>CAWFRU010000005.1:0-1409816 GCA_963818385.1 uncultured Phycisphaerales bacterium | reverse complement strand
TATGATCGTCGCTGTCGAAAGATGCAGAGCAAGTGCGTGGATGGAAGCGGAAAAACTCCTGAAAAACCAGGCAGTTGGGGCCGATCGGTCAACGCTTCGCGAAAGCGCAGCCTCACGGCGATGCCCAAGCTGTCGGTGGCGGTGGCGAGCAGTTGCCACGCGATCCTGGCGGCGAAGGTGCGAATGGGCAACGGATCAGACGCTCCTGACTTTAGAGAGCTACTGTCGCGATCATGGAAAGGGCCGCGGTGCGGGTGGTGGTGGCGGATGCAGGGTATGATTCGGAAAACAATCATCGCATCGCCCGCGAAGAACTGGGCGTGCGGTCGATCATTCCGCCGGGCATCGGCCGCCCGACGAAAAAACTCCCCCGAGGCCGATGGAGACGGCACATGGCCAGACGGTTCAAACAGAAAGCAGACAAGGAACATTACGGCCAGCGCAGTCAGAGCGAGACCGTTCACAGCATGATGAAGCGAAACCTCGGCTCGGCGTTGCGCTCACGAACGCCGGAGCGGAGGAAACAGGAGATGCTGCTGCGGGTCATTACTCATAACATCATGCTACTCTGCGGCGAAGAAACGAGGATTGAGACAGAGCCGGTCGTGTCCCCTTCAAGTTCAATGTCACCTCTGCAATTTGTCGTCTGCGACCGCCCACTTGTCTGAAGGACGAGGATTCAAGCCACTACATAGCATCCTGTAACAGCTCGTGCAAACAGATGTACGTCCAGGTGAATTTCTTCCCCAGCGTGCGGACCGGTCACGAGGCTTCCTGATGCGCTTAATAAGTCGACTTCGGCAGTCCGGGTGAGTGTCAAATGTTCGATTCGAAGTTCGCTGCCAGTCGGCACTGTTTCGATGACACTGTCGGACTGTTCGTATGTGGTGTTTGCTACGTTAAGGTAAACTGTACCTCCAATTCTAACTAGCCAGAGTGGCGTCTTGGTTTTCCATGATCCGACAACCACCCCAAAATTGCCGTAGGACGGGTCATTCGTGACGTCCATCGAGCTTCCGCAGCCCAAAACTGCTAGCACGAAAACGTAGTGCGCCACTATTGAAAGACGTCGGGTGTTCATGGGACGACACTGAAGGGGACACGACCCTTTACACTCAATCCCACGCAAATTAACCTCTCGCCATGCCGCGCATTGCTCGAGTTGCTCCCGGCGGATTTGTCTACCACGTGCTGAACCGTGCCAACGGACGGCTGCGGCTGTTCAAAAAGGAGGCCGACTTCCTCGCGTTTCAAGACGTTTTGCTCCAGGCGCATGAGCGGCATTCTATCCGCATCCTGGCGTGGTGCATGATGTCCAATCACTGGCATTTCGTGGTCTGGCCGAAGCGGGATGGAGAATTGTCGCGGTTTTTCGGATATCTGGGGCTCACGCACGCCGCCCGATGGCAGGCGGCCCACGACGCGGTTGGGATGGGGCATGTGTACCAGGCGCGATTCAAAAATTTCATGGTGCAGGAGGACGGACATCTGCTGACGGTGCTGCGCTACGTGGAGCGAAACCCGCTGCGCCGGAGCAGTCAAGTGCGCGGAGGATTGGCGGTGGAGCAGCCTGCACATTCGCCTTCACGGCCCGGAAAAAGATGCGCGCAGTGCTCAGCGATTGGCCGATCGATCGTCCCGCGGGCTGGACCGCACTGGTGAATCAGCCGCAGACGCAGGGAGAGGTCGATGCGATCCAGACGGCAACGAAGCGCGGCCGCCCGTGGGCAACGATGCGTGGGTGCGGGGCATGGCAGCGCGCCACGGCCTAGCGAGCACGCTTCGGGACCGCGGTCGCCAAAAGGGATGGAGAAAGCGTAAGACAAGCCGCGAGAACGAGGGCTGAGAGAACTTGAGAGAACTTGAAGGGGACACGACCTAATGCCACGAAGTTAAGCCACAACACAATATTCCTCCCGCAGTTGTAATTTGATCGCCGCACGCGGCCGGGTCATGTATGGATACTCCTTCTTCTGTCGTTTGATCACCCGCGGCTCCAGACGCCCCGGACGCCAGGGATTTACCTTCAATTCCACGACCGCGCTCACGTCGCGCAGTCGCAGCCATGCCAGCGCGTCGGCAAAGCTCAGGCGATTGACGTTGATTCCCTGACGCCAGGCCGCCCGCAGCATCAACAGGCGGATCAGGTTGTAGACCAGCAGGAAGATCCGTCGCTCCTTGCGAATTCCCTCCAGCGTCTGGCATTTCAGCACATGCATTCCCAGCGTGATCTTGAGATGGCGGATGTTGGTCTCGACCATCCATCGGGTCAGTCGAAGTTCGATCAATTCGTCGGCAGGGTACGCGTCGGGATCGAGCAGGGTCGTGGCGATCGTCACCGTGATGGGGCGAAAGCCGTTGCGCTGCACCGTGCGTCGAATCTCCCGCACGATGATCGACTCCGGCAACTCCTCCCATTGCGACGGGCTCATCCAGTCGGGTTTGTTAACCGGTTTGAAGTATTCGACCAGATGGTCCTGATGTCCCAGCGATTTGATCCATCGCGAACGCGGTTTGCCCCCGCTTTTTCTCTCGGTGTTGTGTTTCCTCGGCACGTGCCATCGGCCGGGCGTGAAATCGACGATGCGGTGGTGATGCGTGGGCATGATCGCGTGCAGATTCGCCTGTAAAAGCAGGGCCAAATGCACGTAGGAGCTGAACGCGTCATCCCCCAGCAGGATGTCCCCTGCCTGCAGATGTCCGTGCATGCGCCATGCCACGGAGGCGTCGTGCGTGTCGCCGGGGGCGTCGTGACAGTCGATCAGCAATCCGCTGCGGTGGTCCATGAGCAGCAGCAGATGCGACGTGGGAAAACCCAGACCCGGGCGGCAGGCGGCCGGCACTCCGTAATGATCGCGCAGTTCCACGGTGTCCGGCATGGAATCGCTGGAGCCGTCGATCACGTGCAGTCGGTGCCCGCGCCAGCGATAGGACGCATCACCAACGCCATCGGCGCTGCTTAGCTCCCGCCGGCCCTGATCGACGATGTCATGATGCACCTGCTGAATCAGCTCCATCGGCAGCCGCGTGCGTGCCTGGCACCAGGCGGAATCGGAAAAGTCCTCCCCCGCCAGGTGCCGCACTGCCGAGCAGGCGACATTGCCGTGGGCAACCTGCTGAACAAACAGTCGAAGGGTATTGCCCGGCGTGAGGGTGGTGTTGCGGAACGAGTGGCCCTGAGCCAGCGCCAGTTGATTGATCCGCTCTGGCAGGAGAAGATCATCAGCGCCATCGCGAATGCAAGTGAGGGCGAGATCGAACGCAGCCATCCGTGGCCTCCTGTTGGTTGGTGAACAAAGCACCACCATTCTGACAGGAGGCTACTTGTTGCGCAATGGTAGTAAGTGCAGTAATGGCGCGGACTTGTGGCTTAACTTCGTGGCATTAGGGACACGACCCTTAATATTAAGGGTCGTGTCCCCTTCAACAGTTACTTGCCGGTGTGCTAAAGCGGTCAATGTAAAATCGGCTGGATAGCCTTAAGATAAAGCTTGCCGAACGGGCTGTCGGTTCGTTAAATTTCCTATTCGTCGTCAGGACGGGATTTATTTCCGTCCACGGTGAAGGAAAGAAAATGAACCGGCAGCCCTCTTTTTTCCGCCTGTTTCTGAAATCCGCCGCTTCCCCGGCGGCGTGTTGTTGCTGATCCCACCTTTCCGCGCATCGCGGAACTTTCGCTTTCCCAAGTGAATTGGTTTGCGCTGCCGCCTGGCAGTCGAAGACCGCGGGCTATCCGACAAAATAACTGTATTTACTATAAAAGGATTAGAATATGCTTCTCCGTAAATCGAGTATTGCGATAATCGTGTTGCCCGCGGCGATGGCTTCCTGGTCGCTCGGTGACGCGGTCACCGAATGGGAGCAACTGACCAGCAACGCTATCGTGGCCGATTTTCCAACCAATGTTTATGCCGTGAATAATCCCAGCGCGCCGGTGACCAATCCCTCCGGCGCTGGGCCCGGCGAGCAGCAACATCGGCCCCAATGCGGCGACGCGAGACCTGGCGATTGAAGGCATCGCGGTACAGGATGCCGTAGCGCCGATTCTCGGCGGCAGTCAGCCCTATCTGCCCACGGCCGCTCCCACCGCCCCAACCGACGCCAACATCGCCGCCGCTCAAGCCGCCTACGACGTCTTGAATAGCACCGTTCTCACCCAGCTCCAGGGCTACACCTCGCCCACGAATCTGACCGGCGTGGCGGCGCAACAGGAAGCAATCTGGAACTCCCATTTGGCCGCGGATCAGGCCGCGGTGCAAAGCACCGACACCGCCCAGCAGTACAACAATGGAATCGCCTTTGGCAATAGCGCCGGCGGCGGCGATTATCGCCAACCGCACCGGCGACGGCTCGGCAACGCCCGCTGCGGGCCCCACCACGACGCAATACGTCGGAGCGTGGAACGGCACGCCTATCTCCGCAACAAATCCGATTCCGCAGAATGGACAGTGGGTGCCCACGCCCATATCCCAGCAATACACCAGCAACCCCGCCTACGCTTCGGCCCTGACGGGAAAGACCGTGACCATCGATTCCAATGGCGACTTGGCGCTCTACGCCTCGCAGCCCTGGTGGAGCGGCGTCAAGCCCTTTGCCCTCAGCAGTCGCAAGCCAATTCCGTGCTACCGACGCCCCCGGCCGAGAGCTCGACGGAATTTCAAACCGATCTGGCACAAGTTGAATCGCAGGGAAGCCTTGCGAACCTGACCAGCACGGATCCAACCGTTCAGGCGGATGTTCATCTTGCCGAGCTTTGGGCGCAGGACGTCGAGATTCCCATCGGGCAGGTAACCCAGGAAGTGGCCCAGGCTGAAAACGACGATCTGGCGCAGAACGCGCGGCTGTTCGGGCTGGTGAACATCGCCGAAGCGGACGCCCGCATCGCCGCCTGGGATACCAAATACAATTACAACGCGATCCGCCCGATCAGCGCGCTGAATTCCACCTACGATCCCAGCGGATGGGAGCCGCTGCTCACCACGCCGAATCATCCTGAATACGCCAGCGGGCACAGCGTCACCGCGGCGGCCGGATTCGGAGTTCTGGAAGGTCTGTACGGCGATGCCGTTCCCGGTGGCAGCGTTGAGGTGGATTCGTATCTTTACGACCCGGAAACGGGCGACCCCGTCGCGCCCCTTGATTACACCAGCTTCAGCGACCTGATCAACGCGGTTGGAGAATCGCGCGTTGACGGCGGCGTGCATTTCCAATACAGCATCGACGCGGCCAACCAAATTGGATCGGATGTTGCCGGCGTCGTGCTGGACAATGAGTTGCCGGTTCCCGAGCCGACCAGTCTGGCCGCCGCCGCAGCCGTGGGCAGCGCGATCCTGCTGCGTCGCAGCGCCGCCCGGAGGGGCGAAAATGCGGTTGCCCTTGAGACGGCGCGGCCCGTTCGCCGTGGCGCAGCGGGCAGACCAACTGACGGTTTCTGCACCGCTTCTCGCGGGGGTACGCGGCACAAGCGCACCCCCGCAATCGACCATGTGGCCGAGTGGTTCAGGCCCGGGCCTGCAAAGCCCGGTACGTGGGTTCAATTCCCGCCATGGTCTTTGAGTTTTAAAAATCCTCCCCCGCCGCCGGCGCACTCGCCACGGGACGGCGATCCCGCCAATTTTGGAAGAGGAAAATCTCGGCGAAGGGTGCAATGCTTTTTGCCTTCGATCCGCGTTATTTTCGTCCCCGCACCCTTCAAGACAAAACTTGACAGTCCGCAACAAAATGGGTTGTTTGGGGGGATTTAGATAAGCCCAAAATGTGGATTCCGACATTATTCAACCACATTTGTGGGTACACGATGCGGGGCGGTCGGCGCTGAGCGGGTTCGGTGAGGCAGCCATTTCTCAAACTGACCTATGCGCACGGCGCCTTTGGACCGAACCGTTGCGGTCTTTTTTGACTACGACTATGCCAGAAGGAGCCATTATGGTGCATCTCCTATTTTGCCACCCGTCGCGCGGCCACCTCGGCTAATAGCTCTGCCTTCCAGGCATCAAAATCGTCATGAGGCTGGAGTTCCGAAACTTCGGCCATCGTTCGATCCATGAATTCCACGAAATCCGGTGTGAACACGGCTTTGGTGCGTCTCCAGGTAACCCGATGCCCTGGCGAGGAGCATAAACGCTTCCAGGATTGCGCAGAACTGTCGAGATGCTTCTTCTCTAAGTGCCCTTCTCTATATTGAAAGAAGTCGTCCTCGATTGCGTACAACAATCCCGTGAACATCATCATGTACTGTCTGTATTGAATTTCGGTAATCGCTTCTGACCCAAACACAGCAAGGAAATATCCTTCGACAATTTCAGGATTAGCGACTTGTGTCGTCAAAGCGATCAAGCGCGACGCCCGTGCCTGGTGAATCAAGGCCCGTTGGTTTTTTCCCGTTTGTCGGATTTGAATTGCCAGGTAAATCAGTGAAATCAGTACCCCAGCGCAACTGATCAGGCTGGCGATCGGAGCAAGGTCGGAAAGCCTCATCATCGGTCTCCTGGCGAAAGTATTGGCCGCTTCGCTCGGCCTAATCGGTGGCCCCTGCGCGAGCCGGTCAGGGGTGGCCGGATAAGATAACTAGAGCATTTTCATTTCAATCGTAGCGTCTGCGTTGCTTTGGGCGAGGTTGGCCGCAAGGAAGAGCGACGAAGCGGGTTTGAATAGACCCGTTGAGGAGCGATGACGCCGCGGACGACCTCGCCCAAAGCAACCCCGAAGGGGTCGCCGAAGGCGACGCGACCGCTACGATTGAAATGAAACTGCTCTAACCCTCCTTCACCCTTGAATTGTACTTTCACCGCAACTCAACCTCGCGTCGCGAAGTTGGCTATATCGCCGGCGGTGGCGTGACCGATATCGGGACAGATGACCGGCAAAATCTCGACTGCGTGGCAGCGCCCATCATTTGGCGGCAACGCGCTGAAACGCCGCTTGCCAACAGCAGACGGTAGAAGGCGATGCCCTCATCGCGCAACGGATCGCACTCGTTGACGCTGATAACCGTCGGCGGCAGGCCTTCGACATCCTCTCGCTTGGCGAAGCTGGGCCACGCGAGAGGGTTGCGGGCGTTAAAGGCCTCGATGCCGTAGGCCATGGTGGCGCGGTTGTCCCCGAACTTGAGCACGATGCCCTCATTCTCGATGGAAGACGGGTACTGCGGCTGCGGCCACTGGCCGGCGATGTAGGGGCACAAGGAGTAGATGCCCTTGAGCAGGGCGAGTTCACCATCCTGCTTCAGTTTCATGCCTACGGCGAGAACCAGGTTGCCGCCGCCACTTTCTCCGGCGACGATAATGCGCTTCGCATCAATCTTGAGACTGGTTGCATAGGCGTGCACCCACTTGAGGCCCGACACGCAATCGTTCAAGCCGGCGGGAAAGGGGGCAATGTCCGGCACAGCGGAAGGGTGCACCGAGTTGCGGAACTCAACCATGGCCACCGCGACGCCCTTGGCCGCGATCATACGGCCCCAGGTCTTGTAGTTGCCTTCAAAGCAGGAACTCATCTCCATGCGGCCGCCGTGGATGTAGTAAACGCAAGGCAAAGTCTCGTCGTTGTCCGGCCGGATAAACCGGATCTTGATGGTGTTCCCATCGGGCGAGGAGGTGAGGGTCTCAGTGCGTACGCTCAGACCGGCTGACGGGGCGATCTCCTCGCTGTCCATCGAGTCGAACAGGGCCGTTTGGCGCTGCCAGTGCGGCCAGGGCCGCCGGCGAGTTTTCTTGTGCGAGCAGTTCTTCACGGCTCGAAACGTTAGGCTTTTCTGCTCCTTGAGGCATGCCTGCGAAGTATTTCTTGATCCGCGGATCAAGGCGGGTATCGAGTTCGAGCTTCGAAGTCAGGACACCCCCGATGTACTGCGGCAGCCAGCGAGTAATTAAGTCGATTACCTGCGGCAGCTTTGACGGGCCGCCCAATACGGCACAATGTCCAATGTCCGGGAGCAAGTAGACTTCGGATTTGGGGCGACCTTTGAAGGCGAGCGTATCCGCCTGCGGGACGAAATAGTCGTTGGCGCCGTTGATGACAAGCATCGGGGCGTTATCCGTTCGAGCCAGCAGCGGACGCCGGGAGAACTGTTGCACAGCGGCCATGAAATCCGGAGTTGTTGGTTGATGGTCGAAGCCCATGTCGTTGCCGATGATGCCGGGCATGCCGAAGGGCAAGTGTTCCGCGTTTTCTTTTCCCCAGGCCTTGTCGATCGGACCGCCAAGCACGATCGCGGCATCGACGGCGCCGCAAAGCCCTGTCATCGCCGAGAAGTTGCCACCGAACGAAAATCCGAGATGCGCGACCTTTCCGTTGCCGAGCTTGCGCTTCATTCACGATGCCGAGCACGAGCTCGTCACCTTTGACGGAAAGTGGAATAGTACTTTCACCCGTGCCGGCAATGTCGAAGCCCAAGATCGTAATGCCGAGGCGTTGGGCCAATGTCACGTAGATCGCGTGCAGACCCATTTTGTAGGTATCGACGCCGCCGGTGTAAATCAGCACCGGCGCGCTCGCATACTGGCCTGTGACTGAAAACAGATGCACCGGTGTGCCCACCGTTCCGCCTTGATAGGGGATCGCGAGTATTCTGCGCTCGAATTTGACGGGGAAGCTCGGCGCCGCCTTGAGGTAGCATTCAAGCTGATTTTGCTGCGCCTTGCGCCGTGCATCGTTGGCGAGGCAGGGAAATATGGCAAAACCGTAGGCGAACGACGCGAGGAGTGGGTTTGCTGCCTGCAAATATTTCCGCGCGAACGCGGACCATTCGTAAGACCACCCGCCCGGCGCATCTGCCCACATACTCTTGATCGTGCCGCGCAACGTATCGACATCTGCTTTCGGGATACCGAACGCAATGAACTGGCTGTAACGGTCTTCGAAACAGGCGTCGGGGCTGAGGTCATAAGTGTAGCTCATGATGCTCTCCCTCAGGGTTGATGCTTGGCGTCAGGGACAGCAGAGCCGCCCCCGATAAATGAGTCCGGATGTACAGCGATTCTGGATCGATTTCGGGCCTTGGTCAAGGGAGAGGGGAATTACACAGAGCATACGAGCCTGGTGCCGACGCCGAGGAGAATGGGGAATCCTAATGACGCTACCTAGCCGTAAAAGCGGCGTCCCCGCCGCTTTTCCCATGTCATCAAAAGAACACAGTAGAATATAAATAGTGCCAAAAACCGAAGGGAGCCGTACCCCAAATTACCCAGTTTGCCCAGCTTATTGGGGACTGTTACCTTTTGTACCGATGCCCCCTATCGCCAAATTTTTTGCTCGCAACTCGAAACGCGCAACTCGCAACATCACTCCGCTTTCGACTCCCGCGTCATCAGCGTCGTCAGCGCCCGAATCACATCCATCCCCTCAAACAAAACCGCATGAACCGCCTCGGTGATCGGCATCTCCACTTTGTAGCGGATCGAAATCTCGCGCACGCTGCGCGTCGTCGGCACGCCTTCGGCGACGCTGTCCATCGCAGCCGAGAATGTCCTGAAGTTTTCGGCCTTTGCCGATCTGCTCGCCGACCGTGCGGTTGCGGCCTTCGGGGCTGACGCAGGTGGTGATCAGATCGCCCAGGCCGGCCAGGCCCTGAAAGGTCGATTCCTGGCTGCCCCCATCGCCACGCCGAGCCGGGTGATTTCCACCAGCCCGCGCGTGACCAGCGCCGCCTTGGCGTTGTTCCCCGCGGCCAGGCCGTCGAGAATCCCCGCGGCGATGGCGATGATATTCTTCGTCGCCCCGGCCAGTTCCGTGCCGATCACGTCGGAATTGGTGTAGACGCGGAACCATTGCGTGGAAAAGACGCTCTGGATCCGCTTGGCGAATTCGTCATCCTCGGCGGCGGCGACGGCGGTGGCGGGGAGATAGCGGGCCAGTTCGGCCGCGATATTCGGCCCCGAAAGCGCCGCCAGCTTCCGCCCGCGCCCCACCACATCCGGCAATAATCTGCGTCGGCCGAAGCAGCGTCTGATTTTCAATCCCCTTGGCCACCGAAACGATCGGCACCCCGGCGGGACATAAGTTGCGCCAGCCGCTTCCAGACGCTGCGCATGTATTGCGTCGGAACCGCCGAGAGGATCAGCGTGCATCCGTCGAAACATTCGGCGTCGTTGGCGGTGAGCCGCACATTTCGTGGCAGCTTCACGCCCGGCAGGAGCCGCTGGTTTTCGCGGTTCTGGATCAAGCCGGTTGATCGATTCCTCGAATACGCCCCAGAGGGTTACCTCGTGCCCGCCCTGGCTGAGCAGCAGGGAGCAGACCGTGGCCATCGCGCCGTCGCCGATGATTGTCACGCGTTCGGACATGGGGGCATATTACGATTGCGGCTGATTGCCTATTGCCAATTGGGAAAGTCGAGCTGCATGCTGTCTTCGAGCCCGCCGAGGCCGATTTCGCGCAGCCAGCAGCGGCGGTGCGATTCGATAATTTGTCGCGGATCGGCTTGCCGCGGAATTATCGGCAGGCATAGTCGAGCATCGCGGCGGCGTTTGCGAATTCATCTTTGATCAGTTGCGGCATCGGGCGCTGGAGTTTGGTTTTGGAAAATCCGCGCATGGCGGCATTGAATCGGCCGCGACGGCGGCTTCCAGATTCCCGGGCGTAATTCCTTCCATCGGATCTGTGTGGGTGGATGATGGGCACGAGAATGCTGAACAGCGCCGAGCGATTGGGGATCAGTTTGCCGACGGATTTGTAGACATTTCCCAGATCGCAGTGCGGCTTGCCCGATCACGCCGGCGGAGTCCTTGAAAGCATGGAGATCCAGCAGCCGGGCGAGGGGCAGATCGCGGTTGGATTCGAGGCACCAGCTCATCGCGGCGCCGGCGGCGAAGCCGGCGATAGCTGATGGGGAGATATTGCAGATGGCCGTAATCGCCCCAGTCGGTGTTGAGAATATCCGATGGCGCCGTGTGGCCAATCCGGCGCGTGGCGGCGGCGATGCTGATTGGCGAGCATGTTGTCCGTTCGGCCGGCGATGCTGCACCAACTGCTGGTGCCGGGGCAGACATAAAATTCGATGCCGCTTTGGCGAAGATGCGGCGCTTCGGCGTCGAAGGGATGATCGGCTTCGTAGCCCCAGATCAGGGCGATCGCATCCTGCTGGCAATTGCGGGATCAGCGTCGGCTCTTTGAGGATGATGTCGCCCCAGAACATCATCCGCCGGCTGTGGGTCTGAGACGAGCCGATTCACGCGGATTGAGGAAATCGAGATAGACCTGGTGGACGCCGACGCTGATCGCATTGCGTCTTTGCTGCGGCCCTGGCCGATGTCGAAGGTTTCGTCGCAGCCGACGTTGAAGAGGCGGCTGGAGAAATTGGGGAGGAGCTGGGAGTACAGATCGGCCAGGAGCTCGAGGCTGCGCGGGATCGGTGGGGCAGAGGCTGAACGGCCCTTTCCAGCGGAATCCCCACGGCGTTTCGGCGCCGTCGGGGGCTTCGGCCAGGGGCAGATAGCGGGGATGCTTGCAGCCAGCGCTCCATGTGGCCGAAGCTGTTCTGATTGGGGACGAAGTCGATGAACCGCGATTTGCAATAGTCGTCCAGCTGCGCGGATTTCATCGGCGGTCAGCGGGCTGGCGTTCTGCCAGACTTCTTCGTGGCCGCGGTAGGCGAAGGTGTGCTCGATGTAGAGCTGGAGCTGGTTGATCTTCCATCTCGGCAAGGCGATCGACGAGGGAGAAGAGTGTGGACATCGTGGGGACTTTGTCGCGGCTGATGTCGAGCATGACGCCGCGGACGGGGAAATCGGGCGAATCTTCGATCTCGAGGCAGGGGATGGCGGTGGGGTAGAGCGATTGAAGCTGGGCGAGCGTCTGGCGGGCGTAGAAGACGCCGCGGGGTCGTGGGCGATGATGCGGCAGGAATTGGGGGTGATGGAGATGCGATAGCCTTGCGGGGGGACTGCGTGAGGGTCGAGATTGTCTCGACCGTTGGCGGCGGTGGAGTGAGCCTGGGAGTGCGGGTGCAGTTTTCGGGGGAGGGGGAAAAGGGGAATAGGATCGCGTCTCATCGGACATTGAGATGCGGAGTGTAACGCGAATATTGTTTGGACGGCCGCTCACCCCTGCCCGTCTCGCCAGAGTGCTGGGAGAGGCGGGTGATCACGCTGCGCGGCCGCCGCCGTTGTTTTGGTATTCGTAGTAGGTGCGGATGTTTCGGCCATAGTATCCGCCGCCCTGGGCGCGGACGGCATTGAGGACGACGCCGAGATGTTCGGCCTTGACCTGGCGGAGCGTGTCGCGCATTCGGGTGAGGACGCCGCGGGTGTTGGTGCGGGCGCGGACGACGGTGACGACGCCGTCGACGCGCGGGGCGAGGGCCGACGGTTTCGGAGACGAAGAGCAGCGGGCCGCTGTCGAAGATCACGTGATCGAATTCTTCCAGAGCGCGTTCGATGAAATCGACGAGCAACTGGCTTTCGACCAGTTCGGTGGCGTTGGTGGGCTTGTGGCCCGCTGGGGAGAACGAAGAGATTGGGGACCTGGGTTTCCTGCACGGCGTGCTCGAAGATATCGAGGCTGTTGAGGACATCGGAGAAGCCCTGCTCGTTGGCCGAGATTGAAGACGCGATGCAATTCCGGGCCTGCGGAAGTTGGCATCGACGAGGAGGATTCGCCGGCCGTTGAGGGCCAGCCCGCTGGCGAGATTGCAGGCGATGGTGGATTTTCCGTCGCCGGGCGAGGGGCTGGTGACCAGGATGCTGCGCGTGGTGTCGAGGGAAGAGCTGTGCTGCAGCCGGGTGCGCACCTGGCGGAGCTGCTCGGCCATCATGGAATGGGGAGCTTCGAAGATCACGACGGGGAGCCGGGCTCCGGCGGACTGTGGATCGTCGTCCTCGTGCGGAACCATACCGAGGAGGTTGAGCGAGCCGACGCGGGTGATGTCGCGCGGCGAACGGATGGAGGTATCGATGAATTCACGCAGGAAGACGATGCCCAGAGCGCAAGATCAGTCCGGCGGCGATGGCGACGATCATCGTCTGATAGAGCTTGGGGAAGCTGGGCATTTCCGGGAGTTCGGGAACGATTCCCAGGAGACACCGGCGAAATCGTGCTTGGCGTTGTAGTTGGCGATTTCTTCAAGCTCATCCTCGGTTTTCTCAAGCTTCTGGTTGTCGCGATCGCGTTCGGCCTGCTTTAGCAGGAGCTGCTGCTTTTTTTCGGAGAGAGTCGCCATCTGTCCGGTGATAGATTTGATGTCGGTTTGCAGGGCCTCGGCCTCGCGCTTGGCGGAGTCGAGTTTTTCGCGAAGCGATTCCTCGACTTCGCTGCGATAACGAATGCGTGCCCTTTCCTCCTGCATTTTAAGGGTGTTCTCGACGGTGAGAGTTTCCTTTTGGAGGCGTTCGAGTGCCGGGGCTGTCGGCCATCATGGCGCCACCGGAGGCGGCGGAAAGCGAAGTTTCCAGGTCGTTTGCCTGCCGGCGCAGGATCCTTGATCGCATCATCGTCGTTGAGCTGGTCTCAACCTGCGGCACGTTGTTGGGATCATTTTGAATATGCACTTCGAGATTCTCGAATTCTTCCTGGGCGGTTTCCTGTGCAAGTTGGGCGGTCTGCTCGCTCTGGATGAGCTGTTGAAGCTGCATGTCCTTTTCGCTGATTTTGCTCATTCCTTCGGTGACGCCGTCGGCGTTGAGGTCGGCGAGGAGGTCGGCGATGTCGCCGTCGTCGAGCTTGACCTTTCCTTCCTCGGTGGTTTGTTCATTTTCCAGGTCAAGGTTGAAAGTGTAGCGGAGGTCGCGGTTGTGATCCTCCTGGTCCTTGATGTACTGATCGACGACGGATTTGACGATGATCTGGGCCGACTGGGGATCGGAGTCGGTGAAGCTGATTGCGATCAGCCGGGAATCAGGTGAAGAGCCGATTTCGAGATTTTCCTGAAGATCGGCCTTTGCATCCTGGATAGTGGCGTGGCGGTGGAACCAGGCGGTGCTGCGGACATCGCCGTTGGGGTCCCTGAGCACTTCGGAAATGAGAGGCATGCTTTTGAGCAAGGTGCTATGGAGGCGGACTTCGATGGGGATGGCGGAGATGTTGTATTCGTCGTTGTTCTTGTTGACGGCGTCTTCGTCGCCGGTTTCGACGACGCCGCGGACGACAACGGTTCCCTCGGCAGTGAAATGGGGGTGGTATTTAAGGAGCCAGTAGTTGATCCCATAGCCGATGCCGCCGCTAACGACGAGGATCAGAAGGATGAGCCAGAAGTTTGATCGAATGACTCTCCAGGCGTCGGCGCCGGTCATGGCGGGGCCGGTACCGGGGCCATAGGCGACGGGCCCCATGGCAAGGGAAGCAGGCGCCGGGAGGGCGGAAAAACCTGGGCGTGGCAGTCGAACTGCCGCCGTCTGAGGTAAGGTAGTCATAACGATACATCTCCTGAGGAGCCGAACCGACCGATAAATTTTGCGGGGCTTAAACCGCGGTCAGACTCCAGACCAACGTGCGGGAAGACGCACCCCTGTGGATTCCCGAACTCCATAGATACTCTCATTTTAGATCGAGGCATTCAAGTAATTTCCATATTTCCGGCAACTCACCCAAGTGCTTATGGGGCCTGTGCCTGCTGCTGACCGGTCCTCAATTTCTCAGATCGGTCGAGTAAATCCTGGAGCTTAGCGCGAAGCACGGGGTCTTGTGCCGCGGGGTCCTGTTTTTTGATCATTTGGAGGCCCAGTTTTGCCTGAAGCTCGGCTTGGGCGGCGTCGGGGGTATCCATCCGAAGATAGCCTTCACCGAGGTGAAGATAAGCGTCGGGGAATGGGGCGAAATTATTGAGGACGTCGTTAAGGACATGGACGCCGTCGGGGACTGAGCCGCTGAGAATCATGAGCCAGGCCTGGGTATCCAGAAGCCTGGGTTCGGTGCGGCCGAGGAGGGACATTTTGGCGACGGCCTGGTTGGCGTATTGGAGCCCTTCCTGGTGCGCGGGGGGTTGTAGTTGTCGGCGAGGAGGCAGGCGAGGTTGTTGAGCGCCTCGAGGTTGTCGGGCTGGATGGCGATCCATCGCTTGTAAGCGGCATAGGCTTTGTCAACCATGGGGGTGGGCTTGGCGATCTGGTACATGACGGCGGCGGTGCCAAGGACGTTCACCTGGTCGGCGGGGCTGAGCTTGTCGAGGTTGCCCATGATGCCGTCCATCGTCGAGACGGCGGAATTGGAATCGCCGTGGGTCTGATAGAGCTGGGCGACACAGATCTGCCCAATGACATTGTTTTGGGAGATGGCGGAGACATCGTTGACCGCCTCGTCGAAGCCGAACTGATTGTAGATGTTTTGGGCGATGGCGTCGAGGTCGATGGAATCGCGATCATTAGCCGCGGCCTGAAGGGCACGCTTAAAGTCGGGGAGGGCCTGGTCGCTGGAGAGATTTTTCTCGGCCAGGGCTACGTCCCACAGCGCCCAGGAAGTGGATTTGAATTTTGGATCAAGGCGCCGTGTAGTGATCGACGACGGCCTGCCAGTTCTGGCTATGCTTCAGGAGCTGCATGTTGGTTCGAACGATCGCTTCGTTTTGAGGAGCCAGCGAGAGGGCGATCTCACTCTTTGCCATGGCGTCCTGAAGATCGCCGGTTTGGTCGAAGAGGACGGCCTCGCCCTGAAAGACGTCGGGGTCTTTATTGAAGGGCGGAACGGAATCGACGTCCTGAAAAATTCTCAGCGCTTCGGTGAGGCGGGGATGGGGCCCGGTGCTGTAGAGCCGGGCGAGGCGCATGCGGATGTCCTTGTTGTTTGGATCGATGCGCAGACCGGCTTCGAGTTCCTTCTCTGCTGCGTCCTGCTGGTTGAGCAGCGTATAAGCGTCGGCGAGATAGAAGCGTACTTCCAGGCTGGTGGGAGTGGACTGGCGGACGATTTCCAAGTCCTGTAGGCCGCCGCTTGGATCGGGGGGACGGGTGCGAAGGCGCGGCCCGGCCGCGGCAGAACAGAGCCGTCTGATCGTTGGGGGTGATGGCCAGGGCCTTGGTAGCACGATCCGCTGCCTCGGCAAAATGGTTGTGCTCATAGAGGCTCAGAGCCCAGATCGTCAGGAGCGTTTCCGCGTTGGGAGGATTTTGCTGAGATCGGAGCGGAGTTCGGCCTGGGCGTCGTCGAAGCGATCCGATACCAGGAGGATCTGGATAATTTTTCGCGCACCTGCGGCACGTCGGAGTTGACTTCGCGCAGCAGGTGGATGGCGTCGTCGTATTTTTTGTGCAAGGCGAGAAGGCTTGCCATGCGAATTTGAAGGTCGTAGCGATAGCCGGATCGCGCCATGGCGTCGTGCATTTGTTCTTCGGCCTGGTCGGGCATTCCCACGCGCTCGTAGAAGCTGGAGAGGGCGACATAGGGATCCGGCTGGATGCGCCACTGGGGACGAGCGGCCCAGTCGTTGAGGGTCTGAAGTGCGTCGTTGGGTTGTTTGGCCGCGAGCTGGCAGTCGGAGAGGGCGATATAGAGCTCCTCTTCGTCGGGCCACTGATCAATCTTTGGTTTGAGCAGCGTGACGGCGGCCTGTGCCTGCTTGGCCGCGTCGTCAGGCTGATTGTTCTTGCGGAGAATATCGCAATAACGAAGGACGACGTCGGCCATGGCGGCGTACAGCTCTGGCTGATTGGGGTGCGCGGCCAGTTCCTGCTGAATATCCTTGACGGCGTCGGCAGGCTGGCCGTAGGTCAGCTCATGGCTCAGGCGCATTTTGCTGAGGGTGGGTTCCTCGGGAAGGCGGCCCAGGCCGTCATTCGAGCGTGTGCAGGGCGTCGTCAGGGCGGTGCATGGCGTAATAGCACTTGGCCAGGCCAGCGTAGGCTTCGACAAGGTTGGATTCCTTCTGAAGAGCGACGAGATACTGGGGCACGGCCTGGTCGAATTGTCCTTCGGCCTGGAGGACGTCTCCGAGCGACAGCCAGGAGCGTGCGAACTGCGCCTTGTCGAGCGTGAGCCGGCGGGCAATGGCTTCGGCGGTGGCGTTGTCCTTGCGGGCCATGGCCAGGCCAAGGCGGTATAGGTCGCCGCCGGCGTGATCGCCATCGGCGGCGGCGAGGATAGGGATGCACGCGGCGGCATCGTTGTAGCGTTCGGTTTTGAGGTAGAGGTTGAAAAGAAGGTCCTGGACGCGGGCGGAATCCGGCGACAGTTTTGCCGCCGCTTTCAGATGCGCCTCGGTGCCGACATCGTCGTTGTGTTTGGCGGCTAGACCGGCAAGGATGAGTTGGCCCTGCACCTTGTCCGGGTTTTCCTTGGCCATGTCCATCTGCATGCTTTCGATCACCTTGGGATCTTCCCCCTTGATGCCGGGGATCATCAGTCGCAGGCGCACATCCGTGGGATTGGCCGCCAGACCGTGCTCGGCGGCGGCGAGGCATTCCTCTTTCCGGCCGAGGTGGAAGAGAATCTGGGTGAGGACGACCCAGTCGTCCGCATCAGCGGGGTTTTTGTCGACGCTTTCCCGGAAAAGGCGGACGGCATCCTCGTCATCCTGAATGGTCATCGCGACCCGCGCCTTCACACTGCACTGGCGCGGCGAGTTTTCGGGCAGGACCGTATAGAGCCGCTCAATCTTCTCACGATTTTTGTCCGGCTCGCTGAGGAGCAACTGAATGCGGAAGACCGTGATTTCAGGGTCGTTGGGGGTGAGCTTGACGAGGTTTTCGATCAGGGGCGGCGCCTGGTCGGGCTGCTCGATGATCAGCAGGCGAATCAAATGCTTGATGACCGGAACGTCGTTGGGATATTCCGCGTTGACGTCCTTGAGGATCTGGACGGCGTTGGCGGTCTGATTGGTGTCCTCATATCCCTGGGCAAGGAGGGTTTCGAACGTGTACCAGTAGGAGTCTTTCTTGGAGGGGGCATTGTCGGCCATCAGCTTGCTGATGTTCTGGATGCCCGTCATTTCATCGTCGCCCCCGGACCCGATCTGGAAGCGGGCTTCGATTTCCTTGATCGGATAGATGACGCGGAAACCGGCAACGCTGTCGAGCTTATCGAGCAGGGAGCGGATTTCGTCGCGCAGCTTTGTCTTCTGCTCGGAGGTCTTCATGGGGAGGTAACGGAAGACGTCGATCTTGGCCAGCTCGATCATGGCGGCAAAACGGACGCCGCCCAGGGCGATATGGTTGGGATCGTCGGAGAGGGAGGCGAGCGTGTTTCGCAGGACATCGACGGCCTGGTCCTGCGTCTCGGGCGATCGGCCGAGCAGGTCGGCGCGCTGAAGGCGAACGCGCGGGCTGTCGGGCATCTCGTCGTAGATTTTCAGGGCGCCCTTCGCGTCGTTGCGTGAAACGGCCATGTCGGCGGCGAACTGGTAGATATCGAGGTATTCCGGCTGGTCCGACTTGGCGAGGGACATGGCCTTGGCGATTTCGTCCTGGGCGCGGTCCTGGTATTTCTTCTTGTTGTCGGGGCTGGATTGATCGGCGCCGGAGATGCCTTCCAGCACGCGAGCGAAGGCGTAGTGCATCGCGGCGTTACCGGCCTGCGACCCGCCGTTGGGGCCGGTCAGTACGGATTCGAAAATGGCGACGGCGTTTTGATAGTGTTGGGTAACTTCCGGGGGCTGTTCGAGCGCCCCCAATTGGGCCGCGAGCAACTGTCCTTTTTCGGCTTCGGAAGTGGCGATGGCCAGGGCGAGATCGGCGCTGGCCGGATTCTTCGCCCATAGGTCCTTCATTTCCTTGATGGCGCCGTCGACTTCGGACTGGTCGGCGTCGAGGCCACCGGCCCAGGCCTGCATGACCAGCTTGTCGGCCTGGATTTCCATCGGCTGGCTGTGAGCGGGGTCCGCCTGGTAGGCGCGGCGGCTGTAGTCGATCGCATTGCGGAAGGAAGTTGCATTCGGGACCTGGGAGACTTCCTTGCGATAAACCTCGGCGAGCGACTCAAGGGCAGGCAAGTAATTGGGATTGATTTCCAGGGCCTGGCTGTAGGCGGAAATTTCGGCGGAGAAAGCGGTCGGATCGAACTGGACCAACTGGTCGTATGCCTCGCCAAGGCGGATATCGGTGTCGGGGTTGTGGACATCGAGGGCGGCGGCCTTGGCGTAATTGGCGACCGCGTCCTGCCAGTTGTGGTCCTTCATGTCCTCGTCGCCGAGGGCGATGTAATGATCCGGGTGATCGTGGATGAGGAATCGCTCGGCGAGCAGCACGGCGGCGACAAGCCCGACGAAACAGAGTAGCAATATCGTTAAAAACCTTGTGTTGAGCCGTCTTGCCATTGGTTTCTCTTCGAACTCCGCCTGAAATTGACCGATAAATCGGCCCGACCGAAGGAATTGGGTATCAGGAATTATGCTTCATGAAGCGTAAAGTTGCATGTAAAAGTGCGGTCCTGACGTGGTGGAAGCCTCCTACGCATGGGAATGCTTCAGTTTCTGCCAATCTGGGAAGCATAATTCGATTTGGGGTCTGGCGACGGTCAGGAATTCCGTCATCGCCGCGCTGGCGACATCGGTATCCTCGCCGAGGGTCATTAGTTCGATTTTGGCGTAATAACCGTAGCGTTCGGTGAGGTCTTCGAGGGTTTGGCGAACACCGAGAGGATCGCTTTCATAGTGCCCGTTGGTGTGAAAGACGTAGGCGACGCATTTGGAAACGCGGTTGTTGCCGGTGGAGTCCTCGAAAGCTGATGAATCGAACCGGCCAGCGGAAGGGATTTTGCCCGCGGCGTCGGGGCCAAGCTGCCAGGTCGGCTGGGTGTAGGAATTGAGGGCTCGTAGCCGTCGGCGATGTAGCAGCGGTCGGGGATGTGGGCGACGGTATCGACCAGACCGGTGTAATAGGTGAGGCCGAGATGAATGACGTCGCCGGGGTGTCCATGCGCATTTCATCCGATTGGTCACGATCTCCTTGCGCTCGGCGGGCGTTTTGTTCTTGAGGCAGTCGTTGATCATCTTGACCTGCTGATCGAAGGACGGCGGCGTTGAATTTCGCTCGGGCGGCTTCAGCGTCGGTCTCGATCGGCCTGATCGATGATGGGTGTCCTGATGGCGGACGTTGTCCACGTCTGAGCCTGGCAGCCATGCGAAGGCGACCAGATCCGCGCCGGCGCGATCGACCTGAATGTAATCGCGATACATGTATTTTTCGGTCCCGAGAACGTCTTCGGTTTCCTTATCGAGCTTGTCGTCCTGCGAGACCTGGAGCCAATGGCCCATGAGCGGGGGCATCTCGCGGTAATCCTCGCGGCTGCGGGACGGCTTCCTTCTTGAAATGGAGCTTGAGGTTCCAGACGAAGCCGTTGAAGGCGACCGCGGAAAGCAGAAGAATCCCGGCGACGACCAGGAAGGTCGGCTGCACGATCCCCCGAGGGGATTTTATGGGGGATTTTGCCGGGGATGATCGTGCGGGAGTTGCATTCATGGTTGGTCTCCGGGTGCTGGGAATCCTGATTGCCGTCGGCCGGACGTTTGCGGGGCGCGGAACGCGCGGGGCAAGGCGGACTGATGGGGGCGGCGGGACGACGGATTTCGGATCCATCGCGGTGCCTGCGGGGCAGTCTGGGCGGGCGGCCTGGGACGGCGACTAGCGGCTTTGGTTCGAAGGATTGAAATTGGAGGCGGCATTTGCGCAGCGGGCCTTCGCCGGCAGCGGTGTCTTTGCCGCGGAATTTCCGCCAGGCTGCGACGTGCGGGCGGAGCTTTCTGCGGGGTCGGCGGCGGGCTGGTGGCGGAGGCTTATGCCGGGCGCCGGCCTGGGAGTCTGCCGGCCGCAGCTGTGTCGTTGCCGCGAATCTCCGCCAGGGTTCGCGGAGTTGCGTCGACGGGAATTCGCCGCCGGTATCGGCCGCGATTGCGGGTAATGACCTTCGGCGGCATGGGCACGAACGCGGCGGTCGATCTGCTCCACGAAAATCTGATCCAGGATCCATCCCACCAGCAATATCAGCAGAAACGCCGGGATCAGCATGATCAGCCCGACGAACTGGTGGGCAAAATTCTCGGAAAGCGAATGGCTGACGTAGCGATCCAGAAGCCCCTGGCCGGAGACGCGCATCACGTTACAAGAAGATCGCGATCGGGACGGCGAAAAGAACGACGATGATTTTTTGCCACAGGGGCCGGCTGCGACAGAAACGCGACCGCCGCCGCGACGGAGATGAACGTCATCAGCGAGCGCATTCCCGCGCAGGCTTCGGCGACGTTGAGCGTTCGCCAGTTGCCGTCGCCGCCGATCATCGAGATTTTGGTGCCGCCGACCGTGGCTTCGACGCCGGTCAACTGCAGCGTCCAGACCGCGACGTTGGCGGCCAGCTGCTGAAGGGGGCCGGCGACTTTGCTGTAGACCAGGCCCGGCCAGGGAATGCCGCAGACCAGGAAGACGATGGGAAACCAGGCGATCTTCATTACGCTCCCACCCCGTCAAGCGCCAGCACCACGCCGAACAGCGTGACGACCATCCCGAAATCTTTCAGGAAATCGTTCTGTCCGGGGAAGATTGCGTACTGAAAAATGGCGATGCCGAAGAGCATGATGAACCCGCCGAACCAACCGGCGGAATGTTCCTCGGCGCGATTCAGGAGAGAATCAGATCGGCGCGTGAGGTCAGGCCGAAAGCCGCGTCGCGATGATGAATGCGGCACAGCTGCGGCGACGGGGAAGAATGATCGGAGTGATTTCTTCGCGAATCAGCACCGAGCGGCAAAGCAGGGCAACGAGGGCAATCAGGACCCAAACCCGCAGCGCCGTTTGCGATCCGCGTGGTTATGGCGGGCACGGAGGGGCTCAGCAGCTTTTCGCGGTTTACATAAAGGTAGTAGAGCCCGATGAACGGGAATGCAGATGGCGTGGCCCCAGTTGGCTTCGCCGTAGAAGGGATTGGTCTTGTCCCAGAGCCGGCGGAGATTCGGCCAGAAAAGGCGCCGAACAGCAAAGCGATAACGCCGATCTGAATCCAGGCAGATCGGCTGAGCCCGAGAATCAGGGGCTGGGAAGCCGGCTCAGCCTGATCCTGGCGGCGATCAGGGGCAAAGCACCACCGAAAGCAATATCGGCGGCGACCCCCACTCGTTAATCTGCGTCTGGCTCATGAGAGACTACAACCAGCCGCCCTCCTGGCGATTCAAAAAAATCAGTTCGTGTCGCACAGTTACGCCGGAACCCGGCCACCGGTTCAATAATCTCGCAAAACCGGCGCGATCCAACTATTGCGGCATCGGACCTTTATCCCACAGCATTAACATTCAGATCATATTCGCCGCAAGAATGGACCGATAAAAAACCCTCGCATTAGAAGAAGTTATTTGGCCCATTGTAGAAGTTCTGGTCATAAAGAAAGCCCGCTCCATAAGTTAAACTGAAAGGAATTTCGCATTGCAGCCAGAAAAGGGCGCGAAAATGCGGTGCCCACGTAAATAAAGTCGTTTGGCTTGAGATAAATATCAGGTTCCTGCAGATTTAAAACCTTGTCCAGATGTACGCGGAGGCCGACTTCGCGGTTGGTGCCGACGCGGCGGATGATTTCGGTTCGGTAGGGCATGGCGAAGTCATCCGCACCACCGGCAGCAATCCACGCCTGCTTAAGGGTCACTTTCTCGCCTGTCAGCCCGAATACGCCGGGGCGGGCGACGTGACCGCCGAGGTAGTAAACGCCGCTGATGGGGTCGGGGACGATGATCATGTCGTCGGGACGAATCACGATGTTGTATTTCAGTTCGCCGTATTGCCGCAGTTGGTCGATCGGTACGCGGATGATGCGCTGATCCGTCGGAGCTTCCACATCGTCGAACTTGAAGACCTTGCCGCTGGGCGGAGGCGGAGCGGCGTCGTCAGAGGCAGAATCCGGGGCGGCGGTGGAAAGCAGCTTGGGAGCAGAAGAATCCGGGATCGCGCGGCCCTGGGGGCCGGGAGCCGTGGGGGGTGGCGCGAGCAAATCGCCAGGCGCTGTCGTGGGAGTCGGCGCGGGCGTCGTCGGCTGTTGCTCGGGAGTCATGCCCGGTTGCTGGGATGGCGGTGGAGGCGTTGTCTCGGGAGACTCTGGGGCTGGGGGTGTGCTTGAAGGGTTCAACTCGTCGGTGCCGGGCTGCGTCACCTTGCGGATGACGTAGGCGTAGGGAACGCCGATCGCCACCGCCGGGGCGTGCGCCGTCACCATCGCGTCGAGCATGCGGAAATCAGGCTTGGTGAGCTGATACTCACCGGGCGAGCTGACGTTGCCCTGGATGCTGAAGGTGCGGGCGCGAGCTTCTTCAACGGTTACCGAGACCCGCGCGTTGCGGATCAGCCGGGCATCTTCGTAGGCCTTGGAGACCGCGTCTTCAAGCTCGTGCTCGGTCAGACCCGAGGCCTTCACCGGCTGAATGAACGGCAGGCTGATCATTCCGGTTTCAGTCACCCGGGCGGTTTTCACCTGCTCGCCGGTGCCTTCCCCAAGAAGATCGAAGATCGAAATGCTTACCAGGTCGTTGGGGCCGATCTTGTAGTCGGTGATGTCGGGGACGAGATCGGCGGGCTCGATGTCGGTGGCGCTCGCGAAAGCGGTGTTGGGTTCCTCGATTCCGCTGGCGACCGTATCGAGAATGGGAACGACGAGGGGGTGTTGCGTGGTGTCCGGATCGACAATGCGCGGTTCGCCGGGGTTGATGAAGTCGTTGATTTCGCAGCCGCTGAACATCGCGGCGAAGGCGACGAGAACGACAACCTTGAATGCGCCGTTAAGACGGACGATACGCCGGGTATTTGAATACGAAATCAAAAGCCGCTCCTTAGAAGACGTTGGGGCCGGTGTAGAAGTTCTGGTCATAAAGGAACGCTGCGCCATAGGATATGCGGAAGGAATTGCGTACCGCGGCAAGGAAGGGCGCGAAAATGTCGGTTCCGACGTAAATCACATCGTTTGGCTTGAGATAAATATCGGGCTCCTGGAAATTCAGGATCTTGTCGAGGTGTACGCGGATACCGACTTCGCGGCTGGTACCGATGCGGCGGACGACCTCGGTTCGGAAGGGCATGGCGAAGTCATCGGCGCCACCGGCGGCGACCCAGGCGTCTTTGAGGGTTACCTTTTCGCCTGTGAGTCCGAATACGCCAGGGCGGGTGACGTGACCACCCATATAATAGACGCCGTTGGTTGGGTCGGGGACGATGATCATGTCGCTGGGGCGGATCACGATGTTGTATTTGAGTTCGCCGTATTGGCGCAGTTGGTCGATCGGTACGCGGATGATGCGTACATCCGTCGGGGTTTCCAGGTCGTCGAACTTGAAGACCTTGCCGCTGGGCGGAGGCGGAGCGGCGTCGTCAGAGGCAGAAGCCGGGGCGGCGCTGGAAAGCAGCTTGGGAGCAGAAGAATCCGGGATCGCGCGGCCCTGGGGGCCAGGAGCCGTGGGGGGTGGCGCGAGCAGATCGCCAGGGGCTGTCGCGGGAGGCGGCATGGGAGCCGGCGTGGGCGTGGGCGTGGGGGCGGGCGTTGTCGGCTGGCGGCTGCGGTTGGGGCTGGGGAGTCGTTCCCGGCGATTGAGATGGCGGAGGAGGTATCGTATCCGGAGACTCGGGGGCGGGGGGAGTGTTTGAAGGGTTCAACTCTCCCGTGCCCGGCTGCGTCACCTTGCGGATGATGTAGGCGTAAGGAACGCCGATCGCCACCGCCGGGGCTTTTGCCGTGACCATCGCGTCGAGCATGCGGAAATCCGGCTTGGTGAGCTGGTATTCGCCGGGCGTGCCGACGTTGCCCTGGATGCTGAACGTCTGGGCCCGGGCTTCTTCCACGGTCACCGAGACCCGCGCGTTGCGGATCAGCCGGGCGTCTTCGTAGGCCTTGGAGACCGCGTCTTCAAGCTGGCGCTCAGTGAGGTCGGCGGCTTTCACCGGCTGAATGAACGGAAGGCTGACCATCCCGGTTTCGGTCACGCGGGCGGTCTTCACTTGTTCGCCGGTGCCTTCGCCCAGAAGATCGAAGATCGAAATGCTCACCAGGTCGTTGGGGCCGATCTTGTAGTCGGTGATGTCGGGGATGAGATCGGCGGGCTCGATGTCGGTGGCGTCGGCATAGGCGGCGTCTGGTTCTTCAACGCCGCTGGCGAGCGTATCGAGGACGGGAACGACGAGAGGGTGTTGCGCGGTATCTGGATCGACAATGCGCGGTTCGCCGGGGTTGATGAAGTCGTTGATTTCGCAGCCGCTGACAAGTCCCGCGAGCGCGACGCCCAAAAGGCAAGTCAGGAATTTCCGAAGCGGGTTGGAAGACGGACGCAAAAGTCGCTCCTTTCAGCGGGCCGAGAAAACAGGGTGTCCGGCAGCCAGACGCAGCCCGGAAAATCCGAATAATCGGTGGGAATCTTGCATGAAAAGAGTTCGGTTGGCAAGCAGGGTGCGATTCCAAGGCAAGGGAAAAGTCGGGACCCATTTTCGGATTAGCCGACGAAACCTTAATTCAAGCAAGGCGTCGGACTTGTCGTTTGACGGCCGGGTGTATGTTCCTCCGGGTGACTTTCATGGCGGCGGGGGGCAAATGTTTCAGCAAAAATGGGGGGCGGTCGGAGCGGCCGCCACGTTGGTAATCCTCCCAGAGCAACTGGGCAACTTGTGCGTGATTTTGGCCCAATTCCTGTGTAAGGAAGGTGAAGAGCAGCTCGGCGAGGCGGTGGAGGGAGATGGCGTAATTTTTGCCGGTGCGGGCGAAAAGCCAGTCGCTGAAGTGCAAAAATCGCGCGAATGGCGAGGTCTCTTGCCAGATGAGGGGGGCGGAGAGGAGGAAGTTGCCGCTGTTGGCGACAAGGTCCCAGAATCGGGCGAATCGGCGCAGGCGCTGCATGGTGGGGAAGTCGATGGCGCCGGTTTGAAGAATTTCGTAAGGAGGATTGGGACTATAGATCATCTGGTACTCGGCGTCGTGGCGGACGATGGGGGTGCCGCGGAGGCGCTTGAGGAGGCCGACCTGGATTTCCTGGGGGCCGAGCGAAAGCAGGCGATCGAAGCCTGCGGCGAAGGATTGGAGGTCTTCGCCGGGGAGGCCGGCGATGAGGTCGGCGTGGACGTGAACGCCGGTCTCGTGGCGCAGGAATTTGAGGTTGTCTTCGATGCGCTGGGGGTCCTGCCGGCGGCTAATGCGCTGGCAGACTTCGGGGTTGAAGCTTTGGATGCCGACTTCGAATTGCAGCGCGCCGGAGGGAAACTTTTGGATCAGATCGCGCAGGCCTTCGGGGAGGCGATCGGGGATCATTTCGAAATGGAGGAAGAGGTCCGGCTGGTAGCGCTGCCAGAAGAATTCGAGGATCGATCGGCTGAAGGGAAGATTGAGGTTGAAGGTTCGGTCGACGAATTTGAATCGGCGCAGGCCGCGGTCGAGAAGGCGCTGCATTGCGGGGAGGAAGTTTTCCAGCGGGACGTTGCGGACGGGGACGTCGAGTGAGGAGAGGCAGAACTCGCAGGAGAAGGGGCAGCCGCGCGAGGCTTCGACGTAGACGACGCGATGGGCGAGGTCGTGATCGGTATAGAAATCGTAGGGGAGTTTTAGCTGGGAGAAGTTGGGGAGATCGACGGGGAGGATGCGCTGGAGCGGGTTGTGGTTGTTCAAAATCTTTTGGCAGAGATCGGCGAAGGCGAGGTCGGCTTCGCCGGTGATGGTGAAATCGGCGAGGCGGCAGATTTCCTGGTGGTCGGTTTCGTGGCTGACTTCGGGGCCGCCGAGGATGATTTTGATGTCGGGGCGGAGGCGTTTGAGTTCGGCGACGAGGTGAGTGGTGGGGGCGACGTTCCAGATATAGACACCGAGGCCGAGGATGCGGGGGTTTTCGGCGAGGATCGATTCGAGGATGTCGGTGGGTTTTTGGGTGATTTCGAATTCGAGGATTTTGGATTGGGGTTGGAGGGGGCCGAGGTTGGCGTGGAGGTAGCGCAGGGCGAAACTTGCGTGGGGGTATTTGGCGTTGAGGGTGGAGAGGAGGATTTGCAAGAGACGGTAGAGGGTAGAAAGTGGAGAGGGGAGGGGCAATCGTGTGGGTGGGCGCAATGGAACAGAACGGAGCGCTTTCGAAAGATTTATTAGTGTATACTAGTTTAATTTGCGCGGCGTAAGCCTTTGGTGGGATGGGGGTTGGGGAGGATTTGAGATTTTAGATTTCAGGATTTGGGTGGGGGCGCGCTCCGTTTTTAGGAATGGTGCGGCGTGGCGATTGTAAATTCATTTTCACATCTGGCTTATGATTCGAGGAAGTTTTTGATCCTTCGGGCAACGCTACTGGGGTTTTTGAGTTGGCATTGCCAGAGGGTGAGGACGCGCCAGCGTTGATGGCGGAGCTGACGGAGGGTGGCGCGGTCGCGGGCGGCGTTGCGAAGACGTTTTTGTTGCCAGTATTTGGCGTTGTTCCGCGGGGCGGTTTGGCCGTGGCGGCAGGTGTGGAGGTGCCAGAAGCAGCCGTGGATGTTGATGATTTTGCGGAGGCCGGGCAGAACGATGTCTGGCGTGCCCGGGAGGTCGCAACGGTGGAGACGGAAGCGGTAGCCGAGGCGATGGACGATTTTACGGACGAGGATTTCGGGGACCGTATTTTTGGATTTTACGGCCCGCATGATTTGCGAGCGCTCGGCTTTGGTGAATTGGTCGCTCATGTACCGAATTTGGGTCCAAGGCGGAGAGCTTGAATAATTGGGGCATTATGACAAACGAACAGATTGAAGAACTCAAGCGGCATTTTTTCGTTTGGAGCGGCGGATTTGAGCCGGAGTCGGAGGATCAAATCATCGTCTATGTCGACTACGCGAGGGTTTCACAACTTGAGCGGGACGAAGTTTACGATGTTTTGGTTGAATGGCTGGCTGGTGAATTGCACTCACCGCTTTTCAGGCTCCGCTAATCCTCCTGATCGAAAGACTCGGCGTCATCGAGCTGCTTTGGGGCCGTATTTACGCCCTCGGTTGCAGCTAGGAAATCAAGGCAATATTTCTGCAATCTGGAGAAATGCACCTTGAGCGCGCGACGAAGTTCCGGTGCATTTTTGACGTTCAGCATATGGTCCAAAAGATTTCTAAAATGCTCTGCTTGCCTAGGAAGCCTAAGTGCTGGGTCACGCCTCTTCTCGATTTCGTCGTCACTCATCACTTGAACCCTTACTGGAGCGTCAAGCTTAAGACTACTCGCTTCACGCTTCGCAAGTTGCGGAACAATCGTTCCGTTCATTAGACGACTCTTGATATCAAATCGGTGATAGAGGGCGCTTTCGATTCGCTGTATGTGAAGCTCGTCAGCTGGTGCAATCTTCTTCCTTCGCGTCTTGTCAATAATGCGCTTCTCCGCTACCGGCCAGGCCCATACGAAGGCAATTTCCCAGACGTCCAGTTGCCGATTGGCGATTACGTCGCTTCTGGCGCTTGTCAGGTGGCGGCGGACGCGGGCACGAATGCCGTCCTTACTTTGGCCGACGTAAATCGGGACTTCGTCGAGATCACACAGAACATAGACCCCCGTCATTGCGGGTAATTTGCGCGCTTGCTGGTTTCGATACGCTATCGTGTCCATTTAGGAACCTGCAGATTTTCAAAAAGGGCGCTGGGCGGGAGCTCGAGGGCTTTCGCCAATAAACAGATATTCTCAAGACTGATGTTCCGTTCGCCGCGCTCAACGCTCCCTACATAGCTGCGGTCTAATCCAGCGCGCTGGGCAAGCTCCTCTTGGCTCCGGCCCATCCCGAGGCGCAGCTTTCTTAATCGGATACCGAACTGGACGCGGACGTTGGTGCGCACAGGTGTAGCATCGTCGGGCATGCGGACGATATTTCCACGGACTTTACGTACCTAGATTTTGGCGCGCTCTAATAGACTTGATTTCAGGTGGGCGGCGAGTCGCTCGTGGTGCCCCAAAATGGGCGATAGATAGTTCTTAGCGATCCATTCAACTGCCGGGACGCAGACGGCGTCGCCAAAGCCAAAAAGCGCTTGATTAAGTGGTACGTTAATTTCATAAGTGTCCGGAACGCCTTGCAGTCGGGCACACTCCCGGGCCGTCAATAAGCGGACCTGAAATTTTCCTTTTCCAGCTTTGAACAGGATTTGGCGTCCGCTGCCACCCCTTGGGGTACGAAGGCAACCCGCAATTCCGTCGGTACGAAGCTCCGCCATGCTGCGGCCATATCGAACGCGACGAAAGGCGGTGGCGTATTGCCAAGTCTTTTGCTCCATCATCTGGCGGGCGACCCCTAGGTGGCGTTCGCTGAACTGGCCAAAAAAGTAGTCGGCGCGATCCTTGCTCCACCAGTGCGGATCATCATTGGGCAAATCCTCTATGATTTCCCTCAATCTAGAGCCTGGCTTGGGGAGGTCCGGTAGATCACGGATGTGCCACCGGATGTTTGGGTGGAAATTGATGAACGTGGAAAGGGGCTCAGGACGCGCGTCGGTTTCAATCGTAAATCCACCGTTTGTCTTGTGTTCCGATTGCATGGCAATCACGAAAAGGCGCGCGCGACTCTGAGGAACCCAGTGACGCGCATTGAGGATAAAAGCATCCACGACGTAATCGAGGGAGTTCAGTGCAAGAAGAGCTGTTTCAAAATCTTTGCCGCCGTGTGATTGAAGGAACCCAACCACGTTTTCAAGCATCACAAACGGAGGTCGCCGCTTTCCGAGCGCCCTCAAGATGTCGACCAAGCCCCAAAAAGCGGATGATTGCTTGCCGCTCAGGCCATTCCAGGCCCCAGCGATTGAGAGGTCGTTGCACGGGAAAGAAGCGGTGAATAAGTCACATTGGGGAATATCGTCGGCGGACAATTTGTGGATGTCGCCGAGCTTGAAATGGTCGCGGCCGAAGTTGGCCTCATACATTTCGAGTTTATCGGGATCTATATCGTTGGCGAAAACGACTTCCCATCTGTGCTGCTCCAAGGCGAGGCGGACCAAGCCGATGCCGGCGAAGAACTCGGCGGCTCTTAGTGAAGGTCGCCGGGGCTTGCGGCGGGAGGTGGTGGGGAGAAGTGTGGGACTTGGCATGGGCTCCTTGACCGCAGCATCATAACACCGGAAACTCATTGGACGGAAGTGGCTGCAAGTCAGGGCGGCGACAATGCTAACGAGATTTTTGTAATCTTGCCGATGAATGTTTGAAGCTGTTGCTTGTCGGTCATTTCCAGGATGGATAGACAATTCTATGGAGGTTGCGGGATGGCGGTTGGCCGAAAAAAGTTAAAACTAGAATTGATGGCACCTGACTTCGCAATCCTGGTGGGGTCGGCAGAAAAGCGCTTAGCAGAATTGGCCGATGATTCAGTCCAGACAACAATTACGTCACCACCATATTACCGTCAAAAAGATTACCACGTCGCAGGGCAGATCGGTTGGGAGCGATCAGTAACGCAGTTCGTCGAAAAATTGAGAAAAATCCTTTCAGAACTGCTGCGAATAACAGCGCCAACTGGTAGTTGCTTTTTCATTGTCGGTGACAGCTATGTGAACAAATCGCTTCAGCTTGTTCCTCAGCGGCTTGCGATTGCAGCCGTCGAGTCGGGCTGGACTTTACGGAATGATCTTATTTGGGTGAAATCGGATGCAGCGCCTAACGGCGCCGCCGATCGATGGCGAACCTCGCATGAACACATTCTTTTTCTGACAAAACAGCCACGCGGGTATAAGTTCAACGATGGGGAGATCCGGGTACCTTATTCGCCCGTAACATTGCGGCGTTGGGCCGACGGACAAAGGTATGGCGGCAACAAGGCGAAGGATGAAGCTGGGCCCGAAGGTCAGCGGTTTAAGCGAGGACGGATTTTTCGACTAAACGACAAAGGGACCATTCCGCGCCATGTGATTGAGTGCGCGACGGCGCGATCGCCGCTTGATCATTTCGCGACGTTTCCAATGGAGTTGATTGAGCAATTTGTGCTCGCGTCGACAGACAACCGCGACCTAGTGTTGGATCCATTCGCGGGTACTGCAACATCGGGGGTTGCCGCCCTGCAGAATGCACGCCGCTTTGTTGGGATCGAGCTGAATCCGGAGTATGCGAAAATCGCGCAGAATCGGTTGAAAAACGAGGGAAGCCGCAATGAATGTGCCGCTTAGATAAAAGCCGTTAGGGTATTGTTCGTGGAGGCTGACGAGCCTAAAATTCCGGGTGCTACCGCCACGCGACGCGTGCTGTTGGTTTTGTTCATTCCCAGTGCAGATCGTGACGGGAAAAATTTGTCGAATCAGGACGAGTGGAAGGGTAAGGCGCTGGAGTTCTTCGGCGCTACCTACGGTGGCGGGACTGCGATGGCTCGGGCGGAAGGGATATGGCGCGATGATGGGAGAAACGGCAACCTTGTTCGCGATTTTCCGATTCTTCTTCATTGCTACATGACACAAGAGCAGGCAATGGATAAGAAATCGCTGCTAAAGCTGGGGACTTTTTGTCGCAAGATGGGCAAGGAGATGGATCAGGGCGAGGTCGCAGTCGTACTTGACGATATCTTTCACACGTTCTCGAATTTTGGTTGATGGATGATTTCATGCCTCAGCTAAACCACTTCGCCATCAGCGCGGCTCTGGGAAGCACGCTTGGCCGTCGACTTAAGGTGGGGCATGGTCAGCTTGGGTCAGACGAACTGGCTGCGACGCTGTCCGTTCTGCTGCACGCGCCGGAAGCCATACATAGAGGATTTAAGTCCACAAGATGATCTCACAAAAAAATACGAGAAGGCCGTGACGCGAGCCTATTTGACGGTGCGGCAGGGATTCTCGTCTGATCGGGTTCTTGCCGATCCGCAGATCAATGCCGCCTTCGTCGAGGCATGTGGGGACCTTGGGATCGAGGACAGCGTGTTTCATTTGAATATGGCGCTTATCGGTCTGCGAAAACACAAAAAGCTACAGGCAAAATCGAAACGGTCGGTCATACCGGATCAGTGGCGCTACGCGGTGGCGAGCGAAATCGCCGCGCGAGTCTTGTTCTATCGGTATGGGACTTCGGTCGATACTACTTTGGCACACCCGAAGCTTGTTCTAGAGTTTGATAAACTGGCGAAGGCGATCGCTCCGGGGTTCATGCCGTTTGAGTACCGCTGGGCGGCGCTCAACGTGCGAAAGAAAGGCAGCAAGGTGAAATTGGATTCGAGGGAGCTGGGGGAACTTGATTGGAGCAGACGCCTCAAATTTGATGCTGGCTCAGTACCCACGGCGGAAGGAATATATCAGCTTGCCGAAGGTGATACGTGCTTGTTTGTCGCCGGAACCGGGAATCTTCACGAAAGCATTCAAAGCCAACGGAGGATCGCAGAGATTCCGCTATTCCCACGTGAGTACTGGCAACCCAATCCACGACTTCTCGAATGGCGATATGTGGCAATGCCGGGTTCTAAGACTGATGCGCGGTTTGGGGTAGTTCGCTCTTTGGTACGTCTATGGCGGCCGATCTTCAATATTCCACGCGGTTCCGAGCATCAATCGCCGTAATTTTGGAGAGGAAAAAAGGGAAGTGAGGAAGTTGCGGGTTGCGAGTTGCGGGTGAAAGAGATGGCTTGCGTTGCCGGGTTGGCCGGGTGCGGGGTGAGCGGGGAGATTTTTATCGGTTATGGTTTGGGTGACGAGGGGAGGCGGTTACTCGAATGTCACGCGCGGTTCCGCCGCGGGGGTACATGGCTGGTCTGGTGACGGTCGGGGCGGCCTTGGGGTGTTGGGCGGGAAAGCGCCGTGCAAGCACGGCGGCTACACGGGGGAGAATTGCGGGGCCTAATGGGTGGGCAGCGGGTTGGGATTTGCGTTGTTGCGGGTGGATGCCGGGGAAATATCGAAGGTGGATGTCGAGACGGTGAATCCGCTGGCGGATTTCGATGGATGGGGCGTTGGGTCGCGAGGAGGAGTGCGAGCGTTTCTATTTGGGGGCGATCGCGGGGTGCGGGTGGAGACGCGGGGCGGGAAGAAATATCTGATCGGTTGCCGGGAGCCGGAAAGACTGGCGAAAGTAATCCGAGTTGCGGCGGGGGTTTGGGAGTAACGTGAGGTTGCGCGCGGTTTTGAAAAGTAATAAAGAAAAAGATTTTTATCGGTTGTGGTTTGGGTGACGAGGGGGAGGCGGTTACTCGATTATCGCGCGCGGTTCCGTTGCGCGGGCACAGGGCTGCACCGGTGACTGTCGAGGCGGTCTTGGGGTGTCGGGGACGCGCCGGGCGGTTCGACACAGCTCACCGAAGTCAAGCCCGGCGGCTACACGAGGGAGATTTGCGGGGGGTAATGAGTAATCCGAGTTGCGGCGGGGATTGTCATGGGGAGGCCCCACGATGGCCATCGTGGGGCTTTTTGCGGAGGGAATCCCGCGGGTGCAAGCACCCGGCGGCTTTGATAACGGCGCACAAAGTAATTTTGGGTTTTTAGTTGGGTTTGGTGAGGAGGATTTTTAGTCCTATGGGACCTGGGGTGATCTGGGCTTCGTGGAAGGGGCTGCGGCGGGCGAAGTCTTGGAACTGGGCCTGGGTATAGGCGCGCTTGATGAGGGTGTGGCGGAAAATCAAGGTGGTCAGGAAGGCGTCGAGCCGGGAGCGGCCGCTTTGGTGGACAAAGGTTTTGATTTCGTCGAGGGAGACATCTTTGCGGAGGTCGACGATGGTGGCGGCGGCGCCGGGGCGGAGGACGCGGTGGATTTCGCGCAAGGCCTGGAGGGGGTCGGAGAAATTCTTGAAGGCGGCGGAGCAGTAGGCGGCGTCGAAAGAGTTGGGGGGGAAGGGCATGCCGTGAACGTCGCCGAGACGGAAGTCGATTTGGACGTGGGCATTTTGGGCGTTTTGGCGGGAGATATCCAAGAGCGTTTTGCTCAGGTCGAGGGCGGTGATTTTAAAATCGCCGAGCTTGGCGAGCTGGATGGAGAAGAAGCCGGGGCCGGGGGCGATTTCGAGGACCTCGGCTCCGGGGGAAAGGGTTTGGGAGAAATCTTTGGCCTGGGCGACGAAGTCGGACATGTCATTGGCGCGGGTCTTGGCGTACCAGCGGGCGAGGAAGCCTTCCATGGTGCGGGAGGCGGGTGCGGGGTTTGGGGCATAGGTCAACGTCATGGGAGGCTCCTTTGCGGTTTTACGGAACGCGCGGTATTATCTTAATCTTGAAGTATCTTAATAATGCAGGTAATTAAAGTCAAGGAAAATGGGCAAAAAATCGAAGCGAGCGGAGCTGCTGGGGAGATTGTGGGACCTGGGGAGAGCCATGAGCACGCAGACGGTCTTCCTGCATGAGGCGATCGCGCGCACGGCGGGACTGAGCGCGACGGATACGAAGTGCATCGACCTGATCCTGCGGGCTCCGGATGGGGGCGTGACGGCGGGGTATCTTTCGGAGAAGTCCGGACTGACGACGGGGGCGATTACCCATATCCTGGACCGGCTGGAAAGAGGCGGGTTCGTGGAGCGGGTGAGGGATACGCAGGACCGCAGGAAAGTGTTTGTGAGGGTCAGGGAGGAGAGGCTGAAAGATCTGGGGCCGAAATATGAGGCAATCGGGAAGGCGTTTATGCGGCTGGTGGAGAGATATAGTGATGAGGAGCTGGGGGTGATTTGTGATTATATGGAGAGGGCGACGGGGGTTTCGGAGGAAGAGCTTCAGAAAATCCGAATGACGAAACCCGAATGACGAATCAAACCCGAATGCTCAAATGACGAATGAAACGCTTCCCATTCGTCATTCGGTCATTCGGATTTGATTCGTCATTCTGGTTTCGGGTTTCGGGATTGGATAAGCGCTTCCCTTCGGGTCGCGGCTAAACTGTAGGCGCGGTAGGATTGTGCGATTCAATCGAGGATGCAGGGATGTATCTGAAAAGACGGTGGGAAATTGAAGAAGGGGGCGAGGGAGCGGAGGAGCTGGCGCGGGGGCTGAGGGTTTCGCCGATTATTGGGAGGATGCTTTTGAATCGGGGGATAACGTCGATGGAGGCGGCGCAGGGTTTTTTGAAGCCTTCGCTGCTGGGGCTGGAGGAGCCGGGGAAGTTGCCGGGGCTTCTCCGGGCGGCGGAGCGGATTGCAAAGGCTGTCAGGGATGGGGAGAAGATCGTTGTTTATGGGGATTATGATGTCGACGGGATTACGGCTACCAGCATTTTGTGGCATGCGATCGTACTGCTGGGGGGAAGGTTTCGACCTATATTCCGCACCGGATCGATGAGGGGTATGGGCTGAACTCGGAGGCGATCGGGCAGATTTGTGCCGATGGGGCGAAGGTGATCGTCACGGTGGATTGTGGGATCACGGCGGTGGAGCCGGCACGGGTGGCGAAAGAGCGCGGGGTGGATTTGATAATTACGGATCATCATGATTTTCATGGGGATCCGCCGGTGTTGCCGGAATGCTTTGCGATCGTTCATCCGAGACTTCGGGACAAGACGGAAGACCCTCACCCTAACCCTCTCCCTGAGTACAAGGAGAGGGGAGAGGAGGGAGAAGAGGTAGGGGCGTATCCGAATCCGCATTTGTGCGGGGCGGGGGTGGCGCTGAAGTTGGCTTGGGGGATCGGGCAGAAGGCGGGGGGAGCTTCCAAAGTGAGTGAATCGTTTCGGGGGTTTCTCGTCGAGGCGACGGCGTTGGCGGCGCTGGGGACGATCGCGGATGTGGTGCCGCTGGTGGGGGAGAATCGGCTGCTGGCGCATTTTGGGCTCAGCGGGCTGCGGCAGAGCAAATTATCGGGGATTCGGGCGCTGATTGAGTCGGCGTCCCTGGGGGGGAAAAATCTGGATACGTATGATGTGGGATTTTTGCTTGCCCCCCGGCTGAATGCGTGCGGGAGATTGGGACATGCGGCGCTGGCGGTGGAGATGATGACAACCGCAACCGAAGCGCGGGCGAAGGAGATCGCGACTTATCTGGAGAGTCAGAATCGGGAGAGGCAGGCAGTTGAAAAGAAAATCCTCGAGCAGGCGCTGGGGCAGATTGAAAGCAATGGGTGGGGGAAGGAGCGAACCGGGCGCTGGTGCTGGCGGCGGAGGGTTGGCATGCGGGAGTGATCGGAATCGTGGCGTCGCGGATCGTGGAGCGGTTTTGCCGGCCTACGGTGATGGTGGCATTGAACAGTGGAGAAAAGGGGGGCATGGGGCAGGGGAGTGGGAGGTCGGTCTCGGGGTTTCATCTGGCGAAGGCATTGGAGACGTGCGGGGGGCATCTGCTGGCGTATGGGGGGCATGAGATGGCGGCGGGGTTGAAGATGGAGACTTCGAAGCTGGAGGAATTTCGGGCGGCGTTTTGTGAGGTGGCGCGGGGGATGGTGAGCGAGGAGATGCTGAAGCCGCGGTTGCGGATCGAATGTGCGGCGGAGCTGACGGAGATCACGGAGGGGCTGGTGAATGATATGAGGAGACTGGGGCCGTTTGGGCATGGGAATCGCAGGCCGGTGATTTGCGTGGAGGGGATTACGGTGGGGACGGAGCCGAGGAGGGTGGGGAGGACCGGGGAACATTTGCAGATCCAGGTGAAGGGGGAGAAGGGGGCGATGAAATGCATTGCGTTTGGGGCGGGGGCGATTGTGGATCGATTGAAGGCGGGGACGGCGGTGAGGGTGGCGGCGGAGCCGGAGATCAATGAGTTTAATGGGAGGAGGAGTGTGGAACTTAATGTGAGGGATATTGAGTTTTTATGAATTGCCGATTGCCGATTGCCAATTGCCGAATAAAAGGCAAAGGCGGGTGGTTTTTTTCTTTCAATTGGCAATCGGCATTTGGCAATCGGCAATTGTTCCCCGACAATGCTTCGATCATGGAGGCTGAATTGAAGAAGAATATTTGGGCGGGTTTGTTGGTGGTGCTGGTGCTGGGCGCGGTTTCGTTTGTGCGCGCGGATGATGTCATTGCGCCGTTTGTGGATTCGCAGACGAATGGGGTGATTTATGTGGATTTCTCGGCGATCGACATGGATCAACTGGACGCGTGGCATGAGAAGATGGCGACGACGATTCCGGATGATGGGCAGCGGGCGCAGCAGGTGAAGGATATGAAGGAGGGGCTGGGGAAGATGAGGAAATGGGCGGGGGATTTTAAGGCGGCGGGTGGGAAAGATTTGTATGTGGTGATCTCGCTGTCGGGGATCATGTCGGGTTCGCCGGGCGGGGTGGTGGTGCCATTGAATGGATCGGATGGGACGGCGCTGGCGAAGGTTTTTCCGCAGCCCCCGGCGGCGCCGGCGGGGATGCCGGCGGATGGGGCGGCGCAGTGGGCGCGGATGCAGCCGGCGACGGCGGTGGTGGGGAATGTGATGGTGTTTTCAACGGGGGCGGGTGTGGACCGGATGAAGACGGCGTCGAATGAGCCGCGGCCGGATTTGAGCGATGCGCTGGCGGCGGGGAATGGGGCGTTTAAGATCGCTTTAAGTCCTTCGACGCTGAGGAACAATCCGTTTTTTGCGATGATGATGGCGCAGTGGAATCACTCAGCCCCCGGCAATGGCAGATGAATTCATCGCCGTGGACAGACCCGGTTTGGGATGGGGTGACGTGGGTTTCGCTGTCGGTAACGGCGCCGCCGAAGGAGGCGGGGAGCTTGACGATTCAGTGTAAGGACGCGGATTCGGCGGGGGCGATGTCGAGCTGGATTTCGCAGCAGGTGGCCGAGGGAAAGGCGAGAACGCGCCGAGCCAGATGGGGGTTTCCGCGGATGATTATGATCGGCTGGCGGCGGTGATGAAGCCGGTGGTGAAGGGGACGCAGGTGGTCATATCGGTGAATCAGGATGCGATAGATAACGTGATTGGGCCAATATTTATAAAAAGCATGGCAAGCACGGTGGAGCCGGGGGTGGCGAATACCAATCCGCCGGCGACGGAGCCGGTGGGAGGGGGATTGTGAGGAGATTGCCGAATGCCGATTGCCAAATGCCGAATTTAGAGAAATCGAATTGCCTATTGCCTATTGGCTATTTTGGTCAAAGAATAGGAAATGGGAAATAGGCAATAGGCAATTTCACTGGAAGGAGACTCTCATGTCGCTGAAATCACTGATCGCTACCGGGACGAAACTTTGGCTGGATTCGATTGAGCCGGCGCTGGTGAAGAAGAATTTTGCGCTGGGGGCTTCTGGGGCGACATCCAATCCGATCATCATTTCGGACATCCTCAAAGGGGGTTCGCAGGATGAGGCGATGATGGGAGTCATCGAACAGGGCGGCGATGACCAGGCGGTGGCCTGGGCGATGACGGACAAGCTGGTGTCGGAAGCGCAGTCGGTTTTTGCGCCGGTGTGGGAGAAGAGCAAGGGGAATAACGGATACGTGAGCTTCGAGCTGGATCCGCTGCTGGAAGATACGGTGCTGGGGCCCAAGGTGATCGCGGATCGATCCAAGAAATATATCGAGCTTGGGAAGAAATGGGCGGCGGGGCAGAAGAACCGGATGATCAAGGTGCCGGCGACGGAAGGCGGGCTGGGCGCGCTGGAAGAACTGGCGGCGGCGGGAGTAACGCTGAACGTGACGCTGATTTTCTCCGAGCGGCAGTACGAGATCGCGCGGGAGAACGTGTGGCGCGGGCGCAGCGAAGGAAGAACGGCACGAGCGCGTTTAAGAGCGTTTACAGCATTTTCGTGAGCCGGGTGGATGTGTATACGGAGAAGAATTTGCCGACGCTTTCGCCGGCGGCGCAGGGGCTAGTGGGGATCGTGAACGCGAAGCGGCTGTGGCAGCTCAATCAGTCGTTCTGGAAGGATAAGAATCTGCCGTTGCAGCAGGAGATTATTTTCGCGAGCACGGGGACGAAGAAGCCGAGTGATCCGGCGGATAAGTATGTGGAAGCGCTGGCGGGGAGCGATATTCAGACGAATCCGCCGGCGACGAACGACGCGGTGGAGAAGCTGAACAAGACTTACAAGCGGCTGGTCGACCAGATGCCGGCGAAGGCGATTCTGGATGAGATCGACGCGAAGGTGGACAAGCGGAAGATGGAAGACAAGCTGATGGAAGAGGGGACGGCGAAGTTTGCCGATCCGTTCAAGGCGCTGCTGAAGCAGATCGCGCAGAAGCGGTCGGAGCTCGCGGCGGCGAAATAATTGTGACCGGGTGACTTGGTGACTTGGTGACTTTGTGGCTCGGCAGTGCGCTTTTTGGTTTTGAGTCGCTTCTGAGAGTGTTTTAATGTGGAAAAAGATTGGGGTGGTTGCATCGGCGCTGGGAGAGGATTTTGCGCCGCGGTGAAGGATGCGCGCTCGTGCGGGTTTGCGGGGATGCAGCTTGAGGCGCGGCAGGGGGAGCTTGATTTATTATCGTTGTCGCAGAGTGGGAGGCGGGAAGTGCGGGCGATTCTGCGCGGGGGAAATTGAGCCGGTGGGGCTGCGGGTGGACCTGGGGAGCAAGGGGATGACTGATGTGGATGCGGGGCTGGATTGGATTGAGAAGATGCTCTTGGCCGCGGAGGGATTGCAGTGCGGGCTGGTGTGCGTGGAGATCGGGCCGATGCCGGCCAATGAGGAGGCGTGGGTGGAGTTGGGGAGACGGGCGGATCGGCATGGAGTGATGGTGGCGCTGCGGAGTGAGCTGGCGGGGTTTGAGGTGATCGAGGGAGTCATCACGAAAAGCGGGTGTCCGTGGATCGGGATTGATTTTGATCCGGTGGGGATGCTGAAGGATCAGTGGAGCGAGGGGGAGATATTTTCGCGGGTTGGCGGGCTGATTCGGCATGTGCGCGGGAGGGATGCGATTCTGGGGAGCGAGAAGCGGACGAAGGGGGCGGTGATGGGGAAAGGGAGTGTGGAGTGGGGGAAATTGTTGGGGGAATTGGAGGAGACGGGGTTTGGGGGGTGGGTGACTGTGGATCCGGGGGAACTGGGGAATAGGCGCGCGGCGGCGATTGCGGGGTTGGGGGAAATTCGAAATTTAAAATTTGGAATTTAAAATTTAAAATTTGAATGCGCGGTTATTGGGAGGTGTGGGGAGGATTTTTTAGGAGGGCGATCAGAGCGGCGTTGTGGGTTGAGAGGGCGATTGAGATGGCGGTTTTGTTGGCGAGGCTGGGAGCGTTGGGGGCGGCGCCCATTGGAGGAGGAGACGGGCGGCGGGAATGTCTTCGCTGCAAGCCGCGCCGCGCAGGGCGGAATCAAGGTGAGAACGGGCATCGGCAATCTGCTCGGGGGTGTTCTGGTGGGAAAACCAGATTTGCATCAGGACGGGAATGTTTCCTCTCATGGCGGCCAATTCGAGCTGGCCGTCGAGCGGGGGGAGATGGGAGGCGTTGCGGGTGGCGGCGTTGCCGAAGAGGAAGAAGACGCTGCAGATGGCGAGCAGGCCGATCCAGAGGCGGATGGGGCGGTCTGTTTCGATGCTGGGCGATTTAAATTTCGGTCGTACTAAAAACAACATAGGGATACATCCTTTGGGTTGGGTCATTCCTGGACGTGATTGGCGAGCCAATCGACGCAGTGGATGAGGAATTTTCCGTCGGTCGGTTTTTGAAGATCGTCGGGAGTGGGTTCCCAGCTCGTGAACTGGCAGTTGACGATTCGTCCGCTGCCGAGGCGGTTGAGGATGACGGGATAAAAGGCATAGTTGGAGGGGATGGGGTCGCGGGAGGTGACGGGATGAATGTCCTCGAGATTGGAGACGGACACAAGCCCGGTGGCGCGGTCAGCGAGGACGCCGCATTCGCCGTTGACGGGGAGGGTGAGCCAGTCGGCGGTCTTGAGGTTGCCGAGCAGGGGGTGCGGGGCGAGGACCTGGCAATCGGCGCCGATAGAGCAGTATTCCCAGACGCCTTGCTTGAGGCCGTTGAGTTCGTCAACGGGGGGAGTGCCGATGCCGGGGTTTTGAAGGGCGAAGCCGGAGAGAATCAGCAGACCCTTGCCGGCGCGGACGGCGGAGTCGATGCCGGCGACGATTTGCGGGCTTTCGTTCCAGATGCGCTGGCAGGCGATGACATCGAGGCTCAGCAGTTGATCTTTTTGGGAAGCGTCGATTGGGGCAATTCCGCGGAAGCCGGCGTGAAGGGCGGCGGCGAGATCGGTCGCATCCTGCGTCCCCGGCTCGATGACCGGCACGACCTGGATATCCGGATCGTCGCGAAGGGCGCGAAAGGTGTCGAGGTAGCCGTCCTTGAGGGCATAGGGCTCGTCAGATTCGTGCGGTCCGGCGGCGGTGAATTCGCTGAGGAGCAGGCCGACGCGGATCGTGCCGGTGCGCGGGGGAGGGTCGGCGATCGCCGCGGTGGAGATTGACGCGGGGGGCGGCGAGAAATGGCGGACGATCTTGACGCCGCCAACGCTGGCGGCGGCGGTGATGACGACGGCGGCGACTGCGTATGCGACGGACGAAGGGATGGCAAAAATCGCGGAAGACGAAAACGCCGACTGGGCCAGCATGTGGGCCGCGGCGTGGGTGGATGCGGCGGCGGGAACCGCGGCGGATACGGTGTGCTGCATGGCGGCGGAGAAGGATTTGGCTGCCAGATCGGAGGGGGTGGGAAGACGGCCAAGGGCGAGGATTGTCGCGCCCAGCGATTCCATTGCGGTTTCGACTCCGCGCCTGGCAAATCGCTTGCGAAGTTTGGCCAGGGCGCGGGTGAGGCGCTTGGTGGCGGCGGATTCGCTGACACCCATGGCAGCGGCGACCTGGGCGGGGGCATATCCCTGGAGATATCGGAGCGTGATCGCGGTGCGGTCGCGCGGGCCGAGGTAGGAGAGGGCCTCGTCGAGAAGCTCGCTGATTCGCGGGCGAGTGTCGGGAGAATCAGATTCGTTTTTCATCGCAGCCACCTGGAGTTCGCGAATTTTTCTGCGGATTTCGGCGCGGCGTGCTTCCATGGCGATGAAGCGCGTGGTCTTGATAAGCCAGCCGGGAAGTGTGCTGCCGTTGAGATGGCGCGCCTTGCGGGCAAGAACGATGAAGACGGCCTGGGCGGCGTCTTCGGCCAGAGCGTGGTCGCGCAACTGGCGCATGGCGGCGGAATAGACGAGGTCGACGTACTGCTGAACCAGGGCGCGAAAGGCATCCTGGTCGCCGACATGTGCGTAGAGGCGAAGAAGCTCGGCATCAGGGAGAGAAATAAAGCCTCCGTTCATGAGAATATTGTCGCTCCAGCGAGGAAATGGACGTTTTATTTTTAACGTGCGGAAAACGAGCCTATTTGACGCTTGGAGGAGGGCTGGGGGGATTGCTTAGGAGGGAAATCAGATTGGCGTCATGGGCCGCCTGGGCGAAACAGAGGGGGGATCGGCCCCTGATGTCGCGGGCGGTGGGATTAGCGCCGTGATTTAACAGGACGAGGGCGATGGTGGCCGAGTTGGGGGCTCCTGCCGCGCACATGAGGGGGGTGCGTCCGGCGGGGCTGGGGAAGTTGGGGTCGTCGCCCCAGTCGAGAAGCTGGAGGAGGACGGGGAGACTGCCGGAGGCGGCGGCGCAGCGGAGGGGATTGGCCAGGAGAGAACGCGGGTTGTCGAGCTCGGGCGAGAATTCATGGGTTGCCCAGATGGATTTGAGCCGAGGTAGATCGCCTTTGAGCGCGGCAAGTGCGAGCTGCTCTTCAAGCGCGGGGGTTGTGGGAGAAGCGTTTTCGTGCGGGGGTTGGGCGGCGATGAGGGCAAGGCAGACCATCCCGATCAGGGCGATCCAGAGCCGAAATGGGGGATCGGTCTGTGGGCGCGGCGAATGATCGCCTCGCGGCGGTGACTGGGGCATCGACGTCCTTCCCTTATACGAATGGAGCCCGGGGTAACTGCAGAATGCAGTATAGCGGAAATTTGCCGGTTACAATGTTAAATTCTCGTGTGTGGAATTGGGAAGGGTGCCAAGGCGTGGGGTGGTACAATCGGGGCAGTGGTGCTTTGGGCAGGACATGTAGCCGAAAACTCACATGGATATGCAGGCGGAATCGACGAGTGACGGGGCATTTGAAGCCGAGGCGCGGCGGCAAGGGCAGCTTCTTTCCAGGCGTCAATGGCAAATTGGTTTTCAGTCCGTGGCCGTCGCTTTTCTGCGCTGGGGCTTGTATTCGGTTGTCTTTTCGTGGCGCTATTGCACAACCGCTATTTGCTTGAAGGGGCCACGACGGTCGCGATTTTGGCAATTGTCATCGGGATCCCGCGATGGGTCTCGTATATCAAGAAAACGGTAAGGCCGTCGCTGAAGGTAACGTGCCCGCTGTGCGGGGGCGCGGTGCATTTTGAGACTTCGCCGCTGCCGGATATTCAGATCTACCTCGTCTGTCCGCAGTGCAATCAGTGCGCGGATACGGGGTTCAAGGTTCCGTATCGTCGAAGAATGGGGGGCAGATATGCGATGGGTTACAACTGGGAGACGCGCAAAATGATGCCGCCGACGATTATCGTGCATCCGCGCGTGCTTCGGCGGAGGCAAAAAAAAGGCGAAGCGAAATTGTCTTAGGATCGGCGCGTTGGCGGGTGGGCGATTATGTCTATGGAACAGACAAAATCGACAGGCGACGAAGCGTTTGAAGCCGAGGCGCGGCGTAGACTCCGACAGGTTCAAACGCTATCGTCATAAGTATGCCGGTAACAGTGGAAATATATCCAGGCTACGAACAGCCTGTGCAGAAGTTTGTACGCCAACACCGCAAGCTCAGAAAAGAATCTCTTCACCTAGCCGTATACCTCGCTCCGCCAAAGCGCGAAGCGGGACATCTACCTCTTTGAGGTGATCGATGACTTCGGGGGAGGCCAAATCGACCCGGACAAGAAGCTCTTTACATTTGCCTACGGTTCGACCCCTGGCTTGCCTTTGCCTTTGGGAGTGCGGTTGTGGATGATCCTGACAAATCCGACGGAACTTAAGGAGGCGATCCGAGAGGATTGGGCAAGGATTAGCGAAATCCGTGCAGCACGGAAGGCAGGAAAGACGAAGATAGTTTACGCGGACACAAAGGGCAAAAAGCTCTGGAATCAGATCAGATGACTCTCGCTCAAGCGTGGATGCGTCAGGCGGAGTCGGACTATCGAGCCGCACAGCGTGTTGACAATCACCAAGATGCGAGCACGCGATGCCAAGCGATATCAAAATATCAGCAGTGCGTCGAAAAGTCGGTTAAGAGCGTGCTGGACAAACTTCATGCCGTGCGCGTAACCGGTACGCGGTCCGATCGTCGCCATCCCGTTGCCCGGTATGCGTCGGTGCTCACGAACCTTCAACGCACTGAAGAGACGAAACATCTTTTGAACCAATTGGCGAGACTTTTTACCGCTAGAATTGTTGAGCAGATTGCTCTCCTGGACTCGCTGGTCCCTGAGTATCCCGCCGCTGGCCGATTGGCGGCAAGGAATCACGAATACCCTTTCCAAACATCCGCGACTGATTGGTGCGCACCTTGCGACGATGATGTGTTTTCTGAATCGGAGATCAAACAAATGCGGAATTGCGCCGGCTCTCTGATGCTGGGATTGCGAAGAATCCTTGATGGGTTAGAGTTGCTTTTTCCGTGACTCTGGCGGTTGCATTGGAATCAGAGATTCGGGTCGCGAGCGAACTACCTGAAAGAGAAATTAGAATAGCTTTTGGTTTTTAGATGGCGCCGTTGCGGATTTCACGTTTTGCCAACTTTGGCGGCAGGCGGGGATGTCGGCGGGGGGATAGGTTTTGCCGCTGGTGGGGACGAGGGTTTTGGCGGGGAGCGGGGGCAGGAGATCGCCGTGAGCGGCGATCAGTTCGTCGCACATCTCCACGATTTTATCGAGCGGCAGAACCGCGGCGGTGAGGGGGTCAAACATGGCGGCCTGGTAGACGTGGTCGCGGCGGTTTTCCAAAGCGGCGCGGATGAATAGCTCGTGCTGGGCGATGTGGGGATTCATATAGGCGACAAGCTGCGGAGGGAGTTCGCCGACCGTGGTGAACTGTGGGCCGTTGCGATCCACTAAAGTGGGGGCTTCGGCGATGGCGGTTTTGGGGAGGTTGGAGATGGCGCCGTTGTTTGGCATGTTGCCGTAGACGACGGTGGGACTGCCGGTGACCATCGAGTGGATGATGGTGCTGCCGTATTCGTGGCTGCGGTGGATTTCCATTTTTTCGGGGCTCTTGCTGAACGTCTTCATGCGCTCGAATTCGTCGATGATGGCGTCGCAGCGGCGGGGGTATTCGTCGAGGGGAACGTGGAAGCGGTCGACCATCTCGTGGCCGTGGGGGATGAAGTGGGGGTTGTACTCGGCGTTGTGCTCGGAGCTTTCGGTGACGAAATAGCCGAGGCGTTTCATCAACTCGAAACGGACGGCGTTGTGGGCGAAGGTTTCGGGTTTTTGCATGGCCTGGAAGAGGCGCGGATATAAATCCTCGCCATTTTTTTCCAGCTTGAGATAGAAGGCCATGTGGTTGATGCCGGCGCAGAGGAAGGCGACTTGTTTGGGGTCCTCGCTGATGTAGCGCATGAGCTGGTCGAAAGTGCCCTGGACGGAGTGGCACAGGCCGATGGCGGGAACGCAGCTTGTGCGCGAAATCGTCTGCATGTTCATCGACATGGGGTTGGAATAATTGAGCAGCAGGGGCGCGGGCAAACGTCGGCCATGTCGCGGCACATGGAGGTGAGCATGGGGAAGGTGCGGAGGGCGCGGAAGAGGCCGCCGGGGCCGGTGGTGTCGCCGATGGTAAAGCGAAGGCCGTATTTTCGGGGGATTTCGAAATCGACGAGGGTGGAGTCGAATCCGCCGATCTGGACCATGTTGATGACGAAATCTGCGCCGGAGAGGGCCTGGCGGCGATCGGTCGTGCCCTCGATTTTGGGATTGGCGCCCAGGGCGTGGGCGACTTTTTTGCAGAGATTGACGCCGACATCGAGACGCTGGGGGTCGATATCCATGTAGCTGATGGTGGCGTTCTTGAAATCGGGGTAGGAGAGGATGTCTCCGGTGAGATTTTTGGAGAAAACGACGCTGCCGGCGCCGATCATGGCGATTTTGATCATGGTAAAAACCAGAATAACAGATGCGCCCGAATTATAAATCCGGACGTTTGTTGAGAATAATGACGCGGGCTGTCTCCGAGACGATGTGATTGGACAACGCGAAGAATTCATTGAAGGGGGATCAGAATCGGATGGCGCTGGTGTTTTGGCGCTTTTGGCAATCAACCTCGGCAGAAATTAGCGGAGGCAAAACGTGAAAATTGTTGCCCGGATTCTGGTCGTGATTTTCCTGATCATTGTGATGGGCCATTTCGCAATCAACCTGCTTTTTTTTGGACGATGGACCCAACCGGGGATGAATGATTTTGCGGCACTTGCGAGGCAGAACCAGTATATAGTGCAGGCGATTTGCGATTACCGGGCCGACCATGGAATGTTGCCGCAGAATCTGAGCGATCTGGTCCCCGGCTATCTTTCCAGTCTGCCCGGGCCAATGGTTTTTTTTGACGCGGATTCGCTGGATATTCCGGCCAACGCGCCGCACACGGGGGTTTATTATTCGTTCCGGCCCGGCCAGGAGGGGTGGTATGTGGGGGGCGATTTTGGGAACGGCGCATTGCCTGTTCCCAAGGTCGCGTCGACGCGTCCTTCGCTCAATGGGGAGACGCTCATCACGACACGGGTTGCGGAGTACGACCGGCGGATCGCAGCGGATCCGAAACGGCTGCAAAATTATGTTGAGAAGCTCGACTACCTGTATTCGGTAAATAAGACGGGGCAGGTCCTGGCGACGTGCCAGGTTGCGGCGCGGAAGTTTCCGCAGTGGTGGAGACCAAAAATGGTCACGGCGATGCTGGCAGATTCAAATTCGCGGCCAGCGGCCGAGGCGGGATTGCGAAGCTGGGTGAAGGCGAATCCGAGCTTCATTCACTGGTGGTATCTCTGCCGCTATTACAGGGAAAATGGCCGGGACAACGAGGCGCTGGCGGCATTGGAAAATGCAGTGAAATACCCGTTGCAGAATATCGATGACGATGAAGACTGGGTTCCGGCGGCGTTCGCATTTGACGCCGCGGCGTATACATATCAACAAAGGCAGTATGGGCTGGTTTTGGAGATTGTGCGCGTGTGGGCCTCGCCTGTGGGGGTTTACAACTACTTTGATAACGACATCTACGCGTTCCGTGCGGCGGCGGAACTGGAACTGGGGAAATTCGCGGATGCGAAAGCGGATGCGCAGAAGGCTGTGGGCGCGAACGCGCAACAGGCGATGTGGGCGGGTCATTTAACGGAGTTGCGGGAGGCGGCTGATCGGCAGGACCAGGAATTCGTATACGATCCGGGAAATCTTTGCGGGGATTGGACACTTTTCGAAGCTCCGTCGCAGTAGCGCTTTTTCGAAACTTTTATTATTGGACTTGTCTAAGGACATTGGAGCGTTTTTGATCGGAGGAGACCCGGCGTACAATTGAGCTTGCCGCTATTGCGCGGTGATGTGACCAGCGCATGGTTTTCACGACCCAGTGTCCACAATGCGGGAAGATTCTGTGGTTTGCCAGCAATTTGACTGGCAAGCTGACCATCTGCCCTGCATGTGGGGCGGTGATGAAGCTGACCCCCCCACCGGAGGCGGCGGGCCCGGCGGAGGCGGTGCCGGAGGGGACGATCCCGTTGATGCCGGAAGCAGCGCAGGCGGCGCCACCGCTGCCACCGGCGGCGGAGCAGCCGCCGCCGATGGGGTCGGCGGATGGTGAGGTTAACCAGGAGACGGGGACGCCGATTCTGGGGCAGGAGCCGGTCGCAGAGCCGGCTGCGGAGCAGATTCCGGCGGCCGTGGAAGAGGCATCGCTGGCGCACCAGGCGGCGCTGGCGGCGGCGGGCGAAGTACACGTCGAGGTGAATGAAGGGGAGATGGTGGAATTCAGCGCGCAGGGAGAGATCAACGCCCAGATGGCGCCGACCCAGCCGTCGATGGCGCCGCCGGAGTGGTCGCCCGCGCCGCTGTCGGATTATGGGGCTTGCAGCCGCCCGCGAACCAGGAGATGGTTTGGATTCCGACGTCGGCGTCGCGCATTGATTCATTGATGAGGGGTTCGCCGGGGCGGTCGATCGAGGAGGAACAGAGCCGCCGGCGGACGATCATCTGGGCGGTGGGGGCGACGGGGGTTGTGGGATTGATCATCGGGCTTTTGTGGCTGTTGCGCGGGCAGGCGCCGGTGGTGACCTGGGAGCAGCAGAATCGCGACGCGATTCTGACGCTGAAGGACGAGGCGGAGCAGCTTGCCGTCGACGGCGACAACCAGGCGGCGTATGAGAAATACCAGGAGCTGGAGCGGATGGTGTCGGGGCAGACGATCACCGATTCGTATTTGCAGCAGGAATTGGCGCGGAGCTGGGTGCGGAAGGATTCGCTGTATGACCTGCTGACGGCGGCGAAGCGAGCGCAGGCCGCGAAAGAAGCGGCGGCGACGATGCCATCCCTTGGGCCATCGCCTGGGTCATCGGCATCGGCGCATTCATCAACCCCCCCGCCGGAGCAGGTGAGCCCGGCGAGTCGCGCCGAGCGAGAGCCAGAGTTTTTTGCTGCTTCCGCCGCTGCCATTGCCGGTGACGCCGCCTCCGGCGCAGGCTCCGCCAAAGCCGCGGGTTGCGGTGAACAAGCATCCACCGGTGAAACCGGATCCCGTACCGCAGACGGGACTGACGGACGCGCAGGTGGGGGATTCGATCCAGAAGGGCGTGGATTTTCTGTTGGGAAAATTTAGCGGGCCGGAAATCGCCGGGCAATACGAGCATTATGAAGGGCTCGACACGCTGGCGGTCTATGCCCTCATGCAAGCGGGGCTGGCCACGCATGACAAACGGCTGGATATCCACAACCCGTTCATGGTTGACGCGATCGACGCGATGAAAAAGTTTCCGATGGTCACGGATTATGTGACCTATGCCCGCGGCCTGCGGGCGACGGCGCTGGCGCTTTACGATCGCCCGCAGGACCATGCGGCCATCCGCGAGGACGTCGACTGGCTGCTCCAATCGCAGGAGGGAGGGGCGTTCACCTACAACAACGAATTCCCGCGCGGCGGGGGATTTTCGTTCTGGGACAATTCCAATACGCAATATGGACTGCTGGGCGTCTGGTCGGGGGCGGAAGTGGGAATACAGATTCCCATGGATTTCTGGCGCGACGTGCGCGAGCACTGGAATAAATACCAGTTGCCGGACGGCGAGTGGTGCTACCGCGAAGACCAGACCGACCCGAGCCGGTCGATGACGCTGGCGGGAATCGCCTCGCTGCTGGTGGCGCAGGATTACCTGGAGTCGGCGGATTACGCGGAGCAGGTGGGGCGGCCGCCCTATTCGCCGGAGTTGGCGAAGGCGCTGCAGTGGCTGGCGTCGGAAGACAACAGCGTGATCGCCCTGCCGCACACGGCGGATTTCTATACCTATTACTCGCTGTATGGGCTGGAGCGGACGGGGCTGGCTTCGGGCTACAAATATTACGGTGCGCACGACTGGTATCGCGAACGGGCGGCGGACATTATCGCGGCGCAAAAGGACGACGGCTCGTGGGGAAACCTCGGCGACGCGTTCGACACGGTCGTGGACACAGCGTTTTCGATGCTCTTCCTGCGCGCGGCCGGCATCCGGTGCTGATGAACAAGCTGAATTACGACGGCGACTGGGCCAACCGCCCGCGGGATGTAGCCAACCTGGCGCGGTTCGCCAGCGCGGAGCTGGAGAGGCCGCTGAACTGGCAGATCGTGCCGCTGAATCAAGCCTGGACGGACAGCCCGATCCTCTATCTCTCCGGCGACAAGCCGCCGAAGCTCAGCGAGCAGGACAAGTCGAACATCAAGCAGTACATCCTCAACGGCGGCATGCTCCTCACGCAGGCGGACGCCGACAGCGAGGAATTTTCGGCGTTCGTCAGGCAACTGGGCAGAGAGCTTTTTCCGCAATATCAGTGGCAGGATTTGCCGGACGATTCGGTGGTGTTTTCGGTTTCCTATCACATCTCCGATCATCCGAAGATCGAAGCGATCACCAACGGCTCGCGCATTTTGATGATGCACTGGCCGGAGGATGTTTCGAAGTATTGGCAGCTTCGCCAGGACCGGATTCACCGCCCGGCGTTTGAGTTGGGGGTGAACCTGGCACTATACGCGGCCGGCAAGAGCGATTTGAAGAATCGCGTGGAGTCGGAGGAAATCGAGATGCCGCCGGACGAGCCGCTGGCGTCGATGAAGATCGCGCGGGTGAAATATCGCGGCAACTGGGACCCGGAGCCAAATGCCTGGGACCGCGGACGCAGATGGCTGCGCCAGCAGACGAGTCTCGATATCGATCCGGAGGCGACCGAGGCTGGGGATCTGAGCGCCAGCAAAGCGCCGCTGGCCGATCTCATCGGCACGGGAAAACTGAACCTGACCGATAAGCAGATCGCGTCGATGAAGAAATATGTGGAAGGCGGCGGCATTTTGCTGGTGGAGCCCTGCGGGCAGCCGGACGCGTTTTTGCAGAGCTTTCACGACGACGTGCTGCTGCGGATGTTTCCGGATGCGAATGCCGAGCCGGTGAGCGATTCGAGCCCATTGATGACCGCCAGCGGCAATGGGATGAGCGACGTCTCTAACCCCGACGTGCGGCAGTTTGTGAGATCGTACACCGACATCACCGACTGGCGGCCGATGATGGCCAAGCAAGGCCAGGGGCGGATTCTGATTTTGCCGGTGGATATGACCAGCGGACTTCTGGGGGCGGATGCGTGGGGGATCGCGGGGTATGAGCCGGAGTATGCGTTGGAGCTCATGAAGAATATCGTGCTTTGGGGGTGGGATGGGGGAGGGGATTGAGACTGAAAACTGGAGGAAGTCGTATTGGGGGTATTAACCGGCTAAAATCGTTTGGGGATTTGAGCAGTTCACCCTCAGACCGGCCAAAAATGGAAGACGACACAAAACATCGTCCGCCCATTTGTAGAAGCGGCGTCCCCGCCGCTTCATCCCCGAATTCCAGCAGAAACATTTCAAGGCGCAAATACAAACACAAGCGGCGAGGACGCCGCTTCTACTTTTACGTATTTCGATCCTCGGCAACCGATTGGGATGGTCCAGGGCGGAAATATGCCCCACTGGCGGCAGGAAGGTCGCCACTTATTTTGTCACCTGGCGAACGGCCGACTCGATGCCTGCGGAGCGCGTCCGCCACTGGCTCGAAGACCGCCGGCAATGGTTGCGGCAACATCCCCAACCCCACTCCCACGCGGAGCAAGCCAAATACGATCGCCTCTTCTCGCAGCGGTGGGAGAATTGGCTCGATGAGTCGCACGGCCAATGTGATCTTGCCAAGCCGCGCGTCAGGAAAATCGTGCAAGACGCCCTCAAGCATTTCGACGGCCAGCGATACGTGCTGGGCGAATTCGTCGTCATGCCGAATCACGTTCATGTTCTGGTCGCCCCGCTGGGCGCGCATGAACTATCCGGAATTGTGCAGTCGTGGAAGTCATTCACGGCGCATCGGATCACCCGGCTGCTGAATCAGAAGGGGGAGTTTTGGCAAAAAGAGACTTTTGATCACATCGTGCGAAACGCGGAGGAAATGGAGCGGTTCGCGCAATATATTCGTGAGAACCCGGTCAGAATCAGACCAACGTAGAAGCGGCGTCCCGCCGCTTGGTGCTGTTCAAAAAGCCAATGAAGCGGCGAGGACGCCGCTTCTACGAAGATCACCGCGTTAGCGCCTGCTGATACAGCGGATCAACCGGCGCTTCTTCGATCGACCCATCCCCGCTCGGACGTAGCGTAATCGTGTAAACGTGACCGGGAAGAAATTGGCCGTAAAGCCCCTGCCCGTCCATGGCACGGATGCCGCGGGATTCGCGGGCGTCTTTGTCGTTGTAGAGCTGCCAGAAATTATCCCATAGATCCTTTTGCTCTTGCGAGATCTGCGGGTCCTGGCCGCGGTAAAAATCAGGGATGGAATTGGGAGTGTCGATGGCGAAGCCGGAGTTGGGGGACTGGTCGGCGCCGTAGACTCTTGTGAAGAGCATGATCGCCTGGCCGCGCAGCGGGTCGGTTTCGGGCTTCTCGACGTACTCGTCCTTGAATTTGATCACCTCGGCGTCGAAGTGGGCTTCGGTGCCGTCGATCGTAAACTGCCGGGCGGGAAGGTCGCGGCCGTCCGGCGTCGTTTCCTGGAAGAGCAGGGTCGTTTGCAGTTGTCCGCCGGCCATTTTCTGGGCGGTGACCAGAATCCTCGCCACCCGCCGGTCGGCTTCGAGTCGCTGGCGAATCTGCTCCAGCTCCTGGTTCTTGCGCTCCACTTCCTCGATCTGCCGCTGGGCGCCGGTGTGGATGTAGTAGAAAAATAGACCCGTGGACCCGGCGATCAGCAGGATCGAAAGAAAGGCGAGCTTGGCAATGGTGCGCAGCATGGGCGTCTCATTTAGATTATCGGTCTTTCCGGGGGCATCGCATTACGGGGAGTGAGGCAATACCTCATCCGTGTCAGAATTTGCCGGTTGGGAGGGGGCGGAAAGGTCTGGCCGGGTCCAGAGATGGTTAAGCGTTTCGTTGTCCGTGGGAACCACCTCGATCGTGGAGGTTTGGCCGTTGTTTCCGGTGGGGAATGTGCTGGTGCTGCCGAGGAATTTGCCGTCGATGGTGACGTACCACGTGGTGAGCGTGCCGTCGAGGGTGATCCTGTCGGAGATCGGTACCGCGTCGAAATCCTGGCCGCGGAAAGTGACGTGCTGCACGGGCAGGACCTGGAGATAGCGCGGCATAATGTTCCCCACGCCCGCGGTGGAGGTGGCTTCGGGAGGCGTGGGAACGAAAGTGGCAACCATGTACGACTTGGGCTTGGAGGGAAGGATTTCCGGCAGGATGAAGTTGAAAGCCTGCGGGATGTAGAAGACGGGGGTTTCCTCATGCAGGGGACTGAGCTGGGTGTTGCGGTGGGTGGAGTTCACCTCGAGCGTGCGGCTGGTTTCGACGTCGACGTTGCCCTGGCCGAGGGGGCCGCCGTAGTTCAGGTTTTCAGGCTGGTTGGGAAGGATGGCGCCGTCGGGGTTTTGCACGGGGTGAAGCGCGAAGGCCTTGGTGGCCTCGTCGCTGACGCCGACCTGGGAGAAGCTGTCCACGATCTGCCCGTGGTTGTCGGTGCAGGTGGCCGCGGTTTTCCAGTGTTCGTGCTTTCGGTCGGCGGTGCTGAACATCCAGGTTTCGGTGTCCCACTGGAGAACGGGAGAGGCGGCCATGTGGGAGCGGACGCCGATCTTGAGGATCGATCCTTCGGGGGAGCGGGAATCGGGTTGGTATTGCTCGACGACGTGCTGGTAGCCGATGTCCTGCCCGTCCTTGATGATTCGGAGGTATTGGTCGGGAACGAGCGCGACGCGGATGGGTCCATAGTCGTCGCCGCCCCACAGGGCGAAGAGCGCGCGGGTGGCCCAGAGGGCTTGGCGCTCGAAATCGACGATTTCGCTGCGGTCGAGGAGGACGACGGAATCGACGAGCTGGCTGAAGGTGTCGAAGGCCAGCTTTTCGGCGGGGTTGACCACGTCGTCCGATTCGTATTGCGGTTTGCCGGGGCCGGTGAGATCGAAGAAGTAGTAGAGCTGGTGATTGGCATTGGGAGCTTCGAAGATGGCCTGCTGGGTATAGCGGCGGTCGTGAGTGGCGGCAACGTAGCGCACGGCAATCAAGCCCACACGAACCGGGCCGACGTTGATGACTTCATTGCGGAGGACCTGCGCGTCGGGCGACTGGCGCTTGATGTTGGCGATGGTGATTTCCATCACGCCGTCCTGGTCGTCGCCGAACTGGTCTTTGTGGATGGTGAGGGGAAGGGATTGCTGGAGGTCCACGCTCCAGCATTTGAGCTGCCAGTTATAGTCGTCGCGATCGAATTCGACGATCGAATCGGGCGCGGAGTTGATGACTTTAACCGAGCCGGCGGGCGGGCGAAATTGGATCGAGTGGTCGCGGTTGCGGTAGGCGGGGGCGAGGAGGTCGGAGGGGGCAGTGGTTTGGGAAAACGCGTGTGATGGTGTGAAAAGTATGAAAAGTGTTAAGAAAATAGTTGCGAGTTGCGAGTTGCGAGTTGCGAGTTTTGGAGCGCGGGGGGTACTGCTAATCTGCATTCTCTTAATGGTCGGCTAGTGGGGCTGGATGGTCAAGCGGGAATCACCGGCGAAGGCGGCGTCGATTTCGGATTCGGTGGAGGGATGAAGGTGCAGGTCGCCGGCGAAGTCGGCGTGGTCGAGGGACCGGTCGGGGTGGAAATACCAATGGCTGAGCTGGGCGGAGCCGTTGACCTGGGCTTCGACGATCTGGAGATTCGGTGGCGAGGGAACGCGATTGGCAAGGAGCAGCACGGGGGTTGGGAACAACTCGGCTTCGACGCCGGGAAAGCGGTCGGTCCAGAAGGCAGTGGAATTCGGACCGATGGAGGAGAGGAGCCAGGGAAAATTCTGGCTCAGGACAAATGCCGGCGGGTTGAAGCGGATATTGCCGGTGGTTTCGCGATTGCTTCTGTCGCGAACGGCGGTGGTAATCCAATCGGAGACGGTGGTTTGTTGCTCGAAAAAGGGAAGGAGTGGATCGTCGAGATTGGTTTCGGCGTCGGAGCGTTTCATGCTGGCCCACGGGCCGGCGGCGGAGTTATAGCCCCATTGCTGCAGGATGGCGGTGGCGGTCGGCGTCCCAATTGCGGCGAACCGTGTATCGAAAAACGTATTGCGAATCGCGGTTGGAGAATTGGTGCGTGAAGCCGATGGGCGTCACGCCGCGCGTCCAGGTCCACCATGATTCGGCTGGCATGTGGGGCGCTGCGGATTGGATGAGAGAAGCACCGGCCTTGAGCGCGTCGACAAGCGAGGGGGTTTTGCCGACGTGAATGTTGCCGGAGATTTCGTCCCAGAGGCGGTCGAGATCGGTGGAATCGGCCGGTGGTTCGGCAGAGAGGATGACGACAACGCCATAGCTTCCCGGCCCGGTCACCAGATGCGCCACCCGGCGCGGGGTGATAACGGCGTCGGGCGAGTCCTGCGGCGTGAGCGTCCAATGATCCGGGTTTTGGGGCGCGACCTGGCAATTGATCCAGGCATCGGCGATCTCAGGGTTGCGGAAATCGAGCCCTTCGCGGGCTTCAAGCCCGGCGAAGAGATAAGGCGTGGGCTGATGTTCGGGGACGGCAACGGGAATGAACTCGGCGCTGACCCAGCCGCCGTCGTCGGTGATGGCGGCGGCGTAGCGCTCGTCGCGAAGCGGATCGAGCTGCGGATAAAGCTGAAGATCGGAGGGTACGGAGACGGAAACATTGGTTGAAAGCTGGAGGTTGCCGCCGGCGGTCGGGCGCGTGGTCGAGATCTGGATGCGGTCGAGAACCTGCTTGTAGAGGTTTTCATCGGATGGATCGAGGGGAGTGTCCTTCCCTTTGTCGAGGCGGATCATGAGCGCCTGGTTGTCCGGGAGAATGAGCGCGGAGGTGGAAGAGAATTTCACTTCGCCGGTCGATTGGAGGGAGACGCTTTGCGTGGCCCAGCGGATATTCTGAGCGGGCCAGCCGTCGATGGAGGTCGATTTGAAATCGGCGGGGGAGAGATCTCCGGAGATGGGCAGGGCGCGGAGAATGTACTGCGCGGGCGGCATGAGGCGGGGGACGCGTTGAAGGGAGATGGTGAGAGTGCGATCGATGCCGTTGACGGTTTGGGTGGCGATGTGGGAGATGCCATCCCCCTCCCCCTGGCGGGAGAACGTTTTCCAGCCGTCCGGAAGGGAGAAGGTGATGGGGCCTTCGGTGATCGGGGCGGAGAAGTTGATGATCTGCCCGAGCCGGAGATGGCGATCGAGCAGAGCGGCGAGGGCGAGGGTTCCGCCGAGGATCAGCCACATGACCACCTGCATGAGCAGGTGTCGCCAGCGGGGGAAGTAGGGGTCGCGGGGCATGGGGGAATTGTAGGGGGGGGTGGGGGGTGGGGGAAGATGACAAGGTGACAGGGCGACTTGGTGACCAGGGCAATCGCATGTCCCTCTTTTCCCCCTCGCCCTGTACTCAGGGAGAGGGTTGGGGTGAGGGCTCTTCGTATTTTGCGGCCCCATGCGATTGCCCTGACTTGGTGACCAGGTGACTTGTGTGGAGGCGCGTGAAAAAGGCCCCGGTAATCCTTACCGGGGCCTTTGGGGGAGATTACAAGTTTCGGGTTTTTAGTGGACGAGTTCGATCTGGTACTGGGTGATGGTGGCCTGGTATCCGCCCTCGTTGTTGCTCCACTCGTGGCCGTCCATGGTGCCGAGGAAGAGGGTGGTGGCGTTGTTCGGAACGACGATGGTCTGGGCGACGCCCTGGGAGTTCTCGCCGTTGCCGACGTAGAAGGTCTGGCGGAGCTCGGGGTCGAAGGTGGTGTAGTCACGGGAGTTGGCGGTGCTGAAGTCCACGCCCTTGGGAACGGTTCCCTGGTCGTCGGGGACGACGCCGTCGGTGGTGTTCAGGAAGACACCGACGACGGAATTGATCGGGGTCGCGATGTTGGAGATTCCATGCTCAGAGCCTTCGGTGGTGACGGTGCCCTGGGGAACGGTGGGGTTGGCGGCGTCGTCGCTGTAGACGGCGTAGGTGCCGTTGTCGGAACCGTCGGCGTTGTAGGTGACGGGGTCGTTGGTCAGGTAGCCGTGATTGGTGGCCAGGTTGCTCGAGTCATTGGGAATGCTCACCTGGATGACTGAGCCGGGGGTGACGGTGAGATTGAAGGCGGCGGGAGATTCATCCGGTTCGCCGGCGCTGTAGTCGGTGGATTCGATCTTGGTGGAGTTCGTGGGGGCGGCATAGCTGCCATCCGTGCCGGCTTCGTCGTCTGCCGTGGCGACGGCGGCGGGATTGGCAATGTCATATTTCCAGGGGTGCGTATCGTTGGCCGAGGGCTTGTCGTAGCCGTTGTCGGGCACTGAGCCGAGCGTCCCCTTGGGCTCGCCCGCCAGCCAGGGGTTGCCGTGGGCGGAGACGTAGATGTGCTGGGGCGACTGCATGGCAACCAGTGCGGCGACGGAAGTGGCGCTCACGTCGCAGGTGTTGGCGCCGACGAGAGCGCCGAACATCAGCGGGATGGGATTGCCGTTGGCCTTGGTGCGACGTCCGATGACCTGGACGGCAAGGAACGTGTTCACGTAGTCGGGCGAGCCGCTTTGGCTGAACGTCTGGGTTCGTTTGTTCCAGATGCCCAGGGAAACGTCCTGCGGATTGATGGTGAGATAAGTCGTGTCGACCTTATTTTTGCCGCCCATGGCGACGGCGGCGCTCTGAACCTGGCCGATGCCCTGCGGAGCATAAGCCGCGGCGGCGCGAGCGGCGGCGTCGCAGGCGCGGCGAATCTCGGTCTTGGCGGTCTGCACCCGACCCAGATCGACAGCCAGCGAGCAAAAGGCCAGCATGACCGTCAGGGCGGCACAGATATAGATCAGTACGACACCGCGGCGTCGGGAATAGGAGCGGCCGGTTGTGAGTGGGGTTCTCATGCGCGGAGTATGCCACGCGTTTGGAAATGAGTGCGCGAAAGTCAATCATTTTCCGGGTCAATCGGAAGCGGCGCGATTCCGGGCGTGAGGGCGGTGAGGTTTGGAGCGGGAGGATCGGGAGTAGGGAGGGGGTTATGGGGCCATCCGGCACGCTTCCAGCGCGATTATAAGAATTCGAGAAATCCCGGCGGGGCAAAGAGATTTCGTCGGCGCAGCGGCAAGGGTGATTCGGTTTCGCAGAGCTGTTTGAGCCTGGGCATGGTGTCCGCGGCTTTCACCAGGAAGACGGGATTCGGCGCAGCGGGGATTTTATGAACCCAGGATGGCGCCGTTTGACCGCGCCTAAGAGCAATCAGTTCGATGATGCCAGCAAGAATCGAGAGTCGAGTGGCGTCGGTAAACTGAGGCGCGGGAACCGCTGAAATCCGGGGATTCTCGGCGATCCAATCCTGGATCAGAATGCGAAGGCGCATGGCATCACGCGCTTCGGCAGCTTCAGCAATTTGCAGGGGAATGGAAGAACCTGTTGCCACACATCATTATAGGTGCCCGAAAGCTCGCGAAGAAGTCGCCTGGCATCAGGAGGAAAAGAAAACGCCCCGGATTTTTAGCCTCCGGGGCGTTTTTGGGCACAGATATTCAGCGGTAATCAGTGAACGATTTCGACGTTGAAGCTCGTGATGGTGGCGTTGAAGCCGCCCTGGTTGTTGCTCCATTCGTGGCCGTCCATGGTGCCGAGGAACAGCTCGTAGGCGTTGTTGGGCACCACGATCGTCTGCTGCACGTTGGAGGACGTTTCGCCGTTGCCGATGAAGAAAGTCTGGTTGAGCTGGGGCTCGAGGGTGGTGTAGTCGCGCGACGTCTGGGTGCTGAAATCCAGGCCGGTGGGAACGGTTTCACCGGAGGTGTTGTCGGCGCCGGCGGAAGACGAGCCCTGGTCGAGGAAGACGCCGTTGAGGGAGTTCAGCGGCGTGGCAATATTGGAGATGCCGTGCTCGGAGCCGCTGGTGGTAACGGTACCCTGTGAGTCGGTGGGGTTGGCGGCGTCGTCGCTGTAGATGGCGACGGAGCCGCCATTGTTGCCGTCGGCGGTAGTGCTGATTCCATTGCCGGTGTTATCGAGCAGACCCATGTTGGTGGCGGTGCTGCCGGTGCCGGACGAGGGGACGGAAATCTGGATAACCGACCCCGGCGAGACGGAATAGGCGACCGGGGAACCATAAGGCTCACCCGTGCTATAGTCGCTGGATTCCACTCTTTTGTTGTCAGTCGGCGCGGTGTAGCTGCCGCTCGAGCCCGCGTTAGTTACGGCGGTGGCGACGGCGCCGGGATTGGCGATGTCGTATTTCCAAGGGTGGTCGTTATTTGAGGGCGTATACCCAGTGTCGGGTTCGCTGGCGAGGGTTCCCTTCGGCTCGCCCGCGAGCCAGAGATTTCCGTGCGCGGAAACATAATCCGTAAGCGGCGCGCTCGTGGAAATCAGCGCGGCGACGGAAGTGGCGTCGACGTTGCACGTGTTGGCGCCGAAAATCTGCCCGAAGAGCAGGGGAATCGGGTTCCCGTTGGCGGCCGTGCGCAGGCAGGTGATCTGCACCGCGTTGTACGTGTTGGTGTTGTTGGCGGAGCCGCTGGTGCTGAACGTGTTGGTGCTGGTGTTCCAGATTCCGACCTGCACGTTGGAGGCGGTGATCGTAACCGCCGATCCGTCACACTTGTTCGCGGCGGCCATGGCAATCGCGGCGTTCTGCACCGCCGTGGCCCCCAGCGGAATGTTCGCGGCCCCCGCGCGCGCAGCGGCGTCGGCGGCGCGGCGCAGCTCGGTCTTGGCCGTCTGCACGCGGCCAAGGTCGACCGCGAATGAGCAGAAACCAAGCATCGCCACCAGCGCGACGATGATGTAAATAAACGCCATACCGCTACGGCGTGAACGAACCCGTGCCTTATTCATAGAGAACCTCATGGGCCTGATATCGAATTGAATCGGCCGGGATGAGACCAGGGTTCATTCATTTTTCAGCCGGAAAATCGACCGACTCTGTGGAGCTGGAGCAACCCTGTGGATTGTGAGGGCTGGGTTGTGAGGTTATCGGGCCTGCGGTTATCCACTCTTTGCCCGACTCGATGAACCGGGTTATTGGGCCAGCGCGACAAACTGCCGGTAGAGATGCGCATATTTGCCGTCGAGCGCCAGGAGGTCGCGGTGATTGCCGCGCTCGACGATCCGGCCGCCGTCGATCACCAGAATCTGGTCGGCCCGAAGAATCGTGCTCAGGCGGTGGGCCACGATGAAGGTGGTCCGGTTTTCCAGCAGCTTTTCCAGCGAATGCTGAAGCTGCTGCTCGGTGGCGGTGTCGACAGCGCCGGTGGCTTCGTCGAGCATAAAGATGCGCGGGTCTGCCAGGAAAGCCCGGGTGAAGCAGATAAGCTGCCGCTGCCCGAGCGACATGCTTGCCCCCCGCTCGCCCACGTGCGTCTCGAACCCGCTGGTGAGCGACATGATCGCGTCGTAAGAGCCGATCGCTTTCGCCGCCTCGATGATCTGCTGCTCGGTGGCTTCGGGCCTGGCGTAGCGCACGTTTTCCATGACCGTGCCGGTAAACAGATAATTGGACTGGAGCACGAGCCCCATCTGCTTATGGAGCGAATCGCCGGTGATCTGGCGGATGTCGTGCCCATCCACAAGGACTTTTCCCGACTGCGGCTGATAGAAGCGGGCAATGAGGGAGATGATGCTGCTTTTTCCTCCGCCGGTGGGGCCGACGAGAGCGACCATCTGCCCCGGACGGGCTTCGAAGGTGATGTCGTGCAAGACCGGTCGATCCGGGTTGTAACCGAAATTCACATGGTCGAACGACACGTTCCCCTGCACGCGCGGCAACGGGTGGGAATCGGGAACGTCGCAAACTTCGGGCTTGAGATCAAGCAGCCCGAACACGCGCTCGGCCCCGGCCATGGCCATCATGAGCTGGTTGTAAAACGCGCCCAGCGTAACGACGGGCCCCATGAACCAGTCCCAATACTGGTAGAAGGCGACCACCAGCCCGACGGTTTTTTCCCCCATCGCGACCATGTATCCGCCGTAAAGAAGGATCGTCACGCGCCCGGCAAAGCGGATGACCTCCAGCAGCGGCTGGTAGATGCCGTTCACGCGGGCGACGGCCATGTTGTTCGTGGTGTTGATGTCCTGAAGCTGGTTGAAGACGGAAAGGTTCGGGTCCTGGCGATTAAACGCGGTAACGACCCGCATCCCCGTGATATTTTCCGCCAGGTTGGTGCTGACGCGCGTGAAACCCTCGTGCGCGACCTGATAGAGCAGGGCCGATTTGTGGTGGTAGACGCGCGAGAGCACGTAAAGCACGGGCCCTAGCCAGCAAATGGCCAGGAACAAATGCGCATCCTTATGAAACATTTTGATCGCCGCCACGATCATGATCATCCCGTTGGCGACGATCTGCCAGATTCCCCACACGTTCACTTCGCGCAGGCTGTTCACATCCGTCGTGCAGCGGCTGATGATCCGTCCGAGCTTGGTTCGGTCGTAAAAGCTCATCGAGAGCCGCTGAAGCTGGGCGAAAATCCTGCGCCGGAATTCGAACTGCACGCTCTCCCCGCGCGGGTCATCAGCAGGATCGTAAACCGCTGAAGGATCACCGAGCCGATGAAGACCGCCGTCCATTTGGCGATGATGTGGACGATGTGCCACGACGCGGCGTTCATCGTCACGCCGGGCATCGTCTTCTGTGCGTAAAGAGTGCCGTAGTCGATGATCCGCTGCAAAAATTCGGGGCTTTGCATGTCCAGCAGAACCTGGCAAAGCCCCAGCGAAATGGCCACCAAATAGAGCTTTTTGAACGGCGCGAGAGAACCCATCAGTCGCCGGACCAGCGGCCATTGAATCGGACGATATTTGTCCTCGTCTTCCGATTCCACCTGCGCAACCGGCACGGCCGGCTGGGCCTGCGAAGATCGCCGAGGGTTCCGCGAGGATGTGGGGTTGAACAGCGACATCTCACCCCTCCTTTTCCGCGGCCGCGATGGCGTCGGCTATTTCCGAATCGGACTGCGCCCGCTTCATGTGCGACGGCGCATCGGCAAGGTCCGGGAAATATTCTCGTCGCCGCGAAGCTGCGCATCGGCGATTTCGCGGTAGTGCCCGTCCTCCGCCATAAGCTGGTCGTGCGTGCCCGTCTGCGTGATCTTTCCGTGCTCGACGACCAAAACCAGATCCGCCTGCTTCACCGTGCTGATGCGATGGGCGATGACGAACGTCGTCCGGCCCAGCATCACAAACCGCATTGCGCGGTTGATGAGGTCTTCCGTTTCCGGATCGACCGACGCGGTGGCGTCGTCGAGGATCAGCACGCGGGGATTGGTCACGATGGCCCGGGCAATCGCCAACCGCTGCCGCTGCCCGCCGGAAAGCGATGCGCCGCGCTCCCCCAGCATCGTCTGATACCCGCGCGGCATCCCTTCGACAAAATCGTGCGCCTGCGACAGTCGCGCCGCGGCTTCAATATCCCCCTCGCTGATGTGCGGCCTGCCGTAGGCGATGTTCCCCGAAACCGTGTCGCTGAAGAGATACGTCTCCTGGAATACCGTGGCCACCTGCGTCCGCAGGCTCGCGAGGGTGAGGTCGCGGATGTCGGCGCCGTCGATGAGAATTCGCCCGTGCTGCACGTCGTAATAGCGGGCGATGAGGTTGACGATCGTCGATTTCCCAGCCCCCGTCGGCCCGACGATCGCCACGACCGACCCTCCGGGAATCGTAAAGCTCAGGTCGTGAAGCACTGGTTTTTGCGGGTCGTATCCGAAGGTGACGTTCTGGAATGTGAGGGTCCCGGGCCCTGGCGGCAGCTCGATGCACGTCGGGCTTTCGGGAACCGTCGGCTGCGCCATCAAAACTTCGTACAGCCGCCGGGAAGAGACCATCGCCAGTTGATATTGCTCGTTGATCGTACCGACCTGCTGCAGCCGGTTCAGGATGGTCCCCATCGCCCCGCCGAGCATGAAGATGTCGCCGGCGGCCATTTTGCCGTGGATCATCAGGATCCCCGCCACCAGAAACAGCGACAGGTGCGACGCCATCGCGATCGACCGAATCACCGGCTGAAAATCCGCGAACATCCGAATGCGATTCAGCACCCGCCCTTTAAACGTGTCGCAATTGACCTGGTATTTATCGATCTCCAGGTTCTCGGTCGCGAACGCCTTCACGACGTGCACGCCCGCGATGTTTTCCGTGATGATCGATACGTTCCGATCCTCCGCCTCCATCACGCTCTTGGCCACCGGCTGCACCTTCCGGCTGAACCGCAAAATGTAATACGTCCAGATCGGCAGCGGCACCAGCGACAGCGCCGCCACCCACTTGTTCACCGTCCAGATCAGGATGATGTTGAAGGCCACCGCCAGAACAATGTCGAGAGTGACCAGCACCGCCGTCTGGATAAACGCCCGCACGTTTTGCAGATCGGAGAGCGCCCGGTTGATGAGCTGCCCGGAGCTGTGAACGTCATGAAACCCAAATCCCACGCGCTGAACTTTGTCGTAAACCGCTTCGCGGATATAGAAAACCATGTTCATGCTCATCCACGTGTTCGCAGTTTCCTTGAAATAGCGAACCACGAGCATGACGATGACCAGAACCGCCAGCCATTTGAGCCAGCGAATCAATTCCTGCGTGTGCGGGTCCGGCTGGAGCAGCCACCGGCGCAGCGACAGGGTTTCCGCCTTCTCAACCTTCTGGATTCCCTGGATGGCATTGACCGCTTTTCTGGCCACCGCCAGGGTCAGAGTTTCCGTCCCCATTGCCGCCGCCACCCACCAGCAGGCCAAAATGAGCAGGAAGACAACCGGACGGACAAACCCGAACATCCACCCGAAAAGCATCCGATTGGTCGGGTTAAGGTGCGCGGAATGGGCTGAAAAATGCTGCGGGGGCAAAGCCCCGGCAGCACCAGGAGTTAAATCCGTTTCACCTGTGGTGCGGGCGACCGTTTGATTGGACACGTTTTAAAGCCGGTTTTTGAACAAAGCCCTACGCTATCGAACTCAATGGATGCGTCAACCCCCTTCCGTTGGACATTTCATCGGCAAATCTTCAGAATAGCCCAGCTTAACAATTGTGAAACCGGGAAGAAATTGACCAAAGAACAGGCGTAGTGGGCTGAAGGATTTACTGGACGCAGGCCGATAAAAATCCCTATGGCCACAACAATTGCGCAAAACGGAGTCACCCGGTACTTTCTCGAAGCCCTGGGCAAATTCGCCACGGCACGATTGCGACAAGTCGGGGCGGCCCGAGTTCACCCCCAGTGGGAAGAACGCGCCGAGGTTTGCGAACGCTGCTCCCTGCGCGTGGTGAGCTGCGGCGCTTCATTTTGCGGAAACCCGTTCCTGACGCAGGTAGACCGCGACCCGGCCGTCGACGGCTGCGGCTGCCCCTGCCGCGATAAGGCGAAAAGCCCGGGGGAGCACTGCCCGGTGGATGCACATTACCAGGCGACCGAGCAAGCCGGCGGCGAATGCAATTGCAAATGGTGCCGGGCAAATACGAAACTCGAAATTCGAATGGCGAATCAAATTCGAAATTCGAAGCTCGAAGAAGTTGGGGTGTAGCCCCTCACCGCGACCCAAACTCTTTTTCATTCGGCATTTGGCAATCGGCAATCGGCATTCTCTTCCCATTCGTCATTCGAATTTCGAGTTTCGAATTTCCGCTAGGCCGGGTTCTCCCAGGGGATATCCTTTATCTTCGCGCGATGATTTGCCCACCTCGCCTGCACAAACAGCCAATCACTAAGCCGGTTCAAATACGTCAGCAGCGTCGTCGGCACCGGCCGATCATGCGAAAAATCCACCAGCACCCGTTCCGCCCGCCGGCAGACCGCCCGGGCAACATGCAGCCGGGCCGCCGATTCCCCCCCGCCCGGCAAAATAAAATTCCTCAACGGCTCCAGCTTCTCCGTCGCGGCATCGATTTCCATTTCCAATCGATCGATGCTCGACGCCTCCAGCGCCGGCAGATGCGCCGGGTGCGGCCCGGAAGCCGCAAGCTGCGACCCAATAATGAAAAGCTCGTTTTGAATAGGCAGAAGTTTGGCCGCCAGTTCGGCCGATTCGACGGCCGCCCACCCGATGACGGCATTGAGCTCATCGATGGCGCCCATGCAGGCGATCCGAGGGTCGGACTTGGGAACCCGTGAGCCGCCGATCAGCCCGGTGGAGCCGTCATCGCCGGCTTTGGTGTAGATCTTCATTGGGGGTATCGTAATTGGAAACGCCCGCCGATCATACCGGCCGTCGCCGCAGACCAATCGCATATCCCCCGATCTCCCCTCCCCTGGTACTCCGGGGGAGGGCAGGGGTGGGGGTAAGTTTTCTACTGCTCTACTTTCTATTGTCCTACTCTCTCGCAGCGCGGGAGGGCAACGGGGGCGATCTTTTTAGCCGCCACGAATGGGCACAGTTCTGGGTCAGACGATTGGGGGCACTTCCGCATCAGGTGGGGCGTTCAATCGCGGCGCGGACCATCCTCGCCTGACGCAAATTGGCAAACACCGGAAGAAAACCATTCCGGGGTCTGATAAAATCGTGAGGGCCCGATGGACTAGGCAGGCCTTCGAATGGAGGATTCTATTGCCACCCGCGTATAAATACGATGCTGCACTCTCGTTTGCTGGCGAGGATCGTAAGCATGCCGAGTCCCTTAATAGGCTTCTGACCAAGCGTGGTTACTCAATCTTTTACGACGCGAAACGACGAGCCCACCTTTGGGGTAAAACCGCCAGAGACTTTGAGAAAGCATATGGACCGCAGACTCGCTTCGTAATTCCTTTTGTCTCGCGGCATTACCCCAAGAAGGATTGGACGCGATTCGAGTTTGACGCCGCCAAACGTGAGGAGCGGAAACGCGGCGACGAGTTTATTCTCCCGATTCGCATCGACGACACAACTCTTTTCGGCCTACACGACGACGTCATAAGACTAGACCTAAGGGAAACCCGCATAGAAGAAATCGCGCGGCTGTTCGACGAAAAATGTCGCGAGATTCGGACCTCTCGGGGGAAACAAAATGGGCCGCGCGTGACCGCACTGACTTTAGGTCTACTGAAACCTGAGGCCAGACGTGCACTCGAATTGATCGCCAGCGCTTCCGTTCCGCTGCCGCGCATATATTTCGAAAGGCTTTTCCCGAAGTTCCAATGGATTCTCCTGATCAAAAGGTTCCGCCGAGCCGGTTTGATCCGTATAGAAGACAATATAATTCGCCTCTCCGAAATGGCTCGAAAGTCGCTGCGCGGCGACGAATCCGAGCGAAAGGCGCTTAATCGTGTTTGGATCGATCAATTAACAGCGCTAGAAGCAAATATTGACGCCGGCGCGTTTCTAGCACTCCATATGTTGTCCGAAAAGCGGCTCGAGGACGCGGCTCGCGTTGTCGTGAACATCGCAAATTACGGTCACTTAGGGGGATGGAACCGAGTCTACCTTTCCTTGCTTACCCGACTAATGCGGCGCAAGCTTTTTCCGCGATTGACGCGGGACCTCCAGGTTAAAATTCTAAACGCCTTGGGGCGTTGTCTGACAGACGCGGGTCGCTATTCGGAAGCCCTGAAGACCTACGACCGGCTCCGAAGGTTAAGCACAAAATACAGGGACACCTGGGGCGTCGGCCAATCCTACATTAATGCTGGCGTTGCAGCGCACGGAAACGGTGACGATTCCGCCGCTCAGAAATTTTACAATCGCGCTATTCGGCATGGGCGGACATCGCGGGACTCGATGCTACTCGGAAGGGCGTTGGGAAATCTTTCGCAATTATGCCAAGACTCAGACCTCCCTAAAGCCGAGCGCCTGCTTGAGGAAAGCTTTAAGGCGAAAGCGGACGCAAAAGATTGGTGCGGCCTAATCACCGCGATGGGCTCGCGCGGAAATCTTGCGGCAACGCGGGGCGATTTCGCGGCGCCGCTAAATGGTTCCGCAAATCCGCTCGCCAAGCCTCACGCCGCGGGCTGGTCTACGAGGAGGCACTGATTACGCATAATTTAGGTCGTGCGCTTCAGGATCTGGGGCAGAAGAAAGCTGCATTGAAAAATTACGAAAAAGCTTGGAGGCTATCTGCCTCCAATCAATACAGAGACGTGATGCAGTTGAGTCTCAACGCTTTAGGCGCTCTGAGCTTCGACCTTCGCGATTTCCCGAAGACACATCAGGTTGGACGAGACCTGCTGCGGATAGCCGAACGCTCCGGTAACACTGACAATGAGTTAAGCGCCCGCCATATGATGGCAGTTTCCTCGCTCGCGCGGCGAAACCCGCAAAGCGAAAAGGAATTCGGGGCCGCGATTCGGACTGCCAGAGCCAAAAAGGCCGATCACTGGCTAATCAGATGTCTTGTGGACTCAAGCCGGTCAGTGACGGCCCGTGGCCTGGGGCAACCCCAGATTAGTCCACTCCGGCGGTCCGCAACAATCGAGTCGAAACGCGGCAACCATCTAATCGCGGGGCGACTGTGGCGGACCGTCGCCAGAATATGCGCGGCTTCGAAATCCGACCAAGTTGCTTCCAATGCGTATACGGCGGCGGCGAATGTTCTGGCCCGACTATGCGACTGCATACCTGAAACACTAGACGTCTATCGAGAATGGTTTACTTGGGCATGGGACGCCCAGTGGTACAGCGAAGCATTGCGAGTTTTGCTAGGGTCGGAAAAGTTGGCCAGAAAAAGCGGTGATGAGCGCAGCACCATCGCTGCGATGGATCAGCGTGGTGTTTGCCTGCAGGAGCTCGGAAAATACGCCGAAGGTGAGGCATTGCATCGAACGGCAGCGGCAGCCGCCCACCGGATGGGAGACGTCGAGCAGCAGGAGCGATCGCTCAACAACTTGGGCGAGGCGCTCCGTCACCTTGATCGCGACGATGAGGCGATCTCCGTATTTCACAAGGCCGAGCGCATCGCGGCAAGGCGCGACGTTATGAGTCCGCGATCTCCACCGCGCATAATCGCGCTCTGGCCTTGGCGTCGATTGGTAGGGTGCCGGAGTCGCTCGCGTTCTTATCCAGTGCCGAGACAACGCTGCAGCGCGTCATTTTTCCTATGAGTACGTGCGGGCTCTAGAAGGTCTTGCGAATTTAGCATGGGAGATGGAAAAGCCGAAGTCCGCGCTTCGTATTTATCGGCAGGCAGGCAAAGAAGCGAAGAAAAGGCTGTTACCGCACCTAGAGCCTAGGATCGCGCTGAACTATGCCCGCGTCCTTTCCATTCAGGGCAGTGAACGAAGAGCCCTTCGCGCCTTGGAAAAATTCCGCGGACGGTTCAGTGTGTTAGTTGACGCATTCCAATATTTCGGCACCCTGGCCGATTTATACGCACGTGCAGGCAAACCCGAAAGAGCGATCGAGGCCTGGCGCATCGCAAAATCCCGCGCGATGGGGGTTGGCGACAGTGAGTACGCTTCTTATTGCGCCTCACAAGAAGCCCGGTTGCAAGCGCGACTTGGTCGCACGGACGCGTCACTAGCTTCGATATCCAACGCCCTGAACTCGGAGCGAGATATTAAACGGCGCGCGAATTTACTAATCCAACGGTTTGAAATATTGGCAACGCAAAAATCGTCTAAGTCGGCCCAAAAATCGTTCGATGAGGCCCTACGGCTCTGCAAGGAGAATGGGCTGCACGAGCAAAGTGCAGAGCTATATTTGTCCGCCGGCGACCATTCCGTGAAGGGAAACTACGAAAGTAAGCTCAATGCATTCAAAGCCTATGTCATGGCCATCGTGAGCGCTGGTCAGGTCGATTTGGCACGATCCGGTGAAGTAATGTTCCAAATTATATTAAAACTCGGTGGTCCCGATTCGCGGCTTACGGTGAGCGAAGTTACACGCCTCCGAGGCGACTTAGGCCGATACCTCGTCTCTCAGGTGCCTGATCGGGGAAAGGCAGTGAGGTTTATGCTCTGGCCTTTCGAACTGGCGGGGCAGCTACTACCATTAAGAAGAAAGCGATCACGCTTTTTGCGCGCGATAAAGCGCATCGCCAACCAAAAAAATATTCGCGGTACCTCAGGTCTGCGGGTCCCTCGCCGGAAGCCCAAGCGACGCGGGAGAGGTAAAGCGACGTGCGGAGAGCTCAAGGTACCACGAACCATGCCACCCCAATTAGGCAAATGCGGGACCGTCCTGGGGTCCTCTTTAGTTTGTTCCGTCACCTTTCGTTCGTTCCGGCGAATCAGCGTCGAGGTCCCGGTCGCGGGTCATACCCTCGATCCAGACGCGGCATGCCGATTTCCGCCCGCTTCTCATCGACCAGGCGTGTGAATACGCCATCGAACTGGGCGTAGAGAAAGACCAGCGGGAAGAGCAGGCCGAAAATGCACAGCCATTTCGTCAGCCGGTCGCCGCGCTTGCGAATCAGGATTCCGCCCAGGGCCGAAAAAAGGTGCATGGGAGGGTCAGCAGGCAGACGAGCATCTCAACTACACCGGAGCCGCTGATGTTAATCTCACCCGGCACATCATCCAGATGTGTCTCTGAAACCATCAGTTTCAGAAAACAAATGATGAAGACCATCATGCTCAAGAGGCTTAAGCAGCCCAGCGCGTATGCCGGTGAGCGGCTGGTTGTTTTTTTGGCGCTTGCTGCGAGGTTTTATAATCCAAACCAATCGTCAGAGGAGTCCTCCACAGAAAAGGAGATTCGTCTGTTTGATCGGCCCGTTGGCGCGACGACTGGGGCTTCGCCGCTGAAACCTCGCACGGCCCAAAGTGATATCAACGATATCAATGATACCATTGATATCGCGAAAAATGCCTACCCAAGCCCCCCAATCACCCCATTTTGTTCCGGACTGTAAAGTTTTGTATCGATGCCCCCGCGGTCAAAATCTTCTCCCCCCTTTCACACTTTCACACCTTCTCACCTTTTTCCCACCCACAACTTAAAATTGCCGCCGGATGACCAACCAGCAGATTTTGGCATGCTTCGTGCCCGCGGCCTATTTGATCGGATCGATTCCCTTCGGCCTGCTGGTCGGCAAAGCCAAAGGAATCGACCCCCGCAAGTCAGGCAGCGGTAACATCGGGGCAACCAATGTCGGCAGACTCCTCGGCGGAAAATACTTCTGGCTCGTCTTCAGCCTCGACATGCTCAAAGGCGCACTGCCCGCCCTGGCAGCCGGAACAGTGATCGGCTATCGCGTCACCGATTGGGTGACCTGCCTGCTCTGGATGGCCGTCGCCGCCGCCGCGGTGCTCGGCCATATGTGCAGCCTCTTCCTGAAATTCAAAGGCGGCAAAGGCGTCGCCACCAGCGCCGGCATGATGATCGGCATCTTCCCCTATTACACGCTGCCCCTTATCCCCGGCACGATCGTCTTTGTGATCGTCTTCCTTTTGACGAGGTATATCAGCGTAGGATCGATCTCCGCCGCGATCGCGTTTGCGGCGGGTTATGTGACGATCGGCGTAATCGAGCACTGGCCCATCACCGGCGACCAGCTTCCGCTGCTCTGCTTCGCCATGGCGCTGCCGGCGGTAATCATCTATAAGCACCGCGGCAACATCGCCCGGCTTCGCGCCGGAACCGAGCCGCGATTTGCAACGAAGGCAACATGCGAATCAAAGTAAACGGACAGGATTACCAGGCCGCCGATGGGGCGGACATCCATGCGCTGCTGAAAGAACACAACCTGACGCCGGACAAGGTGGCGATCGAGCTAAATCGGCGACTGGTCAGGAGCGAAAAATATGACACCAAATTGAAGGACGGCGATGAGGTGGAGATCGTGACGTTTGTGGGCGGCGGGTGAGGCGCTGCGCGAAATCCGAAACCCGAAATTCGAATGACGAAACAACGAATTGGAAAAGGCGCAAACATGAAACGAAAACATCTGGGATCGCGATTTGAGGATTTTCTGGCGGAAGAGGGGATTTTGGATGACTGCCGCGCCGCCATCGAATTCAAAAACGCACACGGGCTGAAAAAGGCGATGAGCCGGCGCAAGATCAGCAAAGCAGAATCCGCATTGAAGGCGCGAATCTGGCGAACTAGGATGGAATGATGCAATCTCTCCGGATCGGCAAATTCGAACTCTCCAGCCGCCTGTTCGTCGGAACTGGCAAATACGCTTCGTACGAAATCATGCAGGAAGCCCTGGCCGCCAGCGGCTGCCAGGTGGTGACCGTCGCCGTGCGGCGCGAGCGGCTGATCGATAAACAGGGGCGGTCGATTCTGGATTTCCTGGACCTCAGCAAATTTATCATTCTGCCCAACACGGCCGGTTGCTTCAGCGCGGAGGACGCGATCCGCGTGGCGCTGCTGGGAAGGGAGCTGCTGGAGAAGCAGAAAAATCCGGGGGCGAACTGGGTGAAGCTGGAAGTGCTGGGGGATAAGAAGACGCTGCTGCCGGACCCGATGGGATCTCTGGAGGCGACCAAGGAGCTCGTGAAGGAGGGGTTCACGGTGTTGTGCTACAGCAGCGACGATCCGATCGCGGCCCGGCGGATCAAAGAAGCCGGTGCGGCAAGCGTGATGCCGGCGGGAAGCCCGATTGGGTCGGGGCAGGGTGTTTTGAATCCGCTGAATATTTCGCTTTGCCTGGAGACACTGAAGGAGGGGGATAAGAATTATCCGGTCATCGTGGATGCGGGCGTCGGAACCGCCAGCGATGTGGCTGTCGCCATGGAACTGGGAGCCAACGGTGTGCTGCTGAATACCGGGGTGGCGCATGCCAAGGATCCCGTGAAGATGGCCGCCGCCATGAAGCTGGCGATCGAAGCGGGGAGATTGGCCTTCGAATCGGGGCGAATCGCCAAGAAGCGCTACGCGACGGCCAGCAGCCCGTTTGATGGAGTGATCAGCTATATCCCCGGTGAGTGAAAAGGCGCAGGAACTCTGGGGCAGGCTCGCGCAGAGTGCGGGCGTTGTTCTCGATTCGGACCAGATTTCGGCGCTGGGGAAATACCTCGATTTGCTGCTCGAAGCCAATCAGCGGATGAATCTCACGCGAATTTCGGATCGCGCGGCGGCCGAAGTTTTGCATGTGGCTGATGCACTGACGGTTCTTGGGCATCTGCCTGAGAAAGAGCATCGGCTGGCAGACCTGGGAAGCGGCGGCGGAGTCCCGGGGATCGTGCTGGGGATTGCGCGGCGAAATTGCGCGGTGACCCTGATCGAATCGACCCGAAAAAAGGCCGATTTTCTCCGCGAGGCGGTGAAGATATTGGCTTTGGAGAATGTGTCGGTGGCAGCAATCCGCGCCGAAGAGGCGGGACGAGGGAAATTGCGCGAGCGGTTTGACGTGGTCGTGGCGCGGGCGGTGGGGGTTTTGCCGATATTAATCGAGTGGATGCTGCCCCTGGTGAAGGTTGGGGGCCGGGCTTTGGCGATGAAGGGGCCCAAAGCGCGGGAGGAAGTTGAGCAGGCGAAGGGGGCGATAACGGCCTTGGGGGGCGGGAATGTGGAGATCGTTTCAGCCGAACTGGAGGGGGCAGAGGGGCACGTGATTGTGAAAATCGGCAAGATACGCCCGACACCTGCCAGGTTTCCCCGGGATGCATCGATTTCCAAGGGAAAGCCGATATAGGGGCGGGTCAACCGGGCAATGTATGGATATAATTAACGGACTGCCCATTGGGCAAGCGCCTCAAGGTTGACGTGCGCTTTCGAGCCAGGAAAGGTCTTCTATGCTCGTGCTGACCCGCCAGCGAGATCAGATCATCATGATTGGGGATGACGTGGAGATTACCGTGGTTGATATCCGCGGCGACAAGGTGCGCCTGGGAATCACCGCGCCGGTAAGCGTGAAGGTCTATCGGCGTGAGGTTTACGACCAGATTCGCGAGGAAAACCGCGCCGCGGCGCAGATGGTTCCGGCGGATCTGGTAAACATTCCGGCGACGCCCCCCCCACCGGCGCCCGTCGCGATCGAGCCGCAGCGACCGACGTTTCCCCGACTGGCGGCCGAGAGCCGCGACCCATTCATGCAGGCGGCGATTGATGAAGCCTTGCTGGGCCTCAGCGAAGGCGGATTGCCGATCGGGTCGGTCCTGGTGCGCGGAAATCAGATCATCGGTCGCGGTCACAATCGCCGCGTGCAGCGCGGAGATCCGATGGCCCATGCGGAGATCGATTGCCTGACGAACGCCGGAAGGCAGAAGACGTATGCCGACACTGTCCTTTATTCGACACTGATGCCCTGTTTTCTATGCAGCGGCGCGGTCGTGCAGTTTGGCGTGCCCAAGGTGGTGGTGGGAGAGAGCGTAAATTTTGGAGGCGGGCCAGAGTTTATGAGGTCGAAGGGAATTGAAGTCGTCGATTTGCACGATCGCGATTGCATTGAAATGATGGAACAATTCATCCGGCAGCATCCGGAGCTTTGGAATGAGGACATCGGGAAGTAAAGTCAACGATTCAGGATTGGAGATTCGGACGGGCCAATGGTTGAACTCCCTCCACAAAGTCGCATTTCGCTGCGCGTGGACCGCGAGGGGATGACCATCGTTATTCCAAAGCCGATGGGGAAATCGAAAGGGAGCTGGGGCCTTGCGGCCATCGCGGCGTTTCTCACCGTTTCATTCATCGTTCAGGGCCTTCTCAGCGGCAACCAGGCGTGGACGGGCGTCGGGCTGCTCTGCTTCATCGTAACAGCCTGGCAGCTCATGGCGCTGCGCGGACTGGCAGCGAGAGACGACCAGACGAAATTGCAGGTAACGGGCGAACATCTCGTCAGATTCGCCGGACCGGCGGATAGCCCGCAGCGGACCGACTGGCAACGGGCGAAGGTATCGGAACTGAAGGTCGAAAAGGAATCGGAATCGAACCGCACCGGCCTGCGGATGCATTTCAAGGATAAGCAGGCCCCGGCATGGCTGGTGATGGATGGGGATTCGCAGGAGCTGGACTGGGTGGCGGAGCAGATTCGAAAACGATGGGGGATGGAAGCAGCGCGCTAATGCCGCATCCACTCATCCGCTGCAAAACTCTCGCATATCGAATTCCGCCGGTGAGGACACCGGCGGCACTGGTTCACTGCGCGGGGCTGCTGTAATCAGGACGCATCACCGAGGTCAGATCCACACCGGTCGCAGCTTGAACCGACTGAATTAAATCCTGTGCCGTTTGCGGCGGGTGAACACGCCACGCGGGGAGCACCTTGGCAAGCGCGGAATCGCCGGCTTTGCTGAGCAGGGTTTGGATCACCAAGGCCCCTTTGGGCAGAAGCATTTCATCATATTGAGCCAGATATTCGGGGCGGATTTGCGAAGGGTCCAGGGTGTTGGTCAGGTCGATGGCCAGATAGGGCCGGGGCTCGCCGGGGCGGCCGATGAGCTGCTCCGTCCAATATTGCCGCGACATGCCGGTGATTTGCGAGCAATATTTAACGGCAAAAAGGTTGCAGGCGCCGAAATCGATCCACTGCAGTTGCGCGGGGAGGTTCAAGGGCACGAAGATGGTCTTGTGGATGAAGATTTCCAACAGGTGCTCGGCCTGGTTTTGGGTGAAGAGTGAGATGTCGCCGGTGAGGAGGGCCTCGAGGGTTTTAACCTGCGCTTCGAGCGCATCGCGGCGGGTGGAAGTGGAGTCGCCCCCCTGCAGTGGAACCCACCAGATCAGATCGTCCATCGGCTGCAGCGCGGAGAGGTGAAAGAAGGGGGAATAGCCGACTTCATTCGCATAGCGATTAAAGTGAAAGCGGGGATCGGACCAGCCACCGACGAGGAGCGAGATGAGATCTTCGTGGGTGATGGGAAAATAATAGACGTTGAGCTTCATCGCCGACATTTTCTGAAGGCCGGGGAGCATGTCGTTGTCAAAGAAGGCGTCGACAACCTTGGGATCGGCAAGGGCGAAGTCCCCGGTAATCTGCGAGGTCAGATCCGCCCGATGCTGATTGGCCGCGGAGACCAGGTCGGAAGGCATGGTGCTGGGACGCGTCGTGGGCGGAACAGAAGTGAGCGCCGATTTCACCCAATCATCGTCAGCGGGCAAACAGAAGGCGGCGCGATCGCCGGACGTGACGATGTGATAGCCGGGCGGCACGACGGCCTTATGCGCCGCCGGCTGCGTAGCCGGACCCGGCGATGGATCAGCTTGGGCTAGCGCAGCAAGAACCAGCAGCGGGCAACCGAGGATCGCGATCCAGCGAAACATTAATTGGCCCCCAAATTACTTCGCCCTCGGAGGCAAGCTAAGGCTCTTAAGCCTCGTAATATTGGGCCGCCCCTTCAGCCGGCTGAAGAGCGCCTCCGGCGCCGGGCTGTCGGTCTTGATGACCATGATCGCGGTGGCCTTCCCCGCGGAATCGAATTCCCGGCTGATGACCATGTCGGCGATGTTGACCTTCGCGTCGCCGAAGGTGGAACCAACGAGCCCAATCACGCCCGGCTCGTCCTGGTTGATGAGGATGACCATGTTCCCTTCGGGAATAAGGTCCATGCTGTACCCGTCGATACGCAGAACGCGCGGCCACCCGTCGGCGTAGACCGTTCCCAGAACGCGGTGGGTTTCACCGTTGGGCCCTTCAGCGCGGATTCCAACGATGTCGCCGACCAGTCCCGCCGGCGGATTGGGCTCGTGGACGGTGGTGAGCGCGATCCCGCGGGCGCGGGCCAGGTGCTCTACGTTGATGACGTTCACCCCGGTGTCGAGGTGGGGACGAAGCAGTTCCACCGTCGCGACGCGGAGCAGCGTGTTCATGTGCTTGGGGGCACGCGTCCCGCTGGCGCGGAGCGTGATGGTGCGATATCCGCCGTCGAAGAGGGAGGCAAGGATCGCCCCGATTCGCCGGGCAAGCTCGACGAAAGGCTTTTCGTCTTCGGGCAAATCCAGCTTCAAGCCGCCGGCGTTAACGGCGCCGCGGATTTCCCCGGTGTTGAGATAAGCCACGATCGCCTTGCAAGCCTCAACAGAGACGGCCGTTTGCGCTTCATCAGTGCTGGCCCCGAGGTGCGGCGTAAGCACGGCGTTTTCAATTCCCAGAAGCGGATGATCCTTCGCCGGCGGCTCGGTCGCGTAAACGTCGATCGCAGCCCCGGCAATCTTCTTTGCCGTAAGCGCCTCCGCGAGGGCGATCTCATCGACGACCTCTCCCCGCGCGTCGTTGATAACAAGCAGATTCGGCCGGCACTTGTTCATCAGCCGCTCGCGGTTGAGCAGGTGCTTGGTCTCTCCACCGCCGGGGACGTGGAAGGTGATCACGTCGATCTGAGCGAGGAATTCATCAAAGTCGCGAATGAGCCGGACTTTTCCTTCCAGCGCCGTGGGGCCGGTGAAGTAGGGGTCGTAGCCGACGACGTTCATTTCCATCGCCAAAGCGCGGGTGGCAACGGTGCGCCCGATCCGGCCAAGCCCCACAACGCCCAGCGTTTTCCCGGCAAGCTGGGTGCCCTGGTACTGGCTGCGCTTTTTCCAGTCGAGCACCCGGTCTTCAGGCTGTTGTTCGCCTGGGGAATCTTTCGGGCCAGGGAGAGCAGAAGCGCCAAGGCATGCTCGGCGGTGGAGAGCGTGCTGGCCTCCGCGGTATTAAGAACGAGAATCCCCTTGGAAGTGGCCGCTTCAAGGTCGATGTTATCGACGCCCACGCCGGCCCGGGCGATTGCCTTGAGCTTGCCCGGCTTCTCCAGCACGCGAGCGGTCACCTTCGCCCCCGAGCGGACAATAAGAGCGTCATATTCCCCCACAATGGCAGCGAGCTCCTCTTCCTTCAGCCCGACCTTCGCGTCGAAGTCGGCCTTTTGTTGCTTGAGAAAATCAAGACCTTCCTGGGCAAGTTTGTCGGCGACGAGAATACGCATGGAAACTACCTCCGAACTTTCTATAGGTTAAAGGGCCAAAATGGTAAGGAGGGGGGGCCAAAGGTTCAAGGGTGACCCGCAGCCGGAGGCGAGGAGCGGTACCCCGCATCGGCTGGAGGCCGCTGGGGCCGTAGGGCCATTATCGATATGCCGGAGGCGAGGAGCGGTACCCCGCATCGGCTGGATGCCGCTGGGGCCGGATGCCGTTCAGGGCGATCGCATCTTCCCCTATTCCCCCGCCCCCGGTAATCCGGGGGAGGGCTGGGGAGGGGGTCTTTCACAGCTTTTCGAGCCCCTTGCCCAAGTGACAGAAACGGTTCACTTCCCCCCCTTCATCGCCGCAAGCTCCCCGCGCAGCGATTCGATCGAATCAAGAATCTCATGATGCCGCTTGTCCTCACTCGTCGGCGTCTTCTGCACAAACGTAATCGTCCCAGTCGGCTCAAGCACCGCGCTCTCGACATCGGCGAGCGAATCGATCCCCTGCCGATGTGCCGCGGCTACCAATTCCGCCCGGGTAATGAACTGCTTATTAAGGTCCCGCCGGTTAACGCGCCCGTTGCGGATCAGATAGTCGCGCTTCCCTTCAACCAGCGTATCGAGCTTGGGAAACCGGAACAAAATGCGAACGACCAGGTAATTGATCGCCAGCAGCGTCCCCGCGCCAATCATTCCGCCGGTCACGCTGTTGTCATCTCCGATGATCGCGTTTTGCACCGTGTTCGAAAGCGTCAGAAGCACGATCAGATCAAACGGATTCAACTGTGCCAGCTCGCGCTTGCCGGAGAGGCGAATTCCGACGATCAGGAAGATATAGACCAGGATCGGCCGCAGAATCTTCTCCAGCAGAGGGAGCTGAAGGGTGAACATGTTGACGAGTGTTTCGTGCATAGTGAGTTCCTTGTTCCTTTCGCATCGGCAGCCACCCCCACTGATTTGCAATGGAGCATTTTCACGTCCGCAGCGGCGGTTGACAATCTGGCGGGTATCCCCCCCTTTCTCTCTACTGCTCTACTTTCTACTGCTCAACTCTCTCGCGCAGCGCCTCCCTCTTTCACCTCCATGAGGCACGCCGCCTCTTCCCCCTCCCCTGGTACTCCGGCCTTCGGCTCTGAGGCTCAGGCTCGAAGAGGGGGGGGCGGCCTTAGCTCTACTGCTCTACTTTCTACTGCTCAACTCTCTCGCGCAGCGCGGGTGGGGGCAGGGAAGATATTTCGGCCATATGTGATCGGCCTGAACGCGTGGTAGGATACGTGGCTCGTTTGATCCAAGAGAGCTATGCCTGCTTCACTAATCCATCGTAATCGTTCCGCCAACCGCATTCCTGGGCGCGGAACGCGGTTTGTGTACCGCTCACCCTTTGATCTGGACCGGATGTGCTTACCCCGGGTCGTATCGTGGGTCAGTTTCAGACTGCGGGCATTCCTGGTGGGCGGGCGATAGGAATCTCACAATGGGAACCAATTCGCGGGCAATTGGATCGCGTCAACGAACCATCGTGGCGGTCGGCCTGCTCATCGCTTTTATCATTCTGATATTTCTTATCGCACCGCTGGCCTTTCGTTGGTTGCAGCCGTCAATTCCAGCCACGCCGACCGGAATGCCCCCGCCCCTCCCAACATCGCGGCCTGGCGGCACGTCGACCTGGTCGGGTACCTATGCGATCGACCTGGCCAATGGAATGGAATTTAAAGTGGATTCGATTCGTCTGGCTTCGAGCAAATCGGGGCCGCGATGGCTCCCGAACGGCACGCTCCTGAGCAGGCCGTTTCCCGCAACCCAGTCAGCCGAACATGATCTCAAAGCGGGCACGGAATGCGCGGTGTCTTGCGAGATTCGGCTGCCCGCAGGCGAGGGATTTGCGTATTTCTCGTTCGAAGATGCGATGGACAAGAAGCCCTGGTTCTGGAGAACTAAATTGAATCCTGGCAGCCCGCAGACGGTTCATGAACTTTTGTTCGGAAAGCTCTTCTATGGCACGCCCAACGCGACTCTCTGCTTTTCCGGGTCTATTGGTCCGTGGGAAACGATCGCCAAGTTCGACAGCGTCGGCCGCAGCACGGGCCAGCCTAATCCAGATGTCAAAATGATTGTCAGAAGTAACCGTCCAAGCAGTGTCATCTACACCGTGCAAAATCCTACGCAATCCAGCAACTATGCCTATGGGCTGATCTTTGTCGCCCAGATCAACGGAAAAAGCGTCCGGACCCCCTTTACCTATCCGTTATCCTCTACGAATGGCAAAGTGATTCCGACCGCTCTAGAGGTTGTCCGCGCATCGCTTCAGAGAGGTGAGATTCAAGATATTCATACCCAACCCAGCACTCGGTAGGTCAATGCTGAGACAACCACATCCTTGCCGGATGATGGCTCGAACCAAAGCCTCGTGATGGGATGAGCATTCAGCGCCGCCCGCTGTTCGACCATCAAATCGGGGGGACAGAAAATCTAATCCCCCTTTTCACACTTTCAAACCTTCACACCATCTCACCATTTTTTCCCAGAATCTCACTTCGACGATTTCGGAGCTTTTTGTTTGGGGCTGGGAAGCCCCTCAATATCGCGAATCTGATTCATCAGTTCCGGCTTGCCAAGGTGGTCGGCACAGACCCGGGCGATCGCTTTCAACCCGTTGGCATACCAGAGACAACTGAAGGGGACACGACCCTTAACATTAAGAGACAACTGAAGGGGACACGACCCTTAACATTAAGGGTCGTGTCCCCTTCACTATTTACGACCAGCGCATCCCGTCCGCCGTTTTCTTAACCAGGATGGAGGCAATCTCCTCGGCAAATAGGCGAAGACGCCGCATGGAAGCACGACGCTTCAGCGTCCACCGCCCGCCATCGCCCGTAAACATTTCAAGACTCGGCGGGCCCTCGTAATTCCATCGCAACTCGATGAGCTTAATCAGCGAAAACGGCACGACTTCTATTTTTCCCTGCAACAAGCACCAGTCCGATCTGACTTCTACGACTCTCTCGTTCGGCCTGAAAACAAATCTGCGGCGGTTGAGGAAATAACTTCCAGCGCTGCAAGTCAGGACGAGCGGAAGAAATGCGATAATCCCGGCAACCGCTGGGGGCACTGATTCCAATAGACGTGGGATACGAAGCGCAACGACGAAATACAGCGGCGCGCTGACTGTCAATCCTAGGACAAATCCAAGCAGCACGCCGAGATCAGTCGTCGTCGTTACGACGAGATTTTTCTGCGTCTGCACAGAAGATAAAGTCCTGGTCATCTTTCGATCCGACTAAATCATTATGCCCAAATGACCTATCCCGCGTCCTGTCGCAGCCCCTTTCGTCATTCAACATTCGAGTTTCGGGTTCGGTTCGTCAATCGAGTTTCGACCTTCGAATTTCCATCGCGTGATATCATTGATATCAACGATATCATTGATATCACGAAAAGTGCCTACCTGATTTGTCCAAATACCCCATCTTATTACGGACTGTAACCTTTTGTACTCGATGCTTTGAGAAGGGATTTATCTCGCAACCCGCAACACGAAACTCGCAACTCTGATCATTTCGCCGATTTCGGAGCTTTTTGTTTGGGCTTGGGAAGCCCCTCAATATCGCGGATTTGATTCATCAGTTCCGGCTTGCCGAGGTGCTCGGCACAGACCCGGGCGATGGCTTTCAGTCCGTTGGCGTACCAGTGCAGCAGCCGGGGGCTGGCGCGGATTTCGGGCGGGACCTTCGACCAGATGAGTCCCTGCTTGAAGATTGAATTCTCATGCTGCCGGCAGAGCTGGCAAAGCTTCTGGTTGTCGCCGGTCGCGGCGGCGTCGAAGAGCTGCTTGCGAAGAACGTCGGGGGTGAGCGGCGGATCGTTGACCTTGGGGATGCGCAGCTCGATGAGGACAGGGTCATCGGCGACGGGCCGGGCGGGCGAACCGCGCTGTTGGGGGCGTTTTTTGAGGAAGCCGAATAGTCCCATGATATCGATTGCCATTAACTTGCGATAAACAACGACGTTTGGGGTTAAATCGGCATCAACGCTGCCTCAGGTCCATTGAAGCTCCAATTGCGAAAAACCCGGCCGTTCGTGGGCCGATAACCATCCCGTGGCCCGGTCCTGCTCCGCCAGAACCAGCCGCTGGGCGATGCGCGGGTCGGAGGAAAAAAGCTCGCGAACCAGATTCGGGCAATTGCACTGCCGGCTGCGGTGAAGCAGAACAATGTGCTTGGGGAGAATTCTTTTTCGCGCGTGCGAGTGATCGAGAATTTTCTGCACGATTTCCAATGCCTGCTGGTTGGAGAGATGCCCGCGGCCGCCCATGATGCGGCGTTTGAGAAACCAGGGCCGATCGCTGGCAAGCTGCATGTCGGGGTCGTAGTTGCTCTCGATGGCCAGCAGATCGACGCCGCAGAAGGCGCGGATGAGGTGCTCGCAGACGCGGCCAAGATCGGTGGCGTAGCCGACGCGTGCAGCGGCGGATTCGATGAGGAAGCCGTGGGAGCCTTGCTCGTCGTGATCGAGGGAGATGGGCGTGAGTTTCAGGCCTTCGATTGGGGCGAAGGGATGGCCATTAAAAGTTTTTATGAGCTGCGAGAATTCTGCCCCCCCGCCGCTCAGATTCGCGAGCTCTTCGGCTCGGGACTGGTGGCAGTAAACAGCGATGCCAGCTTGAACGATCCGGCGGAGCCAGGCCTGGGAGAAATGATCGGAGTCGAGATGGGTGAGGCAGATCGCGGAAATATTCTCGACGCTGAGGCCGAGATCTTTCATGCGGGATGCGGCCGTTCGCGGGCCGATGCCGCAGTCGATGAGGATTGCGCCGGACGGGGAGCGAAGGACGGAACAGTTTCCCGCGGAGCCGCTGGCGAGAATTGAGAGGGAGAGGGACATCCGTGTCGGAGGGAAATCCTATCGCGTGCGCGGGAGTTGTGGAAGCTTCGGCGACATCCGCGCGCTCCAACCCCCACCCTAACCCTCCCCCGGAGTACCAGGGGAGGGGATAGGAAGATTAGACGGCGGCGACGATTGATTTGAATCCCAGTTGGAGATAGTCCAGGACATCCTGCGGCTCGCGGCCGGATTTGGGGATGTTGTGGACGTAGAGGGCTTTCAGTCTTATTGAAGCGCCGATGGCGGCGATTTGCTCGGCGAGTTCGCTGTCGAGGCCGCCGGTGTAGTTGTCTTCGACGGTGATGATTCGTCCGCCGGACTTTGCGGCGATGTCGAGGATGCCGGTGTCTTTGAGAGGCAGGCCATAGGCGTCGATGACGCCGGCTTTTTTGCCGGACTTGGCGAGCTCATCGGCGGCTTTGAGACATTCGTGGACCATGTAGCCGGCGGAGACAAACACCAGGTCTTTGCCTTCACGGAGGACTTTGTAGCCGCCCACTTCGAAAGTGTCTTCGGGCTTGTAGAGGGTCTTGGTGTCGGCGCGGAGGGCGCGCTGGTAGCAGGCGCCGTCGATGTTGGCCATCAGCTCGGTGATACGGTAGCAACTGACGGCGTCGGCCGGGAAGAAATAGGACATGGCGGGTTTGCCGTTGTAATTCTTCGCGTGACAGAAGCTGCGGAAGAAGGCGACGTCCGGCAGAGACATCTGGCTGGGCCCGTCGGCGGCAAGGGTGACGCCGGCGTGGGTGCCGGTGATCTTGAGGTTGGCGCCGGAGATGACGCCATTTCAACCTGGTCGTAAGCGCGGACCACAAACTTCGCGAAGGTCGAGCAGAAGGGGATTTTGCCCGCGGCGCCGGCGCCGGCGGCGACGGAGATCATGTTCTGCTCGGCGATTTTGCACTCCAGATATTGCGCGGGGAATTTCTTGGCGAACCACTCCGCATGCGTCGAATTTTTCACGTCGGCGTCGAGGCCGACGACGCGCTTGTCGGCTTCGCCGAGGGCGACCAGGGCGGCGCCATACGCCTTGCGGGGAGCGATCAGTTTGCCGGCGGCGAGTTCCTTATCCATTCCCACGGCGGCGAGGCCGTCGGCATAGGATTTGATTTTGATCGGTTTTTTCTCGTGCGGGGCGGCCTTGGTGGTGATGGGGGCGACTTGGAGCTCGCCGTCGAGTTTGTAATCGGCGACGCCGAGGTCTTTGGCGGTGCGATCGAGCTCGCCGTTGATGGTGGCGAGCTTTTCTTTTTTCACGGGCGTGCCGTGCTTGCCCATGCCCTGCTCGTCGGGGCGCCCCAGCCCTTGATGGTTCGGGCGACGATGGCGAGCGGGCGATTGCCGTTTTGGACGACCGCAATCTCGCTAAGCGCCTGGTCGATTTCGCCGGGGTCGTGACCGTTGACGGTGCGGACGATGAAGCCGAAGGCGTGGAGCTTGTCGGCGAGGCCCTGATAGCTCTGCTGGGGCGATACATAGTCGCTCTGGGCAAGTTCGTTGCAGTTGAAGATCGGGACGACGTTGGTAAGGGCGTGATCGACGACGAAGTCGGCGGCTTCCCAGTTTTGGCCCTCGCGGGATTCACCGTCGCCGATGATGCAATAAAAATTGCGGTCGAGCTTGTCCATGCGTGCGGCGGCGGCGAGGCCAGCGGCGACGGAAAGTCCCTGGCCGAGGCTGCCGGTGGCGGCGTCGAAGAAGGGAACACCGAGCATCGGATTCGGGTGGCCGTCGATGGCGCTGTCAATGGCACGGAGGGTCATCGCGTCTTCCCGGGTCATGGGTCGCGCCGATTCGCGGCCTTTACCGAGGGGGACGAACATCGCGCCCAGATCGGCCAGGGCAGCGTAGATGATGGGGACGGCATGGCCCTCGGAAAGCACCAGGCGGTCGCTGCCGGGGTTCCAGGGGTCCTTGGGGTCCCAGCGCATGCTGGTGGTACATCAAGACGGTGACGATGTGGGCAAGCGAGAGGGCCGTCGAGGGATGGCCGCTGCCTGCGGCGGTGGTAATCTCAACGGATAGTTTGCCGATATCGATTGCTTTTCGATTGACTGCGAGATCGAGGGACATAAGAGGCCTCCGTGAAAGGAAACGCCGAGAATACTGCGGGGGGGATTGGGACGCAATTCGGACATCCTGCGCAGCGGTTATAGAGAATAAGCGTGGTGGTCAGACAGTCGGGGAAAGGGCGGAAAGGATTTTGGGGATATCCAGGGGCCCTTCGATGGAGACGAAGGGGCGCGGGTCGCTCAGGCGGGCGAATTTCAAGGAAATATGAAGGCCGGGCTCGAAGTGCAGATCGGCGCTGGCGGGGGAATCGAAGAGGGGGGCGAGGTCGGGGGCAAACGGGGACGGAAGGCCTCGCCTCCGGAAACGTCATGTGTAGACATTAATTGCGCAACTCTGGGTCCGATTGCCGTGCCTCCATTTACAATGAGGGAATTCGCATTTTGACACTTTCTTAATTATCGACAATTATATCTCCGTTTGCGACCTTTTAGCCATAAAAAGCTTGATTCTGCGTTCGTACAGGTTATTTTAGGGGTATTCAGGATTTGAACGAGGCGGTTTCTTCTCAGGTGGCTTGGCCGCCATTTTTAGCGGATTCGGCACGCCGTGGCAGGGAGAGGTCGCCCGTAACTCGGGAGGCGGAATATGCAATCGGTGAAGATTCGCAAGACAGCATTACCGGCATTGACGATGGCGGCGGCGGCTTCGGCATTCGCCATTAAGTCGGCCAGCGCCGCTTCGCTGAGCCTCTACTACGGGGACACCGCCGGGACAACCAGCGCAAACTCCGACGGAATCTATGTGAATTTCGGCGGCGAGCCCTCGACCGCAAACACCGCCATTGGCGGCCTGAGTGGCGGGTCGACGATCATGATAAAACCAAATCAGAGCACTCCGACGACAATTTCACTTGCGCCGGGAGGCTACCTCTCGATCTCGATCAATGCGCTGCTCACCGGCGACACAAATCCAGATGGCGGTTTGGCGGAGGCGACGCCTGCAGGCACTGTCATCGAGCCAAATAATTTGGGAGTGACTAGTTTAGGGATTCGTGTCCCCGTATCCGCCAACGATGCCAATGGGTCTATTCTGCAGCCGGTGGCCAATGGCCCTTCCTACACCAGGTTCGCGGGCACACCTGGCTATAACAGCTATGCCGTGGTCAACCAGAGTACCAGCGAGCCAGGTGGATCGGAGGCGCCGGACTACTACGGTAGGATTTCCCCGGGCGACGTGGAACAAAATAGCGGCAGTGTCGCTGCCAATACCCAGATTTTCGGCGATGACGACGATCTTGGTGAAGGCTCACGCGCAGACCTTGCCGAGATCCAAACGCTCTCGGCGAGCACGGCCACCTACAGCAATTCTACCGAATTCTTCCGAAACCTGATCTATCAGGCGGGTAATCCCGGCGTCGTGACCCTTTCACCCTTCGTTGACACATCCGCGACCGGGTACTGGTCAGTAGCGTCGCCCGCTTCCAATGAGGTGAAAGGTGTTTACCGATCTCCTACGAATTATCAGTTCACCTATTTTGGAGCCAATGACACCGTCGGAAGGCTTCCGGTCCTGGTCATCGATGTGGTTGGGGAACAACCCGCACATGCAATAGTGACGCTGGGATCGTCTGCCCCGACTCCGGCGTATGGAACATCGTCGGGCACTCTGACAGTAACCGGTGGCAATTTCGCTCAGATCAGCGGTTTGAGCGATGTAACTGATTATGTCGAAGCCTCAGGCTGGAACCCGCCAGCAGAGCAAGAGGTTTACGGGTTGGACGTTCTGGTCAACGGAAATCAGGCGAATTCTGCCCAGCTCGCCACGCTGATCAACGCGATCGACGGCGATAATACCGCTCCGAATTCGGCCACGAGTTCGCCTGGCCTGACCGCCAGTCAGACCAACCCGGGCGGATTCCCGAGCCAATACGATTTGTTCCTCACATTCGCCAGCGGCAGTTCCGAGTTGAACAGCACGGATTATCTCGGCATTGACCTGAGCAGTTCCAATGACTCCAACCTGGTTGGCTACAGCTTTTCGGCAGTTGCGATTGTTCCCGAGCCGATGAGCGTCGGTCTTTTGGCGGTCGGTGGCGTCGGGCTTCTGGCTCGTCGCAACCGGCGCAGAGCTCAAACGCTCGGAGAAAGCGCGGAGAGGATTTTGGGGATATCCAGAGGCCCTTCGATGGAGACGAAGGGGCGCGGGTCGCTCAGGCGGGAGAATTTTAGGGAAATGTGAAGGCCGGGCTCGAAGTGCAGATCGGCGCTGGCGGGGGAATCGAAGAGCCTGGCCAGGTCGTCGGTGGCGATCTGGCCGTTGACCTGGGCGCGGCCGAGGCGGGCAAACTGGGCGATGGAGGCGGAAAAACCGATGCCCTCCCCGTCCTGCCGGAATTCGGCCGAAATCTCCTCGGCAGTGGTAACGAAAGCGCCGGATTGCCAGGTGAGTTTGCCGTTTTCGACGCGGATGGTTTCGGCTGGGAAGCTGCCGGAGGGGGGCGAGGAAGAATTGGGGCGGGGGATTTTGGAATCGAGGAAGAGCTCGGGCGATTCGATCAGCATTTCTTTGATGGCGATCTGCCCGCGCAGGGCCCGGGCGATGGCGATTTTCGCGGTGATGCGCTGGATGGTGAGGATCGGGCGGCCGGGAGATGGACCGGCGACGGTCATGTTTTCGGCAATCAGCGCGCCGGCATGGGGAGAGACCTTCAGCTTCCGGAAGCGCACTTCAGAGCCGAGGAGTTCGGAGAGCTTGGCCTCGATTTTGGGGAGGAGGAAGTTCATTCCTCACCTGTTTCGGAGCGGTCGCGGACGACGACGGTGCAGGGAGGCAGGGCCTGGAGGAATCGCTTGCCGTAGCGCTTGGTTTTGATGCGGCTGTCGAGGATGACGACGATTCCGGTGTCAGTCTTGCTGCGGATGAGGCGTCCGAACCCCTGCTTGAGGCGGATGATGGCCTGGGGGACGGAATATTCCATGAAGGGGTTTCCGCCGGCGCGGGTGATGGCTTCGAGTCGGGCTTCGATAACCGGTTCATCGGGTACGGAGAAGGGGAGCTTGACGATGATGACGTTTCGCAGAGCTTCACCGCGGACGTCGATTCCCTGCCAGAAGCTGGAGGTGCCGAAAAGGACGGCGTTGGGGGTGGTGCGGAAGCGATCCAGCAGGACTTTGCGGGTTTCGGCTTCGCCCTGGATGAGCATGGGGTAGCCGAGGTCTTCGAGGTCGGGCTTGAGGCGTTGGGCGGCGTCTTTGAGGGCGGAGTAGCTGGTGAAGAGGACGAAGGCACCGCCGCGGGTTTTCTGAACGTATTGGAGAATCTTTTCGGAGGCGGCGGGGGCGAATTTGGCGGCTTCGCTGGGGTCGGGGAGGTCGGATTCTATGTAGAGGGTGGCCTGTTTGGCGTAATCGAAGGGGGAGCCGAGGGCGAGCGTTTGGGCGCTTTCGGCGCCGAGGCGGGTGAGCATGTAGGAGAAGGCGGGGTCCACCGGGTTTGATTCATTCTGGCCCTCACCCCTGCCCTCTCCCTGAGTACAAGGAGAGGGGGTAAGAGGGGAAGAAGTACAAAGTGTGGCGGAGCATAGGATGACTGAGGGGAGTTTCGAGAAGAGGTGCATCCGCAGGCCCTCCGCGACGTTGATGGGGGCGGCGTGGAGAGAGATGTTTCGGCGGAAGCGGCCGCCGCGCTCGATCCAGTAGACGGCGTCGGGCATTTTCTGGGAGACGATGGCGTCGAGCTCGTAGCCGAGGAGTTCGACCTTATCCGCCATCGCGGTCAGCTCGGAGATTTCTTCGATGTTTTCGATACCGGGGAGGATCGCCTTGATGCGGGTGGCGAGCCGCGACAAAAGCGGGGTGAGGTTGTTCTCGACGATGGCGGCTTCGTGGATTCGGCCGTTTTCGCGGCCTTTTTGCTGCTGCCACTCGGAGCAGCGCTCGAAGAAATCGTCCATCCGCTCGTGGATTTCGGTGATGGCGTCGATCGCGTCATTCACGCGGGCGCCGTGGGTGCTGAGCACGCCTTTGCCGCGCTTGGGGTCGTAAAGGGTGCGGAGCTGATAGCGGAGGCGATACTCGGAAATGTTGAGCCCGAAATGATCGGCGGCGACGTCTTCGACGGTGTGAGCTTCGTCGAGGATGGCGACGTCATACTTGGGAAGATAATTCACGCCGGAGATTCGCAGGGCCAGGTCGGAAAAGAAGAGGGCGTGATTAACGACCAGGATATTGCCGCTGAACATCCGTTTTTTGGCGTCCTGCCAGAAGCATTCCTTATAGTGGCGGCAATTTTTACCAAGGCAGTTTCCGTGCTCGGCGCAGACCCGGTCCCAGACGCCGGGATCGGGGAGGTTGGGGAGATCGGCCAGGGAGCCATCGGTGGTTTCGTGGGACCATTGTTTGACCGCCAAAAGCGATTCGACTTGTCTAGGTGTTTCGAAGAGCGAATCGCGGCGCTCGATGGCCTGGTCGAGCCGCCGACGGCACAGGTAGTTGGAGCGGCCTTTGACCAGAACCGCCGAGAATTCATCGGGATAGACGGCGCGAAGCAGCGGGATGTCTTTTTCGATGAGCTGTTCCTGCAGGGAAATGGTGTGTGTAGAGATGACGGCGCGTTTCTTGTTTTTGACGACGTATTCGATGACCGGAAGAAGATAGGCGAAGGATTTTCCCACGCCGGTGCCGGCTTCGACCATCAGGTGATGGGAATTGTGGATGGCGTCCGAAACCGCATGGGCCATTTCGATCTGCTGGGGGCGGTATTCGTAGAGGGGGCCAAGGCGGCGCGCGACGGAGCCATTCTGGCCGAGGATCGCGGAAACGATGTCAACATCAGGCATCCCAAATTAAGAGTATCACCCCGCGAGGTGAAAAGCCTGGGCTCGAAGAAATTGTCCTTGTAGGGACGCGCCCGGTGATCCAGGCCCAGAAGGAGCAGAAGATGTAGGCGGGAATGAAGAAGGGCCCCCACCATTCGCTCTGGCGGACGTGGACGCGTTCGTGAGCGCGGGTGGTGAGCAGGAGCTCGGAATCGCGGGCGATGACAACGTGGCCGAGGGTCATGGCCGAGGCCCCGCCGCGGAGGATGAGACCGACGACGCGGCGGAGGTAAAAATCGGTCGCGCCGCCGGAGACTTCCAGGACGCCGTCGACGACGCGGAGCTGGCCGCCGGTGAGCCAGACAATGGCGGCGAGAATGAGTCCCCAGACAGTTGTCGGGAAAACCCAGAGATAGACAATCCAACGCCAGCGCATAGTGATTTAAGCCTTACGTATCCGGGGCCGAACGCGTTTTCGCCAGGGTAGTGCCGATAACCTGTGGAAAAGCTGAGTGATCGCGGCGAAGCAGCAGCGCGAAAACCCCGCGCGAGCTACAGGCGAGCAGACGCACGGCAGAGGCATGTCGTAAATCGGCTGAATTGGCGCGAGGCATCGCACAACCTCCCCGACATTTTATCCACAGTTTACGTCCGATAATATGAGCGCCATCTTTATATATCAAAGCGGGTTACGAGAGGTTTTGGGAATCTGTCCACAATGCGCCAGGCACCATTACTACTACTAATTCCATTTAATGTTCCATTATATAGTAGATAGCGTTACACTCCGACGCCTCCAAAAACGGAGAGAAGAAAGGCTTGGTCATGAAAGCGATCTGTAATCGCGGAGCGCTCTCCGAGGCGCTGAATCTCACGGGAAACGTGGTGGCGGCTCGGACGCCCAAGCCGGTGCTTCAGTGCCTCAAGCTCACCGCCGAAGGCAATGCCCTGACGGTGGCGGCGACCGACCTGGAAGTGGCAATCCGGTATCGCGATGAGCAGGTGCAGATCGAGCAGGAGGGGGAGACGCTGGTTCCCGCCGATAAATTGCGGGATATTGTTCGAGAAAGCATCGACGACACGCTGGCGCTGGAAGTCACCGGCGACATGGCGAACGTGCGGGGGCAGGATTCGCATTTCAAAATTTATACGCAGAAGGCGACCGATTTTCCCCCCATCCCGGATTTTGAGGGAGAGCCGGATATCCAGGTTGCCGGCGGGGCCCTCAAGCAGCTCATCGGGCAGACGCTATTCGCCGCGGCGAAAGAGAGCACGCGGTATGCGTTCAACGGCGTGCTGATCGTCGCCAAGGCGAAAAAGATTTCGCTGGTTTCAACCGACGGACGAAGGCTGGCGATGGCCAAGGGAGATCTTGCTCCGGGCGACAAGCTCGACAAAGAGGGAAAGAAGGCGATCGTCCCCACCAAGGCGCTCCAGTTGATCGAGAAGCTGATCGAGGATCCGGAAGAGCTGATGGGGATTCAGATTCGCGAGAACCAGGTGATCTTTCACAGCAGCAACGCGACGCTGACCAGCAACCTCGTCGAGGGACAATTTCCGCCGTATGACGATGTGATTCCGAAGGACGTCGACAAAAAGATGTCGGCCTCGACGGCGGATTTTCTGAGCGCGATCAAGCGCGCGGCACTGCTGACGACGGAAGAGAGCCGCGGGGTGCGGCTGGCGTTCAACAAGAAGGGGCTGGTGCTGACAAGCCGCTCGCCGGAAAGCGGTGAGGCGACCATCAATTTTCCGTGTAAGTATGAAGGGGCGGATGTTGAGATCGGATTCAATCCGAATTTCCTGGTCGAGGCGCTGCGGGTGGTGAACACGGATGAGGTAACCCTGGAGATGACGGCGCCGAATCGACCCGGGCTCTTGAAGGCGGGGGGGAATTTTCTGTATGTGATCATGCCGGTGAATTTGCAGTAAGCGATTGAGGGCAATGGGGAGCTTTTGCCGATGGAGCGCAGATGTTGCTGACAGGGAAGGCAGATCCGACGGCCCAAATTCGCAGGATGCAGCGATATAAATCGCAGGGGCAGCCGGCGACCATTGCCCTGGGGCCGGAGATGGTGGAATTCTTCAAACAGTCGGTCGCCAAGCGTCAGACGAAGCTGGAAAAAATCGCCGAGGGGTGGAGCGCGCTGGTGCCGAATCTGCTCAACGATCATTGCTCGCTGGAGGGTTTTTCCAGGGGAACGCTGACCGTGATGGTGGACAGCTCTTCGCACCTGTTTGATCTGAAGCAGTTGCTCCTGTCTGGACTGGAAGCACAGCTTCAGCTTGCGTGCAAGAGCGCCGGGCTGAGGAAGATTACGCTTCGACCGGGGCGGTGGTATGAGGGCGAATCGTCGGGGGATCGGCGGATCCGGTTTGGGCGGTGAAGCGATTTTCGCGCGAGATTTTGATTCCCGTAGTTTTGATTGGTGGGACGGGGAGTGTTTTGTGCTGGTCGATTTGGGGTAAGACCGGGGACATCCTGATCGATTTCGGCAACGACCTGTATATTTCCTGGCGGGTGTCGCAGGGAGACGTGCTGTTTCGCGACGTCGCCTATTTGTATGGGCCGCTGTCGCCGACGATCGACGGGTTGGCGATGCGTATTTGCGGGGCGGCGATCGGGACGATCCTGGGGCTGAACCTTGCGGTGTTGGCTCTGACGACGGGGCTGGTTTACTGGCTGATTCGGCGTATATCAGGCGCGCTGGCGGGGATAGCGGCGGCGATTTTTTTTCTGGCGGTTTTTGGATTGAGCTCGCCGACGAAGATCGCCAACTACAATTTTCTGACGCCGTATGCGGGTGACATCACGCTGGGGTTTTTGCTGGCGCTGGGGGCGATTGCCTGCGTGGACTGGGTTTCGCGGGGCGGAAGGATTGTTCCGGCAATCATTGGCGGGCTTCTGACCGGTGCGGTGTTTTTGACGAAGCCAGAGATCTTCCTGGGATGTGCGATCAGTTACTTCGCGGGGCTCGGAGCGGCGCTGTGGGTGAAGCGGGAAAGGCAGCCGATTTTCATTGCAGCGAGCGCCGTGGCGGCAATGGTGATTGCGCCGCTGGGATTTTTCATTTATTTTTTGACGCAGATGCCGTTTCGGGCGGCATTGAACGGGATTCTGGGCGGGTGGCAGTTTGTGAATAAGGCCTTTGTCGTGCAGACGCCGTTTTACAAAGGTGATTTTGGGGCGGATGAGCCGGGGCGAAATCTGGGTTTGATGATGGAATATGCGGGGATTTATGCGGGGGTGTTTGTTGCGCTGGGAATCCTTGGCTGGATTGGTGGGCGGCGGCGATGGGCGGGGGCGGTGTGCGCGGTGGTGGCGGGGATTGCCGGGCTGGTGGGTGTCACCTATGCGGGAGAGAAGTTTGATTCGTTCTGGCTGGATGTGGGGCGGGGGTTTCCGGTGTTTGCTGCTTTTGCGACGGTTGTGATGATCGATGGTGTTTTCAGGGGTCGCGCATCGCCGGCGGGATTGGCCATGGCGGTGCTCTCGCTGATTCTTCTGGGAAAAATCCTGCTCAACGCGCGGATGTATCACTATGGATTCGTCCTCAGTGCGCCATGCGGATTGATGCTGGTGGTTGCGCTGATGGATTGGTTGCCGGAGCGGATCAAAAAGCTCGGCGGTTCACCGGCGGTGGTGCGCTGGGGTGCGATCGGATTGCTTGGGGCGGTTGTGATTGAGAACGTGACGCTGACACAGGCGAATTTGAGTGAGCGGACAGTGGAGATTCCACTGGCCCTGGGCGGACGAGCGTGCGCGCGGCCGATCGATCAGGCGGGCGTGGATGCCATCCGCTGGCTGAGCACCGTTTCTGGAACGGCAGCGGTAATTCCCGACGCGGCCGGCATCGATTATGCGGCGGGGAAGGCGAGCGGAATTCCCTATACCGAAATGCATCCGATGGGGATGCAGATAAATGGCGAACAGAATGTCTTCGATGCCTTCCAGCGGCATCCGCCGGACTATCTGCTGGTCATGGAGACGCAGGAGTCGCATTTTGGGGCCAGCGCGTTTGGGAAGGATTATGGGAGGGAGCTGTGGTTGTGGATTCGGGGGAACTATCGCTATGAGGGGACGTTTGCGGCGGGGAGGCAGCCGATTGAGATGTGGAAGCTGGGACGACACATGAAGGACTCCCGCTGAATTCGCGGAAATGTTTGAGTATCATTGGGAAGCGTATGAGCATGTCCAAGGACCAGATTAAAGATGCGGCTATGCAACTCAATGCGGTTGAGCGAGAGGCGCTAGCGGAGGAACTACTGCTCAGCTTGTCGGACAACCAGCGAGAGGAAATCGATGCGGCCTGGATTCAAGAGGTCAAGCGGCGTGACCAGGCGTTTCTAAGCGGGGAAACGTCTGCAAAGCCGGTTGATGAAGTGATAAGCCGAATCAAAGGATCGTCCGGACGATGAAAGCGAATATCCTCGCGGAAGCAGAGGATGATCTTGAGGCTGGTATAGACGGGCGCTACGAACCCAATACGATTGAATGAATGTGCGGCATCGCCGGCGCTATTGCCTGGGAAGAGCGGTTTGCAATTTCGCGCAAAACTCTCGCGCGAATGTGCGAGGCGATTGCGCACCGCGGGCCGGATGGGCGGGAAGTCTGGTCGGACGGCAAATGTGGCCTGGCGTTCGCCCGGCTGGCAATCCTCGACCTGGACCACCGCGCGATGCCAGCCGATGACCGATGGGAAGCGGTGGATCGTTTTTAACGGGGAGATCTATAACTTTCGGGAATTGCGGGGAATTGGATCATGTTTCTCCGGGATATGCCTGGAAGACGACAGGCGACACGGAGGTGATCCTGCGGGCGTATGACGCGTGGGGCGAGGATTGCCTCCAGAAATTCAACGGCATGTTTGCTCTTGCGATCTGGGAAACCGGGACGGGAGCGGTTTTTCTCGCCCGCGATCGGATGGGGCAAAAGCCTTTATATTTTTCGCAGCGCACGGGCAGGCCCTGGCCTTTGCGAGCGAACTGGAAGCGCTGCGTGCGGTCTCCTGGATCGGATGGGAGATCGATCGCGATTCCGTCCGGGAATATTTGCAGACGGGGTATATCGCGTCGCCGGCGACGATTTACCGGCAGGTCTCGAAGCTGCCGCCGGGAAGCTGGATGCGCTGCGGAGCGGATGGGTCGGTGACGCTGCGGAAATATTTTGATCCAAATGAGTTCGACGCGAAATCTCCGCGCCAGGCGGAGGATGTAAAAGCGGCCGTGACGACAGCCGTGCGCCGGCAACTCGTTTCCGATGTGCCGGTCGGGTGCTTCTTGTCGGGGGGGATCGACAGCAGCGTCATCGCCGCGGCGATGAAGGCGGCCGCGGATCAGCGGGTGATGACGTTTGCGATCGGCTTTGACGATCCGCGGTATGACGAGACGAAATACGCGGCGGAAGTCGCCAAACACCTGGGGACAGAGCATCGGCAGTTCACGGTTCGGCCCGATGCGGCCGGTGATTTGCCCAAACTAGCACGGGTTTTCGGCGAGCCGTTCGGTGATTCTTCGGCGCTGCCGACCCACTATCTTTCGCGGGAGACGCGAGGGCATGTGAAAGTCGCGCTCAGTGGAGACGGCGGCGACGAATTATTTGGCGGATACGACCGATATCGCGCCATGCGGCTCGGAGGCAGAGGAGGAAAGATGCCGGGCGTCTTCCGGAAAGTCGCCGCGGCGATGCCGGAAGGGCATCCCAAATCGGCGATCTCACGGGCCCGGCGGTTTGTGGCGGGGATGGGATTGGCGGCGGCGGAAAGATATGCCCAGTATGTCGGGCTCTTCGATCGGGAAATCCTCGAGGCGATTTTTCCCCAGGCGGCCCCGCCGCGGCGCGAGGTTGTCGCGGAAGTTTATGCCGAGCTTGAAGCAGATCGGGATCTGGTGCAGGCCGCCGCGGCGACCGACCGGGTGACCTATCTCCCGGAGGATCTCCTGACGAAACTCGATCGGGCGTCGATGCTGCACGCGCTGGAGGTGCGCTCGCCGTTCATGGATCACGAGCTGGTGCGTCTTGCGGCGGGATTGTCCACAGAGCAGCTCCTGCGCGGCGGGGCCAAGCGCATGCTGCGAGAAGCTTTTGCGGGAGATTTGCCGCAGTGGGTCTTTGAGCGCAAGAAAATGGGATTTGCCGTGCCCATCGGCGAATGGTTGCGCGGACCGCTGCGGGGGATGATGCAGGAACTGCTATTTGCCAAAGATTCATTCGCGGTCGCGAATTTTCATCAGGGATTTTTGCGTGAGATGGTCAACGCGCACTGCGCCAGAGCGCGGATCATTCGCAGCGGCTCTATGCACTGGTAATGCTGGAACTCTGGTGGAAATTAGACTGAGGCTTGACCTTCGCTCGCCGGCTACTTAAACCGATTGTATCTTATGACCGGCTCCAGGCCTTCATTTGACCCCCACTACTTGCCGTTTTCGGCAGGCGCGAATCTCGCGCTAGGATCCTTTCTATAAAATTTAGAAACTTCAAGGCCTTCCCTGATTTTCTACTTTCTTTGCGTCACGCGACAATTCTGGTCGGCCCCAATAACTGCGGAAAATCTACCGTTCTTGGCGCATGCCGCATATTGGCAACTGGTCTCCGAAGAGCGTGTGCCAAATCTAGCGAAACCGTTCAGGGACCAGGGGGCTCGCAGCAGGGCTATTATATCAGCGGCGAGGATCACCCGGTTTCGCTGGAGAATGTTCATACGAATTATTCGGCTGAAAAGTCCACCGTAACTTTTCGTTTGAGCACGGGCAACGACTTGGCGCTGTTCTTTTCAGGAGATGGTGGGGCCTCACTAGTAATGCCAGGTCGAGAAATCGCGAGAACGGCACCTAAGCAATTTCGTACACTGTACCCGCTTACCATTGGGCAAGTACCTGTCCTCGGACCGGTGGAACACGACGAGCAGCTGCTATTGAAGGAGACGATTGATCGGTCACTTGCTACACATAGGGCGTCGCGGCACTTCCGAAACTACTGGTACCACTATCCCGAACGCTTTCACGAATTTCAGGAGGCGATCGAACACACATGGCCCGGAATGAAAATTAAAGCCCCAGAACAAAAATCCACCCCAGATGGCTCGTTCCTCTATATGTTCTGCACAGAAAACCGAATCGATCGGGAGCTCTATTGGGTTGGTTTCGGATTTCAGGTGTGGTGCCAATTGCTAACTCACATTCTCAGGTCGAGAACGGATAGCATTCTCATTGCGGACGAGCCTGAGATCTATCTTCACCCTGATATGCAGCGCCAGCTATTGAGCATCTTTCGTAACGCGGGCCCGGACCTCCTATTAGCGACCCATTCGTCCGAGTTGGTTGGCGAAGCGGAAGCCACTGAAATCGTTCTTGTTGACAAGACCTCGTCAAAAGGCAGGCGACTCACCAAACTTGATGCCATTCAAGATGCCCTCGAATATCTTGGCTCGGGTCATAACATAGCACTGACGCAGATAGCGAGGACACGTCACATCGTCTTTGTAGAGGGCGATGATTTTAAGTTTCTACGCGGCTGGGCGGAAAGGTTGAATCTGAAGGAACTCGGCACTGGCCTTGGCATTGTACCTATTTCGGTGGGCGGTTTTGGTCAATGGGAGCGAGTAAACGCGTTGGGCTGGGGCTTTCGCGCTGCTTTGAACCAACCGATGCAACTCGCCGCAATTTTTGATCGGGATTTCTATTGCGAGGAAGAAATCCAACTCATCGTTGCTAAGCTTAAGCAGAATATTTCTTGCGTTCATATCCTCCAGCGCAAGGAGATCGAGAATTACCTGCTCCTGCCAAGCGTATTAGACAGGTGCGTTGCGAAACTTTTGCAGGACCGAAAGCAACGCGGCCACGAACAGTCGAAGGCGGTCGTGCCAATGCTTAAGCTCTTGGGGGGAATCTGTGAAAAATTTAAGAACGAAGTATCGGGCAACTTAGTGGGCAAAGCTGTAGAACATTTCAATCGGCAGAGAAGTGGAGATTGCGCGGCAACGGTATCGACCCGTGTGTTGGCCGAGTTTGAGCAGAAATGGAAGAAAATCGATTGGAAACTCGAGCTTGTCCCAGGTAAGCAGGCGCTTAGTGAGGTCAATAAGAGCCTTCAAGCGGATTACGGAATCACACTTACACCTGGCGCAATTATCCGGGAAACGCGCCAAGAAGAGATTCCTGCTGATTTAATCACATTCCTGCGTGAGCTTGAAGTGTTTAGAAAATCTGAACCTCCCAGATTGCGTCATTCGCAACCAGCGGCAGCCGAAGATTAGTCGGCGGCAAGCCGCGGCAAGGATCATCCACACAGACCTACGATCTGATCATGCTCGAACTTTGGTGGCGGGGGCGCAACGGGGCAGCGTAGGTTTGTGCTTTAGACCACCTGTGCCGAAGAGTTTGTGTGAGGGGTCACATAATCTTGGGTTTAGGGCACAATAAAGCGTCCGGGGTGGGAAATTTGTTATTGGCTCAGGTCGATAGAGGGTGTATAGTGCCCCTGACAGCAAATTCTGTGCCCAAAAGGTGCGGGTTTGTCGTAAGATGAATTGATATATGCAGTTAACACAATCAGCTTCGATGCGGACGGAGATGCGGCAGCTTCTCACGCCGCGGATGATCCAGAGCATGGAAATCCTCCAATTGCCCCTGATGGCGTTGGAGGAGCGGATCGAGCAGGAGCTTGAAAACAACCCGGTTTTGGAGATTCGCGAGCACGAGAATGAGCCGGGGACATCCAACGGGGAAGGTCAGCCCGAGGAGCATGGCCGCGGCGAGGACATGTCGGAGGACGAGCGGGCGCTGGTCGTTAAAGAGAATTCCGGGCAGTCGGAAGATTTCGATCGGCTGACGAAGCTCAGCGATTACCTCGAAAACGAAGAGTTCGGCACCAACGCGGGCAATTTCCGCCAGGCCGCCACCTACGACGGGGAGCGCGACAAAAAACAGGACGCGATGAACAACACCGCAGCGCGCGGGATCACGCTGACGGAACACCTGATGGACCAGTGGGCGTTTATAGAGGCCCCGCCGGCGATTAAGAAGGCAGGGGAAATCCTCATCAACAACATCGATGAGGAGGGGTATTTCCGGGTGAAGTTTGAGGACGTGCAGAAGGAATCGAAAACGCCGGTCACGATCCCCGATTTGCAGGAAGCCCTGCTCCTCATCCAGACCTTGGAACCAACGGGCGTGGGGGCGAGGAGTTTGCAGGAATGCCTGCAGCTCCAGCTAGACGCTCTCGAGGATGACGAGGAGCTTGCCGAGGGTCACGACCTGGAGCTGGAGCGCACGCTGGTGACGGATCATCTGAACGACCTGATGATGAACCGCTATCCGCAGATCAGCCGCAAGCTCGGCAAGCCGATCGACGAGATTCAGCGGGCGGTGAAGCATCTGGCCAGGCTCAACCCCCATCCGGGGAAACTGATCGGCGACAACAGTGCGCCGCAGATTACGCCGGATGCGATCATTTATTACGATGAGGACGCCGACAAATACGAAATCGAGATGACCAACGATCCGGCTCCGAACCTGTACATCAGCGGGATGTACCGCAAGATGCTGAAGGACCGCTCGCAGGACAAGAAAACGCGGGAATTTCTGTCGAACAACGTTCGCAACGCCCGCTGGCTGATCGAAAGCATCGAGCAGCGGCGGAGCACGATCATGCGGGTGATCCGCGCGGTGGTGGACGCCCAGCGCGATTTCTTCGACAAAGGCCCGGAGTTCCTCAAGCCGCTGCCGATGATTCACGTGGCCGACCAGCTTGGGATTCACGTTGCGACGGTTTCGCGGGCCGTGTCGGAGAAATGGATCCAGACTCCGCGCGGGGTCTTTCCGCTGCGGAGATTCTTCTCCGGCGGCACCACCAGCGCCGAAGGCGAGGACATGAGCTGGGACGCGGTGAAGGAGAAATTGAAGACCATCGTCGGCGATGAAGACCCGAAGAATCCGCTGAACGATGATGAGATCGTGGACAAGCTGAAAGTTCAGGGAATCGACCTGGCGCGGCGCACGGTGGCGAAGTATCGGAAGATTTTAAATATTCCGACCGCGCGGCAGCGGCGGACGTTTTAGGTGAAGCGGATTTTTCTGCCGCGGGGCGTCGTACAAAAGGTAACAGTCGACAGGCTGGCGGGGGCTTTTGGATAAAGACCAAACGCCCTACGCGTGCGCCGGCATGTTCCCAAATGTCGGCGGCGCTTTTACATCCACAGTGACCCTCGGCGTCTGCCGCAGTTCCGATTCGGCTTCGGCGCGAACTTCATCCATCTTGGGATATCTCACCTCACGGTAACCGGTGGCGCGCTCAGTAGAGCGGAGGATTCTCACCGCTTTTTCGTAGGACTCATCCGTGGAAAGGCTAACGCGATCCAGCAGCGTGAAATACCAGTCGCGGAAGGCGACTTCGCGGTTGTGCCAGCCGGGAAGCTTTCGCCACCATTTCATGTGGCGGACGATGCTGAAGCTGCCAGTCGGTGGTGGTGATGCTGCAGGCGGATGCGGTGCTTGCCGATGTTGAATTCGGGGCTGGTGTGATGGCGGTAGACCAGGCGGTCGCCGTTGGAGACGTCGACGCCGTACTTGGCGATGTCGCGCTGCTTTTTCTCGTAGCGGGTCAGCAGATACGAGACATACGGCTCATCCTTGATGAGCATCACCTTGGCCAGGTTCCAGATCACGGCGCTGCGTCGCGGCGAATTTGCGTGTCGGCGCGGTCGCGGCGATAGATGCTCGCGGACCAGCTTCGAGTATCGCTTGGCGAAGGCGGCGTTCTGGTACTGCATCAGGTCGTAGATGCGCAGGGCCAGGTCGTACTTGGCCTGCTCCGGGCAGATCGCGCATCTGCTTCATCGCGCCCGTGCGACCGAGCTTCTCGAACGTCATCGGCCAGCGATGCGGCCGCGAAATCGCGTCTTGCGGAGGATGCGGACTTTGTTGGTGACCAGCTGCTCCCAGGTTTCCGGCTCCGGCTTGCGCGGCAGGGCGCGGGGCTCCAGGGCCAGCTTGCGGCCGATGTTGAACGCCTTGAGATTCTTGCGATGCTCGCGGCGGATCGTGTCCTTGATCGCCCAGGCGATGCTGCGGGCCGAGACCGGAATCAGGCCAAGCTGATACGCCACGCCGAGCATCATGATGTTGGCGAACAGCTTGCTGCCGAGCCGCTGCTCGCAGAGTTCCGAGAGATTGGCGGCGAAGACTGTGCTCGGCGTTGCAATGCTCGAAGATCTGCTCGCGAAGGGCTTCGGGATCGAAATCGTTCGTGCCGAGCAGCGTGTAGACCGTCGGCTGCTTGTGCAGTGTTCAGCACGGCGGCGGTGCGCTGCGGCGAGGCGACGCGGAACTGCTCGCGCGGATCGATGGCGCGGGCGGCTTCGAGAATGTCGATGCCCAGCAGCAGATCGGCCTTGCCGTAGGGGATGGAGCCGGTGATGGGGAAAGCATCAGCGCGTCGGATGTCGTCGGCGAGCGGTTGACGAAAGTGATCTGCGAATAGACGCCGCCGTTGCGGATGGCCAGGCCTTTTTTGTCCGCGAAGACGACGTGATATCCTTCCTTGTGGCCGGCGCGGACGAGGATGGCGCCGACGACGCCGATGCCCATGCCGCCGACGCCGGCCATGTGGACGCGCCAGGCGTCGCCGGGCTTGTTCATCTCGTGGACGCGCGTCGGCATCGGGGAGCTTGTCCAGGTCCATGTGCGGCAGCGTATAGCGCCGGCGCTGCTGGCGGATGACGGTCACCTGCTCGAAGCTCGGGCAGGGCTTGACGCGATCGGCCGATCTCGTTGCTGACGCGCACGCGCTCGCAGGCGCCGTCGTTCACGCACCAGGTCAGATCGGTGTCGATCTTCGGCCGTAATCGGTGTCGATGGTGGTCAGGCCCGGGCAGGCGGTCGGCCTTGGTGCATTCCAGGCAGTTTTCGCACACCTCCGGCGTGATGTTCATGTGCGTCTTGTCGGGGAGATAGCCGTCTTCTTGACGATCTTGCGCTCTTCGCTTGAGCACCTGTGCGGTGATGGGTGATGCCGCATTCCTTGTCGGCGATGATGACCTTCACGCCGTCGGCGAGGATGGTCGTCTTCCAGCACGCTTGCGATAGCTGGCGCGGTCGGCGGGGGAGAGCTTGACGACCGTCAGCGGGCTGGTGCCGGCCATGCCGCGGACGATTGCTTCGATGTCCTGGATGTAGGAGCGATTGCCGAGCACGTCGAGTTCGGTGCCGGCGTGTTCCTGGTGGCCGGTCATCGCGGTGGTCTTGTTTTCCAGGATGATGTAGGTGATGTCCTGGCCGGCCTTGATGGAGTTGGAGATGGCGATCTGGCCGGAGTGGAAGAAGGTGCCATCGCCCATGAAGACGATCTGCTTGTTGGTGATGAACGGGTCGATGCCGATGCCGGTGCCGCCGCCGAGGCCCATGCCGCTGTAGTTGTGCATGAGCTGCTCGGTGGGGGCGAACATCAGCATGGTGTAGCAGCCGGTGTCGCCGTGGGCGACCAGATCGACCGGGCCGCATGCCGTGATGCTCGAGCCATGTATTTCGGGTCGGCGAGGTTCTGGCGGAGTTCCAGCAGAGCGGCGGAGCTGTCGCGATGCGGGCAGCCGGGGCAGAAGGTCGGCGTGCGGGCGACGATCGCTGCTGGAAAGCACCTCCAGCTTCGGCTTGCTGGCCTTGCGGATGCGGTCGAGTCTCGGCGGTGAGTCGGCCGTTGCGGCGATCGGCGGGAGATCTCCTCGGTTGCCTTGATCAGCGGGATCAGCATCTGGGCCAGGACGGAAGGATTCAGTCCGCGCGTTTCGGGAATGCCGGCGAGTCCTGCCGGGGAACGTCTTGCCGTAGAGCCGCGCCGGCAAGATCGGCGGCCTCGCTCGTGCGGCAGCGCGTGGAAGAGCGCGTCGCGGATGTTCTTCTCGAGGAAGCTGCGGCGTTCTTCGATGACGATCATGTTCTTGCACAGCGCCGGAGAATTCGCGCGACCAGCGCGACATCGGCGGGATAGCTCATCCCCATCTGCAGGATGGGGAACACGCCGGCGAGGCCGAGGTCGGCCAGCACGTGCTCGAGATACGGGCCGCCCATGCCGGTGACGATGAAGCCGAGCGGCGAGGGATTGCGCCGCGTCGCCGATCGGTGGCGGGAATGATCCGATTGATCCCCAGCTCGCGGGCGGCGCGCATGGTCGTGGCGAAGCGCTCGGGGAATGAGCAGCTCCTTTTGCCAGGTGCGCGGCGGAAGCAGGACCTTGTTCAGATCGATCTGCTGCGGTGTCGAGGGCGATCTTCTGGTTGGTGTTGATGGTGGGGAACTGATTGGGCCGGCAGAGCGACGGTGCCGCCGCCGTCGGCCTGGGCGACGGTGACGATATAGCCGATGTAAAGGCCCGCCGCCTGACTGAGCTTGAAGGAGAGATCGATCCAGTCCTTCACTTCCTGCGGCGATCCCGGTTCGACGACGGGCATGCGGAGGTGTTCGCAGAGGAACCGGCTGTCGGCGGGAACCTGCGTGCTGTCGCACCAGGGATCGTCGCCCATGATGATGACCGCGCCGCCCTGCGGATGCGCGCCGGCGAGATTGCCCAGGGCCAGGGCATCGGAGGCGACGTGCACGCCGACGCTTTTCAATGCGGCGATGGCGCGGCACGGCGGCCATCTGCGAGCCGTTGACGGCGGCGACGGCAAGGGCTTCGTTGTTGGCCTGGAAGGCGCGGATGCCCTTGGCGTTGAGCAGGTCGCCGATGTCGCCCAGGATGTCGAAGAAGCCGGCGACGGGGGAGCCGGGATAGCCGGTGAGCAGGTGGACGCCGCCATCGGTTTCGAGGGCGCCCTTGACGAGCAGTTCATTGCCGGTGAAGACTTCGCGGCCGGAATCGGCCAGAAAGCGCGGATCGGTAGCCATTTTTCAGTCTGCCTTTTGCGGGCCCCGGATAAAGCCGGGATCGGCGTGGCTTACCCTTCGACAAGCTCGAGGGCAGGAGACGCCGGTTATTCACCGCAAGGAAAAAGACTCTTGGCCCCTCCGGGATTTAATGGCCGGAGAGAGCCGGGTGTCAGCCCATTGGTCCTGTATCGGACGAATGGGGAAAACAGGTGGAATTGTATACGAAGAGAGGGGTAAATACACAAGGAGGGGGATTTTTTGGGAAATGTTCAATGTGAATGTCGTGGCAAACCAAAGAAAAAGCCGTTTCCACAGTGGAAACGGCCCATTTCGGTGTAAATTTCAGGTTGATCTCACGCCTTCTGCTGGCGACGCCTGAGGCCCAGAGCGCCTGCCCCGACAAAGAGCAGGGATAAGGTCGCGGGCTCGGGAAGCTGGGTGTTGGCGCCCGAAAGATTGATATCAAAGTAACCGTCGGCGTTGGCGTTGAAGCTGTTCAGCGTATAGTTCGGATTGGATCCGCTGACACCGAAGGCAGGATTCACGGCGGTCAGGGAGATAGCAAAGCTGTTACCGGTGAGGATGGCGTAACTGGGAAGAGCAGTCACCCAGGCGCCGCCGGTGTACGTGACGGCATTGGCGGTGAAGACATGCCGGAAGTGCTGCCGTCGAAGCCGCTGATGATCGTGGAACCCGGGGAGATCGTGCCAGTGAGCAGGGGCTGAGAGCTGGCTGGGGCGACGCTGGTAAGTGACAGGGTGAAGGTTCCGCCGCCGAGCAACTGCTGGTCTATGCCTCCGCTGGAAGTCGCCGGCCCGGATGGTCGCCAGGCCCGTGTATGTCAGCGAGGTGTCATAGTAGCCGGTGCCTCCGGTGAAAGCGCTGCTGTTGAAGCTGTAGGGCTCCGGCGCGTAGACGACGGTGTCTGCTTCGAGGCCACCGGGTAGCTGCGAGTTGGGCTGCAGATTGCCGTCGCCGCTGCTTATCGCACCAAGGCCTGCCGAAAGGCCTACACCCGAAGTGTAAACCAGCTCGGGGTATGCAGTATTGGTTGTATTTGGGACCGGGACCCAACTCCCAAGTTCAACAACAGACGCGCTGGCGACTTGCGAATAAATCGCAGAGGCGCCAATCCCGACAGCAACAGCCAAAATTGGCTTGATTGAACGTGAAATACGCATTTTTTTCCGGCTCCTGTGCCACAAAAATAGATGCCGAACCAAGCTCCACCTAATCGTCCGCCGCCCGCCCTCTTTGAAGGAATACAGCTGGAAGATGACGCATTAGCATCCCAAAATGTCGCAAATGTGTCAAGAAATAAATTGTAAACGATCGTTCAATATTGGGGCATTTCCGTAGTTTTCCGGGGCAACAGGCGTTAATCTAGGAAGCGTGTAGGAAATGGGTGCGCTTACATTGAACCTATCTCTCGAATGACAAAGGCTCTATGGAGAGGGGAAATGCTGAGTTTGCTACAGCTTGCGGAGTTCAGGTTGCGGGACGGAAAAAGCAAAAAATTAGAATAATTTGATCTCCGGGCCAAGGTCGGAATGACCCATGAGGAACTGATCGACGCCCCGGGCCGCTTGGCGACCCTCGCTGATGGCCCAGACGATCAGGCTCTGCCCGCGGCGGATGTCGCCGGCGGCGAAGACGCCGGGGACGCTGGTCGCGTAGTTTTCGTCGCAAACCACGTTGCCGCGGGAATCGAGCTTGAGCCCAAGCTGGCCGATCGGGCCGTCGTGCTCGGGATGGACGAAGCCGAGGGCGAAGAGGCACAGATCGCAATCGAGCTCGAATTCCGAGCCGGGGATTTCCTTCATCGACAGCCGGCCGCTGTGATCCTTCGACCACTCCAGGCGAATGCCCTGAAGCTTTTTGACGACCCCGTTTTCGCCGATGAACGCCTTGGTATTGATCGAGAAGTCGCGGATTTCGCTCGCCCGCAAGTTCGTTGGCCTCCTCATGCGCGCTGCTGGTGCGGAAGATCATCGGCCACTCGGGCCACGGCTTGACCTTCCCTTCGGCAACGGATTCGAGCGACCGCGTTTCAATCGGCCGCGGAAGAAGTTCAAACTGCTTGACCGACTTGCAACCCTGTCGGATGCACGGTCCCCAGGCAGTCGGCGCCGGTGTCGCCGCCGCCGAGGATGATGACATGCTTGTCCTTGGCATCGATGAAATCGCTCGTCCGGGATCTGATCGCCAAGATTCCTTTTGTTCTGCAGCGGCAGGTAATCCATGGCCAGGTGGATGCCGGCGAGATCTCGCCCGGGAACGTCGAGATCGCGCGCCTTGGTGCTGCCGCCGCAAAGGACGATCGCGTCGAAATCGCGGCGCAGGTCGCCGACCTTGATGTTGTGGCCGACGTTGGCGTTCGTCACGAACTTGATCCCCTCTTCCTCCATCATTTTGACCCGGCGATCGACGAAGCGTTTTTCGAGCTTGAAGTTCGGGATGCCGTACATCAGCAACCCGCCGATGCGGTCGGCCCGCTCGAAGACGGTGACGGTATGACCCGCCTTATTGAGCTGCGCAGCGGCCGCAAGGCCCGCCGGGCCGGAGCCCGACGACCGCGACCTTCTTCCCCGTACGTTTTTCCGGCGGCTGAGGCTTGATCCAACCTTCGCTGAACGCATGCTCGATGATGCTCAGCTCGATGTTCTTGATCGTGACCGGCTTGTTGTTGATCCCCAGGACGCACGCCTCTTCACAGGGTGCCGGGCAGACCCGGCCCGTAAATTCGGGGAAATTGTTGGTCTTGAACAGCATCTCCAGCGCTTCACGCCAGCGGTTGCGATAGACCAGGTCGTTCCATTCGGGAATGATGTTCCCCAGCGGGCACCCGCTCCCGCTGTTGCAGAAGGGAACGCCGCAGTCCATGCAGCGGGCCCCCTGCTTGCGGAGCTTGTCTTCGGGGAAGTCGTTGTAGACTTCATCCCAGTCGAGAAGGCGCAGCTTGACCGCACGCCGGGAGGGCGTTTCGCGGTTGATCTCTTTGAAGCCGGTGGGTTTGCCCATTGTTGTTAAATCCGAAATCCGAAACCAGAATTCCGAATCAAATCCGAATGACGAAATCCGAATGGGGGCATTCGGTCATTCGAGTTTCGGGTTTGATTCGTCATTCGGATTTCTGGTTTCGGGTTTTTCCTAAGCCTGTCTCTGTGCCAATTGCCGCGCTCTCTCCTCTACCTCCGCGCTGGTGCTCAAGTACTCGACGATAGTCCGTCGGCATTACCTTCACGAACCACTTCAGTTCCTCATCGAAGTCATTGAGAATCGCCTTGGCCACCGGGCTGGCTGTGTATTTGTGGTGGTTTTCCAGCAATCGGCGAATGGTTTCCCGGTCTTCCGGTGTGTCGGGCTGCTCAAGAGCGACCATCTCCCGGTTGCACAAATCCTTGAAGAGGCCTGAGCTGTCGTACACGTAGGCGATCCCGCCCGACATTCCCGCGGCGAAATTCCGGCCGGTGGGTCCGATGACGACGACGCGCCCGCCAGTCATATATTCGCAGCCATGGTCGCCGCACCCTTCGACGACGGCAGACGCGCCGCTGTTGCGGACGCAGAAGCGTTCACCGACGACGCCGCGGAGATAGATTTCCCCGTCGATGGCCCCATAGCCGATGACGTTGCCGGCGATGATGTTCTCCTCGGCCTTGAAGGTGGAATTCTTCGGCGGATAGACGATCACGCGTCCGCCGGAAAGGCCTTTGCCGCAGTAATCGTTGGCGTCGCCTTCGAGTTCGAGCGTAACCCCGCGGGCCAGGAAGCATCCAAAGCTCTGCCCGGCCGACCCCTGGAACTTGAAGTGGATAGACCCATCCGGCAGCCCCGCGTGCCCATGCTTTTTGGCGATTTCGCTGGAGAGGATCGCCCCCACGGTCCGGTTAACATTGATGATCGGCAGTTCCGCCGAGACTTTTTCGCCGCGCTCCAGCGCCGGTTGCGCGAGCTTGAGCAGCCGATTGTCCAGGGCGGCGTCGAGCCCGTGATCCTGCTTCATCACGTTGCGCACCGCGACGGTCGCCGGAACGTCCGGCTTGTGCAGCACGACCGAAAGATCCAGGCTCCTGGCTTTCCAGTGGCTGCTCAGGTCGGAAAATTCAAGCATCTGCGTCTGCCCGACCATCTCATCAAATTTCCGGAAGCCCATCTGTGCCATAAAATGGCGGACTTCCTCGGCAATGAAGAACATGAAATTGATCACGTGCTCCGGTTTGCCGGTGAATTTCTTGCGCAGCTCCGGGTCCTGCGTTGCAATCCCAACGGGACAGGTATTGAGATGGCACACCCGCATCATGATGCAGCCCGACGCGATCAGCGGCCCCGTGCTGAACCCAAACTCCTCGGCCCCCAGAAGCGCGCCGATAACCACATCGCGCCCGGTTTTAAGCTGCCCGTCCGTCTGCAAGACAATCCGCCCGCGCAGGTCGTTGAGGACCAGCGTCTGCTGCGTCTCCGAGACGCCCAGCTCCCACGGAATGCCCGCATATTTGATGCTCGTGAGCGGCGAAGCGCCAGTACCGCCGCTGTCGCCGCTGATGAGAATGTGATCGGCCTTCGCCTTGGCCACGCCCGCGGCCACCGTGCCGACGCCCACCTCGCTAACCAGCTTCACGCTGATCCGCGCGTGGCGGTTGCTGTTCTTCAAATCATGGATGAGCTGCGCGAGATCCTCAATCGAATATATGTCGTGATGCGGCGGGGGCGAAATAAGCCCCACGCCCGGCGTCGAATGCCGAATCTTCCCGATGTATTCATCAACCTTGTGCCCCGGCAGTTGCCCCCCCTCGCCAGGCTTGGCGCCCTGCGCCATCTTGATCTGCAATTCCTCGGCGTTGATCAGATATTCCGCGGTCACCCCAAATCGCGCCGAGGCCACCTGTTTGATCGCCGAGCGGCGAAGCACCTGGGCCCCCGGCAGCGTCTCATGAACAACCTTCAATTGCGAAGAAACGATCGGCTTGCCCGATTTATCCCGATCCGGCTGAAACCGCTCTGGGTCCTCCCCCCCTCGCCGGTGTTGCTCTTGCCGCCGATGCGGTTCATGGCGATCGCCAGATTCTCGTGCGCTTCCTTGCTGATCGACCCGAAGCTCATCGCCCCGGTCACAAATCGTTTGACGATCTCACTCGCCGGCTCCACTTCCGAAATTGGAACCGGATTGCCCGTCTTGCGGAAGTTCAGCAGCCCCCGAAGCGTGCACCGATGCCGGGATTCATCGTCGCAAAGTTTTGTGTATTCCTGGAATGCCTTGAACCCATCGATCGGCTTGGTGATCCCCAGCCGCACGGCATGTTGCATTTTGCCGATCGAGTCCGGGTTCCACATGTGATATTCGCCGTCGCGCCGCCACTGGTAGTTTCCGCCGTTGTCCAGCACTTCCCCGTTGACGCGAATCGGCGGATAGCCATGCCGATGCCGCATCAGCGATTCCCGCGCGATGACATCGAGATCGACGCCGTTGATTCGGCTCGACGTGTTGGTGAAAAACTTTTCGATCACCCGACCGCTCAACCCGATCGCCTCGAAAATCTGCGCCCCGCGATAGCTCTGCACGGTGCTGATCCCCATCTTGCTCGCGACCTTGAGGATCGCCTTGTTGGCGGCCTTGATGAAATTCTTCGTCGCCTGCTCGAGCGTCACGTTCTCCGGAAGCAGGCCGTCCTTCTGCAGGTCGGTAAGCGTTTCGAAGGCGAGATACGGATTGATCGCCCCCGCGCCATAACCGATCAGCAGGCAGAAATGATGCGATTCGCGCGCTTCACCGGTTTCGATGACGAGGCCGCACTGCGTGCGCGTCCCCTCGCGAATCAGATGGTGATGCACCGCCGCCGTCGCCAGCAGGCTGGGGATTGGCACGTGCTGCGCATCCACGCCGCGATCCGATAAAACGATAATCGACGCCCCTTCCCGCACCGCCTTCGCGGCCTCACTGCACAGCGCATCGACGGCTTTTTCCAGCCCGGCTTCGCCCTCAATCACCGGGAAGAGCATCGGAAGCGTGACGGCCCTCAAATCGCCGTGCGAAACTTCGCGAATTTTTTCCAGGTCGCTATTGGAAAGGATCGGCTGCTTCAGCTTCACCAGATGGCACGCCTTCGGCTCTTCGCTGATCAGGTTCCCCTCGCGCCGAGATAGGTGTACAGGCTCGTCACCAGTTCCTCGCGAATCGCGTCCAGCGGCGGATTGGTGACCTGCGCAAAGAGCTGCCGGAAATAGTTGTACAAAAGCTGCGGCTTATCGCTAAGACACGCCAGCGGCGTATCCGCCCCCATCGACCCAATCGCCTCCTGCCCCGTGGCAGCCATCGGCATCATGATCATCTTCAGATCTTCAACCGTGTACCCAAACGCATGCTGCCGAACCCGAAGCGTCTCATGATCCACTTCCTGCACGTTTCGCGGCGCCGGCAAATCATCCAGCGGAACCATGTACTGGTTCAGCCACTCTTTCCAAGGCCGCTTTTCCACCAGATCACGCTTGATCTCGTTGTCGTCGATGATCCGCCCCTGCTTGAAATCGATCAGGAAAATCTTCCCCGGCTGCAGCCGCCATTTCCGCGCCACATTCTCCGGCTTCACGTGCAATACGCCCACCTCACTCGCCATGATCACCATATCGTCCTTGGTGACGTAATATCGGCTCGGTCGCAGCCCGTTGCGATCCAGCACCGCGCCGACCTGCGCGCCATTGGTGAAGACAATGCTAGCCGGCCCATCCCAAGGCTCCATCAGGCAGGCGTGATATTCGTAAAACGCCTTCAGCTCCTCATCCATCTTGTGATTGTTCTGCCAGGCCTCCGGAATGAGCATCAGCATGCTGTGGGCCAGGCTTCGCCCGTTTAGCGTGAGGAACTGGAGGGCGTTGTCGATCGTGGCCGTATCCGACCCCGATTCGGTAAGAATCGGAAACATCTTCTGAAGCTCATCCCCGAAAACCTCGGACTGGAGGGTGCCATACCGAGCCCGCATCCAATTCCGATTTCCCCGCAGCGTATTGATCTCGCCGTTATGCGCCAGATACCGATACGGATGGGCCCGGTCCCACGAGGGAAAGGTGTTGGTGCTGAACCGGGAATGAATGACCGCCAGCGCCGACTCAAAATCCGGCTCCCCAAGATCGGGGAAAAACTTGCGCACCTGATGGGCCGTCAGCATTCCCTTATAGATGATGCGCGAAGCGCTCAGCGCGCAGATGTAAAACATGTTGCGGGCCGTGTCAGGCAAATCGCTGAACTCGATCAGATTCTCCGCCCGCTGGCGCACGAGATAAAGCCGGCGGTCGAAATCCTGCCGGTTATAAAAGCTCGACCCCATCCCCACGAAGATCTGCCGAATCCGCGGCTCACACTTTCGCGGCGTCGGCCCAATATGCCGGTTGTCGGTCGGCACATCGCGCCACCCCAGCGTCACCATCCCATAATCCGAAACCACTTTTTCCAGAATCCGCTGACATTCATTCCGCTGTGCCGCATCCTGCGGCAAAAAGATATTCCCAACCCCATACTGATTCAGCGGCGGAAGCGTAAACCCCAGCTCCGCACACTTCCTGCGTAAAAAAGCATCAGGCAGCCGCACCAGAATCCCCGCCCCGTCCCCACTGTCCGGCTCACACCCGCAAGCCCCCCGGTGGTTCATATTCTCAAGCATCTCCAATGCTTGTAACACGATACGGTTACTGGCTTTACCCTTAATATGGCAAAGAAATCCGACGCCGCAGGCGTCGTGCTCTTGCTGAGGATCGTACAGGCCCTGTGCGGGCGGATAGCCTTTCATAGTGGCAATACTGGGTTAAAGGCCAGCGCAGAACAAATCGAGCCGTGTTTTATAGCGAAATGGTTTGGGCTTCACAAATATATTTTGCGCGGCAGCGGTTGAGATGACAGTAAGAGCGGGGTGGGAAATAGTCAATAAAATCCCTCTCTTCCCCCGCCCCCGGTACCCCGGGGGAGGGTTGGGGAGGGGGGTCTTCGGGCGTCTCCGAAGCAAAAGCGATTGCCCTGCTCTCGCGAACCATGGGAATGAACATCCCCGTGTAGCCGCCCCACTTGTGGGGCGCTTTTCAAACCCACAAATCGCCCCACCAAGCATTTTTACTCGCTGACGCGCCGTCCCCCCCGTAAAGCCCCAGTATGGACTTCGGTGAGCTTAGTCGAACCGCAATGCTGGAGCCCCGTAAATAAAACCCCACGCCTACCCACAAAACCCCAATCCCCCTCCGCCCCGTGCATATCAAAGCCGTGAGTGCTTGCACTCGCGGGAATCCCCCCGTCAGCTTTCAAATCCTGAAATCTCAAATCTGAAATCCATCCCGCGAACCCGCCTACCCCCCGCATCACGCAATTGCCCCGCCTGTGAACGATAGTATCCTGTAGTTGTATGGCGTGGGGCAACAATAAGATCACCGCATTTAGAGCAGGGCTGTTTCTAACCCTGGGCGGCCTGTTTGGTTCCGTGTTATTGATTGTGTTCCTGATCACCGGCCATTTTCGAGACGGCCGAGGCCCCGACGCCCGCGAAATAACCGAAATGGGAAACCCCGGTAAGTTTTGGAAGGGAGTTGCATTTACAGCCGTTTGGGCCGCAATGCTTCCATTGGGGATCTATCTTCTCCGGTTGCATTCGCGGGATCGGTCAAGTGGGACCTGAATCGTCTTCTTGCCGACCTCTGTTTCAGCAAACCGAAAAAGCGGGCTCACGTCCACTCCCTGCCTCGGTTCCATGCCCTCTGTGCTAACGACTCTGCTCGACCGCTGGGGGCGGGTTGCTTCGCTCGGCGACCTTCTCAAAGGCGTTGATCGCCCAGACGGCAACAACGACGAGGCCGATCACCGCCATGATGGCGATGACCACGGGCCCCGCGCCCTTGAGGGACAGGCGGCTGTCCCCATATTTGAGATCGACCCGTGTATTCTCTTCCGTGCGCCCTAGATCGGGTAGATTTTTTTTACTTCGCAAAATCCACCTCCGGCGAAGGGCCGCGGCGTTTCGTGGCGGGGAGCTTGGTTTCGTGCCCACTGACGGGTCCGGTAGAGCTTCCGAGACAGGACAGCGGCACTCGGGTACTTAAGAAGCTTGGCGACCTCTTTAATTTTGAGGCAGCGAATGAACGGCCCGCAAAAATCGTATTCGTCCCTCAACACCTGTCGTTCGACTTCGCTTAATGAGGCGGGCAAATAGGCAAGCTTCGCTGCAAGTTTTGTGCGGGCGCTCTATTCGCTTGGATTTCTCCAAGTGGCTCGGCAAGCTGGGCATAGCACGACTGAGTGTGGTGTCAATATGCAAATAGTGACTGACGGCCGTCACTTGGAGGTAGTTCACCGCCTTCGCAGCCGGGTTGGAGACGTCAGGGTTGAACTTCGACAGGAACCGATGGGCAATGACTTCGCCATAAGAGACGGCGAAGCAACTGAAATCATGGTCGTTGCCAATCTCGCGACCGTATCCTGCAACGGCTTTTGTTCGGGCCAGGCGTGGTAGGACGCGACGAAACGCTTGCTGGTCGGCCGCCAGCGCGAGCGTCAGGCAAAACGTACGAACCTCATCTCGGTCTGCGGTGTTCCCCCCTTGCAATTTGGCGACGCTAGTCGTGTGGTGTTTGCTTGCCCACCGCGCCAGGAACTCACCCAGCACGATTTTCCGGGCATACAGTAGACGTTGTTCGCTTGGTAGATTCCGGCCGCGCTTCTGAAGCCCTACCAGCATGGCTTCGATAACATATTTTGGATCGGCCTTATTTCGGCGTAGCCAAGCAATCGCTGGTTCGATTGCCGGCCATCGAAGTTCAAGGCGGTCGACGATTCCGAGGCCGGAGGCTTTCTCTTCGAGAGGGGTAGTGATTTTCATACAGTAACACATAGGAATCTCCCCACTTAGCACGATTTTGACGAGAATTTGAGTTCGCGGTAACGCCAAACTATTAGATCCGAATGGGTGAGACAGACGCATTCGGTCGGATCGCAATCGCTCAGTTCAATTACGAATTCACCAGCGCCGCCGTCGCATCATCCGTTAAAGGGATGAAACCGGGACGTTGGCCTTTTCTTGTCAGCCCCATTTTCGTGCGCGGATGGTATAATTCTCTTGAATGTTAAAGGCGACGTTGCTTCTCGTCTTCCTGACTTGGCCACTTGTGCCATTAATTCTAAATCTGCGCAGGGGGCAACGAAAAATCAAATAAGGGACAAAAAAGCCGGGGGGTGAGCCCTTTTCTTCTTAGCCCAAAAGACAACGGCTCACGTCCGGCGCCCACATCCGAACGGTGCGCTTTCCCTCTCTCGCCGCCAGCGTTTTTCCGTCATTCAAACATTCGAATTTCGGGTTTGATTCGAGCGGAGGCGCGGACGCCTCCGGGGCGTATTCGCGGAGTACGGCCCGGAGCCGTCCGGCCCCGAATTTCGAATTTCGAGCTTCGCCCGCCCTGAGGCTCTCGAAGGGGAATTTCCGCCCCCTGATATCATTGATATCATTGATATCAATGATATCATTGATATCACGAAAATCGGCCCCCTATCTTATCTAAGCTACCCAGACTGTTACGAACTGTAACCTTTTGTACCGCAGCCGGAGGCGAGGAGCGGTACTCCGCATGGGCTGGACGCCGTTGGGCCGGAGGCCCGAATCATTCCGCAACGACCGACCCCTACCAGGTCACCAGCACAGCCGTCGCATCATCCGAAAGCGCTTCCGTCCCCGCAAACTGGTAAACATCCTTAAAAAGATGCCCAATTGCATTTTCCGGCGGATTGGAAGCCGTCAGCGCCGCCTTCACCCGCTCCACCCCAAATTCCTCCCGCCCCTGGGCGGCGTCCAGTTGCGGCTGCTCAACCAACCCGTCGCTGATAATCAGCGCCCGGCTATGAGCCGGAAGCGGCTTGGTGACCACCGAGAAATTGGCATCCGGCGTGATGCCGATCGGAATGGCGTCCCCTTCCCGGAGTAGTTCAAAGTTATCCCCGGCCGTCTCCAGCAGCGCATACCCATGCCCCGCATCCACATAACTGACGGTCATCTTATTCGGATCGAAGATCCCCACCCACAGCGTCAGGAACTTGGTCTCCGGCCGCCGCGGATGCACGAACGCATTGAGATCCCGCACCGCCCGGGCGATATCGCCATGGAGTAAAATGCTCGCGTGCAGAAAGCCCTGCGAAGCGGTCATCAGCACCGAGGCGGCGACGCCATGCCCGGACACATCCCCCAGCGCGACGGCCAGCCGCCCGTCGGGAAGGACAATGGCGTCAAAAAAATCGCCCCCAAGATATTGACCCGGCCGGCTGGCGCCCGAGCAGGTAAACGGCGCCGCCTTCACGGATTCGCGAGGCAGAATCCATCGCTGTGCCGCCGTGGCGGCATTCAGTTCCGCCTCGATCTGTGCCGTGCGGCGCTCAATGTCGAGCCGCTTGAGGTTGGCCATGGCGAGGCCCGCCATTTTCGCCAAAGCCAGGCAAAAGCCCGAAGAATTGGGCGGAAGCTGCCGCGGTGCGCCGGAGCGGCCGCGGGAATCGAGATATAGATATGCTGCCACCGTCGAGCCCAGCATCAGCGGCGCACAAATCGCCGCGTCGATGTTCATCTGGATGATGCTCTGCGAAAAATCATCACCGGTGGCGGCCGAAAGCTCGGCCAGCACGCCATGCGACGCGGTATTGAGAAGCGATCGGCTGAACCCCATCGCCGCTGATTCCCGAAGCGATGGCCCAACTTTATTCGCCACGATTTCGATTCGCCCGGCCGCATCCAGCGCGCGAATCACCGCGGCGTTCGGAAGCCCGGTGCCCCGGCAGGCGGCGTCCATCAATGTTTCCGCCAGCTCCTTCTCATCCCCCGCCGCATGAATCGCCGAGGCGGTTTCCAGCAGCAGGATCAGCAGGTTGTCCCGAAGCGGCTGCGGCGCGCGGTCCGGGGCATGGCTCTGGACCATCGTGCCGGCCGTCGCCGTATCGTCGATCGCCCGCAGCCCGCGCTGCGGAACGCCCTGCGTCGAAAAGCTGAACGTCCAGGGAACGATGCGAAGCAGGTCTCCCGGCGATAGCGGCATTTCCCGGTTCGGCGGAATTCGGATGCCGTTGAGAAACGTGCCCCATCGGCTGTGGAGGTCGGTGATCCGCCAATGGCCCCCCTGCTGCGTGAAGCGGGCGTGCTGCCGGGAAACCTGGTCCGCATCCACCGGAAGGCGGAAGCGCAATGCTCGTTACGGCCCAGCAGAAGGGTATGGGCGCTCGGCTTCATCTCCAGCGGAGGGATCTCTGGGCCGCCAGGGAGGGGGATCAGCCAGGCGGATTCCGGGGCGGAAGTGGACATGGAAAGGCATTATCATTGCCAATTGCCGATTGCCAAATGCCGAATTGGGAATTTAATAAGGGGTATTTAACCCCGAAACCCGCTTTTTCATTAGACAATTGGCCATCGGCAATCGGCATTCTTGGTTGAGACCGAGTATCACCCATGCTATGCTTACTTTGCCGATTTTAGACGTAACGAAAGGACAGACTATGCCCATTACCTTGTCGGAAACCGCGGCCCGTGAGATCAAGACCATCATCAAGCAGCAGGAACTTCCTGAAGAAGCGACCAAGCTCAGGGTCGGTGTGAAGGGCGGTGGGTGCAGCGGATTCAGCTACATGCTGGATCTCACCGAGGAAATCAAGACCGAAGCCGACGAGGAAATGGATTCACAGGGGGTTAAGATCCTTTGCGATATGAAGTCTTATCTGTACCTCAACGGCACGGAGATCGACTTCAAGGATGAAGTGATGGGGCGCGGATTCGTGTTCAAAAACCCCAACGCTACCAGCACCTGCGGGTGCGGGAGCAGCTTCCAGGCCTGATCGCGCCGCCTTCCGCAGGGACGCAAACTTCACCGCGGAGATCGCAGAGACCGCGGAGAAAAATCAAAGCTTAAACCAGTTTCTCTGCGCTCTCCGCGATCTCCGCGGTGAATATGCTCTTTGTTTGTTTACGACGTTGTGAATTGTCGAGGCGATCATGCCCACTGCTGAAACCGAAATCGAAACGCTGGCGAATAAGGAATACAAGTGGGGATTCATCAGCGACATCGAGTCCGATTCCGCCCCCCCGGGCCTCAACGAGGAGATCGTTCGCTTTATCTCCCTCAAGAAAAAAGAGCCGCAGTGGATGCTCGACTGGCGCCTGAAGGCCTTTCGCCACTGGCAAACGATGACCGAGCCCCACTGGGCGATGGTCCATCATGCACCGATCGACTATCAAAAGACGATCTATTTCTCCGCCCCCAAGCCCAAGCTCAAAAGCATGGGCGAAGTCGACCCCGAGCTGCTCAAGATCTACGAAAAGCTCGGCGTCCCCATGAGCGAGCAGGCGGTGCTCGCCGGCGTGGAAACGACTCCGGTTGCCGTCGATGCGGTCTTCGACAGCGTCTCCGTCGCCACCACCTTCAAAAAGACCCTGGCGGAAAAAGGGATCATCTTCTGCTCCTTTGGCGAGGCTGTGCAGGAGCATCCGGAACTGGTGCGCAAATATATGGGGTCGGTCGTTCCCTATTCCGACAACTATTTCGCCACCCTCAACAGCGCCGTCTTCACCGACGGCAGCTTCTGCTACGTCCCCAAGGGCGTGAAGTGCCCGATGGAATTGAGCACCTATTTCCGCATCAACGCCAAAAACACCGGCCAGTTTGAGCGAACCCTGATCATTGCCGATGAGGGCGCGTCCGTGAGCTATCTGGAAGGGTGCACCGCCCCGCAGCGCGACGAGAACCAGCTTCACGCCGCCGTCGTTGAGTTGGTGGCAATGGACAACGCCAGCATCAAGTACAGCACGGTGCAGAACTGGTATCCCGGCGACAAGGAAGGCAAAGGCGGGATTTTTAACTTCGTCACCAAGCGCGGCGCCTGCCGCGGCCTGCGCCAGCAAAATCAGTTGGACCCAGGTGGAAACCGGCTCGGCCATCACCTGGAAATATCCAAGCTGCATCCTTCAGGGCGACAACAGCGTCGGCGAATTCTACAGCGTCGCCCTGACCAATCACCGCCAGCAGGCCGATACCGGCACCAAGATGATCCACATCGGCAAAAACACCCGCAGCACCATCGTCAGCAAAGGCATCAGCGCCGGCTTCGGGCAGAATTGCTATCGCGGCCTGGTAAAAATCCTCAAAGGGGCCACCAACAGCCGCAACTACACCCAGTGCGATTCGCTCCTGCTTGGCGACCGCTGCGGCGCCCACACCGTGCCGTACATCGAGGTTCGCAACACCAGCAGCCGGGCAGAGCACGAAGCCAGCACAAGCAAGATCGGCGAAGACCAGCTATTCTACTGCAAGAGCCGCGGCATCAGCCTGGAAGACGCGATCAGCATCATCGTCAGCGGGTTTTGCAAGGAAGTTTTCAAGGAGCTGCCCATGGAGTTCGCCGTGGAAGCGAAGAAGTTGCTGGGAGTGAGTTTGGAGGGGAGCGTCGGGTGAGGCATGCCAAAGAAAATCAGGGAGCTCAAAGGATTGCTGCGTCAAGCGGGCTGGATCGAGGTTTCGGGCGGTGGGAAGGGAAGCCACACAAAATGGACGCATCGACGAGTCGCTCGCAGGGTTACGTTGAGCGGTAAAGACGGCGATGATGCGCTTCGGTACCAGGAAAAGGACGTCGCTCGAGCGGTTGCAGAGGCATCGGAGCAGTGAATTATGAGAAAAGCTTCAGGAGCAAAATCAACGAGCCGGTATAGCGTGATCATTCAATGGTCTGACGAAGACCAGGTGTATGTGGTCACACTCCCTGAGTGGGGAGGATGCCATACCCACGGAGCGACCTACGAGGAGGCCGCCAGGAATGCGGCGGAAGTATTGGCAATGCTGATTGAGGATGAAAAATCCGCCGGTAATGAGTTGCCGACCCCGCACGAGTTCCAGTTTCCCGGTCCCAGCGGGTTCACCTATCAGTTTTCCGGGACCTATCGAACGCAAAAGGCAAGACATGTCACTGCTTAAAATCGAAAACCTTCACGCCCGCGTCGCCGCCCCCGGTGGCCGCGACATCCTCAAAGGCGTGAACCTGACCATCGAAGCCGGCGAAGTTCACGCCATCATGGGCAAGAACGGCTCCGGCAAAAGCACGCTCGCACAGGTCCTTGCCGGCCGCGAAACCTACGAGGTCACCCAGGGATCGGTCGCCTACGACGGCAAGGATTTGCTCGCTCTTTCCGCCGAGGAGCGAGCCCGCGAGGGCATCTTCCTGGCGTTTCAGTATCCAGTCGAAATCCCCGGCGTAGACACGAGCTATTTCCTCAAGGCAGCCGTAAACGCCGTTCGCAAACATCACGGCGAGCCGGACGTCGATACCATGGAATTCCTCAAGCTCGTCCGCGAAAAAATGGCCCTGCTGAAGATGGACCAGAGCTTCATGCATCGCGCCGTCAATGAGGGATTCTCCGGCGGCGAGAAAAAGCGCAACGAGATTTTCCAGATGGCCGTCTGCAATCCCAAGCTCGCGCTGATGGATGAAACCGATTCCGGCCTGGACATCGACGCGCTGAAGATCGTCGCCAACGGCGCCAACAGCCTGCGCCGCCGCGATCGGGCGATTTTAATGGTGACCCACTATCAGCGCCTGCTCGATTACATCGTGCCCGACGCCGTCCACGTGATGATGGACGGCCGCATCGTAAAAACCGGCGACAAAAACCTAGCGCTGGAGCTGGAAGAGCGCGGATACGACTGGGTGAAACCAGACCAGGCGGCGTGACCTTGAACATGACCAGACTCGCAAGCGGAAAATCATCAGAGCAGGCCCGGACGGAAGATTCGCCCGGCTCCGGCTGGCTCAGCGCGCTGAAGCACAGCGCCACGGAGCGATTTGCCGCCGTGGGATATCCGACGACCACCGACGAAGAGTGGCGGCTCACAAACGTCGCGCCCATCGCGAAAACCAAATTCGCCTTCGCGAGCGCTCAGGTTGACGCTGAAGCGGCAGAGCTGATCCGACGAGCCAGCTTCGGGAGCGACGCGGTCGCCGAATTGGTCTTCGTGAACGGAAATTTCGAAGCCTCCCTGTCGCGAATACCCAAAGCCGCCGGCCTGGGCATCGGAACCATCGAGCACGGCGGCGCCGGAACCACCGCCGTCCTTCAGCGAAACCTCGGGCAGGTCGCGGCGATTTCCAATAGCCCTTTCGTGGCCCAAAACACGGCCTGGTTGCGCGACGCCGCGGTGGTCCACATCGCCAAAGGCGCGGAAATCTCCGGCCCGGTTCATCTGCTGTTTGTTTCCACCGCCGGCCCGGAGCCCACCCATTCCTTCCCGCGCGTTCTCCTCGTTGCCGACGACAACAGCCAGGCGGCCCTGGTCGAAAGTTTCGTCGGCGGAGGGGGCGTCCATTTCACCAACGCGGTGACGGAAATCGTCGCCCACACCGGCAGCCGGATCGACTACAGCCGCATGCAGCGCGGAGGCGAAGAAGGCTTTGCCATAACCACACTCGCCGCCCGGCTGGGACGCGACGCACGCTTTGTCAGCCACGCCGCAACGCTCGGCGGCAAATTCACCCGCAATGATCTGAACATCGTCCTCGCCGGCGAAGGCGCCGACGCGACGATCAACGGGCTGGTCGTCGTGGAAAAAGATCAGCACTGCGACAACCACACCCTCCTCGATCACGCCGCCGCCCATTGTCCCAGCCACGAGCTCTATAAGCACGTCCTCAGCGGCAAGGCGACCTGTGTCTTCAAGGGCAAAATCCTCGTCCGCCAGGATTCCCAGAAGACCGATTCCAAGCAGTCGAGCAAATCGCTCCTCCTCTCCGACGACGCCCAGATGAACAGCCAGCCCGCCCTGGAAATTTACGCCGACGACGTGAAGTGCACCCACGGCAGCACCACCGGCCCGGTCGACGAGGAAATGGTCTTCTACCTTCGCTCCCGCGGCGTGGGCCTCGACGCCGCCCGCCACCTGCTCACCTACGCCTTCGCCGCCGACATCACCCGGCGGATCAAGGTCGAGCCCGTGCGCCGCCGCCTCGAAGATTTCCTCTCCGCGCAGCACGGACTTCCGCAGGACCTGCGCATCACCGACCTGGGCGAGCATGATGAAAAGGCGCGATAACTTGCGAGAAAACGCTACACAGAGGTGAAGTATGGCGCGAGAAGTTATTGAGAAACAAGCCAAATACCTGGCGGACGAGAATCGGAAAAATGATCCCGATATCACCGATGTCTTCTGGTTTCCGGACGAAGATGAAGTCCGCCTCGTGGAAGTAAATCCAACCGTGCCGGAAACCTCAACTGACGAAGGGGTTCAGCCGTTTTATTTTCGCCCTGCGCCGGCGTCCAATCTACCAGCTCCCTCCGGCGTCGCACTGATACGGCCGGAAGAAGTTGGAAAACTCACGCTTCCGAAAAAATGGGGAAAGTGGGATGCGGCCGTACCTCTTTAAAAAGTGACCATGAATTGGCATGAGGCATTTCTTCGACAGGCTCGAAGCGATGAATATGTGCGTCGTCGCCTCAACGATCCAACCATACGAGTACTCGCATCGACTGCACTATCTGCAAATGGTTACCGAAAAATTGTCTAAGGCCTTTCAGGCGAGTCCAAACGATACCGAGGCGCCCGCGACGAGCCATGTTGCGTTTGTACGATTTCTGCAGACGTTGAAGGGCCGCCCCGACATTCGCCAGCAACTCGGATACACTGACGGAAAGGTGTTTCAGAGCTTCATCAATTCACTGCTGGATTTGGCCCATAGAATTCAAAAGCTAGCCCCGGCCGCCGCGCGTTTGACGCATCCGAATTCCGAGTATCCCTGGCTCGACTTGCGGACCAATCAAGTCGTAGCGCCGGCTGATTATGACTTCCCGGAGTTCACTCCCGACAGTTCTGCGATGGTAAAACTTGAAAAGTTGGTCCGCGACATTCTGCGAATTGCGACGTAAAGTTATTGACTAATGAGAGTAGTTGCCAAAAGTCCACTCCTTGCAGATCCCTATCGATGGGAGGGGGACCGTATCCGCTCACAATTCCCCATCCTCCACCGCAAAATCCACGGCAAGCCCCTGATCTATTTCGACAACGGCGCCACCACCCAGAAGCCGCAGCAGCGTGATCGAAACCCTCACGCATTATTACGAATCCGAAAACGCCAACATCCACCGCGGCGTCCACACGCTTAGCCAGGAAGCCACCGCCGCCTTTGAAGCCGCACGCGAGAAAATCGCCCAATTCATCAACGCCGAACACTCCCGCCAGATCATCTTCACCCGCGGCACCACCGAGTCGATCAACCTCGTCGCGGCAACCTACGGCCGCAAATTCCTCAAAACCGGCGACGAAATCATTCTCTCCGCCATGGAGCACCATTCCAACATCGTCCCCTGGCAGATCCTCGCCGAAGAAATCGGCGCAAAAATCCGCGTCATCCCCATGAACGATCGCGGCGAATTGCTCATGGACGAATTCGAAAAGCTCCTCAGCGATCGCACCAAAATCGTATCGGTCGTCCATCTCTCCAATTCCCTTGGAACGATCAACCCCGTCCGCGAAATCATCGCCAAGGCGCATCAGCACGGCGCCGTGGTCCTGATCGACGGCGCCCAGTGGGTCGCCCACGGCCCCCTCGACGTGCGCGAGCTCGACGCCGATTTCTACGCCTTCTCCGGCCACAAGCTCTACGGCCCCACCGGAATCGGCGTCCTCTACGGAAAAGAAAAACTGCTCGACATCATGCCCCCCTACCAGGGCGGCGGCGACATGATCAGCTCCGTCACCTTCGAAAAAACAACCTACAACGCCCTCCCCCACAAATTCGAAGCCGGAACGCCGCACATCGCCGGTGGCATCGGCCTCGGCGCCGCAATCGATTTCGTCAACTCCATCGGCCGCGAAAACATCGCCCGCCACGAGCAGGAACTGCTGATCCATGCGACCGCACTGCTGCAAGAAATCCCCGGCGTCCGAATCATCGGCACCGCGCGCGAAAAAGCCGGCGTGATTTCCCTCGTCGTCGACAACCCCCCCATCGCCCCGCTCGACGTCGGAATGCGCCTCGACGCCGAGGGAATCGCCGTCCGAACCGGCCACCACTGCTGTCAACCCGTCATGGACCGCCTCATGATCCCCGCCACGGCTCGGGCATCGTTTGCGATCTACAACACAACGCAGGAAGTCGAAGCCCTCGCCTCAGCGCTGAAGCGCATCGTCGCCGCCGAATCGGGTAAGGTGAACCAGAAGATCGCGCCGCCCGCCCCCAGGCAGCCCGAGCTTGAGCTCCATTTCCCCCTGGCCGCGGTGTCTCCCCATCTGCCGTCGCCGAAGAGCTGGTATCGGAATTCGATTTCCTCGGCGATTGGGAAGTAAGGCACCAGTACCTGATCGAAAAAGGCGAGACCCTCCCTCCCATGCCGCCGGTAATCAAAAGCGAATCCAACCGCGTTCGCGGCTGCATGAGCGTGGTCCATCTCTTCGCCCGCAAACGCCCCGGTTCCGCCGACGCATTGGAATTCCTCGCCGACAGCGACGCCGCCATCGTCCGCGGATCTCATCTGGCTTCTCGAACGCGTCTTTTCCGGACAATCCGCCAAAGAAATTCTCTCCTTCGACATCGAAGCTCTCCTGGGCCGCCTGGGCCTAGACCGGCAATTAAGCATGGGCCGTAGAAACGGCCTCGCCGGAATGATTCAGCGAATCCGCGCCGAAGCCGCTAAGCTGGTGAACGATCATGGAACCTGAAAACGAAAAGCTCCCAGAGAATCAATCCCCAGAGAATCAATCCGCGGAGAAACAATCGCTTCCGGTCCTCCCCCATTCCGGCAAGGCCGACCAACTCAAGCAGGAAGCCGCCGCCCATCCCACCCCAATGGATTTCGGCCACGTGCTGCACCGCACCATCGGCGAACTCTCGCCCGCCCAGCGCGCCCTCGAATCGAACATCGTCGAGGTCATTCGCACCGTCTACGATCCCGAAATCCCCGTCAACGTCTACGACCTCGGCTTGATCTACGAAATCGCCATCGACCCCGAAAACCGCGTCAAGGTAAAGATGACCCTCACCGCCCCGGGATGCCCCGTCGCCGGCTCACTGCCGGTCGAAGTCGAGCGAAAATCGAAGCCGTCCCCGGCGTAAAAGAGGCCGAGGTCGAGCTCGTCTGGGACCCGCCCTGGGACAAATCGCGCATGTCCGAAGCCGCCATGCTGGACCTCGGAATCGCCTGAAACCTCGCAAACCGCGCAATTATCGGACATCCGTGACAATTGACGGAGGCGTCGATACATTTTCGACGACGTGCAAGCCACTCCCATACGCCTGGGAATTCTGCTCGCCGCGATCGCGGCCGGCCTCTCGATAGCGCCAATCGCCCAGGCAGGTGATCTCACCAATCCCACCCCCGACACGCCGATAAATTTCATGTCCGCCGTCCAGGCCAGCGACGTCATCCTCGCCTCCGTCGTCGGCAACGAAGCCGAAGACCCCTTCGCCTCCCAGCAGCCCGACGTCCTTCCCGAGTGGGGCGATCAGGAAATCAACAACGGCAAAGTCCATTTCTCCTTCGACTTCGCCTATTCCAACCGCTACCTCTATCGCGGCGTCGACCACGACGCCGTCGCCTCCCATAGCAACTCGCTGAACCTCCTCTTCGACGGCAAGCTCGAATTCGACCTCGATAAATACCCCCATCCCTACGTCGAAGTCTTCACCAACATCTACGATTCCGACCCCGTCTCGCGCTTCCAGGAAGTGCGGCCCATCCTCGGCGTCAACTGGGACGTCAAGCCCTTCGATCTCGACCTCTCCGAGATCAGCTACATTTATCCCGAGCGCGAGTCGTTCAACTATCCGGAAATCGACTTCAAGATCACCCTCGACGACAACTTGATTTTGAATACAGAAAGGCCGGTCCTTTCCCCCTACGTCCTGGGCGCCTTTGAATATCAAAAGCACGAAGGCTGGTACGTCGAAACCGGAGTCAAGCACGATTTTGTCTTCGAAGATTGGGGCATCGTCGTCACCCCCCAGGCCTGCGTCGCCTGGATTTCCGGTTTGCAGCAGCAATTCGTCTTCATCAACACCATCAAGAGCACCGGCTGGCAGCATCTCGAAATCGGGCTCAACATCTCCTATTCCCTCAACAAGCTGCTCAACGTCTCCACAAAATACGGCGAGTTCGACGTCAAAGGATACGGCTTCTACGACGACAAACTCTCCGACCAGGTCACCGCATCCAACGCCTTCTGGGGCGGAATCGGGCTGGGATTTCGATATTAATGCCCATTGCCGAACCGCAGCCGGAGGCGAGGAGCGGTACACCGCATCGGCTGGACGCCGCTCGCCCGGACGGCGGACCACTGGTGCCAATTGCCGAATGAAATGCAAAAACAAATCGATCTCACCTCTTCAATTTGACAATTGGCAATCGGCAATCGGCAATCTCCTCACCCCTTGATTCCCCCCCACCCCCACGTCACGATGCACCCTCATGCCCCTCCCGCCGGCTGACTTTGATCCCCTCACGAAATGGTCGGCAATCATTGTGGCGCTTCTGACCATCCTCTACGCAACCCTCCGGCCGCTCTTCCGCAAGAAGGACCCCCTCGAAAAACCCCACGCCTTTGGCAGCCTCGCCCAGCAGAGAGCCATCGAGCGCCAAATGCAAAACGCCCTCGTGGAAATGTCAGAAATGGCCCGGCAAATCTCCGCCCAAATCGACACCCGGGCCGCCAAGCTCGAAGAGCTCATCCGCCAGGCCGACCAGCGCATCGCCGCCATGAAATCCCAGCCGCCCGCGTCCGCCGGCGCACCGCTGCCCCTTGCCTCCGATCCCCCTTCGCCCGTTGAACCCGCAATCGCCGACCCGCCGCCACGCCAGATCTACGCCCTCGCCGACCAAGGCCACTCCTCCAGGGACATCGCCCAGCAGCTCAATCGTCCCAGCGGTGAAATCGAACTCGATTCTGGCGCTGCGCCGATAGCAGCTCATGGACGTCCTGATCAAAATTCTCGCCACGCTGGCTCTGGTGGCTCTGAACGCGTTTTTCGTCGCCGCGGAATACGCCTCCATCGGCGCCGCGCCACCCGCCTGCGGATCAACTCCAAAAACTCCATGGCCGATCGCGCCGCCCTGCTCATTAAATCGCGACTCGATCTCTTCCTTTCCAGTTGCCAGCTCGGCACCAGCCTCGCCGCCCTGGGCCTCGGAGCAATCACCGCCCCCGCCGTCGCGACCCTCCTCTCCCCCATCGCCGCGGGAATGCATCTTTCACTTTCCTCCCAGCACGCGGTCGCCTTTCTTATGAGCTTTGCCATCGCCCTTTCGCTTCAACTGGTCATTGGCGAGCAAACCCCAAAATACATCGCCATCGAACATGCCGAGGGACTTTTGATGTTCCTGGCCATTCCCCTGGTCATCTTCACCTATTTCTTTTATCCCGCGACCTGGCTTCTCAATTCCGCCACCCAGCTTGTGCTCCGCGCCCTGGGCGCCAGCGAACGCAAAACTCCGCTGGGCGCGAAATTTGTCCCCCATACCGAAGAAGAGTTGCACACCCTCCTCATGCAGGCCGCCGCGCAAGGCACCATCCCCGCCGGCAACGCCCGCCTCCTCTCCAACGCCTTCGAATTCGGCCGACTCAAAGTCCGCCAGATCATGACCCCGCGCCCGGAGGTCGATTTCCTCCTCATCGATCAGCCGGTCGGCGACATGCTCCGCACCGTCCAGAAAAGCGCGTTCACCCGCCTGCCCCTTTGCGACGCCGACCTCGACCACGTCATCGGGCAGATTCACATGAAGGACTTGTTCAACCATCTGAACCTCGTCCCTGGCAAGCTCAAGTTCCTCGATGAAACAACCCCTGCCGGAGAGGCCGTCGCCATTCCAACCGGCTTGCCCGGCTCCGCCGTCCACGTCATCGGGTCCGGCCAGATCGATCTGCGCAAAATCAAACGCGATGTGCTCTTCGTTCCCGAATTAATGCCCGTCAGCCGCCTCCTCCGCCAGTTTCAGACCTCCCACCTGCACTTGGCCATCGTCGTCGACGAGTACGGCCTCACCCAGGGCGTCGTCACCATGGAAGACGTCCTCGAAGAGATCGTCGGACAGATCGAGGACGAATTCGACCCCGTCTCCGCCACCGACCTCGTCCGCGACGGCGAAACCGTCCGCATCAACGGCCTTTTTCCCCTCCACGACCTCCACGAACGCCTCCCCATCGGCGACCTCCAGACCGAAGGCGTCGACACCGTCGGTGGATTCATCGTCAAGCAGCTCAACCGCTGGCCCCGCGTCGGCGACGAGGTCGACATCGGCAAATACCGCGCGAAAGTCCTCACCCTCCAACAACGCCGCGTCGGACAGGTTTTGCTCAGCCCGGCGAGCAACCACCAATCACCCCCGTCAAAAAACACGCTCTGAACCACGTTCAAACCCGGCGCGGCGACTTCAGTCGCCGTGTCCCCCCGAGAATTCACAAACCTCACCCGCAACATTGCAAAATTAACCCCACGCAAATGTGCGCAAACTTCCCCTTCGCACCACCGCACAAAACCTTTACAATCACCCCTTGCAAGGACCGATAACTGCGCAGTTGATTTATTGGAAGCTTTTTAGGAAGTTCAGCGTAGATCACATGGTAGGATGGCACGATAGATAAGTTGTAGTGATTCGGCGGTTGTACAGGATTTCGGCCGATGGGCTCCAGTCCCCCTTCAAAATCAGTTGATCCGGAGCTGGTCCCGCAGGGCGAATACGCCGGCAAGCCCGGCATGAAGCTGCGCAAGCCCGTCGTCGTCGTCGGCACCGCCGAGCATTGCCACCTCCACCTCGTCTCCTCCAGCGTCAGCCGCCATCACGCGCTGATTATTAAGGACCAGGACGGCGTTTACATTCGCGACCTCGGCAGCCGCACCAAGGTCGTCGTTAACGGCCAGCCCCAGCGCGAATCGCTGCTCGCCGACGGCGACGTCATCCAGATCGGCCGTTTCTCCTTCAAATTCTCCTACCAGCAGAACGGAAGCACGGTTGCCAAATCCGTTCCCGCCCGCGTCGCCGTCGATGGCGAGCCCCCCCTGCCGCTCGAAACCCGCACCATGCTCATCGGCCGGGGCGAAGATTGCGAAATTGCCCTCAAGGACCAGTCCGTTTCCTCTCGCCACGCGGTCATCTTCACCGTCCAGGGCAAACGATTCCTCCGCGATCTCGATTCACGCACCGGCACCTTCGTCGCCGGCAAGGAAATCCACCAGCAGGAGATCAAGCCGGGCGATGAATTCCAAGTCGGCGCCGCGAAAATCAAGCTGACCGATGCCCGGGCCAAGGCCGCGGAAGCCGCGCCGGCCCGTGCCCCTGAACCGGCCGCACCAAAAGTCGCGCAAGCCCCACCCACGAAGATCGAAACGACGAGAATCGAGCCGCCAAAGATCGACTCCCCCAGGCTGGCCCCACCCGCCATCCCAGAGGAACCGATTCCGGTCGAACCAGTCGCCGAATCCGAGCCGCTGGTTCCCCACATCGACCCGCTGGCCGAATTGCTCGGGCTCGATTCCGAGCCCCAGCCGCATTCCGAAGAAGCCCCCCCCTCCCCCGCGCCGTTGGCGGCCGAGCCGGACCATTCCGGCGACACACACGCCCTCGAAGCCCTTGCCGAGCCGGCTGCGCCAGAAGCGACTCAGGAATCGCCCGCGGAAGAAGAGCCGATTCCGGTCGAACCGGTCGCCGAAGCCGAGCCCCAGCATTCCGGCGACACGCACTCCCTCGAAGCTCTCGCGGAGCCGGCCGCCCCGGAAGCCCCCGCTGAAGAAGAGCCGATCCCGCTGGCAGACGCTTCACTCGACACCACCCCGGAGATTTCTCCAATAGTTCAAGCGCCGGTGCCGGTTGCACCCTCGCCGCCAGCCGCGGCAAAGCCCCGGCTTCCCCGCGACATGTACATCCTGGAGCGCCCCGCCCAGCCCCAGCCCAGGCAAACCGCCCCCGCCGCCCCAGAGCCGATTCCCCAGACAAGTGCCGCCGGTGTCCCCACCGGCGGAATCCCAGTCGCTCAAGAGACACAGGAACCGCTGGAGATTGCATCGCCAACCCCTCTTCCGATCGCGGCTGAGCCGATTGAGACCTCGGAGCCGCAAATCGCCGAAGAGCCGGCAATTCCCGTCGCCCAGGAGAACTCGCAAGAGCAGCAAAAGACCGAAGATACCGAAGACATTGCCGAGACCCTGGCCCGATCGATCGGCACCGTTGTCGAGCAGCCCACGCCGATCGAGTTTGCAGAGGAACCCGAGCCCGCCCAAGCGGCCCCCGTCGCCCAAGAGCCGGCGTCACAGATTCCGATTGAGCCCGAACCTTCCGCCGAACAAGAAGCCCCCGCGGAAAATGCAGAAACCCCAGAGATCGGCGTTCCCATCGAACTCGTCAGCGAAGCCCAGGCAGCCGAAGAGCGCCACGACGACGAAATGATCGCCGAGCCGGTGGTTGCAGTTGTGCCCCACCCGCCGCTGCCCGATCCCACAGCCGAAGTACACTCCCCCGAGCATCCCGTTCATCCAACCATCGATCTCTCCGATGCCCCGACATTCCCTTCCGCCCCGGCAGAGCCGGAAATCGCCCCGATCGCGCCGGCGGCAGAGCTGCCCACCGCTGCCAATTCCGTTGTCGAACCCGAAATCGCATCGCCCGCCCCCATCGAAATAGAACGGGAACTTGAGCCGGTTTCCCTTCCGTCCGAGCCTCTGGAACTGCCCGAAATTCCAGAGATCGATTTCTCCCAGGCCGTCGATCTGCCCGAAGCCCCGACGGTTGAGGCGATTGCAGGCCCAGCCGCGATTCCCATCGAACCGGTGATTTCACAGCTGCCGACTGAGGTTGCCCAAAATATTGAATCGCCTCAGTTGCCTGAACCTATCGAGCCGATTGAGGAAGCGCCAATCGCCGATGAAATCCCGACCGACAGCGCGCCGCAGCCTCTGCCTGATTTTCCCGAACCAATTGAGCCGCCCGCGCTCTCGAGCCGCAGTCCGACCTGCCGGAATTCAGCCTCGCCGCCCCCGAGTCTATCGCAACATTCGAAACGCAGGCGGAAGTGCCACAAGAAGAGTCGCCATCGGAAGAGCCAATCTCCCTCGAAGCGCCAATTGCCGTCGCGCTGCAGGATGAACCGTCCGAGGCGATTGCCGAGCCGGAAATCGATCTTTCCCCCCCGCCTGAATCATCAGTGGTCTCCGAAGCCCCGATTCAAAGCGAGGAAATCGCCCCCGCCGAGTCCTCGCCGCTCGCCGACGTCGTCTCCTTCGATTTTTCAACTGAATCAGAGCCGTCCGAGCTCCAATTCGATGCCGGTCCCAGGGTACAGACAATTGAATCCCCTGACGCATCGCTCGCCCCGCCGGAATCGCCGGATACGTCCACCGAGCCGCAAATCGACTTTTCACCGGAAGAGGCGCGATCCCCCGAACCCACTGTGATGCCCGAGCTGATCGCGGATGAGTCGGCCTCCCCGTCGATCCCCACCATCGATTTCTCCGCCGTCTCCGAAGCGCCCATTGAATCCGACGCGGGTCTGAGTTTCGAAACCCCCCAGCCTCCCGAAGACCACGCCGGACGCGAAGAGATCGTCCTCGAAGGCGGCCCGTCTCCAGAGCCCGAGCAAGCTCCGGAATTCTCAACCGGCGAGATCAAGAACGAATCCCCCGAATTTACGACTGCCCCCGAAACCACTCTTCTCGAAGCCCCTATCCCCGAAGCTGAAGTCGAAGTCCCCAAAAAGCGCGGCCGCGGCCGCCCCCGCAAAACCGAGACGACCCCGCGCACAAAGATCAAACGCACCGCGCCCAGAAAAGGGGAAGCCGCCGAAGAAACCACTTCTGAAATCCCCCTCGCCGAAATCCCTCCCTCCGAAATCCCGGCCTCCGAAATCCCGGTTGCCGAAACCATACCGCCCCTGGCCCAGCCGCAGCCCACTCTCGCCGAATCCGGCATCGCGCCTCCCGTCGATATCGAGCCGACGATTTCCGTTTCCCACCCCCCCGATTCCCCCAGCGAACCGCAGCCCGAGCAGCTCGCCGCCGAGGCCTCCGCCGCCGCCAGCGAAGCCCCCGAAGAATCCGCCCAGCCCACGGTTTCGATCCCATCCGAATTACAGGCCCCAGAGCCCAAAGCGCCCGCCGCCACAGAGCTGACAGGCATCACCGCCTCCTCCGCCGATTTCGCCGAAACCTATGTCGAAGAAACCCTGACAGTTTCAGCCGAACCCCAACCGCCTGCGCCCTCAGAACCCGCTTCCGAGCCGGTAAGTTCTCTGTCCGGCGCCACCCAAAGTGCCGCCGGTGTCCCCACCGGCGGAAGTCTTACTACCGAGCCGGTTAGTTCGATGTCCGGCGCCACTGCCTCCTCCGCCGACGCCGTTGAGACGTATGCCGAGCAGAACGCCCCCGTGATCGGCGAGCCGGATTCCCCCGCCCCACCCGAGCCCGCCCCGGAACCCGTCAGCTCCATGTCCGGCGTCACCGCATCTTCCGCCGACGCCGTCGAGACCAACATCGAGCAGAACGTCACCGTCATCGGCGAGCCGGAGTCCCTCTCCCCGCCCGAATCATCTACCCATCCCGTCGGTTCCGTGACCGGCGCAACCGCCTCCTCCTCAGATTTCGTTGAGACTAGCGCCGAGCCCGAACTGGCAATGCCGGAGGAATCTCCCCCCCAAAGCGCTGACGAAATCAGCCTGACCACGACTCCCGAGGCAATTGAGCCCGTGATCGACCTGCCAACCATCACGTCCTCCGCCCCCCCGGAGATCCCCCCGGAAATCCACTCGCAGTTTTCCCCGCAGGCATCACCCGCGACAGAGGCCGGCGACACCATCGAAATCCCCAACTCCCTGATCGTCCCCGAATCCGAAATCGGTTTCACCTCCACCGATTTGCCTCACGAGCCTTACCCGGCAATTCCCCCTCCCCCACGCCCCTCCCCTTCCCCGCCGAGCATCGACCAACCCATCCCCGGTTTCGGCGGCCTGAGTTTCATCGGCGGTGGAACCGTAAACCTCGACCACTTCCTCGGCGGCCTGCCCATGAGCGCACCCCCGGGCTCCAACGCCTCCGCCGCCGCCGTCGTCATCACCGGCGGAATGCCCATCCAGCTCCCCAAGCTCCCGCCGCCCCCCCCATGGTTTGGCCGCGTCGCCTATGACCTGGAAAAAAGACCGCCCGCCCCCATTATGCCCAAGGCCGAGGCCCCCCTGATCGAGGCCCCGCCCCCCTCGCCGCCTCCGGTCTTCCTTGAAACCCCACCCCCCGCGACTCCCGTCGAACCGATAACGGAACTTCCCGAGCTCCAGCCGCTCGCCGAAATCGTCCCGCCGCCGCTCGAAATCGAGCCGCCGCCACCACCCGTTGCCCAGCCCGAAGCCCCCGCGCCGCCAAAGCCTGCCCCCACCCCCGCTGCCGCCCCGCCCCTGCGCAAACCGCTCTTCACCAGCGAATCAAAACAATCGCGCCCACCCGCTTCCCCCGCGCGCGCCCGTCGCGAACCCGCCGTCCCTTCAACCGCCTTCGACGGCCTCGCCATGCCCGCCCCCGTCGGCGACGTCTTCTCGCAATTCGATTCCGCCTACGTCCCCATCAACGACGCCGCCTTCGGCGGTGCTCCCATGACGGGCATAAACGACATCCACATCCCTGACAGCCCCGAATTCGCCAAACGCCGCGCCGAAACCGAAGAACTCGAAAAAGATTTCTCCCTCGACGATTTCTGGAACCAGACCGACGAAGACGAAAAACCCGCCGCGCCCCCACCCCAAAAGCCCGCGGCCCCTCCCCCGCGCGTCGCTAGATCCACCGCGATTCCCGCCGCCAAAGCAGCGACAAGGGTAGCTCCCAAAGCCCCCGCTCCGAAAATAATCCCGCGTCCCCCCGCGGAAGTTAAGCCCCCGCCCCAGGAACCGCCGCCAGTCGAGGTAACAGCTCCGGAGCCGATTATCCCGCCGCCTCCAGCCGTCGAGGAAATCCCCCCGGCCCCTCCAGAGCCCATCGCCCCGCCACCTGTCGTCGAGCTCCCCATCCCCGAGGAGCCGGTAATCTCCCAGCCCCCTGCCCTCGCCGAAGAGCAGCAGATTTCCGCCACGATCCCCCCCATCGAAGAAGCTGCGGTTCCTCCCCCACAGGATCCAATCGCCGAGGAAGAACCCCCCACCGCCCCCGCCCCCATCGAAGGCACATCCGAACACCCCGGCCTTTCCACCCTCGAAGACCTCCTCTCCGAGCCCGAGCCGATTCCCCAAACAAGTGCCGCCGGTGTCCCCACCGGCGGAATCCCCGTCGCTCAAGAAACACCCGAACCTCCACAGATCCCATCCCCGCCCCCCGCAATTGAAAACATCACCCAAGAGCCCCCCCCTGCTCCCCCCGTGCCCGAGCCATCCGATCCCGCGCTCGACGAAACACTGATCACCACCGATCCCTCCGCCGAAACCTTCGCCGACGTCCCCGCCCTCTCCGATGACCAGATTCCCGCAGGAAATAACCTCGCGCAAGCCGATATTGGCAACGAGGATACGCAACTGGACGATTCCCCGCGCCGACCGGAATCGCCCCTGGAAGACACCCAAATGCGCAGCGCTGAAATCGAACAGCTCATCGGCCCGCACGAGGACACTTCCGAGGACGACACCCTCCACGCTCTGCCGCCCGAACCAATCCACCACGCCCCCCCCTCCGCCGCAACCGCGGTCGCTACGGCCAGTCCAAAACGCCGCCGCCCCCTCATCCCCGTTCTCCTCGCCCTCGTCTTCCTCGCAATCGTCGGCGCCATGGGCGCCATCTGGTGGTACGTCCCCGTCCAGGAACAGGTCACCGGCCGTCTCACCTTCGACAACTTTAACTTCATCCCCGGCACCCAGGACGCCATCCAATTCGAATCCGCCCAGCGCCGTCTCCTCGCCGCTCCCGACACCCGCCGCCGCGCCGTCGACACCCTCACCCGAACCAGCCCCAGCGTCCAGCCCGGATTCCTCGCCAGCGAAGACCTCTTCGACCGCGTCATCTCCACTGTCTCCCTAACCTCCCTCGGCCACACCCCCGTCCAGACCGCCCTCGACCTCTCCCGCACCGGCTCCGACAAGGACGGCGACCGCGCCCGCATGCTCGCCCTCCTCCAGGCCGTCTACGATGTAAACGCCCCCGCCCTCGACGCCAACCGCCGCGCCTCGGCGCCCTTGACCAGGCCCAGCGCCAGGTCAACGAAGACCAGCAAAAACTCGATGACGCCAAGAACCAGATGGCCGCTCTTCAATCCGCCATCGATGCCCAGCCTCCCGTCGACCAGTTCAATCAGCTTCTCTCGAAAAAGAATCAGCTCGAGCGCGACCGCCTCGACGCCGAAAACGCCGTCAACCGCGACCGTTCGGATCTGGCCCAGCTCCAGGCTCCCCCCGCATCCACCTCCACCCAGCCCGACCTCGCCTCCGACGCCCAGCTCGCCCAGATGCGCCAGCAGATCAAAGACCTCACCGCCGAGCTCGACGCCGCCCGCTCCGACCAGATGTCCGGCGCCGTCCTCGCCCGCCAGCAGCTCCAACGCGCCGAAAGCCAGTTCAACGACCAGATTGCCAATGCCAACGAAGTCCTCGACGGCGGCTCCAAACTCCGCCAGTTCGTCGACTCCGCCATGGACTCCCAGGCCAAGGCCCGCGAACTGATCGACATGGTCATCATCGACGGCCAGGACCTCGAAAAGCAGCTCGAAGACACCCAGCGCGACCTCGAAGACCTCATCGAATCCCGCCAGGCCGAAAATGGGCCGCCGACCCCCAGCTCCAGGAAATCCGCGACAGCCTCGAAAGCGCCCAGCACCGCTATAACGCCAACGTCGGCCAGGGCGTCACCGACCCCCGCATCCTCGACCCCCTCCAGAAAGAAATCGATTCCGACACCGCCCAAATGCACCAGCGCCAGCAAGACCTCGGCGTCGACCCCAACGAAATCAAGGTCCAGGAAGGCCTCAGCAATCTCGTCCAATCCCTCCGCACCAAGCTCCAGAAGGAAAAAGAGCAGACCGACAGCGTCCTCGACCCGCTCCAGAAACAACTCGCCGATCTCGACCCCGTCGTCACCGCCATGCCCGCCGCCGAACAGGACCTCGCCAAACAGATCAAGCAGCGCCTCGCCGACCTCAACGACGCCCGCAAAAAATACGCCCAGAGCGTCGGCGAAGACCAGCCCCCCGCCTCCGCCAAAGTCCTCGATCTCCAGAACCAGATCACCGACCTCAAATCCCGCCTCGTCACCCGGCAGCAATCCCTCACCCAGGCCGCCGCCGCAGCCGCCCAGGCCCGCCAAACCACCGACCTCACCACCGCCCAGCAGCGCCTGACGACCGACCAAAAAACCCTGGACTCCGCCACCCAGTCCTACGCCACGGCCCTCGCCGCCTTCCAGGAAGTCGAATCCAAACGTGACGCCGCTGTCGCCGCTCAGCAGAAAAAGATCAACCTCATGGACGATCAGCGCGGCGCCTTCACCAGCCTCGAATCCGCCAAGCGCGACCGCGACGACAAACAAGCCGCCGCCCAGCAGGCCTTCAACCTCGAGCCGGTGAGCGATGCCAGCGTCACCGTCATCGCCCCCACCGACCCCCGGCTGATTTATTCCGCCATCACCCTGGGCGCCGGCCTGCTAGTCATGGCCATCCTCGCCCTCCTCTCCCACTTCTCCGCCCGCAAAAAGCACGCTACACACAAGCACCAGATTGTCCCCGACGATTTCGACACCCTGGTAATCCCCCTGGCCGGCCAAGATTCCAGCGAAGACGCCCACTAAACAATTTACAATTCACTATTCACTATTCACTATTCACTATTCCCGCCTTCAAATAGGAAATAGCCAATAGGAAATAGCCAATTGACCCCCACCCCCCAAATCCACCGCCAACTCGAACTCGCCGTCACCCACCACCGCGCCGGCCGCCTCGCCGAAGCCGAAGCCATCTACCGCCGCGTCCTCTCCTCCCAGCCCAAAAACACCGACGCCCTCTACCTCCTTGGCCTCGTCACCCAGCTCACCGCCCGCTACGCCGAATCCGTCGACCTCTTCGAGCGCACCGTCCGCGTCAACCCCAAGTCCGCCAAATACTGGGTCAACCTCGCCCTCTCCGCAGGCGGCATGGGCCTCGGCCGCACGCAAGACGCCATCGAAGCCCTCCGCAAAGCCGTCGCCATCGACCCCAACATCCCCGAAGCCTGGAGCAACCTCGGCAACGAATACCGCAACGACTCCCAATTCGAAGAAGCCCGCCAGTGCTACGCCAAGGCCCTCGCCCTCCGCCCCAATTTCGCCGACGCTCAGCTCAACCTCGGCGTCACCCTCCAGGAAACCGAACCCACCTTCGCCCCCGCCCTGGAAGCCTACGAAAAAGCCATCGCCATGCAGCCCGACTTCGCACTAGCCCACTGGAACCTCGGCTTCGCCCTGCTGCTTTTGGGCGACTACCCCCGCGGCCTCCCCGAATACGAATGGCGCTGGCGCACCAACACCGTCTCCACCCCGAGAAATTTCCCCCAACCCCAATGGACCGGCGAACCCCTGCAAGGCCGCCGCATCCTCATCCACGCCGAGCAAGGCCTCGGCGACGCCATCCACATAGTCCGCTATATCCCCGAGGTCGCCCAGCGCGGCGGCAAAGTAATCCTCGAATCCCCCGGCCCCCTCGTCCGCCTCTTCCGCCACCTCCCCGGCCTCTCCGAAATCGTCCACTTCGGCGACCCCCTCCCCTCCTTCGACATCCACTGCCCCCTCATGACCCTCCCCCTCGTCTTCCACACCACGCTCGAAACCATCCCCGCGCAAGTTCCCTATCTCAAACCCGACTCCGATCTCGCCGCCCACTGGCACCAAAAAATCCCCCCCGACCCCAATCGCCCGCGCATCGGCCTGGTCTGGGCCGCGCTCCCAACAACAAAAACGACCGCAACCGCTCCATGTCCCTCGACCATCTCGCCCCCCTCGCCCAAGTAAAGAACGCCCGCTTCTATAGCCTCCAAAAAGGCCCCGCCGCCGCCCAAACCGCGCGGCCGCCGAAAGGTCTCGACCTCATCGACTTCACCCAAGAAATCACCGATTTCGCCGACACGGCCGCGATCGCCGCCAACCTAGACCTGGTCATTGCCGTAGACACATCGGTAGCCCACCTCGCCGCCGCCCTGGGCAAGCCCACTTGGATCATGATCCCCTTCATGCCCGATTGGCGCTGGATGCGCGACCGTTCCGATTCCCCCTGGTACCCGACGCTAAAAATATTCCGCCAATCGCGCAACAGAACCTGGCCCGAGGTCGTAGAAAAAATCACCGAAGCCCTCAAAAACTTTACGCCCCAAAACTGAGCCGCAATTTCCCCGCCCAACACCCCAAGGACGCCCGGAACGTAACCAGGGCAGCCATGTGCTCCCGCACCGGAACCGCGTGTTATATACGAGCCCCCGAATCTTCTCGTCACACAAACCACAACCGAAAAAAATCTTTCTCTTATTCTTTCTCTCCCAGCGCGATATCCTCGAAAAAAACTTTCCGCCAGAAGGCATCAAAAAATGACCCCAGAAGACCACAGATCACAAGCGCGTGAGCTTTCCGCCCAATATGAAAAAACCGCCAACCCATTAGGCTGGTTCGACGCCCTATACAAGAATGCCGCCGGCAAACCGGAACAAATCCCCTGGGCCGAGCTCCGCCCCAACCCCTATCTCCTCGAATGGCTCGACACCGCACATCTTTCCCCCGGCAAAGCCCTCGTCATCGGCTCCGGCCTCGGCGACGACGCCGAATTTCTAGCTTCGCGCAACTGGACCACCACCGCTTTCGACATCTCCCCTGAAGCCATCAACTGGTCCCGCCGCCGTTTCCCGAATTCAAAGGTCGACTACCAGATCGCCAGCGTCCTGGAACCCCCCGCAACCTGGCGCAATAAATTCGATCTCGTCGTAGAAATCTTCACCCTACAGGCCCTCCCCCGCCCCCTTCACTTGCAAGCCATCCCCAAAATCGCCGATTTTGTAGCCCCCTCCGGCCGCCTCTTCCTCTTCGCCCGCGCGAGAAACGATTCCGAACCTCCAGGCTCCATGCCCTGGCCTCTGACCGAAAAAGAAGTGCGCAAGTTTGAGAAACTTGGATTAAAATCCGAATCCTTCGAAGATTTCCTCGACGACGAAAATCCCCCTGTCCGCCGCTTCCAGGCCATATTCTGCCGCCCTCAATGATGACTCAAATGCGATATTTGCCACAGATATAAATCAGATTCACACAGATAAATCCCCGCTGATTCATCCGTGTGCATCTGATTTATATCCGTGGCAAACTCGCATTTCCTTCGCGCTCTTCGCATCTTCGCGGTTCATCTTCTTCAACGTCTTTCAAATAAAGATTTAACCGCCAAGGCGCCAAGAGCGCAAAGAAGGACTCCCTCACTCCCCCCTGCAAAAGCCCCACCATGGCATGGTGGGGGTCCACCCAAACCTGCCCCGCCTACCATGTAAATCCACAATCCCAACCCCGCCCCGTATCAAAGCCGCGTGCACTTCGGTGAGCATAGTCGAACCGTGCTTGCAGCCGCGGAACCCCCCCTCGCCCAACAGACTCACGCCGCCCCTCCCCAAGGATTCACCACCTCCACCCACACCCCCCAACAGAAAAACTTCAAATCACTTCTTCCTTCGCGCTCTTGGTATCTTCGCGGTTAATCTTCTTCAACGTCTCCCAAAAAAGAGATTTAACCGCCAAGACGCGAAGAGCGCGAAGAAGAAATTTGAATTCTCCCTCACCGATACGCCGTAAAAAATCCAATCGTATAACCGTCGGGCGATCTCACAGTGAAATTACGCAGCGTCAGATCGTCCGAGAACGCACTCGGTTTTAAACCCTGCGCCGCAATCGCATCCCGCTGTGCCCTCAGCCCATCCGCGCCTCCCTCAATCCAAAAAAACAACGTCACCCCCGGCGTCGGACGCGCCCCTTCGATTTCGCTCGCCCGCCGAAGCCAGATGCGCGCCGTCTGGCCGCCCCGAAGGCTCGCCCTCGGAACCCGCCCCATCGCGTCCGGCTGATCGATGAAATGCCGCCGGAAGCCCAGCTTTTCAAAAAAATCCAGGTTCCCTTCAACATCGCTCACGACGAACTCTCCGCTCCATACCGTGAAATCAGTTGACTCCGCCTGCTGCATCATGGTCATCGCTCCCTTCGCCAATTCTCCAATCCGTACACTCCTCTTTGCCGATCTCGCAAGGCCCGCACTTGCCTCGGCCGGCGCAACAATTTCACCGAGCAATTCATCAGGAATAACATCCATCCCGTCGCGCAGCATCCATCGTCGCACGCTGCTCAGCGCCCGGCTGATCCGCTTCCGCACCGCGTCAGCGCTGCATCCCAGCTCCCGTCCGATCCCTTCATATTCCACGCCCTGATAAAAATGACGAACGATCGCCTGTCGATCCTCCCCCGGCAACTGCGCAATCGCGTCCTCAAGCATCCCGCGCAACTCATCACCCGCCAGATCGCCCGGGACTTCCCGGTACGCCTTCGCTTCCCGCCCTTCCCGCCGCCTCTGCCCGCGCCGCAGCCGGCTGCACGTCAGGTCCATCGCCCTGAATAACCAGCCCGCTATCGACAATTCATTCGAATCAACCAACGTCCGCGCTTTCGAAGCCAGCAGCAGAAAAACCGCTTGCCCCGCGTCCTCCGCCAGATGTTCGTCCTGAAGTCTTCGCCGCGCCGCGCCGACAATCCAGCCCCCATGCCGCTCCACGAGCTGACCGAACGCACGATCATCTCCCTCCCGCGCATACGCCTCCAACAACTCCGAATCGCTTGCTTCCATCACTCTTCACACCTAAGTGCCCGCCAAAATCCAAAGCGGACATCATAAAATGAACCGCCCACCTCTTCTCCCTCCCCAATCTGAAATCTCAAATCTCAAATCCCACCCCATTTCCCCCAAAGCCCCACCATGGAATGGCGGAGCCCCTGCCAAACCCGCCCCGCCCGCCACATAAATCCATATCTCCAATGCCGCCTCGTATCAAAGCCGCGTGCACATCGGTGAGCTTAGTCGAACCGTGCTTGCAGCCGCGGGATCCGCCGCCTCGCAATTCCCCGTGTAGCCGCCGCAAGAGCCGGAGGCGCTTGGGCGGTACTCCGCGAACTTAGGCCGGAGGCCGTTCGTGCGGCGGTTTCCCTCCGTCATCTCACAGTACGCGCCCCTCCCCATCGCAACGACTTTAAAAAATTCAATTCACTTCCTCCTTGGCGTTCTTCGCGTCTTGAGCGAAGCGGGCGGTTATAAGATCTTTAACCGCCAAGGGCGAAAGAGCGCAAGAAAAAAACAATAAATTATCTCCGCGCTCTCAGCGTTCTCCGCGGTGAATAGTTTTTTAAATTCCGCATAAGATCCGCCAGCGCCTCCCTCAGTTTCGGAAAGTGAAACTCGAATCCGTCTTCGCGCAGTCGTTTGGACACCACATACCTCCCGTAAAGCGCCAATTCCGGATCGGTCCCCATCAGCAGCAGCGCCCCCAACCGCACCATCCATTCAAACGCCGGCAACCCGATCGGCATCTTCATCCCCCTCCTCAGTTCTCGCATAAACTCCCGCTGCGAAACCGGATTCGGAGCCGTCGCGATATACATCCCCTGCATTCGATCGTCGTTGAGTGCCCGCTCGAATATCCGGTTCATATCCGTCTCGTGGATCCAGCTCATCCCCTGCGTCCCCGAGCCCACCACCCCGCCCAGACCCAATCGAACCAGCGTCCGCAGCCGCGCCAGAGCTCCCCCACCCGCGCCGCGGTCGCGACCGATCACGAAACTCGTCCGCAAAATCACCTTCCTCTGTACCGGCAGCGCGCTCGACTGAAACGCCTCTTCCCAAGCCCTTCCCACCGTCGGCGCAAACCCCATCCCCACCGGCGAACTCTCATCACAAACCGCCGCCGGCGGATCCCCATAAATATGCGCCGTACTCATCTGCACCCAAACCCCCGGCGGATTCTGGACCTTGCGCATCGCCTCCCCCAGCACCAGCGTCCCTTCCACGCGCGACCTCAAAATCTCATCCTGATGCTCCGGCGTCTTGACGCAATCAACGCTCCGCCCCACAAGATTCACAAGCCCGCTCGCCCCATCCAGCACCCCCGCCCAATCCCCAACCTTCCGCATCCCACGAAACATACGTGACACCGGCAATCGTCTTCGGCGCTCGCCGCGAAAGAATAACCACCGCTCGATTGATCCCCGTCAGGTGATGCGCAAGGGATAACCCCAAAAACCCACTCCCACCCGCGATTACAATATGCCCTGGCAAATGAGCGTCGTTCATTCGATCGATAAGTATACTGGTTGAGCAAGTTCACGCCCGAGGTTGCGCATTCTGACCTCTTCTATACGAAAGAAACTCGTCTAAACCGCCGAACCCTGACATAAATTGAAATTCAAATTTGCTGGATTTCCTTGGCGCTCTTGGCGTCTTGAGCGAAGCGGGCGGTTAAAAATCTTTCTAACCGCCAAGGTGCCAAGAGCGCCAAGAAAAACTTATTTCTTACTCGCTCTCAGTGATCCCCGCGATGGACCGCCTACCAAATCCACCGGTGCATCTGTCTCGCTCAACCCCTCAAGGCCGCCCCGAACGTCGCCAGGCCAGCCGTGTGCCCGCGAAGCGGAACCGCGTGTTACATGCGAGCCACAGCATCCCGAGCGTCACCCAAACCACAACCGAAAAAAATCTCCTCTTAATTGTTCAATCGCTCCACGCGCCCCTAATCTCTCAAATCCCTACGATCCACCATCACCACCACCCGACACCCCAAGATCCCCTCCGCATTCGTCGTCGCCAACCTCGCCCCGCGCCACCGGGAAAGCCCCACCATGGCCATGGTCGGGGCTCGCCCCAAATCCGCCCCGCCCGCCACATAAATCCACAACGCCCACGCCGCCCCGTATCAAAGCCGCGTGCACTTCGGTGAGCTTAGTCGAACCGTGCTTGCAGCCGCGGGATCCCACGGATCCACCACCTCCACCCCACACCCCAAGACCCCCTCCACATTCTTCGTCGCCAGCTTCGCCCCGCCTGACCGCGCAATCCCCGCCACCATCACATCCAATGCGCAATCTCCTTCCCCGCCGTTCTCCATTCACGTTTCTTCCCAGTTCATCTACGGGCCCCTCACGCGCCACGTTTCGCGCTACTGCCTTGTGGACGTCCAACGCTCAATGATCGTACCCGCGACGCCCGTCGGAAGACCAAGAGTGACATGGTGTGCGCAGTACTTCAGTAGCAAGAATGGCGGCGTCAGGTATCGACGGGGCCGCGCGATCCAACAGCGCCAGGGCCCGATTCTCATCGGGAGCCTCTTCAAGTCCGAAAAGAACGAAACATGCCAAGGTCGTCTGAGCGCGAGAGTTGCCCGCATCTGCAGCCCGCTGCAGAAGTGCGTCACCCTCCATTGGGTCGTAGCTCGCGCCCGCGTAATAAAACATGTGTGCAAATCCTAGACGATACTCAGCCTCCGCATTCCCCTTTGCAGCACTTGGCCCATAACAAATTTCCGCGCGGTCGTACATCCATGTATAGATTATGACCCAAGGTGCAATGAAGAGCATCAAACTGGTGAAAGCAGCACGCAGCCGGCGCGCGACTTCTTAATCCAGAGAAAACCGGCAACCATTCCCATGGATGCCAAACCCCCCAGGATAAGCGGAAAGAAGTCAACCGGCACATTGGAATTACAGCGAGTCCCAAATCGCTTAGCAAGATATCTTCGGGAATACGTGCTGCGCATCCCCAGCATTTGCTAGACGCTACCCGTTTGAAAACCTCACACTTTCAAAAAGCGCCACGATTCCGTTCGCCTATCGGTATCAAAGCCGCGTGCTGCTCGCAGCCGCGGAAACCCACGCCCAAACGCGCAATTCCCCGTGTAGCCGCCGCACTTGTGCGGCGCTTTCCCTCCGTCATCTCACAGTACACGCCCCTCCCCATCGCAACGACTTTACAAAATTTCAATTCATTTCCTCCTTCGCGCTCTTCGCATCTTCGCGGTTAATCTTCTTCAACGTCTTTCGAAAAGAGATTTAACCGCAAAGACGCCAAGAGCGCAAAGAAAAAAGGATGCCCCTGCAAAAGCCCCACCATGGCATGGTGGGGCCCCACCCAAACCCGCCCCGCCCGCCACACAAATCCACAACCCCAACGCCGCCCCGTATCAAAGCCGCGTGCACTTCGGTGAGCTAAGTCGAACCGTGCTTGCAGCCGCGGGATCCGCCGCCTCGCAATTCCCCGTGTAGCCGCCGCAAGAGCCGGAGGCGCTTGGGCGGTACTCCGCGAACTTAGGCCGGAGGCCGTTCGTGCGGCGCTTTCCCTCCGTCATCTCACAGTACACGCCCCTCCCCATCGCAACGACTTTACAAAACTTCAATTCGCTTCCTCCTTAGCGCTCTTCGCATCTTCGCGGTTAATCTTCTTCAACGTCTTTAGAAAAGAGATTTAACCGCAAAGACGCCAAGAGCGCAAAGAAAAAAGGATGCCCCTGCAAAAGCCCCACCATGGCATGGTGGGGCCCCACCCAAATCCGCCCCGCCCGCCACGTAAATCCACAACCCCAACGCCGTTCCGTATCAAAGCCGCGTGCACTTCGGTGAGCTAAGTCGAACCGTGCTTGCAGCCGCGGAATCGCCTCTCCAGGGATCCACCACCTCCACCCCGCACCCCTGTCGGGCAGACGCCCCACATCTCACCGATCATCGCGGTCTACGCATAAACCTACGATGCGTCAAAAGCTCCCGCTCGCCAACTCCCGTCGACCAGACGGTTGACCCGAGAAACCGGAATCTCAGTGCCTTCCGTGAACCTGGTGACAAAGCGGTTAACATTCTTGCGAGGGCATGCGACGACGCACCAGGTTTGCTCGTGGGACGCCTCAAAAAACACAATCTGAAGTTCTCCCCATTCTGGCTCGCCGCGATAACGCAGCCGAGACGCTGAAAAACCAACCGCAACCAACGACACGAACTGCAACCGCACGACATCCGAAAACGGAATCCTTTTGTTGGTCCTCGGCAAGTGAAGCAACTTGCTTTGGCAATCCACAATAACCCAAGGCGTTCGTACCCGATGTCGCAGATGAAGTAATCCGGGAAGCACAAACAGAGCAAAAAAGACCGACCCCCAAAGTGATAATCGTACCGCAGCCGTCTTCAAGTCATGACTAGAGCGTGTTGTGCACTTTACGCCACTCCTGTCATCATGAGCCGACGCAGCATCACACAGGCAAAGGCGACAAAGTGAAGACCGGCCAGAGTCGTGGCCAACCGTTCGTAGTCACGAGCCAATCGGCGGAAGCGTCCGAGCCAGCCGAACGATCTCTCGACAACCCATCGCCGGGGGAGCAGCACGAAGCCTCGTTTGGCCTGCGGAAGTTTAACCACCGACAATTCGATGTCGCTTTTCGCCGCGTCGGCAGCGGGTTGTTCGCCGGTGTATCCCTGATCCACAAATGCCAACGCCACCGAATCGCCGGTGGCTTTCTGCACGTCCCGGGCCAGTTGCTTCACACGTGAACGGTCCTGCTGATCGGCCGATGTTACGTGCAGCGCCAGCAGATGTCCCAGCGTGTCCACCGCCATGTGCGTCTTGCTTCCTTTCTTTCGCTTGGCTCCGTCGTAACCGCCACGGCCGCCGCTCTCGGGCGTGCTCTGCAGCGTGCGACTATCGAAGATCGCTGCCGATGGTTTGGGATCGCGGCCGGCCAGCATCCGCAGCAATTCACGCAGATCATGCGTCATGGCCTCGAACACGCCGGCTTTGATCCAGCGCCGGGTCTGCTGATAAACGATGTCCCAGGGCGGCAGATCGTTGGGCATCATTCGCCAGGCTTCGCCGGCTCGAACCACGTATCGCAACGCATCGAAGACCTCACGTAGCGAATGTTCCCGCTGCGGAGCATCTTCCCGCATCAGCGTCAGATACGGCGCCACAAATGCCCATTCTTCATCCGTCACGTCAGTTGGGTAAGGCTTCCTTGCCATCCACCCAATATCGCAGATGATGGGGAAAGTTCACAACACGCTCTAAAGTAATCTCGTTTTGCGGTAAATAATAAAAACGCAACACTGGCGCAAAGCAAAAGGCACATGCCGGCGAAACGCCACAAAAGCGAACCGGGGGCTAATTCCAGTGTTGTTCCGTTGTCCAAAAAAAACGCCGGATTCCAAAAACCCGCGCGATCGCCCGGGTATTGCAGCATCTCGTATTTGCCGCCGCCTGATGGCAATTTACGATCTGCGTAACTTAAAGAATGCAGCGGCGTTGGCTGATCTTTGCCGATCATATCGTCTTGCAACCACGAGAATTCATTCAATCGCAGTATACTGATTATTCAGCAACGAAGCCGACCGGGAATCGCCAATAAAATGACACCTTCGCGACAGTGTCAGCCGCAGCATTGTAACTCAAGGTTAATTGGACATTGCGGAAAAACAGCGCGAAGTCATCTTTTTTCCCACCAGACACACGCTCTTATTTTTCGAATCTCCACGGATCAACCACCTCAACACCGCACTCCTCAAAATTGTCCCCATTCTTCGTCGCCAATTTCGCCCCGCGCAACCGCGCAATCCCCGCCACCATCGCATCCAACTGCGAAATCCCTTTCCCCGCCCCACCCCAATCTGAAATCTCAAATCTCAAATCCCGCCCCATTTCCCCAAAAGCCCCACCATGGCATGGTGGGGCCCCACCCAAACCCGCCCCGCCCGCCACACAAATCCACAACCCCAACGCCGCCCCGTATCAAAGCCGCGTGCACTTCGGTGAGCTAAGTCGAACCGTGCTTGCAGCCGCGGGATCCGCCGCCTCGCAATTCCCCGTGTAGCCGCCGCAAGAGCCGGAGGCGCTTGGGCGGTACTCCGCGAACTTAGGCCGGAGGCCGTTCGTGCGGCGCTTTCCCTCCGTCATCTCACAGTACACGCCCCTCCCCATCGCAACGACTTTACAAAATTTCAATTCATTTCCTCCTTCGCGCTCTTCGCATCTTCGCGGTTAATCTTCTTCAACGTCTTTCGAAAAGAGATTTAACCGCAAAGACGCCAAGACGCAAAGAAAAAAGGATGCCCCTGCAAAAGCCCCACCATGGCATGGTGGGGCCCCACCCAAACCCGCCCCGCCCGCCACATAAATCCACAACGCCCACGCCGCCCCGTATCAAAGCCGCGTGCTGCTTGCAGCCGCGGAACCCCAAGGATCCACCACCTCCACCCCACACCCCAACACCCCCTCCACATTCTTCGTCGCCAATTTCGCCCCGCGCAACCGCGCTATCCCCGCCACCATCGCATCCAACTGCGCAATCCCTTTCCCCGTCGTCCGCCGATCAAAAATGATCTGCGCATACGCCCCCGCCGCAAAACGATCGAACGGCAGCACCCGCCCCGCAAAATCCTCCCCAAAAATCCCCTCGATAATCCCCATCATCTCCCCCCGCTTCCGCTCAGATAAAAGCATCGCCGCCTGCCTCATCTCCCCCTCCGCGATCGTACTGACAAACACACTCGCCGCCGGCTGCGCCGCCAGCCACGCCTCCACCTTGGGATCCGGCTTCGCCTTCAACATCTCAACCAGAACCGACGTATCCAGCAAAACCATTCTAAGCCTCAATCCAAACGGGTCAGAAAATCCTCATTTGCCACAGATTAAAAGCCAGATGAACACAGATAAAGCCAATTGCTTTTCATCTGTGTGCATCTGATTTGAATCCGTGGCCAATACCTTCTTCCAACGTGAAACGCTCCGCGATCTCCGCGCCCTCTAGCGCAGCGGGCGGTGAAGCAGGAATTCGAACTAATCAAACTCCGGCGGCGCCTTCATCTTCTGCCGCGATAGCGGTGCGGCCTCCATGATTGGCACTTCCATTACCCGTCGCCTGATCGCCGCCGCCAAGTTCCCGCCCGGCGATTCCTCAGCATTCAAAACCGCCTGCAAAATCTCCTTCGCCTCATCCTCCATCGAGTGCCCATGCCCCGCCGCCCGCACCCGCAGCCGCTCTTTCAGGTCCCCGCCCAATTCCCGCAGTACCAGGCTCGCCATGATATCAATGATATCAATGATATCATTGATATCAAGAAAAATGCCTACCCATTTTACCAGTCTTTCCTATTTGATGATGGACTGTCACCTTTTGTACTGAATGCCCCCGGGGCGGAACAACGCCTAGGATTGCCCATGCAAATCGGTTTCGACAGTTTCGTCTCCACCGCCCCCGACCCCGTCACCGGCAAATCCACCCCCCCGGCAGATCTGGTGAACAACCTCATCGATGAAATCGAACTGGCCGACAAAGTCGGCCTCGACGTCGTCGGCCTAGGCGAGCACCACCGCCTGGAGTTCCTCGATTCCGCCCCCGCAGTCATCCTCGCGGCCGCCGCCGCGCGGACGAAGCGGATCCGCCTTACCAGCGCCGTCACCGTCCTCAGCGCCGCCGACCCCGTCCGCGTCTTCCAGCAGTTCGCCACCCTCGACCTCATCTCCCGCGGCCGCGCCGAAATGGTCGTCGGCCGCGGCTCATTCATCGAGGCCTTCCCCCTCTTCGGATTGGAACTGGAAGACTACGACTCCCTCTTCACCGAAAAGCTCGACCTCCTCCTGAAGATCCGGCAAAGCGAACACGTCCATTGGACGGGACGCCATCGCCCGGCTCTCAACGGAGAAGGAATTTATCCCCGCCCCGTCCAGCAACCTCTGCCGATCTGGCTAGGCGTAGGCGGAACGCCGGAATCCTTCGAGCGCGCCGGCAGACTGGGCCTGCCCCTGATGGTCGCGATCATCGGCGGCGAGCCCCGACGCTTCGCCCCCCTCGTCGATCTATACCGCGAAGCGGGACGGCGCAGGACACACGGAGGACGTCTTAAAAGTCGGCGTCCACGCCCTGGGGCATGTGGCGGACACCGACGAAAAGGCCGCCGAGGATTTCTTTCCGGGATACGCGAGAGAATTCACCCGCATCGGCCGCGAGCGCGGCTGGCCGCCGGTAACGCGAAAGCAGTTCGAAGCCGTCCGCGGAGAAACCGGCGCGCTGATCGTAAGCGATCCCAAGGGCGCGGTGGAAAAGATCAGGCACTACGACGAAGTGCTTGGCGGCATTTCCCGCCTCTCGTTCCAGATGAGCGTCGCCGGGCTTTCGCACGAGAAGCTGGCGCACTCGATTGAACTCATCGGCAAAGAGGTCATCCCGTCGCTGCGCCAGAGGGTTCAGCAGTAAGAAATCAATCAAAGTCAAACGAATCCCGCGCAATCACCAGCGGCCGGTTCTGTCCGATATTCAGCAGAAATCCCGCGGCGATATAACTTGCCACCAGGCTGCTTCCCCCATAACTAACGAACGGCAGCGTCACGCCCGTCACCGGAAAAAGGCGCATCACCACGGACAAATTGAGGATCGCCTGAGCCGCCAGGATCGCCACGATTCCAATCGCCACCAGGCGACCGAACGGCTCGCGCGTGGAAGCGGCGATTTCGATGCCGGCGATGAAGAGCACGATATACGCCGCGAAAACGGCGATCGATCCCACGAAGCCGAACTGCTCGCCGATGATCGCGAAGATCATGTCATTGTGCGCTTCGGGCACGTGCCGTCCGACGGGGATTTCGCCCGGCCCTTTGCCGGTTGCGCCGCCCGATCCCATGGCGATGAGGGCGCGCATCTGCTGATATCCCGTCTCGCGCACCGTCTTGGGATCTTTGTTGAGCATTCCCGCAAGCCGGTCGCGCTGGTAGGGCTGAACCACAGCCGGGAGATCCTGGAATAAAGGAACATTCGGATCGCCGCAGAGCCAAAGCAGCGGAATCAGCACCAATCCCATCCCCACGATGGCCAGCAGGTGCTTGATCTTCGCCCCGGCGACAAAAAGCATGGTAAAGAGCGCCGGCACAAAAAGCGCCGCCACCCCCAGATCCGGCTGGCGCAGGATCAGCACCACCGGGATCAGCGTCAGCAGAAATGGCGTCAGCAGTCCCGTCATCGTGCGGTAGTTGTCGCGAAAGCGCAGGTATCGCGCCAGCACGAGAATGAAAGAGATTTTCATCAACTCTGAGGGCTCAAAGCTGACGCCACCCGGAAACGTGATCCAGCAGCACGCCCCCTTAATGCTGTGTACGCCGGGGATGGTATGGAAGTGCTTTTCCGCCAAGCCGCCCAGCAGCGTGTAGCCGATAAGGATGATGCTGATGAAAAAGAGCACCCAGGCGTATCGCCCCAGGATGACATAGTTGACGCCCTGAATTGCCGCCATCACCGCGACGGCGACGGCGAGGAATACAAGCTGCTTCGGTCCATCCGCGGGCGAATCAACCCAGATGCTCATCACCCCCAGCGCCGAAAGCACGGTAACCGCCGCGATTATCGGCCAGTTCGACGCGATCGCGAGTTGTTGCCAAAGCTGGTTCATTTCGCCGCCGTGTTGGCGATAATGATGCCGGCAAAAGTTATGTCAATGACCGGCGGGCGTTTATCAATATCTCTTTGCACGTTTAACGGAGCGCGGTTCCTGCCGGAACAGCTTGCCAGCCTCCTGGCCCAGACGCGCAAGCCGGATGAGCTGGTGGTGTGCGACGATCATTCCACGGACGGGAGCCCGGAAATCATCCGCCAATTCGCGGCCACCGCGCCAGTTGAGGTTCGCCTGCACATTCAGGAAAAAAATCTCGGCTGGGCCGCGAACCGGCAGGACAGTTATTCGCGCTGCCGTGGGGAGTTCATTGCGGTTTGCGATCAGGATGACGTGTGGGACCCGCAAAAGCTGGAGGTGATGACGGAGGCGCTGGACGGCCAGCCACAAGCGCAATTGGCGTTTTGCGACAGCCGGGTGGTCAATGAATCGCTGGAGGATCTGGGGTACACCACGTTTCAAATCACCGCGTTCGACAAATCGAGACAGAAGCTCGTACAGGAAGGCCGCAGCCTGGAAGCACTGATGGCAAACATTCCGCTGGCGGATGCGACCATGGTGATTCGATCATCGCTGCTGAAATGGGCGCTGCCGATTCCTTCCCAATGGCTGCCGGACGCATGGATGGCGATCGTCGCCGCGGCGACGGGGGGATGCGCAATCGTGCCACTGGCGTTGCAATCCTATCGGCAGCACTCGCGGAATCTCTCCGGCGGGCAGCGAATGGGAATCGCCCAGCGATACCGCCGGATGCGGCAGCCAGGGGATTATTTTCTGGAGCAGGAAACGCGATTTTCGATTTTGCGGGAAAGGTTGGTTTCGCTGGGACCGACGGCGGTAAGCGAGAAAACCCTGGAGCTGATCGACCGGAGGATTCGCTTCGCCGCCGCCCGGCGGATGATGCGGCAGCGCCCACTCACCCGGCCATTTCTCATCCTCCGCGAACTGGCGCGGGGAAATTATCACCAACTGGGGACGGGGTTTCGGACGCTGGCGATGGATCTGGTGATCTGACGGGGAAGTTGCGAGTTACGAGTTGCGAGTAAAAAATCGTGGGGGGCATTATTCAAACGCGATCGCCGGCAAAACGCGGGAACGCTTCCCCTTCAGGCAGTAGACCCACAAAACGTCTCCCGCGGTAGCTTTTTTCGCGAAGGCGGCCGGGAGAATCACCGAATTGAGGTCGTTGTCGTTGAACCCATAGCGCGTGAACTGCGCGAGCTTCGATCGCGGCGCCAGCGCGGAACTGCGCAGCGCGACGATCTGGATCGGCATTGAATCGCCAAGGCGATAGATGCGCAGCACCCGCTGGCGGATCAGATAGCTGACGCCAAGCGTGACAGCGCCGGTCAGCAGCGCCAGCCCCGCGCCCAGCATGCTGTGGATCAGCGGCTCCATATACGTCCGGCTGGTCCACTGGGTGGGGTCATTCGGATCGATGCGAATGGGGATCGTCGTGTTCTCCATGGCCGATCGTTCCGGCCCTTCAAGTGGGCCGGAGACGTTGTAGGTCTGGCCGTTGTAGTCGAAGGAGAGATCCAGATCGCTTCCGGGCGGCCGCATGTGGTGCAGGCCGCCGATCATTGCCTGGACGACAACGCCGTGCTCGACGAGATTTTTATCCGCAATCCAATCCGAGGTTTCGACGGCCGCTTCACAGACGGCGGCGACGAAGAGGCAAAGAGCCACGAGCCACCAGAACCGCGCGTGCGGCTCCATCCAGCCGGCCCATTTGGCGGCGCGCGTCATCGGGCGCGGGGGAGGCGGGGTGGGGTCGGGAAGCTTGGACGCAGCAGGCGCCCCGCCGCCGGCATAGGGAATGACGGGGGGTCTGCGGGTGGACGGGGGTCTGCCGAGGGATTCTGCCAATCGCCGCTCCGGAAAATTGCTGTGGAACTCTTACTTCGCAGCCGAAAGGTAACCGTGCTTGAAGCAGTCTACAAGGAGGTCGTGGGCGATGGGCCCTGCTACGCGCCCGCCCGACGCTCCGTACTCCACAAGAACGCAAAATGCGATCTGCGGATGGTCGGCCGGGGCATATCCAATAAACCAGGCATGAGCCAGGTGTTTTTCCGGGGGCGTATTGTCGGGTGAAGTCGGCTTTATGTACCACCCCTCGGTGCCGGGGTCGCCGAAATGGATTTGCTGAAAGCCGATGAATTTGCCGCTGGCATCCCGCTGCATGATCGACATGAACCCCCCGGTCTGAGCGGAGCCGGTTTTTCCGGCGATGGGGATGTTCACAAGCGGGTCCTGATCGAGGGGTGGATCATCGGGGCCGCGGTCCATAATCTCCGGTCGAATCCAGTACCCCGAGCCGTCGGCACTGCACACTTCCTTCATGCCAAGTTGAACCGCATCGAGCGCCTCCCGCGAAAGATGCAGATCAACGCGGTCGGGAGTGGGATCGTCCGTTGGCGCGAGCCAAATCGCCCCACATCCGCATCTTCCACGAGGCGCGGGCGCATCCAGATTCCGTTGCGGGCAATCGTCGCGGCGACGTTGGCCATTTGGATCGGCGTGGCCTGAATGTGCCCTTCGCCGATTCCCAGCGACCAGGTCTGCGTCTGCGCTTCAACCGAAAACTGTCCGTTTTGACCAAAGAGCAGCCCGGGGCTCTCCTCAATGCCGATGCCGGTGCGCCGGCCCAGTCCAAAGTTTCTGAACCACTTGCATAAGTCGGCGACGCCCATGCGCAGGGCGACATTCTCAAAGACAACATTGCAACTGTCCTTGATGCCATCCGAGATGGTGAGCATATCAGAGCCAAGCTCCTTATCGCCCGCCGCACGATGGCTGATGGGCAGGCCCATGCTCCTGCACGTCGCGTAAATCCAGCAATGCCCGTAGGACTGCGGCCTCCCGTCGATCATCAGCTCACCCAGGCACTGGATTCGATCGGTGGATTTCATCACGTGGTCCGTGATCGAGCCGCTGCCGACGATCGGCTTGGCCGTGGATCCGGGAACAACGGCCAGCTCGGTGGCGCGATCCAGCAGCGGGCGGTTTAGCTCATCCGCTGCCAGATCGGCGTAGTGGAGGTCGAGGTCTTTGGGGTCGTAGCCGGGATTAGAAACCAGCGCGAGCACTTCGCCGGTGTCGATCTTTATCACCACGGCGGCGCCGTGCTGGTTCCAGCGGGTGTCGACGATCGCTCCGTTTTCACGATGGACGCGCGGCTTCACGAATTCGTTTTCGATGTCGTTTTGCAGTGATTCGTCGATGGTGAGGGAGACGTCCTTGCCGGGAATCGCGTCGATACGATCAACGACTTTCTCGGTGCCGGCGACGGTTTCGATTTTGCCACGGGTTCCGCGCAGGGTGTTTTCGCACAGGGCTTCGACGCCGGCACGACCGGCCATGTCGCCGAGCCAGTATTTGCGCAGCTCCGGCAAATCACAGGCGATTTCGTCGGGCGTGGCGGCTTCGAGATATCCGAGCACGTTGCAGGCGACGCGCCCGGATGGATAGTCGCGATATTTGCTCGGCTGCAGGCTCAGGCACCAGAAACGGTCTCCCTCGCGGGCAAGGCGGGCCTGAATTTCCGGCGGGATGTTTTTCAGGATCACGTGGGGCTGCGTCTCGTCGCCGATGGGTGGGTCGTATTTGTCGAAATCGGAATCGGCCCCGCTGTCGGCAAGGAAATCGCGATACCACTTCGAGGAATTCTCCTCCTGGTTGTGCGCGGCCGTTTCGTAGTTGTGCCACCACTTGTAGCGTTTGCGCATTTCCACGCGCTGCACGATGTCGCGGCGGATTTCGTCGATCTGATCCGGCGTCTTCCCGCCGGCGGCGGCCAGCTCGTCCCACATCGCGGCGATGTCGGCGCGAACGGCGTCGCATTGCGCGTCGAGGGTGTTCTGCCAATCCGACGAGTGGGAGGCGGATTTAAACTGGTCGCCGAGTTTTTGTTTCAGAAGTTGGATGGCCCGTGCCTGGACGTAGAGATCATCCGGGTCTTCGGGAATCGCCGGATAATCGACGCAGGCGTCGATGCACGGCGCATCCATGGCCAGGGTGCTGCCCTTGCGATCCAGGATCGCGCCGCGGGTAGTTTCGATGAACTCGCCGCGCTTCATGATCTCCGTGGCCTGACTGCTCCAGGTGTTGTGCTGGAAAATCTGAATCTGCCCGGCCCGAATCGCCAGGGCGGCGGAGGTCAGCAGGAGGATCGCCAGGAGAATTTTGAGCCTGCGTTCGAACATTCGGATTGTTTAGCTGGCGTTTCCGGATGTGAACGTCCGTGTTTTGGGGTTCGGCATCCGTGCCGGGAGGGAGTATATCGCAGGGAAGGCCCAAAGGTACGCGTGAAAGTGAGAAAGTATGAAAGTGAGAAGGTAAAGAGGTGTGACCCGCCCCGTCGTTAGGAGACATACTTTGCCTCGCCGTCCGTTACGTGCGATGTTAGATGGGGTTTATGAGATTTGAAGACATGGGAAAAACTAGCGGTCGCGTTTGGCTCGAAGGGGTGTCGAATGATAGAATTTTCAAAGCAGGAGATTGCCTATGGTCAGCTTTACAGGCCATTTCGACGGAAAAGTCATCAAGCCGGATGAGGCGGTTGAAATTCCGGTAAACACTCCGCTACGTGTGACGATTGAAACGACCGCCAGGCAGGAGGCGAACGGGGTCCAATGGGATAGCATCCTTCGATTGGCGCGGGAATGTGCTATTGAGGGGCCTGAAGATCTTGCTGCAAACCACGATCATTATGCTCATGGGAAACCTCTCGAATGAGCGTTCAGTTCGTTGACACGTATTATTTGCTCGCCTTGGTGAACGCGCGGGACAAGGACCATGAAAAAGCGGTTCGTCACAGCCAAGGCCATCTCGGGGGTCTGTTAACAACAACATGGGTACTTGTGGAGTTGGCGGATGCCCTCTGCGCAGTTGGGTCTCGAGAAGGAGCGGCAAGGTTCATCCGGGGATTTACGACCCAGCCTTCGGTTGAAGTGGTGCCTCCCTCGGAGAGCCAGTTTAATCTGGGATTAAGCGATTATCAGAATCGGCAGGATAAGGATTGGTCGCTAACCGATTGCCTTTCGTTCCTTGTGATGCGCGAGCGTGGAGTCAATGAGGCGCTAACTGCCGATCATCATTTCGAGCAAGCGGGGTTTACCGCGCTCATGCGATGATGATCGGCCCAGTTGATTTGCACTCGCAGAGGAAAAGGGCCACAGATGAACTTGGCACCTTTTCCCTTCCGCGATCCGATGCCGGCGCCGTTTCGGTGATGCTGGCCGGAACAGTTGAAATTCGGCTACGTCGGATAGAAACGACAGGCGTGGGATGCGCCGATCGAGGCGAAAAAGGGGTCAGGTAACCTGACCCCTTTCTCTCTCCTGGAGATTCGCGAGCGGCGTTACCGGCAGACGAAAAGGGCGTCGCGAGAATGCCGCAGGCAGATTTGCCGAAAGAGGCATTTTCGCCAGTCACCGTCCTCAGCGCAGGATCAGGACAATTATGACGATGAGAACAACAAGGCCCACTGAGCCGCCGCCAATCCAAATAACACTGCCGAGAACAGGGGCTTTTGCAGTAACCATTGATAGGAGTAGTGCGTGCATGGTGATGTCCTTTAAACGAAAAATAGTTTCAGTAAACAACAAATACGCGTGAGCGCGAGACGAAGGAGGCCAAAGCCGTGAACAACACGGCTCGATGGTCCCTTCTTATGCGATCGAATAGTCCATCCAATCTTTCGATGCGTGCGTCCTGACCCTTCCCTGGTATTTCGGAACCTTTACCTTTGCCGCGCATCCGCGTTCAATCCGATCGAGCAATCCGCCTACGGCCGGATCGCACGCGCCATCCGAACCGACGCTTGCGCGTGTCAATTGAAGGAACTTTCGCACACCGGGACCGATGGATGCCTGCTCGCCCGTGCCGCGGCCGACTTCATTTCCGTTGCGCCTGATCGTCCAATCGCCGTCACATCCGACGATAAACAGCCAATCGATTCCATCTGCGCCGAGCGTTTGAAATAGAGCTTGAGTTACTCGTCCTTTTTCCATGATGATTTCCGCATCCTTTCCTACCGGGCCAAAATTTCATCTTGTCCCACCCGCGCGAGCGGCGTCGGCAGGGTTGCGGCACAGCTCATCGCGCAGGCCTCAAGGCGTCTTGGTCTCGGATTGTGTCTTGTCGTCCGTATTCGTGATTGGATTATGCGTGGTTGTAGTCTCTTCGTGGGTCGTGCCGCCGAAGAGACCCGGCGTAGTGGACTCCGAATGGGAGGTTTCGCAGCCGAAGAAAGAGAAACAAGCCGTCAGCGTTGCCGCCAGCACAGACCGTTTATCGTCTTCATACAATCTCCTCAAAATTCATAGGTTCCAATTCCTGCTTCAAGCGTGACGCGCGTTTCAGTTCGCCAATTAGTTTCAAGCGAAACGTGGAACCGATGCCGAGTTCTGAATCGACCGTCAGCTTGGCGCCGAGATGTTTCGCCGCTTGTGATGCAATGGACAGCCCCAGGCCCACTCCGCGCTGGCCGTGAACCTCCCCTCTTTTGAATGCTTCGAAGATGTGGCTTATCTCTTCCGGGCCTATTCCCGGCCCCTGGTCCGAGACCCATATGACAGGTCGCCCCCCGTCGGCGGCGCCGTCGCAACCTATGCGAACAGTGCCGCCGCTGCTGAATTTTACGCCGTTGCCGACCAGGTTTTGCAGAATCAGCGCCAGCAGTTCTCCATCCGAGACGACCACCGTGCCGGGCGGCACTTCGACGGAGAGGCTTACACCTTTGGGCTCCGCCTCCTGTGAAAACTGTCCGGCGACCGTGGTAACCAAAGGGTGCAGTTCCACTGGCAAGAACTTCGACTTTTCGGCCGACTTGCGAAGCATTTCGTAATCGAGCAGACGCCGCATACCCGCTACCGTGGTGTGAATCGAGTCCTGAGCGCGAGCGAGGGACTCCGCGGCGCCGTCGAAACCGTTTGCTTTGCTCAGATGGCAGCGTAATTCGTGGAGCGACAGGCTAACCCCATAGAGGTGATTGTTCAGGTCGTGCGACAGGTACGAAAGGTACTGCAATTCTTTTTCCACACCCGCCCGGAGTTCGGACTTCTGCTGGTCTACAAGGGCGATCACCGATCGCTGAAGCATGAGATCGACGGCTGCGTGAAGCGCCGCGGATTCCAGGGCGTCCATCTGGCGGCCCAGTTCCGTCTCCACGTGCGAGACAATAATGGCCCTCAGAAGTCGGTCCTCCTGCATAACCTCAACGACATCGAATCTGAGCCGCCAGCGAGACAACCCCATCGCCGGCGCGATCCGCCAATTCCATAATCACCGCCGGATCGTCCGACGCCAGTGCATCCGCAATCGCCAGAAGAATCTGGGGAGTCGATTCCCTCAACTCGTCGAATGTCAGGTTCTGCATTTGCGGCATGGAGTTGCGGACGGCGTTGTGCCACGACAGGGTAATCTGGTCCACCTCCGAACGGATCGCTTCGGCTACGTCGGGGAACGGCCTGTGAATAAGTTGTGCGAGAAGTGGGTTCATGCGAATCCTTTCGCGCGAATCTATATTGCTCGGTCGCCGTAATCAGTTAACAATTTGCCCGTAACTTCAGGATCGCCGCATGGCGTAGAGGATTTCTACCGCGTTCAGATTTGCCTGTCTGTCCGGTATCAGACGTTGTGCGGAAAATATTTGTGGAATCTCTTATGGATCGAGTTGCTTGAGAGCACTTGCGGCAAGCGACGGTATTTCCCGGGCGGGAGGGGTCTAGGAATGGCTTCTTGATCGGGAGCGTTTGAGGAAGGCTACCCACTTGTTTTCGTGTACCAGCACCGTGACCAATTCGTAGCCCTTGTCCTCTGACTCCGCGATGCGCTGGTCCAGATCGTTGAGCGAACTGGTCTCGATGCTCAGGTGATGCCAGGCGATTTCGTTAAGACCTGAATGCATTGTGTCCTTTGAAGGATCCTAATCGGTTCCGCTTCGCACTCCCGCCACTCAGGGTTTTGCCTAATCCAGGTGTCTTCCTGAAAAAATCCTGCCGGAGGCAAGCTGTGGCCGAATCGGGGGATACACACTTGCGCCTGCCGCTTCTACCGACCGCTGAACCGATGCCCAGCGTGAATGATCACCGATCCACCAAGCAACGACAGTGACGGGCCTGGCAGCTGTTTCCGCGGTTTTACTGGTTTCCGGTCGCGCCTGTGCTGCCGCGATTTCCGGTAGCGCCCTGCTGGCCGGTATCACCGGCATTTCCCTGGTTTCCGGTGGCGCCCTGCTGGCCCGTATTGCCCTGGATTCCCTGGGCGCGGGGAGTTCCCTGTTCTCCGGCAGGTCCCTGCGGGCCTGCGGGGCCGGCGCAAGCCGTGAGGCCCAGCGCCATAACTGCAAAGCCCGTGATGATTAAAGATTTCATATAGCATCTCCTAAACTTAAAGTACTCGGGATTTCCGATTTGATCGACGCGGCACGAACCTCGTGCAGCGATGTCTCGTGAAATGAACAATCGCGAGTGAATTTTCTCGCCGTGTGGCGATCTTGTCTTTTACCAAGTGTAAAATAGTCTGTCTGTCCGGTGGCGGACGTTACGACATAAGTCTTGATGGTATGGAAGTAGAGTTGACAGCGGCGGCGACGTGCCGCGAAATGGGATCAACCCATACTGGAGACAGCCATATGGATAATCCGGAACTCGTTCGCAACAAAATACTTGAGAGGCTGCCCAAGTCTGAATTCCAGCACATCATGGGACTCATGGAGAAGGTGTCACCCGACGTTGGGGAGATCGTGGCGCATCCCGGGAAGGATCCTAAGTTCGTTCACTTCCCTGTGTCTGGTGTACTTTCCTCAATGGTTGTCCTGGAGAACGGCGCGACCGTAGAGGCTTCCACCATTGGAAATGAGGGTATGGATGGGCTTTATCTGCTCGCCGATCCACTGGCCAACCCTTATCGGATCAATGTGCAGGTCAAGGGTGAGTTGTACAGGATGTCAACAACGACGTTTAAGCGAATGAGAATGGAGAGCAACGCGCTGTCGCAATTGCTGCTGCGGTACGCACTCGTTCTAATCCAGCGCGGGCGCAGAATGGGGCCTGCATCCAGCACCACACCATAGAGGAGCGAATGTGCCGATGGCTGCTGGAGACGGCGCATCGCAAGGGTCAGGACCAATTCGGGCTCACACAGGAATTTCTCAGCGACATGCTCGGTGTTCGCCGCCAGAGCGTGAATCTGACGGCCCGCCTCCTGCAGCAGGCAAATCTCATCAAGTATCACCGGGGCGAACTCACAATCCTGGATCGGGACGGCCTTGAAGAATCGTCCTGCGAATGCTTCCGCGTCACAAGCCAAATGTATGAACGCATGATGAAGCTGAGTTGAACTTGGCTACCCTTTCCGATGAAAGCACAGGGTGGCGGCAGCAATCGTTAGAGCAGCCCAATTGAGCCGTCGCATTCCGCCAGGGCTGTTGTCTTGAGCTATATGCTTTTGACTTCGTCGCATATCAGTTCCCTACCTCCGCTTAATGCTGGCAAACCGTGAGCGTTGAACCAACGGCATCTTTTTTCCTTGGGGGACGGTCGGCACACCGACGCGGCATGAACAAATCACAGCGTCCTGGCCCGGAAGAACGGCGTCAGATAATTGACGGACAGGGGTACAGCGGGCAGACCGTTGCAGCCTATTACCTGGAACGGGGAATTACCCGAGGTTCTTTTTCCACATTGGAAGCAGTGGTTACGCCAACCGGCGAAGCGAAACCATATCCCTTCAAATTGTGACAATGAACGTTTCCTACGTTTTCTGACCTCGCCAGACGCAGAAACAATTACACGTCAGCTGCGTCGCGGGACACGTCGAACGCGGCGATAAATAACCAAGATAGGTATTCCGGCGAGCCGGATAATCGTCGCGAGCGTCTTCGGCATCTTGCTGATACGCCGTCTGCCGAACGCTGTCTCTTCGTAAGCTTCTTTGTCGTTAACCGATGCCGCAGAAGCTTTGTGCTTTGCCTTGTTGTCGTCTGCCTCTGTCATGGTGACTCCTCAAATGGCACTGACGCGGCAAGGTAACCCGCGCGTCCGACAACGCCGGCGACGACCGCGAGCAGGCCGTGCGGATCGACGGGGCCGGCGACGTGTATCTGGCACCCGCATAGCAACGCCACCGCCGGCGGATCCTTGGGGTACTGCCCGCGGTCCTACCTCACTGTGTTAGCGCACAGATTTCGCGCCGTCAGGCAAAGGTCGATCAGAAGCCGCGCGGGAGCACGTCGAAGATCATCAATAGGATCAGGATCAGCAGAACAAGTCCCAAACCTCCGCTTGGTCCGTATCCCCAATTGCGGCTGTAACCCCAGTGGGGAAGGCCCCCCACGAGCAGCAGAATCACGAGAATTAGCAGTATCAATCCCATAAAAGGCTCCTTTCGGAAGTCTTGAAATGCGGACGGCCACAGCCGTGAACGTCACGGAACGGCGATCCCTTTTGCGATCAAAATGGGCCGACGACTCTTTCGATGCATGCGGCCTGATCCTTCCCTGGTATTTCCGAACCTTCACCGTTGCCGGCACTTCGCGTTCAATCTTGTTGAGCAGTCTGCCGACGTCTGGTTCCAGTTGAAGCGACGGTGGATCACCGTCTGCTCGATGTTTGACAGATCGGCCAGGTTGCGATCGACGATCGCCTTCAGTTCTTCCACGCAATCCTCTTCCACCACGTCGCGGCGGCCGTCGTACCAACAGACATTCTTCGGCCGCGTTCATCAATTGCGCAGTGGCCATCACTGCTTCCGAGGCGTGATCGCGGGTCGGCTGATACCAACTGGTCGGCGGTAGCTCCGGTTCGGAATTGAGCGCGAACAATTCCTTCTCGACGTATTTGCGCCGGAAGACGATACTCTCCATGAACTTCTCGCCAGCAGATTATGTCCGTTATCATGGTGCATCTCCTTTGCGAATCGATGCCTCGAAGAAACAAAAAAACGACGCAACCGAACACCATCGGTGTTCCTTTGCGTCGGCTTACTCGTTAACGGGTCTTTCGGATATTGGCCGAATTACCCCTTATTTTGTCGTCCGAAGAATTCGATATCCTGTTGGGGTCGAATTACTTAAGGCTGTCTCAGCGCTACTCATGCTAGGCATCCCGACCGGCGAAAGCCAGAAAAATGCCGAAATCCTGGTTACAATATTCATTCCGATGAAGACTCAAGGCGAGATCGAAAGTGCGGTTGCGGAGGGCATGGGGCACTTCGAGCAGGAGTACATGGGCCGAGGACCCAAAGAAATTCGCGCTCATCTGATCGATGATCTGATCGTCGTCCGGCTCAAAGGCGTTTTGACCGCCGCGGAACAGCATCTGGTCAAGACACTTGCGGCCGAGAAAGGCAGAGACCTGCTCAAGCAAGTGCGAACGCATTTGATCGAGACGGCCCGGCCGATGATGGAAGCAATGGTTCAGGGGATCACCGATGTTAAAGTGCTGAGCCTGCATCACGACATCAGTACGGTGACTGGCGAAGAGGTCGTGATCTTCACCATGGCCGAATCACCCCTGTTCCGTGAAACGAAAAAAAGATAAGGCGTGGGAATCGGTCAATCCATCGAACTGGCGGCGTATTTTCCAGTATTCTTCCGACCGTTCTATATTGCTCGTTGCTATTGCTCAGTCCCCCTCCTAAGGTGCAGAGTGGCGAGTCAGTCTCGCATGATGAATGAATACATGTCGTCGGACGACTAAATAAAAGGCGTCCCGGTTCGCCGGGTGGCCAGTTGCGGAGTAAGCCGACGTGGTTGAACACCTTCCTGGTGTCTGGCCACGTCGGCTTTTTTTGTTGTGCCCATCTTTTTCTTGCCAGGAATGTAATGAGCCTCGACCGCAGACTCGAAAATATGCTTGACCCATCATTGGACGAGGCCACTGTCCCCCTTCCGTGGGACACGGACTTTTGGCGGCAAGGCGATCCCCGGTTTGATGTGATCGACGAGCTTCTCGCCTTTAACGAAGCCGGACGGTGCGACCCCCGGAAATGAATGCGATGATCTGTGCCAGTTGTGAGTAATAATTTTGTACAGGACACTTAATCAAAGGAGTTGTGACCCATGGGACGTGAAGACATTGCGGCCGGAAAAGCCAAACAGGTGAAGGGGAAAATCAATGACATTGCCGGAGCGATAAAGGGCAACACCGCCCAGCAAATTAAAGGCAAAACTCAGAAAGCGGTCGGCAAAGTTCAGGAAGCGATGGGGAAAGCGAGCGCCAAACGCTAATGGCTTATGACGGCGAAAATACGCTACCTTGGCTCTTTACCCAATAGGCAGACCATGAAAACATACCGCGGAGTACGATCACAACGGGGCTGTGAAGTTACGGTGGACGGCGAGCCGCTGGCACGCCGCTCAGACCTTTCCGGAAATGCCACCAACGCCTTTGATTGGGGGTTCGTCGGCACCGGGCAGCTCTCGTTGGCCATTCTGGCCGACTTCCTTGGCGATGATTCGAAGGCCAAGGCCATGTGCAGCGAGTTTGAGGAAAAGATTATAGCCGAACTGCCTCATCAATCCTGGACCTTGAGCGGTCAAGACCTCAACAACGCCCTCGCCCTCTTTTGTGGCGGCGACGACGCAATCGCTGTGAGTAACGATGACTCCACTGGCTCTGCCCTCGGCGATATGCCAGTTAAGACTTCAAACATCGCGCTCCGGCGCACGTCGCTGCAAGGACTGCCCAAAAAGGCACGGCGCCTCCTTCTTGGGAACATACGAAGTCTTCCAAAGAATCGGCAACGGATCTGAAGTCCCGTGTCGTGACCGAAGCCGCCGGCGAAATGGTGAACGCCGCCAACCAGGTGGCTGCCGCTGCGATGGCCGTCGGCAAGGCGGCCCATCAAGTTGCCCATGCCTGCGACAGTCCCGCGGACGAACCGATGAGCACGGCCAACCGCGCCGCCGACCAGAAAGCCGACGCCACGAATCGTGTTGTGGATGAGGCGGCAGCGCTCGCACGGTCGGCCGCAGACAAGGCGAATCGCGTTGTAGCAAAGCTGGCATAGCCCAATCAGCGTTCAAGGGTCGTCTTGAAACCATGAGGTGAGTGTCATGACTTCCCGCCATTGGGCCGACTTTTTTCGGCCAGGTCTTTCTCAATTCCAACCACCGTCTCATTAACAGACAGCCCGGCGTCACGGGTTTTTTCGATCTCCCCTACGAAAGCCGAGACGGACGTCGGCTTCGCCATTTCCTTTGTTTCGTCATCGGTGGCTGCATTTTGAATGCCGAGCTTCTGAGAGATGGCGCGGAGCATCTGCATGTTTCGGGTGACTTCCTGCTCGGTCAGCATGCTGAGCTGTAAATGGAGGTGCGACCACTGTTCCTCACGGCGAATTTGATACTTCTGATTCATAAGCACAAAGGTGGTCAGGAAGATGAATTCGATGGCAACGATCAGCGCCAGGAACGGAAAAGGGTAGGGATCAAAAGGTGCGATTCTTTTTGTCCCGCCTGTGTTGATGATGATCCAAACGCTGATGAAACAGATATGGGCCGCAATGAAGAGCAGGCTGCCAAAGAAATGGGCCACGCGCTCCCCCATCCGCTCGGCCAAATTCCGCTTGGAAAGAAGCGCCTGTTCGACCTGAGTAATGGCTTCGATGTTGCGTTTGGCCGTCGATGACAACGACGGTTCTTGATCTGTCGCCATAACGGCATTTTACACTGCCGACGGATTGGGGTGCGATTTCGTCAAAAACGAGATGCCAATCTCGAAACGTAGTTGCACGCGGGTTTGCTCGGAGAATCGTTGTTCGGACTAAAAGGGGTCTCATAAAGGGATCGCTTTCCGGACCGACAGTTTCAATCGCCGCCGGGTGGAAAGCGCCAAGCCACGAGACGCCGCAGGATGCTGCTTCTATTTAGTCATAAAAAGGGCACAATAGAGTACAACTAATGCCAAAAGCCGGAAATTGCGTACCCCATTTTCCCCATCTTACCCATTTTGTTGCTGACTGTTACCTTTTGTACCCAAGGGTCCTGGATCAGAATTTTTTTCCGCGGCAATCGCATGAAACGCCCGACCTTCCACCGCATATTTCCGCTGAAAATTCGTCCCCACATCCCCAGGCGCATAGGGAATCTCGCCCAGCGGCGATTTGCGAACCACATCCTGAATCTGCTCAAAATATTCCGCGTGATCGGTGACGATCTGAAGCCGCCCGGCGGGAACAAGCACGCGCTGAATTTCCAGCAGAAACGGCGGCTGGATCAGCCGGCGTTTGTGGTGGCGTTTTTTGGGCCAGGGGTCGGGGAAATAAATGTGCACCACCGCGAGGGAGGCGCTGGGGACGAATTCGCGAAGGAAATAAGCCGCCTCGGCGCGGCAGGTGCGGACGTTGGTGCAATTGTTGCGGCGGAGGCGGTCGCTGGCGTAACGCCAGTACCAGCGGGCGTATTCGATTCCGAAAAAATTGGTCTGCGGCCGAGACTTCGCCTCGGCGGTCAGGAAGGTGCCTTTGCCGATGCCGATTTCGAATTCAATCGAGTTGTCGTTTCCGAAGAGAACCGCCCAGTTGATCGGATGGGGAAGCGATTCCACATCCAGGCCGATGGGCTCGACGATCAGGTCGGTGGAGGATTGCATTGAACGTCAGTGTTTGAAATGCCGCCGGCCGGTAAGGATCAGGGCGGCGCCGCGCTGGTTGATCAGCTCGACGGTTTCATGGTCTTTGACCGATCCGCCGGGATGAACGATGGCGGTGACGCCGGCGTCGAGCAGAAGCTGCGGCGCATCGGGGAAGGGGAAGAACGCATCGCTTGCGGCAACGGCCCCGGCGGCGCGAGTGCCAGCCTTGGCGATGGCCAGCCGCGCGGCGCTGGGGCGGTCCATCTGGCCCGCGCCGGCGCCAAGGAGCATCTGGGATTTGCAAATGACGATCGCGTTGCTCTTCACGTGCTTGCAGGCGATCCATGCGAATTTCAGGTCGAGCAGCTCCGATTCCGTCGGGGGTCGGCGCGAGGCGACGTTCCACGTCGATTCATCCACACCGGCAAGATCTCGCTCCTGAAGCAGATATCCGCCGGTGATCTTGTGCATGTGCAGCTCCGCGGGATCGGGCGTCCCCATGGGGCCGACCTTCAGAAGGCGGACGTTTTTCCAGCGGTCGCGGAGGATTTTCAGGGCGTCGTCCGTAAAATCCGGGGCGACGACGACTTCCAGCAGCTTATCGATGGAGACGATTGCCGAGGCGGTGGTCCGGTCGACCTGGCAGTTGAGGGCCAGGATTCCCCCGAAGGCGGCCAGCGGATCGCCGTCGAAAGCGCGGTGGAACGCTTCGGCCGGGGTCTCGGCAACCGAGCAGCCGCAGGGTGTGGCATGTTTAACGATGCAGGCCGCGGGCCGGGCGAATTCCCTGACGACGCCCAGCGCCGCATCGCCGTCCAGAAGATTGATATACGAAAGCTCCTTGCCATGAAGCTGAGTGGCGGTGGCGACGGAAGCTTCCGTCGGTTTGCGGCCATCGACATAAAGCGCAGCGCGCTGGTGCGGATTCTCCCCATATCGCAACTGCTGCCGGCGGGTGAGGCTGATTTGCAGTTGCTCGGGCAGCGGCTCAGGATCGATCTGGCGGCGAAGATAATCGGCAATCGCCGCGTCGTAAGCGGCCGTGTGTGCAAACGCCCGAGCGGCCTGCTTAAAGCGATGCGTCGCGCACGATGACCCGCCATGCTTGCGCAGATCACCGAGGATTTTCTCATACTGCCCCGGATCGACGGCGACGAGCACGAAGCGATGGTTTTTCGCCGCCGAGCGGATCATCGCCGGCCCGCCGATGTCGATATTTTCGATCGCCTCCTCCAGCGAAACGCCGGCCTTAGCGATGGTCTGCTGGAAGGGATAGAGGTTCACGCAAAGCAGGTCGATGGGGGGAATTCCGTGGGTCGCCATCGCCTCGGCATGGCGCGGATTATCGCGCAGGGCCAACAAGCCGCCGTGGATTTTGGGATGGAGGGTTTTGACGCGCCCGTCCATCATCTCGGGAAAGCCGGTGACGTCGGAAACCTCGGCAACCTTCAGCCCCGCGTCGCGCAGGGCCTTGGCAGTGCCTCCGGTGCTGACAAGCTCAACCTTGAATTCCCCGGCAAGAGCCGAGGCAAATTCCAAAAGTCCGGTTTTGTCTGACACAGAAAGAAGCGCGCGGCGAACTGGAATCAAATCATCGGGCATGAGGCTGCCATTGGTTGGAGCCGGGACTCTGGCTGTCGACAAGTTGTCCGTAAGAGCCGGGCTGAAGCGTCGGTTTAAATGCGATAAGCAGGCCGCTTCGCGTCGCCCCGTAGATGAGGGCGGCCTTGGGCTGGGAGGTCAGGAACTGAATGTCGGTGCGCTGGGTTTGGAAAGCGATCTGGCCCGTCTGCTTATCGACAGCCGCGAGGCCGACAGATCGGCCGCCCGTTGCCAGCGTGACGTAGAGATATGTTTCGTCCTCGCTGAGGACGCGCAAGCCGTTGGCAAGCGTCCACCGGGCGGTCCGCAGCGGCGAAGCCACGTTTTCCTGGTCGCCCAGCGTGAGCTTGTCGGATTTATCGATGGCGACCAGTCCCTGCGTGGGAACATACTGATAAACCCCGCTGTCGCTCACCTGCGGCCCGGTCATGAGGGACTGACCGGAGAAAAATTGCCACTGGAGCTTGCCGGTGTTTTTGTCCAGGCACAGGACTTTGCCGGCATCGGTGGAGCAGTAGCAATAGGCGTTATCGACGGCGATGGAGCCGAAGACCTTGCTCTGCGTGTCGAATGCGTCATCGGGGGGAAGCAGGGTCCAGACGGGGGTTCGATCTTCCAGGCAGGCGCGGACTTTGCCGTCTTCGCTGCCGCAGTAGATCACGCCGTCGGAGATCGCCACCGCGCCGCCAATTTCACCAAACGTCAAGAACGTCCACTGGACGGGAAGGATGTCCTGGGTCACATCAACCTGGGCGAGGCACCCCTGATTGAAATCGAGGCCGACGTATACGCTGTCATCATGATTCGATCCGATGGCCTGGTTGGTGATGTTGTATTTGACGTCGACGGAGCGGATGAAGTTTCCGGAGCGGGTGTAATATTCGAGGGTGTGATTGGTGGGAAAGACGATCCCGTCGCGAACGAGGGTGGGGGCACCGTGGAAGCTGACGTCCGGCGTGCCGACCTGGTTGCGGTAAAGCAGCTGACCGCTTTCGCCTTTGACGGCCTGGTCGTAATTCTGCGCGCTCAGGATGTGAACGGCTCCGTCAAGATAATAGATGCCTCGAACCGAATCGCCTGCGTGCATGGGGACGTGCAGGTCCCAGGCCTGTACGAAGGAGGGCTGGGAAATGGTGACAAAGGGGCTTTCCTGGTTCTCGTTAGAGGACTGGCAGCCCGCAAACATGCCGCAGAGCGTCGCGACAGCGGCTACCAGAAAGGACGATTTTCGAATCACAGGTTTCTCCTGGACACACAAGCGAAAAAGGCCGTTTTGCCGCCACGGCCTACGGCCCGGTGGGAAGCCCCAAGCATAGCCGATTGAGGCGTTTAGCGTCAATTCAAAGCAGGTTCAATAACAATTCCCTGGCAATAATTGCTCAAGGAATGCGTTAGAAATGATGAGATAGAGATAAGATGAGGGTGACCATGTTCAAGACCATAGGGCGGGCGCTTTTCCCGATAGTTGCGTGCGCGGTTTTGGCCGCGACGCCGGGGGTCTTTGCGCAAGTGGCAACGCAGCCATCGGCGGGGGCCGGGCAATCAAATTCAGGCGGCCGGATGCGGCCGGGGCCGGCGATTATCATCGCCAGGTATAAACACGCCGTTTCCCAGCTCGACCTCACCGACGACCAGCGGATGGAGATCGATGCCTTTTTCAACCAGGCCAACCAGCAGGGGATGGACCTTTCGCAAAAGCTCGCCGATGCCGACCCCTCCGACCGGTATCAGATGCTGGGAGATTTCGTAAAGCAGCTTCACAGCCAACTGGCCAATCTCCTTAGCGATGGACAGCTTGCCCAATTGGATAAAAACATTGGCCCGCTGACCGGCCGGCGCGTCGGGCAATTTGGCGGCGGCGGCGCGGCCACGCAGCCGGCCGCGGGGGCGGGCGCGGGGCGAAATAATTTTGGGGGGCCGGGAGGGGCAATTATCCAGGCCATGCAGCAGGCGCTGGCTAAGGTCGACCTATCCGACGATCAGAAACAGGAGATACAGGAGCTTCTAAAGAATGCCGGCGCCCAGCTCGCCGCGCTGCGGCAGAAAGCGCAGGGCGGCGCAAATGTTCAGCAGGACCTCGCCCAGGTTCGCCAGCAGGTGCGCGACAAATTGCAGACGATCCTTACCGACGAGCAGATGCAGCAGTTCGTTCAGCAGATGCAGCAATTGCGGCAAAACCGGGGACCCAGAGGGGGAGGCGGCGGTGGTGGTGGCAGCGGAGGGGCGACGGCCGATGTGAAATCACCCAAGCCCGATGATCTGAATTTCAGCGGGCCGGAGGTCGGATCGGCCGTTCCGGATGTGCAGATTATCGAAGCCAACGGCAGAAGCTTTACGCCCGCGAAATATAAGGGGCACGTATTGGTGATCGAGTTTGGCTCCATGTCCTGCCCGGTTTTCCGCGAGCACGCGGCGGCGATGGAGAAGCTCAAAACCGCCGAGCAGGGCCGGGCCTTTTTCCTTATCGTTTATACCAAAGAAGCTTTCCCCGCCGGCGACAAAAATGCCGAGCGAAACAAGGAAGAGGGCGTCGCCGTCCCCGATGCTGCTTCCCTCGACGACCGGAAGGCCCAGGCCCTGGAGACCCAGCGCGAGTTGAGGATCACCATCCCCATGGCCGTGGACAATATGGGTGACTCAATCTCCAAGACATTCGGCGGATTCCCCAACGGCGCGGTCGTGATCGGGAAAGACGGCGCCGTCGCGGCATATCAGCAATGGACCAACCCCGACACGCTCCGCGAGGCGATTGACGATGCGGTCTCGGCCCCTCAAGTCGCCGAGAACCGTTGACGAGAACCGTTGACGGGGGACCGTCTCAACCGAACAATCTGGGCCAATGAGCCAGTTCAACCAGGAGGTGGCTGCATCGCAGGCGTCGCGACGCACGCTGGGGCCTTTTGCCCGCGCCATCCTCACGGTTACGCCGCAGGGCGTATATGCGGTGCCGGTCGAGGATATGTATGTCGGGGTTTGGCTTCGCCAACGGGGGTGCTACAACCCTGAAGAGCTGAATGTTCTGCGATCGATGTGCAACGCGCAGACGCGGCTGCTGGTTGTCGGCGCCACATCGGGGCGCTGGCCATTCCGCTTGCGAAAACCTGCCGAAGCGTCGTGGCCGTCGAAGCGAATCCGCAGACATCCGAGCTATTGCAGCTCAACGTGTCGCTGAACAATCTCACCAACTGCAAAGTGATTCGCCGCGCGGCGTCCAACCAGGCGGGGCAGATTGAATTCGTCATGAACCGCTCCAACAGCGGCGGAAGCAAGCGCAAGCCGGCGGTCCATCTGCAAAATTATTTTTACGACAACCCCGAAGTGGTGAAAGTGGAAGCGGGGCGATTGGATGATCTGCTGGCCGGGGAAGAGTTCGACGTCGTGCTTATGGACATCGAAGGCTCTGAATATTTCGCCCTTCAGGGGATGCAGCGGATTCTCGCCTCGGTGGGCGTGCTGCAAGTCGAATTTCTTCCCCATCATCTCCTGTACGTGGCGGCGGTGCCGCTGAATGATTTTGTTGCGGTGATCGCGCCGCATTTTGCGTCGCTGTATATTCCGACGAAGGGTCTGCTGGTGCCTCAGGATCAGTTCGCAGCGACGCTGGGCGGAATGTACGACCGGGGGGAGGGAGACCAGGGCCTGATATTTCTGAAAGCCGGCCGCGAGCTGCCGTTCATTCGAAAATGACCATCGCGTGCCCGTCGATGCGGCGAATGACCGTTTCGGTGCGACCGTTGGCGCATTGGAATTCCAGCGGCGATTCATCCGGGGCTAGGTAAACGCGGGCGGGTTTGCGGGGGGTCTTCAGCGATAGCTTGATGTTAAACAGCGGGACGATGTCTTCGACGATGTCGAGCGACGGCGTACGCCGCTGGGGCGAATAGTGAAGAACGTGGACGACCGTGCGGCCGCCCTGGCGGGTGACCGCCGCTTCGGTCATCGCGGGAGCATCGAGACGAATCAGTGGCTCAGGCAGGATTCGCGACAGGATCGCGTCGACCAGCCACCGGCAGGCGAGGTTTCCGTTGTTGGCGTAGGAATCGAAAACCGGCAGCGGGATATATCCGACGCGGCCTTTGAGTACCGCGGCCGCGTATTGCGTGAGCTTTTGCGGCGGCGTTTGCCGATGGCTGCAAAAATGCGCCCAGGTACGCTCGAAATAAGGCTCAACGATTGAGGCAAGCTGTTTTGTTCCCGCTCGCGCCCGGACCCGCACGCCGCGGTCGTACATGACGTGGTCGATCGCCGGGATATCGCCGGAAATTTCTTTCGCGAAGCGAACGTATGTCGCGGTGAATGGGGAAAGGCCCTCGGGCTCAATGCCGAGTTGCGGAAGCGCCTTTTGGGCATTGTCCGAAAGGCCGGCCGTGCCCGTGGCCAGCATCGCCCCCCCCTGCCGCAAGAATGCGGATAGGCGTTTGGTCGTGGCGGCGTCGAGTTCTACGGCGTCGGGGAGGATCAGCAGTTGGTAATCTGAGAATTTGTGCGCGGGCGCAATGATGTCGAACTGATGCTTGAGCTGCGTGAGCATCTGCGTCACGCCTTCTTCCGTGCGAGTGCCCGCGCCCGACGACTGGAGAACGCCGATCTGCGTGACCGGCACCGCGTCGCGGAGCCAGGGTTCCCGGTCTTCGACGCGGCCGTAGGCTTTGCCGACGAGGTCGTAGGCAGCTTGCTCCAGCTTCCCGCGGGGGTGGAGCTGGTCGCCGATGCTGCACGCCGCGCCGTGAGCCATCATCAGGCTGGTCTCATATTCCAGCGCCGCGTACGGCTTAATTCCGCCGAAATCCGCCCAGGATTTGTGGAAGTGCGCCGTCTGCCCCAGATAGGGCCGGCCAAGGGTGCGCACGTGCCGGACGTGACGCGGGAAATAGAGATATCCCCATCCGCCGGTCGGAAGCGCTTCGATCTCCACGTGCGAAAACGTGGAAATTTCCGGGGCAAGTTTGCCCAGGCTGCGGGCGTTGAAAAAGACCGAACGCGCCGGGACTGGACGACTGGACCATCCGGTAAAACCGCTTCATGTAATCGCGGGAAACCTGCAGGGCCAGACGATCGCGATCGGCTGAAGACTCCGGATCAAGATCGGCGCGGCGCATCGCGTCGATGAAATATCGATTCGTCGAAGGCTGGTCCCAGCACATATCGAAAAAGATTCCGTCGACCGGCTTGAAAAGCTTCAGCACCTCGCTGGTCTGCTCGGCGAGATATTCCTGGTAGGGAGAGGTCATCTCCATGATTTGCCAGCCGGTGTTGAAGATTCCCATCGGGCGGCGCACCGGGCGCCTGCGCGTCGCGGGCGATCCACTCGGGGTGGGTATTTGCCGCGTATTCGTCGCACAGGATGCTGATGTAGATCGGAGCCCGAATGCCGGCGCTGTGCAGCGCGTCAACCTGTTCGGCCAGCAGATCCAGCGATTTGGGCAATCCCGGATGCCGCTCCAGGCGAGGCGTTTTGTAATAAAGATGCCCGTGATGGCACTTGGCAAAGACGGTGACGCTGTCGATATGCGCCGCCTTGAACGTGGCCGCGAATTCTCGCGCGTTGAACTGCGTGCCGACATCCAGGATGTCGGGGCCGGTGTGGAAATCGAGGTGGATTTGCCGGCGGGGAAATTCGCGGAGAGCCATCAGCGAAGCCTCGAGTCGCTGTTGCCGATGCCGCGCAGGGCCAGGTTGAGGGCATCGACGTTGCTGGCGAGCCGCTTGGCCTCGGCGACGTCGATGATCTGCTTCTGGAACAGCTCGGTGAGGTGCTGGTCGAAGCTCTGGCTGCCGGCTTCGCGGTTGCCGACGCGTTCCCTTGAGCTTTTCGATATTCGCCTTCGAGGATGTATTTCCGCACCAGCGGCGTGGCCATCATGATTTCGACCACCGGAACGCGGCCCTTGCCGTCGCGCCGCTTGGCCAGGCGCTGACACACCACGGCCACCAGGTTCAGCCCAAGCTGCGTCTGCTGCAAGCTCTTTCTGATTCGGGTCGAACAGCGAGACCATGCGCTCGATCGTCATCGGCGCGTTGGTGGCGTGAACCGTCGTGAAAACCAGGTGCCCGGTGTCGGCCGCTCGCAATGCGCGTCGACAGCGAGAACGTATCGCGGATTTCGCCGATCAGGATCGTGTCCGGGTCCTGACGCATCATCGAACGCAGGGCGTATTCATAGCTTTCGCTGTCGGTGCCGACTTCCACCTGGCTGACCAGGCTCTTGGCGTTTTCGTGCTGGATATTCGATCGGGTCTTCAACGGTGATGATCCGCTCGGCACGCGTGCGGTTGATCTTGCCGATGATGGCCGCAAGCGTGGTCGATTTACCGGAGCCGGTGGTGCCGGAGACGATGACGATTCCGCGGTGATTTTCGGCAAGCGTTTCGATCTGCGGCGGCAGGTTCAGATCGTCGAAACTCGGGATCTTGGTGACGATCCGCCGCATGACGATCGCGAACTTCTCGCGGCTGTGGAAAATGTTGGTCCGGAACCGGGCCGCCGGGCGTGATGTAGGCGACGTCGACCGCGCCTTTGTGGTCGAGCGTGTGCTTCCGTTCCTCCGGCTCCCCCTGCGCGTCGATGATCTGGGTGACATATTCCTTCATCGCCTCATCCGAAGGCGGCGGGCAGTCGAGAAATCGTGCCCGCCCATCCACGCGGATCATGGGAGTGCTCCCCGCCTGAAGGTGCAGGTCCGACCCCCTGATCTTCACGCAGGTTTTCAGAAAATCCTGCAGCGACAACTTGCGCTCTTCAACGTGAATGTTTGGCTGGGGCGTATCACGATCGATGTCGGCATTTTCAACGATTGGGCCGGTCTGGGAGCTTGGAACGGACATGGCTGGGAATTCCTCTCGCGCAACAAATTGGGCAGGCGGTTCATCCTTCGCGGGACGCATTCAATGTTAGGTCGCAAGGGAAGATTTCGCAACGAAAATCGGGTAGAGTTTGGTTATGAAACCCCGGACACTGGTCCTTCGTGCCGCCGGCACTAACTGCGACGTGGAAACGGCTTATGCCTTCGAGCGGGTGGGGGCAAAATCGGATTCCATCCATATCAATCGAATTCTGGAGCAGCCCCGGATTCTCGATGATTATCAGATTCTGGCCTTTCCAGGCGGCTTCAGCTACGGCGACGACATCGCCGCCGGCAAAATCCTCGCCAACCAGATCGTCCATCACCTCGGCGACGCCGTTCGGAAATTCATCGACGCCGGCAAACCCGTCATCGGCATCTGCAACGGATTTCAAGTTTTGGTTAAGACCGATCTGCTTCCCGGCCCCCTCGCCGGAAAAACCGGCCAGACGGCCACGTTAACCAACAACGATTCCGGTCGATTCATCGATCGCTGGGTCCATCTTGCCGCTAAGAGCGAAAAATGCGTCTGGACCCGCGGCGTAGGCGAAATCGATCTCCCGATCGCCCACGGCGAAGGCAAATTCGTGCCTGTGGATGATGCCGTCCGATCGGCGCTTTGGGAAAACCACCAGGTGGCGATGGTCTACAGCGGCCAAAACCCCAACGGCTCGGTCGACGATATCGCCGGCGTTTGCGATTCAACGGGATTGGTTTTTGGATTGATGCCCCACCCCGAGCGGCATATCGATCCGACCCAGCATTACGCCTGGACCTCACGGGCGAAGTTGCCGGCGGAGGGGGATGGGCTGAAGATTTTCCGCAATGCTGTGGCGCACGTGGGGGAAGCCGTGGGGGCGGGGGTGTGACTCGCCGGCGAATTAATTAAAGCTTAACCCGCCGCCGCAAGGCAGTGATCCCACAAGATTCTCCACTCAAGCCGCTGCAATTGCACCGCGACTCCAATCCGTGGGTCCGCCTCGTTTTCGCTGACCGACTCCGCCAGATCGACAAACGCATTCGGATTCCACCCATTAGCGGTCACGCGCAAAAGCATCTTATCCGCTGGCGCCGGATTCACGACCGCCCGCGCTGCGCCGCGAGAACTTGCAGTGCCGCATGGCTCGTACACCGCGCATACCAATATTTGCTGTTGGAAAAATCCCCCTCCCGGCGGTGCATGATCGCATGCCAGAAAGCGTAGGTGCTCGTGCTCTTCTCATCCGGCGGGTTCTGGACGATCCGGTGGCACTCCTCCAATCCGTCGTTCCAGAGCCACAATCCCGCCAGAAGCTGCGCTGGCGAACGCCGGAGATTTCACGGGCACGCTCAGCAATTGCTCCGGCGCGCCGTCTCTAAAATCTCGCGCGCTGCGGGAAAGGCTTCTCCGGTTACCACCAGACGCTCGTAAGCGCGTGGATTTGCTTCGAGCATTTTTGCCGCCAGCGGGGATCGTGAATCTGTCATGACCCAATCCTATTGCGCTTTGGCCGTTTCTTCTCGCGGCCCCGTCTGCCGCATCTTTACCACGTGCTCCCTCCCCAAATCCACCTTGCTGATATCCGGCCGAAAAAACAGCGCCACCGTCCAGTCCGTGACGATCCGCACGCGCTGCGCCCAGCGCGGCATCACGCTCAGATAGTAAGTCCGCCGCGCCCACCACGCGAAAAACCCGCGAATCCGAATGCCCAGCACCGTTCCCAGCCCCTTGTAATGCCCCAGCGCGGCCATCAATCCGAGCATCTTGAATTCAAACGGCGTCGGCTCTCTGCCATCCAGCACGGCCACGATGTTGTCCGCCAGCGTCACGGCCTGACGCATCGCGAATTGTGCCAGCTTCGGATACGGCTTGCCCTGCGCGTCGGGAACCGACGCGCAGTCGCCCAGCGCCCAGATTTCCGGCCGATCTTTGCAACGCATTGTGCCGTCGACGATCAGGTGCCCATGCTTGTCCTTCGGCAGCGGCAGATTCGCAACGACTGGGCTCGGCAGGATGCCCGCCGAAAGCAAAATCGTTCCGGCTTCGATCACCCGATCCTTCAGATGCACCCGGTCCGGCTCAATCGATTGAACCGGCGAAGACGTAAGAATCTGCACCCCCACCCGCCGCGTCAGAATCTTCACCGCATATTCCGACAAAACCTCCGGCACCTCCGGCATGATCCGCTCCGTCGCCTGGATGAGATAAAGCTGCATCTCATCCCGGCGAACGCGCGGGTAATAGCGCACGATCTCGTCCATGAAGCTGCTTAATTCTCCAAACGCTTCGGAGCCCACAAAACCCCCGCCGATGACGACCAGCGTCAGCAGCCGCTTCCGCTCCTGCGGATCGGTCTCCACATCCGCGCGCTCCAGGCATTCGATCACGTGATTGCGCAGAACGATCACATCCGCCAGCGATTTGAACGGCATCGCGTTGTCCGAGCCGGGAATCTGCCGGGTATTCGTAACCGCCCCCAGCGCGAGGACGAGCTGATCGTACGCAACCTCATGCTTCGTTCCCGGCCCCCACGCGGCATGGACGATCCCGCGATCGACATCAATGCTGTCGATGATCCCCTCGATATATCGCGTTCTCCGCAGGAATGAACGAATCGACACCGAGCAGTGGCGAAGCTCCAGCGTGCCGGTGCACGCCTCAAACATCAGCGGCGTCATCAGCAGAAAATTGTCCCGGCTGATAAGCGTGATCTGGACGTCAGGCCGATTTTTACACAGCCGCTCCAGCCGCCGCGCCGCCAGAACACCGGCAAATCCGCCGCCGAGGATGAGGATCTTCCTGGAATCAGCCATGTCAAAACTCAACGAATTCGATCGTATCGCCCGCCGCTTGCGCCGGATGGTTTTCCGGCCGAACCAGCAGGCAGTTGGCCCGGCTTAGCGTGAGAATATCCGCCGAGCCCCTCCAATCGAGCGGCGTCAGCGAACTCCCATCAAAAATCGCCGGTTGATAAAAGGCGCGCGGGCCGCTCTTTTCAAGCGGTTTGGCCAGCAGCGCCTTTCGCACCGCCGGCGAAGCCGGACCCCCCGCCATGCGCATCAGAAGCCGCGAAACCAGGATTCTCGAGGCAGACGAACGCGCTGACCGGGTTGCCCGGCAATCCGAATACAAATTTGCCGCCGGGCATCTTCGCGAAAACAAACGGTTTCCCCGGCTTGATCCGCAGCTTGGTGATCTTCAATTCCGCCCCCAGCTCTTTCAAAATCCCCGGCACATAATCGCGCTCTCCCATGCTCATTCCACCCGTAACCAGCAGCACATCATGCTCCATCGCCGCGCTGATTTTCGTCTCGATCTTCGCGCGATCGTCCACAACGAGTCCCAGATCAACCATCCGCACGGGATAGCGCCCCAGCAGCGCCAGCAGCATTGGATTATTGCACGAACGAATCTGCCGGCCCGGGAATTTCCGCGGGGGACACCAGCTCATCGCCCGTTCCCAGCACCGCAACCGTTGGCGGAGCATAAACAGCCGGCGTTGCCGCGCCGATGCTCGCGGCGACCGCGATCTGCGCCGGACCAAGCCTCACGCCGGATTTCAGCATCGCCGCGCCGGCCAAATATTCGCTTCCGCGCCGGGCGATGAATTGTCCCTCTTTGGCGGGTTCAAGGATCGCGATCCGACTGGATCCCCCCCCAATTCGCGTCTGTTCAACCGGTACGACCGCATCCGCCTCCGCGGGCAGCGGAGCACCCGTCATGATCGAAATCGCCTGCCCGCTCTTCAGCGAAATGTCGCCCGATCCCCCTGCCGCTATCTGCCCCACGATCTCCAGCTCGCAAGACGACAAGCCCGTATCCTGCGCCCGCACCGCAAACCCGTCCATCACGCTCTTGTCAAACGGCGGAGCATCGCGATCGCTCCGCAAATCTTCCGCAAGATAAAAGCCCGGAGCCTGCCCCAGGCCAACGCGCCGGACGGCCGGACGAACCACCGCCGCGTCGATGATCGCCATTGCCTGCTCGACCGAGATCAAATCAGAAACGTCGGGTTCGGCCATGGGAGGAATTGTCAGATTTCGCGGCGCTTTTGTCATCCCACCGAATGATTGGATAATCCGGATATGCCCCAAAGCCGGTTTCGCCGCGTCGGTCTGCCCCTGCTCGCGGCTCTCTGCGTGACCGCCATTTACGCCGCGGGGTCCTGGTCGAATCAATTCGTTTACGACGACCACGAAGTCATCGAAAACCAGTTCCCCATCCGCCACTTCACCGACCTTCGCGCGATTTTCACCGAGCCCCATTATTTGAATTTTCCATATTACCGTCCGCTAACCCGCCTGAGCTTTGGGGTACAGGTGAATGCCAATGCCGGCCCTCGCGGGTTTCACCTGCTGAACGCGGCCTTGGCCGGCGCTCTTTTACTCGCCGCATACGCGCTCCTCCGGCGCGATGCACTGCAACTCGGCCCCGGCGCGGCCCTGATCGCCGCCACATGGTTTGCCGTACACCCGGCAATCTCCGAATGCGTTTACCCCGCCGCCTCAGGCAGGGAAACCCTCCTTCCCGCCCTGCTGATTCTCCTGGCGACCTCGGCCTACCTGGGCCGCGGCGCCGCCTGGTTTTTCGCGGCCATGATTCTCTTTGCCGCGGCCCTTCTCTCCAAGGAGCAGGCGGCCGTTTTGCCCGGCATCTTTCTTCTTGCCGATTTTGCAGGCTTGACCCAGCGGCCAATCAAACCAGCACGCTGGATCATCCGCTATCTCCCCATCGCGGCGATCATCGGGTGCTATTTCGTCGTCCGGCAATCGGTGATCGGCAGCGCCGCCGTCCACTTGACGCTATTTGATCATCCCCTCGAACCCCTGAAATCAATGCTCTACGGCATCCAAACCGCCGTCCTCCCCTTCATGGCCCTGCGCTATGAACCTCCGTTCGAAGTCTGGTTTGAATGGCAAATGAGTGTCGCCGCGTGCGTCGTCGTCAGTTTTCTCATCGCGGGAGTAATCGCCCAAGGCAAGCGCGCCCGGCTGATCGGAATTTTCTGGCTTGGATGGTTTCTCCTCCTCCAGTTGCCCACCGCACACATCGTCACCCAGGAGGCCGGCTATTCCGAGCGATACGCCGCCCTGGCGATCCTCGCCCTCCCCGCCCTGGCGGCAATGCTTCTCTCTGCCGCCAACGGCGAGACTGCGCCGCGCCGCGGCAATCGCCGCCTGCACATGGATCGCCATCGAAGCCTGCGTCACGTTTTATCGCGGCGACTATTACACCGACGATGCCTCATTCTCCATCCAATGGCGAAACACCAATCCGAATGCAGCCGGCCCGCATGACGGACTCGGTCGCGTCGCCCAGCAGCGCTCGCAGTGGGAGACGGCAATCCAGGAATATCAGGCCGCCCTTTCCATCGAGCCCAACGATTCAACCGCCCGCAACAACCTGGCCAACGTCTACTCCATCACCGGCAATTTCGCCGGCGCGACAGAGCAATATGAATGGCTGCTGAATCACAACAGCGTCGGCGCCGACCCCGTGGCGGTGATGACCAATTACGCCCAGCTCCTCGCCCAGCAGGCCTTCGACCGCCACGACCCCGCCATGCGCGACAAGGCCCACGGCCTGCTCAACGCCGCCCTCCAGCTTCGCCCCGATTACGCCCAGGCCCACCTGATTCTAGGTGAATGGAACATGGCCTTCGGCTCCCGCGAAGCCGCGATTCGTCAATTTCAAATCGCCCTGGAATTGCGCCCGGGATGGGCAGAGGCCCAGAGACTGTTGCAGGCGACGGAGCAGTCAGATAGTTCTAAATGATCCGCTAAAAATTCCCGAATTTCCCCCGCCCCCGGTACTCCGGGGGAGGGCTGGGGAGGGGGTCTGGGAAGTTTAAGAGTTGCCGTCGCGTACTTTAGCTCAGCTTCAGCTCCCTCAGCACGGCGCCAGTTTGGGCAGCGGCGATCGCCAGAGCCAACTCGGCTGCAAATAGAGACCCCTGAGTACCTTCGAGCGAATTCTGCCCTCTTTGTCGGGCTGGATCTGCACATACTTTTTCGCGTGATCGAGGGTATAAATTTCGACGCAGTTGGAAAGTGGATTAACAACCCAATATTCCCGCACGCCGGCAGTTTGATAATCGCCATATTTGTCGCGCCAATCGCGCGGCAGGCTGTCCCGAGAAACAATTTCGACGACAAGGTCCGGAGCACCGTCCAAATATCCCGGACAAATTTTCGGCGACCTTGCCTTCGAAACGAAAATTATGTCGGGGATGCGAATCGTTTGAATGTGCCCAAGCCGAACTGGGAACTGGGGACCGCGGACAAGCCCAAGGTCATGGAATTCCACAAATTCGGCAACCAAACGCAGGAGCCAGCCATTTATATCCGAGTGTAAGCCGGTCGCCGGGGGAGCAACGAATACCCTTCCACGCACCCATTCGGCTTTGATGTCTTCGTCGTTGTACTCGCCCCAGAATTCGGACTCAGTCATGTGCACGCCGGGCAGCGGTCGCCCCTGAAGCTGCTCAGCCAGGCTCCAAAGTCCTTGTAGCTCTGTCGATGACCACGTCCTTTGCGAGCGGCGTCGTAAGCCCGCAAGATTTTTGATCGGAGGTGTCACAGCATTCAATGTTACTCGCGGCGGACCGATATGCCTCCGTTCCCGCCTAAGCTCGGCCCAAGCGGAGAAACAAGGTTTTGCGGAATGTTTAAAAATCTACGGATGGCGCGCAATGGCGCGCGCCATAGCCAACCCGATGTCTGGGCATCAGTAAGGGACGGAAGTTTCGAAGCGAAGTCTCTCGAAAAATATTTGGCAAAAATGGCGCACGCCCTTGACGCACAGGCTAATGTACGCTATTTGTAGGGGTATGACGCATCTCGAATACAACACCTTGTATGACCTAATGCGAGATCGATACGAGGAGACTCTGGCTAAAATCCGGGACGCATATCGCGAGAGCGTCCGGGGTTTAGAGGCGCTTCGCGTCACATTGGAAAATGACCGGCCAGACGTTTTGGGGCTCATTCGGAAACAGCACGGAGACCTTATCGAGTCCGTTCGCGAGGCGGCATTGAAGTTAGAGGGCATTTTCACTCTTCAAGATGTGGTGGAAGTTCTTCGTACGGAGAAGCCGGCGCTGATGCTGCAGACGACCAGAAAGAGCGTGAGCACTGCATTACGACGACTTTACGCTTCTCATGAACTCGTATTGGTTGAGGAGGGCAGGGGTACCAAACCAGCGTTTTACTCGGCGAATGCAACGAATAAGGGAAATTTCTTAGAGAAGGAGGCTCAAATGAGCACCGTCAGCGGTAGGCCAGCATAAAAAGGGCCGCGCGAGCCAAGCTTTTGCGGGCAGGACTCGTCGCGGCACATGCTCGATGTGGGAAACACACCTTGCGGACCACATCCTATACGCCAATCCGCGCACTCCGCAAGATTGTTTTGGGAAGGCAGGTCGCCATTTCGCTCAAGCAATTTGCTGCTTGTGCGGAAATTTACGCCCTATTTCCCAACGGTGTCAATTTGTGATGCCGCAGAACATTTTGGGTCAGTTTATTGGAGTACCCAATGAAAACAGCCCCATTTAATTCCAAGAAGGAGTCGCATCATCACGACAACACGAGATGCGGCCCCGGGTCCGAGATTCCACCGCATAACCGCGAACCTGGCACTGGCGGCAAACCGCTTTGCAAGGATTGCGAGCGGTTGAACTCACGAGGAGAGTAAATCGTCTCTTCCGACAGAACCACCGGGCAGTACTTGACGGTGGTTCTGTCGACCCCTTTTGTTCCGAATTCTGGCATTGCGCTTTTCGAAGCATCAGCGCATAAGACACAAAGAATAGAGATTTTCTATATGCCACAGGTAAAGGTTGCTCATATTCGCGAGCAGGGCAGCGACATGATTATTATCCCCTTGAACAGTAGCTTTGGCTCGAAGGGGCTTACCGAACAGCGCGCAGCCATCGCAGAACTTGAATCACGAGCCCACTCGGCCGGTCTCGCGGGTCGCGTTGTCGTGGTTTGGGATTGTGGGGGCGGGCTAATGCGGTTCGTCTCGCCGTCTCCTTGGGCCGCATTTTTCAGAAGCATTAGCCTGGATTGGGTCTGGCAAAATGTAAACAGGACGCTTTACTGGTAAGCCGAAGGCAGAAATACGCCGCCAAATCCTACCTCGTATTACTCCCCATCGGCACCACCACATTCTTCGTCCCCCGCTTGATCGTCACCGGAACCGTGCTCTCCGGAATGCATCGCGCCGCGAATTCATCGTAATATTTATTGATGAACGTCCGCGTCACCCACGCCGTCCCGTCTGCCAGACCGCAGATCGTCGTGCCCGGCATCAGCCCCTGCGTCTTTTCCAGTTCCATCAGCATATCCAGGTCTTTGACCCGCCCGTAACCATCGACAATCCGGTCGAGGATTTTTCGCATCCACGTGCTCCCTTCCCGGCACGGGGTGCACTGGCCGCACGACTCGTGCCGCATAAAACCGCACGCAGTTGCGCAGCGCCCGCACCATGTCGGTCTGTTCGTTCATGACGATCATCCCGGCCGTGCCCAGCCCCAGGCACCCGCCGCGAAAACGCACGTCGTCAAAATCCAGCTTGATGTCGAGTTGCTCGGGCCCAAGCACGCCCATCGAGATTCCCCCGCAGATCGAGCCCTTGTGCTTGCCTCCCTTCATCCCGCCGGCCAGCTTGTTGATCGCATAGTCGAGCGTGATCCCCAATTCATCTTCATAAACCCCGGGCCGATTCACATGCCCCGACATCCCAAAAAGCTTCGGCCCCGGGCTCGAGGGCGTGCCCATCGACTTAAACCACGCCGGTCCCCGATCGATGATCGGCGGAACGCAGCAGAGCGTCTCGACATTGTTGATCACCGTCGGCCGCGCAAACGCACCCGCAATCGCCGGAAACGGGGGCTTATTCCGCGGCCACCCGCGCTTCCCCTCTAATGCCTCCAAAAGCCCCGTCTCTTCCCCGCAGATATACGCCCCCGCGCTGGCATGCACGTAACACTCAAGCTTGTATTTGCTCCCAAAAATTCCGTTCTTCCCGAAAATCCCGTGCGCGTAGGCTTCTTTGAGCGCCTGCTCCGCCACCTTGATCTCACGATGAAATTCCGCCCGCACGTAAATGTAGGCCACATCCACCTGCGTGGCGATCGAAGCAATCGCGATCCCTTCCAGCAAACTGTGCGGATCGTAATCCATCAGATATCGATCCTTGAACGTCCCCGGCTCCGATTCATCCGCGTTCACGGTCAGATAATGCGGCCCCTTCTTTTCCTTCGGGATGAACGACCACTTCTGCCCCGCCGAGAATCCCGCCCCGCCGCGCCCGCGCAGACCCGCTTCCGTGACCGTCTTGATAATGTCATCCGGCTTCATCTCCAACGCTTTGCGCAGCGCCAAATAACCGCCGGTCGCGACATAATCGTCATACCAGTGCAGCTTGCGCTTAAAGGGATCGGGATCGATGCGCTTAATCAATACGGGTTCGTTGTAAGCCATAATTACTCTCTCTAAGTGCCCGTAAATACCGTCTTTTCATCCACTAGACAAATCAAATTGCCGAACGGGTTCCTGGCAATTGGGCACAGCGAAGCGACAAAGCCGCCCCACAGTCACGACTTATTCTTGGGCGATTTCCCTTTCCGCTCCACGACAACTTCATCAATCACCGTCCGCCGAAGCTTCACATTGGGATCCCGCGGCAGCGGCTTCTCTTCGACTTTCTTATCCCGATAGACCGTCGTCGGCCCTCCCACGTCCGTCTTAATCGCCTTCCGCACATGCCCCACCTGCCGGCCCAGCCAGCCGAGCACCCCTTTTCCAGGCTTCGAATTCTCCTGGTTTGGTTGCGTCATGACGCCCCATCCGGCTTCAGATCGATCCCAAATTCCCTTTTTACCTGCGAGAGTGCATCCTCTAATGTTCCATGCCACGTATCCCCCACAAAACCGCCGGCATCGTCGATCCGATACAAAACCCAATTGTCGAGCTGCGGCTCGATCACGATCCGATAAACCATCCCCGGCATCGGCCGGGTCCCCGACCCGCGCCGAGCCAAGATTCATCGCCGCGTGCGGCAGGCAATCGTTGCCGGCAGGCATCGGGCGGCTCAGAGTATGGGAAATCTTACCAGCCATCCTATTCCACCGATTGCGGCAATTGCGTCGTCATTCGCTGCCCCTCTGAATCATACGTCTCGATGAACCGCTTAATGTCCCCGGTCGTTCGCTCGCTGTGCCCAAAACCCTGAATGGCATCGAGCGCCTGGTCCTTCGAGAGCTTCAGCACGCTCAGCTCATAAGCCGCCACCATCATCCCCGTCCGCCGCACCCCCTGCGCACAGTGTACCAGCACCGGCTGCCGGGCCGGATCGTTGGCGATCGCCAGAAACTGGCTGATCTGATCATCCCCCGGCCAACCCCCGAGCGGCACCGGAATCCGCACCACATCAATTCCATGCGACTTGCAGTACGCCAGCTCATCCGTAAACGGCTCGTGCCCAATCTCCTGCTCGTCCACCAGCGAAACAATCGTTTTCACGTGCGTCTTCTGCATCGCCAAATCGAACTGATGCATGGTCCGAACCCCATCCCGATAAAGCACTCCCGCGCGAACCGTCTCCAGGTGATAGGTGTCAAACCACGTCCAATAAATCCACCAACCCAGCGCTGCCAGTATCACCACCGCAAGAATTATCGGACCAATCGATTTCATCACTTTCCCCCCCTCCCCTCGTACGCGGGACGCAGTCCTCCGGGGGAGGGTTGGGGGAGGGGGACGTACCGCGGACAAGGGCAATTTCCTATTGCAGATCATATTCCTTGTTCTTCCCGTTGACGTCGTGCAGATCGATAAACCCGGAGTTCCCGTCGACGCTTACGGCCGCGCTGCACAGCCCCTTGGGAGTCATCTGCGACACCAGAACATTGGCGGAACCCTTATCCGCCATGAGACGGATCACGGTTGGACACGTGGAAGACGAAAGCGTTAAAGCCGCCTTGTCATTCATGCACGAAGCCGTGATAAACGCCCCACCCGCCCGGCTGCGAATCGAGATCGACTGCGCCGACAGATGCCCAAACTGCCCGTCCGGCAGAGCCGCCGGCTGCGCCGCCGCTCCAGTGAACGCAGCCGCAATCAGCAGCAAACATCCCAATTTCCACCGGCGGCACGACCGTTCCAGCCGCTCCACGCGCTGTTCCAACGTATCCATAAATTTTTGCCCCAATGTGAAAGGTTCGAGACGCACCAGGCTTTTAATGCCCGTCGCCCGTCTCCCACGTGACCGTGGGATCATGATAATCCGCCGCCTTCTGCGGCAGCTTTGCAATCAATTGATCGACACCCTCAAGCGTCAGATTTTCATGCAGCACATCATTAACCAGCATCACCGGAGCCGTCCCGCATGCCCCAAGACATTCCAGCTCCACCAGCGTGAACCGCCCATCCGCGGTCGTTTCCCCCTCCTCGACATTCAGCGTCTTCATCAGGTGATCCGTGATCTTCCGCGAATCGCAGATTTCGCACGAAAGCGACCGGCAAACCTGCACCAGATACTGTCCCTTGGGCCGCAGCCAGTATTCCTCGTAAAACGAAGCCGTGTCCAGAACCTCTGCCGGCGACATCTCCAGAAAACCCGCCAGTTCCTCCATCGCCTGCGCCGGAATCCAATTGTATTCGTGCTGAATCGCATGCAGCGCTGGCAGTAGCACCGCCCGCTTGTTCGGATAACGCGGAAAATACTTCGCCGCGAGCTTCTGCTTCAGCTCTTCGGTGAGATAGGGCTCGCACGGCGCTCGATCGTTTCAGTTCGACGATTTTCGGAGATCCAGGCCATAATTAAGTTATGCGGTAATCAAGTATCGATTTCAACTTTTTGGGCTGTGCAGTTCTACCGATCCAATTCCGCCGCGATAATGTTGATGCTCCCCAGCACCGCCACCACATCCGAAATCATGTGCCCTTCGATCAGCTTCGGGAACATCTGGTAATTGATATAGCACGGCGGCCGTGTGCGCACACGCCAGGGAATGTTTTCGCCGGCGGAGACGATGTAATACCCCAATTCGCCGTTGCCGCTTTCAATGCAGTCGTAGACTTCGCCCTTGGGGGCTACGAACCCGCGGTTGGTCATGATCAGTTCGAAATGCTGAATCAGCCCTTCGATGCTGCTGTAAACCTGGTCCTTCGGCGGAAGAACTTCCTTGCCTTCGGGGCTGACGTTGACCGGCCCCGCCGGAATATTGTCGATGAGCTGGCGGATGATCGCCAGGCTCTGCTTCAGCTCCTCCAGCCGCACGAGATATCGCGCATACACATCGCCCGTCGTCATCACCGGGCACTTTGAAATCCACCGCCGGTGCCCCCTGCCCATCCCAGTTATCCGCGAAGCAGAGATACGGCTCATCCTTGCGGATATCCCGTCGCACGCCGCTTGCCCGCGCCATCGGCCCGGATAAGCTCCAGGCGATCGCCTCCTCCCGGCTGATAATCCCGACCCCCTTGCGTGCGGTCGACGAAAATCCGGTTCTTGTTCAGCAGCGCTTCCACATCCGCCGCCGCCTGCGGCATGTCCTCATCGACGAATTTCTTCACCATCCTCTTAAATGTCGCCTCATCCGGCAGATCCATGTTGAGCCCCCCCACCCGCGTCCAGCTGGTGTGGAAACGCTGGCCCGACATATATTCGACGATGTCATAAATCGTCTCGCGCTGATTGAAGCCGTAGAGAAACGCGGTGAACGCCCCCAGATCCAGCCCCGCCGCGCCGATGCAAAGAAGGTGCGACTGAATCCGCCCCAGCTCCCCCGCGATGCGTGCGCAGCACTTTGCACCGGGGCGTCAGCTCGATCCCCATCAGCTTCTCGGCCGCCCCATGCCAGGCAAGCTCGTTGTAGATCGGCGCTGAATAATCCATCCGATCGACGATGGTGACGTACTGGTTGTAATTGAGGTGTTCCCCCAGCTTTTCAAATCCGCTGTGCAGATACCCAATATGCGGCGTCGCCCGGAGGATGCGCTCCCCATCCAGTTCCAGAACCAGGCGAAGTGTCGTATGCGTCGCCGGATGCTGCGGCCCAAAATTCAACGTCCATCGGTTCTCACCAGAAGCCCCGCCCAAGTCCGGCGGCAAGTTTTCGATATTTTCTTGCGTTAGCGTATAAGGCATAAGCGGACGAATTATAGCGGTGCCGCACCAACGCACCAGTCAGCAATCAAATTAGTATACGCTAACTTATACGCCGTATTCTTGCCGAAGATTTCGGCTTCAAAGTGCCGCCGGACTTCGGCGAGCTCAGTCGAGTCGTGTCCTCACCGGCGGATTGTGACTCGGTACCCCTTTTGCACCGCATCCAATACGCTGTTACACTTTCCTCTCGCACATTGTTCCACGTGGAACGCCGAACCCGCAACCAAAGAGGAAAGGAGTCCCATCCATGTCCCAAGCACTCAAATCCAAGCCCCGTTTGGGCCGAGGGCTGAGTAGCCTGATCTCCGTTTCGAGCCTCCCCGTCGAAGCCGAAATCCCCAGCGGCCCTTCCGAAACTCCAAACCGCGCTACCCCCATTTCAGACGGCACCCCCCTTCTTATCCCAATCGATTCGATCCGCCCCAATCCCCATCAACCCCGAAAAACCTTCAACGAGGCAACCCTCTCCGAACTCGCCGCCAGCCTAAAATCCTCCGGCATCATCCAACCCCTCGTCGTCCGTAAAACTGCCGACGGCTTTGAACTCATCGCCGGCCAGCGCCGCTGGCAAGCCGCGAAAAGGGCGGGTCTCACCGAAGTCCCCGCCATCCTCCGCGACGTCGATAGTTACACCCAGGCCCAGATGGCCCTCGTCGAAAACATCCAGCGCGAAGATCTGAACCCCATCGAACGCGCCCACGCATACCGATCCCTCATGGAGCAGCTCGGCCTGACCCAGGCCGAACTCGCCACCCGCATGGGCGAAGACCGCAGCAGCATCGCCAATTTCCTCCGCCTCCTCGACCTCCCCGAATCCGTCCGAGGCCTGGTCCGCGACGGAAAACTAACCCTCGGCCACGCCAAGATCATCGCCGGAATCTCGGACATCATCGAACAGCAGCGCCTCGCCGAAATGGTCGTCGCCCAGGAACTCTCCGTCCGAAACCTCGAACGGGTCCTCCAGGACCGCCCCGCCGCCAACCCCGAACGAAAAACCTCCGGCCTCTCAGCCCACCTGGCCGATCTCGAAAAATCAATCTCCGGCCAACTCGGCATGCGCGTCCAAGTCCGCTCCGGCCCCAAAGGCCGCGGCCGCCTCGTCATCCACTACAGCACCCTCGACCAATTCGATGACCTCCTCCAGAAACTCGGCGTCAAAGCCGACTAATCCCATCCGCCTTCTCGAACAGACTTCCTACCACCCGCTTCGCTAGAGATCGCAGAGAACGCGGAGAAAACCCATAAACTCCTGATTACATGGATGACGTGGATATGACCATCTTTTTTTTATCCGCGAATCCGCAGTCCCATTATTTTCTCGGCATCTCTGCGATCTCTAGCGAAGCGGGCGGTGAACCGAGTTTCTGCCCAAGAAACTGAGAGAGTTCCACGTAGAACATCAAAGCTGTTTAGCAATCATAAAACATAAGGCCAGTAGACGCCGCCCCAGTGGCGCGTAGGATGACATCCATGGGCGAGAATACGAACAACGGCTCCGTCGTCGACTTGGCCATCATCGGTGGGGGGCCAACAGGCCTCTTCGGCGCCTTCTATGCCGGCCTCCGCGGAATGTCCGTCAAAATCATCGATTCCCTCGATATCCTCGGCGGCCAGCTCACCACCCTCTACCCAGAAAAATATATCTACGACGTCGGTGGTTTCCCCCAGATCTTCGCCAAAGACCTCGCCAACAACCTCGCCCAGCAGGCCGGACAATATAAGCCCGCCATCTGCCTCGGCGAGCGCGTCGATTCGGTCGCCAAGGACGCCGATGGAACATTTTGGATACGAACGAAGTCAAACTCGCACAACGTCCGCGCCGTCCTCATCGCTGCCGGAGTAGGGGCCTTCGAGCCCAAGACCCTCCCTCTGCCCAACGCCACCCAGTTCGTCGGCCGCGGCCTGCATTATTCCTGCACCGATCTCCAGGCCATGCGCGACAAACGCGTCCTCATCGTCGGTGGGGGGGATAGCGCCGTCGACTGGGCCAACATGATCTCTCCCATCGCCCAGTCCGTCACCCTCATCCATCGCCGCGACCAGTTCCGCGCCCACGAGCAAAGCGTCCAGGCCATGCGCAGCGGCGCCACCAAAGTCATGACCTTTTTCGAGCTGAAAAGCATCGCCGGCAGCGAACGCATCGAACAGGCCATCGTCTATGACAATCGCAGCAAAACCGAGCAAACCCTCGGAATCGACGCCCTGCTCGTCAACATCGGCTTCAACAATTCCCTCGGCCCCATCAAGGACTGGGGCCTGGAAATCGAGGGCGGCTCCATCAAGGTCGACCCCATGATGCAAACCAGCATCCCCGGAATCTTCGCCGCCGGTGACATCGCCACCTTCCCCGGCAAGCTCAAGCTCATCGCCACCGGCTTTGGTGAAGCCTGCATCGCCGTTAATTTCGCCAAACATTTCCTCGACCCCAAGGCCAACATCTTCCCAGGCCACAGCTCCAACATGAAGCGGTAGGGGGGTAGGACAGATCAGCCTGCTTGCCGACTCAGTGACCCACAATCCCGGAACGCCCACGGCGCCGCCGTGGGGACCCCCCGCAAACCAATCCCCAACACCTCTTTTCTGGGTCGACGCCCCCCGCAATGTGCCGTATGTTAAGCTTCCATGTCGGTTTGTCGCCGAAATCCGATCTGCTTCCTCACCCTGCTGCTGGGCCTCGCATCGATATCCCACGCCCAGGCCACCCGCCCCGACCCCCCGGCCGACATCATGGCCCAGGTTTCCCGCAAGGGCCCCCTCCTCCTCCATCTCCCCGGAATCGGCGGCCCCCGCTGGTGCGATCAGCACCTGATGTCCGGCCTCCGCTACGGCGGCGTCTTCGCCAACCAGGTCCTCTACGACTGGACCGAAAACCAGCCCGGAATTCACGCCCTCCAGGCCTACGAACAAAACCATGACGAAGCGGCAAAGGTCGCCGAGATGCTCGCCGCTCACGCCTCTGCCGATCCCGATTCAACGATTTACCTCACCGCCCACAGCGGCGGCTGCGCCATCGCCGTCTGGGCCCTGGAAAAATTGCCCGACAACGTAAAGGTCCACACCGTCCTGCTCGTCGCCCCGGCCCTCTCCCCCGATTACGACCTCACCCCCGCCCTCCGCCACGTCACCGATAAAATGATCGTCCTCTCCAGCAAGCTCGACACGGTGGTCCTTTTCACCGGCACAAAACTCTTCGGCACCATGGACGGCCAGCGCATCCCCGCCGCCGGCTTCAGCGGATTCGTCCAGCCCCCCGGCGCCGACTCCGGCGAATATCACAAGCTCCACCAGTACGCCTATCGCTATACCTGGGAACAATATGGAGATTACGGCGACCACATCGGCGCCATGCCGCGCCCTCTTCGCCCAATGGGTCATCGCCCCCCTGATCCTCGATCGACCCACACCCGCCACACAGCCCGCCGCCAGATAACCCCAACCACCAGGGCAATCGCATGTCCACACGGAGGTCGGACGAGGCGGGCTTCTGCCGGAAGCCCAGCGGCGATTGAGCTCGGTTGAGCATGCGATCGAAACTCCAAAGCGCCCTACTGACGTCCCTAACCTCTCCCCGTGTAGCCGCCGTGCTTGACTTCGGTGAGCTATGTCGAACCGCACGGCGCTTTCCCCCCCAACGCCCCTCCACTGGACGCGGCAGGGTCGGTCGGCTACCCTCGCGTTGCCAAAGCAAAGGAGTAGACGAACATGGCCAAGCCTCGGCGCCGACGGAAGATCGGCAGCAAGAAGCGCAAGGCGCGTCGCGACCGTCGCAAGCGGTAACGACGCCGACGGATCGCGAATCGCCCGTTTAGTCCCGGCTGGCTTCATTGTCCGGTCCAGACGCTCCATTGTTTATGCATCGCAGTTCAACCGGACAAATTCCACCCCCGGCGGGCCCCTCATCGCCCCCGACAACGCCCGCCGAAAAATATTTCAACCGCGAATCGAGCTGGCTCGATTTCAACCACCGCGTTCTCGAGCTCGCCGAAGACCCCCAAGTCCCCCTCCTCGAGCGCGCCCGATTCCTCGCCATCTTTTCCTCCAACCTCGACGAATTCTTCATGAAGCGGGTAGGGGGGCTCCAGCGCCAGCAGCATGCCAACGTCACCGAACGCTCCATCGATGGCCTCACCGCCGCTCAGCAGCTCGACGCCATCCACGCCCAGCTCCGCCCCATGCTCGAAGAGCAGGTCGCCTGCTGGCTCGACGATCTGCAACCCGCCCTCGAGCAGCAGGGCATCGTCATCCACGATTATGAAGCTCTCTCCAAGCATCGATCGCGTCGAGCGCCGACCAATTCTTCAGCCGAAACGTCTTCCCCATCCTCACCCCCCTGGCGGTCGATCCCGCCCATCCCTTCCCGTTCATCTCCAATCTCAGCAATTCCATCGGCGTCATCCTCGAACATCCCACCCGCAAGGAAAAACTCGTTCGTCCGCATCAAAGTCCCCGAAAATCTCCCGCGCTGGGTTCCCGTCACCGCCAAAAATCATTTCGTCCCCCTCGAACAGGTGATCGGCGGCAATCTTTCGCTCCTCTTCCCCGGCATGAACGTCCTCGAACATTCCCGTCTTCCGCGTCACCCGCAACGCCGACATCGAAATGGACGCCGAAGACGCAGACGATCTGCTGCAGCCTCGTCGAGCAGGAACTTCGCGCCCGCCGAATGGCCCGCGCCGTCCGCCTTGAGCTCGCCCAATCCATGTCCCCCGCCATGCGTCCATCTTCATCATCCAGCGGCGTCGACGTCGATCGCCCAGGACATTTACCCCACCCGCGGCCCCGTCGATCTCACCGACCTTGCCGCCCTCGCCAACCTCGATCTCCCGGATCTGAAATTCAAACCCTGGACCGCCCATCCACCCCGCCGCGCCTCGCAGGCGAAGACGCCGATATTTTCCAGGTCATCCGCGCAGGCGACCTGCTCGTCCATCATCCCTACGAAGGATTCTCCGACAGCGTCGAACAATTCATCGCCACCGCCGTCATGGATCCCAAGGTGCTGGCGATCAAGATGACCCTCTATCGCACCGCCGTCCGATTCCCCCTTCCTGCTTTCCCTTATCCACGCCGCCGAGTCCGGCAAACAAGTCGCCGTCCTGGTCGAACTCAAAGCCCGCTTCGACGAGCAGCGCAACGTCCAGCTCGCCACCACCCTCGAAAACGCCGGCGTTCACGTCGTCTACGGCCTCATCGGCCTCAAAACCCACTGCAAGATCGCCATGGTCGTCCGCGAAGAGCCCGACGGTTTACGCACCTATTGCCACATCGGCACCGGCAACTACAACTCCCGCACCGCCCAGCTCTACACCGACCTCGGCCTCTTCACCTGCGACACCCAGATCACCGACGACGTCATCGATCTCTTCCACTATCTCACCGGCCGTTCCCTCAAGCGCGACTATCGCAAGCTGCTGGTCGCCCCGGTCAATCATGCGCGAGCGTTTCATCCTCAAGATCCGCCGCGAGATCGAGCACGCCCGCGCCGGCAAAGAGGCCCGCATCGTCGCCAAGATGAACGCCCTGCAGGACCCGAAAATCATCCGAAGCCTCTACGCCGCCTCCCAGGCCGGCGTGAAAATCGAGCTCTTCGTCCGCGGCTTCTGCTGCCTCCGCCCCGGCGTCCCGGGAATGTCCGACAACATCACGCGTCATCAGCATCCTCGGCGTTTTCCTCGAACACTCCCGAATCTATCATTTCCTCAACGGCGGCGACGAAGAATTCTTCATCGGCTCCGCCGACTGGATGAACCGCAATCTCGACTGGCGCGTCGAAGCCATCACCCCGGTCGAATCCCCGCCGCTGCGCGAGCGCCTCCGCGAAATTCTCGACGCCATGTGCGCCAGCAAAACCCACTCCTGGAAGCTAGGCGCCGATGGAACCTGCGCCCTGCGCTGCCTCCCCGACGCGATCGAAAAGTGCGAAGACGTCCAGGCCGTCCTCATGCGGCGAACGCTGAAAAAGATAAGAGCATGAGGCCGCATCAGATTGCGGCTTGGCCGCTCTTGGTTTTGAGGCCCAGATTCGAAGAGAGCCCGTCGAAGTTCGATATCGGAATGAATTGTTGAAAAGCGGGGACGTTTTTTGAGTTCCGAACTTGAGTTCGGCGTACTACGCTGCGCTTTATCCGGAGACAACCGTCAATTCAGAGGTATTTGCCGTTGCCTTTGGATTTGGATTGTCGAGTAGTTTCAAAGCATGAGTTTTTGGCAGCCCCCTCTTGATATTCCTCACAGTAGCGGTCGATGAGTGAAAATGCGTCTTGTTCTTTAGAGGCTTATAGCAAGATAAAAATTGTTCCTTAAAGGCGGGAAGCGGCTTACGCTTGCTATTTCGGATGAATTTCCAAAGCGCGTACACGACCGGATCTGTTCCCTCATCATCCTTTTTTCTCACGTTTTCCCTTTCGGTTTTTCGTAATGGCTTTTAGATAGCTCACGGCTGCGTCTTCGAATTCGCGGTGCGCAACTGGAAACAGCTTAATTCGTGGAGTTGCTAGCTTTTCGCTCCAAACATTCGCTCTGCCCGATCCGTCATCCATTTTTCGGCTAACTTTAATGCCAGAACTCAGAGATAGCGAGAACAAATCAAAAAACTGTCGTGGGCCCACTCCAATGAAAGGTTTAAACCTTACGAGCGTGTCGGCCTCTTGCTTTTCAGACGTGACCGAATCGTCGTGAAACTCGAAAGCCTTGCTTTTCGCATACGGTTCAACGTAGATGACCTCCTTGATTCCAGCCGCGATTATGTGTTTAGCACAATTGTGGCAGGGAAATGTAGTGCAGTAAATTGTTGCTCCAACAGAAGATATGTTATTCCTGGCGCAAGCTAGTAGGGCTTCCATCTCCGCGTGTACCACTCTTCCATACTCGGTGATGTCGCGAATGGGACTGGCTCGGAGGATTGGTTCGATGCGGCCTCTTTGGCTTGGATGAAGGTGCTCCAGAATTTTTCGTATTAGTTTCTCCTTTTCAACTGCGTTGCTGTCAAAGCCGCGTTTATAGTCCCTCCCCCGAGGCTCGTCATCCACTCGATCCCCTATAAACAGAGGCCAATACAAACCACCGCCAGCACGGGGACAGTCATTTTCGCCCGTCGTTAGGATTTCCGATTTTCTCGTAACTACGGCACCAACCTGACGGGACAGATCGGCGCTTCGCAAGGACGATGCGAAGGCCATGAACATTGCAAATTCGTTGAACGTCGGAGTTATAAATGGATTGGAAAAGATCACGTCCAGGCATCGAGTGATGCTATTTTGAAGTTTGTCGTCATTGTTCTCATCAGCAACAAAAAAGTCTGCAAGATGAAAAGTGTCGGCCGTGTGTTGCCCGTGGGAGTATTTTTCGTCTTCGTCCCTAAGCAGCAGCTTCCAAGCGAGATCTAGGGTGATACCACTTTCGGTCAATTTTTCCGCTCTGCGATTTCTGTCAGAATGAATGGCAAAAAGATAAAAGCCGCCGCCGTAGATCTTCCTTAACTCCTCGACCTCCTGCGGGTTTTTTAAGGAGCTGATTATGTAGGCCCTTTTTGTGACCTTTTTCTCAGGGTTCGGTCGTCGGCGGGAAATTTCTGCCGCTGCAGCAATCGCCAATATCGCGTTGTTTTCTGTTTTCTTCCTAATGGCGTTACCGAGATTGATTAGTCGGTTCCGATAGTTGTATTGCTGTGTTTTGGGCGGAATCTTTTCCGTCCCCGCCAGCACGGGAATTATCATCGTGCTGATCTGGATTTCGTCAGATTCGTATCCGTATGCGCGAAGTCGCTCGGAAATCATTTTCCGAACCTTCGGGGTATCGGTGCCAAGCGGACCAACTAGCCCAACTACAATTTCGGACGGTTCGGAGGTGTAAGATTCATAGTTTTGGCCTAGAGTTCGAAGGTCTAGCCGGATATTTTCGTCAGCAGATGGGCTTTGGGATTTTCTTTCAAAATCGTTAACTCGGCGTGTGCCACTTTCATTGCGCTTGGATTTGCCCATTTCGAATGAAACCTTGTCTTTATGATATTCCATTGTCCTAGAACTTCAAGCGGTTACGCCTACATCCGTAGTGCGATTTCTTGTCTTCAAACGATGCATGTCGATAGCCACGCGGCCGTGTCTCAATCCTCGGTCTCAGGCAGAAAGCCGCGAGTCGTAACAGCTGGCTTGCCGATTTTGTGTAGGATGTAAAAGGATTGATCTCCCTGAATTAGTTCGGCATTTGGCCTTCGGCATTCGGCAATTTCTGCTAACATTCCCGCGCAATGTCCAAGCACGACCCCGATTTCCCATTACTCGAATACGCCGACTCCCTCGTCGAGAATCTCCGCGAGCTGATCCCCTCCGCGGTAGGGGGGCAGGACGAGGAAGCCGTCCACGATGCCCGCGTCATCACCCGCCGCCTCAAGGCCCTCACCACCCTCGTCGAGCCGGTCGTCTCCAACAAATCGCGTCGCCCTTTCAATCGCGTCGGAAAATGCCTTCGCCGCCAGCTCGGCCCCCTGCGCGACATCGACGTGATGCTCGAACACCTCGAAGAATTCAAGCAGCCGAAATTACAACCCGCCATCCAATGGCTCCGCGATCGCCTCACCGAGCTTCGCCGCCAGGCCATCGACTCCGCCGGCGAAAAAGCCCCCCCCGCACGAATGCTGGCGCGCCTGGGTACATGGTGGGGCATGCGCCACGAAATCGAGCAGGCCCGCGATTCCATCGAGCAGCTTCTCGCCCAGTCGGTGCATCTCCAGCTCGACGCCTTCATCGAACAAGCCCAGGACCTCGCCGGCGAGAGAAGAAACGACCCCCACCAGCTTCGCATCGCCGGCAAATCGCTTCGCTACACCCTGGAAATGGCCCGCGAGCAGGGAAACAAATTACCCGCCGCCGTCCTCTCCCTCTTCAAACGCATGCAAACCGCCCTGGGCCTCTGGCACGATTACGTCGTCCTGGCCGAGCGTATCATGCGCGAATCCGTCGAATGCGACCTTGCCCTGCACGATATGAGATTGCAATCCGATCTTTTGCAGGCGGTCCAGCTATGTTTCCGCCGCTCCGAAGCCCAGCTAAAAAAAATGGCCGCCCTCTGGAAAACGCGTGGCGTCTCGCTGACAGAAACGATTCGCCAATCCTTCCCCCTGACCCAGCACCCGCCGGAAGCCCTGGATTCAGTCGAGTCGGCGCCCCCAGAAGCGCCACCGGTTGAAATCGAGCACAAACCGGCCATCCCCGCCTAATGGGATCAGAAAAATCTCTGCCCAACACCTCAAGGCCGTCCCGAACGTCACCAGGGTAGCCATGTGTCATCGCGGCGGAACCGCGTGTTATATACGAGCAAACGCCTTCCCCTCGTCACCAAAACCGTAACCGAAAATAATCTTCCTCTTCTATCGCCCTATCCAACACCCACCACTTTTTTTTGTATTGCATAAAAAAAGAACGCAGCCAGTGTTACTAACCCTGGCTGCGTCCGTCTTGCGTAGTGGATTGTGCTTACGGCAGCGTGATCGTCTGCCCCACGCGCAGTTCGCTGGGAGTCAGACCAGGATTCGCATCCGCGATTTCACGCCATTTCTTCCCATCCCCATAGTGCTGGCTGGCGATCTTCCAAAGCGTATCGCCCCGCTTAATCGTATAGCTCCCGTTCGCCGCGCTCGATCCCGAAGCCGAAGCCATATCCGTCGGCGCCGGCGACGCCAACGCCGGATCAGGCGTGCTCGTCTGCACCGGCGCAGGCGCGGCATACGCCACCGGCGTCGGCGCCGAATTCACATCCAGCGTCCCGGCGTCGGTCGTCGGTTTGGAACCCTGCTGCTCCTGGCACCCGGCAGCAATCAAAAGCGCAACGGCAATGGCGGGAATCGCAAATTTCACGACTTGCTCCTTATCTATCACGATTTTATGCGAAAGGCCGTCCTGACCTTTCTTCTCTCCTCTTTTATCGGACTCCCTTATGGCCCCGCTTTAATCCATTTCACCAAACTCACCCCTCTTGCCCCCGGAAATCAAACCTGGAAAACCAGCAAAACTTTTTCCTTGAATCCCGGCAATCTCCACAAGATACTTCAGTTTTCGACAGGGCTTAGGGCAGCTCGGTATGGAGGCTGAGTTCTCACATGCACAACATCTTTCTTCTATTGCAATACTGCTGCAATTGGCTGGCCGGCGACGGCAAGTACATGCTCCTCACCCACTGCATGGGGCATGACACCTTCTGGATCGCCACCACCGTCACGCTCGATCTCGCCAACGCCGCCGGCTATGCCGTCATCGCCGTCCACTGGTGGCGCAACGCCCGAACCCTCCCCAGGCTTCCCGCCAAAAACGCCCTCGGAAACATACGCAATATCTTTGTCTTCTGCGGCGTCTGCGGATACCTCTTCATCCCCATCAAAATGGTCTGGCCCGCCTGGCGCCTTTACGACATCGTCCTCGCCGTCCTCGTCTTCTACACCTGGAAATACGCCCTCGGCGCCCGCGAGCTCAAGGTCGTGTACAGCGCCATCGGCCGAAGCACCCAGCTTCAAAAAGACCTCGAAGCTTCACTCGAACAATCCAAGCAAAAGGCCCTCTTCCTCAACGCCATCAGCCACGATCTTCGCACTCCCCTCAACGGCCTGATTCTGCAGGCCACCGTCGCCGAGATGAATGTCGCCGACCCCGATGCCCTCAAGGCCAGCCTTTCCGAAATCCGCAAAAGCGTCGCCGCCGCCGCCTTAATGCTCGACAGCCTCCTCGATTTTGCCCGCGTCGACTGGTCAGAAAAAAATAACCTCGCCATCCACCAACTGGCTGACATCATTTCCGAATCGCTCGCGGCCAATCGCCCCCTCGCCGAAAAAAAGGGCCTGCTCCTCTCCTCCAATTGCCCGTCAAACCTGAGCATCCTGACCGACCGCGCCAAGCTCGAGCGCATCATCACCAACCTGGTCAACAATGGCATCAAATTCACCCAAAACGGAGGCGTCGATGTGCGCGTTCAGTACTCCCGGGCCGGCGTCGAAATCCATGTCATCGACACCGGCATCGGAATTTCCCCCGATGACCAGAAGACCCTCTTCCAGGAATTTTTCCAAATTCACAACCATGAACGCAATCGAAATAATGGCTTTGGGCTCGGACTGGCAATCTCCCGGCGACTGGCGCTGCAGCTTGGGGGCGATCTCTCCGTCCAAAGCCAGTTGGCATCCGGAAGCCGCTTCACCCTGGTTCTCCCCACCCTTCGACCCGACGAACTCCCCGAACCAGCTTCCCCCCTCCCCGAGCCAGCGGCCCTCCGGGGCTGAAATCCCCTCCAAAGGATCCGTCCTTCTCGTCGAGGACGACGCCGTCAGCGCATCCGCCCTGCGCACCATCCTCACCCGCCTGGGATGGAAGGTGACCGAAGCCCCAACCATTCGTGACGCCCGCGCCTCCCTCCATCTCCCCTTTCAAGTGGTCGTTCTCGATCTGATGCTCCCCGACGGCGATGGAGCATCCGTCCTCCGTCAAATCCGGGAGGCAAAATTGAATTGCCGCGTCGCCGTCACCACCGGCGTCAGCGACCCCCGCCGCCTCGATATTCTTTCCACCCTCAAGCCCGACCTCGTTCTACGAAAACCCATCGACGTGCAGCAGCTCCTCCGCTTTCTCGATATGCCGACGCCCAACTAATTGTTGGATTGCTCCCCTGAAGTCGCCGCATATCATCACGCAATGGTCCTGCGCTACGTAATCCTCGCGATTGTCATGATCGCCGTGGGCCTCGCCGCCGCCGCGGGAATGATCGTCATCCTCGCCTTCATGCTTATCCGCCCCAAGCGCATGACCGACGGCCGCGCCCTCGCCGCCCTCCGCCGCCTTTCCCCGCGCGACCTCGGAATGGAATTTGAAACCGTCTCCTTCCAGGTCATTGACGAATCCACCGGCGGAAAAATCAAAATCGCCGGCTGGTGGATCCCAACCCCCGAAGCCCGCGGGAAATCCGCCATCATCCTCCACGGATATTCCGACGCGAAAGTAGGGGGGATCGCCTGGGCTCCCATGCTCCGCTCCCTGGGCTTTAACATTCTCGCCCTCGATCTTCGCGCCCACGGAGAAAGCGGCGGCTCCTTCACCACCGCCGGGTTCTGGGAACGCCACGACATCACCCAGGTCATCGATCAAACCAAATCCGAGCGCCGCGCGATTTCGAGCAGGTGGTTCTTTTCGGCGTCAGCATCGGCGCCGCCGTCGCCGCCGCCACCGCCGCCATCCGCACCGATCTCGCCGCCGTCATCCTCGAAAGCCCCTTCTCAGATTTTCACAACGCCGCAACGCGCCATGGAGCCAACCTCGGCACCCCCGGCCCAATGTTCCAGGACCCCGCCTATCGTCTGGCACAATGGATCGCCAAGGCCGACTTCAACGCCGTCCGACCCGTAGACATCATTCCCAAAATTCCCTGCCCCGTCCTCCTGATTCAGTCCGGCGACGACCCTTTCGTCTCCCCCGAAGACCAAGCCGAGCTCAGGCGTGCCATCGCAACCTCCAAATCCAAGCCCCCAGGCGCCATCTGCTGGGACCTGCCGGGCGTCCATCACGTCACCGGTTTACAGCTTTATCCCCTCGATTATTCCCGCCAAATCCACGATTTCCTTTCCGGGGCCTTGCATTCAGCGGTGCACATATGCGAAAAGTGAGATTTTCGGAGCAGCTTTGTTGAGGGCACTTCAGGCAATTCAAGCGGATTTCTCCCGCACCACCCGACTCAAGGGCGAGGACTACTTCCGCCGTGGCGTCGTCCGCATCCTCGAAAACGATTCCGGCCGCGTCGTCGCCCAGGTCCAGGGCGGCGACCTTTACGATGTCAACATCGGCTGGAACGGCACCGAATACTCCTACTTCTGCACCTGCCCCCACTACTCCGACAACGGCGCCCTCTGCAAGCACATCTGGGCAACGCTCGTCGCTGCCGACGCGCGGAAAATTCTGCCCGGCGCCGACGATTTGCCCCGCCTCAGCGAGTCCAATGACGAAAGCGAAGACGATTGGGAAGATGACGAAGATGATTTCGAGCCCGAAATCCGCTCCATGAATTTCGGCAACCGCAAGGTCGATTTCATTCACTACCGCGAAAAGCCCAAACCCCCGCAGAGCAAACCCAAATCCCACGCCGTCTGGCGCCGCCGACTCTCCGAATTGCGAACCGATTGGAGCTGGGAAAACGATTCTCCCCAAAACCCTTGGCCCCCCGGCAAGCAGATCATCTACGCCCTCTCCCCCGACACCGACGGCGAAAGCCGCGAAATCTCCATCGAGCTCTTCACCCGCCCCTCCGAAAATCCAAGGGCCTCAAGCAGCTCCGCCTCCCCATGGCCCAGATCAACACCCTCCCCGATCCCGTCGATCGCCAGCTCATCGGCATGCTCGTCGGAATCGCCGATCAGCAATTTAACGCCCCTTACAATATCTCCGTCCCCCACCAATTGAAGTTCCGCAACGCCCGCGATTCGGTAATGCTCCTTCGATCCATGTGCCAGACCGGCCGCTGCGTCCTCATGACCGGCAACGCCGATGAGCACATCCCCCTCCAATGGGAAGAGGGCGAACCCTGGCGAATGGAGCTGGCCATTGCTCCCGACTCCAGCGGTAAATCGTACCACCTCAAGGGCGTCCTCAAGCGCGGCGATCAAAAAATCGACGTCACCAAGCCCCAGTGGATCGCCCGCGGCGGCCTCGTCGCCATCGACGGCAAGATCGCCGAACTCGTAGACGACGGCGCCTTCCAATTCGCCCGTCTCCTGCGCCACGAACAAAACCTCGAAATCCCCGTCGAGCAGGGCGACCAGCTCCTCGAAGAATTGCTTGATTTCCCCCGCGTTCCATCGCTCGAGCTTCCCGAATCAATGCAGATCTCCCAGGCCCGAACGCCTCCGCGCCGCGCCTGACCATCTCCCACCCCAAACAGCGCGACCACGGAGCCGAGGATCGCCTCGTCTGCAAGCTCACCTTCGATTACCAAAACGCCCCCATCGAACACGGCGATAAGCGCGCCGCCGTCTTCGATTCCGCCCAGCGAAAAATCGTCCATCGCGATCTCCACGCCGAGCACCAGGCCCTCGCGCTACTCAACGAACTCGGCCTCCGCCCCAATCGCAATTGGGACTCCGATCCCACCGAGTTCACCCTCGTTCCCCGGCGGCTTCCCGTCGCCGTCCAGGCGCTCACAGCTCGCCAATGGCACGTCGAAGTCAGCGGCAAAATTTATCGCCAGCCCGGCAAAATCCAGGTCCGCGTCTCCTCCGGCATCGACTGGTTCGAGCTCGACGGCGAAGCCGACTTCGAAGGCGTCGGCATCAAAATCCCCAAGCTCCTCCAGGCCATCCGAAAAGGCGAAACAACCGTCGTCCTCGACGACGGCACCGTCGGCATTCTCCCCGAAGATTGGCTCAAGCGCTACGGCCTCCTCGCCGCGGTAGGGGAGGTCAAGGAAGAATCCATCCAATTCGCAAAAAACCAGGTCGGCCTCCTCGACGCCCTCCTGGCTGAAGTCCCATTGGCCAGCGTCGACGAAGCCTTCGCCCAAGCCCGCGATCAGCTTCGAAAATTTGACGGCGTCCGCCCCGTCGATCCCGTCGAATCCTTCACCGGCACCCTCCGCCCCTATCAATGCGAAGGCCTCGGCTGGCTCGGCTTCCTCCGCACCTTCGGCCTCAACGGCTGCCTCGCCGACGACATGGGCCTCGGCAAAACCGTCCAGGTCCTCGCCCTCCTCGAAGAACGCCGCACGCTCCGCGAAATCCGGCGCCAACGGAAATTCAAAAATCGGCCCCTCCCCAACCGGACCCTCTCTCGTCGTCGTCCCGCGCTCCCTCGTCTTCAACTGGCAGCAGGAGGCCGCCAAATTCGCCCCCCAGCTGCGCGTCCTCGATCACGCAACCATCGATCGCCTCAAAACCCCCGACCACTTCCACGAATTCGATCTGGTTCTCACCACCTACGGCACCCTTCGCAACGACGTCGCCGATTGGCGCGACATCCGCTTCGACTACGTCATCCTCGACGAAGCCCAGGCCATCAAAAACGCCGCCAGCGAATCCGCCAAAGCCGCCCGCCTTCTCCGCGCCGATCATCGCCTCGCCCTCTCCGGCACCCCCGTCCAGAACCACCTCGGCGAACTCTGGAGCCTCTTCGAATTCCTCAACCCCGGCATGCTCGGCGCCTCCCGCGCCTTTTCCTCCATGGTCGTCGGCGCCGATCGCGCCGCCAGCGCCGAAACGCGCCAGTTCCTCGCCAGCGCCCTCCGCCCCTTTATCCTCCGCCGCACCAAGGAGCAGGTCGCCCGCGATCTCCCCGAAAAATTCGAGCAAACGATCTTCTGCGAACTGGACAAGCCCCAGCGTGCCCTCTACGACGAGCTCAAAGAGCATTACCGCCAATCCCTGCTGACCAAAATCGAGCAGGAGGGTCTCGGCAAATCCAAATTGCAGGTCCTCGAAGCCCTTCTTCGCCTGCGCCAAGCCGCCTGCCATCCCGGCCTGCTCAGCAAAACCCGCCTCGACGACGCCAGCGCCAAGCTCGACACTCTCCTCCCCCGCCTCGCGGAAGTTGCCGAGGAAGGGCACAAGGCGCTTGTCTTCTCGCAGTTCACCAGCTTCCTCGCCATCGTCCGCAAAAAGCTCGACGAGCAGGGCGTCGTCTACGAATACCTCGACGGCAAAACCCGCGACCGCCAGAAGAACGTCGAGCGCTTCCAGACCGACCCCAACTGCAAACTCTTCCTCATCAGCCTGAAAGCCGGCGGCGTAGGCCTGAACCTCACCGCCGCCCAATACGTTTTCCTCCTCGACCCCTGGTGGAACCCCGCCGTCGAAGCCCAGGCCATCGACCGCGCCCACCGCATCGGCCAAACCAGCCAGGTCTTCGCCTACCGCCTCATCGCCAAGGACACGGTCGAGGAAAAAGTCATCAAGCTCCAGCAAAGCAAGCGCGATCTGGCCGATGCCATCATCAACGCCGACAACGCACTTATCAGCCGCCTCGGGAAAGAAGATTTGGAACTGCTACTATCCTAATCCCATGAAAATCCTCGGCATCGATCCGGGCCTCCAAATCACCGGCTACGGCGTCGTAGAATTCCGCCTCGCTTCTCCCAAGCTCATCGACGGCGGTGTCATCCGCCTCTCCCCAAAGCTCACCATCCCCCAGCGCCTCGTCGAACTGGAATCCGAATTAGACAGCCTCCTCGCCGAACACACTCCCGATATCTGCGCCGTCGAACAGATCTATTCCCACTACAACCACCCGCGCACCGCCATCCTCATGGCCCACGCCCGCGGCGTCATCCTTCTCGCCGCCCAGCGCCGCAACGTCCGCGTCAAGGAATTCTCCGCCAACCGCATCAAGCAATCCCTCGTCGGCTTCGGTCACGCCGGCAAAGGCCAGATCCAGCGCGGCATCCAGCAGATTTTCCGATTGAAGGAGCCTCTCCGCCCCCCGGATGTTTCCGACGCACTCGCCGCCGCTTTGTGTTGCGGCCAAAGCCTCCGTTAAGATGCCCTCCACATGATTTCCGCCATCACCGGAACCTTGCAGCGCGTCGGCCAGGACCGCGTTTACCTCGCCTCCGGCCCCATGCTTTACGAAATCCTCGTCCCCGCCTCCGACATTGGCCAACTAAAATCCCTCTCTAACACCGAAATCACCCTCCACACCATCTTCGATCTCGAAGGCGACCCCACCCGCGGCGGTCTCACCCCGCGCCTCATCGGATTCCTCCGCCCCGAAGACAAACAATTCTTCCAGCTCTTCATCACCGTAAAAGGCATCGGCCCCAAGCGCGCCCTCCGCGCCCTCGTCCAGCCCACCGGCCAGATTGCCGCCGCCATCGAAGCCAAAAACGCCCGCTATCTCGTCGAGCTCCCCGAAATCGGCAAACGCATGGCCGAACTGATCGTCGCCGAGCTTGCCGGCAAAGCCGCACCCTTCGCCCTCGCCGGCCCCGCCCCGGCCGCGTTCTCCGCCCATTCCGAAATCGAATCCGAAGCCCTAGACGCCGCTGTCCAACTCGGTATTCCCCGCCCCGAAGCCGAACGCCTCCTGGACCGCGCCCGCCAATCAAATCCAACCATGAAAGCCCCCGAATCCCTCCTCCGCGAAATGCTCCGTCTCCGCACCTCACGCTGAAACGTAACAATTCAGTTTAATCCCTGAACGCCCACGGCGCTGCCGTGGGGTATTGAAAATTCACCACTTCGCCCCATCCTCATCCACTACCCGCTGAAACCGCACTACAATTCCCATATGCCAAAAAATGGCTTCCGACTCTTTCAGGTCTTCGGAATCACGGTTTTCCTCCACTGGTCCTGGTTCCTCGTCGCCGCGTACGACCTTATGCAACGCCGCGGCAACTACACCTCCCCCCTCTGGAACGTCGCCGAACTGATCGCTCTCTTCGCCATCGTCACCATGCACGAATTCGGACACGCCCTCGCCTGCCGCTCGGTAGGGGGGCGAGCCGATCGCATCGTCCTCTGGCCCCTCGGTGGCGTCGCCTACGTAAGCCCGCCCCTTCGGCCCGGGCGCAATGCTCTGGAGCATCGTCGCCGGGCCTCTCGTCAACGTCGCTCTTCTCCCCCTCACACTCCCCTTCCTCTTTCTCTCAGGAACCTCGGATTTCGATTTCTTTCTCCGCGCCGTCGCCACCATCAACCTCGTACTTTTGATCTTCAACATGCTCCCGGTCTACCCCCTCGACGGCGGCAAGATTCTCTGGTCCCTACTGTGGTTCGCCCTGGGAATGGGCCGCTCACTCATGGTCGCCAGCGTCATCGGAATCATCGGGCGCCGTAGGCCTCGGTATCTTTGCCCTCTACGTGAGCGGACCCTGGCTCGGACTCATGGCCGCCTTCGCCGCATACCAGGCCTGGATGGGCTTCCGCAGCGCACAAATGGTCCTTCGCCGGCAATCCGCCCCCGTTCGCGAAAATGTCGCCTGCCCCGTCTGTCGCACCCATCCACCCCTCGGCCCGTATTGGATCTGCTCCCAATGCAAGGCTCGCTTCGACGCCTTCGAGCACCAGATTTCCTGTCCCGGCTGCGGACGCTCCCATCTTTGGAATACCTGTCTCGCCTGCCGAGCCAAAACCCCCTTCGCCGCCTGGACGCCCCAGCCGCCGGTCGCCCCCGTTTCCAGCAACATCCCTCACTTGTGATCTGAATCCGCCTCGCTAAAACAGTGCTAATGCCACGCGAACGCATCGTCTCCGCCGAAGCCGCTTCCGAAGAAGAAAATCGCTTCAACTTCGCCCTCCGCCCAAAAAACTTCTCCCAGTACATCGGCCAGGAAACCCTCCTCCGCCGCCTCAAGATCGCCGTCGATGCCGCCCGCGGACGCAAGGAGCCCGTCGAGCACATCCTCCTCCACGGCCCTCCCGGCCTCGGCAAAACCACCCTCGCCCACGTCATCGCCAACGAAATGGCCGCCCAGGTCCACGTCACCAACGGCCCAGCCCTCACCAAGGGCGCCGACCTCGTTGGCATCCTCACCAAGCTCAATCAGGGTGACGTGCTTTTCATCGATGAAATCCATCGGCTGCCGGCAATCGTCGAGGAATACCTCTATCCCGCGATGGAGGATTTCAAGGTCGATATCACGGTCGATAACGGGATGCACGCCCGCACCCTCAACATGCCCATCCCTCCCTTCACTCTCATCGGCGCCACCACCCGCATCGGCCTCCTCACCGGCCCCATGCGCAGCCGCTTCGGCATCTCCAACCACATCGAGTTCTACACCCCCGAAGCCCTTCACGAAATTCTCCGTCACAACGCCCAGCTCCTCAAACTGAAAGCCGAAGACAAATCCCTCTGGGAACTCGCCCGCCGCAGCCGCGGTACCCCCAGAATCGCCAACCGCCTCCTCCGCCGCGTCCGCGATTTCGCCGCCGTCGAGGCCGACGGCCACCTCACCCTCCCCATCACGCAAGAAGCCCTGAAACTCGAAGGCATCGACGACCGCGGCCTCGACGAACAAGACCGCGCCTTCCTCCGCACCCTCATCCAGGTCTACGACGGCGGCCCCGCCGGCGTCGAAGCAATCGCCGCCACCCTCGGCGAAGAAGTCGACACCCTCGTCGACGTCGTCGAGCCCTTCCAATTGCAAACCGGCCTCGTCATGCGCACCCGCCAGGGCCGCCGCGCCGCCAAATCAGCCTACGAACACCTCAACCTCAAATACGTGCCCCCCGCCCAGCCTCTCGACGAAACCCAAAACGATCTCTTCAACGAATCCGATCCTCACTAAGTTATCGGCCCACCCTTTTAATCCCCTCCCCTGGTACTCCGGGGGAGGGCTAGGGTGGGGGCGGTTCACTCCAATACCCCCTTCAGGTATCAACACCGCACATATTTGCTCCGATATAAATATAACGCCGCGCGCATTTGATTCATTTTCAAATGAACGCACCAGGTCTCGAGCGCCTATGCCCAGCACCCTCAAATCCGACGTGGTCGTCGTTGCCGACGTGGAGGTCTCTCCCGACGGCATGACCGTCACGCTCAAGTGCAGCGAAACCCCCGACCGCGGCGTCGCCCCCGACGACCTCACCGCCCAGCTCACCGGCATGGACATCCTCGTCCCCGACCCCCAGCTCATCGCCGCCCACGCCGACCCCGACGGTAAAATCCGCGCCCACGCCGACATCCTCCTTCTCGAAGGCACCCGCCCCATCCACGGCAAGCCATCCTGGTTGGAAATCCTCGTCGCCCCACCCGACCCCAGTCTCAAGCTCAGCCATTACGAACGCATGGCCTACCTCACCGCCCGCCCCGGTCAGGTCATCGCCAAAATCCACCCCGCCCTCAAAGGCACCGATGGCATCGACGTCTTCGGCAAGCCCGCCTCCCACATGAAGGCCCAAAGCCCCGTCTTCGACCTCGGCAAAAACGTCGCCCTCGACCCCGACGGCATCACCATCCACGCCACCACCCTCGGCCGAATTAATCACGAGGGCTATTCCCTCTGGGTCGAAGACGCACTCGAAGTTCCCGGCAATGTCGATTTCGCCTCCGGCAACGTCGACGTCTCCGGCGACGTCCACATCCGCCGCGGCGTCCTCGACCTCTTCAAGGTCAAAGGCGCAAACGTCTTCGTCGGTGGCGCCGTCGAAGGCGCCGAAATCGTCGCCAACGGCAACCTCCACGTGAACGGCGGAATCGTCGGCAAGGAAAAAGGCCACTGCTCCGCCACCGGTGATATCTCCTGCAAATATTCCACCAACGCCACCCTCGCCGCCGGTGGAAACATCGTCGTCAACGGCACCGTCTCCAACTCCAAAATCGCCTGCACCGGACGCCTCGCCGTCGATCGCGGCCCCCTCATGTCCGCCCACGTCACCGCCAACGGCGGGGTCTCCTGCCAGTCACTCGGAACACCCACCAGCGAAAAATCTTCGTCGAAGCCGGCATCGACGACGCCCTCCGCCAACTCGCCAAATCAAAGCTCCACATCGTCCTCGCCCGCCGGAAAAAAGCCGCCGACATGCGCACAAACGTCGAGCAAATGCTCAAGCAGATGCGCAACCCCACCCCCACCCCCACCCAGAAGCAGCAGTCCGCCGACATGCTCAATGAAGCCCTCGCCGCCGAAAAAGAAGCCGACGAAATGCTCCGCGCCCTCCGCCAGGCCTACGACGCCAGCCGCGCCAAACGCTGCCCCGAAGTCGTCGTCCAGAACGTCGTCCACGCCGGCGCTTCCATCCGTTTCCCCGGCGTCGAAACCACCATCGAGACCGACTGGCAAGGCCCCCTCCGCCTCATCCCCAGCAAAACCGGCGAAGAATGGGAAATCCTCCTCATCGACCTCACCACCAACAGCAAGCAGGTCCTCTCCTCCCGCGCCTGCACCGACCCCATCATGACCGCCCTCGAAAAAGCCATGGAAGAAACCCGCCCCCAACCCCGCCATTCATCTGACTAACCTCGCGATTGAAAAAGCCACTCGATCATTCGGATTTCGAACATTCGAATTTCGAATTTGATTCGTCATTCGAATTTCGGGTTTCAGGTTTCCCCCCCTCCCTCGACCTCCTCCGATACTGCCTGGGACTAAGCCCAAACCTTTCCTGAAACGCCGTGCTAAGCTGCCGCGTCTCCTTAAACCCGCAAGCATCCGCGATCTCTCGCACCGGCCGATCCGTCCCCGCCAGCAGAAGCCGCGCACGCTCAATCTGCACCCGCCGAATCTCCTGGTACGGCGATCTCCCCAGCGCCTTGCGAAACCGCATCTCCAGCGACCGCCGCGACAGCGCCGTCCGCGCCAGCAAATCCTCCACGCTGATGTCCCTCCCCCCCTGGTCCCGGATGAACCGCATCACCGATGCCACCTCCCCATCCCCCAGCGCAATCACGTCCGTCGATCGCCTGGTAATCACCTCGCGCGGCGGAATCAAAATCGGTTTCGCCGGCGCCGCTTCCCCCGCGATCAGCCGCGCCAGCAGCGCCGCCGCTTCATACCCGATCTCTTCCGTATTCAGCCGGATGCTCGACAGCCTCACCCCCGAAAGCTCGCACTGAATGTCATCGTTATCCACCCCCAGCACCGCCACATCATCTGGCACAATCGCGCCGCTGCGAACCACTTCCCGCACCACCACCCGCGCAAACGCATCATTGTAGCAAAAAATCCCCAGCGGCCGCGGCAGCGATCTCAGCACCTCCCCGCGCTGCGCCGCCGTCTCCTCCCCAGACATATCCAGCGCCACGCACGAATACGGCGCCACCGCCGCGCAAAACCCGTCCCGCCTGATCCGGCAACATTCCAGCTCAAACGGCCCGCAAAACGCGAAGCTCCGCAAATGCCGCTCTTCCAGAAAATATTTCGCCGCCATCCGCCCCGTCGCGGCATCATCCGGAAAAACCCCCGGCAACCCCGCCGCCGGATTCAATATATTTGCGACATTCACCGCCGGCTTCCCCATCTGAATGAGAAAGTCCGCCTGCCCCCGATCCTTGATCTGGATAATGAACCCGTCGAAATCGTCCTTCGTCAGGCTCCGCGAAAAATCCCAGTCCGACATCGGATTGAAATCAAAGTCCCAGTTCCCATGGATCTTCGCGAAGTCCGCGATCCCGCGCAGAATCCCCCGGCTATACGCATACGCAATATTCGCACAAAGCCGGATTCGAAGGTTTTCAGCCATAAACCTCGACGTTGCGTATATTGTGAAGATATTAGCAGCTTTTTGCACTGTCGCGAGCTTCACCCAACATTTTCTAAGGAATATTCCCCCCAACTTATTGCCGGAAAACACGTTATCGGCTGCTAATCCCCCGAATCCGCGTTACTGACCGACTCCCGTTCTGATACTTTTACCGTCCGTGAGGTCTCTGCGTTTTTTACCGCTCGCCTTCCTCGTCGGACAAGACGGGTTCATCTTCTTCCTCCCCTTCCTCCTCGCCTGCATCTTCATCCACCTGGCCGTCCGCGCCGCCCGAGGATGATCGCTCGAATTTTCGCCCCGAATTTTCTTAGAATTTTCCCCCGCCCCCGGTACTCCGGGGGAGGGTTGGGGAGGGGGTCGGACTCGTCAAAGAATCACCGCTACCCCTCTAAGCAATCTTCTGCCGCGTCTCCCGCTCCTCACCCAACTTCGGCCCCAAATACTCCCCCGTATAACTCCCCTTCACCCGCGCCACCTCCTCCGGCGTCCCCGCCGCCACAACCCTTCCGCCCCCCTCGCCCCCCTCCGGACCCATATCAATAATCCAATCCGCGCACTTGATCACATCCAGATTATGCTCGATCACCAGAACCGTATTCCCCAAATCCGCCAGCCGATTCAGCACGTTCAGCAAATTATGAATATCCGCAAAATGCAGCCCGGTCGTCGGCTCATCCAGCACATAAAGCGTATGCCCCGTCGCCGATTTCCCCAGCTCCGTCGCCAGCTTCACCCGCTGCGCCTCCCCGCCCGATAGTTGCGTGCTCGGCTGCCCCAGCTTCACATAACTGAACCCCACATCATTCAGCGCCTTCAAGCAACTGCGCGATCCGCGGAAAATTCTCGAAGAACGCCAGCGCCTCCTCAACCGTCATGCTCAGCACATCCGCGATGCTCTTCCCCCGGTAATGAATCTCCAGCGTCTCCGCGTTGTAGCGCGTCCCATGGCACACTTCGCAATCCACATAAACATCCGGCAAAAAGTGCATCTCGATGCACTTGTTCCCCTGCCCCTGGCAAGATTCGCACCGCCCGCCCTTCACGTTAAAGCTGAACCGCCCCGCCTCATACCCCCGAATCTTCGCCTCCCGCGTCTTCGCAAAAACCTTCCGAATATCGTCGAACACGCCGGTATACGTCGCCGGATTCGATCGCGGCGTCCGCCCGATCGGGCTCTGATCAATCTCAATCACCTTATCGATCTTATTGATCCCGTTGATTGCCTTATGCACCCCCGCCTTCACCTTCGACGCATAAAGCTTCCGCTTCAACACCGGCAGCAGCGTCTGATTCACCAGCGTCGACTTCCCCGACCCGCTCACCCCCGTCACGCAAACCAGCCCCGCCCAGCGGAATCCGCACATCGATATCCTTCAAATTATTCTGCCGGCACCCCTTCAGCTCCAGCGCACTCTTATCCGGATTCACCGGCCGCCGCGTCTGCGGCGTCACGATCGCATATTCCCCCGTCAAATATTTAATCGTCGTGCTCTTCGTATTCCCCAACACCTCCGGCATCGCCCCCGCGCATACCACCTGCCCCCCATGCGCCCCTGCCGCCGGGCCCGATATCGATCAGATAATCCGCCGCCCGAATGCACTCCTCATCATGCTCCACCATCATCACCGTATTCCCAATTTCCGCAGCCGCCTCAGCGTCCGAATCAGCCGCGTGTTATCCCGCTGATGCAGCCCGATCGTCGGCTCATCCAGCACATAGCACACCCCCACCAGCCCGCTCCCCACCTGCGTCGCCAGACGGATCCGCTGCGCCTCCCCGCCCGAAAGCGTCGCCGTCTTCCGATCCAGCGTCAGATACCCCAGCCCCACATCGATCATGAACCCCAGCCGCGCCGAAATCTCCCGCACGATCGGCTCCGCGATCGCCTCTCCCTCTTCGCTCAAGCTGCAGATTCTCGAAAAATCGCTTCGCGCGTCTCGCACCGTCAATCGTCGAAACATCATGAATGCTATACCCCGGCAGCTTGATCCCATCCGCCCCCGGCAGGGGGGCCGCCACCGGACCTGCCGTATCGCTGTGCAACCGCACCGCCAGCGCCTCCGTCTTCAACCGCGTCCCCCCGCAAACCTCGCACGGCTGCTCCGACATATATTGATGCAACCGCGTCTTCACGAATTCGCTCTCCGTATTCTCAAACCGCCGCTGAAAGTTCGGCAACACCCCTTCAAACCAGGTTCCCGATCCTCCATCCCCGCGCTTCTCCGTCCCATCCATCAAAATCTGCTGAACCTTCTTCGGAATATCCTTAAACGGCCTGCGTATACGAAATCCCAAAATCCCGGCAAAACTGCCGCAGCACCCGGCTGTAAAAAATATTCATCCGCTTCCCGTTTTTTCGCCAAGCTTCAATCGCCCCGTTCTCCAGCGAAAGCGACGAATCCGGCACGATCAGCTCCGGATCAAACTCAAACTTCGTCCCCAGCCCATGACAAACCGCGCACGCCCCATGCGGGCTGTTAAAGCTGAATATCCGCGGCTCCAATTCCGGCAGCGAAACATGCGGATGCTCCGGACACGCAAACTTCTCGCTGAACGTCTGATCCGACCACCCTTCCCCCTCCTTCTGCACCGTCACCACAACCACCCCCTGCGAAAGCTTCAGCGCCGTCTCAATACTATCCGCCAGCCGCGACCGAACCTCCGCCTTCAGCACGATCCGATCCACGATCGCCTCGATCGTATGAACCTTCGTCTTGGTAAGTGCCGGCACCTCATTCCCCGCCAGCTCTAGAATTTCCCCATCCACCCGCGCCCGCACAAACCCCTGTTTCTTAATCGCCCCAAACGTCTCCTTATGTTCCCCCTTCTGCCCCTTGATCAGCGGCGACAGGATCATCACCTTCGTCCCCGCCCGATATTTCATCACCGCACTGACAATCTGCGAAGGCGACTGGCTAGCAATCTCCCTCCCGCAAATCCAGCAATGCGGCGTCCCCGCCCGCGCAAGCAGCACCCTCAAATAATCATAAATCTCGGTAGTCGTAGCCACGATCGACCGCGGATTCGAAGACGCCGACCTCTGCTCAATCGCAATCGTCGGCGGCAATCCCTCGATCTCATCAATATCCGGCTTCTGCAACTGCTCCAGAAACTGCCGCGCATACGCCGACAGCGACTCCACATATTTCCTCTGCCCCTCCGCATAAACCGTATCAAACGCCAGCGTCGATTTCCCCGACCCGCTCAACCCCGTGACAACAACCAGCCGATCGCGCGGAATCTCCACGTTGATATTCTTAAGGTTGTGCTCGCGCGCGCCCTTAATCCGAATGAACTTTTGTTCTGCGTTAGCCAAAATCGCTCCGGAACTCGAACGCGTCATTGTAGGGAAGCATTTTAGACGGGGCAAAGTGGGATCAACCAACCTCTCGCCAAGCCTCCTTGCCATCCCCTCTCCCATCGCTACAATTCCCCACCCTTGATTTAACTGAACACGGAGCCCTTAATGCCCAGAGAAAAGCCCGAACGCCGCGAAAAATCAGAGAAGTTTCAAACCTTCTCCCGCCCCAAGATGAAAATCGCCCGCACCAGCGCCGCCGGCAAGGTCTACATCGACTATAAGGACACAGAATCCCTCCGCAAAATGGTCAGCGGCAACGGCAAAATCCTCGCCCGAAAACGCACCGGCACAGCGCCATGGAACAACGCATGATCGCCCGCGCCGTAAAACGCGCCCGCTACATCGCCCTGCTCCCTTACGTCACCTCCAGCTTCTAATCGCATTGATCCCCCAGGGACACGAAAAGCCGCGCAAAAGATCCCCGAACTCCCACCACCCTCCAGTATCAAAGCCGCGGGGTGCTTGCACCCGCGGGACTATCCCCTTCCCTTCCCCCTTGTCCCCACCCCCCCAACACCCGTAGCATTCCCCCAATGCCCACCCCCTGGAAAATCGCCATCATCGGCACCGGCGTCGTCGGCGAAGTCCACCTCCGCTCACTCCAGAAAGTCCCCAACTGCCAGGTCGTAGCCGTCTGCGACGTCGAAGGCCCCAAAGCCAAAAAGGTTATCACTCAAACCAGCACCGACGTCCCCATCTTCACCGACCTGACGGAGATGCTCAAAACCCAAAAGCTCGACTCCGTCCACGTCTGCACCCCCTCCGGCGAGCACAAAGGCCCCGCCATCACCGCCATGCAGCACGGCAAAAACGTCCTCGTCGAAAAACCCATGGAAATCCTCCCCGACCGCGTCGATGAAATGATCGACGCCGCCAAAAAGCACGGCGTCCGCCTCGCCGGAATCTTCCAAAACCGCTGGAACGAGGCCAACATCGTCCTCCGCGACGCCGTCAAACAAAACCGCTTCGGACGCCTCGCCTGGGCAGGAATCTTCACCCCCTGGTATCGCAGCGACGAATACTACGCCACCGCCGGCTGGCGCGGCACCTGGAAGCTCGACGGCGGGGGCGCCGTCATGAACCAGGGCGTTCACCAGGTGGACTTGGCTCAGTGGATCATCGGCCCCATCAAAACCGTAAGCGCCTTCGCCTCCAGCCGAATCCACCCCCAAATCGAAGTCGAAGACACCCTGACCTGTGCTCTACAATTCGAAAACGGCGCCTACGGAACCTACGTCTCCACCACTGCCATGTGGCCCGGCGGCGCCGTCCGCATCGAAATCGGCGGCGAGTTCGGCTCCGCCATCTCCGAAAACGGCCTCAAACGCTTCGAATTCAAAGAACCCCAACCCACCGACCAGGACCTCCTAAACCGCCTAGACCCAGCCCGCGCCAAAACTCCGGCGGCGGCAAAGCCGCCACCGACATAGGCCTCGACCTCCACGGCAAAAACATGCACCACGTCTACGAATCCTGGTCCAACAACAAAGACGCCGAAACCGCCGGCCCCGAAGCCCGCAAAGCAGTCGCCATCATCCAAGCCATGTACGAAAGCGCCCGTAAAAAGGGCGCTCCCATAGACGTGAAGTAACGCAATCCCCGTGTAGCCGCCGGACTTGTCCGGCGCGTCTTCGATCACACCACGGAAAACCGCCGCGCCACTCTCTTCCCGAGCGCAAAAATCCCAATCATCACAAACCCCACAATCGCCTGCCCGCATGCCGCCGGCAGCGGTACCGCCGACGTCCCACCGCCACCACCGCCAACCGGCCCGGTCGAACCACCCGGCGGAGTGGAATTCACCGTCCCCAAGGCAACATCAAACACATCTCCCGCAGTGGTCGTATCGCTAAATGGCCCTGCCGTATAGGCAGCCGATTGCGTTTGCGGCTGGTTCTGGAAAAACGGGTTCGGCCCCGTGATTTCTGTCGGTGTTTCCGTGCTTTCGAATTGGAAACCGGCGATCGTTTGCCCCGCATCGAGCAAACTGCTGTTCCCTGCCACCCACTGAATCGCCGTCCCATCCGTCGAATTGCCGGCACCGGTAAGTTTCTCCGTCCACCCCGTTGCTGACTGTACGTCCGTCGGAACCGCCGTCATATATTCCTGCCCCGGCGCCCACGCAAACCAGAACGTACCGATCGTCGTGTCAGAGGTATTCGTTGCTGAATCGTTCGACAGCGAAATTGCGTATTGCCACTCTCCGCCGCCGAGGTTGGTCGCGTTCATCGTCGCCGCTCCGACTTCCATCGTTACTGCCGACGCCCGCGAGCAAACCCCCAATAACCCAGCCGCTCCGACTGCCGCGCACAGCGACAGCTTTCGAAAAATACTGCGCATTGAAACCCGTCCTTTCATATTGGCTTCATGGCTACAAACCTCCTTTCCCCGCCCGCTATTCCTGAAAAATCTTAATGTGAGAAAAGTTCCAGTGAGCTGCGGCGTAAGCCCCCTTTGCGGGGAGACGCCCCGCGCATCTTCCCAATTAACCAAATTGGCCCAAGCTAACTCCCACCTAGCGCTGATTGCTCTCAGGGCGGGATCAAATTAAGATGGAGTGTTAGATCCCCTGTGCCGATCCCTCAATAGATCAGCAACTGAGAAACAAGATGCAGCGATCCGATCACCAAAAACTTCCCGAGCTTGGTACCCCCTCGCTGGGCCCGCTTTCTCAGTTCTTTCGTCATCTGATCGAGTCGCTCGGCAGCCTTCTCCTGGGACGCCCCGCGAGTATAGTTCCAACGCAGGCGATCGATCGCCTCAACCAGCTCGAAAGACGCGAGCAACTAAAATTGGCCGAACGCCGTGGCGACGAGCAATTTCTCGACCAGGAGCTCGCGAAATCTCATCTGAATGACGAGGAATATCGCCGCGCAATCGCGGAACAACTCCAATCGCCTCCTGGCCCGAAGAAGATTTCAACGACTTATTCGAGAAAAAAGACCAGGGCAAATCGTCATAATTTCCTCATTCGTTCCCGCAGTTCGATGAGTGCAGGCTTGCCAATCCACCACTTCGTCGGCTCAAGAATTTTGCTCTCCACCAAATCTCTCAGCGCCAGTGTGATCGCACTGGGCTTCCTGAATCCCGTGCAGATATTCCCGTCATCGCGCAAGGCAGCGGAATGATATTCGGATCATCGGGCCGGTAGCTTCCACTGATACCGAATACAAGAATATTTTCCCCCTTCGCGATTACCGAGTCCGGCGACGCGATCACGACCGGACGGCGCTTGCTCCCACCAGTCGGATGAGGAACCGCCGCGAAGCTGATCATTCCCTCTCTCAGGCCCTGCATTTCCACAATCTATGCTCCGGCCTCATTTTGCCCAACATCTGCGCGGTCCACCGCAATCCCCATCTGCACGCTACTTAATAAGTATTTACTAACAAAAACTCCAAAAACTGTAACATTTCGTAACTTCCTGTAACATCCCCGCACCAATGCCCTCCCTCCCCGTCATCGCCATCGTCGGCCGACCCAACGTCGGTAAGAGCTCCCTCCTCAACGCCCTCGCCAAAAAACGCATCAGCATCGTCGAAGACATGCCCGGCGTCACCCGCGACCGCGTCTCCTACCCTCTCGACATCGACGGCCATTTCGTCGAACTCGTCGACACCGGGGGCTACGGCTTCATCGACCCCAACCAGCTCACCGACCACATCCAGCAACAAATCGAAATCGCCATGTCCCAGGCCACACTCGTCCTCTTCATCGTCGACTGCCACGACGGCCTCACCGGTGGCGACGAGGAAATCGCCTCCCTCCTCCGCAAACGCGGCGTCAAAACCCTCCTCGTCGCCAACAAAGCCGACGGCCCCAACGCCGACGTCGCCCTCGGCGATTTCGCCCGCCTCGGCCTCGGAACCCCCATCGGTGTCTCCGCACTCAACGAGCGAAACCTCGACCAGCTCCTCATCGCCATCCCCAAAAATATCGACCTCTCCAAAGCCCCGACCGACCTCCCCAAACCCCAGATGCTGCTCGCCATCGTCGGCAAACGCAACGCCGGCAAAAGCACGCTCGTCAACGCCATCGCCCGAATCTACGAAGGCGACCCCCAGCGCGTCATCGTCTCCGAAGTCCCCGGCACCACCCGCGACAGCATCGACGTCCGCTTCGAAAAGGACGGCAAAACCCTCATCGTCATCGACACCGCCGGCGTCCGAAAAAAACGCCGCATCGTCGCCAACGACATCGAGTTCTACAGCTTCCACCGCGCCCAGCGCTCCATCCGCCGCGCCGATTGCATCGTTATGCTCATCGACGGCACCGAGCCCGTCAGCGAGCCCGACAAAAAACTCGCCCGCTACATCGCCGACCAGTTCAAGCCCGTCATCCTCGTCATCAACAAGTGGGACCTCACCCGCGAAAAACTAAAAGAAACCCGCAAGGAATACGCCGACGGCAGACTCGACGAAGCCGCCATCATGCAGGAATACCGCGAATACCTCGACCAGGACCTCCAGAATCTCGACTATGCCCCCATCGCCTTCATCACCGCCAAAGACGGCAAAAACGTCCAGACGATCTTGGATGAATCCCAGCACCTCTTCAAGCAAACCACCACCCGCCTCACCACCGGCCAGCTCAATCGCGTCGTCCGCCAGATCCTCGAAGAAAAACACCCCAGCACCCCCAGCGGCCGCAAGGCCAGAATCTATTACGCCACCCAAACCGCCGTCGCCCCGCCCACAATCGTCCTCTTCGCCAATAACCCCAAATTCCTCGACGAATCCTACCGCCGCTTCATGATCAACCGCCTCCGCGAATTGCTCCCGTACCCGGAGGTCCCCATCCGACTCCTAGTCCGCGGCCGCGAAGCCCGCACAGCAGGCCCCTCCCTCGACGAAGCCCCCGACGAACAAATCGATCAGGAATAGATATCTCCCCCTTTCTTTATTCGGCATTTGGCAATCGGCAATCGGCATTCATCAATAGTCAACTCCCATCCCCCCACGTTATGATTCCCCCATGCCCCACTACTCCACCCCAGAACTCATCATCTTCGCCTTCGCCGGCGCAGCCCTCCTCCTGATCGGCTACCGCGTCGGCCGCTGGATCGGCACCCTCTCCGCCCTCAAGCAGCTCGACGTCAAAGACAAGGAACACTTCACCGCCCAGCGCGGCTTCAAGCAGCTCTACGAATCCGAAACCGCCCAGCTCAAAGACCAAAACGCCAACCTCACCGCCGAAGTCGAATCCCTCAAAACCCGCGTCGAAGAATACCGCAAAAAAGCCGCCGGCCTCGGCGGCCTCTTCTCCTCCGGCGGAAAACGCGCCGACGCCATGTACGCCCTGCTCCTGGAGAACGAAGCCCTCGAAGACGCCCTCTATTCCCAAAACGAAAAACTAAAACAGGAACGCACCGACTTCCTCAAAGAACAACTCCGCGCCACCGGCTACCGCCGGGTCCTCATGAGCCAACTCCTCAACGACGAGCGCATCAAAGGCTACGTCGCCGAAGTCCTCGCCGACGACAAACGCCTCCCCCCTCCCCCGAGGCGAGCCACTCAGAATCCGCCGGAAAGCAATTACCATAGCCAAAGACAACCCGCCGTAACCTCTCCCCGTGTAGCCGCCGTGCTTGCACGGCGCTTTCCCGCCCAACACCCCAAGGCCGCCCCGAACGTCACCAGCCCAGCCATGTGTCCCCACGGCGGAACCGCGCGTTATATTCGAGTAACCGCGTCCACCTCGTCACCCAAACCGTAACCGATAAAAATCCCCCTCCCAATTCTTCCCAAACCGTAACCCCCATCAGAAAAAGAGCTGAAATTATTCCGGCAAATTCTAGTTGGAGTACCGCAAGCAGCTCCGCTTCATTCGTCATTTCGATCCCACCCGCTGATCGATCGCTTCCGAAAATTTCGCCGCAAAAAATGCGCATACCCCTCCGGATTCTGCCGCATCACCTCAAACGCCGCCTTCTGCATTTCCCGCATCTCGCGCATGCGCTGCTCCGGCGTCTTCGCCCACGCCAGCTTCCGCCGATAGCTATCCCTGATCGCGAGTTGTTCCTCGATTTCTTTGTCCATTGATCCACGCTATTCTATCCCCATTCGAGCTCAATGTAAGTGACCCCCACCTCCTACGCCATCAACCTCCAAAACGTAGTAAAAATATACCGCCGCCGCGTCCACGCCCTCCAGGGCGTCGCCATGCAAGTCCATCGCGGCGAAATCTTCGGCCTTCTCGGCCCCAACGGCGCCGGCAAAAGCACCCTCGTCAAAATCATGGTCACCGTCGTCCGTCCCACCCGCGCCGAAGGCATCATTCTCGACCGCCCCATCGGCCACAAATCCACCCTCGCCCGCATCGGCTATCTCCCCGAAAACCACCGCTTCCCCAGATATCTCACCGGCCGGCAAGTCATCGAATTCTTCTCCGCCCTCGCCAAAGTCCCGCGCCAATCCCGCCGCTCCCGCGCCGCCGAACTCCTCCAGCTCGTCGGAATGACCGAGTGGGCCGACACAAAAATCTCCCAATACTCGAAAGGAATGCTCCAGCGCATCGGCCTCGCCCAGGCCCTCGGCGCCAACCCCGACCTCATCATCCTCGACGAGCCTACCGACGGCGTCGATCCCGCCGGCCGACGCGACATCCGCCAGGCCCTCCTGCATCTGCGCGAAAAGGCGCCACCATCTTCATCAACAGCCACCTCCTCAGCGAACTCGAAACCGTCTGCGATCGCGTCGCCATCCTCGTCGGCGGAAAAGTCGCCACCCAGGGCTCCGTCAACGAGCTCACCATCGCCAAGCAGTGCTATCTCTTCGAGCTCGAAAATCCCGCCTGGGACGCCGTTCGCGCCGCCTTGCCGGGCGCCTTCGATTCCCCCACCCCTCCAATGCCCGGCCACCCAACTCGAGGCCATCTCCCCGACCAAACCTGGTGCGAATTCGACGGCTCAAATCTCCGCATCGGCAAAACCGAACCCGCCGACATTCAGCACATCCTCGATGCCCTCCGCCGCGCCGGCCTCATCGTCCGCCGCATGCAACTCATTCGCCCTTCGCTGGAGGATCTCTTCTTCGAAATCGTCACCGATCCCATCACCGGCCAGCGCGTCCTCCCCGGCGCCATGCCCCCGGCTTTTCCCGTCATCCAGAAATGATTCAAACCCTCGCCCTGATCCTCGACGCCTACCGCGACCTGAATTCCAGGCGCATGTTCTGGATCGTCCTGATCCTCTCCGCCCTCGTCGCCGCCTCCTTCGCTGGCATCGGCCTCAACCCCGCCGGCTTCGAAATCCTCTGGTGGAAAATCCCCTCCCTTTTCTTCAACAGCGACAACATCTCCGCCGCCGACTTCTACAAGACCGTCTTCCTCAACTACGGCATCGGCATCTGGCTCACCTGGATCGCAACCATCCTCGCCCTCATCTCCACCGCCAGCCTCTTCCCCGACTTCCTTGCCACCGGCGCCGTCGATCTCTATCTCTCCAAGCCCCTCGGCCGACTCCGCCTCTTTCTCACCAAATACTTCTGCGGGCTCCTCTTCGTCGCCCTCCAGATCGCCTGCTTCTGCGCCGCCAGTTTCCTCGTCATCGGCATCCGCGGCGGCGCCTGGGAACCCGGTATCTTCCTCGCCGTCCCCATCGTCGTCCTCTTCTTCAGCTACCTCTATTGCTTCTGCGTCCTGGTAGGCGTCTGGTCCCGCTCCACAATTTCGGCGATTCTCCTCACCCTCCTCTTCTGGCTCTGCATCTTCGGCGTCCACACCACCGAAGTAACCCTCCTCACCCTGAAAATCGCCGACGACAATTCCGCCGCCCGGCTCGATCGCCAGATCGACGCCACCCAAAACTCCCTCGCCGAAGCAAAGCACTCCGCCGCCACCCTCCCCAGCGATCGAAACACGCGTTACGTAAAGATGTATCAAAAAGAGCTCGATTCCCGCCTGGCCGAGCGAACCAACGAGCACAACCCCTTCACCCGCCCCCACGAAATGTTCTACGAAGTGAAAACGCTCTTGCCGAAAACCTCCGAAACCATCGATCTCCTCCAGCGAATGCTCGTCCAGCGCACCAACCTCCAGTCCGTCAACGACACCCGCGACGATTCCCCCCAGCAAACCGTCGATTTCAACGGAAATCCCGTCGACCCCCGCGAAGTCCAAAAGCAAATGCGCAAGCGAACCGTAGGCTGGATCGTCGGAACCTCCGTAACCTTCGAGCTGATCATCCTCACCCTGGCCGCCTGGATCTTCTGCCGCCGCGATTATTAAAAACGCACCCTCCCCTCCCCATGTAGCCGCCGGGCTTGCCCGGCGCATCTTCAATCCAAACAAATCCCCATAGCAACTCTCAACGCGCTCCCCATGCTCTTCCCGCACGACCGTAGGGTGGCGCATACTCGCCCACCGTTTGGTCTTTGACCGGAGACCGTTCTCCCCCGACTCTCTGCCCAACACCTCACAGCCGTTCCGAACGTCACCGGAGCAGCCGTGTGTTTTCGCAGCGGAACCGCGCGTTATATTCGAGTAACCGCCTCTTCTCGTCACCCAAACCGTAACCGATAAAAATCTTTCTTCTTTTCCCGCCCAGAAAGCCACCTCGTTTCCCTCAAAGACAGATTTCCCCAACCCACTTTTTCAACACACCAAAAAATGGAGAGAGCATCTCCGCGCACTCTCGCAACTTTCAACTTAGTTCCTATGCTTTTTCCCAAGGAGTACCCGCCCATGCCCAAAGTCCGAAAAGCCGTCATCACCGCCGCCGGACGCGGTACCCGCCAATACCCCGCCTCCACCGCCGTCCAAAAAGAAATGTTCCCCCTCGTCGATCGCGACGGACTCACCAAGCCCATCATCCAGATCATCGGCGAAGAAGCCCTCGACTCCGGCATCGAGGAAATCTGCATCGTCACCCAGCCCGGCGAAGAAAAACAATACCGCGAATACTTCCGCCGACTCGACGACGACATGGTCAAAGCCTTCCGCGGCAAAGACTGGGCCATCGTCGAATCCGAAAAGCTCGGCCGCTTCGGTGAACGCCTCCACTTCGCAGAGCAACACAGCCCCGAAGGCTTCGGACACGCCGTCTACCAGGCCAAGCAATTCGTCGGCGGCGAACCCTTCCTCCTCCTCCTCGGTGACCACGTCTACATCAGCGACTCCAAAGACCGCTGCGCCCGCCAACTCGTCTCCGTCTTCGAAAAAAATTCTCTCGACGCCCTCAGCGCCGTCCAACCCACCCTCGAGCGCCTGCTCCATTCGTTCGGCGTAATCCGCGGCCTCCCCCTCGAACCCGAAAAAGGAATCTATAAAGCCGACCTCATTCTGGAAAAACCAACGATAGAAACCGCCCGCAAAAGCCTGGTAACCCCGGGCCAACCCGCCGGAAACTACCTCGCCCATTTCGGCATGCACGTCTTCTCCCCGCAAATATTCGATTCCCTCGAATACCTCATCAAAAACAACCTCAAGGAGAAAAACGAAATCCAGCTCACCTCCGCCCAGGAGCACATGCGCCAAAACACCGAGAAATACTGGTGCCTCATCTCTTTCGGCCAGCGCTACGACACCGGAATCCCCTACGGCCTCATGGAAACCCAGTTAGCCCTCGCCCTCGGCGGCATCCACCGCTCCGAAATCTGCGAAGCCATCGCCCGAATCCTGGCCACCCAGGCGCGAAACTAGCTAAACCTGACTAGACTCTTTCCCAAAACGCCCACGGCGCCGCCGTGGGGCATTTTCCCCCGCCCCCGGTACCCCGGGGGAGGGCACGGGAGGGGGCCGCCTGCCAATAGGGCCCAATACGCAATCAGCACGCCCCTCGCGTCCCGCCGCCTCCGGACTATAATCCCCTGTTTAGTTTGCGGAGTGCCATAAATGCCGGGCATGACCATGACCGAAAAGATCCTCGCCAACCACGCCGGGCGAGCCTGCGTCCTCCCCGGCGAAAACGTCTGGGTCAACGTCGATATCCTCATGACCCACGACGTCTGCGGCCCGGGCACCATCGGCATCTTCCACGAAAAATTCGGCCGCAGACGCCAAAGTCTGGGACCGCGACCGCGTGGTGATCATCCCCGATCACTACATCTTCACCGCCGACCAGAAGTGCCATCGCAACGTGCAGATCCTCCGCGATTTCGTCAAGCGAGCAGGGGCTGAAATATTACTACGACGCCGGAGTTCGTCAAGAACGAGCCGACGATGCCCAATCCCTACCGCGATCCCGACCAAGACCAACTACAAGGGCGTCTGCCACAAGGCCCTGCCCGAAGAAGGGCCACGTCCGCCCCGGCGAAATCCTGCTCGGCACCGACAGCCACACCTGCACCGCCGGCGCGTTCGGGCAATTCGCCACCGGCGTCGGCAACACCGACGCGGCGTTCGTCCTCGGCACCGGCAAGACCTGGCTGAAAGTCCCGCCCGACCATGAAGTTCACCTTCCACGGCGCAGATCCCGCCCTATCTGACCGCCAAGGATCTGATCCTCGCCGTCATCGGCGAGATCGGCGTCGACGGCGCCACCTATCGCAGCATGTACTTCGCCGGCGACGGCATCTCCTCCCTCACCCTCGAAGACCGCATGACGCTGACCAACATGGCCATCGAAGCCGGCGGCAAGAACGGCGTCTGCGACGTCGACGAAAAGACCCTCGCAATACGTCCGCAACCGCAGCAACATCCCCAACTGGGAAGTCGTCACGCGACGACGCCGACGCCGAATATCACTTTCGAAGCCGAATGGGATCTGGCCACGCTCGAGCCGCTGGTCGCCAAGCCGCACTCCCCCGACAACCGCGACACCGCCCACAACTGCCGCGACGTGAAGCTCGATCAGGCCTACATCGGCTCCTGCACCGGCGGCAAAATCACCGACATGATCTTCGCCGCCAACATCCTCAAGGGAAACCGCGTGAAGATCCCCACCTTCGTCGTCCCCGGCAGCACCGAAGTCCACGCCGACATGAAGCGGCTGAACCTCCGCGGCGTCGAAAAGGACCCCAACGAAAAGAGCATCGAAGACATCCTGCTCGACGCCGGCTGCCTCGTCGGCCCCAGCGGCTGCGCCGCCTGCCTCGGCGGCCCCGCCGACACCTTCGGCCGCCTCAACAGCACCGAAGTCTGCATCAGCACCACCAACCGCAATTTCCCCGGCCGCATGGGAAGCACCAAGAGCGCCGTCTATCTCGCGTCGCCGCTGACCGTCGCCGCCAGCGCCCTCACCGGCCATGTCACCGACCCGCGCGAGTACGTCAGCCAGCCCATCGAAACCGGCACCGCCGGAGTCGCATAGGGGAACAAACGGTCAAGCATATTGCGGGAAGGGACATGGCGCTGGAAAAAGTCACCGACGATCCCGCCCGCATCATCCGCCGCGCCGCCGCCGCCTCTGATCCACAGATCAAAAATTATCAACCCATTGACATAAAAGACAAACCCAAGGGTCTCGCCGACCTCCTCTACTGCACCGCCGATGTCGCCCAGGATTCCCCCCAGCTCTTCGATCGCCTCCGATGGGGCGGCCAGGTCATCGTCATCTGCCAGAACCACGACCAGGCCCTTCAGCTCAGCCAGCGCCTCGCCAAATCCGGTTTCGAGCTAACCGAGGGCCCAGCTCATTTCCACAAAGGCTTCCTGGGAATCCCAATCCCCCTCCTTTCCAAAAAAATTCACTTTTTTATCGCCCGCAAAGTCGAGCTCATTCCGCCCGGCGAAACGACCGACCGTTTTACCTACCACGTCCATCTCACCAAAGGCCCCGAAAAAGGCCAATTTATCGTCGTCAAGGAAGTCCCCACCCTCGAAATGGTCATCAACCGCCTCCGCAACAAATGGCCCGACCTCGCCCCCGAAATCATCGAAAAACGCGCCCGCAAATTCTCCGACAAAATCTTCCCCATATTCCTGACCCGCGAGGCGGCTATCCTCAAAATCGTCAACCGCGATCTCCCTCCACAATACAGCAACCGCGTCCCCAGCCTCCTCGACATGGAAAAAGACGAAAAAGGTTTCGCCAAACGCCTCCACCTCAGTTGGCTCCGCAACGGCGGAAAGCCCCTCTCTCAAATCGAATTCGCCCGCCAAAGCGCCGATTTACTCCGCGCCCTGCACGATGATGCCGGTGTGATGCACCTCGATTTGCGCCTGGACAATTTTGTGATTACCCCTGCAGGCGTGGGCTTTGTTGACTTCGGGTCGGCTGTACGCGTCGACGAAAATCTCAAGCAAAGCGCTCTCCTCTCCAGCCTCTTTGAAGAGTTGATGAAAACCAGCGAAATCCAGCGCATGCTCCTCCGCATGACTCGAACCGGTGAAGTCACCAGCGAAGCCATCAGCGGTGGTCTCCACAAAGTCGACAAGGCCGTCGACTGCTTTTATCTGGCCATGCAGATCAGCTCGCCGCACGCTAATCCCGACCTCAGCGATCTCATAGAATTTGACAAGAATACCCCTGAAGCACGGATGCTGTCTGCACTTACAGACCAGATCCTCCGCCCCAAAGACCCCGCGAAACCCGCCTTCCGCTCCGCCGCCGACATCCTCCGCGGCATTGCCGACTTGAAGCCGGTCAAGACCGCCGATTCAACGCCCTCCGCCCCAATGCAGGCTTTCGACCTCGAAGTGTCGAAAACCCTACCCCGTCCTTGACCCCAATTGTGAAATAAAGTAAACGGTAGACTACGGATGAAGCATTAAACGCGGCCAGAAAAACGCCGTTCGGGACAAGCAACGGCGCACCGCGTTCACTATAGAAAGGGACGCCTATTACTTCTTCTTCCCGTCCGACCCAATCCGCTTCAGGATCATCTCCACGACCTCAGAACGAATGTCGTGCGGATAAAGTCCAAGGATAGCAGCCTGAACAACGTCTGATTGAGTCGTAAACCATTCGATGATCCGGCTTGTCGCCGCGATCTGCGTCATACCCAACCGATCACAAAGATCGGCGAGCCCCTTCTTGGACTCCGGGTAAAGTTCGATCCGCATGATCACGCGGCGGGTTTGATTAGCAGCAGCCATTTGTAGTTTCCTTACGGTAAAGGACTTAGAAGACAATAGTGGTATATACTAACTAAATTTCACTCTGATGGAATAGCCCGGAAACGCTCCGGTCATTATTCCCTGCCCCCTCAAGCCTTCCCCTAATCTTTACCTCGGGACGCCATCTGCTTCAGCATCTGTTTCGCAAGCTTCCCCAGAGCCGCTTCCGAAAGTGAGGTCATCACCGCCGTTTGAACGACTTCGTCCTGTTTTACAAACCAGCCCACCAGACGCGACATCATCGCAATCTGGGTCATCCCTCTCTTCTCACAAAGCTGGTCCAACGCGTTTTTCGCATGTGCGTCCAGTTGGATACGCATTATTGCTCGCCGGTCTGCCATAAAACTTCGCTCCGTTGTGTTGTGCGCTCCGATCCCAGCCCCATCCAGCTTCGATGCGCACGTCCGTTTTGGTCTCAAACTACATTTAGATTAATAGTACACCGCTTCAAAATTTACTCTGGCCAAATATATTACTACGTAGATTCCAGACAAATCATCCCACAAAATTCTAAGATTATTTTTGTAGCCCGCCGCGGAACTTGGACAATCACTTCCGATTCTACGAACTTTTCCTGTTGGCGCGGCCGGCAATCCTTTCTCCCATATCCCAAAAACTCATTTTCCCAGGTTCCGGCCCGTCAATGCTCGCGCTATCGTTGTCGGAGAATTTGGTACAGATAACGGACCGTGGTTGTCGATCAATTGCGCGCTCAACCGCCGATTCCCTTCCACCAGTGGTTTCCCAATCACTTGCGCGATCTGATTTACCTCTTCCTGCTTCTGCGCCAGCAGCTTCTCCAACTCCAGCACCTTCGCGTCCAGTTGTTCGTACTCTTTTAGCGCGCTCTGATAGAGCTCTTCCCCCTCCCGCATCCATTCTTCAATAGACTTTGCCACTACCCAAACCTCCTACGGATGCCATCGATAATCGGATCATGTTCTTTATTTCGCGCCGCCCATACCTGCCTTACTCCACCCAACTTCCACTTCGACAACAAATAGGCGCTCACCCATTCACATTTCATTCAAATTCATAGCCGCTTCCGTTTAAATCACGCCTTCGACTCCGGTGCTGGTATCGGAAGGGCACCCAATCTAACGTTGCGCTCTATGTCCGCACAAACAAGACATAGTCACCGAATATTAATTATCGGTTTAGCCCCGGCAACGCAAATTTTCCCGAACTTTACGCGACATAACTCCTCGGCATTCCGCGAAGCCAAAAGACGTACAATAACTGAACATTTCCCCTTCATAGTAGCATATTGGTTTATCTTGGTACATATTGGCTCCAATCCCTGCGCACATCCCAGTATCCGACCCGCCTGGCGCATCGGCAATGACGTACCATACGCCGGGCGATAAAATCCCCGCCTACTTATCAAAAGGACTCATGGCCAGCAATCAATCTAGCGATCCCTATAAAGAAAAATTCCGCCCCGATCTCGACGCCAAACTCGACGCCCAAATCGACGCCGCCATGGACGGTGTCTCCATCGACGATCTCTACGGCTTCGGAAAATCCAAACCCCCCGAACCCCACGCCGAAAAAGGCGTCCGCCGCGGAAAAATCGTCTCCATCGAAAAGGACGACGTCTTCGTCGACTTCGGTGGCAAAAGCCAGGGCGTCGTCCCCGCCCTCCAATTCGAAGAGCCCCCCCAGCTCGGTCAGGAAATGGAATTCAACGTCGAACGCTACGACTCCGCCGAAGGACTTCTCATCCTCTCCCGAAAAGGCGCCGCCGCCGGAAACGTCACCTGGGAAACCCTCGAGGTCGGCCAAATCGTCGAAGGCACCGTCACCGCCGTCAACAAAGGTGGCCTCGAACTCACCGTCAAAACCATGCGCGCCTTCATGCCCGCCGGTCAGGTCGATCTCTATCACGTCCCCGATCTATCCCAGTTCATCAATCAAAAAATCACCGCCGAAGTCACCGCCTTCGAACGCGAAGGCCGCAACATCGTCCTCTCGCGCCGAAACATCCTCGAACGCCAGCGCGAAGAGCAAAAGCAAAAGCTCATGGAAGAACTCGCCGTCGGACAGGTCCGCCGCGGAACCGTCCGTAGCATCATGGACTTCGGCGCCTTCGTCGATCTCGGTGGCGTCGACGGTCTCCTCCACGTCAGCGAAATGAGCTTCCGCCGCGTCCGCAATCCCGGCGAAATCGTCAAACAGGGCGACGTCGTCGACGTGAAAATCCTCAAGATCGATCGCGAAGCCGGAAAGCTCAGCCTCAGCCTCAAGCAAGCCCGCGGCGTAGACCCCTGGCTCGACGCCCAGACCCGCTACTCCGTCGGCTCCCAAATCACCGGCCGCGTCACCAAAATCGAATCCTTCGGCGCCTTCATCGAAGTCGAGGAAGGAATCGAAGGACTTCTCCCCATCAGCGAAATCAGCCACCGCCGCATCAAATCCCCCGGCGAAGTCGTCAAGGAGGGCGACACCCTCCGCCTCGTCGTCCTCTCCGTCGATCCCATCGCCCGCAGAATGTCCTTCAGCCTCAAACAAGCGATGATGCCCGAAGAGCCCGCGCCTCAGGCGCCTGCTGAATCAACGCCCGCCAAACCAAAGAAAAAACGCCCCCAACTCCGCGGCGGACTCGATTTTTGAAAATCTCCTCCTTCATCGCCGCCATCACCCTACTTGCCGCCGTTTCCCGCGGCGCTGATGCCCCGCAATTCGTCGAGCCCCAGCTCGCACCCAACGTCGCCGACCGCTGGGCTCTCTCCTTCCCCCGCGACCAGGACGGTTTCACCATCTTCCCCCTCGGCGAAGGCTCACGCATCATCCTCGTCAGCAGCTCCGACGGCAGCGACTTCTACGACGGTTTGATGCAACCCGTCCGCACTCTCAAAAAAGCTCTGACGCTCGTTCGTAACGGCCACCCCGATCGCATCCTCTTCAAACGCGGCGACGTCTTCCGCGAGGTCGGCCTCGACGTCAACATCGAAAAACAGGGCCGCAGCGCCCTCGAACCCCTCATCATCGGCGCCTACGGCTCCACCCGCCTCCCCCGACCCATTCTCTATTCCCACATCAGCCTCGGCGCAAAATCGAGCCTCGCTACCTCGTCCTCCAAAGCCTCGACCTCTTCGCCGACACCCGCGACCCCTCCCAGCGCGCCACCTTCAGCGTCAAAAAAATGTCCGACCACCAGAACTTCGGCATCGGCCTCATCTCCCCCGGACGATTCCTCTGGATCGAAGACTGCCGCATCCGCGATTTCGGCATGGGCCTCGTTCTCGAAGCCCCGCTCACCAACTATTTCGACACCCTCATCCTCCGTCGCTGCCAGGTCCTCGATTCCTGGGCCTTCGGAATGTCCTCAGGAATCTACCTCGAAAACTTCCAGAACGTCCTCATCGACGAAAACATCTTCGACCACAACGGCTGGGCCGACCTCCCCGCGCCGGCAAAACCATGTTCAACCACGACATGTACCTCCAGCACGGCCACATGGGCGAAGACCGCCACATCACCGTCCGCAACAACATCATCGCCCGCGCCGCCAGCCACGGCTGCCAACTCCGCCCCGGCGGACTCCTCGAAGGCAATCTCTTCCTAAAAAATCCCCTCGGCGCCTTCATGAGCTTCTCCCCCTCCATCGCCAGAAACAACATCGTCCTCGACGGCGACTCCATCGCCCCCGGCCTCGAACGCGGCCAGGGCCTCGAATTCTTGAACTGCTACCAAGCCCTCGCCGAAGGAAACATCATCGCCCACAAGTCCGACAAGCGCAACGGCCAGGAAGGCCTCGCGTTTTATCCCGAAGGCCGCCAGGGAATCCCCGCTCCCACCGTCGGCATCTTCCGCCACAACATCGTCTACGACTGGGCCGGCCCCGCATTCTTCATCGTCTCCCAACCCGCCGGCCTAGAAGCCACCGACAACTTCTTCGAACAAACCGACAACCCGGATATCTTTCTGCACGACTGGCAGAGCAAGTTCATCTTCCAAAACAACCACTACTCATCCAAATTGCCCCAGCCCTTCCGCATTGGCGAGAAATACATGGACCTCGCCACGTGGGAAGCCCAAACCGGCGAAAAACCCAACCCGACCCCGATAAAATTCGTCGACCCCTCAAGAGACATCGCCACCTACGCCAAGTCCATCAACCTGCAAGATAACTCGCTGGAAGGTTTCCTAACCGCCGCCCGAGACCAGCGCCGCGGCCACTGGGACGTGCGCCTCACCGCCCAAGCCGTCAACGACTACATCCGCGCCGGCTTCGCCCTCCAATCCCCATGACCCTTCTCTCTTCTTTTCCCCTCCCCTGGTACTCCGGGGGAGGGTGAGGGTGGGGGCCGACTACCATGTGTATCTGACAGTGTAAGTGATCGTCTTCTCTCCATCCTTCGCCACATCGACCGGAAACTCAATCGTCCGAAAATCCTTCTTCTCCCACCCATCGCTAGCCGCCGTAATCTCCCAGTTCGCCCACCGATACAGATTCTCCCGCACAATTACATGCACCGCATCCGACTTATGATTCCGCACCTTGATCTCAAACGACTCCGTCGACTCATGCCCATTGGTATTCACGCTGAAATCCGTCTGCCTCCGATCCCCGACGATATCAAACGCGCTCCCCAACTTCATCCTCACCTCCTCATCCTTAGGCGTATGCTGAACCACATCTTCCCCAATAAACTCACTCGACCCATCCGCCTCATCCCGCTTATACGCCCGAATCCGCCCCGCCGGCAGCGGAATCCCCAGCCCGTTTTTCTCGCTGTTGTTCATCACCAGGTAAACATCCACCTTCTTATTCGCCTGCGTCCCCAGGCTCGAATCCAAATTGGGCTCCCCCATAATTCCAATTGCGCAACTCCTCCCCCGCCCCAAAATAAACATAAGTCTTCGTCACCGGCACACCCAGCTTCGGATCAAACAGCTCGATCTGCTTCGTGCTGTTATTCGAAACCGAGGTGGTCCGACCCAGCGTATAAAGGTGATATTCAAAAAACGGCTTCTCCACGAATCCCTGCTCCGCCTCACCGGCGAACCCCGCGACCGACCGCGCCATCTGATACACCGGCCGTGGCGGCTGGATCCTCTGCACATCCCCCGCCACCAGTTTCAATCGCGCATCCGGATAACTCGCCCCGCTCTCATTCATGATCGTCACCCACGCCCCAAGGTCCGTCGCGTCCTCCGCCGCATCCAGCGTCAAATTGTAGTCCGCCCGCCACGTCAGCGATGAAGTCTGATACGTCACCTGCGCCAACTGGTCCTGCCCCTTATCGCTATGAATCTTCCACACCAGCGTCGGTTTCGTAATCAGCCCCGTATCCGATTTCGCAAGCTGAATCCCCATCAAATCATTCCCGCGCGGAATCACCTGCACATCCCCGGATGCCTGCTGAATCACCAGGTTCGAATCGTCGAAAGAAAGAAGTGTCCCCTCAAGCGTTTCAACCCCATTGGGCCCTCGGCGTCTCACGCCGACCCCCTGCCCCAGATACTTCCCCAGAATCTTATCCGCACTGACGAGATCGTATTCATAATTCTGCTCCAGCACGCTCGCCGATCCCGGCGAAGTCAGCGCCTGAAACGAAACCGTCGTCGGATCGATCTGCTGTGCCACATCCGTAAACCGCAGCGTATTATCCCCCGCCTCCAGATGAATATTCCGGTTCTCCCTCACCACCCCAAACCCCGGCAGCGGATTCTGCAAAAAATAATACGCATTCTGCGCCGCCTGCCGCGCATAATCCTGCGGATCAAACGTAGCCGGATCCGCCGTACTATATATCGTCAGCGAAAACCCGGCCTGTGGCGATCCGCGCCAAACACTGCCGACACGCACGCAAACACAAACGCCGCAACAATCGCAAGTCCCGTCTTACTCATGGGAAACGCTCCGGTTGGATATTTTCGCTTCAACATCCCCTTGGATGCCTCTCAAGGCAATAAGTTTCGCCTATATTTCCCAAGTGCCGCCGGTGTCCTCACCGGCGGAATGTCAGATGGCGACTTGGCACCCCATCGATGAAGACACCGGTGGCATTTGTGCCTCTCACCGCCCACTCCCGGATTACAGACACAAGGGGTAAGATGACTCCATGCCCCAGCTCATCGTCACCGCCGTCGGCCCCGACCGCCCCGGAATCGTCGGCGAGCTCACCTCCCACATCCACGCCGGTGGCGGAAACATCCTCGACTCCCGCATGGTCAACCTCCGCGGCGAATTCGCCATGCTCATCCTCCTCGAAGCCGCCCCATCCCTCACCGCCCAACTCCCCCCCATAGGTGAAAAAATCGGCCTTCGCCTCACTGTCTCCGAAACTCGCGCCGTCAAACCCGTGCCCGGCTCATCCTATCGCCTCAAAACCTACGCCCTCGACCAACCCGGCATCGTCGCCCGCCTAACCCAGGTCCTCCGCGAATTCGCGGTAAACATCGAAGAGTTGAATGCCCGCCAGCAATCCGCCCCCTTCGACGGCTCCCCACTCTTCGTAACCGAAATGCGCCTGACGATCCCCGAAAACGTCCCCATCCCCAAATTGCGTTCCGAGCTCCAATCCGTCGCCGCCACCCTCAATTGCGACCTCGATCTGGACCCCGCGTGAAACCGATCCGCTACGAGCCCCTCGCCAAAGACCGCGCCACCTCTGCCCGCCTCGGCCGCGTCCACACCCCTCACGGCTCCTTCGACACCCCCGCCTTCATGCCCGTAGGCACCCAGGGCACCATCAAAGGCCTCCTCCCCGACCAAATCCAAAAAACGGGAACGCAGATAGTTTTGGCCAACACCTACCACCTCATGCTCCGCCCCGGTGAAAAAGCCGTCGCCGCCCTCGGCGATCTCCACAAATTCATGGCCTGGCCCGGACCCATCCTCACCGACAGCGGTGGCTTCCAAATCTTCTCCCTCGCCGATCTCAACGAAATCTCCGACGCCGGCGTCAAATTCAAATCGCACATCGACGGCTCCGAAGTCTTCCTCAACCCCCAGCGCAGCATCCACGTCCAAAACGATCTCGGCCCCGACATCATGATGGCTCTCGACGAATGCCCCCCCGGCGACGCCCCTCCCGATATCCACCGCCGCGCCGTCCAAAGAACCCTCCGCTGGGCAGAGCAATCCCTCGCCGCCCACCAGCGCCCCGGCGAACAAGGCTTGTTCGGAATCGTTCAAGGCGGTATCGACGTCCCCCTCCGCCTCGACTGCGCCAAAGCCCTCTCCGCCATGGATTTCGACGGTTACGCCCTCGGTGGCCTCGCCGTCGGTGAAGGCTTCGAAGGCATGAGCCTAGTTCTCCGCGAAATCACCCCCTCCCTACCCGAAGATAAACCCCGCTACCTCATGGGCGTAGGATTTCCGCGCGATATTGCTGTCGCCGTCGCCGCCGGCATCGATATGTTCGATTGCGTCCTCCCCACCCGCAACGGCCGCAACGCCTACGCCTTCACCGCCACCGGCCCCCTCCGCCTCCGCAACAGCAAATTCCACCGCGATCCCGCCCCCATCGAGCCCGGCTGCGACTGCTTTGCCTGCCAAAACTTCTCCCGCGGTGCCATCCGTCACTTTTTTTTCGCCGCCGAGATGCTTGGCCCCATCCTGCTTTCCGTGCATAATATGCGGTTCTACCAGCGGTTGATGGCGGATATGCGCCGCTCGATCGGCGAAGGAACCTTCGCCTCCTTTATTTCGAGCGACATCCGCTGCAAGCTGGGACCCGCCCCAGAAGCCGATCCTGCGGCCGGGCCTGAAGTTTGATCGGCATCGCGGTTTTTCGAAGGAGACCTTCTTGAGCATCCTGCATCTGCTGTCCGACGGCGCCACCACTCAGCCCACTCAGCCCATGCCCTTCTGGGCCAATCCGCAGGACATGTTCCTGATCGTCATCTTCGGCATGCTCATGTTCTTCCTCTTCAGTTCCTCCAGAACCAAGAAGCAGGAACAACGCCAACGCGACGAAATGCTAAAGAACATGAAACGCGGCGACCGCGTAATGACCGCCGGCGGAATCCTCGGCAGCGTAGTCGAAGTCCGCGACACCGAGGTAGTCCTGAAAGTCGACGAAAGCTCCAACACCAAAATAAAATTCACCCGCGACGCCATCAAGCGCGTCCTAACGGAGGATGAAGCGGCCGCGAAGTAAAAATGTTTTCTCACCTTGTCACCCCCTCACCTTGTCACCTTGTCACTCGTCATCGCATGACAAGGTGACCAGGTGACAAGGTGACAAGGTGAACCAGACGGATTCGGATTCCCCCCATGCCAACCAACTATTCCGGAAGAGTCACCCTCACGCTCACAGTGCTAATCGTAGCCCTCCTCGCCATTTTCTGGGGACCCCCCTCGCGCCTCGTCAACCCCCATCTCTCCCTGATCCAAAAAACCGACATCCGCCCCGGCATCGACATGGTCGGCGGCGTCAGCCTCGTCTACGCCATCCAGGCCCCCAACAATTCCGATCCCGATCTCTCCGAGAAAGTCATGGAAGCGCTCAAAAAGCGCGTCGACCCGACAGGTTTGCGTAACCTCGTCTGGCGCCCCCAGGGCGCCAACCGCATCGAAATCGAAATGCCCCTCTCCCCAGAGGCCACCGAAGCCACCCCCATCAAAGACGCCTACCAGAAGGCCACCCAGCTCCTCGATTCCACCAAAATCACCCAGGAAGCCGTCGTCAACGCCGTCGAAAATTCCACCGGCCCCCAGCGCACCAAAGCCCTCCAGGACCTCGCCTCCGACAGCCAAGCCCGCGCCGATCTCTTCAAACAAATGGTCGCCACCTACGACCAGATCCAAACCCTCCAGAAAAATCCCGACAAGCTTTCCCCCGCCGCCCTCGCCGTAAAGCTCTATCCCCTCAAAACCGCCTACGACGATCTCAAAGCCCAGGTCGAGGACACCAATCTCCCCTCGTCTGATCTGGCCTCCATCATGGACCAGGTCTATTCCGACGACCCCGACCAGCAAAAAGCCGGCAAGGACAAGCTCGACCAGCTCCACAAAAAATTCGCCGACTTCCCCTCCATCCTCACCGCGATGGAAAACTTCGAGGCCAAGTACAAAGACTTTGACTCCGTAAAAAACGCCATCACCAGCGCCGATGAACTCAAGCGCCTCCTCCAAGGCTCCGGCGTATTGGAATTCCACATCCTCGCCGACGAAGTCACCGCCAATCCCGCCGACCTCAAAGCCATGGAAGCCCGCATGGCGCCCGGTGGCCGCGGCCCCATCCCCCAGCCCGGCGACACCATCCAGTGGATGGAAGTCGACAAACCCTCCGAATTCGAACGCCCACCCGCCCCCCCCGAATACACCGTCTGGAACGGCAAGGACTACATGCCCGTTCTCGTGACGCCCGATGCCTCCATGACCAAATCCAGCGCCGAAAATGGGGCCTCGAAAAAGCCGGCCCCGAGCAGACCCAAAGCGGTTCCTACGAAGTAGCATTCAGCTTCGACACCACCGGCGGCAACCTCTTCGCCGACCTCACCTCCGATTGGTATAACCGCGCCAAGCAGCGCACCGATCTCCCCGATCCCCACGCCCGCCTCGCCATCTCCCTCGATAACAAAATCATCAGTGCCCCCAACCTCAACAGCCCCATCACCGGCGGCAGCGGTGTCATCGAAGGCGGTGGCAACGGTGGCTTCACCACCAACGACCTCGACTACCTCATCAACACCCTCAACGCCGGCTCCCTCCCCGCCCAACTCTCCGAAGAGCCCATCAGCGAGCAGCGAATCGGCCCCACCCTCGGCGCCGACAACCTCCATCGCGGACTCGTCGCCTGCGGATTCGGCCTGCTCGTCGTCGGCCTCTTCCTCATCAGCTACTACTACGTCGGTGGAATGGTCGCCTTCGTCGCCGTCTGTCTCAACCTCGTCATCACCCTCGGCGTAATGGCCGCCCTCAACGCCACCTTCACACTCCCCAGCATCGCCGGAATCGTCCTCTCCATCGGCACCGCCGTCGACGCCAACGTCCTGATCTTCGAGCGCCTCCGCGAAGAACAGCACAAAGGCCTCCCCCTCCGCATGGCCCTCCGCAACAGCTACGCCCAGGCTCAAAGCGCCATCATCGACTCCAACATGACCAGCATCATCACCTCGCTGTGTCTATATGCTTTCGGCTCCGAAGAAGTGAAAGGTTTCGGCCTCACGCTCATCATCGGCATCGTCGCCTGCCTGTTCACCGCCCTCTACGTCACCAAAACAATCTTCGGAATCATGATCGACAAGTACGGCATGCGCGAGCTCGGCAGCCTCCCGCTCACCTTCCCCAAATGGGACAAGCTCCTCAAGCCCAACATCGACTGGATGGGCCTTGCCTGGATCTTCTACGCCTTCAGCACCGTCGCCCTGATCATCGGCCTCTCCCTCTTCGTCATCAAGGTCAAGCAAGGCCGCATGATGGACATCGAATTCGCCACCGGCACCTCCCTCCAGCTCCAGCTAAATCGAGCCGATGAACCAGGACGACGATGCGCGACACTCATCGAGGCCGAAAGCCAGAAAGACCCCGTCGCCCTCCCCAGCCCCAGCGTCGTCGCCGTCGGCACCGACCGCCTCAGCTATCAGATCGTCTGCCCCAACGACAACCGCGTCCAGGTACGCAACGCCGTCCTCGACGCCATGAAAGGCAAGCTCCAGATCACCCTCCCCTCCGATTTTGACGGCGCCTCCCAATCCTACAACGACATCGCAGCCAAACTCGCCCTCCCCATCACCGGCAAGGATTTCTCCGTCAATGGATACACGCCGCCCGCCGCCGCCGCCCAGCCCGGTGGCGTTGTCCTCGTCCTCAAAAACATCTCTCCACCCCTCTCCGTCGAAGAAATCACCAAGCGCCTCAACGACCAGCGCAGCTCCAGTTCTTCCGACACCATCGGAAACCTCCAATACGTCGTCCAGGCCCCCGGCGACCCCACCAAGCCCACCAATTTCGCCGTCATCGTCGGCTGGAACTCCTCCGTCTCCTATCAAGCCGACGCCGGCAAATGGGCCGACTCCCTCGCCTCGCCCCTCTGGGGCCTCGCCAAAGACGCCATCAACCATCCCCCGTCATTCGAGCAGGAAACCAACTTCGATCCCCAGGTCGCCGGCGAAATGCAGCGCGACGCCTTCCTCGCCCTCACCTTCTCCGTCATCGCCATCATGATTTACATCTGGGTGCGCTTCGGCAACCTCAAGTACGGCACCGCCACCGTCGTCGCCCTCCTCCACGACACCCTCTTCACCCTCGCCGCCCTCGGCTTCGCCCACTACATCACCCAGTTCTGGCCCCACAACTTCCTCCAGATCGAACCCTTCCGCATCAACCTCACGGTCGTCGCCGGAATCCTCACCATCATGGGCTACTCCATGATCGACACCATCGTCGTCTTCGACCGCATCCGCGAAAACCGCGGCCGCTACGGTCACCTCGACCGAAAGGTCATCAACGACGCCATCAATCAGACCCTTTCCCGCACCGTTCTCACCTGCGGCACCACCATCATGACCGTCTCTTTCATGTATTTCCTCGGCGGAGCAGGCATCCACGGCTTTACTTTCGTCCTTCTCATTGGCATATTGGTGGGAACATATTCGTCGGTAGCCATTGCCGCCCCCATGCTTCTCTGGGGCAAAGAAAAAAGTTCAGGCACCGGCGTCGTGCGGCCGCCAATGGCGACAAAGGATTCAGGCCCGGGCATCGTGAGACCCGGCCTGGCCCCCGCGGCCCGGGCGACCCTATAAAAAAAAGATTCGGCCGCAGGTCGCATTTGCTCCCGAAACGCCCACGGCGCCGCCGTGGGGAAATTTCGACGGACCAAACCCGACCGCGACAAAAAAAATCGAAGCTCTCGATTTGGGAAAGGAGTCCCACCTATGCGCAAGGATGTGAAATTCGGATTGACCATCGGGGCAATCCTCGTCGTTACCCTCGTTATCTACGTGATAGTGCTCTCCCGTGGCCCGGCTCTGCCGCCCCACATCAGCACCATCGTCGCCCAGAATCCCGCGGATCAATCCGCCGATTCCGACAACCCCATCCCCCCAGCGAATAATTCCGCCGCCGCTCCCAAGGAAGGCGCGGATGATCAGCAGGACGTAGCCGCAATCCCCCCGCCCGATGACTCCACCACGACACCACCCCCGGCCGCTGTAAACGCCCCCGCCACCCAGCCAACCCCCAATCCCCAGACCTCCGCCGCCGACTGGCAGAAGGTCCTCGATAACGGCCTCGCCCCCGCGCCTCCTCCCCGCAGCACACCATCACTCCCACCATCGACCCAACCTCTTCGACTGCGATGAACCACCCCGGCATCGCACCCACAGCCAACACCCCCATGATCGACCCGATTCCGGCGACTCAACCCTCCCGCTTCCTCATGAGCAATCTCCCCCCCATGTACGCCACCGATCCCGCCCCGGCGCAAGCCCCGGCAATAACCACCGTCTCCGCACCCGCCCCAACCATCGACCCCACCCCCACCGCCTCAACCCCGCGCACCCATCGCATCGTCGCCGGCGAGTCCCCATACTCCATTTCCCAACTCGTCTACGGCAGCGGCCGCTACTACAAAAAATCCTCGCCGCCAATCCAAACATCGATCCCCATCGCCTCAGGATCGGCCAAATCCTTGTAATCCCCGAGCTTAGCGAAACCGACCGCCCGGCGGCCGTAAGGTCCGCCGCCGCGGCGGTCGATTCCTCAACCTCCTACGTCGTCGTCTCCGGCGACACCCTCGAAACCATCTCCCGCAAGCTCTACGGCGGCCCCTCCATGATCGAAGACCTCTACCAGGCCAACAAAACCCTCATCGGCCCCGACGAAAACGTCCTCAAGATCGGATGGGTCCTCAAGCTCCCCGCCACACCGACCGGGACAGCGCAACGCTAGAGACTCTTTCCCCTCCCCTGGTACTCCGGGGGAGGGTTGGGTGGGGGCCGTTCCTCGCAGAACACCCCAGTTATAACCCGCGCAAAACCAAACTTGGCAGCCACTATATATGACCGATTTCGACAAATCCCCCAATTTTAGCCTGTTTTCCGCGCATTTTTTTGTTGCCAGTATCACAACTCACCGCTAATCTCTCGTCTTATCGCCTTTTGCCCGCCGCTCGGAGCACGGCAGGCCAATCGCGAAGTCGATTTCGCGAGATTTTATTTCGCATCGTCAGCATTTGCTCTGCTTGTCTCTCTCGGCCGAAAAGTAGTCTTGTAAAGGATTGGGCGTCTTCCGGAGTTTCTGGGGCGATCTTTTTCTCGCCCAACAGAATGGAAACCAAGGCGCCGGACGCCAGTCTCCTCACCAGACACCGGCGATTCCGGAGCAGCGGTTCATCCGCTCGGGAGGAAATGGAGACCAGGGAAAGGACAAAAGGGCGGGCTGCGGAGCCCGCCCTTTTTTATTTCCACCCACTACACGGTACTGGATCAACTCCCTTCCGAAACGCCCACGGCGCCGCCGTGGGGAATTCGTATTTCGACACGCCGCCGCCGCTGGAAACCTCCCTCCCACTCTTTTTCTCATCCCTTCCGATAGTGCTCCGCATTCTTTTCAATGAACCCGCGCCACTGCTCCGGTAGATCCTCCTCCGGAAAAATCGCTTTCACCGGGCACTCATCCTGGCACAACCGGCAGTCGATGCAACTGCCCGGGTCAATGTAGAGCATCGGACTCTCAGCGAACCCCGGCTCCTCCTTCTTGGGATGAATACAGTCCATCGGGCAGACGGCCACGCACGCCGTGTCCTTCACCCCGATGCAAGGCTCAGCAATCACATACGCCATGGAAAACTCCTTTCAGGCGATAAACCAACGCGAAGATAGTGATTGCACGTCCATAAATAAAATACATAATATCTCATCTATCCATAACTATTATCTATATCTGTGAACCTCAATCACCTCGCCATTTTCCACGCCGTCGCACAGGAAAAGAGTGTCACCGCCGCTTCACGCCGCCTCCTGATCAGCCAGCCCGCGATTTCCAAACAGCTTCGCCAATTTGAGAAAACCCTCGGCGTCACACTGTTCGATCGCCAGCCCCGCGGCGTTCGCCCCACCGAGGCGGGCGAAGTCCTCGCCTCCTACGCCGCCCGCCTCTTTTCTTTGGCCGGCGAAGCCCGGCACGCCATCGACGAACTGCGCGGCCTCCGCCGCGGCCGACTCCGCGTCGGCGCCAGCACCACCATCGGCATCTATCTCCTTCCCGAAATCTTCGTCCGCTTCCGCGCCGCCCATCCCGCCATCCACCTCGAATTGCAGATCGCCTCCAGCGAAGTCCTCGCCGAACGATTGATCAATGGTTCCCTCGATATCGCTTTCACGGAAGGCGCGATCACGAATGAATCACTCGAATCAAACGTCTTAATGTTTGACGATCTCGTCGCCATCGCGCCACCGAATCATCCCTTGCGCGCAAAAGGACAATCACACTTTCCACCCTCTGCACGCACCCCTTCGTCGTTCGCGAAACGGGATCGCACTCTCACTCGCTCGTCGAGCGTTCCCTGGCCGCCCAAGGCTTGAGACTTCAAGCTGTCATGTCTCTCGGGAGCACCGAGGCGATAAAAAGAGCCGTTATGTCAGGAGTTGGAGTCGCCGTTGTCTCCAGGCTTGCCGTCTCCATGGAAGTTGAAGCGAAGAAGCTCGTGATTTTACACGTGCGGGATCTCAGCTTGCGCCGACCGCTGCATAAGGTGTTGCTCAAAGCCTCGCATCAAAGCAAAAGTCTCGAAGCCTTCGTCGCCGTCCTGAACTCGATCGCCCGTCATCATTAGTTCGCATATGGCGCATTGTCTTGGCGCTCTTGGCGGTTAAAAAATCTTATAACCGCCCGCTTCGCTCAAGACGCCAAGAAATGCAGGAAAACTTTGAGTGATCACTCCTGAGGTTCCCCATCAAATAATCCCACGTGCAATAGAGCTCATACCCGATCGCCAGCGAATAATTGATCGTCTGCATAGTTCTCGCCGCACTGTTGTAGCTGCGACAGAATCCGCCATTTTTTATCTATCGGCCGATCTCCCTGCCACCGCGGGGATTCATCTTCAAAAAAAAATGCAGAAAAATCCCGTCTCCCGATCAAAATAGGTCCAAAACGTACACCTTTCGGACCTATATATAGAGCAACCCTAAAACACCATGAACCAACGACCAAACCACCCTGAATTCGCGCCCCCGCCAGCAAACAAAACCCCCAAACTCACCCCGTCGCAATCCCCGAAAAATTACGGACACCCCCACCCCCGATTTTTAAAATTATTCCAACCCGTCCACGGTAACGAAACCCCCCGCCACAGCGCCCAATCAAAGAGTTCACCCCCACTAACTTCTTTTGAATTCCACTCCGCTATATATGTTGTCGCAATCCCGGAAACCGAAAAAGATTCACACCCGCCGCCCGGCTATGCTCCTCCAGCCGCTGCAGCAGCTCGCAAGCCTCTTCCTGATGCTCCCCCACGCTGCTCGTCCAGATCAGCGGCTCATTCCGCAGCACCGCCCGCTCGATCCGCCGGCACGCGCTGATCACCGTGCTGTGATTCCGCTTCCCCATCCGCATCCCAATCTCCGGAAAGCTCAGCTTCGCGGTCTTACGAACCAAAAACATCGCCACGCTCCGCGCCAGGCTGATCGTCCTCTGCCGCCGCCCCGACATCAGGTCCTTGTTCTCCAGCCCGAAATATTCGCAGACCGATTGAAGGATGTTGTCCGGACGCACCGGCGCGACCATCTGCCGATCCAGGTCCCCCAGCGCCGCCTGAACCAGCGCCACATCCGGCAGCTGCCCCGTCACTTTCAAATACGCCGCGATCCGTGTGACCGCCCCTTCCAGCTCCCGAACATTCTGCGTCACCCGCCGCGCGATCCAGCCAATGACCTCTTCCCCCAGCGAAAGTTCCGCCCGATCCGAAAGGCTGCGCAGAATATCGCACCGCATCGCGAAGTTCGGTGGATCGATCCGGACCACCATGCCGCTCACAAACCGGTTGATCAGCGATTCCCCGAACGATTCGATCATCTTCGGATGGTTATCGCTCGCCATCACCACCTGCCGTCCCATCGCCTCGATCGCGTTGAACGTGTGCAGGAATTCCTCCTGCGTCGCTTTCTTCCCGCCCAGGAAATGCACGTCGTCGATCACCAGCAAGTCCAGCTCGCGCATCTTCCGCCGGAAAACGTCGATCTTGCTCGTCCGCAGCGCCGTCAGAAATTCGTTGGTGAATTCCTCGCCGGTCAGATACGACCACCGTCGCGTCGGATGATGCGCTACGAACCGCTTGCAAAGCCCCTGCAGCAGATGCGTCTTGCCCAGCCCGCAACCGCCATGGATGAACAGCGGGTTGTACTGGGCCCCCGGAAATTCCGCCACGTGCGTCGCCGCCGTGAAGGCAAGCTGGTTGCTCTGCCCCACGACAAATGTTTCGATGTCATGTCGGAACCGCAGGCGGCCCGTTTGCGCGGGGATGCCGCTCTCCACCGGCGGCGAAAATCGCTGCGTCGCTATCGCGGCCGCCGCGCCGAATCGCGCCTCGACCGCCGTTTCTCTGGCCATCATCGCCGGCGACGAATCATCGGCGCCCGGCGCGAGCCGTGCGCCAGCTCCGGCCCCGCTATCGCGCGCACCACCGCTTTCGCGCTCTGATTCTGCCTTCCCCCGTTCACCGGTTTCGCCGGAGCGCTGTCGCTGGTTTGAACTTCAAAAAGCTGCGGCACCACGCTGAAGCGAACCGCCAGCGAGCACCCCAGAACCTCATTCGCCGCCTCCTGGATCGGCCGGCTGAAGTGCGACCCGATCCATTCGCTGATGAAATCGTTCGGGACCGCTATCTCCAGCCCGTCCTGTTTCAGATCCAAACGCGTGGAATTATTGAACCAGACATGAAATCGTTGTTGCCCGACCCTTTGTGCGATCGCGCTGGCCAACTTCGCCAGTTGCGGATCATGTGCGCTAATACAACTCAAACCGACTCCTTCCCGTAAACCCGGCGCAATCGTTGCAACCCGCACAAACGTCATAAAACGCCTGGCGGGCGCAGCATCACCCATCTCCTTTGCCGGCATCCTGCCTGACAGGGCGAAAACCAAATACCAATCATCCGTGAATTGAACCCAGAAAATAAGCTACGCGAACCCTGCTGGCAAGATAATCTTTGCCAGTTTTTCCATGCACAGCACCGAAACCAGCGGTAGGGCCTGTACCGTTTGACGCTAAAAAAACTTCTATCAACTTCCTTTCCACATTTTTATCGGACCGTGAAAAACTTGTGGAAAAAAGCGCCGGGGAAGGAAATTTGCGCCCGTTCGAGCCGTTTCAGATGCCGGCACGCAGGTCGCGGATCATCGCCCACCGGGTCGCGACCTGCTGCATCCCGAAACGATAATACAGCCGCAGCGCCGGATGATTTCGCGAATCCACCGCCAGCGACAGCCTCCGCCGCTGATCCCCATGGGCCAAGTGCATGCCGTGCTGCATCAAGACAATCCCCAGCCCCCGATGCCGCGCCTCTGGGGATAGCCCAAGGTATACCAGTTCCATCGCGTCGGATTTTGGAATTCGGCTCAAAAGCACCACGCCCAGCGGCCGCGCTCCATCAGCCAAAACCTGCCAGAATTGAGGCTCAAAATGACCCGTGGCCCGATGGCCCACGATCACATCCTCGATATCCCGCAATCCGCTCAGCAAGGGGCAATCGAGGCTTTCGATATACGTCTTCTGAATCGCCTGGGCGAATAGAGCGTGCGTGGCATCCGAATATTCCACCCATCTCATCGATGGCCCAATTTCCGGGCTGGTTGCATTTCGCGGAACGGGGCCCTGGAGGTAGATCAGCTCCGCGATTTCCTGGAACCCCATCCCCACAAACAATCGGCGGGCATATTCGTGCTGGGGCTCCATCAGTACCTGCGAAAGATGCACCCCCTGCCGCGCGTAATGCGAGCAGATCTCTCCCACCAGCCGCGAGGCAGCCGGCTCAGTCGAAGCATCAACCTGCGCGGATGTAAGCAGAAGCAGCGTTCGCCCGGGATTGACGATCGGCAGCACCGCCCAGGCGATCACCCCCGCCCGATGGGCAATCCAGGTCGAGGCTACGTCGATATGTCGCTCGGACGCCGAGGTGATAAAATCGCTAACCTGCGCCAGTGGCGCCGGGCGGTGGGGGCCCCCCAAAACCATCGCGATCGCCGAACGAAGCTCAGGCGACTGGACCGGCCGGCAAACCAGCGATTCGTCCCCTTTCAGGGCCGCAAACGTCGAATTTGACATCACCGCCATCGAACGTAAGAATAACCATAGCCGCGTGGAAGGGCCAATCCTCCCCACGCAAAAGCTCGTATCCCGCCCCTGATTTCATCTGGTTGCGAGGATTTCATCATGCATCGTGGCATATTTCTAGCACTGGCTGGTCTTTCCCTCGTCGCCGCGGCAGCCTTGCCGCTGCGCGCCGACTATCCCCAGCCCAGCCCCTACCCAATCTCATGGGAATTAACCAGCGATTTTTCCGCCCCCAAGCGGATCGTCGTCCAGGGCCCTGGCGATGTGAATCCAAACGCCTATTGGTATATCACCTATCACGTTTCCAATAACACCGATCAGGATACCGTCCTCTTCTACCCCAACTTTCAGATGCTGATGGAGGACGGGCAGATCATCCACAGCGACATCGGCGTCGCCCCCGCGGTCTTCGATGCCATCAAGAAAAAAGAGGGCCTGAAATTCCTTCAAAGCGACGACCTCATCGGCGGCGACCTCCGCCAGGGCGAGGATCAGTCCAAAGACGGCGTCGCCATCTGGCCCGAACCCCGCCTGCGAATGGGAACCTTCACCATCTTCATCGCCGGGTACTGGGGCGAAGCCACGACAGTGACCGTCAATGGCAAAGACATCACCCTGCACAAAACCCAGCAGATAACCTATTCGTCAGACTCCGATGAGCAGCACCCGGGCGGCGGAGATCTCGTTGAGAAGAGCCGGCAGTTCGTAATGAGGTAAATTTCATGGCACATAAAAAAGGTCAGGGTTCCACCCGAAACGGACGCGACAGCAATGCGCAGTATCTCGGCGTAAAGGCATATGGCGGGCAGTTTATCTCCGCCGGCTCGATCATCGTCCGCCAGCGCGGAACGAAGTTTATGCCGGGTTTCAACGTAGCTATCGGCACCGACGACACGCTCTTCGCACTCAAGGACGGTACCGTCGAGTTTCAAGGCAGGAAAGTTCACGTCCGCCAGCCGCAACCTGCGGCGACTGCGTAGGGACCGTAGCTAGCAGCCATCGATCAATCGCAAAATCGCCCACGGCCGCGCCGTGGGCGTTTGCGTAAAATGCGAGCGATATGTTTGTCGACGAAGCCATCATCCAAGTAAAAGCCGGCGACGGGGGCGACGGCTGCGTCTCCTTTCGGCGCGAAAAATATATCCCCAAAGGCGGCCCCGAAGGCGGCGATGGCGGCGATGGCGGCAGCGTCATTTTCGCCGCCGATCCCAACAAGGACACGCTGCTCGATTTCTCCGGCAAACATCACTGGCGAGCCGACCGCGGCGAAGCCGGCATGGGCAAGAAGATGGCCGGCCTCAGTGGCGAAGACCTGGTCATTCGCGTTCCCCCGGGCACGCTGATCTTTGACGCCGACCATCAGATTCTGCTCGCCGATCTGGATAATAAGGAACGGCGCGTGGTCATCGCCCGCGGCGGGAAAGGCGGCCGTGGAAACTGGCATTTCAAAAGCTCCACCAACCAAACCCCGCGCTATGCCGAAAAGGGCACCGAGGGCCAGCATCGCAAGCTGCGTCTGGAACTGAAACTGATCGCCGATGTCGGCCTGGTCGGCATGCCCAACGCCGGCAAGAGCACGCTGCTCCGCGCCATTTCCGCCGCCCGGCCCAAGGTCGCGGATTATCCCTTTACCACCCTCGATCCCCAGCTTGGCATCGTGGAATTGGACAACCATCGCCGAATCGTGGTCGCTGATATTCCCGGCCTGATCGAAGGCGCCCAGCACGGCGCGCGGTCTGGGCCACGCGTTTCTTCGCCACATCGAGCGCACCAAGATCATCGTCCACATGCTCGATATGTATCCGATGGACGAGTCAGATCCGGCTGAGAATTACCGCAAGATCCGCCGGGAGCTGGAAGCCTTCAGCCCCGCCCTCGCGCAAAAGCGCGAGATCATCGCCGCCAACAAGATGGACCTCGCCATCGACAGCTCGGCCATCGACCGTCTGCGGCAGGAATTGCCCGACAAGACCATCTACGCCATCAGCGGCGTAAGCCGAAAGGGCGTTGAAGACCTGCTCGATGTCCTCTGGAAGATCCTGCAGGAAATAAAGGCGGACGAGCCGCTCTCGCCCGCGGTTGTGGAGGGGTAAGGCCCATGGCGTTGCCCAAAGAGCTTCAGGTTGGACTGAAGGAGTGGGCGACGGTCTGCTCAGCGATGGGCGAGGGCCGGCAGATCATTCTGCTGCGAAAGGGGGGCATCTACGAATCAGGCGGCGAATTTGAAATCGAGCATCGGCAATTTCTGCTTTTTCCGACCTATCTCCATCAGAATGCGGAAATGCTGAAGCAGCCGCATCGCGCGGGGCTCGCTCGCGTAAGCGCCGAGCCGGAAAAAATTCAGATTTCACTCGCAGGCGAAATCACTGACATCGCCGCGATGAAGAGCCGCGCCGCAATGGATCGGCTGGATGATGAGCACATCTGGTCGCCGAAATTGATCGACATGCGGTTCAATTATCGCCCGGAGAATCCCCTCTATCTCCTGCTGGTGCGGGTTTTTCGATTGGCCGAGGCAGTGACCATCGCAAATACGCCCGCATACGCGGGATGCAAGAGTTGGGTGCCGCTGGAGGAAAAGATCGGCCTCAGCGATTCGACGGCGGTCCTGGGGGACGCGCAATATTCGCAGCGGCGTGAAGCGATTTTATCGCGCCTGTAGCGATGACATTCAGAATTGGCGCCGCGGTCAGTAGGCCTTCATGTAATCAGTGAGAACTTCCGCGTCGACCGGCGTAACCGCGACATCCTTGATACGGATCGGGTTGATCGGCTCGTCGGTGGGCCTCGATTCGTAAGCGATCTTGCAGATATAGACACCCAGCTTTGTTGCACCCTTTTCCGCATACGAGGGCCAGAATTTCTTTTCATTGTCTCGATCGCGCAGAAATCGCCCCAGCGCCTCAGTGCCGCTTCCCGAAAGGCCCATGACCGCAAGCGTGCATCCCTTGATCCGGCGGACGGTCGACACGATGACAATCCCGCACTCCTGCCGATTCTCGATCCATGGAACGCACGCCCATTTTCCACCCGGAGTGAGATAGTGGATGCCGGGCATAAATCTCCCTTCGTCGCCCGGCGGTTTGGTAAGCCCGCCGAAGCAGCTTTCCACCGGGCGGAGCGGGTTTTGGTAGGCCAGGTAAAATGGAATATAGGTTCGCTTTCGCTCCGTGACAAATGGCGTGCAGCCGAACAGGTCCGCGACGAGCATCTCAACCAGCCGATTGATTCTCTGCGAACCAACAAAAACCCGGCTTGAGTGCTTCAACTCCTCGGTGCTTTGCGCATATCTCTCCTGGGCGATTTTGTAGTCGCGCTTTAAGCCCTTTTTGATGCTAGGCTTATCCTTGCTTCGGGCCGGAGAGCTCTCATCCACTTCAAAAGGGAGATAGCGCATGTCAAACGAGAGTTCCTGCAATCCCCTGATTCCAGGCGTGGAAAGCCATCGGATCAAATTCGCCGCAACCGAAGCATCCCGGCGCGAGACCCAGGGAATGCTGGCGTTACCGACAGACTGGCGATATTCGCCAATGTAGATCGTAACCGCCCCGGCTTCCGCCACCTTGTCGCGCAAGCCCACTGGCGCCCGTCCCAAAGAGGGCCTGCGGCAGCGTTTCAACCGGCACGTCGTTGTGCACCAGCCAGTCGCACACCTTGCCCAGCACTTCCAGAGAGGGGTTGCTGTGCTGATTGTTGTACAGCTTGCGGATGGTGTGGCGATGCAGCTTGAGGTAATCGGCGATTCTCTGAATCACGCCGTGGTCGTCGAGATCGTAATGCTCGAGCAGTTCCTGGAGCCTGATCTGGATCTGCATTTTTTCCTCCCGGAAAATTCTTTTTCGATTGTCTCGCGGTGAACTGAGTATATGCCTTGCGCCCGCCGGGGCAAAATCGCGGGCCGTTTTTTTTCAAGCGGCGGCGTTTTTTCTCGCCTCATGCCTCCCCGGTGTGCAAGAAGGCCGTTTTCTAAATGTATACGAGATGTGCCGCCACAGGCGGATTTGTGCCCATTAAGCTACGTTTTTCCGGAAAATTCTCGTTGACTTCGGACGCCGGATTATTATTCTTCTCCCCCTTTGCCCCCCGATTGGATCAAGGGCGCAAATTTGTAATGCGGTAGCCGGCGGCAAGGGAGTGCATCGAGCAAATCTCTTGCGTGTTCGGAACCGCCTCGTGTTCACATCCAAAAACACGAGAGGTTCGAAAAGGCAAACGTCCAGGGCACATTATACATGCTCCACGAAGTTTCGTGGCGGGAAAAGAGGCTTTCGGCGGCAGATTTTGCCGCCCCGCTCTGATCCGCGCCCTTGGCACGGGCTGTAGACCTGGTGAACGCAAGGAGCGTTCGCCCGGAATATGGAAGGGAGATAGTGATGTCGTTGTCTGAGATGCCTCCATTCGGCTCCACGGAGCCCGCGGCGTGTAATTTTCACAGGGAATTTCGCAGCATCGAAAAGGAGGTGGGAAAGCTCCTGAGCACGCGCGAGCGCGACATCGAGCACAGGCGCGCGAAGTACAGATCATCGAGGCGCTGCAATTCCGCGTGGAACAGCTTCGCCGTGCGTTTTTCGCCGGAACACCAATCTTCCCAGCCCCCAAATCCTCGGGCGGCCTCGTCTCCATGATCTCCACATTCTCGATAGAAAAACTCGACGAGGATTACTTCCGTGTTGTCTTCGATGGAGGCCGGTCGTTCAATGTGGCGACCCTCGAGGGCGAGCTCCTCAAAACCCTCGCGGAAGAACTTCCATCGGATTCCACCCAGAATGAACCGCAGGACGAGCTGGTCGGCTTTAAGTCCTCAAAGCACCTGCTGGAAGCAGCCCAAAAAAGCGGTCATGAGTGTGCCTGGCGCGCCATGGTGCAGCGGCTCTCCCGCCTCCGGGACTTCATGGAGGAAGCGGGTTACGGCCGTCTGCTCATCGAACGCCAGGGCAGGCGAACCTACCGCCTGCGGCTCAAGCGAACGGGACCGACCCTTTTCGAATGATTCCCTTGCGGTTCAAAATAACCATCCGCAATTCGGATAGAATCGCCTCCCCAGTTTAGCGGCCCCGCTTGCGGGGCGTCCCTTGGGCAATGTCCTCCAATCACGGGCCCATTTTCCTCCGCTTTTTCGTCCGCCGGACATATCCTCACGGCTGACGAAGTAATGCCTATCGGCGATGACCAGCTTCTGCGGGAGTACGCGCTCACACGCTCCGAAACCGCGTTCACTGAGCTGGCCGCGCGTCATCTCAATTGGGTGCACTCGGCGGCGGCGCAAATGCTCGGCGACTCGCACGAGGCCCAGGATGTCACCCAGGCCGTTTTTCTGCTGCTCGCCCAGCAGCCGCGCAAGGCCATCGATAAGCCGCTGGCAAGCTGGCTGTTTCAGGTGCTGCGATACAACGTCGCCAACGCCCGCCGTGCCCAGGGACGCCGAAGGAAGCATGAGCAGGAGGCCGCGACCATGGGGCCGTTATCTACTGACCAGGGGGAGGAACGGCTGTGGGAACACCTCGCCCCACAGCTCGATGAGCTGATCGCCCGTCTCGGCTCAGGCCAGCGAGAGGCACTTCTGATGCGTTTCTATCAGGGCAAGTCGATGGCGGAGATTGGCCAGTCTCTGAAAATTACCGGAAGATGCCGCAAGAAAAGCGCGTTTCCGGGGCGGTGGAGCAGCTCCGAAAAATGTTCCGCGTCCAGGGCACCGTGGCGCCGGCTGCGGCGCTGGCGCGGTTCTCCTCGCCCAAACCACCAAGACCGCCCCGGCTGCGCTGGGCGCGGCCGTCGCCCAGCTTAGCACCTCGCCCCCCGTTTCGATCATCAGCCTCGCGAACATGGCGCAGGATGATGCTTCTCAGCAGAATGAAGGTCGCGGGGCTTATCGTGTTCCTGGCCATCCTGATTCCCGCAGCCGCGACGGTTTCCCTCGATTTGGCGATGAAAACGCCCAACGCAAGCGCATCGCCCCCGCCCTCGATTCCAGCGTCAATTCCCCCGGCGGCTGCTCCAACAGGCCTGGAAGTTCCATTCCAGCTCGGTTACACGCAGTTTTCGCAGGGCGATGCGATCACCATCACCAGCGTGCGCGGCACCAGCACCGCAATCGCTCCGGGAAATACCTACACCGTTACCGGAACCTATGCGCTGAATTCCCATCCACAGGCGATGGTGGCGATCTATATGTCCTCGTTTCCAGGTCAAAGCCCGATGGGCTCCGGACCCTTTGGGAATAACAGTGTTACGGTCAACGCGGGAAAAGGAACATTTTCGCTGGAACTGCTCATGCGGACCGACGGATATCCGCATGTGAGCTTTTATCCGGCAAGCGGAGGATCATCGTTCGGGAGCGCATACTTCGGAACCGGAAAATATCTTTTTGCCCCAACGGCCCATTAGCGGAGGTAAACGATGTCACAACTCAAAGTGCGATTCGGATTCTGCGTGGCCATTCTCATATTGTGCGGCCCGCTGGCCCAGGCGGATGACGCCGCCTTTCCCTTTGCCGTAAATGCCGCGGAAGGCCCCGGTGTCTTCCGCAGCGGCGATCAGATCGCTATCACCTCGGTCCGCGGAACCTCCGCCCAGTTCACCGCCGGCAATACTTACGAAATTCACGGAAAATACCGCCTACTTTCCAATCCGCAGGCGACCCTGAGCGCCGACGTCGTCGCCCCCAACGGCAATGCGCCGACACTGACCGCTCAGCAGTCGATCAACCTGAACCAGGGCTCAGGCGATTTCACCCTCGTTCTTCCCTATGCCTTTGATGGCCGGCCGCGGATTCGTCTCACGACGCCCGACGCCGGCTCCGACGCCATCGGCTCCGTCCAGCTCATCGCCGGCAAATTCCCCTACTCCGTCGATTTCAAGGGCGATGCCCCCCAGTTCAACCCCGGCGACAATCTCGCCATCTCCGAAATCCGCTGCTCGACCCCGACCATCCGGCCCGGTAGCGTGCTCCAAATCACTGGCATGTTCAATCTCGCTTCCGCCGATAACGCCCGGCTCGCCCCGGTGCTTTCAGACTTCCCCCCGCAAAGCCCGCAAACCCCCGATCAGTTTGTGAATATCGAGCAAGGCCGGGGCAGCTTCGCCCTTGTTCTGCCGGTCTCCACCCTCGGCAAACTGCATCTGCTCATTTGGCCCAGCGGCGGCGGTGAAGCGATCGGCAGCCTGACACTACGGCTGGGCCGATCCAAGCTCGGATCGCCCGCCCATCCCACGCCCGCCGCGGCGATCGAATCTCCTAGCTCCAACGTCATCAACCTGAACATGGGCACGAACGTCAATGTCGACAGCAACGGATGGGTGCAGGTCCCAAGCGGGCCGCCCCTTCCCAATTTCAATTTTAATGTTCCCTTCCAACTCGGCTGGAGTTATTTCCCCCCCGGCGACAGCATTAAAATCGCACAGGTGCTTGGCACAAAACCGACGATCAAGATCGGCGGCATGTATCTCATCCGTGGCACGTATACCCTGAAATCCGCTTCGCAGGCCCTGCTCGCCACCTGGGTCACAGTTGATAATTATTCCAAATCATGGGCGCCGAGCGCCATTCCCCAGCAGTGTTACACCGTGAACGCGGGTACGGCCAATTACATCTTGGTCCTCCCCGTGAACCAGCCCGGCTGGCCGCACGTCGCCTTCTACCCCGCGCCCGGCGGCGGTGTGGTTTCCGGCACGCAGTATTTCGGCACGGGCGACACCGTGATGCAGTCCCCCGACCCCAGCCATCTGCCGGAAGACATCTGCGTGAACAACACGATCTCAATTACGCAAACCATGTCCGGAAGCCCGCAGTCATCGCCGAAGCGTTAATCGGCAAGCGAAAAGATGCGAAAATTCTGGATCTGCATGTGATTCTTCGTCGTGCGGAATGCAAACCAGCCGGACGTGTAAGCCTGCGGATCGTCGAAATCGAAAATGAGCTTTCCGTCGCGGTAATATTGAATGGTTGAGCCTTCCGCGATGAGCTGGATGATCTGCGTCTTGTTCGGCTCGATCAGGTCGAATGGATCGCGCAGGTCAAATCGCGGCAAAAGGGGGCGCTGGACGGGGTCGCCGATGTAGCGACGGAAACGCGTGGTGGTGTTCCCGTTGCCGCCAAGGCCTACGTAATAAGTGAAGAGCCGGTTGTAATCAGCGAATTTTCCCGATCGATGCACGGCGAAAATGTTTTGCGAGTTCCGCGAATCGCGGGCCATCCAGAAGCAGTTGAGATCGCTAACGCGGTCATTGGGTCCGCCGGCGGAGATCACCGTCGCTTCATACTGAATCATCAGCGGACCCCGGAGAAGCGGCTTGAACCAAATGCTCGCCCCGGCGGGAACGTCGATCTCCATTTTGCCGTTTTGCTGGGTGACACTGCCGCCGTTTTCCAGTTCGGAAATCCACTGGCCGGAAGGGGAATTAAAATCGTCGCTATAGAGAAGCTTTCCCCGGTGGAATTGGGCCCAGGTCACCCGCAGGTGCAGCCAAGCAGTGCCGTCATCAGAACGAGGCCGAGAATCCGCATCTAGCGTCTTTTACTGCCCATCGGAATCGATTTCCAATTGCTTGAGCACCTGGTCAAACCGCTGCCAACCGCTGGCGCCAGGCCGCCCTGAGCTTTGTTCCAATAGCCGTTCAGCAACTGCCAGGTGGCGCTGCTGCGGGTGCTGCAAACGTGGCCGTCGGGATAGAGCATGTTAAACACCGGCGTGCCGGGGTGGCTAGGATCGGTGTGGGCGGTCCACTGGATGCTCTTGAGCTGCTCGACCGCAAGCACGGGCCGGCGGCCCGTGAAATCGGTAAATCCTGTTTCCGTGGGGTTGTCGTTTGTCGGTACGGTTCCGCGAATGTCCGACAGCTTGTGATAGAGCACATCCGGGTACAGAATCGCGGGGTTGGTCAGATCGGTATGGTGCGGATTGAACATGTATGACACGTAGTAATCGTCGTTTGCGTTGGAGAGAAACGGCTGAGGGTAAGCGGTGAAATTGAAGCCGTTGTCGCGCTGGGCCGGGCAATAAAAGACCCTCGCGTCGCGGATGTAACTTTGCGAGTAGAGCAGTCCGATGGCATAAGTCGGATGGACAATAGTAATCCCGTCTATTGTCGCTACGCCTCCCGGGATGGGGGGGCCGCTGTGATCCCAGACATAGAAAGTGTCGCCGTAGTAGCCGTAGTTGGCACTCGCGGAGAGGGGCTGGTCGCCGTCGAGTCGGAGGGGAAGATATCCGGCGTAATCGTTGGAATAGTTGATGGCGGCGGCCCCGATTTGCCGCATGTTGCTGGCGCACTGAACCAACACCGCCTGCTGCCGGGCTCGGGTGAGCGCGGGCAGCAAAATTCCGACCAAAACAGCGATAATTCCAATAACGACCAAAAGCTCGACCAATGTGAACCCACGATGGCGTTTCATTTCGTGCGACTCCTTCAAAGCGAAGCGGCGTTGGCCCCTCTAAACGGGAGCCCGACTGCGTACTGAGATTGAAGTTTCGAGAACCCCGAAAAACAGCGGCTTAAACCGCGTTTCGTGACAGTCGCCCGCAACAACAAAAGCAGCGATATCTCAAGCAAAAGCTATACATCTTGTATTACGGTAGGATTTGTAGGAATAGTCGTCAATCGGATTTCAGGAGTTGTCCAACCAATTATGCGCCAGAGGCTTATATATTTATGCGGCAACGCTGACGGCGCTGGGGATTTCGAAAAGATCGAGCACGGGGCATGAGCCGTTCATACGCAACTGGTCGCGACGAATGATCGAATGAACCGGCGAGATGTTGGTGAGAATCGCCGCATCGAATTGGAGTTCTCGCGCGGCCGAGTCATCGACAACGGCGATGCCGCGGTAGTGGCGGCCGGGTTTGGCCAGATTGGCGTCAGCAACAGCGACGATCTGCAAATTCAAAGCCCGGGCGGCACCCCAGAAGGCATAAATATTTTTGCCGACATCGACTAGAAGAATACGGCGGAGGTTTCGCTCACGGGCAACGGTCGCCATGCGACGCTGGATTTCGTCGATCATCGCAAACTTCTCAAACGCCCCAAGCGAGATTTCGCGGCGCTTGCCGGGAATGAGGGATCTGACGATTCCCTCAACGAGCCCTCGCCAGAATGCAAAGCGGTGTGGCCAGGCCTTGGTCTGGGCCATCCAGTGATATCGCCGCATCCAGTCTACGGTATAAGCCCGGCGGAATTCGCGCGGGAACCGGCGTGAAACGACCAGGAAATTGTTCCGCGCATCGAGTCGCGTCGTGCGCGTGGGCTGGCGGGCGCTGGGGGTTTTCAGGTGTGTGACACGAAGGTCATCAAATCGGCGAATGTCCCACCCACCGTCGAGCAGGCGAAGCGAAAGATCGTATTCCTCGGCCTGCATAAAAAAATCGTCAGGCAGCCCGCCGGTTTGAAGCAAGGCCTCGCGGCGAAACCCCGTCCCGCACCCGATAAAGACAACCGGAAACGCGCTGCATTCGCGCGAGCCGTCGGGAAGATGGACGTCAAAGATGGCGGCGCCGAGCGAAGGATCGCCTCGAAAATGCTCAATCATCCTTCCGATCGACCCGGCGTCCGAATAAGAATCATCGTCGAGAAAGACAACGTACTGCCCGGTGGTCATCGCCAGGCCCAGATTTTTTGCGCACGCGCCACGATTTTTGGCAACACGTTTGATCGTCACTTCCGGATATTCACGCTCGACGATTTCGGCCGTTCCGTCGATGCTCGCGTTGTCGACGACGATGGTCTCGGTCCTGAACGACTGGCTCTGGACGTTTCGCAGCTTGTCGAGCGTATTGAGCAGCGCCGTTTTGCGATTGAAGGTTGAGATGAGAAACGAGACCTTAGGCGGCTGTGGCCGCAGACCATTCAGCGTGCAGGGGCGTTCAGGATCAAAGTCGTTGCGAAGATGGTTCTTCTCCGGCAGGTTCCACTTCGCAAACAGTTTCGCATTGTCTTCCCGGCCGCGGTCAGTGTCTTCGGCCCGGCGATCGTCTTCGTGCTGGTCGTGATCGATAAAGCAGCCATTGGCGGGTTCGATTCGCAGGCCGGCGTTCCAAGCCTTCAAAGAAAGGTCAGGGTCGGCAGCATAAAAATAAAATCGCTCGTCAAAATACTCCAGCTTTTTGTAAGTTTCGCGCCGCCCAATCGGAAAATTCGCGTAGAGCGTTCCGCGCACGTGGCAGAGACGAAAAATCCGCCCGTCGTGCGTCGTTTCGCAGGCAACATTTCTCTCGCCCGCAAAGCGATGAAACATCGCGAGGAACGCCACCCCCGGCGAAGCAGAATCCATCTGGCGAACAGCTTCGTCGAGCGTCCCGGGCAGCGGCCGCGCATCGTCGTTCAGCCAGATCATGTTCCGCCCGGTGGCCGCCCGGAAACCCTTATTCGCCGCGCGGACAAACCCCTCCCGCCGCGTTTCGCGAATGACGATGAGTTGGCGGCCCAAGAGCTTGCCAAATTCATCCAGCACCCGCGGCGTGCCGTCCGTGCTCGCCCCATCGACAACGATAATTTCCATCGCGCATGCGCACGTCATCATGCAGCCGCTGAAGAAGCGCCCGAAGCATTTCGCAGCGGTTGCAGGTCGGGATGACGATGGAAAGATCGCTCATCTCACGCCGCCTCTTTTGCCGCGAAGCAGCGCAGCGCATAGCCGTAGGCACGGGTTATCGTCTTAAGAAAGTTGTCCGGCGTAAGTTGCCGCACGCGATATCTGCCCCGGCTGATGAGCGTTTGCCGCAGCCGCTCGTCCTCGGCCAGATGGCGCATTGCGCGGGCCATCTCCGCAACGCTTGTCGGGTCGAAGAGAAGCCCGGCGTTGCCGACCTGCTCCGGCAGGCTCGTCGCGATGGAACTCGCGACGGGACAATCGCACGCCATCGCTTCCATGATCGGGATGCTCCACGCCTCGTATTCGCTCGGGAAAACCAGTGCCGTTGCCAGGTGATACAGCGCGATCAGGTCCTCCGTCCTGACGCGGCCAAGATGGCGCACGCCAGCCACCAGCTCCAGCGATTCCGAGCCGCCTCCGGTAAGGATAAGCTGCGCCCAGAAATCCCGGCCAGCGTGAATGCTTCCATCAGCCGGCGATGATTCTTATGCGGCCAAACCGCGGCCGGATATAGAAAAAAAGTCCACGGAAGCTCAAATCGTCTCCGGATTTCCTCCAAATTATTCGGCCGTCCGAAAAAGGCAGACTCGAAAATATCCGGTGTCACGAAAATCTTGGACGCCTCAACGTCGAGCTGTTCGCACAAATCATCCCGAATAAAATTGCTCCCGGCAATCAGCGCATCTGCCCGCCGGCCCGACGCAACCCACCATTTCTCCCGCCCGGCAATCTCATCCGCCGAGAAATATTGCGGGAACCTCCGATGCTGCAGGTCGTGAAGATTCAGCACCACCGGCAAATCCAAATCGATCGGATTGATCGTGTTACCGGGGAAATGAACCACATCAACTCCGCGGCGATGCAGCGCCTCGACCTTCCGCCGCTGAAAGTCTCCCAGGCGCGGTTTGATCGCCGGATGACGACCAGGCCCCGATCGGCCTCTCGATCATCACCAATTCCGTCTTCGCATCCCCAAATCGCTCGAAAACCGAGCGGTTTTCCGCACGGACAAGAAGAATCAGCTTTTCGGCCGGAGACTCCGGCAGCTTCAGCGCCTCGATCAGTCCCAGTGTGTAATTTTCGATTCCCCCGACCTTGCCGGGCAGAATGCAGTGCGTATCGACGGCAATAATCATGACATATCTCTTAAGCCGCGGAGTGCGCCTGCTGCTGCGCCGCCTCCGCAAGTTCGTCGATCACCCGCTGCTGCTGCGCGGAGGTCATTCCAAAGAAAATCGGCAAGTCCAAAACCTCCGCGCAAGCCTCTTCGGCGATCGTGCAGGGATCCGCATGAAACTGCTGCATGATCGGCTGCGAATAAAGAGGAATCGGATAGCAAACCCGCGTTTCAATGCCGCGCTCCTTCAGCCGGGCGGCGACGTGATCGCGATCATTAAGCAAAATCGGAATCAGAAAATAGCTGCTGGTTCCCCCCGGAATGCCCGGCGGCATCGCCAGGCCGATCTGGCGCAGGCTCACTTCGTACTGGGCGGTCACCTGCCGGCGCTGCTCCAGGATCGAGTCAATCTTACGAAGCTGCGCGATGCCGATGGCCGCCTGCAGCTCCGTCATGCGCGAATTATTCCCAAGCTCAATGTGATAATACTTCCGTTTCGGGTCTTCCCCCTGCGAGCGGATCATTCTCATCCGCCTCGCCAGGGCTTCGTCATCCGTGAAAACCATCCCGCCTTCGACGGTTGTCAGTGTCTTCGCCGCGTGAAAGCTGGCGGTAGAAACCTCCCCGTAAGACAGCGACGGCCGCCCGCGAAACTGCGTGCCGAAGCTCTGTGCGCCGTCCAGAATCAACGGCATTTTATGCCGCTGTGCGAGGCGTCCCAATTCCGTGAAATCGCAGGGAAAACCGCCGTAATCCGTGCAGATAATCCCCGCCGTGCGCGGCGAAATCGCCGCCGCTGCCATCATCGGGTCAAGCCCAAGATTCCGTCGGTCAATATCGCAGAAAACCGGCGTCGCCCCCTGCATCGCCACCGAAGACGCCGTGGCAATGTACGAAAACGCCGGGACGATCACCTCGTCTCCCCGCCCAATCCGAAGGCTCTTCAGCGCCACATCCAGCGCCGAGGTTCCGTTGGTGACGGCCACCGCAAATTTTCTCCCGGCACGGATCGCCATCGCCTCTTCAAACTGGGCGATGCGCGGTCCGCTGCTCAGCCAGCCGCTGGCCATGCAGGCGATCACTTCCTTCATTTCCTCATCATCGATCGCCGGCCGCGCCCAGGGAATGGGCTCGGGGTTCGTTTCCATCATGCCGCCGCTTTCTGCCGGACGCGTCCGGCCAAATCGTCGGCGATAAACTTCAACAGTCTTTTGGTCGTTGCCAAATAGGTGAATCGTTCCAGCACCACTTCCCGCATCGAGTCCGCGGTGCGCAATCGCTCCGCGTCGTTGGCGAGAAACCGCTTCAATTTCTGTGTTAATTCCCCCGCGCTCCCGAACGACACCGCGTCATAATCCTCATTCCAGATCATCCCCGCTGAGCGGATATATCCGCACTGGCGCTCGATCGCAGCGTCTCCAGAAACGACGGCTTGAGCGTAAACGGATCCAGCCGCAGCGCATCGGCCGATTGCGCCAGCGCCGCGATTATCTGCGGATCCGTGCATTTTCGAAGTTGTGAATCCGATACCACATCGTTGGCAACGCACCAGTTCCAGATCGTGTGAAATTCGCGTTCCATCAGATCCCCCGGGCACCGGCGGATCATGAAAAACCCCCCGCACGCCAGCCCCTCCATCACCCGCTGGTGCGCGCCGCCGTGCGGGCTCGCGTGCAGCGAAACCTTGCTGGCCCGATAGATCGCCGAGAGCTGGCTCTTGTTGTCCGCCACCCCGTGGGCATACCGCGCCAGCGTCGGATGGTTTTCCCACCCACGCCCGTAAAGGCGAAGATCGACGCCGCTCTCCGCCACCCACTTCAGTGTTTGATGCCGGAACAGCGCGTTGTTGATTCGCTGGCCAAACATGTCCATCAGCTTGGGGATTTCGCTCTCTGGTATCGACAGCTTCGTGTCGAGCAGCGCCCGGTCAATCATTTGCCGGATGTCTATCGGCTCCGTGATGAATTTCCCGCCCTGGTACACCGCCCGCAACTGTTCAAAGACGCTGGAAAGAAGCCGCGCCGCCGGGAACGCATCGCTCGATCTCCGCCTTCAGCAGCGTCTCGGCCGTCGCCGACGCATGGCTGACAAACGAAACATCGCACTGATATTTTGCCGCCTCCTCGCTCGTCAGCCGCTCGCGCACAAATCGCCGCTCGTCGCACCCCACGATGGCAGGCATATATCGATCGCCCGGATACCCGTATTCATACAGCATCTTCATCCTGGCAAACCCGAGCGTGTAATCCAGCGGCCCCTGCAGCCCCGGCCTCCGCGCGAAACATGTTGGGCAGCGCATCCTGCACCCACATCACCGTCGGCACCTGTGCCGGAATCCCCGTTAGCTCCGTGCGGTAATGATCGATCACGACAACCAAATCCGGCTGAAATTCCGCACACGCCGCGGCGATTCCCAACCCGTTGCAGAATTCATGGTCGTGCTCTTCAATGAATAGTTGCGTGCGGTGCCCCAGCCGGCGAATGCCGCCAGCCAGTCCCGCATCGAGTGCTGCAGAAATGTCGTGAACCGCGAAGTAATCCCCAGCACCTTCAGCGGCAGCCCCGACGAGAGCATCGCCGAAATCGATTCGGGGGTCGTACCGGAATACGAGAGCCCAAACCGATCCTGATACCCCCGGAAGGTTTCGTTGGTTTCCGCCCCCGCCTCAGCCAAAATCTGATCCAGCGTCGGGTCCCCGCTCCACAACGTTGGATCAACCCTCACCGAGATTTTCGGCCACGGCGTAGCCGAATCGCTCACAAGACTCCGGCGGAATTGCTCCAGCGCATCCTTCCCCACAAAAAGCCGCACCCGCGGGTCGGCCAGCAGGTCTGCCCAGTCGTGAATATGCAGAATCACCCAAAGCCGCTCCAGATCGCCAATCAGAAAGAAAAGTGGCGACCGATGCCCCGGCATCGCCGGGTTATTGCAAGGGAGTTGATAGATCCCGTTCCACAGCCATCCCATGTCCTCCCCAACGATCAGGGCCGGTGCATGCAGACCCCGCCCGGATAAAGTTTTCGGATCACATCCCGCGCCGCTGATGGCGGAAGCGTATGCGGCAGGGGGGTCGCCCCAAGTCCGCTCCCCACCCCCAGTTGAATCGATTCCCCACTGGGCATGATCTGGTAGTTCTGCTGAAAGTCAAAATCGCTAAGTTCTTGTGTTAGCTGTGGATACCGCGTTTCCAAGGCCTGGAGATTGGCCGTCAATCGAGATTTGAGGAGCTTGAGAGGGGTCCAGAGACTTGTGGGCGCATTGCCATCCATGGCGATATGAAACCGTTCATCGGCCGTCTCAGCTGCAAAACTTTAATAATTATCGGGCGTTGAGGAATTTTTTTCACCTTTTCCCCCCCGGTACTCCCTCTTTCCCCCTCCCCTGGTACTCCGGGGGAGGGCAGGGGTGGGGGGGGTCTCTTCTCTACTGCTCTACTTTCTACTGCTCTACTCTCTCGCGCAGCGCGGGTTCCGATAAACTTTTAACCACCCCCGTTTTAAGAAGCCGATGACCCATCCATGCCTATCCAGGCCCCGCCCCCCCTTTCACTCCCCCCTTCGCCCCCCCGCACTCTGCGGCAATACGACCACTCCGCCCTATACCCCACGATCCGCCCCACCGATGTCTTCCTCAGCGCCTACCCCAAATCCGGAACCCACTGGCTGGCCTTTCTGCTCGGCCACATCCTTGAAAACAACCAGGGCCGCACCATCGACCTCAAGTCCATCGACACCTTCATCCCCGATGTAAACCTGATCTACACCAAGCGCGGCTCCCTAACCCAATACGAGAATTTCGCCAACCCGCGCTTCTTCAGATGCCACGCGGCATACGATCCCAACCTGCCCAAAGTCATCTATGTCATCCGCGATCCCCGCGACGTCCTCCTGTCATACTGGCACTACCAGAAATTCCTGAGCAAAGATTTTTCGCAAACCCTGACGGACTATCTCCGCGGCGACGACTTCTGGCCCTGCCGCTGGGACGACCACGTCTCCAGTTGGCTCCTACCCCGAAGGCACCCGAACCTATTGGTCGTCAAATACGAGCGTCTACACCAGGACACGGCCGACGCACTTCGCGAGGTCCTGAATTTCTGCGCCATCAAAACCACCGGCGAGGCGATCGCCCGCGCGGTCGATCAGTCCAGTTTCCACCGCATGCAGGCAGCAGAAAAGAAATTCGGCGTTCACGGAAAAAATGGCGACGAATCCGAATCCTTCGTCCGAAAAGGAAAAACCGGCTCCTGGCGCGAGGAAATGAGCGACTTGGATGTCCAGATCATCACCGAAAAATACGGGGCGGTGATGCGGCAGGTTGGATATTCGCCGAATGCCGGGGTCGGATACAAAAGGTAGCAGTCCTCAACAAACCGGGCGGTTTGGGGCAAAGGGTCGCGACAAACTACCATCTTTAATACTTATTTGAAGAGTTTATAGAACATCAACATCGCGCCGCGCCCCTCTTTCCCCCTCCCCTGCTACTCCGGGGGATTTGGAGGCTGAGCGTAGCGAAGTCCCGACCTGTCGGGAGCAGGGGTGGGGGCCGGGTCCGAATTAAAGTGGACGCAATTCAACTCCGCGGAGCGACAAAATGAATCGCGACCTCTGTATCCCCAGCAAACATTGTTGCACGTTTCAAACTTGAGTATCTTATGCAAATTGGCCGGCGACGTTCGTCGGTTGGGGGTTCCAAACGGGAGATCTCCGCTCAATTCTTAATGAATAGTTAGCGGCGGGCGCAGGACCGCAGCCGTCATTCTCTCAAAAACCAGCCGATACCTCACGACGATTTACCCAACCGTCGCAACCACGCCATTCGGAGCCGTGCCGGGCTTATGGGCATTACCCGAAAAGAAGACCTTGAAGCCAACACCGCCATCCGCGCCAAAAAGCCGGCACCAGAGCTTTCGATTTGCTGCTCGTGCTGGGCGTCGGACTTTTTGTGAATGGCGTTTACCTGGGAAGCGGCCCGCTCGCGGGCACCGAGGCGCATTGCGCGCTTGTCGGACATCAGATGGCAATGGGGGGAAGTTGGCTTTTGCCGAAACTGTACGATCAGATCTATCTCGCCAAGCCCCCCCTCGATTACTGGATCCTGGCCTCGCTCGAAAAGCTGACCGGAATGGCGAACGAAGGAATCTGGCGCCTGCCCTCCGCGATCGCGGGGACCCTGATGGCGGTTTTCCTCTGTTGGATCGGGGGACGCTGGTTCGGACGATTGGGTGGACTCACTGTCGGAATCAGTTGTTGCGGCTTGGTCACGTTGTGGGGGCAAAATCATACCGCCGAGATCGATGCGCTAAATTCCCTCGCCTGCGTTGTCACCGCCTGCCTGCTCATTGATGTGGGATTCTTCGCACAGCGCCATCCCGCCGCGATCGCATCGGCCGCCGGATTGGCATTCGGAGCCGCCCTCCTGATCAAGGGGCCGGTCGGATTGACGGGAATCAGCGCCGCCCTGATCGGACCGGCGATTTTCAACCGCACCGCCCGAGCCCTCAAACAGCCCTGGCCCTGGATTTCGCTTGCCATCGGAAGCGGCATGTTCGGTCTCTATGTCGTCGCCGCGCTTCGGGAGTTTCGCATCCTCGGATTGCCCCTGGAGACGTCGGGCGTCAATGAAGTCTGGACCCATCTCTGGAATGAGGAGGACCGCATCACCTATCTCATTCCGACGCTTCTTTTGCCCGGGGTCTTGTTCGTGTACGCGATGCCGGTTTCATTTTTCGTTCCCATGGCATTCTACCGCCCGCTCTGGAATGCCCCAACGATTACTTCCCCGGCAATTTCCCCAACAATCTCCCCCGCCCTGTTTTCAGACCGCCGCCGGCAACTGCTGCGAGCCGTGGTCGGCACGCTCGTGGTTGCATGCGTGATCTCAATGCTTTGTGGATTCAGCTATCCGCGCTATAGCTACACCTGGCTGCCTTTGATTTGCCTGGTGACGGGCGCCGTGATCGAAGCTTGGGCGCAGGGAATTTATTCACGCAAAATCACGGATTGGCTGCACGTCGCGCTCGTCGCTGCTGGCATTGGGTTCACCGGGATAATGGTGGTGCTGGCCGTCCTTTGCATCAAAGAACACGCGGGAGGCGCGGCACTGTTGTTCAGCTCCGTGGCCCTCGGATTGATTTTGAATGTCTTGATCATTCGATGGACGTTGCAAAATCGCCCCTCCTGGGTCGCCGGTGGATTGATCTCGCTCCTGCTGCTGATGGGCCCGCCGTTCGGCATGAGGGAAGCCGCCGATCGCTGGCGTCGATCGGCTGCCCAGTTCGCCCCCATCGTCCGCTCCCGGGTTCCCCCCGGGGAAACCGTCACGACCGGCCATCTGCTGCTCGATCAGCCGGAGCTCTTTTATTATTCGCGCGTCAATGTCGAATCGCATCCGTTTACGATGTGGATCCCGCGCAATATCCCACCAGCCGTTGGATGCTGCTGGAAACTTTGGAGTATGAGTACTGGCAAAAAAAATTACCAGGACGCCTGACCGATGTTCAACCAATGCAGAATCGCGGGATTTCAGCGGTATTGGCCTGGTATGAGGCAAAACCGGCTCCTGCCGCGAGGAAATGAGCGAGCTCGATGCCAAGATCATCACCCATAAAATACGGGGCCGTGATGCGCCAGGTCGGATATTCGCCGCAGTAATAAGCACCTACTCTTACCCCCTCTCCCGGTACTCCGGCCTTCGGCTCTGAGGCTCAGACTCGAAGAGGAGAGGGCAGGGGTGAGGGTCCTCTCTCCTGCTCCACTTTCTACTGCTCTACTCTCTCTCGCAGCGCAGAGGTTCTTCGTATTTTGCGGCGACATGCGATGGCCCTGTGAAAAATGTTGAGTGAGACCGGCATATTTTGACCGGGCCGCAACACTCTGGCATCCTAAATTTTTGCACCCGCCCGCAGCAACTATTTTTCGAATCGGGGGGAGCAACGATGCCAACCACTTCCAATGCTCACCAAATGAACCCGATTGCCCTCAATCCAAGAACGTCCGTCCCCAGTCGCCGTCGCTTTGTCGCCGCCGCCGTGGCAACAGTCGCCGCGGCTCATCTGGGGTGTTTCCAGTTTTCCAGGAGGCTCTACGCCATGACTCCAACCACCGAAGACGCGCCACCAGCCGGCGGTAACACAACTGAAATACGTCCGTTTCAGTTCAATTTTCCCGATTCCGATCTCAACGAATTGCGCACGCGTATCAACGCGACGAAATGGCCCCGGAAGGAAACCGTCGCCGATGATTCGCAGGGAGTCCCGCTCGCGACCATGCAGGAACTGGCGCGCTATTGGGCGACCGATTACAATTGGCGCAAAATCGAAGCGAAACTGAACGCCCTGCCGCAGTTCATCACCCAAATCGACGGGATCGATATCCATTTCATTCACGTCCGCTCCCAAAACGAAAATGCGCTGCCGCTGATCGTTACCCACGGCTGGCCCGGCTCGATCATCGAGCAATTGAAAATAATCGACCCCCTGACCAACCCCACCGCCCACGGCGGAAATGCCTCCGACGCCTTCCACGTCGTGATCCCTTCAATCCCCGGCTACGGCTTTTCAGGCCAGCCAACCACCACCGGCTGGGGCTACGAACGCACCGCCCGCGCCTGGGTAACCCTGATGAAGCGCCTCGGCTACGGCAAGTTTGTCGCCCAGGGCGGAGATTTAGGCGCCGTCATCTCAGAGGTCATGGCCCTGCAGACGCCTCCGGAATTGCTGGGCATCCATGTCAACCTCCCCGCCGCGGTCCCGCCGGACGTGGCAAAGGCCCTCAAGGCCGGTGAACCGGCGCCGCCAGGCCTTTCGCCGGATGAGAAACACGCCTACGAACAGTTGACTGTCTTATCCGCCCTCAAGCGCGCCTACGCGCTCATGATGGCAACCCGCCCGCAAACGCTCTACGGAATTACCGATTCTCCAGTCGGCCTCGCCGCCTGGCTCATCGACCACGGCGACGGTTATGGTCAGCCCGCGGCATCGGTCACCTCGGCCATACGCGGGAACACCGTCAACGGCCATTCCGCCGGCGACCTCACAAGAGACGATGTGCTGGACAATATCACCCTCTACTGGCTCACAAACACGGGAATCTCTGCCGCCCGCTTCTATTGGGAAGGCAGAAAGATCAATCCCTACAACGCCATGAACATTCCCATCCCCGCTGCCGTGAGCGTCTTTCCGGGCGAAAACTACACCGCCCCCCGGACTTGGATCGAGCGCGCCTATCCCAAACTGATCTATTTTAACAAGCTCGACAAAGGCGGCCACTTCGCCGCCTGGGAACAGCCCCAACTTCTTACAGAGGAAGTTCGCGCAGGCTTCCGCCCGCTGCGCAAGGCGTAGTCAGTCGAAGGAGACACCACCATGGGTAATATTGGATCAGTGAACGCCCACGGCGCCGCGGCTCGACTGAGCTCGCCGAAGTCCGTGGGGAATTCACAATCGCAATCTTGGCGCAAACGAAAGCACGACCCCATCATGAAAATAAAACGATCCGCATTGACAATGGTCGTATGCATCACCCTGGTCGCCGCCGCAGCCTGCATGACCGTCTCGACTTCCCCTGCCGATCAGGCGGAGTCAGCAATTTCCTCCGGCAACCTTCCACCGGGATACCGCGACTGGTCGCTGATCTCCATCGCCCGCCTCGGAGGCAAAGTCAACGACCTCCGCGCCAAGCTTGGCAACGATGTGGCGATAAAAGCCTACCGCCAACAAACCCTCCCATTTCCCGACGGCGCCATCATCACCCGCCTCGCCTGGAAGGCGGTCCCCTCCCAGGAAAACAATGACGCCCTTCGCCCCTTTGTTGAACAAAATCTGGGAAAGCCTGAAGGAGACCGCGTAATCGCCGAGTCTTTCGTCGCCGGCCCCGCCACAAACATTCAATTCATGATCAAAGATTCAAAAAAGTTTGCCTCAACCGGCGGCTGGAAGTTCATCGAATTCGACAACGGCAAACCCGCCCCCCAAGCCGAGGGAGGCGAACAAAGCTGCTACGCCTGCCACGAGCCCGCCGCCGACACCGACTACGTCTTCACACGCTATGCGCAATAGGACGTAACTAAACCAGACGCAAACCCATAAGGCATAGGGCGGGTTTCTCGTCCTTCTGACGGACGTGCTTCGCGAGGTCCTGGATTTCTGCGCCATCAATCCAACCGGCGACGCCATCGCCCGCGCCGTCGAGCATTCCAGTTTCCATCGCATCCAGGCGGTAGGAAAAAACATCCGCGTTCACCGAAAAAACAGCGACGAATCCGAATCCTTCGTCCGAAAAAGGCAAAACCGGCTCCCGGTTTGGAAGAGATGAAGTCCCTCGCCAATAATGGCAAGGCCACATTCAATACTATTCCATTTGGTGTTCCGATAACTCGAATTCTGGAAGGAATCATCAAAATGGATTGGGGAATGCGAATATTTATCTGCTTCGTATGAGAAGTTGTTTCCGATATATAAAACAAAGGCATCGTGGCAATTTCTGCGAGGTCTTCTTACCGGGGGCATTCGAATGCTAAACAAGCACAGCGATAAAAAACCGACGGTTTATTACAAATACATTGGCGGACCCCAAGACGGCCATATTGAAAAGCTGGGAGAAATTTCATGCATTGCGGAATCGATGCTTTTGCTCGATGGAAGCGGCGTATATAAAAATACGGGCATTCCGGACCAATCAGTTCCCTCGCAACTGATTTATCCGTTCCGATTCTATCCTGACAAACTCGATCCGAATGAATGGATGAAGGGAAACACGAACTACACCAAAGAGGTAGTTCAAAAAATCAGCGATGGGAGCGGTGCGGAACGATGGCAAACAACAAAGTTTGTAAAAAACCATAAGTTCGCCGTCGAAGTCACGGAGCCGATCTCAAGTGACAGAAGGCCCAACGAGTCCTAGTCTTGCCTTCAGTTCTTCATGGCCTTCCAAAGAAAAATTCCCCGGGATAGCGACAAATAACTACATCTACTGTGTCCCCTTCGATGATGCATCAGGTTTCTCCCGCAGCTCGTCCTTGCCCCGCGCTTCCGCTTCGGCCACGTTTTCCATGAATTGTGCCATTCTCTCCAGCGATATCCATCCACATCGCTCACAAAAGGTTATATAGGGCGGATCGATGCCCAGATCTTCGCGATATTCCGTAGAAATGCGGTAAGAACGGCATTTGGGACATCGATCCGGCGCTCCCGACTCAAATCGTTCAATTGCGTGCCAATATGAGCCAAGCACGCTCTGGACGGCGTCGAGTGCTATTTGTCCATCCTGTCGAACGGCTCCCTTAGCATGAGTTAGCCAATTAACGAGTCCCCACGCCGACTTCGCCAGCATTTTTAGTTGTGCCCTCACCTCCGTAGAGCTTGGACCTCGTGCAACGTGATTTGCGATGATCTCTGACCAATGAACTACGTCGGCTCTTTTCGGAGTTTCAGTCCCGGCGGGTACCATGTGGGCTGCACCTAGTTCTGCAACGAATTCAATTAGGCATTCTCGAAGCCGCATTCCAACAGATTGAATTTCTTCAGCCTCGTCTGCAGGTCTCGAGCGCATTGGCGGCACCTTCCCAACGCGTTAATGCGGCGATCAACCGCCGTCTTTGTGAATTGCTTTCAGAGGGTGGATTTCGCGAAAGCATTCGGTCCGTCAATCCGATGTGGAAGGTCAACGTGTAGTCGAGACTGGGGAACAAATCTTGCGAATACAGATTGGTAGGATTCGTGATAACCCACCAGCGATGTTTATCTGTTCGCACGTCCCAAACGCCCACCTTGCGGCCTATTACGCTTTCTGATTTTACCTTTTCAAGGTGTACAATTTTTTCATTAGGAGCCTGGCCTTCAACGTACTGCCGCACCGATCTTCGCTCATGCGGCGGCTGCCCGAATGTGAGTTGCGGTAGAAGTGTTTCAGCTACGGGTGGAGGAATGACGCACTCCTCAGGATCGATATGGAGCTTCTTTGGTCTTGGTTGTCGTGATGCCACGATAGTCCTTTGCTCACACCGGTCGAGTGCTCACTACGACCTATGCTATCCAACGACTGTGCTGCGTAAGGGGTGCCGACTGAATCTGATAGTATTGCATCTCTTTGTAAGACGAGTAACAAAACGGACTCAAACCATACTGCTTTTCTCGTCCACCCCGCTCATTGCCGGGTACTGGGTCAGTTCGCTCCCGGAACGCCCACGGCGCTGCCGTGGGGGATTCGTATTTCGACACGGAGCCCAAACTAATCCACCACCATCCCGGCACCCCTTGGGCCGCCCGCGATTCACCGCGGTTTGCCCACCTTTTTGCCGTTTCAAAAACCACAAACGCAATCGAGCTCGAATGATATCAATGATATCAATGATATCATTGATATCACGAAAAGTGCCTACCTAACTTACCTAAACACCCCATCTTGTTACGGGCTGTAATCTTTTGTACTCGATGGGCGCAACGCAGGAAAAATTTCAGGCGGGCTTATTCACCTGCTCGGCCAGGGCGCGCTTCAGCACCTTGCCCGTCGGCGATCGCGGCAAATCAGTCGGGAAAAAGAACTCCTTCGGAATCTTCCACTGCGCCAACCCCCGGTCCCGGCAGAAATCGCGCAGCGACCCGGCAGCAGCCTCCTGCCCCGGCTTGGCAATCACAAACGCGACCACCATCTCCCCGCGCCCGGCATCCTTCTTCCCCACCACCGCCGCCTCGGCCACCGCGGGGTGCTGCACCAGAATCTCTTCCACCTCACGCGGAGCGACCTTTTCGCCTGCGACGATGATCAAATCCTTCTTCCGCCCAGTGATGTACAGGAATCCATCGCCGTCGACTTTCCCCAGGTCGCCGGTCTTGAAGAATTTGTCAGGGGTGAGTGCAGCCTCGGTCTCTTTGGGCAGATTGTGATATCCCTTCATGATCATCGGCCCGCGCAGCCAGATTTCCCCGCTTTGTTCGACCGGAAGCGCTTTCCCCTCTTCATCCGCGATCTTCACTTCCACGCCGGGCACGGGAATCCCCACGCTCCCGGCTCGATGTTTCTGCGGCGTATTCAGGGCGACCACGGGACTGGTCTCCGTCAGGCCGTACCCCTCGTAGAGGGTCACATTGAACCGTTCCTGAAAAACCTGTCGGACCTGCGCCGGCAGCGGCTCGCCGCCGCTGATCATCGCGTAAATCGTTCTGAAGTCGTCGGCGACGGCGCTCTTCGAGATGTGCGATTGCCGCCAGCATGCTCGGCACGCCGAACATGAGCGAAACGCCATGCTCGCGCAACGCCCCCAGCGCGCCGACGGCACTGAAGCGGGCCATATAGATCACTTCCGCGCCAAGCTGGATCGGGGCGAGCATCATCGCGGTCATTCCAAAGGAATGGAACAGCGGAATCACGCCCAGGAATTTGTGCTTGTTTTTCAGTTGCGCATGCTCGATGCAGGCGTCGACGTCGCTCTGGAGGTTGCCGAAGGTAAGCATCACACCCTTGGGCAACCCGCTGGTTCCGCTGGTGTACATCAGGACGGCGGTGTCGTCCGGCTTGGGGTTCGGCAGCCGCGATTGGAGGTCCGCCATCACTTTTTCAGGCGCCGGCCGCAGCGCAGCGGGGATTTTCGCCAGCTCGGCCAGATCGACGACCTTAATCGCGTCCGTCTTCACTTTCCCGCGCAATTGGGGGATGGTGACGACGGTGTCGATGCCGCTGTCGGCGATCACGTGGGCGATCTCATTGTCGCTAAGAAGAAAATTGATGGGGACCACGCACTTGCCAGTCAGCAGGGTTCCGTAGAAACTCGCGACAAATCCCGCGCCTGCGGGGAGCATGAGTCCGACGTTGCCGCGCGTCGTGGTCTGGGCCAGATAGCCCGACAGTGCGCCGGCAGCGGCGGCCAGCTCGGAAAACGTGCGGCGCCGCTTTCGTCACGCAGGGCAATCGTTTGAGGGGAACGGGCAGCGTGGTCCAGAAGCGGCTCGAATAGCATATGGAGTTTAATATATCTCGTGGAGGCAAGGATGCGAAACGGTAAACCAGAAACCAGAAACCAGAAATCCGAATCAAATCCGAATGACGAAATCCCAAGGTTTCTCCCATTCGTCATTCTGGTTTCGGGTTTGATTCGGGTTTCTGGTTTCGGGTTTCTGGTTTGTTTCCTCGCCGCCTGCACCGGCAACGCCCAGTCGCGCCAATCGCTGGACGGGGCCAACCAATCGCTCAATTCGAGTCAGTATGATCAGGCGATTCGCGATACCGACTCGGTGCTGAGCAGTTCCGATTCCGCGGCTTATGCCGAGGCCTGGTATATCCGCGGGTATGCGATCGAAAAGCGGCCGAAGCAGGACAATGCGGCGGCGCAGCGCGACCTGTCGCTGTCGGCGGATTCCTATAGCCGCGGACTGGCCAGCAACCCGCGCCCAAGCCTTGCCGCCCGGCTGCATGCGCAGCTTGGGAATGTGGCGTATTACCAGCAGGATTATTCGACTGCGGTTCGCGAGCTGACGGCGGCGTTTGATACGCTGGATAATTCTGAGCCGAAGGACCTGGTTCTCTATCACATCGGCATCGGCCAGCAGCGGCTGGGAAGATTTGAGGATGCCGATCGGACATTCACGCGGCTTCAGCAGATTTATCCCACGAGCCCCTACGCGGCCCGCGCCCGGGATCACCAGGGGGTTCGCGGGTTTTATGTGCAGCTTGGCGAATATTCGCAGCCGGCCGATATCAACCGCGCGGCGGGGGCGATCGGCGCTGCCGGGTCGGTGCCGCTGCAGACGAGCAGAGGAGGGCTGACGGTCATTCGAACCGCGGATGTTCCGTCGTTTGCTCAGGCGGAGGAGCTGAGGTCGCGATTGGCGGGGCAGTATCCGGATGCGCGGGTGATGCCCTGAAAAAAGCGGCTGTGATATTCACGGCTGCGTGGTGGCGGGATGCGTGCGGTTCCACCAACCCTCCCACGCATTCACATCATTGCCAAATGGCATCCCCGTAAACTGTTTCAACTGCTGAACAATCTGAATCCCCTGATCCAGATCCGCCTGCGGAAGGGCTTTGACGAGGTAGGGGACGGCATCCGTTTTTCCGATGGCTCCAAGATAAACTGCTGCGTTGATCCAAATTTGAGGGTTGTCGCTTTTGACGAGATTCTCGGCCTTGTCAATGCCGGCCGGGTTGTCGCGGTCTTTGAGAATCACCAGGGCGTAGGCGACGGTGTCAGGGTCGTTTGAATCGAGATGTTTTACATAATCGGCAGAGGAGACGTGGATGACTTTCGTCAAAACAATCGCGATGACGATCGCGGAAACGACGATTGCGATCACCACGATTGGGCCGCGGCGGGAATCATTGGCCATAGTCGCTCGCGGGCGGGCAGGTGCAGACGAGATTGCGGTCGCCAAAGGGATTGTCGATGCGGCCGACGGCCGGCCAGAATTTGGATTGCTTCACCCAAGGCGGGGGAAGGCGGCCTGCTCGCGGGAATAGGGATGGTGCCAGTCGTCGCGAGGCAATCGCAGCGGCGGTGTGCGGGGCGTTTTTCAGGGCATTGTCGTCGCGGCTCGATTTTGCCGGATTCGATGTCGCGGATCTCTTCGCGGATGGAGATCATCGCGTCGCAGAAGCGGTCGAGCTCGGCTTTGGATTCGCTTTCGGTCGGCTCGATCATCAGCGTGCCGGGCACGGGCCAGCTCATGGTGGGGGCGTGGAAGCCGTAGTCCATGAGGCGCTTGGCGATGTCTTCGACTTTCACGCCGGCTGGTTGCTTCGAACTGGCGGCAGTCGATGATGAATTCGTGGGCGACGCGGCCGTTTTTGCCCTTGAAGAGGATCGGGTAATGCGGCTGCGAGTCGCTCGGCCATGTAGTTGGCGTTGAGGATGGCGATTTCGGTGGCGCGGTTGAGGCCGGCGCCGCCCATCAGGGCGATGTAGACCCAGGGGATGGTGAGGATGCTGGCGCTGCCGTAGGGGGCGGCGGAGATCGGGGCCGATGGCATGCTGCCGGCCAGTTGTTGACCGGATGGCCGGGGAGAAACGGCGCGAGATGCGCGGCGACGCGCGATCGGCCCCATGCCGGGGCCGCCGCCGCCGTGGGGGATGCAGAAGGTTTTGTGCAGGTTGAGATGGCAGACATCGGCGCCGATGTCGCCGGGGCGGCAGAGGCCGACCTGGGCGTTCATGTTGGCGCCGTCCATGTAGACCTGGCCGCCGTGGTCGTGGACGATTCGGCAGATTTCCTTGACGCGCTTCCTCGAAGACGCCGTGGGTGGAGGGATAGGTGATCATGAGCGCGGCGAGATGTTTCGCGTGCTCCTCGGCTTTGGCTCTTCAGATCGGCGACGTCGATGTTGCCCGCTCGTCGCAGGCGACGGGGACGACCTTCATCCCGGCGACGACGGCGCTGGCGGGATTGGTGCCGTGGGCGGAGACGGGGATCAGGCAGACATTCGCGGTGCGCCTGGCCGCGGCGATTCGTGATAGGCGCGGATCGACCAGCAGCCCGGCATATTCGCCCTGCGAGCCGGCGTTGGGCTGAAGCGAGACGGCGGCAAAGCCGGTGATTTTGGCGAGCCAGTTTTCCAGCTGTGGTGAACATCTCGCGATAGCCCGCGCGTCTGATCGGCGGGGGCGAACGGATGCAGCCGGCCAAACTCGCGGCCAGGTGACGGGGAGCATTTCGCTGGTGGCGTTGAGCTTCATCGTGCAGGAGCCGAGCGGGATCATCGAATGCGCCAGCGAAAGATCGCGGCTCATGCAGGCGGAGATGTAGCGCAGCATTTCGGTTTCGCTGTGGTAGCGATTGAAAACCGGATGGGTGAGAAACGGGCTGGTGCGGCGCGAGATGCGGCGGGAAATGGCTGCGCTTCGGCGGCCGAGTTGATCGATGTTGACGCGGAGCGTCGACGCCGCCGGCGAAGGATTCGATGATCGCTTCGACATCCTGGCGGGTGGTGGTTTCGTCGAGCGAGATGCCGATGCGACCCGTCGCCGAAATCGCGGAGATTGAATCCGGCGCGCTTGCGGCGGCTGAGACGGAATCGGCGTCGGCAGGCCGTTGAGCGCGAACGCGCATGCGTGTCGAAGAACGGTGATCCGGCGACGATCGTGGCCGAGCTTTCGCAGAGTCCGCGGCGAGGGCGTCGGTCAGTCGCGTGAACGCGCTGGGCGATTCGTCGCAGGCCGTCGCGGGCCGTGATAGACGGCATACATGCCGGCCATCACCGCCAGCAGCACCTGGGCGGTGCAGATGTTGCTGGTGGCCTTTTCGCGGCGGATGTGCTGCTCGCGGGTTTGGATCGCCAGGCGAAAGGCGGGGTTGCCGGCGGAATCTTTGGAGACGCCGACGATTCGGCCGGGCATTTTGCGGGCGTATTCGGTTTTGGTGGCCATGATACGCCGCGTGCGGGCCGCCGAAGCCCATCGGCACGCCGAAGCGCTGGGTCGAGCCGACGGCGATGTCCGCGCCGAATTCGCCCGGCGGCTTGATGAAGCGTCAGCGCCAGCATATCGGCGGCGATGACGACCAGCGCGCCGGCGGCGTGGGCCGTGTCGATCACGTCGGAGTAATCGATGATCCGCGCCATCGGTGGTCGGATATTGCAGCAGAACGCCGAAGAATTTCCGGTCGAGAAATCCGATTTGCTCGCGGGCGCCGATGACGCATTCGATGCCCGATGCGCCTTGGCCCGCGTCTGCACCACGGCGATGGTCTGCGGATGGCAATCGTCGGCGACGAAAAACGCGCGTCGCGGTCTTCCGTCGGCGATGTGCCGGCACATCGTCATCGCCTCGGCGGCGGCGGTGGCTTCGTCGAGCAGCGACGCGTTGGCCAGCGGCAGGCCGGTCAGGTCGCTCACCATCGTCTGGAAATTCAGCAGCGCTTCGAGCCGGCCCTGGGCGATCTCCGCCTGATAGGGCGTGTACTGCGTGTACCAGCCGGGATTTTCCAGGATGTTCCGCTGGATCACCGGCGGCGTGATCGTGTCGGAATAGCCCATGCCGATGCAGCTTCGCAGGACGGGTATTTTTGGCCGCGATACCGCGCAGTTCTTCGATCAGTTCGAATTCGCCGCGCCGGGCCCGATGCCCAGCGGCTGCGCGAAAGCGGATGGATTGCGGGAATCGTCTGATCCATCAGCTCATCGAGCGAGTCGACGCCGATGACCCGCAACATCTCGGCCACATCCTCGTCGCCGGGACCGATGTGGCGGCGGGAAAAGTCGTCGGTCCAGGTTATGTTTTTGGTTGATGTCATCTGCCGCGCGTAGGCTAGGAGGGCCGGGCGATAGAATCAAGTCGGCGTATCGTCTTAAGCTCTCAGATGAATTTCAATCCACCAGCGATCGAAAACGTCTAGCCAGACCATACTTCCGATTTTTTCTTGCCGCGCTTGAGACGATCAAAAAACCCTCGTTGGTCCAATCGCCGAGCAGTTTCCGGGCCGTACGGGAAGCGATCGCGAAGAGCCGGGCGATCTCGGTGCTGGTGATCGCCTCTTTTTGGCGAAACAGTTCCAACGCTTTTCGTTGTCGTGGATCAAGTTGGCGAAGCAGCGGTGAATCGTCGCCGGCGGCCATGGTCGGCTGCCCGTTGCGGCGCTTCTTCACATTTTCGAAGCTCTCGGCGACGCCCTGGCAAAAGTAATCGATCCAGCTGGTAATATCGCTTTCTGCTCGGCCGTCGTAGTAATTATGCGAAGGACCGATGGCCAGTGCTTCATAATAGGCGGAGAGCTTGCGTGCATAATATTCCTCGAGCGAATAGAGGCCCTTCAATCCATACCCGCCGAGGTGCAGGACCAGCGTTGTCAGCAATCGACCGGTTCTGCCATTGCCATCGTAATAAGGGTGGACGGTGGCGAATTGATAGTGAACGATGCCTGCCGTGATTGGGCAGGGCAGGCGTCGCCCGGCCGGGCCGTTGATCCAGTCGATTAGTTCTCCCATGAGAATCTTCACATCTGCGGCCTGGGGCGGGATATAGACGATCTTTTTGGTGGCCGCATCCCGGATGACGTTCTGACCGTCGCGGAATCCGGTGGGCTTTACCCTCGTCTTCCCGCCTCCCATCACCAGGGCATGGAGCATCTGGACATGTTTGATCGTCACGGGCGACTTGGAGGCGACGAGCTTTTCAACTTTGGCCAGTGCCGCGTAATAGCCGAGCACTTCGTGCTCGTCTCTCTCTTTGCCGGGGAAATGCTGCTTTTCCTCGACGACTTTTGAGACCTGATCCTGCGTGAGGCGGTTTCCCTCGATCATTGTCGAGTAGTGCGTCGAATAAAGCCGGGCCGTTTCCCGCAAGCTGGCCAGGACCGAGGCATTAATTGGCAGATGATCAATGGCCGTCCGGCCCGCCTCGATGCGCATGAGGGCACTGGCGATCCTGGCGGTTATCGTGAATTTTGGGTCAAATCCGGGCATTAACGGCACTTTATCGGCAACAGGTATGCCGTTAATATGCCGTTAAATTGCCGTTAAATCAAACCGGATTTGCGATGGTGCGGCCCGATTATTTTCCGACTTTCTTCAGATATTCATCCGCCGACAGCAGTTTCCCCATCTCCGCCGCCGCATTGCTCGCCTTCACCTTGATCATCCATCCCTTGCCCAGCGGATCGGCATTGACCAGTCCCGGATTGGCATTGAGTTCATCGTTGACGGCGCTGACGGTTCCGCTGACGCCGCTGTAAAGATCGCTGGTGGCCTTCACCGATTCAATTTCGCCCCAGGGAGATCCGGCGGTCAATTTCGTGCCGACGGCGGGGAGCTTTACATACGTGATGTCCGTCAGCTCGTCGGCGGCGTTTTGCGTGATGCCGATCGTCACAATGTCACCGGCAAGCTGGTGCCATTCGTGCGTTTCCAGATATTTTCGGTCCTGGGGAACAGGCATGGTGAAACCTCACTTTGCTCTTTTGTAAAACGGCAGCGGTACGACTTTAGCCGCCGCGATGCTTCCGCGGAGGTCGATCTCCACGGCCTGGTTTTCTGCCGCCTTGGCGGCATCGACATACGCCATGGCGATGCTGCGGCCTAGCGTCGGTGAGAACGTGCCGCTGGTGACTTCACCGATCGATGCCGGGCCGGATTTCACGATCGATCCCTGCCGGGCGATGCGCGGGTGTTCAGTTCCAGGCCGACCAGTTTTTTCGCCGGTCCGTGCCCGGCAATCACGCGCAGCGGCTCGACGCCGATGAATTGCTTACCCAGATCGACCGCCCAACTCAAGCCCGCGGAGACGGGGTCGATGCTTTCGGTGAGTTCATGGCCGTAAAGGGGCATGCCCGCTTCCAGGCGCAGGGTGTCGCGTGCGCCCAGGCCGGCCGGCTTGATCGGCGCATCGGGTTTGCTCATTTCTCCCGACATGGAATTCACCATATTCTGAGCGGTCCCGCCGGACACGATGACCTCAACCCCATCCTCGCCGGTGTATCCGCTGCGAAAGAGGGTGAATCGGCTCATCATAAAAGTGCCGTTTTCAAATCCGTAGCGCTTGATCGCTTTCACGTCGATTTCCAAGGCCTCGCTGATAATGTCGATGACCGCCGGTCCCTGGACGGCGACCATGGCCGTCGATTCCGTTCGATCAGAAATCTCGGCTTCAAATCCCTTTTCATCGCGAACCTTGGTGATGTGCCCGAGAATTTTCTCGCGATTTGCGCCGTTACAGACAACCAGCCAGTTCCGCGGGTGTTTGCTAACAATTACATCATCCAGCACGCCACCGGCCGAATTGCAGACAAGGCTGTATCGGCTCTGCCCCACGCGCATCTGGGCGACATTGCGCGTCAGCACCAGCTCCAGCAGCGCTGCGCGCCAGGGCCGGAAAGCTGGATTCTTCCCATGTGCGAAACGTCGAACAGCGATCCGCTCTGGCGCGTCTGGCGGTGTTCCTCGACGATTCCACGGTAAAGGATGGGCATTTCCCAGCCGGCGTATTCGACCATCTTGGCCCCGCAGGCGACGTGAAATTCATGAAGCGGCGATCGCTTGAGCATTTGTGCGCACCGAGCCTATGCACGAGAACAAACAGCGTCAAGAATCCCGGCGCTGTTGTCGCTTATGAAATGGCAGAGGGACGCGGCGGCTGGCGCCGCATCGACGTTTTCTCAACTACGAAATACAGCCCGCTTCGAAGTTAGCGCAGAATTGTGCGTAAGTCAGCGTCGCGATGCCCTGGCTGTTTTCCAGCGAATCGCCCGAAAAGCCCCAGGGATTTCTCACCACGAAATACATCGTCCCATTCGATTGATAAACGCTCACCACCGAATAAGCGTGATCTCCCACAAGATTAGGAGGAGAGACGGGAGTTCCCAGCGTGATGGCATCGCCAGCCGCGAGGTCTGTCGAGAGCGTGCTAAAGAGGATGCTCTGCGCAAGCGCCGTCGGAACGAATTCCTCTGAATTGAGCCCAAAATCGCCGTATACTTCTCCCATCCATCCGCTGGCGATCGAAGCGTAAGTATTGGCATCGGTTCGGTAATAACAGAAAGCTTTTTCCATTACCGGCGCCCAGATGGATCCATCAGGTCCTGGATGGGCATACTCGAATCCGTCAAACGAACCGGTCGAGAACTGATTCGAGACGCGCACGTAGGTCGGTGTGGTGTAGTTCATGAACTGAACGACGTAAGTTCCGTCACCCATATCGACGGCAGATTGGACCAAAACATTAGGATCCTGTTGCGCGATAGCCGCCAGGGCGGCGATAAAAAAGCAGTCGCCGCTTGCCCCCTGGTTTGCATCTGCCGCAACCGGGCTGGTCCCGAACAACGATGCGCTTACCGTCATTGTCGCTCCTGCATCGCTGGGATCAGCAAGTGCGCTGCCATACGCCTTGCTGACGCCTCCCGCGAAGCTGGCTACGCTGTGGACGGAGCCGGTTCCGGAATAAGCATCCGTTGAGTCGATCCATGCGGTCACGCCGGCTCCAGCACTGTCAATGGTTGTTGTCGCCCGATCAATTGTTTCCAATGTTGCCGGCGACACCACGGATGAGGCGATATTTATCGTGTCCGTTCCACCGCGGGTGTAAATGAACAGTCCACCGGCGGTTGCCGCATCCGTGAAATTTTCCCCGTCGGCATTGATGGTAAAAATATCTGCATTCTCGGAAACCGTCACGGTATCGTCGGCGCCGGTCGCGTTCACGACCAGCTCATCGCCATATCGCGTCGAAAGAGTTACCGTCGATTCATTGATGCTTCGACCGAAATTCGCGGCCATTGCAACGAAATTCGACCCACTTGCAACGCCGGAATAATTGAAGTTTCCCTCATCCCAGGCACTGACTCCCTGGCCCATGTGGGAAGCCACGATCCCAAAATCAGTACCGTTGACGACTCCGTCCAGGTTGGCATCTCCAATCAGCGTGTATTTTAATTCGATCTCGCCGGAGGGCAGACTTGCCGGATTTCCCGTGTCGGCGGAATCGGCATAGCCGACGGCATAACTTTTATTTGTGGAGGCGGCAGATGAGATGATTCCAGCGCCGTTCCAGCTTCCGCCGTTAAATCCACTTTTTACATAGCTTGTGATATTCGATATGGGATCTGCGCCGCTTCCATAATCGATAAAAATGGAAGAGTAGCCAACGTCGAGCGTGCCGCCGGTTATCTGGAGTTGGCCGACGGTCTGTGGAGCGGTCACGACAACGTCGGCGCCGCTGCCGATCGTCAGGTCGTAGTCGGAATATTCGGCGGCAAAATCAGAGCTTAGGGTTACGGTTCCGGCGGTTACATCCAGGGTCGTGGTAGCGCCTGAGGAACTAATGGTGTACTGAGCGCCGGAGGTCGTGTAAAGACCGGTTGGATTAGCATTGGATTGGGATGATGTCGGAAAGTTAGTAGCTGTATCACTTGTGTTGGTTAGATGCACATGCAAAGGAGAGGTATGTGACATCAGCCTTCGCGTTTCCAGTGGTTCACAATGGCACAGGACGCGTGATTTAAGGTAACCCCGCCTGAAGTTGTGAGGTCTTGTGGTTTTGATAAAAAAACCTTTCGCTTTAAAAGCCGGGGTGGGGACCTGAAGCAACTCTAAAGCAATTTAACGCGATCTAACTGCGCGATATCGGTGGCGCCCTGATTCGAAATTCGCGGACCGAAACGACCCGATAGAGGCGGTCGTCTTAAAATCTTCTGAGAGTCAACTGAGCTTTCCGGTTTGGTCTCCGCAACTGAATGGAGGCTTTTCCGGTGTTTCCTACGCTGGATTGCGATCATAGCCTAATCGCAGAGCCGGAGAAGTGTTTTTACGAATGTTTTTGCAATTTGTTCTTTTTTCCAGCCTTCGCGAATGGGGGGAAGATTGCCTCGCAGCGGGTTCATCGGGTTTTAAAACATCCTCGACGCCACTGCTTCGATTTTTGGTTGTATTTGGCATACAATGGTGGGCTCTCTTATGGCAGAAACAACCCCGCCTTCTCCGCCCGCTGATCGGATCGAAGACCTCCAGATCGAGCAGGAGCTACAGGACAGCTATCTCACCTACGCGATGAGCACCATCATGGACCGGGCCCTGCCCGATGTCCGCGACGGGCTCAAGCCCAGCCAGCGCCGAATCCTCGTCGCCATGAACGACCTGAACCTGCGGCCCGGCAGCAAGCATTTGAAATGCGCAAAGATCGCCGGCGACACCAGCGGCAACTACCACCCGCACGGCGAAGCGGTCGTCTATCCCACCCTGGTCCGCCTGGCCCAGGACTGGAACCTGCGCTATACCGCTGATCGACCGCCAGGGCAACTTCGGCAGCACCGACGGCGACCCGCCCGCCGCCATGCGTTACACCGAGGCCCGCATGACCGCCGTCGCCATGGAATTGCTGGTCGATCTCGAATATCGACACCGTCGATTTCCAGCCCAACTACGACGAACGACTGCATGGAGCCGACCGTCCTCCCCGGCAAGTTCCCCAATCTGCTGGTCAACGGATCGACCGGCATCGCCGTGGGCATGGCGTGCAACCTTCTGCCGCACAATCTGCGGGAAATCTGCGATGCGATCGTCCATGTGATCAACAACCCCGATTGCGATCTGCCCGAGCTGCTGGAGATCGTGCCCGGGCCCCGATTTCCCCACCGGCGGGATCATCTGCGGCCGGGACGGAATCGTCGAGGGATACACGCACCGGCCGCGGCCGGCTCACGCTCCGCGCCAAGATCGAGGTCGAAGACGCAGAAGAACGGCAAGAGCCTCGTCGTCATCGAGGAGATTCCCTACGGCGTCATCCGCAAGATCGATCGTCGAATCGGTCGCCGAGTGCGTGAAGAAGGACGTCATCAACGACATCTCCGCGATCAACGATGAAAGCGGCCGCGAGCACAAATGCCGCATCGTCGTCGATCTGAAGCGCGACGCCGATCCAAACGTCATCATCAACCAGCTTTACCAGTACACGCCGTGCCAGATCACGGTGAGCATGATCAACATCGCGCTGGTGAACCGCCAGCCGCGGACGATGGGCCTCAAGGAGCTGATCCAGCACTTCATCGAGCACCGCAAGGAAGTCATCACCCGCCGGACGAGGTTCCTGCTGCGCAAGGCGCAGCAGCGGGAGCACATTCTGGAAGGACTGATCTTCGCGGTGTGCGATATCGACGAAGTGGTGCAGCTGATCCGCAGCAGCAAGACGCGCGAGGAGGCGATCGACAAATTGCGCGAGCGCGCGTTCCGCATCGCCCCGCAGACCATCCGCTCGCGCCTCGCGGATTCCCGCAGCTGCGCTGATCGGAGTCGCGCCGGCGCCGAGCGGCCGGCATTCCGGCTCACGCAGGCCCAGGCCGAAGCCATCGGGCGGTTGCAGCTCATCCAGCTCGTCGGGCTGGAAATGGAAAAGCTCGTCGAGGAATACCGCAAAGTCGTCGAGGAGATCGAGGGATATGAAGCGATCCTCCGCGACGAAGCGCTGGTGCTGGACATCATTCGCGAAGACATTTTCGAGATGAAGGAAAAGTACGGCGACGAGCGCCGGACCGAAAATCACGGGCGGCGTCAGCGAATTCAACATGGAGGCGCTGATCGCCCAGGAAGACGTGGTCGTCACCGTTTGCCACGAGGGATACGTCAAGCGGCTTCCCGTCGACACCTACCGCAGCCAGGGCCGCGGCGGACGCGGGATTCGAGGGTACCGAAGCCAAGGAGGGCGATTTCGTCGAGCATCTCTTCGTCGCCAACACGCACGATTACCTGCTCTTCTTCACCAATCAGGGGCGTGTCTATCAGCGGCGGGTGTATGACGTGCCGGAAATGAGCCGCACCAGCCAGGGCCGGGCCGTCGGCCAATCTGCTGGATTTCCAGACGCGGTGAAAAAATCGCCAACGTGCTGGCCATCAAGGATTTCACCGAGCGGCGAGCAATTCCTGATGTTCGCCACGGCCAAGGGCGACGTGAAGAAGACGGCGCTGAGCGCCTATGCGAATATCCGCAACACCGGCATCATCGCCATCGGACTGGAAGAGGGCGATTCGCTGATCGACGTGGCGATCACCAGCGGCAAGGACCACGTCATGCTCGGCACCAAGAGCGGTCTGGCCATTCGATTTGAAGAAACGGACGTTCGCGCCATGGGCCGTCCGGCAGGCGGCGTTACCGGCGCGAGATTCAAGCGAGAGGGCGACGCGGTCGTCTCGCATGCTCTGTCGTGCCCGGCGGCGAAAACGCGGGCATGCAGGTGCTCACCGCCTGCGTCAACGGCTACGGCAAACGCACGCCGCTGGAGGAATATCCCGTCAAAGGCCGCGGCACGCGCGGCGTCATCAACATCGACGCCAACCGAACGCAATGGCGATGTCGTCGGCATGAAACTCGTCAGCAATGACGATGAGGTCGATGCTCATCACCGAGCAGGGAATCCTTATCCGCACTGGCGTTTCAGAGATCCGCGAAACCGGCCGCAATGCCGCGGGCGTGCAGGCTCATCAAGCTCGACGAGGGAGACAAGCTGGTCGCGATGGCCAAGGTGGATAAGGAAGAGGAGGGCGGCGCGGAGCCGAAACCCGAAACCCCAAATCCGCCTTCGACAGGCTCAGGCCCAAATGGGAATGACGAATCAAATCCGAAATCCGAATGACGAAGTGGGGCTCGTTCGATACCTGGTGCTGATTGCGATTTCGCTCCTGGGCATGGGAGCGTGCTGGTGGGTGGCGGGACCTTCGCTAGGGATTTTCTTTGGGGGATTATTTGTCGCGACATTTCTGACGCCTGCGGGCGTGCTTTGCGGGAAAGCGGCGGCCAGCGTTGGCGGATTGGCGGCCGTCGTCGCGCCGGTTGTCGGGGTGTGGATGTTTACTGCAACGAAAACCTCAAACACGCCGGCAGAGTTGGGTGAGGCCGTCTGCGTGCTTCTCACTTATTCCATCGCTATCGCCGGGATTGCGCTGATTCTCGCGCGGGTGCGCGTGCCCGTGATTTTCGCGTCGGCCGCGGTGATCGTGCTGGGACTGGCCTGGCTTACCTGGCCGGTCTGGCTTTCGGTTCCATTGGTTGGTCGCGGATATGATCGCTTGGTTCAGGATCTGGTGATGGCTCATCCGCCGCTCACCATTAATGGCATCCTCGTCGGTGAGCCCGCCTGGACGGAAAGATCAGTCGCGTATCACCTGACGGATCTCAACCAGGACGTGCCCATTCGGTTGCCCGATAATCCGGCGATTTGTGCAGCCGTGCACGGAATCATCGGCCTTTCGCTCTGGATCATCGCCTTTGTCTGGAAACCCGCAAACAATGCTACTGTTTTGAATTCATCGGCGACACCGCATACAGTAGTCCCCAATGTCCGAAACGACTAACTCGAAGGTTTCAACGCCGATCGTCGGTCTGGCTGCCTGGCTGATTCCCGGCGCGGGATATGTTCTGATCGGTGATCGCAGCCGGGGGATCACTGCCGGGGTGACGATCATCCTGCTCTTTTTCGCGGGGATTGCGGTGGGGGGGATCCGCATCATGGACCCGCCGGGGTGGGGACAATATGGATATATGACGCAGCTCGTGCTCAGGGGCGGGCTCAGCTCCGCGCAGACGGATGACGACTACACACGCGTCGATCCGACAAGCAAGGAGGAGGAAAACGACCCGACCACGGTTTCGGCGGGCAAGCCTGCTGGTTCGGCGATTTTCATCGAGCCCGTCAACGAGCTGGGAGATAAGCCCTGGTATGTCGGGCAGATCCTGTGCGGCCCGCTGACGCTGGCGATGTCGGCGTTTTCTGTCGCCGCGGCCCATTCCCCCGAAGGCGCGATCACGCCCATTGAAAGCGTGCCCTCGTCGCATTCCCGCTCGTGGGAGATTGGGGAGCTCTACACCGCGGTGGCGGGAATGCTGAATCTTCTGGTCATCATCGATTCCGCGCACCGCGCGAGCTCAAGGCAATAGGCATATGAACATTCTCGCCGCCGCGGTTTCTTATCGTCCGTTCCTCGATCCACTGCCGATCTGGGCGCGGCCCTGGCTTTGGCCGCTGCTGCTTCTGCCGCTGTGTCTGGCGGTGGCGATCGTTTACAAGTGCGTCCGCTGCCGGCGGACCTCGGAAGTACCCCGCGAGGCGACGCAACTGTTTATTGAAATCGTTCTGGGGATGATCCTTACCGCGGCGGCGCTGGCGGGGCTTGCGGCCCTCATGGATTAGTCGATCGGAAGCTGGGGTAAGTTAAAGAAATTCAGATTATTCGTGCGCAGATACTCGATTTTCGCCGGTAGATCGTCGGGCCGCGGATGGGGATAGATCGGCCTTTCGACAGCGCCGTCGGCTTCGTCGAGGCTGCCGCTGCGCTGGTAATGGGCGATCCACGCCAGTTTGTTCTGCTTGTTCGCGACCATCGCGGATTTATCGTCCGGATAGACGATCGCGCCGGCATAGAGGGCCATGACCATTGCGGCGAGGATCGCGACGCCGCGCGGGATTCGCGTGCGGATCATGGGGATGGCGAGATAGGCGCCCACGAAGCCGGGCGTTATCAGGGGAATGTAGCGCGAGGTCATCAGGCAGTAGACGCTGACGGAGATGCGCCCCTCGACGGTAGCCAAAACGTAGAGGATCGAGAAACCCATGAGGCTGGCGATGATGATGGCCTTCGCGTCAGACTTAAGGGCCGCGGGGATCTGGGCGACGAGGACGATGACAATCAAAACCGTCATGCCATAGCCGAAAATCTGGTTGAAGGGGATCGCGATGAAGTTGAAGTAGTGCGACAGTCCGATGGCGATGGCCACGGGAAACTTGAGAATGTTCGGATCGAGCAACCGGAAAGAGGGGTTCGCGGGATCTAGTTTGTAGCGGACGAAAAAGAGAGCCAAAGATGCGAGGCAAACGACGACGGCGCGGAAATTGCGGGTGATCGCGAAGGCGATTGGCGTAACCAGGCCCAGGAAAAAACCGAAGCCGGTGAAGATGGAGAGAAAATTGACGCAGAGAATCAGCGCCGTTCGGCCGACGCCTTTTCGCAGCGTCCAGGCCAGGCAATAGAGCATCAGCAGGAGCAGGGGAATCGCGGAGTGGGAGCTGTTGACGGTGAGGGACCAGATTTCGTACTGCCGGGCGGTCAGGAAGAGTGAAGGCAGGACGATGAGGTCGTACCAGGCGAGGCCGCCGAATGCGCGGGCCTTCATGGCGAGGCACGCGAGCAGGGCGAGCGTGAGGATGACGCCGATGGCGAAGGATTCGGCCCGCATGTTCCAGCGGGTCAAGGGGGCGATGACGCTGGAGAGGAGCATGCCGACGCCTTCGCGGTGGGGGCCGATCTGGGCGGTGAAGCGCTGCCAGTAGTTCCCGGTTCCTTCCAGCGTGAAGTAGTAGTTGAAGTTGTCCCACCAGAGGATGTTCACCGAATATCGGTTGATGAGCAGGAAGAGGCGAACGACGAGGAAGATCATGTAGGCGATGCCGATGCGCCAGGCGAGGCAAGTGAGAAATCGGGGCGGCGGCTTCATTGTCGGGCAATTATCGCTAGTCCATCGTTCGCCAGAGTTTCGTGGCGTGCAGTCCGAGTATCGAGCAGGAGGCAAGATAGGCTGCGCCGCCGACGGTCATCAGGATCGCCAGTTGCTCCGCGCTGGCCAGATGGCCATTCCCCTGCGGATAGAAGCCCAGTTGCCGCACGCCCCAGCAGGCGGCGGCCATGATAGCGCAGGCGATGAGCATTCGAGTCGTGCTGCCGGCAATCCGACCCAGGCCAAGGCCGCCAACACGGCGGTCGAGGATGATCAGCATGACGATCGCCTGGATGGCGAAGCTTGCGAGCGTGCCGGCGGCGATGCCAGCTTCGCCGAGGCGGGTGAAGGAGAGGGGAATTTCCACCGCGGTGTTCACCAGGATGGTAATGATCGAGAGAACCAGCGGGGTGACCGTATCGTGCAACGCGTAGTAGGCGCGGTTGAGAATCTGCTGAAGGCTGAACGCCCAGATTGCGGCGGAATAGAAGCAGACGGAAGTGGCGACCCAATAGGTGTCCAGCGGCCGGAAGCTGCCGTGCTGGAAGAGAAGACGGACCGTCGGATAGCGAACGAGGATTAGCCCCAGGCTGGCCGGGAGGCTTTCGAAGAGGGTGAAGAGGATTCCCTGCCGGAGGACGCGCTTGAACTTGTCGGAGTCTTTGTCGTGGGCATCGGTGCTGAGGCTGGGGAAGATCGCAGTGGCCACCGCCGTGGCGAACACACCCAAGGGAAACTGGTAGAGCATTTGCGCCGAGTTGAGGCGGGCGGCGGCGCCGATGACAAGCGGGTAGTTCCAGGCATGACCGAAGAGGGCGAGTTTCTGGGCGGAATCGCGGCCGGCGGTGAGGAACAGGGTGATTCCCTTGTCGAGCAGGACGGAGATCTGGAGGACGCTGGCGCTTATCGCCACGGGGATTGAAAGGGTGATCAGGCGTTTGATGGCCGGGCTGCGGAAGCCGGTGATCCAGAGGAACTGGAAGCCGATCTGGCGGAGGGCCGGAAGAAGCATGCTGATCTGCAAAGCGCCGGCGATGAGGACAAAGAAGCAGAGCCAGTAAGCGAGGCGGGATTGGAGGTCTTCACGGAGGTCGCCGGGATGCAGGCCGATCAGGTAAGCGCCGATCACGATGACGGCGATGTGGATCAGGTTCAGCGGGACCTGCGTAAGAGCCGGGAGGCCGAAGCGCTTGTGGGTCTGAAGGATTCCGCTGAGGAAGGCGGTGCCGCAGACGAGGATAACGTACGGGAGCATGATGGCGGTGAACTTGACGACCAGGAGATTGTCGGGACGGAGGTGGATGAATTGGACGGTGAGCCAGAGGGTCAGCTCGCCGGCGATGGTCAGGGCGACCAGCGTGAGGGCGAGAAGATTGACGGCTGAAGCCGCGAATCGGCGGGCTTCTTTTTCGTCGCCGTTCTTGAGGGCCTGGGCGTAGAGGGGGATGAAGGCGGCGGAAAGTGCGCCTTCGCCGAGGAGCTTGCGGAAGAGATTGGGGATTGAGAAGGCGACGCTGAAGGCCTGGGCGACGACGGTGGCGCCGAAATAGTTGGCGACGACGCTTTCGCGAGCCATGCCCAATATCCGGCTGAGCAGGGTCAAGATTGAGATCAGCTTGGCATGGGCGACGAAGGCGGCGGAGGATTTTTTGCGTGCCTCTGGCCGCTGGGGGGAAAGGGAAATGCCTATTGCCTGCTGGGACATCCGTGTCCTCGAGTGATCCGGGGGTCAGCGGATCAGTTTAATTTTGATGGCTCTGGCCGCTGCGGCCGGGTCTTGGGAATCGGTGACCGAGGCGGCGACGGCGACGCGGGAAATCCCGGCTGCCAGGACCTTATCGACATTTTCGGGTCCGATTCCCGAGATGGCGAAGGCGGGCAGGTCGATTTCGCGAGCCGCCTGGGCAGCATACTCCAAGCCGGCGATAAAGTCGCGGGGTTTGGTGGAGCTTGGGAAAATGGGTCCGACGCCGATGTAGTCGGCGCCGTCGGCGACGGCGCGGCGGGCGTGGTCGAGGTTGTGGGTGCTGATGCCGATGATTTTTTCGTTGCCGAGGATTCGTCGGGCGGCGAGGGGGGGCAGGTCGTCCTGGCCGAGGTGAACGCCATCTGCGCCGCTGGCGAGGGCGATGTCGATTCGGTCGTTGATGATGCAGGGGACCGACGCCTTGCGGCAGAGGTTCACGAGCTGAACGGCCCGGTCGAGGAGCTGTGCGCCCGGCAAATCTTTTTCGCGAAGCTGGAGGCAATCGGCGCCGCCTTCGATGGCGAGCTCGGCGGCACGCAGCCAGGGAAGGCGGCAGAAGGATTCGGTGATCAGAACGTATAGCTTTACGGGAGTCATTCGCTCGCGCGGGCGAAGGGTCAGGGCGATGCGCTGTTCGACGGCGTAGAGGCGATAGCGGAGCGATTCGACCCTAACGGCATCCGAGGGATTCTGGGTTTTCAGGTACTCCTCGATCGAGCGCAAGGCTTCGGAGGCACGCTTGCCGGCGGCGGTCAGAACGTGTTGGAGATCAATACGTTGTTTTTCCTGCGCGGTGCTGATTGCTGTTCCCACGTCGCCGGCGATGTCCCGATGGAGGATGGCCTCCGGGAGGATGGGGGCCAGGATATCCGCGAGTTCGTGGCGGAGGTTTTTTATTTCGCGAGAGAGATCCTCGTCATTGCGGATGAAGCGGGCAAAGTCTTCGAGGGTGCGCAGGGCCTCGCGGGCGCGGTTGGCGCTGGCGTCGAGGAGGCGGAGAATCGCCGGGTCAGCGGGCACGACGGGGATTATAGACGTTGGCAGGGAATGCATAGAAACCCGAATAGTGGGTCAGTTTGGGCTCCGTATCGAAATACGAATTCCCCACGGCAGCGCGGTTCGACTGAGCTCACCGAAGTCCGTGGGCGTTCCGTGAGCGAACAATGGGCTCCCAATAAAGCGCCGCGTAAACGCGGCCGCTAAACGGGTGGGGTCAGGCTGTGGGGACCAGGTCGCAGGCTTCGGGGGGCATCCAGTGGTTTGGTTTGTCTTGCCATTTCACGTTGCAACCGAGGGGGTTGATCTGTTCGATGGGGGGCTTTTTGCCGGCGAGGATTGCGTCAACCGCGTCGCGCAGCTCGTGCGTTTTGGCGAGGGCTTCCATCTTTGGGTTGTCGTCCATCCGGCCGGTGTAGCGGAGCTTGCGCTGGGCGTCGAAGACGTAAAAGTGTGGGGTGCGGAGAGCGCCGTACTTCAGGGCGACTTCCTGGGATTCATCGCGGAGGTAGGCGAAGGGGAATTTTTTCTCCTTGGCGCGGGTGACCATGTTGTCGAACGAATCGCCGGGATGCTCCTTGGTTTCGTTGGAGTTGATGGCGACCATCACCAGTCCCTTGGATTTGTAATCGTTGGCGAAGCGGATCATGCGTTCTTCGCTGCCGACGACGTAGGGGCAGTGGTTGCAGGAGAAGACGACGACGAGGAGCTTGGCGTCTTTGAAGCTGGCGAGGGAGTAGTTTTTGCCGTCTACGCCGGGGAGATTGAAGTCGGGGGCCTGCTGGCCGATTTGGAGAGTGAATGCCATTGTGATCCTCCTTTGAGGGTTAGTGCCTAAAGGGAATGATAGCGGGTGTCTCATCGAGGCTCAAAATGTCTCATATACCCCCCAGGGGGAAGGGTGCTATTCCGCAGGTTTCCCAAGGATTCCCCAATTTTGAGGGGGGGGTCGTGAAAGGGGGATTTGAAATTTGAGATTTCAGATTTGAGATTGGGGGGAGCCCTCCGGGTTAGTGGGTAGAGAGTAGAAAGTTGAGAGTAGAGGGAAAAAACATCACGTCTCTATATACAGGTCCAAAGGGTGTACGTTTTGTACCTGTTTTTGATAAATGTGGGAATTTTTCGGGTGCGATTGATGAGAATGCAAAGAATCTGACAAGCGGGGTCTGGGAGCTCAAGCCTTGGCGAGAAATTTGGCGGGCCATTGTGTTGGGAGGTCGGGTACCAGGAAAGCTTGTGGCTTTGAGAGGACGGCTTCGGCGGCCAGATAGCCGCTTCTGACGGCGCCTTCCATGGTGGCGGGCCAGCCGGTTCTTGTGTAGTCGCCGGCTAGGTAGAGGTTTTGGATGCCATTTTCGGGCGGGGATTGGGGGGGGCGATATTGGTCTGTGCCGGGAGCGGGGGAGAAGGTGGCGCGTTTTTCGATGATGATGGAGCCGCGGAGGAGATTTGCATTTCTGGCCTGGGGGAAGGTTTGGCGGATTTGTTGGGTGAAGAGGTTGAGGAGTTGGTCGGGGTTGCGCTGGAGGTAGTCGCGGGCGGCGCTGATGACGCCGTGGACGGCGCGGCCGTCGGAGTTGGGTTTGCGGAAGAGCCATTGTAAATGCGTAAATGAAGAGCCCTCACCCCCACCCTCTCCCGGAGTACCGGGCGAGGGGGTAAGAGGGGAGGGGGAAATTTGGGGAATCAAGGCGGCGTGAGGCGTCGAGATCACGGGGCGGTCGAACCAGAGGTGGGCGCCTAGGATGGGGACGCTTTGTAATTTGTCGAGGGCGGAGAATCTTGAATCTTGGGCGGACAGTTCTGGCGGGATCCATTTTTCGAGGGCGGGGTAATTGATGGCCAGGATCACCGCATCGGCGGGGAGGAATTCGCCGGCGAGTTCGACGCCGACGGCGCGATTGGCCTCGAAACGGATGGAGGTCATGCGTGCGCCGAGGCGGACGTCTTTGCAGGGGAGGGTGCGGTAAAGCTCGCCGAGGGGACAGGCGGGGGTGCCCATTTTGTATGCGGCGTTGTTGGCCAGCATTCCTTCCTGGAAGACCTGGATGGCGTAAGAGGCGGCGGCGTCGCGGCAGTTTTCGTTCAGGGCGCTGACTAACACGAGATCGTAGAATTTGTCGATGAGGGAATCGGGCTGATGGTGCTGGGAGAGCCAATCGCCGAAGGAGATGTTGGAGAGTGTTTTATAGCCGGCGCCGAGGCGGAGCATGGCGAGCATCGCCTGGGAGAGGGCGATTCGTTCGCTGAAGGTGAGAGCGCGGAAGGATGCGCCGGCGAGGGCGAGATTGAAGGGGGCGGGGAAGGCGTTGAAGCCCCAGAGGCGGTGTTCTTGGCCGCGGGGGTCGAAGAAGTGGAGGGTGTCCTGCCAGTGGATGAGATGCAGGGCGCCGATGCGGCGGTAGAAGTCGATGAGGTTGGTGCAGCAGCCGAGGAGGACGTGCTGGCAGTTGTCGAGGGTTTCGGCGGTTTTGGGGTCTTCGAAGGAGCCGGCGCGTCCGCCGAGGGTTTTGCGGGCTTCGATGAGGGTGACGGAGAGGCCGGCGGATTGGAGGGCGATCGAGGCGGACATGCCGGCGAGACCACCGCCGACGATGACTACGCGACCGGAGAGTTGCGAGTTGCGAGTTGCGAGTTGCGAGTGCGGATTGTTCTCGCTCTTCACGTCTTGGCGGTTTGTCATTTGGATCTGGCGGTGCGCCAGGCGATGCGGAGTTTCGTGACGGTGGAGAGGGAGACGCGCTCGTGGAGGACGCGGGCGGGGTCGGCGGTCATTTTCAGAAGAATGCCGTGGTAGATCTGGGTCATGGCTCTGAGGGTGGGGCGGCAGTCTTCAGTGATCAGAGATTCGAGGGTGGAGGAGCGATCGTAGAAGCCTGCGGCGCGGGAGAGTTGGGACTGCATCATGGGGACGAAGCCGGGGGGCGTTTGGCCGTTGGTGAGGGATTTGGCGGTGATGTCGTGGGATTGGAGCTCGGCGTGCGGCAGATAGACGCGGCCGCGGGCGGAGTCTTCGCGGAGGTCGCGGAGGATGTTGGTGAGCTGGAAGGCGATGCCGCGGTCGATGGCGAGGGCTTCGGTGGCGGAGCCGCCCTGGAAGCCCCAGATATAGATGCTGGCGAGGCCGACGACGCCGGCGACGCGATAGCAATATTCGCGGAGCTGATCGAAGGTTTCGAAGACGGGGGAGTCGAGGTCCTGGCGCTGGCCGGCGATGACATCGTGAAAGAGATGGTGGGGGACGCTGTAGGTGTGGACCATCTCGGTGAAGGCGGGCCAGAGGAGATGGGCGTCGCGCGTGGTTTGGCCGGCGAGGGCCGATTGGGTGGCTTCGGTCCAGGCGTCGAGGGCTTCGGAGGCGCTGGGCGATGGTGTGGCCGTCCTGGCCGTCGGCGATGTCGTCGACGAGGCGCATGTAGGCGTAGAGGGCGAACATGGCGGTGCGTTTTCGCTGGGGGAGGAGTTTCAGTCCGTAATAGAAATTCCGGGCTTCGCGCTTGGTGAGGTCGGCGCAATATTCGCGGGATTGGGTAAGCGCGGCGCCGGCGCGGGAAGTGGTGGGGGCGGTGAGGCTCATGGGCGGCCTCCGGTAAAGAGGCGGCCGGCGAGGGCGGTGAGGGTTGAGAAAATCAGCTTGCCCTTTTGCCATTTGGAGAGGGCGGGGCGGCTGGAGAGCGTGTCGTAGTTCTGCCGGCGGATGGAGCTGAGGACGGCGCGGCCGCCTTTGCCGAAGAGGGAAATCTGCATTCGCACCGAGGGGCGAAGCAGAGGCAGCAGGGCGGAGCCGCGGTCGAAGAGGTCGGCGGTGCGATCGACTTCGAAGCGGAGGAGGGCGCGGAAATTGTCGTCGCACTTGCCGTCAACGATCTGCTGTTCGGTGACGTTGAAGCGGGCCATGGAATCGCGGGGATATAGATGCGGTCGCGGTCGAGGACATCGCGGCGAACGTCCTGCCAGAAGTTGGCGAGCTGGAGGGCGGTGCAGGTTTGGTCGGAAAGCTGTTGGCGCTGGGGGTCATTGTAGCCGCAGAGATAGAGGACGAGGCGGCCGACGGGGTTGGCGCTGCGGCGGCAATAGTCGAGGAGCTGGGGATAGTCGTCGTAGCGGGTGATGCGCTGGTCCTGCTGGAAGGCGTCGATGAGGTCGAGGAACGGCTGGGGAGGCAGATGGTGGCGATCGATGGTTTGCGCAGGGCGATGAAGACGGGGGTCTTGGCGCTGCCGGCGAAGCAATCGAGGGTTTGGGCGCGGAAATCTTCGAGGAGGCGGAGGGACTGCTGGCGGTCGCCGACTTCGTCGCCGAGATCGTCGGCGACGCGGCAGAAGGCGTAGACGTTGCTGAAATCCTGGCGGAGATTGCGCGGGAGGAGAAGGGAAACGACGGAGAAGTTTTCGTAATGGGTTTGCGCGAGCTTGCGCGTTTGATCCTGCGCGGCGGAGAGGTTTTCGGCGGCCGCGCCGGCCATGTGGATAGTTGATGCGCTCACGCGAGGGGCATTCTGACTGTTTTTGTCGGTTTTGCCAAGAGTTGAAGGAGATTGCCGATTGCCGATTGCCAAATGCCGAATTGGAAAGGCGTCGAATGTCGATTCTCGCACAAGTCTTAATACTGGCTACCCAATACTTTGTATAACGGAGTTATGGCGCTCAAAATCCTGTATATCGGCGGGAGTGGCGAGGTTTCTCCCGGGTGCATCGAGGCGGGGCTGGAACTGGGGCAGGATATAACGGTCTACAACCGGGGGACGAGCGGCGTGGCGCTGCCGAAGGGGGCTAAGCATATTCGAGGGGATGCCGGCGACGAATCGGCGTATCTGGCGCTGGGGAAGCAGAAATGGGACGTGGTGTGCCAGTTTCGCAGCTTTGGGATGGATCAGTGCGAGCGCGATATCCGGGCGTTCGCGGGAAATGTGGGGCAGTTTGTGTTCATCTCGACGGCGATGGTTTATGAGCGGCCGCCGGCGAAGCTGCCGATTACGGAATCGGCGCGGCGGGGGAATCCTTTTTCTCCGGATTATGCACAGAGGAAGATCGCGATCGAGGATCGGCTGATGGAGTTGCACCGCGCGAAAAAGATGGGGGTGACGATCGTGAGGCCGAGCCATACGATCCGGAGCCATTTTCCAGGGACGTTTATCAGCGGGGACGAGATTGCCTGGCGACTTGCGAATGGGAAGCCGCTGGTGGTGCATGGGGATGGGTCTAGTTTGTGGGCGTTAACTCGGTCGGAGGATTTTGGGCGGGCGTTTGCGAGGTTGCTCGGGAATGGGAAGGCGCTGGGAGAGGCGTATCACATTACAACGGATGTGGCGGTGCCTTGGGATGCGATCTTTTGGGAGATGGCGGCGGCGCTGGGGGCGCCGGAGCCGAAGCTGGTGCATGTGGCCAGCGATGAGCTAGTGAGGTATGAGCCGAAGTGGGCGCAGAGCCTGCATGGGGATAAGACGGCGAGTTGTGTGTTTGATAATCGCAAGGTGAAGGAGGCGGTGGGGGGGTGGGATTGCCGGTTTGGGTTGAGGGAGACGCTGGGGATGTCGGCGGGATCGGTGAAGATGAGGTTGGTGGGGTTTAAGGCGGATGGGGAGTTGGGGGGGGTGCTCGAGAGGATCATCGCTGAACACGCATAGATGCGCGGAATTTCAGCACGATTCACTTGAGCAGGATTTCAAAGCCGGCTTGCTGAAAATGGTGGTCGGCGGTCAGTGCAGCGAAGAGGGCGTTCCGTTGCATAACGGTAAAAGAGATGCAGTCTGTGAGGGACCATCGCTTATCGGGCCGCCTATCGTAAACTTGGACACCGGCATCAAAGTCATCTCGATTCCGGACAATAGTGAACCGGGGATCCTCATAAAGGGATTTTAGCAACGGACAGAAAAAGCGCCGCCCGCCTGTGGCGGCGAGGTAATTGGCAAGTTCGAGGAGAATCCACTCGGTGGTCAGAATTTGGCCACTGTGGCCGCCCATATATTCACGAGCGACAGAATAGTGCTCGTCGCTTTGGCTTAGAAATGAAACAAAAAATGAGGTGTCAGCAAATAGGCTGGTCATCGTTTGCCGCGGCCATAAAGGACCTCATCGATTTTGCTGGAGGCGTCGCGCGGAAGGCCTTTGAGCTTTCCGGCAAGTTTCATGATGGGCCTTGCTGCGCTGCCGCGATGTCCGTTGCCTTTTGCCCGTGATTTGAGGGGGCGGACGATCACCTCGGTCCCCACGGCAATTGCCGTGGGATCGTCGAGCAGAATTTTGCCGCCTTTGGCGACTCGGCCGTGATACATCGGAAATCTCCAGGGCGGATTATATCGCTTAGCAGCCAGACAACCAATCTGTGTCAATCGACGATTTTCATCTTGACCTGCTCATTCCGCGACAAATCCGCAAAAACGCGTTTGCTCATCGACGCATGAATAATTGTGCGATCTGGAGTGAATTTGCGATTGCGGATCTGGCAATGGCTTTCGATGAAGGCCAGTAGCTTCCCGTTGGTGGATTCGATTTCGAGGACGGCGTCGATCTGCTGGGCGCTGACTTCCTTCTGCACGGCCACATGCAGGGTGTCCATCCCTTTGCCGGTTTTGGCGCTGATGGGGATGGCGCCGGGATGGAGGGTGCGCCATTCGGGAAAATTTTCTTCGCCTTCGGGCAGTGTCGATCTTGTTGAGCAGGAGCATTTCCGGTTTTTCCTGCACGCCGATTTCTTCCAGGACCTGGTGGACCGAATCGAACTGCTGCTGGGCGTGGGGATGGCCGACGTCGAGGACGTGGAGGAGGAGATCGGCGTGGACGGCTTCTTCGAGGGTGGCCTTGAAGCTGGCGACGAGGTTGTGGGGCAGATCGCGGACGAAGCCGACGGTGTCGCTGAGCAGGACCTGGACGCCGCGGTCGAGCTTCCAGGCGCGGGTTTTGGTGTCGAGGGTGGCGAAGAGCTTGTCGTCGGCGTAAGTGCCGGCGGAGGTGAGGGTGTTGAAGAGCGTGCTCTTGCCGGCGTTGGTGTAGCCGACGATGCAGATGGTGAAATGCTGGCGGGTTCGCTCGGCGACCATGCGGGTTTTGCGCTGCTGGATTTTCTGGATGTCGCCCTGGAGGCGGGTGATGCGTTTTCGGACGAGGCGGCGGTCGATTTCGAGCTGTTGTTCGCCGGGCCCGCGGGTGCCGATGCCCGCCGGCGCGCCGCCGGCGATGCGCTCGAGGTGGCCCCACATGCGGGTGAGGCGGGGGTAGGTGTATTGCATCTGGGCCAGCTCGACCTGGAGCTTGGCTTCGCTGGTCTGGGCGCGGGTGGCGAAGATGTCGAGGATCAGTTCGGAGCGGTCGAGGACCTTGATCCCCTCCATGGGGGGGCTGGCGGCTTCTTCGTTGATGATCTTTTCCAGCGCGCCGATCTGGCCGGGGGAAAGATCGTTGTCGAAGATGATGACGTCCGCCTCCTTGGCGATGGCGAGGTGCGGCGATTTCCTTGACTTTGCCGCTGCCGACGTAGGTGCCGGCGTCGATTCGCTGGCGGTGCTGGAGTGATGGTGCCGACGACGCGTGCGCCGGCGGTTTTGGCGAGCGACGCCAGCTCGCCCAGCGGATCGCGCGGATCGGCTGTGGAATTGGGCAAGATAACGCCGACCAGGATAGCCTGCTCCTGGCGGACGGAGAGTTTGGTGCGTTTCAGTTCTGCCATTTGCTTATTGCCTATTTTCTATTGCCTATTTCCAATTTAACCAGAGGTTAGCACAAAAGCATTTTTGCGAATTTAAAATAGGCAATAGGAAATGGGCAATTGGCAATATGCTGGCATCGGCATCGTGACCCAGCTACAATTCGGGGCTGGATTTGGGCGTTGCGACTTGAGAGATTTTACTGAAGGTTATTGAGAGCGCATGCAATCCAATTCACCGCCCATCTCGTCGCCGGGGATCGCTTCCGGGGCATACGCGCTCAACGCCAACGTCCTGGTGCTGAACCGCTTTTACCAGGCGATTCGGGTGACGAATGTTCGCCGGGCGTTTTCGCTGCTTTGCCGGGAGCTGGCGGAAGTCATTCACATCGAGACCGACAACGCCGGGCAGAGCCGGTGGCAGAATTTCAACTTTGACGATTGGCGGGAGATCAGTCAGCTCAAGGCGGAATTTGAGCCGGAGGAGTACGACTGGATTCACACGGTTCGATTTCAGATCGCGGTGCCGCGGATCATCCGGCTGCTGGGGTATGAAAAGCTGCCGCGGCAGGACGTGAAATTCAACCGGCGGAACATCTACGCCCGCGACGGCAACCGCTGCCAGTATTGCGGGAAGCGGATGCCCACGACCGAGCTTTCGCTGGACCACGTGGTTCCCAAGAGCCAGGGCGGACGGAGCACGTGGGAGAATATCGTCTGCTGCTGCGTGAAGTGCAACGTGAAAAAGGGTGGGCGGACGCCGGAGCAGGCGCACATGCATCTGGTGGTGAAGCCGGTGAAGCCGAAGCGCAGCCCGGTGATTAACATCCGCCTGGCGGATGCGCGGTATTCGAGCTGGAAGCAGTTCCTGGATACGGCGTATTGGACCGTGGAGCTGAAATAACGGCGTAAATTGCATTTCCGGGCCTGAGATCAAGCGACAATTCCATTCGAAGCGGGGATTTTTTCGTCCGGTTTTTGGACCGCGGCGTCCATTTACGGGGCGAAAGGGCATTGCATGGACGACCGCCAACTCCTGGCCCAATACGCCGGAAACCATTCCCCGGAGGCGTTTGCCGAGCTGGTGCGGCGTTATGCCGATCTGGTCTATTCATCGGTGCACGGCAGCTTGGGAATTCCGACCTGGCGGAAGACGTTTCGCAGGCGGTTTTCATTTTGCTTTCGCGAAAAGCGGGCGGGGTGCGGGGACCGTTGGGTGGATGGCTGATTAGAACCACATGTTTTGCGTGCCGGGATGCGCGGAAGTTGGCGGCGCGTCGCTGGCGCGAGAAAGGCGGGCGGCTGAGATGAAGATGCAAGAGCTCCGGGAGCCCGCGACCTGTCATTGGGACGACTATGCATCGCTGCTGGACGGCGCCCTGGCCAGGCTTCCGCGCATGGATCGGGACGCGGTCGTGCTGCGTTTTATGCAGGGGATGACACTGAAGGAAGCCGGGGAGGCGATGGGAATCTCCGAGGAGGCGGCGCAAACGCTCCGATCGCGCTCTGGAGCGGCTGCGAAATTCGCTGGCGTCGCAGATGGCGGTTCCATCGTTCGCGGAAATGGCCTCGCACCTGACGACGCATGCGGTTGAGGCGGCGCCGGTGAACCTGGCGACGAAGATCGCCGCCTCGGCGGTCACCGCTCAAAAGACTTTGGCTGCATCAATCGCTCTGAAGACGAGCCAGGCGATGTTGATCTCAAAATTCAAGACCGCCGCCATATTCCTGTTGTTTTTCGGCCTAGCGACGGCCGCGAGTTCGGCGGCGCTTCAGCGGCTTACACAAAGCACCCTGGCGCAGACGGCCCGCCCTTTGCCCACGGGCGCGATCTCTGAACCATCGGCGACTGTGCCCGCCCCCACCGATTTTGTGCAGTTCGTTCGGTATGACGTCCTGCTGAGTGACGCCGCTTATGGCGCGGTTATCCGGCTGAAATCGCAGAAGCTGGAGACTGGTGCTTCGTCTCTCCCGGCTTGGCTCTTCGACACGGCGGATTTGCATCGGGCGATTCTCGAAGCGATCGAGGCCCAAACCGCCGATTCGGTTTCCATTCTCCATGCCTATACGCCGGACATTTGGGCCATCGCTCGAAAGAGCGTGCTGCTTGCCTTGAACGAGCTGCCGAATGCCGGACGGATTTGGGTCGAGGGGGGTGGGCAGGGGCGCTGAGCTCGACACTTCCCGATCCCGACCATCGCGTGCTGAAACTAGACTTCCCGGCGATTCAGCTCCGGCTTAAAGATCGGGAGGGACATGAATCCGACACGGCGGCTTCGATCTCGTTTAACGGCGCACTGATCGCCGGCAGCTCGCTGGTCTTCAGCGCCGATCTGACGGGCTATGCCGGAGAGATCCATCACATGCTGATTGTCTACGAGGCGGTGAAAGCTCCCGATTGGCAGATGGGGTTCTACTTTCTCACGCGCGACCTGCGTTGGTATCTGCGTTCTGGGCCGCAGGGGGTTGCCGATCTCGCGGGGCGCGTGGTTGTGTGGGCGGCTCGGGCGACCCACCCGCAGGACGAAGTCCCGGCCAATTATGAGCAGATCCTTCCGGATGGAACCGTGACTCGGGCGACCGCGGTCATGCGAATCGATACTTATCCCCTGTGCTGGTGGGATCCGCGGGGCCAGCCTGTCAATGCTCCAGAGGTGGTGCCTTTTTTAACGCAATACCTCACCCATCCGACGTTTATGCAAGTCGAAGTTGTGGGTCCGCCAGAGGCGGCCAACAATTCCTCGCCGCTGGCGAAACCCTCTGCGGCCACGCAGCCGTCGCCGTATCGGTTGTTCACGGTTTTGAGTACCGGACACACAGCCCACGGCGCTTTTCGGCCGTATGGCCCGTGGAAGCAGGTGGGGCAGATCGAAGTGGGGCAATCAATCGATGTCAATCGCATCACCTATGCCCTGCGGAGCGTAGGCGAAAATGCTTCGGGGGAAGTGATGACAGATTTGCATACCGATCAGGCGGGAGGCGATGCCGTCACGCTGACGGCCGTTTTGAGCGATGGCCGGGAGATTGACCCGGCGAATTCCGACGGCTTGATCGGAAAGCTTGACGCCAATCCCAATCCGATTTTTTTCGGCTTCAAATCCGGCGATGTTCAATTCTTTCACGTCTGGCAGAGGAAACGGAAGCTGGTGTCGTTGCCCGATTTTCCGCAGCGGCCGGCGCAGCCGCCGGAAACGAATGTCACGCCGGAGCAAGTGAACGCGGCGCTTGCGAAGCTTCAGATCGGGCAAAGCTCGCCATGAATTCTCCCGTGGGGGAATCAACGCAACGATTCAACCGGCTTTACGCCGCTTTTTTCTTGTGGGTAATTCCAGCTGCCGCCGAACATCTTCGATGGTAAATCCCCCTTCCGCTTCGTGCCGAGCTCTGGACCGCCGGATGATCGCGGCGAATTTCTGGTTATTTGCCAGCGCGATGGATTCGGTATCCATGCCCTTGGCCGAACTGAGTACCGCCAGCGGCTTGCCTTTTTGGACGATCAACACGGCTTCTCGATCAATTCCCTTGGCGTATTGAGCCAGGGCCGCGGTCGCGTTTTTGATTTCGATCGTTTTCATCGCAGTTCAATCTCTACCCCGCCAATAAACAGGCGATTGTGCTTTTTTATGCCGATCGCTCGAATAAACACCTTTTGGGTTTCATCTTCGACATCATAATACACGCGTAAACCGCCTATGCGTAGCTCCCAGGTGGAAATCAGATTCGACCGCATTTGCTTTCGATTTCGAGTAGGCGTCATTGGATTGTGAGTAAGGTGAAGTTCGATCCCGTCCAGAACTTTGACCTGGTCGAATTTTGACAGAGTTCGCAAATGGGCAAGCGCATCAGGAGAAGTCTCGATATTAAAGGACACAATTCGATTTTAATGATCGCGAGCAGCTTTGCTACGGATCAACGAAGATGTAAAATTCACTTCTAACATCCCTGACACGGAGGTCTCATGTCTGACGCGGCGCGGCGTAAAGAGAAAAAGAGATTGAAGCGGGAAAAGAAGCGAGCCGAGCATCGGCGCGCTATGGCGGGAAGTCCTTACAAACGGATTGCAGAAGTCGGGGCGGTTCATGCGTGCTATATCACGGAGGGGTGGCAGACGAGCGGCATGGCGTCTATTCATTTCATGCGCGTCAATCCGCAGGGGGGATTTGCGTTGGCGTGCTTTCTGATCGATTTGTGGTGCGCAGGACTGAAGGATGCGTGGGGATCGCTGGATATGCATCAGGAAGATGTTGACTGGCATCTGGAGCAAGCCGAGTGCGGCGTTCCGCTGGAACGGATTGACCCGCAGTTGGCGCGGCAACTTGTCGCCGGGGCGATTCGATATGCACGGCAAAACGGGTTCCGGCTGCCAGGGCATTACGACCGGTGGGTGAATCTGCTGGGGGAGATCCCCGCCCCCGCGACGGCGGATTTGCGGCTGTTTGGCAGGGATGGGCGGCCGATGTGGGTGGGCACTCGCGAGGATTTGCAAAGCCGGCTGATCGGGTGCACGGTTGAGGATTTTCTCAGCCGCGCGGAGGCCGATTTCGTCAGTCCGCCGGAGGTCGAAGATTTCGGGGACTTTGATGAAGAAGATGACGAAGAAATGGATGAGGACGACATAGAGGGGGCGTGGGCGGAGGGAGAAGAAAAGTATCTGGAGGTTGCGGACGAAATTTACGAGGATTCGCTGGAGTTTTGCGCGGTGTGGCGAGACGCCGTCGCCGGACCTGTACGATGGGGCGGAATTGATTGCGATGTCGATACTGGCGCTTATCGGGAAAGGTGCAACGCTGCCGGAGCCGGATCAGATCATTCATCAGGCCAACGTCATGATCGAGGAGATGTATGAGCCTGAGGACCGCGGGCCATTAAAGGCGGCGGTTCAGCAGATTTTCCGCGTTATGCCCAACTCGATCGATCAGGCCGAGCCGGGATTAAAACCGGCGGAGGATGAATCACCATCCCGCAGCGTCCCCATCGACAGCGTGCCAGAGATACCATGAAGCGATGGTGCGATAAGGCCGCCATTTATCCGCCAGCTTGATGAACTGTTTTGCCTTGGGCATTCCTTTTAATCCATAAGCCTGTTTCGCCGCGCGCTGAAGCCCCAGGTCATCGACGGGCAAAACATCGGGGCGGTTGAGGACGAAGATCAGGAACATCTCCGCCGTCCAGCGGCCGATGCCTTTCACCGCGGTTAATCTTTTGATGATCTCCTCGTCATCGAGGCGCGACAGGCGATGATTGGGGATGGCATCGCTGAGGAAATGTTTGGAGAGGTCGATCAGGTAGGCCTTTTTCTGGCGGGAGAGGCCAGTGCCTTTGAGTTGGGCGTCGGCGCTGGTGGTGAGAAGATCGAAAACGCGCTGAGGCGTGGGGCGGCGGCGGGGGAAATGCTCGCGGAACCGCCCGAAGAGAACATTGGCGACGGCGCTGGATATCTGCTGGGAATAGATCGATTTGCAGAGGAGGACGAAGTGATCGCGGCGGGGCGCAGGGTGCAGGGGCCTATCGCAGTGATGATCCGGCGCATGGTAGGATCCTGCTCGAGATGGCGGCGGGCGGCGGCCCAGTCGGGGTCGGTCATATCCGGGCCGGTTTGCATTTAATGGACAGGTGCATGGGCAAACCCTTACAATTGGTAGCCTGAACGGAACAATAAGGAGCAGGTATGCGTCCCCCGCTGAAATTGAGTTCGATCGATCAGGAGCATTTGCAGGAGTTATACAACGAGTCGGGGATCGCGCGGGATGAATTGCCCTATTCCCCGGCGTTTGATTCGATTTGTCAGGGATTTCAGGACCGTACCTTCAAAAACGCCCATCCTGAGCAGGTTTTCCTTGCGATCACGAAGTATGTGCGCAGCGGGACCAACTCCGCCGGGGAGGCCGTGGCGCATTTGCTGAACGAGGAGCAGGTGAAGCAACTGAAGGGGCTGCTGCCGCGGCATACCAAAGGTGGGAAGCTGATTCCTTACAGCGATGAATTCGAGGCGGTGCAGAAGGAATTCAATAAACTGGCGGGGACGGAGCTGGCGGCTGGGGATTTCTGGAGGGCGGTGCTGCAATCGCACGGCCCCAAACGGCGTCCGCCGAAGCGTGCGAAGGTCACAGCGCCGCCGGTTGAAGATGACGACAGCGATATTGAGTAGCGTTTAAGTCTTTCAGATTAAAGCAATTATAATTCGTTCTTGACCGTATTGGTCTATTTATCTATAGATTAGTAGGAGTTTTATCTCCCCATGGCATTGCAGAATTGGAAAGAAAAGCTCGGAAGTCGTGTTCCCGCGGGCTGGGGGGAAGAGATTGATCTTTTTGAGGCGCAGATCGCTCTTGCGGAAACAGGGGAAAATTGAAGACAAGGTATTTGCCGAGACGCGACTTCGGCGCGGGGCGTATGGGCAGCGGTATGACAATGGGCAGCGGCATGATGGGACCAAGACGCAGAAGCTGCCGTACAGCTCGCTGACCAAGGGACCGGATACGTACTGGGAAGCGCCGGGGATGCAGCGGATCAAGATTCCGTATGGGGGCATGAATCCGGAGCAGATGATCGTTCTGGCGGAGCTGGCGGAGGAATATTCCGACGCCATCTGCCATATCACGACCCGGCAGGACATTCAGCTACATTTTATAAGCATCGACGACACGCCGGACATGTTCCGCCGGCTGGCGGCGGTGGGGATCACGACGCGAGAAGCGTGCGGAAACTCGGTGCGGAATGTGACGGCCTGCCCGCTGGCGGGGGTTTGCAATACAGAGGCGTTTGACGTTACGCCTTATGCGAAGGCGCTGGCGTTTTATCTGCTGGGGCATCGGGACATCCAGGATTTCGGGCGGAAATTTAAAATCGCGCTTTCCGGGTGCGAGGATGAGGCGTGCGCCCTGGTTTCGCTGCACGACCTGGGCGGGATCGCGGCGACGAAAATCATCGCGGGCAAGACGATGCGCGGGTTTAAGCTATATGTCGGCGGCGGGCTGGGGGCGGTGCCGCACCAGGCGAAATTGTTTGACGAATTTGTGGCAGAGGAAGAGCTGCTGCCGCTCTCGCGGGCGATTGGGCGCGTGTTTGCGCGGCTTGGGGAGAAGAAGAATCGCAATAAGGCCCGTTTGAAATTTCTCGTGCATAAGCTGGGGATCGATGAATTCCGGCGGCTGGTGATTGAAGAAGCGCAAGACGATGCCGGAGGATCCGACTTGGCGGGAGCATTTTGATCGGATACCGAAATTTGAGGAGAAGCCAGGGCTGGCGGCGGTGCAATTGAACGGCGCCGGCGGCCGGAGGGGTATGACCGGTGGGCGGCGACGAATTTGTATCAGCAGCGGCAGTCCGGATATTACGTGGTGACCGTCACCTGCCCGCTGGGGGATTTGACGTCTGACCAGATGCGGGCGCTGGCGGATATTTCGCAAAGATATGCGGGCGGAAATGCGCGAACCACTGTCGAGCAGAACATTGTTTTGCGATGGATTCCGCATAATAAGACGATCGATCTTTACAACGAATTGGCTGCGCTTGGCCTCAATGAGCCGGGCGCGGGGACGATCGTGGATGTTGTCGCGTGCCCGGGTACCGATACGTGCAAGCTGGGGATTGCATCCTCGCGCGGATTGGCGGGAGAGCTGCGGCATCGTCTGGCAGCCAAGAGCGCGACGATGGATCGGGCGATTCAGAGTTTGCGGATCAAAGTTTCGGGCTGCTTTAACTCTTGTGGGCAGCACCATGCAGCGGACATTGGGTTTTACGGGAACAGCCGGAATATCAATGGGTATACCGTGCCGCATTTCCAGGTGATGCTTGGGGGGCAGTGGACGAAGAATGCCGGGAGCTATGCGCTGGCGATGGGATCGATTCCTTCGCGGCGGGTGCCGGAGCTGGTGGATCGGTTGACGAGCCGATATATCGGCGAGCGAAATGGGGAGGAATCGTTTCAGGCGTTCTGCCAGCGGATTGGGAAGCAGGCGCTGAAGGGAATCGTGAACGAGTTTACGGCGGTTCCGCTGCACAAAGACGATCCTTCGTTTTACAGCGACTGGGGGGACCCGCGGGAATTTACGATCGGAGATATGGGGGTCGGCGAGTGCGCCGGCGAGATCGTTTCGCTGGCCCAGTTTGGATTCACGCAGGCGGAGGGGGAGGCGTTTGACGCCCAGCTCTTGCTCGATGCGGGCAATTTTCAGCACGCCGATGAGAAGGCTTATCAGGCGATGGTGACCGCGGCGAAGACGCTCGTGCAGCTTCAGTGGCTCGATGTGCCGAACGACGCGAACCTGATCGTGGAGGAATTCCGCAAGCGGTTCGTGGAGCCGAAGATTTTCTGGGATACGTACCATCACGGACAGTTTGCGAATTATCTGCTGAGCCGGCACGAATCGCCGGACACGCGGTATACGAAGGAAACGGCGCACAAGCTGGTGGAAGAGGCGAATCTGTTTATCGACGCGGCGTATAAATGCCAGGCGAAGATCGAGGCGAGTGCCGCGAGCGCGGTTCAAGTCCCCACCACGTGATCAACCATGGAAGTTTATAAGATAGCTGTGAAGATTTTCGCGGCCGCGGATGATTTCGCGCCGGATCAGTTCGTGCCGATTTTTCAGCGGTGGATTCAGGAGCAATCGGTCGAGGGGCATCGGCTGATCGACGTGGCGGATTATGGGCACGTGGCCGCGGGGCCGGGGACGGTGCTGGTGAGCTCCGAGGCGAATTTTTATACCGATCGTGGGGAGAATCGGCTGGGGCTTTTGTATGCGCGGAAGCTGCCGCTGGCGGGGACGTTTCAGGAACGTCTTCGCGCTGCGGTGCGGGATACGCTGAAAGCGGCGGCGAAACTTGAGACCGAGCCGGCGTTGAAGGGGAAGCTGAAGTTCAAGACGGACGAGCTGGTGATTCGGCTGAATGATCGATTGCTGGCGCCGCCGAATGGGGAGACGGTGGCGGCGGCGAAGGGGGATATTGAGGCGGTGGGGAAGCTGGTGCTGGGGAGTGGTGCGACGGTTGAATCGCGGGTGACGCCGCTGACGATGGTGGAGTTTCGGATTCGCTCGAAAGAGAGCGTGCCGATTTCGGGGTTGCTGGCGAAGGTTTGATCCGGATTGTTCACCGCGGAGATCGCAGAGAGCGCGGAGACAAAAACCAATTTCTTTCTTGGCGCTCTTGGCGTCTTGAGCGAAGCGGGCGGTTATAGGATTTTTAACCGCCAAGACGCCAAGAAAGAAAAGAATTGGAACCACGGATTACATGGATTTCACCGATAAAAAAAGAAATAAATATGAATTGTCGGAGCTAATCGGGAGACAGGGCTTGCTCCACTAGCCGCCTGGCGTCGGGAGCAAGGGGGAGCTTCAGGGCGGCATCTTGCGCGTGGGCGGACATTTTCTTCCAGGTGCGGCGAAGGATCGTGATGATTTTTTCCTCGTCGTGCTTGGGCGCGAAATCGGTGAAATAGTTTTCCAGAAAGACCAGGCAGGCGATGTCCTCGAGCATTTGCATCTGCGGGTCGGTCTTTAGCTTTTCCTTTTTCAATAGCGAGCGGATGCGGGCGATTGTTGGATCGTCGTAGCCGACGGTGCGGAGGATTTCGGCGGCGGTTTCGGCGTGGAAGGCGTAGAGGGCGGTTCGCCACTGGTGGTATCCGGCGCGGGTGATGGGATAGGAGGAGCGTGGGATGGTCCATCGGCGGATGTGCTGGGCGCGGGCGGCGAGATGGAGAGTCTCATCGGCATCGGGATAAAGGCGGGCGAGGCAGTCGGTCATTCGGCGGGCGTAGAGAAGTTCGGCGGGCTGGCCGTCGATTTGATTGGGATCCTGGGCGTTGGCCGCGTCGAAGGCGGCGATGGCGACGGGGAATTTATCGGATCGATCAGGCATCTACGGCTGGATTATAGGTTTGGGATTTTGCTTTGCGCTCGTGGAGGATGCTGAGGAAGCTAAAGATCGCGCCGAGAGCACCGCCGACGTATCCGCCGAGGTGGATGCCGTAGACGGCCATGAAGCGGTGGGGACGCCAGAGGTCTGCGGCGGCGAGGTTTTGGAAATCGGGGCTGAGGGAGTTGAGGAGAAAATTGGAGCCGGCGAGGCCGAGAATCAGTGAGGCGACGATGGCGAAGACCAGGACGTGCGACAATCTGATGGCAACGCGAGTGTAGGACAATTGCGGTCCGCGGCGGCCGGGGTTGTTGGCGATGAGCATGACGGCGCCGATGACGAGGCCGGCCCACCAACTGGCCTCGGCGCCGATGCGGGCGGCCTGGAGACTGAGAGCAAGAGGATCGGGCGGGGTTTGGGGGCCGAGGATGGGGCTGAGTTCTTTGCCGTAGTAGAAATATTCCCAGGAGATTCGGGAGGTGATCTGGTCGTTGATCGCTCCGTATGCGGTGGCGACGGCGACGCAGAGGAGGAGGAAGAGGTATTCGCGCCAGCGAGTGGATTGGGGGCCTTTCTGGAGGTAATCCGCGATCGCGAGGGCGATGAGGATGGCGAGGCAGACAGAGATTCGTAGGGGGGAGGAGTTCATGGGGCGGGCTTGGGGTGTTGGGCGGGAAAGCGCCGTGCAAGCACGGCGGCTACACGGGGAGAAGTTGGGGAGAGCGTGATGGCGCGGGTGTCGATGATGAGCTTTGTGTGGTCTGCGATCATCTGTCGGTTGTGGAACCTGTGCCCGTTGAACGGGGGGCTCTGAAGAGTACGAAACAGCGGCCTGCGTTGTTGATCATGCTGACTTGTAGGGTGATTCCGCGCTGGCTGAAAATGACCGGGAAATCGACGATGCCGTGCTTGCTGTAGAGATTCATGTTGTCTGTGCCGGCGACAGACTGCATGAGGTTGAGGATGTCGTTGGAGGTGAGTTTGGGGATTTCGAGCTTTCGCATGCGGTGTTCGATGCGCAGGACGGGGGATTGGCCCGCCAGGAGCCATCCTTCGGTGGCGTTTTGGTTGAGCATCGTTTCGTAGAATCGTTCGATTTGGAAGTCGGGCATGGGGGAAGATTCCAATTAGGGGTCCACGATTTGAGGATATTGTGGCGGGCACGCCCCGCAAGCGGGGCCGCTAAACGGGTGAGGGGAAAAGAGAGTTCTGGGAGGGGGAATAGATTCATTTACGCCATTACGATGTGGTCGCGTTTGCCGGTGACGGCGCGGGTTGCGCCGCGGGTGTCGATGATTAGCTTTGCGTGGTCGGCGATCATCTGCCAGTCATACGCGCTGTGGTGGGTGGCGATGATGACGCAGTCGTATTTTGCGAGCGACTGCGGTGTCAGGGGGACGCTGCGCATTTGTAGGTCGTAGTTGCGCATGCGGTGGGTGGCGGGGACGTGGGGGTCGTTGTACTCGACCGTCGCGCCGAGATGAGCGAGTTTTTCGATGAGCTCGAAGCTGGGGCTTTCGCGGACGTCGTCGATGTCGGGTTTGTAGGCTAGGCCGAGGATGAGGATGCTCGCGCCTTTGACGGATTTGCCGCGGTCGTTGAGGGCGAGGGTGGTGCGCTGGACGACGTAGTCGGGCATCTGGTGGTTGATTTCGCCGGCGAGCTCGATGAAGCGGGTGGGCATGCCGACTTCGTGGGCTTTCCAGGTGAGGTAGAAGGGGTCGATGGGGATGCAGTGACCGCCGAGGCCGGGTCCGGGGTAGAAGGGCTGGAAGCCGAAGGGTTTGGTGCTGGCGGCGGCGATGACCTGCCAGATGTCGATGTCCATGGCGGTGAGGACCATTTTCATTTCGTTGACGAGGGCGATGTTGACGGCGCGGTAGATGTTTTCCAGGAGCTTGGCGGCTTCGGCGACTTCGGCGGAGGGGACGGGGATGACGTGTTTGATTGCGTGCTGGTAGAGGGCGACGGCGAGCTGGCCGGAGGTTTCGTCGATGCCACCGACGAGCTTGGGGATGGACTGGGTGGTAGTGTTTTTGCGGCCGGGGTCTTCGCGTTCGGGGGAGAAGGCGAGGAAGAAGTCGGAGCCGCAGTGGAGGCCGCGGGATTCGAGCTTGGGGAGGACGATTTGGCGGGTGGTGCCGGGATAGGTGGTGGATTCGAGGACGACGAGCTGGCCGGGGCGGAGGCGGCGGGCGATTTCATCGGCGGTTTGCTCGATATACGTAAGGTCGGGCTCGCGATGGCTGCCAAGGGGGGTGGGGACGCAGATGATGATGGCGTCGGCTTCGGGGAGGCGGGAGAACTCGACGGTGGCGTCGAATCTGCCGGCGACTTTCATTTCGCGCACTAAACCCTCGCCGAGATGCTTGAGGTAGTTTTCGCCGCGTTTGAGGGCTTCGATCTTGGCGGGGTCGATGTCGAAGCCGATGACGTTGAATCCGGCGCGGTGGAAGGCGGAGAGGAGTGGGAGTCCGACGTAGCCGAGTCCGATGATTCCGACGCGGGCGGATTTGGCGGTGATTTTTTCTTGGAGGTTCATAGGGGGATATGGGTGATCTCGATTATACCGAGCGGGGGCGGGTAAGGAATTGGGAGTGATGGGTGGGTTAATTTGGGATCCGGGTCGAAATGCGAAAGCCCCACGGCAGCGCCGTGGGCGTTCCCGGGAAAGGAAGTGACGCGTCTATTGCTAAATCATGGTTCGTACTTCTGGGACATGGGAACGCGCCGGCAAGCGGGGCGGTAAAACCGGGGTGTCGCGGAGGGGGATGTCCGAAAATGTCCGGAAGTGTCCGGGATTTGAGCGCGAGTTTTTTTCCTCCCTGGGCTGGGTTTGCTGATTTGGGCAAGGTCGTAGGAGAAAATGGATCGATGATGATGTGCATCTATATATAGGTCCAAAAGGTGTACGTTTTGTACCTATTTTTGGGAAATCGGAGGATTTTCGTGAAAAAAAATTTTGGGGGAGGCGGGAGGGCGATCGCGCTGGCTATGCCGGTTTGGTGTGGGAATTGACGAATTCATCTTCCTTCAAGAGAGGGACGGCGGTGCTGGCGTCTAGTTCGGAGGCGATTCCCACGTCGTTTGGGAAGCCGAGTTCGATGAGCTCGCGGCCGGAGGCACTTGAGGCGATGGTTTGCCGCAGATCGGGTTTGAAGCGGTTGAAAGCTGCGATTGCCAGTTCAGCCTCGGGCGATGGGCAGCCGGGAAGGGCGCTTAGGACGGCACCAGCGCCGATCAGGTCTTCGATAGCAAAGCGGGCGGTTTGGTCGGGCCAGCGCTCGCCGGCGGGGATGACGGAGATTCGTTTGCCAGTTCCGGCCGCGGCCGCGGCGACGGCGGCGGCATTGCGAAGGCAGGCGGCGAAAACCGCGGCGCCGGTGGAGCTGGCGGCGAATGCGAGGGCGGAGCCGTTTGGGGACGGGAGAATCAGCCGGGTTGCCGGGGGAATGTGCATCAGGGAGGCGGGCGAAAGGGAGTATTTGCTCTGGGGATCGCGGCGGGAGCCGGCGAGGTGGGCATTTTTATCTCGGGCGTATTGAGCGGCGAAATCGTCTTTCCATCTGTAGGGGAAAACAACCGCGCCGCGGGCGACGGCTACATCGACGCAGGTTGTGAAGGAGAGGACGTCGATGATGATGATGGCGTCGGAATCGGTGAGGTTTTGCAGGCCGCTGGGGCCCCAGTCGCAGCGGAGGTCGAAATCGGATTGGCTGGAAAGAGGCATAGATGGATTTTGTCGTGTGCGTTCACGGGCGATCTTTCGCGCTCACGATTCGGGATTATCGATCAGATGTTGCAGGCGCTTCGCGAGTTCGGAAGGCAAACGAGGTGTCCATGTTGCATCGACTAGGCCGACGTCGAGCAGATCGCGGAGATGGACTCGATCTTTGTCGCGAAACGAAGTGAGCTTCATTTTGACCAAGGCTTCCAAGGAGAGAAGCCTGAAAGGCCCGATGAGCTGTGCGTCGGTAACATCGGGCGAGGAAATGGCATATTCAGGGCGGATCTTTTCGTTTGCGGGTATGGCGTGAACGGCGTCGTGCGCTCTGCGCGCCAGGCCCGTCGAGAAACATATCCATACCGGCCACATGGCGACGAACGAATCCAACGGCAGCGAGGGCCTGGGCGGCGGTTTCGATATCAGCGCGTCTGAGAAGAATGTCCACGTCCTGAGTATTGCGAGTGGCTGCGGGATCGATGGTTGCGACCCAGGCGGCGACGGCATTGCCGCCGGCAACCGCGTAGGGGATGCCGGCGGACTCGAGGGCCTTGGTGGCTCGGAGGAGGCGTTCACGGACGAGTTCCACGGCACGCACCATCCTGTCTAAGAGGGTTTCGTCGGCAGGGCGGATCACGGGGGGATTATACCCTGGGGGTTAGAATTTGGGTGTCCAGGAAGCGACGTCATGGGTCTTTCGGTCGAAGAAAGCGCCGCACGACTCGACTTAGCTCGTCGAAGTCAAGTGCGGCGGCTACACGAAATGCATTATACCGAGCGGGGGGTGGCGAGGGTTTCTTTGTAGATTTCAATCAAGCGATCGGTTTTTTGCGCCCAATCGTAAAGGTTCGCCTGCACGCGCTGGCGTCCGGCTTGGCCCATTTGTTTTCGGAGGGCCGGGTCGCGGGCTAGGCGGAGCATGGCGTCGGCGAAGGCCTGGACGAAGCCTTCGCGGGTGGTGGGGGGGATCTTGATGCCGGTTTCGCTCGTGACGTGGATGGCGGGGCCGCCCCAATCCGTGGTGATGACGGGGAGTTCTACGGCCATGGCTTCGAGGAGAACGATTCCGCCGACTTCGCGGAGGCTGGGCATGACGAAGACGTCGGATTGGCGGAGATGGCGATTGGCCTGGTCGGCGGTGACCCAGCCGTGGAAGATGACGCGGTTGGTCAGACCCAGGTCGCGGGTCATTTGTTCGAGCATGGGGCGGCGCTCGCCGTCGCCTAAAAGATCGAGGACGGTGTTGGGGTCCTGGTCGGCGACCTTTTTGAAGGCGGGGATAAGGAATTGGATGCCTTTTACGTCTGCGAGGCGGCCGAGGTAGACGAAATGGATTTTGTCATCCGTGCGCGGAGGGAGATCGGGGGCTTTGTCCCAGATGGCGAGGTCGACGCCGGCGTCGGGGATCTCGTAGATTTTTCCTGTGACGCCATCCGGCAGGGCGTTTTTGGCGCGGTCGTTGGCGACGATGAGTGCGGCGGCTTTTTTCTTTCCGGGAATGATTTCATTGAGAGGCACCGACAGCGCCCGGCCGAAGAATTCGACGGCGGTGGAGCCGCGGGTTTCCAGGTGTTTGAAGGCGGGGGGGTAGGTCATTCCACCGGCGAGGGGGCCGATGACGACGGGGACGCCGAGGTCGTACATGAGGCTGACCTGTTTGGGGGAGACGGGGGTCATTTCGTGGACGAGGTCTATTTTGTGCTCGGCGATAAGTTTGCGGACGATTTTTTTCTGGAATTTCTGGTTGAAGAGGTGGCGGACTACGCCAAAGGTTTGGACGTCGATCTTGTCCGGGAACTGGGAGCCGATTTTCCAGAGGAGGCGGTCGATCTTGGTTTCGGGGGAGAAGTGGATGCGGTCCTGGTCGTTTGGGAAGGCGGCCAGGACTTCGCTGCGCGTGCGGTTGTGGATGACGAGGTGGATGTCGATGCCGCGCTGGCGGAGGTATTTGAAGAAGAGCCAGGGGAGGCTGGCCTCGCCGCCGAATTTGAGCGAGGCGTTTTGGGCGACTAGGCAGATTTTCATTTGTGCATGGGAGGGTAAGGGGGGGAGTGCCGAATGCCAAATGACAAGGTGACAAGGTGACAAGGTGACTAGGTGACTAGGTGATGAGGGGGTGGTGTCGCTGAAATGGGGTTGGTGATTTAGAATGGGTGAACATGGACGCGAAGAAGATTGTTGGCGGGGCTGTTAAACTTTGGGTTTTGGCGATATTGGCGGGGGCGATATGGTTTTTGTGGGGGGAGAGGGTGAAGCCGCCGCTGGAGAGCGATATTGAGGAGGCGGAGGAGATTAAGCAGACGAATGTGGAGGTGAGGATCGGGCAGATTCGGGAGATGGCGCTGCGGGAGACTGTGGTGGGGTATGGGAATGTTGAGCCGGAGCCGGCGACGGCGAGTGGGCCGGCGGCGGAGGCGCGGGTGGCGGTGGATTGGCCGCCGGCGATTATCGACGAGGTGAAGTGCATCGAGGGGGAGCAGGTGGAGAAGGGGCAGACGTTGCTGACGGTGCATGGGCGGGGAATTGTTTCGCCGATTTCGGGGACGGTGGTGGGGTTGAATGTACATGCGGGTGAGGTGGGGCTGCCGAATGAAATCGCTGTGGATGTGGTGGACCTGGACCGGCTGGTGATGGCGGTGGGGATTCCGGCGTGGGAGGCGCGGGGAGTTGAGCCGGGGAAAAATGCGATGGTGGAGATTCCCGCGGATCCTGGTGGGGATCCGGATGTGAAATTTGCCGGGGACGTTGAGCGGGTGGATCGGGCGGCGGATGCGAAGACGGATCTGGTGAGCGTGGACGTTGAGGTCCCGAAGGGAATGCACGTTCGGCCGGGGGAGTTTGGGCGAGCGAGTATTGTCAGGCGGGAACAGGGGGATTGCCTGGTGGTGCCGGCGGATGCCATCGTCCGCGATTCGCTGGATCGGCCATACATTGGGGTCGTGAGTGACGATCAGAAACAGGCGACGCTGCAAATGATTCAGCCGGGGATGCGGGAGGGGGATTGGGTGCAGGTGATGGGGGAGAATTTGGCGGTCGGGCAGACGATTGTGGTTGGGGGGGCGTATGGGTTGTTGTTTCGGTCGGATATTAAGGTGATGAATCCATGAGCGAATTGTCGCGCCGTTGGTGTTCGGCCCCCACCCTAACCCTCCCCCGGATTACCAGGGGAGGGGATAAGAGGGGAAATTTGTGGGGAGTCCACATCTGATATGCGAGCGGCGCTACCACGGTTTGCACTTCGTCACGCGGTTTCGATCAACTTTATCGTGATTGCGCTTTGTGGGGCGGGGGTTTATTCGGCGTTTCATATGCCTTCGGCGCTTTTTCCGCAGACGGAGTTTCCGCGGGTCATCATCATGGTGGAAAACGGCGTGATGCCGGCGGATGAGATGATGGCCAGCGTTACCAGGCCGATCGAAGAGACGATGAAGCAGATTCCGGGGTGCCAGACGGTGCGGTCGTCCACCGGGAGGGGGGTGGCGGAAATCGATTTGTTTTTCTCGTGGGATGTCGACATGCGGCAGAGCGAGCTTTATACGCTCGGGAGGCTCTCGCAGATTCGTCCTTCGCTGCCGGATACGGTTTCGACGGAAGTTTACCGGATGAACTTTTCGGTTTTTCCGATTATCGGGATCAGTTTGACCGGCTCCGTGCAGAACGAGACGGCGGCTTGGGAACTGGCGCGGTATCAACTGAAGCCGGAGCTTTTGCGGATTCCCGGGGTGGCGCGGGTGGATTTGGTCGGTGGGCAGGCCCCGGAATATGCGGTGGTTCTGGACCCGCTGCGGATGTCGGCGATGGGGATGGATTTTGCCGCGGTGTGTGATGCGCTAGCGAAGAATAACGCGGTGATTCCATCGGGGTTTCACCAGGAGGACCATAGTCTTTATCTAACCGTCGTGGATGGGCGGGTGCACGATGCCGGGGAATTGGAGGGGATGGTTTTGAGCTCGCCGGGTGGGAAGATTTTTCAATTGAAGGATATCGGGCGGGTGGAGCGGGGGCCTGAGCCGGTGATGGACGTGGTGACGGCGAATGGGTCGGACGCGGTGCTGCTGAATATTTTTTCGCAGCCGGATGGGAGCACGCTGGATATCGCTAATGAATTGCATCGGGAGCTGAATGCGATTCGTCCGACGCTGCCGGCGGGGATGAAGCTGTCGGTGTTTTACGATCAGTCGCTGCTGGTGAAGTCGTCGGTGAAGAGCGTTTGGGATGCGATTATTTTTGGGCTTATTTTGGCCGTGGCGATTTTATATTTGTTCCTCTGGGACGCGGGAATGACACTGGTGGCGACAGCGGTGATTCCGATTACAGTGCTGATCACTATCCTGGGGATGAAGCTGCTGGGGGAGGGGTTTAACCTGATGACGCTGGGGGGAATCGCGGCCGCGATTGGGCTGATCATCGATGATGCGATCGTGGTGGTGGAGGCAATTCATGTGAAGCTGCTGGCGGGAATGGGCCGGCAGGAGGCGGTGGTGGAAGCGATTGGTGATATCCTGGCGCCGCTGGTGGGGTCGACGATTACGCCGGTGGTGGTGTTTATCCCGCTGGCATTTTTGACGGGGATTTCAGGCGTTTTTTTTCGTGCGCTGGCGATGACGATGGTGATCGGGTTGCTGACGTCGCTGGTGCTGGCGCTGACGATTACGCCGTCGCTGGCCAACTGGTTTTTGCACGCGCCGCAGGCAGGGAGAAGCGCGAGAGCGTGGTGTTTGGGTGGATCACGTCGGTTTACGAATATCTCATCAGGCTGGCGCTGCGGCATCGGTGGTTTTTGCTGGGATTGTGCGGCCTCGTTTTTGTGGCGGCGTTTGTTTTGTATGGAAAACTCAAGACGGATTTTTTGCCGCCGATGGATGAGGGGGGATTTATTATCGATTACATCACTCCGCCGGGGACGAGTTTGACGGAAAGCGATCGGCAGATGCGGGTAGCGGAGGGGATTCTGGCTTCGGTTCCGGAGGTGGAGAGCTATTCGCGGCGAACCGGGACGGCGCTGGGGGTTTCGATCGTGGAGCCGAATACCGGGGATTTTTTGGTGAAGCTGCGGGATGATCGGACTCGGACAACGAACCAGGTGATTGCGGAGGTGCGGGAGAAGTTTCGGGAGTCGCTGCCGCGCGTGGACTGGGAATTTCCTGGGATTTTGTCGGATCTGATCGGGGATCTGGAGTGGTCGGATGAACCCGTTGAGATCAAGGTTTATTCGACCGATCTGGACGTGCTGAAGAAGGAGGGACCCGCGGTTGAGGAGATGCTGGAGAATATTCCGGGGATCGTGGATACGAATGACGGGCTGATTTATACGGGGCCGACAATCAGCCTGCGGGTGAAGGGGGCAGAGGCGAGGCATTTTGGGCTGACGACGGCGGATATTGGAGAGGCCGTCAATACGGCGATGCTGGGGAAGACGAGCTCGACGATTTTGGAGGGGGACCGGATCGTGGATATCCGGGTGAAGGCCGATCCAACGTCGATCGAGCACGTGGAGGATTTGCGGCGCTTGCCGATTCGGGCCGCCGATGGAACGGTGCTTCGGCTGGACCAGGTTTGCGATGTGGTCATGGAGCCGGGGCAACTGGAGCTGGAGCGGGATAATCTTCGACAGAATATTTCCGTCACCGCCCGATTGCAGAACCGCGATTTGGGGGGCGCGATGCGGGAGGTGAGGAATATCATCGACAATGATCCCTCGCTGCCGCACGATTTGATTGAATATGGGGGCGTTTATCAGCAGCAGCAGGAGGCGTTCGCGAATCTGCTGGTGGTGCTGGTGACGGCGCTGGCACTCGTTTTTATCGTGGCGCTGGTGGAGTTTCGCGGGTTCTATGAGCCGATCGCGATTATTTTCGGGGCGGCACTTTCGGTGTTTGGGATTATCCTGGCGGTGCTGATGACGGGGATGACGGTGAATATCGTGACGCTGCTGGGGGCGATTATCGGGATGGGGATCGTGCATAAGAATGGGCTGCTGATGCTCGATGCGATCAAGGATTTGCGGGAGAAGGGGGTGGAGTTGGAGCAGGCGATCGTGCAGGCGGGGGCGAGACGATTGCGGCCGGTGCTGATGACGTCGCTGGCGGCGGCTCTGGGGATGCTGCCGCTGGCGCTGGGGTTTGGGGCGGCGAATATGCTCAAGCCGCTGGCGACGGCGGTGATTGGGGCGGTGTGTGTGTCGGTGATATTGTCGTTGGTTGCGACGCCGTTGGCGTATGAGGTTTTGTTGAGGCCTGGAAAGGGCGAATAAAACGGCGCATAAAAGCGGCGAGCAAGCTCGCCGGCTACACGCAATACCGTTCAACGGGGTCTTCCAAAATCGAGCCTCCCGCCATGATGGTGTTGTCATAAATACCACGTGGCAAGGAGGCTACGATGTTGACCGTGCACAAGGAAGTCGCGGCGCTGTCGCGCGCCGATTGTCTTGCGGGCCTTAAACGTATCATCCCTGTCGCCCGGATCAAGCGGGTGCTTCGAGACAATGGCAAAGATCGAGCCGTTTGTCCTCGTCTTCCGGCGGCGGCCGTGGTCCACTTCGTGCTGGGGTTGGGTCTGTTCGCCAGGGACTGCTATCGGCAGGTGTTCCGCTGGATCAATCCCCACAGCCCGGTCCCCGGTCGTTCCACGTTGTGTGAAGCGCGGCAGCGGATCGGCGTCAAGCCGCTGGTGGACCTTGCAATCAAGACCGTCAGGCCGTTGGCCGATCCGGCGACCACGCCCGGAGCGTTTTACCGCGGGATGCGTTTGGTGGCCTTGGATGGATTTGTCCTGGATATTCCCGACAGCTCCGAGAACGCCCGGGTCTTCGGCCGGCCGCAGGGCGGACGCACGCCCGGCGCTTTTCCCCAGGTTCGGGTCGTCGCCCTGTGCGAGATCGGGACCCATGTGCTGTTCCGCTGGCTCATCAAGCCGATCACCACCGACGAGCGTCCCATGGCCCAGCGTCTGATCGGGGAACTATCGCGCAACTCGCTGCTGATCTGGGACCGCAATTTCCTCAGCTTTGGTCGGGTCCGGCAGGTCCTGGGCCAGCACGCCCATCTTCTGGCCAAGATCAAAAAGAACCTGGTTTTTCAGCCGATTCGCAGGCTCGGCGACGGTTCGTACCTGGCCAAGATCTATCCCACGGCCTGGCATCGCCGCGACAACCGCCACGGCCTGATCGTGCGCATCATCGAGTACCGTCTGGACGATCCGTTGCGGGGCGACCCCCAGGAGAAACATCGTCTGCTCAGCACGCTATTGGATCCGACGCTCGATCCGGCCCCGGTGCTGATCGAACTCTATCACGAGCGTTGGGAAGAGGAGTTGACCCTCGACGAGTTTAAGACCCACGAGATCGAGCGTGTTCCCCTGCGCAGCCAGACGCCGGCCGGCGTGATCCAGGAATTGACGGGGTTGTTGCTGGACCACTTTGTGATCCGAACGCTGATGCACGAGGCGGCCCAAAGCCGGGGGATCACCTCTTTGCGGCTGTCGTTCACGGGCACGCTGAAAATCCTGCGGTGCCGGCTTCCGCAGTGTCCCAGCAGTCGGCGGGCGCAAAGCCGATGGTGGGATCGGTTGATCGCGGAGATTGCGGAGGAGCGCATCGAGCCGCGAAGGAATCGGATCAACCCGAGGGTGATCAAGAAGAAGATGAGCAAATGGGCCAAAAAAAGCCCGGAAGATCGACATTACCCCCAGCCAGCCAAGCGGTTCGGGGATAGCATCGTCATGCTCCGTTGAACGGTATTGCGGCTACACGAGGGCGCTACGCGGGGAGGGTGGGGGTCCAAGTAGTCCACATCTGGCGGTAGGCGGTTTCGATGGCGCGGGTCCAGGCTTTTGCGTCGCAGATGGGGGAGGCGCGCATTTTGGAGCGGAGGGACGATCGAAGCTCGGTGAGGCGGGGGAGATTCTCGGCGAGGTTCACGGCGATCGTTACAAATTCATCTTCCGTTTTGGCGACGAGATCTCTGAGGTCGAGGTTGCAGGCCTGGCTCCAGCCGGCGCGGCCGGCGATGGTTTTGCCGATGAGGGTGATAACGGGAACGCCCATCCAGAGGGCGTCGAGGCTTGTGGTGTGGCCGTTGTAGGGGAGGGTGTCGAGGGCGATGTCGATGCGGCGGTAGGCGTCGAGATAATCGCGCCGGGTGCCGCGGTCGACGAAGCCGATTCGCGAGGAATCGATCCCGTGTTGCGAGAGAGTTTGAGCCAGGGCGGTGCGATGAGCGCCCAGCGGACCGAGGACGAGAAGGCGGGAATTGGGGACGCGATTCATGACGCCGGCCCAGAGCTTCAGGACGAGGGGATTTATTTTTCGGAAGCTGTTGAGACAGCCGAAAGTGATCTGGCCTGACGCGGCTGCGGGTGGGCGCCGGGGTCCGGCTCGGCGTCAACCTCCATGGCGACGGGGTCGTAGCACCAGAAGGAGTGGGGCAGGCGGATGGTTTTTTCGGTGTAGAAGGCTTCGCTTGCGGCGTCGGGGTCGAGGTAGGGATCGGTAAGGCGGTAGTCGATGGCGCTTACGCCGGTGGTGCCGGGGTAGCCTGCGAAGGTGACCTGGATGGGGGCCGGTTTGTGTCCGAAGACCGGGAGGCGGTTGCCGCCGAGGTGGAGGGAGAGATCGACGAGGATGTCGATTCCGTCGGCTCGAATCTGGGCGGCGAGCTTTTCATCGGTCCAGTAGGCGGTGTCGTGCCAGAAATCGGCCAGGTCGCGATACTGGCGGTTAATGCGGTCGAAATCGGTTGCGCCGCTGTAACAGTAGATCTGGAAGTTTTGGGAGTCGCGGTTTTTCAGGAGGGGAAGGATGTTGCGTCCGACGACGTGGTCGCGGAAATCGGCGGAGACGTAGCCGATTTTCAGCGGACGGTTCGCATCGCGATTATTCTGGTGCGGCTGGATGGGGCGCGGAGCGGCATGTTGGCACGCCCACTTGCCCGATTCTTCCAGGATTTGCGCGGAGTCGTAGTCGGGGTGGAAAAGAATCGAAAAAACCTTGTGATCGTGGGCCGCGAAATTGGTTGGCCTGAGCTGGATGGCCTTGTCGTAGCAGGCGATCGCCTCGGTGAGGCGGCCGGTTTCCATGAAGACGTTGCCCAGGGCGTTGTGGGTCTGGTCGGAATTGGGAAAAAGCTCGACGTTTTTTTTGCACTCGGCGAGGGCATTGTCCATCTCGCCGCCCTGCCAGTAGAGGTTGGCCAGCTCGTCGCGAGCGTAGAGATTGTCGGCGGTCATCTTGATCGCCTCGCGAAGGGTGGCGATGGCGTCGTCGATGCGGCCGAGATATTTCAGGGAGATTCCGAGCTTCACGCGGGCGTCGGCGGTGAAGCCCGGTGGCCCCGGCTGGAGTCGGTCGAGATCGAGCAGCTTGCGGTAGCACTCAGCGGCCTGGATCCACTGGCCGAGGCCGGCATGAGCATCGCCTAAATTTCGCTGGAGCGGCGGGTAGTCCTGCCGGATGGCCAGGGCACGCCGGCCCGCGTCGATGGCCTGGGCGAATTCGCTCCGGGCGACCAGGGCGGCGGAGAGATTGTTCCAGGCGAGGAAATGATCGGGACGCATCGCCAAAACGCGGCGATACATGGGGATCGCTTCCTCCAGCATGTTTCGCAGCAGGAGCGTGTTGGCGAGATTGTTCATCGCGTCGAGGTGATTGGGATTGAGCTTGAGAACCTGTCGGAAGGATTGCGACGCCTCTTCGAGTCTGTTCGCGGCGGCGAGCGTGTTGCCAAGCCTGAAGTAGGCATCTATGAAGTCGGGCCTGGCGGCGATGGCGCGGCGATAGGCTGCGATCGCCTCGTCGGTCCTGCCGGCCGCTTTGAGCGAGTTGGCGTGATTGAAAAAGGTGTCGGCTTCTTGACCCGGCATGATTTTTTTAGGGTCCGACGATGGAATCTATCTTCGCCAGTTCTTCCGGGGAGAAGTCGCCGCGGTTCAGGGAGGCGACGTTTTCCTTGATCTGCTCGGGCCGGCTGGCGCGCGATCGGCGCTGGTGACCGCCGGCAAGCGCAGCGTCCAGGCGAGGGCCATTTGCGCCAGCGATTGCCCTCGGGATTGGGCGATGTCGTTCAGCCGGCGGATGGTCTCGACGCGCTGGGGCGTGATCTGATCGGGGCGGAGGAATCCGGTGGCCGTGCCGGCGCGGGAATCTTTGGGGATGCCGCCCAAATATTTATTGGTGAGCAGGCCTTGAGCGAGCGGGCAGAAGGCGATGACGCCCAGCCCGAAGCGCTGGGTAACGCCGAGCAAATCTTTTTCGATCGCGCGGTAGAGCATGTGATAGGCCGGTTGATGGATGATCGGCGGCGTGAGATGCTCGCGCCGGGTGAGGGCGACGGCATCGGCGGTGAGCGCGCCGGGATAACTGCTGATGCCGGCGTAAATCGCCTTCCCGCTGCGCACGGCCTGGTCGAGTGCCCCCATTGATTCTTCGACGGGCGTGCCTGCGTCCGGGCAGTGGTGATAAAAAATATCGACGTAATCAAGCTGGAGACGCTTCAGGGAAGCGTCGAGGCTGGACAAAAGATATTTGCGCGAGCCGAAATTTCCGTACGGCCCGGGCCACATTTCGTAGCCGGCCTTGGTGGAGATGACGAGTTCGTCGCGATGAGAGGCAAAATCTTCGCGAAGGATTCTGCCGACGCGTGATTCGGCGGTGCCGGGCGGCGGCCCGTAGTTGTTGGCGAGATCGAAATGGGTGATGCCCAGGTCGAAGGCGGTGAAGAGCATCTTGCGGCAGTTTTCGTGGAGGGAGGTTTCGTCGCCGTGGTTTTGTGCGTCGGTGCCGGCGCCGCCGAAATTGTGCCAGCAGCCGAGGCTGATGGCCGGGAGCATCAGGCCCGAATTTCCGCAGCGGCGGAACCAGGACTTGTGCGGGGGTTGGTATCGGTTTGGGTTAGGTTCGTACATGGGGATAAGGCGGGTGAAGGGAATCGAAAGACTAACATTCGGCTTGGAAAGCCGAGCCGTAATGTGAGTCACCAATTTGATTCTAGACGACTTACGTTTTTTGGGAAGGTGGGCAACGGACCCGATTCCAGAGGACGGATCGAAAAAAAACAACCGTCGGACGTATTAGTCGTCATATATGTCGTATATCTAGCTTGATATTATGTCATAAATGGCGTATATTTAGCCGATAGGGCAATCGCAATGACGCTAAAGCAACTCTCTTCCCGATTGAACGTTCGCCGGCATGAGCTTGGCATTGGATGCCCGGCCCTGGCCCGGCGAGCAGGTGTGAGCTTGCGCACGGTTCAGCGTGCTTTGTCAGGCGATCCCGCGGCTGATCCATCTTTCACGACTCTATCTCGGATCGCGGAAGCGATGGGTATGGGCATCAACTTAAAGGCGAAGAATGCGGATGCGTTTAAGCAGGAGCAGGCCGAGCGAAAGGCCGCCGAGCTTGTCGCACAGGTGCAGGGGACGTCGGGCCTGGAAGCCCAGGGTGTGCCGCTTTCAGAATTGAGGCGGATGAAGAAACAGACTGCCCGCGAGCTTTTGGCGGGATCGTGTCGGAAGTTATGGGCAGCCTGAATGGGTGCATGGGAACCGATCCCCGGCGAGACACCGATTGATCCTTCTCAGCTTGTGCCGTCGCTTAGGCGGACAGTCCACCACCGCTCTGAACTCAATATTCTGGAGGCCCGAAGCATCCGGCCGGCAGTTGTGAAGTATCTGGCGGGGAGGCCGAACGCGCCGCCAGGCGACCCTTTAGTCTGGATTGGATCTACAAGTTGCATCGTGAAATGTTTGGCAAGGTGTGGGTGTTTGCCGGAAAGAGAAGAAATCGGATGCTGAATATTGGGGTGGAGGTTTATCAGATTGATCCTCAATTACGCCAATTGCTGGATGACTTGGCGTACTGGGAGGAACACGAGACCCATGGGATGATCGAACAGGCTGCGCGACTGCATCATCGTGCGGTGCAAATTCATCCGTTTGAGAACGGCAATGGTAGATGGTCGCGATTGCTGGCAAATATCTGGTTGAAGCAGAACGATGAGCCGATCACGGCATGGCCCGATGAAACCATCGGCGATAAAAGTGTGATTCGCGGGAAGTACATTGATGCGGTGCAGGCTGCGGACAAGGGCGATTACGCTTCGCTCATTGAGTTGCACGAACGATTTACTCTCAGGGCGTGAATCGACGAAGAATTCGGCTGTCGAGTATGCGCTCAGAATTCACACGGCAGACGAAAACCAAAAAGTCCGGGCCGGGCATCTTTACGGACATTTTCACGGGGCTTGCGCACTGATCCACCCTGTCACGACTTTGACAGCCGGGCGCTCATAACCGCTGACGCCTTGAACCGGAACGTCAAACTGCTGCTGGTTTTTCGCATGATGGGCGACGAAATCGGCGACTTCTTCGGGCCAATTGAATAACGGGCCTGCGTTCCACGCCAGCACGGGATTCGGGGCGGCGCCGATCGTGGGAGGGGGCGTCTGATCGTAGCCGGGTTTGAAGTAATCACCCACCAGATAAACCGCATGGCCGCTTTGTAGAGTTTCGGCGATCTGTTGCAGGACTGGCCTGGTCGCGTAGGGATCGTGAACCGGTTTGTCGAGCAGGTCCATTTTGGCATAGGCCAGGAAATCAATGCCCGGCAGAGCGATGAATTTCGCCGGGCCTTTGTCATAGCGCTGAAAGGTGATGCCATAAAAGAATGGGGAAATCACGACGAGATCGCCCTGATTTTCGACGCGCGACAATCGATCGCAGATCAGATCGATGTTGGTCTTGCGCAGTGCGGCGTTGTCCCAATTGGCCTCGGCGGTGACGGCGCCGTAGTAGATTGCTCCGAGGCAGAGAATGATCCGCACGACCGGGGCGGCCGAAGAGATCAGCCCATCCACGCAGGCGGCAACCAGCGCCAGCAGGGCCACGTAATACCAGGGCTGCATAACGTAAGAGAGGGAATACAAGAAGGCCCAGTAGCCGATGATCCCGATCAGAAGAACGGTCAGGTGATAGGTCAGGACATCCTTGCGAAAATCGCGGGAGCCGGGGGAGTTGGGAGGATTGTCAGGCGCCGGGACAGCGGAGCGACTGCGGCCAATTCGCAGGAGTGACAAAACTCCGGCCGCGAGCGCGGCGAAAATCGCTGCTTCCCAGATTCGATCATTGTGGGTATTTCTTAGAATCGGGTTCATTGAGTCATAACCGACAGCCTCGACGAATTTATAAATGAACCACGACAAGCTCGGTGCATGCTGCCAGGTGTTGCGATATCCGGCCGTGCGGGTCAGCAGCACATAATACGGCGTCATGGAAAGAGCGCAGACCAGCCCGATGCTTCCAATGAGCAGCACCCGCTTTAATTTTCGATGTCGCAGCGCCACGATCGCGGCGCCGCAGCAGATGGCGAAGAGGATGACGCTGTTATAAAAAAGGACTTGCACGCCGGCCAGGGCGGTGAGCGAAGCGAGCGCGACCCGCGGCGCAGTGGGGCGAGTCGCCACGTCCCACATGAATCCCAGCGTGAGAAGCCCGAGCAATATCCCCACGCCATAGGCTCGAATGGAATCGCCGTCGTAGACGAAAGCGCTGGTGAAGCCGAGCAACGCCAGCATTGCGATGGGAGTTGGCAGGCGAAACCGTCGGGCGTTGGCCCAGATCGTGGCCAGGATTCCCAGGCCGATCAGGAGCCCAAAAAGGCGAATTCCGCGATCGGTTGTGCCAATTCCGGTGCGAATCCAGAAGCGGAGGATGAGATGCCAGAGGAGGGGAAAGGAATCGTACTGAAGATTATTGATGACGTCGGAAATCGTGGGGCTGTTGCAGAGATTGACGCTGGTGACCTCGTCGCGCCACAGGCCACCCGCGTGGAGAAAAAACCGGAGGTGAAAAACGATCCAGGAGAGCGTCAGGGCGCCTGCCAGGAACCATTCAAAAACCGCGGCAAAGCGCAAGAGCGCGAATTTTCTTGCGTGCGGGTTTGGGGCAAGGGAAACCTGATTCATCGCGGAAATCTTGAAAGCGGGCGAAGGGAGTCGAACCCTCAACATTCGGCTTGGAAAGCCGACACTCTGCCAATTGAGTTACGCCCGCGTTCGGCGCAAAAAAGGATACTGGAAATTGGCCGGGCAACCAAGGGAGATCGCATATTGCCGATTGCCGATTGCCAATTGCCGAATGAAATGCAGAAGCTTCTGTCTTTCAATCGGCAATTGGCAATCGGCAATCGGCAATCGATTTCTCCCGCCGTCGTCTTTGCGATTGTACTGCCGCAAACCACGCGGCGATCAGGGCGGCGATCGTGCCCTGCCCACGACTCCCAGCCATGCTGATTTCAGAGGATGGTCCAGGGCGTTGGTGATCGTTCCCAGCGGGGAATAGAGGGAAAAGAGATTCATTGTTGGGTCCAGATCGTTCACCCCGTAATAAATCACATCCGCCATGATCGGCAGGAACCAGAGCACGACAATGATGACGAAAATGAGAATCCCGGCCCGGCTGACCGTGCCCGTAAATATTCGCAGCAGCAGGTAGGTTTCAATCAGATAGATCGCGCAGGCGATCGCGATCAAGGCCAGGCCCTGATTCACCGGGACGACGGGGATTCGCACCGACGGAGGCGCCGGGGCCGCGACCGGTGGCAGAGTGATGGTCCGGGTGTAGACCCGGCCATTGGAAGCGCGGGTCGTCGTGTAGGTGGTTCGGGACATATTCTGAAAGGAGAAGGGCGCGAGGATCCTTGAGTCATAGCTGGAGGTGAGGGGAACCATGACAAATAAAAGTGAGGCGGGCAGGCAGAGCCAGAGACTGGCGGCACGCGAAAGATTTTTGTCGCCGTCGATTTGCCGCTCGGCGCGGGCGGCGTTGGCATGTGCGACGGCGCCAGCGGCAGGATCGCGACAAGCATGGACGTTGCCATCGCTCCCACGACCAGCACGGCCCCTTTGATCGGCACATATTGCAGCATAATGGGCCGGAGGTTATGGAAGTCGTAGATTCCATACCACGACAGCCCGGCCCAGATTCCCAACGCCGCCAGGGCCGGGGCGAGGGTGAGCCCGATGGCGGCGGCATCGGCGTATTTTCTGGCCGCGGCGCGGATGCAAAGGATCGCCACCAGTCCCTGTGCCGCGAGGGCCACGACGGTGCCGGTGGTGAGCTGTGGTGGGACGCCGAAATCGAAGATCGTGTGGCCGTGCATCGGCGAGCAGAAGGCCAGCAGGCCCGGCGCGATGACGAAAATAGAGCCGCCTGAAAACGCGATGCCCATGACCAGCGCGACCATCAACCCGACCACGGCCCGCGAGATGAATGCCGATGCGGCCATTGCCGTCCAGATCGACAGCGAGAATCCAAGCAGCAGCGCGTTGGAGATGAGCCAGGATTGAACCGGCACTCCGCGAGCCTTGAAGAGGATCGGCGCCGATCGCGAAATTGATCGCGCAGAGCGTCAGAATCTGGACCGTGGTCCCGGCGAGATATCCGACGATCGCCTGCACTGGGGAAAGGGGCATGAGGCGGTGGGATTCGATCAGATGATTGGTGATGTCGCGTCGGAGTGAGCCGGCCACAATGTTGCCGCACAGAATCAGCAGGAATGCACACTGGAAGATCAGATCTATCAAAGAGGCGACTTCGAGCAATTGCATTTTTTCGCCCGGACGGTCGGCGAGTTGGTAGAAAAGCTCGATGAAGAAGACGGCGACAAGCGTGTATGCGATCGAAGTGAGCAGCAGGTTCTTGAATCCGCCGCGAAGGCGGAACTGTGCCCAGGAGATTGCGTTGTCGACATACAGAGCCATCATTCCACCTGGCGGATTTGAGAGCGGAGATAAGTTTCTTCAAGATTGCCGGCATTGGCGCTGAAGCCGGCGATGGGGATGCCCAGGCTCATCAGCGATGCGAGCAGGGAGGCCGCCTCGTCGCGGGTGATGCCGAATTCGAGCACGACGCGATCGGAATCGGCCTCGACATGCGAGGCGCCGGCGATTTTTGCGACGGCGGCCCCAAGCTGCGGAAACGGGCGGGCGAGCAAAACGGTGTATCGGCAGCGATCTCCATGCGCCGCCTGCGAAACTTCCGTCACGGTGCCGCAGCGGGTCATCCGGCCTCCGGACATGATGCCGATGTGCGTGCAGTATTCATCCATGTCCGAAAGGATGTGGCTGGAGACGATCAGGGCCTTCCCCTGGTCGCGGAGATTGGCCAGAAGCTGGCGGAACTGCGCCCGCCCGGCGGGATCGAGGCCGGCGGCCGGTTCGTCGAGCAGGATCACGGATGGATTGGGGAGCAGCGTTCGCGCGATGCCGACGCGCTGCCGCATGCCGCGGGAGAGCTGCTTGATTTTCTGGTTGGCCTTCTCGCTGAGCCAGACTTTTTCCAGCCAGAAATCGATTCGCTCGCTGATTTCGGAGGTGGAAAGATCGTAGCCCATGCCGACGAACCGGAGGAACTGGCGCACGGTGAGGTTGTCGTACATCGGCGGCGTGTCGGGTGTGAAGCCGACATGGCGGAGGACATCCCGCGATCCATTCAGCGGTGAGCCCAGGATCTGAATCGCTCCGCAGCGAATAGGCTGAAGCCCGACGGCGGCGCGCATCAGGGTGGTTTTACCGGCGCCGTTGGGACCGATCAGGCCCAGGAGGTTTCCGCCGTGAAGTCGCAGCGAAACGTCGGAGACAGCGCGGAGCGGGCCGAAGGAGACGGATATGTTTTCCAGCGAGAGAAGGGTTTGGGCGGGGGCGGTCATTGAGTGGGGAGGTATTGTAGTAAAGACGGAGTGGGGGGAGAAAGATTGCCGAATGCCGATTGCCAAATGCCGAATGGAATACGGGTCGGCTCTTTTTCATTCGGCAATTGGCAATTGGCAATCGGCATTCCGTTCAGGGCTTCTTCCCCTTACACTTCGTTCGCGTGCCGATCGACTTCTCGCCTTATCAAGCGGTGTTGCTGGACCTTGACGGAACGGTTTACCACGAAAGCCAGCCGTTGCCCGGAGCGATGCCGCTGATTCGGCGGCTGCAGGAGCAGCGGAAGAATTACGCGTGCCTTTCCAACAGCACGTCGAGCCCCATGCGGGTGACGATGCGGCTGGCGGAGATGGGCGTGGAGGTGGATCTCGACCGCGTCTACACGGCGGCGGCGGCGGCGGCGGATTATGTGATCACGCATATCAGGCCGCCCGACCATCCCCGGCCGCGGGTCTTTAACCTGGCGACCGAGGGCTTGCAGGAAATGCTGGAGGGGATGGTGGATTGGGTGCAGTCGGAGCACCAGCCGTGTGACGCGGTGGTGATCGGCGCGCCGGCCAATTCGCATGCCACGTTCGAGCGTCAGTTTGCCGCCTTGCAGCTTCTGCGCAAGGCGCCGTGGCGGTGGGGATTTGCTCAGACCGGGTCTATCCGAGCGAGCGTGGGATCGAATTCGGCAGCGGCGCGCTCGCCTGGCAGCTCGCCTATGCCGCCAACGTCGATCCGGTATTCTGCGGCAAGCCGCAGTCGATTTTTTTCAACGAACTTTGCCGCCGGCTGAACGTGCAGCCGGATTGGTGCATTCTGATCGGGGATAACCTGGAATCGGACATCGAAGGGGCGAAAGCGGTGGGGATGCGGACGGTGCTGACGCTGACCGGTGTCGCTCGCAGCGCCGACCTGGTGAATCTTCCGGCGAAGTGGCAGCCGGATTTGGTGGTGCAGGATTTGACGGAATTGCTGTGAGATTTTTTTTTGGTCGGCCCATCGAATACAAAATTTGACAGCCAGCAACAAAATGAGGGGATTGGGTAAATTAGGCTAAGCGATTTCGGGAGTATTCAGTTGCAGCTTCGCCTATCAGTTTACGATAAAGGGACGAAATAGCGGCAGTATGAGGGAAGGATAGCGGTGTAAAAATGTGAGGAGAGTTTGAGGTCGCGGAATGCGACCTCAAAGAATCGCGCCGTTTCTGAAGCGATAAGGCTGCCTAATTAGAACGGCACGGCTCCGTTTACCGGATAAAAGAAAGTCATATTGCGGTTCTTTGAAATACCCCGGCCCAGCCAGATTTTTCTCGTGATTCGTTTGCCGTCCACGTATACCACCAGTTCGGCTTCACATGGCGGGGCGTCGAACGATTGCCGGAGTACGACGGAACCTGGCGTAATTCGGCTCAGTTTTGATTTGCCGTGCGGCCCGCAATCGAGCCACATCTCCACTTCAGCGGAGTGTGCAACTATGTTTTCAGACATTGAGGGTCTCCGTTCCAGAGCTCTGTCTGCCGCACAGTCATTCATCGGCACAAAAGGCAAGCTTGAAATACTCGGCTGGGGTGTGAGCGGGTTCGTATTCCTTTCGCCCGACCTGGAAACCGCGATAAAGGTCCATCACACTCCAGAGGGATTCCAAACCGAAGTTCGAGCGTATGAGCTGCTTCGCAGCTATCGTCTCACCCAAGTCGAGGGGATCACGATACCAAAACTTCGTATGGCAGACCATAGCCGGCAGTTAATCCAGATCGATTTCGTGAGTCCGCCATTCCTGCTGGACTTCGCGGGTGTACGGTTCTCAGACCCTCAATTCCCTAGCGAAACAGTTCGTGAGATTCACGAAGAAATCGAAATGCGGTTTGGGCGCAACTCTCACATTGCACATGCTGTGCAACATAAGCTTCTGGAAATCGGCATGTATTACCTGGACCTGCGACCCAGCAATCTGAACTTGCTGGGTCTGCCGAATGTCGATCTATCGAGCGACGAGGATTAATGCGATCGGCTGACGATCCCGCGATCGTGGAATTTCCGTAAGCGCATTCCTGTGCGAGGCTTACGGATTTCTGCAACTCTTATGGGGGCTTTGCATTTAAATAAGCATCCGGGCGTAATGATTTGTGGTCGAATCATGCGCTAACCAAATCTTTGTATTTCTGCTGATATTTCAGAGGAGGGTTTGCCATGCCAAAGCAACGCCGCCCTGTTTTTGCGGAGACGCTGGAGCCGCGCGTGTTGTTTTCCAGTTATGCGCTGACCAGCCTTTTGTCGGGGACGCTTCCGGCGCAGGTCAATGCGACGGGGGTGGTCGTGGATTCCTCGGGGAATGTCTATGGGACCACTTCCGGAACAAATGGCGGGGGAACCGTTTTCGAACTTGCCGCGGGTACGCACAAGATGACCACGCTGGCCACGTTCAACGCACCCATGGGCGGTCTTGGCGCATTAATTATAGATTCTGCGGGAAATCTCTATGGCACGACCGGTATCGGCCTATTTCCCAGTCCCGTCAGTTCGACGGTTTTCGAAATTACCACCGGCACGCACCAATTGGAAACGCTGACGACGATCCCGACTTCCGATGGTGTTAGCGCGGGCTCGCTGGTGATGGACGCTTCGGGCAATATTTACGGGCTCACGCAGCCCAGCAGTCAGTTTGAAGATAACGAGACTCTGTTCAAAATATCGGCGGGGACGCATCAGTTTTCGGTTCTTACGAGTTTCGGAAATTCCGGGACGGCGAACCCGTATCAGGACCTGGCGGTTGATGGGGCCGGGAATATTTTTGGAATTGCCATCGCCCTTGGGCAAGTGGGGATCGAGGGGTTCCCGCTGGAAAGCGTGGTGTATGAGCTGCCGGCGGGGTCAAGTACTTTGCAGGTGCTGGGGACGATTGCCAATTCCCAGGCAAATCAATTCAATCCCGGGCTCGTCGTCGATTCGCAGGGGAATATTTACGGCACGACGGCAGGGGGAGGATACGGCTACGATGGCAATGACAGCGGGGATGGAACCGTTTTTGAAATAGCGGCGGGATCGCACCTGTTTTCGGTGATCACACAATTCAACGGTAGCAATGGTAAGAATCCCAACGGCGGGCTGGCGATCGATTCCAACGGAGACCTCTTCGGAACGACCCTTAGCGGAGGAGGAACAGAGGGGACAGCGTTTGAGGTAATGGCGGGAACGCACACGCTTACGACCATTGCCACGTTTAACGGGTCAAACGGAGCATTTCCAGCGGGAAGCCTGTTCATCGACGCGAATGGAAATCTTTACGGCACGACCACGCAGGGGCCGGATGACACAGTGTTCGAATTGAGCCCCGCGACGATTGCACAAAACAAGCTGGTCTTCATCGGGGAGCCGGCGGATGATGAGACCAGCATTTTCAGGTATCAGGCGATGACGCCGATTACCGTGGCAGTTGAGGATTCGAATGGAAACGTGGATACGGCGTTTAATGGAACGGTGACGCTGGGAATCGAAAGCGGGCCGGCTGGGGCGTTGCTTGGAGGAACGCTGACGGCGACGGCGGTGAATGGGGTGGCGACGTTTACCTTTATCGCCGAGGCAACCGACGGAACATACACGCTCGATGCCCACGGCAGCGGGCTGGCGGACGGGGTGTCGGCGAGCTTCACGGTGTCTCGCATCAGTTGGATCGACGAAGCGAATATGAATGTCATCAGCGGGTGGGCGTTCGATCCGAATAATCCGAGCGCGGCGATCGATGTCGAAATCGATATCCTCGGCGGACCGACGCAAACGATCACGGCCGATCTGGATCGGCCGGATATTACATCCGTGGTAAGTTCGGCGGATCATGGCTTCACCTATACGACGCCGATGCTGAGCACGGGCAGCCATACGGCTTTTATCTATGCGCTGCTGACCGATGGATCGAAAGTATTGATCGGAACCGAAACCCTGGTGAGCCAGAACTCGCTGTTCGACGAGCATTGGTACCTGCAGGAATATCCAAACGTCGCGGCGGCAGTGGCAGCCGGGCAGTACGCCACGGGGTATGACCAATATGTGAAATATGGGCAGTATGAGGGTTACAGCCCATCGCCGTTCTGGAACGAATCGTGGTATCTGCAGCAGAATCCCGACGTGGCGGCGGCGGTGCGGGCGGGGAAAGTGAGCTCGGGGTTCATGCAATATTATCTGTTCGGGCAGTACGAGAACCGTCCGGGGCTGCTTTATTTCAATCAGAGTTACTACTTGTCGCTCTATTCCAATGTTGGCGCGGCGATCTCCGCGGGAATCGTAACCTCGGCATATGAGCACTACGTGGATTTCGGGCAGTATGAGGGATACAGCCCGATGATCTATTTTGTGCCGGCGGTTTACGACGCGGATAATCAGGACATCGCGCCTTACGTGACGGGGGAGCCGTTCACATCCGACTTCGAGCAGTTTCTGGAGTATGGCCAATTCGAAGGGCGGGTGGCGTCATATTATTACAACGAGCAGATATACCTGGCGAACAATGCGGATGTGGCCGCGGCGGTGGAGGCCGGGGAATTTCCGGATGGGTTTATTCAGTGGCTGGAGTATGGGCAGTATGAGGGAAGGATGGCGGTGTGATGAGGGGAATAGTAGCGGTTTTTTGGAGCAGCAAACACCTTATTGACATTCATGTCATATAATTTATAACTATGACATGGAAGTTGAACTCACCGCCGAGGCGGTGGCGCAGCTTGAAAAACTGCCGGGCTATATCGTGGGCCGCGCCGGTGAAGTTATAGGGCGGCTGCGAAATTGGCCGAATGTAAGCGGGGTCAAGAGATTGACAGGGAATTTGAAAGGCAATTTTCGCGTGCGAACGGGCGACTACCGGATCATCTTCCGATTGGAAGGGCAAAGAATTATCGTCTGGCGGATCGCCAATCGTCGCGATGTATACGAGGATTAACCGTGTCAGGAAAAGCCATGACCGTGCAGACTCTTACCATTTCGGGCAAACGATTCGCTTTGGTTCCAATGCGCGATTTCGAGGTACTGCAAAAGCGTGCAGCCGCTCAAAATCTACCGAAGCTTCCGCGTCCGCTGGCAAACGGAAATTATCCGGCCGCTGAGACGATCCGCGTTATATATGCTCGTAAACTGGTCTCGGAGCGCGAATCGGCTGGGTTGTCTCAATCGGAATTGGCCAGACGGGCGGGCCTGCGTCCCGAAACGATCAACCGGTTGGAGAAGGGAAAGCATAGTCCCGATACAGCAACTCTGGCGAAGATCGATAAGGCGCTCAGAGCCGCTGGGGTGCGTGATTGAGTTTCGTTTTGCCAGGCCGAGAAGCAAAAATGGAAGATTTGTCGCCACCTGCCGAGTTCAGATTTCAGAAGTATGATCGCCAAGAACTCGCCCGCTGCGGAACGGAATTCGAACGAAAATTCCGTGATTTTCATGCATTGGATTGGACTCACGGAGTGCGCGATTGGTTCAGAAACACAGCGCCGCTACAGGGGGTGCGGGTGTACCCCGGCTCCGGCATGGGCAAGGGAAGGAAGGACGAATTCATCTTCGACCTTTGCCACACAACCTATCCGATCGATTCTCCTGGTGCGGCGTGGCCTTCACAGAAATGGTATGAGCGCGGATTCGAGCATCCACTTGAGATTAAGCTTGCCCTCGAATCGGAATGGGGAGATTTGGTGGATGTATTGGATGACGCCTGCAAGTTGGCCGTTGTTCGCAGCTCCTTGAAGGTCATGGTTTTCTCCTCTCATTGGTCCGGACGCACGGATTTGATCTTGAGTTCTTTACGCAAATTACGCTCCTGTCACAACGATTCGTCTCCCTGGTTATGTATCGACGTGCGTGACAGACCCGATCGTTTTTCGCCAGAGGTGTGGCAAATCAATTGCGAACTTTTGACTGAATGAAGCCCAAACCCTTTCGCGATCAAGTTCCATCACTCTGCAAGGGATTTGATAATTGGTCATCCTACGCTCTCATGCGCGTTTAAGTTTCGCCCGATGCTCCAGGCGTTGCAGCACTTTTTCGATTTTCGTCAGCATCCGCACGCTGGGAATGGTGACGGCCTGCTCGGCGCGGTTGAGGACTTCGGTTCGGATCCCGGCGAGCTTTGCCAACCCGGCTTGCGAAAGCCCCAGGCGCTTGCGGCGCTGAATGATATTTCCGGCGATCGCGGCATCGGCGAAGGCCAGCGCGGGGCGGTTTCCTTTGGCGTCGGCGGGGGGCAGCCGGCGTGAATCGAGCAAGTTGCGGTTCCTTTCCAATTCCTCGGCAAGCCGCTTTTCCTGCGGTAGGGCGGTTTTGTATTGGGCAGCCATGATTTTATTTGGCAAGCCATCCAGGGAGTAGCGGGCGACGGCATCGTTTCTGTCGGTACAAAGAATCAGTCCGACGGGGGGATTCTCGCCCGGATGGGTCCAGTGCTCCTTCGCGTAGTTGCAGTAAAGGTGCATCTGACCGGCGTCGGCGTGAGTGAATTTGCCGGTTTTCAAATCGACGATAACCAGACAGCGCAAACGACGGTGAAACAGCAGCAGATCGATTCGATACCATGTGTCGCCGACGCGCAAACGGCGCTGGCGTCCAATGAACGCGAAATCGTTACCGAGTTCCAGCAGGAAAGCTTCCAGTTTGAGGATCAGCGCTTCCTCAAGCTGGTCTTCAGAGTATTCGTCCTTGAGGCCCAGGAATTCGAGGAGAAAGGGATCCTTCACTTCCTCCTCAGCGGTGACGACATCCTCGGGCCTGCGGCGATTGTGCTTGCCAAGCATCGCGGCCTTGTCGCGGGAAAGCGCCGTGCGCTCGTAAAACTGCGAATCGATCTGGCGGTCGAGCTGCTTGACCGTCCAGCCGCCGCGGAGGGTTTCGGTCTCGTAAAACTGGCGAGCGTGCGCGTTTTCAACGGATAGAAGGCGGACGTAATGCGACCAGGGGAGGGGAAAAACGGCAGACGGCGTCTGCCGAATTGATGCCTGGGATTTACCAGATGCTGCGTGGTGAATTTGAGCGAGAGAATTCCGAGATTGCGTCTCGGAATTTGTCGATCCGGATTTCCGAGATGCCGTCTCGGAAATCTGGCCGGCTTCGTGCGCAAGGTAGAATCGCCGCATCAACTCAAGGTTGTCAACCGAGAAACCGCGTCCAAAGCGCTTCGTGAGATCGTTTGAAAGGCGCTCCAACAAATGTTCGCCATACCCGGCACGGCTCGTTCCGCGTTGCTCGCCTTCGACGATCCGCCTGCCCACTTGCCAATACGCCGCAGTCATAAAAGCGTTGATGGTACGGGCGGACGCGCGGCGCGCTGATTCCAACAGATCAACAACGTCAGCCAAAATCGCAGTGTACGGAGCTGTGCGGGCGGCAATAAGATTGGTTTTCCGGCGGCTACTGCCCATATGGATTTTTATAGTCTATTGCGCGTAAGAGAGATCTTCATGAATCGCTCGGGCTGTTGCCAGGAAGACACGCGTCGGGAAACAATGGGGAAGAAAAGGGAGGGCCGGCAACTAATTCTGATCCTGCTGCCAATTCGGATCCCATTCATACTGCGGCTTCATCATGATGTAGCGCTTGCCGTCTTTCTGGAAGATGATGGCCTGGGGGGTGTCGATGACAAAGGTGCCCTTGTTGACGGTGCTGGGAAGAATTTTGCCGGTGGCCTGCAACTGGGCGGAAGTTTGCGTGGCGGCGGCTTCGAGCTGGTCGATGGCCTGTGTGGTGGCGATCTCCGCCTGGGTGGCGGCGATTGCGGCGGCTTGCTCGGCGGCCTGTGCAGCCAAGGCGGAGGCGACGGCGCCGCCGGTTTCAGCGCAGGCGGCCAGAACCAGTGCCAGCGCCGCGACGAATACGACAACAAACATTCGGAGGAGCATGCGGGTAGAGGGTATTGTGCCGGATTGGGGGCGGGGACACAAATATATTTCCGATTGCCGATTTCCTATTGCCGATTGAAATGCCGAGGCGTGTCTTTCATTCGGCAATTGGCAATCGGCAATTCCGTTAGTTTCCCCCATTCAATCCGGGCCCCGGATTGTATTTATTGGACGGAATGGCCTGGGCCGGTTGGGTGGTGGCGGGTGCGCCTCCGGGCTCGATGATCATGGTCACTGGCGTGCCGGGGGGTGGGACCAGGTCGGGGTTGAATTCCCATTCGAGGGTCTCGTTGGCATTGCTGGCCAATTCGGGGACGTCGATCATTGTCAGGTCGAAATTTACGATGCTGACGACGTAGCCGGTCAGGTCGGCGGCGTAGCGGCCGTCGGGAAGAAGGCGTGAGCCGTCGAAGACCCAGGTCATCTCGGGCATCTCTTGTTTGGTTTTAACCGAGCGCATCATCCGGCACGCGGAGACGGTGATGGGGGAGCCGTGGAGGAGGTACGTGCAGGAGATTTTCAGCGGTGGTCCGGTGGGGGCGTACCAGAGGGATTGATCGGGGCTGAGATGGGCGGGCTCGCCGGGCGTGAGACCGAGTGCGAGCAGGCCGAAGTGGATGTTGGAAGGGCGGGCGTCGGTACGGAGGACGGTTTCGTGTTCCTGACCGCCGCGGACGACGCAAAAGAATTCCAGGGGCATGTGGGCATTAATCGCTTCGCATTTGACGCGGATCTGGCGGTGCTTGAGGTCGATCTGGACGTCGCGGAGCGGGGGGAGGGATTGGTCGGTGGGCTGGGTGGCGGGCGGATTGTCGTCCGCGCGGAGGGCAGGGGCGAAGGTCAGAAACAGCAGAAGAACGGCGGTGGTTCGAAGCATACCTCATGAGTGTATGCCGAGAGAGCCGAGGCGAGCAAAACAGTTGGGTCGATCGGATAGCGGTTTTGCCCTTACCCCAACCCTCTCCCGGCCGACCGGGAGAGGGGCAGGACGAGCGTTGGTGTGGTCAGGTGTTTTGGGGTTCGGTGATTTTGTCGACAAAGAATTCCATCTGGTCGCGATTGAAATGGAGTGCGCCTTCGTACCAGCCTGGCGCCGCGACGCGGCAGCGGTAGAGGGTGCAGGGAATCGCCAGGGTTTTGTTTGAGGTGGGGGCTTGCATGCGGACGATTCCGCCGTAGCCAAGGGGGAGCCGCTCGCGGGTGACGAAGCCGATCCCCCGGTGGTTGGCATCGCGGGTGTAGAGAACGCGAGCGGGACCGCCCGGGGAATCGGCGAAGAGCCAGAGGAGGGCTTTGACGCGAAAAGCGGCTCGCGCATGTTCGCGGTGCTCGTCGTTCCATGAGCCCGCCTCAAGGGCGGTCATAACCATTCCGGCTTCCAGGGGCCACGCAGCGTTTTCTCCGTGCAATTCCGTACTTTCTGTCGGCGCGATCATTGAACTTCTCCTTGAAGTTCAAGCTACGATACATTTGCCGGGGAAAACAAATCGGGTCGGGGAATTGTGGGGGTCCGATAAGAAATCTGAATCGATTGCCGAATGCGGTTCGACTGCGCTCACCGAAGTCCGATTGCCAAATGCCGATTAGAGAGGCGGGTGCACGCTTTTGACACTATATAAAGGGAGTTCTACATTTCGACGATGCGAATGATTGGACGTTATCTGGCGGTGATGGCGCTTGGTGCTGTGACGGCGTGTTCGCTCAATCCCGCGCCGGCGCGGCGGACGGCGGAGGAGAGTCAGCTCTTTGGCCCGGTTTCGATGAAGCTGGACACGTTTTCGAAGGTGAAGGACTGGACGGGGAGCGGAACGCCGAGCGGCGTGGAGTCGCTGATCGAATTTGACGACCGCTTTGGCGACCGGACCAAGGCGGCGGGAACTGTGGTCTTCGAGCTATACGATTATCGGCCCTACTGGCCCGACCCGCGCGGCGACCGGCTGGCGAGCCCCTGGACGGGGTCACTGCTGACTTACGAGCAGCAGAAGGCGCACTGGGAGACGGCCAGCGGGGCGTATTTGTTTCGGCTGGTGTTCGACCATGCGATGTGGAATCACAGTTATGTTTTAGACGCGACATTTCAATCGGGCGGTGGGGCGCGTTTTTTTTCGCAGATCGTTCTGCCGCCGCAATTGCCGGAGAATCGGGAGTCATCGACCAGTGCCAGCGTCCCCTAGCGTGAACCTTTGCGAGATGGAGCCTGTGGCGACGCTGCTGAAGCGGCTGCGGGCGGAGCTTTCGCACGATTTTGCGCGGGGGAAGCAGATACGCGTGAGCCGGGCGCCGGGGCGGCTGGATGTGATGGGGGGGATCGCGGATTACACGGGATCGCTGGTTTGCGAGGCGACGCTGGACCGCGCGGCGGCGGTGGCCGTGCAGGGGCGCGACGACCGGCAGGTGCAGGTTTTCTCGTTCAATCTATTTGACAATAACCAGGCGTTTACGTTTCGCATTCCGCTGGATGCGCTGGCGGAGACGCCGATCGAAATGCTGCGCACAGAGCTGGGCCAGCCGGGGCGGAGGTGGGCGGGTTATCTGGTCGGGTGCCTGGCGATTCTGCATCAGCGCAAGCTCGTGGATTTGAAGGATCCCGCGATCGGCGGGATTAATCTGGCGCTGCTGAGCAATGTTCCGCTGGGGGCGGGGGTGAGCAGCTCGGCGGCAATCGAAGTGGCGGCGATGATGAATTTCATGGATCATTTGGGTCTCAGGCGGGATGATCCGATGCTGCTGGCATCGATGTGCCAGGAGGTGGAGAACCGGGTGGTGGGAGCGCCGTGCGGGATCATGGACCAGGTGAGCAGTTGCCTCGGGGCGGAAAGTTCGCTGCTGCGGATGATCTGCCAGCCGCACGAGCTTCAGCCGACGTTGCGGCTGCCGGAGGGCATCAGGGTGGTGGGGATCAACAGCGCGGTGAAGCATAGCATCGGGGGCGGGATGTATGGCAAGACGCGCGTGCGCGGCGTTCATGGGGCACAAGATCATGCTGGAAAAAATGCGCGAGATGGGGAAGGCGAATAGGGCCGAATTGGTGGCAGATCCGATGCGCGGCTACCTGGCGAACCTGGACCCGGAGGATTACAAGAAATTTTTCCGGCCCCATCTTCCGAACCAGGTTGAGGGGAAAGTTTTTCTGGCCCAGTACGGCGGAACGCACGATACCGCGACGAAGGTGGAAGTGGAGCACACCTATCACGTGCTGCAGGCGAGCGACCATCACGTGCTTGAGGCGATGCGGGTGCGGAATTTCGTGCGTCATCTCGAGACGGCGGCGGAGATGCCGGTAGGATCGGCGCAACGGAAATTGCCGCTGGATAAGGCGGGGCATCTGATGTACGGCTCGCATGTTTCGTATACGAACGACGCGCTGCTGGGGGCGGATGAATGCGACATGCTGGTGCAGGCGGTTCGGCAGCGCGAGCACGCCGGGCTTTATGGCGCGAAAATCACCGGCGGGGGAAGCGGGGGGACGGTGGCAGTGCTGGCGGATATTTCGCCCCGCGCGGATGATGCGATCGCGGAGATTCTAAAGGAATATGAGAAAGAGTCGGGGCGAAGGCCGGAGGCGTTTCGGGGGACGAGTCCGGGGGCGTGGGAGGTGGGGACGAAAGAGATTGTGATTTGAATGCCGATTGCCGAATGCCAAATGCCGAATGAGAATGTGGGGAGCGCGTGAACATCAAGGATTCCAAAGCGATTCTGGATCGGCTGCTGGCGTTTCAGCATGACGTGCAGGATTTGATTCTCAAATTGCGCGGCGACTCCGGGCATAACGAGATCGGGCGAGCGAGCGCGGCGGATACGATTTATAAAATTGATGCCGAAGTCGATCCGATCCTGGAATCATTTTGCGAAGAGTGGGGGCGGCAGACGCCGATTGTCGTGATCGCCGAGGGGTTGGTTGGCGAGGATGGGGAAGAAGTCGACCGCCGCGTATTCCCGGCATCGACGCTAGAATCGCAGGCGACGCTGCGGGTGATTTTCGATCCGATCGACGGAACCCGCGGGATCATGTACGACAAGCGGCCGGCGTGGTCGCTGGCGGGGGTGGCGCCGAACAAGGGGCCGGAGACAAGTTTGCGGGATATTGAAGTTGCGGTGATGACGGAGTTGCCGACGAGCAAATCGGGGTTTGCGGATTGCCTGTGGGCGGTGAAGGGAGGGGGGGCGAAGGCGACGCGCACGGATTTGCGCAGCGGCGATTCGCAGCCGCTGGCATTGCGGCCTTCCACGGCGACGACCATCAATCATGGGTTTGCCACGATCACGAATTTTTTCCCGGGGACGAAAGTGTTGGCGGGGGAACTGACGGAATACCTGGCGAAAAATCTCATCGGGCCGGCGGATGTGACGCGGGCGACGGTGTTTGAGGATCAATATATTTCGACCGGCGGCCAATTTTATGAGGTGATCGTCGGGCACGACCGGTTCATTGCCGATCTGCGGCCACTGTTTTACCGGATCCAAAATCAGCCGGAGGGGTTGTCTTGCCATCCGTATGATTGCGCGACCTGGCTGGTGGCGGAGGAGGCGGGGGTGATTCTGACGGATGGACTGGGCAAGCCGCTGGATGGGCCGCTGGATGTGACGACGGGGATTTCGTGGGCGGCGTATGCGAATCCGGCGCTGCGCGCGGCGATTGAGCCGATTCTATCGAGATTTCTGGGAGAAAAGCTCAGTGGACGATAGATTGCAGAATCTGATATCTCAGTTGAAATTAGACGGGCTGGAATTTGTTTCCGTGCCAGTTTCATTTTCGAAGTTGAGTTACCCGAGGAAGAGTGAGGCATCCACTTTGAACCGGTCCGCGAGTTTTTTAATCTGGGCCTTCGACAGATCGCGATCGCCCTGTAAGAACATCGAGACCGCCGACTCGCTGCCGATGATCCGTCCGATGTCGGCCTGGCTCAGAGCATTCGATCCCATCAAAGACCGAAGTGCCTGCTGCGGCGTCATCGTTTCGTCGATGGTGTGGTGCTCATCCTCGTACTTGTTCACCAGCACGAGCAATGCATCAAGGTAGTCCCCGCTGCCCCTGTCGAGATCGCGGCCGATCAACTCTGAGATCACGCTGGTTGCTTCCTCATGCTCATCATCGTTCTTGATAGTCTTCAGCGGAAAACGCCGCACCAGATCCATGTAGGTGTCGCGGGTCCGTGCCGTCTTGTGAGTTTTCGTCCTGCGCATATTCAACTCCTCAAAACAGCTTTTTCCACAACCCCTTGTCATATTCCTTGTAATCCATCATCGCTTCAATCTTGACGGTCTGCCGAGTGTAATCGACGTGGGCGACGACGCGGTATTTGTAGCCGCCGATGAATGGTACTGCCGAGATTTGTGGGCGAAAAGTTCACCACAACGCAGTGCGCGCGGGGTGATGAAGAATTTATGCCCAAGTAACCGAGATTACCGCCGACGCCGCAGGAGAAGCCCGGCGCCCAGCAGCAGGCTGCCGAGGGATAGAGGTTCGGGGACGACCGTATCGAGCGCGGCGACTTGTCCCGCGGTGAGAACGCCGTCGTAGAGCCGCAGGCGGGCGATGTCGCCGACGCTGGTCTCGTCGACCACGCCGCTGCCGATGCCCGTGTCATCGTCCTTGAAGACGGTCAGGTAGGCGTTGCTGGAGGGGGAGACGGAATCGCCCAGAACCGCCAGGTCGGAGGTGTCGTCGAAGTCGAAGGCGAGGGAGCCGTCCTGGTAAACGGAGACTTCGTCGGTGGCGCTGTCGCGGGTGAGGACGATCTGGGTGTAGGTTCCGCTGACGGCCGGTGTTCCGCCAGTCGCGCCGGCAACGCCGTTGAAGTAGAGCAGCCCGGTGGCATCGTTGATGTAGAGGCCGTCATCGGAGCTGAGGTTCTGGAAATCGAAGACCTTGCTGGCCAGCAGGTCCGGCTGGAGATCGAAATCGGCCAGGAGGACGACGGAGTAGTCGTCGGAGGCGATAAATCCGGCGGTTTGGGCTTGAACGCCGCCACCGTCGTCGGCCGTGCCTTCGCCGTTGATCTCGGTGCTGAGCACCGTTTGCGTGTTGCCATCCACATCGACGTTGTTGGTAAAGGAGACGTCGTATGGCTCCCCAACGACGGTGAGCGGCCCGATGGTTCCGACGGAACTCACATAGGTGTTTTGAACCTGATAGTCAGCCGCCAGGGTTGCATTCGCGCGAGCGCGGGCAAAAAGTGCTAGAACGATTGATAGAGCGTGTTGTGAACTTTCCCCATCATCTGCGATATTGGGTGGATGGCAAGGAAGCCTTACCCAACTGACGTGACGGATGAAGAATGGGCATTTGTGGCGCCGTATCTGACGCTGATGCGGGAAGATGCTCCGCAGCGGGAACATTCGCTGCGCGAGGTCTTCGATGCGTTGCGATACGTGGTTCGAGCCGGCGAAGCCTGGCGAATGATGCCCAACGATCTGCCGCCCTGGGACATCGTTTATCAGCAGACCCGGCGCTGGATCAAAGCCGGCGTGTTCGAGGCCATGACGCATGATCTGCGTGAATTGCTGCGGATGCTGGCCGGCCGCGATCCCAAACCATCGGCAGCGATCTTCGATAGTCGCACGCTGCAGAGCACGCCCGAGAGCGGCGGCCGTGGCGGTTACGACGGCGCCAAGCGGAAGAAAGGAAGCAAAACGCACATGGCGGTAGACACGCTGGGACATCTGCTGGCGCTGCACGTAACATCGGCCGATCAGCAGGACCGTTCACGTGTGAAGCAACTGGCCCGGGATGTGCAGAAAGCCACCGGCGATTCGGTGGCGTTGGCATTTGTCGATCAGGGATACACCGGCGAACAACCCGCCGTCGACGCAGCCAAAAGCGACATCGAATTGTCAGTGGTTAAACTTCCGCAGGCCAAACGAGGCTTCGTACTGCTCCCCCGGCGATGGGTTGTCGAGCGATCGTTCGGCTGGCTCGGACGCTTCCGCCGATTGGCTCGTGACTACGAACGGTTGGCCACGACTCTGGCCGGTCTTCACTTTGTCGCCTTTGCCTGTGTGATGCTGCGTCGGCTCATGATGATAGGAGTGGAGTAAAGTGCACAACACGCTCTAGCGATGACACGGGGACCGATAGACCGAGATGCATTTTCATCCAAACTCCGTTTGCAGTTCCCCCTTGCAAAAAACAACCGTGGCCTCACCGCCACCGGAAGTAATTGCGATTATCAAAGCCAGGGCGTGAACTTGTCAGCGCGGAAATTCCGGGGAAAGACGAAGCTCGCCAAGAAAGGCAATAATTCTAAATCTGCGTCGGGGGGGGCCGAACCGGGCTGAACGTTTCGCTTATCACGCGGTGCACGGCCGCGCCAATCAAAACCCCGATGGTTCCGGGCACGATGGTTACTGCGGCCGCCAGGTCGCTGGGTCCGATTTCGTGCGGCGGCCAATGGGGAGTAAATCCGAGCGATCTGCCAAACATGTAGTAGATCGGCAGACTGGCTCCGAGGATGAGCCCGCATGGCCACGACCGCCGGAGGCCAAACGCCGCTCCGCAGGCGGCGCCGAACAACATCACAAACGCGCACAAGACGGTCGGCTCGTCGGTATGGAAGTTAACCCAACTGGCCGCCGCGCCGAGAACAGCCGCTGCCACGATCGGAAGAAGTCGCGAGGTCATTGCGCCTCCGGATCAAGAGATGCCAAATCGCGTCAGCAATAAGCGTATCCTGATAGCGAGGGAATTGGCAAGTTGAACGGCGGGGGGATCAAAGCGTCAATGCGCGTGGGCGATAACCGCATACAGAATCAGTGTCGCTGCGATAATTCCAATCACAAGCATCGCGATCTTCATTGCACTAAATGGCCGCTCGCCCTGCACGGCTCCCGTGCGGGCGTTGACCAGGAATCGAAACGTCCGGCCGTTGTAGTGATAGGCGCTGATCCACAGCGGCAGAAGAATGTGGCGGAAAAAGATTTCGAAATAGCGGCTCTCCATGCCGGCGATCTGCTGGTGGTTGCCGCCGATGTCGCGGCAGATGGTTCGCTGGATTTCGGGGAGCATGATTTGCTTGGCGGATTCGAATCCCTGGCCGAGATCGATCTGGTAGCTCTGGCATGCCATGCCGCTGATAAATTCGTCGGCATAGGGGACGGCCTTGCCGAGGTCCCAGGGCTGGAGATGATCTGCCTGTTTGGGGGGCAGCGATTGCGTGGCGAGGACGAGGAGATCGCGGAAGCGGTTGTCGACGGCGCCGCTGACGTGGGTCCAGCGGGTGCGGGTGACGGGGCGCTCGCGGGTTTCGGGGTGGCCGTTGACGATTTCGGTGTAAGTTTCGATGACCGTGTAGTCGTCGCCGCGCTGGCCGGTGTAGTTCGTTTGGGCGGCGGCGTCGTAGGTCCAGCAGGGAATGTAAGCGCCGTCGATGCCGGCCTGGTCGGAGCGCTTCGACAGGTTGCTTGGCGCGAACCACAGTCCCGAGATCCACTGGCGGAAGAGCGTGTTCGCCTGGGCTTTGTTGACGACGAAGGGAAGCAGGCCGCCGGGCTTGATCAGTTTTTTGGATTGGCCCTGGGCGACAACGGGAGCGCCGCAGAAGGCACACCTGCCGGCGGTGACATCCTGGGCGAGATGCGTTTCAGCGCCGCAGTTGTCGCAGTGAACGACGACGGCGTCGTGGATCTCCGTCGCGCCGGCGAGCTGTTGCTGATAGACGTTGAAATCGAGCAGCGGGACGAATCCTTTGGGTGCGGTGATGGTGTTGGTGGTGCCGCAGTAGGGGCAGACGAGGGAATCGGTGCCGGGTTGGAACTGGAGCTTCGCGCCGCACTTGGTGCAGGGAAACTGGTGTGGGGCAATGGTAGCGGAATCTGCCATGATAGCTCAGTGAGGTGGCGAGAAAGCTACGGGTGTATGGGAATGCCGATTGCCGATTGCCAAATGCCGAATGAATACATGAAGACTCGCGCGACCGGAGATTTTTATGTCTTCGGCAGCGGCGGCGGGACCGATCCAAAAACGCTCGACAATTCCGGCACCGATTCAGCCGGGCTCCAGGAGGACATTCCCGTTCGCCAGACGAGCGTCTGGCGGGTGAATTGGCCCGAAGCGGCTTGCGAGGAGAGGTCGGCGACCGAATGCGGGCCCGACTGCTGGCCGTTGACCGCGATAAAGAACGCGGCCGGTTGCGGAACCGGCGGCGGGGAATTGGCGGCAGCGCCGAAGGCCTGGCCCATCTGGCCCGCCATCTGGAATCCCGCGGCAAGGCCCGCCCCCGCGCCGGCGAGACCGCCAGGATTTTTGGCGGCGTCGCGGATCGCGCTGGCGCTTTCATACTGCGTGTACTGCTGCATGTTGCCGATCACGCCCATGCTGCTCCGCTTGTCGATGGCCGCTTCCACTTCCGGCGGCAGGGAAATGTTTTCGATCAAAAAATTGCAGATCTGAAGGCCGAAGACGTCGAAGTCCGGCTGGATCGAAGCCGAGGCCCAGCGGCTGACCTTGTCGTAATTTCCGGCCAGGTCGAGCACGGGCATCTTGTTGTTGCCCAGCGCATCCGCGAAGCGCGAGACGACCATGTCGCGCAACTGCTGCTCGATCTCATCGACGGTGAATCGCGCCTCGGTGCCGGCGATGTTCTTGATGAACGCGCCGGCGTCTTTGACCTTGATGGCAAACGACCCGAAGGCGCGCACGCGCACCGGGCCGAATTCCGGATCGCGCATCATGATCGGGTTCTGTGTTCCCCATTTTTTGTCGGTGAAGGTGCGCGTGGAGACGAAATAGACCTCGGCCTTGAAGGGGCTGTTGAACCCATATTTCCAGCCGGCGAGGGTGGAGAGAATCGGCAGGTTCTGGGTCTGGAGCGTGAAGGTTCCCGGTTGGAAGACGTCGGCAAGCTGGCCTTGAAGCACGAACGCCGCGACCTGCGATTCGCGGACGATGAGCTGGGCGCCGTTCTTGATTTCGTTTTCGTAACGGGGGAATCGCCAGACCATCGTATCGCGGGAGTCGTCCGTCCACTCGACGATGTCGATCAACTGGCTGCGGAGCTTGTCGAAAATGCCCATGTCTTTCTCCTGGTGGGAATTACTACGGAATAGTACCAAAGGAGCAAGGGTGGGACAAAAAGGGGAGGGGTTATAAATGGGGGGGAATTCTCAACCGGCGGGATTTTGAATTGGCGAGAAAACGGCCCACAAGTGGGCCGGCTACACGGCTTTTTGATCTATACCACCTTCACTTCGACCGTCCCTGGCCGGTATCCGATGCCGCGCTCCAGGGCCATATCGTGGGCTTCGTTGTAATACTCGATCAGTTTCGACCAGTCGAAGGCTTCGCTCAGCCGCTCGACCTTGTTGCGCATTTCGATGCGCTGGCGGCGCTGGAGCTTGAGGAAGTTCAATAGGTGCTCGACGAGTTCGTTGACCGTGGCGTCAAATCCGCGAGTCCGGCGATTAAGGACATAGATCCCCTGCTCATTATGATCGGCAATGTGCCGCTGCACGTAGGCGCCGAAGCCGCTTAGGTCGGTGGTGACGGCGGGGACGCCGAGGGCGGCACATTCCATTGGCGTGTAGCCCCACGGTTCGTAGTAGCTGGGGAAAATTCCCATGTGGCAGCCGCGAACGAACTGGTCGTAATCGAGGCTGATCAAGGGGCTGGTCGCGGTGACGAACTGGGGGTGGAAGATAATCTTCACCGGATCATCCGGCGCGTTGAAGAGGCCGCGGTTGCGGAGGTGCTGCAGGATCGGGTCGTTGGCGTCGTCGACCAGATCGTGGGTGACGATCGGCGGCTGCCGGCCCGTGCGCCAGGCGAAAATCGCCTGCTTGAGGCGGACGGCGTCGTCGTCGGTCACCAGGTCATCCGTGACGATCCGCCCGTTGACGGCGCCGCGGAAGAGGCGCTGGCCCATCTCCTCTTCGATCTGCTCGCAGGTTTTGTGCAGCTCGTCGAACATCGACTGGCTCTGCAGCGTTCCGACGTTGATGTTGCGCGTCGCGGCCTTGGTGACGATGAAGGCGACGATCGTCGGCCCGTCGTTTGAGCCACGAAGTCGCTCGCGCAGGCGAGCGAGCGCTTCGATGAACAGGTCCATCCCCTTGTTGCGATATTCGTAGCGCCCGCTGGTGAAGAGGTAGATCGTGTTGTCCAGATCGAAGGTGTAGCCGGGAAAGAAATGGCCCATCACGAATTCGTGGATGGCTTCCTTATATTGCCGGTGCAGGTTCTGGAATTCGTGCAGCGCGGCGAAACGCTGGATGTTCAGGCCGTTGGGGAGAATCAGGTCGGGCTGGCGGCCGAGCAGTTTTTCGGCTTCGAAGCTTGTGACCTCGCTGACGGTGGTGAAAACGGTCGCGGCATGCGCAGCCGCCTTTTCGATCGCGAAGCGCGGATAAATATGGTACTTGGCCGCTTCTTCGTCCGGGTTCAGGAAGGGCAGATGGTCGTAGAAATAAGGATTGTCGCTGGCGAGATATCGCCCCAGCAGCGTGGCATGCGTCGTGAAGACGGTGGCCACGGGGAGCTGCAGATGCGCGATGCGCGGCACGGCGACGCCGGCCATCCATTCGTGGAAATGGGCGAGGATCGGCGTCTTGCCGCCGAGTTCGGCGCATCGGGCCGTGAAAAATTCCGCGACGGCGAAACCGAACGCGACGACTTCGTTCACCTCGCCGTCGCCGGCGACGGTGGAGATGCCATGATCTTTCCACAGGAGGTATTTGTCTGAATCGAGCTGCGAGAATCGGCCGCGATAATCGAGCAGGATCACCCGCGGCCGGCCGGGGATCAGCCAGCGGCCGAAGTGGCAGCCGATCCCCATATTGCGCAGGCGGTCCAGCGTTTTGCGGACGACGCCCTCGGTCGGCTGCTCCTCAAATTCCAGGGCGGCGGTGTTCGGGTTGTAGGGGCCGATGAGGCAGTAGCGTTCGCCCCAGCGCTGGAGCATCGCCGGGGCTTTGGATCGGAGGACGGTGTAGATGCCGCCAAGTTGCCAGCAGACTTCCCAGCCGATTTCGAAGAGGAGGGGTTCGGGAGTCGGCTGGGGGGAGGAATCAGAAGGGGATGGGGCTTGAGGCTCCGGAGCGGGCGTTGGATCGGGAGTGGGGATGGTTCGTCGCTCCACGGTTCGTTTGTCGGTCCTTCCGCGTCGTCTCGTGCTCGCCATTGGGGGGTATTATGCCGAAAGTTGGGCGGGGACCAAACGGGAGAAAAGTTGGCGACGAATCGCATCAAAGGCGATCACCTTTGCACTCCTATCCCCCTCGCCCAGTACTCTGGGAGAGGGTTGGGGCGAGGGCCTCTTCCGCCGGGATGGGCTTTGGGTCGAGATACTTCTACCACCGGGCTATCGGCGGATTCAGGCTGCATAAAGCGGTAGCCTGTGGCGATTGGCGACTTGCAGAAAATAGGGGTTGGTTGCATCAGGGGCGCTAACGAGATCGACGTTTGTTTCCAGCAATCTCTCAAGGTCGTTCTGAAAGCTGAAAAAACGGTCGGCTAGGGAGCCGGGACTGGAATTGTCGAACTCATAGAAAAAGTCAACATCACTGCTGCCGCTTCGAAAGTTTCCCGCAGCGGCCGAGCCGAAAACTTCCAGTTTCTTTATGCCGTATTTGCAGCACAATTCGGCGATCTGTTGGCGGTTATTTTTGATTATTTCGATCACGCCCAGATTATACCATGCCTGAGTTGTAGTAATATTGGGTCTGCGATGGCCCCGGTTTGTTGGTTGAAGTTTGGAAGATTGCGGATTTTGTGGACCTCATCGATTAAAATATCCTCGTGCCAACTGGCTATCCGATTGATTATTTCACGCCGTCACCTCATAAAAAGCGATTGCCCCTATGGCTTAAATTGTTTTTCGGCATCATGTCTCTGATATTATTCGCGTTGTTTGCGTTGAAATATCTGCCCTACGATCCCCCGCGATTGGAGCAGCCTGCTTGGTGCTCCCGAAGAAGCAACCCTAACGCTTTTGATCGAAATTCTCGCGATTCCGTGGGCAGCGTCGCTGGGGCTTTTGTTGCTGGCCTTAATGTGGCATCGTTGGGAAAAAACGGGCCAATAGCACAAGCTGGACCCGAATGCGCCTCCCTCGTCATTTGCCTTTCCCCCCGCCCAGTGATACTGTTCTTCGCCCAAATTCATCCGGCTGACGTGGGGTCCATTGACCTGACGCACGACTGGATTCAAGGAGTTGACACGTGAAAGCCAAGATTCATCCCCGGTATCAGAAGTGCACCGCCCACTGTGCGTGTGGAAATACGTTCGTGACGCGGAGCACCATGTCCAAGATCAACGTCGATATCTGCAACGTCTGCCATCCGTTTTTCACGGGGAAGCAGAAGTTTGTGGACACCGCCGGCCGCGTCGAGCGGTTTAGCAAGAAGTTCGGCGGGACCTACAGCTTCCAGAAGACCGCGGCGCCGCGGCGGCGAAAAAATGATCGGAGCCCTCCGATCGTTGGGGCGATTTGTTGCCATAGTTTCGGTGGTTTGTCTCTCCGCTTGCGCGGCTCATCCGCAGCCGCGCCTCGTCCAACCGGTCTGGACCGTGACGCGATCCGGGCCTCTCACCGGACCGGCATTTGATCCAAACGTAAAAGCGGTTTGCGATGCCCCGGCGGGATGGAAGAGCCAGCCGCTGGTGAGCGCCGCCGACCATGCCGACCAGGTATGGCTGAGCCCGACGGGGGCGACGGCGTATGGGGTGATTCATTTCATCATGCCGTTTCCGGTTGGCGTCGACTTCGCGCTGTCGGCGTTTCTGGATCACATGCGAAAAGACAAGGGGGAGGCGACGCTGCTGGCGCACAGCAACGATCCGACTTTGCCGGGAATCCGGTTTGTGGCGGAGGACCAGACGCACGTGATTCATGCGAATCTGTTTGTGGCGGGATGGGAAGGGTGGGCCGTTTATGCGGGGACGCTGCGCAACGCGCCGATCAACCAGGAAGAACTTGACATCGCCCAAGTCGCGCGGGAAAATACCCGTGTCGGGCAACCGGAAAAGGTGGAAAATTAGTGCGTTCCGCCGTCTGGGTTTGAAGCGACATTTGGGCCAACCAACTCGAATCTGAAGTGAAGTAAGTTCCGCACGAAATCGCTCCGTGTGCCATTGCCGTTAGGCGTATGGAGAGCTTATGCACGCCGGGTGTGGTCGTTGGATTCAATTAGGCATTTGGGTGGGCATCGCGGCCTTGTCGGGATGCCAGGTTCACACCGTCTCACTGACGGCGCTGGAGGAGCATCAATCGCTGATGAACCACAGCGGGCTTGCCCCGGTGCACATCAATGACATTTTGAAGATGAGCTGCACGCCGCCGGAGTCTTGGGAACCGCTGGCGCTGACGCAGACGGTTCTCTATGCGCATCAGCAGTGGCGTTCGCCTGACCATCATGTGGGGATGGGCGTGGCGTATATGCACACGCCGTTCGCGTTCTCGCCGGAGATGATGATCTGGTTCGCAAAGGTGGAGTACACCGCCTGCTCGGAAGGATCGGGGCACCTGATTGCGCAGTGGACCGATGGGCTCGGTCGCTGCTGGTTTGAAGCGCAGAACGATACGTATCACGTCATGGGGTATGCGATGACCCGCGGGCTGGACGCGTGGATGGTGTACAGCGGCTATCAAGTGAAGAAGAACCCACCGGCCGCGGAGATCCGGCTGGCGGCACCGCGGGGCGGATACGGTGACGCCGCTGGGGGAGTAAAGAGACTGTGGCGGGGAGTTTTTTGCGGCCCTCACCCCGACCCTCTCCCAGCGTACTGGGAGAGGGGGTAAAAAGGGAAAATCAGGGCTTAGTTCGCCTCGGGGTTTGGGGCTCCAATCGTCGGCCGCTCCTCCGGCGTGATCAGAAGCGCCAGCTTATCCCGTCCGCGCAGGACCACGATTTCTTCGGGCTTGCCGGTACGGTCTTCCGTCAACAATTTGTAAAGCTCGTCCATACGCTCGACGGGGGTCTGGGCGAATTCGACGATGATGTCGCCGTCGCGCAATCCCGCGCGGGCGGCGGGGCTGCCGGGCTCGACCTGGATGACCATCACGCCGCCGTCGGTGGCGAGGTGGTGGAAGCGGACGACGCGGCGTTGCAGCGGGATGTCCTGGCCGCCGAGGCCGACATAGCTGCGTTTCACCCGGCCGAAGCGGAGGAGCTGTGCGGCGACGAAGGCAGCGGTGTTGCTGGGGATGGCGAAGCAGAGGCCTTGGGCGGGGCGGATGATCGCGGTGTTGACGCCGACGACTTCGCCGCGGCCGTTGACCAGCGGTCCGCCGCTGTTGCCGGGGTTCAAGGCGGCATCGGTCTGGATGACGTTGTCGACCAGGCGTCCGCCCGCGGAGCGGAAGCTTCGCGCGGTGGCGCTGACGACGCCGGCCGTGACGGTGTACTGGAACCCGTAGGGGTTTCCGATGGCGACGACGAGCTGGCCGACGCGCAGAGCGGAGGAATCGCCGAGCGTGGCCGTCGGCAGGTTCGGGCCGTCGACGCGGATGATGGCCAGGTCGGTATCCGGGTCTTCCCCGACGAGCTGGGCGCTGAACCGCCGGCCATCGGGCAGGGCGGCCTCGATCTCACTTGCGCCGTGGACGACATGGCTGTTGGTGAGGACGAAGCCGTCGGGGGTGAAGACGAATCCCGACCCGCTGCCGCCGGCGTGGGGCCCGCGCTGGGACTGGTGGCGGACCTCGATATTGACCACCGCCGGGCTGGCCACGCGGGCGGCTTCCATCACGGTGCGGGAATAGGCGTCAAGAGGTGATTCCTCCGGGACCGAATCGTCATGGGTTTCATTGGCTGTTTCGCTGGGTGTTGTTTCAGTCATGCCAAATGGTAGGAATCAAGTATTAAAAAGTAAATATGGTCGATTTGAACAGTAAGTATATTAAGTATACCATGTAGCGATGGCCAGACGCGATATGACATGCCCGGCTCAGCGGGTGCTGGTAGTGATCGGGGGGAGATGGAAGATTCCGATCCTGTATTACCTCGAGGCGCGGACGTGCCGATTTTCGGAGCTTCGGCGGCTGCTGGCGCCGGTGACGCCGAAGATGCTCGCCCAGCAGCTTCGGGAGCTGGAGAAGGATGGGATGGTGAAGAGGAAGGTGTTTGCCGAGATTCCGCCGAAGGTGGAGTATTCGCTGACGGCGATGGGGCGGAGCGTGGGGCCGATTATCGGGGAGATGTGCCGGTGGGGCGGGAAGTGTGGAAGGGGGAGAAACGTGTGAAAGGTGCGAAAAGTGTGAAAGGTGTGAAAGTGAGAAAGGGGGGTCAGATCTGTCTCGCCGCGCCATTTGCGGCCAAGGCCGCCTCGCGGAGGGCTTCGGGCATGGTGGGGTGGGCGTGGAACGCGTGGCCGATGTCTGAAACGCAGGCGGCGAATTCCATGGCGATCACCGCTTCGGCGATCATGTCGCTTGCCCCCGCGCCGAGGATGTGAACCCCCAGCAGCTTATCGGTTTTCGCGTCGCCGATCACTTTTACGAACCCGTCAGTTTCGTCCATGCCCCGGGCCCGGCCGTTGGCGGTGAAGGGGAATTTGCCGATCTTGATCGGCCCGCGGGCTGAGGCTTCTTCCTGCGTAAGTCCCACGGCCGCGAGCTCGGGATGCGTGTAGACGATCGCGGGGCAGGCGCGATAGTTCACGTGGCCCGGTTTGCCGGCCATGATTTCAACCGCGGCGACGCCTTCCTCCTCGGCCTTGTGGGCCAGCATGATGCCACCGATGACGTCGCCAATGGCGTAGATTCCCGGGACATTGCTCGCAAAATTCTTGTCGACGACGACGAATCCCCGGCGGTCGAGGGTGACGCCGATTTCGGTCAAACCCAAACCATCGGTCACCGGCCGGCGGCCGATGCAGACCAAAACCTTGTCCACTTCTTCCGCCCCGGTCTCGGCGCCGCTGTGGAAGTTCACGTGCAGGCGAGCGCCGGAAATCTGGACAGAGTCGGCCGACGTGTTGAAGCGGAATTTGATCCCCTGTTTTTCGAGAAGTCTTTGCAGAGCCGTGGCCATTTCGCGGTCGGAGGTGGGGAGGATGCCGGGCAGGAATTCGAGCATGATGACTTCCGAGCCGAGCCGGCTCCAGACGCTGCCCATTTCGACGCCGATGTATCCCGCGCCGACGATGATCATTCGCTCGGGAACTTCGGGGAGCGCGAGGGCCTCGGTGGAGGAGAGGATATTTTTCCCGCCGAAGGGGAGGGCGGGAGTTCAATCGGCGCGCTGCCGGTGGCGATGAGGATATTCTTGGTGTTATAGGTGGCGGTGGCGTCCCCGGTTTTCACTTCGACGACCCCGGGGCCGACGATTCTTCCCTGGCCGACGAGATGGTCGATCTTGTTTTTGCGGAAGAGATATCCGACGCCGCTCGTCATTTTTTTGACGACGTCGTCCTTAAAGGCCATTAAGGTGGGGATTTCGACCTTGGTATCGGGCGCGAGGATTCCGCGGTGGGGGAGGTGATGCTTGATGTCGTAATATTTGTGCGAGGCGTCGAGCAGCGCCTTGGAGGGGATGCAGCCGATATTCAGGCACGTTCCGCCGAGGAATTCGCGTTCGACGCAGGCGGTTTTGAGTCCGAGTTGGGCGGCGCGGATGGCGGCGGTGTATCCGCCGGGTCCGGCGCCGATGACGATTAGATCGTAATTTTCCTGGGCCATAGTCGGGGAATCTTAGGTTCTGAATTGGCGCGCCGCCACTTGCGGGGGGTGTGTTATGCCCTTAGTTTGATATCCTAAAGGGCGGGCATGAGCACAACACCATCGATTCGATTTAAACGTGGCGGCAGGTTCACACCAGGGCGGATCATCATTTTTATCCTGATCGTGGGAGGTTTGCTGGCCTGGCAGGGGAGCGAGAAGTTTCCCACGCCGCCGGCGTCGGGGACGACGCTCAATGGGGCGGCTCCGACGAGCCGGCCTTCGGGCGATGTTCTTCGGGTCGCGACGTTCAACATCAACGGCAGCTCGGACGATGGCATTGCCGACACCTTGCGCGGGCCCGATGGCAAGGGGTTCGATCTCATCGGCCTTCAGGAAGTCCATGGGGACATGCCGTTTTCCAGCGCGAACGGGGCGCAGATCCTGGGCCAGAAGCTGAATATGCCCTGGCTCTTCGCCCCGGTGGAACGGCAATGGTGGCACGACGCGTTCGGCGACGGCGTGCTGACGACGCTGGCGGTCGACCACTGGCAGAGATTTCCGCTGGCCAATGAATCGTCCGACAGCAACCGGGAGGTGACGATTCTTCATCTTGAATTTGACGGCAAGCCGCTGAATTTCATGAACAACCACCTGGCCACGCACGGCGACCGGGAAGATGAGCTGGCGACCGTGGCGTCGCTGTTTCTGTCGATGCAGGAGCCGGTGGTGATGATCGGGGATTTCAATTCGAAAAACGATTCGCCGACGATTCAGATGCTGCGGAATACGCCGGGGGTGATTGATCCGATCGGAGATAATGTCGTCGCCAAGGGGGGGGAGAGCTGGGACCGGATTTTTGCCCGGGGGATGCGGAGCGTGGACTGCGGGTTTATCGATAAGGGGGCGTCGGATCATCCGATGGCGTGGGCGTATTTGGAGTTGGGGACGGAAAAATAGTGGACCGATGATTTCCGAACCTCGGCGCGTCTCCGAATCCGAATATCTCGCCGCGACTGCGCATACAAATCGAATGTTGGAACTCGTCGATGGCCGGATCGAGGCGGTCCCGCCGCCGACTTACGAACATCAGATGATTGTACTTTTCCTGGTCACTGAAATTCGTTCGTATGCCGAGCTGCACAATTCGGGGGAAGGCATAATGGGGCCACTTCGAGTAAGGCTGGGCAATGATAATTTTCGGCAGCCGGACGTGATGTTCATGCTGCAGCGCAATATTACCCGAGCCGCGAACGAATTCTGGGATGGGGCGGATCTGGTGATGGAAGTTGTGAGCAAGGACGACCCGAAACGAGATTTGGAATTCAAGCGGGGCGATTACGCGGAGGCGGGTATTCCGGAATATTGGATCGTCGATCCGCGGACGAAAACGATTACCGTTTTGAAGTTGGAGGGGAAGCAGTACGTCGTTCATGCCGAAGCAGTCAGCCATGGGATCGTGCAGTCGGCGCTTCTCGCGGGTTTTGATGTCGATGCCGCACAAGTCTTTGCCGCGGGTCGGCGTAATCAAGCCTGAGTTGCAGTCACCAACTTCACAAACTCCTCGCCCCGCTGCTCGAAATTCACATACTGATCAAAGCTTTTGAATCCCGGACTCAGGAGCACGATGTCCCCCTTGACAGCGATTTGCCGGGCTATGTTTACAGCCGTGGCAAGATCGCCGCACCGGTAGCTCGCAGCGGCGTTTTGCAGGGAGGATTGCTCCAGCATCTCGGCAATCGCCGGGCCCGTCTGCCCGATGCAGAGGATCGCCTTGGCCCGGGCGACGATCTGGGCGCACATTGCGGTGATGGGGATATCCGCGCCGTAGCCGCCCACGATCTGAATCACTTTTTTGGGCGGGAAAGATTCCAGCGCCGCCATCGCGGCATCCGGGATCGTGGCGATCGAATCGTTGTAATAGGCCACGCCGCCGATTTCGGCCACGCGCTGGAGCCGATGCGGGAGCCCGGCGAAATCGGACAGTGCGGCCTGGGCCATCGTGAAATCCGCGCCGAAGATTGTGGCGGCGGCGAACGCGGCCTGCGCGTTGACTTGGTTGTGCTCCCCAGGAACCAGCAGTTCAAATTTCCGGCGATTTTTCAGGCCGAAATAGATGATCCGCCCCGGCGCCTCGGCTGCAAACCCGGCGGCAGGGGGATTCTCCTCGTTCAGCACGGCTACATCATCAGGCCCCTGGAAGCGGATAATGTTCCGCTTGGCGTTGATGTACGCCTCCAGCGAGCCGTGCCAGGCGAGATGGTCGCTGGCGATCATCGTCACCACCGCTACGTGCGGCGAAAAACGCATCTCGCGCAGATGCTCAAGCATGTAACTGGAGAGTTCCAGGACCACCAGATCGCTCGCATCAATCGATTTCAGATCGCCCAGCAACGATTTGCCGATATTTCCACCGACCCAGGTCGTGGTCATTTTTGAAAGAATCCGTCCAAGCATGGCGGTGGTGGTGGATTTTCCCTTAGTTCCGGTCACGCCGATAATTTTCGCGGGGCATCGTTCAATGAAGAGGCGGATTTCCGTGGTGATCTGTTTCCCCGCCGCGCGGGCGGCCTGGAGATATCGGTTGTGCGGCGGAAGCGCCGGCGAGGCGACGACCAGATCAGCCCCGGCGAAGTCGTCCTCGCGATGCTCGCCAAGCCGAAGCTCAATCGGCAGCCCCTCAAGCTGGCGCAATGCATCAGCCAATTTTTCCGCCGGCAACAGGTCGGTAACAAGCACTTTCGCGCCCTGCGAACAGAGCCATTGCGTGACGCCGATGCCGCCGCCGAAGTGGCCGAGCCCCGCGACGGTGACTCGTCTTCCCGCGAGGCTGTCGGGATTCTGGATCATCTGCGGGCGATTATATGAGGTATTTCAACCAATGACTCGCTGAATGTCGCGCTTCATATCCCCCAGCGCCGCTTCCACGCACTTGCGCCAGTCTTTTCCGAATTGCGACGAATATTTCGGTTCGGCGTGCGCGTAAAGGATGCTTCGGCTTGCCGACACGAAAGCGCCGCGGCCATCTTTGAAGGCCGCCCGCGTCATGTCGGCGGTCGCGCCTTGCACGCCGTAGCCGGGCAGAAGGAATATCGATTGCGGCAGCAGCCGGCGAAGGCTTTCGATCGTGTGCGGATGTGTTGCCCCGACGACCGCGCCGATGCTGCTGAACCCGCGCGTGCCGACCAGCGCGCGGTCCGCGGCCAGTGTGGCGAGCTTCTGCGCCAGCATTTCCGACCAGGTCTGGCCGGTTTCCAGTTTCACATCCTGAAGCTCCGCCGAGCCGGGATTGCTGGTGCGGACCAGAACGAAGATGCCGCGCGAAAATCTTTGGCGGCCTGGATAAACGGCTGAAGGGTATCCAGGCCGAGCATCGGATTGACGGTGATCGCATCCGGCGTGGCGATTTCGTCGTCGCCGGTCTGCTCGGCGAGATGTCCCGCCGCGTACGCCGTCGCGGTCGAGCCGATGTCTCCCCGCTTCACGTCCCCGATCACCAGCAGCCCGAGCGCCTTGGCCTCCTGGATCAAACTGTAATACGCCTCCACCCCCTCCCACAGATACTTTTCGAAATAGGCCGATTGGAATTTGACGACCGGTACGTGCGCGGCAACGACTTTCAGCACGCTGGTCGTAAAATCGAAAATAGCATCCACCGCCGCCTGCGGCTCATCGTCGCGGGAAATGAATTTTGCCCGGATTTCTTCGGGAATCGATTCGAGAACCGGGTCGATGCCCACACAAATGGGCGCCTGCTTTTGATCGATCGCATCCAGCAGGCGGTCGCAGAAAAGTTCGGACATATTTGTTTATTTCTCTGGGCTTTCCGCGGGACGCGAAAGCATCCCGCGAAGTTCGTCCAGGTCGGCGCCGCTGCGCTGGAGAATTTCCACGACGGCGGTTTCGCCTTCCTCGAGGAGCGTCAGGAGCAGGAACCGGGTGGAAACAACCGCCGCCCCCGCGGCCTGGGCCTCGGAAATCGCCGTGTTGATCGCCCGCTGCGCCTTGGGCGACAGCGGCAGCCGCCCGGTCACCACCACCTGCTGCGCCTCCTTCGGCAATGCCCCGCTCAGCCGGGAGAGCAACTGATCGATGTTCGTTTCGGCTTGAAGGGCCTTGAACGCGTCGCCGGATTTACCGGTGATGATGCCCAGCAGCAGGTGTTCGGTGCCGACAAAATCCTTGCCCAGTCGGCGCGCCTGCTCGTCGGCGTGAAGAAGCGCGGCGGAAAGCGTTTCGGTGAATCCCGGTCGCATGGGAAGGATCATAACGACCGGCGGCGGTTAAGACGAATGGCGGGGTTGGATTCAACTGGTGGATTGAGTTGAGGCTTGCTGAATCGTCCCACATTCAGGGCATTTTTCCGGAGTCGCGCAGATCGTAACCGCAGACGGGGCAATGCCCTTCTTTCGGTTTTTGGGAAAGGCGGCGACGAAGGGCGAGGACAATCCAAACCGCCGGCAGCAACGCCAGAATTGGGCTGGCCGTAGATAATGGTATATAGACGATGGAAATCGAGATGGGACTTCCTGGCCACGGCGGACCCGCGCCGGCGATGCGAATCGGCATGTCCCAGGTCTGCGGCGATTTGCCGGAATTCGCTCCGACGGGGGCCAAAGTAACCGCGCCGGAAAGCAACTCAACTCCGGCCTGCGTTGAGCTGGTAAAATTATTTACCCAAATGGCGGATGGCGGCATCGGAATGAAGGCGGGGCTGAACCCGTGAATTCGGATCCCCAGGGCCGGATGAGGCGCATTGGGCCAGGGACGCATCCAGGCGAAACTCATCACAGGATTGCGGATCATGACCCGCCAGACATTGGCTCCCGGCGTGAGGATCGAGAGCATTGCAATATCCCCGGGCAACAGATCGGGCAGGAGGCTCGCGGCACAAAGAAGGGCCGATAAACAAGCCGAAACCCCGAAGATCCATCGGCAAACACGTTTCACGCCCCAATTGTAACGGGCCGCAATGCATCCAAGGCTCCGACGTTCCCTCCGTCGCGGCAAAAGCGATTTGACATCCCGCCATCGGTCAAGATACTCATCGGGCCGCCGGCGGATGTGTTCAGCGTGAAAACTGCTTTACTGCCTATTTTTCTGGGATTGCTGCTGGTTTCCGGATGTCACTCCGAAAGCCCGTCCGCGGTGCAGCCGGAAATTACGCCGGTCGTCGAAAATCCGGACAACGAGATCGTCGCCTCCGTGCACGGCGCCGTGGTCACTCGCGGCGAGCTCATGCCCGTCCTCGTCGATGGATACGGACTGAACGTCTTGCTGGCGCTGGTGCAGCTCGATCTGGCCCGCCAGGCCGCGGCCGAGCAGCATCTGCGCGTCAACGACGACGACATCCAGAAGGAACGGGCGATTACCATGGACAGCCTGCGGAAGGCCACCCAGCAGATGGAAAACAACGGCCAGCCGACGACTCAGCCGGAGAATCTGTCCGATCTCCAGGAAGACCAGCTCCTGGATCAACTGCTGATACAGCAGCGGGTGAGCCGGGCGGAGTTTAACGTGATTCTCGAGGTCAACGCCAACCTGCGCAAGATTGCCGAGCCCATCGTCGAGGCCAGCCTCACCGACGACCGGGTGCGTCAGCAGTTCAACGCCATGTACGGCGAAAAAGTGCTCGTGCGCTACATACAATGCAACAACATGATGGAGATCGCTGATATTCGCCGGCAGCTTGCCTCGGGCAAAAGCTTCGAGGACGTGATCCGCATCTGGAACACCACCCATCCCGGCACTCCCGCGGGCGGAGAGCTGGGTCCGTTTTCGCTCCAGGATTTGAATTACCCCTCCGAGATCAAGCAGGTGGCTTTTGAGCTGAAGCCAGGGGAGATTTCCGATCCCGTCCAATACAAGCAGTACCTCTTTCTTTTTCAGTTGATCAATCGCATTCCGCCGGCCCATGCGCGGTTTGAAGATTATCGCGATTCGGTGCGCAAGGAACTCTTCTTCAGCCTGGTGCAGGCGAAGATCGGCTCGCTGCGCAACGATTTAGCCGGCGAAGCGATGTCGTCGCTTCAGATTCGCGACCCCGTTTTGGCGCGGCAATGGACCAATCGCCTGGCGAGTAACGGTGGGAATATTCAGAACCAGGCGCAGATACGCCAGGAACTGGACAAACTGCACGCGCCGGCGACCATGCCGGCCGCAGCGCCATAAGACGCTGCGTCACCGGCAGTTACATCAAATCTGTAAATCGTACGCTCTGCGCTAATTCCCGTCGTTTTCCGTTACAATTGAGGCGTTCTATGAACAACCAACCTTTTAAAGTGGACGTGTCGCCGCGAATTCTGCGGCTCCCGCCTTATCTGTTCGGGCGGATCAACCGGATGAAGTATGAGAAGCGGGTCGCCAATATCGACATCATCGATCTTGGCATGGGCAACCCCACCGATCCGACTCCGGATTCGGTCATCAAAAAGCTCGCCGAGGCAGCGCGCGATCCGCGCAACCATCGCTACAGCGTCAGCAACGGCGTCGCCGGATTGCGAAAAGAGGTCGCAAAAAAATACGAGGCCAAATTTGGCGTCCACCTCGATCCGGAAACGGAAGTGATCGCCACCATCGGCAGCAAAGAGGGGTTCAGCCACCTCTGCCTCGCGCTGCTCGGTCCGGGCGACACGGCCATCGTTCCCGATCCCGCCTTTCCGATTCACATCTACGCCGTCGCCATGGCCGGGGCGAACGTGATTCGCGTTCCCCTCGGCAACGATCAGCATTTTCTGGCCCGGATCGAGAAGATGATCGAAGGGCTCTACCCGACGCCCAAGCTGCTGATTTTGAATTATCCGCACAACCCGACGGCGATGACGATCGACCCCGATTTCTGGGACCGCGCCATCGCCATGTGCCGGCGGCATGGGATCATGATCATCAGCGATTTCGCCTACGGCGAAGTCTGCTTCGACGGCTACAAAGCCCCCAGCTTCCTCGCCGCCGCCGGGGCAAAAGATCTCGGCGTGGAATTCACCACCATGTCCAAGAGCTACAACATGGCCGGCTGGCGAATCGGGTTCTGCGCCGGTAATTCCGAGATGGTCAAGGCCCTTGCCACCATCAAGGGATATTACGACTACGGCATTTTCGCCCCCATCCAGATCGCCAGCATCATCGCCATGCGCGAACATGCCGACGTTCCCGGCAAGCAGAGCAAGATTTACGAGAAGCGGCGCAACGTCGTCTGCCGCGGCCTCGACCGCCTCGGCTGGAGCTACGAAAAGCCGCGGGCCAGCATGTTCGTCTGGGCCAAGATCAAGCACGAGCACCTGAAGGGGCAGGGGACGATCGATTTCTGCCTGCGGATGATGGACGAAGCCCGCGTCGCTCTGGCGCCGGGCCGTGCGTTCGGAGAGAACGGCGAGAATTACGTCCGCATCGCCCTGGTGGAAAACGAGCAGCGCCTGAAGCAGGCGATGCAGAACCTGGAAAACGCGCTGGTGCCCCGCGTCCCCAAGGCGAAGCGCCAGAAAGTTTAGCCGCCCGAAATAAAGTCGCACTTCGAGCGTTTGTGTTTGTTGACGCGGGGTAAGATCCAGGCCGGGCGGCGGTGCTGGATCCGCGCGGGAATTTGTTTCGAGGGTTCACCCGATGCGTAAGCTACTAATTCTGGCGGCACTTGCATTCTTCGGAGTTTCCACCCTGGCGGCGACGCCTTCGATGGCCTGCAGCGGCCACCATCATCACCATCACAAACATAAGTCTTCGACGCAGTCGTAAGCACGCTGCGGAAAAAACCCCCTCCCCAACCCTCCCCTCTTCGAGCCTGAGCCTCAGAGCCGAAGGCCTGAGTACCGGGGGCGGGGAATCCTGCGCAATTGCCCCTCCCCCAAATTGCGAGTAATGTCCTTCCGCTTCGCGGAGGCGGTCGGTTTCCGACTGGTGTAATGAAAAATTACCTTTGGCTCGCGGCGGCGATAACCTTCATTTTATGCTGGGGCTGTTTACGCCCGCAGGGACAGCCTTCCATGCAGACGCCCATGCCGGCCCCATCGCGACCCAACCCACGACCCGCCGGGTCGAAAACCACGATGAAGGCCGCGCCTGGTATTGGGTCCTCCCCGATCCGTTCAAGCTCAACGACGGCGAAACCGTCAAGGATTCGCAAACGTGGTTTTCGCGGCGCAGGCCGGAAATTCTCAGTGCCTTTGAGCACGAGATCTATGGCCGCGCACCGGGCCGTCCGGAGGGGGAATCGTTTGAAGTCGTCGAGACCGGCGCGGCCTTTGGCGGGACCGCGATCCGCAAACAGATTGTCGTGCACCTCGGACCATCCACGGGCGATCGCAAGCTTGATGCTGTGCTCTATCTTCCCGCCGGCGCAACCAAACCTTCCCCGGTGATTCTGTGTTTCAGCTTCTATCCCCTTCAGTGGGCCACGCAGGATCCAGCCGTGAAAATGCAATATGACTGGGACCTGAGCACGCACCGGATTCCCGTAAAAATAATCCCGACATCGCCAAGTCGTTTCACATCGACTGGGTCCTGGCCCGCGGCTACGGCATCGCGATCATTTATTACCAGCAGATCGATCCCGATTCTGCCGCGGGCTTGCCCCACGGAATTGGCGCAGCCTATCTCACGCCTGGGGAGACAAAGCCCCAGCCCGATGAGTGGGGCACCATTTCCGCCTGGGCCTGGGGGGCGAGCCGCACGCTCGATTATCTCCAGACCGACCCACAAGTGGACGGCAGCCGCGTGGCGATCATGGGCCATTCGCGCCTCGGCAAAACCGCCCTCTGGACCGGCGCCGTCGACCCGCGCTTCGCGATGGTGATCGCCTGCAGCTCCGGCCGCGGCGGAGCATCTCTTGCGCGGCGAAATTACGGAGAATCCATCGGCGACCTGGCGCAACGATTTTCCTGGCAGTTCTGCGGGAATTTCCAGAAATACGCCCATCACGAAACCGACATGCCGGTGGATTCACATGAGCTGATCGGATTGATCGCCCCGCGGCCGATTTTCCTGGCCACGGCCAGCCTCGATCTGCATTCCGACCCGATGGGCGAATGGGACGCCGCCGTCGCCGCCGGACCCATTTACGAAATGCTCGGCAAGCGCGGCTCGAGGCCGTGTCGCCGCCGCCGCTCGATGTGGCGATCATGCACGACATTGGCTATCACTGTCATACCGGAAAACACGAGGTGACCCCCCTGGATTGGCAGCACATCCTCCAGTTCGCCGACCTGCATTTCGGTTCGCCAAAGGGATAACTATGACGCGCGCGACGGGTTTATTGTTGAGGGTAACCTCGGTGGTGTTCGTATTGGCGGCGGGGATTTTCGTCGAAGCGGCCCAACCATCCACACGCCCGTCGACGCGCGCCACGAGCACCCAGCCCGACTATCCCGTTCCCTACGTCATCCCCAAAATCCAGCAGATCGAGATGACGCTGGAGGCGGTGAAGGGGCAGATCGAACTCCGGGCGATGACCACCCTGACGACCCGTCCCAGCACCGCGCCTTCCGACCCGAACGCGCCGCAGAGATTCGCCCTCATCTCCTACCCCATGGGCGTAATCTACAGCGGCATGCTTTCCGCCGCCGATGCCACCGGTGACCGATCGTTCGCCGATTTCGATGCCGGGCGTTTTAAGTTGTTCGCCGGCGCCATCGCCAGGGCGGATATGTCGCGCCTCTGCGCCGGCGCAGCGGAGACATCGTTTCTCTGCTTAGCCCGCGCAGTCTCGACGATTGCGGCGCGATTGGCGCGCCCTCGTCCGCGCCCGCCGCGCCGGCATCGGGCCCGACCTCATGGTGGCGATCAATCACATCAACAATTTCATCAGCCACCGCCAGCTTCGCCTCAAAGACGGCACGCTGGCGCGTCCCCGTCCGGAACCCGATTCGCTCTGGGCCGATGACGCCTACATGAGCGTCCCGTTCCTCGCCGAGATGGGCGCGCTCACCGGAGACCAATCCTATTTCAACGATGCGGCTTCCCAGATCCTTCACTTCAAGAAATATCTGTTCGTCGATTCGGTCGGACTCTTCACGCATCACTGGAACATCGACAATCCCGACGATCAGCCGCTTTACTATTGGGGAAGGGCCAATGGCTGGATCATGGTCTCCATGTCCGATCTGCTCGACGTTCTCCCCGCCGACCATCCGATGCGGGCACCGATTCTCAGGCTCTTCCGCGCCGAGCGCGGCGCTGGCCGGCCTCCAGGCCGGCGACGGAATGTGGCGCCAGATGCTCGACCGCCCCGATACCTACACCGAAACAAGCTGTACGGCGATGTTCACCTATTGCCTCGCCCACGGCGTCAACAAAGGCTGGCTCGACGTGGCCGCATATGGCCCCGTCGCCCAGGCCGGGTGGAATGGTCTGAGCACACGCATCGACAGCGAGGGGCGCATCACCGGAACCTGCGTCGGGACCGGATACGCCGACGATTACGTTTATTACTACCACCGCCCCCACATCGACGACATCCACGGCTACGGCCCGACCCTGCTCGCGGGCTCCGAGATGATCCGGATGCTCAAAAACCGCCATATCTGGAAAATGCAGTCGCCGGGCGGTCCAATAATCTACCGCAACGGAAATGGCGACGATTCAGATTTTTATGGGGTGCCGTAGGGAATCTCTCTCTGTTCATCCTAGTCTCATCAATGGGGGTTAATTTGAAAATTGACGCAGAGTTCAACGATGTTTGTGGGCAAATCCTGTCAGCTTTTTTTGGGCCTGAATCTGCTTTTGGCCGCTTGCACGCAATACCGGGCGATGCCGGTATCGTCGTCGGCAGTCCAGAGCAGGCTCGCCGTTCCTCCCCAAAAAACATTGCAGGTTGAGGTGCGCGATCTCCACCACCCGCTGCTGAAGCCGGTTGAATTTGACGAGCGAAACGGCCTCACCCCCGACCAGGCGGCTATCCTCGCCATCCTCGTGAATCCAGCGCTTCGGGCCGCGCGCGATGAGCGCGGCCTCGCCGGCGCCCAGCTTCTCCAGGCCGGCATCCTTCCCAACCCCCAGGTGAATTTCGGCGAGCAGATTCCCTACGGCGGCGTTTTACAAGGCGCGGTCACCGCCTCCGCCGTCGGGCTCAGTTGGGATTTGACCGAGCTTCTCGGCCAAAACGCCCGCGTCAACGCCGCCAAATCCAACGCCGCTTCCGTCGACCTCGACGTCGCTTGGCAGGAATGGCAAACCGCCCAGGCGGCGCGAACCGCCGTCTACGACCTCGTCTCCCTTCAAATGCAATTGGATCTTTCGCAACAACTCGACCGCCAACTGGCGAAAAATCTCTCCGTAGTCCGCGATGCGGTAGATCATCACGACAAAACGCTGCTGGATCTCTCCGCCGCCGAATCTCAAAGCCTAGACGCCCACGCTGCCGTGGTATCCCTCCAGCGCGACCTTGACGACGCCCGCCTGACGCTCAACAAAACGCTCGGCCTTCCCCCCGACGCGCAGGTAAAGCTCAATCCCAAAATTGCCGTCGATGAAAATGTGGCGATCCCCGCCGCCAACCAGGTTTTGCACGGCCTGGAAGATCGCCGGCTCGACCTTGTCGCCCTTCGCCTCGGATATCAGAGCCAGGAAGAAACCCTCCGCGCCGCTGTCCTCGAGCAGTTTCCCAAGGTAAACCTCGGCTTCAACCGCCAGCGCGACGACACCGACGTCCAGAGCCTTGGCTTCGCCGTCACCGTCGATCTCCCGATTTTCGATCGCAACCAGGGCGCTATCGCCCTTGAAACCGCCACCCGCCAAAAGCTCTTCGACGAATATATCCAGCGCGTCTTCGAGGCCCGCTACGATGTGTACACCGCAATCGAAGACCTGGCAGCCATCTCCCAGCAAATCGCCGCCGAGGAAAGCGCCTACCCAAGCCTGCAGCGGCTCATTGAGACCTACGAGGACGCCTACACCCACGGAAACGTCGATGTTCTCAGCTATTATTCCGCGATTACCAGCCTCACGCAGAAGCAGCTTGACGTTCTAAAGCTTCGCCAGCAGTTAACGGACAACCGCATCGCCCTTGAGTTGGCGGCCGGGGAGTATCTTCCCGGATGAAATTGTTCTGGAACATTTTCATGGTCGTCGCCCTCATGGCCGGCTCCTGCGCCGTGGGATATTTCCTGGGCCATCGCGGAAGCGCCACAGGCTCGCCGGACAGCGATCCGGACGACGCCCCGCAACCCGCGCCGATGGTGCAAACCGCGCTCATCCGCCAGGGGCATGTTGACCGCAAGATCGTCGCCTACGGCGTCATCACCGCGCAAAGCGGCGACGTTTCCGTCCTCTCCGTCCCCTTCGAATCCCGCGTGAAGAAGATCAACGTAGTCGCCGGCCAGCGCCTCGATGCCGGCGCCACCGTCATCGATCTCGAACCCAGCTCAGATTCCAGGCTGGAGCTGCTCGAAGCCAAATCCGCCGCCGAGTCCGCGGCCCAGGACCTCCAGCAAACCAAGGCCCGCTACGCCAGCCACCTCGCCACCAACCAGGACCTACTTGCATCGCAGCAAAATCTCCAGACGGCAACGCTGAAGCTCCAATCCCTGCAAAGCGAAGGAGCCGGGTCCTCCAAACAGTTGAAATCCGCGGCCGGCGGACTGGTGATTCGCGTCGATGCCCAGGAAGGGCAATTGATCCCTGGGGGCGCAGCGCTGGTAGAAATCGCCGCCTCAGCCGCGCTTCAAGTCCGCCTCGGCGTCGAACCGCAAGACGCAGCCGTCATTCATCCCGGCGATCAGGTTTCCCTCCAGGAATTACGTGACGGCTCCAGCGCCCTCGCCGGAACCGTCCACATGGTTTCCCAGCAGGTCGATCCCGACACACGGATGATCGACGTCTTTGTAACCCTCCCCCCGGACGCGGCCCTCCCCATGGGCGATTACCTGAGCGGCGAACTCTCCGTCGCGGGCGCGGACACTCTCGTCGTCCCCGTCTCGGCGGTTTTGCCCGATGACGAGGGATATTCGATCTTCACCGTCGAGCAGGGAAAAGCCGTCCAGCACAAAGTCTCCGTCGCCGCAAAAAATGACCAGTCCGCGCAGATCAGCGGCGATGGTCTGGCAGCGGGGCAGTTGATCGTAGTCTCCGGAAACCTCGAGCTGGCGGACGGAATGTCCGTCAAGACCGATTCCGAAGAGGCGGCCACCGCGCCCTCGAGCAACGATCAGGCTGCGGAGGCCGACAAGTGAAAGCTGCCCACTGGGGGAGCCGACATTCCAGGTCAATCCTTTTCCTGCTCGCAGCCCTGGTGGCCGCGGGAATCTTCGCCGCCCTCTCCCTGCCCGTCTCCCTCTTCCCGCACGTAAATTTCCCGCGCATCCGCGTCGATTTCGACGCCGGCGACCGCCCTGGCGAGCAGATGGCCGTCGAGGTCACCAACCCCGCCGAAGAAGCCCTCCGCGCCGTGCCCGGCGTGCGCAGCCTGCAATCAATCACCAGCCGCGGCTCCTCCGAAATCGACCTAACCTTCGACTGGGGCGCCGACATGCCCCAGGCCCTTCTTCAGTCCGAGGCCGAGGTCAATCGAATCCTCCCGCAAATGCCCCAGGGCACCAGCTTCATCTTCCGCCGGATGGACCCCACCGTTTACGCGGTCATCGCCTACAGCATCACCTCGAGCACGCGTCCCCTGACCGAGCTTCACGACATCGCCCAGTATCAAATCCGCCCGATTCTTTCGACAGTGCCCGGCGTGGCACAAATTACTGTCGAGGGAGGCGCCGTTTCCGAATACCGCGTAACCCTCGATCCCGCCCGCCTGGCCGCCCGCGGAATTGCCCTCAATGACGTCGTCTCCGTTCTCTCCGCATCCAACGCCCTTAACGCCGTCGGATATGTCGAGGAGAATTATCAGCTCTATCTCGTCGAGGCCGACACGCAGTTCAAGTCGATGGACGAGATCGGCCAGACCGTCGTCCGCAGCGGCGCTTCCGGAGTCACCCTTCTCAAAGACATCGCCACCATCCGCGAAGAGCAGCGCCGCAGTTTACCCATTCCACCGCCGACGGTCATGACGCCGTCCTCATGAATGTCTTCCAGCAGGTTGGCGGAAACACCGTGCAGATCGCCGCCGACATCCGCAAAACCCTTGCCGAACAGCAGCAGCGCCTGCCCGCCGATGTGAAGGTCACCAGTTGGTACGACCAGAGCGATCTGATCACCTCTTCCGCCAAAACCGTCCGCGATTCGGTTCTCATCGGCGTCGGCCTTGCCGCGATCGTGCTTCTGCTTTTCCTGCGCAATTTACGGATGACGCTGATCGCCATCCTCGCCGTCCCGGTGGTTCTCGCCGTCACCTCACTGCTCCTTTACCTCCTGAACCAGAGCTTCAACATCATGACCCTCGGCGGCATGGCCGCGGCAGTGGGGCTCATCATCGACGACGCCATCGTCATTTCCGAGCACATCGTTCGCCGCCTGCACAATCCCGACGCCGCCCACCGCGATCCACACGACCGTGTCTTAGCGCCACCGAGGAATTCACGAAACCGCTGGCCGGCTCGTCCCTTTCCACGATCGTCATCCACATCCCCCCGGCCTTTCTGGTCGGCGTCTTCGGCGCCTTCTTCGCCGCCCTCTCCCTTTCGATGGCCTCGAGCCTCGATCATTTCATTTTTCGTCGCCTGGCTGGCGATTCCCATCGTCGCTTCGCGCTTTCTGCGCAAGCACGATGTCGATGTTGAGGGCCCGGGATTGATCACGCGGGCCGCCTACTCGGCCTATTCCGCCATCATGAAGCCTGTCCTCGCCTTCCCCTGGCTGGTGCTCCTGCTCATCGTGCCGTTTTTGTGCTACGGCTATTACGAATATCAGCGCGTGCCGTCCGGCTTCATGCCCTCGATCGACGAGGGAGGATTCGTCCTCGATTACCAAGGCCCGCCAGGCGCATCACTGACCGAAATGGATCGGCTGCTGGGCAACGTCGAGAAAATCCTCCGCGACACCCCCGAAGTCCGGGCCTATTCCCGCCGCACAGGATTCAGCCTCGGCGGCGACATCAGCGAAACAAGCAACGGCGATTTCTTCGTCCGCCTCAAGCCGCTCCCCCGGCGCCCATCTCCCAGGTCATGCGCGAAGTTGCCGATCGCATCAACCAGACAACGCCCGGCCTCGACATCGATCCGGCCCAGCTCATGGAGGATTTGCTCGGCGACCTCACCGGCAAACCCCAGCCCGTCGTCGTGAACCTCTACAGCGATGATCAAAACCTTCTGAACGACCTTGCCCCCAGGCTTGAGGACCAGCTCAGCAAAGGCGTTCCCGAGCTCGACGACGTCCAGACCAGCGCCGTCCCCGCAGGCGATTCGCTCAAAGTGCGCGTCGACCGCGTCAAGGCCTCGCTGGAAGGCGTCGATCCCGATGCCCTGGCCACGCAGCTTCAATCCCTCCTTTCCGGCACGGTAACCACGCAGGTTCGCAGCGGTCCGAAACTGGTCGACGTGCGCGTCTGGGTTCCGCAGCGCGTACGTAAAAACCAGCGACGACGTCGCCCATCTGCTCCTTCGCGCCAACGACGGCCATCTCTTTCCCCTTAGCCGGATTGCCAGTTTCGAAGTGATCAACGGCGAGCCGGAAATCACCCGCGACAACCTCAAGCGATACGTCTTTATCCAGGCCCGGATCAAAGAAACCGGCGGCACATCCGACCTCGGCAGCGTCGTCGCCAAGGTAAAAGCGTTTCTCGATCAGCCCGGCGTCGTCCCCCCAGGCGTGCGCTATACGCTGGGCGGTCTATATGAGCAGCAGCAGATCGCCTTCGCCGGCACCCAGCGCGTCATCCTCGCCGCCGCCACTCTGGTCTTTCTACTCCTCCTCTTCCTCTACGAACGCTTCCGCGTGGCCGGGGCCATCATGCTCACCACCACCCTGGCAGTCGCCGCCGTCTTCATCGGCCTGCGCTGGACCGAGACCGAATTGAATCTCTGCTCGATGATGGGGATGGTCATGATCGTCGGCAACGTCACCGAAGTCGCGATCTTTTACTACTCCGAATATGCCGATTTTCTGGATGAGGGGACGATGACCGAGCGCCTCATCGCCGCCGGAAATTACCGCATGAGAGCGATCATGATGACCACCGTCGCCGCGATCCTCGCCCTCCTTCCCCTCGCAGTAGATCTGGGACAGGGCACCGGCATGCTTCAGCCCCTGGCAGTCGCGATCATCATCGGCCTGATGGTGCAGTTGCCGCTGGTGCTCATCGTCTTCCCGGCCCTACTTCGAATCCTCGGCGTGCGCAAGTGAGACAGGGCCGCAGATGCGCCGCTACGCCGTCTTGTGTCAGCTTCTCGAGCGTGACGGCATCCGAAACGTCAAACGGCCCAATGCGCGTCCGGCGCAATGCCGTCAAATATCCCCCGGTCTTCAGTTCTTCCCCCAAATCGCGCGCGATGCGCGGATGTATGTTCCACGCCCGCAATCAATCCGCACCTTCAACTCAGGCCATGTAAATTCCAGAATTTCAATCGCGTCGATACGAACCGGGCGCGGCTCAAGATCAAGCGGCTTCCCGCGACGTGCCGATTTGTACGCCGGCTGCCCTCCGATTTTCAGGGCGCGAAAAGCCGGGGGACGCTGGGAGATGACCCCGACGAATTTCGCCAGAGCGGACTGAACTTGATCAAACGAGCATGGCGAAGCATTCGGAACCGGCGTTGCCGCGGAATCCGCGTCATCCGTGGGGGTTGTCGCCCCGAGCCGAATCGTGGCCTTGTAACGCTTGGCGTGGTTCATCATCGTTTCACATCGCTTGGTAGCCCCTCCGATCAGTAGCAAAAGAACCCCGGTCGCCATCGGATCCAGCGTCCCGGCATGTCCGATCTTTCGCCCGCGCGGTAGCAGCCTCTTAACCCGGTTCACCGCCCCAGCCGAGGTCAACCCCCCCGGTTTATCCAGAATCAGAATCCCGTCCATAGATTCACTCCGGCGCATCTCCGAATAAAATACGATGCTCCAAAACACGTTTGCAGGCAAATGAGCGGGGGTGTTGCGAAAATCCGACCATCACCTTAAGGATTACCATTCCCAAACTGTTGAATCATACAGGATGATTCTTGTTTTTTTGCAACAGATACGGATAGTGGCGTGACAAAAGGGCTGATTGATGGTTTGGACCAAAAACGACATTCTGCGGGAGCTTCGCCGTCTCCACAAAAACGGAACCGACCTTTCGTACAACGGGCTCTCGGCGCGGATGCAGTCCCTCGTGTCGGCGTCGGCCTATCATTTCGGGTCATACCGCCGTGCAGTCGAATCGGCTGGGATTGACTACGCCGACGTTTTGCGCCGCCCGCGCTGGAGCAAGGCCAGGATCATCGCCCTCATCAAGGCCGCTCGCCGCCGCGGCGAAGAGCTACACTGGTCCGCCGTCACCCATCGCCGCGACGAACTGGGCAAAGCCGCCTTCGCGGCGCTACAACCCCGTCTCTTCGGCAAATGGCATCGGGCTCTCCAGGCCGCCGGGCTCGATGCCGACGACATCGCCTGCTATCGCCACTGGGACCGCCAATCCATCGCCTACGAGCTGAAATCCCGCGCCCGCGACGGACAGCCCCTCGGCAGCGGCGCCCTCCAGGAAGAAGACCCCGGCCTGCACGCCGCCGCGGTACGACATTTCGGCGCATACGATGACGCCCTCCGCGCCGCCCGCCTCGACCCCCTCAAATTCCGCAAACGCCGAAGCTGGGACAAACCCGAAGTGCTCAAGGCGATCAAGACCGTCTCCCGCAACGGCGCAAGCCTCGCCGACAGCAGCGTCCGCCGGCAACACCCGGCGCTCTACGGCGCCGCCATCCGCCTCTTCGGAAAATTCACCGCCGCCCGAAAGGCCGCCGGTGTCAAATTCAAATCGCGAAAGCGAAGCTAGCGGACTGCCACTCACCTCGGCCCACAGAGCACGCTGAAATCGGAATATTGAAACGAAAATCCGATGATGACCCCGTCCATTCGCCTTTGCACCTCAGCCGCGCTGGTGATGTTCCCCTCCTCGATGTCCCCGGCGATCGCCTTGAATCCGTCCCCAAACGCCTTCACGTACGCAAGATCGCGCTGCTCGGCAGTTTCGTTCGCAACCGGCACGCGCCGAACCAGGTGAAACGTGATCTTAAAGGTCCGCCCAAAGTCGAGCTTCCACTGCCCGGCGATCTTCCTGAAATAAATCGGCGCCCGCGGCCACGCGCCAATATGCGACGCAAAGGGCGCCGGCGGTTTAATCACCAGCGTCTCCCCGCTCAGGCGATAATCATGCGGACCCAGACGCGCCAGAAGCTCGTCGAGCATCCCCGCGGTCGTGTTGTCATAGAAATTCAGCGAGATCGCATGCGCCCAAATTTCGCCAGCGCGTTGCGCTGAACCCGGTACGCCGCCATGTCCATTTCCACCAGCGGAGGCACGAACGGAGCCAGCTTCGGATCGGCGTCGGGCCCGAAATAAAACTGGGTCTCTACGGTCGCCGGGTCTTCGTTGTCGTAGGCGTCAATGACCGCCTGCAGCACCTGCTGACACGCCTGATAGTCCGCATCCCCGGGCAGCGTGGCAGGGGCAGCGACGTCGGCGTTTGCGGCGTCGACACATGCCGCAGCTAAAACGAGCGTAGCGATAAGGACGAAGAAGAGCTTTGGTTGGAGCATGGCAAATTGCATAACGTGCTCTAAAGATGATTGCCGGTGCTTGGCATTTCCTTTGGCCGAATGTCAATCCCGAACTGCAAATATTGCTTCGAAAAATCGACGATGACGCCGTCCAAGCGTTTCTGAGCTTCGGCGGCGCTGGAAATGTTGTTTTGCTCGATGTCTTCGGCAAGGCTGTTGTAGGCAGCGGTACATGCTTTCAGGAACTCCATCGCCGCCTGATCGCGCGATTCGCCGGGCTTGGGGATGCGCGGCTTGACGATCACAATCATTTTAAACGTGCGTCCCGCATCGAGCTTCCAATCGCTGCCAATCTTGCGGAAATACATCGGCGATTTCGGCCAGGCGCCGTTATGCGAAAGGAACGGCGCCGGAGGGTTGATCACCAGCGTGTCGCCGGTCAATTGATAGTCGTTGGGACCGATGCGAGCCAGCAGTTCATCGATCTGCACAGCAACCGTATATCCGTAGGTATTGAGGGATATCGCATGAACGCCGAATTTCGCGACCGCATCCTTCTGCACGCGAAACTGAGCGATATCGATATCGAAAAGCGCCGGTTCGTACCGAACCAACAGTGGATCGGCATCGGGGCCAATATATAGCTGCTCATTAGCGGCGGACGGGTCTTCGTTGTCGTAGGCATCGCTGATCGCCTGCAGAACCTGCTGGCAGGCCAGGTAATCGGCGCTGGCGGATTGCGTGGCGGGCGCCGCCGGACCAGAGGCGTCCGCAAGAATCACCCCGCTTTTTGCCGCCGGTGGACGCGTCTTCTCCACCGCGACGGTTGCCGCAGTGCCCACACATGCCGCCGCCAAAACGAATTTCGCCGCGACAACCGAAATCTTTCCCCGCAGCATTTGCCGAGAGGCCGTATTTGTCAGCGCGCTCGTTACACCACCGTGGGCCGCCGCCTTTGTTCCCATTTCGCACGCCGCGGCGATTAGATGCGCCGGAGCTTTTTCCATCAGCCCCATGCCCAAAACGCCGGCCATCGCGTCGCCCGCGACTTCGATCCCCCGCCTCGCCAAAATCGACCGAAGCCGCCCAACCGCCCGCGAAACCCGCTTGACGGCCGCCGCTTCCGAAATCCCCATCGCACTTCCCACCGCCACCATCGGCATATCCTCAAAAAATCGCATCAGGATCGCCGTCCGGTCCTTCGTCCCCAGCCTCCCTAACGCCTCGTCGAGCACCGGCCGGATTTGTCCCCAGTGCCCGTCTGTCGCGGCTTCGGATCGCATCACGGCCGCCTCCCGTTCTCGATTCTTTCGCCGCGCCTCCGCTCGCCAGGCATTGCTGGCGGCATATCGCGTGGCGTTAAAAAGCCATCCCTTGATAAACGTCCCGGTTTTGATTTTCGCCCCCTTCTGCGAAAGCAGCAGGAACACCGCCTGCACCACATCCTCCGCCAGATCGCGATTTCCCACCTGCCGCACCGCGCACGCATAAACAAAATCAATATGCCGCTCCACCAGCCGGCGAAAGACGGCAGGATCGCCGGCAGTGGCGTACGCCGTCAATAATTCGCAGTCGCTTTCATCCACGGTGATCGCGGTATTGTCCATCAATTAAGGATGTGCGCCAAAAGAAGAATGGGACAGAATCTGATTGGGTGCGCAAGTCAATCCGATTTCGATGGTTAAGGAGCGGGCTTGCGCCTTACACCGCCGCAAAAATCGTCATCGCAAACCCAGTGATGAACGACGCCACCAGCAACACCCACCCGATAACTTCCCAAGCATTCATTCGCTCATTCGGATTTCTGGTTTGATTCGTCATTCCGGTTTCTGGTTTCGGATTTCACGCCCCATACCCCTTCGGATGCTTGCTGAACCAGTTCCACGCCGAGCGAATGATCGCCTCCGGATCTTTATGTTTCGCCTCCCACCCCAGAAGCTGTTTAGCCCGCGAAGGATCCGCCCACAGCGCAATCGCATCCCCCGCCCGGCGGGGCCCATAAGTAACCGGCGCCTTCTTCCCGGTAATTTTTTCAGAGGTCGCGATAATCTCCTTCACCGAAAATCCCCGCCCCGTCCCCAGGTTGCAGTAGATCGGCGAATGCCCATCCAGCTTCTCCATCGCCTTGATATGTGCGTCCGCCAAATCGTCCACATGAATATAGTCCCGAATATTGGTCCCGTCCGGCGTATCGTAATCCGTCCCAAACAGCGTAAGCCCAGCGCCACTCCAAGGATCGATTGCAAAATCAGCGGAATCAGATGCGATTCCGGCCGATGGTCCTCCCCAAGGCTCCCATCCATCGCGCACCCGCTGGCGTTAAAATACCGCAGCGCCGCGAATTTAAACTTTGGATTCGCAACCGCGTTGTCCGCCAATATTTCCTCCACCATCAGCTTGCTCCTCCCATAAGGAGAAACCGGTGCCTTCTTCTCTTCCTCGGTAATGGGCAGCCGATCCGGATTCCCATACGTCGCGCACGTGCTAGAGAAAACAAACCGGTCAACCCCCGCCTCCTTCATCGCCTCCAGCACGTTAACTGTGATCGCCACATTGTTGCGATAATACATCAGCGGATCCTGCACACTTTCCCCCACATACGCATACGCCGCGAAATGCATCACCGTATCGATCTGTTCTTTCCGCAGCGCTGCGATGAGCTGCCCCCGATCCCCCAGATCAGCAAAGATCGCCGGCACCCCCAGGATATCCACCACTTCCCGGTGCCCGCGCGAAAGATTGTCAAAGATAACCGGACGATGCCCGGCCTCTTTCAGCCGTTTAACCGTATGCGACCCGATATATCCCGCCCCGCCGGCTACGAGAACATTCATTGTCAGACTCCTTCGATACCGAGTATAGAAGAGGTTGCTGGATGGGAAAAGTATAATAAAGGGAGACGATGGTGGATTCCCTCGGCCAGGCGATCGCATGCAAAACCTGCGGGCAGATGCAGTTGGTCAGCCCGCTGAAGCCCGGAACCGCCGCGCACTGCGTCCGCTGCGGATCTCGCATCGCCAGGCGCACCGCCGGCGGATTGCACATCACCGGCGCCCTCGCCCTTGCCGCCATCATTCTCTACATCCCCGCCAACATTTTCCCCATCCTTCTCCTCAACTTCTACGGTGCCACCTCCGAAAATACCGTTTGGCAGGGCTGCGTACGCCTCTATCAGGACGGCGATATTGTCATCGCCGTGATCGTCTTTCTCGCCAGCATCCTCATCCCCGCGTTGAAGCTGATTGGTTTGCTCTTCCTCGTCGCCTGTACCAAGCTCAAATTCGATCGCTGGAAAATCCCCCGCACCTGGGTTTATCGATTCATCGAAACCATCGGCCGCTGGGCCATGCTCGATGTCTTCGTCCTCGCCATCCTCGTTTCCCTGGTAAAGCTCCAGGGGTTGGCCAGCGTCATTCCCGGCAAAGGTCTCTTCGCCTTTACCTTGGTGGTGGTCTGTACGATCCTAGCTTCCGCCGCCTTTGATCCGCAGTTGATCTGGGAAGAGCCGGAGGAAGAAGAATCATGAGCCCGCCCGCCGAAAAATCGGATCACCATGTGACGCACCGGGCCGTCGTCAAAAAGATGCGCTGGCCCTACCCCCTCATCTGGATCGTCCCCATCGCCGCCGCCGCCCTCGCCGGCTGGTATTTCCACGACCGCTTCGAGCAAAACGGCGCCCAGATCACCATCACCTTCGACGACGCCGAGGGCCTCAAGCCCGGCGAAACGCCCCTCTCCCATTTGGGCGTCGCCATCGGCAAAGTCAAAAACATTGATCTCACCGACGACAAAAAACACGTCCAGGTTCACGTAATGTTGATCCGTTCACAAATGGCCTTCGCACAGCAGGGCGCCATTTTCTGGATCGTCCGCCCACAGATTTCTACCCAGGCAATTTCCGGCCTCGGCACGGTATTGAGCGGCCCATTTATCGATTCCCTCCCCGGCAACGGACCCCTGCAAACCGAATTCCTCGGCCTGAGCACCCCGCCGGTCACCACCGAGCCCGGCCTGCGGATCGTCCTGCGCCGCTAAAGTCGATCGCCTCCCCGCCGACGCCCCCGTCTATTACAAGGGCGTCCAGGTCGGCTCCGTCGAGACCATCCAACTCGGCTCCGAGGGCGATGCCGTCGATGTGCATCTCTTTATCCAGAAACGATATAGCCCCCTCGTAACCAGCAACACCCAGTTTTGGATCATCAGCGGCGTCGACGTGAAAGGCGGCATCTTCTCCGGCCTTCAAATGAAGGTCGAGTCCCTCCGTTCCCTCCTTTCCGGCGGCATCGGCTTCGCCACCCCCGACAAGGACATGGGCGATCCCGCCCAAGACGGATCGACCTTTCTCCTTCACGAAGACGAAAAGAAAGATTGGGACCAGTGGTCCCCAAAAATTCCCCTCGAGCCCGTCGACTCAACGCAACCATCCCCAACATCGTTGCCCCAGCAGATCCAATCGGCAGCGAAATAATGCAGCAGATTGCCGATTGCCGATTTCCAATTGCCGATTGGAAAGCAGGAATCGTCTTTCATTCGGCAATTGGAAATCGGCAATCGGCAATCTCCCCCTCTTTCCCCACCTCCCCCCAATTTGCTAATACATCCGCTTGCCTGTAATTTAATTGCGTCCGGGCAGTTCGTGGGTCAGTTTAATAGGAAATGGACCCTGTTGCTTGGAAACCCGATGGAGCGGGCATTTGATCAGGAAAGTGTTTCACACTTTCTCTAAGGCGCACGGCTGCATGGCCGAAGGTTCCAGTCGCCACAATAGCCCCTCAAAATTTGCCGTTCCTCCGCACGGTCAGGAGACGACAGCGTGATCTTCGATTCGCTGATGGGCATGTTCAGCATCGACATGGGCATCGACCTGGGCACCTGCAACACGCTGGTCTGCGTCAAGGGCGAAGGCATCGTCCTCAACGAGCCCAGCGTCGTCGCCGTCAAAAAAGGCACCAACCGCGTCCTGCAGAACGGCAACGCCGTCGGACTCGTCGCCAAGGAAATGCTCGGGCAAAACCCCCGGCTCCATCACCGCCATCCGCCCGCTGAAAGACGGCGTCATCAGCGATTTTGAAGTCACCGAGGCGATGCTCTCCTACTTCATCCGCCGCGTGCACGGCCGAAAGCATTTCATCGGCCCCCGCGTCGTCATCGCCATTCCCTCCGGCATCACCGCCGTCGAACGCCGCGCTGTCTTCGACAGCGCCGAACGCGCCGGCGCACGCCGCGTCTACCTGGTCGAAGAACCCATGGCCGCCGCCATCGGCGCCGGACTCCCCGTCACCGAGCCCACCGCCAGCATGATCGTCGACATCGGCGGCGGAACGACCGAAGTCGCCATCATCTCCCTCGCCGACATCAGCGTCTGCGAATCCGTCCGCGTCGCCGGCGACGATTTTGACGAAGCCATCGTCAACCACATGAAAAAAACCTACAACATGGCCATCGGCGAGCAGATGGCCGAACGAATCAAAATCGAAATCGGCTCCGCCGCCCCCTCCGGCAACGGCGAGCCCACCATGGAAGTCCGCGGCCGCGACATGATCAGCGGCCTGCCCCGCAAAACCGTCGTCACCAGCGAAGAAATCCGCGAAGCCCTGCAGGAGCCCGTCAACCAGATCATCGATGCCGTAACACGCACGCTCGAACAGGCCGAGCCCGAACTGGCCGCCGACCTCGTCGAAAACGGCATCACCATGGCCGGCGGCTGCTCCCTGCTCCGCGGCCTCACCACCGTCATCAGCAACGCGACGGGACTGGATGTCCGCCTCGCCGAAGACCCCCTCACCTGCGTCGCCCGCGGCACCAGCGTCTACCTGGAAAACCTCGAACTCTGGAAAGAAACCATGGAATCCGACGGCGACGAAACGTAACTCCTCTTATCCCCTCTCCCTGTACTCAGGGAGAGGGTTAGGGTGAGGGCCGGTTAACAGTCCCTTTTCCCGAACCCCTAAGTGTCACGCGTCCAATTCAACCAGGTCTTCATCGTCCTTCTCCTCCTGAGTTTCCTCAGCGCCTTCATCCTGCCCCGCCGCATGACCGACCTCGGCCGAATGCAATTGCAAACGCTCCTGATCCCCATCTCCCAACCCACCTACACCCTCGCCAACGCCATCCGCAATCATTTCCAGCCGCACACGCCCGAAGACACCCGCCCGCTGGAAACCATCGAGCAGGAAAACCTCGGCCTCAAGCAGCAGATCCAGGAAATGTCCACCCAAATCGAAGACCTCAAGCAGCGCGCCGGCGAGCGAGAAAGCCTAGGCGGTTTCGAAACCTACTGCACCCGCTTCGAAGTCACCGCCGCCGACAGCGACAACCGCGAGGGCCTGACCATCGCCGGCACACGCTTCAGCGCCCTCAACGTCGATCAGCCGGTGCCCGTGCTTTCATCGGGCGCGGTAATCGACCTGATCGGCCGAATCACCGCGGTAAGCGCGCTCTCCGCTCGCGTCCGTCTCATCACCGACGCCGGCTTCACCGTCACCGCCCATTTCAAAAGCTATTCCCCCTCCACCGGATTCCAGGAAAACCCCAATCTCCTTGCGATCGTCAAGGGCCGCGGCACCGGAGAAATGTCCATCCAGAACCTCTTCATCAAGGACGTGCACAACGCCAACCTTGCCCCCGGCGATTGGGTCGTCCTCTCCGATGACACCTGGCCCCATGCGCTTCAGGGAATTCGAATCGGCCGCATCTCCTCGATCGACCCCCTGCCCCAGCAGTCCCTCTTCGCGGATATCCGCCTCGCCCCGGAGCAGGATTTGATGCACCTCAATGACGTCTGGGTCATGCTCCGCCAGCCATAGGAAATGTATTCAATGCGCTGGCTAAGCTTTTTCATTCTTGCCTACATCGCCCTCGGCCTTCAAACCGGCCTGGCCCGCGCCATCCAGTGGAATTCAGCGACTCCAAACTTCGTCCTGATCGCCATGATTTTCATCGCCGTCAACGCCCCGCGCGACGCCGCCCTGCTCGGCGCCTTCATCCTGGGCGCCCTCGATGACATGACTTCGCAAGGAATCCTCGGCCTCCTCGCCTTCTCCTATGCCCTCTCCGCCGCCATGGTCCTCCCCATCGCCCGCGGCATGCAACGCAAGCACCCCACCACCCATTTCGGCCTCGTCCTCGCCGCAGGCCTTCTGACGGCGATCATCGTCACCTTCCACGGAATGATCCGCCCCGTCACCGGCAGCATCCGCCCCCCCGTCGCGCCGCTCTTCTATTCGGCCCTCTATTCAGCCATCCTCGCCCCCATTCTTCTCGCCGGTTTACAGCGCCTGTCAAAGCTCTTCCACTTCCAAAGAACATCCCGGATTTAAACTCCCCTCCCCGTGTAGCCGCCGTGCTTGCACGGCGCTTTTTGCGATCGCAGCAAACCGCAGAACCGCCCTCATATCAGATTCTTTTCATTCTCATCAATCCCACCCAAAAAATTCCCGGATTTCCGAAAAATAGGTACAAAACGTACACCCTTTGGACCTGTATATAGATGGCTGCGCTTTCCCAACCCCAGCATATTCGTCGAGCGTGCGCCGACAGATGTTTCGCCATGAATGTCGAACCTCTCTCAGCGATCTCCGCGTTCTCAAGCGAAGCGGGCGGTGATACGAATTGTCAGAAGTCCAAACAGACCAGCCCAAACGAAGTTATCCGAAATTGTGGGAAATTCTGGGAAAAAGCGAGAAATTTTTCAGAATCTTGTTGGAACACCCATGGACTTCGGTGAGCTCCCTTCGGGTCTGACTTCGATGAGCCTCAGTCGAATCGAGCCTCAGGGTCGAAGACAGTCAAACCGCGCTGCCGTGGGGTTTTTGAACAACCCCACATTCCAATAATAACCCCCCGATTATTCAAGCCCCCACGCCCTTCCGTCCGATAACCCCAAAATCAATCTAAGGAAAGGCGACCTATGAAAGCATACACCCTGTCGATCTGTGCCGGATTCCTGGCTCTGGCCGTTCTACTACCCCTCACCGGCTGCGCCGTGGAAGACGGCCGTCCATCCCTCGTCCCCAATGCCGACCCGCTCCTGCGCAAGACTTCCACCGAGCTCGCCGCCGACGCCGCCAAACGCTCCTATCCGATGGACGCTCCCCGCGGCTCCGACACCATCGCCCGCGCCCAGTACAACCTCATGGAGAAGCAGTTTGAAGTCGCCAATCTCAGCGGCTCCGACATGCAGAACGTCGAGGTCTGGCTCAATCAGAAGTATGTCGTCAGCGTTCCCGATTTCGATCATAACAAAGGCAAAACCCTCGACTTCGGACTCTTCTACGACAGCGAAGGCCACCATTTCGACACCGACTTCGGCGGCAACCCCGTCAAGACCCTGCAAATCTACCAGGGCGGAAAACTCTACGATGTAGTCGCCGTCCTCGAATAGTCGCAGTCACTTCGACGCGGTTGAGACGCCCGGCCCATGGCCGTATAGTTGATCCCCCATGCTGTTTACCGACCCGTGTTTCCTATTCCTCTACCTCCCGGTAGTCCTGACGATCTACTATCTCACCCCCCGGGCGGGTAAAAATTACGTCCTCCTCGGTGGCAGCATCCTCTTCTACGCCCTCGGCGAAGGGTGGTCGACCGCTGTTGTCATCGCATCGATTTCCATCAATTTCATCCTCGGCAAATTCATTGCCGGCGCCCCCAATGACACTGAGGCCCGAAACCGGGCCGTCATCGGCGTCGTCGTCAACCTCTTCATCCTCTTCGTTTTCAAATACGCCGCCTTCTTCGTCAACAACCTTAATTTCCCCCTCGAACTGCTGGGGATTAAGACCATTCCTATCCCCAAGATTCACCTCCCCCTCGGCATCTCCTTCTTCACCTTCCACGCCCTCTCATACTTGATTGACATCTTCCGCAAGGAAGTGAAGCCGATGGAGCGCTCCAGCACCTTCGGCCTCTACATCATGCTCTTCCCCCAGCTCATCGCCGGCCCCATCATTCGCTACAAGACCATCTGCGATCAGTTCACCATCGGCGGTCCGCGCGGCCGCAAGCATTCCTGGGACAACTTCTCCGAAGGCGTCCGTCGCTTCATCATCGGCCTGGGCAAAAAAATGCTCATCGCCAACACCGTCGCCAAGACCGCCGACCTCATCTTCACCATCAAGCCCTACCTCATCCGCCCCGAGGTCGCCTGGCTCGGCGTCATCTGCTACACCCTCCAGATCTACTTCGATTTCTCCGGCTACTCCGACATGGCCATCGGCCTCGGCAAAATGTTCGGCTTCACCTTCCCCGAAAACTTCAACTACCCCTACATCGCCACCAGCATCACCGATTTCTGGCATCGCTGGCACATCACACTCTCAAGCTGGTTCCGCGACTACCTCTACATCCCCCTCGGCGGAAACCGCGTCTCCAAGCCCCGCCTCTATTCCAACCTGCTGATCGTCTTTTTCCTCTGCGGCATGTGGCACGGACCCACCTGGACGTTCATCGCCTGGGGCCTCTTCCACGGCCTGTTCCTCATCATCGAACGCGTCGGACTCCGCGAATGGCTCCAGCGCCGGATCATTCTCCGGCACATCTATGTCCTCCTCGTCGTCATGATCGGATGGGTCTTCTTCCGCGCCGATGATTTCACCCTCGCCTGGCAATACCTCGGAAGAATGACCTTCCTCACCAGCAACAGCAACGCCTTCTTCGGCCTCTCCCAGTGCCACAGTCTGGCGCTCGAGCTGGCCTTGGCCGCCGGAATCCTCGGCAGCCTGCCGACCGTCCCCATGCTCGGCAGCCTGGTCGATCGGCTCTACGCCACCATGCAAGGCGCGGGAATGTGGATCGTCGATCTCCTCGCCGGAATGGGCGAATTCGCCGCACTGGGCGCGATTTTCTTCGCCTCCGTTGCCTTGTCAGCCGCCGGAACCTACAACCCGTTCATCTACTTCCGGTTCTAGATCGCCATGCACATGCAGTCGAAGTCCACTATCTTGGAATTCCAATCGGGCACCACCCCGGCTCCGCCCCCCCAGCGCATTCGGCCGCTCAGCCGACGGCTGCTCGCGATTCTTTTCGTCCTGGCAATGTTCCTCCCCTTCATCGGCGCCATCATGAAATGGGACCCGGTCCAGTCCCAGGAAAACCGCCAGATGGCCAGGTTCCCGGCCGTCCCCAAAACTTTCGTGGACGTTAAGCACTGGTCAGAGCTCATGATGATCGCCTACCGCGATCATTTCGGCTTCCGCAACACACTCATCCGCGCCCTCGCCGTCCATGGCGCCCTCGCCGTCGACCAGAACACGCAAATCATCATCGGGAAAAACGGCTGGCTCTACTATCCCCCCGGCCACAACAACTTGCTGGCCGACCGCAACCTCGACCCCTTCAGCAGCGAAGATCTCGACGTCTGGCAGGCCGTCCTCGAGCGCCGCCGGCAGTGGTGCCTCGACCACGGCATGCAGTTCATCGTCCTCGTTCCCCCCGACAAGCAGAGCATCTATCGCGAATTCATGCCCGATTCCTTCGCCCCCCTCGGCCCCAAGACCCGCCTCGATCAGCTCGTCCAGCGCCTCAAGGAAACCCATTCCAGGATCAATCTCATTGACCTTCGCGATACCCTCCTCGCTGCCAAGACCAAGCAGACCATCCCCATCTATTTCAAAACCGACACCCACTGGAACGATTACGGCTCCTGGTATTCCTACCCCGTGCTGATGAACGAGGTCAACCAGGTGCTCGGCACCCACATCGTCACCCAGCCCGCCAGTAATTTTTATCCCATCCAAACCTGGCGCTCCGGCGACCTCGCCCGCTTCATGGACATGTATTACGAATACGGCGAAATGTGGCCCCAATTCGTCCCCAAGGCCAAACCCCAGCCCACCTTCCTCCTGGAAAACGCCTTCACCCCCGTGGTCACCCACGGCGATCCCAAAGGCCCCCGCGCCTACATCATCCACGATTCCTTCGGCAATTATTTCGGCCCCTTCATCGAGCCCCACTTCAGCGTCATCCAGTGGCAATGGACCAACGTCCTCGAAGGCTATCGCGTCCTCAGCGTGAAACCCAATCTGGTGATCGACGAATTCCTCGAAAGAATGCTCTACCTGCAGCAGCCAACCGACAGTTCCGATATCATGGCCACCCAGTATCACATCGGCCAGTAGAATCATGTCCATGACGCCCGGCAAAGTATCCCCCGCCCCCGGTAATCCGGGGGAGGGCAAGGGAGGGGGTTCTTCACCAGCGCAAAAAGCTTTCGCCACAGATTCGATCCAAATTGGTCGCTCCCCTCTCCTTCGCCGGGTTTCAATCCAATTCCTCGCCGCAATCTTTCTCCTCAGCCTCTTCATCCCGATTCTCGGCCTCTGTTTTCACTGGGATCCTTCCCACGAATCCAACGAAAACCGCCGCCTCGCCGAATGGCCCGCCCTCCCGCGCACCCTGAAAGATTTCAACGCCCTCGGCGACAGCCTGCTCGACTATTACCGCGACCATTTCGGCTTGCGCAACACCCTCATCCGCGCCGTCGCACTGACGCGCGTCCGCGGATTAGGAGACGACACCGACGGCTCCGTCCTCATGGGCCAAAACGGCTGGCTCTACCTCCGCCCCGACGGCGACACCAATTTCATCGCCTCGCGCGGCCTCAACCCCTTTACCGACGCCCAGCTCGACGCCTGGCAGGCCGTCCTCGAAAAACGCCGCGCCTGGCTCGCCGCCCAGGGTATTCCCTATCTCTTGGTAATCCCCCCCGACAAACCGTCGATCTATCCCGAATACCTCCCTCCGCAGTACGCCCCCCTTCGCCCAATCTCCCGCCTCGATCAGCTCCTCGGTCGCCTCCGCGATTCCCATTCCCCCATCGACTTCGTGGATGTTCGCCCTGCCCTTTTGGCCGCAAAATCCTCCGGCCAGCTCTATTACCGCACCGACACCCATTGGAACGACTGGGGCGCCTTCATCGCCTACCAGCAGATCATCACCGCCGTCCAAAAACTCCTGCCCCACTGGCACATCGTCCCCCAGACGCGGCAGGATTTTACGCCGGGAAAACAAGCTCCCTGGCCCGGCGACCTCGCCCGCATGATGGACATGCCCGACAAATTTCAGGATTCCGCGATCCCCCTCCTCCGCAAAAAGCCCTACCCCATTCCCGATTCCCTGAGCGTTCGCAACAGCGCGGTCACGATCGACAACCACGATCCGGCGCTTCCGCGCATTGTCCTCTATCGCGACTCCTTCGCCATCGCCCTCGTCCCCATGCTAGGCCCCAATTTCGGCCGCATCGTCTACGCCTTCCACTACACGATCGACCCCGATCTAATCTCCCGCGAAAAGCCCGATTTGGTAATCGATGAATTCCTGGAGCGGAATCTGTTTCTCGATCCCCCCAAAGACCCCCCGACGATCAGCGCGTTTAACCTAAAGTAAACCCGGATCCCCCTTCTTGTTTAGCCGTGACCCGAAGGGAAGCGCGTCTCTCGCTGCAAGCTCGATCGAAACTCCTCCGGCACCGCGCGCCCACACTCCGGGCACCTCTCCGGCGTTTCGCGCAGATCATATCCGCAATGTCCACATTTCCCGTCGCGGTACATTTCGTCGATCTCCTCAACGCTGCCATAGATTCGATGGGCAAGGCAACTCCCCGTGCCCCGCGCAAAACGCATAAAAAGCCACCCCAGCAGCGCGAGCCACAGCACGCCCTTAAATGCCCATATCGGCTGCATTATCACGACCACCAGCAGCATAAAAATGAACAGACCCACAGCCATCAACAACTCCTATCGGCTACATCCGCGCCCACAATTATCACCCTAACCCCGCCTGCCAGCGTGAAATAGCGATTTGTGCCACTGGGATAAACGGTCGCGCCATACCGCAAAACTTGACTTCAAGGTTTGTAAGTGCTAACTTACATCCAGCAAACGAAAGGATGGACCCATGGCTGCTGAGTCCCAATCGCTCCGTTGCGAACTCTGTGGTGAATCCCTTGACGCCCCATCACGCCCATGCCCGCATTGCGGCGCAACCCCACAGTGGCGCGACTACCTCCGCGCCATCGGCTTCGCCGAAGCGCAATTTGCCGCCTCGCTTCACGACGGCCTTATCGCCCCGGCGCAGCTCGAAAAATTCGCCAAATATCTCGCCGATCTTCGCGAAAACGCCAAGTCGTCCGTTCGGCAGGGCGCTCCCTTTCGTCCCGACACCGGCCTTCCGTCCGCCAGCGATTGCTGGCGTTGCGGCCGCGCGGTCCGCGATTGCTCCTCATTTTGCAATACCTGCGGCGCTCCGCTCGGTCAGGAGGCCGACACACTGCGATATCTCGCCTATGTAGCAAAACTCATCAGCGCCGCGGCCGAGCTGGAATTACCCGCGGCCCAGGCGAATGCCTGCCAGGCTGAAGTCCAGGCGCGGATCGCCTCGCTGCGCGGCGAATTGGAACGAGGACGGTTGGGGCCGGAGGCTGCCTCGGATAAGGCTCGGACAACGATGGTTGGGCAGACGCCGCACGTCGCGGCGCGCCCCCATTGCCGCTGCGGGACGCCGGTGGTGCAGCCACCCCGGCTTCCGCGGCGGTCTTTCATGCAAATCCTCCTCGATCCTCGCAGCATCCAATGGCTTTTGGCCAGCGGCGGTGTGCTCCTCGTCGTGGGCCTGGTCATCTGGCTCGCCAGCCTGGGAATCTTCCGCAATGAGCTCGTGGTCGCTGGTTGCATGGGAGGCGCCACGCTCGCCCTCCTTGCCGGTGGATGCGGCGTCGTCAAATACACCCGCCATCAACTGGCGGGCAAGGCCCTCACACTTCTTGCCTGCCTCGTGATGCCCCTGAACTTGTGGTTTTACCAGGCGCACCATCTCGTAACGCTTGACGGCCACCTTTGGGCTGCTGCGATGGTCTGCTCCGTCCTTTACGCAGCCGCGGCCGTCGTCCTCGAAGATCCCGTCTTTGTCTACGTTCTCTGCGGCGGCGTCGCGATGACGGGCCTGCTGATCCTCGGCGATCTGCATAAGCTCTATCAAATCGCCTCCCCCGCCGCGCTTCTGGTTGTGCTGGGCCTGATCGCTCTGCATGCCGAGCGCGCGTTCGCCGAATCCGACGGCCCATTTTCCCGAAAACGCTTTGGCATGGCCTGCTTCTGGTCCGCCCAGGCGCTGATCGGGGCAGGTTTATTGCTCCTGCTCGGCGCAGATTGCCGGTTGGACTCCGTCCGCGACCGCGTGGTTCGGAGAAAGATCGTCGATCATCACCGATCACAGCCAGCGCCTCCTGGCGATCGCCCTCGTGCTGGCCGGGACGTATGCCTTTATCTACTCCGATCTGGTCGTCCGCCGCGTCGGCGTTTATGTCTATCTCGCCGCCTTCACCCTGCTCTGGGCCGAATTTCTGGCCATCGATCTGGCCCAGCTCTGGACTCATCCGCCGGTTCTTATCGGTGTTTTAACGGCGACATCACTGGTAGTGAACCTCGCGCATTGGATTGCAACGCCAAAGGAGATCGCCGCGAAATCCTCTCCCCTGCTTCGTCCGCTGCCGGCGCTGGGAATCAGCCTGGCGCTGGTTCCCGTAGTGCTGGGTTTTCTCCTGCACCTGCGGGCCACTCGCGTGGACGTGTACAATGCCTGGCCTTATTCGATCACCTGGACCTACGTCGGCTCGATGGCACTGACCGCCGTTTGTTGCCAAATCTCCTCGCTTTTGCATCAGCGTCGCATGCCGCAACTGGCCGGGATTTATGTCGTCGCGGCAGCGACCGTGACGCTGATTGGCGCGGCTGGATTGTTGACGATGCTCGGCGTCAAGACCTGGCCCGTACAGTTGTGCGTCCTGATGGCGCTCCCCCTTCTTTACCTGCTGATATCCCGGTTCTATCACGAAAGGCCCGCACAGCAGCCGCTGATCGCCGTGGCGCACGGCGGAACGCTTGTCCTTCTTCTGAGCGCCGTTTTCGCCGCGCTGCATTTTGTGGAATTCGTTCAACCGGTCACGGGTTTGAATGTCAGCGTGATGCTTGCGCTGCTCTTCGGTGAAGCCGCGCTCTTTTATGCCGCGGCCGCAATCCTCTACCGCGGCGGTTTCAACGTCTATCTCGCCACCGCAATGATTTGCGCCGCACAGTGGCAGCTTTTGAGCTATTGGAACTTTTCCACCGAATATTTCTGCATGACATATGCCGCACTTGGCTTGGTTCTGCTCGCGGGCAATCGCCTCGTATTCTGCGCAATCCGAGCTGGCAATCGCCTCTTCGCGATCCGCCAACGCCCTCATGTCCCTGTCATCGGTTGGCGCTGCGTTACTCGCCCTGAGCCATCTCCTTTTGGACAGCACGGATTGGACCCTGGCGATCGTCATGGCAATCTTTGCCGTGATGGCGCTTGTGTCGGCCGGTTTGGCCCGCCCCAGCGAATTCCGCCGTTGGTATATCGCTGTCTCCATCGTCCAGGCGGCACTGACGGTCGCCGTCGTGCAGCGGCAGATTCATCTCAGCTTCTGGCAACATATTGAGATGTTCTGCGTCGCTGTCGGATTGATCATGCTCACCTTCGGCTACGCCCTCTGGTATCGCGAGCAGAACCGCCACAGCGACGGCGCCAGCTTTTGCCTCCTCTTCGGCAGCCTGCTGGCCGGCCTTCCACTGGCGATTGCCGCGCTCGTCAACCGGTTCGGTTTCAGTGACATCTCTATGCACGACGAAATCGCCCTCGCCACCGTCAGCATCCTGATGTTCGTTAGCGGCTTCATGTGCCGCCTGCGCGCCACCACCCTCGTCGGTGGCTCCCTCCTCGCCCTGCACCTTGCCATGCTCATCGTCTTCGCCGGAATGCGCGCCCAGCTCGCCCTCGGCGTCTACCTTGCCATCGGCGGTGCGGCGCTCTTTGCGCTGGGTCTCCTCCTGAGCATTTACCGCGACCGCCTGATGACATTGCCGCGGCGAATCAAGGAGCATGAAGGAGTCTTCGGCGTGCTGGCGTGGAGGTAAATACACAAGCCTATAGCACTACGCCGACAAACTGAACACTTTTACTGGCGTAACCTTGTCATTCGGAAATGGGCCGACCTTAAATTACTCAGAAAACGAGGCTTACAATCCGTAGGTAGGCTAGCATCCGCTAAATCAAACATTTAAAAGTGTTCAGAAATGTTCAGTTCTGTTCAGTCGCCCCTCAAACATCGCTCTCGAATCAGCCACCCAAAAACGCTATGCTATGGCAATTGCAAGGGAAGAGGTCGCTGTGAGTTCAACGCAATCCATGCCCCTCAGCGAGGTCGACGCCACCGAGCTGCTGGAAACCAGCGCCCGCCTGGTCACCGCCTATTTCCAGGCGTTCGACAAGCGCTTCTCCGACGCCCCGGCCCGATTAATCGAGGCGATTCAATATAGCCTCATGGCCGGCGGAAAACGCCTTCGCCCCGCCCTCGTTTTCGAATCCGCCCGCGCCTGTCAGAACAAATCGAGCCCCTCGAATCCCTCCCCCTCCGCGCTCGCTGCCGCCGCCGCGATGGAACTGATCCACACCTTCAGCCTCGTTCACGACGATCTCCCGGCCATGGACGATGACGACCTCCGCCGCGGCCGCCCGACCAATCACAAGGTTTTCGGCGAAGCGATGGCCATCCTCGCCGGCGATGCCATGACCACCATCGCCTTCGAAATCCTCGCCGCCGACGCCGAACCCAAGCTCGTCGCCCCCCTCGTCGGTGAGCTCGCCCACGCCTCCGGCCCCGCCGGAATGATCGGCGGCCAGGTCATCGACATGGACGAAACGCCCATCCCGCAAAAATCTCGCCGAGCTTCAGCATCTTCACCGCATGAAGACCGGCGCCCTGCTGACCGCCTCCTGCCGCATGGGCGGCATTGCCGCCGGCGCCGAGCCAAACGAGCTCTGCCGCCCTCGACGCCTTCGGCCGACACCTGGGCCTGGCGTTCCAGATCGTCGATGACATCCTCGACGAGACCTCCACCGCCGAGCAGCTCGGCAAAGCCACAAAAAAGGACGCAGCAAAAGGAAAAGTGACTTACCCGATGCTTTTGGGCCTGGAAGAAAGCCGGCCGCCGCAAAAGAGCAATTATCCGCTGCTCTGGCCGCGATTAAGCCCCTTGGCGATCGCGCCCGCTGGACTGCGGTCACTTGCGGAATTTGTCGTCGAACGCAACAAATAATCAATATCTGTCAAAATCACATGCAAGTTCTGCCATGGACGGTCCTATCATGGTACGCTAAAAAGGCTTCCTCAGGGCTGGAAATGCGGTTGGAAATCGCAATAGTTGTTGTGCGATGTTGCATGGGTTCGGTTGTCTCTGTCGTCTCGGCCGCATTGGCGCATTGCCCGGGCAAGGATGCCCGGTTTGTAGGAGATCGAAATATGGGATTGTTGGAATCGATTCATATTCCGACGGACATTCGCCGCCTTTCCATGGAGGAGTTGACGACCCTTGCCGCGGAAATCCGTGACCGCATTGTTCAATCCGTCAGCAAAACGGCGGCCATCTGGCCAGTAATCTCGGCGTGGCCGAGCTTACGCATCGCCCTCCACTACGTTTACGACTTCGGCCCCTATCCCACCGGCCCCGATTGGCTTCTCTGGGACGTCGGCCATCAGTGCTATGCCCACAAAATGCTCACCGGCCGCGCTCGCGATGTTCCCCACTCTCCGCAAAAAGGGCTCCGTCAGCGGATTCCCCAATCCCGAGAATCCCCCTACGACCTCTTCGCCGTCGGTCATGCCGGCACCGCCATCAGCACCGCCGTCGGCATGGCCCGCGGCGACAGACCTCATGCACAGAACCGGCAACGTCGTCGCCGTCGTCGGCGATGCCTCCATCGTCAATGGCCTGGCCTTCGAAGGTCTCAACAACGCCGGCACGCTCAAACGCCAACTGCTGATCATCCTCAACGACAACGGCATGAGCATCAGCCAGCCGCAAGGCGCGTTCAGCCAATACCTCGAGCGCATCCGCGTCAGCACCACCTACGGCGAAGCCAAGACGCCTCGCCGAAAAATTCGTCGGTCGCCTCCCTCCCACCGTCGGTCACACCGTCGAGCAGGTCTGGCGTCATGTCACCGACGGCGTCAAAAGCGCCATCTGGCCCGGCCAGATTTTCGAAACCCTCGGCATCAAATACTTCGGCCCCCTCGACGGCCACGATCTGCCCGGCCTGATCAACATGCTCGCCGAGATCAAGCACGTTCAAGCGCCCGTCGCTGCTGCATGTGAAGACCGTCAAAGGCAACGGCTACGAAATCGCCAGCACCGAGCCGACCAATTCCACAGCCCCGCCGCATTCCAGGTCAACGGCTGCCGGGTCGAAATCAACAAAGGCCCCGGCAAGATCATGGACCACCGCTTTTGCCGACGCCATGATCGCCCTGGCCAAAAAAGATCAGCGCGTCGTCGCCCTCACCGCCGCCATGCCCGATGGCACCGGCCTGAGCAAATTCGAAAAGGAAATCCCCGACCGCTACTATCGACACCGGAATCTGCGAAAGCCATCTCACCGCCATGGCCGCCGGCATGGCCAAGAGCCGGCATGCGCCCCTTCGCCGCCATCTATTCCACATTCCTCCAGCGCGCATTCGATCAGGTCTGGCAGGAAGTCGCCCTCAACCATCTGCCCGTCGCTTCTGCATGGATCGCGCCGGTTTCGTCGGCGACGACGGCGCCGTCCATCACGGCTTCATGGACCAGGCCTTCCTCCGCCCGCTGCCCGGCATCGTCCTGATGGCCCCCAGCGACGAAGCCGAACTCAACCGCTCCCTGCGTCTGGCCCTCTCCCTCGAAACCGCCAGCGCCATCCGCTATCCGCGCGACAACGTCCCGGCCGAAAATTTCGATGAAATCATCGACTCCGCTCTCCGTGCCGGCGCCATCGAAGAATGGTCAGTCGGCAAGAGCCGAATCCTCCGCGAGCGGCCCCGACGCCACGCTGATCGCCTACGGCGCCCTCGCCGAAAGCGCGATGGACGCCGCCGCGCTGCTTGCCCAGGATGGAATCGAAATCGAAGTGATCGACGCCCGCTTCTGCAAGCCCCTCGACGGCGAGATGCTTTCGCGCGTCCTCCGCCCCGGCCACGCGGTGCTCACGCTGGAAGATCATTCGCTCCAAAACGGTTTCGGCTCCGCCGTCGTCGAACACGCCGTCGGCCACTCTTTGCCCACCGCGCATCTCACCGCCCTGGGCATGCCCGACCGCCTGATCGCCCACGCCACCCGCAAGCAGCAGCTTACCGAAATCGGCCTCGACGTCACCGGCATCGCGCAAAGCGTGCGCGACGCGATTCACGCCGCGCAAAACCTGCCCGCCGAAGCCCAAGCCGTCGAAGTCTCCATCCGCCCCCCGAAAAATCGCAAGGCAATGGCAAATCAGGAAGGATAATCAACTCATTCGCCTCACCCGGCCCGCCGCCGGGAGATCAGCACGAGGCGCGACATTGTGCAGGTGTTGCCGGATTCGCCGCTTTAAGCTAAACCAGTTGTTCGCCAGGAGTTCATTATGCGCTGGGCGGGTCTCGTTTTCGTCTTCTTCATTGCCGGCTGTACCACGACGCGGGAAATTACGATCACCGCCAGGCCCCCCGACACCATGATCACCGTCGACAGCGGCCTTCAGAAGGGCATGGGCCAGCTCACCGCCACCATTAAGTTCAAGAATGACTCCGATGTCCACCTCGTCACCGCCCAGCGACGCGGGTATCAGGACAAAACCATCGCCCTGCATCGCGACGATCCCTCTAACAGCGTTGAAGTCGATCTCAGCCCCTATCAGAAGCGACTCAGCTTTTCCATCGTGCCGATCCCGGCCAACGTCTATGTCGATGGCACGCCGATCACCAGCGGGCCCGTTTCCCAGGCCGGCTCGGTGCAGGATTTCACCATTGACGAGCAGGATAACTGGACGCATCACGACATTGTTGCCTCGCGCGAGGGATGGGAGCCCGCCCGCCTCACCGTCAACTGGACCGACGCCTCCGCCGATTACGTCCTTCAGCTCCAGCCCAAGCGCAAGGACGTAAGCATTACCACCAATCCCCCCGGCGCAACGGTGAATCTCGACGGAACCGACATCGGCACCGGGCCCGTCGTCGCCAAGCAGCTTGCCTTTCCCTTCGACAACAGCAGCGGCCAATTCCCCAGCAAACGGATCATCATCTCCAAGGCCGGCTACGACCCCGTCGAGCACGACATCTCCTGGGACAACGGCAAGGGGGATTACCAGATCGACCTCGTTCCCCACCAGAAAATCGTCCGCATCGTCACCGACCCAGCCGGCGCTGTCGTTTCCATTAACGGCCAGCAGGCCGTCCCCGGACCTGACGGTGTTCCCACTATTCAGCTCAGCTACGTTCCTGACAACGACGGCAATCTCCCCGTCTTCACCGCCAACGCCAGCAAACAAACCCAGCAGACCGAGTGGTATCCCGCCAACATCCCCATCGGCTGGGACGACGGCCGCAGTGAATATTCGGTCACCCTCAAGGAAATCATGACCCGCTTCGTGCAGCAGACCACCGTCGATCTGCAGCGCGATTCGGACGGCGTGTGGCAGATCGTCCCCAAAGTTCAGCCGGACACGGTTGCCATGAAAGACATCAGCGAAGGCCCCGGCAAAGATCCGCCGACGCAGATCTTCCAGGCCCCGCACGGCTCGACGATCGGCACGCTCGCGGTCAGCCCCGACGGCGGCAAAATCGTCTTTACCCTCATCTCCGGCACCACCCGCCAGGAACTCCGCTCGCAAATCCTCGCGGTAGATACCAGCGGTCCCGGAAACGTGCAGGAAGTCACGGATGGCAAATCGCTCGACCTTATGCCGTCGTTTACGCCGGACGGCAGCCAGATCGTCTACTCCTCCAACCGCGCCGGCAAATACCTCAACGTCTGGCGCAAGAGCCTCGATGGCGCGACGGGGATCGACCAGCTCACCTATGGCGATGAGCAGGACCTGTGGCCGATGATCGACGCCATGCCCAAGCCGCGATTGTTTTACGAGGTCCTCTCCGACAGCCAGCCCGACCCGCAGCTTTATGTCGCGCCGGTGGACAGCAATTTGCGGACGGACCTGGCGACGATCCCGGTGAGTCAGCCGCGGGTCAGCCCGCGGGCGGATTCGCTGCTGTTTACCAGCGTCAATCAGCGCACTGGAAACCGGGAGATCTACCGCATCTCCGACCGCGGCGGCTCGCCGATCGAGATCACCAACGATCCGGATTCGGAATGCTACGATCCCTGCTGGTCGAAGGATGGGAGCATGATGGCCTTCGTCTCCGACCGCTCGTTCGCGGTTTTTCCCGAGCTGCACGACAACCGCGTCATCGATGTCCGCCGGCGGAATCCGGATATCTGGGTCGTGGAACTGGCGCATTCGGATAAGCCGGAGCAGGTGACGACCAATGGGAGCATTGATGATTGCCCGGCATGGGATCCGAGCGGGAATGCCGTCTACTTCCGGAGCAACCGGGGTGGGGAGTGGGGGATTTGGAAGATTCCTGTCAGGTAAAAAAAGTTGCGAGTTGCGAGTTGCGCGTTGCGAGTGGGGAAATCAATTTCTTCGGCGCGGGGGCTTCGGTACAAAAGGTTACAGTCCGCGATCAAATGGGGGGAATGGGGGATTTGGGTGGGCGGTTTTCGTGATATCAATGATATCTTTGATATCAATGATATCAGAATTGAAACTCGAAATTCGAAACTCGAAATCCGAATCAAACTCGAAATTCGAAGTTCCAAACGGGGAGGCGTCAGGTTCTGGCATCAGGGCCAGAGGGAGGAGGTGGGGAAATGTGTTGAATCAGTCTTTAGTTTCTATCCGCCCCGCGAATGTAAATCGGCAGCTATTTTCAGTTTTGGGTCTCGGTCGGGACAGCCGTTGCAGTAGGCTCTCTTGAAGCCCTCCATTACCTGGCACATATCAGTCGAACCCTGCAAGGACTCGTACCCGTGTTTTTCGCATTTACTGAACCAATCTGGCGGGGCGGCATATGCGGTTACAGGATTTTTTACGTGAAGCAGATTTTGAATTTGCCCAATGTGCCGACACCAGTGTAACCGTTCGGTTGCTGCCAACCGTATGCTTCTAAAATCTTGCTTTACATTCGCTAGGCGTTCGCGGGGCAGCTGGAATGAGTCCATGGCAGCTTCGGCCATACCATTTATTTCTTCGTCCGACGATTCCGACGCAATTATGTCCTGATCTCCGTCACGGTTGCGCCTCATCTCGTTTTCCGTCGCTTGGAGAAGCGTTTTGCCACAAAGATGCTGTTCCGCCAATGATAAAACTTCCGTAAGTCCCAGGGCTTCAGCGATTGGCTTCACGCTGCCGGCAATGTTTTTCGCGGCAGAAATATCGTCGATAATCTCGTAGAGGTCGCAGATTGCAATCCGCGCTCTCATCTCGCCTTCGATATTTCCGGCCGAGCCGAATTGGGCGGCGAGTTCCTCGGCTTCCTTGATTAGCGGTTCAATTTCCGAGCGCACGGGGGGCGAATTCAAATCCATGAGCCTGGAGCCATAGCGTCTGAACGAAAGCAGAGCCGTCTGCATCAAGAGAGACGTCCGGCGGACCTCGGCGATGAGCCAAGGAATTCGACAGCTCTCGGCGTCACTAAGTAGCGTTTTCATTTCCGCCTTCCATTTCTCCATTGCCGCAAGGGCGTTCCTCAGCGGACGAACATCAGGGCGTGCCCAGTCCTTTTTGAGTGTCAGTTGTACGTTGAGTATTGAAAGGCTTATGCCCAGTGCGAGTTGGTTTTCGGTACCTTCTGCGTATGCGAGGTACATCCGCGTCTGAAGCTTGAACGGGACGCTGTTCGTCGGATCTGATAGCGCCTCTCTTGAAAGCGAGCGCAGTTTTATTAGAAGTGCTGACCGGCGATCCGGCTTTCTTTCCGACAGGAGAGAAAACCGAACCGCTTCGATCCGGCATTGGATGGAGGCCCCGTGAGCGGCCGCGGCTTCCATTTGACGCTTCGTGTACTCCTCCCGACTTATTTTTCCGATTTGGCACTCACACGCGTCACGGATTGCTGACAGAATTTCCCGGTCGCTCTGGCTTAGCTCGGCCTCTCGCAATTTTGCCGCCCCGCAATGGGCGTAGGCCGCAAGCGGCTGACCTTGCAGGTAATAGGTGTATGCAAGGAGGAGCTGGATTCGGGGTTTTCGCTGTAAGCGAAACGGCAGCAGATCTACCTTCGTGAGAACTTCTTTCCAATATCCGCAGGAAATCAAGGTAAATCCGGCCGCGGCCAGGACTTTGTAGGCTCCGTCACCAGTCTCGATTTCGAGCGTTTTCGGATCGATTCGAATTTTCGGGGATTCATGAACCGTGTGGCGTGCCAACGTGTCGGTGATCGCGCGGTGGTTCCGGGACTCGTTTGCAATTCGGGAATGGATCTCGTGAAGTGCGGTCTCGGTCACCACGTTCGCGAAACGGATGGTCACAGTGCTTTGCTGTTTCCACTTCGGGTTGACCGACTCCAAGCGTCGAAGCTCATCGAACGCCCATGTGTACCAGAACTTGTCGTGTTCGGCGGAATAATAAAAATAAATTGGGCAAAGCCCGTTCAGAAGGTAGTTGAAATTCGCAACTTCGATTGCTTTAGAGGTCGATCCATCGGAATTAATTTCCGCGCACGCTGTGGATTTTATCTGGACTTGGGATCGGTAGTTTGTGGGACAACCGTTGACGACGATTTCGAAGCTCGCATCGACGCCGTAGTCCATTTGCCGCTCGTCGCGGAGTAACAGGCTTGAGTTTTTAGTTATTCCATAAAGCGCGTGAAAACTCTGGCGCTGAAGCTCAGCGTTGGCATCATGCTTTGGAAGGGGATCGGGCTGGGTTGGTGGCACGTCCATATTTCACCGCTAAGACGCATTATATGCATGATTGGAAGACAAAGGCGCACAACTGGATTGTGCAGGCCCGGTAGATGGGGCGACAGTTACGAATTTGCCTGTCGTCGGACCGACTGACGACACGGACAATACTCGATCATGGAAATTGAAAGGGGGCAGGTTCCGTCTCCTACGATACGGAACCTGATCCCTTCTGCGCCCCTTTCGGCGACCGCATCTATTTCCGGAGCAACCGCTTTGCGGTGACAAGACGAAACTATAACTTTTTGATCGGGGATTGGCTGGCTAGAGATCGAACTATCCGGACAAATTTTGAATGTCCCCTTTGCATTTCCCAGCGGACGCCGACGACGAGCGGCGGCGAACTGAATGAATCCCCGGTGAAGCGATCTCTGGCAAATCCAGATACGATTGATGGACCATGAGCGACGACAGAGTCCGTGTTGCCGCCGAGAACAACGCCCGTTGGTGCCATGCGGTCTGTCAGGCCCACGGTTGCCCGTGCAAGTTCATCGAAGACGCCTGGTTCAATAGCGGCACGCCGCCGCCATACTACTCAAACATGGTCGCGATGCGCGGCGGATCGAGTGTTGCCGGACAACAACGACTTATCCGAGAGACTTTGGGGGCGAATCCCGGGCGATCATTTGCATTTAAGGACAGTTTCTCGTGCATCGACCCGCTCGCGTGTCTCGACAATGCGACAGCGGAAAGGCGTCGCCGATTTGGCCTGTTGTTCGAGGCTTCGTGGATCTGGCTTGACCCCGCGCGGTTCGCGCCGAAGTCCGTTCACCTGCATTGGGCGCGGATCGGGACCGACGCCGAACTCCTGGATTTTGAACGAGCGTGGCGCAACGATCAGGCCAATCACGCGGCAATTGGCACGCCCCGCCAGTTTCCCGCCAGCCTTCTCGCCGACCCGGCGATTGCGTTTCTGGCTGGAAAAGATAGGGATGGACGGGTCAAGGCCGTTGCCATCGCGAATCGAACCGATGAAGTGATTGGATTGTCCAACGTCTTTGGGCCGGGCGTAAGGGCCGCGGAGTTGTGGCATGGCGCCGTGTCCGCCACGATGCGGTCGTTTCCGTCCGAACTCCCGCTCGTTGGCTACGAGCGCGATGACGATCTGAAGCAGGCGGTCGCTTTGGGCTTTGTGACGATCGGGTCGTTGCGGGTGTTTGTGTTGAACACGGCGGGGAATTGAAAGGTTTCAGGTTCCATTGCCTACGAAACGGAACCTGACCCCTTTTCCTGACTGACCCCTTTTCCGCACATTTCCACTTTGCGTATTCTTTCGGTAAAAAGGGCGAGGATTCCGACCCCGCAAATTGAATCGTTGATTGTTTGGGCGAGGAGATTGTGACCACTGGATCAAATGAAAAACGTGATTGTGAGGTATCGGACATACGTGCGGACCGACTTCTAAACGCAATTGATTTTGAGATCGGGCTCAGCGAACGGCGGAACCAGCGGCCTGGTTGGACGCTTTGGGCGATCTTTGGATCATTGGGTGTGCTGGTCTGGGCACTTTTTAATTTGCTCGAACAGCAGATTCCATCTTTTAATACGATTGCCGTTGTGGCTCTATTGGTGTTCCTCTTTTTCGATTCCGTCCGGCAATTTGCGACAATTTGTTCGCCCTTTTCAACTTCCGGCTCTGGGAGATTGTGGACCGTTGGTTCGATGATCGGGACGGCCCGCCAGCTCATTCTACTGCACTTACTGAGGGCAGTTTTAATCCTGTATTTGGCGTGGTGTGAGCGTTGGTGTGCGCCCGGCGCGTTTCACGCCGTTGTCATCAACTACGGGTTCTCGTTCGTTTTTTTCGCCGTCGCCCTTGTGATCAGCTTTACCGACCTGATCGCCCCAAGCACAACAGCCTCCGCATCAAGATGGGTGGTGAAAATATTTGAGCTGTTTGGTCTCGCTTTGAAAGGTTGCGCGCTCACTGGATTTCTAGAAGCGGCGATCCGTTGGAACCTCGCAAACGTACATAGTCTCCGGATCGCGGGGCTATTCGTAGTAGGTCTGTGGCTACTTGAACGCATAAGCTCTCCAATACATCCACCGCTAGAGGAAAAACTCGTCGATCTGCGTCGCAATTTGGCGCTTGATAAAATTGACGTCCCATCGGCGGCCGGACAGTTTGACGTCATAGTCACCGGATTGAAGGTCTCGCACGTCCTACAGCGCGAGGTCAGCAATTTGTTGGCTTCGTTGGAGAGCTCGGCAGTTGACAGCCAATTGGCCGCGAGCGAGATGAGAGCGCTCTTTGCTTTAATCGCAGGATTGCGAGATGGTAAGACCGATCCTAGCCAAGCCGCAGTTATGGCTAAAGCAATCAGTGGCTCATATCAGCGACATCTTGATCACTCTGTTACCGAGCTCGAAGATAGCCAGAAGGGCTACCTAGAGCGTGTTGTGCACTTTACGCCACTCCTGTCATCATGAGCCGACGCAGCATCACACAGGCAAAGGCGACAAAGTGAAGACCGGCCAGAGTCGTGGCCAACCGTTCGTAGTCACGAGCCAATCGGCGGAAGCGTCCGAGCCAGCCGAACGATCTCTCGACAACCCATCGCCGGGGGAGCAGCACGAAGCCTCGTTTGGCCTGCGGAAGTTTAACCACCGACAATTCGATGTCGCTTTTCGCCGCGTCGGCAGCGGGTTGTTCGCCGGTGTATCCCTGATCCACAAATGCCAACGCCACCGAATCGCCGGTGGCTTTCTGCACGTCCCGGGCCAGTTGCTTCACACGTGAACGGTCCTGCTGATCGGCCGATGTTACGTGCAGCGCCAGCAGATGTCCCAGCGTGTCCACCGCCATGTGCGTCTTGCTTCCTTTCTTTCGCTTGGCTCCGTCGTAACCGCCACGGCCGCCGCTCTCGGGCGTGCTCTGCAGCGTGCGACTATCGAAGATCGCTGCCGATGGTTTGGGATCGCGGCCGGCCAGCATCCGCAGCAATTCACGCAGATCATGCGTCATGGCCTCGAACACGCCGGCTTTGATCCAGCGCCGGGTCTGCTGATAAACGATGTCCCAGGGCGGCAGATCGTTGGGCATCATTCGCCAGGCTTCGCCGGCTCGAACCACGTATCGCAACGCATCGAAGACCTCACGTAGCGAATGTTCCCGCTGCGGAGCATCTTCCCGCATCAGCGTCAGATACGGCGCACAAATGCCCATTCTTCATCCGTCACGTCAGTTGGGTAAGGCTTCCTTGCCATCCACCCAATATCGCAGATGATGGGGAAAGTTCACAACACGCTCTAAAGGTTTTGGGGCGCGCCGGCAGATGGCAGTCGGCCGATCCGTCGCTTAAGGGCGAGGTTGACCTTTTACGGGAAACGATGAACTCGGCTTGGAACAAAGCCATGAATGAGGTAAAGGCGGCCATAAAACAGTTTAAAGAGATTGACTGGCATTCGGAGATAGATAAGTCTGCAAAGGCGTTGGAGGCCGCCGGCCATGAGGCGGCTGCGAAGGAATTGGAGCGAGGTATTGGAGGAATTGAAGCCAAATAGCAGGTGGCGACGAGGTCAAAACGGGGCGAGAGCGGGGAATTTTGTTCTTCGGGGACTTCAGTACAAAAGTCTAGGGAAGGTGGAAAGCGTTAGGTTCCGTTTCATACGAAACGGAACCTGACCCCTTCTGCATCCCCCCCACCTTCAATTCGTCCGTTTCGCTCATACCCGTCTCCAGCCTGGGCTGGCAGGTTCCACCAACTGCACGCCGATGGGAGACAAGCCGCAGATTGCCACGATGGCCGGCTCTGTTCCCGCGGCTATGACGCCGTCGTAGTGGGGCGTGTGGGCTCGTCTGCGGACGAAACTTCCGGGAGGCATTGGAACGCAGTTGGCCGGGTTGAACTCGGGGCCGCTGTTTATCCACCAGGTGCCGGACAGGACGACACAGAGGCGGTCGGTGAGGTAGGTGTGGGGCGCGCTCATATGGGCGGGATGCCAGCGAAACAAGGTCAGCGAGGACGCCCCGCAAGCGGGGCCGCTAAACGGGGGCGGGCGGCGTATCGGAATGCGGGTGCACTAATATCCACTCTTGCCTATGGTCGGAAGCGAAAGGTAAGTCCTGCATTTCCGCCCGTACGCTAATCGCTTCTCTTCGGGGCGCGGCTAAACGGGGGTGCCTGGGTGGCTGAATGGTGTTCCTCGGTTTAAAGTCGTTTTGGAGAAAGATGAACCCTCTCGGATTCGACCATTTCGGTGCGTTGCTTGGAGTCGTCGGGGCGCTGGCAGCGATCGCGTTTGCGGCGGATACCCAACCATCGCCCCTTGAGCCCGTTGAGGTCCGCTACTCGCCGCCGGCGCATTCGGCGGTGCTGGGGACGACGTTTGTGGATTGGGATTCGCTGGTGCCGCGGTATACGCCGGTGGGGCGGGCGGTGTCGCTGTTTGATAATCCGACGGAAGCGCTGGTTAAATTCGAGGTTCATATCACGACGCTGCGGCCGGGGATGTTTTCGCATGCGGTGCATCATCATGCGTGGGAGGAAATGCTGCTGATCAAGGAAGGGAATGTCGAGGTTTCGATCAACGGAAAAAAACACCCGGCCGGGCCGGGGTTTTTGGTCTTTTTTGCTTCGCATGATCCGCATAATCTGAAAAATGTGGGGACGACAGATGCTACTTATTATGTGATTAACTTCGTCACCGATCTGGTTCACGCTGCCGCGGATCGGCCGGCGGTCGAGCAGGCCGTGCCGGGCAAACTGGGGTCGAGCGTGATTGACTGCGATGGGATTACGCCGACATCAACTCCGACCGGGTCTCGCGTGGCGATTCTCGATTCGCCTACGCTTACTTTTCAGCGGCTTGTGGTTCACATCACGACACTGAATCCGGGTGAGAGTACCCGGACCGATATGATCGATCCCGGCGATGAACTGTTCATCGTCCGATCGGGTTTTCTGGAAGCGACGGTCAACGGCGTTACCTCCCGCATGAAGGAGGGATCGCTTTTCTATTGCGCCCCGAATGACAAGCGGACGTTCAAGAACATCGGGGCTGTTCCCGCGAGTTATCAGGTATTCAAGGTTGTCTCGGACAAGTCGCCGCACTAAAGACAATTGCTTACCGCGGAGATCGCAGAGAGCGCGGAGACAAAAAACAATTTCTTTCTTGGCGCGATTCGACTGAGGCTCATCGAAGTCTCTTGGCGTCTTGGCGGTTAAAAAATCTTATAACCGCCCGCTTCGCTCAAGACGCCAAGAAAATACAAATCAGAATTTCCTTTTGCGCTCTCCGCGGTGAATCGCAATAAGGTCAGCGCGATTCCGCGAAATCGGCGTAGGGGGAGACGCTTGCTTGCTTGATGGCGGGGGCGTTTGTTGTTGGGCGCATGCAGATGGCTACTTCGTTTTGGGCGGTGGGGCCGAAGTTGAGCCAGCATTCGGGGAGGAAGAAATCTTTTTGCGGGCCGATTTCCCAGTACCGGCCGAGCTGGTGGCCGTTGAGGTAGATGAAGCCGTTGCCGTCGGCTTCGACGTGGAGCTTCCAGGGGACCCAGACGTGGGGATCAGCCGTTGGCAAGGGGAATTTCAGGCGGTACCAGACGAGGTTGATCGGCGTGTTTGAAGGTGGCGGATCGACAGCGGTGTGGGAATCTAGCTTGACGTCGTTCCAGTTGGAGTCGTCGAGATCGGGGGCTTGCCAGTTGTTGGCCAGGCCGGTGGTTTGGGTGGAGATTTGCCACTGGATGGGGAGGGCAGCGGGGGAGTTGAGCGGGTCGAGCTCGGCGCTGCCGCCGATGCCGGCGCTGCGGGTGCTGGCGATGACGATGACGGCGATGGTGTTGCGGCCGGGGTGGAGAAGGTTGGTCAGGTCGTAGCGCGGCGGGCCGGATTTGCCGAGGATGATCGTGCCATTGAGGTAAACATGGCGCTGGCCGGAGAGGGCGCCGAAGACAAGCTGGCGCGGACCGGCGGCGATGTCCGCGGGCGTCAGGTCAAAGTGCGTGCGGAAGACGGAGGTTTGCTGGGGGCGGACCTGGTTGGGGCGGTTGTCGATGTTGGTGGAGGCCCAGGTGGAATCATCGACGTCGGCGGCGACGTCGGGGGTGGGGTCGCCGGTCTCGGGTTTGCGGACCCAAGTGGGGAGGTCCATGGGGAGAAGTCCGCCGGAGGAGACGGCGAGATTTTTGAGGCCGCAGCGGGCGTCGATTCCACCACCGTTATCGCGGCCGCCGTTTTCGTAGAGGAGTTCGAGCTGGTTGGAGTTGGTGGAGAGGTTGGTGAGGAAAGCGCCGACGGTGCCGCGGCCGTGGTGCTTGGTTTCGAGGCGATTGCCGTTGAGAGAGCCGATGAAGTCGTCCTGCCAGGAGAGGTCGGAGGAGATCATGGCGGGGGCGGAAGTGGAGAGGGTGAAGGGGGCGGATTTATAGAAGACGTAGCCGCGGTTGAAGATGCCGACGTCTTCGATGCTGGCGCCGGCGGGGAGATCGTGCCAGGAGCCGTCGACGGGGCCGGGGTCAACTTGCGTGCGCACGTCGGCGATGGTGATGGGAGACGGGAGATTGGTTGGGCGGGCGGGGGGAGTGACGGGCTGCGGATACCACTGGCCCTTGGAGGCGTCGGTTACGCCGGGCGGGAGATAGAGGATTTTGGCGTCGTAGGGAGTGAGATCGTACTGGACGTTTCCGGTGATGGTGTTGGCGACGGGGAAGGAGCCGGAGGCGGGGCTGTTTTGCTGGTCGTTGAAGACGAAGAGGAAGAGGCTGCCGTCGCGGCCTTTGCGAAGCTGGCCGGAGATTCCATCGGGGGCGTTGGTGCCGGAGATATCGACGTCCTGGGAGCGGGCGAGCTGTGAGCCGTGATCTTTGAGGAAATTGGCCATGGACTGGACGGCGAAATAGCGTGGACCGACGCCGCCCCATTCGCGGATGGGGGCGGCGTAGTCATAGCTGGTGGTCTTGTTGGCGGAGCCCCAGTCCCAGAGGTTGGTGCCGCCGAACATCATGTAATAGTTGGAGCCGGTATATCCGTTGGCCCAGGCGAGGAGGGTGACGTGGGTGATTTGCTGGGGGGTGAATCCCTGGTCGCCGCTGAGGCGGTTGCCGTTTTCGGAGAACCATCCGCCCTGGAGCTCGGTGATCATGCGGGGTTTTTCGGGCTGGTAGGTTTTCAGGACGTTGATGTCGCGCAGCTCGTTGTCGGGATTGAAGCCGGGATACGTGTTGCGGCACTCGATGACGTTGGCGAGGAGATAGGGGTCCTGGCGGTAGAGGGGCGATTCGCTGGTCATGCAGGTGATCAGCGGCACGTCGATGCCCAGATCTCGCGAGTCGTGGGCGAGGGCCTGGAGCTGGTGGAGTTTTACTTCGGCTGGGAACTGGGCGTAGTTATATTCGTTTTCGATCTGCCAGAGGATGACGCCGGGCTTTCCGGCGGCCATGTGGGTGATCTGGAAGGGGACGACAACCTTGGCGACTTCGGTGTACCAGTGTCTGCACCACTGGAGATAGGTCGGGTCGTCACTGCGGTACCAGTGTTCGGAAGCGGTGGCGGGGCGCTTGGTGACGAGCCACTGGGGATATCCACCGCCGTCCCATTCGGCGCAGATATAGGGGCCGGGGCGGAGGATGACGTAGAAGCCGAACTGGTTAATGGCCATGTTGAGCCAGTCGGTGAGGTCGGTCATGTCGACCTTCGAATAGTCGTCGGGCGAAGACGGCATCTGCTGCTCGTGCCAGTTCCAGGCGACGTAGGTTTCGACGCAGTTCATGCCGGCGTCTTTCATTTTCTGGAAGCGGTCGGCCCAGAGGGCCTTGGGGCAGCGGAAGTAGTGGAAGGATCCGCTGTAGAGGAAGGTGTCCTTGCCGTCGATGATGAAGCACTGGTTGTCATAGCGAATTCGGGGAGAGGTGGTGTTTTGAGCGGAGGCGAAAGTCGCGAAGGTGCTTGCGGCGGCGAGCACGGCGACGATCGCCGCGACTGGGGCGTGTTTGATCATTGATGTTCCTCGTCCGATCCCTTGAAGACTTCATCGACGGTCGTGGTGACGGTGTCGAATGTACTGGCCGAGACTTTCGGCTGCTCGATTGTGCCTTTTATGTGGACGCGAAGCAATTCCTGATTGGCGCCGCTGATGAGGGGGCCAAGGATGGGTAGGGCGACGAGGGTGGGGTTGGTGGTGGCGAGCCAGAGGCTGACCGTGCGTTTGGAGAAGTCCATTTCACCGCTGCCGGTCATGGAAACGTCGTTGCTCTTGAGGTCGATGTCTTCGAATTCAACTTTTTGGCCTTCAAGGGCATAGCGCGTGGTGATCTGGTTGAAAGGGCTGGTGGTGGGGAGTGCGAGGTTTGTAATTTGCATAAGGCCGAGCATGACGGGGATGTTGTACATTTTTTCACCGACGACGGAGACATTTCCATGCCCGCGGCGGGAAGAGGGGTCGTCCCAGGTTCCGCCCAGTTGGAGGGAAGCGGTGACCCGGCCGTGGATGTCCTGGCCGGCGGGGTTGGTGATCTGCCTGACGTCGGCGTCGCGAAGGACGAGGTTGATGTCGTAACGGCTGGAGCCGGAATCGGGGTAGAGGTAATCCCCCTGACCGGCGAGATCGCCGGAGGCGAAGGTGCCTTCGACGTGGGAGATGTCGATTTCGGGGTCGTCGGTGATTTTGGCGAGGGTGAGCTTGAGGTTGGACCCCTGCCGGCCGGCGAGCATGACGGAATCGACCTGGCATTGCCCTTCGAGACGATGGAGGCGTCCGGAGCGGATCAGGCCGGCGAGGTCCATGGTGCCGTGAACGTCGGTGGCGGGGAGGCCGACTTCCAGGTTGGTCCCCTGCATGGTGATTTTCGCGGCGAAGTCGACGTCGGGCCCACTGGGTTGAGTCGCGGACTGGCCGGTGGGCCAGTATTCGAGCTTGGAGAGATCGAGGCCGATATTTCCGCGAACTTTCAGGCCGCTGAGGATCTGGAAGACGGAGGCGGGGAGGGCGTTGAGGAGCTCGTCATCGACGTCCAGGGTGTTGGCGGAGACCTGGAGGACCCAATCCGGGCGTGCGGAGAGATTGCCGGCGCCGGAGATTGCGAGCTGAGATTTGCCGTGGTGAGCGGTGAGATTGCTGAGGGTGACCTGTTGCGGGGAGACGGAGATATCTCCCTGCACGTTATCGAGGCGATAGGGGAGCGCGATGGGGGTGACGGAGAGATTTTTCGGGACGATGTGGAGCTGGAGGTTGTCGGGGGCGGCGCCGAGCGTTTCGGAAAGCTGGAGGGTGGCGTCGATCGTTCCCTGCGGCTGGACGGTGTTCCAAGCGTCGCGGGCGCGCTGGGGGAGCATTTTGAATAGCGAGGGGCTGAGCTCGAGGTCTTTGGCGGCGCCGGAAAGGGCGATGTGCGGGCGCGAGGACCAGTCGAGGACCGCATTGGCGGTAACGGCGCTGGGGCCGCGACGGCCGGTGAGATCGTCGATGACCAGGCGCGTCGGGGTGAGGTGAATCCGGGCGGTGAGGCCGGACATGGCGGATTCGGTGCCGTCCGGGGATTGGATGGCCCCCTGCTTGAGCGTGGCGTTGAAGGCGTAGGCGATCGGTTTGTGATTTCCGGTTGAAAAGACGCGGCCGGCGAAATCGAGATTGCCGGTGAGGCCGGCGTTCTGGACCCATTGGCGCTGCATTGGGGGCAGAGCGCCGGAGAGATCGTCGTCGATGGGGAGGTTTGTGCCGGTGATCTCGATGTTGGGTCCGTCCGGTTCGGCGGTGGGGCGGGAGAGGTTGGTTTTCCAGCGGACGATTCCGCTGACGCCGATGGTTCCCGCGCCGTGGGGCATGCGGCCGTTGATGACGTGCAGAATCCCTTCGCCGATATCTAGCTGGCAGGAGAAATCGCGCAGCGGGTAGGGGAAGGCGGCCATTTTTCCCTCGGCGTCTTTCACGTCGACAACGCTTTCGACGTTAAAAGGTTTTCCGGGGCCGGGCTGGCGGACGACGTTGGTGGAGAAGTCGCATTGGAATTTGGGGAAGAGTCCGTGGGCGTCGGCGTCGAAAATGGCCAGTGCGCTTTGCGCGGGGGCGGGGAGGGAGGAACGCAGGAGGGGATCGCCCGTGAAATTGTTTCCGCTGATGTGGAGCCAGGCGCCGGCGACGCCTTGGAGCGGGCCGACGAAACCATCGACGGAAAGCGTGGCGTTTTCGTTGATATTTCCGACCGGGCCATGGCCGACGATGTTGAGGAGGCGGACGCCGTCCATTTTGGCGATGGGGTCGTAGCCGATGATCAGTTTCCCGGTGACCTGGGAGACGGGGTAGGGGAGATCGGCGAAATGGAACTGGCCATCCTTGACGTCGATCTCGCCGGAGACGGTGGGGGCGCTGTCGAGTTCGTTGCGGCGAATGTCGAGGGTGAGGGAGCAGGTGCCATGGGGGTGGAGATGCTCGATGAGGTCCTGCGCCTGCGCGGGAGAGTGCCGAGATAGTCTGGCGGCATGTCGGGGATTTCCAGGTCATGCCCGGAAACGGAGGAGATGGTCAGATGCGCGGGGGCGTCGGGGGAATATCCGGACATCTGCCCGTCGATGTTGAACCAGTTGTTTTCGATTTTTCCACTGATTCCCTTGAGCTCGATTCCGGCCTGGGTGAAGACGAGGTCGCCGGAGACCTGCGTGAAGCTGACCGGAGCCGGTGTGCTGAGGCGGCGCATGGTCTGGGCGAAGTCGGCGGTGATCCATTTTTTCTTCGCCGCCGAGTCGAGGAAATCATGCATGAACTGCACGCGCTGGTTTTGCTGGCGGCTCATCCATTCCTGGGGGTGGACGACCATCTGCACGTCGCTGAGAACCAGCTCGGCGCGGAAGATGGGGCCACCACCACCGGGGTTGGGGTTGTAGACCATCTCGGGGACTTCGATGTGTCCTTCGAGCTGATGCCATTCGCACCATTGCCGGGGCTCGGCAAGGAGCATGGTCTTGATGTCGGGTCCGAAGGTGAAGTTCTGCATGTGGGCGACGGAAACACCGCCTTCGGTGCGGATGGTTCCGTCCACGCTGGGGCCCATGGCTTCGCGTCCGCGGCTCTGGAGCTGGAAGTCGTAGCGGTCGGGCTCTTCGTCGGAGGGGTTGAGGCTTCCCTCGATGCTGTACCAGCCGAGTGGGTAGGTTTTGCCGTCGCGCATTTCCATGTAGGCGACCTGCGCGTCGCGGAGGATGATCTGGGGGAGCTGTGCGGGGCCGGAGAGGCCGTTGGAATTCTTGCGCTTCGGCGGGTGACCGACGCCGTGCCACATGCGCTGGTAATTCCAGCGGTGGGTGTCGGGGTTTTCCACGAGCATCACCACCGGCGCGATGGCGACGATCTGTGTCGCGGAGAGCTTGCCTTCGAGGAGCTCGGCCGGGTGATAGCGGATGAGGAAGGTGCGGGCGTGGAAGATGATGGAGTCGGGCTGATTGGAGTTATCGACGCGGAGGGTGACGTCGTCGAGGCGGAGGCCTTCAAAGACGGTGAGGTTGGCGCTGCCGATGGTGACTTCTCCACCGAGGAGGTCGGAGAGATAGGCGCTGGCCATGGAGCGGACGCGCTGGGCGTCGGTGAGGTAGATGTAGCCGAAGATGATGATGCAGAGGAGGAGGAGGAGTCCGGCCATGCAGCGCCTGCGGGCGGCGCAGTGCTGCCGCCGCAGGGGATGGCGCGGCCGCCAGCTTTTTTCGAAAAGGCGCTCCGGGTTAACGAGCATTTTCATGAGGTCCGCCCCTGATGAGCTGCTTAGGGACGCGGCAGCAGGCTGAGGCGGCTAAAATAGCCATCGGTCCTTCACCTGGGACGCGATAACGGAGCGACCCGACCGATAACGCGGCGGCGATGGTAAAATAGACCGCCGGCAACAATAACAGCCGCTTGACCGCTCCAGGCAGTACGGTCTTCCACAGTCCGGCGAGCAAAAGCAGGTCGAACCCAACCCCATAAACGAGCCCAGCCATTGTATACGATAATCGGCTGCCATACTGCGCACTAAGTGGAATTGGGCTCCAGGTCCTGGCGATTTTGATAGCGGCGAGGTGTAGGCAGTCCCACGGATGGTCTTTGATCCATTCGTTGGCGAGGCCGGTGAAATAGCGGGAGCGGGCGACTTCCGTCATGTCGCGCGTCCAGGGCATGAACTGGAGGAAGGATTGATTGCTATCGCCGACGGCGTCGGGGTTGAAGCCGTCGTAGCGGGTGATGCCGGCGTCGGTGGCGGTCCAGATCCAGGAGCCGAGGACAAAGCGGTTTCGGGCGGCCCAGGGGAAGATCGCCAGGACGGTGACGAGGAGCATGGTCGCGGCGACGGGGAGGGGGAAATTCCCCACGGCAGCGCCGTGGGCGTTCTGGGAGCGTTCCACAACAATAGTACGATTGACGAGCGCGGCTGCGCAACCGAGCGCAACGGGCATGAGGATCGCGCCGGGCCGAACCAGTGCTGCGAAGGCCAGCAGAACGGCGCCGCCGATCCAGGCGAGGAGCTTCGATCCATCGGGCCATGGGCCGCCGCTGAGGACCAGCAGAGCCAATCCCCAGCAGAGCATCGAGGTGAAAAGGGTCTCGGAGAGGATGAGTCCTGTAAAAAAGATCATAAAGGGGTTGATAGCGACGATCGCGGAGGCGAGCAGCGCGCCGCGCATGGGGAGCCAGCGGCGGGCGAGAAGAAAGATGGGGAGGATGGTGCTGGTGTCCATAAAAGCCTGCACGATGCGAACCATCATCGGCTTAGCGCCGCAGAGTGCGACAAGCAGGGGATAGCCAGGCGTCCGATAGGCATAGACCGCCTGGTCGAAGCGCGGGTCGATCATCCAGAGGCCGGCTGAGTCTTTCAGGTTCTGGGCGAGCTGGAGATATTCCCGCTGGTCGGGAAGCTGGTCGATCGAGGCGTCGTCCGAAGGCTGGTGCAATGCCCAGGCGAGGCGAAGGGCAAGGGCGATGAGCAGTATGACGGCCAGGGGGATCCAGCCGGTGCGGGTGGGGGGATTGGGCACGTGGGGGAACGTACCGCGCGGGGTGGGGGTGTGAAAGTGACAAGGTGACAAGGTGACAGGGTGACAAGGGGATTGAGAGGGGGGATTGTGGGATAGCCGGTACAATTCGGCGCGATGTCCACGGCGATGATTGAGCGCGACGTTGTTTGCCGGGGGTGCGGGTATAACCTGCGGAGCCTGCCGGCGGATGGGGTTTGTCCGGAATGCGCGGTGCCGGTGGGGTTTTCGCTCCTGCCGGACTCGCTTTCGCTGAATGAGCCGGGGCATTTTCGCCAGGCCAGGGTTGGGATTTTGCTGATCGTCGCACTGTGTGTCTACGACATCGCGGCGAACCTGGGGTGGATCCTGGTCGACTCCGAGATCGCCGGTCGGCGGGTCTTCTTTGAATTTGACAACCTGATCTACCGGCCGCTTCTGCAAATCGCCATTTTTGTAGCCCAGGCGGTCGCACTCTATCTCCTGTCCGCCGTCGGGCGTACTCGGATGCGAACGACGCTCCTTGTGCTCCTGCTGATTTATGCCTTTCTGCTGATTCGCTTTGCCGTTGGATGGGCGGGACGAATATCGGGGGTTTGCGCGGTGAACGAATCGGTTTTCGATCCAATTTTTCATTTTTTGTGGCTTTGGGCTGCCACGAAACTCGCCCGAAACCAGCGCCGCGGCGCTTGGCGAGCACTTTCGCCGTTCTGCAATGGGTCTTGCCTTTGGTGCTTGTGCTTCAGGATGTCGTGATGTTTAGCGATCAATCGCTGTTTCTACCCCCGGGGGGGATGGTGATTGTTTTGGCGATCGGGCTTTTGAATCTGGTGATGATGGGGGCATTTTTGTCGCTCGACTTCCAGTTGCAATGGACGATGCCTCTAGCCGGGGACGATTTTTTGGGGCCCTCACCCCGCCCCTCTCCCGGAGTACCGGGAGAGGGGGTAAGAGGGATAGCGCGGGTGGGGATTTTGTTGGAGGCCGCGATTCTGGCGCTGCTTATCCTGAGTCACGGGCTTGTATTCGGGGCGGGCGTCGTTGAGCGGGTGATGTCGCGGTTCACGGGCCTTTTGGGCGGGAGGCTGACCTATTCGCCACCGACCGAAATTCCTGGTCCCGTTCTCGCGGCCATCGCGATTGGGCAAATCATCGCGGCGTGGTGGATCACTTCCCGGCCGGGCGGAAGGAGGGCCGCGGCAAACGTCGTTCGCGCAGCGGCTGTGGGAGCGGCGATTTTTGCCGTGAACGGAGTTCTCTTCCGCGAATCGAGAGATTCGACCACGTGGTCGATGATTCTCGCCCAGCAGTTGAGCTATGTCATGTTGTTTTTCGTCGGGTTGTATCTGGAGGCAGAATTGCCCGACCGAAAGATCAGCCTTGGCGCGATGGCCGTGAAATGGGTGTTTGTCCTTCCGCTGGGGTTCGAGACCTTGCGGGCGATGCTGTTTTTCGGTTCGGGGAGGGTCGCGGGACGGATCGATTTTGAACTTTACGAGCTTCTTCGCATCGCCCAAATCGTCGTGCAGGGGTGGGGGATCTGGGTGCTTTTTGAGGTCTGGCGCGCCTTCGCCCCGCCTGCGGCGAAGTGATATAACATTGCAGCGTTGATGGGCATTAAATCGCTGGAAAAATCCTTGGAGGCATTGGACGGGAAAGTGGGATCGCTGCGCGGTGGTTTGCCGGCGATTTCGCGCTGGCGGGGGGATGCGGCGGCGGCGCTGTTTCATATCCGGCAGAAATCCGACGGGCGAATCATTGTTTGTATTCTGGGGGGGACGGGAACGGGGAAGAGCACGCTGGTGAACCGGCTGCTGGGGGCGAACCTTTCGGCGGCGAGTTTTCGGCGGACTTTTACGGCGGGGGCGGTGGCGATTGGTTCGGGCGGCGTGCCGGAGAATTGGCTGGGAATTCAACATGTCGCGGCCAATCCGGCCGAGCTTCCGGCACGGGGGCAGAACGATTCGCTGCTGGTGGTGGAGGCGAAGAACGAATTGCTGGAGAAGGTGGTGCTGGTCGATACGCCGGATTTGGACGGGGATCAGCCGGTACATCATGCGCAGGCGGAGCGGGTTTTTCGGTGGGCGGAGGGGATTATTTTTCTGGTTTCGCCGGAGAAATATCAGATGACGGAGCTGCTGCCGTATTACCGGCTGGCGGGGCGGTATGGGCTGCCGGCGATTTATGTGATGAATAAGTGCGAGACGGCGGAGATGCTGGAGGATTATCGACAGATGGTGCAGGCGGATGTCTTTGCGATTGCGCGGGATGATGCGGCTTATGAGCCGCCGGTGGAGCGAAATCTGGCGGCGCTGCGGGGGGCGATTGGGGCAATGAGATTGCCGGAGGAATCGGTGCGCGAAGCGGGGCTGGGGATGCGGGTGAGCGATCTGCTAGGAAGATTGCGGGATCAGATCACTTCGCCGCTGCGCGAGCAGCGGCGGGAGATTGACGCGATTGGTTCGGCGCTGCGGGCGATGGAAACGCCGGCGCCGGGGATCGATGTGAATCCGATCACGGAGCAGTTGCAGCGGCGGCTTCAGCATAAGAGCGTGCTGTATCTGATTGGCCCGGGGCGGATTCGGGATCGGATCCGGCAGATGCCGGGACTGCTGGTGCGGTTTCCGCGGGGGGTGTGGGATTTGCTGGTGCATGGGAAGACCGATCAGAAATTTTCGCTGGCGGCGGATGAAAGTTCGCAGGCGGGCGAAGGGCCGGATTTTCGGGCGGATCTTGTGGATCAGTTCACGGTCATCCAGAGCCGGATTGATGATTGCCTGCGGTCGACGGCCTGGGGCAGGAAATGGGTCGAAGACTCCGCGTCGGGTTATGTCGCGAGCAAGATCGATCCACAGGATGCGGGGAAGATCGCGGATGAGGAGCTGGCGCAGTTGAAGGAATGGCTGCAGAAGCGATGGAACGCCACGCCGCGCGATACGGCTATTTTGCTGAAGGTGTTGAAGCATATTCCCGGGGGTGAGAAGCTGACGCAGTGGACGGAAGCGGCGCCGTATCTGCTGGCGATTATTGTCGCGGCGCATCACGCGATTTTTGGGCATATCGACCTGATGGTGTTGGGGGGATATTCGCTGGCGACCTGGCTGACGGAGCGGCTTAGCAATGAAGTCGCGTCGCGGACGCGGCTGGCGAATCGGACGATCGGGCGCGGTTTGAACGATTGGCACATCAGCAGCTTCGGCAGACGCTGGGGTGGATCGAAGCCCGGGCGCCGAAATTTTCTGAGATCGAATCGATCGAAGCGATGGCGGATCAGTTGCAGGAGTCGATCCATGAATCGAAGTGAAGCGGAAACGCTGGTGCGCGAGACGATGGAGCTGACCGGGGCGGCGGGGCCGGAGCTTCTGGACGATGATTCGCCGACGCTGGGGGACCAGGAATCGGGGGCGATTTATTTGGTGGGGCTGATTGGGGGGAAGGAAGTGGGAAAGAGCGCGCTGGTGAACGCGCTGGCGGGGGCGGCGATCAGCGCGGAGACTTCGCACGGACCGGGAACGCAGATGGCGGTGGCGTATGTGCATCGGTCGAGGCAGAGTGAGGCGGAAGCGCTGCTTCAGCGGGCGATTCCGGGTAAATTTCGGATTGTGCCGCACGACGAGGTGAAATTGGGGGGGCAGGTATTGGTGGATCTGCCGGATATCGACAGCCGGTTCGCGTCGCACTTGCAGATTACCCGCGGCGTGCTGAGGCATATGCTTTTTCCGGTTTGGATTCAGAGCGTGGAGAAGTATGCGGATATCCAGCCGCTGAATCTGCTGGCGAAGGTTGGGGCGGGGAACGATCCGGGGAATTTTTTGTTCTGTTTGAACAAGATGGACCAGGTTTCCGCGGAGGAGGCGGGGGAGCTGCGGGAGGATTTTTCGGGGCGGATTCAGCGGGCGGTTTCGCTGGCCAATCGGCCGCGGGTTTTTATGATTTCGGCGAAGCGGCAGAAGGAATTTGATCTGCCGGAGCTGGTGAAGCTGCTTTCACGGGAGAAATCGGCGGATGCGCTGGCGCAGTCGCGCGAGCTGGCGGCGCGGCGGCGGAGCAGGTCGCTGCTGGATTGGCTGGGGAGGCAGGATTTGCCGGGGCGGGCGGCGCAATTGAGACGGCTGGATGAATTGGCGTCGGATATTCTGGACGAGCGGGTGGGGGTGCCGCTGGTGGAGGGGATTATTCCGGGGATGATCGACGATCCGGTTTACCGGATGGTGATGACGGACGGAGTATTCGCGCGACGGGTTTCGCGCTGGCCGATTGTTAATGTGCTGCATGCGCTGCTTTCGCCGCTGCGGTTTGTATTGCGGGAGAATGCAGCGGCTGGTTCGTTTTTCGGAGGTGAGGAGGCGCTGATCGAAGCGCATGTGAAGATCGGGGGCGGATCGATTACTACGCCGGTGCAGTCGGCGTTTGCGCAGCTCAATCAGTCGGACCCGGCGGTGGCGGGGCTGTATGCGGGGAAGAAATTGTGGGAGCCGATGGAGGCGTCGATGGCGGAGGGGCGGCTGCGTCAGTCGCTGGTGGAGACGGTGCGGGCGCAGCGGGGTGGCGCTGGAAAAGCTGTCGGGGCGGAATGGAATTATTGCTCCCATCGTGCGAGTGGTTCTGACGATCGGGGCGCTGCTGTGGTTTCCGCTGGTGCAGCCGCTGCTGGAGGCGATGCTTTCGGGGCAATCGGTCTTTGCCAGCTCGCGGGAGGCGGCAGTGGTGTTCGTGGAGATTTTCGGGGCGGCTTATCTGCTGCGGAGCGCGGTGTTTCTGCTGATCTGGTATTTGGTGATCTGGGGGCTCTTGCGCTGGAGCACCCGGCGGCGGGTAGACCATCTGCTGGGGAAGTGGAAATCGGCGGATGACCGGGAGGATTCGCTGAACCTTACGACGCGGGCGCTGGGGTGGATCGGGGAGATGTTGGAGCCGATCCGGAAGAAGCGGGAGAGGATGGAGGAACTGGCCAAACGGGTGGGGGAACTGCGCGAGGAGGTGGGGGAGGAGGCGCGGAGCGCGGCTTGAGGGGAGCTGCGTGGGGACGATAAGAAGCAAATGATTGCCGGGTCGGGCTCGGCGGTCTAAAATGGGGTGTGGAGTCGTGCGATGAATAAGACAGATGTGCGGGTTTATCATTCCGATCCCCAAATCCTCGGGGGTACGCCGGTATTTAGGGGGACTCGCGTTCCGGTGCAGAGTCTGTTCGACCATCTCAAGGCGGGTGATTCGATTGAGGTGTTTCTGGACGGCTTCCCGAGTGTAAAGCGCGAGCAGGTGTTGGCCGTGCTGGAAGAGATGGAGTCGCTGGTTCCGCCGCACGCCTGAATGTGAAAATCCTGGGTTCGCCGATTTTGTGCGGGACTGGTCGGCGATTGCTTAAAAACAAAATGCAAATGCAATGCAGGGAGGAGGCGAGAACCCCGCGAGATGAGTTGCATGGGCGCCCCCAAGCGGTTCTCGCCTCCTCCCCGCACCCCTCCACCACTCTCCGACTTCCCCTAACCGTCCAAGCGAAGAGGTAAAGACATCGGGGTTGCAGCGGAAACTCGTAGTTGTTTCATTTTTGAGGAGGCATACGGGAAAGCGCCGTGCGGTTCGACAAAGCTCACCGAAGTCAAGCGCGGCGGCTACACGGGGAGAGAGAGTGGAGACGGTCCTTTGATTACGGAGATTTTGTTTTCTCAATCGCGGGTTTGCGCGAGTAGATGAGAAGTCCGGCGAGAATGCCGATGGCGGGGGTCCAGAGGGCGTAGCGGTTGAAGAGGTGCAGGCCTACGTCCTGGGGGAGGTGGGCGGTGGGGGCGGTGAAGGGGGAGAAGACGGGCGTTGAGGGATCGCGGAGGGTGTTGCAGTAGTTTTCGGTTTCCTGGGCGGATTGTTCGAGGAAGCGGTCGATGTCCATGAGGCGGGTGCCGCCGATGAGGCTGAGGATGGCGAGGGCGCCGAGGGGGAACCAGAAGCTGGTTCGTTCGCGGGCGCGTTCGTAGGAGGGGTAGTTGCGCGGCAGGCCATAGAAGATGAGCATCCAGCAGCGGGTCAGGTAGAGGGCGGTGAGGATGCTGGTGAGGGCGGGGAGGGAGAAGAAGATCCAGAAGAAACCGCCGTTGGTGGCGGCGAGGGCGCCTGAATGCTGGAAGATGAGTTGGGAACTGTAATAGCCGGCGGTGAAGGGGGCTGGGGCCATGGCGAGGAGAGCGATGGCGAAGAAGACGGAGAGGATGGGGAGTTTTCGGGCGAGGCCGCCTAGTTCGGCGAGGCGTTGCTGGCCGCCGGTGGTTTGGACGACGGCGGCGGCGGCGAGGAGGAGGGCGGATTTGAAGAAGGCGTGGGCGAGGAGCTGGAAGAGGGCGCCGGCCCAGGAGCCGATGCCGATGGCCATGAACATGAGGCCAAGCTGGGAGAGGGTGCTGAAGCCGAGGAGGGGGGCGATGTCCTGCTGCATGAGGGCGAGGATGGCGCCGGCGATGAGTATCATAAGTCCGATGGCGGCAATGGCGATTTGGATTTGGGGCGTGAGCAGGGGGAAGATGCGGGCGAGAAAATAGACGGCGGCGGTGCAGGCGGTGACGGTTTGAAGAATGGCGGCGGCGACTAATCGCGGGCGGAAGATCAACTGGATGGATTTGATGAGGGAGGCGAGGGCGAGGGCCGAGCCGGCGAGGGTGAGGGTTTTGGCGAGGATCATGTTGGCGGCGACGAGGCGGTCGAGCTGCAGGAATGTGGAATTGCCGGTGGAACGCCAGAGGGTGATCACGCCGAGGAGGAGGGCGGCGTCGCCGAGGCGGAAGAGGATGAAGGCGCGCATGGAGGTTGGCGGGGGGGAAAGGAGATAGCCGGCGAGGGCGATCAGTTCGAAGAAGAGGAGGGTTAAGAGGAGATTGCCGCTGAGGACCAGGGCGAGGGTTGAGAAGAGCAATAGCTGAAAGTATTTGAAGAATTGAACGAAACGGACGTCGTCGCGGAGGATTCGGACGGCAAAGAGGCAGACGAGGGCGGCGACGGGGGTGATGGTGTTGAACATCGCGACGGTGAGGGTGTCGATATAGAGGTTGAGATTGCCGAAGGGGGTGGGGAGGATTTTGAAGGCGAGTTCGATGGGTTTGTCGCCGAAGCCCCAGGTGAGGCCGGCGAGCTCACCGCCATTGATCCAGGCGATGGTGGCGGCCATGGAGAGGGCGAAGCATGCGGCGGTGATGGCGCAGGCGATCCAACCGGAGAGGGGTTGTCCCATGCGTCGGCCGATGAGGAGGAGGAGCGCGTAGGACGCGAGGGGGAGGAGGGTCGCTACGATGAGGAATAGCGCGGGCGTCGGCATAGTGGGGTTAGGCCTGTGGCGTCATGCCAGCAGGTCGTTCACCTTGGCGGCGCAGATAAAATCATTCTCCGAGAGTCCTTTCACAGAGTGGGTGCTGTAATGCACTTCGCAGCGGTTATAGCCGACCTTGAGGTCGGGGTGATGGTCCTGGCGATGGGCGATCCAGGCGACAGCGTTTACGAAGGCCATGGTGTGGTGGTAGTCCTTGAAGTCGAAAGCGCGGCAGAGGGCGGCTTGGTGGATTTTCCAGCCGGGGATGTCGGGGAGGAGGTTGGCGATTTGGGGTTTGGAGAGGGCGGAGGCGGCGGGTTTGCAGGTTTTTTCAGAGAGGGTGGGGGGGGTTTTAGGGGGTTTCATGGGGGGCCTTTTTTGCGAACTAAGATTCCGCCGGTGGGGACACCGGCGGCACTGGGTAGTTAGAGGATTTCTTGGGGGCCTTTTTCAAAGCCGGGCATTGTACACGAATGGAGTTGGCGGAGCGCCTCAAATAGTCCGATGGCGGCGGCGGAAGAGAGATTCAAGCAGCGCTGCTGCGGGGCCTGGGGGATGCGGACGACGCGGGTGGGATGGGCGTTCAGGATGGAATCGGGGATTCCAGAGGTTTCGGAGCCGAAGATGAGCCAGTCGGTGTTGGAGAATTTTACGTCCCATAATGAGAGGGGGCCTTTGGTGGAGAAGAGCCAGAGATTTCCATCGGCGCGGGTGACGTGATCGAAAAAAGTCGGGGTGTCGTCGTGAACAGTTAGACGGAGTTTTGGCCAGTAGTCCATGGCGCTGCGGCGGAGGTTTTTGTCGCTTAGGACGAAGCCCAGGGGGCGGACGAGGTGAAGCTCGGAGGCGGTGGCGACGCAGGCGCGGGCGATGTTGCCGGTGTTGGGGGCGATTTGCGGCTGGAGGAGCGCGAGCTTGAGACCGTGGGGGTGAAGTTCGGGGGGGCGAAGGTTGGGGAGGTCAGGGGTGGTCAACGGTTTTTCCCTGGCGATCGACCTGGATGTAGCTGTGGTTGTCGGGGGAGAAGGCGGTGAGGCGGCCGACGGGGCTGAGGGCGGCGGCGGTGTCTAAGAGGACCATTTTTTCACCGATGATGGGGACGAGTTTTCCACCGCCTTGGGGGTTGAAGCCGCCGCGGACGCCGTAGAAATCGACCGGGGTGTGTCCGAAGAAACCGGTGCGACGCCAGGTTTTGGGCTGATCGACTTCTTCGATGGTGAAGCGTCCCCAGGTGGCGGTTTTGCGGAGGTTGGTGTCGACGTCGAGATAAGTCGTTGGGCTGGGGTCTTCATCGGGGGTGGCGGGGTCCCAGCGGGCGTGGACGATGAAGATGTCTTTTTCCTCGATGACGGGGAGAAGGTTGCGGATGAAGGTGCGATGGGATTGGGGGATGCCGGCGATGAGATCGTCGAGGCCGGCGGCGGAGGGGCGGGTGAGCATGGCCTGCATGGCGGAATCTTTGGCGCCGTAGCTGGCGAGGGTTTCGCGGAGGCCGTGCTCCATGAACCATTTGAAAGCGCCGGCGCGGTTGTTGTTGGTGAGCTGCTCGACGTAGCTTTGGCCGTTGATGAGGACGTCGAAGACGTCGTCGTGGTTGCCGCGGCCGAAGCGGGCGTTGGGGAGCTTGAGAAGCGTTTCGATGACACCGCGGGAATCGGGGCCGCGGTTGACGTAGTCGCCGACGAAGATCCAGGAGGGAGAGGGATCGCGTTTGGAGACGGCTTCGAGCAGTCCCTCAAGGGGGAGCGACATTCCGTGAATATCGCCGACGATCCAGCGCATGCCGATAACTTACCGGGTGGAGGCGGGGTGGGACAGGGCCATTATCGGTCCGTCGAGTAATTCCGAGTGTATAGCCGAAGGGAAGCTACAGTCGCCGGGTTTTGAAACGGAGTTTCTGATGCGACGTGGAAAGGTAAGAGTGATGTTGTCGGCAAGGAAAGTAGCCTTCGGGGCGGTGGCGCTAGGGGCGGTTACCCTGGGGGCTGGGGCAGTTGCGCGGGACATCGGTTCCGATTTCGTACGCGCTTCAGAACAGATCGGTGTCGGCGAGCGCGGTGGTATCGGGCGCGCGCGCGGCGGGACGGGAACGGTTGGAAAGACGGTCGAGCAGAATCAGTCGCAGCAGGCGGGAGGACTCGGGGATTTTCTGGGGAGTGCGTCGGCGACGGCGAGCTTGGGGGCGGAGAGCGCGAATTCTTCAGCGTCGGCGCTGCAGAATTCGGCGCTGGGAGGGACGGGATTCGCGGACAGCGGGTTCGTGCAGAGCAGCTCGATATTGGGGACGGGAATTTCGGACAGTGGATCGAGCTCGTCGGTGTTTGAGGTGACGTTCAAGGTTTCGGAGGCGGAAGGGTATACGTTTACGGCAAACCTGAGCGGGGAAGGGTCGGCGATTGGGCATATCAGCCTGACGAATGGGGATGGGGCGAATGTGTTTACGCCGATCGCGACGGATAACCTCGATGGGTTCAAGGTGCAGGGCGTTCTGGGGGCGGGGACGTATTCAGTCCTGGTGGATGCGAATGCGCTGACGATCGGGGATGAGAGCGGGAAGGTGAATTTCAGTGCGGCGCTGGCGGATGGTGCGGTGGCGGAGCCGAGCGTGGCGCCGCAGTCGCAGGCGGTTCCGGCGCCACCGGCGTGGATGAACTCGGGGGTGATGCTGGGGGTGATGGGATTGGTGGCGGTGGGGCGGAAGAGATTGGTGAGGGTGAGATAGGGTGTGGGTGACACGGTCGAATGGGGAATGTATAGCCTCCGGATTTTTTTCCGGGGGCTTTTTTATTTCTGAGAGTAAACGGTGGGCGGGTACACCCACCCTACATTGTGGGGAAAGGGGGGATGGATTAGTGTTTGGGGATGGTTCGATTTTCTCGTGTTGATGGGGGTTATATCGTCGCGCCTAACTGCGTGATTGTGGGGGATGTGAAGATTGGGGCTGAGAGCAGTGTTTGGTTTGGGGCGGTGATTCGGGGGGATGTGGCGACGGTGATCATCGGGCGGCGGGTGAATGTGCAGGATAATGCGGTCATTCATTGCGATTCGGGGGTGACGAATGAGATTGGGGATAATGTCACCATTGGGCATGGGGCGATTGTGCATGGGAAATATGTGGGGGAGGGTTCGTTGATTGGGATGGGGGCGACGGTGCTGAGCCGGACGGTGATTGGGAGGGAGTGTTTGATCGCGGCGGGGGCGGTGGTGCCGCCGGATTTGGTGGTGCCGGATCGGACGGTGGTGATGGGGGTGCCGGGGAAGATCGTGAGGCCGATTAAAGACGAGGAGTTGGAGTATATGCGGTGGCTGACGGGGCATTATCTGGAGTTGGCGCGGGGGTATGTGGAGGGGAAGTTTAAGTCGGTGGGGGGGACGGGGAGTTGATTGGGGCGCGGGGGGACGCGCCGCGTAAACGCGGCCGCTAAACGGGGGATCGGATTTCAGATTTCAGAATCAAAGCATCAGGCTGACGCGGCTTACCTGGAAGCCTGCCTGTTTCATGCCCTCGACGGTGGATTGGACGGTTTGGGTTAGTTTGTCGAGGCTGATGTCGCCGGGGACGTCGTCGATGTTGATCTGGGTGGAACCGGAGCCGGTGAGGGGGCTGCTGCCGGGGACCTGGAAGGTTTGGGTGAACTGGACGAGGAAGGTGACTTTACGCTTTTTGTTGGAAGCTTCGGTGGCCATGGGGGGGAGTATAGCGATAAGGGGCGTTGGGGGGAAAAAAATGTGGGGGATATTGACGGGGGAGGGGGATGGGAGATTGCCGATTGCCGATTTCCAATTGCCGGATGGAATTCAGTCTTTCAATCAGCAATTGGAAATTGGCAATCGACAATCATTCCTTGACATACTGTCGCAGGGATTCCACTAAATGGGGGACGTTGACGGGTTTGCTTATGAAAATCGTTGCGCCGGCTTCGGGGAGGGATCGTAGGGTGTCGATGGAGCTGTCGCCGGAGAAGATGATGATGGGGAGGTTTTGGCCGTGGATTTTGCGGAGTTCGCGGGAGAGTTGCAGGCCGGAGATGTCGGGGAGGTGGATGTCGATAAGGGCGATGTCGGGGCAATGGTCACGGATGTAATCAAGTGCAGGCTGTCCGGCCTGGAAGGCTTTTGGCTCGAAACCCTCGGATCGAAGCAAGGACATTAAAGATCGGGTGACGACCTGGTTGTCGTCGACGACGAGGACGGTGCGGGCGGCCTGCTGGGGGGAAGACATGGAAATGACTATATGGTCGGGAATTGGGGGGGAGAATGGGAATAATTTTTTTAAGTGGGGCGAAAAATTTATTGCAAATTTGCCGGGAGCTGTTAATCTTCTCTGCGTCCTAATTTGTGACCACGTCGCAATCGGTTGGAACAATTGCACCTCAGCCCGAGAAGTATGGTTGGGCAGTATAAAAAGGTCACTTCGTCCGCGCTGGAGTCTTGCCAATTGGGGCAGGGCCTGTCGCGATTTCATTTCTTAGGTTGTCGGCGGGATTTTGGGCTCACATCGAACCGCCCGTTGGATCTTGCCGCTTTTTCTGTGGGAGAACGGTTATGGCCACAGGAACCGTCAAATGGTTTGATTCGAAGAAGGGCTTCGGATTCATTCTGAGTCCCGAAGGATCGGATGTTTTCGTTCATTTCAGCAGTATCCACGGAGAGGGATTCCGTTCGCTGAAAGATGGAGAGAAGGTCGAGTACGACCAGATTTCCGGGGCGAAGGGATTGAGCGCCAGGCGGTGAAGCGGATTGCTGAACGCGCCAAAGTAGTTCGAGTTTAGGGTCGGCGAGGTTACAGTAGCCTCCCGCTCATGAACCGTTTTTTGCCAGGACTGCTGATCGGTTTGCTTGGCAGTCTGCTGGTGTGCGGGGGAATTGTAGCAATCATTGGCGGGCGGGTGAGGGGGGCGCGGGCTCGCGCCGGCGAACTCTCAAGCGTATCCGGGCGGCTTCGAATCGGCGCATCGCGCGGCTGCGGTCGCGGGTTGCGAGCGTGGAGCGGCTGGCAGAGGTTGGTACGTTTACGGGGGGGTTGGCGCATGAGATCAAGAATCCCCTGTCGACGGTGCTGCTGAATCTGCAACTGCTCCAGGAAGATTTGGACGCGAATGATCCGGCGCATAGCCGGCTGGTGGCGCGGCTGGGGACGGTGACGCGGGAGGCGTCGCGGCTGCGGGATATTCTGGACGATTTTTTGCGGTTTGCGGGGAAGATCGAGCTGCGTCGGGAGCGGGTGGATTTGAATTTGCTGCTGGAGGAGCTGACGGATTTTTATGTGCCGCAGGCGCAGCTCAATCGGGTGCAGCTTCGTTTTAAGCCGAATCCTGGGCCGCTGATGGCGGAGGTGGATCCGCGGCTGATCAAGCAGACGATATTGAACCTGATGATCAACGCGATGCAGGCGATGCCGTCGGGGGGGGAATTGATTTTATCGGCGGCCAGCAGCGGGGGATCGGCGGTGATCGATGTGATCGATACGGGGACGGGGATAGCGGCGGGGGACCTGGACAAGATTTTTCGGGCGTATTATTCGACTAAAAAAGGGGGGACGGGGCTGGGGTTGGCGATGGCGCAACGGATTGTGAGTGAGCATGGGGGGCAGATAGAGGTTACCAGCGAGGCGGGGAAGGGGACGGATTTTAAGGTGAAATTACCGATTGCGCGGTGAAGCTGGTGTGAAAACCCCACGGCGGCGCGGTGGGCGTTTCGGAAGCAAGGGGGCGGAGTGCGGGTAAGCGCAGGGATTGCGGGTTGGAATCTTTGAATGTAACTATCAGCGGCGTATGGCTGAGATCGACACCCCAAAATCAGACATCCTCGTCATCGATGACGAGAAGGACCACGCGCAGGTGATGTGCGAGGCGCTTACGCGGCAGGGGCATCGGTGTGATGTTTCCTACAACCTGGCGGAGGGGGAGGCGCGGCTCAAGCAGAAGACGTATGACGTGATCGTGACGGATTTGATGATGGAGGGGAAGCGGGAGGGGCTGGAGGTTTTGAAGAAGGCGAAGACGTTGATGCCTCAGCCGCAGGTGATTCTGGTTTCGGCGCATGGGGATATTCCGATCGCGGTGCAGGCGATGAATGATGGGGCGTATGGGTTTATCGAGAAGCCGCTGGATCTGAATCATTTCCGGGCGCAGGTGAACCGGGCGGCGGAGAGGGCGGCGCTGCAGAAGCAGAACCAGGTTTTGCAGGCGGAATTGATCGAGCAGAGCGGGTTCGAGGGGATCATCGGGAAGAGCGGGGCGATGCAGAAAATCCTGACGACGGCGCGGCAGGTGGCGTCGAGCGATATCCCGGTGCTGATCATGGGGGAAAGCGGGACGGGGAAGGAATTGATCGCGCGGGCGATCCATTACAACAGCCGGCGGAGAAAGAGCCGGCTGGTGACGCTGAACTGCGCGGGGCTTAGCGAAAGTATTCTGGAGGACGAGCTGTTTGGGCACGTGCGCGGGGCGTTTACGGGGGCGCAGAGCGACCGGGAGGGACGGTTTGAACATGCGGACGGGGGGACGCTGTTCATGGATGAGATCGGGGACATGCCCGCGGTGATGCAGGCGAAGCTGCTGCGGGTGCTGGAGAACGGGGAGGTGGTTCGGCTGGGGAGCAATGAGCCTTTGAAGGTGGATGTGCGGCTGATCAGCGCGACGAACCGGAAGCTGGATGAGATGGTTGCGGAGAAGCAGTTTCGGGAGGACCTGTTTTTCCGGATCAAGGGGGTGACGTTTACGCTGCCGCCGCTGCGGGAGAGGCGGGAGGACATTCCGCTGCTGATGCACTATTTTTTGAATGAATTCGGTGAGAAATACCACAAGGAGGTGGAGGGGATATCACCGGCGGCGCAGCAGCTTTTGATGAGCTATAGCTGGCCCGGGAATGTGCGGCAACTGCGGACGGCAGTTGAGAATATGGTGGTTTTGAGCCCGGGCAAGATCCTGGGTCCGGAATCGCTGCCGGTGGAGATTCAACCGGCGGCGGGGGCGGAGCAGATTTCGGGAATGACCAACTTAGTGGGTATTAGTATAGAAGAGGCGGAAAAGGAATTAATCCGGAATACATTGAAGATGGTCGATGGTAATCGTGAGCAGGCGGCGCGGATACTGCGGATCGGAGAGCGGACGCTGTATCGCAAAATCAGGGAATACGGTTTGTGAATAAATTTTCACCCGATGATTTGCGGATCGGACATGGATACGATATCCACCGGCTCAGGGAGGGCGGGAAATTGCTATTGGCCGGCGTGGAAGTTGCCGGCGACATGTCGCCTATCGCCCATTCGGACGGCGATGTCGTATTGCATGCGGTGGTGGATGCGTTGCTGGGCGCGATCGGCGGGAGCGACATCGGTGAGATGTTTCCCAATTCGGACCCGCGCTGGAAGGGCGCATCGAGCCGGGTATTTGTAGAAGCGGCGATGAAAGAGGTCGTTGCGAAAGGATTTGCATTGGCGAACGTGGACATAACGATTCTGGCGGAGAAGCCGAGGCTGAAGGGATTCAAGGCGCAGATGGCGGCGTCGGTGGGTGAGATGGTGAACTGCGCGGTGAGCATCAAGGCGGGGACGAACGAAGGGTGCGATGCGATCGGTCGCGGCGAGGCGATTGCGGCGCACGCGGTGGTGCTGCTGGTCCGGAAAGGTTCAATATGAGCCTGCGCGTTTACGATACGCTGTCGCGTGAGAAGCAGTTGTTCGTGCCGGTGCGGCCGGGGAAGGTGGGGATGTATTTGTGCGGCCCAACGGTTTACAAGCCGCCGCATGTCGGTCACATGGTGGGGCCGGTGATTTTTGACGCGATCAAGCGCTACCTGAAATTCAAGGGGTTTGAGGTTGTGTGGGTGGTGAACATCACGGATGTGGACGACAAGCTGATCGAAGCGGCAGCGAAGCATGGGACGACGGTGCAGGAGCTGGCGACGAAATACACCGGGGAATACATGGATTGCCTGGTGCGGTTTGGAATTGAATCGGTGGACAAATTTCCCAAGGCGTCGGAGCACATGGGGGAGATCATCGCGATGTGCCAGAAGCTGGTGGAGCTGGGATTCGCGTATGCCGCGGCGGGGAATCTTTGGTTTGACGTGACGAAAGACTCGGACTACGGGAAGCTGTCGAACCGGAAGCTGGAAGAGCAGGAGAGCGGCACGCGGGCGCTGGAGGGGCAGGGTAAGCGGAACCCCGCGGACTTCGCGCTGTGGAAATCGGCGAAGCCGGGGGAGCCGGCGTGGGATTCGCCGTGGGGGAAGGGGAGGCCGGGGTGGCACATCGAGTGCTCGGCGATGAGCAGCAAATATCTTGGGGAGACGTTTGATCTTCATGGCGGAGGGATGGACCTGATGTTTCCGCATCATGAGAACGAACTGGCGCAATCGGAGTCGGCGTCGGGGAAGCAGTTTGTGAAATACTGGCTGCACAACGGGCTGACGCGGATCAAGACGAAAGCTGCCGGCGGGGAATGGTCGACCGAAAAGATGAGCGGGAGCATCGGGAACGTGATCTCGGCGCGGGAACTGCTGGATACGTGGGGGGCGGAATTGCTGCGGTATATGCTGCTGTCGACGCACTATCGGCGGCCGATCGAGTTTACGGAGGACGTGCTGACGAATTCGAAGAAGGGGCTGGGGGTTTTCAGCCGGCTGAATGAGCGGCTGGAAAGACTGACGGGCAAGGGGCTGACGGACAGCTCGCCGGACATGGATTCGCTGGCGAATCGGCTGCTGGAGTCGGAGGTGGGGAATTTCGTGAGGCAGGTGATCGGGGACAAGATGCGGTTCCTCGAAATGATGGATGACGATTTCAACACGGCGGGGGCGATCGCGGTGCTGCATGAGATGGCGGGGTCGATTAACGCGTTTCTGGAGCAGAACCGGACGGAGACGGAGCGGCAGCCGGACGTGATGCAGGCGGCGGCGGCGGGGGCGCAGACGCTGAGGAAGCTGGGGCAGATTCTGGGTCTGTTCCGGCCGGAGGTTGCCGGGATGTGCGCCAAGGAGCCGGGTACGGTGGATCAGTTGATGGAGCTGGTGATCCAGTTGCGGAATGATGCGCGGAAGAACAAGCAGTTTGCGATCGCGGATGCGGTGAGGGATGGGCTGAAGAAGATCGGGATAACGCTGGAGGATCGGCCGGATGGGACGGGGTGGCGGAAAGAGTAGTCGGTTTGTTTATCAGTCGGGCGCCGGGTGGGTTTTCAGCGAAAAGAGAAGAAGAATTTTTATCGGTTACGGTTTTGGTGACGAGAAGAGGATGGGGCTCGAATATAAAACGCGGTTCCGTCGCGGGAGCACATAGCTGGTCCGGTGACGTTTGGTGCGGCCTTGGGGTGTTGGGCGGGAAAGCGCCCATGAACGGCCTCCGGCCTAAGCTCGCGGAGTACCGCCCAAGCGCCTCCGGCTCTTGCGGCAACTACACGGGGACAGTCAACGATTGTGAATTGGGGTCTCCCATGTAAAGTGCGTTGCCGTGCTCGCGGAAAAGCTTCACAGCCTTTTGGACGTACATCAACCCGCTGGTCACGGTGATAAGCAGCGTACCCCAGATGCTGATGTCGCGGAGGATCTGGGCGGAGCAGCTCAAGGGGATGTTTGAGATGGGGAAGAAGAGGGCGGGGATTGTGGGGAGGTTTCCGGGGCTTTCGACAGAGGGGTTTCGGAGGGGGCAGATGGAATTGTGGGGGAGGTGATTGCCGATTGCCGATTTCCCATTGCCGATTGAAATGCGCGATTTGTCTTTCGATCGGCAATTGGAAATCGGCAATCGGCAATTGATCCGTTGCTCAGAATGGATCAGAATTAAATCGACTCATGGCTGCCCCGCATGTTTCGCTGGATCCTCGGACGTTGCTGAGTGCGTATGCGCAGGGGTTGTTTCCGATGGCGAATCGATCGGGGCGGATTCAGTGGTATACGGCGGAGCCGCGGGGGATTATTCCGCTGGATGGGTTTCATGTGCCGGGGACGCTGAAGGCGCTGGTGAAGCGGTTGCCGGTGGAGGGGGGGTTTGAGCTGAGGATCAATTTTGATTTTGAGACGACGATGAGGTCTTGCCAGCTCGAGCATCCGGATGGGACGTGGATCAATGATGAGCTGATCGCGGCGTATGTGCGGCTGCATAAGCTGGGGAGCGCGCACAGCGTGGAGACCTGGAAGGATGGGGAGCTGGCGGGGGGGTTGTATGGGGTGAGTTTGGGCGGGGCGTTTTTTGGGGAGAGTATGTTTCACAAGGTGAGGGATGCGAGCAAGGTGGCGCTGGTGCACCTGGTGAATCGATTGAGGGAGAGGGGGTTTGAGCTTTTGGATACGCAGGCGACGACCCCGCATTTGAGGCGGTTTGGGTGCGTGGATATTCCATCCGAGGAGTATCTGAAGCTTTTAACGAGGGCAATTAAGAAGGAGTGTGAGTTTGCGTGACGGACGAGCGGCGCGGGGGCGTTAGGCTTCGGGCTCGATCGTCACGGTGAGGCCCTTGGACTGGAACTGCTCCTGGTAGAGCTCTGCGCGTTCTTTGTGGGTGGTGAGGAGGAGGGCGAGGCCTTGATCGTGGGCTTCGAGCATGCGGTTCATGGCGTCCTGGCGATTGAGGGGGGTGAGCTCGACAATCGACTGGATGACGAAGAGCATTTCATTCTTATCATCATTGTGGAGCAGGACTTTCCACTTGGGGAGCTGGGCCGGCGGGGATTTGGCGGGGTTAGTCTGGGGGGCGGTTTGGGGCCGGGGCGCGGCGACGGCGGTAGAGGCCGTCCCTTCGGATGGCGGAGAATCGAGTTGTTTCCCCTGCTCAGGCATGTGGTACTAATCGGTCAAAATACGACATCGGGCCAAACAACCCCGTCAAATCATAATACACTTCAAATGTTCGACAGGAAAGTGGATTTTTCGGTAATGTTACGATGATTTAACGCCGCGGTAGTTCAAAATAGAGAATTTATGGGGCGATAAAGGACTGAACTCGGGCTAAGGTTGGATTTTTCATGGATGGAAACCAGCGAATAATTGCCGGAGCGATGAGCGGGACGAGCGCGGATGGGGTGGACGTGTCGCTGGTGAGGATTACCGGATGCGGTCTGGAAATGAGGGCGAAGTTGATTCGCTGGCATGCGAGGCCGTTTCCGCGGGAACTTCGGGACGCCATCTGCCGGATCAGGATGGGGGAGAAGGTTCCAATCGGGGAATTGGCGCAGGTGGGGAGGGAGATATCGATTTGTTATACGGCGGGGATCAATGAGGCGCTGGTGATGTCGGGGCTGGGGGCGGATGAGGTTGCCGCGGTGGCGGCACATGGGCAGACGCTTTTTCACGATCCGCCGACCACGGTTCAATGGTTTGATCCGGCGCTGGTAGCGGCGGAAGTGGGGTGTGTGGTGATCAGCGATTTTCGGCGGGCGGATTGCGCGGCGGGAGGGCAGGGGGCGCCGCTGGTGCCGTTCGCGGATTTTGTGTTGTTTCGGGATCCGAAGAAGGATCGCGTGCTGCTGAATATTGGGGGGATTGCCAATCTTACTTATCTGCCGCGCGGCGGGGGGATTGATGATGTGGTGGCGTTTGATACTGGGCCCGGGAATTGTGTCAGCGATTTTTTGGTGAGGGAGTTTGGGAGTGAGGTGGGACATGATGTTGGGGGGGAATTGGCGGCGAGGGGGAGGGTGATCGAGGCGGTTGTGGAGCGAGTGCTGGCGGATTCATACTTCGCAAAGGCGCCGCCGAAATCTACGGATGGGAAGGCAATGATTGAGATATTCAAGGCGCAGTGTGCCTCGGGAAAATCTTTGGCGGATCTTTTGAGCACGGCTTGCGCGATTACCGTAAGATCGATTGTGGAATCGATGAGGAGATTTTTAAGACATTTCCGGAGGAGATTTTCGTCAGCGGCGGAGGGGTGCATAATCGGGCGATGATGGGGATGCTGCGAAGCTCGGCGGGAGAGTCGGCGGTAAAGACGGCGGAGGATCTGGGTATTGCGCCGGAGGCGAAGGAGGCGATGGCGTTTGCGCTGCTGGGGGCGGCGACGCTGGATGGAGTGGGGGGGAATGTGCCGAGTGCTACGGGGGCGAGGAGGAGGGTTGTGTTGGGGTCAGTGACGCCGAGGCCATAAGTGGAAATCCGAAATCCGAAACTCGAATGACGAATCAAACTCGAAATCCAAATGACGAAAGGGGAGGGGTGGTGGATCGATCGCACCTGCTTACGGAACGGCGGTTGGAGGAATCGGCGAATCTGGATCGGCTTCCGGTTGCGGAAGCGCTGGCGATTTTTAATGAGCAGGATGCCATTGCGGTGAGGGCGGTGGCTTCGCAGCAGGAGCAGATTGCGCGGGCGATTGAAATCGTGTCGGCGGCGCTGGGGGCGGGTGGGCGGCTGATTTATGTGGGGGCGGGGACGAGCGGTAGGCTGGGGGTGCTGGATGCGGCGGAGTGTCCGCCGACGTTTGGGACGGATTCCAGTTTGGTGCAGGGGATTATCGCGGGGGGGGCGGGGGCGGTTTTCAAATCGGTCGAAGGGGCGGAGGATCGGGCGGAGGATGGGGCGGCGGCGATGGATGAGGCGGAGGTGGGGAAATTGGATGTAGTGATGGGGATCGCGGCGGGGGGGACGACGCCATTTGTGCGCGGGGGATTGGAAAGGGCGCGGGAGGTCGGGGCGAAGACGATTTTTCTGTGCTGCGTGGGACAGACGCCGGGGGAGCCGGCGGTGGACGTGGTGATCCGGCCGCTGACGGGGGCGGAGATTTTGACGGGATCAACGCGGCTGAAAGCGGGGACGGCGACGAAGCTGGTGCTGAATCGGATCACCACGCTGGCGATGGTGCGGCTGGGGAAGGTTTATGAGAATTTGATGGTGGATTTGCGGGCGACCAACGCGAAATTGCGGGATCGTGCCTTAAGGATTGTGATGATGGTGACGGGGCGGCCGCGAGAGGAAGCGCAGGAGCTGTTGAGACTCGCCGATGGTGAAGTCAAGACTGCGATTGTGATGGCGAGGCGAAAAGTATGCCCCGACGAGGCCAGGGAGATTTTAGAGAATGTGCAGGGGGCGCTTCGACGGGCAATCAAAGGCCACACGGCCATAGGCTGACAGTCGGAATATGACAATTCGGCGCGGGCGAGGTCACGGCATCTGGCGGGGCGTTCAGGATTTCGAGACGCTGGAATGAAATTCAGTTAAGATTAGGCACATGACGCATCGGTTAGGGAACAGACAGCTTGAGTTCTTTAGTTCGGCGAAGGCGGCGCGAAGAGGCGATCGGATTATCAGCCATTGCCTTCTGTTTGGGAGGGCGCCGATGCGGAACTACTTGAGCGCATGCTCGACTTCTATCCGCGTCGAACTCCAAACAAGATCCTGGATGCGACAGTGAACACCGGGCGTTTTTGGTGCGGCAGCAAGCGACCAGTAACGGGACTCGACATCGATCCAGCACACAAGCCCGATCATGTCGGCGACAACCGTGACATGCCATTCGAGGACAGCAGTTTTGACGTGGTGGTGTACGACCCGCCGCACATCCCAAATCAGGGGAAGGACAGGTCCAAGGACTTCAACACACGCTTTGGGCTTGTTCTGAAATCTACGATCGAGCAAGGCCACAATTTTTCTTATTTATACCCGCCGTTCTGTAAGGAAGCATATCGCGTGCTCAGGTCTGAGGGCATCCTCTTTTGCAAGATTGCCGATTACGTTCACAGCCACCGATTCCAGTGGGCGCACATTGCGCTGGTAGGAGCCGCCGTCGAGGTGGGGTTCACCGCCTGTGACTGTATTGTCAAATTGCGCAAGGGTCCAATCATCGATCCGAAATGGAAAAAGGCGCATCACGCGCGGCGACAGCACTGCTATTGGATAATCTTTCGCAAGTCTAAGAAGTGTGAGTAGGCGGCAAAACTTGATCCCATTTCATAAGTAGCTTGCATCGACCGATGGTGAGGCCTCGAATTTGGCATTTTCCATCGGCCCCGTCAAAATGAATGTGAAAGATCCGCTTGCCGTCCTCAAGAATGTCCACGCCAAGACTCTGTCGCCCCTTTCGCCGACCCACTGGAACTACCTCAAATCCAGCGATCTGGCGTAGAACCAGGAGGGGGATATCCACCAATTGGTAATTGATACTGGCCCTTCCCCAAATTGCGCAGCATCAGGATGTGATCATAACCGGCCAAGTGTTTGAGCGCATGCGCGATCAGTGAAGGAGAATCCCACATCCCAGTCTCGGTCGTGCAAAGCTTGGTAATCGAGATCGACTGCGCCCGCGTTATCTTGCCCGTCTCCGTCTTCAGTGACAATCGAAGCGTCCCCACCTTGATATCATGCATTGGACTATTCGGCGTCGTCAGAATGACCTGATCGGCGGAGCATCCCGATTGCTTAAATGCTTGTTCGGCCAAATATTCGAAGAAAATCCCTTGCGGCGGGACCACGGGATAGAGCGAATGATGCCGGTCAATTAGTTTCTTCAGGGTGGACAGGAAGGCATAGCTGAAAAGCTTTGTCGGCTTCGGATGAGGGGGCTTACGCGCCGTCATTCTGCGCTCCTTCCGAATTCGAAAAGGCTTTTGGCTTTGACCCGCAAGGCCTTTGCTATTCTGGAAAGTCCGGCAATCGAAGGGCCATTCCGGCCGCGCTCGACAAGGCTGATGAATTCCGTGGAGTATCCTGCCCTTGCTGCAAGCTGTTCCTGCGAGAGGCCCCTCGCCTGCCGAAGCTCGGCAATCCGCTTTCCAAGCTGCTTTTCCAACACGTAGTCAGGCTACTGGGGTGGCAGAGCGCGTGCCACGAAGTTAAACTACGGGTAGGCTGACTTTTATTGCTGTAATGCTCGAGATCCGATGTGGAGGCCCCATGACAAAACAAATGGAGGTTCGTGTCGTCCTGCAATGTGATGTGTATGGGCGAGAGTGTTTTTACTATCTAAATGACCTGCAGGCATTTATCGCGATGCGTAGACTACTTGCCGAGTCGCGCGTCGCCTTTCAAAAGGATGGTATTGAGCGGATTGTCGGCATTGTCGTAGGCGACCTGGAAGATCGCACGACGACCGAAAGCTAAAATCCGAAACTACCGCTGATCGATCGGCACGGTTTTGAGTCCCACCGGGCCGTGGTAATCGTCCTGTGGGCGGATGATGCGGTTGTTGCTGTGCTGCTCCATGATGTGGGCGGTCCAGCCGGAGATGCGTGCGATGGCGAAGATCGGGGTGTAGAGGTCGATGGGGATGCCCATGGTGTAGTAGGCGCTGGCGCTGAAGAAATCGACGTTGGGGTCTTTGTTCTTCATCTCCTTGACGACGGGGATGAGCCGTTCGGACATTTCATACCACTTGGAGTTTCCGGCAGCTTCGCCGAGCTGTTTGCTCATCTTGCGGAGGAAGGCGGCGCGTGGGTCGAAGGTTTTGTAGACGCGGTGACCGAAGCCGGGGACTTTTTCGCCAGCGGTGAGCATGGCGCGGACTTTTTTGACGGCGGATTCGGCGCTGCCACAGTCGAGGAGGAGCTGCATGACTTCCTGGTTGGCGCCGCCGTGGAGGGGGCCTTTGAGTGCGGCGATGGCGGCGGTGACGGCGGCATGCATGTCGGCCAATGTTGCGGCGGTTACTCGAGCGGCGAAGGTACTGGCGTTGAAGCCGTGCTCGGCGTGCAGGACCAGGGCGGCGTCGAGGACGCGCACGACGGTGTCGTGCGGGTGCGAGCCGGTGAGCATGTGCAGGAAGTTGGCGGCGACGGAAACGCCGGGATCGGGGTCGATCAGTTTCTGGTTGTTGCGCAGGCGGTGGAAGGCGGCGACGATGGTCGGGAACTGGGCGGTGAGGTGGATGGCTTTGCGAAGGTTGGCGGCCGGGTCGTTGCTGTTGAGGTCGGGGTCGGTGCTGCTGAGGGAACTGACGGCGGTGCGGAGGGCGTCCATCGGTTCGGTGGAGGCGGGGAGGGCGCGGAGGATCGCCAGCGTGTGGCTGGGTAGGGTGGCGTTGGCGCCAGATCGGATTTAAGGCGGGAAAGCTCGGAGCGGTTGGGGAGCTTGTTGGACCAGAGGAGGTAGGCGGTTTCCTCGAAGGAGAGGTTTTCGACGAGGTCGCCGATGTCGTAGCCGCGGTAGATGAGTTTGCCGGCGGAGCCGTCGATGAAACAGATTTCACTGGGCGCCGCGACGACGCCTTCAAGCCCGCCCGGATTTTTTGCTGGAGACGAAACCGCCTGAGTCATGCAAACTCCGATCAACCAAAATCGCGAGGTTCCACCGCGAAAGCGAGGGTTCCGGCGGACTATAGCGGTGGGGGGAGGGGTTGTCAATTCAAAACAGCCGGGTGAAACAGTCTTTTAGGGAGGGTGCGAAAGTGTGAAAGTGAGAAGGTGTGAAAGGTGGGGAAATTTAAAGGGTATGACGGGGGTTTGCCTTGACGAACGTGGTGGTTTGTGGGGAATCTAAGAGGCATGGAACCCACACTTTTTTCAAGATCATCGACCGAAAGATTCCGGCGAAGGTGGCGTATGAGGATGAGCGGTATATTGCGATTTACGACATCAGCCCGCAGGCGCCGGTGCATGTGCTGGTAATCACCAAGAAAGTGATTCCGACGCTGAATGATCTGAAGCCGGGGGATGCGGAGCTGGTGGGGGGGATGTTTCTGGTGGCGGCGCAGCTCATGAAGCAGATGGGGCATAGCGATTATCGCACGGTGTTTAATTGCGGGCCGGGGGCGAATCAGACGGTGTTTCATCTGCATTTGCATGTGCTGGCGGGGAGGGAGTTTGGGTGGCCACCGGGGTGAGTTCATCCGGCGCCGCCGATGAGGATGCCGGCGAGGAAGACCAGGACGCCACCGACGATGACCTGGAAGGCGGCGGAGAGGAAGGGGGTGTCCATAAAGTGGTTGCGGATATAGCTGATGATCAGCAGTTCGATGGCGACGACGATGACGGCGACGGCGGTGGCGGTGTGAAAGCTGGGGATGAGGAAGGGCATGGTGTGGCCGATGCCACCTGCAGTGGTCATCAGTCCGCAGACGATGCCGCGGAGGAGGGGTTTTCCGCGGCCGGTGAGGGAGCCGTCGTCGGAGGCGGATTCGGCGAAGCCCATGGAGATTCCCGCGCCGACGCTGGCGGCGAGACCGACGCGGAAGGCGTCGTGGGAGCTCTGGGTGGCGAAGGCGGCGGCGAAGAGGGGGGCGAGGGTGGAGACGGAGCCGTCCATCAAGCCGGCGAGGCCCGGCTGGACGACCTGGAGAACGAAGAGGCGGCGGCTGGCTTCGTCCTCGGCGTTTTCGGCGGCCGGAGTCAGGTTTTTTTCGGTCAGGGATTCGGCAAGCTGCTCGTGGCCACGCTCGGCCTGGGCGAGGTCGAGCAGTAGCTGGCGGGTGGAAACGTCCGACACTTTCTCGGCGGATTTTTCGTAGAAAAGGCGGGTTTCCAGCTCCATCGATTCGGCGAGCTTGCGGACGGATTTGATGGGGAGGACGCGCGTGGTCCAGACGGGGCGGCGGGAGACGAAGCCTTTGACGTCGCCGCGGCGGATGAGGGGAATGTGCTCGCCAAAACGGCGGCGGTAGATTTCGGTGAGGCGGCGGTGGTGCTCGACTTCTTCGGCGCGCATGCCGTCGAAAACTTTGGCGGTGGAGGGATGGTCGGCGCTGAGGCGGGCGGTGATGTCGGCGTAGATCCTGGCGTCGTCTTCCTCGGAGGAGATGGCGACGGCGAGGATTTCCTGTTCGGTGAGGTCGATGAAGCGTTTGGGCATAATGATTCTCGCATTCGTTGGAAGAGGCCGGACATTCTAACGGACGAACGCAACTTTGATGGTCCGCACGGCTTTCCCCCTCCCCTGGTACTCCGGGGGAGGGTTGGGGTGGGGGCGGCACTATTAGATGATGCTGATTCGATTAGAATAAACTGCAGCTGTCAAATGCAAAGCTGATGAGCGGGGCAATATGAAGAATAAACCGTCCAAGGGCAATAGACGGAAGTTGAGCTTGAGCGGCATTCAAGGATACGTGCGACTTGCTGCGCCGGAGCCAGAGGTGCTGCGCGTGATTGGCGAGGAATCGCGTCGGCGCGGGACCGATAGAATTGCCTCGCGCGAGATTGGAAATATCATTGGGACCGTGCGGAGGTGCAGGCGGAACGGGAAAGGCTTGAAGTGAGGTGCGGAGCTTCGGCCAAGTTGCAGGCTGCCCCACCCTAACCCTCCCCCGGAGTACCAAGGGAGGGGATCATCGTTACTTTACCGCGGGTTGGTGTTGCAGTGCTTTTCGTACTTCGCTTAGGAGCTGTTCTACGCGGAAGGGCTTGAAGAGGACGGCCTGGAGACCTTCCTGGCTGGCGCGGACGATGCTGTGGTTGGGGTCGTAGCCGAAGCCGGTCATGAGGATCACCGGGGTGATGGTGTTTTGTCTTGTGGGCGGCGGCGAAGACGTCGTAGCCGGTTTTGTCGGGCATCTTGATGTCGCTGATGACCAGATCGAACGTGTCCTGCTCGATGAGGGCGATGGCTTCGCAGCCGCAGGCGGCGATGGTGACGCTTGCGTGATATTTGCGGAGAACGTCGCTGATGGTGTTGCGGATGTTGGGTTCGTCGTCGGCGACGAGGATGCTGCGTGTTGCCGATGATCGGGTCGTCTTCGCCTTTGACGTCGCCGGCGCCGAGGATGGTGTTGGGGCCCTCGGCGGCCTGGCGGAGGCTTTTGCGGATGGTGCCGACGTTGTCGAGGATCTGCTGCAGGCGCTGGCGGAGATCTTCGTGGCCGATGTATTCGTCGATCAGGGCGTTGGCGTCGGAGGCGATGTCGTTGAGCGGGCCGGCGACTTCGCTGCAGACGTCGTCGGCGACCTTGTGGCTGGTGCTGACGCGCTCGACGACCATCAGATCGAGAATGTTCAGGGCGATGGCGACGTAGCGGCCGAAGATTTCGGCGAACTGGCGGTCGTCTTCGTTGAAGGCGGCGCGCTGGCGGCTTTCGATGTTGAAGATGCCGATGACCTTGTCGTGCAGGCGAAGGGGAACGGTCAGGCTGCTCTTGGCGCTGTCGAGGCCGACGACGTAGCGCGGATCGCGATCGACATCGGGGCAGATGTAGCTTCGGCCGGTGGCGGCGACGTAGCCGCTGATGCCGTTGCCTTCGGTCTCGGCGAAAAGGTCGATGGCCAGGCGCTTCGGGCGGAAGGCCGGCGCTGATGACCAGTTCGAGCTTGTTGGTCTTGCGGTCCAGCAGGCGGATGGCGAAATGATCGAAGTGCATCAGCTCGCGCGTGAAGCTGATGATTTTTTCTTCCAGCAGCTTGAGGCGCTGGCCGACGTTCAGTTTGCTCATGGCGTCGCCTTCGAGGCGGACGAGTTCGCGGCCGGCCTTGTCGATGGCGTCGATTTTCTGCTGCAGGCGGCGGGTGCCGGTGGCGTCCCAGACGACCGCGACCACCTGCACCACCTGCCCGCGGGGATTGATCACCGGGCTGGCGATCAGTTCCATGTACTGCTGGTCTTCGATGTTGAGGGCGTAACGTTTTGATCGGCTGAAGGCGGGGGCGTCGGAGGTTTGCGGGGAGACTTGCTTGCTGAAGAGATCGAAGGCTTCCTGACACGTGCGGCGGATTTTTTCGTGAATCCTCGCGGGCCAGGCCTGCATCTTTTTGTTCATCCAGTTGGAGCGGCCTTCGCCATCGACGATGCAGACGCCTTCGCCGATGGTGTTGAGGATGAGATTGGCCTGCTGGCTGATGAGGGCGCGTTCGAGGGGGAGGAAATCGGCGGCTTCGGAAAAGATGGCGGTGAACTGATCGGTCTTGATCAGTTCGATGGCTTTGTCGATGGAGTCGACCTGCTCGACATCACAACGCGTTTTGAGACCCTCAATGGCTGCAGCGTTAGCTGCTGAGGGACCGCCCAGGACCAAAACTTTATTCCGCGGAAGTTCCAAACCTAAATTCCCGCTTTCTTCAGACAATACATTGTAGTTTGTGAAACATTTCTCAGTCAATTTAAAACTGACCAGGTGACCGGGTTATCGGGCTATTTTTTTGGGTGATGGGGGAGGGTGCGGGATTTGACGATGATGAGGGGTTAAGGATTGCCGATTGCCGATTGCCAAATGCCGATTGGCAACGCGGAATGCTGTTTTCCATTCGGCAATTGGCAATCGGCAATCGGCAATCGTGTCGCTTCCTTGTCCCGCTTCCGAATGCGGATACACTGATTCATGGGGAAAAGGTTGTAGCAGCAGGAGATATCTCAATGTGTGGAATAGTTGCTTACGTTGGTCGGAAAATTGCCCAGCCGGTGCTGATTGAAGGTCTAAAGCGACTGGAGTATCGGGGGTATGACTCGGCTGGCATCGCGGTGATTGACGACAAAAAGAAGCTGCACGTCCGCCGGACGGCGGGGCGTATCAGTGTTCTTGAGAATAGTCTCAGCCATGGCGAGCCGCTGCCGAGTGCACATTTGGGAATGGCGCACACCCGTTGGGCGACGCATGGTGCGCCGACGGAATGCAACGCCCACCCGCACACCGACGACAGCGGTCTGATCGCAATCGTCCACAATGGGGTGATCGAAAACTATGTTGCGCTCAAGCAATTTCTCACGGAGAAGGGGCATCGGTTTTCCAGCCAGACGGATACCGAGGTTTTGGCGGTTCTGATCGGGGATATTTACAGCGAATTGAAGGCGAAGAACCATCAGCCGACGGGCACGTCGGTTCTGCAAAACGCGGTGCAGGCGGCGCTGCATGAGGTTGAAGGGACGTATGGGATTGCGGTGATCTGCAAGGATGAGCCGGATACGCTGGTGGTGGCCCGCAAGGGAAGCCCGCTGATCATTGGCGTCGGGAAGGACGAATTCATTGTCGCCTCCGATTCCAGCGCGATCGTCGAGCACACGGCCAGCGTGGTTTATCTGAACGACAATGAGATGGCCGTCCTGCGGCCGGATGGGTTTCGCACATCGACCATCGACGACGTGGAATTGAACCCCGTCATCAGTCAGCTTGAGAACAAGATCGAGGCGTATGAGCTTGGGACTTATGAGCACTACATGCTCAAGGAGATTTTCGAGCAGCCGACGGCGGTGAAGAACTGTTTGCGCGGTCGCGCGGAGTCGAAGGAAGGGCGCATCGTGCTGGGTGGCCTGGCGAATCATGGCCGCGAGCTTCTGCACGCGAAGCGGGTGATCCTCACGGCGCAGGGAACGGCGTGGCATGCGGGTTTGCTGGGGGATTATCTGCTGGAAGACCTGGCGAAAGTCGTTTCGGAATGCACCTATGCGGCCGAGTTCCGGTATCGCAATCCGATCGTCGAAGACGGAACGGTGCTGATTGCCATCAGCCAGTCGGGGGAAACCGCCGACACGCTGGCGGCGCTGCGCGAGGGGAAGGAAAAGGGGGCGCTGTGCCTGGGGATCGTGAACTCCGTCGGCAGTACGATCGCCCGGGAGACGGACGGCGGGATTTATCTGCACGCGGGGCCGGAAATCGGCGTGGCGAGCACCAAGGCGTTCACCTGCCAGGTGGTGGTGCTGACGATGCTCTCGCTGTTCCTGGGCCGGCGGAAATTCATGGGGCAGGCGCAGTGCCAGGAGATCATCGACGGGCTGTGCGCGATTCCCGACCAGATGGAGAAGATTCTGTCGCTCAGCGAGGAGATCAAGCGGATCGCGGTGAAGTTCAGCGACCGGGAGAACTGGCTGTTTTTGGGCCGGGGATATAATTATCCGGTGGCGCTGGAAGGGGCGCTGAAGCTGAAGGAAATCAGCTACATTCATGCCGAGGGGATGCCGGCGGCAGAGATGAAGCACGGGCCGATCGCGCTGATTACGCCGGAGATGCCGGTGGTTTTCGTGGCGACGCGCGGGCTGCAGTATGAGAAGATCATCAGCAATATCGAAGAGGTTCGGCGCGGGGCGGGAAGGTGATCGCGGTGGCGACCGAAGGGGATACGCAGATGAAGCGGTATAGCGATCACGTGATTTATGTGCCGCACGTGATGGAATGCCTGCAGCCGCTGCTGACGGTGGTTCCGCTGCAGCTGCTGGCGTATCACGCGGCGGTGGCGCGCGGGTTTGACGTGGATAAGCCGCGGAATCTGGCGAAGAGCGTGACGGTGGAATGAGATCCTGATCGCGTACGTAGCCAAAATTTGCAGCGGGTGACGGGGACGGGGTATTTTGCCCGGCTCCCATGGAACGAGGCCGGGCCGCAATTCATGCAGTGTCGCAATTTCTGCGGCAGCGTCCGGCGGTTGCGTTCGCGCTTCTTCTGATTCTGGGAATCGCGCTTGGTGGGGTGGTGGCAGTCAAGCCTTTGCTGTGGCTGGCGCTGGCGGCGGGGTTTTTGGTTTTGGCGATTGTGAGCCGGCGGGTTTTTGTTGTGGGGGCGGCGATTATTTTTGTGGGCATATCCGCGGCGCAGATCGCGCGGTTTCAATTTCCATCCGATTCGATTGGCAATTTTGCGACGGATACGGAGCGTCTGGCGCAGATCGAGGCGCGGATCGACGATCCGCCGCGATTGCTCCTCTCTTCGCCGGCGGAGCTTCGGCTGGTGCCGCCTAAGCAGACGGCATTGGCGTCGGTGCGGGCGGTGCGGACGACGCGAGGGTGGGAAGAGGCGTCGGGGAGAGTTGCGATCACCATTGAGGAGCCGAACATTCTTTTGCGAGCCGGGCAGTCGGTGCGGATGATCGGGATGCTTCAGAGGCCCGATGGGGCGATGAATCCGGGGGAGTTTGATTACGCGGCGTGGTGCGGGCAGCAGCGAATTTTGGCGACGGTTCGGGTCAGCCACGCGGAGGGGGTGCAGATTCTGGCGGAACCCTGGCCGCAGCCGATGCTCTGGCTGCGGCGCAAGACGCGCGATCTGCTGGCGGAGGGATTCGACGAACGGCAGACGTATGACCAGTCGCTCTTGCGGGCGTTTGTGCTCGGGGACAGCGATCCTGAGCTTGCAGATCTTGACGACAAATTCGTGCGCACGGGGATGGTTCATTACCTGGTCGTCAGCGGATTGCATGTGGCGATCGTGGGAGAATTCACGCTGCTGATTTGCCGATTGATGCGGCGCTCGCCGCGGACCTCGGCGATGATCGCGCTGGGGGTGGTGCTGTTTTATGCGATGGTGGCAAATCCAACCTGGCCGGGATGGCGGTCGATCATTCTGTGCGCCTCGGCGACGGCGGGGCTGCTTTTCGCCGGGCAGTGGATGGGCTGCACAATTTCGCGCTGGGCGTGGCGGCGGTGCTGCTGATCCATCCGGCCGACCTGGGGGAGGGTGGGTTTCAGGTCAGTTGCGCGGCGGTGCTGGGATTCATTCTTTTCGCGGGGATGGTGGAGAAACGGTTCTGGAGCTGGTGGCAGGGGCCCGATCCGGCGCCGATGAACATTCGGCGCGGCGCGGTTCAGACCGTCGCCCGCGCGGCGTTTCGCTGGATGATGCTGATCCTGATCGGCGGATGCGTGGCCTGGGCGATGTGCTTTCCGCTGATCGCGTATCACTTCAACCAATTGAATTTCTGGTCGGTGCCGGCGGGGGTGGTGATTCTTCCCCTGACGATCGTCGCGGTGGCGGGGGGGATCGTGAAAATCGTGCTCACGCTGCTGTGGCCAAGCGGGGCGCATCTGTGGGCCACGATGGCGTGTGGGCCGGTTTCGCTGATGCATCATGCGATTGAATTTCTGGATCGGCTGCCCGGAGCGTCGATGACGGTGGCGCCGCCGGCGATTGGGCTGATCGTGGCGTATTACTGTTTGATCGCGTTATTGTTCGTTCCAATCCGCGGGGTTGTTTTCCGATGGAGTGCGCGGGCGGTGTGCGCGACGGCTTGTCTCATTTTCTTTCTGGCGACCGGGTTGGCCGGGGGAGCGCTGCTGACTGCGAATCGCGGCGAGATTCATATTACGCTGCTTTCCGTCGGCGAAGGGCAGGCGGCCGTCATTGAGCCGCGGGCGGGGCACGCGGTGTTTGTCGATGATGGGTCGGGCACGATTTCCGATGTGGGGCGGGGGATAATTTTGCCGTATCTGCGATTTGAGGATGATGGGCACGTCGACAAGATATTTTTGAGCGATTGTGATTTCGATCACATCAGCGGGACAGGGCAGATACTCGGGGAATATAGGTCGCCGGCGTTTTATACCAGCCCGCAGTTTGCGCAGTTGGCCGAGGGCAATTTCGCGGCGCAGTCGCTGGTGAGACTGCTGGAGAGGACCAATTGCCCGGCGGCGAATATTTCGCGAGGGGATCATGTGGATTTGGGAAACGGGGCGACGGTGGATGTCCTTTGGCCGCCGGCGGATTGCGACATGACGTCAGCAAATTGCGGGCTGGTGTTGAAATTGAAATTTGCCGGGGCTTCGGTGCTGTTTACGGGGGATATCGAGGAATCGGCGCAGCGAGCGCTGCTGAAGCATCCCGAAGAACTTGGGGCGGATGTGCTGATCGCGCCGCACGATGGGAGCGCCGAGGCGTCAACGGCGGCGTTCCTGCTGGCCGTGCATCCGCGGTTTATCCTGGCTTCCAGCGGGGAAAAACTGACGCGCAAGCAGCGGCTGTTCAATATCCTGGCAAAGAATTATTCCTTTTACCGAACCGGGGAGTGCGGGGCGATTGATTTGACGATTGCAAGCGATGGGCAGATTGGCGTGAAGACGTTTCTTATGACAACTGGCGGACGATCTCGGTGATGATTTCGGTGGGATTGGCGGCGTCGCCGCTGGCCTGTGCGCGCTTGATCGGCAATTGCCCATCCGGGCCGCCGAGGATGGCGCGGATTTCCATCGTGGTGCCGATGGCGTCGATGCGGGCATATACGCCGATGGGGGAATGGCAATCGCAGTGCATCGCGGCGACAACGGCGCGTTCGGCTTCGACTTCGGCGCGCTGGCGGGGGTCGTTGCAGGATTCGAGAATCTTTCGCGTCTGCGGATCGTTCTTACGGCATTGCAGAGCGATCGCACCCTGGCCCGGCGCGGGGAGCATCACTTCGACGGGAATCGAAAACATAATCGATGGATCCATCAGCGCCGCTCGCTGGACGCCAGCGAGGGCGAGCACGGTGGCGTCGAATTCACCGGCCCGGAGCTTCTTTATTCGCGTGTCGATATTTCCGCGAAGCGGGACGAACCGTAAATCGCTTCTGCGGTCCATGAGCTGGCACTTACGTCGCAGACTGCCGACGGCCACGGTTGCGCCGCGGGGCAGATCGTCAATTGTGGCAGCCTTTTCGCAGATCAATGCATCGCGCGCTTCCTCGCGCATGGTAATGGCCGCGATGACCAGCTCCGATTCATCCACCAGGGGCATGGTTACGGGCATGTCCTTGCAACTGTGAACGGCGAAGTCGATGCGGTTTTCGAGGAGGGCCAGTTCCAATTCTTTGATGAAGAGCCCCTTGCCGCCTTCTTCGTAGAGGGGGCGATCGGTGATCTGGTCGCCGGTCGTCTTGATAATGACCGTTTCGATTTCAACGTCGGGGTGGTCTATCCGGATATTGGCCTCGACCATGACGGACTGCATGATGGCAAGTTTGCTTCCACGTGTTCCGAGACGAAGACGGGGCATCCGCGTATCTTATAGCCAATGGGCGAAAGAGTATTCGTTACCGGCGGCAGCGGTTTCGTCGGCTCGGCGATATTAGAGGAGCTTTCGCGGCGGAATATTCCGGCAACGGCGCTCGTGAATCGGCGGAATCTCCCGGCCGCCGCCGGGGATGTCGTCAGCTTCAAGGGGGATATATTTGATCCCGGGTCTCTCGGCGAGGGGTTGAAAGATTGCCGGGCGGTGATTCACCTGGTGGGGATCATCTTTGAGAAACCGGGGGAGGGGATCACGTTTGAGCGGATGCATGTCGAGGCGACGCGAAGGGTCGTCGAGGCGGCGACGAAGGTCGGGATACGGCGGTTTATCCATATGTCGGCCCTGGGCGTGCGGCCGGATGCGGTCAGTGAATATCACAAAACCAAGTGGCGTGCGGAGGAGATCGTTCGCGGCAGCAGGATGGAATGGACGATCTTCCGCCCCTCGATGATTCACGGGCCCAGCGGCGAATTTATGAAAATGGAGGCGAAGTGGGCCAGGAAGCAGGCGCCGCCGTTTTTGTTCATGCCTTATTTTGGGGCGGGAATTTTGGGGACCGGCGGGGCGGGATTGATCCAGCCCGTTTATGTGCGCGATGTTGCCAGGGCATTCGTGGATGCAGTGGGGAACGGCAAGACCATTTCAAATGCCTATCCGCTGGCGGGAAAGGCACGGCTGAGCTGGCCCCAGATGCATCGGCTGGCGAGCCGGGCGATCGTCGGTAAACCCCGGCTGGCGCTGGGGATTCCGGCGTGGTACGGCAGGGTTTTGACGTCGGTCCTTCCGCGGGGGCTGCTGCCGTTCAATCGCGATCAAATCGTGATGAGCCAGGAAGATAACACCGCGGATATGGCGGAGTTTATATCTGATTTTGGCTGGGAGCCGGGGGATTTTGCCAGCACGCTGAGTGAATATGTGGATAAGTTGTGATCGCCCTGTCGCGCCGATTGGCCAATTTTTGTGGTTAATAAATTTTTCCAAATACTGAGGATTTCCCGCTGGCGAACGCCTTTAGTGTGGTTATGTTGCCACATTGCCAGGGAGGGAATGGGAACAGGGAAGCAGAGCAACGAATGTCCATTGCAGTTGGCGAAAGTCCGGAGACAACCGATGAGGTTCGCTCAAGGTCGGTCCGATTGACGACCGAATCGACGCCGCCGTGGCCCGCGATAACTCGACGGCGTCCCCCCACCTGGAGTGGATCGACGCCCTGCGCGGCTGGGCGTTTCTGGGCGTGCTGGTTTGTCATGTGAGCCAGAAGGTTGGCGGCAGCTGCCGGGTGGCTGGGGTTTTGGGCGTCCAGCGGACGGTTCGGGGTGCAGCTTTTTTATATCGTCTCGTGTCTGACGCTCTTTATGTCGCTGGATTCGCGCATGCATCGCGAGGCGCGGCCGATCGCGGCGTTTTTTATCCGCCGGTTCTTTCGAATCGCCCCGCTCTTCTGGCTGGCGATCATTTTTTATAACGGCGTGCTCTGGCATGAATCCGCCGCCTGGGCGCCGCATGGGGTCTCGGCCGCCGACATCGCTTCAAATGTTATTTTCCTGCACGGGTGGCATCTGAGTTCGATCGACTCGGTTGTGCCCGGCGGGTGGTCTATCGCGGTGGAGATGAATTTCTATCTGCTGCTGCCGATCCTGTTTTTATGGGTGACGAATCTGCGCCGGGCGGTCTGGTGCGCGGCGGTTTTCCTGCTGCTGAGCGTCGGGGCCGACCGGTTTTTGATCGCACGTCATCGAGCCGCACGTGGCGGCGGCGAATCTCAGTAATTTTTTCAGCTTCCGCCAATTCTGGCTTCCCAGCCAGCTTCCGATCTTTGCACTGGGGGCGGTGCTGTTTCATATCCTGAGGCTGACCCAGATGAATCGAGGGATGACGCGGGAAAACAGCAGATCGACGGCGATTCTCCTGGCGATGATCGCGGCTCTTTCTGGTCGCCAGCGGTCCTTCGCGCTTCGTCCGGCACGATATGACATTCGCCCTGGCCCTGTTCCTGGGCGCATGGGCGATTGCCCTGCAGCCGGCGAAGCTGCTGGTCAATCGCGTTACGCGCTATCTGGGCAAAATCAGCTTCAGCGGATATCTGACGCACACGGCGGTGATCCTGCTGGCGATGCGGCTTCTGTATCACGGCTCGCCGCAGGTGGCGGGGATGGGGAATTTTGCGATCCTGCTGGTCGCGAGCCTGATCCTCACGGTGATCTTCTCGACGGTGACGTACCAACTGGTGGAAGCGCCGGGGCAGGCGATTGGGAAATGGGTAATCGCCCGCACGGTGAACCGTACGATCCCCGCAGCGGCGGGACAGGCGCCGATCACTCTCCCGCAGCTTTCCGCAGCGTCGTAATCGCCTCGCGCCACCAGTTCCAATCGCTGTCGGCCGGTCTCCTGCTCGATGACCAGCGGCCCGCTGTACCCCACCTCGCGAAGTGCCCCCAGAAATTCTCCCCAGTCCACTTCCCCCTGCCCGATGGGAACCTGTTTACCCCATTGCACGCCCGGCTCATCGGAGGCGATCGCGTCCTTCACATGCACGTGCCGGATGTGGCGGTCGAGAATGCGAATGGCCTCGATGGGGTTTCCGCTGCCGTAGAGAATCATGTTGGCCGGATCGAAATTCACGCCGGCTTTCCGGCCAGGGAATTCATTGGGCAGATCGTTGAGAAACTGGAGGAGCTCGGAGGCGGTTTCCTGGCCGGTTTCCATCGCCAGGGTGACGCCAAGCTCGCCCAGCGCCGCGGAAATCTGGGCGACACGATCGAGCAGCTTGGGATAGTCCTCGTGATTCGACTGCGGGATGAACCCGACGTGCGTGGTGAGGACCGAAATCCCCAGCTCGCGGGCGACCTTGGCCGCCTGGAGGGTTAGCTGGCGGCGAAGGGTCCAGGCGTCGTCTGGCACGAACCCGCCGGTCGCGCGGATCCTGGCGATGGTGGAATAGTCCTCGCCGGGAAAACCGATCATGCCGGCGGTGATTGTGAGGCCGCTCGTGCGCAGAAACCCGAGCTCGCGATGTTTCTGCTTGTCGTCCAGAAAGAGCAGCGGGGCAAGGGCGAGCTGGAGATGAGAAAGCCCCAGTTCCTTCACGGCGGCGGTAAGGTCGGCCATTCCCGCGGCATTCAGCGACCAGCTACAGACGCCCAGGTCGTGCGAGTCGATTTGCATGGGTGAATTTTAGCGGGGAAGAGGGGAAGGGGATAATCGCGGCGCACGGAAATTAGCAATGAGGCGTGCATTCGCGAATAATCGCCGCTGGGACGAAATGATGCTAAAATTCGGTGATGTCCGGCCGCGGCGATTTATTCCAACGCAGCATTCTCGAGCAGATCGCCATAAATCAGGCTCGCACGCCGAGCCAACGGTTCGTCGCTTTGTGCGAATTGCTTGACTCGGCCCGGGCAATGGCGCCGAAGGGGCCTGAAGCGCAGGAGCAGCGGCGCCGGGCTGCGGCAGCCAGGGAACTTGAACGGGAGCGGTGGCGTGAGCAATGCAGACAGATCATTGCCGCCCAGCGGGCGGAATGTGGCTGCGCCTATATGGATTCGATTTTTTCACCCCGACGTGTTCCGCTCGTAGTTCTGCCCTGCCAGTAAACAAATATCTATTAAGAGCTCGTTGAGTTGCATTGCTTCAACGTCGGCCTTGAGGTGTTGGGCGTGAGAGCACCGTGCGGTTCGATACAGCTCACCGAAGTCAAGCACGGCGGCTACACGGGGAGGCCTGACGAGGACAACGCGATGCGCAGACTTGGCCTGCAAATATCCCCGAATTTGCATATGGAGCGAGGGCTTCGCATTTATCGGGCTTTGCCCGTAAATGAGGCCAATAACCTGCCGGGATTCATCTTCCGCGCACCGGAATTCATAAACTGAACCAATCCGCTACCGATCAATACGGTAGTTTGTCACACCTGTGGCCGAATCTCGCCGATTCTTTGGTAGTGGAACCTCGGGACCCATGGGCACCAATGTAAAGCGGCCGCAGGTGATCTGAAAACACGAACCGGGATGATTGTGGGAAGTATGACTCAGGTTACAGAAGTAAAAGACGCGGCAGATATTTTCCTGGATCAGCACGGCACCATTCAGGCGCTGCCGGAGACGGCGATCCAGCTCATTCAACTATTCCGCGATCCCAATTGCAGTGCCGGCCAGCTTCTGAAAGTCATTCAGAAGGACGCGGCGCTTTTCCGCCAAGGTAATCAAGACGGTCAACAGCGCCTTCTATGGGCTGGAGACCAAGATCACCAACCTGCAGCGCACGATGGCCTACATGGGCGTGAAGACGGTGAAGGAAGTGACGCTGGCTTCGTCGATGACCCAGGGGCGAAAGTCGATCGCGATCGGCGAATTTTCCACCGCCGACCTTTGGGATCACAGCCTGGCGGTGGCGGTTTTTGCGCGAGCTTGCGGTGCGGACCAATGGGGCGGACCCGGAAGACGCCTTCCTGGCCGGGATGCTTCACGATGTCGGGCTGCTGTTCGAAGCCCAGCTCGAGCCCAAGATATGCGAGGGGATTTTCGCCGGCGCCGCGGCCGGGCAAAATTCATTCATCGATCTTGAAGAAGCGACGTTTAAATTCAACCACTGCCATCTCGGCGAAAAAATCAGCATTCGCTGGAGATTTCCCGAGGATGTGATGTGCGTGACCCGCTGGCACCACGCGCCTGAGTTGTCGCCCGAGGAACACCAGACCATCTGCCGGCTCGTCTACGTCGCGGATCACGCCTGCTGCGCCGCCGGCGTCGGTTTCGCGCTCACCTGCGCGAAGGATCCACTGCCCGACGATATGCTCGTGGCCGTCAATGTGACGCGAGAATCGCTGGATGAGCTGATCGCCAAGCTGCCGGTGCTGCTGCGGCTGCATCGGAATTAGGAAATTCAGACTTCCCTGTCCGCTGATCCCCGCATTTTGCCTGCGGCAAAATTCGAGCGGAGTAGACGAAGTGCCGTTCGGGACAGTCCCTCGTTTACCTTGGTCCGAGCCATCATCCCGTGAAGGATGTGACTGTCGAAGCGGTTAGACGTCTACATCGCTGAATTTCGGACAGATTTTGTGCCGGGGATTTCTCAGCCAACAACGGCATCGCAGCGTCAAGCTCGCCAACCTTCTTTGCCCTTGCGGAACACGGCCAATGCGCGGCCGGGATGAAGAAATATTTCCATCGCGTCGATCTGCTTGGCGGGAGCGGAGCCGATGATTTCGGTCACGAGCTCGACCATGCCGACGAAACGCGGATCGCGGTTCGACTGTCTTCGACCCTGAGGCTCGATTCGACTGAGGCTCATCGAAGTCAGACCGAAGGGAGCTCACCGAAGTCTGGCGCAGATGCGGACATGAAAAGCCCTTCGATGCGCGAGTACGCTTACTCAGGGCATTCGACTCGCTGCTCATTTTACTTCGACGCGACTCTTGTCTGGATACGCTATATGAAACCGAACGCTGGCCTGCCATGAGCGAGCGCAGCGAGTCGAATGGAGCGACGGGGAATCGAACCCCGATTTGCTGAATGCGATTCAGCCGTCATCCCGTTAGACCATCGCCCCGGAATATCCCGCACATTCTAGATGAGACGGCATGAGCGTCAAGCAAACCGCGGAGGCCCACTCACAACCACCCAAACAGCCCTTTGCGGCTTCCCGTCTTCCAAGTTAGGGCCTGACCTTTATTTCCGTCGCAAACGCCTCAGCCAGAACCGCGTTAAAATCCAGGCATTGCCCCTCGTCTGGCGCGTCGGGCGCGTGGGAAAAATAGAGTGTCACAATGCCGCGGCCGTCCGGCCATACCCACGCGACGGCGCCGGAGCAGAAGTAGACGGACCCCTCAAGGTGGCCGAAGCTTTCATGCATCCTGTCGATCAGTTTCTGTGCATCATTCGGCGGCTCAAGCGTGATCTGAAATTCTCTTTCAGCCATTGTGGTTGCTTCGGTGAGAATCATAAAATCCTCAGGTAAAAAAGCCCCGGGATAAACACAACCGGGGCTTGGTCACTTCCTCTTGGCGGGCGGCCGCGACCAGGATGGGGTACCCCGCCGCTTCGGGGTGACCCCACGTTATTTTTCCTCTCGCAAGGCTTCGGTCAGCCAGAGCGCAACATCAGCCAGTGAGGTAATTACAGCCATAAAGCACTCGAATAATTGGTCAATGATCAAATCCATACGTACCGCGCGCGTTCATTGAACTTTGGCAGACTCCTTGCGAGTCGACGCGACAGAATCACAACCAAGCTACAAACGGCCAAGCCCATATCCCGCCCTTCGGAAATCGCCCTAAACAAAAGCCCGGCAGACAAATATGATTCGAAAGAGCAGACGAAATGATGAAACTACGGCACCAATTTAATATCGAACCCCCGGCCCGTCAACAAAAAAAGGTAGTGCCCCAATAAATTCGTCGGCTTTCTTCAGGTTTCACGTAGTCGCGCGGCATCCGCCCCAGGGCAATCGCATGTTCCTCTTTTCCCCCTCGCCCTGTATTACTCAGGGAGAGGGTTGGGGTGAGGGTTCTTCGTATTTTACGGCCACATGCGATTGCTCTGCCATCCGCCCGGCCAAGGGGCTCGAAAACTGGAACTTGACCCCACCCGCTCTACAATCCCGCGCAGTAATGTTCCGCCAGGTCCCCAACGCCCTCACAGGCTCGCGCCTTCTGCTTGCCGGTGTCTTCTTCGCGATGCTCGCCTATTACCAGACCCAGAGCACTATCGCCCGCCATGGCGATCTGGTCTGGCTCAACATTGCCCTGGCAATCTACGTCGTCGCCCTGGTCACCGATTTCCTTGACGGCTACCTCGCCCGCAAATGGAAAGTCGAAGGCGCCTTCGGCCGGGTCGTCGACCCGTTCGTCGATAAGGTCCTGGTCCTCGGCAGCTTCATCTTCTTTGCCGGGAAAAATTTCACGGAAGTCACCAGCGCCCAAAACGTCTCCACCATCACCGGCGTCGCGCCATGGATGGTCGTCGTCATCCTCGCCCGCGAGCTGCTCGTCACCAGCCTGCGCGGCAGCATGGAAAGCACCGGCCACGCCTTCGGGGCCCAGCTCAGTGGCAAGCTCAAAATGGGCTTCCAATCCGCCGCCATCCTGGTGATCCTCCTCTACGTCAACTACCGCACCCGCCTCGATTCCCAGGGCGCTGCTGGTCGCCCAGATCCTCCGCGACATCAGCATCTGGGGTACGCTGCTCATCACCGTCACCAGCGGGTTGATGTACGTCCAAAAAGCCGTGAAGCTTTTCCACCAGCACGGAGATGCACTCTAGCGCAACATTCTCCCGTTTAGCGGCCGCGTTTACGCGGCGCCTTCCGCACGGCGCAATTCCCATGAAAAAATTCCTAGTCACCTTGGCCTACGTCGGATTCCTCCCCGCCTCCGGCACCTTCGCCAGCCTCCTCACCTGCCTGATCCTCCTCCCCATCCTCGCGCCCCTCCCATACCTCTGGCAAAACGTCGCCGCCGCCGTCGGCCTCCTGATTTTTTCCGCGATGAACATCGCCCTCGCCCCCTGGGCGATCGCACAGTTCGGCGACAAAGACCCCGGCCAATTCGTCCTCGACGAAGCCGCCGGAATTTGCCTAACGGTCCTGTTTCTTCCAGCGCGCCCCGGCTGGGAAATCTGGATCACCCTCGCCGCCGCGTTCGTTGCCTTCCGCCTCTTCGACATCACCAAGCCGCCACCGGCGAGGCAACTCGAGCATCTGCCCACCGGCTGGGGAATCCTGATGGACGACCTCGCCGCCGCCGTCTACGCAAATCTCCTCTGCCAAATCGCCCTACGCCTACTCCGCATCTAAATCTAATCACCCACCCCCCATGTGATCCCCGCCACAAGTCCGAGCCGGGCCGTCCCCGGCCCGATCTCCCCCCTTCCCCCTTTCTCACCTTCACACTTTCTCACTTTCGCACCACTTCCCCCACATCCCCCGATACGCCCCCTCCACCCCCCGCGCAAACCGCGCCTGATCCATAATCACCGACCCCCGCATCCTCTCCCGCATCGACATCCGCAATTCCGCCAGCCGCGCCGGATCCATCGCCAAATCCCCCGCGATTTGAACATACTCCTCCACAGATTCCGCGATCAATTCCGGCAGCCCCAGGTTCCGCAAAATACTCACTCCGCTTCTCCCCACGGCGGTCCTCCCGCTCAGCGTCACCGTCGGCACTCCCATCCACGCGGCATCCAGGGTTGTCGTCCCGCCGGTATATGGAAATGGTTCCAGTGCAATATCGATCTCCCCATGCATCCCCAGAAATTCCACAAAGGGAACTTTTCCCACAAACATAACCCGCTGCGGATCGATTCCCGCACTCTTAAACATCTCGCCCACGCGCTGCCGATGTCCCCCCTCCGGCGCATGCAAAATAAGTTGCGACCCCGGCACCGCCCGCAACAACCGAACCCACGCCTCCAGCGCCCCCGGCGAAACCTTGCAGAAATTATTCAAGCTCCCAAACGTGACAAACCCATTCGCCTGTGCCGGACACGGAGTCACCTCCGGCCTGCGCATCCAGCTCATAACACCAGTACGTCTCCGGCAATCGCACCGTCTTTTCCGAGTAAATTCCCTCCTCCACCCCCGGCGGATCCAGATGCGGATCCGTCAGCCGGTAATCGATCGCACTGACGCCCGTCGTCGAGCAATACGCCAGATAAGTCGCCTGCACCGGCGCCGGCTTCTGTGCAAAGACCAGCAGCCTGTTCCCCGCCATGTGCATGGTCAGATCGACGAGGATGTCGATCCGATCCTCCCGGATCATCGCGGCCACCGCGTCGTTGGAAAGCCCCAGGGTATTCTTCCACTGCCCCGCGCAATCGCGAATCTTTTCCGTCAGCCGGTCCGGCCGGGCAACATCCGCGTAGCAAAAAATCTCGAACTCCTTCCGATCGTGCGCCGCCAGCAGGGGCAGAATAAATCGCCCCACCGGATGGTAACAAAAGTCCGGCGACACATACCCGATCCTCAATCGCCGATCGGCGTCGGCCTCGTTCCTGTGCGGCCGGATCAACTTCCTCAGCGGCTCGGCATGTTGCCCATTCCATCGCCGATGCTCTTCAAAAATCATCTTCGCGTCGTATGCCGGATCGAAGTGCAGCGCGTAGAGCAGATTGCTGTGCGTTGAGCTGTCGTTGGGACGCAGCGAAACCGCCCGCCGGTACGACGCGATCGACCGGTCCATCTGCCCCATGTCCTTCAGCACGTTGCCAAGCTGGTTATACGTCTCGGGAAAATGCGGATTGAGCTGCGCCGCCCGCCGAAGCGGCGTCATCGCCTCATCCAGCTTCCCTCGGCCCTTCCAGAGCACCGCCAGGTTGATCATCGCGTCCACATAATCCGGTTTGATCTGAATCGACCGCTGATAGGCCGCGATTGCCGATTCAAATTCCCGCTTCCGCGATAGCGCATTGCCCAAATTGTTATAGGCCTCGAAGGAATTCGGATCGATGTCGATCGCCCGCTGCGCAGCCTCGACTGCTCCATCGAGCTTTCCCAGGTCTGTGAGTACCGCCGACAGATTACAAAGCGGCGCCGCATCCTTCGGATTCAGCTCCAGTGCTTTCTGATAGGCGGCAACCGCTTCGTTAAGCCGACCCTTTCGACAAAGCGAGTTGCCCAGATTGACGTACGCTTCCCGATAATTGGGCCTGATCGCAATCGCCCGGCTGATCAGCTCAATCGCCTTATCATCATTTCCAACCTGCCCGGCAAGCAACCCAAGCAATGTCAATGCCCCAGCATGATTCGCATCGCGCTCCAGCACCTTCCGATAAGCCTGCTCCGCATCCGCCAGCCGCCCGGCCCGGTGATGGGCGACACCGGCTTCGAATTGTTTTTGGAGGTCCATCGCTCCGCATATCTTAGATTCTTACCCCCTCGCCCGGTACTCCGCTCTTTACCCCCCCCCGGCTACTCCTCTTTCCCCCGCCCCCGGTACTCCGGGGGAGGGTAGGGGAGGGGGCTTCTACTGTTCTACTTTCTACTGCTCTACTCTCTCGCGCAGCGCGGGGAGGGGGTGCATTGCCCTCCTGTTCAACTCTCCACTTCTCTACTTTCTCGCCCAGCGTGTCCGTACCCAACGCTTAACTGCACACAAGCAACTAGAAGTTTCGACCGCCGCCAACCCGAAAGGAACAACTCATATGCCCACCATTACCACCAAAGACTCAGTGGAAATCTATTTTAAGGACTGGGGCAAAGGACAGCCCATCGTTTTCAGTCACGGCTGGCCCCTCAGTGCCGACGACTGGGACACGCAAATGCTGTTCTTCCTGGCTCATGGCTATCGCGTCATCGCCCACGACCGCCGAGGTCACGGCCGCTCCAGCCAGCCGGGCGAGGGACATGACATGGACCACTATGCCGACGACCTCGCGGCCGTCACCGCCCATCTCAATCTAAAAAATGCCATCCACGTCGGCCACTCCACCGGCGGGGGCGAGGTCACCCGCTACATCGCCCGCCACGGCCAAAGTCGCGTCGCCAAAGCCGTCCTCATCAGTTCAGTCCCCCCGCTCATGGTAAAAACCCCCGCCAACCCCGGCGGTCTGCCCAAGGAAGTCTTCGACAACCTTCAGACCCAACTGGCCGAAAACCGATCGCAATTCTACCTCGACATTCCCACCGGACCGTTCTACGGCTTTAACCGCCCAGGCGCCAAACCATCCCAGGCCATAATTCACAATTGGTGGCGCCAGGGCATGATGGGCGGTCGCCAAGGCCCACTACGACGGAATCGTCGCCTTCTCCCAAACCGACTTCACCGAAGACCTGAAAAAATTCACCATACCAACCCTGGTAATGCATGGCGACGACGACCAGATCGTCCCCTACGCTGACTCCGGCCCCAACAGCGCCAAGCTCGTGAAGGGCGCGATCCTGAAAACCTACAAGGGTTTCCCCCACGGCATGCCGACAACCAATGCAGATCAAATCAATGCGGATTTGCTGTCGTTTATCAAAAGTTGACGGGCACGCCTTGCACGGCCACCTGAAAAACCCACGCGAACGGGCGATGTGCAATTCCCCCTCTCCCGGTAATCCGGGAGAGGGTTGGGGTGAGGGCCGCAAATAAATCCCAAATCCTCGAGCGCAGCCGTGCGCTGCCGTCGCGAATGATTCAAAATTCGTTACGGCTATTCAAGCCATCACGGTAAAATGTAATTAATGCGGCCTAATCGCCCTCACCCGCCCGGCGCAAACATCACCGTTGCGGTTGACGTTCCACACGCTTAGCGCATGGTCACTGATCCTCTTCTTGATATTCCTAATCCTTCAGTCAGTGATGCTTTATTGCAGATGGAGTTCCTTCACAAGGACGGGCAGCTTTCAACTTCCGATCATACGTTCAGATCAGGACCAATTCCTGAGGGGATTGGATTTGTGGACCCTCGGTTCAGGGGTTCTGCCGGCGATCTGGGCAATTGGCTGGCGCAATGCCGCCGCCTCAGACTGCGGGAGAATTCGGATATTTGTCTCAAGTGCGGCTACGACCTGCGCGCACGCCAGACCGCTGCCCCGAATGCGGCTGCCGTTCCGGCCAAGCAAGAGACGATCACAGGCTGAATCACAAATCATTGACCGATATGTCCACAAACATTTCTCCGCACACGTGGGCCCATGTTCCGTCTAACAAGTGCCGTCGGACTTCGGCGAGCTCAGTCGAGCCGTGTCCCCACCGGCGGAATCGCAAACCCAAAACTCCCAGGCTCGAAATTGGACGTCTCCCCACCGCATTTGTTTTTGCCAGAGTTGAGGGGAAAAGGAAGGGGAGTGGGGAGGGCGCGGGAGGCGGAGCCGCGGACGGCTCCGGGCCGTACTCGGCGATTACGCCACGGAGGCATCCACGCCTCCGGGGAAAACTTTTTGCCTGCCCTGAGCTTGTCGAAGGGGGGCCTTATATGGTTCCCCCTCGCCCCTCCTGCATTGCATTTGAATTTCGTGTTTAAAAAAAGACAGCCGATTTGTGTCCGATCTCAAGAAAATACGGTCGGCCAGCGCAAAGTGCCGACTATCCGCTCACTTCAAAATCGCCCCCGCAATCTGCAAATCCGTCACCGTCGTTATCTTCAAATTCCTCTCCTCCCCCTCCACCAGCCAAACATCTTTCCCCATTAACTCCAGCAGCTGCACATCATCGGTAACCTGATCCAACCCCACCGGACATTTCTCAAACGCTTCCAGCAATTCCCCCCGCCTCATCACCTGCGGCGTCTGCATCGCCCAAAGCTCGTGTCGGGGCAACGTCTCCTGAACCCGCGCCGCCAGCGGACGCGAGTCGCGCATTCCGCGAGCCACCTTGGAAATTGGATAGTATCCCTTCTTGCACCCGCAACGATAAAATTAGGGGTGCATGGGAGGACGGCTGGCGCAGTGATGTGCCGATAATAGGGCATGTAACTACTAAATCATCTGGAGAAGTTGGGGAAAATCGCCGGCAAAAACGTGAGGTCGCCAGCCTATTTTCCAGTCCCAGGTTTCTACCATATATTGACAGTAGCGGCGAGCATCTACTATATTTAGTGGTAGGAATGGATTCCGGTGTCCCACCGTGCTGCCGTCCGGACCGGCCAAGCCGTCGAATTAAGGGGCATTCTCGCCCCATAACGAACGGCAATTTTTGTGCCCTTCAACCTCGGCAAAAAGATAAAACGATAGTGTATAGATCGGCTGTCGCCACGGCCGGCAGACATGGACCACCAGATCAGCCACGCTTATACTCGACAATTCGCTTAACGGAGGTAGTATGCCGCCCAAAGATCAAAAACACGAAGGTCATGCCCAAAAAAGCTTGGCTGAAATCGAAAAGATCGTCGAACGATTGAGGGGAACGGACGCATACGCACAAGCGAAATCGCAAGCTGATCGAGTTCTCGGCAAGCACATGTCCGCTGCCGTACGATCTCAACAGATCACCGAACAGGATTTATCAATTCGGATCAACGAACGCTAACGTCCGGCGCCCATGATCGTGTTCTCGCCTCCTTAAGAGTGGTCGAAACACCACTCTTTTCATTTCTGGTGACCGATGGACTGGGAGAAAATCAAACCCAAGGATTGGCCACTTGGAAGCTCGCTGCGCTCGTTACTGAACGTCCCGCGATCGCCTATAAGCGTGGCTTCAGGCGATCGACAGCTGGAATATATTTCGCGATACATTGAGAAACCTGATCTACACCCCGCCAAACAAAGATGTATTCTTGTTGAAGCTCACTACATCGATCGCGATTTCCTCGAGGATTGCGGGGTTTTCTATGTCCAGAATCTCAAGCCGCCGGAGAACCACTGCCGGCGCGTCCATTTCTTCGCTTGTGATGCGAAGGCATTGGAAGACGCCCTCGAAGGCGCCAGGCATTCGTTGCGGTTGCCGAATGGACAAAGGCGCAAAGAATACAATCGCATCTGCAAAGAGCTAAGTGAAAAGCTCTACCTCGGATACACCGTTATTCGCCCTCTTCCCGGCTGTCCAATCGGTCGGACTGTTCTCCGTTGCCTGCCCGAAACCTGCCCAGGTAATAATTTCACGCGAATAATGTCGATCACAAGAGTTTACCACGCGCACGTGGGGCCGCTTGACCTGCAGGTACGCGGGTTAGCTTTCCAGCAGCAGGATCGCGGAGTCAGCGCCTGCGCAACGGTCGCAATATGGAGCGCGTTTCATCGGCTGCATGAAACCGATGAAATAACCATCCCCTCCCCTTCTAAAATCACAAGACTCGCTACTCAATTTGCATTGCCCTTTGGCCGGTCCATGCCGGCGAGCGAGGGCTTGAACATTAGCCAAATGTCGGTCGCAATCGAAGTGCTTCAAATGTCGCCTGCATTGGCAACATTCCGAGAGGAGAAACATGGGGCATGCAAACAAGCAATATGGTCTGCGGTTAAATCCGGTTATCCGGCAATCCTTATTCTGGGATACGTAGGTATCGTTGACGAACGATTGCCTGAAAGCAGGAGGCTGATATTGCGTGATACTGGCGGGTCGGGATTTCATGCCGTGACAGTGGTTGGTCTGAAACAAGCAAAGCCTTCGACGCCTGGAGCAACTCCATTCGATGAAATTTCGGTAAACGGTTCTAAGTTCCGACTTTACCGTGCCGCGCAGTCTGTAGTAGCAGCGTATATCCACGACGATAGAATTGGCCCATATCGCCGGGCTGAATTTACCGATCGCTCATTTATTAAGAACACGGCGCCGCTTCATGCGGAAGAACTTGCTAGTAGCCCCGGAATCCGAATTCGATCGCGTAGCCATTCAGAGGAACCGGTATTCGAGCACTGGGCCATACAATATCTGCTTCTCCCGTTGCACCCGCGAATTAGAATGACGTTGGGCGATTTGGAAAAGCTGTCCATCCATTTATCGAGCACGATAGTGGCAATCCTCAGCGCAGCAATCAAGTCTAACAGTCTACCCGCACCGAAGGACGGGGCCTCGTCAGAAGTTCTACTGGATTTCTGGATTGAGAGGGGCCACACCTACCAACATCGAATCGCTTCGGACCGACGCGCCAGTGACCGCCTGGCACTAGAAATTCTCGAGCGCGTCGGGTTTCCGCGACATGTCGGCGTCCTTAGATTTGAAATCGGCAAAACCGTCAACGAATTTGTTGATATACTTATTGATACCACCAGCAATCTCCCAAACGAGCATTTCCTGTTAATTGCGGCTTCGGATTCGCCGGCGGCGCGATTCGTTGCGGCCGAATTAAAACGCCAGTTGAATATAAGTTGCCTTACTTGAAGCGGCGATGTCTCGATCATGTGATCGATCCCATGGGGACCCGAATCATAACTGCGATGCAATTCCCAGTCTCTGCTTCACAAGCTTTACCTCGTCTAGAGCGAGATCGCGACCAGCGAAACGTCTGTTAAACTCGACTTGGAAATTGCTTTCTACGTTGGCGACAACGTCCTCCCGAATTTGCAGCCCCTGCCCCATGCGAGAATAATCGGGATTCTCAATTTGGTCGTCAAAAAGATAACTGAAATCAAGCGCCAATCGCGAGGCACCTGGCGGCCGTTCGATGTCCGGTTGGAAATATAGCCGTGGGAGCGTCCAATCCGTATGGTACCAACCGTAGTAGCAGCGGTGGCTAAACTGGGATAGGGATTGCGGAAGCGGGGCAGTATCAGTTGATTTCTCCGCGCGCTCTTCCTCGGAGTGGTTGATCAAGGCGGTCGCCTTCCCGCTTATGGCCTGCGACGAATTTTTGATCGTCTGCATCGCCAATACAAGCGCCTCACTTAGAGAAGCCACCTTCGACGGAAGCTCGTTGCTGTCGAATCCTAGTTCGCGTGCCACGGCTGCAACGGCATTGCTCGCAGCACCCGAGCCAACCATGTGCCCAACGGAATTCATCGAAAGGGCCATTCCGCCGGGAATTCGATGGTCACGCCACCATCGCCCATCACCGTTGGAACAAAAATAATTTACACCCACAGACCACTGCTTCACCGGCCTGTTTTTAATATCAAATTCGTAGAACAACTCATCAAGATAAGCCTGATCGGGAACAACGTCGACTAAAAGATAGAGACTGCAAAGACGCCGTGCTAATTCTAATAGTTCCGGTGAGGGCGTCGATCGAGCAATCCGTTCCGAGAGCAAAACAATTAAGAATCCATGCTTTTCGCCCTTCCAAGCCCCGCGCTTCCACGACGTTCTGGCAGATTGGATTTTGTTGCGGAGCAAGGACTCGTCGCCCAATTCATTTTCGCGTAGGAAGCAATACGAAAGCTGATGCGCTCGAGCAGCGATCCGACCAAATAGACACGGCTGAAATTCGCTAATCCACCGTTCTAGTATGCCTTGCGCTTCATCATCGCTCCCCGATGCCCATAACGCCCTTTGCGCCTCGTCGACGTCTCGCGAAAAATCATTATTGCGCCGCCATTGATCCGGCTGGATTCGATTAAAAGCTTCTACAAGGGGCATGGGGTCGATTGTAGAAATAATCGCCTTTAGATTCAAAAAATGGCCGGATTCGCACGAAAAAGAAGCGGTAGCCCAACAACGTGGATTTTGGGGCTAAATCAGCCGGTGAGGCCTGGGATGCTAAAGGTCCCAAACCACGCGCAGATCTGTTGGCTAGTCTCCCAGGGTACACAGGCTTATAGGCAGCTTTCCCGAAAGTTTCCCCATGGTTACCCAAGCATCGCCCCCGCAATCTGCATATCCATCACCGTCGTAATCTTCAAATTCCTCTCCTCCCCCTCCACCAGCCAAACATCTTTCCCCATCAACTCCAGCAACTGCACATCATCCGTCACCTGATCCAGCGGCAGCGGACATTTCTCAAACGCCTCGATCAAATCCGCTCGCCGCATCACCTGCGGCGTCTGCATCGCCCAAAGCTCATGCCGCGGCAACGTCTGCCGCACCCGCGCCGGCAGCGGCCCCGTCGCCTGCTTCACGGTCAACCCCACCGCCATCGCCGCCGCGGCAGCGCCATGATCCAACGCCCCGCGAAAAACCCGATCGATCAAACCCTGCGAAACCAGCGGCCGCGCCGCGTCATGCACGGCCACCCATTCAATGGATTTATCACTCGCCAGCGTCGCCAGCCGTACGCTATCCGCCCGGCACGTCCCGCCCGCGACAACCAGAAGTTTTTCCGCCGCCGTCCCATCGACAGATTTCCCGCACGCCTCCGCCACCGCCGGATCGCTGGTGGCCACAACGATCTGCCCCACATCCTCGCGCTGCGCGAACGCCGCCAGCGTCCAAGCCAGCACCGGCCGGCCCGCGAGGTCCTGGAGCAGTTTGCTGGTCGCGCCCCCGTAACGCACCGAGCGACCCGCAGCCGGGAGAATGACGGTGAATAGCGGCATGATCAGTTCCCGGGTATGCCCGAAATAAGTCCCCATCCCCGCGCCACCGCGCATTGCTCGCGCCTTTCACTCGCAACTCGCAACTCGCAACTCGCAACCCCTCCCCCAATCGGCAATTGGCAATTGGCAATCGGCAATTCCCCCCGCCCAATTTCCCCAGAATCCCCAGCTTGTCGCGGAGTGTTACCTTTTGTACCCAAGCCCCGCGCACCAGATTTTTTTTTCCCCGCTATCGTCACGAAACCTTCGAAGGCGCCTCATGCGGCAGCCGCCCAAAAATCATCTTCCCCGCGCTCGTCTGCAAAACGCTCGTCACCGTGAACTCAATCTCTTCATTCAAATGCGGCCGACCCTGCTCCACAACCACCATCGTCCCATCCACCAGATACCCCACCCCCTGCCCCGGCGATTCCCCCGGCTTCAGCAATCTCACCGTCATCCGCTCCCCAGGCAGCACCACCGGCTTGAGCGCATTCGCCAGGTCATTGATGTTCACCACATCCACCCCCCGCAAACTCGCGACCTTGTTCATATTGAAATCATTGGTCAGCACCCGCGCATTCAGCTCTCCCGCGAGGTTCATTAGCTTCGCATCCACATCCTCCGGCCCGGCATCCCGCGCGGAGGAATCATACATAATCACCTCCGTCCGCTTGTTGCTCTGAAGCCGTTGCAGCACATCCAGCCCCCGCCGCCCGCGGTTGCGCTTGAGCTTGTCGGCACTGTCGGCAATCGTCTGAAGCTCCGCCAGCACAAACCGCGGCACGATCAGCCGGCTCTCCATGATCCCCGTCTCCGCGATATCCGCGATCCGCCCATCGATCAAAACGCTCGTATCCAGCAGGATGGGCCGCGACCCCTTGGTTTGCTTCGAAAACTCCACATAGGGAATGATGAACCGAAAATCGTCCTTGGTCTGAAGGATGAAGCTGATCGCCAGGTAGGTAAAGACGACGGCAATGACGATGTTGAGATAATTGGTAATCGCCGCCGCCTGGTCCTTCGATGCATCGGGCAAATACCGCGCCACCAGCAGCGCCACGATAAAGCTGAACCCATAGCTGATCAGCATCCCCACGATCAGCCCCAGAAACGTCCCGGAAAAGATGGCCAGTTTTCTTCGCGGTGAAAGAATGTCGATGCAGACCACCAGCACGCCGATGCACAGCGTGATCATCAGCATCAGCCACGGCGCGATGCCGAGGAAATCAACCTGTTCCTGCAGGAAGTAATAGCCGATGGCTGCCATCAGCAGCACGAACAGGGCTCGTAGTATTTGAAGGACCATGGGCGATCCCGCTTTCCGACACTCCCATGATAAAACCCCGACCGCCGATTGCCAAATGTGAAATCGTGAGGAGTTGCGAGTTGCGAGTTACGAGTTACGAGTAAAAACCGCTTCCTTACTCACAACTCGCAACTCGTTACTCGCAACTTGCCCCGCTGCAAACTTGGCATTCCCACCCCCACTCCCTTACCCTTTCCACTATGATGACTTTCGGACAAGCCGTCTTTTTGGGAGCACTCCAGGGAATTTCCGAGCTGTTTCCAGTCAGCAGCCTGGCGCAGACAATCTTATTGCCGGCGCTCCTCGGCTGGGATCTGGGCAGCCGCGAGCGGCCGGATTTTCTCGCCTTTGTCGTCGCCCTTCACCTCGCCACCGCGATCGCGCTCTTTATCTATTTCTGGAAAGACTGGAAAGAAGTCCTCGCGGGCCTCTTCGCCGGATTCCAAAAGGGAAAGCTGATCCACGACGCGGCCAGCAAATTCGCCTGGCTACTGATCGCCGGAACGGTTGTCGTCGGTGCGCTGGGGCTGGTTTTTGAAAAGAAATTGAGAGAGCTCTTCGAAGATCCCAGCAAGACATGGATCGTCGCCGCCGTGCTGGTGCTGAACGGTTTCGTGATGCTCATGGCCGATGTCCTGAAGCGCCGCGCCGGCGAGCAGGAAAAGACGGCAGTCGCCGCGCCGGCGCCGACGGGTGATTCCGCGGAGATGGCAACCGCCGCCGCGGCTGGCCAAGCCGTCGCCGATGACGAGAGCGACCCGGCCGAAGATCCCGCCAGCCAGCGCCGCAATGCCGAGGATTTAACCCTGATTGAAGGCGGCTCCATCGGCGCCACCCAAACCCTCGCCCTGGTCCCCGGCATTTCCCGCAGCGGCGTGACGATCGCCGCGGGACTGCTGGCGGGACTGAGCTATGAACAGGCCTGCCGTTTTTCCTTCATGCTGGCCACGCCGGTCATCGGGCTGGCGGCGCTCCTGAAGGTGCCGTCGCTGCTCAAACCCGCGGCGCGGGCCATGCTGCCTGAGACGGTCGTCTCAGCGCTCGTCGCCGGCGTTTGCGCCTATCTGAGCACCCGATTTTCGATGCGCTATTTTCGGAACCACCGGCTGGGGCCGTTTGGGTGGTATTGCGTCATCTTCGGCATCTTCGCCCTGGTGATGCTGCGGCGATAGGGCGGAAGGAAGCAGCGGCGCTTTGTGTGCAGCTAGCGGCCCAGGAGCAATTTGCAGAGTGCATGCGGAGGGATTGGCCTTATCGGGCGGTTCTGGAGTGGTGAGCGAGGGATCGGGTGGATTTGTGCGTTTGGGGGCAGATTGGCAAAAGTTCGCTCAAATCAAGATAATCTCGCCCGAACCGGGCGTGGCGGAATGGCAGACGCTACGGACTTAAAATCCGTTGGGCAGAAATGCCCGTGCGGGTTCGACTCCCGCCGCCCGGAATTCTTTGTGTTGGAGCGATTGGATCAGTTTTTTCTGCGCGGGGCATCGGGTACAAAAGGTAACAGTCCGCAACAAGCTGGGCAAGATGGGTAATATAGGGTACGTCATTTCCGCGAATCTGACACTATTTGACTTCATGTGATGACTTATCAAAGCCCAGAGGTTTCGCGCAGAGGCGCTGAGCTTATGATTCAATTCCTCCGCGGGCTCTGCGCGACTCGACTGAGCTCGTCGAAGTCCTCTGCGCGATCTATCTTCTATTTGTGACTTGCGCAATTGCGCCGGTACGTGAATTGGCTGGTCGCGCCGGCCGTTAGCCAAAAATAACATTTTGATAAACCCCAAACCTGTGTATCCTAGCAACAATGTCGCCGACGTTGTCGGCGAAGGTCCGGATCGCACATCCCGGTACTGGGTCAGTTCGCTCCCGGAACGCCCACGGCGCTGCCGTGGGGAATTCGTATTTCGACACGGAGCCCAAACTAACCCACCACCCACATCCCGGATAAATCTGACGGGTAAATCTGAATCGGATGGATTCCAATGGAAAAAAACGCGGCCTTAACCAATATTTCCGCCCCACGCGACGCATTGCCTGCAACGTCGCCGCCCCGATTGGCCGGTCGTGTAAACGATCTGCTGGCTACTGCCGACATTCGCGTTGGGGGCGACCGGCCCTGGGATATTCGCGTCAACGATCCACGGCTCTATCGCCGGGTGATATTGGGTGGCATGTTGGGCCTGGGAGATGCATACGTCGATCAGTGGTGGGACTGCGGCGCGATTGACCAGTTTTTCGATCGCGCGCTGCAGAGCGGATTGGCAAGCCGGTTGCCTTTCGATGTGCGTGCCGTAACCTCATTTCTGATCCAAAAGCTGTGGAATTTTCAAAGCCCAGGCCGATCGCGGCGCAACGCCGAGGCCCATTACAACCTGGGCAATGACTTCTTTCAGCTCATGCTCGACCCCCGCATGTTGTACACTTGTGCTTATTGGAAGAACGCCCACGCGCTTGATGAGGCCCAGGAGGCCAAGGTCGAGCTGGTCTGCCGGAAGATCGGACTGCGCCAGGGCCAGCGCGTCCTGGATATCGGCTGCGGATGGGGAGGGTTTGCCAAATATGCCGCCGAGCGGCATGGCGCAAGCGTCGTAGCGGTTAACATTTCTACCGAACAGGTGAAGTTTGCGACTGAAAGCTGCCGCGGACTCCCGGTAGACGTGCGCCTCCAGGACTATCGCGACGTCAACGAGCCCTTTGACCACGTCGTGTCCCTGGGATGTATGGAGCACGTGGGACCCAAAAATTATCGTCAGTTCATGCAGACGGCCCATCGATGCCTGCGCGATGACGGCCTGTGCCTGCTGCACTTCATCAGCGCCCGCAACAGTTTTCCCAATACCCAGGACTCCGAAGTCCTCTGGATGGAAAAGCACATTTTCCCCGGCCTGGTTATTCCCTCCCTGAAACAAATCGGCGCGGCCATCGACGGCTTGTTTGTCATCGAGGACCTGCACAATTTCGGAAGCGATTACGATCCCACGCTCATGGCCTGGTTCGCCAATTTCGAGCGCGGCTGGCCCGCCATCGAAAAACAATATGGCCCGCGTTTTTATCGAATGTGGAAATATTACCTGCTGAGCTGCGCCGGGGCCTTCCGATCGCGCAAATATCAGCTTTGGCAAATCGTCCTCTCGAAACACGGCGTCCGCGGCGGATACCAGGCCGTGCGATGATCCTGTTTCGCTTCCTGACAAAAGATCGGCCCGAAGGTACGGCATCTCGGCAATGTTGACACCGTTTTAATTCTATTGTGGACTTGTCATGACAAAGTAGAAGCGGCGTCCCGCCGCTTGCATTCGGAAAAGCGGCGAGGACGCCGCTTCTACTTGCAACGCGCTATCCGCTTCTGGAAGTTTATCTTCGCCGTACACTCTTCGCTTTCCTGTAATTGCGACGATTCGTTCAGCTTAAAACCTGTTTCGCCTTCGACACAATCGCCCCGCATTCAGAACAGCGGTCGGGCGTCGCGCGCAGGTCGTAGCCGCAGGAGGGACATAACCCCGGCGGGAAAGACTGAACTGAAGGAGACACGACCCCTCCAACTTTCACCGCGTGGATCGCTTACTTTTTACTGATTGGCTTGCGCGTCCGCTCGATCTCGACCAGGGCTTTCTTGTCTACATCAACGCGGTAGGCTTTGAACGGTTGCATCTGCTCGCCTGGCATGTGAAGCGCATGCAGGTTGGCGTGGCCGAGTCCTCGCTTCTCCAATGACCGGCGCGCCATCCCTTCGATCTCTTGGTCTGTCGGCTCGTGACCACCCTTAAATACAACCGCATGTTGGATGTGACTGATGTCGCCGCTTTGCTTGTCATATAGAACGCATGTTCTGTTGATCTTCTGGGGAGACAAGCCCTTGGAGATTTGTGTCATGACGGACTCCTACGAAAGGAAGAAAATGGTGAGGCTGAAGGAGCCCGATCCGTACTCGCTACCGACTTCCATTTCGGCGCTCACGCTGGACATGTTGTTGTCCCAAACACCGGCGGGGTAGCCGAAATCGGTCTCCCAGTTGAAAGAAACGGGTTGATCCGCGCCGTTTGGAGTAGGACGAACCGTATATTCGCTGATGCCGGAGAACATGATGCCGTTGTTTACATCCGCGTTCGCCAGCGCGACTTGCGCGAGCGCGTAATTGGCTGGTGGAAAGCTTAGGTAAATACCGACAGAGATTGCCGGACCACCGCTGACTCCATAGTTCCAACTCGTTAGAACCCAATCGCAGGCCATGAACGCTCCGATATTTGTTGGCTATGTCGCAATTTTGCCGGAGGCGGCAAGTTTACGCATCCGAGTTGGGGTGTCAAAAAAGGTTTGGGTTTTGAACACGGTAATCGTTTGGCCGACCGCATAACTCAGCATCGCGTACAACGGCCCGCGGAGCGCGGGTAGCGATGGAAGCCGTTCGTTCGGCAGGCGGCCTCTTTTTAGTCCGCCGGGAAGAAAAGAGCGGCCGCGGCTGGGGCTGGACTTATCACGGTTTCCCTGATACCCTGTAATCGTGCGGTTTCGGTTCTCTGACGGCAAGCTGGAGCGGCTGTACACAGATGCCGCCTTTACCGCGGGATATGGCCGCAACATCGTGAAGGCATTCCGCAAGGTTGTCGGATGGATTGCGGCCGCCTCCACCGAGCAGGATTTTTATCGATTGAAGTCGCTGCACTACGAGAGGCTGAAGGGCGATCGAAGCCACCAGCGCTCGATGCGCCTCAACGACCAATTTCGATTGATCCTGGAAATTGAAACAGTGGGCGAGCGAACGGTGATTATCATTGGGATTGAAAAGCACTACGAGTAACGGAGCCGCGATGCCTGTGCATTCCCAACAACTCACGCCTGCCGAAGTTTTCGGTCCGGGCGAGTATCTTCGCGACGAGCTTGCCGAGCGGGGCTGGACACAGACGCAGTTCGCCAAAATCATCGGCAGACCGATCCAGTTGGTGAACGGCATCATTAACGGAAAGGTTGCCGTCACCGCCCAAACCGCCAAAGAATTCGCGGCGGCCTTCGGCACCAGCGCCCAGGTCTGGATGAACCTCCAAAGCTCTTACGACCTCTTCAAAGCCCCGGAAGTCAGCCCGACGATTCGCAGGCGAGCGGAAGCGGCGGCTTAGGGCGATTTCAGTTGACCCGAAGTTGAATAAAGCCGGGACTTGAGCTTTTTTCGATTGACTTACGACACCGTTCGCGCCCCATTTATTCACATCGCGAGGACTTATGAAATCCAAGAGGTTTCGCGCAGAGGCGCGGAGGCGCTGAGGTCAGGCCCAATTCCTCTGCGTGCCCCGCGCCTCTGCGCGATCTATCTTCTATTTGTGAATTGGGCAATGGTGCCGTGTTCCGCGCGCGGCGATGGAAGCGGACGGTTCGGGAAGCGACCGCTTTATGTCTTCGTGTTTGATAATATGTTCTGAAGGCAAGAGGCTTGGTTGAGTGGGTATTTTCACATGTTCTCCGGTTGGATCGATCTCACCGTAGGGTGGGCGTTTGTAGTGATTTGGATTGGCATCGGAATGATTGTGCTGCATTTGCGAGATTTGGGTCGGGTCGAAAAGGCTGGCTTCCCGGTCGTCAATGTCCGGGGTGTTTCTGATATCGCGTCTAAATCAGAGGTTACCATCGGGCCAGAACAGATTCTTCATGAAGGACGCCGAAGTTTGTGCTGGCCTATGGCTCGAGCATTTTTATCGATTTGCTTTGTATTTGCTTGTGTCTTTGGCGTCGGGTTGGAACTGGTTTGGTCAAAGGCTACGGGAATGTTTATATATATTTATAGTTTACTCTGGTTCCTAAGCGCAATTTGTACTCTCTACATTCTTCCAATTATCGCCATTGGGCTTATTTTGTGTGCTGCATTGCATAGGCACCGCATCGGAATGGAGGGCCGAACACCCTTGATTATCGGCATATGCATGGCTGGAGTGGCGTTGGATATCGCGCTCTTTTTGCGTGTCCAGGCTTCATGTAAGCTCTACTTCCCGCCCAGTGCCAGTCAGTTCGACTGATACGTTGGAATCGGAAAAGGGATCGGTTTCCGTTCACCCACAAACGAATCTGACTTTATTGCTCTGCATGTGAAGACTTAAAAAATAAAAGGGGTTTGCGCGGAGGCGCAGGGCGCCGAGCCCATGATTCAATTCCTCTGCGGCCCCCGCGCCTCTGCGCGATCTATCCTCTATTTGTGACTTGCGCAATCGTGCCGTGCTCCGGCCTTCGGCTTAAAGGTTAAGCATGGGGAGGCGAATCCTGTGGGTCTCGCGGCGCCTGGCGGCAGGGCGTGTTCCGCGGGCGGCGATGGAAGCGGTTGGTTTTGGAAGCGGCCTCCTTATGTCCCTTTATCTCAAGCGTGCGAAAACTGCTCGGAATTTCTAGCCAAAAGTATTCGAATTCGAGGCATATCCCCCTCGTCAAAATAACACGCAAGTTTTCCTGGATTGCAGCAAATTACCGATGCACACGGGGCATCCTCTGCCGCCACGACGGCATTCGGCAGGAGGTCATAGTGTCCGTCCAGTTGGGGATTATCCGAAAAAATAAAACACCGCTCCTTGGCGCGCGAACTTGTAGCAACCGTATGAGTTCGTCTATGGATATGGATGAAGACAAGTGATTCGCGAACCGAGCGTCCCACCCGGAAAAGTGGTTCAAAATATCAAGCGATTCCCTTCGACGTTTAGGATTGCCGAACAGCGAAAGAAGCCGATCGCGCTTGGCTGAAACTACGAAAGCTCGTATTGTCGCTTCCTCATCGGAATTCATAACATCTGCGGCGCATCGCCACGAATTTATGCATTGTATCATGATTTTGACGGAAGCCGAAAAGGGGCTAGGTACTGTTCACGCGGAAACGGGCGGCTTTTTTGTGCGCAGACGATAGAATTGATGTATGGCCAGGGAATCACGAGAAACGAGCGCTGTTGTGATTCTCGCAATTATCATCATTGGTATCGGTGCGGTTTTCCTCGGGTGGCAGATTATCGAGCACTTTTATCCGGGCGGTATGTAGGCCAGAGCGCAATTTCAAATTAGGACACTACCGGCGATGCAGGCGCGTTTGGCTTGCTCGCCCGCCGATAATTGAGCATCAGGTTTTTGTAGAAGGGGGCCGATTTGGCGGCAACCAAAGACGGTGGGCGGAGTACACCCACCCTACCCGGCTGCGGCATTATTTATCCCCTATTGTGGTTAAATAGTTACCAAATCCCCATTTCCGCCTTACCCATTTTGCCCATCCACCCCAGTTTATTGCGGACTGTCCAATTTTGTCTTGAAGTCCCCCGGACCAAAAAAATCACGGCACGCAAAAAATAAATCATGCCGCCAGGTCCGCATGTGACGGCGCTGGGCGCGGCATATTTGCCCCAAACACCTGCGCATATCATCCCATCGCCCATGATGAAATTGAACCGCTGTAAGGAGAAAACAATATGTCTACCGAAACCAAATGCCCATTTCACCCTACCCCCGCCAGCCACGGCATGTCGAACCGCGAATGGTGGCCCAAGCAGTTGAAGCTTGAACTGCTTCACCAGCATTCCTCCAAATCCAATCCCATGGGCGAGGAGTTCAACTACGCCAAAGAGTTCCAGAGCCTGGACCTGGCGGCGGTGAAGAAAGACCTGGCTGCGGTAATGACCAATTCGCAGGATTGGTGGCCGGCCGACTTCGGCCACTACGGCCCGCTCTTCATCCGAATGGCGTGGCACAGTGCCGGCACCTACCGCACCGGCGATGGCCGCGGCGGCGGGGGAAGGGGGCAGCAGCGATTCGCGCCGCTGAATAGCTGGCCGGACAATGTCAGCCTCGACAAAGCCCGCCGGCTCCTGTGGCCGGTCAAGCAGAAGTATGGGCGGAAGATCTCCTGGGCGGATTTGCTGATTCTCACCGGCAACGTGGCCCTGGAATCGATGGGCTTCAAGACCTTTGGGTTTGCCGGGGGACGAGTGGATACGTGGGAGCCGGATTTCGATGTTTACTGGGGTTCGGAATCGACCTGGCTGGGAGGCGATGTCCGCTACGCCCACGGATCGGAGGGGGTCGAAAAGGAAGGGGGCGTTACCGTGACCGACGATATGCCGCATGGGCAAATTCATGGCCGGAATCTGGAGAGGCCCTTGGCCGCCGTGCAGATGGGATTGATCTATGTGAACCCCGAAGGCCCGGACGGGAATCCGGACCCGTTCAAGGCAGCCATTGATATTCGCGAAACTTTTGGCCGGATGGCTATGAACGACGAGGAGACCGTTGCGCTGATTGCCGGTGGTCACTCCTTCGGCAAAGCCCACGGCGCTGCGCCCACGTCGAACGTGGCGCATGAACCGGAAGCAGCGGGCCTTGAGGAGCAGGGTTTCGGGTGGAAGAACAGCTTCGGCACGGGTAAAGGCGCCGATGCGATCACCAGCGGTTTGGAAGTCACCTGGACAACCACGCCTACGCGCTGGAGCAACGGCTTCCTGGAAATCCTATTCAAATATGAGTGGGAGCTCACTCGCAGCCCGGCTGGCGCTTATCAATGGAAGCCGAAGGGGGACGCCGGCGCGGGGATTGTTCCGCATGCGTACGACAAATCCAAACGCATCACGCCTTCTATGCTGACGACCGATCTTTCTCTGCGCGTCGATCCCGCATACGAAAAGATCTCCCGGCGGTTCCTGGCCAACCCCGATCAATTGGCGGATGCCTTCGCTCGCGCGTGGTTCAAGCTGACGCACCGCGATATGGGTCCGCGAGCCCGCTATCTCGGCCCGGAAGTTCCGGCCGAGGAGTTAGTCTGGCAAGACCCGATCCCCAAGGTGAATCACAAGCTGATCGATGAGAAGGATGCCGCAGCGCTCAAGTCCAAAATTTTGGCGTCGGGGCTTACAGTTTCAGAGCTGGTCTCGACCGCATGGGCGTCGGCATCCACCTTCCGCGGATCGGACCTGCGCGGCGGCGCTAACGGCGCTCGAATCCGCCTTTCGCCCCAGAAAGATTGGGCGGTCAATCAGCCGACGCAATTGGCGAAGGTGCTAAAGAGGCTTGAAGAAATTCAGAATGCGTTCAACAACGCCCAGACCGGCGGCAAAAAAATCTCGCTTGCGGATCTCATCGTGCTGGCAGGGTGCGCGGCGGTTGAGAGGGCCGCGAAGAATGCCGGGCAGGAGGTGACAGTGCCGTTTACTCCCGGGCGCATGGATGCATCGCAGGAGCAGACGGATGTTGAATCTTTCTCGGTGCTCGAACCTGCCGCCGATGGGTTTCGCAACTATCTCAGGAAAAAGTTGTCCGTTCCAGCCGAGCATTTGCTGGTCGATAAGGCGCAGTTGCTCACGCTTACCGCGCCGGAAATGACCGTCCTGATTGGCGGCCTGCGCGTTCTGGGCGCTAACACCGGCCAATCCCAGCAAGGCGTCTTCACCAAACGGCAAGAGACGCTCTCCAATGATTTCTTCGTGAACCTCCTGGACATGGGCACAGAGTGGAAGGCGGTTTCCAGCGAAGCCGATCTTTTCGAAGGGCGCGACCGCGCCAGCGGGGCGATCAAATGGACGGCCACCCGCGTCGATCTCGTTTTTGGATCCAACGCCCAGCTTCGCGCCCTTGCGGAAGTTTATGGCAGCTTGGATGGGCAGAAGAAGTTCATCGAGGATTTCGTCGCGGCGTGGAATAAGGTGATGAACCTGGACCGATTCGACTTGGCGTGAACTTCCGCCAGAGGCCGTATTTCCCGCATTTTCAGTCCCCTTCCTGAAAAAATCGCGATTTTGCGCGCCGAATTCTCGTCTCATGCATCTAAGGAGGGTGATGGGACCGCTGATTGAGGCAGACGAGGAGCTGGCGCGGCGCAGCAAGAGGGGAGACCGGGAGGCGTTTGAGGAGTTGGTGCGCCGTACGAGCCGGGGGCTTTTTGCGAAGATTTATCTGGAGACGGGGGACTCGCACCGGGCGGAGGATATTGCCCAGGAAGCGTATCTGCTGGCGTGGAGGTCGATCGGATCGCTGAGTGATCCGAAGGCGTTTCGCGGGTGGCTCTTTTCGATCGGGCATAGCGCGCTGCTGCAAAGCGTTCGGCGGGAAGCGCGGTCGAAAAAATCCAATGGGGATGCGGCGATGTCGGCGGTTGCCGATTCGCGGCCCGACCCGCGCGAATCAGCGGCATCGCGCGAGAGGCGGGAGGCGGTGCTTTCGCTGCTGAGGTCGATGCCGAAGGAATATCGATTGCCGCTGACGATGCGGTATCTCGCCGGGGCGGATTACGAAGCGATAAGCCGGGAGCTGGCCATCAGCAACGGTTCGCTGCGCGGGCTGCTGGCCCGGGGAATGGCGATGCTGCGGGCGGAAATGAAACGGCTGAACATTGAATGAGAATCGAATCATGACATCTGAAACATCACAACACGACTGGTTTGCCGAGCGGATCGCGACGTATCTGACGGATGGGATGAGCGGCGAAGAGCGCAACGAGTTTGAAGCGCACGCGGCTGGGTGCGCGGATTGTGCCGGGAAGCTGGCATGGGCGAAGGGAGAGGATGAATCGTTGCGGGAACTGTTCGCGGAAATCGCGCCCAGCGCCGGGTTTGAAGATCGGGTGATCCAGCGGCTGCGGAGATCGGGCTGGAAAATGCCGGGGATGATACGGCCGATTCGGCTGCGGCCGGCGATCGTAAAAGCTGCGACTGCGGCGGCGGCGATTGTGCTGGTGGGGGGGCTGGGATATTGGACGGTGCAGGGGATGCAGGGGAGACAAACCGGTGGGGCGGGGCAGACGCTGAATGTGCCGGAGATGGGGCAGGCGGTGGTCGCGGATTTGGCTCCCGGCGCCGCGACGCAGCCCGGGGAGCCGCTGAGCTATACCTACGCGAACCCGTATCCCGATATTCGAGGCCTGGGCCGCGGATATCGGGTGGTCAATGGGCTTCAACCAACATTTGGGGTGGCGGCGGATATTGCAGCAACACAGTTGCACGGGCTACGCGCCAGGACGACGCGTCAGGCATTCTGGCTGACTCTCAGAGTTCGACCGTTACCCGAGAGACCCTTTCCACAGAAGACAGGGCCAAAGATGGGCTCTCTGCCGCAAACAAGCCGGCGCCGGCGGCGGCATATTCGTATGACGGCGAACTAAAGGTCCCGGCGCCGGGCGCGGCGAACAGTTATCAGCCGGCGGGCGCTTTGGCGTCGAAATCTATTGGAGAGATCCAGTTGGTTCCCCAGCAGGCGGCAGCAAGTCCGAGTTCCACGGGCTCGCCTCAGCCCGGCCAAGCGGCGAATCTCGGCGGTGCCGGGGGATTTGGCGGTGGGGGAGGGAACGGCAACGCCGAAGCGAATCAAACCGCGCAACCTGAGTCCGGCAGAAAAATCATCCGCAATGGCGAGATGTCCTTTGAAGTGGACAGCTTCGACTCGGCCTTTGTGCAGATCAGCAAGATTGCCGCGGAGGAGGGGGGGTTTGTTTCGGATACCGATTCTAACAAGCTGGATAATGGGAAGATGAGCGGTCGCCGTCACCGTTCGCGTGCCGCCGGAGCATTTGGACACGCTTATTCTGAAGCTGCGGGCGCTGGGGGATTTGAAGGGGCAGAAGATTACGTCGGATGATATCACGCGCGAATATACCGATCTTCAGAGCGAGCTTCGGGCCGCGCAGGCGATGGAAGACCGGCTGCTGGAGATCATCAAGACGAGCAAGGGGACGGTGAAGGAACTGCTGGCCGCGGAGGATCAGGTCGGCGTGTGGCGGGAAAAAGTGGAGCAGGTGACGGGGCAGATCAATTATTTTAACAACCAGGTTTCGCTTTCGACGCTGCGGATTTCGCTCACGGAGCGCGACATCCGCCAGGCGGCGCTGGCCAGCGAGCAGGAAGTTGTGGACATGGGGATCGAGACGGCAGATGTGGAGAAAGCACGCGACCAGGCAATGGCGGCGCTGGATGGCGTGAAGGCGCGGATCATCCAGGCGGAATTGAAGAAGCTGGATGCCGGGCAGTTTCAGGCGACGATCATGGCGGATGTTTCGCCGGATGCAGCGGGGCCGATCATCGATCAGCTTAGAGGATTGGGACGGGTGGCGCGGATGAATATCAATCGGCAGCAGACTTTGCCCCAGGGAACCACAGCCGTGCCGGGGCTGAAAGTCCAGCGGCTCGATACGCAACTGGTGATTTCAATCTACAACCTGGCGAATGTCGCGGCGCGGCAGACGAGCAGCGTCTCGATGGCGTGCCCGGACGTCGAAACGGCGTATCACGCGATTCTTTCGGCCGTCACCGATGCGGGGGGGCGCGTGGTGAATTCGAGCCTGAACCGGATCAAGCCCGAGCAGGCGGATGCGTCGCTGAATTTTGACGTTCCACGCGATAAGGCGGGGGCGCTGCTGGCGCAGGTCAGAGAGCTGGGTGAAGTCATGCAACTTACGGTGACAGAGAATTCGGACGCGGAAAATGTCACCGATGCGAAGCAGGCGTTTAACCTGACGCTGGCATCGGCGGCGGCGGTGGCGCCAAGGGAGTCGGCGCAGATCACGCTGATGCCGGGGCAATCCGTTGCCAAGGCGTATCAGGCGATGCTTGCCCTCGTGCGCAAGGACCAGGGGAATGTGACGACCGCGCAGTTGCAGGAGCAGCCGGGCGGATCGGACTCCGCGACGCTGGCGTTTGACGTTGGGCGGCAGCACCAGGGGGAAATCGAGCAGGCGATTGTGGAAGCCGTCGGCGACAGCGGGCGGATTATTTCTCGAACGAGCAGTCGGTCGACGGATACCGAGCACACGCTGGACAGCAAGGTGGGGTATTGCCTGACGCTGGCCAGTGCCGATGCGCTTCAGCCGCGGGAAGTGACGGCGCGGACGATCGCGGTTGCGGATGTGAGCGGCGCGTACGGGCGGATTCTGGCGGCCGCGCAGCAGGCCGGCGCGAAAATCGCCGCGGCCAATCTGGATCAGTCGAATCCTTCAAGCCCGTCGGGGCAATTGGACTTGGTTCTCACGGCAGGGGCAAAGGATAAAGTGGAGTCAGCGATCCAGGATTCCGGCGGCGGAACGATTTCGAAAAGCGTCGCCCGCTCCGCGGATATGAACGCGACGACCGATGAAAAATCGGAGCTGCGGCTGACGATTCAGGACTTGAACGATCTACCGGCCCGGCAGACGACGACCATGAACGTGCAGGTTTCCGACCCGGAAAGTGCAATGGGCGATTTGCAGGCGGCCGCCCTGGCGGCAGGGGGGCGTGTCGTCGAGCAGCACCTGGTGAAGAATGACAAATATGAGGGACATCTTGTGGTCGTCGTTCCGCTGAGCAAAGGGGCGGACTATGTGAACCAGGTTCGCGACAGCGGCACCGTGCAAACGGTCGAGAGCACCGAGGATTTGAGCGTGCCCGCGGCCGATTTCGCCGAGGCGAAGCTGGATGTCACCCTGGCCGCCGGCAGCGGGATCGTCGGGCCGGACGCGGGGCTCTGGCAGGGATTGAAAAATGGGCTGAGCGCCAGCGTGCATGGATTGGCGTATAGCTTGGAACTGGTGACGATCGGGCTGTGCCTGCTTTTGCCGTGGGTTGGGCTGGGGTGGGTGGGGTGGAAGATTTGGAGGAGATTCAGGGGAAGAGTTGCGGGCGGCGCGTAACCCGGATTATTCACCGCAAAGAACGCAGAGATAGAATGCAGGCAGTGCGCAGAGGCGCAATTGCTGTTATCACAATTTTTGAATTTCTTGGCGCTCTTGGCGTCTTGGCGGTTAAAAATCTTATAACCGCCAAGACGCCAAGGGCGTCAAGAAAGAAATCAAGTTTGAACCGAATCGGCTTTCCGGTGATCTGCTCCCCCACCCGAGACAAAAAATAAAAATGCGGGTTTCGCGCAGAGGCGCTGAGGCGCAGAGAGGGAGTGAGGAAGGTCACTGCCTCTCTCCGCGCCTCAGTCGCCTCTGCGCGAACCCCTCTTGAATTTTCTCGGTGATCTCAGCGTTCTCCAGCGAAGCGCGCGGTGAATTGAATTTTCCGGGCGGGGTAAAGATGTTAGGATTGCAAACAGTTTAATGTCGCAGGATGTGAACATATCCGAGACCAGGCCGCGAACGCGGATTGCGTGGTGGAAATGGGGAGTGGCGCTGGTGCTGCTCGGATTGGCAGGCTGGTACATCAGCGCCAACGCCGGCCGTTGGAAGGACCGGTTTGTTCCGCGAAAGTTCCGGGCGGTGGATGCGGGTCAGATCTTTGCCAGCGGGCAGATCGATCGGCACCTGATCCGCGGCGTCCTTTCGGACAATCACATCAATACGATCGTGGCCCTCGTTTCCGATGACCCCACCGATCCCGACGTGCAGGCGGAATTGCAGGCGGTTAAGGACCTTGGCATCCAGCGGTTTATCGATCCTCTGCTTGGCGATGGGACTGGGGATATTCATCAATACGCCAATGCGGTGCAGCAGATGGTTGATGCCCGTAAGGCGGGGAGAGTCGTTTTGGTTCACTGCTCGAGCGGGGCACAGCGGACCAATGGCGCTGTGTTTTTCTATCGGGTGCTTGTCCAGCATGCGAACGCGGACGACGCGGCGCGGGAGATGCTCCGCAATGGGCATGATCCGGACCACAGTCCGAATCTTATCCCGTATTTGAATTCGCATATTGGCGAGATGGCGCAGCTTCTGAAGGATCGCGGGGTGATTGACAGCGTGCCGGACCCGTTGCCGCAGATCAGCGTGCGATAGATTTTCGGGGTTGTTTCAGAGTGCCGCCGGTGTCCTCACCGGCGGAATTTTAGAGCACAATGTGTGCGGCATTCCGCCGGTGAGGACACCGGCGGCACTTGACCGAATTTCTCACGTGGTGATCTGCACGGCCTGCTGCGGCACCGAAGCGGTCATCGGATGAGGAACCTGATCTTCATCCATCGGAATCTCATCGGTGATGACGTTGAATCTGTTGAGTTGCGTCGGCCCAAATGAAGTGGTGATGGCAACGTCGACGGCGTCGCGTCCCCGCGCCATGACGACGCGTCCCATGCGCGGCATGTTGTGGCGGGCGTCGAAGGTGTACCAGCGGCCATCGAGGAACACTTCGGTCCAGGCGCTGAAATCCATGGGGTCGGGATTGATCGGTACGCCGATGTCCCCCAGGTATCCGGTCGCGTAGCGGGCGGGAATGTTGAGGCAGCGGAGGAACGAGATCAGCAGGTGGGAAAAATCGCGGCAGACGCCCTGACGCTCCTTGTACACGTCAAACGCGGTCTTGTTTTTGCGGGCGAACGGATATCCGAATTGCACGTTGTTATGGACCCAGTCGCAGACGGCCTGCACGCGGGTCCAGCCGGGCACGGTGTTGCCGAACAGGTCCCAGGCGATCTGGCTGAGATTGTCGGTTTCGCAATATCGGCTGGCGAAGAGGAACTGGATCGCCTCGGGCGGCAGGGCATGGACGTCCCACTGCCTGGCGTCGGGCTGAATGGCATCGGGGAGGCCTGAATCGCGGACGATGGCCTCGTGGGTAAGGCGAAGCTGCCCGATGGGGGCGAGCAAGCGGCCACAGCGGTTGCCGAAGGAGTCGATGAAGGTGGAAATCGGTACCGAAGGGGAGGATTGGATCACTTCGGGCGCGGAGAGGCTCCCCAGCCTGGAGGGATGCGTATAGAGCATCAGGATCATTGGAGTGGGAGCGGGAATATCGAATATAACGTCAAAACCGATGCGGATTAGCATAATACGACTGTTCTTTCCCGCGGTTGTTCAAGGGTGGAAGTCTAACAAGTGCGCTATCCTCCCGATAGACAGAAATTGGGGCGGATGAATAAATTGTGAGGCACCGGGGGCTTCCCTTGTTAGGGTGTTAAAGGGAAAATCGTGAGGGTAGTTGCAGGAGTGTCGATATGACGGATGAGAAGCGTGATAAGGAGAGCGGGGAAGAGCGGACAACCTGGCCGATGGTTTTGTTTTTCGCGTGCCTGGGGCTCGGTTTTGCGGCCAGCGCCGTGGAATATGAACGGGTGACCGCGACAGCGCAGCGCAACCGGGCGGACGTATTGGCGGCCGTCGATTCGGTGATGGAAGGGCGGATGGAGGATCTTGGAAAATTCCTCTCCAATCCGCAAACCCAACTGATTCACCTTGCCTCGACGGCCGATTCGGGGTTTGCCGGGGCGGTGATCGCGTGGAACAGCAGCGAGCAGCGCGGATATCTGATGTGCGACCAGTTACCTGTGCTCAACGAAGGCGATAAATACGAAGCTCTGGGCGATCAGTTCTGCCGACGGCGCGGTGAAGCTGGCGAGTATCCAGGCCAAGGCCGGGAGCAGCATCTATTCTTTCGAGGCCAGCGGATTGCTCGGAGGATCGGTAGCGGCTAAAACCCGTGTGGAAATTACCGCCGGGCGCGCGGTTGCCCAATAAAAGTCCGATGTGGGCTGGTGAAATTGAGTGAGACCGACCATAGTATCAACACAATCAACCGAGAAGGTGCGACTATGGTAGCCATCCGATGCACTGAAAAGCCGACCCGGAATCCTTCGCACACACCCAACAAGCTTCTGGAGCAGCTCCAGAACAAGGGTTACTACAGCTATTTTTCCAACGAAACTGGACGCCGAACGTCAATCTTTACGAAACCGATTCGGCCTACCTGGTTTGCGTGGACCTGGCGGGCGTGGAGAAGGAGAAGATCGACATCGAAGTCGTGGACGGCCGGCTTCGGCTTAGCGGGAACCGCGTGGTGCCGATGTAGTACTGACAGCACGACGACGCCGAGGGTGCGGGTGACGGATGCACTTGATGGAAATCGATCACGGCTCTTTTGCGCGGGACGTGGAACTGCCGCAGGACGTGCATCACGAGCAGATCAACGCCCGCTATCGGGACGGCATGCTCTGGATCGAACTGCCCAAGAAACATTAGATTCCATGGCCGAATCACAAATCATCGAGCGAAGTCCAACGGCGACGGTCATCCGCACGGCGGGCAACGGGCAGCCGTCTGACCATCCCGACCTGATTCCGATCCTGCCGATCCGCAACATCGTGGTCTTCCCCGGCACGGTCATGCCGCTGAACGTCGGGCGGCAGAAGAGCAAGAACCTTCTCGATGAAGTGATGCCCGGCGAAAAGCTGATCGGCGTCGTCACGCAGAAAAATGCCGAGGTGGAAGATCCCGCATACGGCGATCTGTTCACGGTCGGCGTGCCTGCATGATCCTCAAGCTCTTCAAGCTGCCGGATGGCAATCAATCGATCATCGTGCACGGCCTGGCCCGTTTCCGCCTGCTGGCGATCGAACAGACCGAGCCGTTCGCGATGGGCCGGATCGAAGTGCTCGAAGACGTCGCTCACGCCGGGCACCGAGCTGGATGCGCTGGTGGCCTCGGTGCGCCAGCAGGCCAATCGCGTGATCGAGCTTTCGCCCAATACGCCGGATGAAGCGGCGCAGGTGCTCAACAGCATCACCACGCCGTCGGCGCTGGCGGATTTCCTGGCGGCCAATCTGCCGATCGGACGAGACGACATCGCCGAAAAACAGCGGATGCTCGAAGAACTGGATGTTGAAAAACGCCTGCGGATGATCGCCGCCCGCCTGGCGACGCAGCTCGACGTGCTGGAGCTGCAAAGCAAGATCCAGTCGCAGGTCAAGGAAAACATCGACAAGAGCCAGCGGCGCTACTACCTGCAGGAGCAGCTCAAGGCCATCCGCAAGGAACTGGGCGACAGCGAAGCCGCCGGCGGCGGCAGCGAAGTCGATACGCTGCGCAACAAGCTCGAAGCCGCCAAGCTTCCCGAACCGGTGATGAAGGAGGCCGACGCGCGAGCTCAACCGCCTGGAATCGATTCCCAGCGCCAGCCCGGAATACGGCGTCATCCGCACCTATCTGCAGATCCTCAGCGAATTGCCCTGGTCGGTCGATGACCACCGACAAGATCGATCTGATCGAAGCGCGCGAGATCCTCGATCGCGATCATCACGATCTGGACAAGGTCAAGCGGCGCATCATCGAATACCTGGCCGTGCGAAAGCTCAAACCCGACGGCGGCGGCGCGATCCTCTGCTTCGTCGGGCCGCCGGGCGTCGGCAAAACGTCGCTGGGCAAGAGCATCGCCGAGGCCATGGGCCGAAAATTCATCCGCGTCGCCCTCGGCGGCGTGCGCGATGAAGCCGACATCCGCGGCCATCGCCGCACCTACATCGGCTCCATGCCCGGCCGGATCATCGCCGAGCTGCGCAAGGCCGGCACGCGACAATCCGGTGATGATGCTCGACGAGATCGACAAGCTCGGCGCCGATTTCCGCGGCGATCCCGCCGTCGGCCCTGCTCGAAGTGCTCGACCCGGCGCAGAATCACACGTTCACCGATCACTATCTCGATGTGCCGTTCGATCTGTCCAAGCGTGCTGTTCATCGCCACCGCCAACACCATGGACACCGTGCCCGGCCCGCTGCGCGACCGCATGGAAGTGATCGAAATCCCCGGCTACACCAACAGCGACAAGCTCGACATCGCCCGCCGATATCTCGTGCCCCGCCAGCTCGAAGCCAACGGCATCCCGCCGAAGCAGGTCAAGTTCCAGGATCCGGCGCTGACGTGGATCATCGAGGGATACACCCGCGAAGCCGGCGTGCGAAATCTGGAGCGGCAGATCGGCGCGATCGCCCGCTCGATCGCCGCGGAGATCGTCGAGGGCAAGACCGAGAAAGTCGACCGTCGATCAGCGAGCTGGTGAGCGAGGTCCTCGGCCCGCGCCGATTCGAGCCGGAACTGGCCAGCCGAACCAGCGTCCCCGGCGTCGCCACCGGCATGGCCTACACGCCCGTCGGCGGCGAAATCCTCTTCATCGAAGCCACCCGCATGCCCGGGCAAGGGAGCCATCACGCTCACCGGCCAGATCGGCGACGTGATGAAGGAATCCGCCACGGCCGCGTTCAGCCTGATCCGCTCGCGCGTCGCCAGAGCCTGGGCATCGATCCCAAACTGCTCGCCGAGAGCGACATTCACATCCACGTGCCCGCCGGCGCCGTCCCCAAGGACGGCCCCAGCGCCGGCGTGGCGATGTTCACCGCCCTGGCGTCGCTGCATGCTGAACAAGCCCGTCCGCCACGACGTCGCCATGACCGGCGAAATCACCCTGCGCGGCCTGGTCCTGCCGATCGGCGGGCTTGAAGGAAAAAACCCTCGCCGCCAAGCGCGCGGGCATCAAGCAGGTCATCGTCCCCAAACGCAACGAGAAGGATCTGCCCGACATTCCCGAGGAAGTCCGCAGACACGCTGAAGTTCCATTTCGTGGAAAACATCGACCAGGTCTTGAAGATCGCCCTGGGGGCCCTGGCGCGGAAAAATGTCGCAGCCAAGCCCGGCAAAATGGCGCGGTCGCGAAAAAGAGTCCGCTAATCCCTGCCTAAAAACCGTAATTTTGCCCATTCACAGCTGAGGTCGCTGGGGTTTACTCTCCTAGTTGGTTGTTACATACGAAAGGAGCTTACATGAGAAACGCATTACGCAAAGCGACAACGGCAATGCTGGCGATGGGTGCGATGTCGATGCTGTGGGCCTGCGAGGCCACCGTCGTGGCCCCGGGGCCTCCGCCGCCGCCAGGCTTTGTCATCGGCACACAGGTCGACGTCGTCGATACCTATGGATACCACCATCATGGTTATTACGACGATCACCATGGATGGCACGGAGGATATTACGACAGCGGCCACGTCTATCACGCGGATAGAGGCGATTGGCACCGCTGATCGTCAGTGAGCCACAAATGACGCGAAGCGAGCCTGCGAGCTGGATGGACCCATCCCTCGCGGCTCGCTTTTTTTTAGCCCTGGAAATTCATCTCACGGCTCGACCGAGCTCGCCGAAGTCCGCCCGCTTCGCTGGAGAACGCTGAGATCGCAGAGAAAATTTAAGAGGGGTTCGCGCAGAGCGCTGAGGCGCAGAGAGAGGCAGAATTTAAATTCCTGTTTCTCTGCGCCTCGCCGCTCTGCGCGAAACCTGCATTTTATTTTTTGCCTCGGGCAGGGGACTAGATCGCCGGAAAACCACCGCGGTCCAAGCTCCATTTCTTTCTTGGCGCTCTTGGCATCTTGAGCGAAGCGGGCGGTTATCAGATTCTTTAACCGCCAAGACGCCAAGAGCGCCAAGAAGTTCGAAAAAAGAAATAACAGGAATTGCGCTTCTGCGCTATACCTGCGTTCTGTCTCTGCGTTCTCCGCGGTGAATAATCCGGATTAGAGGGCTCTTCCACCGACGGTGACGGGAATGCCAACCGGCTGGGGGTTCGGTGCGTAGCTGGGTTCGATCGCCAATTGCAGCGGCCGTCGCTTGCCCGCGGGGGGAAGGCCGTCTTCGTCGATGATCCGCTGGATCGCCATGATCCCCTCGATCAGCGTTTCCGGCCGCGGCGGGCAGCCGGGCACGTACACATCCACCGGCATGAACTGGTCGATCCCCTGGATGGTCGCATAAACGTCGAACACGCCGCCCGTGCTGGCGCACGCCCCCATGCTGATCACCCACTTGGGCTCGGTCATCTGCTGATAAATATGCTGAAGCACCGGCATCATCTTGATCGTCACCCGCCCGGCGACAATCAGCAGATCGCTCTGCCGCGGGCTGAAGCGCATGGCCTCGGCGCCAAAGCGGGCGAGGTCATACCGGCTGGAGGCGGTGGCCATCAGCTCGATGCCGCAGCAGGCGGTGGCGAACGGCATCGGCCAAAGCGAGCTGCGCCGCGCCCAGTTGACGACCTTCTTAAGCTGTGTGGTCAGGAAATTGTCGGGCAATGTCTGCGTGTCCATGGCGTCTATTATAGTACGGGAACTCTCTTAATTCCCAAAACTCGAAACCCGAAGTTCGAATGACGAATCAAATCCGAATGACCGAAACCAGAAACCAATACCCTTGCTGTCATTCGGCAATTCGGGTTTCGGGCTTGATTCGTCATTCTGGTTTCGGGTTTCGGATTTCACTTCAATCCCATCGAAATACGCCTTTGCCCCAGGCGTATATATAAGCGACAAGCAGGATCGCCACGAAGGTGATCATTTCCATGAGCAGAATCCAGCCGTTGGAGCTGGTGTCATTGCGCACGTGCTGGGCGAAAATCGTGGCCCAGGGATAGAAAAAGACGATTTCCACGTCAAAGACGAGGAAGATCATGGCGACGATATAGAAGCGGACGTTGAATCGTTTTCGGGCGTCGCCGATGGGGACCATCCCGCTTTCGTAGGTCGTTTCCTTGCCGGGCCCGGTTCGACTTGGGCCGACCCAGATGGAAAGGGCAATGTTGGCGGCGGAAAATCCGACGCCGATGATGATCAGCAAAACGACCGGCATCCAGGAGCCGACGGGGGAGAGGGGTTGCTGCTGGGCGAGGAGGGTGAGGGTCATGGAGTGCGTAATGTATTTCCGGGAGGCTCGGCGGGCAAGCCCACCGGCTACACGGGAGGCGGGGGTGAGGAGGTTGAAGGATATTCCGATCAAATTAAAGGCGGTTATCCGCCTTGACTGGGGCCGCGATTTGACCGACATTGTGTACACAGTTTGTGCTTACAAAAGGTCTCGATATGATCCAGGTAAATTCACGTGAAGCCCGGAGAAAGCTGGCGGAACTTCTTTCAGCCGCCGAGGCGGGGCAAACCGTGGAAGTGACGCGCCATGGGTGCGCCGTGGCGCGGATCGTACCGCCTTCGGTCGGGAAACGTCCCCCGCTACCCGACCTGGCAAAATTTCGCGCCTCGCTGGGGAGACCGCGGCGGTTGTCGAAGGCGACGATCGAAACGCTGCGCAAACAGGACAGGTATTGAACGATGGTTTACCTCGGTACCAGCGTTCTGGGATCGTATTATTGTCCGGAAAGTTTGAGTGCAGTGGTTTCGGCGAAGCTGGCCGGGGCCGGTGTTCTTTCCATCAGTTCGATTGTGGAGTTGGAATTTCTTTCGCTGGTCGGTCTTAAAACCCGGACCCGCGAACTAACGATCCAGGCAGGCCGCGACGCCATCGATCTGTTTAGATCCCATATTTCAGCGGGAATGTTTGACCGGATTGAGATTGGGCAGGCTGTTTATGCACTGGCGGAGAGATGGTTGGGAATGCTCTCCACGCCGCTGCGAACCCTCGATTCATTGCATTTGGCATGGGCGCAGGTTTATGACCTGGAACTGTGGACGACCGACAAAAAGCTGGCGGCTTCGGCCAATTTGTTGAGCGTGAAGAATCTGCTTATCTCGCGATAGCTTTCTATTCAATTGGCTGGCGGCGCTGCGCGGCGCAGACTGACAAAAGCTCCCACCGCGAGAAAGATAAACGCCATTGCCACCAGCACCGTCCCCCAGCTTTCCGGCGTCGTCGGAATCAGGTCCACCACCGCCTTCGAAAAAGCGTTCCAGAGTCGAACGTACCAGTGGCCGATCTGATCGGCGGTGGGGCCGAAGTCGATGGCAAGAATCGCCGCTGCCCCCGCGGTCACTGACCAGAGCCAGTAGGGACGCAGGAAGCAGTAAGTGAGATCCAGGTAGGCCATGATGATGGTCAGCCGCAGGGTCGTGACAAACACATGCCCGATGTGCCCGGTATAGATCGTCAGCTCGCCCGGGCAGTTTGCGGAAACAATGACCGCCGCGATGGGCAGAAGGATCTGCAGCAGCACCACGTCTTTCCGCGGCATCGGCAGCGAGTTTTGCGTGAAACTCAAAAGCATTGCCAACGCCAGCAGCGCCGGCGCGGCCATCGCGCCGTAGAACGGAACGTCGTAAACGTAATGCAGGATGCCGAGATGGGCCGCCAGCGACAGCGTCGGCAAAACCGTAAACGCGATCAGCGACGGCGTCAGCGGCGAAGCCTCTCCATCCGAAGCCAGATATCGCGAGAGAAACCTGTAAACCGCCGGCATGAGCCCCACGACCCACCACCCGGCATAAAACGCCATGGGCGAAACCCGCCCGTCGGGCGTGCGGCCGAAAAGAATCGGCAGCGCGAGGATCGCCGCGATCTGGATCAGGACGAAGACGGATTCCGCATATCGCCGGCGGGCGCCCAGGATGCGCATGATGACCGCCAGCTTCGCGATCGCGGCGAGGAAGCACAAAAGCGCCACCAGCGGGCCGATCCACGATTTCTGCGTCGAGATTTCCGCGTTAAGGAAGGTGATGTCGATGAAGAAAAACGCCTCGACCATTACCAGCATCATTCCATCGTGGCGCAGGCCGCGGTAAAGAAGCAGATAGGCGGCCAGCGCCAGGACAGACGCTTCGTAAATGTTGAGCGTTGCAATCAGCACCAGAAGGCGATTGGTCGAGATGCTCAGCCAGGAGAGCGAGTTGGTGAGCGCCACGCACCCTGCCAACATGCAGCAGGCGCTGACCAGGTAAAACGGGTTGGAATCGAGGAAAGACCGCAGAATCGAGCGGGCGGTGGGTTGGGCCGGCATAGGGGGATCTCCGATGGTGGTTCGAACGATCCTTACGCTCCCGATGCAATAATTACGCGCGCCCGCCCTCGATAGTTTCAACAATTATCCCCTCCCCGTGTAGCCGCCCCAAAAGCTGGAGGCGCTTGGGCGGTACTCCGCGAACTTAGGCCGGAGGCCGTTCATGGGGCGCTTTTCTCTTCAATCTCAAATCTCAAATTCTGAAATCTGAAATCCGAAATCCGAAACGCCGCAATCCGTCATTTATGGGCGGTGAGCTGTGCTTGGGGAGATTCCGCGCCCGCCCCGTTGCCGCCAGTATTGACGTCGTGCCCCATGATCGCCACGCCATCCGCGGTGACGTGGCGCACCGAGTGGAAAAAGCTCGTGCGATCCAGCACCCGCTCCTGAAATTGCTCCAGATATAGATAAATCACCGGCGTAATATAGAGCGTAATAAACTGCGAAACGATCAACCCTCCGACGATTACCAGCCCCAGCGGCCGCCGCGACTCGCCATCAGCCCCAAACCCCAGCGCGATCGGCAGCGCCCCCATCAGTGCCGCCAGCGTGGTCATCATGATCGGCCGGAAGCGGTTCATGCTGGCATCGTGAATCGCATCCACGCTGTTCTGCCCCTGCGCCATCCGCTGCAGTGCAAAGTCGATCATCATGATGCCGTTCTTCTTGACGATCCCCATCAGCATGAACATGCCGATGTAGGCGTAAAGCGAGGCCTCTTCTCCGAAGAGGAAGAGCGTGAGCAAACCGCCGACGAGCGCGACGGGCAGCGACGACAGCACCGTGATCGGATGGATGTAGCTCTCGTAAAGAATGCCCAGGACGACGTACATGACGAAGACGGCCAGCAGCATCAGGATAGCCAGAGATGAGATCGTGTCGGCGAAGTCCTTCGCCTTGCCCTGCAGGCTCCCGCGAATTCCCTCCGGAACGATGGTGGCCGCCGCCTTGTTGATAAAATCCGTCGCCGCGCTCGAGCGGCACATCCGGCGGCAAATTGAAGTAAATCGTCACCGATGCGAATTGATTGATGTGGTTCACCGACTGCGGACCAAGAATCTCATGCCACTTCGCCACCGCCGACAGCGGCACGATCCGCTGCCCATCATCCGTGCGAACATAGAGCAGCGAAAGATCCATCGGCAGCGATCGGTCCTGTCGCTGGTCTCAAGAATCACCTGGAATTGATCCTCCGGCTTCTTGATCAGATAGACATAGTTCTGCGAATAAGCTTGGCTCAGCGTGTTTTCGATCGCGGTTGCCGAGATGCCGTAGGTCGACGCCTGATCGCGCAGAATGTCGATCTGAAGAAACGGTGTCTCGTTATAAAGGTCCGGCTGAATGCTCGCGAACCCCATGTGCCCGTTGTAGGTAAACTTCGACATCGCCCCCATCATCTTCATCGCCGTCAGATCGACTTCATCCCGGTCGATGCCGGAGACGGCATAGGCATTTTCCCCAAGCTGCGTCGCCGTCGCCCCCGTACTGATCTGAAGCACCGGCTGCGGTGTCATCACCGAAAGCGTATTCAGCACCGAATGCAGCTTCCCCATCAACATCCCGGTAACCGCCGCGATCGGCAGCCGCTGGGTCGGCGGATATAAAAACGCGATCAAAAATCCCTGGTTGGGCGGCAGAAACTGCGACAGGCCCGTCAGCGTAAAACTCACATGCACCGCCGGATCGGCGCGAATGATCTTGTCGGCCTGATCCTGATACGTATGCATCTGCTCCGGCGACGCACCCTGCTTCGCAATCAAAACCCCAAACGCCAAACTGCTGTCCCCAATCGGCAAAAATGATTTGGGGATATTCATCAGCAGCCAGACCGTCCCCACCAGCGTCGCGATCCAGATGACCAGCGAGATCGGCCGATGGTTCAAAAACCAGGTCAGCGACTTTCCGTAAACGGTCAGCACCCGGTCGATGACATAATTCCCGATCCGCTCCATGAGCGTCTTGTGATGCCCCTTGCCCGCGCATCGCCAGCATGCGCGAGCACATCATCGGCGTCAGCGTCAGCGAAACGATCCCCGATGCGAAAATCGACACGATGATCGTGATCGCAAACTCGCGGAAAATTCGCCCCACCAGCCCCGGCATAAACACCAGCGGCAGAAACACCGCCGCCAGCGAAATCGTCATCGACAAAATCGTAAAGCTGATCTGCTTGGCGCTGTTGATCGACGCCTCCAGCGGCCCCTCCCCATGCTCCATCCGGCTGACCGTATTCTCCAAAAACACGATCGCATCATCCACCAGAAACCCAATCGCCAGCGTCAGCGCCATCAGCGATAAATTGTCCAGGCTATACCCCAGCATCTGCATCACGATGAACGTGATCAGCAGCGACAGCGGCAGCGCCACCACCGGAATCAGCGTATCCGCCGCCCGCCCCAAAAATGCAAAAATCACCAGCACCACCAGCACAAACGCAATCACCAGCGTCTCCTGCACATCCTTGCGCCGAATTGACGATCGATGCCGACCGGTCGTAAATCAGCGTCAGTCTCACCGACGGCGGAAGCTGCGTCTGAATGACTGGAATGCAGATCGCGCACGCTCTTGGCCACCTCCACCGCGTTCGACCCCGCCTGCCGAAAAACCGCCAGAACCACGGTCGCCGTCGGAACCGTGACATCGCGCACCCAGAAGTGCATGTTCATCCGCTCGTCCTGCACCGTGTCCATCACCTGCGCCACGTCTCCGAGATAAACCGGCGATTCCCATTCCGATAAGCGATCACCAGCTTGCGATACTCTTCCGCATCATTGAGCTGCCCCTGCGGCTGAAGCAGAAACGTCATGTGCGGCCCATCAAACTGCCCCGCCCCCTGATAAGTCGTCCCGTGCGAATCGCGACCGCCAAATCGTCCATCGTCATCCCGCGAATCGCCAGCGCCGACGGATTCGCCTTGATTCGCACCGCCGCCTTCGACCCATACACCGCCACCCGCGAAACGCCCGGCAAGATGCTGATCCGCTGCGCAACTTCGGTGCTCGCATAATCGTAAAGCTGCCCCGCCGTCACCGAATTGCTCGTCAGCGCGATGTACTGAATCGGCTGATCGTTCGGATTGGTCTTGGTAAACGTCGGCGGCGAAGGCAAATCCGCCGGCAAGCTCCCCTGCGCCTGCGTAATCGCCGCCTGCACATCCGTCGCCGCCGCGTCGATGCTCTTGCTCAGATCAAACTGAAGAACGAAATTCGTTATCCCCTGCTGGCTCGAGCTGGTGACCACCTGCAACCCCGGAATCTGCATGAACTGCTTTTCCAGCGGCGTCGCGCAGTTCGCCGCCATCGTCTGCGGGCTCGCCCCCGGATAACTCACCGTCGCCTGAATAACCGGGTAATCCACCGCCGGCAGATCGTTCACCGGCAGTGCGCGATACGCCATCACCCCAAACAAAATGCACGTGACCGTCAGCAGCGTGGTCATCGCCGGCCGACGAATAAACGGCTCGGAGAGATTCATGTCCCGGCTCCGGCCCCGTTTGACGCTGCCGCGTTAACGATAATCACCGTCATCCCCGGATTCAGCATGAACTGCCCCGTGCGCACAATGCTCTCATCCCCTTGCAGGCCCTTGGTAATCACCACCAAATCCCCTTGCCTCTGCCCCGGCGTCACGTTCCGTTGGTCGGCCTTGCCGTCGGCTCCGACGATGAACACAAACGGCCCCTGCTGCCCGATCTGCACGGCTTCATTGGGAACGAGCATCGCATGTTTCAGCGTCGAAAGGATCAGCCGCACGTTCACAAACTGTCCCGGCCAAAGCTGCCGATTCGCATTCTCCACCGTCGCCCGCAGCCGGATCGTTCCCGTGCCGTCCTGAACGGAATTATCGAGAAAATTCACGCTCCCCTCGATCTGCCGATCGGGAAGGTCCGGCGTACTGACGATCACCTTCAGCGGCCCCTTCGCCAGATTCTCGCGCACGCTATCAAGCTGATCCTCCGGCACCGTGAAATCCACATAAATCGGCACGATCTTCTGAACGCTCAAGAGGTTCGTATTGTTCGCCATCACCACGTTCCCGACGTCAACCAGCCGCTGCCCAGCCCGGCCGTCGGTCGGAGAAACAATCGAGCAGTTATCCAGATTCCACTTCGCGGTTTCGATTTGCGCCTGCGCCGCCTTCACATTCGCCTGCCCCACATCGACGGTGTTCTTCGCGTTGTCGTAGTCCTGCTGGGAGACGGCCTTGCTCGGCAATTCGCTGGCGACCCGATCAAAATTCGTCTTCGCGTTTTCAAGCTGTGCCTGCGCCTGCTCCTGCGCCGCCAGGGCCTGATCCAAAAGCGCCTGGAACGGCGTCTGGGCAATCAGAAAAAGTTTCTCCCCTTTTTTCAGATCGGCCCCGTCCTCGAAATAGCGCTGAATAATCTGCCCCGAAACCTGCGGCACGATATTCACCGCCTCGGTCGCCGTCGTCCGCCCGATCTCATCCAGATAAGACGGCACATCCTGAAACACGACGGTCGCCGTCGTCACCTGCGGCGGCGGCATCTGAAAACCACCCTGCGCTGGCGCGATTGCAACCGGAAACAACCGCCATGCCGACAAAACCGGCCGCAAAAAGACCAATGATAAGTTGACGAAACATTGATTCTTCCTTTGACCTCTAACCCTATCGACACGATTTTAGAGGCTTTGGGGCGGGGAATTCCATATTATGAAAAAAGGTTCAGAAGCTTGCCAGGTACGCCCAAGCGGCGTCCTCTTCCGGGCTATTCCAATCACTGGAAAGAGCGGATTCACTAAGAAGGAGCCCATTAAAGGATTCGTTCGCCGTTCTCTTTTTCAATGATTCGACAAACCTGAGCACGTCGCGGTGCTGATATTCAGACATCTCGGTGAGGGCCTTTTCGATTCGTTCTCGCGTGCTCATTTACCAATCATTGTACCAAATTATTTAACCCACACTGTTTTGATGTTTACAAACTCGTGAATCCCAAAATACCCCAGCTCCCTCCCCCACCCGCTATTTTTCACCCCGCCGAACGGCAACCGCGCGTCCGATTTCACGATCCCGTTGATGAAAACCGATCCCGACTCAATTCGCCCGGCCAGCGATTTGGCCTTTTGCAGATTATTGGACCAGATGCTCGCCCCCAGCCCGTACCGGGATGCGTTGGCCAAATCGACCGCCTCATCCGCGCTGCCCACGGGAACAATAGCCGCGACCGGCCCAAACGTCTCCTCATCAAACGCCGCCATGCCGGGGCGCACATCGCTCAAAACCGTCGGCTCATAGAAATATCCCTTCGCTCCATGTTGCTTCCCCCCAAGCTTCAGTTTCGCTCCCTGCGCAACGCTCCTCCGAACCTGCTCGTCCAGCGTCTCAAGGAGATCCAGCCGCGCCAGCGGCCCAATCTGCGTCGCTCGATCCATCGGATCGCCAATCTTCATCGCACTCATCGCCGCAATAAACGCCGATTCAAACTCCCCCAGAATCGCCCGCTCCACGATAAATCGCTTCGCCGCGATGCAGCTCTGCCCATTGTTGATACAGCGCGCCTCCGCCGCCCGCGCCGCGACGATGGGAACATCCGCATCAGCCAGCACGATAAACGGATCAGACCCGCCAAGCTCCATCACGCATTTCTTCAAAGCTCGCCCCGCCGCCGAAGCCACCGCCCGGCCCGCGCGCTCGCTGCCGGTGAGCGTCACCGCGCGAACAGCCGGATGGGAAATCAGATTCTCCGCCGCCGCGTTGTCTGAAATCAGCAGCGCCGAAAAAACCCCATCAGGAAATCCTGATTCGGCGAAAAGCTTCTCGAGCGCCATCGCGCACCCCGGCACATTCGGCGCATGCTTGAGCAGCCCGACATTCCCCGCCATCAGCGTCGGCGCCGCGAATCGGATCACCTGCCAGAGCGGAAAATTCCACGGCATGATCGCCAGGATCGGCCCCAAGGGATCAAATCGCACGAAACTTTCCGACGCATCCGACGAAATCGTTTTGGGCGCCAGAAATTCCCCCGCATGATCCGCGAAATATTCGCAAGCCCCCGCGCATTTCTCCACCTCGGCTTCGGCTGCGGTGATCGGCTTGCCCATCTCAAGGGTCATGAGCCGGGAAACCGAATCGCGCGATTGCCTGAAGGACCCCGCAAGCCGATGGAAAAGCTGCGCTTGCGCCGCCAGAGAAGTCTGCCGCCACTCGACGAAGGCGCGTTCAGCGGCCGCAAGCCGCTGCTGAATTTCCTCCGGCGAATGATCCGGATAACGCGCTGATCGGCTCCCCGGTCGCGGGATTGATGGATTGCATGTCGAATGATAGGACAGCCCCGCCAGAGAATTGCCCCCATTTTCCAGCACCGTCCCGCATTCGGGGCAGCGAACCGGCGTGGCGCGAACGTCGTATCCGCACGTGGGACAATGGGGGCCGTTGTCGAGCGGATCCTTCGTCAATCGTTCGTAAATCTCTTCGGAAATAATCGCCAAAGTCATCAGCAGCGGCAGCGCAAGGATAGAAGTATCCAAAGCCGGTTCTCTGAGGAACAGCAAAAACGCCCCCACGGCCGCGATGGCCGAGATAATGCGTTCGGTCGTTCCAATGGCTTTGAAGCCCTTCATAACGCGCCCCATATCTTATCCAGCCGTCGCCTCACACGAAACCTTGACTTTCACCCCGCCCCTTCGATCATCGGTGAATCGTGTCTGTTCAGCCCGATCTACTGGCGGAAAAGAAAGGCCCAGCCCGCATTTGGATCGCCGTGGCAATATTTGCCGCGGCATTCGCAGCCGCTTTGTTTCTCGACATCCCCCTCTCCACGCTCGCCCACACCTCCGGCATCGCCCCCTGGCTCAAGGAGCATCTCTTTATCTCCCTGACCATCCGCAAGCCCGGCCATTTCCTTTACACGCTGGCCGCCTGCGCGGTCCTCCTCTGGCTAGCCTGGAAAGCCGGTATCCGCGGCGGACGCGAGCTCTGGGAAAAACCCGCCATCGTCCTCCTCGCTGGAATTTTTTCCGGCATCAATGTTTTCCTGAAATGGTCCATCGGCCGAATCCGTCCATATCACGGCGTGCCCCCATTCCAGCTCCATCCTTTCGGCAAGGGTCTCATCGAAGCCGAGGCCAGCTTCTCCTTCCCCTCCGGCGATGCCAGCCTCGCCTTCGCGATGGCCATGAGCCTCACCATCGTCGCCCCCCGCCAGCGCATCCTCTGGTGGACCCTGGCGATCATCGTCGGCGTAGAAAGAGTCTGTGAAAACGCCCATTACCCCAGCGACGTCGTCGCCGGCGCGGCACTGGGATGCGGTGTAGCCATCGCCGCCGAAAAAATCGTCCGCTCCCGCTTCTTTATCCCCCCTCCCAGTACTCCTCTTTCCCCCTCTCCTGGTACTCCGGGAGAGGGTAGGGGTGAGGGCCAATTGGAATAATACTGTCACAAAAACCCTCTCCGGAGACATTTACTATAGCCTGAGTTATTCTCCAGAAAGAGGAAATGAGCGACCCCATCGAATTATCCCTCGTAATCCCCGCCTTCAACGAGCAGGAAGTCGTCCCCGAGCTTCTTCGCCGAATCGAGCCGGCCATGCGCCTCACCAACAAATCCTTCGAGGTCCTCATCATCGATGACGGCAGCACCGACGAAACCCCGCGCATGCTCAACGAAGCCATGAAAACCCGCCCCTGGCTGCGCGTCGTCCGCATGGGCCGAAACTGCGGCCAAAGCGCCGCCTTCGACGCCGGCTTCAAAGCCGCCAAAGGCCAGATCATCGCCACCATCGACGCCGACTTGCAGAACGACCCCGAAGAAATCAGCCGCCTCCTCCCCATGCTCGACGGCAACGACATGATCACCGGCTGGCGCAAGCACCGCCAGGACAGCCCCTTTCGCCTCTTCCAAACCCGCATGGCCAACCGCATCCGAAACTGGATCAGCAAAGAAACCATCAACGACTCCGCCAGCAGCCTCAAAGTCTATCGCCGCCATTGCCTGGACGGCATTCACCTCTTCACCGGCGCCCACCGCTTCATGCCCACGCTCGTAAAAATGCGCGGCTACAAAGTCCTCGAAACCCCCGTCAAACATTCAGCTCGCTTTGCCGGCACCGCCAAATACGGCTTCCGCAACCGCGCCTGGCGCGGTCTGGTCGATCTGTTTGGTGTCAGATGGATGAAGGATCGCTATCTCCACTACAACGCCAGCGAAGTCGACCAAGAGAAATCGTCGCCACAATGACGGACGCTGACTCACTCCATTCCCTGAACGCCCACGGCGCCGCCGTGGGGAATTAGGAGAAAACCATGGCGCCATTACCCCCTGGACTGCGCCGCGATGTTTTGAAAGCCGCCGCCGCGATCGCGGTAGCCACCGCGTCAGGTGTCGAATCCGATGCCCAATCCACCCCACCCGCGCAAGCCCCCCACGATCGGAATCCAGATGGGCCTCCCGCCCCTTGCCACGGGCAACCTCGACCACCTCTTCGACGACCTGTCTCATCGCGGCGGCGTCAACACCCTCTTCCCCTTCATTTACACCTACGCCCACATCACCGCCGGCATGCCCGCCGCCGGATTCCACGGCGGAAACTTCGCCATCCCCCACATGCAGTATTACAAGCAGACCTCCCTCACCTACGCCGACATGCGCGCCCCGATTTCGCCGACACCGACGTGATGGCCCGCATCATCCCCGTAGCCAAAAAGCACGGCATGAAAACCTTCGCCTGGGTCCTCGAAGACCACGACCACGCCCCCTCCGCCGCCTGGGAAAAACTCTACGAGATCGACTTCCACGGCCGCCGCGCCCTCGCCCACCCCGCCGGCCCCTGCTACAACAACCCCCTCTATCTCGGCTTCGTCCTCGGCCTCATCGAAGATTACACGCGCTCCTACGACATCGACGGCGTCATGTGGTCCTCCGAACGCCAGGGCGGATTCTTCAACGCCCTGGGCGCCTACGCCCACGGCCAAACCGCCGACCCCGGCAAGGCAACCTGCTTCTGCGAATTCTGCCTGAAGCGCGCCAAAGATACTGGCATCGACCCCGACCGCGCCCGCCGCGGCTTCACCGAACTCGAAAAATTCGTCCGCCAGGGCCGCGCCAACACCCGCCCGCGCGACGGCTATTTCGTCCAGTTCTTCCGGCTTCTCCTGAACTATCCCGAGCTCCTCGCCTGGGAAAATCTCTGGACCACCAGCCGGGAGGATTTGCAGCGAAAAATCTACAAACTCGTCAAGTCGATCAAACCTCAGATCCCCGTCGGCTGGCACATCTGGCACAACGTCTCCTTCAGCCCCCTGCACCGCGCCGAGATGGATTACGCACGCATCGCCGAATTCTCGGACTTTATCAAACCGGTCCTCTACAACAACGCCGCCGGCGAGCGCATTCACAGCTTCACCGAAAGCGCCACCCAAAATTTCCTCGGCGATTTCTCCAAACCCGAAGCGCTGATCGCGATCTATCGATTCCTAGACTACAACGAAGCGCCGTTCGACAAGGTCATGTCCACCGGCCTCTCCCCCGATTACGTCCAGCGCGAAACCGCCAGAGCCGTCGACGATGTAAAGTCTCGCAACGTCTCCGTCTGGCCCGGCATCGACATCGACGTCCCCGTCCCCGCCGGCGCCAGCCAATGCACCGCCGAAGGCGTAAAGACCGCCACGATTGCAGCATTCAAAGGCGGCGCCGATGGCGTAGTCCTCTGCCGCAACTATTCCGAAATGAACCCCGATCATCTCTCCGGCGCAGTGCCGCGCTGGATGAATTGGGATTACGCTAAATAGGAGACCACGATTCAAGGGCATCCTCTCTCCCCGTGTAGCCGCCCCCGCTTGCGGGGCGCGTCTTTCGTTGTCCGCAAATCGTGGCTCCCCATTTAAATCCTTTTCCATCTTACCCCGCCCCCGGTACTCCCTCTTCTCTCCTCCACTGGTACTCCGGGGGAGGGTTAGGGTGGGGGTTCTACTGTTCTACCTTCTACTGCTCTACTCTCTCGCGCACGCGGGGGCAGCATGCTCTGTTGCACTCGCAGTTTAATGTGAACCCAAGCCAACTCTTCCGCTATACTTCCCCTCATGCAAGCCGGCACCCTCAACTGCCCCAACTGCGGCTCCGCCGTCTCCTCCGACTCCACCCAGTGCCAGTATTGCCACGCCCTGCTTCAAACCGTCGCCTGCCCCAAATGCCTGGGAATGATGTTCGCCGGCTCAAAATTCTGCCCCCACTGCGGCGCCGTCGCCCAGACCCTCTCCCAGGGCCAGACAACAACCCATTCCTGCCCGCGCTGCAATGAAAAGCTCACCGCCGTCGAGGTCGCGACCACCCCGCTCGAAGAATGCATGCACTGCGGCGGCCTCTGGATCGACGTCTCCAATTTCGAGCACATCTGCTCCACCGCCGAGGCCCAGCAAGCCGCCACCGGCCTGCGCGTCCCGCCGCCCGTCGGCTTCGATCCCAACGTGCGTTATCTCAAATGCCCCCAGTGCGGCAACATCATGAACCGCATGAACTACGCCGGCCGCTCCGGCATCATCATTAACATCTGTGGCCGCCACGGCGTCTGGCTCGACCGCGAGGAAATCCGCCAGATCATCGAATTCATCCGCGGCGGTGGCCTCGACAAAGCCCGCCAAATCGAACTCCAGGAACTCCAGGACGCCCGCCGCGCCCAGGAAGAAGTCTCCTCCATCCAGCCCGAAATCGAAGGCTACGGCATGGCCTCCCTCGACAAATTCAGTGCCGACGAACACGCCCACCTCGTCACCGGCCTAGCCTCAATCGCCAACCATTTCCTAGGCGGACGCATTCACTGAAGCAGCAAATCCCCCCCTCCCCGTGTAGCCGCCCTGCTTGACTTCGGTGAGCTCAGTCGAACCGCAGGGCGCTTTCTTCTCATTCAGTTCGTAGGGTGGGCGTACTCGCCCACCATTCGTAGCCCAAACGGTGGGCGAGTACACCCCACCCTACGGCCCAAAATATTACCCCCGCCCCCGGTACTCCGGGGGAGGGCAGGGGAGGGGGTCTTGGTATTTTGGTGTCCCGCCGGCCAATTTATCCCGCCCCGATCTTCAGATACCCGATCAGGTACCGCGAAGACTCCGCAGGCCTATCCGTCCCCGCCTGAACTTCATCCCCCTTCACCGGCAGCAGCCGATACGCCCCCGTCCGAAATACGATCCGATCAAACGAATCCGTTTTCCCCACGGCATTCAATGGAATCGCCGCCGCGCCGTCAACTGACACCGTAAACACCCCGCCCGGCCCGTTCGCCTCAATTTTGAATTTCACCCCTTTGCCAACGGAGAATCTGCCAACATTTGTGCCCGCCGCCGAAATAGTTCCATCCGGATTCATCACAACGCGCACCGGTCTCACATCGCCGAACCGATTCCACAACTCAATTTCCAGATCGCTCTTCCCAATATGTGCCGCGCTAATCTCAAATTCGGCATTCACGCTCGACCTGTCCGCAAAAACCCGATCCGCCCGCACATAGTCATACGGATCATGATTCTCCAGCGACAACCCTTTTTGCCCCACCGAAACATCCCCCCATCTCGGGCAATAGGTATTCCATCCCCGAACAATCCGCCCCGCTGAGAATTTCGAAAACTCATCATCCACCATCCCCACCCCATCCGCCCGCACCGGCAGCGGAATCCGGCTCACCCACACATCCTCCTTGTTCACGCTATACCCCAGCCAGATCGCGTTATCACTTCGCGACCCGTCATTGTTCCACACCGAAAGCCCGCGCACATATTGCGGCCCGATATTCTTGTTCAGCCCCTCATACCGCTGCCGCGGCACCTCGCCGTGCACCACCCGCATATTTCGAAAAACCACGCCGTCGGTTCCCGTCATCATCACCAGCGGATATCGCTCCGCCGGAAACGGATCGTGCGCCCAGATATATTCTCCTCTCGCATATTGCCCCCCGGAAATCCGCTGAATCCATTCCTTCGCCGTCCCCGCTTCAAAGTCCTGAAGCTGCGTCGGCCCGTTCCAGGTGATTCCCTCATCGCTGGAAGTCACCACATACCCCTTCTTGCATATCCCCACCAGCGTCCCATCCGGCCGATGGAAAAAACAGAACGCCTTCCCAAAATCCGACGCCGCGTCTTCGTACGGCTTCATCCGCCCATCCCCCAGCAGCGCTCCTCCGTCCTGCTCTTCAAGAAACGTATGATCCGCCAGCAACAACTCACACGCCTTGCGAAACCCCGCATCCGTCGATTCCCCGAAATAAGCCGGCCCCGGCGGCGCTGCGGGAGATTTCATCAGCGTAAAAATCGGACCAAAAGATCCATCCCCGAGCATTTCCCTCACAACCACGCCTCCCTCGGTCACGTTGGTGATCCTCTCATACACCACCCGCCGCGCCGCGATCAGCAGCATCCTTCCATTCTTTGCCAGATAAAAATCCATCCGCATCGTGTTAGATAATCCCACCGGAAAAATCTCCCGCGGCGTCGACCATGAAACCCCATCCAACGACGACGAAATCACTTCATGCGCCGGAAACGTATCCTCATCCTTCTGCCCATTCTCCCAGCCGACATAAAGCCGCCCCTTCCAGCACGCCAGGTCGATGTGATGGTTATACGTCCACCCCTTCCCGTCCGTCGCATAAGCCACCTCCCGGCAAGCCCGAAACACCTGAAAATTATCCACCCCCACCACCGGCGGCAGCCCGCCATCCGGAAATTGGTCCGTAATCGCCCCCTGCTCCGCCCCCTCGATCCGGATCGGATCCTCCGCCAATGCCGGCGCCGCAAACACCATCGCCATCAGCAGGATCACCCATTTCCCCATCACTTCACCCGCTCAATCCGCAGCGCGATATACGGCTTGCCCGGCAGCTTGATGCTCCCCCCATTCACATCCCGATAAACGGCCACGTCCAGTTTCCCGGTCGTAAATGTCCCCTCCACCGGCGTCACCGTCATGTTCCACGTATCCAAAACATCAACGCGAAATTTCATCCCCTCCTCCAGCGCATTCTTCTCCGGCGGATCGCGCGGCAGCGCAAACTTCCAAGCCGCCGGCGTCTCCTCCCCGAAATAAACCAGATAATATTCCCCCGCCTTTCCCCCGATATGCGTCTCGTAATACTCATCCATCGGCTCAATCCCCTCCTTCGGCCCCGCTTCCAGCACCTTCCTTAAAAACGCCAGCCGCGGCGGACTCTGCCCCATCAATCTCCCCCCGCTCCCCGTCCACGAAGTCCCCTCCGGCGCCGTCAGCGTTTCCCCATGCCCCACATACGTCCCCGCGATCGTCCCCAGCCAAAACCGCTTCACCATCTCCTGCCCGCTAAGCTGCCCCCAACGCCGATCGATATGCCCCTCGTAACATACTTCATCGTAAACCACCGGCTTAGGCACCAGCTCCCGATAAAGCACCGCCCTCCCGAAATCCGCCACCGCCGACCCATTCTGAACCGAAGCGTGCGTCACCCACGGCTTATTCGCATCGTAAAACTTCGCCGCGTTATGAATCGACCGCATATGCCCATACGGATCGCCCGCCTGCACCGTCCGAAAAAATTGGTCCCAATCCGCGTCGGTCTTGTGTTTCACCTGCCCATATTCATTCGCCAGCGACCACCAAACATTGTGATACGCCGCAAGACGTGCAACCACGTACCGGATATACCGCTCATCCGCCGCATCATCGAGTTCATCAAACCACTCCATCTCCCCTTTTTTATATGGATTAAAAAGGATCAGGTCCGCCTCCACGCCCTGGTCCCCAAGCTGGCCGATCCGTTTCTCCAGGTGCCGAAAAAATTCCGGGCTAAACCGATCCCGATCCCAGTTGCCCGAGGCATCCCGCGGATACGGATACCCCACCGGCGAATTCTTCGACGGCAGCACCATCATCCTCACCTTGTTAAACGGCGAAGCCCGCAGCGATTCCAGCGTTCGCTCCTCCACATCCTCCGGCTCATTTGCCCACCCATAAGCCGTCGTCCCGATCTGCACGAACGGCGTCCCATCCGCATAGGCAAAGTGATACGTATACGCCACCCGCACCGGCCCATGGTTCCCCGCCTCCGGCGCCGAGCAATCAAACGACCCGCTCACCCCATCCAGCCCCTTCCCATTGCTGCTGGTGACATATCCCCAATGCCCCTGCACCGTCGGCATAAATCGAATCCGGTAGATACCATCCCCATCATAAAACCCGTCCACGGTCAGGCTCTGAGCCCCGCTGGTAAACTTCCCGGCCAGCTTCACATCAACAAATGGATTCCCTCCCGCCGGCCCCTTCAGCGCCAAATCAAATACCCCCCACTGCGGCACCGCCGCCCCCCCGGATGTCGCCGCGCCAGCCATCGCTCCTGTAGATGCCATGATTAACATCCCGCAAATAATCCGCTCTAAGCATTGAAAACGCATCGTTTCACTCGCCCTAGTTCACTCGTCTCGTCGAAACAAAATATCCCGCTCTTCCCTCAGGACAAATTTAGGTTAATATAATCTCTCCAACCGCCATGAGCTTCACCACAAGCTCCTCCATGAATGCCCAAGAACGAATGCAGGAGTCTGTATGTCTTTGCTGGACCTCTCGGCGTTGGACCAGGATCTCGATCGTCTCGTCTTCCTCTTCCGCCTCCTCTCCGACAAAACACGGGTAAACATCCTTCTCTCCCTCGCCAAAGGGGAGCGAAACGTAACCTCCATTTGCGATGAATTGAAGCTCCCTCAACCAACGGTAAGCCATCACCTGGGGCTGCTTCGAATCAACAACATGATCGCCAATCGCCGCAAGGGAAAGCAAGTCTTCTACTGCCTCCACGGCGCCGTCACCCTCAGCGATGACGGCATGCTGGAAATCGGCGGCCAAAACCTCAGCGTCAAAATCGCCCGCCGCGCCCTCACCGCCCATGCCCCCCTGACCCATTCTCCCGTGACCCATTCCCCCGTGAGCCACCCCGCGACCCACGCTCCCGCGCTCGAGGTTCATCATCCCGAAAAAATCGCCCCGTCACCCGGATAAACACATCCTCCAGCGTCGGCTTCCCCACCGAGACCGAATCGATCAGCCCCGGCATCGCCTCGATAAGCTGCGGCACAAACTCATGCCCCCGCGGTCGCTCCAGCCGCACCACATTCTCCACCGCCTCCGTCTCCATCCCAAACCGCTCCCGAATGGTCTTCGCGACGCTCGCCGGCTCCCGCGTCGAGAGGCTAATCACATCCCCCCCGATCTTCTCCTTCATCGCCGCCGGCGTATCGCACGCCGCCAGCTTCCCCCGATCCAAAATCGCCAGCCGCGAGCACCGGTCCCCCTCATCCATCAAGTGCGTCGTCAGCAAAACCGTCACCCCCTCGTTCCGCTGAATCTCCGTCAGCAGTCGCCAAAGATCAATCCGCGCCGCCGGATCCAGCCCCGTACTAGGCTCATCCAGCAGCAAAATCTTCGGCCCATGCAACAACCCCTTGGCGATCTCCACCCGTCTTCGCATCCCCCCCGAAAACCCATCCACGCGTTCCTTCTTTCGATCCAGCAGATTCACCCGTTCCAGCAGCCGATCGATCCGCCCCGTCAATTCCTTCCCATATAGCCCATAAAGTCTCCCCTGCTGACGAAGATTTTCCTCCGCCGACAATTGCTTATCCAGGCTAGGCGACTGAAACACCACCCCGATATGCCGTCGCACCGAATCCCGCTCCCCCGGCAACCCAAACCCCAGGATCTTCACCTTTCCCGGCTCCGCCGGAATCAGCGTCGAAAGAATCCGAAACAGCGTCGTCTTCCCGCTCCCATTGGGCCCCAGAAACCCAAAAATCTCCCCGCGATTTACTTGCAGTGACAATTCATTCAGCGCCACCCGATCCCCATACCGATGGCTCAACCCCTCGATCTCAACAACCGCCTGCGCATTCCCCCCTCTTACCCCTCTTTCCCCCTCTCCTGGTACTCCGGGAGAGGGCAGGGGTGAGGGTCCCCGCATACTTCTGCCGCCAATATTTTCATCACCTTGCCCCTCCATCAAGGAGCCTCAAAGCTAAAATCCGCCTCAACACTCCCCGGCGACGTCACCACAATCTCCTCCTCCTGCTCCGGCAGCGTCTCCTGCCAAGCCACCAGCGTATATTTCCCCGCCGGCACCTTCCCAATCCTAAAACTCCCATCATCCCCCGTCACCGCAAACCACGGATGATCGAACACCCCCACCCAAGCGTTCATCCACGGATGCACATCACACCTTACCGGAAACGGCCCCTCCGCATACGCCAGCGTAACATCCTTCTGCCCGATGGTAGAGAATCCATAATTCGCATCCGGATTCACCACCGATTTGAAATGCACGTTATGCATACACGCATCGCTCGACTTGATCCTCAGCGTCTGCCCGACCTGCACCGCCAGCACGTGCGGCACATACATGCATTTAATCTGATCCAGTACCGCCGGCTCCGCCAACACAAAATTCGCCCGCGGCGCATCCTTCAAAAACACAATCACGTTTTTCAGTCCATGCCCCGCCCCCACCACAATCGACTCATCCGGCGTCATTGGCGACCCCGGAATCGTCTTCATCGCCGGCACAAACCCCGAAATCGTCACCTTCCCCTGAATCACCCCATCCCCCGAAGCCACCGGCCGCGCAGAATCATCATAAGAATCCCGCCCGCACCCGCAGAGCAAACCGGCAATCGACAACAACACCATCCATCGAAAAAACATCACACCACCCATCCCAAAAACGCGGCCTGCCGACTTTAGTCGGCAGGTGATTCGCCCTCTCAAAGCCGTCTATAACAACTCAAATCCGATCCAACACCAACACCCCCAGCAGCACCGGCAAATAAATAATCGAAGCAAAAAACAATTTCCTGGCCTCAGTTCTCGTCCGATGTGTCGCACACAAAACCGCAAACCCAAAAAACACTACTCCCAGCCCCACCGCGCAAACCGCATAAACCTGCCCCGCCACATGCGCCATCACCGGCATCAAACTCACCGGCAACAGCGCCGCGCTATAAAGCACCATCTGCCGCGCCGTCCGCCCCAGCCCCGGATCCTCGACGGGAAACATCTTAAATCCCCCCAGCCGGTAATCCTCGCGATAGAGCGTCGCGATCGCCAGAAAATGCGGAACCTGCCACACGAACAAAATCCCAAACAAGGTCAGCGCCGCCGGCGCCAACGATCCCGTCACCGCCGTCCACCCCATCACCGGCGGAATCGCCCCCGGAATCGCCCCCACAATCGTATTCAGCGTCGTGATCCGCTTCAGCGGCGTATAAACCAGGATGTAACTCGCCAGGGTAATGGTCCCCAGCAGCGCGGTCATCCAATTCACGAACAGCAGCAGAAAAACGCCCCCCGCCACCCCCGCAGCGATTCCCAGCCCCACCGCCTGCCGAACCGGAATCCTCCCCGTCGGCAGCGGCCGCTGCGCCGTCCGCCGCATCTTCGCATCATGCTCACGCTCCAGTACCTGGTTCAATATTGCCGCGCTTGCCGCGCACAGCGCCGTCCCGATGAGCGTCGCCGGCAGATGCCGCCACTGCTCCATCGTCCGCGCCGCGATCGTAAACCCCACCGTCGTCGTCCCCAAAATCAGCAGATTCATCCGCGGCTTGGTCAACTCATAAAAATCCCGCCACGCCGCAACCGGCTCGCCGGAACTCAGATCGTAAATGTTCGTCGCGCGTATTCACGTTTAATCTGGTAGCCGGATTCTAGTCCGTCTGCCCGCCATATTGAAGCTGTAATCCGCTTTTACCCCCTCTCCTGGTACTCCGGGAGAGGGTTGGGGTGAGGGTTTCTTCTCTACTGCTCTACTTTCTACTCCTCTACTCTCTCGCGCAGCGCCGACCACTCCAATCGCCCGCATCGCAATCACCCACACCGTCACCAGCAGCAGCGACCCCACCGCCACATGCGCCGAAGCCACATCCGCCGGCTTCCGCAGCAAAACCGTCAGTATTCCCAGCGTTACCTGCGTCACCAGCAGGATCAAAACCCCCGCCGCCGGCCGCAAAAACACCTTCCGCCGCGGCCCCCCCACAAAAATAACTCCCGCCAGGGAGATAACCGCCACACTCACCAGCACCGCCCCAATCCGGTGCGAAAAATGAATCCAGATCTGAAACAGCGTCACCCGATTCAGCCCCAGGTTATACCCAAACCGATGAATCGCCCGCTCCCGAAACCCCGCATCGATAGTTGTCGGCGGCAGCCAATTCCCATAGCTCGTCGGAAAATCCGGAATCGCCAGACCCGCATCGCTATGCCGCATGATCGCCCCCACGACAAGCTGCGCCAGAATAATCCCCGTCGCAATCATCGCCGCCCCCATCACCCGCCTCGCTCCGCGATATTCGCCGGTTTCCCTCTCCTCAGCCCAGAACCGCGAGGTTAAGACGCAAAACGACGCGATAAAGCAGAAGAAAATCTGCGCCGCGCACCCATGCACGATCGCCAGGTCCCGTTGGCTGAGCACGACACGCAGCCCCCCAATCGTCCCCTGCACACAAACCGCCAGCAGCACGGCCGTAGCCGTCCACCTCACCCACCTCCGCCGATCACTCGCCCACGCGACAACTGCCAGTGCAATCGAAAGCAGCCCCACAAACGCCCCGGCAAGCCGATGCGTATGCTCGAAAAGGATTCCCCCCACCCATTTGCTGGGCGGAAAGGTAAACATGTTATACCCCCACGAGTTCGGCCAATCCGGCACCGACATCCCCGCCCCATGGCTCGTCACCAGCCCCCCCATAAAAATCAGCGGAAACGTCGCCGCCGCCGTGATCAGCGCCATCCAGTGAACTGCCGGGTTATACCCTTCGCTTCGCACGCAATTTCGCCGAGAAACCAGCCACTCTCCCGATTTCATAAGCCGACGCAACCCCACCGCGACGCCCGCGACAAGATGCCACGGATTAACCCATTAAGCGCAACCCCAGGCCAATTACCTCTCCCTCCTTTCCCCTCCCCTGGTACTCCGGGGGAGGGTTAGGGTGGGGGTCTGCTGGCCCGCAAAATCCCCTCGACACCTTTCCCCAATTTCAAGATGATCTCCCCATATGCCCGAAGGCCAAAACCTCCCCGCGGTCCTCTCCGTCCTGGACCTCCTCACCGAGGACGAGCTCGCGCAATTAAACCAGATCATCGTCGCCCGCCTCCGCCTCATGCAGCAGATCCGCAGTCACGGCCAGATGATGAATTTCCGCCTCGGCCAGCGCGTCCACTTCACCTCATCCACCGGCGAACTCGTCCGAGGCTTCATCAAATCCCACAACCGCAAATCCGTCACCGTCATCACCGACGCCGGCATCCCCTGGCGCGTCGCCCCGGGATTTCTCCAACCCGACTGAGCCCACACAATAATGGTTCAATCTGATCTTGGAACGCCCACGGCGCCGCCGTGGGGCATTTCCATTCTCGATCCCCGACCGAATCTGCCCCTCTACCCCCGCCTGTCAAATTCTTTGCATTCTCATCAACCGCACAAAAAATCCGCCAAGATTTTTCCAAAAATAGGTACAAAACGTGCACCTTTGGACCTGTATATAGAGCCGTGATGTTTTTCTACTCTACTCTCAACTTTCTACTCTCTACCCACTAACCCAGAGGGTTCCCCCCCCAAAGTGAGATATTTTGGGAGTTGTTGGGATGCGTGATATTTTTTCCCCCAACCACCCGGAGGACCAATGTCTCCCATCTCAAATCCGAAATCTCAAATTTCAAATCCCCTCCCCACTCCGCTTCCCCTAAAAGTGAGATATTTTGGGAGTTTGTGAGATATTCCCAGCCCCCAACTTTTCCTGTCCCCACCCAAATCCCAACGTACACTATATCCTATGCCCCAACCGCCCCCAGACGCCCCTGCCGACGCCGCTCTTCTGGAGGCCTATGCCCAAAGTCCCACCAACGACCTCCTCGGCCAACTCGCCCATCGCCACGCCCCCCTCGTCTATTCCGCCGCCCGGCGTCAGGTGCGCGATGAGCATCTCGCCCAGGACGTAACCCAGGCCGTCTTTCTTTTGCTCTTTTCCAAAGCGTCATCGATTCGCAATCCCGCCGCCCTGGCCGGATGGCTCTACAAGACAACCTATTTCACCGCGCGAAACGCCATGAGAATCGAAAATCGCCGCCAGCGTCACGAACAGCAAGCCGCCGCCGAAAAAGCCCGCCAGACCGCCGATCAGTCCGACGATCTCGCCAATGACCTCAATTGGGAAGAAATCTCCCCCATTCTCGATCGCGCCATGGCCCGCCTCCCCGAGCACGATCGCCAATCCATCCTCCTCCGCTATTTCCAGGGCCTCAGCCTCCCCGAAGTCGCCGCCGCCATGTCCGTCTCCGAAGAAGCCGCCAAGAAGCGCCTCTCCCGCGGACTCCAGCGCCTGCGAAACCTTCTCGGATCCCGCGCCGCCACCCTCAGCGCCGTCGCCCTGGGCGCAACCCTCTCCGCTCGCGCCGCCGAGGCCATGCCGCCGACGCTTCACGCATCAATCGGCGCGATTGCCGCCGGACAATCCTCCGCCGCCTCCAAAACCGCCTGGCTCCTCGCCGAAAAAATCACCCGGTTCACTCTGCTCCGCACGATCGCCGCCATCGCCATTGGCTCATCCCTCTTCGCTGGCATTTGCGGTTGGATCTATAAGACCATCCCCTCTTCACCCACTCCGGCTATCCAGTCCGTCATTCCCGTGCCGCCCCCACCCGCCCCCGTCGTTGCCAAAACTAAAACTCTCCCCGATTCAACCGCTCCCTTCCTCACCCTCTCCGGCTGCATCACCGCCTCTCCCGTCCCCGTCGATCTCATGGGCGACGGTAAAACCGAAATCGTTCTCACCTACATGGGCATGGTTAATCTGCTGACCCGCCAGCCCATCCCGCTGGCTACCGGAGTTACTCCCGACACCGCGGCCTACGTCGCCGCCTTCAATCTCGATGGCACGCCGCTGCGTGGCTTCCCCGTCAAAGTCATGTCCGCCCAGGACCACGAATTGGCTGCACCTTCCGATTCCCCCGATTTCTACCAATACCCCAACTACTGGCTGAGCTACCCCGCCATCCAGCCCGGCACACCGGGTTCCCCCGGCTTCCTCGTCGTCTCACGCCCCAGCGGGCCCGCCAAGCGCGACCGCGGCGCACTGGTCATCCAGGCCGACGGCTCTTCCCAAAAACTCCTCCCAAGCTTTGCCAACCCCGACCCAGGCACCACCTTCCAGTTGGTCCCACTCCCGCCCAAAGGTACTCTCGCCATCCTCGGCGGTGGAACCTTCTGCACGCTCAGCGGCTCCCACGTCCCCGCCTGGCGCGGCGGCAAAGTCCCCAGCGGCTTCTGCGCCAGCGCCGCTGACACCGCTCACGACGGCCGCATCCGCAGCTATATCGCCTCCCAGCGCCGCGGCCCCGCTAACGCCGTCGTCGACGCCTTCGACGCAAACGGAAAATCCTTCGGCGCCTGGCCCCAGAAAATCGGCCTCAAATCCCACTTCCCCCCCTCCCTCGGCAGCGTCTTCGATCCCCACACCATGCAGGTCATTCTCCCCGACGTCCGTAACCAGATCCTCGCCTGGACCTGGGACGGAAAACCCTTCGGCAACTGCGCACCAGAATCCTCCGCTCAAAGCGCCGACGGCTCCCCGCTCTCCCCCGAGCAGGCCCAATCAGAAAAAATCCAAAGCATCTTCAAGGACAACATCGAGTGCGACGGCCCCGTCTCCCTCGCCGATCTTGACGGCGACGGACTCGCCGAAATCATCGCCATCGACGACAAAACCCACACCCTCCGCGCCTGGCACGGCGACGGCTCCGGCTTCGCCAACCCCGACGGAATCATCGCCCAGCTCGGCCCCGCAGACGTCTTCGGCGTCAGCGTCGCCGGCCCCGATGCCTCCGGCAGCTTCGATTTCTTCGCCGGACCCTGGTGGATTCACCGCACCAAAGACGGCGCCACCCAAACGCAACTGATGATTCCCGCCGCCCCAGACACCCAATGTCAGGACACCATCGCCGACCTCTACCATGACGGCCAAGCCGAAATCCTCATCGGCACCGAAGACGGCCGCGTCTTCATCTACCACACCAACCTGAAATTCACCCCAAAGTGGGCCCAATGGCCCATGTTCGCCCACGACATCCATCACACCAGCACCTGGACCCCCCCGTAACCATCGTTACCAAAGCCGCCGGTGTTTACACCGCCGGGAGAGAGATACCCCCAAACGCTAAGCATCCACCCATGCCCTTAGCGCAATCTAGTTGAAGTTCAGACACGTCCGGACCGATTTTGATCGATAGGATGCTCGATCCAGCCGACCTCTTTCGCACCCTCCACCGCGATATCCCCATTGAGCATCAAGGCAATATCCTGGTCGCCGGCAGCCTCGCCGCCGCCTATCCGTTCCGCGCCGCCTTATCAGGTCATAGCGTCGCCACCAAGGACGCCGACCTCCTCGTCCATTCCGCAGGAAACACTGTTTCGGTCCAGGCCGCGGCCGAAGCACTCATCAAAATCGGCTGGCGCCCCACCGATCGCTGCAAGCCGCTGCCGGCGCTTCCCGATAACAAAAACGACCTCTGGGCCATCCGCCTCATGCCCCCCAATTCAACCCAATATTTCATTGAATTCCTCAGCATTCCCTCGGTTCAGCAGGAGCACGAAAAGGAGTGGATTCCCGTTCATTTGAGCGGATCCCACCCCGGCTGGTACGGCATCCCCAGCTTCAAATTCATGGATTTGCTCAACTGGTTCCGCCAGCGCTCCACCGAGGGGCTCGACTACGCCGCTCCCGAAATGATCGCCATCGTGAACCTGATCTCCTACACCAAACTCACCGCCCGCCGAATCAAATCCGGAGAATTCTGCGGGCTTTACCGATGCGCCAAAGACCTTGGCCGCGTCCTGGCTCTGGCCCATCTCGTCGGCCGCGACCGGACCAGGGTATGGGTCGATCGCTGGCGCAAAGCGCTGGAAATGTCCTTCCCGGATTCCTGGCGCGACCATGCGAAGCTGGCAGGCTCCGGCCTTCGCGAGCTGCTTCATGACGACACCTATATGCAGCACGCAAGATTGATGACCGATGCGGGTTTGCTCAGCGGCATGGGCGTCAGCGTCACCGCTCTCCGCGAGCTTGGGCAGCAATTATTGGACGATGCCGTCGAGCCCCTGGAGCGACAGGCAGCGCTGCGCCCGTCCCATAACCTCATGCAGTTACCCAATCCGGAACTTCGATTCACCTCATAAACCAAATAGCCGATATGACCGTCAAGCTTTGACGTTGCTGCTTAACTTGCCGCATCGTTTGACCGAGGAACCACTATATGAAGAACATCGCGACCCTGTTCGGACTGACGATTTTCCTCTGTGCGTGCAGCACGCAGCACAATGCATCCATCTCGGGGCTGAGCGATTCTGACGCTCAGAAGATGCAGAACAACAACAACGTCAAGATCAGCGAGGTGAAACCTCAGCCGCTGAAGATCAATACCCGCTTCGCGGCCGGCCAGCTTGACGAAACCCAGGGCCACCTCGGCGCCGCCACCCATCAGTACGAGGCCTGCCTCGACCTCGATCCGAAATTCCTCCCCGCCCTCTACCGCTTGGGCGTCATCTACGCCGAGGTCAAGGATTTCCCCACCTCGATCGCGATCTGGCAGCGCTATATCGCGGCAACCAACAACGCCCCCTTTGCCTACGGAAACCTTGGATACTGCTACGAACTGGCCGGCCTGCCCAAGCAAGCCGCCGCGACCTATCAAAAGGGTATCGCGATGGACTACAAGAACGGCCCCTGCCGCGCCAACTACGGCCTGATGCTCGCCCGCCAGAACAAGATCCAGGAGGCCATCCGCATGTGGACCCCCGCCCTGACCGACGCCCAGATCCATTACGACCTGGCCTCGATCTACCAGACCAACGGCCGCAAGTCCGAGGCCAAGGCGGAATATGAACAGGCCCTGGCCTGCGACCCCACCCTCGAAGACGCCCGCACTAAGATTGCCCAACTGGATACCTCTCGCAACTAAATGGTGTTGCGGATGTCTGGACCAGGCGTCGCTCGCCAAGTTTAGCGGCCCCGCTTGCGGGGCGCGTTCCGTGGCCCAGAAACACGAAACAATATCTAGATTTGCACTGAATTTGAGACTCGCTCAGAAAAAAGCCCGCGAAAATCGCGGGCTTTTTTATTGCACGTTTTTAACAACCCGGTGAATCGCCTCATCGAGCTGCGCGAAGCTGATCGGCTTCACGAGATGATCGCTGAACCCCGCCTCCCGGCTCTTGCGCACGTCTTCGTCCATCCCATATCCGCTCATGGCGATCCCGTTGATACCGTCAGCGCGTTTTGATCTCGTGCATGAGCTGGTATCCGGTGGCATCAGGCAACCCGATGTCGCTCACCACCAGGTCAAACGTCTCGCGCGAGGCCAGGTCCAGCGCCCCCGCCGCATCGCTGGCGGTCTTTACGGCGTACCCCGCCGATCCCAGCAGCTTGCCGAGCATGCGCACCGTATCGGCATGGTCTTCGACAACCAGCAACCGTAATTTTGCGGTTTGGGCCGCGCTGCTTCCCCCAGCTTCCCATTCGCTGCTTCCCATAGTCACATCCTGCGTCGGCAGGTCTATTGTAAACACCGATCCCTTGCCCGGTCCATCACTTTCCGCCGTGATTTTACCGCGATGAAGTTCCGTCAGCGCTTTGCAAATCGAAAGCCCCAGCCCCAGGCCCCCAAACGGGCGGGCGATGCCCATTTCCCCCCGCTGAAGCGCCGTGCCGATGCGGTCGAGGATTTCCGGCGAAATCCCCACCCCGGTATCGCGCACGCTTATCCGCACGCTTTCGCCCAGCCGCTGGCCGGCAACGAATATCTCCCCACCGGCGGGCGTGAATTTGACGGCGTTCTGCACCAGGTTCAAGAGGATCTGTTCCAGGCGCAGGGGTCGGCATTGATCTCCCCCAAGCCGGAGTCCGCCAGGCAGTGCAATCGTACGTTCGTTCCCGCCAGCAGCTTGCGCCAGAATCGCAAGCACGCCGGATCACCTTGGCAAGGACCACCCGCTGGTTACGAAGCGTGAATTTCCCCGAGGCGATGCAGCTCAGTTCCAGCAGATCGTCGATGAGCCGGGTTTCCAGTTCAATATTCCGGCGGATCAGCGCCAGCTCATCGCGAGCCGATTGGGGCAAGTCGGGATTGGCTTCCAGCGCTGCCACGGCCATCAAAACCGGCGTCAGCGGCGTTCGCAGCTCGTGGCTAAGTCCCGCGAGAAAACGGTCTTTCAGTCGATTCGCCGCCTGAAGCGCCTCCTGGCTCCCTTTCAACTCCTCCACCAATTGGCGAAGGTGCGCTTCTTTTTCATGAAGCGCAGATAAATTACCGGTTGTCGTTTCCAGACGGTCCATGTCAGAACTGATCGGCATCAAAAATCGAATCAAGGCCCTGGATCAAATATGCCAGGCTTCATCCCCGACAATCTTCCAGCCAGACTTACGACTAGCCCAAGGCAAAGATCGTTGGCCATCGCCATCCCGCACAATAAAGCCCTCGCCGCGAAATCGACAATGCACAAAATTCTTTTCAGCGGTGGGAGAGGCCGTGGCTTCAATCCCGGCTCGCAACATCAGAACATCTCATAATCAGAATATCTGTCATATTGCGTCAAATATATCATGTTTATATATAAGTATTTATACGCTTCTGAAAAACATTGGAAAGTTCTGACATAATATGCATAATAATGGCGATATCGGAAATGAGGAGTTCAGATGGTGGCATCAGGCGGTTCGGTCCTTAATCGCTCGGAAGTCGAGCAGCTTGTCCGGGAAGTGCTGCGCCAGAAGCTGCGGGGGCAGATCAACCCGCCCGGTGAAAGGCGTGCAATCCGCCGCCGCTCCATCAGCGCGGGGGGCGCCGCATCCGCTGGTGGTGAATGTTTCCGCCCGGCACATGCACGTGAGCCAGGCGAACCTGGAAATTCTCTTCGGCGCCGGGGCGAAGCTGACCAAGCTCAAAGATCTTTACCAGCAGGGCGAATTCGCCTCCGAGCAACTCGTCACGGTCGTCGGCCCGCGGCAGCGGATCATCCCCAACGTCCGCATCCTCGGCCCGATCCGCGATTACACGCAGATCGAACTGAGCTACACCGACGGCATCTATCTCGGCATCGATCTGCCGCTGCGGATCAGCGGCAACCACGAAGGCACGCCGGGCTGCACGATCCTCGGCCCGGCCGGCGCGATCCATCTCGCCAAGGGCGTCATCCGCGCCGAGCGGCACGTGCACATGTCCACGGAAGACATGGCCTACTACGGCGTCAAAGACGGCGACGAAATGAAGCTGAAAATCGCCGGGCCGTGCGGCGTGACGTTTCGACAACCTCAAGGTTCGCTATCACCCCAAAGTGGTTCTCGAAGTGCACATCGACACCGACGAAGGCAACGCCTGCGATCTGGAATCGGCGACGAACATGGAATTGATCAAGTGAAGTAACAAGGGTGAACCCGTTTCACCGAAAGGAATTGTCTTATGGCAAGTGAAGCACTGGGCCTGCTGGAATGCAAAGGTCTGGTCGCCCTGATTGAGGGAACCGACGCGATGCTCAAGACCGCCAACGTCAAGATGCTCGGCTGGGACAAGTGCGGCAGCGGCATGGTGACGGCGTTCGTCAAGGGCGACGTCGCCGCGGTGAAGGCCGCCGTCGATGCCGGCGCGGAAGCGGCGGGACGCGTCGGCACGGTCGTCTCCGTTCACGTCATCGCCCGGCCGCACGACGAACTCGTCGGCGATGACGCCCAAGCCGAAGGCTGCCGCCGCGGCGAAGAAATAATCTTAAATTTTTTCAAGGACCACGGACTCATGTCAGAGAAATCGGAGTCAGCAGCGCATTGGGATTGATCGAAACCAAGGGCTGGGTCGGCCTGGTCGAGGCGACCGACGCCATGTGCAAGGCCGCCAACGTCGAGATCATCAAGACGATCCAGATCGGCGGGGCGTTCGTGACCACGATCGTCCGCGGCGACGTCGGCAGCGTGAAGGCGGCGGTCGATGCCGGCGCCGAAGCGGCCGGCAAAGTCGGCGAGCTGGTGCGCATCCACGTCATCGCCCGGCCGCATCCCGGATCTGCTCGAAGGCTACGGCGCGGGCGGCGGCGGCGCAGCGCTCTAAACGCATGTTCATTCTCGTCGCCAACCTCGGCAGCACCAGCTTCAAGTACAAGCTGCTGGACATGGAGTCGGGCGGGGCGGAGGTCTGCGCGCGGCGGTTACGAGCGCATCGGGCAGAAGGATTCGCCCTACAAAACGCATGGCGATGTGATCGATGTGATCCTGGAGTGCGCTGCCGCATAAGCCCGACGCCATCGGCTTCAAGGCCGTGCATGGCGGGCCGATCAGCGGGGCGGTGCGGGTGACGCGATGAAGTGCTGGCGACGATGGAGCAGTTCGCCGATGTCGCGCCGGCCCACAATCCGCCCTACATCGCGGCGATGCGCGCCTTTCGCGAGAAGCTGCCCGAGCGTCCCGCAGGTGGCGGCGTTTGAGACGGCGTTTCATCAGACGATTCCGCTGTCGCGGCAGGTTTACGCGATTCCGCACGAATGGACCGAGAAGCTCGGCATTCGCCGCTATGGCTTCCACGGCGCCAGCCATCGCTATATCGCCGACGCGCGTGCCAGAACTGGTCGGCACGCGAATCGGCCCGGCGGATCATCAGTTGCCACCTGGGCGGATGCTGCTCGGTCTGCGCGATCGAAAACGGCAAATCCGTCGCCAACAGTTTCGGCATGACCGCGCAGTCCGGCTTGCCGCACAACAATCGCGTGCGGCGATTTCGACACCTTCGCACTGCTGAAGCTGCTGAAGCAGGGAATATCGCTGGATGAGATTTTCCGCCGGCTTGGCAAAGAAGGCGGCCTGCTGGGGATGAGCGGCGTCTCGCCGGACATGCGCGACATCGAAAAAGCCGCCGCCGCGGGAGACAGCCGTGCGAAGCTGGCGATCGACGCGTTTGTCGAAGCGGTCCGCCATTTCATCGGCGCGTACCTGGTCGTCCTCGGCGGGTGCGACGTGCTGGCCTTCACCGGCGGCATGGGCGAAAACGGCGTCGGCCCTTCGCGAGGCGATCTGCAAGAATCTCGATTTGGCCGGCCTGATTCTCGATCCACAGAAAAACCAGATGCGCGGCAAGGAAGACGAGATCAGCAAAGCTCGAATCGCAATGGCGAAATCTGGATCGTCCCGGCCAACGAAGAACTTGATCGTCGCACGGCAAACGGAAGCGGTTTTGAACGGCAAACTAAATTTTTTTCGGAGATTGCAGTCATGGCAAACTCTGAAGCAATCGGATTGATCGAAACCAAGGGCATCGTCGCGGCCGTCGAGGCGCTGGATGCGGCGCTGAAGGCGGCCAACGTGCAGTTCGTCGAGCAGCACAAGGTCGGCAGCGGCCTGGTGGCCATCACCCTCCGGGGCGATGTCGCCGCCGTTCGCGCGGCGGTCGACGCCGGCGCGGAAGCGGGCGGCAAGGTCGGCGAAATCGTCTCCGTCCACGTCATCGCCCGGCCGCATTCCGACGTCGCGAAGATGGGATGACAGATGACGTAGGGTGGGTGTACTCGCCCACCATCGCCGTATTCGATTTGAAAGTGAGGCCAATGTTCCTCGCAAGAGTCACCGGCCACGTCGTGGCGACGCAGAAAGACAAGACCCTGGGCGGCCAGAAGCTGTTGGTCGTCGAGCCGCTGAACGTCAAGTATGACGACCAACACGACCAAGCCCGCGAGCCTGGGCAACACCGGCCGGGCGATCGTCGCCATCGACGTCGTCGGCGTGGGCGAAGGGCAGCTCGTGCTGGTCGTTCAGGGCAGCAGCGCCCGCATGACCGAGCAGACCAAGAACATGCCGGCCGATGCGGTGATCGTCGGGCATCGTCGATTCGGCGGTTTACAGCGGGAAAATCGTTCTATCAGCTACAGGTGAACAAATAAGCCATGAACCAACGCTCGTCCAGGATGTGGTCAGCGAAGTGATGCGCCGCCTTGGTGACGATGCACGCCGGTCGCCGGCATCGTGTCAAGCAGCAGCTGGATCGCCACGGCGTGTTACACGAAGATCGACGACTGCCGTTGCCGCCGCCGACGAAGCGCAGAAAAAGCTCGTGAAGCTGTCGATGGACGATCGCGATGCGATCGTGAAGCTGATCAAGTCCATCGCCAAACAAAACGCCCGCGAGTGGGGCGCGATGGAGCTGGAGGAAACCAAAATCGGCCGGCTCGATCACAAGATCGAAAAGCTGCAAATCCTCGAACTCGTCCCCGGCGTCGAATTTCTGCAGACCAACGCCTCCAGCGGCAGCAACGGCCTGTGCCTGGAAGAATTCGCCCCGTTCGGCGTCATCGGCGTCGTCACGCCGGTCACGCACAGCATCCCGACGCTGTCGGCCAACGCGATCAACATGATCGCCTCGGGCAATTCGCTCGTCGCCAACGCCCATCCCAGCGGCGCCAACTGCGCGGCTCACGCGATCCGCGAATACAACAAGCAGATCGCCGCGAAATTCGGCATCGACGATCTCATCACCTGCGTGCTCCCGCCGACGCTGGAAACCGCCGAGGAGCTGTTCAACCATCGCGGCATCCCGCTGCTGGTCATTACCGGCGGCCCGGCGGTGGCGCGGGCGGCCATGAAAGCGCGCAAGCGGGCGATCGTCGCCGGGCCGGGAAATCCGCCGGTCGTGGTCGATGAAACCGCCTGCCTGCAAAACGCCGCGACGTCGATCGTCAAAGGAGCCGCCTACGACAACAACCTTCTGTGCATCGGCGAAAAGCAGGTCTTCTGCGTCGATAGCGTCTTCGACAAATTTCTCGAGCAGATGAAAATGGCCGGCGGATTCGTCCTGAATTCCTCGCAGATCGATGCCCTGACCAAGTCCGCGTTCAAAACCGATCCGAAGGACGGCAAGCCGCACGTGAACAAGGATTTCGTCGGCAAAGATGCCGCGGTTCTGGCGCAGGCGGCCGGCGTGTCGCGTGCCGCCGGTCACGCAGTTTCTCGTTGGCGAGACCAATGCCGATCATCCGTTCGTGCAGGAAGAGCAGATGATGCCGTTCGTTCCGTTCGTGCGCGTGAAAAACGTGGACGAGGCGATCGACCTGGCCATCGCCAGCGAGCATGGCTATCGCCACACGGCCCTGATCCACAGCCGAAATCTCGACACCATCACGCGCTTCGGCCGCAGGGCGAACACGACGCTGTTCGTCGTCAACGGCCCGAGCATGGCCGGCCTGGGTCTCGGCGGCGAGGGATATCTGAGCTACAGCATCGCCACGCCCACCGGCGAGGGAATCACCACGCCGCTCACGTTCACGCGCTATCGCCGGGTGATGATGACCCGGTCATTGAGGATGATCTAGATGCTTCAGGGACTCGTCATCGGCCACGCGACTGCAACGGTGAAACATCCGAGCCTTGTCGGCCTTGCGGATGCCGCTGGTGCAGGTGCTGGATCCCGATCGAAAACCCGAGGGCGATCTGCTCGTCGCGGTCGATCGTTTGGGCGCCGGCAGTCGGGCAGCTCGTCGTCCTCAACAGCGACGGCAAAGGCGCGCGCGAATATGTCGGCAACGAAAAAAGCCCGGCGCGATGGTTCGTCGTTGGGCTGGTGGACGAGGAATCGGAATGATCGTCACCGCCCGCCAACTTCAGGACCTGCACGCCCGCGGAACCGGCGATGGGCAGATCGTGCTGCCCTACGGCGCACGGCTTACGCCGCTGGCGGCCGGATTGGATCCGCAGCAAACAAATCGCCGATCGGCTATGGCCCCGACGATTTACTCACCACTCCCCATACTCCTATTACCCCCGCCCCCGGTACTCTGGGGGAGGGTAGGGGAGGGGGTCCCTCACCCCAACCCTCTCCCGCAGTACCAGGCGAGGCGGTTATCTTGTGGTGGTGCGACGGCCCCTGCGGCGCCGCGAAAGCGGCACTGCCGCGCAATCTCGTGAAACCAGCTCGCCCCCATCGATCTCACCAGCGAGCCCACGCAACTCACCGCCGTCGATCAAGCACCTCGCCTCGCATATCAAATCCGGCCAGGCCGGCGGCGGCGTTCTGCTCGTCAAATCAGCCGCCGAGGCGATCGTCTACGCCAATCGCTGCCCCGTCCTCCGCGCGATCGTCGGCACCTGCCTCGAATCGGTCGATCAGGGCATGACCGCGATCGGCCGCCAACGTGCTGATCCTCGAATATCCGTACAAAAGCCTCCCGCAGATTCGCAATCTGCTCTCGCGTTTCGCGCGCGGCACGCGAAACGCCATCGGAGCAAGTCGCAGCATCGGCTGAAGGAGCTGGCGTCATGCGCGTAGGCAAAGTCATCGGCCGCGTCACGCTTCAGCCCCTCTATGCAACCCTCGTCGGCGGCCGGTTTCTGCTCGTCGAAGTACAGGACCGCTTCAGCCTCGCCGGCAAGCCGCGCAAGAGCAGTGAATCGCTGGTGGTTTACGACGAATGGGGCGCGGCCGAGGGCGATCTGATCGCCTTCACCGAAAGCCGCGAGGCGGCGATGCCGTTTTATCCCGAAAAACGCGTCCCCCTCGACGCCTATAACGCCGCGATTCTGGACGCCGCCGTAATCGGATTGGAGATCGAATGAATCGCAACCCGCAACTCGCAACTTTTCCATTCGGCAATTGGCAATCGGCAATCGGCAATCGGCATTTTCCAAGGAGTTCTCATGGCATACCAAAAAAACAAAACAGCAGTGCCCCGCGAATCCAGCGAATGGAAGCTCAAGGAACAGATGTGCGACATCGGCCGTCGCATCTGGCTCAAGGGATTCTGCGCCGGCAACGAGGGAAACCATTCTTATCGCCTCTCCGAAGACCGCGTCCTCTGCACGCCCACCGGCATCAGCAAGGGCCATCTCAAGCCCGACGATCTCTGCGTCGTCGATCTGGAGGGCAAGCAAGTCTCCGGCAAACGCGGCCGGACCAGCGAAATTCTCTTGCACCTGGCCATCTACAAAAATCGCCCCGACGTGCGCGCGGTGATCCACAGCCATCCGCCGCATGCGACGGCGTTCGCCATGGCGGGGATGGATCTGCCCACCTGCATTCACCCCGAGGCCGAAGTTTTCCTCGGCCGCGTGCCGACGGCGAAATATGTCACGCCCGGCGACACGCGCCTGGGCGAATCGCTTGCCCCGTACATCAAGGATGCCAACACCATCCTCCTGCAGCAATCACGGCACGGTTTCCTTCGGCTCCGATCTGGAAGATGCGTACTACAAGCTGGAAATCGTCGATGCCTATTCGCGGATTCTGCTGCTGGCCAAGCAGCTCGGCTTGTGCAGACACTCTCCAACGAACAGATGAAAGAGCTGCTCGGCCTCAAAGCCCGTTTCGGCATGTCGGATGCTCGCTGATCAAAGAAGGGAACCTTCAGGGCCTCAACTGCGGCAGCGATTTTGTCACCCGCGTCGGCGGCGAAGTCGCGACCAAGGGCCGCATGTGCGTCGCCGGCGGAACCGGGACCGGACCCGTGCAGGCGCAACCGAGTCGCCGATGGAGAAAGCCGTCGCGGCCCTCACGCCGGAGAATTATACCGAGCAGGACATCGAGCAGCTGGTTCAGATCATCACCGATCAGATCATGGCCAGCGGCAAGTTAGAAAGGAAATCGTTCAATGAAAGTCAGCATCATCGGCGGCGGCGGGCGAGTCGGCAGCAATGCGGCGTTCGCCATGCAATGCGCCGCCATCGTCAGCGAAATCCATCTTCTCGACGCCAACGAGCAAATGGCCCAGGGCGAGGCGCTCGATCTTCTGCACGGCGCCAGCGTGGCCGGCGATCAGAAAATTTACGCCGGCGGATATGACAAATGCGCCGACAGCGATGTCATCGTCATCACCGCCGGCCTGCGGCGCAAGCCGGATGAAAGCCGGCTCGATCTGATCAATCGCAACGTCGCCCTCTTCAAGCAGATTCTCGATTCGCTGAAGATCGGCGGGCTGAAGAAGGACGCGATTATTTTCGTCGTCTCCAACCCGGTCGATATTCTCACCCGCCTGGCGATCGATCATCTCAAGCGTGATCCGAATCGGACGATCGGGCTCGGCACGCAGCTGGACACGGCCCGGTTCCGCTCGCTGATTGCGCTGGAGACCGGCTCTGCCCCCCAGCCAGATCAAGGCGCTGATTCTCGGCGAGCATGGCGACAGCATGGTGCCGATCTGGTCCAGCGCGACGGCGGGGGGCATGCCGCTGGTGAAACTGCCGAACTTTTCCCCGGCAGTGCAGCAGCGGGTCTTCGAGCGCACGAAAACCAGCGGAGCGGAGTGCATCAAGCTCAAAGGCGGCGCGGGGTGGGCCGTGGGGCTGACCATCGCGGAAGTGGTTCATGCGATCGCTCTGAACCAGCCGAAGGTTTTGCCGATCAGCACGCAGCTTGCGGGGGAATATGGAATTCGCGGCACCTGCACGAGCTTGCCAACGCTGGTGAATCGCAGCGGCGTGGTGAAACGATTTGAGATTGATCTTTGGCCGCGGGAAATCAGTGGCATTCAATCCGGGGCCAAGTCGCTGGATGCCACTTACGCACAGTTGAAATGAAGCCATTCACATGCTGATCGCCCAGAGGCAATCGCGGCTGCGGGAACTGCTGGCACAGCGGCGGATTCTGCCCCTCGATTCGCTGGCCCGGGAACTGGACGTTTCCCAATCCACCATCCGGCGCGATCTCGACGAGCTTCAGCGCCAGGGGCTCGTCCAGCCCACGCATGGCGGCGTGATCTGGATCGGCGACCAGGGAATTTCATCAGCCGCACAGGCCACCCAGGCGCGGCTCTATGCGTTCAACCAGCGGATGGGCGTGCAGCTTGAAGCCAAGCGCCGGATCGCCAAGGCGGCGTTGGCGCTGGTCCCGAGCGAGCAAACGATCCTGCTGGACGGCGGCACGACGACGTTTTACCTCGCGGAGCAGCTTCGGGGGCGGTCGCTTCAAATCATCACCAACTCCCTGCCGATCGCCAACCTCTTCATGGACGACAACAACGTGGAACTGATCATCACCGGCGGATTGATGTACCCGCGCTATGGCGTCATGCTCGGCCCGACGGCCGAAAATTTTATCTCGACCATCCACGCGTCCCGAATGTTTTTCAGCTCGGCAGGAATTCACAACGGCGTCCTCTTCAACCAAAACCTCCTGCTGGTGTCGGCCGAGAAGCGGATGATGGAGCAGTCGCAGCAGGTGGTGCTGCTGGCCGACAGCGAAAAGTTCGGACAGCAGGCCCTGGCGGAATTGTGCAATCTCAGCGAGATCGATGTGGTCGTGACGGATGAAGGATTAACCACGGAGCACCGCAAAGCAATTGAGGGAGCGGGGTGTGAGTTGATTGTGGCAGGGGGATGATTTTTTTGTTTTTGGCATTGCGAGACAAACAGGGCAATCGCTTGTCCCTCTTTTCCCCCTCGCCCTGTACTCAGGGAGAGGGTTGGGGTGAGGGTTCTTCGTATTTTGCGGCCACATGCGATTGCCTTGACGAGACAAATGATCCGATTACGCTGCGATTTTCCCCACCTTCGACGTATGGTAAACTTCCCTCATGGAGTCGCGTTCGGGCAAGCCGGGTCTCTCCACGATTGACGAATATCTGCAGATGGAGGCAGGGGCGAAGCAGCGGAACGAATATCGCGACGGGCGGATCATACCAAAGGCGGGAGGCTCGCCGGAGCATAGCCTGATTATCGCCAATGTCATTGGGGAGCTTGGGAACCGCCTCAAAGGCAAACCCTGCCGGGTTTATGACAGCAATCTGCGCATTCGGGTTCCGCGCACGCCGCTCTACACCTATCCGGATGTGAGCGTGATCTGCGGGCAAATGCAGTTTGACCCCGAGGACGCGGGACGAACGACGGCGACAAATCCGAGGCTGATTGTGGAGGTGCTTTCGGCGGCTACCGAAGCGGACGACCGCGGTGAAAAGTTTCGCCGGTATCTTTCGCTGGCGAGTCTGGAGGAATACGTTCTGGTTTCGCAGGTTCGGCCGCTGGTGGAAACATTCACCCGCCAGGGCGATGGGAGCTGGCGGTTCGCGACCGCTTCGGGATTGGAAGACCGCGCAACGCTCACTTCGGTCGAGGCGCAGCTTCCGCTGTTGGAAATTTACACCGGCGTTCAGTTTCCGCCTGAGGATGAGCGGCCGCGGGTGCTTTGATTCGGCGACGGGGGCAATATCGTCCAATGATGTGGAGAAGTGGTCGGGAGTGGGCTTTAGGCGACTGCGGGCTGGCTACGCGCGAAGAGAGGGACACCGGGTCAGTTCGCTCCCGGAACGCCCACGGCGCTGCCGTGAGGAATTCAATTTTCGACACCGAGCTCAAACTGGCCCACCCCCGAAAATAGGATGCCTGTGAATCGCGGTTACGATTTGGAAGCAATTTTCTTTTTCGTCGGGATCGTTCCGCATTCCGGGCAGCGGTCGGGCGTAGCACGGAGGTCGTAGCCGCAGGCGGCACACTGGCCTGTCGGGTGGGAGTGTTTTTTCTTCCAGAATCCGCTTGCCCGGATCAATACGGGGACTGCAAATAATAATCCCGGGAACCAGTAAGGGATCGCGGCTTCCAGATTCCACCAGTCGGTGTTCCTGTAGCGGCCCTGCCGGTGGGCGAACTGAAACCCAAGTCGACTTGGAGTGGTCGGCATAAACAGATACGTCGCCTTCCATTCACTCATTTGATCGATTGCAGAAACATTGTCCGTTGAGATCGCCACGCCTCGCGGATGCCAATGAAGGTAGTCGAGTTGGTTCATGGTCGCCGTAGAATCCTGAGCGACTCGGTAAGTAAACGTGGGACTGAAACCGCCGCGGCAGGAAACAATTTGGAGCTCCGAAATTCTGAGCTGCGACGGGGGTATCGATGCGATAATCCAACTGAAAGAATCAATCCTCCAATAGCTTCGAGTCCATATCGCGACCGTCACTACCAGGCCAGTGATCGATAGCGTGGCAACGAGGATCGAACGCCAGCGACGCAACCGTTTCATGGCGGGAATTCTACCGCGCTTCAATCAATCGGCGCGGCCTGATCCTAGACGTCCCTATCCAGAAGATTTAACCGCCAAGGCGCGAAGAGCGCGAAGAAAAACGCAATTTGATTTGTCTTTCTTCGCGCTCTTGCGCCTTGGCGGTTAATGATTTTCTGATTGTGTCTGCGAGCGGGGTTAGTGGATTTGACTGAACGGATCGAGGCGCAATTCGACCGCTTGCCGCCGCGTTCCGCATTCCGGACATCTGTCGGGCATGGCGCGGAGGTCGTAGCCGCAGGTGACGCATAATCCTTGTTTGACCCTGGCGAGGCGCTGGCGCTGCTGCCATCGGCGGTAGACGAAAATCAGCAGCGGCAGCCAGATGATCCATGCAAACCAATAGGGAACGGAGAGCCAGATAATCTGTCCGATCCATAGGTCGTGCCCGGCGCGGTCGACCGAGAAATTTTTGTCATCGCCAACAAAAAATCCCGCTGCGCCGGCTGTGAATCCCATGGGCAGACCGTCATACCAGGCGAGGTCCGCGGTCGTATATTGGCGGCCGGGGCCTTGCAGCGGTCCCACAACCGGCGTCGCGAAATCGTGATAGAGCTGAATGCTGACCTTTCCCGTCATCCGGCTGTCAAACCGACAGGACCATCGCCCGATCAAATGACGCGGAAAGACGGTCTGGAGCAAGTGGCTCCCCGCCCAGGTGAAGGCGGTGGCAACGCAAACCAATAGCCAGAACCCCAGCAGGATTTGAATCGCCCAGCCTTTCACAACAACCATCCTACCGCGCAGACGCCGACCCGCGGCCGCTGCGCTTGAGCTCGCTGCTCTCAAGATTTGTTAGCATTTACTTACAAAAATCGCGAAAAACGTAACAAAACGTAAAATTATGTAAACTCGGCATTCACGCTTCTGCCCGGGGTGATGACTCGGGAGATGATTAACCCCGTGATCTCCACTATAGTTATGGCGATCCGATCGCTGGAGATTTCGTGCATCCGTTATCCGTCGAAAAAGTCAGCAAAACCTTCCGCCAGGGCCGCCGGGCAGTGACGGCGCTTTCGTCGATCAACCTGGCGGTGCCGCAGGGAAGGTTTCTGGCAATCATGGGGGCGAGCGGGTCGGGGAAGAGCACCCTCCTGCATCTGATGGCCGGCCTGGCCAAGCCGGATTCGGGGAGCGTTTGTATCAATGGCACCGATCTGGCCCGCATGGGCGACAAGGAACTGACCATCTTCCGCCGCAGGAATATCGGGCTGGTGTTTCAATCGTTTAATCTCATTCCGACGCTTTCAGCGGAGGAGAATATCGCGCTGCCGCTCATGCTCGAGGGCCGAAATGGGCAGGTGACGCATGAGAAGATCGACCGGCTGATGGTCGATCTGGGGATTGCGGATCGGCGCACCCATCGGCCGGATTCGCTCAGCGGCGGAGAGCAGCAACGGGTGGCGATTGGGAGAGCATTGGTTTCGGATCCGGCAGTCATTCTTGCCGATGAGCCTACCGGCAATCTGGATAGCGCGAATTCAAAGTCCGTATGTGAGTTGCTGCGTGATCTGGCGGAGAAGCATAACAAGACGATCGTGATGGTGACGCATGAGCCGGTGGTCGGGGCGTATGCACAGGAAGTGGCAGTGATCCGGGATGGGCAGATCATCAGCCGGTTTGCGACCGAGGGGATGAACGGGCAGGAATTGGCGGGGAGGTATTCCGAGTCGCTGGGATAGGCTAACCATGGTTCTCACCCGGCTGGCGATTTCGAATTTCAAAGTCCGCAGCGTTCGAACGCTCCTGACGCTGGCGGCGATTGCGCTTTCGGTGAGTTTGGTGGTGGCGGTTACCACGGGATACAAGTCGCTTGAGGGGGCGGCGCTGAAGTGGCTGGATCGGTATATGGGGGCGTCGGATGCGGTGATTACGCCGACGGATGAGCTTCAAGGGGTGGTGCCGGAAAGTATTGTGGCGCTGCTCAAGCAGGATTCGGATGTGAGGCAGGTTTCGGGGCGGCTGGAGTCCGACCGGGATATGGACCGGGCGGCGGACCAGCAGGGGCCAGCGCGGAGCGCGGATCGGCTGGCGGCGGGGGCGGTGCCCTCGGATAAGATTTATGTGGAGCTGGTGGGGATTCGCCGGCCGGATGATACGACGATCGAGGCGCTGGATCTGAACTTCGGACGGTGGTTCGGGACCTCGGATGCGTTGGAGGCGGTGGTGGACGACATTGCCGCGGAAAAGATGGGGGTGGGCGTGGGGGATATGCTGAAGATTCCGGGGGTTTCGGGGAAGGATCTTTCGGTGCGGGCGGTGGGGACGGTGCACAAGCCGGTCTTTTTCTCGGAGCGGACGGCGACGATTTATCTTCCGCTGGCGACGCTCCAGCGTTTCACGGGGCAGGACAATCCGCCGGTGGTTTCGAGCATCGTGGTGAATCTGCACGCCGGGGCGGATTTTGATGCGTTTGAGAGTCGGTGGTCGCAGCGGCTGGCGACGCTCGATCCGAATGTGCATCTGCGGATGCGACGCAAGAATCCGGGTGACCTGGAAAAGAATTTGCGCGGGGTGCGGATCGCGGCTTACCTGGGGGGGATGGTTTCGATGCTCACCGCGATGTTCATTATTTTTTCTGCCCTGAGCATGGGGGTGACGGAGCGGCAGCGGACGCTCGGCATGCTACGGGCGATCGGGGCCGTAAGGTCGCAGGTATTCCGGCTGGTGACGCTGGAAGGGATGGCTTTGTCGATCGTGGGGATCGGGATCGGGATTCCGCTGGGGGTTCTGTGGATGCGGATTCTGTATCACCGGTACATGGAGCTTTTCGCGGCGGGGGTTTTGTACAGTTATAACGGGATGATATTTGCGGCGGGGGGCTCGCTGCTGACGGCGCTGGCGGCGAGCGTGCTGCCGGCTTGGTGGGCGTCGCGGATTTCGCCGCTGGAGGCGATGACGGCGCAGGGCGCGGTGCCGGCGGCGGGGCCGCCGATTCGATTTGCGCTGATCGGACTGGTGCTCATCGGGCTGGATCCGCTGATTTTCTTTGGACCCGTGGAGGAGATCGTGCGGAGTTTTGGGGTTTCGGATTCGGCGGGGGTGGCGGGGACGCTGAAATTTTTCGGGCATTTTTGCATTGGGTTGCCAGGGATTTTGGGGGGATTTTTTCTGCTGGCGCCGATGTTTGTCTGGGTGGTCGAGCGGGTGGCGGCGCCGGTGATCGCGGCGGTTTTTGTTGTCCCGGCGAACCTTTTGAAAAAACAGTTGAGCACGGGAATCTGGCGGGCGGCGGGGACGGGGGCGGCGCTGATGGTGGGGCTGGCGACGCTCATTGCCATGCAGGTGCAGGGGCATACGCTGATTGGGGGGTGGCAGATTCCGAACAAGTTTCCGGATATTTTTATCTGGAGCCCGGACATTATTTCCTGGCAGGACCAGAAGACGCTGGGCGATGTGGAGGGGATTCAGAAGGGGAGCTTGATGCCGGTGGTGGTGACGACATCGTCGGGGGACAGCAAGGGGAGCCTGATGCTGGCGTCGATGCTGAGCGGGCAGAGCGTGGGGGCGATGTTTTTCGCGGTAAATCCGGAGCAGGCGCTGAAGATGGTTCAGCTTGATTTTCGGGATGACGGGGGGAATTCGCTGCCGGAGGATCAGCAGGCGGCGGCCGCGGCGCGGGCGGCGGAAGAGATGAAAAAGCCGCGGCACGCGATCGTGACGGATGAATTCCGGCAGGCGCATCGGCTGAAGATGGGAGATACTTATCCGCTGATGACGACGGTGAATGGGGTGCAGAATTATACGATCAGTGCGATCGTCTGGTCGCCGGGGGCGGACGTGCTGGTGAGCATGTTTGACCTGGGGAAGATTCTGGATCAGCGGACGGTGGGGAGCGTGTTTGGGTCGATCGATGATGCGAAGAAAGATTTTGGGATAACCGGGGCGCGGCTGTTTGCCGCGAACCTGACGCCGGGGATCGACAAGATGGATCTGCTCAAAAACGTGCAGAAATCGCTGGGAAATCGCGGGCTGATCGCGGGGGACGTGCGGCATGTGAAATATGGGATCGAGCGGGCGTTTTATCATCTGCTGGATTTGATCAGCACCGTGGCGATCGCCGCGATGGCGCTGGCGTCGCTCGGGGTGACGAATACGATCATGGCGTCGGTGCGGTCGCGGCGGTGGCAGTTTGGGGTTCTGCGGAGCATCGGTCTGCGCGGGGGCGCTGCTGCGGCTGGTGCTGGCAGAGGCGGCGATGCTGGGAATGGTGGGGGCGGCGCTGGGATTGGCTGCGGGGATGGAGATCAGCATCGATGCGCGGCGGCTCGGGGGCGCAGTGCTGGGATATGCGCCGGCGATGCAGGTGCCGTGGGGGATTGTCGGATGCGGATGCGGGGCGCTGGTGGTGGTGTCGCTGTTGGCGAGCTTGTGGCCGGCGGCGGGGGTGGCGTTGGCGCAGCCGCTGGAATTGCTTCAGGCGGGGCGGGCGTCGGCGTAAAAGCTTAAATGGCAAATTGGAAAGCCAGCTCGGCTCCGTTCATCAGCATCATCGCGGTTCTGCTGGTTGTGTTTGCGGTGACGGGGGCGACGGCGTGGGAGAGCAAGTGCGCGACGTTCGATGAGCCGCTGCATTTGGTGGGGGCGTGGCTGCAAACGTATCACGGGGATTTTCGGTGCGACCCGGAGGACCCGCCGCTCTGGCGGTATTACGTTGCGCTGGGAGCGCCGAGCGGTGAGCTGGAGCTTTCGACGAGCGGGGCGATTTACGACGCGATGCTGAAAGACCGGGCGTATGAGGGGCAGTACGTCAAAAACAATTTCTATTATACGGCGGCGAATGATTCGGATTCGGTCCTGGGGCGGGCGCGGGAACGGATGGTCGTTCTGGCGGTTTTGCTGGGGGGGGTGATCGCGTGGTGGTCGTGGCGGCTTGGAGGGGCCGTGGCGGCGGTGGTGGCGGCGGCGGGGTTTTGTTTTGATCCGAATTTTCTGGCGCACGGGCCACTGGTGAAGGACGATGTTCCGATGTCGCTGGCGCTGCTGGCGTTTATGGCGGCGGTGTGGATGGTGGGGAAGCGGGTGACGCCGATTCGAGTGGCGGCGGTGGCGATATTGCTGGGGGTTGCGCTGACGGTGAAATTTTCGGGGATTCTGGCGGTGCCGATTTTGGGGATCTGTTTGCTGCTGCGGGCGCTTCTGCCGGAGGCTTGGCCGACGTTGAAATCAACTGCCGCGACGCGCGGGAAGCGGCTGGGGATTGCGGCGGGGATTTTTGGGGCGGCGTGCGTTTTTGCGTATGGATTTGTGTGGGCGTGTTATCGATTTCGGTATGCGCCGGGGGCGGATCCGAATCAGCTGCTGGATTTTCGGAGCTTTTGCGGATCGGGGCGCGGCATGCGGCATTCGGGGCGTACAACGCGTTTGATCTTTCCGATGCGCAGTTGCAGAGCTTCACAAGCCAGTGGAAGCCGGACATTTTTTTTCGGGGCGTGTTGTGGATTGGGGAGCATCGGCTGTTGCCGCAGGCGTGGGTGTATGGATTGCTGTTTACGTACGGCACGGCGCCGGGGCGGGCGGCGTTTTTGCTGGGGACGTCGGCGATGCGCGGGAGGTGGGAGTATTTCCCGGTGGCGATGCTGGTGAAGACGCCAGTGGCGACGCTGGGGGCGTTGGGTGTGGCCGCTATCTATTGGCTGGCGAACCTTCGGCGGATTGGGCGGGCGTGGGATATTTTTGTGCTGGCGATTTTGCCGGTGTTTTATCTCGTGGTGGCGATGCGATCGGATTTGAACCTGGGGATCCGGCACGTTTTGCCGGTCTATCCGGCGATGTTTATTTTTCTGGGGGTGACGGCGGCGCACGCGGCGGGACGATTTGCAACCGGGCGATTTCGCCGGGCGGCTTTATTGTTGGCAGGAATTTTTGTCGTGGGGCTGGCGGTGGAATGCTACGCGGCTTATCCGGATTTTATTCCGTTTTTCAACGTGGCGGCGGGGGGGTGGGAGAATGGGCCGAATCTGCTGGGGGATTCGAATGTTGACTGGGGGCAGGACTTGCCGTCGCTGGCGCAGTGGCAGCGGGAGCATCCGCAGTATCAGATTTTTCTGGATTATTTTGGATCGGCGGATCCGCGGTATTACGAGATTCATTATGTGAAACTGCCGGGAAGTCTCGCGCCGGCGGATGAATCACCGTCGCCGAGCAGGGTGCGGGTTTATGCGCTGAGCGCGACGGCGGCGCAGAATCCGTGGATTGGGGATAGCGACCGGAAGTTTTATCTGGAGCTGCGGGGGGAGCGTCCGCTGGCGGTTCTTGGGCACTGCATCTACCTGTACAATCAACCCTAGGAAAATGAGCGATCTTCCGAAACTCAAACGATCACAGTCGCGTTCGAACCTTCTGGCCCTGGTCCTGTGCGTTGCATGTATTTTATCGTTCGCGGTGATTTCATTCCGATCGTGGCTGGACAAATCCGCGGCCTTCGATGAGCCGTTGCATTTTGTCTCCGCGTGGCTGCAAACGCATTACGGGGAATTCCGCTGCAACCCTGAGGACCCGCCGCTTTGGAAATACTACATCGCCGCTGGAACCAATAAGGACGATCTGCAAATCGATTTTCAGAACAGCAACTGGACGTGGATGCTTCGGGCGATTCCCGGGGGCGAAGTCTTGTTTACGGATCACGTTCTGTATCAAACGCCGGGAAATAACCCGGATGAATTGCTGCGTGCCGCCCACGCGCGGATGGTAGCGTTGGGTGTGGTGCTGGCGGTGGCGATAGCGTGGTGGGCGTGGCGTCTGGCGGGGCGGGTGGCGGGAGTGGTGGCGGTGGCGGCGTTCGCGTTCGATCCGAATTTCCTTGCCAACACGCCGGTGGTGAAAAATGACGTTCCCATCACGCTGCTGTTCGTGCTGCTGATGGGGGTCGTCTGGCTTGCGGGAGAGCGGGCGACGGTTTGGCGATGCGCCGCCATTATCCTGATCGTTGCCGCCGCGGTGACGACCAAATTCTCCGGCCTGCTGGCGTTTCCGCTGCTTTCGATCGCGCTGTTTTGCCGGGCGATGCTGAGCAGCTCCTGGCCGTTTCTGCGCTGGAATCTCTCGACGCGGCGTCGGCGTCTTGTGGCGTCGGTCGGCCTGGTCTTTGGCTGCGTTCTCTTCACCTATTTCGCCACCTGGGCGTGCTACGAGTTTCGCTTCGGGCCCAGCCCCGATCCCGACACCAAATTCGATTTCAAGCAACCGATTCTGGACATCGCCGAAAATGAAATGCGGCTCAGCCTCGATCCCGTTCCAACCGAGGCATCGATTGCCGATTTCAACGATGGATCCAGGAGTGGAAGCCCGATCCGGTGGTGGGCATCGGCAGATTCATCAATGCGCACCATCTGCTTCCGCAGGCATGTCTTTACGGTTTTCTCTATACGTATGGCACGTCAATGGCGCGGCGGGCGTTTCTGTGCGGGGATATTCGCGTCCAGGGATGGTGGAATTACTTTCCGCTGGCGATGCTTTTCAAAACTCCGCTGGCGACGCTGATCGCGCTGGCCGCCTCGGCGGTGTTTTGCTTTGCGCTGGTTCGTCGATCGCGCGCGCGTGATGCGTGGCCGATCTTTGCGCTGGGTGCTGCGCCGGTTTTTTATATGGCGATGGCGATGCGAAGCAATCTCAACATCGGCCTGCGGCACGTTCTTCCGGTTTATCCGTTTCTGTTTATTTTCATCGGCGTGATGGCGGCGACCGCGCTGGCGCGCTATCCGAAAACGATCGGATGCCTGATCGTCCTGTTGCTGGGTGGTTTGCTCGGGGAAACACTGGCGGCCTACCCGAATTTTATTCCGTTTTTCAATGTCGCCGCCGGTGGGTCACGCGGGGGAATCCGCCTGCTGAGCGACGCGAATCTCGATTGGGGTCAGGACCTTCCGGCCCTTGCCCGATGGCAGCGCGAGCATCCGGATCACCAGCTTTACCTGAGCCAGTTTGGCCTGCCCGATCCGCGTTACTATGGAATTTCATATATCGAAATGAGCGGCGCGGGTCTGAGCCAGGATGATGAGAAGGTTCCCATCGGGCTGCCACCGGTTTATGCCATCAGTGCGGTCAATTTGCAGGGAACGTATATGCCTGCCGCGCTTTATCACGATGTGTATGAGCGATTTAAGAAAATGAAGCCGTTCGAGGTCCTAAATGGGACGATCTACCTTTTTAGGGATCCAGTGCCTCAGCCGCCATGATTTAAACGGCCTGCACGCGCCGGCCGGCGCTTGTGCCAGTCCGTCGCCATCTCGTACATCCGGGCGATGCGGAGCAGTTTTTCTTCGCCGAAGGTCGGGCCGAGCAGCTGCATGCCGATGGGCAGGGGCTTGGGTCCGGAGGTGAATCCGCAGGGGAGGCTGATGCCGGCGATGCCGGCGATGTTGCAGGTGACGGTGAAGACGTCGCAGAGATACATCTGCAGCGGGTCGCCGGTTTTTTCGCCGGCCTTGAACGCCGGGGTTGGGCTGGTGGGGCAGAGGATCACGTCGCATTTCTCGAAAGCTTCGTCGAAATCGCGCTTGATCAGCGCCCGCATTTTCAGGGCCTGGAGGTAATACTGCTCGGAATATCCGGCGGAGAGGGCGAAGGTGCCGATCATGATTCGGCGCTGGACTTCCTCGCCGAATCCTTCCGCGCGCGATTTGCTGAAGAGCTCGATGATGTCCTTCACCGGCTCCTTGGTGCGGTGGCCGAAATGGACGCCGTCGTAGCGGGCGAGGTTGCTGCTGGCTTCGCAGGGGGCGATGACGTAATAGGCGGCGATGCCGTATTCGGTGTGGGGGAGGGAAACGTCGACGAGCGTGCGCGCCCAACTCCTGATAATTTTTCACGGCGGCCGTTATCGCGTCTTTCACCTGGGGGTCCAGCCCGCCGGTAAGCTGGTATTCTTTGGCGATGCCGATTCGCAGGCCCTTGAGCGGCTGGTCGAGATCCTGGAGATAATCGGGAACGGCGCGGTCGACGCTGGTGGAATCCTTGGGATCGCGGCCGCTGATGACGTTCATCAGCAGGGCGACATCGGGGACGTTCCAGCCGAAGGGGCCGATCTGATCGAGGCTGGAGGCGAAGGCGACGAGGCCGTATCGGCTGACGCGGCCATAGGTGGGCTTGAGGCCGACGACGCCGCAGAGGGAAGCGGGCTGGCGGATGGAGCCACCGGTGTCGGAGCCGAGGGAAGCGCAGCACATTCCCGCGGCCAGCGCCGCGGCGGACCCACCGCTGCTGCCGCCGGGGACGCGGGCGGTGTCCCAGGGATTGCGGGTGACCTTGAAGGCGCTGTTTTCGGTGGAGGAGCCCATCGCGAATTCGTCGAGATTGGTCTTCCCGACGACGACGGCGCCGGCGGCATCGAGCATTTTGCAGATGGTGGCGTCGTAGGGCGCGCGGAAATTCGCCAGCATGTTCGAGCTGCAGGTGGTGGTTCCCCAGCTTGTGCAGAGATTGTCCTTGAGCGCGATGGGCACGCCGGCCAGCGGACCTGTGCGTTTTCCCTCGTCGACTTCCTTGGCGATTTGAAGGGCGCGATCCGGATAGACGCTGTTGAAAGCCTGGATTTGCCCCTCGACGGCGTCGATGCGGGCCAGCGCCTGGCGGGTCAGTTCCAGCGAAGAAATCTTGCGCGTGCGGACGGCGTCGTGCGCGGCCAGAAGCGTGTCGAATTCGAGGGTCACAGTCGGGAAAAGGTAGAGGCGGGGGTCGGGAAAGTAAACAGGGTTGCGCGAGGGGATTCACACGGCGTAGCTGCCGATGCGTTATGCGCCGCCGGGCGCGTCTTCCCATAGTCCTGGCGGCAGACGAATCGGCAATTTACTCGGGCGAAACAGGCACATGAGTTCCGGCCGGCTGTTGACGGAAAACATTTTGTAGATCTGTTTCTGGTAATCGTTGATGGTGTGGTGGCTGAGATGAAGCGTTTCAGCGATCTGCTTGTGACTGATCGGTGAGAGCATCAATTCGAAAGTCCCGCGCAGCCGCGGCGGGAGCTGGGGCAGATGGGTGTGAACCGGCGGTATCGCGCGGCTGCTCTTGATTGCCCGCAGCAGTTCGAGCCCAAAGAACTGCATGATTCGGCGATGGCGCGGCTCAAACGGCTTGTCGTCCCAGGCGCGGTAGATAATCAAACCCTGGCTTCCCTTGGGCATGAGCGCGGCGCTATAGATCACGAAGTCATCCACGTCTCCCGACCGCCGGGCTTCGGAGACGCACGGAGAGCGATACCAGATTCGGTCATCGACCAACTGGCGGCGGGTCACGGTGAGGAAACGGGATTTTTTCTGCGCTTCGAGGAGCTTAATGCTTCCGGGGTCGGCGGTCATTTCGCCGGAGACGGCATATTCTTCAAACCGCCGCCGCGCGGATTCCGTCTGCCAGCCGGTGTCGATGGGGTCGATGAGTTGGGGAACCCCCTGCGGTGAGAGGCGGATATCGACGGAGAAGCCGATGTTTCCCCCCAGAAGGCGCAGGAGCCCTTCGAGGGCGATCCGCTGCCAGATTTCGGGACGATCGCCGAAGTCGCGAATGCGATCGATCAGCTCGTGAACCTGGCGGATTTGCTTAAGCGTGAGGCGTTGTGATTTGGACATAACGTCCCGATACCGCTGCAAACCCCAAGACCCCAATCTACACGTAATTGCGGGCCAAAACCAAGCGGAAAACCTAAAAAATACCCTGATTTCGGGGGTTGCGAGAGATTGCTGATCGTCGAGTATTTTTGCTTAGGGCAGATCAGGCTGCTTTCAATCCGGATTGGCGCAGATGGCCAAGGAACTGCCGGGCGCGGACCGACCAGGTGTTCTGGCGGATGTAGGCCCGGCGGCGAGGGAGATCGACGCGGAGCTTTCCGCTGAAAGAATCGCGGATCAATCCGGCGGCCTGCTGGGGGGAATCGGCCAGCAGGATGTGGGGAAGATGCTCGTACGCTTCGCGGACCGGGGTGCTGACGACGGGGCGATCGGTGGTGAGATAGTCGTAAAGCCGCAGGGGCGAGCGGCGGTTGTTGTTGTCGTCGACATGCAGGCAATTGAGACAGAGATCGAAATTCTGGATATAGGCCGGCAGCTCGCGGTGGGGCTTGGCGCCGAGCCAGAGGACGTTTTCGGTGCGGCGGAGCCAGGCGAGAAGCCGCTTGCGCTGGGCCCAGTCGTATTCGACGACGTCGCCGATGTAGCAGAAGGTGACTTCAGGCATGATCGCGGCAAGTTTCTGCATGTAACCGAAGTCGTAGGTGTAGTTGATCTGACCGATACAACCGACGATCGGGCGATCGGTCGGGAGATCCTCGGGCCTGGGCTGCGCGGGAGGGTGAGGAAGCCGTCGTCGACGGCATTGGGGAGGTATATGACCTTGCCGCGCGTGCGCGGGGCAAAGTCTTCGGCGAGCTGGCGGGAGACGGCGAAGACCATGTCGCAGGTGTCGAGGAGGCGCTGCTCCATTTTTTTTGTATCGGGGGTTGCGCCGGGCCAGCGGTCGAAGGGGTCCTTGCAATAATAGATTCGAAAAAGGTCGGGCAATTTTTCGCAGAGGGGAGCAAGATGGGGCCAGGTGAATACGACGGCGTCGGGCCGGCCGGCATCGGCGAAACGCCGGCGCAGGAACCAGTGGACGACGGCGCTGGAAACTTCGCTCCAGCGGCGGGGGACGCAGGTGCGGGCTTCCTCGAATCCTTCGCGGGGTTTGCGCCAGCGCCAGCAGGCGGCCATCTGGTCGATTGACGTGCGCCGATTCAGCGGCTCCATGTCCAGATAACTAATTTCCCCAAAATGCCCCACCTGCCCGAAAAAATCGCGAATTCGCGGATTTTCGGACCCGATGACCATGAAGGAAGCTTTGTGCGGAAGGCTCGCCATTGCGCCTGCGTCCAATAATCGGGTTGCGCCGTTCATGTAATTGGGGTTTCGCTGTGCCAGTTACATAAGGGCGTCAGCTTATATCTTCGGCTATTAACCTTAAGCCATGCAGAGCGAAACGACTTTCTGCGGCTCTGGTTAACCTCTTTAGTGGCTAACTGTAATCCGAGTCTAGGCTAATAATCGGACGTTAGGAGAAAAAAAATCTTTGAAAAATTTGGCGTGAATTTTACGTGAAAAAGGGGCGGTTCAACCGGCTGAGTCTTCGTCGCCACCGATGACCTTGGGAACCTTGAAGAAGGGCCCATCGGACTCCGGGGCGTTTTCGAGGACTTTTTCCAGGGGCAGGCTGGGCTCGACGACGTCTTCTCTGAAAATATTATGAATCGGCAGGGCGTGGGCCATGGGCTCGACGCCGGTGGTGTCCACTTCCCCAATTTTGTCGACGTATTCGAGGATGGAAGCGAGCTGAGTCGAGAACTTGCTCAGCCGCTCCTGGTCGAGGGCCAGGCGCGACAGTTTGGCTACGTGTGCGACCTGATCGAGCGTGATCTTCTGGTCGGACATTTGCCAATGTCCTCAGGCGGCGGCAGGCTTGGAATATTTGCGCTGGACGGGCTTGATGACCAATCCAGTGCGGATGGCCTTGGCGCTGACCTTGATCCGGACGATGCGGCCGTTGACGACGGCGCGGACCTTCTGGATGTTGGCCTTGAATTTGCGCGAGGTGATGCCGGTGATCTTGGTTCCGACGCCACCGAGGTACTTCGCTTTGCCGCGGTGGCTGACCTTGTTGCCGAAGCTGGTTTTCTTACCGGTAAAGTAGCAGGCGCGTGCCATTGCAGATCCTTATCTTTTTAAAAAATTCGAGCCGGGAACTTTATCGCGGGTGGTGGTTTTTTGCAACAGGGGGGCTTTTCGGGTGAAAATTTGGGGAATTCGGGGATTTGGGATTTAGTTGGGATATTTGATGAATCCGTCATGTTGCCTTAAGGCGGGGTGCGTTATTTGTGACCCGTCGAGCAAATCATGCGGATGAATCGAGTCGGAAAAAGATTGATTTTTGGCGTGAATTTCGGGGGCGCATGTTGTTTGCGGCGGCTAGACTGACTGGTTGCCGGTTTGTTCGTTTTGTAAGAATCCGCGAGGTAGATGGTGGCAAGTCGTAAATCTGCAAAGAGATCCCGCCGATTTTCCGGCCGGCAAAACCTTGAACCCCTCGAATCGCGAATATTGCTGTCGGCGACTTCGACGGTGCAGTTGTCCCTGATCGACAAGCCGCTGGACGATGTTTCCGGGTCTCCGCAGAACCTTTCGCCGGCGATGATCGAGCAGGCGTACGATTTCGACAACCTGGCGTTCTCCGTCAATGGGCAGACGGTTTCGGCGACCGGGGCGGGTGAAACAATTGCCATCGTTGATGCCTTTGGTGATCCGGACATCTCCAGCGATCTGGAGACGTTTGACGCCAATTTCGGGATCACCAATGACAATGCCAATGGGCAGTTTGTGCTAACGGTCGCCACGCCAGGGGGTGGCGCGGTGCAAACGAATGCCGGGTGGGCGACGGAGGAATCGCTGGACGTGGAATGGGCGCATGCGATTGCTCCCGAGGCGAATATTCTTCTGGTGGAGGCGAATTCGGATACCGTTCCCGCCCTCACCAGCGCGGCGGCGTGGGCGGCAGACCAGGCCGGCGTGGTTGCGGTTTCGATGAGCTGGGGCGATTCACCGGAGTTTTCCGGGGAGACAGCGTACGATTCCGATTTCACAACGCCCACGGGGCACGAGGGCGTTACGTTCATCGCGGCGTCGGGGGATGACGGGGAGCCGAATTATCCATCGACATCGCCAGATGTTCTGGCGGTTGGCGGGACGACGCTGAACGTGGATGACAACGGCAATTTGCTCAGTGAATCTGCCTGGGATGACAGCGGCGGGGGAGTGAGCCCCTACGAGCATACCAACAAACCAGATGTCGCATATGACGGCGATCCCAGCACGGGTTTTCTGGTTTACGATTCGATTCCATACCAGGGAAACGAAGGATGGCAGGTGGTTGGCGGAACCAGCGCCGGCTCGCCGCAGTGGGCGGCGATTATCGCGCTGGTCGATCAGGGTCGGGCGCTGCGCGGGGTTGGCTCACTGGACGGGCCGAGCCAGACGATTCCCGATCTTCACGCGCTGCCTTCCAGTGATTTCAACGAGGTCAGCGGCGGGGGTCTGACGGGGCTGGGCAGCCCCAATGTAGATCGAATCGTCAACGCGCTGGTTGGCGGAAGCGTTACGCTGGGATCGGCGTCGCAAGTGGGGTTCGTGCAGGAGCCGACCACGGTTTATCCGTACGAGGCGATTTCGCCGTCGATTGTGGTTGAAGTCGAGGACAGCGCGGGGCACCTGATCGGCACGGACGATTCGACGGTGACGCTTTCGCTGGCCGGCGGGCCGGGAACGCTTGGCGGGACGCTGACGGCGACGGCTGTCAACGGCGTGGCGACGTTTGACGACGTGGTGATCGACACGCCGGGGCGCTACACGCTATCCGCCAGTGATGGGTCGCTCAGTAGCGCGACATCGGTCGCGTTCACGGTTGCCGCGCCGGGATGGGTGGACGTGGCCAACTGGGGGCAGATCAGCGGGTGGGCGTTTGATCCCACCGATCCGAGCGCGTCGATCGATATTGAAGTGCAAATCCTCGACGGCACCACGCAAACATTTTCCGCCGACATGACCCGTAGCGATCTCCAAAACGTCGTCGGCTCGACCAATCACGGGTTCGACTATTCGACGCCAATGCTCAGCACCGGGAGCCACCAGGCCTATATCTATGCCATTTTAACCAGTGGCACCAAGATGCTGCTGGGCACGGAGACGATCGTCAGCCAGAACTCGCTTTTTGACGAGAGCTACTATCTCCAGAAATATCCCACCGTGGCGGCGGCGGTGGCGGATGGGCAGTTTGCCAGCGGGTATGCCCATTATCTTGAGTACGGCCAGTATGAGGGGTTTAGCCCCAATCCGTATTGGAACGAAGCGTGGTACCTGGCGAACAATCCGGATGTGGCGAAGGCCGTGGTTCTTCACACGGTGACCTCCGGGTTCATGCAGTATTACCAGTTTGGTCAATACGAGAACCGGGGCGGGCTGCTTTATTTCAATAACACCTACTACCTTCAGAACAACGCGGACGTGACCGCGGCGATTCAATCCGGAACCGTGAGCTCCGCCTTTGAGCATTTCAGCGATTTCGGGCAGTACGAGGGCGCAGCCCGATGCTCTATTTCTCCCAGTCGGTTTACGAGGCGGACAACCAGGACATTCTTCCTTATATCACCGGTGAACCGTTCACTTCCGCTTTCCAGCAGTTCGTCGAATATGGGCAATTCGAGGGGCGTGTCGCCAGTGACTATTACGACGAGCAGATTTATCTGGCGGACAATCCGGACGTGGCGGCGGCGGTGAACGCGGGGAAATATCCCGATGGATTTATCCAGTGGCTCCAGTACGGGCAATATGAGGGCCGGACGGCGGTGTAGCGCCTTCGTTTACTGGGTAATTCCAACCGAAGCCTGCGCCGCGAGGGCGGCTTGTGCGGCTGCCTGGGGAATTTGCGAGGGAATTCCCGCCGACGTGCCGCGGTCGATGACGTTTCCGGTGAGCCAGAGGGTGGTCGGCCGGCCGGGCTGGCCGTTGGCGAGGATTTCGGCAACGGAGGCCGCCTGCTGCCGCGGCTCCACGTAGCATCCGGTGCAGGGATATTCACCACCGGTCCATCCGACTGCGGCGATGGAGACCCGCTGAGGGATCTCGACGCCCGCCTTATGAAGCGTTTCCCGCGTTTTTCGCGCCAACAGGACGGAATCGCAGATGCAGGCGGTTGCGCCGAATTCGACGGCCTGGGCGACGTCGGCGGGTGTGCAGGCGTCGACGCAGAAATCCTGGCAGTATCGTTCCGCGGTTCGGCGGATGCTTTCGGCGACGGTGATTCGCGTCCGCTGTTCGATCGCCAGAAAATGGCGATGACCGCCGAGGATCATTTCGCGAGCGAGTCGCGAGACGGCAAGCGGGGCGTCGAGCATGACGCCGTTGACGGAATAGGTGCCGCAATTCCTGGCCCACCGCGACCACGGGAACGCCGCGCACCAGAAGGTTGCGGATGAATGCCTCCGGCGTGGCGGCGGCGAGATCGATGACGGCGGAAAAGTGATTCAGGAAGCTGGGACGGATCGAGGCGACATCGGCGCAGGTCTCGGCGGCGGGGGCGATGGCCTTGAGATTTTCGACAAGCGCCGGGTCGGCTTCGCCGTCGAGCAGAAGCAACCAGGGGTGCGCCGGGGCCGGATGTTCATTTTCGGCGCCACGGACGAATGTGCCGCGGCCGATGGAGCGGTGAAGCAGCCCCTCGGCGGCGAGATCAGTCAGGGCCTTGCTGAGCGTCTTTGCGTTAACTCGAAAGCGCCGCGCAGCTCGCGCTCGCCGGGCAGTTTGCCGGCGAGTTCGCCGCTGCTGACCGCCTGGCGGATTCGTTCCCGCAGGCGCTGGAACTTGTAGCTCATCCCCGAAGCATTCGGTCTGCGGCTCGATAGGTTGGACTCTTCGTTTTCCATGTCACAAGTCCCTTAAAGTTCCGATAACCATACCCTGAATCCAGACGCGATTTGTTTTCTTTACTGCGAGCCGGTCAGATAACCTATTCATCGACAGGTGTTACTGCGGTCGTTATTAATTTTCATTCAATCTTCAACACCCTGTAGATTGCGGCGACCAACCTATACTTTAATCGACCGGCAGGCGAATTGCCAAGATTGTTTGCGGAATGCAACGATTTTTTGGCGGTAAATTTTGTGATGTAACCACCTATATATTATTGAGATATAAAAAATGACGGGTGAATTCGACCTGATTGACTGGATTCGAGCCGCCCAACGGGCTTCCTCCCACATGCTGGAAATCGGCATTGGGGACGACCTGGCGGCGCTGAAATGGCCGACCGGGGATCTGCTTTTGGTCGGTGTGGATCAGGTCATTGACGGCGTTCATTTCAACGCGGCCACGCATACGCCGCATCAAATCGGTCGTAAAGCGATGAACCGGAATTTGTCGGATTGCGCGGCCATGGGATGTCTGCCGGCGGCGGCGCTGGCGGCGGTTGCGCTGCCGAGGGATTTTTCCATCGATCGGGCCAAGCAGCTCTATCGCGGGCTTCGCGAAGCGGGCGATGCGTTTGAATGCCCGGTCGTGGGCGGAGATACCGCGACGTGGGACGGGAAGCTGGTGGTGAGCGTGACGATCCTTGGGCGCTCGGCGGGGCAAAAGCCGGTGACGCGCAGCGGCGCGAAGCCGGGGGACCATATTTTTGTGACCGGGCCGCTTGGCGGGAGCATTCTTGGCAGGCATCTGACGTTTGAGCCGCGCATTGCGCTGGGGCGGAAATTGGCGCGCAAGCCAGTGCGATGATCGATCTCAGCGACGGGCTTTCACGCGATCTGGCGCACATTTGCCGGGCCAGCGCTGTCGGAGCGGTCGTGGAATCTGCGCTGGTTCCGATCCATGCCGATGCACAAGAGCTTTCGAAGCGGGACAAAATCGCCGCGATCGATCATGCGCTGGATGATGGGGAGGATTATGAGCTGCTCTTCACGTCGGCCGCGGCAGAGATCGAAGGGGCGATCCGCATCGGGCAGATTACGCCCGATCCGGGGATTGTTTTGAGTGATGCCGGCGGCGAGCTGAAGCCGCTGGAACCGCGCGGGTGGCAGCATCGGCTCAAGCCGATGGATTGATCGGCGCGAGTTTTCCGTCGAGATATTCCTGAAGAAAGCGGGCCGCGGCGATGGCGTCGAGCTGGCGCTTCCGGCCTTTGCGGGTGATTTTTTCGCCGCCGCGCTTGCGCGAATTCAGGGTTTGCTCGGCGTCGAAAGTGGAGAGGCGTTCGTCGACATATATGACTTCCCGTTGGGAACGGCCCGCCAACTCCCGTCCGAATTGCACGGCTTTTTTCACCCCCGGGCCCAAAGTGTCGTCCATGTTGAGCGGCAATCCGACGACGATCCGCCGGACGTCTTCTTTTTCGATCAATTCGAGGATCGCCCCAATTGCGGCGGTTTCAGATGTGACTTCCAGAACTTCCAGCGGCGTGGCCAATTTCCCACCGGCATCGCTGAGCGCCAATCCGATCCGCTTCTGGCCGTGATCTATTCCCAGCGTCCGCATTCAAAAAAGCTTTTAGCCGCCAAGACGCCAAGAGCGCAAGAAAGAAAGGTTGATCTGTTACTGAAACTTATCCCCGAACTTATCCTTCACCTTTGCCACCAGCTCTTTAACGCGTTGGGCCTGGTCCTTGGGGCAGATGAGGGTCGCATCCGGGGCGTGGACGACGATCATGTCGCTTACGCCGATCGTCGAGATCAGGTGATTTTCGTCCTGGGAGAAAATCACGTTGTCGTCCGAGTCGAGAAAATATCCGGTCTTACACTGCACAGAGTTGTTGTGCTCATCGACCGAGAGAATCTCCGCCAGCGCCGGCCAGGAGCCGACGTCGGTCCATTCGACCGGCATTTCGACGACGACGACCGAGGCGTTTCCCTTTTGCTGGCTGGCGGGCTCCATCACGCCGTAGTCGATGCTGATCTTGGGCAGGCGCGGATAGACGTCGCGCAAAACGGTCGCCTGCTGTGGCGTTCCCCATGCCTGGGCGATTTGCGTCAGGCCTTTGTGCGAGCCTGGAAGGTGGATCGCCAATTCGTTCAGCACCGTGTCACAGCGCCAGACGAACATGCCGCTGTTCCAGTAGTATCGGCCCGATTCGACGAACCGGTCGGCCAATGCTTTGTCGGGTTTCTCGTAGAAGCCCAGGACTTGGTAGGCGCCTTCGACGCCGAGGGATTCCCCGCGGTGGATGTATCCCAGGCCGGTGTGTCCGTATGTCGGTACGATGCCGAAAGTGACCAGCGAGCGCGGGCGATCGGTGATGACGCTGAAAGCCGAGCTGACGCTCTGCTGAAATTGCGAAACCGGTTCGATGACGTGATCGGCCGTCACGACTGCGCATACCGCTTCGGGATCGCGCCGCTGAAGCACGGCGGCGGTGAAGCCGACGGCGTTGGCGGTGTCGCGGCCCATCGGCTCGCCCAGCAGATTGTCCTTGGGCATCTCGGGAAGATTCTGCAAGACCGCCTCGGCATGGGCGGCGGCCGTGCAGACGAAAATCCGCTCCGGTGGAAACAGGCCCCGCAGCCGCTGATAGCTCAACTGCAACAAACTCTGCCCGTTCACCAGCGGCAGAATCTGCTTTGGCCGGTTCGAGCGGGACATCGGCCAAAGCCGTGTCCCCGAGCCTCCCGCCATGATTACGCCATATTGCATCGCTTCACCCGTTGCATTTCCACTTGTCGGATTTTCCGGCACTTATTCATCGTCGTCATTCCGTCGGCACCAGAATTATAACAGTAAATCAGCTTCGTCCTATAATATCGGCCGGTCTGAAAATGATTTTGGCATGTAACATCAACGCACGAGGCAAGAAAGTCCGGCTCATCATCGGAATCTTATTGCTTTTGGCCGCAATCCTTGTGGGAATCGCCGCCCTGGTGTGGCCATTTTTCATATTCTGGATCATTGCCGCCGTGCTGGCCGCCGCGGGCGGATTTTGTGTGTTTGAAGCGCGGGCGGGGTGGTGTGCCGTGCGCGCCATGGGATTTAAGACGCGGGTTTGATCGCCTACACTTCGATAATGGCCAACTCCAGCTCGCTTCCGCTTGTAATTGTCGCCGAAGGCTCCGACCCCCGCCCCCTCGCCTGGCTGAAAGAACGGGCGCGCGTCGAGGAAATCTCATCCGGCGATGCGAAATTTCTTCCCACGATCTCACAGGCCCAGGGGCTGGTCGTGCGGACTTATACGAAAGTAAATGCCGCGCTTCTCGATCGCGCTCCCCGGCTGAAAGTCGTCGGACGGGGCGGCGTCGGGCTGGAAAATATCGACGTAGCCGAATGTCGCCGGCGGGGCATTGAGGTTGTTTACACGCCCGATGCCAATACCCTCGCCGTCGGCGATTTTGTCTTTGGATATCTCCTTCAGCTCCTCCGCCCCTGGGAATTCTTCCGCGACAAGGTTTATTCCCCGAAGGAATTCAAGCACATCCGCGACACGGTTCGTGGGCGGCAGCTCAACGAGCTGACAATCGGCATCCTGGGGATGGGCCGCGTGGGGCGGCGCATGGGCCACATCGCGGCCCATGGCTTTGGCATGCGCGTGATTTATAACGATCTGCTGGAAATCTCCGACCTCGATTTCCTGGCCACCGCCGTCGATAAGCCGGCGCTCTTTCGCGAATCGGACATTCTCACGATCCACGTCGACATGCGCCCGGCAACGAAAATCTCGTCGGCGCGCGCAGCTCGCCATGCTCAAGCCCACCTCCGTGGTCATCAACACCAGTCGCGGCGAAGTTTTAGACGCCGCCGCGCTGGCTGCCGCGATCAAAGAGAAACGCGTTTTCGCCGCGGCGCTGGATGTCTTTCACCCCGAGCCCCCGCCCGCGGATTTCCCGTTGCTGGGATTTCCGAATGTTTTGCTCACGCCGCACCTGGCGGCGAGAACGACGACCGCGATGGAAAACATGAGCTGGGTCGTTCGCGACATCATCGCCGTATTGAGCGGGCAAAAACCGCAATTCCCCGCGCCGAAAAAATAAGCTCTCGGTGATCACACCAAATAGAAAGCGTTTTGATTTCTTGGCGGCCATAAATCATTAAGTGCCGCCGGTGTCCTCACCGGCGGTTTTAGCGGTCCGCTTCCGCCGGTGAGGACACCGGCGGCACAAAAAAAGCGCCAAGAAATGCGAATCGGCCGCGGATAAAATCAGCATCCACTCCGGTGTTGAAGCGTAGGAACTATTTAATGTACCTCACCCTTGCCCCGGTCACCTCCCCAACCACCGATTTCGCCAGCACCGGCACCAGCTTTTTCGGCTGGATCATCACCACGGAGTGCTTCCCTCTCCGGCGGACCGAAAGCTCCAGCGTGGTCCTCGGCCCCACGATCACGCTCCCGGCCTGAAGCTGATTCAAATCCAGCGGCCCAAAGAGCCGGCGCATCCGGCCCCTGAAATAGTCCGACTCAAAAATGTCTACCCAGCCCTCGTCGGCCGGCTTAATCCTTGGCATAAAATACTCCTTCCCCGCGGCGTGTAGCCCTTAGATGACTGTTCGGGTCGCCTGCGGGAAGGTATAGTGATATGAAATTGTGGACCGGCCGTTCAATTCCCCTATTGCGGTAATGTCATGCCAAAACCGAGTGATGCACGCCTGGGCGATGTCTCCGCGCTGGTCCGCGCCTCGAGCACGCTGGGTATACCCTCAATAGGTGATGGCCTAAGCCGCAAGCGACGGCTCGTCGCCATGTTCTGCTCGCTTTTGGGCGAGCAGATTTTAGAAGGCAAATCGCCCACCGTTGGCGACAGCCCCCTTTCCCGCCGCGAGCGGCAGACCCTGGAGCTCCTCCTCGCCGGCAATGCGGAGAAAGAGATCGCCGCTCGCCTGGAAATCAGCCGGCACACCGTGCATGTTTACGTCAAATCGATCTACAAGCGATTTGGCGTCAACAGCCGGCCGGAGCTGCTCGCGAAGTGGGTAAGGAAGTAGAAAAATTGCCGATTGCCGATTTCCAATTGCCGATTTAAATGCAATCGGAAGGAAGGCGGATCGTCTTGGTCTTTCAATTCGGCAATTGGAAATCGGCAATCGGCAATATTCTCCCCTCCCATTGCCCTCCCACCCATTTCTCTCCTATCCTGTTCTGTTTCACCGATGTGGAATAAAGCTATATGAGTGACCGCTCCCGCAAACATAAGAAAATCCGCAATTTCTGCGCGCCTGCCGCTATCTCTGGCCCTATCGGCGCAATATCGGGGTTTCCGTCGTCGCCGCCATTTTCGTCGGCTTCGCGATGACCGGCGGACTGACCACCATGATCCCGATCATGCGGGTCATGCTCAGCGGCGACACGATGCAGGCCCTGGTCTATCGCAAGCTGGCCGCCCAGCGGCTCAGCGTTACTTTCGCTTCCGATCCCACGCAAATCCAGAGTGTTCAGGTTCTCCAGGTAAACAACGGGACCGCGAAAAATGCCGGCATGCAGGTCGGTGACATTATTTCCGACGCCGCCCTTCCGCCAAATTGTCCTCCGAGCCCGTTCCTGGGCAAAGGCGATAATCCCACGTTTCACGCCGGCGAAATCTTGCGCCGCATCGCCTGGCGCCCGGCGCTCAAACCGATCTGACAATCTCCCCGCGAAATTGGCACGGCTCGGTCGCCCTCGCACCGCTGCGCTGGTACGACCCGATTCTTCTCCAGGCCGTTCAGATTCTTCCCGTCAATCCCGTTGCCGCGGTCGCGTCCATCTTCGGGCTGCTCGCCTGCATCTCGCTGATGGGCAACGTCGCGCGGTACTTCCAGGAACATCTCTCGGACAAATCCGCGATCCTTGCTGCCCGCGACATTCGCGAACGCCTCTACGACCGCGTCCTGCGCATTCCCCTTTCGTCTCTCGGCACGCAGGGCGCCAGCGACGTCACCAGCCGGCTCATCACCGATGTCGATACTCTCCAGGACGGCTTCAAAACCGTCCTCGGCCAGAGCATCCAGGAACCGATCAAGGCGCTGATGGCCTTCATCTTCGCCCTCAGCATCAGCCTTAAGCTCACCGTTTTCATCGTCATCCTCGCGCCGCTGATGGGCCTGGCGATGAAAAAGTTCGGCAAAAAAATGCGCCGCGCCAGCCGGGCGGCGCTGCGCTCGTCTTCCGTTCTTCTTGGCCAGATTGAAGGTACCCTCGTCGGCATTCGCGTGGTCAAAGGCTTCAACGCCGAAAAGTTCGAGCGGCGCCGCCACGGCAATATTCTTCGCTCGCTCAACGCCGAGCAGATCCGCATGAGCCGGATCGATGCCTTCAGCTCGCCGGTGATGGAGACCCTGATTCTCATGATGGCCGGGCTCGTGGTACTCGTCGGAACGTACCTCATCACCGTCTCGAAAACCCTCCCCGCGACTGACTTCATTTTGGTGATGATTTCCCTGGCGGTGATCGCCGAATCACTTCGCCGCGCGAGCAAGGTGAACAACGCGCTGCAAAAGTCCGAAGCCGCCGCCACGCGCATCTTTGAAACCCTCGACATTCTTCCCGAGCGCGAGCAGGGCCTAATCACGGCCCGCGCCGTTTTCGGCCCCGAAGTAAATCCCAAGGCCCTCCCCACGCTCGCCAACTCCATCGAGTTCCAGAATCTTGAATTCACTTATCCGAACGCCTCCGCTCCTGCGGTTAACGGTCTGAACCTGCACGTACGCAAGGGGCAGTCGATCGCCGTCGTCGGCCGCAACGGTTCCGGCAAAACCACCCTGCTCGCCCTGCTCGAACGCTTCTTCGATCCCCGCGCCGGCCGGATTCTGATCGACGGCGTTGACGTCCGCATCGCCTCGCTCACCAGCCTGCGCCGCCAGATCAGTCTCGTCACCCAGGACAGCCACATCTTCCCCGGCACCATCGCCGAGAACATCGCCTACGGAGAACCTCTCGCGAATCCCAACGCTCCCGACACCCCCGAGCGCCGCGAGATCTGGCAGCGCATCGAACAAGCCGCCCGCCGCGCCTTCGCCCACGAATTCATCCTCGAAAAACCGGGCGGCTACGACTTCCCGCTCGAAGGCCTCGGCAGCCAGCTCTCCGGCGGCCAGAAACAGCGTCTCTGCATCGCCCGCGCCATTTTCAACCAGGCCCCCATCCTGATTCTCGACGAAGCCACCAGCCAGGTCGACGCCGAGAGCGAGCATTTTATTCATCAGGCCATCGAAAGCCTGATCCATGAGCGCACGACGTTCGTCATCGCCCACCGCTTCAGCACGATCATCTCCGCCGACAGCATCGTGGTGATGGACCGCGGCAAAATCGTCGGCCAGGGCAAGCACGACGAACTGCTGGCAAGCTGCCCGATCTATGCCCAGCTTTACGAACGACAGTTGATTGCGCGCGGCAGGCCGGAATAAGGGGTTACAAGGGGGGGTTGCCGGGCGTTTTATAAGTGCCATCTGACAGAATCTGACAAAATCTGACACTTTCGAGACTTTTATTAGTATATGCTAACTTATGTGAAAATGGGCGGGATTGGGGCGAGGGTTGTGGTTTGGCCGCGACTTTTTGCCCACGACTCGACACCCGAAGGGCGGCGCATATACTGATTTAAACCACGCCCAGGTGGCGAAATTGGCAGACGCACTACTTTGAGGTGGTAGCGGGGCAACCCGTGCAGGTTCAAATCCTGTCCTGGGCATTAACCGAGACGATCATCGTAGATGAAAGGCTCGGGTTTCGATTTCGACAGGCCGGCGAAATCCGGATGCCCCGGGTTCAGCAGGTAATTCCATTCGCCCTTTATGACCACGCTGGGGACGGCCAGGGCCAAGTCCTTTCCGGCGGTTATCCATTCATCGCCGATCTGTTTTACATGTCCCGGGTCTATCGGATCATCCCAACCGGTGCGCAGTCCCGCGGGATCGATTCGGCGGACTCGGGAATCGTCAAATGAAATGCTGGCCAAAACAAATCCCCGTAGCGCTCGCGGCTTGTTCAGGTGGACAAGCTGCTCTATCGCAGCAAGTGATCGGCTTTGGGCCGTGTAGACCACTGCAACACCCTTCGAATTCCATCGTCCGGGAAAAGTTTGAGCGCCGATTCCCGACCAGATCGAACCCGCGCGGTTGGCTTTGGTGATCCGGTAAGCCGTCACGATCACGAGACGACCCCGTATTCGATTCGGCCGACGAGGTCTTCCACTTCCCGAGCTCCAGCCTCCGTTTGTGCCAAATCGAGCGGACGTAAGTTGCCCAGGGAGGGAATTTTGGTTTCCAGCCACTGACGGGCGTCGGGCGCATTGCCGTCGAACAGCGAAAAGGCGCGCTCGAACACACGGCTGACTCGCACCAGCCGCTCCGACTCTTCGGATGAGAACCTGCCTGTTTTCTTTCGCCGGGCCAATGATCCTTCGGTAATCCTCGCCGCGCGTTTGATCTGATCGAGTGTCAGTCCGGATGCCTTTTGAAGGCGCAGCAGTGATTTAACCGGCAGTCCGGATTGGACGATTTTCATCGCCGCAAGAAAAGACCCGTACGGGGTTCCCAGGCTTTCGCCGGGTCGGCTGAAATCAACCCGCGCCTTTGGCGATCGGGTCGGTAAATGCGAACGTTTTTCAGCGGCGGAAGAATAGCTTGCGTTTTTCGCGGCAGGCTTGTTGCCGGGGCGGCGACGCGTGATTTTCGTCATACTCAACCTCTCGCAGGGGTGTCTCCAATCGGAGATATTTTACACTCCATTCGGAAAATCGGCAAATTTAAACCTGCGGCTTAAGCCGACCCCGCGGTCATGCCGAAATCGGCAAAAATACACCGATACCGCCACTCCAGGCGGCGAGATTGGCAGACGCACTACTTTGAGGTGGTAGGACCCTCACCCTGCGCTGCGCGAGAGAGTAGAGCAGTAGAAAGTGGAGCAGTAGAGAGAAGCCCTCACCCATCGTGCCGAAACTAGCGGAAGAGGACAGGGAGGGCTCTCCCGGATTACCGGGAGAGGGGGTAAGAGTGAGTACAGGGCGAGGGGGAAAAGAGGGACAGGCGATTGCCCTGGTCGATCGTGCAAATATTTGGGAATAGGAGTTGGCTCACGCTCGCAATGCGCGTTACCATGCTTGACTAAACAGTCACAATCGTTTGGGTGACGATCAAATTTCAGTTGGATAACAAAGGAGTGTGCCATGCTGAGAGCTTCGAAACGGGGAAATCGTATTCAAAAAGCGGTCTGGGGCGTGGAGCCGCTGGAACAGCGTACGCTGCTCAGTTCCGCGTCGTTCTTTGTGCGAACCGTTGACGGAAACGTGGGTGTATATGAATTCACCGGGTCTTCAATCAGTTCGTCCACTCCGGCGCTGATCACGGGCCTTAATACCGGGCTGGGCGGGATGGCAATTTCGGGCAACGACCTGTTCTTCACCAACCCGACCTCCGGAACCATCAGCGAATACACGACCAGCGGAGCCGTTGTGAATACCGCGCTGGTTTCGGGCCTGAGCGATCCGGGTGGAATCGCTGTCGAGGGGAACAATATTTTCGTCGTGGAGCAGGGCGCCACTGGATTCGTCGGGGAGTACACCACCAGCGGCGCTGCCGTCAATGCCAGCTTGATCTCCAACCTGAGCGCACCGTGGGGAATTTCGGTTTGGGGGACCGAGCTTTTTGTCACGAGCCCGGCGGGTAACACGGTCGGCGAGTACACGACGACTGGCGGAACCGTGAACGCCAAACTTCTTTCGACTGGGCTGAACCGGCCTTACGGACTCACAGTGGAAGGCACGAATCTATTTGTCATCAACGCCGGCAGCGGCATCGAAGCGGAATTCAACACTCAGGGAAAGACGCTGAATCCGGCCCTGGTTTCGGGGCTAAGCAGTCCGACGGGAATTGCGCCGTACACGGATGACGAGATCATCGCCAACAATGGGGGCACCGTTGACAAGTGGGACAACAACGGCACGGCCGAAGAGGTGCCGCTGATCACGGGGCTGAACACGCCGGTCGCGATTGCGGTTCAGAGTAATCCAGGGACGGCAACGCACCTGGCTTTTGCGTCGCAGCCGACATTTGACGCTAGCGGCACACCCGCCGTCGGATACTTTACGGTCGATGTGTTGGACGATTTCGGCAACATCGTCACCACCAACGATTCCACGATCACGCTTTCGATCGGGTCTGGGCCGACAGGGGCAAGCATCGGCGGAACACTGACCGCACAGGCGCTCTATGGCGTTGCCACCTTTAAGAATGTTACTCTTACCGGCACCGGTTTTTTCACCCTGGAAGCCTCGAATGGCAACCAGATTCCCGCGCTTTCCAAGCCGATCACGACCGATGTTGGCTCGGTGGACTCGGCAAACATGAACGAAATCACCGGGTGGGCGTTTGATCCGGCGAACAACGGGTCGTACGTCGATGTCGAGATCGCGATCAGCGGGGGGCCGACGCAGTATATCGCGGCGGACCAGTCGCGGCCGGACCTTGACGGGCTTTTGCAATCGCCCAACCGCGGGTTCACTTATGCGACGCCGATGCTGACCGTCGGTAACCACACAGCCAACATTTACGCCCTGGTATCAGGGGGACCCGTGTTGCTGGCGAGTGTGACGCTCACGAGCCAAAACTCGCTATTCGACGAGCATTATTACCTCGAGCAGAACCCCGACGTGGCGGCGGCCGTTAACGCGGGCATCATTGCCACGGGGTACGACCACTACATTCAGTACGGCCAGTACGAAGGGCGAAGCCCAAATCCATATTGGAATGAGTCGTGGTATCTGCAGGAGAATCCGGACGTGGCGACGGCGGTTCAGAATCACACGGTCTCCTCGGGATTCATGCAGTATTACCTCTACGGGCAGTATGAGAACCGCGGCGGATTGCTGTATTTCAACACCCAATACTATTTGAATAACAACCCCAATATCGCCGCGGCCATCACGGCTGGAACGTATACGTCCGCGTTTGAGCACTTCTGTGACTTCGGTCAATACGAAGGGCTCTCGCCGATGCTTTACTTCTCATCCACGGTTTACGACGCGGATAACAGCGATGTCTTCCCATACGTGACCGGCGAGCCGTTTTCGTCGGACTTTGAGCAGTTCATCGAGTACGGCCAATTCGAAGGGCGAGTCGCGTCTAACTACTACAACGAGACAACCTATCTGGCGGATAACCCGGATGTGGCCGCGGCTGTTCAATCGCACGAATTTCCAGATGGCTTCATCCATTGGCTGGAGTATGGCCAGTATGAAGGGCGGACGGCGGTGTAAGCAACCTGCGACGTGCGCGAACCGGAAGCGGCGGCAGTTCTGCCGCCTTGGATGAGAGAAAAAATCACCGCTCGTAAAGCTTCATTATCTGACGCGCCTGTTCAAGGGTCTCGGGGCTGAAGGATTCCATCTCTTCGTTTGTCAAAAGATTTTCGAGCCAGATCATCGCCAGGCGCTCAATCCCATTGGATCTTTTCAATTCATCAAAAAGCCTTGCCAATTGCTTGCTCTGCTCGTCGGCATAATTCTTGATATCCCAGAATTTGATCCGACTCTTGCGGTTCATCGACAGAATCGTCTGTACACGCGCCACCGCGCGATCAAAGGCTCGACCTATCGCGACCTCGGACAATTTCCGCAGCTTCTTCCAATCGGACTCTTTGATATCGAGCGACATGGCGTTTAAGGCTCTAAAAATAGCCGATAAAGCCTCGACTTGGCAATCTGAGCCACGCGACTGATTTCATGAACTCGCCACGCCCGTTGCGGAATACGCCGTTTCCGTTAAGAATGTCGCGAGCCAGATGTAAAGCCTCTGCATCGCGTTTATGAGTCAATTACCCCGATCGTTACCCGTCGCCCGTTCCTTTGCAGAAACACGTCGTAAAGACCGTTGGTGGGTGCAGCCGCTGTGTGTGTTTTTGGGATTCGGCACCTTCATTGTCTATTCCACCTGGGCCGCATTTCAGGCCTCGCATTATCGGTTCGGGCCCTATCTTTCGCCGTTTTATTCACCTGAACTCTTCGGCGGCCCGCATAGCTGGTTTGGACCCAAGCCGCATTGGTTTCCCTCGTGGATGCCCTGGTCGCCGGCATTTCTGATTCTCTGGGCGCCGGGCGGTTTTCGGCTCACCTGTTATTACTATCGCGGGGCATATTACAAAGCATTCTGGGCCGATCCGATGGCTTGCGCCGTGGGCGAGCCAAGAAAATCCTACTGGGGCGAAAACTCCCTGCCGTTGATTTTGCAAAATATCCACCGCTACTTCTTATATCTGGCGATCATCTTTATCTTTCTTTTGGCCTCTGATGTCTGGAGCGCCTTGTGGTTTTTTGATCCCGTCAGCGGGAAGAGCCATTTTGGCATTGGCGTCGGCACGCTTGTGCTGGCGGTGAATGTTTGCCTGCTGGCCAGCTATACCTTCGGCTGTCATTCGCTGCGGCACCTGATCGGCGGCGGCCGCGACGAGATTTCTAAATCTCCCGCTTGTTACAAGGCCTATAACTGCGTGAGCTGCCTCAATCGCCGCCACATGGTCTGGGCATGGTGCAGCCTTTTCAGCGTGGGGTTTGCCGACCTGTACGTCCGCCTCTGCAGCATGGGCATCTGGCACGACTGGAGAATCTTCTAAATGGCCGAATATGCCACACATGCCTATGACGTTTTGGTTATCGGCGCCGGTGGGGCGGGGTTGCGTGCCGCCATCGAGGCCTCCGGCAGCGGTGTATCGGTCGGCCTGATCTGCAAATCCCTGCTCGGCAAAGCACACACGGTCATGGCCGAGGGCGGCATCGCCGCCGCGCTGGCCAATGTCGATGATCGCGATAATTGGAAAGTCCATTTCTCCGACACCATGCGAGGCGGCCAGTATGTAAACAACTGGCGCATGGCCGAGCTGCACGCCAAGGAAGCTCCTGATCGCGTGCGCGAGCTTGAAGCCTGGGGCGCCGTTTTCGACCGCACGAAAGACGGGAAAATCCTGCAAAGAAACTTCGGTGGCCATCGCTATCCCCGCCTGGCCCACGTCGGCGACCGGACCGGACTTGAACTCATCCGCACCCTGCAAGACCACGGCATCCATCAAGGCATGGATGTACACATGGAATGCACCATCGTCTCGCTTCTCAAGGACGGCGATCGGATCGTCGGGGCGTTCGGTTACGAACGCGAGCATGGCCGATTCAAGCTCTTTCAGGCGAAAGCGATCATCCTCGCGACCGGAGGAATCGGCCGGGCCTACAAAATCACCAGCAACAGTTGGGAAGGGACCGGCGATGGTCATGCACTGGCCTATTTCGCCGGCGCCGAACTGATCGACATGGAGTTCATCCAGTTCCATCCCACCGGGATGGTCTGGCCTCCCAGCGTTCGCGGAATTCTCGTCACGGAAGGCGTTCGCGGCGAGGGTGGCGTTTTGCGCAACAAAGAGGGTCGCCGTTTCATGTTCGACGACATCCCGGAAAACTACCGCAAACAAACCGCCGACAACGAAGAAGAAGGCTGGCGCTATACCCAGGGGGACAAAAATGCCCGGCGGCCGCCTGAGCTGCTGACGCGCGACCACGTCGCCCGCTGCATCATGCGCGAGGTCAAAGCCGGCCGCGGCAGCCCCCACGGCGGTGTATTTCTCGACATCTCCTGGATCCGCGAAAAAATCGCCAACTCCGCCGTTCACATCCAGAAAAAACTCCCCAGCATGTACCATCAGTTCAAGCAACTGGCGGAGATCGATATTACCGCCGTGCCGATGGAAGTCGGCCCGACCACGCACTACATCATGGGCGGCGTGCGGGTGGACAGCGACAGCCAGATGTCGAGCATCCCCGGCTTATTCGCCGCCGGTGAATGCGCGGCCGGCATCAATGGCGCGAATCGCCTGGGCGGCAATTCACTTTCCGATCTGCTGGTCTTCGGCAAGCGCGCTGGCGAATACGCCGCCAGGTACGCGAAGGAAAACGCGGCAGGGAAGATCAACAACGACCAGGTGGATCAGATCGCCAAACAAACGCTGGCCCCCTTTGAGCGCACGGCGGCGCCGATGGGCCGTTTCAAGTGCAGCAGGACCTTCAGGAAACGATGCAGGACCTGGTCGGCATCGTTCGCCGGGAGGATGAAATGCAGCGGGCGCTGGGAAATATCGCCGCCCTACGCGAGCGTGCCGCAAAAATCGCCGTTGGCGGAAACCGTGAATACAATCCCGGCTGGCACACCGCTTTAGACCTGCGCAATCTGCTGGCCGTTTCAGAGGCAATTACCCGTTGCGCGCTGGAACGTAAAGAAAGCCGCGGCGGGCATTTTCGGGATGACTTCCCCGCGAAAGACGACGCCTTTGCGACGTTCAACGTCGTCAGCTATCAGGGCGAAGGCGGCCAAATGCAAATCCGCCGCCAACCCCTCAAGCCCATTCCGGCCGAGCTTCAGACGATTATCAAGGAAATGGCATAACCATGGCAAAGGCGACGTTCAGTATCTGGCGCGGCGACAGCTCGGGGGGAAAACTTGTCGACTATTCGACCGAAGCCTCCGAAGGCATGGTCGTCCTCGACGCCGTTCATCAGATTCAGGCCGAGCAAAGCAACGATCTGGCCTGCCGATGGAACTGCAAGGCCGGCAAGTGTGGATCGTGCTCGGCCGAGATCAACGGCATGCCCAAGCTCATGTGCATGACCCGGCTGAACGATCTGGATTTAACCAAGCCGGTGACGATCGAACCGATGCGGGCGTTTCCGCTGATACGCGACCTGGTGACGGATGTTTCCTGGAACTTCCGGGTGAAGACCCAGATCAAGCCGTTCAAGCCGCGCAAGCCCGACAACGCCGACGGCACGTGGAAAATGGCCCAGCAGGATGTCGATCGCGTGCAGGAATTCCGCAAATGCATCGAATGTTTCCTCTGCCAGGATGTCTGCCACGTGCTGCGCGATCACCATCAGCACGACAAATTCATCGGCCCGCGCTTTTTCGTTTATACCGCCGCCCTGGAAATGCATCCGCTGGACACACAGGATCGCCTGCCGGACCTGAAGCAGTCCGAGGGCGTTGGATTGTGCAACATTACCAAGTGCTGCACGAAGGTGTGTCCTGAGAATATCAAGATAACTGACAACGCCATCATTCCGCTGAAGGAACGCGTCGCTGATCGCTATTATGATCCGATCAAGCGATTGCTGCGGGTCCTTCGTTCATAGAGGGAGGCGATCATGCCAATACCTCTCAAACGGCTCTCCAAAGAGGCGATTCCGCGGGCACAGGAAAGAGCCGAGCGGTACCGCCTGCTGAATGAACCGGTACAGGCCGAAAGCATCTGCCTCGATATTCTGGAAGTCGATCCCCAGGATCAGTTGGCGCTGGTGACTCTACTTTTGGCGATAACCGACCAATTCGGCCAGGGGTACAAGCTCAGCAAGATTCATCCGGACGAAGTGATCGCCCGCCTGCACAGTGAATACGCGCGGAAGTATTACGCTGGCATCGTGGCCGAGCGCCGCGCCAAGGCGATTCTGGATCAAGATTCTCCGCAGTCGGCTTTTCTTGCCCACGATTACTTAACGATCGCCATGCGTTATTACGACGAAGCAGCCGCAATTCGCCCGCCGGGCAATGATGATGCCCTGCTTCGATGGAATACGTGCGCCCGGTTGATCGACAGCTATGGCGTGCAACCCCGGGGGAATGAATCGGATTCGCAGTTGCTTGAGTAGTGACGCGGGGTGCAGCTTCTCACCCCTCCGCGAGGTCAGCAGCTTCTTGAACATCCGCGTTGCCGATATTCAAGCGTGCTATGAATTATGGAAAAGTCGAGGAGCCGAGTTCCTCACGGAGCCGATCCCCAAGTACGGCGAGATACGCTGCTACATCCGCGATCCTGACAGCTATATCATCGAAGTCGGACAGAGCGCCCGACAACACGAAGGCTGACGCTCGGACCGGACGGAGCGATGGAACCGGGACGTGAGCGTTTTCAGAAGGGCTCACGTCCTGGTTCAACCCCGTCCCGGTTCACCCCAGGTTCATCCCCCGTAGGGCTCGCGTTCGTCCCTCAGAAATAGAAGGAATCGCTTTTTGTCCTCCGACCCCTTAGGTGTCCTCAATTTCTGTTTCAAAAGGAGTTATTTAGAGCCCGTCCGAGCTACAATCGCTAGCGTGGCGATAAACATCCCAAACCATGCACCGAACAGCGCCCCGCCAACGCAATTCGGTTTTGCCCAGCAACGGAAGAGAATAACATGTCTCTAAAAACGGGTTTGCAAAAACTATCCGAATGGACAGAGAACGCCGCAAAGGTATTTCAGGGCGTTACAAGCATCGCGGCCCGGGCCGGCCAGAGGCCTTGCAAGGAGGCTATTTCAGCGACACCATTAAGGACCTTGGCGAAATTGGGGGCGTGATGGGAGCCGCATTTAAGCTGGGCTCGTTAATAATCCCAGACCCAACGCCGGAACAGCGGATTGCTACACGACTCTTCAACGTGCTTTTTAGATCGTTAGATCAGGAGGCTAAGAGGATTCCGGATCTGTTATCCAAGGCGAACCTGAACGATTATCTTAAGAATCATGGGGAGGCAGTAACTGCATCCGCTCTCAGCGCAGATTTCACGTGGCTTCGCATTTTTGGTAGTCGCGGGCGGCTCGACAGTCGCTCGTGGCCAATCGTAGGCGAATTGGCAGACCTGGGAAGCCGATGGATTCAGGGCGCGGCAGGTGAACCAACTAAGAGACTGCAGGTACAACAGGCAGTTGATGACGCGAGAGGTCGCATTCACGAAGCGCTGTGTTTAGCGGTTGATGAACTCGTTGCAGAGCCTTCTGTGAGCCGCGCCATCGAGCAGGCGCGGCCAAAAGCAATGCGGGACGCTCTGAGCCTCCTTGCAGCGGAAACCAAATTACTGAGCGACTACCGCCTATTGGGCGAAATACCCCAGTCGAGCCTCTATATTCCGCCGGTATTAAAAACAGTTGATCTGTCGGATTCGTCCGCGAAACTTGAATGGGACGAGGTCAAAGGTTCACCACTCCCAGGCGACGACGCGATTTGGGAAGCAATAACGAAAGGCGGCCGGTAGATTATTTGTAATTACCGGTGAAATGGGCACGGGAAAGTCTTGCATCATGAGGGTTTTGGCATCGAAGGCAGCAACCAAGTTCTTGAGTGATCACCGCGATGCGCCGATTTTTATGCGCTGGCGGGATGTTCACGATCAAGTGGATTTGAAAACCGCAATCGCGCAGAAATTAAGTCAGACCTATACGCTCCCTTTTCAGGAGTTGGGCACTCAATCTAACCTCATCTTTTTCCTCGATGGATTCGACGAAATGAGCAGTCATGACGATTCTGTGATTTCACAGTGTTTCGAACGACTCGCCCAGCTCGCACATGGCGGCTGCACCGTCGTCGTCGCAATGAGATCGACTGTAATCACAAAGGCACTGGAGATGTCTTGGGAAAACCGAAAGGCTTTTGTCGCACAGGTTCAAATGTTTTCCGACACTCAAATTGACCAGTGGGCGCAGCGATGGACAACAATTAGCGGGAATACGGATGTTTCCGGCCCCCGCCTTCGAGCGCTTGCCGGAGGCCCGCCAACAGAAAAGAAGACCGTAGTACAGAACCCCCTATTGCTTTACATGCTCGCCAAATACGTCTTGCCAAATTCCCCGACTGAAACTCGCCCTCTATCCCGAGGACAAATATTCAAGATATTTGTGGACGAGACAATACGAGGCAAAGTGCGTGTCGATTCGGAATCGTTTCCGGTTAATTTTGACGCTACAGATTATCGAATGCTGCTTCAGGAATTTGCTTTTATATCGGCATGGCCCAAGTGCGCGCCGAAGTGTCCTGTTCAGTTTGCGAAAGACAGAATTCCCGCAGAAATGCTCAAGGAAATGAATTTCCAAACGATACGAACGGCCTTTGTACTACATTTTTTCGAGCCGGGAAAAACAGGTGGCGAAGAGTTTGAATTCCAGCCAGAGGGATTCCGCCATTACCTATTTGCTGAATGGTGCGTTCGATCGCAGCTCGAAGCGAAAATTGATGAGAGTCGACCAAGGCGCAAGCTGTCGAAACGTCGGCCTGAGGCGAACAACTGGCTTGCCCAAGTTCCGGCACGTGACGTAGAGCGGACGATGATTAACGATATCTACGAGGAACTAGGCGCATTAGTGAAATCGAACGACGACAAATTGGTCGATCGACTTAAAGCGTTTGGGATCGAGCGCGACAAAGAGAAAGCTAGCGCCCTCATCTTAGAGCTATATGACAGCGTTAAGGACCAAGCCACAGTCCCCTCCGTATCCGGCCTAACGAATTTGCAAGTGGGGGTCGAAAGGCCCGGGCAGATCCCGGCGCCTGTGGACGCAACAAGGCTGCTGGTTAACCATTGGGATCAATGTATTTTAGCGACGTTCGGACTTTATCGGGGCATGGGACTAGACCCCCAAAAAAATGCACTATTCGAGAGCTTTCCCGGAAGTCTTGGTCAATTCCTGAGACTGCGCCTAGCGATCTATGGTCCCAAATCCGTCAGACCCCAGGAATCCGACTTCAATGTTTCTCGCATTGGGCTTCAGGGCGTTGATCTAAGAAGTCTTGAATTGTTTGACTTCGAGGCACATAATGCCATCCTCTGGAAGGCCAACCTAGTTAATTCTGCGATTGGAGAGGGGTTCTACGGTGCGGACTTTAGCCGTGCCGACCTGACTCGGGCGTACGTAGGGTTCCATTCTGTTAGGTGCGATTTTCGGGATGCAAGCCTAGAGCTTGCGTATATTAGCGATCCAGTCGAGTGTGAATTTACGTTGCAAAAGGCGAGACCAGGACAGCAACCTACTTTCATTCACGTTGGCCGGCGCGATCTAAAGGTGCGTGCCAAAGAGTTCAAAAAAAAGCAGGTGGATGCAGCATGGTCTCCAACTGCTGTTGCGCTTGGGAATGGGTTTATAATCGTAGGCGACAAAATTCCACAACCCCGATCCCAAAATCGAGGGAATGCGCCTAGGGCGAAGAAAAGCGGTCCCGAACCAGGACAGAAATCAATTTCTTAGTACGACCTGAATACTGGGCGAAAATTTGCCGCCTACTTCCCTGGTTCGGCAAGGCTTCGAGACACCCCTGGCCGGATCGGCATTGCGGACCCTCGGGGCCTCAATTCTGTTTCAGGCAGAAAGTGACGCCTACGTGGCTTGGCACATATCCCAATAAATCTGCATACGAGTACTAATTAAGCCAATGGTGCAAAGTGATACCCCAAATCCCCCAAGCCGCCCATTTTGTTGCGGACTGTCCGGTAGTGGTATACTCTCAGGTAATCGAAAAATATATCGGTTTTTCAGAGCAAAAATGGCCTTGACGGGAGGCGGTTTTCCACTCGTGCAGTTTGAAATGAAATCGGTAAAATCCAGCAATTGAATATGGGCTCTTCTCGATGGCTCAAATGTCCGCATTGCGGAAGTCGATTCATTCCGTGGAATTCTTGGCGATTGGGGTTTACCAAAGCGATGTCTTGCCCCCGATGTGGCGGAAAAATTCTACGTAAATTTGGGATAATCTATTGTGCGATGATGGCATTGTCGATTGGCGGCCTAATCACTATTGCCATATGCGCTCCGGCCGGACAACCCCGATTGCCATATGTCATCGCATGGATTGCCTTTTTGTGGGTAGCTGATGTGTTTACAGTGCAAACGCGCGGCGCGCGAACGGAACAGGCGGGATCAGCAGACGCGACGAAATCGGTCGATTAACCTGCCCATGTTCTCAATCTCCCCGCCTCACACCAGCTTCTTCTTCGCGGGCTTGTAATTGGTCAATCGACCCCCAAGCAACCGCTCCTCCCGCACCAGCAACTCCACAAAATCCCGCATCGTCCATTCCTTATTGGCGACACCGGCCCGCACGGCTGGCGTCGTCTGAATCGTCTGGTGAACGCGAATGAAGTTGTAGTGGAGATACTGGAGTGCAACCATGTGCTCGTGATTCGCGAGCTTCTTTGAGAACGCATTGGTAAGGCGAGTGAATCGCCGATTGCCCATTCGCACCGTTAGGTTCTGTCGCTCGATGTAACTGGTGGAAATCTTCTTCGGTTCGGGCGCTCCGCACACCGTTTCCTTTTGCGTGCCGATGACGTCGGGGGGACTGTACTTTCCGGGGGTCATGCCGGTGCTGCCGTAAACCTTAATCAACACGGCATAATCAATGTCGTTTCCGAAAGCGGTATCAACCGCGTCAAGATATGCCTTCAATCCGTCCGTCGTAAGCTGGACGCGATTCGCCAGACGATCCGCAACATCATTCATAAACTTGTGAGCGTACCAGCCATTACGAAGGCCAACCGTGTAGCCGATGACGAGCTTCGTATCCGCGTCGATTGCAACCCACGTCCAAACGTCGCCGATGCCGAAGGTGCCTTGAAGATCGGTCGGGACGTTCTTTTGCTTCGCGCCGACGAATTGCCAGATTTCATCGCATTGCACGCGACGGCTTCGGACATCGCGCACCGTCAAATCGTGGTACTGAGCGGCTAGCGTACCGGCATCGGCCAGCAGGCGAAGGACGGTGACCTTGTTGACGCTAAACATCCGGCACGTCGAGGCGATGCTGTTTCCCTCTACCAGAGCCGTAAGAATCGCCGCCCGACCGTTAGCATTTAGTTTGTACATATCAGAAACCTATCAATTTTGTTGACATTGATACATTATGCTATTAGAATTCTCCTGTCAATAGAAATGTATCAATTTGATAGAAAGTGATAGGTTTATGAGAATACCCGAAAATCCTCCTGCTTTTTCAGACTTAATTCAGGCGCACGCACATTCAATGCAAGATCTATTTAGCAATCCAGATGTTAAGGAGTTGTCCTCGCGTTGCGAATCGCAATATTGGCCTTGGCAAAAATTAAAATATGTTGCTAAAGCAAAAAAGGTTGATCCTGAGGCCGTGTGGTTGCTGGCAAGGATGTCGCGAACCCAGGTACAAGACGTTGCCCTTAACTGGCCACGGCAAAACGCCCTTGCGTTTCAGTATGCCTGATCGACTGCAATACGAGCTAATGCTAATCGACCAACAGCTTTCCGGTGGTCTAACCTCCGAAGACGAAATGCCGCCGTCTGCAGCGCAACGAGAGCGATATATCGTCAATTCGTTGCGTGAAGAAGCCATCGCGTCGAGCATGCTAGAAGGGGCTGTCACGACACGCCAAGAGGCAAAACAGATGCTTAGGACTGGGCGACCCCCGCGCAATTTGGGCGAGCAAATGGTGTTGAACAATTACCGAGCGATTCAGTTTATACGCGAAAATCGAAAGGCAGGATTGTCTCTGGAATTCTTGTTGGAGACGCAGAAGATTTTAACAGATAAAACGATGGAACAACCTTCTCATGTTGGCCGGTTTCGGACGGCCAATGATGATATAAAAGTCGTTGACGACCGAGACAACGAGATCGTGCACTGTCCGCCCCCGGCCGAGGAATTGACAGATCGTCTAAAAGCCCTGTGTGATTTTGCAAATAACCCTCCACAGGGAAAGCAGTTTATCCATCCCGTGATTGCCGCCTGCATTCTGCATTTTCAAATCGGGTTTGACCACCCTTTTTGCGATGGCAACGGTCGAACCGCCCGTGCGATATTCTATTGGATGATGCTGCGGCGAGGATATTGGTTGTTCGAGTATCTGCCAATTTCTCGGTTGATACTTAGAGCCCCGGCAAAATACGTGAGAGCATTTCTTTACTGCGAGACGGACAACTTTGATGTCACTTATTTTTTGATGTACAAGGCGCGGATCATCGAAACCGCCAGAAACGAACTTAAGGAGTATATCTCAGACAAGCAGAAACAAATTTCGCAAGCAAAGATATTGTTTGCGTCTGACAGTCGGCTCAACTACCGCCAACACGAAGTTATATTGCACGCAACAAGAAATCCGTTTCGTTATTTTACAATCGCAAATCACCAAAAGGAGTACGGCATTGCTTATGGAACTGCCAGAAGCGATTTTCTACAGCTGGCGAAGTGGAAATACCTTACGCAAAGGCTGACGGGTAAGCGTTTTGAATTTATCGCTGGCCCAAAGATCGCGCAGAAGCAGCCGCAGACGGTTTAACAAATCACGCGAGACCAAATTCTCTCGCTTCACCGTTTTCTGCCGTTAGACGCTGCTTGCGCCCCGCAAAGAACGCTGCCCGCAGCAGCGTCATCCCCCGTTCATCCACCTTTTGAATCCCCTTCGCCCACGCCTTCCATGCGGCATCTAGGCCGGGCGGTAGCTGCTCCTCATGGCGTTTGATTGTCTCGTCAACAATCCGCTTGGCGGTTACAGCGGGGTCGGGTAGCTTGGCCTTTTTCATGGCGGGATTATACCCTAGATTCCCAAAGTGACTGAGATTCGGTTTTCCCAGAGTATACCTCTACCGACTGTCCAATTTTGTCTTGAATGCCCCGAGCCCAAAAATCATCGCTGCCCGGGAAAAATCGATCTCCACCCCCGAGTTCCTCACCCCTCCGCAACCTTCTGCACCACCCCCTGCAACCTCTGAAAATTGATCGGCTTGGTGAGATGATCGGTAAATCCCGCCTCGCGGGTTTTGAGGATGTCTTCTTCCATTCCAAACCCGGTCAGGGCCACGGCCGGAAAATCGTTTTTACCCCGCTGGCGCAATTGCTGGATCAAATCGATCCCCGTTCCATCCGGAAGCCCGATGTCGCTGAGCAGCAGATCGAACGGTTCCTCCGCGGCCACCAGCGCCGACGCCACCGAATCGGCCGTCCGCACCTGGTGCCCAAGCCGCTCCAGCAGCCGGCTCATCACCCGCGAGGTGTCGTCGTGATCTTCGACGAGCAAAATCCTCAGCGGCCGCGTCGCACCCGTTGCAGGCTTGGGCACTGATCCCGACTTTGACGAGGGCATCGCCGGCATCACCGGCGCGGAAGTTGTCGGCATCGAGATCGTAAATGTCGAGCCCTTCCCCGGTCCCTCGCTTGCCGCCGCGATCGTCCCGCCATGCGCCTGTACAAACGCCTTGCTCAGGCTCAGCCCCAATCCCAGCCCGCCATACTGGCGGACGATCTCGGCCGAGCCCTGCTCGAACGGCTGGAAAATCCGCTTGATCGTCTCGGGCGTCATGCCCGTGCCGGTGTCGGTGATGTTGATCTCAACCCGGCCGCTGGCGGGGTTGAGGCACTTGATTTCGATTTTGCCGCCCGCCGGCGTGAACTTGGCCGCGTTTTTCAGGATGTTCCAGAAGACCTGCTGAAGCCGCCCGGCGTCGGCCATCACGTAACGCGACTGGGCGTTCAGGTGCATCTCCAGCACGATCGACTTGGCGTTCAGGTCGGACCGGTAGATCCGCGTCACTCCATCCAGCATGGCATGAACGTCGACCGCTTCCATGTGCAGCGCCAGCTTACCACGCACGATCCGGGTAAGGTCAAGCAGATCGTCGATCAATCGCGCTTCCAGCTCGGCACACCGGCGCAGGGTGCCAAGGTCGTCGCGAAACTCAACCGGAAACGACGGGTTCTGCGTCCAGGAGGTGAGGGTGACGACGACGGGCGTCAGCGGCGTGCGCAGCTCGTGCGAAAGCACCGCAAGGAAATTGTCCTTGGCCACGTTGGCGCTCTCCGCCTCCTCCTTGGCGTGCTGGAGGTTCTGCTCAAACTGCTTGCGCTCCGTGAAATCGCGGAAAACCAGCACGACGCCGTGAATGATCCCATCCTCCCCGCGGATCGGCGCCCCGCTGTCGTCGATCGGCAGCTCCGAGCCGTCCTTGCGGATCAGCACCGTATGGTTCGCCAATCCCTGCACCACTCCGGTCTCCAAAACCTTTTCCACCGGATTGGGCACGGGTTTGTGCGTCGTTTCGTTGACGATACGAAAAACCGTCCCACACGCCTGCCCGCCCGCTTCCGCGGAAGTCCATCCCGTCAGATGCTCGGCGACGGAGTTCATGAAAACGATATTTCCATGGGCGTCGGTGACGATCACCCCATCCCCGATGCTCGCCAGCGTCACCGCGGTAAGCCGCTGTTGGCGGGCGAGGTCGGCGGCGACCCTTTCCCGCCGGCGCATTTCCTGCTGGATCTGGTTAAACGCCCAGGCCAGGAATAAAAGGTTCACCGCTGCCGTCGCCGCAAAGGCGAGCGTATGGATATCGGTAATCCGTTCGATCTCTTTTTCGATATCAAGTTGCCGCTGCTCCCCCTGGTCGATCATGCGTGTGATCAGCGTGCGGATGTCGTCCATGGTCTGCTTGCCGACGTTGGATTTGACGGTCGCCAGTGCCTCCGCGGCTCCGCCCGGCCCCCGCTGTTGGTCGATGGTGAGTTTCAACTCGGCCATTTTTTCATGGCACAGCTCGCGAAGCCGACTCACGTCATCCTTAGCCAGCAGCCCCTCATTGACCCGCGCATCCAGATCGGCCAATTGCCCGTCCACCCGGCCGGTTGCTGAGGTGTAGGGCGACAGATATGTCGAATTCCCCGTCAGGAGATAACCTCGCTGGCCGGTTTCAGCATCTTTTAAGGTCGAAAGCACTACGTTGAGGGCATCCACGGTGTTATGCACTCTCAGCAAAGACCGGCCATATTGGGTCCGCACCTGGCCGATCCAGTAGGTCGCCGCTACTGTTGCGACCAGAAGCAGGGCCATTGCCCAGAAAAGGGTGCGGACGCTGAGGCCCGGGCGGATTCGCCGCGGCCGCGCGAGGCCGTCGATTGTGAAATTTTCAGTTTTTTCCGCGGCCATCGAATTTGCGATAGTGATTTTCCCTTTCCCCTGCGTTATCGTATTTGGTTGGACTAATCCACGTCAAATGAGCAAGATACATAGCGCCTAATGCGATTGAGAACCACGATTTTCGATCCGGTGCAGCGCAGCCTGCCTGTGAAGCTGGATTTGCCGGCGACCCACGGCCCCCAAGAGGAGCCGACCACGGTTTTCCAGCAGCTCAAATGTCTCATCATCGTTCCCGCCTTCAACGAAAGCCAGTCGGTCGCGAAACTGGTGAACCGCCTGAATCGCGCACTGCCGGATTGTCACATCCTGGTGATCGACGACGGCTCGACCGACGGCACCGCCCGTCAAATCCCCCCCAGCGCCACGGTCGTAAGCCTCCCCTTCAACCTTGGCATCGGCGGGGCGATGCAGACGGGATACCGCTACGCGGCCTGTCATGGATATGACGTCGCCATCCAGGTCGACGGCGACGGGCAGCATCGCCCCTGCGAGGTGGAAAAACTCGTCCAGGCACTGGTCTCCGGCCCGGCCGACCTGGTCGTCGGCTCGCGACTTCCTGGCCGCCCCCAGTCTCGTCCCCTCCTTCACCCGCATGACGGGCATCAGGGTCCTCAGCGCCTGGATCCGAATCCTCACCGGCCTGAAGATCACCGACTGCACCAGCGGCTTCCGCGCCGCCAACCGCAAGGTCATTCTCGCCTATGCCCACTGGTATCCGGAAGATTATCCAGAGCCGGAGGTCGTCCTGCTGCTTCACCGCTCGAAATTCAAGGTTGTGGAAGTCGCCACCCGCATGCGCCGGCGAATGTACGGCACGAGCAGCATCAGCCTACTTCGCGGCCTCTATTATGTTTTAAAGGTCAGCGTCTGCCTCTTCCTGGACATGATCCGCCAGCCCTGGCCGAGCGGGAAAATTGATATCCAGTGAGCCGGACCCCCTGAGCAAAGGAATGAAGTTGCGAGTTGCGAGTTGCGAGTTGCGAGCAAAGGCATCTGCATTTCACTCGCAACTCGCAACTCGCAACTCGCAACTTCTCTTCTAATGACCGCGAGAATCATCCTCATCTGTTTCGGAGCAACGGTGATGATCGTCGCCGTTCGGCGGATGCGTTCCTATCGTCTCAAGGAACGCCACATGATTCTTTTCCTGCTGACCGGGCTTCCGTTCCTGCTTCTAGCGGTCTGGCCGTCAGCGATCGGATGGGTCGGGCACAAGCTGGGCGTTCAATATCAAACCGTCTCCCTCCTGTGCGTGGCGGCGTTTTTCATCCTGGTGATTTTCGAGCTGCTCACCATCGTCAGCCTCCAGGACCGTAAGATTGCCACGCTGGCGCAGATCGTCGGCATCCTGATGGAAAAGCACGGCATGGGCGACCGCCCCACCGGCGAGGGCAAGCCGGTCGAGACCTCCGATCCGGCGCCGCCGATGATATGACACGCCTCGCGATCCTGATCGCCTGCTTTAACGGCCGCAAATACATCGCCGATTGCCTGCGCTCGCTTCAGAAGGCCGGCACTGCCGATGTCGAGACATCCATCATCGTCATCGACAACGCCAGCACCGACGGCAGCGCCGATTTCGTCGGCCCGGGAATTCCCAACCGTAGAGTTGATTCGCCTTCCGGACAACCGCGGCTTCGCCGGCGGCATCAACGCCGGCTGGCGACATGCGCGCGAGAAATATTCCGATCTCAAATTTGTCGCCCTCATCAACCAGGACGTCACCGTCGATCCCAACTGGCTCGCCCCTCTTTTAGCCCATTTCGATTCGAACCCTTCCACCGCGGCCGTCCAACCCAAGGTAATGCTTGCCGACCCTCCCAACCGCTTTAACACCGCCGGCAATCGCAGCCACTATCTCGGCTTCGGCCTCGTCACCGCCTACGGCCAAATCGACGACGGCTTCCGCGACCAGGTCTGCGAAATCGACTTCCCCTCCGGCGCCGCCGTCGTCATCCGCGCCGAAGCGCTGGGCAATGCCGACGTCTTCGACGATCTCTACTTCCTCTATCTCGAAGACGCCGAGCTCGGCTGGAAACTCCGCCAGTTCGGCTTGAAAATCCACTATATCCCCGCATCCGTCGTCTGGCACCAGTATGAATACCGCCACGACTACAAATTCTATTTTTACCTCGAGCGCAATCGCTGGTATCTGCTGGCGACGTATTACAAGTTCCCCACGCTGCTGATTCTTCTGCCCGCGATCGTCGCCATGGAATTCGGGCAGCTCTATTTCGCCTGGCGCAACGGCGTGCTTGGCCAGAAGCTGGCCGCCTATCGCTTTTTTCTCTGCCGAAGAAACCTGGCGAGGCTCCTGGAACATCGCCGCCGTGCCCAGGATCGCCGCCGCATCGGCGACCGCCAGTTCGTCCGCGACTTCGTATCCGAAATCGATCTCCCCGAGCTGCGCAGCAAAATCCTCCGCCGGATCGGCAACCCGCTGCTACGGGCCTATTGGCACATCGTGCGTCCGCTCATCGTCTGGTAAGGCAAACCGCGCCCGCTCCAGCGTCAGCGGTGGAAGATTGGGGCCGCGATTGACGGTAAGCAGCGGATCGCCATAGGCGTGAACCTGTGCCCGCTTCAGCCAGCGCTTATATTCGATGTCCGCCGGATCGAGAATCACCAGCATGTGACCATTTGTCGCCTTGATCGGCTCGTTGAATTCATAAAACATCCGGTCCGACAAAAACGCCATGATCCGCGCCAATTTCTCCGGGCAGAGGATCACGTCTTCCTGCGTCGTCTGGGCCGGGATCTCCTCGGCCATCTGCACGGCCGGAACGAATTTGCCGTTCTGATACCCGTCAATAAACGGAATCCACCTCTGGTGAATCACAAACCCGCCAAGCAGCACCGCGTTAGGAACCGTCCCCAGCACGACCAGAAACGCAAAAATCCAATTCCCCACCGCCGTCGGAAACCGCAGATTGAATCGCCGGATGGCGTCCCACCACCCCAGCACGATCAGCGGCAGAATCGGCAGAAAATACCGGTCGTCCGAAACCGTCATCAAAAGCGTCGCCACCAGGGCGATCACCCACAACCCCCAGAGCATGCGCTTGCGGATCAGCGCCACGGCCGCGGCAATGATGCAAAACCCAAAAATCGCGTTGGGCCACCACCAGCCCCCCAGCCGCAAACCGAACGCGGCCTTCGCGATCAGCGGATTTAAAAGCCTCCCGAAATTCAGCTCAATCGCCGTACGCAGATCGTCAAAATGCGTGAGCTGATGCACGGCATACTGGAGATATCCGCTGACCAGCCCGTGTCCCCGCCGGCGCAGGATCGAAAACGAAGAAGACCACCAATATCGCCGCGCACAGCGCGATCGCCCCCGCCGCCTTCAAATTCCGCCGCACTACCGCGGCAAACCCCAGCGACACAAACCACGCCGCCAGGAACGCGATCATGAGCGGACGCGTGGTGATGAGCACGATCAGCCCACCGATCAGCAGCACCAATCCCACCACCGCGCCCGGCGTTCGGCGCTGGAATGAAATACTCCCTCATGCCCCGCCAGCACCGCCATTACGCCGGTTAGAAATGGCATGTCTGTGAGGATCGAGAATGCGTATCGATAAAACTCGGTGGTGATCGCCACGGCACAGGTCACCAGCAGCGCCGTCTTTCGGTCATACGCGAGCAGCACGAGCCGATAGACCAGCCCCAGCGCCGCCACCCCGCACACCCACATCGGCACATCGGCGGCAAGAACAATATGATCGGGAAAGACCCGGTAAAGCGCCGCCAGCGCCATCGGAACGCCCGGACAGGCTGTGTCGTGCAGCACCCCGCCAAAGGTATATCCCCACCCCCGCGCCAGATTCCGCGCCAGGCAAAGATAAAGCGCACTATCCGGCTGAAGCAGCCACTGCCCGTTGAACCCCAAAAGATAAATCGCCGCGACCGTCAGCAGGATCGCCCTGCGATGGCGATCGAGAAAATCCATAAGCTGCTGGCAAAACGCCTCAGACGGCGCGGCGTCCGCGACGGACCCCGCCGGTTGTGCGTTATCGCTGGCCCTGCCGCCTACTCCGTCGGCAGGCTTCAAATGAATCGCCGAAATGCCCATTCCGTTGGATTCCTACTATATCCCAAAAAAGCGAAATCGAAATCGCCCAATCTTACTCGCAACTCGCAACTCGCAACCCGCAACTATTCTGATAATGTCTCCACCAATGGAGGTCCCCTCCTCTTCCCCCCAAGGCGCCTTCCCCGCCGTATTGGCCGGGTTCCTCGGCTGGTCACTCGATGCTTTCGATTTCTTCATTCTGGTCATGACCCTGCCCCACATCGGGCACGATTTTCATAAAACCGACGCCGAGATGGCACTGGCCGTCACCCTTACCCTCGCCTTCAGGCCGGTTGGGGCGCTCATTTTCGGCCTCATTGCCGACCGCTACGGCCGGCGAATCCCCCTCATGATCGACCTGGTCTTTTATTCCATCGTCGAGGTCCTCTCCGGTATGGCGCCCAATTTCACCACATTCCTCATCCTCCGCGCCCTCTTTGGCATCGGCATGGGAGGCGAATGGGGCGTCGGCGCTTCGCTCATCATGGAAAAAGTCCCCGCCCGATTCCGCGGCGTGCTTTCAGGAATCCTTCAGGAAGGGTACGCCTTCGGCTATCTCGCCGCCGCCATCGCCTACAAATTCGTCTTCCCCCACTGGGGCTGGCGCCCGCTCTTTTTCATCGGCGGCGTCCCGGCGCTGCTGGCCGTCTTCGTCCGCTTCGCGGTCAAAGAATCGGAAGTCTGGCAAAAAATAAAGCCGACTCGTGGAAGCACCTCGCTCGCGGCCTAATCACCCATTGGCCCATCTTTTTCTACCTCGTCGCCCTCATGGCGATGATGAACCTCGCCTCCCACGGAACCCAGGACCTCTATCCCACCTTCCTCCAGCGCTACCGCCACTTCGGCGTCGCCGAAAAATCCAACCTCGCGGCCATCTCCATGATCGGCGCCATCATCGGCGGCATCTTCTTCGGTCGGCTCTCCGACCGCATCGGCCGGCGGAATGCAATGATCATCGCCTTCGTCGGCGCGATCTTCGCCGTCCCCCTCTGGGCCCTCCCCTCGGCCGTCGCCAAGCTTGCCGTGGGCGCTTTTCTTCTCCAATTCATGGTCCAAGGGGCCTGGGGCATCATCCCCGCGCACATCAACGAGCTTTCCCCCAACCACATCCGCGGCTCGATGCCCGGTTTCGCGTATCAATGCGGCAACCTTGTCGCCAGCTACATCGCCGTGCTCGAGGCGTCACTCGCCACGAAGCACAATTACGCCACCGTCATGGCCACCAGCGCCGCGACGATCTTTATCGTCGCAATCTTTGTTACCGCCGTCGGCCCCGAAAAACGCGGACAGGAATTCGCCTCGGGCTAGCACCGTTATTGCACCACGCTCTGATTCTCCGCCCGCTTCGCGGCTTCCTGCAACCCGCAGATCTCCTCCCCGCACGCCATTGGCGGCTGCCCCGCGGGCACCGCCGCCTCCGGGCAATCCTGCGGCCGCGACGGCAGCCCATACCCGCTGCGCAGCGACCGGCGGTGTTGAAGGATCTGCCGCATGTCGTTCTTGGTCCCGATGGCCGCCGGATGGTGCGCCACCGCGTCGTTGAGCATCGCCCAGGAAACCTGCGAGGCGATCGCGCTGTCGCGGGCTGTCGGCATGCCAAGGTTCTTTCCCGCAAACACCGACCGGGCGAAGATGTCGATCATCACGTCCAGCTTCTTGTCGTTAAACAGCGCGGTCTTGCGCACCGTCGCATTCATGCCGTGCATCTCGATCGTCGCGTCGATGAAGTTGTGATGCATTCGGCAAATGCCCTTGGTACCGATCACGTCCACATAGCAGTTGTGCGTTTTTTCCTTGGCCAGATGACCATAGACGAATCCCTGGGTGATATCGAACACCACGCCATTCTTAAATTGACCATGGGCGTTGATCCACCACGGGTCGGTGTGGTCCCACATGCGAATGCCCTGCGCGTGCCAGGTGTCGTATTCGCTCTTGGCATACCAGCGGGCCAGATCGACGTAATGCATCCCGCAATCATGAAACGGCGGCCCCTCTGGTTCATGCCCCTCGGTGGGCATGTGCCCCGGCGTCATATGGCACACCCGCACGATCGCCAAATCGCCGATCTCCCCCTCGGCGATGAATGCCAGCATGTCCTTGTGATACCACGCATTTCGATTGAAAAGATTCACCGCGACGAGCCGGTCGCTTGATTCGATCTCTTTAACAAGCTGCCATTCGGTATCGATGTCCGCCCCCAGCGGCTTTTCCGCCAGGATGTGCTTACCGAATCCCAGGGCCTTGCGAATCTGCTGCGGCCGCGCATCGGCAAGTGTAAAGAGCCCGACGACTTCGATTGAAGGATCAGAGAAAATCGGTTCCGGATCGGAAAGTATCTTGGCCCCCGGCGCCGACCTGCCCGCCAGTTCCCGCGCCCGCTCCGAGGTATCGCAGACAGCGGCGATCTCCCAGTCATCGCTCTGCTGCATGGCCGCGACAAAGCCCCGGCCCATACGGCCATATCCCAAGATTCCAGCCCGCAAACGTCGAGTCATTGCCTTATCTCCAACAAGCTCTGCATCATCCCTTTATCGCGCCAAATGGATGCCTTTGACCGGGTGGCGCTGAAGCGCAATAAGCACAATTACCATAGGTATTATCGACATGGTAGTTGCCCATGAAAACGAAGATGGCTGGGATGATCGATAAGGGCATGGCGGCCTGAACTATTATATCGGGGAAAAGCCGGTATTTATCGGCTTTATCGACCTGGGTTGCTTCGTCGAGGCCCTGGGGAGTGCTGAGCAAGAATTGCCATAGGGCGTCACCCCAGGGTAAACGCAGCCCTGGTAGCTCGCGCACGGCATAAAAGCTTTGGTCAATCGAATTTCGAATTTCCGGGGTTCGGCCCGTGCGGTTAAACTCCGCCCCGCTAACCGGAGAACCCCGCCATGCCGAAAGACGCGATCAACATCTGCCTCATCGGCCAGAAATTCATGGGCCGCGCCCACAGCAACGCCTTCCTCAAGGCCCCCAAATTCTTCGACCTCCCCGCCGAGCCCGTCATGCACACCGTCGCCGCGCAGAACAAATCCGAATTGGACAAATTCGCGAAGAAATGGGGCTGGCAACACGCCTCGACCAATTGGCGCGAAGCGATCGCCGATCCCGAAATCCAGCTTGTCGACATCACCGCCCAGAACCACATGCACCGCGAGATGGCCCTGGCCGCCCTGGAAGCCGGCAAGCACGTCGCCTGCGAAAAGCCGCTGGCGGCCAGTCTCGACGACGCCCGCAAAATGCGCGATGCCGCCAGAAAATTCAAAAAATCGAAGACCTCCGTCTGGTGGAGCTACCGCCGAACGCCTGCCGTCGCCCTGGCGTATCAGCTCGCCCGCGCCGGGAAAATCGGCCGGATTTATCACGTCCGCGGCTACTACCTCCAGGACTGGGCAGGCCCCGATGTCCCTCTCATCTGGCGCTTCGACAAGAAAATCGCCGGCTCGGGTAGCCACGGCGACCTCGGCGCCCACATCATCGACATGGCCCGCTTCATCACCGGCGAGGAAATCACCGAAATCAACGGCGCCATTACCGAAACCTTCGTAAAAGAACGCACCCTCCCGTCGGTTGGCTCGGCAGGCGGGATCGCCGGCGGCGCCAAGGGCGGCGGGAAAAAAGGCAAAGTCGAAGTCGACGACGCCACCCTTTTCCTCTGCCGATTCTCCGGCGGCGCCGTCGGCAGCATCGAGGCCACCCGCTTCTCCACCGGCTACCAGAACAAGAACGGCGTTGAAATCCACGGCGAAAAAGGGGCCGTCAGCTTCAACTTTGAAGACATGAACCACCTCAGCTATTTCGACAACACCGCCCCCGCCAAAACCCGCGGCTGGACCAAGATCATGGTCACCCACGCTCCCGATCATCCCTACGCCCACGCCTGGTGGCCGGACGCGCATATCATTGGATATGAGCACACCTTCATCAACCAGGCCGCCGATCTCATGATGAACCTGGCCGGAAATACCCCGACGATTCCGCTTTCCGATTTCGCCGATGCGTTTGAAACGCAGCGCGTCCTCGAAGCCGTCATGATCAGCGCGGCCGAAAAGCGGCCGGTTAAACTTTCGGAGGTTCAGTAGTGCCCTGGGTGAGCCTGTGCGATTTCGATGAAGTTTCCGAAGGCGCCGGTAAATACGTCGAGATCGACGGCTTCTCGCTGGCCGTCTTCCGCTACCAGGGAACGCCCTATGTGATGGACAGCACTTGCCCCCACGCCGGTCACGACATCTCCGCCGGCGCCATCGAAAACGCCTGCGCCGTCTGCCCCTACCACGGCTGGATGTTTCGCCTCACCGACGGCCAAATGCCGGACACCCCCGGCGTCGCCGTAACCGTCTACAGAACACGCCTGCTTCCCCGAAACGATCAACCGACGCTCGTGCAGGCGGATTTACCGATGCCCTAGGTGGAAAATGACGAAACCAGAAACCAGAATTCCGAATCAAATCCGAAACCCGAATGACGAAAACGTCCGTTGTCAAAGCCGCGGGGTGCTTGCACCCGCGGGATTCCCTTTCATCATTTGATCATTCTGATTTCGAATTTGATTCGTCATTCGGATTTCGGGTTTGATTCTGCTCTGCTGAAATCCTTCGGCGATTCTGCCTCTTTTCCCCTCCCCTGGTACTCCGGGGGAGGGTTAGGGTGGGGGTTGGAATACCAAATGGCGAGGATTTCAGCAGAGCAGTTTGATTCTGATTTCTGATTTCTGGTTTAGGGATGTTAAAATCATGCCCATGCCTGCCGCACAAATCCAGGATCTCTGCGAGCTCGGACAGGAGCAGCTATCGCGGATGCAGTACCTGGCCGCCGAGAAAACCCTCGCCGCCGCCGAACATCTCGCCTGGAACGCACGCGATTTCGATTCCCTGTCGCGGCTCTACATGCCGCTCCAGGAATCGCGCCGCCAGCGCCGCCAGCGCTGCGGCGAAGGAACCGTCCAGCTCGACTTGCTCCCCGCCAGCGCGAACGAACTCGACGGCAACGCCATCGCCTCCACGATCCTCCGCGGCCAGCTCCTCATCGCCGGCTGGGGCTCCATCGAACCGGCGCTTCAGGCGCGCCGGCGCAAGTGCAGGCCGATCTCTATCTCGACGTCTTCCTCGCCGCCGTCTATCCGGCCGGCGAAGGGCGGCTGGTCGCAATCGTTCCGACGGCCGACGTCGCGTTGCCTCCGGCCGAGGCGACGTCGATCGACGCCCTCATCCGCCGGCTTCCGGCGCACAGCATTGTCATGTCCGATAACCAGCTTCCAAAAGGCCAACGGCCTGGCTCGCCGCAGACGTATGCCGAGGTGATGGACCTTTGGGAACGGCTGCACGCGCCGTTTCTGGCCGCCGCCGACGCGACGCCGGACCCGATTCGCCGCATCGAAGCCTATCGCAAAACCATTGCCGTCGATTATGCTTGTGAGCTCGCCCATCAGAGGATTTCCGACACCGCGCGAAAACTCTGCGCCAAGGGGACTGCATGAGCTATTACGGTTATGGTTACGGCTACGGACGCGCTCCCGGTTTCCACCTCCGCCACATCATCGGGATCGCAGTCATTCTCTTCGGCATCTTTTCCTACTTCAGCCACGAAACGATCAACCCGGTCACCGGCGAGAAGCAGCACGTCTCGATGACCGCCGACCAGGAGATCGCCCTTGGCCTGCAATCGGCCCCGCAGATGATCGGCGAAATGGGCGGCGAGATCGCCCCGCCCGATCCCAAGGCCCAGGCGGTCCAACACGTCGGCGAGACGATCGCCTCGCAGCGCGAGCCGCGCGAGAGCGGCTATCCGTTTCAATATCACCTGCTGGCCGACCAGCAGACGATCAACGCCTTTGCCCTGCCGGGTGGGCAGATCTTCATCACCCGCGGCCTTTACGACAAGCTGCAGGACGAAGCAGAACTTGCCGGCATTCTCGGCCACGAAACCGGGCACGTCGTCGAGCGCCACGTCGCCCAGCAGATCGAGCAAAGCCGGCTGGGGAAATCCATCGTCTGGGGCTCCGCCATCTACGCCAGCGGAAATCACAACGGCCTATCGACCTGGGCGATCGCGGACATTGCCGACCAGATGATCCAGCTTCGCTTCAGCCGCAAGGACGAATCCCAGGCCGACCAGTGCGGGCTACAGTACATGACCGAAGCCGGTTACGACCCGCGGGCGATGATCGATGTGATGAATATCCTCAAGAGCCTGGCGCCGACTCCGAACCGGAATTTCTCGAAACCCATCCCGATCCGGGGAACCGGATCGAGGCGATCCAGGATTGGATGCAGGAGCATCCGTTCCTGGCGCAGCAACTCACCCGCGGCGATCAGTTGCCACATTAGCGATCAAACGTCCAGATTCTTCACTTCCAGCGCGTGATCCTCGATGAACTGCCGCCGGCGCTCGACGTCTTCACCCATCAACACGCTAAAAAGCCGCTCGGCTTCGCCGGCTTCCTCCAGCGTCACGCGAAGGAGCACCCGGCGGCCCGGATCGAGCGTCGTTTCCCAGAGCTGCTCGCTGTTCATCTCGCCAAGGCCTTTGAAGCGCTTGATCTCGATGCCCGTCTTTCCCAGCGTCAGGATCGAAGGAAGGATTTGCGCCACGCCGGCGACATCATGCGTTTTGTCGTCGCTGAAAAGGGTGTATTTTGTCGGCAGCTTCTCACCGCTGACGGATTCTTCCTGCGTGAGGTAGTAATCCTCGATCGATAACCCGAACTGCTCGAGCTGACTGAACACTTTTCCGAGGTCCTTGACCTCGTGGAGTTCCTGATTTTTCTGGCGCGGCGCGGGTCGGACGGCGAGCCGTTGCCGTCGGTGGGATCAGCTTCCTTGGCGTCAGCTTCGATATCCTGCTTGTTTAAAAACGCGTCCCGCTCGGCGGCGGTGTAGAAATAATGTTCCTCGCCGTCGGCGACCACGTGATACTCGGGCAATCGCCCGGCCGAATTCCGCCGGGCCAGAAATTCGGCAAAGTCGATCCCGCGGCGCTGGATGATCTTCACCACCTCTTCCAGCTTGCTGAGCAGATCGACGACGCGCCGCATCTCTTCGCCGGATACGCGCGATTTCTCCTTGCCTTCGTCGTCGCGGATGATGAGCTGCGTGCCTTCCAGGCCAAGGTCGGTCAGGGCCTTGCGCATGGAGCGTTCGTTGAGGACGTATTCGCTCTTTTTCTTTCGAACCACCTGGTAAAGCGGCGGCTGGGCGACGTAGACCCTTCCGGCGCGGATCAACTCGGTCATGTGCCGGAAGAAGAACGTCAGCAGCAGCGTGCGGATGTGGCTGCCGTCAACGTCGGCGTCGGTCATGATCACGATTTTGCCGTAGCGGCGTTTATCAAGGCTGAAATCCTCGCGGAACCCGCAGCCGAGGGCGCTGATGATGGTGCGGATCGCCTCGTGAGAGATGATCTTCACGGCATTGGCCTTTTCGACGTTCAATATTTTTCCAAACAGCGGCAGGATCGCCTGGATATTGGAATCGCGCCCTGCTTGGCGCTGCCACCGGCGGAGTCGCCCTCGACCAGGAAAATTTCCGTCTCCTCGTTGGATTTGCTGCGACAATCGGCCAGTTTGCCGGGAAGACTGTTTCCTTCGAGGCTGTTTTTTCGGCGGGTGAGCTCGCGCGCCTTTCGGGCCGCCTCGCGCGCCTCGGCGGCAAGCATGCTCTTCTCGAAGACCGCCCTGGCTTCCTTGGGATTCTCCTGAAAATAGGCGGCCAGCTTTTCGTTCACCGCCTGCTGCACGAACGACTCGACTTCAAGGTTCAGCAGCTTGTCCTTGGTCTGGCTTTCAAACTGCGGCTCGGGGAGCTTGACGCTGATGATGGCGACAAGGCCTTCGCGCACGTCGTCGCCGCTGGGGCGGAGGTCCTTCTTCATCAGATTGCTGGCCTCCGCGTAACGGTTGATCGTGCCGGTGAGGGCGGTCTTGAAGCCGCTGAGATGCGTGCCGCCATCGTGGTTGTTGATGTTGTTGGCGAACGTCAGCAGGGTTTCGCTGAACCCGTCGCTGTACTGCATGGCGACTTCGACAACCAGCCGGTTTTCCGCGTCCTCCTTCTTGAAATAGACGACGGGATGCAGCGATATCTTTCCCTCGTTGAGGCTCTGGACGTATTGAACGAGCCCGTTGTCGTACTTGAACTCTTCGCGTTTTCCGATTCGCTCGTCTTCGACGACGATGCGCAGGCCCTGGTTCAGGAAGGCCAATTCGCGAATTCGCCCAATGAGCATTTCGTATTTGAATTCGATGTCAGGAAAGACCTCGGAATCGGGCTTGAAGGTGACTTTGGTGCCCGATTTGGATGCCTTGCCGATGACCTTCAGGTCGCTGGACTTCACGCCGCGGGCGAATTCCATCTGGTAGGTTTTGCCGTCGCGATTGACCTCGATTTCGAGCCATTCGGAGAGAAAGTTGACGACGGACGCCCCTACGCCGTGCAGCCCGCCGCTGGTGGCATAGGGGGAGCCGTCCTTGTGGTCGAATTTGCCGCCGGCGCCCAGGGTCGCGAAGACGACCTCGACCGTAGGGATTTTTTCCGTGGGGTGGATGCCGACGGGGATGCCGCGGCCGTCATCGGCGATGGTCATCGAGCCATCGGCGTTGATCTTCACCAGGATATTTTTGCAAAAACCGGCAAGGGCTTCGTCAATGGAATTGTCGACGATCTCGTAGATGAGATGGTGCAGTCCTTTGACGTTATTTCCGCCGATGTACATGCCCGGACGGGTGCGGACGTGCTCCACGTCGTTAAGCACTTTGATCATCGCTTCGTCGTATTTACTGTTGGAAGCGGGCGATGTTTCGGGTACGTTGTTCTCAGCCATCCATGTGCTCCAGTCATGCGTAAAAACAGAAGTTCACCCGCCTTTGCGCCAAAGGTGATTCCGGGCGCTGGAGGTGAGATGTTACAGCCCAGCTATTATCTCGAAATCCCGTATGAATTCTATGCTCGCAGGGGTGAAAAGGTCCACCGCGGATGGATTGGCAAAGGCGCATTTTTGCCTCTGATTTTTCGTGCTTTTTGTGGTGGTCTTTGGGCTTTTTGCAGGATGCTGGGCCAGGACGGTTTCATCGACGACGCAGCCCTCGGCGGATCAGCGAATTGACGCCTGGATCGCGCAGCTGAAATTCCGACAACGCCGACGACCGCAAGGCCGCGGCAAATGCCCTGATCAACCTGCGGGAAGCATCGCGCCCGGCGATCCTGAAGCTCATCAAATCCGCCGATCCGGGGCTGCGGAAACAGGCGCAGGACATCCTTTTGGCGCTGCCGTGGTATACGGCAACCGATCCGCCAAAGGTAAAGCAATTGCTCCTGAATTACGGCGCACCCGACATCGAAACCCGGCGGGTGTCGATCGGGCAGCTTGCAGGGTTCGACGATCAGGCAGGCCTCGGGGCGCTGACCCGGTTGCTTACTGAAGACCCCAGCCCCGCGGTGCAGTGGACGATCGTCGAATGCCTGCGCGAGCAGGGGTGGCTGGATGGGTTTCAAAGCATAACCCCCTGCGCCCGACGATTCGCGGCAACTGGCCGTATGCGGTTACGCGCGGCTTTCCAGCGATGTCGCGGGAGCGATGGACTATCTGTCTCAATGCGCGGAGTTGGAATTCGCCGAGCCGACCGACGATGACGGGGAGTTTGACTTTGTCATCCGGTTCCTTGCCGATGCGGAATGCCAGCAGAAGCGATATGACGAGGCGGCCGATTGGCGCCGCATAGAAATTCAGCGCGGAAGCACGGTGGAACAATCATCAGGAATTCCGCAGGCCATGCTGGAATTGTTCGCGCTTCAGGCAAACTTTGGGCCGCTGAAGGGCCTGGAGAGCGACATCCGCACCGCCGGCGCTGACATTCAAAAGCCGATGCTTCAGTACGCCCTGGCGGAGATGTATTCCCGCACGGGGGAGTCGGCTAAGGCCCAGGCGGCGCAGACCGCTGCGTTCGCGGGGTCGACCAATCGCATGCAACGATACTACGTTGGCGAATATCTCTACGAGCATGGGTGGGATGTCTTCGCCGAGGGCGAGCTTCGCGCGTATCTGAAGCGCGACCCGGCAGATGTGGGCAATGAGCTTGATTTTCAGCAGCTCACCGATGCCAATGTTCACCTGGCGCTGGGGGCGATCGCGGTGCGCCGGGATGACGATGAAACCGCTGCCAAGGAAAAGGAGCAGGCGATGCTGCTCATGGGCAACGGCAGCGACCTGCTGATGACCGACCACATGGGGCATCAGTGGAAGCTGACGCCGGACAAGCTTCCGCAGCTTTGGGGGGAGATTTACTGGCGCTATCTACGCGCGGCAGTCGCGGGCAACAATCAGAAGGAGATCAACCGCCGGTTGGAGCAGCTTCTGGGAACCAAGCCAACAGACACCGATATCGCCATCGATATCGTTCCGCTGCTGCGGAGCATGGGGCGAACGAGCGACGCCGATTTGCTCTTTGGTTGGAGCTACGATTCGGTCATACGGGACCTGGATTCGGGCCCCAATGACCCCGAAAAGTTGAATGAAGCGGCGTGGCTATGTGCCAAATGCGATCGCCATCTTCCCGAAGCCCGCGCCTGGGCGGAGAAGGCGGTCGCGCTGGCCGCCGAACGATGCGGCCATTATCGATACCCTGGCGGAGGTCTATTTTCATCTCGGCCGGGCCGACTTGGCGGCGACGGCAGAAGCAAAGGCACTGAGCTTTCAGCCGGGCGATCCTTATATGAGCAAGCAGCTTGCCAAGTATCAGGACGCGGCAAAGAGCGCCACAACTCGACCCAACTGATCCGCGGCGTATGATTGAGGAAATGTTCCGCCTGACCCGTGAAGTTCGATTCGGCATCAATCCGGAAGAGGCCGCGCCGGCGGCACGCACTCCTTCCAATGGGTTTGCGGGATATCCGCCGCTGATCGGGATCGGGCATTATTTCACGCTGGAGGTGACGGTTGTCGGCGACCCGTCGCCGGAGACCGGCTGCATCCTGAATATCAAGGAAATCGACCAGAAGGTGCGCGAGCTGGCGATTCCGACGGCGGTCGCGTTTGTCCGCCGCGGGCGGCTCGCGGGAGGGGCGATGCTGATCACGTGCATTTACGAAAGCCTCAAAGACGCGTGGCCGGAGGCGAAGCTGCATCATCTTCGGCTGGCGCTGAGCCCGTATCTCACCCTGTCCCTGTTTGCCCAGGAGTTTCCCATGGTTCGGCTTAGCCAGAAATTCGAGTTTTCGGCGTCGCATCGGCTACATAATTCAGCCCTGTCTGAGGATGAAAATCGCCGGCAGTTTGGGAAGTGCAACAACCCGCATGGGCATGGGCATAACTATGTTTTGCAGGTGACGCTGGCGGGGATGCCGGATGGGAATGGGTTTGTGGTGGATATTCCGAAGTTTGAGGAGGTTGTGGCGAGCACGGTGATCGAGCCGCTGGATCATCGGTATCTGAATGTGGAGATTGCGGAGTTTTCCGATCTGATTCCTACCGTTGAGAATATTGCGATGGTGATCTATCGGATGCTGAAGCCGAAGCTGGAGGTGATTGGGGCAAAGCTGGCGGGGGTGACGCTTTGGGAGACGACGAAGACTTGGTGTGAGTATATGGAGTGAGGGGCGGCGAATTCGAAACTCAACGCCTACTCCGGCAACACCACATCCACCGGAACCTCCGTCCACGGCCCCTGGCCCGGCGACAGCGGGGTCACCGTGATCTGTTGGCTGAATGACAAGCCGCCGGCTAAAGGCATCACCACGCGGTAATTCCCGGGGCAGAGGAAGAAGAGGGCGCCTATGCGCGGGACATCCCAGGGAAGCAGCTGATTTCCGTTTGAGTCGAAGACCTGGGGCGGCGGTGAGGTGATGGGGATTCCGGTGGATGACCAGACGGCCACGTTCACGTGCCGGAACCGCGCCGGGGAGAAATCTGTGCGAATTTCGGTGGTCTGGCCGGCCGTCATGGTGAAATGAGGCAGGCCGGGAATGGGCACGAGGCTGCCCATTGGATAAGAGAAGTAATAGCGTCCGGGAGGGACTTGGCTCTTATCGGTGGAGGAATCCCAGAGGCCCATTTCGGCGTGGATGGAGCCGTCTTCGGATTGGAGATCGAAGCGGACGGGGAAAGGTTCCTTGCCGGTGGGGGCGGAGGTGTCGATGAGGCGAAGGGTGGCGGACGATTTTGGGATTCGCATGGTCACCGACGTTTCCGCGACTCCCCCGATTCGCTGGAAGGGGGCGGTGAAGAGAAGGTTGCCGTCATCGAAAAAGGCGGCGGAAATAATCAGATTCTGGGCAGGGACGCCGGTGGCGCGCAGGTGGTCTCCTTCATCGCCGAAGTCCAACATGCGGGCCCATAGAAGGCCATTGGGCCAGGGGGTGGAGACGCAGATACTGCGGCGCGAAGAAGCCAGCGCGGGATCGTCGAAGGTGAACCGCAGGACGACATCGCCCTGATCGCAGTCGATGGTTCCCAGGTCCTGCGGCTGTGCCCCCAGGTCAAGACGGCGAATGGGGATCCAATCCCGGCCGGCGCCAAACATGCAGTAGAGGACGTATCGTCCCGGCGGCGCACCGAAGAATTTGAAGTATCCATTCGCATCCGATGCGCACATCGCTTCGATAGGCGTGTTTACGTACGATTGTGTCACGAGCAGAAGGTTCTGGTATGCGTGTGGATTTCCATCTTTCGTAAGCCGGCCGCTGATTGTGGGCACGGCGCCGCCGAAATCGAGCTGGGCGGTCTTGCGATCGAGGGGACGAACCACGCGCCGGATGACGCCTTTGAGATCGTAGCCATTGGCGAGATTCACCCATATCCACTGCGTGGGCAGATGCTGGGCGCGATAGTGACCGAGGGCATCAGTCGTGGCGGAAAGGAGGCGGTGGGCTGTGTCACCATTGTTGAAGGGGCCGGGTGACTGCTCCGAATCGTCAAACAGGATGTTTGCCCCTGCGAGGGGTTTGCCGTCAATGTCGTAGACCGTTCCTTCGACGGTGCCGCCGATGTGTGGGGATATAGTTCCAATGTCGGTTTTCCTGCCCTCGACGACGGCGACGTTGCTGAGGGTCATCGGGGCGAAATCTTCGCCGGTAATCTTGAGGGTTTCGCTGCCGGGCTGAAGGTGCGGAATGAGGAAGCGGCCGGTGGAGTCGGTTAGTACCGCGCCCGCTTCGGTCTCGAAATCGTATTGAGTAGCGAAGCTGGTGCCCGTAGCCATGGAGAGGGGGATGACCTTAGCGCCAGCCAGGGGTTTGCGGGAAGAGTCGGTAATGATCCCGGTAACGGATCCGCCGGGGGTCAACTGAATCTGCAAATCCTTTGATGACTGGTTCTCTTCGAGGCGGACTTTTGGGCTCCAGATCCAGGCGAAGTCGCGCGTGGCGATTTGGACCGAATAGACGCCAGGGCCGACGCATTCGATGCTGAAGCGGCCGTTTGGATCGTTTATCTGAGTCCACTGATCGTCCTGATAGTAGTTGGGACCGTCGCCGATGGTTTCAAATTTGCTTGCTCGGATGGCGAAATTGGTGATGGGATTGCCACTGGGGTCGCTCACGGTGCCCGTGAACAGGGGGTGGCTGGCGGCCTGGAGGGTGATTAGGGGCAAACTTCCCGGTAAATCGACATGGTCGACGGTCTTGTGAACTGTGTATATGGATTCGATTGAAATCCGATAGGGGCCCGGAGCGACACTCACGGAATATTGGAATTTATTTCGCGAGCGACCAACGGGGTTGGCGGACGTTGAAAAGTGTTCGCGGGTTTGCAGATTAAAAAAATCCATGTCCAGTGACGGCCCGTAGCCGAGACGCAGAGGATTGCCAGTGAGTTGAATTTGCCCTTTCGCGGTAACCCGGGAAGAACCCGAGGGAAATGGAACATTGATTGCGATGGGCTGGGTTGTCGGCGGCATATGGATATCGGCGATCTGCCGGCCGCTATTTCCCCACCAGATAGAGAGGGTGTTTTCGCCGGGGGCGACGCCGGTGAGGGTGAAGTTTCCGCTGCCATCGATCTTGGATTCGTAAATGGACCCCTTGTTCCACCATGCGGGCTGAGCGGAAATCGTAAATCCTGTGGCGGGTCTGTGGTCGGAGCAGATCGCCACGCCTTTGACGGTGAGGCCCGGCTTCATGACGAGGGTAACGTGGAGCGTTTTGTCGGGGGACGAAGTGGCGATGATTTGGCGCATCGGCGCGTAGTTTTCCACCGAAGCGAAGAGTTCGAACGAGCCCTGGTTAAGAGGAAGGGTGAAGTTCGTGGCGCCGTCACGGTCGAATGCATCGGGAAAAATTTGGCGTCCGAAGCGCTGGCCCATCGGTGCGACTTCAAGAGATGAGCGATCCAGAAGTTTGCCTTGCGCATTTTTGACGATGACGCTGAGCCTCTGGCCGCGTTCCAGGACAAAATCGCGACGGGCTTTGGAAGCGGCGGAAAGCTGGATTTTTGCGGTGTTATTCAAGGAAACAAAGCCGGGAGCTGTGACGTCGACATCGTAGGCGCCGGGTCCGCCGCGGAAGGTAGCGAAGCTGTAGAAGCCCTGGGCGTCGGTCCTGGTTGGGCGGCTGCCGATGATTTGCACGGTAGCGCCGGGGACGGGGTTTCCGCCGGCATCGGTGACTCTGCCGGAGAGGATTCCGGATCGAGTGGCGGGCGGCGTTTGCTGCCACTGAGGGGGAATTGTATTCGCCGCCTGATTGGCATTGACCGTAAAGGCGGCGGGGGCTGTTGAGGGCGTTCGTGAGGTCATTGGTAACGCGGCGACGGGCGGGTTTGGCGCGGAATATTGGTCCCATACCCACCAGGTTCCCAAACTAATGACGAGAAGAGACATCGCGGCCATGAGAATCGCGGCAATGGGCAGCGGTGCACCGCCCGCGACCCCGCTCAGTCCGATCTTCATGAGATTCGCGGTGAGGCCCTTCTCGACGGCGGCGCTGGCATGCTCGGCGTGGAGGATTTCCGCCAGAGCGGCCGCGCCCGCCGTTGCGGCGGCGCAGCCCATCGTGCCCAGGTGCCGGCGAAGAGATTCAATCGCTTTCTGCAGCCGATGGGTGATGGTCGAAGGCGTCACGCCGGCCTTGGCGGCAATATCAATCTGCGGCGTGCCGACAAAAAATCGCTCGATAATGAGCTCTCTGTCCGCCGCCGAAAGCTTCGCGAGCGCATCGTCGAGATGCTCGCGCAGTTCGGCAAGCTCGCGCTGGGGATCATCCCGCACTGCAGGTGATGCCGCCGCCGACTCATGCTCGGCCCGCACCCGGCGCCGGCGGTTGATGTCGATCGACACGTTCACGGCGCAGCGGTGCAGCCAGGCGCCGAGATTGCTGTGCAGATGAGACGCCTTGCGCCAGGCGAAGAAACGTCTCCTGGACCGCGTCATCGACGTCGGCCGGATTGGCCAGCCTCCTGCGGCAGGTCGCCAGCACGAGGGATTGATATTCATGAACAATCTCGGCGAAAGCCTCGGCGTCTCGGGTTCTGGCGTAGCGATCGAGCGGGGGGGAAAGCATGATTCAACTGGCCCTTTCCGTCTGCTTAGACGCACGTGCGGGACACGATTTCGACGGCATTTTCCGGATTTTAGGAAATAATAGTGAATGGTGAATAGTGAATAGTAAATTTCAATTCACTATTTACTATTCACTATTTTTCGAAATGAAGACAAAACAAGACATCTCGGAGCGGACTTTCGCTTTCGCCCAGCGCGTTGTGCGGCTTTGTCGTGCTGCGGAGCATTCCGCAACGACGCGCGTTATCATCGGTCAATTACTTCGGGCCGCCACTTCGGTCGGAGCAAATGTCGAGGAAGCGCAGGCCGGGCAAAGCCGAGCCGATTTCCTCTCAAAAATGAGCATCGCCTGCAAAGAAGCGCGCGAAGCGAACTACTGGCTGCGGCTTCTGATCGCGGTCGAAATATTTCCAGCCACGCGTGTTCGCGATTTGCTGGACGAATCAACCCAACTCGTCGCCATCCTGACAGCAATCGTAAAAAATACCAAAGCGAAAAACAGCAAATAACCGCAGTTTCAATTTCCCCAATTCACTATTCTCATCGCAAATTACCCCACCGCCAACTCCGCATCCCCCGTCGTCTCCGCCATCCACCACAGAATCATCAGCGGCGCCATCCGGCCAACGAGGATGATGGCGTTAAAGGCAAAGTACAATCCTTTTTCATCGGGGACCGCCGAGACCGTCAGGCCGACGTTGCTCACGGCGCTGACGGCGTTGAAGAGAATATTGTCGGCGGGGTCGCCGATCGACACGTACGAAAGCAGCACGACGGCGCCCAAGGCAAGGCCGATATACGTGGCGAGCCAGACGAAGGCGATGGCGAAGGACCGTCCGGCGGGCTGACCTTTGAGGATCCGGCGGGTTCCGTGGGCCAGCTCGGCGATGGTGGTGGTTTTCAGCCCGCTGCCGGTGCCGGCGGAATTGGCGCCGACAGCCATTAGGGCAACGAGAAACCAGCGGGCGGGGGCGGTGGTGGCGCCCAGATCGGCGATGGGCATGCCGCCGGTGCGGGATTCGATCGCCAGGACGGAAGCGGCAGGAAGCTGGTTTTGGAGATTGGTCCAGCTCGTCCATCCGCGGCCGGCGCTGCTGAGGATGACGATCGCGATCAGGCCAATCACGTAGAGCCAGCCGGTGGCTGACATGACGGTTTTTGAATGCTCGGAGAGAGGCTCGTGAAAGACGAGAGTGCACCAGAATTCCATCAGGACGGGCAGGCCGAGGCCGCCGAGAACGGTCAGGGGGAGAATGACCGCGTGGGCGAGGACGTTGGAAACACCGGGGAGTGTGCCGAGAAATAGCCCGCAGTTTCCGAAGGCGCTGGCGGCGAGAAATGCGGCCTGGAAGGGTGAGCGGTCGGAATCCCAGAGGAGCGACGCTCCGACCAGCACCGCGATCGTTTCAACGATGAAAGCGGAGAAGATGAGCTCGCGATCGGTGAACTTCAGGCGGGCGATGCGGATGACGGCGAGTCCGCCGGCGATCATGGTGAAGAGACTGCCGCAGATGATCAGCACGAATGTCGTCCACTGGCCGACGTTGTTGAGGGCGCTGGAGACACCGGGGCTGCCGTTGAAGCCGGTGAGGGTGGCGGCGTTCATGGCGATGAACATGGCGCGGACGGGGTTGGTGGTTCCACCGGCGGCGCCAAATTTCCAGATGATGAAGACGCCGACGAGGATCAGCCCCAGGAAAAACGGGAAGAGCCAGTTGGAGAGATCGCGCCCAAATCCACCGCCGAGAGGCGGCGACGAGCGCGCTGGGCCGGCGGGGGCGATTGCGGCTTTTCCGCAAGTTGCCCTGGATTGGATTTGGCGGAGTTCTTGCTGGGCAAGGGGACTGTTTCCTTCAGGGACTATTCCCGCAGGGCTATTTCCCGTAGACCTTCTCAGGCTCGAAGAGCTTCTGGCCCACGACGTTCCAGGTGTTACCGTCCTTATCGAATTCGCGGAAGAAGCAGGAGTAGTATCCTTCGTGGCAGGCGGCGCCTTCCTGCTCGACCTTCACGAGCAGGACATCGGAATCGCAATCCCTGGCGATGGATTTGACGCGCTGAATATGTCCGCTGGTTTCGCCTTTGAGCCAGAGCTTATTGCGGCTGCGGCTGAAAAAATGGGTCTTGCCGGTTTGCACGGTTTTGACGAGGGCATCGCGATTCATCCAGGCCATCATGAGAACCTGTCCGGTGGCGGCGTCCTGAATGATCGCGGGAATCAGGCCGTTGCCATCGAACTTAAGATCGGAAAACTGCTTGTCCATGGGATATTTGTGCGAGGGTGGGGTGGGTTTGTCAAATTTCTAGGGGAATGAGACGGTGACAAGGTGACAAGGTGACCAGGTGACCAGGTGACGAGCGGTGCGCGGGTGTCTTGCTTGGCTCTGCCGCGCGCCGTAGCATCGCGGCCCTATTTCTGAACAGGAGTTATCAAATGGCTAAGAAATCGGTCGCCGATGTGAATGTTAAGGGCAAAACAGTGTTGATGCGGGTTGATTTTAATGTCCCGCTGGAGGGATCGAACATTACGGATGATCGGCGAATCGTGCAGGCGCTGCCGACGATTAAGGATGTGATCGGACGCGGTGGCCGGCTGATCCTCATGTCGCACCTGGGACGCCCCAAGGGCGGCCCGGAGCCGAAGTATTCCCTCAAGCCGGCGGCGGATCGGCTTTCCAAGCTTCTTTCGAAAACCGTGAAGTGTGCGCCGGACTGTATCGGGCCGGCCGTGGAGCAGCTTGCGGCTTCTCTTGCGGACGGGGACGTGTTGCTGCTGGAAAATCTGCGATTTCACAAGGAAGAGGAAAAGAACGATCCACATTTCGCGAAGCAGCTCGCGAAGCTCGGGGAAATATATGTGAACGATGCTTTCGGCACGGCCCACCGCGAGCATGCGAGCACCTTTGGCGCGGCCCAGGCGATGGCGGGAATGCCGCGCGTTGTCGGGCAGCTTATTCAGAAGGAGCTGAAATTTCTCGGCGAGGCGATCAGCCATCCGAAGCGGCCGTTCGTGGCCATCCTGGGCGGGGCCAAAGTCTCCGACAAGATCAACGTCGTCGAGCAGCTTCTGGGCAAGGCGGACGTTCTGCTCATCGGGGGGGCGATGGCGTACACGTTTTTCCTGGCGCAGGGTAAAGAAGTCGGCAAGAGCCTTGTGGAGCGCGATAAGGTGGAGCTTGCCAAGTCACTCCTTGCCAAGGCGGGGGGGAAGATCAAGCTTCCCGTGGACAATGTGATTTCCGACAAGATGACGGATGACGCGCAGACAAGGATCGTCGAGGGGAATATTCCCGCCGACATGGAAGGCTTCGACATCGGGCCCAAGACGCGGGAGATTTACCAGGCGGAGATCGCGAAGGCGAAGACGATCGTCTGGAACGGGCCGATGGGGGTGTTCGAGAAGAAGCCGTTCGCGGCCGGGACCAAGGCGATTGCCCACGCCGTCGCCGATGCCACCAACAAGAACGGCGCCGTGACCATCATCGGCGGCGGGGACAGCGCGGCGGCGATCGAACAACTCGGGCTTTCGGAGAAGGTGAGCCACGTCAGCACAGGCGGCGGGGCGAGCCTGGAATTTCTGGAGAACGGGCATTTTTCGACGTTGGATATTTTGGATTGAGAAATTGGGTATAATTTAGCCATGGTCGCTCAAACCGAGAGTATTTGGCAGGATTTAGTTGAAACTTCATGGCGTCGCATGACGCCAGAGGCGGCCAAGGCAATTTTAAAGCTTCGATTTCCACCTCGACAGATCAATCGTATGAACCGGTTGGCGGCTCTGGCCAGCGAGGGATTGCTAAATCCCGTCCAGCGGCAGGAGGCTGAATTCTATGACCAAATCGGAATCGCGCTGGGGATCATGCAATCCAAGGCGCGAATGTCCCTGACCAAAACCGCCAAACGGTGATGAATGAAGGCTTCGCTGCGGCGTATGGTTAGGCAGTGCGCCAGACATCGCTGCGAATACTGCCGTTTGCCATCAGTGCGCGTGCCGATTACGTTTCACGTAGATCACATTATCGCTCTTAAGCATGGCGGCCAGACGCTTTCCGCGAATCTCGCTTTTTGCTGCTATCACTGCAACCTCTTTAAAGGACCAAACATCGCGGGTATTGATCCTGTTGTGCAGAGAAGCATCGGCCTTTTTAATCCAAGGCGGGATCGCTGGGAGCGCCATTTTGCTCTTCAAGGAGACGGAATCATACTTGGACTTTCAAGCGTCGGAAGAACGACCATCGCTGTTTTAAAAATGAATGAAGAGAGGGTGGTTACGCTCAGAAATCAACTTATCATAGAAGACAAAATGAAACCCGAAGGCCAATGACCTCCCATCCCCTAGATTCAATCTCGCCCCAGATCGCCGCGTCGATCCTCTCCGCCGATTTCGCCAAGCTCGCCGCCGAGATCGCCGAAGTCGATCGCGCCGGCGTCGATTTCCTTCACCTCGACGTCCTCGACGGTCATTTCGCTCCCAATATCAGCTTTGGGCCGGCGGTGACGGCCGCGACGCGGCGGTCGACCAGTGCGTTCCTGGATATCCATCTGATGATCACCGATCCGCTGCGCTACGCGCCGGAATTCCTTAAGGCCGGCGGGGATGGGCTGACGTTTCACGTCGAAGTCACCTCCGATCCAGCCAAGACAGGCGCGAGCTTCGGCAGATGGGGTGCAGGCACGTGGGGATTACCCTCAACCCGGCGACGCCGCCGGAGAAGATTTTCCGGCGCTGGATATTGTGGATCACGTGCTGGTGATGAGCGTCGTTCCGGGGTTTTCGGGGCAGAAATTCATGCCCGAGGTGCTTGCCAAGATCGAGCCGATCAAGAAGCGGATGCGGCCGAACCAGCGGCTGGAGATCGACGGGGGGATGCACGAGGAGACGATCCGCATCGCGCGGGACGCGGGGATCGACTGGTTTGTGGTTGCCAGTGCGATTTTCGATCAGAAGGACCGCGCCGCGGCCGTCGCCGGGCTGCGGCGGCGGCTGGCAATAAGCTTGCCGGCCGCCCTGCGTAAATGAATCGCGTCGCTTTACATCGCACGGGAACGCGTTTATCACCTATTCATGCCAACCCGTGCGGTGTTGATTGAAGCGGGTCCGACACCGTGGGACCTCGAGGCAGCGCCTGGCTGGAAGCTCCTCCCTGCCGCTGACGGCAGAGGCGATGGATGCGATTCGCCACCTCGTCGACACGCTGGGATTTCATATCGATTCGGTCTATCGCTCTGCCGCCAACGAGGCGGCCACACAGACCGCGCAGATTATTGGTAAGAAATTCGGCATCCGTCCGCGCGACAATGGCGATCTCCAGGAAGTCGCCCTGGGATTGTGGGAAGGGCTTTTGCCAGATGACCTTCGCCAGCGGTTCCCCACGGTCTATCCGAAATGGGAGGAGCAGCCGCTGCAGGTGACGCCGCCCGATGGCGAGCCGCTCAGCGGGGCCATTGAGCGCATCCGCGGGGCGGTGAATCGGGTTCTGCGGCGAAACCGCGGCTATAGTTTTGCCCTGGCCCTGCGGCCGATGGCTTTTCAGATCGCCACCGGGGTTTTGCGGGGGGAAACGCCCCCGGCCATCGCCGAGCGCTTGCATCGCCGGCAGGCAATGGAGACGATTGAAATCGATCCGGCGGAATAATTGCCGGCGGTCGCCGCAAACTTATGTCACAAGCGCCAAACGAACCGGTATCAGCCAAAAAAGACGGGATTCCCGAGGGTCTGTGGATGCGTTGCCCCGATTGCGGGGCGATGCTCTTCCGAAAAGTCGTCGAGGAAGCGCTGCACGTTTGCCCCGAATGCCAGCATCACTTCCGCATCTCCGCCCGGCAGCGGCTCGAGCAACTGGTCGATCCCGGCAGCTTCGAGGAGATGTTCGACGATATCGAGCCGACCGATTCCCTCAAATTCGTTGACAAGAAGAGCTACAAGGAACGGCTCAAATCAGAGCGCGAAAGCTCCGGCGAAAAAGACGCGGTGGTCTGCGGGAAGGGATTCATCAAGGGGCGTCCAATCATGCTCGCGGTGATGGACCCGACCTTCATGATGGGCTCGATGGGCAGCGTCGTGGGAGAGAAGATCACGCTGACGATCGAAACGGCCGTCGCCGAAAAGCTGCCGCTATTGATCGTCAGTTGCTCGGGGGGGGGCGCATGCAGGAATCGGCGCTGTCGCTGATGCAGATGGCCAAGACCAGCGCGGCGCTCGGCCGCCTGGACGAAGTCGGCGGGCTTTTCGTCAGCCTGTTGGCCGACCCGACGACCGGCGGCGTTACCGCGAGCTTCGCCATGCTCGGTGATTTCATCCTCGCGGAGCCCAAGGCGCTGGTCGGCTTCGCCGGTCCGCGCACCATCAAGAACACCATCAAGGTTGAGCTTCCCGCCGGATTTCAGCGCAGCGAATTTCTTCAGGAAAAAGGGTTCGTCGACTTCGTCGTACACCGGCAGCGACCTGCGCAGCGAAATCGCCCGCATCGTCGATTTCTGCGTGAAGAGCAAGAATTAGATCTGAAATCAGATCATGAACTGCGAGGCGATCTGCGCCACCGATTTGCTCAACGCGGCCGCCGCGCCCGGCGTGGCGAGCTTGTTGTCGAGCAGGAAGACTGTCCCCACCATGCGCTCCAGGCGTCCTTCGCCGTTGAGGTACATCCGGCCGCGCGTGTTGACCTTCCGAGTCGTCCCGTCGCCGCGGATGATGCGATGGGCAATCTCATAGTTCCGCTCATTTCCTTCCCCGCCCACGGCGGCAAGGTGGAAGAACTCGCGGTCCTCCGGATGGACATAGGCGAAAAAGCCCTCGTAGGTGGTGGCGAAATCGGCGTTGGTCCGGCCGAAGATTTCGGGAAGGTTGTGAGATTTCCAGAACGTGCCGTTGACCACGTTGGCGTCCCAGCACGCCACCCCGGAGGAATCGAGCGAAAAATGCAGGCGGTGATCCGTCTCCTTCAGCGATTTTTCGGCGCGGTTGCGGCGAAATGGAGATAGGTGATCAGCAATCCCAGACAGATGAAGAGCACGAGCCGAACGACGTCGTCGGAGTTGGCGACTCGGAAGGAATTATTCGGCGGCATGAGCCAGGCGACGGATAACGAAGAAAGCACCAGCGCCACGACCGCCGCGATCCATCTTCCGCGCCACGCGACGATGGCGATCGCCGCCAGAAAAAACGCGAAGCTTCCGTGTCCGCGCAAGATTTGTCGGCCAGATAAAGTGTTTCGGTCGCGCCCCACGCCGCCGCCACAACTAAAACTGCCCAAATGAATTCGAATGTTGCGTTTCGGATGTCTTGACGCATAGGCACAAACACAAATTAAGCGTCCCGACCCCCTAAACGTACTAAGATGGGCAATATTTCTCGTGAATTAACGCCCGTTTCATCGAGTCGCGATTCTAGACATTCGATGTCATCTTTTCAACTTAATCCCGCAAAACACGGTGCTTCACAATTCTGCGCGTCCGGTCCGGCGACGACTTCATCAGCCGGCACATCCTTAATGACCGTCGCCCGCGCGCCACAACCGCTCGATCGCCAACAGTTACCCCCGGCCCCACGAAGGCGTCTGCCGCTATCCACACCTCTTCGCCAATCACGATGGGCGGCTTAAGAAGCGGAAATTTTCGCGTGGTGTAGTCGTGAGTTCCCGCGCAAAGGTGGCGCATATTGGCTGATCGTTGCGGCGCGGCCAACCTTAATTTTACCTAAAGAATAAATAATCGCGTAATCGCCGATCACCACGTTGTCGCCGATCTCGATGTTCCAGGGAATCTCGATCATGGCGGTGGGGCGGATGCGCACGCCCTTGCCCAGGCGTGCTCCGAAAAGCTCGAGCAGAAGCCGCCGCCAGCCATACCAGTTGTGAAACGAGGGGCGAAACAGCGATGCCCGCACGATCATCCATAAGTGCGCTTGACGTTTTCCATAGGATCCCATGGGCTTGAATGTTGTTGTTTGGTTCGCGCTGGGGCCGGTTGAATCGGCGGCGCAGGGACAAGCGGCGCGAGCGGCGCCGAAGGCTTCCCGACGGGTGGAGCAATCATCTTCGTCTCAATCCGCGAAATCGCCCCGCCCCCTTCATTCACCGCCAAACCACTGATCACGTTCAGCTCCTGCCCGCCCGTCCTAACCAATTCATTATATTTCGCGCGGATAAAGAGGTGATACGTGCTGATGAGCAGGCAGAGGTTCAGCCCCGCGCGGCGGTCCAGAATCCCGCCGCGGATGAAATACATCCAGACGAACGTGAAGAACCAGGGCAGCGCGAGCTTCGGCAGAATGGTGTATTTCATATACCGCCGCCGCGCCACCCGCTCGTTGAAGAATCGCCACAGCCCGGGCCAGGGTTCCTTGTGGCGGTAAATCTCCATCGCCTCCAGCGTGGAATAGCGATTGTGCTTGGCGATGAAATGCTCCAGACCGCGCCGGTCCTCGTGGCGTATCAGATAGCGCAGGTGGCTCGTCGGCCCCTGCACGATCATGTGCTCGTGGACGTTGCGATCCTCGTATCGAGCCAGCCCGCGCTTGAAGAGGCGAATGTTCCACGCCGGAAAATAGTTGCAGTGGCGAATCTCCCGCCCCATGAAGATCATCAAGCGATTCAAATAAAACGCCGACTGCGGCACGTTTTGAACCGGCCTGGCGATGATGTTCACAATCTCATGCCGCAGCTCGGGGCTCAGCGATTCATCCGCGTCCAGGATCAAAATCCAGGGGGACTCGAACGGCAGGTTGTCCAGGGCCCAATTCTTCTGCCGGGCATACCCTTCCCAGGCCTTTTGGACAACAACCGCGCCAAATTCACCGGCGATCTGGATGGTCCGGTCGGTCGAGCCGCTGTCCACGACAAAAACGCGATTCGCCAGCCCCTGCACGCTTTGCAGCGTGTGCGGCAGGTTGATCTCCTCGTTATGGGTCTGAATCAGAACGTCCAGCATAGGGTTGGCGCCCAATAGCAACTATATATCGGAAGTAATGCCGATGGTCATTGGTGGCGGCCTTTCCTACCCCCTCTCCCAGGGCAATCGCATGTCCCTCTTTTCCCCCTCGTCCCTGTACTCACTCTTACCCCCTCTCCCGGTAATCCGGGAGAGGGTTGGGGTGAGGGTTCTTCGTATTTGACGGCCACATACAATTGCCCTGCCGCCTTTACAAATCATGGCGTGCAAATGAGAACATACCTCGCATGCGGATATTGCACCTGACCGCCGGTTCCGACGCCGGTGGCGTCAGCCGGTATATCTTCGACCTCTGCTCGGCAATGTCCGCGGCGGGGCACCAGGTTGCCGTCGCCGGCGAGCGCGGAGCCTGGCACGACCTCTTCGCTGCCGCCCCCTTCCCGTGGATCGACGCCCCCCTTAAAGGCGGCCCGCTGACCCTCTTGCGCGCGCCCGCCAGCTCCGCCGATATCTCCAGGGCAACCCCGTCGATCTGCTCCATTGCCACTATCGCAAGACAACCGTCGTCGCCCGGCGAATCCAGAAGAGCATTTCTTTACCCATCCTCTACACGCTGCATCTTTCCCACATGCCTCTGGGCGGGCCCTGGAAATGGCTGACCGATTTCGGCGACCACGTCCACTGCCCATCGAGCGAAGCCCGCGATTGGCTGATCGAGCAGGCCCACGTTCCATCGGAACGGATCTCCCTCATCCCGCACGGAATCCATGTCGAGCAATTTCCGATCCCCACGCCAGAGGAAAGAAAAAAATCGCGCTCCGATCTCAGCCTTGGAGACGAAGATCTTGCGGCCCTGTTTCTTGGCCGCTTCGACAATCCCAAAAACGAATCCTGGCTGGTTGACCTCGCCGTCATGTCGCGCGATTCGCTTCCCAATCTTCGAATCCTCCTCGCTGGCGAAGGGCCAAACGAGCCCGCCGTGCGCGAGCAGATTCAGCGCCTTAACGTCGCCGATCGCATCGGCATTCTCAGCTATCGCCCGCCCCTTCCACTTCTCCAAGCCGCCGACGTCTTGCTCCTGCCTTCCGCGAGAGAAGGATTTTCCTACGCCTGCGCCGAAGCGATGTGCGCCGGCATTCCCGTCCTCCGCACGCAAACCAGCGGAACGAAGGAATTGATCGTCGAAGGCGTCACCGGCCGATCGGTCGCGATCGACCACGACACATTTTTGCACGCCGCTATGGAGTTCCTGAAGGACAGGCCGGCGTTGAAACAGATAGTCGCCGCCGCGGCGGAACATATCCGCCGGAATTTCACTTTCGAACGTCAATTGATCCAAACCCTGGAAATGTATAAAAAGCTCACGTAGGGACGCTTAATTTCATCCGCTTTTCACGCCCCTTAGATACAGGATGCCTGAATGAAGCAGAGTCGTTTTCGCCGCGCGTTCACACTCATCGAACTCCTCGTCGTCATCGCCATTATTGGGGTGCTCCTGGGAATTCTTCTCCCCGCGGTTGAGCATGTGCGCGACAAGGGCTACGTCGATGCGTGTGCGTCGAACCTTCGCCAGATCGGCCTGGCCATCTCCATGTATTGCAACGAGAACCAGGGGAACTATCCGCGGACGCTTTACGATCCCACCCAGCCCCTGACGGAGGGCACCGGCACGAACGCCGCCGACCCATTCCAGCCCGGCGGCGTGGCCGCCAACGATCTGACGGCCGCGCCCTACCTCCTGCTTCGCGCCGAGCACCTGCCCACATCGCTTTTCATCTGCTCGCTCAACGATAACACCAGCTATTCCGCTGACACCGCCGATCCATCGAAGCACAGCAACTTCACCAACTGGACGCAGAACCTGGCCTACAGTTTCGCCAACCCATATCCCAGCAAGGCCGTCGCCGATGCCGGGTACCGCCTGACGAGCCATCTGCGCGGCGATTTTCCGATCGCCGCCGACCTGAATCCCGGCGTGACCAAATGGTCCAACGTCGTGGCCGCCGTCCCCGGCGCGCCCAGCAAAGTGATCGAAAACGCCAACTGCCAAAACCACGAGCAGGACGGCCAGAACGTCCTCTACGCTGACGGCCACGTCGATTTTCAGGAAACCTGCCTCTGCGGCATCGCCCAGGATAACATTTACACCAACCAGTCGAATCTATACGACAACGTCTCGCCCATATCGCCGACGGACGCCATCCTGCTCCCGCACGCGCAATAATCTATCCATTGCTCCCTCTTACCCCCTCTCCCGGTAATCCGGGAGAGGGTTGGGGTGAGGGGCCTTTCTCCACTTTCTACTCTCTCGCGCAGCGCACACTCTCTGCGCAGCGCCGCCGGCATTTTGAAAATGCCTGAATTGTCGATACTCTCCGCCGCATGAGCAGACCGGCGATCTTCTTCGACCGCGACAATACGCTGATCGAGTGCGATGGATATCTGGGCGACCCCGCCAAGGTTCGCCTGATCCCCGGCGCCGCTGCCGCCGTTGCCCGGCGCGCGAGCTGGGGTTTGTCGTCGTCACCTTCAGCAACCAGTCGGGTGTGGCGAAGGGAATGTTTACTGAAGAGGCGGTAAATGCCGTCAACAACAAGCTCACCGAACTGCTCGAGCGCGAAGACCCCGAAGCCAAGATCGACCGCCACGAATTCTGCCCGTTTCATCCCGAAGCCAAGGTGGAAAAATACCGGCAGGAGAGCGACCTGCGAAAACCCCGCCCCGGCATGATCCACCGCGCCGCCGAGTGCTCGACCTCGATCTGCCCGCCTCCTGGGTCATCGGCGACGCCCCGCGCGACATCGAGGCCGGCCAGGCCGCCGGATGCCACACCATTCTAATCAAAAATTCCGGGCTCCCCGCCTCCCCCGCGGCTCTGGAGCGCTCCAGCGCCGAGCCGGATGAAACCGTCTCCGATCTTGCCGAGGCGATGGACCTCATCGAGGCCTTCGCCGGCGCCCAGTCCCTGCACCGCCGCTCGGGCGTTCCAAGCGCGTCATTTCAGGCGCGTGAACTGGTGAAGCTCGAGCACCTGGCACAGCAGATTCTCGACCAGGTTCGCCGGCGAAACGAGCAGGCTCCCGAATTCTCGCTTGGCAAAATGCTCGCGGGGATCACCCAGATTCTCGCCATCGCCGTCGCCGTGGGAAGCTATTTTTACAAGCCCCTCGGCGAGCCGCTGATGCCGATGCTCGTGGCGATATTCCTGCAGGCGATGACCGTCGCGCTCCTCCTGATGGGGCGCGAGCGATAGGCTCAGTCCTTGTACTTGATGTTGCACCCGTAGGGCTTGGTCTGGGGCGTCGCGACCGGCTGCCCGGACACAATCTCATCCAGCGCCGTCTTCACGTAGTTCACCTTGTCGCTCGTCTTGTCGCCGTCGGGATCGTTGTCGATCGCGCCGGAATAAAGCAGCGTGCCGTCCTTGCCAATCACGTACATGTCCGGCGTGTTGGTCGCGCCATAGGCATGGCCCGTCGCCCCGCTGGCATCATTCAAAATCGGATACGCGATGTTCTGCTGAACCGCCCACTGAAGGTTCGCGTCGTTGGTCGTGAAATTGCTCGAATTGATCGCCAGCCAGGCCACGTTCTTGCTCTCATAATCGCTGGCCAGCGTGGTCATGGTCTTTGCCTGATACTGCCGCTGGACAAACGGGCACTGTGGGTTCGTCCATTCCAGCACCACGATCTTGCCGGCCAAATCGTGCAGGCTCACGGTCTTGCCGTTCTGGTCCTGCAACGTGAAATCGGGCGCCTTCGAACCGATGCTGACAGTTGCGTCTGCTGATCTTCCGCCAGGCTCCGCCCCGCCAGTGCAACGGCAATCAGCGCCAGCACCGACGTCAACGCAGTCATCTTTCGCATGGCCATCTCCTTAAAAATGTTTTTCAATGTTAACCCTGGGACAGCTCTAATAAGTGCCGCCGGTGTCCTCACCGGCGGAATCCCTGAATACGCTAATGATTGTTGCCTTCCGCAAGCGGTAATGCAACTGAGATATTGATTCCTCGTCTTTTTCCCGCCTGATCATAACCCACTGTGCCATCCAGGTTGATTGCGGCAGGTGTTTTTCCCGCCAGAGGCTGGAGCATAAACCCAATAACCGTCGTATCCTCCGACGATTTCACCTCGGTGTTAACAAGATTGTAATCATCCAGCGCCTGCGGGAAAAAATCGGCTGAATCGGTGACGGGCGAATCCACCTGAGTTCAATCGTGCAGTTGCGACTGGCCGAGCCTGTCACGTTGCGGATACGAATCGAAAGGCTCTTTAGATCATCCCGGCTGGCCTTCACCGGGAGTTGACCGATCCAATCGTCGAATAATTCCCGGTTCGACGAATCCGCCGCAGCGCCTGAACCGAGGGTTAAGTCGGCGGTCGTTTTGCCGGGGATGCAGACTTCCGAACAGACGAGCCAGGAAATCTGTGCTTCGAATTGGCCCTGGAAATTGGCCGGCACATTGTCGGGCGGGGTGATTTTTGCCAGCAGCATCACCGTGTTTTCGTAGCCGAAGCAGACGATGTTTCCGGGAAGGACAAACCGATGCGGGACGGGATATTGAAGCTCGCCGGCGGTGAAGCCGTCGGGCAGATTGAATTTCACGCGTGTGGGCAGGCCGGAATCGCCGGGATTTTTCCAATAGATGTGCCAGCCGGGATCGACGTTCAGCCGCACCCCAAGCCAGAAGGGGTGGCCGGGCTGAATTGAGCGAACGTCGGATAGAAGATCGGCCTGCACGTGATCGGCGCGGGCCGCGGACGATATCAAAAGCACGATCCCCAAAACACAAAAGCTGGCGGCCCTCATGCCGCAATCTTATACCCGACACCGAAGCCAGGCGAGCACCTCGATATTTCCACCGCTGCCGCGGATGGGGCTTCTCACACTTCCCAGCCAGTCCCAACCGGCGGCTTCGGTTTCCTGCCGAACCGCCTGTAGGACCGAATCGACGGCATCATCCGGCAAAACGCCTTTTTGGAGGAGCTTTGCATCCGCCTCATACTGCGGCTTCACGAGCGTAATAACCGAGCCGGCGGGAACCAGAAGCGTTTTGGCGCTGGGCAGGATATTTCGCTGGCGGGTCCAGCCGACGTCGATGGTGACGATCTCAACCGGCTGCGGGAGCTGTACGTGCATCGCGTTGGTGCGTTCCATGACCGCGACGCGGGGATCGTTTCGCAGTTTCCAATCGAGCACGCCGTAGCCGGTATCGACGGCAAAGACTTTTGCCGCGCCGCGCTGCAGCAGACAATCGGTGAAGCCGCCGGTGCTGCAACCGAGGTCGTGAGGTTTTTCCCGTCACGTCGATGGCAAACGTGGCAAGGGCATGCTCAAGTTTTGCGCCGGCGCGGGAAACGAATTCACTCATTGCAGGAAAAGCATTGTGATGAGGTGCGGGTAATTTGTCAGCCGTAATCGCTGAAAATTATTTATTCATTCGTGGCGATAGCCAGTTCACGACGCGTCGAGGCAAACCCGGCACACACCCACAACAAACGCCGACGTGTCCGTGGGAAAACCGCCAGATGTCGGGCTGTCCCCATGCCTGCCAGAGGTCTTCGATTTGGTCCTTCGGGCACATCAAATCATAGATTCCTTCCACCAATAATATTTTTTCCCTGGTGATGACCGGCTGGATCCGGGTCAAATTGAGGGGAGTCAAATTCAGCTTCTCGCACAATTGCCCAGCCCTGGGCAGCATCGAGCGAATCCGGGGACTGGCGGCGTACTTCTCGACCCAGGGATTCATCCGCGCGCAGGCGCACCCAGAACGACAGCGGCTATCCGCGAATCGTAACAGACCGTCATCCCCGCATACCACGCGCCCATTGAGTAACCCCACAGCCCCACGGCAGGACAACCTTCCCTTAAAAGCCAGCCTGCCATGGCGCGAATTTCAGCGATCGCCTGCGCCGCCGCCTGCGCGAACTGATGCAAATCCGAATAGCTGAGAGAACCGCCGATTTGGCGGGGACGGCGTTGAAAGTGGTAAGGCGCAACCAGGGTAACTGCATTAAATCCCGCCAGATGACATCGGCGGGCGACGATCGGAAATAGATAATTGTAACTGAGAAAGTCGCCCGACCCATGCAGCAGAATGACCACGGGCCGTTCCTGCCATCGCTCGCCGCAAGGGTAGAACCGGCCGTGAACGACATTATTTTCGGTAAAATCGCCTGGCCGGGGCGTGGCAAAGCGGAAGTCGCGAGGCCCGTTGAATTCAACCTGCGCCGGTTGACTGTCGCCGGCGACGAACGCCGGCCCATTCAGGAATTCGACTGCTTCCTCCGGCCTCGGGCTATTCCTGTAACGATCGGCTGGGATCATCAGCGTCACAGCCTGAACAGCCGACCAATCCATCAATTTTGCCAATGGCGCGATCATTCGTTTTTAAGTTTCTTTCCTTCGTGAACAGGTCCGCCAGGCGCGCGGGCAATTTCAAACCAAGATCCGTTGTCCGGCGGAAATTTCCAAATCTCCCACCGATGGGCTTCAATTCGATCAAGTGCGTTTTTTGGCGGGTCGAATGGTTAAGACCCTGCGGGATGCCGCCCAGCATTTCTCCACGGAGCGCGCTGAAGTGGCGCAACCAACTTCCGGTCAGGGCGGCTTTGATACCCGGCTCCTTGTCATATTCCTCGGGAGTCTTGCCCCAAAAAAAGCTGATCCAGCCATCGGCATCCGGCCGTGACCGGCGGATGAACTGCTCTGTTGTTCCAATGTCAGCTTGAAGCGGAAAGACTTCTTCAATGACCAGCGGTTTGCTCAGGCAATAGAGTTTGAGGATGGCCAGGTCGTCGTCGCAGTTTTCCGCTCCCTGGGATAATAATGGACGGACAAAAAGTCGAGCGGGGCGGATACATCCGGATCGCGAAACGCCGACTTGGCGCCCGGGCCAAAAGTCTCTTCCCACGGAACCAAACCGACGGTAATCATGTGCCGCTGATCACCTTCCCGGATGGCGGCGGACAACTCGTGCAATCCATTCTTTGGCAACCTCCACGTCCGTGCGGCCACGCATGTCAGTCGTAAGCCGTTGCACAAAATATGACCCATCCAGCGGTGCGCCGGGGAGCCAATCGCCCTTGCGGTCACCGGAGGCGACAGGCTCGTTCATCAAGTCGTAACAAAAAATCGCCGGACTGTCTTTGCAGACCCCCGCCACCGTGCTCCAAAAGCGCGCCTGGACCTTCCAGCGGGCGGATTCGTCCATGGCGTCATACCATGCCGGAACCTCATCCTTGTGGTAACAGCCAAGCCCGGTCACATCCAGGTAAAGTCCGGTCTCTTCCGCCAACCCCACCAGCTTCCCCAAACGGGCGAGGTTTTTCTCATCGGGTTGCTCCGGTGATTTCATGAAGCGGCACAACTGGAGATGAGATGCGCACCACATTTGCGCCCAGACTCTTCATCTCCTGGAAATCATCCGCGACCTTTGCCCAATCGTCGGCCCAATAATCTTCCAGGAGCCGGCCCGCTTGCATCGTGATCATAATTGAATCCCCAGGGCACAAAAGAATTGCCAGTCCCGTCGCAGACGAAGTGTGTCTTATCCGCGCTGGTCCGAATCCATGCCAGCGGCTGGCCCCGCGGCAAAACCACGGCATCGTTCGCTTCCAGCCGCCAGGCCCGTCCTGGCCATGAGAACGAAAACACAAATGAGGAATTGAACGCGATTTGTCATTTTGCTTCTCGCTTGAATTGCGGGGGGATTCGACTCCACTCGTTCTGTCTTTCACTCAATTAATTTTACCAATCGCCATATGTTCCTTTTCGCAAACCGGTAAAAAGACGATCCGAATCAGAGCAGACAACAAAACCGCCATGAGCGAAGACTTTTGCGATGGTTCTTTTTTGAATGCCATAATGGGAATCAATCGCGAACTTCGTTCCTGAAATATTTGGCACAGGCTCTGGAAATCTCCTTCCTATCGATATACCTCCGATGAATCGGCCGAACGGACAATCATTCGTTGGACGTTGGCTGTGCATTTCCGAAACTCCCACCAACGGCCATCAATGCGGCGAAATGCGCTTTGGGCGGGGGGGATTATTCCGAAAACGCGATATTCCCCCCGCCGCATGTCGAAAACTGAGCTAAAACGCTGTTTTTACGATGCGACGGGTAACGTAACGAGCCCCCGTTACTTTCGAAAGAGTGAGGATTTGCGATAACGTGAGTCCTTTTCTTTTTTGGCGGATGTAACTAAATTGTCACAAATCTGCACACAAAAAAAGCTTTGTGCACTTCGAGCGACGCTGCCTAAAATGAAACTGGGCTCGCCAAGTCTCTTTAGTCTTCATCCCGAATGTGGTGCGGCCGTGCGCCGGAAACCGGAAAATTGCGTAGGAGAGCGGAGGCAGTTCGAATTGGTCTTGGTGAAAGATACTGCCTTTCTTCTGACTAAGATGCCAACCTTTGTAAGGAGGTGCTGAAGTGAGTTGGCTTCTATTTCTCGACGAAAGTGGGCATGACCACCATAGTATGCCTTATGAGGTACGTGGAGGGATTGCGTTGCACGCTAGTGAAGTGTGGCCCTTTGTACAGGACGTACAACGGTTGGAACTGTCCTCTTTTGGTGCTGTTCTGCATCAGTTCAAGAAAGAGTTGAAAGGATGCAAGCTGCTTGACAAAGATCGGTTCAAATTCGCGGCACAAGGGCCAGCGATGGCCGATGAGGAGCGACGTAAAGCGCTGCCGCGGGTTCTTGACTAAGGGGCTTGAGAAGAAGTCACCGAAGCGGGAGGAGTTTACGGCTTACGGCCAAGCCTGCCTCGAAATGGTGCGCGGGATGTTTGAATTACTGCGCGATCATAAGGCAAAATTATTTGCCGCGACAATTCCAAGGAGCACCGTCCGACCGCCGACGTTCGAGGCCGTAGAGTTTTTGCGGAAAGACCACGTCTTTCTCTTCGAACGCTTCTTTTACTTTCTTGAACAGGAAAAACAGCATGGATTGCTGGTAATGGATGAAGTCGAGAAGGCGGAAGACCGACGCTTTGTGCGGCGACTGGAAAGCTACTTTACCAAGACGCAGACCGGACGATTCCGAGCATCCTGGATAGTGCCGGCACCGTTTTTCGTTTCGTCAGACATGACCTATCCGGTGCAGGCGGCAGATCTCGCGATTTACTGTGTCAATTGGGGGTTTCGGCTCCCCACCCGAGGTATGGATGCTCCAAGTCGTCCTGAGATTGCAAGCGAGTTTGGGCCCTGGTTAAATCAGTTACAATTTCACGGCGATGCATATCGCGATGGAAATGTTTACCAGGAATTCGGAATCGTCTTTGTACCTGACCCCTATGCAGCAAGATAAGTGGAATAAAAAAGGAGACAACGCCATTCGGGCCACCCGAAAGCAGCCCTCAAGCCGAGTCTCCAATGTAATTATCGGCTTGAATTGGGTGAAAGTCAAACCCAACCGTTTGGGTTTTCCGTCTGGAATTGCTGAATTACCCAAGATTTATCAGAATCCCGTGAAAGGTATTGACGCACTCGTAGAGACAGCAGCCATAAACTAAACTGCACGTGGGATTTCGCGAATCCCATAGAATGCAGGCGGCATCACCCTCATACATTCTGCTCAAGCCCTGGGCTGTTCGCATAATATTGATCTGCGATATTCGGCCGCGACATCGAGCGCCGTCGTGCTCCCGGAGACCTATGCCACACTCCAAAGACACGACCAAAACGCTGTACGAATGACGCGATGAGTAACGTAACAAGTCCCGCTACGAACCTCCGACTTTCGCCGAGATAAATGCTTCAGGCAGTTTTGAACCACTTTCTGGCAGATCGCGCCCGGCCATAATGCCGATACAAACTACGGAGATTCTCATTGTGATCGAGTCGGAGACCGTCAGAAAACCGGCTAATTCTTGACCAGGCGAGCCTTCAAACATAGCGTGTAGTTTGCGTGCACAGCATTTACCGTCTCATCTCATCGGCCCTCGTGCTCGTCCTGGCGGCGGGAAGCCTGCCTTATCCACCCTGCTCGCCCTCCGTTTGTGCCGCGAATGCGGGTTGTGCGGCCATGCATTGCAGTTGCTGCGGGCCCAACTGCCCCATGCAGAAGAATTCTCGCGATTCGCAGAAACAGGGCACGACCTGCGACCGGGAACAATGCCCTCTGATTGCCGGCAGCAAGCCGGTCGTTATTTCTCACCTTCAGCCGCATGTCACATTGATTTTCGGAAATGACGAGGCACTCCCCTTCGTTGTCGCCTATTTTCCTGCGAAGGTTCCGCCGGTGCGTTCGATTTCGAGTAGACCTCCTCCAACACTTCTGAGCCTGGGCCTGCGCGCTCACCGTTTGAAACACTCCGCAACCTGACTTCCATTCACCGCGAGTTTTGCCTCGCCGGTGGTTGGACTGCGTTCGTTTTCCAGTCAGTTCTTCGTTGCGCGAGTCTTTATGAAAATCCTCGTTATCGTCACGTGCATTGGCGTTTTGATCGCCTCCGCACTCGTCGTTGCAAAGCTCGAATATTCATCGCCGCCCCCGCCGACACAAACGGTCGCCGCTTCAAGCGATCAACCCAAACAGCTCTGGACCTGCGGAATGCACCCGCAGGTCATTCAGGACCACCCCGGCTTTTGTCCAATCTGTCACATGAAACTGGTTCCGCTGAAACTGGACGATCAGACTTCATCCAACGGCACAAAGAAAATCGCCTACTGGTGGGATCCGATGCTTGGGCCGTCGAGCATCTCGAATCATCCCGGCAAAAGCGCGATGGGGATGGATTTGGTTCCGGTCTATGAAAGCGATGTATCAGCCGGTCCGTCGGTGCGAATCGATCCGACGGTTGTGCAAAACATGGGCGTGACAACCGCGCCGGTTGTGCGCGGGCCGCTCTCGGTGACGGTGCGAGCGGTGGGGATGCTGGAAGTGCCTGAACCGGGGATGCACGATGTCACGCTCAAGATCAACGGCTATATCCAAAAGCTCTACGCGGACACGGAGGGAATGAGCGTCGCCAAAGGTGATGTGCTTTTTGATCTTTACAGCCCTGATTTGCAACTGGCCGAGGGGGAGTTGATCGCGGCCGAGCAAAATCTGAAGGCTCTAGGCAGCAATGCCAATGATGCCGTTCGAAATGACGCGCAAAATCTGGTGGATTCCGCGAAGCAGAAGCTTCGCTTCTGGGACATTGCCGATCAGGACATCGACGCAATCGCCACGTCCAATCAAGCGCCCCAGACCGTTCCATTCCGCAGCCCCGCGGGCGGCCACATTATGGACAAGATGGTCGTCGAAGGATCAGCCGTTCAGGCGGGGATGAGGGTGATGCGCATCGAGGACCACTCAAAACTGTGGCTCAACGCGCAAGTCTTTGAAGACCAGCTCTCCATGATCCATGTCGGCCAGGAAGTCCGCGCCACGGTGGACGGCATTCCAGGAAAAACATTCACGGGCAAAGTCAGCTTCATCTTTCCGCATCTCGACCACATGGCCCGAACGGAAATCGTCCGCACGGTGCTGGACAATCCGGGCCACGAGCTAAAGCCCGGCATGTACGCAACCGCCGAGATCGTCACCCAGCCGATTCCCGATGCGGTGATATCCCCTCGCGAAGCGATCATCGACACAGGCACCCAGCAAATCGCTTTCGTCATCGACCCGGCATCCGCCGGGCATTTCCAGCCGCGCAACGTGCGCATGGGGATCGTGGGAGACGATGACAAAGTGCAGATTGTCGATGGGCTCGCCCCAGGCGATCAGGTCGTCACCAGCGGCCAGTTCCTGATGGACGTTGAAAGCCGAACGACGGAGGCAATCGAAAAGCTCCGCGGCTCCGGAGCCCCAACCACCATGCCAACCCCCGGCACGGAGCTGATGCATCCCATTCCTCAAGGCGGCGCACAGCCATGATTACCCGAATCATCGAACTCTCAATCCGCAACCGCTTCATGGTGCTGCTGCTGACGGCCATGCTGGTCGGCGCCGGCATCTGGTCCGCGATCCATATCAGCCTCGACGCCATTCCCGATCTGTCGGATGTGCAGGTGATCGTCACCACCGACTATCCCGGCCAGGCGCCCAACGTCGTCGAAGACCAGGTCACCTATCCGCTGACGACGGCCATGATGGGCATTCCCCACGCCAAAGTCGTTCGCGGCATCAGCATGTTCGAGCAATCCTTCATCTACATCATTTTCGATGATGGGACAGATCTCTACTGGGCAAGAAGCCGGGTCCTGGAATATCTCAACTTCGTCAAAGACCGCCTGCCGGCCGGCGTTGAACCGAAGCTCGGCCCCGACGCGACCGGCGTCGGATGGGTCTATCAATACGTCCTGTATCCCGGCTATTACTCGCCCGACCATCCCAAGGGACTGTGGCACGACGAGGAGGCGGACAAATGGTACGCCAGCCCCGATCAAGCACCGGTCGATCGCCAGGCGAAGCTGACGAAGGTCCGCGCGTTCGATAAGCCGGGATCCGATCCGCTCACTGGAACCGCGCTGGTCTCATCAAACCAGAACCTCGCCAGTTTGCGCAGTCTTCAAGACTGGTATCTCCGCTATCAGCTCACGGCCGTGCCCAATGTTGCCGAAGTCGCGCCGATCGGCGGCTTCGTCAAGGAATATCAGATCGTCCTGAAGCCGGAAAAATTGCTCGCCTTTCACCTGCCCATCGGCACGATCATGACCGCGATCCAGCGCTCCAACGACGATGTCGGCGGCTCCGTCGTCGAGATGAGCGAAAACGAGTACATGGTCCGCAGCCGCGGCTATCTCCAGGGCTTGAAGGACCTCTCGCAAGTGCCGGTCGGCATGGGGAAAGACGGCACACCCATTCTGCTAAGCAACGTGGCAACCCTGCAAATTGCCGGCGAAGAACGCCGCGGCGTGGGCGAATGGAACGGCCAGGGGGAAGCCGTCGGCGGCGTGGTGATCGCCCGATTCGGCGCCAACGCTTATCAAGTCATTCACGATGCCAAGGCTAAACTCGCTGAGCTGGAGGACGGCCTGCCGCCGGGCGTATCCATCAAAACCGCCTACGACCGCTCCGATTTGATCGAGCGCTCGATTCACACGCTTCGTCACACGCTGATTGAAGAAATGATCGTCGTCGCGCTGGTGTGCATCGTTTTCCTGTTGCACGGAAGAAGCGCGCTGGTCGCAATCTTCGTCATCCCCAGCAGCATGCTGATTAGCCTGCTCATCATGCACGTGCTGGGAATCAACGCGAACATCATGAGCCTGGGCGGAATCGCGATCGCCGTGGGCGTGGTGGTCGATAGCGCGATCATCATGGTGGAGAACGCCCACAAGCATCTGAATCACGAAGAAGAGCGCGCGCAAACGCGAAGGCAATCCCCGCCCGCGCGGCGAGGTCATCCTCGAAGCCGCCAAAGAGGTCGGCCCAAGCCTGTTTTTCAGCCTGCTCATCATCACGGTCAGTTTCCTTCCCGTCTTTGTCCTCGGCGGGGAGAGCGGCCGGCTCTTTAAGCCACTGGCGTTTACGAAAACCTTCGCGATGGCGGCGGCTTCCGTCCTGTCGATCACCATCATTCCCGTGCTGATGGTCTACTTCATCAGCGACCGCGCGATCCCCAAACGATGGGGATTCTGGCCGAATCTGTTGATCGTGCTCGTGGCGATTCTCGTTCCAGCGGCCATCATCTGGTTCACCTTCAACGATGACGTGTTCGCACCCTATCGCCTCTGGCTAGCCATCGGCTGGGCGATTTTCGCCGCGATGCTGCTTGTTCCGCAGAAGATCATTCACGAAGAACGCAGCCCGATCAGTTTTCTGCTGCAAAAATCTATAACCCGCTCTTCACCGGTGCGATTCGTTTTCGGTGGGTCGTTTTGATTGTGGCGGTTGCGTTCGTGGCTTCCGCGTATTGGCCCTTCAAGCGTCTCGGCAGCGAATTCATGCCCCCCCTCGATGAAGGCGACCTGCTCTTTATGCCCACGACCGATCCCAGCATCAGCGTCACCAAGGCCCGTCAGGTTTTGCAGCAAACCGACAAGCTCATCATGACGTTCCCGGAAGTGATCAGCGTCTACGGAAAGATCGGCCGCGCCGACACGGCCACCGACCCAGCCCCGCTCGACATGATCGAAAGCGTCACCCGATTGCAAACCGACCCCGACAAATGGCGCAGCGCAAAATGACCTACGCCTTCGACAACTGGCCGCGCAGACCGCGCCGCTGAAGTGGCTTTTGCATCACACCTTCTGGCCGACCCAGCGCCGCATCACCATGGAAGAACTCGTCTACGGCTGGACCGATCCAGACGGCACCGACCACCCCGGCCTCAATGCCGTCGTCAACATGCCCGGCGTCGCCAATGCATGGCCCATGCCGATTGAGAACCGCACCAACATGCTCTCCACCGGAATCAAAACGCCGGTGGGCATCAAGATCATGGGGCCGGACCTTCAAGTGCTCAGCGATCTGGCCGAGCAAGCAGCGACGATCATGCTGACCGTTCCCGGCACGATCAGTGCCTATCCGGAGCGTTCCTTCGGCGGCTACTACCTCGACATCAATGTGAATCGCCTGCAGGCGGCCCGCTATGGCCTGACCGTCGGCGATGTTCAGGACGTCATCAGCACCGCATTGGGCGGGATGAAAGTCACGACGGCCGTCGAAGGTCTTGAGAGATATCCAATCAACATCCGCTACGCCCGCGACCTGCGCGATGACCCGCAATCCATTCGCCAAGTCCTCGTCCCCACGCCGGACGGCGCGCAAATTCCGCTTGGAGAGCTTGCCGACATCAAAATCAATCCCGGCCCGCCGATGATCAAGAGCGAAAACAGCCGCCGAACGGCCTGGGTCTACGTCGATATCGCCGGACGTGATATCGGCGGCTTCATCGCCGACGCTCAAACAGCCATCGAGCAAAAACTCCAACTCCCGGCCGGATATACGCTCGTCTGGTCCGGCCAATTCGAGCAGATTCAGGAAGCCAACGAACGGCTGGAATGGGCGATTCCTCTCACCCTCATCATCATCGTCATGCTGCTCTACGCCGCCACGCGAAGCTGGTTCCGCGTCTCTGTCGTGCTGTTGGCCGTGCCGTTCAGTCTCGTCGGCGCTGTCTGGCTTTTGTGGATTCTGGATTATCACCTCTCGCTTGCGGTCTGGGTGGGAATGATCGCGCTCGCCGGCCTCGACGCGGAAACCGGCCTGGTCATGCTCCTCTATCTCGACAACAGCTTCGAGCGCTTCAAGGCCGAAGGCCGCATGCGCAGCAGAGACGATCTCTGGCACGCCGTCCACGACGGCGCGGTCAAACGCATCCGCCCCAAAACAATGACCGTGGCCGCGGCGTTCATCGGCCTGGTTCCGCTGCTATGGGCGACTGGAACGGGAGCAGACGTCATGCGCCGCCTGGCCGCTCCCATGCTCGGCGGATTGTTCACCAGCTTCCTCATGGAATTGCTCATCTATCCCATCATTTTCTTCGTCGCGAAAAGCTTTTTAATGCGACGTGGAGGTTCAATATGAATGGACGCACCCTATTGATTGTCGCCGCGACGATCCTCCCGGCGTTTCTAACCGGATGCACCGTTCATCCGGCGGGTGAGCGCGAGGAGCGCCAGGCTGCTATCTCCGCCGGCAAACCCTATGAAACGCCCGCTGATTCAAGGGTTTCTCCATCGCTTCCAGATCATCCCACGCCGGGCGACCTGGTTCGCTATGCCCTGCTGGCCAATGCCGATCTTGAGCAGCAATATTGGCAATGGCGCAGCGCAATCGAACAAATTCCAATCGACGGAACCCAGGCGACCAACCTGGCGATCTCCCTCGGTACAACCTTGAACAACGGAGCGTTCGCCCTCGATCGAACCACGATCGGCGCCGGCAACGACCCGATGACCGACATCGTCTTGCCGTCCAAGCTTTCGGCTGCCGCCCAGCGTTCCCTGGAAAACGCCAAAGCGGCCGGAATGCGTTTTCGCAGGTCACAGTTTGAACTGCGTCGAAAAGTGCTGGCCGCTCACGATGACTATGCCCTCAGCGCCGAATTGATTCGTTTGGGCGAGGAAAACATCAATCTATTGCAGATGACGGCAACCATCACCGCAGCGGGCAGCCGTTCCGGCCTGGCCGCTCAGCAGGATCTCCTCAAGGCCCAGAATGATCTCGACCTGGCCAAAAACGATGTGGCCAGCATGCGCTCGCAGCTTCCGGTTCAGCAGGCCGCACTCAATGACCTCCTGAATCGTCCACCGGATTCAGTAATTCCGGTTCCGGATCGCTTGCCGCCGATTCGTCCGGTCCCTCTTTCCGATCAGCAATTGCTCGATCGAGCGGCGAAGGTCAACCCCCAATTGCTTGCCCTGGCGGATGAACTTCGCGCCAAACAGGGAGATATCCGGCTGGCGAAATTGCAGTATGAGCCCGATTTCAGCATTTCCGCTTCAACCGACCTGCAAGGAGTCGCACAATCATTGCTGGGACAATTCACGGTTCCCATGCTCCGCTACGAAGCTCTTCACGCCGCCGTGCAGCAATCAGAAGCCAATCTCCGCGCCGAAGAGGCCATGCGACGGCAAGCGAGCAATGATCTTGCCACGCAAATCGTCGACGACATCGCCACCGTAAGAGATGCCGACCGCCAGTTGGATCTTCTCAAAAACACAATCCTGCCCCGCGCCGGCAGGCGGTAACATTGGCCCGAACGGCCTACCAAACAGGAAACGGTTCCCTATTGGACATGCTGGAAAATCAGCGGTCTCTAATTGACATCGAACGCCTGATCGCAAATCTTCAAACCACGCGCGACAAGCGTCTGGCCGAAATCGAGTCTATTGACGCAGCAAATCTTGAAACCTCCGCCTCAAAACAAGCGGATGGGGCGATAGAATCGGCAAAACGATAAGGAGACATTCCTATGCGACCTGACATGGTTCCAGGGGCCGCCTTCCCCGACTATGAGCTGCCGGACCACACCGCCAAACACCGCAAGCTCTCCGAGCTGCAAGGACAGCATCCGATGGTTGTGGTTCTGAGCCGCGGAGGTTTCTGCCCCAAGGACCGCTGCCAGCACGAAGGGCTCGTTCAATTCCATCGCGAGCTCGAGGTCGGTTATTGCCGGCTGGTCACCATCAGTACCGACAACATCACCGAGACCAACGAATACCGAGGCGGAGTCGGCGCCCACTGGCCCTTCCTGTCAGACTCGCGGCGTATCGTGCAGAAGGACCTCGACATCGCTGAATTTACCGACCCAGTCCACAATCCGATGATCCCCTACACGATCGTCTTAGAGCCCGGCCTTGTCATCTTTAAAATCTACAACGGCTACTGGTTCTTCGGCCGCCCCACCCTGGAAGATCTGCGCCAGGACCTGCGCCCGTGACGAAGAAATGCCGGCCCGACTGGGACATCACCACGTCCGAGTCCAAAGCCGCCTGGCAACAGGGCCGCAAGGAACTCTTCTATCCCTACAGAAAAACCTACGCCCAGACGATCGGCGAACAGGACTAGCGGTGGGATTGCCTCAAAGAATAAACGAGAAAAACCGGCGACAATAACCGGGACAGCTCTGACTTTCTGCCAATAAAATATAACCGGGACAGCTCTGAAATAAAATGGACCGTATGATCCAGTGTCCCCCCCATCGGTTCACTGTGTTCTGCCTGTTTTTACGGCTCAAATAACTGCTTCAATCCCCCCACTTAATTCAGAGCTGTCCCGCTTAATTTTGCCGCTTGATGGCGAATTTAAATTAGAGGCGCAACGCCGGGCCGGGAAGTAAAAGACATCGCTGCCGGGATTCGATAGGTTTTGTTTACCAAGACTCAACCTACGAAAGGTCCGGCCCGCGATGTCCTACACCCATCTTATCCAGCAGGAACGCGTCTGCATCTTTCATCAACAAATGGCCGGGTTCAGCAAAGCCGAGATGGGGCGGCGGCTCAAACGCCATCGCGGCACTATCGGCAGGGAACTCAAACGCTTTCACCGCCCATCCCAACTGGCCGTATTACCGGCAATATTTTCCCGACAGCGCCGATCAGATGGCCAATCAACGCCGCGCCAGGCCACGCGGTTTCCGTTGGACACGGCATCGGCCGCTGCTGGCCTACGTGCTCAAGAAGCTGCGGAAAGAATGGTCGCCGCAGCAGATTGCCGGCCGAATCAAAATCGAGTTTCCCAACGATCATCGGATGCGCGTGAGCCATCCCAGCATCTATGCTTACATCGAGTCGGATCGACAGGCCGGTGGATCGTTGTGGAAACGTCTGCGGCAGAGTCACAAACTCCGCAGAAAACCGTACGGATCCGGCCCCAGGCGCTGCCGCATTCCCGATCGTGTCGGCATCGAGAATCGTCCGCCCCAGGTCGAATCCCGCAAACAGGCGGGGCACTGGGAGGCCGACACGATGCTCGGAAAAAAGGGCCGACTGGCCACGTGCGTCGAACGCAAAAGCCGTTATGTGTTGATCGCCCGTCTTCCCGACGGCAAGGCCCTTGAGTTCAACAAGGCCGCGATCCGTTGCTTCAAGAAAATTCCCCGCCGCTGGCGTAAAACGATCACCAGCGACAATGGCAGCGAATTCATCGAGCACAAAGAACTCGGCTCGCGTCTGGGCTTCAAGACTTTTTTCGCCAATCCTTATTCGAGCTGGGAACGCGGCACCAACGAAAACACCAACGGCTTAATCCGGCAATATCTTCCGAAGAACACCGACCTGTCGCAGGTAAGTTACCAGCGTGTTGCCAGGATCGCCAGCAAACTGAATAATCGTCCGCGTAAATGTCTGGCCTATCGCACCCCAGCCGAAGTCCTCGGCCCGGTGTTGCGCCTCTGATTTAAATTCGCCGATTGTGTTAAAATTAACCGGGACAGCTCTGATTTAAATTGACGCTGCCTGCGGCCGCCGATACCATGCGCCGCATGCCACGCACCGCTCGCATCGCGCCGGGAGGAATTATCTATCACGTCCTCAACCGCGGCGTGGGGAAAATGACGCTCTTCCGATCCGCGCGCGACTACGAAGCCTTCCAGCGCTGCCTCGTGCACACGCTGGAATCGACGCCCATGCGCATCCTCGCCTACTGCGTGATGTCCAATCACTGGCACCTGGTGCTATGGCCGCAGCGCGACGACGAATTGTCCCGGTTCATGCTGCGACTCACGATCACGCACGTCCGCCGCTGGCTGATTCATCGCCAGGACGTCGGCCGCGGCCACGTTTATCAGGGGCGCTACAAGAGCTTCGCGATGTCGGACGACGATCACCTCGCCACCGTCTGCCGCTACGTCGAGAGAAATCCGGTCCGGGCCGGCACCGTCAAAAGCTGCCAGGACTGGCCGTGGAGCAGTGCCGGGCAACACGTGCTCGATCCCAAACTTCAGATTGCCCTAACCGGCTCACCGATCCCGCGGCGCCGCGATTGGGTGGATTGGACCAATCAGCCGCAAACCGCCGCCGAGGAGGCCGCCGTGCTGCGCTGCATCCGCGAGAACCGCCCGTTCGGAAGCGACAAATGGCTCGACAAATTCCGCAAAGACCTCGGCTGGCGCGAACCGCTCCCACCTGGGCGTCAGCCTAAAAAAGGCAAAGGCCGCGGAAGCAAACCAACGTAGGAATTCAGAGCTGTCCGGCTCTGCCTCAACCCCATTCCTCATTTGAGAAAAGCAATAGTAGGGTGGGTGTACTCGCCCACCATCGTGGCTTTCCCATGCCATGTCGATATGAAAATGCGGCTTAATTAAGCAGCGAAAGCGGCGCACGAGTAACTAATTTGGTGGGCGGTTACACCCACCCTACTCGGATGCGGCGACGAAACGGAGGGTCGAGACAGAGCCAGAGCCGTCCCGTCTATTTTTCGTTTATTTGTCCCGTTTATTTCGCCAGCAGCCTGTAGAACTGCGATTCAAAACCCGGTCACAAACGTCCCTCCTGCCGGAAATAAGGTTTCGATTTCACCATCAACATGACAATCGGAAAGGCCAAGGTAAGACCCCCGATCACAAGCCCAAGCAGCGCAGTGCCGAAACTCGCCAGCCCGGAGCTCAGGGCCGTCCAGTAGGTGGCGATGCCGAGCGGAATGAAAAAACAAACGGATGTGATCAGGCCCGGAGAAAATCGCCCTCGCGTGCGGATGAAAGGGACGACGTGCATCAGCGTGCCGTTGATCAGCTCCAACCCGGCATAGCTCAGAACCGCCAGGGGAAGGGTTGGAGCGAGCATGGCTTGTGCGATGCCCAGCGCGATAACGACGCAATTGGTGACGTAGAAATCATTCCACTCGACGGGCAATCCCAGAACGGCCCGCGCCCAACCGCGCCAATCGAGCGTGTATTCTTCCAGGATATGCGCCGCATAGGCGGCCATCCCCAGCCAGCCTAACGTCTCCAGGGTCATAAACCGCTCCGTTTCCTTTAGCGTCTTATGCACTTTACCATGCCCCGCGGATGACCGCCGATTGGTGACTGACGCTGGCTCTTCCCAACGCCCACCGGTAGAAAAAGAAAACCGTGAAGGAGTCAACCCTACTTCTGGCGACCTGGAGCGACGGCCTATTCGCCGTCACCCCGAGTGGCCACAGGCAAGAAATCGCAGACGCGTCCGTCAGGGGTCTTGCCCCCGACGGACGCGGCGGTGCGCTCGCGATTGTCGGTGGCAATTCGCTGCGCCGTCGCGCCCCAAACGGCCAGTGGACGACCGTTGCCACCAGCGACTTCGAACTCTCCTGCTGTGTGTCCGCCGGAGACACAATCTACCTCGGAACCGATGACGCCCGCATGCTTCGCCTCACCCACGGAAGCAGTGTCCTGGAACCTCTCGAAGCCTTCGACATCGTCCCCGGACGGAATAACTGGGTCGCTGGTTCCGCAATTGTGAATGGCCGGCGCATCGGCCCGCCGCTGGGCGTCCGCTCGCTCGCGGCCAACTCCAGCGGCAACATATTGTTCGCCAATGTTCATATCGGAGGAATTCCCCGTTCCACGGATCGCGGAAAAAGTTGGCTCCCCACCATCGATATCAAAGCCGACGTCCACGAGGTTCACGCCCACCCCGCCCGCCCTGAGATTGTCGTCGCGGCCGCCGCCGTCGGCCTCTGCATCAGCCGCGACTCCGGCTCAAGCTGGGTCACGGAAAGCAAAGGCCTTCACGCCCCACACTGCTCCGCCGTTGCGATTTCCGGCGACAACATTTTCATCTCCGCGTCGAAGGATCCTTTTGCACCCGAAGGCCGAATCTACCGTAAATCGCTCAAGCTGGACGGGCCGCTCACGCCCATCGAAGGCGGGATGCCCTCGTGGACGGGTGGCATCGTTGACACGGCCTGCATCGCCGCCAGCGGTTCCGCCATCGTGATCGCCGACAGAGCCGCCAACCTGTACAGCTCGGAAGACTTCGGCCAGACCTGGTCCTGCAGAAGCACCGGACTCCCGACGCCGAGCGGTGTTCTCATGTGTTGAGTTCAGACCCGAGCGCGGACAACGGAAATTCTCCCCCGGCCTTATGCAAAGTAAGCAATGTGTCAGATAATCCGTAATTGAGTGTCCTTCCGCGTCGGGCAGGCCTACGCTATCACACCAGCGGAGATTTGAATCATCAGCTCCCGCCAGAACATTGAACGTCTCGGATGACTGAATAAAAGGTATTCCGGCCGCCGGCCGGAAGACCCGTTACTGAGTAAGCCGACGCGATCCAGTCCCGAAGTCTCGGGATTAGCTTGCGTCGGCTTTTTGTTTTGCAACATAGTTCGCGTCAAAAGCACACACAACCAACAAGGAGACAAACATGGCATCGAAGAAAAATATTGTCCTCGTACACGGAGCCTGGGCAGATGGATCTTCCTGGAGAAAAGTCATCGCGCTGCTTCAAAAACAAGAGTTCAACGTGTCGGCGGCCCAATTGCCCCTCACTTCGCTCGATGACGACATCACCGTCACGCGAAACCTCCTGGCCGCCCAAAAAGGCCCCACAGTCCTCGTCGGACATTCCTACGGCGGGTTGGTGATTACCGGCGCCGCCAATGACGTCGCCAATGTCACCGCCCTGGTCTACATCGCGGGTTTCGGCCTCGATGAAGGCGAAAGCATTGAAGGTCTCACCAAGCAGGGTCCGCCCACGCCCGGCTCGGCGCAGATCCGCCCTGACGAGCGCGGCTTTCTCTGGATTGACCCGGCCGGCTTCCCAGCCGCATTCGCTGCCGATGTCGATCCCATCGAAGCGCGCGTCATGGCCGTCTCCCAGCGACCGCTCAGCATAAGATCCTTCTCCGCCAAGTCCGGTCCGCCCGCCTGGAAGAAGATCCCTTCCTGGTACCTCGTTTCCCAAAACGACCAGATGATCCCGCCTCCAGCCGAGGAGATGATGGCCAAAAGAATGCGCACCACCGTCCAAACCGTCACCGCCAGCCACGCATCGATGGTCTCCCACCCCAAAGAAGCCGCCGACATCATCATTCTGGCTGCCGAGTCAGAATGAACCAATGACTGAAACCACCTGTCAAAGCACACGTTAATAGGAATTCCATATGAGAAACTCAAAAGTCCTCGTGACCGGGGCAACCGGCGCCACCGGCGACTGATTTTGCCACCGTCAGCGCAGCCCTCAAGGGAATTACCGCGACACTGCAACTCTATCTCGACGGGCCTGCTGATGAAGCCCAAATAAAGCCCGAAATTTCTCCGCCCTTTCGTCCTCTTTCCTTTGCCCCTCATCACCCCTCCGCCCCCTCACCCCCCCCAAACGCCCCGAACCAAAGCTGTGGGGTGCTTGCACCCACAGAAAATTCCCCGCGCCGCGCACGAGACGATCTCCCCCGTGTAGCCGGTGAGCTTGCTCACCGTGAGCCGCCGAACGCCTCACCGCCCCGGCCCGCATAGCAATATCCAGACAAACGGAGCGCGCCAAACCGCTTCCAGCCACCCCCAAATCCAAATTCCCCCATAACCCCCTATCCCCAAACCCCTTACGCCCAGACGAAAAGCTAATATTCACTAACAAAACTCCAAAAAGCGCTCCGTTTTGTTCCGTTCTGTTCCGTCCACCCGATAACTCCCTCCATGCCCACCCAAACCCAAGCGCAAACCCAATCCCCAACCGACCAATGGTCCCAATGGCTCCTCCACCGCCGCCACGGCGGCGACCCCGACTACCAGCAGCGAATGCGCTCCGTCGTCCAATCCTACCGCGACCGCGTCCTCGACGGCGCCAATCTCTCCCCCCACCAAATTCTCGCCGACATCGGCACCGGCGATGGTCTCCTCGCCTTCGGAGCCATCGACCGCATCGGCCCCTCCCTCAGCGTCATCCTCACCGACATCTCTCAGCCCCTCCTCGACCACGCCGAGAAGCTCGCCATCTCCCGCGGCAGCCGCGATCAGTGCACCTTCATCCCCGGCTCCGCCGACAACCTCGCCGCCATCTCCTCGGCCTCGGTTGACGTCGTCGTCACCCGCGCCGTCCTCGCCTACGTCCAGGACAAGCCGGCCGCCTTCCGCGAGTTCCATCGCGTCCTCAAATCCGCCGGCCGCCTCTCCATCTGCGAGCCGATCCTCCAGGACGAAGCCTACGAAGCCCAGGCCTACTCCCAGCTCGTCCATTCCCAGCCCAATCACCCGAACATCGAATTCCTCAAGCTAGTCCAGCGCTACCGCGCCGCCGCCTTTCCTTCCGCCAACGCCGACATCCTCGCCAGCCCCATCACCAACTTTAACGAGCGCGATCTCTTCCGCTTCGCCCGCGAGGCCGGCTTCGCCAACATCCACGTCGAGCTCCACATCGACCTCCAACCCGCCCTGAAAATCACCTGGGAAGGAATGCTCGACGTCGCCGTCCACCCCTGGGCCCCCACGCTGCGCGAAATCCTCGCCCGCGAATTCTCAACCGACGAAGCCGCCGACTTCGAGCGCATCTTCCGCCCCATCGTCGAAAAATCCCAGGCCGAGCAAAAGCAGATCGTCGCTTATCTCACCGCGGATAAAAAAGTCTAAGTGCGAATCGCAATCAACTTGTGAACGCAGGTCACCGCCAGCGAACCATCCCCCACGGCAAACCCCACGCGTTTGGTCGACCCCGACCGAATATCCCCCGCCGCCAGCACGCCCGGGATCGACGTCTCCAGCGGACAAGGCTGCCGATCCTTCAGCGGCCACAATCCCGACTGCAACGCATCCGTTCCCGTCAGGATATACCCCAGCTTGTCCCGCGCCAGCGATTTGGGCAGCCAATTACATCCCGGATCGGCTCCGATGAAAACAAACATCGCCGCCAGCGGCACCGTCTCCGTCGGCCCCTCTTTTTCCTTCCCATCCCCATCCGGATCGAAATTCCGCAGCGAGACGCTCTCCAGCCGGCGCTCCCCGCCGACGGATGCAACCTCCACCCCTTCGTGCACGACAATGTTTTGCGATGCCCGGATTCGGTTGACGAGATAGCTCGACATCCCCGGCCCCAATCGCCGCCGCACCAGCAGATGCACACGGCGGGAATGCGCAGCATTCCGACAGAAACATCGCCGCCTGCCCCGCCGAATTCCCCGCCCCGACGACGGCCACGTCCAGGTTATCGAAGAGCATCGCCTCCACCGACGTGCAGGCATGATGAATTCCCGATCCCTCAAATCGCTCCGCCCCCGGCACGTCGAGCCTCCGCCACGCCACCCCCGCCGCCAGCAGCACCGTGCCGGCGCTGATCGCCGTTCCGCAGTCCAGGTGCAGAACGTGGCAATCCTTGGGCGATTTGCTGATTTCGATGCTGTTCACGTTCACCGGCGCGGCAATCTTCGCCCCAAATTTCAGCATCTGCAGCACGCTGCGCATGGCCAGCTCCGCCCCGGAAAGCCCGCTGGGAAAACCGATGAAGTTTTCAATTTTCGACGACCCCGCCGCCTGCCCGCCGGGTCCGAGCCGGTCGATCACCAGGGTGGAGAGCCCCTCCGACGCGGCATAAACCGCCGCCGTCATCCCCGCCGGCCCCGCGCCGATAATCGCCAGGTCCACATGTTTTTCCGGGCAATGCCGCCAGACCCCCGCCCCTTCCGCCAGCTCGCGCAAGGTCGGATTCAGCAACAGATTCCCCTTGCTGCACTCAATCACCGGCGTCTTTTTCGGCGAGCCCCATTCCTTCATCAGCCGCTGCCCCTCTTCCGAAGTTGTGTCATACCAAGTGAAGGGGACGAAATTCTTGAAAAGAAATTCGCCGCGCCAGCGTCGTGTCTCTACACTTGCCGGCCCCCACAACTTTCAGCCCCAACACGCCCGCTAGTGTGAGAAGCCGTCGGCGTTCCAGGGCCGCCGTCAGCAGCTTTTCGCTCAGCCGCGGAACTTTCGTCAGAATCTCACGCAACCGGCTGCTGGCAACCCGCATCAGCTTCGTCTTGCCCCGCGCAATCCCCGTCACAACGACCGGCCGGCGGGTCAGCAGGTCGATGTCTCCCGCAAACTGCCCAGCCATGTGGTTCACCACATGCCGATTGTGGTCGGATGGGTTGATGATCTCGATCTGACCCTTTTCAACGATGAACAGATCCAAGTCCGCATCCCCCGCGTGGAAGACGGTTTGCCCGTCTTCATATTCGCAGGTCTCAGCCAGCGGCCTCAGATGGTCCAGCTCCGACTTTTCCAGGGTCGGAAACGCGATGTGATTTGACGCCGGGGTAGATATGTCAGACATGCCGGTATTCTATCCCCGCTCAGGACGATTGGCTTCGGGTCGGCTATGATTCTGACGGAAGTCAGCATGACCACAAGCATACCCCTCTCGACGAATGCCCCCGTGCCCCTCCTGGACCCGGTGACCGACCAGGACCACGCCATCGGCCCGGCCGATGCGCCCATAACGATCGTCGAATATGGCGATTACGAATGCCCCGACTGCCTGAATTTCGTCCCCATCGCCAGGGAGATTTATCGCAAGCCATGGGCGGCAAGCTGCGGTTCGTCTTCCGGCATTTTCCGCGCAACTCGATCCACCCCCACGCCAGTGCCGCCGCCGAGGCCGCCGAGGCGGCCGCCGAGCAGGGAAAATTCTGGGAAATGCACGAGACCCTTTTTCGCCACCAGAAGGAGCTTTCGACGATCGATTTTAGCCACTTGGCCTTAACTCTTGGGCTGGAGATTTACCAGTTCGAAACCAGCCGCGAGCAGGAAAAACATCGCCGGCGCGTGCTTTTCGACTATGAAAGCGGGGTCCGCAACGGGGTGACCGGCACACCAACCCTGTTCATCAACGGGCGAAAATACACGGGTCCGCTCGACGCCGCCGCCATTATCGCCGCTTCCCAGGCCGCCCCCAGCCGTCCCGCCTGAATTTTGCCCATTCACGAATATTTCGCGTTTGTCTAGAATTGCCGTCTGCGTGCGGGCGTAACCTGTTGGAAAGTCACGTCGGCCGGCGTCGCGGCTCAATATTCCGGGTTCGGGAGAGCAAAATTAGCGTGAAGGAAAAATCGACATCCACCCGCGGAGTGTCGGCCGACTCAACCGGCCTGCTGGCGCTCGTCCGCGCCAAGGATTGGTCGCTTACGCCGCTGGGACCAATGGATCGCTGGCCGCATCCCCTCCGCGTCGCTACGGACATTTGCCTCAGCTCGCGCTTCCCCATGTTCATCTGGTGGGGACCCGACCTCATCAACATTTACAACGACGCCTACGCCCTGATGCTCGGCCAGCGCCATCCGGCCGCCCTGGGAAAATCCGCCAGGGAAATCTGGGAAGAAATCTGGTCCATCATCGGCCCGCAAACCGAAATCGTCTTTGAGCAGGACAAGGCCACCTGGAACGACCGCGTGAAGCTGGTGCTGGAGCGAAACGGATACCCGGAAGAGGCGTATTTCACTTTTTCCTACAGCCCGATCCACGAGGGCAATCGCGTCGGCGGGCTCTTCTGCGCCGTAAGCGAGGAGACGCAGCGCATCTTCGATGAAGCGGCCCGCGGCCGCCTCGCGGCCATCGTGGAATCCTCCGACGACGCCATCATCAGCAAAACCCTCGACGGCGTCATCCGTTCCTGGAACGCCGGGGCGCACCGCATTTTCGGCTACACCCCCGAGGAGGCGATTGGAAAGCCGATCCTTATGCTTCTCCCCGAAGATCGAAAAAATGAAGAGGCGGGAATCCTCGCCCGGCTTCGCCGCGGCGAGCGCATCGATCATTTTGAAAGCATTCGCCTCACCAAAGATGGAAAGCTGATCGATGTTTCCCTCACCATTTCTCCCGTCAAAGATGAGGCCGGGCGGATTGTCGGCGCGTCGAAGGTCGCCCGCGACATCACTGAAAGAAGGCTTATCACCGCCGAAAAGGACCGGCTCCTCGAAAGCGAGCGCGTCGCCCGCGGCGAAGCGGAGCGGCAGGGACGCCTCAAGGACGAGTTCGTCAGCACGCTCTCCCACGAGCTGCGCACGCCACTCAATGCGATCATGGGATATGCCCACATTCTGAGGCGCGATCCGTCCCTGGGCCCCGACGCAATCGAGGGAGTGGGCGTGATCGAACGCAACGCCCGGGTGCAGGCCAGATTGTCGAGGACATCCTTGATGTCAGCCGGATCGTCAGCGGAAAAATCCGCCTCGACGTTCAGCCGGTGAATCTCCACACCGTGATCGAGTCGGCGATGGAGACGTGCACACCGGCGGCGGATGCGAAGGGCATCCGCCTCGCCAGGCTCCTCGACCCCCTCGCCGGTCCCGTCAGCGGCGACCCGGCGCGCCTCCAGCAGTGCATCTGGAACCTCGTCTCCAACTCCATCAAATTCTCCTCCCGCGGCGGACGCGTTCAGGTCGTCCTCCAGCGCGTCAACTCACATATCGAAATCGTCGTCAGCGACACCGGCCAGGGCATCAAGCCCGAATTTCTCCCCTACGTGTTCGACCGCTTCCGCCAGGGAGACGCTTCAACCACCCGCCAGGCCAGCGGACTGGGGCTCGGCCTTTCCATCGTGAAATCCCTCGTGGAAATGCACGGCGGAACCATCCGAGCCAAAAGTGAAGGCGAAAACCGTGGCGCTACCTTCACCATCTCATTGCCCCTCTCGATCGTCCACCCCCCCGACACTGACGATCAGCGGCATCATCCCCGCGCCCGCGCGAGCCGCTGGCGCATTTCCAGCCCCTCTCGCTCAAGGGGCTGACGATCCTGGCCGTCGACGATGAGGCCGACGCCCGCGACCTGATGCGCCGCCTCCTGGAAGAATGCGGCGCCAGCGTGGTAACCGCCGGCTCGGCCAAGAAGCGCTGGCGGCGCTGGACAAACATTCAGTGAACCTGCTCATCAGCGACATCGGCATGCCCGGCGAGGATGGCTATGAGCTGGTCCGAAAATCCGCCGCCGCCCGCCGGAAAGCGGCGGAAAAGTTCCGGCGATCGCCCTGACCGCCTACGCCCGCAGCGAAGACCGCACGCGGGCCATGCTCGCCGGCTTTGTGGGCCACGTCTCCAAGCCGGTCGAGCCGGCGGAATTGATCGCGACGGTGGCGTCGCTCGCGACGAGGGGTTAGGGGCTCGGGGCGAAATAGGAAACCCCGATTCAAAGACATCCTCTCTCCCCGTGTAGCCGCCCCCGCTTGACTTCGGTGAGCTGTGTCGAATCGCGGGCGCGTCTTTAGATGTCCACAAATCGCGGCCCCTCATTTAGGGGTTAGAGTGGTGGCTCAGTTTTTGTTGATCACGAATTTCTTCACCGAGTGATCGTTTCGATAGCACGCATAGATATTGTTCTGGTCATCAACAGCCAGGCCAAACACAACATCATCGCCCCCGAAGCTGTCGATGGGATTCCCGTCGCTGTTGAAAACCCGGATGGCCGGATTGGACGCCGATTCGTAGACGCGGGCATTGCCGTCGACCGCCAGTCCCTCGGGTGCGATCACGACGCCCTTGTCGAGATCATCCGTAGGGCCGAAACGGTTGATATACCGGCCGTCCGAAGCGAATTTGAAGATCCCCTTGGAACGATCCAGCGCGAAGATTTCGCCGGTGGGGAGGACGGCAATGCGCTCCAGGTTCAAATCTTCGCCCACTTTTTCGCCGGCGCTGAAGGCGCTTTTGATGCGCAGGTCGGGGCCGATGTCGACGATCTGGGAATCGGAGGTGATGGCCCAGACATCGCCGGTAAGGGCGACGCAGCAGTCCATATAGTTTTCCTGGTCGCCGTTGAAGTTGGACTCGGCGTTGCCCTGCGGCATGCCGGTCTCGCCGTCGTAGCGGATGATGTTGAAAGGAACGACCGCGTAGACTGATCCGTGCCGATCGGCGGCGAGGCCCATCAGGCTCTTATCCTTGCCGATCGTCCATTCAGAGAGAAATTTTCCCTGCGGGTCGAACGCCTGGACGCGGCCGTCGGAATATTCGCCGACGTAAATCCGCCCATCGGGCGAGACGGCAATGGTGCGGGAATCCTTGAACTCACCCGGCCCGATTCCTTCCGAGCCGAATTCGAGAACTTGATGCGCGTATGCCGGCGCGGCAACCGCCGCGGGGAGAAGATCGGGAATGCCGCTGGGGATGGGGATCACCGAAGTTGTCGATCTGGGCTTGATGCACCGAGGCGTGGAACGAGAAAAACATCGTGGCAAAGACAAACAGAATGATGCCAAAGGTCGAGAACATCGCCAGCCGGACGCTCCTGGTAACGGTTTTCGTGACGGTAGCCGGATTGAACGGAAGGTTGATCGATGGAGTGGGAATATCGCGTCCATCGGCCAGGGCGTCGATAGCGCGTTTGGCATCGGCCAGGCCGACGCCGTGTATTTGGCGGTAAATCTTGATGGCGCCGATCTTGTTGCCGCTGCGAATCAGGTCGTTGATTTTGGACAGGTCGATCGAGCTTCGAGTGCTGGAGCCGAAGTTGATGGATATGCCGGCCGATTTCTGGGCGGCCGCATCGTCGAGCATGACGATGGTGTTGCAATAAGGACAGCGGCATGGTCGGTCCGCCGCCGGCGGGATATTCCAGCGGCGCGGAACAGGAAGGGCATTTGAGGGCTTCGGGCATAAGGTCTTTTTTTGTGGGCGCCGGGTCTCCGAAATCAGCTCCAAGTATGCGAATCGTAGCCGATGGGAAGAGGGAAGGAAAAGCATCCGCGCCGCCGGGGGCTTTATAATCCAGGGCAATCGTATGTCCCACTCTTTCCCCCCTCGCCCTGTACTCACTCTTACCCCCTCTCCCGGTACTCCGGGAGAGGGTTGGGGTGAGGGCTTATCTCTACTGCTCCACTGTCTACTGCTCTACCCTCTCGCGCAGCGGGGTGAGGGTTCTTCGTGTTTTGCGGCCATATGCGATTGCCCTGGTACTCAGGCAGACGGTTGGGGCGGGGGTCTTCCGCATTCTTTTGAGGTACATGCGATTGCCCTGCTTTATAATCCCGCCCGCACGGGAGGCTGATGTCGGAAACCACTGCCGTCAAAACTGCGTTTCGGTTTGTGCTGATCCTGGGGATCGTCAATCTCTTTGCGGATATGACGTATGAAGGCGGCCGGGGAATCGCCGGGCCGTTTCTGGGATCGCTGGGAGCCAGCGCGGCAGTCGTGGGGTTCGTCGCTGGATTCGGAGAATTGATCGGGTTCGGATTGCGATCGCTCACAGGATACCTCGGCGATAAATCGCATCGCTATTGGCTGATGATCTTCATCGGCTATGGCATCAATATGCTGGCAGTCCCGGCGCTGGCCCTGGCCGGGAATTGGCCGCTGGCGGCGGCGCTGCTGGTGGCCGAGCGGACGGGAAAGTCGATTCGAAAGCCAAACGTCGAGGCGATGCTTTCCCATGCCGCCAAGTCGCTCGGCAGTGGCTGGGTGTTTGGATTGAACGAAGCGCTCGACCAGACGGGCGCGACGCTTGGGCCGTTGATCACGGCATTCGTGCTTTATCTGCACGGCGGATACCACCACGCGTTCGCCGTGCTGCTGGCCTCAGCCCTGCTTTGCCTGGGGACGCTGACGATCGCGCGGCTGACATATCCGCGCCCGCACGAGCTGGAGGAACGCGAGCCGCATATGCCGACCGCGGCGGGAATGCCAACGGCTTATTGGAAATATCTGGTCGCGGGGATGCTGATCGCCGCGGGTTTTTCCGACTTTTCGCTGGCGGCTTTTCATTTTCGGCAGTCGGGAACGATGAGCGAAGCCGTCATCCCGGTTTTCTATGCGGTCGCGATGGCGACCGGGGCGATTTCCGCCCTGGTCTTCGGCTGGCTGCTGGATCGCATCGGGCGGCGAGTGATGGTGGTCGCGTTTGTGATCCCGGCACTCGTGGCGACGCTGGTTTTTATGGGGGGATTTGCCGCGGCGCTGGTGGGCGTCATCGGCTGGGGGATCGGGATTCGGGCGCAGGATACGCTCCTCAAAGCCGCGCTGGTCAAGATCATCGGGCGGGAAAAACGTGCCACCGCGTTCGGAGTGTTCGATACGGCATTCGGGATCGCCTGGTTTGCCGGGAGCGCGACGATGGGACTGCTCTACGACCATTCGATCACCGGGCTGGTGGTCTTTTCAGTGGTGCTGCAACTGGCGGCGCTGCCGGTGATGCTTTTGGCTTGACGCCATCCAGCCGAAACGCCCACACTCTAAATGAGAGACGACGATTCAAAAGCATCCTCTCCCCGTGTAGCCGCCCCCGCTTGACTTCGGTGAGCTGTGTCGAACCGTGGGGCGCGTTCTTCGAAGTCCACAAATCATCAGTGAAATGAAACTGCTCTAGCTCACGCGCAATTCCCAGTCGTCCGGCACCCTTCCCGCGGGGCCAGGCGTCGGCTGACTTTCCGGATGCGCGTGCGGCGGAGGCAATTCCGCTCCTTCGATGATCCCTCCCTTCTGGTAATCGTAGAACCAGTCCTCGCCCGGCTCAAAGCTGCAGATGATCGAATGCCCCGTCTGGGCCGCATGTTTTGAGGCATGCTGATTCGGAGAACTGTCGCAGCATCCGATGTGCCCGCACTGCGCACACCGGCGAAGATGAACCCACCAGCCGTCCGATGATGCCAGGCATTCGACACATCCGGGGCCGCTGGGTTTGGAAATGGGATTGATTCCGGGGTGAGGTTTTTTCATTTTTTGTTTTCCTTTCGACGTCGCGTATCCGGCATGGGGTTCGAGCTACCAGCAAGGTCTTTGCGATATCACACTTTTCCGATCTGAAAACTCGTCCTAAAGCAACCTCATCCCAAAGCGCAGCATTTCTTATATTTAAGACCACTTCCACAACCACAAGGGGCATTGCGGGGATAGCGGCCATTCGGGACGAATCGCGGACGCGCCTGCAAGCCACATCGGGATACTCGCTATATCGCCCCTCCATCCGGGTAACATTCTGAAGAATCTTCAAATCTGTCTGAAGGGATTCGGCCTCGGCTGCCAGTTCCGCCGTCCAATCTCTCGCATCGAGGTATGCCAGGTCTTCCGAGCAACCCGATTCCGACGTAGGGGATATTGCGATGCCAACTATGTCTTGCGCGTCAGGATTCATCCGCTTACACACGAGCATGTACGCCTCTAGTAGTCCTCGCCGTACTTCGCGGTACTCATCCTCGCTGTTGGCATATGTCGAGGAAAGAGACAGAAACACGTAATAGGGTTCCTTAGGCTCGGTGCTCTGGAAGATCCTGACAAATCGTTGATTCTCGTTGGCCATATTAACGACTTCAAGCATTCCAAGCGCAAGCATTCGCCGTCGAGTCCGATTCTCGGCTGCCAAATAGCGAAGTGGAATTTCAGACTCGTGCGGCCCACTCGACGAGGTGTACTGCTGAGTGCCGGTCATAACGTGGTAACTGAATTTCTCGATAAGCTGATCCCACAGGTAGCTGATTTGATTCGCTTCAATCTGCGCACGTCTTTGCGGATGGACGCAGAACAATTGCCAGGTCCCTTCCGCGAAAGCTAATGCGCCACAGTGGGGTGGAACCTCAAAATCGTGTTTCCCCGCAGTGTTTATATACGCAAATAGTGGGCCAGAATCTCCTCTTCGCCCGCTGCAATGACCCTAATGCCACGAGTGAATAGAGCTTCCTTTTTAGACAGGTATGCGACGAAATCAGATATCGTATCCAATGTTTTCATCACGATATCCAAGGTCGCATCGTCAAATACGTGAACGAATCCCTTGTGGGGATTTAGCTGCCCAATCGTGAAAACTCTTGAGGGATCGTGTCTGGCCAGATGGTCGTCGCCAATAAGAAATGCATCCATCATTAGGCTACCGCTACCGCTACCAAAATGGGCGCGACAAGCATTCGCGGCGCCGTGAGCTATAGCAATCCGATGAAACCGAGCCGACTCAAGTGACGGTAGGCGAAATGGGAACGGCTTCTCGCATTCGGGGTCCAGAAAGAGCTGATCCGGAAATGTCTTGATCCGCCGTTCAGCGCCGTAGATCTGATTTGCGCCAGCCAGAACTGCACGCTTTAGCCAGCGCGTCCATGCGACATGAATATCATCATGATCGGGAAATTCGCAGTGCTTGTCCGAGAAGATTAGAATATCGCTGCCGAAAACAACGAGCAGATCGCACAATTCTTTGCCCTGTCCACGTCGAGCGAGGCCATCGTTTTGAAATACACGTGGATGGCTCCAGAACTTTAGAAAGGACAGTTCACAAAGCTGCTGCAAATATCGCTCGCTAGGCGTACTGCCCGAAGCGCGGTTCACCGTTTTACGCTCCGGCTGCGCGGCGTAGTCATCTTGTTGTTCGGATGTGTCGTCCATACCATTCATACATCGTTTGCAATTGTATTCCCGGTAATATTGCGTTGACGACTTGGACGAATAAAAAGGCCCCAGCTTTGTTTCTCCGGGGAAGAAAAAAAACGTCAGGTTCCGCTTCTGAGAAAACGGAACCTAACCTCTTTTGCTTTGCCGAGTTCGAATCCCGGCCACGCATTATGCCGCGGCTTCGGCGCGCTTGCGAATCGTCGGGCTGACGTCCGGGGTTTTGGAGAGGTCGTGGGAGGTTCATCCACACCTCCGCACTGGTGCCGAAGGCGGCCGCAAATTCTTTGGCCGTTTGGGCGGTGACGGCAATTCCGAATTGCGAATTGCGAGTAGAAGCGGCGTCTCGCCGCTTATCCTAATGCAAGCGGCGAGACGCCGCTTCTACTGTGACATCAAAAGAAATCGATAGAATACAAAACATGTCAAAAAGCCGGATATCCTGTACCCCATTTTACCCATCTTGCCCAGTTTGTTGCGGGCTGTTACCTTTTGTACCCGATGTCCCCCGCGCAGAATTTTTTCCTCCGGAAGCAAAATCGTTAATTCAAAATCGCATACATCGATCCAACCGGAAATCGAAATTGAACAGCATCGCCGGTTTGTTTAACCGGCGTGCGAGCCATCGCATATCCTGCTGTGTCGAGCGCCGTCATCTGCGAAAGATGCGGATTGCGGATCGTGAGGGTGATGTCGTTGTTTTCGATCAGCCACGGAGGCTGCCCAGTTTGTGCGACTTTGAATCCCTGGTACTGATGACCGTTGTCCGTGAAGTCGATCGGCTGCTGCGTCCATCCGGCCAGATGGGCGGCAGCGCCGACTTGCACCAGTATCCTCGACGATTCGCTCAGCGGTTTCCCATCCATTGAGACGGCAAGCACCGTCGCATGGCTATTGCCGGAGGTGAAGTCAATGGTGCTGAGATGAACGGGCGAGGCGGATTTCAGAAACCCAGTTGCCCCCTGGGCGGCGGGGGCGTCGAGAATGCATAGGCCGATGTTGTAATCCATCCGGATTTGGCCGGTGTTGCTGATGATGAGCTTTTTCTGGCGGTCGATATTGGTCGAGAGATCGGCAAGCCGGTTGTTGCGCGGGTCGCCGCCATAGTTGACGATGACCGGGCCGACGAGGAAGGCCAGCGGATCGACGTCCTCCTGGTATGGTCCGCCCTGCGCGGGTTGGCCGGACATGCGGTTGGGATCGAAGGCGGCGCCTTCGGAGATGATCGGCGGCTTGCGGTTCCACAAATCATTTAGCGGGCGGTTTTCGATGACGACGGGTTGGCCCTGCTGGACGTAGCCGTTGCGATACATGATCGCGGCGGCAGGAAAATTGCCCATGATGGAGGGGGTGGAGATGGTCCATTTTTTGAGGGGGAATTGGCCGGCGACTTTCACGAAGGGGAAACGCGGGTCGTTGAGATACTGTTCCGCGGTGGCGGTGAACCAGTAATAGCCGGCCAGGCCGTTGAGCGATTCGTAGGCGGCAACCAGGAACGGCCCTTCGTCCTGAAAATCCATCGGCGAAACCCAGGTGCTTTCGGTGACGATCATGGGATGACCCATCGCCTGCTTGAGATTGGTGGGGAGGTCCCAGGGATTGAGTACGGCGGGATGGTCGGTGAAAAAATCACCGGGGTCGATTCGCCAGCCGACATTTTTGCCGGCGTGGACCGCGTTGAAATACTTGTTGACGGCCATCACGTCGGCGGGCGTGTTGCAATAGCGCTCGACGTCGTTCAGCGTGACGGGATCGGCGGTGAGCCAGTTGCAGCCGTTGATGAGCTGGCGGCAGCCGAGGTCGTGGCGATAGAAGTTCACCATGCGGGAGTAAAAGTTGCGCTCGAGGGCGGCGAAGAATTCGAGCTGATCGCGAATCGTCGCGCCATGCCGGCGCGATGGGGGACGGTCCATTGGTAGATGGGGAGGATGGCGACGTCGCCAACGGCATAGTCGTCACCGGTTTGGGTGAGGTTGTCCCAGGCGTCCCACGCGGAATTGAGCGAGCCGTATTTTACGGCGAGCCATTTGCCGAAGATGCGGCCGAGCAATTGCTTTTGGGCGGGGTGGATGGCGTCGACGGTCCAGAAAAATAGTCCGTCTTCGTTTTGCACTTCGATAATCGCGACGGCGGGATCCTGGCTGAGAGGAACGCCGGTGTAGGGATTCTTCTGCGCGTAGAGTTTGGCGGCCCAGGCTTTGTATCCCTGCTGGAGTTTGGGGTTGAAAAAGAGGAGACCCCAGAGGTCGGAGCGGCCGTCGTATCCGTCGATTCCCCAGTTGGCGACGGGTCGATCGGTGGCCCAGTAGGGGGAGATGGTGACATAAATTCCTTCGCGTTTGAACGCGGCGACGGCGCGCCAGATGCCGTCGATTTGTTTCTGGCTGACATCCGTCAGATTCGCGCCGTCACGGCTGGAGCCGATCTGTGCGTGGATGCGGACCATGTTGACGCCGAGCTTGGCGAGGAAGCGTGCGTGGCGGGCGAGGGTTTTGGCGTCGGAGGTAAAAAGATCGGAGCCGCAGGCCCAGAAGCGGATGGGCGTGCCGTCGCCGCGAAGGAAACCCCCAGTGGGGGAGGCGCGGATGAAACCGGTTTGGCCGGCGATGGTTTCGTTCATGGAGCGGAGGTCGAGGAGTGCTGCGGAGGTAAATGGATCGGGAGGGTGGACGAAGGCCCAGGTGTCGGCGGGAGCGAGGGGAGCGAATGTAATTAAAATCGCTGCGAAAAAGAACAAAAGACAGTTCAGCGCCCGCTTCGCTTGAGATCGCGGAGAACGCGGAGCAAAGTAATTAGAGGAAGAAAAATTGCGAAATTCTTTGCCATTTAACTCAGCGCTCTCTGCGAGCTCCAGCGCAGCGGGCGGTTAAATTGCTTTGAGCCTGGCGGTATTCAAACGCGGCCATATCCCAGCCATGAAGGTAGGTTCTTTTCGCGCCATTGGCGATACTGCTCCATCGTGTCGAAGGCACGGAAACGGGCGTCGTCGAGGACGGGCTTGTATGTGCGGATGAAAGCGTATTTCATGCGCTGCTCGAGGGGCCGTCGGGCGGCTGGCTTCGAATTCGGCGAGCCATTCGGCGGGAATATTCGGCTTCTGGGGCATTGCGGGTATTTTACGATCAGATGCAGCGCATTAACATAGTGAACTCACGCATGAAAACACTCTATCTGCCGCTGGTTTTTTCGCTCATGCTTCCGGCCCTGGCGATCGCGGATCCGCCGGAATCTATCAATTTGCGGAACACGGTCACCGTGCGAGTCGTCGCCAAGACCAAGGCGGCTGTCGTCAATATTTCCACGACGAAGATGATCCGGCAGTGGGTGAGCCCGTTTGGGAACGATCCATTTTTTCAGCAGTTTGGGCAGTTGGAATCGGTGCCGGCGGATTCGCTGGGGAGTGGGTTCATTATTCATAAGGATGGGTATGTCGTTACCAATAATCATGTGATCGACCGGGCGACGCAGATTACGGTAGAGCTGGAAGATGGGCGGAAGCTGCCGGCGCAGCTTCTGAGCGCGGATGCGGAGGCGGATCTGGCGCTGCTGAAGATAACCGACAAGCAGCCGTTTCCGACGATTTCGCTGGGGGATAGTTCCGACCTGATGATCGGGGAGCCGGCGATCGCGATCGGGAATCCGTTTGGGTACAGCCATAGCGTGAGTACGGGGATTGTGTCGGCGCTGCACCGCGATCTGAAGGATGTGGAACACAAGGAGAGCCTGGCGAATCTCATTCAGACGGACGCGGCGATCAATCCGGGGAATAGCGGGGGGCCGCTGCTGAACGCGTATGGGCAGGTGATTGGGATCAATACGGCCATTCGATCGGATGCGCAGAACATCGGATTCGCGATTCCGATCAATCGGCTGCGCGATCTGATTCCGGAGCTGATGAACCCGGCGCAGATCAGCAAGCTGTCGATGCCGATTAAATTGAAAGAGGAGCGTGAGATTACGCCGCCGGCGAATGTGAAGGTAACGGTGGTCACGGACGACAATTCGGAGACGGTGCGGGACATTGGCGGGGTGAAGCCGGGGAATATTATCGATGCTTATGATTTGCTTCTGCTGGCGCGGGCGGGGCGGGGGGTGGTAATTGATTTTACGGATGGGAAATCAGAGACGCTGACGCCCAAGCCGCTGCCGCTGCCGGATGCGGTGGTGCAGGCGAAAGCGAAGCTGGGGATTACCGTGGAGCAGCTTACGCCGATGCTCGCGCAGAGATATCATCTGGATCAGACGGAGGGGATTTTCATCGACGGCGTGGAAGCTGATAGCATTGCCGGGCGGGCGGGGCTTCGGGCGGGGGATATTCTGGTGCAGATGGGCAGGTATCACGTTTCGACGATGGATGATCTGGCGGCGCTGCTGAATCGGCTGCCGGATTCGGGGCAGGTGAGGATTGCGGTGATTCGGGATGATCAGGTGGCGGTGGGGGCGCTGGATTTTGGGGATGAGAGCCAATGAGGGGAGTTGCGGGTTGCGAGTTGCGAGTTGCGAGTTGCGAGTGAAATGCAAAAGTCTCTGGTCGCGAGTTACGAATCGTAGATCATAACTTCTTAGCCATGCACATCGTGATTGCGCCGGATAAGTTCAAAAGGTGGGTGGGGGCACCCGAAGCTGCGCAGGCGATGCCGTGCTCTCATTGATTCGTAATTTACGCAACCGCGGCGCGGCGCTGAATCTGCGGGTCAGCTTCCGGCGTCGAATGCAAATCGTAGTAGCTTTGAAGGTTCATCCAGAAGTCGGGGCCAGTGCCTAAAGCGAGCGCCAGTTCCTTGGCCGTTTTTGCGGTGATGTCTTTTTTCCCGTTGATGATTTCATTTACGGTTTGAAGGGGCCGTCCGATGATCTTTGCGAATTGAGCCTGGCTCCAGTCGCGGGTTTGGAGCTCTTCGCGGAGATAATCGCCGGGGTGAAAAACTTCGGCGGGTTTGAAAGCACGTGCCATTGCGACTCCGATACTATTCGTAATGCGGTTCTATGCCGACTATAACGACCGTTTTGCCGTCCTCGTTTGTAATTTCAAGAATGAGCCTGAATTGGTCGTTCAGCCGCATGGACCGCTGGTGGCTGCGGCTGCCTTTGAGCTTTTCGTAATGCAGCGACTTCATCGCGTAAAAAGCCCGCTCATCGACGGCACTTCGAATCGCCTGCATTTTTCTGCGGAACGATTTGACAACATCCGGGCCGAATCTTGCCGCGTAGGCTTGTTCTATTTCCAAACGCTCCAGTTTTTTGTCGACAAACCGGACGTTCACGATAACATCCTATCACCCTATGGGTGAATGTCAATATCCGGGAGGATTGTTGGCAGCGGCGGTTATGGATCTTGGGCCTTAGTATGCGGATCGTTATTGCGCCGGACAAGTTCAAAGGGTGTGTGACGGCTTCCGAAGCTGCGGAGGCGATGGGAGCGGGTGTTAAAAGGGCGATCCCCGATGCGAATGTGGACTATTGTCCGATGGCCGATGGGGGCGAGGGGACGGTTGAAGCGCTGGTGACGGCCACGGGGGGAAAGTTTGTGACGCGGCGGGTGACGGGGCCGCTGCCGGAGATGAAAGTGGATGCGCGGTTCGGAATTCTGGGGGATGGGAAGACGGCGATCATTGAGATGGCGGCGGCCAGCGGGCTGGCGCTGCTGCGGCACGATGAGCGGAATCCGATGTATACGACCACATTTGGGACCGGCGAGCTGATGATGGCGGCGGTGGGGATGGGGGTTTCGAAAATTATCCTGGGGATCGGGGGCAGTGCGACAATCGATGGGGGAATCGGGTGCGCACAGGCGTGCGGGTTGCCGGTGATTTTGGCGGGCGGGGAACCGCTTTCGGCGACGGAGCCGCTCGTGGGAGGGGATTTGCCGCGCGTTGTACTCATTAAGCATGGGAGGGGGAGTGCGATTGAAAAGGTGGAGATTGAAGTGGCTTGTGACGTGGAGAATCCGCTTTATGGGCCCAATGGGGCGGCCGTGGTTTATGGGCCGCAGAAGGGGGCGAGCGAAGAGGAGATTCGTAGATTGGATGCCGATCTGATGGAGCTGGCGCGGCGGTGCGAAAAGGTTGCCGAGGCGAATTTGAAGGGGGCGGGGGCGGCGGGGGGAATGGGGTTTGGTATGGCGGCGTTTTTCGGAGCGCGCCTAATGCCCGGAATCGAAATCGTGATGGGGGCGACCGGATTCAAGAAGCGGATTGTGGGGGCGGATTTGTGTATTACGGGAGAGGGGAGATTAGATGCGCAGAGCCTCAGTGGGAAAGTGGCGGGGGGAGTTGCGGCGGCGTGCCGGGAGGCAGGGGTGAAGTGCTTTGTTGTAGCGGGGGCCGTGGATCGCGGGGTGGATTATCGCGCGGCGGGGATTGATTCGGTGGTGGGGCTGATGGATGGCGGGATCAATCTTGCCGAGTGCATGACGAGAACGGCCGAGCTGTTGGAAGAGGCGGCGTTTACCCTCACCCTAACCCTCTCCCTGAGTACAGGGAGAGGGGATCAGAGGGGATAAGAAGGGGCAATCAACTGACCAATTCTCCTTCAACGACTTCCGGCGAGCGCGTGAATTTAAACATGTGCTTGGCGGAATCGACGTCGATGGTGATCGTATCGCCATCGGCGAATTCGCCGGCGAGGATTTTGCTCGCGAGCGGGTTTTCGATCCGCTGCTGGATCACCCGCTTCAGCGGGCGGGCGCCGTAGGCGGGGTCGTAACCCTCCTCGGCCAGCAGCTTCATGGCGGCGGCGGTGAGCGTCAGCTTCAGATGACGGTCGGCCAGCCGCTTGCGGAGGTGGTCGAGCTGCACGTCGACGATCTTGCCGATCTGATCGCGCGTCAGGGAATGGAACAGGATCGTCTCGTCGATGCGGTTGAGGAATTCGGGGCGGAAATGATCCTTGAGCAGCTCCTTCACCGCCGCCTCGACTTCCCATTCCGGCGCTTCTTGGCTGGCGAGCTTCTGGATCTCGGGCTGAGCCGATGTTGCTGGTCATCACGATGACCGTGTTCTTGAAATTCACCGTGCGGCCCTGGCCGTCGGTGAGGCGGCCGTCGTCGAGCACCTGGAGCAGCACGTTGAAGACATCGCGATGGGCCTTTTCGATTTCGTCGAAGAGGATCACGCGAATAGGGCCGCCGGCGAACGGCTTCGGTCAGCCGGCCGCCCTCTTCGTAGCCGACATATCCGGGCGGTGCGCCGATCAGGCGGGCGACGGAATGCTGCTCCATGAACTCGCTCATGTCGATGCGGACCATGGCGTTTTCATCGTCGAAGAGAAACTCGGCCAGCGCCTTGCACAGTTCGGTTTTGCCGACGCCGGTGGGGCCGAGGAACAGGAAAGATGCCGATCGGGCGATTCGGGATCGCCCAGCCCGGCGCGGTTGCGGCGAACGGCATCGGAGACCGCGCGCACCGCCTCGTCCTGGCCGATGACGCGCTGCGCCAGACGCTCTTCCATCTTCAGCAGTTTTTCGCGCTCGCCTTCGAGCATGCGGCTGACGGGAACGCCGGTCCAGCGGCTGACGACCTCGGCGATTTCCTCGGCGGTCACTTCTTCCTTCACCAGCGCCTTGCCGTCGACTTGGTCAGTTCGCGCAGCCGTCTGCTCGGCCTGCTCGATTTGCGCGTTCGAAGTCGCGCATTTCGCCGTATTGAATGCGGGCGGCCGACTTCCCAGTTGCCCTGCCGCTGGGCCTGCTCCAGCTCGACCTGCTTGTTGTCGAGCTGTTCCTGGAGCGTCTTGATCGCCCGCATCGCGCCGACTTTCGTTTTCCCAGCGGGCGGTGAGCTGCGTGTTCTTTTCCTGCAAGCTCGGCCAGTTCCTTCTCGGCCTTGGCCAGCTGCTGCTGCGAGGCGGGGTCTTTTTCGCTGGCGCAGGGCTTCGATCTCGATCTGCAAGCTGCATCATCCGCCGGCGAATTTCATCCAGCTCGGCGGGCATCGAATCGTTCTCGATGCGCAGCCGGCTGGCGGCTTCGTCGATCAGGTCGATCGCCTTGTCCGGCAGAAATCGGTCGGTGATGTAGCGATCGCGACAGCACCGCCGCCGAGACGATCGCGCTGTCGGTGATGCGCACGCCGTGATGCGTTTCGTAGCGCTGCTTGAGGCCGCGCAGAATCGCGATGGTGTCTTCCACGCTCGGCTGGCCGACGACGATCGGCTGGAACCGGCGTTCCAGGGCCGCGTCTTTTTCGATGTGCTTCCGGTATTCATCGAGCGTCGTCGCGCCGATGGTGCGCAGCTCGCCGCGGGCCAGGGCCGGCTTGAGCAGGTTGCCGGCATCCATCGATCCCTCGGCCTTGCCCGCGCCGACGACGGTGTGCAGTTCGTCGATGAACAGAATGATCTGCCCGTCGCTCTGGTGACTTCCTTGATGACGGCTTTGAGCCGGTCCTCAAATTCGCCGCGATATTTCGCGCCGGCGATCAGCGCGCCCATGTCCAGCGCGATGATCCGCTTGTTCTTGCAGCACGGCCGGCACGTCGCCGTTGAGCATGCGAATGGCCAGGCCTTCGACGATGGCGGTCTTGCCGACGCCCGGCTCGCCGATGAGCACGGGATTGTTCTTGGTCCGCCGGGCCAGCACCTGCATGGTCCGGCGGATTTCCTCATCGCGGCCGATGACCGGATCGATCTTTCCCTGCCGGGCCATCTCGACCAGATCGCGGCCGTAGCGCTGCAGGGCCTGATATTTGTCTTCGGGGTTCTGGTCGGTGACGCGCTGGCCGCCGCGAACGTCCTTCAGGGCGGTCGAGGATCGCATCGTGATTGACGCCGCTGACGGACAGGATCTCCTTGGCTTCGCTCTTCACCTGCGCCAGGGCGAGCAGCAGATGCTCGGTGGAGACGTATTCATCCTTGAGCCGATCGGCTTCCTTCTGGGCCTGATTGAAGACATCGTTGAGCGTCCGGCTCGGGCCGGTTTGGGTGCCGGTGGCCTTGGGCAGGCGATCCAGCTCGCTGGTGACGATTCGGCGAAGGCGCTCAGGATCGGCGCCGAGCTTTTGGAGAAGCGGGTTGAAGACGCCGTCTGTTTCCGCCAAGTAGAGCGGCGAGCAGATGCAGCGGGGTGATCTCCGCATGATCCATCTCCTGCGCGGTCTGCTGGGCGCGGGAGACGGCTTCCTGGGCTTTGACGGTGAGCTTTTCAAATCGCATAGTGTTCACCCGATGGGGTTGCTGGGTGAAAAGCAAACCATGGACCAAATATCGCGTTTGCAAGCTGCGGATTGTCAGGGCTTTAGAAGCGCGCATCGAGGAAATGGCGTGCGATGCGAATTGCTGCCAATGTTGCGCCGGTGAGGAGATTTGCGGAGATCCGCAGTTTTGGCAAGCTACTTTTTATGTCCGACCGCCGCCGCCGCCACCACCGGCTACCGCTGGGGGTGGTGGTGTTGTGCTGCTGGAAGATCAAGCCCAGCAGCGCGGGGATGAAGATCGCCGCGGGAAGCAGGAAGGGCTGGAGCTTCAGATGCTCGCTCACCTGCTTGGCGGCGTCCTGGTATTGATAAGATCAGCCCCAGAATTCCAAAGACCAGCATGAACGCCCCCTGCAGGCTGGTGTACATCATCACGCTGCCGCGGAAGAGGACGAACGAGAGCATGCCGAAGCCGATCAAACCGACCATTGCCCCGGCCCAGATCGACGTTGGGATCGAGCTCCAGCGCGTGCCAGATGCTTGCTCCCAGCAGGGCGCCGAAGAATCCGCCCATGATGGCGACGGCATATTTCATCGTCGGCCAGGCGATAGCCGCGGCAGTGACGGCGCAGATCACGGCGCCGATCGTCTCCGCGTCTCCCTCTTTGCCCCAGTAGGCGCCGACATACGCGCCCACGACGGCGGCGTTCACCAGTACGAGGGCTTGGAAAATCTGGAACCCAAAGAGTAGATAAATCATCCCGATGATGATCAGCATTGCCGAGACGGCGGGGGTCATCTGCTGGCACCAGGTCAGCAGGTCGTGCTGGTGGGGCCAGCCCCGGGGAACGCCGTCAAAGAAGTTTTCGGAATCGTGCAGGGACTGGGAAACAGTTCCAAAAGCGGCCAGAATTTGCAATGACATAGCTTGGTGCCCTTCGAATCGCGAAATATTTGCCGGTTAATCCGCCCCATCCTGTTGCTTATCCCCTTTTTTTCCGCCGGGGGCCGGCGAAGAACCTGCCTGCGTCTCCGTCAATGGATTGGTGCGCCATTGGAAGATCGCCCCCAATCCGATCAGTCCGGCGAAAAGCGCGAGTTGATCGGATGTCCGCCGGGGAACTTGCAGGAGAATCTGCGGGTCGATGCGGCCCAGCGCCGTGACGGCGGCGGGGAGAAGCACGGAAATTCCCGCCGCGCTCCAGAGCAGCGCGATCCCCATGCGCGGCCAGAGCAGCGCGGCGCTGATGCCCACGAGCATTGCCGCCGCCGCGGAAATGCCCAGGCACTGCTGCATCGCGTCAGGAACATTTTGCCAGAGGGTGTAGAGATATTGCGGGAGGGATTGGGACGGATCGTACTGCGGCCAGCGCCAGTGAAACGCCGCGCCGCGGGTGGCCCAGAGAACCAGGGCCGTCCAGATTCCCAGTACGACGCCAAGCCAGGCGCCGACCCAGAGTTTATGGAAGATGTAGGCGCTGACGCCGAGCCCGATTGCCCCGCCGACGGCGGGGGCCATGGGGTCGACCTGCCAGTGGGCCCACATCGGCAGCTTCATGCCGATCGACGTGCCCATGGCGACGGCCGCGAGCGTGAGGATCGAGCGGCTAAACCGCGCTCCGGCTATCCAGAGCGAGAGGCCCATCATCGATCCCATCATGGCGGCGATCAGGGTGATCGTCCCGGGCTGATGGGGCAGGAGCATGATCAAATGCTGAAACAATTCGCGCACCTCTTAAAGGATTATCGACCAGCGGGCAGCGATTTCTGTAGGGGCTTCCCCGGGCCGCTTCGAACCCTTGCTGACTGTTACTCTTTATGTAGATTGCGGTTAAAATAAGGATGGGCGGAAAGGGCACATCGATGCTGGAAGCGAAAAAACTGGGGATGCTTGCCGCGGTGGGGTTGTTTCTGGTTACGGTGGTTGCGGCGATCCTGGTGGCGAAGTTTTATCTGTTTTCCGGGGACTCGGAGCAGGTGCCGTCCGAATCGGCCACGTCGTTGTCGTCTGCGGCCGCGCCGGCTTCGCAGATTCAGGTGGGGGTTCTGCTGAGCCAGTTCACCGCCACTGGCCCGCATCGAGATGTGTTGCTGCATGGATATAACGGGCAGACCCGGCCCATCGATGAATTTCGCGATCCGCAAATCCATCTGATTCCGGTTATCGAGCCGGGCACGAAGCACAATCCGCAACTGGCGCGGCTTCTTGCACAATATTTCCCCGGCGAAAAGCCACTCGATGCGACCCGCGAGGAGGACCTGAAAATCTTGACGTGCTGGTGGCTACGTCGGTTGCCAATTGCCAGGATGAGGTGGTTGCGGCCGTCACGCAGCGGGTGCGCGAGGGGATGGGATTCCTGGAGCGGCAGTTTGGTTATGAGACACCGGGATATAACGCCCAGACGCGACGCTGTGCGGATATTCCGATGGGGTCTTCGCGTGGAACTCCAAGCCGGTGGATTGCGAGGTCATCGGATCAAATCCCTTGCTGGGCGATCTTTCCGGGCGCGTCGGCAGCGTCATTTCGCTGGTGCCCAACGGCACCGCAGGCACTTTGCAGGGAATTCCCCTGATTCGCGTGAAGGACATGAAGCGGGTGCGGATCGTGAATTCTGACCACACGGTTTCAACGGGCGAATATCTCTACCCGCTGTACGTAAGCCAGCTTGGGCGGGGGAGAATTGTCGGCATCGGGTATTCCGTGGGGCAGGCGATGCCGCCGGAGCTGAATGAAGCCAACCACGGCCGGTTTTATATCCATTGCGTGCAGTGGCTTTCGGGTAATGCGGTGAATTGAGGGAAATATGAAACGCGAATTTCTCCCGTCGCTCGGCAACTTTTATCCCCTCCCCTGGTACTCCGGGGGAGGGTTAGGGTGGGGGTCGTGCACAACTGGATTCTCGATCGCGTGCTCCATCGGCCTGTGTTTGATTTTGATATCCGGAATCTGCCAGCGGTGCCCGGCGCAGAGTTTTCCTTCAACCCAGCCTGCGCCGCCCACTTCGCGCCAGGCAGCGCCGATGTCGCAGTATGAGTTGCCGGACGATGTATTGCACGGCGATATTTATGCGGTGGCAGTTCTCGATTTCGCGATTGCCGACAAAACCGCCTGGAGCAACGCGGCGACGGTCATCATGGGCGGCATGCCGACCACCCAGCCCCTGGCTCCCAACGCGCAGCTTCCGATGGGCCTTGAGCAGGCGCTGGGACCGCTTTTACGCACCGGCGCCGACCGGCTTGTGATGGGTGTCCTGGTCAAGAATAACGATGCCCAAGTCGGACTCCATTTCCCTCCCGATGCCGATCAGACGGCGGGACGAAACTGGCTGAGTAACCTGGGAACCCACGGCAGGATCGAACGCGAGGGTCAATGGTTGATGGTCATGTCTCCCAATGAGCGAAACGCTCCGCTGAATCCCCACGCCGACATGGTTCGTGCGGCACTGAACTGCTGGGCCGACGACGCGGGGCTGAAGATCGTCTATTTCCCATCCGAAGCCTACAACCGGTCGGTCTCCTCGGGCCGTCCGCCGGCGCCGATCCAGCGGATGATCGAACTGTTCGAGAAATCCCAGTACATGTTCGTCGGTGCCCGCCTTGGAGCTCATCCGCAACTGGAAGTCCGCTGGGCTGCCCAGGACGAAAGCGGCGCGGATGCCGTCATCAGGCAGTTTCAGACCAGCCGCGACGAAATAAAACGCGGAGGTCCGTCGATGGGGATTCCGACCATATTTTCACCGGTCCTGGCGCTGATCAATCCCGTGCGGGAAGGAAATATCGACCGAATCTCCCTGGACCAGAAACAATTGGCGACGATGTTTACAACCGTGGTGATCGCCGCTGCCGCATCGCGGAACCAGACCAACGGCGCGGTGGATCCGGTGACGCAATCGCCAGTCGCCGCCGACTGGACCGCGACGGACCCGGCAACGGATTCGGCGACGGCGCAGATGCGGCTGATCCTGGCCGCGATCGCCGAATACGATCGCGAGCATCAGGCGCTGCCGAATTCGCTGGATGATCTGGTCAGCGGCAAGCTGGTGCCTGGGTCGGAGGTTTTTCACGATCCGCGGACTGGGCAGGACAACGGATTCGTCTATGTGAAACCGGCTGGGGCGAGTCGTCTATCTGATATCTCTAACCCTGCGGCGCCGATCCTGTACGAAATTAAGAACGGTCAACCGGATCACGGGGGTTTGGTTGGGTATGCGAATGGGGTCGTGGGGATGGGGAAATAGTCGTCCCTTTCTTGCGCAAAGGCGCGACTCTTACCCCCTCTCCCCGTGTAGCCGCCGTGCTTGCACGGCGCTTTCCCGCCCAAAACCCTAAGGTCACACCAAACCTCATGGGTGATGATCAGTCCCCACCATCAGAAAAATTAAACGGGACAGCTCTGAATTATCTGTGGCTGTTCGGTTAACTTGTTCGCTCCACTAAAATCGTAAAATAACCCTGTTTTCGCGGGTAATTATTGCTATCAAACCGTCAGGTTAATTCAGAGCTGTCCCGTTTAATTTGTGATTATCATACAGTTAGCAAATACTAATCTAAATCTGAAAAGTGTCAGATTTCGTCAGATTTTGTCAGATGCCCAAAACCGGACTTTTTTCGCGTTTCGACCACGGAAACCCGCTCCCGGCATGTCTCGCTGGCAACCCGCCCCGTTTGCGGCTAAAAATACCGCATGGCGGACGCCGATCCTCTTGCGGAATATCGCGTCAAAATCGATCAGCTCGACGAGCAGATCGTCGAGCTGCTCAACGCCCGCGCCCGGATCGTCGTTGAGATCGGGAAGCTCAAGCAGTCGCAGGGCTCGCCGATTTACGCGCCGGATCGCGAAAAGGCGGTGCTGGAGCGGGTGCGGACGCTGAATCACGGGCCGCTTTCAGATCGGTGCCTGGAGGCGGTTTACCGCGAGGTGATGAGCGGGAGCTTCGCGCTGGAAAAGCCGCTGCGGATCGGGTTCCTGGGGCCGGAGGGGTCGTTCAGCCATGCGGCTTCGGTGGCGAAGTTCGGCAGCAGCGTTGATTATGTGCCGCTGAGCGCCATCCCCGCCGTCTTCGAAGAAGTGGTGCGCGGGCACGTCGATTACGGGCTGGTGCCGGTCGAAAACAGCATCGGCGGCGGGATCGTCGATACGCTCGACGCGTTTCTGACCAGCTCGGCGAAAATCTGCGCCGAGGTGCTCCTCACCGTGCATCACAATCTGCTGGCCAATGCGCCGTGGGAGAAAGTTGAAAAGATTTATTCCAAGGCGGAGGTTTTCAGCCAGTGCCGCAACTGGCTCAGCGCCACGGCGAAGAGACCGGCAGACGATCGCCACGCGAAAGCACGACGGCGGCCGCGCAGCTCGCGCGCGATCAGGCCGGCGTCGCCGCCATCGGCTCCAGGCAGGCGGCGGAGCTTTACGGGCTGCACATTCTCTTCGAGAACATCGAGGACAATCCCGACAACATGACGCGCTTCTTCGTGATCGGCCGCGAGGCCGCCCGCCGGACCGGCGACGACAAGACCGCCATCATGTTCACCACCGCCCACAAGCCCGGGCGCTGGCGGAGGTGCTGGATGTTTTCAAGGAGAACGGCATCAACCTGACCGACATCGAGAAACGCCCGAGCCGGAAGGTGAACTGGGAATACTATTTCTTCATCGACGCCCAGGGCCACTGCGACGATGCGGGCATGAAAACGGCGATCGAGCAGGCGAAAAAGCATTGCCTGCAATTGACGGTGCTGGGGAGTTATCCGCGGGGGGATTAGGTACAGTCTTGTGGTATAATCAAGCTATGTCATCCGCAGAGCTTCTGAAGGCTGCCAAAGACCTTCCCGTTGCCGAACGGCTGGATTTGATCGATCAACTCATCGAGTCTGTCGAAACCGAAACGCCGAATCAATTGTCGCCCGAGCTTGATGCGGAACTCGACCGAAGATATCAGGCCTGCAAGGCGGACCCTGGAAGAGGGGAACCATGGGAAGTCGTTCGCGAGCGGATTCAGAGGAGCTTGTCTTGATTCGACGAACTCTTGGCGAACGATAAATAAAGAAAAATCATCCCCACCGTCAAAATCCCCCACCCCATATCTGGAAACGTCGCCGCCACGTATTGCGCGATCGTCTGGCCGCTGTCCGCGGAAAAAATTCTCGGAAATGTATTCGCGAGATTCTGCCCGAACGCGTCCGCGCCGGAGCTGTCCGCGTTGGAGAAGAGCACGTTCAGGTGCATCACCGCGCTGCAGAGCGAAAGAAAAATCCCCAGCAGGCAGGCTCCCACGCTGTTGCCGATGCAGCAGACGGCGATCCCGGAGGCGAAGATCAGATATCGCTCGTGAATCTGCACCGGCCAGAGGAAAAACATGATCCACGGCGTCACCAGCGCGACGAGCATGCCGCCGATCGCCCCGGCGCGCCTGGACGCCGATGGCGATGGCGCTCAGCAGCAGGAAGAAAATGTAAATGCTGTCGAACATCGTTTTCGAGGTGACATCAAAGCCAACGGCGGGCCACCAGCCGTGGCGGGTGAAGATCGCCGGCCAGTGGCGCTGAATTGCCGGGAGCGTAAAGGCGATCTGATCGGCCTCGTGGTCCCAGCCGAAGCGGTGCTCGAAAATCGCGGGAACATTGCTGGAGAGGCCCTGCGTCATGTAGGGCCAGTGGTCCAGCCCGTACCCGAAGGCGCATTTGGCCCAGCCGTCGCCGCCGTGGAAGAGGACCATGCAGGAGAGCAATCCGCCTGCCGCGACAGCGCTGAGGAGATAAAGCAGATTCCGCCCGCGAAGGAGCAAAGCCGCGGCGGCCAGGGCCGTGCCGCACAGCAGGCCCCAGCACCAATACTGCCGATTAGATCGCATGAAAAATGGCCAGTACGCGACGAGGAAGATCAGCGCCGCCGCGCCGGCGATCCACGTCCATCGCGAATTTAAAACCGTTTTCAGCCGCGTCGGCTGAGGCAGTGTTTCCGCAGGCGCATAGAGCGCAGGCCAGCCACGGAACCGCGGCCGTGAAGAGGAGCAATTCGAAAATCCACGTCGCCGCGCCATAATCGAAAGCGCGCCGGATGGCGAACAGGCCCGGCGGATAATCCGCGACGGCCAGGGTCTCCTGCACGCCCCGAGCCGCGGCCAATTGCGCGGGCGGGACATAGGTGAGCAGCCAACCTGATGCGATCAGCGAAATCATCAGCCCCAGCCCGCAAATCCAGCGCAGCGCCGCCCCCGGGCGGCCGAGCATCAGCGGCCAGACGATAAATATCACCGCGACGAAAAGCTCCTGCCCCTTGAACATCGCCCCCAGGCCCATCGCCAGCCCCGCGGCGAACCACCAGTCGAGGCTCGCCAACAATGCCGTGCACAAAAACCAGGGGATCAGCCACGAATCCCAGGTGAGCCAGGCGTGCGCTGATGAGAATGTCGGGGCTGAACCACAGCAGCAGCGCCGCGACGATCCCCTGCCAAACGCCGTCAAATTCATATCGCGGCTTGCCGCCGCGCGAACGCAGCGTCCAGTGCCGGGTGAGGAAAAACGGCGCACACCGCACCGAAAATTTCCATCCCCGTATTAAATCGCAGCATCGGCGCCGTGTAGTCGTACTCCGGCTGCCAGGCCTGGATCAGCGGAACATTCGCGTCCGGCGGATGATGCTTTCGCAGCCACGCGCCCCATTCGTGCAAAACCAGCAATCGCAGCGGCGCGTAATCCAGCCACGGCACCCACCGCGCATCCAGCCGATCCGGAATCTGCGGCTCCATCTTGTCGTATTGATTCAGATATCCCTCGCTGCCGCTGGAAGTCAGCGCCCAGAAGCACCCGCGATAGATATCGGGACGAAATCGGATCGGATCGAAGGTGACGTACATCCATCTTCGAATTTGCAGACCCTCGCGAAATGAAGTCGCCAGGACGATCGCGATCAGCAGCCAGACCACGCCGCGCACGGCGTAGATGCGCCGCTGTCCTGTTTGATGAGTCGAATCCCCAACCGGTGCCGATTCAACCGCCGCCGGGGCCGATGTAGGCTGGTCCATACCCCGCTATCTTACTGCACAGTCACTTCATCATTAAGAATCCGCGTCCCCTCAAGTTCCCGAAGCCCGCTCCGGACCTTGGCATTGGGAATGAAGTGCACGTTGTTGAATCGATAAAGCTTGATGACGGTGCGCCCGGCGCCAGTTGCATCACCAGCCGCTCCTGACGAGCCTCGCCCGGGTAGACCACGAACGCGTTGTAGTTGATCGGCTTGTCTCCGTAATTGCTGATCATCTGCTGAACGATCAAATCGGAATTCTCCCGCAGGGCAATCGTCCGCATCCCCACGTCGCTAAGCCCCAGGTTCACGATCACCGGCACCGTGAACGTCGTCTCCCGATCCGTCTGAACGTCGAAATTCGCGTTGATCGTCTTCGCCCCGGCGTAACTGTTGTACGGAAATTCGATGGTGATCTCATGATCGAACACTTCACCGGGATTGAGCGTGAAGTTGAAGACGGATGGCGTCAAGGTCCATCCCGGCGGCGGAGCCAGCTTCACCATGCCGCTTATCGTCATCTGGCTCGGATTCGAAAACCGGATGTGCCGCGTGTGCGGCTGAAAGCTCGATTCCAGCAGCGGTTTATCCAGCGTCACGCTGGCCCGCATCTGCGCCGTCGTGCTGTCAATATCCACCAGGAAAAACGGCATCGGCCCCACGTCCAGTGTCACCGCTTGCGACTGCGAGCTTTGCGAAACCGCCAGCGGCGTCACGTTTCCCCACAGATCAATCCGCTCCGGATGCTCGCCCAGATTCAGCGCCAGCGGCCGCGCCTTGTTTTCCTGCCCCCGGCTCCAGATCACCATCAGCCCCTGCCCGTTCCGGTCAAACAAAAACGCATCGACGTTGCTCGCGTTGGGAATTTTCCCCCGATACGTCGCCCCCGATAGCTGCGTCAGCAATGTCCGCATAATCAGCAGCAATTCCTTTGGCTCCGGCGTCACATGATCGTTCTGCCTATGCACCGTGAAAGGCAGCGGCAGATCGATCCGGCTCGCCCCCCCCGCCAGCGCGTAAACCACCCGCTGTGCCAGGTCGCGAATCTGCACTTCGCGCCCGTAACGGTCGTCCAGAAGCTGCAAGCTCAGGGAAAGATTGTGCCCCTCATGCCCGTGAATGTCCTGCATATAAAGCGGAATCTGCGAGGGCAAAACATCCGGCGGAACCGACAGCGCCACCGTGGCCGGCAGATTCCCGCTCAGGTCGTACCACGCCGGCCAGGGCATCGCCAGGTCCGGCTTCACCACCACCCGCGCGAATTCCGCATAGATCAGGTCATAGACCTGCTCCATTCCCGCCCGCTGCACGAAATCCGCCGCGTCTTTGTCGTCGCCGAACTGCCACCGGTCCAGATGGTTGGCATGACGCGCCACCATATACGCGAGCGGCTGCCGCCACGTCTCCGGCGGCGCCTGTATCAGTGCCGTCCAGTCGCTGCTGCCGATGTTTTGCGCGATCTGCGGCGGTAGCGCCGCCAGGCACGCCGTCAGGGTAATCCCATTTTTCTGAAGCTGTTCCAGGAGCGTGTCAAACCCGCCCGGATCCAACTGCTCCACGTCGCCCTGCTTGCTCCACACCGCCAGCTTCACGCGCCCGGCCCCCAGCAGGGGCAGAAGATCGGGAAGCTGCGACCACCCATCGAATGGCAAATCCGTCGCGATCACCCCAAACCGCGGATCGGGCTGAAGCTGGTCGCGTCATCCGCCAGCCGCACGAAATCAATGCTCTGCGCCCCGACGTACTGCCCCCGGCTGGTCATCACCAGCTTCGCCTGATACCACCCCGGCGCAAGATCGGGCAGCGAGACGAGCATCTGCTTCAACCCCGGCCCCAGGTCCTGCGCGGTGGCAACGTCCATCGCCCCGCTGTGCTGATAAATGATTGCATTCCCCGCATCGCTGATGAGCAACTGGGCCGCCAGGTCGTCCGTAAACCGGTCGTTCACCAGCACCGAAAGCTGAAGCGGATCGCTGCGGCGAAAGACATTCCCGGGATGACCCGAGCTGAGGATCACCTCCGGCACCTGCGAAATCGTCAGATCGTCAAACCACGCCGAGCCGTAAATGTCCTGGTCGAACAGCGTCCGATCGCCCAGCGTGCTGGGGGCGTAGAGGCTGGGCTGAAGCAGTTCCAGTTGCACCGCCAGATACGCCGCCGCCGGGTCCTGTGCCGAAAGCTCGATCGAAAGCTCATGCCACGGCTCCCCTTCGCTTTTCGCCGCATAAAGCTCCGAGTGCACGGTCGAATTGGGAATCGGGTGCCCATCCAGGTCGGTGAAATACGCCGTCACCCGCGCCCGGGCATGCGGCAGTACGCTCGTCAGTGCATAACAATCGACCTGGTAATGCGCCCCCAGCCGGATCGGCACTTCCTTGGGGTCGTACCGATAGATCAGCGACCCGCCATTCAGATCAAACCGAAAGCTCCACTGGCCGCTGTGGGCCGTGTCATTGGAGAGGTGGCCGTTGACATAATAAGGAAGCCCCGGCCCGGTAACTTTGCTCCAGTGCATGGGCAGGTCTTCCATATTGCCCATGCGGCGCTCTTCGAAATCAATTGACTTGAGCACCCGGCTGACATCCGCCGGCCGCCGCGGCCAGAAGCAGCGGAAAAAGAGCGAGAAAAATGGAGAACCTTCGGGCAACCATGGTCCGATAACCCCAATATCGGCCATTTCAGACTCCCGCATGAGCGCATTTCCCTTGTCCCAACTCCCGACAGGTCGGGACTTCGCTTCGCTCGTCATTCGAATTTCGAGTTTCGGATTTCCTCTCTCAGCGCCTCTCCTGCTGCTCGCATCACGCCATCCCAATCCCCCACCCGCGACTGCCTGAACAATCTCATTGTCGGATACCAAGGCGAATCCTCCCTTCCCAGCAGCCACCGCCAGTCCGGCGAGAACGGCAGCAGCGTCCACACCGGCCTCCCCAGAGCGCCCGCCAAGTGTACCACCGATGTGTCCACACCGATTACCAGGTCCAGGTTCAAAATCAGCGCGGCCGTATCCGCGAAATCGTGCAGCTCATGCGTATGGTCGATTACCTCGAAATTCACGTTCTCGGCGGCTCGGCCGCTCGCTTTCTGCAAACTGAAAATCGCCACGTTTTCGATCGCTGCCAGGGAGCCAAACCACTTCAGCTCCATCGATCGCTCCGCATCCTTCGGATGAATTGTCGCGCCGGCCCAGACGATTCCTACTTTGAATTTCTTCGCCTGCGGCTCCAATCTTCTCTCCCACCTCTTCCGCAGATTGTCATCCACCGAGAGGTACGGCACCTTCGCCGAGACCTGCTCCGGCGACAGCCGCAGCGCATGCGGCACGCTCAGCAGCGGGCAATGCACGTCAAACGGCGGCAGCGGATCGCCCCGGCTCACCGTCCGGGCAATCCCCGGCACATGCTGCAGCAGCGCCGACAATTCCCTCTGACATTCCAGGTTCACCGTCGCGCCCCTCTCCGCCACCATGGGGGCGAGGCGGATGAACTGAAACGTATCCCCAAACCCCTGCTCGGCGTGCACGAGAATCGTCTTGCCCGAAATATCCCCGCCGTCCCACATCGGCTGCGGAAATTGCCGGCGGAACTGGGGGAACTTCAGCCATCGCCATTCATATTCCAGCCATCCCCGCGGATAATCGCCCTGGAGTAGCAGCAGCAGTGACCGATTCCAATGCGCGTCGGCATGGTCGGGCCGGAAAAACATTGCCGCCTCATACTCCGCCATCGCCTTTTCCAGATCGAGGCGGGAAAGATACGCGTTGGCCAGGTTGTTGTGCGTATCCGCAAAATCCGGCCGCAGCGCCAGCGCCCTTCTGATACGACTCCATCCCCTCGTCGATTTTCCCCTGGGTGATCCGCGCATGCCCCAGGTTATTCCACGGCCCCGGATTCTCGGGCGAAAGCTCGATCGCCTTCTGATACATCTCAATGGCGTCGTCCAGCTTCTGCTGTTGCGCGAGGGCCACGCCCGCGCCGTTATATCCAAACCAGTCGCCCGGCGAAGCGCTGATGATCCGGCGAAAAATTGCGAGCGCATCGTTCGATTTATTCTGCCGCAGCAGCGACTCGGCCCGCGGGCGCAGGGCCGTGGCGTCGTTGGGCTTTCGCGCCAGCACTGCGCTCGTCCATCTTCTCGGCTTCGCCCCCGCGCCCCAGCCGGCGGAAGCTGTCGGCGAGGTTGCTCATCGCCAGCAGAAAGTCCGGCTTCAGGGCAATCGCCCGCTGGTAACACTCGATCGAGTCCTCCACTTTTCCGAGTTGCTTCAGGGCATTGCCCAGATGATTCAGAGCCTCCGGATTTTCGGGCTTGAGTGTCAGGGACCGCTCGCAACAGACGATCGCCTTGTCGTGTTCCCCCGATTCGTTGTAAGCCATCGCCAGGTTCGAATGAAAATCCGGCACCCGCGAGTTGATGGAAATCGCCTTGCCGATCAGCTCAATCGCCCCGCGGCTGTTGCCCTGCTGGCCGACGAGGACGCCTAGGAAGTGCAGCGCCGGGGGCGGAGTTGGGATTGTCCTTGAGATACCTCCGGTAGCCCGCCTCGGCTTCGGCGAGGTTGCCGGCGGAGTGTTTCTGGAAGGCGATCTCGAGTTCGCTGTCGGGCATTTGCAGGGACAGGATACGCGGAGGGAGGGGTTTTGACGATATTTGGGGGATTGAACAAAATTGAACAGATTTGGGTAATAATATACCTATTGCACTCCGCTGAAATTCGCGCAAAAACACGGCCTCCCGTCTCACTTCTTTTTCTTTGATTTGCGGGGCTGGCGTGGGTGGGGGTACTTCTCAATCGTCTGCCGAACTTGATCTTTGGGCAGATTGAATACTCGCTTCGCCGCTTCGGTGAACTTCTCAAACGGCGTGGGCTCTTTCGGTGGCGTGTTTTCCTTGGCCATTTCCATAGAGTATAGTACAAATCACGGACGCGGACAGCGGCCCATTTCAGTACAGGACTCGCCCACCCGATTGGTACACAGACAGCACGTTGTTTCCATCAACGTGTGTCCGCGCCCGTGATCGCTGAATCAATTCCTTTTCTTCCCTCGCTTCAAATACCAATATGGTTTTGCGTGTGATCCTCCGATGCGCCAATCAGCGCCTTATAGGTCAACCGCTTCCCAATCGTGTTGCGTGCGACGATGCGGAAGCGGTCGCAATTCTCGACTTCCCGATAGTTGAATCGGAACGCTTCTGAGTCAACGTAGCGGAACAAATGCTGCGGATCGACGCTGACGTGCGTCCCTTTGATGCAACGCTTGAAGAGCGACCAGAAATTTTCCAGTCCGTTTGTGTGAATCACTTTGTCCTTTACGTAGGCTTCGGCATGATCGACGAATTCGTGCGCGAACATCGGGGTTAGGCCCTTATATCCGGCCAGTGTGTCCGTGTAGATTTGGGTGCCGGGTTCGACGTTCTTATGGATGATCGGATGCAGTGTATTCTTGAAGCGGTCGGAAACTACCGCCGTGCGGACGGTGGAATGTTTCTTGCCATCGTGCCGTTGCAACAGGCCCATGACGGCGGTTTTCCCGGCAACGCCATTGCTGGTGATTCGGATCTCCCTCTTGTGTTTATGCATGTTTTTGGACTTGCCACCGACATAGGTTTCATCGACTTCAACCACGCCACACAGTTTGGAATCAAACGATCCGACGTGAACGGCGCGGCGAACGCGATGGAGCATAAACCACCCGGTTTTTTGGGTGACGCCCAACTCCCGCATAATTTCGTAGCTGCTGATTGAGTTTTTGCAGTTCACTTCCACCCACATCGCCGCGAGCCACTTTTCCAGCGGGAGGGGCGAATCTTCCATGATGGTTCCGGTTTTGAGGCTGAACCGGCGGTGCGGATGCTTCTCGCGGCACTCCCACTGACGGCGGGTGTTGATGTATCGGACGCGGCAACCGCCGCAAACCGGGCATTTGACCTGCCCATCGGGCCAGCGGATCGAAACCATGAAGTTGTGGGCATTCCCGTAATCCGCGAAGTGCTTAATGGCCTCTTGGAGGGTTTCCGGGGTGTTGGTTTCGAGTGTCATGCTAGTATTATACCGCTTGGTGATTAGATTGCAATAGGAATCGCAAATTTATCGGCTTTCTTATCAGCTATTCAGCCGATTCCTCTTGATTTGCTTATCGGCCATGCTATACTATGAGCAACTAGGAGACATCAAATGTCGGAAGCTGAACAGGAAAAAGACCGGAAACGCAGCCCCAACTACCCAAGCATATCGCTCCAGACCGCCGTTGCGAAGATCGCGAAGCTATATAAGGAGGACAAGGGTACAGCGGGCACCCCAGAGGTTTTGGCGGCCCATTGGGACACCACCGTCAAAAGCAGCTCGTTTTTACAGACCGTCGCTTCCCTGAAGAAATATGGGCTTATTTTCGAGCTTGACGGTGCGCCCACCGCGAAATTGAAATTGACCAAGACCGCGCTCGATATCGTTATGCTTCCTGGGGACGATCCGAAGCATGAGGAAACGCTTAAGCGCGCCGCACTAACGCCAAAACTTTTCAAAAAGTTGTGGGACGATCACGGCCTTAACCTTCCGTCAGATGAGAATTTGACGCACGAATTAGTAACCTCACAGGGATTTCTTGCGGATGCCGCTGCTGATGCCATCAAGCAATATCGGAGGAATTTGGCGTTTGCAAAGCTTGGAAACTATGATAAGATACCCGATAATGGCCAGCAGAAGCCCATTAAAATCGGTGATTTTATCCAGTGGAGATCACAGAACGTTGACCAATTCAAAGAACCGCAAAAAGTCGCGGGAAAATCCGAAGACGGTGAATACCTGTTTGTGCATGGGGCTCCGTGTGGAATACCGGTCGAACAGGCTATTCGCATGGATGTCCCCGATGCGAAATTAGGTGGAGTAATGCAGGAGGTTAAAGATTTCTTGAACGGCAAAGAGGTGCGGAAAGTCGCCGCCAAATCCGTTCTTTGATGTTGCCCCACCCGCTGGCATGAGGCGTTACAAATACACCGTTGATACTGGTGATGCCGTGCTGGAATGGCCGGAAAGTTTGTCGGATGAAGATTATCAGGGGATCAGCGTTTGGCTTGAAAGCATGAAGCCAAAAATAAAGCGCAGCGTGAAAACGGATAAAGCGGGCGAACCACGGAAGCCCAAGCAGGATGATCAGGATTGATCCGACAAGGGTGCCCGGCGATGAGTCGGGCTTTTTTGTGCCCTGATTTTGTCATCGCTTTCGTGGTGGCGGAACGCGTCTCACGTCCGCGCCCCTTTTCACCGCTTCGCTCGCCTCCTCAACGGTAGAGAAGTATTGGACAATTTGGCCTTCGCTCGAAACTTCGGCAAGTACGCATATCCGGCGAGGGTCACAGGGATCGAAACTCGTATTGGCCATGCTACACTCCTGTAAACGCTTAGGGAGGCTAACACGCGACCCTGCAAAAATGGAAGCGATTTGAGACGCTTGCGGATGGAATTTTTCGAGCCGAATTTCGCCAAAAAATGGGGGAGTGCAAGAGGTATATTATTACCCAGATTTGAACAGTTTTGAGCATTAAGTTTCTAAATACTAACTTATGGCGCTTCCGTAATGGGTTTGGGGGCAAGGGGTTAAAGGTGGAGAGGTGGTCGCGCGTGGAATAAATGAACGGGAGGTGTTCAATGAAGGGTTGGTCATTTCGCTCGGCGATCGGCGAGCGCTTCGGCAGGCTCACGGCGAGCAAGCTCGCCGGCTACACAGGTTTGGCTTGGTGCACGATCGCGTCGATTTGATCCATCACGGGTCATTGCGGCATAAAAATCCAATTGCGGCGATTGCGATGATCGTTAAGCTGCATATCCCAAGTCCGACCCAGCTAAGTACCGATTGCCTCCGGCTTTCGATGACGCCAAAGATTGCGAAAACCAAGGCGAGAAAAAATATCACGGCTGACAGTTGCGGGCCCACCAGTGCCGCGGGATATACCAGCCCAATCGAAACGATGGACATGATCCCAAAGTCAGTACGCCTCTTCTCTAAAACTTCCGGCCTTCGGTAATCTAGAATGGGATCGGTCATTGTTATGCCTCAGTGGCCCACCAGCATTTTACCGTAAATCTGTTTTGGCGTTGAGGGGAATAAGAGAGGGAGTGGGGAGGGTATGGGATCGGCGAAACGCTATCTTGACTGCTCTACTGCCTATGATCGTCTGTGGCGATCAGGACCAAACGCTTCAACGACCCGATCGAAAACGACGACGGCTTTCGCCTGCTCATCTGCCGCTACCGGCCGCGCGGCGTTAGCAAAGCCGACGAGACCTGGGACGCCTGGCAACCGGATCTCGGCCCGAGCCGGGAGCTGCTGGCTGGCGTTTCATGCGAAGAGTTCGTCGCCCATTTCCTGGCGCAATATCGCCAGCGTTATCTCGCGGAAATGAAATCTCAAAAGCCTCTGATCCAGTCGCTGGCCGATCGCTCGAAAGGCGGCGAGACGATTACACTGCTCTGTTCATCGGCGTGTACGCGGGAGTCGCATTGTCATCGATCTCTGCTTCGGGAGTTGATTGAACAGGCGACGGGCTGATTGGTCCTCGACATTCATCCGCCGGTGAGGACACCGGCGGCACTTAAGCGGCGATGAATATTTCTAGCGAGGGGTCAGGTACTGGTTCAGATATTTTCCCTTGGAAATGATGAACTGCTCCACCACGCCCTGAAAAACTTCTTCGGTGACGGTGAATCCATCTCCGCTGGCTCCCAATGCGGAGGCACACATATTTGCCGCCACCAGCGGCACTCCCATCGCTTTCACGTATGCCGCGGTCATCAGCTTGGGCCCGGCGACCATATCGCGGAGCAGATCGCCGCCGATCATGCCCACATTGGTCAGCACCGGGAGGGGAGAGACGTTGCGAATCGCCGTCAGGAATCGTACGCCGAGATGCCAGCTCTTCAGGGATTCGTCGGTGTCGAGGATGCGGCAGCAACTGTCGATATAAAAATCCAAAAAAGCGTTGCCGCGACAAAAAACCATCACCGCATTGTTCGCGCGAATCTCCAGCTTCAGCCCGTCGGGCATCGGGATCGGCCAAAGCTCGTGGCAGAAATAGAACCTGCTCCCCGTCGGCAACACCCACGCCTGCGGATCGAAGACGGCCACATCCGCATCGACCCAGACGACGCGACGGTAACCACCGTCGAGCAACTCCCGGCTCACGAGCAGGCGAGCCAGGTCGGAAAGGATTACTTTATTGTCGGTCCGGCGCGATATCGGTCGGGAATCCGATCGAAGAAGCGATCGTCGAGAAACTGGTAATCAAACCCGCGCAAGGCGGCCCACGCCCGCGCGGTTTCCATGCAGCGGGTGATCCACGCGGGGACGTCGCGGGTGCGGAAGCTTTGGAAGACGACCGTATCGGGCGGCATGACGCGAAAATAGACCGCCCAACGATTTGCCGCAAGACCTCGTGGAGGAGGGCGAATTGTATACCGGATTGTTTTTAGGCCCTCACCCGCGCTGCGCGAGAGAGTAGAACATTTGAAAGTAGAGCAGTAGAAAATACGCCCTCACCCCTGCCCTCTCCCAGAGTACTGGGAGAGGGGGTAATCTGCTGTGTGTTTTATGGAAGTATCAATTCTCGTCGTTGCCGCCCAGAACCCGCGGGTGCGTTATCTTTTCGACGAAGTCGGGCGCCACGCGAAGGTTTCTTATCTGGAGTTTCTGCCGACGCCCGAGCACCAGCTTGCGCTGACGGGCACTTTGCCGGATCAGTTTTATGAGCGGGTCGACGCACAGTTCGGCAATCCCGATGTGATTGTCTTCCCCTGGCCGCAGCTTGCTCCGCTGGCGGAGAAGTTTTCGCGTGCGGTGCGGGTTTATTATTGCAAGGACCCCTTCGAATACTGGACCTGCTGGAACCGCGAGGAGATTCACCGGTTGGAGTCGCGGATGCTGGGCATTTGCGACGCGGTGTTCGCCGTCTCGCGGCAGCTCGCCGAAGAGTTTGTCCCGCGAACGCGGGGGAAGGTCTTTTATCTTCCCAACGCCACGGAGCAATCGTTCCTCGACGCCGCGCCGATGCCGCGGCCGAAGAATCTTCCCGCGGGCAAGCCGGTGCTCGGCGCCGTTGGCCAGATTAACGACACCTGCGACTGGGATTTCGTTGCCGACCTTGCGGCAAATCTGCCCGAAGCGCGTCTGTGCCTCGTCGGCAGTCTTGAAGACGAAAACCCCGATCGCCTGCGGAAAATCGCGGCGGACCTGGCGAGTAAATTCGACATCCACTTCCTGGGCCCGCAGCCGCACGGAAATCTTCCGGCGTTGATGCAGCACTTCGACATCTCGTTGTGCCTGCTGAAACCGGTGCGTATGCCGACCGGCGGTGCCCGCTACGGCTGTATGATTATTTAACCACCTCGCGTCCGATTATCAGCACGGCGATCCGCGAAGCGCGGGAGCATCTGCCGCATGTTCACATCGCTGAAAACGGACGGGAGGCGGCGAAGCTGGCTCGCGGGATTCTTGCCGGGGAGTTTGCGGTGGACGTCGCGGCGCGGTGGAAATATATCGAGCGGCAGACCTGGGCGGTTCGGGCGGGGGAGCTGCTGAGATATCTGGATCGGATATGCGAATTGGGGAAGAAGAGGAGAGTAGAACAGTAGAGCAGTAGACCGCAGTGGGGCTTGCGACTTTGGATGTCTTATTTTTTTACTTCTCCACTGATCTACTGCTCCACGACTCGACTGAGCTCGTCGAAGTCTGCTCTGTTTTTCGCTTTGCGAAAAACGGAGAGGGGGGAGATTCGGCTTGGTGCAAGCCTCGATAAGCAGAGGAAAAGTCGAACTGGGGAACCAGGATTCGAACCTAGGCGAAGTAACGCGCGGTTCAAAAAATGCAACCAACGTATTACGTCCACTCTCGGAAGAGAGTGCACCGAATACGTTCCTTACGTGTTCTATCGCTATTTGATTTGTTAATATCCACTTGCGCCTGGTGGTTGATATTTGTGATATTTGCTCGCGCGGTGATGTGAGGACTCTCCGATGGTATTCAGGCATGGCAATTACTATCGACGACGCGTGATAGTTGGCGATGGCCTAATCAGATCGGCAGTTGGCTATTGTGTTGGCGTCCACTTTCATACGGCGTCGGATGACGTGGTGCGTTCGTGACGAATCAATCCCTTCCAGCTTTTATTGTGCGCGATGCGGCGGAGCGGCCCATTTCAGCGGCCCAGTTGGGGGATCTCTTCGCGATCTGGCATCCACCGGCCGGCCGATGATCTGCCCCGCCTCGCCAAAATGATTGAGCATGCGAATTTGCTGGTGGGAGCCTGGGTCGAGGATCGGCTGGTTGGGGTTGCCAGGGCGTTGACGGATTTCAGCTATTGCTGCTATCTGTCGGATTTGGCGGTGGACCGGGAATTTCAACGGATCGGAATCGGAAAGGCGCTTATTAAGCATGTTCGCGCTGCGCTTAGTGAGGAAGTCAGCGTCGTTCTCATCGCTGCACCGGAAGCGAAGGATTACTACAAGGCGCTGGGTTTTGTGGGATTGGACAACGGCTGGCGAATTCCGCGTCAGAAGTAGTTAACGCCCGGAAAAAACCGGATGAGATTTTACGCATAGGTGATGGGATTTCGTTGGGAGAGTTTTGTCCGCGCAGGGTTGGCTGCGTGGCGGATAAGGGACGCTGTGGCAAGGCATCATGTCGGCATCATCATGAACGGCGTCACGGGACGCATGGGGACGAACCAGCATCTGGAACGGTCAATCATGGCCATCCGCAAACAGGGTGGGATAAATGCGGGTGACGGAAGGACCATCGTTCCCGAGCCGATCCTCGTGGGGCGCAACGAACAGAAGCTCAAGCGGCTTTCCGAGCGACATGAGGGGATTCCCTATTCGACGGATGTGGAGGCGGTTCTTCGCGATCCTCAATACCAGGTTTATTTCGACGCATTGTCGACGCCACTGCGATTTGGGGCGGTTAGCGCGGCGCTGGATGCGGGAAAACATGTGTATTGTGAAAAACCTGTTGCGGGTACGAGCGCGGATGCCATGGCACTGGTGAAGAAGGCGGAGACGAAGGGGCTAAAGAATGGGGTGGTTCAGGATAAGCTTTGGGTGCCTGGAATTTTGAAGCTCAAGCGGCTGATCGATTCGCAATTCTTTGGCAGAATCCTGTCGGTGCGCGGCGAATTTGGATATTGGGTTTTTACGGGGGAAGACCAGCCCGCACAGCGGCCAAGCTGGAACTATCGGGCGGAAGATGGGGGCGGAATCATCGTCGATGTGCTTTGCCACTGGCGATATTTGATCGACAACCTGTTCGGGAATGTTGTCAGCATCTCATGTCTGGGAGCGACACACGTCGACGACCGTTTGGACGAAAATGGGCGGCGATATAAATGCACGGCGGATGACAGCGCCTATGTCACGATGGTAACCGACAAGAATATCGTCTGTACGTTTAACTCGTCGTGGTGTGTGCGGGTGAGGCGAGACGACCTTTTAACCTTACAAGTGGATGGATCGGAAGGCTCGGCAGTGGCGGGATTGCGCGAGTGCAGGATTCAACATGCTTCGATTACGCCCAAGCCGGTGTGGAATCCTGATATCGATAGTGAGATCGATTTTTATAGCGGCTGGCCAAGCGTGCCCATGAATCAGAATCATGAAAACGCGTTCAAGGCGCAGTGGGAACTATTTTTGCGGCACGTCGCGCTGGGTGAGGATTTCAAATGGACAATGCGTGAGGCGGCCAAGGGGGTTCAAATGGCCGAAATGGCGATCCAATCGTGGAAGCAGAGGAAATGGATCGATATACCAGCGCTGTGAAGCGGACTTTGGGCCAGACGTTTAAATTAAGTTGGCGACCGGGCGCAATACGTTTGCCAGACCGATCGGTAGGCGTTTTCGACATTGCGAGCAAATCGCTGGGCATCCATGAGGGGCGAGGTCTCCATTCGCGAGCGCAAGGTCTGTCGCAAGTCGGCGAGGTGAGGCAAGTCGATCGCAAGGCTGGTCACCACTTGTATGTATTCCTCGGGCTTATGCGCGATCAACTCTGTCAAGCCCAGGTTGGTTAATTGTGAGAGGCCTGCTCTTCCGACAACGGTATTTCCGACGAGCGTTACGACGGGGACGCCCATCCATAATGCGTCGAGGCTCGTGGTGTGGCCATTATAGGGAATGGTGTCGAGGCCGATGTCGATGTGATGATAGATTTCGAGATATTGGCGGCGCGGACATGGACTCACGCACTCGATGCGATCGCTGTCAATCCCCTCACGCCGCAGGGCCGTGAGCATCGTTTGACGATGGATTCCTTCTGGGCAGAGGACGATCAGTCTTGAACGATCAATTGCCTTAAGAACCTGCGCCCATAGTTGCAAGACCTGTTGGTTGACCTTGCAGAAGTTGTTCAAACAGCCAAACGTCAAATGGCCGCGGGTTGGCGCGGGCAAAGGATTTACGTGAATCCCTGTGACCAGAGGTTGATAGCACCAGAAGGTTTCGGGCAAATGAAGGGACTTCTCGGAATAGAAATGATCGTGAAGTCCGGGCGGGTCGAGGTGAGGATCGGTGAGGCGATAGTCGATTGTGTCCAGGCCGGTCGTGCCGGGGTATCCCGCGAACGTCGCCTGGACCGGGGCGGGCTTAAGGGCAAAAACCGGCAGCCGCCCGCGGGCCATGTGTAGCGTTAGATCGACCAGGATATCGATGCGGTCCTGGCGAATGAGCTCCGCGACGTGGGCGTTAGGCTGCCCTGAGACGTTGTGCCAAACATCGGCATGGCGACGAAATTGCTCGGTTATTTGGTCGGAACGGACGTTATTGAAATAGCAGAAGATCTCGAAGTCGCTGTGATTATGGCCGCGAAAGAGCGGAAGTAGATTCTGGCCAACGACGTGATCGCGAAAATCAGGCGACAGGTAACCGATGCGCAAGCGTCGATCCGGATCGCGATCGTTGGCGTGCGGTTGGATTTTATGCTTGAGCGGCGCGGCATGCTCGCGGCCCAGCGGCGGGATTCATCCAGAATCATCGTCGCGGTGCAATCTGAATGAAATAGCATGGCATAGATCAGATTGCTGTGCGCATCCGCGTGATCGGGCTGGAGCCGGATTGCGCGGCGATACGATTCGATTGCGCTATTCAAATCACCACTGTCCTTTAGGGCGGTTCCGAGATTGTTAAACGCGCCCGCGAATTCGGGCTGGAGTCGAAGGGCTTGGCGATATGCGGCGATTGCTGCGTCAAGCTGTCGATTGTTGCGCAGAGCATTTCCGAGATTGCAGTGAATCTGGGGGAGATTGGGATCGAGCTGGATGGCGTTGCGAAAGGCGGCGATCGCTTCGTCGAGTTGTCCGAGATCTGCCAGGGCGTTGCCGACATTGTTGTGAGGACCGGCCAGGGTTGGATTGAGTCTTACCGCTTCGCGATAACTTTTCAGCGCGTCCTCTGTCCGTCCCAAATTGCGCAGGGCATTTCCCAGATCGATATGAAATCGCGGAGTTAAGGGACTTAGCTGGATCGCGTTTTCATATGCCGCGATTGCCTCGCCGGCCGACCCGATAGCGACCAGTGCATTGGCGAGATTGCCGTATGCATCAGCGAACGTCGGTTGGATTTCGATGGCACGACGGAAGGACGCAATCGCCTCATCATGACGCCTGGCAAGCAGCAGTGCGTTGCCGAGGTTATTGTGGGTTGCCGCGTTGTGAGGCACGAGTCGAAGTGACTGGCGATAACATGGAATTGCCTCGTCGACCTGGCGTTTATCCATCAAGGCGTTTGCGAGGTTGGAATAAGCCTCTGCGAAGGTGGGATTGGTCTCGATTGCCCGCCGGTAGGCCGCGATCGCTTCATCGATGTTTCCGCTGTCTTTCAGCGTTACGCCAAGGTTGTTGCACGCCGCGGCATGGTTGGGGTGAAGCTCCAGGGCTCGACGGTAGGCGCTGATGGCCTCGGTACGCTGCCGTTGGGTTTGCAGGGAGATGCCCAGGTCGTAATGCATATCAGCTCGATTGGGGGTGATTGCGATTGCGGCGCGGATCATCTGAATGGCGTCGTCCAATCGTCCGCGTTGACCCGATAGGATCCCCAGCATATGCAGCGCATCGGGGTGAGCCGGCTGCAGCGCCAAAATCTCTCGATAGACTCGCTCCGCCTCGGCGAACCGGCCGGCCCGATGATGCGATAAGCCAATTTCAAACTGCTGCTGAAGCGTCATGTGTCTGCGAGAGCGATCAGATTCTCATTCAAATTGCACGGTTCCGAAACGATCGGGCGAGTGGAAATTGAGTTCCTCGCCGATCGGGGCCCAGCTTGCCCAATGGGGATGGGAGCTCTGATCGGCGCATTTGTAGAAATTGCAACGCCAGATCGATTTGCTGAGTGCGGGAAGCGGGCCTGTATAGTGTTCCAGAACATCCAACGGGATGGCGCAGGCGATGCTCCAGGGAGTTGGCTCGGTGCGCTCGGTCGCCACAGAGGACGGCATCGAGTGCGCGACCGTGAGAAGTTTCGCGTGATCAAGCGCGATCGGCGTAAATTTAGCCAACCCCGTTGGAGTGCGCGTGGCGTCCTGAACGTAATAGAAGAGGAATGTTCCGCTGCAATTAATCTCGAGATTGAAATAGGCCGGTCCCTTTATCGGCTGGAAAAAGAACTCAACGCAACTGTCACGATAAACGGGGTCCTGGAACGATGTGTGCGTGCAGATGACGTATCGGTCTTCCACTTCGAAGCGAATATAAAGGTTCGCATCATCGTGGAGCATTCGCACGCGCGTGCGTGGCCGATGGTCGCTGCTTCTTGGGTGAAAGTGAATGATCTCGAGCTCGTGGGCACCGGACCAGAGCGGATGTGTGAGTTCGATCGCTCCGGTGGCAGGCGGCGAAACGCGGCGGACGAGATAGGAATCTCTCATAGTGGCAAAAATACTCTGGACGAAAGAGGAGCGGAAATTCTCTAGCCCGCGTGGTCCGGCGCCGCCGAATGCAGCTTCTTTTGGGCGATCGCCATCGTTTCCTCAAAAACCTGAAGCGATTCGGCGCGATCGGCTTCAGAGGCGCCGCGGCGATAAGCCTCGATGCAATCCTCTGCCTGGCTTCGAAAACGGACAGGCGCACGGGTATCGCCGCGTTTCTTGAGAAAATGACCCAGCCATTTCGACCCGTAATGGGCGTGGATCTGCTCGTCCGCCCAGTCGAAATCCATATCGTGACTGCTGACGCGATCGCCGGCCTGCCCGAAGATTTTCATTCGCTGGGATTTTGTGTGGATGTAGGTGCTCTCGAAATAGAAAATGATTCCCAGACGGGTCAGGGCATCGGATTGGGCGCCGGCATTGTACGAAAACGCACAAAGAGGCATCCGATCGAGGGTGAATCCCCACTTGCGCAGTCGTGTGAATCCCATCCTGCAATGCCTGATCTCGTCATAGCACCAGCGCGCCGCGTCGACGAGGAACTCATGATCGGCCTCGCCGCTCAGGTCGTACAAAGAGGCCGCGGCCATTTCGGCTGCCCAAACCTCGTTGAGATGATGGACCGCCTGTCGAACCTGGAGCCGCAGCCCTTCGCCCGCGCCGAATTTCGGATCGAGCATATCGGGCCAAGCGAACTTCAGCCGGCGAAACCGTGGATCGCGCTCACCAAGCCGTTGAATTGAAAACGGTTTTCCGCCGAATCGGGATGGATCGAATTCTCCGATGGTCTGCGTCGGGGCGAGAAGATCGCCCAGCGCCCTGGACCATTGCTCCAGGCCTTCGCACCATCGTTTGATCGAATTTGCACGGTCGGGCAATGCGATCTCGAGATCGTCCGAAGCGGCTTGCGCCCGGGCAAGCTGGTGATCGATGTCCTCGATCGCCTGGGTAAGGATTCGGATCGTCGGGCCGTCATCGAGATGATCGGCCTGCTGGAGATAGGCGGAAAGGGCGGTGCGAAAGAGCGGCTTGACGATTCGCCAAAGCCCCTGCGTGAACGCTTCGCCGCTGGGGGCGGCAGCGAAACCGGCCCAGAGCTCAACCAGGGATTCATCCGGGGGGAGATCGATTTCGCGGAGGGGATATCGAAGCTCGAGGACGCGTTGACGGAGCTCATTGCAGATCAACGCATCCTGCCAGAGAAATTCCGGCAGCAGCAGCTTGGACTGCCAGTGGGTGACACCCGGCATCCAGCCCGCGGCAAAGCGCACGAGTTCGCGCTGGAGCCAGAAAAAGCGTTTGAGTATGGAGGCGGAGTCCGCGACCATGAGCAGGCCGCGGCTCTTGTCGGCGGGCATGAGCAGGCCGGTGTTTTGGGAAGTGGCCACGTTACGTCCGCGGTCCTTGAAGAAATCCGCTGGGGCGATACAATTCTACAGAATTCTTCTAACACGAAACGATTCGTATGTCAAGCCAACCCTCCTCCCAACCTTCCCCGGCGGCAAGGTTCAGATGGCGGATGTGGCGCGCGCGGCCGGGGTGTCGCTTTCCACGGCCAGCGAGGTCCTCGCGGGTCGCGACCGGGGGTGGATCGGCGCGGAAACACGGGCACGGGTCTTGAAGATGGCCGAGAAGCTGCAGTATTCCCCGAACATCGTGGCGCGGAGCCTCCGCAGCCAGTCGAGCAAGGTGCTGGGACTCATTTTTCCGGGGATGGTGAACGATTACGTGGTTCAAACGGCGGAGGCAATTTATGACGCTGCTGATCGCGAGGGGTACAAAGTGCTCCTCACGCCGCTACGGAGCGATGATGCGGCGATTCAATCGAGCACGATCGCAGAGCTCGGTGGGCGAATGGTGGAAGGGGTTTTCATTCTTTCTCCATACCGGCCGTGGCTGGCGGACGATCAATTATCCGCCACGCCCGGGGTTCTGATTGACACTATCGCAACGCAGTTGTCCTCGCCGCGCATTCGGCATGTGCGCGTGGATCGATCGATTGGAGTTGAAGATGCGATTGCAGAGCTTCTGAAAAATGGCAGGCGGCGCGTGCTGACAGTGCTGGACCTGCACGAAGGGCGTGACGGCCGGGCCCGCACGGGGCCGGAAAAGCTCGCCGGCTGCCGCCGCGCCCACGAAAAAGCGGGAGTGGATTTCCCACAGGACCTCATCTATCGTGTTCCGCTCAAAGACGCATGGAATGTCGATGAGGGATGCGAAGTTGGCCGCCAAATCATTGAAAAGGGATTGCGATTCGACGCGATTTTCGCGAATAACGACCAGTTGGCGATCGGCATTTTGCAGGAACTGATTAAAAGCGGTCGAAAGGTCCCGGAAGATATCGCGATCGTTGGATTTGGCGACCAGCCGGCGTGTCTTGTTTCCTCGGTGCGATTAGCCAGCGTTGGAGTACGCGTAAGCCGTCTCGCCGACGCCGCGATCTCGCAAATGCTGGATCTTTTGGGTGGAAAACAAGAGAAGAAGAGTATCGAAACGATCGTCGCCACCGAGTTCATGCCGCGGGCAAGCTCGGAAGTTTCGCGGATCCACTGAGATCAATCGCTGGATCAGGGAGTAACCATCGTGAGATTATTGTGGGAACCATCGGGGCAGCGCACGTCGGTGATTCGTATCGAACGGCCGATATCGCCGCAATCGGTCCAATTGAGGTCTCCCGGCGCTTGATTTGGATTCCCTGCATGGAGGATTGCATATTCGCCAAGCCGTGGGCCTGGTCAGTGGACGGTGTGGTGTTTTGAATCTGCTGAAGTTTTTCGGGGGTATAGCGCTCAAGGTATCCAACCCAGGTGGTCTTGCCTCCATCGCAGGTGAAGACGCAGGCGAGGTAGGCGGTTTTACCGTCCTTCTGGAACGGGGGAAGATTTTTTGCGGAATCTGCAAACAGCGCCGCCTTTGCCGCGTCGGGCGAGCTGTCGTCGGTTGTGAAATAGACCATGGTCGGGGGCGCGGCGGTTATTCCCGTTCGCGATGCTCTGAAGATTCCAAAGCAGATGAGCAGGACGGCAACAACAATCAGGGCGGCGGACCATCGCGGATATGAATTGATAGTTTCGCGTACGCTCATAATTGCCCGCGGAGAAGACCAACGGCTGCGCCCGCACGGCGTAGGGCAAGCACGAATTTCGCTGACACGAAACGATTCGTCTAGGTAAAATTTACATTGTATTCGGTGTCTGTCAAGATAAAATCCGGCGGAGGTGAAGTAAGGTTGCGAAGCTTATTTATGGTGCGGCCCCCACCCCAGCCCTCCCCCGGAGTACCAAGGGAGGGGGAAAATGGGGGGGAGCCCTAAAGAAGTGTCACACCCTGAAGTAAGAATGATGCGAACATGCCAGATTCCAAGCAGCCGCGATGGGGAAAGACAGTCGCTGCGCTACCTTGTCGGCGACAAGGGATTTCCGCTGGTGGTCTTTCTTCATACCTGGAGCGGTAGCTACGAAATGGAGGAACCGGCGTGGGTTGAACTGGCTCGGCAGCGCCGTTGGTCGCTGGTTCAACCCGACTACCGGGGGCCCAATGTCCGTCCCGAAGCCTGCGGATCGGATCTTGCCCAGCAGGATATTCTCGACGCGGTGCAGTGGGGAAAGAGCGAATTGTCTGCCGCGGTGGATCAGGTTTTTCTGATGGGCGTTTCCGGAGGCGGGCACATGGCAATGCTGATGGCGGCCAGGTATCCGAAAATGTGGAAAGCCGTCAGCGAGTGGGTGGGGATTTCCAGCCTGCGGCAATGGTATTTTGAACATGTTCGCGACGGCGAGCCGCAATCTTACGCGCAGAATATTATTTCGTGCGTCGGCGGGGCGCCCGGAACGACATCGGCGGATGTGCAGCTTGGGCTTCGCTCGCCCCTGGGCCAGCTTGCGGCCGCGAAGGATGTCGCGATAGATTTCAATGCCGGAATTCATGATGGACATACAGGGTCGGTTCCGATCCACCATACGCTGGATGCGTTCAATGAGATCGCCGCCGCCGCTGGCGAATCGGGGGTTACGGCGCGCGAAATTGAACGGCTCGGGAGTCGAAGCGGGCTGGCCCAAGCGCCGGCTTCTGAACAGGCTGAAGATCCTGTTTACGGCCGAAAACTTCACTTTCGACGCCATGCCGGCCGATCACGCGTGACAATCTTCGAAGGAGGTCACGAAGGCCTCCCCTCCGCCGCGTTCGACTGGTTTGACCAGCACAACTGAGAGCACAGCATTTCCTGTCAAAGAGGCGAATCGTGAAGGCAAAGGCAATCTGGTGGCTTTCACCTTCGCTTCTCGAGCCGATCGACGGGCCGTGGGGAACCGTTCAGAGCTTCGGGAATGACCCTGTTCTCGCCTGGCACGGCATTATCGACTGGGCCGCCGGCCTGAAGGTAGATCGAATCATCACCGGCGTCGAGCCGTATATGACGGACCGCGTGGTGGGACAGTGGCCATTTCATTACGTTTGTCATTTTCCTCAGGATCCGAGCGCACGCTGTTTTGATTCGGCGACGATCGAGCGAAATATCGAAACGTCGCGACAAATCGCTGCGTACGGTCTGGCCAGGAAGGTCAAAATATTTTTGCATCACTACAACTTCATGGCGCCGGAAACATGGGTCGACGGGCACAAGGACCTGGCCCAAAAGCTTGACGCCGTTGACGATCCGATGTGGGGACGGCGGTTTCATCCCGACCGGATGGGATTTCTCGTCGCTCATATTTGCTGGAGCGATTTGCAGTACCGCGACTTTATGCGCCGCTGCTGGGATGAGCTGTTCGCGAATATTCCGGAGCTTTCGGGCTTGATGGTGACGCCTGGGGAATTCAGTTATTGCCGATGCCCGACATGCGCCTCGGCGCAAACACAAAGCATTTTTGATTCGCACGACGGAACATCGTCGGTGGCGGGGAATCCTCGCTTGCGTTTGAGCATCGACCTGATCGAGTCCGTCCGCCGCGCGTGCGATGCCGCACAAAAACAACTGATTGTCCGCACGTGGGGCATGGAGCCTTGGGCGCGGCAATTGCCCTCAGGAATTGAGTACGCGACCAAATTTTCAGTCTTTGACGCTTGCTGGTCCGGTCCCGATCCGACGGCGCTGGAATATTCCCGGGCCGGTCACCGCGCCTGGATGATGCAGGCGATCGAGTCGGAAAATTCCGGCCCTCTTCTTTGGCACGACGAGACCTGGGCTTGTGATTCGGCAAGGAGGCTCAATGAATGCGACACACCGGGCACGATCATTCATATCAACCTCCACTGGGGCCATCGCGGACAATGCTCGAGCTTTACTTCCTCGCGAAATATCCAGCGCTTGCTGGAAAACCTGGAACCGCGCGCGAGGCGCCGGCAGGAAACGAACCCGGCCGCTCACTAGGGGAATTCCGGCAATTTTTCGGCGATGAACAGGGTGACTCTGTTTGCGAGGCCGCGAGACTGATCGCGGCGGTTCCCTTGAATATGACCGCGATCCTGCACCTTCAACGCGAAGGATTCACATTTCACCTTCAGCCGTGGTTCGACGGCAGGTGGCGCTGGCCTGGTGTGCTGGGGGACAGCCAGATGGACCCTCCCCAGTGGGCGAATCCTGATGGGTTGATCACGCTGGGTGCGCTGCTTCGGACCGTTGAGGAAAATCCGGCGTCGTTGGATAAGGTCGTGGCGGGGGCGACGGGCGATGTGATCGGACGGCTCGATTTTCTGGCGGCCGGCGCGGCACGTGCGGCCGGCATTTTGGAAGGGGTGCGACCAAGCTCTTCGGAGATCGCCCGCTCGGAGTTGCAACAACTGATTACCTCAGCTCGCATCGCGCATCTGTTCGCGCTGGAAACGGCCGCGTCCCTGCGAGCACGGATTGCCTGGCAGACGGTGAAAACGTGCAATGACGAACGCCTCGCCGAAAAGGCCCGCACGATTACCGCGCAATTCTATGAGTCCGCTGTCGAACTATTACGTGGTCAACTCGGCTTGGGGCTTTCGCTGTGCACATATTTCCCCGACTACCTTTGCCATGTCGTCGAATCGCAGGAAACATTCTATCGCCTGCCGCTTGCGACCCGATTGAAAATTCGCCGGGAAGAATTGAGTCGAATTCGCTCCCTGGCGCGGCCTATCCAACCGGAAGACATGACAATTGATTTGAACCAGTTGCGATAAAGGCCGTCCTCCCTGTCTGACCATCAAACTTCGGCCAGATATTTCCGGAAAAATGGAATCGACTTGTTTGCGCCCCAGCGATGCCCATCGCCAAATCGATCGAGTTCCAGCCGCTCTAATACGCCGGCGGCGGCATAAATCTTTCGCAGTTCCTCCCAGCAACTGTTTGCGTTCTCGACAAGGAAGCAATCATCATGAACGCCGATTTCGATCAGGAGCGGCTTGGGCGCAATCAATCCCTGGAGATCGGGCACATCGCATAGTTCGTAAATGCCCGGGGTGATCTGGCTTCCACAGATGTTTAGATCGCGCATGCCAAACATCGCAAAGCGATCGCTGTAACAGATTATGTCCGCGGCTTTTACGCGGTCGTCGCAGATCGCCATCCAGGTGGTCATGGTTCCGCCAAAGGAAAGGCCCATGACGCCGATTCGATTCGCATCCACATATTCCTGTTCGCAGAGATAGTTGATTGCGCATTTGCCGTCGTGGATGTCCATGCCGAGCACGGTGCAGCCGAGCATGGAAGCCCGAAGATAATGCAAATTGCAGAGGTCGCGTCCCTCCGGGCCCTTCCACAGAACGGAGTGCTCGCGATCGTCGCGTTCACCGAACCCGCGCCAATCGATTGCCATGGTTACGAACCCCGCCTTGGCCATTTGTAGGCCGTAGTCATAGTTGAATCGCGAAATGTTGGCGGCGAGGGGGGCGGATGAGCGAACGCCCATGACCGCTTCCTTGCCAAAGGGACCGTGCCCGTGGCAGGCGAGAATAGCCGGCAGTTTGCCGGGTTTCCCGGCGGGCCGAAAGACATAAGCTGTCGCGGAAAGCCCGGGCTCGACGTCGATATAAATCTTCTGTTTGATGAGGCCGTCTTCTTCCCACTGGCAAATCAGCTCGGGATTAAGCGGTACGGATGTCGGAATTCGTCCGAGCGACTGAAGAAGCGGCGGCCGCAGCGCATCGCGCCACTTGCGCCAATCTGCGCTTGAATTTCCGTCAAAGCGAAATTGCGGGCGGTGCTGGGACGCGTATTGACTGAAGAGGTTGTGGATTGACAGATTGCGCACGTTTGATCTCCTGCTAAGAAACTGTTGGCTCAGAGGTCGCCTGGACAATGAATGGCTCCGGATCGATCCCGCTTCGTGAATCCGGCTCTTCGGGCGGCTGGTTTTCCTGCTTCTTCCAGTAGCGGTATACGCGATAGAGGAAAAGTAGAGACAGAGCCTGAAGTACAGTGGTCCAGATGGGGGCGTAGCGATAATAATGCGAGTTGCCGTTGAGCTTCCATTTCAATGCGTCGAGCAGGAGGCCAAGCAGCGGCCCTCCGCCGATGACGGCGATCGATCGTATCATCGCATCCGCGGAGCAGAATTGGCCGAACTTATCCTTTGGAAGCAGCCGCATGTACATCGGCAGCGATCCCGCGGTGTAGAGGATTGTCGCGGGTAAAACGGTGAAGCTGTAGGCCGTATAGATCACCATCGAAATCCTGGGGGAGGGATCAAAGAAAAGCCAGACGAGCAGCACCGGTGAAAGCACGACGATAATTGCCGTGCTCAGCAGCATGATGCGCACGGGATGAAATCGATCGACCATCATCCCGGCCGGATAGAGCAGCAAAACGCTGATGACGGCGGACCATCCTGCCACCTTTCCGAGCTGACCGAGGCTCATTCCCAGCGACAAGTAGAGGTACACCATGAATGGCCCAGTGCAGGCGGCCGCGGCCCAAAACGTGTTGGAAAGGAAAAAATACCAGTAAAACCGGCTGTTGAAGCACTCGACGAAATAGGTGCGGGCTGATGCGAAAATGCCCGGCTGGCGATCGGTTTCCTTGGCAGGCGCCGGATACTGTCCTTCTTTCACGTTCAGGCACATCAGCATGAACGACACGAAATAGGCGGCCGCTGCTCCCAGAAAAATCTCCCGCATATAAGATCGTGAATAGGGAAAAACGAAGAACTCGAATAAGACCGTTGCCCCGGAGGCAATGACACGAAACAGCGAAAGAAACCGGCCGATGAACGCCTGCGGAACCACGTCGTTGAACAGGAAATAGTAAATCGAGTTGATGATCATGTTGAAAAACTGAAACAAGATCGTGAACAGGCCCACGAGAATCAGGGAAATTGTGGTTGGCGAGAAATGGGCCAGAAAACCGGGGATCTGATTGACGATGCGCGCGAGCGAGTCGGAATATCCCATCAGAATGAGAAACAGCGTGAGCGGCGGCGTGGCCCAGAAGAGAAATGGAAGTCGTCGGCCCCAGCGGCTTCGATAACGGTCCGAGCGCGTGCTGACGATCGGATTGACGACGAAATTCATCGCGTTGGGGATCGTGCTCAGGATGACGGCGGTGACGATGTTTGAAGCATTGAGGCCCTGCAATTTCAACGGCAGCACCTGGATGGCGACCATTTCCATTAGTTGGAAGCAGAAATTGCCCCATAGGAGCCACACGAAGAGCATGGCCAGTGCGGCGGTCGTATATTTCAGCGTTCCCACGTGAAAACGCGACGAATCAGAATCTGGCGGGGGGGAGGTCATTGGGCCTTTCCCGTGATTTTGGCCGTTCGTGGGCCTGAGGTTTGCGGCGGAGCCGCGTGAATTTTTTGTTGGGTTTCCCACTGGCGGCTGGGGGAGATTGGGGGCATGATTCAGGGCTCGATTCGGGCGACGCGTGTCGCCGGCGTCGCGGGTTGTCAGTACAGGCGTTTTTTGCTGCCCGGTTACGGTCGCCATCCGACGCACGGAATTGGCAGTGGAACGGAGCAACCAAGCCGCGGATTCCAATTGACTCCCATTGTCGGCAACGATATATTATCAGAGCCTATGCGAAAGTTAACACGAAAATCGGGACCCAAGAAACTGGGATTTGACCGCCTCAGCGACCGGGCATACGAACAGCTCCATCGAGGGATTATTGAGGGGCGGTTCCAGCCGGGGGAGCGCCTGATTGAATTGCGAATCTCGAAGCTCCTGAAGGTGGGGCGCACGCCGCTGCGCGAGGCTTTTTTGCGTCTGGCGGCTGAAGGGCTGGTTGAAGGCGTTCCGGGCGTTGGGTTTTTCGTCAAGAATTTGACGTTGAAGGATTTGGATGAATTGTTCCAGATCCGTGCCGCGCTGGAGTGTTTGGCGGTTCGTCTTGCCATGCAGCGCGGATTCTCGGAACTGAGCCTGGTGGTTATGCGTGAATCCTGCGAACGGCTGCGCAAAGCCCTGGTCGCCGGCGATTTCCGCAGTGCCAACATCGCCGATCTCGAATTCCATCGCGAGCTGATCGGGCTGGCCAGCAGCCGCCGGCTGGAGACCGCAATTCAGGGCAGCAATTTGCAGATGCTGGCGTGGGAGTATCAGCGCAGCGGGGTCATGAAGGTGCAGGATGAGCGCGATGTGGTGAACGAGCACCTGCTGATTATCGCAGCAATGGAGCGGCGTGATGTTGATGAAGCGACCAAGTTGCTCAACAGCCACATTACACTTGCCTTCCAGAAGGGGATCAAAGCGGCCATTGAACAGAAAGCGGTCGATTCGGTCCTCAGCACCTCGGTGCCGATCGGAGATCTGACGTAATCGAGGTAATTGGAACTGTTTTTGAAGGCGAATCTTCGCCGGCCGGCCAAAGCCGGTTGAGAGTTGTTCATCGTCGGGCGGGAGTCGAGTCGAATTATTAATCTGAGGGCGTGCTTTTAGAGCAGAGTTGGTTTGCGCCCTCAGCAGGTTCCTTGTCCCCTGTTGGGAGGATATTGTGCCGAGGGTAACTTCAGTTTCATCTCTGGGATGGGCGCACTACACGTTGTTTGAGGCACTGCCAAGAATGGCGGCGAGAGGTTTCACGCGAATCGAGATCGCAAGTTTTCAGAGTTATTGCTTTCACTTCAACTTTGGGAGTCCGACTCCGACGGAATTGCGTCGCATGTTGGAAGACCACGGTCTGGAACCCATTTGCCTCAATTACGATTCGGGCACGTACCAGGCGTGGGACCCTGAAGAAATCAACCGTTTCGTGGCCGACTCAACGCGGAAAATCCAGCAGCTCAGCGAAGTCGGCATCCCGATGATGACCATGAGCTTCGGCATGCGAACGACGCGCGACGACCACAAATATCAGTTGGCAAACGAGATAAAGGCCTACGATGCCGTCGCAAAGGTAGGCGCTCGATATGGCGTAAAAATGCTTCTTGAAGTACCGCATCTTTACGGCAACATGTGGAGTGCGGAAGACGCCCTGTGGATTTTCGCGCGGCTGGACAACGCGAATGTCGGCGCCCTGGTAGATTCCAGCCATTGGGGGATTATCGGCTACGATCTTCGCAGCTTTCTGACGGCACTGGGCGATCGGCTGTGGCATGTGCATTTGCGCGATTCCGACGGCGAGGATACGGCCGATTTTCACCAGCAGCTTGAGTTGACTCCGGGGGATGGTTCAGTCGATTTTCGGCAGTTTGGCCGGGTCCTTGATTCCCTGGGTTATGCCGGCGACGTTTCGCTCGATTTTGAGTATCGGGACAGGACTTTGGGGGCGATTGAAACCGAATTCAGCAAGGGATTGAAGTATCTTGAGAAGATGGGGTGGGATTTGCCCGACCATGTTCGCCGGGACGCTGTTGCGATGGTCTAGCCTTTAAAAAAAACCGCGGCGGCGGCCCGATTTTTATTGCCGTTCATTGTCGACAATGATATATTCCCGCTCGCCATGACCAAAGAACATTGTACTGGCCGTCTGGAAAGCAGGGGGTTTACACTCGTCGAACTTCTTGTCGTGATCGGGATCATCGCGATCCTGATCTCTCTGCTCATGCCCGCTTTGAGCAACGCGCGCAATCAGGCCAATACGGTTGCCTGCATGAACAATTTGCGTCAACACGGGCTTGCCTTGCGAATGTATGCCAACGACAACCAGGGCCATCTGATGTATGCCCCAGACTACGCATCGTTGCTGGGCCGATATCTGGGGATCACGGGCAACCCCACTCAGGGCCTCACGATCGAAACCGAATCCGCCAACGCCTGGGAAGGCGATTACCTTCCGCGGGACGGGGTATTCTGGTGTCCAACCGCGGGTACGAGCTACGTGGGAGATATCACGTACGGCCTGAATTATCCAAACGTGTTCAGTGACGGTGAAGCGGGGTGGAACCTCGACTTCCCAGACGAAGCCGACAGTCGCAAGCTCGACAAAGTTCCCAGTACTACCTTCCTCGTTTGCGATGCCCTTAACGGTTATGTGTTTTCGCCGAACCAGTTCCCCATGACGTTGAGCCTGGCCCATATTGGTGTTCCGGACTCCTATTTCTTCCTCCAGTTCGAGCAGCAGCCCACCCCTTACTATTTATTTTTCAACGGCGCCCATCCCCGGCACTCTGTCAAGCAGATGGGGATCAACTTTCTATTTTGTGATGGATCGGTGCAGACGTATACGCTATACGACTTTTGCAAAGACAATTACCAGATTTGGGGAAATCACGACCGGCCATAGATCGCGTGTGAAGTCTGGCAGGTTGGGCAAATTAAGTGGAGTACGACCAACAAAACAAGCTTGAAAAGATCATCTGGAGAAATGTACAGGCGCCTTGGCGTGCCGTTACGAAGTGACTTTTGGAGGTGTGATCATGGTTTCTCGTCGAAAAGTGATTAATGGTTCAATCCTTGCGCTAAGTGCGATCGCCGCTGCTCCAACCTTTGCAACGAATCTAACGTTCAACAATGTGCGCAGCGACGGCAAGGCCTACACCGGATTTTATTCAAATCCGTCCGATCCTCTCAGCACCTACGGAACCGATGTGAACTTTGGCTCGGCCACCACCGGCACGACCATGGTGCCGAATGGTAGCAACACCTACACCTTCAACTACCAGGAAGGCAACGCATGGACGCCGAACGTTTCGATGGCGTACAGCGTCGGCAGCGCTCCAGCGGTGGGAATTTACTATACGGGCGCTGGCAGCGACTGGCCCAATGGCGCTGCGCTGCTCAGCGGCATGTTCCCTAACAATCCCAACGACGATTTCTATTTCGCTTTCACTCCTTCGCCGGGATATGCCGTTCGCATCAATTCTTACGAGTTGGTTGCCGGATCGTATGACGACATCAACACGACCTGTACCGTTTATGAGAACACGATCGGGGGGCCGACGATGGTGCCCACAACGGGTACGGTTGGCATCTCCGACGGACCTGGCAATAGCTCAACGTTTAATCTGGTGGGGAATTACGGGTCGACTTTCTATAACGGCAAGTTGATCCTCGACGTGCATCAAACCACCGGCAACCCCGGCGATCTCGGAATCACCAATCTGAATTTCGATCAGGAATACGCGGCGGCAACAGGGGAATGGGCGGTCCCGAATTCCGGGGATTGGAACGTCGCGAGTAACTGGGGCGGCGACGCCGTGCCCAACGGAGTTGGCGCATCGGCGACTGCTCGGCCAGGTCATCACCACTTCCGAGACCGTCTTTACCAATAGTGCGATAACGCTGGGTACGCTGACGTTCAACAATTCCAATAGCTACGTCCTCACAGGCGCCGGCAACCTGACCCTGCAAACGAATTCCGGCAACGCGACGGTCAACGTCGAGCAGGGATCGCATACGCTGAACCTTCCTACCACCCTTGCGAGCAATACCACCTTCGATGTCGCTTCCAGTGCGACTCTTGTGGTCGGGAACCCGCTCACGATCAATTCCGGGAATTCCCTGACCACCAGCGGCGGTGGCACAGTGACCTATGAGTCAACTGTCTCCATAGCCAGCAACGCTTCGGTTGCATTTGCCGACAACAGCAGCGCCGACGCTCTTACCGTGGCTTCGGGCGGTGTGGCCAATATCAGTGGCTCCGCAGGTACGGTCGTTGAGGTCAACAATCTTTCCAACAACGGTACGTTCAACGTCGGCACCGGTGAATTGCTCGTTAACTATGGATCGAATTCTGATCCGATCTCCTCGATCATCGCGCAAATCAAGAGCGGCTATGCCAACGGTCAGTGGAACGGCACAGGAATAATCTCGTCCGCGGCACAGGCCCATTCCGGGGGCCTCCTGTACGGCGTGGGATTTGCGGACGGGAAAGACGGCGTTGTTACCGGCCTCACTTCCGGCCAGATCGAAGTGAAATACACGTTGCTCGGCGATGCGAATCTGGACGGTGTCGTCAACGGGGCGGACTTCAGCATCCTAGCGGCCAACTTCGGGCAGAGCGCGAACGGCTGGGACCAGGGCGACTTCGAGTATAGCGGCGTCGTAAACGGCAGCGACTTCGCCGCGTTGGCCGCGAATTTCGGGCAGGGCGTGAGTACGGGCTCCGCCGCGACCGTCGCCGACTTTGCCGCGCTCAACGCCTTTGCGGCTGCCAATGGCCTGCCCACCCCGACATTTGCAAGTGTACCCGAGCCCGCGTCGACGGGCCTGCTTGTAGCCAGCCTGGCCGGGATGATCGGCCGCCGTCGCAGAAGCAGAAGGTCAAACTCCTGAGTTCGCGATAGGAAAAGGCAACTGGGAGAAATGTGTTAGGACATCAAAAGTCGTAACGAAGTGAAATTTGGAGGTGTGATCATGGGTTCTCGTCGAAAGGCAATTAACAGCTCGGTTCTCGTGCTCAGTGCGCTCGCTGCGCGGACGGCCTGGGCCACCGATTTGGAATTCGATAACACGGCCAGCGACGGCCAGAGTTACATCGGGAGCTATTCAGACCCTACCGATCCGCTGAGCACCTACGGAACGGACGTGAATTATGGATCCGCCACAGACCGGTAGCACAACGGTTGACCAGAATTTCTTCAACAACTACACGTTGAACTACAACATCGGCAACGGTTGGACGCCGAATGTGGCGATGGCGTACAGCGTTGCCGGGGCCCAGTCGGTTGGAATCACATACACCGGCCCGGGGAGCGTTTGGCCCAACGGCGCTGCCGAATTGCAGGGGCAAGGCGCGAACAATCCCAACGACGATTTCTATTTCACCTTTACTCCCGCGCCAGGATATGCGGTTCGAATCGATTCATACGAACTGGTGAATGGCTCCTATGGCGCGATCTCAACGGCCGGCACAATCTACGAAAACACCATTGGCGGCCAGACCCTGGTGCCAACCTTTGTGCCAGCCAACGTAGGCTCCGGACCGGGCCAGAGCGTTACGGTGGATTTGCAGGATGACTATGGTTCAACATTTTACACGGGCTCGCTGATCCTCGACGTCCATATGACCAACGGTAACCCCGGCGACCTTGGTCTTTCTAACTTGAATTTCGACCAGGAATTGGTTGCGGGCCCCGGGGCGTGGGGTAACTTCGGTTCTGGCGACTGGAACAACGCGAACAATTGGGGCGGCGGCGTCGTCCCTAACGGGGTCGGCGCCTCGGCGACCTTTGGCAGCGCGATCTCTTCTGCTGAAACGGTCTACACAAACAGCCCCATTACCGTCGGTTCGATGACTTTCGACAACACCAATGAGTACCTCATTGGAGGTTCGGGTCCCCTGACGTTGCAGAACAACTCGGGCAGCGCGACCGTCAATGTTGAGGAAGGAACGCATGAGATAAACCTTCCAACGATCGTTGCCAGCAATACTGTGTTTGATGTCACTTCCGGGGCTTCACTTATTGTCGGTAACCCGGTGACGATCAACTCCGGAAGCACTCTGACATCAACTGGCGGCGGTGCCGTTACTTATCAATCCAAAATAACCGTCCAGAATAGCGCGTCGATCGCCTTTTCCAACTCCACGCATGCCTATGAGCTTTCGGTGGCCTCTGGCGGCAATGCGAGCATCACGAGTCCCAATGGAGGCGTCATCGTCGAAGTCGACAATCTCGTCAACAACGGAACCGTGGATATTGCCAACAACGAGATGATCGTGAACTACGGCTCCGGCAGCGACCCCGTTCAGTCGATTCGGCAGGAGATCCTTTCGGGCTATAACAACGGGGGCTGGAACGGCACGGGAATTATCTCCTCGGTCGCGCACGACGCTCGACCAACGGCCTCCGCTACGGCGTGGGCTGGGCGGACAGCAAGGACAATGTCGTTTCAGGCCTGAGCTCGGGTCAGATCGAATTCAAATACACGCTCCTCGGCGATGCAAACCTCGACGGCACCGTGAACGGAAGCGATTTCAGCATTCTGGCTGCCAACTTCGGCCTCGGTCACACCAATTGGGACCAGGGCAATTTCCTTTTTGCGTCGTCCGTCAACGGGTCCGACTTCAGTGCTCTGGCCGCCAATTTCGGCCAGGGCGACGATTACGCCGCGGCGACGACCGCGGCTGACTGGGCTGCGCTGGATGCGTTTGCCGCCGCCAATGGTCTGCCTTTGCCAACTCCGGCAGCTGTGCCCGAGCCTGCGTCGATGGGTATGCTCGCGCTGGGCGTCGTCGGCCTGATCGGTCGCCGCCGAAGGCGAGTAATCGCCTGACAGCCGGCGGGCCGATCATTATGAAGAAAATCTCTAACCGCAGATACTTCTTTTCGCTAGTGCTCTCTTCAGCAGCTCTGCGTACGCGCAGGAAAAATCACTGATTGAATGGGGCTACGACAGCCCGGACACCAGCTTTTTTTCCGGCAATATCCGCGCAATGCAGCAGACGCCGTTTGCCGGCACCGTTTTCACGGCCCGCCCCAACACTGGAACCAACAATGAATTTTCCTGGGATTCGTGGGGAACCACTGTCTACACCCAGGCGCAGATGCAGCAGGCAGTCACCAACCTTCAGTCGGTGAACTGGGGAAACTTCAATCAGAATTTTCTTCGCGTTCAACACGACTCCGGGCAACGTCGACTGGTTCGACAGCTTCAATTCAATCCTCTCCAATGTCGGCACCGCCGCATGGATCGTGCAGCAGGCCGGTCCGGGCGTGCAGGGGTTGTGGTTTGACGACGAAGCGTATCAGGGGCAGCTCTGGGAATACTCCGCGCAGAAATACACTTCGACTTACACTTTCGCCCAGTATGAGGCGCAGGTTGAGCTTCGCGGCGAACAGGTGATGAATGCGATCCAGGCGGCTGATCCGAACATCACCATCGTCATCCCCAACGCATTCGAAGATGTGTGGGCCGACATCGGCGGTAACCTCAGCAAGTTGCAGAGCAACGCGTACGGCCTTCTGCCGGCGTTTCTCAATGGAATGATCGAGGCGGCGGGATCGGGGATTAAGCTGGTTGACGGAGACGAAAGCACGTATGGCGACAAAACCCTTTCGCAATTCGAGGCCAATAGAACCACAATCCTCTCGACCGATCTTCCGCTGGTCCAGGATCCGACGAAATATTTGCAGCTCATGGGGGTTTCTTCGGGCACGTTCATGGACCTTGGGCACGCGACCGGTCAGTGGTACACCAATCCCTCGCAATTCAATTTGAATTATTTCACGCCGTCGGGATTTCAGACCGCCTTGACCGATTCCCTGCAGGTCGCCGATCAATACGCCTACGTCTACAGCGAAACGAGTTTCTGGTGGCCCTCCAATGGAGTAGACAATGTTCCGACGGCCTACAGCCAGGCTGCGGCAGGCCGCCGCGATTGCCGGCAATCCAAATTCCTGGGCGATCACCGGCTCGGGAGATTGGACCAACGGCGCGAATTGGGCTGACGCCGTCGAGCCCAACGGCGTCGGCGCCCAGGCAATGTTCCTCCGCACGATCACTTCCCCGGAAACGGTCTACACCAACAGCCCCATTACCGTCGGTTCGATGACGTTTGATAACGTCTTCACATACGTGATCGGCGGCGCCGGGAGCCTTACGCTCCAAGTCTCCGCGGGCGATGCCAATGTAACGGTCAACCATGGGTCCCATGAAATCGATCTTCCCATGACGATCGCCAGCAACACCGTTTTCGATGTCGCCGGCGGCGGCCACGCTGGTGATCGACAATCCATTGACCATCGATTCCGGGGTGACCCTGGTGCAGAGCGGCGCCGGCACGGTGACCTACAACTCGATCGTCAACTTACTGGGCGGCGCGGCCATTTCATTCGGGGCATCGGTGCACGCCGACAGCCTCTCGCTCTCCTCCGGTTCCACCGCGTCGGTAACCGGTTCGGGCACAACACTTCAAGTTAATAGCCTCTCGAACGCCGGCACGATCGACGTGCAGAAAAACGCGATCATGATCGACTATAGCGGCGGGGGAGATCCCATCGCTTCGGTCCGCGCTGAGCTTCTTAGCGGCTACAACAACGGCCTGTGGAATGGCCACGGGATTATTTCCTCGTCCATCACGCCGGGCTCCGGCGGGTATCAATATGGAATCGGATACGCCGATAGCGCCGATGGCGTTGTTGGCGGCTTGTCGTCCGGTGAAGTTGAAGTGAAATACACGCTGCTGGGCGACGCCAACCTTGATGGCGTCGTCGACGCCGCCGATCTGGCAATCCTCGCATCGAATTTTGGCCATCATGTGAACGGATGGGACCAGGGTGACTTCACCTATAGCGGCACCGTAAACGCCGCTGATTTTGCCGGCCTGGCCGCAAATTTCATTCTGGACGACAGCAATCCCGGCGATTTGGCCGCGCTCGACGCTTTCGCGGCTGCCAATGGATTAATGGCTGATGTCCCGGAGCCGGCCAGCGTTGGCCTGGTCTGGCTGGGTGCAATTGCCGCGCTGGCGCCCGTCGCCGGCGAAAGAGTGTGCAGCCGGTGGCTCAAGCGTCTTTTAGAGACTGATATGATTTCTCGCCGAAAAGCCATAAAGCGATCGGTTTTGGCGATGAGCGCCATCAGCGCGAGCCAGGCCTCGGCCACCGTATTGACCTTCAACAATTCCCGCAGCGATGGGCAGTTGTACGTCGGCAATTATTCGAACCCGTCGGATCCTATCAGCACCTATGGGTCGAACGTGAATTTCGGCTCAGCCACCACGGGCACGACAACCGTCGTCGAGAACGCAAGCAACACTTACACCTTCAACTACCAGGAAGGAAATGGCTGGACGCCGAATGTCGCGGTCGGCTATAGCATCGGCCCATCACCGGCGGTCGCCATCAGCTATACGGGGCCGACGAGCGAATGGCCCAACGGAGCAGCGGAACTTGAAAGTTCCATCACCAATCCCAACGACAGTTTTTACTTTACCTTCACGCCCCAGGCCGGATATGCGGTTCGCGTCGACCAGCTTGAATTTGTAAACGCGTCCTATGGATCCATGTCGCTCGGACTTGCCGTCTATGAGAATGCCGCTGGTGGAACGGCAATGGTTGCGCCTTACGCTCCTCCGGCCCTGGGATCCGGGGCGGGCGTTACGGACACTGTTAACCTTCAGACGCAGGGATCGCAGTTTTATCAGGGGCCCGTGGTGCTCCAGGTCTACGTCGCAACCGGCAGCGGCGGCGCCCTTGGTCTGACCGATTTGAGCTTTGATGAGGAGCCGATCGCCGGTTTTGGCGCCTGGAATGTTGCCGGCTCAGGCGACTGGAATGTCGCAGCCAACTGGGGCGGCGACGCCGTACCCAACGGTGTTGGCGTCTCCGCAACCCTCGGAAACCTGATCACTTCCGCCGAAACAGTGTTCAGTAACTCCGCTGTCACCCTCGGTTCCCTGACATTTAACAACGCGAATTCCTACGTCATGACCGGCGCCGGCAGTCTCACCATGCAGACCAGCTCCGGCAATGCCGCCATCAACGTCAACCAGGGAACGCAGGATATCAATATCCCGCTGGTCATCGCCAGCAGCACGGCGTTAAATGTCGCTGCTTCCTCCACGCTCGTGATCGGCAATCCGCTCACCATCAATTCTGGCGCAAGCCTTACCCAGAGTGGGGCGGGCACGGTGACTTACAATTCCGTCATCAATGTGGCAAGTTCGGCAAGCATCCAGTTTGCGAATTCAACCCACGCCCATCAGCTCTCCATCGCGTCGGGCGGAAATGCAAGCATTACCAGCCCCAATGGCGGAGTCATTGTCGAAGTCGACTCACTTTCCAACAGCGGAACGGTTGATGTCGCCAACAATGAATTGCTCGTCAACTATGGCTCCGCGGCCGATCCGATGGCCTACATCCAAGCCCAGATTGCCAGCGGGTACAACGGCGGCAACTGGAATGGCCCCGGCATCATTTCTTCGGTGGCGCATACGCCGACCAATGGCCTCTTTTACGGATTGGGCTACGCCGACGGAACCGATGGGATCGTTTCCGGCCTGAACTCCGGGCAAATCGAAGTGAAGTACACACTGCTCGGCGATGCCAACCTCGATGGCGCTGTCAACGGAGCCGATTTCAGCATTCTCGCCGCCAATTTTGGGCAGGGCGTCACTAACTGGGACCAGGGGAATTTCCTCTTCACCCCCTCCGTCAATGGCAGCGATTTCAGCGCCCTGGCGACAAATTTCGGCCAGGGCGCGAACACTACGGCCACCGCCCAGGACATTGCCGCCCTCGACGCCTTTGCCGCCGCCAACGGTTTACCCATTCCAACATTTGCCAGCGTGCCGGAGCCAACAGCGATGGGCCTCCTGGCACTCGGCACTTTCGGCATCATCTTCCGGCGCCGTCGCCGAAGGAAAGTCGACCTCACGTCAACGACCGGAATTCACTTCTAGGCAAGGCTTAAGAGGCGATGGACACAATGATGAATCGTGTCGTCAGAGGAATCGTCTTTCCAGGTCGTTTTCGCGAATTGCGGCATCGGGGGTGGAAAACTACGTCGCAGGTACGCTGGTCAATGCGTCGTGAAATGGCACAGCAAATGGCCCGTTGGTGCCGACACGGAACGCTCGGTGCGGCCGGGTGTTTGGGAACGAATTCGGTGTCGCTAAAAAAGCGCGAATTGTTGAAGAGTTTTTTGTTGCAGACGATTGTCGACAGTGATATATTTGTGGTTGTTGTGAATATATGAGTGTGGGAACCCTGACTGTAGTCGCCGCGCCTGGAACTGAGCATGTTGTTTTCCAGTCGACGAAAACCAACTGTTTGAAGAACTTCGGCAATCATGTGATGAAGGTCATCACGTGTGCCACCAGGCATTAATTGGAGGTATGATTATGTTTCATCGGAGAAAAGTGGCCCAGGCACTGTTACTAGCCTCGGGAGTCCTCGCCGCGGATAAAGCCTCGGCGACGATTCTAACGTTCAACAACACCACCGGCGGCGCGTCGTACGCGGGTTCCTATTCCAGCCCGTCCGATCCGCTCAGCGGTTACGGCACCGATGTCAACTTCGGCGCCAATAGCACCGGAACCACGACGGTTCCCAACGGTGCCGGCACCGATACGTTTAACTACCAAGAAGGCAACGCCTGGACGCCAGATATATCAGTGGCGTACGGCGTTGGCGCGGCGCCGGCAGTCGCGTTGGACTACACCGGGCCCGCGAGTGAATGGCCCGCAGGCGCGACCGAATTGGAGGGAAGTGCGACCAACCCCAATGATGATTTCTATTTTGCCTTTACGCCTGCGGCAGGATATGCCGTTCGAATCAATTCATACGTACTGAGTAACGTGACCTTCGTTGCCGCCTCATCGACCTGTACGCTTTATGAAAATGCGCCCGGCGGTCCGACGATGGTGCCAACATTCTCTCCGCCGAATTTAAGCAGGCCTGGCACTGAAACTGTAGACTTGGTCGACAATGATCACTCGGTCTTCTATGCTGGGACCGTGATTCTGGACATTCACCAGAGCAACGGCAATGACGGCAGCCTGGGTGTAACTAACTTGAATTTTGACGAGGAAGCGGTTCCCGAGCCGGCGTCGCTTGGCTGCTTGTCGATCGGAGGCTTGGCATTGCTTCGCCGCCGAAAACGCCGGTAACGATCATTTTTTCTTCGCGCTCTTCCGCCTCCTGCCATCAACCCTCCGGCAGGAGGCGGAAGAGCTTTTTTAATGGAGTTTGTGCGTGAACAGCGTTAAATCGCGGGTTTGTCTCGCCGTTTTTGTCATCGCGGGTTTTGCTTCCCTGGCCGCTGCAGCAATCCAAGAAATTGATTTATTTCGGCATCGGATCGCCGGATACGGTGTGGATGCGCGATCACATTGACGAAATGGAACAGGCTCCATTCGACGGAACGGTTTTCTACCTGACGACCGATGCCGGCCGATCGCAAGGCGTCGTCGGTGATTTCTCGTGGTGCGCGTTTGGATCCCGACAGTTTGCCAAATCGGAAGTTCAGGGGGGCATCGACGCGCTGAAGGCAACTCAATTTCACAAGTTCACCGACAACTTCGTTCGAATCACGGTGGCCGGTTCGACCGATCTGAGCGACAAGAGATTCACCGACTGGTTCGACTCCTTCGATATCATCCTGAACAACATGAAGCTTGCCGCGGCCGCGGTGAAGGAAGGCGGCGCTAAGGGGATTTACTTCGATCCCGAGGCGTATGGCGGCCCGGTCTGGGATTACAAAAGACAGCGTGACGCAAAAACCAAAAGCTTTGAGGAATATGCCGCACAGGTTCGTCTTCGCGGTGCGCAGGTCATGCAGGCGTTTCAGTCGGAGTATCCCGACATCACCATCATGTACGCTGAGGCCTATACGCTGCCCTATCGGGACTGGTGGCCCTATCCCTACAAGGCGGGACCGCACGGATTTCCGGCTGACAGCGCGAGCCTTGAGAAGCTGAAATATGTGCCCTGCGGACTTTTGCCTTCGTTTCTCGATGGAATGGCTTCGGTGGCCGGACCGAACAACAAACTGATTGACGGCAGCGAAGGGACCTACACCCTCAAAACGCAAAAGGAATTCAAGCAATATCACCGTGCATTTACCGACGGCGTACTGCCAATTGTCGGGATACCGCCCCAGAAATATCATGACACTTTCAGCCAGGCCTTTTCGACCTGGATCGACGTCAACTGGCGAAAGCCCAATGGATGGAACGGCACCGATTTCGAGAACAATTTCTGGCAGCCGTCCGGTCTTCAGACGGCGCTCAAAAGCGCCATCGATGTTTCCGATGGGTACGTATGGCTTTATTCTGAATCGCTTCGCTTCTGGGGACCGGAGAAAAATGTTCCAGTCGCTTACTGGAAAGCCGTTGAAAATGCCCACGCCGAGATTTCCGCGGACGCCTCGCATTGATACAGTCGGCAAAAGCTCTAACCACCGACTTGAGAAATGAACGCCAAGATCGTCATCCGCGCGAACCAGGAAATTGACTCCATATCCTCTTTTCTGCAGGCCGAGCTAAACGCTCGCGGCCTTCTCGAGAAGGATTCCCATTCCACTGCCGCGGTTCCCCTCTCGTTGCGGGTAGACAAAACTATCCCATTGGGCCCGCAGGGATTTCAGCTCGACTGGATGCCGTCGATCGACCCGGCAGAAATCTTCGATCCCGAGTTCACCTGGCACGGCGACGAGAGTTCGACACTCGCGGAAACCGCTGCATTCACTCAACGCGTCCCCTCAGGCCACATAACCGCCGAGGGCAGCGAAGGACTCCTTTACGGAGTTCTCGAATTCCTCGAGCGCTGCGACGTTCGCAGATCACTGCCCGTCAGGCCCATCGATCTGCGACGAAAGCGCGCACATTCCGTTCCGCTCGTCGAGTCTCCAATTGATGAAGAAGGGCCAGTACATTATTCCGATTCGCCGTGAATTGTTTCCCTGGTTTTTCGATCGGAACGTGTGCCATCGCTATCTCAATTTTCTTTCGAAGCAGCGCTTTAACGCCATCACGTTTTGGAACTTCCACCCTTTCCCTTATTTCTGCCCGATCGAAGGACACCCTGAGGTCATCGAAATATCCGCGGAGGAGCGTGAGTCGAACGCCGATCATCTCCGCTGGCTGATCAAAGAGGCTTCTCTGCGCGGAATTCGCCTGTTCTGGCATTTCTACAACATTTATGTCTGCCCCAGCTTTGCCAAAGCGCACGGGCTCAACGCGCTCTTCAACCAGTTCACCCCGCGGCAGGAAAAACTCGTATATAAATACATCCGCGACAGCGTGCGTTCGTTCGCGAATGCTTTTCCAGAAGTTGGTTTTGTTGCCTGCGCGGGCGAAGGCGTGCCCGCCGGCAAGGCCGAGCGTTTCGTCGCCGATGTCCTGGTTTCCGCGCTGAACGAGACGCCCCATCATCCGCCGCTGATCGTGCGGCAATGGTCGAGCCTTTCGGCCTCCCGGTTTTCGCGCGATGTCGTCGGCAAATACGATGCGCTGTGGTGCATGATCAAGCACAACGCCGAGCACATTGCCGGCACGGCGCCGGAGGCCCGCGTCAGCGACTGGGTGGCCACCGGCGTGCCGACCGTCGTCAACTTTCACATGATTTCAGAGGTTGGCCCGTTTCGGTGGGGGCCTCCCGGATATATCCGCGAAATTTGCCTGAACTACAAGGCGCTGGGCGTAAAGGGTGTTAACGTCTTTCCGCACTGGCAATGGCGCACGCCGAATGTTGGAGACCGAAACTTTAACGGCGATGAACTCGACCGCGACTGGCTCTATCACGAAGCCTGGGGTCGCTACAGCTTCGACCCCGTGCGCGACCGCGACGAGGAAGCTCGTCATTGGGTGCGCCGGGCAAAAGCCCGCGGGCTTGCCGAAGATGCCGCCCAGGCTCTAATCACCAGCTACGAGACGAGCGGACCATCCCTCCCTCGGCTCCAGCAGCATCTTTGGGCTCACTACGACAACCATTCCGTCCTGTCCGCTGGCTTCACGCTCGGACAATTTCGTTTCGGCCGATCGATGCACGGAGGCAAGATCATCTGCACCGATCGCCTGGAAGATATTCTCCCCCTTCGCGCTGAGCTTCAGGATTGGCCCTTGCAAAAAACGGGTTTTCGATTCGAAGACGCCGCCGCGCAATCCCTCCAGGAAATCAACCAATCCCTCACAGTCCTTGAGCCATTTGCACGACGCAACGATGAAACAGAGCGTTTAAGCGCCGACCTGGCCTTAACGCGGCAAGCAGTTTCATACCTGCGCCACAAGGCGAAAATCGCCGATCTGCTGATGAAATTTAGTCGGGAAGACAAGCTTTCGTATCTCGAAGAAGCCGTCGCCCGTCTTCGTGAGTCCGTTGCCGCTTACCGTGTCTATCGCGACCACGCGGAAAAGTGGTACGAAGGCATAACCGATGTCCCTCCTTATTTGCCGTTTCACAATTACAAGTCGATTGTTTTGCCGTATACGTGGACGGATTGCCTGGAAGTTTTCGAGCGCGAATTACAGAATGTCGAGGAATTTACCGCGGCCATGAAAGCATCAGAGCCGGTTTCGCTCGCTCACCATTTTGGGTTCGATCGCGTTGATCCGCGTCGCGATCTCGAGCGCCAGTTGATTGGCGCGGGTGGCCGATGGCTTAAGGGTGATCCTGATTTTCTGCCCTGGTCGAAATATCTCAGCAAGATTGAGAAGCTGGTTCTTCTCCCGTGTGCCGTTTACGCGACACTGGAAATTTCGGTTTTGTCGGATCTGGCGCTGGTAAAGTCCTGGGTCGAGAAGGGGGGCCGCCTTGTACTGATGACGCTTCCCGATCTCCCCTGGCATGAGGCGAAAGTGCTCGCGCAAGTCCTCGACGTCGATGTCGCGGCCCTCGACGCCAAAACGACCGAGCATGGACAGCAGCGGCGACTGACGATTCAGGCTGGGAACTCTCTGAGTTGGAGCGATCGATCCGAGAATCGCGGAATTCGCGGACGAGCCACGGTCGGCAAAGGCGAAGTCAATTTCTTTGCACTGACATCGCCTTTAGAATGGTCGCAATTGACGCCGAACTAGACCCGTCAAATGGCACAATATCGAAAAAAATACGCAATCGTCGGTACCGGCGCCGTTCGACCATGTTTATCGACGCCCTGGCAACCACCTACCTCGGCGTCGGCGAGATCGTGGCTCTCTGCGACGCCAGCCAAACGCGAATGGATTGGTACAACGCCAAGTTGGAAAAGGTGCACGGCGTTTCACGCGTACCGACCTATACCGATGCCAGCTTCGACAAGATGATCCGAGAGCGCAAGCCCGATGTCGTGATCGTCACCACGATCGATTCAGCCCATCACATTTACGTCATCCGTGCGATGGAGCTTGGTTGCGACGTGATCTGTGAAAAGCCGATGACGATCGATGCGGGTAAAGCCCGGGCGATGCTCGATGCCATCCAGCGCACCGGGCGCACCCTGCGGGTTACGTTCAATATGCGGCTACATCCCGCATATGACGAAGGTCCGCGAATTGGTGCGGTCGGGAACAATCGGCACGCCCACTGCCGTCAACGTCTCGTGGGTCCTCAACACGAGCCACGGAGCCGATTATTTCCGCCGCTGGCACCGTGAAAAGAAATTCAGCGGCGGCCTGCTCATCCACAAATCCACGCATCATTTCGACCTGATTAATTGGTGGATCGACAGCTATCCTAAGACCGTGTTCGCCATGGGGGCGCTGCGGTTTTACGGACGCGAAAACGCCACTGCCCGCGGCGATCTGGCTCGCACGCTTTACGATCGCTACACCAACGAGCCGGAAGCCCAGGCCGACCCCTTCGCTCTGCACCTCGACAAAGACCCCAATCTCAAGGGTCTGTACCTCAATGCCGAGGCCGACAGCGGATACATCCGCGATCGCAACGTATTTGGCGATGATATTACATCCGAGGATACGATGGCTCTTGCGGTTCGCTACCGCAATGGCGTCATCATGAATTATTCGCTGGTCTGCTACAGCCCGTGGGAAGGATGGAACGTAGCAATCACCGGCACCAAGGGACGAATCGAAGTCAGCGCCCACTACGGTTCCCATATTATCGGCAAACAGTCGGATCCGCAGCCCGAAAACGATTGGCATCGAATCAAGGTGTTTCCGATGTTCGGTCGCCCCTTCGATGTAGATGTTCCCCAGGAAGCCGGCGATCACGGCGGCGGGGATCGGATCATGCTCCAAGATCTTCTTTCTCCCGGAGCGCCGGTTGATGACCCATTCCACCGCGCCGCAAGCCATGTGGACGGAGCCGCGTCGATACTCGTTGGCGACAGCGCCAATGTGTCCATCGAAACAGGGCAGCCTGTGAACTGTGACGATCTTTTGAAGCTTTAAGCGATGAAAAACGATTTGCTGGCCATCGGACGAGAAAAGCAGTTGTTTTTCGACAGCTATTGCATCGACGAACTCGCCGGCGTTCGCCGCCATTTTCACCAGGCGAAAAAGCATCCCGCCAATCCAATTCTTGAAAAACGCGAGTGGTGGGAATACCCCAACATCGAGCTCTATGGGAATGTGCTGTTCGACCCAAAATCGCACGAATTCCGCATGTTCTATAACGCCTTATCGAAGGAAGGGTTCGAGACAGTTTGTCTCGCAACCTCCACCGATGGCGTCAAGTTTGATCGTCCACATCTGAACCTGTTCGAGCACAATGGCCGGGTCATCTCCAACGCCGTGCTCAAGGGCAAGTGTCGCTTGCCCACCGTGCTTGAGAGCCCCGACGAACCCGATCCCCAGCGCCGCTATCGCATGATCGCTTTCACCGGTTCTGAAATCGTTGATCTGCGAAAAGAATTGCGATCCGGTTTTCAGCAGGGCTATTCCGTCTTTTTCTCGCCCGATGCGATCCATTGGAAGGCCCATGATCGCAATCCGGTTATCCAGGGCAGCGATATGTGCACCTGCTTCTTTGATCCCGTGAGCAAAGAATACATCGCGCTCGTAAAGTACCACTCAACGGCTTGTGAAAAGTTTCGCCGCTGCGTGGGCATTACAACGAGCCGCGATTTCGTGAGGTGGGGCGTCGTCCAAACATTGGTATCCGCCGACGAAATTGATGACGCTCGCGTCGCAGAGCGCTTATATCGTTTCCGCGACATCATCATGTACGACAATCCCGACGAATATCTGGCTGATATCTACGGCATGACCGGCTTCCGCTATGAGGGACTGCGCCTCGGTTTGATCTGGCTCTACGATCGCTCCGGAACCCGTCCTCCCGAACATGGCGGAAATGACGACGGCATTATCAACGCCCAGCTCGTCTATTCGCGCGACGCAAACCCCTACGGCTTTTGGCGTCGCACCAGCGAACGCCGCGATTTCATTCCCTGCGGCAATGAAGGCGACTTCGATGCCGGCATGGTCCTCCCCGCCTCCACTGTCATCGAGGTCGGCGATGAGATTTGGTTCTATTACACAGGCTGCGATGGCCCGCATAATTTCGATCTGTCCGGGCCCAGCAAGTTTCATCCCAAATCTCAATCCAAGCTTCCGGCAACGCGAGGACTTTCGATCGGTCTGGCCACACTGCGGCGCGACGGCTTCGTCTCCCTGTCCGCGAACCATCCACCCGGCAAAATGACAACAAGGCTCCTGACCTTCGCCGGCGAGACGCTGGAGATCAACGCAGATTCAGAAAAAGGATCAATCGTCGTCGAGATTCTTGATGATCAGGGCAGGCCGATTGCCGGTTTCACGAAAGAAGACTGCGTTGCTTGTTCCAGGGACGCGATACGCGGTCGTATCGAGTGGAAGAGCGGCAAAAGCACGGGCGAGCTTCAGGGCAAGCCAATTCGCCTGGTCTTCCACATCGAGTCCGCCAAGCTATACGCATTTCAATTTGTCTGAAGCACGCGGCGGCAAATCCTGGGATAATCGCGGAAAGCCGCGCGATCCAATGAACCTTCAGCAGCAGTTCCAATCCGGATATGCACTTCATCAGGCCGGACGCCTCATGGAGGCGGAGAAAATCTATCGCCAGGTCCTCGTGCGCAGGCCCAATCACGCCGATGCGCTGCACCTTTTGGGCCTGCTCTCAGCCCAGTCGGGGCGGATCGAGGCCGCGGCGGATTTGCTCCAGCGGGCTGTCCGAGCCAACCCCAATTCTGCGGAAGCCTTCGGAAACCTTGGCAATATATATAAGGACCTCCGCCGACTCGATGAGGCGATTGATTCCTATCAGCAGGCCATCCGGCTGAAATTTGATCTGGCCGAGGCCTACAGCAATCTAGGCAATGTTCTCAAGAGCCAGGGCGACTCGATGAGGCAATCGCTTCGCATCGGCAGGCCATCAAGTTCCGGCCCGATCTCGCCCAGGCGCACAGCAATCTCGTTTATGACCTCCATTTTCACCCCGGGTACGACGCGGCGATGCTTTTTGATGAACATCGACGCTGGAACCAGCAGCACGCCGGGCGGTTTGGACAATTCATTGTTCCCCATGCCAACAATCGCGACGCCGATCGTCCACTGAAAATTGGCTATGTCTCTCCCGATTTGTGCGAACATCCGGTGGGAAGATTTATCCTGCCACTAATGGCGGCGCATAATCACGAGCGGTTCAATGTGTACTGTTATTCACATGCTCCCCGCGTTGACGGCGTGACGGATCTGATTCGCCGTCACGCGAGCCAGTGGCGAAACACCAGCGGTCTGAGCGATGAACGCGCCGCTCAATTGATCCGGGAGGATCAGATCGACATCCTCGTCGACCTGACAATGCACATGTCGCGAAACCGGATGTTGCTGTTCTCGCGCAAGCCGGCGCCGGTTCAAGTGACGTATCTCGCTTACTGTTCCACCACGGGCCTCGATACAATCGACTACCGGTTTACCGATCCCCATCTCGATCCCGCCGGATCCGATGATTCCATCTACAGCGAAAGGTCGATCCGGCTTCCCGAGACATATTGGTGCTACCAGCTCGACGAACATAGTCCCGACGCAGGACCCTCACCCGCGAAGAGGAATGGGGATATAACCTTCGGTTGCCTGAACAACTTCTGCAAGGTTTCGCCCCAGGCCTTGGATGTATGGATTGAGATATTGCGCGAAAATCCGAAATCGCGCCTGATCCTCCATGCCCACGAAGGCAGCCACCGCCAGCGCATGCGCGATCTCCTCAAGATCCGGGGAATCGACCCGCAGCGGTTGCAGTTCCTGGGATGGGTAGCCTATTACGACTATCTAAAGCAATATCAGCAGATCGACATCGCCCTGGACCCCTTCCCCTGCAATGGGGGAACGACAACATGCAACGCGCTATGGATGGGCGTGCCTGTGATCACATTTTCAGGCAAAACAGCGGTTGGCCGGGGCGGTGTGAGCGTATTGCGAAATGTCGGATTGACCGAGCTGATCGCGGAGTCAATACAACGCTACGTTCAAATCGCCAGTGAACTGGCTTCCAATCCGGCGCGTCTGAGTGAGCTTCGCGAGGGCATGCGAAATCGGATGCGTGCCTCTCTATTGATGGATTCATCCCGCTTCGCGCGCAATGTTGAAGCTGCGTACCGGCAGATGTGGCAAAGGTGGTGCGCGAAGGGCACGGGTTCGAGCTAAAAGCTGCTGTTCCATGAACGATAAGGAAGAACTCGACGTCGCCTTGGCCCATCATCGCGCCGGCCGCCTGCGCGAGGCGGAATCGATCTATCGGCAGATTCTCGCGCAGCGGCCTAACGACGCTGATACCCTGCATCTCCTGGGAGTACTTGCCGCGCAAGCAGGCCGGCCCGACGCGGCCGTGGACCTCATCAGCCAGGCCATCGGGGTTGGCAGCACGAATCCGATCTTTTTTATCAATCTCGGCAATGCCCAGACTGATATGGGGCGTCCGGGCGACGCCCTCGAATCCTACCGCCACGCCATCCGGCTCGAGCCCGGTCGCGTCGACGCCCACATAAATCTCGGCAATGCCTTCCAGGCCATGGGGGATTTCCAGAATGCAATTGCTTCCTATCGAAATGCGATTCAATTGAGTCCGAACCTCCCGGTCGCGTATGGAAATCTCGGCAGCGCCCTGCGGAGTGCCGGAAAACCGCACGAAGCGATCGCGGCCTGCCGCCGGGCGATTCAACTTGCGTCCAACCATGCCGAAGCATACGCCAATCTCGCAAATGCTCTCAAAGACGTCGGGCAGATCGATGAAGCCATTGCGGCCTTTCGCGAAGCCCTCCGTGTCAAACCCTCGCTTGCCGCGGCACAGAACAATCTGGCGAACACATTGAACGAGTTGGGACGGCTTGAAGAGGCCGTCGCATGTTATCGCGAAGCGATTCGATTCCAGCCCAATTTTTCCGCCGCCCACAACAATCTTGGCAACGCCCTTCAGGCTCTCGGCCAGCTCGATCCCGCGGCGGCGGCATATCGACAGGCGATCCACCTCGACCCGAAATTTGCCGAAGCGCATGCGAATCTCGGCAATGTTCTTTGTGAGTCGCGGAACACCGATGAAGCCATCGCTTCGTATGAGCGGGCGATTCAGCTCAAGCCCGACTACGCCGAGGCCCACAGCAATCTAGGTCTCGCACTGGCGGACAAGGGAAGGCTCGATGAATCCCTCGCCTCGCTGCGCCGCGCCATCGAGCTCAGTCCTGATTTCCCGCAGGCGTATAACAATCTCGGCAACTCGCTCAAAGATATGGGCCGTCTCGAAGAGGCGATCGCTTCCTATCGAAAAGCGATCCAGTTAAAGCCTGACCACGCCTCGGCCCACAGTAACCTGGTTTACACGATCCATTTCGATCCAGCGTTCGACGCCGGCATGATTTATCAGGAGCATCGGGCCTGGAATGATCTACATGCCAAGCCCCTGAGGAAATTCGTCGCACTGCACAAAAATGATCGCCGTGCCGATCGCCCGTTGCGAATTGGCTATGTTTCCCCGGATTTCCGTCAGCACGCGGTTGGGAGATTTCTGTATCCGCTGATAGCCGCGCATGACCGCGAGAACTTCGAGATTTACTGCTACGCGGATGTCCGCCGGCCCGACGCGCTCACCGAGCTGTTTTGTCAAGGCGCAATTCACTGGCGGAACATCGTCGGACTTTCGGACCAGGCCGTTGCAAAATTGGTGCTCGAAGATCAGATCGACGTGCTCGTAGACCTGACCATGCATATGGCGCGGAATCGCATGTTGATGTTCGCGCGCAAACCCGCGCCGGTTCAGGTGACCTATCTGGCGTACTGCTCCACCACGGGCCTGGAAACCATCGACTACCGGCTGACCGACCCATATCTCGATCCGCCGGCCGCTACTGACAATGTTTACTCCGAGAAATCGATTCGGTTACCGGAGACCTATTGGTGTTACTCCCCACAAGTCCCCAGCCCGGAAATAACGCCGTCCCCTTCGCTCGGCAGCGGCCAAGTCACGTTCGGTTGCCTGAACAATTTCTGCAAAGTTTCACCGCCGGCCCTGGACGTGTGGATTGAGATACTTCAGAAAATTTCGAATTCGCGCCTCATTCTTCACGCTCACGAGGGCAGCCACCGGCAGCGTGTCTGGGACGTGCTCCAGAGCCGGGGGATCGATCCGCGGCGCTTGGAATTCATCGGGCGGATTCCTCTTTATGACTATCTCCAGCTCCACCAACAAATCGACATCGCCCTGGACCCCTTTCCCTGCAACGGCGGGACGACAACATGCGACGCACTGTGGATGGGTGTGCCCGTAATAACCCTCATCGGGCGGACTGCCGTCGGGCGTGGCGGGGTAAGCGTGCTCCACAACATTGGATTACCGGAGTTGATCGCGGAGTCGACCGAGCGGTATGTGCAGATCGCGGAAGATCTGGCGGGCAATCCAGCTCGTCTGAGCGAACTTCGCCAGGGGATGCGTGATCGGATGCGTGCTTCACCGCTGATGGATCCTGCTCGCTTTGCCCGCAATGTCGAAGCCGCGTACCGCCAGATGTGGCGAACATGGTGTTCGAACCCCGAATAGCGGGGAGCAATGGATTTCCGTTGCCTATTCCGCGCCTTTCGAACATAATATATCATTGTCGACAATGGGATATCGGCTATGGAATCGAGATTCCGACGAGAGATAAAATCTACCACGGCCCAACGCCGCATCGCACTCCAGGTGCCCCTTTCGCCGGCACAGTTGCAGCGACTGCGCGGCTTATCGCCCAAAATCGAAATTAATGAGAATGCCCAAGATCTTTCCACGGCCCACATCGTTTACACCGGGAGCGCGGGATTCGATCCTTCCGAGACTCCCGATGTGCGCTGGGTGCAACTCAATATTGTTGGCATCGAAAGCCTCATCGGCGGGCCCCTCGCAAAAAGCGGCGTTCCAGTAGCCAACGTCCGCGGCGCCTATGCGACGAGCGTGGCCGAGTTCGCAATCGCGCTTCTCCTTGCCCTCGGCCGCCAATTGCCGTTGTGCCTTAGGCTCCAATCCGCCTCGAAATGGGACGATTCGATGTGCGGCGCATCCTTTCACGGAAAGACAGTGGCGATCGTCGGCTACGGAAGCATCGGCCGGCAGATTGCGCGAATCGCTCACGCGATGGGGATGCAAATCCTGGCCTGTAAGCGCGATCCAGAAATTCGCCGCGAGACCTCGTCCTTCGTGTTCCCAGGCACCGGCGACCGGGAAGGCATCCTTCCAGTTAAGTGGTTCGGCACAAATCAAATACGCAAAATGTTTCAGGAAACCGATCATGTGGTCGTCACTTTGCCCCTAACCTCTCAAACTCACGGCCTGATCGGCGCCCGATGAACTCAGCGTACTTCCCTCACACGCTTTGTTCGTGAATGTTGGCCGTGGCTCGATTGTCGACGAAGAGGCGATCGCCAATGCGCTTAACGCCCGGCAAATTGCCGGCGCAGGCGCTGGACGTCTTTTCACAAGAGCCATTGCTTCCCGACAGTCCCCTTTGGCGCTCCCGCAATGCCCTGATCACGCCGCACATCGGCTCCTACACAACCGAGCAAGCCGCGTGTGCTGGCGAAGTCCTCATTGAAAACGTGCGCCGCGATCTTGCTGACGAGCCACTGCTTAACCTTGTAAACTTTGCCGCGGGATACTGATGAAAATCACCGACATGCGCGTGATGCGATTGAGCGGGCCGCTCGTGCATGGGCAGGGTGGCGACGAGGGCGACTTCTCCAAATTTATCATTCGGATCGACGCCGAGAATGGGCAATACGGTCTTGGCGAGGCCGAGGATTTCCTCGGTGTGCGCGAAGGTCTGGAATACATCCGCGCCCTGATTGTCGGGCGAAGCATCTTCGACATCAGGCCACTCGTTTCGGAAGTAATGTATGGCACCGTTCCTCCGCACGATCAGCATCTCGCGCCAACATATGATCCGCATCGATTTGCCAGCGCGTGTCCTCCCGTGCGTGTCTGTTCTCCGACCGCAACAACCATCGGCCCCATCTGCTGGGCCGCAAGCGGCGTGGACATGGCCCTGTGCGACCTCGTTGGTAAAGTCGCGAGGATGCCAGTCTACGCTTTGCTCGGCGGCAAGTTCCGCGACCATGCGAAAGTCTACCTCGATCGCAGCGCCCCCGACGGCGCCGAGGCGCGCGAACTCGCCGGTTGGGAGCGGATGGGCCGGGCCGTTGCAGAGTCGGAATTCAAGATGATGAAATTCGACGTCGAGTGTCTCTGCGCCGATGCGACCACCGATTTCTGGAACCGGGCGCTCACCCTGCAACAGCTGAGGCTAATCGTCGATCGCCTCAAAGCTGTTAGGGAAGCCGCCGGCTGGGACGTCGATGTCTGCATCGATTGCCACATGCACTACAACGCACCCGATGCCATCCGGCTCGCAAACGAACTCGCCCCGCTGAAGCTCACGTGGATGGAAGATCCAACTCCCATTGTCAACCCCGACGCTGCCGCCGAAATCCGTGACAAATGTCCCATTCCCATCTGCCTTGGCGAAATGTTCACCTCCGAGCAGTTTCGACTGTTCATCGACCGAAAGGCCGTGGACATTCTTCACCCCGATGTATTATTCACCGGCGGCCTTCTTGAAACGCACCGCATCGGCCAATACGCCGAGCTGCACTACCTTCCCATGGCAATGCACGGAAACGGCGGAAGCCTCGCGACCATTGCCGCAGCCCACGTTGCCGCCGCTACACGCAACTTCCTTGTCTTGGAATACCATTTCATCGAAACCGAGTGGGTTTCCCGGTACGTTCGACGCGAAGGCGTGCCGCTTTTTCGTCACGGCGCGGTTCCCCTAACCGATGCCCCCGGATTGGGCGTTACCCTCGACGAACCAACCTGCCGCAAATATCTCGCACCGGGCCAAAGGTTTTTTTAAACGCCGGCAGTGTCGATCACGTCAAACAAATTGGAATGCATAAAGTTTCGCCGTCTCGATGTGGACTACGAGCCGAATCGACTTGCCAGCGAGCTCGCGAATGCTCTTCCCGCTTTTCCATTCAACAACGCCGCGGATCGCATCCTTCGAAAATGTTGCGCACTCCTCCTTAGTAAACCCGGCGATTGGCTTTCCCTGCTCATCCAGAATCTCGACAAGGATCGATCCCTTTTCCGAATCCGCGTTAATTTCCAGCCGTTCACCCGCGAATGTCAGCAGTTTCGTTGTCATCTTCCCGGCCGGATAGTTCGCATAAAGCGACGCAAACCCATCCCGCCTCAGGGTCGCTAAACCGATGGAATATCTCGTCCCGGTTGGCACCTTCGATTGAGGCCTCGCCCGCCTGGCATTTTCATGCTGTTCCCAGCTCAGGTCATACGACTCATCCGACCCTGTGTAGTAAAACCGGATTTCATCGCCAACTTCAATGACGGTTGACGATGTGAAAACCATTCCTGCGTCGAAATCGCCCTGATTCCCGCAGGGAATAAAATCGCGCCGTTCGCTGGTGCGATTCCAGTAGCCATAGGGATTCGCATCTCTTGAATAGACGAGCTGTGCGTTCATGATCCCGTCGTTGCCGTTTCCATGTCCGGTTCGCGTCGCTGAAATATCGAACAGCCAGATGATCCCCAGGCGAAGGCCCTCGTACCGGAATCCCGTCATGCCATAGATATCCGACAGATAACTCGCCGGCTCGTCATATTTCAGCAGATCCCTGAACCGGTAAAGCCGCTCGGCCACGCGCACATCATCGATCTCATCGGCCGACAAAATGGTCTGCGAGACTCCCCAATTGACGAAATCCCGGCTGGCATGGATCGCCACCGATCGCCGGAATTTGCCGCCGATCGTGCTCCCGTATTTTACGAACGCAATGTACTCCTTGGTCACCGGGTCATAGCAGCACGTACACATGTCGCTTCCCTGGATCACCGGATTGCGATCGTTCGGCTTCCAGTGAATTCCGTCCGGCGAGAAAAATACCGAATACCCATGTCGGAAATTCGATCGAACGTCGTTTTTGAAGTCCGCCAGGTCCTTGAAGGTGTAAACAATCATCCGATACCGTCGCTGCGGATCCGATTCGTCTGCCGCATGGAGAACCGTTGGCAACCGCAGCGCCCCTTTGAGCACCGCGTTGGACATCGGCCGGCCGTTGTGTTCCACAACATTGAGCGTTGGTCGCTCCCATTTCACCCCATCTTTCGAGATCGCCATGCAAACGCTGTCGATGTCCGCTTTCGAAATCGCGTTGTAGTACATCCGGAATTCTTGCTGCTGCGGGTCAAATAGGACGTTGCCGTACAATTGAATGTAATAGTCTTCCCACCAGTTGCGCTGAAGCAGCAGCGGATTGGAAGGATGCTTTCTGGCCTGATGAAACGTCCGGCGGACCCCGGCCAATTCCTCAATCGCGTAGTCGTCAATGAACAATTGTTTTTCGCGTCCAATGATCAGCGCGTTCGTTGTCATTTATTTTGCCCTCGCAGTATTGTCGACAATGATATATTGAATAATATTTAATGGCAAATCACGCTGCCGTTGTTACGTAAGTGCAGGTATATCATTTCCTTAGAGCATTCTTCTTGATCGCATCCAATTCACTGCGCGTTCCATCGTCTGTTCCGGGGTAAATCGGGGCTCATATCCGAGCGCACCGCTTATCGGCGAAATGTCCGGGCACATATGGGCTTCGAAATGGTACCGGCTCATGGCATCCGGTACGTCGGTTTCACTAAACTCTGCCCACGAAACTCGGTCGATGGGAATTGTTACGCCGTAAATCCTTGCATAGGTTGCGACAAACTCACCGGCCGTTAGCGCATAAGCTGATCCCACATTGAAAACCCGGCCCGACGCCCGTTCTGGTTTTGATATTGAAAGGAAAAACGCCTTTGCCACATCGTACGCATCGCACGGTCCAATTAGAGCGTCTGCCCCCTCAGGAAGTCTCACGGTAGCACCCCTGGCCAATTCCCTATGTACCTCGATGCTTCGCCCGCCCCGCGTCTCCAGTGGAATCTTTCCGGGCCCGCAAATATTCGGCGGAAGAATCGCTGTGAATCGCGGTCCGCCCGCGGCACTTAGCGAAACAATCTCCTGAATAACCCGCCACCTCTGCCGATACGAATCCCCCCAGAATTCGATCTGGGCTTCCGCCGGACAAGGCACCCGCCGCGGCATCCCCACCATCCACACGGATCCGCACGCAATCACATGTTCACATCGCTCGCGCACTGCTTTGTATGTGCCCATTAAGTCGATCCCCAAAAGATCGACTACCGCATCTCCTTCACCCACGTTTTCAACCAGCACGCGAGCCCAATCACGATCATCCGCCTGGTAATTGCACTGAATCAGGCGACAGAGCTTTGATCCCCCGTCCTGAACTGCTCCAATACGCCCGCGCGAGATCGCGATGACCTCGATTCCCGCGTCCGCGAGCATGGGAATCAACTGGCTTCCAATGTGCCCGGTTCCCCCTATCACCACGACCCGCATAATTGAACTCCCATCGATGCAAACATCCGATACGCTGACGCAGCCGGGGTGACAGAATCTATTCCTTTGCGTTGGATTGAGCGCCGCTGTCATCGACCTTTTCGAGTGATGCCGCCAAATCCCCCGCGCTTCTGGCGTGCCAGGCATTTTCGCTCAGCAGTTTATGCCACTGCGCCGATTGCTCCGGGGTATAACTATAAAATCCCCGGCCGTTGGAGATTCCATTGGCCCCACTGCTCATCAGCTTCTGCATAATTTCAGGCACTTCCGTTTTGTTGCTGAGCTTGGGAAAAAGCCGCTTCATAACTGCCGCATAGCTGGAAATTCCGGTCAGATCCATCCATCGAAAAGGCCCGCTGATCGCCGCCCAGAGCCCGACCGCCGTTCGAAACGCCCGGTCTATCGTCTCAACATCGGCAACCCCGATCTCGAGGAGATTGAAGGCCTCCCGATACATCGCGTATCCGAGCCGATTCACGATGAACCCCTCTACATCTTTTTTCACCAGCGAAGGTTCCTTCCCCACCCGCTTGGCCAGTTGCATCGTTGCATCCGTCGTCGCGTCGCTGGTCTTTGCGCCGCGGATCACTTCCAGAAAGCGGCTCACATGGCTCGGCTCAGCCCAGTGCATTCCGATAAACCGTTCCGGATAACGCCTGTGATCCTGGAGCAGCGTGATCGGCAACGCCGAGGTGTTACTCGCGATCGGCACGGTCGGCCGAACGATAGATTCCAGTTCGTCAAAGGCAGCATGTTTGGTTTCAAGGCTTTCGGTTAGGCTTTCAATAACAAAATCGCAATCACGGAGCAATTGGATCGTATCCGGATCGTCATACAGCGATCGCCAGCCCGTCACCGATTGCGCAGATATGCACCCATGCTGCGCCAGGTCTTCGAGCGCTGCCTGGATTGCAGTCCTGGCGCTCTGCCGCGCCTGCGGGCTGCGATCATACGCTATAATCCGAAAGCCATTCCCCAGGAAACACGCGGCGATTCCACGGCCCAGAAAGCCCAGCCCAACGATGCCGATCACGCGTGGTTCCATGTGAATGCTCCTCTCTACACCAGCGCACCCGACGCCTCATCAACATACACCGTGCAATCCTCATGACCCTGCATAATGCTGGAGGGAACCGTCGGCGTTACCGGTCCTCGAAGCGAAGCTTGGATAGCATTCGCCTTTCGAGCATCGGGTACGGAAGCGATGATCGCGTTGCTCTTCATGATCTGCCGGCACGACATGCTGATTGCCTGTTTGGGCACATCCGCCAGCGAGCCAAACCATCCCTCCCCCAACTGCTGCTTGCGGCACGCCTCGTCGAGATTCACCACCAGGTACGGCCGCTCGGTTTTGAAATCGGCAGGGGGGTCGTTGAAGGCAAGATGCGCGTTTTCCCCAATTCCCACCAGCGCCACGTCAATCGGATGATCCTTGATGATCTTTCCCAGCCGATCGCACTCAGCGCTGGCATCCGTCTCGCCGTTCACATAGTAAAACGCGGCCAGAGGCAGTGGCAGCTTGCTGGCGAATCGCTCCCAGAGATATCTGCGAAAGCTCGCCCGGTGTGTGATTGGCATTCCGACATACTCGTCGAGGTGAAAACACGTAACCGTCTGCCAGGCAATGTCCGGCTGTTTGACCAGATTCTCCAGCATTTCAAACTGCGAGGCGCCCGTCGCAACAATCACGTTGGCTCGTCCCTTATCCTTGATCGAAGCCCGGATCAACTCGGCCGCGTGCGCCGCCGCCTTCTTCCCCAGTTCCTGCTTCGTTGTGCTCTTTACGATTTTCATGCAATTGTCCTTTTTGAAACTTCGATTAAACCTGCCGAAAAACAGGCTGAATCGGTGGTCCGACCAGCCGCTTCTCAACGTCGTCTTTTGCCAGGGCATCAGCGATGATCGAAAACGCCTCGCGATAGGCCCCCAATGTTTCGTCGGTTGTCGCATCATCGTGCCCAAAATTTATCATGTGCGCGCCATGCGTCAGAATTCCGCGCCGCATTACTTCCTGCTGGAAAAGCGATCGCAGGGCCATGCTCGGCCGGCCAGTTGTGTCCTTGAGCGAGAAAATCGTCCACTGCGGATATCCGATCAAGGCGACGCGATTTTCCAGCCCCAGTAACCGAATGATCTCGTCGCATCCATCCTTGAGCTTCTGCCCCACACGCTTGAGGTGCGCGATGACATTGTTTCGGCGCATCTCATCGATCGTTGCCTTGCACGCTGCAAGGCTTCCCGCATCCCCGCCAAACGTAAATGAGAAGAAAACTGTCTCAAAGAGACGCATCACATCCGCCCGTCCCACAATTGCGGCCAGCGGAAACCCATTGGCCATCGCCTTTCCAAAACAAGCCAGGTCCGGCGTGACTCCAAACAAGCTCTGGCGCCTGCCGAGATGCAGCCGGAACCCGGTGACGATTTCATCGAACACCAGCAGCGCGCCATTCTCGCGGCAAAGCTGCTTCACCGCGTTCAAATAACCCTCCGCCGGCGCAACGAACGACACTGGCTCCAGGATCACGCACGCGACTTTTCCCGTATGCTTCTCAAATAACTTGCGCAAAACATCGAGATCGTTATAAGGGAACGGAATCGTCAACTGACGCACGACTTCTGGTACGCCCAGCCCGCGTGAAGTCGTACCGATAAACCAGTCCTGCCACCCGTGGTAGCCGCAGCAAAAAACGAGGTCCCGTCCCGTATACGCGCGCGCCAGCCGAACCGCCCCGGAGGTCGCATCGGAACCATTTTTTCCGAATCGAACCATCTCGGCGCAGGGAATTAGCTCGCGCAAAAGTTCCGCCACTTCCACTTCAATCGTATGCGGCAGGCTAAAGCTCACCCCTTTGCGCATCTGCTTGTAAACCGCTTCGTTAACCGCTTCGTTAGCGTAGCCCAGAATGTTCGGACCGAGGCCGCTGATGTAGTCGATATAGCGCGTCCCATCGACATCCCAAACGTATGCCCCATCGCCATGACTTAGAAAATTGGGCGCGATCCCCTGCACAAACATTCCCGGCCCCTTGCTGAACGTCTGCGCGCACCCGGGAATGACCGCTCGCGCGCGGGCCAGCCATCCGGATGACTCGGCTAGCTTGGATTTCGCATCTTGAGTGGAAGTCTGCATCGGGGTCCTCTTCCGCTAAGTCAGTAATTATACATAATATTGAATAGATTAAGGAATTAGATCCTTCATTACAATCAAATTATTGAGTTGGTGCATAATTTTATATATAATTTTGTTGTCTTTTCTCAATGTTTAATTAGGATTTCCAGCATCCGAAGCTACCGAGAACTGCAATAACGATGAAACGTCCACGCGAATCAAAACGAAGGGTCCGTTCCACCGACGTCTGTGATCGCCTCCGCGGCATGATCCGATCGGGCGAAATCGGAATGGGACAGCGGTTAAAGCAGCTTCATGTCGCCCGCCGCCTGGCGCATCGCAAACCCCCGTGCGCGAGGCCATCCGAACATTGGAGCAGGAGGGCTGGCTCGTAAGCGAATTCGGAAAAGGCACGCGGGTTCGGCAACTTGTCCCCCAGGAGATCGAAGAGATTTACGAAGTGCGCGAGCTCCTTGAGGGCTTCATGGCTCGCAAGGCCGCCGCGCTACTCAATGAAGACCAGATGGCAAAACTGCGTAAATTGGCAACCGCCGCTGACGAAGCGGAACAGCAGGAATACATCCCCGGAAAAACGGCCTCGAACCACGATCTGAACTTTCACCTCGCCTTGGCCGGAATGATTGATAACCGGCTCCTATCGGAATTTTATCAGCGGCTGTGTAACCTGGGCCTCCTTCTGGTGGCCCTCAGCACCGACGTCGCGCCGCGCGCCGTGTCAACTCCTCACGGCGATCTCGTAGACGCCATCGAAAGCCGCCAGCCCGACTGGGCCGAGGCCGTCGCGCGGCACTCCTCCGAATTGCCCGCGACCGGATCCGTAAAGCGCTTTCGCGCGGTTTGCCGGCCTGCCGCGTTATTCCCGACGGCCGCCACGCATCTGAGTCTGGCTCACCGCAGGAAGTCTGATTTCCGATCTCGCGCCGGCGAGAATACGTTATGTCCAATGCAACCGTGGTCATTGTCGGTGGGGGGGTTACGGGGCTGAGCACCGCCTACCATCTCGCCCTGAAAAAGTTCGGACGCATCGTGATCCTTGAAAAAGGTCCGGTCGGCGATGGTTCCTCATCGTGCGCCGCCGGAATTATTACGGGACTCATGTGGTCCAAAACCGGAGTTCTGGCCCGAAAGATCGCACTCGATCGCTTCGCCGAGTTTTCCGAGGAACTTCCCGGTTACCGATTCCAAAACGTCGGCTGCCTTAACTGGTTCGACGAATCGTCCTGGCCCGATCGCGCCCGGCTGCTGCCGCTGTACGACAGTTGTGGGGTCAAATATGAAATCCTGACTTCCGATGAAATGCGCCGCCGATGGCCCGCCATGAATCCACCCGAGGGATACGTCGGACTTCACGACTCGCGCGGTGGCTACAGTGAACCTGATGAATACATTCCGTCGCTCGCCAATCAATGCCGACGCCTGGGCGTCGAAATTCTCGAAGGGACGCAAGCCGAGTCGCTGATGATCTCTGGCGGGAAGGTGCGCGGCGTGAAGATTGCTTCTGGCGCCATCGAATGTGACCGCGTCGTTTGCACGAACTACGCATGGATGAACGTCACTCTCGCCACCGCCGGGATCCGATTGCCGGTAAAATCGTTCGTCCATCAGCGCGACATCACGCGCCCGTTCTCTCAGCCACCTGAATTACCCGCGGTAAATGCCAACCCGCTGGGAGGCTATATCCGCCCCGCGATGGGAAACAGGCTTCTGGTCGGAATTGAGACAGCGGAGAGAAATGACTGGAAAGTCTCGGGCAATGACTTCCGCTTAAATTCATTGTCTGTTTCTTCCGGGCTTCGCGATCAATTCGCCGGTTCTTTCCAAAGGTCCTTTCCCACACTCCGCGAAGCCAGGTGGGAAAATCAGCACGTTGGCCTGATTACCTTCTCGATGGACGGCGAGCCGATCCTTGGGGAAATTCCGGCGATCAACGGCCTGTTTGTGGGCGTGGCATTTCACTCCGGCGGCGTTGCCTACAGCCCCGTCAGCGGAATGCTTCTCGCCGAACTGGTTGCCACAGGCCAGACAAAGCTGGATATTTCCATCTTTTCGCCAGGCCGGTTCTCGGAAAACGAGACGAAGGATTATCTCGCTTCCACCGTTCCGCAAAAAAACGCTGTCCGTCGGAGGCATTGATGCGCAACAGCAATATTCTCGCCAAGATCGCTCAAGGCCGCGTGGCCCTTGCGACCACTCTGCACCTCGTCGACCCAAGCTTGTACGAACTTGTTGCTTTGCTCGGATTCGACGGCATCTGGATGGACATGGAGCACCACGGCTATTCCGTGGAAACTGCCGCCAACCTGATGCGGGCCGCTCGTGTCGGCAGGGGGGCCGACATCATCGCGCGTCCCGGCAAGGGTGAATTCATGCGCATGGCGCGAATGCTGGAGGCGGGCGCAACGGGAATCATGTACCCTCGATGCGATGGAGCCGACGAAGCCAGGGAGGTGGTTCGCTGGGCGAAGTTTGCCCCGATCGGACAGCGCGGGTTCGACGGCTCAAGTGGCGATGCGCCCTATTGCACGTTGCCAATAGCGCAGTACATCACCCAGGCAAATTTGCAGACGTTCGTTCTGATCCAGATCGAAGATCCGCGCGCCCTCGCCGAAGCAGAGGCCATCGCCGCCGTGCCGGGCGTCGACATGATCATGCTCGGTCCGGCCGATTTTTCCGTCCTCACCGGAATTCCCGGAAAGTTCGACGATCCATCAATTGAATCGGCGATTCAATCGATTGCCCAGGCGGCCCGCAATACAGGCAAGAATTGGGCGAGTACCTGCGGTTCGGTGCAGCAAGCACGCCGCATGATCGATCTCGGCTGCCGCCTGATCCTTTACGGCGCGGACATCGTGATGGTGAAAAACGGTCTTGAGGAGATCCGCCGAGCGTTCGCCAGAGAACTCAACATCCAGTTTGCGGGCATGCCGGATTTCGATCGCGACGGCAGCGCCGGAAAAAAATGAGGCAGCGCCGTGACGATTCAGAAGCTCTTCACTCTCGAAGGAAAAGTTTGCCTGATGACTGGCGCAACCGGTCATCTCGGCGCCGCGATGGCCGCCGCTCTCGCCGAAGCCGGCGCCAGCGTGATCGCTACCAGCCGCAAGCTCGACGCCGCAGAGAGCCTGGCCGCAAATCTTCCGACCCAAACCGGCTCCCAGCGCCATCACGGCCTGGAACTCGATCAGTTGAGCAGCGAGACGTCGATCAAGTGCGCCTTCGACCGCGCCATCGAAAAAGCCGGCCATATTGATGTTCTGATTAACAATGCCCACGAACCAATTGCGGCCGACCTCACCGAAGTTACCGGGGAACAATTCAACCGTCAGCTCGCAAACGCCACCGGCTATTTTCTTCTCGCGCCATTTGCACGACCACGCGGTCGGTCGCCGTACGCCCGCCAACATTATTTTCCTAGGTTCAATGTATGGCCTGGCCGCGTCTTATCCCGACGCCTACCGCGGGATTTGTTCGGCGAACCCGGTTGCATACCAGGTGCTCAAGGGCGGGGTCATTCAAATGGCGCGCCATCTCGCTGTCTATTGGGCAAAGGACGGCGTGCGTGTGAACGCGCTCAGCCCCGGGCCGTTTCCCTCACCCAAGGCTGACAAAAGACTACTCGCTCGCCTGAAGAAGAAGACGCCCATGAACCGTATTGGCACTCCCGACGAGCTCAAGGGCGCCATCGTCTTTTTGGCAAGTGATGCTTCAAGTTTCATAACCGGCCATAATCTTGTTGTTGATGGGGGCTGGACCGCCTGGTAATCGCGAGGAATACGAACGGTGAAACCCGTGCATGACATTTCGCAAACTCCCGCGCTCGTGATCGACGAGTCTACGGTGACCCGCAACCTGTCCCGCGTGGCCAGCTACGCCAAACAGCATCGCATCAATATCCGCCCCCACACTAAAACGCACAAGTCGCTCGAAATGGCACATCGCCAGATGGCGGCGGGAGCAAATGGCCTGACCGCCGCCAAGGTCGGCGAGGCCGAGGCCATGGTGCAGGCGTCCGATGATATTCTCCTGGCCTATCCGGCGGTCGATCCATCGCGCTGCCAGCGCTTAGCAACACTTGCCATCGCCCACACCATTCACGTCGCCGTCGATTCCCAATTCGCGCTGGAAATGCTTTCCGCTGCCGCGAACAGGCGCACACAACCATCGGCATCCTGGTTGATCTGGACGTAGGCATGCACCGCACCGGTGTGCAGTCTCCCAAAGCGGCGCTCGAATTGGCGCAAGCGGTCGCGCAAACGCCATCCCTTCGGCTCGACGGGTTGTTCTATTATCCCGGGCATGTCTGGGAGCCAAACGGCGAACAATTGAAACCACTCAGCACAATTGCCGAGCTCTTGCGGGAGACGCTTTCCCTCTGGTCCCACGCTGGATTATCCGCCCCCATCGTCTCCGGCGGCTCAACTCCAACCGCATACCAGTCCCACCTCATTTCCCAGACAACCGAAATTCGCCCCGGAACCTACATCTACAATGACATGAATACGGTAGGGGGTGGCTACTGCGGGCTCGAAGATTGCGCCGCCAAATTGATCTGTACCGTGGTCAGCAATGCCGTCCCCGGAAAAGTGGTGGTCGATGCCGGCTCAAAAACCCTGACCAGCGATCGGAACATCACTAAGCCTGAGAGCGGCCATGGCCACGTCGTTGAATATCCACGGGCCAAGATAACTCGACTAAGCGAAGAGCATGGTGAGCTTGATATTGCTGCCTGCGATCGTGCGCCGAAAATCGGCGAGCGCGTTCACATCATCCCCAATCACATTTGTCCCTGTGTGAATCTCCAGGACACCGCGTGGCTTCGCAGCGCCGATGGCTCACTAAGTCGCATCAACATCGACACGCGAGGAAGGCTTTCATGACGCTTGCCTCAAAATCCCATATCCGCAATTACGAACACTCGGCCCAGGTACTTCTGCGGAACAGCCAGTTCATTCCCGGCGGCCTGGCGTCGATCAACCGCAAGGCCGATCCGTGTATCGCTTTCACCCGAGCCCAGGGCTCGCGAATGTGGGATGTCGATGGAAATGAATTTGTCGACTATCACGCCGGTTTCGCCCCCTACATTCTTGGGCACAACGACCCCGATCAGCTCGAAGCAGTTGCCATCGCTCTCCGCTCCGGCCGCTCCAACTACGGCTCCGGGCCCACGGAAGACGAAGGCGAGCTGGCGCAGCTCTTCCTCTCCGCTATCCCGATGGCCGACAAGGTACAGTTCTTCAACACGGGCTCCGAAGCCACCGCGCAGGCGATTCGCGTCGCCCGCGCCTTTACCGGCCGCGAGCACGTCATTCGAGTACAGGGCGGATACAACGGAAACCAGAATGTCGTCGCCGCCAATCTCATGACCAGCGCGGCCGACCTCGGCGGAAAGCAAATCGTTGGCGACGAATATCCCGTTGTCCCCATCAGCGCCGGGATTCCACAGTCGGAGCTGCGCCTTCTTCATCCCATCCCTTTCAACGACCTTGTAGCCGTCGAGACGATCGCCAGGCGCTATCCCATCGCCGCGCTGATCACCGAGCCGGCGCTGCAAAACATCGGTGTTGTCAAACCCGAGCCCGGCTTTCTCGAAGGCCTTCGTCGCCTCGCTGACCAATATGGCTTCGTGCTGATCTTCGATGAAGTAAAAACCGGATTTCGCGCGAGCTTAGGGGGATATCAGCAATTGAGCGGTGTGGCGCCCGATCTTTCCACGTTCGGCAAGGCATTTGCTAACGGATTTCCCATTGCGGCGCTGGCGGGAAAGCGCCAATACTTGGATCTGGCCATCGATCCCGACCCCAAGCGCCGTGTTCTCATCGCCGGCACCTATAACTGCCATCCGATTCCCGTCGCCGCCGCCATCGCCTGCCTGAAAAAACTCATGGACCCGAGCCGCGACGTCTACGGCCATCTCGAAAATTTGGCCCGTAAGCTTGAAGAGGGCCAGCGCAAATTGTTCGCAGATTCCGGCATCGTCGCGATGATCAACCGCATCGGCAGCGCCCACTGCGTCTATTTCATGGACCACGCTCCGCGCGATTGGTGGGACCTGCTTCATGGCCACGATTTCGTATTTGATCTGCGCTATCGGCGGGCGCTGATCGAGCGCGGGATCTATAATTTCCCCGTTGCGGCTAAGCAGGGCAGCATCAGTTTCGCCCACTCTGAGGCCGACATTGACCAGACGCTCGACGCCCTTGCTTCCGTGCTGAAATCATTCAAGGCTTAACCGCAAACGGTGTTGAAACATGAAACTCATTCGATTTAGATTCTTTCGAAAGGAAAAACAGGCGGTATCCTCATGATCCTGGATGTGCATTCTCACGCCTGGACATTCCCCGATCACTTCAGCGACGATTTCCGTCGCCAGGCAAGCCGCGCCAGGAGCGGCGGCGAAGTCGACCTCACCGTTCGCTATGACCAATATCGCGCTCAAGCCACTCCCGACACCATTACCATCGTCTTCGGCGGAAAGGCCAAGCTCAGCGGTCTTTGGGTCGATGATCAATACGTCGCCGACTACGTCGCGAAAAATCCCAAGACGCTGATCGGATTTCTCTCTCGACCCGACGCAAAACGGTTGGCAAAAGGAAATGCGCGCCGGCCACACCGCTCTGGGATTGCGCGGAATCAAGCTCATGCCGATGTACGCAGGCTTTAAACCACACGATCGCAGTCTCGATCCGCTCTGGCGGTATGCTTCCAAACATGGGCTTCCTGTGCTGCTGCACACCGGCACCACATTTGTCAGCCAGGCCCCGATAAAATTCACCCTCCCTCGCCACCTTGATACCGTCGCAATTCGTTTTCCGGATGTGAAGATCATTATGGCCCACCTCGGCCATCCCTACGAAGGCGAGTGCATCGCCGTCGCTCGAAAGCACCCCAACGTCTACGCTGACATCAGCGCGCTGCACTACCGTCCCTTCCAGTTTTATCACAGCCTGATGCTCGCCCAAGAATACGGCATCTGGGACAAACTCCTCTTTGGAACCGACTACCCGTTTACCACGGTCAATGCCACGATCGCCGGCCTTCGCTCGCTCAACCGCATGACCGAGGGCACCGGTTTACCCCGCCTCGATGAAACGCGCATCGAAACCCTGATTCATCGCGATACGCGCTCGATACTCGGCCTTAAACTCGACGAATCGAAATAGCACGCGCCGGAACTACTCTATGCGGCTCATCATCGATTCCCATCTCGATCTTTCCTGGAACGCCCTCTCCTGGAATCGCGACCTTACCCAGCCCATTGCCGCCGTCCGTGCCACAGAGGTTGGAATGACCGACGACGATGCCCGTGGACATGGCACCGTCACTCTCCCCGAGATGCGCCGCGGCGGCGTCGCCATCTGCTGCGCCACTCTGCTCTCCCGCGCCAAATCGCAACCGAAGCCCGTCCGCAAAATCGATCTCGATGTCGCCACGCAGGAAATTGCTTGTTCCGTCGCCCGCGGCCAGTTGACCTATTACCGCCTCCTCGCAGAGCGGAACGAGCTGAACTTCATCGAAAACCAACAGCAACTGAAAACCCACTGGTCTCTTTGGTCAGATCCTTCTCGCGATGCAAATGCCAATTTGCCCATTGGAATCATCCTCGCCATGGAAGGCGCTGATCCCATTGTTTCTCCCTCCCAGGCCGAGGCCTGGTGGGCCGACGGTCTCCGCACCGTGGGCTTGGCCCACTATGGCAAGAGCCACTACGCCGTCGGTACCGGCGACAACGGCCTCCTGACCAGCAGCGGCGTCGAACTGCTCAAGGAGTTCGATCGCCTCGGAATGATTCTCGACGCCACCCACAGCTCTGATTCCAGCTTCTTCCAGGCGATGGATCTTTTCGCCGGGCCCGTGATGGCCAGCCACAACAATTGCCGCGCGCTCGTCCCTGGCGACCGCCAGTTCTCCGACCAACAGCTCAAGCTTCTCATCCAGCGATCCGCGGTCATCGGCGTCGCCCTCGACGCATGGATGCTCCAACCCGGCTTCGTGATCGGACAAACCCCCGGCAGCGCGGTTTCCCTCGACGCCGTCGCCGACCATATCGATCACATCTGCCACGTCGCTGGAAACTCGCGTCATGTCGCCGTCGGGTCCGATCTCGACGGTGGTTTCGGCACGGAACAATCCCCCGCAGGCCTTGACACCATCGCCGATCTCCAGAAACTCGCCCAAATCCTGGCCCGCCGCGGCTATCCTGAATCCGACATCGATCTTATCTTTCACGGCAATTGGCTTCGCTTTTTTATGGAGGCCCTCCCCGAATCCTGATCGGAACGTCCAATGAATCAGCGAGAAAAAAAGCTCGAAGAACTCGGCTACCCCATCGATAAGCGAACTCCCGAAGGCTCACTTGTCGACGCAGTCGCCGTCATCGGCGACATCGTTTACGCCTCCGGCCAAGTCCCATTCGACGGGTCCGTGCTCGTGAGCAAGGGGAAGGTTCCCTCAGTGGTCAGCGTATCCGACGCCACCAGGGCGGCTGCCCTTTGCGCCGCCAACGTACTCCGCGCCGTCCGCCATCATGTTGGTTCTCTTGACCGCATCCAGCGCATCGTTCGCATCACCGGATACGTCAATGCCGATCCGGATTTTACCGATGAACATCTGGTCATTAACGGCGCAACGCAACTCGTACTGGATGTTTTTGGCGAAGCCGGCCGTCACGCCCGCACGGCACTGGGCATGGCCCAGTTGCCCCTTGGCGCCAGCACTGAAATTGAAATGATCCTCCAACTGGCCGACCAATAATCACTCGAATCAAATCCCAATCGCCCGCCGCGGATTTTCACACAGCAGCCGATTACATTCTTCCGCCGTCAATTTCAGGTGATTGCGCAGGTTGCTTTCGCTTTGCTTCATCGTGATCGCCGAGCCAACCAGATGGCTCCCGTCAGGCGCACGCGCCACCATGTCTTCCCCGATATCCAGGTTCCATCGGCTGAAGCTGTATCGCCCCGGCCCCATGCCCGCCGGCGCAATGGCATCCGTCACAACAATCGCACGCTCCAAACCTGTCAGATCCAGATAATTCCTCAGCGCAAAAAATGGCACATGCGCCCCGTCGGCAATAAAGCAGATCCACAACTTTTCCCGGAGTGACAAGGCACGCTGGACAATATTGTCGTGCCGGTGCATATGCATCGGGCATCCGTTTCCCAGATGCGTAAAGAGGGTCAGCCCCGCGTCGATCGCTCCGCGCAGTTCGTCGATGCGCGCATTGGTATGCCCCGCGGCCACGCGAATGCCCTGCCCTGCAAGAAACGCAGTGGTCGCAAATCCCGCATCGCACTCCGGCGCCAGCGTCACCAGCTTTACAAGTCCCTTGCCTTCTTCCACCAGCGCCCTCGCCGCATCCGCGGTTGCTGCAATTGCCGCGTCTGGCGGATGGGCCCCGACATACCCAGGCACACTGCTTATGAAAGGCCCCTCGACATGAATCCCCGCAATCACTTGCCGCGCTAGGTCATCCGCCTCCCAATGCTCGGCGATCCGCCTGATTCGCGCGCGCATCACATCGAGTTCATCCGTGATGACTGTCGCCAGCACTCCCTCCACACCATCGCTCAGCAATTTCTCGCACGCGTCGCGAAGCTCGTCGGCCGTGACCGCCTCGCGATTAAAATCCACGCCACCATACCCGTTGACCTGCAGATCGAAATACTTCATACCGCCTGATGCTCCTTTACCACGTCAGCGGCAATCTCGTTCAGTACTTCCCACAGATAGGGCGTCAATGAATAATCGATCCAAATCCGATAAATTCTGCCCCCGCTGGTTTCAAGCGGAATCACCCCGCACGAAGCCCCCGCAACACGCGTATAGACTATCCGCTCGGCCGGTTCCCGTGAAAAATTAAGCCCGCATGTCTGCGCCAATGCACGATGCACCAGCGGCCCGCATATTTCAATCGTCGATGCCTGCTGCTCTATCCGATAGACACCCTGGGTCGGCTGATTCAACGCCTGTTCAATCCTGACGAACAAAGGATTGCCCGGCTTCGATTCGAAAATAATCTCATCGCCCCCCACGCGAACAAGAACCCCATCCTCGTCAACACGCTTCACATCATAGAGCCGTTGCGGCAATTCGATCCCAGTTCCCTCAGCCCACGGCGCCAGGTTCGGCCCTTTCACCCCCAGCTTGGCAACTTCCATTCGATGCGACAAGACAATACCTCCATCGCTCGGCTTAGCCGAATCGAGTGAGGAAATTAGACTCTTTCGCTTGTCCATCGAACCTTCCGTCAATTAGTTTACCTGCAGCGTATTCTCGGGGTCATAAAATGGAAGCTTCGCAACGCTCGCCTCGCATTCCGATCCATCCGTAAGGCGAATTTTAACCTTCGATCCCACTATCGACTTCCCCGGCTCCAAAAACGCCATCGCAATCGGATACCCAAGCGTCGACCTCGCCGCGATGCTCGTAACCCTTCCAGCGATCCGCCCCTCGTGGATGATCAGATTACACTCCTCTGGCAGCGCACCGCCGAATCCGTTCGGCCACGCAAGCCCCACAAGTTTACGTCCCAGCGGCTTACCCGCCAGAATCTTCAAACTCCGCTGCCCAACAAAAAAAGGCTTGTCCTTCCCGATCGCCCACTCAACTCCGGCTTCATACGGGTGCGTGAGTGCATCCGTATCCTGGCTGATGATCAGATGTCCCTTCTCCAGTCGAAGCAGCCGCTGTGCTTCAACCCCAAACGGCCTTGCTCCAAACTCTTTTCCCGCGTCATACAGCGTCTGCCACACGTGCTCCCCATACCCCGCCGGCAAGTGCACCTCATATCCCAGCTCGCCGACAAATCCAACCCGCATCACGATGGCCCGCACGCCGGCGACGACTCCCTCGCGCACCCCAAGGTATGGAAACGCGTTCGCCGCAAGATCAATGTCCGTCAGTTTCGACAACACCGCCCGGCTGTTTGGCCCGGCAAGATTCATCGCCGTGAGATTTCCCGTTGCGTTGCTCAACGAGACATTCATCTTCCAGAGCTGCGCCCACCGCAGCGCCTCGCGATAAAAGCCCGCAACGCCACTGCTTGTCGCCGTAACGTAAAACCGATCGTGCGCCAGACGGGCGATAACCCCATCCTCAATCACGATCCCGCTTTCATCCAGCGCGATGCCATACCGATATTTCCCGATCGCCAGTTTGTCGAATTTCCCCGTATAGATTCTCTCCAGAAACGCCGCTGCATCCGGCCCATTGACCAATATCTTCCCCAGCGTTCCCACATCGATCAACCCAAGGCTGGCACGCACCTGTTGCGCTTCCTTCAAAATGCAATCTTCGCGAGACAGTTTCCCGTTGTTGTAAAACTCCGGCCTATACCAATCGCCCGCGTGAAAGAAAACCCCGCCGTTCTTGCGGTGCCAATCGTGCATTGGCGTGCGGCGCATCGGATGAAACCGCCGTCCCGCGAGGTGACCGATCGGCGCCGGCTGATAAAACGGGCGCGCCGTTGTCGTTCCTGTCTCGTTGATCGATTTGCCGTTCAGCTTCGCCAGGATCCTCACCGCATTCATATTCGACAGCTTCCCCTGGCTTGGCCCCATGCCCACCGTGCTGTAGCGCTTCATCAGCTCCACGCTGTCGTACCCCTCCTGCCGCGCGTTCACGAAATCCGTCAGGTGCACATCCTCGTCAAAGTCGACAAAATTCTTCTTCTTCGCGTGTTTGAAAACCGGATACGGGTGATTCGGCGGCGAACCCACTTGAATCGATCGCGCCGGAATGTCGCCCTCGAAGCGGCCCAGATATTTCGCCGCCGCCAGTCCCGCCCGCCTGCCATCAATGAGCTGATCATTTAGCGGATAAACTCCCGCAACCCGTCCTGCAAGAAATACTCCCTCGGGTAAAGACGCCGGCACCAGCTGGTGAAGGTTCTCATCATATCGAAACTTCACTCCGCCCTGGCTCGTAAGCGACGAGTTTGGCGCCCATCCCACCGACACAACAATTCCATCCGCCGATATTATTTGCGCACGATCCACATCCGCTTCGCCCTGCGCAGTTCAGAGGCGCGATCACCGCTCCTGTCACCCCGCTCCTTTCCGAGTTCGGCTGCGCCTCATAGATCGTCGATCCCCGATCCACCCGAAGGCCGGCGCGAGTCACTTCTTGCCCCAATTCCGATTCCTCCCCCCCGGCCGCAGATCCGCGATCGCGCTGATCTTTACGCCCGCTTCAACCAAGTCTAGCGCTGCACGATATCCATCGCTGTTGGCCGCAAGAACTACAACTTCATCAAATGGCTTCACCGCAAAGAGTCGGATCAACCGCTGCGCGGCCGATGCCAGCATCACCCCGGGCAGATCGTTGTGCCCAAAAACTGCCGGCTGTTCGATGCTCCCCGTCGCGTAAATCACTGCTCCGGCCCTTACCTTCGTCATTCGCGTGTCATCAAACAGCGCAATCCAGTGATCCGCGTAATGCCCGCCGGCCACGGTCGCACATCGAATCTCGACATTCGCCATCGATCGCAGCGCATCGACATTGTCGCTCATCAACCGATCGGCCTCGAAATCCCGCCCATGCTGCCAAAGCAAGCTACCCCCCAGGCGGACCCGCTCCTCAATCAACAGAACATTGAGCCCGCATTCCCCAGCCGCCCGCGCGGCCGCCAGTCCCGCCGGTCCTCCTCCAACCACCAGCACATCGCACCACGCATAATCCTTCGGGCTGTGACTCGCGGAAAAGCTCGGGTTGATTCTCCCCAATCCCGCCACCGCGCGGATCTTTCGCTCGTGAAACGGAAACAGCCAGCTCGGCCGGTGAAATGTCTTGTAATAAAATCCCACCGGCATAAACCGGCTGAATTTCTCCGTGATGTTCATCCAGTCTTTGCGAAGGCTCCCAAACGTATTGACCGCCCGCAGATCCATCCCCGGCGAAACCTGGACGGTATCGCCGCGAAGGTTGGTCCGCCTTCCATCCGTGAACATCGCATTCGAATCGTGCCCCGCGAAACTGTAACTTCCGCGCGGCCGATGATACTTAAAGCTCCGGCCAACCAGCCGCACATCATTTGCATACAGGCGCGTGCAGATCACATCGCCCGCAAAGCCGCTAAACGTCTCCCCTTCGAATTTGAATTCAACGGGGCGGCCGCGATCGATCAACTCGTTGCGCTGTTTGCTCAACCGGCGATTCACTTCTCCGGCCCCCTCCCGAATAAATACGTGCGAAGAATTTCGTCCTTCACAACGTCTCGCTCCGCGACAAACCAGGTATTACTGGCCACGTGAAACCACCACTCCCGCTTGATTCCCGGCTCTCCCTCGCGATTGAAAATGTAGTCCGCCCACTGCGAATCCGTCGCCGTCGCGGGGTCCGGCATTTCCCTCAATTCTCCGCCGAAAACAAATTCCTGTATCGGCCGCGGTCCGTTAATTGGGCAATTCAATATCTTCACGGCATGGGTCCTTTTATCAGTGCCCCACCGACGCAGCGCCCTTTTTCGCCAACTAGCGCAAAGTCGCTAAAGCGATTCAGATTGAACGCGCGTATCAACTCATGATTGTCATCATGTGCCATCGTGTGCGCCATCGTGTACCCGCAAACCGGCGTTGCCTTGAACCCCCACGTGCCCCAGCCCGCATCGATATAAAATCCCTTGATCGGCGTTGTCCCCATGATCGGTGAAAAATCCGGCGTCATGTCCGACATCCCCGCCCATTGCCGAAGCACTTTCACATCCGCCAGGAATGGAAAGAGATCCACGAGATGACCCGCCAATCCCTCCGCGAAATCCAGCGTGGATCGCATTGACATCAACTCGTACGGATCGAGCGACGCCCCCGTCACCAGTTCCCCCCGCGACGATTGGCTCACATACGTATGCAATCCCGCCGACACCACGATCGAATCCAGCCACGGCTTCAGCGGTTCCGTCACCATCGCCTGGAGCGGATAAATCACCAGCGGGCTGCGAAGATTCACCATCTTCTGTATCCGCGTCGTCCACCCGGCCACTGCCGACAAAACCTTTTTAGTTCGGATAAACCCTCGGCTCGTGTGCACGCCCTCAACGCACCCGTCCCGCACTTCGATGCCGCTTACCGATGTCTGCTGATGGATCTCCACCCCCTTACGGTCCGCCCCGCGCCATAACCCCACGCCACCGCATCATGCCTGGCGATCGACCCAGGCGGATGATAAAGCGCACCACAATCGGCGGCTGATGCCCCCCGCAGGTCAAATCAATCTCCGGAATCGTCTTCTTGATGAATTCCGGACCCACCACTTCCGAATCGATCCCCAGGTGCTTGTTCACTTCCGCCCGCCATCGCTGCGTGCGCAATGACGAAGTCGAGTGCGCTATCGTGAAATGTCCGCGCTGGGAATAAAACAGATTTAGATCCAGTGTCCTGGAAAGATCGCGAAACAGATCGACGCTGAACTGGTAAAATCTGGCCCCCTCCTCGGTCAAATAGTTGGATCGCACGATGGCCGTGTTTCGCCCGGTCCCCCCGTGCCCGATATAGTTGCTCTCTATCACTGCGACGTTCGAAATGCCGTGCAGATTCGCGAGGTAGTACGCCGCTGCCAATCCATGTCCGCCTCCACCGATGATTACCACGTCATAACTGTCGCGCAGTTTTTCCGGCGATCGGAACATCCGCGGTTCCGGATATTCCTTGCTCAGCGCAAATTTCAGGAGTTGAAACGGCATGCGGCCCGATTTCCAAACTTTCTATCTAAACACCACCGTCTTGTTGGAATTCAGCAGCACGCGATCCTCCAGGTGATAACGCAAGCCGCGCAAGCACCGCCTTTTCAACATCCTGCCCCGTCCGGATCAGCTGCTCCACCGTGTCGGAGTGATCGCTCCGGAACGCGTCCTGCTCGATGATCGGCCCCTCATCGAGCTTCTCGGTCACGTAGTGACACGTTGCCCCCACATACTTCACCCCCCGCGCATGCGCCTGCCGGTACGGGTGTGACCCTACGAACGACGGTAGAAAGCTGTGATGGATATTGATGATCCGCCCCGGATATCTTTCGCACATCCAAGCCGGCAGAATCTGCATGAAACGCGCCAATACGATTACATCCGCCCCCACCTCATCGATGAGTCCCGCGATTCGCCGAAACGCCTCCTCGCGTTTTCCGCTTTCCATCGCGATGTAGTGAAACGGCACCTTATGCCATTCCACGAAGCTACGGCTTTCGTTGTGATTCGAAATCACTGCCCTCAAATCGAACCCCATCTCCCCACTGCGCCACCGATACAGTAGATCGTCCAGGCAATGCGTCTGTTTGCTCACAAGAATCACCACCCGCTTCAGCACCGAGGTATCGGAAATCTTGTGTTCCATCGCAAACTTACGGCCAATCGGCTCAAACCGCTCGCGAAGCCCCTCGATCCCGAACGGCAGCGACTCCGCAAGCGTCTCCTGTCGCATGAAGAATCGCTTCGATTCCGCGTCTGCGTGATTCTGCGATTCGACGATCCATCCGTTGTGCTGCGCAAACAGAGAACTCACCGCCGCCACGATTCCCACTCGATCCGGACACGACAGCGTTAAAATAAATCGACGGGAATTCATGATCCTCGCGCTATCAGATATAGGTCAGGTATTCGTCAATCTCCCAGCGGCTGATCTGGCGGTGATACGTATCCCATTCCGCCGACTTGAACTCGATAAACTCCTTCGCGATCGGCCCCAACGCTGATTGCACCACCTCATCACGCCGAAATTCCTCCAGCGCTTCAAATAACGACTGAGGCAAAAGCTTCACGCCCTTCGCCCGGATTTCGTCCAGTGACATCGCGTACATATTCCCCAAGTTCGGCTCCCCAGGATCCAGCTCCCGCTTGATCCCATCCAGCCCTGCGCTCAGATAGGCCGCGAGCGCCAGGTAAGGATTTGTGCTCGCGCTGATTGTCCGATCTTCAAAATGCCCCGGGCCTGCCGTGCGAATCATCTCGGTCCGATTGTTGTCTCCGTACGTAATAAACGCCGGCGTCCACGTATAGCCCGACCGGCTCGAATAAAGCCCCGCGCCCGACCTGCAGCCGCTTGTAACAGTTCGCCGTGGGACTCGTCACCGCGCATAGCGCCCGCGCATGATGCAGAATCCCGCCGACAAAGTGATACGCCAGCTTCGAACACTCCAGCCCGCGCTTGTCATTCTTATCGACGAACAGATTCTTCCCCGTTCCGCTGTCCGCCAGGTGGTAATGCGCGTGCAGTCCAGAGCCCGTCCGATCGCTGAATGGCTTGGGCATAAATGTCGCGATCGCTCCAAATTTCTTGGCGATCTGAGACGCCGCCATCTTGAAAAACGTTATGCGGTCACACGTCGTCAACGCGTCACTGAATTTGAAATTCACTTCGAACTGCCCGTTGGCATCCTCATGGTCGCACTGGTAAACCCCCCAGCCCAGCTCGTTCAGTGCGGTCGTCAACTCCTGCAAATATGCCATCGCCGGAGCCATCGAACGATAGTCGTAGCACGGCTTCGCCAGGGTGTCGGTTCCGTCCGGGTTCCACGGCTGAATCGACCCGTCCGCGCTCCGCGTCACCAGAAAATGCTCAGGCTCCATCCCCACATTAAAGACATACCCCTCCTTCTTTGCCGCATCCAAAACCCGCTTGAGATTTGTCCGTGCGCAATAGGGAAACGATTGCTCATCCACGAACAGATCGCTCGCGAACCTTACTGTGTTGGGCTGCCACCCCAGCCGCGTGTATGTCGCCGGATCGATCCGCGCCATCATGTCATGCGAATGCGGCTCCCTGCCCCACGCCGCGCACCGCGCCCCCCGCAAATCCCGCCCCCGAATCCACTGCTTCGTCGAAGCACGACGCCGGCATCATTTTCACCTTCGCGCCTCCCGTCACATCGACAAACTGCACGAGAATGAACTCTATCTTCTCTTCCTTCAGGCGATTTTTTATCTCAGACCGGCTGGGCATGATCACACCTTTTCGTTGGAGGCTCGCCAATGAGCGCAGTCAATTTCTCGGTCGGTTGGTCTTTTTCAAAATCCATCGCTAAAAAGTCCCCGTCCCCGGAATCCAGTTTGTTCCCGCCAGCGGCACCTTTGCCATCGCCGCCGACTCAATCGTCAAGGCCACGAGGTCTTCCGGCTCCAGGTTGTGGACGTGCGACTTCCCGCACGCCCTCGCGATCGTCTGGCATTCCAGCGTCATCACGCGCAGATAGTTCGCCAGCCGCCGTCCCCCCGCGATCGGGTCCAGCCGTTTCGACAGTTCCTCATCTTGCGTGGTAATCCCCGCCGGATCTCTTCCACTTTGATAGTCATCGTAGAATCCCGCTGCCGATCCCAGTTTGCGATATTCCTCATCCAGCGCCGGATCGTTATCCCCCAGCGCGATCAGCGCTGCCGTTCCGATCGAAACAGCGTCTGCTCCCATCGCCAGCGCCTTGGCAACGTCGGCGCCGCTGCGAATTCCCCCTGAAACAATCAACTGCACCTTTCGATGCATGTCGAGTTCCACCAGCGCCTCTACTGCCTGCCGAAGCGCGGGCAACGTGGGAATGCCCACATGTTCGATGAAAACGTCCTGTGTTGCCCCCGTTCCCCCCTGCATTCCGTCCAGCACGATCACATCCGCTCCCACCTTCACTGCCAGCGCCACATCGTAATAGGTTCGCGATGCTCCAATTTTGACGTAAATCGGCACCCGCCAGTCCGTGATCTCGCGCAGCTCGGTAATTTTGATCGCCAGGTCGTCCGGCCCGGTCCAATCGGGATGCCGACACGCCGAGCGCTGATCGATCCCCTTCGGCAAGGTCCGCATCTGCGCCACCCGGTCGCTGATCTTCTGGCCCAGCAACATGCCCCCGCCCCCCGGCTTTGCCCCCTGTCCCAGCACGATTTCGATCGCGTCAGCCTTGCGAAGATCATCCGGATTCATCCCATAGCGCGACGGGAGAAGCTGGTACACCAGAATCTTAGAGTGCCCCCGCTCCTCCGCGGTCATCCCACCGTCGCCTGTCGTTGTGCTCGTCCCCACTTCGCTTGCCCCGCGCCCCAAGGCTTCCTTCGCCTGCGCCGAGAGCGAGCCAAAGCTCATCCCCGCAATTGTGATTGGAATGCTGAGCTGAATTGGATTCTTCGCAAACCGTGTCCCCAACGTCACCCCGGATTCGCATTTCTCCCGGTATCCTTCCAGCGGATACCGCGACATGCTCGCCCCCAGGAAGACCAGGTCATCGAAATTCGGCAATCTCCGCTTCGCGCCAAAACCCCGGATGTGATAAATCCCCGTCTCCGCCGCCCGCTGAATCTCCCGAATGACGCCACGGTCAAACGTCGCGGATTCGCGAAGAATCGGAGCGCTCGCCTTGGTCGAATTCGTATCAAGCATTGCCCATTCCAGCCGTTAGTACATCGATGCGTGATCCACGTGAAAGTTGTACAGCTTTCGCGCCGATCCATACCGCCGGAATTCCCGCGGCTTCGCGCCGGGAACTTTTGCCTTTTCCAGCAAGCCTGCCACGAGGGCCAGGTGCTCTTCCCGCATCGGCTTCTCCACGCAATCCGCCCCGAGACTTTTCGCTTGCCCGCGCACGAAAATCTTCGCCTCATACAGCGAATCGCCGATCGTTTCGTCCGCGTCTCCACAAACAACCAGGTTCCCGGCCTGGGCCATGAAACATGCCATGTGTCCCACCGACCCGTGCACCACAATGTCGATCCCTTTCATTGAAATTCCGCATCGGCTCGACGCATTCCCCTCAATAACCAGAAGGCCTCCATGTCCCGACGCTCCCGCGCATTGGCTGGTGTGCCCCTTCACCCACACCACTCCCGACATCATGTTCTCCGCAACGCCAACACCCGCCATCCCATGAATCGTGATCTCCGCCCGCTGATTCATGCCCGCGCAGTAATAGCCCACCGGCCCCTCAATATCGATCTTCACCGGAACCTTTACCCCCGCCGCCACCGCGTGCTTTCCCCGCGCGTGAAGAATCCGCCAGGGCGTCTTTGCATCCCGTTCCGTCAGGTCGTGCAAGCGCTGGTTCAACCCGCGAAGATCTCCCTTCGTCAGGTCGTACGTTTCAGCGGAAATCTCTACGGTTAAGGCCGACATCCTAATTCTGTGTCCACGTGTAAACGGTGCCCGGCTTGGGTTCCCATATGTTGGCACCGTCGATACCGGGCAAGTGTGCCAGCGCCTGATATTCGCTCGCCATTCCGACGTAGCCATCGGTTTCTACAATCACCGCCGGCTTGCATGCGATCGGATCCCGCAGCACGGCAAATCCATCCGCTGTCCCTACTGCGAACGTATAAAATCCATCTAAATCGCCGATTGCCGACTCCATCGCCTCCTGAAGCGATCTTTTCTTCTGCATCTGCCACATCAAATATCCTGCTGCCACTTCCGAGTCATTCTCCGTCCGAATGTCGATCCCGTCGCGCACCAGTTGACGTCGCAGCCGATTGTGATTGCTCAGCGATCCATTGTGCACCAGGCACAAGTCCATCCCAGTTGAAAAAGGATGAGATCCATCCGTTGTTACCGCGCTTTCAGTCGCCATCCGTGTGTGCCCGATAATGTGCGTCCCCCTCATCTTTCTCACGCCAAACCGGTCCGCGATCGAATGCGGCGATCCAACTTCCTTCAATATCTCAATGCTTCTCCCCACGCTCATGATTCGCACGCCCGCGTCGAGTTCCGGCAGCAGCTTCTGAACCTCCGATTGCTCAGCCCGCAATTTGAAAATCGCATAATTGCCGTTCGTGGCAAAATCTACCTGCCCGTCGAGTTGATCCTGGAGTTTGTTCGCGAACCTTTTCCAGTCATGCTCCATTGACGCATGCCGGAGCGTGACCTTGATGCACCCCTCAGGCACCACGTCACCATAAAGCGCAAATCCCGCGCTGTCCGGCCCACGATTGCCCATGCAATCGAGCATCGGCGCAAACATCTCCCCAAGCCGCTCCGACAGGGTCTTGTCCTTCAGAAATAGTCCGATGATCCCGCACATTGATACTACCAGGAATGTTCAATAATTGAACAGTTCTGTTTTTTAACTCGGTTAAACTATAATATCGAAAGCCCAGAAAGTCAACAAAAACAGCTATAATGAACCGGCTATTGTTTCGACTTGACGAATTGGCAAATCGTTCAATAATTGAACGTGAATGAAAATCCTCCACTACAACGACGAGGAGAAAGAGCTCCACAAATATCTCGCCGACCGTGGGCACGAGAACGTAATCCTTCCCGCGGGCGCCGATGTTTTCTCTTCGGTTCGTCAGGAGCCCTTCGACGCCGCCTTCATCGGGCTACATCCACACGGGCTTCAGCTTATCCGCCTCCTCCACCGAAAAAATCCGGATTGCCTTGTCACCATGATCACCGCCGACCGCAACGCCCGCGTTGCCGTCGACGCCATGAAGCTCGGCGCGTTCGACTATCTGCTCTCTCCGCTCGATTTTTCCGAGGTGGAACGCACCGTGATCATGATGGCCCGCGAACAGCAGGGCCAGGATGAACGGCGCGGCCTCGAAGGACAGCTCGCCGACGCCCAGACAACAAACGAGCCCTCCAGCCTCCCTTTCCCCCGCCAGCCCGCCCTCGACAGCGTCCCCATTCGGGGACGCCTCTGCGATATCACCGCCGAGTTTGAATCCAAGGCGATCTGGCAGGCGCTCCGAGACAACCAGGGCAACCTCTCCGAAACCGCCAAAACCCTCGCCATCAGCAGAACTACGCTTTACGCCAAGATGCAACGCTACGGAATCCCCAATCAGTAATCGGCGGTATCCATTTTAAACCGTCACCAATTGCATAATTATGACGACACGATACGATGGGTCTTCGGACACCTTCATGGAAACCGTTGCCGGCTCATCAATTCAGCGCGAGCAAGCTTACGGCTCCTTACGCCGACTCTTGGTTTTGCAGCAGTTGCCCCCCGGTCGCCGACTCCGCGAGCCAGAATGGGCAGTACGCCTCGGCGTGCATCGAACCGCTCTCCGCGAGGCGTTCGCACGCCTCGAAGCCGAGGGAATCATCGTCCGCGGGCCTCAAACAGGGTATTTCGTCCCAGTTCTAACTGATAATGATCTCGTCGAAATCACCAAGCTCCGGCTTGCTCTCGAATCGTTCGCCATCGACGAAATCTGTGCCCTCGAGGAGAAAACGGCCTCCCTAACCGAGCGCCTCGCCCCGCTAAGAAAAGCCTGCGACGAGCTCGAGCAATTTGTGAACGGCGGCTATCTGCTTGGCGTCGTCGAAGCCGATCATCGATTCCACGAAGCCCTCATCAACGCTGCCGGAAGCCGCCGCCTTTCAATGCTCTACAACCGCGCGCCTCTTCCCCTCATTCAGCGTCGAATGGAAGAGCCCGAAGTCTGGATCGAAGTCTGCCGCGCTGCGCTCGCCGAACATCGTCAGATCCTCGCCGCCCTCATTCGCCGCGATGCCCCCCAGGCTCGCCAGCGCCTCCACGACCATATCACCAAGCGATCCCCCGTCCTTAGCGCCCGTTGATCTGGTGCGGTTGGGCCACCTCCCTGGTCGTTCGATCATGATTTGTACGGCGCATTTTTGCGGATCTAAGCGTCACAATTTACATAACTGTGTCGTCAGATTATCATCCCGAAATGTCCCAGCCCGGTGGACATTCCTGTGGCACCGACTATCCGCGTATTGCCCGGCGGATTCCCCTCGCCGCATTCATTGCTCTATCGTTTGCCGCGTCAACATATGCCGACGATTTGCATCAAATTTTTGTATCCCCCGGGTTCAACAACCCACAGAATGTATACAACGCCTGGACGCCCCTGCGCCTGACCCTGACAAATCGAAGCGATCGAGATCCAACCACCCAGCTTGGCCTGACCGCCAGTTCCTTCTTCAATCGCACCGCGCGCGCCACCGTTGCCGCCTATCTATACTGCGCGGCCATCTTTGTGCTGCCCGTCTTCCCGTACCTCGCCTCTGGCGCGCCAACTAAGCCCGACCCTTGCCGCTTGGCTCGGGCTTTCCAGCCCCCTGGTTATCGCGCTCAACCTCATGCCTGGCGGCCTGCCTGATGTCCGTACGATATGGCTCGTTCATCTAATCGTGATCGGTGTCCTGTGCATGTTTCTGCTTCTCGTCTCCCGATATCGATTGACCGTCCTGATGCGCCGCGGAGCCTGACGATGTTTTTTGGTCGCACAATTCTCCCTGTCCTGCTCAGTGCCGCCGCCGTCGCGGGCGCAGCCAACATAAATCTCCCCTCCATCGAAACGCCGCTGCCTTTCGGCATCAACGTCATTCCTCTCCCCCCTCCCGCTCGAGTAAACCTGACGAGCCTTCGAACCGTCGATCTACTTGCCGCCGAATTGCAAAAACCCGAAACAACTCCCGATCGCAAAGCCGAACTGATCGCCGATCTCGCCCGAACTCAGCTCCCATCCGCCGCAAGTCCCCTGATTGACGCCGCCGGCGATCCCGACCCCGCGATCCGCGCCTGCGTTGCCCAGGCCCTGGCATCCCTCGCTGATCCCTCCGAATCCGATGCCGTCAAACGTCTCTCAACCGACAATGATTCCGAAGTCCGCGCCGAGGCCGACCGCGCTGCCGGCGCTCTGCATCTCGAAGATCTGGTCTCCGCGGGCATTCACGACCCAGATCCTGATGTCGTCTGCGCTTCTCTCTCGGTCGCCGCCGCCCCGCAAGCCGCCGAAATCGCCACGCGATTGGCCGACCCCGACATCGACATCCGCATTGCCGCCATCAATGCCGTCGCCCGCGCCGATCTCACCTCCGATGCCGATGCCGTCGCTGCGCTCCTTCGCAAGGACCTCGCCACGCGCATCGCCGCCGTCCACGCCCTCGCCGTGATCGGCGCCGCTTCCCACGCGCACGACATCCTCAACCTCCTCTCCGATCCTCATCCCACAGTCCGCCGTGAAGCGACCCTTGCGCTCGTCAGCGTCCTGTCCACTGCCGATGCCCAGTCGTACGCGATTGAAATGCTCGCCGACGAAGACCTGACCGTCAGAACATCCGCCGCCCTCGACCTTGCAAAAGTACCCGGCCCCGCCGCTGTCGGTCCCCTGGTTAAACAGCTTTCTGATCCATACGTCCCGTTGCATGACGCCGCACGCTCCGCGCTCCTGGCCGCCGGCGGCGCAGCCATTCCGGCGGCCGAAAAACTGCTCGGTGATCCAAATCCCCGCCGCCGCGAAGACGCCTCCTGGTTCCTGGGAACTCTTCGCAGCTCCGCCGCCTTCCACCGCCATCTCGCCCTGCTCGATGATCCCGATTGGTCCGTCGTCGCCCAGGCCGCCAAATCACTTGGCGAAATTGGCGATCCCACCGCCGCTTCCAAACTCCAGCAAACCTTCGAGCGCGCCCGCGATTTGATCTCCGGAACGGAACTACCGACTACGCCTGCCGCGATCGCCGCGACCAACGCGATCGTGTCTGCCGTCCAGCTCGGCTATACCCCCATCACCCCCGAAGTAAGTCCCCTGATCCTCAAACGCGGCGACTATCCATCAAATGTCCGCGCTGCTGCCATTTGGGCCGTCGGAATTCTCGGCGCGCCCGATGAGTCAACGATTTTCCGCCAGTTACACAACCTTATCGAAGACCCCTTCGAAGCCGGCGACGTCAAGATCGAATCCATCAAAGCCGTCGGTAACCGGAAATCGCCGGACGGCAAATCCGTCTTCGACTCCGCTGCCGCCGTCACGTCTTCCGACGAGCAACTTGCAATCGTTCACTGGTCCCAGGACCGCCTCAACGGCACTGTCACTCCGTTTTCACTCCCCCCCGATAAATTCATTGCCGACACAAGCATTACCAACCAGAGTGCCAACTGAAAAACGAGGATTCCCGCCGTCAAAATCGAATCGTCGAGTGTCTCGCAGCTCTTTGCCCTACCGGCGTGATCCTTCTCCGCTGATGTTGGCGCCAGAATCGTTTTCCGATTCAACTGCATTCTCGCCGTGCATGTCCTCATAAACTGGCGCCACATAGTGATGGCTTCCCCCCAGCCGCACCCAATTGCGATAGAGAACCAACCACAAAACCAGCGATATTGCCGTCAAAACAGCGCTCCACCAGTAAATCACTCTGTAAGACCCCGTCCGGTCCACGACGAATCCGACCGCATAGTTAGAAACAATCACAAATACCGATTGCGTCAGCGAAACCGCCGACGTGAATTGTCCGAACTGGGTCTTCGGCAAAATCGCCGGCAGCAGGGGCCCGCTCGCGGAAACAGCCAGCGCCGCCGCCACCGCCGCGAGCGTCGTCCACACAAAAAAGCTGGTCTCCGAACGAATTCCCAGCGCGCTTCCCAATCCGACCGTCAGCGTCACCATAAATCCAATCAGGCTCAGCCGCATCGGATGGATCCGGTCGGCCAGCCACCCAAAAGGATAAAATAAAATTACGCTGATAACCGATCCCCAACTTAATATCTTCCCATAGTCGTCCAGCGTCATCCCCATGTTTTTAGCCAACAGGATTCGAAACAAAAGAATCCCCGATCCTCCCGCAGTTGAAAGCCCAAACGCCGCATAAAGCGTCCAGTAAAACCGCACGAAAAAACACTCGCGGATAAACGTCCGCACCCCCGAAAATCGCGATCCCCCATCAACCGCCGGCGCTGGTGGTGGATATTCCCCCTCCTTCACTCGCCAACTCATGACCAGAAATACCGACAGGTAAACGATCGCAATGGACAAAAATACCGCATGTGGATGTTTCTCAGCGGCTCCCAGAAAATACCTGCTGAATACAATTCCGCCGCCCGCCCCGACCACCCGAAACAGCGCGTAAAATCGCCCCAGGAATTGCTGCGGAATCACATCATTGAACAGGTAGTAATAAACGTAATAAACAAACACGTTGAAAAACTGAAAGAGAATCGAACAAACCGCCACCGAGAAAAAAATAACCTGCCCCTTCGAAATCGGTCCGAACCGCGCAACCAGTATCCCGTGAATCCACCCCCCGATGCTCGGCGCATACCCCGTCAGAGCCACGCACCCCGCCACGATCGGAGAAAACAAAATCAGGTACGGAATTCGGCGGCCCCATCTCCCCCGGTGACGATCGCTCCGGTAACTCACCACCGGCGCAAAAAGTAAGTTCAAAACATTCGGAATCGTCCCCGCCACCAGCCCGATCGTCGCATTGGAGATCGAAATGTCCTTCAGCATCACCGGCACCAGCGTCGGCACCACCCCTTCCATCATCGTGAAGCAGAAATCCCCGAACAGCATCCAGAAGAAAACGATGACCAGCCCCCGGTAGGTGTAGACAAGCGTCCCCACGCGAAAGATGCTTTCCCCGCTCTCTGTCAAATCCTCGCTGGTTCTTGCCCCAATCGGATTCGTCACTGCGATGTCCTCTGCGTCCAGGCCAAAACACTTATTTGTTGATCGTGGGTCTTACCTGGTGCCATAAGCACGCGACAACGTTATATTTCTCCCCGCTCCGCGCCCGGTCGCGGGCCGGTGATTTGTTCCGGACTTTCAGACGTGAAAACCTGCCCGAGCTTGCGATCATTCTCATCCTGCGTCATCGCATGAATTCGCGCATCCGACATACAAAACTTCAGCCGGATTTCCTTTCCCACCAGACGGCCCAGCCCCCCATTTTCTCTCCATCGAACCGGATGCGACAGCGCATTTCCCTGAATCGGAATCGAATCACGCTCCAGAAATCCCTCGATCGGTTTCCAGTCCCGGCCCAGCGCTTCCACCCGAATACTCCCCGATCCCCACGTCGCCGCATTTAGAAAAAGATTCGGATGGCGAACTACAAACGGCTTGGTTGCAAACCGGCAGGGCAAGTCGTTCGTCGCCGCCTCCATGCTCACGAATCGGTCTCGCTTGAACGTCGCCAGCCCCATCGCCGTTCCCGTGTACTGCGGCGCTTTGTTATCTCCGCATTCCACATTATGCGGATAGTTCACCCCCTCGTAATAAATATAAACCGTGTCGTCCACAATCAGCGGCTCCGGTTGAAAACCCGTCATCACCATGTAATCGAAATATCCCAGGTCCCCCGACGGTATAAACACCTCCCGCCGGCAAACGCGCAAAAATCCGTCCCATTGCGGCTTGTGATCAATTGCACGTCAATATTCTCGGCCCCGGGAACCGCGTAATACACCGACATATACCCAACATAAACCTGCTCGTAATTCATGCACGAAAGGTTATAGACATCCGAATTCACCGGATCATCCGCATCCATCGAAACGATCACCCGATAATTCCCCCAATCCTTCAGGTTCTCACTCTCCGTGTAGGCAAAAACCCGTACATACCGATCCACCGCCTTTGAATTCTCATCGCCCGGCGCGGCCATCATTCGCTCCCCCTCCTGCGGAATCACCCGCCGGTAAACCACCCACTTCTTCTTCGCCTTGTCATAGATCAGTTGAATCAGCGCATCGTCCCCCCACGAGGCAACGTCCAGGTGCGTTTGCCAAAACGGATTCTCATCAAAGTGCCAGTGAATCCCATCCGGCGAAGTCCCCAGCCGCGCCCCGCGCCTTTTCATCGAAAACGCCAGCCCCACATATTTCTCCCCCTCATCCTTGGGGTGCGGATGCCGCACCACCGACACGATGAATCCCTTGTTCCCTTGAACCACATTGTTGTGCTTCGCCGCTGCACGGTCGCCCACAAAAACGACGTTGTGATCTTTCCGGCCTCCCAGGTCCGTCGCGCCCAGCATCGGCCGGTCCCAGTGAATCCCGTCCGTCGATGTGTAATACGCGCTGTAGGCCGCGTGGTCGGCCACGTAATGCTCCCTGAAATCCGACCCGCACCGGCACCACAGCTTAAACAGCTTCTCTTCCGCATCGTAAAGCGTCGCATACGGCAGAAGCTGGTTCCCCTCCCACCATTTCTCCGGCCGCAAGATTGGGTTCAAAAGATGCTTCCGCGGCCGATGCATCCTTCGCCTGACCCCCGCGACCATTTCAATCAGGTGATCATCCAGGAATAACTCGGTGAGAGAGGCCATGATGTCCCGTTCCTTACGCCCAATGGCTCAAAACGAATATCTTTGCATATCGTAACGCATGCGATATTATATCAGCGGCAACCCGCTCTTCAATGAAAAACGCCCCACCCAAAGTCCCGAATTTCCCCCGCAAGGTCTGCCTTGCGTTCATGGCCCATCCCGACGACGCTGAAATCTTTTGCGGCGGTACCCTCGCGCTGCTCGCCTCGCGTGGCTGGGAAATCCACATCGCCACGGCCACCGCCGGTGACTGCGGATCAACCTCCCTCTCTCCCGCCGCGATCGCCCGCATCCGCCGCCGCGAGGCCGCAGAAAGCGCAAAAGTGATCGGCGCATCCTACCACTGCCTCGAAGAGCGCGACGTCGATGTGATCTTTGACCACCGGTCCAACCGCAAAGCCATCGATCTTTTCCGTCGCCTCGCCCCTAATCTTGTGTTCACCCACCCACGCATCGATTACATGCTCGACCACGAACAAACCCATCTCTTGGCACGCAGCGCCGCCTTTGCCTTTCCAATCCGCAATGCCTCGAAACGACCTCTCAAAGCCGGCGCGCCGTTCCATGGCTCTATTATGTCGACCCCATGGAGGGCCTCGATCTACAGGGTAACCACGTCAAGCCCACCACAATCATCGACATCACTGCATCCCTCGACACAAAACTTCAGATGCTCTCCTGCCACGCTTCCCAGCGCCAGTGGCTCCGCGCCCATCACGGCATCGACGAATATCTCCAGGCCGTTTCACGTCACGCCAAAAACTGCGGCAAACTCATCCGCAAAACCTATGCCGAGGCTTTCATCCAGCATCGCGGCCACGCATTTCCCTCAACCGATCTCCTGAAATCTCTCCTCTCCAAGCCCGCGAGAAAAAAGGACGCCCTGTCATGACCAAACAATTGACGCTTCTCACCACGCTCAAGGGTTCGCTCCTCGAAAAGTTCTATCCGCGCGGCTGGGATCTCCGGAAAATCGACAAATGCTGCGCAATGAACCTCACCCAGCTCTCCCGCCCCGCACGCTTCTGGCATCCGCGCTTCAAACCAATCCCGGTCGCCGATGTTTCCGAGATGGACCGGAAAATGGGCAACGCCATCGCCGATGAGATTGAAACCGCCGCCCGTAAAAACCAGAAGCTCGCGCTCATCCTCCCCGTCGGACCCATGGGCATGTACAGCACCGTCGTCAATCGCCTCAGGAAAAGCCGCACATCCTGCACCCACGTGACTACCTTCAACATGGACGAATGGGCTGACTCCCGCGGCAACACCATGCCCGGCAATGTCCCCGGAGGCTTCGAGCACGCCATGGGCCAGGCACTCTTCAATCCCCTCGGCAAGCTCACGATTCCCAAATCACAGCGCAATTTCGCGACGCGAAAAAATCTTCCCACCTATCCCGCCAAAATTACCGCCCTCAAAAAAAGCGGCGGCCGCCTCGTCACCGTCTACGGCATCGGCCGCGTCTGCCACATCGCCTTCTGGGAGCCCCACATGGCTTCCATCTACAGCTTAGCCGACTGGAAAAAACAAACCCACTGCGTCGGGATGAAGCTCCATCCGCTCACTGTCGAGCAGAACGCCATCACCAGTTTCAACAGCCGCTTTACGCTCGTCCCCTGTTTCGCCAACACAATTGGGCCCGGCCTGTTTCTCCAGAGCGACTTCTGCATCGGTGGTTGTGACGGGGCCTACCCCGACCGCGGCGCACAGTGGCAGGGAATGAGCCTCTGTACAACCCTCCAGCACGGTCCCACGCCTTGGCTGACCAGCACATTCATGCCCACCCTCGCCGGAAAACTTTTTTTTATTAAACCTTTGGCAGGTCCTTTATTGCCGGACGCTCACTACGCGCCTTACGTTCCCGCCGGTTACCTTTCTCTCGCCTTCTCAACCGCGTTTTGCGATAGCCACCCCGGCAGGTAAACCGCCGCAAGCGCCAGCCATCCCGCCATCTCCGCCGATCGCAGCGCAGGCTGCTCCCAGAACTGCATCTGAATCCGACTCGCCAGTGCCTTGAGCGTCTGTTCACGGATCGAGCGAGTGACTGCCTCGCGCGCCATCGGATGACTGAGGATCTCCCCAACCAGCACCAGTCGGTGCGGCCGCAGAAAATTCATCATGTTCGCGATCCCGCATCCCAGCAGTGAAATCAGCGGCTCCAGTTTTGATTCAAACTCCGGAAATCGCCCCAGCGCCGTCCCCAGCGGTCTCCTCTCTTTAGCCGTATCGCGCAGGTAATCACTGCTGAAAATTCTCTCCAGGCAACCCAATTGCCCGCAGTAGCAGCGCCGGGTTTTCACCGGAAAACGGCTGTGCCCCAACTCGTGCGACCCCACAACGCATCCCGGCGTCGGATGTCCATCAACCAGCAGCGCCGAGCCGATCTGCCCATCGGCGATAAACACCATCAACACCGTTTCCTGTTCCCCCTTCGTCTGTGAGAGAAGCCATTTTGCCGACATCGCATGAACGTCATTTTCCACGACCAGCGGTATCTTGCCCGCCGCCTCCAGTAGCGGCTTAATACTGCGGTAGGCGAGGCCCGGATCGAGTATGCCCATCATGACTTCCTGTTTCTCCAGATCGAGTAAACCCGGAGTCGCCAGTCCAATCGAAAAAGTTTCCGCCGTTTTCGCACTCGCGAGCAACTTGGCCGCGGCTGGGATAAGAGTTCGGTAACCGCGGACCGCCGTACGCCTAGGCCGGGCGACGACTTCTCCCATGAGGTTCAGCAGGCAGATTTCAGCCCGACCCGCCTGTATCGATAAGCCAATCACATGTCTCGAAACAGGATCAATCTCCAGACTCGCGCGGACGGCCCCGCTTCAGCGGCTGTGGTCCGCAAACGCGCACCAGCTTCAGCCCGATCAGCTCCGCGATGTCATCACTGATCGTATTTTTGCGTATGCCAAGCATCTCATGGATCTGCGCCTGGCTCGCCCGCCGATGTTGCCGTATGGCGAAAAGAATTTGCTGCTGCCGTGGATTCAACATAATTGCGGCTCAATGACCACCCTCTAACCCCCGACGTTGTATCCGACGAAGACATAGCCGACCAAACGATTTTCAGATCTTTAATCGCTTGCGTTTCACGCCCAGCGGCGATCAAATCTGCCCTGACACCAAACTCAAACAGCCAAGGAGTATTGCTATGATCACTTTGAACGATGCTCGAAAGGTCATTTCTGCCGCTTCCAAGAAGGCCCAGCAGCTAAAGCATCCCATGAATATCGCCGTCGTCGATGCCGGTGGAAACCTCCTCGCCTTCGAGCGAATGGACGGCGCGTGGCTTGGAAGCATTGATATTTCGATCAAAAAAGCGTGGACGTCCCGGGCATTCGACATTTCTACCAAGGACCTGGCAGGTGTCAGCCAGCCCGGAACCGATTTTTTCGGGATTCACGTCTCAAATGGCGGCAAAGTTATGATTTTCGCCGGAGGCATCCCATTGAAACGTGGAAATGAAGTCGTCGGAGCTATTGGCGTTAGCGGCGGATCAGGTGAACAGGATCACGCCGTCGCCGAAGCTGGCGCTAAGGCGATTTAGATTTGGCCACCGGATCACATCCCTCGGAGTCATGTGACGATCATGCCGCGATCATTCCATGCGGATCGATAACAAATTTCTTGGCGGCGCCTTTGTCAAAATCCTTGTATCCGCGCGGCGCTTCGTCCAGCGTAATCGTCGTGACATTAACCGCCTTGGCGATTTTGATCTTGTCGTGAAGGATGCACTGCATCAATTGACGGTTGTATTTCATCACCGGGCATTGACCGGTGTGAAAGCTGTGGCTCTTTGCCCAACCTAAACCAATCCGGATTCCGAGGTTGCCGATCTTCGCATTTTCATCGATTCCACCTGGATCGCCGGTGACGTAAAGGCCGGGAATCCCCAGCGAGCCGCCGGTGCGCGTCACTTCCATGATCGAATTAAGCACGGTCGCTGGCCGCTCGACTTTGGCGTCTTTGCCCTGCCCATGCGCCTCGAATCCAACGCAGTCTACGGAACAATCAACTTCAGGAACCCCGACGATTTGCTCGATCTGCTGGGCCAGAGTCGCGTCTTTTTTCAAATCAACGGTTTCGCATCCGAATGACTTGGCCTGTTTCAACCGCTCTGGAATCATGTCCCCGACGATGACCACGGCAGCGCCCAGAAGATTGCACGCCGCGGCACACGCCAGGCCAACCGGTCCCGCCCCCGCGACATACACGACGGTTCCGGGACCCACGCCCGCCGTCACCGCCCCGTGATAGCCGGTCGGGAAAATATCGCTTAGCAGAGTCAGATCTTTTATTTTCTCCATCGCCTGATCTTTATCCGGAAATTTCAGCAGGTTGAAATCCGCAAAGGGAACCATCACATATTCAGCCTGCCCGCCAACCCATCCGCCCATATCCACATAACCGTACGCGGCGCCCGGGCGAGACGTATTCACGTTCAAGCAGATTCCCGTGCGTCCTTCCTTGCAATTGCGGCACCGCCCGCAGGCAATGTTAAACGGCACGGAAACAATATCGCCCTTCCGAATGAACTCCACATCACGGCCCGTCTCAATAACCTCTCCGGTAATCTCGTGACCAAGCACAAGCCCGGCTCCGGCAGTCGTCCGGCCGCGAACCATGTGCTGGTCAGAGCCGCAGATATTCGTCGAGACGATCTTAAGGATAACGCCGTGTTCGATTTTCCGTTTCGTCACCGGGCTAAACAGCTTGGGAAAATCAATGCTTTGAACTTTCACTTCTCCAGCTTTAATGAAAGCCACGCCGCGGTTAGAAGCCATTGTAATTACTCCCTCAAAAAAGATTTGCCAGTGCACACATTCTCGCGCCGCCGAACCGAATTTTCCTACCACGCGCATAAAAATTCAATGCGGAATCCTTCATAAAATCGTACCTCGAAACACCGCAGCCGACAAACAAAACTTCTGTTCAACAAGTGAACAAAGTCGCGACGCCAATCCATGCTCGGCAATCCCGGCGCGAAGCCGTTCGGTAGGGAGAAATTCGCGAATGGGTCGGACATCGCAATTCCCGAATTGTTGAACGTCACAGACATTTGCGGAGAAGATGCCTGACGAAAGATGGACCGGCTCCAGTTTTTGACCACCGATGCCCAGAACAACAATTGCGAAAACGATATATCTGCAAAAACACAGAAACAAAACTGCGATTCCCACGAATCGGGCGTTCCGATTCGGCGGGATTGCAAATCTGAGAGCGAGGTGCCTGCATCGGCCGAACAGCAGCAGAAAATCCGTGACGATGACGACCAAAAGCCAGAAGCGGCGTGATGTTGGACCCAGTGATAGTACCAATCACTGGGACTATCGCGGACGCCTTCCGCAAGCCATGCCAAAGTTCATGGAAGGCCCTTAGGGAGAAACGGAGAGGGGGAGATTCGAACTCCCGAGACGGTTTAAGCCGCCTACAGCATTTCCAGTGCTGCTCCTTCAGCCACTCGGACACCTCTCCAAATCGCTCTTTTTTCAGAGCCGACGCGAGTTTACCGGAGGGTTGCCTTTGAATCCATTCGGCGCGTCGGAATGCGTCGGCGATCAGGTCGGATTGAGTACTTTGCGGAGGTCTTCGAAGAAATTCGGATAGGTTTTGTTCACACACTCCGAGTCCTTGATGATGACGCCCGGCGACTTGGTTGCGACCAGAGCAAAGCTCATCGCCATGCGGTGATCGTCATAGGTTGCGATCTCGGCGGGCTTGACGCTCAGGGGTGCGTCGATCTGGAGCGTGTCCGATGTTGCGACGACAGCCGCGCCCAGCTTTGTCAACTCGGCGCTGAGGGCGGCCAGGCGGTCGGTCTCCTTCACCTTCAGCGTCTTGAGGCCGCGAATCGTCGTCCGGCCGTTGGCGAAGAGGGCAACGGCGGCAAGCGTTTGCGCCGTGTCGGGCATGGGGCCCAGGTCGATGTCGATCCCGTGCAATTCGAGGGGGCCGGTGACGGTGATCGAATCCCTTTCCATCGTTACGTCCGCGCCCATGCGACGAAGAACTTCGCCGAATCCCACATCGCCCTGGCGGCTCTGTTTGCCGAGTCCGCGAATGGTCACTTTCGCCGCGGGATGAATCGCGGCCAGCGCCAGGAAATAGGAGGCGTTGCTGGCGTCGGGTTCGATGGCAAACGACTGGCCCACGTAGATTCCTTGCGGAATGATGATGGTTTTGGGCTCCTGGGTTTTCGGATCGCGGATCAGTTCGGGCGTGAGGTGAAACGCGTCCATCATCAGCATCGTGCAGTTCGATGTAGGGCCAGCTTGTTTGCGGCTCGATAAGGTCGACGCGCAGCTCGTGCCGCGCATAGGGTGCAGCCATCAGGATCGCTGAGAGAAATTGGCTGGATGCCGCGCGCCCGCGCGCAGCAGGCCGCCGGGAAGCTGGTCGCCGTGAACCAGGATGGGGGGAAAACCAGTTTGCTCGAGGTATCGGGTTCGCACGCCGAGATTTTTGAGCATTTCGGCAAGATCGCCGATGGGGCGCTGGCGCATGCGCTCGATGCCGTCGAGAATAAACTCACCTCTGCCCAGCGCGCACATGGCGGTGAGGAAGCGGATGGTGGTGCCGGAATTTCCGCACTGGAGGCGTGCGGCGGCGACGGGAATCGCCCCGGCCCGGCCGAGCATGGCCACCGAATGCGCCTGCTCGTGCGGGCGCAGCTCAAATCCGAGCGTTTGCAGCGCGTCCATCATCACCCGTGTGTCGTCCGCGAAGAGGACGTTGCTCAGCGTGCTTCGTCCGGCCGCCAGCGCCGCCAAAACCAGGGCGCGATTGGTAATGCTCTTGGAACCTGGCGGGGTAATCGCCGAGGTGAAGGGCGAACTGATCGGCTGGATGGTGAAATCGCTCATGCCGCAGGGCCAAAATACGGGCGGATGAGCGTTACTGCAAACAAAGAAAACCCACGGTTTTGCCGTGGATTTCTTGACTGATTGGAGTTCCCTCAGACTTCAGCGTTTAGCGCTGATGTTCCGGAATGCGGATGTTGAGGCGGCTGATCCGCCGATTGAGCCGCTGGATGTTGATTCCCAGCAGCCGCGCCGCGGCGGCCTTGTTGAAGTTCATCTTCTTCAGGGCCTTGGCGATGGTGCATCGTTCAACGTCCTGGAGGCTGAGATCTTCCGGGGTATCCATGCCGCCGGCGGACTGGAGCCGCGGGGGAAGATCGGCGATGGTGACTTCCTGGCCGGCGGCGATCACGTGGGCGTGTTCCATCACGTTGGCCAGTTCGCGAACATTGCCCGGCCAGCCATATTCCTGGAGCAGCGAAATGGTCTGCGGGGCAAGCTGCTTGACGGGTTCGCCATAAAGCTCGGCCTGCGTACGCAGGAAGTGGCCGGCAAGCGGAATGATGTCCGCCTGACGTTCACGAAGCGGTGGAAGCTTGAGCACGACCACATTGAGGCGGAAGAAAAGGTCCTGACGGAATGTGCCTTCCCGGACCATCGCATCCAGAGGCCTGTTGGTTGCCGAGACCACGCGGATATCGACCGGGCGAGCCCGGAAGTCTCCGACGGGGACAACGCACTTTTCCTGGAGAACGCGGAGAAGCTTGGACTTGCAGGTGCAGGCTAAGTTCCCCGATTTCGTCGAGGAAAAGCGTTCCGCTGTCGGCCGCCCGGATGAAACCGAGCGAATCGCGCGTTGCGCCGGTGAAGCGCGCCCTTCACATGGCCGAAAAGCTCGCTCTCGAAGAGCGTGTCGCTCAGCGACGAGCAATCGACGGGTATGAAGGGTTTGTTTACACGTGGGGAGTTGTTGTGGATAAACCGCGCGAGCATTTCTTTGCCGCTGCCGGTCTCTCCAAGGACCATGACGGTTGAGCGACGGGGCGATAGATCAAGCGCCGTCTGCTTCAGGCCCGCCATTGTCGGTGAATCACCGACAAGCTCCGCCGTGCCAGATATAGATTGTGTCCCGGTAAATTCGCTAGCTGTCTGTATTTCCATATGCATTTTCCACACCGAACCACGTTCAAGATAGCCCGGATATAGCGGAATACAACAAAGAAACCACTGTTCGTCTTAACCCTATTCGAGCCAAATGCTCGAAAACAGTTAAAATAAATTTTTTGCGTTTAAATAGCTACTGTGAAATTCCTGAGAAGGATGATTAAACGCGTAAGTCTATGTCCTGACTGAGGTAAGTCCGATAACTGAGGCGGATGGGTTCGATCACTTCTTTCACAAACCGCTCGACCTGTTGTGGGGCACGGCCCACATATCGGGCGGGGTCCAGTACGGAAGTCAGGTCGACTCCCGTGAAGCGCGGGTTCAGTCGCCAGACGCTTGAGCAGATCGTTGGGCTGACCCAGTTCCTTCACCTGTTTGGCGGCTGCCTGAGAATGGCGGCGGATGACCTCGTGAAGGCCCTGACGATCGCCCCCACCGCGAACGCCGGCCATTAGAATCTCTTCGGTCGCCATGAACGGAAGTTCAGCTTCGACAGACGCTTGTATCGTCTTTGGGTAGACCACCAACCCCCGGGCCACGCTGCCGGCGATCAGCAGGCAGCCGTCGATGGCCAGGAAGGCCTCGGGGATGCTCAGGCGCTTGTTGGCGGAATCGTCCAGGGTTCTCTCGAACCATTGCTCTGCCGCAGTTTGCAGGGGGGAGGAGACCAGGCTGATGACGAAGCGGGCGAGGCCGGTTGCGCGCTCGCAGCGCATGGGGTTGCGCTTGTAAGCCATGGCACTTGAACCGACCTGATCCTCCTCAAACGGCTCTTCAAGCTGCTTCAATCCTGATAATAAACGTATGTCGTTACAAAACTTATGAACGCTGGCAGCAACGCCTCCCAAGGCACAAACCACCTGGGAGTCGACCTTCCGCGAATAAGTCTGGCCGGTCACAAAAAACGACTTCGAAAAACTGAATTTTCTGGTGACGAGCTCGTCCAGAGCCTCCACTTTCGCATGATCGCCGTCGAACAACGCCAGGAAAGAGGCTTGCGTGCCGGTCGTCCCCTTGACCCCCCGAAATTGCAGCTCGACGATTCGATGCTCAATTTCGGCCAGATCCATGACAAACTCTTGAGCCCACATGACGGCTCGCTTGCCGACGGTCGTCAGTTGAGCCGGCTGGAAATGGGTGTAGCCGAGGGTCGGTAAGTCCTTCCAAGTCAAGGCGAAGCGTCCGAGAGCGTCGATGACGACGGCCAAACGTCCGGCAATAAGCCTCATGGCGTCGCGCATGATGATGCAGGTCGGCGTTATCGACCACATATTGGCTGGTGGCGCCCAGGTGGATGATCTCCCTGGCCGCCGGGGCGGCTTCGCCGAAGGTGTGGATATGCGCCATAACATCATGCCGGAGCTTGGCTTCCCAATGCGCGGCCCGGGCGAAGTCGATGTCGTCCAGCCTGGCTTCCATCTGCTGCGATGGCCTCAGGTGTGATTCGGACGAGGCCCAGTTCGCGCTGGCATCTGGCCAGCTCGAGCCATAGCCGTCGCCAGAGTCCAAACTTATGGTGGGGGGAGAAGAGCCTGAGCATCTCCGCGCTGGCGTTGCGGGTTGCCAGTGGGGATTCGTAGGTGTCGTTAGACATTATAGGTGCAATTGTATCTGCTCAGCGAAGGCCCTCGCGAGCCTTGCGTATAGAGCGGAAATTCCGCGGCAAGCAGGAATCCGCCAAAGTCCCCAGTATCTCCAACCTATTTCCTCGTTTGCGAAACCATATTCTTAGAAATCGTCATAAGAAATTTGGTTGATTGCAAAACCACGCCCGCACCGAGGTTGGTCTAATAAGCTGTTTATACGGTATAGATTCTCTAACTTATCGGACAGGTCAGGTCGGCCGCCGTGTTCGCCGGCTCTTAAGCGACCTTCACTAATGCCGGCTCGGGAACATTCTCAAGATTGATCGCTCTTGACGCGACCTTTCGATATCCGAGCTGCTGAATAACTTCCAAGACCTCCGTCCAGGTGGGATACATACGCTTGTTGACCTTCTTATAGGCCTCGATCGCCATGACAAACTCGAACTGCTGGGCGGTCATTTCCCCTTCTTCGGCGGCGCGACGATCGTCCGAAAGCCGACGGCCCGGGCCGCGCCGTCGTTCAAGACCGGTATCGACGCGCCGCTCGGCGATGCGCCGGTCCGCTCCTGAGTAGCCCGACTCGAGCGCGCGTTTGCACGCGGCGCTCCGCGCCGGATCGGCGGTCGAGCACCGACATGCGGCGATTCGACCCCTCTTCATCTCCCTGCGCTGGGCCGAACCTGATGCCTTGCCAGGTCCGGTAATTTCGGCCGGGACACTGTCAAACCTGATGTCTTGTCCGATAGTCTGCTGCGATTTCATGGATTAAACCTCTTCCCCTCCATCGAATGGGCGCGACGTTCACTTTAGAGGCGAATTTTCCCCGATGATTCTACAGAACGGCCTCCGGCCTTACGCATGCGGAGTACGACTCGACTGAGCTCGTCGAAGTCCGCTCCTCGCCTCCGGCTGTGGGTCGGGTTATACATAACCTACGAATGTCTCAAACAAGCGGCACAATCCGGACAATCGCGAAATCCGACAAACCCGACCTGATTTCCGTCTCCCGCGCAGACGATTCAGCCCTCACCAGTTTTTCGCTCGCGCTGTTTGTGCTCGCCCTTGGTCATGCCATCGATGTCAATGACGGCAGCTACGACCCCAAGGCGATGGTTTACCTTTCGATCGGGCTGATCTTTTGCATTGTGGGGGTTGTCGTGCCGAGGAAGACGCCCCTGGAAGGTTTTTGCCGGCGGTGGGTTCCGACGCTGCTCGTGGGCGTGGTGCTGAGCGAAGCGTATTTCCTGATGCGGCGGATGCACAGCGATGCCGACATCACGCTGGCGTTCGGGGCGATCGCGCTGCTGGGATGCGTGCAGTTTTTCAAGATTGGCTCGCTGCGCTGCGCCGCTGATGGTCATCATGCTGTGCGCGTTCTATATCGCCGGGGAGACGGCGTTTAACAAACACTCAAAATTTCCCGGCATCGACGTCTTTATGTTTCAGTCGGATGCGGCGTGGGCGCTGACGCACGGGCTCAATCCGTATTCGTTCAAATATCCGAGCGTTTATCCGCCGGGGACGCCGTTTTATGGGCCTGGGGTGGTGGATGCTCATGGGTATTTGACAGTGGGTTTTCCTTATCCGCCGCTTAGTTTGCTGCTGACGCTGCCGGGGTATTTGCTGGGGAAGGATATTCGGTATTCGCATCTGCTGGCAATGGCGCTGTCGGCGGGACTGATTTACGTGACGAAGCCGGGGCGGATCGCGGCGCTGGCGGCGGCGATGCTGCTGCTCACGCCGCGGGTGATTTACATTCTCGATCTTTCGTTTACCGAGCCGTTCCTGGTGCTGACGTTTTCGCTGTTCATGTTTTGCGTTTGCCGGTGGCCCAAGGCGATGCCGTATGTCCTGGGGCTTTATCTTTCGTCGAAGCAGTACGCGATTCTGGCGGTGCCGCTGCTGCCGCTGGTGCTGGCGGGGCCGAACCACTGGCGGATGCTTTTGAATATTTTGTTCAAAGCGATGCTGGTGGTGGCGATCATCAACCTGCCATTTTTCCTGTGGAACGCGCCGGCGTTTGTGCGCTCGATCGTGGTGTTTCAATTTTTGCAGGGGTTTCGGACGGATGCGATGAGCTATCTGGTGGTGATCCGGAAGTGCGATCCTCATCTTGTGATCCCGCTGTGGATTTCGCTGCTGCCGCTGGTGGTGATGATCCCGGTGAGCGTGCGGCGATCGGCGAGCTCGCCGGCGGGGTTCGCGGCGGCGGCGGCGCTGGTGCACATGCTCTTCTTTTCGCTGAATAAGCAGGCGTTTGGGAATTATTATTACTTTGTGATCGCGACGGCGTGCTGGTCGATCGCGGTGGCGAGATGGAGTACGCCTCCGGCTTGACGGCCTCCAGGCCTATGCGGAGTACCGCTCCTCGCCTCCGGCTGCGGGGAAAAATTTGGGGGGCGGGGTATCGAGTACAAAAGGTTACAGTCCGGGAAAAACTGGGTGGTTTGGGCGAGATGGGGTACTGTTTTTCGTGATATCAATGATATCGTTGATATCAATGATATCAGTTGGCCATGGTACGGTTTGGTGACTGGGTTACAGTCCGTAGACGGAGCTATCGCAACCGAGCGATCATGGCAAAGATCGCTGCGAGGAGTTGGAGCATTTGCACCCTCTTGAGATTCTTACCTTCATTCTTTTTTAGATAGTCAGAATCGAGACGAGTTTCATTGTGAGAGCCGAGCCAGATGACACCTTCGGATTTGAAGCTAGCGGCGAGCCGGCATGAGACGCCAATCAGGCTGGTAATCCCCATGCTCTTAGTGAGCCTGGAAACTTTGGGATCTTCTCTGGCGTTGGCAATGATGCGGTACTCATCGTGGATTTGAAGCAGTTCTTCGGACTGACCACCGGCGCGGGGTTGTACGTACTGCAGATATTCCTTGAGCGTCAGCCCCTTGCTCGACATTTCGATCTTTTTTCCGATGGCATATCCGCCGAGGTTGAACTTGCGTTCACTGTGGTCGTAGCCCCAGATATCGAATCGATCCACCCCCTCGAGCAATTCGGATTGCACGACGGCATCACAAACGGGCTTCAGGGCGTTTGTCTGCGGATTTTCGAGATCATTCAGGGATTTTAGGTTTTTGAGGGCTTCGCCGATACCGTCATAGAGCAATGTTCGCTGATAGGTCTCGAGCTTGCACTGGACCATTGCCTCTCGAAAGAGGATGGCTGAGGCAGTGAGGCATGCGAGCAGTGAGAGATCGATAAGCGACTCGCGTCCATAGGCGCGGCTTTCCGCTTGCACATCGAGAACACCGTAGATATAGCGCTTGGGCTTTTCCGTCTCCACATACCTGGTGCGATAAATTTCGCGGACCTGCGTGACTTCGCCATCGGATTTTTTATCGAGCTCGAGAAAGATCGGTTCGCAGCGAATTGGAATGGTGGCCTTACAAGGCATGCCGACAGGGGCGTCGGCCAATTCCGTGTAAAGCTGGCGGAGACCCTGGTTAATATCCTCGCAAAAAAAGGTCCAACCGTGTTCGTAGCACGCTTTTACGACTCCGTAAGCAGGGGGGCATTCCTCCTGCCCAGAGGATATTGGGGTCAACGGATCCTCATTGGATGGTCCGGCATCGAGCCTTCCGCGCAGACCATATACGGTTGCCTGCCTGGAGGAGGAGCCTCCGTAGTGAAGGGCGGCCCTGCGCAGCTCGCGAGCTACATTTACGGCGTTAGGCACGGCTCCGTCGAAGACGGCGCTGACGACATCAAGGGCAAGGCGTCTCTCGTTCCTGGGGGCATTGACAGGCAGGGGGTACCCCGTCCTGCTTCCGTCGAGGAGCGCACCGAGGACCTGGCTGGCTCTGGCAAACGATTGGTGGAACTGGGCATCATTCGAATGGGGATCTTCCTGTGAAAAATTCAGGATGAGAGCTCTTTCCGCGGTAGTGTGGACGGGGATTGCGGCTGCGGAGGAAACGTCTTCGCGTTCAGCGAACTTGCTCATGCTTTTGTAGTTTTGGCTGCGTAGTTTTCCGGCGCAAGATCTGGCTGGGAATTTCGTTGCACCATGACAACCCCTCCATCCAGGCGCTTCGCACGACGTTGTGGTGGCATTCGCAGGTGAGGATGTTGCGCTGGGGATCGGCTCGATAGAGGACGGCGTTCTTCGCGCCGGTCAGATCAGCCATGAGTTGGACGATGCTGTTGGGCGCACTATTGAGATCGGAAAATCCCAGTCCAACGAGGAACAGGGGAAACCAGTTACCTCCAGCGGCGTCGGAATGGAGCAATCGGTTGGCCGGGTCGGCGGCGTTGTTTTGTCCCATCGCATGTCGCCGGACAAGCAGCAATCGCGCTGTAAATCCAAATGCCGCGGCAAGGTCCTCTATCAACCAGAGGGGGATTTCCGACTGCTTTGAGTTGAACCATTTCCAGAGCCGAGTCATAGAGAGCGGCTTTGTGGGCGAGCGCAGGCGGTCCTTAAGCAGGAGCTGGAGACTTTCGCCCTTGCGCAGACGGTCGAAAGTCAGGACCGCCTGATTCGTGAGGCGATCTCTGGTGGATGCGCTAGTATCGATCACCGGGGCTGTTTCGATCGACGATGAGATTGAGGAGGAGTTTTGAGACGGCATGGGGGTATTGCTCCGTAATTAGTCGCGTTGAGCGGGATGGGATTTGGGGCCGGTGGTCGGGGGGCGGCCATCAGTACGTTGCATGCGATGAACGTCAGTGCGCTGAAAGAGGTCGCGACCGAGGAATCCAAGTCGCAGCGCGCCGGTTGGATCGACCTCGACGGAGAGATACCCGGCTTGGCCGCCATTTTCGCAATGGGTAAGCGCATAGAAATCGCAGTCGCTGCGGCGGAGGATGAGTATCCCCCGGAAGCAGTTATCGTCGAGGTGGAACAAGACGCGTTTTGGACGGCGTTGGGAGGCGCGGAAACGGATTTGGCCATCCTCCGAGACCCAGCTTCCGCTGTAGCGTCGAGCCGGCCAGGAGTCGAGCCAAACGGTAACGGCGGCGTGAAAGGCCGCGAGCATCAGCCCAGCGATAATGAGGCGCTCGACCCAGAGAGTCCAGGGTTCTGCACCGCCGGACGCGAGGTCCAACGATGGGTGAACGATTTCCGGATTCATTACTGCGACAACTGCGCCCGCTGACGTCATCAGGAGTGTCCGCATGATTCTGCCACCCTTTCTCGTTTTGTCCTACGCTCCGGACGATAATAAATAATGAAATAGAACGCTTCGGAGCGACCTCGTCAAGTATAAATAAGAGATGAGAAATTTGAAATTTGAAATTCCAGAATTTTTAGTTCATTTTTATATATGTAATTCCCATAGATATATAAAGTGTTGTATTAAATACTGTTGTGTTACATATAGTATGGTTAAAAATTATTGCGTTAGCAATATTACGAATTAGATTATATTCGGCGAGCTCTACTAGTGTTTGCTGTGGTAGAAAACGTCGCGATTGTTGCACAATCGAGTGGTAATCAGAGTAACCTGTAGTGTGCGGGCAGGGTCAAGAACGATCGCCCCGTGCCCGCCCCATCCTTTTATTTTTTGCGCGAGTTAGCGCGAGCTAGCGAGGGTGCGGCTCAACGGCAATTGCGCGGGACCGCCTGGACGGCCATGCTGGGGCTTTTGAAATGGGGTGCGCTGCGTAGATAGGGGAGCAGTAGAAAGTGGAGCAGTAGAGAAAGACGGGGGGAAGTCCCGCGGGTGCAAGCACCGCGCGGCTTTGATACGGGGCGCCTGCGCGAGAGGGTGGAGCAGTAGACGGGGCGGGGAAGGGGGATTTCAGATTTGAGATTTCAGAAGGGGGGCGCTTCGCGAGAGGGTGGAGCAGTAGACAGTTGAGCAGTAGAGAAAGACGGGGGGGCGGTGGATGCGAGCACGGCTCGACTAACTTCGGTTCTTAGGCTCGATCCGACTGACTCCTTGAATCCTTTTCACCCCCGGCACATTTGCCTCAACCGGTTTCCACGTCCCAGCGATGCCAGGCCGATGATGGTCAATAATCCGAAGGATGACGGTTCCGGGACGACGGTGACCGTCCAGTCGGCGGTGGTGGCGGTCATGTCGACTGCCACGGTGAAGGAGGCGGCTTGGGAGCCGGGGCCGTTGGCGGCGGGGAGGTCTTGTTCATCGGAATAATGGAGCGTAAAGGTGGTGGAATAGTCGCCGAGGGACGGGACAAACGCGTAGACCTGGAAAGGGAGTCCTTCGGCGGGGTTGTCGTCGGAGAAGAGGTCGATGAAGGGCTGTAAAGTTGTGGTGATGTAGGGGCTGCCGGTGGAAGTGATGCTGTCGAGATCCAAGTCGGCGGTGGGGATATTGGGGGGCGGATCGCCGATCATTTGTGGGGCGAATGTTGCAGCCGCGTCGGTGCCTGAGGGAGGGGCCTGGGCCAGGGAATTGGGGTCAATCTCTTGCGTCTCGAACTGCACGGGGGGTGAGTCACAGTCGGTCAGGGGGAGCATTTCGTCTTGCAGATCAATTGCCGGGGCGGCGTGGGCCTCGACGGTGAATTGCGAGTTGACGGTGATTGCGGGGGCGGTACTGCCGGGCGTGGTGTCTTGCAGAGTGGCCGACACGCTGTAAGCAGCGGGCGGGAGGTCAGCCGTATCGAGCGGGAAATTGTTGGTGAGATCGGTGTTGGGCTCTAGAGTGCCGGAATAGGATCCGAGGCTGACCTGGTTGGGGCCGTAGGTTGCGGCCTCGGTGTAGGTGCCGGGTTCGGTGCCTAAGTTTAAGATTTCTGGTTCGATGTCTTCTTCTCCGCCTTGGATGACCTCTGGGTAGAAGGCGACTTGAGTGGAAATGGACAGGTTCTCGGTGCCGGCCAGGGCTTTTGCGGAGGAGGCGAGCAGCGCGATCAGAAGAATGGAACCCCGCCTTGGCATGCGATGGGTAATGCTCCCACGATTTTGTGAACAGTCAAGAAAATACAGCAAGAGTGTAGGGGGCGCTGCGAGAGAGTTGAGCAGTAGTGAGTGGAAAGTAGAGAAGAGCGGGAGGTTCCCGTGGGTGCAAGCACCTCACGGCTTTGATAGGGGAGCAGGGTGGGAGGTTCGGCACGGGTTGCGGAGTCTTAGCATGGTCACACTGGGGCTTTGGGGAGTGCGCCGATATGATGGGTTCATGACTTCAGCGATCGTCGTGACATTGGAAAAGGAACTACCCGAGGCGCAGGCGGTTTATGAGAAGGGTGGGACGGGCAAGGCGTTGGCACGGGAGGGGGACAAGCTGGATTTTGCGGCGCGGTGTTGCCATTTGCCGGATTTGACTTCGATGAGGTCGGAGAGCCATGCGGTGCTGCGGGCGCAGCTTGAGGCGGAGGGGTTTGACGCGGCGAAGATGCGGCTGCCGCCGGAGACGTGGTTTGATGCGAAGGAGGGACTGAAGACGGTGCGGGCGCTGGTGGAATATGTGAATAAGAAATTGAATGATTTTAAGCAGCCGAATCCAATTTTGCGGGATTTGAAGGCGGTGGAGGCGCTGTTGGTCGCGGCGGAGGGGGCGGGGGTGCGATTTCATTTCACGAAGACGTAGGATTCTGTCGGTGGGGAGACTGGCGGGAAGAAGATTCCGCCGGTGGGGACACGGCTCGACTGAGCTCGCCGAAGTCCGGCGGCACTGGGTTGTTACTTCGGCATCAGGGCGCAGGATGCTTATTGAATAGGGGGGAAATTCGTGGGAGAAGCGGGGGGCGGGGTAATGGATTGTGGAGGTGAGGGGGGCGATTTTTTGGGGGGAGTTGAAGGTATTGACGTCGCCGGGGGAGCCTTGGAGGAGCTCGAGGGTGCCGGTGTCGGCGATGGCGGAGGCGCCGGCGAGGTTGATGTTGACGATCGCGGGGCTGGGGTTGGGATTGACTAGTTTCAGGATCACGTCGCCGGTTTGCGTATCCCGGCTGGCGGCGGCGGAGATGGGGCCTGAGGCGGGAATGTGGGAGCGCTGCCGGGCGACGAGGATGGGGGCGTTGTCGAGGAAGCAGGTGATTCGGGAGCTTTTGACGACGACGCGGATGTCGTACCAGCGGCCGGGTTGGATGGTGTTCTGGACCTGGTTGCCGAGGAAGAGCTTGTCGCCGTCGATGGTTTGTTCGAGTCCGGTGCGGTAGTTGTTCCAGCCACCGACGTTCCACCAGACGAAGTTTCCGGAATCGGCAGCGCGGAAGAGGATGAGGAATCCTTCGATGCCGGAAAGTCTTCTGGCTTTTAGGGTGAGGGTGTAGTCGGTCCAACTGGGGTCGCCGACGACGGCGGTGCAGTCGATCAGGTCGCTGGTTTGGGACAGAGTGCCCTGGTTCATTTTCCATGAACCCTCGCCGATGCGCCAGTCTTTGAGGGGGGAGTTGGAATTGGTTTGGAAGAGGATTGAGCCGTCGGGGGCGGTGACTTTCACGTCGCGGAATTCGACGGTCGAGCCCCAGCTTCCTACGCCGATGGCGCCGTGGGGCGTTGGGTCGGCGGCGGGGGGGTTGAGTTCGGGTGGGGTGAACTGGATGGGGATGACAGTGTCCCCTTTGTTGAGGTTAAACATTTGCAGGGCGTAGTAGGAGGGTGAGCCGTAGGCGGAGATGGGGTTGAAGGCGATGAGATTGGCGGGGTGCTCCTGCTCGTCGGCGTCGCAATCGATGAAGGTGGGGGCGGCAGTGGCCATGGTGACGAGGTCGGCGTTTCGCTGGACGCCGAGCATCCAGGACATGTCGGCAAGGGCGGCGAAGAGGGTTTTGCCGGGATCGCCTTCCTTGGCGTTAACTTCGGTGGCCTCGCGCGGGCCGTTGCGGGAGAGGGAGTCGTAGTGGTTGCTGTCGTCGAGGATTTCGCGGGCGGGGTTATAGAAGGAGGTGTGGGAAATATCGGGCTTGCGGGTGGTGGCGAGGTCCATCCAGCCGATCAGTTTCAAGTCGGGATATCTGGCTTTGATGGCGTCGTGGAACTGGGTGAAGCGGGCGTCGTAGGTTTCCTGGTTGTAGAGCTGCTCGTTGTTGCCGATCTGGAGGACGTGGAGTGGGAAGGGGTCGGGGTGGCCGTTGGCGGCGCGGCGAGCGCCCCAGGTGGTGGACTTGTCGCCGGTGACGTATTCGATTTCGTCGAGGGCGTCCTGGACATAGGGGGCGAGGTCTTTTCCGGGCTTCACGCTTTGAAAGATGGAAGTTCCGTCATAAATACCCAGCACCGGCTGGGCATGCAGGTCTTCGCAGGTGAGGAGAAATTCCATAAGGCCGAAGCGGTTGCTCATTCGTTCCCAGACGGAAGGGATGGTCATACGGAGTTCAACGGGGCCGATGGATTTTTTCCAATCGAATCTAAAGCGAGGGTTTCGGCCGACGAGGGTGTCGCCGCCGGGGTAGATGATAAACCCGGGTTTGAGATCTGCGAGCAGTTGCATGAGGTCGATGCGGTTGCCGTTGGGGCGGTTTTTCCAGGTGGGGGGGAAGAGGGAGAAACCGGCGAGCCAGACGGTTCCGGTGTGGTTGGTGGAGATTTCGAAGACGTTGTTGGTGTAGGAGGGAGTGATATTGGCGGGGGTTTTCAGGTCTACGTCATAGCGGCGCCAGGTTTGATCGATTGTGTCGATGGTGGCGCTGGCGAAGACGGTTTGGGTGTCCTCGGATTGGATGCCGGCGACGAGAGGGCCGGAAAAATCGCTGCCTGCCTTGGCGTAGAAGGAGGCATGATAGGTGCAGTTGGGTTTCACGGGGATGCCGGAGTAGCCCGGGTTTCGGACGGCGGCACGGCCACTAGTTCCGACCGAAGAGACGGTGAGGCGGAGGGTGGTCTTGGGGCCGGGGGCGGTTAGGTCGGTGGTGGGTTGCATGTCGGCCTTTACGTCGCCGATTTGGGAGAGGGACCAGTATTGGGCGACGGTCACGAGGTCACCACCCACGACAACCGTCCTGCCGCCGACGCTTTTGAGAGTGCCCCCGCGAATTCCGCGGAAGGAGACGGAAAGGTTGGCGTTGGGTAGAAGCTCGCCATAAAGGCCACCGTCGATGCTGTGATTGATTTGTTCGAGGGCGATTCCGTAAAGGGTGGGGCTGATTGCCGGGCCAGATTGATCGAGATGGATCGTCAGCTCGCCGGGGGTAGTTTCGGCGGATGGGGCGTTTTGGTCTGAGACATCCCGCGGAGCGATGGCAGCGGAGGGAGTGTGGGCAAGGAATAGCCAGAGGAGCCAGGCGATGCCGGCCAAAGAGATGAGGCAGCAGAGGGCGACGAGGAGAAGGATGTTGCGGGATCGGCCTTTTGGGGCCGGGTGGGATGGGTCGGTCAAATCTCCTCCAATTCCGCGGGCGAATGTTGGTGAAGAATTTCAATTGTTCGATAGTATATCTGAGATAGACGACGCCGCGGGGCGTTTGTTTCCAGGATTATTTGCAACGCGAAATTTAGTAGTGCGTCATTGTAAATGGTGAAACGATGACCGTCACCCGATCCGGCGATCCCGCGGCCCCGGCGGCCGAGAATTCGAGGCAGCCGCGGGTTCCGCGCGGCGCGGGGAGTTCATTCTCTCGGCGTTCAAACTGGGACTTGTGTTTGCCATTGGGGTGGCGCTGATTGGGGATCGAGCGGGGCTTTGCCGGCAATATCTGTTCAGATATACCGACGAAGATCAGACGTGCATGTGGTATGCGGCTCACGATCTGCTGCACGGGCGGATCGCCGAGCCGGCGTTTTATGGGCAGGATTACAACTGTTGCCTGGAGGGTTGGCTGGCGGCGCCGCTGGTGGCGGCGCATGTGCCGTATAACGTCGCCTGTCCGCTGGTGACGGTGGGGCTGGATCTGCTGCCGTTCGTTTTGTTGGCGGGGGTGGCGTGCCGGCGGGGGAATTTTGTTTTGGCGGGAGGGGTGCTGCTGATTCCGCTGATCATGTCGGATCGGTATGGGATGATCTGCGGGATACCGCGGGGGTTTATCAACGGGGTGGCGGTCGCTGCGATTCCGATGATTTTGCTGCTGCCGGTGCGCGGAGGCAGGTCGCCGGGTTTTTGGCGCGGGGGACTGCGATATTTTTTCGCGGGGGCACTGGCGGTTGTGGCTTTGCAGGTGAATCCGAATTGCCTGATTCTTCTGGCGCCGGTGGCGGTATTGGCGGCGATCACGCGGTTTCGGGATTGGAGAATGTGGGTGATGGGGCCGCTGGGAATCGCGGCGGCGACGCCTTATCCGTGGTATGTGCATCGGTTCTATCACGTGGTTCATCCGGATTACATTCTGTATCTGCGCGATAATACCTTTGGCTGGAGCTACGCGAACTTTGTTCACTACTTTCATTTCGCAGTCCCAGGCTCGGAGGCGAGCCCGGTGTTTGCCGACCTGGTTCCGATTTTTGTGCCGGGGGAGTGGGCTTGTGCGTTTTTGGTGATTGCGCTCGGTGTGCTGGCGGCATTGATGCTGATACGGTTGCGAATCGCGGGGGTGATTGCGATTGCGATCGGGATGGGCGTGATGTTCGTCTGCTTTGCGTATGAACGGGTGGGGATCGGGCAGCCGAGCAATACGGCATCGTATCCCTATTCGCGAATGTGGCTGGCGGTGCCGGCGGTGTTTGCGTGGGTGCTGTTTGTGCTGTTTCAGGGGGAGCGGCCGAAACTGATTCCGCAGAAAATTTTTCAGTGGGTTTCGACTCTGGCGTTGGTGGTGCTCGTCGGCGGGGCGTTTTGGACGGCGGTGTTGAAGCATCGGCAACTGCCGGATGCGATCGATGACGAGTTGAACGCGGATGGATTGGTGATCTGCCCGGCGGTGCCTGTGTCGCATCTATATGCCATCGCGCGGGAGGTGAAGCAGATTGCCGACGCACAGCATGCCGATTTGCTGCTCGTTGGAGGGTGGGACAAGGAGAAGCACGTCGATTATGCGATCCCGTGCCTGGACGGTATCGAGACGATCTTTCCAGATTTCGAGCGGCGCACGTTTCGGATGATCGAAGAGAGCAAGGCGCATCACCAGAAGATTCTGGTCATCTTCAGTTCCGATTTTGGCCAACCGGTCGGGGGAGGGGACCTGGTGACGTTGAAGCCTGACGGAACGGAAGTGAATTCGAATGATTCGGCTGGTTCCGCATCGGACGCAGATTTGGAGTCGTTCATTTTGCCGGATATTTATGTGGTGGATGCGAATGGGAAGAGCGCGTATGACATTCCGGAGCTGAGTTATTGGTTGCCGCGGCTGATTCAGCCGGATCCGACAGCGGGGAATCCGCATCCGCAAACGCAGGTGTTTCGCCCCCCGTGGGTGTTTTGATTGACGGGGTCTATTCACAGCAAATTCGAGGTTATGGCGCCCGCTCGATGTACAGCCGGCGGACCGTTCTTGTCTGCTGAGTCCACGTGAGTCCGGTCTGCTGGGCGATGTGATCGCAGACGAGTTTCAGGTCGTGGGCGTCGGCTTTGGAGGTGGGAGAGCCGTCGCCGAGGGGGTTGGTGTGGAAGTTAATCGACCTCGGTAAACGGTGAGCTTCGAATATGACCTGTTCGTTGATCCAATCGCCGAGATCGTCGTCCCAGTCCCCAGGGTATTGGGTGAAACTCCGATCGGTTTTCGGATGGCCTCCCAGGCTTAGGCCGTAAATTTGCACCGGGTGGCGCTGCGAGCCGAGAACCGAGCGCCAGATTCCGCTAAAAACAACGACCGGCCGATCGACCTGGCGGAACGTGAGGGTGAGTGGATATCCAACGGCCTGGGAGAAGAGTTTTTGCAGGGCGGCGGTTTGCTGCTGGGGGGTTGCGCGGGGATCGCAACTAAAATCGCCCGGCATCGTCGTGCTGAGAAGCTGCTTGTCGCCTTCGACCTGATAATCGGCGAGCCGTAAAAGGTAGGTTGCAATCCCCCGCATTTTCAGGTGATCGCTCGGTTGGAGGCTGGGAAAACTCCAGACCCAGATTCCAAACTTCGCATTGTTCCCATCCCAGAGCATGAATGTGGAGGGTGTCTCAGGAAACGTTATGCCCGTGTAGATCAACGGCCGCTGTTTAATGAACGGCGGCTTGATCCAGCGAATAATCTCTCCCGGCCTCACGGCATAGGCCTTCTCAAGAATCTGCTGATCGGGCGTCAGCACGATGTCCCGCGCGGGAGTGGGGATCGGTCTGACGGCGGCGGAAGCTGAAGGCGGCGGTGGGGCGGTTTCGAAGTACCAGATGGCCAGCGAGGCCGGAGCGGCTGTCAGGAAAGCCAGAATCAGGAGAAGAAGAGCCAGCTTCAGGTTGGCCGCGAGCATAAGGTTTGCCGCGCCTTTGGCGGCGAGGGATGCGCCGGCGCTGATGGAACTGCCGGGTGCGGCGAGGGAGACGCGGGTAAGCTGCGCCACAGCGAGGGGAGATGTTGCGGCGCGCCGAAGGCCGCGGCGGAAGCGAGCGCCTCGGAGGAGGCCACGGGACCGAGGCGGCCGCGAAGATGGTCGAGGGCGCGCTCGATTCGTTTCCGCGCCGCGGCTTCGGTGATCTGGAGCTGGCGGGCGATCGTAGGGATTTCCAGTCCCTGGTAGAACCGCAGCAGGATGGCGTTTTGATATTCGCGCGGAAGCTGTGCCACCGCGTTGTCGAGTCCGCCGGTGAGGACACCGGCGGCACTTAAGACCTCCGGTCGCTGGGCCGCGGCGAGCTTTTCGTGATGCTCGCGGCGGCGACGGGAGCGGGTGATCGACTTCACGGTGTAACCGAGCGTCAGAAACAGCCAGCCGGAGAGTTTTTGTTTTGGTTTCATGCGGCTCGCCCGCTGTGAAAAGAGGACGAAGACGGCCTGGGTAGCGTCTTCGGCGAGGTGGTGATCGCCCAGTTGCCGATAGGCGGCCGCGTAGAGCCAGCCGGCGTGACGATCCACCAGCGCCGCGAATGCCGGTTCAGATCGATTCCGCGAAAAGGCCTGGACGAGGGCCGAATCGCTTTGGGAAGGCTCGATCGTGGTGGTTGCCGATTCATCGCTCATCGGTGGCTCACTGAGAGGTTCCATGACCGGAGGGGGCGGAGATTCGACAAAATTCCAAGACAAAGAAGAATGGCCAGGGATATAAATCAGATAGAAATCAGATTTTAAGAAAAATATCTGTGTGCATCTGATTTAGATCTGTGGCAAAACTGCATTTCTTCGACATCGGCATGAGTTTCCCCGGTCCGCTGGCAAAGGTGTCGCATCCGCGGGCTGATCCGTCAACTCAGGCGCAGGGGGAGGGGCAGAGGTTTTCAATCTGCGATTTACTTGCCCGGGCTTGGGGCCGGCGCTTTCCTGCGCAGCCGCGGCGAAAGCCCGCCGATTGCGGCGAGCAGGGCGATTGCGCCGGTTGCCGGTTCCGGCACCGCGGCGATGGTGGGAACTGGCAAATTGTTCGCCACCGCGAATGCGTCGAGCGCGGCAACGTCGGATTGCGAAACGCCTGCATCGGCCCCATTGTCCCCCTGTCCGAAATTAACGGCCAGGGCGCTGAAGTCGGAGCCGTTCACGGACGAGGAAAAAAGGAAATTTCCCTGGTCCCAGTTGGTGACTCCCAGTCCGAAATTCGCGGCGAGGATGGAAAAGTCGGAGCCGTTTACCGTGCCGTCCAGATTCGCATCGCCGAGCAAAGTGTATTTGATTTCGATCTGTCCGGAGGAGAGGCCATGGACGACGCCGTCTTTTCCATCGGCCCAGCCGACGCCGTAGCGCAGGCCGTTGGTGAGCGCTTGTGCGGTGGAGGAAATGATTCCCGGTCCGTTCCATCCCCCATTGTTGAAGCCGGATTTGAGCCAGGCGTAGATCGACGAAATCGGATCGGAGTTATTGCCGAAATTGATGATCAGGTGATTGTTGGTGAGATCGAGCACGCCGCTGCCGGTAACGCTCAGCGAAGTCAATTGTGCTGCGCCGGTGTTGCCGGCCAACTGCAAAACTCCGCCGGTGACGGAGACTGCGCCGTCCGGCAAGGCGCCGTTGGCGGCGATGACCAGCGCCCCGGCGTTGATCGTTGTTCCGCCGGTATAGGAATTCAGCGCCGGAGAAGGTTTCGGTGCCTGATCCGGTTTTAACGATGGCGAAGTGAGCCTGGATGTCATCGAAGATGGAGCCGCTGAAGGTTCCGCCGTCACCGGCGACGCCGATCGTGGCGGTGGTGAGGCCACCGGGGTTGGCGGAATATCCGCCGGAGAAATCGCCCGCGCCGGTGAGGGCGTCGATCTGCATGGAGTCGCTGGTTCCGCCTTCGACGATATCGAACGCGGCTTTTTTGGCGATGTTCAGCGACGCGTCGTTGTTCGTCCAGATGCCGCCGTGGCTGGAACTGCCGGTAAAGCAGCCCCCTCGACATCCACAAGAGCGCCGACGGCAAGGTTCACGACGTCGTTTCCATTCGCGCCGAAGATGAATTTTCCGGTGCCGTTGATGAGCAGGGTTCCCGTTCCCTGGTAAACGGAGGCGCCTTTGAACGTGTTGCTGGAGGTGGTGTATTCCAGGACGGAGTTGGGGTAGAGGGCGATCAATGCGGAATCGAGCCCGTAGCCGGCGACCTGAACGGTTCCGCCGTTGACGGTAAAAGTTCCCGTCGAAGTATCGGGCGCGGCGATAACCAGCGTTCCAGTGCCGGTTTTGGAAAGTGAGCCGGTCCCGGCAATCACACCGGCGGCGTAGCCCAGGGTGTAATTTCCCGCGCTGTTGTTGACGGAGATGGACCCGGGCGAAACGGCTTCGATGACATTGACGGTGTAGTTCGCGGCGCCACCGTTATCGTCGTTAAAGACGACGTTGTTGCCGTCCGTGTAGGGAGCGGCAAAGCCGTCTACGCTCCAGTTGAGACTGGAGGCGTCCCAGGTGTTGCTGGCGGCGACCGTTCGACCAGGTGACCGTGGTCTGCGGCACCGCATCGACGGTCAGGACGCCGGAAGACTTGCCCTGGTCGTAAATCGTTCCGAAGTAATTGAACAGTCCGAAATACTGATCGGTGCCGGCGATCCAGAAATAGATTCCAGAGCCATCGAGATAAGGGCTCGAGGGAAAAAGAATGTTGTCGTTTCCGTCGAGATACGCGGCCGGAACTACTCCGCTGATCTCTTGGCTGTTGTAAAATCCGGTAGCGCCGATGGCGCGGTATCCGCTCAAATTGGATTGGTAGGCGGTGGTAACCAATTGTCCGGCGGCGTTGTCGGTAGAGCCGTCGGTGGCGGTGTAATAGAAATTCCAGGTGAGCGCACCGACGGCGGCGCGATGCAGCAGCCCCACCGACGCGCCGGCTGCGGCGAAAGTGATTTTCCAATGTCAACGCGCAGGATCGAGATCTAACTGGCATCTTCTCCTCCCACTCTGTGATTCTGAGGCGATAGTGTTGCGATCGGCCCCAGTTTCCGCAAGACAATTATTGCCGGCAATGCCGCAACATCGCGCCCATCGCTTGAGACATCGACCGCGCAGCGGGTATTCTCGGTGAATCATGACGAGGGTTTTGCAGTTTATAGCGGTCCTATTTTTCGCCACCGGTGCGTGCTTCGCACAGACGCTTCCTTCCACACCGCCGAAAGTCCTCTACGTCGTCGGCTACGCCCACCTCGACACCCAATGGCGCTGGAGCTATCCGCAGGTGATCGCGGAATTCTTGCGTAAGACGATGGAGGACAACTTTCGCCTCTTCGACAAATACCCTCATTACATCTTCAACTTCACCGGCGCCAATCGCTATATGATGATGAAGGAGTATTACCCCAAGGATTACCAGAAGCTCAAAGCCTACGTGGCGGCGGGGCGATGGTTTCCGGCGGGATCGTCGATGGAAGAGGGAGACGCCAACATGCCCTCCGGCGAGGCGCTGATTCGCCAGGTGCTCTACGGCAACGAATTTTTCCGGAAGGAATTTGGAGAAGCCAGCGCGGAATTCATGCTGCCGGACTGTTTCGGATTCCAGGCCTCGCTGCCAAGCATCCTGGCGCACTGTGGGATCAAGGGGTTTTCGACGCAGAAGTTGACGTGGGGATCGGCGGTGGGAATTCCGTTCAATGTCGGCGTGTGGGTCGGCCCGGATGGTCGCGGCGTCGTCGCGGCACTCAATCCGCTTAGCTATACGTCCAGCGTCGATGACAATCTCAGCTCTGACCCGGAGTGGGTTACGCGGCTCGACGACGATTTTAAACGCAGTGGCGTAGCCGTCGATTATCACTACTACGGCACCGGCGACCGCGGCGGGGCGCCTTCGGAAGATTCGGTCGCCTGGGTTGAAAAGAGCGTCACCTCAAACGGCCCCATCAAGGTCGTCTCGTCGCGCTCGGACCAGATGTTTCTGGATCTCACCAATGACCAGATCGCGAAACTGCCGAGGTATCAGGGCGATCTTCTGCTGACTAATCACTCCGCGGGCTCGCTTTCATCCCAGGCGTTCGTCAAACGGCTGAACCGTAAGAGCGAGCAGCTTGCCTCCGCTGCCGAGGCGGCGTCGGTGATGGCCGACTGGCTCGGATCCGCGCCCTATCCCCGCGAAAAACTCGCCAACGCCTGGCGGCTCGTCCTCGGCGCGCATTTTCACGACACCATGGCCGGCACCATGATCCCCAAGGCGTATGAATATTCCTGGAACAACATGGTGCTCGATATGAACCAGTTTGCGGCCATCACCCAGGATGCCGCCGGCGCGGTCATCAAGGGGATGGACACGCGCGAGAGCAATATCGTCGTGTTTAATCCGCTCTCGATCGCGCGCGAGGATGTCGCGGAAGCGACGATTGCGGCCCCGGGATATGCACTAAACGAGGTGATCGGCCCAGATGGAAAACCGGTTCCTTCGCAGTTCGAAAGTCTGGGACCCAATCAGACGCGGGTCTTGTTTCTTGCCAAGGTTCCTCCGATGGGATTCGCGGCATACAGTGCGTTTCTCTCCGACCTGTCGTTGCCGATGGATTGGGAAGCATCGGCCGATCCGAATCATCTCGAGAACTCGAGGTTCAGCGTGACGGTCAATCCCAATGGGGACATCGCCTCGATCTTCGACAAGAAAAACAATCGCGAAGTTCTTTCCGCGCCCATGCGGCTGGCTTTTTTACATGAGAATCCCGCTCAGTATCCGGCGTGGAATATGGACTGGAAGGATCGGGAGAAGCCGCCGGTTGGATATGTGGATGGGCCGGCGGACATACGCGTGATCGAGAAAGGCCCGGTGCGGGCGGCGCTGCAAATCACCCGCAACGCGCACGGCTCGAAGTTCGTGCAGATCATCCGTCTTGCCGGCGGTGATGCCGGAGACCGTATCGAAATCGAAACGCACATCGACTGGCAAACACAGCAGTCGAGCCTCAAGGCGGTCTTTCCGCTGAGTGTCGGCAATCCGAATGCAGTGTACGAATCGCAGTCGGCGGCGGTGCCGCGCGGGAATAACAATCCGAAGAAATTCGAAGTGCCGCAGCAGAAGTGGTTCGATCTGGATTCGCCGGATGCTTCGTATGGCGTTGGCGTGCTCAACGATTGCAAATACGGATCGGATAAGCCGAGCGACAACACGCTTCGGTTGACGCTGCTTTATACGCCCGAGGCCGACACGAATTATCAAGATCAGGCGACGCAGGATTTGGGGCGTCATCAGATCCTCTACGCGATTGCGCCGCACGCGGGTAGCTGGCAGACCGCGGGGGTTCCCTGGATGGGGGCAAGACTGAATCAGCCGCTGATCGCGTTTGAGGCGACCGCTCACGATGGGCCGCTGGGCAAGTCGTTTTCGATGGTCAATTGCAGCGATGATCGCGTGAAAGTGATCGCGCTGAAAAAAGCAGAGGATGGCCAGAGGATCATCGTTCGCGTCAATGAACTGACGGGCAGCGATGTCCACGGCGTTGAGCTTGGGTTCGCCGCCTCGGTTGTCGCCGCCGATGAGTTGGACGGCCAGGAGCGCGAAATCGCGCCGGCGACCTGCCGGGGCGGCAAGATTGTTTTCGATATCCAGCCGTTCGGTCTGCGGACATTTTCGGTGCAGTTGTCGCCGTCGGCGGCTCAGCTTTCACCGCCTGTCACTCAGCCCCTGGCGCTGGATTACGATCTGGCTGTCGTGAGCTCGCACGAGAATCTTGCCGGCGGGGCGTTCGACGAAGCCGGGCGAAGTTATCCGGCCGAGGCGCTGCCCCCGAAGATCGTCAGCGAGGGGATTCCGTTTAATGTCGGCTCAACCGCAGACGGCCAGAAAAATGCCGTCGCCTGCCAGGGGCAGGAGATCGCGATTCCAGCCGGCTCCGAGAAGATTTATCTGCTGGCCTCCGCCCTCGGCGGCGATCAGACCGGCGAATTTGAAGTTGGGAGCCAGCCGATTCAGCTCAAAGTCCAGAACTGGAGCGGGTACATCGGCCAGTGGGACACGCGCCTCTGGCGCGGCGTCATCCCCGCGCTCACTTACAACTGGAACAACAAATTTGCCGGGCTGACGCCGGGTTATATCAGGCCCGACACCGTCGCTTGGTTCAGCTCTTACCGGCACAATCCGGATACCGGCAACGAATATTATCGCTTCTGCTATCTGTTCAAATACGCCCTGGACGTTCCCGCGGATGCGAAGACCGTGGTGCTTCCGCGCAATCCGAATATCCGCCTCTTCGCGATGACGGCGGCGAGCAACGTACACGATGACGCGCACCCCGCCATGCCGCTTTACGACATGCTGCAAGATCACCAGGCGAATGACGCCCCGCAGATCTCACCCCCCGGCGGAACAGGCAGCGAAGAGATGTGGATCACCATCGCCCATCCGCTCTACTGGCATGATGGCGGGCTTCACTACACGACCGACGGCACCACGCCAACGCTCAGCTCCCCCGTTTATTCCGCCCCATTTGCCGCGGTGATTCCCATGACCGTGGAAGCGCGCGAGTTCGACAGCGACGGCAACGGCGGACCCGTCGCCACCGCGCGATTCGACATCCACGATACTACCCATCCCTCCGTGAAAAGCGTCTCCAGCGTAAACGTCATGCCGGAGGCGACGATCGCCTTCTCCGCGTCGCTGGAAAAAAGTTCCGCCGAGAATCCGGCGAATTACCACCTCGACCCGCCGGCGGAGGTGGTTTCCGCGCAGCTTTCGCAAGATGCGCTGAGCGTAAAGCTGAAATTCGCCCAGCCCCTCGCGGCCGGGCCGCATCAGCTCACGGTGACGGGAATCACGGATATTTCCCCCGCCGCCAACCCCGTCGATCCAGCCCCGATAGCCTTTAACGTCTCCGGCCCCGTCTATCATGCCGATTTGCTGAATCTGCCCAGCGATGCGGGCGGCGAGCAGGTTGCGAAATTGCCGGTCCATCGCGGGGATGCCTGGACGCTCAACATGTTCGTGCGCGCGGAGCGAATGCCGCTCGATTACACGATCATCGCCGGATTTGGCCATTGCGACGATTCGGGCGATGGCCTGGGGCGATATCTATGCATCTTCGACGGCCATATTCATTTCTGGAGCACCAACCGCGATGTCGATACCGAATCGATTTTCGACCTGAGCGAGTGGCAAATGCTCACCGCCACCTACGACGGCAGCGTTCTGACGATCTTTAAAAATGGCCGGGTCATCGGCCGCAGTTCCGTCGAACTTGCCGATGATGATCCGCGCGTCTGGCTCGCCCCTCTCGACCCCTGGGACAGAAAGCGGACGTTCGCAGGTCAAGTGCGCGACATGACCATCTGGAACGTCGCCCTCTCGCCAGAGGCTTTGGCGGCGCTCAAAGCCGGTCCGCACCCTTGACCGCCGCCCCCTTGACGGTTGCTCTGGCCCAACCATGATTCCTCTCCATGTCCCAGCGCCGCCAAGCGCGAATCTCTCTCGTTCTGCTCCTGGCCATCAATTTATTTAATTATGTGGACCGCCAGGTGCTCTCCTCGGTGCAGGAGACGATTCGTCTCCAGTTCGGCGTCAGCAGCGGGGCGATGGGCTGGCTGGCGACGGCGTTCCTGCTCACCTACATGCTCCTCTCGCCGATCTTCGGCTGGCTCGGGGACCGTTTTTCGCGCTGGCTGCTCATCGGCATCGGCGTTTTGCTCTGGAGCCTGGCCAGCGGCGCTTCGGGTCGCGCACAGTATTATGCGATGCTTCTGGGGACGCGCTGCCTGATCGGCGTGGGAGAGGCGGCCTATGGGCCGGTGGCGCCGACGCTGATTTCCGATCTTTACCCCGTCGCCGAGCGCGGCAAAGTTCTCGCCTGGTTTTACGCGGCGATCCCCGTCGGTAGCGCGTTCGGATATATCCTTGGCAGCCACTTCGACCATCCCGGCCGATGGCACCACGCATTCCTCCTCACCATGCCGCCGGGAATTCTGCTGGGGTTGGCTTGTTTTATGATGCGCGAGCCGCAGCGCGGCGCGGCCGACGCCACCGAGGCCGCGACCCACCGGGCCGATTGGCGGCAGTATGCGATCCTCCTCAAAATCCCCAGCTACCTGGTGAACACCGCCGCGATGACGGCGATGACGTTCGCCATCGGCGGCGTCGCCATCTGGATGCCGACCTATCTCACCGTCGATCGCGGACTAACCCCCGAACAATCCGGTTGGTACTTCGGCTTGATCCTGGTAGTGGCCGGACTGATCGCGACCCTCGGCGGCGGAATTGCCGGCGATAAACTCCGGCACAAAATTTCCGGCAGCTATTTCCTGGTTTCCGGGATCGGAATGCTGGCCGGATTTCCACTCTTTCTCCTGCTGCTGGTGACCCCGTTCCCCCTGGCGTGGGTGGTCATTTTCTTCGCCGTCTTCTGTCTCTTCTTCAACACGGGGCCGAGCAACACGGCACTCGCCAACACCACCCCGCCGGCGATTCGAGCCTCGGCATTCGCGATCAACATCCTCATCATCCATCTGTTCGGCGACGCGATTTCGCCGGGAATTATCGGCACCATCCGCGACCACGCCAGGCCAATCCACGGCCATCCTGATCTCCGCTGGGGATTTGTCGCCGTCTCGGGAATGATGCTTATCGGCGGCGTTCTGTGGCTCTGGGGCATGCGCTTTCTCGACGCCGACACCGAAGCCGCCCCCCGTCGCCTGACTTCGCGCGGCTTGTTTGACGCACCAATGCGACAACTGTCGGGCTTGCCTGCGACGTTTTGGCGATCGAATCCCGATTTTCGCAAATTACGCGAGTTCGACCCGTCTGGCATTGCGTTTGTTTCTGTCCCCTCGAACGTCAAACTGATTTGGAGGCATTATGAAAGCTTTGAAAGTGGCCTTGTTAACGGCAGTTCTTTCGACCTACGGCGGATTCCTGTGCGGGTGTCAGAGCGACGACACCGCCGAGCATCAGAAGGTGCAGGAACAGACCGTCACCGATCCGAATGGAAACGTGATTTCGCATTCGGAGACAAAGACGCAGTCTGACAGCACCAACAACAATCCGAATAACCCGTAAAAACAAAGCCGGGCGGAGATCGGCCGCAAGCCGCTTCCGCCCGGATTTCCCAAACCCGTTGTTCAATAGACCGCCGGTGGCGAAAGCGTTTTTCGCGCCGGCGGTCTGTTTTTACCGCGAAGAGCGGGAAGAAATGCAAAATTGCCACAGATCAAAATCAGATGCACACAGATATTGTTTCTGAAAATCTGTGTCCATCTGATTTTTTTCTGTGGCAATTCTTCTTCGCCGCCTTCGCGGTCAATCATTCCGACTTGAGGATCGATTCCAGCGGAACAGCCGGATCTTTAAGCTGCTCTTCGTTGCCGTTGATTCGCAGCCGGCGCTCGACCGCGCCGGCGAATAGCTCATCCGGCTCAGGGCTTTGCATGGCGATGATCTGGGCGAGCCGGCCATCCGCGGCGACGCCGAATTCGATGAACCGCGGATTCTCCGCGCTGGCCGAGCCGCGGAAAATTCGCCGGTCGACCGCCCGGGCTTCGCCCCAGACGCGCACCTTCAAGCCAAGAAACTCGCTGTCGAAATAGCTGGCCGATTCGAACTTGGCGCTGCCGCCGGCCATGTTGATGCCGGCGATCCGGCCCGTTTTTGCCGCGCTGTCGCAGTGGTGCAACGTGCGGTGCTTGCCGAAGAGCGGGTCAAATAGCGCCGCGCAGTCGCCGGCGGCGAAGATGTCCCGCACGCTGGTTTGGCAGGAGCTGTCGGCGAGGATCGCCTGCTCGGCCGCGATGGGCGTGCCGCGCAGAAGCTCTTTGTGAATCGTGATTCCCACCGCCGCCACGGCGAAATCGCAGGGGAAGGTTTGGCCCGACGCCAGGGCCACGCGCTGCACGCGCCCGTCGCCCTCGAGGCGGAAGGCCCGGTCGTTGCGATGGACCGACACGCCGCGCGCTTCCAGAATCCGCGAAATGCTCCGCCCGGCGGTTTCCCCGGCGATTCGGCGCCAGGGATGCTCATCCGGAAGCGCCAGTTCGACGTGCAAACCGGCTTCGGTCAGTGTTCCGGCCAATTCCACGCCCAGCAGTCCGCCCCCGATAATTGCCGCCCGACCGCGCCCCGCGCGTGCGCCAGCCCGCCGGCTTTGGCCTTGGCCATCGCCAGTTGCAGATGGTCCGCGTCCTCAAGTGTCCGAAGATAAAACAGGTTCGGCAGATGCGATCCGGGAATATCCAGCGCCCGCGCGGTTCCGCCGGTGGCGATGAGGAGTCGATCGAACGACACGCCCTCGCCATTATCCAGCGTCACCGAATTCCGCGTCGTATCCAGGTGCGCTGCCCGACGGCCGGTGCGAAGCTGCACGCGGTTGTCGTTAAACCATTCGGCCCGCTGCGTGAAGAGCGTTTCTCGATTGCCCGGAGAGCGGAGGAATTGCTTGCTCAGCGGCGGACGAAAATAAGGGCGGTTGATCTCCTGGGCGACCATCAACAGGTCCCCCTCGCGGTCGATCTCGCGAATGGCCTTCGCGGCTTCGCTGGCTGCGACTCCGCCGCCGATCAAAAGGTATTTAAAGTGTCGATCGCTCATGTCAGGTACTCCGGTAATCCATCACCTTGGTACAAGCTACCTTACGCTACTCCGTAATTATGCGGGTCACGCTTGCCGCGCCTCCGTGCGTTGGGCAATTGCACAGTTAGTAGTCATTGCGACTTGCGACCATGCGTCTTTTTTAACGGTGGAGCAATCGGTGTGCCCGTTGAAAATTCGACGCTGGGCCCCACGCCGGCAATTGATAACTCCATCTCGCCGGTGGCTTATACCCTAATAATACGATATTGACGGGGCATACGGATTATGTATCTTATTATGCGGATTGACGGATGGAATCGCAGCTCGAACAACCCGATCTGGTTCTCGGCTGGCTGGGAGGTCTTGCCGATGCCACCCGCCTGCGGATTTTGCGCGTCCTCGACCGCCAGGAGCTCGGCGTCGCCGAGCTTTGCGACGTCCTGCAAATGCCCCAGTCCACGGTTAGCCGGCACCTGAAAGTGCTGGCCGATCTCGGCTGGGTTCGCGCCCGCCGCGACGGAACCACCCATCTTTACCGGACCCTGCTGGACGAGCTCGACCCCGCCGCCCGACGGCTTTGGCTCGTCTCCCGGGAGCAGATCGACCGCTGGGCAACCACCGCCCAGGACCAGCTTCGCCTCCAGCGGCTTCTCCAGCGTCGCAGCAGCAGCCAGTCCTTTTTCGCGGGCGCTGCTGCCCAGTGGGACAACCTGCGTGCCCAGCTTTACGGCAATCATTTTTCATCCGCCGCGGGTTTCGCGCTTCTCGATCAGAACATGGTTGTCGCCGATCTGGGGTGTGGCACCGGGCCGATCTCAGCCGAATTGGCGCCGTTCGTGGGGCGGATCATCGGAATCGACAATTCCCAGGCCATGCTCAAAGACGCCCGCCGCCGGCTGGCGAATTATCCCAACGTCGAGCTGATTCGCGGCGAATTGACCAGCCTTCCCATCGAATCCGCATCGTGCGATGCCGCCCTGGTGGTTCTGGCCCTGACCTATATCCTCGATCCCGCAACCGCGATCGCGGAAGCGGGGCGGATTCTCAAGCCCGGCGGGAAAGTCGTGATGGTCGATCTTCTCCCGCACGACCGCGATGACTTCCGCCGGCAGATGAATCAGCATTGGCCGGGGTTTGATCTGGAGCAGGTTCGGCGCTGGTCATCCGAGGCGGGTTTAAAAATTGCCACGGCGCTTCCGCTGCCGCCGGAGGCAAATGTGAAGGGACCGGCGCTGTTCATCTCGATGGCTACGAAGCCAACGGAGTCCCATGCCAATTGACCGAAAAAAAGCATGGCAGATCGGGGTGCGCGGAGCATCGGTGCTGCTCATCGCGATACTGGCGTACTTTACCTGGCTGCTGGCTCGCTGGATCATCAGCGAGATCCACGGGCCCATGAAGCCCTTTGATTTGATCGGATTTGTGGTCGCTCTGGTTTTGTTTGCGGAGGCAGGGGCGATTCTTTTCGCTGGCTATTGGTCGGCATATCGGCTTTGGATGCGATGGAATGCCTCGACCGTTCGCTTCACGGTCGCGTTTTCGCTCGCGCTGGTTGCGTTTGTTCTCACCGTTCGGACGATGCTCGCAGTAGTTGCCCTGCTTGAATATTGTCTCGACGCCCAGGTGCCGGAGAAATGTCGCGCCACCATCGAAGGCGTCTCCTCGATTCTTTACCTGATCCTCGCAGCGGTTGCCTATCGCAAATTGTCGCGTTGGATTATCGCCGCGGCCCGGCTTGCCGACCCGCTAAATGAATACGGCGAGCCGATGGGCCATCAATATCGCGTCAACACTTTCTGCCGTCTGCTTGGATTTGCCGTCTGGCTCGAGTCTTCCGATGTTCTCGAAAAGTTTTTTCCTTTTGTTCCGGGAAAGACAAATATCGAATTGCAGGGGGTCCTTACGACTTTAGTGCCCATCATCGCCGGATATTCGGTCTATAAAATTCTGCGCTGGAAAATGTCGCCCGATGTGCGGCCCGCGCTTCCGGCCGGTGGCTTCAATGTTTTGCCGTTGGCAGTTCAACCTAACCAAACCTTATAGGAGTATCGTTTTATGACTCAAATGATTTCAAAACCCGCAGGTAAATCTATCGCCAAATCCAATGGCAAATCGCCAGCCCCCGCGCTGGAATTCAAGGTTGCTTCCATCTCGCCGGAAGTCGCCGACTGGGGCCGCAAGGAGATCATGCTGGCCGAGCAGGAGATGCCCGGCCTGATGGCCGTTCGCGAGGAATACGCCAAGCAGCAGCCGCTCAAGGGCCTGCGGATCATGGGCTCGCTGCACATGACGATTCAGACGGCCGTGCTGATCGAAACGCTCGCCGCCCTCGGCGCAGACGTGCGCTGGTGCTCGTGCAACATCTTCAGCACGCAGGACCACGCCGCCGCCGCGGTGGCGGTCGGGCCCAAGGGCACGCCGCAGAACCCGCAGGGCATTCCGGTCTTCGCCTGGAAGGGCGAGAACGCTGGAGGAATATTGGTGGTGTACCGAGCGCGCTCTGGATTTCGGCGACGGCGCGCGGCCCCAACCAGATCGTCGATGACGGCGGCGACGCCACGCTGCTGATCCACAAGGGCGTCGAATTCGAAAACGCCGGCAAAGTTCCCGTCGCCCGATACGACCGACAACGAAGAGTTCAAGGAAATCCTCAAGCTGCTCGCCAAGACGCTCAAGGCAGACCCCCAAGCGCTGGACCAAGGTCGCCGACGAGACTGCAGGGCGTCAGCGAAGAAACCACCACCGGCGTGCATCGCCTCTACGAAATGCAGAAGGCCGGCACGCTGCTCTTCCCCGCCATCAACGTCAACGACAGCGTCACCAAGAGCAAGTTCGACAACCTGTACGGCTGCCGGCATTCGCTGGTCGACGGCCTGATGCGCGCCACCGATGTGATGATCAGCGGCAAAGTCGCCGTCGTCTGCGGCTACGGCGACGTCGGCAAGGGCTGCTGCCAATCGCTCAAGGGCCAGGGCGCGCGCGTGATCGTCACCGAGATCGATCCGATCTGCGCCCTGCAGGCCGCGATGGAGGGTTATCAGGTTCTGACCGCTCGAAGACACGCTCCCCTACGCCGACATCTTCATCACCACGCACCGGCAACCACAACATCATCACCGCCGAGCACATGGCGAAGATGAAGGACAAGGCGATCGTCGGCAACATCGGCCACTTCGACAACGAAATCGACATGGCCGGCCTGAAGAAGATCAAGGGCATCAAGAAGACCAACATCAAGCCGCAATACGACATGTGGACCTTCGCCGACGGCCACAGCGTGCTGATCCTCGCCGAAGGCCGGCTGCTGAACCTCGGCTGCGCCACCGGCCATCCCAGCTTCGTGATGAGCAACAGCTTCACCAACCAGACGATCGCCCAGATCGAGCTGGCGACGAACAACAACGAAGTACGAGAAGAAGGTCTACGTGCTGCCCAAGCACCTCGACGAAAAGGTCGCCCGCCTGCACCTGGCAAAGATCGGCGTGAAGCTGACGAAGCTGACGCAAGGAGCAGGCCGAGTACATCGGCGTGCCGGTGGATGGGCCGTATAAGGCGGAGCACTATCGGTATTGATCACCCTCATATCCCTCTTATCCCCTCTCCCAGTACTCTGGGAGAGGGTTAGGGTGAGGGCCGAATCCATAGGTTCGCTCGGATTTTCCAAGGCCCTCACCCCAGCCCTCTCCCACCAGTACCGGGCGAGGGGGAAAACGCCCTCCCCAGCTCTAAAAACCACGCCATTTGAAATTAAATTTAAGGGGCCCTAAAATCCGATCGGTAAATATATGGGACCCCATACAAATACCCGCGACATCCGCGATGTCCTCGACTCCATCCGCCGCATCGTCAGTGCCCTGCGGCTCTTCGACCGCGAGGCCGAGTCGCGCCTGGGCATCTCCGGCGCCCAGCTCTTCGTCCTCCGCCAGCTCGACGCCGCCGGCGGTATCTCCGTCAACGAGCTTGCCGATCGCACCCACACCCATCAAAGCTCCGTATCCGTCGTCGTCGATAAGCTGGTCCATCGCGGCCTGGTGAATCGCGTCCGCTCCGAAAAAGACGCCAGAAGCGTACAGTTGTCGCTCGCTCCAGCCGGAAAGCGGCTGCTGCGAACCGCCCCCGCCGCGGCACAGGAACGCATGATCCAGGCCCTCGCGGAATTTCAGCCGCGCCGTCGCCGGCTCCTCGCGGATTTGCTCCGGGAGATGATCCACAAAACCGGCATCGATGCCGGAAAACCAGCCCTGTTTTTTGAGGACAAACATCGCAGAGGAAAAAAAATATGACTCCCACCATGAATCCCGATCATCCGCTCGAGCAGGCGAGCACCACCGAAGCCCTTCCGGTCTCTCCATCGATGGGTCCGGCCCTGCGGGCTGTGCAGACTCCGTTTCGAAGTTCCCTCGTCGACGGCCGAGTCCTGCTCATCTCCCTGCTCAGCATCCTTCTCGGTGTAATCTGCGCCTTCGTCGCCAAGGCCCTGGTCTGGCTCATCGGCGTCATCACTGGCATCAGCTTTTTCGGAACGCTCACCCCCGTCCTCACCGCCCCAACCGGCAATCATCTCGGCTGGTGGGTCGTCGCGGTTCCCGTCGTGGGCGCAATATTGGTCGGCCTGATGGCCCGCTTTGGCTCGACCGGAATCCGTGGCCACGGAATCCCCGAAGCCATGGAACGCGTCCTTCTTCACCAGAGCCGCGTTCCCGCCCGCCTCACCTTCCTCAAGCCCCTCTCCGCGGCAATCGCCATCGGAACCGGCGGCCCCTTCGGCGCCGAAGGCCCCATTATCGCGACCGGGGGAGCGCTCGGATCGCTCATCGGACAAATCCTCCCCACCACCGCCGTCGAGCGCAAAACGCTCTTGGCTGCCGGCGCCGCCGCGGGAATGGCCGCCATCTTCGGCACGCCTGTCTCCGCCGTCCTACTCGCCGTCGAACTGCTCCTCTTCGAATTCCGCCCGCGATCCTTCATCCCCGTCGCCCTGGCCAGCACCGTCGCCACCGGTACGCGATTCTCCCTCCGCATGCCCTACCCCGTCTTTCAATTGCCGGAAATCATCCATCCTTCCCTCGCCGCAATGGCGATCTATCTGCTGCTGGGCTCTCTGATCGGCCTCGCTTCGGTCTTCGTTACCCGCGCCGTCTACGCCGTCGAAGACCTCTTCGAAAAACTCCCCGTTCACTGGATGTGGTGGCCCGCGATCGGCGCCATCCCGGTCGGAATCATCGGATACTTCGCCCCACGAACCCTCGGCGTTGGCTACGAAAATATCAGCGATGTCCTCATGTCGCGCACCGACGCTTCGAGCTCGGCAGCCACGCTTTGCATCCTCAAATTCGTCTCCTGGGCAATTGCGCTTGGCAGCGGAACATCCGGCGGAACGCTCGCTCCCCTCTTCACCATCGGCGGATGCCTCGGATTTCTCTTCGGCGCCGGTGCAAAACGACTCTGCCCCGCCGCCGGAATCGATCTGCACATCGCCGCCCTCATCGGCATGGCCGCGATGTTCGCCGGGGCGTCGCGAGCTCTGCTCGCCTCAGTCGTCTTCGCTTATGAAACCACTCTCCAGCCTCTGAGCCTCCTGCCCCTTCTCGGCGGCTGCACCATGGCGCTATCTCGTCTCCTGCCTCCTCATGCGCAACACGATCATGACCGAAAAAATCGCCCGCCGCGGCGTGGATGTGCCCTCCGAATACTCCTCCGATCTTCTCGCGCATCTGAGGGTCTCCCAGGCCGCTTCTTCCGCGGTAACCGTCATTTCCGCCGACGATCCCGCGCCGCTCATCCGCCAGAGACTTTTCGCCCGCGATCCCGGTTGGACCCACCAGGGATATCCCGTTGCTGACGCACAAGGCAATCTTGTCGGTGTCCTCACGCTTCGCGACTTTCACAAGCCGGCGCTCGACGCCGCGCTGCTCGCCCGTGAGTTGGTCGCCCGCGCCGCCCATCATAATTTCCCCAGAGGCCTATCTTCGCGACGCCGCCAACGAAATGATCTATCACGATGTCGGCCGCCTCGTCGTCGTCGATTCCGCCAATCCGCGCAAGCCGATCGGCATCATCACCCGAAGCGATATCCTCCGCGCTCAGCGCCGTGTATTGGATGACATGATTCCAGCCGAGCCGGCAGTCTCCTGGCGGCCTTGGAAATCCAACGGATCAAAACTCTGATTCATCCCCCGAAATCTGCTGCTCCATCTCATCGCTCTCACCCCTCTCCCCGCTCCTCACCCCAAAATCCTCCACCGCCACTCTCCGCACGCGCGACCCGATCCGGCAAAAAATCTCGTACGGAATCGTGCCGCAAAGCTCCGCCATCCGATATACGCTGGCCGGTGAAAGCGGATCGTTGTCCATGACGGTGACTTCATCCCCGATCGTCGCCCGCGGCGCGTTCTGTAGATCGATCACCAGTCAAATCCATGCTCACGCGCCCGGCTACCTGTGCCGGCTGGCCGCCCACCATCATCGTCCCGATATTCGAAAGCGCGCGCGGATATCCGTCGGCATAACCGATTGGAATCAGTTCCCAGCCGGGTTGCGCTTCGCCGCCGTCCAGGTCTGGCCGTATCCCACCTGCGCCCCGGCCGGCACATCGTGGATCGCGATCAGCGGCGGCCGTCCATTTCATCGCCGGCCGCAGCGTGCGGTCGACGCTGGGCCGGCACGTCGGATCAATCCCATAAATGCTGATGCCGGGGCGAACCATGTCCAGGTGCGACTGCCGGCTGGAAGAAGACCCCGCCGGAATTCGCCGCGCTCAGCGATGCGGTCGCGATGGCCGCCGCCGGCCAGAAATTTGCCGTCGCCGACAGAAACCGTGCAAGCTGCTCCCCATTGAGCGGATTCCCCGGCTCATCCGACGAGGCGAAATGCGTCGCCACTCCCAGCAGCCGCAGCGCCGGCAGCGAAGAAATCTTGTCCATCAGCGCCGGCAAATTCGCCCGGATCAACCCCCGCCCGATTCAGCCCGGTATTGACCATCACCTGCACGTTGGCCCGCTGCCCCCGGTTCTCCGCGATTCGCGCCAGGTCTTGCGCCGCCGCGCGGCGATGCGATCGACAGCACCCACCCATGCCGGCACGCCGCCTCCAGCCTCGCCCGCTGGCTGCCCAGATAGGCATTCTCGACCGGCCGCAGCACCATCACCGGCAGATCGCACGCCATCAGTCGCCGCCGCCTCGTCGATATCCGCCACCGCCAGCGCATCGACCATCGGCGGCTCGGCATTCCCCGCTGGCGAAATTGCACAGCGTATCCACCACGATGTCCGCGTCGTGCCCATACGCGTCCGCCTTCACCACCGCGCAGATTTTCACCTCCGGAGCGATCGCCCTGCGAATCAGCCCAATGTTATGAAGGATTGCCGCCCGGGATATCAGGCATCGCGGCTCGCCAAGAGAATTTCTTCGCATCCATGCGAATGACCAAAAAAGGGTCCGGCCGGATCCATCCGGGTCAAAGCAGTATAACCACAAACACCCGAAACAGAAGTGCCGTTGCTCCCCCTTTATCCCAGGACAATCGCATCTTCCGCTTTTCCCCCTCGCCCTGTACTCAGGGAGAGGGTTGGGGTGAGGGTTCTTTCGTATTTTGCGGTCATAGGCGATTGCGCTGGGGGATTAAATTTTCTGCGCGAGCTCTAAGCTGCCGCCAGCGCCGACTTCCCTGCCGCCTTGCGGATCACTTCCATCAGATGATTCGGATCATACGGCTTGGTCACGTACGCATACGCCCCCGCGGCCATGCCTCGTTGCCGGCTTTGCTCATCCGTCAGCGCCGTCACCATGATCACCGGAATTTCCGCCGTCCGCGCCTCCTGCTTCAGCTTCTTGCAAACTTCAAAGCCGCTGATGTCAGGCAGCATCAGGTCCAAAAGCACCACGTTCGGCACCGCTCCTCAACTTGCCGCAGGGCTTCGCCCCCATCCAATGCCGGCCGCACCGAAAAGCCGTACATTTCCAGCACCCGGCACGTCAGAGTGCTGAGCGCTTTTGTCATCCTCGACAACCAGAATTTCCTTTTTTTCCGACATTTTTTCTTATCGCATCGTTTAAGTCTTCGATGATAGATACATGTCGGTCATCGGCGCAAACAGCGAAGTAATTTCGTCGCAGAACCAACAAAGTAATCCCTTTGAAATTGGGACCTTTTTCCCCCCGATGGGCCTGGTACAAAAAGCAATCGGGATTTATTTGCAAATGGCCTATCCCGACGGCCCCCTCCCCCCGTCTGTGAAATCCATTACAGAAAAACTCGACGGCCGACGGCCCAGATGCCTTCGATCGCCCCCCATTCGTACGCGAAAATGCCGACGGCGCCTCCCGCTACTACCTCCGCCTCGGCAACCGCGGCTACCCGCACATGAAGCTCAAGATCGAAACCTGGCCGGGAGGTTCCCAGTATTTCTTCCGCGTCGATGCCCACGACGCCCACGTCGCCGTCCCTTCCTCGCATCCCGAGTTCCAGGCCATCGCGAACATGTGCAAAGCCAACCGGGAAATCGCCGAAGCGATCGAAGATCGCTGGCAACGCGAAGGATTGCCCACGTTCAAGGGCTGTCTCGCCGAAACCGTCTCCCGCAAACTCGATTCCCGCAAATAGGAGCCTTCATGGACAAGAGCCATACCATCCTTGTCATCGACGACGAACCCGATGTTGTCAGAAGCGTCCGCGATCTGCTCCGGCTCGACTACAACGTCGTCACCACCACCAACCCCGCCGAGGCGATGGATAAGCTCGACCACGGCGGAATTCACGTCGCCATGACCGATCAGCGCATGCCCGGAATGACTGGCGTCCAGCTCCTCACCGAAATTCGCAACCAATACCCCCAGATCATCCGCCTTCTTTTCACCGGCTATGCCGATCTCAAGGCCGTCATCGACGCCGTCAACCAGGGCCAGATCTACCGCTATATCACCAAGCCCTGGGACGCTGACGAATTCCAGCTCATCATCCGCGAGGCGTGCCAGCCAGTACGATCTCCTCGCCGAGCGCAAACGTCTCGTCGAAGACCTCGAGCGGACCAACGTCGAGCTAAAGCAGTCCGACGAATTGAAGGCCGCATTCATCAAGGTCGCCGGCCACGAATTCCGCACGCCCGTCGCCCTCCTCTCCGGCTTCAGCCGGCTCGCCCTGCAGGCCAACGACGTCTCCGAGTCCCTCCGCCAGCATCTGCTTCAGATCGACGGCGCCGCCGACCGCCTGCGAAGGCTCATGAACCAGATCCTCACCATGCTCTCCAGCGAGCGCTTCGACGGCGTCTGCGAGCGCAAGCCGCACGACTTGCAGTCCGTCCTTAACCAGGCCGTCGACGACATCCGTCCCTTCGCCGAACGGCGCGAGCAGGTTGTCCAGATCCGCATCACCGGCGAGCTCGGCTCCGCCGATATCGACGCCGACAAAATCCGCGACTGCATCAACCAGCTTCTCCTCAACTCCGTCAAGTTCAGTCCCGACGGCGCCACCATCCAGCTCAGGGCCTGGCGCGACCAGTCCAGCGCCTTCATCGAAGTCGAAGACCAGGGCTGCGGCATCAGCCCCGAAGACCGTTCAAAAATCTTCCAGCCCTTCTTCACCGGTTTCGACGTTTCCCGCCATATCTCCGGAGAATACGAATTCAACGCCCGCGGCCTCGGCCTCGGACTCAGCATCGTAAAAACCTTCACCGAACTGCACGGCGGAAAATTGACCCTGAAAAGCGAGCCCGACGGGGCGCGATCTTCACCATCGCCATTCCCCTTTCCGCCCGCGCTACCCAGTCCGCCGCCGCCTGATCGACGCAGCTCATTTTTTTGAGAGGGCACCGAAAATGATTAATGCCACCCTCCCCGAAATCTCGCTGAACTACCAGACGCTCTTCGAATCTGTCCCCGGGCTCTATCTCATCCTGCTTCCCGATGCCGATTTCACCATCATCGCCGTCAGCGACGCCTATCTGGCCGCCACCATGCGCCGCCGCCACGACCTCATCGGCCGTGGCATCTTCGCCGCCTTCCCCGACAACCCCAGCGACAAGCAGGCCACCGGGGTTCGAAACCTCGCCGCCTCCCTCCAGCGCGTCATCCGTGCCCACGTCCCGGACACCATGGCCGTCCAGAAATACGACATCCAAAAGCCCGCCAGCGAGGGCGGCGACTTGAAGTCCGCTACTGGAGCCCCGTCAACTCTCCCGTCTTCGAGGACGGCAAGTTGAAATATATCATCCACCAGGCCGAGGATGTCACCGAGTTCATCCGCCTCCGCGAGCGCGGCGACGAGCAGGAAAATTAACCGAGCAACTCAAATCCCGCGCCGGATCCATGGAGATGGAAATCTACCGCCGCGCCCAGGCCATCCAGGAATCCAACGCCCGCCTCGAAAAAGCCGTCCAATCCGAACAGGAAGCCCACCAGGCCCTGCGCGAGGCCCACGAACGCATCGTCATCAGCGAAAAACTCGCCGCCCTCGGAAAGCTCATCGCCGGCATCGCCCACGAAATAAACAATCCCCTCGCCTTCGTCGTCAACAACCTCGCCGTCCTCCGCCGCGACGTGGAAAACGTCCGCCAGCTCATGCTCCTCTACCAGTCCGGCCACGCAACCATCGCCCAGCATCAGAAAGAGCTGTCCGAGAAAATCGATCAGTTATCCCAGCGCATCGACCTCGAATACACCCTCACCGGCCTGCCCGATCTCATCGCCCGTTCCCACGAAGGTCTCAGCCGCATCCAGCAGATCGTCCGCGACCTGCGTGACTTCGCCCGTCAGGACAAGCCCGCCGAGAAGATGGAAGAGGCCGACATCAACGCCGGCATCACCCCCACCGTCAACATCGTCACCGGCCGCGCCAAGAAGCAGGACGTCGAGCTGGAAATGGATCTCGGCGCCCTCCCATTGGTGAAATGCTCCCCCGCCCGCATCAACCAGGTATTGCTCAACCTCATCGTCAACGCCATCGACGCCTGCCGCCCCGGTGGAAAAGTCATCATCCGCACCCGCCCCTCCGATGCCGGCGTCACCATCCAGGTCATCGACAACGGCTCCGGAATCGACGCCGAAACAATTTCCAGAATCTTCGACCCCTTCTTCACCACCAAGCCCCTCGGCCAGGGAACCGGCCTGGGCCTCAGCATCAGCCACGGAATCATCTCCGATCACGGCGGCCGAATCGAAGTCCAATCCTCCCCCGGAAACGGCTCGACGTTCACGGTTCATCTGCCAAAAACCCCGCCTGCAAGCTAAGCACCGCCTTCGGATTCATCCATCTGCGAAATACGATCGAACAGGTCTTTGGCAAACCGCCGCAGGCGGTTTTCACATCCGCCCAGTTATGCCATTTTGGATCGAGCTGCTTGTATTCGCTCAGCCGCAAATCGTTCAGGTCGAACGGCGCTGGATTTGCCAGTTGAATCTCCAGTTGCTGAAGCGCAGGACTCCTGGTTCGATTGCGGATAAAGCAGATCGAAATTCCTCATCGCTTCCGCGGCTTTCTGATCCCCCAGATGCGTCGCAAGCGCGATGAAATCAAGGTAATCGCGTGTCGCGTTCCTTTTCAGGATCAACGCCGCCTTGATCCGAAGAATCTCACCTTCCGTCGGTACTGTGAGCATCTGGCCGTGAAAGTCGACGGTCGTCGTTTCCAGCGGCTGCTCGCGTATGAGCTGTCGCACGCCCGTCTCGATCCCATCGAGGCTCCCGAGAATCTGCACCGGCCGATTCAACCGCGCCGTCTTCCAACCCGCCACCGACTCCAACTCGGCCAGGACCTTCTCATACCGACCCTTCAAGTCTGAAAGGACATGATCCGCGTCGCTTGAAAATCGATGCCTGGCAAAGAGCGCCGCCGCAGTTCCCCCCACCAGCACGGCGACCGGCAGGATCGACTGCAACCGCGCCGCGGACGACAAAACCTCTTCCCAATCAGGCGACTCGCTCCCGGACATAGTAATTCCAAAAGTGATAACGCTGTGCGTACATGTTTGACAGGTGCGGCTCGCAGACTTTCCGGATCACTTCCGCCAGCGAGCCGTCCGTGATCACCGCTCTTCGCAATTCCTCCCAATCGGCCCGCTTTCCGCGCCGATAATGTCGTCGATCGCGGCCGCTGTGAACTCCTGATGATTGAGATGACGGTGAACCATACTCCACTGAATCTTAGGCCCGAAAACACCCTTCGCTAAACCTTCTTCCCCCGCGCAGCGGATCCGGCTTCCCCGCCTGCTGAAACGCCGCCTCCCTCATCCGGCACCCCCGGCACGACCAGCAAGGCTCGGCCGTCTGCTCCAAACAGCTCCACGTCCGCTCAAACGGTGCCGTAACATTAAACCCCACATCCACCACCTGCCACGGCTCCAGCTCCAGCAGGGGGGTCTGCAATTCCACATCCGCAAGCCCGCAGGGGAGCTGAATCAATTCGCTCCAGATCTGCACAAACTCGCTCGCCTGCGCCAGTTCATCCGTGCCCGGCCCAACCCTAAGCCCCACGTAAATCGCCCCCGCGTTATGCGTCGAGGCCGACTTCACCGCCAGCGACAGCACCGGCAAAAGCTCCATCAGCTGCGGCCCGATGTTCGCCCCCGTTCGCGGATCGGTCGCCGCCGCCGTCGCGCCGCTCGCCGGCGCCGCCGATCCCGCATGCGCGATCGGAACCGAATATTCCCGGTACGGCTTGAAGTGCGCCACCTGCTGATCGTAAGCCGCCCGAACCCGCGGCTGCGCACCGCTGGTCATGTCCGCGAAAATCATAATCGGCCGAAATCGCTGCGACGCCATCGCCGTTACCACGGCGCTGTTTAAACTGCCGTTGTTCAGCACTATCGCGAAGTCCTTTGGCATTTCTTACCTGTTCTTTCTACTCCATTGTCAGCAAGACCTTCAACACCCCCGGCCGCCCCGCAAGGTCCATCGCCTCCAGACCCTGGTCCAGCCGCAATCGCCGGTGAATCAAGCTCGCCACGTCGATTTGCTTCTCCGCCAGCGCCGTGATCGCCTCTCGAAACGGCCCGCACCGGCTTCCGATGACCGTCAGCTCGTCAATCACCAGCGGCACCAAATTCAGCGGCTTCCCCGCTGCCACCGTGCTCTTCATCACGATCGTCCCACGCGGGCGCACCATCTGCATCGCCAATTCAAACCCCGCCGCGCTTCCCGTGCAATCCACCACGATATCCTGATCATGCCGCGGCGCGATATCCGCCAGCGGCCGGCTGCGGATCTGCCACTTCTCGCACAGCGCCAGCTTCTCCGCATGTCTTCCGATTACCCGCACCGGGCAGTTCGCATTCCGCAGCACCTGCGCCACCAGAAGCCCCAGCTTCCCATCCCCCAGTACCGTCACCCACTTCCGCGCCGAACCGAATCGGCGTTCGAATCCACCTTGATCTGCTTGAGAATCTGAAACGCCGCCGCCAGCGGCTCGATGAAAACCGCCAGATCGTCATCCACCGTCTTGGGAATCACGTGCAGGTTCACCGCCGGTAGCCGCAAAAAATCCGCAAACGCTCCGTCACGCTTCAAAATTCCCAGCACCGTTCGGTTCCGGCAATGCGACGACAGCCCCGACACGCACAGGTCGCACCTCCCGCACACCACGTTGATCTCCCCCGCGACGCGTTGCCCCACCAGCTCTTTATTCGGCGACGAAACCACTTCCCCCACAAACTCATGCCCCAGTACCCCGCTGAATCCCATGTACCCGCGCACAATTTCCAGGTCGGTCGCGCAGATTCCCGCCCGGCGAACTTTAATGAGCGTATCCCCGCCCGCCTCCGCCGGCTCCGGATGCCGCGGATTGAATTTCAGCGATTGGTCGAAAACCAGTGCACGCATTTGCAGCAGCGATTACATTCCCGTCGAAGTCATGAAGTTCAGCCACGCCTGCCGGTCATACCGGAAATCCTGCCCCGTCAGCAGCTCCAGGCTTTGCCGCGCCTGCCAGGCGATTCCAAAATCCTGATCGCCCAATTCATCCGCCAGCGCTTCCATCGCATCGTGCGTGTGATAGCACCGCAGCGCATCCGCGCACGCGATCCTCACGTCAACGCTCGGCTCCGGCGCACTCCCGTTGAGATGCGCCACCAGCAGCGGAATCGCCCGCGGATCGGGAATGTTGCTCAGCGCATCCGCCCCCTCCAGCCGAATCGTCTCCTGATCGTCATCGAGCACTTCCATGAACATCGCCGTATATCCATGCGCCCGGCACCGGTTCAGCGCCGGATTCCCGCCGCCCGCACCGTGTAATCGCTCCCCCCGCGCACCAAAATCGCATACCCCCGGATGTAAATCCCCTTCCGCGCAAAATCAAAATCCGTCAGCCGCAGCATCGCTTCCCGCTGGTTGTCCGGCGAGTTCGGGTCCGCCATCTTCCGCGCCGCGAACGCCGCGTTGTCATGCGTGATATAGTCGAAAAAATGCGCGATCGGCTTGCCGATCAGATCGTCAAACCCGTCCCCAATCGCCTCAAGCGGCGTCTTATATAGCGGCACCACCCGCACGTCTTCCCCCGCCAACCGCTGCTGATTCGCCAGCGCCGCATCCCGGTAAAGCCCTGGACTCACCGGCCCCGGTATCGTCGAATCAGACAGCGAATCCCCGCACCCGCTCAACAAAAGCGCCGACAGGCAAAAAACTAACCCGCCAACACGCGAAGCGCCAGGAAAACGCATTGCAATCGAAGCCGTTCATCAAAGTCGAACGATAACACGAGCCCCCCGAGACTTCCATTTTCAACCCGCCGCGCAGGCGCCGGCGGTGCAGCATCCTGGGCCTCCCCAAGGTTCACCAACTCCGGCCGCTCAAGCTCCATCTCCAGAAACCGCGATGCCAGCACCGCAAATCGCGCCGGATCGTCCGTCACGAAGCTTCGCAATGTTCCCATCGTGGTAGGGGGGAGCCCATCCACCGTCGTCTCATCCGGCGATCCCACCGACCCGCGCAAAAGCCCCTTGCGCAAAAGCCTTCGCGCCACGTCCTGCGCACATTGCTCCGCCGAATCGATCAATCGCACCCGCGGCCCCACCACTTTGGCGATCGCCCCCTTCAGCAGCGGATAATGCGTGCACCCCAGCACCAGCACGCTCACTTTGCTTAATATCATGCTCTGCAAATATTGCCGCAGCGCACTCTCCACCAGCGGATCGGTCCCGGTACGCCCCTCCTCGATCATCGGCACCAGCAAAGGCGTCGGCCGAAGCATCACCCGCGCCAGATTCCGCCGCCGCAAAATCGCCCGCTCATACGCCTTCGATCGCACTGTCGCCTCGGTAGCAATCACCCCAATCGCCGGCAGCCTCTCCGTTCCCGCCGCCACCACCGCCGCCCGCGCCCCGGATCAATCACCCCGCTGATCGGCAGCTCCGGAAACTCTCCCGCCACCGTCGCCATCGCCAGTGCCGTCGCCGTGTTGCAGGCGATCACCAAATGTTTCGGATGCATCGGCAAAAAGAACCGCACGATCTCCCGCACGTATCTACTGACAGCCGCCGGTGATTTGTCCCCGTATGGAAGGTGTGCCGTATCCCCGAAATACAGGATATCTTCAGCCGGCAGCGTACGGCGCAGGGCGCTGACAACCGTCAGGCCCCCCAGTCCGCTGTCTAGGACGGCAATCGGATCAGTTTTCTCCATGGTCAATCCAATATTTATCGGACCTCACATGGATTCCGCTTGACATTTTCCCCCCGTAACCGAAATTGATTACCTGCCGCGAACAAAATCTGTAACGACCGCGGCAGTCCCCCCGAAAAAGCCCCCGCATGGCCATGCGGGGGCAGAGAGAGAGAGGCACCCATGAGCGAAACCCTGACTGGAAAACGAATCCTGCTCGTCGATGACGACAACGACATCCTCACCAGCATGCAGGCCGTCTTCGAACCCACCGGCGCCGTCATCGACACCGCCGGCAACGGCAACAAGGCCGTCGAACTCGCCGAAAAAAATCAGCCCGACGTCGTCGTCCTCGACATGATGCTCCCAGGCCGCAGCGGGTTCATGGTCCTCGAAAAAATCAAATCCAAAAAACCCCGCAACGCCAAGCCCTTCGTCATCATGATCACCGGCAACCAGGGCGCACGCCACAAGCTCTACGCCGAAAGCCAGGGCGTCAGCGAATATTTCACCAAGCCCGTCAAGCTCGACAAGCTCATGGCCACCGTCGAAAAGCTCCTCGCCCCGCCCCCGGCGCCCACAACCTGAACCGGCGACCTGACCTATCGCGGCACCATCCGGCACGCCCGCCCCGCGCTCGTCTCCACAAGCATCTCTGGCCGCCACCCCGGCAGCAGTCCCGCCCCCTCAATGTCCGGATATCTTCCAATCAACCACAAACACCCCCTCCCGCGCAGCTCCCCAAGCAATTCCGCGCTCGGATGGTCGCTCAAAATCACCCACGGATGATTCGACTCCGGCTGGTAATACTTCAGCGCCATATACCACGTCCCCGATGAAATCCACGGATCCGAATTATGGAACGCCAGCAGATCCCCCGGCGCCGCAAACCCCTCGACGTCTCTCGCCAGCCGCCGCCAGTCCTCCTTCGGCGGCACGCCGCCCACCGCTCGCTGCGTCGCGCAAATCGCCATCAGGAGGATCGCCGCCATCGCCAGCCCATCGCGCAAAACCGCACGCCCAGGCCACTCAAACGCCGCTATTGCGGCGTAAATCGCCGGGCTTGCCAGGATCGTATATCGCAAATAAGCCAGCAATGTTGTCTGCCGCAGCAGGTCCATTCCCGCCACGAACCCTAGGGTCCCCACGCCCCACAAAACCCAGAGCATCAGATCGCGCCGCCAGGCCAGACGCGCTGCTGGCAGCACAATCGTGATCGCAAATATCACCATCACCAGCCAGGGCGTCATCTCCCGCGAACGGGCTTCGCCAAATAGGAATTGAGCTGGCAGTCCAACCACCCGAAACAGCGTGTTCGTAACGTGCTGCTCGGCATTTTGCTCGGCAAGAAACGTCGGCGTCAGCGACGGAAGCGTCTGCTTCTGCAACACAAACAGCGGCGTCCAAACCGCCAGCGATATTGCCCCGGCAACGACCAGCGCCGTCATCGCCTTCACCCGCGCCTTTCCGCGCAGCCGGATAACCGCATACACCGGCAGCACAAGCAAAAAACCGGCCGACAGGTAGTGCGTGAGTGCCGTCGCCGTCGCGAACACCGCCAGGCCCGCCGTTCGCCCGCGCGAGGGCCCGATCCGTTCGATTCGAACCATCGCATCTGCCGCCCCCAGCGCAAAAAACATCAGCATCGGATACGCCCGCGCCTCCTGCCCAAACTCAATCTGCCCCACCGCGACGGCGCAAACCGCCGCTGCCAAAAGCCCGACCCGCGGGCCGCGCACCAGCCGGCAGATGTCAAATAGCAATAGAATTTCCCCCAGCGAAAAAATCGCCGAAAGCCCCCGAACCGCCACGCCGCGCGTCCCCGCCAGATCGATCCACCACCGCAGAACCACGAAATAAAGCGGCGGATGCGTCACCCCGCCCATGTGGAAAACGATGTTCCACCACGGCCCCGCCTGCGCCTCCGAAGTGAAATCCGGCTGATCCGTCCGAATCACATTCACCGGCATATGGTCGTGTACCGACCCCCGCCCCATCGCCATCTCGATCGACCAGATCTCGTCCATCCAAAGGCTCGGCTGCCCGAGCCGCACAAAACGAAAAATCCCCCCGACGATCAATATGACGGCCAGAGCGATCCAATGCCTCAGTAACATGCGGTCGGGGTCAACCCTGCCAAAATCATATCGCCGAATCCATTTGACAACACTCGCTCCCCTTTTCGATCCAATCCACTGCCCGCATTCACGCTCCTCAATATCTCCCGCGAAAAAAATTGTTCAGTTTCGATATTTTTTCTTGGTGTGCGATTGCTCGATTGGCTATATATAGCCGCGCTTAGACCGGAACCTCAAAGCAAACCGCTCTCCACCCTGACCGCGATCGCCTGCTCTTCGCTTTTCGTTCTTCGCGTTGGCGCTGCGCTCGCCCAAAAAGGTGGCTCAAATGAAACTCAAGAAAAAGAAGAAGAAACACAACGAAAGATTCGAAGACGTTTCCCGCGACATCCACTCCAACGGCAACGGCCACACCCACGCCCCCCATCACGAAGCCGGTGTGGTAGGCCACCCCAGCGGCCTCAAAATCCTCGCCCCCATCCATCACGGCGACCTCCGCGCCGCCATCCACAAGATCAAAAACAAGCAATATGAGCGCGAGCTCGCCCGCCTCCAGATCGAGCTGGTGAAGCTTCAGGAATGGATCAGGCAGGAAAAACTCAAGGTTGTCATCATCTTTGAAGGCCGCGACGCCGCCGGAAAAGGGGGCGTCATCAAACGCATCACCGAAAGCCTCAATCCCCGCATCTGCCGCGTCGTCGCACTCGGCACACCCACCGAACGCGAAAAAACCTGCTGGTATTTCCAGCGCTACGTCCCCCATCTCCCCGCCGCCGGTGAAATGGTCCTCTTCGACCGAAGCTGGTACAACCGCGCCGGCGTCGAGCACGTCATGGGTTTCTGCTCCGACCACGAATACCTCGAATTCCTCCGAACCTGCCCCGAATTTGAACAGATGCTCGTCCGCTCCGGCATCCTCCTCGTCAAATACTGGTTCAGCGTCAGCGACGCCGAGCAGGAACGCCGATTCCAGTCCCGTCTCAACGACGCCACGCGCCGCTGGAAACTCAGCCCCATGGACCTCCAGTCGCGCACCAAATGGGAGGAATTTTCCAAGGCCAAGGACGCCATGTTCTCCCACACCGATATCAAGGCCGCCCCCTGGCGCGTCGTGAAGGCCGACAACAAAAAATGCGCCCGGCTGAATTGCATCCGCCATCTGCTCAGCCTTATCCCCTATAAAGATCTGACGCCCAAGCCCATCGAATTGCCCCCGCGCCCCGCCGCCACCGATTACATTCGGCCGCCGATGGAAGATCAAAGTTTCGTTCCGGAACTCTTTTAGCCCTCATTTCTCCCGGAGTCTTTATGTTTAAATACGTCATCATGGGAATTCAGGGCTGCGGCAAGGGAACCCAGGCCAAGCTCCTGGCGAAGGATTTCAATCTCGTTCACATCAGCGTCGGCGACATCTTCCGCTGGCACATTCAGAGCCACACCAAGCTTGCCGCACGCGTCGCCCGGGTGACGGCCGCGGGAGAGCTCGTTCCCGACGACATCGTTGAGGAAATCGTCCGCGGCCGCCTCGACCAGCACGACTGGAACTTCGGCTTCATCCTCGACGGTTTCCCGCGCAATCGCCGCCAGGCCGAGTTCTTCCTCGAAAGCTACGACATCGACGCCGTCATCCAGATCGACGTCAGCGACGACATGGTTTTCAATCGCGTGATGAACCGCCGCCTCTGCTCCAAGTGCGGCCTCGATTACAACCTGATTTTCCACCGCCCCGCGAAGGAAGACATCTGCGACGTCTGCGGCAGCAAGCTCGTCGCCCGCAGCGACGACACCAAAGATGCCGTCGCCGCCAGATTGGCCGACTATCACGCCAAAACCCAGCCCATTCTCGATCTATTCAGCCGCAAGGAACTCATCGTCCGCGTGGACGACGCCAAACTCCCGCCGACGTCCAAAGCGCGATTCGCGAAGAGCTCGGCCTCAGCGACAAATCCCCCAAATCCCCTCACCGCCAAAGGGAATTCGCCGACACCGTCGCCTAGAAATAGCATCACTTCCCCGCCGCCTTCACCTTGATTTGCAGATCCAGCGTGCTGCTCTTGATCTGCCCCGCCGCCGGCGAAAAATGAATCCGCAGCCCGAAGTGGTCATCATCCCACTCCCGGTTGTCCTGCAAATAAATGTCCATCCCGTTTGATGAGGAGATCGCCAGCGTCCCATCCGAAGTCGGAATATCAATCTCATGCACCCCGCCCTTCGCCGAAAGCTGCGCCTGCCCCTTCGGCTGCGGATCGCTCGGCAGCTTCACCTCATCCCCATCGATCGTCACCTTCTTCCCCCCAAAATCGTCGGTCGAAAGCTGAAGCTGCAGCGACAGCTCTTTCGTATCCACCGCCTTGTCGGATGTCACCGAAGCCACGTAATGAATCCCCCCATCGTCCGGCGTAATCCGCTCGCTGAGATTGAACGTATCGCTGTCCATCGCGAACGGGCCCTCCAGAACAAACGCCCCCGGCTGCGTCGTGGGACTGGCCTTGGGCGTATAAGCATCGTGCTGCATCGTCTCGCTCCAGTCGTCCGCGTAGTGGGCGATCTCCGCCGTGATCGACCCGATCGCAAGCTGCCCGTTGGACCGCAATTGGATCCCGGTTGATACATTCGTATCGTCCGGCACTGCCGCATCCTGCGACCAGACAACCGCCGCCATCATCACACAAACCACCGTACCCAAAATCCCAATCCGAAACCGCATAAAACCTCCATCGCCAGTTCTCCGCAGTATACCGGCGTAATCGCTTACGATAAAATTCCGACAAAGTTTCAGCGACTCCGGCCGCCCATATTTTTTTCAGAAAAATTCCCGGATTTTTCAAAAATAGGTACAAAACGTACACCTTTTGGACCTGTATATAGAGCCGTGATGTTTCTTCGACGAGGTCCCCATATCCACCCATCTGAAATCTGAAATCTGAAATCTCCAATCCGCACAGACACCCCCCCAAAAAATGAGGAAAATTTGGAAAGAGTGGGAACCGGTCGGTGGTGAACCCGCGTTTCCGCCTACGACGACGCATCCGGCCGCGTCGTCGCCGATCCCGACGGCGCCGTGATCTTCCCCGCCGACCGGAGCTGATCCAGGTTGTCCGTCGTCAGCACGTCGATCCCCACGTACAGCATCGGCGAAAGCTCCGCCGGCCCCGGCGGCACGCCGCGCGCCTCATTCGCCAGCACCTCCATCGTTTCGTATCCCGCGCGGTACGAATCCTGCAGAACCGACGAATGAATCGTCCCCGCTACCAGTGCCTCCTGCGTCTCATCGCTGGCGTCGAACCCAACGATCGCGATCGGCTCCGTCCGCCCGACCTGCTTCACCGCCGCCAGTGCCGCCGGCGCGCTATAGCTGAACAGCCCGATGATCCCCTTCACCTCCGGATGCGCCCGCAACCCGGCAGCGATCGCCCCCACGGCATTCTCCGGCACGCCCCCATCGGTCGCCGTGTAAACCACCGAGAATTTCGGCCCCTTCAAGTTCGCGTCGATCGCATCAGCGCCCGGTCGCGGTTGAACCCGCGCCCAAGCAATTCATCGATCACTCCCTGCCGGCGATCGCGCCCATGCTGCTGCGTCACGCTGCCAACCGAAATCAATATCGGCCCGCCCTCCGGCAGCGCGTCGATCATCTCCCCGGCACAAACACGGCCCGCCGCATAGTTGTCGATCCCCACAAACCGCTTCCGCCCGCAGTCCGGCGCATCCGTATCGAACGTCACCATCGGCACCTGCCGGGCCGCATCGCTCAAAATCTCATGCTCCGCGCCAGCGTCATTAGGACTGACGGCAATGCCATCCAGCCCGCCCCCCAGCACCTGCCGGATGTCCTGCGTCTGCTCGTCCACCGAAGGCTTCGACTGCACGATCGTCAGATCAATATTCGATTTCTCCGCATAATCCCGCGCCCCGCGAAGCATCGGCTGCCAAAATGGATCCTGCGTCCAGGTCACCAGCGCCAGCCGCAAATGTTTCGGCGCCGTCTGCCGCACATACTCGTAATAAACCACCGCCGCGATCGCGGCGACCAAAAGGATTTCCACGAACAGGCGACCCCAAACCACCGGGCGACGCCGAGGAGTGCTCTCATCCGACATGTTGCCTCCATCTGCCAAACCGAAATGGCGAGTGCGCCCCGTATCATACCAGAGACCACCGGGCGCAATGCAAACAAATCGATTGACGGATAACGGGTTTGATCCCCGAACGCCCACGGCGCTGCCGTGGGTCTTAAACCCGAACCCTATTCCCGCACATCCGGCCCCGTCGCCGCCGATGAAAACGTCACCTCCGCATTCCCCAGAGAGACGCTCTTCCCCTTCTCAGCCGGCGTGATGATTTTGCAGTTTTGCATCGTTACCCCCTTCGCATTGTAGATTCCAAACGGCTTATCCGCCGTAATAGTCACATTCTGCAAAAGTATTTGAGAAGCCGGCGCTTCCGGCAAACCCCAAATCAGCCCCGCCCGCTGCCCGGCGCGGTGGTGGCAGTGATGTCGCTGAAAGTAATATCGCGGTAGACCGGCGTTCGGTTGGACATCTCCCGGGAAGGATAGGTGGTGGCGATGGGGGCCGTAAGGTCCACGAGGTCGCGATACTCCTTCGCCCTGGCCATGTATTCGGCGTAGATCAGGATAGGGATGCCGACGTTGGTCATCTGAAGGTTTCTGTAAGTGAGGTGCTGGACGATCCCACCGCGGCCGCGGTCCGACTTGATGCGGATTCCGCACTCGGTGTTTTTGAAGGTGCAGTTCTCGACGGTGATATCGGAGACGCCGCCGCCGGTCGGACTCCCGACGGAGACGCCGTGCCCGAACCCGTATGTGCAGTTTCGAATCAGCACATCGGACGTTCCGCCCCCGCAGGTGAAATCATCGTCCCCAACGCTTACGTTGCAGTTTTCGATGAGGACGTGGGAACCAGAGACATCGCAGGCATCGGTGTTGTGGCTGGGATTTTTGGGGTCGGTCGAAGCCGGAGCGCGGATGGTCACGCCGCGCACGGTAACGTTGGTGGAGTGCCCGCTGATGGCGATGTGAAACATCGGCGAGTTCTGGAGGGTGACGTCTGCGATGAGAATGCGATTGCAGCCGCTGAGTGCGACCATGCGGGGGCGACGAATGTACGGGTGTGTCTTGACCAGCGGCCACCAGGGTGCGCCCTGCCCGTCGATGGTGCCTTTGCCGGTAATCGCGACGTCGTGGAGGCCCTGGCCGCTGAGGAAGGTCTGTGGGTTGCGGGTCCCGCCGGGGTATTTGTCGATCGGCAGCATTTTGAGGGTGGCACCGTCGTCGAGCTGAAAATCGATGTTGCTGGCGAGGTGGAACGGGCCGGAGAGATATTGGCCGCTGGGGATTTCGACGACGCCACCGCCGGCGGCGGAAGCAGTATCGATCGCTTTTTGGATGGAGGGGGAAACATCGGTCGAGGCTCTGGTCGTCGCCCCGAAATTCGTGATCACGAAGGTTCGCTGGGTGATTTGCGGCAGGGGGGGAGAGGGGCGGTCGTCGCCGGCTCGAGCGAATCCGGCAAAACAAACCAACGCGAACACGAACGCCACTGAAGTACCAATCATGCTCAGACTACGGCCCCTCCTCTTATCCCCTCCCCTGGTACTCCGGGGGAGGGCGAGGGTGGGGGCTGGGATCGGCGAGGACTTCAGCAAAGCAATTTGATTTCTGAAAAACTTAAACGTATCCGTCTCCGCAATCCCCACCAAATTATACCCCGGATTGGCCTTTGCGCGGCCCAGCTACTCTTCATAGTAATCGCCCACCCACCGCATAAATTGTGATTTCCAGGCCTTTGCCGTGATCTCGAAACGAAATGACGCGATTTGAAAAGTGGCCTGTTCGACCAGCGAATCAAAGGTTTCCCATGTTCGATCGCAATCTCCCGGCCCTTGACCCCACCCCCATCCCCCCATATCCTCTCCTCTCTTTCCGCTATGCCGCCGATGCGGCATCGGGGGCCTCGGTTTATATCGCCCAAATCCCCGTGGCGGAACCCTTTATGACCGGCAGGCCGGAACGCCCGGGCAGTCCCGCGGCGATAAGAAACTGGCTTACCTGGTGTCTGGGAGATCGTATATATGTCTATCACGGCCACTCAGAAACAGAAAATAGTCACCGATTACAAAATCCACGCCAAGGATACGGGTTCTCCTGAAGTGCAGATCGCTTTGCTCACCGAGCGGATCAACCATCTCCGCGGGCATTTCGACGCGCACAAGAAGGACCATTCGTCGCGGCGGGGATTGTTAAAGCTGGTCAGCCGGCGAAACCAATTGCTGAAATATCTCACGCGGGAAGACCGCACCAGATATCAGCAGATCATCGGACGGCTGGGATTGAGGAAATAACGTTGAAGGGCGCGACTCGAAGTCGTGCCCGTTTTTTGTTTGCCACCCTTCCTTTCGCCAATGCAGCCCCGGCGTCCGGAACGGTCGGCAAATCTCTCGCAGCGGAAGGATCGGAGTTGCGAGTAGCGAGTTGCTGGTTGCGATCGAAAGCCCCAGGCTTTTCCCGCAAAACGCAACTCGAAACTCGCAGCTTGTCAGATGACTGACTCCCTCCGTCGCACACCAACCACAAACCGGGGCCGCATAAAGGTTATTTTTCATGCAAGCCATTCGAGTTGAACGGCAGATTGGCGGGCGCACGCTCGCCATCGAGACCGGTACCTACGCCAAGCTCGCCGACGGTGCCGTCACCGTCCAGTATGGAGACACGGTTGTTTTCGCCGCCGTCGTTCGCGCCAAGCCGCGCGAGGGGATCGACTTTTTCCCGCTCCAGGTGGATTACCGCGAGCGCCGCGCCGCCGCCGGTAAATTCCCCGGCGGGTTCATGAAGCGCGAAGGCCGGCCCACCACCAAGGAAATCCTCACCGCCCGTCTGATCGACCGCCCGCTTCGTCCGCTGTTCCCCAAGGGATTCATGGACGAGGTGCAGATTCATCTCAACGTCCTGGCCTTCGACGGCGAAAACGACCCGGACATTTTCTCCGGCATCGCCGCCAGCGCGGCCGTCGCCATCAGCGACATCCCCTTCCTGACCCCCACCGCCCACGCTCGCGTCGGACGCGTCGATGGGCAGCTGGTCCTCAACCCAACCGTCGAGCAGCTTGAATACAGCGAGATGGACCTCGTCGTCGCCGGCACCAAGCATTTCGTCAACATGATCGAAGCTCGGCGGCCGCGAGGTGAAGGAAGACGTCGTCGCCGACGCCATCGAGTTCGGCCACAAGGCCGTCGTCGAAATCGTCGGCATGATCGAAGAACTGCAATCCAAGGCGGCCAAGCCGAAAGTCGGCGAGATCAAGCATCCCGATGCCGGCTTCGTCGACGCCATCCGCGCCCGTGTCACCGACAAAATTCGCGAGGTCAAGGGCAAGGCCGGCAAGAGCGATCGCGCCGACGCCATCGACCAGATTCTCGACGATCTGATCGCCGAGATGGCCCCGCCGATCACCGATCCTAACGCCAGCTATCAATCGATCCTTGCCACCCGCGAAAAGCAGAAGCAGATCCGCAATATTTTCGTCGAGGTCGAAGAGCAGGTCACCCGCGAGGCGATTCTCGCCGGCGTCCGGCCCGACGGCCGCGACTACCACAGCATCCGCCCCATCTCCTGCGAGGTCGGCGTCCTCCCCCGCGTTCACGGCTCGGCCGTCTTCACCCGCGGCGAAACCCAGGCCATGTGCACCGTCACCCTCGGCACCAGCAGAGACGAGCAGCTCGTCGACGGCCTGATCGACGAATACAGCCAGAAATTCATGCTCCACTACAACTTCCCCAGCTACAGCGTGGGCGAAGTTCGCCCCATCCGCGGCCCCGGCCGCCGCGAGATCGGCCACGGCGCGCTCGCCGAGCGCAGCCTTATCGCCGTCCTCCCGGGCATCGAGCAGTTCCCCTACACCGTGCGCATCATCAGCGACATCCTCGAATCCAACGGCTCCAGCTCCATGGCCAGCAGTTGCGGCGGATGCCTCGCACTTATGGACGCCGGTGTCCCCATCACCAAGCCCGTCGCCGGAATCTCCGTCGGCCTCGTTAAGGAAGGCGACCGCACCGCACTCCTCACCGACATCATCGGCGAGGAAGATCATTTCGGCGACATGGACTTCAAAGTCTGCGGCACCCGCGACGGCATCACCGCCATCCAGCTCGACATCAAGACCGAGGGCATCGACTACAAGATCATCCGCGATACCCTCCAGCGCGCCGTGAGGCGCCGCCTGACCATCCTCGACAAGATGGCCGCCGTTATCCCGGGCCCGCGGCCGGAAATCAGCAAATACGCCCCGCGCCTGCTTACCGTCAAGATCGATCCGGAAAAGATCGGCAAGCTCATCGGACCCGGCGGCAAGAACATCAAGAAGCTCCAGGAAGACACCGGCGCCCAGATCGACATCGAGGACGACGGCACCGTCTTCATCAGCTCCGTCAACCAGGAATCCGCCGAAAAGGCCCGCGACATCGTCGAGGCCATGACCGCCGAGGTGAAGATCGGAAAGATTTACAACGGCAGAGTCGTCAGCATCAAGGAATTCGGCGCCTTCGTCGAAATCGCCCCCGAAACCGACGGTCTGTGCCACGTCTCCGAACTCTCCGACCGCTACGTCCAGAACGTCACCGATTTCGTCAACATCGGCGACGAAATTCGCGTCAAGGTCATCCTCATCGACGACCAGGGCCGCATCAAAGCTCAGCCGCAAGGCCGCCATGAAAGATGAAGGCGTCAGCGACCCAGAGCCCGAAGGCGCACCCGTCGGCAGTGGCCCCGATGGCGGCCACCATCACGACGACCGCGACGACCGCGGCGGTGGCAATCGCGGTGGCGGCGACCGTGGACCCCGCGGCGGTGGGGGGGCGGCGGCCGCGGACGCGGTGGCGACCGCGGTGGCAGAGATCGCCGCTGAGGCATTTGATCTCGCTATAATCTATTCGCTCTGAGGTGTTGTCATGCCGACGGCGATGCGCAAACAAGTGACCATCGGGCCCAAGGACCACGGCCGCCGAATGTCGCTCGATCGTTTCGATCGAGCGATTTCGCGCGATGGGCAGCACTTCGAGCTCAATAAGGGAGTCGTTGAGATGGTGGACGTCCCGAACTTCAGGCATTTAGCGCAGGTCCAGAAAATTCGCGACCAACTCGTCGTTTATAAGGTGTCCCATGAGGGAATCATTCACACCATCAGCAGTTCGCTCGAAAGCAAAGTATTGGTCGCATCAGTTCAGTCCGAGCGCCATCCGGATCTTTCGGTCTACTGCACGTCGCCGCCCGATCTTGGAGATGTGTGGTCGCTTTGGGTGCCGCAGGTCGTGATCGAGGTTGTTTCGCCGAGTTCGGCGAAACGTGACTATCACGAAAAACCGGATGAATATCTTGAATTCGGTATTGACGAATACTGGATCGTGGATGCCCAGAAACAGCAGATGACCGCCCTGGTCCGCTGGCGCGGACAATGGAAGTCGAAGGTCGTAAAGGCCTCCCAGAAATATACGACCACGCAGCTCCCAGGGTTTTCCCTTGATTTGAGCCGTGTTCTTGCCGCGAAATAGACCGGCCCCTGCGGCTCGGAAAGTTTGCGCAGTTTAGCCCCAGGATAGCCATCCCGGGGCTTTCCTTTTAATTTCAGCCCAATTGCCCAAGTGACTCCCGCCCCCTGACCGAATATTATCTTGGTAGAAGATGCCCTCCCACACCGTCGGACCATTCCCGCAGGAACTGCTCACCGCCAAAAAACAAATCCGCGAACGCGCCGCTCCTACGGCCTCGATTTCTTCCCCGTCATCTTCGAGATGTGCGATTACGAGCAGATGAACGAAATCGCCGCCTACGGCGGGTTCCCCCAGCGATATCCCCACTGGCGCTTCGGCGCCGAATATGAACGCCTCCGCAAGCAGCACTTCTACGGCCTCGGCCGCATCTACGAGATGGTCATTAACAACGACCCCTGCTACGCCTACCTCCAGGAGTCCAACCAACTCGTCGATCAGAAGCTGGTCATCGCCCACGTCTACGGCCACGCCGATTTCTTCAAGAACAACCTCTGGTTCAGCCAGACCAACCGCAAAATGATGGATGAGATGGCGAACCACGCCACCCGCATTCGCCGCCACATCGAAAAGCAGGGGTACGACACCGTCGAAAGATTCCTCGACGTCTGCCTCAGCCTCGAAGACCTTATCGACCCCCACAGCATGTTCCTCAACCGCGGCCCACTCGAGCAGAAGCCCGAGGAAGTCCCCCGCGAGGAGCTCGTCTCCAAATTCAAGGCCAAGGACTATCTCGACCGCTGGATCAACCCCCCCGAGCTTCTCGAGGCCGAGGCTAAAAAAATGCGCGAAGACCGCGCCAAGCTCAAGCACGTCACCCCCGCCCGCCCCACGCGCGATGTCCTGCACTATCTCCTCGAACACGCCCGTCTCGATGATTGGCAGATGGATTGCCTCGGCATCGTTCGCGAGGAGGCCTACTACTTCGCCCCGCAGGGCATGACCAAAGTGATGAACGAAGGCTGGGCCAGCTACTGGCACAGCACGCTCATGACCAAGCATTTCGTCGAGGCCAGGGAAATCATCGACTACGCCGACCACCACAGCGGCACCGTCCACATGCCGCCCGGCACTTTCAACCCCTACAAGATCGGCCTCGAACTCTTCCGCGACATCGAAGACCGCTGGAACAAGGGCCGCTTCGGGAAAGCCTACGAGGAATCCGACAACCTCGGCGAGAAAAAATCCTGGGACAAGGGCCTCGGCCTCGGCCGCGAAAAAATCTTCGAAGTCCGCCGGATGTACAACGACGTGAACTTCATCGACGAATTCATGACCCCCGAATTCATCGAGAAGCACAAGTTTTACCAATACGGCCGCGACCCCCACACCGGCCAGCTCCGCATCATCACCCGCGATCCCCACCGCATTAAGCAGACGATGCTCTATCATCTCACCAATCACGGCCGCCCGTTCATCTACGTCGTCGACGGCGACTACGGCAGCCGCGGCGAGCTATATCTCGCCCACCGCCACAACGGCCTCGATCTCGAAATCAAGTTCGCCGTCGAAACCCTCCGCAACCTCTACAAAATCTGGCAGCGCCCCGTCCACCTCCAGGCCCGCATCGACGACGACATGATTCTCTTCACCTTCGCCGGCGACCAGCCCAAGCAGCAAACCATCCACGACGATCTGCCGAAGCCCGCACACCAGATCGGATAACCCGTCGATTGTCCGGGTGATTTGGCGTAAAATGCCCTGCGACCATGGTCCTCAGCACAACCAAAATGACGGCCGAACAGTTCCTCCAATTGGGTGAAGACCCGGTTGGAGTTCGCCTTGAACTGCTCAACGGACAGATCGCGATTGGACCGAGTCTGACCCCTGCCGAGTCGTATACCTTGGTCAAACTTTGCACATTGATCGGCAAGTACGTCGACGCCAATAAACTCGGCGAGTTATATCTGGGCGTTAATACGATTCTCAACACCTTCACGGTGAGACGCCCGGACATACTTTTTTACTCCAGTCCGCGCATTCATCTAATCGGCGAGAAAGCAATGCAAGGCCCGCCCGACCTGGCCATCGAAATCATCAGTCCATCGAGCGTCGACGTGGATCGCGTCGATAAATTCGCTCAATATCGCAACGCCGGCGTAGCAAATTATTGGATCGTCGATCCCGCCGAAAAAACCATCGAGGCATTTCGACTTCGGGCCAAGAAATATGTCTCAGCCGGTCGCGGCGAAAAGAACCAGACCGTCCATCTGCCTCCGTTTGAAGACCTGGAAATCCCCCTGTCCCGCCTCTGGCGAGAGTAATTGGAATGTCCGACCGCCAAATCAAAGTCGTCCCCGACGTCGCCCAGATTGCCGTCGCCGCCGCGGAAGTCATTCTCCCCGCCGCCGACGCGGCCATCGCCGCACGTGGAAATTTCTCCATCGCTCTCTCCGGCGGAAGCACCCCTAAAACGCTCTATCAGCTTCTCTCCTCAAACTCCTACACCTCCCACATCGACTGGAAAAATTGGCAAATCTATTTCGGCGACGAACGCTGCGTCCCCCCGGCCCACCCCGACAGCAACTTCCGCATGGCCAGCGAGGCTCTTCTCTCCGAAGTTCCCATCCATCCCGACAACGTCCACCGCATGAAAGGCGAAATCGAGCCCCAGCAGGCGGCCATCGAATACGGCGAAATGCTCAAGCAAAACTTCGGCGACGGTGGCCTCGACCTCATCCTCCTCGGCATGGGCGACGACGGTCACACCGCCTCCCTCTTCCCCAACACCACCGCCCTCGCTGAAAAACGCCATCGCTGCATAGCCAACTTTGTCGAAAAAATGAACGTCTGGCGGATCACATTATCGGCCCCCTTCATCAATCAGGCCCGACAGGTCATCGTCATGGTCAGCGGCGCCGGCAAGGCCCAGCGCCTCGAGCAGGTATTGCAGGGCCCGCTTGATCCCCAGAACCTCCCGATTCAGATGATTCAGCCAATTCGCGGGCAAATGCTCTGGATCCTGGACGCCCCGGCCGCCGGAATGGATCAATCAGATTGAATGCGTGCGCCCCCCAATCTTGGCAAATACCCAGCTATTCGCTACTTTGAACACCAGCGAAGCAGCCGAAGGAGTAGCCTCTCGTGCCCATGCAGGAATCCAGCACCCGCAATATCTACGATTTCCATTCGATGTTCTATGACATTACGTTCGGCCGGCTCGTCCAGCGCCGGATCGCCCGTGGTATCACCCACATGAACATCGCCCCGGGTCAAACCGTCCTCGACCTCGGCATCGGCACCGGTGGCTCCCTCGAACATTACCCCAGCCACGCCCGGGTCGTCGGCATCGACCTCTCCGCCGGCATGCTCCGCGAGTGCCGCAAAAAACTCCTCCACGGCGATTGCGCCCCAACCCAGCTCCTTCAGGCCAACGCTCTTGAGCTTCCCTTCCGCGACGACGCCTTCGACCACGTCTTCATCAGCCACGTCATCAGCGTCGTCAGCGATCCTTATCGCCTCATCACCGAGGCCCAGCGCGTCTGCAAACCCGAATCGCGCATCGTTATCGTCAACCATTTCCAATCCACCAACCGTTTCCTGGCGATGGTGGAAAAATTCCTCTGCCCCCTGTGTACGATGCTGGGCTGGCGCAGCGACCTGCCCCTTCAGGACCTCATCCGCCGCACCGGCGTCGAGGTCGATTATCGCTTCAAGCTCGAAAGCATCGATCTCTGGGAAACCGTCGTCATCACCAACAACAAGAACCGTCAGAAGCGGAGTTTCATGGCGCCGGGCGAAAATCAATCCATCTCCACCGCCGCCTGATCGGATCATCGGTAGTGATTTCCGTCACTTGCGCCGAGTGTGGGGAACCCTTCGAGATCGGCGACGAATTTGCCGGCGTCACCGAATTCTGCCCCTTCTGCGGCGCCCTCAACGATATCCCCAACCCCGAAACCGACGAGCCCGACGAGCCGCCCCTGCCCGACCAGCCCGTTGTTCCCGTTCTGGAAACCGCCGCCCGCCCGCTTCCCGGCCGCGGAATTCCCTCCGTCCTCTGGTGGTTCGTCCTCATCACCGCACTGGCCGGATTTCTTGTCATCTGCGTCGATCTCTTCTCCCCCACGTGGGAAAGCCGCAACCTTCAGGTTCTGACCGACGCCACCAATCGCGGCGACGTCCTCATGGTCGACAACGACTACGCCGGCGCCGCCGACCAATATACCTTCGTCATCGACCGTCTCGGTCAGCGCAACATCGAAAGCATCTACCTTAAGTCCCTGCTCGATCGCGCCCGCCGCGGCGAGCTCGACGCCCAGCGCCGCCTCCGCGCCGGGCCCACCACCGCCGTTTCTCCGCAGTCCCCAAACCCAACCACCGCTCCAACCAGGCCACAGCACTACCTCGCCATCGAATCCTTCCAGCGTAACTTCGAGGCTTTTGCCGCCTTCGTCCGCACCCATACCACTCTTTTCCAGGATTCCCACGGCAACTGGCGCCGCCGCCGCTACGCTGTCTGGAACACCGCCTACGATCCGCCCCAGGATTCCGATTCGCCCCGAATCCTCATCCGCTACGACTGCGGCTCCCGCATCACCGAACCTCACTCCTCTCGCGCCGATGCGCAAAGCGACGACGCCTTCATCAACGATGAATCCCCCCGGCAGGTTCACTGCCAGACGCAGTTCGAATTTCTCCAGGGCCGCTGGCTGATCGCCCGCCGCGACGCACAGGTCGATCCCAACCAGCCGCCCGCCATCGATGTCCGCGCTTCCCTCGACGATCTCTACGACATCGAGCGCCGCGCCTTCCACGCAAACCAGTCCCTCCCGAATCGATAAATCCCCGCGCTATTTTCGCGTCGAAGGCTGCGTCGCCGACATCGCCAGCAGCTTTTGAGCTTTCTCCAGCAACTTCTGCACATCCGGGTCCCATTTCTCCGTCTGCGATTGCTTAAGCATGGCAACCGCCTCCGGATATTGGCGGTTGATGATGTATATCTGCCCCAACATGGCTTTCAGTTGTCCCGGCGGCTCGCGCAATGGCTCAAGCATCCGCGGTTCCAGCGACATCCACTGCTTCACTGTCTCAATCGCCTCGGAATAATGGTTGATCAGCACGTAAAATCTCGCCAGCCGGTCATATCCGTCGGGCTGAAGCGGCTCCAGTTCGATTGCGCTTTCATAAAGCGCAACGGTCTGCTGTACATGCGAATTTCCTTCCGCCCGATCTTCCGTCGCCTGCGCAAAATTTCCCGCCGCCGCCGCCTGCCTCGCCCTTCGGAAACACGGTTCGGCCAGATGGCTCTGGTAATCCCCCAGTGTCAACAGGTGCAGCGAGCGCGTCCCCGTCAGGCCGTAAGAATAAAGCGTTTCCGTGTCTACCCAGCGGCTCGCATACACGAACGACATTCCCCCCAGCACCACAATTACAACCGCCGTCGCAATCGAAACCCAGCGAGATTGATACCGCTGCACCGCCCAACCCACGCATATCGCAACCCCGAGCATCGACAAATACACATACCGGTCTGCCACCGTCGTGTAGTATTGATATGAGAACGCCTTCAATCCCAGCACCGGCAAAACGCCGATCAAAAAGATCAAACCCGCCGCCACCGGCAGCTTCTGCCTGCCACGCCAGATCAGCAACGCCAATCCCACCGGCAGTACCCATGTCCAGGCAAGCGCATAATGCATCCCCCCGCCCGACAGCAGCACCATGGGGCTTCGCCCATAATCGAATCGGATCCACAGCGGCACAAACACCTTCGCCAGGTAAAACGAAAGCGCGTCCAGTGCAACCAGCGGTCGTGCCCACGGCGGTGACAATATCTGCGGCTGGATTTTCTGAATGAGCGACGCCGTGATCGTCGCCCCGATCCCTATCGCCAGCCATAAACCCAGATACCAGTTCATCACCCCCCGCCAACTGCGGCGATAAAGCACCCGATCCATTGCCGCCACCATCACCGGAAGAACCACCGTCGACGGCTTCGACAGCACCGCCGCCGCATACGCGACCGTGGCAATCCAGCAATTCACGGTTCGTCGCTTCCCCTCCGATTGCACCGCCACGAGGTAGCGCCAAATCGCCAGCAGCGAGAACAAACCGCTCAGCAGATCCTTCATCGCCGTCGCCCAGGCGACCGTCTCCGTTTGCAGCGGATGGATCGCGAACACCAGTGCCCCCGCCGCCGACGCCCATGGTTTGATCTTCAATTGCAGAAGAATTTCCAGCACCAGGCACGCACAAAACCAGTGAACCAACAGGCTCGCAGCGTGAAACAGATACGGGTTCAGCGTCGAACCCAGAAGGTCGGGACTGTCCAATGTCGCAAACTGCGCGATCCCCCACCACAACGTGAAAACCAGCGGATCGTACATCGACATGTTCGCCTTATCGCTCGGCTTCCAGTGATGCGCCAGCGCAGGCAACGTGGGGTTTCTCAGGTTGTCATTGTTATAGATCAGCGCCCCGTCGTCCCAATCGACAAAGTCGTGAGTCACGATCTGGCCGAAGACCAGCACAATCGCAATCAGAAGCAGCAATCGGATTCTTGTAATTCGGCTCATGACCTGCCGGGCGCAATGATCGCCGCCATTCGCCCCGTAACGCCGCGGTCGCGCCGATGCGAGTAGAACTCTTCCCGATGCGTCACCGTACAGCGGTCCGTCGTGTCGATATTCTCCTCCGCCACGCCCGCCGCCAGAAGCTGCAGCCGCGCCGCCAGCCGTAAGTCTATCACGGCTTTTCCGTCCTGCGACATTCCAACCACCGCGCTCTCCCCAAAGGCTCTGCGAAATTCCTCCGCCACCTCATCCCCCACCTCAAACGCATCGCGTCCGATGCAAGGCCCGATCGCCGCGATGATCGATCCCTCCGCACATCCCCGATTAATCATCCGCCCGATCGCCGCCGGAATCACCCCCGTCACAATTCCCCGCCAGCCCGCGTGCACCGCCGCCACGATTGTCCCATCGCCACTGGAAAACAGCAGCGGCACGCAATCCGCCGTCCGCACGGAAATCACCCGCTCGGAGTCTTCGCTCACGATCGCGTCCGCCATGCAACTCGTGTCAAACTCCCTCCCCGCCGAAACGCTCGCCACCTCCGCCCCATGCACCTGGTGTACCCGCAGCGGCGGCTCCCCCGGGCAATCTATGCTCGAACTCAGCCGCGCATAGTTCTTCCAGATTCGATCGTAATCATCCTGAACCTCGCACCCATTGGGATTCCCCAGGTTCAGCGAATCGAACGGAGCCGGACTGATCCCCCCTACGCGCGTGCTGAACGCATGACGCACCCCAATCGCCTCCAGCTTCACAGAGGAATAATACCGCACCCCATGAGCGCCCGATCGCATCTCCAACATGAAGCCGAGTATAGGAAATACCCAGTGCGAAGGTAAGAAAGTGCGAAGGTGTGAAGGCGCCACCTTTCTCACCTTCTCACCTTCACACTTTCTCACCCCTCCCAACCTCCGCCCCCATCCCTTATCATCTCCTCCCCATGCCCCGCTCATCCCCGCGCATCGCCGTTTTCCCCGGCCAGTTCGACCCCATCACCAATGGCCACCTCGACGTCATCCGCCGCGGCGTTGGCCTCTTCGACGAACTGATCGTCGCCGTCGGCATCAACCCCGAAAAAACCGAGCTCTTCTCCCTCTCCCAGCGCGTCTCCATGATCCGCACCCTCCTGGGCGATCTCACCGGCGTTCGCGTCGAAAAATTTACCGGCCTTACCGTCGATTTCGTCAAACGCGCCAAGGCAACCGTCATCCTTCGCGGCATCCGTGACGTCTCCGACCTCCGCTACGAATTCCAGCTCGCCCTGGCCAATCGCTCCGTCGGTGGCGTCGAAACCGTCTTTATCATGACCGGCGACCAATATGCCCTCACCAGCAGCAGTCTGATCCGCCAAGTGGTCTCCCTCGGTGGCGACGTACGCCAGCTCCGCGGCGTCCTCCCTGAACTCGTTATCGAAAAGCTCATAAAGTTGCGCCCCACCAAAAAAATGCGGCACTCCAATCCAGATGCTCCCGCCCAATAGCCTCTTCTAGTAGCGTCTTAAGGTTCGCCCCCCAAATAAAATCTCCCCGTAAAAAATTTATCCCGTAACTTTTAATTGACCCCGCGCCCCAATTCTCGCTAAACTCAACATCCCGGTTGCGCGGTGCGTGCTGGGGGGTTTGTAAAATGTGTGGCGGAAACATTCAGAAACTGAATAAATAACTTTTGTGCGTGTCCGGCGGTGTTCGCCGGCGCGATCTTTTTTCCAATGTCACATTCCGATTCTGTATCCCGCGATCAATGGGATCGTCTCCCGGGTGGATCCGTTTGGGAGCGCGATTGCAGCCATCATATCTTCTTATTTCCGAATGATCGCTCGACTGCACTTTCGGTTGTGACGTATTCCGAGAGGAGCTTCATATGAAGCGTACATGCCAGACGAGTCCCGGGCTTCCGGGCGCCGTCGAAAAACGAGGGTTTACCCCACGTGGGTTTACTCTGGTTGAACTCCTGGTGGTTATCGGGATCATCGCCCTGCTGATCTCGATCCTGCTGCCCAGCTTGAACCGGGCCCGTGAAACGGCCAACCGGGTCAAGTGCGCCAGCAACCTCCGCCAGATCGGGCAGGCCATCCTGCTCTATTCCAACGACAACCAGGGCCCCTATCCCCGCGGGATTTATTCCGGCGGGGCAACGCTGACCCAGATCAGCACCCCCGCCATTGCGGTGGTTGGGATGAGTGGCGGGACTGGCAGCACGGCCCAGACCGATCCGTTCAACCTGGCGACCGGCCAGACCCCCAACTCGACGTCGTGCACCAACAATGTTCCCGAAGCGTTGTTCCTCCTGCTGCGCACGGAGGATATCACCTCGGCCGTGTTCGTCTGCCCCAGCTCCAACGCGACGGCGGATGTGTACGGCGGCGGGACCAACACCGCTTTGAACCAGATCAACTTCACCAACCTCCAGAACAACCTGAGCTACAGCTATGCCTGCCCCTATCCGGACACCAACGCGCTTGGCTCCGGGTATAAGATGGTTCAGGGTCTGGAGCCGACGTTTGCGGTGGCCGCGGACATCAATCCCGGCACCGGTGGCGGCACCGGCAGCAACGACAACGTGCTGTACCCCAACACCAGCAGCTCGAGCCAGGCCATGCGTTACGGCAACAGCGATAACCATGGCAAGGACGGGCAAAACGTCCTGTTCGGTGACGGTCACGTCGAGTTCGACAACAATCCGTTCGTCGGCACCGACCGTGACAACATCTACACCCGCGGCGGTCCCACCTGGGGCACCACGGGCCAGGACCTGGTTGGATCTCCCTACGTTGCCAACGACAGCGTCCTGCTGCCGACTTCCTACAACTACTAACCAAGTAGTTGACGGAAGCGTCCGATCAAGCAGAGCCTAATCGGGGCCCGCCATCCGGCGGGCCCCTTTCTTTTTCCCCCACTTTCCATAGAAAATATGCACCGCCCCAAAGCTCGGACTCAAAACTACCGCTTTGTCGATTTATAAAAGTCCATATTTAATGGTCTTACGCCAATTCTAATATAGTTGTAGCGCACCCCCATTTTTCTTGACCTCCCCACAAAGATTCAGTTAAACTTAAGACTAGCCCGTTTCGGCGGGCTGGTGAGGTTGGAGTCGTTTTGGCGGAGTCTGTCGTTTCGATCTGCAAATAAACCATTTGTGCGTGCCCGGCGGTGTTCGCCGGCGCGATTCTTCCCAATGTCACATTCCAGATCTGTATCCGTGATCGATGGGGTCGTCTCCTCGAGATTTTCTACGAGGACAACGATACGGCTATCATATCTATCTTTCCGTACGATCGCTTCAGATACGCCTTTGGATGTGACGCATTCTCAAAGGAGCTTCATATGAAGCGTACATGCCAGACGAGTCCCGGGCTTCCGGGCGCCGTCGAAAAACGAGGGTTTACCCCACGTGGGTTTACTCTGGTTGAACTCCTGGTGGTTATCGGGATCATCGCCCTGCTGATCTCGATCCTGCTGCCCAGCTTGAACCGGGCCCGTGAAACGGCCAACCGGGTCAAGTGCGCCAGCAACCTCCGCCAGATCGGGCAGGCCATCCTGCTCTATTCCAACGACAACAAGGGCCCCTATCCCCGCGGGATTTATTCCGGCGGGGCAACGCTGACCCAGATCAGCACCCCCGCCATTGCGGTGGTTGGGATGAGTGGCGGGACTGGCAGCACGGCCCAGACCGATCCGTTCAACCTGGCGACCGGCCAGACCCCCAACTCGACGTCGTGCACCAACAATGTTCCCGAAGCGTTGTTCCTCCTGCTGCGCACGGAGGATATCACCTCGGCCGTGTTCGTCTGCCCCAGCTCCAACGCGACGGCGGATGTGTACGGCGGCGGGACCAACACCGCTTTGAACCAGATCAACTTCACCAACCTCCAGAACAACCTGAGCTACAGCTATGCCTGCCCCTATCCGGACACCAACGCGCTTGGCTCCGGGTATAAGATGGTTCAGGGTCTGGAGCCGACGTTTGCGGTGGCCGCGGACATCAATCCCGGCACCGGTGGCGGCACCGGCAGCAACGACAACGTGCTGTACCCCAACACCAGCAGCTCGAGCCAGGCCATGCGTTACGGCAACAGCGATAACCATGGCAAGGACGGGCAAAACGTCCTGTTCGGTGACGGTCACGTCGAGTTCGACAACAATCCGTTCGTCGGCACCGACCGTGACAACATCTACACCCGCGGCGGTCCCACCTGGGGCACCACGGGCCAGGACCTGGTTGGATCTCCCTACGTTGCCAACGACAGCGTCCTGCTGCCGACTTCCTACAACTACTAACCAAGTAGTTGACGGAAGCGTCCGACCAAGCAGAGCCTAATCGGGGCCCGCCTTCCGGCGGGCCCCTTTCTTTTCATCTGTGGACCGTAAGATTTCTGTCCAACCACCCCGCGGCAACACATATATTGACGGCCGATGGCTGAGCACTCCCCATCCTCCGATTCCCAGCTCCTCACCGACTTCGTCGCCGGCTCCCAAGCCGCCTTCGCTGAACTCGTCTCGCGCCATTTGAATGCAGTCTATTCCTCTGCCCGCCGCCAGGTTTTCGACCCCCATCTCACCGAAGACGTTGCCCAGGCCGTCTTCATTCTTCTGGCCAGAAAAGCCCCATCCCTGCGAAATGGAGAGAACCTGGCCGCCTGGCTCCATCGCGCCACTCGCTATTGCGCCGCCAACGCCTTGCGCATGCAGGCAACTCGCCGTCGCCATGAAAGGAGGGCCGCGGAAATGGCCGCTCATCGAACCGTCGTCAATGAAGATTTCGTCGATTGGACCACGATCTCGGCCGCACTCGACGACGCCGTCAATCGTCTACCCACCGCTGAGCGGCAAGCGATTATTCTCCGCTACTTCCACGGCAAAACCCACGCCGAAGTCGCCACCGACATGGGCCTCTCCCCCGAAGCCGTCGCCAAAAAAACTCAGCGCGCCCTGCTGAAGCTGCGCGATCGCCTCACCCCCGCCGGCGGCGCCGCCACCGTCGCTGGCCTCGGCGCCGCTCTCACCGCCAACGCCACCCAGGCCGCTCCGCCAAATCTCGCCGCCTCCATCGCTTCCACCGTCGCCTCCACTGGTAATCTGCCGGTCAATTTCTTGAGCATTTCCAACGGCGCCGTTCGGATGATGCTCTGGACGCAGATCAAGTTCATCGCCGCTGCCTTTGCGTGCTTCTTCGTCATCGCTGCCGCCGTCGTCGCCACCACGCGAGCCGCCACATCTCCGCCCGCGCCACCGCCGGCCGCTTCCGCGCCCCAAGCAGCCGATCCCACGCCCGCCGACCCTCCGCTTATCCGCGTCGGCATCCTTGCCATCCATTTCGAAGCCCGCGCGGACAAACCGCAAGGCATCAGCCGGCTCGACATCCTCAAGAATTTCCCCCGCGGCCAATTCGACATCAGGCTCATCACCGATTCCGCAGACGCGCCCACCGATTTCGATCTCAGCCAGATTCAGCGCCGCTATCGCGATCTGCCCATGATCGACGCGGCCAACCCCGCCGCGCTCGCATCGCTCGACATGATCATCTCCTCGCGCGAGTGGAGCCTGCGCCCGCAGGTCATCTCCAACATCCACGACGCGGTAAATAGCGGCGTCGGCCTTCTGCTTCAAACCCCCATCGCCCACTACTCCCCCGGCCTCGGCGACCCTCAGGTTCTCGATCTTCACGGCATGAGCGCCGAAACCTATTTCTACTACGCCACCGGCCGCGGCTGGGTGAAATGCCCGAAATCAAACGATCATCCCATCCTTACCGGCGTCACCGCCAACGAAATCTCCTTCCACGGCCTCAACGGCGTCATCGGCCGCCCCAACCCCGACACCATCGGCCTCTTTTCCGCCCCCGACCTCGACGACGCGTACGATGCGCTGCCCCCAAATCCAAACCAGCCCACTCCCGACGCATTGACCTTCTATCCCCTCTTCACCACCCACCTCGGCCGCGGCCGGATCATCGCCTGCCAGTGGTATACGCCCGTCCCACCTCCCGCCCTCGCCAATCTTCCCGGCGATCCCTTCTACGTCCGCTGCGCCAAATGGCTCGTGGAAGGCAAAAAACTCGCCGAACAGCCGGCGCAAAAGTTCGACTCAACCCTGAGTCGCATCTATAACGCCACTGCCAATGAGCGAACCCACCGCCACGGATCGCCGCCAAGTTTCGGGCCTTGCCCGAATGTACTGGTGGGCATATTACCTGGTGCTGCGCGCGGCGATGGCCGCGGCGTTTTTCGTCGTGGGTGCGGTCGGGGCGAGATGGATCGGGGTCTGGCTCACGTTGCCCCTGATGGTCTGCGCCGCCGCCCTGGTTTGCGGATTGGTTGCGATGGGGCTGAGTCGTGCCGGCGGGCGCGTTTCCTATTTCAATCGCCTGGCGGTCATTGTCCTGGCGGCCGGAATTCGCATCGGCCGCGGCAGATTGATCCCAATGTTCGCGTGGTCGGCGGGGCTCTGGTCGGCCGTGGGAATGGCCGGGGCGATTTGTGCCAGCTTGTGGTCGCATGGAATGCTTCATACATCCACTCACGCGCCGGTGCTCCGCGTTCTGCTCATTATAAGTTTGTTCGTGGACGGCATGAGTTTCGTCATGTTGACGCAGCAGGCGATCAAACAGATGACGCCCAGATCAGCGGGGCTGAAACCTCTGGCCATCATACTCGCGGGGTTGCTGACGCTGATGGTCGGCGGCGTGGGGCTATGGTTCGCGGATTGGCCATGGCTCGCGGTATTGCTCGCCGGCGGGCCGCCCGCGATTGTCGCGGGATTTTACGGCTCGTTTATCCTGATGCGCATCGGGACGCATCATTGATGGTATCGACGGCAAAGCCTGAATAATTCCGTGCCGCCGGTGTCCTCACCGGCGGAATCCGCATTTTTCGCACGACCATTCCGCCGGTGAGGACATCGGCAGCACTCTCCGGCACTCACTTGCTCGGCGGCGGGTTCGGATAAAGCTGGTCCCGCAGCGGAATCTGCACGAATCGGTTGGGATCCAGCGCCGCCTGGTTGAGCGAATCCACAACGCCATTGACGTCGGAAAGGTTGGCGTACCCGCTTTCGCCGGTGACGGTGTCGTAGATCGTGCGGGTGCCAATGATCGATTCATCGAAGTCAGCGGCGTTGCGCGATCGCTGCCACTCATAGTTGGCGAACTGGGCGTTGTGCGCGTCGTAACCGGCCTGGGTTTGCGCCATCTGCTGCTGGTGGATGTCGGCACGCGTCTGCTGGTCCTGCTGGAACTGTCGATACTGCGCCTGCATCTGAGCGTTGGCGGCAGCCGCCATCTGCTGCGAAAACTGCTGAATCTGCTGGTTGCGGGCCTGCATCACCTGCATCACCCGGTCCTGGTTGGGCTTCTCGGAATCGGCCATCGCCTGCATGATGGGCAGATCGCGATCGAAGGTCGCGTCGGGACCCTGTAGACCCTTAACGCAGAACCACATCCACGCGGCGGGGGGGTCTCCCTGGCCGACGGGAGCGACCACCAGGACGATCCGCACCCGCATTAATTTGGACTGATCGTTCTGTGTGCGGGTAAATGTGTAGTCAATGAGGGCACGCTTCCCGTTCGGCAGCGCACAAGGCAGATCCTGCGAGGAGAGGATTTTGTCGAGTGCGACGGATGGGCCGTTATAGAATTCGCTGCGCTTGCTGAACTGGGGGACCATGTTCTGAAGCGCCGTCACCGGGTCGGTGAACGGCGCGACCAGCAAGGGCGGCAGCGGCTTGGGCGGGAAGATTCATCCCCATCCTCGCGTAGTTGGCGGCGTTCTGGGCCTGCATCTCCAGCAGGCGCTGCCGCTGCCTCACCGCCATCGAATCGGGCGTGGAGACATTGGCGCTGTTGTGCAGCACGATAAGCTGGTCGGCGGGACCGGCAATGGCAGTGACATCGCAGGCGGATTGAGACTGCGTCGTCCACCCATCCGCGAGGCCCACGCTGCCGGTGCCGTCGGCGTAATCATATTCCTTCAGCGGGATGCTCGGAGCGGAGGCGACGGGAGCGGCAGGCGCAGCCCCGGCAGGAGCTTGCCCATTCGGCGCCGCCGCGGGCGCGGGCTTCATCAGCTTTTCCCAGTCGGATTTTGGGGCATCGGTGCGCCCGAAGACGACGGCAACGGCCGCGCCGCCGTCGTGCAGCTTGCAGGAGACGATGCCGCGCACCGGCTGGTTATGATAGATCGCGCTGAAGGTTGCGCCGCCGGCAGTGGAATCATGGGCGTCCTGATAGGCGGAGCCGATCTGCGGCCGATTGCCGAAATAGGTTTCCAGATCGGGGAATGTAGACATCAGTGCCGCCTGCACGGAGGCCATATTGGGCTTCTGGGTGACAAGCGATTTTCCCGAATCGGTCGAGGCGGCAAGGCTGTAGCCGGCGGGGACATCAGGCGCCGCGGGCGCTGATGCCGAAGGCGACGTGGTGGGCGAAGCAGCGCTGGGGGCGGGGGAGGACTTGTCGCATCCGACGATCCAGAGCAGGGGGGCGAGGATTGCCACAAGGGCCAGAGATTGGACGCTGGGACGCGAACTGTTTTCGGGCATCGAAACGGTGGACATGAGCCTCCTCGCGTAAGGCGAGGATCATATCATGAGCAGAAGCGCGGCGGGGAGCGAAATGCAGGAAACGGGCAAATCGTCACAGCGTTTCCAATATTGGCTAACGATTTCGCCGCTAGAAGCCAAAAAATGATCCGTCCTTCCCCGGCCGCGGCGCCGGTCCCGAAATCGTAAACGGATCCGAAATCCCAAAGGCAAACGCATCGGTGACCGCGGCGAGTTGATACGTCCCCGGCTGTCCGACTGAAACATCACTGAAAGTCGCCACTCCATTCATCGCCTTCACACGCGCGACTTCAAACACCGGCCCCCATCCCCAGTCCCTCAGCACCCACAGCAAAACATAAGAATCGAACCCGGTCTCCAAGTTGCCGTACTGATCTTCCACATCCACGGTGATCGTGCCGATCGACTGCCCCTCTTTCGCGTTGGAAGGCTCCGTGACAAAGACGATCTTCCGCGCCGCCGCCGGCGAAATCGTAAATGGATTCGATACTGCCTGCGTATCCTGCCCATCGGTCGCGTCCAGCGTGTACGTACCCGCGGTCGTCAGCAGGAGGTGATCAAACGTCGCGACTCCATTCACGGCCTTCACGCTGACCTTGCCGCCCAGCACGCCCGGCCCGCTGCCGATGCTGAGGGTCACCAATGAATCGTCCGTCTTCGCGACCTGGCCGGAGCTGTTCTCAATCTTGACGATGACGGTCGCAAGCCCGCCCGCGTCCGTGCCCTTGGGCTCGACGGAGAAGGCCAGTTTGTCGGCAGTAACAGGCGCGCTGAATCGTAAATGTTACGGGCGCACTGGTGGTCGGCGCATAATCCGTGCTTCCGGCGAAGGAACCAACAACGGTGTAGATGCCGACTGAGCTGGGGGCAGTGCTCGTTTCATTGCCGGTGGCGAGGCTTCCTGAGTAATACTCAAACGTCGGGCTGACGCCTTCGAGGCTGCTGGAGGGCGTGAAGCCAAAGGCGGCTCAGCGTTGCCGTCGCCGGGAAAGGAGAGCCGTTGGCGACGCCACCGGCGTCGTTTACCGTCAGCGTGGGCGCGATCAGGCCGCCGTCGGGCTGGATGGTTCCGGTGAACCCGCTGGTTCCACCGGTCGTGGAGAATGACCCGGCCTCGACGATCACGGTTCCGCCGCCGCTCAGGGCGCCGGAATCGATTACCTGTGTCGTCGCTCCTTCGACAATCAGCGTCGCGCCGGTGTCGACGGTTATTCCCGCCGGAAACGTAAGATCGCCGATCAGCACAAGTGTACAGTTCGCGTCAACTTCGATCGGATTTTCCAGCACCGGATCGGGGATGTTCGGATCGACCATGATGGTCATTTGTGTCGCCACGTTCGTTTGCCGATTTGTTCCCCCCACTACATGGACCGGCCCCGTCCCCAGGGCGTCGTCCTGCGCCACCTTAACGACGCCGTTGCCTTGAATCGTGCCCGTAAATCCGGGGTTTGTGCCGGTGATCTCTATCGTGTCGGAGATGTTGTTCAGATTCAGGACGCCTTTGCCGGACAAACCGGCGGTGACCGCGATATCGCCCGTCACCAGGAGGGTGTCGCCATTCAGCACGTTGAGGCTGGAGAGGATGAAGGCCGGCGCGTTTTTGTTTCCGTCGATCTCCGCATTGCCATTGCCAACGATGATCGGATTCACCACGCCCGGCGTCGCCAGCGATCCACTGGACACATTCGAGCCGCTCTGCAAAGTGCCGCCGGCGAATGTGATCGTGCCGGCTCCGAATCCGTACTGGTCCGCGGTGTCGGCGTCGGAGGCGATGACCCCCGTGCCGAGAGTAATCGGGCCGGTATAGTTGAAGGCGCCGGCGGAAGAGGTGGTGATCGACCCGCCCATCATGTTGATGCCGCCCGAGCCGCTTAGAGTTGCGGGTTGAGTGAGTCCGAGCACCACCACTGATCCGGCGTCGACCGTTACCTGTCCCGCGCCGCCGAGGAGGTTGCCCCCGAGGTCCAGCGTTCCGACCCCGTTGGCGCTGGAGTCAAACGCGGTCAACGTCAGGTTTGCGGGGACGGTGAAATACATGTTGAAAGTGCCCGGACCATCCAGGTTCAGCCCGCGTCCAAGCAAGGAGGGTCCGGCCGAGCCGAACGTGCCCAGTTGCGCGAATGTGACAACGTCGGTGGCTGCCGTCGTCCAGATATAGTTGGCGGTGCCGTACAAATCGATTTCGCCTGAAAACGTGATGGCTCCGGAGAGACTAAGGCTGCCATAAAGCACCGTGGTCGGCGCCGACTGGTCTTGCAAAACAATGTTGTTGGGCAGCGTCAGCGTCTGCTGAACGCCGGACGCATTGGAGATTTGCGGTGAGGTATAACCGGCTGCGCCTGGAGTGGCGATGACGATCTGACCGGCGCCCAGCGGCGAATTGCCCGGCGTTGCCTTGACGAGGACTGGGGCGAGGGGAGTGGGGTTGGCGTCGGTCGCCGCGGGGTTGGTGGATTCGAGTGTGATCGTGCCGAAATAGCTGGGGGAACTGGAGGCGAGAAGAATTCCGGATTGGATGTCGAGCCCTCCGTTGCCCGCCAGGGTGGAGAGAAGTTTTGACGAGCCCGCTTGCTGAATAATGTTGTTCGTTCCGAGCGCGCCTTGAAGCGTGCCGCCCAAATCCAATTCGCCAGGGCCGGCCTGGTAGATAGTCGTGCCGTCGGCAACCGTGCCGCTGATCGTCACCGTGGTGGTGCTGTTCGCTTCCGCCAATTCCAGCACGCCGGTTCCGAGGACTCTGCCGGAAAAAGTGAGATTGCCAGACGCGTTTAGGGTGGAAGTCGCCAGTGAGTTAATAGACGTTCCGTTGACGTTGACCTGCCCCCCAAAAATCAGCGATCCCGTCGTGTTCAAATTCGAATTGTCCTGAAACGTGATTGGCAGATCGATTTCCTCCACCGTCGCATTGCCCGCGGTGTTCACGACCGTCGGCACCGGAGGAAAATTTGCCGGCGTTCCAACCGGACTGTTGAACACAAGCTGCCCGGTCCCCAGGTCGCTCGTGCCCGGCGTCAATTGCAGCGTCGACGATGCCACCTCCACCGTAATGATGCCGCCATACCCCGCGCTCGCCGCTCGACATCAGCGTCCCTCCCTGGATATCGATCGGGCCATTGCCCTCTATGTCTCCCAGCAGCTTCAGTATTCCACCCGCCAGCACCACCTGCGGGGTTGTGTCGCCGACCGCCCCCATAAGGTTTGCGCCCAGATCCAATTCCCCGCTGCTCGCGACCACGCCGGCGCTGACGTCACCATCCACGACCGCGATGCCCGCTACATTCGTGGTTAACGTACCGTTTCCGATGATAGGGCCGTCGAGCGTGACCGTGGTGGTGGAGTTTTGCTCCAGGAGTGTAAAAGCTCCATTAAGTGTCATCTGGCCACTGAACGTGACGGGGCCGTCGACGGAGAGGCTCGCCCCGCTTTGAACCAATACCGTGTTGTCGAGATCGATCGGTGGAAGAGTCATCGGATCGGAGAAAGGAACGGTGTCGACGATTTTCGCAAATAACGTCGTCGATGGCGCCGGCGCCACCACTTCGACAAGCCCGGTCCCCAGCGGGTCGAGTGCGTCGGCCAGGTTTAGCGTAGCTCCGGGTTGTAAACTGGTTCCCCCGGAATAATCGTTAGACTCCTCCAGCGTGATTGTCCCCGGGCCGAATAAGGTGGCACCGCCGCCTGAGAGGGTGGATTGGATGATGAGATTACTGCCCTGAAGGGCCGTAATCTCCGGGGAACCCACCAGCGTAGTGTCGATCTCGTAGTTGGCGGTGCCGCCGCCTGTACCCGGCTCCAAAGTCAGGCCTCCGTTCAGTGAAATCGCATTGCCGGTGATGTCGTAGCCCGCGGCGTCGATGTTGATGTCATCGAGCGAGAGCCCGTCCATGTCATTGTTCGTGTCGAGGGGAGCGTTGGATCCAAAGATCAGCGTGTCGCCGCTGATGGGCGCCGCGTTCGGACTCCAATTCATGGGATCGCTCCAGTTGACGCCATCGCCATTTCCAGTCCAGTTGAGGTTAATGCCGCCGATCCCGAACTGATTGGAAATGATTGAGGGAACGGCCGGCGTGGTGCTGTCCGAGGCGGTGAGGGTGTAAGCGCCGGCGCCGTTTACCGACACACCCGTAAAGGTGGCCACGCCGCTCTGGAGAGGCGCTGTCAGCGTTGTTGCTACAAGCGTTCCGGTTCCGCTGATGGAGTTCAGAGTAAGGGTGATTGATCCGGTTGCGTTTGCATCGACGCCCGAGCTGTTTTCGGCCGAGACAGTGATTGCCGGCGAAAACGCCGCGCCGACGGCGGCGTTGGTCGGCTGCTGCGTAAATTCGAGGTGATCGCCGGCGACTTGATAACTGGTGAGCTCGAAGCTTGTGCTGTCGCCGTTAATGGTGTTTTGGCCGCTGGACTGCACCAAACCAACTCCGGGAACTATCCATGAATCCATTATGTGTACCGCGCTCACCGTACCGTCGGAATCTGTATCGGTTATAACGGTTTTAATTTCATAAGCATTGCCGAATTTCCCGGCCGGAACCTGGATCGTGATCGGGTTGGCCGACACCAACGATGTTTGGACGCTTTCATTGGACGTGCCCGTGGAGACCGAGCCGTCCGAATTGGTAATGGTTTCCGTGGCCGTGTTGATCGTTGCTGCGGCGGTTTCGCCGTATGTCAACGACGCTGGAATACTGACCTGGTAGGGGTCGAAGACATTGGTGTCGTTAACAGTGTTATCGCCGTTGGCAGTTGTGGTTGAGTCGCCGTAGAAGACGAAGTCGCCGTTGCTGTCAAAATCACGATAGTCCTTTTCGGTCGGCGCGATGCCGGTGGATACGTTCGCGTAAGTCAGGTCTATCTCGTTGAAAGTTCCACCGTTAAATGACTGGGGACCCACGACGGTTTCGATGATGTTGGCGGATCCCGAGCCACTGTTGGTCGTTTCCGTGTAGGCATAAGTCCAGGAGTTGCCCGCGACCACTTCAACGCTGGCAAGCGTTGAGGCGCTCACGCTCACGCTCAGCAGCATCCGCCGCTCCAGCATCTCGATCGGGATCGCCGCCCGTAGCTTTCTCGCCTGCGTGGCTTTCTTACTGAAACGCTTACCACCGGCCGCGCGCACCGACCTGTTTCTCCCGATCATTTTTATTCTCCCTGTGCCGGGGGGCGCTTTCACACCCCCCTTTTTCACCGACTTGACGATCCAACCACCGAAAGTTTAAAACGACCGCCCCGGACGGCAATACGCTAGAATACGTACATCCGGAATCTGCCCCCATATACATGAAAAAGCTTTCCCAACCTGACTATGAAAAGCTCCTCGCCTGCCTGCGCGAGATCTACACCCTGACCGATCTCCCCACCTTCGCCCCCCGGCTTCTTAAGGCTGTCTCCACCCTGGTAAAAGCCAAGTCCATCGCTTTCACCGAGGTCGACCCCGTCCTCGGCCGCTCCACCGGCTGCTTCTTCCCCCACGAGCCATTCGAAAACATCTCCGAACCCTTCCAGCGCAATATTGCCGACCACCCGGTCATCCAATACGCCGAGCGCACCCGAGATGCTTCCGCGAAGGCCATTTCAGATTTCCTCACCGACAATCAGTTCCGCGCCACCGGACTCTATAAAGAAGTCTTCAAGCCCCGCCGGCTGCTCGACCAGCTCTCCATCGGAATGGTCGGCAGTGCCGGGCTCATGATCGGAATCTCCTTCAACCGCTCCCGCCGCGGCTTCTCCCAGCGCGACCGCGACGTCCTCAACCAACTCCGCCCGCACGTCCTGCAGGCGTACGTCAATTGCCGCGCCCTGCACTCCCACGAGACGCGAAACGGCGAGCGGCACGCGCAGATTATCGATCAGCTTCCCCTTGGGCTCATTTGTGTCGATGCCGACGCCAGAATCGCCTGGTCGACCGGTGCTGCCGAGCAGATGCTGCGCAGTCATTACCCCGATGCGGCCGACTCCATCCACGGCCTACCCGACGCCGTCCGCCACTGGCTCAAACGCGCCTCGTCAGCCAATGCCAGGGATCCGGACCTCGCCCCGCAGTTGGTCTCCCGCCGGCCCGGATTTGAATTGCGCTTTCGCGCTATTGCCCGCTGAGCGACGGCCGCGCGATTCTCCTGCTTCAGGAACCCCCGATCGAAAACGAAGCCTCGCTGGTCGCCAAGTTCGGCTTCACGCGCCGGGAGCAGCAGGTGGCTCAGCTTATCGTCAATGGACATCTGGTTTCCAGCGTGGCAGTCAGCTTATCGATGAGCCCGCGCACGGTGCAAAAACACCTGGAACGAATCTTCCGAAAGCTGGGGGTGAACAACCTCGCGGCCGCGTGTTTGAAAATGCTTAGGTCGGATGAGGCGTTGGCCGCAAAGGCGTAGGAGTCTGGCTATGGCGTGTACGCCGGCGCCTCCCGGCGCTTTTTCCCGGTCTACTGCTCTACTTTCTACTGTTCCATTTTCTCGCGAAGCGTGCCGGGCATTGAGTACAAAAGGTTACAGCCTGTAACAAGCTGGGTGGTTTGGGGTAGATGGGGTACTGCTTTTGATGATATCAATGATATCAATGATATCATTGATATCAAAACCAGAAGGGGAACTTGGAGTTCGAACGCGCCAAATTGTGACGTGTGACGGTTAAAGGCCAATGCTCGACCGGGGGATTGGTCTGTGGAGCTGGCCCGGAAGCTGCGTTCTGATCGACTGCAATCGATAGTTCTTGCCCCATGCGCGACCGGCGAGGGTTTACTCCGGGGCGAGGGTGTCGAAGGTTTCCAGAATGAGGGAGGCGGCCGAGGACTCGGTGAGGGTTGGGGAATCGTCTTCGACCATTCCACTGAAAGTGGAGAGGATGTACGCGGCGTCGTCGCGGGAGATTCCGTAGAGGTGGAAATAGGCGGCGTCGAATTCGCGCGCGAGCTGGGCGCGTTCGGGCTCTTTCCATTTGTGGACGCCTTCCTTGAAGCCTGTGGCTTCGGCGAGGGGTCGCATGTCGTCGGCTGTGCAGGTTAGTTTCAGGACGCGATCGGAAATCCATTTCTCGAGGGTTTGTTTTTTGTCCCAGGGGCAGCGGTTGTCGTAAATGTCCGGCGGCAGCGTGGGGATTTGACGAACGATGAAGAAATTTAACGTAACTCCGCCGATTTTCTGGCGCGTGATATAGTCGTAGCTTAGGCTGTTCAGATTGGCTAGCAGGCAAAGCTCGCGGCGCGCGGGCTGGTCGGTGAGTGTAATGACGAGATGGTTTGTCGCAGCGCAAATGGGGATGGCGGCAGCAATCATCGTGCGCTGATTTGTGGGACTGGTGATGTCTTTGAAAGCGATAAATCCCCGCTCCTGGGGATTGTTCTCGCCAAAAGCTCGTTTGACTTCAGTGTGGTCGACCCACCATCGCGGCATTGCCACGAACTCCGGGTTTTGGTGCTCGACGAGCGTCGTCTCTTCAGTTTGTCCCTGCCGGACCCAATTATTTTTCTCGATGACGACGCTGGCGGCGCGGTGATCATAGGCCTGGACCATTTTCGCTTCGTAAAGTGGAAGGTATAGGGTTTTGCCCTTTTTCCAGTGATTGCCGTCAAGCTTTGTGCCCCGCTTCTTAAGATCAGCAGGCGACACGAAATGCTCGGCATCGTTGGTCTGATGGAACATTGTGAAGAATCGGATGCCCCAAGGATTTCCACCGGATTTTCGGTTTTCGTCGACAAGTATCGGGATACGCTTATAAATCGCCTTGGTGAGTTCGGCGTCGCGGTGGGTACGAAAGATTGGACAGGTCTGGGTGTTGGGATTGAGAAGCGCGAGATCTTTTGCGGAGAGTTTCGATGTGCCGCTGAGTCTCAGACAAATCGCGGATGTCGTGGGCGAATGAGACAAAATCGGCCTGAGGCGTTTTGGATTGAGAGCCGCCCATCAACAATATCGAAAATTTGAAACGGCCATCAACGTCGGGAAAGATTTTGTTGCGGTTTTCAAAATCGTAGATGGCGATTAGAGCCTGAGTCTGCATGAGTTCGCCGAAGAAGTCTTTTGTCGTGTCGTCAGTGGCAATTCCCGACGGGACGAGCAATCCGGTACGACCCTTTGGCCGAACTAATTTTCTGGCGAGTTCGGCGAAGACCATGTAGGTGTTGATATCGCCACGGCCGGTGAGGGGGAAATGGCCGCTGGTGCGGACGTGGTCAAGGGTGCGGTCGGCCGAGTCCTTGGTTTGAATGTAGCTTTGATAGAGGGGGGGATTTTCCGATTCGAGTGTTGCGATCAATTTTCGGCGTTCGGCAGCGCTGACAGCGCTGGCGATCTGGGGGGCGGCGAAGGCGAAGAATTCCCGCTCTTGTAATTTCATTCGCTCCCAGGGGGGGTTGCCGATCACGCAGTCGAAGCCGTTTCCGCCGGGGCGCTTGAAGATGAGGGGGAAGGCTTTTTCCCATTCCATAGCGCGGGGATGGACGGCAGGGTCGGTGACGAGACTATTGCCGCAGACGATGTTGCCGGTGAGGTTGGCGAGTGTTCTGCCGCGGCGGGCGGAGCGAATCCAGAGGGCCAGTTGGGTGATTTCGACGGCTTCGGGGGACACATCAACGCCGAACAGATTTTCGCTCAATATCATTTCGGAAACGGCGTCGGACCATGTCGATGCCGGTTGACCGGTGTGATGGACGAGATTTTTAACGACGGCGCCGATATTGCTCGTTGAAGAGCTCATAGGCGGCGATGAGGAACGCTCCGCTGCCGCAGGCGGGATCGACAACGGCAATTTGGCGAATTGCCGCGAGGCACTGCCGCCAATATTCGGCGAAGACGCTGGAGGGCGGCGTGCGGAGGGATTCATTGGGATCGACGCCTTGCTCTTTGGCGAGGGCGGCGAAGCGCTCGTCGATAAGGGGCTGGATGGTGTGGGCGGCGATGAAGGACGTGAACTCGGGCGGGGTGTAATAGATGCCGAAGCGTTTTCGCTCGGCGCTTTTGGGCATGACGGGGAAGCGATCCGGGTCGGGAGTGAAAAACGCCTTTGTGGCACGGAGCTTTTCGATTTCGCTGACGGATTTTTCGAAGATATGGCCGAGGACATCGACGTTTACGTCGTCGCGAAAATCATATTTGCCGATTTCCTGGAAGATGGAGGTCCAGCTATCTTCGAGGTTGAGGTCGTCCACATCCGGGTCGTGGGCGAATAGGCCTCCGTTGTATCCCGTGGTGAGGTCGAGATTGGCGTGCCCCTTGTCGATGGCATAAAAGGTGTCGAGGAAAGCTCGCCAGCGGGGGTTTGTGGCGCGGGCCAGAGGGGCGGCGCTTTTCCAGGTGGAGTCAATGAGCTTGGCGGGAAGAAGGCCGCGGTCCTGACAAAACGCTATGAAGATGATGCGGTCGAGAAGTTTCTGCGCGGCGCAGGGCCTGATCGTGGGATTTGGCATGGTTGGCAATGAGCTCCTGGATGAGCCGGATGCGCTGCTCGCTGTAATAGTTGTAGAGCTGGTCGCCGACTTCGCGCTGGCGCGTGTCTGTCCGCTGGATGAGTTCGAGGGCGCGAGGGATTTTGACAATGTGGTTCGCGAGGAGCCCACCGCGCTCGAAAAGGACATAGAAGCGGGCGAATTCTTCCGTGTCTCGAAGCTTTTGGAGTTCAAACTGCTCAAAAACACGCTGGGTTTTGTCGCGGTGGTAGAGGCGGATTGAAACAAAGTTGGAGACGATTCCCCAGGAGCAGTCTGGAAGATTGTACAGATAATCCCAGCACTGCTGGACCGGCGTACGGCCATTGAATTTGTCGTGGTCAAGGTCGGTGGATGCATCCTTTAATTCGATCACTGCGCGTATGGATCGAGCCTCGACGGGGAAAAATTCCCCAGTACGCCGTCGGGGGTGCCAATTCCCGGAATGAAAAAACTCTTTTCATATTGGTAGGAAGAGGGACTCGTGGTGCTGCTGGAATAGCGCAAGGCTTGTCCAATGACCTCTTGTCGGAAGGCCTCATCGAGGGACGTCTCTTTTTTGGCGAGATGCCCGTTCGATTCAAGATCGGCCCAACGAACCAGGATTTTTTGTGCCGCCTCGACGCCGGGGCCCTGATTGATTGGTTTTGCAGCTTCTTCGTTGAGGTAGAGAGGGAGGATGAGTGGACGATGGCTGGTGGGCGCAGTTTTCCGGAAGAGTTGACCAGAATCCTGTTTGGCGGTGACTTGCGGTTTGGGCTTCTTCATCGCAGTTCCCATACGGCTGCGGGATCAAGTGCATATTGGCGGATTTTGGAAGAGGTTACAACCCCGGTTTGCGAGGCTTGAGGCGCGGTTTCGCAAAGGACAGAGGGCGGCGCTGCGCGAGAAGGTGGAACGGTATGAACTGGGGAAGGTTGCGGGAGGGTTCCGCGGGTGCAAGCACCGCGCGGCTTTGATACGGGACGTTTTGGGGCGCTTCGCGAGAGAGTCGAGGAGGTAGACGGAAAAAATCGTCGCGGGGCGCGGTTACTCTGACAGCGCCTAATTCGTGGCCCATTCAGCCGCGGTTTTGATCTCCTGCAAGTTCTTCACCGTCAGTTCCCATTCGCCGAGGCTTAGCTTCAGTTCACTCACCATCGATTCAGCCAGTGTCAGCGCGACTTTCAGCTTATGAGGTGCCGATCCGCCACAGTCGGTCAGGAAATCCACAACTGCTTGATCTGAAGCTGACATAGGGCACAACCTCTCCAGGGAACGACGTGATGAATCGCTAAAACCTTCACATTCGATGAAGGTTTAGAAATGGCAACGCTCGATCATGAACGGTAGCGCGATTTACTGGACAATCCAGTGCAAAATGGAGGTGAGACACGATTGCCCAGCGAAGTGGAATGGACTTTGCCTGACAAACCTGCTAGAATCAGGCCGGTAAGTTCGACGACCGAGTCTCTCGGCACGAGCGCTGACTAACATCTCAGTTCCCGTCCTAAGTCTCTCCCTCGCTTTCCTACCATCGGGCCTCCTTTGGCCCACTTCCGGTGCGTCGCGGAATTATCGAGTCGGCGCAAAGCCCTTTAGAGGAACTACCCATATGGGAAGCAAGTTATACGTCGGGAACCTGAGCTACAACGTCACAGGTTCGGAACTGGAACAACTGTTTTCGCCGCACGGCGCGGTGCAGAGCGCCGAGATCATCGCCGACCGCGAAACCGGCCGAAGCAAAGGCTTCGGGTTTGTGCAGATGGCCAGCGATGAAGAAGCCAAGGCGGCCATCGGAGCACTGAACGGCAAGGAAGTCGGTGGACGTGCCCTGACCGTGAACGAAGCCAAGCCGCGCGAAGAGCGGCCCCGCGGCGGTGGCGGCGGTGGTGGTGGATATGGCGGCGGTGGCGGTGGTGGCCGCAAAGGCGGCAGTGGCGGTGGATATGGCGGCGGCGGCGGTGGTGGCCGCAGCCGGTATTGAATCGGCCTGTCCGCTTTAGTTGAATCGCTAAAAGATATCGGCGGTGAGGAGCAAGCGCCGTGCTCACCGCCGATTTTATTCTTGCCTCGCAAGGAGTTTCCATGCTGATGAATGCATCGCAGGTGCCGGGCATCGACGCGCGACTGGAAGAATTGCTCGCCAAGACGGGAGTGCGCGATCGTGTCAACATCGAAAAGCACCTGGCGGTGTGCGATGGAGAGGCTGATACCGCGCATGGCAAGCTCTGGCGGCGATTGGTGGTGAAGCTCGGGGAATTGGCGCCAAAGCGATCAGCACCGTCGGTTTGCAGGTGGTGCGGTTTTTCATCGCCGATGGAAAATACCGCATGCAGGTTTTCGCGCTGGAAGACAATCGGGATGGATCGCTCGCGGTCTATATGCCGAACGTGCTGGCCAAGGCCGTCAGCGCGAAATTGCTGGTCAAAAATGGCGCACAGTATTCACCGGCCAGTTCGCCCAAACATATTCTCGCTATTGAGCAGATGGATGTGAATAACCCGTCGAACCCGCCGGAATTCGTTAAGCATATGACGGGATGGAACCGAAAAGCAGTGAAGCTGACACTCCAGGCTAACGAACCGGACAGTCTTCAGGTGAGCATGGTCGAAAGCCTGTGTGAACTGGCCGCCAAGCAATGGGAAGGCACGCCTCAATGATCGGTGATGGGTCAATTTGGAGCGGAGCAGCGAATTAGATATTCCCCACGGCGGCGCCGTGGGCGTTCCGAGATCAAACTGACCCACTACCCAGTGATCGACCAGGGGTTGCCGAAGCGAGGTAGCGATACATTTCAAGTTGTTCCGCGAAGGAGTGCATGATGGATGAACAATCAGCTCAAGAGCAGCCTGCCCGGAAGGCTGCGGAATCGACGAGCCCGGAAAATCCATCGGAGAAGGACTTGTCGCGGGAGATCGAGCGGACGGTGGCACGTGAGCCGCTGGATTTCGTGAAATGCGTGCGTGTATTCGGGAATTACTATCGGTGTAACTGGTGGTCTCGTGCCGCCGGCGCAGCAGTATCTGGACTACGCCTGGACGGGCATCATTGTGGATATCGTGCGCAAGAGTTGCTTCCTGAGCGCGACGATGAACGCCGGCGAGCTGACGCTCAAAGAAATCGGTCCGGTTGGCGCGCATCGAAGAAATCTTGTCCGCGAGGCGTGAGAATCAGGGCAATCGCTTTTGCGCCGGAAATGCCCGAAGACCCCCACCCCAGCCCTCCCCCGGAGTACCAGGGGAGGGGGGAAAGGCACAAAAAAGTGATTGCCACGGCGTCAGAAAATAGTGTTCCCGCCCATGGTTGTAATGAAAGCCATTGAAGGAGACAGTCATGTATCAATCCGATAAAGTTTTGAGAATGTACGCGGAGAGCGGTCTTCGAACCGTGGAAGATTGGGTTACACTGGGTCGTGACCTTACCAGCGGCGTGAAGCCCCGGCTTTCAACGATCAACCGGGGGTTGCCGGTATCGCTCTATAGCCGCGACCAGACGCAGCGGCGAACTCCTTCCCGAAGGCGTTCGGCACTGACGAGCCATGGATAAGCCCATCGAGCCTGGCGGCGGAGCTAACGGTGAATCCACCGCCGCCATCCGCGATGCAGTTTATCCGCTGATTTTTTCCACCCGGCGGCGATCCAGTGCCGCCCGCATTTTTTTTTCGGGATCCCTCCCTGCAAAAGCTGGCGGAGTTTTTCGAGAACAAGGGGCTGGGGCGCTGAAGGACGAGGACCAGAGGGGGCAGTGGTATGAGGATTGGATCGCTTTCCAGGGGGCTCACGGACTTTACGCATCTCTTCTCTCGCCAAAAAGATATTCCACTGCCGGGAACGAATTTGATGTGCCCAGGCTTACGCGCTTCCTGGAAGTTTTCGCCTACTTCAGCCCCGCGCATGGGTACAGTCTGCAGGTGACGTTTCTGGGTCTCTTTGCGATCCTGATGGGATCGAATGAGGGATTGAAACGGGAAGCCGTTGCGGGCCTGGAAAAAGGGGCGTTATTTGCATTCGGCGTGTCGGAGAAAGAGCATGGCTCGGACCTGCTTGCCAGCGAATTCACCGTTGCGACTCGCGAGCCGGGGCGTCTGGTCGCCAACGGATCGAAATATTACATCGGGAATGCGAATTGCGCGTCGATCATCTCCATCCTGGGGCGAAAGGGGGATGATCGGCATGCGAATCGCACCCGGCGGGCGACGCCGATTCTCTTCGCCCTGCGGCCTGCGCAGTCGAAGGGATTTGGAGGCGTGCGGAAGATCGGCACGCTGGGCATACGCTCGGCGTTTGTCGGGGAATTTGAGGTTAAAGATCACCCGCTTCCGGAAACAGATCTGATCGCCGAGGGGAGGGAGGCGTGGGACGCGGTGCTTGGCACCGTCACGCTTGGGAAATTCTTTCTTGGCTTCGGCTCGATCGGCATCTGCGAGCGCGCTTTTGAAGAATCGCTCGCGCATCTGACCCGCCGGGTGCTGTATGGCAAACCCGTCATCGATATGCCACATATTGGATCGGCGGTGGCGCAGGCATATGCGCGCCTGACGGCGATGAAATTATTTGCCTACCGCGCGCTCGATTACGTGCAAGCCGCGAACGCGGACGATCGGCGGTATCTGCTTTTTTGCGCGGTTCAGAAGGCGCGGGTGAGCACCGAAGGCGTGAAGGTTGTTTCCCTGCTCAGCGAATGCATGGGGGCCAAAGCGTTTGAATCGGATACCTATTTCGAAATGGCGTTGCGGGACGTGCAGTTGATTCCGAGCCTGGAAGGCAGCGTACACATCAACCTGGAGCTGACGGCGCAGTTCATCGCCAAATATTTCAACGACGCAGATCGCGATCTGCCGGTTCCCGAATTCAACGGGGGAGGCAGGGCCGGCTCGGAAAATAGCTATCTGATGGGGGCGCGGAGCGGGCAAATTAATTCGATCGGGTTTCGCCGCTGTCTGGAGGCGTATCGGCCGCTGAAATCTGTATCGAATGTGCGCATTTTTCGCCCGGCAGGCCAAAGCGTTTCGGTTATTTGCGCGAAGCCAATCCCGCACCGGCACGGCGAATGCGCAGATGGCCATAGCCTTGGGGCAAGGCATGGCGACGATCGCGTATGGGCAATTGGTCGCGGAAAATGCCGCTCATTGCGGCGTGGAACTGGAGATTGTTTCGGTGATCTTTCATCTGCTGGTCAACGATCTGAGCAGCTCGGCGCTGGCACTGGCGTCTTCGGATGATCTCAGCGCTTCGAGCCGCGCGTTGATCGAGCGCGTGGTGGCGATCCCCAGGACGACGAACGCGCAGTGGGATTTCGTGTTGCAACGCGCAGGATAACGGGCGCGGAAGAGCCGATTTAACGGCCCATTGATTCACGGCTGGGGTATCTGATCCGCCAATGCAACCGGCGGGCGACCCATCTCCACGAGCCATCTGAAATGCGAACCTATCGCGGAGACCATCGTTTTGTGTTCCGCATATTGCAGGCCAAATTCGTTGCACGCTTCCTCGACCAGCTTAGACAGCGCCGGATAGTGAATGTGGCAAATCTTGTGGAAGAGGTGATGCTCGATCTGGAAATTCAGGCCGCCCAGGAACCAGCAAAGGACGGGATTGCTCCTGGCGAAATCGACGGTGGTCTGCACCTGGTGCACGGCCCAATCGGTTTCAATTCGCTCTTTGCCATCGGCATCGGAGATCGGCACCGGGAAATCCGCTTCACCGACACAATGGGCCAACTGAAACACCACGCTCAGCACGACGCCGCTGACGAAGGCAGCTCCCACATATACGAACAAGACGTCATACCACCGGTGCAGCAGCATCGGAATGATAAATGCCAGTGAAGCGAATACGACTTTGCCGCCGATGAAAACGACCAGGTCCTTTCCCTTGGGTCGTGGAATTTTGTGGGTGCCGATGCGTCCTATGAAGACCTGGTAAAAGTCGTCGACCAGGTGCCACTTGATCGCCATAAAGCCGTAGAGGAACCAGAGATAAATTCCTTGAAGGCGGTGAATTTTGAGCCGTGGCTGTTGCGGCGAAAGCCGTCCCAGAAACCCGAGGTTGATGTCGTCATCCTGCCCATCGATGTTGGGATAGGTATGGTGAATGGAGTTGTGCTTCCAATCCCAGAGGTACGAGCTGCCGCCCATCAAGTCGAGGGTCAGCGACATCAATTTGTTGACCCATTGCCGATTGGAATAGGCCCGGTGACCGCCATCGTGCTGGATGTTGAATCCGATGGCGGCGATCGACAAGCCCAGGACCACCATGAGCGGAACCACCGTCCACCAGCTTGTGGCGACAAACAGGAGCAGCAAGTATGAGCCAAAAAACCACGCCAAGATTGTCGCCGTCTTGAAATACATCTGCGGGCAATCGCGGCGGGAATGTCCAGTTCGCTCGAAATAGGCGTCCACTCGACGCCGCAGCTCGCGGATGAACCGATCGCTGCCGGTAAATTTCAGCTTCGCGGCATCTGCTTTGGAGACGGTGGCGGTGCCTGAAATTGGGATATTGACGGCGGCGGCGGGTATTTGGCTCATCGAATCTTCCTCAGATAATCTTTCGGCAGCTCAGGCGGTGTAAGTGTGGGAGAAAAGAGGGGTCGTAAGACGCTACTTGATAACCGATATAGTGAGACGATTATACGCATCCTGAGGGCCCAAAACAACAGCGGGCGCTCCCAAGCCGCCTGAACTTTCGCCGTCATTCAAGAAATTCAAGACCGCCAAAAGATATTGTATCGGCCCAATGGGGTTTGCGCGCCCATCATTTTGATTTGCGCCTATTCGATAAAACTTCATATTGGCGATCCCTGTCAGGCGACCCGGTCATAAATCCAACTGAATGGATATCGCGGCCCTTCTTCCAGCTTTTGCTCAATTTTTCCGGCCATCTCTTCGTATTGGCGCGGCAATCCGCAGAGATATTCCTGGGCACGTGCCGCCTTCCCGGAGACGCAGCGATCCGCCACCCGCCAGGTCTTGAGGAGATGATCGGCGATCGAGGCATAATCGCGGATCGTGTAGATGCGGCTGCGCTGGGCGACCGACGCGAAATGGTCAAACAGGGATGGGTCTTTTCCGTCGAACATCAGTCGTCCCGGCATGGCGATGATTCGGCGCATCATGCTGCGGAACGTCAACAACCCTCCATCCGGGTCTTCGTCCATCACCCGTGACATGATTCGGGTGTAGAAGGCCTCATGCCGTGCTTCGTCGCCGGCGATTTTGAGACAGATTCGACTCAAATTGGCGTCACCCGCGCCAAAGCGAGGCGGGCAACATTCGCATGGGAGAGCTTGGTGGCGCGTTCCTGGAACGCGGTGTAAACCAGGCCGCCATAGAGATCGGGATAGGCCTGGGGATTGAACCCGTTGTTCAGTAAATGGTGAATGGTGACTTCCACCGCGCGCATGTCGACGCGCCCGGTGAGCCGGAGGTAGGCGTTGAGCAGGTCTCCATGACGGTTTTCCTCCGCCGTCCATCCCCGCATCCATCGTGCCCACGGGCTGTCGCTGGTGCCGGTAGGATCTTCCGCCAGGAGGTTCAGGGCGATCGAATAGCTGGGCAGCGCTTCCTCGGTGATCATGTCCGCGACCAGAACGACGAGAAGCTCGTCATCCAAATCTCTCGCATGGTCTTTGAAATTTTGCACCTGACTGACCCAATCCCCCGCGCTCAGATCGGGAAGGTAATCGCTCGGCTGCCAGGCTTCATCGATCGGCGAGAGGAGCAAATTGTCGGCGACGTCGCTCTTGAGGCCTCGGAGCATTTCGATCTGAATTTGGGCGGGCGATTCTGCGGTCATCTCCTCTTCCTTTGCCGCGCCGGCGTCGGGCGCGTGTAGCCAACAAAAAAGCCGACGTAAACGAAGCCCTGAATCGGCTTTCGTTTACGTCGGCTTACTACTGGTTGGCCTCCTGGCATTGCCAGGTTGCCCATCATCTGGTCGTCCGGCGAATCGATTTTATATCTATTTTCGAGCCCGCTGCCGGGCCTCGAAGCGAAAGAATCGTAGCACAAATGTAGGCGCTGAACAACGGCGATGCTCAGGTTTTTTTCCGTCCTGGAATTTTATTCCACGTTGTTTTGGAGATGCCCCGTGCGAGTTGGAATACCTGCACCATCGTACCGGTGGTGAAGACCTGCACCACCGACCCAGTCGTCGTTTCAGCTTCCGCGGCCGCCTCGCGGACCGCCACGCCGGTGATCCGCTTGATTTCCTTTCGCAACGAATCGACCGAACTGGCGAATAATTGCCGGTGGAATTCCTGAACCTTGGTCGCTCCGGCCGCGCTGCGGGCCAGGTCTTTCTCGGCGGGCGTGAGGGCATCGAGCATCGTGATCACAAGCGTGTCCCCGCTGACAACCACCCTTACCTCCCCCGGCATGTGTCCGGTTAACCGCTCTTGAAACCGGCGCGCGCCGCCTCGGCGACCTCGTCAGCCATCGTTGCCTTGGGTTTTTTCATTATTATTCCGATGCGACCACAACCATCATCGTGGTCCGGCGTTTATGGCACACACGGGGAAAAAAAAACCGACGCGGTCCATCAGGCGCTGTGGCGTGCGACCGCGTCGGCATACTTGTCACCGGGCTTCTCGGCTCTCACCGGGCCGCCCGTCGTCCAGTCTTCCGATTTTCAGATTTCCCACCAACCCCTGAATTCCGGGACCGATGGTGGGTTGATGCTACGCCGCAACACTTCGCGACGCAAATGAGAAATGATTGGAGCGGATGTATAATCCTTTCCCAATACCGCGGTTCGACGGAGGCGTCGCTTCAGCGGCGACGTTTTACTATGAAGACCAAAGGAGAAATCGAAGCGCTTGTTTGCGAGGGATTGGGCCGCTTCGAACAGGAGTACATGGGCGCGGGCCCAAGGAAATCCGCGCTCATCTAATCGACGACCTGCTCGTCGTTCGTCTCAAGGGCGTTTTAACCGCGGCCGAACAGCAATTGGTGAAGGCATTGCCCGCGGAGAAGGGAAGGGATCTTCTCAAGCAGGTGCGAACGCATCTCGTGGAAACCGCCAGGCCGCGCATGGAAGCGATGATCCAGGACGTCACCGGCGTAAAGGTCATAAGCCTTCATCACGATATCAGCACGATTACCGGCGAAGAGATTATCGTGTTCACGCTGGCCTCGGTATCCGCTTTTCGCGAGACAAAGAAAAAATGACCTCCCAGCGCGGGATCACCCAAATCATTCGGCAGCACTGAGTGCACAACACCCGCTTCAGCACCTTGCCCGTCGGAGAACGGGGAAAATCCTTCACGATCCGCATTTCCCGCGGCGCCTTCCACTGCGCCAGACCCTGCCGGCGGCAAAATTCGCGAAGGTCCTCCAGGGTGGGAGTGCTTCCTTCCCGCGGAATAATGAACGCCAGCACGACTTCCCCCCGGCTCGCATCCTTCTTTCCCACGACCGCGGCTTCCGCCACATCGGGATGAGCCACCAGAATCTGCTCGATTTCGGTCGGAGCCGCCTTCTCCCCGGCGATAATAATCAAATCCTTCCTGCGTCCGGTGATGTGAAGAAACCCCTCGGGGTCGAGCATCCCAATATCCCCGGTCTTGAAATATCCGTCCGGCGAAAACGACGCGGCGTTCTCAGCAGGAAGATTAAAATACCCCTTCATCACCATCGGACCCTTCACGCAGATTTCGCCGGGCTCGCTCGGAGGCGCAGCCTTTCCTTCATCATCTAAAAACGCGATTTCCATTCCCGGAATCGGCTTGCCCACACTGCCCGGCTTCTGTCGCTGTGGCGTGTTGACGGAAATCGCCAGGCTTGTTTCCGTCATCCCGTAGGCCTCATGCAAAGTGACGCCAAACCGCGATCGAAACGCTTCATAAAGCGCCGCCGGCAAGGGCTCACCGCCGCTGATCATCGCGAAGATCGTCTTGAAATCGTCAGCCGAGGCTTCTTTGAGCCGGGCCATGGCCGCGAACATGCTTGGCACGCCCAGCACCAGCGATATCCCATGCTCTTTGATCGCCTTCACCGCGCCGAGCGGGCTGAATCGCGCCATATAAACTGCCGTCGCTCCCAGTTGGATCGGCGGCGAGCATCATCGCGATCATTCCGAAGACGTGAAACAGCGGGATGATCCCCAGAAATTTGTGCCGGGTCTGAAAATCCATGTAAGCGATGGCGGCATCCACATCGCTCTGAAGGTTGCCGAAAGTGAGCGGCACGCCTTTGGGGAGTCCGCTGGTGCCGCTCGTGTACATCAGCACTGCCATGGCGTCCGCGTCAGTGGATGGAAAGGGTGGCAGCTCTGCCCCGCGGTCGGCGCAGGTGCCGGTGGAAGCCGCGTCAGATCGATAATCTTTAATCCCGTCTTCTCGACGGCACCGGCAAGCTGTGGAATCGTCACTACAGTGTCGATCCCGCTGTCCCTAATGCAGTGCCCGATCTCAGCCCCGCCGAGCAAAAAATTAATCGGAACCACCGCCTTGCCGGCCAGAAGCGTTCCATAAAAACTGGCGACGAATCCCCTCCCCGACGGCAGCAGCAACCCCACGCGAGCAGCATTCGTCTGCGCTGAGATATATTTCGCGAATCCCGCCGCCATCCCCGCAAGTTGTCTGTAGCTGCATTTGCCCTGGTCATCGATGATGGCCAAGGCCTCCGGTTGCCGCTGCGCGTGAAGGAACAGGGATTCTATCAGCATGAAGTTGTCCCGCGCGCGATCATACCAGGCGCGGGACATCTTGCGGCGGTCAAAACGCCGGAATCAGCCGGCGGCCGTGGGGATGACTTCCGCGAGAATGATTCCCCCCGGAATTATTCCCCCGAAAATGCCCACGCCGCGATTGGCCCGGATGCCGCGGATTCGTTGCCGCCGGATGCGGGGCATGCTGATGACGCTTCGGCTGAGGCTCGATATTTGCGTTTTCCGTTCGAGTCGGCTGTTGAACTTGAGGCAGGGGCTTTTGCATAGGCCTCTGGGTGGGCCTTTGCACCACGCCCTTCGCCGTCTTAACCGGAATCTGGCGTCGAAGTAGCTTTTCGATCGCTTTCAAATTCGGCATTTCCTCGGCGTCGCAGAACGAAATCGCCGTCCCGCTCGCGCCGGCGCGGGCGGTTCTGCCGATGCGGTGAACATACGTTTCCGGCTCGTGGTTAGATCGTAATTCACCACGTGGGTGATCCCATCCACGTCGATCCCGCGCGAGGCGACATCGGTGGCGATGAGCAAACACGTCTTGCCCTTGCGGAAATTTTGCCAGCGCCCGCTGCCGCGGCGTTCTGGCTCTTGTTGCCGTGAATCGCCTCGGAGGCGATGCCGCTTGCGTGCAGCCGGCGCACCAGCCGGTCGGCGCCGTGCTTGGTGCGGGTGAAAACGATCGCCCGGGAAATCGGCAATTCGTTCACCAGTTGCGCCAGCAGCGGGGGTTTCGTGGTTCGGTCGACGAAATAAACCGACTGATCGATCCGATCCGCCGTCAGCGAGGCCGCGGAGACCTGCACCGTGGCCGGATCCCGCAAAATCGAGCCCGGCCACTGGCGGATCTCCGGCGGCATGGTCGCCGAAAAAAGCATCGTCTGCCGCCGGGCGGGAAGGCCGGAAATAATTTTGCGAATGTCGCGGATGAATCCCATGTCGAGCATTCGGTCGGCTTCATCCAGCACGAGAATTTCGACGCTGCGCAAATCCGCCAGCCGCTGCCCGACCAGGTCGAGCAATCGTCCCGGCGTGGCGATCGAGGATATCAACCCCGCGCCGCAAGCATATCCGCCTGCGGCCCAACTCCGACGCCGCCGTAAACGACGGCACATTTAAGTCCCACATGCTTGCCGTAAACGCGGAAGCTGTCGCCGATCTGCGTGGCCAGCTCGCGCGTCGGGCAAAGCACGAGAGATCGCGGCCGTACGACGCCGCCAGGACTGGCCGCGCTCGACAGGCGATGCAAAATCGGCAAGGCAAATGCCGCCGTCTTTCCCGTTCCCGTCTGGGCACAACCCAAAACGTCCCGCCCGCGCAATGCGTGCGGAATCGCCTGCGCCTGGACCGGCGTGGCTATCGGTGTATCCTTCTGAAACAACGGCGCGAAGAATCGGCGCCGACAATGACAATTCGCTGAAACTCAAGGAAATATCCTTTGGGCAATAGCCCTTTGGTCAGGGTGCGTACCAAAGGGTCAACGGCAGACGCCGAAATAAGGACCAGTCAGTGGCGCTACAACCGAGCTCGTTACGTCCAGTGTCTATACCGTTAAGGCGAGAATCTGAGAGGGATCGAGACAGGATGTTGTACACATACTATATCGGATAAATGCAGGGATGTCCATAGTCGCCCGCGAATTATCGCTTCTGATTGCATAATCCTCACATTATTTAGGTGGCGTTGTCACGGCACGCTTTGTAGACTCAGCAGTACACGACATTCCTGCCGCCCCTTCACAATTGAATTGGTAAATCGGTTGCCCGATTGCCGTTTGGCGCGGGCCCTTCTTCGACTCCGCGCCTTCGGACGACTTTGCGGGCTGAATGCGTCCTTGTTCCTCACCAGGAGCGGAACATGTTTCTTGGAACCATGGGCTGGATTGTTTTGGGTCTCATCTTCGGGTTCATCGCCAGCAAATCTCTTAATATCAAAGATGATGATCCCAAGATGGGCATTGCAATGGCCGGCGGAGCCGGATTGGTTGGCGGCTGGCTCTATAGCCTTTTCAGCGGAGCCGAAGTAACCGGTTTTAACGGCCACGCTCTTATGTTCGCCGGTTTCGCGGCAGTTGCCGCGCTGATCGCCTGGCATTCGCTTCGGCATCATTCGTTTTCGAAGTATTGAGCTGGGAGACAAGCTGGAATACGACCCAGGAATGACGGCAGAAAATCACTTTTTACGATTGTCGTGTTGCTTAACCAATTGCTCCAAATCATCGGCTCGCTGTTTCAACTGAATCGCTTCTTCAGCCAGTTGCCGGGAGCGCGCCACCAATCGACCGGCACTCTTGCGCAGTTCCGCAATAACCACCCTAGCCTGCAACCGATCGACGTCTTTGGCCATGCAACGATCATAGCTCGACGTCGGCCGCCGGCAAACGGGATTTAAAACAAGGCAATTTTATGAGCAAAAAACTCTACGTCGGAAATCTGAACTACGAAACCAGCAGCTCGGATTTGCAGCAATTATTCGCGGCACACGGAGTCGTGAACAGGCGCAAATCATCGACGATCGCGATACCGGCCGCAGCAAAGGCTTTGGCTTCGTGGAAATGGAAAACGAAGTCGAGGCCGAGGCGGCCACAGCAGCGCTCAACGGCAAGGAGCACGACGGCCGTACCCTGACCGTAAGCGAAGCCAAGGCCCGCGAGAACCGCTCCGGCGCCTTCGGCGAAGGCCGCAGCGGCAAAGGCGCCGCCAGCGGCGGTGGACGCAGTAGGCACTGACGCCGAAAGTGTGTTGGGTGTAATTACAGTCGTTCGGTATGCGACATGGAGTGGGCGGGGGAATCACAACAGTGCGTTACATTTCCTCAAGGGTTTTACCTTTCGTTTCGGGGACGGCGAACCAGACGAACAGCAGAGAAATTCCCGCCGCCGCGGCATAGAGGCCATAAGCGACGGACAAACCGGTTCCCTTTAACAGCGGCAGAAAAGTGACCGTAACGACGAAGTTCATGGCCCAGTTCGTGGCTCCAGAAACGGCCAGCGCGGCCCCGCGCAGGCGATTGGGAAACATCTCTCCCAGCAGTACCCACATGACCGGTCCCCACGAGCAGCCGAAGGCTATGATATAGAGATTCGCCGCGGTCAATCCTGCAATCGCAGCCAGATGGTTAAGCTGAGGTTTTCCATCCGGGCTCGTTGCCGCCGTTGCAAAAACGGCGGCCATGATAAACAACGTGCCGGCCATTCCGATTGAACCAATGACGAGCAACGGTTTGCGCCCAACCGATCGATCAGGCCGATCGCAATAAATGTAGACAGGATGTTGACGAAGCCAGTCAACAAGTTGATTTGCAGTGCGACCTGTTCCGATGCTCCGGCCGCCTGCCAGAGGACGGAACCGTAATAGAAGATGATGTTTATCCCAACAAGTTGTTGAAATGCGGCAAGTCCCATCCCGACCCAGACCGCTGAGGCCAGGCGGCCGGTGCGGGGATCGCGCAGATCGCGCAAATGGGGGCGACGTTCCCCGCGAAGGCTGTTTTCGACATTGGAGACAACCACGTCGGCGGCGCTGCCGAGGATGTGCGCGAAGACCTGTCGCGCAGGTCCCGTTTTCCAGCGGCGACGAGATATCGCGGAGACTCTGGGATCAACAATACCCCGGTGAAAAATGCAGCCGCTGGCACCGCTTCCATCCAGAACATCCAGCGCCAAGCCGGCGCACCGAGCCAGAGGATCGCGCCGCGCCGCCGGCGGCATGAGCGAGCAGGTAGTTGCTCAAGAATGCCGAGAATAGCCCCAGTACGATGGCCAATTGCTGCATGGACGCCAGCCTGCCGCGAAGGCGAGGCGGAGCGACTTCGGAAATGTACATTGGCGCCAAAACGCTGGCGGCGCCGATCGCCAGTCCGCCAAGGATTCTGGATGCGATGAACATCGCGGCAGAATTGGAGACGCCCGAGCCGTAGGCGCTGAGTAGAAACATGGCCGCCGTCAGCAGCATCGTCGGCCGTCGACCCATCATGTCCGCCAAGGCTCCGGCAACGAATGCGCCGACGGCGCACCCAAGAAGTACAGAGGCAACGGCGAATCCCGTGCCGGCAGACCGCGTGCCGAATGTTTGCGACAATGCATCGACAGTCCCATTGATTACTCCGCTGTCGAAGCCAAAGAGGAAGCCTCCGATAGCCGCGACGGCGGAGATTGCCAGCGCATAACCCACACCGCCCAGCAGAAAGTTTACAAAGGGATCGACCGACGCCGCGTTAGCGCTCATGCCTCCAGAGCCCGAATCACTTTGCCCCAATTCGCTCATAATCAATCCTCCTCTCCGGCCATTGGCCGCTCAAAAATTGATTCCAATTCGGCAGCCCAGGACTAAGGCGTCGTGTATGTGATCGTTGCCATCAGGGTGGTTGATGTATTGCAGATCGGGCTGGAGGTAGAGCGAACGGTTGTGGAATGCGAATCGATAGGTCAGTTCGGTGACGAATTCGTAGTCCTGAACAACTGTCGACGGCTCGAGTATTTGCTGCTCAGTCTGAGCCGCGCGCAAGTCGTCACTAAACTGGCCGTATAGAAACCCCAATCCCAACTGGTCGTCCCGGCGGGTATCAAACATACCGGTTGCCACAGCGCCCGCGGTGAAGAAATAAGGGAGTTGTCCCACCGATGGATCAAGCGAAAATGTAGCGGAAGCAGTCAGCGCCAGCCCGCGCGTGGTGTTGTTTGGCCCGAAGGGAACGACAACCTGGTCGAATAGTGCGTATACGCCGCTGCTGCCCCGCTGGAAATCCGTGCTTCCAAAATCTTTTGAGTGCTGTCGTCATACCAGGCGCCGATTTTGTAATTCCCGGGAAGTCCTGTATCCCCCGGTAGGCCATTGGTATGCAATCCCGCTTCACCGATAACAAATACAGGTCCGCGCATTGTGAAATCCACTCCGTGGCGATCATTGTCGCGGACAGCCGGGTCGCCGTTGTAAATGCCCACCATGGCGTACGTGCGCCGCGTTGGGCGCACCTTCACCAGCGTTCCCCAGGTCGCGTTGGGGTAGGCCGACATGCCCGGCGCATTGAAATAAATCCCCACGGGATTGCCATCAAAGCCGTTTTGCATGAAGAAATAGTCGTATTGGGAGACCTGAAAATCGTCATTGGCCGAGATTCGGCCTATGCGCACTTCCAGTCGATCGTCGAAGAGCTTTTGCTGATAGGCCACGTCGACAACCCTGAACGTTTCCCCGCCGAAATCCTGCTGCGTATCAAATGCGTTGCCAATGTACTGCTTCGAAAGGCTGTTGCCCCACCGCATAGAGAACTGCACTAGAAACGATGCGCCCTTGACGCCGGCGATCTTGTCCAGGTCGGCCAACAGATTAAGGCCAAGATTACTCGCCTCCGTAAATCCCCGCCGCTCTCCGCCAACAGGGTTACCGGCCGTATCGATCTCCAGATTTAAGTCGGGTGATATGCCGAACTCCTTTAGACTGCTGCGCAGTCCCAACCAGTCGCCGAATGGAGTGATGATTTCAAACGGCCGGAGGTCGTCGGGAAGTTCAAAGACTTTTGGTGCACTGGAAACTGAACTTGGCTGAGTCGCCGCCGCTGGCGCCGTCGTCGCCGACGGCGCTGCCTTAGCCTCCTTTAAATGCAAAACTCCGAAAATGGATGCCAGCGTCACTGCGATCCGCCCAATTGCCCAGCCAGATCCTCGCTTTCCCATATGACTGCGCCTCCAATTTTCGCCAATGCGCCGATGCCAGGAAAACTCTGCGAACTACGAGCTTTTAATTCGTTTACGAACGCAAACAAGTCTGCGTTGATATCCCTGCGGAACCAGATTTTGTTGGGACGCGGCATTGCCAAATCTCCGGTACAAAGAGCCTCGGAAAAAAGGCTCGACCGCAAGATCCGGCTTTGCGGCCATGGCGTGTTTTTTCACGCGAGGGCCCGAGTTTAGTACGGAACTGTGGATTACAGACACACCGCCTGCCGTTAGTCCTTGTCAACACTGAATGCACCCGGCAGGAGTCGAACCTGCAACCCTCGGTTCCGAAGACCGATGCTCTGTCCAATTGAGCTACGGGTGCGGCGCTTCGCGAGATAGTAGATCAGTTGAAAGTAGAGCAATAGAGAAGAATCCAGTCAATCAAGCTGACGGCGCGGCAGGCGGCGCTTCGGAGCCTGGTTCATCCCCCGCTGCGTCGGCCGAATCCGTCACAATCGTCGTCTCCGTCATCACTGTCGCCGTCACCGCGCTCAGCGCCGGCTCCAGTTCCTCTTCCGCCTGCTCCAGGTAAACGTCATCCAGCTCCGTCGAATCGACTTCGCTGCGCATCAGATAATAGATGATGGTATTCGCGGAAAAATAGAGGCTCAGCGCGAACGCCCCAAGGAACGCGACCAGCAGCATCACCCAGCAATTGATAAAAAATGCCCCGATCGATTGCCCGGCCGACAGCGCCTGGTAATCCGATCCAAACGCCAGCCGGCCGGTATTCGCGGGGCCGGGCCACATTGCGTCGAGCAGATAGGCTCCGTTGTCTGCCGAGATCACCATTCCCATCCCGACAAAATGGTGCGTGAGGACCAGCGTCAGCCAGATGAACATCCGCACAAACAGATACGTTGCCGCTCCATACGCCAGCGCCACCAGCGAATAAAAAAGCATCCGCCAGGGCCGGGCGTACACATAGCTGAAGCTTCGGCTGATCGCATCAAAACTGTCCGACCCCTCGACGGCAATCGTCGGATACATCAGGTTGAACCCGCCCGCCGTCCCCAGCAGCACCAGCGTCATCACGAATCCAGCCAGCAGCGCAATAAAGAACAGCGCCCCAACCACGATCGGCCCCAGGAACGGTATGTTCCCGATGATCGATCCGATCGCCACGATCAGCCCGATGACCACGATGATCGCCAGCGGAATCACCGGTGCCGATGCAAACGACAGCAGCTTCCCCACCGCAAAATTCATCGCCTGCCGGAGCGAAATCTTCTCATCCCGCGCCACGTGTACCGCCGCGATCCGGCTGATCGCTCCCCCAAACAGCGCCAGGCAAGCAAAAATATCGCCGCGAAAATCACGAAAAATATCGTGTGATGCCACCCCAGCCAGATCGGACCCACCGCGAAAAAGTCATACAGATGGTCCTTCACGCCCCCCGACGCCAGCCAATCGTTCCCCTTCACACCATCCACGACCAGGGAAAGCTCGCGAATCTCAAATTCAAAAAATGTGATAAACAGCCCGTTCCCCTCGACGGCTCGAACCGAACTCCATTGCGTGTCCGCCGCGCGGTAGGCATCGAAGATCGCTCCCTTCCGCTTGGACAGGTCCGTATACTGCGCCTTTGCCGCCGCCACTTCCGCGTTGCGCTCCTCGTCGATTTTCTCCTTCACCTTGTCCAGGTAATTTGCCTTCCGCGCTTCCTCGATCACCCGCGCGTGATATGCGTCCGACGTTTCCGTGCTCTGCTGCGGAATGATCTGGTACGTCATCAGCGTCTGCGCATAAGCCTCGTCCATCGCCTCGCGCGTCTGCTCACGCCAGGCCGGCAGGGTCGTCTGGTCCGTCCCGTCCAGAATCGCCTGGTATTCCTCAATCTCCCCCGGCAGCGCCCGCCCGCGCATGGGCCAGAATCCATCCAGAATACTGCCCCCAAAATAAATGCTCAGCAGAAGTGCCAATCCCAGCAGTAGTTTCGTCGGGTGGATTGCAATCCGAAACGATCGAAAAATGTGCGTGAATGGAAGTGTCTGACGCCAGTCGATCCCGCGAATAATCTGCCCTTCGTCCGCCATCGGCCCGAAGCTCCTTTCCATTGCATCGCGCAAAGCCGGCCCACTAAAACGATCCCGACCGCGCAGGGCGCATTATAGTGTCCTCCCCACAAGGTTCAAATTTCGCACCCACAACCCGTTACGCGCCTCCCAACTCCCAACTCGCAACTCGCAACCCACAACTCGCAACTCCTCAGGCCTTCCAGTACAAATCCCCCTTCATGATCGATCCCTGGCTGATGCTTGGCGCCGCTGCTCTGCTGCTTCGCGCCGCCTTCGCCATCTACGTTGCCGGGCTCTCCCGATCCAAGAACACCGCTTCGACCCTCTTCCGCTCCGTCGTCGAAATCGCCGTCGGACTCCTCGCCTGGTGGGCCATCGGAGCCGCCATCCACGGCTCCTGGCAGGAAATCGCCCACCCCGTCGGCTCCGCCTCCCTCTTCATCGCCGCCACGTTTCTGCTCCCTCCCGCCGTCGTTTCCGGCGCAACCGTCGAACGCTCCCGGTCGATCGTTCCCATCGCCGCGGCCCTGCTCCTCCCCGGTCTGCTCACCCCCATTCTCTGGAAAATCCTCCAGTCCAACTGGCTCGTAACCAACGGCTTCATCGACGAAGCCGGGGCAACCTTCATTCACTTCTCCGCCGGCTGCGCGGCGCTGGTGGCCTGCATTGCCGTCGGTCCGCGAATCGGAAAATACAACCGCGACGGCTCCACCAACGCCATCGTCGCCCACAATCTCCCCCTCGCTACCGTCGGCCTGCTGCTTATCTTTATCGCCTGGCTTCCCTACGTCGCCGGATACGCTTCCGCCAGCCCCGCCGACGCGGCGCTCAACGCCTCTCTCGCGGCCGCCGCCGCGGTTGTCGCGGCTTTCATCTACTGCGCCATTCGCTATGGCAGGCAGGACATCTTCCTCGTCTACGCCGCTCTGCTCGGCGGACTCGTCTCCATCACCGCCGCGCCGGATCTGCTCACTCCCTCCCGCGCCGTCTTCACCGGCGCGGTCGCCGGACTGATCATCCCCTTCGCCGTCGTCAAGCTCGATATGAACTTCCACGTCGACGACCCGGCCGGCGGAATCGCCATCCACGGCGTCGGCGGAATCCTGGGCGCACTGGCCATCGCCCTCCTCCAGCCCGGCAGCTTCTCACAGCGCTTCGACCATCTCGGCGCACAGCTTGTCGCGCTCATTGTCGTCGCCATCATCACCCTCGCCGCCGCGGGGGGTGTTTTCTTCGGTCTGAAATTGGTCACGCGCATCCGCTGCTCTGAAGCGGATGAGTTTGAAGGGCTCGACCTCTCCGAGTATGACCTTAACGCCTATCCGGATTTTCAGCAGACTACCATCAAGAGTTACCATCTGCGCGAGATGTAAATTATGGCATTAGAAGTCGGAATCGTCGGTCTCCCCAACGTCGGCAAGAGCACCATCTTCAACGCGCTCACCGCGGCCGGTGCGCTCGCTGCCAACTATCCGTTCGCGACCATCGAGCCCAACGTCGGCGTCGTCTCGGTTCCGGATGAGCGGCTCAAAATCATCAACCAGTTCCAGGAAACCGAAAAAATCATTCCGGCCGCCCTGCGCGTCGTCGATATCGCCGGCATCGTCCGCGGCGCAAGCACCGGCGAGGGCCTTGGCAACAAGTTCCTCTCCCATATCCGCGAAGTCGATGCCATCCTTCACGTCGTCCGCTGCTTCGAAGGCACCGACATCATCCACGTTGAAGGCACGGTCGATCCGATCCGCGATATCGACACCATCGACACCGAGCTGGCGCTGGCCGACCTGGAAACCGTCGAGGCCTCGCTCGACAAATCGATCCGCCTCGCCCGCAGCGGGGACAAAGACGCGACCATCAAGGCGGACCTGCTCAAACGCTGCCAAGGACGTTCTCGACCAGGCCAAGCCGGTCCGGTCGCTCGATCTGGATCCTGATGAGAAAAAGATGATCAAATCGCTGGGCCTGATCACCGCCAAAAAGGTGCTCTACGTCGCCAACGTCGACGAATCGGACATCCACGGGGCGGGTCCGCTGGTCAAGAAACTTCGCGAGCGCGCCGCCACGGAATCGGGGGCGGTCGTGCCGGTCTGCGGCAAGCTCGAAGCGGAGCTTGCCGAGCTTCCCGAATCGGACCGCGGCGAAATGCTCGCTGCGATGGACCTGAAGGAGCCCGCGCTTGCCACCCTTACCCGCGAGGCGTATCAGCTTCTTGGCCTGCAGAGCTATTTCACATCCGGGCCAAAAGAGATTCGCGCCTGGACGATCCCCATCGGCGCCACCGCTCCGCAGGCGGCGGGCGTTATCCACACGGATTTTGAGCGCGGCTTCATCCGTGCCGAGGTTTATACCCTGCCCGATCTTCAGCAGTTCAAAACCGAACTGGCCATCAAAGCGGCTGGAAAAATGCGCGCTGAAGGAAAGTCGTACATCATGCACGATGGGGACATCGTGCACTTCCTTTTCAATGTCTAATTGGCTGGCCGGGGATTTTTTTTCTGTCCGGGGACATGCAATACAAAATTGGACAGTTCGCAACAAACTGGGGGGCTTGGGGGATTTGGGGTAGCGTTTTTGGCGTGATTGAGCCTTGCAAGTTTTCACTTGTAGATTGATGGGTCCACTGCTCTTGGAGACGGAGCCCGCGATTATAGAATATACGGCTGTCTTTCAGTATGAAGTTCCTATGACCTACCGAGGCCATATCAAGAACGGCGTCGTCGTATTGGATCAGGCGGTCCAATTGCCTGAAGGTGCGGAGGTGGAGGTCGCGGTCCAACCCCTGCGGCCAAGCAGCCAGCCCCAGCAGGCGAGCACATTGCTGGAGCGGTTCGGGAGCCTTGTCGGATCATGCCCCGATCTTCCGCCCGACATGGCTGAGAATCACGATCATTACCTTCATGGTCGGGAGAAGAAGTGAAGGCGGTCTTTGCCGACGTTATGTCATGCGATCCAATGAAAGCTATCTGCGTTGGCAGTTTGGTCGATTGGTGCGCAGTACGCGCCTAACGTATCGCTTCTTGACGCTTCCGAACCGGAGATAGAAGCCGGTGAGCATTTGATTGCTCGAATTACGGCCTCTGACGACCCGCCAGTTTTGGTGACTGACCGGAGATTGCTGCGCGGCGGCAAGACCTTTTTACGATACTCAGACGTGCGGTACTGCGACTGGATCGACCGTGATCGGCAAAAAATCACAGCCGAGTTAAAAGTGTCACGCTTCCAGCGCATCATCTTCGAGCTGAACGATGGGCGAATCGTCGAGTTAGACGGGATCGGCCAGGCGGTTTTTCCGCTGCTGAAGTTTTTTTGGTTCAAGCTTGGCAGAAGCTGGAGTTGTGGCGGCGAAAAAAGCGATTGACAAGTGTAGTGGGTTAGTTTGAAAAATTATGGTTGAAAAAGAATCCGCTGGCTAGAATTCCATGCATGTCTATGCGGCTGGGATTTGGCAAGCGACCGCTCTGGCGCAATTATCTTGCAGCCTTCTTCCTCATTGCGGGTGGATTTATGCTCGGTGATATCACAGTTCTAGACGGGGCCAGAGGCGTGGAAATCGTAAGTACGGTGATGTTTTTTGCGGGACTTTTGGTATTCGCGGCAGCCCTTGCCTCGTCCATCTGGTTCGTTATCGCCCGAAAGCCGTAGCGAAACAGAATTAACCGTCGCCGCGTAATTCACGTCGCGGCAATCTCTTTTTTCGGCGGTGGAATTGCCCCGCATTCCGGACATCGCTCGGGCGTGGCGCGGAGGTCGTAGCCGCAGTTAATGCATTGGCCACTCGCGAGGCGTTGCTTCTGGCGTCGATGGCGATATTTGCCGGCGATCCACGCTGAGGGGAGCAAAGCGGCGAGGATTGTGACAAACCAGGCGGGCACGCCCACAAATCGGCCTACATCGGCGGGTGATTTTTCAATTCTGTTCGGCAAGCGACCCGTGACCGAAATAGTGCTCTCTATGTCCCATTGGAAGCCGAGCCGGTACAGGAAGGGGCCCGACCTGGGCCATGGCCCGGCTTGAGATCGGGTATTGATGTCGAAGTGGCGTACGGTCAGCTCGTCGCCGTAGGATTGCGGCGGGCCGGTAAAGCGAATCTTCGGCGGCGTTTTCGCCGAATAGGTTATTTCAGCCGGGTATCTTTGCTTGACGGAGGCTTCCAATACGCCGGAGCTGCTGGCAAATTCCCAGCGGTGCATCTGCCTCTGGATGTAGAATTCGTCGCCTCGCCAATAGCTTCGCACCCAGAACGCGATCGTCGCGAAGAGTACGAGTAGTGAAAGCGAGGCAAATGCATTGAAAAGCAAGCGGCGCAAGCGTTTCATCGGAGCGAATTGTACCGCCCCTCAATCAAACCGCGCGGGCAGAACCTCAATGTCCATATCCAGAAGATTTAACCGCCAAGACGCGAAGAGCGCTAAGAAAGACAAATCAAATCGGGTTTTGTTCGCGCTCTTCGCGTCTTGGCAGTTAAAGTATTTTTTGATTGCACCTACAGCGGGCGGAGTCGGAAGATGTCTCAGGGAAATCGGATGTCGCGACTTGGGCAGGTTCGTGCTACTTCAGGCATGAGCTGTTTCCGGCCCACAGTTTTGCGGCTCCCGCGGCGTGCCGCATTCCGGGCATCGTTCCGGCGTGGCGCGGAGGTCGTAGCCGCATTTCTGACAGCAATCCGGACCGAATCGATTGCGTTTGAGCCATCGCCGCAGGCCAACAATCGGCAAGATCGCGGTGATAGGCACCAGCAACCAATCACTGATGGAGAGCGTTCGTGTCGTCCCATCATATTTGCCGGGATATTCCAGCAATGACGGGCCAAACCAGGTGGTTTGCCAATGCAATCCTGGAAATGCAAAGGATCGCGATCGGTCCGGCAGCGGTTCGCCTGAGAAACCGACACCCTTTATCCACAGCACGTATGATTGTCGAATCTCCATGCTCCCGTGAAAAGAGGTCATTCGAACAATACACCCATCATCGACTTGCCAAGGGGCAGATGGTTTGCCCCAAACAGTGGCAGAATCGGCGGTCCAATGGCTTCTGATGCCGAACACAATAACGACGATGCAAAGTATCAGCGAGATTGCGCCGAGTCCGCGGAAGAGCCATCGGGTAAACCGCTTCATCGGCGTGGATTGTACCGCGCCTGAATCGATCCGTTTCATTGTTATTAATTTGGGTTCCTGATTTCGGATTTTCCTTGACCCACTAGCCAACCCGATCTAATTTCTTTCCCGGCACACGGTCATTTCCCGGGTCTGAATATGGCCGACAACCCCAAGCGCCCCAAGATCTCCCCCGCTTTCTCTCTCGTCGAGCTTCTCGTCGTCATCGCCATCATCGTCGTTCTCATCGCGATGCTCTTCCCCGCTCTCACCGGCGCCCAGCGTGCCGCCCAGCGAATCCAATGCTCTTCGCAGATCCACCAGATTCTCGTCCTCGTCCACAACCACGCCGACACGCACCAGGGGTATGTTCCGCTGGTCGGGCTGCTCTCCGTCACCGAAACCAACGCCACCGGACTCAATGACCCGTTGCGCGTGCGCTACAACTACCTCAACTTCCCCGCCCTGGGCGTCAACGACGCTCTCATGTGCTTCACGGCCTCCTTCGCCTCCGACGTCGGCGACAACCGCATCGGCCTGGCCCAAAGCGTGAACGATCTCAACATCGCCCAGGCCGACCCGCAGGGGTTCCTGCGCATCTTCCGCTGCCCCTCCCATCTCCCCGACCCCGGCCCCATCGGCGGGCCCGCGCTCTATATGGGAAACCCCACCACAACCTACGGCTCCTACAACGTCGACATCATCTGGGAGGAAACGCAAAGCTATATCTATAACGAAGCCGTCCTCGGCTGGGACGACAACTTCGGCCGCAAGCGCGGGCTCATCACCTCCATCCACGCCCCGTCCCAAACCATGCTCCTCGCCGACGGACTCGGCGGCGACATCACCCGATCGACCGACGCCCACTTCAGCACCATCTCCAACCAGATCAATTTCAGCACCGTCTACAATAAAGTCCCCACCGGCCCGGTTACCCTGGCCGATGCGCTTAGCGGCGATTCCCTTGCCGGCGACCCGCAAAACTTCGACCGGATCCGACACCAGGGAAAAATCAACGTCGGCTTCGCGGACGGACATGTCGAAACGCATATGATTTCCGCGAAAGACCTCACCAACATTTACCTGCTTGCGCCGTGATGGTGGTTTCCCTTTGCCGGCGCCCTGACCCGGCAATTTTACCGTTTTGATTGCCGCCCCAAGTAGAAGCGGCGTCCTCGCCGCTTGAAAATGGCAAGCGGCGAGGACGCCGCTTCTACTCATAATCCGCCGCGATGCTCGATTGTGAATCGAGTAATCATCGAGTCGGCGATTTGCAGCAAAATTCAAAAGTGTTCGGCGGTTAGGATTGCCAGGGGAGGGCAAGGAGGGGACGTGCGATTGCCGGTGAGTCGAAATTTGACGCCGCCCCCTCTCCACTCCACTCTATCCCCCACTTCGATATGCAAAACATCGTCATCGACAAACCCTACGTCCCCGTCCCCCCATACCGCGGCAACCTCTGGCCCAGACTCCTCACCCTTTACGTCCCCCATCTCCTCAGAAAGAAATTCGGCATCACCAAAGTCGATTGCCTGCACGCCGACCGGCTCACCCAATCGCTCCGAGAAAATCACGGCATCCTTCTCACGCCCAACCACTCGCGCGACGAAGACCCCTTCGTGATGGGCTACCTCTCGCAGGCCGTCCGCTCTCCGTTCTTCATCCTGGCAAGCTGGCACCTCTTCATGCAGGGCCGCTTCCACGCCTTTATCCTCCGCCGCGCCGGCGCGTTTAGCATTTATCGCGAAGGGATCGACCGCACGGCCGTCAACACCTCCGTCGAGATCCTCGAATCCGCCGCGCGTCCGCTGGTGATTTTCCCGGAGGGCATCGTCTCCCGCACCAACCAGCGTCTCAACGAGCTTCTCGAAGGCACCGCCCTCATCGCCCGCTCGGCGGCCAAAAAACGCGCCAAGCTCGATCCGCCGAAAAAAGTCGTCGTTCATCCGATCGCGATCCGTTATCAGGTGCAGGGCAACATCGAGCCGGAAATGCACGCGGTCCTCGACGATATCGAAGCCCGCCTCACCTGGCGAAAACAGCGGAATCTTCCCCTCGTCGAGCGCATCTATAAAACCGGCAGCGCCCTGCTGGCCCTCAAGGAGCTCGAATACCTGGGCGAATCCAAAAATGGCGACGTTTCCCCGCGCCTTGCCGCGCTGATCGATTCAATTCTGGCGCCCCTCGAAGCCCAATGGGTCAACGGCAACCGCGAAGGCTCTGTGCCTACGCGCGTGAAGCGCCTCCGCTCCGCGATCCTGCCCGACATGACCAAGAACGAGATCGACGACGCCGAGCGGCATCGCCGCTGGACCCAGCTTGCCGACCTTTACCTCGCCCAGCAGCTTTTCCACTATCCGCCCGATTACGTCCGCTCCAACGCCTCGCCGATGCGCATTCTCGAAACCGTCGAGCGCTTCGAGGAAGATCTTACCGATGCCGTGACGGTCCATGGCGAAATCCACGCCACCATCACCGTCGGCGAAGCGATCGAAGTTTCCCCATCGCGCGAAGCGCGCGGATCCGACGATCCGCTCATGAGCCAGATCGAATCGCAGCTCAAATCGATGCTCGGAATCGAAACCACTTCCGAAAAATCCCCGTGACCGCAACGACCATCGCATTAATCTCATTCCCGCTGGTTCTCACCCGCGCCTGCGCGATCGCCGTCGCGCTGGGCATCTGGTTCTGGACCCAGGCCCTGCTCGGCAAGCGTGCCCCCATCCCCCTCCCTCCCGAAGCGGCGATTTGCGACGCCCTGCACCGCCTTACCGCCCCGATCAATCGCCGGCTGCTGGAATTTCCCTCGCGCGCCAATTTCCTGCTTATCTCCAGCTCCGCCGTCATTGACGCCCTGGGAATCTATCTCCTCGCTTCCGCACTCCTGGGCTCCAGCATTCAGCCCTTCCTCGGCCTCTTCATCATTTTCGCGCTGCGTCAGCTCTGCCAATTCTTCTGCCCCCTCCCTCCGCCGCCGGGAATGATCTGGCGAAAAACCGGCGTCCCCACGCTCTTCGTCACCTACGGAACCTCCACCGACCTTTTCTTCTCCGGCCACACCGCCATCGCCGTCTACGCCGCCGCGACCCTCGCGTCTACGCTCGGTCCCGCTGGAATTATCCTCGGCCTGGCCTTCGCCCTCTTCGAAATCTCCGTCGTGCTGCTCCTCCGCGCCCACTACACCATGGACGTCTTCACCGGCGCCGTCACCGCCCTCTACGTCCACCGGCTGGCGATCGATTGGGCGCCGGCAATCGATCACTGGCTCGCACACATCGCGAGACTGCTTGCCAGATAAAAACAACAAAAAATGAATTGCATTTATTTCTTGGCGCGATTCGACTGAGGCTCATCGAAGTCTCTTGGCGTCTTGAGCGAAGCGGGCGGTTATAAGATTTTTAACCGCCAAGACGCCAAGAGTGCCAAGAAATACAAAAATCAATCTGAAATCTGAAATTTCAAATCTGAAATGCTACTTCGCGACGGCGGTCACTCTTAACATCGCCGCCCCGTGCCCCGGCACGGCAATTGTAATCTGCTCTCCGGCATTCCCCAGATCCTTACGCTGCCACAAATCTCGAACCAAAGCGTTCGCCGGAACTTTTAAATCCTGCGCCTGCAAATCCACCGCTTCTTGATTCTCCCCGCGGTTAAACACCCCAACCGCCAAATCTCCGCCGGCCAATTCCTTCACCCAAACCTCTTTTGCCCCATCCCGTACTAGCCGCACGGCCTGCTTTCCCGCCGAATCCTGATCCACCGCGATCACCTCGTCATTGGTCAGCAGCGAATCCGTCCACGCATCATCATCCGGCAGATTCCCCCCGAACATCAGCGGCGACGGCGCCAGGCACCAGAGCGTAATCAGCGTCCGCTGCTCATCCTTCGTCAATCGCGTCTGCCGGTCTGGGCCGCCAATTGCCGAGCGAATCCCCAGGTGCCCGAATGGAATCATGTCGGCGTCGGGCCAATGCCCGTCTCCGCCATATCCGCGCCAATGCGAGATCAATTCAAACTGGTGGTCCAGCTTTTCCCAGTGATCCCAGAAATCGCCGGAAATCCGCCACATGTTGGCCTTCCGGGAAATGTCCCTCCCATCCGCCACCGGCGTAGGGCCCGGCGAAGTGCTGAAAACGATTTGCCTTCCGCAGGCGTCAATCGCCCGGCGAATCGCCGCAATCTCGTCCCCATGATACGGCTGCGACAAATCGTCCACCTTCACTAAATCGACGCCCCACTGCGCATAGAGCCGGAGGATCGAGTCATACCACGCCTGTCCGGCCGGATGGGAGACATCCACGCCAAACATATCCGGACACCACGGGCATCGATCGAAGCTGCTGGCATCCCAGGCGTGAAAATCGGTCGACTCGATCTGTGTATTTGCTTTCACCGCCATCCGCGGAATTCCCCGCATCACGTGAATCCCCAGCTTCAGGCCCATCCCGTGAATCTGATCCGCCAGCGGCCCAAACCCCTTTCCCCCGACCGATGACGGAAAGCGATTCGGCGCCGGCACCAGCCTCCCAAACTCATCCATCGAAAGCGCCGCGTTCAATCGCGTGGTATTCAGCAGCGCATCATTCCCCGTCGGCTGCGGGTCATACCACCGAAAATCCACGACGACATATTTCCACCCATGCCCGGCCAGATGGTCGCGCATATACCGCGCGTTGGCCAAGACCTCGGCTTCGGTAACGCTGTCCCCAAACGCATCGTAACTGTTCCACCCCATCGGCGGCGTCGCCGCCCAGGCCCCGAACGAATTCGCTGGTTGCCCTTGATCCCCAAACGCCATACCCACCATCACGATGAGTCCCAGCCCAATCCCAGCAATCATTCGCGAGTTCATTTCAGACAGAAAATAATCCACCCTCGCTCAAAATGCCATGCCTGACGCAAAAACCAGAAATCCGAAACCAGAATTCCGAATCAATGACCGAATGCCCAAATGACGAATGCCCCTCCGACGGGCCTTCGCCATTCAGTCATTCGGTATTCGGATTTGATTCGGAATTCTGGTTTCGGATTTCTGGTTTCAGACGTGCTCTATCGATATTTCAATACCGCCATCAGGATGGCAAACAGCGCAATGCTCACCACCACGCACCCGACCGCGAAATCCATCGCGTCGATGCCACGATCTTCACTACCACCAAGCATTTCCGGCGAACTCATACTCACACCTTCCTGCTCACAACTCGAAACTAGACACGGGCGTCCTGCCCGACGGCATCCAGCCTACGCGGTGTACCGCTCCTCGCCTCCGGCTGCGGTTCTGCACTCACTACATACCATACCCACTCTAGGCATCAAGGTCCGATATATCATCAAATCGACCCTCCCAGCCTAATTTCTGCAAAATTTGCACCCTCCCACCCCCCATTGGACGCACCGCCCCCTTTCCCCTAATATCCGGCACAGAAGACCAGCCAACCGCAATACCCTCTTCGCGGAAAAGTCATATGAGGCATTTCGACTGCGTCGTTATCGGCTCCGGTCCGGCGGGTCAAAAGGCCGCCATCCAGGCTGCCAAGCTCGGAAAGCAAGTCTGCATCGTCGAAAAAAGCAACGTCCTCGGCGGGGCATCCATCAACACCGGCACCATCCCTTCCAAGGCCCTCCGCGAAGCCGTCCTCCATCTCACCGGCCTCAATCGACGCTCCCTCTTCGGCGAAAGCTATCGCGTCAAACGGATGATCACCATCGCCGACCTCATCTACGTCTCGCAGCAGGTGGTGCACTCCGAGCTCGATCTCATCCGCAACCAGCTCGAACGCAACAACGTCGACCTCATCTGGGGCGAAGCCCGCTTCGAGAAGGAAAAAACCATCCGCATCCAGCGGCAGGACGACTTCGAAGTCGTCAGCACCGACACCGTCATCATCGCCACCGGCACCCGCCCCGCGCAGGCCCGATTCCGTTCCCTTCGACAACAAATCCATCTTCACTTCCGATGAGCTGCTCAAGCTCGATCACATCCCTAAAACCATGATCGTCGTCGGTGGGGGGGTCATCGGCATCGAATACGCCTGCATGCTCGCCGCCCTGGGGGTAAAGGTGACCCTCGTCGAAGGCCGCCATGAGTGCCTCGGCTTCCTCGACGCCGAGATCACCGAAGCCCTCCAATACCAGATGCGCCGCATGGGTGTGACCCTTCGCCTCGGCGAAAAAGTCGCACAAGATCGAGCAACTTCCCGGCCCCGCCAACAACGGCGCCTCGGTCCTGGCCACCCTCGAAAGCGGAAAACAGCTCCGCGCCGAAACCCTCCTCTATGCCGTCGGCCGCCAGGGCACGACTTCCAATCTCGATCTCGAAAAGGCCTGTCTCAAGGCCGACGACCGCGAGCGATTGAAGGTCAACGCCGCCTATCAAACCGAGGTCCCCTAGATCTACGCCGTCGGCGACGTCATCGGCTTCCCCGCGCTGGCCAGCACCGCCATGGAGCAGGGCCGCCTCGCCGCCTGCCACGCCTTCGGCGTCACCACCTGCTCCATCCCCGAGCTCTTCCCCTACGGCATCTACGCCATCCCCGAGATTTCCATGGTCGGCCGCACCGAAGACCAGCTCACCGACGCCGGCATCCCCTACGAGGCGGGCATCGCCCAATACCGCGAACTGGCCCGCGGCCAACTCCTGGGCGACACCGACGGCATGCTGAAACTCCTCATCCACCAGGAAAACCGCCAAATCCTGGGCGTCCACGCCATCGGCACCGGCGCCACGGAACTGATCCACATCGGCCAGGCCGTCATGGCGCTGCAAGGAACATTGGATTATTTCGTCAACAACGTCTTCAACTACCCCACCTTGGCCGAGGCCTACAAAGTCGCGGCCCTCAACGGCGCGAACAAGCTGCAGCACGTATGAGATTTCCCGCCGGACTTCCGGCGGAAGCCCACCATGTGAGGGATGGCCCGGCGACGAGGGGCAGGGAAAACGCCAAATTCAGCGTGAGACGAAATGGGACGAAATGAGACGATTTTGCAAGTTTCCACTAGTGATCGCTAACAAGAATAAATATGTAGATTTTTGTTTGTTGTGATGGGATGGCCGGAGACAACCAGCTTTTTATGTAATTCGGGAAATACGCTAAATAGGTGACTGTCCCGCATTTTCCAAATAGGTGACTGTCCCGCATTTTCCGCATTTTCCTACGGAGAAGCTTGTTACCCCAAACCAATGTCGCTTCGCTTCATTTTTTCCGCCGCCCGATTGACGCGCCGACAACATGTGATATAAATATCACATATAGAAAGTAAGCGAAATATCGCCGTCTGGAATGCCCTGGCGAATCCAATGCGGCGAAAGCTGCTGGATCTGCTGGCCGGCGGGCCGCGCCGGACCGGCGATCTGGCCGCTTCATTCCCAAAACTGTCGCGCTATGCGGTGATGCAGCACCTGGGCGTGCTCGCTCGCGCCAATCTGGTGCTGGTGCGCTATCAGGGAAGGGAGCGATGGAATTACCTCAACGCCGCCCCCATCCACGAGATTTACTCCAGGTGGGTTAACCGGCTGTCTGATCGCATGGCGGCATCAGCCTTTACCCTAAAGACAGAGGTCGAAAGGAGCTCACAAATGTCAAAGAAATTGGCCGAGGATGTCCGGACATTTGAGCTGGAACTGGAATTCCCAATCGAAGCGCCGATCAAAGATGTCTGGAAGACGATGCTTGAACAATCGTCCCGCTGGTGGCAAGAGGCAAAATTCTTTAGCCGCAAGAACGCCGTGGGATTCCATATTGAGCCCATGGCCGGCGGGCGGTTGTGGGAAGAATTGCCCAATGGCGGCTCCGTTTTGTGGTGGACCATTGCCGACATTGACCCGCCGACGGTATTGACGTTGGTCGGTCCCATGGGTTCGGCCATGGAGTTGGCGATGGAACAGGTTCGCATCCAGCTTTGTCCCGTTGGCAACAAGAAGTGCCTTCTGAAATTGCGAGACCATTTTCTCGGCCGCATCGGCGACCCCAAGAAACATACCGCGACGTTTACCGAAGGATGGAACGAACTTTTTGGAGCATTGAAGCGAATCTGCGAAGCCTAATGGGCGTCGATCACGGGAGAATCCATGAAGACGGCGTGGAGTTTTGCACGGGTGTTGGCTGGAACGATTCTGGCGGGATGGGCGGCCACTTCCCAATCGGCACCACCGTCACACCCGCGATCGTCTTGCTGGTCCAGCCGCGAAGCTTGGCCCGAAAACGATTGGAACAGCGTGCAACAACAAAGAGTTAGACCTTTGAAAGCGCCATTCGTGACTCTCCCTGGTTTCCCCTCTGGTTTCCTAGTTGAATCGGCCGCTTTTAAGCACATTCCTCCTGACGCCATCATCTGACATGGCCCTGACATACTGACAGGTCGGCTGCGTTCGCGAAAGTTGCAATTTGCAGGGTGTTGATTTCACCTGGCATTTTTTTGATATTTTTGTTTACGACCGTACTATTTATGGCCATCGTGCGGAAGTTCGTCGTTTAAGGCGAAACTTTTAGCCTGTCTATCGGGTTGAACTTGGGAAGCGTGTGCCACAACCCGAGCAACTGAAAAGGGAGAAGCCGATGAATCGAGTGAATCATCAGGAAATCGTCAAAAAACTCCTCGACAACAAGGCGGTGGATTTCACCGCGATCGGCAAGGTAGTCGCCGAAGCCGGACCGGCGTTATCGCTGGCGGATGAGCCGGGGGACTTTTTCTGCGGAACCATGCGTTACTTCTTCCACATTTACATTCTCCGCCCCAATCCCGGCGATAGCGTAACGGAGACGCCCAGTAACCTCGGCGCCGCATCTCAAGTACTCGGCTCGTAATACCCAATTCGTGGCGACCCCCACAGCGCGGTAGACATCTATGAACGGCCCAGCCGCGGTGGGTGAGCGACGAAAATGGGATCGGCAGGACCTGGGGCGCCGGCTTTGTCACGCGCTTAAAATTGCCGAACGGGCGGTCCAGCGGCTTGCAGCCAGCGGGTACACCGATCCCGAAGAGCCCGGAAATAATCTTCAACCTGAAAAAGTGATCACTGAAACGGCGCTCTTGTTATACGCCGCTTCCAGCGCCTCTCAGGTTGACGGTGTACAGGAACGAATTCAGCACATCGCCCACCTTTTGATTCCTCACGCTCGAAGCGATCGAATCCTCTTGTCGGTTTGCTTGAAGCCGTCCCTGGCGCTGGATTACGCCGAAGCCCATATCCTGCTGAGCAGGCTCGGATATCAGGATTTACGCTTCGACAAAGTTGTCAGACAAACCATTCGATCTCAGGCATTTACCGGCCGCGAGCGGACCCCTCATCGCATCCTCGAGCAGGACTGGCTTCGGACGTCCTGTGGCCATTCAAAAACATCGGTCCGGCGGCACATGATTTCTGTGGCGCGAAAATCCGCCTTGGGACGCCCCATGGATGTGTTCGGCGGCACGCGAGAAGACGTTTACGCCTTTACCCATGCATTGATGTACGTCACGGGCGTCGGTTTTTCCCCGCGGCGCTTGCCTCGTGCTAAAGTTACCATCCTGGCGGAAGCCGAGGCGGGGCTCGCTCGATGCCTGGACGAACCCGATTACGATCTGGGTGGTGAAGTTCTTCTGGCGTGGCCGTTGACGAAATCGAAATGGAGCGCCGCCGCCGCGTTTGGCTTCCGGGTCCTGGCGCGGGCCGAAGACAAGGCGGGCTTTCTCCCCGCGCAGGGATGCGGCTTGCCCGGCTTGAAAAATTGCAGGGTGATGCACGTACCGATTTCCTGCTCGCGACGGCTTATCATACGATTTACGTCATGGGACTTTTGTGCGCTGCCGCCCTGCGGCCGAACTTCGCTCCCCCCGAAACAATTCCGACGAAAAGCAATCTACGCGGCAGTTCGAAAGTGATTCTTTCCTTTCTGGAATCTGACGGTCCAAACGTCCATTGGCGCGATGAGATCGATCAGCTCGAGGACTTGGAGCGTGACGCCATCGCCGGTCTTCTTCTCACGATCGGTCTGCGCCGAAAAATCGCCCTGCGCAATTTCGGGGCCGTCTTTGAGCTGTTAAAAAAAGGGTACGATCTCGGTTTGGCGGATGGCCCGTCATCGAGCCAGGCGACCGAGATGTTGGAACGCCTTTCTGCGTTCAGCGAATCTTCACCAAATCAAAACGCAAAGGCTAACGAGGGGCAGTCACCCATTATTGCGCTCAAACTCGCTTCCGATCCTCACACGCATTAAGGCTTTCGGGATATCAAATTCTCAAAGGCGAATTGAAAAATGCGACGGATCATTCATATCGTAATTAAGGCTTGGCATGTCCATCAGTTATGAAGTCAAAGCCATATGAATAGTTTTACCACTCAGCCTCAACCCAAAAACGGAAACCACCATGTCAGATAAACCAAACTATCCTGTGCTCACGATTGACTCCGCCCCCGAGAATTCAAAAGCCGGGCTCCAGCAACTGCAGAAGGTCTTTGGCGTCGTGCCTAACATCGCTGCGGTCATCGCCAATTCACCGAAACTCATCAACGCGCTGGTTGGCGTGTTTCAGCAGGTCCACAGCAGCAGCCTCAGTGAGCCGGAGATTCAAATCGTTCTTCTGACAGATGCCGTCGTGAACTCCTGCGCCTACGCGGTTGCGTTTCACACCACGCTCGCGCTCAAGCAGGGAGTCAGTGCCGAGGAAACCGACGCGATTCGCCGGCGGCGCGCCCCGGCCGACAAGCGATTCGCCGCGCTGTCCACCCTGGCAACCACGCTCATCGAGAAACGCGGACACGTTGGCCAGCGGGAACTCGATTCTTTCATCGCCGCCGGCTTCACCAAAGAACAGGTCCTGGAGGTGATCGCAATCGTCGCGGCCTCCACGATCACCAACTACGCCGGAACCATCGCCAATCCGCCGCTGGAAGACCCGTTCCGGCAGCACGCCTGGCAGGGGTAACAGCGGGTCTGTGGAAAAGCTTTCTCCTCTTGTGTAGCCATCGAGTGGCAAATCCCGTCTTTTTGTCTTATCTAAACCTCCCAAGCTACCCATTTTGTCGCGGACTGTTACCTTTTGTACCGCACCTCGGCGTCACAGAAAATTCATACTGCTCTCATCTAACCTCCTCCCAAAATTCTTCACCAAATCAAAACGCAAAATTAACAATTTTCCGCGAAGCTTTGTCTCGCCCGTAAAGCGATCAGTTTGGCGGGGAAGTGCGCCGTCGATCTCCACCCGTCGGTCTCCAGGCCGCCAGGGCATTCGTCGCGCTAAACCAAGCGGAAGGAAACCTCTTATGAGCCAGCAGCCTCCCGATCCGGCTTCGAATCCAAACCCCACACTCCCGAGCAGTTCCCGCATCGGGACCTTCGCCCGCGTCCTGCTCTTCCTCGCTCTCATCGCCGCGATCCTTGGGCAGGCAACGCCGCCATGCGAACCATGCAGGCCCGCAACGACGAGCAGCTTACCGAAGACAACACCGTAAAAAGCGTCGGCCTTGTGACTCCAACCCCCAAGGTCCTTGCCGGCCAGTTCACCGATTCCCAGAACCGCCTCCTCGCCGATCCTCCCTCCGGCTCTGATCAATTGGTCGATCCTACCCCCCTCGTGGTCGCCCACATTGACGGCGATTCCGAAGCCCCCGGCATCGGCTGGTCGCAGTTCGAAAAAGACTTGGCCAAGGCAACGGGTAAACAGGTCGTTGACATGAAGTTCGACAACAGCGCCGACCAGCTCGCGAAGATCAACAAAGGCGGCATCACCATCCTCGCCCTCCACGCCGCCGACACCCCGTTCCTGGTCAACAACTATGGTTATCAGCCCGCCGCCGTCCTCGCCGACCAGAGCGGCGTCAACGGAAATCACGTCGACATCATCGCCCCCGCGAACAGCCCGCTGAACAGCGCTGCCGACCTCAAAGGCCACACGCTGGAGTGTACGGTTCCCGCCTCCATCACCGGCTACCGCGCCGCGGTCGCCCTGCTGATGGAAAACGAGCAGATGCGCCCCAACGTCGATTACTTCATCGCCTGGTCGCTGGGCCAGACGAAGTCAATCGAAGGCGTCGCCAAGGGGGACTACGAAGCCGCCGCCGTTTCCGCCGACAAGCTGCAGAGCCTGGAAGACGACGGCCGTGTTCAGAAGTCGCAGATCAAGATCATCTATCAATCGGACGTCATCCCGCGCACGACGATCGGCTGGTTCTTTAATCTCAAGCCTGATGTGGCGGCCAAAGTTCGCGACACGATTTTGGCCTATGCGTCGGCCGCGCCCGCGACGCAGCCCACCGCCGCGCAGGCGGACGACACTGATGACGCGGGCAATTCGCAATTGCACTTCGTTCCGATTGAATATCGCAAGGATTTTCAGCTCGTCCGCTGGATCGACGACAGCTTCGATCCGCGCTTCGACGCGATGGCCAAGGCCCACCAAGCCAACGCCGCCCAGTAGGGGATGAATTCGTTATTGCTTTGTCATCGGATTTGCCGGCTGAGTTGAAGGCGCGATGCGCCGCGGCAGATCGGTGCGATGATCGTTGAGCGCGCTTGCCGCCAACCATCCACCGCAGAGCCCGCCGGCGACAAGAACGACCCGCAATATTCGCCGCAGGCCGCGATTGAGTCGAACCGACTTCATCTGCCCCCATTATAGCTTCGCGCCGCGCTGCCGACACACAGCGACACAAATGCGCCCGCGCGCGACACACATCCTGCTTAACGTGCCGATTCCCCGGATCAATCAGTCCGGCACGCATGTTGCGATTTCCCCCGCAGCCGTCGGCAACGAAGCCGGCGCAGCAAATGAGTTCAACAAGGAGTACCCATGCAAATGGAAACGCTACAAGATCTTTTCGTCGACCAGCTCAAGGACCTTTACAACGCGGAGAACCAGTTGGTGAAGGCGTTGCCGAAGCTGGCCAAGTCGTCCACCTCGCCGGAATTGAAAAACGCGTTCGAGTCGCACCTTGAAGAGACCAAGGGTCACGTCGAACGGCTGGAGGAGATTTTCGATGCGCTCGGCACCAGCCCCGGCGGCAAAACGTGTAAGGCGATGAAAGGCCTCATCGAGGAGGGCGCCGAGATGATGGGGGAGAAGGCTGAGCCGGAAATCATGGACGCCGGGCTCATCGCTGCCGCGCAGCGAGTCGAGCATTACGAGATGGCGGGGTACGGCGTGGTCCGAACATTCGCCAAGCTTCTGGGCAATGATGACGCCGCCCGGTTGCTCCAGGAGACGCTTAACGAAGAAGGCGCTGCCGACAAGAAATTGACGGAGCTGGCCGAGTCGGTCATCAACCGCAAGGCGGCGCAGGCGCACGCCTAGACGCTTCAATGCATCCGAGTCTCTTTTGAGTAGATGCCGGGAGCGCACCCGCCGCCCCCGGCATCTGCCATCTTGGCAACCGCCGATATCGCCTAAACCCTCTTTCTGCCACGCTGACAGGAAATCGATTCCGCCCATCCCGCCTCATAAGACGCTAATCCCATGTATCTCAGCCACTTGCGCTCATTCCATCCGCGACCGTTTCGCGGCACCCGGTTTGTGTTAGTAGGGATCACCGGCAGGGGCGGATTCCCGGCTTGTCATCACAGCGAATTTGCGAATTATGAAGGAGAATTGACATGGCGGCGAAGCTCTTGTCCTTTGATGCCGAAGCACGAAAAAGTCTTCTTGAGGGTGTGATGAAATTGTCCAGGGCGGTGAAAGCCACCCTCGGCCCCCGCGGGCGAAACGCGGTCATCGATAAGGGATGGGGGGCTCCGACGATTACCAAGGACGGCGTCACCGTCGCGGAAGAAGTCGAGCTCAGGGACAAATACGAAAACATCGGCGCCAAGCTGGTGAAGGAAGCCGCCAGCAAGACCAGCGACGTGGCGGGCGATGGCACGACCACCGCCACGGTATTGGCCGAAGCGATTTTCAAGGAAGGGTACCGAAATCTCGCCGCCGGCGCTGATGCGATGGCCCTGGGCCGTGGAATCCGCAAGGCGGTTGCAGCCGTCATCGAATCGCTGAAGAAGCAATCCAAGCCGATCAACGGCAAGGCCGACATCGCCAATGTTGCCTCGATTTCCGCCAACAACGATCACGAGATCGGCACCATCATGGCCGATGCATTCGAACGCGTTGGCAAGGATGGGGTCATCACTGTCGAGGAAGGCAAATCGCTTGAAACGTATGTTGATGTCGTCGAGGGGATGCAGTTTGACCGCGGGTATCTCTCCCCCAACTTCATCACCAATCCGGATGACATGACGGTGGAACTGGAAAAGGCCTTTGTCCTGGTCTACGAGGACAAAATTTCAGCGGCCACCAAGCTGATTCCCCTGCTGGAGAAAATTCAGAAGGCCAAGCGGCCGCTGCTGATCATTGCCGAGGATATTGAAGGCGAAGCTTTGGCGACGCTGGTGGTCAATAAGCTTCGCGGCATTCTGAACGTCGCCGCGGTTAAAGCGCCGGGCTACGGCGATCGCCGCAAGGCGATGCTCGAGGATATCGCCATCCTCACCGGCGGCGAGGCGATCATGAAAGACCTCGGCGTCGAGCTGGACAAGGTCGAGATCGATCAGCTCGGCCAGGCCAAGCTGCTTCGCATCGACAACGACAACACGACCATCATCGAAGGCGCCGGCGAGAGCAAGGCGATCCAGGGGCGGATCGAGCAGATTCGGCGGGAAATCGAACTCACCACCAGCGATTACGACCGCGAGAAATTGCAGGAGCGGCTGGCGAAGCTCGCGGGTGGCGTGGCGCAGATCAACGTCGGCGCCGCCACCGAAGCCGAACTGAAGGAAAAGAAGGCCCGCATCGAAGACGCCCTGCATGCGACCCGCGCGGCGGTTGAAGAAGGCGTTGTCCCCGGCGGGGGGGTTGCCATGATCCGGGCGATGAAGGCGCTCAATGGCGGCGGAAATCTCAAGCTCGAGGGCGATGAAGCCGCGGGCGTGAAGATCGTTCGTCAGGCGCTGACGGCCCCGCTTCGACAGATCGCCGACAATGCCGGCACCAGCGGGAGCGTGGTGGTTCGCCGGATTATGGAATCGAAAGACAATGAAGGATTTAACGCCCTCACCGGCGAATATGTAGACGTCGTCAAGGCCGGCATCATCACGCCGACGAAGGTCGAGCGGACGGCGCTTCAGAACGCGGCCGAGGTTGCCGTGCTTCTGCTGACCACGGATTGCATCATCGTCGAGGCCCCGAAGGGCAAGGACGATCACGCCGGCCATGGCCATGGGCCGGAAGGCATGGGTGGTATGGGCGGCATGGGTGGCATGGGCGGGATGGATGACATGATGTAATCCCCGATTCCTCGAAGCAGCACGAGGAGGCCATGAAGAAGATGGGAACATTCCGAGTCGGCTGTAAGGTCGTGAACATTGCTGACGCCAAAAAATGGGCGACGGTCGAAAAACTGCTTGTCGATACCGGAAGCGATTACACGTGGCTGCCGGCGAAGGTATTGGAAAAAATAGGCGTGGAGCGAATTAAGAAAGACATTGTCTTGACGATGGCGAACGGCCAGTCGATCACCCGCTCTGCTGGGTATGCGATTATCCATAGCGATAAATTTCAGACCGTTGATGAAGTCGTTTTTGCCGAACCTGGTGATCAACTGCTGCTTGGCGCCAGGACCATGGAGGGCTTCAACGCACGGGTGGATCCGAAGCAAAAGAAATTGGTGGCCGCCGGCCCGGTGCTGGCGGCTGGAAATGTTCAAGCAAAAAAGTGATTGCGAGGAATTAATTATGAAACTTCGACCCCTGCAGGATCGCGTGATCGTGAAACAATCGGAAGCGGAAACCAAAACCGCCAGCGGAATCGTTTTGCCTGACTCGGCCAAAGAGAAGCCGACCAAGGGAAAGGTCATTTCCGTCGGCCCCGGCAAGCATGATGAGAAGGGCAAGCCCATGGAGCTGGCCGTCCGCGCCGGCGACACCGTCTTCTACGGCAAATACAGCGGAACCGACATTGAAGTCGATGGCGAGAAGTTCGTCATCCTGCGCGAGTCCGACATTCTCGGCGTGCTCGAGTAATCGTCTCAAAACCGAAAAATTAACCGAAGGGTTTTTCCTATGGCAGCCAAGCAAATGAAATTCGAAAGCGACGCCCGCACGGAGATCGCCAACGGCCTGTCGCAGCTCTCCCGCGCCGTGAAAGCGACGCTGGGCCCCCGCGGGCGAAATGTGGTCATTCAGAAGTCCTACGGCAGCCCGCGCATCACCAAGGACGGCGTCACCGTCTCCAAGGAGATCGAGCTTCCGCAGCCTTTTGAAAACATGGGCGCCAAGCTGGTGAACATGGTCGCGAGCAAGACCGGCGACGTCGCCGGCGACGGCACGACGACCGCCACGGTGCTGGCCGAAGCGATTTATTCGCACGGATTGCGATCGGTCACAACCGGGATCAACCCGGTGACGATTCAGCGCGGCATTATCAAGGCCGCCGAGATCGCTGCCGAGGCGATTACCCAGCAATCCAAGAAGGTCAAGGGCCGCGAGGATTACAAGCGGATCGCCACCATCAGCGCCAACGGCGACGAGAAGATCGGGGACCTGATGGCCGACGCCATGGAAAGGGTCGGCAAGGAAGGCGTCATCACCGTCGACGAAGGAAAGAGCACAGAATCGGTCCTCGAATACACCGAAGGGATGCAGTTCGACAAGGGATATCTGTCTCCTTATTTCCTCACCAATCCGCAGTCGCTGGAATGCGTGCTGGAGAATGCGCTGATCCTGCTGCACGAGAAGAAGATCGCCAACCTGGCCGAGCTTCTGCCGCTGCTGAACAAGATCGTCGCATCGAGCCGTCCGCTGCTGATCATTGCCGAGGATGTCGAGGCCGAGGCCCTGGCCGCCCTGGTGGTCAACAAGCTGCGCGGCGTGCTGAATATTTGCGCCGTCAAGGCCCCCGGCTTCGGCGATCGCCGCAAGGCGATGATGGGCGACCTGGCGGTCGTCACCGGTGGGAAATTCATCAGCGAAGACCTCGGGCTCAAGCTCGAAAATGTTGAGATTTCCGAACTGGGCTCCGCCAAGCGGGTTGTGGTTGATAAGGAAAACACGCTGCTCGTGGAAGGCGGCGGCAAGAAGAAAGAGATCGAGGCTCGGTCGGAGCAGATCCGCAAGCAGATCGAAACGACGACCAGCGATTACGATCGCGAGAAGCTCCAGGAGCGGCTGGCGAAGCTGACCGGCGGCGTGGCCGTCATCAAGGCCGGCGCCGCAACCGAAACCGAGATGAAAGAGCGCAAGGACCTGATCGACGACGCTCTGCACGCCACGCGGGCCGCCGCGCAGGAAGGGATCGTCCCCGGCGGGGGGGTGGCATTCCTCCGCGCCATCGAGGCCGTCGATAACGCCAAAGCCAAAGCCAGGGGCGATGAAAAGCTCGGCTTCGAGATCATCGCCGAGGCGCTTCGCTGGCCGACGCGCTGCATCGCCGACAACGCCGGCGAGGACGGCGAAGTCGTGGTCGACGAAATCCTCAAGAATAAGAACTTGGCCTGGGGCTACGACGCCGCCAACGGTGAATACGTCGATATGCTCAAGTCGGGGATCATCGATCCGACCAAGGTCGCGCGCACCGCGCTCTTGAACGCTGCCAGCGTCAGCGGACTGGCGCTGACCACCGAAGTTCTTATCACCGAACTCAAGGAGAAGAAGGGCGAAGAAGCGACGCCCGTGGCGGGAGCGGTGGTGTGAGCAGTCGGGCAAGTGAAATTTGGAGGCACGGAGTCGAGTTGGCTCCGTGCCTTCGTTCATATGGGTGATGTCAAATGAGGCCCCACCCGCTATCTGGAAATAGGCCGATTATGCGCACCGCCGCTATTATTCAGTTTGATCAGATTGATAGAATGTATGAGCTGATATGCAAATAATTGACTTGGATGGATCAGTGATTTTGATCCGATATTTGAGAGGAAGATGGCCATGGGTGAAGGGATAAGGAAATGCCTACGGTCCTGCGCGTTGGTCCCTACAGGTTCTTTTTCTATTCTCGAGAGAACGACGAACCGGCTCACGTGCATGTATCGCGAGATCAGAAGGAAGCCAAGTATTGGACAGATCCACTCGTGGTATTGGCCGATAACTATGGATTCGCATCGCACGAACTGACCGAAATTCGCAAGCTCGTGGAGAGTCGTAGAGACTTTTTCCTGGAGAAATGGCGTGAGTACTTTAGTGCGAACTGAAATTGTACCCGACCCAGTCGGAGTAAGGGTCACGAGCGACACGCTTCAGGTGGAGTTGAGCGATGGCCGCACGATTTCCGCGCCTGTGGCCTGGTTTCCAAGACTGTCGCACGGCACGGCCAAAGAGCGGGCTAATTTCGAGCTGGGGCCATGGGGCATTCACTGGCCGGATCTAAACGAAGATATTTCCGTTGAGGGATTGCTGCGGGGGCAAAAATCCGGGGAGTCGGCGAAATCGCTTCGCAAATGGCTCGGATATCGCGAGCGTGGAGAAAAGGAGCCCATCCCGACGATGCCCATGCCCAAATCGCTGGCAAGACTTCTTGCTGACGAAAAGCGCCGTGAAAAGTCGCGCAGAGGTAAACGCTGAAGGACGTTCGAATGCCCGCAGCCAAGCGAGACTACTACGAAATCCTCGGAGTCCAGCGCACCGCCGACGGCGAGGAGATCAAGCGCGCCTACCGCCGGCTGGCGATGAAATATCACCCCGACCGCGCCAACGGCGACAAGGTCGAAGCCGAGGCGAAGTTCAAGGAATGCTCCGAGGCGTACGAGATTCTTTCCGACGCCGAGAAACGTCGCCGCTACGACCAATTCGGGCACCAGGGCGTCAGCGGGCAGCACGATTTCTCGCATATGAATGTCACCGACATCTTCTCGATGTTCGACGACATCTTCGGCGGGGCGTTTGGCGGCGGGGGCGGCGGCGGCGGAGTCCGCGGCCGGGGGGCTCACGCGGCACGCGGATTCGACCTGGAAACGCGGATAGAACTGAGCCTTCAGGAAGTCGCCGCCGGCGCGGAAAAACCATCGACTTCGAGCGCAGGACCGCTGCGAGCAATGCAGCGGCTCGGGCGCCAAGCCCGGCACGGCGCCCGTTGTCTGCCTCCAGTGCGGCGGCCAGGGGCGCGTCGCGCAGCAGGGATTCGGCGGAATGTTCCGCATGGTCGTGACCTGCCCCAACTGCCGGGGACGGGGAACCGTGCTTCGCGAGCACTGCCCCAGTTGCGGCGGCACCGGCCGGCAGCTTCGCAAGCGAACCGTCATCGTCAAAATTCCCGCCGGCGTGCATGATGGTCAGGCCGTCCGCGTCAGCGGAGAGGGGGAGGCCGGAGAAAACGGCGCTGCCCCCGGCGATCTGCACGTATATATTGCCGTCAGGGAGCATCCGGTTTTTTCGCGCCACAACAACGACCTGGTCTGCCAGGTGCCGATTTCGTTTTCGGAGGCCGCCCTGGCGCGCAAGATCGAAGTACCGACGCTGAAGGGAATCGAAAACCTCGATGTGCCCGCCGGCACGCAGCATGGCGAGGTCTTCAAGCTCAAGGGCGCGGGCTTCCCGATGTGCGGTCGTACCGCACCGGCGACGAGTTGGTGCAGATCGTCATCGAGGTGCCGAAGAAATTGAACGATCACCAGAAGCACTGCTTCGCGAATTCGCCACCAGCGAGGACGCCCGAATCCAGCAGCAGCGAAAGGGATTTTTCGAGAAATTGAAGGACCTGATCAAGAGAGATGAGACCAAGGATTAGTCAATCATGAGACCCACACCCACCGAACCCGACGCCGATTCTTCTGAAGGTGAAAACATCGATTCCCTGCGCCAGGAGCGCGACGCCCTCTTGCAGGAGCGCGCGAGCCTGTTCGATCGCCTGGCCCGCACGACGGCGGAGTTTCAGAACGCCCGCCGCCGCCTCGAGGCCGACAAGGACCAGGCGGTTTCCTTCGCCAACAGTTCGCTCATCAAGAGCCTCCTGCCGGTGATCGACAATTTCGAGCGTGCGCTGGCCACCGGCAAATCCGCAACCGACGCCGCTACGCTTCTCAAGGGAATGCAGATCGTTCACGACCAGTGGATGACCGTGCTGAAGAATCAGTCTGTCGAGGCGATCGCGCCCGAGCCCGGCACGCCGTTCGATCCCAATACGATGGAAGCGATCATCCATCAGCCCAGCGACGAGGTCGATCCGGATTCGGTCACGCAGTTGCTCCAACGCGGATATACGTTGTACGGCCGCACCCTGCGACCCGCGCAGGTCGCCGTCGCCAAATCGAAAGACTCGGGCGGACCCGCCTGATTTTTATGCCGACCTACGAATACAAATGCGAAGCCTGCGGGAATAAATTTGAGAAATTCCAGTCGATCACCGCGCCGGCAATCCGCAAGTGCCCCGCCTGCGGAAAAAATCGCGTGAAGCGATTGATCGGCACCGGAGCGGGTTTGATCTTCAAGGGCGGCGGTTTCTACGAAACCGATTATCGCAGCGAGGCGTACAAAACCGCCGCCAAGGCCGATTCCGGCGCTGCGCCGGCGGCAAAGGATTCGAAGGATTCGAAGGAATCATCCGGTTCGACCGCTGCCGGAAGCGGCAAAAGCGAATCGAGTTCGAAGCCTGCCGCAGAATCCAAAACCGCTCCCGCCAAATCGACCGACGAATCGAAGCCCGCGCCGCCAAAGGCTACCAAGGGCAAAGAGTCGCGGCGGGAATAGTCTTACGGGAATAGTTTCATTGGGGCATTCACTGTCATGCACTGCCCGATCTGCAAAAAGCCGGTGAACGAATTTGACGACCCGGTGGCTCCCAATCGATTTTTCCCCTTCTGCAGCTCGCGGTGCAAGCTGATCGACCTTGGCCGCTGGATCGATGGGAAATACCAGATTCCCATCAAGCCGGACGAAGATGTTCCGGAAGACCCGCCTCCTGTCGATCCTGACGCCAATTAACGGATCGCATCCCTGGCGCATTTGTGAAACTCCACCCCGGCGCATAAAATGGCCGCCCGGAAATTCCCGGCTTTCACGCGCGCTTTTCTATGGCCCAAATCCATCCAACAGCAATCGTCGATCGCCGGGCTGAATTGGCGGACGACGTAACCGTCGGCGCCTACAGCATCATCAAGGAAGGCGTGAAGATCGGCGCCGGAACGCAGGTGCTGGAGAGCAGCCATATCCACGGCAACACCATCATCGGGCGCAATTGCCGTATCGGTCCCGGCGCCTATGTCGGAACTCCGCCGCAGCATACGAAATTCGATGGAAAGGGGACGGGCCTGATCGTCGGAGACAATGTTGTCGTTCGCGAGACCGCTACCATTCACCGCTCCATATCCACCGAGCCCGGACACGAAACGCGGGTGGGGAATCGCACCTATCTCATGGCCGGCGCTCATATCGGCCACGACGCCGTCGTTGGCGATGACGTGATGCTCGCCCAGCATGCGATGCTCGGGGGCCACACTGTTATCGGGGACCGGGTCTTCATCGGCGGTGGGTCAGCGATTCATCAGTTCGCCCGGGTGGGAAGAATCGCCATCATCTCGGGCGTCGAGGCAATCACCCACGATGTCCCCCCCTTCGCGGCGGGCCGCTATGGCGGGCTCAAAGGCTACAACGCGATCGGCTGCAAACGCGCCGGCCTGCCGCAAGCGACCCTTCACGCAATTCGATCGGCCTACCACATCATCCACCTCAACCGCACCTGGCCCGGCGCGATCGCCCAGATCCAGGCCGAGGTCCCGCTCCTGCCGGAGATTCAGGAACTCATCGATTTCGTGCGCAGCACCAAGCGGGGCGTGCTGGGCAGCGTCCGCGGGGCGGGCCTTTCAAGAATGGGATTCGGACACTCCGGCGACGCCGAGTAGTTCGCCGTTAATTCGGAAGTTTCACCGCGGAGATCGCAGAGACCGCGGAGATTGAATTCAAACCAGGGCTTGCGCCGGAATTACCGGGAACATTTTCGCGCAAGCCTGCTCCGACAGATTTTCATCCCACCAGGATCGAGAGAAGCATCAAAACCGCCGCTTCGCCGGCCCCTCTGCAGCAGCCACGGGCCGATCTCAGATAGTTGCTCGGCCCGAAAAGGGGGTCCGCGCGTTGTGAACGGATTCAATTACCTCAATTCATCCGACGTTTTTACACCTGCACCGACATTTACGCCCAAAGCCGACAAAAAGACACGCGCCGCGCCTCCCGAACTTCACTTAACCGGCCTCATACGGGTCTGGCATTTGGATTGCCTTGCCATCTCTTCAGAACTTTTTATTGGAGGCCTTTATGGCTAAATCACGTTCGGTAGCGATTGCAGTTCCGTTTTTATGGGCCGTTGGCATGTTCTTCCTCGCAGGTTGCGAGTCGGATCGAGTCGCCAACATTCCCCCCGGCGCTTCGGTGATGTCTTCAGGTAACCAGCAGTTGACGTACTCGGCGACGCAGACCGGGACCATCTGGGTTTATGACGTCAACAGCGACCGTATCATTTATTCCGGCGGCCTCGCCGGCAATCAGTCGGTCAGTGTCGATCCCGTCGCCAACCAGATCACCGTTGACGGCCGCATTGTCTTCGACAAGGGCCTGAACAACGGCGACCAGGTGCGAATTTATTTTCAACCAACGGCGCAATAGTTAATGGCCGATGATTCGGACAGATTTTAGTATTGGAGTACGGAATGAACCCCTCTGGGAGCAATTTTGGCGCGACCGTTGAGGCCGACGAGCTCGATGAGTACGGCGATGCCGGCCAGCTCGCCACCGAGACGATCCACCAGATCGCAGCACGCTTTCATCGTGCCCCCGGTGGCCAGGACGTCATCGACGATCAGCACCCGCTGACCCCTGACGATCGCGTCGGCATGCATCTCCAGCGTGTCCGTTCCGTATTCTAAGTCATACGTCATCGAGATCCGCTGGTGAGGCAGCTTTCCCGGCTTCCTCACCAGCGCGAATCCCGCCGAGAGGCACATCGCCACCGCCGTCCCGAAAATAAACCCCCGGCTCTCGGCGCCCACGACTAAATCGATTCCCTTCCCGCGAAACGGATTTGCCAGCAGCTCGATCGACAGCGCCATCGCCGACGGGCTCGCCAACAGGGGGGTGATATCGCGAAAGACGATGCCGGGCTTGGGGAAATCGGCGATGTCCCGGATGTGGGATTTGAGTTTTTCGATCATCGCCGGAGTTTACCGCGAAGGTTCGAAGGACGCGAAGAAATCGCCGCGGCTCGATCGCTAAGGCTTGGCATCAATACCGGTTTCCAGCCCGTCAATGGTCCGGCTATTCTTGTCCGCCCAGTATTTCCGCACGCCCTCGGGGCCTTTCTTCTCGCACGACTGGACCAGCGTCGAACGATCTTCAACAAGCTGATACATCGGCACGCCAAACCCGCAGGAGGTTTGCAGCGACTCAATTTGCAGCAGGATGATTTGCCGCTGGCCCGGCATCTCATCAAAATTGCGAATCACTTCGGGCCATGTGATATCCTTCTGGCCGACCACCTGTCCGCTCCCATAGAGGCGCAAGATCAGCGGCTTCTCATCGAAAGAGCAGAACATAATCGTGAGCCGGCCGTCGTGAAGAATATGCCCGGCGGTTTCGTTGCCGCTGCCGGTCAGGTCAAGATAGCCCACGCGGTCATCCGCGAGGATTCGAAACGTGTTCATTCCCTTGGGGGAGAGATTGATCCGCCCTTCGCGCGCGGCGGATGCGACGAAGAACAGATGCTGCTGGGCGATGAATTCGCGAAGCTCCGGCGTGAGTTTTTCGTAAAAGCGGGCCACAAAAGTTCCCGTTAATTTGCCGCAGTTTATTTTGGCGTCGCGGCCGTCGGAAAGCCAACGCCGCGCGACATGAATCCGCCATCAACGATCATCGTATGCCCGGCCGTGAAGCTGGCCGCCGGCGAAACCAGATAAATCGCCGCGCCCACGAGTTCCTCGGCGTCGCCGAACCGGCCCACCGGCGTGTGCTCCCTCATAAAATCCCCGCGCGGCGTATTTTCAATCAGCGAGCGGTTCAAATCCGTCGGGAAAAGGCCGGGAGCAATGCCGTTCACGCGAATGCCAAATCGCGCCCACTCGTTCGCCAGCCCGCGGATCAGCCCCAGCACGCCCGATTTGCTCGACGCATAAGCCAGCACCTCGCTCAGCGAGATAAAGCTGTTCAGCGAGGCGACGAAAACAATCGTCCCGCGCTGACCGCGGCTATCGGGCGCCTGCTCCTTCATGATCCGCGCGGCTTCGCGCGCAACGATAAAGCTCCCCGTCAGGTTGATCCGCACGATCCGCTCGAATTCCTCCACGGAAACCTCCAGCGACGGCTTGCGCTGGATCACACCGGCGGCGTTTACAACCGCATCGAGCCTGCCATATTTTTTTGCCACGTGATTCATCGCGGCAACGACGCTTTGCTCGTTGGCCACATCGACCTGGATCGCGTCATTGCCGGTGCCCAATTCGTTGCGCATCGCGTCAACTTTCCCCGCCGTGGTCGAGCCGGCCACGACTTTCGCTCCCGCCTTTGCGAAGCCGAGCGAAATCGCCTTGCCAAGCCCGCTCGTGCCCCCCGTGATCAGGCAGACTTTCCCGGAAATATCAAACCCGTTGTACGACATGGTTAAAGCTCCACTTTCTGAAGTTGCGATCGATCGAATTTGAACTCGGCTTCATGCGCGATGTGCTCGAGCGCATCGACCTCGGCAGGCGTGAAAAGCAGGCCGCCGTGCTTGGCGCTGAGCGCCGCCCCGTTGGCTTCGATCTGCCCGGGAAGCATCGCGCCGCTGTTGCCGTGGCCCATGATGTCGGCCAGCACCGCCTTGACGTTTTGGTTCTGCGATCGCCCGGCCGCGAACGAGCCGCTGGAGATCGCTTCGGGATGAATGCACTGGAAGAAGAAGCAGCAGGTTCCTTTTTCACCGGCCGGGACCTTGTCCCACCGGTTGCGAATCGTCGGCAGCGACCCGCCGATGTAGGCGCCGTAAAGCTCGTCGATCAGCGACAGGCCATACCCCTTGTGCTGTCCGAAGGGCATCAGCGCAACGATCCTGGCCGGATCGGTCGTTTCGTTCCCGTCCTTATCCACGCCGCAGCCCGCCGGAAGCTGCTTGCCTTCCCGCAGGAACTGCTGCACGCGCCCCATGGCGACCGTGCTGGTCGCCCAGTCGATGCAGATGGGGAACCCAATGACGTCTTTGGTCGGGAAGCCCCAGCTATGCGGATTGGTCCCCAGCGTCGGAAACTTCCCGCCGAAGGGAACGACCTCCGCCAAAGCCGCGGTGCAGGATGTGTAGGCGATATACCCCTTGTTGGCGGCGTCGATGACGTATCCGCCGCCCCAGAGATAGTGGAACGCATTATCGACGGCGACGACGCCGACGCCGAATTCATCGGCCATTTTCATGGTCGCGTCCATCGCCTCAAAAGCCGTCGCCTGTCCGAGCTTGCGGTTGGCGTTCCATTTCTGCACGGCTTTAAATTTGGTCGGAAGCTTCTCAATCTTCGCCCCCGGCTTGCACCCGCCGGCCTTGGAGCCGAACAGTTCATCGAGGTGCAGCGCCTTGATCGCGTTGTGAGTTTTGATGCCGTGCCAGGCGGTCAGTTCCGAAAACTTCGCGCCGGCGGCGGCTTCGTCCGCGGTGTATCCGCGATGTCGATACGCCGCCGCGACCAGGTCGTTGTGAAGCTTGGGGGGGACGATGAAATTCGTGGGCATAAAGGGTTCAACTCCGGTACATAAAGGGAAGTTGCAGACTACCCGCCGGGGGGCCGGTTTCCAAGCTTGGGCAGAACCGCCGGATTATACGAAATGACGCGAGTTTTGGAGTATTTGCAGGCGATCCGGATAAACGGCCTCTTTGAAGCAGTCTACGCTGATCTGCGCCGCCCGATCGCAGGCACGAATTCGATCTTGACCCGTTTGTTGAGTGCCGCCGCGATCCGATTCAACATCGCCAGCGAGTGCCCTTCGTAATCGGCGTCCTCCAGCCGGCAGATCACCGACGCCGTCGTCCTCACGAGTTTTGCTAATTGCCGCTGGGTCAGCCCCGCGGCCGCGCGGAGATCATGGATCTTGCGGGCAATGTCGTCATTCGCTCTTGCTTCCTCGAGCATTTCCAACATCGCCGGTTTTCCGCGGAAATATCTCGCATCGATGATCTCGATCGCGTCAGTCTTTTTCTTTTTACGGGGCATGTCAGACCTCCAGCGTGTGGCGGGTCGGGTTCAAAAGGTACAACGCGCGGCGATGAATCGCGCGATCTATTTCGACGGCAGGCACATCTCTTTCCTTCGTCAATCCGTGTGAGACAACCGCTGCAACATTGTGATGAAAAAAGTACAGCATCCGGTAATTCACTCCCTGATACCCGACGCGAAGCTCGTATATGCCGTCGCGAAGAAAATCCGCTTCGGGCCGTGCGAGTTCATGGCCGAGATTTCGCAGTCTCTCCAGCCGCGAGCGGCATTTCGCAATGACTTTTTCTGGTAGGCCGTCAAACCAATCGAGGAGCGGAACCGCGCCGTCCGCTTCTCGAAAAATAACCAGCCTCGTCGCGGGCATTACTGATTGTTCTCTTTTTTGCGAACAATGTCAAGCCGGCCCCCGGGGCCGTGCGGATCACTGATCCGTCACAAACACCACCCCGCGCCCATCCCCCGCCGCCTTCGAATACAGGTTCCGCACGTTGGTGAAATACTCCCAGTTGTATTGAAAATCCTCGTTATCGATCGGCCCCGTATATCCGGCGGTGGGAAGCAGTTTGTACCGTCCGACGAACCACTCGACATCAATATCATCCAGCTCCTCGGCCACTTCCACCGTCTGCTCCGGCGTGACATAGCAGACGATGTATTCTTTGCCCTGGTGCAGGCTTTTGCCGCCCAGCACGCACCACTGCAGCGGGTCCGAACCGGCCCCGATTCCGTGCAAGGTCCCATCCGCCAGGCAGCGGTGGAGCACTTCCCAGGCGTGATCGACGGGGGCGATGAAGCGTTGCCGCTGGCGCTCGGGCGTCCAGAGCTCGAGGCATTCCTTCGCCAGCTCCGTGTCGTTCCCGACCAGCGCGAGCAACCGCTCCGCTTCTTCCGGGATAATCGCGTAAAAGGTTCCGCGTCGAGGCATAAAAGGGCGAAATCGCTAGTGTCCTCCCCCGCTGCCCGGCTGAATCGCGATCTGCGGGCGCTTGGGCTCAGGCCAATCGAGATGGAAGAATTTTCCGCGCGGCGAATCCACCCGCTCATACGTGTGGGCGCCGAAATAATCCCGCTGCGCCTGGAGCAGGTTGGCCGGCAGACGCGCGCTGCGATAACCGTCGTAATACGCCAGGGCGCTCATGAACGCCGGGGCGGGGATGCCGTTGCTGGCGGAGAGACCGACCACTTTCCGCCAGTTCCCCTGCGACTTGGTGATCTGCTCGCCGAAGTAGGGGTCGAGCAGCAGGTTCACCAGGTCGGAATTGCGGTTGTATGCGTCGGTAATTTTCTGCAGGAACCGCGCCCGGATGATGCACCCGCCGCGCCAGATGGCCGCGATCTCGGCGAAGTTAAGCTTCCACTTATATTCCTTCTGTGCCTCGCGCATCAATTGAAAGCCCTGGGCATATGCGCAGATTTTCGAGCAGTAAAGTGCATCGCGCACCGCGTTGATCAGCTCATCGCGATCCCCCTTGTAAGCCGCGTCCGGCCCCTTGAGCGTCTTCGACGCCCCGACGCGCTCTTCCTTCAGCGCCGAGATGCACCGCGCGAAAACCGCCTCCGCAATCGCATTGGCCGGAATCCCCATATCCAGCGCGTTGGTGCTGGTCCATTTTCCGGTTCCCTTTTGGCCGGCGGCATCGAGGATATAGTCCACGAAATACCCCTCGGGATGCAGCGGGTCTTTCTGCTGCAAAATGTCCGCGGAGATCTGGATCAGATAGGAATCGAGATCCCCCTGGTTCCACTGGGCGAAAATCTTCGACAGGTCCGGCGCCTTCATCCCCAGCAGGTTCACCAGCAGCCAGTACGCTTCGCCGATGAGCTGCATGTCAATGTATTCGATCCCATTGTGCACCATTTTCACATAGTGCCCGGCCCCGTCCGGCCCGATGTAGGCCGTACATGGCACCCCACCAGTCACGGGCTTGCCCGGAGCATAATTCTCGATCGGCTTGCCGGTCTTCGCATCCACCTTCGCCGCGACGGCTTCCCAGATCGGCTTGAGATGCTTCCACGAATCCGGATCGCCGCCCGGCATCATCGACGGCCCAAACCGCGCCCCAAGTTCTCCGCCCGAAACCCCCGATCCGAAAAACTTACACTTAGTCGCGTAATCCCGCTCCCGGCGAATCGTGTCCGTCCACAGCGAATTCCCGCAATCGACGACAATGTCGTCCTTCTCCACCCCCGCGTCGATCAATTCCTTCGTAACCGCGTCCACGGCCGCGCCGGCCTTCACGAGAATGATAAATTTTCGCGGCTTCTTAATCGCCTGGACCAGATCCTTAACCGTCTCGCAACCCACCAACCCGCCCGGCGGTTTCTCCCGGGCGATGAATTTCTGCATGACCGCGGTTGTGCGATTATAAACCGCGACTTTAAATCCGTGATCGGCGATGTTCAGCGCAAGATTCTCGCCCATCACAGCCAGACCAATTAGCCCAATATCAGCGACGGCGGTTTGAGGCATGTGCGAAGCTCCATTCTTTAAGTTCGGGGGGAAAGATTACCACAAGAAGCGGCAAGCTAGAACTGATTCGCTTGAATAAAGTCCTTATCGCCCTTGAGGAAATTCACGAGATTCAGCACCGCGCGCATCGCTTGCCGCTCCACGCTCTCAAGCGTTCTGCTCCCCACGTGCGGCGTCACGATAATATTATCGATCTCCCGAAACGGATGATCCGCCGCCGGCGGCTCCTTATCGAGCACATCAGTCGCATATCCCCCAAGATGCCCGCTCTTGCACGCCTCGGCAATGTCCTTTTCAACCACCAAACCGCCACGCGCCGTATTGATCAGCCACGCACCCTTCTTCATCTTGCTCAGCAGGTCCGTGTTGAACATCCCGCGATTCTTATCGTCCAGGTTCATGTGCAGCGAAACCACATCCGCATCACGAACCGCCTCCAACACCGTCCCTGCCCGCGGAACGTCATACTCCTTCGCAAAATTCTCGTCCCAGTAAAGGTCATAGCCGACGGATTTCATATCAAATGCCCTGGCCCGCTTGATAATCTCCTTGCCAATCCGCCCCACCCCCAGCACGGCGATCTTCTTCCCATAAAGCTCGTTGCCGGTAATCCGCTTCCATTCCCCCTTCTTCGTCGAGCGAAGGTGCGGCCAGAAGTGTTTCGCCAGCGCGATCATCAACCCAAAGCAATGCTCCGCCACCGTCGTGTGATTCACGCCCGGCGTAAACAGCACGGGAATCTTCTTCGCCGTCGCATGCTTCACGTCGATCGAATCCAGCCCAATGCCATATTTCGCGATGACTTTCAGCTTGGGCAGGGCCGCATCGATCACCGCCGCGGTGATCACATCATCGCCATTCAAAAACCCATCGAACCCTGCCTTGGCATGATCGAGCATCTCCGCTTCAGTCAGCGGCCCGCGCGCCGTCACGATCTCAAATCCCGATTTCTTCAGTGCCTCGTGGTGCGGCCCAGGCGTGTCCTGAAAACTCGTCGTCGTCAATAAGATTTTCATCGCTTCATTCACCGTTTGATCCGGGCGCTTCCGCCCTTGAACACATGCGTCAATTCTTCCAGGTCGATCATGCTCGTATCCCCGCGCGTCGTCTGAAGCAGCGCCCCATGTGCCGCCCCCAGGTCGACGCATTCCTGCGGCGTCTTGCCGGTCAGGAAGCCATAGGCAAACCCGCTGGAAAATCCATCTCCGCCGCCAACGCGGTCCTCGATCTCCAGATTATCAAACCGCCGGCTCTCATAAAATTTCCCATCGACATACAAAATCGCCGACCAGTTATTGATCAGCCCCGATTTCACTTCCCGCAGCGTCGTGCCGACGACCTTGACGTTCGGATAGGCCTTCACGACCTTCTCGACCATCTTCTTGTACGCGGATGTATCCAGCGCCGAGAGATTCTCATCGACCCCTTCCACTTCAAATCCCAGCACCTTCTGGAAGTCCTCTTCGTTTCCGATCAGGCAGTCCAAATGCGGCACCAGCTCCTTCGTCACCTGCTGCGCCTTCTGCGCCGTCCACAATTTCGAGCGGAAATTCAGGTCGTAGCTAATGATCGTCCCCGATTCCTTCGCGGCCAGGATCGCCTCCTTGCACACCGCCGCCGTCCCATCGGAAAGCGCCGTGAATATCCCGCCCGTATGCAGCCACCGGCTCCCCTGCTCCTTAAAAAGCTTCTTGAAATCGATCATCCCCGGCTTCAAATTGCTCGCGGCCGAGTGCCCGCGATCATACATCGTCACGCTGGCGCGAACGCCGGTCCCCACTTCCGTAAAATTCAGCCCGATGCGATCAGCCCGGCCAACGCCGTCATATTTGGCGACCGCCACATGGCTCACGTCCATCCCCACGGATCTGGCATGATTCAAAATGATCTTCCCAACCGGATTATCCACCAGCCGGCTGGCAAACCCCGTCCGCAGCCCCAGCCGCGCCAGCGCATACGCCACGTTATATTCCCCGCCGCCCGCCCAAACCTCCAGCGTGTTGGCGAACTCAATTCGCCCATGCCCCGGCGGCGAAAGGCGAATCATGCATTCGCCCAGGCTCATCAGATCAAACTTCGCGTCCTTCGCATTTTTAACATTGATCATAAATATAATTCCTTACATTCCTGCTTTCAGTGCATCCAGATGTTTTCCAAAATGTTCGTCCAGAATCTGCGTATACAGCGACTGATTTTCGGCAATGAGCTGCTTCACCTGCGGCCCCAGCTTCGGATCGCAAAGCACCGACCCAAACGTGCAGTGAACGATCTGCCGCCCCGGATCGCTTAGTCCCGTCCCCTTCGGCACATCCGCCCAGAGGCCCAAATATGCCTTTTCCAATCCCTTCGCATCCGAAATCTGATCCGCCGGCTTCGCCGATTGCAGCGTCGCCGAAACGTGATAGGTCGCCTTGTCCGTGTCATACCGCTCGCGCGAAAGCTTGATGATTTCCCGGAACAGTTTCGCGTCGACGCGAACCACCGTCCGCAGCGCTTCCAGGTAGCTCGTCCCCGCCGTCTTCACGTGAAACAGCCCCTTCGTCGCCCGCGCCAGCGAGGGATAAATCGAAAGCTTGTCCGATCCGCTGTGCAGGCTCAGCTTGTATGGCCCAAGCTGTTTGGCGATCGCCGCATGATCGCCGAGCGATTTCTCCAGTCCGCTCACATCCCCCTTGTAATCCACGCCTTTCTCAAATTCGCCGATGAATCTCGGCGCCAGGCTCACCAGCTTCATCCCCGCCTTCACGCACTGGTCGGCAATGATGAAATGCTCCGCCAGCGTCGTCGGCTTGGGCGTCTCATCCACGCTTAATTCAATCTCGAACGGCTGATTCAATTTGTTCGCCGTCTGCTCGATGTGCTTCGCCAGCTTCGTCGCCATCGCGATCGCCCGGCCATATTTCACGGCCGCCCGCCGGCATACCACGGGCGAAAAATCAATCGTCGTTCCGCTGCTCAGCTTGATCTTCTTCCCCTCATACTGGTCCAGCCATCCAATTTCCCCCGCCAGCGGCTTGAATTTCTCCGCAAGCTGGTCGGCGTTGTAGTCGTCCGCGTTCGCGTCCACTTCCCCCGATGGATCGATCGTAAAGAAAACAAACCCAGCCTGCGCCGTCCGCTCCACATCGGCCGGCGTTTTCAAATGGTCGGCGTCCGCCCCCTGAATTCCCGTATACCCCGCCTGCCGAAGCCCGTTCTGCGCATCCTCCATCACCTGTTGCGGCGTGCGGCTCGTCCGCGTCATCTCCCGAATCGACTGCTGAGCGAAGATCGGCAAAATCCCCGATCCGCTCCGCTTCAGCGCCGCCGCATGTCCCGGCGTCGCCAGTCCAAGCCGATCCCCAAATCCAAAACTCGGCTTCGTTCCCAGCGTCGTAGGTCGATTCTCATTGTTCATGGCTCTTTCCTTTTTTTGTTATTGAACGACTCCAACTGTCAAAAGAATATTCGCGTAAATCTGCGTCTCTGCCGTCGCGATCACCAGCGCCAAATTCTCGCTTCGCGCCTGTACGTTAAATTCCGGTTTCTGGTGCTGGATCAATTCCCCGCGAAAATCCGCCGCCTCGCGCAGAATTTTCCGGTACTCCTCCCAGATCGGCGGATCATTCTGCATCGCATACATCCCGCTTCGCGCCGGCGCCATCACTTCCACGGCCTCGATGGGAATCTGCCCGCACACCAGCCGCAGCACCGTGCACGCATCCACCACGCCCGGCGTAAAATTCGCCCATACAATCTTCGCGCGCGGATTCGGAACCGTGCTGCTGGGATAATTCCCATCGCTGATCAGCACCTTGGCAAGATGGCCGGCCGACGCCAGGCCTCCCAGCATTTCGGGATGCAAAAGCTTGGTCTTCAACATAAGTAACAGGGCGGAACACATTACGGCGGGGGGGCGACAGATTCAATCAACGCTTTTGCACAAAATGACCAGTGCTTTGATAATAATAATGCCAAACCGCAGCCGGAGGCGAGGAGCGGTACACCGCATCGGCTGGATGCCGTTCGCCTGGAGGGCGACCTTCAATTCCCAAACCCCGAATGAATACCAAACACGACGGAATTTCCAAACATTTTGCGATTCTCAATCCCCTCTTACCCCCTCTTACCCCCGCCCCCGGTACTCCGGGGGAGGGTTGGGGAGGGGGACGCATTCCTCTCCTGCTCTACTGTCCACTGCTCTACTCTCTCGCGCAGCGCCGTCTATAATGCCCTTTCGGAGAGCCCCTTCCCATGCCCGAAAAACCCCGATCCCCCGGCGTCGACCACCCGCGCATCGAGCGCGCGGTTCGTGAAATTTTGCTGGCCGTCGGCGAAAACCCCGACCGCGAAGGTCTCACCCAAACCCCCGCCCGCGTCGCCCGCTCCTACGCCGAACTCTTCTCCGGCCTCAGCGAAAATCCCCGCACCCATCTCCGCACCGTCTTCACCGAGCGCTATGACGAGATCGTTCTTCTCCGCGACATCGACTTCCATTCCGTTTGCGAACACCATCTGCTTCCCTTCATGGGCCGCGCCCACGTCGCCTATCTGCCGGATGGAAAAGTCGTCGGCCTCAGCAAGCTCGCCCGCCTCGTCGAGGGCTACGCCCGCCGCCCCCAGGTGCAGGAACGCCTGACCACGCAAATCGCCGATGCCCTCATGGAAGAGCTGAATCCCATCGGCGCCGCCTGCGTTGTGGAAGCCGTCCACACCTGCATGACCATCCGCGGCGTCAAAAAACCCGGCAGCGTAATGGTCACCAGCGCCCTGCGCGGCATTTTCAAAGACAGCCCCTCCAGCCGTTCCGAAGTCCTCTCGCTGATTTCCGCCGACCCCACCCGTAAGCTATAAACTGCATCTCGCGCCTTCGATGCGGAGCCTACGGCAGGAAATGGGCGATAATCCGTGCACACTTCCCCCCTCTGATATTTCCTGGCTCAGCCCGCGCCTCGCCCGCTGGCTCGTCCCCATCCTCCTCCTCTTCGGCATCCAATGCTGGCTCGTCCTCGGCGCCGGAGATTACGGCCCGCCCCGCAAATCCCGAATCCTCCTCGCCGGCCTGATCGCCGGCCTGATCCCTCCCATCAATCGCGCCTTCAACCGCCTGTACATCGCCATCGCCTCCCCATCGCCGCGCACGCGCCGACTGATCGCCCTGACCATCTGGATCGCATCCACATTTTTCCTCTACTCGTCTCAGCGATGCCAGAAGATCACGTTTCACCCCAAATGGGAGGACGAATTCAGCTACCTCATCCAGATGCGCATGCTCGCCCACGGCCATTTCTGGATGCCGGCGCTCCCCCTCCCTCGTTATTTCGAAACCTTCTACATGTTCGTCAGTCCCGTCTACGCCTCCATGTATTTCCCCGGCGCCGCGATGATGTACGTCCCCGCCCTCTGGCTCGGCTTGCCCTATTACGCCGGCCCCCTCGCCGTCAGCGGCCTGTGCGCCGTGATGATCTACCTCGTTTTCTCCGAGATTCTTGACGGCGCCTGCGCTCTGCTCGCGGTCCTGATCCTCCTCTGCCTCCCCTGCGCCGGTCCAGGCCTCAATGTTTCGCATGCTCTCGATCATGCCCATGGCTCAGACCCCGGCTCTATTGCTCGGCCTGATCATGACCTGGGCACTCCTCCGCTGGCAAAAAAACCGAACCTGGAAATGGCTCGCCCTCCTCGGCGCAGCCGCCGGCTGGTCCGCCATCACCCGCCCCGCCGACGGCCTCTGTTTCGCCGTAGTCCTCGGCGTCGTACTCATCATGGATTGGTTTGATTTGAGAAAGAACTCTCGCGAATCCAACTCGCAACGCGCAACGCGCAACTCGCAACTCTTCCCCCCCATTATCATCCCGCTTCTACCGTTTCTAATTCTCCAACTCACGCTCAACCACAACATCACTGGCCATTTGTTCACCACCCCCTTCGGCAAATACAACGACGCCAACTATCCCGGCGTCTTCGGCTTCCACACCGGCCCGGCCCCCCAGCACGTTTCCGATCTCCCCGAAAGACAGCTTTTCTACGAGATCAACGCCAAAAGCGTTATCGAGCAACACCAGCTCATCAACTTTTTCAGCGTGGGCCTTCGCTCCCAGATACAAATGATCCACAATGTCGCCGTTCCCGATCCCTTCTTCTGGCTGATCCTTCCTATCTCCCTCCTGGCAATGTGGAACCGCCGCTACTGGGCCGTCTGGGGAATGCTCCCGGTTTTTGTTTTGCTCCTTTCTGCCTACGCTTTTTCCTGGGTCCTGCCCCACTATTACCTGATGGTCTTCCCCGCTTTCATCTTCCTCTGCCTTCTGCCGGTCCGATTTCTCGCCGACCTTTTTCCCGCCCGAGCGCCGATGATCCGCACCATCATGTTTCCCGCGATCGCCTCTCTTGCCCTCATGGGTGCGCCGCAACTCAATCGCCTTGTTTACGATCAATATTTCAAACCGCTCGAACTACCGCGGATCGACGCCGATATCTCCAAAAACGTAATCCCCCCCGCGGTCGTCCTCTTTCATTTCAACCCCGGCCGCAGCAACCCCTCCGAAGAGCCGGTCTTCAATAGCGACGTCCCCTGGCCCGACGACGCCCCCATCATCCGCGCCACGATCTGAACCCCTCAGTTTCCGACCTCGCCAAGCCCGGCGATCAAGACCGCCCTCTCTACGAATATTACGCCCGTACCGCGCCGGACCGTCTGTTTTACCTTTATAATCGCGGCGCCCAGGACCACAGGCTGACGCCTCTGGGAACCGCCGCTCAACTGATGAAGATGACCCAGGAGCAAAAATGACCGCGCAAGATTCTCAGCAGCTCTCAACTCGCGATGAAATCACCCAGGAGCGCCATCACCTCGCTCGCCTGGTTTTCGCGGGCTTCGTCTTCACTTTCATCATCGCCCGCATCCTGGTCATCTTCATCATGGCCGGCAAACTCCCGCCAGGGCTCTTCTTTCACGTGAAGGGTACCCACGTCCATCACCTTAATTACGGCATATTTCTCCTCAGCATCACCGGCGCCCTCCTCCTCTTCGCCCGCCCCACTGGAACCTGGCTCTCCCTCACCGCGGTCATCTACGCCATCGGCCTCGGCCTCACCTTCGACGAATTCGGCATGTGGCTCCATCTAGGCGGCCTCTACTGGCAACGCGCCAGCTACGACGCCGTCGTCACCGTCGCAGGCCTCCTCGGCCTCATCGCCTACGGCTCCTCCATCCGAAAACTCCGCCCCCAGCACATCATCACCGGCATCCTCCTCCTCATCACCCTCGCCATCTTCGCCTACTACCTCCACGACTCCCTCAAATGGGCCAACCGCCGTTTCAGCCCCATGCTCTATCAACTCGAAGAAAACGGGCCGGCATGAGTTTATGGAATTCTTCTTTATCCGATTCTTTCGAACTTCAGTAATTTCAACGAAAAATCCGCCGATTTCCCAAAAATAGGTACAAAACGTACACCTTTTGGACCTGTATATAGATGCATGATATTTTTTCCCCTCTACTCTCAACTTTCTACTCTCTACCCACTAACCCTGAGGGTTCCCCCCCCATCTCAAATCTCAAATTTCAAATCCCCTTCTCTCCCCTCCGCCCAGGGGAAAGAAAAACCCGCGCGAAAATCCCGGAACTTTTCAGACATTTTCGGACATTCACCCCAACACCGGCAATCTGAAATCACCCCCAAAGTGAGAAATTTTGGGAAAATGTGGGAACCACCCACTCCTTCAACCTCACAGAACTCCAACTGCTCGCCATCGCGCGCCTAAACCCCCGCCCCCGGTAATCCGGGGGAGGGCTGGGGAGGGGGCCGATCTGCAAAGGTTCGCTCTGTCTGAGAAACCCCGAAAAGTGAGATATTTTGGGATAAAGTGGGAGCTACCCGCCCCCTCAACCTCGAAAAGAGAAAACCTCACGCAGAGGCGCAAAGACGCAGAGGAAAACAGAAACTCACATTCTCTGCGCCTTCGCGCCTCTGCGTGAGATTCTGTTCGGTATTTGTTAGATATTTTTCTTGATTCCTGCGCCAATATCGGCTATTCATTCCCCAGTCGAAAAGATGGAACCCCTCGGCATCAAACTTCGCAAGCAGCGCCGTCGCCTGGGCCTAACCCTCGACGAGCTCTCCGGCCGTACCGGCATTTCCAAGCCCTATCTCTCCCTCATCGAGACCGGCCGAGTCCCCAATCCCCCCAGCGACGAAAAGCTCAAACGCCTCGAACAATCCCTCGGCTTCCCCAGCGCCGAACTCCTTACCCAGGCCCATCTCCAGCGAACCCCCTCCGATGTCCGCGCCATGCTCGGAAGGCTCCTCGATACCCGAAAGCAGGGAAGCCCCAACGGCTCGCAAGACGACGCCCACGAATTCGCCGGCGTATTCCGCGAACTCGTCGCCAAAGGCGATCACCCCATCACCGCCAACGCGATCCCAGTCATCAACCGCACCGAAGACTCCCCCGACGGCCCCTTCCCCCCCAAATCATCCGACAAGTATGTCGCCTGCCCCGGCATCGCCGACAAAGACGCCTTCGCCGCCCGCGTTCAGGGCGACACCATGACCCCCAACTATTGCGAGGGAGACATCGTCATCTTCTCCCCATCCCTCCCCGCCAGAAACGGCGACGATTGCTTCATCCGCTTCGCCGACGGCCAAACCACCTTCAAGCGCATCTTCTACGAAGCCGACGGCGACGCCCGCCTCCCCGTCGTCCGCCTCCAACCGCGCAACGAAAAATACCGCGCCACCATCGTCAAAAGCGAAGAAGTCCGCGGCCTATATCGCGCCGCCTACCGATATCAACGCGTCGATGGGGAATGACGCGGAATTGTGCCGCCGGTGTCCTCACCGGCGGAGGTCTGTGCGGGCGGCCAGACCGCCGGTGAGGACACCAATACTGTCCGGCATTTTCTATCACAAACGTGCGGTTGCGCCAGGCCGACGGTTATGGTACATCAAGCCTCATGGCGCGAGCCAAACGGCCCCAGATCACTGAAGCCGATGTGAACGTCCCGGGAATTGTCCGCCATGTTCAGACGTTCGATAAATATTGGCGCGATCATGTTCCGCCGGAGCATGGGAACGTCGCGCTTGGCGAAGTGGACGTCCTGATTGTTTTGCTCTGCGCCTTTTTTGATCCGCTGGTTCGCTCGCTGCGGACGCTTGAGCAACTGGCGCAGGTTCCTTCGGTCAAATCGCATCTCAAGGCCCGTCAGGCTCCCAAAAGCACGCTCTCCGATGCGATGGCACGCTTTCGCGTCGAGCATCTGCGTCCGCTGATTCAAGAGCTTCAAAAGCAACTGCCGCAGCTTCATCAGATGGACCCCGATCTGGATCGAGTCGCCGAGAAGATCGTGGCTGGCGACGGGTCTCTTTTTCACCTGGCCGGCGAGGTGACCTGGGCCCTGCAGCGACGCAAAAACGGGGAGGGCGACATCGATTCGCAGGTGCGACTGAACCTGCAGGTGGACGTCAAACATTGGACGATGGAGAACTTTTCCATCAGCGGCAATGCCCACCAGGGAGGCGAGGCGGCGGCGATGAAGCCGATGCTGCAGCCTGGCGTGCTCTACCTCTTCGATCGCGCCTATTACCCCTATGAGTTCATCTGCTCCATCCTGGAGATCGGCTCAGACTTCGTCGTGCGACTCAAAAAGGACCTGACGCTTCGCGTGCAGGAGAATCGTCCGCGGTGCGAAAAAGATATCGAATCAGAAGTACGGGAAGACCAATTCGGTCTGCTGGGCGTGGAGAATGGCTGCAAAAGCCAGCCCCCAACCCAGACGCTGCGCCTGGTGACCGTGTGGGATCCAGTCAAGCAGGAACCCGTGCGATTGCTGACCAATCTGCTGGACGTGGAGGCATGGGTGATCGCCATGCTCTATCGTTGCCGCTGGATCATCGAACTGTTCCTGCGCTGGTTGAAGGTGACGGCGGGATTCTCTCATCTGCTGAGCACCAGCGCCAACGGCATCACCCTGCAGTTTTACGCGGCGACAATCTGCACGCTGCTGATTCATATTCGCACAGGCCTGCCGGTGGATAAATACAGCCTGGTGGCTCTGAGCCTGGTTTACCGCGGGCAATGCAGCTACGAGGATCAGTTGCCGGTGCTCATCAAGCGTCAGAGAGAGCGGATGCTGGAGAAAGCGCGGCTGGCCCGCAAGAAACAACTGCAAAAAACGCCCTGATTGCCGCGCGGGTTCATTCCTGGCTCAGGCGGCAAAGTGCCGATGCTGCGCGGAAATAAGCATTTTTCTCGCAGACCGCCCCAACACGCGTCACCGGCAAGCCTCACTTTTGAAAACCCGATCTCACCCCCCATCCATTCGGCTTATAATGCCGGACAATATTGGTGAGGACACCGGCGGCACAATTGATTCGCGATTTGTGTTGCTTCTCCGCCGCCCCAAACACGGATACCTCCACCTTCGACGCCGTCCGCTTCCGCAGAATCTCCAGGAGCTGCAAAAATTCCTCCTCATGCCGCGAAAGCTCGACATGCATGCACATGCAGCGCTGCGCCAGCGCCGGCGCACAATGCTGAAGGCACGCCCAATCCAGCGGCAGGGGGGAAATCGACCGCGCCCGCCGCAAAAGCCCCCGCGCCTCGTGCGCTGGCACGATCCGCCCGGACGAGCGCGACCGCCGGCCCGCGCCGATCGTCACCACCGCATCACACCAGGCCGTCTCCGCGGCGGCCCAGGGGTTGTCGCCAGTGACATCCTTCCACTCAATGCTCTTCCCAATCCACTTCCCGCCGCGCGGCAGTTCCATCACGCCCGGCACGTGCCGCAGCACGATCCGATCGCTCTTGCGCAGCAGCGCCGTCCACCTCTGCCCGATCACCCGGTATCCCGCGCGAATCGCCCGCGAAACTTCCGCCGTGATCGGATACGGCGCCAGCACCAGCGCCGCCCACCCCGCGCGCTCCAGCGATACCGCCGGAATCAGCTCCACCCCGCGCGGGCGAAGCAACTGCGCCATCGGCTGCATCACCGCCGACTCCACAAGCTGCACCGCATCCAGCGAAGCATGCGGCAGCACCCAGCTTCGCCACCGGTGCCGCAGCAGATCGATCTCGCAAACGCCCCAGCGGTCGTCCAGCACCCAGTGCCGCTCGCCGCGCGAATAAATCGCCACCAGCGGGTCCGACCGCCGCTCCGTTTCCCCCGCCGAGAGCAAAGATCGCGTCACTTCCCCCAGCTCGAATGGACGAATCTCCCCAATCGTCTCCAGCCCCTCGCCGGCATTTCGCCGGAGCTCAAACGGGCGCAGAAACAGCCGCAGCGCATCGTCGAGCTGCCCACATCCGTTTGAAACGGCAACGGTAGCGCCGTAAATCGAGAATCTGGATTTTATCGGCTGCTGCAAACCATGCGCTCCGGTGAATTGCGTGGCCGTGTCAATATCGGCAATCTGCGTTCCCCGGCACGACGTTCTCCGGCACGACCGCCAACGCGCCAGCAATTTCCACAAGATGTGATTCGCTTATAGGTCCGATTCCGCGATCAGCACGAAACCATTTTTGATGAGCAGTTGTTCCGCCAGCGTTGGTTCGTCCACATAAAGCGCCAGCGCCGGCCCGTGCGGACCCAGAAGAAATGGGTAGATGTAGTGAATGTTGATCTCCGCCGCCAGAAGCGTCGAGCAGATCGCGATCAGCGGCTGGGGATTCCTTTTCGGGATCTGCACCGCCAGAAGATCCAGCTCGCCAAACGGAAACCCCGCCTCCTTGAGTGTGATCCGCGCCGAGTCGGTCGCGCCGCAAATCAATCGCACCAGTGCCGAATCCCCCGACTCCTCGATCGAAAGCGCCCGAATCGGATGCGCCCCCGTCTCCAGCGCCCCCAGCAGCCCCTGCAGCCGTCCCACCCGGTTCTCAAGGAAAACCGTGAATTGACGAACCCGCGCCGGCTCGAAACCCGAGCCCCGCTCCGTTTGCGGCGGAAGAACGCCTTCCATCCCCCCAAGCTTACTTTCACCGCCCGCGGAATACTATTTGTTTTTCCTTAAATCCCGCCCCTCACTTCTTCGGCGGCCGATGTGTCTTATCCTTCACCAGATCCGTCGCCGGATCACTGCTCGTTGATGTACTGCTCACAAAACTGTTCGAGAACGGCTGCGTAACTGCCGGTAATGCCACCGCCGCCTGGCTCGCCCCCAAACCGAAGTTCGCCGCCAGCGCGCTGAAATCCGATCCGTTGACCGAGGTGCCATACAGGAAATTCCCCTCATCCCAATTCGTCACTCCCAGCCCAAAATTCGCCGCCACAATCGAGAAATCCGATCCATTGACGGTTCCATCCAGGTTCGCGTCCCCCAGCAGCGTGAACTTCACCTCGATCTGCCCCGAAGGCAGCCCCTGCACCACCCCGTCCTTACCGTCGGCATATCCGATCGCGTATGACGGATACGTTGCCACCGAGGACGATTCAATCCCCACGCCGTTCCACCCGCCATTGTTCCTTCCCGACTTCAGATACCCCGTAATCGTGCCGATCGGATCGCTGCCGTTCGCGTAATCGATTAGCAGAAAATTATTTTCCAGATTCAGCTTCGCGTTCGATCCGATCGTCAGCGACGCCACGGAGAACTCTCCAGCCCCGCTGGCCAGGTTCAGCGTCCCACCATTCAGCACCAGCGACCCAACATTAAATGCCGTCCCCGCCGCCACCGTCCCGCTGTTGATGATCACGCTGCTGAATCCCCCCGGCGTTGCGCCGCGCTCCAGTTCCCCGCCGTCGACCACGTCGAGTTTCCTCCCGTCCAGGTATCCGAGATCGGCGCGCTCAACTTGGCGATATCCGCCGCCGACAAACCATTTGCGAAAATCTGCAAATCGGCGATGTCACCGTCGAAATTTTCTGCTCCATCGGCGTCGCGGCCGATGTTCGTCGGCTGGTATCCATACGTGACCCCATATGGATCCGCCGTCTCACCCGCCAATACTCCGTCGATATACACCTTGAAATCTTGCCCATCGTAAACCCCGGCGACGTAGTGCCACTGGCCGTTCGTCAGTGAGGTGCTCGAAGTGCCGGTCGCGTAGACGCTGTCGTACGATCCGACATATCGCACCGTTCCAAAGTTCACGGTTGTGGAGCTTGTCAGATTGAAAAAGATTGGCTCGTCAAGCCCGTCAAAACCCTGATCGAAGATATCTGAATTCCCGCTCACTGCCGTGGGCTTGATCCACGCACCGATGGTGAATTGCCCTTCGAGATTCAGCTTCGATGGATTTCCAAGATTGATGTAGCCCGTCGATCCATCGAAAGCGAGGGCCTCCCCGTTATCCGGCCCCGCAACCTGAGTAACGCCCCCCACAATCGTTCCATTCGCCGCCGTTCCGTTGCCGCTGGTGTCCAGCACCGTACCCCCGGTCACCGAGCCGAACGTATATTGCGCCAGCGGCACCGGCATCGGCGTGATCGTCGCCGGCGCAGCCACCGCCGCCGATGACCCGCTCGAATCGCTCGCCGAAACTTCCACGTAATAATCCGTCAGCCCATTCAGCCCATACACGGAAATGCTCGTCGCTCCCGCCGCCGCGCTCAGCGTCTGCACGATCTGCGTAAACGTCGGATTCGTGGAAACCGTGACCGTATACCCCGTTTCAATCAGCGAACTGTCCGCCCACCCCACGTTGATCTGGCCGCTCGAAACCGCGATGGCCGTCACATTCGTCGGCGCCGCTGGAATCGCTGCGGTTCCCGAGGTCGTCGCGCTCGCCGATGGCGACGCCCCCGCATCTCCCGCGGGCGAGGTCGCGATCACCTGGAAATAATACAAAATCCCCGGCGACAGCCCGGTAAACGACCACCCCGTCGATCCCGCCGGCGCAATCTGCGTCACCACATTCGCCGTAAACCCGCTCGTGTTCGAAGCCTCCACGCGATATTCCGTCGCCCCCGCCGATGCCGCTGCCCACGACAAATTCACCTGCGTGGAAGACGCCGTCGTTGCCGTCAGACTTCCCAACACCGCCGGCGCCAGCGCCGGCCGCTCCGCTGCCTCGATGGCGCGGAAACCTATTTCCTTCGCGTCAAACAAATCCTCCTGCGTATCCGCGATCTGGAAATCCCCATACTCATCCCCCCACGAGCGGGCCTGGGCGGTGTAATAAATCGCTGTCCCACCACCGGTCGAAAACCAGCTCTCGTAATACTGTTCCAGGAATGTGCTGAACTGCGCGCTCGTCTCCGCGGTGATCTTCGTCGTGGCCGTGTCCTGATATCCCGAAAGATCGGGCCCCGACTCATACGCGTCCATCTGAAGGCTGTACTGCTGCGCCACCGAATCCAGCTCGTCGTAAAGCGCCCACGGCAAAAAATATCCATTGGCCGAAAGGTCCTGCAGCACCTGCGCCGCCGTCAGATTCGGATTGCTGTTCCCCCCGTTGATCGTATTGGTCCCATTATATGGCCCGTTCATATTCGCATACGTCGCCGTCGCCACCGCATAAAAATACTGGTCCGGCGCCCATACTCCGCATTGATAAACGCCAGTTGCCCCGCCTGCACCGATGGAATCGGAATATTCGCCAGCACCGGCCGGATACGCGTATTGATCGCCGACGCTCCCATCACGCTGGCGAAATCGTTGCTGATCTGCAACAGCCGCCGCGCGCACCACCGCTGCTGCCAGGTGTTGCCATATTCATAAACTCCGTTGGTCTCCGTCAGCGGGAGATTGTCGTAGTTGAGGTTCGACTGCGTCCCGTTCTGAGCGTCCGTCGTCACCTCCGCCACGGCAGCGGCCAGCGAATACTGGTAAACCGTGAACCCCGCATCCCACGTCTCATTCGAATATTCCACGTAAACGCTCAGGTCCGGATTCAGCCCCGGATACTTCACCCCGTTGATCGTGTCCCCGTTTTGAATCAGGCTCGCAAGCTGCTCCACGTAATTATCGTTCGCCTGCTCCGGAATGTTGATCCACATATCCGCATGAACCGCGTTCGCCAGTTCAATCGCATATTCCCAAGAGACGCCGGTGAAGAACCCCGAGCCGTACACCGACCCGTTGTAGTTATACATCGTCGCCAGGTTGTACTGCGTCGCGTCGGCGGGCGTTGATCGCTCCGCCCAGGTTTGCACCGGGTTGCTGTTCGTCTGCGTAAAGTCCATGAATCTCAGCACGGTCGGATGCAGCGACTGGAGATAGGTGATGTACGAATTCGTAAACACCGGTGTATTCGTCGTGCTGTACCCCGGGCTGATGATCTGCAAACCCGTGATCCCGCTCCCCGTTCCCGTCACCTCCATCGAAACGCCGCCGACGCCGGAAATCGTCACGTTCGCCGTATAAACATCCGTCGTCGAATTGAAGCTGGCGTTGGAAAGCGTCGCACCGCTGAATGTGACGGTAGGCTTTTGGCTCACGTCCATTACCAGGCTGTACGTCCCGTCCTCATCCGACGTCGCCGACAACAAATCGGGAATGCTGAAATCCGTGGTTGGCCAGCCGTTGGCGTTGGTCGGCGAGCGCTGTCTCCGCCGTGTTGTAAAACCCGCCGCTCTGCTTGACGATGTCAACCCAAACTGGCGACGTCTCCTGCACCACCACGCCCGTGTCGAGCCCGATTGAAGATGTCTGCGTTAACGAAACCCCACTGAACGTCACCGTCGCCAGCGAGCTTGCGCTCCCGCTGGCAACCGCGACCCCGGCCAGCGCGCTGCTCGACCCAGTTACCGCTCCCGTCCCCATCAGCGTCCATGGGCCGCCCGCGCTCGTCGACACATATCCGCTCACAATCGACCCATCCCGCACCAGTTCCAGCCACTGCGTCCCCGATTCCGAAATCGTTGAGCTGACCACATCCGCCAATCCCGCGCTGGAGCGCGAGATGAACTGAACGCCGCTCGCGGTCACATCCACTTCCCCGAACGCCGCATTTGCCGCCGTCCCCTCCCGCAGCATCAGCCCTTCCACCGTCTTCGATCCCGAAGCCGGCACCGTCACCTCGCCTACCATCGTGATGTTCCCGCTGATCGCCTCAGAAGTAAGGTGAAACTGATCCGAGGTCGATCCCGCCCCCGTTCCCGCCCCTTTCACCGTATACTGCCCGCCCGCCGCATAAGTCGAACTCCCCGCCACTGACGGCGAACCAATATCCGTATCCGTCGGCGTCACGTCCTGAAATTCCCAGCTCTGAATCAGTTGCGAAACCCCCGTCGATCCATCCGCCCCCGTAAATCCAACATACGCCTTGCTCCCCGTCGCCCCGGCAATGTTCACGTTCGTATAAGTCTGCGAACTCGTGATCGGCGTCAGCGTCGTCTGGCCGTCACTCTCGCTCACCAGCAGTGTGCTCCCGTCATATTCAACGCTCACCTGCAAAACATGATTGTTCGCCAGATTAATCGTCGAAGGGCTGATCAGCGTCGGCGTCGTCGCCACGCCGTTCACGTTCAGCTCCGTCTCCGTCCCCGACGACGTGGAAAGAAACTCAATCGCCACGCTATTGGCAATCCCATCCGACCCGGCATTTCCTCCGCCCGTGGCCGTCGATCCGCTACCCTGCAAGACAAACGCAAATCCCGAAGTCCCCGGCCCGCTGAACTGCACATTGAAATTCGTCGCGAACGGCGCAATCGCATATTCCGAGGTCGTAAACGCGCTGCGCGATTCGCTCGTGCCGCCATCGGTTAGCTGAAGCTGGTTCGAATAATTCGCCTGCGTGATCGCCGCGCCGGCGTTCAGCGAAATCCCCGCGTTATCGAAATCCCCCAGCGGATAATAAAAAGCATCCCCCAGCAGCGTCGCGGAAAAAAGCAGCCGCCGCTCCAGCGATTCCACCACTCCCATCACGGCCCGATGCCGCCGGCGCTCGAATCTTCTCCCATGCCTTCCCATCGCCAGAACCTATCGGGCTCGCTGTTCCACTTCAAGCAATTTTTCCTAATCCTATCGATTATGTTTTTCCCACCACGATGATATACCCCGGCACGCCAATCTCTCCGTGCCGCCGCAGCGCCACCGGCGTCTCCGATATCACCTTGAGCCCCGATGCCGACGCCATCTCCCGCATATACCCCAGCGAGTGGGCAAACCGCTCCTCCCTGTGCAGGATAAATCCCTGTTGAAGATAAGTTTCGATCGAGCAAGCCAGCATTCCGCCGCTTCGCAGCAGCCCCGCCGCGGCCGGCATAAATCCGGACAAATCTCCCACGTAAATCAGTACATCTCCCGCGAGGATCAAATCAAACTGCTCCTTCATCGCCCTCATCGCCTCGACGATTTCTCCATTGATCAGCTCGTCATAGATCCCGCTCCGCTTCGCCTCCACGATCATCGCCGGCGAAAGATCCACGCCTACCAGGCGACGCGCCATCGGCCGAATCAGCTTCCCGCACAGGCCGGTGCCGCACCCGGCATCCAGCACGTCCAGCCCGCTGCGTTGTGTCGCCTGTTTCACCGCCTCAAAAATCTGCTCCGGCGCGCGGTAATTCAGCTTCTCCACAAGTTGCTCTTCGAAACTTGACGCATATTCGTCGAACAGACCCCGCACGTAATCCGGCGGCGCCGTTTTTGTCATGCCGTCGCCGCTTAGCGCCGACATCCGATACTTCCACGCATGCGCGTTCGGATCCAGCCGCATTCCCTGCCTGAACGTCTCCAGCGCCTCTTCCTTCCTTCCCGACCGCGCCAGCACGTTCCCCAGAAAAAAATAGGCCTCCGCATTCTTCGGATCCAATTCGACCGCCCGCTGGACATAGACCAGCGCTTCGTCGATCCGCTTTCGCTGCACAAGAACTCTGCCCATGTTCGAGTTCGCCGGCATGAACGACGGGTCGATCCGCAGCGCGTTGGAATATGCCGCGATCGCCTCGTCTACTCGCCCTTCGTCGTACAGCACGTTTCCCATGCAGTCATACGCATCCGGATAGTCCGGCCTCAAATGCAGCGCCTTTGCAATTGCCGCCAGCGCCGCCGACCGCCCGCCTTTCGCGTGCAGCATCTTCGCCAACGCCAGGTGACCCGCCGCAAACCGCGGCTTCAGCTCGACGACTTTCCGAAATGCCGCCTCCGCTTGATCCACCTGCCGCATCTCACGAAGCGTCTCTCCCAGCGCCCAGTGGGCATCCGCCCAGTTGGGCTGAAGCTCGATCGATTTCCGGTACGAGGCGATCGCCTCATCATTCCTCATCCCGCGGCGCAGAACATCGCCAAGATTGTGGTAACCCTCCGCCCGTTTCGGATCACGCGCGATCGCCCCGTGGATCAATCGCTCGGATTCTTCGAGCCGGCCCTCCTGCATCGACGCCACCCCCAGCAGCCGCTGCGCATCGTAATGTGTCGGGCTGGCGGCCAGGATCTGGCGATAAATCTCCCCGGCCTCCTTCAGCTTTCCAGCCGCGTGAAGCGACAACGCATTCCGCAGCGATTGCTCGATATTGATTTGCCCTTGCGGCATTCAAACCATTTCCGTCGCGATCAGATCATCCGGCGTCTCGCGCCGCCGGATCACCCGAAAACGACTCCTCTCTATCAAGAATCTGCGTCGGCAAATTCAGGATATTATCCCCCTTTGTTCCGGATTGCTCTTCCCCATCACCAATATCCAACCCGGCACATCCACATTCGCATTCCGCCTCAGCGCCACCTTCGTCGCCGACACCTCCGCGAGCCCGCACTGCGCCCCGAGATCCCGCATGTACTGCAGCGAATGCGCAAACCGCTCTTCGCTATGCAGAAAAAATCCCGTGCCGTCATATTCTTCAACCGAGCAGGCCATCAGTCCGCCGCTTCGCAGCAGCCCCGCCGCGGCCGGCATGAATCCCGACAAATCGCCCACGTAAATCAGTACATCCCCCGCAATGATCAGATCAAACTGCTCTTTGATCCCGCCCATCGCCTGCACAAGCTCGCCATTAATCAGCTCGTCATAAATCCCGCGCCGCCTCGCCTCCGCCAGCATCGCGGGCGAAAGATCCACCCCCACCAGCCGCCGCGCCAGCGGACGAATCGCTACGCCGCACAATCCCGTCCCGCATCCCAGGTCCAGCACGTCCATTCCCTGCCGCGCCGTCACCGCGCGCACCGCGTCGAGCAACTGCTGCGGGCCGCGATAATTCAGTTTCTCCACCAGGTGCTTGTCGAATTTGGCCGCGTATTCATCAAACAACTCGCGGACGTGCTGTGGCGGGGTCGTGGTTGTCAGCCCATCGCCGCTGAGCGCCGAAAGCCTGAATTTCCAGTCCGGCGTGTCCGGCTTCAGCCGCATCGCCTCCCGAAATTCCACTTCCGCTTCCGCCAGGCGCTCCGCCTTCTTTAAAATGTGGCCCAGGAAAAAATGTGCCTTGGCATTCGTTGGATTCATCTCGGCCGTGCGCCGGAAATAAACCACCGCATCTTCCAGCTTCCCCTGCCGCATATAGATTTTGCCGATGTTCCAGTTCGCCGAAACGAACGCGGGGTTGATCGCCAGCGCTTTCTTATATGCCGTGATTGCGTCCGCCGTCCGGTCCTCATCCCACAGCACATTTCCCAGCCAGTAATGCGCATCCACCGAATTGGGCCGAAGCTGAATCGCCGTTGCCAGCGCCGCCAGCGCCTTGCCGCGCTCCCCTTGCGCGTGATACGTCTTGCCCAGCGCCAGATATCCCGCCGCCATCGACGGATTGATCTGCACGACCTTCCGAAACGCCTCCAGTGCCTCCTCCAGTTTCCCCTGCTCGCGCAGCGCCTCCCCCAGCGCTCCATGCGCCTCCGCCCAACCCGGCTGAAGCGCAATCGCTTTCCGATACTCAACGATCGCCTCTTCCCGCTTCCCCGCGCTTCTCAGCGCATCGCCCAGATTATGATGCCCCTCCGCCCGGCTGGGATCGCTCGCCACCGAGCGCTGAATCCAATCCACCGCCTCCTCCGCGCGCCCTCCTGCCGCGCGATCATCCCCATCAGCCGCAGCGCATCACACTGCCGCGGATTTGCCGCCAATATTTGACGATAAATTTCCCCCGCTTCCTTCAGTCGCCCCGCCTGGTGATGCCCCAGCGCAATGCGCAGCGACTGCTCGATATTGATCTCCGCCTCTTGCATTGAGCGGTCCTTAGACGAGTTCCGGCGCGATCAGATCGTCCAGCGTTTCCCGCCGCCGGATAATGCGATACCGATCCCCCTCCACCAGCACCTCCGGCGTGCGCGGACGGTTGTTGTAATTGCTGCTCATCGCGAATCCATAGGCTCCCGCCGTGAATACCGCCAGCAGGTCCCCGCGCTTTGTCTGCGGCAGCGGCCTTGCCTTCGCAAGATAATCCCCGCTCTCGCAAATCGGCCCCACGACATCAACAGTCTCCCCCCCGCGAGGCTCAAGCGCGCGGTTCCTCTGATCGGGAACATTCCCCGCATCCGGCTTCACCGGCCAGATATAGTGATAACTCTCATACAGCGTCGGCCGGATCAGATCGTTCATTCCCGCATCCACGATCACATATTTCTTGTCGCCGCTGGTTTTGCGATACAGAACGCGCGTCAGAAGAATGCCCGCGTTTCCGGCGATATATCGGCCCGGCTCCAGCGCCAGCTTGTACGGCTTATCCTTCAGCAGCGGGATCAGCGCCTTCGCGTGCTGCGTGACCGGAAGCGCCTGATCGGGCCGCTCGTAGTTCACCCCGAATCCTCCCCCCATATCGAACCATTCGATCGCGTACCCGCGCTCGATCAGATCATCCGCCAGTGCGGTGATTTTCCGAACGGCCTCCACATACGGCTCAATCAGATTCACAGGCGACCCGATGTGAATATGCACCCCCGCCACGCGAAGGTGTTTCAAATCCTTGTATTGCGCAAAAACCCGCTGGGCGCGCTCGATATCCACACCGAACTTGTCCCCCTTCTTTCCGGTTGAGGTCTTGGCGTGCGTTTTCGCATCGACATCGGGATTAATGCGGATCGCCCCTATGGCCGTCTTCCCGATCGACCCGGCTATCCGGTCGATGTTTTCGATTTCCGCTTCCGATTCCAGGTTGAACGCCGCGATCCCCGCGTTGATCGCATCCGCGATTTCCTGGTCGGTCTTTCCGACGCCCGCGTAAATGATGTCCTTCGCCTTCCCCCCCGCCTTCAGCGCCCGGAAAAGCTCCCCGCCGCTGGTGACGTCAAAACTGCACCCCTCCTGGGCCAACATCCTCAGAATGTGGATATTCCCGCAGCTCTTCACCGAAAAGCAGATCGTCGGCTTCAGCTCCGCAAACGCCTCGGCGATCTGCCGATAATGGTGCAGAAACGTCGCCCTCGAATAAACATACGCCGGCGTCCCCACCTCGTGCGCGATCTTCTCCGCGGGCACGTCCTCGCAATAAAGCTCGCCGTTTTTGTAATTGAAAAAGTCCATATTCGCTTTCTTGAGGGATTCTATGACTTCGCGGGCCGCGGAAAAAGGGTGGTGCGGAATAACATTGCTCGCTCCGAAGGGCGCAACTACAATCCATATCGATGTCTACAGTCGAATTACGGCTCGCCAAGTCCAAGCTCCAGCGCCTTATCGAAGACGCGCATCTTTCCCACAAGCCTGCACTTATCAAGGGCAAGGACGCCAACGCCGTTTTGCTTTCCGAAGAGGATTGGCACTCGATCCAGGAAACCCTTTATCTCCTGTCCATCCCCGGCATGAGACAATCCATCCGCAGGGGCCTGAAAATACCGGTGGATAAATGCCTGGCGAAAATCCGGTGATTCGAATGGGCACCCATTATGAGTAGACCCGCTCCACCAGCGGCTGCAAATATTTGATCGCCTCTCCTGCAACGCCTGCCGCGGTGTTCTCATACGGATAAAGCTCCACCGTCACCCACCCCCCATACCCAATCTCCCGCAGCGCCCCAAAAACCGATCCAAAATCAATCGCCCCCTTCCCCGGCGCCAGGTGCTGATGCACCCGTTTTTTCCCAATATCCTCCAGATGAACATGAACAATCTCCCCCGGCATCGACCGGATCACCTCCGCCGGGTCCTCCCCGACGCAAAAGAGGTGCCCGATGTCGCAGTTCATCCGGACGCTCGCCTCGTCCTTGAAATATTGCCTTTTGAACTCCAGGTATTCCTCCGCGGATTCAATGAAAAGCCCCGGCTCCGGCTCGATGCAAAGCGTCACACTATGCCGCTGCGCCATCGGAATAAGCCGCTCCAACCCAGCGGCGAATCGCTTCCCAGCCGTCGGCCGGTCGAGGTTTGTTCCAATCAATGGTCCACCCGGCTGAATGCTCACGGTTCTGCAGTCCATCGCGGCGGCAAGCTCAATGCAGGTCATCGTATGTTCAACCCGAAATTCCCGCCGCCGATCGTCCTCCTCAATCCATGACGGATGATACGTATCCCCCTCGGCAAACAGCGTAAACGCATTGATGTTGCTCACCCCCATCCCAAGCTCGTCCAACCGTTTTCTCGTGGCAACGCGTGCGTCAGAATCAAACGAGGGCGGATACGCATGTGGAATATCTGCCATCAGTTCCACCCCCAGATACCCCGCTGCCGCAATCGCCTCGATTGCTTCTCCCAGCCCAGACTTTTTGAAGGCATTTGATGAAAACGCAAGCCTCACCATTGATCACCGTCCATCCGCATAAGTGTGCATTAGTTATAAGTCTTTCAACCAATTGTCCAACTGAAATCCCTGTATTTCCGCAAGCTCTTAAGGTTATTTTAACCTGAAGTTCGGCACACATTTCTTCGGCGAAGGAGGCATTTTATGCAGGTCGGCGTTCTGGCGGTTCCCCGCAGGGTTACTTTCACACTGAGGCTAATGATCGGAATGAGCCTCGGCCTTGGCCTGGCGATCTCCGCCCAGGCTTCAAACTATTACGTCGATCCCAATTACGCGGGCGTCAACGGCGCTCCCTACGACGGATACGCCGCCGCATACAACACCATCGCCGCTGCGCTCGGCGCGGTCGCCGGCGTCAACGGCGTTCCCGGTGGCGCGTTGGCCTCCAGTCCGAATTACCTCTACTTCGCCGCGGGAACTTACAACACCACTGCCGGAATGGCTACGCCGGCTTCCCTCAGCTACAGCAAAACCAATGTCGATTTCGTTGGCCTTACCGGAAATCCGAATGATGTGGTGATCACGTCGAATCTCGATGGCGCATATAACAATGGCAGCGGCGCCTACGGCACAACCGGCAGCTCATCCCTGCAATTGAAGGGCAACAACGAATCGGCCGCGTTCATCACCTTCGCGAACAGCACCGATACGCCTTATATCCAAAACACTACGCACCTCTCTGAAGCCCCAAATGGCACTTTCCCCACGCTCAACGGCGCAGGGCAAGCCAATACGCCGACCTCCAACTATGCGTCCCCCGCGCTGCTCTGCAGGGGGACGAGCAGGTGTTTAACGATTGCAACATGGTTGGATATCAGGACACGCTCTATACCAAGGGCGGACGGGCCTACTTCAACAACTGTTACGTCAGTGGGGACGTCGATTTCATCTTTGCCAATGGAACCGATGTCTTCAACAATTCAACGATCAACATGGACAGCGACCATTCGGGAGGAACCATCACCGCCGCGAGCACAGCCAAGACCACCTCCAATGGAATTGTATTCTTGAACAGCAAAGTCACCGGCAACTCGACGGCGGGAAACGCCATTACCGATCCGAATAACGGGGGCAATCACAGCGCAACTGCCGCGGGTTCCATGTACCTCGGTCGGCCTTGGGGCTGGACGCAGGCCGGTGGCGATGCTTCCACCGTCTTCGTTAACACCGCGTTTGCAAGCAACGGCGGCGTTTCAGATATCGAATCCACCGGCTGGGAACCGTGGGATACGACGGAAACAAATCCAAGCACGGCCAACAACGGTGGCAACCCCCAGGAAGATAGCCGTTACGCGGAATACAACAGCTACGACCTCACCTCCGGCAATCCACTCAACACCTCCGCTAGGATAAGTTGGTCACACCAGCTCACCTCTACCGAGGCAGCCGATTACACCGTCGACAATATCTTCGGCGAGACAACTTACAACTGGTACAACGACGGATACCTCCCCACCGATTCCGACACGATATCAAATACCGGAATGTCCGCCGCCGGTACGGGTTCGACCGATCCCAACTCCCCCAATTTCAGTTGGCCCGCTTTCTGGGGCGACCGCAACATCAACAACGAAACCAGCACGGAATCCACCAGCCCCATTAATCTTGAAAACGACCCCGGCTCCTACGCCGACTCAAACTGGAGCGTCGGCGGAAACTGGGATCCCAGCATGGCCGTTGCGCTGGTGAGCATTCCCGAGCCCGCGACCACCGCCATCTTCGCGGGACTTCTGATCGTCCCGCTCCTGCGGCGTCCGCGCCAGCGGCTTGCCCGGTAGCTCGAATTGCTCTAAAAGTTCTTCGATGGCGCTGACCTATCAGACCAGCGGCGTCGACTACGGCCCCCTCGACGCCTTCAAACGCGCCTGCCAGCGCGCCGCCGCTACGACTATATCCGCTCTCAAATCCCACGGCCTTACCGAGCCCGCAGGCATCCGCGGCGAAAGCGCCTACCTTCTCGAAACCCCGGATGAATTCCTCGCCCACGTCGAGGAAGGCCTCGGCACCAAAAATCTCGTCGCCGACGCCATGCTCCAGCTCACCGGCAAAAGTTATTACGCCAGCATCGGCATCGACACCGTCGCCACCATCGTCAACGACCTAATCACCACCGGCGCCCTCCCCATCTCCGTCGCCATGCATGCCGCCGTAGGCGACTCCTCCTGGTTCGCGAACACCGCCCGCGCTGAAGATCTCGCCTCCGGCTTCGCCGAAGGCTGCCGCCGCGCCGGCGCCGTCTGGGCCGGTGGCGAAACCCCCGCCCTCTCCGGCATCGTCGATCCCCAAACCATCGTCCTCGCCGGCTCCGCCCTCGGTCGAATCCGCCCCAAATCCCTGCGAATCGCCGGCGACATTGCCGACGGCGACGCCATCATCCTCCTCGCCAGCACCGGCGTTCATACCAACGGCCTCACCCTGTGCCGCGCCCTCGCCGCAAAACTTCCCGATGGTTATCGGACCCCCATCGACGACGGCCGCCCCTACGGCCAGGCCCTTCTCGATCCCTCCGCCATCTACGTCCCCTTCGTCGCCGAATGTCAGCGCCGCGGCCTGCGCCTCAAATACCTCTCCCACATCACTGGTCACGGCTGGCGAAAACTCATGCGCCTCCCACAACCCTTCGTCTATCGCATCACTGCTTTACCCCCCGTTCCCCCCATCTTCAGCTTCATCCAGAAACACGGCCCCGTCGACACGCCCGAGGCCTACGCCACCTTTAACATGGGCGCCGGACTCGCCGCTTATGTCGCCCCCGCCGATGTTTCCGCCTGCCTCGCCGCCGCCCAGGCCGTCCAGATGAGCGCCTGGAATGCCGGTAAAGTCGTCAAAGACGGCGTCCGAAAAGCCGTCGAGATCGCTCCACTCGGCATCGTTTACGATTCTGATAGTCTTCAGGTCAGATAGACGATATTGTTATCTGAGCCAATGCCCCAACGATTCCAGATCAGCCAGGATTCCTCCGCTAATATTCTGCAATTTAATCTTCCTCCGATTCTCGACAGCATGGAAATCGACGGCCTTATCGATTCCGTCCTGGGCGCTCTCGACCCCAAGCGGGCCGAATTCTGGGTCATCGATCTCTCCCAGGTCGAATACATGGGCAGCTCCATGCTCGGCCTCTTCGTCAACATGCGCGAGCGCATCCGCTCCGGCGGGGGAACCCTCGTTCTTTGCGGCATGTCCCCGCAGCTCCTGCGCATCTTCCGAACCTGCTGCCTCGAGCGCCTCTTCACCATCGTCAAAACCCGCCCCGACGCCATGGCGATGGTTTCGCGCAGATAATCCAAATCGCATCTCCCCTCTTACCCCCTCGCCCGGTACTCCGGGAGAGGGCTGGGGTGAGGGTCTTGTTAGAATTTCAAGCCATCTGAGGATTCTTATATCACGGGATTCCCCGACCTCTGTGGTCCAGGAATCGAAATATTCCTCCCCGGCTCCCGAATCCTCAGCCTCCGGTCGTGCGCCCTGATCGCATTGCTTTTCCGAACGATCGCCCCCCGCAGCCGGTCCGCCCCGCTCATCTTCGTCCGCTCGATATACGTCGACAGCCACGCATCCCGCTGCAAATCACTGATCGGCAACCGCGTCGTGCTGAACCAGAATTGTGCCAGGTCTTTCACGATCCACCTTCGCCGCGTCAGCGGTCCAGGCAGCTCGCGCACCCGCATCGCGTCGATCAACCGAATCTCCGGCGAAGCGCCATCGCTCTTCACCATGAAATGGCACAGATAAAGATCCCGATGATGCAGCCCCGAATTATGCAGCGCCGCCGCCAATTCCGCCGTCGGATTCAAAATTCGCTCAAACGGAAATCCCCCCTCCACCATCTTGTCCGCCGGTTCGAACGCCCCCAAATCCTCCGTGGCAATAAAGCTTCGTCCATCCGCAAGTTGTCCCCAAGCCGCCACCGTTGCCGCGGGAATATGCCGCTCCTGGAGCGCCCGATATCCCAGCGCCTCCGATTTCGCGTGCAACGCATCCTGCGGCCGTCGAAATCGCTTCACGTGCAGCCGGATTGTCTTGTCCCCTCCCGCAATCTCCCACACGCAATTCTCCCGGTCCTCCAGCGTCCGCCACGGCACGATCGCCGGATCGTCAAAAATCCGCCGGGGCTCTTTCGCGATCCCCCTAAGAATCTCCCGATATGGTTCCGCAATGAAAATCACTGTCGCGACGCGCCCGGCTGAAAAAACCGGCTGATCCCCGGCTTGAAAATAACTTTCCCGTCCACCACCACCAGCTCCTCGTCCAGATAAAGCTTCACCGCCCGGCTCAAAACATACGCCTCCAAAGTGAGCCCCTTCTCTTTCACATCCTCCAGCGAATCCGCCCCCACGTTGATGTGAAACACGTCCTGCAAAATCACCGGTCCCTCGTCAAGTTGCTCCGTCACGAAATGCGCCGTGCAACCATGCACCCGCACCCCGCTCTCATACGCCTGCCTATACGTCGCCGCCCCCGGAAAAAACGGCAGCAGCGACGGATGAATGTTGATGATCTTATTCCGAAACGCCGCCACGATCCGCTCCGGCAAAATCCGCATATATCTCGCCAGCACCACCAAATCCGGATTCAGCGCCTGCAAATTCTTCAGCAGCCAGTCGAAATGCCGCTCCGGCTCATCCGAGGGATGAAACGCAAACGAGCATCCCGCCTCCTTCGCCAGCGGCTCCAGGCTCGCATGGTTCGCCAGCACCCCCGCGATCGCCCCGTTCAATTTCTTCTCTCTGAAATCATCAAACAGCCGCTTCAAGCAGTGCGGCTCCTTGCTCACCAATATCGCCACTTTCTTCAATCGCCGCTCGCTATGCAGATGCACGCGAACTTCCATCTCAAGCTGTTTCCCCAGCTCCAGCAATCCCGTGATTAATTCCGAAAGATCGACTGAAAGTTCCTTCAGGTCCACCAGCATATCCATCAGAAAAAAACCGCGCACGACGCGTTGCTCGATATCCTCGATATTGATCCCGCGCTCCGCCACATACGTCGCAAAGCGCGCAACCACCCCCTTCTGGTCCTTGCCTAGCACGCTCACCACCGCTCGAACTGCCTGCGCCACTCAAGTCTCCCTAAGTGAGAATTTCCCCCTCCCCTGGTAATCCGGGGGAGGGCACGGGTGGGGGGGCCGATCGCCGCACCACATTCGATTTCTAGTTTAAGCCCATTTCACTTCATTGGCACGCTGCCGGAAATGATTTCGAGATTTTGCCTTGCCTGTGCATTTCCCGGCTCAACTTCCAGTATTTTCCGAAACTCTTCCGCCGCCTCCCTCTCTCGCCCCATCTTCGCATACGCGACTCCCAGGTTATTCATCGCCCGAATCGATGGACTTTGCCACCGCTTGATCGCCTCTTCAAATTCGTCAATCGCAAACTGATTTTCACCCTGCATCAGATAAACATTCCCCAGATCGAAGTGCACATCCGGATATCCCGGATTGCGCTGGATCGACCTGCGAAAATAATCCGCCGCCTTCTGCCGATTCCCGGACAGGCTCGCGATTTCCCCGGCTATGTAATTCCCAATCGCGCTGCCCGGATCAACCTTCAGCGCATGCGCCGCCAGCGACGGCGTGTCCGCCCACACCCCAAGCTGAAACGTCGTCAGAATCGCCAGCAGCACGCCCACCCCCATCGCCATCGGCAGCGCCGCTCGCCACGGCGCCCGCCCTAATAGCGATGCCACCGCCAGCGCCGGCCCCAGCATCGCCAGATAAAAAAACCGATCCGCCACCGACGAAAACTCTTGGAAATAAAACGGCACAAGCCCCAGCACCGGCAGCAGCGCAACCACCGAAACCAGCGCCCCCACCGCCACCCCCCGGTAAATCCGCCGAACGCTCCACAGCGTCGCCCCCAGTGCCACTATCACCATGCAATTCAAAATCCACTGATTCCCCGCCATCACCCGCCCCGGCGTCCGACCATAATCAATCGTCAGCCCCACTGGCCACAAAACCTTCTGGCAGTAAAACGAAAGACAATCCAGCGCCACCACCGGTCGATCCACCATCGGCGTCCACACCCCGCTCTGCACCCGATGCGCAATCCATGCAAACACCGCGCTCCCCCCCAGCCACGGCAACATCATCCCCAATCCCCGCTTCCATCCGCGCCCCAGCATCCCCGCATCCAGAACCAGCGCAACCACCGGCGTCATCACCGCCGTAGGCTTCGAAAACAGCGCCCCCACAAACAGCACCGACGCCACTCCATACCATCCCCATTTCACTCCATTTTCCCCCGCTGCCAGAAACGCACGAATGGCCCCCAGCGCCAGCGCCGCCGCCAGAAGGTTGTTCATCTCCGAAACCCATCCCACGGTTTCCACCTGCATCGGATGCAGCGCAAAAATCGCCGCCCCCACCAGCGCCGCCGCCGGCGATTTCACGCATTTTCGCAATATCGAAAACACGACCCCCACGCACACCAGATGCAGCGCCACGTTCAGCAGATGAAACGCCCCCGCCCCCGGCGACATCCACATCAGCCCCCACCACGCCGTATAACTCAGCGGCGCATAAATCTGAATATACGGCCCCGCCCAGATCTCCTTCAGATGCTCCCACGTCGGCGGATGCAGCAGCGGATTCTGCGTGACTTCATTGAAATCATCCCAATCCACAAACTCAAACGTGTGCGCCTGCCAATAGACGGCCGCCGTGCAGACCAGCAGCATGCCGCAGAGGATAAAGTTGGCCGCTCGATCCGAAATTGCCGGACGGGCCTCTATATCGTTAGTCATCGGCGTCGTTCTTCGAATGCCGCGCAAACATCCAGCGCCTTACGAAGCGTCTGCACAAGATCGTCCCCATCCCCCTCCGCCTGGAACCGGATCGTTATCATGCTCGGCCGCGTGTTCTGCAAAATCGGCGACATCGAAACCACGGTGAATTGCCCGCTCCTCAGCGCGTCGATCACTTCACCCGTCTCATAATCCCGCGCCAGAAAATCCCCCAGCAATTTAACCTTTCCGCAGGGACAGCGAAAAAAATAAAAATGCGACGCGATCCCCGCCGAGATGGGAACCTGCCCCATCTCCGATTCCAGGTCCACGTCGCTCCGCGGCACGATGACCGCGAAACTGTCGGGAGAAACGATCTGCTCACCGCCCAGCGGCGCCGTTAACGTCCTCCACCAGTCCGGGGAATCGACAGTGGGATTTGTAGTCGGAGGATCCGCATTTCTGCTCGAAACAGTCGCGCATCCAAACAGAAGAATCGAAACAAGGAGGAGCCCGGGAGTTTTCATCGCCGCACCCTCATTTCTTCCCGCAGGCCCGCCGCTCTTTGAAAAATTCGCTCAGAAGCTTCGCGCACTCTTCCGCCATGACTCCGCCGGTGATTTCTGCCCGATGATTCAGCCGCGGATCGTCGCAGATCTGGTACAGCGTGCGGATCGCCCCCGCCTTCGGGTCGTCGCATCCATAAATCACCCGCGCCACGCGTGCGTTTACGATCGCCCCCGCGCACATCGGGCACGGCTCCAGCGTCACCGCCATTGCGCATTCGTTCAATCGCCAGTGCCCCAGCCCCGTCGCGGCTTCCCGCAGCGCGATCATCTCTGCATGTGCCGTCGGGTCCCCGTCGGTCTCCCGCCGATTGTGGCTCCGGCCGATGATCCGATCGGTTGGCAGGTGCAGAATCACGCATCCCACCGGCACCTCATCCATCGCCAGCGCACCCGCGCCTCGGCGATCGCTTCCTGCATAAGGGACTCATCGGTCATAGAGTTTCGGGTCAGCTTGCTGCGGGAACGCCCACGGCGCTGCCGTGGGGATTTCGTATTTCGACACGAAGCCCAAACTGACCCACCACCGGTCATTGGACGGGAATGACCTGCGTCACTTCCGGAATTCGCTCGCGGAGATTTCTCTCAATGCCCATCTGCAGCGTCATATGGCTGCTCGGGCACCCATGGCACGCCCCATGAAACCGGATCTGCACCACGCCCTCGCCGGTCACTTCCACCAGCTCGATATCCCCTCCATCCGCCTGCACCGCCGGCCGAATGAGGTCGATCACGTTCTGCACCTTCTCCCGAATGGATGGCTCGTTGGTCGGCTTGGAAACCGTGGTAGGCATAACAGGGATAATCGGCTGATTATAGACTTTGCGTGATGGGCCAGCAACGCTCTCCTCCAACTCTCCCCCGCCCCCGGTATTTCCGGGGGAGGGTCGGGGAGGGGGCCGAAGTGCAAAGCCGCCAATGCATTGCATCAGCCCCGACAGAAGATTTTCCCATCGGCTGCCACGAAAGAATGAAAGTCGAGTGCGAATGTTTGAAAGTGAGAAGGCATTGAAGAATGCGCGCCTTCACACTTTCTAACCATCCAACCTTCACACTTTTCCCGTCCGGACATTCAATACAAAATTGGACAATCCGCAACAATCTGGGTGGAATGGGTAATCTGGGAAAAGGCATTTTGGCTGTCTTGGACAATTTCTGGCTTCTGATGCATATTTAGAGTGTCGCCGGACTTCGGCGAGCTCAGTCGAGCCGTGTCCTCACCGGCGGAATCCCCGGCCTCCCATCCACCATCCGCCGATAAGGACATCGGCGGTACTCCGGAAGGGGGGCCACAACGGTCGAGCGCTATCCAGCGCGACGCCGGGGCTTTTCACCTTTTCGCGCCAAGCTCGCCAGCCATCCGGCCGGATCGGAGCATATCGTATCCAGCATTCTTCGCGCTAGCGGCGAGGGCACCCGTACGCCGCGCTCCCAGCTTTGCACCAGGATGCCCGAAACCCCGATCACCTGCGCAAATGTCGCCTGCCTGAGATTCGTCGCTTCGCCAGATCCCGACCCTACCTATTGTCACCCCCTATTTAATCACGAACGCAATATACATTGCGATTATAGACGGAAAGACATAAAGGAAGAATTTCACCACGAGCCATCTGATCTTTGGCGGTGGGGGCGGGTCAAGGAGCAAAAGCGGAGGAACGGAGTGACGAGTATCCTCAGCCGCCGCAGGGACCAACTGCTTTCTCAATTCATTGACCGAGTCTGCGATAACAGTATTAACATTCGCTAGTTTCTCTAGAGCGTGTTGTGAACTTTCCCCATCATCTGCGATATTGGGTGGATGGCAAGGAAGCCTTACCCAACTGACGTGACGGATGAAGAATGGGCATTTGTGGCGCCGTATCTGACGCTGATGCGGGAAGATGCTCCGCAGCGAGAACATTCGCTACGTGAGGTCTTCGATGCGTTGCGATACGTGGTTCGAGCCGGCGAAGCCTGGCGAATGATGCCCAACGACCTGCCGCCGTGGGACATCGTTTATCAGCAGACCCGGCGCTGGATCAAAGCCGGCGTGTTCGAGGCCATGACGCATGATCTGCGAGAATTGCTGCGAATGCTGTCGGGCCGCGATCCCAAACCATCGGCGGCGATCTTCGACAGTCGCACGCTGCAGAGCACGCCCGAGAGCGGCGGACGCGGCGGTTACGACGGCGCCAAGCGGAAGAAAGGAAGCAAAACGCACATGGCGGTAGACACGCTGGGACATCTGCTGGCGCTGCACGTGACATCGGCCGATCAGCAAGATCGTTCACGCGTGAAGCAACTGGCCAGGGACGTGCAGAAAGCCACCGGCGATTCGGTGGCGTTGGCATTTGTGGATCAGGGATACACCGGCGAACAACCCGCTGCCGACGCGGCGAAAAGCGACATCGAATTGTCGGTGGTTAAACTTCCGCAGGCCAAACGAGGCTTCGTGCTGCTCCCCCGGCGATGGGTTGTCGAGCGATCGTTCGGTTGGCTCGGACGCTTCCGCCGATTGGCTCGTGACTACGAACGGTTGGCCACAACTCTGGCCGGTCTTCACTTTGTCGCCTTCGCCTGCGTGATGCTGCGTCGGCTCATGATGACAGGAGTGGCGTAAAGTGCACAACACGCTCTAGACCAAGCAACGAAATCGTTAAAAAGTCCACCATCAGGTCGAACAAGGCGAATAGGCCCGACAGGCAGATGTTTATCCACGCGATGAGTCGGAACCAATTTGACGCCGCGGGCCAGCGGAGCACCAGGCCGCATAAAATCGCGGTCAGATACACAAAGACGAGATAGGCGCCTTTCCAGAGTTTGCGGCTTTTCGCAACCGTCACAACTTGGACGCGGTACTTGAACACTTGGCGGCCAAAGAACGCCAAGATCAAGATCATCGTCCATTCAACTGTGCCCTGTAAGGGCTCCTTCCAGAAGTCCCACGACGATATCGTTCCAGTCATTTGTAGATTCATTCTGTCCATTATCCCCGACGGCCGAGCACTAGGCAAAAAGTAGCGACAAAAGCCGTAAAGAGGCATCTCCGAATGCTTGGTGAGTGATTTCCTTTCACCAATTTCTTTGACGGCGCTTTTGTTTGGGGGAGAATATATTAATGCAGATTCGATCATTCACGGTCAGTAACTACACCAGCATCTCTCACTTAGTGTTGGAAGGCCTTCAGCCCGTAAATGTTCTCGCTGGGCGGAACAGCACGGGAAAGTCGAATATCCTTGATGCTATCCGATTCCTTGGGCAGGTTGCTTCTGGCCAGTTTTCTGATGCGGTCTCCACGCGGGGCGGGTTTGAGGAAATTATTCATGCGAAAAACCCGGGTGCGGCGTTTACCATCGAAACCCGTTTAGAACTTTCGGATCAGGATCGTGCCGATATTCTGGCGCCGATAGGCAACATCACTCCCCAAAGAACATTTTTGCGCGAAATTTGTTACTCGCTGACCTGTCGGGCCCAGTCGACGGTGGAGGAGTTTGCAAGCCCCTCAGGTCCGGGTGGGCGTCCTAGGTCGATTGGCAAGGCCTCGTATGGTAGACCCTCCGGGCATTGGCAAGTGATGTCAGTTGAGCAATTTGGCAGGTGTGCTATCGGAGAGGAGCCGACCGGACTGGTTAGTACCGGCGAATTCCAGGGTAGCTGGGACAAGCTCGGGCTTTTCCGTGATTTGGTTGTCGGGGGAAATAACGATCGCAAGGCAGGTGAGGTTCTCCAAGGGCTATACATCGCAGTAATGAAGGTGCTTGTTAGTGTTAGGTGGCTTGGCCCGGTTAGAAGGCCCCTCTTAAAGACCCCAGTCGCACACACCTTGGAAATTCAGGAGGACGGGGGCAATCTAGCCGCCGTGCTTCACACGATACATAATGGTAATAGAGATTTGTTTGAGAGGCTCGAAACCGAAGCGAGCGCAGTCTTGCCTGGGCTTGGGCAGCTTCACACACCGTTACTGAAGGGGAAGAACGAAAGCACGCTGACGGTTCGCGAATCCTTGCATGGTTCAAGAGTTGATTTTGACTTGGGGCAGATTAGCTCCGGCACTCGCTCAGTAATAACTATGTTAACGAGGGTACTTACCGCTCCTCCCTCGTCGATAGTCTGCATCGAGGAGCCCGAAGCGCATTTGCATCCCGATGCACAGGAGAGGCTTGTAGGGTTCTTAAAGCGAGAGGCGCGGAACAAAACAATTATTTTGTCCACACACTCGCCGGTCATCGCCAGTTCAGCTGACTTGGAATCCGTCTTTTTGGTTTACCGGGATAGCGAGTCCGCGACAAACGCCAAGACCGTTAGCCCAAACGAGGTCGCCGAGATCATTCGCGAACTTGGAATTAAACCCTCGTACAACTTTGAGGCGGACGCGATCGTGTTCGTCGAGGGTGAGTTTGACGTTCCGGTATTCGAAGAGTGGAGCCGAAAGCGCGGCCTTGGACCTCGCGTTCAGTTCATCGACGCGAACGGATGGAATAACATGACCTACTACGCAAACGCCAAAGTATTGCGCAGAGGACGATCTGATGTGCAGATCTTCGTCGTATTCGATGGCGATTTGCAAAGAGGCGGTCGCCGCGAAAAGGCGGGACGTCGGATAGCGGAACTCGGAATTCCTCAGGACCATATCTTCACGCTAACGAAGAGCGAGCTCGAGGGATATTTGCTTGAAGCTCACGCGTTACTCCGCGCATTTCCACCGTTGTGCATGAAATATTCCGCGAGTGATCTTGATCGCCATCTATCGAAATTTGCGCAACGGCGCGACCAAAAAAAGGTCTTAGACGGGCTGCTTCAGGAAAATAGCCTGGGACGATACGACATTTCAAAGGCGCTAATGATCGCAAAGTCGGTTGATCCTATTCATGCGGACATCGACGCGATTTTCAAGAAGGTTCAGGAGTCACTAAAAAGTTAAACCGCCGTTCTGTCTTCCCCATCCGAATTGAGACCTACCGCGCGGCCCAAAGCGGATATTGCAGGCGTCTTGGGTATTTGAATCGTCCATAAAAAATATCAAAAGAGGCCAAAAATGTCATTGCCGACTGGCTGGTTGCCCTAATCCCCCCATCTTGCCCAGCTTGTTGCGGAGTGTTACCTCGACTTTTGCACTTTGAAAATTGAAAAATAGGCGGACTCCCCGCCATGATGGGGTTCTCAAATCTCATCCGTGGAAAGGAGTCCACCATGTTTCGTGTGCCCTCAGCGGCGGAGCCGCTGGTGCAATCGTTCCGCGACGCGTTCACCCGCCGGACCTTCGAACGGTTCCTCACGTTAATGTGCGGCGTGATTGTAACCATGGGCCGGCGAAGTGTCAGCCGGGCGCTGCGGGTTATGCAACCGCACCTGAAGGGACACTGGAGCAATTATCACCGGGTCTACTCTCAGGCGCGGTTCTCGATGTGGAAACTGGCGGCGGTGCTGGCTCGGCAGGTTGTGGCGCTGCTTCCCGCCAACGAGGCGATCGTTCTGATCGTGGACGATACGGTGCAGGAGAAGAGGGGACGGAAGGTCTGGGCCAAAGGGGCGCATCGGGATGCTCATCGCTCCTCCCGGTCCCATGACGGCATCACCTTCGGGCACAAGTGGCTGGTGATGTGCGTGCTGGTCACGTTGCCGGGAATGGCGCGCCCGTGGGCTCTGCCGGTGTTGTGCGGACTGTGCCGTCCACCCAAGACCGCCGCCGGCACGGGCCAGCGTCAAAAAACGCCCTGTCAACTGAGCCTGCAACTGCTGATGCGGATGATGCGCTGGTTCCCCCGGCGGCGGTTCATTTTGCTCGGAGATTCCAGGGCCGTTTCCAATGCCGTGGCCTGCTTCGCCTGCCGGCATCGGGACCGGGTGACGGTGATCAGCCGGCTGCGCCCGATGCAAATCTGTACGGGCCTCCAACCCTGAAAGGACGCGCCAAGAAAGGACCCAAGAAGCCCTCCCCGCAGGAGCAGGCCGAGCATCTGCCGCGCGTCACCCAGACAGTGAGCTGGTACGGCGCCAGCCGACGGAAGGTCCGTCATGTCACTGACACGGCGCTATGGTACTCCCATCACAACCACCAGGTGGTGCCGATCCGCTGGGTCTGTGTTTTGGCGGATTTAAAGCTGAAGATGGAAGCGGCCTACTTTTACTGCACCGATCCTGATCTGCCGGCCAAGCGAATCATCGAGCTTTACGCGCTACGGTGGAATATCGAGGTCACCTTCGAGGAGTCGCGGGCCCTTTTGGGATGGCAAACGACTCGGCACTGGTGCAGGCAATCGGTGTTGCGCGTCACGCCGATTCTGCTGGGTCTGTTCACGGGTGTGGCTCTGATCTGGAAGGAATTGTCCAGACAGACGAAGGGCGTCCAACGGCAGCGATTCAGCCAAACGCCCTGTTATCGAAAGTCGGCGATGACGTTTGCCGATGCGTTGTTTTGGGTCCGGCGGGAGCTGTGGAAAGAAACGCTGCTGGGACATCGCGATTCGCGTCGATGTCCCAGTGGCGGATTTGAATCGTTGCCAAGATCGTTGCGGTCCACGATTATCAGGCAACTGGCCGCCGCGGCGTAGGCGGAAATGTGCAAAAGTCGAGGTTACCTTTTGTACCGATGCCCCCACTACCAAAAAAAATCTCCCGCACAACAAAAAACGCATCCGGCTTGACGGCATCCAGCCTATGCGGCGTACCGCTCCTCGCCTCCGGCTGCGGTTCTAAATCGCACAAATTCCCCAGCGCTTCCCTAGCCCCCATCAAAAACTGAATCCTCCGCCCGGTAAAGAAAGCCACTCCCCCATCCACCGCCTGCAACTCCAAATTGTCTTCCGTCAACTGAAACTCCGGATCAAAAATCAGCAGCCCCGATTCCTCATCTGGCAAATCCTTCGCCCTGCGTAAAAAGAAATTCAGCGTCACCCGGTTCCCCGGCCGGTTGCTCTCCGTTGCCGGCGGGTTGGGGCGATCGACCAGCCCAAGGTAATCCCGCCCGAAAAGAAGCTGCTGGTAATTCGTCACCTTCGTCGCGTCAAACGAAGCCTCCCATGGCTTGCCGGGCGGATCGAGGCGATAGGCGATCAGGCTCCGGGGACTGAGCGCGAAGAGGTAATTCCCCGAGATATAAAGCTGAACGTCGCCGCTCGTCGATTGCGTCGGAAGCACCGAGCAGTCGATCGGCGGGGAATAGTCGCGCCGATATTGCCACGGCTCCCCGCTGTCCACCGAAAAAATCCGGATATCTTTCCCGCTGTTGGCGATGGCAAACACCCGCCCGCTGTGGATCAGAAGCTGGTGCGGTTCAGGCCGGGCCGCATTCAGAAAAATCTGCGGCTGGTCCGGGGCGGGCGTCTGCGGGCTCTGAGAGTCCATCCCCGTTGGGGAAAGATTCGCCTCAAAGAGATCCTTGATGCAGAGCTGATTCGGCAGCGTGTACGCCAGCGTGCCATCGGCCGCCAGCGCCAGGTTGATCGGATACGCCTGCGTATCCACGCCGAATTGCTTTGTACCCAGCAGCTCGCCGCTGAAGGAATTATAAACCGCGATTTCCACCGATTGCCCGTCCTGCGTGCGGATGACCGTGAAATCGTCGTTGGCCAGCAGGGGATTGATCAGCCCCGTGACCCGCGTCTGCCAGGCGATATGCCCCGCCGATGGATCGACCGCCAGCAGCCGGCCGGTCGATGTCGAGACGATCACGCGCTGGGCGACCGGTTTCACTTCCAGCACTTCTTCCGGGCCGCCGGGCATGTCAACTTCCGGCGGCGTGGGCTCGGAATTGTTGGGGTCCAAAATCGGCGGCAGCGACGAGGTGTCCATGTCCCACAGTTGCTTGCCGGATGTGCCGTCAAGCTGTGAAACGGATGTCCTGCTCCAGACGATCAGCTTGTCTCCCACCCAGGCCGCCCCTACCGGCTGCTGCGAAATCGCTGCGCAGGCGAAGAGCGCCTTGTTCGACCCGGCCGGATAAACCGTCAGCCCGCTGCCGCCCGACCAGGCAATGACCCGGTCGCCGCGGCGAAATCTTCCATCGGAACGATCATCGCGTCGACGCCCTGAATCTCCAGGTCTTTCGACGCCGGCACAAAGGCCCTGGCCCAGCGTCCGGTCGCCTGGCGAAAGGCCTGCGACTGTTCGTGCGTCGGCAAATGCAAATCGGGAACGCTCTGCAAGCTCGCTTCCACTTCGTAGCGCATCAGCGCATCGCGCGCCAACGTAATCGGCATGTTCGGCAGCACCGACCCATCCGGCAGCGTCATCGGCTGCTGGGTCACGCCGGTCGGGTCTTGGACGGCGGCAAGCTGGAGCCGTGAAACGGCGACGTCGAGATGGTTCGGCAGCTTGAGGTAATTGCGGGCCATCGCGACCAGGACCGCGGGCTGGGTCTGATCTTTGAATCGCGCCAGAATTTGCCGGAGCACTTGCGTTGCCATGCGGGCATCGCCGCGGGATTCGTAACAATTCGCGGCCGCCAGCATGGCGTCGCGCGCCACCGTCGAATTGGGGTAGACCCGAGAGATATCCATGAGCCGATCGGGGTCTTGCGCCGCCTGGGCCGCCGCGAGCTTCTGGGCCGCGGCCTCCTCGAACTTGCGGTACGCCAGTACGCCGTCCGGCGTTCCCTTAATCTCCGTGATCGCCTGGTCGGCGACATCCCCCGCTGCGATCGTGGCATTGCCGTGCGGGTCGGGCATTGGCACGGCGCGGAAGGTCGGCTCGCCGAGAATTTCCTGGTAAAGCTCAATGGCCGAGGCGGCATCGCGATTGTCGCGCTTCCAGTCGTATTCCGCCCGCGCCAGGCGGTAGCTGACCTGCTGCGCGGTGGAAAGTGCCGCGGCCTGGGCCAGATCGAAAAACCGCTCGATTCGATCGGTTTCACCTTCGCGACCCTCGGAACGTCGTGCAAAGCTGAGGGCATCGTTGAATGCCCGGTCGCGCGCGTCGCTCCAGACCGCAGCGATTGCGTGCCGCCGAGCAGCTCAAAACCTTCCTCGAGCCGCTGCTGCGCCGCATCGGGCTGGGCCGCGGCGTACATGACCTCGGCATAATGCAGCCGGGCGTCGGGGCTGGCGGGCGCCTCGGCGATTTCGCGGTTGAGTTTTGCCTGCGCCATCGCGATATCCGTGTAAACCGCGATGTTCTCATCGCCGGCGACGATCAGATGGTCCTGGGTCGCGATCACATTTCCCGGTCCCTCTTTGCCCGCTTCCCAGCCGTTCTTTGGAAACGTGCTGTTGGCTGAATCGAGCAGGCCCGACGCCAGTTGAATCCGCAGCAGATATTTTTCCGTCGGCACATAGACGGCATCCCCGGTTACAAACGCGCGGCCGCGGATCTCGACCAACTGATCGTCATCGGCTTTATCCTGCGCCGATGGATCCTGGTCTCCCTCGGTCGAGCGCCAGTATCCGGGAATCGAATCGACTTTCGACGCGTCATGCGGAATCAGTTGCCACGGCACCTGCCAAACCTGTCGCTCGCCGGCGAGGTAGACCATGTCCCCCTTCACCGCCAGCAGCGTGGTGGGGAGGTCGGGCGTGCTGGGGACGTTGGGATCGCGCTCCTCCTGCAAATCGGTCAGCCAGATACGTTTGACCAGGTCTCCGCTGGCGGCGTCATAGACGAGCAAATCATGCCCGTCGGACGGCATCACGAAGACTTTTCCATCCTGCACAACCGCGGGGTTGTAAACCCAGGGCGCTGTCGGTGTTTCATCGTCCTCCGGGGGAATCTGGCGAATAATCCGCTGCGGAAAGCTGTACATCGCTCCGCCGGCGGATTCGGTGCGATAGATATTCAGCCAGGCGATCGTGCCCGTGTATGCGTCGAGCGACGCGACGGCGCCAAGATTGGTAATCACAAAGAGCCGACCCGCGGAATAGGCAAGATGCGAAACCGCGTCGGAATAGAGGTAGGACCCGATTCCACCGGCCTCCAGCAAATTATCGCCGTTGGAATTTGCGATAAACGTCGCCCAGCGCAACTGCCCGGTCGCGGCGGCGTAACAGACAACATAGCAATCCTCAAACTGCCCCTTCATTCCGTGGACGATGACATAAAGGTTATCCCCGACGATGAGCGGCGATCCGCCCATTCGCAGCTCGCGCAGCGCCAGTTGGGCATCGGAGAAATCGTGAGGCGATGTTTCCCAAAGCTCCTTGCCGCTCTTGCGATCGAGGCAAACCAGATGCGAATCCTGGCCCGGCAGGGGATCACTGGATGAAAGTGGGTCGGACAAGCCCATCACCGCCGCGACGTATTTGTCGGTCACCGTTACGCAAAGTTGGCGTCCCAGCGGCACCGGCGTTGGAGCGGGACTCCACGCCGGAGTGAACGCGCCGTTCTGCATCGGGTAGGTGTCCACCCACTGCGGAAGGGGCACGCTGCTGTCGAGATCCAGCGCGTAAATGCGCGTGTTGTCCTGGTAAAAGAGCTCTCCCTTGTCGACCGCGGGCATGATCCCCAGCCCAATCCCTTTTTTTCGCTGCTCGTCACTGGCGTGCTCGCGGTTATCCCTGTCGGCGGTTTCCTGGAGGGCATCCCAATTAAACCTGGTGACCAGAATGTTGTATAAGCGCGCCCCCGGCTTCACGAGCGACATGCAGATTTGCGAGCGTTCGACATTTCCGCCGACCATCGGCCAGGAATCCGGGCTCTCCGCCCGCACCACGGTCGCGCTCGCCAGCTCCTTCTCCAGCGAGTCCGCCAGCACCACCTGCTGGCCGCGGATCACTCCCGTCGCCTGGGGAAATTGATTTCGGAGCTGGGTCTCATATCGCTGAACGTCCTGGGGTTGATTGGCCAGTTTCGCGGCCAGGGCCGTGCGATAGATCACCATAGGCCGCTCGGCGACTAAATCCGGATGCCACTCCAGAAGCTCCTTGCCGATCTGATTCACTTCCGCGTAATCCCCCTCCTCGAAGCACAAATCCATCAGGCGAATGCCGGCCGTCTTCGCTGCCTCAGTTGGAAAATATTTCGCGAGGATTTCATGCAGTTTGTCGACGCCGTCGTTTCCTGCCGCGCTGAGCAGGCCCTGGGCGATGGTTTCATATCTTCCGCGATAAACCAGCAACCCCTCCTGCGGCCATTTGCAGAGCGACTCGCGCACCGTTTCCGTGACCGAGGCGTAGCGATCGACGGTTTGGGTTAGCTCATCCGTATGCGTAGGCACGACGCGGTCCTGATATTTGTCGAGGATTTCCTGGTAGACATCGGCCGACTTGCTCCACTCGTGCAGCCGCTCCATCCGCTGGGCGAGGGCGAGTTTTTCCATGGCGATGGCGGAATCGCGGACATAAACGCCGCCCATCGCATCGTCTCCCCCGACCCCCTGGAAACCCTGCATGGGGACCATGGGGCCGTTACCAAAACGAATGAGACCCCGCTGCGCCATCGCAGGCACCACGGTTGCGAAGACAGTGATTAATCCACAAAGTCCCCAGACAGTGCCGAGGGAAAATGAGTTGCGATATCCCCCGCATTTCACTCGCAACTCACAACTCGCAACTCGCAACTTCATCCCCCCATCTTAGCCGAAATAGCGTCCCCAAATCGGTGCCAGCCGCTGAATTTCTTCCCGGGAAATCTTGGATTTATCCGACCAGATCGCCAATTTCAGGGCGTCCTTTGCCGGGCATGCAGACAAAATTCCGGGCTCCGCGGCAATCTTCCGTCACGCCGCGGCGGATCAGCTCCATGGCTTTTCCGGCGGCGGTCTCGAGGTTCGCGGTGATTTCCGCGAGCAGGGCGCCCGGCTCCGGCGGTGGGGGGGGCGGCTGGCCGGGGGCGGTGGGCGTGACGGCTTTCCAGCAGTCGTAATCCGTTACCAGGGCAATCAGTGCATAAGGAATCTCGGCCTCGCGGGCGAGTTTCGCCTCGGGCAGGGCGGTCATGCCGATTAAATCGCCGCCCCAGAGACGGTGCATCAGGCTCTCCGCGCGGGAAGAAAACGCCGGGCCTTCCATGCAGACATAGCAGCCGCGATCGTGCAGCGTGATCGCTTCGCCGGTTCCCGCTTGTTCCAGAAGGATTCGACGCAGGACGGGGCAGAAAGGTTCCGCGAATTCCACATGCACGGCCGCATTTTCAAAAATGTTCCCGCCCGCCGGAACGTCCGGTCAATCATCTGATCGGCGGCGACGAGATCGCGCGGCTTGAATTCCTGCCGCAAGCTCCCGCAGGCGCCCGAGGCGATGATGTGCGTGCAGCCCAATTGCTTCAGCGCGAAAATATTGGCGCGAAAGGGGACCATGCCGGGCGGAATGACATGCCCGGGTGCGTGCCGGCCGAGCAGCAGCACCGGCAATCCCTCCCAATCGCTCTCGATAATCGCATCGCTGGTGGCCCCAAACGGCGTCTGGACGGTGTGTCGCTTGCCATCGCCTCTTGCCAGAAGCTGCCCCAAGCCGGTCCCGCCGATGATCCCGATTTTTACGTCACTCATGGCTGCAAAGGATAGACGATTTGTTTTCCGCTCACCACGGCAAATGGCGTCAGGAGGTGCGGCTTGGCCGTCCGCGCGTCAAATATATCCATAACTTCCCACCCGCGAGTCAGAATCGCGTCCGCAATCAGCGAGCGATGACAGCGCCACGGCAGTGCTTCGGAGCACATGATGGCCGCGCGCCGCTGGGCCGCGGCTTTCTCAAGCTCCGCGATTGCCTCGGCAAATTGGGGCGTCTGCATGTAATCGGCATATCCGCGGAACATCGCGTTGCGCCAGCCTGTATTGACGAAATCTGCGGCAGCTTTGCGCCGCCCGCCGAGGTTGCGAAAGGGCAGATATTCCACGCCCGCCTCGGGCAGCGCGGTTTTCATCGCTTCGGCATTGAAATGTGGGAACCGTCTTGAGCCGGGATACATTCGTACATCCGCGATGGCGGCGATCGAATGTCCGCGCAGAATTTCGAGGAATTCCGGCCACGGATGCGTGGAATGCCCGAGGGTGAAGACGACACCAGCGCTCATGCCGGCAGAATTCTATTCTGGTCGAGGAGGCTTTGACGATGATTTTCTCGACCGCCGCAACAGTGAAAGTGCGCCCACGGCAAGCAGGCCCATTCCCGTTACCGGCTCCGGTACCGTGACCGACAGCGACGTAAACGTCGCGCTCGCCGCCGCCTCGGTTGTGTCGTCACCCATGAACACAAAGTTACCGAGCGTGTACGGCAGCATCGCTGACGGCGTGTAATCCTGGGTCGCGCCGGTGAGGATCGTCGTTCCATTGGCCGTCAGTGTGTAATTCCCTCCCAATACCGAAAGGTTGTAATCGATCAGCGAAGGACCGGTATCGAACACATCGTCATTCTGGATATCGCTGTCCTGGAGCGGGTTTCGCTCAAACCCCGTCCCCGAAACATATTCCTGAGCCCACACATCGCTTCCCCAGTAACCAAGCTCCACGCCCTTCCCATCGCTTCCCAGCACGATCACATCAAACCCGGCTCGATTGGTGCCTGTGTTCGACTCCGAAGTGATGGCCAGATCCCAGTTCACCGAGAACCCTTTGGTTGGATTCAGCGCGGGGAACGAGGCATTCACGATCGCCGATGTCGAGGTGATGGGGTTATACGAATAATTCGACCAGCCACCCTCTTCCGCGTCAGTGGAGGTGGTATCGAAGGTCGTATTCCCAGTTAGCCCGCCAGTGCTCGAGGTGCTGGGGGCCGTCGAAAGCGGATTAAATTGATAGGTAAGCCAGCCCTGCGACTGTGGCGTGCCTCCGGTCGAGCCTTGGTACAAATTAATCGTCTGTGCCCCTGCCCTCGCCCCCAAGGCCAGAAAAATCAAGCCGAATCCGATCGTCGCCCCCCGGTCTTTGATGTTCATCTGTCTCTCTCCCAAAAGGCTTCCACACCAGAGCTGCACTTCATAGCAGACTTGTGCACACCCACAAATCAGAAATTGCTCAATTTTGGGTTAAAATCCTGTTATTTTCAGGACTTACGAACAGTGGGGATGGTCGGAATCACTTCCATATGACTGGAGGAATTTCCTCGCCAAAGCTGTTAGTGTCGCGATTCATCCCACGCCTTGTCGCCGGTACGGCGATCGCGGATGGCAAAATGGGGCATTTTGTCCCGTCGCTACACCGCAGGCGACAAACCCTCTAAAATTCCCCCTTCGTGCCGCACCTCTATCCCATCCTCTTGGACGTTTCGCAGCGAAATATCCTCATCGTCGGCGGTGGGGCGGTCGCCGCGGAAAGGCCTCCGCACTCCTGGCTGCCGGGGCGAAGAACGTCCGGGCTGTCGCCCCCAAATTCGTGCGCGAATTTCCGGCTGAGGTGCAGCGAAAGACCGCCAGCTTCGAGGCCGCCGATCTTGAGGGGGCAAACCTCGTCTTTGCCGCGACTGATTCCTCCGCGGCCAACGAATCGGTCGTTGCGGAATCCCGCAAGCGCAACATTCTTGTGCAGCGGGGCGATGGGGAAGATCCTGACGAGCCCTGCGATTTCATTTCCCCGGCAACCCTCCGCAGCGGCCCGATCATTGTCGCCGTCTCCGCGGGCGGCTCCCCGGCGCTGGCCGCGGGGCTTCGCGATCTTCTGGCCGGGAGCGTTACCGATGACTGGGTGAATCTGGCCGGCGCTCTTCAGCTCCTTCGGCCTAAGATCAAGGCCGTCGGTCTGCCCATCGCCCGCCGGCGGGAAATCTTCCGCGCGCTGGCGACTTCCGAAGCGGCCGCCCAGCTTCAATCCGGCGGATTCGCGGGCCTCTGCGACTGGCTCCGCCAAAGATTTCCAGATCTGCCCCCGTTCGATCATCCGCCGACCGGAGCCGCATGAATTCCGTCACCGCCGGACAGATCGCGCTGATTCTCATCTCCGCGGCCCTGTTTCTTTCCGCGGCGCTTTGCTCCATCGTGCGCATTTGGAAGCCTGGCAACACGCTTCGTCTCACCGCGAAATCGCTGGCGTATTTCGGAATTTGTTTCGCCCTGGCCGCGATTGTCTGGCGATCGGTCGCACGCGGATCCTGGCTGCCCATGGCCGACAATTTCGAAACGATGGCGACGCTCGCTATCCTTCTCGCCGGCTTCACGCTTTACATCCAGCGCCCCGCCCCATCCCCGGTCTCGATTCGTTCCTGCTTCCCGTTGTCATGCTGCTTCTCATCTGCTCGGCGCTCTTCGGGATCTCCCCATCAACCACCAATCAGTCCGCTGGTCTCTGGAATCTGATCCACCGCACCAGCAGCTTCGCCGGGATGGCGGCCTTCGGCGTTGCCGCCGCCGTCGGCGCGCTCTACCTCCTCGCCAGCGCCAGGCTGCGCCGAAAGACGGGCATCGGTGAAGCCCCCGGAGCGAGCCTCGAACGATTGGAGAACTTCACCTACTGGGCCGTCACTCTTGGGTTTGCGATGCTGACCATCGGGATCGTCACCGGCGTGGCGAAAATCATCCAGGCCGGCCCCAACACCCGCCTCGGGCCGCACTGGATGACCAGCCCCAAGGTGCTGCTCGCCTTTTCCGTCTGGCTCGTTTACGCCGTCGCCCTGCACACGCCGATTACGCCCGCCGTGCGGGGGCGGAAGTCGGCCATGCTGAGCATCGTCGGGTTTGCCCTGATGGTCGCTACCATTATCACCGTCATGTTTATGCCTTCAGGCCGGTAACCGAATGATGCAGCGACTGCTTCTCCTGGGACTGAATCACAAAACCGCCCCGCTGGAACTGCGCGAGCGCCTTGCCTTTTCGAGCGACCAGCGAAACCAGGCCCTGGCCGAAGTCCGCCAGAAATTCCCGGAGTGTGAAGCCGTCCTTCTCTCGACCTGCAACCGCACGGAGATTTATCTGGCCCGCCCAACGCACGGCCATCCCCGCGAACAAGAGCTGACCGGCTTCCTGGCCGGTTTTCGCAACGTGCCGCCCGAAGAATTCGAAAACAATCTCTACAGCAAATCCGAGCGCGACGTCATCAGCCACCTGTTTTCCGTCGCCGCTTCCCTCGATTCCATGGTCGTCGGCGAAACCCAGATCCTGGGGCAGGTGCGCGAAGCCTACGAAGCCGCCGCCGCCACCGGCGCCGCCGGGCCGATGTTGCACCCTCTCTTCCAGCGCGCCATCGCCGTTGGCAAGCAGGTCCGTTCCCAAACTCCTCTCAGCGAGGGCCGCACCTCCGTCGCCAGCGTCGCCGTCCAATACGCAAGGCGAATCTTCGACGTCTTCACCGACAAAACCGTCCTTAACATCGGCGCTGGAAAAATGGGGGAGCTTGTCCTGGGCGACGTCTCCGCCCTCAAACCCGGAAAACTTCTCATCTGCAACCGCGACCTGGAAAAGGCGAAGCTGTTGGCCGAAAAATTCTCCGCCACCGCCTGCGGCATGGAGAATCTCCCCGACCACCTCGCCGCCGCCGACATCATCATCACCGGCACAGCGCCCAGCACCCCATCATCACCCGCCCCATCTTCGACGCCGTGATCCGCCGCCGTCGGTATCGCCCCGTCTTCATCATCGACATCGGCCTCCCGCGCGACGTCGCTTCGGATGTAGGCAACATCCAAAACGTCTATCTCTACAACCTCGACGACCTGCAGCGGGCCATCGAGGCCAATCAGGAAAATCGCTCCGCGGCCGCCCAGGTCGCCGCGCAGATCGTTGACCAGCAGGTCGCCGAATTCATCGTCTGGCACCGCGCCCGCATGCTCGGTCCGCTCATTGACCACCTTCGCCAGCGTTCTCACGCCGTCGCCCTCGACGAGCTTCACAAAACCATCTCCAAGCTCTCCGGCATCACGCCGACGGACAAGCAGCATCTAGAAGAACTCACCCGCCGAATCGTCAACAAGCTTCTGCACGACCCCATCCAGGTCCTCCGCGGGTCCGATGCGCTGCACGCCCCCATGACCCAATATTTCCATGCCGTCGAGAAGCTCTTCAAGCTCGAAGAGGAGCCGCCGTCTCTCCCCTCTCCCCCCTCCCTTGACTCTCCGGGGGAAGCTCAGGGTGGGGGCGGTGTTAATTCCGACGGTGAGGCGTGAATCTGGCCACTGCACTCAAATCCCGCGCCGCCGCATTCGTGGTCGGCGCCATCGTTTTCCTTTCAATCTTTTTCACCCTCGCCGGCCCATCCTGGGGTCTGGCCCTCTATCGCCTTTTGCAGGACGGCGGACTGGCGCTTTTCTGGCTCCTCGCCGCCGGCGGAATCGGCTGGCTGGCCGCGAAATCTGTTTTGCCGACACAGCCCATCGATTCGCTCCTCATCGTCACCTCCATCGCGCTGGGCCTGGGAATCATTTCCCTCCTCGTCCTCTGCCTCGGACTCCTGGGCTGGATGAACCAGATTTTCGCGGTCGCCATCATCTGCCTCGGCGATCTGATCGCCCTCATTACCCTCTACACCCGCAACAAAAGTTGGGACGCCGGCGCATGGCTGCAAGAATCCGTTTCCGCCGGCGCACTCTGGATCGCCTCCGCCGCGGTAGGGGGGATCATCGCCCTGGCAGCCTGCTTCCCGCCCGGACTCCTCTGGGGCGACGAACCCAACGGCTACGACGTCGTTGAATATCACCTCCAGGTTCCGCGCGAATGGTTTGAAGCTGCAAAAATCTTCCCCCTCCATCACAACGTCTTTTCCTATTTCCCCTTCAACGTCGAGATGCACTATCTCCTGGCGATGTTCCTCCACGGCGGACCCTGGGCCGGGATGTACCTCGCACAGTTCATGCACGTTGGCTTCTGTGCCCTGGTCGCCTGGGCAGCTTTCGCCGCGGCGGGCGGAAAACCCCGCGGCATCGTCGCTGGCGCACTGCTCTTCGCCACCCCCTGGACCGGCCTGCTCGCACCCATCGCCTACAACGAAGGGGGCACGCTCCTCTTCATCACGCTCGCCATCGCCTGGGCCCTGCGCGCAAGTCCTGGCGAACCTTCGCCGTCGCCGGCGTTTTCGCGGGACTGGCCGCGGGGACAAAGCTTTCCGTCGCCCCGCTGGTCTTCGTCGGCATCCCCCTTGCCGCCATTCTCGCCGCGGCGTCGCCGCGCATTTTTCTGCCCATCGCGGCCTATCTCCTCGCCGCGATCTTGCTGCTTTCCCCCTGGCTTATCAAAGACTGGCAATGGTCGGGCAATCCGGTTTTCCCCGAAGCCATGAGCGTTTTCGGCCGCGACCATTTCACGCCGGCCCAGGCGCAGCGATGGGAAGACGCCTATCTTCCCGACCCGCGCTATCGCTCACACTCCGGACACCACAAGGCGTTCTGGAACGAAGTCCTCGCCGACCCGCGCTTCGGCTACGCCCTCTTTCCTCTCGCCGGGGTCGCGCTGGTTTTGGGAATCCGCAAACCGCCCATGATCTTCCTGGCGATCCTGCTGCTTTTTCAGTCCATCTTCTGGATGGGGTTCACCCATCTCCAAAGCCGGTTCATGACTCCCGCGATCCCCATTCTCGTGCTGATGATTGCGATGATCGAGACGCGCCCGTGGATCACCCTCTGCACCTGCGCTGTCCTGGGCCTGTCCTGTTTTTCCTGCGTCTTCCTGGTACAGAAGCTGGGAAAATATCTGGATATCGATCACACCAAGGTCCCCCTGATCGGCCGGGAAAATCTCGAAGGCTTCCGCCTTGTCGATACCCGCACCCTCGGCGATCGCACCCTCGACCTCGTCGGCGACGCTGGCGCCTTCTGGTATCAAATCCCCATGTCCCGCCTGCACTATAAAACCGTCTTCGATGTCGATACCAGCGATCCCAATAAATCCATCGAGCAGGACTGGCTTGAAGGAATGCCCCAAGACGCGGTCGTCTCGCGCGACAAGGATGAACTCACCCGCTTCTCAAAAACCTACTACGGCATTCCCGCGCCCAAATAGCTATGACGAGATTCCCAGGTCCTCGTAGATCGCGGCCAGCGTCTCGCGCCTTCTTTGTTGATGGGCTTCCTCACCGGGCATCCCATTAAAAATCACCACGACCACCAGGCCATACTCCGGATCGGCAAATCCCACCGAAGATTGATTTCCCGAATGCCCGAAGGTCCGCGGGGATGCATAGGGCCCATATCCATACGGTGCTTGTTGCCCATACTGCTTTGAATCGATGATAAACCCAAGCCCCCAATCGATAATCGCCTTGAAGGTCAGATCCTCGACGCCGGCCCGATGCCGCGCGGTGAGAGCTTCGACCGTCTGGCGTGAGATCAGGCCTCGGCCGCCGTCCAGAAGCATCTCGTAAAACTTCCCCAGTTCGCGCGGGCCCTCGCGCCTCGCCCCCGGGGAGCAGATCGAACATGCCGCCTCGGTATCAAACGTCGGGGGCGAGGTCTTGGATGCATTGGTCAGGCTCAGCGGGGCGATTCTGGGGGAAAGACTGTGAAACTCTTCTGCGGTCATCGCCAGAAAACAATCTTTCATGCCGACAGGCTCAAAAATCTCCTCGGCGATCAAACGCTCATAAGGCCGATGGGCGGGATCAACGCGCCGGAAAATTTCCCCCAGGACGTACCACGCGGTAAGGGGGTGATAGCCGGCAGTTCTCCCGGGGACCCATCGTGGCTCAATCGGCGCCGCAGATCCGGGCGATCGTCTCGTCCCAGGAGGAACTCCACTGGACCATACGTATTCCCGCGGTATGCGTAAGGAGATGGCGAATCGTGATTCCCTCCTTTCCACGCGCGGCAAACTCGGGAATAAATTTGACGACGGGATCATCGAGGCCCAATGCCCCCGCCTCCCACAATCTGCCGAACATGACGCTCGCCAGCGGTTTGCCGGCTGAGAGCCAAAGGAGGATTGAATCCGAGGAAATCCCGCCGACTCCTTCGTCGACTACGCAACGGCCGGCGCAGAAACATAAATTTGTGCCCCGGTATGCAATCCGACGTCGCAACCGCGCTCAATCACCGCGACAGTCCTCGGCAACCGATCAGCAACCTCACCCATGCGCCAATCTTACGATCCTAGGCGCTCCCCGTGTAGCCGCGGGGCTTGACTTCGGTGAGCTGTGTCGAACCGCCCGGCGCTATTCGAACTTAACCCAACATTCCAACCCACCGGATCAGGACCAGCTCGCCTCCGCCCCAGCGCGGGTTGTGCTGTGCGCCGGCAGACGGAGGCGAGCGTGATCCCAGATCGCCCGCGCATTCTCATCCAGAAATCCCCGCCGCCCCGTAAACCATTGTACGGCAGCTTCAAATCGTACCGCCTCCTCAAACCGCGGATTGTCGATAAGTTGGAGCATCACGAATGCCGAGACCAGCGCATCCTCCGGCATGCGCCGAATCGGAATCTTCGGCCAGATCCCCTCGGGCTGCTGCAATATCGCGAGATATTGAATCCCCCGCTCAATAACCGCCCCCTGCCCGTTTTGAAGGGAAAGGGCACGGACGCAAAGTGCGGTCGTTGCCACATCTCCCCAGCCGCCATCGGCATCCTGAAGGGCAATGAGGGTCCGGATCAGCTTTGCGGCGATGGGGACATGGGCCTGGAGCATTTCGTCCAGGCGAACCAGGGCCATCCCGGCTGCTGCCGCCGCCGGCGTCTCCCGCAATTCACCGGCGGCCAGGGCTTCCACCCGCGGGCCAATCAATTCATCCAAAAGCCGCTGATATTTCCGCCCTTCCCACATCCTCTCAATATATCTCACGGTCAGCATTCCATTGCTCCTTGATTGGTGTCTGTTAGGGTATCATAATACCTAACAAATACCTACTGTAAAGAGGAAAAATAAAAAAATTGCCGCGTGATCGGCCTCCCGTGACAATTCGCCTGCTGGAATTGCGCCGGCCCCCCTCTAGAATCGCCGTTCTTCAACCACCGTGGCCAGATTCGCCAGAATTCTCTTCGCCTACACGCTAAACAACGTGATCTTCGGGATCACGCTGATGATCCTCATCGGCCTCTATATTGCCGTTGGGTCGGGACTGCCCGCCGTCCGCGAATACTTCGAACTCAACGAACTGGAATTCTTCGACGCCTGGCCGCTGAAGCTCATGATGCTCCTGCTGTGCCTGAACCTTGTGACGGTCACGCTCAACCGTATCCCCCTCACCCCCCCGCGCTATGGCGTGTGGTGCATCCACAGCGGCATCATCACCCTCATCGTCGGCACCTCGCTCTACTACCACCTTAAAGTCGAAGGCAAAACGCTCATCCCCGTTAACCATGTAGTGAATCTATTTTACAATTCGGAAGAGCGCGCCCTCTACGCCCGCGTTCTCAAAGGGGAGATGTACGGCATGTCGCCGCTCCCCTCGCTGCCGCGCTTCGGCAATTACGACCAAGAGCATGACCCCGACCGCCTCCATCGCACAGACCTCACCGGCATTCACAATTTCATCCCGATCGGCTTGCAATCCGATACCTCCAACGAACTCTCCGACTGGCTTGGCGTTTCGCAGCCCGTCTCCATCGACATCGTCGGCTTCTTTGCCTACGCCGAAGTGCAGGAAGATATTCTCGACGATTCATCCTCTTCCGAAGTCGGCGTCCAGGTCTCGATGGACGGCAAGCCGCCGGTCATGCTCCGCACCATCGATCCGTCCGCCGCCCATCAGTTCTTCGGCAACACTGAACTGGAATACCGCCAGGTTTCCGATCCCTCCGTCTCCGACATCCGCGATTCCGTCAACCGAATCTTCTCCCTAACTGCGACGCTTCCCAATCAGCCGCCGCAGAAATTCGAAGCCGGCATCGGCAACGCTACGAAACTTTCTTCCGGCTACACCTTCACCGTCGAATCATACAATCCCGCCTTTCCCATGTTCGGCACGCACGAAATCGTACAGGCGCTCACGCTTCACATCGTTCCCCCCAGCGGCAAAGAATTCTGGCGAATGATTCTCGCCGGCAAATCCACCCAGACCGATTTCAAGATGGACCCCAGCACCACGCCCCCCTTCGTGAAAGGCAACCGCCAGAAAACCCCGATCGACAAAAACCTCAACCTCGATTTTCTCGTGACCGATCCGGCCGCGCTTCTTCCCAGCGGCAGCGACGAAAAACACCTCTTCCTCGTCTCCGGCGACAAATCTCTGCTCGACATCCACACCACTTTCACCGCCCCCGCGCAAATCACCGATTTCACCCAGGGCGGACAAATCTCCATCGCCCTCGACAACCAGCCCACAGCAGCGACGGTTCATCGCCGGGCTCACTTCCAAATCCAGGACCGCGTCATTCCCACGCCGCAACAGAATCAGATCAAGGACCAGGGGGAATCGGGCGTGAAGCAGGTCCTCATCGCGCGGGTCACCTGCGGTAATTGGTCGCAGGACGTTCCCATGCCCTGTGATCTTTATCCCGCACCCGATCCCATGCTTCTTGAACCAATGATTCCCTGGACCATGGGCGTCGTGCAGATCCCCGGCGCCAGCGCCCCGCTGCAACTCCAGCTTGGCTATACCTGCCGGCCCATGCCGGTCGCTCTTCATCTCAAGAATTTCGACATGCTCCCCTATCCCGGCGGCCTTGCCACGGGCAGCGGTATGTTTCGCGATTTCCAGTCCACGCTCGTAATGACCGATCCCGACGGCGACTCGCAAACCCAGGTCGCCAGCCTCAACAGCCCGATCTATTACGATCACGGCAACTGGATTTTCTTTCAGGCCGGCTACGATCCCGACGGCCAGTCCTCCACCATCGGCGTCGGAAATCGGCCCGGTGTTGATATCATGCTCGCCGGTTGCATCATGATCGTGTCGGGTCTTCTCTATGCCTTCTACCTTAAGCCGATCGTCATTCGCCGGATGAAGCAGAATGCCATCGCCAAGGCGGCGGCAAAAAAAACCGAGTTGGTCGCGCAATGAAATCAATCCTGATCGCCATCGTCGCCCTCATTGCTCTCTCCGCCCTCGGCTCTGCCGCCCTCGCCGATGATTTCGAGCAGCAGCTCGACCTTTCTCCGTTGGAGATGGCTGCCGTCCAGAATAATCAGACGATGAAGACCCTCGACACTTTTGCCCGCCAGGCGATCTGGCAGATCACCGGGCACGAAAAACTCGACGGGCATTCGTCGCTTTACACGCTGCTCGATATTTCGTTTCACCCCGATCAGTACGTCACCCGCGACATCATCAAGATCGAGAATGTTCCCCTTCGCGAAGAATTTCAGAACCTGCAAAACATCGACGACGCGGAAAAACAGCGGATCGTAAAAGAGGGAACCGTCTCCCTCGCCTTCCTCGAGCGGCCCGAGGTTCAGAATCTCCTCCGCCAGGTGCAGGCTTCCAGCGTCACCAAGAGCAAGGCGATCAACCAGGTCCTCATCGGACTTTCAGCGATGGACCAGATCTGCCAGCAGCACGATTTCATCCCGGCGGAGATCATTCCCGCCGGCCAAGGCGGGGGCGACGGCCTCTGGCACACGCCCACCGAAATTCTTGGCAACGTGCCGGGCCTGGTCGAGCTTCTTCACCAGCACAACGAAACCCCGCCTCCTCCGCTGGATGGGTATCAGGACAAGCAGGAGATTTTCGGGCAGATCTTCGCCGCCAATGGCGGGCTCGTGAACGGGTGGGAAGAGCGCGATGCCGGGCTCGTCAATCGCAGCGCGGCGGCACTGGCCGATCTGCTCATCCAGATCAATCCCGCCGTTTATCCCTCCCATGCCAAACGCATGACGGAGGTGATGTACAACCGCCTGGCGATGCTCACCATCCCCGGCGCGACATTCTATTTTCTCTCCTTCGTCCTCTTCCTCATGTCCGTCCAAGCCGGCGTTACCAAGCTGCGGCCCTGGGCCATCGGATTCATGATCGTCGCCCTCCTCATCCACACCACCGGCATCGCCATCCGCTGGTGGCTGGTGGGCGGAATCTTTCCGCCCATCAAAAACGAATTTGAAAGCGTCATGTGCTCGGCCTGGTTCGGCGCCGTCGTCGGGTTGACCCTCGAATTGCGAAAATCCCGCGGCCTCTTCGGCGCGGCTTTCAGCTTCGTCGGAATGATGGCCCTGGTCGCCATCTATATGGCCCCCTACGTCACCGACCGCCAGATCGGCGGCGAAATCAGCCAGGTGCAGGGCGTGCTCATGAGCTACTGGCTCTACATCCACGTCACCATGGTCACCGCAAGCTATTCCCTCATCGGCGCCGCCTTCCTCCTGAGCACCTGGTGGCTAGGCAAATATTATTTCGGCGCCGGCCCCCGATCCGTCTCCCCCGGCTCATTCCTGGCCACGCTCGACATGTGCAATCTGGTCGTCCTCCAACTCGCCTTCTGGATGCTCGGGGCGGGAATCATCCTCGGCGCCATCTGGGCCGACCAAAGCTGGGGACGGCCGTGGGGGTGGGACCCGAAGGAAACATTCGCTCTCGTGACGTGGATGGTCTACCTCATCGCCGTTCACGTTCGCGTGGTGACGATCGACAAAGCCTGGTGGACCGCGCTCCTCGGTTTCGTGGGCTTCTGGATCATGCTCTTCAACTGGGTCGGTGTGAACTTCTTCCTGGTCGGACTGCACAGCTACGCGTAAAGCCGAAAACGGAGGCGGAAAGTGCAGGGCAATCGCATGTCCCTCTTTCCCCCTCGCCCTGTACTCAGGGAGAGGGTTGGGGTGAGGGTTCTTCGTATTTTGTGGCTACATGCGATTACCCTGGCAGAAAATGGGACTTTTCGTAGAATATCTTGACAGAAACCAGCCGAAGTTGTTATGTTGGTGGCTGAGCGCGGCATTTTGCCCGCTCCCGACCTCTAGAGCGTGTTGTGCACTTTACTCCACTCCTATCATCATGAGCCGACGCAGCATCACACAGGCAAAGGCGACAAAGTGAAGACCGGCCAGAGTCGTGGCCAACCGTTCGTAGTCACGAGCCAATCGGCGGAAGCGTCCGAGCCAGCCGAACGATCGCTCGACAACCCATCGCCGGGGGAGCAGTACGAAGCCTCGTTTGGCCTGCGGAAGTTTAACCACTGACAATTCGATGTCGCTTTTGGCTGCGTCGACGGCGGGTTGTTCGCCGGTGTATCCCTGATCGACAAATGCCAACGCCACCGAATCGCCGGTGGCTTTCTGCACATCCCGGGCCAGTTGCTTCACACGTGAACGGTCCTGCTGATCGGCCGATGTTACGTGCAGCGCCAGCAGATGTCCCAGCGTGTCCACCGCCATGTGCGTCTTGCTTCCTTTCTTTCGCTTGGCTCCGTCGTAACCGCCACGGCCGCCGCTCTCGGGCGTGCTCTGCAGCGTGCGACTATCGAAGATCGCTGCCGATGGTTTGGGATCGCGGCCGGCCAGCATCCGCAGCAATTCACGCAGATCATGCGTCATGGCCTCGAACACGCCGGCTTTGATCCAGCGCCGGGTCTGCTGATAAACGATGTCCCAGGGCGGCAGATCGTTGGGCATCATTCGCCAGGCTTCGCCGGCTCGAACCACGTATCGCAACGCATCGAAGACCTCACGTAGCGAATGTTCTCGCTGCGGAGCATCTTCCCGCATCAGCGTCAGATACGGCGCCACAAATGCCCATTCTTCATCCGTCACGTCAGTTGGGTAAGGCTTCCTTGCCATCCACCCAATATCGCCGATGATGGGGAAAGTTCACAACACGCTCTAGGGCGTGTCCCTGTGGCCGGGGGTACAGAGTGTATCTCTTACGAAAGGATTGGCCATGGCCAAGACTCGATTGTCATTTCCTACGTATTCGTTCCGGCGTATTGAAACTCCATTCGACAAAAAACCAGGTTATCGCAACTATGTTGCGGTAGTTGAAGTGTCGGATTTACCAGATCTAAAAGATTGGCGCAGGATCAATGTGCGCGATCCAAAACTGACGGGATCGCTTCCACGTGAAATTAAAGACAGCTTCCTGAGTCGAAGGGAGACGTTCTTATTCTTTAATCGTGGAATCGTTATCTCTATTGCCGGAGTCGAATTCAAGGCCGGCACGGATGAGAAAACCGGAACACTTACTCTCATTTTAAGCGATCAGAACCTTCACGGGCTTCTGGATGGCGGCCACACGTATGAAATTTTGATGCAAAATCGAGGCGATCTCGAAGCCAAGGGCGAGAAGCAATTCGTCAAGCTCGAATTAATCGAGGGATTTGACACTGACGAGCTGGTGAATTTGGTGGATGCGAGGAATTCGTCGAACCAGGTTAAGGACGAAAGTCTTCTAAACTTGGACCAGAAATTCGAGGAAATTAAGGAGTGCCTGCAGGGCCAGCCATATTCAGGGCACATCGCCTACAAGGAGTATGAAACTTTTCCAGATGGCACTCCTAAACCCATTAGTATCCGAGAAATCATCTCTCTTTTAATGACAATGGATCGGCAGCATTTCAGTGCTTCAGTTCATCCAATTAACACCTACCGAAGCAAAGCCGCTTGTCTCAATCACTTTCGCGAGCACCCAGAAGCCTTTAAGAAGATCTATCCCATTGCGCCTGAAATTCTCAAGCTGTGGGATACAATTCATCTGCAACTTCCAGAACTCTATAACGCGGTTCGCGGCGAAAAAGGCGACGTCACCGGCGGGCGGTTTGGTAAGTTGACGGGCGTGGCCTACTCCAAAGGTAGTGCGTGGACATTGGATTTCACCGGGAAACAATCCAGTTATAGTATTCCGGCTGGCTTCAAGTATCCAATCCTTGGAGCGTTTCGCGCAATTCTTGAGGATGGCGGTCGCCGTTACAAGTGGGGAATCGATCCTTTCGAAATGTTTAGCGACGGCTTAGGTAAGGATCTGGCCCGGACAATCGGTGAGTTTGCATTGGATGCGCAGAATCCATCTAAGACCGGAAAGTCACAAATCGTTTGGCAGAGTTGCTATCAATCGGCGGAGCTGGCTTACCTGCGTGCTACTCGCAAATAAGGAGTCGGTCGAGGAATCGATGGATCGGGAGTCAATTAGGGCTCCCGATCCATTGGGTGAATTTTTCGACGTCGGGATCCAATCGTGGGACCTTTTTTAATAACTAAAACTCACCACCACCCGCAGATGATTTCTGCCCGTCGCGTGAATTTCAGGATCCCCCCGCGCCAATCTCCACCCATAGTCATAATCAATGCTGATCCACGACCCCAGCCGATAGCTGATCCCCGGCCCAACCCCCAGGAAATTCTCCTGGCTCTGCTCCCCAAGTTGCGCATCCCGCAGCCAGGCCACGCCATAATCCACGAACGCTAAAAACATTACCTGGTTCGTCGCCCCCGCCAGCTTCGGGAGGTTCACCGGATACTGAAGCTGATTCGAAAAGATGATCCCATCATCCCCGTTCCCTTCCCGATCGAAATATCCCCTCACCGAATCGATCCCCCCAATTCCAAGCTGCTCGCTCCCCTGCAGCGGCCCACTTGCATACTGCCCCTGAAACTTCGAAAGCCAGGAGAATCCCGCCGGCAGATTCGTCGTCCGATCCGCCGAGAGCAGCCCATACCCATACTGCGGATCCGCCCCGGCCCGCGCCTGCTGGTAGCTGGCCTCATCATCCTGCCCTCCGATAAATCCCGGCGAGAAAAATCCCTGGATCGACGCATCCCCCGATCCGCAAGAATCGGCTTCGCTCAGGTCATACCCTGCCATGAACTGCACGACGTCCACGTTGGATGCGAACACACTGTCGCCGCCGAAATCGGCGTTGGTGTTAGAGCGCTTAAAATCTCCGCCGAGAATGATCGAGCTCTGAAAATTCCCCGCCCGCGGCAGCGGAATTTCATATCGCCCGCTCACCTGCCACGCCTGGCCGGTCTGGAAAATCTCCGGGTCGGTCATTACCCGCGTCGAAGACCAGTTCCCAAAAATCGTCAGGATGTTCCGCCACGGCAGCGGCAAAACGTAGCTCGCGCTATGGGCGATGAACCGCTGGATGTCGTTGTTGGCCGTGAACTGGTAATTCAGTTGGTCGTCCAGGCCCAGCGTGTTTCCGGTGTTAAAACCCGTCAGCCACCGATCTCCGCCGGTGCTGATCGGCCCCGTGTTCTCATACCCCGCATAAACCCGCACCGGGAAATGGTCCTCGGTTTGAAGGACCACATCGGTCTGGCCTACTTCCGTACCGCTTTGAAGCAGCAAATCCGTGTGATGAAACGGATCGCGGTTCAGCCAATCCACGTCGTCCATCAAGCTCGACTGCACAATCTCATCCCCCGGCTTCGATCGGATCGCATCCACAAACAACCGGCTGGGAAAAAACCGGTTCCCCTCCGAAACCACTTTCCCCACCCTTCCCTCCAGCAGCAAAATCTGCACCGTCCCCCGCGTAACGTCCTGCTCCGGCACGATCGCGTCCACCACCGGCCGATCTTCACCCCGGCAATAGAGCACCACCAGCCGGCAAATCTCATTCAGCCCATTCATCGTCAGCGGCTTGCCCAGAAAGGGCGAAACCTGCCCCACAAATTTCGGATCGTTCAAAAGCTTCGCCCCGCTGACGTCAATCCCCTTCATCTCCGATGATTCCTTCAGCGCCCACTGCGAATCGACAAACACCACCCCGCGCAAATCGTCCACCACCACCGCACTCCCCCCCGGCTTGGTGGCCGGACCCGGCGCCTGAAATCCGCCGCCCCACCCGGCGCCGGAACCTTCGGCGCCAGCCGCTCGGCATCCTGCCCCCATGCGGCCGAACCAAGACCCATTACCAGAACCGCAATCCAAGCCTTCCGTAACATGCCAACCTTTCCAGCGCTACCGCGCCCCGCCCACATCAAACGAGCTTACATGCGCAATCGCATTCCGCATCATCTGTTCCCGGCTCAGCGCAATATTCCCTCTCCCCCTCACCCGCCCGGGAACATTCGCCTGCAAGACCAGATTCCCCGGCAACCCCATCGCCGGCGGCTGCTCCCCCGTCTGCGCCGTCGGCAAAATGCTCGTCTGAACCACGCCAAAATTCGGCGCCGACTGCTGCACCGTCTCCCACTCCCCCTGAATCGCCTCGGTCGGCAGCGGCGCAACCGTCAGCGTGCCATCCACCCTGGTAATATCGTAATTTCCGTTCACCCCGCCCGAGACGATGATCGGATAATTCCCCGCCGGCGATTTCGTCTCTGCCGTCGTGCCCAGCGTCACCCCCGGAACATCTCCCGGAACATCTCCATTCACCAGCCCGATAAAATCGACCGATAGCGCCGAGTTCGGCACGTTCAGGACCCGCGCCTGATTCACCGCCGCGATCGTCAGCGCCGCCGGCGTCACCGTCAGCGTTCCCCCAACATAACTGATCGAATAATTCGCCGCCGACGCCCCGCCCGGCGTAATACTGTATTGCCCAACCCCGCTCCCCGCATTCCCGCTGCTGGAAACCTGCAACCCCGAAACCACGCCCGAAGTATCCCCATTCAGCAGCCCCGTGAAGCCCGCGCTAAACGTCGGCAGCGCCGCCCCATAAACCTTCGACGCATCATTCGCCGTAATCGTCAGCGGCGCCTGCGTAACCGAAAGGTTCCCGCCCACAAAATCGAACGTATACCCCATCAGCGAATCCAGCGTCCCTTCGCCCGGCGTAATCGCATAATTTCCCACTCCTGAATCCACCGTCGCGTTAGTCGAAACCGCTGGCGTTCCCGAAATCGCGTCCCCAACCGTGTCCCCATTCACCAATCCTGCCACCTGATACGTCAACGCCGGATTCGCCTGCCCATACACCTTCGATTTCCCATCTGCCGTAAACGTCAGCACGGGCGAATAGCTATACAGAAAAAGATTCCCACCCGCCGCGATACTCCCCGGCGGATTCCCGGTGTACGTCTCGTCATATAGATGCCCCGCACTCAGTCCCCCATCCGTATCATCCGCCGGGTTCGTCGAGTAAACCAAAAATCGACCCGACCCGGTCCCAATCCCCCCGCTACCAACCGAATTCACAAAATTCCCGCCCGCAGCCAACACAACCGTCGTCCCGCTTCCCGTTCCCGAAACCCCCTGCGAAAGCACGATATTCGACCCCGAAACCAGCGTTACCGCCCCCGCGCTGTCGCTCAATCCATTGGTTCCACCGATGCTTCCGACGGTAAGGCTCGAAAGATCGGTGAACTGCGCGCTTGAGCCCGAGACGTTTCCCGCGATCGTCTGCACGGAATTATTCGAATCATTCAAACTCACGCTTCCGCTGCCCAGGAGTAAAAGTGCCGGCGTCGAAATGGGGCCGCTCTGCGTCACCGGTCCGGTGGACGTGAAACTGAGGCTACCGGAGACGGAAAGCGTCCCATCGACTGCGATTCCGCCAATGCCGGCAATCAGGTTCACGTTGCCATTCAAATTCGCCGTCTGAACCTCGATCGCACTCGTGTTCGAGCTGTCGCCGATATAAATAGCCGAGAATCCGCTTTGAATCGTGGCCAGCGTGGCGGCGTCGAGATCGAGCGTTCCATTGGCGCCGTCGCCGAGGCCGATCGAGGTTCCGGAGGATTGCGGGAAGATCGTCAGGATGCCGGTCCCCTTGATTTGCGCGGCAGGAGAGACGCTCCACGTGTCCGCTTCGATGGTCACGTTCCCCCCCGAAGCTCTGCCGACCGTTGCGCTGCCGCCAAGAGCGAAAGCTGAGCCGCCAGTGTTTCCGGTTGCCACGATGTCGATCGGGCCGCCGCTGGTGGACAGGATTTGGGCTCCATTCGGCCCATCCACTCCGATGCCGTCGGTCCCACCGCCGGCGACGCCTGTGATCGTCAGGGTCCCGGTGTCTACCGATGCCGTTGATGCCAGCAGGTTAACGCCGATGTTCCCGACGTAATTTCCCGGCGCTCCCGTACCCGTGATGGTGAGATTCCCCCCGCCCGTCGCGGTGACCGACGATCCCAGGTCGATCGCCACCCCGAGCGATCCCGAGGAGCTGTTTCCGCCCGTGCCGGTGATCGAAATTGTGCCGCCGGCCGATGTGATCGAACTGCCCGGTCCCGATCCTCCGTTCGCGGTCAGCGAGACACCCGCATCGGCCAAGCTTCCCCCGGAATATCCCTGGCCGTTGATCGTGAGATTGCCGGCTCCGGTGGAAATCGTCGCCGCCAGAAGCTGAACACCGTTGATGTAAGTTGAATTGCCGTAGGCAGGGCTGGATGCCGGCGTTGAACCGCCGCCGAGCACCACGTTTCCTCCGAAGGAATCGATTCCCGATCCGGCGCCAAGCAAGATCGCCCCGGATGTTCCGCCAAACGCCGCCGAATCCAGCGTTACGCCCAGCTTGCTGCCGGTCGCGCCGCTGATCGTCGTGGCCGCCGAGAGAATCACGCTGCCGGATGACTGCAATGTCACCGTTCCCGGCGTTCCCTGGGTATACGTGACGTTCGATCCCATCGTAAGATCACTCGCCGTCGCCGCGAAATAGGTGCTCGAAGACCCCAGCGTGATCGGATTGTTGTAGGTCTGAGCCCCGGTAGTCGTAATCCCGCCCCCGCTGACCGTCACCGGCCCGGTGATCGTCAAACTCGCCAGCGGCTTGTTGCTCCCCACCAATCCCGCAAACGTCACCCGCCCCGCGCCGGCGTTAATCGTCATCGGGCTGGGGGCAACATTCGTTTCCACAACATACGGATTGGTGCTTGAATGGTCCGGCAAATCATTCCACAGCGAGTTGCTTCCCGTAAACTCCAGCGCCGATTCCGCATTCGTCATCGTGTTCGCGCCCCCATCATTGTTCGGCTCACCGGGGTTCCAGTTGGTAAACGCCCCATTGATCGGCGTCCCATCCGGGGCGTTGAAGACCTGGTCCGTGTAATACTCAGTAAAAAACGCCGTCCCCAAACCGCCGTTCGCCTGCCCGAGCGGCCCCGTCACCCAATACCAGATCTGGCTCGTCGTTCCCCCAACGATCGGCCGATGCCCCCCGAGCCACGCCGGCTGATATCCGGCCGCGTTGGCGGCAATCTGGTTCTGAAGCGACGTCGTGATCGTCGCCAGGTATGTATCGCCAACGCTCGTCCCCGCCGCCGTGCCCGATTGCCCATCCGTCACCGCCTGCGTCCACGTCACGCTCCCATCCGCTCCCAGCGAATAGGTATCTCCCGAATCCACCGTACTCTCAAAGTTCACCGCCCCGCCCGCCGTACTGATCGCCAGCCCGTTCGGATTTGCGACCAGAACCTGCCCCCAAACCGTCACGCTTCCGCCGGTTCCCGCCGCCGAGGGCGCCGTTGAGATCATCTGCGCACTGCTTGCATTCAGATAAACATCTCCCCCGATCAGCGCCCCGTTATACGTCCGGTCCGTCCCGAAGCTCACGTTCCCCCCGTTGGTGCTCAGGTTTGAGTCCAGGATAATCAGGCCCGCCGTCGTCCCTCCCGTGCTAAAATGCGAATCGAGCACGATGTTCAATTCCCCGGAAGTCGCGGTGATCGGATCGTTGATGATGATGTTGTTGTCCGCCCGCAGCGTCAGCGTGACGTTTCCACTCCCGGTCGCCTTGTTGATAGGCGCATTGACGGTGATGTTCCCCGAATCCCCGCCCCCGCTGTTCCCGCCCGTGTAGATCGTCACGCTGTTATTGCCGTTCAGCGCCGTGTCGATATCCGCGGCATCCACGTTCGCCCCGCTAAACGTCGGAACCCACGGCGAAGACGTTTCGTTGATTCCATTGGTCGTCGATGAATTGATGACCAGGTTATACGGGTCCAGCAGCCACTCCCCCGCGCCCCCCGGTCCCGCCGCCGACACCGTCGCCCCGCCGGCGTCCAGCCAATGCCCCGAAGTCTCCACCCGCCCGCCCGCCCCTGTCCCCGCCCCTTGCGCCAGAAATGTTCCATACGCCCGCGTCACCGAATCCACGTTCTCCACATGCGATCGCACCACGATCGTTCCCCCCGTCCCCGAATCTGTCGCGGATGCATTTAGCACCGCCCCTTTCTCGACAACCGCACCCACCGACTGCGGCACCGAAGCATCCTCATTCTCCCAGCTCCCACCCACCAAAATTTCCCCGCCGCCGCCAGTACCCGTCGCCAGCAATTGCGACCCGCTCCCCACCATCACATCTTTCCCAGTCATCACGATTTCCCCGCCCGCTCCCGCGCTCGATGAAGCATCCAGCGTTCCGTTGTTGCTCGCTTCCCCGCCCCCCGCGCTCAGATAAATATGCCCTCCGACATTTTTTACCCCCGTCGCCCGAACGATCCCCGTATTGTTGATTGCCAGCGCCATCGCGTTCCCCCCGTTGGCCGCAAGCTGCGCCATCGTCGCCTGCACCAGCCCGCTGTTGCTCACCGATCCGCTTCCCATCACCCGCACCGTGAACCCCGGCGTGCTCGATTGCTGAAGCAAAACCGCGCTCCCCGCCGCCAGGTTCACCGATCCGCCGCGGGCGCTGATCTGCCCGCTGTTCTGCACCCTCTGCGCCATCAGCACGACGCTTCCCCCCATCGCGTTGATCGTCCCCTCGTTCACCACCGCCGCCGATGACGACCCGGCAAACGCAAGATTTCCCCCGCCCATGAAAACCGTGTTGTTCACGTCCAGCGACGAAGCCACGAAGCTCTGCGCGTCGATCTCGCCATGCGGTCCGATAATAATCCCGTTGGGATTGACCAGGTAAACACTCCCATTGGAAGCCAGTGTCCCGTCGATTTCGGATGGCGTAAGCGTCGTAACCCGGTTCAGAACGGCCGATAACTTCGACGGCAGATCAAACGTCACCGACTCCCCGGCTCCGATCGAAAACTGGTTCCAGTTGATGATCGCGCGGTTGGTCGTCTGCCGGACCGCCATCGCGTTTCCGGATGAAGAAATCCCCGCCGACCCCGCAACCACTTGTCCCCCGCCCGGCATCGCCATCGCGCGCCGCTGCCCCTGCGCTTCCACCAGCGCAATGACTGCCGCCGCTAAAACTTGTCGCCTCCGCGCCGACCACGCTTTCATCCAGTTGCAGCCTCTCCGGCGAGAGAAATGCATCGCTCCATTTATCGGTTCTGGATTTGTAGAATATCACGCGCCCTAACCCTCATTTTTTATCGTCCATCCAAGGTCGATAATATCCCCGCCCCCAACACTGCTTTTCCCCTCGCCCGGTACTCCCTCTTACTCCCTCTTACCCCCTCTCCCGGTAATCCGGGAGAGGGTTGGGGTGAGGGGCATTTCTCTACTGCTCCACTTTCTACCGCTCTACTCTCTCGCGCAGCGGGGTGAGGGGCATTTCTCTACTGCTCTACTTTCTACTGCTCTACTCTCTCGCGCAGCGCGTAGACCCCAAAAATATTTTTTCAACAAAATCCGCAGATTTCCCAAAAATAGGTACAAAACGTGCACCTTTTGGACCTGTATATAGATGCATCGTATTTTTTCCCCAACCACCCGGAGTACCAATGTCTCCCACCCCAAATCTGAAATCTCAAATCTCAAACCCCCATTCCCCTTCGCCGCGGGAAAAGAAATTCCATCGTCAAATCCCGGGCACTTCCAGGCATTTTCGGACATGCCCCTCTCCCCATACCGGCCCGAGTCCCATCACCGCCACTGAAAAACGCTGAATATGTCCGAAAAATCATCCGTCCAAACCCGCTGACCCGCCCCCGCCTTCAGCGGCTTCCACCTCGAATCCCCGCTCACCACCCCCAAATCCCCCGCATCCCGCGCCATCACCACCCATTGCGAAGCCGACTTCCCCGCTATCGCCTCTTCCGGGCTCACGTCCAGATCGTTTCGATATACCGCAGCGCAGCCCCCATCGCTCGCCAGCGCCGCGCAAACCGGCAGCAGGTTCAGATACATATTCGAAATATGAAACGCCAGGATTCCCCCGCGATCGAGCTTATCAAGATAAATCCGCATCGCCTGCCGGGTCAGCAGATGCACCGGAACCGCATCCCCGCTGAACGCATCGATCACCAGCACATCGCTCGATTTGGAGACCGCGGCCCCCAGCGTCAGCCGCGCATCCCCCATGACAATCTTCACATCGGCCCCGCGATCTTGCGCCGATTTCAGATACGAAAAATACCCCGAATCCCGCGCGATCCACCGCACCGCAGGATCGATTTCATAATAAGTGATCTCCGTCCCGCCCTGCGCATAAGCCGCCAAAGTTCCGACGCCCAGCCCGACAACCGAAATTCGCCGCCGCGGATTTGCCGAAATCTCCTTCGCCAGGATCTCCCCGATCGGCCCGCTGCGGCTGTAATACGTCAGCGGCGTCGTCGCCCGCACCGGCCTGCCCGCCGAATCCACAAACTCCCGCCCATGCACCGTCGTCCCGTGATAAATATCATTGAACGGCCCATCCGGATTCCTCACCACCCGATGAATCCCGAAAAAACTCCGCCGCGCCAGCAAAACTTCGCCCTTCCCCACCTCCGCCCCGCCCACCAGAAACAGTGCTGCCAGCGAAAGCACAAACCTTCGCCGCTGCGCAAGCGCCAACCCCGCCATCATCACCGCGACCCCGACCGCGAGCATCCTCGCCGAAATCGCCTCGCCGGCGGTCGCGCAAAATGCCCCAGGCAAGCATCCCGACAATGACCGGCCAAACGAAATCCACGATCATTCCCCCGCCGCTGATCTTCCTTCTCCCACAAACCCAGCATGCTGCGATCAGCCCCACCGGATATTCCACCGCGCTGTTGAACAGCAGTGGGGCGGCCAGCGCATTAAACAGGCCGCCCAGCACCCCGCCCAGCGCCATCATCAGATAAAAATCGGTCAGTCTTCCCGCCGACGGACGGTCTTTCGCCAGCTCTCCATGACACGCCATCGACGACACAAACAAACATCCCAGGTGCACCGCCAGCACCATCCAAACCGGCTGCCCCACCCGGCCCAGCATGAACAGCGCCACCCACAGCACGCAGACCGGCTGAAGCCGCATCATCAGCCGATGCGGCAAAATCTGCCGCGATGAAAACACGAAAATAAAACTCAGCAGATAGAGCACCAGCGGCACGATCCAAAGCATTGGCACTGCCGCGATGTCCGTCGTGATAAACGTCGTCGTTCCCAGCAGCAGGCTGGAAGGGATCATCGCCAGCAAAATCCACCGCGCCCTCCGCTGCCAGGAAATTCTTTCCCGCTCGATTTTCCGTACGCTCGGCTGGGGCCGTACAAACAGCGCGCAGGCCGCCGTCAGCGCCACCAGCCCGGCATATCCGATCGACCAGAGCTGCGCCTGCTGCCGCAGCCCCACCCTCGGCTCTACGAGCGTCGGATACGCGATCAGCGCCGCCAGGCTTCCCAGGTTGCTCGCGGCGTAAAGAAAATACGGATCGGCGCGGCCCGGTGCCCGGTCGCGGAAAACCACCGCTGCATCACCGGCGCCGTCGTGGCCACCGCGAAAAACGGCAGCCCGACCCCGGCGATCACATTTCCCATCACCCAGAGAATCGGATTGCCCCCGGCGGGGGGGTAACATCCCCGCGGCAGCGCCACCGGCAACGCCAGCGCCGCCGCGCTCAAAAGCAAAATCTGCACCACCGTCTGCCGCTTCACGCCAAGCCGGCCGATTGACCAGTGCCCAAACGCATAGGCCGCCAGCAGCAGCGCCTGGAAACAAACCATGCACGTATTCCAAACCCCCGGCGTCCCGCCCAGCAGTGGCTGCAGCAGCTTCGCAAACATCGGCTCGACAAAAAAAAGCAGCGCCGAGCTGCACACCAGCGTGCAGAAAAATACCGGAACAATAACCCCCGCGCCCACGCTGCGCGCGGACGTCGACTGCTGCGAAATTGGCGTGGGGAAACCGACCCCCCCACGAAACGCTCGGTCATTCACCCGTATTATCGGCGGTTTCGCCCCGTCACTTTTTTGCGCAAGGACCCCAACTTTATGAAAAAAGCAAATTTGTTCAGAACTTTGTGCGAGATGGTCGATTTCGCGTTGAATGCGTGCACAGCACGATCGTTTGAAACCCTCGCGCCATTCCCACTGCAAATTGGAGTTTCTCGAGTCACGGGTGTTATTCAGCGCCGCGGCCAAACTTGCCTTTATCCAGCAGCCGACCAACGCTTTCGCCGGAATCGAAATCTCCCCTTCGATTGAGGTGGCAGTCGAGGATTCGAGCGGCGACGTCGTTACCACCGACAATTCCACGGTAACTTTGACCATCGCCAGCGGACCGCAGACCGGATCGGGCCATGCCACCGCGTCCAATGGCGTGGCGACTTTCGGCACCGTCGCCCTCGACACCCCGGGCAACTACTCCTTCACCGCCAGCGACGGCTCCCTCACCGGCGCCACTTCCGCCAACTTCACGATCGATCTCCCCGGCTATATCGACACCGCCAACATGAACGTCATCAGCGGCTGGGCGTATGACCCCACACAACCTTCCAACCCGGCCAACGTGGAGATCGACATCACCGGCGGACCCACGCAGACCTTCTCCGCCGATCAGTCCCGCCCGGATCTGCAAACGGTCCTCGGCTCCACAGATCATGGCTTCACCTTCTCCACCCCGATGCTCAGTGCCGGAACCCACACCGCCTATATTTACGTGGTGGAAGCCAACGACACCAAAGTCCTCTTGGCCACCAAAACGCTCGTCAGCCAGAATTCGCTGTTTGATGAGCATTATTACCTGCAAGAGTACCCCAACGTAGCCGCCGCCGTCGCCGACGGGGAGTTTGCCACGGGGTACGACCACTACGTCCAGTACGGCCAGTACGAAGGCTACAGCCCCTCCCCATTCTGGAATGAAAGCTGGTACTTGCAGCAGAATCCCGACGTCGCCGCCGCCGTCCAGGCCGGAAAGGTCAGCTCCGGTTTCATGCAATATTACCTGTACGGCCAGTACGAGAACCGCGGTGGGCTCCTCTATTTTGACAGCGCTTACTACCTCTCGCTCTATCCATCCATCGCCGCGGCCGTGCAGGCGGGCGACGTCACCTCCGCCTACGAGCATTACGTCCTGTACGGCCAGTACGAAGGCCTCAGCCCCATGCTCTACTTCTCCCCCGCGGTTTGTGACGCCGACAACGGCTACATATCGCCGTATGTCTCGGGCCAGCCCTTCACGTCCGACGATGAGTGGTTCCTCGAATACGGCCAATACGAAGGCGCCGTCGCGTCCAACTATTACAACGAGCAGACCTATCTTTCCGACAACCCCGACGTAGCCGCCGCCGTAACCGCCGGCGAATTCCCCGACGGGTTCATCCACTGGCTCGAATACGGCCAGTATGAAGGCCGCACCGCCGTCTAGAAAAAGAAACGGGTACTCAGCCAAATAGTGTTGCGAATGTCCGGATCAAGCGTCGATCGCCAAGTTTAGCGGCCCCGCTTGCGGGCGCATTCCCGTGGCCACCGCAAGGTCATGGATTTGGTTGGAAGAGTTCAGGTCAAATCCGGCGATTCCGCCGCCAGCTTCGACAGCGCCGCATCCGTCCCCGCCCGCGAGGTGCGCCGCCGCCCATACCGCCACCCGCGGGTAAAAATCCGCGCCCGCTGTCCGTCTTCCCCCGCCATCAGTCCGCCGCCCGCGTCGTCGCGCTCTTCGCTCACGGTGGCGGCTTTTCCGTCCACCACGATCAGCGGGTCCTTGTCGGCGCTGGCGCACAGGTCGCTGATCAAAACTTCCTGCGAGTTCTTCATCACCACCGCCGGGCCGAACTGATCGTAAAGGTCGATCCCCCGCAGCTTCACGTTGCGTGCGTTATGCAGCACAAACCCCGCCCGGCACATATCCGTAACCCCGGCGGCCATCGCCGGTGAACCCGCCTGGGAATTCATCGTGTCCATATAAACCGAAACCCCATCCAGCACGATGTCCTCCACCGACATTTCCGGCAAACCAAGCATGAACGTAGCCGCGTACTTCACTTTCCGCGCCGTAATGTTGCTGAACCGCAATCTGCGGAACTGCGGCGTCCGCGCCGTCACCGGCTGCGGGCGAGGATCGAGCAATACACTGTTTGTTTCCGCTCCGCAGATATAAAACAGGTTCAGCACGATGGGGCAGAGCACATCGTCCATGACGATATTGTCGACGCGGATATCTTCGACCGCGCTGCCGCGCCCGCGGCGCGCCTTCAGGCGGATGCCGCGATCCGTGCCGCAGAATACGCAGTTGGAAATCGCCACGTTCCGCACGCCGCCGGACATCTCGCTGCCGATCACCACCCCGCCATGCCCGTGCAGCATGGTGCAGTTCATGATGGTGATGTTCTGGCAGGGCCGCAGCGTCCGCCGCCCGTCTTCTTCCGATCCCGATTTGATCGCGATGCAGTCGTCGCCGACGTCAATGTGGCAATTGGCGATATGAACATTGTTGCACGAATCCGGATTGATCCCATCCGTGTTCGGCGAATCGGGCGGATTCCGCACCGTCACCTGGTGGATCGTCAGGTTGTCGCACGCCACCGGGTTCAGCGCCCAGCGCGCCGAATTGACGAAATGCAGTCCGTCGATCAGCACATCCCGGCAATCGACCAGCCGCACCATTGACGGCCGCAGATCCGGGCCTGGCTTGGCGTTAAACGCGTCCCACCAGGTCTTTCCGCGCCCGTCGATCGTGCCCCGCCCGGTGAGGGCGATGTTGGTTAATCCTTCCCCTGCAATCAGCGGCGCGTGCCGCCGTAGCGCCTCCGGTCCTTCCCACGCTCCAGCCCACATCGGATAGGCAGAGGGGTCGCTGTCCCCCATCAGAACCGCACCCGATTCGAGATGCAGCGTCACGTTATTGCGAAGCCAGAGCGTCCCCGAAACGTATCTCCCCGCCGGAAGAAATACCGTGCCTCCGCCATTGGTCCCGCATTGATCGATCGCCCGCTGGATGCTGGCGGTGCATTTGGTTACCCCATCCCCGACCGCCCCCAGTTGGCGAACATTAAGCCAGTCCCCGCACTTCGGCCCCCCAGCCGGCTGCATTTGGGTCGATTGGGGCACTTGCCCCGTCTGTTTTACTGAAACCGCATCCATCGTGCTCATGCCCACACCAGAATCTTCATCGACTTGTCCCCGCGATTTGGGGAAATCATTCTTTTGTTGAGTCTACCACACCCAAACCACCCCCTGCCGAGATGTATGAGTTTGTGCAAAGGTTTCATCTCTTATTACCCTGCCGTATTTTCACTTTGGTCATTTTCCCTGAACTATTCGAACGGAATCGCTTTCTGTTATGACAACTTTTGCCGGCGCGTTTTTTCACTTTTCGCAATCACATAAACGATTGCCGCAACCCCATAATGTGTCCGCCGCGTATGGTAGAAAATTATAAAACTTTTATACTTTCTGCATAATCGCTTTTTACCCCCATCCAGCGTGATAAATTTGTATAAGCCTGGAGGAATTTTGGTCGCTCCAACAAAACCAAACGCAACGAAAACGCTTCCTAAGCCCCGAAAGCCCAAACCGACTGCATCTCCAGCTAAACAAGCCCGAAAATTCCCCTCAGATTCCCCCGATTCCCCACCCAGCGCAACGCGCCAGCAAGCCCACCCCAGGCCCATCGAGTCGCCCAGAGGAGGCGAGTCATCTCGTGGCCCCATGCGCCACGTGGCTCTCCTTATCGAAACCAGCGGCTCCTACGGCAGGGGGCTCCTCCGCGGTGTCTCCAAGTACAACCGCGAGCACGGCGGATGGTCGACCTATTTCCATCCCCATGGCCTGGGCGATCCACCACCCCCCTGGCTCACCAACTGGCATGGCGATGGAATCCTCGCCCGCATCGACACGCCCGAAATCGCCAATCTCCTGCTCAATTCCGGTGTCCCCGTCGTCAACCTCCGCGGAACCGTGGGTCAATTGCAGTTCCCCTACGTCGGCCCGGATCACGATCAGATCGCCCGCCTCGCCGCGGAGCATCTCCTTGAGCGCGGCCTGAAGCACTTCGCCTTCTGCGGAAAGCCCGCCGGCGTTCATCCTGGCCTCGACGAGCGCGGCGTAACCTTTGCCGAGGTCGTCCGCGCCGCCGGTGGAACCTGCGACGTCTTCCCCGCCGACTGCCCCCCGGACAACTGGGAGATGGAACAGGAACTCCTCTCCAAGTGGCTCGATTCCCTTCCCAAGCCCGTAGGCGTGATGGCCTGCAACGACGAGCGCGGACTCCAAGTCCTCGACGCCTGCCGCCGCTGCGGCGCCATCGTTCCCGATGAAGTTGCCGTCATCGGCGCTGACAACGACGAGCACCTTTGCGATCTATCGATTCCCCCGCTCACCAGCGTGGACGTCAATGCCGAGCACATCGGCTACACCGCGGCCGCCCTCCTCGACGAAATAATGATGCGCGGAAAATCCAGCACGCCAACCGGACAGCGCCTCGCCCCGCGCGGAATCTTCACCCGGCTTTCCACCGACACCGTCGCCAGCGACGACGACGAGGTTAACCGCGCCCTCCGCTACATCCGCGAGAACGGCTGCCAGGGGCTCCGCGTCGTCGATGTCCTGGCCCACATGGGCATGTCCCGCGCAACCCTCCAGCAGCGCCTCAAGCGCGTCATCGGCCGCACCATTCACGAGGAAATCGAGCGCGTCCGCCTTGCCAGGGTCAAAGAGCTTCTCCTCAGCCCCGACATGACCATCAAGCAGGTGGCCCGCGCCACCGGATTCAGCAGCGTACAGTACATGACCCGCGTATTTCGAGCCGCCCTGGGGGAAACGCCCGCACGCTATCGCAGCGGCCGAAACAAATGAAAGGGTACTAGATCAGTCTGATCCCAAACGCCCACGTCGCTGCCGTGGGTCTTCCTGCAAACCCATGAACCCTTTCCATAAACTCATCTGCATCGCCGCCATCTCTTTCGCGACAGCGTTGAACTGCCCCGCACAGGCCACGCTTCCCAGCGATTTCTCCGTGCCCCTTCCCAAAATTCCCGATCGCACCTTCAAAATCTCCGATTTCGCCGCCAAGGCCGACGGCAAAACCTTCGACACCCACGCCTTCCAATCCGCTATCGATGCCTGCACAAAAGCCGGCGGTGGAATCGTCGACGTGCCGCCTGGCCAATACCTCGTGACCCCCTTCGTCCTGGCCAGCAATCTCAATCTTCACCTCGAGGCCGGCGCTGTCATTCGCCTCACCCCCAATCCCGATGACTACAACCTCGTCAACGGCCTATACGATAGCGCCATCACCCTTCGGGACGGCCACGATATCGCCATCACCGGCGCCGGTACCATCGATGGCCAGGGCGCCCGATTCTGGAAAGAGCTCCCTCTCAAAGGCACCGACCCCATGATCTGGCAATGGCTCCCGCACCGCCCCGCGCTCATCATGCTCACGAATTGCACCAATATCCTCGTCCAGGGCGTCACCCTCACCAACTCCCCGATGTTTCACCTCCTCCCCATGCAGTGCAAAAACGTCACCATCCAGGGCATCCACATCAAAGCCCCGGCCATCTCCCCCAACACCGACGGCATCGATCCCTCCGGTCAGAACTACCTCATCGAAAACTGCACCATCGACACCGGCGACGACTGCATCGCCGTTAAGGCCGGTGGCATGCTCGACGCTGCACACCCCTCCTGCGAAAACTTCCTGATCCAGAATTGCACCTTCCTCCACGGCCACGGAATGTCCGTCGGCAGCGAAACCAGCGGTGGCCTTCGAAACATGCTCGTCCGCAATTGCTCCTTCACCGGCACCGACGCCGGCATCCGCATCAAGTCCTCGCGCAACCGCGGCGGGCCCGTTGAATATGTCACCTACGAAAATCTCACCATGCACAACGTCAAGAATTCCATCCTCATCACCAGCTATTACCCCAAGATCCCCACCGATCCCCGGCAAGACCGCGCCCGGGCCCTCGATCGCACGCCCAGCGTCAGCCATATCCGCATCACCGATGTCACTTCCACCGATTCCCAGATCGCCGGTCAGATTGTGGGACTTCCCGAAATGCCGCTGGTAGATATCATTCTCACCCGGGTCCACGTTGCCGCCAAAAAGCCGATGCAGATTTTCCACGCCAACGGAGTCCAGTTTATCGATTGCCGGATCACTTCCACCAAGGGAGCTCCGGTCATCATCGACTCCACCGTCCAGGGCCTCGCCGACGCTTTACCGGAAGGAAGCAGCAAACCATGAATCGCCATTGCCGCTTCGCGCTCCTCGCCTGCTTCCTTCTGGCTCTGGCGCTGCCAGTCCGCCCCTGCGCCTGATGTCTCTTCGGCGGCGCCGGCGCAACCGGTCATCTCCGCCCCCGATATCCCCGCGCATTCCTTCACCATCACCGACTTCGGCGCCGTAGGCGACGGCAAAACCGATAGCACCAACGCCATCACCAGCGCTATCGTCACCTGCTCCGCCGCCGGCGGGGGCCACGTCGTCATCCCCGCCGGAAACTTCCTCACCCGTCCCATCCGCCTCCAGAGCCAGGTCGACCTTCACCTCGACGCCGGCGCAATGCTCGTCTTCAGCCGAAATCGAGCCGATTTCCCCCTCGTTCTCACCAACTATGAAGGCCAGCAGACCTATATGTGCGCCTCCCCCATCATGGGCGACAACCTGCACGACGTCGAAATCTCCGGCCAGGGCGCCATCGATGGTCAGGGCCAGGTCTGGCGCATGGTCAAAAAATCCAAGCTGACTGCCGACCAGTGGAACACCCTCGTCGCCTCCGGCGGATTTGTCGACAGACGCTCAGACACCTGGTACCCAGTGCCTAACGCCAGGCGCCGCGGAATCGCCCTCGCCGCCCTCCGTGCCAGCCTTCGGACCCCGCGCATCCAGGACTTTGAACGCTTCCACGACATGCTCCGCCCACCGCTGGTCGTCCTCTCCAATTGCCATAACGTCCTCCTCGACGGCGTCACCTTCCAAAATTCCGCCGCCTGGAACATCCATCTCCTCCTCACCGACGATGTGACGGTCCATGCCGTCACCATCTTCAATCCCTACTACGCCCAGAACGGCGACGGCATCGACATCGACTCCTGCCGGCACGTTCTCGTCGACGGCAGCACCATCAACGCCGGCGACGACGTCGTCTGCCTCAAGTCCGGCCGCAACGAAGAAGGCCGCCGCTTGCACCGGCCCACCGAAGACGTCACCGTTGAAAACTGCATCCTCGGCCACGGCCACGGCGGCATCGCCATCGGCAGCGAAACCTCCGGCGACATCCGCGACATCCACGTTCACGACTGCATCCTCAACGGCACCGACGAAGCCATCCGCATCAAGTCCACCCGCGGCCGCGGCGGAATCGTCGAAAACATCGACATCCACAACCTGGAAATGTGGAACATCACCAACGCCTGCATCAATCTCGACATGTACTACATGGTGAAAAAACCCACCACCCGCCCCGCCCCGCCCCCCGATTTCGATGCCCCACTCCCTCCCGATGCTCCCGTCGCCAAGCCCCTCACCGTCACCCAGGAAGCCCCCGAGCCGCTGGGCCCGGGAACGCCGCTCTTCCGCAACATCAACATCCGCAACATCCTCTGCCACAGTGCCAACATCGCCATCCAGATTCACGGCCTCCCCGAGATGCCCCTGCAAAGCGTCACCATCGAAAACGCCGACATCACCGCCAAGCAGGGCGGCGCCATTATCGACGCCGACGGCACCACCCTCCGCAACGTCACCATCCGCGCCTCCGCGGTCCCCGACCTCCAGTTCCAGCACGCCACCAACATCACCCTGGACCACGTCGACGCCATCCCGCAGACGCTTCCCCCAATGGTCACCCCGCCGCCGGCCACGATTGGGCTTGCGAATCCATAGACCCGCAGCCGGGCCGCATTAAACTCGGAGAATCCGTCGCTCAATAAATCAAGCACGAAATTTTGAGGCACGTTATGTACTTCGTTGCCAACCGACGTTGGCCGGCGAAATCACACAGGAAGGGAGTTCCGACCTTTGAAGCGCCTCTCGGCTCGCTAGCCCGGATTTTCACCGCGGAGAACGCGGAGAGCGCAGAGATTGAATTCAGATAAAGATTTGCGTTGCGCTTTGCGATGAACACATTCGCGCGGCCTGCACCGGCAAATTTCCGTCTGCGAAATTTGATTCTTCCTCAGCGATCTCAGCGTTCTCTAGCGAAGCGGGCGGTGAGATGAATTTTCCGGGCTAGCCCATCGCACGCTTCCTTCGTCAGATACCCCAGATTCTCCACTGTCATCCCGCGCAAAAATTAAGCCCATCGGCTTCAGAATTTCATGTACATTTCATTAGTTGGTCCCATACTCCGTTTTTGTGTTTTGGGGGTTCTAGGCTGAATTTGCGACTGGAGTCGGGGGGTGTGTTTAACCCCCCTGGTCTCTTATTGGCCCACCTTTTCTATCGCGCCGTCGGCGCGCCTGGAATCCATGATTCAACGCTCTTCAAAATTCCATCGGCAAATCCCGCTTCTATGCGGTGGGGATGACAATTATGCCATGCCCCTGACGATCATGATCTATTCGGCATCGGTGAATCTGTCGCGCGACCGCCGGCTCAGCGTTCACCTGATGGATGGCGGCATCAAACCCACTTCCCGCGCGGATGGAGGCGAAGATCGCCGGGTTCGGAAATGTCGATCTTCACTGGCATGTCGTCGATCGAGAGATATTCAATGATCTCCCGACCCGACGCCATTTGAACACCACCATATATCTCCGCCTGGTCATGGAGGACATTCTGCCCGCCGGTCTCGATCGCGTGGTTTTTCTCGATGGCGATCTGGTCGTCGAAGGAGATCTCGCCAAGCTTTATGATCAGGATCCGGAGGATGCGATCCTCATGGCCGTCTGCGATTACGGAGGAACGACCATCCGTGAAGAGCTGCCAATTCCCGGGATTGAACCAACGGCTAAAAAGAGCCTCCCTTATTTCAACGCGGGTGTTCTGCTGATCAATCTGGAAGGCTGGCGCGAGCAGCGCATCGGCAAGATCGCGCTCGACTATGTCCGGGAGTTCAGGCCGCGCTACTTCGACCAGGATGCGCTCAATGCCGTGCTCGTAAGCAAATGGCGACCCCTGGACCTGGCGTGGAACGCCCAGGTGGATGAGCTCATCACGCCCGACGCGATTCTGCACAGCGCCCCATGGAACGGGAAATTCGCCGGCGAAGACTGGAACTGCTTCACCACCCCAACATTCAGCATTATGCCGGGCGAAGAAAGCCGTGGAATCCGGGGCGGTTAAAACACGTACGATCCCGGTTTGTGCGATACCTTCACGCAAGCCGTTGGCACGACACCCCATCGCTCGTGAAGTTTCACCTCGGATGGGCGTTTTCAACCGGCCAGATCGTTCTCGGCCGATTGCGCAAGCGTCTCGCGCAGTGAGTCCGGCGGAGATTTCGACTTGGGGAGTAAAACCCGCCGGTGAGGACACCGGCCGCACTTCATAAGCGATCCCGTCTTCATCCGCGCGTTCCCTCCCACCCCATGCTAAAATACCCGCGATGGACAATCATCAGGCCGCACTGGATCATTTCCAGCAGGGCCGCCTTTCCGAGGCGATATCGGCCTGCCGCCAGATCCTCACCGCCCCCCCGGCGAACCCCTCCCAACTGTCCCAGCTCGCCAAGGCCGCCCATCGCGCCGGCCGACCCGACGTCGCCGCTCAATTGCTCGCCCGCGCCATTCAGCTCGAACCTCGCAACTCCGCTTTCTACCTCGACATTGCCAACTCCCTTATGTCCCTCGGCCGAACCGAAAACGCCATCGCTGCCTATCAATCCGCCATCACCCTCCAGCCAAACCTGGCCGAAGCCCACTGCAATCTCGGCATTGCCCTGGGCCTGCGAAACGATTTCGAGCCCTCCATCGCCGCTCTTAGAAATGCCATCGAGCTCCGCCCCGATTTTCCAGAAGCCCACGACGGCCTGGGCATCGTTCTTCGCGCCGGCGGCGACGCCGAAGCCGCCATCGAATCCCATCGCCGCGCCATCCAGCTCCGCCCCGATTTTGCCGCCGCCCATTCCAACCTCGGTCTGGCCCTGGAGGATCTCGGTCTGCTCCCTCAGGCCGTCGCCCAGTTCCGCCGCGCCTTGGAAATCTCGCCTCAGTTCCGCTCCGCGCCAGCAGTCTCATGTACGCGATGCATTTTCTTCCCGAAGTCCGCCCACAGCAGATTTTTGACGAGCACGCCGCCTGGGGCCGTCTTCATACCAATCCGAAAATCCACCCGTCTCTAACTGGTTCCAATTCCCGTGACCCCAATCGCCCGCTCCGCATCGGCTACGTTTCCGCCGACTTTCGCCACCACTCCGTCTCATTCTTCATGCGGGGTCTTCTCGCCGTCCACGACCCCGCCGCAGTTGAAATCTTCTGCTATGCCGACAAGGTTAAGCCCGACCCCACCACCGACCGTATCCAATCCTCCGTCCCCAATTGGCGAGATGTTACTGGCCGCACCGACTCGGAACTCTTTCGTCTCATCCAAAACGACCAGATCGACATTCTCATCGATCTCTCCGGCCACACTGGCGGCAATCGTCTTTCCGTATTCGCACTCAAGCCTGCCCCTCTCCAGGCCACCTACCTCGGATACATCGACACCACCGGCCTCCAGGCTATCGATTATCGCATTACCGACCCACTGGCGGATCCGCCCGGGGCCACGGAAGCTTTTTACACCGAGAAATTGCTTCGCCTTCCCCAGACTTTTGCCTGCTATTCTCCACCGCCCGACGCACCGCCGGTTGGGCCTCTACCGGCCCTTGCGCAGGGCGTTGTTACCTTTGCAAGCTTTAACACGATCCAGAAAATCAATCCGCCCCTGCTCAGAACATGGTGCGATCTGCTCGCTCTAGTTCCTCACGCCCGACTTCTTATCGTCGCCAAGGCCTTCAAATATTCCACTGTCCAGTCGCGCATTCTCTCCCAATTCAAGGACTGGGGAATTGATCCCGGCAGGATTACGCTCACGGGCGACCAGACCTTCACTCAATATCTCGCCCTCCACAACAGCGTTGACATCGTTCTTGACACCTTCCCCGTATGCGGCCACACCGTCACCTGCCACGCCCTGTGGATGGGCGTTCCCGTCGTTTCGCTCGGGGGTGAAACCTATTGCCAGCGACTGGGCGTCAGCGTTTTGACCAATCTTGGACTCCCACAGCTTCTCGCGAAAACCCCCCACCAGTATATCGAGATTGCCGCCGGTCTCGCCGCCGACCTTCCTCGCCTCTCCCAGCTCCGTGCCACCTTGCGCGATCGCTTGACAAACTCCCCCCTCATCAATGCCCCGGCCTTCGCTCGCCAAATCGAAGCAGCCTATCGCGAAATCTGGCGTCGCTGGTGTGCCACCTGAACTCAAAGCAAAAAAAACTCCGCCGAAAGATCGGCGGAGTTCGATTTCAATAAATCAGTCGTGCCGGCATCACGCCTTGCGCCGCCGGGCCAAAAGCCCCAGGGTTGCCATCGCAAGCAATCCCACCGACGCAGGCTCCGGCACCGACACGTCAAGCTGGAACCCATTTATTCCTGGCTTGACTCCAGTCCCGCTGGCCAATTCCGAGAATTCAACATCGCCGCTCGAATCGACCGTGCCCGTGAGCTCGTTCCAGCTAAGCCCCAATTCCGGAGTTGGATTGTTGCCGCCGTTTGTCGAGAACACGCTGCTGTAGCGGTTTGTCGCGCTGTTGTTGGTTGTCACCGTCTCATTGCCATTGCCTGAAGCCAGGCTAAATGTTCCTCCCTGGCCGGTCGAAGTCCCTGAGCCATAAACATACAGCGAAAAGCTTTGGTCGATATCCGCCGTCAGTCCCGTGACCTGGAACATGAACCCTTCCGAGGCACCATTCGTAATCCAGTCGTCGACCATCAACAACTGATCCTGGCTGCTGTTGGTGTAACCGTCGCCCACCAGCGATGCCCCGTATGTCGAATTCCCCGGCTGAGGGTTCAAGAGATCAGTCCCCGCAGCCGTCTCATGGTTCGTATGAATGACGTCTGATTTCCCATTCGACTCGATGAGATAAACGTTCAGCTTTGCACCCGAGCTGGCGCCTATCGAATTGGACAGTGGAAGATTCTGCTCGAACAGAACATCCATAACTCCGCTGCTCGCGCTGCTCGGAACCGTGCTGTCCCCTTCGATCGAGTTCCAGATGGTTCCCGGATCGGTTGTATCAGCCGCGTCATAATTCGCGTGGGCGCGTCCGCGACTGTTACCTGAGCCGGGTTGTAGGTGATCGGCGTCACGCCCAGGTTTGACGATGCGCCCCCGTCGGAGCCCGTCGTCGAAAAGTTTGCCAGGCCCACGTTCAGAACCAAGTCTGCTTGTGAAGTTTGAGGAAACGCGATCGCGTATCCCCCCGCCAGGCAAGCTCCCGCCAAAGCTCCGACTCCTAATTTACGCTTCGATACTCCTCGCATTAGCCCACTCCTCTCGTTAATTGGACATGTCAGACACTAACTAGTCGAAACAAACATACACCTGTTTGCAAAAAACGCAGCTTTGAACATTTGCATTTATTGCCGAATAAAGTTGCACGAATTGCACACGTTTACAAGCATTCCATCGCAACACCGTTGGCATGATCGGCCCGCTAGAACACACCACAACACCTCCAAAAACTGCCATCAAGCCCTGCTTTTCATGGTATTATTGACCTCCTCATTTGCGACTTTGCCCAACCGATTTGCGACAAATGTCCGAAAGTCGCTTCAGCCCGCTACCTGAATGGCTTAGCCAAATGCGCGCCAGATCCCCGTTAACCCTTATGCTTGGGACGTTTCTTCAGAACCTGCTGCGACACATTCCCCCCATTTGAGTCTGTCTCCGTTGAATCTCCCGAATCTGTTATCTGAGCCCCGCCATTCGAAACCGTCGCCGCCGCAACGGTTGTCTTTCCCGTCCCGGTCTTTGTCGTCGGTGTATTGGTCGCTCCAGAAGTTGTCGTACTCGTCGTCACCACCGGCGCCGCTGGCGCTTCTACAATCGCCACCGCGGGCAGCACCGCTCCCTGCCCAAAGTTCGCGGACAATGCCGAGAAATCCGACCCATTCACCGACGACCCGAACAAAAAGTTACCCTGGTCCCAGTTCGTATACCCAAGCCCAAAATTCCCCGCCAGGATGCTGAAGTCCGTCCCGTTTACCGTCCCATCCAGGTTCGCATCCCCCAGCAGCGTATACTTCACCTCAATCTGTCCCGACGACAACCCGCTCACAACTCCATCTTTCCCATCCGAGTACCCCAGCCCATAGTTCAATCCATTCGTCGGCGTCTGCGCCGATGTCGAAATAATCCCCGTCCCATTCCATGCGCCGTTGTTGTAGCCCGACTGGAGATAGCTATAGATCGTCGACATCGGATCGCTTCCGCTGTCGTAGGTGATAAACAATTCGTTATCGCTCAAATCCAGCGTCCCGCCGTTGATCGAAAGCCCATTCAGCAGAAGCTGCGTCTGCGCCGAGGAATTCACCGGCACCGCCGCCAGCACCGCGCTATTGATGTTCAGCACCCCCAGGGCAATCGTCGCCGCGGATGCGAAATTCAGCGTTCCCCCGTTCACGTTCACCGTCGAACTTCCCATCCCCGTAAACGTGATCGGCGTCGTCAGTCCGCCGTTGAAATTCAGCGTATCTCCCGTCCCCGAATCCGTTACCACGATGCTGGTCACGCCGGTGAAATTCACCGACCCCCCGTTCTGCGAAGCCGTTACCGCGCTTCCCGATCCGCTCAGCGAAACCGCGCCGTTCCCGTTGAGCGTGATATCCAGCGTCGACCCCGACTGCGCCGCATAGACGCTGTCCACTACCAGCGAAAATGAGCTGCTCGTGCTCAGCCCCAGCGGGTCGATAATCAGCGACGTCATCGGATAGGTCCCCGTTGCCGGGAACGTCGCCGTATTGTTCTTTGCCGTATTCGTATCGTTGTCTGTGTAGAGCACCTGCGCCGCCCCCGGCGTGCCCGACTGCCAGATATAGGTGAATCCGCTATCGGTCCCGTTCTCCGATCCCAGCACGCTTAGGCTCGTCGTCAGCCCATTGGTTGCGTTCGGATTCGCTGCTGCGGGCGTCGCAATGCTCGGCCCCGTCAGCACCGAAACATGCGAAAACAGCGCCGTCGTCTCGTTTCCATTGCTGCTTGAGGTCACCGCCAGACCCGCCTTCGCATCCGTCCCGATGCCGGCGATCGATATCGTTCCCAGCGTTGTCCAGTTCGTCCCGTTCGTGCTGTAAGACCCCGTAAACGTGCTCCCCGACCGCGTGATCTCCAGGTAATACGTCCCCACCGTCGCAATGAAAGTACTGCCCACCGCCACAGCGCCGCTCGCCGTCGTCCGGTATTCAAAATCAATTATGCCCCCCTGTGTCTGCACCATCGCCACAAACGGGTCCGTGGCGCTGTTGCTGTTCCGGAACATCACCCCCGCCGTCGGCGTCGCCCCGCTCACCGCGGTCAGGCTCGTCAGCTCCGCCTCTTCCGTCGCGTTCCCGATGACATTCCCAAACGACGAATTAAATTGATCGCTCGATCCCGAAAACCCGCCCCCGTCCCCCATGATCGTCCACTGCGTCGAACCCGGATCGTAAATCGCCTCCGAAGTTTCGTTCGGCACCGTCGGCGCCCCGATGTCCGCATTCGCATACCCCGCCGCCATGTCCACTGAGTCATACGGATTTGGAAACGTCGGCGATCCCGTCGTCGATCCGAAAACATCGCTCCCGCTGGCCGCCGTGAATTTCGTGTTCGCATCGAAATACATCCCGCTGGCATAGTCGATTTGCATGCCAACATGCGCCGAAATCTTCACGTTCACAAAATCAAAATTCGTCGCCAGCGCCTCCGGCAACCCGTAAATGATCCCCGCCACCGAATTGCTCGCCGAATCCGTCGACGTCACGTTCGCGAAAATCACGTTTTCCCACAGCGGCGTGCTTCCCGCCACATACGCCGAATACGTTACGCTCGTTGGACTCGTCGGGATATCGTTGCTCTGGTTGTAATAGCTGTCCACCAGGATTGGGTACTGCACGTTCGTCATCGTGATGTTCGAGAAAACGACATTCTGCACCACGCCCCCGTTCCCTACGTCCGCCTTCAGCCTCAGCCCGTTCGTTGTCCCGTTGAACGTCACGTTGTTCACGTAAAACCCGTTCAATCCCGCGTTCGTCTCCCCGCCCACCGATATCCCATGCCCCGAAAGAATCGTGCAATTCTCCACGATAATGTTCGAGCAGAAAACCGATTCCGGCTTCACCGCAATATCATCGTCCCCATCCGAAATCGTGCAGTTCTCAATCAGCCAGTTCGTCCCCTGCGGATCGATCCCGTCCGTCTGACCAACCGCCGCTCCCGTATTGATCACCACCCCGTTGATTGTCACATCGTTATCGCTGCCCCCGCTACCGTTGATATGCTCGTGCGGCGAGTTAGTGACCTGCACGTTCTGGATCAGCCCAATATTCACGTCGTTGAGCGTGATCATGTTCAGGCTGGCCGCCACGCCCCCGTTGTTCCCGTCGATGCGACCCATGCTCGACCCGCTCCCCAAACCGGTAATCTCAAAATTCGAGGTATGGCTGCATAAAATAAACGTGCTGGACGATGCAAGCGAGCTCAGTGCCTGTAATTCGGCCCCCGAATCGATCTGTAGATCCACGTTACTCGCCATCGTGAGCGCACCGGATTCATACGCGCCGCTCGCCGCCGTGAATTCAACGATTCCCCCTCCCGCATTCGAAGCCGCGGTGATTGCCGCCTGAATGTCCGCCGTGTCGTTCGTCGATCCATTCCCCACCGCCCCATACGAGGTGACTTCAAACAGATGTCCGGCCCCCGTCGGAATCACCGGCAGCGGCGGAAGCGTGAGCATGATCCGGCTCTCGACCGCCTCGATCCGCGTCGCCGAATACAGCCGCCGACGCTTCGCAGATTTTGAAGATGAATCCCCACCGCGCAGTGCCTTGCCCCCGGCATTTCTCCGCAACATAAGTTGTTTCCCTCGCAAAAATTCAGCACAAGCTACAAAACGGGCCGAATCAAACGCGCCAAATCAAACCTCTCATGCACTCCAACCCTATATCTTTGGCAAGCTTGATCTTAACCCACTCTTGCTCACCCCCGGCTGACAATCAATGATAAATCCTTTGCACATTTCGAAATGCTTGGCTCACCCGCCCCCGAAAGGTGATAATCCCCGCAAACACGGCAACGGTTTTCAACACAAGCACTTGGCGACTGCTTCATGCATCCTATCGACTGGGTCCTCACCGTCCTGCCCATCCTCTTTGTGATCGCCTGCGCGGTCTACACCCGCCGCTACGTCAAATCCGTCGCCGACTTCGTCGCCGGTGGACGTGCCGCCGGCCGATACATCCTCTGCAATTCCAAGGGCCAGGCCTCCACCGGCATCGCCAATACCCTCGCCAAGTTCCAGCCCCTCCTCGCCGCCGGTTTTTGCCTCTCCTGGTGGGACTCCCTCTCCACTCCCGTTCTCCTCCTCATCGCCATCTTCGGCTTCGTGGTCTATCGCTACCGCCAGACCCGCGCCATGACCCTCGGCCAGTTTTTCGAGATGCGCTACTCCCGCCGCTTCCGCCTCTTCGCCGGCGTTCTCGGCTTTCTCTCCGGCATCCTCAACTACGGCATCTTCCCAGCCGTCTCTTCCACCTTCTTCGTCTACTTCCTCAACCTCCCCGAAAAAGTCCACCCTTTCGGCTTCGCCGTTCCCACCAACTGCCTCATCATGGCCGCCTATCTCAGTTGCACCCTCACCATGATGCTCGTCGGCGGGCAGATCACCCTCATGGTCACCGACTGCATCGAAGGTATCGTCTCCCACCTCGTCTGGGTCATCGTCATCGCCGCCATCTTCTGCGTCATCAGTTGGCCCGAAATGCGCACCACCATCACCAGCGCCCCGCCCGGCAGCTCATTGGTCAACCCCTTCGATCAGACCAAGACCAAGGACTACAACGCCTGGTACGCGATCATGGTCCTGCTCACTCTCATCTACGGCACCAATGCCGTCCAGAAGGACAATTCCTTCGCCTCCGCCGCCCGCAATCCCCATGAATCCCGCATGGGACTGGTCCTCGGTTACTGGCGCACGATGGCCCGCAACGTCATGCTCGTCGTCCTGGTCCTGGGCGCCATGACCTTCATGAATTCGCCGCATTTTCCGGGCAAAAACGCCATCGCCGCCATTACCGATCCCGAGGTCCGCTCCCAGATGCAGGTCCCCATCGCGCTGCGATATATGCTCCCCGTCGGCGTCAAAGGACTCTTCTGCCTCATCATGGTCCTCACCCTCATGTCCGGTGACGCCAGTCACATCCTCACCTGGGGCGGAATCCTCATCCAGGACATCGTCCTCCCCCTCCGCAAAACCCCCATGAAGCCCGCCCACCACGTTCTTCTCCTGCGCCTCGCCGTCATCGGCGTCGCCGTCTTCGCTTTTCTCTTCAGCACCTTCTTCCACCAAAAAATGGACATCGTCATGTGGTGGCTCGTCACCGAGGGCGTCTTCCTCTGCGGTGGGGGGGCTGCCATCGTCGGCGGTCTCTATTGGAAAAAAGGAACCACCCCCGCCGCCTGGGCCGCGCTCTGCACCGGCTCAGGCATCACCCTCGGCAGCATCCTCATCCATCACGATATCCCCTCCCTCGCCCCCTATTTTAATTTCAACGGGAATCAGTCGCGCTTCATCGCCGCCGCCGCCTCCGGCGTCGTCTACATCCTCATCTCCCTGCTCACCTCCCGCGAAGATTTCGACATGGACCGCCTCCTTCATCGCGGAAAATACGCCGTCGCCGACGACCAGGCCGAATCCCCCGCCGTCGCTCGCCAGCGCAAAAAGAATCTCAACTGGACACGCTTCCTCGGCTTCGACGAAGACTTCACCTTCTGGGACAAAATCGTCTCCGGCGGCATCTTCTTCTGGTCGATGTTCTGGCTCGCCGTCGTCCTCGTCGGCACCATCTGGAACTTCATCCGCCCCTGGCCCACCAGCCTCTGGGCCTCCTACTGGCTTTACGTCGGCATCATCATCCCCGTCGTGGTCGTCATCATCACCCTCCTCTGGTTCGGCGTCGGCGGTATCAACGACCTGCGCCTCTTTTTCATCCGACTCGCGACCATGAAACGCAACGCCGGCGACGATGGAAGCGTGGGGGAATACGACCAGGCAACGAACTCCCCCGTCCCACAAAATCCCCTCCCCGCCTCGCCCTCGGAGTCTCTTCTCCCCTCCCCTGGTACCCCGGGGGAGGGTTAGGGTGGGGGCCGCTCTACTTTCTACTGTCTACTTTCTACTCTCTCGCAGCGCGCCCCATAACATTTCTCTCGCAAAATCCAGCCCCAACTTCTTCATCAAAAAGTACAACGATTTCATAAAAAGTTGTCAGGAAACGCGATGGCTTACCCGACGTATTAGTTGTAGGGTTGAGCGCGTACGGAGGTGCCGCAATTTTCCTGTCGGCGCGGTTTGTGGAGGTCTCTTATGGCTAAGCGGATTCGGGCGTTCACTCTCGTCGAGCTTCTGGTCGTGATCGGCATCATCGCCGTCCTCATTGGGATTCTTCTCCCTGCGCTCCAGAAAGCTCGCGATCAGGCCAACACCGTTGCCTGTGCATCCAACATGCGGCAGTTCTATACCGCATGGACGCTGTATGCTGACGATTATCGCCAGCACGCCCTTTTGTGTTACTACCAGATTCCCGGCGGTGGCGAAATCGATTGGTGGCAGTATGAATTGCTCGGACCCGAACTTGGCAAAGCCGGCGGGGCCTTGGGCAATACCGGCGCCACCGGCTTCAACGGCTATCTCAACGGAGACTGGACCGTCCAGGCAGGCGTCCTCCGCTGCCCCAGCGCGCTGCACGATGACGATCCCTCCCAGGCATACTACACAAGCGCAACCGTCGGTACGAAAACCTATAGCGGCAGTTATTTTGGCGACTACATTTACAACTACTACATGGGAGCTTTCAAATCTTACACTGGACTCACGAACGGGATAAATGTCGCCTCCACGAATCCTGAGTTGACCGAAATTCCCGGCAACGTGATCCTGCTGACAGAATCAATCAAGCCAAATTTCTACGCTTCGGTTCCGCCGCCTCACAGCAATTCCTCGGGCGCTGAGGTCGGACAGCCTGTCGGCTACAAAGATTACTTTCAGCGATGGGCCCAGGTTATCAATGATGTTAACAGTGTGAGCGGGGAGACTGGCGCTGTAAATCGGGGCTCCGCTCCTCACGGTGGCGGAAAACTCTGCAATGTTCTTTCAGCAGATGGGCATGTCTCCAGCATAAACCCTTACACTCAAATGCTTGTGCCAACCTCGACGAGCGGTGAGTCGACCAACACCTACACCTACACCGGCGCTCAGCCGCAGCCCTACACATACGCCGCAAACTCCGGACAGGGCGATTTCTACGACTGCTATATCGGACCTCCGTTGACCCAAAACCTCCCGGCCTACACAAACGTCTCCTCGAGCGGCCCCGGGGGCGGCACACTCATCACAGCCCCCGCCGCCGGCGGCAACCCCTTCAATTACGGCTGGAACAAAGGATTCCAGGGCTTGCCCTGAATTTCGGGCCAGAGCTACGACCTTTCCCCTTGCTGAGGCGCTCCGCTCCTCGGCATTTTTATTGCGCATTGTCGGGGATCGGCAGCAAATATCGAAAACTCCTCTCAAAAAAGAGGCCCGAAAATGCAACGAATTCCCCCTTTTTATGCAAAGCTTTTGACAAGGCGATCCCAACCACGCGGGGTATATTTTAGCGAGTGAGTCGGAGAACTATCTAAGCAAAATTCTATCTACGTGGAGGGTTCCATGCGGAAGTTCCATCTTCAGCGCAAAGATCATTCTCGCCGCGCGCGCGCTATCTCGACCGCCGCCGCCATCGCTGCCGCCGCCGTCTCTTTTTCACACTCTAACCATGTCCTGGGAGCAATCACCGCCACCTGGACTGACGCTGGCACCGGCAACAACTGGTCCCAGGTCGGCAACTGGAACAGCGCCGTCCCCGGCAATGACACCGGCTCCATCACCAACACCGATACCGCAATCTTCAACGGCAATCCTGGCTCCAACGTCGTCAACCTGGACGTCAGCAATTGGGACCTCGGTACTCTCGAATTCGACAGCACCGCAACAAACTTCACCATCGGACAAACCGCAAACTCCGGAAACAACCTCGAACTTACTGGCGGAACCGGGACCATTTCCCGCACCACCGGAAATATCTACGTGACCTCCGCCGTCACTGCTGCGAACTCCATTACGATTAACGACCCCATCGTCCTTGAGGCCGCCAGCGGCAATTCCAACTTCGTTCTCGAAAACGATTCCTCCACCACCGGCATCAAATTCCAGGGCCAGATCTCCGCCGGAACCACAGTCACCCCAACCGTCTACCTCACGGGTTCCTCCACCTCCACAAGCAATCAGTTCGTTGCCCCCATCGTCAACGGCGCCGCCGCCGCCATCAACATGATCAAAACCGGCAGCGGTGAGTGGCAGTTCGAATCCGCCACCCAAAGCACGAACTCCGGCACCCTCACCGTCGAAAACGGCACCATCAACATCGCCACCGCCACCGGCATCTCGCCCAACGTCAGCGTCGTCGTCGGCGACAACGCCGACGCGCCGAACTTCGACTACAATGTCACCACCGGCGTCACACAGCCGTACTACAACGGAAATCCCTATCCCACCTCCACATTCCCCAGCATCCAGTCCCTCACCGATCTCCCCGGCGGAATGTTCACCGAGTCAAACGCCGCCGCCGCCATCAACACCGTCACCCAGAGCGGCTTTGGCCTGATCCTCGTCGGTGCCGACAGCGTCGTCTCCGACGCCGGCGACCCCAAGTACAAAGGCGCCGTAGGCCTCGAAGGCACCGGCCCCGCCGGCACCGACGGCCTCCTCTTCATCAACAACACCTCCTACGGGTCGAATTCCCCTTTCAGCATGTCTGATGAGAAGGCCATCGACCTTGGCTCCGTCAATCGAACTTTCTACTCGACTGAATCTGGAACCACCTCAACCGACCTTCAGCTCGATGGCATCATTTCCGGAACCGGCGGCGTCATTAAGTCCGGGCCCGGAGTCATCAAGTTCGAAAGCAACGGCGCCGGAGACAACAACACCTTTACAGGCACCATCGAAATCCAGCAGGGTGCCATCAAGCTTGTTGGGGCAAACGGCGATGAGCTCCAGGGATCCAACCCCATTCTCGTCGATGGCGGAACACTCAACCTCAACGGCTCCTCTACCACCCCCGTCGCTGCCTCCACCGGGTCCGTCGTCGTCACCTCCGGCACCATCAGCAACGCCAGCAACAATATCCTTTACGCCCCCAGCTACGCCTTCACCCCTTCCGCCGGCAATTCCGTAAACATCAGCACCAGCCTTGGCGACGAAAGCGGCGCAACCATCTATCTCCCCGCCAGCAATACCGCCACCTCCGGCACCGGCACTTCTGCCGTCCTCGTCTCCGGCGCTGGAACCGTGACCTTCAGCGGCATCGCCAGCTCCTATACCGGCGGAACGACCATCACCGGCGGTGGAACCCTTCTGGCCAACGCGGCCGTCTCCGGTATCAGCCCCCTCAGCACTGGAAACGTCACCATCGGCGGCGGAACCCTCTTCCTCAATCCCGGCAACGCCACCATGGCCGTCGCCTACTCACTGGCCAGCGCCCCCTCCTCCACCCTCACCTACGCCGGCGGCGCCATCCTCGGTGTGAAGAACGGCAGTAACCCCAGCGAAACCGTCACCATCGGCAACTCCGGCGCGGCTTCCAACTCCGTCATCTCCCGCTCCGGAAACGGAACCCTCGTCCTCTACGTCAACGGGTCCGGCGAAACCCTCGCCTCCAACCTCGGCTCCACCTTGGAGGTCCTGGTCAATGGCGGCGTCTCAACCACCAACGGAATCGTCAACCCCTCCATCGTGGGCGATAATCCCAGCAACTCCAACGGCGATTTCCTCACCTACAACAACACCACCGGATTCAATTCCGCCGCCTCCCTCTACACCTCCTCCTTTGGCGCCTCTAACGTCTACCAGCCCACCGCCGCCGTCGCACTCGCTGGCCCCGAATCAGCCTACGCGATCCAAAACGGCGCATTTAACATCGACCTCGAAGGAAACATCCTCACCGTCGGCGGCGGCTCCGGCCAGGCCGGCATCATCCTCAACGGCGCGGCCATCGAAGACTCCGCCGGCGGCGGCGCTCTCGCCTTCGGCGGCGCTGAAGGCGTCGTCTATTCCAGCAACGGAAACCCAACCATCTCCGCAAAAATCACTGGCACCGGCGGCCTCACCACCTTCGGCCCCGGCGATCTTACCCTCAGCGGCAACAACGCCGGCCTCTCCGGTGGTCTGAACATCAACCAGGGAACCGTCACCGTCAACGCCGATGCCGACCTCGGCTCCTCCACCAACCCCATCAACTTCAATGGCGGCACACTCCAGTTTAGCGCCGCCTTCGCTCCCTCCGCCACCCGCGCCGTCACCATCAACTCCGGCAGCGGAACGATCGATACCGAAACCAACACTATCGCCGTCGGTTCCGCCATCGGCGGCGTCGGCTCTCTCACCAAGGTCGGCGCGGGTGACCTCGTCCTCACCTCTTCCAGCAACTCCTATTCGGGTACCACAACTATCAACGCCGGTAATCTCCGCGTCGGTAACGGGTCTACCGGCTCCATCGGATCCGGAAACATCGTCAATAACGGCGGGCTTATCTTTAATCTCAGCGGAAACACGTCCGTCTCCAGCGTCATCAGCGGCTCGGGAACTGTCTCGCAGAGCGGCGGCGCCTCCAGCGTCGTCAACCTTTCCGGCTCCAACACCTATACCGGCGCTACCAACATCGGTTCAGGCACTCTCCAGGTCGGCAGCGCCAACGCACTCGGCTTCGGTGGCCAGATCGTTGGCACGCCCGGCAACGCCAACGTGAACTCCGGTGGAACGCTCGACCTCAACGGTCAGTCGCTCAACAAGATCGTCGTCCTCAACGGCGGAAACCTCGTCAACAGCAACACCTCCACCGCCGCCTCCATCGCCACCGGCGTCCAGAGCTACACCGTCACCAACGGCGGCTCCGGAATCCCCGACGATCTCGAAACCGTCTCCGGCGGCACCGGCACCGGCGCTAACCTCAAGCTCCTGCTCGGCCTCACCTCCGCCAGTTTCAACGTCACCACTCAAGGAACCAACTACTCCAACACTCCCACCGTCGTCATCTCCGGCGGCGGTGGCACCGGCGCCACCGCAACCGCCGTCGTCTCCAGCGGCGCTATCACCGGCTTCACCATCACCAATCCTGGCGTCGGCTATTGGGGCATACCCACCATCACCATCACCGACTCCACCGGCTCCGGCGTCGCCGTCACTGCCAACCAGGACGACTTCACCGCCGTCGGCGCCGTCGCTCAGCTCCCCGGCTCCGGTTACACCACCGCCCCAACCGTTGGCTCCTACACCGTCGGCGGATTCGGCCTGGTCAACGGCGCCGCCATCGGACCCATCGCAGCACCATCTATCACTGCCAACATCGATCAGCTCGAAGTTCAATCCAACAGCTCGATCACTGGTGCCGGCGCCGTCCAACTTGTCGGCCCCGTCACCGGCGCCTCTTCCGGCGCGACTCCCACGCTCACACTCGGCGGAACTTCCCCCAGCAATTCCATCAGCGGCGTAATCTCCAACGGAACCACCCCGGGCCTCGCCGTCAATAACACCGGAACCTGGACCATCTCCGGAGCTAACACCTACTCCGGCGGCACAACCCTCACCTCCGGCCTCTTTATCGCCGCCAACGGCTCCAACGGCTCCGCCACCGGAACCGCCAGCGTCACCCTCAACGGCGGAACCCTTGCCACTCCCGCCGGTGCCACTGGCGGAACCATCACCGGAACCCTCGTCGCCGGCTCCGGCGCCCACACCATCGCCCCGGGCGGTATCGGCTTCATCGGCCTCCTCAACGCTGGCGCCATCTCCACCAACAGCAACACCACCTTCGACTTCGACCTCGGCACGCCCGTCGTCGCCGGAAACTACACCGGCGATCTCATCAACATCCTCGCCGGTGGAACCCTCTCCGTTGGCGCCAACACTCAGATCGCCTTCGGAACCAATCCCACCACCCTCGGCGATTACGAGCTCTTCGAAGGTTCCTTTGGAACTCCCACTCTCACCAACTTCATCCTCCCCTCCCAGGCGGGATTTACTTACTCCCTCAGCACCACCGCCCAGAGCGGATTCGTCGATCTCGTCGTCACTGCCGGCAGCTCAGCCGGCCCCGTCTTCTGGGATAACGCCGGCGCCAGTGCTCCGACCAACGGCACTACCTGGGATACCACCAACAACAACTGGAACAACGGCTCTGCCGCGACCACCTATGCCGACGGCGACGCCGTCACCTTCAACGACACCAACGCCGGCCACTATTTCGTAACCCTCACCAGCACCGTCAGTCCCGCCTCGGTCACGGTCAACAGCTCCGGCAACTACACCATCAGCGGCGTCGGCGGAGTCGTCGCCACCGGCGGGTTCACCAAGAACGGCACCAGCACGCTGACGCTGGGCGTCGGCCTCACCGCCTCCAGCCTGGCCATCAACCAGGGACGCCTGAATCTCGTCGCCGGCACCACCGGCAACAGCGGCTGGACCTCCAGCAATCCCGTCAGCAACATCAACGTCGCCTCGCTCACCATCGCTGCCAACAGCGTGCTGGATATCGCCAACAATCACATCATCATCGACTATGGCAGCGGTTCCGACCCGATGAATACCACCATCCTGGGCTACCTCAAGTCCGGCTTCGCCGGCGGCACCTGGACCGGGACCACCGGAATCATCTCCACCAACGCCCAGACCAAGACCAACGGCCTGACCTACAGCATTGGCTGGGCAGACGGCGCCGACAAAACCGGCAACGTTAAAAACCTCACCAGCGGCGAGATCGAATTGAAGTACACGCTGGTTGGCGACGCCAACCTCGACGGCACCGTCAACGGCACCGACTTCTCGATCCTCGCCGCCAACTTCGGCCTCGGTGTCACCAACTGGGACCAGGGCAACTTCCTCTATACCAGTTCGGTGAACGGCTCCGACTTTAGCGCCTTGGCCGCCAACTTCGGCCAGGGCGACAGCGGCGCCGCCGTGCAGGTCAGTCCGGCGGACATCGCCGCGCTGGACTCCTTCGCCGCCGCCAACGGCCTGCCCGCCCCGGCGATCGCCGCCGTGCCGGAACCGGCCACGCTTGGACTGCTTGCTCTGGCGCAACCGGTTTACTGGCCCGCCGCCGGCGAAACTAGGACCGGGACCGCACACATACGCCAACAAAAAAAGCCCGCCTCCCCGGCGGACTTTTCTTGCAAGCATGGAAACGCCCACGGCGCCGCCGTGGGATATTCTTCAAACCGCAGTGAGACGTTTTCTTCTCCGCCTCGCAACTCGCAACTCGCAACTCGCAACTTTTTCTCTACCCCTCACCATCATCCCAATCCCTCCCCCCAACTCCTCCAGCCGCCACTTCGTCTCCGGATCGCCCGTATCCCGCGCCACCGACGTCACCGCGTTCATCACCCCATACGCCGATGAATCCCCGTCTTCCTCATATCTCCGCATGATCTCCCCCCAAAGCGATTTCGGCAGGGCCGCACGCCTCCCCCCAAACTGTGCCGCCACCATCAGCGCCATATCCGCCGCCGTCTCGCGCCGAGCGCATCCCGCCCACCGCCGCCCGGAATGCCTCCGGCTCGCAGCACCCGCGGATCGCCCCGCGCACGCTCGTCTCCAGGTCCCCCTCGCACTGCGGATCCAGAAACCAATTATCCCGCGAAATCTGCCGCGTCTGAATCGCCGTCCCCATGATCGCCCCGTTCGCGCACACCTTCCGAAACACGTAAGGGTGTACAAAAACGTCCGTCCCCGATGCCATCATCGCCACTCCCCCCCGGACTTTATCTCCCGGCCCCACATCCGCCGTCCGCCGCAGCACTGACCGCGCAAACAGCTTCCCCTCGCAGTCAATTACCTCGGTGACTTTCCCCCCCGCCCGTCCGATTTCATCCGAAAAAATAACGCCAAATTCGCAATTCTCTGCCCACCTGCTCATAAGGCTCCCTTCCCATGGATTGGTTAAGGGGCCACTATACCCACCGTTTCAATCTCACAGCCACAAAAATTTCGGGAATCTCAAAAAAAGAGTTGGCGAATTATTCTACGTTCGCCGCTTTCTCCGCCCCAGCGCCCCCAGCCCCAAAGCAACCGCCAGCGCCGCGCACCCCGGCTCCGGCACATCCGCCAGCAGCCCATTCGCCGCCGCAAACGCATCCAGCGCCGCCCAATCCGTCGCCGTCACTCCCGCATCCGCGCCGCTATCCCCCTGCCCAAAATTTGCGGCAAGCGCACTGAAATCCGCCCCATTCACCGAACTGGCAAACAAAAAATCCCCCTGGTCCCAGTTCGTATGCCCCAGCCCGAAATTCGCCGCAAGAATGCTGAAGTCCGATCCATTCACCACCCCATCCAGGTTCGCATCTCCCAGCAGCGTGTATTTCACTTCAATCTGCCCCGAAGACAATCCGCTCACAATCCCATCCGCCCCATCCGCCCATCCCACGCCATATTGCAGCCCATTGGTCGGCGTCTGCGCCGCCGAAGAAATAATTCCCGGCCCGTTCCACCCGCCATTATTATATCCCGACTGAATATACCCCTCGATCGCCGCCACCGGATCGCTCGCCCCATACGAGATAATCGCGTGATTATTCACGATATCCAGCACTCCCCCAAGCACTCCATTGCCGCTGATGCTCAGCGAAGTCATTTTCGCCAGCCCCGTCCCCTGCCCCAGTTGCAGCAATCCGCCGCTGATCGCCACATTTCCATTCCCCAGCGCCCCGTTCGCGCCGACGATCAGCGTCCCTCCCGTCACCGTCGTCCCTCCCGCATAATTATTCGACCCCGTCAGCACCACGCTTCCCGCGCTCACTGCGCTGGACGTATTCCCCAGCACAATTCCCCCCGCCCCCGAGATATTCCCTGATATCGTCATCACATTCCCCGCCTCTTCCACCGCGATCGTCGTCGTCCCCGCCAGGCTCACCGGCGCCGAAATCGTATGATTCCCATAGCAATCATTGATCTGCCCCCCGCTCGCCCCATTATTAAACGTCAGCGTCCCCCCGGATCCCTGCGCGATCGTATATGAAACCGGACTGTAAAAATTCATCACCCCCACCGTCCGGTTCCCATCCAGCGTCACCACGCTCGCCCCTGAAATCGACGTATCGAACGTCACATTGTCCCCCGCGTTCCCCGGCATCGCCGCGCTCCAGTTGCTCCCCTCCCCAGCTTCCCCCGACCGAAGAATACCACGTCGAATAAACCGTCGTGCTCGAACTCGCCCCCACCGCCCACAGCGTCGCGTTATTAATCGCATACACCGTCCCATCCGGCCCCACAGTCGTCGGCGTATACGCCTCCCCAATCCCATTCGTGATATTCACCACCTGCGTCAGCGTATTCGTCTGCAAGTTCCACCGGTAAAGATTCCCATCCTCGCTGTTCACCAGCACCGAATCCGTCGCCGGATCCACCACCGCCGTGTTGTCACACCATTCATCCACCGCATTGGGATATTGGCTCAAAATCGCCGCATCCGGCGTCGGCCCCAGCACCGTCTCCACCGTCTGCATGATCGTCGCCCCGCCCGCCCCCGACGTGTTGTACCGCGGATCGGTCACCCCTACGTTCGGATCCAATACCGCCAGCTCATTCTCCCCATTCCCTCCCGTCGAAGCGTAATTGTTGTACTTCGTCATGATCAGGTAGCTCGACGTCCCGTGATACCCCGGCACCATCGACGCCGGCACGATCGACGCCGTGTCATCCCACCCAAATCCCCCCGGTGTCAGCGTCTGCGACAAATTCGCGCTGTAATGCTCCATCCACCCCCGGCTCGTGTTCAAATCGTCATAAACCCCCATATAAACCTGCCCGTCCGGCCCAACCAGCGGCGACGCCGTCCCATCGTTCGGCAGCTTCGCCGGCTCACCCGTCTTCGGGTCCATCAGCTCCACGCTCGACTCCGGCGTCAGCGTCGTCGAATTCAACTCCACCAGATACCCCGTCCCGAAATTCCCGTTGCTCATCGCCACATAAACGCTGCTTCCATTGTTGCTCAGCGCCGGCACGCAGTTCATCACCACCTGGTTCATCCCCGCGTTCTGCCCCCCCGACATCAGTTGATTCGCTTGAAAAAACGTCCCCACCCCGCTCGCGCTGATCCGCGCAATCCCGCTCGTCAATCCCCCCGGCGCGTTGCTCGTCGTCTCATACCCGAAATAAACGTCACCCGCCGAATCCGTCGTGATCGGCGTGCTGATCGAAATGTCCGCGTTGTAAGCCGCCGCATTCGCCTCATACGTCGAAAGCGACCCGTAAAACGTCTCCTGCGTCGGCGTCGTCGGTCCCGGGCTGTCCAGGTTCCCCGCTCATACACCGTTCCCCCATTCCCCGCGTAATACAAGGTGCTCCCCGAAAGCGCCGGCGAGTAAGGCGGTGTCCAATCGTAATTCCCCGTCGCCGGAAGAGTGTAATCCGTCGATTGGCTCCAAAGCTCGCTCGCCGTCGTCCCGTTATATTGATACGCGTTCAACTCATACCCGCCCCACGCCCCCGTCTTCACCGGCACAATCACCGTATCGTCCATTGGTAATGACCGGCGATCCATAATGCGTATACAAAACCCCGTGCGTATACACCGGATCCAAATCCACCGGCACACTCCAATGCACCGTCTGAAGCGGCTGCGACCCAATCACCGACAACGCCGTGTGCTGCGCATTCTCCCCATACCCATCCCACTCCTGCCCGCGCAATCCCCGCAGCGCCGGCCGCAGCCGCCAGCGCAATCACCCCGCAAACTCCCCGAATTTTCGCCCGTTTCGTTTTCCGCAAAGTGGCCCGCAATCTACCACCCGATTGTTTCCAAATCACGAATATTCCGCGTGATCTCGATTACCTTTTTTCCCCTCTTCTCCCCTCCCCTGGTACTCGGGGGAGCCCTCCCTGTCCTCTTCCGCTAGTTTCGGCACGATGGGTGGGGGTCTTCGTATTCTTCTTGCACCGCGCAACCCCACCATCTTCACCATCTTCGCGCCACAACTTTTACACCACCGACTTCCCAAACGCGCTCAGAAAAGCCGCCCGCGCCCGAAGCTCGTCAAATTCATCCGTCGCATCCACCGCGCAACGACGCACATCCATCGCGTCGATCGTTCCTGGAAAATTTATACCGCCGTAAAACGAAAAGGCCGCCCGATACCCGCATTCCCGTACCACCCCTTTGGTCGTATCCGAGAATGCCCCGACGCTTCCGACCGGATATGCAAACACATCGATCTTAAGGTTCAGCCGGTCCTCCAGGATTCTTTTCGATTCCGCCAGTTCCCATCGCTGCTGCGATTCCGCAAGCCGAGCCAAAATCGGATGCGTATGCGTATGCGCCCCGATGCTCATCCCCGCCGCCACCAGTTTCCGCGCCTGCTCCCAATCCATGAACAGTCCGCGCAAGCCCGATCTCATCCACTTCGACTTTCGCCGCCGATTCCAGCGAAGTGAAAAACCGTACCTCATCCATTTCCGGCGCCGACTTATAAATCCCAATAATTTGCTCAACCGCCTTTGCCCCCGCCCCCGGTACTCCGGGGGAGCCCTCCCTGTCCTCTTCCGCTAGTTTCGGCACGATGGGAGGGGGTTGTGACTCCGTGCGCAATTCAATCTCCACCCTTCTCGGATACTCTAGAACAATCCTGCTTTCCCGACTCTTCTTGACCACATACGCAATCCGATCCCACCACGGCAATTTCGGGCTTTGAAGAAACTCCGTCGGAAGAAAAAACGTAGCGGAAACGCCCACATCTTTCAGCACCGGCAGCGCCAGATCAAAATTATCCCGATACCCGTCATCGAAGGTCACCATCGCCGCCGCTCCCCCGAGAAACGCAAATCCGGTCTCCATGCCCCGAAGAAATTCCTCCATCGTGATCAGGCGAAAGTTCTTCTTCAGATATCTCAAATGTTTCGCAAGCTCATCGGCCGTCGCCGAAAAAACCCCGTCGTCGAATGGATTTCCCGCCGCCGATCCAATCCGATGATAATTCCAGATCACCACGCCCCGGCGCGGCAGAAGCCGCTCAATTCCGCGCAAAATCCCCGACCGCGCCAGCATCCTCGCCAGCCGCCGCCGTTTAGAGATAGGCATAATCCCCCTCCATCCGCGTCAGATGAAACGGCAGATTCCTTGGCACCAATCCCTCCCCGTCCCTCAAAGTCAGCGGCAGCTCCCGCTGCAAATAAAACCCGTTCGCCTCCAGCCCCTCCCGCAGCCACGGCGAAGACGCATAACACGAAATAATCTCCACATCCCGCGATTTCAGCTCCCGCACCAGCGCCCAAACCACTGCATGCCAGTTCTCCCGCCCCGTGAGTGCCGGAAAACACTCGATAATCCGCCCCGGCGCACCCCTTCATCCATAAACACGCCCAGCAGCGCAAAGCCGATGGGATGGCTCTTCTCGCAGATCGTCCACCCGCTGATATTGCCCAGCGGAAATTGGAGATAATAGTTCAGCAACTCCCGCGTCCGTATTGGGTAGATGCAACCGGATTCAATATGAGTCAGCGGTTCGATTGCTTCCGTGAACCGATCGACCTTTTCCAGTCGAAATTCAATCGAAGGCTCCGCTTCGCGCCGCAGTAGCATACGTCCCGCATCGCGCATCGCCGCCGCATATTTCCGCACGCCTCCTCTTTGCCGCAGCCGATATCCGGGCGAAATCACCCGAACATAATCCCCGACCGATCCCACCTGCTCATACCCCAGTTGCCCCAGCATGGCTCGCCCCTGCGCCTGCCTCCGACTCCATATTGCGTCTGCGCCATCTCGCAACCCCGCATCATCAGCGTCACCCCCACCAGCGGATGCTCGCGCGACGCCAGCCAATCGATAAAATGCACCGTCGAAACCCGCCCCTTCCCCGGCACATAAAACTCCCGCGGACACATCCCGATATGCCCCACGATCTTTCCCTCATGCCGGACGATCAAGCTCCGCGACGAACTATCGTTTCCAATCGGCAGAAAATATTTCCAATGCAGCACCCGCTCATCAAAACAAACCGCCGACGCATCCCCCCCAAACCCCTGGACCAGAAATCGCCGAAGCTCCGGCAGCTCCTGTTCACTGGTCCTGGAAATGGCGTCTGGCTCGGGCATTCGTGGGAACAAGTATACGTGCAATCCGAGACCGTGTGTGGGGGGCGGTGGAGGTGGCCCGTGGGACGAATGGGACGAAATGGGACGATTTTGGGGTTTTCCATTAGCATTAGCTAGCTAGAAGATTATTGTAGTTATTTATGGACGGATGGGGAGGGAAATCAAAACGGGGACGCAGCTGGCTCTGTCTCGACCCTCCAAATTCGCTGGCGGTACCGGTTCCCGCCCTCAGTGCCGCCGGTGTCCTCACCGGCGGAAGAATGCGGATGCGGGCACGAACTTCCGCCGGTGGGGACACCGGCGGCACTACCGAGCGATCTCGAGCGAAGTCGAAAAGGGACCGGGCGCGCTGGTAACCTGGCGACTAAAGACGAGGGTTGAGACAGAGCCGGACGCAGCTAGTTTTAAACTAGCTGCGCCCCCGGTTGCTCTTGTCGCATTGGGGACTCATTCCATTCGGCAATCGGCAATCGGCAATCGGCATTCTCTTCTCACGCCGCCGCCACAACCTTCTCTCTCTGCCTTTCCGCCTGCACCACGCTCGCCGTCGCCGGAATCTCCTCCGCCACCAGATACAACGGCCGATTCTGCCCCTGCCGATAAATCCTTCCGATATATTCCCCCAGGATTCCCGTACACATCAGTTGCACGCCCCCCAGGAAAAATAGCGCGCTCCCCGTCATCGTTCCCGGTATCCCCACCGCGCACAGCACACTGAACGCCGCGATAAAAATCCCCGCCACTGATGCCAGCCGCAGCGGCGAAAGCGAAAACCCGAAGAACGCGTCCAGCGAAAGGAACATCAGCTTCCAAATCCCATAATGCGTCTCCCCCGAGCTGCGCGCCGGCCGATCGTAATGAATCGCCGCGGATCGGTATCCCGTCCACGCCACCAGCCCGCGCACAAACCGGTTCTGCTCCCGGCAGTTCCGCAGCGACTGCACCACCCGGCTATCCATGAGCCGAAAATCACCCACATCCAGCGGAATCGGAACGTCCGACAGACAATTCAGCGCCCGATAGAAAACCCACGCCGCCGCCTGCTTCAAAGGCGATTCCCCGGCTCGCGTCCGCCGCACCGCGTAAACGACCTCATGCCCTTCCTTCCAGAGCCGGACCATCTCCTCGATCATCTCCGGCGGATCCTGCAAATCCGCATCCATCAAAATCGTCGCATCGCCGTGGGCGATATCCATCCCCGCCGTGCTCGCCGCCTCGTGCCCGAAGTTTCGCGACAGCCGCAGCCCCGTCACCGTCTTGTCGGTTGCCGAAAGTTCCCGGATCACGTCGGCTGAGCCATCGTTGCTTCCATCATCCACCAGGATGATGTCCCGCTCGCATCCGATCTTCTCGCACACAGCGACGATCCGCCGATGCAGCTCCCGCAAACTTTCTTTTTCGTTCAAAAGTGGAATAACAATCGAAAGCCGCATATATGTGTTCCTCAAATTAAGCTGCCGCGCTCAGCGGCGTTCGATCCGCCGATGTCACGACCGCCGTCTCATTCCCCCTCTGCACCGCTTCTTTTCTCCATGCCCGCGAAATCAACAGCACTGCAATCGTGCAGAGCACAGGCACACAAAAATTAAAATGAAACGTCTTGGTTAGCCCCGGATTCACCAGCATCAGAAGAAACAATCCGGCCCAAAGCCGAATGACCCAGTTATCCCGCGCATTCATAGGTGACCCCGTATCGCGCTGCATCATTTCCCCCGCGAACAGAACCGCCGGCAACGCCAGCAGCAGCAGATCGTAGTCGACATAATACGGCATCATCAGCGGCGAAGCCATCATTACCGCGGCGATCATGCGATCGCGCTCAACCGATTTGCGGTTCCTCCACACACAAGCCGCAACCCAAACTCCCAGCGGCAACGCGCACAAAATCGCCAGCTTCGGCGCAAGACTTGCCGCCGCTCCCGGCGCGGTATTCTGAAGAATCACCTGCCAAAAGCCTCGAAACGTGACATGCCTTTCCCACAGATAAGAATGATTCGCCAGCATCCATGTGAAATCCGGCCCCAGCCGCCTGAAGAAATCCTGAAGACTCCCGGGCAGCGTCACCACGTTAATCAGCAGCAGCCCGCCGATGCTCACCACCGCCCCCAAAATGCCCGCCACCCCAGGGTCACGACGACGGCCGCCAAAATCACCGCCGCCAACTGCGGCTTATAGACCAGCAACCCCGCCGTCGCGCCGGCCGCGAATCCCCGCCCCTGCCGCCACATCGTCACCACCACCGCCGCAAGGAGCAGCGACAGAAACGTGTTCTGCCCATGCATGATCGTCTGAATAAACGGCAGCGAAACGCACATCAGCGCCGGCACCAGCGCCCAATCCTTCCACTGCCGCACCGGCATTCCATCGCTCAAACTCCCCGGCGTCACCCGCGGCGGAACCATCCGGGCAATGAGCCATGCCGCCGCGATAAAGCAGACGATTCCAAATCCCAGCCAGACCCCCAGCGCCGCGGAATATCCCAATCCCACCAGCGGCGCAAAAACCCAGGCAAAAAATGGCGGGTTATAGAAAAGCCCGATCGTATCGCCCAGCGGCAATTTCTCCCGAGCCACCAGCGCCCGATCAAAATCGCCCGTCGCCTTCAGATCATAAAGCTGATCGGAGTGCCCCGTATTTACCAGCACTCCCGCGCGATAAAACGCCACGAAATCCAGCCCAATGTCTTTGCCTGAAATCCCCTGGTTCTTTTGCGAGGCAAAGCTCCCACCGATCATGGTCAGGACGAGCAAGGCGAGCGCGAACCACCCCTTCCAAAGCCGCCCACGCCACGATGCGCGCAGTTGTCCCGATGCCATATTGGCCTGATCGGCCTGTTAAGAGGTGAGGTTTAATCCGGCCAGAGAAACTCTGCTGCCGTTTCACGCCGCGTTTTGGGGGTTTACCAACCGCCCCATAAACAGGATCGCCCCAGAGCTATTGTCGCGGATCATGAACAAAAACGGATGGTCCGCCCGGAACTCCATCGGCGGTGGGGGGGCTGGCATGGCAATCGTTGCCCTCATCCCAACGATTGTCACCGCCGCGGCTTCCGTCCCCTCTTCGTTCACGTCCATCTTCGCCAGATGAATCGCCGAGCTGATATACAGCCGCTCCTGGGTGGTGATCCCCGAAAAATCCGCCGATTCGCCATTGAATGCATCGCTCATCCCCATCGAACCCAGAACTCCCACTAGATCAAACTTCCCCGACATCTTGAACTTTGGCAAATGGACGTTGACATCCTGAACCACCATCCCGCCGATCAATCGATCCAGATAATCCGGCGAAAGGTTCTTCTCCAGCGCCGCCAACCCATCCACGGTCCGCGGCAGGATCACCACCATCGAAAGCTTGTCCCCCTGATACGGCAGCTCCACCGCCTGCAAATCCGTATTCTCCGTCGCCGGGCAATTAACTTCCTCAAACATCAGCCGCGAAGAGACGCTGCTGCTCGAATCCAGATGGAACGGCTGATCCGACGTCTGCTCCTTCTTAAACTGAAGTTGCCATTTCCCCTTGAAATAAATCGCGTTCACCAGCACCAGCCGGGTCGAGGGATCGAGCTGGCTCAGTGCGGCGGGAATCATCCCCTTGGTTTTCTTCCCCACCCACTGATTGATGTCGTTGCACGCCTGGCCTGAATTCCCCGCAAAATCCGACTGGTGCAGCTCCGTCGCATAATTCGTCTGAAGCAGGTTGATATACGTCGGATCAAAGTGAAATCCCTGCTGCGTCCAGACCGCGTCGGCGACGGACAGATCAAACAACTGCTTCCCATTCGCCCAGGCTTCGCCGCTGAGCGCACCTGCCAGCGCCCCGATCGCCGGATGCAATCGCGCATCCGGCATCGAAAACTTCAGCGTCTGCGCCATTTGCGCCGCTGTATTCCCGCGCACTCCGCCATAGGCCATCGCCAGCGCCGTATCGATGCTGTAGGGCGAAAAGAGCAGATTCCCCTGCGATGAGGAAAGCTTCGCGTAAAGATTGACGGCAAACGCGTTGTTGCTCGTCGCGGCCGCCTTCACGTCCTCCGGTGGGGCGGTTGGATAATTCGCAGAATGATCATCGCTAGAAATCGATCCGCGTAGTTTTAAGCCGACAAGCAGGATGCAGATGATGAAGGCCGTCAAAAAATGAACCGTTCGCGACATAACTACACCCTTCATCACAATGCGAGATGACTGGTAGTTTGACGCGCGAATTGGAAAAAAGTTTCGCCGATAAGCGCCGAGCAGCGAATTATCTCGCGGCAAGACGCGCGTCCACCCGCCGCCGCCGCACAAGCCCCGCTATTCCCGCTGCCGCCAGCAGCCCCATCATCCCCGGCTCCGGCACATCCGCCAGCAGCCCATTCGCCGCGGCAAATGCGTCCAGCGCCGCCACATCTGCCGCCGTCACGTTCGCCCCCAGCCCGAAATTTGCCGCCAGCGCCGAGAAGTCCGATCCATTCACCGAGCTCGCGTACAGAAAATTCCCCTGGTCCCAGTTCGTGGCCCCGGTTCCGAAATTGGCCGCCAGGATGCTGAAGTCCGACCCATTCACGACTCCATCAAGGTTCGCGTCCCCCAGCAGTGTATATTTCACCTCGATCTGTCCGCTGGAAAGCCCCGCGACAACGCCATCGGCTCCGTCCGCCCAACCAAGCCCGTAGTTCGCATTAACTTGTGCCACGCTGGAGACAATTCCGCTCGACCCGTTCCACGTTCCATTGTTGAATCCGGCCAGCAGTTCCGCCCGCACCGATGCGATTGGATCCGAACTGCCATAATTAATCACCAGCTCGTTGTTCTGAACGTCGAGCTTTCCATTGTTGTTCAGCGAACTGGTTTGCAGCACGACCCCCGTCCCGGTAATCGCCGCCGACCCGCCCGCGGCAATCGTCAGCGCCGGCGTATTCGTCGAATTCGCAAACGACATGCTGGCGTTGCTATCGACGGTCACCGAAGACTGATAATTAATGATCCCCGTCCCGCTCGGGCTGAGAACCTGCCCCGAATTCACCGTAACCGCGCCCCCAAGATTCAGCGTGCATCCCGCCCCCACGCTGAACTCGGCGCTGCTTGCCACCGTCACCGGCAGATTGATCTGCTGCGTCCCCTGCTGCACGACGATATAAGACCACCCCAGGCTCGCCAGCAACGTCAGCGATCCCGTTCCCGAAAGCGTGTAAGTATTGGCGTTCTCAAATCGAATCGTCCCCAGCGTCGTCGATGATGAATCGGTAATCGTCTGCCCCGATGTAATTGCCCCCAGAAAATCCGCCTCAATATCGCTCCCGCTGGGCGAAGAATTCGTCCAGTTCGAACTCGTGCTCCACGATCCGGATGCAGATGTGTTCCACTGATGCTGCGTAATGCTGAAATCGCTGACCGCCGGAAGCGCCTGGTAAGACTTGTTGAAAAGCGCCGTCGCTCCGCCGTTGTAAATCGAATACCCCGGAATCTGCACCGATTCCGGATACCAGTACATCAGCCCCATCCCGTCGTTATTGGGCAGGTCTTCAACGGTCGTCGCCAGGCGCTCAAATAAGCCGCCTGGTTCGCGGGCGTATAAGGCGAATACGCCGGATCGAACGTCAGCGATTTGTCTGTCTCCCACGGCGCCGCCGTCTCCATCACCATGATCTTCTTGTTAAACGTGTTCGCCAGCGCCGTCATGTTCGCGCTGAGCGTCGACATATCGTTCGTCGACGGGTAGAAGTCGACTCCCATGATGTCGAAGCTGCTGGCCGGCACATTTCCCCACGCGGGGCTGGTGAGGGTGTTGAAAAAGTATTGCGGCTCCCCGTTGGTATCCCCATTGCCGATCACCAGCGAAATCTGCGTCCTCGGCCCCGCCCCCTGCGCCGCGTGTACCGCCGCGACCCCCGAATTGATCAGTTGCCCAAACGCCGCCCACGACGCCTGCTGCTGCGCCGTCGTTCCGGTGTAGCTGACTTCTCCGGTATATCCCACCGTCGCCGTGCTCGAACCCTGCGGATACCAGAGCATTCCGTTGTTGATCTCATTGCCCAGTTGCACGATGTCCGGCATCACGCCCGCGGACTTGAACTTATCCAGCGTATTCAGCGTGTAGTTGTAAAGCGAAGTATTGAGCTGCGCATTGGTCTCCCCAGCCCACAACGCCGGAATATATTGGTCCCCCGGGTCGGCCCAGGTGTCCGAATAATGAAGATCCAGCTCGATTTTCGCGCTGGGGTCGTCTGCCTTGATCTGCTGCGCCAGCGCGACGTCATACGTGGTCGTCTGAATCGCCCCCTCGGTGGCGCTGTAGCTGGTGTTCGGACTCACGAACAGCCGCAGGCGGAAAAGATTGTCACCGTTGTTATAAAGAATCTGATCGACCGGCGCCGCCACCCCGTTGTCGGTAAAGGTCACCCCCGGCTGCTGCTGCATGAACGTCTCAAGCGATATGTCCGACCCCATGAAAAACGGCTGCCCCCACGCCACCCCGGCGAACAGCACGGGCGCCGCTGCCGCGGCCGCCAGACCTATCGAGTTGAACCCTCGCCTGCCGATTGGTTGATACTCCACTAACCAACGACCTTCAAAAGGATATCACCCGCAAACGTCGCATCGCCTGCAAATTTGCGAACACATCCTGCAAATTTCCGACAATCGCCCGAATCTTAAGACGCCGCGCCCTTTCGCCCCCGCCGCCGCGCCATGATCGAAACCCCCGCCAGCGCCGCCAGCGATAGCGTCGCCGGCTCCGGCACCGCCGCGAAGTCCGGCGCGGGCAGCCCATTGGCCGCCGCAAACGCATCGAGTGCGGCGATGTCTGCCGGCGTTACCGACGCTCCGCTGTCCCCTTGCCCAAAGTTCGCTGCCAGCGCGCTGAAGTCCGAGCCGTTCACCGAGCTGCTGTAAAGGAAATTTCCCTGGTCCCAGTTCGTCACGCCCAGCCCGAAGTTCGCCGCCAGGATCGAGAAGTCAGAGCCGTTGACGGTTCCGTCAAGATTGGCATCGCCAACCAGCGTGTACTTCAATTCGATCTCGCCGCTGGTGAGGTTTTTCACTGCTCCGGTTTTGTCGGCGCCGTCGGCCCAGCCGATGCTGTAGGTCAAACCGTTGGTCTTGGTCTGCGCTGCGGATGAGATGATTCCGGAGGTCCCGTTCCAGCCGCTGTTGTTGAATCCGGACTTGAGGTAGCCCAGGATGGCAGACATCGGGTCGGAGGCGCCGTAGTCGATAATGATGTGGTTGTTGGTGATATCCAGCACGCTGTTGGCAGCGATGGTGAGCGAGGAAATATTGATATTGCTGACGGGATTGGTGGCGCTCCAGCCGCTAGTGGCGGTGGTGCCGGCGGCCAAGATCATCTTCCCGTCGCTGATCGCCAGGCTGCTTGCCGTAAGCCCCACGCCCAGCGTCAGCGTGTTGCTTCCGCTCTTGGTGAAAGCTCCCGTATCGACAATCAGCCCGCCGCCGGTGATCGAATAACTCTCGGCATTGTTGTTCACGGTCACCGACCCCGGGCTCACCGTCGTCGTCAGCGTCACATTCGCCGAGCTGGTCCCGCCGATGCTGTCGCTGAACACCACGTTGGCCCCATCAACGTAGTAGTCCGCGTACATCCCGTTGTTCCAGTTGTAATTCAAGCTCGAAGGAGCCGTGCTGTTCGTTGCCGCCACCCAGGTAATTCCGTCCGACGTCCCCGCGGGCGCTCCCGCGTTGCTCCACGTGAGCGTCGGCGAAAGAACCGTGTAGCTGGCCAGCGAATTCTGATTCGTTCCGCCGTTATACGTCGCACTGTCGAACGGCGTCGGCGACGTGTCTCCGGCTGGAAACGAGTTTGGGTAACCGCTGGAACTAAACGGCAGATAATTCGCGGGCGCGAACGACGGATCGTCCAGGTCGTCATAGGCAGACTGCCCGCCGCTGCCGAACGTCGTGTACGCGTCGAACGTGAAATTGTTTCCAACACTCAGCCCCAGCTCGTTCAGCGGGATGCCATATGTCATCGAGGTCGGTGTGATGACCGTCGTCGTATTGTCGTACGGCGAAGACCCCTGACCCGCGAGCAGGCTCCATCCGCCGCCTGAATAGTTTTCAACCTGGTTGTTCCCGCTCGTGCTCGGATTGCTCGACCTGCTGTTATAGCCGCCGATGAAATAGTTTTCCCCCGTGCTTATCCCAAACGGAGCCGCATATGCGTTTGTAACGGTCGACGGCGTCGAAACCAGGCCTGCCCCGGGAGTGGTTTCAAGCACCAGGTCATAGTCCGTGTAATACCCCGACTGCGCACTGTTCGTGATATCCGTCGCCGTCCCCGTGCTCGGGTTATAAACATTGATCTGAAAGAAAAGCGTCGGCTGCGTGATCGCGTTGGCCGGAACCGTGGTTGATGTGTTCTGCGCATCCTCATACCCCGTCGTCAACACCACGCTGGTGATGATGTCCCCATTGTTCCCAAACTGCCCCGGCGTGGGTGTCGCATAGTTATTCCGGTTCGGTAATGCCCCCGTCCCGCCCGAACTCAGATAAATCGTATCCCCATCCGTCTGCGGGCTTCCCACAAACGACTGGGCCGATGCCACACCAGGCAGCCAGCAAAGCCCGGCGCCAAATAGAACGGCTGAATTCAATCCCAGACGCGACTTCTTCATAAACCCTCCGCAGTGGTTTTCCTCGACGCGCGCCGAGAGACCGGCGCCGATTTCGCGCTGGGCACACAGTACGCCCGCAATTCCCCCCGCTCCATGAATACTTGCGAACAAATACTTCGATTTTGCGACAAACCCCAATTAAGGAATGAACGAATCTTGCTCCCCGTCTCTCTCCCCAACCTTCTCAAACGCCTGCGACGAAATCTCGATCCCCGCCCCCTTGAGCCCCGGCGAAGACGCGCTGATCCGGATCACCCCGCCTTCTCGCGTCGCCTGCACAATCGCCAGACAAAGCCCCGCAAACGCCTTGCAATGATTCACCTTAAACCCCGTGTGATCCACCGGGTTTCCGTTATCCACCCCGATCAATTTCCCCGGCCCTTCGATATCGAAGGTCACTTCGTTATCGGACGTTGGAACCATCCTCCCCTCGCCGTCCACAATCGACGCGGTGATATGCGCCACATCCCGCGCATCCGCGCTCATCACATTCTTATCCGCCGATATCACCACGCCCGCCGCATTCCCGGTGGTCTGAATCTCCTCCGTCGCCACAACCTTCCCGTTGATCTTCCCAATCGCCCGTACCGTTCCGGCCTCAAACGGCACATCCCACTCCAGGTGCAAATCCGCCGTCGTTCTCACCTCCCGCGCCCGCGGCGGATAATTCCCGTAATCCTCCATCATTCCCTGCCGCGGAAATTCATACCCCTTCACCCCAAACGATTTCCCGTTCACCACCAGCTCCACCGTATCGCAATTCGTATACGCGATCACCGGAACAATCTCTCCCTCATGCCCCCTCCAGTTCCAGTGCGGAAACAGGTGCACCACCGGCTTCGTCGTCCACTGGCTCTGATAAAAATAATATCCGTCCTTCTTAAACCCGCACGTGTCCAGCACCCCAAAGCTCGCGCTCCGCGCCGGCCAGAATGCTTCCCCCAGGTAATCAATCCCCGTCCACATGAAGTCCCCGGAAACGTAATCGTTGGTGCGTACAAACTTGTAGAGCTGCTCCACATCCACCTGCCGATTCGTCGGCGGTGGGGGGCGAAAACGTCTTCGTGGTCCGCCAGGCATTGTCGTCGGCGGTAGCAGGATCTCCGCCGCCGGCGGCGTCGATGCCCCCGCAAACCACCCCCGATAATCCCCCCGGATTCCCCCCATCGAAACACTCTCCGTCCCCATAAATCTCCTCTGCGGAAACTTCGCACGATCCTCGCCGTAATACGTCCCCGCGCACTGGAGCCACCGGTCCACATAGTTATACCCCACCACGTCCAGCAGCCCCGCGAACTCCGGCGGCGCACTGATCGGCTCCGCGAAAATCTTGTCGCACGCTGCCGTCACCGGCCGCGTCGGATCCTCCCGATGAAACGTCTCCACCAGCGGCCTCAATACATCCGCCCCCCCAGGCAACACCTGCTCCTGAATCTCATTCCCCGCGCTCCACAGCACCACGCACGGATGATTCCGGTCCCGCCGAATGAAATCCACCAGGTCCCGCTGCGACCACTCATCAAAAAATCGGTGATATCCCCCCGGCGTCTTCCCCGCCGTCCACTCGTCAAACGCCTCGTCCATCACCAGAAATCCCATCCGATCGCACAAATCCAAAAATTCCGGCGCCGGTGGATTATGGCTCGTCCGAATCGCGTTGCACCCCATCTCCTTCAGTAGCTCCAGCCTTCTCCGCCAAACCCCCACCGGCACCGCCGCCCCCACGCTCCCTCCGTCCCCGTGCAGACACACCCCGTTCAACTTCACGGGAATTCCGTTCAGCAAAAATCCCCGGTCCACATCAAACACCGCCGACCGAATCCCCACCGGCGTTTGCACCCGATCCACCACCTCATCCCCCACCCGTACCTCGCTTCGCATCGTATAAACATACGGATCCCCGACCGACCAAAGCCGCGGATTCTCGACCCGAATCTGCTGCGTAATCTTTCCCGATTCCCCCGCCTCCAAATCATCCTGCGAGCTCGCCGACTGCACGTCATTCCCATCCTCACCCACCAAAGTAGAAACCACCGAAAACTTCGCACCATCGCCTCGCCGGTTGGCGACCTCCGTCGCCACCTGAATCACCCCCAAATCCGCCGACACCACCGGTGTATCAACGAAAATCCCCCCCGGTTCGATCGCCAGAAAATCCGTCGCGCTCAGCCACGTGTGCCGGTCAATCCCCGACCCGCTATACCACCGCGAGTTGGGCTGAAACGAATTATCCACCCGCACCGCGATCACGTTTGCCTGTCCCCCAAAATTCAAATACGGCCCCACCTCATAAGAAAACCCGATATACCCAAACGGCCTCCTCCCCAGAAAATGCCCGTTGATCCAAACCGCGCTATTCTCATAAACCCCGTCAAACTCCATTCGCACGAGCCGCCCCTGAAAACTGTCCGGGAGAACAAACGTCTTCCGATACCACCCCACCCCCGTCGGCAAATAACCCCCGCCTCCTCCGGCGGGCGCATTCTGATCGAACGCCCCAAAATGCTCCAATCATGCGGCAGATCCACACCCTCCCACTTCGAATCATCAAACCCCACCTCCTGTGCTCCGCTGACATCCCCCGCAAAAAACCTCCACCCAAAATCCATCGAAGGGTGCAATCGTGGTGAGTCCGCCGCCATCGTCGTTGCCCCGAATAATGAACAAACCGCAAGCATAGACAATAGCACGCGGAGCGCGCCCCCTCCTACCCCCTCGCTCGGTACTCCCCTCTTTTCCCCTCTCCTGGTACTCCGGGGGAGGGCCAGGGTGGGGGTCTTCTTTATTGCTCCACTATCTAGCGCATTAAGTAGGGTGGGTGTACGAACCTTGCGCACCATCTCTCCAGGGCTATTGCGCGATCCACTGTGCTGCTCCATACTTACGTCATCTTCTCTTGCCGGCGCACGCGCCAGATCGGAACGTAAGTATGGAGCAGTCACAGTGGACCATCGTTCGGCGGGCAATCCGCCAAGTTACCCGTTCTTTCCCGCAGCTGAAGCGAGTCGAGTATACCGACTTTCTGATCACCTGCCTGTACTTCTGGGCCGTGCTACACGACCGGCCGATGACCTGGGCCGTGGACCGACGCAATTACAACCGAAACTTTCGCCCACGCAAAACCCCTTCGATCTCGCAGCTGAACCGGCGCATCGCCGCGGACCGATTTCAGGACATCCTTCAGCGGGTGCACCAACGCCTCGCCGGCGACAGCCGCTTCAAGGGTCTGATTTTCGACGGCCAGGCATTGACGGTGAATCGGTCGAGCCAGGATCGCGATGCCCGCGTCGGGCACATCCCAGGCGGCATGGGTAAGGGATACAAATTGCATGCGGTGGTCGCCAGCGATGGGAATATCCCGGTGTTTTCAGTCATGCCGCTGAACACGCATGAGATGCCCGTCGCCCAGCAGATGCTCGCGGTCTTTCCGCACGAGCTCACCGGCACGCTGGTGATGGCCGACACCAACTACGACGCTCACGTTCTGCACAAGCAGGTGACACGTCGCGGCGGATTCCTCATCACTCGCACACGCGGGCGCGCGAAGCATCCGGTAACGCGGCGACAGATGGGCCCATCCCGGCGTCTGCTGATCGATCTTTGGGACCGATGTCCAAAACTGATGAAGCGTGTGTATCATTATCGCAAGCACATCGAGCGCCGCTTCGGCAACCTGGCGTGCACGCCGGGACTGTTGACCAGCCTGCCAAAGTTCGTTCGTGGCTTGCCCCGCGTACGACGATTTGTAGGCGCGAAAATCTGTCTGTATAACGCCCACAGAGCAGCGCTAAGGGGAATTTGATGCGCAAGGTTCGTACTCGCCCACCATTTGCCGTGATCGGCAGACCAAACGGTGGGCGAATACGCCTCAGGTTTAGCCACATCTTTTGATCCGTCCTAAGAGCATGCCTTCTACCAGTGGTTGAAGCGCCATCCAGCCGCGCCACAACACGAGCCATCCGGGAACTCGATCCGACGGTCTGCCCAGGTGGCCCCCAAGGCGTGCCAGCGCAAACAGAAATTCCCGCGCACTCAAATTTATTTTCGCTTCCTTCCAACGCCACAAACTCAGTGCCTCGACATACGACTCATCCACCACCTCAACGGCCAGTCGTTCATCGTCAAGCCGTGCCAGGTCCCGCAGCCGCAGCAACTGCACCGCCACCACCGACAGCATCGCAATCGTCACCTCCAGCGCCTTGCGCGTGGTGAACTGCGGCAGTTCCATGCCGCATCCCGTCTTCTGCGCTTTGTGAAACTCCTCGACCATCGGACGGCACTGATACCAATCCACGCGTTCCCATGCCTGGCCAAGCGTCGTCGTGGGCCGGCTGGTCAGAAGAATCCATTCCAACGCTTCCTGTCCCGGCGGCGGGTCGAGTTCCTTGACGTGAATCACCCAGCCCGTGAGCGGTTCACGTCCGTGCTCGCCGTATTTGACGTGTGGAACCTGCAATTCCACCGGTCCCGCCGCCACGCGCACCCGCGCTTCTCGCGTGAGTTGATGATGATTGCCGCTCACCGCGACGATTCGCTCACCCAGCATTGGCAAATTCCGGGCGTAGTTATGCAGCTTCCGCCGTCGCCAGCGCCCGGTCGCATCCTTCACTCTCACGTTGCGGTTGGTGCGGCTTCGCACCAGATAAAACTGCCCCAGACGCTGCTGACGATCCAAGCTTTCGAAACTGTCTCCGCCCCGGTCCATCAGGTTGACCCAGACGGCTCCCTCGGGCGGTCGGCCCACCGCTTCCACGCCCCTGGGCCAGAGGCGGCTCTCTCGCTGCGGATGTTCCCGCGAGGTTTTGACGCTCTCGGTTTTGCCGACCTTGCGCCGGATCTGCAGAATCTGGCCGATCAGTCCAAGAACCTCGTGTTTTGCATAATCGATCGCCAGCACGTTGTGGATGAGCATGCCGCGGCAGTAGCCGTTGCCGATCGGTCCCAGATCGCCAATGGTCAGCCCGCTGTAATCTCCTTCGGTGGTGTCATGGAGGAACAGCACCGTGCCCGGACACTTCTCCATCAGCCCGCGCGTGCGGTGATAGTGGCAGGCCAGCACATTGTCATGATTGACCTTCACGTTGTTGGCAAAATCATAAAAGCCACACAGCTCGGTTTTGGGCAGCTTTTCCGGCAGTGTTCCACCGGGATGGCGCATCAGCGCATCGCCGCTTTTAACGGCTCTTGCGGTCAGGCGTTTATCACCAAAGACGCACTCACCAAAATGGTCCTGACCAAAGCTGGTCGTCGAATCAATCGCCACCGTCGGACAAATCCTGGCGTCCATGCCATCTCCAAGTCAGAACTGACGGGCCTCCAGCCCGTTACGAATCAAAACAGCATAGCAAAGATGTGGCTAAACCTGAGGCGAATACGCCCACCCTACAACTACGAGTTCGGCCCTTTCAATCTGTTTGCCATTGCTCTGATGCATGGAGCTTCGCGATTCTCTTCCACCCCAGCCCGCAATTGCGAACAAAACCCCTCCCCGCGCCACCCCACAATATGAACCCAAAACTTCGAAAGAGCGAAATTCGTATCAAATATGGACGACCAAATGACGAATAGATCAATAGAAGTTCCGCGGTCTTCCTTCGAGTTTCGAATTTCAAATTTCTGCTCCGGCACCTGTCGCAAATTCGAAGAGATTATTCGCAGTTATAGATATTGCCCGGCTTCCCACGGGGTACAATAAACTGCAATGAGGGTCAGGCACTTCGTCCATCTCGAACAGGAGCGTTCCATGCGGCGAGCGAGGTCGGCAGAGGGTTTCACACTGGTCGAACTCCTCGTGGTCATCGGCATCATTGCGCTGCTGATCTCGGTTCTCCTGCCGGCGCTGCAAAAGGCCCGCCAACAAGCCACTTTACTTCAGTGTCAGTCAAACCTGCGACAGATCGGGCAGGCGATACAAATCTACGTCACAGAGAATCGGGGGCTAACGCCGTCCTGTTGGGTCGATTACAGCGCTAACGGCGGCTATTGGACGAGTTTTGCGGATACGTTGTCCTTGCTCACGCAGAAGGCGTCAACCTCTAATCCCCCTAATCCGCCAGGTTCGACTTACGCTCCGGATGCGTTCAATTTTATGCCCGTGCAGGAGTCTGCGATATTTCATGATACCGATCTCGGTGTTTCGATCTGGGGTCCCCACGCATGCGACTACATGGGCAACATCCGGGCGGTGGGCGCGATTTACTTGTGGGATAATTATGTAAACAACGCCGGCTCAAGTGCCTGGCCACAGAGGCAACTCGGATCCATCAAGAGGTCGTCAGAAGTTATTCTCGCCTGGTGTGGTGCGGTCAATCTCGGCCAGGGCACCGATTACGGCTGCTACCAGGAATACCCCAACGGCTTAGACGATTACGAAATGTGGGGCAGCTCCCAATCAGGCACTCCCACCTGCGGACTGAATTACCCAAATCCAGTAATGAGTAACTTCAACCAAAGTGACTATGGAAATCCAATCTCCCTGGGCACCTCACTAACAATCGGCGGCACCAATCCCAGCAGCCGAACTCCTGGCCTCGTGACCCCGAGCTATTTGAAGGAGGCGAATACGGACTATTATGGCTCAACAGGCGCCGTAGTCGGGGCGGGTCTGTCAGGATTTGAGCACTGCTTCATGCGATTCCGTCACCTGGGGAACAACACAGGCAACTTTCTATTCTGTGACGGTCATGTCGAAAGCCGCGCATTAGGCACAATCTTGTTGAAAGATATCTGCCTGAATCCACGATAATCCAGGGGATGCAGTGTCTCGTTCGCTTTGATAGTTGATGCAGCACAAATGGAAATTCGCAGATTCATTCAGGGCAAACCAATCGGGGGGATCGCTATCGCCGCGGTTCTTATCCTCGTGGCCGGCGTGATTCTGGCAAAACAATTTTGGCCTGACAAGAAAGCAGACCTCTCGCAGGCATTTTTCACCGATGATGACGGCGCGTCATGGTATGCCGACAGCGGCTACCTCCTTCCGCCGATCGATCACAACGGCAAGCCCGCCGTCTTCGCGCAGGTCTTCTCCTACGCAAACGGCACCAAACAGTTTTGCGCCTACATGACCCGATATTCCGCCAGCGCGAAGAAGAGGCTCGACGCCGCGATCGCCGACGCTAAGAACCGCGGAGCATCCCCTGATACGGTCTCGCTTTTTCACGACAGGACCTTTATGCAGTCGGCTATCGAAGTAAAAAAACCCGGAGCGGCCAATCAGTGGATCAATCAAACAGATCCGCGGTCTATCGATGTAATATCTATACACGCCCCGGACGGTAGTGCGGTGGACCAGGTGTTTGTTTACTAGGGAACCCTTTTGAAGCTCGCTCAACTCATTCCGACAATTCTCTGCGGCTTGCTGCTATCCCAATCCGCCCGCGCCGCCGACCAATCCTTCATCACCGGCGCCGACATCTCCCTGCTCCCTACTCTCGAAACCTCCGGCGCCGTCTTCCGCGATCACAACCATCCCGCCGACGCCCTCCAGATCATGCGCTCAGGCGGCTGCAACCTCTTCCGCGTCCGACTCTTCGTCAACCCCAACCGCTCCTACGCCAAAACCGACGGCGCCGTTCAGGACCTCAATTACGTCCGCGGCCTCGCCGGCCGCATCAAGGGCACCGGCGCCCTCTTCCTCCTCGACATTCACTATTCCGACACCTGGGCCGACCCCGGCAAGCAATTTACCCCCGAGCAGTGGAAGAACCTGAATTTCGACGACCTCCGCCAGAAAGTTCACGACTACACCGCCAACGTCCTCAAAACCCTTGCCGCCGCCGGCACCCCGCCCGACTGGGTCCAGGTCGGCAACGAAATCACCGCCGGCATGCTCTGGCCACAGGGCCAAGTCCTCGATGTCCCTCCCGGCACTGAAGACCTCCATTGGAATCATTTTGTCCAGCTTGTCGACGCCGGCTGCAAAGCCGTCCGCGAAGCCCAGACCCCCGACCACCCCATCCGCATCGTCATCCACATCCACGGCGGTGGCCTCGAAGGCATGGCCAAATATTTCCTCGGCAAATTCAAAATCGACCCTGCCGACTACGACATCCTCGGCCTCAGCTTCTACCCGGCCTGGAACGATTCCTTCGACGTCCTGAAACAGAATCTCATCGACGCCGTCTCCATTAGTGGTAAAGACGTGGTCCTCGCCGAAACCAGCTACCCCTGGAAAGCCCTTCCCGACAAGGTTGGCCTTGCTACCCTCCAGTGGCCCCAGACCCCCGAGGGCCAGAAGCAATACCTGCACGATCTGACCGCCGCGCTCAAAGCCGCGCCTGGCAACCACGGCATCGGATTTATATACTGGTATCCCGAAGCAATTCCCGCACCGGGCCTTCCGCACGTCTGGAGACATGGCTACGAAGCGTTATTCGACCAGGCGGGCAACGCGCTGCCGGCGCTTAATTCATATGGACAGAACGGGGGCTGAACCTTGGCCAGATCCCTCAGCGATGTCTCCCGCCGAAAGCAGGCCGCGCTGCGCAAAAAGCTTCCAGTCGTTCGTCGTCTCGACAAAACGCTCGAAGCTCTCGCCGTCGCCAACGCTTCTCCCTCGCGCCTCATCTTCTCCCTCAATCAGGATTGGCGCTTCCGTCGCTTCGAGTCGCGATGCCCACTCCCACGATTTCGCCGCCCTCAACTCTCTGGAATCCTCCGCCTGGGAGCAGGTCAATCTCCCCCATTCCGCCCGCGTCGAGCCTCTCAACGCCAGCGGTGGCCGAAATTTCCAGGGAATCTGCTGCTATTTCCGCGAGCTGAGCATTCCCCCCGAATGGAAAGGCCGCATCATCTATCTCCATTTCGAAGGCGCCATGCAGGTCGCCGACGTCTGGTTAAACGGCCGGAAGCTCGCCACCAACCACTGCGGCTATCTCCCCTTCGCCATCGACCTCACGCATGAACTTGATTTTGGCGCTCCAACCAACCGCCTCGCCGTCCATCTCGACAACCGCGACAACCCCGACGTCCCGCCCGGCAAGCCCCAGCAGGAGCTCGATTTCACCTACTTCGGCGGCCTCTATCGCAACGTCCGCCTCGAAGTCATGGACCCGCTCCACATTTCCGACGCCATCCTCGACCAGCGCGTCGGCGGTGGCGGGGTCTTCGTCACCTTCCCCCGCGTCTCCGAAGACTCCGCCGCCGTCGAAATAAAAACCGACATCCGCAACGAATCCCCGGAGCCCAGACACTGCCTTGTCGTCCAGGAACTTCTCGACCCCTCCGGCCGCCTCGTTGCTCGCGCCGCCGTCGCCCGTGTCATCGAGCCCGATTCCAACTCAACCTTCGTCCACAGCATCGAAGTCACCCATCCGCGCCTCTGGCATCCGAATCATCCCCATCTCCACACCCTCAAAACCCGCGTCTTCGGCAACGGTGCTCCCGTCGACGAGCTCTCCACCCGCATCGGAATCCGCCGAATCTGTTTCGACCCCAGCCAGGGCCTTCTCATCAACGGCCAAAAATTCTTCTCCATCGGCGCCAACCGTCATCAGGACCATCCCTTTGTCGGCTACGCCATGCCCGACAGCGCCCAGTACCGCGACGTCAAAAAACTCCGCGAGGCCGGCTTCACCTCCTACCGCAGCCACTACCCGCAGGCCGTCTCCTTCCTCGACGCCTGCGACGAGCTCGGCATGCTCGCCATCGTCTCCAACCCCGGCTGGCAATTCGTCGGTGGGGAAAACTTTCAGGACCGCGCCGTCGCCAACGCCCGGCTCATGGTCCGCCGCGACCGCAACCATCCCTCCGTCATTCTCTGGGAAGCCGCGCTCAACGAATCCGACAACCGCCCGATCCTCGCGCGCCTCCAGCAGGCCATTCACGAAGAATATCCCGGCGACCAATGCTTCACCGCCGGCGATCGCGAAAAAGACGGCCAAGCCTGGGACGTCGACTACCTCCGCGGCGACGGCTCCAAACCAACCTGGATTCGCGAGTGGGGCGACCACGTCGACAACTGGTCCGACCAGCAATCCCGCAGCCGAGTTCCCCGCGCCTGGGGCGAAACCCCGCTCCTCATCCAGGCAACCTCTCACGCTTCGCGCCTCGACGAAATCATCTCCGGCCGCTGCAACCACGCCCGCGGCTCCGACTTCAACCGCCTCGGTGGCGCCAACCTCTGGGCCGGCATCGACTGCCAGCGCGGCTACCATCGCCAGCCCTTCTTCGGGGGTGTCCTCGACCTCTTCCGCCTCCCCAAATTCAGCTACTATTTCTTCCAGAGCCAGCGCCCCCCCGAAATCCACGTCCCCGGCCTGAGCGACGGACCCATGGTCTTCATCGCCAACTACGCGACATTTCTTTCTCCCACCACGGTCACCGTCTTCAGCAACTGCGACGAAGTCCGCCTCTCCCTCGACGGCCGCGAAATCGCCCGCAAACGCCCCGACACCGGATGGTCCATCCCCCATCCCCCGTTCACCTTCCACGTTGATTGCTTCGCTCACGAACAATCCACCATGTACATGACTGGCGTAGCCCGCGTGGAAAAACCCCCGCTGGAAGTCCTTGCCGAAGGAATCACCGGCGGCATCGTCGTCGCCTCCCACGTCGTCCGTCCGCCCGGCGCCGCCGCGCCATCGAGCTCCGCCCCGATCTCTGCGGCAAAAATCTGATCGCCGACGGCTCCGACTGGATCCGCCTCCACGCCAATATCCTCGACGCCCGCGGCACGCTCTGCCCCCTCTCCGACGAAACGATCGATTTTTCAGTCTCCGGCGACGCCAAATTAATCGGCCCCAACCCCGCCCCCACCGAAGCCGGCATCGCCACCATCCTCCTCCAGTCCGGCAAACGCCCCGGCAAAATCACCCTCCAGGCTACCGCCTTCGCCCTAACCCCCGCCCACCTGGAAATCCCCACTATCGAAAGCCACTCTCGTTTGCTGTAATGCAATTAAGCTGCCCGGCTACGGATTGAACAGAATTGAACATTCTTGAACAGTTTCGCGAGTTTTGTTTGTGGATACTAGCTTATATCGAAAATGCAATCTTCTGTGGACCATGTAGTTGCGGGGGTTTTTGCGAGCGGCGTGGCGGATTTCGTGGATTTAGCGCAAGTTTGCTTTGGTGTTTGTCGGGGAACGGTTCGGCATTCGCGAATTGGCACACTTCTAATTCGGAGCGGATATTAAAGCCGGCAGCGCAACCCCCTTCTCGTCAAACAAAGCCATATCTCCGCCATTCCACTGGGCGACCCGCCCCGGTATCGACATCGATTCCGGATGCCAGTAAATCACGCCGATTCCATGTCCTCCCGGCGTCTCCCGCACCGCCGAGATCAGATCATGCATGAATTGCATCTGCCCCTGCGATGAAATCCCCCAAGCCATATTCTTCCGCGACGCCCATCTCTCCGCATCCTTCCACGGATAAGCCGTCTCCACGATCACGATATCCTTCTGATACCGCAGCGCCGTCTCTTTCAGATTCTCCCGCACATTTTCCAGCGTCCCATGCCAGTACGGGTAATAGCTCTGTCCGATGATGTCGTAATCGATCTGGTGCTCGCGCAGATGATCGAAAAACCATTTCGTCACCGGCCAATCTCCTCCGCAGTCGATATGAATCATGATCCGTACCCCATCTCCCGGCGTTGTCGCCTCCCTCACTCCCCGAATGCCCGCGCCAGAATCCCGCAAAACCGATCCCACTGCACCGCATCATCATAAGGCTCCGCCACCTTCACCGGCTTCACCGTCGCGTCATACACCTTCACCGTCGAAACCGGCACCCTCACCTGCCCATCCGGCCAAAGCGTTCCCCCGGTAATCTCATTCCCAACCTGCACGATCTGCGGCAGCGCATCATTCTTCTTCAAATCCCCCAGCACATCCGCCGTATATTTCTCGACCGCCCCTTGCAGCTCGTTAAAGCTCAAATTCTTCCACGCCCCCGGCTTCACCTGGTGCTGCGGGTCCGCCCACGTATCCGAATAATGAATATCCAGGATAAACGTCGCCCCCGCCGCCCGAATCCGCTTCGCCAGCGCGCGAGTGTAGTCGAGTGTATTCACCGTCCCCCCGCGCCGTTCGGATCCACAAACAATCTCAGCCGAAAGCAGTTCCACCCATGCCGCCTGAAGATCGCGATCGCATCGTCATTTTTCCCCCCATCGCTGAAGACCGCCCCGCGCCCCTCCAACTGCCCCAGCGCCGAAATATCCGCCCCCAGTAAAAATCCGCCCGGCAGCGCCCCGAACTCGAATCCGCGCGCAATGAATCACCACATCCCAACACAAATAGCCCCGCCAATACCAAGCCTAATCTTACACGCATAATACCCCAAAAGTGATCACGCAGAGTCGCAGAGAAAAGAAAACTATTCCGGTCTTTCTCCGCGCCTCTGCGTGAGAATCTGTTTTGCACCAAAAAATCACTGCGTGCCCGATCCAGATATTTCCGATCGGACACGCAGTCTGTGCAAGGTGAAATTATTTGCTCGGATTCAGCTCTTCTTATGCCTCCGCGCCATCAGCCCGAGGCTCGACAGCGCAACCAGCCCGATCGTTGCCGGCTCCGGAACCGCCGTCACCGTGTAAAAGCTCGCTCCAGAATTAAACGTCGAGCTGGCGTCCGTCGCAGAGTCATACGCGTTGGTTCCGGTGTACGGGTGATAGGAATTATCCGTCTCAGCGGGGTAACCTGTGCTGTCCAGGGCGCTATATGCGGATTGATGTTCGGGGTTGGTGTAAGAAGATACGACATCAAATAGAAAGCTGTTCCCTACGCTGAGTCCCAGGGAGCTCAGCGGCTCGGTTATCGTGGCGAAAGTCGAGCCGGTGCCGCCCGCGGCATAAGAACCAAAGCCCGTCTGGTTCCAGCCGCCGCTATACGTAAAGGTGCTGGCGCCCGACCCGTAGGTATTGATCTCAGAGTTGACGCCAGTGCTAATGCCGATGTTGGGCGTAAAGGGATTGGTAAGACTGGTGGAGCCGTTGGCGGCCTGACCCGTGATCTGGAGTTCCACCGTGAAGAAAATATACGACTGCATGTTCTGCGTGGAATTGATCGTAAAGCTGATATTGTTGTTGTCATTGGTGACCGCGACGCTGCTGATCGCTCCACCGTCAGCGGCCACAGTCCCGTCTCCCGTTCCCGGGCCTACGTACACCGCCGCCCGCGCAGCGCCCGCCGTCCAACACATCCCCGCCGCAATCGCAACCGCCGCCAATCCTGAAACCAAACGATTCATATAGAGCCCTCCGAAGTGTGTGTAAGTCGGGCAAGCCCTCGCTCGCCGACCACACCCACAATCTACAACCTACCCCAAAAACATCTCTCAATATTTGCGAATTAAAGCTCTGATTTTGCGACAATACTCTTTCCCCCGGCTTTCCCGCGGACATGCGCCCTCTCAATTTGACTAGTTATCGGCCCTCTTTCATCCCCTCCCCTGGTGCTCCGGGGGAGGGCTTGGGCGGGGGTCTTGGATCGCGCCTTACCTCAACCAAATCAAAACTTCGTATTTGCGACAAGACATCCTCAAGGTAAAATCCCCCTTCGTGCCCGGCCCCACCCCCGCAAAATTCGTCCACATCGCCGTCGTTCTCCCCACCGAATACGCTTACGCCCGCGGCGTGCTCCGCGGAATCATCGCCGCCACCCGCGAACGAAACATGTACTCCGCCACCGCCGCCGCCACCGCGAGCGCCTCCGCCGCCCCCAAAAAACGCCGCGACAACCCCTGGCTCTTCCGCGTCTACCGCGGAATCTACGGCCACTCCAGCAAATACCTTGCCCGATGGTTCAAAGACTGGAACCCGGATGGAATCATCTGCCAGATCTACGACGACCGCCTCGCGAAGGTTTACCGCGAAACCAAAAAGCCCGTCGTCGAAGTCTTCGAAAGCCGCGCCAAATCCGAATTCCCCCGCATCCTTCCCGACGACGTCGCCACCGGCCAGCTCGCCGCCCGCCATTTCCTTGAGCGCGGCTTCCGACACTTCGCCTACTTCGGCGCACCGGGAATGCTCTGGTCCCGCGAACGCGAAACCGGATTCCGTACCGAAATCGAAAAAACCTTTCGCGCCCGCGCGGAAACCAATCGCACCGAGGATGGTCGCGAGGACGATCCCAAACCCTTCACCTTCTCCAGCTACGGCTCCGCCCCCGACGCCGCCACCGCCGCTCTCGACGCCCTCAACCAGCGCCGCGCCGCTGCCATGGGCAACTGGCTCCTCTCCCTTCCCCGTCCCCTCGCCCTCTTCTCCACCAGCGACACTTGGGGCTTCGAGCTTCTCCAGGCCGCCCGCGAAGTCGGACTCCAGGTGCCCGAAGACATCGCCATCCTCGGCGTGGACGACGAAGCCCTCCTCTGCGAAATCGCCCATCCGCCCCTCTCCAGCATCCGCATCGGCGCCGAACAGATCGGCCGCATCGCCGTCCACCTGCTCGATCAAATGATCATGCGCCGCAAAGTCCCCGCGACCATCAAGCGCGTCCCCCCGATCGAAGTCGTCACCAGACAATCCACGGACGTATTGGCTGTGGACGACCCGGATGTCGCCGCCGCCCTGCGCCACATCCGCCGCCACGCGGTCGAGGGACTCTCGGTGAAGCAGCTATTGGATGAGGTCCCCGTCAACCGCCGCACGCTGGAGCGGCGGTTCGTGAGCGTCTTAGGCCACACTCCGCTTGAGGAGATCCGCCGCATCCGCCTGGAGCGCGCCAAAGTCCTGCTGCAAACGGATTTGCCGGTCTACGAAGTCGCCCGACAAAGCGGCTTCGCCACCCCCGAATACATGGCGACCAGCTTCCTCCAGTCCACCGGGACGACTCCCACCGCGTATCGCCGGCAGTTCACTCCCCGCCCAAGATGGCAGCAGTTGCCGCCTAACTAATACGCCATGCTCGGGCCTCCCACAAATGAATCTCCTATCTCCTCCGCCCCCGGCGTCGCACCATCCCTGCCGAAGCTATCACCCCCGCTAGAATTCCAATGCTCGCCGGCTCCGGCACTTCATTCAGCACGACCTGGGCATTTCCATTTACCGAAAAATCATAGGTCACCGTCCCGGGAGTATTTTCCAACTGCCCCGTGAAGGCCCCATCATCCGTGACATTTTCCGACTCTCCTGGCGAGAGCCCGGGAAAAAATCCATAAACATTGAGCGATCCATTCCCCGAGAGAAAGAAGTCTTCGCTGTTGTCCGGAAAGCTGCCGCCCGTGAGGGTGACTGATGAGAGGGTGACAATTCCGCTCTTAAAGCTTCCGCCGCTGATGGTGGCGGTGTCTGAGGACGGAATGAGCACGTCAACATCATTGCCGGAGAAAGTTCCACCGCTGATGTTGATCGTATTTCCCCCATTTCCGTCCGAGACTCCGGTGGACTCGTTTTCAAACTCTCCGGCTGAGATGTTGACCGTGTCGTCCTCCTGATTGATGGCAAGGCCGCCGTCGCTGTCTCCGTTGAACTGTCCCCCCTCGATATTCGCGATGACATTGTTGGCGTTGATTTCCAAGCCGATCGTCACATTGTTGTTGAAGGTGGCGCTGGGGGTGTTGCCGCTGTCGGCCGGCACGTCATAGGTGCCCGCCGCGTCGATCTCATAACCTTCGCCGTCGTTGTCGTGGCTCCCGGTGATGTTCGTGTCAGCCGCCGCGAACCGCCCGAAACCCAGAACCACAATGCCAGCCCAAACCCGCCAATTGCCCAAGTGCATCTTCTCTCCTTATATTTTTTACCCTGAGACCGGCGGGATTCTAAGGCCGGTTTCCGTACCAGCAAGCTGAATTTCGTGCGGATTTTCCGGCCCGAAAATGGAGCCGATGAAGCGAGGATCGTTTTGGTCTTCAAATACCCGTCATGAGCGACAACCCTGTTCGCGAAATACGTCGCCAGGTCTGGAAACCTCCGGCAATGCCAACCCACCTCCTAAAATTTAACCGGCATCGTTTGCGAATATGCCTCCTCAAAAAAAGACACGAAAATTTCGCGAATTTTAAAAAAAGCTGGCCGCTTCGTCTCCGAACTCAAAAAAGTGTCGCCCCCGTTCCCGTACCCAAAGTGTTGCATCCCACCCCCAAATTCCCGCGGGAATATTATTCTAACAAACAAAGAATTATTATCTACCGGCTTTACTCTCTCATTCGAGAAGCCTCGCATTCGATCAGGAGAATCATATGACCCTCTCTACAGGTACCCGCCAATCCAAACCCCCAACGTCCGAACCCCTTTCCAAAGAAGACCTCCGAAAAACCGACGCCTACTGGCGTGCCTGCTGCTACCTCGCCGCCGGCATGATCTACCTCCTCGACAACCCGTTACTCCGCAAGCCCCTCAAGCCCGCCCACATCAAGCAGCGACTCCTCGGCCACTGGGGCACCAGCCCGGGCCTCGCCTTCATCTACACCCATCTGAACCGCCTGATCAACAAGCTCGATCTCGACGCCATCTTCGTCGCCGGCCCCGGCCACGGCGCGCCCGGCGTCATTGGCCCGGCGTATCTCGAAGGGACCATGTCCGAAGTCTACCCCTCCAAAGCCGAAGACGAACTGGGCATGAAACAGCTCTTCAAGGAATTTTCCTTCCCCGGCGGCATGGGGAGCCACTGCACGCCGGAGGTCCCGGGGTCAATTCATGAGGGGGGCGAGCTTGGATATTCTCTCTCGCACGCCTTCGGGGCAGCGTACGATAATCCGGAACTGCTCGTGGCCGTCGTCGTCGGTGACGGCGAATCGGAAACAGGCCCGCTGGCGACGGCCTGGCACTCCAACAAATTCCTCAATCCCATCCGCGACGGGGCGGTGCTGCCGATCCTTCAGCTCAATGGGTACAAGATCAATAACCCGACGATCCCCGCACGCATCTCGCACGAAGAGCTCGATCAACTTTTCCGCGGCTACGGGTGGACGCCGCACTTCGTCGAAGGTTCCGACCCCAAGATCATGCACCAGCAGATGGCAGCGACGATGGAAACCTGCGTCCGCGAAATCCGCCGAATCCAGGCGACCGCGCGCGAGCACGGCACATTCACCCGCCCACGCTGGCCGATGATCGTCTTCCGCAGTCCCAAAGGTTGGACCGGGCCCAAGGAAGTAGACGGTCACAAAGTGGAAGGCTCCTGGCGGGCGCACCAGGTGCCGCTGCCCGGCGTGCGCGAGAACCCGGCCCATTTGAAACAGCTCGAAGCCTGGCTGCGCAGCTATAAGCCGCAGGAACTTTTTGATCGCGAAGGCCGGCTCATGCCGGAGCTGCGCGAGCTTGCCCCCAAGGGCCAGCGCCGCATGAGCGCCAATCCCCACGCCAACGGCGGAACGCTGCGAAAAATGCTCCGGCTGCCGGATTTCCGCGACTATGCCGTGAAGCTTGATAAGCCCGGCAAAATCCGCGTCGAAAACACCCGCCCGCTGGGACAGTTTTTGCGCGACGTCATGAAAAATAACATGACCAACTTCCGCGTCTTCGGCCCGGATGAAACCACATCGAACAAGCTGGACGACATCTACGAAGTTTCCAAGAAGCTCTGGCTCGAGGACTATCTGCCCGAAGACGCGGATGGCGGCGAGCTTGCCAAAGACGGCCGCGTCATGGAAATGCTTTCCGAGCACACGCTGGCAGGGTGGTTTGAGGGGTATCTTCTCACCGGCCGGCACGGATTTCTTTCAACGTATGAAGCGTTCGTCCACGTCATCGATTCGATGTTCAACCAGTTCGCGAAGTGGCTGGAAATCTCCTGCCGGCTCCCGTGGCGGGCGCCCATTTCTTCGCTCAACTACCTCATCACCTCGACGGTTTGGCGGCAGGACCACAACGGCTTTACCCACCAGGACCCCGGGTTCCTAGACGTCGTGCTGAACAAAAGCCCCAGCGTCTGCCGGATCTATCTGCCGCCGGATGTGAATTGCCTTTTGTCGGTCGCCGACCATTGCCTGAGGAGCTCCAACTACGTCAACGTCATTGTCAGCGACAAGCAAAAGCATCTCCAATATCTGGATATGGACCAAGCCATCGCCCACTGCACCAAGGGCCTGGGGATCTGGGAGCGCGCCAGCAGCGACAACGGCGTGGAGCCGGACGTGGTGATCGCCTGTGCGGGCGACATTCCCACCCAGGAAGCGCTCGCGGCGACCTCCATGCTGCGGGAGCATTTCCCCACGCTGAAGATTCGTTTCGTCAACGTCGTCGATCTCTTCAAGCTGGTCCCCAGCACCGAGCACCCCCATGGATTGACGGACCGCGATTTCGATTCCCTCTTCACCACCAACAAACCCGTCATCTTCAACTTCCACGGCTACCCCTGGCTCATCCACCGCCTCACCTATCGGCGCCACAACCACGAAAACATGCACGTGCGCGGCTACAAGGAAAAGGGGAACATCAACACACCGATGGACCTGGCGATCAAGAATCAGATCGATCGGTTCACGATCGCGATGGACGTGATCGATCGCGTGCCGATGCTGCAGGCGATCGGCGCTCACGCCAAGGAAAACCTCAGAAACAGGCAGATCGAGTGCCAGAGCTACGCTTATCAGTTTGGCGTGGACATGCCGGAACTGGACAACTGGAAATGGCCGGGGTGAGCAGCGCCAACGCTGCAAGGGCATGATCCACTACCTCGACGTGCTTTTTAAGCTCATTTATTGCGCGCTGCCGGGGTGGAGTTTCGCAGATAAGATTTGCAGTTAATGAGCGTCGACTCAGAATCATGTCCGCCCATTTGCTCCGCAAATTCCCCACACAAGAAGCCACCATTGATCGCTCGCCTCGGTCCCGGCCTGATCACTGGCGCGGCGGACGATGATCCCAGCGGAATCGCAACCTATTCCCAGGCGGGCGCCGCGTTCGGTTATGGCCTGCTTTGGACCATGGTCCTCTCGCTGCCGCTGATGACGGCGATTCAGGAGATTAGCGCAAGAATCGGTCGCGTCAGCGGTCACGGCATCGCCGGCAATCTGCGCCGCCACTATCCGCCCGGGGTTTTATATCCCGTTGTCTTACTCCTCCTGATTGCCAACACCATCAATATCGGCGCCGACATCGGCGCGATGGGTGACGCCGCCAAACTTTTGTTCGGCGGCCCGGCTTTGCTTTATGCGATATTGTTCGCGCTCCTGACCGTTGTCCTGCAAGTGTTTGGTTCCTATAAAAAATGCTCTACGATTTTTAAATTGCTGGCTCTCGTCTTATTCACCTACATATTCGCGGCGTTCGTATCGCACGTGCCATGGGGGCACGCCCTGAAATCGACGGTCTTGCCGAGGTTCGAAAAGAGCAGCGACTACTGGGCGACTTTTGTCGCGGTATTCGGAACAACGATCAGTCCCTATCTTTTCTTCTGGCAGGCGTCGCTTGAGAAGGAAGAGATTCACAAAAACGCCGCTGAGCAACCCGTCAAGCACGCCCCTGAGCAGGCGAAAGCGCAGTTCGATCGCATCCGCCTCGATACCTACGTCGGTATGGGTTTCTCGAACGTCGTCGCCTTCTTCATCATCGTCGCGGCGGCGGCAACATTGAACGCGCATGGAATAAAGGACGTCGAAACCTCGGCCCAGGCCGCCGAAGCGCTGCGGCCCATTGCCGGGAAAGCGGCTTTCATCTTGTTCAGTTTTGGAATCATCGGCACGGGACTTCTTGCCGTTCCCGTGCTGGCGGGTTCAGCCGCCTATGCGGCCGGCGAGGCGCTCAGATTGCCCACCGGAATGGACCAAAAGCCGCTGCAAGCCAAGGGATTTTATTCCGTATTGACGCTTTCCACTTTGCTCGGCCTGGCGATCAATTTCCCCGCCGTTCAGCGCGTCACCCATCTGACGCCGATCAAGGCCCTCTTCTGGTCGGCGGTTGTGAATGGCGTGGCAGCCGTTCCCATCATGGTCATTTTGATGCTCATGATTCGGAATCAAAAAGTCATGGGCGAATTCAAAGACACTTCTCCCTGGCTGCACGTCATGGGATGGCTGGCGACCGCGGTCATGGCAGTTGCCGCGATTCTGATGTTCGCCACGATCAATTCCTGAAAATGATTCGGCTGCTCGTTCCTGGCGCAGCATCAGGATTGGCATCGCTTGCCGGTCGGGTACAATAACGGCAACGAGGATACACTATGACTGCCCGCGTGATTACAGGATCAAAACAGGAGATCGCACAGAAGGTCGCCAGCCTTGAGGGCGAAGTGCGCGAAGCCATTGTTTTTGTTGAGGAATCCGTGAATTCTCGCCCTGCCGCCGGCGAGGGCGCGCAGAACGCCGAGGACCTCTTCGCGGAGATGGCCCCGTATATGGTTCATGTTGGAGACGTTGACGATTCGCGCGAAGCGATTTACACCCGCCAGGAAGGTGAATGATCCTACTGGACACGAATCTGCTGGCCAGGATCAGTAACTCCGCCCATCCGCATTGCAAAGCCGCGAGGCTCGCGGTGACAGTCCTGCACAACCGGCGCGAGCAGCCGGTTATCGTGCCCCAAACCCTCTATGAGTTCTGGGCTGTCGCCACGCGCAGAGCCGGCGCGCCTCCTGGCGGACAGAATGGACTGGGGATGACACCGGGTCAGGCCAGCCAATGGATCCGCTATTTCCAGCGGCGCTTCACGCTTCTGCCCGACCGCGAGGAGATTCTTGCCCGTTGGCATGAACTGGTCGCAGATCAGGGAATCACGGGACTGCGGTCTTACGATGCACGGCTCGTGGCGGCTATGCAAATCATCACGCGCCTGCTCACCTTCAATGGCGCAGATTTTAGAAACCTTCCTGTAACGATCGTCGATCCCGTTTCGCCATAATAGCATGTCGCCGGTTTGCGACGCTGGATCACCACCGCCCGAAATGCGCGCCGCCATCAATATAAAGCGTCTGGCCCGTAACGCTTTCCGCGTCGGTCAGATACATGACGGCGTCCGTGATCTCCCCGACCGTCGAAACGCGCCCCATCGGCGAACGGCTTTTCATCTCTTCTTCAGTCGCGTTGTCTTGAATGAACGTATCGACCACGCCCGGCGCCACCGCGTTCACGCGAATGCCGTCTTTCGAATATTCCATCGCAAGGTGCTGCGTGACGGTTTCAAGCCCGCCCTTGGTGATCATCGGCACCGCGGCATTGACGCCCCGGATCGGGTTGCGGGCCAGCGCGGCCGTGATCGTGACAATGCTCCCGCCCCTTTTTTGCGCCAGCATCTGCTTGATCGAAAGCTGGGTGACGTACAGGAATCCCTCCAGATTCGTCGAAACCAGCGACCGGAAATCTTCAGTCGTGTATTCGATAAATGGCTTGGTAGAGATGATCCCGGCGTTATTCACCACGACATCGATCGACTTAAACCGCGCCAGCGCCGTCTCGACGATTTTGGCCGCCGTTGCCGGCTGACCGATGTCGCCATCCACCAGTGCCACATATTCCGACGCCGACACAAGGGGCGATTGCGTCACCTTCCGCGAATTCGCGACGACATTGAATCCGCGCTCGACAAACGCTTTCACCAGCCCCGCGCCGATCCCCTGCGAGGCTCCCGTCACGATGGCTGTCTTCGCCGCACTGCTCATGGCACCACCTCATCCAAACGTAAACGAAAAAACTTCAACGCCGGGGTCATCGAACTCGATTTCAAACGTGCGGTCTCGTGTCGGGCCCTTCTGCCGAATAAGCTGGTACATGCGCGGCTCGCGAATCTCGCCGGACCCATCGGCATTGGAATCGACTCCATGATCGTCCCCGGGAGCCGCGCCGTCCAATCGCACCTTGAAACGCACAACCTTACCGCCCCCTGGCGGACCCAAAACCAGGTGCAGATCCCGGCTGTGAAACCGAAATGCGATCCTGCCCGGCGCCCGCTGAAGTACCGCGCTCTCCGCCCCGACGTTCCATGCTCCGCCGAGGCCCCACTGGTTCAATGAGGGTTTCACCGGCAGGCTGTAATTCTGCGCCGCATCCTGCGCCACTTGCTCCAGCGACGCGAAATTTTCCGCCCGGGCATAACCCACGTAGGTTTCCCCAGATTCCGTATCGTCGCCGGGCGGCGCTTCCGCTCCATCCGCCTTCGGGTGAACCAGGCTCGCATCCAGTCCAGTCGCTCCATTCTCCCGAAGAAGTTCCTGGATCACCTGCTCCGATTTGTCATACTCACCCTCCCCGAAGTGGTGATAGCGGATGCGCCCCTTGGCGTCGATGAAATAGTCCGCCGGCCAGGCTTCGTTGTTGAACGCCTGCCAAATCGCGTGGTCGCTGTCGATGGGGACGGGGAAAATAATATTCAGTTCCCGCACCGCGTTTTCCACGTTCGCACGCTCCCTTTCGAATCCAAACTCAGGTGCGTGTACGCCGATCACGACCAGCCCCGCATCCTTATACTTCGCCGCCCAGCTTTTTACGTACGGCAACTCCCGCAAACTGTTGATGCACGAGTAGGTCCAGAAATTCACCAGCACAACCTTTCCCCGCAGCGATTCCGCCTTCAAGGGCGCGGAGTTGAGCCAGGCGACCGCACCCCCAAGCTCCGGCATCGGCCCCTCGTCATCCAGGGCAGCACTTGCCGTTGCCGCGAACGGATTCTTCGAATGGAAGAGCATCAGGACTCCAATCAACAGAGCCACCCCGACAACCCGGCGAATCCAAACCACTGAAGATCTTCCGAATTGAATCATTCTTCACACGGGTGAAACAGTTTATCAACTCTGGATTTTGCCGAGATAATATCCCAGTCGATTTTCCACATCCCCCGGCTTGTGGAACCCGCGCGCGATCAGTGCTTTGATTCCATTCTGCGCCGCGGGTCGCCCCAGCGAAGCCATGCATGCGTCCCATCCCGCCCCAAGTTCAACATCCGGCGGCAAGCTCGTGTTCACAAGCCGCTTGGTATTGGCAATCGCCCATTTATCAAACCCGGCGATCCGCGTCGCCAGCGCTTCGACGTAAGCCTCCAGTTCCCCGTCCGGCAGGGCGCGATTGACGTACCCATACGCCTCGGCCTGTTCTCCCCGAATATCATCCGAGCCCAAGAGCACCTCAAGCGCCCGGTTTCGCCCGATCAGTTGCGGCAGCCGCGCCATCGGGCCGCCTCCCGCGACCATTCCTACCCCCACCTCCCATTGCGAGAGAATCGCCTTTTCCCGGCTCGCGAAACTCATGTCGCACGCCAGCGTGATCTCACTCCCGTTCCCCGTCGCCCGCCCGCGAATCAGCGCGATGGAAACGACCGGCGCGGGGCAACCGCACCAGAAAATCCGGCCAGGGCGGCAACCCCGTCGGACCAGCCGGCATTGACGTCAGGTCCTCCAGCTTTCCCAGGAAGTCGGAATGATTCAGGAAGTAACCATCGACCGCGCTGTCGAAAACCACCACCCTGACATCCTTATCCGCCTCCAGGGCGTTGATCACTTCCTGAAAGTCCCGCACCATTTGCGGCCCCATGACGTTGATCGGCGGGTTGTCGATCGTCACCCGCCAATAGGCAGGCGACCGCCGCGTCACCCGAAGCTGCGAGGTTTTAATAGATGTGTTTGTTGTCATCATTGCATCCTTCTCTGTATGCGCCCTGATATATCATTTTCACCCAATGGATCAGGAGCTCATTTACAAAGAGCATTCCCGGAGGCTCGTTACTCATCTGAGCGGCCGGCCCGGTCAGCATCCCCCTCGACCGGCGTAGTGTCTTAGCGAAGCGACTTAAACGACGCCCGAAGCTCCGACACGAATAAATCCGGCTGCTCCCAGGCCGCAAAATGGCCGCCTTTGGGCAGTCGGTTGTAGTAGATCAGCTTGGGATAAGCCCGCTCGGCCCAACTCCGCGGCGCCGTATATATCTCGTCCGGATAGGCGCTCGACCGCGACAGGGATTTTCACGCCCCTCACGTCAAAGAACCCGCCTCCCGTCGAAATTCGCGCCGTATCCCAGTACAGCCGCGCCGACGAAACCCCTGTGTTCGTCAGCCAGTAGAGCGTCACGTTGTCCAGAATGTCGTCGCGCGTCAGCCCCTCCGTTTTTCCGTCGAAGACGCGGGCGATCATCTTGTAACTGCGGATGTCATGATCGAGCATCCACGCCGCCAGTCCCACAGGTGAATCCGCGATTCCATACAGCGTCTGTGGCCGGTTGGACATCTCCTCCGCGTACGCCAGCCCATTCCGATAGAAGTCGTCCAACTGGTCCCACGCCGAGCGCTCCTCGGGCGTGAGATCGGCCGGCGGCGCCTCGTGAAACGCCAGCGCCCTCGAAACATCCGCCGGAACCGTCGCCGCCATGTTGGTGTGAATGCCAAGTAATCCCGGTGGCTGCTGCACGCGCCATAACCTCCGAAACCGCATTCCCCCAGTCTCCGCCCTGCGCCACGTATCTTCTATAGCCAAGCCGCTGCATCAGCGTCGCCCATGCCTTGGCGATGGTGATAGGCGTCCATCCCGGCGCCGTCGGCTTGCCCGAGAATCCATAGCCCGGCAGCGAAGGGATCACCACGTCAAAGGCATCCTGGGCGTTTCCACCATAGGCAGTCGGATCCGTAAGCGGGCCGATGATCTTCAGCTCTTCAATGATCGACCCGGGCCACCCGTGCGTGATGATGACCGGCAGCGCATTGGCATCGTTCGAGCGCACCCAGATGAAGTGGATATCCAGGCCGTCGATTGTGGTCACGAACTGGGGAAGGGCGTTCAGCTTCGCCTCGCACTTGCGCCAATCGTAATCCGTCGCCCAATATTGCGCGAGCTTCTGCATTGTCGCCAATTGCACGCCTTGTGATGCATCCGTGACCGTCTCCCCATCGGGCCATCGTGTGGCAGCGATGCGCTGGCGAAGATCAGCCAGCGCCTCTTCCGACGCCTTGAAGTGGAACGGCCGAATCGACGTGTCCTCCGCCGTCACCGAAACCGGCGGTTGTATTTCCGAAGCCGGCGCCGCCTGCCCAAGGCTCGGCGCGCGGGCAGCAACAGTCCCAGAACGCCCATCGCCGCATGAAGTGCTTTTTTAAGCGTCATGTTCAACTCTTTCCCATTCGAAATGTCTGGCGCCTGCCCGATTCGATCGGACAACGGCTTCGCCGATTTGTTGAACTGGTCCTGCGTCTAGTGCGCGCCGTCGTAAAAGAATTGCTCGCGCGTGATCTTGTCTTCCTTGTTGACCGTATAAACGCCGACTTCTTCCAGCGTGATGCGCTTCCCAGTCGCCTTGGGCGTCACGTCGAGGGTGAAATAGACCACGAACTGATCCGGATTGGCGCTGTTAAAAAAAGGCCCGGCCACCGTCTCGCCGTTGAAGGTTTTATCCGAGACCCAGTCCTCCGATTTCTTGATCACCGGCTGCTGCCCCGCAGTCTGTTTCCCGTCCCCCTCGACCGAGACGATGTTCGCCGCGTACATCGTGCGCATCACATCAAAGTTCTTCCCCGCCCGGCACAATTCGACAAATTTGTGAGCAACTGTTTGAACGCTCATGGTGAGCTCCTTTCCTAGTGACTATTCCCCTTTTTTTCCCCTCCCCTGGTACTCCGGCCTTCGGCTCTGAGGCTCAGGCTCGAAGAGGGGAGGGTTAGGGTGGGGGGCTTTCAGATTCCACCCCTTACATTAGGACCGCTCTCCCCCATCCAGCTTGGAAAATCTTCCGAATTGATAAATTCTCCAGGTGCGCACCGCTGGCCCCGAAAGCATTTTGCAAATAGCCTCACCACCCGTGACCACAAACTCGACGGCCCTGGCCGACTTTCCAGACCCCGCCCTAACCCGCCGCCTGCTCCCCTGGCTCGTTGCCATGGCCATGTTCATGGAGCAACTCGACACCACCATCCTCAACACCGCCGTCCCGGCCATCGCCGCGGCGCTGCACGTGCCCGCCCTCAACATGAAGGCCGCGCTCACCAGCTATATGCTCAGCCTCGCCGTCTTCATTCCCGTCAGCGGATGGATCGCCGACCGCTTCGGCACCCGCCGCGTCTTCTTCACCGCCATCATCCTCTTCACCCTCGGTTCCCTTCTTTGCGGCATCTCCGTCAATATGCACATGCTCGTCGCCAGCCGCGTCCTCCAAGGTTGCGGCGGAGCACTCATGGTTCCCGTCGGCAGGATCGCCCTGGTCCGCACCTTCCCCAAATCTCAATTGCTCCGCGCCTACAGCTTCATGACCATCCCCGCCCTCATCGGTCCGTTCCTCGGCCCCCTCGCTGGTGGATTTATCGTCGACTATCTGAATTGGCGCATGATCTTCTTCGTCAATCTGCCCATGGGCCTCTTCGGCCTCTACATGACCTTCCGCCACATGCCCGATTTCCGCACCCCCAAAAGCGATCCGCTCGACATCGTCGGCCTGATCCTCTTCAGCTCAGGCATCGCACTCCTCTCCTATGTCCTGGAGATCTTCGGCGAGCCCGGCCTCAGTCTCGCTTCCCAGATTTGCCTGCTCGCCCTCTCCGCACTGCTCTTGTGGGCTTACATCCTGCACGGCCGCAAGGAGAAATTTCCCCTCCTGCGCCTCCGCCTCTTCGACATACGCACCTTTCGTGCCGCCGTCACCGGAAGCTTCATCACCCGCCTGGGCGTGGGCGGATTGCCGTTTCTTTTCCCCTCCTCTACCAGATCGGATTGGGATATACCGCCGTCCAATCCGGCCTACTGATTATGCCGCAAACCCTGGCCGCGATCGTCTCCAAGCCCTTTATCCCCCGCCTCCTCAATGCCCTCGGATACCGCAAGGTCCTCCTCTTCAACACCATCGCCATCGGCGCCCTGACTCTGCTCTTCATCACCATCGGCCCCGGCACGCCCGCCTGGGTCATCGCCACTGAAGCATTTTTCTTCGGACTCTTTTCATCGGTCCAATTCCTCAGCATGAACACCCTGGCTTTCGCCGACCTCGAAGACACCGACGAAAGCACCGGCAGCACCATCGCCAGCACCGTCCAGCAAATGTCCCTCAGCTTCGCCGTCGCGATCGCCTCCCTCGGCACGATCATCCTCCTCGGCGGTAATCGCCACCCCACCCCCGCCAGGATGGTCTGGGGCATCCATCGCACATTCCTCGCCATGGGCATCTTCACCATGGCAACCGCATGGGTCTTCATCCACCTGCACCCCGACGACGGCGACTCGGTCAGCCGGATACAACGCGGGAAATAATCATGCCCGCCCCGGTTTAGCCGCGCCCCGCAGGGAAGCGCTTCCGTCTCACAGCAGCTCGCGCCTGTAACGATAAATCCATGATTCGCTGCCGAAACTACATCGGCACGCACAACGAAATCAAGAATCCGAATCACGCCGAAGCCAGCGGCACGCTCGCTTGCTGAATTAGCATCCGAATCGTCGCAGCCGTAAACAGTTCCACCTGATCCACAGTGAGAGGCTTACTGAAAAAATACCCCTGCCCAAAATCGCAGTTAAGCATTTGCAGCATCGAAAGCTGCCGCGAATTCTCGATCCCTTCGGCAACCACCGTCAGGTTCAGATTATGCGCCAGTTGTATGATCGCCTGAACCAGGGCCGCGTGGTCCCGGCGCGTCCCCAAAGCCGCCACGAACGATTGATCGATTTTCAAACCGTCCATCGGAAACTGGCGAAGACAGGTCAGCGAAGAATACCCCGTTCCAAAGTCGTCCATCAGCAGTTTCACGCCCAATTCGCGGATGCTCTGCAAAGTTCGAACCGCCGTGGCGGCGTCCTTCATGACGGCGCTCTCGGTCACCTCAAGATGCAGACATCCAGGCGGCATGCCGGTGTCGGCGATGATCTCTCTCAGGCGATCGGGCAAGTCCGCAAGCGCGACCTGCCGCCGGGAAAGATTCACGCAGATGCTTTCTGGTGCGCTGTGCGCGCCAGCGTTCTCCTCCAACGCACAAACTGCCCGCACGCCTCGCGCAGCACCCACTCCCCCAGCCGTCCGATCAGGCCCGCCTCCTCGGCGATCGGAATGAACTCCGCCGGGGGGACGACGCCACGCTCCGGGTGATTCCAACGGACCAGGGCTTCGAATCCTTCCAGCGCCGCGGTCGTCAGGCCGACGATCGGCTGATAGACCAGAAAAAGCTGATCGCCCTCGATGGCCGCCCGCAGCCCGTTTTCCATATCCAGGCGATTCTTCACCCGATCGTGCATCGAACCATCGAAAACAACGTAACGCCCCCTCCCCGCCAGCTTCGCCTCGTACATCGCGATATCCGCGTCGCGGAGAATCGACTCCGCGTTGTCGTCGCGCCCGCGGCTCGTCACCACTCCGATGCTCACCGTTGAGCATATTTCATGCTCCGTCAGCCGGTAAGGGCGCGACAAAACCTCGATCAACCGGTTGGCGACGATAATCGCGTCTTCGCAATTCTGCAGTTCATCCAGAAGGATCACAAACTCGTCTCCCCCGAGCCGGGCGGCAACGCCGTCGGACCCGGGCCGGCTCAGCGAGTCTCCCGCCCGCATCACCGCCCCAAGCCGCCTCGCGACTTCTCTCAGCAATTCGTCCCCAACCCCATGGCCCAGCGAGTCGTTGATCGTCTTGAACCGGTCGAAATCCAGGAAAAGCACCGCAAAGTGATAACTCCGGTTCCGCTTCGCGCACAGCACGCACTGTTGCAGCCGGTCGTTGAACAGCGTCCGATTCGGCAGTCCGGTAAGCTTGTCCGTCAGCGCCGCCCTGCGCAGCTCGGTCTCCAGCGCCTTCAGTTCCGTTATGTTCTCGTGGATCGCGATATAATGCGTCATCTGTCCATGGGCGTTGCGAAGCGGCGCCGTGACCGTCAGTTGCCAAATGATTTCGCCGGTTTTGCGCTGGTTCTGAATCTCCCCGCGCCACTCCCGCCCTTCGGATAGATCGTGCCACAGTCGCTCGAATGTTTCGCTCGGAGCCGACGGCGCCCGCAACATCGAGATGTGCTTCCCCATAACCTCAACCGGCTCGTATCCGTAATTTTCACTGAACGCCGGATTCACGTATTCGATCTTGCCGCCCAGATCGAGGATCAGAACCGACGTCGGTGTCTGCTTCACCACCTGCGAAAGCTTTCCCATCTCCTCCTCCGCCCGTCGCTTGGCGGTGATGTCGCGAAAGTACCAGATCCTGCCGTGGTATTCCCCTTGCTTCCCGATGACCGGCGTCGAATACCGGTCCAAAATCGTTCCGTCCAGCAGTTCCACCTCGTCAAAACTTTTCTCAAGCTGATGGTTATAGAGATATAAAACCTTGGCCCGAAAATGCTCCGGGTTTTTGTTCAGGGCCGTGACGTGCCTCAGCATCGCCGTATCGTCGGGGTCATCCGCGATAGCGTGGGGAACTTTGAAGATCTCAAGAAATCTCGAGTTGGTCAGGATGCGTCGATTTTTTTCATCGACCACCAGCATCCCGTCGAGCGAGGCGTTAACCTGCGCTTCAAAAAAAGCCATTTTTACGCGCAGATCCCCCCGAATATCTCCCCGAATGTCCCCCCGAATGTCCCGTTGATGATCAACGTCCCATTGCAGCGCGGCAATCCATCCCAAAGCCAATCCGCCGCCCACGCAAACCCCCGCCCACCACCCAAGGGTTGTGCCAGCGACGGCGCCGATTGCCATGGCGGCGACAATCCCAATGCACAGCGTCCTGGATCGGCGTGCAATCATCTGCGCGTCTCGTTTCCCCCAGCCGTTCCGCATGTCGATGCAATCCACCGTCGCGGCGACGACGGGGTCTGCCTCACAAATTTATATCGGCGTTTATCCTTGGTGGACGAAGCGTTCGAGTTGCCCCAACTGCAATCTTCTGTCGGACCCCCAAATCCGCGCAGTGCTCCAATTCATTCCCAGACCCCATGAACAGACTCTTTTATCGGCAACGCCCCCAATCATCCCGTTTAGCCGCGCCACCCAGCGCAGCGCCAACTCATCCGGGCAAGCGCTTCGCCCCGCCAGAAAACCCGCGACTACTGTTTGGGAAGCGCCTTGGAAGAAACCATCCCCACCGCCGACATCGGGCTCCATTGCAATCCCCACAAGTTCGCCAGGGGAACCGTTTCCGCGTGACCGTCGAAGAAGACGATATTGATCGCCTGCCCGTGCCGGGCGATGCAGAAGCGGTCCATCTCATAACTATTTGCGCCCGATGTCGGATTCACCGGGTAGTTCTGGCTGCCGTTCGACATCCATGCATTCTGCCCGGTTAAATCGGTCGGAGGAAAATCAGTATAATAATTGTTCGGATGAGATGAGATCGGGATTTTCCCAAAGTTGTACGGCCAACCCTCAAGCCACACGCAGTCCGCAAACAGCGGTACTTGCGTCGCGTTCTTGACCCGTTTGATGTTGTGAAAGAATTCGGCGTCGATGCTTTCTGAAGTGTCCGACACCGTCGCTTGCAAACCCGCCCAAACAATCGGCGCAGGCATCGGCGGTGTGCCAATCAGTACATTCTGCGGCAGCGAATAAAGCCAGCCGTTCATCCCGTAGCTGCCGGCCATATAGTAAATGTCATCGTAGGTTCCCGGCCCCCATGGCGCGTTGACGTTGCCCCAAAACGACGCGGAGTCGGGGGGGGTGTTGGCCACGCCCACACGCGGTTGTGTCACCGCCGATTCAGGCGCTTCCGGGCAAAACCAGACCGCGGGTAAGTTGTGCATCCAGGCGACCTGTCCCGGAGTACTAAGACCGATGGGGGCCTGGCCATATGATGGTCCCCCAAACATTCCATTGGCCGGGTCATACGGATCCTTAAACCCCTGCATGTATTTCGCGATCGGCACCATCCACGAATAACCGGCCGTTCCTCCGTTGCCGACCGACGTTTCCACATACCCGTTTTCCTGAATGTACATCATCTGCGCGTAGTTCAACTCGCGAAGATTCGAAAGACATACCGCCGTGTTCGCCATTTTCCGCGCCTTTTGAAGCGCGGGCAAAAGAATCCCCACCAGGATCGCGATGATCCCGATCACCACCAGCAGTTCCACCAGCGTAAATCCCAATCGGCGTCGCATTACTCTCCAGACAGACTTGACCTAAGTAACCCTGCAACTTACTTGCAACGTGAAAGTAAATGCTACCCCACTGCCCGTATCCATGTCAACGATAAACCGATCCGGTCCCCCGTTATGTCAGGGCGATCGTATGTCCCTCTTTTCCCCCTCGCCCTTTACTCAGTCTTACCCCCTCTCCTGGTACTCCCTCTTACTCCCTCGCCCGGTACTCCGGGAGAGGGTTGGGGTGAGGGGCATCTCTCTACTGCTCTACTTTCTACTGCTCTACTCTCTCGCGCAGCGCAGGGTGAGGGCTTCTTCTACTGCTCTACTTTCTACTGCTCCACTTTCTCGCGCAGCGCAGGGTGAGGGTTCTTCGTATTTATTGCGGCCATATGCGATCGCCCTCCCCTTTATGTCCCCCCTTTAAGTCCCCACCGTCTCTCTTACTTTCGTGTCTGTCGTCGCGGCAAGGGGAAGTCCGCTGCATCCCGAAAAGCGCATGAAGTTCGTTCCGCCGCTGCGCACTGCGACCAAAGCACGCGCCAATTCAACACCAACGGCCGCGCGTCGCCCAAATTCTTCCCCGCGCGCGAGGATTTTCGTGGACGACCGCGCAGCGTGTGATAGAAGTTTGGATGGCGGCACCACAGGGGGCGATGAGGAGATCACCGTGGGTTCAATCGACTTGGTTCGAAAATTTCTTGCAACGATTCTTGTTCTGACTTTTTTCCCTTTGGCCCTGCCCGCCCAGGTCATCGACACCAGCACCGAGGTTCAGACCGGCTTTGACACCGGCTCGCTGAGCCCGATGACCCTCTCAGCCACCGAGTCGCCGGACACTGTCACCGTCACCAAGGCCGGCACGCCCGGCGCGCTCCCCGCCGCCGCCGGGGGAACGGATTACATCACCTCCTTTTGGTCCGAGGAAGGCTGGGAAGAAAGCGAAGTCCGCGATCACAAGGGCGCCGAGATCTTAAGTCCTCTCGACTTCACCAAGGAAGGCTGGGAAGGTTTCGACATTTACGTCCCCTCCACCGGCTTTCCCACCGACAAGGTCGCCACCATCGCCCAGATCTTCGACAACGCCCTTGACGGCGACTCCTCCTGGGCGCGCATGCTGATGATTCAGAACAATTCCTTCCGCATCCAATACCGCGGCAACGAGGACGCCCCCACCGTCGGCGCCAATGGACTGTGGGGAAGCCTCGTCGACGCCACCGTCACCCGCGACGCCTGGCTGCCGATCGTTATGCACTTCGTCGTCTCCCGCGAAGACCAGGGCGAACTGCAAGTCTGGATCGGCGGCGCACCCCAAAACGATCCCACCTTCTCAGTCACAGGAATCGACCTCGGCTACGGTGGCAACGGCACCGACGGCTGGGACACCGCCACCGACAGCCTCGACTCTGACGCCGGAATCAACCTCCACCTCGGCCAGTACGATTGGGACACCGCCAACTACACCACCGGCGAAACCCGCACCCTCTACTTCGACTCCATCACCCAACTCGTCGGCGGCGGCAGCGCGGGATTCAACATCGTCGATCCAGTCCCCGAGCCAGCCTCCGCATTCGCCGCTCTGGCCGGTTGCTCCCTGCTCGCGATGCGCCGTCGAAGCTCGCTGGTAAGATAAATCAGCAGGACATGACGAACTTCGAAAGACAGAAGGAGATCGGGATTCTTGCCCGGTTCAAAAAAGAAAAGAGCCGCGGCAAAGCGCGGCCCTTTTCTGCAAATGATTTGCCGTTAACGATCAGCGCCCGCGTGAGCCGCCGGCATAACCCGAACTGGATCGGTTGCCGTCGGCGTATCCGCGGCCGCCACCGCCACCGCCGCCGCTGCGGTTTTCCTTCGGCTTGGCTTCATTAACCGTCAGCGCCCGCCCGCCGACTTCCTGTCCATTCATCGCCGCGATTGCCGCCTGCGCTTGGGACTCGCTACCCATCTCGACAAATCCAAAGCCCTTGCTTCGGCCCGTGTCGCGATCGGTGATGATTTGCGAGCTCTCGACGGTTCCGTGTGGGGCGAACATTTCCCCCAGTGCGGCACTTTCCACGTCGTAGCTCAGATTTCCAACATACAACTTCTTACCCATGTGATTCTCCTTTTTGAGAATGGGCAACAGACCAGGTATTTTACTTTCGAGGTCAATCAAAAGAGGCCAAAAACATCGGCCCAGACAGGCCGGAGAGATGAGGGGATGAGAGACAGCAGGCAGGAACAAACTGCAGCAGAATCTGATTCGATCAACGGACCAACCGAAACCAGTGTATCCGAATGCCGTGGCCATGTCCATGGTATTTCCCGGATCGGTACGGGTGCTGTCAGGGCAATCGCCTTTGCGCCTTATCCCCCTCCCCTGGTACTCCGGGGGAGGGTTAGGGTGGGGGTCTTTGGACGTTTCCAGTGCAAAGGCGATTGCCCTGCGGGTGCAGTCTCATTCCTCGCGTTTTGGTGAGCCCCATACTCACTACAAAAGGTGACAGTCCGTGACAGGATGGGGTATCTGGGCGAATTAGGCAGCCACTTTTCGTGATATCAATGATATCGTTGATATCAATGATATCTGGGGCGGAACTGCGAATCACTCGTCTTATCCCCTCCCCTGGTACTCCGGGGGAGGGTTAGGGTGGGGGCTGGAACGCCCAATCAGCGAGGATTTCAGCAGAGCAGAATCAAACTCGAAACCCGAAATTCGAATGTTCGAATGAAGAGAAAACGGCAGTTGTTTAGTTGGGGTTGTGCGTTTCGCCATTCCTTTTTGCGTTGTCCGGCTACGTTTGGTTATTGTTGCTGGCCAATTCGGGAAGGGATGGTGGGTTTATGAGGGAAGGAAATCGCGGCCGGGCCGCGAGGCTGGGTTCTCGCAGGCGTTTGGGCAGGGGGCGTCGCAGGACGGGGTATCTTCAGATCAAAGCGATCGTGGAGGGGCTGGAGCCGCGGGTGCTGCTCAGTGGTCTCACTGGCGACGGGACTTCCATTCAGGCGATCGCGGGAACGCTTCTGGACGCCGGGGACATCGACGGAAGCGGGTCGATCTATGTGCCGGCGGGGGTCTCGGTGGCCGTGGATGAGGTGAACGAGGGGTCGCTGGATGTCGCGGGGCAGCTTGCGCTTTCATCGGCGGATTCGCCGACGAATCGGTCGCGGACCAGCACCCTCGATTCGCTGACGATATCCGGCAGCGGCGTCCTTGATGTCGGCGACAATGAATTGATTGTTGACTATGCCGGCGGGAGCGATCCGGTTTCCACCATCCGAAGCTATCTCATCTCGGGCCGTAACGGCGGGGGGTGGAACGGCAGTGGGATCATCTCATCTTCCGCGCAGACTCCGACGTTTGGGCATTACTACGCGCTCGGTTATGCCGATGGGGCGGACGGGAAGGTTTCCGGCCTGGCTTCGGGGCAAATCGAGATCATGTACACGCTGATGGGAGACGCCAACCTGGACGGCAGGGTGAATGGAACGGATTTCGACATGACAGGCAATTTCGGAGCCAGCGTGACCGGCTGGGACGAGGGGGATTTTGATTACACCGGGGTTTTCACCGGCTCGGATTTCTCCGCCCTGAGCACAACTTCGGGCAGGGATCGATCATCTCGCCGGCGGAAAGTTACACCGCTCCGCCGCAATATGTGGCGACGTTCACCGATGCGGCAAATACGCCACTGAGCGATCTGACGGCATCAATCGACTGGGGCGACTCCTCAACCCCCACAGCCGGCGCACTCGTCAGCGACGGCAACGGCACGTTCCACGTGCTGGCCAATTACGTGTACGGCCAGGCGGGGACGTACCAGGTGACGACGACGATCACCGACAGCAATTCCAATTCGACGACGGAGGTGAATTCGACGGCGGTCGTTTCGTCGGCCGCCCTGACGGCGACGCCGCTGGACGCCTATGACATCCAGGTCCTGTGGCCGGCGCTGCCGATCCTGAACAGCGGCGAAACGCTGCTGATCAGCACCGATCCGAATTTCCAGACGAATGTGACGACGGAGAATCTCGCGGCGGGCGTGACGGATTATGTCGCCTCCAATCTTTCCCCCTCGACGGCCTATTATTTCGAGCTTCTGCCGGCCGGGATGGGGATGCCGGCCGTCGGTTTCACCTCGGCGGCGACGGATCCATCGGATGGGAATGGAGGCACATCGGGGCCGACGGCGCCGGCAGTCACGGAGACCGCGACTTATTCCCAACTGACGAATACGACACTGAGCCTGACGATGACGGCGGCTTCGGGGAGTGATCCGATCGATTATTCGTGGCAACTGGTCTCCGGCCCGGGCGGCACGCCGCCGGAATTTACCAACAGCGAGCAGACGACGGATGTGATCCTGTCGGCAGCGGGGAATTATGATTTCCGGTGTACGGCAACGGATGATGATACGGGGCTGGCGGTGGCGAGTGATGTGACGGCGACGGTGCAGCAAGTGGCGACGAGTATTGCAGTGGAACCGGGGTCTGCGCAGCTGGACGAATTCTATTCGCCGCAGCTGGCACCCTATTCTACACGTCAATTCTCCGCAATAGAAAACGACCAGTTCGGTAATGCAATGACGAGCCAGCCCAATAGCTTTTCCTGGGGCGTTGAAGGTCCAGGCGGCTCAATTAATTCGTCTGGACTGTTTGCTGCGTCAACTTTTCAGAACGAAGACGAGGGAATGGCAATCGTGCAGGCGTCGGCGGATGGTCTGGAGGGGAGCGCGTCTGTCATGGTCAATTCTCTTGCCGAATGGGGGGTGACTCCGCTTGGGCTTCGGGCAGCGTCGCGACATTTACAGCTTCGAGCGGTTCAACGGCTGAGGATAATGGAGCTATTTACGTCTCACCGGGCGATAATGCGAACGGGCTTATCATAAATTTTTCTACGCCGGTGGTTTTCACCCACACCAGCGTAGAACTATATTACACTCAACCGGAGGAGATTGGTTTCGGCGATATAGGTTCGGTCAACATCTACGTATCAGGTGCTTTGGCGGGTACACAAGACTTTTCGACAAGCGGGGGTGGTGCAATAATCCTAGATTTGTCCAGCTATTTCGGCGTAACCAGTCTCCAATTTAATCTGAATTCCAATAATGACTACGGGTTGTACGGCTTACAATTCTTGCCTCTGTCGTTGGGGGCCATCCTGGGCGACGGTTCGCCTGATCAAATATTGCAAGCCAGTAATACGGGGGCTGAGAATTTAACCGAATTAGATTTATTTTTTCCTCGAAACATTGAATATCCAAATTTTTCCCCCCTGCCAACCGGAACCCAGATTACCCTCTCCACGTCCGCCCCAAGCGAAGTCGATGTCTGGAACAGCCAAAACCCGCAGGCGGGTTCCACGCCGCTGCTGGGCGGCAGCGGGCAAACGAGCAGCGTTAGCTGGACGGTCGGCACGGATACGATTCCCAGCACGCTGTGGGTTGGTGCGACGCAGGGGAGCGCTGGCGTAGCCAATATAGCCTTCACCCTCGCGATTACGGCGCCGGCGGCCTCGTCGCCGGCGACACAAGGCAGCACGGAGCCGGTCCCGTCGGACCCGCCGGTTCAGATTCAGCTAAACTCAAATAGCGATCCCAATAACCAGCCCGTGGCATTGAACCAGGACATTTCCGGTCAGAAGAATATCACCTGGGTCGTCGGGCAAAATGTTGATCTGATCGCCCAGGTAGCCGGAGTGCCCCAGAATCAATTAAGCTATGTCTGGACGGTGAATGGCCCAACGGACTTCAGCTATGTGCAAACGGCGGGGGCGAACGGCAGTGCGGTCGAAACGCAACTTATGCAAAACGATCAAGGGGGTACCGGCACGGGCGATCAGGAGATAAAATTCTTTTGGACGGGGGCCGGAGTTTATACAGTGATGCTGAGTGTCACGGACAATGGCGTACAGCTTGGGAAGGAGACTATTACGTTCAATGTAGCTGAGCCCAAGGTCACCCTAACGGGGACGCCAACTAATGATACTCCGCCTCTTCTGGTTGGAACGAACTCACGTAATGACCACGCGCTAGCTTTTTCCTTTGGCGATGCTAATTCACCTGGAATTTCGTTTAACGGCACGGTGACTACGAATGCCGTTGAGGGAGGCTCCATCGAAGTGGTTCAGCTCATTCAAGATGTTTATACTTACACGGTTAATGGGCAGGCACAGCCGAGTAGCACCAACGGCTATCTCCTTGACGACGACGCAAACAAGGATATCCCGTATGGTAATTATGTTGTAAATGTTAACAACAATGACAATAAACCCATTACTGGACCGCTGGAAACGGATACTCCAGACGACAAGATCATCCCCGGCTTAACGAAGATCGTGGAAACTTGGTCGTTCCATACCTACTTGATGTACCAGCCCACAGGCAGTAGTTGGGTACCGTTGCTTGAGTTCAATTGGTCGGCCGGCGCGACGGTCACGCTGATTGCGGGTGCCGATCCAACATTGGCGGCGAGCTGGACAGTAACTGCCCAATCGTCTCCAAATGGAGTTATTACTGGTGGGGCTCCACCAACAAAGGAGCCCGGTTGGAGCAATGACTATCAGACATGGCTGAGTTCATAGTCTTTTTCTTAGCAGATTGAATTGAATAATCTTATGGAGGTTCCCATGTCGTTTAGCGTCCTGTCGTGTGTCCTAGCCATCAATTTGTTGGCCGTCATTCCGACAACGATGACGGGCGAATCGCGCAAATGGGGAGAGACGATCGAGGGATGTCGAATTAGTTTGACTGCCGACAAACCTCGATACCGCTTCGGTGATTCAATTGACTTACGGGTACTAGCGCAGAACATTGGCCGCGACCGCTTGGAAGTTTTTGGGACGGGGTATTTTGGGTGCGAGGTCGAAGTTTATTTGCCGAACGGTCATCCCGCGCCGACAACTATTTGGGGCGAGTTGATGCTACATCCAAAAAAAGTGTCGGCTATTAGCGCCGGCGGAACAATTCTTTTGAGGGATGAGGAGTCGCGGCCAGATGATCTAGGAGTGTTGAACAGGGCGTTTGATATGAGCCTCGACGGCAAATACGCGATTGTTGTGCGTAAGATGGTGCGTAGTGGAGCTGATCCGAATTCTTGGATTGAGGTTAGATCGAATCCCATTACCATCGAGGTAGTAACGGGTAAGTGAATGCCGGGGTGGAAAAGGGGTCAGGTTCCGTTCCTTGGAATCGGAACCTGACCCCTTTTCTTACCCGCACTAACAGGGAAGTCAGTCTCAAATGAGCCTGATTGGAGCAACGATATTGTTACTTGGAAGTCTTCGTAGTGAGACAACACCACCAAGCTGGAGGAACTATGTCAAGGAAGTTTTTGATGCCCTGGGTCGGGGTTGTGATACTTTCGGGTGTGCTATCGGCCGCGACACAGGAGAGGGGCGAATCGCCTTGGGGGCCGCCGACGGAAGGTTGCCGGTTAAGCCTGAGCACGAACAAACAACAATATCAATTTGGTGAGCAAATCGACTTGCATATTACGCTCGAAAACGCTGACAGAGACTATCTCGTGTTAGCTGAGGGATATTGGGTACCGTATAAGCTGGAAATTACAGCGCCGAACCTCCGCGATGCTCCCCCTACACTGTGGGGCCAGGCTGAACAGCGTGGTGAAGCATTAGGGGGCTCTGCCCGAGTTTACAAGCTGTCTAAGGGCCAGACGAGGGCCGAGGACTTTGTAATGCTGAACAGATATTTCGACATGAGCTTAAATGGAAAATATTCGATCGTGGTGCATCAGATTCTGCCGAGCGCAATCGACCCAAACGGCTGGATTACTGTGACGTCGAATCCGATACTCATCCAGATTGGACGCGAGACAAGCAAGTGAGCGTGGGGTTTCGGGAGGAACGGAAGTGGCTGCGATTGCGGGGAGCCCGGCGGTGGGCAATTGGGTTCCGCTTGAAGAGTCCAATTGGTACTGGGGAGGGACTGCGACCCTACCGAACGGCGGAAACTAGCAGGTAACCGCACCCGTTTATCCGCCGTCCGGTCCAATTGGGGGAGTCGCCACCGCGACCGAACCCCGCTGGATCGATGACTTCGTCACATGGCGTGCGGACCACGGTCTTTGAGGTACGTCGTAGCTAGGAGCCATCCATGACAATGCGAACTGCCATCTGTTGCGTTTGTTTCATGCTGATCGGATCGGTGCAAGCGGGCAACAACAACGATGCTGGGCATTGGGGACCAGCGACGGAGGGTTGCCGCGTGATGATAAGGCCTGACAAAGTGGAATATGATCCTGGCGAACCAATAACTATTCACATTAGTTTGCAGAATGAATCACGTGATCTTCTACGCGTCATGGATAGCGGAATGCCCTATTCGGTTGATGTCTTATGGCAGAATAGTGTCAGCACAGCGCCGCTGACCGAGTGGGGCCAATGGCTAGCAAGCCCGTTTACGCTGACATCGACGAACGTGATTTCCCTGGAACGGGGGGGCGTTTACCGCGATGAGCTTCTGCTGAACAGAGCATATGACATGACGAGGGACGGCAAGTACGAGGTCACATTGCGTTGGGGGGTTCGCAGCGAAATAGACCCCCATGCGACCGTTCAGGTGACGTCTAATACGATTGTCCTGAGTGTTAAGTAAGAAGGAAAAGAAGGAAAAGGGGTCAGACAATTAAAGGTGTTAGAAATCTTAAACCATCAACCACCACATAAGCAGCCCACGAATCCTCACCAAAAAGGCAGCCGCCCCCCGGGCCCACTCCGCAATTTTCCAACAAACGGAGCGCCTTTCCAAGCGCCAGGCCCGGCCAAGCCCCACAAACCACCCCAACCCCTTCCCCCACCAGCACATACGCGGCCACAACAAGCTAGCACTTACTAATAAAATTCTGAAAAGCGCTCCGTTCTGTTCCGTTCTGCCCCATTAGATATCAATCACCAAATCCCCCTCCGGCCGTGAGCAGCAAATCAACAGATTCCCCACCGCCGGCGGCTCCAGCGGATCCGGATCATACTTCACCGACCCGGAAATCAACCCCGATTCGCAGGTATGGCAAACCCCGCTCCGGCAAGCAAACCGCACCGGAACATCGCACGCCTCCGCCAGCTCCAGCAGGCTCTGAAATCTGCCCTCCCAGGAAACGGTCAAGCCCGCGCGTGCAAAGGAAATCTTCGGACCATTGCCCGCCGATCCCTCCGGTACGTGGGGTGATCGGCGCGGCGCATTCTTTACCCCCGGCATAATCGACCCGGCCGATCCGAATATCTCCGTATGGACGAAATTCGCGGCTACGCCCCAGCCCCTCAGCCCAGCAGTGAGTTCCTCCATGAAGGGGCCAGGCCCACACAGATAAAAATCCGCCTCCCGCGGCACGCCCAATTGTTCCAGCACCGCGACGCTCAGCCGGCCAGTCGCATCGAAGTCGACGCCCGATCGATCCGTCGCTTCGGGCCGGCTAAATGCGATAAAGCTTCGCGCATTGGGCAGCCTGGCCAGCAAGTCACGTGCTTCTTGCGCAAAGGGGCGATCCAGGCCGCTCCGCGCTCCTTGTATCCACCAGACCGCACGCGGCGACGCCTCTGCCGCCAGCGAGTGGAGCATGGCCATTACCGGAGTGACACCCACGCCCGCGCTCAGCAGCACCACAGGGAGATCGCCCGACTGGAGGACAAATGCGCCACGCGGCGCGCTGACATCCAGGACATCGCCGGTACGAAGCCGGGTACCCACGAAAGTGCTGACAACGCCGTTCGGTTCCTCCTTAATGGTGAGACGATAACGATCCGCGTCCGGCGGACCGGAAAGCGAGTAGCTGCGCCAGACCTGCGGCCCATCCGCCTCCCGGCGCAGTCGTATCACGACGAACTGCCCGGGCAGTGCGACCGTCAAAGGGTTGTTGTCTGCCGGCTCCAATATCACCGAGACCACGCTGCTGCACTCGCGATCGATTCTCGCCACCTTCAGAGATCGGAATCCGGGAGCGGCGGTGACCCTCTGCTCGGACGAAGTTAATCCGGCATTCCCCGTGTGCGAGCCCGGCTGCGCCATTTGCCGCAGGATCGCCTCAAAGGAAGACTTCCATCCCGGGCTCAGGGCGGGGATGCGCAAAGCCCGCTCGAGTTCTTCCCTGGTTGCTCCGGGAAGATAGAGCAGCGCATCGCACGCGGTGACCGAAAGCTGTTCGGGCCCGTCGCCGATTTTCACGATTTCGTCGCCGGCCCCCACCTCCCCCTCTTTCAGGACCCGGAGATAAAATCCCGGCCGCCGATGGCCGACCAGCAACGCCGCCATCCGGGGCTCGTTCATTCGTATGCCAACGCGGTAGCAGGTTACGCGTGGCTGGGTGACTTCAAACTCCGCTCCGCCGATCCGGAAGCGGTCGCCGATGCAGACTTCGTCGTCCGCCAGGCCTTCGACGGTGAAGTTTTCGCCGAATTGTCCGAAAGTAAAATCGTGCCGATTCAGTTCCCGTTCCCAGTAGTGGTACGAATCGATTTGGTAAACCAGCACCGCGCGGTGCTCGCCCCCGTGGCCGTGCAGATCCCCCTGTGCGTCGCCGTCGATATTGAGCCGGCGCACCAGGCGCCGTCCCACCACCGGCTCCTTCCAGACCGACGTGGAAACCGTCTTTTCCCGCCAGGCGATCTCGCGCGGCCGTCCCACGTTGACCGACAGCAACCTTGCCATGTGCAAGCTCATTTTTCCATGTTCATGAAGAGCGTGTTCAATCCCTCCGCCAGGGCCGGGTGTGCAAAGACGCCGTCTTCCAGAGCGGTGTAGGGAAGGTTCCCCATCATTGCGATCTCAATCATCGACATCACTTCACCCCCTTCGATTCCCAGGACGGCCGCCCCGAGAATCTGCCGGGTGTTGGCATCGACGATGGCCTTGATGAATCCGCGCGTCTCGGCCGTTTCCACGGCGCGGGCGACCCAGGCCATCGGAATCTTGGCAACGCGGATCGCGCGGCCCTTGCCCGCGCCTCCTGCTCCGTGAGCCCAATCCGGCCAAGCTGCGGATCGATAAAGACGGTGTATGGAACCAGCCGGTCTTTTATCGATGACTTTCCGTCCCGAAGCAGGTTGTTGCGGATGATGCGATAGTCGTCGTACGAAATGTGCGTGAAGGCGGGCCCGCCTTTAACGTCTCCCAAAGCGTAGACACCGGGGATGTTGGTTTGGAGCCGGTCGTCCACCGGAATGAATCCGCGGGCGTCAACATTCACGCCGGCGGCGGCGAGGTTAAGGTGCTCACTATTCGGCACGCGTCCCATGGCGATCAGGAGGTGTGAGCCGGCAACGGTGCGCTCTCCCGAAGGGCCGCGCAACTGCAATTCCACACCGGAAGCGATGGAACGCGCGCCGAGCACTTCGGTTTCGAGCAATATCTCAATGCCATCTGCCTGCAGCACCTTAAAAACTTCCTCGGCAACGTCCGGGTCCTCCCGACCCAGGAGCTGGTTGCGGTGCGCCACGATGGTGACCGCACTCCCAAATCGGCGAAACATCTGCCCGAATTCCAGGCCCACATCGCCGCCCCCTAAAACCAGCAAATGCTCCGGCACCACTTCCAACTCCATGATGGAGGTGGAGTCAAGAGCCGTCACCGAATCGAGCCCGGCGATGCGCGGTCGTGCGGATCGATCGCCGGTATTGATGAAAATGTTTTCAGCGGTCAAAGTTCGCGTGCCGCCGGCAGTGAGCTTTACCTCGACGACCTTGGAACCGGTGAAGTGCCCTTCGCCGTCGACGAGTTCCAGATTCCGGGCATTTTTCAGGCGGCGCTGCACCCCGGCGCGGAAATCGTCCACAATGGCCTGCTTGCGCCGGCGGATTTGTGCCATGTCCACGCTGATCGTCCCGCATCGAATGCCGTAGTCGGCGGCGCGCCGAGCCAGGTATGCGACGCGGGCACTGGCGACCATCGTTTTCGTGGGCGTGCAACCCACATTGATGCAGGTGCCGCCGTAATGCTGGCTCTCTATGAGCGCTGTTTTTCGTCCCGCCTCGCCGAGGGCAGTGGACAGGGGTGTTCCTGCCTGTCCCGAGCCAATGACAATGGCATCAAAGTGTTCCATGACCGATCCTGTCTGCTATTTGCCCTTCTCCACCCATTGCGAGCGCCATGCGGGCGCTTCGAAGGGTTCGGCAAAGTACTGAACTTCATGGATAACCTTGCCGTTCTGGAACTCCATGATGCTGACGGTTTGGACAACGGAGGTTGTGTAATTGATGACGTACTCGGTGACCCACAGATCGTTGATGCCGACGATGCGGCGGATCTGGAAGCCGCTTGGTTTTGCGGGATGGTGTCCGCGCAAAGCCTGGATGTTTTTGCGGCCCCGGATTTTTTCCCCCGACTGGGGATATTCGCAGAGGACATTTTCGTCATAGATCTGGTGCTCGGCTTCCAGGTCTCCCGATGCCGATGCCGCCCAGTGCTGGTCCAGGGCAATGCGATTGCTGTTCTGGGTTTCCATGTACTCTCCTGAAATTGTTTAGCGGGTGTGCGCGAGCGTAACCGAGTACCACCCGAGCTTGTCTTTCCAGGTATGTTCAACCTCAAAGCCGGCGTCGCGAAGCAGAACCTGGATGGTCTCCCTGGTGAACTTGTAACTGTTCTCGGTGTGGATGGTTTCGTGTTTCGTGAAATGAACCTCAATCTCGGCGGCGGGAATGCGTACCCATTGTTTACAGGTGCTTCGCAGGTGCATCTCGATGCGCGAGCGCTCGGGACTCCACACGATGCGATGACGGAAGTTCGCGGGATTGAAATCGGCGCCGAGCTCGCGATTGAGCCGATGGAGAATGTTCAGGTTGAATTCTGCCGTAACCCCGTCTCTGTCATCATACGCCGCCACCAGAGTTGGCTCGTCTTTAACCATGTCTACTCCCAGCAGCAGCGCATCGCCGGCCTGGAGCTGACTTCTCAGATTCCGAAGGATCGCCAGCCGCTCCTCGGCCTCGAAATTGCCGATGCTTGAACCGATGTACAGCCCCAGCGTCACGCCGTCGAAGGATTCGAGCTGCGGCGGGTCGGTCACGTAATTGGCCACAATCGGCACGACGCACACTTCCGGGAACGAGGCGGCGATCGTTTCCCGCGCGACCTCAAGCGCATCGGGCGACACATCGACCGGTGCGTAGAGCACGTCACTTCGCGACCTCGCGGCAGCATCGAGGAGAATTGTCGTCTTCGAGGCTGTCCCCGCCCCCAGCTCCACCAGACGCATTCCCTTCGAATTGTCACTGCAAGCGGCAGCGATGATCCCGTCGGAAAAGCTGGTCAGGATGTTGCGCTCGATGCGCGTCGGGTAATACTCCGGGAGTTGGGTGATACATTCAAAGATTCGGGAGCCGCGTGCGTCATAGAACATCCACGGGGCAAGGGATCGGGGCCGCTCGCGCAGGCCGCGATGGACTTCCCGGATTAGCATGTCGCGCGCACTCAAGGCGAACGAGCGCTTTAATTCGAGTGCGATAGCGTCTGAGGTCATGTGAGTGATTCCTTCCTATTTTGCCAAACGCAGGCCGGAGAACTGCCACCGGGTTTCGGGTTGAAAGAAGTTTCGATAGGTAGCGCGGATGTGATCTGCGGGTGTGACGCAGGATCCTCCGCGTAGAACCATCTGGCCGGACATGAATTTGCCGTTGTATTCGCCCAGCGCCCGGGGAGAGGTTTGTATCCCGGATAGCCGGTGTAAGCGCTGGCCGTCCACTCCCAGCAGTCCCCGAAGAGTTGCTGGATGCCCGCGCCGTGCGCCTTGGCGGGGTGCAGGCGTCCGGTATCCAATAGATTTCCGTTTGGCGTCGATTCGCTCGCGACGCATTCCCATTCCGCTTCGGTTGGAAGTCGGCAGCCCCGCCAGCGTGCGAATGCATCGGCTTCGAACAAGCTGATATGACACACCGGCACATCGATCAGCGTGGTGAGCCCGGTCCAGCCCCGCAGCGTGAAGACTGCGCCAGCCGGTCTTATCACTTGCATCGCGTTGCCAATAGAGGGGCGCCTGCCAGCCTTTGCCTTTCACGGTTTCCCAGCCTGCCGAGAGCCAGAATTCGGGACGCCGATATGCGTCATCGGCCATGAATTCGAGGTATTCGCCGCAGGTGACTTCGCGGTTGGCGATCTGAAACGGTTCCAGGTAGACCTTGTGGCGGGGGGTTTCGTTATCAAAACAAAAATCCAGCGGATCGTCGAACTGGAGCGGATAACCGATTTCGATCAGCCCGCCCTTGAACGAGTGCCATTCGAGCTTGGCGGCCGGAAGATCCGTTTCTCCCAGCAGGGGATCGGCAGCGAACGAAGGATGGAGCGGATTTGAGAAGAACGCATGCTTGATATCGGTCAGGGCAAGCTCCTGGTGCTGCTGCTCGTGGTTCAGTCCCAAAACGATTCGCCGCTCGGCTTCGTCATCAACCGGACCCGCGAGAAGTCTTTCCATCGCTTTGTCAACGTGTGCCCGGAACGCCACGACCTCATCGAGTGAAGGGCGGGAAAACGAAGCGCGAAGTTTTTTCTCGACAATCTCATCGCCGAGCGAGTTGTAATAGCTGTTGAAGAGCCAGCGGAATTTGTCGCGGAAGGGTTCGTAATCCTTGAGGAACTCCCGCAACACGAACGTCTCAAAGAACCATGTCGTGTGCGCCTGATGCCATTTGACCGGACTGGCTTCCGGGCATGATTGGATCATCTGGTCCTCGGCGGAAAGACCGTCGGCAACAGAGCGGGTTGTCGATCGCACGGTTTGATATTTCGAACTCAGGTTCGACAATACTGCCTTCGCCGGTTGCGATCGCATGGGGCCTCCTTCGAGGTGAGTGTTACGAGGTTAGGCGCTCCGATGAAAGAAGGCTATTAGACATAAGTATTGGTGGGGACGAATCGATACCAAAGTCCAATTTCGATGATGCCGGGGTGCCGTATTTTTGTGGTAAACTCTATCGAGCCAACTTGCCCAATTTCCCATACATGTTCCGACTCGATTCCGTTTCCAAGTCGTATGGGGCCGAGCGAGTGCTTGATGGTGTCAGCCTCGAAATACCGACTGGAAGTACCACGGCACTCATTGGTCCCAGCGGCAGCGGTAAATCGACCCTGTGTGGATTGTTCACCGGCCTGGTAAGACCCGATGCGGGAGTCGTCTATTTCCGCGATCAGGATATCAACCACGGGTCAATTCGCGAGCTGAGGCGACGCATCGGCTACGTCATCCAGGACGGCGGCCTCTTTCCACACCTCACCGGCCGTGCCAATGTGTCGTTGATGGCCGCGCACCTCGGCTGGTCCAAGAGTCAGATTGCATCGCGCATTGACGAGTTGCTTGAACTCGTCCGATTGCCCCCGCTTGTGCTCGCACGGTATCCCACTGAAATGTCCGGTGGCGAGCGACAGCGTGTCGCACTTGTGCGGGCTCTCATGCTCGACGCGGATGTTTTGCTGCTCGACGAGCCGTTGGGAGCCCTGGACCCAATCGTTCGGGCCGAGCTTCAGCAGGACCTGGCGAAAATATTTTCACGGCTTCACAAAACCGTCCTCCTCATCACCCATGATTTGGCCGAGGCGGCCTTTTTTTCGGATCGATTTGTCCTTCTGCGAAACGGCCGAGTCGTACAAACCGGCTCGATGACCGAGTTGCAGGAAAACCCGGCGGATGATTTTGTTCGGCAGTTTGTGCGGGCGCAACAATTGACCGGGGTGCAGCCGTGAAGGCTTCCCGAACAGCGCTCTTATTTTGTGCGACGATCGTGATGGCGACATCGGCCTTTGCGTCTGAAACCGTGCGGGTGGGATCGAAGGTTTTTACCGAAAGTGTGATCCTCGGCGAGCTTGCCACGCAGCTTGGAAACAATGCGGGAGTTCCAACCGTTCATCGCAGCCAGCTTGGCGGCACGCGGGTGCTCTGGGAAGCGCTGCGGGCAGGGGATATCGACGTCTATCCCGAATACACCGGGACGATCGTTCAGGAGCTGATCCCCGGCACGCCCGCGGACAACGCGGCGATCGAATCGGCGCTGCGCCAGCGCGGAATCGGAATGACTCGCCCGCTCGGCTTCAATGACACCTACGCGCTGGGTGTCCCTGAAACGCTGGCCGGCCAATTGGGTCTTCGCTCGATCAGCGATCTGCGCCAGCACCCCTCACTTCGTTTCGGTTTCAGCAACGAGTTCCTCAATCGCAAGGATGGTTGGCCGATTCTGAAGTCGGCTTATGTCCTGCCGCAAATGAACGTGACGGGGCTCGATCACGATCTGGCCTATCGTGCCGCGGCGTCGGGATCGATCGACGTTATCGACTTGTACTCCACCGATGCGGAGATTGAATTTTATCACTTCCGCGTGCTCGACGATGACCGGCACGTCTTTTCAGCATACGACGCCGTCTATCTCTACCGCCTCGACCTCCTCGATCGGCGCCGGCGGTAGTCAAAGCAGTGGAGCGGCTTGAAGGCGCCATCGACGCCTCGGACATGATCAAGATGAATGCTTTGAGCAAGCTGCAGAAGGTGCCGGAGGCGGTCGTTGCATCGCAATTCCTTTTCGCCCGGTTTCAGATGAAGAGCAGCCCGCGGGTCCAAAGCATGACGTTCCAACTGCTCCTGCGCACGTGCGAGCACCTGCAGCTCGTCGGCGTTTCCCTGACGGCTTCCATCCTCGTCGCCATTCCGCTGGGGGTTCTTGCGTTCCTATTTCCCAGGCCTGGCCAGGTTATTCTGGCTGTGGTCGCGGTCATTTATACGATTCCGTCCCTGGCGCTGCTGGTATTCATGATTCCGCTGTTTGGGATTGGCACTTTGCCTGCCATTGTCGCGCTGTTCCTGTACGGGCTTTTGCCGATCGTGCGGAATACCCATGCGGGTTTGACGGGAATCGCGCCGGGCCTGCGCGAAAGCGCGATCGTGCTGGGGCTGACGCCGGCGCGCGGCTGCGGAAAATTGAATTGCCGCTGGCGTCGCCGTCGATTCTTGCCGGGATCAAGACCGCGGCGGTGATCAACGTCGGGACGGCCACCATCGGGGCATTGATCGGGGCGGGGGGGTATGGGCAGCCGATCCTGACCGGGATACGCCTGGCAGATAACCGGCTGCTTCTTATGGGGGCGGTGCCGGCCGCGATCCTGGCGCTGCTGGTTCAAGGGGGGTTTGGATTGCTGGAGAGGTGCGTGGTTCCGCGCGGGCTGCGGATTAAGTCTCGGGGATAGAGGGGCTTGAGGAGGGGAACGGAACAGAATGGAACAGAACGGAGCGCTTTTTGCAATAGTGTCCGGAACGCAGTCCCATGAATAGCGAGATCTTGCGCTTGCGCGAGGCGGCGTTTTGTGGTTCACTTCCCTCCGGTGCAGCCGAACCTCTCTGCATCTTCCGGATCGCCGGCCAAGCCGGGACGAAAGCCGCGGCCGGCGGTGCGGGGGGAAGATTTGTTCGGCGGCAAGTACGTGCCTATTTTACAGGATCATCTGACCCGGCTGAGGGCGACGCATCCCCATCCCAATCGCACGCTTTTTTACGACGATGTGGCCATCGCCTACCTGCTGGCTTTTTTCACGCCGGCGATTCGCAGCCTGCGGACGATGGAGGATTTCAGCCAGACCGAGCAGATGCAGGAGCAGCTTTCGGTCGATCGCCTGCCGCGTTCCACGCTTTCCGACGCCAACGCCCTGTTCGATCCGACGCTGCTGGAGCCGATCATCGAGGATCTGCGGGCGCGGCTTCCCCATCTGCGTCATGCCGATCCGAAGCTGGCGGAGCTGACCGAGCGGGTGCGGGTGGTGGATGGGTCGCTGTTCACCGTTGCCGCCGACGTGGCCTGGGCGCTGCATCAAAGCCGACCCAACGGAAAGCCCATGGACACGATTCGCCTGAATCTTCAATGGGCGGCGGGCGTGGGGATTCCCGAGGGAGTCGCCATCAGCGGCGAGGGATGCTCCGAGGCGCAGGCGCTGATGCAGGCCCTGGAGCCGGGGCAGATTTATGTCATGGACCGCGGCTATGTCTGTTTCGAGCTGCTGGACCGGATCGTGCACGCCTGCAGCGATTTTGTGCTCCGGCTCAAGTCAAACAACTATTTCATTGCCATCGAAAACAATGACTTGACCCCTAAATCCCTGCCGCTGAGCGACGAGGATCGCGCCGCCGGCATTCTGAGCGACCGGATCGGATACCTGGGCTCAGAAGGGCCACGCTTTGCTCCTCCGGCGGGAAAATGGCTTCGGGAAGTGACGATCTTCGACCCGGACAAACCCGACAAGCCCCTGCGGCTGCTGACCAACATTCTCAATGTTCCCGCCCAGGTCATCGGCCTGCTCTACCGCTGGCGATGGAAGATCGAGCTGTTTTTCCGCTGGCTGAAGGTGCACGCCCACTTCCGTCATCTCACCAGTCACAGCAAAAACGGCGTCACCACCGGGTTCTACATTGCGGTCATCGGGGTGTTGTTGATCTACCTGCACACGCAGCGTCCGGTGAGCAAATATGCCTACGCGATGCTGAGCCTCGTCGCCGCGGGAGGGGCCACGTTGCAGGAGATAATTCCAATCTTGCAGCGTAGAGAACGGGAATGCGAGCTGCAGCGCCAGCGTGTGGCACGGAAGAAGGTTGGAAAAATCGTCAAGTAAGTCATCAGGGGCTTTTCTTGTCCGGCCGCTGGTGCACGCCGCCGCATGCGCTGCAAGCCCACCGCTGAACCTTCCACCACGGCCGCCATCCACCCGAAAGGGAAACCTTCCTATCAACCTTCAAAGATTCCCAGAATTTAGATGCGGAGGTCCCGGACAATATTGCGCTTTTTGAAAAATTATTAGTGAATGCTAACTTTTTGTGCTGCCGTATGTATTGGTATATCAATAGGCTGGATGCATTGGTGACTGTAGTCTGTTTTGATGTGCCCGGAAGCGCTCCGTTTGTCTGTAAATTGCGGCTGGGGTGGGGTTTCGCATGGAATTCGTCGGCTACTTATGAGGTATTTTGTGGATTATGGTTCCTGGCAGCTTTGATTCCTCAATAGGCAGAGTCGGACTAAAGCATGCCTCTTCGTTCGCTACATTGGAAGCACGCCGATTAAACTGTTCCCGCATTTGTAGGTGGAAGGTTGCCACAATATTGACTCATTTCATCAATTGGTGTAACTTTTTTTTGGGCAGGTTGTCTTCGACATTTCTGAGTCGATCCGTTACGGCAGGGCGGAAGGATGGTACTCTCCGAAATCGATACCGTAGCTGAGTTCTGGACGTGGTGTATTGCAGGACCACTTCTTGGATTTGCCCTGGGTTTTCTGTCGGGAAAACTGTTTGATGCGATGTTGACCAGGTGGGAAACTGCCGGAAAAACATCTGCGGCCATTACCGGCGTAATTGCCTTTCTATTGGGTGGTTCGACGCTGAAACTTTTTGCGAATGGCGAATCTGCCGCACTTTACGTCATTGGGATATCCGTCGGACTGCTCTTTTACTGGAAATTTGGTTCGGCATCTATACCGCGATGTACGCTTGACGTTGTTCGTCTTATCGTTGACATGAACGACAGTCTTCATGAAAAAGTTAAGGATCGGAACGCCCGGGCCATACTGATTGCCAGCAGCCTTTCTCCCAGAATAGTACAACTGGCCAATAACGATGACCCAAGAAAGACCAACGAAGTAATTGATCGCGCCGCGGACGAAATAATTGAACCGCCGGAGGGCGATTAATTCTGAGGTGTGTCTGGCGATAACCATAAATATTGGGAACGCAGAGTGTCCAAAGAAACAGAATCCGATTGGCCCCCTAAGAATGGTCGCGACTACATTCTCAGCGATGAGTTCGGCTCTCTTCTTATTAATGAGGCCAAAAGGCTTTCTGGGCGGTATCAGAGCATGGATTTTACTGATGCCGTAGCGCTCGTATTCGCATGGTTTGATGACAAGGTCAGAAAGAAGGATGTTGATTTCATAAATGCCGAACGCTTCCCTAGTCGATCGGCGTTTGTAGCCTATATTCGACATGCAATTTGGAATGCGGCGCGCCTTTCGGAACGACAGCAAGCGAGGCGAGGCAGCATCGAATTGTCTTCATTAGACGATTCGGTCCTAACACAGCTCCAAAATTCCGAAGTCGCATCCCCGTCGCCCGAGGAGCACCTTATTTTGGCAGAACTTGTAGACGAACTAGAAGAACCACATAGAACCATAATTCGAGAAATAGTTTTTTCGAGAACGCCCTTGTTCGAATTGTCCGAAATTTTGCGATTGAGTGTTCGGCGACTTGGCAAGGCGCTAGACGAGGCGATAGACATTCTTATGTCCCGAATGAAAATAAGAAGGGGCGGCTCATCCAAAAAACAACATCGTCGCGGAGGGGCGCGTGAGGATCGTTCAAATGTTGAAGCGGAATTACTGCTTGAATTCGTGAATACCCTAACAGATCCCGATAAGTCGATTTTTCAGAGGATTTGCATGGACGGACCAGACAATGTGGCTGATGACTATGTGACACTAGCGGGCTGTTTTGACCTAACTTATGAACAACTTGAGAGTCGCGTCTGTACGCTTATAGATCGGTGGCAAGCCTTTCGAGAACAACGCGCCGTCTAATCCGTTCTATATGGCAGGCTGTTTGCTGCGAATAGATAAGTTGCGAATACAGGAGGAATTTGAGAGATTGCACTGACGGCGTCAATTGGGAGAAAAGGGGTACTTATGACGCGAACAAAACGAGATCCCTATCATGGAGTGGGTTCTTGTCGTATGGGGCTACACACGATTCAAGCCAGTGTATTATCGGAACTTACGCAAATCGTTAATTTTTTCACGAATAATATTTTTATTCCCGACTTCGGTTTCGGCGCGCACTTAAGTGTGTAAAGAGGCAACCGTCGTAGGTCGCTAGGCGCTTATGGTCTGCCTACAATTGACCACTGGGCGGAAATGTAAAGGAGAATGTATGAAGCCCCATATTTTGGAATACTCGAAGTTGCTACACAAATACGGCCCACGGTCTGAAAAGGCGCAAGCGTACCTAGAAAAAAACGCCAAAGATGCCACGTTCATCCGGAGGGCAAAGGGACTAGAAGAAATCTTCGAATTGAAGAATCGACTCGCCCCAAGCAAAAAGTAGAAACTTCACGTAATCACAACAGAAATCGGACGATACACTGTCGTCCGATTTTTTTGCGCCTTGTGATCGCCTGTTGATAATCCCTATCACCGATATACGGCTGGAACGCGGCACAATCTGATTGCTGTAAACTCGATTTACGGACGGGAAACTTTACCTTCGATCTCGGCCCCACACGCTCGAATAAAAACCTAGTTCCCTGAACATTTATCTGACGATTTGACGCGCTTTTAATGCAAAGCCTGCAGGGTGTAAGGTTTTGTATCGAATAGGGGAAACGAAAATGCGAGGGGCGACCGCCGAAATTTCAGCAGGCATTGTGCGTACGGTGAATTACTGGGCTGACGCCGGCGCCATCGCGGTGCGGAGTTTCTCGGCCATTTTTACCAAGTCGGCGATCGATTCCGCCTGCATTTTTTCCATGACTTTGCCGCGGTGGGCCTTCACGGTGATTTCGCTGATGCCTAGCTCGGCGCCGACTTGTTTGTTGAGCAGGCCGGAGACGACCAGGTGCATGACCTCGCGCTCGCGGGCGGTGAGCAATGCGTGGCGATTGCGAAGCTGGCGCATTTCGTTTTGAGCGACGATGGCCGATTGGCTGCGCTTGATGGCCTGGCGGATGGCGCTCAGGAGGTCGTCGCTCTTGAAGGGCTTGGTGAGGAATTCAACCGCGCCGGCTTTCATGGCCCGGACGGTTTTGGGCACGTCGCCAAAGCCGGAGATGAAGATGATGGGCATCTCGCTTCGGTCGGCGGCGATGCGCTGCTGTAAATCGAGGCCGTTGAGGCCGGGCATGGTTACGTCGAGCACCAGGCAACTTGGGGTCGCGGCGCGGGGGTGGGCGAGGAATTCGTCGGCGGAGAGGAAGGTTTGGGGTTGCCAGCCTTCGCAGCGGATTAATGATTCTAGTGATTCGCGGACCGAGATATCATCGTCAACGACAAATACGATGGGCTTGAGATCTGGCATGGTTTACCTCAATTTGCGTGCCGATTCATTTTTTAGTTGGCGACGACGCGGTTCGAATCGCCTGAAGCAGGGCAGTATCGCTGAACGGTTTAAGGAGGCAAGCGACGACGCCTTCTCCGATCACGCCTGGGCGAGTGGTTGCGTCTTTGTGCGCGGTGATGAATACGATTGGGATCCGTTGCCGGCGGATTTTCAATTCCTGTTGCACGTCGAAGCCGCTCATTCCCGGCATGGTGATGTCGAGAATGAGACATTCTGTCTGCTGCACGAATTCGGAGGCGAGAAAAGCTTCGCCGGAATTAAAGGCCTGCGCGGCGAAGCCAAACTCTCCCAGGAGGTCGGGGAGCGACTCGCGAACGGATTCATCATCATCAACAACGGAAACCAGTGTACGCTCACCCATTGCGATTCCTCACGATCTTCCGTCCCTTAGTGGGGCAGCTCTCCGTGTCTGCAATCCCATCGTAGTCAGCATACGCCACTCTTGGGCGAAGCTCCATAATACTTTGGTATTGGGCGCTGCGCGAGAGAGTAGAGCGCGCTGCGCGAGAGAGTGGAGCAGTAGAAAGTAGAGCAGTAGAGCCCTCACCCATCGTGCCGAAACTAGCGGAAGAGGACAGGGAGGGCTCTCCCGGATTACCAGGAGAGGGGGTAAGAGGAGGTAAAAGGGGGTAAGAGGGGGTATTCAAACGGTTGCCGACGGGGCGGCGGGGTTTAGGGGGATTGAAAATGAGAAGGTGGCGCCGGCATCGTCGTTGGGCTTGGCCCAGATTCTGCCGCCGTGATTTTCTATAATCGATCGGCTGACTGAGAGGCCGATTCCCATGCCATCGTTTTTGTTGGAGTAAAACGGGTCGAAGAGCCTGTTGACGGTTTGCGGATCGAGGCCAATCCCGCTGTCGCGGACGGTGAGCCGGACGTGAGCGGCGTCGTCGGGGCCGGTTTGGATGAGCAATTGGCGGGATCGGTCGTGTACGTTGTTCATCGCATCGGACGCGTTTTGCAACAGGTTCATGATGACCTGCTGGAGTTGCACGCGATCGCCGGTCACGAGCGGCAGATCGTCGGCGAGTTCGGAGCGCAGGGTGATATTGTTTCTCTGAAGCTTGCTCAGCAGCAGCGCGATGACTTCCCGGGCTGCTTCGTTGAGGTCGACCGGTTCGGTGGCGGGTTGCCGCCTGCTGAAGAGGGCCCGCAAACGGGTGATTACTTCCGAGGCGCGGTTTCCGTCGCGAATCGTGCGGCGGGCGGTTTCGCGGGCGCCTTCTATGTTGGGAGGATTGGAATCGAGCATTCGCAGGCAGGTGCCGGCATTGGTGATGATGCCGGAAAGCGGCTGATTCACTTCGTGTGCGATCGAAGCGGTGAGCTGGCCGACGGTCATCGCCCGTGCCATGTTGGCCAGCTCTGTCTGGGTATTGCGCAGCGCTTGCTCACTTTCGCGCAACTTTTCTTCGGCCCGTTTGGATTCGGTGATGTCTCGAAGGAAGGCGCTGAAGATCCAATCTCCGCCCAGCTTCATGCCGATGACTTCCAACTCAACCGGGAACTCAGCGCCGTCGCGGCGAATGGCATTGAGTTCAATCCGGCGGCCTAACAGCGGACCTTCTCCTGTTTCCAGGAAATGTTGTATTCCGCGCTCGTGTGCGAGCCGTTGTGATTGAGGAATAATCAATTCGGACATGCGCACGCCGATGGCTTCGGCGCTGCTCCAGCCGAAGATGGCTTCCGCCTGCTTGTTCCAACTGGTGACTTTTCCGGAAGCGTTCATGGTGACGACCGCATCGAGGGCGGTGTCGATGATTGTCCGGGTTTTTTCCTCGGTGCGGGCGAGTTCCTGCTGGGATTGTTTGAGATCTTCGATGTCAGTGGAAGTGCCCACAAACTTGACGACTTTGCCTTCGGCATCGTGCAGTGTCACGGCCCGGTTGAGATGCCAGCGATAGGCTCCGTCCCGCGCTCTGCGAAATCGGGTTTCCATTGCAAAATCGCTGCGGGAACGGATCCCCTTCCAAAAGCTGGTGGAAGCGACTTGGCGATCGTCAGGATGAACCACCTCCATCCATGCCTCTGGTTTTGAAAGGATGTGATCGCGTGACTGGCCGGTGTATTCGATCCAATTCTGGTTGATGAAATCGGGCCTTCCATCGGGGCGGATGGTCCATGCCGCCACGGGGATCAGGTCGAGCAGGCCGACCTGGAGCTTCAATTGTTCACTGGCGGCGGCCAGTTCCGCGGTTCGCCGGGCAACGCGCTGGTCGAGTTCATCCGCGAGCTGCTTCTGTTCCCCGCGCCGGCGGGCTTCGTGCAGCGCCATCACTGCCTGATTGGCCGCCACCGTCAAAAGAAGTTGTTCGGTCTGTTTGGGGAAATCCGCTCGCTCGCTTCCGGCGACGACGATGCCGATTTCCCCATCGAGGCCCAGCCGCACGGGTACGATGGACATATCCCGGTCCCTGAGGCGGCGCCGGGCGTGGGATGGCCATTTCTGTGGATCGTCTGCCATGAGATGATGAAGCTCCGCGCCGAGCTCACGCAATTGAGAGGCCCTCACTGGAGATTGATCGACGCGCGCGAATTCGACAGCGGCATCGCCCAATGGATCTTTTAGTCGTATGTAAATCAGATCCAGATCGAGGATGCGTTGCAGTACATCGATCAGGGTGCGGCCGATCTGAGAGGGATCGCCTCCGCCCCACAGTGCGGGAAGTGCCAATAAGCTCACCAGGTCATTGATGCAGCGCTGTAGGCGTTTAACTTCTTCGCCGGGATGTTTGTCCTGCTCGTCCATCTCTCTTTTTATGCCGACGTCGAGGCGGACGCGGATGAACGCCGTTCACGGAGCTCACCCAGAAACTCTTCCGGAGGCACATAGAACGGATTGGATTGGAGGATGCCGCCGATGATGACCATGGGATGGGTGCGCATGATATCGATGACGGTATCGCCGCCGAATTTGGCCAGGTCGTAAACGCAAATGACCGCGTCTTCGTGGCGGTGCCATACGTTATTCACCCGCGATTCGAATTCGACGAGATTTTCGATATGCGAGCGGCTATCGGCGGCCCAGTCCATCTGGCAGACAATTCGGCTGAGGGGGAATTCCCCGTCATGGCCGCTGGCCATTTGCTCAAAGACCTCGAGCATTCGGTCCTGATCGAACCGGCCGTCTCGTATGTAAGCTTCCACATTTGTTCGAACTTCCAATTGACCGCTCTGTCGAGTCGCGTGGGTGTCGATTCCCGCGGCGGTCAATCGTTGAATGTGGTCGGCATCCCCGTCCGGATTCACGACGTGAACGGCTTTGTGTCCACAGGTAAACCCGTCCTTAATGAACGGAAGCAGGACGCGATATTGCTCATCCGCACTGTTAAAGAAGGCGCATACATGCCGTATCTCGGCAAGTTGTGAACCGGCAAAGGGAATGGGTGGCGTCGTCTTCATGGCCTGATCCTTCCAGCTACATTGAGGCGTAGGGGGAAATTACACCGAGCGCGGCGAACCCTCCATGATACTTTGGTATTGGGTTGGGCCGCCAATTTATCTCTTGGTATCGCCAATACTTTCGTCGAATGGTTTGATTTTTGGAATATCTCTGAGTTGTGGTATTTGAACAGTCGTTCACAAATCTTTGGAGTTGTTCAGGCAAGGCAAGAAGATCGATGTCAGGGACAATCCTTCCCAAAGGGGTGAATCGGATTCTCTTCCTCAAATTGCCTCGCTACAGTCTTTGCGTTACCGCAGAATTCTCTTCGAGGACGGCGCCTTATGCATCGGACATTGATCGCTCCATGGAAACCGACCAAGGCCCAGCTCTTGGCCGCGCGCAACAAGGTCATTCCCGATCTGGTCGCCAAAAATCTTGTGGTCCTTTTCGCGGGGATCAACCCAGGTCTTTACACCGCGGCGATCGGCCGGCATTTCGGGCGTCCTGGCAACCGATTCTGGCCTGCGCTGTACGCCGGGGGATTCACGCCGCGACTTTTTTCTCCCTTTGAGGGGCCTCTTCTTCTGGACCTTGGATTCGGCATCACCAATATCGTCGAACGCGCGACCGCACGGGCGGATGAACTGACCGATGATGAACTTCGTGCTGGTGGTCGGCGCCTCCAGGCTAAAGTCAAACGCTTGCGACCGACGGTTGTTGCCTTTGTCGGCATCCATCCCTACCGCGTCGTCTCCGGAATCAAAGATGCCCACGTCGGACTCCAAAGCCCGCTCTTCGGCGGGAGTTACGCCTGGGTTCTTCCAAACCCCAGCGGCCTCAACGCGCACTACCTGCCTGACGCCCTCGCAAAACTTTTCAGGGAACTCCGCCTCTGGGCGATCGCAGAGCACCGGCGCGGGCGAAAGCCGGGCTCAAAAAAATCGATGGAGTAAGACAATGCCCGAACCAGACTTCCCGGTTTTATTGCGAGAGGAAAGTGATCGAGCGATCATTAGGACTTCAATCATGAATACCCCAAAGCTCACCACCCACCAGAAGGCACTGGCATTGAATCTTGACGCGAAGACCTATGGCTCGATCGCCGAAATCGGCGGTGGGCAGGAGGTCTCACGCTGGTTCTTCAGGGTCGGTGGCGCAGCCGGAACAGTCGCTAGAACGATCTCCGCTTACGACATGGCCATCAGCGATCGGATTTACGGCGCCGCCAAACCATTTGTCAGCCGCAAGCGCCTCAACTCGATGCTCGATTACGAATTCGCGATCGTATCAGATCAACTGAAGGATAAGGCCGGTGAAAGCAGACGCTTTTTCGCGTTCGCTGACACCGTCGCCACTAGGCGCTTTCAGAGCCCGGAACATGGTCATGGATGGATGGGCATTCGCTTTCAGGCGCAACCTCGCGAAGCGCCGTCGCAAATAACGCTTCACGCCCACCTGCTCGATATCGACGCCGATCGCGAACAGGACGCGCTGGGCATTCTCGGCGTCAATCTGATTTACGGCGCGTCTTTGGGCCACGATAGTCCCCTGGACCTCATCGCCGGACTCATGGACGAGCTATCGCGCGAGCGAATCGAAATCGACATGATCAAATTCGAAGGTCCGGCATTTGCTGGAGTCGACAATCGGTTGATGAGCCTTCAACTCGTCCAGAACGGGTTTACCGACGCCGCGATGTTCACCGCCGATGGTGAAGTCGTTCAGCCCTCCGAGGTGCTTTACAAAAAACCGATTCTGATTGAACGAGGCAGTTTCCGGCCCGTCACCAAACTTACCGTCGATCTGCTGGAACGTGCCCGCGACGCATTTTTGAAGCAACCGGGTGTTGAAGGACAGCAGCCTGTGGTTTTGGCGGAGATGACATCGCGGAATCTCCTTCAGTCGTCCGAGCCGGGGCACGCGGATTTCCTCGCCCGCGCCGAAATCCTGGGCGACCTGGGGTTTGACGTGATGATTTCGCGCTTCGAGCTGAATTACCAGGTCGCCGACTATTTGGCCGCCTATACCGACAAGCCGATCGGCATTGCCGTCGGCTTGCGGACTGTCAGGAAATTCGTCGAAGAGCAATTCTACGCCGGCCTCGCTGGAGGAGTCCTTGAGGGAACCGGTCGTCTCTTCAAGCGGTCGGTCAAAATATATGTCTATCCAGCGCGCAATCCCAAGACCGGTAAAATCGAAACCATCGACGATGTTGTCATGCCAAGCCCCTGGGAGCACCTCTTCCGGCTGCTTCGTGAGCTGGGTCGTTTGGAAGCCCTTCAACCCTCGGACGAGGCGTTCCTGTCCATCGATCCGCAAGAGGTGAGCCGTCTCATGATCCAGCGAGACCCCGCCTGGGAAAAGATGGTGCCGCCGAAGGCCGCGGAAATTATTAAGACCAAACATTTGTTTTTCGATAAGGCCGAGACTTTTTCCCAACCTGAAACAGCCGTTCTGCCCAGTTAGCCCGGAAAATTCATCTCACCGCCCGCTTCGCTAGAGAGCGCTGAGATCGCCGAGGGAGAATCAAAATTCGAAGCCCGAAATCTGCCGGTGCAAGGTGCTCGAACGTGCTGCTCGCAAAGCTCAACGTAAGTCTCCATCTGAATTCAGTCTCCGCGGTCTCTGCGTTCTCCGCGGTGAATAATCCAGGCTAACCCTGCTATCCGATACCCTGCGCATCGGTGCAAGGACCACCCCCGGCAGAGCCACACCCATACCTTGGTATCTTCGATACCTTCGTCCAATGGTTTCTTCTCCTTGCGGTTTATAAGGTGGGGATCGTCGTGATTGATCCGTCGGAAACGAATCAGTCTCAAACAAAAGGAGAACAGGCAATGAAAATCCTAATGGTCCTAACCTCGCACGATCAATTGGGAAACACGGGCCGAAAAACCGGATTCTGGCTGGAAGAATTTGCCGCACCCTATTTTGTCTTCAGGGACGCCGGGGTCGATCTCACCCTTGCCTCTCCCAAAGGTGGACAGCCTCCCGTCGATCCAAAGAGCGACCTGCCCGAAAACCAGACCCCGGCCATGTCCCGCTTCAAGCGCGACCAGGATGCGCAGCGGGCGCTAGCCAACACCATCAAGCTCGCCGACGCCAAATCCGAAAACTTCGATACCGTCTTTTATGTCGGAGGCCACGGACCCATGTGGGATTTGGCCGAAAGCCCCATCTCGATCGCGCTCCTGGAGTCGTTCTATAACTCCGGCAAGCCGATCGCTCTGGTCTGCCACTCGCCCGGTGTGCTGCGCCATGTGAAGTACCAGGGTGAGCCGCTCGTCAACGGCAAGCGTGTCACCGGCTTCACCAATGAAGAAGAAGAGGCAGTTAACCTCACCCATGTCGTGCCGTTCCTGGTCGAAGATGAACTGAAACGGCTCGGCGCGAAGTTCGAGAAGCTGCCGGCTTGGAAGCCTTTCTCCATTACCGACGGCCGTCTCATTACCGGTCAGAATCCCGCGTCGTCAACTTCGGCGGCTCAATTACTTATGAAATTGCTATCGCCAAAAGCCGCTCAGGAGGCGACCGCGTCAAAACGCTGATATGCCGGAATTTGTTGCGATAGCTCGAGCAACCAAAAGGGAGGTCAGCATGAGCACTATCACACCCGATAATCCGATGCCGATGGGCTGGGGATGCCTGGGGCGCGATGGATACCGCGGCGCAGGAGATGAAACAACCGCTGTCGTTCAACAGCATCTGGAACGCCTTGCAGAGATCTCCACAGACGAAAGCGCGCATCCGATCGTGCGAGAACTGATTGCCGAATCGGCGGATCGATTGCACGTCTTGTGCGCGTTGATGTTATTTCGCAGCTACCCCCGGCTGACGAAACCGCCGCTTAACCTCCAGCCGGACGAGCTGCTCAGTTCGGTGGTCGAACGAATGCTGAAAGCGATGAAGGAATTTCGGCCGGACGGCGTGCGCCAGTTTTTTGCACTGGCGACCCGGCATATGCGCTGGGAGCTGAACGACCTGGCACGCCGTCTGGACCACGAAAACCGCGAGCAACCGCTAGACGAGTCAGAAGTGGCGGCGATCGACCGCAGCGTTGCGACTCAATTGACCCGAAACGCCCGTCGAATACTGGAAGCGATCGAGGAGCTTCCCACGGATGAAAGGGATGTGTTCGAGCTGGTGAGAATTCAGGGAATGGTGCAGCCGGACGCGGCGGCGGTGCTTGGAATTTGCGTTAAGACCGTGCAGCGGCGTTTGAACCGCGCCCTGGTGCTGTTGTCAGAAAAGTTGTGCGATCTTCAGCCGTTGTCCGGCAACCTTGCCCGGAAATCTTGCCAGTCGCAATGAGGGTTTGGCCGGTTTTTCCCACGCTGTGCGGAAGAGTGGGTTCAGGATACCTGAGCGGATCCGATCGCGATCAGCGGTAGTTCATTTCCCGTTTTGTCTTCGCATCTCACCGCCGCGGCGGGCAAAGGAGACTTCGCATGCCCGTATCCATCGACATGGGCGTCAGGGGGCGTTTGCGTTGGCTGAATTGGTTCGAGGTTGCGCGGGGGTATCAAAATCACCTGAATCTTGGCTGATTTCGTTGGCGTCGTCCCATAATTTTCTTGACAGAAATAAGCCTTTCCAGATAATGTAACCGGTTGCAGGCGGAAGGTTCAATAGCGGAGGGCATATGAGTTTGGCTGCTCATCTACGTGCCCATTTCATTTCAAGCCAGGAGGATTAAATGCGTCAGCGAAATCGTACCAGATCGGCAATTCTGAGCGGGGCTCTCGTGGGTGTAGGGTCGGCGATTGCAGCGCCGGTCTACGGGCAAAATCTTCTTGCCAACGGTGGCTTTGAGAACCCGCCCGTACCGGGTGCTCCGGCAGATTCACCGACCAGCGTGCTGCCCACGGATTGGAGTATTTACGGCAATGCGTTTCGCGCAAATTATTTCGACCACACGACTGGCACTGGTTGGAGCATCTGGCTCCAATCGTGGCAGACGCCCGGGGGCGTTTTCCAGACTTACACCGGGGGTGTCACCGACGGCGCGACCTATACCCTCAGCGCATACTGGCTGTTTCAGGCGAACTATCCGGCCAGCGGGTGCGTCAACGCCGCAGACGCGGTCGTATCGCGAACAAGGAGAATTGAAGTTAGAGACCGACTGAAAGTCGGGAATGGTTAAACGTCATTCGCCTGGGCTGAAACCCGCGCCGCAACATGATTGTACGGCGCGGGTTTTTTCTGTTGCCGAGCCCGGTATTGCGACAGTTTGGTACAAAATCTGACACTTACGTCGAGGTTCACTTTTGAGAAGTGAAGGCAAAGCGAGTCGGGGGCTCATGCGTGAGAGTTATGCTGCGACATCGGTTTAGGGAGCAGTATTTTCTTGACAGCCGGTTGGGCCTACTTATAATGTAACCGGTTACAAAGCTGTTTTTTCGGGTTATTTTGAATTTATGAACGAGATTGAATCACCGATTCTGAGTCGCAAACCTGCGGCGACTCTCTACGACGTAAGCCGGCTCTCGGGGGTTTCATCGGCGACGGTTTCGCGCGTTTTCAGCGGGAAGGTGAACGTGAGCGAGGAAACACGCAAGCGAGTGATGGATGCGGCGCGGGAGTTGTCCTACGAGCCAAGTCACGTTGCCCGTTCGCTGGCGCGTCGGCAGGTCAACACACTAGGGGCAATTTTCCCGGAAATCGCGAGCGGATTTTACGCCGACGTACTGGCCGGCATCGATGAAGTCGCCGCCGAGTCGGGGTTTGATGTCTTGGCGTCATTTGTCGGGAAATGCCGGAATCGGGCGGATCTGGTGAAAACGCTTCTGCGCCAGGGACGGGTCGATGCCCTGTTGCTGCTGAACTTGAGCAACAGCGAGGATCTTACGCCTGAGCTGATGGATCAGTCGCCGATCATTCTTCTGGATCGCGAGATCACCGGGCGCAATTGCCGGTGGTGGGGATGGACAACGTCGGCGGCGCCGAGGCGATGATCGAGCATTTGTTCGAGCAGGGGCACCGGCGGATCGCGGTGGTGCTGGGGCCCTCGGATAATTTCGATTCCGAGCAGAGATTGACGGGATGCCGGCGGGCATTTTCGCGGCTGGGGCTTTCGCTGGACGAGCGGCTGATTCTCAGCGGCGACTTCACGATGGCCAGCGGCAGCCGGGTCGCGCGGGAGTTTCTTGATTCCAAGACCCCGCTTCCCGATGCGATTTTTTGCTTCAACGATGCGATGGCGATTGGTGTGCTGAATGAATTGCAGCGGCAGGGTCTTTCCGTGCCGGGCGATATTGCCCTGGGCGGCTTCGACAACGTGGACGCGGCGGCGCATTTGTCGCTGACGAGCGTGGCCTGTCCGATGCGGCTTATGGGGCAGGTGGCGGCACGATGGGCCGTCGATCTGGTCACCCGAAACGAGCGGCCGACGAGTCATCGGCTTCAGGTGCGCCTGGTGGTTCGAAATTCATCGGCAGCCAAGGGCGACGAGTCGAAACGAGCGGCAAGGTAACGCGCCGCGACAAGTTCCGCGATCGCGCGGTGCGGCGGAACTGGAATACGCGAGGAGTAGGCGATGATAACCATTGGCAGTTCTGGAATCTCCTTTAAGGTTGCTCATGGCCGCAGACGCATCGGGTTTACGCTCGTTGAACTGCTGGTTGTGATTGGGATTATCGCAGTATTAATTGGAATACTTCTGCCGGCGCTCAGCAAAGCTCGCGAGCAGGCGAATCAGGTCAAATGCATGGCCAATCTGCGGACGATTGGGCAGGCGATATTCATGTACGCGGGGGACAATAACGGAAGTCTGCCTTTCGGGTACACATTTGTCACTGAGGTTATTGGCAATGGAAGCGTGACATATACGGATATCAGTAATCCGACCGCCGGCGCGTCAGATTACGTGGACTGGACCATGCTTATCGCTCACGAAATAAGCTCTTTGGCCGGCACCAATAGTTTAAACAATCAGCTCACAAGTTCGACGAATACGGGATTCCGGGGTTACTTCGTCTGTCCCACAGCACCCCAGGCAACAACGAACAGCGACTTTTCGGACTATTCGAGTCATCCAAGGCTTATGCCGGATTTGGGGACGGTGGATTACATTAACAGTATCTCGGCAAGCAGGAGTCGTCGGGATATACGGCTTATTTAAAGCCCTACAAGTTGTCGCAGATTCAGCGATCGACGGACATCGCATTGATTTTCGACGCCTCCGTCGAAATTCAGGCTGGGGCGTTCAATGTTTCGGCCGATGCATTTGGCCTTGACGAGGGCAACCTCTATAAGAACGGCGCGACCTGTCTTACGGACCAATATGGCTCGACGCTCAATAGTCAGAATATCAATTCTGGGCAGCCGATTGACCCCTATGCAGGCAATGAACCGGCGGCACCTGTTCTCAGCGATCTAAACGCCGACACGACCGATAACTGGGGAAACATCCGGTTTCGACATCTTGGAAACACTGCTGCGAACGCATTGATGGTTGACGGCCACGTGGAGGCGTTTCACTTCAATCCACATGAGCCGGTGTCCAACATGACGGACATGTTGCGGAAAAATATCAACGTAAATCTTCCATATTAGTAAGGGTTCGGCGGAGCGAATGCGGACGAGGCAAAGGAAAATTCGATTTGAGTTCGCGGCGGTCTTCGCGGTATTGGCGACGATCGCCGCGGTGCCGCTATGTCGGGCTGAATCGTCGTCGCCTTCAGCAGTTGGCGCGAGCGTGTCCGAGCTCGCCAATCAAAGCGCCGCGATCGAATTTTCATCATCTTCCCGCGGCCAATCCGCATTAACGCCCACGGACAACAAATTCCTCGACGACATGGAGCGGCGGGGAGTCGAGTATTTTCTGGATACGGCCGATCCGGTTACCGGGCTGATGCCCGATCGCGCCAAGGCCGACGGCAGTGCGCCAGGCAATATCGCCAGCATCGCTTCAGTGGGATTTGGATTGACGGCGCTGTGTGTCGGCGATGAGCGGGGATGGATCTCACACCAGGATGCCTACAACCACTGCCTGCGCGTGCTGCGTTTCGTTCGGGACAGCGTGCCGGGGTCGCATGGGTTTTATTATCACTTCCTCAACATGCACGACGGCAGCCGGGCGTGGAATTGCGAGGTTTCAGATATTGACACGGCCCTGCTGATCGCCGGCGCTAACGGCCCGGCAGCATTTCCCTGGGACTGAGGTGGCGGCCATCGCGGATGGCATGTACCGGCGCATCGATTGGCCATGGTTCATCACCGCCGACGGAACCCTCTCGATGGATTGGAAGCCTGAAAAGGGGTTCAGCAAGAGCCACTGGGACAATTTCAGTGAAGGCCCGCTGATTTATCTGCTCGGACTTGGCTCGCCGACGCATCCGCTGCCCTCGAGCATCTGGGATGCGTGGAAGCGCCGGCCGATCGAGGTTTATGCGGGGCTGACTTACATTCAGTGCCCGCCCCTTTTCACGCAGCAGTATCCGCAGGTCTGGTTCGATCTGCGCGGGCTTCGCGATAATTACGCGGATTACTTTCGCAATTCGCAGCTCGCGACGCTGGGGCAGCGCCAGTGGTGCATGGATGAGCTGAGCAAGCTGTTTCCGAAATATGGGCCGGTAATGTGGGGGATCACGGCATCGGACACCGAGAATGGTTACGAAGGGTGGGGCGGTCCGCCGGCCCAGGGGGATATCGACGGAAGCGTAGTTCCGGCGGCGGCGGCGGGGAGCCTGGCGTTTGAGCCGAGACTGTGCCTCGACGTGTTGGAGAATATGCACTCCCAGTGGGCGTCGGCCTATCGGAAATTTGGTTTCGTCGATTCTTTCAATCCCGGCGATGGCTGGATAGACACGGATTGCCTGGGGATCGACATCGGGCCCTCGGTGCTGATGGCCGAGAACTGCCGAACGGGATTTATCTGGAAGACCTTCATGTCGTGTCCGGAAGCAAGGGCCGCGTTAAAGGCGGCGCACTTTCGGCCCGTAGCTCCGGGTACGAGCGTTCCAACCACATCTCTGTTTGCCGCCGAGGCAATCAGCGCTAACACCGCCAGCGGCGGTTGAGTTCGAGAGGAAAGGGACGGGCTTTTTTTGGTCCGTCCCAAAGGAGGTGATTTGCAACATTCAGGTGTCGTTTTCCACGAAAGCGATGTCTCGTATTTCGAGCGAGTTTTCAGAAACAACAACAGGCGATGAAGCAGAGATCGCGTAAATCTTGATGCGAATTCGCCTATCACATCCCCATATCTGATGGAGGAAAAATGCCTAAGTTTTCGGTAATGAAGGCCGCACTTCTCGGCGGCTCGGCACTTCTTGCGGCAGCGGTCCCATTGAGTGCTCAAATCGTCAATCCAATGTGGAATCTCCCCAACGCCAGCAGCACGCCTCCGGATAATGCGTCCGGTACGGATACCACGGCGCAAACGGGCAGCACCAACACGCCGGGCTCGATGACCGGCTGGTATATGTCGCCGGCGCGAATCCAGCCCCGAATGCCGGCAGTCCCTACACCAATCCGGGACAGCGCGACACGTTCTTCAGCAACGAGTCGGGCGGCTGGAGCTTCTGGCTTCAGACGTTTACCTATCAGGGCTACGCGTCGCAGCCAGTGACCGCGACGGATAGCGCCCAGGCGATTGCCCCTGGTACTTCCTACACGTTCTCGTCCCAGATCGCGTTCCAGAGCGGAACAGGTCCGGGCCTGGGATACAACGGTGTTCTGCTGACGAACCAGACGAACCCGCTGTCGCCTAACACGGGCAACCTTTATTCGTATCTGGGAATTCTCTGGGAGAATAGCGGTGTTCCAATCGGAACGCTCGACGGTGATGGCGTGTCGGCTGAGACGAAGATCCCGGCTGGTTCTGTTACCACGTATTCAGCCGCCGCCGGTGGTATTAACTCGTGGGCGGACTATTCAGTGACCGCGGCCGCACCGGCGGGCGCTAACGAGGCCGTGCTGTACATCGGCTGGAACAACGGTGGCGCCGACGCCGCCGCCGGCGGCAACACCAACAACGGCCAGTCGTCGGCTTTCGCGGACGATGCGCAGTTTACGGTCGTCCCCGAACCGGCAACCATCGGTCTGTTGTCGATCGGCGCTGTTGGTTTGCTTGCCCGTCGGCGCAGCGCCGCCAAGGCGTAATTGCCGCGGCGCGTCTGCGGAGCGCTCGATAGGATGATGACACGTCCTGACGTTTGTTAGCTCCCGTCAGGACGATGGAGGTTCTGCCCTCCGGTGGCGGTGTGTAATGCCGCCACGTACCGGTGCGGGCGGCGGCCAATTCAATGTGCGCCTGCTCCTCCCAGGCGCATTGGCCGCCGCCTTCGCACCGTCTGTTTGGGCATGGGATTGCAGTGCGAGTCCCTGTGGGGAATCGGTGTATAATGCGGGTGCGGATTTTGAGAGGAAATTAGTTGTGCCACGAAGTCGCCGCCGGTCAGTGCTTCGCCAGAGCGTAGTCGCTGTTGAATTACTTGAAGTGAGGCAGCTTCTTTCCGGGCTACCGTCTGGGTGGACGGATACCGATATCGGATCTCCCTCCCTCGCCGGCTCGGCTGGCTATACCTCAACCTCCAACAGCTTCTCGGTTTCTGGAAGTGGAACGGGCATCGGTAGTACAAGCGACCAGTTCAATTTTCTCAGCTACAACCTGACAGGCGGAGGAAGCATCGTCGCCGAAGTTAATTCGTTGACCAACACAAGCGCCGCGGCATCTGCAGGCGTGATGATTCGAAACGATACCACGGCCTCGGCGGCTTTTGCCGGAATCTTTGTCACGGCACAGGACGGCGTCGAATTTCAGTGGCGAGGCACTTCCAGCGCGGGAAGTACCAGTATTACTGTTTCCGGCTCGGCGCCGATCTGGCTCGAGCTTACCCAATCCAGCGGCAGCATCAGCGCCTACGAGTCGAACAACGGCACAAGCTGGACGCAGGTTGGCTCGACGCAGACGATCAGCATGACGACTGCCACCGACCTGGCCGGTCTTGCAGTAAGCTCGGCGACAAATTCCGCGCTGAACACCGCCAACTTCACCAGCGTCAGTCTGCTTCGTCCGGGCTGGACAGATCAGGACATCGGCGGCCCCGCCCCGGCGGGTTCCGCCGATTACGACAGCCCCAGCGACACGACGACCATCAACGCCAGCGGCAGCGACATATATGGAACTGCCGACCAGTTCAATTTCGCCAGCACGACGATGACCGGCAACGGCAGCATCCTGGCGTATGTGAACTCGATCACGGATACCAACGCGTGGGCAAAGGCCGGCGTGATGCTGAGGAACGACACGACCGCGGGCTCGGCCTACGCAGGCGTGTTTGCATCGGCCGCCAACGGAATCGTCTTCGAATATCGCGCTAGTGACGGGGCAACAACGAATCAGGAAATCAGCTCGCCGGCCGGCGGGCCGGTTTTGCCGCCCGTTGGTTTGGAATTAACCCGCTCCGGCAATACGTTCACCGCCTATTACTCAACCAACGGAACGAGCTGGATTCAAGTCGGCCCGAGCCAGACGGTGATGATGGGCAACACCGCCCTGGCCGGTCTGGCCGTCACCGCGCATGACAACGGCGCCGACTGCACCGCCACCTTCAGCAGCGTGGGCATTGGCAGCAGTCCTGCGCCGGCGCGGGCATCTACAGCTCCTCCGATCAGCTTTTTCTGAACAACCTGGAAGAAAGCGAGACGATGTATTTTTGGGACGAAACGAATCCCAACACGGGTTTGGTTCCCGACAACGCCGACGCCAACGGGGGAAATCCTTCGCCCGATTCCAGCATTGCCGCGATCGGATTTGGGCTCACTGCCCTGACCATCGGCGAGTCGCGCGGCTGGTTCAGCTACGCCCAGGCATACAATCGTGTTCTGACGACGCTGAATTTTCTATACAACGACGGAGCGAATGAAAACGGGTTCTTTTACCATTTCTTGAACTCCGGCACCGGCACAAGATATGAAACCAGCGAAGTGTCCTCGGTCGATAATGCCGAGCTAATGGCCGGCGTGCTTGAGGCCGCGCAGAATTGGAGCGGCACGGCCATACAGACCGTGGCGATGGAGATTTTCGACCGCGTCGATTGGCCGTGGATGCAACAGAGCAACGGAATTTTCTACGGCGCATGGACGCCAGAGAGCGGATTTTCTGGCGGCTATGGCGATTTCAGCGAAGCGGCTCTTTTGTATCTGATTGCCCTTGGCTCGCCGACATATCCCACCACGCAGGCGTCCTGGAATGCCTGGTCGCGATCGCCGCAGGAGAGTTATGGCGGATACACCTATATCACTGCCGATGATGCCGCGCTGTTCACCGAGCAATATCCGCAGGATTGGTTCGACCTTCAGGGGCTCACGGATCAGGAAGGCTTGAATTATTATCAGAATTCGATCAATGCCACGCTCGCGCAGGCGCCTGGATGACGAGCCTCAGTTCAACCTATTCCGATTACGGGCCGAACATGTGGGGACTGACGCCATCGGAAGGCGAAGCCTCTGGCGGCGGGACGACTTACGAAACCTGGGGCGGTCCGCCGGCTGACGGCCCGATCAATGGAACCGTTGTTCCTGCGGCGGCCGGGGGAAGCCTGGAATTTACTCCGCGATTGTCCCTCAACGCCCTGGAGTACATGGACAGCACCTACGGCAGCTCCGCTTATCAGAAATACGGCCTCATCGATTCGTTCAATCCTCTGAACGACTGGTACAGCCAGCTGGACCTGGGGATCGATCTGGGCCCGATGCTCATCGCCGCGGAGAATTCGCGATCGAATTTTGTCTGGAACACCTTCATGACAAGCTCGGTGGCGCAGAAGGCGATTTCCGAGGCGTTTCCCAGCACACCGCCCGCTCTCGTTAGCGCGTCATCCGTAAAAACCTATCCGGGTCTGGGCAGCGTCGGCATTCCGCTGAATGTGACGGGCAACGAGCCGTCCATCGAATATCGTGGCGGCGGCCCGACGCAGATTGTGTTGACGTTTGGATCGGGGATCGCCCCAGGGGCGAATTTTTCCGTCAGCGTCAGCGATTATGACACCGGTGGATCTGACGGGTCGATCTCCAGCATTGGGATTGGCGGCGATTCGATGACCGTCGATCTCAGCGGCGGAATCAATCGCGATACCATGGCCCTCAATATCCAGGACGTGCAGTATTCCAACGATCCGATCGCAGGAGATTACACGCTGTATATCAACCTGCTTGCAGGCGATATGACCCAAAGCGGGACGGTCAATGGAAGCGATTTTGCAGAGCTGGCCGAGTATTTCGGCCAGGGCGACACGATGCAGAATTACCAGGCCGATATCGACTGTGAAGGGTCGATCAATGGAACTGATTTCGCCTCGCTCGCGGGGGATTTTGGGCAGGGGCTGACGGGATATCCCAGCGAGGCGAGCGTGACGACACTCTATGATCCGCCGAGTTCTCCCAGTGCCGCCGTCGAGGGACCGGCACTAAACAGTTCGACAACGGCGTCTTCTTCCACGAAATCAACCGGCGTGCATCAGACCAACCTGCAATCCGGAAATAGAAAGACGGGTAGCGTCGCGGTCCCAGGCATGCCGCCGACTCCGACATTTGCCGCATCGACAACCCAGGCAGCAAACTCCGGTTCCGCGCCGGCAACCGTGCAATCCTCCGACACCGTCGCGGATCAGATTTTGGACAAATCCGGCGGCGCAAATTCGCATCACCATGTTGAAGAATAGGCACTTCCAGCGCGTTGAACTTTCCAATGCCATCTATTCGCGACACGCTCTCAAGATCGGTCAAGGCGGTGATTGTTTTTACGCTGGCGGGTTCGGCGGCGCTGCTGTTGGCGTTCGGTCCGCGCGCGAGCGATCGGTATCCCAGGGATGCAGTGGTGGTCGATTACTGGGAAAAGTGGACGGGGATCGAAGAAGCCGGGATGCGGCAGATCGTGGACGATTTCAATTCCACGGTCGGGCGGGACAAGCACATTTATGTGCGGTATCTCTCGACGAGCGCAATCGAGCAGAAGACGTTGGTGGCGACAGCGGGGGCGATGCCGCCGGATGTCGCGGGCCTTTATAACCAGGACATTCCTCAATTTGCCTCGATGAATGCATTGGAGCCGCTGGACGAAATTTCAGCGGCGCACGGGATTACGGCGGCGTATTACAAGAAAGTTTTCTGGGACGAGTGCCGGTACGATGGCAAGCTTTATGGGCTGGTGAGTACCGCATACGACCTGGGGCTTTATTACAACAAGGAGGTATTTGCGGAGCGCGCTGATTCGCTGCGCGCCATGGTCTTGATCCGGGCCGTCCTCCGCGCACGATTGCCGAACTCGACGCGTATGCAAAAGCGCTGGACGTTATTGGGCCTAACGGGCACATTGATATTGCCGGGTATCTTCCGATGGAACCGGGGTGGTATCTCAACTATACGTGCATCTGGTTCGGCGGAAGCTGGTGGAACGATTCGATGCACCAATTTACGTTCACGGACCCGGCGGTTGTTCGGGCGTATCAATGGATTCAAAGTTATTCCCAGCGGCTGGGCAATGGGGCGGTGAATGAGTATCGATCCGGACTTGGCGCATTTGATTCGCCGCAGAATTCATTCCTCGCCGGCCAGATGGCGATGGAGCAGCAGGGGACTTTTTTTGCGAACTTTATCAACAAAAATAAGCCCGAAATGGCGGGCAAATCGGGCGCGACAGCCTTTCCGAGCGACGATCCGAATCTTAAGGATGTCACATATTGCAATTGCGACGTGCTGGTGATTCCCCGCGGCTCCAAACACCAGCGTGAGGCGTTCGAATTCATCGCCTACGTCAATCGGCAGGATGTGATGGAGAAGCTCGCGAAGCTTCATTGCAAAATCTCGCCTCTGGCGAACGTGAGCGCTGATTTTCTGACGAACCATCCGAATCCGTACATCCGGGTTTTCGATCGGCTGGCGGCCAGCCCCAACGCGCATCCGACGGAGCCCGTGCCGATCCTTAATGAAGTGACGGATGAGTTGAACGCCCTGGCCGATCGGCTTGCGCTGATGGAGGTGACTCCAGAGGAGGGGCTCAAGCAGGTGCAGCAGCGCATGCAGCAGAAATACGAGGATTTCGTGGACGATCAGCGCCGCCACGGCTGCTGGTATCGGCAAATTCGGGGGTTGTCGTGCCATGAAACGTGCAGGCTCAGAAATTCGCGCGCTGGCCAGGGGCCTTGCGTTTCTTTCCCCGTGGATTGTCGGCTTTTGCGTGTTCACGGTCGTGCCGATCGGCATGTCGCTCTATTACAGCTTTTGCGATTACACGCTTCTTCAGCCGCCGCTTTTCAAGGGACTGGCGAACTATGACAAGCTCATGGCCGATCCGGTTTTCTGGGGCGTGCTGAAAACGACCGCTGTTTATGCGCTGATGGCGCTGCCGCTGGGAATGGTCATGGCCCTGGGCGTGGCGATGCTGCTGAACAGCAAAATCCGGGGGCAATCGATCTACCGCACGATCGTTTTCCTGCCCTCCCTGGTGCCGGTTGTGGCTTCGGCGATGCTGTGGCTATGGCTCTTTAACGCGAAATTGGGGCTGATTAATTTGGGGCTTACGAAACTGGGAATCAGTAATCCACCCGGATGGCTGACCGATGCGCGCTGGGTGATCCCCGCGCTCGTGCTGATGAGCTTTTATGGGCTGGGCAATACGATCGTAATCTATCTCGCGGGCCTTCAGGACGTTCCCAAAGAACTTTACGAGGCGGCAGACATTGAAGGCGCATCGGCACTTCGCAAGGTGTGGCATGTCACCCTTCCCAGTATTTCTCCGGTGATTTTTTTCAACCTGATCATGGCGCTGATCGGCACGCTGCAAATCTTTGCAGCGCCGTTCATCATGACCAAGGGTGGCCCGGCGCGGGCCAGTTACTTTTTCACGATGTATCTCTACGACAACGCCTTCAGCTATTTGAAAATGGGCTACGCCAGCGCCATGGCCTGGGTGCAGCTTCTGATCGTGCTGGTGCTGACGGGCCTGGCCGCGTGGACCAGCAAGCATTGGGTGCATTATGAAGGAAAGTAGACCGAGCGGGCCTTCCCATTGCGTTGCCCGCACATTTGCGCACTTGGCGCTGCTGGGAATCTGCGCCGTGGCCATCCTGCCGTTTCTTTGGATGGTTTCGACAAGCCTGAAAACGGCGACGGCCGCCTATGTCTATCCACCGCACTGGTGGCCCAGGCCATTCCGCTGGCACAATTACATCGACATCTTCTTCGCTGAAAAAGCCAATTTCCTGCTGTGGACGCGTAACACGCTCATCATCGCCGCGCTGGTTGTTCTCGGAACGACGCTTTCCAGTTCCATCGTCGCCTACGGTTTTGCCCGGCTGCGGTTCATCGGACGCGGGCCGCTGTTTGTGCTGATGCTTTCAACGATGATGATTCCGTTTCCGGTAACGATGGTGCCGCTGTTTGCCTTGTTCAAATGGCTCGGTGACCACACGGGCATCGAGTGGCTCGGTACGTTCAAACCTCTTTGGGTCCCGGCGTTTTTCGGATCGGCTTTCAACATATTCCTCCTCCGCCAGTTCTTCCTGACAATCCCGATGGAACTTTCCGAGGCGGCCAGAATCGACGGATGCAGCGAGCTGGGGATCTATTGGCGGATCATTCTGCCGCTTTCGCGCCCGGCGCTTGCAGTTGTGGCACTGTTCGCATTCCTGGCCGTCTGGAACGATTTCCTTGGCCCGTTGATTTATTTGCAGCGGCCCGAACAATTCACGCTGGCGCTGGGCTTACAGAATTACCAAAGCCAGGCAGGTCAGACGCAGTGGCAATTGCTGATGGCGGCGAGCACCCTGGTAATCCTTCCGGCGATTTTGCTATTTTTCCTGGCGCAGAAATCGTTCATCCAGGGAATCGCCACGACGGGCTTGAAAGGGTGACTCGTGGTTAAACGTTGATCGCGTTGTGTGATTTTACACACACTCTCTGCGCTGGATCAGCCACACCCTTCGTGATTTTAGCATCTCCATTGCTGAGACCAGTGCACAAATACGGAGGGCCTAATGCACCTTGCAGGAGTCGAACCTGCAACCTTCGGCTCCGTAGAATGGTGGTCTGACATCAACTGTCTGCAAAATCAAGCCTTACGGATTCCAGTTTTTCCAGATTTTACCACCGTTTACAACTATTCGGTTCGGGAATAGTTCGAGATTCTGATTGCTAAATTCTAGATGGCGCCGTTTCTGCTGATCGTCACTCCGAACAGCCGAGGTCAGACGCAACTAGTCCGCTCGCTGGCTAAATTTCCACTCCAAAGTTCCTTCACTGCGGCAAATCAGTCCGGTAAGGTCCAAGCCTTCATCGCCCTTTAGCCGAATTTAAAATGCAGAATTAGACAGCCAAATTTACATTTCGACAAAACAAATATGCAGTGATATTTGTCTGGCAGTTTTTTGAATCGCTTGGCACTCTTGTAGTTCGGCGCGTCATATGACCACAACGATGTCAGCCACTGCCCAATTTCGTGTCGGCACGTTGCGGTACACGCGATCGACACTCACTACGTTGTTCATCTGGCTGTTGTTGGGCAATTTTTGCTTCCAGCTGATGGAGATGGTGATTCTCCAGGTCCTACCGCTGAAGCTGCACAGCCTTGATGCGTCGAACACATTGATGGGAATCATCATTACCACGATTCCCAGCGTGATGGGCCTCACGCTGGCTCCCATGGTGGGTTTTCGATCGGATCGGTACCGAAGCCGCTGGGGGCGGCGCATTCCATTTCTCCTCTGGAGCACGCCGCCACTCAGCCTGTTTTTGGTCTTGCTCGGCTTTTCCGATTCTCTGGGTCATTTCTTGCAGAAGATGGTGAAATCGCTGGCGCTGGTCTCCCCGGCGACGACGGTGCTTGGGCTGATCATCTTGTTCATCATGGGCTTCCAGGCCTTCAATATTGTCGTCAATTCGGTTTATTATTACCTGTTTAACGACGTGGTCCCGGAAACGGTGATGGGACGATTTCTGGGCCTGTTTCGCGTCGTAGCATCGGTCGTTGGAAGCCTCTTTTCCTTTCTGGTCTTCCGCCACGCCGAAAGCCACATGCGCGAGATCTTTGTTGGCGCGGGTATTCTGTACTTCGTTGCTTTCATGCTGATGTGCTGGAGAGTCAAGGAGGGGGAATATCCACCGTCGCCGGCGGATGTTGAGACGCAAAAGAGCTTCGTCGCGGTGATTCGCATTTATTTTGAGGAGTGTTTCAGTCACCGTTTTTATTGGGATTTCTTTTTGTCGCAGATGTTCTATGCCGTCGCGGGATGCGCGGCTCCCTTCATGGTGTTTCTGTACCTGTCGGCCAACCTCGGTCTGGCGCAGATTGGAATTGTGACCGGCTGGGTGCAGATTGGGGGCCTGTTGCTCGGGTATCCATGCGGGGCGCTGTCGGATCGTATGCACCCGGTGCGCCTGATGATGATCTCGACCGTTTTGCTTTTGATGAGCTCTGCCTGCGGGCTGGTCTGGATTTTCATCCATCCGACACCGCGCACGGCGATGGTGGTTTTTGCCGGGTGCTCAATGTTTTACATGCTCGTAACCACGCTCTACGCGGCATGCAATGTGCCGATGTCCATGCGAGTGCTTCCAAAGATTCAGTACGGACAGTTTTGTTCGGCAAATTCGATGGTGGGGGCATTGGCGGTCATCATCGCAACGCCGGTGCTGGGGCTGCTGCTGGATGTCATGAAACGCGTCTACCAGGGAAATTCTTATTATTACCGCTTTGCGCCGGTCTGGATTGTATTTTTTCAAACGCTGTCGCTGTGGTTTCTCTACCGGGTTTATCGATACTGGAAACGTCACGGCGCGGAAAAGTTCGATCCACCGAAGATAATTGTGAGAGACGGGGCGGCAAGTGCCCATGGGCTGATCGAGAAGAGTCCGGCGGTCGCGACGATTCCGGAAGGCAGCATATCGTAGCCACACGTTGCGAGCATTCTCTGCTAACGTGCTTCGCCCCCGAAATGACGGTGTATACGGCGCGTCCTGTCGAGAAGCGAGCTAAGAGGAGAATAGTCGAATGCGCGATCCGATCAGCATAGGAACTCAAAAGCAGTTGTTCATCGACGATTATTGCATACAGAGCATGTCCGGGGTGCGCAAGCATTTCCATGAGTTCACGAAGCATCCGCGAATCCGTTGCTCGTGCAGGACGGCTTGTCGGAACGGTATTTCATGCAGATTTACGGCAATGTAATTCGCGATGCCGACTCCGGTGAATTTCGGATGTGGTACAACGTCGCGGGAGACCCCGACTTCCGCGAGGGAACGAGCGGTGGAATCGCATATGCCACGTCCATTGACGGGCTAAACTGGCGGCGGCCGAAGCTGGATAAATTCGAATACAAAGGTCAACCCCTGACGAATCTGGTGATACAGGGAACACAGCGTCTGCCTACTGTTTTTCCTACTCCGAATGATCCCGACCGCGGACGCCGGTACCGGCTTATCACCTACCTCGGCCGAGACATGATCGACATGAGGGAAGAGATGAAGTCGGGCATCAGGTTTGGATACGGTGTTTTCTTTTCGCCTGACGGGCTGAGCTGGACTGAGTATGGACACAATCCGGTCATACAAGGCAGCGATATGTGCACCTGCTTCTATGACCCGGTGACTAAGTTGTATGTAGCCTACGTAAAACATTTGTCGACAGTGGGGGGAGTATTTCGACGATGTGTTGGGGTGACAACGAGTTCGGACTTTCTCCATTGGACGAATGTCCAGACCATTCTATCAGCCGATGAAATCGACGATGCGCGCGTGAGGGACCGCTTATACCGGTATCAAGATACCCTGATGTACGACAACCCGGCCTACTATAGCGCCGACATCTATGGAATGACCGGGATGCGCTATGAAGGACTACTCCTGGGCCTCATTTGGTTATACGATCGCTCGGGTTGCACTCCCAAAGAACATGGTGGAAACGATGATGGCATCATCAACGTTCAACTTGCTTATACCCGCGACAATAATCCTTATGCGTTTTGGAGCCGTCCAGCGGATCGGCGGGATGTGCTGTCGTGTGGGACACCACAAGAGTCCGACTCCGCCGGCATGATAACTCCGGCCTCGAATGTGAACGAAGTGGGCGATGAAATCTGGCTATACTATACGGCTTATCAGGGGCCGCACATGGGTGACATCCTGGGCCTGCCGGGCACGCCGAGACCTTTGAGCAAGAAGCCTCTGGACGGCACTACCATCAATCTGGCCACGATGCGGCGAGACGGTTTTGCCTCGATTTATTCCGGATATCTGCCGGGAGAACTAACGACTCAATCTCTGACATTTACAGGGAATGAGCTCGAAATTAACGCAATAGCAGATCATGGCGAAATCCGGGTTGAGGTTCTGGACGAGAGCAATAATCCACTCTCGGGCTTTAGCAGCAATGATTGCATTCCCATCTGCGAAGATTCGGTTCGCATTAACGTGAAATGGAAGGGGAGCAATCAACTGAATAAGCTCCAAGGCAAACCGATTCGACTTAAATTCAGCATAACAATGGGCAGGCTGTTTGCGTTCAAGTTTAACGATTAAGGCTCGGGCCTTGAGAGCAGCCGTGTGATGAGAGCCCCTTTAGAAAGGGGCAGATGCGATAAAAAATGTCTACCCTGGCGCCGTCAACAGAAGTGTCTTCCCGTCAGTCCGTGCGATATGCGCTGGGCGTTAATTTCGTTGCGATGTTCTCCCTTGCTATTTCAATTAATTTATTGCCAGTTTTGCTTACGACTCTTCAGCGCGATTTGGGGGGACTTAGCAATGAACAGCTTGGGAGAATTGGAAGCATCATTTTTTGCGGTCTGGTCATTGGAATTCTCGCCAGCGGGCCATTGGCCGACCGATTCGGGGTTAAACCGTTTGCGTGTTGCGGTAATCTGCTGGTGGCGGGGGGGTTGGGATTGCTTTCGGTGAGTCGGGGCTACGAAGAGTTGTGCCTGGCGGTTTTGGTGATGGGGATAGGCGCGGGGGTGCTGGATACGGTGCTCAGTCCGATCGTCGTTGCGTTTCAGCCGGACAACCGGGCTTCGGCGCTGAATCATCTCCACTCGTTCTATTGCATTGGCGCTGTTATCACGGTGACCGCGGCAACATTTGCGCTAAGAAGTGGGGTGGCGTGGACGACGATTTCATTGGGATTTATACCGTTACCATTAATTTTGACAGTCGCATTTGCGGGGCTCCAGATTCCGCGGCTTGTGGAATGCGATCAGTCTCGCACCCCGATGCGCGAACTGTTTCGAAATCGGCTTTTTCGCGCGGCGTTGTTGGCCATTTTCTGTGCCGGTGCGATCGAAATGGGCATTGCGCAGTGGCTTCCCGTTTATGCTCAATGGTCCTTAAAGTTTTCAATGACAACAGGCGGAATCGCTCTTGCCGCGTTCTCCGTCGCCATGGCCGCTGGGCGGATCTGCGCCGGAACGTTTGGGGGTCGTGTGTCCGAAAATCACTTATTCTTCTCGGATGCTTTGGGTGTATTGTGACGCTGACACTGGCATGCTGGGCGTCGATGGCATCCCTTGCGCTATTTGGATGCGTGTGTACGGGTCTGTGTTGCAGCATCCTATGGCCATGCATATTGGCGCTCACGGCGGAGAAATTTCCCCATGGGGGTGCAACAGTTTTTGGAATACTCACGGTCTGCGGAAATATTGGTGGCGTCGTTATTCCCTGGTGCATCGGCGCAATCTCCGAACACAGCTCGCTGAACGTCGGCCTCTTGATCGTGATTGCTTGTCCAATCATCTTGATCTGGTGCATGCGATTTGGCGGATACAATGTGAGCAGTGGTTCCAAGCTGTAATGGGCCAAATATTCAGCTTCGATGAGCGAACCGCAGAGAAAATCGCCGACCGGGTGCCGCCGCCGAAGCGGCTTGCAGGATTGACGGTCTTCGATATTCATTAAGCTCCGCAGGATGTTCCCACCGCGCCGCAGCCGGTGGTGAGTTTGGCCGCGGAATGAGTGCATGGAAACTTTCGACGCGATTGTGATCGGAGTGGGCGGCATGGGGAGCGCCGCTCTATTTCACCTCGCTCGCCGGGGAAAGAAAGTGCTCGGCATCGAGCGGTTCAGCATTCCGCACGACATGGGCTCGTCCCACGGCATCACGCGGATCATTCGTCTGGCATATTACGAAAGCCCCGCTTACGTACCGCTGCTTCGCCGTTCGTTTGAGCTGTGGCGGGAGCTGGAAACCGTTGCTCATGAGCGGCTTTTGGTTGTGACCGGATCGATCGACGCCTCGCCGGAAGATAACGCGGTATTTCGTGGTTCAAGGAGATCGTGCGAGCTGCATCGGCTATCGCATGAGGTTCTCACTTCCCGCGATCTTGGCCGCCGATTTCCGGGATATCAATTGCCCGAATCATTCATGGCCGTTTTCCAACCGGATGGCGGATTTCTGCTTCCCGAGCGGTGCATCGTCGCGGATGTCATGGGCGCGCTTGAACTCGGGGGGGAGGTTCATGGTCACGAACAGGTGATATCGTGGGAAGCAAAAGCTAACGGCGTTGAAGTTCGGACAGACCGGGGTGTCTACCGAGCGGAAAAACTTGTCATCGCCGCCGGGGCGTGGAGTTCGAAGCTTATCCCCGAGTTGGAGCAAGCCGCGATTCCTGAGCGGCAGGTGCTCGGCTGGTTTCAGCCTTGCGCCGAAGTTGTTCGAGCCTTCGCGTTTTCCGGTGTTCAATCTTGCGGTGGATGAGGGGAGATATTACGGGTTTCCCGTGTACGGAATACCAGGGTTCAAAATCGGTATGTATCACCATCTTGAAGAGGTTGTGGACCCCGATCGGATGGACCGCACGCCAAACAGCCGAGATGAAGCCGTCCTTCGCCGATGCACCGAGAAATATTTTCCGCAGGCAAGTGGCTCGGTGCTTTCGATGAAATCGTGCATGTTCACGAATTCTCCAGATGAGCATTTCATTATTGATCTGTCGCCGGGGAATCCGCGCATCGCCATTGCCGCGGGATTTTCTGGGCACGGCTTCAAGTTCTGCAGCCTCGTGGGCGAGGTTCTGGCTGATCTGGCGATAGAAGGGAAAACCAGGCACGATCTGTCGCCATTTCGATTCGCACGTCTAAAAAGCGATCAAATTCCGATTTAAGCGGCCAATTTCTCACATTTGCGTCAGGAATTGCTCCTTGAACGAGAAGCCCCAACCGGGCCGGTCGGTTGGATAGGCAAACCCATTTTCCATTCGAATTGGATGTGTAATAAGCGGATCGACCCAGTCGAACGATTCCGCGCCAAACGCGTTGGGGACGGTCATGAGCAGCGGGACATCGTATTCTTTGTAGTAGTGGGGCAGCACGGGGATGTTATGGGCGCCCGCCAACGCGGCTGACGCTCGCCACGCCTCGACTGATCCGAGTCGCAAAAGGTCTGGCTGCCAGAGATCAATTGCGTCGCGCGAGATCAATTCGCGAAGAGCCGTGGAATCAAATTCTCTCTCCCCGATTGCCAGCGATAGGCCGGCATGTTGGCGAAGCTGGCGATATCCGGCGAAATCGCGATGAGACAGCGGCTCTTCAAACCAGGTTATCCGCAGCAACCTGACTGCCTCGGCCAATCGCATCGCTGATGCCAGATTCATCCCCTGGTTGGCATCCATCATGACGTCGTTCGAAGGTCCGATTGCCTCACGAACTCTGGTAAGCCGCTCGATGTCGCGCTGGATATCGGTTGACCCGACCTTGATTTTTACGCCGCGAAATCCCCGGCCAATGTAGCGTTTCACCTCGTCAAGCAGTTCCTCGTCGCTATAGGAGAGCCAGCCGCCGCTGCCGTAGAGTCGGACTCGATTGCCGCAGCTTCCCAGGAGTTTCCAGATGGGCTGCTGCAGGTGCTTTCCCCATGCATCCCACATTGCAACATTGATCGATCCAAGCGCCGAACGATGAATCCCTTCATTTCCAAAGTACTCGGATTCTCTTTCATAGTGTTCGATGAACTTGCCGGTTTGGCTGACTTCAAATCCCGCGGCCATTTCAGCGACATCTCGAAGTGCGCCGGCTATTGCGTTCGGCGAATAGTGAAAGCTGAGGAGATAGGCTTCACCAACGATGCCATTGTTCAACTCAATTCGTGTGACGATGAATGCGATTGAGCTGATTTGATGCGTGCTGTCGGCGATCGTCCCGGTCGAAGGCGAAACGGCTCTGAAGAACTGAACGGACTTGATGGCGGTCGGGCTGCTCATAGTTTAGTTGCCTTTTGGAAAGGATGACTTCATTCGAAACCAACCGATTATGTTGTTAAAATGCTCGCCGTGCATCAAATAAGTATCCACCCACGGCATCGAACCCGGTGACGAACCGGGATTCGCCTGAGCCGAGACCCGATCTGTTCCAAGTTATTCCAGCTATGTCTTCGCGAGCTTGATTATCCTCCCCCCCAATATCCACTCCACAACATACACATTTCCATGCGAATCCACGGCAGCTGCATGCGGGCTATTGAATTTCCCCGGAAGGATCTGCGCGGCAGGAAGATTTGGCCATCCGGCTGAATTGCAATTTGCGTCATTTTCCCCGAGTCGGATGACGAGGCGATCGTGCTCATCCAGAATAGAGAGGCGCGCTTTTAATTCCGGCACGTACACAGTTCCATTCCGCACCGCAAATCCACATGGACTCGTCAGAAACTCCTGCCCAAACGATCTTTTAAATTTCCCTTCCGAATCATAAACCTGCACGCGCCGGTTTGTGCGATCCGCGACATAAAGCTCCGGTCCGCTGCTCCTGGAAACAAACGCGATTCCATGGGGACACACGAAAGCTCCGGCCGCTCCTTCGGTCCCATTGATGCTGCCGAGGTATGCGCCGGCCTTGCTGTATCGATGCACATAATTCGACCCATATCCATCCGCTACCCACACATCTCCATTTCCCCCCAGCCGCTGCTCATTCACTGCCACCCAAGTCGGCACGAAGTGCCCGCTCCCCAGATAGGGTGCAATATTGGGGCGCTGAAGGTTCAGAATAGCCCGCCCATCGAGCGTTGTTTTTACGACTTCCGCACTGTTCTGATCCGTCAACCAAAGCACCGGTGCATCGCCGTCAAACGCAACGCTCATTCCATGAGCCCCGCCAAAGCGATCCCCCCACGCGTTTTTCAACTTTCCGTCGGCATCGAATTGAAGGACGCCGGGCTGGGCCTGACTAAAAACAATCACGTCCCCGCCTTCCAACGCGGCGATCCCGTGGGTGCGTCCGTTGCTTCGTGCCGATTCCGTCTCCGGAATCCGCCCCAATTCTCGATCCACTCAAACTTGAATTCACCGTGTCCGACTTCCAACTTTTCGCTCCTTACTTGAGAATGCAAAATCAGCGCGCATAACGGTTTCGTCTTTGAGGATCCTTTAGCCCAGATGTCAATTGTTCGTCGATTCCATAGCACGACTCTCTACGCCAAGATGCAGCACTACGGCATTCTCAAACAGAGATATCGAACTTCCAATGGTACCGACACCATTTACATAATTGTGACGACACGATAACATACCATTTCGGAGTTCGATATGGAGACCGTAGCCGGTTCATCAATTCAGCGCGAGCAAGCGTACGCCTCGTTACGAAGGCTCCTTGTTCTACAGCAATTACCGTCCGGCCGTCGGCTGCGCGAGCCGGAGTGGGCGGTTCGTCTTGGAGTGCATCGGACCGCCCTCCGCGAAGCCTTTGCCCGACTTGAAGCCGAGGGCCTCATCGTTCGTGGTCCCCAGACGGGCTATTTTGTTCCGGTTCTTACCGACCGGGATCTCATCGAAATCACTAAACTGCGTCTTGTGCTCGAGTCGTTTGCGATCGACGAAATTTGCGCTATCGAGGAGAAAACCACTTCTCTCAACGGACGGCTGGCTCCGCTGAAAAAAGCATGCGAGGAGTTTGAGCAGTTCGTAAGCGGCGGCTACCTTCTCGGCGTTGTCGAAGCCGATCATCGATTTCACGAAGCTCTCGTTAGCGCCGCCGCCAGCAGCCGCCTCTCGATGCTTTACAACCGCGCGCCGTTACCCCTGATCCAGCGCCGAATGGAGGAACCGGAAGTCTGGATGGAAGTTTGCCGCGCCGCTCTTGCCGAACATCGCCAGATTCTCTCTGCCCTGGCCCACCGCGATGCCCACTTGGCCCGGCAGCGCCTGCACGAACATATCACTAAGCGATCGCCTGTCCTCAGCGCCTCATGATGCCTTGCGGCTGGGCAACGTCTACCCATCCATTCCGCTCAATACTTTCCAGAATTGACAGGTTGCACCGCAAATCCATTATCCCCTCGTCCAACGCGCATAACGCCGGCGTCTTTCGCTCGATCGCGTCCAGAAATGCATTTGCCTGTCGCACGAATAATTCATCCCGTTCCAGCGGGCCAGTCGGAAAATCAATCCACGGCGAATCCGGTTTCTCCATATATCGCCATCGCGAAAGATGATATTCAAATCGCGCGATTCCCGATTCGCAAATCACGCTGATCGTCGCCTCATTGGCGGCTTGATGTTGATTGAGGCTATAGGATCCTGCGACACGCCCATGCTGCGCCAGCAAGTGTATGGTGTCCTCCACTTCCACATTCTCAAGTGCCTGGTGCGAAGCATCCGCAACCAGCCGGGTAATTGGCCCCACAAGCCATTGGCCCGCATCAAGGAAATGCGTCAGCGCATCCTGAATCGCTCCACCGCCACTGGCCCGTGAAGCATAATAAGTCTGCGCGTACCCCGGCCGATATTTAGGAAAATGCTGCCCCGACACGCACACGATCTCCAGGGCCTTTCCAAATCGCCCGGAGACAATCGCCTTCCTCATGTCACCTAGCGCCGGATGCGCGCGGTACACGTAACCCACCGCGACCATGCGCCTGCCGTTCGCCACACGGCTGGCCAGTTCATCAATTCCATTCAGCGACCCCGAAAGCGGCTTTTCGATCAGCACGTGCAGGCGCTCATCCACGAGCTTTATCGCCAGCGGCACATGCGTCGGCGCCGGTGTGGCGACAACGGCACAACTCGCCCCGGCTTCGATCGCAGCGTCAATGCTTTCGATTCTGCGGGCGCTGGGATATCGATGGGCAATCTCAGCCGCGAGAGCGGAATTCGCGTCTACGAAGAAGACTTCCGTGCGGTCAAACTTCAAAAAGCATCGCAGATGCCGCTCCCCTATCGATCCAACGCCAACGATCAGCACCCGGTGCTGCGGCGAGTCCCCACGGTTCCCTTGATGATCATCTGCACGGCACATTGTTGTGGATATGAACGGCACAATTTACATAACTGTGTCGTCAAAGTATCATGCTGCAATGCTGCACGCAAGCGGACATTCCCACGGTCTCGCAAATCGGGGCGCGGTGGTACCACTTGTTGCTCTAATTGTGTTGCTGGCTGCCACCTCGGCCCGCGCGAGGAACTTCGCCGCATATTCGTATCACCCTGGTTCCAAAATCCTCTATCCGTTCACAACGCCTGGACTCCCCTGCGCCTAACTTTGACCAATTCCACTGACCAGCAACAGCCCAACGAACGTGTATATGCACAAGTACCGGGCCCGGATGGTCCATTTGATTTGCAGATTCCCGTCGCCATTCCGCCTCATTCGCGCTGGTCCACGCTCGCGTTGTTACCCCCATCCCCTTCGGGAACAACTGAAAGTTCTATAATCTTTCGCTGGCAAATTTCAGGCACGAATGTCGCCCAGATCGAGTTGCTATCGCGCGAGTCCGCCCATGTCGACGACACCGAGCGGCGCACGACGATCCTGAATCTCAGCGGCGATGACTTTGACGAAGACGCCAACAGCGATGTGGGGGGTTTCGCGAAAATCCTCTCCGTCATCAGTGGAACGACCATGGTCCCGTGGCATGCCCCGATGCGGCAAGCCCTGCGTAACCCGGCCGGATACGACAGTTGCCGGGTCATCGCGCTTGCCGGTGGATCGCCGCAGGTGCTCGATCCCCTTCAACGTCGCGCGCTTCTCGATTTCGTCCGTGCGGGTGGAACGCTTCTGGTTTGCAATCCCCAGCCCGAAGCTTCATGGCTTGACCGTTATCTCCCCGTCCGCCTCATTGGTAGCCGCATCACCTCTCACATTGGGGCAATCGCGCTTAAAAAATCGTTGGAAATCTGCGAAGCCGATCCTGCCGGCGGCAAAGCAGTACTTTCCGACGGATCCTACGTTTGCGCCGCTTACGCGCCCCTAGGGATGGGACGCATCTCGTTCATCAGTTTCCCAGTCACCTCACTGGTCATGGATCAAGACGCATTGCGCGGCCTCTGGGGCGATTTGCTGGGCCTCTCAGCCGCTGACCCGTCCTGGTCAGGCAGCGCCCTGCCCGCCCGCCAATCCGCGATTATCGCACGAATGATCGGCACGCCCGTTCCCTCGCGAGGCATCGCTTTTGTCCTCGCCATTGGCTTCGCTGTATTCGTGGTGATGACCCAGTTGATCTGGCGAGCCGCCAATCGTCCGTTCAGCTACATCATCTCCTCGTCAGCGGCGATCGTCGGCACCCTCGTCTTTCTGATCTTCGGATTCGTGCACCAGCATTCCGCGTCACTCACAGCCGCCGCCGTGGATGTCGCCCATCTCACCCAAAGCGGTGGTTTCATGCAGGAGTTCGCCGCATTTACTGGAAAAGCCAGCGAACTGGAACTAACAACCACCACTTGGCAATCTACGCTTCGTCCCTCTGCTTACGACGATTCACATCCCCCCATTTTGCAACTGGCGCCATTTTCCATTCCCGATGCCGGCGCCGCCCCGCGCCGCGTCGATCGAATCTGGGAAGCCTCATCTCCGATTGGCCCCGACACCTCAGCCTCGGCATTGGCCACTTTCGACGGAACAGGCTTGAGGCTTTCCGTAAACAACCAGATCAAATCCTCGCTTCTAAATCCGATGCTCATTTATGGCACGAGCATCTACCATCTGAATGACATTCCGGTGGGCGATTCACAAACAGTCGTGTCTGCCTCGCCGAAACGGTTCCAAATGGTAGACTTGCGATCTTCAGACCCAACCCCTGCCAATGACCTGCTTGAATTCATGGATGCCGGTCCCATCATAAACCAGTCGGATATTATTCGTGCCCAAATCCTCGCCTCCCTCCTGACAATCCCGCAAACATCCGATGAGCCCCCTGAGATTTCGTCGCGCGCTTGGATCGCCGGTTGGATGCAATCCTCCCGATCCCTGATCACATCATCTGTCCAGCCAGCGCTCCAGCATTCCGAGCAACTGGCAATCTTTCCGTTCGCAATACACTCCTCACCGCGAAATTTGCCCATTCAAGTCGACTCCGGCTTCAACGAAATTCTAGTCAAGGCCGGCTCCATTCCCATCTACGACGCCTGGAAGTGCGCCTGGGTTGGTTGCAGCCAAACGGGGGTCTGGCAAATTGGCATTCGACCCCCTCGCGAGGTCGGGGCTGTTACCTGGACCCGCGCGACACTTCATACGAGTGTCGAGCTCCCGATCCAGACGATGACAATCCGCCATCAGCAGGTCCGTGACGGAAAAGTTGAGATCAACCTCGCAGGCGCCCAGATCGCAAATTGGTCGAGCACTTTCGGCTCCCAACCCGCCGCATCGTTTGATCTTTCTTCCGACGACATCGATCGCAACGGAATTCTCTGGCTTCTGGTAAAAGTTGAGGCGCCTTCCGCTGGCGGTTCGGTCCATACCTGGCAGTTCACGGATTTCGGCGTCGACCTTTTCGGACACACCATCGGAACCCCACTCTAATGTCCATTGATCGAAATCAAATCGTCCTGCAGACACGAAACCTCTCCAAGCGTTACGGCGAACACCTGGCTCTTTCAGACCTGAACCTCGAGATCCACCGCGGCGAAGTCTTCGGCTATATTGGCCCCAACGGCGCGGGAAAAACGACCACCTTCAGAATTCTCTGCGGCCTGCTGGATCCGTCCGAGGGCAGCGCATCCATTGCCGGCGAAGACGTCACCCGCAACAAAGATCGCATCAAGCAACTGGTCGGTTTCCTCCCGGATAATTTCGGCGTGTATCCGACCCTGCGGGTCTGGGAATACCTGGATTTTTTTGCTGCCGCCTATAACCTCCCAAAGAAGGCCCGCCCCGATCGAATCAATCACTGCCTTCAGATCGCCAACGCGATGGAGTTCCGCGACAAACTCGTGGGCGGACTTTCCCGCGGAATGAAGCAGCGAGTCGGAATCGCCAAGACTCTGCTCCACGATCCACAGGTTCTCATTCTCGACGAACCCGCCGCAACCATCGATCCCCGCGCAAATCGAAATGCGCCGCCTCCTCCGTCAGCTCGCCGATCTCGGGAAGGCAGTGCTCGTCTCCTCGCACATCCTGCCCGAGCTGGCAGACGTCTGCGACACCGTCGGCATATTGCAGGAGGGCAAAATGGTGGCCAACGGCACCGTGCACGCGATCATGCGCAATATTCGGGAGAAACGCCTGATACAGATTCAAGTCGTCGAGGGTCTTGAAGTTGCTCGAGATTTGCTCGTTGCTAAAGGCTGGGAACCGATCCAATCGACCGAACCCGATGTACTTCGATTTGAAGTGCAGGCAGATGAACGCCAATTGGCCGACGCCCTGGCCGAACTGGTTCGCCGCAGCGTCATCGTATTCGGCTTTACCGAAGTCCCCGCCGACCTCGAAACCGTATTCATGTCACTTACCAAGTGATGGTTTCACGCTGCCGTACAGGATCAATATGAACATCGTTCTCAAAAAAGACCTCGTCGAACTCCTTCGCCTTCGCCGCGTGGCGGCAATTCAAATCGCGTTCGTCGTGGTTCTCGCCTTTGTGACGCTAGAAACCTGGCCGCAGAGCGGAGTGCTTGCGGTCGCGGAGCAGGGCCGCGACATGCTTCTCTTTGCGCTTGTCGTGGGCCAGCTCGCGCTGCTTACCGTTTTCGTCCCGAGTATGGCTGCCACCGCTATCTGCCGCGAGCGCGAGATGAATACCTTCGAAATGCTCTATGCATCGAAAATTTCTCCCGGCCGCATTGTTGTCGGCAAGACGCTCTCTGCGATAAGTTTCCCGATCCTTCTCATCATCGACGGCCTGCCGTTCCTGTCGCTGTTGGTCTGGCGCGGCGATGTCGATTTTTCCCAATTGCTGCTGGCATACGCCATCCTCATCGTCGCCGCGCTGGTGCTGGCGCTGATTTGCCTCACGGTCTCCGCATTCAGCCATCAAACGGCAACCGCCATCATTGTTTCATATATCCTGATCCTCACGCTGTTTGGAGGACTGCTCGTCCCCGCATCCCTCCTCCTTCGCGAATCTTCCGGACCGCTGGCCGTGATCCTCCACTACGCACGCTCGCTCTCTCCGGTGGCGGCTGCCCTAAGCGTGCTGCGGCCCGATTTCGGCGATGCGTTGTTCGGCGGCCGCGCCGAAGACGGTTTGCTCCCCATCTGGCAAATTTTCCTCCCTCTCGCTGGTCTGACCATTATCGGGTGTTTCTGCGCACTTGTGGCCCATTTGCGAAAACCGCCCGCGGAAAAACAGCAGCACGTCGATGCCCTGATTGCAGGTCAAGATCGCTCTCTTGTCCGCAAGGTGGTCTTTCTCATCGATGATAGAAAACAGCGAAAACCCCTTGGTTCTCTCAATCCCATTGCAGGAAAAGAGCGGCGCACCCACAGCATTCGCGGCGGCCGTTGGATGATCCGCACGTTTTACGCATCACTTGTACTCGCCCTCGGGCTGGCGGTGATGGGACTTTACGGCGGCATCGAACATGCCGACCTTCTCGCCCACGTTGCCACCATCGTCGTCGTGCTCCAGATTGCCCTGGTCGCCATCATCGATCCAATCCTCACTTGTTCCACGGTCAGCAACGAAGTCGAAACCGGCACGTTCGAAATGCTCCGCCTTACCCCGCTCAAAAGCTCAACGCTGTTCTGGGGCAAGCTCCTTCCATGCTTCCCTCCGCACTTTTGCCCGTCGTGGCACTTCTGCCCGCCTATGGCGCCATCGCCTTTGTCGATCCGGGATATCTTCCCCGCTTTCTATTACTGCTTCCCGTTGTCCTGTTGTCCGGACTCTTTTGCTGCATGATCGGCCTCGCCACCAGTTGTTTCTTCGACCGGACTGCCCGCGCAACGGTCGCTGCGTATCTTTGCTGTGCGACGATCTTTCTCCTTCCCGTATTTCCTTACCTCGGCTCCGGCACGCAGATAAGCCCGACAATTGTCGCTGGCTGGCACTTCCCAGCCCACTCGTCATCGCCCTGGATTTAATGCCCGGCGGTTTGCCGGAGATTCGAACCATCTGGCTGGTCCATCTGATCGTGATCGGCATCGTCTGCTTGCTGCTGCTGCTGATTTCTCGGTTTCGACTCATTGCCCTGATGCGCCGGGGAGACTGATGACTTTGCGAGCTTGAGCTCAACGATGGCGATATTATTTCGGCATCGTGATTTTCAATTCGTTTTAACCCATGGAGACTAAAGCAATGAATCCACCGGAAGCATCTAACGCGATCGCTCGAAATGCAGAACCGATCAATTTTGGCTCTCTGCGCGGCTCAATCCAGTAAGCAAGGTCTGGGGAAACGATCGTGGATATCCGATCGACCGATATTATATTGAGTCATTTCTGGAGGAGTTTAAAGCGGATATCCATGGCCGTGTTCTCGAGGTCGCGGATAACGATTACACATTGCGTTTCGGAGGCAGCTCCGTCACGCAGTCTGACATTCTTCACGCCACGCCCGACAATCCGAAGGCCACAATCGTGAGCGATTTGGTCAGGGCGGAAAATATACCAGCCAACGCCTTTGATTGCGTTATTCTTACCCAGGTAATGCAATACATTTACGATGCGCGGGCCGCAGTTCGGAGCTTGCACCGAATTCTCAAGCCGGGAGGGGTGGTTCTGGTTACTTTGCCTTGTATTGAAAAAGTCAGCGTATATGACGATTCAAAATGGGGCGAGCATTGGCGCTTTCACAATTCGATCGGGGCAGACACTTTTCGCGGAGGTCTTTGGCGAAAACAACGTGATGGCGAGAGGACGCGGAAATGTCCTGGTTGCCATCTCATCTTTGATGGGACTTGCGCAACAGGATTTGGAAAGGAGTGAGCTGGATTACATCGATCCGGATTACCCGCTCAACATCGCTGTTCGGGCCGTCAAGCGATAGACGACGAAATGATGGGGATTAGCTGCGGGCCCTCAGAATTGATCTCTGCGAAAACGACTCGCCCCGCCTTTTTAAGGCGGGGCGAGTCTGTTGGCGGGTCTGCCCTGGCGGCGTTTCAGATCCGGCAACAAAGGGCGATGCCGCGCGGTACGAAATTATCCGCCCCGCTCATCGACGGCGCCAGCGGCGCAACAGGCCGGCTGAGCCGACCAGCGCTGAAAGCATCATTGTCGTCGGCTCAGGAACGACTGGATTGGCGACATCGACGCTGATGTCATCGAAATAGACGTCGCCGGAGCCTGGCTGCGAGTCATAACCGAGGCCGTTCGTGAGATTGAATTCGATTTGACCGCTGCCAATGAGGGGACTATTGGCCGGCACCGTAAAGGTGTCAACTACATCCACCCACTGCCCGTTTGCGACGGGATTGGTCTGGTCGGTGGCCAGTTCCAGGTATTGATTATGGGCGCCGCCCAGGTTCGCGCCGAAAATGCGAATCGCGTAATGCATGGGGTCGACATTTCCCCACGGGCTTCCGACATAGACCGACATAGTGTAGGTCTGACCCGCCGCATACGTAACGGGAACAACCTGATCCACTTGGACGCCATAAGGGTCGCCCGCGGCGAGCAGGTGCAACACCTGCGATCCATCCGGGACGGGGGTTGCCCAGGTTTCACCGGACGAGCCGACGCCGTCATTCACGGGGTTGTCCACCGCAACATCGAGGTTAGCACTCCAGACGCCGCCGAACGTGCTATTGCTCACGTTCAGGGAAGTTCCTGTTGGCGTTGAGGGACTTTCAAACGAAAAGTCCGGAATAGTAATTGGCGATGCCAGTGCACAAGCACCGACGGACATCATCGCGACACTCATGAGAACTGATTTTCTCCACATATCAAAACCTCCGGTAAAAACCAGAATTTATATGACTGCATCCAAAATAAACACAATTTTAGCTTCCTAAATATGACGCGAAACGCTCTGCTTTATGTTCACATCTCCTTACGCGGGCACACAAAGCCCGCTCGTGTTTACCCGCAGAAGACAGAACCAGATCTGACGTGCGCCCATCTGGAATTCGACCATGGGTTGCCGGCGGTGGTTCATTTCGGCGTCGGTCAACCGATGTCGCGATTTTGCACGTCAATGACGGAAATCTCAACACAAAGTTCATGCATTTTGCGCTTGGGGGGAATGTATTTTTTGTTAAGGCGTCTCTTCCAATGCATATCCCCGCTTCACGCGGAACAAGCTGCGTCTCATGCGAAGATGGTTGCCTGCGGCTGGATGCGGTGCTGGCGTGCTTGAGGGAAATGAACGATTTCCAGGGCTAATTAGCGATTGCGCAGGCGTATCGAATGTGTCGTCATAGATGAGCTGAATTCATGATGCGCTCGTCGTTCTGATTGAAAAATGCCGATGTCGCCGCAATAGGCGTCATGTATATTATTTACGCGAATTGAGACTTGTCCGGAGGCGATTGAACGGATGGAAGCTGTTCACCGGGCGCAGGGTGGCCGAAGCCTTTCCAATTCTTTTTTTGATCGCTGCCGTCTTCGTCCGCGCGGTCTGAAGGCGGAATGCATGCGATTTATGGCTCTACCAGCTTGGCGGGCGACCCATCGCATTTCACATTGCAAATCGATGAAGCCAGAGTGACATTCGCAGCACTGACCCAGGTTTGATCTCCCGGTTTCTTGACGAGGCGTCCGCTGAGCGAGAACAGGGTCTGCGCGAAAATGGCGGAGGATGCGGGCCTGTTCCGGATGCCGCACTTTTATCGTTCAGTTGTTCCTGCTCTCTTTGCGCGTTGGGCGTGAACTGCTCAAGATACCCAACGAACTTGCTGTTGGAAGCATCCAGAAAAACATAGGCTCGGACGGCGGTCTTGCCATTATAGTCAAACGGTGCAACTCGATCAGCGGAGTCTACGAACCAAGTCTTGCCGTCGTCGATGCTGTAAAATGCAGAATTGGGAGGTGAAATAAGCGTATTTTTGTTTCGGCCTTCCAAAGTGATCACGCCCAGCACGATCACGATGGCGATGATAGATACAAAGCTCAACAGCCTTTTGTGTGATTCTGACAGTTCTCGCAAGCTCATTAACGACACCTCTTTGACGCATTATGAATTGGCCGGCCTCGCCTCGGCAGTCTGACCTCGCAGCCAATCCGTTGATTTGCGCAGTACATCGCCCGCGTTCGCCTGATATGAAGATCCGTCGGAGCGAGGGTTGTAGCTTAGTATGAACGCGCGTTGGGGATTGTTGCTTAGATTTGGTCCGGATGCATGAGGCGTCCAGCACGAAAAGACCACAGCGGTTCCCGCCGGACCCCTAACCTTGACGCGCGGAATCGATTCATCCGGCGCCTCCATTGTCAGATCGGATTTCGGACCGGTCAGGCGACGATGTGGAAACAACCCGCTTTTTTGCAACCCGGGCAAAACCTGGAGGCATCCGTTTTCGTCCGTGCTTTCATCCAGATAGATCAGCACTGTGCTGAGGCTCGGCGAGTAATTCTCCCAGTAAGCGTAATCCTGATGCATTGAGAACGCTGTACCGCCGCGGGGATACTTGTAGTTCAACTTGTCCTCGAAGAGTTCGGGCTCCTCGCCGAACAATGTACGCATGACCTGAAGGATTGCAGGGTTGGCGGCCAAAGTCGCGAAATAGGGCGAAACATCGATAACCGGCCACACCTGGCGGATGCGAAATCCTCCGCCGATCGGGTCCACCTGAAGCCGTGGGTTGTCCCCGATGATCGGGCCAACCTCGTTCGAAAGCTCCTCCGCCGCCTGTTGCATTTCGCGAACTTCGCCACCTGTAAACAGGCCTGGAAGTACTATAAACCCATCGCGTTCGTAGTTGTCGACTTGCTTCCGCGATAGATCAAACTTGCATTCACAATTGTGCCAACTCATTTCCAGTATCTCCCAACTAATTTCCGGATCTTCGGGACGAACAAAACTACAGTGCGGCTGTCGCCGGCATGGTAGATCAGCGCCCAAAGCAATTTATGAATTGGGCCTCGATTGGACTCCATTCCTAACTTAATCCCTGCATTGCTTCTTGCCACATTTATCTCAATGTTGAATCTGCTCTCCGTCATGTAGTTTTGGATGTAAAAATACGCGAATTTGCGGCCATGCTTGCCCGGGAAGCATCAAAACCAGCAAAGAAACCCGTCAATAAATGATCGTTGTTCTGGCAATCGACCGTGCCCACCGACCAACTTGCTCGAATTGTGAATCGATGCAAATTGAATAATTATGACGACACATTACGATTGGTTTTGGGAGATCAAATCCAACCGGCGGCCGGTTCGGCAATCGACAAGATACAGACTAGTCGCCGTCTGTGGGTTTGTGAAGAGTTCCGTCATGAGTCAAACCGCCTATCAGATCGAATCGCCGTCACAAATCGATGAGGGTGTTATTCTCGGCTATACGTACCCGGGTTGGACTAAAAAGCTCACGATCGGCCCGCACGCGATCATCCGAAGCGGCTCAATCATCTATGCGGGCACTACCATCGGAAAGCGATTTACGTGCGGACACCAGGTTCTGATACGTGCCGAGTGTCAGGTCGGCGACCGCGTTGTTATTCTCCACAAGACCACGCTGGAAGGAAAAATCAGGATCGGAAACGCGGTGAAAATCATGGCGCACGTCTATATTCCCAGCGGCACAACCATCGGTGATTTTGTCTTCGTGGGTCCGGGATGCACATTTCTGAACCACAAGACGCCGATGCGCGGCAACCAGCCGGTCGCGGCGCCCATCATCGAAGAAGGCGTTTCTATCGGTGGGGGGGTTACAATCGGACCGGGCGTCCGAGTTTGCAAAAACAGTTTTGTCGGCGCCGGATCATTGATTAATAAAGACGTTCCCCCGGACACTCTCGCATATGGCGTTCCCGCCCGTTTTCAGCCGTTGCCGCCGGATCTGCGCGGTGGCAATCGGCCCGCTGACCTCTTGAATGGAACGGATCTCTGGGGAGGACAAACCGGAGATAACTGGAAGGCCGACTATCCAAGTCTCACTTGGAATCAGCAATAGGTTCACTTTACGGCGCCAATCGAACCATTTGAACGAGTCAGATTGCAAAACCGTGTCGTCACAAATTATTATTTCTGGAAGCTCCGGAAAATTGTCCAGATGTTGCGTGCTCTCCGCCTGAAACGGGGATACTGAGGATGACCAGCTTTCGACGAATTCTTGTCCTTTTGCTCGGGCCAGGCGGCTTTGCCTGTGGATCACAGGTAAATCTACCAGCCACCGATGCCCCGCTCCCCTTCGGCGTCAATGTAATCCCTCTTCCGCCGCCGCCGCGAGTAAACCTGACAAGTCCCAGGACCGTTGAGCTCTTGGAAGAAGAATTGCAGAAACCCCAGATAACGCCTGATCGGCAAGCAGAATTAATCGCAGATCTTGCCCGAACGCAATTGAAAACAGCGGTAAATCCATTGATAAAAATGGCATCCGATGGCAATCCTCTGGTTCGGGCATCGACTGCGGAAGCGCTCGGAGCGATGGGGGACCCCGCGGCGGCGGCCGCGCTGACGCAACTCTCCAGCGACAGCGAACCGGAGGTGCGGGCAGCGGCGGACCGCTCGGCCGCGGCATTGAGCCTGGAAACGCTCGTTTCCGCCGGCATCGGGGATGCCGATTCGGATGTCGTCTGCGCGTCTCTTTCAGTCGCGGATGCCACGCACGCGAGGGAAATCGCGGGACGGCTAAACGACTCTAATATCGACATTCGTCTCGCCGCGATCCGCGCCGTAGCGCGCAACCATCTGACCGCCGACGCTAAGACGCTTGCCGGGCTCCTTGGAGGCGATGTTGCTACGAGAGTCGCGGCCGTTCGCGCTCTCGGCCTGATTGATGCTCAATCAAACGCAAAGGACGTCGTCAAACTTCTTTCCGATTCCAATCCCACGGTCCGGCGCGAGGCAACGATCGCGCTCGTGGACGTAATGGCCCCCTCAGATGCTCAATCTCTTGCGATAAAAATGCTCGACGACAACGACGAATCTGTCAGAACGTCCGCGGCGTTGGCATTGGCGATAGTGCCCGGCCAGCCAGCGGTAATTCCGATGTCTAAACAGCTTTCTGACCCGTATGTGCCATTACATGACGCCGCTCGGGCGGCGCTCGTAGCCGCGGGTTCCGCAAGTGTTTCGGCAGCCGTCAGTTTGCTGGATAGCCCAGATCCTCGCAGGCGCGAAGATGGCTCCTATTTGCTGGGGGTTCTGCGCAGCCCGGCCGGATTCCAGCGCCATTTGCAGTTGTTGCATGATTCTGACTGGTCGGTGGTGGCGCAAGCGGCCAAATCACTCGGAGAGATTTCTAATCCCGCGGCAGGGCCGGAGCTTGAACAAACCTATGTGTGTGCCCGCGATCTCATCAGCGGCACGGAGTCACCGACTCAGCCGGCCGCGATTGCCGCCACAAACGCAATTGTCTCCGCCGCGCAACTTGGATATGGGCCGATTGGTTCTGCGGCAAGTTCAGTCATCTTTCGACGAGGCGACTATCCATCCAACGTCCGGTCGGCCGCCGTTTGGGCCATGGGTATGGTTGGGGCAAACGAAGAAGCCAATATTTTCGAGCAATTACAGGGTTTAGTTGCAGATCCGTTGGAGGCTGGCGACATTAAAATCGAAGCCGTAAAAGCTGTCGGCAACCGAAAGGCGGCAGCGGGTCGGCCGCTATTCGACTTGGCTGCGAAAATGCTGTCTTCCGATGAAGAGCTGGCGATTATCCACTGGTCGCAAGACCGATTGAACGGCACTGCCTCTCCATTCTCTTTGCCACCCGAAAAATTTGTCGCCGATACTGCCATCCGCGATACCAGTTCGGACTGAATCAGGGAACGAATTGACGCAAAATCGGGCCGAACCAATTTAATATATCCATTCCGGCGCATAGCAATTTACACGAAGCTTGAGTTGCACAAGTTCGCTGAACATGTGTAGCTTCGGGAAAATGCGCCGAGGTACCTCCCGTACCGTGGCAAACGAAGTACTACCGGCTGAACATACCCTGGAGGGTTTTCCCGATGCTTCTGTTGTTTGTAAAGCAATTGGTCGTTTCATCGCGTCCCGGCAAGTCGCTGTTAGCCATCGCCGCGGTGGCTCTTCTTTCGCGTCCGGTGTTGGGACAAGACAAAAAGCTCATTGAATATGGAATTTCAGTGCCCGACACCTTTTGGATCGAAAACAATGCCGCACTGATGCAGACGGCGCCGCTGGATGGAACGGTGTTCGATCTTACATCGACTATCGCTGCGCCTGGCGTGCAAGGCGACTTTGACTGGGGTGTATTTGGTTCAACCGCATGGACGCTGCCGGAACTTGAACCGGGCATAGAGGCGATGCAAAACGCCCATCTTACCAATTTCACCGACAACTTCTTACGTGTGACCACCACGGGCAATGTCGCCCATACCGCCGGGGAAGTTGACTGGTTCTCTTCGCAATTCAATACCGTCATCAATAACTTCAGCCTTGCGGGAACGGTGGTCAAAGATACCGGATCGAAAGGCATCTTTTTTGATGCCGAGGCCTACGACGCCCAGCTCTGGAATTACGCCGATCAGATTAATACCGGCACCGAAAGCTTTACCGCTTATGCGGCGGAAGTTCGCCTTCGCGGGCAGGAGGTCATGCAGGCATTGCAAACCGCGGATCCCGGAATCACGGTTATGATGTCCGCGGCGTACACAAATCCGTATCGTGACGGATATCCCATACCCTACACGCCGGGAACAAATCATTTTCCGACCGACAGCGCGAATCCCGCTAAGCTTCAATACATCGCCGATGGCCTGGAGGCATCGTTCCTCGACGGAATGATCGATGAAGCCAATCCGACCACCAAAATCATTGACGGCAACGAAGGCACCTACCAAACCGAAACAACACAGGGCTTTCAGTCCTGGAAGAACATCGTTCAAACAGGGGTTTTGCCGCTGGTCGGCGCGAATCCCACCAAATATGCCAGCACGATGTCGACCGGATTTGGCGTCTGGCTCGACGTAAACGCCTCAGAAACAGGAGGCTGGAGCAACACCAATTTTACCAATAATTACTGGCAACCGGCCTCGTTTCAGACTGCCCTCACCAATGCTCTCGCCGTGTCGGATGAATATGTTTGGGTCTATACCCAATCCGTGGATTTCTGGCCCGGCGAAACCATTCCTGAACCCTACTACCAGGCGATCGTCAACGCCCACAACAGCGAGGACGCGAGTGTGCCCGAGCCGAAATCGGGGCTGCTCATTTGTACAACGGCAATCGTGTTTCTTGGCATGCGATCGTCGCGCCGGCGCAACCACCTGGCAGTTTGAATCGCGCCATTTCAGGCAGGTTTCAGTCCCGATTTACAACTGCGTTCGTGGATGAAGAAGATGCCTCCGAATACTGAATTGTTCCTCGTAAATAAGTGAACTCGTTCACACGGTTCTCGCGCAGTCGCCGGGATAGAACAGACCGCGCCGTCAGGGCTGGTCGCGACTGTGTCGGCGCTAATCTGATGCACAAATTTACATGCTCGCCAACCGCAAAATCCATGATTATTCCTTTCTGGTTCCAGAAAAAGCGTAATAGACTTACATCCGTTCAAAGTTAGATGTCGTTGTGCAGGAATCGGTGATCAGGTCTCAGTCAACGCCGGTTTATCCAATAACTCCAGGAGGCTCAGATGAAGTGCAAAAGTCGGCTCTTTGCCAGTTCCATTCTCTTTGTAGGGGGATCAGCATTCGCTACATCCCTCAACATCCCGGATTATTCCTTCGAAAATCCTTCAATTCCGTCCGGGACGACGCAGGACGAGAGCAATAGCTATTTCGGTAACGCGTGGACCACCACGCTGTTCTGCGATCTTTACAATCCTGCCAATGATGGCGTGGGCTCGTCAGGTAATACATGGGCCACGCCCGTCCCCGATGGATCGCAAGTATTGGAAATTAACGGGGCGGGCGATCCTTACGACGTGCAGGTCGATCAGGTCATTCCCAATACGTTTTCGGTAGGCCAGATCTATACCATGTCAGTTTGGGTGGGAAACACGTGGGGAAACACCGATCCGATGACCTATGCCCTCCGCTTCTTTGGTGAGAATGGCAGCACGACCAACTACATGGAGCTCGCAACCGACCAGACAAATCCGGTCGCCAATGGCCAATGGGTTGACGTCACAGACACATTTACGGTTCAGCCGAATCGCGCCTTGGTTGGTAATGGACAAATTGAGATCAATTTTACCAACGGTCTCGGTTATGACCCGAATCCGGGTTCGGGCAACATTTATATTGACGATGTGCGTATCAGCGTTGCCACGCCAGTGACCTGGAACAATTCAAATGGTTCGGGTGACGGGGCGACATGGGACTCAGCCAGCAATAACTGGAACAATGGCACCAGTGTGACCACGTACAGTGATGGAGATCCGGTAACCTTCAACGACACCAACAATAGTCATTATGCGGTGACCCTCAACAGCACCGTTAATCCAAGTTCCGTGACCGTGAACAATAGTGGTGGAAATTACTCCATCACCGGTTCGGGTGAAATTGTCGATACGGGCTCGTTTACAAAATCCGGCAGCGGCACCTTCACTCTCGGTACTGCCATGGCTGCCGGCAACGCTAACATCATCGGCGGCACCGTTGCGTTAGCGACTGGCGTGACCGCCGGCAGCGGTACCGCCACGAGCAACGTTACTTTCGCGTCGCTCACGCTCGCAGGCAACGGAGTTTTGGACATCACCAACAATCACATCATCATCAACTACGGCGCCAGCGACCCACTGCAGACCCTTTATGGATATCTGCAGACGGGCTACAACAACGGCGCATGGAATGGCGTCGGCCCGAGCATTATTTCTTCCGCGGCCGCGACTGAAAATGCGACCAGCGGCCTGAAATACGGGATTGGCTTCGCGGATGGTGCGGACAAAGTCGTGACGGGACTCTCCAGCGGGCAGATCGAGTTGAAATACACGCTGCTGGGAGACGCGAATCTGGACGGGACCGTGAATGGATCTGACTTCAGCATCCTTGCAGCCAACTTCGGGCTCGGTGTCACGAACTGGGATCAGGGCAACTTCCTGTACGGAAGCTCGGTCAATGGTTCCGATTTCAGCGCTCTGGCCGCCAACTTCGGACAGGGCGATAGCGGAGCCGCAACGTCGGTCACATCCGCGGATGTCGCGGCGCTGGATGCGTTTGCGGCCGCCAATGGACTGCAGGCGCCAACATTCGCCGCGGTGCCCGAACCGGCATCCCTTGCGGCGACAGCCGCGGTGTTGGCAGTTGTTTCCAGTCGCCGCCGACGTCAACCACGAAGCAACTGAAGGTGTTTTCCTAAGCACCTATCGTCAAAGGGAATTGGTTAAACCCTTCCCTTTGCCCCATTGATCGCCGCTCTCCGGTCCCTCCCCGGAGAGCGGCAGTCTTTTCGAATCGCCTGTGGTGCATCGCAAAAAAAAATACGTGATCGTTGGAAGCGGCAGCAGGGCTTCAATGTTTGTCGACGCCCTGGCGGGAAAGTCCCGTGATTTGGGCGAACTCGTCGGCCTTTGCGATGTCAGCGCAACCCGAATGGCCTTCCATGTCGAGAGACTAAAAAAGGCCGGTGCCCCAATCCCCTCGACCTATCCAGCGGAACAATTCGACAGAATGATCCGCGAGACAAAGGCGGACGTCGTCATCGTCACGTCTGTTGACTCAACACACCATACCTACATCGTGCGGGCAATGGAGTTGGAATGTGACGTGATTTGTGAAAAACCGATGACCGTCGACGCGCCCAAGGCCCGCGCGATACTCGACGCGGTTCGACGCACAGGCAGATCGCTTCGAGTCACCTTTAACATGCGCTATATTTCGCAGATGACGAAAGTGCGCGAATTGATGCGCTCCGGTGCCATAGGCAAACCCCTGTTCGTAAACCTGTCCTGGCTCCTCGATGTCTATCACGGCGCCGATTATTTCCGCCGCTGGCATCGTGAAAAGAGTTGTAGTGGTGGATTGCTCGTACATAAATCTACACATCATTTTGATCTCGTGAACTGGTGGATTGACAGCTATCCGCGAACCGTTGTCGCGATGGGGGACCTGAAATTCTACGGACGCGGAAACGCTGTCGCGCGCGGCGAAAGCCGGCGAACCTCCTATGACCGCTATGCGTCTCAGCCCGCCACAGAAACCGATCCCTTTTCCTTACGGCTTGATGCCGACCCGGAATTGAAAGGCCTCTATCTGGATGCTGAGGCGGATAGCGGATACATCCGCGACCGGAACGTTTTCGGTGACAACATTTCGGCTGAGGATTCGATGGCGGTGATGGTCCGCTATCGCAATGAAGTTCTGCTCAGCTATTCCCTTCTCTGTTATAGCCCGTGGGAAGGATGGGACGCCGCAATCACGGGCGGGCGAGGCAGAATCGAAATCACTGCCCGTTATGCGACCCACGTTCCAGCCGGCAGTGAGCAAATCGATTCGTCGACAGGGGGCGTTGGCAAGGATTACCACAAAATCAAGGTGTTCCCGACTTTCGGCGCACCCTACGAAGTTCCGCTTGACGACGCGACCGGCGCTCACGGCGGCGATGAGCTTATGCTGGAGCAGATCTTCTCGGCCGACGGCGGAATGGGTGACCCCTTCGGTCGCGCAGCAAATTATATGGATGGCGCGGCATCGATCCTTGTTGGGATCAGCGCGAACGTCTCCATGGAAACCGGCCTTCCAGTGAATTGCGACGACCTTATTCGATTGTGAAAGTTAGCCTCGCAGTTGATGGCGAACGCGATACCTTTGTGGCGTCATCTTGGAGACTTTTGTGAAGAAGCGATAAAAGTGCGCGATATCGTCGTATCCAACGCGCCTTGCAATCTGTTTGATCGGCAATCGCGTCTCTCGCAGTAATCGGGCCGCTTCAAGATAACGGGATTGTCGAAGAAGGGCTCCAGCTGAATAGCCAACCTGTTTCAGGAATTGTGCGCGAAAATGACTCGTGGAATATCCGGCTTCGCGCGCCATTTCATCAAGTGTTATCTGTTTCTGGAAATTCGCAGTGGCCCACTGCATCACCGGTGCAAACTCACCCGCTCGTTTTAACGGGTCGGCGCGAAGGGAGAATTCGGAATGCTCCAGCAAAAGTTGACCGAGAATCAACGTCAACATCGCTTCCCTCATGCTTTGGGCGAAGGGTGATTCCGAAGAATGGGCCATCGCGACAGCGCGATCGATATCCAGGGAGAGAGAGCGAGATTTGCTGATGGGATAAAGCTCGTAGCCGCCCGAGCGGCCGACCAGGCGACCAAGCGGATGCGCCGTCCCGTACTCGCGCTCCGAGTCTCCAACGCCAAAATGTTGAACCGACGCGCCGCTTTGCCTCGTGATGCTGGCCCCCGCAAAGTAGGTGTTCGGATATATCAGGATCGACTGTTTCCCGCGCAATTCGATGCGTTCATGGTGCATCAATTCGATCCATACCCGTCCGGAATGAATGGTCAGCAGGTCGAAATGTGGCCACGCGCAGGGGCCGATGCGATGCCTGGCATCAAATTGCCCTTGACCATGGATATGGAACGAAACCGGCATGCGTCAGACCATCATAAATGGCAATAACCCCTCACTCCAATGGCAATGATACCAGAATTAATGTCCCGTAGATTTCTGCCATTGGCCCGGGTGCGGGTCGAATCAACTTTTCCTGGAGTAAACTATGTCTCAAACTGGCTTGCTTAGTGACTACGATCGCGACGGATTTATTTGCACGCGATCGTTTCTGTCTCCCGCAGACGTTAAACAGGTGCGGAAGGAATTGGATCGGTATGTGCGCGATGTTCTCCCGGGCGTGCCGGAAGCGGACCGCGTTTTCGAGGCCGACGGGCGTAGCGTGCGAAACCTGTGGCGATTAGAGGTGCACGATCTTTTTTTTAAAACCCTGGCTGCCCGAAAAGATATCTTCGAAACCGTAAGGCAACTCGTTCACGGCGATCCCGTTCTCGTGGGCGTCGAAACATTCAATAAGCCGGCAAAGATTGGGTCTGGAGTTCCCCACCATCAGGATAACGCATATTTCTGCCAGGCTCCGCCGGATATGTTGACCATCTGGATCGCGATCGATGCGGCAACGATGGAGAACGGACCAATCTATTACGTTCGCGGATCGCATAAATGGGGCATGCGTCCACATCGAGCCTCCGGCGTAAAAGGCAATTCGATGGTCATGAGCGACCCGCCCTCCGTCGATCCTCAGCAGGAGTTTTGTGGCACGCTGGATCCAGGCGATGCGCTCATCCATCAGTGCCAGACCGTTCACTACAGTGCGCCGAATAAAAGCGACCACGCCCGCTGCGGTCTTCTTATGGTTTACAGGGGCGCTCACACGGTTGAGGACCCCAAATTGAGAGAAGCGTACCGCAAAGCCGCGGCCAACGCCTGACCGGTTGGCGGACGAAAACTGCACGGATGCGGAGAATTCGCCCGACTAAACATGTCGCGCGAATTCTCATTTGTTGATGAATGCCTGCGAATACTGGAATACTGATACCATGGCAAAACGACTCAAGCCGGCGGGCAAACCAATGAAGATCGCCATCGTAGGTGGAGGATCTTACAGTTGGACTCATTTGTTATTTCAAAATTTCGTGCTCAATTCATTTTTCGATGGATGCACAATTTGCCTGATGGATATCAACAAGGCAGCGGTTGAACGAGTTGCCTCAGCGTGCAGCCGTTTTGTTGGCAAGCCAAACCACATAAATATCACCACGACCACAGATCTTCGCGAGGGTTTAAAGGACGCCTCTTATGTGATCGTTGCCATTTCCCACGGCGGACTGGAGCCTGAACTGGAGGATCATCGAATTGCTCGCCGTTATGGGCATTACAACCTGAAGGGAAGCGAGGTCGGAATTGCCGGCTGCTCCAGGACCTTACGCCATGTGCCGGAGATTGTGCGAATCGCCCGGCTGATGGAGAAAATCTGCCCCAGCGCAATGCTCTTGAATGTGACGAATCCCCTCACGGCACTCACTCGATCGGTCAATAAGTACACATCGATCAAATGCGTTGGCTTTTGCCACGGGGTCATCAATCATTTGCAGGCAATCGTTCCGCTTTTCAACGAAGACGGGAAACCAGGGTCGCTCGACGACGTAGAATTTCACGTCGCCGGCATCGACCATTTCTCCTGGCAGCTATCGATCAAATATCGGGGCCGCGACGCCCTCGAAATCATGAGAAAAAAGGGCTTGATCGACGGGGCCCGGCGCGGAAAAACCATCGCAACCTACGACGACCCTTTTGCTGGTACCGAGAACCAGCGTCTTCGCTTTTTAATCTGGGATGTGATCGGATACCTGCCCGCCCTCAGCGATGAGCACAGCGCGGAATTCTTCGGCGAATTGCTCCGGACGCCAGAACTGCGCCGACACTATGGCGTCTCTTACGATCGCATTAAAGAGCGCACCGCCACGGTAAAGGACGCGCACAGGCAAATCAAAGCTTGATTCGCGAAAAGAATCCCACCCCCGCGCGAAACAACGAATGCATCGACAAGTTCATTGCCGCCCTCCACGGAGCCGGCTCACTGACCGAGGTCTTCAATTGTCCCAATGTCGGCCAGATTTCGAATTTACCGCTGGAATCCGTCGTCGAAACCAAGTGCCTGGTGGATTCGACAGGCGTTCATCCGATCGCCGCGGGCGCGCTTCCCCCGATCCTCGAAAGCCTCGTGAGGCCGGTATCCATTCGACAGGAACTCTACATGGAAGCCGCCATGACGGGCGACGCCCAACTGCTACGTGCCGCTCTGGCAACCGATCCGCTCGTGAGCGACTTTCGGAATATTCATCAACTCACCGACGAATTGCTGAAGTACAACCGCAAATTCGCGCAGCGCAGCGATTAAAGCTCCATTAATTATTCCGTTTGATCCCATCGCAATATGTCACCGCTCTCCCATCCGGTTTCGATAATCGGTCGGGCTGCAACCAAAATGCTTGATGAAGCACTGATACAGGTGGCTTCCATCCGTAAATCCCCATTCAGACGCTGCGACCTTAAGTGGCTCGCCTTCGTCTCGTAAAAGCTGTGCGGCCGCGCTCTGGAGTCGAAATCTGAGCGAAAACTTGGAAAAGCTGATTCCCATGATCGACAAGAAAGTTTTGTTGAACATGATTTTGCTCATGCCGCATAAGCGCACCGCTTCCGACGTCGGAATCATCCGGCGTTGCCGATAGACCGCTTCAATTGCCCGATTGATCCGGCCCGCATACTCGATGGACGCCTGCTCGCGCACAACGCCGTTCTTCGGCGCCAAAAGAAGCAGACTTTCAAGAAGGAGCAGGCGAAGCCAGAGGCCGCTGTTGGGCGGTTTGTTATCGCAGATTGACCATATCCGTTTGCCGATTTCTATCATCTTCGCCCGAGTGGCTTCGTTCGTCTCAGGCCGTTGTTCGGGAGGCGCTGTGAACGGAGCGAGCACGTCGAAATTGGGCTCTTCTTCAAACCGCATCCGCGCCGCGATCTGCGGATGAACGACCAGCACAACAACTTTGCACGGTGGACGGACGATGCTCCATCCATGAGGTTCCCAGATCCCACAGAACCAGGCCCCGCCGGGACCAAAGTCTTTCGACCATCCGCGGTATTCACGATGCATCTGCCCGCTCAGCACGATTCCAAATTCCAGTCCAAAATGCATGTCATATTTCATTTGCTGTCGGATCAAATGCACCTTGTATTGACCCACGATCGGGGTGGTTTCCGAGATCGGTACGAGCAAACGATCGATCGAATTTTCATCCGGCCAAGTGCTGATTTCATTCATGGCGATCTCTTTTTAATTTGCGGCGCAGCCCGCAACAGGAAGATGCGCGACAACTATCATCACAATTCAACATGCAACTCGCAACGCCGCGCGAGCTGCAGTCGAGCAGATTTCATCCGACGAATTGCCGGGGCTATTGTTGCGTTGCGTGACGAAAAAATATACCAGAGCGATGACTCAAATCCACATGATACTTTTGTTGCCATATCACATTGCTCGGATAGTATCGCTTCGGCTACAGCAATGGCCCTGTTAATCGAATCAATTACCAATTTTTATTAACGCGGATCGAAAACGAGGTTAGATGTGGAAAAGATCGTGCTTATCGGGGCGGGAAGTCGCTATGTTCACCCAGGGGCTTGTTGCCGATCTGGTCGACAAGGGCCTGGAGGCCGAACTCGCCCTGGTAGATGTCGATCCCTCTGCGTTGCACGTCGCGGACAGGCTTGTCCGCAAGATGCTCGCGTTGCGCGGCTCCAATATCAAAGTCTCAACATCGACGGATCGCCGGGATGTGCTTCGCGATGCGACCGTCGTGATCTGCACCGTTGGAGTAGGGGGGCGTCGTGCCTGGGAACAGGATGTCTATATTCCACGACGTTATGGCATCTATCAGCCCGTCGGCGACACATCCATGCCCGGTGGCAGTTCCCGCGTCTGCGCATGATTCCCGCGATGATTGACGTTGCCCGCGACGTGATGGACATCGCCCCCAAAGCTTTCTTTTTCAACTACGGCAATCCAATGTCGCCCACATGCCGCGGCATCATCAAGGCCACAGGCGCGAATGTCATCGGATTGTGCAATGGGGTCACCCATGTCGCGGGATATCTCGCTCGTGCGATGGATGTCCCTGAGCGCGAATTCGATTACACCGCCGTGGGCATCAACCATTTGACCTGGTTTCTCAAATTAAACCGCCGCGGTGTCGATCTCATGCCTCGGTTTGCCCAGCTCGCCGAAGCGCGAAAAAATCTGCCCATATCCCGACGAATGGCGATGGGATTTCTCACCAAGCCCGAGGACGAAACGCCGGAATATCCCCCCAGCGAAGACAATCCATTTTCCTGGCAGTTGGCCAGGCTGTTCGGATCGTTTCCATCGGCGATGGATCGGCATACGACGGAGTTCTTTCCCCAGTTCTTCGCGGACGGTTCATACTTTGGAAAAACGCTGGGTAAAGACGCTTTCTCTTTTGAAGGCGTCATTGCCCACGGCGACGAAGAATACGCGCGGATGGTCGAAGCGGCAGAATCGCGCGACCCTCTTCCCGAGAGTTTTCTCCAACGAAGCGCCGGCGAGCATCAGCAGGTGCTCGACATCATCGAGAGCATTCGCACCGACGCGGGGAAAATATTTTCCTTCAATCTTTCGAACAAAGGGCAGGTCTCCAACCTTCCACAGAACGCTGTCATCGAATGTCCCGGCCGGGCCGACCGATCCGGAATCCATCCACTGCCGGTCGGCAAAATCCCCGACGCTTTGGCCGGGCTCTTGGCGTCCCGCTTTGCGTGGGTGGAATCTATCGTTGAAGCCGCTATCGAAGGCAGTCGCGAAAAATTCATCCAGGCTCTCGTCCTTGATGGATCGATCTCCAACATCGACCAGACAGTCGCACTTGCCGACGATCTGCTCCAGGCACAGGCGGCTTATTTGCCGCAGTTTGATCGCGTCGTTGAAAAACGCGTCGCCTTGTCGCCGGCGCTTGAAAAAGCGCGGGTCAATACCGTCAGGAAGTCATTGGTGTGAGTACTTTCTTCGAAGATATCATTGCTGAGCCGGCGGCGCTGCGAAGGTCATTGGACTATAACGTCGGGGAGGGACACGAGCCCCTCCTGCGCGCCGCTTCAGCCGTCCGCGCCGCAAAAATGGTCTATATCACCGGCATTGGCAGCAGTTGGCATGCCGGGATGGCCGTTCAGTCGTTATTCGACATGGCGGGCCGGCCCGCAATTCTCGTCGATGCTTCCGAACTGCTCCATTACACTCGCTTTCCTGACAATAGCTGCCTGATCGCGCTCTCGCGCAGCGGCCGCAGCGTCGAGATCGTGAAACTTCTCGATAAAGCCCAGGCTGCGGGAGCCACGGTAATTGGAATCACCAACACAATGGACAGCCCGTTGGCTCAGCGTGCCGCCGTGGCACTCTCACTGGAGGCTCCCTTCGACAGAAACGTTTCCGTCACCATGTATTCAGCGCTCACGCTTGTGGGCGGTTTACTCGCCGCCGCCTCGCTTGGAAATTCGCTTGCCGATCTTGCTCCTGTACTCCGTCAACTTCTCCTCGACGCCCAATCGATGCTCGATGTCTGGCAGAGTCAGATTTCGAAATCTGCCTGGGTCAAAAGTGACCTGCCCACGTACTTCCTGGCCCGAGGGGGCAGCATGGCCAGTTGCTCCGAAGCCCGTTTGTTGTGGGAGGAAGCCGCAAAATCCGCTGCAACGTCGATGACAACCGGTGGATTCCGCCACGGGCCGCAGGAAGTGCTGGTCACCGGTGCCAGAATCGGATTATGGATTACGCCAAACACTCTCCGTAACGAAGATCTCAGCCTCGCTCAGGATCTTCGCGAGCAGGGCGTTCCGACTATGGTGATCGGACCCGACGTTCGCCCGGACGCCGCAGATCTCGTTCTCCCGATCCACCGAATCCCCCGGCAGCTCTCCCACTGGCAATTCCTCGTCGACGTGATTCCCGCTCAACTGCTTTCGGCAGAATTCGCGCGCTATCGGGGGGCCAACTGCAATGAATTCGCGTTTTGTCCTTACGTGATCGAATCTGAAGGCGGGCTTGTTCGCGCGCGATTGACTCAGCCGGGCACGCCCTCCTGATTCGCTATTTCACCGCGTCGGCGAAGGGGAACTGGCGTTGTCATGAAACGAGCCTTGGATCTGATGTGCGCGGCCGATTTGTGTCTGGACATAATCCTGAAGGGGAATATTCGTCCACGCTTCGGCCAGGTGGAACAGCTAATCGACGACTACTTCGTCGAACTCGGAGGATCGGCCACTATTTTCGCAAGCCAGTGGATCAATCTCGGCGGAACTGCGGGAATCCTCGGCACTGTGGGCGACGACCAATTCGGAAACCTTGTCTGCACAAAGCTAAAGCAAATTGGATTTTCCAAACGATATGTCCGAGTTCTCAGGGGGATGAAAACTGGCGTCGGCTTCGCCCTGGCTGAACCCAACGATCGCGCGATACTGACTTTCAACGGATCCATGGGAGGTCTCTGTCCCAGCGATTTCAAAGATGAATTTTGCGGGTCATGCCGCCACTGGCATGTCGCCAGCTTTTTCCTGCTCGATCAATTGCGGCCGCATTGGAAACCGTGGCTTGCAAAGTTGAAGAACGCCGGCATCACCACGTCGCTCGACCCGAATTGGAGCCCAAGTGGAAACTGGAAGGATGTGCGGGACATATTCTCTCTTGTCGACGTTTTCCTCTGCAACGAGGCGGAAGCCAAAGCCATCACCAATTGCGGCGACGCCTTGGCTGCGGGCCGATCGCTCGCCGCACGCGGGACAATGGCTGTGATTAAGCGTGGTGCTCACGGCGCGTACGCTTTTCGCGGCAAAGAGGTTTGGAAAGTTCCAGGATCGAATAATGAAGAAACTATCCATCCCGTCGACACCATTGGCGCCGGGGATTGTTTCGACGCAGGTTTCGTCCGCGGTTGGCAAGTCGGTTGGCCGATTGAGCGCTGCCTCGATCTTGCGATTCGATGCGGTCGAGCGAGCGTAACCGCGCCCGGCGGATTTGCCGGGCAGCTTCGCGAGGTCGTGCGATGATCCTGGCCGTCTGTCCAAATCCTTCGGTCGACACGATGCTGACCGTCTCCCAATTCGTTCCGGGCGCCGTTCACAGGGTTCTCAGCGAGGAGCATTACCCTGGTGGCAAGGGCGTCCATGTCGCGATGGCAGCACGCGAATTAGGGCGGAAGTCCGCTTGCTTGGCTTCTGGGCTGGGCCAACTGGAAGTTGGATTCGAACAAAGTGCGAAGAACAGGGCATCGCTTGCGGCGGAACCGAGGTCGCCGGCTGGTCGCGCTCCTGCATCACGCTACGTACAGAATCTCAATCCCAATTCCTCGATACCGAATTATTGGGACAGGGACCAACAATTGATGAATCGGCCATTGGTTCTTTCCATTCAGAATTTGAGCGTAACCTTGAATCGGCAGAAGTGGTGGCAATGAGCGGATCCTGGCCGGTTGGGGCCGGCGAACGCGCCTATTCCGGTTTGGTCAGCAAAGCGCACACGAAACGCAAACAGGCAATCGTTGACTGCACGGGCGCAACGCTGAAACGTGCCCTGGATGGCAGACCGTACGCCGTCCATCTCAATCTCACCGAAGCAACAACCTTACTGGGGGTTGAAGACCCCGCCGCCGCGGCAAAGCAGCTTTCCAATCATTGCCAAGTTTCAATTGTCACGGTGGGCAAGGACGGCGCTTTTTTCGCCTCGGATGACGGTGTCTTGTTCGCCAATTGCAGCATCGAAACCAGCTATGGCTCCGTCGGCTCCGGCGACTGCCTCGTCGCCGGCTTTGCGCTGGCAACCTCTCGAAAATTGCCGTTGAACGAAGCAGCCGCCCTGGCCTGTGCATGCGGCGCCGCAAACTGTCTTCGGCGCGAGCTCGGAATGCTTCACGCCGCCGACGTTGCTTCCCTTCTCCCGCGCGTGATCGTCAGGAGACTTTTATGACCTTCATCGATTCTCTTGTTGCACACCGCGAGCGACAGACCGCCATCCTCGCGGTCAATTTCTATAACTACGAGACCTTGACCGCCGTGCTCCGTGCCGCAAGTCGCGCCGGCGCGGAAGTAATCTTGCAAACCTCGCCGTCGACGCTCGGCTATTTGCGCGGCCCCAGACTTGCGGCCGCAATGGCCCGCGCGGCAGCGCAACAGGAGGGCGTTCGCGCCTGGTTGCAACTCGATCACGCCACCAACCTCGATACCTTCAAGGCGTGCGTCGATTGCGGATACGACTCCGCAATGATCGATGCCAGTGAACGCGAAATCCTGGAAAATATTCGAATCACACGGGAAGCCGTCCAATATGCCCACCGAGCCAATGTCGCTGTTGAGGCGGAATTGGGGTACATCCCAAAACTCGGCCAATCCAATTCCAATGACGCGGGATTCACCCAACCCCATCAAGCGAAGACGTTTGTCGAAGAAACCGGAGTCGACCTCTTAGCCGTGGCCATTGGAACCGCGCACGGTTTTTACAAACAGACGCCGTGCCTCGATTTTGAGCGGCTGACGGCAATTCGTTCCGCAGTGAACGTTCCCTTGGTGCTTCATGGCGGGTCCGGACTCGGCGCGGATGTCTGGACGGAAGCGATTCGCCGCGGCATTACCAAGATCAATCTCGCCACCGAGGTCAAAGATACATTCATGCGAACACTTCGGGCCGGTTCTGATTCGCAGGAAATTGACCTGAGAAAAGTGTTTCTCCCCGCAATTTCAGCGGTTTCCGAGCTACTATCCCACAAATTCCAAATCTGCCGGCAGCCAACATTCACCGCGCCTTCAAGGCCGCTGCCATCCACGGGCTGACCACGCCGGACGCAAAATATACATGATGGAAGGTCTGAAATAACAGACGTATCTTGTTCGTAAAAACGATTGATGAATTAGACTGTACGTCGTCATCGTGGACACGCACATTCTGAATATCTTCAACCGCAAACAGCTCTTCCTCGACGAGTATTTTGTCGACCAGCGGCACAACGCCGAGTTCGCTCTGAACAAACCCCGCAAGACCAACGAAAGAACTCTCGTTGCCGATTGCCCGTGGGAAGACTGGGAAATCGGCGCCTGGTCCACCGTGTTGGAGGACCAGGGCAAATACAAAATGTGGTATGAGGCATACACCAAAAATCCCGACGAACCCCGCACCTCCCTCTGCTACGCCGAGTCCGAAGATGGTGTGAAATGGACCAAGCCGGAGCTCGGCCTTATACCTTTCGGTGGCTCGAAGAAAAATAACATCGTTTTTCCGTCCCCCGAGTTTAACAGCATTCATGGTTCAACCGTCTTTGTCGATCCTTCTGCCCCCGCGAATGAGCGATACAAGCTCTTCTTTCTGAGCCACCAACCAATTCCCGAATGTATCTATGGGGCAACTTCGCCCGATGGTCTGCATTGGAAGCGCAACCCTTTATCGCCATTGGTTCGCACGCAACCCGATACACAAAACGTCGCTTTCTGGGACGATCGTCTGAACAAGTATGTAGCCTATGTGCGATTGTGCCGACCGCTGCGCGACCCCAATCGGCTCCGTGTCATCGGCCGAACTGAGACCACGGATTTCACATCGTGGCCCACGGCCGATCTGGTTCATGCTTTCGACGAATTGGATGACGACGACGTCGACCTCTACAACAACGCCGCTTTCAAATACGCTCACGCCGACAATGCCTACTTCATCCTCACGAGCGTTTACCATCAGCGCCGTGATCAACTCGACATTCAGCTCGCAATAAGCAGGGATGGCGTCCGCTGGAATCGACCTTTCCGAGTGCCTTTCATCGGCTTGGGCGAGCCAGGTTCCTTCGACAGCGAGTGTATTTACGCAAGCGTCGGACGAATCCGAAAGGGCGACGAGCTGTGGCTCTATTATTACGGCACCAATCGGTCCCACGACTCCGGGGTAAAAGACGCGATGCATTATTCCGGCGTCATCAGCCGCGCCGTTTTGCGGCTGGATGGGTTCATCTCTTTGCACGCCGGTGAAACCGAGGGGTCGGTCATGACCAAGCCCCTGATTTTTACCGGAAGTCGGCTTGAACTTAACGCCGTCACCAGATCGGCAGGGCACGTTGGTATCGAGCTTTGTGATATCCACGGAAAACCGTTGCCGGGCTTTGACCGGCAGAACGTTAAACGCTGGACGGGCGACTCAGTGCAAGGGCGCATCGATTGGGTCGGCGGAGCCGAACTGAACAAATGGTCGGGTAAGCCCGTAAGGCTCAAATTCAACCTGCGGCTTGCCGACATTTATGCATTCCAATTTGTCGACTAACACCGCAACGAACTGATAATGTCTATCGAAGTCAGAACAAACTCCATCGGTATGAAATTTGTGCTGGTGCTGCGCCGGACGGTTCCTGATGGGATCGACGAACACCGAACCAGGCCGCGATTCCGACGAGGGGCCTCAGCACGTCGTTCATCTCACCAAAGACTTCTGGATCGGTGCACACCCGGTCACTCAGGCACAATATGCGGCGCTCGGTTTCGAAAACTTCAGCAAATTCCCTGGTCCAAATCATCCGGTTGAAATGCTGGATCTCGCGGAAATGAATCGTTTTCTTGATAGGCTGTCAGAAAAGGAAGATATTCGATATCGCTTGCCCACCGAGGCGCAGTGGGAATATGCCTGTCGCGGTGGCACCGAATCTCCCTGGTTCTTCGGCTCCGATGTTTCCGCGCTTCGAGATTTCGCCTGGTATACGGAAAATTCCCAGGGCACAACCCATCCTGTCGGTTTGAAGAAACCCAATCCGTTTGGACTCTATGACATCCTGGGAAATGTTTGGGAACGCTGTTCGGACAAGTGGGATCAGCGCGGATATTTCCCGCATGTAATGGTCGATCCCTTCAACGAAGGGCCCTGCTCGCCCAACATCCGCGGCGGATGCTATTACAGCGACGCCGCCATACTCCGATCTGCCAAGCGATTCGGATACGGCGCGCCACAACGATTTTTTAGTCTTGGATTTCGTGTCATTTTCCACGCCGATGACGAAGTATCCTCCGGCTTGGCAAGTCAAAAACGGAGATCCACCGCTAAAAACGACTGATTGCGCCCGACGCAGTCCATCCGTCTAAGGAAAAATACATAATGCTGATTCACGATCACGATCGCTCGGGCCGGCCCTTTCAGCATGTGCGTGCCCGCTGGCGCAACCGCGTACCAGATCCAACTGTTCCAGTATCGCTCGATCACATCAAAACCACTTCTTTCGGGAGTAATGCCATGACTTGCGAAGTTGACCGGCGGGGATTCACCTTGGTGGAACTATTAGTAGTTATCGGGATTATCGCAGTCTTGATTGCGATGCTCCTTCCAGCGCTCAACCGGGCCCGCGAAGCCTCTAACCAGGTCGTTTGCTCTTCCAATCTGCGCCAGATTGGAATCGTTTTGCGCCTCTATTCGGAAGACAATAATGGGAAACTTTTCCAGGTTAATAATTATTTCGACACATTTTTAATGATATATTTCGGCGACAACACCATCTACGATGGACAGCCGCTACCTGGGCACGCCCCGGCGGGAAGCGCCATCTATGGAGGCAGCCCCAACCTCCGCTGTCCTTCGAATGCTGAGAATACCAGTACGCCGTCGTACGGCCTCAATTATGTAAACGAGTTCAGCTACAGCGTGTGGGAATACCGATCACTCCCCGGCCAGACGGGCCTGGGAAGCAGCCGAAATCTCTCCAAGATCAAAGACAATATTTTCCTCTTCTGTGATGCGACCATCTGGTACGTCCAGCCCTTCGATGTATTTTACGCGCAGTACCAGATGGATCCGCGCGATGGAATACTAGATACATTCTCAACCTCCCAACCATTCAATAACGTCGCTCCGCGCCATAACCATTACGCCAACTTCCTTTTTTCCGATTGCTCGGTCTCTGCCTATACCGTGAAACAATTTGTGCAGAACCTCGGCGGAATTCAGGGCACCCTCGACCGTCCCTGACCGACTGCGGGTTGTCTATCGCCATCGCTGACATCCGGGTCATTTCGAAACGGTTTATAAGGATCCAATACATGAGAACTGTTGTCATTTGTCTAAGCCTTCTGCTTTCGATATTCGCGTTGCCGACCCGTTCGAATGCGCAAACCTCGTTTCAATTTGTCGGCCCCGATGGACAGACTCCCGTCATCGTGCTGAGCACAAACGCCTCGGCATCCGAGAAATTCGCGGCCGAAGAACTTGCGTCCCATCTTGAAAAAATAACCAAGCAACAATTCTCGATCGTCGACGACGAGCAGCCCCCCAAAGGCCCATATATCGCCGTCGGCGAAAGCAGCCTGACTCCAGGCTTGCGTGCCGCAGATTTGGCTGTCGAGCAATACGTCATCGATGTGGAACCAAACCGCCTCCTGATCGTGGGAGGAAAACGTCCCCCAAGATCGGGCGAGGTCGCCACCCGAGGAACTTTGTACGGCGTTTACGATCTATTGGAACAACTCGGCGTGCGCTGGTATCGCCCCGAACCCTGGGGAACCTTTATTCCGGACACGCCCAATCCCGAATTGCCGGTCGGCAAAACGACTTCGAAAGTCCCCGACTTCGAAATGCGCAGCGCCGTCGGCTGCGGGATGGAGCGCTATCGCCAACCCGTTCCCGAAGATATTCAGCAGGATGTCCGGCTTTGGGCATCGCGCAATCGCTTGAACTGGAACGAAACCGGCGGAGATCGAAAATTTGGCGGCCAGGTTCATTTCAGCTTCGAGCATTCCTATCACCTCTATTTCCCTCCGGCCAAATATTTCGCCTCGCATCCGGAGTATTTTCCGCTCATAGACGGCCAGCGCACCCCGGTGGGACAGCTGTGCATCGGAAACCCTGAACTCCAAAATCTATTTGCCGAGAAAATCATCGCTCAAGCGAAGGCGCATCCGGAAATGTTGAGCATTACCGTCGACCCCAACGACGGCGGTGGTTGGTGCCAGTGCCCCCTCTGCCGCGCCATGGACGATCCGGCCCATCCAACCGTCATGTCAAATCGCATCGCGACTTTCAATAACATCATCGCTCGCAAGGTAGCCGCCGCCGTTCCTGGGGTGCGAATCCATTGGCTCGCCTACAGCGAAGGAACTCAGGCGCCGACGATTGTGAAGCGACTCGAGCCCAACACCATTATTCAGCTTTCAACCATCAACGAGTGGGGTGACTACACCAAGAATCTCTTTGATTCTTCGAGCCTTGAAAACTCCAATTTTCTTCAGGATCTCAGGGACTGGTACCAGTTAAAACCCTCCGCCATCATGACCTATGAATATTGGACTGGCGGTTACGCCTGGCCCGGACCCCTGCCCCTCGTACATACCGTCGCCGATCGTCTCCGCAATTACCGCCAGTTCCACGTCACCGGCATTTACAGCGAAGGCGAGCCCCAGTGGGGGCCCCAGGGCATGAATTACTACTTCATCGCCAAGCTCCTGTGGAATCCCGATCTCGACGTCGAAAAAGAGCTGGACCTCTACTACAAGAATTATTACGGCCCGGCCGCGCGCCCAATGAAGGAATACAACGAAGTTCTCGAGCGCCTTCGACGCTGCCAACCCCGGAGTTTACAGCGGCGGCCGAGGCATGCATTTCATCTTCAAGCCCTCTCTTGTTTCCGCCTTGGGTGTTTACATGAATCAGGCTGTCGAACTCACAAAGGGTCAGGATCCCTACGAGCGCCGGGTCCACGGAGCCTGGGCCGGATACGAATTCGCGAAAATGATCTCCCAGGTTCTGGTCACGAAAAAGCACGAAGGAACACTCGTCCTTCGCAATGATGGTCGCGGCAGTTATTACCGCAGTGAAAAGGCCGCCCGACAATACGATGATGCGGTCAAATTCCTTTTGACCTTTTACAAGGGTGATGCGGTCTTTGATATCAATCTAACTCCTCCGGATTACGGTTCGCTGACTTATCTCCGCAAGGACGTGCTTGAGAACGATGCATTTCCCTTTGTACGCGAAGACCAGGTTCTGCAGGACTTTTAAGCGGCCACTCGAATTAAGCCAGTTGTTTTTGTCAGTCAGAGGAATCTTGTGAATTACGGTAAGACCAACGTCGTGGTTTGTGATTCGTATGAGGATCTGGGCCGCCGCACTGCCAAAGACTTCGCGCAATCGATGCGCGATTTACTGGCCAAGGAGCCCGAGATCCGCGCCGTTTTCGCCGCCGGAGAAAGCCAAATGACTTTTTTCGACAACCTCGTGCGTGAACCGGGGGTCGATTGGAAACGGGTAAACTGCTTTAATTTAGATGACTTCTGGGATCCGAGGATGCCCAAGGAGTATTCGTGCGTCTATCAGACGCATCGTCAACTCTATGACAAGGTTAAACCCAAATCCATCGACTATCCTCGTTTCGACGCCCCCGACCCGTACGCCGAAGCAGAGCGCTTCTCGAATGTAATCCGGCACGCCGGTGCCATTCACCTTTTATGCCAGGGAATCGGCACTTCTGGCCATCTGGCTCTCAACGAGCCTGGTCAGGCTGATTTTAACGATTCCCAATACGTGCGGGTGATGACTCTGGTCGAAACGTCAAAAAACCAGCTCCGCACTGATCCAAATTTCAAGGGGCTCGGCTACGTTCCCGACAAGGGAATGACCATGACCATTCCCGCGCTGATGTCGGCTCGGAAACTCTTCGCCGTCGTCCCCCTGGCCCTCAAACGACCCATTCTCACTAAGCTCTTTTCGACTCAGGGCGCAACGCCCGATCTACCCGCAACAATTCTCTTCAAATACCCGGGCACGCTCTATATTGATAGAGAATCTTGTCCGCCAGAATTTGCGAACGGTTAAATACGACAATGCGCGTTGCTGCTGAAACCTTTCACATAAAACCCGAATTTGGCGGTGTTGGGCAGTCTCTCACTTCCTCACGCATTGAAAACGTCTTTGGATCGTTGCAATCGACCGTTTTGCTGTTTGAGGACCGCGGGTTTCGGCTTTGCATTGTAAGTTCGCACGCGCTCACCCATTTTTACCGCTTCAGCAATCTGCTCCGCGAGAAGATCTCTCAAACGCTGCAATTAGATCCTCGGCAAGTCCTTTGCTTCGCATCCCACAACCATTGCGCCCCCCACGCATTTGATCCAAGCCATCCGCAGGCCATTTTCGGAAAGCTCGACCACGAACAACCGCTGAAAGATAAGGACCTGACGCCCGAAGGTTGGATGATCGTCGATCTCGCCTGCCAGGTGGCCGCTCGCATATCCCTCCAGCTGCGCGACTGCGAAATATTTTATGCCCTCGGACACGAGCGCCGCATCACCTACAACCGCAAAGGCTATCGCGTCGATGGCAAACCCTACATGATTCGCGAGGAAGATCGCCTGCTTCTTGGCGAGGACTTCAACGGCGATATTGATGCCGATGCGCCCGTCACCGCGTTTGTCGGACGTGATGGAAAAGTGATCGCGGGCCTGGTCAGCTTCGCCGGCCATCCCGCGACGGCCTATCACCCCGAGCACCCGGTGATTTTCGGCGAATTTCCCCAGATCGCTTCCGATGATCTTTCCGACATGTTCCACGGTGCTCCCGTCGCATTTCTGCAGGGTTGCGCGGGTGAGATCAATGCCAAGGGAGTTTTGGGAAACAAGTCGGTCCAGCAGAGCGTCGCCGATGCAACGCGGTACGGCCATCTTCTCGGCGATACATACCGCAAGGCGGCTCAATCGTTGACTCGCTCCGTCAGGCAGGATGCTGCATTCAGCGCTGAAAATATTCGCTTGCCATTTACGCCAGTTCCCGCCCTCGGTGAACTCCGGGACAGCGTCGCGGACATGGAATCGTTCGTCGTCCGCTGCCAAAAAAATGATCCCGACACGCTCGAATGCCAGGGATTGAATTTTCCGGCCAATATGAGCCCTCGCTATCGGGCCGCCCTCGTTGATCCGTTGCTCCGCTGGGCGAGATGGGCTCAGGGTTTCTACGAAAACGGCCGCATGTCCATGGCCCCGACAGGCGTCGACGTGGAGGTTACCGCGCTGAGGTTCGGTGATGTCGGTATCGTCGGCTTGCCTTGTGAACCGTTTAGCGCCATCGGCCGCTTTATCAAGGCTCATTCACCCTGCCCGCTGACGATCCCGTGCGGATATCTCAACGATGATTTCCTGGTCTACATCCCCGATTCGGGAAACAATGGCGACATGGAATACCAAAGCGCCTTCTACCGCTATACAACCAGTCTGCTGCCCTACGCCCAGCCCGCAGGTGATCTCCTCGCCCAAAAGGCCGTGTCCATGCTGGCAGAATTGTCCGGCGGCACGCAAACATGATTTTCGCTAACCCGATGGGGCCAATTCAGCCCATTTCTCAAAGCAATGCACGACTGTGACGTTCTCATCATCGGCGGAGGCATTATCGGAGCCGCATCCGCGCCGAACTTTCCGCCCGTGGAGCCAAGGTAACCGTCGTCGACAAAGGAGAGATCGGTCATGGCTGTTCCTACGGCAATGCCGGCTGGATCACTCCCTGCTTCGCCCTCCCTCTGCCCATGCCCGGAATGCTTCTCAAATCGATCAAATGGATGCTGAATCCGAAGAGCCCTCTCTACATTCAGCCACGCGCAAATCGAAAATTGATCGCCTGGTTATGGAGATTTCTTCGATCGATGAACCACGCCCAGATGAACGCATCGATCGATGCATTGGTCGAGTTATCGAAGCTGAGCCTGGAGATTTACAAGAAGCTCGATGAAGAAGAACCCGGGGCATTTGGATTTACTCAGCGCGGGCTGCTCATGGTGGCGCAGACTCCGCAAAACCTGGCATCTGTCATTCAAGAAATGCAGCTCGTGGGAGCACGCGGCGTCAAAGGCTGCCAAATGGACCCAGACCAGATCCAGAAACTGGAGCCCGCGATTCGGGCAAACAGCGTCATCGGCGGTGTTTTTTTTCCGGATGAGGCCCACGTCGAACCTCTTGCGACAGTTCGCCATATTTTCTCCCGAGCCCTCGCCGCAGGCACACAAGATGCGCCTTGGAACCGAGGTCCTCGATTTTCACATCCAAAACGGCTTGGTTCGATCGGTCCTCACCACGCGCGGCGAAATCAAGGCCGACAAAATTGTGCTGGCGGCGGGCTCGTGGTCCGGGCGTTTATCGGCAAAGCTCGCGCTGAATCTGCCGATCCTGTCCGGCAAAGGTTATGCCGCCATCGTTCCACCACCGCCGCGCATGCCGCAGATTCCCATTATGCTTCTCGACAGAAAGGTCGCGATTACACCCCGCGCAGGCTCGATGAGAATCGCCGGCACGTTGGAACTCGTCGATCTCGACGAAACGGTAAATCTTACCCGTGTAAAAACTCTTCTGGACGGCGCTGAAACAATTCTCGATCTTCCTCCTCCGATCGTTACCACGGAGATCTGGCGTGGACTTCGGCCTTGTGCCCCGGACGGCGTTCCCGTGATCGGAAAAACGCCTCAGTTTGCCAACGTCATTATTGCCGCCGGACATCAGATGCTCGGAATGCAAACCGGAACCGCCACCGGACGGCTCGTTGCCGATTTAGTTACGGGCCAGAGCCCCTGTGTGAACCCGGAACCGTTTCGAGTTAGCCGATTTCGTTAGCAATACGACTTGGAGGCAGTATGCCAAAACGATTTGAAGATCAGGTAGCGATTGTCACAGGTGCCGCGACTGGTTTGGGTTTGCAAATCGCACAGCGATTGGCATCGGAAGGTGCGAAGGTTGCTCTGTTCGATCGTGATGTGTCCCGGATCGAATCGGCCGTATCTTCGATCAAGAGTTCAAATGCACGCGGATATTCTGTGGATATCGCGCAAACGGCTTCGGTTGCGTCCGCGGTATCAAAGGTTGAAAAAGAACTGGGCCCGATCGCCGTGATGGTAAATTCAGCGGGGATCGTGGGGCCGACCAATATAAAGATTGTCGATTACCCGCTGGAGAAATTCGACGAGGTGTGCCGGGTGAATCTCTCAGGGTCGTTTGTCATGACGCAAGCGGTCTTGCCCTCAATGCTGCGGCAAAATTACGGGCGAATCCTGCTGATCGCCTCGATTGCCGGCAAGGAGGGCAATCCCGGAATGGTCGGATACTCGGCCAGCAAATCCGGCGTCATCGGACTCGTTAAAGGCGTGGCAAAGGAATATGCGGAAACGGGAATCACGATAAATGGACTCGCGCCGGCTGTGATCATGACGGACATGGTTCGGGGCATCGATGCGGCACAGGTCCAGTACATGACGTCGAAAATTCCCATGAAGCGTCTGGGAACGCTCGACGAGGTCGCTGCGATTGCAGCATGGATTTCCTCGCGCGAATGCAGCTTCACGACCGGATTTATTTTCGATCTTTCCGGCGGCAGGGCTACGTATTGACCGCAACTTTATTTCGCCAGTGCCTCAAGACGCTGATGATGGCGCCGGATTCAAAAAGTTTCCTATTGTCCAACAAGGTACATTCGAAAAAGAGAGCGGCACAATGATAGCTCGCAGCGTAGGCGTTGTCGGGGTTGGGTTGCTGGGGCGGGGAATCGCTGCTTGCATGCTGGCAAAGGGAATTCGTGTCGTCGCGTATGACCGTGATCCTCAGGCGCGGCACAATGCACGCAAATACATCCAGACAGCAATCGAGGACCTGTTTGAGCACGGTCGGGTTTCCCGTGATTTGATTACCCGATGGCCAGATATTTATAGCGATCCACAGTCCATCGATGCGCTGCGCGATTGTGACTACGTCATCGAAAGCGTGAATGAAGACCTCGAACTGAAGCGATCCGTTTTCGATCAGGTTGAGAGGATTGTCGGGTCAACCACGCCGATCGCGAGTAACACTTCAGCATTTCCGATTTCGGTTTTTCAGAAGGATCGGCTTTTTCCGCAGCGATTCATCGGAATGCACTGGGCGGATCCCTGCCACATCACACGATTTCTTGAAGTGATCAGGGGCGAATTGACGGACGAAGCGACGGCACGGGCGACCATGGATCTCGCCAAGGCCGTCGGAAAGGATCCGTCCCTGGTGAAAAAAGATGTTTGCGGATTCATCGTGAACAGGATGAACTATGCGCTCTATCGCGAGGCCTTCAATCTGCTGGAAAGCGGAGTTGCCGATGTGGAAACCATCGATCGCTCGTTTCGAAGTGCCGTGGGGTTGTGGGCGGCCATCGGCGGGCCGTTTCGGTGGATGGATCTCACCGGCGTCTCGGCCTACGCCGCTGTCATGAAACAGCTCCTTCCCACGTTGAACAATTCAACCGAGGTTCCCGAAACAATTCGGAAAATCGTCGAAAGTGGCGCGAACGGCATCGCAACCCGCAAAGGGTTTTACGATTACACCCCCGAAGAAGTGGAGCAGTGGGAGAAATTATTTGTTGAGAATGTCTGGCTTGTTCAGAAAATGAACGAGAAAGCCGCGTCGATTGGGAAAAAGAAGGCGTGACTATCGTGCTTGACCACGAACTATCGCGCCGACGGCAACAGCGATTGCTTCCGATCTTGCAGCGTCGTCGGCTCGATGCCGTCGTCATCGGTCGGCCTCGCCACGTCTATTATTTTTCTGCGTTTCACCCGCACTGGCTACATCAGGCCGCTGTTATTCTGAAAGCAGATGGCCGATCTTGTCTCATTGCAGCGAACAATCCGGCGGATTCAAAGGCCGTTGATGAGAACATTGCATATGAGGCGCAGCTGATGGCAACCCTTCGGCAGGAACAACCCTCGATCGTGGCGGGAAAAAGTGCCGAATGGCTGGTATCGAAAAACATTCGCCGGATTGGGCTCGACACTTCACTCGTGTCGCTTCATGTTTCGAAAAGCATCAATGCGGAAACGGAGCTGATCGATTCGGAGATCTGGCAAATGCGGCGTTGTAAGGACCCCGATGAGCTGGAGCTGATGAAAAAGGCGATTGGGATAACCGAAAAAATGTATCAGCGCGCCATCAGATTGTTGCGCCCGGCGTCGAAGAGACGGAAGTTTTCGCGGAGCTCGAGCGCGTGGCAGTCCAAGCGGCCGACGAGCCTTTGACCGACTTATTGGGGAACGATTTTGCGTGCGGAGCAATCGGCGGTCCGCCGAGAGCCGGACGGAAGGCGCGGGACGGCGAGATATATATTCTCGACCTCAGCCCGTCGTATCGAGGCTATTTTGCCGACAACGCCCGAAGTTTTGTTGTAAATCGAACCCCCACGTCTCAGCAGCAGCGGGCATATGAGGCGATTCTTTCGTGCTTCGATATTTTCGAAGAATTGGCCAAACCGGGCACGCGTTGCCGCGATTTGGTCGCAGCAATCAACAACAATCTGGAAGTCAGGATTGGGCGCTCCTTGACCCACCATCTTGGCCATGGAGTGGGCCTGGAACCCCATGAGTCGCCCCACCTGAATTCGATGTGGGACGATGTCCTGATGGCAGGAGAGGTAATTTCAGTAGAACCCGGTGTTTATGGCAATGATTTGGGTGGGGGAATACGAATCGAAGATCAATACCTTGTCACGCCCACGGGCCTTAAGAATCTGCTTTCCTGCCCCCGCGGAATCTTCTAATGGATTCACTTGATCGTAAATGGATTTGTGTGCGGTCTCGATGTTCGAGCTTGAACAGGCCCTCTCTGGAGACGATGTGAGCTGCAGGCCTATTGAAAAGATCCCCAATGGCCTCTTTCTCCTTAAGCAGTTCGAATCTAATTATAAAAAAGAAAACAAATGAAAAACGGCGGTATCAACCATATCACACCCGTTGTCTGCAAACCAAAACTTCCCTATTCACCCGCGGTCCGGGCCGGGCCGTTTCTCTTCGTATCCGGACAGGCATCAGTCAACGCCAGCGGTGAAATTGTGCATGACACTTTCGAGCGCGAGATGCGAAGATCGATGGAAAATCTTCGCGCGATTTTGAAAGCCGCCGGCCTCGGCTTCGAGGACGTCGTCAATGTTCGATCCTACCTGGCCAGGCAGAAGGATCTGGCCGAATACAATCGCCTTTACCGGGATTATTTTACTGAGCCATATCCATCCAGGACGACGCTTGTGAATTGCCTGGGGACCGTCGTAAAATTCGAAATTGATGTGGTAGCGTTTTCGTCGGCAATAAAAAGCCCCAAAAAACCGAGCAGAAGTCGCAAGCGGCATTAGGGAAAATTCTCGACTATTGAAAAACCTTGTCTTCTCCCGACATGTTTCAAATCGCAATAGCAACTCATAGTGCCGGCTGGTTGGCTGGACCCATTTTCCTGCGGCGGAACGTTCAATCATTATTGCCTGAACTTTCGTAATTTAAGGAAAAGGGAGATCAATGCGAACTATGGTGAGGTGTAGTCCCCGCAATGCGGGGATCGGGGTCACGCTTCCCGTGCGTAATAAAAAACTTCGTAACTCCTGTTTTTGGCTGTCGACGGACCATGCAGTTGCACACAAAAGATCAACAGTCGGAGATTAGAGGTGTTTTTGCGAAGAGCGAGTGGCTTGGATGACGTCGTCGGGCGTGATTCGAATCACCCAGTCACCGAATGGCCATCCAACTCGGTCTGCTTCTCCATGCCGGCACGGTGATGACGGCCTTGACATTGGAATCCGCGATCAGCACCTGCGCATGCGCTTCGAGCGGACCGCAGCCTTTGTAGCGGCGTAAACGCCGAACGCCTCCATGCCCTTTATGCCGGCGATCGACGCATTCAACACAATTGAACTGCCGTCCTTGAGCAGCAGAAGCGCTTTTTGCACTGTGAAGAGCAGCCCCTTTACATTTATGTTGAATGTCTGTTCGAAATGCTCTTCAGTCACTGCGGCCAGCGGTAAAAATGTTCCCCCGCCTGCATTTGCAAAGACAACATCGAGCTGTCCTTTTTCTCGTTTGATAACCGCGTAAAGATTGTCCAAATCGGCCATATTGGAGACATCACCCTTGACGCCGTTCGCTTGGGAGCCCAGAAACTTCACCGCCGAGTCGAGTTCGCTTTGCCGGCGACCTGTAATGAAAACGTGCGCGCCCTCTGAAATGAACCGCTTAGCGGTTGCCAGGCCAAGGCCGCTCGTTCCACCCGTAATTAATGCGACTTTACCCGCTCGGGAACGCCTCCTGCATCAACTGGCCGCGCAGGCGAACGAGCGGCAAGGCATCTGCGAACGACAGCGTGCCGCATGTGACCGCAGCACCAAATGCGCCAATGGACATGCCGGCAACGGCCACAGGATAGACCTGTTCGGATATAAGGGCGCGTGCTGTGGCAACTCCGGCAATCAACAGCGCGGTCTGGACTTGGACTGTTGAACGCAGCGCGTCCGCACTGTCAATGCTAGCCAGATCCACGCCCAAGATACGCGCTCGCTTCGTGTGTCGTGCGTGTGATCTCCGCGTGCTCGGGCAGATGATGAAGCATGCCCGTAGTCTGACTGCCCTGTCCCGGGAACAGGAAGGCGGCCATCATGACGTCACCTCCGACGACACTGTTAGGTCTGCCATCCAAGCATCGAGAATAAGACGAGGGCCGTGTGGCGTTCGCACAAGCAACTGCGAGCGCATCGCAGCAATATCCGCGAGCGACGCTCCGCCGCTTGGCGTCTCGAGCACCACGTCAATTCGCGCCGGCGCCGCCGCGTTGGTCAAACCCGCCAGCAGTTCGATGGCTTTTTTTGGATCAAGACGATCGTCCTGGCGCAGGATCAAATCGAGGTCGCTGCTGGGAGTTGCCGTTGCCACGCCGCTGGCGATCTCAAAGCCGACACTGCCGCCCGGTCCCCAGCGCGCGCCATGACGTGCGAGGATGGGGGCGACGCGTGCCAAGGCGGCCATCGCCGGCACCCCCTCTCTGGACTGCGATTCAGTGGCGTGAAGCAAAAGATCTTCTGGAGCAAGCCGTTCAGCAATTCGGGTGGCCGGTAAGAAGGCACCGAAGCGCTGGTTTCGCACTGCACCGCGCACGCCGACCGGGACCTTGCCGCCATGGATAGGCCCACGCCGGATGACTACCCACGGGGCCCGTCTGAGTGCCGACCCGACCCAAGGCGGCGTGGGCGTTTCCGCCACTAGGTCGATCGGCTCAACGACCCGAATTAGGTCGTGCGTTCTGCACGGACTGCAAAGTATTTGTTGCTCCCTAGCTCGTCCCATTTCGGCTTAAACCTCGCGCGTTCGGAAGTCGATCTTCGAGTCAACGACACGGTGCGATCGGTGACTCAAACATGGTCGTTCTCCTGGCTAGCGCCTCCCAGCGGTCAAAAGGATGACGGCCGGTAGGGTCACCGCGCTGAGGATCGTTGATGCAATCAAAGTCGAACCCGCATCCTGGGAGAGAACGCCATAGCGGAGACCAAATAAAATGCCGAAGAAGCCCGAAGGCACGGCACAAAGAATGATCGTTTCGCGCCCGACCATCGGGGAGACTGACACGGCTGCGACAAGGGCCGCGGCGAGAAGAGGGTGAATAATATTCTTCAGTAATGTGCCCGATGCCACATTTCGGTTCAGCTTGAACGGTTGGGACGACAGTATCAGTCCTGTCAGGAACAGAGCCACACCGCCGGCGCCAACGCCGATCAACGTCAACGAGGCGCCAAGAAGACTCGGCAACGTAACTCCACTAACCGAAAGGACCATCCCGATGATTGGGGCGATCACGACTGGCTTCAGAATTGACTTGCCAATTGCTCGGGGGATCCGGCGGAGAGCCGTTACGTCGTGAGTGGTCTTTTCGCTCGCCTCCAGGATCACCAACGTCAGCGGCGACAATACGATTGACCCTACTGCGATTGAGATGCCAACAGAGACCGTATTAGTCGCGCCGAAGACAGAACTGATCAGGGGCAATCCCGCGGAGGCGAAGTTGGGCAACCCCGTCGTCAACGATTCGACCGAAGCCTCCCGCGAATTGAGCTTGAACATGCTTATCTGAAGCCAGAAGTGAAGGGCATAAATCACCAGCATCGACACAGTAAGGATGATGATAAGAGTGCCTTGCTGCAGCATTAAGTGACGGGGGGTCTGAACCATCGCGACGAACAAAGACGCCGGGAGTGCGAAGTCCATCACAAGGGCATTGAGCTCCGCAACGTGGTGGTTGTCGATGTCGCGGGTCCATCCGGCGAAGTAACCCAGGGCGATGACGAAGAAGACGGGCACTGTGGAGTTGAGGATTATGTTGGGCATGTTCATCTCGCCAGCTGAACGTGGGGCATTCGACTGTCGCTTGAAGTAGCCAGTGAGAGAGGCTGTCCTAATCAAGCAGTCCATTGCTCGGCCAATCTTCTGCGTACTTCGATCGACGCGACGCGATGAACCTTCGCCTCAGGATTATTCAAACGGCTGGTCAGGTCGCCCGAATTCTTCCGGATATCGGCGATGGCCGCGATCACGCTTGCCTTGACCTTCGCGACTTGACCCGCCGATGGAGCATCGGCGTCGATTCCAGTGATCAGTTCATGCAACAACCCGAGTTTGGCGAACTGCCGGATGTCGTATGACATTGGAATGATGGTTTTTCCCAGTTCATCGAGCTCTTCGACTGTGCGCCGCGTGACGTGCGCAGCCGATTCCTTACGCATCGCCTGAATCACGACCTTGGGATCATCGAGCGCAAGCAGGCGATGGGCTTGGTCGCCGTGTCCGAGCAAACCGCCAGATAAGGCCGTACCAACGATTAGTGCAACAACTGGATGTCCCGCTATGCGGGCTGTCGCGTAGGCATCGGCGGCCGCGGCGAGAGATAAGTGGATACCCAACATCGCCTCGAGTCGTCCGTACGCCTGGCTTTTGACATCCACGATGGCGAGGATGGGCCGCCGGGTGCCGGAATTATCGGCGGTGATTGCTTCGCTCAACAGCGGGCCCCCAAACCAGCGGCTCCTGGACTGTTTCCCAGAGTTTGGCTGTTATAAACGAGAAACCCGCGACTGGGGCCGACACACGTGCCGTCGCCGGCGCGGCCAGGCTGTCGCCTTGTGAGTTTTCCTGCACCGGGTCTGCTGTGAGGAAGAGAATTGTGGCGGGAACGACCGTGAGATTGATCACGAGACTGGCCATCGCGATTGGAATCGCGCTGGACCGTCCAAACAGTTCCCCAAGGATCGCCGGACCCATGAAAGGGACAGCCGGCGCAGATGCGGCGAGCGCCGCCAACGCGCTGTTACTGGTCCGAACTGCGAAAACGAAGCGTGAGAGAAGAAAAACCAGTCCAAACACGCCGATGACAGCTATGCACAACGCGATCAACAACGGGATGTCCTCGGCCAGTTCGGCACGTGGCGTACTGGCCGTCCCGACGATCAGCATGAGCGGCAGAGCGTACGTGAGCGCCAAGCGGTTCAGAACGGCGGCATCCTGCCGACGAAAGTCGCTCCGCTTCGCGCCCAGAACCCAAGCGCCAAGGTCGCGACGACCGGCAGCAGGGATTCGAGGATGGTATCAAACATGATGGCAGCTCCTGCGACCCTGTGCGGATCGCGGAACATTGGGCCTCCATGCCAGCAATTACCTATGGACTTGCTATGTAATCGGATTCTCTTTGAACAATTGCGCTACCATGGCGGAGTCGAGGTATGCGCGAACACGAACGATGACGGAGTCTTGAAAGTAAACAACCCAGCAATAACGGTTGTCGAATCGCATACCATTCCTGGCAGTTGCCAGTGAATGCAGCTCGACGACGGCCACGTTATCTGCAACGAACAAATGCTCGACATGGAGTTGCGCGCCCGCGGCAGAACCTTGCCCAATTTCGCGAACGTACCGTCAATAAAGGCCTGCTTGCTGCCATAATGGCCAGCGAGAGGATGAGTACCCATTACGATCCAGTCGACGTTGTCGGCCACGTGCTCGAAGAATGCGGCACCATCTCCTTCTTCAAGTCCTTTGAAAATTTCACGAACGCGCTCGGTAGTAATGACCATTTGAATCTCCGGTATAAACTGCACGACACGTACAGGTTGCGACGCCGTTGGCGCTACGCAATTGCTTCGCCGAACGCGAGTCGATTTTGCGCTGGAGTGCCTCGGATTTAGATCGTAATCGGAACACGCTGGTGCTTGCCCCTTGGCATAACAATTGTCAATTCCGTATGAGAAACCGGCAGACAAATGATGGCATCGCCCTTGGCCACGAACCGTTGCACACGGTTGGTCATCTCTTCGACGAGAAGTTCTTTGTACCGACCAAATGTTCCGAAGTGAGAATTGTCAGACATGCCGTACTCCTTTCGTAGTTGCAAGATCGTGTTTTAGTGGGCTTTCCGCAACTTCGTCCGGCGTCTTCAAGGCTGGGGAGCGATGGACTGGACATCTCAACAACGTTCCAGGCGACGGTTTGAACGCTCGTGATGAGCCCGCTCCCGGAAAGAACCATTCATTGAACACCTTTCTGTCCGCTCAAAATAAGCATGTCAGACTAAGCGTGGTGCATGGACAATGCGGCAATGCAGTTGGACTGAAATGCGGATCATGCGTTCACGCAAGATGAACGGCAGCGCATTTTGACTGTGCCGTTGACGCGGAAGGTCTTGACGATCCAGCCGAGGGAGCGGATTTGCGTCAGGATCGCGGTTGCGGTTGGCATTGTTTTATCGTAACCGGCGCCGTCGGACCATGTTGCGAGAGTTCAACTCTTTCGAGTGCGCAACGTGTGGTCAGCCAGACGGTCAAACTCTGAGTTGTTCTTCAAACCCGAGACGAGGCGGTCTGCGATAAGCCATGCTGGAGTGTCGCCCACGCCCAGGCGGCCGACCGTTCTCTCGAGAAATGACCGCATGATCCCCACACAAGTAGGTTCGCAATGCCCGACATCATAGACATTCGAGCCTCAAATGAATTGCTCGTCTACTCACTCTGGGACTTCGAACTGCGACCGCGCGACCTTCAAAGTCCCCTCGTGCACTTGACGTGACGCCAATTAAATCGCGATACGCTCGATTTCATCTTATGAAAGCGAGTCACTCGTCCGGTCATACAATTCCGTTGTCCGAGGCGATTCGTGCGCCGCGATTGCCTGAGCGTTCTCAATCGTTCCGCCATTTTCCAAATATGCCGTGATTCCGGTGGCTCGGAACGTGTGACAGCAGATTTGATCCACGCCGATCCCGCAGGTCAGGGCACGCCGCTTTATCATCCGCAGCACATCTGTTCGCGACATCGACTTTGACGTGACGGCGTCCGCCATTCCGATGACCGACCGGAACAGCGGCGTCTTCTTCTGATCTTCAATTCCCGCCACGGCGATGTACGCGTCCAAATATTCCACCGCGTTGTGATGCGCCGGCACCTCATGGAATTTGCCGCCTTTCTCGTGCAATCGAATCCATGACCGCTCGCCCTGTTGGTAGTAGTCCGCCACGTGCATACCAACGACGGCAGAAACTCGAGCGAAGCTATAGCACATCAAACCAACCAGCGCGATCGCGAAGCCCAATCAAAGAGGAAGCCTCGATGCCGTTCAGAAGTTGACGCGCTTCGCCGGCCGTCAGCGCCGGTGTTTTTCCCTTCTTCACGACGTGCCGCGGACCACGAACCGCCCACGTCTGATTAATCGCGATGACGTGCCCCGTCACGAGCCAGTCAAACAGCACTCGAATGGCCGCAAGATGTTGTTTGACCGTGGGCGTGGAGCGTTTGGCTGTAAGCTCAACGATATAAGCCGAAACGACGATGGGACCGATGGTGTTCAACTGCATTCTCCTTTTCTCGCACCATCCGAAGAACTGTCCAGCGGCCTGAGCATATGCAGCACGGGTATTCTTGTTGCGGATAACCTAAACGGCATCGAGCGTTCGGATTTTGGCCCATATTCGCTTCCTTTTATTGTTCAGGGGGCATGAGCCGCAACCGGGAAAAGACCACATTTCTTACGCATCGAATCCATTAACGCGATGATTTGCGCTGATAGAGCGGTGCTAAGTAAGCTAACTGGACATGCCAGATCAGTCACGATTCTCTTCACTTGGCAAGCGGGAAATAGTGGGCTTGCGGAGGTTTCCTTTCTAGCGTTCAAAAAAACAAATTCGGATTGTGCGGCACTGCGCAACAACTTCATCAATTTCTGCATCGGTTTCGTGAGAAAAATAACCCGCGGCCGGCCGGTCTTGGAAACAGTTTTGTGCTCAGGCAGAATCCATCGATCATCGGCGACATAATCCCAACGCAGCGTTCGGACCTCTTTCGGCCGCGCTCCGGTCTGCGCGCAGACTGAACAGCAAAACCTTGAAATCTCGATCGCTGTGTCTCATCAGCGTGCGGAATTCTTTGTCGGTCATCGCGCGCTGACGCATGTTGGCCCGCGGACATCTCATTCCTTTAAGTGGATTACCAGTCAGGATTCCTTGTTCGCAAGCCCAACTGAAGGCCCTAAAAATCGAACGTCGTGCGTTCCGTTCGGTCGTTGGGCCCCAGTTCTTCTCTTCGATCCATCGCGTCAGATGGATGGGCTTAAGCAACGACACCGTCATGTATCCAGAGTGCTCTGTGAACATTTCTCCAAACCACCGAAGATTCCGATGTGTTTCCGGGCTGAGGTGGCTTTCCGACCAAAGGAGAAACGCTTCGATTATGTCGGCGGCACGGGCATTAATATACTCCGGCTCTTGAGGCGTAACGGCCTTAAACTCGTGAAACCTGCGCTCAGCTTGTTCACGGTTCTGACGGCCTTGTGCGAGACGGACCTTCCTTCCGGCAAGTGAAACCATCCACCAGCCGGTGTCCTTACGAAACCAAATTTTGTTCACGCGTGGCATACCAAACCTCCGGTCCAAAACCTTTGAATGTCCAGGCTTGACCGACAGGTCTGGCCAGCTCACCGCCTGTTACAGCAGGCGGTGAGCCGCATTTCGAACGCTGAATGGTTCGACGAATAGTTCGGAGCGGCAAAGGCGAAAATCGTAAACCCTTGTCAATCCAAATTGCACCTTGCAGGAGTCGAACCTGCAACCTTCGGTTCCGTAGACCGACGCTCTATCCAATTGAGCTAAAGGTGCTCGAAACAATGCCAAACCCGAATCATTCCGAAACCCCTTACCGCTGTCAAGGTTGCATTTGACCCGCCCAGATCACACACTGCCCCGAATATGCCGTTGTATTCCATCGAAACCTACGGCGAACTCCGCCCCCATCTCCAGGAAGAGTGGCTTCTCACCAACGGCATCGGCGGCTTCGCCTCCGGAACCATCGTCGGCTGCAACGCACGCCGATACCACGGACTCCTCTGCGCCGCGCTCCTGCCGCCCGTCGGCCGGTTCATGATGCTCAACCGCGTCGGTGAAATCCTTAAAATCCGCGGCAAGTCGGTTCCCTTCGAGCTTTCCATCAACCAGTTCGCCGACAAATTCCACCCCCGCGGCGACCGCTATCTCCGCCGATTCGACCTGGAAATCGAACTCGCCCGCTGGGAATACGAAGTCGAAGGGGTCCGCATCAGCAAGGAAATCCAGTTGGCCTGGGGAAAAAACGCCACTGGAATCCGCTACACCATCGACCCCGGAAAAAATCTGGTGGAATTCTCCATTCTTCCCTTCGTTCGCATGATGGATTTCCACGCCCTCCGCCGCGAAAAGGCCGACTTCATCGAATCGCACGGCCAGCGCAAATGCTCCGTCGGCCTCGGGCCAAACACCCTCACCATCACCGCCGACGCCGGCTATTTCGAGCCCGAGCCCGACTGGTGGTACGGCCAGACCTACGCGATCGAAACCGAGCGCGGCCTCGACGATCGCGAAGACCTCTACAAGCCCGGACGGTTCACCGTCGAAGTCAGCAAAACCACCGCCATCACCCTCTGGGCCGTCGCCGAGCCGATGGAGCAACTTGATTGGGAGACCGAGTCGCCGTCGGCGTTGGGACGTAGAGAAATCTGCTCCGAAGTCGTCGTCGAGCATAGTTCGCCTTTGTCATGCCGCAAACGATTTTGTGGTCGCTCGCAAAACCCCCGATGGCCAGCCCGGCCATACCATCATCGCCGGCTATCCCTGGTTCGCCGACTGGGGCCGCGACACGATGATCTCCCTGCCCGGTCTCCTTCTTGCCCCCGGGCGATTCGATGAAGCCCGCCAGGTGCTTTCGGTTTTCGCCAAGTACGTCAGCGAGGGGATGATCCCCAACCGCTTCGACGACTACACCAACGAGCCCAGCTACAACACCGTCGACGCCAGCCTCTGGTTCATCCACGCGGCCTTTGAATATCTCCGCCTCTCAAAAGACACGCAGACGTTCGAAAAAATCTTCCGCCCCGCCTGTAACTCCATCATCAAGGGATACACCCAGGGCACGCGTTACAACATCGGCGTCGATCCGACCGACGGATTGGTCCGCCAGGGGGATGCCAACACGCAGCTCACCTGGATGGACGCCAAGTGCGACAACATCTGCTTCACCCCGCGGCAGGGCAAGGCCGTCGAAATCAACGCCCTCTGGTATCACGCGCTGCGTCTGATCGGCGATAATGCCCGAGCCGATCGCGTCGGCGAGAGTTTTCGAAAGGCCTTCTGGATCAGCCCCTTCCGCGGCCTCGCGGATGTAGTCGACGGCTCGCGCCGCGATCTGGCCATTCGCCCAAACCAGATTTTTGCCGTCAGCCTTCCCAACAGCCCGCTCGATCGCCAGCAGCAGCAGGCGGTTGTCGAAGTCGTCCGCCGCGAATTTCTCACGCCCTTCGGCCTGCGCACGCTTTCCCGCGGCGACCCCGGATATCGCGGCCGCTACGTCGGCCCACCCAAGGACCGCGACGGCGCTTATCACAACGGCACCGTCTGGCCCTGGCTCATTGGCGGTTTTCTGGATGCCTACCTGAAAGTTAACGACCGCGCCGATTGGGCCGTCGATCAGGCCCGCCGCTGGCTTCAGCCTCTTTTCGAGCACATGCAGCGCGGATGCATCGGCCAGATCGGCGAAATTTTCGAGGCCGACGAGCCGCACCGCCGGGTCGGCGCATGCGCCCAGGCATGGAGCGTCGCCGAGGTCCTGCGGCTCGCGATGGAACTGGGATTGTGATGCCTTTTGCGGCGCTAGGGCAGCCCACTCTTATCCCCTCTCCCGGTACTCAGGGAGAGGGTTAGGGTGAGGGTCTTTGAGGGTCTTCAGGAATTTTCCAGGGGATGTACGATTGCGGCAGGGGCAACAGGTGGCAAACATACAGCTTTATTCGTGAGAATTTTCCCCGCCATCTTCCTCCTTATCTTCGCCACGACCGCCCACGCCCTTTCGCTTCCCCTGCAAGGCTATTACCACCCCGGTCGCGCCATGCCCGTGAAATGGGACGTCCCCGACAGCGGCAGCGACATCCAAATCAGCGCCCCGGCGCAATGACCTCTCGTGCCCATCCCGCCGGAAATCCATGGGGCCTGTTTCCCTGGATCGTCTATAGCGCGACTCCCGGTCCAACGTCCCACGCCAGCCTTGGCGCGCTCCAGCCTCTCGACCCCTCCGACTTGCTGGTAATCGATTTAATTGCCGAGGAAGCAGACCCCAGCGAACTGTTTCCCAATCGCCGCCTCGTCACCGTCCCACTCGATCCCGAAGAAGTCACCGGCCCGGCGATGGCATGGGAATCCGCCGACGCCATCCTCCTCACCCCCGACAGCTACGCCAAAATACCCATCGACATGCGCACCGCGCTTTTTGCGGAAGGCGTTGAGCTGGCCGTCCTCACCAATAGCAAGCCGGACGATTTGTTTACCTGGGTTCAGGACGGATCGTGGTGGACCGCCTCGCCAAATCTCAATCTGCCGCCGGTCGTATGCCCCGCCGCCTATCTCCCGACCTACGGCTGGATTGCCGGCCGAACCCCGGCTTTCCGAAAGCAGATCGTCGGCCTCGGCCTCATCTATCTCCTCGTCATCGTCGGCATTTCCCTCCTCCGCCGGCGCTGGACCCCCATTGCCATCGTGGCCGTTTCCATCCTCGCCATCGCTGCTTTCCATCTGGAAAACCAGCACCAATCTCCGATCTTCGCTCAATCCGGAATCATCCGACTGATCGGACCAGCGCCGATCGAAGATGACTGGCTATTCCAAACCTCCCACCGTCCGGCGAATTTCACTCTGCCCCTTGCCGGCGAAGTTCATCCGATATTTTCCGATGAATCGCAGGCTAAGTCTGTGCAATTGCTTCTCGATTGCGACGCCTCCGGCCGGCCCACGTCGATCGCCGGTGCACTGGCTCCGGATCAGCCGTTCATCCTGATGCGCCGCAGTTTTGCCCCAGCCACTCCCGCCGCTGCCCTCACGTCACCCGCAACCAGCCCCCTGCGATTGCTCGCCAGCGAGTCAATCTATCCCGGCTTTACCATCACCGGCCAACAGGATGCGACCTCCGCCGATTCTTGGCCAACCGTTTGCTTAGTGCCGCCGGTGTCCTCACCGGCGGATTCCCGTGAACTGCCAGCGGCCATCCGCCGGTGAGGACACCGGCGGCACTTAACATAGCGGAGCTTTCTGATTCCCCTTTATCCTACGAATATTTTCGTTGACATATACGAAACTTATCGTACATTGCCCTCATGCCCCCTCCCAAACCGACAGAATCCGAGATCGCCATCCTTTCCATCCTCTGGCGCCGCGGCCCCAGCACCGTCCGCCAGGTGCTCGGCGAAATGCCCGAAAAAACCGGATATACCACCGTCCTTAAACTCCTCCAGATCATGACCGAAAAAGGCCTGGTCGCGCAAAACGAAAAAGATCGCTCCCACGTCTATCGCGCCGCCGAAGCCGAATCGCGAACCCTCCGGCAAATCACCGGAGACCTGCTGGACCGCGCTTTCGGTGGAAGTGCCAGCAAGCTGCTCCTCGCCGCGCTTTCCGCCCAGCGCACTCGCCGGAAGAATTGCAGGAAATGCGCCGGCTCATCGAACGAGCCCAAAACAGCGAAAGGACCAAACCATGAGTGCGCTTTCACAATCGGGCCTCGTCGAAGCGCTCGGCTGGATGCTCGTCCACAGCCTCTGGCAGGGGGCCCTGGCAGCGGCAATATTGGCAATTGTTCTCCTGCCGCTGCGCGGCCGGGCGTCGGCCGCGTTTTCCAACCTCCGACATATTTTTGCTTGCGCAACCCTGCTGGCAGTGGTGGCGGCGTCGATTGCCACTTTTGCAATCTACTATCCCGCTCCCCCGCTGAAATTGCCCGTGAACACTAATATCCGCCAGGTATTCCAAAATCCGCCCTTGTTGCAAGCGCCGTCGATCCACGCTGTTTCATCCGAGCCGATCAATCTGCCCCGGCTTTTGCCGATCGTCGTAGCCCTATGGGCTGTCGGTCTATGTTTGCAGTTCGCCTGGCAAAGCGCCTCGATGTTGAGCATTCATCGAAGAGCCCGCGGCGAGAACATCACCGATCAACTCTGGACGCGTGCCCTGAAGCGCATCGTCGCGAAGCTTGGCATCCGCCGCGCGGTGCAGCTCGTCGTTTCAAGGCGGCTCGATGTTCCCGCGGTCATCGGAATGTTTCGCCCGGTGATTGTCATTCCATTTGCGATGCTCAATGAGATGTCGATCGATCACGCCGAAGCGATTCTGGCGCACGAGCTGGCCCATATTCGCCGCTGCGATTACGCGGTGAATCTGCTCCAGATCGCGATCGAGACGATCTTCTTCTATCACCCCGCCGTCTGGTGGATTTCCTCCCAGATTCGACGCGAGCGGGAAAACTGCTGCGACGATATCGCGGCCAGCGTTTGCGGGCGGATCACTTGCGCCTCGGCTCTCGTTGCCCTGGAATCCAGGCGCCGCCTTCGCGCCGTCCCCGCGGCTTCAGGTGGCTCGCTCCTCCGCCGGGTCAGGCGCATCCTCGGCGAACCCCAAACGCGCGGCGGCTGGATGGTTTCCTTGCTCGTCGCAGTAATCGCTCTCCTGTGCATTTGCGCTCCACTCTATTGGCCGTCGGTCACGCATGGCCAATCACAGGTTCAAGGTCCTGCAACAACCCAATCGGACATTGTTCAATCCGAGATTCTCAACGACGAAAAATCTTCCGACAACTCGATTCGCGGCGAGCTGGAATTGCAACTTAACGCAATAACCGACGAGAGACGCGCGATGGAGCAAAAGCTGGCGGCAATGCAGGCCCAGGGCGACGGCGATCAGGACCCGGACATATTAAGGCTCAAGCAGAAATTGGATGCGATCAACGTTAAAATCGCGGAATTCCAGGACCAAATTGATCAGCACACCAGGAAAGCCGAGCATCTGTTCGTCGACCTCACGGTCAGTGCCAATGGCAGCCTGACCAGCGACGGCGCACCGAGTTCCTGGCACGAGATTGATCGGCGTCTGGAAGACATGCCGGAGTCTCAGCAAAGGATCACGGTCCTGGCACTATCGGCCGCATCCCCGGACGTATCGGTGGGTATGTACTTTAATGCGCAATATCAAGCTGAACGTCTCGTCCAGAACCATCATCTGGCCTATTTGAGCATGACAGGCATCAATCCGCCCCATAAGCCCTTCCCCGCCGCGCTCCCGCAGGACTTGAGCCACGAAGTGCCGTTCAAGATTGGTCAAACGTATTTCAATTCCGGCGACAGTCTCACCATCCAGGAAATCCGTGGCAGCTCCGACCATGTTGCGGCCCTGAACAACTATGAAATCAAAGGCTCATATCACCTTGTCTCCCGTCAACAGGCGACACTAGCGGTTTATGTCACGTCCTGGGCCCAGAATCCGCCGGGACAGAACGGTTGCGATCCAATTATAATTAAAAAGGGAGACGGCGAATTCACCATAAAGCTACACATGTGGGTCGATGGCAGCCCGCACGTTAGCATCTACGCGCCAAGCAGCGACGGTGGCTCTTCCACTGCCTGCGTTTATTTCGGAACCGAGCCCGCACAGATGCGTTAGCTGGCGGAAACGAAACTCGCCGGATTGTCCCACTGATCCTGCGTGAACGACGTCGTCGTGTCCACGATGACGTGTCCGTTGCCATCCACCGAAATCGCATACCGATTCAGCGGCCTCTTGGCCGGCTTGCCGGTCACGTTCCCGTCTATGTCGAACGTCGCCCCATGCCGCGGGCAGACGAAGCTCACGCCGTCGTCCGCCTCACGCAGCGTTCCGCCCCGGTGCGTGCAAACTGTCGTCAGCGCAAAAATCTTCCCCTTGTCGCGCACCATCGCGATGCGGTAGGGGGCTTTCATCCAGGTCTTGGTGATCCCATCCTGGGCATAATCCGATTTCGGCCCCGCATCGAGTGTGCTGGCCGCGCTCGCCGGCATTGTCGTTGCCCCGCCCATGTCCTGCGCCAGGGCCTTGGCCGCTCCACCTAGCCCGCACATGCAAGCCGCGCACGCGACGGCGGCAACAAATTCCCTCCGGTTCAGATCGTTCATCGCATCTCCTGCTCAAAAACCCCGTCTGATCAATGCTCCAATCCCGAAAATAATACCAGAAGCCCCAAGGCAACACACCAGCAATATTGCGATATAATTCCCTTAACTTAGCCACGCGAGCCCGGTTTTCCGCCGAATAATTCAGATTCCATATCACTCCCGTTAAGTCCGCGCTAGCGCCTTGACTCCATTATTGATCCCGCCCAAAGTTATCTTCGCCATATTTACCGGAAGGGCATCCCAGGAGAGTTTCCAATGCAAGTGATGGAGCGGACACCTATGAGCAGAATCAACGATCCGGCTCGTCAGCCTTCGGCGCGGAATCCGGCTGCCACCCCCCCGACGCGCAAAAAAGTCCTCATCGTTGACGACGAAAAAGACATTGTTGACCTCGTTGCCTACAACCTGGGACGCAACGGCTACGACACTCTCACCGCCAGCGACGGCAACGACGCCCTCGACAGCGCTTCCAAAAATTCACCCGACCTCATCATTCTCGATCTCATGCTCCCCGGCATCGACGGTATGGAAGTCGCCCGCCGCCTCAAATCCGACGCCAAAACCGCTTCCATCCCCATCGTTATGCTCACCGCCAAGGGCGAGGAAACGGATGTAGTCGTCGGGCTTACCCTCGGCGCCGACGATTACGTCACCAAGCCCTTCAGCATGAAGGTCCTCCTGGCTCGCGTCAGCAGCGTGCTCCGCCGTTCCGAAACCGGCGCCGGCGCTGCCGAAGGCGGAACCCTCCGCGCCGGCCCGCTCAGCATCGACACCTTCAAGCATGAAGTCCTCGTCAACGAAGAGGCCATCAAGCTCACCCTCACCGAGTTCAAGCTTCTGTCGGCTCTGCTGACCGCCCGCGGCCGCGTCCTCACCCGCGACCAGCTCATGGACAAAGCCATGGGCACCGACGTCTTCGTCACCGACCGCGCCATCGACGTCCACATCACCGCGATCCGCAAAAAGCTCGGCGACGCCGCCTGGCTGGTGAACACCGTCCGCGGCGTCGGCTACCGCCTGCGCGAATTCCCCGAAGATAACGACTAAATCTGATCGTGATACTCCTGAAGGGTGATCAGGCGTGGCCAGCCGCTGGAATCCTGCGCCGCCGCATCCTATCCTGTTGCGATGCTCGACAAGTCGTTCGTGAAATGGTGGCTCGGCCGGGTCGTCCCCTACCGGGACGTACACCCCGAAAAGCTGGCGGCCGAGCGTGAAGCCGTCGAAAAGCTCGCCGAATACAACCAGAACTACGCCGAGTTCCTCAACCGCGCCGTCTTTCCCGCCGTCGATGATCTCGTCAAATTCCTGGCAAAAAATGGCGTCGTCCACCGCGTCAGCACCTGGGGAAACCAGCTTTCGCTGCGAATTCACCTCGCCTGGCGGTGGGGCGAGCTGGTCATTATGCAGAGCCACGAAGATTGTGTCACCTTCGAGCACCACATCATCACCGAGGGCGAAAAGCGCGGCGAAGACAGCGCCGAGGACCACAGTCACCAATACGACCTGCGCGATGCGATTCCCGGAACGGTAGCCGAGAATGAGTTGCAGTTTTTTCTCAGCCGGGTGGGGCAGGATTTGGTCGAGCCGCCGCCCGAGCCGGAGATTCCGCCCGGAGAGGATCCGTCGTCACAGGTTTAAATCATGGAAGAAGCTTCGAAAACCTGGCGGGTGTTGCTGGTGGGCCACTGCGGACCGGATGCGTCGTACCTGCGGATGGCAGTGCGCACCGCGCTCGGGCAGGTCCAGATCATCTCCGCGGAAGATAAGGACGAAATGGAGTCGGCGATCAAGGCGGGGGTTGATCTGGTCCTGTTTAATCGTGAGTTGGGATATGGATATGAGCCGGAGATGGGCGCTGAGATGATCCGTCTGCTGCGGCCTAACAATGCGGCGTTGCCGATGATGCTCGTGAGCAATTATGCCGATGCCCAAACCGCTGCCGAGGCGGCGGGGGCGATGCCTGGGTTTGGAAAGCGGGAGATTGGGACGCCGCGGGTGACGAGCTTGCTGCGGGCGGCGGTGGGGATGAAGGCTTAAATCGCCTTTCGTCGCAGCCCGGCGGCGACAAAATCTGCGATCAACTCGGATCGATTGACCCCAATTTTCTTTGCCAGGGCATCCGTTTTGTCCAGCAGCTTTCCTTCCATCGAAATGCTGATTTTTTTGGCGTGTTTTGCGCCATTCTGACGCCCGCGCCTTAGCCGGCGCTCCTGCGCTCGTTCATATGGAGTCATTCGCCGTGCTCTTTCGAAGGCGAAAGGCTTGTTGAACTCTTTCGTCGCCCGTGCGAGCTCCCATCCGCTCATGTCTTCGTAATGCTTTTGAGTCTTTTTCATTGCGTTACAACCACTATTCTTGCGGCGAGATAACCTCAATTGGCATGCGCCCATTTCTTCGATAGATATTGAAATGTGTGTCCAAAGTGAGCACCACGGCCCTGGGATGAATTTCTGCCATTCGAACGAGACAGGCGTCTGCCAGCGACATGGGCAAATCCCGGTACTTTGTCATCAGACTTCTAAGCGCCCTTATCTCATTGGATATCGAAAAATCAATCACCAATGATTGTTGTTCGATCAATTCAAAAAGCCGTGGAATGGCCTGGTAATATCGGCTGAGTAGAAAAACCGCTTCGGTAAATACTGATTCGCAGGTCAGTAATGGGGCCCGCAGCAATTTAAACTGTTCTACAATCCAATCGTGGTATGCATCTTCGGCCACCAGAAATGCCACGAGTGGGCCCGTGTCAACGATAACAGGACGTTCAGGCACCGAAGCCCTTCATATATTTGGGATTCGTCGAAAGATCGCGTGGTCCCTTCACGCTACCGCTGAGGTGACCCACTAGATCGAAAACGCGAGGCGCCTGACCCCGCCGGCGCTGTCCAACTTTTTCCTCGAGCGCCTTACGGACGAACTCTGATTTGCTGGCACCTTCCTCCCGAGCGGCCGCTGCGACTTCCGCATCAAGCTTTTCTGGAAGTTTGCAGGTAATTGTCTTCACAGAAGAATTGTATTACTCTTGCGCAAAAGCAATACGCTCCTTTTTGCATTAAGCAGTGGACCTACTTCGCCAGTTCCCCCTCAATCGCCGCGAGCACCTGCGGTGAATCGGGCTGCGTCTTCGGCTTGAACCGGGCGACGATATTTCCATCCCGCCCGATAAGGAATTTCTCAAAATTCCAGGTGATCGTTCCTGCGAACGGGGCGTCTGTATCCTTGCTGGTGAGATACGCATACAGCGGACAGATGTTGTCCCCCTTCACGTCCACCTTCGAGAACATCGGGAACGTTACCCCATAATTCTTCGTGCAGAATTCGCTGATCTCAATATCGCTCCCCGGCTCCTGGTGCCCGAAATCGTTTGAAGGGAAGCCAAGGATCACGAAGCCCCGGTCGGCGTATTTCGTGTAGAGGGCCTCAAGCGGAGCATACTGCGGCGTGTTGCCGCATTTGCTCGCCGTGTTCACCATCAGGATCACCTTGCCCTGATATTGAGACAGGTCGACGTCACGCCCATCAAGAGATTTCATCGTAAACCGCAGAGGAGCGCCGATAGAGGAAACCGCGCTGGGCTGCGTCGAAGGCTGCGTCGTCGGCTCCGCGAAAACCGAGGCAGTCAGGGTCACCACGAGCAACAATGCCACACACCACAACGGCGAATTCATGACGCCTCCGGGAAAAGGGGTTAGGGGGAATATAACCGAAGTGATGACGCTTGTCAGGAATTTAATATTCCCGAAAAATTCGGTATCGACCGGGAAAAACCGAACGATTTGCCGTCAGTGCTCGGCGCTCAGCGGCTGCGGGGGAATGACGACCACGCGGTTCCGCCCGTTTCCCTTGGCCTGGTAAAGCGCGGCATCCGCCAGCGCCAGCAACTGCTCGCCGCCGCCGGGGGCCGTTGTTCTTTCGCGATGCGACGCCCACGGACATACCGAGGCCTTCATTTCGCCGCAGCAGGATTGCCGACCCTTGGCAGAATTCGTCGCGGATGCGCTGGGCAACGCTTGCCGCCTCCTGCGCTGATGCGTGCGGCAAAAGCAGGACGAATTCATCCCCGCCGTAACGCGCGGCCACGTCCATCCGGCGCATGTTGGCGAGAATCACCTTGCCCGCGATCGCCAGAAGCTGGTCCCCCATCGCGTGCCCGAAGGTGTCGTTAAGCTGCTTGTACCCGTCGAGATCGATCATCGACGCACGCAAGGTCGGTGTCGAGCCGCTCGCTCTCGCGAATAAAGCTGGTCGAGCACGCGATTGAAATGCCGGCGGTTGTAAAGCCCGGTGAGTGCGTCCGTTGCGGCCATCTCCTCAACCATCTTCAGCGACTCTTCAAGCTGCGACATTCTTATGGCGAACTTCGCCCAGGGCGCTGTTCAAGTTCCGACCGCAGCTTTTCATTTTCCTTGTAGAGTTTCGCGACGGTCAGATTTTTCTCGACCACCAGGGGAATGGTGAAGAGATAGTCGCCGAACTTGACGACGTAATCCATCGCCCCTTTGCGGATGGCCTCGGCCGCGAAGTAGCCGACGTTTTCTCCGGTAACCATGATCACCGGCGTCGCGCACTGCCGGCGGATTTTTTCCAGCAGCTCCATCCCGGTGACGTCGGGCAGATTGAAATCCGTCAGGATCAAGTCGAATGAGCCCAGCTCCAGCTTCATCGCATCTGCACCGCATTCGACGGAGACGATCGTGCTGGTCGGCCGAAATGCTCCTCCAGCGTTTCGGAGATGAGCTGCCGCTGGTCGGGATCGTCTTCGACGATGAGCAGTTTCAGGTATTCCATGTTGGCGCGGTTATCTCACTCCTGTAGCCGTCTTATCGGCGCGCTTCCCCGCAAGGTGAAGCAGGGGCGACATTTATCGCCCGCGCGGTCGCGTAAAACGCCATCGCAAATTACCTGTTTAGCCCGGCTTATTTTCTGCACTTCTCGGAAGGCAGGTGATGGTCCGGATATTGGTGAATCGTCAGCCAATATTGCGTGCTGGAAACCACGGTCTTGAGAAACTGCTCTGCGCTGGCGGGCTTGAGCGTGTAGCTGTTCGCCCCCGCGGCGGCGGCGATGCGCATCTGCCTCTCATCCGCAACGCCGGTCATCATTACCACCGGTATATCCCGCAAATCCGGATCAGCTTTAATCGCCTTGAGCACCGCCTGCCCGTCCAAACCGGGCATCTCGATATCCAGGTAAATCAGTCCCGGCCGCGGCGCATTGCGCCATTGCCCCGCGGTGATGCAGAAAATCGAGCGCCTGCTGCCCATTCGCGACTTCGTAAACCTCGTTGCTCACCTTGCTGTGCGCGATCGCGTCGCGAATCAGCATCCGGCAATCCTGATCGTCATCAACCAGCAAGATGGTGATGCCGTTTTCGCGAATATGTCTGTGCGACGTTCCAGCACTCATGCTGCACTGCTCACTTTCGTTTCACGAGTTGCCGATCCCGGAACAAACTGCCCGTTGATCGTGAACCGGAAGGTGCTTCCCTGGCCCGGCTCGCTTTCGACCCAGATGGTTCCACTGTAGGTTTCGATAATGCTTTTGACGCACGCAAGCCCCACGCCCTTGCCCGGTACGTTGCGCGCCGCTGAATTCTTCCCGCGGCGGAAAATGTAAAAAACCTTGTCGACATCGTCGGGATCGATTCCCAGCCCCGTATCGCGGACATAGAACTCCGATTCCGTCGCCCGCACCCGGCAGCCGATGTGAATCTCCCGCGCCCCGCCTTCCCCCATGTATTTGATCGCGTTGTCGATCAGGTTCTGGAACACCTGCCTGAAACGCGAACGCTCGCCATTGACCACGGGAAGGGGGGTGTCGATCGCGAAGAGAATCTCCCCGCCTTTCAGGTCGTTTTCGAAAATTCCTTCCAGCTCGCGCACCAGTGGCCCAAGCTCGACCATCTCCATCTTCTCCCGCCGGGTCTTGATGCGGGAAAGCTCCAGCAGTTCCGAGATCAATTCGGTTTCGGCTTCGACATTCTTCTGGATGCGCTCGCAGCCGATGCACGATTTCCTCGTTGAACCCTTCGCGGTGCTTCATCAGCAGCATCGAGGTCATGCCGCTGATATTCCGCAGCGGGGCGTTGAGGTCGTGGCTAACGGCGCGCAGAAAATCCTCTTTTTCGGCGATTTCGCTGGAAAGCCGTCGGTTGGCCGCCTCAAGCTGCGAGGTGCGCTGGCGAACCTTCTGCTCCAGCTCTGAGTTGGCTTCGTGCAGGCGGAGCTGGTGTTCCTTGATGGTTGCCGTCATCGCGTTGAACGACCGGGCCAGATCGCCGATCGCGTCGGGGCGGTCGATCGCCACGGTATAGTCCAGATCGCCCGCGGCGATGCGATTGGTTGCCCCGACCAGTTTCCGGATCGGCAGAAAGATCTGGTGCACCAATAGATATGCCAACGGAAGGATTCCCAGGATCACGACGCATCCAATTCCGATGGCCAGATAATTGACCCGCTTCACCTGCGACTGCTCCTGGATCGTCGAGATTCCCACGGAGACATATCCCAAGAGGCGCGACTTTGCCGGCGCATGCGACATCCCTGGCGCAATTGCGGTCAGCACCGGCTGGCACACTTCCAGATATTCCCCGAACTGCGGCGAGCTGCCGTGCCGGACGCGCCCGAGATAGCTGATTTCGCCCTGCTGAAGCGACGGCCAGGGGGAACCGCCGGTCACGTTGCGGTCTGCCAGCGCGAGGTTGGCGCCATTCAAATCGTAGAACGCGATGAACAGAATATTGCGAGCGTGCAGAGCGCCGCTCCCATCGTCCGCATGGATTCCACATCGCCCGCCTTTAACGCCGGCCCGGCCGCCATGGAAAGCGTGACCGCCGTTTGCCGCGCCTGCTCGCCAAGCATCTCCGCGACCTGCGGATCGATCCGCGACGCCCATAGCCAGCAGGTCGATCCCAGCGCCACCGCGAGCAGCGCGATAACCGCCATCACAATTTTTCCCTCAAGGCCGACCATCCTGGCAAGGCGCAGAGAGGCTGCGGCGCGGTGGGAGCGCTGCCGGCGGGAGGGGCGGACTGTTTGTCCCCGGCGTTTCCATCAGGCTTTGCGGACTTCGCCGCATCAACCTCATCGTCTGGCCATCAGCGGTGGTTAAGATGTAGCGACTCTGCGGCGTGCGGCTCGGCGGGGTTATCGGTCGCAGAAATGACTATGGCGAAAGCGGGCTCTTTTGCAGATCGAGCGAACCCGTTTGAGAATTGAACGTGCTGCTGTCAGGAAACGACAGGTTCATTTTCGGCTGGGCGTTGGGATCGAGCCATAGCAGCAGGTCGTCGGGCGTGAACGCCTGGCCGCGGCCGTCGCGGATGATCGCTTGGCTCTTCGCGTCGATCACCACCAGCGAAGGCAGCGGTCCGATGTCGTACTGTTTTGCGAGATCCGGATTCGAATCGACATCCACGAGCAGCGGCACATAACCCGACGCCGCATTCACGATGTCGCCCCGCGACCACCCGTTTTTGGCCAGGTCCCGGCAGTTCGCAGACGAACTCCGGGCGAATTCAACCAGCAGCGGCTTGTTCTGCGCCGAGGCTTTCGCCAGCGCCTCATTCCAGTCGTTTTCCCAAAGCACCAGCCCGCCAATGTTGCCATCGGTTACGGCGCCGCGAACACGATCGAACATATACCGCAATCCGGCGGCAAGCATTGCGAGCAACACCGTGCCCACGATTAATTGCGTGATCGCTTTCATATATGAATCAGCGCTAATGAATCGTCGGCCATTCCGCACCCAGACTGAAGCCGCGATGCGGCCTTAGCGGCGATTTCCCCGGAATTCCCCACTTTGGAACTCCCACTTTATCTCACTTTTTTCCAAGTTGGAGACAGAGGGGATATGGGAATTTCTGAATCCCGAATTGACCCCCCATCTCCGATCGCTATACTCCCCATCCCCACCGCGACATGCCTCAGAACCATGCCTGTGGACGTTCGCGTGTAAGTCGGCCGACCTTTTTGGCCGCCGCGCATGTTTTGAGACGGGCCTCTGTCGCCCGTAGAAAGTGATTTCCCATGGGCCGCTATACCGGTCCGAAGCTGAAGCTCTCCCGTCGTGTCGGCGTTCCGATCGCCGACGTTCCAAAACACACTGCCCGCGGCGAACTCGAACTGCCCGGCATGCACGGCTATCGCGGCCGCCGGAACACCGAATACGGCGTTCGCCTCAACGAGAAACAGAAGCTGCGCTACCACTACGGCATGTACGAGAAGCAATTCCGCCGATTTCTGACCATCGCCAAAAAATCCAAGGGCAACACCGCCAATACGCTGATGCAGCTTCTGGAGTGCCGCCTCGATAATGTCCTTCGCCGCCTTGGCGTTGGCCGCACAATCTGGGCCACCCGCCAGATCGTTTCGCACGGACACGTCATCGTCGACGGCCAAAAGACCGACATCGCCAGCTTTCTCGTCAAGGCCGGCCAGACAATCACCTTCAAGGAAGGCATTCACAAGGTTCTTCGCGACAACATGGAGCAGAACGCTGGCCATCAAGTTCCCAACTGGCTGGAATGGAACCCCGCCCAGCTCACCGGCACGATCAAGGCGATGCCCGTGATCGAAGACGTGCCCTTCGAGGTGAATCTGAACCTGATCATCGAGTTCTATCGCTGATCGAGAAATGCGGCTCACCCCGGAGATCGCAGAGAGCGATGAGAATTGAAGTGCATCGACTCTGTATTTTCTCCGCGCCTCTCTGCGTGCTCTGCGGTGAACCGCTTCATTCGATTGCAGAGTATTGATGAGTAACGATCCGCGATTTCCCCTGCCTCCCGTGCCCGGAGCCGGCGAGCCAGCCGATTCACGTCCAGGTCAATTACGCCGGTGAGCCGCCGGAGGTGGCGTTTTATCGCCGGCTCTTCACCCTCACGCCGCGGATTCACGTTACCAAGGCCCTCATCGCCGCCAACTCCCTGGTCTTCGGCCTGATGGTTCTCACGGGTGGCGGGTTGTTCGATCCCGCCCCGCAGCAGATGCTTCGGTGGGGCGCCGGCTACGGTCCCCTCACCACCGACCACCAATCCTGGCGGCTCTTCACCGAAATGTTCGTCCATTTCGGAATCATCCACATCGGCATGAACATGTTCGTCCTCTGGCAGGGGGGCCAGATCGTCGAACGGCTCTTTGGCAACTTCACCTACCTGGTGATCTACCTTCTCTCTGGGCTGACCGGCAGCTTCGTCAGCCTCTACTTTCATCCGACGCAGCCTCACCGGTGGCGCTTCTGGTGCGGTCTTTGGCGTCTTTGGTGCTCTGCTTGGCTATCTATATGTCCAGCGCGGAGCCGTCCCAGCGCAGATTTTGCAGCTCCCTGGGTAATTCGGTCGGCATCTTCGTGGTTTACAACTTCATCTTCGCCATCATGTCCAAAGAGGTCGATCTCTCCGCCCACGGCGGGGGTTTGGTAGGGGGGATGATTCTCGGCGGGTTTCTGAGCCGAAAGCTGGATCAGCCCGTAAACCTCTGGCGAACCCTCGCCGTTGCCGTCGTCGGAACCGCTATTTTCGTTTTTTTCGCAACCCACCTCCGCCCAATCCCTTACTGAAGCCCTTCATTTTTCCCCAAACCGGCTTTGAACCACGTCTTTTATCTGACGTAGTATGTCTAAGTCGTGTGTTCTTCCGATCTTGCCTGATTTACGCGTTTTAACGTAAGCGCGTTGTTTAAGTTGCAAATTGTTACGGCCGATGTTCAAATAGCGAAGATGGATAAACAGGTAAAAGAATAAAGCCTGTAATACTCTCGCCGAGTTTAACAGCTTGCTTCGAGGAAACCATGAAGACTGTGTTCACGACTGGAGAGGCCGCGGAAATCTGCAAAGTTTCACAGCAGACCATCATTCGCTGTTTTGACAGTGGTCGTCTGCGTGGGTTCCGGGTGCCGGGCAGCCGGTTCCGTCGCATTCCCCGCGATGCCCTGATCGCCTTTATGAAGGACAACGGCATCCCCCCGGATGCGCTCGACAACGGCAAGCTGAAGGTCCTCGTCGTGGACGACGATCCGGAGATTGTCGAGCTCTTCGTCGACGTCCTGGAACGCGACGGCCGCTTCGAAGTGAAGACCGCCGCCACCGGTTATGACGCCGGCATCCTTACCCAGGAATTCCTCCCCGACCTGGTCATCCTGGACTACATGCTTCCGGACATCAACGGGAACGTGGTCTGCCAGACCATCCGCAAAAACCCCAACTTCGAGCACATGAAGATCGTCATCGTCTCGGGCGTTGTGAACCAGGATGAGATCAACGACCTGCTCAAGGCCGGGGCCGACGATTTCGTCAAGAAGCCGTTCAACATCGAAAAGCTGATTGAACGGGTCGGGGAAATGCTGGGGGCGTGATCGGCGGTTTCCCCGCTGAAACGCTTTGGCTCCCTCTCCCATTGGGTTTCGGGAGAGGGAAAAATGGCGATCATTCCCCAGATGTCCTCGTCCCCGGACCAACTTCCGCCCCGGCGCGTCGAGCTGATCCTGCAGCAGCTTGAGGAGCTGCCAACTCTCCCGGCGGTCGCCGCACGGGTCATCGAAGCCGTCGCCGACCAGGAATCCAACGTCCGCGACATCGTCGCCCTCATCAGCAGCGACCCGGCCCTGACCACCCGGATCCTTCAGCTCATCCACCATGCCGACATGGGCGTTCGCCTCGAAGAGGTCACCCTCGAGCGGGCCGTGATCCTTCTCGGCTTCGAGGCGATTCGCAGCGCCGTCCTGGCCGTCTCGGTCTTCGAAACATTTTCTGCCGCCAGGTCCAATTCATCCCAATTTTCGCGCGAGGAGTTCTGGAAGCATTCCCTGGCGACCGCCTGCTGCGCCGAATTGCTCGGCGAAGCGATGGAAAAAACCCAGGGCCGCGGCAACGGTTTCCGCCCCTCGGAAGCCTTTGTCTGCGGACTGGTTCACGATTTGGGCAAAGTCGCCCTCGATGCGATCCTTCCCAAAAGCTTTGCCCGCGTCGTCGAAGCCGCCGACCTTTTGCGTGGAAACATCGCCGATGTCGAGCGCACCGTCATCGGGCTCGATCACATGGTCGTCGGCAAGCGCCTTGCCGAGCGCTGGGAGCTCCCCCAGATGATCCGCGAGAGCATCTGGCTGCACAGCCAGCTTCCCGAAGCCCTGCCCGATTCGGTGAAATTCCCCCGGATGATCAACCTGGTCACGCTTGCCGACCTGATCGTCCGCGAGCAGCATCTTGGCTACAGCGGCAACTACTCCTTCAGCGTCAGCCGGGAGCGAATGGGCGAAGCCCTCGGCCTCTCGGTCGCCGCGATCGACGCCGCCGTCGCCGGCCTCGTGGGCCGTATCGAATCGCGCGCCAAGGCCCTTCATCTTGGCCAGGCGAGCACCCAGGAGCTTTATCATCAGGCCCTCTCGCGGGCCAACCAGGAACTCGGCCGCGTCAGCGGGCAACTGGCCGCCAAGAATCGACGCTTGGCCGTCCGTGCACAATTCTTCGACGCGCTCAGCTCTTTTCAGGGCGAGCTTCGCCCCGACGCATCCCCGCAGATCGTCCTCCGCGGGATCGGCCAGACCGCCGTGGGTGTGCTCGGCGTTCGCTGCGTCGCGGCCTTCTCTCTCATGCCAAGCCAGGATTACGCGGAAGTTCTGCTCTTCGACGAAGCAGGCGATATTTTCGAATCGTCCCTCGTCGATTGCCCTGCCCGCCCGACGGTTGGAGCCGGCGATGGCCCGGTCCTTCACGCGGGGGACGAATTGGATTGGCTCCTCTCCGCTATTTCGCCCCGCCTCATTGGAGATCAGCGATATTGGACCTGCCTCAGCGCCGAAGGGACGTGCGTCGGCGGTGTGGTCTGGGGCGCCCGGCCGGTGAAAGCCAGCGGCTCAGCCCCCAGGTTCAGGGAACTCAACGCCATGGCCGGCGGCTGGGCGCTCGCCTTGCGGACCGCCCAGATTCGCGAAGAAGCCCGCGCTCTGGCCGAGCAACTCGCCGAGGCCAATCGCCGACTCCAGTCCGCCCAAAACGAAATCCTTCATTCCAGAATGATGATCAGCATCGGTGAAATGGCCGCCGGCGCCGCCCATGAAATGAACAATCCGCTGGCGGTAATCAGCGGCAGATCACAGTTGCTGGCCAACCAATTAGCGGACCCCAAGCACAAAGCGATGGCCCATCTCATCTATGATCAAAGTCATCGCCTCAGCGAAATCATTTCTGAGCTGATGGACTTCGCCAAGCCCGTGCCGCCCAAGTGTGAGGAATCCGACCTAGCGGATTTAGTCGCCCGGGCGCTGCACGATGCCAAGCAGCATACCGATCCTGCCGATAGGACGATTGAGCTGACCATGGGCGATGTCCCGCCGGTGATGGTCGATCCGCGGCAAGTTTCCGCGGCGCTCACGGAGGTCCTCGACAACGCCCTGTCGGCGACCGATCCGAAAAAAGGGCACGTGGCGATTCATGCGGCGTTTGACCCGTATTCATCCCGCGTGGCGCTGACGATCACCGACAACGGCTGTGGAATGGACGAAGAAACGGTCAAACGCGCCTTCGACCCGTTCTTCAGCAACAAGCCCGCCGGCCGACGCCGCGGACTTGGACTGCCCAAGGCCATGCGCTGGCTCGAATCCAGCGGTGGGACCATGCGGCTCGAAAGCCGCCCGCAGCAGGGAACCAGGACGTTGATCCTGCTTCCGACGGCCAATGGGAAAATGGTGTCCGCGGAAAGCGGACGGTCCGCGAAGTAATGGAGAGCGAATGACGCCAGTCCGACAACCACCCCAAACCGAACGTTCCACCTCCCCGCGCGTGCTGGTGGTTGACGACCAGCTCGACATCGTTGAGGTCATCACCGAAATGATCGGCCGCAACATCGATTGCCGCCTCGCCAAAGCTGCCGGGTTCAGCGAAGCCCTGCACATCATCGAATCGCAGCCTGTGGATCTGCTCATTGTCGATCTGAATCTTCCCGACGGTGACGGCAGCGAGCTGCTCGCCGCCCTCAAGGCTCGCCAGCCGCTGGCCAGCGCCATCGTCGTCACCGGCGCGGCCACGGTCGATACCGCCATTTCCGCCCTGCGACACGGCGCCGTCGATTTCATGAGCAAACCCCTCATGCCCGATGATTTTGTCCAACGCGTTCGCTCGGCACTGCACCGCAATGCACAGCGGGTGAAGTCGGAGAACCGCGTCGAGCGGCTCCGCCTGGCCGTCCGCCGGCTCAACGACGCCCGCAGGCTCGTCACCCGCAAGGTCGATCTGCTCTGTAACGATCTCGTCGCCGCCTACGGCGACCTCTCCCGCCAGCTTGATCTGGTCAGGATCGTCGAATCCTTCCGGGGGGTGATCGTCGCCTCCGAAGATTTGGAGCAGATGCTCTGCCATGCCATGGACTGGATCCTCCGCCAGATCGGCTATTCGAACGTCGCCATCTGGCTGGCCGGGCCCGACCCCGATTTTCAGCTCGGCGCTTACATGAAATACACCATCCCCGGCGACCCCGCGCTCACCGAAGCGATGCGGGCCGGGCTGCTCCAGATCATCCGCCGGGACGGAATGATGCACCTCGAGGCCAGTGAAGCGATTAAAGTCATGAGCCCCGCCGAAGCCCAAATCCTGCGCAACCAGACCGTCCTGGGAATTCACTGCACCTACCTGGGGGAATCGCTGGCCAGCATCGTTCTCTTCCGCGAGGGGTCCAAGCCGTTTTCTCCCGAAGATGCCGCCACCCTCCGCGCCATCGCCCCCGTCTTCGCGGTCACGCTCGCGACCATGGTGCGCGGCGAAGATGGCAACGACTATGGTGATGATGAGCAAGACGACGAAAAGTTCGACGGACCCCTCATGGACGGGCCCGACGATTCCTCGCCCCGCCGCAAGAAAAAGGACGACGCCGACTGGTGGAAACGCGGCGAACCGCCCCCGTTTTGACGATCGTTATCCGTTTCAATAGTCAAGAAAAAAGCGACCCAAACGGCCTGATTTTTCAGGCCGTTTTATTTTTTTCCGCAAGCGCCTTTTTAACCAATTCTTTCATTGCCCGCGCGCCCCCAGACCGATATTATTTCCAACGTACGGATGTTCTGCTTTTCTAGGTGATTGGAGAGCCATATTGGTTAAACCTATAATCAACCCTTGGGGATAGCCGCCGGCGAAAAGGCACGCCCGCACTTGATGCTCACGCGTCGAGTTTTAAAGACGGGAAGCCTGTCCCGCCGGGTAACAGGAGAACCCTCCTGCTTCGGAGCATCACCCACTTACTTTCAGGGTTTGATCAACCGCTCTCACACGATTTAGGCGGATCCGCCGTACTAGCTGAAAAACTTGGTCTCCCCCCCAGAGGTCAGTCCCGATCTACGGTTTTTAGCGGCCGTGAGGGCAAAAGGACGGGCCTCCGCCACACCGCTTGTGTCCGCTCCGCATCTCCCCTAGTTTATCTACCGATATAGCTGCATAGGCGGCCAGATCGCCAAAAACAGCGAAAAACTGCAACTTTTAGCCCATCCCGGCCATCTATAAGGATACAAATCGCGTTTTTGTGCCGTGAGGCGGTATGGGGAATGATATAATTGAGATTCAAACAAGGATCGCCAATGAAGTGTCGTAAACGCTCGTATGTTGCAATGCTCGCGGCGCTTGCCGGCGCCGCTTTCGCCGCCGCCCCTGCAATCGGCCAGATGCGCATCAACACCAACGGCCAGGCCATGGACGCCAATCCCCAGGTCGGCAGCGGTGGTTTCAATACCTCGGCAAATACCGTTCAGAGCTGGTCGCAGTACAACAACGCCATCTCCACCGGCAACGCACGCAACGGCTATTCGTTTCGCGGCCCGGAAATTGACGGCGTTAACCTTGGCGTAGGGTACACCGATCCGTTCGCCTTCCGCGGGCTTATCCCCGGACAGGGCGTCGACCAGTTCATCGCAAACTCCACTGGCGTTCCCACCATGGCCAACCCAACGGCCTCCTCGAGCGGCTACGCACAGCCTTCTACGCCTTCGCAAATTTATTACGGCTTGTCGAATCACATCCAGGCCCCACCCGACACCAGCTTAAACGGAGCCGCGGCGACTTCCGGAACCCCCGGATTCACGCTTCAGCAACCCCTCGCCCAGTCTCCACAGGACGTTCGTCTGGGCACAATCGATTTCAGTGGACAGACCCAGATTCTTCCCAAGCCCGATCAGATCGTCGTCCCGGGCCCGGTGGATTCCAGTGTTAATCCCTCCGAAAGCGCTCAGCAGTTGCTTTCCGGCTCCGCGCTTTGGGGAACCGTCCAGCTCAACACCGACAACTCCCAGCTCACGCAAAACAACGGTCAGAACCTTTACAATCCCAACAACAGCCAGGGGAACCAGCAGTCCTCCGTCTTCGGTTCCAACCAGACGCAGGGAAGTTCGACCGCCGTCGGACCGATGCCGGTCCAGGCGCGCATTCGCCAGATTCGCCAGGAACTCACGCTGCAGAATCCGATTCCGTCCGCCGCCAACTCTGCGCAAAGCGGCACAAATGGCGGCATCGCCAATGGCTCCGGAGCCTCCCTGCTTCAGCCGTTGCAGCCCGGCAGCCAAACCTCGAGCTTCAATCAGCCGCTGACGGATGTGAACTCAAATAGCTCGCAGTTGCAGTCCTCCAGTCTCTCCCCCACGGCCGGCGACGTTTCCACCGATCAATCGAATCGCACCTATCTGCCCAGCGACGCGAGCCTTCCGCCTCCCACGCAGCAGAGCGCCTTGTACGCCAAGCTGCGCCAAAACATGGAGGATTATGACAGTTCGCATTCCATGACGGATGAACAGGCGAACCGCAAGTTCCAGGAGATTCGCCGCCTGCAGCAATTGGCGCAAACCAACGCCGAAAGCGGCGCCGATGTTCTTGCCGGCAAGACAGCCACGCCTACGCAGTTGCCCGGTGGTCTGCCCAGCGGTATTCCAGGTCCCGATCAAAACAACGCCAACGGCGGCTCGCAACAGGAAGCCGTACCAAGCCAGGCTGAACCCAATAGAGCCGCTCCCGATTTCAGCAAGCTCCCGACCAACCTTGGCGGTCCGGCGACCCTGACCGCCCCGCCCGCCTCGCCGGCCCCGATTCCCATCGACAGCTATGCCAACGGAATCAGGTCCAAGGGCCTCGCCGACCTGATCGGCACCGCCGAGCAAAACGTCCAGGGCCAGCGCTACGACAAAGCCATTACCAATTACAACGAAGCAATCGATGCCGCCCCCAACAATCCCCTCATCCTCATGGCCCGCGCAACCGCGGAGCTTGGCGGCGGCTATTACGCCCAGGCCAACGCCGACATCCACGTCGCCGTCGCCCAGGATCCTGCCGTTCTGCTCGGGCAGTACGACCTTCAGAAGCACCTCGGCGCCGATCGCCTCAAATCTCTGATTACCGATTTGAAGCAGATTTCCCAGGACGCGCCCGACGACACCCTCCACTCGTTCCTGCTGACCTACGTCTATTACAACTCCCACCATCTCGGGCAAGCCGCCCAGTGGCTCGAAAACTCCGACAAGCGATCCGACGGGCAGGACTCCGCCATCGTCCAAATGAAGCGCTATTGGAATTTCAGCGAAGCCCCCGCCCCCAAACCCAATGCCACTGCCGCGCCATCACCCACGCACAAATAGCACCCGCGCCAACCAAACGAAAATCCGATCTCCCCATCCCCGTGTAGCCACAATACCGTTCAACGGAGCATGACGATGCTATCCCCGAACCGCTTGGCTGGCTGGGGGTAATGTCGATCTTCCGGGCTTTTTTTGGCCCATTTGCTCATCTTCTTCTTGATCACCCTCGGGTTGATCCGATTCCTTCGCGGCTCGATGCGCTCCTCCGCAATCTCCGCGATCAACCGATCCCACCATCGGCTTTGCGCCCGCCGACTGCTGGGACACTGCGGAAGCCGGCACCGCAGGATTTTCAGCGTGCCCGTGAACGACAGCCGCAAAGAGGTGATCCCCCGGCTTTGGGCCGCCTCGTGCATCAGCGTTCGGATCACAAAGTGGTCCAGCAACAACCCCGTCAATTCCTGGATCACGCCGGCCGGCGTCTGGCTGCGCAGGGGAACACGCTCGATCTCGTGGGTCTTAAACTCGTCGAGGGTCAACTCCTCTTCCCAACGCTCGTGATAGAGTTCGATCAGCACCGGGGCCGGATCGAGCGTCGGATCCAATAGCGTGCTGAGCAGACGATGTTTCTCCTGGGGGTCGCCCCGCAACGGATCGTCCAGACGGTACTCGATGATGCGCACGATCAGGCCGTGGCGGTCGTCGCGGCGATGCCAGGCCGTGGGATAGATCTTGGCCAGGTACGAACCGTCGCCGAGCCTGCGAATCGGCTGAAAAACCAGGTTCTTTTTGATCTTGGCCAGAAGATGGGCGTGCTGGCCCAGGACCTGCCGGACCCGACCAAAGCTGAGGAAATTGCGGTCCCAGATCAGCAGCGAGTTGCGCGATAGTTCCCCGATCAGACGCTGGGCCATGGGACGCTCGTCGGTGGTGATCGGCTTGATGAGCCAGCGGAACAGCACATGGGTCCCGATCTCGCACAGGGCGACGACCCGAACCTGGGGAAAAGCGCCGGGCGTGCGTCCGCCCTGCGGCCGGCCGAAGACCCGGGCGTTCTCGGAGCTGTCGGGAATATCCAGGACAAATCCATCCAAGGCCACCAAACGCATCCCGCGGTAAAACGCTCCGGGCGTGGTCGCCGGATCGGCCAACGGCCTGACGGTCTTGATTGCAAGGTCCACCAGCGGCTTGACGCCGATCCGCTGCCGCGCTTCACACAACGTGGAACGACCGGGGACCGGGCTGTGGGGATTGATCCAGCGGAACACCTGCCGATAGCAGTCCCTGGCGAACAGACCCAACCCCAGCACGAAGTGGACCACGGCCGCCGCCGGAAGACGAGGACAAACGGCTCGATCTTTGCCATTGTCTCGAAGCACCCGCTTGATCCGGGCGACAGGGATGATACGTTTAAGGCCCGCAAGACAATCGGCGCGCGACAGCGCCGCGACTTCCTTGTGCACGGTCAACATCGTAGCCTCCTTGCCACGTGGTATTTATGACAACACCATCATGGCGGGAGGCTCGATTTTGGAAGACCCCGTTGAACGGTATTGCGTGTAGCCAGCGAGCTTGCTCGCTGAGTCTCCACATTTCCCAGAATGCTTCCCGCAGCGCGCATAAAAAGGCCCCGGACGGGGGGATCCGGGGCGTAACTCCCTTTAGGAAGGGAGGTCGTCCAAGGGGGTGCTTGGACGGTTGAGGATTGTAAATCGTTTGGGACCCCTTCCCCCAAACGCTCTTTTCTTTTCTACCCGCATCGGCGACTCAACGCCCGGTACGCTCTTAAGATATTAACGCTGTCCCCCCAAAAAGCAAGGGCGAATTTGCACCGCTTCATATCGGATCTTGCGACGAACGTCTAAGTGCTTTTTGTAAAACAATTTACGTGCCACGGATGCCGGTGCAAAAGATGTGGAAATCATCGGCTGCCTTCAGGCAAATTGACCGAGGCGCCGCCGCTCTCCCGGAAATATCCCTTAAGATCGATTCTCCCATACCCATTCGCCGGTGCATCTGCACCCGTAGCCAGATAAACCACACGGTTTGCCGGCTCAAACACCATCGACTCAATCGTCATGCTTCCCCCCTCCCCCTGAACGACACCGCCAAGCATCCTTTCCAGGTGCGGCAAATCAATATGCCCCATCTCCCGTCCCGATTCCGCATGCAGCGAGTCATACCGCCAGCAAAATCCCGGAGTCGCCGTATCAAGCCCGCGCTGATGGTTAGTGCTGATCAGCGCTGCATCCGCCTGCCCCCATCGCACCGTCACCCCCTCGGGCCGAATCTCCGCCACCGCGCGATTGCCTGCGGCGTCCATCAGCATCAGATTATTCGCCGTCTGCCGCGGCTCGCGATTGAGCACATCGATCGCCTCCCTCACCGTCCGGCACCGCTCCAGAATCTCGCGATAAAGCAGCGTATATGGCATCGCCATCGGAGGCCGAAACCCGCGCGGCACCTCCATGTTCGCCAGACACAACCCATATTCGTTCATCCCCGAAACCGCCCCGATCATCCCCGGCCAACCAATCGTCGCAAACTGATACTTCCCACTCGGACGATAAACGATCAAAACCGAATTCTTATCCAGCACATTCAAAGAATCGAAGTCCAGGTTCCGCCCAAACCGCGCCACCCCGTCCGGCGACGCCGAGGCCGGCAGTGAAATCGTCGAGCACCCCGCCACCGGCATCAGATCCAGAAAACATTGCGCCAGCACCGCATCATAAACATTTAATCCCGACTCTTCCGCCAGCGATTGAATCTCGGCGCGATCATCGGGCGAAATAAAAAGCTCGAAGCTTGCCGCCGCCAGCCTCGCCTGCACCAGGCTCTGGCCCTGCAGTTCAACCAGCAGATATTTGTCGTGAAGCTCGCTGATCTGCGATCGAAATCGCGTCCCGTGCTCGCTGCCGATCTCAGCAGGCGTCCCCTGAAATTCGGCAATCGGGATCGAGGAACGTACGTCCGACTGCGGCGGCGCCGAGACCACGGCAACGGGCGCTGATGCGCACCCGGAAAGGACTGCCCCGCCAATAAAAAGAGCCCCGGCCAGAACCAACTTCATGTAGAACTATATACCAGAAAAACCGCGATTTTCGCGGCAAAACAAAAACCGCCGGGCAAATGCCCGGCGGTTAAATCAATCGTTGAATTTCAAAATCTCGCTGGAATTTCAAATCTTCTACTGAGCCGTGGCAAACCGCTTCTTCGAGGCGGCTCCAAGCCCAAACAGACCCAGCAGCACGCAACCACCCATGCTGGCGCTGGGAAGCGGCACCGGCGATGACCCGAAGGTCGGCATTACCACCAGCGCTTGATCCTGGCCTTGTACATTGTACGGAAGCGGACCACTCGGATCGGCCTCCAAGGCCATGACGTTGTACGCGTCAAGGCCGCCAGTCGCCAATTGGGTATCCAATGCCGCCAACTCATCACCCTCAAGGGTGGTCGCGCCGGCGTCACCTAAACCGATCGAGTTCGGTGGCGTAAAGAGTACCGTCCACACAGCCCCCTGAAACGCCGCTGCCTCCTGATCGGCACTGTAGGTCAGCGTGGCCGTGGTGCTTTGCCCGTAGAATTGGCTATACAGGGTATCGATTGCTTCTACCATCGAAACGGAGCCAGCGCCGTAGGTGTAGGTCTTGCCTGCCAGGGCGGCGGCACTGCCAAGGGAAGTCAAGTCATATTGGTAGGTGCCGCCGATTCCAATGTCATGACTGATATCGACGCAGTAGGTGTTGAAGTTGGAGCCGACTGCGAAAACCGAGCTATTGCTCGTCGCAACCACGTTCCAATTCAATAGGCCGGCATAAAAATTGCCCGACCCATTCAGAGTAGCAGTGGCTAATGACGGCGATACACCGGTCAGGTTAGCGGCTACATAAGTATCCGCCCTGCTCGAAGAAGCCATTGCCCCCAACATCCCCACCGCAACTATCGCTGCAAACTTGCGAAACATTTTTTCCCTTCCTTCTAAAATCCAACGATCCTGCCGTTGGCGGTATACTGGTCTGGCTATTCCTATGTACAAATGGGAGCCCGATCTTTGGAGTATAATTTGATCTTGTGCCCGGTTCAATAGAAAATTGCGAATTGTGAGTGCTTTTATCGGACGGCAATCTGGGAAAACTGACCGCCGTGTTCTGTTAATCTTTCGTAATGCCCTTGAAGCCGCAGCCATGCCCCTTAAACTCTGGAAATCTTGGAGCAATAACAAACTATGAGCAGGATGGCGCTGCGGACAACGACTCCCTTGAGTGCATCCGCCAGGCCGGAAAAGGCGGCGACTGCCCCGCCCCAGGCTACCGCCTCCCCCGCCGAACTCGTTGCCGCGGGCGACGTCCTCATCGAAGCCCGCGGCCTCAGCGTCTTCTACGGGTCCCATCCAGCCATTAAATCCGCCTCCATGGCCATGCCGCGCAACCGGGTCATTGCCATGATCGGACCCAGCGGATGCGGGAAAAGCACCTTCCTGCGCTCCATCAACCGGCTCAACGACCTCATTCCCGGCTGCCGGGTCGAAGGCCAGCTCCTGATCTCCGGCCAGGATGTCTACGAGCCGAAGGTCGATCTTGTCGCCTTGCGCCAGCAAATCGGCCTTGTCTTCCAGAAGCCCAACCCCTTCCCCAAATCGATCTTCGACAACATCGCCTACGGCCCCCGGCTCCAGGGCATCCATCGCCGGTCCGAGCTCGACGCCATCGTCCAGGATTGCCTCCAGAAAGCCGCACTCTGGGACGAAGTGAAGGACCGCCTCAAGACCAGCGCCCTGGGAATGTCTGGCGGTCAGCAGCAGCGGCTCTGCATCGCCCGCGCCCTGGCGACGCGCCCCACCGTCCTTCTCATGGACGAGCCGTGCAGCGCGCTCGATCCGATTGCCTCCACCAAGATCGAGGATCTGATCACCGCCCTGAGCGACAAGTACACCATCGTGATCGTCACCCACAACATGCAGCAGGCGGCCAGAGTGAGCGATTTTACGGCTTTTTTCTATATGGGGTCGCTTGTCGAGTATAATGCAACGTCAGCTATGTTCACGAACCCGCTCCGCAAGCAGACTGAGGATTACATTACCGGCCGGTTCGGCTGATCGACCTCAATCCTCGCCCGGCGTCTCGGATAGCCGATAGTATTTCAATGTCGCATCATCTGGCCGATCTTCTGGAGAGCCTCAGGACGCAGGTCGCGCGAATGACCGCGCTGGTGCTCCAGTCGGTGGAGCAGTCGTGCGAGGCCCTCTTCACCGCCGACGCCAAGCTCGCCCAGACCACGATCAACCTCGACCAGCGCATCGACGAAGAGGAAGTGCGGGTGGAAAAGAGCGCCATCGACCTGCTCGCCCTCCAGCAGCCGGCGGCCGTCGATCTGCGGACCGTCACCACAATCATCAAGGTAAACGCGGATTTTGAGCGGATTGCCGACTGCGCGGTGAACATCGCCCAGCGGGTGTTGCCGCTTTCGCAGCTTCCGGATTATGAGCCGCCGCCGGATCTGAAATTGATGGCCAACTCCGTGCTGACAACTTTGCGCGACACGATTAAGGCCTTTAACCTCCAGGATGAGTCGCTTGCCCGCCATGTCCTCAAGAGCGACGATGTGGTCGATGCCCTCTATCACCAGATCGTTCAGGACATGATTTGCCTGATGGAAAGCGACGGGCAGAAGGCCAATACCGAGCTAGGGAACATCATGATCGCGAAGAATCTGGAGCGGATTGCGGATCACTGCACGAATATTGCCGAGGATGTGGTTTACATTCATACGGGGCATATCATTCGGCATTTGCATACGGCTTGAGGGGTGCTGTCCGGGATTTTTTTTCTGGTCGTTCCCATCAAATACAAAATTGGACAGTCTGCAACAATATGGGTGGGATGGGTAGATTGGGAAAAATCCGAATTCCGATATTGGTATGATGTATAACAATGGAATTCGAATGATTTGAATGTCTGCATTTGTGTATCATGCATGACGATCCAGCCGGTCGAGCGCCGGACTCGGTTTGCCGCTAGAGCATTTTCATTTATCATGTAGCGTGTACCCTGTATGCCTGAAAAAACCTTCGCAGTCGGAGGCGCTGACCGTGGCTAGCGCTTCCTCCACGGCTTGGCCCAATGTCTCCACCGTCCGGGCCGCCAGTGAACGAAGCTTCTGCTTCACCTTGGACCACATCGGTTCGATGGGGCTGAAGTCGGGACTGTACGGCGGCAGATACAGCAGACGAGCCCCCGTGGCCTCAATCGCCTGGCGAATCCCGCTGACTTTGTGAGATTGCAGATTATCCATGATCACCACCTGCCCGGGCCGCAGCGTGGGGACCAAGGCGTCCCGGACAAAGTTGCGGAAGATCTCGCCATCGCAGGGAGCGTCGACGGTCACGGCGGTTTGAACGCCGCCAAGCGTCATGGCCGCGATGATCGTCAGCACCTTCCAATGCCCATGCGGAACCGCGCTGACCAGGCGATCGGATCGTAAGCATCTTCCCCGCGTCCGCATCATGTTAGTCACGGCGCAGCTTTCATCGATCACCACAAGGTTGTTCAGCGGTATATCCTTCAACTGCTCGAACCAGATCGCCCGCTGCGCCTGGACGTCGGGCCGCTGCTGTTCGGCGGCGTGGACCGACTTTTTTTAAAAGAGAACTTCCGCTTCCGCAGCGCCATCCACAATGCGCCGATGCTGATCCCGATCCCCAATTCCGTCTTGAGCTGGTGTCTCAGTTCCTCTAACGTCGCATCGGGCTGACGACGCACCCGCTCCAGCAGCCAATCGCGAGCGGCCTGATCCAGCTTGGGCTTGCGCCCGGGATGGGCCGCGGCTCGATGCTGCCGTCTTCCCGGCGACGTTGTTTTAAGCGTCGCACCCATGCCGGCGACACATCGAATTGCTCCGCGACTTTTTTGGTGGATTGGCCCGCATCGCACGCGGCCAGAACTCGCTTACGAAGATCCAAGGAATACGCTTCCATGCCGACGACCTCCTGTCGGCATTCAACTTATCGCATTATTGTGGCTGGCGCTAGAGGCTACGTGAAAATGCTCTAGGTCAAAAGATCACCGGTTCGTTGTTCGGCTGACCGGTAACCTTCCGGCCCGACATCTTGTCTGGCACCGCGTTATAGACAGTTCCGACAAAGAGGCTCTTTTGGAGGATGGGCGAGCGGGGGGGGTTATTAGGGGCACATATGGGTCGGCTAAGGCGCAATTTTACCGTTGGCAATCGCAGCTTCTACCTGGGAAACGAGCCGATCCTCCTCTGAAATTGCCGACTTCCATGCCGAGTCCGAGTTGAGCGCCTCGAATTGGTTCCAATTCACCAGTGCGCGCCAACCGAATCCGAGTGTCTCGGCGCCAGTTCTAACCAGAGCAATATTTCTTGCGTTGCCTCCGCGCCATCACTTAGAGCAAGCCCGGACATCATCAGCAGAGGCAAACGAGCGGATAAAGCGGCACCGCCGCCACGATCCGACAGCCAACCGTGCTCCGATCGCATGTAGTCACCTAAAGGGTCATGAGTTCGAATCTTCGATGATAGCCCTTGAATTACCTCTCGCGGTAAGCGAAACGCGTGTAAGGCTTCGATCGCCGCGTTCGACAATCGTCTAGTTTCGCGTGCGTTCACCTCAAGTACTAACTTCAAATAGCTGCCCACCAGGCGCGAAGACCCGAGCATCATCATTTGCGTCTCGAAGAAAAATGCGTTGGGCCTACGCTCAAGGCACTTAACGAGTCTGTTTATTGTTTGCCTTCGCTCGTCTGTGTCGTCTATATGGTCAAGCGTAGAGCCGGCGATGGCCATAACCGCGTCCATGATCTCTGTGAGCGGATATTCGGTCGACGCCGCGCCCTCCGAAAGGATCGTATCAAAGGCGGAAACGCCTGCTTCAAGAAATCATGCCTTCGTGGGAGTGAACCAAATACTCGGTATTGGAAAAGAACCAGTTGCGACTGGACGCGTCGCTTTAGTGGTCCTTCGAGTTGATCCGAGAGCGTCCAAGCCCTGGTGAGATGGGCTTCCTGCCCATGGAAATACGCAGACATGCCCGCGCCGAGCGCTGAGGGGTCAGCCCCCTCAAACTCATCTCCCCACTTGATTCGCGACAGACCCGCGATCCCGGCGGCAGTAGGGAAAAGATATAGATTGCGTAAAACATCGTTCTTTTGGCGGGTTTGCTCGGCTCTGACTATGTGAAGCGAGTCTGCGACTCTGCTAAGAAACGTCCACTTATCACGAATGCCTTGTTGCCGAGCAAGCTAGCCGAACGGTCTGAAGCGGTTCATAGAATCCGCAGATATCAACCACTCGGGGTGCCAGAGTCTCGTATGCCAGTGCAATTGGGTCTTCCGGTTCGACTTGCACAAAGATGGGTTCACTAATCGCTGCGAGGGGATGATACGGTACTTCAATTGGTTCCTGTGTGATCGAGCGTAAATCGGCGATTAGTCTCCGTTTCTTCTGGGAGGAGTCAGTTGTGTGCCACGGCGGGACTGGGCCTACTACTACCAAATGTGGCTTGGCCTCTGGCCCAAGCAATCCAGACCTCTGCATGAAATATTTCGTCCCCGAAATGTTCTGGTTGTTGAGGCCCGTGAAAATTACAACCGCATCGCTCAATGGGCCCACGCACAGACCTGAAATTTCGCCTAGCCCGGTCCGCGAATCGATAAGGACAATATCGTACTTAGCCGATACAGTTTCCTCGCTAGTGAATATCTGGTCAGCGGGTGTGCGGAATCGCGCGGATAAAAAGTAGTTTTTGACGAATTGTCCGAAGAAATGGCGGGGACCGGCGTTCGAAAAAATCGATGGAAGGTTCAGAGCGCCGATTTTGTGCAAAAAGTCGGAACGAATAGGGCTTTCTGCTCGGATGTTGGTGGGTTCGAGAGTTGCAGGTAGAAAGTCGAGCCTTCCCCCCAAATAACCGCTACTGGACGTCAGATTCTGATTTATCGACTTCGGAACGGGCAGTTGTACGACGTACTCCGCGATAGAGTCAAATTGGACGTTCTCGGCGGCCTTCGCGTCCGACATCGCGCCTTTTGCTTCGAGCAGGAGATCGAGCGCGTCTCTCGATCCAAGTGCGGCCTTTTGGCTTCGAACTTGATCGGCAAAAAAATGAGTCATCCCTGGGGCTTCGAGGTCGAAGTCCACCATTAGAACACGAAGCCCGGAACGGGCGAGTACATGCGCGACGTTGACCAAGGCCATCGTCCGGCCGACTCCACCCTTGAACGAATAGAAGGTCACAACACGGGTCATTGTTTTGCCAATTGACCGGGCGGCAAGACGTATACAGCTTTGCGCGCAGCCCCGTCTATCGCCGAACGCCTAATGATGGCGGCCATCCGGCGGGACAGAGAGGGGATAGCCAATACTTGCCAGCGTTGTTTGGATGGCCAGCCGTAAGTCCTGCGGAAAATCATTCCAGTACTGATTAATGTCAATCCGAGCGGCCTCGATGCCGGGGGAGATTAGCGCCATTCTAATCATCTGAGCGAGTTCAGCGCTTCGCTGGTCAGCAGGACACGCTAGCCACCATTCTTTAAGATATTGAATGCGTTTCGAGAAGCTTTTGGCGAGGCCCTCGAGTGCAAGCGTCGCATATTTCGGGTTGGACAACATCTGTAACCACGCCTGGCTTGCATCGGAGTTTGTTAAATGTGTGAGCTGTGTCAAAGCGGCAAATAAAAACTCGTCGATTTGGGAGGATGTCCATCGCGCCTCAAGTTGAGTCGGATCTTCCGCCAGTTCTGTCAAGAATTCGGTGAACCAAGCACGCGTTGCCGGTAGCCTAACCTGTTGGCAAAGGGACAGTAGCGACCACAAGCGAGAGTCGGCTGAATTTGACCCACTCGCCCATCTGTCCAACAACGAAATAACGGCCAATGCGATTTCCTGCGTGCATGGCTCCTCGGAACCCACCTGATTCACCAAGCCCACAATTGCCTGTTCAGGTGCCTCGCCGGCGCGGATGTCAATTGGGGCACCGTGATCGATAGAGGACAGCCTTTTTGAAAGCCATTCGGCAATCCTCCTTCTCCCTGCGCCGACAAACCAAGTCGCGTCCAGTAGGCCGCCACTATCAAGCGTGGGAGCATCGCTCATTGCTCGCTTTCTCACTATTTTAACCTCCCTACAAAGCGGGGCGGCCCCGACAAGACGAGGCCCAATTTCTCGTTTTGATGCACAATTTCGGGCTGAGGTGATTCGCCGTGCAGTGGCTCAGTTTGGCCCCAGCAGGAGTAATGCGGAGGCCGCTTGGGGCGAACCTCTTTAGCTGGCCGAAATAGGTGATGATTTTGCGCATCAGCCACCGTCGGGAATCGAAAATTCGAGACCGCGAATCGCTGATAACTGAATTCATACAACTCCTCGTCGGGCCGTGGGTTTCTCTCAGCGCATTCTACGCGCCAAGGCAGCGGCCATTCTTCGGGGGTCATTTCGGGGAGCGCTTCCCGTATGTCTAAAGGTGGCAAATACTATCTCTGACGATGGATGACCCAGCGTACCTTCGCACGCCAGAAGCCTGTCATCGCTCCATTCTTTCTGAAGCAAGGAAACCGCCTCATCCGAAGTCATCCGCTTCATATTAAAGTCGTGGCGAGCCTTTTTCCCCACAATTCCGGTCAGCAATTGGGCGACTGGGAACCTATTCGTGGTATATCGGATCAAAGTTTCCGGAAGGTGCAAAAAGGGGATTTGGAGACCAAGGGCTAAATGGGCGGGGCAGAGAGCCAGATAACGCGAGTCTGCCGATGGGTTCTTACCCTTTTTGGGGTTCGATTTCGCGCATAGCGCAAAAATTGACGGAAAACGACCGGATCCCCGAAATCCGCGTCTCCAACCAAGTGGCTCTCCATTTCGAGGTTGCGCCTTCTTCTCCTCCCGTGCGGTGCACAGCCGGAGAGGTCATTTAGGAACCGTCCGAGCGAGGTTTTGGGCCCGCCCCGAATTCCGGCTTGGGAAGCCCTGAAAAGCTTTGATGGCACCGCTCTCCTCCCTTAAGGTGCGAGGTGAATGGGCGACGAATCTAACGAGCTAACTTTGGTGAGTCAAAATAATCGTCTAAAGTGGACAACGATATACCTCGAATCGCTGGACGCGTGCGTGCTCTGGCGGTCTCGGGTAAGATCTTGGGAGTGGGGGCAGTGTTATAGAGGCTGGCAGAGGTCAGGATCTGTTCGTTGCCGGCATTTTTTACTTGCGATGATTCTCAAAGATACCTTGGCGAGTGCCGCCGGTGTCCTCACCAATACTGTCCGGCATTTTCTATCACAAACGTGCGGTTGCGCCCGATTCGCTGTTGTGGTACATCAAGCCTCATGGCGCGAGCCAAACGTCCCCAGATCACCGAAGCCAACGTGAGCGTCCCGGGAATTGTCCGCCACGTTCAGACGCTCGATAAATATTGGCGTGATCACGTTCCGCCGGAGCATGGGAACGTCACGCTGGGCGAGTTGGACGTCCTGATTGTTTTGCTCTGCGCCTTTTTTGATCCGCTGGTTCGCTCGCTGCGGACGCTTGAGCAACTGGCGCAGGTTCCTTCGGTCAAATCGCATCTCAAGGCCCGTCAGGCTCCCAAAAGCACGCTCTCCGATGCGATGGCACGCTTTCGCGTCGAGCATCTGCGTCCGCTGATTCAAGAGCTTCAAAAGCAACTGCCGGCGCTTCAGCAGGTAGACCCGGATCTGGATCGAGTCGCCGAGAAGATCGTGGCCGGCGACGGGTCTCTTTTTCACCTGGCCGGCGAGGTGACCTGGGCCCTGCAGCGACGCAAAAACGGGGAGGGCGACATCGATTCGCAGGTGCGACTGAACCTGCAGGTGGACGTCAAACATTGGACGATGGAGAACTTTTCCATCAGCGGCAATGCCCACCAGGGAGGCGAGGCGGCGGCGATGAAGCCGATGCTCCAGTCCGGCGTGCTCTACCTCTTCGACCGCGCCTATTACCCCTATGAGTTCATCTGCTCCATCCTGGAGATCGGCTCAGACTTCGTCGTGCGACTCAAAAAGGACCTGACGCTTCGCGTGCAGGAGAATCGTCCGCGGTGCGAAAAAGATATCGAATCAGAAGTACGGGAAGACCAATTCGGTCTGCTGGGCGTGGAGAATGGCTGCAAAAGCCAGCCCCCAACCCAGACGCTGCGCCTGGTGACCGTGTGGGATCCAGTCAAGCAGGAACCCGTGCGATTGCTGACCAATCTGCTGGACGTGGAGGCATGGGTGATCGCCATGCTCTATCGTTGCCGCTGGATCATCGAACTGTTCCTGCGCTGGTTGAAGGTGACGGCGGGATTCTCTCATCTGCTGAGCACCAGCGCCAACGGCATCACCCTGCAGTTTTACGCGGCGACAATCTGCACGCTGCTGATTCACATTCGCACAGGCCTGCCGGTGGATAAATACAGCCTGGTGGCTCTGAGCCTGGTTTACCGCGGGCAATGCAGCTACGAGGATCAGTTGCCGGTGCTCATCAAGCGTCAGAGAGAGCGGATGCTGGAGAAAGCGCGGCTGGCCCGCAAGAAACAACTGCAAAAAACGCCCTGATTGCCGCGCGGGTTCATTCCTGGCTCAGGCGGCAAAGTGCCGATGCTGCGCGGAAATAAGCATTTTTCTCGCCGACCGCCCCAACACGCGTCACCGGCAAGCCTCACTTTTGAAAACCCGATCTCACCCCCCATCCATTCGGCTTATAATGCCGGACAATATTGGTGGGGACACCGGCGGAAGACTGGATGGGGACCGGGAATTCTCGCCGGTGAGGACAACTGCGGCACGGGTGGCTCAGAATAGTGTAGTTATTTAATCCACCTATGAAGATACAATATGACACATCGGGTTTTTGGCTTTCCTGGTTTGCCCATTCTGCCCAGCTTATTGCGGACTGTTACCTTTTGTACCCGATGTCCCACCCAGGCAAAAAAAAGTGCGAAAGTGAGAATGTATGAAAGCGTGAAGGCACAATTTTGTGGCGCGTTCAAACTTCCAAACATTCACACTTTCAAACCTTCTCACTCGCGGCGTAGCCATCGATGAGCAAATCAAGTTTCCCTGTTTCCGGCGAGATCATCAATCCATGCACGGGAATATCCTTCGGGAGCAGCGGGTGATTGCGAATGACATCGACGCTGCGTCGAACGCCATCTTCCGGGGAATTGAAGCCGCGCAACCACTCCGGGAGATTGATGCCGGAATGTTCGAGCGTCTTGATAATGCTTGGCTCAATGCCACGCGCCAGCACCTTCTGCATGACGCGCTCGCAGCTCAGGCCGGTCATGCCGCAGTTGTAATGCCCGACCACGGCCACTTCCGCGGCTGTCAGCTCATAGACAGCCACGAGGACGCTGCGCATCACGCTGCCGAAGGGGTGGGAAACGATGGCGCCGGCGTTTTTGATGATCTTGGCGTCGCCGTTCTTCAGATTCATCGCCCGCGGCAATAGCTCGACAAGCCGGGTGTCCATGCACGTCAGTACCACCAGTTTTTTGTCCGGAAAGACATCGGTGCGAAATGGCTCGTATTCGCGGCGTTCGACGAATAGCCGGTTGTGGTCCTGGATGTCGGAGAGGATGGACATGGTGTTAAGGGGAGAATAGCCGTAAGACGGGAGGTGTGAAAGTGAGAAGGTGTGAAGGTGTTAAGGTGACAAGGTGACAAGGTGACTAGGTGACAAGGTGATTGGGTGACAAGGCGGGAAGGTGTGAAGGGGCGGCCGCCGGATGCGGCCGGGCGGTACTCCGCGACGCTCAGGCCGGAGGCCGTCACCTGGATGCGGCCGGGCGGTACTCCGCGACGCTCAGGCCGGAGGCCGTCACCTGGATGCGGTCGGGCGGTACTCCGCGACGCTTAAGCCGGAGGCCGTTCAGTGTGAGGCATCCGACATATCGGAGTTGATGCGGATTGGATTATCAGACGCAGAAAATTCAGTTGCCACAACTAATGGTGGAAGGGGTTCTGGTCCGATCCGACCGCTGGAAATTTTAACGGATGGGTCGCGCACGGACGTGATCGCCGCGGAAGGAGCCAGAGTATGAGTTGCACGGTTGCACTTGCTGACGAATTGTTGGAGCGGGCGCGGTCGCCGGTTGCATCGCGACGGGTTTTCAAGCGCGAGTTGCCGGGGCCGAGCTTGTTTGATCTTCCGCCGCAGTCGGCGCGGAGATGGGTCACCGACATTCCCATTCGCAATGAAGAAGACGCGGAGCGCTGGGACGGATTGTCGTGAAGGGGGGAAGTTGCGAGTTGCGGGTTGCGAGTTGCGAGCGAAGAGAGGGCGGGGAGGTTATGGGACTTATTCACGTCCCCGAAAAAATCATCCCCGCGCCTGCGCTGACCGAATCTGAACGTGGCGGAACAGGAAAGGAATCAGCATGCACGTTTCAGGTCAAAATAGAATTTATGTTGCTCTCGCGGTTGCAGCGATCGTCTGCGGAGTGCGCATTGCGCGCGGCGACGATTCGCAGAACAACCAGCAGCTTCAGCAGAAGGTCGATCAGCTTGAGGCCAAGGTGCAGGCGCTGGAAACGCAGCAGCAGAACAACGACTCGAACACGATGCAGGCGATCCAATCCAACGCCGACCAGAACAGCAAGTTCATGGCCAGCGATGTCGGCAACATCGCCGCGGGATATGACCCCAACATCGGGTTCTATCTCTCCAGCGACGACGGCAATTTCATGCTCAATCCCTGGCTGCTCGGGCAGTTTCGTGGAGACATCAATGACCGCCAGGGCGTCCGCGAATTCAGCAACGGAGACACTGGCGGCGGAACCGCCCACCCCGTGCTCGGAAGCCACGAGACCGACGGCTTTGAAGTCCACAATCTCATGATCGGCCTCGACGGACACCTCGGCGGTCCCAACCTCCAGTATTTTTTCATGATCGACGTCCCCTCCAGCGGCGGGGGCGTGACGCTTCAAGACGCGTATGCCACCTATCGCTTCAACAACGATTGCCCCTGGATCGTCAAGGCTGGGCAATACGTCGATCCGATCTGGCACGAGTCCAACGTCGACGACGCCCACCAGGCGATGGTCGATCGCTCTCTCGCCGGCGCGATCCTGGGCGGCAACAATGGGCTCAACAACATCGCCGAGCGGGTGCAGGGCGTGGCGCTGCAATATCAGAACCAGTGCATGCACGATGAAGTCGATCTGACCGACGGCAAAAATACCGCCAACACGCCGTTCTATGATGTGCCCGTCGGTCACCGGATTTCCGGCGCAGAATTTCGGCATCGGCGGCCGGGTGGATATGAAGATCAAGGGGGACCAGACCGCCTGGGACGCTTACAACTCGCTGTCTTCCCTCAACGCGAAGACCGATGCGGCCTTCGTCGGCGGAGGTTTCGAGTGGGCCGAAGCGTCGAACCTCGACAATATCTATCTCACCCTCGACGGGTCGTACATCTCTAAATGCGGTTTGAGCGTCTACGGCGCGTTTCTGCTGCAGTACAACGACTGGTCGGACAACAACGACTCGCAGTCCACGCTGGAGCACGACGTGGCCGGCAGCTATCCGAACTATGGGTTCATCATTCAGGCCGCCTATCGAATCAAGCCGCAGGTGGAAGTTTTCGCTCGATATGACGTGGCGGTGCTCGACAGCCGATACGCCAACATCCTGGCGTTCGGAAACAAGAACCCCGGTGGCAACGCCGGCGCCACGGCCAACAACAACGAGCTCACCGCCGGCGTTAACTATTACATCTACGGCTACAACGCCAAGATCTCCGGCGACATCGGTTTTCTGCCCAGCGGGTCGACCGTCGATGCGCCGGGCCTGGGAATCCTGGCGAACCAGAACCACACGGAATGGGTCGGTCGCGTGCAGTTCCAGTTGGCGATCTGACGAACCCTCTTGCTATGCGCCGGCTGGCGCAGTCGAACAAGAATGCTGCGAAAGATCCTCCTCGCCGCCGGTCTGATTTTGGTATCGATCGGATCAACCGCGCGGGGGCGGAACCGACCTCGCGGCCGTCGGATGCGGCGCTGCGGCAGAAGATCGCCGACCTTGACGCGCGGATCGATCGCCTCCAGACGCAGTCCGCGGCCCGGCAGACTGCGGTGATGAATCAAATCCAGGACGACGCCGACGCGCATTCCAAATTCATCTCGGATGTACCATTTTCAGCGGGTACGACCCGGATGTCGGTTTCATCATCCAAAGCGACGACGGAAATTTCTCCGCCCACCCCGGCATCCTGATGCAGTTCCGCAACGTCACCGACTACCGCACCCGGATCCCCGCCGGCGACGGCGGAGTCACCGGCAAGCAGGGGGACGACACCCAAAACGGGTTTGAGATGACCCGCTTTCGTCTGACGCTGGATGGAAATGTTTTTTCGCAGTTGCTGACGTATTACATCCAGCTTGCCGACGACGCGAACCTGAAACAATTGACCCTGCTCGATGCCTACGCGATGTATCGCATTGGCCTTCAGTCGCCGCTGGCAATAAAGGTTGGGCAGTTTAAGGATCCGGTCTGGCACGAACTGAACCTGCGCGACAGCCAGCTCATGGCCGTGGATCGCTCGCTGCTGAGTGTGATCATCGGCCCCAGCTCGTCAGATCGGGTGCAGGGGGCGTCGATTATTTACGATCAGGACCGATTGCGCGGACAGTTGGCGGTGCACGATGGGTATGACGGATTGAACCAGCCGTTCTATAGTTCAAGCGGGGTTGGGGCGGCCGTCGCGGCGGACGCGGGGCTTCAGCCGACCAACTGGGGCGACAGCGCGGGCTGAATATCTTGCCATCGGCGAGCGCGAACCGGATTTCAATCCGTTTTCCGAATACGACCATTTCACCGCTCGCGGCGACAGCCAGGATATTCTGGTCCCCGGCGCGGGATTCGATTACTCCGAATCCGGCGCCAACAAAATCATTTTTCACACCGTCGATGCCCAGTTTTCCACCGCCAGCGGGTGGTCAATCTATGGGGCATATTTGGGCGTTTATCGCGAAATCAAAACCAATCGCGGCGTGGCGCCGGGTAGCTATTACGACAACGGCGCCATGGTCCAGGTCGCCTATATGCTTACCCCCAATATCGAGCCGTTCTTCCGCTACGACTACTCCCACCTCGACGGCAAAGCGATTCCCGGCGTCGTGCAGGACAATCTCAATGAGATCACCCTCGGCGCCAATTACTACTTCATGGCCAAGGAAGCCAAATTCACCCTCGATGGCACCTGGCTGCCCAACGGCTGCCCAACGGATGTGAACTACCTCGATATCCTCCAAGACAACGGGCGCAACGAGTTTCTTCTGCAGGCGCAGTTTCAGTTGTCGCTTTGAAGAGAGAACTATTCAGGCGTCGAGAGTATTCAGGCGTCGGGGGTTGTCTGCCGGCGTTCCATTTGCCGGAGGACGCCCAGCAAGCCGTGCATGTGGAGCGGCTTCAGGAAGACGTGAACGTGGGAGGGGGCGGCCTTTCGGCGGAGATCTCGCAGCGACACATCCCCGGTATCGCTGAAGACCGCTACTTGATCAGGGCGCTGAGACTCGGGGAGATCCTCAAGCGAATCTAACAATTCTCGATTGTTGCTGTTGCTGATATCGACCACCAGGAGATCAGTGTGGTCGGAGGCGATCAACTTCATGGCGTGATCGGGCGAAGCGGCGCGTGTCACATCATGCCCAAGCTCCCCGAGCAGTCGGCGCATCGGGGTATCGTAAGTCGGAGGGGGTTCGCTGGCGGGTAAAACGACCGCTCGAAATGCGGCCCGCATTTGCGCTGTCATATTTGCCTTCCCGGTACGTCCTTGTCCCCCCACTCTATCCCTTCGTCCTCAATTGAACAAACCCTAGAACAGAACTAACCAAATCTTAATAGAATGTGCGACAAGTTGTCACGCAGGCCCCTCGCGACCGATCCGCGAGAAGGGGGCATATCCCTGACAAAGGGCCAGGGAATCGGCCGGGGTGTACTGCGGGTGATCGCGCATGGCCCTTAACAGACGCTCAATCCCCAGCGCCCGCCAGCGGCGGAAGCGGATTGCGTCGGCGTCGACGATGATCGGACGGGGGCCGAGTTTTGGGTCTTGCTGAACGATCCAGTTGCTCGCCTTCGCGTCGAAATGTGATAGGCCGAGGTCGTCGATCTGGCGAAGGATTTTGCCCGTCCGGCGAAAAAGCATGTCGCGCTGATTGGGATCCATCGCGTCCAGGTCGGCGTGGGCCAGGACCGGCCCCTCAACCCGTTCCAGCACGATCACGCTGTCGGTGATGTACCCCATGACCCGCTTCTGCATCACCGCCAGGGGCCAGGCCGTGGGGAGATCGCGGACGATCAGCGTCCACGCCTTATACCACGCCCGCCACGCGCGGCTGCCCCGGCCGATCTCATTCACATAGCGATACCAATATCTCTTGAACGGCCGCTTCAGGATTACCGAAATGGATTTTTCGCCAAGCTGAATCTGGCCCGAAAGGACTTCCCCGCTGGGGCCACGTTTGATCGCCTCGAATTCGCCGGCTTCGATTTTCCGCAATAGCTCGGGCCATGCCTTTTCCCAGTCTTCACGCTTGAACTGAAGCTCGCTGACCGGCGCCCATCGCCGGGGATATTTATATTTCTTGAAAAAGTGTCCGCGCCAGGCGCCGAAGCTCAGTTTTCCGAAATATTCATTTTCGCCATGCGTGCGCTCGAGGAATTTCCGCCACTGCGGGTTGCTGAGGGGATTGCGCAGCGGCATCGGCCCGCCGGGGCCAAGCTCATTCCAGGCCCGCCAGAGATCGGTGCGCGTCGCCAGGCCGCGAACGCTGTGCGCCAGCTTCATCACGTTCCGCAGACGCAGCCCGCCGAATCGGACCGCATATCCATCGAGCAAAAAGATTTCCCCGTCCTGAAGCAACATGTTTCCCAGGTGCAGATCGTCGTGCCCAAGGCGTGCTTCGCCGAGACTGGCGCCAGCCCGATGATTTTGTCGCCAAGCTCCACTCGATTGGGGATCGGCTCTCCCTGCAGGGCAAGCTCGGTCACATATTGATCGAGCTGCACGGCCGGCTCGATCGCCTCGAGAATCACTGCGTCACCCAGGTCGCCGCGCAACTGGAATCCCGAAAGCTGGGCCACGGTGCGCGGCGCGTTGATGCCGGCGCGTTGCAGCGCCTGGAGGCGGACGAATTCGCGCAGCGCCGGACTGCCGCGAACCAGCCGCTTCAGCGCCGATCCCCGGCGCGGATAAAATTTGAGGAAATACCCCCGCCCCTCGAATTCGAATCGCCAGATCTGGCGGTAGCCGCGGTCCCTGACGAGCGTGCCGATCCGCGGCAGATCGCGCAAAAGTTTTTCCAGCGCCTCGGGGGACACGTTGGACGAATTTATAAGCGGGGTGGGCAAATTTGTCTCGACATCACGATTCGGTCGTCGCTTGCGCCGCCGCGATCTGCAACCCCTCGGCGATCTGCGGCAAAATCCCCTGCTTGATGTAAATCGGGCGGATGAACTCGCGAATCCTCGGCAGTTTTGTCCAGTAATAGACCGTCGCTCCCAGGCAAACCGCCGACATGATCAGCAGCGTGCGCGAGGCCCCGACGAACGGATCAACCGCCAGGTGCGACGCCAATCTCCCGGCGATCAAAACCCCGAACGGCGTCATCCCCATGAACGACATCGCGAAGAGGCTCATCACCCTTCCCCGTTTGTCGTCGTCGACGATGGTCTGCAGAATCGTGTTCGAAGCCGCGAAATTGGTGATCATTCCCCACCCGCAAAACGGCAGAATCAGCAGCGAAATCGCCAGGTGGGGGGAGAATGCGAAGCACGCGATCCCCACGGCAAACAGCAGCGACGAAAGGGCGATAATCCGCCCCAGCCCCAGCACCGTCTTGCACAGCGCCAGGCGAATCGCCCCAAAGAGTGCGCCCAGGCCGGAAGCGGCGCTGAGAAAGCCGTAAACCAGGTCTCCGCGCAGCTCCGCCGAAACGCAGGCCAAACAGCGGCATCAGCACCATCATCGCCGGAACACCCGAGAGGCTGAAGACGGCCATGAGCATCAGCAGCTCCCGCGCCGGAGGAAAATGTATGACGTACCGGAATCCTTCGCGCAATTCACGCAGCACCGTCTGTCTCTTCCTTGGCGGCCGCGGAACGATATTCATCGCCAGCAGAGCCGCGATCACCGCAATGTAGCTGAACCCGTCGAGCAAAAAGCAGTATCCCATTCCCACCCAGTGGATGAGCAGCCCCGCGCACGCCGGCCCGATCAGCCGGGCGCCGTGAACCATCGTCGAATTGAGCGCGATCGCGTTGGCCAGATCACCCCGATCCGTCACCATTTCCACCAGAAACGCCTGCCGGCCGGGGATGTCGATCGCGTTGATCAGCCCCTGAAAAAGGGCCAGCCCAACCGCCCAGTAGACGTTGATGTTGTGCGTCAGCGACAGCGCCGCCAGGAGAAATGACTGCACCATCGACAGCGTCTGCGTCGCCACCAGCAGTTTTTGCCGATTGAGCCGATCGACCCATACTCCGCCGATGGGCCCAAGGACGAAGAGCGGAATCTGCGACGCGAAGAGGACGATGCTGATGTAGATCGCCTTCTGCCGCGGGTCGGTGGTGAGGGTGCTCGCCAGCCAACCCATCGCCGTGTTGGTGAGAAACGTCCCGATGACGGAAATGAGCTGTCCGCCGAAGAAGAGGCGGTAATTGGGATGGCGCAGGGCGGGAATCCCTGCCAGAAGGAGACCGGCTCCGCACCGCTCGTTGATGATTTTTCAGATGAAATCTTTGCCACTGAAGATCGACGTCAGTCGATAATAGTGCAAAGATCAGTTCCCCGCGACCCACGAACTTTCTCTACAACTCCGGCTCGCAATACGCTTCCAGTTCCGCCAGAAATTCATACAGCGCCGTGGCAGAATTATGCGCTGGATCATCCGACTGATGCAGCAGCGCGATATTCTCCCTCATCGCCGCGAAGGCGAGCTGCTGAAGCGCCGGCTTGTACGGGCTCTTTCGAAGCCAGTCGTGATACCGCCCACGGAAGTAGGCATATCCATCGGGATGCTCCAGGAACCAGTCCCAAAGATCGCGCGGGGCGCGACATGGCACAGGGTGTGATTCACCTTGCACCATTTCTTCAGGTCCAGCGTCAACCCAATCGGTTCCACCCAGATCCGATTCCCGTCCTCCTTCTCGACGGTGTCCATAAAGTGCTTGATCGTAATCATGTCCTTGCTCCGCCATCAGCTTCTGAGGTCGCTTCAATGCTACAAGCAACCCATGTGCCGATGCATGCGCGACTCATTCAGAAAACCCCAGGCGGCATGGTGAAATTCCCGGTAGATCCTGAATGACCCGCTGTTTTCCTATAAATACAACGACAGAAACATTGTGAAGTTAATCACGGTCAACTTTTTCGCCTTTTTTCTATCCCCTGAATTCCGGGCCTGCCAAAGCCCTTTGCCATAACTCTCGTCTCATAACATACGACAATTTCGGCTGCCGGTTCTGCTCCCTCCGGCTGGACATTGCGGGTGTCAGGCGGGAAAATCCTGCGGGAAAGCAATGGGTGCCTCCCCGCCGAGGAAGTTTGCCGGCCGTCACTTCAATGTTAAGCGGTTGTCGGCCGACAATTGATCTATGCCCGCTGGAGCACATAAGCTGCACCACGCCCACCGGCGTGAGGTGATCCTGATCGCACTTGAGGATCGCTTCAGCCTGGCCCGCATTCCGTCTCTGCTGTACGGCGCCGGCTGCCGAATCGTTGTGCTCGGCGATCCCAATACGCCCGTCTGCTCCTCCAGGTTCGTCGATAAAGTCATCCCCTGCCCCATCGATCCACGCTCCGCCGCCAAAGCGCTTTCGAGCCTGATCTGGCAATATGGCCGCAACCTTCCCTGGGTTGTCTTCGGCGACGAGCTGGCGCTCCAGGCCGGCATCCTCTGCCGCGATCAGAAATGGCTTCCCAAGATTTTCCCCGTCGATCCCTTCACCCACGCCGACATGATTTTCCGCAAGGCCGCCTTCATGGAATCAGCTGCTGCCGCCGGAATTCCAATCCCCCCCATGCGGGTCTGCCGGACGGCGGCCGAGGCAAAAAAAGCCGCCGACGAGCTCAACTTTCCCCTCTTCTTCAAGCGCGACGTCGACTGCGCCGGCGCCGGCGTGGTCCTCGTCGCGAGCAAGGCCAATGTTGCCGCCACCTTCCAGAAACTCAGCGACACCGGCCCCGTCGTCATCCAGGAAATGGTTCACGGCGCCGTTGGCAAGACCAACGCCCTCTACAGCCACGGCCGGCTCATGTGCCACACCAGCGCCTACGCCGTCCGCACCTGGCCTGGAAAATTCGGACCCTCCTGCGTCCGCAGATATTTCTGCGACGACCGCCTCCAGAAAATCGCCGCCGACGTCGGTAAGCTCACCGGCTTCCACGGTCTTTGCGGGTTCGACTGGATCCAAAACGAAAAGACCGGTGAATTCGTCGTCATCGAATTCAACGGGCGCACCATCGCCACCTATCACCTCGGCAAATACGTAAACGTCGACTACGAGCGTGCCATCGCCGATTTCATCCACGGCGAAGCGACCGTCCAGGAGCCAACCCTCCCACCCGGCGAAGCGCCGATCGTTCACATGTTCCCCCAGGAAATCCGCCGCTGCGTTACCGAATACGACCTGGTCGGCCTGGCGAAATGGACCTCCGGCGCCCTCAAAACCGACATGCCCTGGAACGACGCCGGCCTCATCCTCTTCTTCTATACCGATTTCATCCGCCTGGGTTACAAACGCCTGCGCCGCTTCTACCGCCGCAGATTCAAACGCACGCCCATCCCGCCGGCGCTGTCCGAAGCGCCGCCCGAGCATGTTCTGGCTTGAAATAGGTATTTTTCAGTTCGCCGACAGCTTCTGCCGAATGAACTCCGCCCGCGCCGCTTTTCGCGCTTCCCCATCGAGCTTCTTACCCACCATCCGTTGAAGATGTGCCTCCTGCGTCAGCAGGAAAAGCTCATTGACCTTGTTAATATCGATGTCCTTCACCCGCTTCAGGTTCACCCCCAGCCGCACATGGCTCAGCGCCACCAGCGTCTCCTCGGTCTCCATCAGCCGCGCCGTCCGCAGCAGCCCCAGCGCCCGGTAAACCTTGTCGTCCAGCGCCAGCGGCCTCTCGCTGAGCAGCGCCCGCCTGGCGTGGTGCTCGTAGTCGATGATCTTGGGGATCACCACATCCTTGAAATCGCGGATGATCTCATCTTCGCTCTTCCCCAGCGTCGTCTGGTTGGAAATCTGATAAAAATCCCCCGTCGCTTCCGTCCCCTCCCCATAGAGCCCGCGCACCGCCAGGCGCATCTCCTTGGCCGCCCGGAACACCTTTTCAATTTCGCTGGTAAGCTTCAGCGCCGGCAGATGGAGCATCACGCTGACGCGAATTCCCGTCCCCACGTTGGTCGGACAAGCCGTCAGATATCCAAACCGCGGATTGAACGCGAAATCGAGTGACGACTCGAGCTGATCGTCGACCGCGTTGATCTGCTCCCACGCCTCTTCAAGCTGGAGTCCGCTGCGAAGCACCTGGATGCGAAGATGGTCTTCCTCATTGACCATGATCGCCAGCGTTTCGTTTTCCCCGATCGCCACCCCGCGCGCCCCTGCGCATCTTTATGCGGCCGGCTGATCAGATGCCGCTCCACCAGCAGCAGCCGGTCGATTTCGGGCGCCGATTCCAGATCGACGTAAAGCATCCGCGGCGAAAGCCGCCCCTGCAAAATCGTCTCCCGAACTTTCTGTTCAAGCTCCTGCCGCTTGGATTTCGGACACCGGGCCAGGAACGGATATCCGGAGACATTCCTCGCCAGGCGGATGCGCGAGGAGATCACGATCTCGCTCATGGGCCCGCTGCCGCGGAGCCATTCGCCTGCCTGACTCGTCAGATCGCTTAATTTCATGCCAGCTTCTCAGCCTTGCTGTGTCTCAGCTTCCCGGATTTGATCGCGCAGTTTCGCGGCCTTCTCGTAATCCTCGCCTTCCACCGCCCGGCTCAGTTCCTTCCGCAAGCGGTTGATGTCGATTTGCCGCTTCATCGGCACGCTCGTCCCACCGCGCCGGGTGGGAACCTTGCCCAGGTGATGTGTCGCCCCATCATGTGCCCGCTGCAGCAGGGGGGTCAGGTCTTTTTCGAAAGCCGTGTAATCGTGCTCGCATCCCAACAGCCCCGTCTGCCGGAAATCCGCCCACGCCATCTGGCAATGCGGACAGGACGTCGACTGCTCTTTGGCCATCCCGCTGTGCAACATCACGAAGTTGGTCAGCAATTCATTGATAGGCGTATGCGACTTGGAGGGAATCCCCTCCGTCGCGGCGGCGCACTGCTCACAGAGATGCTTAACGATCTGCTTCCCGTTGCGGATTTCGGTAAGGTGAACCGTCGCCAACCTGTTGCACTTTTCGCACTTCATTTCGATGCTTAATCCTATTAGTCGGCTTAGCGCGGGTCAAACATATATTCACCCCCCATACCGTTGACAGTTCAAGGCCGATAAACCGCCGAGCAGCCCGCCGTCTCCCACACTTCCACCGCCGCCAGCTTAATTCCCTCCGGCAGCGACAGGCTTTCCGCCAGGTGAAGCGCCACACCCTCGGCCGAGGGATTCCGCTTCGCGAAAGCCGTAAGTTCGTTGAGGTGCCGATTGTGCATCGGCCCGACGATCTCATCCACGAGCCGCTCCAGCTCGTGGAAATCCATTACCACGCCGATGGCGTCTAGCTTCGCGCTGGCCACCGTTACCTTCGCCACCCAGTTATGCCCATGCAACGGCTCAAGCGAGCCATCATTAAGCCGAAGCTGATGGCTGGCGGAGAATTGGCGGGTGATGGTGATCTCAAAGGACACGGGCTTTAAACTAAGTCCAATTTGCGCGAACCGCCATAGTCCTTTGAAACGATTCCCTACAGTTGTTAATATTTTTGCGGCCCAAATCACGGGGAGGCCGCTTGTCGCAGCAGATTCCGCCCCCAATGCCCCTGGAATATGCCACCCCCCTGGGCGGCATTCCGCGCCTGCTGGCGATCGGACTTGCCCAACGCCGGCTTGTGTGGGCCATTCTCGCGAGTGCGCTACAGGCGCTTGGTGTGCTTATCCGCATCCGCACAACTCCTTCCTCTCCGGCTCTTCTGGGCCTGGCCATCTTTTTTCTGTTGCTGCTCGTCGAGTTCATTCTCCCCATTTTTATGGCGGTTTGCAGCTACCGGATGGCGGCGGCTTTGGGTCACGGTGCAGCGATGCGCCTTCTTTTCGCGTTTGGAATGATTATTCCCCTGGGCAGCCTGTTTTTACTGCTGAACATTAACCAGAAGGCCACACACATGCTGGAGAGCAACGGAATCAGGGTCGGTCTCATGGGCGCGAAGCTGGCCGACCTTCAGCAGGGCTGATTTTGACTTTTCCCCTACCGCTCTTACCTTTGCAGTAGCTCATGCGCCGCTATTTCCCCACCCTCCCCGAATTCACCACCGCCGCCGGCGCCGGCGCAATCATCCCCGTCTACCGCCAGCTCCTTGCCGACCATCTCACCCCCGTCACCGCTTTCGAGGTCCTCGGCCGCGAGCAGCACGCCTTTCTGCTCGAAAGCGTGGTCGGCGGCGAAAAGATCGGCCGCTACAGCTTCATCGCCGCCGGCCCGCGCTGGTCTACCAGGTCGCCGGCGGCAAAGCCTCGATCCAGGAATTCGGCCAGCCCGCCGCGCGAATTCACGACCACCGATCCCCTGGCCGACCTGCAAAAACTCCTGCCCCCCGAACCCTTTCATCCGCGACAAGCATCTCCCCGCCTTCACCGGCGGCCTGGTCGGCTACGCCGGCTACGACACCATCCGCTATTACGAAGGCGAAAAGCTCGCCTCCCCTCCCAAGACGACCGCAAGCTCCCCGATCTGCTCTTCGGGCTCTACGGCGAACTGGTGATCTTCGACCACGTCGACAAGACCATCAAGGTCGTCGCCAACGCCCGGATCGGCCCCGCCGGAATCGAGCCCGCCTATCGCGACGCCTGCCGGCGGATCGACGAAATCGTCTCCCGCCTCCAGCAGCCGCCCAGTTCCGGCCTCGGCGAGATCGACCCGCACCGCGCCGCTGACTCTGAAATTCACCGCCAACTGCACCCGCGAGCAATTCGAGCAGATGGTTCGCGCGGGCAAGGAATACATCAAGGCCGGCGACATCTTCCAGTTCGTCCCCAGCCAGCGACTGCGCGTGAATTCAGCCGGCCGATCCGTTCGACGTCTACCGCGCCCTGCGGATCATCAATCCCTCGCCGTTCATGTTTTATCTGAAAAGCCCCGCCTGCACGCTGATCGGCTCCAGCCCGGAAATTCTCTGCCGGGTCGCGGACGGCATCGTCACCAGCCGCCCGCTGGCCGGCACGCGCCGGCGCGGCGCGACCGACGCCGAAGACGCCGCCCTCGAAAACGAATTGCTCGCCGATCCCAAGGAGCGAGCCGAGCACATCATGCTGGTCGATCTGCATCGCAACGATGTCGGCCGGGTCGCCAAGATCGGCTCGGTCGAAGATCAGCGATGTCATGACCGTCGAGCGCTACAGCCACGTCATGCACATCACCACCAACGTCACCGGCGAACTCGCCGACGGCATAACGGCCCTCGACGCCCTGCGCGTCAGCCTTCCCGTCGGCACCGTCAGCGGCGCTCCCAAAATCCGCGCCATGCAGATCATCGACGAACTCGAACCCACCCGCCGCGGCCCCTACGGCGGAGCCGTCGGCTATCTCGATTTCGCCGGCAACATGGACACCTGCATCGCCCTCCGCACCATCGTCTGGAAAAACGGCACCTTCGACGTCCAGGCCGGCGCCGGCGTCGTCGCCGATTCCGTCCCCGCCAGCGAATACGAAGAGACGATGAACAAAGCCAGGGCCATGCTCAAAGCGGTGGAGATTGCGCAGAAGGGGTTTTGATTTATTCTTCGTGCGTTCTCCTATTCTGTGGTCCCTGACCGTCCAAAACTTCCTTTGAATTCGACGACAAATCGGCGAGCTCTTTTTAAAGGCAAAATGCAAACGCAATGCAGTAGGGGCGAGGGGGAACCCCATACGGCCCCAAAAGTTTCCCCCGGAGGCGTGGATGCCTCCGTGGCGTAATCGCCGAGTACGGCCCGGAGCCGTCCGCGGCTCCCCCTCCCGCACCCACCCCACTCCCCTTCCTTTTCCCCTCAACTCTCGCCCGAAAGAAATGTGTGCATGGTGGCACTTTTGCAATCGGGTGCCCGAACGCCCCCGTGGAAGTGGAAAAGGCAAGCCAATTCTTGGCGAAACGCCTCCGCATTTTGCCTTTGGGCTTGGACGGTTAGGGGAAGGGAAAGAGGGTGGAGGGGGTGCGGGGGAGGCGGGAGAAAAACCTTGGGGCCTTATGGGTTGTTCCCCGCCTCCCCTGCATTGCATTTGTCTTTAAAAGAGCTGGCCACTTCGTTTCGGAAGTCAAAACAAGCGTCCGGCCGCCTGTTCTGATTACCCGCAGAGGGCAAACAACATCGACGCGGCCCTGATTTTCCTGACCCTCAGTAACCGCCATCCGCGGGGGAGCGCATTCCGCGCATCAATTCACGGCGCCAGCCTCTCAATTTTCCACTGCCCCTCCTGCGTGCGCGTATAACAAAACCGATCATGCATCCGGCTCGCCCGCCCCTGCCAGAACTCGATCCGCGCCGGCTTCAGCACATATCCCCCCCAGTTCTGCGGAATCGGAATCTCCTTCCCCGCAAACCGCTTTTCAATCTCCGCGAACTTCTCCTCCAGCTCCTTCCGCCCGTTCACCACTGCGCTTTGATCCGATGCCGCCGCCCCAATCTGGCTCTTGCGCGGCCGCGTCCGAAAATACGCCTCCGATTCCTCCCGCGAAATCTGCGTCACGATCCCCGCCACGCAAACCTGCCGCTCCAGCTCCGGCCAGTAAAACGCCAGCGCCGCCCGCGGGTTGTCCGTCAGCTCACACCCCTTGCGGCTCCCATAATTCGTGAAAAAAATAAACCCCCGCGAATCCACCCCCTTCAGCAAAACCGTCCGAACCGACGGCTGCCCCTCGCGATTCGCCGTCGCCAGCGACATCGCATTCGCTTCGATCGATTTGGCGACGAAACAGCGCCGCGAATGCCTTGTAAATATCGACAGAGAATTTTCGGAATCTTCCCCCGCTGGTCGCGGCCGCCGCGTCGAACCAGACCTGAAACTGCCGCAGCGGATCGGCATCCATGTCCCCACGGTCGATCCCTCCCGCGTCAAATTCCCTGCGCATGTCCGCGATTGCCATAGCTGCCGGAGTCTATATCGAGCGATTGAACCGTGCCAATCTCAAGCCGATCTCAATGCCCCGCGTCCCCGATCGAAAGCCCACCCATCACCTTCACGGCCGCGGAATCGACCGTCGCCTTCCCCATAGCCAGACCCTGGCGTGTCGCCGTTAGCGTGATCGCCCCCGCTATTCGCGTCGAGCGGATCGCCACGCGATTGATCCCGCACTCGGTATTCAAATAAAGGTTGTTCGTCGAGCCCACGATCCCACTGTTATATCCCCCGCGCCAAACCCCTGGCCCGCTCACCGCAAAATCAATCCGTCCCTCATCGGTGGGGCACCTCCGGCCCGAAGCGTCCACCACTTCAACATCAAAAAGCGCCACATCCTCCCCATTCGCGCAATCCATCTGGCCCCACGATCGGCGTAAGCTTGATCGCCACCGCCGGCCCCGCGGTTGTCAATTCGTGATCGCAAACGACTGTCCCACTCTCGTACCCCGTCGCTTTGATCGTCCCCGCCGTCCAGACCACATCCGGAAACGCAAAGATAAAGCCGTTGGTTGGATGGTCCACCCGCCCGATCGTCTTGCCGTTAATATTCAGTTCCACAGCCTGGCAATTTGAAACGACATAGACGGTTTTCTTCGTCCCCGCCGGATAAGTCCAATGTCCGATGATATGAATATCCGGCTTATCATTCTGCATCACGCGGTACGTAAAATACGCCTCCTTCTCCAGCCGCACCGCGTCCACTTTCCCGCTCACCCGGCAAACCTCGCTCGAATCCTGCCGCCCATCCGCGTTGGAGTCCGAAAAATAAATCGACGCATACCCCGACCACTTCGAATGAGCCGGATCGGTATTGGAAATCCGATTGTTCCAGTAAGCCCAATACCGCCCCGCGGCCGCCAGGCAAAACGTCTCGCTGTTCCAGTGATACACATCATTCGGCCCCGGTTTAAACCCAAAATGCGGCGGCGAAAAATCATCCCAGAACCGCCGCGCCGCCTCATCCCGAAAATCCTCCGTCTCAACGATCGGCGCCCGGTCCCGCCGCTCGGCACTGTACGCCCGGAACATCGCGGCAGGGGACTTGAGCGCATCCGTCCGCGCATCCTGCCCGATCATCACCCCAAAATATTCCGCCACGGGCGTGGCCGCCGGATCGTCCAGTGTCCGGCATCCGATCACTCGCCCGCCAGATGGATCCCACTGCGATTTCAGATCGACCATCTGCTTCATGTGGTCGGCCGTGATCCCGTTATTCCCCGCCTCCCAGAAAAAAATGCTCGGGCTGTTGCGATAATAAATCATCGAGTCCCGCATCACTTCCTTGCGCTGCTCCCACTGCCGCCCGGTTGCGTCCTTCTCCTTATCCCCCGCCGGACAGACCTCGATGATGCCGAAACGGTCGAACGAATCCACATCCACCCGCTGCGGCGAAATATGCATCCACCGCACATAATTCGCATGGCTATTCCGAATCAATCTCGCCGTGATGTCATGCATCCAATCCGGATAAGCCTGCCCCAGCCCCGCCCATTCATTGGTCGATCGCTGCGAATACCCGCGCAGATAAACAAACTTCCCGTTGACATAAACGCCCCCCGTCCCTGCCCCTCCCTTAAACTCCGCCAGCCGAAAACCCGTGGTGGTCTTCGCCACGTCAACGACTTGATTGTCCACGGTCAGCACCGTGTAAATGCTGTATAGATTCGGATCATCCGGACTCCACAGCCGTGCCCCATTCAAATGTCCCGTGGCCTGCATATCCGTCTTCTCCCCGGCAACCAGGTCCACCGTATCCCCGTCAAACTTTCCCTGCACGTGCCCATCCCCATCAACCACGATCGCCGACAAGCTCACCGAAGCCTGATCCCCCGATTGATTCGCCACCTGCGATTGAACATTCACATCCAGCGCCCCGTCGGCAACGGAAATATTGGAGGGATAAACATAAATCCCCGTCGTTTCCAGCCCATCATAAATCGGCAGCGTCTGGTGAATCGGCTCAAGGATATCGAGCCACACATGCCGATTGATTCCGCCATAGTTTGGATTGAAATCCTTCGATTCCCACTCAAAAACCGTCCCGCTGGATTTCTCCGCATAATTCGCGCTATTGTCGATCCGCACCGCCAGCACATTCTCGCCCGTGAAATTCACGCTGTCGGTAATATCGATCCCATACGCCGTGATCCCATTTTCGTACAACCCCACAGATTTCCCGTTCAAATAAAACTGCCCCGCCTGTCGCATTCCTTCGAATTCCAGGATCACGCGGTTCCCCTGCGCACTCGCAGGCAGCGAAAAATGCTTTCGATACCAAGCCGCCCCCATATACGCCCCGCGCTGCCCCTGCGCATGCGAGATGATCTTGTTAAACGTATCCACATCGTTAAAGGTATGAGGCGTACTGACATCCCCCCAGCTCGAATCATCAAACTGCGCCGCCTCCGCCCCGGGCACATCCTTCCGGACAAATTTCCAGTCATCGTCAAACCCATATCGCTGTCGCGGCGAGCTTCGCGCCGTGAAAACCGCGCTATCCGCCAATGCCCCGGAGCCAAGCCCCATCATCAGCGCACAAACAATCCCAATACGAAATCCCATCGCCCGCAAACCTGCTTTCATGACGTTGGAACCCTCAGGAAGACCCGCAATCCCGCTAACCTTTGCCAGCAAATAATGATATCAGAAGCACCCCACGCGCGAAAATTGCGGCTTATCCCCCCGAAGGTTCGATAATATTGATGTGCCTTTCATCGTGGTGAAATCCAACGACCAGGACCTCGCCCGCCGCGAGCTCGAAATTGGCGTCGTCGTCGGCCGGGCGCCGATTCCGACATCGTCATCCGCGACATCCTCCTCTCCCGCCGCCACTGCCGGTTCATTCCCTCTGACGACGGCTGGAAAATCCAGGACCTCCAAAGCAAAAACGGCACTTTCATCAATGGCGAGCGTCTCCGCGTCCCGCGCCTCCTCAACGACAACGACGTCATCCGCCTCGGCCGATCCAAGATCATCTTCCACGCCGGTGTCCTCGACGACGACTTCGCCGAGGAACTGATGTCCCCCGCCCGCCCGGCCGATCCCGGCGATTCCCTCGCCGGAACTCTCTCCGGATTCTCCCTCCTTCTCCCCGGCGAAACCGAAGCCCCAGGCGACATGCCCTGCCCGCGCCCTCGCCCCAAGGACCCGCCGGCTTACGACCACGAAGAACTCCAAACCCTCCTCACCGCCATCGCCTCCAGCAGTTGGGATTCCGTCTATGCCGAGGCCAGGCAGCCCCTCCGCTCCGCCGAACTTGTCGGCGATTCGCAATTTGCTGAAGAAGATTCCCAGCCCCGCCGGCGCGTCCGCCCCTCAAGCCCGACTGACTTTTCTCTCCAGGTAGAGCCGCCCGTCGCGGTCGCGACAGTCCCGCTCCCCAAGCCCGCAAAAAAGCCCCGTCCGATGCCGCCTCTGCACCTTATGGTTAGCGTGGTCTGGGTTGGTTTCCTCGCGCTTCTGATGACCAACCACAAGCCAACAGCAGGAGGGGCAACCCCGCAATTCGCCAGCCCCATGGACGCCGCCGAAACCCCGCCTGTCCAGCTCGACCCCGCCGCCGTAAAAACCGCCGGCGCACAAGCCCTCTCCACCGCTTTACGAACCTATTTGGCTTTGCCTTAATCCCAAGTGCCGCCGGTGTCCTCACCAATACTGTCCGGCATTTTCTATCACAAACGTGCGGTTGCGCCAGGCCGACGGTTATGGTACATCAAGCCTCATGGCGCGAGCCAAACGGCCCCAGATCACTGAAGCCGATGTGAACGTCCCGGGAATTGTCCGCCATGTTCAGACGTTCGATAAATATTGGCGCGATCATGTTCCGCCGGAGCATGGGAACGTCGCGCTTGGCGAAGTGGACGTCCTGATTGTTTTGCTCTGCGCCTTTTTTGATCCGCTGGTTCGCTCGCTGCGGACGCTTGAGCAACTGGCGCAGGTTCCTTCGGTCAAATCGCATCTCAAGGCCCGTCAGGCTCCCAAAAGCACGCTCTCCGATGCGATGGCACGCTTTCGCGTCGAGCATCTGCGTCCGCTGATTCAAGAGCTTCAAAAGCAACTGCCGCAGCTTCATCAGATGGACCCCGATCTGGATCGAGTCGCCGAGAAGATCGTGGCTGGCGACGGGTCTCTTTTTCACCTGGCCGGCGAGGTGACCTGGGCCCTGCAGCGACGCAAAAACGGGGAGGGCGACATCGATTCGCAGGTGCGACTGAACCTGCAGGTGGACGTCAAACATTGGACGATGGAGAACTTTTCCATCAGCGGCAATGCCCACCAGGGAGGCGAGGCGGCGGCGATGAAGCCGATGCTGCAGCCTGGCGTGCTCTACCTCTTCGATCGCGCCTATTACCCCTATGAGTTCATCTGCTCCATCCTGGAGATCGGCTCAGACTTCGTCGTGCGACTCAAAAAGGACCTGACGCTTCGCGTGCAGGAGAATCGTCCGCGGTGCGAAAAAGATATCGAATCAGAAGTACGGGAAGACCAATTCGGTCTGCTGGGCGTGGAGAATGGCTGCAAAAGCCAGCCCCCAACCCAGACGCTGCGCCTGGTGACCGTGTGGGATCCAGTCAAGCAGGAACCCGTGCGATTGCTGACCAATCTGCTGGACGTGGAGGCATGGGTGATCGCCATGCTCTATCGTTGCCGCTGGATCATCGAACTGTTCCTGCGCTGGTTGAAGGTGACGGCGGGATTCTCTCATCTGCTGAGCACCAGCGCCAACGGCATCACCCTGCAGTTTTACGCGGCGACAATCTGCACGCTGCTGATTCATATTCGCACAGGCCTGCCGGTGGATAAATACAGCCTGGTGGCTCTGAGCCTGGTTTACCGCGGGCAATGCAGCTACGAGGATCAGTTGCCGGTGCTCATCAAGCGTCAGAGAGAGCGGATGCTGGAGAAAGCGCGGCTGGCCCGCAAGAAACAACTGCAAAAAACGCCCTGATTGCCGCGCGGGTTCATTCCTGGCTCAGGCGGCAAAGTGCCGATGCTGCGCGGAAATAAGCATTTTTCTCGCAGACCGCCCCAACACGCGTCACCGGCAAGCCTCACTTTTGAAAACCCGATCTCACCCCCCATCCATTCGGCTTATAATGCCGGACAATATTGGTGTCCTCACCGGCGGAATTGACTCTAATCATCATCAGAAACCTTGATTACCCCTCAGCCGGCTCAATCGTCGCCGACATCGACCCCTGGCACGTCGCCACCCGATGATCCGTCCCATACGCATGAATCTGATCCCGCTTCAGCTCCGCTCGCTCACGGTGCGTCGTCATCAGAATCACGCGCCCGGACTTATCCACTTCCTTGGCAAGCTGAAACCCCTTCTCGTCAGGATAGGCGAAAATCGCCTTCAGCATCTCGATCACATACTCATAGGTATGATCGTCATCGTTCAGCAAAATCACGTTGTAAGGAGGCAATTGGGCCGGTTTCCCCTTTTTTGACGGCAACACCTTCTTCTCTGGGGCGACAACCGACCCACCGGGTTCAGACTTGTTATCATTTTCCATGAACGAATCCGTGCAAGACAGGTCTTAGCTAGGTTACCGAATATGATCGATCAAAATCAATAAATTTCTGTTTCGAGCGTTTGGGTCAATGTACATTAATCCATGTGCCATCGGAGCTTAACATGCGAATGAATCCTTCCTTACCGGCTGTCACCAGGTTAATTGCGTTGCTTCTCGCATTTGCCGCCGTCCCAGCTTTCGGATGTTTGCGGGAATCCCTTGACGACCGTGCCGTCCAATGGTCGAGCCTCATCGTAATGGCCAAACTCTCCGCAATTCATGACCCCCAGGCCCTCAATGACCCCTTCCAATACCAGCTTTACGACTTCCAGATCACCTCAACTCTCGACGGCTCAGCCAAGGCCGGCGACACCGTCCATGTCGTCCGCTTCATCTCCGGCCCTAATTCACAAAAAAGCTCAATCTGCGGCCAGGCGTTCACAGACAAGCAAATCGGAAAAGAGTTCCTCCTCCTACTTCGTCCCGAGGCCGATTTGCGCTGGAGCGAAAGCGATTCCAACCCCGACCCCAGATCCCCGCAACTCCATGACTTGAAAGCATTTGTGGTCGTTCACCTCGACCTCGCCTACGACCTCGGCAGCGAAGGTCTCGACGACGCCAAGTATGAGATTTCCAACGTCCGCGCCGCCGAGGCCCAGTTCAAGCCCGACGATGCCAAACTCCAGGTGCAAACCATGATCAACGCCGCCGACGACACCGAAGAGTCTCAGGCCGAGCAGGCCATTCAGGACATGGGCCCCAAGGCCATTCCCACCCTTCACGATGCCCTCGCCTCTGCCGATGACGACGCCGCCAAGGGCCGGGTCAACAAAATGATCCGCGCGCTCTCGCCGCCATCGCTTCTGACTACCATGCACGGCCAGTAATTGCCGCTGCAAGCCTCCCTTCCGTCCAATAACATTCATTGCCCCGGCGAAGTTATGCCGAAATAACGGACTATGGACCTCGCAACGGTCATCGGTCTGGTTCTCGCCTGGGGCGCGGTGCTCTTTTCGATGTTCCACGCCTCCGAAGGCGCATTTGGCGCCTATTTCAAGCCGCCGGAAATGTTCCTGGTGTTCGGCGGATCGCTCGGCGCGGCCATGCTTTCGATGCCGCTGCACACCATCACCGGCGTCGTCGGCTACATCAAAAAATGGGCGTTGAACAAGGAAGCCCACATCGAGCACATCATCAAGGAGATGGTGCAATACGCCGAAACCGCCCGCCGCGATGGCGTGCTGGCCCTGGAAACGGTCGCCCGCGAGGCCCCCGATCCGTTCCTCCGCCGCGGACTTGCAGCTCACCATCGACGGCACCGACCCCGAAATCATCGAGCGCATCCTCCGCATCGAAATCGAATCGATGGTCGAACGCCACAAGCACGGCAAACACCTTTTCGGCACCCTGGCCAAGTTCGGCCCCGGCTTCGGACTGATGGCCACGCTCATCGCCCAGGTCGCCATGTTCCGCAATCTCGACGGCGACGCCGCCGTGATCGGCAAGGCCCTGGCCATCGCCCTGACCGGCACGCTCTACGGCTGCATGCTCCAGAACCTCGTCGCCGGCCCCATCGCCGAAAAGCTCGGCTTCCGCATCGCACGAAGAAGCCTTCGCCAAGGAGATCATGCTCCAGGGCGTCCTGAGCATCCAGGCCGGCAACAACCCCCGCGTCGTCGAAATGCAGCTCATGAGCTTCCTCAGCAGCAAACAACAAGCCGCCATCCCCAAGGCGGCATAATGAATGATTCACCGCAGAGAATGAAAGAGTTTTAAAATCTCGATTGCATTTCTTGGCGATCTTGGCGTCTTGGCGGTTATAAGATTTTTTAACCGCCAAGACGCCAAGAGCGCCAAGAAAGACAAAATTCAATTTCTGAAGATTGTCCTATGGCCGCTAAAGCCTGCAAATGCAAAAAGACCGAATGCGAAGAATGCCCTGAGTGGATCTTCACCTTCGCCGACCTCGTCATGCTTATGATGGGGTTCTTCGTGATCCTCTGGGTGCTCAAACCAAACCCGGGCAAAAAAGGGAACAGCGATACCGACGACTACGTCGTAAAGATCGCCGCCGCCATCCGTGGCGGGTTCGGCTACGTCCCCAACCCCCAGAGCCGCGACCCCGTCGATATGCAGATGATCATCAACGGCCTTTCCAAGATTCACCCCCCCGGCGAAGGCAAGCGCGGAAAAGCCGAGAGCGAGCCTAAAGGCGCCGTTGGCACCGAGCCTGAAGTCACCAACATCCGCCCGGCAAATCACGCCACCGAGGGGGGCAAAATGCTCTTCGACAAAGGGAGCGCCGACCTCTCGGACGAAACCAAAGTGGAACTCGCCCAGCTCGCCGAGGTGATTCGCGGCCACCGCAACATCATCATGGTCAAGGGCCACACTTCCCTCGACGATCTTCCCGATGGTGCGACCGACGAGCAGAAGATGGACCTCTCCCTCCGCCGCGCGCAGGCGTCCGCGAATTTCCTGGTTAGTAAGGGCGTCGATCCGCACCTCGTCCGCGTTCAGGGATGCTCGACATTCGAACCGCTTACCGAGCGAGAATACACCGTCGATTCGCAGACGCTGAACCGCCGGGTTGAGGTGGAAGCCACGAACACGATCTTCGACGACTCCGACCAGCATCCCCAATCCGATGGCGACGTAACGACGGCTCCGAGCGATCAGTAGTGTTTTTTGTTGGGGGGACATGCGGTACAAAAGGTTACAGTGCGTAACAAGCTGGGGGCAATGGATAAGATAGGGCCCCACTTTTCGTGATATCAATGATATCGTTGATATCAATGATATCACTTTGGGATCGCGCGTCGCCGGCGGGCGAGGAGTCCTGCGAGGGCCATGACGGCTAATCCTCCGGTGGCCGGTTCGGGGACTTGCTCAAAATCGCTGAGGACGATCTCGTTGGTATATGGGCCGGAGCCGTAGTTCACCTGGAAAGAGCCAAGTCCGTCGGCCGTTGTCAGCCTGCCGCCATCGGGGACGTCATCAAAGCTGCCGGTCAAAGTGTCACCGGAATCAACGGTCAATACCGTAAAAATATCGCCACTGGAGGGCTCGAATCCATCCGCTAGCGAAATCTCGAGATTCCCGGCAAGGCTTACATTTCCATTGATCGCAAGGCTGTCAAAGTCCTCCTCCGAGCTCAATTCGAACGCGAGTGTTGACGGATCGGATGAGAATGCCAAATCGCCGTCAATCTGGCCCGATCCGCTGAGAGTTCCGTCTCCCACATTCAACTGACCAAAAACAACCGGATATGTACCGGGTACGACAATGTCCAAGGTTCCGCCATTCAGCTTCATCCATCCGTTGTTGATCAAGTTGTTGTTTATCTGAAGGGTACCCGCGCCCGTGGCTTCAAGCGTTCCGTTGTTTATAAAGTTATCCACGGAGACAACGATTGATTGATTGGGGGCGTCGGCGTCCACAAGCCCATAATTGACGATGGAATCGCCGGTGTTGTTGTCGGCCAGTTGCACACTCCCATTGATGGTGACGTTTCGGCCAAGCGTAAGGGTTTGAGGGCCATTCGAATTTGGTCCGCTTGGATAAATTGTCCCCGAGCCCGCGCAATTGATTGTCAGGTTGTCGATGGATTGGCCGGGTCCATCGAAATACACGCTTGCCGATTGACCAACATCCAGGTTCTGGTCAGTAATGGTGATGCCATCGCGAACGTACAGGGAATCATAATCGCTGACCAGCACGTCCATTCCCGTTACCGTCACCCCGTCCAGTGTTCCATCTTGCACAGAAAGGTTACCCACGCTGCTGTCAACGGTTCCGCCAACTATCGTGCCTCCCGCGATTATCAAGTTACCGTCAATTTGCAGTGAGGAATTGGACGAATTATTTGTCCATGTGCCTTGAATTTGCAGCGTGCTGTTCGAATCGACATAGATATTGCCTAATTGGGCGGTGGTGAATGTTCCATTAAGCGATACGGTGCCGCCATTAAAAACTTTTATCGTTCCAGCGTTTGACCAACCCGCCGCCAGATTCACGCCACTATTAGGTCCGTCGGCAATAATCGTCCCGGTTGCGGAATTCGTCGAATCAGACGAGTTGATATTCAGTAATCCACCGTTGGTGGCTTCCGCAATGTTGTTGTTGGTGAAATTATCGCAATTGATTGTTATCTCGGTTGTACCGAACATCGCCGACGGGCTGCCCGCATCCATCGTGCCATTGTTCACTAGGCCATCGCCGCTGTGATTTTCGGCGAAAGTTCCGCCGTAAACATTAACGTCGCTCGCGAGCGTGAGAGTCTGTGGACCATTGGAATCGGCGCCACTGACATAGATCGGTGCATTCGGCTCCGCGTTAATCGTCAGATTGCCAACCGTTTGGCTTGGACCATCGAAGGTCACCGCCCCCGCGACATTAATAGCATGCCCGTCACCCGGCTGAATATCGTCAAAGACAACCCCTTGACTCGTAGGAAGATTGAGGTCGCCGTCCCTCAGCGCTACACCATCCAATGTGCCAGTTATGCAATCGAAACTGCCTCCGCTTAGATCGAGCGTGCCGCCGACGATCGTGCCGTAGAGCAGTTCACACGTTCCCCCGTATATAGCGGGCGAGAAGGTGCTGCCCGTGTTGTTTAACGTTCCGCTGATTTTAAAGGTGCTGTTGGCCGACAGAGTGATAGTGCCCAGGTCGGACGTTGAGCAAGTGCCAAAAATACTGATGACCGAATTGTCGGTTGCGCTGATCGTACCCTCATTTTCCCAGTTACCGCCGAGTTGTATCCCCGAACCATCGGTCGCGCTAATAACTCCGCTTGCGCTGTTTACCCAATTCATATTTGTGAGCACCTGCGGATAAGGCGAAAAAATGCATGCGCCATAATCCGTTGCTTCGATTGTTCCATTATTAGTGAAGTTGCTGAGGTAGATGTTGTCGCCGAGCTATGACCAAAAGCTGTGGATGACTGCGACAGGTTCAAGCGGCTTTCCTCACTCCGTCCACGAACTGAATCCCGGCGACTACTTCGCTCAATAGCGCACAGCCGTTGAGTCGTCGCCAGTGCTTCTGGGCCTGTTCGGCCAGTTTGAAAACCATCGCTAATCCCGCCTCGCGTGAGCCGGGGCCTTTGGTGCGGTACTTTCTCAGTTCGACCGTCGCGAACGTGCTCTCGATCGGGTTAGTCGTGCGCAGATGGCTCCAATGCTCGGCGGGAAAATCGTAGAACGCCAGCAGTTCGTCCTTATCCTTCAGGAGACAATCCGCCGCCTTGGGGAACTTGGCCTGGTAGGTCTGGACGAACAGGTCGAAGGCTTTGAGCGCCTGCTCTTTTGTTGCCGCCATCCAGATCTCGTGCAGCTTTTCCTTGGCGTCGATCTGCTGGCCGCGGGGAAGCTTGTTGAGGATGTTGGCGGTTTTGTGTACCCAGCAGCGCTGCGGGCGAACGCCGGGGAAGACGCGAGACAAGGCCGACCAGAATCCGAGTGCTCCGTCGCCCGCCGCCAGCTTGGGAGGATCGATCAGTCCGCGGGATTTGAGGTCGAGCAGCACTTCCATCCAGGATTGCGTGCTTTCCCGTTCGCCGTCGTGAAGGGCGATCAGCTCTTTGGTTCCGTCCTCGCATGCTCCCATGATGACCAGCACGCAGGGGCGTTCGTCGGTCAATCGCACGCCGAAGTAAAGCCCATCGGCCCATAGATAGACATAGCGTTTGCCGGTCAGATCGCGTTTGCTCCAGTTCTCATGCTCGGCGATCCAGAGCTCCTTCATCCGCACCACGGAAGCCGGCGAGAGGCCCGCGCCATCGAAGCCCAGGTGGATCAGGGCATCAGACATGTCGTTGGTGGAGATGCCCTTAAGATAAAGCCAGGGGACCAGCTCCTCGATGGTCTTGGTTTTGCGGAGATACGGCGGAAGAATCTTTGAAGTGAAGCGAAAACGTTCGCCATTCTCATCGATTCGCCGATCATCGACGCGTGGCTGGATGACTTCCAGCGGGCCCAGACCGGTGAGAATCGTCCGCGGCGGTTTGTGGCCGTTGCGAACAACCAGACGATGGCCGGCGGCATCGAGGGTGTCGCAATGGGCATCGACATATGCCGCGACCTCGTCCTCGATCGCCTTCTGCAAGGCTCGGCGGGCACCCTCGCGGGCGATCTGTTCCAGGGTGGCAGAAACGACCGGCGTAGTTGCCAGATGCAACTGAAACGATGATGATGACATGTGGCGTATCCTTCCTGGCCTTGGTGGCCAAACGGGTGAAATGTGAAGATTCCACCCAAGGTACGCCGCTTTTATTGCCGAGTCATCATCCACAGCTTTTGGTCATAGCTCGTTGTCGCCAGTAGCTCGATTGAAGTTGGCGACAATAGTTCCATTATTTATGGCTGTGTCCGAAGCGTTGAAATTGGACAATGAGACGTTGTTCAGGACGGCAGAGGGGCCGATCGTCAATGTCTGCGACCCCGTTGTAGTTGGTCCGTCGGCATAAAGGTTCGCGCCTTGTGCGCCGAAAATGGTGATTCCATCTACGGTTTGGCTGGGTCCATCAAAGTACATTGTCGAGCCGAACCCGGTGTCGGTCGCCAGAAGTAATTCCGCATTATTTCCGGTCAACCCGTTGCGCACATAAAGCGAGTTTGTCACCTGGATGAGATTTGATGACTGCGCCGGCATGTTTATGGCAGCGCCGTCCAAAGTAGCGGTCCCGATATCAAATGAATCTGTATTGCTTACATCGAAGGTTGTGTTCGAAATGGTTCCCCCTTCAAGCGCATAAGCACCATTTTCGATATTGATGGTCCCCGCGGTCAATGTCCCGGAAGATTGATCCACGGTAGCATCAGCCGAATTGATCGTGATTCCGTCGACGCTGACATCTGAGTCGATTGTTGCGGTATATGGCGTACCACCCGTCGCATTAATGAGCGCTTGGTAGTTGACGCCCGCCGGTGATCCGTTCTCAGGATAATTCGGCGCGGTTGACCACTGTGTCGTGTTCGTCCAATCGCCGCTGGTTTCCGAAACCCACGTCGCCGTCGTGTCGGCACGGCTGAAGATCGCCGAGCCGCTCACCGCGGCGCATACCGCGAATCCCAAAATTTTGCGTGTACGGCGTGAACCAAGATTTGCCTCGCAATTCAGTATCCGCATCTTTCCTCGCCCGACGAAAATTTGAGATTTGAACCGATTGCCCTTTTTCTGCGGATGGATGCTAACAGATGCTACGCTCGTAGATAAAGGAAAAAATGCCCCGCCGGCGCGATTGGTCGATTCCTGTTTTGCGACAATCGATTACCAAAACAGGAATGCGCCCCCAGCGAAACCCCCTGCATCCGCGACGTGACCGCTATTTTGTATTTTTTTCCCGCGCTAATGTCGGCGACTCAGACGATTTTCCCCTGCTCAGCATCACCCACCACACCACTCCGGCCACCCCGATCGCAAAGCTCAGCAGTTGCCCCATCGTCAGCCACCCGAAGGCGATGAAGCCGAGCTGGGAATCCGGCTCGCGGGTAAACTCGACCAGAAACCGGAAGATCGCATAAAAGATGACAAACGCAGCCGCGATTTGGCCGTCGATGCGATTTTTCTTCACCGCTTTAATCGTCCACAGCACCGCCATAAGCACTGGCCCTTCCAGAATCGACTCATAAATTTGCGAAGGATGCCGTGGCGTGGTGTAGCCCGGAAAAATCATCGCCCAGGGAACATTGGTTTCCCGCCCGACAAGCTCGCCGTTGATAAAATTCGCGAGCCGCCCCAGGCAAAGGCCGATCGGCGTCACCAGCGCCAAGCAATCCGCGATGTTCAGCAGCGGCGCGCGATGGATTCTCGACCAGATATAAAGAATCAGAAGCACCCCGCACAGCCCGCCGTGAAACGACATCCCCCCATGCCAGATCGCGACCGGCTCCCACCACGGCTCAATGATATTCGGATCGGGCTTATGATAAAAAAGCCACCACCCCGTTCTTCCGCCGGCGACAACGCCGAGCGCCAGCCACCCGACCAGATCGCTCATCGCATCTTTGGAAATCCTCAGGCCGCCGTTTTTGATCAGCCTGCCCAGAACAAAATATGCCAGCACGAACCCCGTCAGGTAGGCCATCCCATACCAGCGGATTTTGATCGGCCCGATGTGCACCATCACGGGGTCGATCTGCGGATATGGAATAAGCGAGGGGAAAATCACGGGCGATCAGGGAAGCAATTCCGCAACAGAAATCTTGTTCCGCGGCCGCGCATACGGGATCCGAAAATATCGCGCTGGCGTCGATGGCGCTGTCAGGGCAATCCCATGCGGCCGCCAAATACGAAAGAACCCTCACCCCAACCCTCTCCCTGCGTACAGGGCGAGGGGGAAAAGAGAGATATGCGATTGCGCTGATGGCGCGATGCCAGCCGCAGGTAGAGATCCCAACTGATGTTCTCCAGCCGCAGGAATTGCGGCTGCTCCTCAACATCAATCAGTGGCTTGCGAATTGCGGCAACCGTCATAACGTCTCCAATCCCAATTGTACTGCTCTGCTGAAATTCTCGCTGATTGGCGTTCCAGCCCCCACCCTAACCCTCCCCCGGAGTACCAGGAGAGGGGATAAGAAGAGTGATTCGCGGAGGATTTCAGCAGGGCGCAATTATATGTCAAAATACATGCAAAACTCATACGGATGCGGCCTTTGCCGGATCGCGTCGACCTCGTTTTCCCGCTTGTATTTTATCCAGTAATGAATCACATCCGCCGTGAAAACATCCCCCTTCAGCAGAAACTCATGATCTTCTTCCAGCGCCGCCAGCGCTTCTTCCAGCGATCCCGGCGCCGAGGAAATCTTTTCGTATTCCTCTTCGGTCAGGTGATACATATTCTTATCCAGCGGCTCGCCGGGATCGAGTTCATTCTCGATTCCGTCGATGGCCGCCATCGCTATCGCGCTGAACGCCAGATACGGATTGCACGAACTGTCCGGGCAGCGGAATTCGATGCGCTTGGTCTTCGGATTTTCGCTGTACATCGGAATCCGGATCGCCGCCGAGCGATTGCGGCTGCTGTAAACCAGGTTCACCGGCGCTTCGTACCCCGGCACCAGCCGCTTGTAGCTGTTGGTCGTCGGGATTGCACAGCGCACACAAAGCCGGCGCGTGCTTCAGAATTCCCCCGATCGCGTGCAACCCCATCGTGCTCAGCCCCGCATATTTATTCCCCGCGAACAGCGGCTTATTCCCTTTCCACAAGCTGAAATGAACGTGCATCCCCGATCCATTGTCCTGGAACAGCGGCTTGGGCATGAACGTGACCACTTTCCCATGCCGTGCCGCCACGTTCTTGCAGACGTATTTGTACATCATCACGTTGTCGGACATCGTCACCAGGTCCTGGTAACGCATGTCGATTTCGCACTGCCCGCCGGTGGCGACCTCGTGATGATGCGCCTCGACCGGGATTCCCAGGTCGATCAGCGTCGCCACCATCTCGCTGCGGATGTTCTGCATCGTGTCCATCGGCGGCGTGGGGAAATATCCCTCCTTCAGCCGCACCTTGTAACCCAGGTTGGTCGGGTCCTCCTCGCCGCGCCTCCAGATTCCCTCGCGGCTTCCCACGTAATATTTTCCGAAATTGATCCCCTGGTCGTAAAACGCCGTGTCGAAGACAAAGAATTCCAGCTCCGGCCCGAAATAAGCCGTGTCGGCGATCTTCGTTTTCTTCAGATATTCCGCCGTCTTCCGCGCGATCGAACGCGGGTCGCGCGAATATTCCTTCTTGGTGATCGGGTCGCGCACGTCGCAGATGATCGACAAGCGTGCGTGTGGGTCATGAACGGGTCGATTTTTGCCGTGCCGGCAACCGGCACCAGCAGCATGTCCGATTCATTGATCGCCTGCCAGCCGCGGATGCTGCTGCCGTCAAATCCAAAACCGTGATCGAAGTTGTCGAGCGTTAACTCGTTGACTGGACAGGTCGTATGTTGCCACAGTCCCGGAAAATCCATGAAGCGCAGATCGACGAACTCGACTTTATTTTCCTTGCACATTTCAATACATCGGCGGGCGACATCGGTGTTTCTCCTATGAGTCTGACAGCGTGGTTCAACGGTGAGCGGGGTATGCTAGCGGCCTCGCATTCTCAGCGTCAAAACCCCCCGCTGTACGCCTGTTTTCAACGTCGCCCCAAATTGACTCCGCGCGAAATTTTTGCGTACATTTGTCGCCCAACCAATTCGCATCCAGTCCGGAAAGAAGGTCCCCAATGAACGCGGCAAAAACTCCAGCAGACGTCATGAAGCTCATCAAGGAAAAAAAAATCAAGGCGGTCGATCTCCGTTTCATGGACTTTCCCGGAATGCAGCAGCACTTCACCGTCCCCGTTCATTGCATCGATACCGACACGTTCAAGGAAGGCCTCGGCTTCGACGGCTCCTCCATCCGCGGCTGGCAGGCGATTAACGAATCCGACATGCTCGTCATCCCCGCCCCGGAAACCGCCTTCGTCGATCCCTTCGCCAAGGAACCCACGCTGGTCATGATCTGCAACATCCAGGACCCCCTCACCCGCGAAGACTACTCCCGCGACCCCCGCAACATCGCCCGCAAGGCGCTCGAAATACGTCCAATCCCTCGGCATCGCCGACATGGCCTATTTCGGGCCCGAAGCCGAGTTCTTCATCTTCGATTCCGTCAGGTACGACCAGAACCAGCACGAAGCCTACTACCACGTCGATTCCGCCGAAGGAATCTGGAATGCCGGCCGCGAATTGGACAACGGCGGCCCCAACCTCGGTAACAAGCTCCGCTACAAGGAGGGCTATTTCCCCATCCCACCCAGCGACTCCCTTCAGGACCTCCGCACCGAGTGCATGCTTCTGATGGAAGAGTGCGGCATCGAAATCGAAGCCCAGCACCACGAAGTCGCCACCGGCGGGCAGTGCGAAATCGACATGAAGTTCTCGCCCGCTCGTCCAGATGGCCGACAAGATGACCCTCTATAAATACATCATCAAGATGGTCGCCCGCCGTCACGGCAAAACCGCCTGCTTCATGCCCAAGCCCCTCTTCCAGGACAACGGCTCCGGCATGCACACCCACTTCAGCCTTTGGAAGGGCGACAAGCCCCTCTTCGTCGGAAAGGGTTACGCCGGCCTCAGCGACATGGCCATCAATGCTGCCGGGGGAATCCTCAAGCACGCCCCCTCCATCCTCGCCTTCGCGGCCCCCACGACCAACAGCTACAAGCGCCTCGTCCCTGGCTACGAAGCTCCCGTTAATCTCGCCTACAGCCAGCGCAATCGCTCTGCGGCGATTCGCATCCCCATGTACAGCAACAATCCCAAGGCCAAGCGCCTCGAATTCCGCTGTCCGGATCCCAGTTGCAATCCCTACCTCACCTTCTCCGCGATGCTCATGGCCGCCATCGACGGGATCCAAAACAAGCTCGATCCCGGCAAGCCGCTGGACGTCAACATCTACGACCTCGAGCCCGAAGAAGCCGCGAAAGGTCCAGCAAACCCCCGGCGCGCTTCACGAATCCCTCGCCGCCCTCAAGAAGGATCACTCCTTTCTGCTCAAGGGGGACGTCTTCACCTCGGACGTCGTCGAAACCTGGATCGACTACAAAACATCTGCCGAGGTTGACGCCATCCGCCTCCGTCCGCATCCCTACGAATTCATGCTCTATTACGACATCTGATTCGAGCACCAAATATTCATTCGCTAGTGCCGCCGGTGTCCCCACCGGCGGTTTTTCATTTCCCCCCGAAACCGCTTCTTCATCAGCTTCCGAATCGCGTCGGTGTGTGCCGCGAATTCCCGCAGCAACTCCGCCCCCGGATCGTCCGACCCAAACTGCATCCGCCGCCCCAAATGCACCAACTCATCCGCCCCCTCCGCCGGCAGAACCAGATCCTTCGCCGATCCCCGCAGCATTCGCTGCGCATTGATCAGCCGCCGGAAGAATTGATACGCAGACATCACCCGCTCAAATTCCCGCGCGGAAAAAATCCCCGCCCGATGCAGCGCATCCATCGCGTCGATCAGCCTTGGCGTTCGCAATTGCGGCGCCGCCCGCGCATTGGCCACCTGGAGCAACTGCACCATCTCCTCCAGGTCCGCCAGTGCCCCGTCGCTATGCTTTGAATTCTTCTGTCCCGGCAAACAATGCTGCCGCCGCAGCTTCCCGGAGATTTCCCAGATCGCCTTCAAATCCAGCGGGCGTCCCTCATACAAAATCTCATCGCGAACCCGCTCGATCTCAAATCCCAGTGCCGAGTTTCCCGCGATCCACCTCAGCCGCCCCAGCGCCAAGCGCTCAAACGGATGCCCGTTCCCCTTTTCCTCCATAATATTCCGCGAAATCGCCTCTGCTGCTCGCCAGCGAACCGTTCTTTCCATACGGCCGCAAACGCAGGTCGACCTCGAATATCCCCTCGCGCTTCGCCTGAATGTAGTCACATGTTTCTTTCGCGAGGATGGCAAAGAATTCCGCATTCTTCAGCGATCCCCGACTCCCGCCGGCGGTGTCGCCATCTTCCCCGTATAAAAACAGCAGCTCGATATCCGAAGCATACCCCAGCGCCACGCCTCCCAATTTCCCGAGCCCGAAAATCGCGTAATCGGTATCCCGCTTCTTCTCATCCCGCGGCCTGCCATAGAGCCTCACCAGCTCCCCATAAACCAGCCTCGACGCTACGCCCACAAGGTTTTCCGCCAGCAAAACCAGCCGCTGGGAAAGGATTTGAAACGCCGCATCTGGGCTCTGGTCGGACAGAATGTGATCCAGATCGATCAGGAAAAGCTCATGATCCTTGAACTCATTCAGCCTTTTCCTCTGCTCATCAAAATTCTTCGCCCCCGCCAGGCAATCTTCCAACCGTCGCGGCAGCGTCCCCATCAGCGGGCAAATCTGCTCCCCCTCAACCGCCGCTGAAGCAGCGGCAGCAGCGCATCGGCATTCCACCGGATGAAATCCTCCCACAAAAAATCGCTCGCCCCGAGAATCTTCGCCAGGTCCGCCATCGCCAGCGGATTTGCCAGCAGCTCCAGCCAGCCGCCGGCGTCTGGCATCTGCACAACCTGCCGCGCCAACTCCTCAAACCTCTGCAACGCCGAAAACGGATCCGGCGCACGATCCAGAAAATAACAAAACTGAAGCGTCAGGAGCACCGACCGCTGGAGCTCCCGCACCACATCCGCCCCCTCCAGCGGCTTTCCCCCTCCATCCACCACGTCGATTTCGTTGACCGCTTTCCCCTCCACGGTCCGCGCCCGCGTCTTTTCGATCTGCAACCCATGCAGCGAAAGTGCCGTGCTGAGGGCATAAAGAAACGCCGGCGTGTCGGCGCACTGCAGGCGAAGCCGCGTCGCGCCGGGCAATTGCTCGACATCCGCCTCCGGCCGCACGATTGGCGAACGCACTTTATCATCACCCCGCCGTGATTTCAGCCACTGCGTCACGCGCTCGTTCACGATACGCTTGGCCCGGTCGGTTGATTCTTCCCGCCCTTGATTCAGCAGCGCAATCGTTTCCTCGATCGCCGGCACGAAAACGCCAACCCACGCGCGGAAATCCGTGAGCGGCCCGATTAGTTTTCCGACGAAATGGTCAAGAATGACAGGATCGCTCATCGGATCGCGCGGCCGCTCGACCAGTTGCCGCCTGTTGACCGGTCTTTTGAGGCCAGGCGACCTCACTGCCGGCAGCGTGAAGGCATTGCTGTCCGTGATGCTGAAGCCCGTGCCGGCCATCACGCCGCAGATAACTGAGAACTCAAAGGGATGATCGAACGCCAGAACCGAGCATTCAATCGAACCATCGTCGCGGCGACCAAATATAAGCTGCACCGGTTTCTCATCGCTGAGCTTCATCAGTGCCAGCAACTGGCTCGCGATGCCGCGCGCATCGAACGCCGCCAGATAGTCAGGCCCCACTCGGCTCAGAAGCTTCTCGACAGCGCCATCCGGCGCGTTTTTGGCATGACGGCGTACCTCAACAATGAAATCTGTTTTCGGTTTCACATCGCACCAGTTTTCGCTTGCCGTAGTCTAATCACAAAAAGCTGGCTCCTTGTCGCCTGGTTTATAGGCAACGCCATTATGCCCAAAGTCAGTTGCGCATCTTTTAATCATATCGCAGGTTACTGGTCCGATATTTATCTCTTTTCAGATGACCGGGACGGTTTCAGTTTGAAAATTGGTACCTGTGGAGAGCCTAAGATTTTTTTGACTCCTGCCCAAATATCCGGCAACATAACTTCCATGGGCCACGGATCATTTTTTGTGATCCGCAATCACCGCACAGAAAAATGGAGATGTAGACGCATATGGCAAAGTACAAACTGGAATACATCTGGCTCGACGGCTATAAGCCCGTTCCCAACATCCGCGGTAAAACCCTCGTCAAAGATTTCGAGCAGTTTCCGCAACTGGAACAGCTCCCCAACTGGGGCTTTGACGGCAGTTCGACCCAACAGGCCGAGGGCCACAGCTCGGATTGCGTTCTCAAACCCGTCGCAAGATATCTCGATACCACCGTCAAGAACGGCGTGATCGTGCTCTGCGAAGTTCTCCATCCCGACCTCACGCCCCACTCCACCAACGCCCGCGCCACCATCCTGGATGACCCGGAAACGTGGTTCGGCTTCGAGCAGGAATACTTCCTCTACAAAGACGGCCAGCCGCTCGGCTTTCCCAGCGGAAGGCTTCCCCAAGGAAGGCCAGGGCAGATACTACTGCGGCGTCGGTTACAGCCTCATGGGCGACATCGCCCGCGAGATCGTCAACAAACATCTCGATCTCTGCCTCGACGCCGGCATCAACCACGAAGGCATCAACTCCGAAGTGGCCAAAGGCCAGTGGGAATTCCAGATCTTCGGCAAAGGCTCCAAAAAAGCCGCCGACGAAATGTGGGTTGCCCGCTACCTGCTCATGCGCCTTTGCGAAAAGTACGGCGTGGACGTGAATTACCATTGCAAGCCGCTCGGCAACACCGACTGGAACGGCTCGGGCATGCACTCCAACTTCTCCACCAAGTATCTCCGCGAAGTCGGCGGCAAAGAATACTTCGAGGCGCTGATGGCTGCCTTCGACAAATACAAGGCCGAGCACATCGCCGTCTATGGCCCGGACAACCACCTGCGCCTCACCGGCCTGCACGAGACCCAGTCCATCGATAAATTTAACTACGGCGTTGCCGAATCGCGGTGCGTCCATCCGCGTCCCGAACAGCATGCCGAAAAACGGCTACAAGGGATATCTGGAAGATCGCCGTCCCAACTCCCAGGGCGACCCCTACAAGATCGCCAGCCGGATTCTCGAGACCATCGCCACCGTGCCGCTTCCGAAATAAGTCGTCGGACGCAGCCGGTTTCGGTGCCGTTTGATTGCCGTCGATCGATCCGTTCAAGCTGTCATTCCAACGCCGCCCTGACCAGGGCGGCGTTGTTCTTTGATGCGTATCGGCGTAGCAGTCATTTGGCGCGCAATTCTCGTAATAAAGACTTGCGCCACATCAGTCATTCCACAGCCGGGCTTTGACGTGTGCAAAAAGCACTAAATTTTCCCCCTTTCGAGATCATGCTGCTTTCCGTGACACGCCATTTTCAACCCACATTCTTGCGTTCGTGCTGACATTTATGATCGGTTTGCAATCATTCGGCCCGCTCGCACGGTCGAACCAACCGTTTTCACAACTGGAGTCATCTCATGTCGAACGCTCGCCAAGAAGCGATCAAGTCGATCGCCACTGCCAAAGCACAAGCTGAATTACGTCGATTTCAAGACGATCCATGTGAAGGACTGTTTGGCGTCAATGTCTTCAATGAAGCCGAGCTGCAGGCCCGCCTGCCCAAGCCGATCTTCAAGAGCCTGCAGAAAACGATCAAGCAGGGCGCGCCGCTCGACCCGGCCATCGCCGACGCCGTCGCCACCGCCATGAAGGATTGGGCGATGGAACATGGCGCGACCCACTACACCCATCTTTTCCAGCCGATGACCGGCATCACCGCCGAAAAGCATGACAGCTTCCTCGCCCCCGACGGCACGGCGGCGCGATCGCCGAATTCAGCGGCAAGGAACTGATCAAGGGCGAGCCCGATGCCAGCAGCTTCCCCTCCGGCGGCCTTCGCGCCACCTTCGAAGCCCGCGGCTACACCGCCTGGGACCCCACCAGCCCCGCCTACATCATGGAACATCCCAATGGCTCCACGCTGGTCATCCCCACCGCCTTCCTGAGCTGGACCGGCGAAGCCCTCGACAAGAAAACCCCGCTGCTCCGCTCGATGGAAGCCCTCAGCACGCAGGCCATCCGCATCCTCAAGCTCTTCGGCAACACCGACGTCCAGCAAGTCTTCACCACCGTCGGCCCCGAGCAGGAATATTTCCTGATCGACAAGACACTTCTACTACGCTCCGCCCCGACCTGATCGACACTCGGCCGCACGCTCTTCGGCGCCAAGCCGCCCAAGGGACAGGAACTGGAAGACCAGTATTTCGGCGCCATCCCCGAGCGCGTGCTGGCCTTCATGGCCGACGCCGAAGCCGAACTGTTCAAGCTCGGCGTTCCGGTCAAGACCCGCCACAACGAAGTGGCCCCCAGCCAGTACGAACTGGCCCCGATCTTCGAGAACAGCAATCTCGCCACCGATCACCAGAATCTGATCATGGAGGTCATGCGCCAGACCGCCGACAAGTACGGCCTGGTCTGCCTGCTCCACGAAAAGCCGTTCGCCGGCATCAACGGCAGCGGCAAGCACAACAACTGGTCGATGTCCACCGACACCGGCGAAAATCTGCTCAACCCCGGCGACACCCCGCACGACAACGCGCAGTTCCTGGTCTTCTGCGCCGCCGTCATCCGCGCCGTCGCCAAGTACAGCGAAATCCTGCGCCTGTCGATCGCATCGGCCGCACAACGATCATCGCCTGGCGCCAACGAAGCCCCGCCGGCGATCATCTCCATCTTCCTCGGCGATCAGCTCAACGACATCTTCGAGCAGATCGAAAAAGGCGGCGCCAAGAGCAGCAAGCAGGGCGGCATCGTTCGAAACCGGCGTTTCGGTTCTTCCCAAGCTTCCCAAGGAAGCCGGCGACCGCAACCGCACCAGCCCGTTCGCCTTCACCGGCAACAAGTTCGAGTTCCGCGCCGTCGGTTCCAGCGCCAACATCGCCGGCGCCAACACGGTCCTGAACACCATCGTCGCCGAGAGCCTCGATTTCATCGCCACCAAGCTCGAAGCCGACGTCAAGGCCGGCAAGGACCTGAACAAGGCCGATTCAGGAACTGCTCCCCGGCATCATCAAGGAGAACAAGAAGGTCGTCTTCAACGGCAACAGTTACGCCGAAGAATGGCACAACGAAGCCGAGAAGCGCGGCCTGCCGAATCTCAAGAACACCGTCGATGTGCTGCCGGTCGTCACCAACAAGGACACCATCGAGCTGTTCACCAAGTACAAGGTCTACACCGAGAAGGAACTGAACAGCCGGTTCAACATCCTTGCCGAGAACTTACGTCAAGACGGTGAACATCGAAGCCAAGACCGCCGCTGATGATGGCCAAGACGCATGATCCTTCCGGCCGCGCTGCGGTATCAGAAGGAAGTCGGCGAATCGGTCGCCGCCGCCAAGGCCGCCGGCGCCGCCAGCACCGCCGGCATCGAAGTCCTCTCGACAGTCGGTCAGCGCGATCAACGATCTCGCCCGCGGCGATCGCCGCGCTGGAAAAAGCCGATCAGCCATCACGGCGACGGCGATGCCTACGCCCACGCCAAGCACATGCGCGAGCACGTCATTCCCGCGATGCTCGAAGTTCGCAAGGCCGCCGACAAGCTGGAAGACCATCGTCGCCGACGACCTCTGGCCGCTGCCGACGTATCGCGAAATGCTGTTTCATCAAGTAGCGCTGAATTGATTTGAATATCGCACGAAAGCCCCGGCATCCCATGCCGGGGCTTTTTTATTACATGCTTCACCAAATATCCGTCACATACGCATAAATCAGCGAAACAATCCCCACGATCACGCTCGCCCAAAGCGTGATCTTCAAAATCCTGATCCGATTGGCGATCTCCTTGTCCCGCCATTCCGCCAGCCGCCGGTCGATCTCATCCAGCTTCCGGTCGATCCTGCTCTCGATCTCATCCAGCTTCTGGTTGAGATAAACATCCGCGCTCTTCTTGAGCCGGTTGCTGATTCCCCCGAACAGCCCGACTCTTCGATCTCCTCCTTGATCGACGCCGGCTTGCTCGCCGGCCCGGCCTCCGCTTCATGTCCCGGCTCCGGAAGAAACTTGTAATCCGTCGTTGAAACATTCTCCCCCACGATCGTCGCCACCATCCCCCCCAGCACCGCCCGCCGCCGGCGGTTGCAGCCGGCTGAAAAATCCCTCCTGCTTCCTCAGCCTTCGAACCAGCAGCGGGGACGGGATCGCCGTCGCTCGCGTCCACCCCGCGCAGCCGCGCCAGCACCACCAGCCCCCGATGCGTCAGCCCCGCGAATTTCATCGACCGAATCCGCGCGATCTCCTGCGCGATCTGCTCCTTGCCCGCGTTGATCGTCACCGGCCTCGTCCCCACCGCACCACATCCAGCATCGCCTGCCGGTCCAGCCCCGCGATCAGTTGCCGCCGCTCGTGCACCGCCGCCACCAGCAGCTGCTGCGTCTTGATATCGCGTCGAATCCAGCCCCAGTCCTCGGCCAGATTCGCCAGCTCATCCCGCGGCAACTCCGAAAGCTGCCGCTGCGGCGACTGCCCCGGCCTGGAGCTTGTCCAGCCACCGGCGCTGCCTCGCCGATCCGACGATCTCCGTGCTCGGAGAGCCTTCATCGGGTTGTAGATTCGATTCGCCCATCGTCGTGATTATAAGGATCGATCCTCGCCACCATTTGATGCGCCCGCAAAAGTAAAACCCACACCACCGCCAGCAGCACGCACATCAGCACGTCCCCCCCAAACGTCCGATCCGCAGCCGCAGTCCCTGCAGCATGATGTATCGCCGCACCAGCGACATATATCTTCCTCTGCCCGCTGAAATAAACCCACCATCCGTACAGCGACTGCACCGTAACCACCGTCGCATAAATCGTCACCACCGTCCCCAGCACCCACCGAAAGAAATCGAAGAAGTCGATGTGAAATCATGCAATTATCCCCTCGGCTGGTACTCATTTTTCCCGCCCCCGGTACTCCGAGGGAGGGTTGGCGACTGGGGTCCTGGATTTCACTCTGCTATCTCATCCGCATCCACCACGTTCCCCCCAAACAATGCCGTCCCGATCCGCACCATCGTCGACCCTTCCGCGATCGCCGCCTCAAAATCATGGCTCATCCCCATGCTCAGGTGCCGCAGCCCCGCCCCGCCGATCTTGTGCCACTTCATTTCCTCAAAAATCTCCCGTGCCCTGCCAAACGTGTGCCGGACTTTCTCCTCCGGCGCGTCCAGCGGCCCCATCGCCATCAGCCCGATCATCTGAAGATTCGGCATCGAATCGATCTGCTCCGCCAGATGCACCGCCGCCCCGACCGCCACCCCGAATTTCGTCGATTCCTCCGATGTGTTCACCTGCAGCATGCACCGGCAGCCTCCGCGCCAGCTTCGCCGCCTGAATATCCAGCTCTTCCGCCAGCCGCAGGCTGTCGATGCTGTGGATCATCTGCACCAGCGGCAGAAGCGGCTTTCACCTTGTTTCGCTGCAAGATGCCCGATCATGATGCCAGCGGATTTTCTGCGCCGGCTGACCCGTCCCCATGAATCGCCCGCCGCTGAAAAAATTCGTTGAGTTGCGCCGCCCGCTGCGTCAGCACCTGCACCCGGCTCTCGCCCAGATCGACCACGCCCAATTTGCAGGATTTCCCGAATCTGCTCCGGCGCGGCCGTCTTGGTGACCGCGATCAGCGTGATCTCCCCCGGATCGCGCTTCGCCTTCGCCGCCGCCGCGGCGATGCGATCGCTGATTTCATCCAGCTTTTCCGCAAGCGGCGATCGTTTGGCCAACTTCAGGCTCCTTCCGAAACATCATACCGCCTAAACCCCAGAACCGGAACCTCTCACCCAATACTCCTCTACTTTCAACCCTCTCGCGCCGCGCGATACCACTCCATCGTCTCCTCCAGCCCCGTCGCAAAATCCACGATCGGCTCATACCCCAGCAAATTCTTCGCACGCGTTAAATCTGCCAGCGAATGTTTCACGTCCCCCGCGCGCTCCGCCGCGTAAACCGGCTTTAAATCCTCCCGCCCCAGCCATTTGCCCATCCGCGAAGCCAGCTCATTCACAGAAATCCGCACCCCGCACGCAATATTGACGATCTGTCCCCCCAATCGCTCCTTTCGCCCGCGCCGCAAGAAGATTGGCATGAACGACGTTATCGACATACGTAAAATCCCGCGATTGCTCCCCATCGCCGTAAATCGTCGGCCTCTTGCCGGACAGCATCGCCTTGGCAAACGCCGCGATAACCGCCGCATAGGCGCTGGTCGCCGACTGTCGTGGCCCGAAAATATTGAAATATCGCAAGCTCACCGCATCCACCCCCATCCCCGCCGCATACGCCCCCATCATCCCTTCGCCCGCAACCTTCGTCGCCGCATACGGGCTCCGCGGCGTGCGCCGCCATCGTCTCCACCTTCGGCAACTCCGGCGCATCCCCATACGCACTGCTGCTCGCCGCAAACATCACCCTCCTTACCCCGCACTTCCTTGCCGTCTCCAGAACGTTCAAAGTCCCCGTCGAATTCACCTCCTGATACCTTACCGGCTCCGTCATACTCTGCGGCACCGACCCCAGCGCCGCCTGATGAAACACCACTCCCCTCCCGCGCACACATTTCTCCAATAACGCCAAATCCAAAATCGACCCCCTCACAAACTCAATCCCCCCCGCAAGCGCCTTCGGATCCCCACCCCCGGAAAGATCATCCAGCACCGTCACCTTTGCCCCCAGCTCATTCAGTGCAATCGCCAGATGCGACCCAATAAACCCCGCCCCCCCGGTCAGGAGCACCGGCTGCCCGGAAAAGTGATCTCCATGCAGCATCCGCCAATCCGGTTTCTGGGTCATACCTGCACAGTTATACACGCGCCGAGCCCGGCACCGCCATCGCCCCCTTTTCCCCCTCCCCTGGTACTCCGGGGGAGGGCAGGGGTGGGGGCCAATGCACTATGTGTGTCGGCTTTTTCTCCGCCCACGACCAATACACCCACCCACCGACTCCTCCAACAAAATATGCGAGCATATCCCACGGATCACCGGCTGTAGTAAAATATCTTGGAAATCTCGGCAACATCGCCTGAAACACGATCGAAAAAATCACCCAGTGCTGAAAAATTTCCCACGCCCGCGGATACCCATCGTGCTTTCGCAAACCAAAAATTCTCTGTCCATACAAAATCATCGGAATAAACAGCGGCAGGCACATCACGTCATTGAGATACCCGTGCGTGAACCATCCCCCGATGTGGTGCGGTTTCAGATACCATCGGTTGATCGGATAAATGATCAGGCAAAGGACGCAGGCTGGATCCGTGTAGTAACGAAATCTTCGTTGGCTGCTGTCCATTTTAATGCCCGCTGGCCATCGACAATTGATGGATCGCAACAATATACGCCGCTATGAAGCCGAAAACGGTTGTGAGGAAAATATGAAGAATGATTCTCGGGATGCTTGGGAACGGCCGGCGCAGATATGTTGATCTATCTGCGGAATCAAACCCTAAACCACATCGCGGACATCGGTTGAACCCGTCGGTCTCCACCAGCTCCGCGTAGCACTTTTTGCAATACACGACTGCCTCCTATTTTCCGGATGGCTGGGACGCAGATCGCCCAACCAGCACGACCGGCGGCGCAGGAATCGTTCCCGTTACGAAATGGCCGCGAATCCTCCAACATTCCGCTCCAGGCGTGAAGTCGTAAGAAATAAGCTCGTTGTACTCTCCGAAATAGATAAATTGCCCGTTAAAAACATTGCACCGAATCAGCTTGTTTTGCGGGACATATTTTGGGGAGAGATCGCTTTCGTCGGGCAGTTGCCCGTGGTCCATCTGATATTGCTTCATTGCCATGACGATCGGAACGCAATCTCTTTGCACGTCGACAACGAAATCGGCTCCCGATATTCGACTCCACTTGCCAAACATAATTAGGTTCGCGCCAAAGTAGAAAGCAATCGGGGCAAACACAAACAAAAAGAGTCCAAATCGATAAGCCACCCGTACATAGCGCGACTTTGTCTCTTCAGGGGTTTCTATGTACCGCCGCTGCCCGGGCGGTAACGCGCGATAATCCAGCGGCGGAGGATCAACCGAATCAGCCACGTGCAGAATTTTACCGCCCTTTCCACTCAATTTCGCCTTCGGTAAAACTGTCGATCCGTGCCCCTCAGTTCCCATCATCTCCCCCGCGCCATCCTCTTCGACATGGACGGCACCCTCACCGAGCCCATGCTCGATTTCCCGCGCATCAAGTCCGACATGGGCATCGGCGACGGCCCCATCCTCGAATCCCTGGCGCTGCTCAACGACGCCCGCCGCCGCGAGGCCGAAGCTATCCTTTTGCGTCACGAAGAACTCGCCGCCGAAAAATCGACCCTCAACCCCGGCTGCCGCGACTTGCTCGATTGGCTCGCCGCCGAAAAAATCCCCGTCGCCCTCGTCACTCGCAACTGCCGCCAATGCGCCGACACCGTGATCCGCCGTCACGCCCTGCAAATCCCCGTCCGCATCACCCGGAATGACGGCCTCTTCAAACCCAGCCCCGCGCCCCTCCATCTCGCCTGCCGTCGATTAGGCGTAGAATCCGCTGATGCATGGATGGTCGGCGATGGGCAATATGATGTCGAAGCAGCCGCTGCCGCCGGCATCCGATCCGTCTGGATCAGCCATAACAAGCCGCGCCATTTCGACGCCGAGCCATCGATGACCGTCCCCAATCTGACTGAACTGTGCGAAATATTGAAGCGCAACCGGAGATAGCCCTCATGCGAAAATGGATTTTCCTCTTCATTCTCAGCGCCGCCTGCACCACCGTCGCCGACCCAACCACCCAGCCCACGCTTTCAAACAATTCCACCACCGACCAAATCCTCGACGCCCTCGACGCCCGCGGGACTGATCTGAAAGATTTCTCCGCCAACGTCACCCTCACTGACACCGCCACCGACACCGGCGATACCCACATCAGCATCGGTTCCGTCATCCTGCAGCGAAAAAGCCCCACCGACGTCCGCATCCGCGTCGCCTTCACCAAGAAACAGGTCGATAACTTGATAACGCCCCAGGACCACGAATACGTCCTCGACAACGGCGTCCTCGACGACCGCGACTACCAGCTCAAGCACGAAAACAAAGGCCAGCTCCTCAAGCCCGGCCAAAACGTCGATCTCTTCAAGCTCGGCGAAGGTCCCTTTCCCCTCCCCCTCGGCCAAAAACGCGAAGACGTCCTGAAAATTTTCGACGTCGCCCGTGTAGGCCCCACCTCAGATGATCCCCCCGGCACCGTCCACCTCCAGCTAACCCCAAAAGACCACACCGAAATGGCCAAAGATTTCAAAACCATCGACGTCTGGGTCGAAACTGATTCCTCAATGCCCCGCCGAATTCAAACCCTCGACATCAACCAGACCACAACGCGTACTACCGACCTGGCCAACGTAAAACTCAACACTGGCGTCAGCGACAAGGATTTCACCCTTCCCCCAACCACCCCTGAGTGGAACGTGATCGAAGGGCCCTACGGGCAGTAGAATCTTTCAAGGCGACCCTTATGACACTTGCCGCCGACACTCCAACGCGCGTATACGCGGATACATCCGTGTATGGTGGCGTATTCGATGATGTCTTCGCCAAGCCAAGTCGCGCGTTTTTTGATTGTGTGCGAGATGGCCAATTTCGGCTCGTGGTCTCTGTGTTGGTCGAAGAAGAACTCGCTCCCGCACCGCAAGAAGTCCGCGACCTATTTGCACAGTTTCGTATCGAGTCCGATGTGGTTGCAGTGACCGCTGAAGCCTTGGCTTTGCGCCAGGCGTACCTCGTCGCCGCCATTGTTTCGCCCAAATACGTAGACGACGCTCTTCACGTCGCCCTCGCAACCATCGCACGCTGCCCGATCATTGTCAGTTGGAATTTTCGCCACATCGTTCACTATCAGAAAGTTCCTCTCTATAATGCGGTAAATGTTCTCCAGCGTTGTCCGACGCTGGAAATCCTTTCGCCCTTGGAGATTATTGAACGGGATGAAAGCTAAACCATTCGATTGCGTGGAAATGAAACGCCGCCGCGCCGAAAATACGCCGCCGTCTTGCAGGCAAAACCCCTGCGCAGGAAGCGGAATATTGGCGACGCCGCAGCGAGGAGTTCCAGCGGGACCAGGAAGCGCTGTCGAATAAGTCCGCACAAAGTCTGCGCCGTTCGCCCCAAACGAAATCGCTCTGCTCAAGGTTGATTCAAAGGCCCTGCGTATCCCCCGTCTCATAAGACCAAAAACGGATCCCGATCCCTCTCGCTCACTCGAATCTCCACCATCCCCTCCCTCTCATCCAGCCGCTTCTTCAACCTCTTCAAAACCCCGCGCTCGCTATTCGAATGCAAGGTGCAGACAACCGTCATTCCCATCGCCGCCGCCCGCGCCGCATCGTGATGCCGTAACTCCCCGGTGAGATAAATCCCAGCTCCCCCCGCGATCGCATTCTCCAAAAATTCCCCGCACGACCCCGCACACACCGCGCCGCATGAAACTTCCCCCTCCATCGGCCCCGCGATCAAAAGATGCTCGATCTCCAGCCCCCGCTTGATCCGTTCAAACAGCTCCCCGCGAGCGGTAGGGGGGATCCCCCCGATTTTCCCCTGCCCCCGGTCCGACGCCTTCGGCGCCAGCACGATCAAATCAAACGCCGGCTCCTCATACGGATGACTCCCCCGCATCGCCCGCACCACCGCTTCCGTCTTCTCCGACCGGAACGACCGTCTCCACCCGAATCTCATCCGCTTGTTCCAGCCTCCCCGTCTGTCCCAGCGTCGGGTGCGACCCCTTCTCCCCGAAAAATGTCCCCAATCCGGCCGACCGAAAACTGCACGATGAATAATTCCCGATATGTCCCGCCCCCGCCTCAAACATCGCCGCGCTCACTTTGTCCACCGCTTCGATAGGCACAAACACCACCAGCTTATATTCCGCCGCTTTCCCCTCCACCGCCTTGAGCGGCTTGCGATCCGTCAGCCCCAGCACATCCGCGAGCATGTCATTCGTTCCCCCCTCCGCCACATCCAGGGCCGTATGCGGCGAATAAATCGCGATGCCTTTCCGAACCGCATCAAAAACCGCACTCCCCGCCACGATCCTTTTCACAGGCTTAAAAATCGGCGGATGATACGCAATCACCAGATCGCATCGTTGTTCAGCCGCCTCCTTCGCCACTTCAGGCGAATAATCAATCGTCAACAAAATCCGATGGACCTCCTGCTTCGGATCCCCCACCAGCAGCCCCACATTATCCCAAGATTCCGCCAGCCCCAGCGGAGCAATCTCTTCCAGGGCGTTAAGAATTGTGCTCAATATCATTCCTGATCCCTTCCTGAATTTTCCATCTCAACTCCCGCGGCCGCAAACATAGCCTTCGCTTTCACCAGTGTCTCCTCATATTCCCGCGCCGGATCAGAATCCGCGACAATCCCCGCCCCCACGGGAATGTAAATTTTGCCGGCCTTCGCCACCATCGTCCGAATCGCCACATTGAATTCCATCAACCCGCTGGAATCCAGATACCCAATCGCCCCGCAATACGGCCCCCTCCGCACCGGCTCCAGCTCATCGATAATCTCAATCGCCCGAATCTTCGGCGCCCCCGTCACGCTCCCCCCTGGAAACGTCGCCCGCAGCAGATCGACAAACCCCACCTCCCGCCGCAAAGTTCCCCGCACCGTCGCCACCCCATGATAAACGCTCCCATGCCGCTCAATCGCCCGCGCCTCCACGACTTCAACACTTCCGATTTCACACACCCGCCCCAAATCATTCCTCTCCAGATCGACGATCATGTTCAATTCCGCCTGATCTTTCCCCGATTCCCGCAGCTCCCCCTCCATCCCCTCGATTGCCGCCCGCGTCCCCTTAATCGGCCGCGTCATCACCTTCCGGTCCGGCGTCACCCGCAAAAAAAGCTCCGGCGAATTCGAGATAATCGCAAAGTCCTCATACCCCAGATACGCCCCATACGCCGCCGGCGATTCCCTCACCAATCTCCGATAAATCTCCCCCGGATGCGCCCGCAAACCCGCCGAAAACCGCTGCGCCAGATTCACCTGAAAAATATCCCCCTCCCCGATATACCGCAGCGCCCGCTCCACTGCCTTCTCATACGCCGCGCGCGTAAAATTCGAAGACAGCGCCTCCTCCCCCCGCCCATAATCTCCCTCCGCTCCGCCGGCCCTCTCTCCCACCGGCCGGCAATATGTAAACACAAACAGCGGCAACCCCAAATCATCCACCGCCCGCCGCGGCAAGACTTCAAAAAGTCCTCCCAAATCAAACCCCAAAAATCCAATCCACCGCCCCTCCCCCGGCCAAAACGTCCGCGAAATCCAATCCAACGCCTCCATCGGATCATCCGACTCCCGAATAACACTCTCCCCCACCCGCGCCACCGACCGTAGTGTCAAAGAATCACACCGCACAGTACAAACCGGCGCCAAAAATCCCGTCACCCAGGGATCGCCGCGGTCGGTTTTTTCCGGCGTTGAACTGAGATTGATGCGAGGGCCTGACACTGCAGGCAAATCTTACCTTGCGGAAACCCGAAACCAGAAACCAGAATGACGAATCAAACCAGAATGACGAATGTCCGAATGTCCGAATGTTTTGGTCATTCGTCATTCGGATTTCGGATTTGATTCGTCCGGAGGCGCGGATGCCTCCGTGGCGTAATCGCCGGGTACGGCCCGGAGCCGTCCGGGCTCCGAGTTTCGGATTTCGAATTTCCCCACTCCACCGCTATAGTTGCTATGTGCCCGAATCCCCCGATCCCATCCTCTCCAATCTCACCGCCCCCCAGCTCCAAGCCGTCACCCACGTGGATGGCCCTCTGCTCATCATCGCCGCCGCCGGCAGCGGAAAAACCCGCGTCATCACCCGCCGCGTCGCTTACCTCATGAACATCGGCATCGACCCCCGCTCCATCCTCGCCATCACCTTCACCAACAAAGCCGCCGGCGAGATGAAACACCGCATCTCCTCCACCTCCCCGCGTCCCATTCGCGACTGGGGCCGTCTCGACCAGCCCTGGCCCATCATCTGCACCTTCCACTCCCTATGCCTGCGCATCTCTGAAGCATTTTGCCACCGCCGTCGGCCTCCCCCCAAATTTCTCCGTCTACGACTCCGCCGACCAGTCCAAGCTCATCAAAGACGCCGTCAAAATGCTCGACATCCCCCTCGGCAACGCCACGCCCGGCATGATCCACGGCACCATCAGCAACGCCAAAAACCGCCTCATCGACGCCGAAGAATATGCCCTCTCCATCAAAGACCGTTACAGCGAAGTCGTCTCCCGCATCTTCCGCAAATATCAGCAGCTCCTCACCGCCGCCAACGCCCTCGATTTCGACGACCTCCTCCTCCGCACCGTCCGCGCCATGAAAGACCATCCCGAAATCATGGCCGACCTTCAGGACCGCTTTCGTTACATCCTCGTCGACGAATATCAGGACACCAACCACGCGCAATATGTGCTGGTCCACGCCCTGGCCATGAAGCACCGCAACATCTGCGTGGTAGGGGATCCCGACCAATCCATCTACGCCTGGCGCGGCGCCGACATCGCCAACATCCTCGACTTCGAAAAAGACTACCCCGACGCCACCGTCATCCGCCTCGAGCAAAACTACCGCTCCACAAAAGTCATCCTCGCCATCGCCGAGCATCTCATCGGCCACAACCTCCGACGCAAGGAAAAACGTCTCTGGACCGAAAACGACGACGGCGAAAAAGCCCAGGTCCTCCTCTGCCGCGACGAGCACGACGAAGCCTGCGCCGTCGCCGAACAGCTCATCCGCCTCCACGAGAAAGGAATCGACTGGAGCAAAATGGCCATCTTCTACCGCATGAACTCCCTCTCCCGCGTGATGGAAGACGCCCTCCGCCGCAAGCAGGTTCCCTATCAGATCGCCCGCGGCGTCGAGTTCTACAACCGCAAGGAAATCAAAGACGTCCTCGCCTATCTCAGGTTAATCGCCAACCCTTCCGACGAAATCAGCCTCACCCGCATCGTCAACGTCCCCACCCGCGGCATCGGCGACGCCAGCGTCAAGCTCATCCAAACCCACGCCGTCGCCCACGGCCAATCCCTCTGGCAATCCATGAAACAAGCCGCCGTCGTCCCCGGCCTCTCCACCCGCGCCGTCAAGTCCACAACCACTTTCGTAAACCTCATCGAGAATCTGCAAAGTCCCCAGCTCGGCGTCATCCAAAACATGCGCACCCTCATGGAAGCCGTCCTCAAGCGCACCGGCATCGAAGAAATGCTCCGCAAGGAAGACCCCGACGCCGAAAACGAGCTTGCCAACGTCGCCGAACTTGTCTCCGCCGCCGCCGAGTTCGACAAGCAGCATCCCGAAGGAACCCTCGAAGAATATCTTGGCGAAGTCAGCCTCGTCAGCGACGTCGATCACATGGACGGCAGCGGTGGGGCGGTCACCCTCATGACCCTCCACGCCGCCAAGGGCCTCGAATTCCCCGTCGTCGCCATGATCGGTCTCGAAGAAGGCTGCCTCCCCCACGCCCGCGCCATGGAAAGCGTCGACCAGCTCGAAGAAGAACGCCGCCTCTGCTTCGTAGGCATTACCCGCGCCCAGCAGCGTTTGATTCTTTCAAAAGCCGCCCGCCGCACCATCCGCGGCCTCTCCGGCACCACCGTCACCAGCCAATTCCTGGGCCAAATGCCCCGCGACTTCTTAAACGTCACCACCCACGACCCCGGCGAAATCGACCCCGACCCCACCATCCCCGGCGACCTCCACATCGGCCAATCCGTCCGCCACCCCCGTTTCGGCATCGGAAAAATCCTCAACCTCTCCAACAACCGCGCCATCGTAGACTTCCCCACCTCCGGCCGAAAAACCCTCGTCCTTGAATTCGCGGGTCTTCAACCCGCGTGATTCCCTCTGTAGAAGCGGCGTCCCGCCGCTTGTCTGAATGCAAGCGGCGGGACGCCGCTTCTACTCTGGAAGGATCGAGGTGGAGGACTAAAAAATATTGCGAAAGAAAAAATTAAGGACGCGTCCCAGCTTCCATCCTCATCGCCGCCCCCAAATTCTGCCGCGCAATCTCATTCTTCGGATCAATCCCCAGCGCCCGATGCAACATCTCCACCCCTTCATCGATTCTCCCCATCTGTACCAAAATCCCCCCCGCGCTCGCCATCGCCCCCGCATTCTCCGGCTCCAACTCCAGCGACCTCTGATACCTCTCCAGCGCCTCCCCCAATTCCCCCTGCTCATAATACGCCATCCCCCAGTTCCGATACGCCGCCGCCGAATCCGGATTCACATCCAATATCGCCTGGCACTGCTGAATGGCCCGCGAATACTCCCCCGAATCAATCAGCGTCACCGCCAGGTTAATCCTCGGCGCTTCATACTCCGGATAAAGCGCAATCGCCCGCTCATAAGCCTCCACCGCCAGCCCCCGATATTTCTGCGCATCCGCAGGAAACTCTTCCGCCAACCCCTGATACGCCGTACCCAATTGAAATTGTCCCCCCGCCGCAAACGCCGAAACACCGTCTCATCTGATACCGGCTCTGCATCAATCGCCTTCAGATAAAAATCCTTCGCTTTCAAATAATCCCCCTGTCTCGCATAAACTTCCCCCACCCCTGTCCAATCCGCCGACAACGGCCACCGATCAATCACAATCTGAAACTGCCCCATCGCCCCCTCAAAATCTCCCGCATCCACCAGCGCCGCCCCATAATTATTGTGAGCCATCGCTGACCCGGGATTCATCGCTACCGTATTCCCCCAAAGCGTCTTCCGATCCAAAAAAATTCGTGCATGCAGATTGCTCGCAACGCAAAGCGACGCAATCACCACTGCCGCGATCACACCGATAATCGCCCGCACATTTTTATCCCCTCCCCTGGTACTCCGGGGGAGGGTTAGGGTGGGGGTTCCGCATGCAACTTCGCAATTCCACTTACCACCACCACAATAATCCCAATCCCCGCCAGATACTGAAAATGATCGGCCACATACGAATACCGCATCGGAAAAACATTCACGAACCCCATCGCCGGCACCAGCGTCACCCCATAAAACAAAATCCCCGCCACCGCCCCGCGCCCGATCCGCCTTCGCAGCATCCAAAGCCCCAAAACCAACCCAATCCCAGCCAACGGATAAACAAACCACCCCGGCCTCTGCACAGGATCCACACCCCAGTGCGGATAAATAAACATCAGCCGCCCCGGCCAGAAGAGCTTCACCAGATAAAACCAAAACGCCCTCCCCGCGATGCAAACTCGATCCACCGGCGTAAGAAAATCAAAATCCACCCCCATCGCTCCCACAACATGCTTCTCCATCCACCCCGTAAGACTCCCCATCGCCCCCCCAAGAATCAGCATCGGAACCACGGACAAAAAATCCCGGACAGAAATCCTCCCCCTCTTCCACCAGCACAAAATCAATATCGCAGCAGGCAGCGTCGAAGCCACCGATTTCGCCAGCAACGCCGCCACGAAAAATACCAGACTCACGAAATACCATCGCGTATTTTCCCCTGAGTTTCCCCCGCCCCCGGTACTCCGGGGGAGGGTAGGGGAGGGGGTGGCAGTGAAATAATGTATGCTCCGCAAATAAGCCCAAAGCGCCAGAAAATAAAACACCCCACTGAGCACATTCTTCCTCTCCGTCGCCCAGGCCACGGACTCCACCTGCATCGGATGCACCGCCCAAACCGCCGCCGCCACCCACGCCCCCGCAATCTCCAGCCTCAGCAAAATCCTCCACAAAATCACCGCCCCCATCGCGTGCAGCAGAATATTATCCAGGTGATACCCCAGCGGCTTCGCCCCCCCCAAATGATATTCCACCCAAAGCGTCGTATGCGTCACCGGATAATACTGCGGCTCCGCGTTCAGCGGCCGCGCCAGATCCGTTCCAGCCCCCCCGGTGAATGAAGCTGATAATTCTGCTCGATATACCGGTCATCATCCCAGATAAACCCATTCCCCAGCGCCGGAAAATACGCGATCAAAGAAATCGCAATCAGCCCCGCGACCTGAACAATTTGCCGAACCATTTCTTTTTTCATCCCCTCTCCTGGTACTCCGGCCTTCGGCTCTGAGGCTCAGGCTCGAAGAGGAGAGGGTTAGGGTGAGGGTCTGGACGCCGCCCCCCGCACCGACGGCATCGTCGCACTCATCTGCGTCGTCGCATGCGCCCCCGCCTTCATCTTCAGCGCCAGCGCCAGATTTCTTTGTGCCTCCGCCAGATTCGGATTCAACTGAATCGCGTCCCGGAACGACTCGATCGCCGCGTCCATCTCATCCATGTTCGTCGGCCCGCTCTCCAGGATCACCCGTCCGATCTCGTTATACGCCCGTGCATCGTAATGATTCAGGTCCCGCAAAATCACCATCAGCTCTTCCCGCGCATCCGCAAAATGCCCCAGGTTCTCCATCGCCACCGCCAGCTTATACCGGCTGTCCGGATCATCCGGATTCAGCTTCACCGCCAGCTCATAATCGCTCTGCGCATCCATGCTGTATTCGTTTTCCATCCTCTTATTCCCATGCTCCTGCGCCATCTGCGCCATCGACCAGTCGATATTCCCCGTCTGCCAGCGCCGCCAGCGGCCTTACCTGCGCCCCTCCGGACTGATCGTCGGTGAATCCTTCTGCGCCTCCCCGATCTCCCCCGCCTTGCGGAATTCATCCCGCGCCGCACGCAGCAGATCCACAACCTCCTGCTCCCGCGCCGTGAACGGCCGCGTCGTCGCCTTCCCCACCGTCTTCACCTCCGACGCCCGCGTCGTCGCCCCCAACGTCTTTTCCAGCTCCTGCGCCCGGTTCAATTCCACGATCCCCAGCGTGTAATACGGCAGCGGATCGTTCTGCGCCTCCTCATATGTCAGCGCCGTCTTCAACTTATTCTCCGCTTCCTCCAGCAGTGCCGTCGCATTCGAATCCGGCGTCCTCATCCGCGTAATGTCATTCTCCGCAAACTGGTCCAGCGCCTTATACCTCACATCGTCCGGCGTCGAAGCATTCGCCAGCGTGTCGTTCAGCAGATGATCCGAATCATCCAGCAAACTCAGCGCATCCTTCGCCGCAAGCTGCGAGTCATTGACGTCATTCTGCTCCGCAATCCGCGCCGCATCGTCAAATCCCTCGCTCGCATCCGCCTGCTTCACCTTCGCCAGACTGTAAGTCGCCAGCCAGCTATCCGGATTCTTTTCCACCGTGTCCTGCCAAAGATTCTCCGGCTCCTCGAAAACCGTCGCCCGAATCCAAGAAGTCGCCCCCAGCACAACCAGCAGCGCCGAAGCCAGCACCGCGATCGCCGCCGACGGCTTCGCCGCCTCGTCACTCGCCCCCCTCTGCCACAGCGGCCTCAATATCCACGCCACCACCCATACCACAGCCGCCACGATTGGAATCCCCGCGAGATATTGAAAGTGATCCGCCACAAACGAAAACCGGAACGGATACACATTAAAAAATCCCAGCGCTGGAAAGAGCAGCGCCAGGTAACAAATCGTCGCCGTCAACGGCCCGCGCCCAAGCCGCTTGGCCAATATCGCCAGCCCCGCCAAAATTGCCGCCGCGGCGATCGCAAACACCCACTGCACCCCATCATGCACGTCCGGCACCACCCGCGGATAAACAAACGACTGATGAATCGGCGCCAGCAGCTTTCCGATGTAAAACCAGACATCCCTCCCCGAAATCAAAACCCGCTGCAAAAGCGAAAACCGCCAGTCCGCTCCCGACGCCCCAATCTTCCCCGCCGGATCCGTCTCCAAATACGACGTCACCCCCGACAGCGCAATCCCCACGATCAGCATCGGCACCACCCCCAGCGCCGGCAACATTCAGCCGCTTCTTCCACCACAAAACCGCCAGCACCGCGATCGGCACAAAAACCACCGCCGTCTTCGCCAGCACCGCCAGCACAAAAAGCACCAGCGCAATCACATACGCCTGCCAGTCCTCCGTAAGCTTCCAAACCCGCTCCGGAGATTCCGGATCGCACAACCCCGCATACTCCAGATAAAACACCGCCGCCGAAATTGCCAGAAACCCGCTCAGCACATTCTTCGTTTCGCTGATCCAGCACACCGATTCCGCCTGCATCGGATGCACCGCCCATATCGCCGCCGCCGCCCACGCCCCCGGCAGCCGCACTCTCCGCAGCAGCCGCCAAAGCACCACCGCCGCCCCCGCGTGCAGCACCAGGCTCACCACCCGATACCCCATCGGGTTATCCCCCCAAAACTGATGCTCCACCCAAAGCACCGTAAAGCTCAGCGGATAATATTGAATCGTCCCCGGCGGAATCTTCCAGATATCCTTCAACCCCGCCGCATCATCCAGCGCCTTGTTCTGCGTAACGTATTGATCGTCGTCCCACAAAAACGACGTCCCATCAATCGCCGGCCAAAACGCCACCAGCGCCACCAGCCCCAATACCGCCGCCCACAAATACCAATCCTTCTTCGACGCCGGATCATCCGGCAACGTAATAATCAGCGGCTGCGCCTGATCCTGCTCATTTGATTCGGGCGACGGTTCACCCTGAGTGCTCGGTTCGTACATCAGTTTCCTCGCGTGATTTCACCTATCGGCGGCGTGACATCTTCAGACATTTATGATTACATAATCCCCCGCCAAGATCAACAAAACCTCAGTACCCAGGTATCCCGTGTAGCCGGCGAGCTTGCTCGCCGTGAGCCAGGCCGAACGGCTCGCCGTGACGAAGGCAAAAAGCCTCGCCGCAACCAAATATGACCCAAACCATCCCAACCTCCCTCGATGATCCCATCAACGCCAAAATCCTCGAAATCTCCGAGGATAGAATCCCCGGCTTCTCCTCCAACCCCATCGCCCAAATCGCCAAAGAAACCGGTCTGGACACCACGACAATCATCGACCGCATCTCCGCCATGCTCCGCGCCGGCGTCATCCGCCGCGTCCGCCAAACGCTCTTGGCCACCAACCTCGCCCAGGGCGCCCTCGTCGCCTGGGTCGTCCCCCCCGAAAAACTAAATTCCGCCTTCGACTGGATGTTCCAGCAAGACCCCTTCTCCGGCCACGTCGTCATCCGCAGCACCGACTCCGCCGTCGCCGGCAGCAAATACCGCCTGTGGACCACTCTCAAAGTCCCCCAGGGCTTCTCCATGGACGCCCACTGCCGCCACCTCTGCAACTGCACCGGCGCCGAGCACTTCAAGCTCATGCCCGCCAAACGCCTCTTCGTCCTCGGCGTCGGCCACGTCCGCCGCCGCGGCCTGGAGCCCGGCACCAAAGCCGACGAGCCCGCCGACGTTATCGAAACCGGCATCGTCCAACTCACCGACCTCCAATGGCGCGTCCTCGTCTCCCTCAAGCGCGAATTCACCCCCGAAGAAATCACCCTCGATCTCTGGACCCCCCGCGCCGCCGAAGCCGGCGTCTCCCCCGAAGAATTCCACCAGGTCGCCGAAGACTTAAACCGCCGCGGCGTCATCGGCCGCTTCTCCACCTTCCTCGAACACGTCAAGCCTTTGGCCGACGGCCAGCGCGTCACCCGCTTCAACGCCCTCTTCCACTGGGCCGTCCCCCCCGGCAGCGAAATCGACGCCGGCAAACAGCTCGGCCGCTTCCACATCATGACCCACGCCTACTGGCGCGAAGGCGGCCCCGAATTCAACAACGTCAACGTCATGGGCGTCGCCCACGGCACTGACAAAGACCTCCTCCTCGCCCACAAACAAGCCATCGACGACCACCTCGCCAAAGAAAAAATCCCTGTCTCCTACACCAACGTATTCTGGGGCGGACGCAGCGAAATCAAACCCAGTGAGATTTCGCCGATCGAATACCAGAGTTGGTGCCATGAGCAGGGATTGGACCCTGAATTGATGCGAGCGAGTTCGGCCGCTTAAACCCGAAACCAGAAACCAGAATGACGAATCAAATCCGAATGACGAATTCAGAAAATGGAATACACCATTCGGTCATTCGGATTTCGGGTTTGATTCGTCATTCTGGTTTCTGGTTTCGGATTTCTCCCCCATAGCCATGCCCTACGTCTTCAAAGAACCCCACCGCCCCCACCCCTGGCCCCAATACCGCTACCGCGTCCGCAGCCGCCTCCTGCGTCCCTTCCTCTACATCGAATGGCTCTCCGAATGGGCCGCCTGGTTCCTCGGCCGTTGGGTCTTCCTCGAAGTCCTCGAATATTGCGGCACCCTCAGCATCCTCGTCGGTGTCATCTTCTATTTCGCCGGCTCCCACGACCGCCGCGAGCAAAAACATTTCCAGGCCTGGCAGGTCATCAACTCCGCCCAGGGCAAAGGCGGCAGCGGTGGCCGCATCGACGCACTTCAGGACCTCAACGCCGACAACGTCGATCTCGTCGGCGTCGACCTCACCGACGCCTTCCTCCACAACCTCCAAATCCCCGGCGCTCGCCTCGCGCGCTCCAACCTCAGCGGCGCCGACATGCGCGGCGCAAATCTCAAGGGCGCCATCGCCCCTCTCTCCACCCTCATCTATACCAATCTCCGCAACGCCGACCTCCGCAACGCTCAATTCGCCCAATCCGACTTCACCAACGCCGATCTCACCGGCGCCGACCCTCGCCGGCGCCGACTTCACCGCCTGCATCCTCGATAAAGCCGATCTCCGCAACACCGACTTAAGCAATCTATCCAACTGGAAATCCATCCAATCCATCCTCATGGCCAACATTCTAAACTGCCGCAACCCCCCCGACGGCTTCGTCCCCTGGGCCCTCGCCCACGGCGCCGTCCAAATCGATTCCGACAACGATTGGCAATCCCGCATCGCCGCAACCCAACCCGCGCGATAGAATATGAGTGTGTTGAATCTTTCCAAAAGACTTCTTTCCCCTCCCCTGGTACTCCGGGGGAGGGTTAGGGTGGGGGCCGATTTCCTCCTGCTTCTGTTAGCCCTCACGATCCTCTCCTCCTGCTCCTCCAACGGCCCCCAGCAAATCTCCAGCCAGGAATTCTACGCCCGCCACGCCCCCACAGGCGCCAACCCCATCGCCCCCCTCGACCAGCCCGGTGTAATCCCCTCCCTACCCGACGCCCGCGCCCAATCCAACGCTCCCCCCTACGTCTCCGCCTTCTCCTCAACCGCAACCCCCGTCACCGTCGGCGAACTCCCCCCCATCTCTTCAATCCCCACCACCCTCCCCTCCGCCCTCGGCCCTCCCGTTCCTTCAACGAACCCCTCCCCAATCTCCTCCCTTGATACCGACCAATACATGACCCTTGGCGGCGTAGTCCTCGTCGTCAACGGCAATCCCATCTACGCCGACAAAGTCCTGCGCCTCGCCTCCAGCGCTCTCCGCAAGCACGCCAAGGAAATGGATCGCGCCGACTTCCAGGAAGCCGCTCGCGTCGAAATTGAACGAACCATCAAAAACCTCACCGACGACGAGCTCGCCGCCGCCGCCGCCGAACGCAGCCTCGACCCCAAGGACATCCAGCTCGCCCGTCAGCTCACCAGCCTCTGGGCTCAGCACGAAGTCGCCGAAGTCGGTGGCGCCGAGCAGGTCGCTCGCCTCCGCGCCCAGCAATTTGGCGAAAGCTTCCAGGACGAGGAGGAAGACCAATACCACCAGTGGCTCTACCGCCTCTATCTCATCCGAAAAATCTACCCCCAGGTCGACATCACCGCCGACGACGAACGCAACTACTACGCCGCTCACATCGACGAATTCACCACCCCCGCCCAGGCCAGCATCATTCTAATCGAATCCGACCCCGACAAGCTCAACGGCGACGAAGCCGCCGCCAAAGCCAAGCTCCAAAAAATCCGCGCCCGCGCCCTGGCCGGTGAAGACTTCGCCGAGTACGGCCGAACCGACAACGACCTCCCCGGCGCCATCGGCGACCAGGGCAACGGCGGCCAAATCGTCATCAAGCCCAACACCTTCGTCCTCACCAACGTCGAAGACGCCGTCTGGAAAACCCCCGTCGGCCAGATCAGCGACGTCATCGCCGACCACGACGCCTTTTTCATCTTCAAAGTCCTCACCCGCGACACCGGCGGCACCAAGGCCTTCGCCGACCGAAAGGTCCAGGACGCCATCACCCGCCACCTCCGCGACCTCCAGATCCAGCAACGCCGCGACGAAGAAATGCGAAAACTACAAATGGAAGACATCGTCCAACCCACCGACCCCGACCTGGTAGACCGCAACATCGACATGGTCGTAGACATGGCCATGCAAAGCTACACCCAGTGGTCAAAGGAATGACGTCCTAAAAATCGCCGATTGCCGATTTCCAATTGCCGATTGAAAGACAGGAATTCTTGTTAGTGGTTTCCCTTCCCTGCATTTAAATCGGCAATTGGAAATCGGCAATCGGCAATCTCCCTCACCCCAGCGTCCTAGCCCCAATCATCCCCACAATCCGCGCCGCCACCTCCACCGCATGCAGCCCATCCTCCGCCGTCACCAGCGGCCTGCTCCTCCCCCTCACCGCCTCCACAAACGCATCCAACTCCGCCCTCAGCGGCTCCACATCATCAATCGGCAATTCCTCAATATGCACCAAACTCTTGTAATTCAAGCTGCGACAGATCCTCCACCTGCCCGCTCCGAATCTTCGCCACCGCCTCCCGCACCGCGTCGATATTCCCTCCCTTGCGAATCACCGTCCCATGCCGCTTCTGGTAATCGATCGAAACATACGCATCCGGGCTGAAGACTCGCAGCCGCCGATCCGTCCGCATCGCCAGCCGGCTCGCCGTCAGATTCGCCACGCACCCATTCTCAAACGTCAGCCGCGCGTTGCAGATATCTTCAACATCCCCGATCACGCTCACCCCGATCGCATCGATTTTCGACACCTTCGAATTCGCCAGCCACAGCACGATATCGATGTCATGGATCATCATGTCCAGCACGACGCCTACGTCGATGCTCCGAAACGTCATCGGGCTGATCCGCGTCACCTCCATAAACCTCGGCTCAATCTTCAACCGCGACATCGCCCGGATCGCCGGGTTAAACCGCTCGATATGCCCCACCTGCACCGTCGTCCCGTTCTCTTTCGCCAGTTCCACGATCCGCTGCCCCTCCGCCACATCCTTCGCCAGCGGCTTCTCGATCAAACACGCGATCTTCCGCCTCAAACACTGCTCCGCAATGCTCAAATGAAACTTCGTAGGCACCGCGATCGTCACCGCATCGACATTCGCGAGCAGTTCCTCCAGCGTCTTCCGCTGCGGCACCCCAAACTCATCCGCCACTCCCGCCGCCGCCTCCCCATCCGCATCAAAAACCCCCATCACCGAAACCGTCGCCATCTGCGAATAAACCCGCGCATGCAACCGCCCCATCCGACCGCAACCAATCACTCCCGCTCTCAATTTTTTCTCACTCATGTCCAACCCATCTTACTTATTTTCCATTCCCCAGCATCCCCCCGCGCCACCGTGGGAAATTCTCCAAAACCCCCAACCACGAGAGAGCCCTAATTGTTTTTCCCCGCCCCCGGTACTCCGGGGGAGGGTTAGGGAGGGGGTTTGCCCCCACACCGCAATTTTCTTGCCCGCCCCCCGCAGCAATGTACAATCGCCTACAAACCGTACCCCACCTCAAACAGGCATTCATTCGGATGGAAAATTCTATCCCACTCCCCCGCAACCGATCCCTCCTCGAACCAATCCTCCTCTCCCTCCTCGGCCTCGCATTCTTTGCACTCGCGCCGGCGCGAATTCATCTCACGATTCTCAACCACCTCCACCACTCCCCCCTCTGGTCCAAGCGCTCCCCCGGCCTCTTCCAACTCGGCCTCTTCTACGGCCTCTCCTTCGAACTTCTCGCACTGCTCAGTTTTATCTGCCTCCGAAACGGCCAAACGCTCACCCCTATCCTCGCCGCCCACCTCCTCCCCGCCCCGCGCGCCGCCGTCGGCATGCTTCGCACCCGCTTCCGCTCCGGCCTCCTCCCCCAAACCGGCGCCTTCTGCCTCATAATCGCGTTACTCATCGGCGCCGCCGCCCGCGCCTATTACCTCGCCGCCCCCATGAAAGGCGACGAAGCCGGAACCTTCTTCCAGGTCGTCTCTCCCTTCCCCTTCATCCTCGAATATTCCGCCCCCAACAATCACGTCCTGAACACCCTCCTCGAAAAAATCTCCATGTCCATCGTCGGCAACACCCCCTTCGCCGCCCGTCTCCCCGCCTTCGTAGCCGGCCTCCTCTCCATCCCCCTTATCTTCAAACTCTCCCGCGCCTTTAAGCCCACTTCCTCCGGCTACTTCTCCGCCGCCTCCCTCGCCATCTGGCCCTTCCTCATCCTCTATTCCGCCAACGGACGCGGCTACTCCCTCGTCGTCCTCCTAACCCTCCTCCTCATCCTCCTCGCCTTGCACTACCTCACCAACCCCACGCCCCCAGGCATCGCATTGATAGCTCTCACCTCGGCCCTCGGCCTTCTCACCATGCCCTCCATGCTCTTCATGGTCGCCGGCCTCTTCACCTGGATCGCCGCTCTCCTCCTCACGCGCAAGTGGTCCCTCCGCAACACCCTCCTCCACTTCGCCGCCCCAGCAACCGGCCTAACCTTCGCCTTCACCGCTCTCTTCTACACCCCCGTCGTCATCGTCTCCAACGGCTTCGAAGGCATCGTCCACAACAATTTCGTAAAACCCCAGCCCCTGGCCGATTTCTTCCAGCAACTCACCCCCCATCTCCACAAAACGCTAACGTCCCTCACCGCCGACATCCCACCTTCCGCTCTCGCCATTTTCGCATTCTTCCTCCTCGTTGGCTTCTTCGCCTCCGCCCTCCGCCGCGACTGGCCCATGTTTCTCCTCCTCCCCCTCACCCTCCTCGCCTCCGCCGTCATTCTCATCGCCCAGCACCGCATTCCCTTCCCGCGCACCTGGATTTTCCTCGTCCCCCTCTTCGTCCTCCTGGCCGACGCCGGCTTCACCCTCCTCCTCGACCTGATCGGCCAGCGCATTCGTCCCGTCATCCTCGCCGCCCTATTCCTCGGCGCTGCGACATTCGCCACTCGCTATCTCGCTTCACATCCCGCCCAATCCTATTGCGAATTCCCCGAAGCCCCCGTCGCCGCCGAATTCCTCCAGCCTCTCCTCCGCCCCGGCGACACCGTCATCCCCAGCTTCACCGCCGAGGATGCCACCTTCTTCTACCTCTGGTACCGCACCGCCTTCGTAGACCCCGCCACCCACAAACCTTTCAAACCCCAGGAACTCTTCTATAAGCGCGACACCCAGATGTACTACTCCTTCATGTCCTACCAGCACCTCGACGACCCCCGCGTCGTCATCACCGCCGACCCCACCGCCCCACCCCACACCGTCTACTTTATCGCCGAAAAAGGTGAATGCACATCAGACGCGAATTCCAACCTCCATCTCCTCCTACAAACCAAAGCCACGCTCCAAATCCCCGCCCAAACCACAACCCAAATCCTCGACTACGGGAACATGCTCATCTACCGCCAAACCCCAACCGCAGATCATTAACCTCCCACTCCCCGTGTAGCCGGTGAGCTTGCTCGCCGTTTCCCCGCCTATTTACTCCGCGAATAATCCCCTCCCCCACTTTTCGCCGAATAACTAACTATGGACGATCCCGCTCTAACCCCCCCACACCCCACCCACCAAAAGTCCGCACAATTCCTCGAATGGGCCCTCCTCTTCACCCTTATCGCCCACGGCGCCGCCATGATCGCCATGCTCCCCCTCCTCCCCGGCGTCCCCGGCGGCCTCTCCCAAACCATCGCCGACCGCGCACACTTTGTCGCACAACACCCCATCATCTGGCGGCTCGGATGGATTCCCTGGCAAGTCACCGCGATCTCCGATCTGATTTTCGCCCTCGCCCTCTGCTGCTCCCCTTGGATCCCCAAACTCCCCGCGATCCTCACCCTGATGGTCACCGCAGGCGCCAACAGTGCCGATCTCAGCGGACAATTCCTATGGGTATATTTTGGACCCGCCGCCGCCAAACACGCGATATCGCTTCCCGACTTTACAACCTACGCCGCCCTCGAATCCCGAATTTTCTACCGCATGGCCGGCCTCGCCACTCTCGGATACGTCCTGGCCGCTCTCGGCTGGACCTGGTCCTTCGCCGCTTCCGGAATGTGGTCGCGCCGCCTCACCTGGATCTCGTCCACGGTCTGGCCCATGTTCGCCATCGCAACCGTCGTCGCACTCCTTCCCGCTTCATTCACACGCCCACAATGGCTCACCGCGGTCGTCGGCGCCGGCAACGCAATCGGATTCATTTTCCTGATGATCTGGCTCGCAAGTGTTACTGAAATCGTCCTGCTTCGCCGCCGTCCCGTTACCCCCTACGGCCGCCACGCCCTCGCCCGCTATCCCGCCACCGGTTTGCTCGCCTGCTCTTGGAATCTTCTTGCCAACAGCCGTGTCGCCCGCGCACTCATCGGCCTCATCCCCGCTCTCCCAATGGACAGCGACATCACCGACGTGATCTACGTAAACTACCTAGTCGAAGCCCAATATCTCGAAGGACTTGTACAACCTCCCCTGCAATTGCAACGCCTAGGCCCCGGCGGCCGCTACGCCCTCTTCACCTTTCTCACCTTCCGCCACGGCCACTTCGGCCCCCGATCTCTCGGCCCGCTGCGCAAACTATTCAGAAGTCCGATCCAATCCAACTGGCGCATTCACGTCTATGATCCCGTCACAGGCAAACGGGGAATCCAGTTCCTCACGATTGCAATCACCGGCCCCTTCTACGCTCTTGCCGCCAGATTGCTCGCCGAAAACATCCCCATGCACGTCCCGCAACGCGCACAAATGGATCGCCACCCAGACGGAACCATCAACCTCCAAATCCTCCCGGCGCCGGAAGCGCCCCCGACGTCACCGCTCGCTTCACTCCTTCCGAAGTGCCTCCCCTGTCACCGTTATGGACAGACTGCTTCGGAACCTGGCAGGAAATGCTCCAATACTGCGTCCCTCAGGACCTCGCGACGAGTTCCCAGCCCTGGAACGATTGCATCGTACGCCAGGAAATCACCCTCAACATCCCCCTCGAATCCTGCCAGCCCATGCGACCCGAAATCCAATCCAACGCCGCCAACGCCATAGCCCCAAACGCCAACCCCCTCTGTTTCCGAGTCGAAAAACTCTCCTTCCGCCTCCTCGGCGAGCACCGAGATTGCCCACCCAAAAAAACAGCCGCACCGAGTCACTGACATCCACAACGCCGCCCTCTTCGCTTCCAGCATTCGAATTTCGAGTTTCGAGTTTGATTCGTCATTAAAGATTGAAACCACGGCCTCTGGCCGTGGACGCGAATAGGCTCTGCCGTTCCGGCGTGAACAACGTCTGCAAGAAAAATTAGGCTCTCCTTTCGGGAAGGCCCGTTGGGGCTGGAAAGGAGAGCCATATGCATGAGTGGCAAAGCCAGTCCCATGTGACGGTGGGAATGCAAGTACCACGTTGTGATTGTACCGAAGTATCGGAAGAAGTTGTTGTACGGAAAACTGAGAAAACAAGTCGGACCGATTTTGAAAGAATTGTGCCGACAGAAAGGAGTAGAGGTGATCGAAGGACACGTGATGCCTGATCATGTGCACATGTGCCTGTCGATCCCACCAAAGTATAGCGTTGCGTTCCTGATCGGCTTCTTGAAAGGCAAGAGTGCGGTGAGGATTCACCGCCAGTCTGGTGAGAAGCGAGTGTTCGGTCTGCACTTCTGGTCGGTAGGATATTGCGTAAGCACCGTCGGCTTGGATGAGCAGAAGATTCGCGAGTACATCCAGCAGCAAGAGAAGCTGGAGACCGGCCAGAACGCGTTGGAATTCGAATAACCATTACGTCGGCCCCAACGGGGCCTTCCCTATGTGCCCGCCCCGAATCGGGGGCTTCTAATCTCAACGCCCCCCTTGGGGGGGCTTCCTGATACCACCCCCTATGGGGGTGGAGACTCATTCGAGTTTCGGAATTCGGATTTTAAATTCACCACTCCCCCCACTCCCCCCAAATTACCGAAGACTGTTACCTTTTGTACCCGCAAGTCCCGCCCACCCATTTCCTTGACTTCCCCCCGCCAAAACTTATCCTTCCCCCCTTCGTAAACCGCCTAAGCTTTGGAGAAATCCATAGCGCGGGGAACCCATCGCGGGGCGAGTGTCCCGCGCAGCCTGATGGGATGGTTTACGGAATCGAAGCGGCGGCCCGAGCGGTTCGGTGCCCGCAGCGACTTGCTTCCGCCTCCATCCCGTCCGGCAGGGGCGAATCGGCTTGGCAATACCGAGGGCGACTTTCAACGCCCAGCCCGTCAGCTAACCCCGTCGGCCTCTGAAAGGGAATTTACGCTTGGGTTCATCTGGCCGTCACCGGCCAGCCCACTTGAAGCGTTCCCCCCTTTGCTAACTCAGCTCGCTCCGGATCCGATCGCGGTACGCCCTGCGCACTGTCGGCTTGCATTTTGCAATGCCGACTGTAGACCCGAAGGATTGCAGAATTCCCATGGCCCAAGTCCCACACCAGCGATTTCGATTTCGCCCAGCTTCCCGACACCGGCCACGCGAAAGGCCATCAACGTCCTGGTCGTCAGCAGCGTCGCCCTCGCCTTCATCAGCTTCTGGCGCGCCGCCGCCATCGTCCTGTGCGACCTCGCCAGCACCGCCTATTACATCGGCGGCATCTCCGAGCAGGCCATCGGCAAGGCCGCCCCGTGGTTCATCCTCGGCGTCATGCTCTTCAGCTACGCCGTCCGCGCCGTCTATGTCGAAAGCTGCACCATGTTCACCCGCGGCGGCGTCTACCGCGTCGTCAAAGGCGCCATCGGCGGGGGGCTCGCCAAGCTCTCCGTCAGCGCCCTCATGTTCGATTACATCCTCACCGGCCCCATCAGCGCCGTCTCCGCCGGGCAATACATGGTCGGCCTCTTCATCGACATGATCAACCTCGTCCTCCGCCACTTCGGCCACCCGCCCATCGATCACCACCGGACCGAAGTCAAGCACCTCGTCAACGCCGTCACCGTCGTCCTCGCCATCTTCATCACCATCTACTTCTGGCGGCTCAACATCATCGGCATCCACGAATCCAGCGACAAAGCCCTGCGCATCATGCAGCTCACCACCGTCATGGGCGTGCTCATCATCGGCTGGAGCATCCTCACGATCTTCATGCACCACCTCAATCGCTGCACGCCCCGCCGCTCCATCCCGTCTTCACCGATTCCGGCATCGGTGGAAACGAATCCTCCAAAGGCTGGCTCGAAGCATTTCCCCAGCATCGTCGGCGCATCGGCATCCTCATCGCCTTCGGCCACACGCTGCTGGCCATGAGCGGCGAAGAATCGCTCGCCCAGGTCAACCGCGAAATCGAAGCCCCCAAGCTCAAGAACCTCCTCCGCGCCGGCTTCGTCATCTTCCTCTATTCCATGCTCCTCACGAGCCTGATCAGCTTCTTCGCCATCTTCATCATCCCCGACGGCAAACGCGTCATGACGCATGGTCGTCCAGAACGGCCACCCCGCCAACGTCAGCCGGCAAGGACTACGTCGAAGTCGATTACCTCCGCGAGCACGATGCCGAACATCCCCACGACTGGGGCTACCGCATCGATCGCTGGTCCGACGCCAAAGGCGAAGAACACCTCGACGAAACCGACCAGCTCGTCACGCTCGACGCCAATCATCACGTCCAGCGCGACAACGGCGGCTATCGCGATAACCTCATCAACGGCCTGGTCCAATACCTCGCCGGGCCCGCCGCTCCTCAAAATTATCATGGAGTGTTTCGTCGTCATCGTCGGATTCCTGATCCTCGCCGGCGCCGTCAACACCAGCATGGTCGGCTCCAACGGCGTGCTGAATCGCCTGGCCGAAGACGGCGTGCTTACGCCCTGGTTTCAGCATCCGCACAAACGCTTCGGCACCACCCATCGCCTGATCAACCTCATCGCCATCCTGCAGCTCATCGTCATCGTCGCCAGCTTGGGCGACGTCGATACCCTCGGCGAAGCCTACGCCTTCGGCGTCATCTGGTCGTTCGTCTTCATGACCATGTCCATGGCCGTCCTCCGCTTCAAGGACCGCACGCCGCGGCAATACCGCGTGCCGCTCAACATCCACAAACGCACCAAGGAACGGCGAAATCGATCTCCCCATCGGCATCTTCGCCGTCTTCCTGATCCTCGCCAGCACCGCCCTGATCAACCTCCTCACCAAGAAAACCGCCACCATCTGGGGCGTCGGCTTCACCATCGCCTTCCTGATCGTCTTCATCATCGTCGAGCACATCTCCCATCGCCGCCATGGCGGAAAGCACGAGCATCTCGAGCAGTTCAACGAGCGCACCAGCGACGGCGTCACCATCGAAGCCCTCGGCCTCAAACATCCCAAACCCGTCCTGGTCGCCGCCCGCGGCCCGCGCAGTCTGCCGGTGCTCCAGCGCATCCTTGCAGGAAGTCGACACCGACCAGCGCGATGTCGTCGTCGTCACCTGCAAAGTCCTCCCCGCCCGAACCTTCGGCGTCACCGCCCAGGAAACCAGCGTCGATGAAAGCGACCGCGATCTGCTGACCAAAATCGTCACCATCGCCGAACAAGTCGGCAAGGAAGTCCACCCGGTCGTACTACCCACCAACAATCCCCTCTTCGCCATCGCGACTGCTGCGCAGAGATTTGAAAGCCAACGAGGTGGTCCTAGGCGTCAGCGAAAAAATGCACGCCGAAACCCAGCTCGAGCAATTCGCCCTCGCCTGGGGCAGCGCCACCGCCGATCCCATGTATTCCGACATCGCCCACGACATGACCGTCAGAATCGTCGGACCGCAGGTGGAGATGCGTTACCAAATGGATTAATTTCGTGTAGCCGCCTTCACCCGAAGAACCAAGAGGAGCCCGATGACGCCTCCCCTCGACGCCGCCGCCTATTGCAAGCTCGCGAGATCCAAGAGAGCCAACTCCGATTGGCCCGGCGCGATCGCCGATTTCTCCCGCGCCATAGAGCTTCAGCCCGACCTTGCCGAAGCCTACGCCGGCCGCGGAACCGCGAAGAACGCTTCCGGTGATGCGGATGGCGCCCTCGCCGATCTCCAAAAAGCGCTTGAGCTTGACCCCAAGCACCCGAGCCTCCGCGAGGTCATCCGCATCATCAAAAAGAAACGAGCCAAAGCCGGCTCAAAAGAGGCGCCCAGTGCCTAGCCCCAAAAAAATTCCCTCAACAACCAACACCCTCGCCCTGCGCACCGATTTTTCCAACGAGCCCGCCTGGAAGGCGCTCCGTGCCCAAATCCAAAATCCCGCCCAGATGTTCCTGGCCAACGTCGATTTCGTCAGCGACCCCGCCTTCGCCGGCACAACCGCTGCGCAATTGCCCTCTCTCCTCTCCGACAATTCCGCCCCCATCGCCCTGATCATTGACGAATTGGCTCTCTCAAACCCCGACCATCCCATCCTGGTCGTAGGCCTGGGCGAAAATTCAAATCGCACCTTCCGCGTCGTCGCCCCCGCGCTTTGGGAGGTCGAAAACAATCTCTCCATCGCCAACATGGATTTCGACGATTTCGCCAACGACGTAGACAGCGAGGGAATCTACCGCGGATCAAACTTCCCCTGAAAACCCAATGTTCGCCTCAAAACTCGTCGATATTCTCATCACCCCCTTCGGCCGCGCCCGAGTTGTCCTAGGCCATTGGCCCCACCGCGAAATCGTCCAGGCCGCAACCGCCACAATTCTCGACATGGGCGGCCAGCAACACCCCGAAACCGGATCCCCCGCCGGCGAACTGACCATCAAACATTTCCGCATCCGCGGCCACCGCCTTCGGCTTTGCATCGAAGACTACGATACCGTCACACTCTGGGGTCCAACCGATATGGTCAGGGAATTATCCAATCGAATCTCCAAAGCGACGCCCAAAGGCTGATCGCGATCAAACCCTCCTCCGGCAATCCAATCGCAGACCCCCTCTACGCCGCATTTGCCGGCGACGTCGCCGCTTGCAGAAATACCGCCGCATCGACTTTGAATCTCGCGCACAACTTTGCAATTTGCGACTTGCTCGGCTCCTTGCGCTTCCCGCTCAGCAGTTCCGAAGCAGCGCTCTTTGCTCCCCAGCAATTTGCCCAATTCGGTCACACTCATCCCGGCCTGGTCCACGAGCATTCGCAGAGCCTGGGTGGGAGAAACGTCGTCGGCGTTCATCGGATGGTGCGCCTCGTCGTAACGCTCGACCAATGTTTCCAGAACCTCCAGGAATGATTCCTCGCCGCGGTCGAGTTTCCCCTCGCGCAATGCGAGCCGGTGAACAATTTTAACGGCTCGCTCGTATTCCTTTCCTGTCGTGATTGGGCGGAGGGGAAATTCGGCCAGCAAGCCGAGATAGGACTCTGGCAGCGCTTTGATCGCCTGAGGAATTTTTACAACTCGTCTTTCCATCGCTGGTTTCCTTTATCGTATTCCTTGTGCGTCATGACGCGCAGAACATAGACCTTTCCTTTGGCATAGCTGATCAACGCCGCAAGCCGATACTTATTGCCACCGATATCGAATACGCACACCGTTTGGCCGCTGCCCACGTTTACGCGGTCGGTCTGGCCAAACGTCGCCTTCACATCGGCAAAATTGCGCCACGTCGCTCCAGCGCGATTTTGTACCATTCCCGCAACGGATTCCTGGCCGCGGGCCACTTGTCGCCGAACTCCCGTAAGGCCCGCCACGTGAGGATGCGCACGAATTCAAATTTTAAGAACAGGCGATGGGATGTCAACTAAAAGTTCTAGAATTTGGAACAATCGGAAAAAACGACTTTAGGGCTTGTAGGTTTCGTTCAGGCGTGGCCCGTCTCCCCGTATTCCATTCGGCATTTACCAATCGGCATTCGGCAATCTCTTCAAAGCTTATGCCCCATCTTCTCCTTCTTCGTCGCCAGATATCTCCCGATTATGCTCCCCCGCCTCAATCCGAATCGGCACCTCTTCCACCACCGTCAACCCGTACCCCTCGATCCCATAAATCTTCTTCGGATTGTTCGTCATGATCCGAATCTTCGACAAACCCAGATCGCGCAAGAATCTGGCTGCCGATCCCATAATCGCGCTTATCCACCGGCAAACCCAGCCGCTGATTCGCCTCCACCGTATCCAGCCCCTTTTCCTGCAGCGCATACGCATGCAGCTTATTCGCCAGCCCAATCCCGCGGCCCTCCTGCCGCAGATAGACCAGCACGCCTTTCCCTTCCTTCTCGATCATCTGCATCGCCGTCGAAAGCTGCGGCCCGCAGTCGCACCGCGCCGCCCAAAAACATCGCCGGTCAAACATTCGCTGTGCACCCGCACCAGCACCGGCTCCTCATGCACGATCACTTTCCCATCTGTATCCAGATCCCCAACGCCGCCCTTGCACAGAGCCAGATGCGGCTGCGGATCGATCGACGCTCTGATACGCATGCAGCTGAAACGTCCCCCATCGCGTCGGCAGCGACACGCTTTCAATCCGCCGGACAAACTGCTCGCGCTTCAGCCGATAGCTGATCAGATCCGCGATCGTGCACATCTTCAGACCATGCTCTTGCGCAGAAGACTTCCAGCTCCGGCCGGCGCACCATCTCGCCGTCTTCACGCATCACTTCGCAGATCACCGCCGCCGGCTTCATCCCCGCCAGGTGTGCACAGATCCACCGATCGCCTCCGTCTGCCCCGCCCGCACCAGCACCCCCCCGCCTCGCGCCCGCAGCGGATTGATATGCCCCGGCCGCAGCAAATCCTGCGGCTGGCGCATCCTCCGCAATCGCCACCTGAATCGTCGCCGCCCGGTCCTTCGCCGAAACGCCCGTCGTCACCCCAAACCGCGGATGCGCATCCACCGTCACCGTAAACGCCGTCCCCAGCCGCGCCGTATTCCGCTCCGATTGCGCATGAAGCTGCAGCTCGATCGCATCGCTCCGCCGTCAGCGGCAGGCAGATCGGCACCCCGCGCATGCGTCACCATGAAATTAATCGCCGCCGGCGTCACCTTCTCCGCCGCCATCACCAGATCCCCCTCGTTTTCCCGGTCCTCATCATCCACGAGCACGATCATCTTCCCGGCACGCAGCTCATCCAATATTTCCGGAATCGAACTGAATGGCATAACCCTATTGTATCCCCGTAGCGGGGAATATACTCATCTGTCTCCCTCTGACCCCCTCTCCCAGTAATCTGGGAGAGGGTAGGGGTGAGGGCCTGATAGGAACCTTCGCACAAACGGTCGCCTGTAAATTTTCACCGCCCGTTGCGTCCTGAGGAGATATGAGGACTCATTTCCCATCCCTTGCACTGCTGATCCTGTGCCTCATTTCCCCATCCCTCGCCGCCGACTACTCCGGCAAAGTCCTCTCCCCCGACGGCAAGCCCGTCAAAAACGCCGCCGTCTATCTCATCAAATCCACGAACACCCCGCAATCCGGCCCAAAAATCGACGCCCCAACCACCCGCACCGACGACAACGGCGATTTCCACTTCACCAATGCCGTCCCCGACGCCACTGAACTCTTCGCCACCGCCGACTCCTTCGCGGCGGCGCCGTCCTCCTCCAGGGCGGCTCAAATCCCAAAATTTCCCTCCACCCGCGTACCGACCTTCTCCTGACATTCATTGGCCCCGACAACAAACCCGCCCCCGGCGTTCCCATCGCACTCCTGACGATGTCCTTCTCCCAAATCTCCGGTGGCCTCACCAATCTCTCCATCCCCCAGCCTTACAACTCCCCCATCTCCGCCGTCACCGATTCCAACGGCCAGTGCACCATCCCCGGCCTCGCCCAATCCTCCACCGTCGATCTCATCGTCACCGACCCCAAATACGCCATGCTCTCCGACCAGGACGAGCAAATGCTCGGCAGCTCCCCCCAAACCAAGGCCGATCCCATCCACCTTCTCTCCGCCGCCACAATCTCCGGCCACGTCACCTACTCCACCACCGGCAAGCCCGCCCCAGGTATCGCCATCGATTGCCAATCGACCGACTACGGCTTCGCCAGCGCCCTCACCGCCGCCGACGGCTCCTACACCATAAACCAGCTCCGCCCCGGCCGCTTCGTTATCTCCCTTCACCCCGACTCAACCCTGGAAAAAACCTTCACCGCCCTGGCCGTTGAAAATCTCCCCCTCACCGCCGGCCAAGCCAAGTCCGCCGTCGACCTTTCTCTCATCCCCGGTGTCATCCTCACCGGAACCGTCGTCGCCGCCGACAACAGCCAGCCCGTCCCGGGCGTCCCCCTGGGCATTTACGGCCCCGCCCATCCCCGCGACAGCGCATCCGTCCAGCAGATCCAGACCGACGCCACCGGCACTTTCACCGCCCGCGTCGTCCCCGGCCAGCAAAACGTCTACATTATGTCCGACACCCCCGCCCCCGGCTTCGCACGCCCCAGTCCCGACAACAAAAACGTCACCATCCAGCAGGGCGGCACAGCCGAAGCCATTCAGTTCCGCCTCCCCCGCGTACTCATGGCCCCCCTCGTCGGCAAGGTCCTCGACCCCGACGGAAATCCCGTCGCCGGCGCCAGCGTCTTCATCTCCTCCGATGAAATCCCCATGTACCAGCACATGTCCTTCACCACCGGCCCCGACGGGCTCTTCCACACCCTCCCCATGCAGCGCACCGGCCGCGTACAGCTTCGTGCCCGCTCCGGCGACCTCGCCACCTCCAAGGCCCTTGCCGTCAGTCGCTCCGCCCCCGGTGACATCACCATCCAGCTCGAAAAAGGCGTCCTCGCCACCATCACCGGCCGCGTCATCGATTCCCAGAACCAGCCCATCCCCGCGGCGCAGATCAGCCTCATCGTCCGCACCGGCCGCTACTCGATGGAGCAGGACAGCGGTCTCTCCGACGACAAGGGAAACTACACCATCGCCGACCTCTGGCCCGACGCCATCTATTACGTCGACGTCTCCCGCAACGGCTACGGCGAAACCGAAACTGCCGAGCTCCGCCCAACCCCCGGCCAAACCCTCACCCCGCGCGACATCACCCTTTACAAACGCGATTCCTCCGTCGCCGGCGTTCTCCTCAACGCCGACAACCAGCCCGTCGTCGGAATGCGAATCTACGTCGACGGCCCGCGCACCGGATACAACAGCATGACCACCGACGGCAGCGGAAAATTCAGTTGCACCGTCGTCACCGGCGACCGCCTCACCGCCTTCTATAACTACGCCCCCCAGCGCGGCTACAGCCGCTCCTCCATCCGCAGCGGTGATCAAAACATCGTCCTCCACACCGCCCCTCCCCGCGTCCTCACGCCCCCCTCCGCATCCCTCGTCGTCGCTCCAGCAGCCCAACCTGCCGCGGTCACCCCCGAGCCTCTCGCCCAAGTCTCCTACGACCCCTCCGACGCCACCACTTGGCGCGCGTGGGCATTTTCCGCCGTTCTTGTGGTAGTCGGTGGAATCATCTCCCTCCTCGCCAACCTCATCGCCTCCCTAAAACCTCGCAAAACGGCCTGATTTTCACCCCATTTTCCAGAATTCGCTTGACATTGATACACAACTGCGGAAAATACTGGCAATTGCGGTAATTGGCTTGTAAATCTGTGAAAAAGCGGACGAGGAGCGGAAAATGAGTTGTGCCTGCTCAGGGGGTCCCCGGCGTCGTCGTAACCAGATCATTTTTGCCGCCGCTTCCGCGGTCTTCTCCGCCGGTCTCCACTCCGCCTACGCAACCCCCTCCATCACCTTCAGCCAGATCAACAACAATGACTGGACCATCAACAACGGACCCCTCGCCGTCACCTTCGACCCCAACTCACAGGGCGGATACATCAACTCAATCCAGCTGGTCCAAGGCGGCGCCTCCAGCCCAAACCTTGTCAGCGAGCTCGATCAGGAATTCGCCGGAACCCCCTTCGGCGCCGGTGCCGCCACTTTCAACTACCAGATGGGGCCCAACAACAGTTATATAGATGTGTGGACAAACACTGCCTCCACCGGCACCACCGTCAACCCCATCAGCTATCAATTCCACTACGTCCTCTTCGCCAACGACCCCACCATCCAGGTTTACGAAGTTCTCAACCACGCCTCCACCGATCCCGCCACCAGCGTCGGTCAGGGCCAATTCCTTCTCCGCGGTAATTCGAACTATTTTCCAAACCTCTACCAGGTCGATACCGGCCCAAACAACCTTGCCCCCGTCACCACCGCCCCGGTCCCCAGCACGACCTCAGGTTTCAGCACCGCCACGGCCAACGCCAACCGAACCGTCCAGAATGTTACCTACGACCTCACCGGCACCGGTATCGCCGGCGACAACGGAACCAACTTCTTCACCAAGTACGACTATTCCGTCTACAACCAGTTCTACCAGGCTGAGACCATGTACGGCTCCCAGTATGCCGCCACCGCCATCATCCCCTCCACGGAAACCATGACCGGTGGACCCACCAAGCAGGAACTCGCCTGGACCGATCCCGACATCCTGAACCTCGAATTCCTCTCCGATCACTACGGCATCGACGGATCCGGCACCGGCGCCTACCCAGGCTACGCCTACTACCCCACCCAAGGCGTCAACACCACACGCCTCTTCGGACCCTACGCATTCCAGTTCTCGTCAACCACCAGCACCACCGCCGCTCAGATCAATCAAAACGCCATCAACGATATCCCAACCCTCGAATCCGAAGACGCCCAGGATTCGGAGCTGGCCACCAGCGGCTACCTCCCCATGAATTCCGCCGCCCGCGGCAGCGTCCAGATCAACGCCACCTCCACCGCAGGCTGGAGCTCCAACACCAACAACAACACCGTCGTCCTCTCCGAGCCCGGCGTCAACATGCAGGAGTCCACCCAGGGCGATCAATACTGGGGCCAAATCTCCCAGAACGGCGCCGTCAACATCAACAACGTCGCCCCCGGCACCTACCGCATGACCCTCTACCAGCTCGGCCAATGGGGCGAAACTCGCGTCGACGGCGTCCAGGTCGTCGCCGGCCAGGTCACCGTCCCCCAAAACGTCAAGTTCGTCCCCGAAAACTTCTCAAACTACGCCCCCATCTGGACCATCGGCACCCCAAACCGCTCCTCCAACGAATTCATGAACGGTCACAATGCCTCCGGCGCCGATCAACGCCAATACTACGGCGCCTACGATTTCTGGGGCGAGGAACAATCTCTCGGAACGCCGGGATACGTCTCCTACAACGCCACCGCCACCGTCATCAACGGCGTCGCTGAGCCGGCGACCAACAATCCCAACGACTGGATCGCCAACCAATGGGAAACCTTTAATCCTCTTGAATACGATAGTGCCAATAACAGCACGGACGAGTATTCCAAAACCGCCCCCTCCTATGTCACCTCCGCCGGTGGCCCCGCCAACTATCACGGCTCCGCCTGGCAGGTCCACTTCGAAACCAACGCCGCACAGGACGCCCAGGGCCAATACGTCGTCCTCTCCGTCGGACTCGTCGCCCTCGACGCCAGCCTCGTCGTCACCCTCAACGGCCACTCCGAAACCTGGAGCTACAACAATTTCTCCCCTGACGATCCCATGGTCCGCAGCGGCGACGCCGGCTTCTATCAGTGGGCCGCCTTCCAGTTCCCCATCTCCGACCTCAGCGCCGTCGGCACCGACAACGAATTCACCTTCGGCGTCAGCTCCCACACCGACGGCGTCATGTACGACGCCCTTCGCATGGAAATCACCAACACCTCCGCCTCCCCCAGCACTACCGGCTGGGACGATTACACCTACATCAACGGCAGCTCATCAACCGCTCCCGTCGACTCCAACGGCATCCCCATTCTCAACTGGGACAACGCCGGCCTCTCCGGCAACGGAACCTCCTGGGACGTTAGCAACAACGCCAACTGGACCGACGGTGTCTCCGCAACCAAGTACACCAACGGCGCCAACGTCGATTTCAACGACAACAACAACGGCCATTACAACGTCACCCTCAACACCCAGGTCTCCCCCGGCACCCTCTGCGTCAACAACTCCAACGGCAACTACACCATCACCGGAACCGGCGGCATCGTCGGAACCACCTCACTCGGCAAATACGGCTCCGCAACCCTCACCCTCGACACCATCAACACCTACTCCGGCGGCACCACCATCAACGGCGGACAGGTCATCTTCGCCGTCCCAGGCGCCCTCCCCTCCAACACCAGCCTCGCACTCACCGGCGGAAACGCCCAGCTCGGCCAGAACATCGGCACCGTTACCATGTCTTCCCTCACCATCAGCGCCAATAACACCCTCGACATCACCAACAACCAGATCATCGTCAACTACGCCCCCGGCTCCGATCCCATCGCCGCCATTCAGGGATACATCCTCTCCGCCTATGACACCGGCTACTGGAATGGTTCGGGTATCACCTCCTCGCTTCTCTACCCCGGCTCCAACTATGGCCTCGGCTATGCCGACGGCGCTGATGGTGTCGTCGCCGGCCTCTCCTCCGGCCAGATCGAGGTCAAATACACCCTCCTCGGCGACGCCAATCTCGACGGCGTCGTCAACGGATCCGACTTCTCTATCCTCGCCGCCAATTTCGGACTCGGGTCCACCAACTGGGACCAGGGCAATTTCTTCTACGGAGCATCTGTAAACGGCGCTGATTTCTCCGCCCTCGCCGCCAATTTCGGCCTCGGCGATTCCGGCGCCGGCGTCACCTCCGCCGATTTCGCCGCCCTCGACGCCTTCGCCGCCGCCAACGGTTTGCTCGCCGATGTCCCCGAACCCGCCAGCGCCGCCATCCTCACCCTCGCAGGTTTCGCCGCCCTCCGCCGCCGCCGCGGGTAATTCAAAATGTGCCCCCTTCCCCTCCCCGTGTAGCCGCCCAGCTTTACTTCGGTCAGCCAGTCGAACCGCTGGGCGCGTCCCCGATCATTCCAAATCAATCCGATACCGACATTTCTCCCGCTCCCCGCGCAATAAAGCGCATTCTCCGTCGGTACCGGAACGATCTCCACCAGTTGCCCACCCAGCCGTTCACACGTCCGTCGCGACGCGAAATTATCCGGGTTGCAAGTGATCCACAGTGGGTTGATCCCATGCCGCCGCGCCAGCGGAAACAGCAGTCGCACCGCTCGCTCCGCGAAATGCCGCCCCCGCGCCGGTGGATAAACCATGTATCCCATCTGCCCGTTGAACATCACCAGGTCATATTGCGTCCCCACCCGTAGATTCAGCCCACCGGCTATCGGAAGCTCCGGATTGCTCTTATCGTGCATCCAGAAGTGATAAGCCGGCGCCGTTCCCCCGCACGTATTCGCCGCTTGATGCCCCCCCGGACAATTGCGCAAAAATTCCACGATATTCTGCCGCGTCGTCTCCCCCAGCCCCGGCGACTTTTGCACCGATACCGGGTTCTGGCACATCGCCAGCACCGCGTCCACCCACTGCGGCGCAGGCGCAACCAGTTCCAGCTCCCCATCGACAAGCGAACCAACTTCCAGAAATTTAAACCCCGCAACACGATCTCTCAGCGCGCCCGCGCCGAAAACGGCAAACAATCGCGTAATCGAAACGGCATCTCGCTCTTGTTTAGCGGCCCCGCTTGCGGGGCGGTCTTTAATGCGTAGAAAACATATTCGCGCTCGCCCCAAATACAATCGCGTATCGCATAAACACCACCAGAAATGCGATCACATTCACCAGCAACGCCACCAGCACCAGAACCGTATAAACATTGTTCGTCGGCTTAACAATTACCGGCCGATCACCCGTCGCGATCCGACTCATAAACGACTCCAATCAACCTTCACTACCATCCCTAAACGCCCGGCGCCGCCGTGGGGGAATTCAAAATCTGTTCTCACGACCCCCGCAACTGCGTCTTAACCTCATTGCCCTTCTGCACCGAAGCCACCTTATCCGGCGCGCCCTCGAGTTTCCCAATAGCATCATCCGTATCAACCGTGTCGATCGTCACGATCCCCAGAAATTCCGGCCCGTTCACCACGTAAAACTTCATCCCCTGCTGCACGCCCTGCGAGCTCCCCACGCTGATCGTCACAAACGTGTTCCCGTTGATGACGCTCTTATCCGCTACCACGCCTTCGATCGAAGCCGCGCTCACCGCATTTACCTCAGGCGCCTGGAGGATCATTTGCGGGTCATACCCGCGATCCTTCAGCGCCGCCGCCAGCTTCTGTTTGTCGTCCTTCACCTGCGCCAGGTTCTCCTGCGTCTCATCGTCTTTCGCATGCAGGCTGTCCAGAACGCTGGTGAGCTGCGCCGTCCGCCGTCCAAATTCCTCGTTCTGTTTCGCCAGCGTGTCGTTGCTCGTCCGCAGCTCCGTCACTTGGTCCTGAAGCTTGTTCGCCGTCGACGTCGAAAGCTGAACATTGCTGTTGGCCGTGTTCAAAGCCGCCTGAAGGTTGGTGTTATCTGCTTGCAGCCGGGCGATCGCCACCCGGGCGTTGTTCAGATCAGAATCCGACCCCGTCAGCTTCGTCTGATTATCGCTGTTATCCTTCTGATGGAGCTGCACTTCCGCGTTGTACTGCCCCTCCGAATGCTCCCGGGCCGCATTCGCCGCATCCACCTGGGCATGCGCCGCCGACAACTGCGACTGCGCCGCGTCCAGGGCGGGCTTGAGCGGCTGCACCTCGTTCACGAACACCACGATCGCCGCGGCGTTCAACATCGACACGATCACCAGCAACGCAACGAACAACTTAGTAAGGGGACTCAAAGGCTACTCCTTGGACTTCGCTATTCAACCCCTGGCGGCGCCATCTTTTACATCTCGCCAGACCCTCTAAATACTGACGATGAACCAGTGGGCGCGTAACGCCCACCATATCAATCGCTTAATCCTAGTTCTGGATGAACTCCTGTCAAGTTTTTTTAGCCCGTGCGCTCCCCCCGTTTTGCCACAACCCTGCAGGGGTGCCTTTCCCCGCAAATTCTTCAAAAAAAAATCCGCGCTAGACTCAAAATACGTCCAAAACGTACACCTCTTGGACCTATATATAGACGAGCATCATTTTCGATAAACCCTCCCCGAATTACCGGGGCCGACAGGAAAAGGTTGGACAAAGAAAGGAAGAACAACCCCGTCGCAATCCAGGAAAAAACACGTACACCCCCGGGGCCGCTCTTTCGAATTCTTCAAATCCGTCAACGGTAACGAAACCCCCCGCCACAACGCGGGAAAGAACTGTTTTCCGCCACTAACTTATTTTGAATTTCACCCAGCTAAATATGATGTCGCAATCACAGAAGTGGGGGGGGCCGAAACAGATACTCGCGATTAAGCCGCCGCCCGCATTCGCCGGCGAACCTTCACCGCAACCTCAATCCGGCAATCGAGCATCTCTTCGAGCAGCTTGAACTTCTTCCGCCGCCCGAAAATGCTCCGGGCCTCTTGTGCATCGCCTCGCGCCCAGCAGACGATTCGCAATCTCTGCCCTCGCCGGGAAATGCTCAGCCCCGGCGCCGGCCAGCCACCGGCTGTCCAGCGTGTCCGCCGCCCGAAGAAATGCCAGAATCAGCCGGGCCTTCTCTTTATCGCTCACCCGGCTCAGCGCCCGGTCTTCGCTCGCCTCAGGCACCCGCCCCCGATGCCGCAGGGCGACGTACGCCAGCATCCGCCTCTGCCGCTTCTTCAAAGGCAAGTCGCTCTCACGCCGGATGATCCGTGCGCCTTCGGTTGGGTGATTCTTGTTGTTGACCGACCGGCCAATGTCATGCAGATACGCTGCCAGCTTCAGAAGCCGCAGGTCGTTACGATTAAGATCGTGCAGGGGGAGGGTCTTCTCGAACAGGATTCGGCAAATAGCCGACACGCGCCTCTCATGGCGGACGCTACCGAGTTGCTCGTAAACCCATTCGCGGAAACAGGACAAAGATCGCACTCTTTGGCCTTCCATGCCGGGTCGGCTCATTTAACCTCCGAGTACTCCATTGCTCGGCGAAATCATATATCGGCATTATTTGGATTGCGCAAAGATGACTTCGCACGCAACACCAGTCTAACCTTGCCTCTTTTATTGGAAAGGGAGCTTGGGGAGAAGAAATGGAAAACCTGTTACTATCCCCGCCCACCGGTTTCGCCTCCGGGTTTTTGAGGTTCCATGGCCAATACCGATGGCACGGTCGGAAATAAGCCGCAACTCCTGGGGAGCGAGCTGCGCTGGGCAAAAATCTCCCTGGCCGTCGGGGTCGCCCTCCTGGCCGTCAAGCTGGTTGCCTATTTCATAACCGGTTCGCAGGCAATCTTTTCCGACGCCCTGGAGAACACGGCCAACGTAGTCACCGCCGCCTTCGCGGTATATGCCATCCGGCTCTCCTATCGGCCCGCCGATGATGACCACCCCTACGGCCATGGGAAGATCGAATTCGTATCCGCTGGCCTCGAAGGTGCGACCATCATCCTGGCCGCCTTGTTCATCGCCGGAAAGGTAATCAGCGCCTTTTTCGGCGGCCAGACCCCGCCGATCCAAAAGCTCGATGTCGGCCTTGCCCTGGTGAGTTTCGCCCTGCTGGTCAATGGCGTGCTGGGAATCAGCGCTCCTGTATCGCGGCAAAAGGAACGGAACCATCGTATTGGAAGCCGCGGGGATTCACCTGATGACCGACGCCATCGACAGCGTGGCCGTTCTCATCGCCATTGCCCTCGTGAAGCTCACCGGCTGGCAGTGGATCGATCCCGCCGCCGCCCTCGCCGTCGCGGCATACATCGCCCTGCTCGGCCTCGGACTCCTGAAACGCTCGGCCGCAGGTCTCATGGACGAGCAGGACCCGGCCGACCGGCAGTTCCTTTCGAAAATCCTCGACGCCCATCTCGCCCCCGCGGGAAAGGAGCCTCGAATATGCAGCTACCACAAGCTCCGTTTCCGGCATACAGGCCGCGACCACTGGGTCGATTTTCACATCATGATCCCCAAGCACCTGAGCATCGAGCAGGGACATGAGTACGCCAGCGCGATAGAGCACGAAATCGAAGTTGCCCTGGGTCAGGCCAATGCGACGGCTCATGTCGAGCCGTGCGAAGATCCCAAATGCCCCAACTGTCAGAAATAACCCATCACTTGTGCTGATGGTTATTGATGTGGTTGATGCAATATGCCGGGGTCCCCGTGCACTGCGGACAATAACGGAATTCCATCTTCCGGTCCGACTGCTCCGTTACCCCGCAAACGCCGCAGACGTGCATCGGCGGCTTTGCTTCCCGCGCCGCGCTGCTCCATCCGGCTCCGATATTTCCGCGGATAGCCGCGAATCCGCCCCCAGAGATCGGCGTGAAAGAAAATTCCAAAGTTGAGCACCCCCGCGGCAATCTCGGCCTTGGTGGCCCAGCCGCCCTGAAGAAACTGAAACAGGAACATAAGCCAGGCAACCAGCCCGATCCACTTCACCTGAACCGGGAAGATAAAGAAAATCCGGATCGTGAACTCAGGAAAGAGCCACGCGAAGGCGAGGAACACCGACTCCATCAGGTAAAGGTTCGTCACGACCGCCCCGGGCACCAGGGCCGCCAGAATGGTTGCCAGGTATCCGATCAGCAGGAAGAGGTTGTACCGGAATGTTCCCCACTGGTTCTCCAGCGCGGATCCAAACAGGTAGAACATATAAATCGCGAAGAGAATGAATATGAGATAGCTGGGATCGGTCGAGGGCGGCATGAGAAGCACGGTCAGCACCCGCCACCACTCGCCGGCAAAGAGGGCGTCGTGCGTGAGAACGAGCTTCCCGACAAACTCCGGCTGGGTCAGCGCCATCACGAACGTGAGGCACTGAAACGCGATCAGCCCCAGCGTCACATGGGGGATCGCGTACTTTCCGAACTTCCGTTCCAGCCGGTTCATCAGCTTCATCGCGGGCTCATGGTGGAGACGGAATCCAGCGTGTCAAGAATGAGCCGGGCGTGACGCTCCGTTGCTCCCTGGTTTGCCTTGACAACCTCGCGGGCGGCGGAGCCCAATTGCCATGATCGATCTCGATCCGCCAGGAACTGGCCGATCGCGCCGGCCAGTTGATCGGGCGATTTGATTTCAATCATCGCGCCGGCCGATCGGAAGCAGTTCATGACTTCCGCGAAGTTCCCGGTGAACGGGCCCACGACCACCGGCTTGCCCAGGGCGGCGGGCTCGATCATGTCGCTGCCATGCTGGCGAGAGCCGAGGTCTACCACGCTTCGGCCGACAAAGACTGCGTCGGCCAGGGCGTAGAACTTCCGCAAGTCGCCAATGGTATCGCCAAGGATCACTGCGCCATCCGCGATTTCAGGTTTTGATCGGCGGACAAGTTTGAACCCGCGATCGAGAATGAGCCGGGCGACTTCATCGAATCGCTCTGGCTTCCGCGGAACGATCACCAGGCGCAGGCCGGGGAAGCTTTTTTGTAACTCTGCGTAAGCCGTCAGGACGATCTCTTCCTCGCCCGGGCCGGTTGATCCGCAGACCCAGATCAATTCGCCGCCCGGCTTGAGGCCGACAACTTCTGCGAGCTGCTCCTGCCCCGGCAGCCGGTCCGCGATTGCCGCCGTGTCGAATTTCATCGTGCCCGTGATGCTGATCCGCTTCGCCGGCACCCCGAGCTCGGCGAACCGTTTTGCATAGGTTTGATCCTGTGCCGCCACGTGGGTCAGGCGGGCAAACATCGAGCCCACCAGTGGCTGGGCCAAACGATATTTTCGGAAGCTCCCGTCCGTGATCCGGCCGTTGATCAGGACCACCGGCACCTTCCGCTGGGCGCATTTCTTCACGAAATTCGGCCAGACTTCCAGTTCCAGAAGTGCCACGACGGCCGGCCGCAGTGCGAGCAGCAACCGATCGACGGCCGAGCTGAAATCCAGTGGATATCGCACCAGCGTAACGTCCTTCGTGTTGCCGTAGATTTCCGTTCCCCGGGCGAAGCCGGTCTCGGTCGTGACCGAGACAATGAAGTCGGTTCCTGGCCGTCGTGCCCGGAGCTGGTCGATCAGCGCCCGCGTCGCGTTGATCTCCCCGAGGCTCACCGCATGGATCATGATCCCGGGCCGGGAGAGATCCCTGCACGGCGTGTATCCCATTCGCTGGGAGAAGGCTCGCATGACCTTCTTGCGGGCTTTCGGATGCGCCAGCCAGAACGGGGCGGTAATCCCGACCCCTACGCCGTACGCGATGTCATAGTGATTGATCATCGATACAACCCGCGCTCTTCGATATACCGGCAGACCTCAGGCGGGCAAAGATAATCAATAGGCAAACCGGCCTTCACCCGCCGGCGAATCTCCGTGGCGCTGATGTCGATCTGCGGCACCTCGACGACATTCTCTCTCAATCTTTGTACGGCCCTGGGCAGGCGGTCCCAATCAAACGTCCAGCCAGGCCGGGCCATGACGATAAACCGGACCTCCTCGAGCAACTGGTCAGTTTTGTGCCAGCGCGGAAGAAAATTGACCATATCGGCCCCGATAATCCAGCGGACTTCCGTCCACCCCTCCCGCTTAAGTTGTGTAGCGGTGTCGATGGTATAGGTTGGGCCGGGGCGTTTGATTTCTCGATCGTCCAGTTCGAATCCGGCCCCTGCAGAACCGGCTCTCGCAGAAAGGGCAAGGCGGCACATTTCCAGGCGGTCGTTCGCCGGTGCGATTTGCTCCTCACCTGCCTTATGGGCGGGGCTGCCCGCCGGGAAAACAACCACGGTTTTGGCTCCAACGGCCTCGGCTGCCGCCCGCGCGCAAATCAGGTGTCCATGATGAATAGGATTAAACGTGCCGCCGAAACAGACTTTTTCCCGCATCAAACTTCGCCCTGGTGCATGTATTGGCAGGTGAGGATAGCGGTTCTGCCAAAACCTGACGAGCAAACTTTAATCGGCGCAGGTCGGAGATAAGTGTCCACTTGACTTTGCTTGACGGAAAACCGTTGCGGGATTCGCTCATTACTGCCGCGTCTTTCGGTAGTTAGCCCGTGAACATTATCCGCGCCGGATGCGTAAGTATATTTGCGCCAAACAAACGTGAATAATTTCGTGGGACGTGAACGCCGTTTGCTACATAAACCGCGTTAGTGCGTTTGAAGGAATAGGAGGCCAAGATGGCCATCATGATGAAAAAGAAAGGTAAAAAGCAGAACCGCAGCAGCCCAGTCCCGCGTGAATTGCGCGAGCGGGTGATGGCTCTGCTTGAGGAAAATTTCAGTTACATGGACAGCCCCACGTTCCGTCGCAAGAACGTGGAGCAGGAACTTTTCACCGAGGACGCTGAGCGCGAGCTGCCGCTGACCAGTTGGTATCAGCCCACGCGCGACGACCTCGGCGGTCTGTCCAGCACTCCCCCGCAGCTTATGAAGACCGCGGAAGAGCGGATGATGTTCCTGCGATTCAACTACTGCAAGAAACGCCTGTCGCCGATGCAGAAGCAGATCCGCGCCGGTGAATTAACCGCGGCAATGGCCCGGGAGTTCCTGGATTGGCATCGCAAGCTCGAGCATTTCCGCGAATATCTCGTGCGGACGAACCTGGCCCTGGTGCTGGCGATGGCCAAGCGCACCCGGCTGGGCGACACCGATTTCGCTGAGATCGTCAGCGAAGGGAACATGGCCCTGCTCCGTGCGGTGGACAAGTTCTCGATCGATCGCGGGTTCAAGTTCAGCACCTATGCCTGCCGGGCGATTCTCAAGGCCTTCAGCCGCACGGCAATGAAGGCTTCCAAGCATCGCACCCGTTTCCCGGTCGAATTTGAGCCGGAAATGGAGCAGAGCGACTGGGCCGACCGCCGGCGAGATCAGGTCGAGGATGATTGCATTGACGAACTCAAGGCGATCGTCGACCGAAACCTCGCCGACCTGTCCAGCGTCGAGCAGACGGTTATCCGCCGCCGCTTTAACTGGAAGCAGGCGGAGGAATCGCCGCTGACGCTCGAAGAAGTCGGCAAGATCATCGGCGTAACCAAAGAGCGCGTCCGGCAGATCCAGAACAAGGCGCTGGCCAAGATTCGCAACGTGATGGAAGACGGTGTTCTTCGCATCAACCCGCGGACGGAAGAAGAGTCCCGGGCGATCGCCGAATCACGCGGAGCGCGTCTGGCGGAAGCCATTCCCGCTTAAGAAATTGAATTCACAACCCCAAAGCCACGGGATGACCATCCCGTGGCTTTTCTTTTTTACGCGGCATCGGGCAGGTATTTCAGCAGCAGCTCGGGCACTTCCTTGATGCCCCGGCGCATCGCCTTGCCCACCGCATAGCGCATCGAAAGCTCGACCCGGCGGTGGACCTTATAGTCCGGCTCAACCTGATGCCGGCGCATTTCGTTCAATGCCCACATCCAGACGTGGAACTCCTCCTCGCAGCGCTTGCGATACCGGGCGAAGCCGATCGCGTGATGCCCCACTTCGTGTAGGAAAATCGACAGGCTGATGGGGGTCTTGGGCTTGGGGGATTCGATCCAGTTGACGACCCGCCCGTCGTGATAATAGACCCGCCAGGCTTTGCCGCTCATTCCGGACCGCCAGCGGCGCACGCGGACGTCGTGGCGGGTCTTCATTTCCTCGACGATTTGCGAAAAATCGGCCATGCGTCTTCCGTACTGGCGAGGACGCCCCGTTATCGTCAAAAATCGTCGGGCAAATTGATCGGCTGAACTGACAAGCGCTCGGATCATTCACGCACCGCTTTCACATGGGTGATGCTGCGGAAATTATCGGCGGTCCTTACAATGCCGCCCCGTGGCCTCAATCCCATCTCCGGTAATTCCGCCGTCCCCCGTCATCCTGGTTACCCTGCTGGTCATTCTAGCGATGAGCATGTGGGTTTTCGCGATGCTGGTAAGGCGCGAAACCCGCAGGCGACGGATTGTTGCCCTTGCCGACTGGGCAAGATCGCAGGACCTGCGATTGGCCGGCAGTCCCGCGGACTTGCCCGAGTTTGCTCCGCTCAAATCCTTTAATACGCGGGTCCAGACCGCGATCACCGGCCGGGCCCTCACCTTCGCGCAAGTTCAAACGTCCAATGCCGGCCTCACGTCCGCCGTCGCCTCGCCGCGCACGTGGAACATCATTGTGCGAAACCTTGCCGCCCCGTGGCCCACCACTGCTCTGCGTCCGACTTCGCATGAGGTGAGCGTCGTGGATCTGTTTTCGCTCGCGAGCTTTCCCTCGCTGATGCCCAACCAGCGCTTCATGATCTTTGGCCGCGACGCCCATGCCGCCAAAACCCTGGCCGAATCGACCATCCCCGCGCTGCTTCCGGCGGACATCGCGCTGGTGCTCGACGGCAATCATCTCATCCTCGACTTCACGGCACGCCCATTCGACGAGATCGAATTCGAGCGATTGATCCGGCTTTCCGATCAGTTGATTCCGCGCCTTGTCATCGAGTAGTCGCGACTCGCAACTTCCTGGGCCAATCGTTACCATTCTTCGCTCCATGCCCGATGCCCCCGACGACTACGATCTCATGCGTCGCATCGAGCTTCGGGATTCCGTAGCCCTCGGACTAATCTACGACCGATACGGTGGTTTGGTTTTCACCCTGGCCTTGCGGATTTCTGCGCGATCGCGGGGAGGCCGAGGAACTGGTCGAGGACGTTTTCATCGAGCTGTGGCGCCGGGCCGAACGCTATGATCCCGCCCGCAGCGCGCCGATGACCTATCTTGTGACGCTGGCGCAGCCGGGCCATTGACCGGCGGCGCTCGCTGGCGTCGCGCAATCGCGGGATGGAATCGGCATTGGGGGTGGATGCTCCCGCGGCCGTGGTCGATCCGCCCTCGGCGGCCGCTATTTCCGAGAACGCCACCCGCGTGCAGGTGGCGCTGACGCAGCTTGATTTTGAATATCGCCAGGCCGTCGAACTGGCCTTTTTTGACGGGCTAACCCACACGCAAATTGCGGAAAAACTGAACAAACCGCTGGGAACCGTAAAGACTTATATTCGCCAGGGGCTAATCCGCCTGCGCGATTGCTTACGTAAGGAATAAAGTGGACTGTAGGGAAAGACGAGATCAGATTCTGCTCTGGGCGGCCGGCACGCTTGATGAGGCCGAGTGCGCCGAGCTGCGCCAGCACCTTGCAAGCGGATGCCCACAGTGCGCCGGTTATCTCGCCGAAGCCCATGCCACGCTGGCGATGCTTCCGTTGGCTCTGCCCGGCGCAGCCGCCGGCGAGTCTTAAGTCGAAAATCCTGTCAGAAATTCATCGCGAATCGCGGATGCGCATCGGCGGCTGGGACCGGATCGTGCTTCCAGCGGCGGTCGCCGCCGTGCTTGCCGTTGCCGTCACGCTGCTGACCGTGCGTCAGTTTTGGCCCAACCCCAATCCGCACTCGCCGGGAGACGTGACGGCGATCTCGACGCTCGAAGCCGAATTAATCTCGGCGCAGGGTCAGCTATCCGCCGTGAAACATAATCTGGGCGACATGGAATTCGCCGAGCTTTCGGGGGACGCGCAGCCCAGGGCTGTGGGTCACGTCTTCCTCGATCCTGATATGAAAAAGTGGTATTTCTTCGCCTGCGGAATGCGGCCGGCTGAAGAGGGAAAAACCTACGAGCTGTGGATGATCTACAACGACCAGAAGCTGCCGGCCGGTACGTTCGATATCGGGGAAACGGGAACCGCCACACTTTTGGGAACCATCCCGCCGCTGCCCTCGAACGCTTCGGTCAAGCTGGCGGTGACCGACGAACCGATGCAGGGGGACCATCAGACGCCGACCGGGCATCTGCAAATGAAGGGCGAGGTCGTGGAATAGGGATTTGATTTCGAACGGTCTTACTGCATCGACTCAGCCGCCACTTTGCTGAACGAGACCGCGCGATAGCCCGCGTCATTGACGGCCGTCATCAATTCTCCAACGCTCACCGAGCCGGGATCGAACAGGACCGACGCTTGTTTGCTGTTGAAATCCACCTCGACTTCATGCACCCCGGGCTTGGCGGAAATGGCCTTGGTAATGGCGTTCTCGCACTTGTGGCAATGCATGCCTTCAACGTGAATGAGGACGAGCTGATCTTTGCCTGGTTTGCTGGGCGTCATTGCGTAAGAACTGCCCATCTAAGTTAGACAGCGAATGCAGTTAACACAAGAGAAAATCCAGCTTCGGGGAGGGGTGGCGCTCGTCTGTTATTCTTTGGGGATAAGCTTTTTTCCGGGGGTGGCCTTGATTCCCAGTGCCCGGAGGTAGCGCCGTCGCAGCAGAGTACGCTTGCGTTCGATTTCGCCGGGGGTTCCCGACTCAAGCCGGATAAATCCACCCGCCTTGGTGCGATGGCCGCCCCCCTCACCTTGGCCCCGCAGGAGCCGGCGGATCATGTCAGCCGCGGAGAGCTTGCCGCTGCTGGTCCGCAGGCTGATCACCAGGCGCGTCCCGTCCATGGCCGTGACCAGCGACCACTGGACCGGCTCGAAGCGCAGCAGGAAATCGGCGATCATCGCCGGCTGCTCAGGAGAGTCGTATGCGGGCAGATGCGACATGATCGCGCTTTCGAAATAGGTCGCATTCGAGAGCCCGTTCCAGTAGCACATGTAGTAGCTCTGCGGCAGATCCACGTAGCGCATCTGATAGAGCTTGCGCGTGTCGGCCATGAGGGTCAGGCCCGAGAGGGCGACGTTGTCGAGTTCCCCCGGTTGTCCGGCGGCGCCGGCGAGGTCGGATTCGATGGCGTAGAGCATCGAGGCCGCGAGGTCCTGCGAGATCGGCTGCTCTACTTCCATGTAGTAGCTGAAGATGATCGAGGTCGAAGCGCCGACGTCGGGGCGGATGTCCATGAACGGGCATTTCAGCCGGCGGCGCGAGCGGTGGTGATCGATCACCGCCAGCGGTGTGATTCCCTCGGGCAGCGGGCTGGAAGCGGCGCCGGGCATCACGTCGGTGAGGATGATCGCGTCGTATTGGGTTAGGCTTGCTTCGTCCCAGGGGGCGAGTTTCAGGTTCGTGCGCTTGATGAATGTTTCGTTGATCCCGCCGGAAAGCTTGTCGGTAATCGACATCGTGACGGCGGCGCCGGGTAATTTTTCGCCGAGGAGGAGGCACAGCGCCCAGGCGCTGGCCAGGGCGTCGGGGTCCGGGTGGCGGTGCGTGGTGATCAGGATGTTTTTCTTGTCAGTCAGGAGCTTCAGCAACTTGCGGAACGTAGGGCGCTTGCGCGCATGGCGCTGCGCGGCCTGGGCAGACCCGGCAACAGTTTCCACGCACGATTCCACAAAAGCCGTCATAGGTTTGGCTTCCACGTACTCTGACATCTTCGAATCGGTCCCTCCTCCGCCTCACATAAGCTGGGCGGATGTCTCATAATCATATGCACGAGCTTTTGTCTTTGGCTGCTGAGATTATTCAACCCCACTGGCCCTTAGTTCCTCTCCAGGCCGAGCCATCCCGCATGATGATCGATCACAATCCTCTTAAACGCCCCCGCGGTCATCTGCCCGATATCGGGCACAACGCTGTTCTCATCCACCATCGCGCTGGCGACCAGGAAATTCATCCCCAGCACGCCGTCGAGCGTAAAGGCGTTTCCCTTTGCATCCGTCACCGTGATGTCGGCGACCAGAACCGGGGCGTGATCGAAAATGATTCCTTTTCCTTCCATGGTCGGAATTGTGAGCCGATCAAGAAAAAATCCCGCCGACTTTTTTGAGCCACCGATGCCGCCCACGGTCATGACGAATTGCTTCTGGCCCGCGGCGGCGCTCAGTTTCGGCTGGGCCGTTCCATCCGTTCCCGCCACATAGGTTACCCCCAGCTCGGCCGCCTTCTTGCGGGAAATCATCGATACCGCCGAACCCGTGTCCAGCAGCCATGTGCCCGTTCCCGATTTCCCCGCGTGCGTCCAGGAAATTCCCGGCGTCCTATCCGTTCGATTTGCAAATGGATTTGGGCCGATCATCGGATTCCAGCCAATCGCCGGGCCTGGCGCCGTCGGCGGTGAAATTTTGGTGAAATCCGCGAACGACACATACGTCAGCTTCACATGCTCTGACGTTTTTGGAACCTGGCCGATCTGAACGGTTTTCGGATCGTAAACATACGTGCGGATTTTGTCGGTCATCGCGTTCACGTCGCGCGGGTCCATCACCACGATTTTCCCCGCCATCGCGGGCATGCCGGCAATGTCCAGGTCGCCCATCGCCAGCTCGGTCAGAAAATCGAGCCCGCTGGTGATCGGGCCGATCTCGGCTCGAACCGGGCCCGTTGTCTGGCCATAGGTCATCGCGATCGCGTCTTTCTGCTCCACGTCCACATTGGGGGTCATCGGCGCGAGTGAAATGAAAATGGGGTCCGAGACGGCGAAGTCGCTGTTGCCGCCGACTCCCACGTCCTGGAATCTCACTTCGGTCTTGCCAAGAGTCTCACGGGAAATTCCAAGTTGCTGGGCGGTATTGGGGGAAAAATCGATCGAACCGGCCCCGGTATCCAGAAAGGCCTCGACATTGAAATCGCCCCCCTGCGAGGCAAGAACAGTGCCGCCGGCCGAGCGGCGCACAACCAGGTTGATCCGCGGCTGGTCGAGCGCCGCGGGCTGCACGCCGTCGATATCCTCCGCCGCGGCGGACCCTGCCAGCAATAAAACCGCCAAAACCCGCGGGAAACTCGCGCCTTTCATCCCTGGCATGATACGCTCCTCACGCTTTAACGCGCGATGCCCCATAACAGCTCCTCGCCGCAAATTGCCTCCTCCAGCGGTTTGCTTCGCGCTTCCTGAATATTAGAATGTTATTCAGTGGAGGGCTACATGCTCACGATCTTCCGTGTTCAACTGCAACTCGAAGAGGCTTTGGGTGAAACAAATCGTTATTTCTGCAATAGGACGTGCAACCGCGACGTCCACGAAGAAGAGCACCTGATCCGCTACTACATCGAGAGCGGCGGCGCTGCCGACTTCGCCCGGCGATGGGAAGTCGCCATGGGACATGAGAACCGCTGGTTCTGTTCCGAATTCTATCTGCGGGAAGTGAACGATCCCTGTCTGCTGTGGCATTATTTCATGCACTATGCGCCGCTGCGGGCCGCGGGAAAGATCTCGCGGTTTCAGCCGCCGCAGGATGCGTCAGACCGCGCGATCGCGTGCTGATACGTTACTTCGGCAGCTCGCGCCTGCGGATCTGATGGTCCTCAATTACCCAAAACGCGCCTGCCCAATCTTCGCGACCCAGTAAAGCCGCCAGAATTCGCTGCGAGTCTTTGTTCCGGCTCGTCGGTGTAATGCGGATCAATACAATTCCGCACATTGCGGGCATGTGCGAACGAAATGCCAGTTCGCCAAAATCCTTATCGCAAGTAAGGAGCACGCGCTGCTCAGCCGTCGCGCAATCAAGAATCGCGGGATCCTTAGCGCCGACCATGGCCTCCTTCACAGCCAACACATCGTGTCCCGCGTTACGAAGGCCCTGAGTCACCGACGACGCGATATTTTCGTTCGCCAGAAACCGCATGAAAAACTGCTTTCAGGCCGGAATCGGATAGATCTTTTCGTCGGCGAGAACCTGATGTGCATATGCGAGGCAAGCCTGTATGTCTTCGCGCGTGATGTGGTCGTATTCCCTCAGAATATCGTCCACGGTCCAGTCCTGCGCGAGGAGACCCACAATGAATTCGACCGCCAGCCGCGTCCCCTTGATGACGGGCTTGCCGACCAGAATCGCGGGGTCAATGGTGATTCGATCGTTCATTGCTGAACATTGTACCTATGTGCGGGCACTCCCATCAAACGGCTTGCCGGTGAGCATCCGATACGCCTCGACATATTTCTCGCGCGTTCCCTTCACGACTTCTTCCGGCAGCATCGGCGCCGGCGGCTGCTTGTCCCAATCAACCTTCTCCAGGTAATTGCGGACGTATTGCTTATCAAAGCTCTCCTGATCCCGCCCCGGCTCATACCGGTCGGCCGGCCAGAATCGGCTGCTGTCCGGGGTCAGAACCTCGTCGATGAGGATGATTTTTCCGCCAGGAAGTTGGCCGAATTCAAATTTCGTGTCCGCGATGATGACGCCGCATTTGAGGGCGTGCTCGGCGGCAAGCGAATAAAGCTTCAACGTGCGGCGCTTCAGCTCATCCGTGATGTCATGCCCGATGCGTTCGGCGGTTTGCTCGAAGCTGATGTTGATGTCGTGGCCGGATTCCTCCTTCGTTGCCGGCGTGAAGATCGCCTCGGGAAGGCGATCGCATTGGCGCAGGCCTTTCGGCAGCGATACGCCGCAGACTTTTTGTGTTTTCTGGTATTCCTTCCAACCGGAACCGGCGAGATATCCGCGTGCCACGCATTCGATCGGAATTACCTCCGCCTTGGTGACGTGCATCGAGCGGCCTTCGATCTGGTCGGCAAACGGCTTGAGCTTCTCGGGATATTTTTTTACATCCGCCGCGATGAGATGGTTCTCGAAGTCTCTCGCGAACTTTTCGAACCAGAAGAGGCTCAGGGCAGTCAGGATTTTGCCTTTGTCCGGAATCCCGTTGGGCATCACGCAGTCGAAGGCGCTGATGCGATCGGTGGCGACGATGAGCAGCGAGTCGCCGAGGTCATACACATCCCGGACTTTTCCCCGCCGCACGGGAAACGGAAGCGATGATTTCAAGAGTGGCTTGTTCATTTCCGCAGATTAGCGACGAGCCAGGGAATTGCCAATTTCCTATTTCCAATTGTCAATTTTATCACATCCCAAATAGATAATAGGCAATAGGAAATGGGGCAATTTCATTTTGCCGTCCGCTTCCGTTTCCCGGCGCTCTTGGGACGCCAGATTTTCGTGCGCTGATCCGACTCGGTGACTTCCGGGTCCCACGAGCGCGTGCTGCGGATCGTGGGGACGCCTTTGACCTCGTTGATCTTGTCGCGAAGCTGGGCAGCGCGCTCGAACTCCAGGTTTTTGGCGGCTTCGAGCATTTCTTCCTCGAGCAGATGGATAAGCTCGCCCTGGTCGAACTGCTTTTCGCTTTCGTGGATCATCTCCCGCGCCGTTCGGCGGGCCTTCACCTCGGATTCGATGCCGGTGCGGATCGCCTTCTCGACGCTGCGGGCGGTGATGTTGTGCTCGGCGTTGTAGCGCTGCTGGATCTCCCGCCGGCGGGCGGTTTCGTCCATCGCAAGCTGCATCGCCGGGGTGATGCTGTCGGCATAAAGAATGACCCGGGAATTCAGATTTCGCGCGGCCCGGCCGATGGTTTGGATCAGCGAGGTCTTGCTGCGCAGGAAGCCGGCCTTGTCCGCATCCAGAATCGCCACCAGCGAAACCTCCGGCAAATCCAATCCTTCGCGCAACAAATTGATTCCCACCAGCACGTCGAATTCGCCTTTGCGGAGGTCGTTGAGGATTTCGACGCGCTCGATGGTTTCGATTTCACTGTGAAGGTAGCGGCCGCGAATGCCGGCCTCCTGGATATAGGCGCTGAGGTCCTCCGCGAGACGCTTGGTGAGGGCGGTGACCAGCACGCGCTCGCCGCGGGCGGCGCACTCGCGGACCTGTTCGAGCAAATGCGGCACCTGGCCCTGGGCGGGATGGACGATTATTTCGGGATCCACGAGCCCGGTGGGGCGGATCACTTGCTCGACGATTTCACCGCCGGTTTTTTGAAGCTCAAATTTGCCGGGCGTGGCGGAAACGAAAACCACCTGGTGCCACATCTTCTCGAATTCTTCGAACTTCAGCGGACGGTTGTCGAGCGCGCTGGGAAGGCGGAAGCCGTGCTCCACCAGCACTTCCTTGCGCTGGCGATCGCCGTTGTACATGGCGTGGATCTGCGGCATGGTCACGTGCGATTCGTCGATGACCAATACGAAATCCTTGGGGAAATAGTCGATCAGCGTGTAGGGTTTTTCGCCGGGCTTGCGGCCGTCGAGGTGGCGGCTGTAGTTTTCGATCCCGCTGCAATAGCCGACTTCCAGGATCATCTCCAGGTCGTACTTGGTTCGCGCCAGCAGGCGCTGGGCTTCGAGGAGCTTGCCCTGGCCGCGCAGGTGCATCACCTGCATGTCGAGCTCCTCGCGGATTGATTGCACGGCGCCCTGGACGCGCTCTTCGGGCATGACGTAGTGGACGGCGGGGTAGATGAAGATCTGCGACTCGCTGTGCAGCACCTCGCCGGTGAGGGGGTTGACGGCTTCGATGGTGGTGATTTCATCGCCGAACATTTCGATGCGGTAGGCGAATTCCTCGTAGGAGGGGTGGAGTTCGATCACATCTCCGCGGACGCGGAAAGTGGAGCGCTTGAAGTCGATGTCGTTGCGGGCGTACTGGAGATCGATGAGCTTGTGGAGCATGGCGTCGCGGTCGGTGGTTTCGCCGACGCGGATCGGCAGGACGGAGGCCTTGTAGTCGGTCGGGGAGCCGAGCCCGAAGATGCAGGAGACAGAGGCGACGAGCAGCACGTCGTTGCGGCTCACGAGGTTGCTCGTGGCGGCGAGGCGAAGGCGGTCGAGATCGTCATTGCGACTCGCGTCCTTCTCGATGTAGATGTCGCGCTGCGGGATGTAGGCTTCGGGCTGGTAGTAGTCGTAATAGCTGACGAAATAGCCGACGGCGTTGTGGGGGAAGAGTTCCTTGAATTCCTGGTAAAGCTGGGCGGCGAGGGTTTTGTTGTGGGAGATGACGAGGGTGGGGCGGTTGACGCGGGCGATGGTGTGGGCCATGGTGAAGGTCTTGCCGGAGCCGGTGACGCCCATGAGGGTCTGGAATGGCTGGCCCGAGGAGATTCCGGCGGTGAGCTTGTCGATGGCCTGGGGCTGATCGCCCTGGGGCTGGTAGGGGCTGACGACTTGGAAGTCTGGCACAGGGGGGATTATAGCCGCGGGGTGATGGAAGGGGGGGACGGAACAGAATGGAACAGAACGGAGCGCTTTTTAAAAAATGATTAGTGGATGCTAAGTTTAATGGTTATTGAATCGCTTGGAGGGGGAAGGGGTTATGAACGTGAGGGGCGTCAGGAGATGTAATCTACGTGAAAAGGCGCTCCGTTTGTCGAGTTGTTGCTGGGGTGGATTTTGTTGCCCCGAAGATACGGTCGATGCATCGCGAGGGAGGAGTCCCGCGGGTGCAAGCACTCCGCGGCTTTGATTGGGGAGGTTGAGTGGAGAACGAAAGGCCGCAGCATGGCGGTTCGACTAAGCTCACCGAGGTCCATGCTGGGGCTTTTGGGTTTGGAGGTTAATTGGTGGTGGGATGGATGGAATTGGGGCGGCGTTTCTTGGGTGGTAATCTAATGACAAGTGTTTGGAAGATGGGAACGCTGGCTGGGAAGGAGACTTGAGCAATGGGGGAAGAGCTTACTGAGAGTGAACTTCGGCCGGAGGTTCGGCTCTTTACAGATGGTGCGTGCATCGGGAATCCCGGGCCAGGCGGTTGGGCGTTTATTCTGGAGCATCCCTCTAGCGGGCGTTCCAAAGAGGAGAGCGGCGGGGAACATGGGACGACGAACAACCGCATGGAGATCATGGCGGTTATCAGGGGATTGGAAGCGCTTAAAGGTCCGAGCAGAGTCGAGTTGTTCAGCGACAGCCAGTATGTTTTGAAATCGATCAACGAGTGGATGGGCAAGTGGAAAATGTTTGGTTGGAAGAGGTCGAAGAATGCCCGCGCGGAAGTCAGGAACGCCGATCTGTGGCGACGGCTCGATGAGCTTCTTCAACGGCACGTTGTGAAGTCGCAATGGGTTCGGGGGCATGATGGCCATCCTCAGAATGAGCGATGTGATGAGATGGCGGAGGGGGCGGCGGCGGAGGTTGCGGCGACGCCGGCGCCGCCTCGATCTTCCGTGGATGCGACGAAGGGGGAAGACCTTTTTAGTGAACCCTGTGACGAATCGGAAGAGTACGAGTAGTGAGGGCGGCGTTGGACGAGAAGAGCAGGGTTCCGCGGGTGCAAGCACCAATACTGTCCGGCATTTTCTATCACAAACGTGCGGTTGCGCCCGATTCGCTGTTGTGGTACATCAAGCCTCATGGCGCGAGCCAAACGTCCCCAGATCACCGAAGCCAACGTGAGCGTCCCGGGAATTGTCCGCCACGTTCAGACGCTCGATAAATATTGGCGTGATCACGTTCCGCCGGAGCATGGGAACGTCGCGCTTGGCGAGTTGGACGTCCTGATTGTTTTGCTCTGCGCCTTTTTTGATCCGCTGGTTCGCTCGCTGCGGACGCTTGAGCAACTGGCGCAGGTTCCTTCGGTCAAATCGCATCTCAAGGCCCGTCAGGCTCCCAAAAGCACGCTCTCCGATGCGATGGCACGCTTTCGCGTCGAGCATCTGCGTCCGCTGATTCAAGAGCTTCAAAAGCAACTGCCGCAGCTTCATCAGATGGACCCCGATCTGGATCGAGTCGCCGAGAAGATCGTGGCTGGCGACGGGTCTCTTTTTCACCTGGCCGGCGAGGTGACCTGGGCCCTGCAGCGACGCAAAAACGGGGAGGGCGACATCGATTCGCAGGTGCGACTGAACCTGCAGGTGGACGTCAAACATTGGACGATGGAGAACTTTTCCATCAGCGGCAATGCCCACCAGGGAGGCGAGGCGGCGGCGATGAAGCCGATGCTGCAGCCTGGCGTGCTCTACCTCTTCGATCGCGCCTATTACCCCTATGAGTTCATCTGCTCCATCCTGGAGATCGGCTCAGACTTCGTCGTGCGACTCAAAAAGGACCTGACGCTTCGCGTGCAGGAGAATCGTCCGCGGTGCGAAAAAGATATCGAATCAGAAGTACGGGAAGACCAATTCGGTCTGCTGGGCGTGGAGAATGGCTGCAAAAGCCAGCCCCCAACCCAGACGCTGCGCCTGGTGACCGTGTGGGATCCAGTCAAGCAGGAACCCGTGCGATTGCTGACCAATCTGCTGGACGTGGAGGCATGGGTGATCGCCATGCTCTATCGTTGCCGCTGGATCATCGAACTGTTCCTGCGCTGGTTGAAGGTGACGGCGGGATTCTCTCATCTGCTGAGCACCAGCGCCAACGGCATCACCCTGCAGTTTTACGCGGCGACAATCTGCACGCTGCTGATTCACATTCGCACAGGCCTGCCGGTGGATAAATACAGCCTGGTGGCTCTGAGCCTGGTTTACCGCGGGCAATGCAGCTACGAGGATCAGTTGCCGGTGCTCATCAAGCGTCAGAGAGAGCGGATGCTGGAGAAAGCGCGGCTGGCCCGCAAGAAACAACTGCAAAAAACGCCCTGATTGCCGCGCGGGTTCATTCCTGGCTCAGGCGGCAAAGTGCCGATGCTGCGCGGAAATAAGCATTTTTCTCGCAGACCGCCCCAACACGCGTCACCGGCAAGCCTCACTTTTGAAAACCCGATCTCACCCCCCATCCATTCGGCTTATAATGCCGGACAGTATTGGTGCAAGCACCCACGGCTTTGATAGGGGAGGTTGGGTGGAGTTGAAAAGGCCCCCGCATGGCGGTTCGACCAAGCTCACCGAAGTCCATGCGGGGGCTTTCGAGTTTGAGGAATTGTGGGTGTCGGGATGGGGGTTTATTCCAGGATTCCCATGGCGAGGAGGACGGCTTCCTGGCGCGGGGTGACCACGGACTTCAGATCGTCCTGGGCTTTGGCGAGGTCGGATTTGGCGGTGGCGCGAGCTTTCCGGACCGCGTCGCAGGCGGCTTGGATGTCGGAGTCGCTGGCATCGGTGGAGTGGAGAAGCTGGTTGAGATGATCGAGGGATTTCTGGACGGGGGAGTTGGCCATTTCGGGGGGGCCGCCGGGGCCTTGTTGGTTCATGTCGGGAGGGCCGCCGCCGGGGGGGCCGGATTGATCGTTGGGATTGCCGGGGGGCGGGGGTGGGGAAGCCTGGTCTTGGTTGTTGTTTCCGTTCTGATCGGCGCCGGGAGGACCATTGGGGGGGCCGTTGCGGGGGCCGGGGCCGAAGTCGGGGCGCGGGGGGCGGAGCTGCATTTGTAGTTGGCGGACTTTTTGGATTTTGGGGGAGAGGACAGCCCATTCGTCGTCGGTGACGCCGAGACGTTGTTTGAGGGCGGCTTCCATGCGTTGGCGCATTTGGGAGAAGTCGGGCGGGCCACCGGGGCCACCTGGGCCGTTGTCGTTGGGCGGGCCGCCGGGGCCGCCGTTGTCTTGGGCGAAGGCGGAAATGGCCGGCATCAGCAGGATTGCGAGCAGCAGCGTTGCGAAGCGTTTGGACATTCGAGGCTCCTTTGGTTTGGCTGTGGGGGTAATGGCGCGCGGGTGGGGAAGGTAACGGGGGGAGGGGGATTTCAGATTTGAAATTTGAGATTGAAATCCGAAATTCTAATCCGAAGTTTCGAAACCGGGTTGGAATTGCTAGAATTGAGGCGTATGACCCAGCTCATGGAAAAAGCGATCGAGCGGCTGCGGGCGGTACCTGAATCGAAGCAGGATCAGCTTGCGCAGTTTCTTCTTGCTGAGTTGGAAGACGATGAAAAGTGGTCGAGGTCTACCGCCGAGCATGAGGGGAAGCTGAGGGGATTTGTGGAGAAGTTACTGCAGGATGACGCCGGGGGCGTTTCTGAACCGCTGGATCCGGATCGGCTTTGAATTCGCGTCTCCATTCGAGTTTCCGAAGGGATTTCGCTCGCTTGCCGGGTCAGATCCAGGATCGCGCTCGCGATGCTTATCGACGGTTTCAGGGTGATCCGGGGCATCCAGGGCTGCAATTCAAGCGATTAAGCACGGCGCTTCCGCTGTGGTCGGTGCGGGTCAGCGATTCATATCGGGCTGTGGGAATTCGGAAAATGGAAGACGAAATTCTTTGGTTTTTCATAGGGACCCACGCGGATTATGAGAGGCTGTTGAAATCTCTTTGATGGCGTTGGGCGGTTATTTCTGCTGCGCGGGGAACTGCAGGTAAGCGCCAAATTATCCGCAGTGGCCGGGCCTATGCCGGGGATTTGTTCTAAATCGGAGGCGTGGTGGAAGGGGATCTGGTTGGGATGGCGTTCAATAAATTTCTGACGAAAGTCGACAATCGATTGGGCGCGCTTGGGGCCGAGGTCGGGGATGGCGGAGAGCTCGGCGGTTGTCGCGGTGTTGGGGTCGATGCGGTCGGCTAAGTCATTGGCGCGGGGCGGAGGTTGTCTGGCGGTCATCTGTCGTTTGGGGGTTCATTGCCAGGCGGAGGGTGAGGATCAGGATCAGGATTGAAACGAGGACGATGACTCCGCGATTGAGAGGTCATACGTTAAATGGATTTGTGGGGTATGGGAAAGTGCATAACATTTGTAACTAAGTCGCCAAGATTTTTGAACATCGAGAAGACCCCCACCCTAACCCTCCCCCGGGGTACCAGGGGAGGGGAAAAGCAGAGACTCCGCGCGATTGGGAGTTCATTCGGGTGGGTTAGATTTTTCGCTGCCAGACGCGGAAGTTTTCGCGCAGTTCCTGGAGCTTGTTGAAGGCGGGCTTGGGTTTGAGCATGTCGTCGAGGGCGCCGCCGGCGGGGACGGTGGGGTTGATGTCGGCGAGGTTGCCCCAGGCGATGGATTCTACGTAGGGCTTGCTGAGGGCCAATCGATAGGCGGCGGAGAGCCATTCGGCCTGGAGCTCGGGGTCCCAGGGGCGTTTCCATTTGCCGGCGAGGATGGGGTCCATTTTTCCTTCCCAGCGATCGTGGGGGTCGGGGGTGGATCGGCCGGGGACGGCCAGGCTTGTCAGGAAGAGCGGCCTGCCCAGGGTGGAGAATTTGTCCAGCATGGAGCTGAACTGGAAGAGATCGCGGGTGAACATTCCCGGGGCGGGGACGCCCATTTCGAATTCCAGGCCGAAGGCTTCGAAGTTGATGCCGGCCTGGGCGACCATTTCCGCGTAGAGCATGGGAGGGACGCTGGATCGGCTGCGGGAGTGATGCTCGCCGAAGGGGTATTTGATGGTGACGAGGGTGCGGGCGGATGGAAGCAGGGTTTTGACCTGGGCGATTAAGAGGCGCGTGAGCTCGATGATTTGTTCGAAGCTGAGGGTGAAAACGCTGTTGGTGTGGATGCCGGCGCAGACATTCCAGACGGCGACCGATTTTCGGTAGCGGGTGACGACCTTCTGAACGTATTCGTAGGCGAGCTCGCGGAGGGTGTCGAAGTCGTGTTCCCAGATGTACATCCAGTCGGGGACTTCGCCGTCGGTGAGGTCGATGAGGGGTCCGGCGATGATGGGCATGCGTTTTCGGGCGAGAAGGTCAGCCCATTCGTCAACGGGGCCGGCGTCGAAGGTGTGCTCCTGGGGCTGAATCTGTTTCCAGCGGACGGGTAGGATGGCGTAGTCGAAGCTGCCGGTGAGGGTGTCTTTGTATTTCTGGTTCTGGATGACGGGGTCGATTCGGCAGCCGACGATGTGCTTGACGAAGGCGTTGGTCTGGCGGCGGCGGTTGATGAGGAGCTCGCCGTGGAACATGGCAAGCTGCTCGGAGAGCTCGATGGACATGGCGAGCGATTGATCCGCGAGCTTGGCGGCCTCGGCAGGCTGGTGGAGGAGGCCGAGGGCGTCGGCGAGGAGGCTCTGGCTGTCGCGGAAGCGCTGGATGAATTTTTCGGCCTTGGGGAAATCGAATAAATTCCAGTCTTCCTGCTTCTGGACGATTTTCATGAGACGGGCGCGGGCGAGCTCGACGTTGAGGTTGTAGGGGTTTTCACGATGCTGAAGGCGGGTGGTTTCGAGGTGGAGGGTGCCCATGCCGGGGACGTCCCAGAGAAGTGCGACGCCGAGGGCGTGCTCGTCGGCGCGATTGACGATGAGCTGACCGTCCTTGAAAAGGATCTCGGAGGGCATGGGGACGCTTTCGGGTCCCATGGCCATGGGGGCGACGGGGATGAACTGAGTGAGGCGGGCGCCGTCGCGATAGATTTCGAACTTGATGGACATAGATTGTGCGGGGTGGATATTAGCGGGGAAAGTTGCGAGTTGCGAGTTGCGCGTTGCGAGCGAAATGTCGACGAAGATTGTGCGCGGGGCTAGAATCGGGTGCCGGGACAATATGAATTGGGCATTTCCAAAATTTGATGAGGTGAGGGAGATCGTAGAGCTTGCGCGGCGGGAGGATTTGGGGGGGACGATGTGACGAGCCGGATCATGGTTGGGGAAGAGGTGATTGGGGTGGGGACGCTTTTGCAGAAAGAGGTAGGGGTGACGTGCGGGTTGCCGCTGGTGGAGATGATTTGCCGGGTGTATGACGAGAGGTTGAGGGTGGAGACGATACCGGGGTTTCATGTGGATATTCTGGAGGGGCGGTTCAGCGATGCGCGGGCGTTGCCGCTGGTGCGGATTCGGGGGCCGATGAGGTCGCTGCTGGCAGCGGAGCGGGTGATTCTCAATTTTTTGCAGCATTTGAGCGGCGTGGCGACGCTGACGGCGCGGTTTGTCAGGCGCGTGGAGGGGACGAGCGCGAAAATTTATGACACCCGAAAGACGCTGCCGGGGCTGAGGGCTCTGGATAAATATGCGGTAAGGTGCGGCGGGGGGCATAACCATCGGATGGGGCTTTATGATGGGATGCTGATCAAGGAGAACCATATCGCGGGGATTGGGATCAAGGAGCTGGCGGGGGTTTTGTCACAGAAGATTGCCGAGTCGCGGAAGGAGAACCGGGACCGGTTTGTGGAAGTGGAGGTGGAGAGCCTGGAGCAGTTTCGGGAAGTGCTCAAACTCGAGGGGGATCTGGTGGTTCTGCTGGATAATATGGACTGCCCGAAAATGCAGACGGCGGTGGAGTTGCGGGACCGGGCGGGGAAGAAGGGGAAGATTTTGCTGGAGGCGTCGGGGGGCGTGACGCTGGAGACGACGCGTCCGATAGCCTTGACGGGGGTGGAGCGGATTTCGGTGGGAGCGCTGACACACTCGGCGGCGGCGCTGGACGTCAGCCTGGAAATCGAGGCACAGTAATTCCGTAGTCCGATATTGTGGGGGAATTTGCGGCTGCTGCCGGGGGCGCGGTTGGTGCGGGGGTTATCACGTTAAGTCTTCAATAAAGCGGGTCGATGAGCGCTTGTGTTACGAGAACTTTGGGAGGAAGAACCAATGATTCGCAAACGCTCAAGGCCACATCAGGGATTCACGTTGGTGGAAATTCTGATCGTGGTGATCATTCTCGGCATACTCGCGGCGATCGTGATCCCGCAGTTCACGAACGCGAGCCAGAACGCGCGTGAGAGCAGCTTGCAGAGCACACTGCAAACGCTTCGCAGCCAGATACAGCTATATAAATTGCAGCATGGTGATGCGCTGCCGGACTTGATAACGGATTGGACCCCGCTGACGCAGCCGTCGCAGTGGGGGACACCGCAGCAGAGCTACGGTCCGTACATGCAAGCGATTCCCTCGAATCCGATGAACGGGAGCTCCGTGGTGGAGCAGGGCACAGTGTCAACGAGTGCGGCCACAGCGGCAGCGGCGGCAAGCATTAGTACGGCGTGCGGATTTGTTTATGACTACGGCGGTGGAACGGGCACCGGACTGATTTACGGGACGGATGCGACGGGAACGACCATTGCAGGTTCGCCGAACGGAAATGTTTTTGTGGCCTATTAGGATCGATCCGGATCGGGTCCCGTAATTTGTGACAATTTTGCAGGGTTATTGAAGGCGGTGTCAACCGCCTTCTTTTTTTTGCCGATGGGAGATTCAGGAGACTCTCTGTGAACCGCGAGGCACCCAATTATCGCTGGGTATGCGCGCGTCGATCGTACGCGCGGGGGAGGGTGCGCGGATTCACGCTGGTGGAGGCTGTGATCATATTGCTGGTGCTGGGGATCCTGGCGACGGTGGTGATTCCGCAATTCTCGGTGGCGAGCCAGCAGGACCGGTTGAACCTGCTGACGGACCAGCTTCAATATTTGAGGACGCAGATCGCGGTGTTCAAGGCGCAGCACCAGGATGTTCCGCCGGGGTATCCGGAGGGGGATCCGACGTCGGTGCCGAATCCGGATGTGTTCATGGCGCAGATGACGCAGTATTCGGACGTGAGCCTGCGTTTGAGCCGGTCGGCAAACGCGATGTATCCGTATGGTCCTTATCTGGGCAAGGCGACGGTGGATCCGCTGAATCAGTTGAGCACGATCAAGATGGTGGGGAACAATCAACCGATACCCAAGGCCGACGGAACCACGGGGTGGATTTATAAGCCGCAGACGCAGGAAATTGTGGCGAACGTGGTGAGCGATGATGGTTCCGGAAGAGACTACTCAAAATACTAAGCGATTGATGCGGCGGCGCGGCTTTACCCTGCTGGAGGGTCTGGTTGCGTCGGTGATTCTGGTCATCCTGGTGATCGGGGTGGCGGGGGCGTTGTCATCGTCCTATCAGCAGGGGGATGCGATCGCGGCGTCGTCGTCGGCGGTGACGCTGGCGCGGCAGTTGATGGATGAGGTTGTCGCCAAGCCGTTTGTGTCGTCGGATGCGCTGGGGAATGGGAGCGGAGCGAGGAGCACGTATACCAACATCAGTGCGTTCAACGCGTATTCGGATTCGAGCAGTGCGCTCCCGCTGCTGGAGGGGGGGACGCTGGATGTGACGAGTTCGCAGAGCTTTTCGCGTGGGGTGAAGGTGAGCGTGGGGGCGCAGCCGTCGATTGATACGACGACGCCGGCGAGCAATTTTGGGATTGTGACGGTTTTGGTGACGGGTCCGGATGGGGAGGAGATTTCGGTGCCGGAGTTTGTGGCGGAGTATCCGATTCCGAGGCAATAGGTGTCATGGTGCGATGCAACTTTGGAATTCAGCCCCCTCCCCTGCCCTCCCCCGGAGTACCGGGGGCGGGGGTAAGAGGAGCAAGAAGGTCAGGGTTTTTACTCGTTGAGCTAATCATCGGGCTGGTGATTGTGGCGCTGGTGATGATGGGGGCGGCGGCGATCATGACGGCGGTTTCGGCAGGGTGGGATGATCAGGACCTGACGCGCTCGACGCAGATGCAGGCGAATCAAACGTATCTGCGGATTCAGAGGATTTTGCAGAACGCGAATTATATTTGTTATTACGCGCCGGGGGCACTGAGCGGATCGCCGGCGACGGCGGGGTCTATTTTTTTCTGGAAGGATTACGACCTTCAGACGGGGACGATTACCGATCCTTACCTCGGGGAGATGGGGCTGATCGAGTATGACCCGACGACGGAGACGATCTGGCTGTATGAGAATTCAACGCCGTCGCTGAGCGATCCGACGCAGATGCAGCAGCTTACGTCGCAGAGCGATTTCGCGGCGTTTGTGGCGGCGTTTCCGGGGGAGACGTGGGTGGCCAAGCAGTCGCTGGGGGGGCCGGGGTCGGAGCCGGGGACGGGGGCAAATGTGAATGATTGTCTGGAAGTGAGCGGGTTTCAGGTTTATGTGGATTCGAGCTGGAATGCGGGGACGAGCACGCAGTTGCCGGTGGTGGAGTATGCGATTGGGTTTTCGAGGAGCGATGGGACGAATGTGACGTTGTACAACACCACGACGGTGAGGACGGCGGCGACGCAGCCGGAGTGAGAATGATGATGGGAAAATGTGAGACAACTTGTGTGCCGGCCCCCACCCTAACCCTCCCCCGGAGTACCAGGGGAGGGGGTAAGAGGGGAAATGCGCGGCGTAGCGGAATCGCGCTGGTGCTTGTCGTTTTGGTGATGGCGCTGGCGACGATACTGGCGTATGCGATGCTGTCGGGAAGCGCGGTGCAGGCGACGGCGGCGGGGAATGCGGTAGCGGCGGCGACGGCGCGGGCGCAGGCGGAATCGGGGATTCACCTGGCGATGTTTTATATTCTCAATCCAAGCGATGCGCCGGCGAATTTTTTTAACCATACCACCTCGAACATCACGTTCGCGACGGTATCGCCGGCGGCGGCGATTCCGGGGAGCGTGACGATCGTCATGGGCGCGCCGACGAACAGTTGTTATCCGGTGACGGCGATCGGATCGTCGGGGTCATCGATGGGGGGTGGGGCGGTCACGCGAACCATCACCGCGGAGATTTGCGCCGGGAGCACTTATCAGATCAACCAGGCGGCGGCGTTTAATACCGCGGTGACGCTGGGGGCGGCGGATACGTTTTCGAGCGCGAATTCCACTTCGCCGGCGCTGATTTCGACGGGGGGCATTTTGGGGAGCGGGGTTGTGAGCGGGAATATCGAGGCGAGCTCGGTGAGCCTGGGGACGGTGCAGACGAATGGGAGTGTTTCGGGGCGCCGACGACGCCGGCCTCGCCGAATACGGGGACGGTGGCGAATTATGCCGCGCCGTATGTGTATCAGGGGGTTCAATATAATGCGACGCAGTTGGGAGCGTCGGTGAATTCGGCGGTTTCGTATGGGCCGACGCCGGGGAATCCGCTGGGGATTTACTATACGACGGGTTCGCTGACGGTGAATAAGGCGCTGACGATTAATGGGACGCTGGTTGTACCGGGGACGCTGATGCCTGTGAACGCGGCGGTGAACGTGACGCCGGTGACGACGACGCTGACGACGAACTATCCGGCGATTGTGGTGGGATCGAAGTTGACGCTGGACGGGCATTTGGCCTCGGTGAACGCGACGGGGGTGGTTTATGTGGCCAGTGGAATCACCGGGCTTTCGTCGACCGCCACGACGAGCCTGACCGTCAACGGGGCGCTGATGGTGACGGGCGGGGGGATTACGACTTACAGCGGGGCGATGTCGGTGACTTACAACCCGGCGTATACGAACATTCCGAATTTTGCGAGTTCGAATACGACGCCGTGCGTGAAGATTATTTCGTGGAGTGAATGAACTGACTGTTTCGCCAGAAGCCTGGAGATTTCCGATGACGACGAATCGAGTTCTTGCGATCGTGCTGGTGCTGCAAGTGGTGATGATTCTGAACCAGTGGTTTGGGGGTCCGATAAACCGTGCCCAGGGGCAGATACCGGATGCGGGGGCGCAGCGGGATGAGATGATCAACCAGCTTAAATCCGCTAACGACGCGCTGAAGGGCATAGGCGATAAACTGGACAAAATGGAGAGTGTTTTCGAGTCGGGGAAGCTACAGGTCGTGGTTGCAAAGCCCGATGACAATGACGGCAAATAACCCCGGTCGCCAACCGAGGTTGCGTGATGTCATCAGGAACAAAACAGCAAAATAGCGGACCAGGCGTGCGCGCTGGGGCTTTCACCTTTCCGGAGGTGCTGGCCGTCGTCGTGATATTGGGGATCGCGTCGGCGGTGGTTTTGCCGCAGGTGGCGTCGACGGATCAGTCGAGCACGGGGGCGGCGGCGCGGACGGTGATGGCGGATTTGCTGTACGCCCAGAACCGGGCGATTTCGATGCAAACGACCCAGTATGTGAGCTTCAACATTTCCAGCCAGGAGTATGGGCTTTACAGCTCGATGTCTCCACAGCAGGTGATTCAGCACCCGGTAAACCTGAACGATTACATGATGACGTTTGGGTCGGATGGTCCGAACAATGTTTCGCAGTCGGTAACGCTGACGTCGGCGAGCTTCAACGGGCAGAGCACGATGGCGTTTGACGAGACGGGGGTTCCGTATTCGTTTAACGCGGGCGCGCTGACACCGCTAAGCGCGACAGGAACGGTGGTGCTTACCAGCGGGAATTATTCGCTGACGATTTCGGTGGCGAAGGACACGGGAGACCTGACGGTTGATTGAATCGTTTGGAGGAATATGTTTCGCCTGAACCGTCCGCAAACTCAGCCGATCGGCGTGGACATCGGTCACGACAGCGTGAAGATGTTGCAGCTGGAGGTGCGCGAGAAGGGTCTGGCGGTGCATGCATCAGCACGGCGGATGCTGGATGGGGCGAGCTCGGCGGGGCAGGGGAATGCGGCGGAGCTGATATCCCCGCAGGCTGCGCAGGCAATTCGGGAGCTGATGCGGGGCGGGCAATTCAACGGCCGCAGCGCGGTGGCGGCGCTGCCGCGGCATATCGTACACGTGAAGAACCTTCGTTTGCCACCGATGCCGCCGGGGGAGTTGGCGACGGTGATTGATTTTGAATCGCGGGGGGCGTTTCCGTTTGACACGCAGGAGGCGCACGTGGAGTTCCTGGTCGCCGGGGAAGTCCGGCAGGGGACGGACGTGCGGCAGGAAGTGGTGGTGCTGGCGGCCCGGAACGCGGATGTGGACCGGTTTGTGGAGCAGCTTCATCGCACCGGGCTGGTCCTGGATTCGCTGGATGTTGAGCCGTGCGCGCTTTACCGCACGATCGACCGGTTTGTGCGGCGGAAGGAAGATGATCAGGAAGTGCACGTGTTGGTGGACGTGGGGACGAAGTGCACGCAGGTGCTGATCGGGAAGGGGCGGGACATCAGCTTTTTCAAGTCGATCGAGATGGGGGGCGCGGATTTCAATTCCGCGGTTTTCGCGCAAGCTGGGAGTTCGTGCGGATGAAGCGCGGGCGCTGCGGCGGCGACTGATCGATCAGCCGGAAGGGGCGCGGCCGGATACGGTTCGGCTGGCGGTTCTGGATGCGACGCGGAGCACGGTGGAGAGCCTGGCGCGGGAGATTTCGCTGTGCCTGCGGTATCACTCGGTGACGTTCCGCGGCCAGCGGCCGCTGCGGGTGCGATTGAGCGGAGGAGAGGGCGGAGATCCGCAACTGCTGGCGATGCTGCACTCGGTGCTGGGGATTCCCGTGGAACCGTCGCGGCCGCTGTTGAGCGTGGATTGCGCGACGATGCCGGGATTTGATAATCGCAAGGCGTCGGGGGATTGGGCGGTGGCCATGGGGCTGGGTTTGAAGCGTACAGGCGGGAGATTCGCGCCGATGGACGGTACGCCGCGCTCGATGATGCCTGCGCCGCCACCGGCCCAGCGCCGCCACCAGTCCAGCGCCGCGCAGGGACAACCACAGAAAGCGGCGGAGCCGGCGGTGCTCACGATTGCGGCGCGAAGGAGGCCCTCAATGCGTGAAATGGAATTTCTTCCCGCGTGGTATTCGACGCTTCGGCAGAAGCGGCGGATTCTGTTCATGGAGGCCTGGCTGGGGATCGCCGTTTTCCTGGGGCTGAGCCTGTGGATGATCCTCTCCGCGCGGAACGTGATGGGTAAGGAGACGCTGCTTAGCACGCGTGAGAAGGAGCTGACGCAATCGAACCATGATTTGCAGTTGCTGGCAGAGCTGGAGTCGCTGAAGGCGCAGATGTCGGACCAGGTGAAGCTGATGGCGCACGTGGGTCCGAATTTGCCGATGGCGCGGCTGATGGACGCCCTGCAGCAGATGATGCCGAAGGAGATGGCGCTGCTGGACATGACGGTGGAATCGCAGGAGCAGGCGCACGCGCTGGCAGGGCCGCTAACGGCGGGCGCGAAGATGCAGGAGAGCCGGGAGCTGCTGGTGACGCTGCACGGCGTCGCGCCCAACGACGTGGAGCTGGGAAATTTCATGATCCGGGTGGCGACGATTCCGAACTACGTGGAGGGATCGGTTTCGACGAAGGACGTGGACCAGAACGGGCACATGATGCGGGACTTCAAGATTTCGTTCGGGATCGACCTGACGGATCAGCAGGCGGGTGGATGATATGCCGTCATTGAGGACACAAATTCAGTGGTTCACGCGGATTCAGCAGGCACTGGTTTGCCTGCTGATGATGGTGACGGTGGTGTTTTACTGCCTGATTTTCCGTCCCGAGACGGGGCGAATGCAGAACCTTGTGGGGCGGATCACCCAGAAGGAGCGAGAGCTGACGCAGGTGCAGACCCAGGCGCTGGCGTTGCCGCAGGTGCAGTCGGACATCAACCGGCTGAAAGCGACGCTGGCGGATTTCAAGAAGCTGCCGGCCAATCCGGGAGACCTTGGCCAATTTCAGATCGAGATGGCGGAGTTGGCGCAGCGCGACGACTTGAAGGACTGGTCGGTGAGCTGGCCGGGGACGCCGAAGAAAGACGAGCAGTTTTACGAGCTGCCGATTAGCCTGAAATTCAACGGTGATTTTCTGAGCGTGTTCGAATTTTTGAGGCAGATGGACGATCTGTCGCGGCTGACGCGGGTGAAGAACCTTTCCATTACCGGGGATGACTCGGTGGGGAAGGTGAAGGTGGAAGTGCTGATGGATCTTTATTACTCGGAAGGATGAGAATGGCGATAGTGGCTGCTCCAGGATCGCAGTGGGAGAAGATGATGGGGACGCTGCGCGCCTCGCCGGGGAAGAGCTCGGCGGCGGGATTGCTGGGGCTGGTGATGATCATTGTATGGGGGCGACTGCTGTTGGGCGGGCATTCCCCGGCGGCAGCACGTGCGGGAGTGGTGGGGAACCCTTCGGCGGTCAGCCAGGCGCCGGTGACGGCGCCGATGCCGCATCGGATCGTGCTGGGGGGCGAGACGCTTCAGCAGTGGGCGCGGACGCCGATCGGGACGCTGGGGCGGAACCCTTTTGCGGTTCCTTTCGATTTTTATCCGCGGGACGCGTCGGTGGTGGGGACGGAAACGAGCGGTGGGGCGAATTATTGGGACCTTGTTAAAAAGTCGATGGCTTCGCGAGCCGATCAACAGGAGCAGCGGCAAATCCTGGTCGATAACGTCCGGATAGCCGCTGAGGCGCTGAAGCTGGAGGCGATCGTGCTTGTCGGCGCGCCCGGCGCGATGGTGAACGGGCAGTTGGTGCGAGAAGGAAGCAGCGTTGCGGGCTTTCACGTCCTGAAGATTCAGCCGCGGCGGCTGATCGTGGAGCGGGAGGGCGTGAAGCTGGCCCTCATGATGGATTAAAACTATGCGCAAGTGGACCCGATCAGTCGGTCTTCTTTTTTTCGCTGCCGCGTCCGTTTATTACGGTCCGGTGGTTTTTGCGGGTGGTGACGGTTCGGACAGATCTTCCGATTCTTCCACGAGCGTGAAACTGATTGGGGACGCGGAGCCGGTGGCGAACGCGGCGGATTCTTCTTCGGCGGCGAGCAATTCCCCGACGAAGCTGGTTTCGGGGGAGACGGGGACGTTCAGCCTTCAGATCGGCAATGAGGACAGCATCATCCACGTGCTGCGGATCATCGGGGATGAGGCGCAGCTCAGCATTATTCCGAGCCGGCAGGTGCAGGGGAATGTGCCGGCGATGGATCTCAACAACGTCACCGTTTCCCAGGCCCTGGATGCCATTCTCGATACCAACGGAATGGTGTGGAAACAAAAGGGCAACCTGGTTTTTGTCTATACGAAGAAGGAGCTGGAAGAGCGTGAGAAAGCCGAGCGACAGGCGCTCGACGCGGACCTTTACGCTGCACTACCTTCCTGCTGCCGATGCACTGGCCCTGATCAAGCCGGCGCTGAGCGCGGATGCCATTGCATCTTCCACGAAAGACGCCACCACGGGGATCGACACGGGCGACGTGAGCGGCGACACCGGAACTTCCAGCGGAGGTGTTGCCACCGGCGGCAACAGCGAGTCTGGCGCCGACATCCTCGTGGTGCGCGATTACCCGGACAGCCTCGATCAGGTCGCCAAAATCCTCAAGGAAGCCGACGTGCGGCCCAGGCAGATTCTCGTCGAAGCGACGATTTTCGAAGCGACACTGAACGACAACAATTCATTGGGCATCGATTTCTCGCTGATGGGCGGAGTGAATTTCGACCAGTTGATGGAATCGGGGACGCCGCTGACGAGCGCGCTTGCCAGCACGATTTTGAACAGCGTGACGACTTCGACGGGGACGACTGCCACCGCGGCGCCGACGGCGGCCGGTCTGGTCGCACAGGGATATGCCGGCGGCACCACCGGAAATTACGACACGCAGGTTCCGCCGGGTGGGCTTCAGATCGGGATCATTCATAACAATCTGGGCGTGTTCATCTCAGCCCTGGAAAGCGCCACCGACGCGACGGTGCTGGCCAACCCGAAGGTGCTCGTCCTCAACAAGCAGGCCGGGGAAGTGCAGGTGGGGCAGCAGCTCGGATATCAGACGACCACCGTCACATCGACGACGTCGACGCAGACGGTGCAGTTCCTGAACACGGGAACGATCCTGAGCTTCCGCCCGTTTATCGGCGATGACGGGTTCATCCGGATGGAGATTCACCCCGAAGACTCATCCGGATCAGTGACCAACAATCTGCCCGACAAAACCACCACGCAGGTCACCAGCAACGTCATGATCAAGGACGGGAACACGATCGTGATCGGCGGGCTGTTCCGCGAAAACAGTCAGACCTCGCGCAACCAGGTGCCGATTCTCGGCGATCTCCCGTTGATCGGCGCGCTTTTCCGTAGCAAGACCGACACCACGGTCCGGCAGGAGGTCATCATCCTGCTGACGCCGCACATCATTAAGGATGACAACGAATTCAGCGCCGCGAGCGAAGAAATGCTGAAGCAGGCTGAAAAGATGCGCGTTGGCGTGCGCAAGGGGATGATGTGGTATGGGCGCGAGCGGCTGGCGGAGACGGCGTATGAGAACGCGGTCGCGGAGATGAACAAGCCCAACCCCAACGTCAATGTCGCGCTGTGGCATCTTAACTGCGCGATCAACCTGAACCCGCATTTCCTCGAGGCGATTGACCTGAAAGAGAAGATCACCGGGAAAGTGGTGACGGACGTGGACAACTCGGCGATTCGGGATTTTGTGAGGGACCAGATCATCGAGGACACCGAAGTGCCCCCGGCGACCACCCAGCCGGCGACAAAACCGGATGATCAGGCGGATGCGCAAAGAAAAATAATATCGCTGTGGCAACTGGACATTGATTGAGCGCCATTGGAGTAACTATGCGGAAAGCAATTGTTTCGAGTTTGATCGCGGCGGCGTTGGTCGCGGGTTGCGCCTCAACGACGAAGAGTCCGGGGGCGACGGAGCAGGCGCGGAAGGATTGGAACGATGCCCAGTCGACGGTGCTGATCGGGCTGGCGTCGGATCAATATAAGAACGGGGATTTTGACAAGAGCCGGGCGACGATCGACCAGGCCCTGCGGATGACGCCGGCGAGCACGGCGGCGGCATATTCTCGGCCAAGCTTTATATCGAGGCGGGGCAACTGGAGCCGGCGGAGGGGGAATTGACCGAGACGCGCAAGCTCGATCCGGGAAATGCGGAAGCGGATTATCTGTGCGGGGTGATCTACCAGCGGTGGCAGCAGCCGGAGAAGGCGCTGGAGTTTTATCAGTCGGCCTGCACGAAGAATCCAACCGAGCTGGCATATGTGCTGGCGAAGGCGGAGATGCTGGTTTCGATGGATTGCCGCGATCAGGCCCTTACGCTGCTGCAATCGCGGATGGGGTATTTCGAGCATAGCGGGCAGATTCGGGATGAAGTCGGGCTGCTGCTGATGCAGGAAGGGAGATATCCCGAGGCGATCGAGATGTTTCGCCGCGCCGGGATTCTGGAGAGCGACGATCAGACCATCAAAGAGCACCTGGCTCTGGCGCTGTTTTTCAACGATCAATATTCGGAATCGGCGGGCATTCTGTCGGACCTGATCGCCGATCCGCAGTTTGGCCATCGCAGCGATCTGATGATCACGCTGGGGGAATGCCAGCTTCAGACGGCGCATGCGCCGGAGGCCGTGGTGACGTTCCAGGAAGCTTCGGAGATCAGCCCCGATTCGACCGGCGTTTGGTTTGGCTTGGGGCGCGCGGAATTGCAGACGGGCAGCCTGCGGCAGGCCGAGCTGGCCCTGCGGCATGGTCTGGCCCTGGATGCAAAGAGCAGCGAGGGGCATCTGCTGCTGGGATATGTGGAGCTCCGGCAGAACCACGTGAGCGAAGCGTATGCGTCGTTCACGCGGGCGAATCAGCTTGATCCGTCCGACACGGTGAGCTTGTGCATGGTCGGTTTGACGCTGGACCGGATGGGCCGCAAGGAGCAGGCGTCGGATTGTTTTCAGCAGGCGCTGCGGATGAAGCCGGGCGACCAGATGGCGGGCCAACTGCTGACCAACCTGGATGAGGGGAGATGAGCTTTCAGAGGATCACAATCGTGCGCTCGGGAAGAATTCTTTCCCTGCTGATGGTGACCTGCCTGGTTGGTGGGTTGCTGTGCTCAGCGGGATCGGTGCGCGAAGCGCTGGTGAGCGGGAAGTATGACCTGGGGATGCTGGGGCCGGTGCTGTTCCTGGCGGCGGGGGGGGCGGGGCTGCTGGCGATCATGAGTTTCCGCCGGAATACGCGGGTGCTGATCGAGGCGATTCACCGGATGACCGTGCAGGGGAGATTGAACAGCCTCCAGACCGAGAGCCACGAGATCCGGCCGCTGATATCGGCGGTGAACGAGATGGTGGATGCGGCGGAAAAGTGCATGTCGGACGCGGTGCTGAAAATGAAGGAGCTGGAGATTCAGCTCAAGGTCGCGACCAGCGAGCGGCAGCACGCGCAGGCGATCATCTACAGCATTTCCGATGCGGTACTGGTGACGGACAATTTCGACGAGCTGGTTCTGGCGAACGAATCGGCGGCGCGGACGTTTCAGTTTGACCTGGAACGGTCGCGGCGGGCGCGCATCGAGGAGATTTTGCGGGATGAGAAGCTGGTGGAAATGGTGCGCGACATGCGCCAGAGCAACAGCCGGACCGGCCGGCGGATCGTCGAGCACAAGATCAAGGGGCCGGGGGAAGAGCGGATATTCAAGGTGACGTTATCAGCCGTCGCCGACAACAACGATGCCCCGGCCGGCGTGGTGGCGGTGCTGCATGACATGACGCGCGAGAAAGAAGTCGCGGAGATGAAGAACGACTTCGTGTCCAGCGTCAGCCACGAGCTTCGCACCCCGCTGGCGAGCATCAAGGCGTATGTCGAGATGCTGATAGACGGTGAGGCCGATGACGAAAAAACCACCCGTGAGTTTTATGAGGTCATCCAGAACGAGGCCAACCGCCTGAGCCGGCTGATTGACAACATTTTGAATATCTCGCGAATCGAATCGGGATTGGTGCAGATTAACAAGCAGCCGCAGAGCCTGATGGTGATTCTCAAGGAGGCGCTGGAAGTGATCAGCCCGCAGGCCCGGCTCAAGCAGATAAACCTGGTCGAGCAGCTTACGCCCGCTTTTTATCAGACCAGCGCGGATAAGGACATGCTTTACCAGGCGGTGCTGAACCTGCTGAGCAACGCGGTGAAATACACGCCGGAGCGGGGGACGATCACGGTACAGACCACGGTCGATGAAGCGAAGAGAAAGGTTATCGCTCGAATAAGTGACACCGGAGTCGGAATTCCACCCAAGGACCTGCCGTTTGTGTTCGATAAGTTTTACAGAGCCGAGGCAAACAACCACATGGCCAAGGGGACCGGGTTGGGACTGTCGCTGGTGAAGCACATCATCGAGACGGTTCATCGTGGTCGGATGTTTGTGGAGAGCCATGTGGGAAAGGGAAGCTGCTTCGGCTTTGAGCTGGATTTGTGTGATTGAAGGATGTGGGGAAGTGGCCCCAGTGGAAGTGAGATGGCCATGAAGAAAATTCTGGTTGCCGACGACGAGAGCCACATCCTGCACGTCGTGTCGCTGAAGCTGCGGAACGCGGGTTTCGAAGTTTTGACGGCGGCGGATGGGCAGGAGGCGCTGGAGATCGCGATCGCGGAGCATCCGGATTTGCTGATCACGGATTACCACATGCCGCAGCTATCGGGCCTGGAGTTGTGCCAGAAGCTGAAGCAGGATCCGTCGACGGCGCGAATACCGGCAATCATGCTGACGGCGCGAGGATACCAGCTTGACCCGCAGGACACGCAGAACAGCGGGATTTTGCGGATGTTGAGCAAGCCGTTCAGTCCGCGGGCCCTGCTGACGACGGTAAACGAGGTGCTGTCGGAAACGGCAGCGGCCGCTTGAGGATGAGAGACGCGATGAGAGATCTTGGGAACGCGCCCGGAATATCGGGCGGTTAAAGGGAGAGAAGAGAGACAACGCAGGAAGAATTGTTCGCCGCAGTAGCCTATCGCCAGGCAGTGAGAACATGACGCTGCAAATTCAAACTCCGTCGCAGCCGGCCGGCGCGCCGGCATCGGCGATCCCGGCCTCGGTGCTGGACAGCTTGGCATCGCGCTTTCGCGCGGCGGGGCTTTTCCTGGCCATGCTGGACAAGGATGGCGCCGTTACCTACCACGACGCACAGGGGCGCTCTTTTTCCAGCGATACGTTCTGCCGCTGCTGCAATATGGCGACCCCACCGAGCCGGAGCTTCTCAATCAATTCAAAAAACTGACGGCCTCTTCGCCGATCACGGTCTGGAGCAGTTTTCCGGGTGTGGTCTTCGCGGCGTTTCCGTGCGTGGAGCGCAAGCAGCTTCTGGGATACATGGTGCTGTCGGCGCGAAGCGTGGATTTCAATCTGGCGGAAGAAGTATTGCGGATGTGCAGCCGGCTGGGTCTGGACGCGGCGTGGCTGCGCCAGCAGGCCGAGGGGCTTGTGCCCTACAGCGACGAGGCGATTCAGCGCGAGGCGCGGATGGCCGGGTCGATGCTCAAGGACCAGATGCGGCTCTCGGGCCTGGCGACCGAGCTGAATTCGCTTTCCGGGCATTTGGCCAACACGTATGAAGAGCTGAGCCTGATCTACCAGATCAGCGGTGGGATGCGGATCAACCGTCCGGCGAATGATTTCTTCAAGCAGGCATGCCTCGACGTGCTGGAGGTGATGGGCGTGCAGGGGCTGGGCGTGGCGCTGAGCGACGGGGCGCTGGGCAGGCATGAGCCGGTGCTGTATGGGCCGATGAGCTTGCCCCCGGGGACGGTGCCGCGGCTCGCACAGGAATTGATCCCCCGGCTGCGCGAGCGAAAGGGGCCGCTGCTTGTGAACAATCTGGCGGCGGACAAGACGCTCAACTGGCTGGCGAAATTTGCCAATCAGCTTATGGCCGTTCCCATGCAGCGTGAGGAGACGATTTTGGGGTGCCTGTTTGCGATCAACAAAGGCGGCGGCGATTTTGATTCCCAGGACGCCAAGCTGCTGAATTCGATTGCCAACGAGTCGGCGATCTATCTCGAAAACGCGATGCTGTTCGAAGACGTGCACGGGCTGATGATGGGGCTGCTGCACTCGCTGACCAGTGCGGTGGACGCGAAGGATGCGTACACGTGCGGCCACAGCGAGCGCGTGGCGCTGCTGGCCCGGCACCTGGCCGTGGAGGCGGGGATCGGCGATGCCTTCGCTGAACGCGCTTATATGACCGGGCTTCTGCACGATGTCGGCAAGATTGGCGTTCCTGAAAGCGTTCTGCAGAAAACCGGCCGGCTCACGCCCGAAGAATTTGAGCAGATGAAGAAGCATCCGCAGATCGGCGCCAACATTCTCAAGGACATCAAGCAAATATCGGACCTCATCCCCGGCGTCCTCCATCACCACGAGCGCTACGACGGGCAGGGATATCCCGGCGGTCTGATTGGCGAAGACATTCCCGTGATGGGGCGGATCATCTGCCTGGCGGACTGCTTTGATGCAATGACGTCGAACCGAACCTACCGTAAGGCGCTGCCGCTGGAGGTGGCGCTGACGGAAATCCGCCGCTGCTCAGGGACGCAGTTTGATCCGTTGCTGACGGAGGCATTCTTGCGGATCGGGGCGGAGAAATTCCGGCAATTACTGGCGGCGAATCCGGGGCGGGTGCGGCAGCTTGGGGAGTTGCAGCAGGCGCTCCGCTGCGCTTCGTAAAGGGATGAGGGACGCCGGCCAATGCCCATCAAATGTGAAGAATACAGCCAGGTTTGCGTGATCGAAGTGCATGAAGCGCTTCTGGCCCCTGCCGTTGCTGACGCGAAGAAAACGATCGAGGAGAGGATCGACCAGCGTCAGATCGTCGATTTCGTCATCGATTTCCAGAAGTGCGAATTCATCGACAGCGATGGCCTTGAGGGTCTGCTGTGGATCAAGCGGCGGTGCGAAGACCTGTTCGGCCGGCTGAAGCTGGTAAGCCTCGACGAAAACTGCAAGAAGATCCTGGAAATCACCCGGCTGGCGCACGATTTTGAGTGCCAGGCCGACCTTGCCACGGCGCTGAAGACGATGCGGTAAAGGACCCATGGTTACGACGATGGAACGAAAACCTCTGGGGCAGCTCCTGATTGGCAAGGGATTGATCCAGCAGGCGCAGCTCGAGCGCGCGCTCGATGAGCAGAAACGCACCGGGCACCAAAAGCTGCTGGGGGAAGTGCTTGTCGAGCTGCATTTCTGCACCGAAGACCAGATCGTGGAAACGCTGGCGCAGGCCTATTCCGTGCCCTACGCGCGGGTGAGCCCCAAGATCGCGGACCCGAAGGTCATCCAGGTTTTGCCGAAGGAGTTCCTTGAAAAGCATCAGACGCTGCCGCTTTATCTGGTCGAGGGCGTGCTGACGATCGCGGTTCCGGAGCCGGCGAACGTATTTCTCCTGGAAGAGATCGAGCGTCTGAGCGGCTACCAGGTGCAGGTGGTCGCGGCGACGGCGCGCGACATCAAGAGCACGCTCCAGGCCTATCTGCCCAACGACAAGGTTTTCGTCATCGACGACATCATCGAGGAGGTTGAGCCGGAAGAGTTCAACGTCATCGAGCAGCCGGTTCAGGACGTTGTAAACCTGGAGGCGGCGGCGGGGGATTCACCGGTCATCAAGCTGGTGAATTACGTCATCTATAACGCGGTGAAAGAAGGGGCCAGCGACGTTCACGTCGAGCCGGGGGACAATGTTTTGCGGATTCGCTATCGGATCGACGGTTGCCTGGTCGAGAAGCTCCGTCCGCCGCACCAGATGCACGCGGCGGTGGCAAGCCGAATCAAGATCATGGCGGGGCTGGATATTTCGGAGCGCCGCCTGCCGCAGGACGGCGGCATCCACGTCATGATGGAAAAGCGCCCGGTCGATCTGCGCGTTTCGACCATGCCCGCGAAGCATGGTGAAAAAGTCGTGATCCGCATCATCGACAACGAGCGGGCCTCCGTGAATCTGGAAAAGCTGGGGTTCGAATATGACACGCTGAAGGCGTGGCGAAAGCTGATTAGTCTGCCCAACGGCATCGTGCTGGTGACGGGTCCGACCGGGTCGGGCAAGAGCACGACGCTTTATGCGTCGCTCCAGGAATTGAACAATGCCGAGGTGAACATCTGCACCGTCGAGGACCCGATTGAATATGCGCTGACGGGCGTGAACCAGTTTCAGGTGAACGAGAAGGCCGGGTTTACGTTTGCCGGGGCGCTGCGGTCGCTGCTGCGGCAGGACCCGGATATTTTGATGGTCGGTGAAATCCGCGATATCGAGACGTCGAAACTGGCGACGCAGGCCGCGCTCACGGGCCACCTGGTGCTTAGCACGCTGCATACGAATGATGCCCCGGGGGCGATTACGCGTCTGTATAACCTTGGCACCGAGCCTTACCTGGTGGGGGCGACCCTTGTCGGCGTGATGGCGCAGCGGCTGGTGCGGAAACTCTGTCAACATTGCAAGGAGTCGTATACGCCGAATCCCAACGAGAGCCGGCAGATCGAGCGGTTGGCGGGGAATATCGACAAGCTGTTCAAGGCCAACGGGTGCCAGCAGTGCAGGAATCTGGGGTTCACCGGGCGGATCGGAATTTACGAATTGCTTGTGCCGGACGACGAGATGATCGAGCTGATCAGCCAGGGGCGGACGCTCAACGATCTGCGCGATCATGCGAAGAAGCAGGGGATGACTACCCTGCGCGGGGATGGGATGGAGAAGGTCAAGGCCGGGATAACGACGCTGGAGGAGATTTACAGGGTGACGGCTTAATTGCCCAGTGCCGCCGGTGTCCTCACCGGCGGAATTCGAGAGTTTTATGCCCACGTTTGCCTATTCCGCTCGCGATCAGACCGGCGCTCCGCTGACGGGGACGATGGTAGCGGACACGCTCGCGCAGGCGACGCAGATGATCCGCGCGGAGGGAAATATCCCACATCCGTCCGCCAGGCAGGCGCAGTCGCGGCTGCCGGGGCCGCCGGGGCGAGGATCGGCGGCCGCGGCATTCGCATGTCGCGCAAAGACCTGATCCACGTCGCCACGCAGCTTGCGATCATGGTCGATACCGGCGTCACCCTCAGCGAAGCGCTCGAATGCATCGGTCAGCAGGCGGAGAAACCGAACGTGAAGCGGATCGTGCAGGAGGTTTGCCAGGAGGTGCATGGGGGTTCGGATTTCAGCTCGGCGCTGCTGAAGCATCCGCGGGCGTTTCCCCGGCTCTTTGTCGCGCTGATCAGCGCCAGCGAAAAGAGCGGCATGATGGCCAAGCTCCTCCAGCGGGCGACGAATTATCTGCGCGATGAGCATGAAACCATCCGCCGGGTTCGCGGGGCGCTGACCTATCCCGCGATCATGATGGCTTCGCCCTGTCGACAACGACGTTTCTGCTGACCTTCGTTCTGCCGAAATTCACCGCGATTTACGCGGCGAAAAAGGCGGCCCTGCCGGGACCCACGATCGTGCTTATGGCCATCAGCAGTTTCATCGTGACTCAGTGGCCGTTTATCCTGATGACGCTTGGAACCTGTCGGGGTGATCCTGTTTTTCGGCCTGCGGCATCCGCAGGGACGCACGGATATTTGATTTTGTGCAACTGAATATTCCCCTTTTTGGTCCGCTGTTTCGCAAGATCAACCTCTCACGCGGCTTGCGGCTGGTGGGAACAATGGCCGGGGGCGGCGTGAGGCTCGTCGATTGCGTGAAGACCGCCCACGACCTTACCAGGAATTCCTACTACCGCGATCTGTGGGATGAAGTTTCCAAGCAGATCCAGGCCGGTAAGCAATTTTCCGAGCCGCTGTTCGCCAATCCGCTGGTCCCGCGATCGGTGGCCCAGATGCTCAGCAGCGCCGAAAAAAGCGGAAAGCTGGCACAGGTGATGGAACTGGTGGCGGCCTATGCCGAGGATGAGCTGAAACATTCGATCGCCGACATGACGCGCTACATCGAGCCGATCATGATTGGGGTCATGGGGGCGATCATCGGCACCGTCGTGCTGGCGCTGATGCTACCGATCTTCACCATTAGCAAAGTCATCGTCAGGTAAAAACAATCCTCCCCCGGACGAAGCCGGGGGAGGAGTTCAGGCACACCATTGAGGCGTCATTCAGACTGTCGCTGCGCCGATGTCGGACATGACCGACCACGCCTGATCGACTGAAACCCAAACCATTCCGTCATCGGTCCCGTCGTTGTGGCCGGTGGGGGTCATGTAGGGATTGCCGTCGGCATCCTCGAGGTCAACGCCCCAGGGGTTACGCACCCAGAAGCCGGTGACTTGTCCGGCGTTGTTGACCGAATCGCCGAGCAGCGAATACTCGTGATTGTTATACAGAAGGCCCGGGATCGAGAACGGAGACTGCGAGTCTGATTGACCGTTACCGAATCCGATGCTGATCGCGTTGCCCTGGTTCAGTTCCCAGGCAACCCAATCGACAAAGTTCGTCTCGTTGCCGAAGGCGGAAGAGCCCAATTGCTCTCCATTGTTAAACGTACCCTGAATGTTCGAAGCGCCAAGGGCCGCGTAAACCGGGTCGGCGTTGCCGCCTTCCATGGTGCCGTAGCTGGGGCCCTCGCCGCTGAGGGAGGGCTCAAAATAGGCCCAGGCTTTTTCCGTCAGGGCAACCCACGTGCTGCTGTCAGAACCCAGGCCGGCGTAGGCCAGGTAGCCGTAGTCCGTCGGCAGAATTCCGTCCTCACGAACGAATTCCGGCGTGCCGTTGTTGAAGAATTCAACCATATACGTCCCATCGCCCAGCGGCGTAATCATGTTCTGGATCGCCTGCGGATCCCGGAAAGCCACGGACGAAAGCGTGGAGAGAAAATAGCAGTCGCCGCACATGCCCTGGTTGATGTCGTAATAGGTCGGCCCGGTGCTGCCGAAGAGGGGCAGGTTAGAAACATTGGCCGTTCCCGGATCATTCAGGGGGGACTGGGTATTGGTTAGCGGCTCATTGAACGTCGCGCCGTCCAGCGTGGTGTCGTCGGTGTTGATGAACGAATTGATGTTGTGGACGACGGTCTGGCCGGAGCCGTAGGAGTAATAGTTTCCGGTTTCGGTTTCCCAGATATTGGTGCATCCCCAGCCGCCGAAGAGCTGGTTGTCGGTTCCGCCCATGGCGACGAGGGTGGTGTCGCCGCCGGTGGCGCGGAGGTCGTCGTCGTTGGCGCCGGTGGAGATGACGTCGTTGCCGTTGCCGGCCCAGACGCAGGTGGGGGTGAGCATGTTGGGGCCGATGACGATGCTGTTGTTGCCGCCCTGGGCGATGATCGAGAGATAGGCGAAGTTGCCGGCGATGTCGTCGACCTGGCCGTTGAGGTTGAACTGAATTCCATCGGGGCTGCGGACGACGGACATCTGCTGGGAAGACGCGGTCATTTGGCAGACCAGTTCCGTGTTGCCGCCGCCAAGTGCAACCGTATAAATCGAAAACGGCTGGGCGGAAAACATCTGGCGTGATTCCAGGTTTTCCAGGGCGCTGAAGACGCCGCGTTGAATGCTCTTGTTTCCGCGAGTGTTTTTCGTTGTTCGTGTCATGGTGATCTCCTTTGCGGGGAGCTACCGGGAGCGGGGGGCGAGCCTGCGCGGGTATAAAGCGGGCGGGGTTTTCTAACGAAAGAGGTTTGTAAGTGATTGCAAACCAATCAATTAAAATGCCCGCCGCGGAAGTGAATCCGGGGCGGGCGGGAGGGATGGCGTAAGGCTGGTGGCGAAGGCGAAGTTAGTTCGTCTTCAGGGTGTAGTGGTTGTAGACGTCTCCATGATTGATCACGCGGATGGTGAAGTTCTGGGTGTAGTAGGGGAGGAAGTGGACTTCACAGTAGCCGCTGCCGTCGTTGTCGGAGTCGGAGGTGATGAGGTTTCCGTTGGTGTCGTAGACCTTGACTTCGAGGTTGGTGTCGCCGTCGCCGACAACGCGGACGACGCCGGTTTCACCGCCGTAAAATTCGATGTAATAGCGATTTGCGCCGTTGGCGTCGACGTTGGCGATGTCAGCGCGCGGGCCGTCGAGGGCGCGGGCGTGGGCGGTTGCGGGAAGAAGGCTTGCGAGGCCGGAAGTCATCGCCGCTGCCAGAACCCAGGTGATGCGTTTCATGTTCAAGCTCCTGCCCGAAAGGGCAAATGGTTGTTGCATCGCGGTTTTGCCGGGCGGTGATCGGAAACAGTTCCGATGGGTGTTTGCCGCCATTGTTAGCCGCTGTTGTTTCACGTGGGGGTTACCGGGGTGGGAGGGGGATCTTCGCGGGCCGAAAAATTTGCAGAGACGCCTAAATAGAATCTGCGCACGGGCATGCGGGTACAAAAGGTAACCTCGACTTTTGCACATTTCCGCCTACGCCGCGGCGGCCAGTTGCCTGATAATCGTGGACCGCAACGATCTTGGCAACGATTCAAATCCGCCACTGGGACATCGACGCGAATCGCGATGTCCCAGCAGCGTTTCTTTCCACAGCTCCCGCCGGACCCAAAACAACGCATCGGCAAACGTCATCGCCGACTTTCGATAACAGGGCGTTTGGCTGAATCGCTGCCGTTGGACGCCCTTCGTCTGTCTGGACAATTCCTTCCAGATCAGAGCCACACCCGTGAACAGACCCAGCAGAATCGGCGTGACGCGCAACACCGATTGCCTGCACCAGTGCCGAGTCGTTTGCCATCCCAAAAGGGCCCGCGACTCCTCGAAGGTGACCTCGATATTCCACCGTAGCGCGTAAAGCTCGATGATTCGCTTGGCCGGCAGATCAGGATCGGTGCAGTAAAAGTAGGCCGCTTCCATCTTCAGCTTTAAATCCGCCAAAACACAGACCCAGCGGATCGGCACCACCTGGTGGTTGTGATGGGAGTACCATAGCGCCGTGTCAGTGACATGACGGACCTTCCGTCGGCTGGCGCCGTACCAGCTCACTGTCTGGGTGACGCGCGGCAGATGCTCGGCCTGCTCCTGCGGGGAGGGCTTCTTGGGTCCTTTCTTGGCGCGTCCTTTCAGGGTTGGAGGCCCGTACAGATTTGCATCGGCGCAGCCGGCTGATCACCGTCACCCGGTCCCGATGCCGGCAGGCGAAGCAGGCCACGGCATTGGAAACGGCCCTGGAATCTCCGAGCAAAATGAACCGCCGCCGGGGGAACCAGCGCATCATCCGCATCAGCAGTTGCAGGCTCAGTTGACAGGGCGTTTTTTGACGCTGGCCCGTGCCGGCGGCGGTCTTGGGTGGACGGCACAGTCCGCACAACACCGGCAGAGCCCACGGCGCGCGCCATTCCCGGCAACGTGACCAGCACGCACATCACCAGCCACTTGTGCCCGAAGGTGATGCCGTCATGGGACCGGGAGGAGCGATGAGCATCCCGATGCGCCCCTTTGGCCCAGACCTTCCGTCCCCTCTTCTCCTGCACCGTATCGTCCACGATCAGAACGATCGCCTCGTTGGCGGGAAGCAGCGCCACAACCTGCCGAGCCAGCACCGCCGCCAGTTTCCACATCGAGAACCGCGCCTGAGAGTAGACCCGGTGATAATTGCTCCAGTGTCCCTTCAGGTGCGGTTGCATAACCCGCAGCGCCCGGCTGACACTTCGCCGGCCCATGGTTACAATCACGCCGCACATTAACGTGAGGAACCGTTCGAAGGTCCGGCGGGTGAACGCGTCGCGGAACGATTGCACCAGCGGCTCCGCCGCTGAGGGCACACGAAACATGGTGGACTCCTTTCCACGGATGAGATTTGAGAACCCCATCATGGCGGGGAGTCCGCCTATTTTTCAATTTTCAAAGTGCAAAAGTCGAGGTAACAGTCCGCAACAATCTGGGAGGGATGGGGGAGATGGGAAACGCGAAATCCGAAGTTCGGAGCCCGGACGGCTCCGGGCCATACTCGGCGATTACGCCACGGAGGCATCCTCGCCTCCGGACGTATCAAATTCGAATGTTCAAATGTTCGAAACCGGGTTCTGGTTCTGTTCGCCTTGTCCGGCTGTTTTAGTTCGAATCGCGCGTTTCATTAGACAATGCTGGATCTGATGAGAGTTGCAACTGAGACATGAGGCCAGAACAAGCCGTTAAAGAAAAGATGGACGGTTTGCGAGTATTGCAATTGGAGGAAAGTTCCCACGCCTGACGGATGCTTGACGGTTTCGATCCAGAAGGTTGCAAATACCTGTGGAACATTGGCGTTGGGCAGTGGGTTGGGAGGAGGGGGCGGGGTAGGCGTCGTCGAGCTGAGGAAGGCAATATTCTCGCTTCCACCGCCGCCATTTGGAGTTGTAATAACGGTGGGCGGAACTGTTCCGTGCACGGTAATTGTGGGAGCGGTAGCGATATTAATGACGACCATTTCATCAATGGTTTGCCCCGCAACGGCATTTTGCAGCGCTGTGTTTGGGTTGGTGACGAAAGATTGAAGAGTGGCAAGCGGTATGACTGTTGAAGGAGGGAGTGGGCTGCGGAAGACGCTGGGAGTACTGAGATTATATTCGGGGAAAGAGATGGGTCCTGCGGCGAACGGAACGGTGTTGGCCGGTTTAAATACCGGGCCGGAATTGACTTGAATTGCCTGTCCTTGGGCAAGGAGCGAGGTTCCGTGCGGTATAGAAGCCATGCGGGCGACGGCGTTTGGCTGTGGAACGGCGGGTTGGGTGGTAGAGGGGATATTGATCCAAATGCCTGGCTCAATGTGAAGGGCGCCTTTTGTTACCGAGTCGTTGATTTGCTGAAGATAGTGAACGCCGAAGAGCTCGATGTCTTTTTGCGCGAAGCCTCGGTTAGGAATGGATGAACCTATGAAGTCAAATTTGAGTGTTTCCTGGGTAAGGTTGATTTCCAGGAAAAAATCGCTGCTTTGCCCGGAAATCTGCTTGAATTGGGGACGGGCAATGAGATTGAACCCGGTCCCGTGCCAGGTTCCCGGTAACTGTTTAAGGAGCCCAAGTTTATCAAGAAGAGCCGGGAGAGGCTGACGCAGCCGAATTTCGGGGATGTCCGGATCGTTGGTGGCAGGGTGGGTGGTTGGCGGCATGGGAACTGTCCTTTTCGAAGAGCGGTTTGAAGAAACCAGAATTCCAATGTTTAGATGGCCGTTTCGATCTATTTACCTTCGACGGTAGACTTTAGACATTTTTTATAACACTTTGCTAACTGGTTCCGCAAGAACTATTGCATTTAGTGACAGGTTGGGTGCGTGGAAGGAGGATAGGCCAACGCATCGGCAAAAACCTCCCGATGTCGTTCAGCAGCGAAAGAACCGGATTGTACCGCCACCATCGGGTGCAATAGGAGGATGGAACCGAACGTGAGGGCTTTGCAAAGGACACGCGTCCTTAAGTCTCGGAGCTAGTGCGGCGGCGTGCGCTCCGGCACTTCCAGCGGCTGTTGCATAATGACATCGAGCGCGGTCACGAAGGAGAAAACAACGGTAAAGAAGTCGAGCGTTAACCCGGTGATGTAGGCCGCTGGGCAGTATTGGATGCCTACAAGGATGTAGCCAAGCGCCGCGAGGGTTACGGCGGAGCCGAAGACGACGAAGACCGCGAAGATTGCGGGGGGTGGTCCTTCGCCGACGGCTTTGCGACGACGCCAGGGATAGGAGGCCTGAAGAGCGAGCATCGGTGGCGCGAAAAGAATGGCGGAGGCTCGCCAATTCCATTTTCCTGAATGTCGTAGAGCGCTAACAGCGGGGGCAGCAGTGCTCCGGCCGTCAATACGAAAATGTACATCATGACGGTCTTTGCAAGGTATCTGTCGAGCATTGACAACTTCGCTCCGGCAGCCTGCCGGAGGCCGAACAAGAGCGCCGAGAACCCCGCGAAGGTGATCATCAGGCCGGCCATTGTGTATAGAAAGGTTGCCCCTTTGACTTCCATATTTTGCTCCACGTTGTGTGCCGTCAGATGATGTTGGACAGATGGGCTAAAAAAATAAGATGGTGATGCGGCTCCTGGGGGTGACTTTAAGCGGGTGTCTTTCGGGGTGCAACTTTTTTCTTGGCGGTTATAGAGCTTCTGGTGCCGCCGGTGTCCTCACTGGGGGATTTGGGCAGAAATTTCCGCCGGTGAGGACACCGGCGGCACTAAAGATTTTTAACCGCGAAGACGCCAAGAGCGCCAAGAAAGAAATGAAGCCTGGACTGAAGCGGTTTTCTGGCCGTCTGCTCCGCCACCCAAGCCTCCAAAAATAAAATGCAGGTTTCGCGCAGAGGCGCTGAGGCGCAGAGAGAGACGACGTTCTGGTTCGTCGTTCATCTCCCTGTCGATTATCCATTCGCTTTCGTCCCCATTTCGCAACCTCAGCCGATCGCACTACCATTGCCGAAGTGAACTCGCCGGACTCGGTTCCATTGTCCCTTTTCCATACTGGCCGGGCGCAGTGTCCCGATTGTGGGGCGAGTCTTCGGCTTGTGGACCACGAGCCGTTGGTGCGATGCCAATACTGTGGAGGAACAGCGGTCGTTGAGCGGCGACTACGAACGCTTGAGCCGGTTATCTCCGACGGGTTCATCACCGCCGACGCGCCGATGGGGGCGGCGCGGGTGATCAAGCCTTCGCAAGTCATCGATGCCGTTGCGCAAGATGAATCGCATTGCCCAGCGTGCGGGGTGGAGCTGGACGCAGGCACTGGGCTCCAGGCAATCCGCAAATGCCGCCACTGCGGGACGCAGAGCAAAATTGAGCGGCGACTGATGCGCAGTCCGGATGCGGATGAAGCCCTTGCCAAGCTGGAGCAGGAGCAAATGGCGGGGGAAGCGCGCCGGCTTGCCGCGACTGAATCGCTGGTTGAACGGGTTGAAAATGGGGCGGACCTTGCCCAGCGCGTCCGGGCGGCGTGGGAGCTGGGGGAAATGTGGATTCACGTCAATGCGCGGGCGGCGCGGCTGCTGCCGCGGATTCTCAGGCTCATGCGTGAAAGCGATGCCCGGATCGAGATGCCGCTTGCTGAGATCGTCGGCAAGCTCCTGTGCAGCGACAACGTGGTCCTTGCCAACGCGGTGCTGCGTGCCGCTGAAAAGTTCACGTTCGACCTCAATGGCTCTTTGGCGCTGATCATGCAACTGAGCCTCGGCAGCGGCGCCGGGTTGAAGCTGCTGCTGGACACCGCGGACTTTGCCGTCAAGCGCGGGGCCGCGGAATATGCGTGCTGCGCCCTCTGGGGCGTGAACACCATGATCGAGCGCAACTACGCGGGCCGGATGCGTCTGGCCGAGATCGTGCTATACCGGCTGCTTTATCTCCGCGGCCCGGTTCAAGGGTGGGCGATCGAGCTGCGCGCGGCCAGCTCGGTCTGGGTTGCCGATTCGATACACCGACGCTTCTGCATTTCATGGACGATTGCGCTGCCGAGCGGCGGGAACTGATCCCCTACGTCAGGCAATGGTTTTACGATGGCCCGGCAAAGACCGAGGCGCAATTTATCGCCCGCCTGGACTTCGTCAACGAGCTGCTCACGCCCTGGGCCAGGGCCGCCGGGCTTGAGCAGTTAAACGCGCCGCCCGCCAGCGCATCGGACGAAGCCATCGCCGGATGCCTCCGGCGGCTGCTGCAATTCTGCGCCGACACGCATCTGGGCCCATCCGCGATCAAAGCAATCGTGGAGATCATCGACCAGGAGCAAACGCCCCGGCCGGGCGTTGTCGCGATGGTTCAGTCACTTGGCGACAATCTGCCCGAAGACGTGCGGCGGGCATTTTTGCGGAAAGTTCCGGGATCGCCGCTCTTGTCTCAGTTGCCACCGAAATATGGGGATGGCCGCACGGAGCAACGGGGCGAACTCGATGCGAAACTGGAGGAATGGAAGGGGATGTGGAACCAGGGGATTCGCGCGGTCGTTGATGTTTACCGCGAGCGGCAGCGCATGGCGCGCGAATATTTGGAAACGGTCAAGAAGGGGACGTGAACTCAGAAAGGGCTTCAGGAATGCATTAAATCCACATATGCAGTGGATCGCGTCTATTTGGGGGTGCACCAGAAGACGTGGCGCGGAGGTGCTAGGTACGACGGTTAAATTTCGACGACTTTTTCCTTGCTCGCGTTTTAGATTTGGCTGCCCCCTGTTCTGGTCTGGCCAATTCTGCTTCGATTTGTTCGATCGTGGGCAAGGCCGATTGGAGGTTTACGGGCAAGGCGCGTGTTAGCTCATACTCTGAAACGCCGATCGGCTTTGTCGATCCGCGCAAAGCATATTCGGCTACGATGTGGTTGCGGTCCTGGCATAGGATCAGACCGATGGACGGCTGATCAGTCTGGTGGCGAAGCTTGTCATCGACCACGGCGAGATAGAAGTTCATCTTCCCCGCATACTCCGGCTTGAACTCGCCCTTTTTCAGATCAATCACGACGAAGCAGCGCAAGTGGAGATGATAGAAAAGGAGGTCAACGTAGAAATCTTGTTCCCCAACTTCGAAGTGCACCTGGCGACCGATGAAGGCGAATCCCCGTCCCAATTCCAGCAAGAATCGCTCGAGCTGGTGAAGGAGATTGTTCTCCAGTTCTCGCTCATGGAACGGCTCTTGAAGGGTAAGGAAATCAAAAATATACGGGTCTTTCAGGGCTTGACGGACAAGATCGGACTGCGGCGCCGGCAGCAATCGATCGAAATTCGTGATGGAGTTGCCTTTACGGCGATGGGCCTCCGACTTGATCATGAGCAACAAAACATTGCGGCTCCACCCGTTGGCGAAGGTTTCAGCCATGTACCAGAGCCGGTCGTTTATATCTTTTACCTTTTCCATCAGAACGATGTGATGGAACCACGGAATGGACCAGAGAATTGATGCGACTGAAGGCTCCGATTTTACTGCATTTCTGGTAGTGAGCGATTGTGCAGCGGGTTGCTGCACTTTTCGCGGTGAGCTACGGGAGCGCAATTGTGCAGCAGGCTGCTGCACAATTGGAATATCCACATACTCCCGGTAGAAGCGGATCATGTACTTGAGGTTGCGCTCGGAAAAGCCCTTCTCCTCGGGAAGTTCGTTTCGCAATTCGTTGGCGAGCCTCGGAATCACCGCCGCGCCCCAACCCTCCTCTTGCTGACGGCGTGCGATCAAGTGGCCGATGTCCCAATAGAGCCGAACCAGTTCGGAATTAACTGTAAGAACGGCGCGGGCCTGAGCCTGCTGGATTCTTACTTTGATTTCCCGCAACAGGTCGGGAAATTCGGCCGGCAAGTTCGATCGGGTCATGATGAACTACTCCATCGGGGAAAATTCAACCTCAGCGGTAATTACGCCAGGCTGATGCAACCACTCGACGACTTTGGGGCAAACCCAGGCATCCTTGACCCTTTCGATAGCCTGTGTCAAGTTTTGTATTTAAGTTTCCGCCGGCGAAACAGGGCAATCGCATGTGGCCGCAAAATACGAAGAGAACCCTCACCCCAACCCTCTCCCTGAGTACAGGGCGAGGGGGAAAAGAGGGAGATGCGATTGCCCTGGCCTGCGAAACATTTATACCACTGGCGCAAACAAGTGCCGCCAGGGGGCGGCGTGTGCGCGACGTCGGAAAATGCGAGTCATTCATACCTCAGCGCCTCAATGGGATCGAGCCGTGAGGCTCGCCGCGCGGGATAGAACCCGAAAAAAATCCCCACTGCCGCGGAGAAGCCGAGGGAGAGGAGGATGCTGGACATTTCGACGTTGGTGTTGAAGACGGTGAGGTTTTGGACGAGCCAGGCGACGCCGATGCCGAGGGCGACGCCGGTGAATCCGCCGGTGGTGCTGATGATGATGGCTTCGATGAGGAACTGGCAGAGGATGTCGAACTCGCGAGCGCCGACGGCTTTTCGCACGCCGATCTCGCGGGTGCGCTCGGTAACGCTGGCGAGCATGATGTTCATGATGCCGACGCCCCCGACGAGGAGGGAGATGGTGGCGACGGAGCCGAGGAGGATGGCGGCGGTTTTGCTCCACTCATCGACGGTTTCGATGAAGCGGGCCTGGTTATAGACGTGCACGTCGTCGGGGCGCCGGGGAGAATTTTGTGGCGGTTGCGGAGGGTTTCGACGAGGTCGCGTTCGACGGCCATGAGGTCGCTGCCGTCCTCGGCTTCGACGAAGATTTCGCCGAGGTAGGGGATGCCGAGAAGAGTGTGCATGGCGGTGGAGGTGGGGACGAAGATTTCGGATTCGGAGTATCCCTCGCCGCCGCCGCGGTTTTTGACTTCGCCGACGACGCGGAAGTTGAGGCCGGAGATCTTGATGGTTTTTCCGACCGGGTCGGATTTTGCGAAGAGTTCGGTGGCGACGGCTTTGGTGACGACGGCGACGTGGGCGGCGCGGTCGTCGTCATCGTCGGAGAACATGACGCCGTGGTCGAGTTGGTAATTGGAGATCATCAGGAAGGTGGGGCGCAGCCGAGGACGTCGGTGGAGGTGTTGTGGTTGCGGTACTTGGCCTGGACGCCCCCCTCGATGAGGGGTGAGACGGCCTGTACGTGGGGGACCTGACAGAGTGCGAGGGCGTCATTGACGGTGAGGTTTTGCTGGGTTCCGCTGATGACGCCACCGCTGCCGAGTCCGCCGGGCTCGACGACGAGCTGATTGGCGCCGAAGGATTTGATTCGGTTCATGGCCCAGTTGTGGAAGCCGCTGACGATGGCGAGCATGGCGATGACGGCGGCTACGCCGACGATGACCCCGAGGATGGAGAGGACTGAGCGAAGCTTGTTGGCAAGCAGGCTTTTGAAGGCGACCTTGATGATCATCCAGAAGAACATTTTTACGCTATGAGTTGTCGTCGTCGGTGTCGTCGGAATCCTGGTTTTTCTTTTTTGAATTCTTCTTGTCGGTCTTAGAGGCGTCTTTGTTCTTTTTGTCTTTTGAACCGGTGGAGGAATCGTCGTTGGCGTTTGCGTCGCTGTTGCCGTTCTTATCGGATTTCTTTTTGTCGGCGTTTTTCTTTTTGACGGCGCCGGTGCTTTTGCCGTGAGTGCCCATCCATTTGCTGTCGGCATCGTTGTGATGGACGAGGATTTTTTCACCGGCGGCGAGTCCGGAAAGGATTTCGGCGTTTTCGCCGTCGTCGATGCCGAGCTGGACCTGGCGGTCTTCGGTCTTGTCGTTGTCCTTTACGATGGTGATGAAATTGTTGTCGTCCTTGTCGAAGAGCGCAAGCATGGGGGCGAGGACGACATCATGGCGGGTGGCGGCGATGATCTGCACATCGGCGGTCATTTGGGGGCGGAGGAGCTGTTTATCGTCGTCGGTGACTTCGATTTTGACTTCGAAGGTGACGACGTTGCGCGTGCTTTCGCCCTGGGGGGCGATGCGCACGACGACGCCGGAGAAGTTTCGGCGAGGATATGCGTCGGCGGTGATGAGGCAGTGCTGGCCGAGCTGGACGCCGCCGATGTCAGCTTCATCGACGGAAGCGAGGACGAAGATGCGTGAGAGGTCGGAGACGGTCATGACGGTTGTCCCGCCGACGGTGCTGAGGGAAGAGGCGATCAGGGAGCCTTTCTGGGTTTCGAGGTCGGAAAGAACGCCGTCGAGTGGGCAGAAAACAGTCGTGTATTGGAGCTGGAGGTTGGCGTTGTCGAGGGCGACCTGGTCGAGCTCGACCTGCTGCTGGGCCTGTTTGATCTGCTCTTTTTTCACTTCGAGGTCGACAGCCTGGCTTTTGAGCTGGCGCTGGGCGACGACGGCGGCCTGGTATTCGTCCTCGGCCTCGGCGGCATCCGATTCGGCAGTCTCATATTGCTCCTGGGAGCTGAGGGTCGCGGTTGAGCAGATCGAGCTGGCGATCGGCCTTTTTGCGGGCGTTGATGGTTTTGACCTTTTCGGATTGCACGTCGGCGGCGGCTTTGTAGGTGGCGGTGTCGAGATCGAGTTCGGCCTCCTCGACGGTTTTGCGGGCGACTTCGAGCTTGGAGGTGTCCTGATCCATGGTCACCTGTGCCTCGCGGAGGGCGACGATTTCGTCGGCCGGATCTAGCTTGAGGAGGACGGCGCCTTTTTTGATGAAGTCACCGATGTCGTAGGGGAGCTCGATGACTTCGCCGCTGGCGCGGCAGCGGATGTCGACGTCGAGATTGGAGGAGACGGAGCCGGCGGCGTTGACTTCCTGGGAGAGGTCGCCGCGGGCGACGATGGCGACGTAGGTGTCGTCGGGGAGGGTGGTGGCGACGGCGGGCTTGCGCAGGCCGACGTAGGTGGCGCCGGCGGCGAGAATGCCGACGGCGGAAAGGCCGAGGATGAGCCAGCGGCGTTTCATTGGGTTGCGTATTTTCACCGATCCGGGAGCTACTTGGATAGGGGGGGATCGGTATTTAGATAGGACGGTGCGGAAGCGCGGAAATCGCGTCAATTTATAAAGAATCGGGAAGGGCGTGGTCGGCGGGGAGGTTTTGGCCGGACCAGAGTTGTTGGGAGGTCCAGGGGGCGGGAGGTGAGGACCAGAAAGGATCTGCGGGCGGGAGACCTAGGGGCAGGAGGGCGGCGGTGCAGAGATAGAGGCTGCCGGTGGAGATGTATTGCTCGGCCAGGGCGGGTTGGTGGCCGCAGAAGCCGATGCGCAGCCAGCCCTGGTCGTCGAAGGTTTCGGGGGCGGAGAGGGTTTTGCGAATGACGGCGGTCAGGGCGGCGCGGACCTGGGCGGGTTTCAGCGCGTCGGGCAATTGGCCCATCAAGGAGATTTGGGCGAGGGCGTGGAAGGCGCCGAAGCGATAGGTTGTGGATCGGCCGACGGAGGGGAAAGTGCCGTCGGGGGCGATGAGGCGTTCCTGGATCACCGCGTAACGCTGTGCGCGCTTGAGGGCGGTCGCGTAAGTCGGCTCGAAGGATTTGTCTTTCTCCTTCAGGACGGCAAGGACGTCGAGGAGCATGGGGTGGATGACGAAGCTGTTGTAGTAGTCGAAGTGAAAGGATTCGCCGTCGCCGTAGATGCCGTCGCCTTTGTACCAGACGAGCATTCGGGTTACGCAATCTTCGAGCCGCGGCTTGATGGTTGCTTCGCCCATGTGATACAGGGCTGCCTCGACCATGGCGGCGAATAAGACCCAGTTGTTCCGAGTGGGGGTGGGGATGGAGCGGGAAGATTTGAAGGCTTGTACGACCTGGGCCTGGACGCGGGCATCGAGATTTTGCCAGAGCACATTCGGAGCGCGGAGAATTCCTTGCGCCAGGAATGCCGTGTCGACGAGGGGTTGGCCGCCGCGGGTGAAGTTGAGGAAATCGGGCGATTGGGGATCGGTGGCGGCGTCGAGGGAGGCGCGGGCGAGGTCGGTGAATTGGCGGCGTTGGGATTCCTCGGCGTCCGGGAGATCGGTCGAGGCGAGCCACGGCGCGAGGCCACACATGGTTCGGCCGAAGGCTTCGAGATGGGTGTACTGGCGGCGATCCTGGGGATTAGCGGCTTCGACGGGCATTGCCCGCTTCAATTCGCGGCGGGAAAGATGGGTCAGGACGGGCGTGGCGAGGCGTTGGAGGGTTTGCAGCCAGAAAGTTCGATGATCGATTTGATCGGCGGTGTTTTGGGTGGCTGGTGCGGCCTGGGCGCTTGACGCGATGCCGGCGGCAGTGGCGATGCCCGCGGCGCCAAGGGATTTGAGGAAATTGCGCCGGGTGTTCATGTTCATGACTGCTAGACGAGCGTTCGCGGGCGGATGGCGCGGTCGAGGGTGGGGGTGAGGAGCGCGGTGATGAGGAGGGCAACGTAGGGGCCGATCGCAACGGAGGCGTACATTTGGAAAACGGCGGAGAGAAAGCCGACGAGGATGGCGAAGATGGCGCGGCCGCGGCGGGTGATGGGGCGCAGGCCGGGGGCGGTGGCGAGATAGAAGAGGGTGAAGAGGAGGGGCGACGCGAAAATTTCGTAGTTGACGAAGGTCATGGCGGTGGGCCAGCCGAGGTAGTGCCAGCGGAAGGCAAACCAGCGCCGACTGTGCGCCGGCCTCGGTGATGAAGATGGGAGTGGGAAGAGTAAGGAGGGTGGCCATGGCGGAGAGCGTGCCGAGGAGGGGGATGCGGAAGTCGATGATGCCTTCGTAGAGGAGGAAGAGCCCGCCGAGGATGATGGCGGCGGCGCTGGCGTTGCCGATGGAGTTGCTTTCGCCGCCGATGATGAGGTTTTCCAACGGGGGCAATTGGTCGCGGAGCATCATCTGCATGGTGACGCTGGTACGGTCGGGGCGTTGTTGCGAAGAGGTGTAGGTCAGCAACTGGCTGGCGACGGGGGGGCGTGCGAGTGAATCGAAGCCGGTCGCGGGGGTGCGCTGAAACCAGGGTTGTTGCGAGGGGACGGGCTGCTGGGTGGGATCGGCATCGAGGAGGTCGCCGACGAAGAGGCGATCGATTCTCAGGACAAATTGGGGGGTGAGGATTTCGTGGAAGAGAACGAAGAGAAGCAGGATGGTGACGACGGAGGGGGGAATCCGCTGGGTGCCGAGGCCTCCGAGGAGCCAGATGAGGATTGCGACGGTGACACCGGCGGCGGGAAGGATGGGCCAGACGAGCTGGCCGTTAACGGTTTGGCGGGTGAGAAGGTGAGCGGGCAGCATGAGGGAGACGAGGATGCCGAGCCAGATGCAGTGCCAGAGTTTGATTTGCCTGCCGCGCCAACCGACTCTGCGGAGGGCGACGGTGGTGCCCAGGGCGCTGACGAGGACGACGCAGGTAGTTCCCGCGGCGCGCGAGCCGTAGACTGCGACGCCGGCGAGGAGGGGGAACATGGTGGCGACGATCTGAATGGAGAGGAAGGTGGGGACGCGGATGCCGCTGTGGAGGGGGGAGGGGGCGAGGCGCGCGGGGGCGGCGGTGTCCGGCATTGACGTAAACGTACGGCTGGGGGTGAGGGGAATGCAAGGGGGGAAGAGGTTGCGAGTTGCGTGTTGCGAGTTGCGAGAGGGAAGGCGACTAATCTAGTTTTGAGCCGCGGAAATCTTTGATGGCTTGCAGGAGTGGGAGGCGGGAGGGGCAGACGTGGGAGCAGAGGCCGCACTCGATGCAGGCGGCGATGCCGGCGGCTGGGCCATTTTGGGGTTGTCGCGCTGGATGGCGTCGAGGATGAAACCGGGTTGGACCTGCGTCGGGCAGGCTTCCAGGCACCAGGCACTGCGAATGCAGTGCTCGGGAACGACGGGGGCTTCGGGGCCGGTGATGTGAAGGACAAGCTCACCCCCGGCGATGACGGCGTCGGGGCGCAGGCGGAGGTTGCGCAGCAGGTCGCCGCCGCGGACGTTGATTTCCTCGGCGGGGATGCCGAGGTTGTCCAGGACGTGGAGAACGGTTGCGCCGACCGGCGCTTCGCAGATGCGGGAGATTCGCCGGGAGTGGTCGTGGACGGCGATGGGGACGGTAAGCATGGAGTATCCCAGGGCGCACTTGCCGACGGCGAGTGCGGCGGCGGCGTCGAGGAGCATGACGGCGACGGTGGTGGGGAGATTGCCGGGGCGGAGGCGGCGGCTGGTGAGGGTGTAGATCATCAGCGTGGGGTCGGACTGCGGATATTGGTTGGGGACCTCGACGAGTTCGAGATTTGCCGCTCCGGCGGCGCGGCGGATGGGGGTGATCCAGCGCGGGTCGCCGAGCATTTCGACGGCGATGACGGAGCGGCGGGCGCCGGTGATTTGGGCCAGGACCGAAACACCGAGGGCGACGGCGTCGGCGTTTTGGGCGGCCATGGCGGCATTCAGACGCAGCGTGGCGTCGGTGTCGAGGATCGTGCAGATGAGCGTATCGATGGGGCGGGCGACGATCTGGTTGAGCTGGCCGATGAGATTGGGGCTGGCGTGACGATCGGCCCAGACGCCGGCGGCGCGGATGCGCTCCAGCCAGTGGACGAGCGAGATGGATTCTTCCCAGAAGTCGGCGGGGTTGGGATGATCGGGGGCGGTATCGGGGCCGACGATGAGCTCGACGGCCGAGGCGGGCCGCCCGCTGGTGAGGCGGATGGGGCGTTCGTTGCCCAGGGTTCCGGAGGCGGGGGCGAGAGGGATGTGGGAGGATTCGGCGGCTTTTTCGATGACGGACTCGCCGCGGCGGACGGTGGTGCCGGGCGGCTTGGGCGTGGCGTCGCCGCTGCCTGTGCCCAGGGGAATCCAAAGGCGAGTCGGCATTTCTATTGGGATGATGTCGGGGAGATCGGTTGCGGTTTTCGGGTCGTCTTGGACAGTCATGTTGACATTGCCGATTGCCAATTGCCAATTGCCGAATGAAAATCAAGAAATACGCGAGCGGTTCTTGCCTGCGGTAATCCTGGATTTGGCGAAGATTTTTTCGAGTTGACGCGCTTCGTCGAGAAGCGGTTGGATTCTGGCCGCGGGCAAGATCGCGGACGCGCCGATTAACTCCAGCCAATATACCGATTCATTGATTTCTTCCTCAACGATACCGACTTTCGAAATAAAATCTGCTCGGCTTCGAGCCTTGCAACACGCGCGATAATCTGCGCAACCGAAGTTCCGCAACGGACCAATTGGCTGCCAATCGCTCGTCCCTCGGTGGTTTTTGGCATGGCCCTCACGACTCGAATTACCCGCACACCAAATTGAAACGTCCGCTCAAGCAAATTTTCCCGATGCTGTCTTCCATTCGGCAATTGGCAATCGGCAATCGGCATTCGATTAAAGTCCTGCAAGTGGGATCGCATTTTTCTTACAGATCGTTTTTAGGGCATCGACGGCCATTTTAAAGAGTGCCGGTCCGCTGAACCCGCTGAACTGGCCGGCGGCTTTCAGGTGGGGTTCGAGGCTGAGGAAACCGGAGTAGCCGCTGTTTTTAAGGTCGACGAGGATTTCCTCGACGTGTCCGTCGCCGTGGCCGGCGGGGACGGCGCGGTCTTCCTTCGCGATCACGTCCTTGATGTGGATGTGAATCGTGTAAGGTTTGAGAAGGGGCCAGGCGTCCAGGGGGTTTTCACCGACCTGGACGAAGTTGCCGAAATCGAAGGCGGCGCGGAGTTTTGGGGATTCGACGGATTTGAGGATGTCGAGGCAGTCCTTCCCCTTATCGCCGTAGATTCCCTTTTCGTTTTCGTGGACGAGTGTGACGTTGCGATTTTTGACAAAATCGGCCTTGGCCTTCATCCGGCGGATGACTTCGTCTCGGTGTTTGTGAATGTCTTCGCCTTCGGTGGGGGGGTAGTAGCTGAAGACGCGGATCATGGGTGCGTCGAAGAACTCGGCGGAATCGACGGCAATTTTGAAACGGTCGAAATGCTTGTCCCAGGGCTCGTTGATTTTTACCTTGCCGATGGGGGAACCGATGGAGGCGACGGCCAGGCCGTTGGATTTCAGTTTGGATTTGATTTCGATGCGGACGGATTTGTCGAAATCGAGGACATTTTTTCCCCAGACGCCGCGAAGCTCGAAATGGGAGACGCCGTTTTCCTTGCAGCACTTGATCTGGTCGTCGAGTTCGGGGGAAATCTCATCAGCAAAACCACAAAGCTTCATCACGGCGGGTACTCCTTGAAGAGAATTATCTTTAGGAATGGTCGGATGTGGGGGGGGCGGAGTCAAGGTGGGGGTAGAATGAAGTTGCGAGTTGCGAGTTGCGAGTTGCGAGTGAGAAGATGGGAAAGGGTGGGCATGGGCTATCGCGGAGATCAATATTCGGACGGGATTGACTACCGCGGGGCGGGGCCCGCCTTGTCGTGGGCGGTGGTGGAGACGTTTGCGACGGTGGGGCAGTGGCATGCGGCCAAGGGGATTCTTGCCAAGAACGGGATCGCCGGGCAGATGCGGAGCACGGATGATCCGGATGGGGGGTATGACCTGTTGGTGCTGGAGACCGAACTCGAGTGGGCGCGGGAACTGCTGGCGTCGGGAGGGGAGTCGTTTGAGAAGATGACGCATGGGTTTCCGATTGATCCGGATCCGGCGGAAAGCTGGAAGTACGGTACTGAGAGGAGCGGACTGCCGGTGGAGTCGGGGGATTTAACGCCAGACCAGCAGAAGCAATATGACGCGGTAATCTGGCTGCTGTGGGGGTTGTTGGTGTTTGTCGTGCTGCTGATCGTGCTTGGTTTCATTTTGTAGCGGCATCCGTAAGATCAGGGAATCGGATGAGCGACGAATCGCCAAGCCATTATGAGCAGGAGCGGCGCCAGAAACTGGCGCGGCTGCGGGAAATTGGGGTTGATCCGTATGGCGGGCGGACGGCAGGCATTGCGGCGCTCGGGGTCGTGAAATCGCAATATAAGCCGGAGATGGGGCACGATGGGGGGCCGGAGGTGACGGTTGCCGGACGGGTGATGCTTAAGCGCGATATGGGGAAGCTGAGCTTTCTGACGCTGCGGGATGAATCGGGGGATTTGCAGGTGGCGCTGGATAAGAAGCGGCTTTCGGAGCGCGATTGGCAGGTTCGCGATTTGATCGATCTGGGGGATTTGCTCGTCGTGTCGGGCAAACTGGGGCAGACGAACAAGGGTGAGACAACGGTATGGGCGGCGGGGCTTTCGATTTCGTCCAAGGCGCTGCTGCCGCCACCGGCGAAGTGGGAGGGGCTGAGCGATGTCGAACTGCGGTATCGCCAGCGCTATATCGACTTGTGGGCGAATCCGGAAGTAATGCGCGTGCTGAAATTGCGCATTGAGATCGTCAAAGAAGTCCGGCAATTTTTGGCGTCAAAGGGCTTTGTCGAGGTGGAAACGCCGATGATGCAGACCCTGGCGGGAGGGGCGGCGGCCAAGCCGTTTGTCACCCATCACAATGCGCTGGATATTCCGCTCTATATGCGGATCGCGCCGGAGCTATATCTCAAGCGGCTGCTGGTGGGTGGGTTCAGCAAAGTATTCGAGCTGAATCGGAATTTTCGAAACGAAGGCATCAGCCCGCGGCATAATCCTGAGTTCACCATGCTGGAAGTTTATGAGGCGTACGGGAGTTGGGAGACAATGGCAGATCTGGTAGAGGAGCTGATCGTCGCCGTGGCGCAGAAAGTGCTGGGGACGCTGGAAATCACCCACGCCAGCGGGCGTAAAATCAATTTGAGCAGGCCGTGGCGACGGGTGCGGCTGGCGGACTTGGTGGAGGAGAGGACAGGATGGAAGTTTGACAAGCGGCGGCTGGAAGAGGCGAAACCGGAGCTGATGTCGAACTCGGAACTTGCGAGTGTGCGGGGGCGGCTTGGGCAGATTTCGCCCGCCGAGCAGCTTTTCCAGGTGTATGAGAAGATGATCGAGCATACGCTGATCGACCCGTGTTTTGTGACGCATATTCCCTCGGTCATCATCCCGCTGGCGAGGAAGAACGCTGCCGATCCGTTTTTTGCGGATGTTTACGAGCTGGCGATCAACGGCGTGGAGATTTCGCCGGGGTATAGCGAATTAAACGACCCGGACATGCAGGCCCAGAATTTTGCGCATCAGGTGGGGGACAAGGAAGAGCAGCAGAAGGTGGATGAGGATTTCTTGAATGCGCTGCGGGTGGGGATGCCGCCGGCGGGGGGGCTGGGGCTGGGGATCGATCGGCTGGTGATGATGCTGACGGGAGCGGAGAGCATTCGGGATGTGATTTTATTTCCGCTGATGAAGCCGCAGGATTGAAATCCGAAACCAGAAACCAGAATGACGAATCAAATCCGAATGACCGAAATCCGAATGAAATTGCAATTGGTCCAGTCATCATTCGTCATTCGGATTTCAGCCATTGATTCGGAATTCTGGTTTCGGATTTCTGGTTTGGCAATCTGATGTCGTCCTCCCAAATCATCCTCTACCTCCTCATCGCCCTCGGCCCCATTGCCGCGCTGCTTGCTCTCTGGCAGGTCCTCACCGGCCCCCGGCTGGTTTCGAAGCTCATGCTTCGCTATCTGATGAAACGCCGCATCGCCTGGGTTTCGCTGATTGCGGTGATGCTTTGCACGGCGATGGTGCTGATTGTGATCAGCGTCATGGGGGGGTGGTTACGGATGTTTCGGGAGACGAATCATGATCTGATTGGGGATTTGATCGTCTATCGGCAGTCGCTGGATGGGTTTTCGGGGTATGAGCAGATGATGGCGGGGATTCGGGATATACCCGAGGTGAAGGCGGTGACGCCGACGATTCATACCTGGGGGTTTGCGGAGATCGGGGGCTCGTGGGATTCGAGCCAGATTCGGGTGCCGGTGGAAGTGGTGGGGGTTGATCTGAAGCAGATTGGGGAGGTGAATGGGTTCGTGAAGAGTTTGCACCTTCAGCCGGATGCGCTGCTGACCTGGGCGAAGCAACTGGAGGATAACGCCGCCAGCGAAGGCGCGGGCGGCGACGCGGGGTTCTTCGAGCGATTTTTTGCAGCAGGCGGAGGCTTCGAGCATGGAAGCGGATGCCCAGGACGAGCAGGCGATGGCGCAGTCGCTTCAGGCGAAGGCGGCGTCGTTTCCTTCGTGGGACAAGCCGCTGCCGAGCGCGGTCTATTCGGATCAGGGGTTTAAGGGGACGCCGACCAAGTGGGGGGGGATTATTGTCGGCAGCGGCGTGATCGGGCTGCGGGGGAATGACGAGCGTGAGGATTTTATTTACCGGGCGCGGGTGAAGCTGACGGCGCTGAAGGCCAGCGATGTTGACGTGTCAGATCCGTTGCAGGCGAAGACCGTCACGAACAATTACTGGCTGATCGACGACAGCCATACGAATGTTTTCCAGGTGGATACGAATCGGGTCTATCTGCCGTTTGACGAATTGCAGACGCAGTTGGAGATGAACCAGCAGCAGGCTACGGACGCGACGACGGGGAAGCCGATCACGATTCCGGCCCGCTGCACGGAGCTGCTGATCAGCGTGAAGCCGGGGAGCGACCTGGAGGCGGTGAAATCGAAGGTTTCGGATGTCGTCAACGATGTGCTTCAGAAGAACAACCTGGCATATACGGATGCCGGGGAGCTTAAAGTAGAGACGTGGTATGAGCACCAGCAGGATTTTCTGAACGCGGTGGAGCATGAGGAATCGCTGCTGGTGATTCTCTTCGGCGTCATCAGCATCGTGGCGATCTTCCTGATCTTCTGCATCTTCTTCATGATCGTGATGGAGAAGACACGCGATATCGGCATCATCAAAAGCGTGGGGGCGACGGGGGCGAACGTGGCGGCGATTTTCCTGGGGTATGGCCTGAGCATCGGCATCGTGGGGGGCGGGATGGGATTGCTGCTTGCTTACCTGGTGGTGCACAACATTAACGAGCTTCACGCCTGGATGGGGCGGCATTTGGGAATCGAAATCTGGAACGCCAAGACGTATTTGTTCGATACCATCCCCAACATGATGGAGCAGCGGGATGTGGTGATTATCGTTTCGGTGGCGATTTTGTCTTCGGTGCTGGGGGCGCTGGTGCCGGCGATCCGGGCGGCGCGATGAATCCCGTGGATGCGCTGCGGTGGGAATGAGATGACCCAGGCGCGACAGAACATTCTCGCGGCCAGCGGTTTGCAGAAGACGTTCCGCATGGGGGACAGCCAGATTCAGGTGCTGAAGAATGTGAATCTAAGCGTGTCGGCGGGAGAGTTCATTGCCATAGAAGGGCGCAGCGGATCGGGGAAGAGCACGCTGCTGCATATCCTGGGGGCGCTGGATGAGCCAAGCGGGGGGACGGTGATGTTTGAGGGGAAAGAGATCGTGCGGATGCCGACGGCACAGCGGGCACGTTTGCGGTGCGCGCAGTTTGGGTTTGTGTTTCAGTTTTATCATCTGCTGCCGGAGCTAAACGTCCTGGAGAACACGATGCTGGCGTCGATGATTGAGAATTCGTTGCCGGCGTATGGTTCGAAATCCGCGGCGCTCAAAGACCAAGCGCGGCGGTTGCTTGCGGAGATGGGGTTGGAGCATCGCCTGCGGCATCGGCCGCAGCATCTCAGCGGGGGGGAGAGGCAGCGGGTGGCGATCGCGCGGGCGCTGATGAATAACCCGCGGGTGCTGTTTGCGGATGAGCCGACGGGAAATCTGGATGTGGAGACGGGGAGGCAGATCATGGGCGTTTTGGAGCGGCTGCACCAGCAGAATAACCAGACGATCATCATGGTGACGCACGACCGGACGCTCGCCAGCCGGGCGGATCGGGTTTTGGTGCTTGAAGGGGGCGAACTACAGAACGCCGAGCCCCAACTGTAGAAGCGGCGTCCCGCCGCTTTTAAGCTGAAAAAGCGGCGAGACGCCGCTTCTACTTGTCACAAAACCCGGCTATTATTCTTCCATGTCCCTCAAGATTTGGATCGACGGAAAGTTCTATGATCGCGATAACGCGAAACTGAGCGTTTACGATCATGGTCTGCTCTATGGCGATGGGGTTTTTGAGGGGATTCGGGTTTATTCGGGGCAGATTTTTGAGTGCGAGGCCCACCTCAAGCGGCTATCAGATTCGGCGCGGGCGATCCGGCTCAATCTGCCGCGAACGCCGGAGCAGTTTAAGGCGGCCATGCTGGAGACGGTCGCCATCAACAACTTTTCGGATTGCTACATCCGGCTGGTGGTCACCCGCGGGGTGGGATATCTGGGACTGAATCCGAACAAATGTCCCACGGCCTCGGCGTTCATTATTGCCGATACCATCGAGCTTTATCCGCCGGAGACGTATAAGAAGGGGATGTCGATCATCACCTCGTCGGTGGTGCGGACGCATGCCAATTCGCTCTCGCCGCGGATTAAGAGCCTGAACTACCTGAACAACATCCTGGCGAAGATCGAGGCGGCCGATGCGAACGTTCCCGAAGCGGTCATGCTGAATCTTGAGGGGAACGTGGCGGAGTGTACGGGAGACAATATTTTCATCGTGCGCGACGGACAGGTTCAGACGCCGGGGACATCGGATGGGATTCTGGAGGGCGTGACTCGGAAAGTGATCATGGAGCTTTGCAAGCGGCTATCAATTCCATGCGTGGAGAAATCGCTTCAGCGGCACGATCTTTATATTGCGGATGAATGCTTCCTGACGGGTACGGCGGCGGAAGTGGTCCCGGTGACGCGGATCGACGGGCGGCCGATTGGAACCGGGACGCCCGGTCAGTTTACGCGTCGGCTGGTGGAAGCGTTTGCCAAGCATGTCCGGGGGTAGCCCCCGTTTTTACGCAAATTGCGGCAGATTCCACACAAGTTGTTAAAATTTCCAAACATTGCCCAAAAGTATCCCCCCCCATTTGACACCCAAAGGCGGTGCCATTAGAGTTTTTCGCGTTTGAAGGTAAACCCAATTGGAGGCTTTGATGCAGGAATATGAGAACCTCAAGCGCCTCGTTACCGAGGCCGAGGAAGATGTCAACAAGGCCATCGGAGGAAATAAGGCAGCCGGAACGCGTGTTCGCAAGAAGATGCAGGAGATTAAGGCAGCGGCGACGGACATTCGCAAGAAGATTCTTGAAAGCCGCAATACCGAACCGGGCGCGGCTTAATCTTAAGCCGTTACTTGGAATGGGCGCCTCCTATTTTGTGAGTTGACGGTTAATTGAATGTTGCGTTATTTGTCTGGGCAGCCATCAGGGCCCAAACGATAGCCATGCCGCCTCAACTGCTTTTTGACATCTCAGCCATAGATCTGGACAACGTGGTCTATGGCCCGGAAACGATCCGGCAGCACAATCCCCAGCGCGGGGACATGGAAATGCTGGATGGGGTCGTTTACGCCGATCCGGAATCGCATCGACTCATCGGATTCAAGGACGTTAGAATAGATGAGTTCTGGGTTCCGGGGCATATTCCCGGGCGTCCCCTCTTGCCAGGGGTTTTGATGCTCGAACTCGCTGCGCAACTGGCATCGTTTTACGCGAAGAAATTCGTGGGCTGGAGTACCTTTATCGGGTTTGGGGGCGTCGAAGATTGCCGGTTCAGGCAGGAAGTTGTCCCTCCCACGCGCTTATACGTTGTTGGCGAACAAATCTGGCGGCGGCATGGAAGGATCTTCTGCCAGATGCAAGGGGTGAACAACGGCAATATTGTGTTTGAGACCAAGATCTTGGGCGTGCAGATGTAGTTAGGGCAATTGTGAAAGGGATGGGGGGGGCGACGAGCACGGAGGCGATGTCGGTCATGCGGTTTTCCCTCATACAGCCACTGTTTTCGGTTCCGATCGCGTGCATTGACGTGGAAACGACGGTGCGAGCGCGGCGTATGGGGATCGGGTCATCGAAATCGGGATCGTGCGCTATGACAATGGGCAGAAATCCGCCGAGTATTCGCAGCTCATCAATCCGCGGCGGCGAATCGGAGCCGGGATCACGATGCTGACGGGGATCTCGCAGGCGATGTGCGAGGGTCAGCCGACGTTTGCTGAGCAGCTTCCGGCGATGTTGCCGCTGCTGAGCGGGGCGGCGATCCTGGGGCATAACGTGGGGTTTGATCTTTCTTTTCTGCTGCACGAATGCGTTCTTGCGGGACATGATCTGTGCGCGAGCCTGGAGGGTCCGCCAGTTTTGGACACCGTACGAATCGCACGGCAGCGGTTTGGGCGCGGGGGGAATGGGTTGGGATCTCTCGCGAATCGATTGGGATATCAGCCGGCGGTGGCGCACCGGGCACTCGGCGATGCTTTGACGACGATGGCGGTTTTTGAGCTTTTGCTAAGCTCTGTTGGCGGATGGAATATCTGTTTGTGCGATGCCCTGCGCGAGCAGGGCGGGCCGAAGTTCCTTCAGCCACCGGCGCCGCGCGAAAATGTGCTTCCCTTGGAGCTTCAGGAAGCGCTGGATCAGCGCCGGCCGGTTCTGATGGAATATCTCGATGCCGGCCAGCGGCGGACGCGAAGGATCGTCGATCCTATCCAGATTTCCCGGCATAAGGATGAGCTGGTGCTGATCGCCCACTGCCATCTGCGCGGGGATCGCCGGAACTTCAAGCTGGAGCGGATTGTGCAGCTCACGCGAATCGAGGCGGCTTCCGAGGAAGCGGCGGTTTCGCAGTAGTCCCCCCGTCCTCCCACCTCCCCTGGTACTCCGGGGGAGGGCAAGGGTGGGGGTCTTCAGCATTTCTCCAGGCCATATGCGATTGCCCTGCCCGGTAGTTCCAGGCTTGGGGAACATTTCTTGTTCCACCATCAAACTGCGGTTAAAAACGAGTTATGGGAACCCGCGCCGCTCGCTTCGGCGGCATCATTTTCGTGGTTGTGGCTTGCCTCGCTTATGGCATGGCCCGGGCCGACGATAAGCCCGACCCCGGCGTGCAGCCGACCGCCCAGCTCAAATCCGTCAAGAATTTCATGTACCAGATTGAAGGACTGACCGACCCGGCGGCCGTGGATAAGCTCGCGAGCAGCGGCTACGACATGGTGATCGTCGCCCCGACGTTTGACGTGAAGGGGAACGAGAAATTCCGTGCCTCTTCGATGGTGAAAGCCCTTCACGACGCCAAGCCGGGGCGGCTGGTGATCGCGACCCTCAATATCGGGCAGGCGGAGAATTTTCGCACCTATTGGACCGCGACCTGGCATGGGGAGAACGGTGGGGGCCCGCCGGTTCCGGGATACCTTCTGGCGCCGATCCGAATTCGGGGACGGATACGTTTCTCGTCCGCTTCTGGCGGGCAAGGTGGCAGAATCTTTTCCTGGGGCCCAGGGGGCTGATCCATCGGATCATGGCGGCGGGGTTTGACGGCGTCTGCCTGCAGGGGCTCGACGCCTATGACAATGACCCCATCGACGTCGCCGCCGACAGGGAAAAGATCGATCCCTCCAAGGCAATGCTGGATTTTGTGACGGCTGTGCGTACCCACGTCCGGCAGGCAAAGTCGGACGGGATTGTGCTCGCGCTGAACGCCTCGGATTTTCTTGACGATCAGCCGGGGTTTGCCAAAGAGATCGACGGCCTGGTGGCGGAGGATTCCTGGTTTTCCGGATCGGACGACGCCAAGTGGGATGATCCGACCGCGGGGGATCAGCCCAACAACGACAGCGATGAGGATTCGACGGCCGGGTTGATCCGGCAATATCACAAATTCCTGGACGCGGGCGTCCCCGTCTTCACGATCGATTATTGCGTGAAGCAGGAGAACGCGGACCGGGTTTATCGGGAATCGGCAAGGGAGGGATTCATTCCGCTGGTGACGCGCGTGTCGGCGGACAACGTGACGACGACGCCGCCTCCGGGCGACGCCGCTCCGAACCCCAGCGCCGCCGACGACGCAGCCATAACTTGCCATAACCTCACCAGCCATGACCTCAGCGGAAATTCGCCAGCAATTCATCGACTTTTTCGTGCAGAAGCACGGGCATACGTTTGTTCCGTCGTCGCCGGTGGTTCCGCTGGATGATCCGACGCTGCTGTTCACCAACGCGGGGATGAACCAGTTCAAGCCGATTTTTCTGGGGCAGGAAAAGCGCGCCTACACGCGGGCTGCCAACACGCAGAAGTGCATTCGCGCCGGCGGCAAGCACAACGATCTGGATGACGTCGGCCGCTCGCCGCCGGCATCACACGTTTTTCGAGATGCTGGGCAACTGGAGCTTCGGCGATTATTTCAAGCGCGGCGCCATCGAGATGGCGTGGGAACTGCTCACGAAGGTCTGGAAGCTCGATCCGTCCCGCCTGCACGTGACGCTGCTATGAGGGGGACGAGAAGAACGGCATTCCCCGCGATACCGAGGCGGCCGAGCTCTGGAAAGAGATTGCGGGGCTTGCCGACGATCACATTCACTATTTCGGCAAAGACAATTTCTGGGAGATGGGCGACACCGGCCCGTGCGGGCCGTGCACGGAAATTTACATCGACCGCACGCCGGACAAAACCGGCGGGCAAGATCGGTCAATGGCGACGACCCGCGCGTCATGGAAATCTGGAACCTGGTCTTCATCCAGTACAACCGCGACGCCGTCGGGCAAACTGACGCCGCTGCCGGCGCAGCATGTCGATACGGGGATGGGGTTCGAGCGGATCTGCCAGGTGCTTCAGGACAAACAGGACAATTACGGCGATCGATCTGTGGACGCCGCTGTTTGATCGCGATCACGGAGCTTTCAGGGCACGAAATATGCCGGGCAATTTCCCAAGACCAACGCCGCCGATCCGGTAGCCGGAGGCGGCGGACGCGCAGCTTCGGCATGACATCGCGTTTCGGGTGGTGGCGGATCACGTCCGCTGCCTGACGTTTGCGCTGACGGATGGGGCGGTGCCGAGCAATGAAGGACGCGGGTATGTGCTGCGGCGAATCCTGCGGCGGGCCGTGCGGTTTGGCCGGCAGCAGCTTGGGTTGAGCGAGCCGTTTTTGCATAAGCTGGTGCCGGTGGTCGTGGATTCGATGGGGGGGGCGTTTCCGGAGTTGAAGAAGAATCCGGGGCATGTGGTGGAATTGATCAAGGATGAAGAGGTTTCGTTTGGGAAGACGCTGGATCGCGGGATTCAGCTCTTCGAGGAGGCGGCTCCGGCCGGGGGCGATCTCGGCGCGATCAGGCGTTCAAACTGCACGACACCTATGGCTTTCCCATCGATCTCACCCGCATCATGGCCGAAGAGCGCGGGATGTCGGTGGATATCGCCGGGCTACGAAAAGCTGATGGAGCAGGCGCAGGCGAACTCGCGCGGGCCGGCGGCAAGGATCGGTCGGGTCCGGCTCTTGCCGATCTTTCGCCCGATGCGATGGCGCAACTCGCGCGATCGGCGTCAAGCCGACGGATGATCGAGCCGAAGTTTTCGCATGACCCGATTCAGGCGCAAGTCATGGCCATCTGGAACGGGGACGATCTTGGTCTGTCCCCGTCGATGGCGTTTGAGGATGAAGAGTTGGCAATCATTCTCGACCGGACGAACTTCTACAGCGAGATGGGCGGCCAGGTGGGCGACGGCGGCGACGATCACATCGGCGGCGCGGCGCGTTCGATGTGCAGACGACGCGAACGGTCGGCGGGGTACGTTCTGCACATCGGCCGAATCCGCAGCGGAAAGATCGCACGTCGGCGACGCTGTCACCGCCAGCCTGTCGGCCGTGCGCAGGCGTACTGAAAAAAATCACACCGCCACGCACCTGGCCAACTGGGCACTTCGCGAAGTGCTGGGCGAAGGCGTTCAGCAGAAAGGCTCGCTGGTCGATCCGGAAAAACTGCGTTTTGATTTCTCGCACGGCAAAGCGCTGAGCGAGGAAGAAATCGCCCGCGTAGAAGAGCTGGTGAATGACGCGATTGCCAAGAAGCTCGCCGGTATATGCACGAAGAGGCGCCGCAGGAGCAGGCCCTGAAGATCAACGGGCTGCGGGCAGTGTTCGGCGAAAAATATCCGCCGATGGTGCGCGTCGTATCGATCGGAGCCCCGGTCGATCAGCTATTGGCCGATCCGGAGAATCCCCAATGGCGGCAGTTTTCGGTCGAGTTTTGCGGCGGGACGCATTTGGCGAACTCGAAGGAGATCGGCAGATTTGCGATCACCGCCGAGGAATCGGTCAGCAAGGGAATTCGCCGGATTGTCGCGGTCACGGATAACGATGCTTCGGATGCTTTCGTCGCCTCTGAGAATATCGACGTCATCCTCTCCGACCCGGTTAAGGACGAAGAAATCGGCCAGACGCTCGAGCAGCTTCAACAGGCGTTGCAGTTCAGAGTCGTTCCGCTGCGTGCAAAACGCCAGGCACAAAAGGCGATTGCTGAATTGCAGGCACGGCACCGAACCCTGGAGAAATCGGCTCGCGCCCAATCGGCCGGCGCCGGCGTGGATGCGGTGAAAGTGGCGGGAACTTTGCTGGAAAAAGCACCGCCGATCGGCGGCGGCAAACTGGTGATCGGCGAAATCGCCGGGGCGAGCGACGATCAGCTCCGCTCGGCGATCGATTCGCTGCGGAAAAAATCCCCGGTGCACGCGATTTTGCTGGCCGCGGCTGGCGAAGGCTCGGTGACGTTTGTCGCGGCCGTCAGCGACGAGATCATCGCCAAGGGCCTGAAGGCGGGGGACTGGATAAAGCAGGTGGCGACGGCAGCCGGTGGCGGTGGCGGAGGCAGGCCGCAGATGGCTCAGGGGAGCGGCAAGGACCCGTCGAAACTTTCCGCGGCTTTGGATACCGCGCGGCAGGTTGCAGCCAAATTTTCCTGATCCTCACCTCGTGTTCAGGAACACTCTGCCGACAATCTGCTCCCGCGGCAGATTTACGATCTCCTTGGCGGCGCCATGATTTTTCTGCACGACCCATTCCCCGTCGCTCCGCCGGCAAACGACCATTCCCACGCGAAATTCGCCGGGACCAAGGCGATAGACAATTATGTCACCAGGATCGAACGATTGGGCGAGCTTGTAGACGAGCACCCGGCTGCCGCGCGGAACCATTGGGGAGACGCCATCCCCCGTGACGTAAAACGCCTGGGCGATCGAATAGCGCACGGCAAATGCCAGCACCAGGCAGATGCCGATCTGCCAGGGGAGTTTGCGGCGAAGCTTTTTGAAATACGTTCGCACTTTCCCCTTGGCCGATGCGATGGCTCTGCCGACTGTTTTCGGATTCCCAAATTGATCTTTCAGCATGACGTAAATCTCCTTTGGGTCGGATAGGTGCGACAGCGTTGTCAGAGTTTGCAGATGCTCGGCGAGTTCCGCGCACGGTTCGCTCGTCGGGCGCGGCGAGGTCGGCGTAGCAAACGACGTCTTCCACGTAGGTCTGAATACCGTCAGGCATGGGTGGTCTCCAACACGAGGCGCATCCCCCGGACGATCTGGTTCCAGGTCTCCACGCTGGCTTCCAATTCAGCGCGGCCCTTGTGAGTGAGGGCGTAATATCGCCGGATTCGCGCGCCATCGTCGGAGGGTTCTTCCCGGGTCACCCGAATCTGCCCCTTGCTCTCCAGCGAATAGAGCAGCGGATAAAGCGTTCCCTGCCCGAGGGCGAAAATTCCCTCACTGCGCCGGCTGAGCTGGGACGCGAGCTCATACCCATACATCGGCCGCTCGGCCAGAAGTTGCAGGACCAGCGTCCTGGCGCAGCCTTTCAGGAATTGAGCCTTGGATTCCATAGTATGTATTACATAGTATCGGCGCGGGTTTGTCAACGATTAAGTGAAAACCCGAAATCCGAAACCAGAATGACGAATCAAATCCGAAATCCGAATGATGAATGGACGCTGAATTTATTCGGATTTCGTCATTCGGGCTTGATTCGTCATTAAAGATTGAAACCACGGCCTCGGGCCGTGGACGCGAATAGGCTCTGCCGTTCCGGCGTGAACAACGTCTGCAAGTAAAATGGGCTCTCCTTTCGGGAAGGCCCGTTGGGGCTGGAAAGGAGAGCCATATGCACGAGTGGCAAAGCCAGTCCCATGTACGGTGGGAGTGCAAGTACCACGTTGTGATTGTACCGAAGTATCGGAAGAAGTTGTTGTACGGAAAACTGAGAAAACAAGTCGGACCGATTTTGAAAGAATTGTGCCGACAGAAAGGAGTAGAGGTGATCGAAGGACACGTGATGCCTGATCATGTGCACATGTGCCTGTCGATCCCACCAAAGTATAGCGTTGCGTTCCTGATCGGCTTCTTGAAAGGCAAGAGTGCGGTGAGGATTCACCGCCAGTCTGGTGAGAAGCGAGTGTTCGGTCTGCACTTCTGGTCGGTAGGATATTGCGTAAGCACCGTCGGCTTGGATGAGCAGAAGATTCGCGAGTACATCCAGCAGCAAGAGAAGCTGGAGACCGGCCAGAACGCGTTGGAATTCGAATAACCATTACGTCGGCCCCAACGGGGCCTTCCCTATGTGCCCGCCCCGAATCGGGGCTTCTAATCTCAACGCCCCCCTTGGGGGGGCTTCCTGATACCACCCCCTATGGGGGTGGAGACTCATTCGGGTTTCGGGTTTCTGATTTCGGGTATTGGCCGTTCCCGCCGCGCCTTGCTCCCTTACCCCGCCTCCTGTACAGTTTTGCCCCTGATTCCTAGGACAAATTTAACGAATTGGAGCCGAACCGATGTCCCCGAACTTCCGCCGCCGCAAGCACTTGTTTACCAGTGAATCCGTGACCATGGGCCATCCCGATAAGGTGGCCGATCAGATCAGCGATGCCGTGCTGGATGCGATTCTCGCCCAGGATCCGCGCAGCCGGGTGGCGTGCGAAACGCTGGTGACGACCGGCCAGGTTGTCGTCGCCGGTGAAGTCACCACGACGGCTTACATCGACGCCGCCCAGGTCGCGCGCGACACCATCCGCGAAATCGGCTACGTGCATCCGGAAATCGGGTTTGATTACCAGAGCTGCGGGGTTTTGACGGCGATCCATTCCCAGTCCCCCGACATCGCCCGCGGCGTCGATCGAGCCGAGGACGACACCAAGGAGCAGGGAGCCGGCGACCAGGGCCTGATGTTCGGCTACGCCTGCGACGAAACCCCCGAGCTGATGCCGCTGCCGATCCACCTCGCCCATCGCATCGTCGAGCGCCTCGCGGAATTGCGCTTCAAGGGAAAGCTCCCCTGGCTTCGCCCCGATGGCAAAAGTCAGGTCACCATCGAATATGAAAACGAGCGGCCGGTGCGCGTTCATACCGTCGTCGTCTCCACCCAGCATGATGAATCAGTCGTGGATAAGAAGACCGACAAGATCAGCGAAAAAGCGCGGAAACAGATTATCGATCAGGTAATCAAGCCCGTCCTTCCCAAAAAGCTGGTGGATGACGACATTGTTTTCCACATCAATCCGACAGGAAAATTTGTCGTCGGTGGCCCACACGGAGATACCGGGCTGACCGGCCGGAAAATAATCGTCGACAGCTACGGCGGACGCGGCGCCCACGGCGGCGGGGCGTTCAGCGGCAAGGACCCATCGAAGGTCGACCGCAGCGCCTGCTACATGGGGCGATACATCGCCAAAAATATCGTGGCCGCTGGATTGGCGCAGTGCGCGGAAGTGCAGCTTGCCTACGCGATCGGCGTCGCCCATCCGGTTTCGGTGACCGTTTCGACGGAAGAGACGGCGGTTATTCCGGAAGATCAAATTGCCGAACTGATCCAGGAACATTTTCCGCTCACGCCCCGGGGGATCATTAAGCACCTGGATCTGCTGCGTCCGATCTACAAGCAGACGGCCCGGCACGGGCATTTCGGTTGTCCGCCAGGCCGGGATGGCAGCTTCAGTTGGGAAAAGACCGACAAGGCGGAGATTCTCGCCAAAGCGGCGGGGCTTTCGATGAAGAAGGCGGGGTAAGGGGTTACGGCGGGCCGCTCGGATCATTCAGTAAGTCGATCTGAAGGCCAACTCCCCAAATCCTGAGCAGTTCCCTGCATGCACTCTCGAAATTCTGGCCGAAATCCACTCGCTGAAAGAGGTTGATCCACCCTACCTTTGTGGTTTCGCAGGCGCGATAGAGCAGCGGAACAATTCGGTTCTCGTAGCGGCGTTCATTCAGGGCAAAAGCAATTTCCCGTCTTATACGGCCTCTGTTTTGAGCCTGCGCGCCCCTCCCCACGTTCCGGCGGCTGCATGATCCAGATTCAGACGGAGCGGCAGCGCAGGCTCAAAACCTAACCCGTATTACCCACATTGAATCGACTGCATCCGGCGATAACAAAACCAGAAACCAATCGCAGCGTTGCAGTGCCTTCAATATTTCGTCTTGCCACTGCTGGGCGCCGATGATGTTTTGCGGACTGAAGAAAACCGGAATGCCGTGCCGGCGAAGCAGGCCCGAAATCCGCCGGGCCATTTCCAGATCCTGATTCGAGTGTGATAAGAAGACCTCAACTGGCGGCATTGGGGGAGGCCTCGGCGGCCGACGAACGAACGCGTTGCACAACCTCGCTCAGATCGGCATTGGATGATTCGAGATCAACCGGGTTTAGACGCAAAAGTATCCAAGGGACGTCTTCGCCCGCTTTAAGTACTTTTGGCAGGCCAGCGAATACAGGTATCACGCGATTTCCATAGTTCTTTGACGTAAGCGCGAATTGCACGTCGTATCGCAGCGAGTCAGAGGCAAGCGCATTGGGTGTGACCAGAACCACCATCGCGTCAGAATTCTCCAGCGCCTGCCCGATCTTCAACGCCCAATTGTCACCGGGATAGATTACCTCATCATCATTCCAAACCCTGAAACCAGCCCCAACAAGTTCATCGCGAACTCGTTTGGCCAATTCGTTGTCCTGGCGTGCATAACTGATGAAGACTTTCACAACAAAATGTTATGGCTAAGTTTCAGGCCCGTCAAATGACGTGATCGTTCGGAATAGATGATCGCCACATTTCGCGGTAGGCCTTTTCCATATCGCGGGCGAAAGCGCGCGTGTCCATCAGCGGTGAATTCCTCAGGCTTTGCCGCAGCGAGTTTCGCAATTCGCTTAATTGCTCCAATTCCTGGGATTTCTGAAGCGCGATCCGTACGTATTGCTCGGGATCGCCCGCGATCCAATCTTCGAGCCCGGCGTTGCTGAGAACGGAGACACCACCGCGGCCGACCGCGGTTTTGCCACGCAGCGTGACCATCGGCACGCCCATCCAGAGCGAATCGATCGACGTGATCCCGCCGCTGTAGGGGAAGGGATCGAGGCCGATGTCGAACTCGTTGTACCGGCGGAAATATTCCGGGGCCTGCGACGTGCGGCCGACGAAGCGGATTCGCTCGGGATCGACGCCGGCGCGGCGGAAGAAGTTTCGGATGTCGTTAAGATATTTTCCGGCTCGAGCATAGATGATGAGATGGGCGGTGGGGGCGGCTTGCAAAATTCTCGCCCATAGTTCCAGCGTTCCGCGCGAAACCTTTGAGAAACGATTGAGGCATCCGAATGTGATGTGACCGGCCGAAAGCGCGGGAAGGGGATTGGGTTCGACCGGATTCAGAAAACTCGCGTCGATGCACCAGAATGTGCGGGGCAAACGCAACGATTTTTCGACGTACATCTCATCCGATTGTCCTGGCGGATCGAGATAGGGATCGGTCAGGCGGAAATCCATCTCTTCAAGCCCTGTCGTTCCCGGATAACCGAGCCAGGTTGCCTGCACGGGCGCGGGCTTGCGCACGAAAATGGGAAGGCGATTGGAGGCGGTGTGGACGGCGAGGTCGATCAGGATGTCGATCCGGTCGTCGCGGATTTGCGCGGCGGCTTCATCGTCTGTGCGCCCCAGAATGTTGCGCCAGTGGTGGCGCCTTTTGAATCCGCCGGGTGAAATCGTCGGTGGTGGCGTGGCTGTAGTAGCAAAACACTTCGACCTCCGCCGGATCGTGCGCTTCGAGGAGGGAGAGAAAATATCTGCCCGCTGGATGATCGCGAAAATCGGGGGAGACGAAGCCGATTTTCAATCTGCGGCCGGCCGACCAATCGCGATCGGCCGGGCGATCCATTCGGTTTGTGTTTGCGGTATATCGTTTGGCCCACTGGCGGCATTCCTCTTTGACTATCTTCGCATCGGCTTGGTCCCAGTAGTTCAGGAAGAAGATCAGGTTGCTGTGGACTTCCGGCTGGTCGGGCATCAGCTCGATGGCCCGCCGGCAGGCGACGATAGCTTGGTCCAGCCGGCCCATCTCTGCGAAGATCGCGCCCTTGCACATAGGGGCCTCGGCAAGGTCGGCGCAAAGCGCAGGGCCTGTTCGCACGCCGCCAGCGCGTCGTCGATGTCGCCGCGGATGTGCAGCGTGCTGGCCAGACTGTTCCACGCCTCGCCGTAATCGGGCTTGAGGCGGATCGCCTCGCGGAATTCGGCGATGGCATCGTCCAGTCGATTACTTTCCAGCAGCAGGGCGCCGTGATGGCAATGGGCATCTGGAAATTGCGGCCAGAGCCGCAGCGCCTCGCGGCATTCGATCATCGCCTCTTCCATCATTCCCCGGCCGCGCAGTGCGCCGCTGAGATTATGGTGGGCGCTGACGTATCCGGCGCAACCAGAATCGCCTGACGGAACTGGGCGATGGCTTGGTCGACCAATCCTTTGCCCCAGAGCGCGTTGCCAAGATTGTTGTGGGCCTCGGGATAGTCCGGCTTCAGTTTCAGCGCCATCCCGCTGTGGGAAATCGCTTCGTCGAATTTCTTGCGCAGGCACAAGGCGTTGGCGAGATTGCTGTGGGCCTCGGCATAATCCGGTCGAAGAGCGACGGCTTGGCGATAGGCCTCGATGGCCTCATCGACCAGGCCCTTTTCCATGAGGGCGTTGCCAAGATTGCTGTGAAAATCGGCGGGCGTCGGGTCGATGGCGATGGCGTGGCGAATTATTTCGATCGCCGCGTCGGTCTGGCGGCGCTGAAGATAGAGTACGCCGAGCAATTGCATGGCCCGGGCATGCCGCGGCTCGCGTGCAAGGAGCTGGCGATATAACCGCTCGGCTTCCTCGAGATTGCCGGCGCGATGTTGATCAAGAGCGGCGTCGAGGGACATGGGTCTGGAGAGTAGTTTCCAGTTTCCCGGCTCTGGTATCTAGTCCTACGCCGCCTGCGCTTCGGCATGGGTTGCCTGCCGGGGTGTTTGCCAGAGCCTCAGGATGGGGCCGTGGAAGTGGTTGCGGATGGATTTATAGGTGGCGTCGATGCGTCCCGGCTCGGCATCGGTGACGATGACGCCGTCGATCCCGCCTCCTTCGAAAGCGCGGTTGGCGTGAACGATGGGAAGCTCGCGGTACGTCAATTTCTCAAACGCGGAGTTGTTGTCGGCGACGCATCGCATCTGCAGGCCGCTGGATCGGCAGGCGTTAAAGCTGGTCCAGAGGTTGTCCCCAAAATCGGCAAGGACGACGCGCCAGACGCTTCCGCGCCGCGCCCACTCGCCGATGGCGGCCGCCTGGCGCGGAATCCGAAGACGGATTCCGTTACTTCGTCGGAGACCGGGTCGGGCGCCGCGAGCATTTGTTTAATGCCGTTCATGCGTGCCCGAATGACGGCCCATTGTCCGGCGCGTTTGCCAAGGGCCTTGAGCGCATCGTCCAGTCGTCCCAGTAAATTCGCGCCAGCTTGGGCGGGAGATACCAATGTGCGACCGCAAGCTGGTTGGCGATGTCGTTGGCGCTGGGGGCGGCGTCGGTTTCGCCGGCATCGGTGAAGAAGACGATGTCTTCGCGCCGGGCAATGGAGTTGCGGGTGCTGAGAATGCGGAAGGTGACGTCGTAATCGGCGGCGGGTCCGCCGAACGCGGGCAGGCCGTCGATCTTGTCGAGCACCGATTTTCGAAAACAGGTCGCCCCCATGTGGGCCAGCGAAGGAAGCGCGGGCGAATGGGCCGCGCCTTCGGAGGTAACGAGTTTCGCCACGACCGCGGCCAGCGAGTTGTCCTTCTCCAGTTGAATCAGCATCGCCTTGATGGCGGCATCGCCACTGGGGCGGGAATCTTTTTGCAGGGGGATGACGTATCTTCCCTCGCACGCGGCAGCGCTTTGCGTTTCCTGGGGGATTTTCAGGTTGGGGAATTCGGAAAGTATGTCCCAGGCGGCGGGGTCGCCGGTTGGCTTTTTCGCCAGGCGGATCTCCCACTGCTCGGGCTTCATGGGGGTGATGCTGGTGAGCCAGGCGCAGTGCCGGCTACGGCTTCGATCCCCATGTCCGCAGTGAGATAATAACTTAATCTCAAGCCCATAATGGTTTTAACGGTTATTCGGGGCGGCAAAATCCAGTTCAAATGGCCATTCGTCCGATAAATAGAAGAATGGCTTCTCTGGACAACGCCTCGCACCGCAAAATCTGCAATCTCGACCGGCTCCTGGGCGTTCGCCGGGAGGCTCGGGCCGCGGGACGGGTGATCGTCCACTGCCACGGCTGTTTTGATATCGTCCATCCCGGCCATATTCAGCACCTCCAATACGCCAAATCATTGGGCGATGAATTGGTGGTAACCGTCAGCGCCGATTCGCAGGTGCAGAAGGGGGTGGATCGGCCGCTGATCCCGGATGATCTGCGTGCTTCGAGCCTGGCGGCGCTGGAATGCGTCGACTGGGTTTACGTGAATCCCAACCCCACCGCGACGGATTTGCTGGAGCAGCTTCAGCCAGACGTTTACGTGAAGGGGAAGGAATATGAACGGAATCACGACCCGCGTTTTCTTGCCGAGCGGGATGCCGTCAACCGGCATGGCGGACGGGTGATTTTTTCCAGCGGCGACGTGGTTTATTCCTCCACGGCCCTGATTTCCGCCCTGGAAGACCGCGACGCGATGACGGATGAAAAAGTATTCCGCTTTCAGCGGAAATTCGACTTGGGCGGTCCGTCGCTGCACCAGATCATCGGAAAGTTCCGTGGGCAGAAGGTAGTCGTCGTCGGGGACTACATTCTGGACCGCTATCACTTATGCGACGCCACGGGAGTTGCCGGCGAGGGGCCGATGATTGCCCTTCGGCAGATTCAAAGCCGCGATTACGACGGTGGTGCGGCCGTGATCGCGCTTCACCTCGCGGGGCTTGGGGCGCAGCCGTCGCTTATTACGGCGCTGGGCACGTGCGGCGATTCAAATGAAACGGTCATGCGATTGCAGAGCCAGGGGATCGCGGTCGATTCCACCGCGCACAGGCGGCAGCTTGTGGTGAAGAGCCGGTATCTGGCTGATGAGACAAAACTATTCAAGGTCGATCAGGGGACGGTGGATCCGATCGATTCGCAGTGCGAGCAGATGGTTGCCGGGAAGATCCTGTCGGCGGCGCAGGGGGCTTCGGCCGTCATTTTCGCGGATTTCGGGTATGGGCTGATTACCGAATCGCTGCTGGGGCGAATCATGCCGGAGCTGCGAAAGACCGTGCCGATCATCACCGCGGACGTCAGCGGCCGGCAGAGCAGTTTGCTGAAATTCAAATCGGTCGATCTGCTCTGCCCGACAGAGCGGGAAGTCCGCGAAACGCTGCACGATTTTTCCAGCGGATTGGGCAACGTAGTCTGGCAGCTTCTGAGCGTAACCAAGGCCCGGCAGGCGATCATTACGCTGGGAAAACAGGGCTTGGTGACGTTCGCGCCGTCGGTGCAATCGGCCGGGCAAATGCTCGGGCGGCTTTCGAGTGAATATCTGCCGGCGCTGTCGACGCGGGTGGTCGATCCGCTCGGCTGTGGGGATGCGCTACTGGCGGCGGCGAGCCTGACGCTGGCCTGCGGCGGCTCGCTCCATGCGGCGGCCTACCTCGGCTCGCTGGCCGCGGCGATGGAAATCCGGCATATCGGGAATCAGCCATTGACGGCCGATGCGCTGGCGGACGCGGTTAACTATCGCGAATCGGCCGCCGCGCGGCTGGCGTCGTAGAGAGGGTAAGAAAGTGTGAAGGTAAGAAGGTGTAAAGATGAACATCCTTCTTACTTTCACACTTTCTTACCTTCTCACCATTTTTAGAGCCGATTGCGCTGGCCCGGCGGCACGAGTTCGCCGAACTGCTGTTCGTAGCGCTTGATGAGCTGCATGAGCGACTGGGAGAGCCGCTTGGCGTTCATGTAGGACATGACGACCCGGTCGGTGATCTTCAGAAGAAGCTGCTGCTGCCCCGTCTGCGGGTTGGGGTTGGGCATGTTGAAGCCCAGGTCGATGATGACCTCGTCATTGGTGGCGTGAATCCGATAAGAATTGCTGTAAATCTGCCTCAGTTCCCTTTCATCCAGAAGAACCTGGACGTTGGGGTTTGAAGGAGATGATTCCATTGATGATTCCTCGGCCATAACTAGCTCCTGTCTGGGTGAAGGGGGGACATTGTGACGATTTCGGGGGAAATGTCCATAAGGGGAAGTTCGGCGCGAGAATCGAACGGATTAATTCAATTCTTGGCAAAATTGAAATGAATAGCGTTGCTGGGAGGGTCGATTGCAAATGGGTTCATCTATGGCGTGCGGCTCGTTTCGGCGGTTCCTTTTGGGATCGCTGCAAACGCCCTGGACGTGAGGCCGGATCCAGCCGTTGGCCTGCCATTCCTGAAAGCTCATGCTCGTCTCCGATGACGAATAGCTTCGGCTCACTGATCACTGCGCCGAGGAAATGATGTCCCTGGCGAAGTTTCGCGTTGAACTCGGCAGGCCGGTAGATGGTCGGGTTCAGTTCCCGATTCAGGCGGCGCTGTGCATCCGCCAGGACGCCGGCAATCTGAGCCACCGAAACTTCGCCGATTATCATGAGATCGACATCGCTGTTCAAATTTTCTTCGCCGCCGGCGAATGAACCGAATATAAACGCGAGCTGGATGCGCTGTGCGAGCGGGGCCAGGGATGCCTTCAAAATGTCGATCAGGCCGACCGTTTTGATGACGAGGGAGCGCAGCTCGTCATGCACCGGCGAGGCGGCATTCACGCCGTACATGAGTTGATGGCCAACGCGGTTGGATTTCAGGACGCCGTATCGTTCGAGCAGTTTCAGCTCTTTCTGGACGGGGCCGAGGGTCGCGCCGGAGAGGCGGGCTATCTGGCGAACATGGAATTGCTCATCCGGGTGGGTGAGCAGAAGCCCCAGTACCGCCCCGCGGGTTTTGCCGAGAAGGAAGGTACCCAGAGTGTGGGAGCGGTTCGTATCCATTTCTAATACGATCGTACCATTTTTGGATACGCTTTAGAAGAGAGTCATTTTGGTCGTGGGTGAATGTGAGGCGCCGTGGTGACTTTTCAATTCCCCACGGGGGCGGGGCGCGTTCCGGGATTACACTGACCCATTTGTGATGCTCGCGCGTCCAAGAGGACGCGTTAGACCCTCACATCCTGCGGCGGATATCCCAGAATATCACACTTTATCTCACTTTTTGGGAATCGTGTGGGGCGAGCGAATGTTTGGGCAATGGGTCGATGTCCGCAAATGTCCGGTTTGTTCCGGGATTTTCGCGCGGTTTTTTCTTTCCACTGGGGGAAGGGCGGGAGGGGAAAGGGATTTGAAATTTGAGATTTCAGATTGAGGGACATCGGTCCTCCGGCAGATTGGGGAAAAAATATCATGCATCTATATACAGGTCCAAAAGGTGTACGTTTTGTACCTATTTTGGAAAAAGCGGCGATTTTCGGGATGAAATTGTTGAAGTCCGCAAAAAGCGGATAGGGCACGCTGCGCGAGAGAGTGGAGCAGTAGAAAGTAGAGCAGTATAGAAGACCCCCGCGTGCGCGAGAGAGTAGAGCAGTAGAAAGTAGAACAGTAGAGAAGACCCCCGCGCTGCGCGAGAGAGTAGAGCAGTAGAAAGTAGAACAGTAGAGAAGACCCTCACCCCAGCCCTCTCCCGGAGTACCGGGCGAGGGGGTAAGAAGGGGGTAAGAAGGGGGTAAGAGAGCGATTAATACTGCGGGCCGCCGGGGTTGATGTCCTTGTTCCACAGCAGAATTCCGCCGGCCATGCTTTTTACGTCTTTGAAGCCCTGCTGGCGGAGGATCTGGGTGAACTGCATGGACCGCCCGCCGCTTTTGCAGTGGACGACGATTTTTTCGTGCTCGTGGCCTTTCAGTTCGCCGATGCGCTGGGCGAGCTGTTGGAGGGGGATCAGCTTGGCCGGGGGGATCGCGGTGATGGCCTGCTCGTTGGGGAGGCGGCAATCGATGAAGATGAAATCTTTGTCGCCGTCGAGCATTGTCTTCACTTCGCGCGGGGTGATTTCCCAATCGGGCTTGAAGGGATAGCCTGGGGGGAGGCCGCGGGCATCGAGGCTGGATCGGGCTTTGGCTGGCCGTTGCCGCCGGATTTGGCGTTGTGCACTTCTGCTTCGGTTTCGGCGAGGCTTTTGGGGTCGAGGATGGGGACGCCGCAGAATTGCTCGTAGTCGATCGGCTTGGTGATTGTGGGATGGTCGCCGCAGACGGGGCAGGTGGGGTCGCGGCGGAGCTTGAAGGTTCTGAATTCCAGGTCCATGGAGCTGAAGGTGGTGCAGCCGGCCGATGGCGGGTCGGCCGACGCCGAGAATCAGCTTGATGACTTCGTTGGCCTGGAGGGTGCCGATGATGCCCGGCAGAACGCCGACGACGCCGCCCTCGGCGCAGCTTGGGACGGAGCCGGGGTCGGGCGGCTCGGGGTACATGCAGCGATAGCAGGGGCCATGCTCGCCGGGTCGATCGGGGTTGGCCAGATGCGGCGCGAAGACGGTGACCATTCCTTCGAAGCGGAAGATCGAGCCGTAGACGTTGGGCTTCTTGAGGATCACGCAGGCGTCGTTGACGCAATAGCGGGTGGGGAAATTGTCGGTGCCGTCGATGATGACGTCGTAATCCTTGATCAGGTCGAGCACGTTGGAGCTGTTGACGATGGTTTTGTGCTCGATGATTTTCGCAGTCGGGGTTGAGGTCCTTGAGCCGCTTGGCGGCGGCCTTGACCTTGTCTTCGCCGATGTTGGTGATGCCGAAGAGAATCTGCCGCTGGAGATTGCTGGGGCTGACGACATCGATGTCGGCCAGGCCGATGGTGCCGACGCCGGCGGCGGCGAGGTAGAGGCTGATCGGGCATCCCAGGCCGCCCGCGCCGATGCAGAGGACCTTTGCGTTCAGGAGCTTAAGCTGCCCCTCCATGCCGACTTCGGGCAGGATCAGATGGCGCTTGTAACGGTTGATCTGCTCGTTATTTAATTGCGTGACTGGCATGAGAAAACCCTAGTTCCGGGAAGGCGGGGAATCAAGGGGTGGGGGAAGTTGCGAGTGACGAGTTGCGAGTTGCGAGTAAAAACGGGGTTTTCTCTCGCAACTCGCAACTCGTCACTCGCAACTCATTCGACTTGACACTTCCCCCTTCCGAACGTAACAGTATCACATGGAACAGCCCAAGATAATCCACGACGCGATCACCTTTGACGACGTTCTGTTGATCCCTGCCAAAATCGCGTTTGTTCCTGCCGATGCTGATACCCGCACGCGGTTGACGCGCAAGATTGAACTCAATATCCCGCTGATCTCCGCGCCCATGGATACCGTCACCGAGGCTGCGCTGGCGATCGCGCTGGCCCAGGAGGGTGGCATTGGAATCGTTCATAAAAATATGTCGGTGGAGAATCAGGCGCGGGAAGTGGAGAAGGTGAAGCGGAGCGAGAACGGGGTGATCGTCGATCCGATTACGCTTCCGCCGACGGCTACGATCGCCACGGCGCGGAAGATCATGCGGGAATACAACGTGAGCGGGATTCCGATTGTTGAAGGGGGGCCGGAGCCGGTGGAGCTGGCGCACCGGCACCGGGCGGGCAATGGGAGTGCCAAGTTGCCGAAACTCGTTGGCATCATGACCCGGCGGGACCTGAAATTTCAGGAAGACGATTCGCGAAAGATCGGCGATGTGATGACCCGGGAAAAGCTGGTGACTGCACCAGAGCACACCAAGCTCGATGAGGCGGAGCGGATTTTGTACAAGGCGAAGGTCGAGAAGCTGCTGCTGGTGGACAAGGAAAATCGGCTGACGGGCCTGATCACCATGCGCGACATCGACAAGATGCACCAGTTTCCCAGCGCCTGCAAAGACCGGCGGGGAAGATTGCGGGTGGGGGCGGCTACCGGGGTTCATGATTATGCCCGCGTTGAAGCGCTCATCGCGGCCGATGCGGATGTGATTGTTGTTGATACCGCCCATGGGCACAGCCAGAACGTCATCGACACGGTAAAGGAAATTAAAAAGCGCTGGGCGATCGAAGTGATCGCCGGCAACGTGGCGACCGCGGCCGCGGCCAGGGATTTGATCGACGCCGGCGCGGATGGGGTGAAAGTCGGCATCGGGCCGGGGGCGATCTGCACCACCCGCATCATCAGCGGGGTGGGCGTTCCGCAGATTACGGCTGTGATGAACGTCGCCAGCATTGCCGATGTGGCGGGGGTGCCGGTGATCGCGGATGGGGGCATCCGCCATAGCGGGGATATCACCAAGGCGATTGCCGCCGGGGCCAGCAGCGTGATGATGGGGAGCCTTTTCGCGGGGCTGGAAGAGTCGCCCGGCGAGATGGTGATCCACCAGGGCCGTCGTTACAAAACCTACCGCGGCATGGGGAGCATGGGGGCGATGATCGGCGGATCGAAAGACCGTTACGGCCAGGCGGGCGTTAAGGAATCGAGCAAGCTCGTACCTGAAGGGGTCGAGGGGCGGGTGCCCTATCGCGGGTCGCTGGGCGATTTTGTCTACCAGATGGTGGGGGGGCTGCGGGCAGGGATGGGATATTGCGGGACGAAGGATATCGAGGCGCTTCGGCGGGATGCGCGGTTTTGCCGGGTGTCCTCGGCCAGCATGGCGGAGAGCCATCCGCATGACATCACGATTACTAAAGAATCCCCGAATTACACTGTCGAGTATGCGGTTGAAGGTCGGTAGAATGGGTATGCCGATATAGTTGTACGAGGTGTGCCATGTGGAACCGGAGCCGATGGATGTTGTGTTTGACGATCGGATGTGTGGCGGCTTTGGGGTGGCTGGCGGTCGGATGCACGGACAGTGCCTCGATGGATTCCGGCGATCCCACCACCCGGGCGCTTTCGGACCCGATGGGATATATGCCCGATCACAATGACGAAGATATTTCCGGCGGCGGCGTGACTAATTTCGACAGCGATGCTTTCAAGAAGGATATGGATCATGTCCTTAATCCCTGAGCGATTGGCGATTTTTGCGTTTGCGGCGGCGCTGGCGGGTGGGTGCAGCTCGAGCAGCTCATTCAACAGCTCGATGAGCACCGTCACCAGCGATGTGAGCACGACCGTCCGGCCGGTGGTGCATCTTCAAGAGAAGGTGCCGCCGACGGAGCAGTTTAACGACGCGCCGATTCCGACGGACGGAGCGATGGCGATGCGGGTTTGGGACCCGACGCCGGCATGTTATGTGAATGACGCGGTGTGGGCGTGGCCGGATTACGCGCCGCTTCAGCCGGGGCGGCTGCCGTATGATTTAAATATGCTGACGGAGCCGTTTTTCTTTTTGGGGAATTTGATTTACATCGCGCCGGGGGTTGTTCTGGAAATTCCGTGGCAGCTTCAGGTGTACAAGTCTCTTTCACCACCGCCGTCTTATACGGTGATGCCTCCGCTTCCCGCGGGGCCTGAGCCAGTTCCACATTGAATCGAATGGGAGCGAGTCGCGCTAGCGTTTGTGAGTCGGCATCTCGGAAGCTAACGGCTGCGCTGCCGGGGCTGCCGAAGCAGTTGGCGCTGCTTGGGCTGGATGGGTTTGTGGATGAGATCATCGCGGTGGTGGATAAGCGGATCGACCGCGGCCGCTATGAGCCGATGAAGACGATCAGCGTTTTTGGGGAGAAGGTGCTGCGGGCGGCGGGGCAATCGAGTAATTACGAGCTTTATGTGAAGCAGACCAAGCTTGGCGGCAATGGGCCGATCATGGCCAATGCGCTGGGAGCTGCGGGGCTGGGCGTGACGTACATCGGCAGCCTGGGGTATCCGGCGCTGCATCCGGTCTTTACGGAGCTGGCGAAGAATTCCAAGGCGATCAGCATCGCCGAGCCGGGGCATACCGATGCACTGGAGTTTGAAGATGGGAAGCTGATGCTGGGCAAGCACCAGAGTTTGGGGGATGTGAACTGGCAAAATCTCGTCGAGCGCGTGGGGAAGGAGCAGCTCATTACGCTGGTGAGCGAGTCGACGCTGATCGGGATGGTGAACTGGACGATGCTGCCGTTCATGTCGGAGATATTGGGAAAGCTGCGGAGCGAGATTCTGCCGAAGTGCGCCAAGGGGCAGCGGACGCTCTTCATCGACCTGGCCGATCCGGAGAAGCGCACGCGGGGGGATATCGCGGCGGCGCTGGAAATTCTGTCGGGGTTTCAGCCGGTGTGCAACGTGATCCTGGGATTGAATCTGAAGGAATCGACGGGGATCGCCGAGGTGCTGGGGATTTCGGTGCCGAAGGATCCAGAGAGCGCGATCGAGCAGACGGCGGCGGGGATTCGCGCCAAGCTGAAGCTTTCGTGCGTGGTGATTCATCCCCGCAAGGGGGCGGCGGCGGCGGCGGAAAAAGAGTCGGCGAGTTTTGCGGGGCCGTTTGTGCAGCAGCCGAAGATTTCGACCGGCGCCGGGGATCATTTTAATGCGGGGTTTTGCCTGGGACGAATCATTGGGCTGGGGCTTGAAGAGAGCCTGTGCAGCGGGGTGGCGACGAGCGGATATTATGTGCGTACGGCGGAAAGCCCGACGGGGTTGCAGTTGGCGGAGTTCATTGGGAAATTGCCGGGGCCGCAGGAGTGAACAGCACGGATTAGAAATTCGTTATTGCCACAGATGAAAAGGCAGATTCACACAGATGAATCCAAAATGCTTTTCATCTGTGTGCATCTGATTTAAATCCGTGGCAAATTTGTATTAGTCGGGTTGCTTTACCGAGGAAGTTGCTGATCCGAGGGTTGTGTGCCAAAGGGGACATCCTTCAAGCTTTCGGTGCCGAACCAGAGGACGTTGCCGTCGGGGTCGGCGATCCTCATGTCCAGGGCCCAGTACTCGTTAGTTGGGGGCTTGAGGATTTTGATCTGGCTGTTGGAGCGGACTTTGTCCCAGATGGAGACGAGGATTGAGCCGCCGATCCAGACGCAGCCGGTGCCGGGGGTTTGGCCGCGTTCGAGCATGATGTGGTGGCCGTCGCGGGAGACGGAGGCGATGTGGGCGGTGTTGCCTTTGCCGCCCCAGTCCAATTTGAAGCCGAGGATTTCGCAGTAGAAGCGGATCGAGCGGGGCACGTCGGAGACGGGGAGGACGGGGATGGTGTTTTCGACGTGGGAGTTGTGGATTTCAGAAGGGCGCATGGATGGGATTATAGCTGGGGAAAGATTCGCTTTCATTTGACGCGGCGGGGCTTAAGCTTCAACTGTGGTTATCTATCTCAACGGGCCGATCAACGCGGGGAAATCAACGGTAGCGAAACTGCTGATGGAATTGATTCCGCGCTCTGTGCTGATTGAGGTTGACGATCTGCCGGCGCCTTCGGGGATGTCGCTGGAGGACTCGATCAAACCGCTGCTGAATGATGCCGCGATGCTGGCCAGCGAGTGGCATCAGCGAGGGTTTTGTCCGATCGTGGTTTGGCCGATTTCGGGGGAGGACCATGCGGAATTTGTGGCGCGGCTTTTGGCCGTGGGGGCGGTGGTGTACAGCTTTACGCTGGGTCCGAAGCTGGAAATTGCGCTTTCGAATCGGGGGGCTCGCGAACTGACGGAGTGGGAGCGGTCGAGGATTCGGTATCATTATGGGCAGGGGATTCATTGTCCGTCGTTTGGGACGGTTTTGGATAATTCGGATGAGCCGGCTGCGCACGGCGGAGAGGATTGCTCTGGAGGTGCGGGAAATGGGGGCGGGTAGTGAATGATCGGGGAGCCGTTCGACAGGCTCGCGGCGAGCAAGCTCGCCGGCTACACGTGGGAAAAATGCGCGTGGGTTAATCTTGCGATTTGCGGGATTTACGAGGGCGTCTGGGGACGGGCTTGAAGCAGGAGGTGAGGCGCTGGTTGGCGCGGTCGAGGTCGAAGCGGGCGGGGTCGAATTCTTCACCGAGCCATTCGAGGGCTTGCTCGTGCCGGTCCTGGGTGTCGTCGTGAAGGGCCTCGATGTATTGGTAGTAGCCGTAGATGCCCCCCATGTCGTCGAGGGGGGCGGCGTTTTCGCCGGCGAGGCATTGAGGGATGTGATAGGGGTCGCCGCCGGGAGAGCGTTTTTCGAGCTTGATGATGTGGTTCCAAGAATCGCCGAAATCGTATTCATAGACGATCTGGTTGCACTGGGGGGTGAAGACTCGGCCGATGAGTTCTTCGTCGGCCCTGCGGTCATTTTCGTTGTCGAAATAGGGATCGGGGGGCAGGACGTGATATCGCTGTGCGTCGCGCAGGCGCGCCGGTGAGCTTCCCTTCCGGGGTTACGAGGAAGTGGTAGAGATGGGAATCGGTCCAATCAAAGACATTCTGGATGACGAAATGGAAGTCATGGAGGGTCAGGCCGCTGTGGACCTCGACGCGGCGCCAGATTTTTGGTTTGCTGTTGAAGAGGGTGATTTTGAGGATGAGTTGTTCGGAGCGGTACCAGCCGAGTCGTTTTGCCATGGGGGGAAGGTTAGCAAATCCAGGACTGTTTGAGGAAATGTATTTTGGGCGAGCGCCAAATGTGAGGGAACCGTGTTTTCGTTTCGGGTTTCAGCGGTGCGGATTTCAAGGGGTTCAATTATGGTAAAGCGATGGCTATGGGATCCTTGCCGCACGAATCGTCGCCGGGTTCTGTTGAGAAGGAGCAAACCACCTGCTGCATCGCCGGCGGGGGGCCGGCGGGGGTGATGCTGGGCTTCCTCCTCGCCCGCAAGGGTGTGGACGTTTTAGTGCTGGAGAAGCACAAAGATTTTTTCCGCGATTTTCGGGGAGATACGATTCATCCTTCCACGCTGGAGCTGATGCACGAGCTGGGGATCCTGGAGGATTTTTTGCAGCAGCCGCACCAGGAGATGCGGGAGGTCACGGCTCATTTCAAGGATCGCGTGGTGCGCATTGCGGACCTGACGCATCTGCCGACGCATTGCCGGTTCATTGCGTTTATGCCGCAGTGGGATTTTTTGAATTTTATATCGGAGCATGCGCGGAAGCTGCCGGGGTTTCACTTGCGGATGGAGGCGGAGGCGACGGATTTGCTAATCGAGGAGGGGCGGGTTGTTGGGGTGGGGGCGAAGACGCCGGGGGGAAGGCTGGAGGTGACGGCGGATTTGGTGGTGGGGGCGGACGGGAGGGCGTCGACGGTGCGGAAGTGCGCGGGGCTTGAGGTTGTCGATTCGGGGTCGCCGATTGACGTGCTCTGGTTCCGGCTGCCGCGGCGGGCGGAGGATGCGGCGGCGGCATTTGGGTATGTCGAGCGGAAGCAGTTCATGGTGCTTATCAACCGTGACGATTACTGGCAGTGCGCGTACATCATCCATAAGGATGCGTTTGAGGAAATCCGCAATCGCGGGCTTGAGGCGTTTCGAGCTGACATCTCACGGTGCGCGAAGTTTCTGTCGGATCGGACCGGGGAGCTGAAATCGTGGGAGGATATCAAGCTGCTGAGCGTGAAGGTTGACCATCTGCGAAGGTGGTATCGCGAGGGGCTTTTGTGCATCGGAGACAGCGCGCATGCGATGTCGCCGGTGGGAGGGGTGGGGATCAACCTGGCGATCCAGGATGCGGTGGCGGCGGCGAATCTGCTGGGGGAGAAGCTGCGCACGAGGACGGTGAAGGAGGGGGATTTGAAGGGGGTGCAAACGAGGCGGGAGCGACCGGCGTGGCTAACACAAAGGGTGCAGATTTTTATGCATGAGCACCTGCTGAAGCGGATTTTCGAGGAGCCGGAGGCGATCGATCCGCCGATGTTCATGAATATTACGGAAAAGTTTCCAATGGCTCGGCGGATGCTCGGGCGGATGGTTGGGATGGGGTTTCGGCCAGAGCATTTGGAATAGGGGGATGTTCACCGCCCGCTTCGCTGGAGAACGCGGAGATCGCGGAGGGGGAATCGGGATATGGGTGAACGTCCGTTGGTGCATGCCGGGGCGAGGGCGCCGGTGGTTGAAAAAGGGAGGTACACCATATGATCTTGGGTTAATCGCGTGAGAAATTTAGCGCCGGCGATTGAGATCGGCTTTGGGCGCGGCCTATCGTTGGAGGCGCACGTTTTAGAAAGGACTTGCAATGAATCATTTCGCGCTTTTCGTTCAACTGGAAGCCAAGCCCGGCAAAGAGGCGGAGGTTGAGGCGTTTTTGAAGCAGGGAGCCGCGCTTGTGCGGGAGGAGCCGAAGACCGTGGCGTGGTTTGCACTGCGGATGGCGCCCAATTTGTTCGGGATTTTTGACACGTTTGCGGATGAGAGCGGCAGGCAGGCCCATCTGGCGGGGAGAGTCGCGGCGGCGCTGAATGCAAAAGGCGCCGGATCTGCTCGCGAAGGCGCCGGAAATCAGGAAGATCGACGTTCTGGCGGAAAAGCTGCCGATCTGACCATCGGCGGTCCTCTGGATCGCTCGGTAGCGGCATTAAAAAGGGCGGCACATCCTGTGCCGCCCCGCTGGACTTCAAAAGCGGTTGGTTCCTTTTTTTAGGCCGGGATGCCGTCGATCGTCGGGGGCATCTTGGTGACGTGGACCTTGAAGTGCGACGTCGTGCCGGCGCTCGAGCGATGCATGGCGGACATGGCTGGTGCGGGCAGTGGTCTTGAGGTGGCCGCGGTGATGCGCGGTCAGCTTGCTGCCGAGCCTGCTGGTGAATTTGCTGCTGAATTTGATCGGGGTCTTTTTGCCGTGGGTGAGCTTCGTGATGTGGTGGCGGGCGGCGGTGGTCGCGACGTGATGGCGGCCGCGCGCGGCCAGGAGCGAGACGTTATGGTGCGTCCGCGAGCTCATCACGACCTTGTGGTGATGATGGACGGTTGCAAAAGCGGGAATTGCCGGGACCGCGAGGGCGGCGGCGACGGCCCATTTCATGAGGGAAGACTTAATCATGGGGGTTCTCCTTAACGAAGGCACGTGGCCTTTCGGGAATTTGTCACGGTCCCGCGCGGACATCGTGCGGGCATCGCCCTCTTTGGCGGGGCTTAAGGGTCTTATCGGACGAGGGGAGCGAAAAGGATTAATAATCCCCGCGGAAATTGAGGCCGGGAAATTCGAAATTCGGAGGCGCGGACGCCTCCGGGGCGTACTCGCCGATTACGGCCCGGAGCCATCCGCGGCTCCGACGAAATGGTTTGCTATTTCCTGGCGTCGGGCGACTGTCCGGACCTTTGGCGATAGATGCGGCGGGCGGCGTCGATGAGGGTCCTGGAGGCGTAGAAGGGGGTTTGAAGCGTGAGGTGGTTCAAGGAAGAGTCGAAGTCGATCAGGTTTTCAAGTCCGGCTTCGATCAATACGCCCAGCGTTCCGATAACGCTGATGCCCGTTGCGCGAGCTGCCTGGGCGCCGGCGCGCTCGTCAATGAGCAATAGATCGGCCCTTCGCTGCCGCGCCAGAGAAATCGCGGATGCTTCGCCGGCGTCGAGGTTATTGAAGGCCTCGACGGCCGCGGGCGATTCGATTCTGAGCCAGGGAGGAGTTGAATCCAGCCAGGCATGGATCGGGGCGGGGGTTTTGGGGTGACGAAGTTCCTGGATGATCTGCGGCGTCGTGAGCACTTCTCCGTAGAGTGAGGGAAGACATTCTATGCACTGGATGAGAACGAGGTACTGAAGGGGGGAGTTGTCGGAGACAACGATCATTTCGGCTGGGATTTTTGCCGGGCCGAGCGCGAAGCGGACACCTGGGCGGCGAGTTCTTCGGCGGTGATGTCATCGACGCCGCCGTGATTTTTCAGGATCGCATCGACTTCAAAGCTTGAAAGGCCGAAAAACCGCTGCAACTGGGCGTGGGAGAGCTTTCGGTCGCGATATAGCTGAACCGCCAGGGCCTCGCGCGCGTAGGCGTTGAGATCGCCCTTTACGCTTTGGCGGATCACCGCTTCGAGGTCGCTGGGGAGTTCGACAGTTAGCGTCATGGGCATGATGTTAGCAAGGCTGCGCAGGAATTCGAGTTTCTATTGGTCTTCCACGATCGTTTCGCGGACGACTTCTTCGATGGTGGTGATGCCGTCGTAGATGGCCAGCAGGCCGCGCTGCGGAGGGTGCGCATGCCGCGTTTTTTGGCTTCCATGCGGAGGACCTGCGTGCTGGCGTGCTGGATGATCATGTCGCGCATGTCGTCGTCGAGGAGCATGATTTCGTAGAGGCCGAAGCGGCCCTTGTAGCCGGTGTTGTTGCAGTTGTCGCAGCCTTTGCCGTAGTAGAATTTTTTGCCGACGACGTCTTCGAGGCGGAGCTCGAGTTCCATGAGCTGTTCGAGGGTGGGCGTGTATTCGGTTTTGCAGTTGAGGCAGACTTTTCGGACCAGGCGCTGGGCGACGATGCCTTCGATGGTGGCGGTGACCAGGAACGGCTCGAGGCCGAGGTCGAGCAGGCGGGCGATGGCGCTGGGGGCGTCGTTGGTGTGCAGGGTGCTGAAGACCAGGTGGCCGGTGAGGGAGGCCTGGACGGCGATTTCGGCGGTTTCCTTGTCGCGGATTTCGCCGACGAGAATGATGTCGGGGTCCTGACGCAGCATGGACGCGGAGAATGCGGCCGAAGGTCAGCTCGATGTCGGGCTTGATCTGGCACTGGATGATGCCGTCGATGTCGTATTCGACGGGGTCTTCGGCGGTGATGAGCTTGCTGCTGAGGTCGTTGAGCTCGCGGAGGGCGGAATAGAGCGTGGTGGTTTTACCGGAGCCGGTGGGGCCGGTGACGATGACGATGCCGTTGGGCTTGTGGATGAGCTGGCGGGTGACGGTGAGGTCTTCGTCGCGCATGCCGAGCTTGTCGAGGTCGAGGCTGACGTTGGCGCGGTCGAGCACGCGCATGACGACGCTTTCGCCGAACATGGTGGGCAGCACGCTGACGCGGAGGTCGATGGGCTGGTTGTTGACGTTGAGCTCGATGCGGCCGTCCTGCGGGCATGCGGCGTTCGGCGATGTCGAGGTTGGCCATGACCTTGATGCGGCTGCTGATGGCGGGGGCGATGTGGGCGGGCGGGGGCATCATTTCGTAGAGCACGCCGTCGATGCGGTAGCGCATCTTGAATTCGCCTTCGAACGGCTCGAAGTGAATGTCGGAAGCCTTGTCCTTGATGGCCTGGAGGAGGACGAGGTTGATGAGCTTGCGGACGGGGTTGGAATTGGCGGCTTCCTCGAGGCTGTCGATGTCGATGGATTCGCCGCGGTTTTTGAGGTCTTTGAGGGCGTCGTCGGCCTGGAGCTCGCCGAGGATTTCGCCGATGCCTTCGGCGGCGGCCTGGTAATACTTGGCGATGAGCCGGTCGAGGACCTCGGGATCGGAAGCGATTTTGGCGGTGACCTGGTACCCATCAGGGAGCGGAGGTCGTCGAGGGCGCGGAAATTTTCGTGGGAGGCCATCGCGACGGTGAGGGCCTTGGTCGCCGGGTCGAAGGAAATGGGGAGCACCTTGCTGGTGGTGGCGAGCTGCGCGGGAACGGCGGCGATGGCGGCGGGGTCGATATTGATCGCCTTCAAGGTTGATGACCTCAAATCCCTGCTGGGCGGCCAGAGCGATGTTGAGGTCGCTTTCCTTGATGGCGGCCATGTCGATGAGGATTCGGCCGAGCTGGACGCCGGGTTTGTTTTCTGGAAGTTGAGGGCTTCGGTGTATTGCTCGCGCGTGACCTTGCCCATTTTCTGGAGGATGCGGCCCAGGGGGCGGCCTTTTAGTTCGGAAATGGGAGGCATTCCGGGGGCGGATTGGCCGCCGCCGGGCGTCGGGCCGGGGGGATTCGCGCCGGGAGGATTTCCGCCTGGCGGTGGGTTGCCACCGGCGGGGGGCGTTATGGGCGGGGCGATGGGGGGTTTACCGTTGCCGTTGCCGCTGGCGTGAGGCTTGGGTGGCTGCGGGCGGAGCCGGGGGGTGGGATCCGCGTCACGGGGACGGCGGTGATGGGAATCGGTCGTCCGCCACCGGCGGGACGGGGGAAACCGGAGGGCGTCGAGGGTTTAGGCTGGGGGGGGTTGGGTTGGGGGTCTGACATCGTATCGCTTCCTTATTCTACATACTGCGAAAGCTTGCGGACGGAGGTTTTTGCAAATTCATGAGCTATTTTTTTGCGGCCATGGCCTGCATGCGTGCCGGTTGGCTTCGATCTGGGCCTGTCGCTCGGCGTCGGAGGATTGTGCGGCAGCCACCGCCGCCGGCCGAGGGCTTGGGGCGTGGCGGGAGCGCCGCTGGCTTCGCCGCCGTCGTCGGGGGATTCGTCGCTGTCTTCGCCCACATCCAGGCCCCGTTGCGGTTGAATCTGTCCATCATCTGGCCGGGGACTTTGCTCTTGTCGATGGCCTCTTCCATGCTGATTTTCCCGGCCTGGAAAAGGCCCAGAGGGTGTCGTCGAGCAAGCTGCATGCCGAAGCGTTTGCCGGTCTGGATTTCGGAGTCGATGCGGAAGACCTTGTTTTCGCGGATGAGGTTCTGAATGCCGGGGGTGACGTACATGAATTCGTAGGCGGCGACCATGCCGTCGGTGTCGGACGCGCGGGCAAAGCGCCTGGGAGAGCACGGCGATGAGATTGTTGGCAAGCTGCACGCGGACCTGTTCCTGCTGGTCGGTGGGGAAGGCGTCGATGATGCGGTTGATGGTGCTGGCGGCGCCGCTGGTGTGGAGGGTTCCGAAAACCAAGTGGCCGGTTTCGGCGGCGGTGATGGCGGAGCCGATGGTGGCCAGGTCGCGCATTTCACCGACGAGCATGACGTCGGGGTCTTGGCGGAGGGCGCGGCGGAGGGCCTCGGAGAAGCTGGGGACGTCGACGCCGATCTCGCGCTGAACCACGATCGATTTTTTGTGCTGGTGGTAATACTCGATGGGGTCTTCCATCGTGATGATGTGGCGGTCGAAGTTCTCGTTGATGTGATTGATCATGCACGCCAGCGTGGTGGTTTTTCCGGAACCGGTGGGGCCGGTGACGAGGAAGATTCCGCGCGGACGGCGGCAGATCTGCTCGGCCATGTCGGGCAGGCCGATCTGCTCGAAGGTCAGCAGCTTGTTGGGGATTCGCCGGAGGACCAGGCTGGCGACGCCCTTCTGCTTGAAGACGGAGACGCGGAAGCGGGCTTCGGTGCCGAAGGCGAAGCCGAAGTCGCCGCTGCCGGTTTCCTCGAATTCCTGCTGGATTCGCTCGGGGGTGACGCTCTTCATCAGCGCCATGGTGTCTTCGGGTTCGAGGACCTTGGTCTGGAGCTCGCGCAGGTGGCCGTGCAGGCGCAGCGTGGGGGGTTTGCCGACGGCCAGGTGGAGGTCGGAGGCGCTGCGTCGGACGCAGGTTTCCAGCAGACGGTCGATTTGGAGGGTTGATGCCATGATGATTATATCCGGTTGGTTACATCTGTACGACGCCTTCCACCTGGGCGACCTTCACGATTTCCTCGGCGGTGGTGATGCCGGAGAGGACTTTGATGCGGCCGTCGGCCAGGAGGGACTTCATGCCGCCGGCCAGGGCGGCCTTGCGGATCTTGTTGGTCGGGGCGCGTTCGAAGGCGAGGGTGCGGATTTCGTTGTTCATGTGCATGAGCTCGAAGATGCCGATGCGGCCGCGGAAGCCGGTGCCGGTGCAGTAATCGCAGCCGCGCGGCTTGTAGATGATTTTGTCCTTGAGATCGTCGGGCTTGATGCCGGCGAGCTTGAGCCACATCGGATCGGGTTCCTTGTCGGGCTGCTTGCACTTGGGGCAAAGGGCGCGGATCAGGCGCTGGGCCATGACCGCCTGAATCGGAGCTGGCGACCAGGAACGGCTTGACGCCCATGTCGATCAGGCGGGTGATGGCGCCGGGGGCGTCGTTGGTGTGGAGCGTGCTGAAGACCAGGTGGCCGGTGAGGGCGGCCTGGATGGCGACTTCGGCGACTTCCTTATCGCGGATTTCGCCGACCAGAATGATGTTGGGGGCCTGGCGCAGCATCGAGCGGAGAATCTTGGCGAAGCTGAGGCCGATGTTTTCGCGCACCTGGCACTGGTTGATGCCGACGAAGTTGTATTCGACGGGGTCTTCGGCGGTGATGATTTTGCGGTCGGGGCGGTTGAGTTCGTTGAGCGCGCCGTAGAGCGTCGTGGTTTTGCCCGAGCCGGTGGGGCCGGTGACCAGGAAGATGCCGTTGGGGCGCTTGATGATTTTCTGGAAGACCTTGTAGTCCTCTTCCTCGAAGCCCAGGTTCTGGATGCCGATGCGGACGCTGTCGGGGCGCAGAATACGCAGGACGACCGATTCGCCGTGATAGGCGGGCAGGGTGCTGACGCGGAAGTCGACGTTGGACCTTGTCGACGATGAGCTTGATGCGGCCGTCCTGCGGGAGGCGCTTTTCGGCGATGTCGATGCCGGCCATGATTTTCAATCGGCTGATGAGCGGGCCCTTCATGCGAAGGGGAATGCGGTCGCGCTCGACGCATTCGCCGTCGATGCGGTAGCGGACGCGGACGCGGTCCTTCATCGGCTCGATGTGAATATCGCTGGCGCGGTTGCGGACGGCTTCGCCGATCATCGCCTGCACGAGCTTGATGATCGGGGCCTGGGTGGGGTCGGATTCGCCGCCTTCGTCGTTGATGCCGTCGAGGTCGACGGATTTGTCGATGGATCGGTCGACGCGATTTGTCCATGCGATCGGTCCAGCGATTTGTCGAGCGAATCGCGCAGGCGGTCGATGGTGCGGTCCATCGTTTTGTCGATGGTGTTGGTGGCGCTGGTGTTGAAGAGCTCGTCGAGGATGCTTTTGATCCGTCCCTTGGGGGCGAGGACGGTGCGGATATCTTTGTTGAGGCGGAAGCGCAGGACTTCGAGCATTTCGAAATCGAGCGGGTCGTGGATCGCCAGCCGCAGCCGGCCGCTTTCCATCCCCAGGGGGAGGATCAGGTATTTCCGCATCAGGTCGTCGGGGACCAGGTTGACGGCGTTGGGAGGGACGGAGTTTTTGTCGAGGTCGATGTATTCCATGTTGTGCTGCTGGGCCAGGGCTTTGTAGACGTTGGCCTCGTTGCACAACTTCAGGTCGACCAGCGCTTCGCCGATGCGAAGGCTCTTGGACTTGGCGTGTTCGAGGGCCTTGGCGACCTCGCGGGTCGGAGATGATTCCCCATTCGACGAGAATTTCGCCGATTTTTTTCTGTTGCTTGGCCATTGGGGGAATCCTTCGGATGGCTGGATCAGGGTTTCGGGGGCGGGTTCAATCCGGGGGTCTTTCGGGAAGTCGGTATGCTAACCCATCTTCACAGCCGTTACTTATGATACTACCGATTATACGGCGGGGTTCAAAATCTCCATAATCGGCATATCTTCTAAACTCCGACCGGCTCAAGGGCAAGACAATTTGTTGGCTGAAAAGATCGCCTACTGATTTCGGCCTGGTCCACGGGGATTGGTTACGGCGTTGTCTGAAGGGCCTCGCGGCCGCAGCGACATCAGGGCGGGGGTGTTTTCCAGCATGAGCTGCATGTGGGGGAAGGGGATTTCGATGTGGGCGGCATCCAGGGCTTTCTTGGCTTTTTCGAGGTATTCGTAAAAGACGGCCTTTTCGACAGATTCGTCGTGAATCCAGAGCCAGAGGAGAGGTTGACGCTGCTGTCGGCACAGGCGGCTGACGACGACGCTGGGCGGGGGGTCTTTGCAGATGCGGTGGTCGCCCTCGAACGATCGGCCAGAAGGGCGGTGCGGGCTTTGTCGATGGATTCCTTGTAGGCGATGCCGATGGGGATATCGACGCGGATGACGGGGTGGGTGCTGTGGTTGGCGACGCGGTTGGAAAGCATGTAGGTGTTGGGCATGACGATGGTTTCGCCGTTGAGGTTCAGCATGCGGGTGGAGCGGAAGCTGACGCGGAGGACTTTGCCGAACATGTCGTCGATGATGATCCAGTCGCCGACCTTGAAGGGCTTGTCCCAGAAGATGACGACGCCGGCGATGAAATTGGCGAGGGTTTCCTGGGCGGCGAAACCGATGGCCAGGCCGATGATCGAGACGCCGGTGAGCAGGGCGGCGATCTGGATGCCGATCTGATCGCAGGCGATGACCAGGGCGAAGCCCATGATCGACCAGCGGAGCAGGGCGCCGAGCATGTCGCGGATGCTGGAATCGACGTGGGCGCGGGCCATGGAGCCGAGGATGATGCGCCGGACAATGCGGTAGATGACCCAGAAGATTCCGAAGAGGATCAGGGCGGCCAGGAGCTTGGGGATGAAGGCGAGCGTCCCCATGACCATGGAGTTGACGGAAGATCTGCCAGAACTGGAAATCCAGCATGTCGTTGAGGGTGACGACGCCGCCGTTGAAGACGTTGAGGATGTTCTTTTTCAGGGGGCTGACGGGGTTGGAGACATCGAGCTGAACCCCGGCCTTGTCCAGGGCGATGATGCGATAGTCGTAATCGGTGGTGTGAACCGTGGCGTCGCGATAGCTGCTGAGGGTGGCGGGGAAGGTTTGGAGTGCCTGCCAATTGTTAGCATCGTGTTCGGACCGCTCGATGCGGAATTTCTCGGTATCACTCAGGTCGCAGGCCCAGTCGAGGTCGACGCCGCCGGTGCGAAGTACTGCATTGAGCTGGGTATGCGCGGTTTTGGCGGACGGTTGGGTGGCGGTGGGCTGCGAAGCGGACTCTTCCGCGGAAGTTGCGGCGTTGAGGAAGACCGACTGGGCGCCAAGCGGGGCCGTGCAAAATACAATCAAGGCCGCCAATAAAAGCGGTATCTCTATAGCTCGATACGAGCGCCCAAACATCAAAAACCTCCAAATGGCGATGGGGGTATTATCTAAAATGCGGCGGGTAGGACAAGCGGAAACTGGGGTTTGGCAATTGCCGATTGCCGATTGCCAATTGCCGATTGCGAAGAGGGGTACTTTATTCGGGGTTTGGCGTTAACATCGGCGTTGCTTGTCACATCGTCCGCTAATCTGTATTAAACATGACATGTCCAGATTGAAGGCTCCCCAGCGGCGCGAGCAATTGATCCAGGTGGCAACGAAGGTGTTTGCGGAACACGGTTTCGACGCGGCAACCACGGCGGCGATCGCCGACGCGGCGGGCGTCACCGAGCCGATCCTCTACCGCCATTTCTCCACCAAGCAGGAGATGTTCGTGGCCATCACCCGAGCGGTCAGTGTCCAGACCCTTAAGCACTGGCGGCAACTGATCGAAAAGGCGCCGACCTCAACCGAGAAGATCCGCACCATCGCCCGCGGGTTTCCCCAGCACATTAAGTCGAACGAGAACGCCTATCACGTCATCCACGGCGCCCTGGCGACAACCCGCGACCGGAAGGTGCTTTCGGTCCTGAAGGAGCATTACAGCGAGATCGAGCGGTTTTTCCGCAAGATCATCGAAGACGGCCAGAAGGCGGGCGAATTCCGCAAGGACGGGGATTCGCGCGTGCCGGCCTGGCAGCTCATCAATACCGGGATTGGGTATGCGATGATCGCGCTGAACTTGAAGCAGTTCAATCATTTTTCGGTGGAGCATGCGATTGAGTTTATTTTGCGGGGGTTGAAGGGGTAGAGGAAAGATAGTCACGATTGGATCGCGACGGAATGGTATACTGAGTGCCATGCCCATGACGAAAGATCAGATCATTAACGAAGCGATGGCCCTCGATCCGCGGGAGCGAGATGAAGTCGCTGAGACGCTTTGGCAGTTCGCTTCGCGTGGAGAGTTGAGTTCGGATCAACTCACGGAAATTCGCCGCCGAATGGACTCTCTTGACAGCGGAGAGGCGGTGCCGATACCCGGCGAGGAAGTCATGCGGGAATTAAGACAACGCTTCTAACGGTAGGATCATCTCACTTCGATTGAGTTTATTTTGCGGGTATCAAAGGGATAGGGCGCTAGGCAGTTATTCCCCCGCCTTCAGCCAGGCAATCAACTGATCCCCATCCAAAAAATTCGCCCGCGCCGTCTCGTTCCCATCCTTGTCATAACGGATAAGCTGCGGAATATATCTCACCCCAAATTTCCTCGAACGCGCCGCCACCGCCGGGCTCGGATCGGTCAAATCCACGACGTAAAACACATAGTGATCGTCAAGCTCCTGCATGACGTCGTCGCGCGTCAGCACACTCTGGCTGAGCGACTGGCACGTCGGACACCAGTTTGCCGAGAAAAGAACCACCGCCGGCTTCCCCGAATCCCGGCTGCGCTCCACCGCCGCCGTCCACTCCGCGTCCGCCGGATCCGGCGCAAATTTCGTAAGGGGATTGAAGATTCGATACACACCCATGGCCAATAAAATGCCGATGGCCCAGGTTAATATTTTGTCGCGATTCATGTTTCTCCCGAACGTCCATCGGCGGTGCGAGCCGCCGGATTGAGCAATGTTGCAAACGTGAACAGGCTCATGAACTGGCATGCCCCAATAATTACGAGCGGAAATATCGAAGGATCGCGGATTTTTCAGGTATTCGGACCCTGGCAACCCGGCATAAGATTTTGGTGTGCTCGACTGCCCAGGCGGGCAGGCCCACTTTTTTCACCGACCGGGAGGTTCCCATGACGCAGTCAACGCCCCAGACCATGCAAGCCGCCGCGATTGACGAGTTCGGCGGCCCGATTTCGATGCACGTGCTGCCGGTCCCCAGGCCGGGGCCAGGGGAGGTTTTGATTCGGGTGGAATCGGCGGGCATCGGCGTGTGGGATCCTTTCGAGCAGGAAGGCGGCTTCGCGGAAATGATGGGCGTGAAACCGAAGTTTCCCTACGTCCTGGGCTCGGAGGGAGCGGGAACCGTCGTGGAGACCGGCATTGGCGAGTTCGGCCACCTCAGGAAGGGCGATCGCGTCTATGCGATAGCACTGGCCAATCCCAAGGGCGGATTTTACGCCGAGTATGTGGCCGTGGGTGCCGACCATGTTTCCAAAATTCCCGGCGGCTTGAATGTCGACCAGGCAGGGTCGATGCCGGTGGACGCCATTACCGGATTGATCGGATTGGAAGAAGGGCTGGGTTTGAAATCGGGGGAATCAATTCTGATCTTCGGCGCCAGCGGAGGGATCGGACACCTGGCGGTGCAGCTTGCCAAACGAATGGGAGCGCGCGTTCTCGCCGTGGCGTCGGGGATAGACGGGGTGGCCCTGGCGACGGTGGTCGGGGCCGACATGGTGATTGAAGGACATAAAGACGACCTGCGAGCAGCGGCCCGGAAATTTGCCCCGGGCGGGTTGGACTGCGTTCTGCTGACAGCCGGAGGGTCCGCCGCCCAGCAGGCGCTGGAGGCGCTGCGACAATGGCGGTCGCGCCGCCTATCCCAATGGCGTGGAGCCGGAGCCAAAGGAACGGGATGGAATTAAATTGCACAGCTACGACGGAATGCCCAAGCCGGGGACCATCGAAAAGCTGAATCAATTGATCGAGCAGGCCCCGTTTGAGGTACACGTGGATCGCACCTTCGCGCTCGAGCAGGTGAACGAGGCGCACAAGGCGCTTCAGAAGCATTTCCTTGGCAAGCTGGCGCTGCGCCGATCAGGCGCTGCTCGTAGATGGATCAGACTCGGCGGGGCTTACGCGGAGTTCAGCGCATACCTTCCCGGCGCGGCGGCCGCGGGCTGCAATATCGCGTCGACAGACGCCTTGGCCTCTTCGAGCGAGTGCTTGGTGCAGACGTGATTCGCTTTCCCCGGACAACTCACGACGAACCGCTCGATTTTTTCCTCGGTAGCATCCGAGGAAAAGACCTGGTGCACGATCGCGTGGCCCCGATAGATGTGCGTTTGCTTCAATGCCATAGTTTGGTCTTCCCTTCGACTGAACGTGCGAAGAATCGGTCTATTGCCTTAATTCCTTGAAGCATTCCCCAATCAAAAGCTTAAGCCGGGCGGCGGCAGGGGGCCGTTTATCCGGCGCACGCACCGCGTTATTCGCATGCCGCCGATGCGCCGTGGGAGGCTGGGGCAGAAGATGCATCGAATACCGCCCTTTTTGGGAAACGTGGGGAAATTGAGCGATTTTGCGTGTTTATAAGTGGTAAAGGGGGGAAGCGCGAATGTTATCTGCACCCGCGCTCGGATTAGGTGGAACTACCGGTACAATATCCGTTGTGACGCTGGGAACGATCAAGATGTCGGCGCGGCAATTCCTCCAACTCGGCGAGGACCCGCCCGGCGTGCGCCTTGAACTGGTTGATGGGGAGGTGAAGGTGAGTCCGAGTCCAGATCCAACGCATGCATCTGTTGATCGAGAACTGTCGTTTCTGCTGATGCAGCACATCAAGCAGTACGACCTAGGCAAGCTGTTCGGCGATGTCGACACGATCTTCGGTGAGCACGACGTTCGCCGCCCGGACCTGATTTATTTTGCGAAGGACCGGTTGCATCTCGTCGGCCGCAAGGCGATGGAAGGGCCGCCTGATTTATGCGTTGAAATCGTCAGCCCATCCAGTGTCGCGGTGGATCGCAAGCAGAAATTCAAGCAGTACGAAAAGGGGAAGGTCGCCCATTACTGGATTGTCGATCCCGGGGCGGAAACGATCGAAGGATTTAAACTCGCTGGGGGCAAATACCGCGCGACCGGGCATGGAAAGAAAGACGATGTCGTGCGCTTGCCGCCGTTTCCCGATCTGGACATTCCGCTGGCGGAATTGTGGTGGCGGAGATAGGCGGGTGGCGGGTAATGTGCGGGGCTGGTGAAGAATACCGAGGTGATTATCGTCGTCGCCGGGGAGGCGATCGACACGTCCGGGCAGGCGAGCACCGTGGCGGGGGCGCTTGCCGCGGCCGAGATCATTTGTGCGACCCCATCAGATCAATCACGATGTATTGATAATTCAAACTGTTGACGGATGGATCGTCCGGCAAGCCATATTTCTTGCGGAAGGCGTGGGCGACATCGAGGCACGTCTGGCGCTTGACGGGGTCGGTGGGCAACTGGGCGTACATCGTCGCAATCCCACCGACATAAACCTTGTCCGCCCCCGAATTGTACATGTCGCTGATGAGTTTTTTGTCGGCGTCGTCGGCCCTGCCCGACCGGCACCAGGAATAACCCTCGGTCATGCGGTTGAGGTGAATCTGCTGGGAGATGACGGCGTCCATCATGGTGGGGGAGTTTTGGCCCGGCTGGGCCGTCATCGGCGTGCCGGGGGCGATTAAAATCGGCGACTGGCTTACGGGGATCGTGGACATCGGGTTCTGTGCAGGGGGCGGTTGAATTCCCGGGAAGATCACCGGGGCGTTCGCCTTTGAACGGCTGGCGACAATCGCCCCAACGAACGCGATGAATGCCAGGTTCAGCACTAGATTGCAGATCCGCGAAGCCAGCGACATCCGGTAGGCGAATCGAAAATCAGCGACCGAAATTCGGAAGAGGTATATGAAGCAGGCATAGAAGATCAGCGCGAGCACGACGGCGTATACAAGCCAGAGGCTGAGGCCGCCTTCGCCGCGTGGGCCAATAATTCCCTGCGAGCGCAGCCCGGCAATAAGCCAAAGAATTGCGATGTCTCCGAAGAAAATCGTCGCGGCCAGTTTGAAGATCGCGGTCCGGAGCAAACCCATATAGACGCCGCTGCGCGTCGCCAGGGGAAAGGCGAGCATGACCAGGATAAATGTTTTGACCGCGGTAAAGCCGAGCAAGATCGCCATCAGAAGCGGGATAGCGAGTTCGGCGGCCGAGCCGACGCCCATTTTCCAAATGACGTGCAGCACGATGCCGAGGAGCCCCGCTGCCAGGAGAATCGCGGGCACCACATAGTTGCGCATGGGATCGGGGAAATCCCCGGTTTCCGGGTCGATCCAGTTGTTCTGTCTTTTTGGCTTGGGTTGTTTGGTGGGCCGTTGATATTCGATCGGCTCGGCCGCCACGGGCTCCGCAGGCAATGGCGGCGGCGCCTCCAGCTCGGCAGCGGCGATCGCCTCCGGCGTTGGCAGCAGCGAGTCGAGGTTCGACATCCCATCCGCCATGTCATATTCGCCCTGGTCCTCCTCCTCCTGCGGCGGTGGTGGTGGTGCGACAGGCGGCGGTGGAGTGGGAATCGCAGGCTTTAATATCGGAGATTTCAGCACCGGCACGGCAACCACCGGCGCGCATGCGCCAGATTGTCCGGCAGGTTTCTTCGCCACCGCCGTAACCGGCACCGCGCGCTTTACGACTGGTGTCGTCGTTACGGTTACCTGCTGCTTCGCCCCGGCGAGCTGCGGCGCCGTCATCGGCACCATGATCGACGCCCCGCAGGCGCACTTCCCCTTTTTGCCGGCAATTTCCGGCTTCCACTTAAACGTCTTGCCGCACGCACCGCAAGAGAACCTGGGCTCCAAGACCTGTTGCATCCAATTGCCCAATAGCCCTTTTAGATCTGACGCAGCCAACCGAGAATGCCATGACCGCCCCCAAAGTATAACTAAGGCTGCGATACACTACAAAGTCTTTTTCCCCCTCTTACCCCCTCGCCCGGTACTCCGGGAGAGGGTTGGGGTGAGGGCCGCATTTTTTCAAGCCATATGCGATTGCCCGGGCGGTATCTGTTAACTCTACGTTAAAACCAGCACCGGCGCGCTGTAGGTATTGGACGTGAAATTGATATTGACATACGACAACCCCGAATATTCCACAATCGCATATCCCGAAGTAGGGGCAATAAACAGATTTTGACTCACCGTCAGATTGCTGATCGTCGGCCCGCCGGACCAGTAAAGAAATCCTTCCGCGTCTGCGGTCGAAGTATTATCGATAAATGAATTGCCCGAATTCGCAGCACCCCCCGCATAGGCAAAGTCCGCAAAGCCGTACCCCACATTACCCCACGATTGGCACTCGATAATGGTCGAATTGGTGACCCCGCCATCGAGATCAAACCCGCCCCCGTCGTTCATCTCGGTCTTGTTGTTGTAGCTATAGCACTGCGTGATGGTGACGGCGTTGCAGTTGTAGGCCCAGATGCCAACCGGTCCGCTCGACGAATCGTTGTTCGCCCCATTCCCGTACGCGATGCACTGCAGCACGGTCCCGCCGTTGACGCCCGCGAGCATGATTCCGCTGCCGGACGGCCCCTGGCCGTTGGAGATCCCGGCGTTGTTGTAGGCGGAGCTGCCCTTGAGCGAGAACTGCGTGATCGATTCAGTCGGGCCCCAGGTGGAGATTCCCGCCTGGCCGTTGCCGTAGGCGTTGATGTCGGTGAGGCTGATCTTGGAAAACGTCCCGTTGCCGACAGTGTAGATGAACAGCCCGTACCCGGATTTGAAACCCCAGATGGTGACGTTGTTCATCGTAAGGCCGGAGACGCCGGCCTTGTCGGATTCGATGTCGATTCCATCCCCCTTGCTGCCGTTGACTTTGAGATTTTCGACCGTGACGTTGCTGACGTCATATCCGCTGACTCCTCCCACGGTGTGTCCGTTTCCGTTCAGCGTTTCGCCGGATTGAAGGGTGAGGATTTTGGTCGTGTTCGCGGTGAGCGTGACGACAGAGAGAAAGGTGCGAGATTCCAGTGCTTCAATAAACATGTGGGTGGCATCGTAAAAGCTGGGAAGAAAAACACCGAAAATTGAGCGAGTTCACAACAGTCTCGCCCAGCGCAAACTCTTTCGGCGCAAACAGATCGATTCGATGAACAGCGGATGTTCGGCGCACTGTTGGGTCGTTTAGGCAATTGAGGCAACGGCGCGCTGGCCGCGCCACGACCCCTGTCGCAAATTTCCCTCCTCCTCGCTTTTCCAGTTTTCCCATCCTACGGTTGGCGGTAAAGTGGCCGACCAAACCCATTTTGAAGGAGAGCACCATGAGCGTCAGCGATCCCCAATCCGGTCTCGGCAAAGAGGCCGTCGTCGAAATCTCCAAAACCCTGCGGGAACTCCTCGCAGACGTCTTTGCTCTGTACGTCAAAACCAAGAATTTTCACTGGCACATGACCGGCCCCCATTTCCGCGATTATCACCTGCTGCTGGACGAGCATTCCGACCAGATATTCGCGATGACCGATGACGTTGCCGAGCGGGCGCGAAAGATCGGCGGAACGACGCTTCATTCCATCGGCGACATCGCCCGCCACCAGCGCCTCAAGGACAATGACGCCGAAAACGTCGGCCCCCTCGACATGCTTGCCGAGCTTTGCCGCGACAACCAGCAACTGACGCAATCGATGCGCGTGGCCCACGAAACCTGCGACCGCTACAACGATGTCGCGACCACCAGCATGCTCGAGGTCTGGATCGACCAGACCGAGCGGCGAACCTGGTTCCTTGCCGAAATCACCCGCAGGTATTGAGAACTCACATAGAGAACTCAGGTGCGCGGAACAAAAAAGTGAACTATCCACCGCCGGTATTCGGGGGGGCGCCGATTGAAAAGGCTCGCGCGGCCATCGTGCTGATCCACGGGCGCGGCGCCTCCGCGGAAGACATGATGGGACTCTTCGGCGAGCTCGACATCCCGCACCTCGCCGCCGTCGCCGCCCAGTCGCCGGGCAATACCTGGTATCCCAATTCGTTCCTCGCCCCATTGGCGGCCAATCAGCCGTTTCTCGACCGGTCCCTGGCCCAGATTGAATCGATGGTTTCCAACGTGATTTCCGCCGGAATCGCCGCCGAAAAACTTGCCCTGCTGGGATTTTCGCAGGGGGCATGCCTGTGCTGCGAATTCGTCGCCCGAAATCCCCGGCGATACGCCGCGGTGATGGCGCTCACCGGCGGCTTGATCGGGCCCCCAAACACGCCGCGGAATTATCCCGGCGCGCTGGCTGGCACGCCGATTTTTCTGGGCACCAGTGATCCCGATCCGCACGTCCCCTTCGTTCGCGTGCAGGAGACGCGGGATGTCCTGGCCGCCATGGGCGCCGCGGTCGAATTGCGCCGCTATCCCGGCATGGGGCATACAATCAACCACGACGAACTCGATGCGTGCAAAAAACTTCTCAACGCAGTTGCATCCCAAGGCGTTTAACGGCCGCGTTTACGCGGCGTCCCGAGTCCCGCGTCTTACCCATCATCGGAGCCCCCATGCCCAACACCCCCAAACCCATTTCCGGAATTCATCACGTCACTGCAATCTGCTCCGACCCGCAGAAGAACATCGACTTTTATTGCCGGACGCTGGGCCTGCGGCTCGTGAAGCTCACCGTCAACTTCGACGACCCCGGCAGCTATCACCTCTATTACGGCGACGAGCTGGGCCACCCCGGCACGATCCTCACCTTCTTCGCCTGGCCCGGCGCATATCGCGGCGAGATCGGTCCGCCGCAGGTGGCGGCCACCGCATTCGCCGTCCCGGAGAAATCGCTCGATTTCTGGTCCGACCGCCTGAAAGAGCGCGGCATCGAAAGCAAACCCGTGCCGGACCGGTTCCGACAGCGCGTCATTCAATTCTCCGATCCGGACGGGCTCCAGCTCGAACTAGTCGAATCGGCGGCAACCTCCGGCGTGCAGCCGTGGCGGATCGATTCAATCGCCCCGGAGCGCGCCATCCGCGGATTTCACAGCGTCACTCTCGTCGAAGAGGGATACGAAAAAACCGCGTCGCTGCTGACGAATCTGATGCAGTTCCGCCACGCGGGCGACGACCAGAACCGCTTTCGATACCGCACGGGGCAAGGCGATGGATTGGCGTCGGTCGTTGATGTGCTCTGCACGCCCGCCGCCAAGCCGGGCGAGATGGGGGCGGGGGTGGTGCATCACGTCGCCTTCCGCGCCGGACGACGCCGCCCAGGCGGATTGGCGCAATGCCATCGCGGTGGCCGGGCGCAACGTCTCGCCGGTCATGGATCGCTGCTACTTCCACTCAATCTATTATCGTGAGCCAGGCGGGGTGCTCTTCGAGATCGCCACCAACAACCCCGGTTTCACCGCCGACCAACCCGCCGAAGCGCTGGGCTCGAAGCTGATGCTTCCGTCGTGGCTCGAAAAGAATCGCGAGCAGATCCAGAGCGCCGTGCCGCGGATTACTTTGCCGACTGACCGGCAATCCGCTTGAGCAGCTTGAGGCGCTTGGTGTCGGACGAATCATCCGAGCCGAGGGAGAGGATGTCCGTCTGGATGTCGTGGTCCTGGCACGCAGCCACATCACCATCCGCGAGACGGCTGAGATTTGCGTCATCCCGCGCTTTTCGCACACGTCGTCCAGCTTGCGCATCTCCTTGGGCCCAAGGGCCAGGCGGATGATGGTCTTTTTGTTCTCGTTCATTCGGTCATCTCCACAGTTCGCGTTGCCTTTGGCAACGGTTGGTTGATCGGATCTTTATCCGTGGTAATACCTCGGCCGCTTTGCGGGGCCTTTTCGTTTCAGTTGCACACCGGCGTGCTTTTTCACGAATTGGGCGGGGCTTGGAAGCAGTTTGCCAAAGGCCGCCTTGATTTCGGCGGGAGTGATCCCGGCCGTTCCTTTTGACCTGATATGTTCGACGACACCGGCGGCGATTTTTTTCAGCTCATCCCCACTGCGGCGAATTCGCTTGCGGCCCCTGGCGATCGTCTTCATCGCAAGCTGACTCGCGCCGTTCTTTTCCCCCAGGGCGCTGCCGATGGTCCGGTCTAATTTTTCGAGTCTGGAAAGAAGCTTCTTGCGCTCCCGATGCAGCGGGCGCAGCACAGCCTGGATTTTCCGTTTCCTCAGCAGTTCCAATTGGGTATTGATCGCGTTTAAGGATTTCGCGAGGGAAGTTGCCTTCTTCATTAGCACCGCCTTTATCGCTTCAGAGGCCGGATGTCAAACAAATACTACAGGCACCCGAGTAATTAAGCTGAAGATGAGACCGAAATGAACCCCTGTGGCGATAATTGAAAAAAGCGGGCGAGGAGGTTCGAACTCCCGACATTCAGCTTGGGAAGCTGACGCTCTACCAACTGAGCTACGCCCGCGCGTCCTCATACGATTTCCAACTGGACGGATTTCCAGTTGGGCGAATTCTAACCGCCCCCTCCGCCCAGTCAATTTTAGAGCGTTTTGCGCTTGACCGTAGAGTCTGCGGCGCGGATCAGGGCAATCGCATGTCCGCCTTTCTCCCCTCCCCTGGTACTCCGGGGGAGGGTTGGGTGGGGGTCTTCCGCATTTTTCAAACCAGATGCGATTGCCCTGCGGCGCTGACGCTACAGTCAGATGCAAATCGCTCTTATCCCCCGGCGCGTTATACTCGCGCGGAAGAACACCGCCCGGCGTGGACACGGACGTTTCATGAACGAAAAAGAATTGAACCAACTGCTCCGCGATCGCTTCGCTCTTCGCGTCGATGATGAGACGATCAAGTATATCGCGCGCCAGTCCGACGCCGCGCGAAAGCCGATCGAATTCTTCGCCGCCGATGCACGCACCGGAGTCCCGCGCCGCGAAATAATCGATCCCGCGATTTTTTCTACCCGCTCTTCTCCGCGATCGTCAACGTGAAATTCTGGCCCGGGGATATTGACGCATCGCAACGGCGCGTTATCTTTGCGCTTAACAAACTTGTAATTGTGATACGGACCGAGGGCGGTGGCTCCCCTTCGGTCCGTTTCTTTTTCTTCTCCCGAAATTTCTACCGGCGCTTCTTGGCGATGAATTCCCTCAGCTTCTTCAGCGTCATGCAGTTGATCACATCCGCGGCCGTCGCCCAGCGCGCTGCGCCACGAAGATGCCGAAGCGCATGTTGGCAAGCTGCTCGATGCCGTGGGCGTCGGTGTCGATCGACAATTTCACCCCCGCCTTCAGCGCCCCATAAGCGGCGACATCATTGAGATCGAGCCGCGGATAAGCCGAGTTGATTTCCAGCGCCGTCCCCGTCTCCGCCGCTGCCTTGAAGATCTTGCCGAAATTCAGCGGCAACCCCTCCCGGTCGAAAATCAACCGCCCCGTCGGATGCCCGATGATCGTGACATAGCGGTTTTCGATCGCCCGCAAAATCCGATCGGTTGCCTTCTCCGCATCCTGCTTCAGCGCCACGTGCGGGCTGGCAACGACGAAATCCAATTCCTTCAGCACCGAATCCTCAAAATCCAGATGCCCATCCGCGAGGATGTCGACTTCACACCCGGCCAGGAGGGTTATCCCCTTCATTTTGGCCGAAATCCGCCTGATTTCCGCCGCGTGCTTCATCAGCCGCTCGGCAGTCAGGCCATTGGCAAGGACAGAAGTCTTGGAATGATCGGTGATTCCCAGGAATTCATATCCCCGCGCCTTCGCCGCCTCGGCCATCTGCTCGATCGTGTTGCGACCGTCGGATGCCGTGGTATGGCAATGCAAATCGCCGCGGATCTCTTCCAGCTGAATGACCTTCGGCAGCTTCCCGGCGATCGCCGCCTCGATTTCGCCCCGGTCTTCGCGCAGGGTCGGCTCCATGCACCCCATCCCCAGCGCCTTGTAAATCTCCTCCTCGGTCTTGCTTGCCACCGGTTTCGCCTTCGGCGGAAACCCCGTCTTCTTCTCCGACTTGTCGTAATCCTCATTACTGTAAAGCCCCCACTCGTTCAGCGTCATATTTTTCTGCTGGGCCAGCCCGCGCAACTTGGTGTTGTGCTCTTTGGACCCGGTGAAATATTGCAGCGCCGCGCCGAAATTCGCCGCGGGCACGATCCGCAGATCGACCTGGGTGCCCCCTTCCATTAGCACGCTCGCCTTGGTCGATCCCTGCCCCAGAATTTTCTGCACCCCGTTGAGCTTTACAAACTCCGCCGAGACACGCTCTCCGGCTGAATCATTTTTCAGCGAGCAGACGATGTCGATGTCCCCGATGGTTTCCTTCCGCCGCCTCAGACTGCCCCCCAGTTCGGCATCCTTAACTTCAGGAAACTTTTTCACCGACTCCAGAATCGCCCTGCCCACCTCCATCGCCCGCACGATCCCAATCCGCCCCGACGCTTGTGCCCGCAGCGCGATCCCCTGCTTGATCCCCTCGATCTTCTTATCTCCCAGCCCCTTGATCCCCTCCAGCTTCTTTCCTTCGATGGCCGCTACCAGCTCTTCCAGCGTGGTAATATTCCGCTCCTTCCAGAGCAGGGCGATCGTCTTGGGCCCCAGGCTGGGGATCTCCAGCATTGGAATCAGCCCCGCCGGCACGCTGGCCGCCACTTCCTCGAAATCGCTGCTCTTCCCCGAACTGATAAACTGCTCAATGATCCGCTGACTCGAGGGCCCAATCCCCTCCAAATCCTTCAGCTTCCCCTCCCTGCAGCACTCCGCCAGGTCCAGCGTCATATCCTTCAGAATCCGCGAAACCTTCGAAAAGGCGATCGCCTTGAACGCGCTCTCCCCCTTGATATCCATCAGCGCCGCCAAGGTGCGAAACAAATCCGACAAATCCTGGTTCAATGCCATAACCCACCAAGATACCCCGAAGCGCGATTTTGTTAACACCCCGTATGCCACCTCCCTCTTACCCCCTCTCCTGGTACTCCGGCCTTCGGCTCTGAGGCTCAGGCTCGAAGAGGAGAGGGCAGGGGTGAGGGTCTTCTGCTCTACTTTCTACTTTCTACATCTCTACCTTCTCGCAGCGCCCCACCTCAAGGTCGCCCCGAACACCCTTCCCGTGTAGCCGCCGTGCTTGCACGGCGCTTTCCCGCCCAACACCCCAAGGCCGCCCCGACCGTAACCGATAAAAATCCTCTTCCCAACGCGATTTTGTTAACTCCAGGTATCCATCTATACTTCCCCCCTGGCATGAAGCCCCACATTGCCCTGCTCGGATGCGTATTGGCACTCCCCTTCATCAGCGCCGGCTGCGTCGAGCGCATCCTCACGGTCCAAACCGATCCCCCCGGCGCCCTGGTTCAGCTCAACAACAGCGAATGGGGCCGCACCCCCGTATCAGGCGATTTCACCTGGTACGGCACCTACGACGTCATGATCCGCCACGACGATTATGAAACGATCCGCACCAAGGCCAAGGTCATCGCGCCGCTATATGAATGGATTCCCCTGGATATAGTGAGCGAGCTGCTGCCGATTCCCATCAAGGACCACCATTATCTGCACTACACGCTGACGCCAAAACCCGCCGACAGCGAAGCCCCGCCGGGAATCATGGAGCGAGCGCTGCAGGAGAAGGCGTTGATGGAGACGACGCATTACCCCGCCGCCGCTACGCAGAAATCAAAATCCCAGTAGTCACGGCGGCGGAAATTCGAAACTCGAAATTCGAATGACGAATCAAGCCCGAATGACCGAATGACCAAAATTCGAAACAAATGCCATCGCCTCCCCGTTTCGTCATTCGAATTTGGAATTTCGAATTTGATTCGTCATTCGAATTTCGGATTTCGAGTTTCCCGTCCTTGATATCCGCCGGCTGAATCCCCCAATGGATTTCGGCCTCCCAATATAAACCAGATGGCCCACGAAGTGACTCGCGACGTCACCGCGTGGGCCCTATGTCGGCTTGCGCCTTGCGGCTTAAACCGCCAAATTCTGGTATCGAACCGATTCTGTAGGCAACCTGCTCCTGGGCCTGGGCCCGCCTCGGTCCGCTCAGCGTGAAAGGGCAGTTGACTACCTTCTCACACAGACGGTTCGATCGCGACTGTTGCCGCCGCGATCGCTCGCCCAACAGGGCGGCACAGCGGGGTCCCGACTGGACGGCCGTGGGATTACGCTATCCTGAGCCCACTCCTAGGATCCTGCGCCGCTCGGTATTCCGTTACCAGAACACTCGCGGCATTTTGGGCTCAACCTGTCCTTTATCGGGAGGATTTCTCTCCGCGGTGGACAGATCACTGGCGGCGACTCTAACCCGGATTGCCTGAATGGGCGTTTTTTACGCCGCTTTCATCGGGTGGCCTGGTCGCTGGCCGCCGACTTTCGCCGTGCCCGCTCTTTATTGCTTCGCACGGTCTTTCGCTTCTGGAAAGTCGGTCTGGTTGTCAGGAGCGTTCTCCTGTTTCGCTGGTCACTTTCGTGCCCAACGACGAACGGAAATATATCCACTTCCAACCCTTTTCCGCCCATTTTTCGCTCCATTGCGATTGGGTTATCCACCGATTTCCCTAACTGCTTGACCCATCAAAAGATTGCCGGTGCATAACCCGGTGGATAAAGTGACCGCGCGATAGATTTCGCGGTATACTTCCACTGGCCAAAACATTTTTCGATGGATTTTTCGACACAAGTTCAGCAGCAGATCCTCGACTTCGCGGCCGACGTCATCATCCGCCGCCTAGGCGGCGACCCGCGCCCCATCCCCACCCTCGACGATCCCGTCTTCGCCCAGCCCGCCGGCTGCTTCGTCTCCCTCCATCGCCACGGCACGCACGCGCTCCGCGGTTGCATCGGCATGCTCGACACCGGCCGTCCGCTCCGCGAAACCCTCGTCTCCGCCGCCGAGTCGGTCATCGGCGATGCCCGCTTCCTCACCAGCCCCGTCTCCCGCTCCGAGCTCCCGGAACTCACCCTCGAACTAAGCATCCTAGGCCCGCTCCAGAAAAGAAATTCCGCCCTGGATTTCGAACCAACCCGCGACGGCATCCACCTCACCTTCCGCGGCCGCACCGGGCTTTTCCTGCCACAGGTCGCCCGCGACACCGGCTGGTCGCGCGAGCAGCTCCTGGGACGGCTGTGCACCGAAAAGCTCGGGGTGGCCGAGACGGCGTGGAAAGAGTCCACCGCGGAATTGCGGACGTTTTCGGCCGATGTGATCGGGCCAAAGCCTATCCTGGGATAGGGGTTGCCAATTCCCGAAACGCCCACGGCGCTGCCGTGGGGTCCCCCAACCTTCTCACCCCTTTCAAATCAACCCACAACCGATTGGTTTGCCATCCAACATGCGATAGAATTATGTCCATGACAGCCATCCGTGCAATTTTCGACGGAAAGACATTCGTTCCCCAACAGCCTGTCTCATTGCCCGCGCAATCCGAGGCGCTGGTAATCGTGGATGGAAGCGATCCGCTAGCTCAGCAGAAGCTCGACGACGCCGTCCGCGCGTATTATCAAGCCGGTAGCGACGAAGAGGATGACGCTTGGGGAAGGGCAACGGCTCAAAAGTCGGAACGCGCCTGGGACGAGGATTGACCAATGGGCGCGTTTCCGCGGCGGGGCGAGATTTGGCTTGTTGAATTCCCCGATGATCCCAAGTCGCGTCCGGCCCTGATCGTCTCAACCGACATTCGCAATGAACTGGCCAGCAGTGTTCTCGCGGTTCCGATTACAACAAATCTTCGCCCCGCCCCAACGCACGTCCGTTTGTCCGCCGGGCAAGGCGGCCTTCTGCATGACTCAATGGCTCGCTGCGAGAACCTCAGCTACCTGCACAAATCGCGACTTGCGCGGACCGCTAGGTGGAACTCTCAGTGCGCCCGTAATGCGTGAAGTCGAACAATGTCTCTTGCGATCATTAGGAATCACGGCCTAACTTGGCATCGAACCCAAAGTTTAGCGGCCCCGCTTGCGGGTGCGTTCCCCCGGCTCAGAAACATTTAGAAACCAGTGCCGGCAAAGCAGAGGGCAGACCGCACGAAATGGTGCGATTTTGGCGATTCTTGTGGTCATATGCTCACCAGAAGATTATAGTAGTTATTTGTGGACCGGGAGGAATGGTGCGAGGAAATGGGGTGAGAGACGAGAGGTGCCTAAAGCAAATGCGAGGCTAACGCGCTGTCACTGCAACATTCGGCCATTCCAAGCGGAGCATCGTTCATTTTTCATAACGTACAGGAATAAGTGATTTAGCAGGATTGCCTAAATCACATCGTGTAGCTGGTCGATAACCACGGCGGGATACCTATAACATGCGACTACGTACGGCAATCATCGTGGGCTTTACACTGCTCGTTGCCTTGAGCGCCGCCGGTGCCTTTGGGATTTGCGTTTGGCCCACCCGGTATCGCTATGACCAAGTAAAAATGCACGACAACGTATTTCCGATTCGGATCGACCGGATATCAGGGGCGACATACCTGTTTGACGGTTATGGTTGGCAACCTGCCGATGACGATCCGGCTATTGTACCATTACCATCGGATGAGATATCAAAGTTGCAGGCCGACAGTGCGCAGTTCGATTCTCTCACAGATACTTTATCCTGCAAAATCTACAACGGAAGCTCATATCGGGTTAAAGAGGTTGTGGTACACCTTCAGGTCAAATCCCCGAAGTCGGTCGATTTCGGCGCACCGGCGGAATACCGCATCACGGCCCGCGATTATCGACTAACTTACCCAGACGACTATGTCGAACGGCTACAGGTACAAACACTTCAAGCCCCTATTGGGTTTGTTCCTGCTGAGGATGATACGTGGTCTTGGCGGATTGTGGGAGCATCAGGAATAAAGCAGTAATAACTACTATCCCTCGCCAAATGCTATTGAGTACACCGCCGATTCGTACCCGTCAGCCGTCCAATAACAGCCTTAACGCACTTCGAATGTAGCCGTTGCCGCTCCTATTCCGATGATCCTCAACACTCGCCAAAGGGGATTTCATGAAGCTCGCGCGAATTTTGTGCATTATCGCCGGTGTTTTTGTCCCGGCTTGTTCAGCAAGGGCCAATTACCTTCAATTCCAAAATCCCACTGACACGATTTCAGTCGCTGGAAACACCGTACTTCCGAATGAGAATCAGCTAACGATTGAAGCGATTGTTGATCCAACGTCCATCGACTTCGCGTACTCTACGGGAAGTGGAGGGTATGATGGTGCAATCTACGATGCATGGGAGTACGGGGCTCAAGATACGCATATGTTTCTGGACAATAGTGACAACTTGTCCGCGTATGCGTTTCCGATAAATTGGCAAACCCCTCTTGAAGGTGGGACCGTTCCGCTCAACAACTGGTTGGACCTCGCGTATGTTTATGACGGGAGCGAAGAATGGCTATACATCGACGGGAGTCTCGTGGCGTCGCGCCGCAAAAATCACTTTAGGACTGCCGTATCCTCAAAATGGTGATCTCTCAGTCGGTAGTGGAAGCGCGGTAAGCATTGGTGCGGCGGACCTTGGCGGCATTGTTCCCGCATTCATTGGAAGCATTCAAAGTCTGCGGATTTCGGATGTGGGCAGGTATTCCGGCGATTCCTACGCCGCGTCCATGAGCGATTTCACGGACGACCCATCCACGATTTTGCTCTATGACTTTGATCGTCTTTCGCCGGGAGCAACGTCGATTCCTGATTTAAGCGGTAACGGGCATACGGGCACGTTTGGTGTCGGATTCGCGGCGCATACCTCCCCGACGATAGTTGTTGTGCCTGAGCCATCGTGCATCGGGCTGCTGGTGTTACTGCCGCTCATTTCAAGTCGCCGCAAAAAACTGAAGAGTACAAACAATCGGTAGACCAGCTTCGCACTTGCTTTACCCGTTTACCCCTTTCCCGCACCGCTCCGTCCGGACAATGAATGACAACTATAATCTACGAGTTAGCGTACACTAATTTAAATCCCCAAAATCGTCTCAATTCGTCTCATTTCGTCTCACTGCCATTCCACCCCGTTTTGCACCCTTTTTCGCACCCCGAACCCCGACACGACCAGCATCTCTCTGACTGTGAAGTGGCGACTCCACATTTTTCTCTTGACATATGTTCGGTATCTGTTAGGATGCCAAATCAGGCCTATGGACCCTATTTCCAGCGGGAGGTTTCTATGCGAAACGGGCGTGGGAAGATGAGTATAGGGAAGGTGACTGTGAGAAAGGTGCGGGAGGGTTCGCCCGGGCATTCCCCCGCGAGTCCATCCACGGCAATCGTATTGAGAAACGGGGATGGGAAGGGGCCGGCGGAGAAGGATCTGGCGGTTCGCCCCGCGTTTGAACGACTAACTTTCGACCAGCAGACGGCCCTGGAGCAGCTTGTGTCAGGGATGTCCGTCACCCAGGCGGCCGCATCATCCGACATCTCAAGGGCCACCCTCTATCGCTGGCTCAAGACCGATCCAACATTTCGCGCAGCCTATAACGATTGGCACAACCAGATGCGCAAGCGCCCAATCGCGGCTGCTGGCGATGACCGATACGGCCACCGATGCCATCCAACGGTCGATGATGACAGGCGATGGCCGACTGGCATTCGCGTTTCTGAAGGGGATGGGATTGATCCGGGAATATAAAGCCGGGTCGGGCGATCCGGAGAAGGTGAAGGCGGACCTGGAGTGGAAGGATCATCGCCGAAAGATGGTGAGGGAAAAGAGGCGAATGAGCAGGGTGGTCGATGTCTCGCTGGGGACTTTTACGGACCCGGAGGAGTTGGCGCTCCGAATTCCGAAACCCGAAACCAGAATGACGAATCAAATCCGAAACCCGAATGACGAATGCGGGGGTGACAAGGTGAGGGGGTGACAGGGTGACAAGGTGAAGGGGTGACAGGGTGAAGGGGCGTAGCTATCCGAGAATCGGCAACTGCACCTTTGTGCTCCGATCCGCGCTCTCAATCCCCGGCGCCGCCCCGATGAATTCCTTATCAATCTGCTTCACCGCCCGCACCGGCGGATGCTCGCTGGGCACGAGGTCCGGCGAATCCTTCCCCTCATGCCGTTTCAGTACATTGTAATACTGATCCCGCTGCGCCGGCACCCATCCGGCATCGCGAATCAGCCGGCAGATTTCCCGCTCGCTGAGGCGATACGTCGTCCCGGCCGCGCTGACGACGTTTTCTTCCATCATCACGCTGCCCATATCATTCGCCCCGAAAAACAGGGCCAACTGGCCGATTTTCGGGCCCATTGTTACCCAACTGCTTTGGAGGGAGGCGATGTTGTCGAAGAAGAGCCGGGCGATTCCGAGCATCCGGAGGTATTCCTGCGCTCCGGCCATTCGCACGACCCGGCCGCGAAGGATGTCGTCGTTGGTCGATTCATCGAAGGGGCCGTGGACGTCGGGGTCCCATTCGCCGGCACGTCCAAGCGGGGTGTTTTCGCGCTGGAAGGGCCAGTGGATGAAGGCTGTGTAATTGCCGGAGGAAGTTACGAGTTGCGAGTTGGGAGAGGAAGTTGCGAGTTGCGAGTTGCGCGTTGCGAGTGAAGACTTGGCAAAAACCCCCGGCCAACGAGATCGAATATGTGCTGTCTTGTCCTCAAACTCTTTACTCGCAACTCGCAACTCGCAACGCGCAACTTCCTTCGCATAATCCTGCATATCCCTCAGCGCCCCCATATGCTCGATCCGCTCGCGGACAAACTCAATGTGCCCGATGAGCATGGTGCAGCTCGTGTTCATCCCTTCTTCGTGGGCCACGCGCATGACGCGCAGCCAGTCGTCGCCGGTGCATTTGCCGATTCCGATCCGGCGGCGCACGCGCGGCGCGAAGATTTCTCCGCCACCGCCGGGGATCGTGTCGAGGCCCGCCGCATGAAACCGCCGGATGATCTGCCGCACGTCCATCTGGAAAAATCGTTCAAATTCCACAAACTCCGGCGGGGAAAAGGCATGAATGTGGATCGTCGGGAAATTCGTCTTGATATAGCGAAGAAGGTTCTCGTAATGCTCGATCGGCAGCCGGTCGTTCATTCCCCCCTGCATCAGAATCTGCGTTCCGCCGATGCTTACCAGCTCGGCAATCTTCGCCCCGATCTGCTCGAAGGTGAGGGTGTATGCGTCTGAATCCTCATGATCGCGCCGAAAGGCGCAGAAGGTGCACTTGGCGGTGCAGATATTGGTGTAGTTGATGTTCCGGTCGATGACGTAGGTGCGGTAATCCTCAGGGTGCATTTGCTGTGAGCGTGCCAGCGCCCACTGGCCGAGGTCCTGCATGGAGGCGTTGTGGTAGATTTCCAGAGCCTGCGCCTCGCTCAGGCGGGCTTTGCCTTCGATCACCGGGTCGATATCAAACGAAAGCTGTGGCATCGCTCCAGAGTGTACGCCTTCACCCCTATTTCGCCAAAAACGGCATCGCCCGCCCCTCGCACCACGTCTGCCAGATTTCGCGGTAAATCTTCTCGATATCCCGCGCAAACCCCGGTGCATCCATCAGTGCCGAGCCCATCATCCGTCCCCGCAGGGTTTTCCGGCAATCCACCAGCCGATCCCGATCCTTCGCCAACTCCACCGCGAGGCGCACATAATCCTCCGGCGTCTGGGCGATCAGCTCGCCCATTCCCACATTATTCAAGATCGACACCCCGCCCCGCCCCACGGCCGTCCGCCCGCGCAGGGTTACCACCGGCACGCCCATCCATAAACTGTCGCAGGTCGTTGTCCCTCCGCAATACGGAAACGGATCGAGCGTAATATCAATCTCGCCGTAGAGGGCAAAATAACTCGGCAGCGGCAAAAAATCGGCGAAGTTGATTCGGTGCCGATCGATTCCCCTCATCCTCATTAACTCGAATGCCCGCTCTCGATGCTCCCCGGCTTTGGCATGGACGAGCAATCGCGAATCGGGCAACTCCAGAAGAATCTTCGCCCACGTCTCCAGCGCCGCCGGCGTCGTTTTTGCAAAATTATTCAAACACCCAAACGTCACGTTGCCATACCTCAGCACCGGCGCATCGCTCACACTCAGCGTCTGGATCCCCGGCGCGTAACACCAATACGTCCGCGGCAACCGCACCGAGCGCTCGCAATAATTGGCGTCACCTTCTCCCTCCGGGTCCAGCCAGGGATCGGTTAACCGATAATCCATCGCCTCCAGCCCGGTGGTCGAGCAATACCCCAGATACGTCACCTGGATCGGCGCCGGCTTCATCGCAAACGCCGGCAGCCGGTTGTTCCCCATGTGAAGCGTCAGATCGACAAGAATGTCGATCCGATCGCGGCGAATCGCCTGGGCCGCCGGTCCGTGGGCAAGCCCGCGCAGGCTCCGGTTCACATCCGCGCAAGCGGCAATCTTCTGCGTGAATTCATCCGGAAATCCCACATCCGAATAGCAGAAAACCTCGAACTGGCCGTGGTTATGATTCTGAAGCAGCGGCAGAAGAAATCGTCCCACGGGATGATTTCGAAAATCCGGCGAGACATATCCCACCCGCAGCCGGCGCCCGGCGAGCGATCGTTCTCATGCGGCGCGATCTTCGCCCGCGCCGGCTTGCCGAATCGATCGTCAAATTTTCTGTGCTCCGCCAGAATCGTGGCCGAGTCGTATCGGGGATGAAAATGCATCGAATAGAGATAATTGCTCAGGATCGCCGAATCATTGGGGTTCAGCTCGACGGCGCGGGCGAACGATTTCATTGCCGCGTCCAGTTCTCCCTGGTCGCTATATGCCGTCGCGAGGTTGGTGTGATAATCCCCCATCGTCGGCGCCAGCTCGATGGCCCGGCTGAATTCCCCGATCGCCTCGTTCACCTTCCCCTGGCTGCGCAGCAAAACGCCCATGTTGCTGTGCGCTCGGCCGAGTTGGGCTCAAGCTCGATGGCTTTCGAAAAAGCCTGCGCCGCTTCGCCGAATTTGTTTTGATCGGCGAGAATCGCCCCCAGTGCGTTATACGCGTTGAAGTAGTCGGGCTTGATGGCAATTGCCTGCCGAAGCGATGCCGCCGCCTCGTCCATGCGTCCCAGCGCCAGAGGGCGCAGCCGAGGTTGTGGTGGACCATGGGATCGCCGCTTTTGGTTTTCATCGCGCGGCGGATCAGATCGGCGGCCACATCTGCCCGGCCGGTCTGATAGGCGATCATCCCCATGTGAAGAAGCGCATCCCCTTGGTTGGGATCGCGGCGCAAAATCTGATTGAACAGCCCCGCGGCCTGCTGAATCCGGCCCGCCCGATAGGTCTCGATCGCCTGATGTAATTCCAGATTCATGGGATTCAATTCCCCCGAATTACCCCCGCCCCCGGTATTCCCCGGGGGAGGGCAGGGGAGGGGGTCGTATTCTCTCTACTGTTCAACTTTCTCCTGCTCTACCCTCTCGCGCAGGCGCCCTGTCCGCATTCGCCGACCGCGGCGATTATATAGGCAATGACCGATGTAGAGCTGCTCAACCAGCACCGCAATGGCTCTGATTCCGCCTTCACGGACCTTGTTCGCCGGCATCTGGGCTGGGTTTACGGCCTGGCCCGCCGGCGACTGCGGGATTCGCACCAGGCGGACGACGTTGCCCAGGCGGTCTTCATTCTCCTGCACAGCAAGGCCCCGCATTTTGCGGGGGATGGGTCGCTGATCGCCTGGCTTCACAAGACGGCGTGGTACGTCACCGAAACCGCCGCCCGCGGCGAGCAGCGGCGCCGGGTCCGCGAAACCGAAGCGGCGAAGATCCGGCCCAGCATCGATTCGCCGGAGCCAAAAGAGTGGCAGGAGCTTGCCCCGCTGCTCGACCGGCTGATCGACGGGCTTTCAAAGTCCGACCGCGAAATTATCCTGCTTCGCTACTACCGCGAGCTGTCGATCGAAGAGCTGGCCGCCCAGATCCAGACCACCCCTGGCGCCGCCCGCAAGCGCGTGGAGCGGGCGGTTGAAAAACTTCGCGTCCTCGCGGCCAAGAATGGCCAGACGCTTTCCGCGGCAACCCTGTCGGCCGGTCTGGCGGCTTTCGTGAGGCTTCCACCTCCGAGCGGATTGCTTTCTGCCGCCACTGTTGCGGCGGGGGCGCCGCAGGGCTCGGCCCTGGCCGCTCCCAGTGCCCATCTTGTGAAAGGAGCGTTGACCATGATGACCGCCACGAAATTGAAAATCGTCGCAGTTTCCGCGCTGGCCATCATCCTCGCCGGCGCGACGATCGGCGGCGCGACGTGGATGATCGCCGGGGGGCAAACGGCCCCGGATGTCGCGCAATCTCCCGCGACGGCTCCCTCGCCCGACGCCGACAATCCCCCGCCGCCGCCACCTCCGCAATTGCCGCCGCCATCTCCCTACGCCGCCGACGGGTCGTTCCCCAAGCTCGCCCCATATTCCAGCCTGCGGTGGCGCGGCGATGTCCCCGAAGGCGAGGTCAACGGCACGTGGTATGAGTTGGTCGCCATCCAAAACGTCCCCGTTCAGCAAATCATCAACTTCCAGCAGTCGCGCGATTCAAACGGATGGCGCAAGCATTTCGCCGAAGACATCGTCGAGGTGATGAGCGGCATGAACTACGGGCTGGGGACCACCGTCGATCTCCAGGTGCGTACCCTGGACGCCGACAAAAAGCTGGTGACGCTGAGTAATGTCCCGATGACGAATAAAAATCGCTGGTCCCTCATGGTGGTTCCCGATACGGGTCAGATCGGCCTGTTTTCCGAGATTCGTTGGGACACAGAGGTGCCCCAGGTACGGGTGAACGACACTTGGTACGAACTCCTCGGCGTTGGGGAAACCTCGGCCAGGCAGCTCATCGATTCCGCCAAGTCCAAATTCGCCGATGATTGGAAAGGTAATTTCCAGGACAACGTCATGACCGTCATCTCAATCGATGGCAAGCCGCCGTCCGTCGCGGATCTCAAGCTGCGCACGTTGGACACCAACGAGGCGGTGGAGATCACGGTGTGGGTTCCATCCCCACCGAAGAATTAATTGGCCGGCAGTTTCCCCGGCCGGTCCTTGCGGATTACGACGTAAATTTGCTCGCGCGGCAGGCTCAGTGGCTCGAGCCATTCTACAGCCACCCGCGGGCGCGACTCCGTGCGATATAAAATCGTGTAACCCAGCGCCGGCAAATCATCGACCGAAACGCGAAACCATTCTTGCGCATGTTGGTTATCCCAGAATCCGGCCGACCCGAGCGGCGCGTGCAGGAGATGATTGCACTCGGTAAGCCGGTCACAATCGTTACGCAGAATATTGGGCGGATTCGGCGGCAGCCGCAGCGCGGCCTGGGCCATCGGATCCCCAAAAATAATCATCGGGGCCGACGCGAGGAGATCGTGCTGGGCCGCATAGTCGCAGGTGCGTTGAAGGGAGAAAATCCGCTGATGGCGCGGCTCCACGACGTAATACGCCATTGCCGTGAGCACAATCGCCGCCAGCGCGACACCCCGGCCCCAGGCGCCAATCCGCGGCCCGATCAGATTCCAACCATTAAGGCAAACCACGGCGGTGATCGGAGCAACGCAGGCCATGATTCGCATCAGGCCGCAGGAGGCAAACCAGCCGCGCCACCAGAGGACGGTATGCAGGGTGAAGATCAGCAGAAAAGCCCAGACGCCGATGGCAAACCGCCACTGCCGCACTTCCCACGCGACAGCCGCGGCCAGCGCCAGCCCCGCCCAGGGCAAAATGTTTTCGCGAATCGGACCCGGCGCAATGAGTTCAGCAACCAGGAGCCCGACTCCCAACATCATTAACCCGTTTAGCCTCGCCCCGCCTTTTTCCCCCGCCCCCGGTACTCCGGGGGAGGGTTGGGGAGGGGGTTCCCCTCCGCGTACTCGCGAATACATTCCCCCCAAAAACAACAAGAACAACCCCGGCCCACAATAAAGCCCCCACCGATCCACATACGCAAAAAATGTTCCATGCCCATAAATCCGCAGTGAATCGGCCGGCCAGGACCATCCCTCGCGGAAAAAATAGCTCGGATTCCCCCAGAAGATCCAGCACGCGATAAACCAGGCCATGGTCCCCCATCCCAGCGCGATCGCCGGTCCCATCCGCCGCCGGGATAGCACCATCGCCCCCCACAGCGCGCATAGAAAAAATCCCTCCGGGCGAACTGTCGGCAAGTATCCCATCACAATACACGATGCCCAGACCCGATCCTTCATCCACAGCCGGATCGCGATGACGATCCCCAGCGCCAGCGGAATTTCCGTCATCGTGTCCGCGGCCAGCGTGAAAACGTACGGCTGAAAAATCAGGAAAACCGCCGCCAGATGCGCATGAGGAATTTCCAAATCCTCCGCCAGCCGAATCGTCTGCCAGGCGCAAACGATCGAGATGAGCGCTGCCATCCACCGCGCTGCGGTGATGCCGAGCTGCGCCGGAATCAGCAGTGGAATCTTGTCTCCCACCCGCGCCCATGACCCCAGCAGCAGCGCCGGCTTCCAAAGCCCGTCGCGCGCGTTCAGATAATGCATGATCGCATCGCCATCCCCCGTCTGGGGAAAGACGATTACCCACCCCATCAAAAGGGCGAAGAGCGCCGTGCAAAGCGCGAGCGATTTGCGGTTTGCATGCAGAAAATCCGCAAGGGGGGCTTTGCGCCAGTTCACTTCTGGGTCGGTTGTAATCAATTGCTCGATAGACATGAATCGTTGGGAATTTTCGCGGCGGTATACGTTTAGTCAAAAACCACGCGGATTCCAACCATCGCCCCGACGCCAACACAATAACAGACGATATTCCCCCACGAAAACGTCGACCCAAAAACCACCCGCAGCACCGGATTCCCATCCCACTGCCTCGGCAGCCCCGTCAGCTTGAAACACTCAATCCCCAGGCAAAACGCAATCGCCAATCCCGCTGCCAAGCCAATCCGAATATTCGGCACAATCACTGAGATCAAAAGAAACACTGCCGCCGCATAACTGACGTCTCCCAGGCTCTTATCCCACCAACGCCATCCGATTCGAACCGAGCGCGACGCGAGGCCCAGGGCCACCACCACTGCCAGCATTGCAACCAGACGGGTCCTTCGCCCCATGCGGGTTGGGATCTTACCAATTTGTCACAAACTAAGCTGTTTTAACGTCTTGCCTCTCGAATATGTTTACCCTTGACCGATATCTTCCATGGAAGGATAATTGAGATCGTGCCGAAGTTCCGGATCGACAAGATCGGAGATTTGTGCCGGCAACTCAGCTTCACGCCGCACGCGGCGCGAGCATCCCAGCTAAGCGCCGCCGAAAAACTCCTTCTCGAGCTTGATCCCGGCAAAGCCTATCCCTTTAGCTTCATCGTTTTCCGCATCACCGGCTATCACCCCAAGGCCAACGACGAATCGCTCTTAACCGGCCTGGCCCTTCAGCACGACCTCGGTCTTCTGATCGAACAGGTCAGCGAAACGCTGAACCTGCGCGAGACCCTCTCGCCGCAGCCGGTGATGACCATCGACGATGTCGCCCAGCGGTTCAACGTCACCAGTAAAACCATCCAGCGCTGGCGTCGCCGGGGGCTGTCGGCGCGCCGGTTCATTTTCAAAGACGGCAAGCGCCGCGTCGGCTTCATGCTCGGCACCGTCGAACAGTTCCTCTCGCTCCACCGCGATCAGATCATCCGCGCGGCCAACTTCTCGCAAGCGGATGAATCCGAAAAAGCCGAAATCCTCCGCCGCGCGCGGCGGCTGGCGGCCCGCTGCAATTGCTGCACCACGGAGATTTCCCGCCGCATCGGCCGGAGGCTAGGACGCTCGCCCCTGACGATCAACCACATTATCCGCGATCACGACCAGGCCAATCCCCAGTCGCCGATCTTCTGGCATCCGGCTCCGCCGATATCCGATGAACAGCGCGAACAGATCGCCGGCATGTACCGCGACGGCGAATCTATCGGCGAAATCGCATCTCGCGCCGGGCGGTGCACCCGCGGCGTCTATCGCGCCATTATCGAGCATCGCCTCGCTTCGCTGCTTCGCCGCAAACAGAAATTCATCGACGATTCGCTCTATCACCAGACCGACGCCGCCCAGGTGATTCGGGAGATTGTTTTGCAGGAAGAACTGCCCGCCCTCAGCAAGCCCGAAGAAAATCGCATTCCGCGCGATCTCCCGGCTTATTTGCAGGACCTCTATCGCACGCCCCTACTGACCCGCGGCCGCGAACGGGCCCTCTTTCTCGAACTCAATTTCCACAAATATCGCTTCGTTTCTGCCCGCCGCAAGATCGAGCCCCAATTTGCCCGCGCGGCGGATGTGAAGCGGCTCGAAGAGATCCGCTCTTTTGTCGCGGAGGTGAAAAACCAGATCGTCCAGGCCAATCTCCGCCTCGTCGTCAGCGTCGCCCGCAAGCATTTGCGGCCGGGGCTTTCGCTGATGGAACTGATCAGCGACGGCAACCTTACGCTCATCCGTGCTGTCGATTCCTTCGACATTCACAAGGGCAACCGCTTCAGCACCTATGCGACGTTCGCCCTGATGAAAGGCTTCGCCCGCAGCGTTCCAGAGATGCAATCGCGCGGGCACGATGCGATCCACAGCGACGCGGCACTGGAATCGATTATCGATCACGCATCTGGGAAGACGCTCGCCGATCTAAGCATGCGGGATGAAGTTCACCAGCTCATGTCGCGACTGGAAGGCCGCGAGCGCGATATCATCGCTGCCCACTACGGGCTGAGCGAATCGGCGCCGGCGACGTATGAGCAAGTCGGCTCTCGCCTTGGACTCTCGAAGCAGCGGGTGCGGCAGATCGAGCAAAGGCGCTGGCGAAAATGCGCGGCGGGGAATCCAGGTAACTATTTGTGCACGGGGCATCGGGGACCAAAAGTAACACTCCTCAACAAGGTGGGTAAGATGGCGAACGGTGAAATTTTCATGGAAACGGGCGATTAAACGAGATATCATCTTTGTCGATAGCATTAGTGGCCATTTGAGGCCGTGACAGCTTATCCTGATTATCGCGATGGTTTTGGACAAATTCGATATCCCGCAGGTTGAAGAATTTACGCGCGGTCTGATTTTTAACATGGACCAGTGCGATAACGGGGACGGATCGCAATGCACAACAATAGATTTGGGATTGCGAAACTACGGCAGTCTCTGCCAAACCTATTGCGAATCAGTGCGGCGGTGGGGCCGCGCGGTGTTCACGGGCGCAGAGGTATTTGATCCGGGCGTACAGACGCTCCTGTCGGTAAGCGGACACCAACTGCTGGCTCGAGCGCGAGTCATTCTGGCAAGGGGCAATGAATACGAGGATGTTTGCGAACCTCTGCAGAACAAGCCGTTTCTGGAAGGTCAGATTCAAGTCCTGGAACGTCTACTCAAGGGGTGGGTAACCCCGGCACGATCTGTTGGACCGGCAGCACACTACCAAATAGAAGAAACGGCAGCGGAAAAGATCAAATCTGACATTGCGGCGCTACCACAGTTGCCGGCGGGTTGGCAACCGGCCGATCCCAGGCAAAAAGCCATCCTTCAAAGAACGACGCGCCGTCGTTAGGTGCGTGGGGCGAAAGAATCGAAAACGCAAGATGGCATCGCTGACCCCGCCAAATCTGATTCTGCCAAACCATTCGGATTTTCGGGAGATTGCGAACTGGAGATTTCCAGAGTCACACGCGTTCGTCAACAGGATATTTACTTCCGACATTCCGCAGAGGGTACAAAACTTCAGGTGTCGCATTTGGGCTTTTCGCGATACCGAGGGACGTCTCGCCGGTTTTGGAACCATTGATTTGTGCAGCGAGCACTCTGCCTACACAGGCGGACGGCCCCATCCATATATTCCGCTTCTCGCGGTTCATCCGGAGATGGGCGGGCATGGCATTGGAGAAGCGATCGTGCGATATCTGGTCGGTGACGCGGTATTGCTGGTGCGAGGCACCGGATGCCATGATGCTTTAATCCTGGATGTATATGATGACAACGATCGAGCCATAAGGCTTTATCAGCGCTGCGGCTTCTCGATTGTCGGTGAGCCTGTTTACGACGCGATCGAGAAAAAGAACTGTCTCATCATGTCGCAGCGCGTTTCCATCGCCCAATCCTGAGGGAAATACGGTTATGGCATCAATGAGCCAACGGTTGCGTGGTTGCTGGGCTATATCCCTTTGCTGTGAAATAGTTCTGAACTTCTTCGTCTTGTCGCCAGTTCGGGTCAAGTGTCCACTGGCCCTGGGTGTTCTGATCGACCAGGAAACCTGAGACCAGGTAAAAGGAATCGGGAAGACCTGACCGGGCATTGGTGCCCTTCACGTATTTAGCAATGTCCTCGACGATCATCTGCGCAAGTTTGGGATCGACCGGGATCCAGGCCGTGGCCCTGGAATAGAAACCTTCAACCATAAGGTCAGGGTTATTTGAGCCGGTCAGAGGATAGGTGACACACGTAAACCACTGGGGTTTCAGGATTGAGGAACCGGCGGAAAGACTGAGCAATCGCGATCGCTGCGGCTCGGGCATGCGGGAATAACTGAACGGAATCCCGAAATAGCAATAACGAAGATCGCCGGTGTCCAGTCGAATCTCGCCCGATGTGGGGCCATGAAGCAGGAACCAGGCACACACGATAGGAATGCCGATCACTGCGAAAAGAGTGGCTGCAGTCCTGGCAGAAAACTTCCGCCCTCGCCGCAGGGTGGAGTAATCAATGATTGGTGCCGGCAAAGGGAGTCTCCTGTGACTTCGGCTGAAAAACTATATGCGCCAATAGGTGAGAGGTTGCGAGAGCGTTAAATCAAATCGCGTGGGCGGGACAAAAGCGGACGTGCGATTGCCCCGGTGTGGCGGCCAAGGTCGCGAAGAAGAAGTTGATCGACCGAAGCTTCCCGTCTAAGTTGCTGCTTGTCACAACCACGGGAGTCCGCAATGGCCGACAATGCCGCTATTATTCGCGAGTTCGTCGAAAAAGTTCTAAACAAGGGTGAGATTGACGCAACAGGGCGGTACTTTTGGGAGGACGTGGTGGAGCAGGTGCCGCTTCCGGGCCAGGGGCCAGGGCTGAAGGGGTTGCAGGATGTGCTGCGAGGCATGAAAGCCGCGTTTCCCGATATGCACTGGACGATCGAAGAGCAGATAACGGAGGGAGATCGCGTGATGTCTCGCTTTGTCTGGACAGGGACGCATCGCGGGCCGTTTCTGGGGATCCCGGCGAGCGGGAAGCCGGTGACCGTCTGGGGTATCGTCATCGATCGGCTCGTCGATAAGCGGATCAAGGAGACGCGAATCATCATGGACACGCTGGGCATGATGGGACAGATGGGTGTGATTCCGGGGCCGGGGAAGTGAATCAGCGTTAGGGTGATTGGCGAGGCAACGCAGGGGCCAAAGATGGGCGCCATAAACGATCGGCAATTCCTCGATTCGGTCTACCTGGTGCGCGAGAAAATTCCGTCGTTCAAGGATTTTCCCTTTTGCGTGCCGGCTGTTTCGGCGCTGGACACCTTGCCGTTTCACCCCGCGGTCACATTTCTCGTCGGAGAGAATGGGTCGGGAAAATCCACGTTGCTCGAGGCCATTGCGGTCGGTTTTGGACTCAACGCAGAGGGGGGAAGCAAGAATTTCAACTTTGCCACGCGGCCATCGCATTCGGCGCTGTGCGATTTCATCCGCCTGCGGAAGACGGTTCGCAAGCCGCGGGATTCCTGGTTTCTGCGCCGAGAGCTTTTTTAATGTGGCGACCGAAATCGAAAACCTCGGTGTCGCTTCCGGTTATGGGGAAGTGCCGCTGCATGAGCAGTCGCATGGGGAATCGTTCCTCGCCGTCTTTCGGAATCGTTTCCGCGGCAACGGCCTCTATTTCCTGGATGAGCCGGAAGCGGCATTATCACCCATGAGGCAACTGGCATTTCTCAGCATCATTCATGACCTCGTGCGCGATGGATCGCAATTCATCATCGCAACGCATTCGCCGATCATCATGGCCTATCCCGATTCGTGGATTTATTTGCTGGGCGGGAGCGAGATCGTCAGGCAAGAATACCGGGAGACGGAGCATTTCAAGGTTTCCAGGAATTTCCTGGACAATCCAGGCCGCATGCTTTCGGTTCTTCTTGATCAGAAGGATGAAGACTAAGAATCAAAGATCGAGCGAGTCAAAAAGCCATCAAATGCTCACTGAGTTGAGCGGTCTCTTATTTCAACCCAAGCTTTTTGTTCTGTTGCAGCAGTGAGACAGCTTCCCGCAACCGGCGTTCGCGCGTTTCCGCTTTCTTTGCCGCCAGGATCCACCGAACGTACAGGCGGCGATAAGAGGCGCGAGGGTATTAAAGTATTTCCAGGCCTTGGGGTTTGCGATCAAAGCCTGTCTCAGGGGCCGGGGGAGGGTTGGATCGGCGACTTTTTTGTCGCCTGCTGAGTCGCGGGCCGTTCGTTGAGGAGCTTGACGCCGATCTTTGCCAACCCCGCTTTGGTCATTCGTCCTTCGTGAATCAACGCACGGATCCTTTGCAGGTTGGACGGCGACCATTTGGTGCAGTCGCGCCGGGGCGTGAATTTCTGCGCGTACCGTTGATCGTCGATTGTCTTGACGATGCTGTCGATCCAGCCGAAGCATAGGGCCTCCTGCACGGCATGATCGTAGGGAATTGAAGGCTTGGCCGTGTGTTTCTTAAAGTAAGTAAGCCAAACTTCGGTCTCGGAAGCATGATGACCGGCGAGCCAGTCGCGCCATTCGTCGCGGTTGGTGAGATAAAGCATTTTCAGCATGGGATGTTTGCCTCGCAGTGGCCGTTGAGCGGCGGCTAGCCAATCGTAATTTTCCGCTCCGATTCCCCAAGCACTTCGATCGCAACATTGATTCGCTTTGCCGGAAGAATTTCCGCGATCCGGCTGGCCCACTCGACGACAACAACCCCACCTTGTTCGAGCAGCTCGCCAAACCCAATCCCCTCAAAATCTTCGGGACCCGTTACGCGATAGGCATCGAGATGAAAGACCGTGAGGCGACCGCCGCGATAAATGTTCAGCAGGACAAACGTGGGGCTGCTGACGGCGCGCGGATTTGCCCCGAGGGCCGTCGCCAGGCCGCGGACGAACTGGGTTTTGCCGGCGCCAAGGGGGCCGTCGAGGGCGATGCATTCACCGCCGGAGAGGGATTTGGCGATGTCGGCGCCGATTGATTCGGTTTCGGGGGCGCTGTGGGAAAGGTGGACCATGCGGCTCTGTCTTACCGTGTGGTCGAGTTGCTTGCGAGGGGCGTTGAATTGAGAAAACTGCGAAGAGGCGAAGGGCGCGAAGGAAAATCGAGTAAGAGCGGTGGATCGTTCGTTTCGGAACTGGGGTGGTGTTCGCTGGGCCCGCGAGAAACCCCCTCCCCTGCCCTCCCCCGGATTACCGGGAGCGGGGGTAAGAGATGGGGCGTTAATCGCGGCCGAAGACGGATTGGTGAATCAATTCGACCGGATGCACGATGCGGAGTTTCACGCCGCGTGATTTCGCGTGGGCGGCGAGATGCGAGGCGCAGCCGGCGTTGCCGGAGATCAGAACCTCCGCGCCGCTCGCGACGATATTGCCGAGCTTGCGGTCGGCCAGTTCGTTCGCCATCTGCGTCTGTTCGAGGTTGTAGGTCCCGGCTGCGCCGCAGCACAAATCCGCTTCGAGAAGCGGAACCAGTTTCAGCCCGGGGATTTTCCCGAGTAATTCTCTCGGCGGTTCGCGAAGCCGCTGGGCATGCGTCAGGTGGCAGGCGTCGTGATACGCTGCCGTAAGCTGGACCGGATGTTTCATCTCCGGCAGCGGCAGCTCCAGCAGCATCTGCGAAATGTCCCTGAACCGCCGATGGAATTCCCGGGCCATGCCGGCGTATTCGGGGTCGTCGCGCAGGAGCAGGTCGTATTCCATCAGGGAGGCTCCGCAGCCGCCGATGCTGGTAACGATAAAATCGACGGCCGAACCGTCACGCGGGAGGAAGAGGTCGATATTTTTTCTGGCCAGGGCGCGCGACCGTTCGATTTCCCCGCTATTTTTGTCGATAGCCCCGCAGCACCCCTGGTTTTTCGGCGCGAAGACGTCGACGCCGCAGGCGGCAAGGAGGTCGATCGCCATCCGGTTGACGCGGTCGTAAAAGATGCTTCCGACGCAGCCGGCGAAGAGGCCGACGATTTTGCGGGTGCCGAGGCGGTTGCCATTGCCATTGCCGCGGCCGGTTTTGCCCAGCATCGCGGTGTTTTGCAGCGCCATCAGGACGGCATCCATTCCCTTCGCGCCGGTATATCGCGGGAGCGACCGTGGCCAGATCGGGCCGTTGCCCGGGATCATCTGCTCCATTTTTCGCAGCGGGGCCGGAAGCAGTTCCATGACCTTCAGACGCTCGAGCACGCCATACACGCCACTACGTTTCAGCAGGCGGACCGGCGCGACGGAAACTTTCAGGCGGGTCGGATGGGTCACGACGTTGCGCACGAACCAGCGCAACACGCCGCGATACGATTCATAGCCCGGGGGTTTTTCGCGGTCATACTGCTTGAGGCGGTGGCGGGTTTCATCGAGCAATTCGTGATAGATGACGCCGCTGGGGCAGGCGGTTTCGCACCCCCGGCAACCGAGGCAGGAATCAAGATGCTCGCGCACTTTCCGGGTTGGCTCGATGGTGCCGTCGGAGAGGCCGCGCATCAGTTGGATGCGCCCGCGCGGGCCTTCGGCTTCGTGGCCGGTCTGCAAATAGGTTGGACAGGCGGGAAGACACAGCCCGCAGTGAACGCACGAGAGCGCGCGGTCGTAGGTGCGCGGATCGAGCTTCAGCGCGGAGGCGCTGGAAGAGCTGTCCGTTTCCGGGGTCGCGGGCGACGGCATTTGCAAAAGGGGCAATAAAGTGTTCATGGTCCAGTGGTTGAAATATCGGCCATCAACCTGCTGGAGCGAAAGCATTTCTGAGCGCGGTCAGACCCACATCTGCTGTCGCACTCGGTTCAGATTTCAGCGAGCGATCGGATGCGAAAAAGTTAACGCATCGCGTCACATTCGGCGCCGCATTTTCTGCCGTTTTGAAATCTATTTCTTAGGATGGACCGATAACCGCGCGTGCGCAGCGACGGCACCCATCGGCGGGCAGAAATATTCGGGGATCGCTCACCATACAACTTACCCACGGTGCAATCGATCGACGCCGATTATCGCACAGCGGGGACAAAACAGGCTAGATAAAAATCGGCGAGGGGTTTGGGAATTCAGGCTGCGCAGCGCGGTGTTGATTCTGTCTGTTAATCTGGATAATTGGCAGTTGAATTTCACCCCGGAGGAAACCGATGCGATTCGAATGGCTCACAACCTTAACGGCAATGCTGGTTCTCGGTCTGTTTGTAGCCGCCCGCGCCGATTCGGGGCTGGCGTCAACGCCGACGGTCGCGGACGTCCGCATCCAAAGCCTGAAGGGGTATACGTATGCGTTTGTCTCCACGCAAACGACGCTGAACAAATTGAAGGATACGATTGCCCAGCAGATGCCGCTCCTTGAGGCCGCGATAGACGCCGGGAAGCTGCGCGTCGTGGGGCCGGGGGTCTTCACCTATCACGGGGCGAGTCAAGATCCGGACAAGACCTTTACCCTCGACATCGGCGTGATCGTGAAAGATGGCACCGTCGCCCCCGACGGAATTCAGGTCACCACGGTTGGGCCGCTCCACTGCGCGACCTTGATCTACTCGGGCCCGGTCTCTGGGCTGGGGGCTGCCTATGGCAAACTCTACGGCGAAATAGGTCGGCGGGGGCTTCAGCCCACGGATGTCAGCCGGGAAGTTTATCTCTATTGGGAGGGGCAGGATTCGGAGAATAATCTGATTCAGATTCAGGCGGAATTGGCGGCATCCGTGGCGCCGGCAGGCGGAGGTGCGGGAAATTAATTCTGTCGAGACCTCACTTCCCTCCCTCGGTGTGCCGATGTCCGCGCCCGCGATTTCTGGCCTCACGATGTAATCTACGCTCGACCGCATTCAGTGGCCTCGCCCGGTCGGCGACAAATTCCTTGTCAAATTCGCGAGTAGCTTGGGCCAACTCCCGAGCGTTCATTTCCGTGTATTTCTTTCGTTTCATTTGATCCCTGCACTTGCCGTTTGCAATCCAGAAATAAACTCCTCCACCCGCTTCCCCAATTCCTCCCCTCCCACCTCAAACACATCATTATGCCCCGCCCCCTGCACGTTATATCGCTGTACATTCCCCTTCGCCGCCGCGGCCAATTTCGGCGCCATCGCGAACGGCACCAGCTCATCTTCGGTCCCATGCACGATCAGAATCGGGCAATCGATTCCCGCGAGCTTTCTGACATTGTCGAAGCGATATTTCAAGATGAACGACGTTGGAAACCACCGGACGATCTGCCTGGCCATGTCGGCTAAGTTGGTGAATGCGCTGATGGTGACGATTCCCATGACCGGCCGTCGGCTCGCGAGGTCGATGGCCGCGGCGCCGCCGAGGGACCATCCCATCGCCACAATCTTTTTCGGATTCACATCCCCGCGCGAAAGCAGGTAGTCATAGGCGGCATTGGCCGCCGCGTAGCACCCTTTTTCGCTCGGCTTTCCGCCGCTCATTCCATATCCCTCGAAATCGGGAATGATGACGTTCACGCCCAGCTTACGGATGATCTGGAAGATGTCGGTGCAGTAGGCCATGCAGGCCCCGTTGCCGTAAAGAAAGACGACGGTGGGGCGATCAGACGCGCCGGCGAACTCGGCGCCATCGGGCTGAAGCGCTTTTCCAAAGATCGCGGCGATGGGGACGCCATCCGGCGACCGCAGCGACAGAAGCTGCAATCCCTCGCTGCCGGCAACCATCGCGTCGCGCTGTCCCTGCGTGGCCGAGCCGGGAAAAATGAGATGGTCCTGAAGTTCGAAAAGCACGAGCAGCACGCCAAGGTAAACCAGCAGCGCCGTGCGGACAATGCGCAGAGCCCATCGCCGGGCGCGTGAGGCGCTGCGTTGCGACTGGTTTGGCGACTGAGCTAGCTGGGCGGAATTCGTCGTCAACGCGATTGCCCTCTTTCACCAATTATAGCCTCTGGATCCGTGCCAGGGGCTCCAATCTGCGCACGTCTTCGATCTTGAGAAATCCCGCCCCGACGGTCAGAGTATTCGCGGCCGCGCAGGCGGATGCGAGCCGGCAGGCGTCGATCACATCCCGCCCCGCCCCGATCCCCGACGCCAGCCCCGCGGCAAATGAATCGCCGCTGCCGATCGCGCTGATGGCTTCGACTTCGATCGCGGAAATATTCCAAAAGGCCTTCCCGTCAAACGCGAGCACCCCTTTCGCCCCATCGTGATGATGACGAACTGTGCGCCGCGCTTGTGAAGATTCTTCATCCCCTCGCGCAGCGCCCCATCATCATCAAGATTCCGCCCCATCATCGCGGCCAATTCCTGCCGGTTCGGCTTCACCACCAGCGGACGATGCTCCAGCGCCAACGCCAGCGGCTCGCCCCGCGCATCAAGAATCACCGGCACACTGAATTTTGCGGCCAGACCGCAGCACCTCGCATAAAAATTATCCCCGGTGCCCGGCGCAATGTGCCAGACAGAATCAGGCAACGCGCCCCCGGCAGATATCCCTCCAGCTTCTCGAGCAGTTCCCGCACCACATTCGGCGACACCGCCGCGTGCTCCTGCACCAATTCCGTCGCCGTTCGCGCGCTCCGATCGATGACGGTAACGCAAGTCCGCGTGGGATTCGGCGCTCGCACGCAATCGTGCTCAATCCCCTCCCTCGAAAGCTCCTCAGCAAGAAATTGTCCGGTATCCGCCCCCAACGGCACGCAAACTTTAGCATCATCCCCCAGCGTATGCAGCACCCGCCCCACGTTAACCGGCTTCCCCGCCGCCCCCCGAATTACCTGCACTGCCCGGTTCACCTCGTCCGTCGCCACCCGATCAAAGACCATCGTCAACTGCACCGTGGGCGTTGTCCCAAGACAAATATTCATACGGGTATGATAACCCTGTCTCCAGGGCAATCGCATGTCTCCCTTTCTCCCCTCCCCTGATACTCCGGGGGAGGGTTAGGGTGGGGGTCTTCCGTATGTTTTCAAGCCATATGCGATTGCCTTGGGGCGAGCCCCCTCATTCGCCTACACTATGAAGAGCCAAAACCCCGAAAACAAATGCACGCCGTTTATCTCTTCGCCTCCATCCTCTCCGTTTTCATCCTCCTGGACCTTCTGGTTCTCGGCCGAATCTACGTTCTCACCCGCGGAATGCGCGGCCAAAATACTGGCGGACGTTCGTGATCCTCTGGGCAATTTTCGCGATCGGCTTCTGCATCGCCGCCGCCCTGGCAAATCCACTGCTCGGCGGCCGCCGCGACCCGCTGCCCCGCTGGCTCGTCAGCGCCCAGTTCATCTGGCACTTCCTCGTCCTGCCGATTCTCGTACTGTTGCTGATCCTCGACCAGATTGCCCACACCATTCGCCACTTGCTGCGCCGTGCAATGACGCCCGCCAAACCCGCCCCCCAGACCCCACCTATCCCCGCCAACCTTTCCCGTCGCAACTTCCTCGCCTCCGCCGCCATCGTCGCCGCGCCTCTCGCCACAGCTTCCATGTGCGCCGCCGCCGCCTCGGAACTGGGAAAATTCCGAGTGAAATCGTACGACCTCGCCTTCCGCGCCTGGCCAAGAGAACTCGACGGCTACACCATCACCGTTATCGCCGATGTCCACGTCGGTGAATTCTCCTCCCAGAAAATGCTCGACGATATCGCCGAAGCCAGCAACCGGCTGAAATCAGACCTCGTTCTCCTCCCCGGCGATCTGATCAACATCTCCCGCGCCGACCTTCCGAGCGCCCTCGACATGGTCCTCCGCCTCGATTCCCGCGACGGCGTCTATCTCGTCCTGGGAAATCACGATTGCATCCAGGGCCCCGGTGCCTTTGTCGAGTCGGTTCGCCGGCGGAACGTGAAAATCCTCGTCGATCAGTTTAGCGTCATCCAAACCCGCGGCGCCGCCTTCCAACTCCTCGGCACCACTTGGACCGATGAATACCTCCGCGCCGGCTCCGTCGCCTATACCGCCGACCTGCGAATCCCCGGCCTTTTCCCCATCATGATGGCCCACCACCCCCACAGTTGGGACACCGCCGCCGAGCACGAAATCCCCCTCGTCATCTCCGGCCACACCCACGGCGGCCAGATCATGCTCACCCAATCCATCGGCGCGGGACCCTTGCGCTTCCGATACTGGTCCGGCCGCTACGATAAGCCCAACTCCACCCTCATCGTCTCCAACGGCGTAGGTAACTGGTTCCCCCTCCGCATCAACGCCCCCGCCGAAATCCTGCATATCACCATGCATTCGATTACTTAGCCTGCATTATTCGCCGCGAAGAATGCGCTACCGTATTAAGTGCCGCCGGACTTCGGCGAGCTCAGTCGAGGCGTGTCCTCACCGGCGGAATGGTTTTTCGGAACGTGCGGAAGCCCGCCGGTGAGGACACGCCTCGACTGAGCTCGCCGAAGTCCGGCGGCACTAACCCAAAAAATTCCTCTCTCTAAGCCGCCACAAAATCGTCCCCGCCACCAAAAATCCCAACCCCAAAAAACCAATCCCCGGCCCCAGCGCCACCCCAACTTTCGGCCAATGAAAATCAATCGGCCCCGCACTCCCCGGCCAGATCACCTCGCCCCCGCTCTGCTGCGCAACTTCCGCATCGCCTCATGATCGTTTCCCAGCGCATCAAACTCCGGCGGATACCGCCCCGAAATTGCCGACCGATCGATCGTCTCGCCCCCGACTTTCACCGACGCGATCCGCGTCTCCCGCGAAGATTCAATCGTCGCCTCATATCTCCCCGGCCCCGTCTGCTCCAGCCCCCGCGTCTGCGTGCCATCGCTCCCGGAAATCTCCAGCGTAATCGCCAATCCATTGAGAAACTCTCCCTTCCCGGCCGCGTCAACCGTCAGGTGGGCCTGCGAATCCTGATCCCACTTGATGGAGAAACGCGGATCGCGCGGCTTCTGGGCGATCAATCCCACCAACGCCTCCAGCGAAGAATCATCCGCCCCAAACCCAGTCGCCAGCACACTCCCCGTCCCCATTTTCCAGAATCCCGCCAGCGGCTGCCCAAGGTCCGATTCCGCCCACCACTGCGCATCGGGTTTCACCCAGGTGCGGTCCCACAAAGATGTCGGCGCTATCGAAATCGACTCCGCCCCATTCTCAAACCGCACCATCACCGGCTGATTCACCACCAGCGGAGGCAGCGCCGCCTGCGATAATTTTTTCAGCGACTGCGCCCATTTCCCCGGATCGCTTTCCTGAATCACTTCGCCCCCCGTTCCCTGGCAAATCCCGCGAATCATTCCCAGCGCGCTCCCGTTGGCGATCGCCAGCACGTGCAGCCGGATCTGCTTGCGGGCCAGAACATCCGACAAAAGATCCGGATGCGAAATCGTGGCGTCGCAATCCGAGAGCAGGATCAGCTCCGTCCGCATTTCCCCGTTGGAATCGTCCGCGACCTGGTTCAGCACCGCCTCAAGGTTCGTCGGCCCGTGCGGATAAGCGTCGGCCGGCGGAAGCGCGGCGCTGGCCGCATCGGCCGCACTGCCCGCGGGAAGCCACCATTTCACGTCCTGCGAAAACTGCCCAACCTGCACAGGATCGGCAGGCGGAATACCGGGCAAAAGCCTGACGATCGCGCTGGTTGCCACCGACCACGAAGAAACCCCCGCCGATACGCCGCCGCTTCCCTGGGCCATCGAGCCGCTCCCATCCGCGAGCAAAACCCAGTGCGTCGTCGGCGTCGGCGGAAAGCTCGCCAGCGGGCTCATTTGCTCCAGAATCGTTCCCCCATATCCACCCGCGCCGAATGAATGGTCGCCCCCTTCGATCAGCAGCGACCCGCCCAGATCGCGCACATATTGGGTCAGTCGCTCCAGTCCCACCGGCAAAAAACGATCGGCCGGCTGGTTCGCCAAAACGATCACCGCCGGTGAAAGATATTCCTGTTCAAGCACCGGCAACTGGCCGGCGTCGAAGGTTCGCCAGTCGGTATCGGGAGGATTTTCGCCAACCCACCACTTCTCGCTCGCCGGCGGCGGAAGCACGGCGGTGGAGATCGAATCATTCTCCGGCCAAAGGTCTCCGGCGTTGAGTTTCACGGTTGCAATGGTCGAATCCGAAGGAGTAGGGCGGGTGATAACGATCGTTCCCCGCCCCACGGTTGCCGTGGATCCGGGGAAAGAGGCGGCGCGATCCGCGCCGCTGTTGGAGATCGTGGCCGCGAGCGATCCACCCCGCAGCTCCACCTTTTTTACGGCGGCGTCTTTGACATTCTCAAGCCCCTCGTCCATCGCCACGTAAACCGGAGGGGATTTTTCCGGGAGCTGGAACTGTGCGTCGCTGAAGAGCAGGATCGCATCGACGGGCGGGGGCGAGAAGATCGTTCGATCCGCCGGCATTTCCTCAATGGCGCCGCTCAAATCGAGCGGGCGGTTCTCGGACGCGAAGCCAATGCTTTCGTAGGAAGAACTCCCGACAAGCTGCGTGATCCGCTGCTTGAGGAACCAGGCATTACGGAACTGGGCCCCGCGGGTGCTGGGCGAAAGATCGACCATCACAGCGAGCCGGCCCGGTTTGGTCCGGAACCACACGGGTCCGGCGGCCGCAAGGGCGAGCAGCAGCAGGCCCACGGCGAAGAGCCACCGGCTGGCCAGCGGCAGCGGGATTTTACGCCCAATTGCGATGGCAATCGCGCCAGCGGCAAGGGCCAGCGCCGCCAGGCCCAGTCCAACCGATGAAAACTCTACCGCGGGCGCAGCCGACATGTTTGTTGATTATAATGGCCAGCCATGAAACCGGCGCGATCCACGACGATCCTCTCCGTCCGAAAAGACGGCCAGGTCGCCCTTGGCGGCGATGGACAGGTCACGCTGGGGACAACAGTCGCCAAGCACGACGCCGTCAAGATCCGCCGTCTGGGAGGCGGAAAGGTCCTCAGCGGCTTCGCCGGCTCGGCCGCGGATGCGTTCGCCCTCCTGGAACGCTTCGAAAAAAAACTCGCCGATCATCCCGACAACACCCGCCGCGCCGTCATTGAGCTTGCCAAGGAATGGCGCACCGACCGCGTCCTCCGCCGGCTGGAGGCAATGCTCGCCGTCGCTGATGCCCAGGTAAGCCTGATCGTCAGCGGCGCAGGAGACGTGATCGAGCCCAGCGACGGCATCATCGGCATCGGTTCAGGCGGCCCCTACGCCCTGGCGGCGGCCAAAGTGCTCGTTTTGCATTCGGGCTTAAATGCCAAAGGCATCGTCGAAGAAGCCCTGAAGATCGCGGGCCAGATTTGTATCTATACGAATACGAATATCAAAGTCGAATCTCTTTGATGGTATTGTTTAGCCGCGACCCCCAAAGCGCCCGCGCCTTCTCGCGCAGCGGAGCCGCTTTTTACCGGGATAGACCAGCGGAGCGCTTCCTGCTTTGATCCCCCTTTCCCAATACTCTGGGCTGACCAAACAGAACACCGCAAGTGAACCTTGCTTGTGGCCACCAATTCCCCCCCCTGCACGATCGAAAAGCGAGCGATCTTTACTCGTCGGAAGTCCCGTCTTCCGGTCTTTCGCCTTGGACGGTTAGGGGAAGCCAAAGAGGGTGGAGGGGGTGCGGGGGAGGCGGGAGAAAAGCTTGCCTGCCCTGAGCTTGTCGAAGGTGGGGCCTTATGGTTGTCTCCCGCCTCCCCTGCATTGCATTTGCCCTTGCCTTTGCTTTAAAACATGCGCCGATTTGTCCCCGAAAACAAATGTGCAGCGCTCTCAGTCTGCCCCGCTGAGGCCCAACCTGAGACGGAAGTCATCATGAGCAATCCAAACCCTCCAAATTCCGCAACGCTGAATGAACTCTCCCACGCGTTCAAAGCCTCCCTCCACGAAACCCTTTCCGAAGGCATGCGCAAAATCAACCACTGCGCCTCCCAGCTCAACGAAGAGCAATTCTGGCATCGCCCCCGCCCCGAAATGAACGGCATCGCCAATCTCTGCCTCCACCTCTCCGGCAACCTGCGGCAGTGGATTATCGCTGGCGTTGGCGGTGCAAAAGGATGTGCGCAATCGCCCCTTGGAATTTTCCGATCGCTCCAACCGCGCAAAGAGCGAGATCCTGGAGCTGCTGAAAGCGACGGTGAAGGAAGCAGACGAAATCCTCTCCCGCCTGAAAGCCGAAGAACTCGTGCGCGCCCCGGCGGATTCAGGGCTTCGACACCACGGTTCTGCACGCGGTCGTAAACACCATCTCCCACTTCCGCGGCCACGTCCAGGAAATCATCCACATGACCCGCGAACAGCTCGGTGAGAAATATCGTTTTGACTTTGTACCGAAGGGCAAGGAGCAGGAATCGGCGGCGGGGGGAGCTTAATCACGCCTTTGAATTCTTGCGCTCTTGGCGTCTTGGCGGTTAAAAAATCTTATAACCGCCCGCTTCGCTCAAGACGCCAAGAGACTTCGATGAGCCTCAGTCGAATCGCGCGAAGAAAGCCAATGGATTTAAGTTTTCTTCGCAACGTACCAGAAAAAAGACGTTAGTCCGCTAAAGCGAAACTTAGGGTCCACGTAACGCTCCACCACATAAAACGCGAAATAATACGCCCGGCAAAATCCCCAGATTACGACCGCGAGCAATGCGGCGGTGCGGACGGTGGGATGATCGATCAGGAGCAGGATTGATGCGAGCAGGGCGGCGAGGAGCATTAGAGACGCTTTGAAATACATCCAGGAATGGCGGCGGATGTCGGAGAGGAGGAAATCGCGGGCGACTTGGGGCTTGGCGCTGCTGGCGGGGTCATTGGGGTTCATGATTTCGTCCCTTTGAGTTGATCGGTTCGGCGCCACGTGTGGTAAGCATCGTCATTGGATCGGGCTTGCAAACGTCGCAGGAAGGGCCAGCCGACGTAGATATTGTAGGCTACGAAATTTGGGGCGGCGGAAAGAAGGGGGGACTGTGGGCGGGGGAGCGCGGTTGAATGCGAAGGATTTTTTTAAGGCCCTCACCCCTGCCCTCTCCCAGGGTACTGGGAGAGGGGGTAAGAGGGTGGGGCGGTTAATTTGGAATTGATGATGGCATTGAGGGAATTCCCACGGCGGCGTGGCTCGACTGAGTTCGCCGAGGTCCGTGGGCGTTCACGGCGGCGCACTCGCGCGGGGTGGATGAAGTGCTGGTGCGGTCAGGTGATTTTTGGGAGGGGGCGGGTTTTTTGGGGCGGGGTTTTTCGGGGGGGATGGTTTTGAAAACATCGTGGGGTTCGACGGGTTTCAGCGGCGGCAAAGACCAGGGCGAAGAGATTTTCAGCCCCCGGCTGATCAGCCAGTGGCGGGCATCGATAAACAGATACAGCGGCTCGATTTCCGTCCCCAGCCGCGATTTGAAATCGTCGGAGGTGAGACCCAGGTCGATCTGTTTTGCCCCGCGCTTCCATGCGAAATCCAGGTCGTTGTAGAAAAGGTTGAAATAGACGTCGCCGAGGGGATTCAGCTCGTAATCGAGCCCCGAATTCATGTTAAAGTAGATGCCGTGGTGCATCAGGCCAAGCGTAAAGCCGGCGAGATGCTCCTCAAGATAGATGCAGGTGAGGGAAGCATCCGAACCGAAGCGGCGGCCGAGATCCCGCAGGAAATCGGCAGATAAAAATTCAAGTTTGTATTTCGAGCGGTCGCGGACCGCGCAGTAGAGCTTGTGGGCATCATCAGTCAGGATTTCTGGCAGGCGGTCCGGGCCGTAGACCTGCTCCGCCCGGAACCCGCCGGCGGTGAATTTCTTGATCGAGCGGTTGATCTCAGCGCGATAGCGCGACCGCAGCGAGTTCAGGTAATCCTGAAAGCTGGTGAATGGCTTGGACAGCGAGTGGAGCGGCGGGATCTGGCTTTTGAGGAAGCCGGCGTCGGAAAAGTTTTTCAATTGCTCGCACTGGGAGCCGGTGAATTCCTTGATGACGATGACACTCGCCTTTTGCTGTTTGGCCAGGAGACGCAGGGCGCGATTGAGCTCGGCGATGACGGCCGGATGGTCGGCACCAGGCGAAATCAGGAGCTGATTTTTCCCGGCGGGCAGAGGCAGGCCGCAGAACAGGATGTTGAAGCGGAGCAGTTTATGAAGGGGGCCGGGAATGAGTTTGGTCAGCCAGCGCATCCAGGCGAAGTTCTTAAGATCGATGGGGAAGAGCCAGGTGAATGCGAGGGCGGCGGCAGAAGCCGAAGCAGGGGCGGCGTCGTCGTGAATGACGATGGAAAAAAAGGGATACTCCTGGAGATTGGCTTCCATCGCGCCGAGGAGCCTGGGGTCGAAGGCGAGGTCGGTGTTGCCGGCCGTCAGGGATTGCCATTGGGCGGAGGGGATATCGGAGAAGGATGGGTGGACGGTGTGGGTGAGCCCCATGGGAATATATTAGCGTGGGCGAGCCGTTGGAGTTAGGAGGTGTGAAAGTGTGAAGGCGGTGTTATTGTTTGTCGCCGAGTTCGAAGAAGCCGGTGGTGTCACGTTTTAGGTAGCCTTTTTCGGCGAGTTCTTCCCAGATTTCTTTTCCGAAGCCGACGGGGGGTTGGATGGCGACGGTCTGGACCTTTCCGGTGCCGCTGAGGGGGCCGTGGCCGATGCGGGAGTCGTCGTCGAGCCGCGTAAGCTTGAGACGCTTTTTGAATGCCTTGAGCGCTTTGCGGATTCTTCTTCGGTTGCGGGCATACGGGGATTATAGCCGGATTTGGCTCGGAAGGGGATCGTCTCACCGCGGAGCACGCGGAGAGCGCCGAGAAAAAGGGATTCTATCTCTGCGCTCTCCGCGTTCTCCAGCGAAGCGGGCGGTGAATCGGATTCCGGAGAGTAAACAGTTGCAAGTGCCGAGGCTACAATCTGGGGCTTTATGCAAACGCTCACCCCTCGCCAGATCGTTGCGGAATTGGACAAGTACATCATTGGCCAGGGAGACGCGAAGCGCGCAGTCGCGGTGGCCATACGCAACCGGTGGAGGCGGCAGCAGTTGGCGGAGGGGCTGAGGCAGGATGTGTCGCCGAAGAATATCATCATGATCGGGCCGACCGGGGTGGGGAAGACGGAGATCGCCCGAAGGCTCGCGTCGCTTACCAATGCGCCGTTCATAAAGGTCGAGGCGACGAAGTTTACCGAAGTAGGGTATCACGGGCGGGATGTCGATTCGATGATCCGCGATCTGCTCGATTCCGCGATTGCACTGGTGCGGGAGGAAATGACACAAGCGGTGAAGGAGCCGGCGGAAGAGAGAGTGGAAGAGCGGATTCTGGATATGCTCCTGCCGGGGGAGAGATCGACGGGGTTTGAGGATGAGGATGCCAAGGCGAAACGCGCCGCGGGTGCGCGAGAAATTGCGCGAGCAGCTCAAGGCCGGGGAATTGGAAGATCGGCAGATCGAGATTCAGATCGAGCAGCGCAGCGGCATCGGCGTGCTGGGGCCGGCGGGGATGGAGATGGATGTCGAGTTTCAGTCGATGCTCGAAAAAATGATGCCGACCCGGCGGGAATCACGGCGGCTCAGCGTCAGAGAGTGCGCAAGGTGCTCTTTTCCCAGGAGGCAGAAAAACTGGTCGATCGGGAAAAGATTCACTCGGCGGCCATAACGCGCGTCGAGCAGAACGGAATCGTGTTTCTGGATGAGATCGACAAGATTTGCGGGACGGAGTCGACACATGGGCCCGGATGTTTCAAGGCAGGGGGTGCAGAGGGATCTGCTGCCGATCGTGGAGGGGGCGACGGTGGTTACCAAGTATGGGCCGGTGAAGACGGATCATATTTTGTTCATAGCGGCCGGAGCGTTTCACAGCAGCAAGCCGAGCGATCTGATGCCGGAGCTTCAGGGGCGGTTTCCGATCCGGGTGGAGCTTTCGGATTTGACGAAAGAGGATTTCGTGAGGATTTTGCATGAGCCGAAGCATTCGCTGACGACCGCAGCAGGTGGAATTGCTGGGGACGGAGGGATTGGCGATGGAGTTTACAGAGGATGCGATCGATCAGATGGCCCAGATGGCGTTTGATCTGAACCGCAAGGCGCAAAATATCGGGGCGCGGCGGCTCTATACGATCATCGAGCGGGTGGTGGAGAGGATCAGCTTTGATGTGCCGGATTTGCCGGAGAAAAAGATTAGGATCGATGCGGCGTATGTGAGGGAGAGGCTGGCGGAGGTGATGAAGGATGAGGATCTAAGCCAGTTCATCCTGTAAATCCGAAACCCGAAACCAGAATGCCGAATCAAATCCGAATGATCGAATGACGAATGGGTGTCTGACGTTTCGTCATTCGGGTTTCGGGCTTGATTCGGAATTCGGGTTTCGTCATTCGAGTTTACCGGCGATCTCCGGCGTATATCCGACGATCGCGATCCGATATCGCTCCGCGAGTTCGAGGACTTTGGACTTTCTCGAGCATGATCGTTTTGCCGGGCTCCAGGACCAGCGCGGAGGCGCGGTTGGCGTGGAGCTTTTCGATGGTGGTCGTTCCGACGGTCGGGACGTCCAGCCGCATGTCCTGATGGATATTGGAGACCTTGATGAGCGACCAGCCGCCGACTTTGCAGAGTTTGCCGGCCCGTTCGATCATGCCGTTGGTTCCCTCGACCGCCTCGACGGCGATGACATTTTTATCGACGACGGCGATGGATTGGCCGATGTCGAGCCGGCTGATGGTCTGGCAGATTTCCCAGCCGTAGCGGATGTCGGCCCACTGCGGTTTCGGTGGGGGTGACGCGGGTCATGACGCCGGGGCTGGCAAGGTGCTCCGAGCAGTATTTGGTCTGGTCGATCAAGTGAATTCCTACGGAAGCCAGCTCCCGGTCGATTGCGCCAAGGACGGATGAATCGCGCTTATCACGATGGAGATTTTTCGACCACATGAGGATGGTCCGGACGTCGGGAATATACCGTAAATATCGCCACCGGCTGTACATTTTTTCCTTGGCGACCCGCCCGACGAGGATGGCCTCGGAGCAGCCCTGCAGATCTGAGGACGCGAATCCACTGCCCCATGCGGACGATGCCGACCCATTTGAAGACATCTACTTCGTTTCGGAGTTCGGGCCAGGCGCTACCCCCAAAGGCGGCGGCGACGACCCGCCGGCCCGCAGCGCGAGCGCCACGGGCGACCAGAAGGGGAAAGATGCCTTCCCCAGCGATGAGGCCGAGGGGAGGTGCGGGGGAGTTGGCGTCGCGGCAGTCATTTGAAATGCATTGGCGTCAAGATTGTCGCCCGCTGTTGAAATAACCGCTTGATCTTACTATAAAAACACGCCGGGATTAACCGAGAAATGTTCGGCCGAGGCGGCGGGCATGTTCGGCGGTGATGGGTCGGTCGCCACTGAAGATCATGGAGACGGCACTTTGGCGAATACCGAGCAGTTTGGCGAATTCGGACTGTTTGATGCCGGTTTCCTCGATCAGGTGCTTGAGAACGTCGAGCCCCGACGCCTCAGATCGAGTCGCCTCGTGCTGGTTTTCATAGTCCTCGAGGAGGCATGTCAGCACATAGACGTAAGCCGCCTCGCCTTCGTCGGCGTGGTCGATGCCAAAGAGTTTGTCGAGGATTTCCGTTGCGGTTTGAGAATCCTTTTTGGTGCGAATGGGGCGAAGAGGGAATTGCCGCATGAGTTGCTTATAGCGGGGGGTGTAAATATTGGAGATTGCTGCGGTCATAACTGGTCCTTCCACTGATTCTTGTTATACTCAGCGTGGGTGAGGAATCGCAGCATATAAACCATGCCCCACTGATATTTAATCGAAACGATCAGCCGATATTTGTTGCCTCTGACGTTGAATATCGTGATCAGTCTGGCCGCTGGCTACCGCGGCACAGTCTGCATGCGGTAAGTTTCATCGCGACGTGCTGTAAATCCGTCCAATAGGCATCTTCGGCATTTCTTAACCAAGCCTCAAGCTGGTTTGCCGCGTCCGGGTGCTGCGCGGCAAACTCGCGAACCCGCTTGGGCTTGATGACCCGCACCACATCACTATATGTGATATCCGGCCATCCGTCAAGGCGGCATCACTTCCAGTGATGCGGGGTTTTCTAATCGCCATCATCATCCTTATCCCCGTCCTTATCCTCCGGCTTCGACAGGGTCGGTGCAGGATCGGCATGCTGGGAGCCGCGGGCCTTTTACGGTTTTCCAGACGATCTCGTCGAGCTCCAGGGCAGGGGCGGCATCGGCGTGGGTGAAATCCATCTTCGGCGCAGGCAAGCTCCATCGCCCGGCGAGGGTCGGATTCGGCTCAGGTCTTCGAGCTTCGGATTGCGATCGGCGATCAGCTTTGCGGAAGGAGTGATCGCATCGTAGGGGGCGGAGTTGGACGGCGACATGTCCCAATCCATGATCGGGTCGGCGACGGCGTCGTATTGCGACATCGGGCCGAGGTCGAGGATCAGCTCCATGGTCTTGAGCATGCTGTCGGTGTTGTAGAAATGATGATCGACGCTGTGGGCCTTGATCCAGGGGCTGATGACGAAGCCGATGGTGCGGTGGGCATCGACGTGATCGGCGCCGCTCTGGGCGTCGTCTTCGATGATGAAGATGGCGGTGTTGGTCCAGATGGGGCTGTGGCTGACAGCCTGGACGATCTCGCCGATGGCGTAATCGTTGTCGGCGACGTAGGAGCTGGGCGTGTGGCGGCCGGCGTGGGCACCGCGGGTGTGATCGTCGGGAAGCGGACGAGCATCAGGGCGCGGGACGGCTGAACCATCGGGGACTTTGCCGAGCATCATCTGGAATTCGCGGTTCCATTCGGCGAATCGGCAGGGGGCGTCGTATTTGCCGTATTTCGTGATGGGATAAAGGGCAATTACTGTTGCCGGCGGCGGCGGCGAGTTGGGCGGGGGCGTCGCTGTCGGGGATAATCGAGATCGAATCGGCGGTAGTCGATGTCGCTGACGCCGGCGAGATCGTGGCCCGGGGGTTGAAGGCCGGCGAGGCGGGATAATTGTCGGGGCCGCCGGCGAGGCCGGTGATGCGATCGTTGAAGCTGAGGTAGAAGCCGTAATTGCGGATGGAAATGCCGGCATCTCGCGGGCGATGTCCCAGAGATTTCTGCCGGTGCTGGCGACATCCGGGAATGGGCGGGGCCCCCTTGGCGAAGGAGGGGAGGGTGGTCAGCGGTTTGCCGTCGTCGTCCCTGGCGGGGAATCCACCGGTGAGGTAGCCGTTGTTCTGGCCTTCGAAATCGAAATGCCGGCCGCGGCCGGAATAGTGGTAGGGGATGTTGCGCTCGACATAGGCGTTGGCCATTCCCTGGGTGCTCCAGATCCAGCCGTCGCCGCTGACTTCGCCGCAGGCGTAGAGATTGTCGAGAAGGACAAAGCGATCGGCGAAAGCGTGCTGGTTGGGGGTGACGTCTTTGCCGAAGATCACCAGCGATTTGTCGCCGTTGCCTTGGGGCATATCCCCAAGGACCTGATCGTAGGTGCGGTTTTCCTTGATGATGTAGATGACATGGGTGATTTTGCCGGCGTTCTGGTCGATGTCGGCCAGGGGATTCTGCTCCTCTGCCGAGAGGGTTGTCAGGCGGTTGTTTTCCATGACGGTTTCGGTTGCCTTGTCCAGCTCATCACCCCGGGGAATCCGGACGGTGCAGACGTTTCCGTTGATGATGCTGAGGATGTAGGCGTTGGTGCGCTTCGGGTCGAACTTGTCGGGCATATTGTTGGGATTCCGAACGCTGGTCCCCTTGGCGTTGGCGACGAAGAGCCGACCGTCGGGCATGACGGCAAGGGCGCTCGGATACCACCCAGCGGGGACGTACCCCTTGAGTTGCATCGAGCCAAGATCGACCACGCCAATGGCGTTCATGTCGCCCAGCGCGACGTAAAGCGTATCGCCATCGGGCGAGAGGGCCATGGCGGTGGGCGTAACGCCGGGGATATCGCGAACCATGTCGGGGCGGAGAAGGATGGTATCGACGGCGCGGTTTTGGGCGGTGTCGATCACCGTGATCGTGTCGCTGAGCGAATTGGCGACGAAGAGGCGCGATTCATCGTGGGAAAGCAGACAGCGCCGTGGGATGAGCGCCGACGGGAATCACCGAAAGCACCGACGGATTCTGCGGGTCCTTCGTATCGACGGCGTAGACGGCGTCGTCGCGCTCGGAAGCGAGGTAGGCGGCTGAGCCATCCGAGAGGACGGCGATGCCAAAGGGGAAATTCGAAGTTCCGCCATGGCTTTGGGTGAAGCTGACGTGACCGAGCTGAAGCCTTGCGTCGGGGTCGTAGATCGTCAGGCCTCCGGGCATTTTGAATGGGTCGGCATAGCCGGACCCGTTGTCGGCGACGTAGAGCAGCCCGCGGCCGTCGGTTGCCAGCCCGGCGGGGAAATCATCAAGGCCGGTTTTGATGCTGCCGACTTTCGTAAGCTGGCCGGCCGCGTCGGTGGAGAATATTCCAATCGACGCGTGGGCGCCTTGTGAAGCGTAGATGAGGCCCGACCTAGCGACGGTCAGACCATAATAGAGTCCGATGGTTTTCTTGGACCCTTCTTGCGTCGGCACTTCGCCGGCCTCACCGGCAGGTTGGGAGGCGGGGGCGTGGGTCTTGCCCAGGGCGGAGTAGTCGAAAACAAGGTGGGAGACACCGATGCCGTCGGCGGTGCGGATCGACCAGAGGGCGTCGTGGTACCCCATGTCGCTGCAGAGCAGATACTTGCCGTCCGAGCTGGGCGCCAGGCTCATGGGCATGGTGCCGACCTGCCAGTTGGTGTCCACCTTAGGAGTGATGAATTTGCCGGTATTCAGTGGCTGCGGCGCCGTGTGGCCGCATTGGGTAAGAAGGAGAAGGACGAGCCATCCCAATTTGTGGAATCTCATGGTGTTGGAGCGCATGCGGGGATTATCTCCGCGATTGTTAGACATAAGTAAAGCTGCGGGGGAAAAATTGGCCGTGGAATGCCCCTTCACCCCGCCATCTTGCCCGCGATATGACCCTCTACTACTATGAAACGGGCCGTGGATTCGTAGCAATCCCCCAAACGATTCCTCGCCGCATGCCCGGCGCGGCTGCGGGCAAGTGAATGATAGTCAAAAAACCGGAAAAACCTGCCCTCCAATCAACCGGACTCTGGTTCGTCGATCCCGCCCATATCGACTCGGTTTCAGCGACGGCCGACGGCATCGTGACGGACGGGCAAAGCGCGGGAACCTATTCCGACATTCCCGCGGAGCAAACCAAGACGTTATTGTCGAGGCTCGCGGCCCAGCCGTGGCGGCAGGTGATTAAAGACCTTTACGAAAACCAGAACCCCTGGCTCTACCGGATCGTGACCGACCCAAGCCGGGCGACGCCCATGGAGCTCTTCGATCTTCATCCCGATTGTACCTGCCTTGACGTGGGCTCCGGCTGGGGCCAATTGGCGATCCCCCTCTCGCAGGCGGGGTGCCGGGTGGTGGCGCTCGATCTGACGCTGGAACGCCTGCGGGCGCTGCGGTTTATTGCGGGGCAGGAAGAGGTGGAGCTGTCGTTTGCCAAGGGGAATATCCTGACGTTTCCGTTTCAGGAGGGGGCGTTCGACATCGCCTTGTTCAACGGGGCGCTGGAATGGGTCGGGACGGGGCGCGGACCGGCACAGACGATCCGCCAGTGCCAGGTTTTGGCGCTGCGGCGGGCGGCGCGAGCGCTTAAGACCGGCGGTGTTCTGTACATCGGCATCGAAAACAGCATCGGACTGAAATACCTGATGGGTGCGCGGGATGATCACACCAGCTTGCCGTTTTTCAGCTATCGCAGCGAGGAGGAGGCGGATGCGATGATGCGCAGCTGTGGGGGGCGACCGCACACCGACCAAGACGTGGGGGCTGGGGCAGCTTCGCCTGCTGGCGTCGGAGGCGGGGCTCGGCGTGCAATCGGTGTATGGGTGCTTTCCGGATTATAAGATTCCCCGCCATTTGGTTCCGCTGGAGGACGTGAATGAATTTCTGCTTCAGTGGGAGATCGACTGGACGGAGCATCATGGGGACCGTGGCGAACCGCTGCCGGACCAGGATGCGGTTCGCTCGGCCTATCGTCAGCTCGCGGATTCGGGGATCGCGCAGTGGTTTTGTCCCTCCTATGCAATCATGCTGGTGAAGCCGTGAATCGCCTGGGAATCATCGACGTTTTGCGCGGAGCGTGGGACCTTCCGGATGGCCGGGACCTGACGGTTTCGGTGCACGCGGGGGATCGAAACGCGCAAGCGCGGGGGATGCGGTTTATCGTCAAGCGATCGAGCAAGCCGCTGTGCTGCGTGAAGCGTTTGCCGCTGGATGGGCCGTACGACCCGCAGGCGATTCTCGCCACGCAGAAGGCCTATCACGCCCTGAGCACGGTGAAGGTTCCGGAAGTTCTTAACTCGGCGCAGGACCAGCGAAACTGGTTCATTATCGAGCAGTTCGTCCAGGACGGGACCCGCCTGGACGACGCCGTGCGAAGGCAGATGCTTTCGCGGTCGAGACGCCGAGAAGCTGGTGGCGCGGATTCTGGCGGAGATTTATTCCAACACGCTTGGCGAGCCGGATCGGAGCGTGGATGAAAACCGCATTGTTTCCGCGATCCAGGCCTCGCGGCTGACCAGCTCGCAGAAGGAAGAATTCCGGCGGCAGATTTTTGCCGCTGATCCACCCCTGTGGCACGCATCGGTGTGGACTTCGCGGGATTTTCTGCCTCGGAATATTCTGCTGAGCGAGGGGCAGCCGTACCTGGTCGATTTTGACCTGGCGTGCAAGACGGGGCTGCTGGGGATGGATGTTTTGCGGATCGAGTTTTATACCGGCTGGAACATTCCGTTCTGGCCCGACAAGGGGGCCAGGCGCGACGATCCGCGGACACATCTGCTGTTCATGCTGATGGAAGAGCACCTTCAGCAAACCGTGGCGGCGGGGGCGCATTACCGGTACTGGATCGATCTTTACGAGCCGCAGATTCAGCAACTGGTGCATCGGGTATTCGGCGGGGCGACCAGGCGGGGCGGGAAATTCTTCTCGGTGCCGTCGGCGCTCGTGGCGGGCAAGCCGCAGGCGCAAAAGGCACCCGGCGGGGGTCGCGGGCATCGCGGTTGCATCGGGCGGCGGATTCGGTCTCGAAATCGTTCTGGGCCACGAAGCATCAGCTTGAAGTGAGCGCCTCCAGGATTTTGCGCTGCGGGCGGGGTTGGGATCGATCGGCGATGACCTTCTTCACGGACGCCCGCGGCGAAGCTCGAACTGGACCGCGGCCGCGAACAGTCCCATCAAATACTGGATCGACGTGCCCGGCGAATGGACCATGCCGGAGGAAAGCACACTGGTCAGCGGTTGGTGCTATTGTCCCGGCACGGCTATCACCGCCGTGCGGGCGCGGATCAACGGGCAGGTTCACATGGGGTATTACGGCGGGGAAAGGCGCGACGTGAAGGCGGCGCTGGATGGGGAACTGGATACGCCCAACATCGGGTTTGCCGTGCAGTGCAGCGTTCAGAGGGGGTTTAATCACGTTGTCATCGAGGCCGAATGCGGCAAGCGATGGGTGCCTGTCGCCCGGTCGGTCTGGCGGACCGCCTATTTCCCCGGCCTGCGCCGGCAGGCGCATCCGAATTACCAGCAGTATGTCGAGACCGAGCAGCGGCGGCTGAACCGATGTGCCGGTCAGTATGCGCGCCAGTGCAGCGCCTTTGCCAATCAGCCGCTGATTTCCATCGTGATGCCGGTTTATAAAAGCGACGTCGAATTGCTTTCCAGGGCGGTTGAATCGGTCCGGCGGCAGATTTATTCGACGTGGGAGCTGTGCATCGTGGATGACGGGTCGCATCGGCCGGAACTGACGCGATTTCTGGACGAGCTCGCGGACGATAAGCGCATCAAAATTCATACGCGGGAGAGCAACGGAAATATCTCGATCGCCACCAACGAAGCGATTTACATGGCGACCGGGCAATGGATCGGCTTCCTCGACCATGATGACGAGCTATCGCCGGATGCGCTTTATCACGTGGTGGCACGGATCAATGAGAAGCCGGATTGCGATGTCATTTACACGGACCAGGACAAGATCGATCGCTCGCAGCGGCGTCGGAGCCGTTTTTCAAGCCGGACTGGTCGCCGGTTTATTTCCGCGGCGTGATGTATCTCGGCCATTTCCTGGCCGTCCGGCGGGAGGTGATGCACCAGGTTGGAGGGTGCAACAGCATTTACGACGGGGTGCAGGATTATGAGCTGGCGCTGCGAATCTCCGAAAAGACGCAGAAGATCGAGCATATCGCCCGCGTGCTCTATCACTGGCGGGCGATCGCCGGCAGCGTGGCAACCGATCCGCAGGCGAAAGACGGCATCGAAGCCCTCCAGGAACAGGCGGTGCAGGCCCACCTCGATCGCATGGCAATTCCCGCGACGGCGCGGCGAAACGGACGCGCCCACCGCGTCAACCTGCTGCCCCGGCCGCGGGCGAGCTATCCGAAAATCTCCATCCTTATCCCCACGCGCGATCATCCGGAGCTGATCGGGCGATGCTTGAAGACGCTCTATCGGCTCACGAATTATCCGGATTTCGAGGTCTTGATCGGGGACAACGAGACGAGCGATCCGCGGGCGCTGAAAATTTTTGACTCTTATCCGATTCGAAAAGTGGCCCTGCCGGGAGGATTTCATTTTGCCCAGTTCATGAACGTATTGGCGGCACAGGCGACCGGGGAATACCTGATGCTGTTGAACAACGACACGGAAATCATCCAGGCGGATTGGCTTCAGCATTTGCTCCTGCACGCGCAGGCGGAAGACGTAGGGATGGCGGGGGCGACGCTGACCTATGCCGACGGGACGACGCAGCACGCGGGGATCATCCTGGGGCCGCGGGGGACGGCCGACCATGTCATGCGCGGTTTTCCGTCCGATTGCGACGGATACTTCGGGTCGATGCCCTGTTCGCGGGAGGTGACGGCGGTGACGGCGGCGGGGGCGATGATCAGCCGTAGGAAATTCATGCTCGTAGGGGGCTTTTCCGAGCGATTTCGAAGGCATTACGACGACCTCGATTTTTGCCTGCGCTTGCGGGCGATGGGGTGGCGGAATATCTGCGTGGCGTCGGCGCGGCTGGTCCATTATGAATCGCGCAGCCGCGGGCTTAAGTACGATTTTACCGATCGGATTCTTCTGCTGGACCGGTGGGAAAAAATCATCGACCACGGCGATCCGTTTTACAATCCGAATTTTCATCGCGATTCGACCGATTATCGCCTCGACGTCGCAGGAGCCGGCCGGTGAACGTCCTGTTCTGCCTCTACCAGAGTTTCGCGGCCAACAGCGCCAATCATGTGGACGGCATCGCCCGCGAGCTTTGCGCGCTGGGGTGCGATTGCATCGTGGCCGTCCCAGCCGAGCCGACGGAACGCGAGCTGATGGGGCACACGCCGTATAAGACCGGCACGTTTGACGAGGTGATTTCCGGGCAGGTGGGGTTCGATGATGGGCGGCCGATGGAGGTCGCGCACTTCTGGACGCCGAGGGAGGTGAACCGGAAATTTTTTAAGCGGCTCCAGGATGGGCGAAGCTTCGCCACCGTCATCCACATGGAGGACAACGAAGAGCTGATCGCGAAGTCGCAGCTCAAGGGCCTTTACGACGAATATGCGACGGGGCTGAAGACCGAGGGCTTTCCGGCTCATCTCTCGCATCCGCAGCATTGGGGCGAATTTCTTGAGGAGGCGGATGGGATCACCGTCATCATCGACGCGCTGCGGAACGTGATTCCGCGCGATAAGCCGTCGGATCTGATCTGGCCTTCGACCGATGAGCGGAACTTTTACCCCCGGCACGTAAATCCATCGCTGCGGGCCGAGCTGGGCGTGAAGCCTGACCATATCGTGCTGGCGTATCACGGGAATGTTCACCAGGCGAATTTCCGGGAAGTGCGCAGTCTTTATCTGGCGGTGGCGCTGCTGAACCGCGAAGGATATCCGGCGACGCTGCTGCGGATGGGAAAGGATCACATCGAGGTCGATCCGCTGTTTCGGCGCTGGTCGGCCGAGTTTACGCAGACCGTGGGGTTCGTTCCGGACCGCGGGCGGCTGGCGGAAATTCTTTCGCAGGCGGATGTGTTCGTTCAGCCGGGGTCTTGCGATGTGTTCAACGAATTCAGGTTCCCGTCGAAGGTGCCCGATTTTTTTGCCCTGGGGAGGCCGGTGGTGCTGCCCAAGACCAACATCGGCCTGGTGACCGTTCATGGGGAAGATGCGTATGTTCTGGACGAAGCGAACGGGCCGGCGATCGCGGACGCCGTCAAGGCGATCGTGACCGACCAGAAGCTCCGCCAGACGCTTGCCACCGGCGCCCGGCGGTTTTTCGACAACAACCTCGGCTGGGCCTCGACGGCGGCGAAAGTCCTGGCCCTTTATCGCCACGTATTGAATCGCCGAACCACTTTGGCTATCAACCCTCCCGAAAAAGGGGACATTATGAATCTTCTGAAACGGTATTCCGATGCCCAGTTTCCGGCCCTGTCGGTCGCCACGGTGCGCGACTATTGCGACAGCGCGGACAACCTCAAGTTTCTCTGCACCGTGAACGACCTGAAAGACGTGCAGCGTCCCTGGGCGGTGAAAGCGCTGATCGGCGCGCTGAAGCCCGGAGGAACCATCCTGGAGATCGGAGCGGGGGAGCCGCTGGCGGCTTCGCTGATGCAGACGCTGGGGTGGAAGGTGATCGTCTGCGATCCGTATGACGGGTCGGGGCATGGGCCCACGGAATATTCGCGGTACCTCAAGGCCTATCCGAAGGTGCGGATCATCCGCTCGATCTTCGATCAATCGGTGGCCGAGCCGCTGAAGGGGCAGCTTGACGCCGTCTATTCGATTTCCGTGCTGGAGCACGTCAAAGCGCCCGACCTGGAGAAGGCGTATGAGGCGATCGACGCGGCTCTAAAGCCCGGCGGGCTTTCGCTGCATTGCGCGGATGCAGTCATCGATGGGAACGGGACCGAGTTTCATGTCGAGCAGATGGCCCGCATTTACGCGCTGCAAAATCGCCTGGCCGGGAATGACGATGGATGGGACGCCAGCCTTCGGGCGATAAAAGACCTGATTGCCTCCGCGAAGGCCGAACTGGAAACCTTTTATCTCGGCCCGCAGGGGCACAACTTGTGGCGCGGGGCGATGCCTTACGACCAGTTTCCCTTCCGCAAGTGCATATCGGTCCAGTTCGTCGCCCGCAAGCGAGGCTGATTTACTTTTTTCGAAGGACGTAAAACACGTAGTCGTCCTGCAGAATCCCGGTCTGGATGACGGTGTCTTCGATATGCATGAGCACTTTCAGCCAGTGGCGGGTGAATTCGTCGGTATTGGCCCTGGCAAAATCAAAATGCTGCGTCATGTAGGCCAGGAGGGTTCCGCCAAACGGGTTGCGCTCGACCACGTCGTAAATTTGCGGAATCAGCTTCTTTAACATCGGTCCGTTAATCGCTTCGGACGGATCCGAGTCGGCGATGCTTTGGGCCGTCGGGGCGACATAAAAACACCGGCTGTTTTCCTCCGCCGAGGCGGGAAGCGTTTCATCGGATTGCGCGTGCAGCGGCCGCAGCCCCCTGGGCAGGAGATTCAGGGCCGCATTGATCCACCGCACCTGCATCTCCGGCAACTGAAACCGCACCGGGCCCTCATATTCCGCGGCGAAAAGCAATCCACCCGGCGCCAGCGAATCGGACAACATCCGCAGGCATCGCTCAACTTCCACGATGTGATGCAGGACCCCCTCGGCAATGATGAAATCAAAGGGCCCCTGGAATTTAAACTCGTTCAAATCCGCGACCACGTATTTGATATTGTTGTACCCGCGTTCCTTAGCCCGCGATTCGGCCCGGGCCAGCGCTTTATCGGCGATATCAGAGGCGATGATCTCGCCGGTGAACCCGCTCTCGCACAACAGCCGTTCCATCCAACCCTCGTTGGCTCCCAGGATCAGGCAGCGATATGGGTGGCCGGATGAACTGAGCGCGGGGCCGAAATAGGTTTTTATCGCGTACCTCAGCCAGTGAAGAGATGGGTCGTGGGAAGTTTTCTGCTGAATCCAGCGGATGACGTCCTGGGAGTTCAGCCAGATGGAGTCGAATGATTTTGGAACGTCGGCATTCCAGGGATTGACGGCGGTCATAGCCATATCGTAATGGGCCGTTGGAGTCTGGCATAGCCGAAAGAAATCAAGCGGCTTCACCCCGCCGAAAAACGCTCGATCCCCAGTTCCATATCCGCCAGCCCGACAAATTTTTTGCTGGGAAGCACCGGCAGCAGGATCGAGTCATATCTTCGATCCAGCGCGATGGCGTCGTCGAGGGAAGCGCCGCTGGCGAGACCGACGCTCAGCAGATAATCGCCGCCGTTGTATCTGACGGTCCATTTGAACTGCACGATTTCGATTTGCCCCGCCTTCAGGGGCCGGCGCTGTTCTGCCGAAGCCGCCAGGAGGGAATTGCTGCCGTAGAGCAGGACTCCTTCCTTGGTTTTGATGTTCAGTCCAAAAATCGGCAGGTCGACATCACGGTGCGCGACAAGCTTTACGTACAGGCTTATCGTTGAATCCATCGCCACCGTGGGCGGATAGGCTTCGCCGTCTTCGGTCATCAGAAAATAGTCGAGAATGTGCGCTTCCTCGCTGCCCCAGCGGTGCTCGTATTTGTTGTAGGTGTTGCGGATGGCGAACAATTCCTCGGCCGGATGCTCGCGGAAAAACGGATGGTTGGGCAAATCGGACGGCGGTGGGGGGGAGGACGAGGAGGAGGATGATGATTCGGATTTCACGGCCACCGGACGAACAGGGGTGGCCGGTTTCTCCTTAATTTTTTCGGGACCGAAGAGGAGCTCGATGTATTGATTGATCACGCCGCGCGGCTCGCCTTGCGCAATGCACTTGCCGTGGTGCAGCAGAATCGCGCTCTCGCAGTGCTGGAGAATCTGCTCGGAAGAATGGCTGACGAGCAGAATCGACGTTCCCTTGTCGCGCAGCTCGCGGATTCTGCGGAAACATTTGGCCTGGAAGCGGGCGTCGCCGACGGAGAGGATTTCATCGACCACCAGGAGCTGCGGGTCCAGCGAGCTGTAAACGGCAAACGCCAGCCGCGCGTTCATGCCGCTGGAATATTGCTTCACCGGCGAATCCATGAACTCGCCGATGTCGGCAAAATCCGCAATCTGCTCGAACTTCCCGTCGATCTGCTTCTGGCTCAACCCCAGCAGCGAGGCGTTGAGATAGACATTTTCCCGGCCGGTGAATTCGGGGTTAAAGCCGCTGCCCAGCTCGAGCATGGAGACGATGCGCCCGCGGGTGAGGACCATGCCGGTGGTGGGGGCGAGAATTCCCGTGGCGATCTGGAGCAGCGTGCTTTTTCCGGCGCCGTTCTGGCCGACGATTCCGACGCACTGGCCGCGGGCCACGTCGAAGGAGACGTCGCGCAGGGCCCAGAACTCGTGGTAGAACTTCTTTCGATCGCCCAGGATGGATTGAAAGATCCGCTGGCGTGGATGGGCGTATACATCATAGCGCTTTCCGACGCCCCGGGCCGAAAGCACCAGCCCCTCGTCGAGCGCGGGCGAGCCGTTAGATGACATCCGCGAAACCTCGCTTGGCTCTCATGAAAACATAGTATCCGAAAATGAACGCCACCAGCGAGATCAGGTAGCTCTGCGGCATCCAGTTCCACTGCGGCCAACTCCTGTCGAGAACCACCGCCCGGGTCTGCTCGACATAGATAGCCATCGGGTTCAGGAGCATATAAATCCTCTGCATCGACACGGGAACGCGCGTCAGCGGATAGACAATCGGGCAAAGGTAAAAAAGCACCTGAAGGAGGATGATGATGAGCTGCCCCACATCGCGCACCAGCACCCCCAGCGCCGCGACGACCCACGAAAGTCCGCAGCTCAGCAGAAGCAGCGGCAGCCAGACGATCGGCAGGGCAACGATGTGGATCGAAAGCGGCTGCACGAAGAACTGCACGCAAAAGAGCAGAATCACCAGCCCAAAAAGATTGAAGAACACCGATGCCGCCAGGCCGGCCAAGGGCAGAATTTCCAGCGGAAAGACGATTTTTTTTACGTAGCTGGGATTCGTAAGAATCTGGATCGACGCCGAGCCGACGCTTTCGGCAAAGATTCCATACACGATCAATCCGCAGTAAAGGTTCATCGCGAAAAAGAATGTGCTCCCCTGGCCGTTCCAGCGGATTTTCATAATGACGCTGAAGACGAAGGTGTAGACCAGAAGCATGAAGATGGGATTGAGGATCGCCCAGAGGAGCCCGAGCACCGAGCCGCGAAAACGCATCTGGACGGCGCGGTTGGTCAGTTGCCGCAGGAGCTGCCGCTGGGCCCAGATGCGGGCGCAGATTTTGATCGGGTTGAGAGGGACGGCGTCGTGCGTTTCGGCACTGTGAATAACGACGTTGGTAGATAGGCTCATCGGAAATGCGATTAAAGAAACAGGTCCTGGGCGAAACTTTTCCACCCCAGGGAATACCGGCGATAGCGAAAGGTAACGAATTCACCGACGCTGGGCAAAAATCGCGACAGGCCTCGGCCGTGAAACTCCGATCGGCGGCGGAAATGGCGGACTTTCTCATTCAGCAGCTTCTTGTGGTGCGCGGAGGGCGTCAATGAACCCCCCGACGGGTTTTCCAATCGCGTGGCTGCGGCCTGGTACATGTCGGCCTGCCGTCCGAACCAGGGGCCGTCCATCTTTTTCGCGTTGAGATACTGCTGATAAAACGATCGCCGCAAGGCGCCGATCGCCTGCGTGGAGTGCTGACGATAGCGCACCAGCGGCCGGGGAATCGCCGAAACCCTTCCCATGGCCGCCGCCAGAAGCCCTATCCATCCGTCATGAACCCACAGCGGATCGATCGGCAAAACCAGCTCGCGCAGCTTCGCGGAGAATGCCATCGTCGCGCCGGTCACCACGTTCTGACGCAGAATCACCTCGAACGCCCGGCCGCTCTCGAGCTTTCGACGCAAGCGCCCGGCCAGCCCCACGCTTTCCCACAGGCGGTAGCCCAGCTTTTCGCAGGCCTCATCGCATATCTCCGCGTCGCTGAAAGCCATCAGCAGATCGGGGCAGCGTTGGAATTCGCAGGAAATCGTCTCCAGCTTGTCGGGCATCCAGAGATCGTCCTGGTCGCAAAGGGCGATAATCTGCCCCCGGCAGGCGGCAATCGCCTGGCCGAAATTCGCGGTTGGGCCGAGCCGCTGCTGGTTGGACGTGATGCGCACTTCAAATCCGCGCCCGCTTTTGGCGAATTGGTCGAGGATTTCCATGGTTCGGTCGGTCGAACCATCGTCAAAGACCACCACCTCAGCGGGTTTGATCGTCTGCGAGGCGATGCTGCGCAATTGTTCCGTCAGGAATGCCGCGCCGTTAAAGGTGCAAAGCGCGACAGAAATCGGTGCGGAAGTCGCCATAATAAAGCCGCTGAGCGGGCCCGCGATCAAATTACTTCAACCCCGCGGCTTTGTGTAGCCTCCAATTTCCGGCCATCGTGGCGCCGGTTCGGGAAAATCCCCACTGGCAAACTCTCGTTCCTACAGGTAGAAGTTGCCGGTTGATTCCAATATGTCCGTCCTGCAAGATCTTCTCAATCCCGCAACCCTTTGGGGCGCTGTCGCATTCGGCCTCATATTTCTGCTTATGGCCGTCGTCCTGGCGCGAATTCTTCGCGCCTGGGGGCATCGGATCGCCTCGCACTCCGACCTGGGGATCGATCAGACGGCCTTGCGATTTGTCATCCAGCTCATGCAGCTTTTCTGCTTCGTGCTGGCGGCGATTTTTTATGCGCATCTTGTGCCGTTCCTCCACCAAGTCGGGACGGCCATGCTGGCCAGCGCGGGAGTGGCGTCCCTGGTGATCGGCCTTGCGGCTCAGAACACGCTGGGGCAGATCATCGCCGGGATTTCGCTGCTGCTCTATCGCCCCTATGGCATCGGCGACGTGCTGACCCTCAACGCCCCCACGGGAAAAGAGACCGGCGTCGTAAAGGAATTCACGCTGGGTTACACCAAGCTTCAGACCGAGGACGGGCGATGGATCATTGTGCCCAACAGCGTCATGATGACTTCCACCATCATCAAAAATAAATGACGGCGTCCACGACTGCTTCGCGAGAATTCCCCACCATCGCCGGCCACCCCTTTGCCGGTTGCCTGCCGCGGATGCGGTCCGATCCGCTCGGTTTTTACAGTGGGCTCCGCCGCGAGCACGGCGATTATGTTCGCCTGCGCATGGTCCCGCATTATTTCGGCCTGCTCCTCACGCATCCCGATGCCGTCGAGCATATCCTGCACAAGAATCACGCCAACTACGTCAAACCCAGGCTCTTTTACACGAGCATCGGCCTGCTCGTCGGCGACGGGCTTTTCACCAGTTTCGGCGAAACCTGGCGTACCCAGCGGCGGCTGGTGCAGCCGGCGTTTCATTCCCAGTTTCTTTCCGTTCTGGCGCCGCTGATGGTGGAAAGCGCCGACATCTTCGTCCGCGACTTTCGCTCCCGCACGGGTCAGCCGATCGACATCCTCGAAGCGATGATGCGCGTCACCCTCCGCATCGCGGGAACGACGCTCTTCAGCGCCGACATTTCCGGCGACGCCGACGCCGTCGGGGCGGCATTTCGCGTGGCGTTCCGATATATCAGCCGGCGAATCAATTCAACGCAGATCGTCCCGCCCTGGATGCCCACGAAAACCAACCGTGAGTTTGCCCGGGTGAAGAAATTTCTCGATGACTTCGTCGCGGGGCTGATCAGCGCCCGCCGGAAATCAAACCAAAGGCCCAACGACCTGCTGACGATGCTCATCGACGCACGCGACGAGATGACAGGGCGAGGGATGTCCGACCGCCGCATCATGGACGAAGCCCTGACATTCCTCACCGGCGGGCACGAAAACGTCGGGGCTGCCATCACCTGGACCTGGTATCTGCTGGCTCTGCATCCGGAGATTCAGGAGCAGGCATACGAGGAAATCAGCGGCCGGCTGCGGGGATCCAACCCCACGGTCCAAGACCTCGAGCATCTTCCGCTGCTCACCGCGATTTTTCAGGAGTCGATGCGTCTTTATCCGCCCGGCTGGGGGGAGCTGCGGCAGAACCTGGCTGCCGATGAAATCGCCGGATATTCGATTCCGCGTAAGACGATCATCGTCTTGTGCCAGTGGGTGACCCATCGCCATCCGGATTTCTGGACGGAGCCGGAAAAGTTTGACCCCGGCCGATTTCTGTCCGGGCGCTGAAGCATCGCTTCGCCTATTTTCCCTTCGGCGGAGGGCCGCGAATCTGCATCGGGATGCAGATGACGCTCTTGGAGGGGCCGCTCGTGCTGGCGACGATCCTTCAGCGCTACCGCATTGAAATTATGCCAGACCATTCGGTGGTTCCCGATCCGACGTTTACCCTACGGCCCAGACATGGATTGAAGGTCATTCTCAATCCCCGTTCATGAAAATAAGTGGGCGAATTCGGCCATAAAGTCATAATATTGCTGCACGTAGATTGTGAAAGATTGCCGTCGTTTATTCTGCCGGTATAACATTTAAGCACCGCGATTTAATGGGCTTATAAACGCGACAAACATTTCTTGCACTGCTCCGGGCCGACGTGGTAACATGATATGTCATTTCATGAAGTGTTCATGAATTTGGGCTGATCGGGCTGGGCGCATCTCAGGACGGAAGAAATATGAAAGTCGGCACGGGGTCGCTTCGTACCAAGGCTACGGTTCTGTTTTCGCTGGGCCTGCTGATTGGAGCTGTCGCGCTCTGGTCGTCGCCGAATCGGGCTGCGCGGGCCGATCAGGCCCCGATGATGTCCTACCGCCCGCCGCCGATTAACTCCACGAAAGCCGCGCTCGGCAAGCTCCTCTTCTTCGACACGACATTGTCGAACCCCGTGGGGCAATCCTGCGGAAGCTGCCACTCGCCCGATGAAGGATTCACCTTCCCCAATTCCGATATCAACCAGCGTTTTGGCGTGGCCACCGGGGCGATCCCCACCCGCTTCGGAAACCGCGCCGTTCCGACCGTCGCCTACGGAGCCTTCATCGCGCCGGGGCCGCCTCAGTATGACGCGAATCTGACCGCCTATGTCGGCGGCCTGTTCTGGGATGGTGCGCCACCGACCTGGCCAATCAGGCCACGTTCCCCGAGCAGAACCCCAACGAGATGAACGACCTGATTCACAATGTATTCAGCCTGCCGCTGCTGGTCGCCAAGATTCAGAATAGCCCGGAAGGCAAGCTCTTCGCCCAGGTCTTTGGGTGGGGCATTTACCAGGAATCGCCGTCGATCGTCTTCACCGATTTCTCCGAGGCGGTCGCGCAATTTGAGCAGAGCAGCGAAGTCTCCCCCTTCTCCTCGAAATATGACGCCTGGCTCGCCGGCCGTGCGCAGCTCACCCCTGAAGAGCTCGACGGCCTGCGCCTGGTCACCGGAAGCTACAGCGGCCGTCCCGGCGGAACGCCCTATCCAACACAGGCCCAGTGCGTCCTCTGTCACGGCATCCCCAGCGATCCGAGCCAGGGGCCTGATCTCTGGACCAACACTTGCTACGCCAACGTCGGCGTGCCACGCAATCCGAACAACCCTTATTACAAGCAGACGAATCCAAACACCGACCCAGTCGGCTACAACCCGCTGGGCGAAAAATACGTCGACCTCGGCCTCGGCGATTATCTCTACCCGCACATGGGACTCCCCTCCGGCAACATGGGCCCTGGCAACAACGGGCAGGGAGATTTCCTCGCCATCAACGGCGCCTTCAAAGCCCCCACGCTCCGCAACGCCGACAAACGCCCGTATCCCAGTTTCGTGCGAGCCTATTTCCACAACGGCGTCTTCAAGGATCTAAAGACAGTGGTTCATTTCTACAACACGCGTAATCTCACCACCGAGCAGGGCGAGGTGATCGACTTCACCCAGCCCAACCCCTATGCGAACCTCGTCGGCACGCCGTTGTTTGCTGAGCCCGAATATCCGTCGCCGGTGACCCTGCAGAATCCCAGCGGCGCGCCGGGAACTGCCAATGCCCAAGTCGGCAACCTCGGCCTGACCGACAAGCAGGAGGACGACATCGTCGCCTTCATCAAGACCCTCACTGACGGATACGAGCCGTCTCGGCCGTGAGTCTTTCCCTCTTTTCCCCTCTTACCCCCTCGCCCGGTACTCCGGGAGAGGGTTGGGGTGAGGGCGGTACGACGATTGAGCGTCCCCCGCATAAACTCGTGTAATGCCCAAATTCATCGCGCTTTATCGCGGGATCAACGTCTCCGGAAAAAATCTCGTAAAGATGATTGACCTTCGTGCCCTGCACGAATCGTTCGGCCACAAATCCGTCGAAACTTATCTCCAAAGCGGTAATGTTGTCTTCTCCGCAATCGGTTCCCCCGATTCAATCGCAACGAAACTGTCCACCGCCTTCCAGAAAAAATTTGGCTTTACCCCCGCGATCCTGATCCGTACGGCCTCCCAATGGGCGCGATTTGTTGCCGGCAATCCCTACAAGAAATCCTCGGATGCCGACCCCACCAAAGTTCACGCCGCGATTTGCCAGGGCGAGCCCTCCGCCCAGCGATTGGAAGAACTGCTGAAAAAAGTCGGGAAGCGCGAGCAGTTTGTCATCAAGGCAGGCGTAATTTATCTTCACGCTCCCGACGGTTTCGGGACCTCCAAATTCGCCTCCACGATGGAGCGTGCGGCGGGTGTTCCCATCACGTTTCGCAACTGGCGGACGATGCAGTCACTGCATGGCATCGCGAATCGGCCCACGAAAAGCGCCGGGTAAATCACCTGCGGTGACGAATATTGAGGTCAGTGTTTTCGGAAAAAGAAGACGTATGTGAGCACCGCCAGGGCATTCAGCAGCGTCACGATCCCCGCGCTCCCCAGCATCTTTCGCAACACCGATGGGTATGACTCCAACGGCGAATTAATCCACACCAGCGGTTTGAGATAAATCGGCACGTAATCCGAATCCTCGCCGCCCGCAACCTCCGCGGCCATTGCGCTCGCGGCGGCGCTCTCCTCGACCGATTCAAAACCGGCGGCTTCGAGGATCGCAGATCGCTCGCTTTGCGTTTCCGGCGGTGGCGAGGCGGCTTCGGGCTTATTCGCCTCAAACCCCGCGGCTTCCAGAAGAGCGCTCCGTTCTGATGCTTCCGCCGCTGCGGCTGGAGGTGCGGCAGCAGGGGGTTCGGCAACTGGGGTCTGGGCAACCGGCGCGGGTGCCGCAGTTTCCGGCTCCGCGGGCTTCGGAGCTTCCGCCGCGGGGGGCGGAGTCGGCGCCTCTTTCGCGGCCGTCCCGTTCTCGGCCTCGGCGAGCAGGCGGTCAATTTCCGATGACGCTAATTGTGAGAGAAGTTCATCCGTACTGGCAGGTGCCTGCGACATAGGAATCCTTCCTCGAAGCAAAAGCCCCCAAGGCGTTCAATTGGGCTTTTATTTGCGCTTCCTTGCGCATACTTCGGACAGGTCAACGCTCAGCATAACCTGCCATAAATCGCAACGCAACGGCGTTGCCGGGACAAACACGCCGTCCGATAATCCACGCATGCGCCGAATCCTCGTGCCAAACGCAGCGGTGGGGCGGATCGAACTCACGGGCCCCCAGGCCCATCACCTGCGGGATGTCCTGCGCCTCGCGCCCGGTGAAAAGATCGAGGTTTTCGACCGCACCGGCGCCCGTGGAAGCGGCGTCCTCGCCGCTTCTGATCCCTCCTCCATCATCCTCCAAATCGATAAGGTCTCGCCCGCCCCCCCGCAGCGCCTCTCTCTGACCATCGCCTCGGCGATCCCCAAGGGCTCCCGTGCCGACTGGATGATCGAAAAACTCAGCGAGCTGGGCGTCGATATCTTCATTCCTCTGGCTGCCGAGCGTAGCGTCGTTTTGCCGCGCGGCGTTTCAAAGTCCGATCGCTGGCAGCGCCTCGCGGAAGAGGCTGCCGAGCAATCCGCCCGCACCGGCGTCATGCAGATCGACCCGCTCACTGATTTGCACAAACTCATCCAGCACATCGCTGCCGCCCAGGTTCCCGCCTGGTATCTTGCGCCCTCTGACGATGCCGATCCGATTTTGCGCCTTATCCATGCCTGCCCCCGGCCCTGTTGCTCCTGATAGGCCCCGAAGGAGGCTGGTCCCCCGCCGAAATCTCCATCTTTCGTGAAGCAGCCATCGCTCCGCTACGTCTTACTTCGACGATCCTGCGCGTGGAAACGGCCGCCGTGGCGGCCGCGGCCATCATTCAATCCGCCTTGACGCTGGTCCCCTTCCCCGCGACGATTCTGGATTAGAGCGTTTTGCATCCGACTGTAGCGTCTGCGTTGATTTCCAAGGGGTCGGATGCAAGGAAGAGCGACGAAGCGGGTTCTAAAATGGACCCGTTGAGGAGCGATGACGCCGCAGACGACTCCTTGGAACTCAACCCGAAGGGCCGCCGAAGGCGGCGCAGACGCTACAGGCGGATGCAAATCGCTCTAACCTTTCAGGAACTTTTCTTGACCCAATATCCATTTCCACCTCCGCCTTATTCCCCTCCTTCGTTCGATCCCCGTGCCTGGTCGATGCCCCGCCCAAACGCGGCCGGGCGAGCCGCCTCCATCTGGCAGATCGTCCTGGGATCGATCCTCCTGCTCATCGGCACCTGCGTCGGCGCATTTGCCCTCATGCCCGAAGATATCTGGGAACAGGTGATGCACCAGCAGCAGTCGAGCCTTCCGCAAATCGGAAACACCTCCATGCACGCCATCCGCCTGATGGCGATGGCTAGTTCCGTCGTTTTCTTTGGCGTCGGAGTGCTGCTGCTCGTGCTGGCGATTTTCGTCCGCCGTGAGAGCCGCGGCGCGATCATCGCATCGATCGTCGTCTGCGGGCTTTTCGGATCGTTCATGCTCACCGATTTCCTCACCGCCGTCTCAAATCTTTCCAATCCCACCACATTCCTGCCGGTCATCATGCTCCTGGCGATTCTCGCCCTCAGCGTGATCACCATCCTCAACCTCGTAAAAGCGATGCGATCCAGCGGCAGCGCCCAGGCACAGGCCATGCAGCAGGCCTACTACTGGATGCAGCAGCAACAACAAGCCGGCGCCGGATACGGCCAGGGCCCGGCAGGATATGGCTACGGATACGGCTATGGCTACGCCCAGAATCCCGCTCCCCAGGCGCCTCCTCCCCCGCCTCCTCCGCAACCACAACAACCTCCGCCGCCACCTCCTTCCAGCCCGGCGGGTGAAGTATGATCCCCATCGTCATGCCGGCTTCCCCGCAATCTCAATGGCTCCGCCCCATCCCCGCCCTCCCGCGCGGCGATCAATGGATCGCCCAGGCTGCTCTCTGGGCCAGGGCCCTGGGCGTCCTGAGCATTTTCGCCGGCGGCGCCATTCTTCTCCCCGCCGACTGGAGTGTGACCTTTCCCGTGCAGTTCTTTATCGCCGTGATCTGGGCCGCCCCCGCGCCGGTTTACCTGATCCTTTCGTTTTTTCTCACCAGACTGCGCGGCGTCTTTTGCAATGTTATCGCCGGCGTCGCCCTCGTCTTCATTATCCCCACGCTGGCGGCGGCCCTTCCTCGATCGGCAGGCCGATTTCAGCGTCTATCAGTGGTATTACCTCCTCGCCCTCGCCATCGTCGCCGGCCAGGCAATCCTTGCCTATCTGGCCTATCGCGCCCGCCGCGCCATGCTCGATCCTAACTCCACGGGCGCTCGCCGCCGGGGCTTCGACATTCTCATGCCCGCCAGTCACTCAATCTTGAGCGACCGCGAAAAGTAATCCTGCTTCATCGCCCGCTTTGCCAGTGCCAGTGTCTCTTCCGCCACTTGATTCGCCCGCCGGACACCCAACCGAAGCGCGTCCATCACATCGCTGGGCCGCGATTCAAATTGCTTCCGCCGGGTCCGTATCGGCTCGATCAGCGTATTGAGCACTTCCACCAGCTTCCGCTTGATCACCACATCCCCCACCTTCCCCGCGCGATATGCCTCCTGCTGCTCGGCGATCCACGCCTGATCCGGGTTAAACGTCTCATGAAAAATCCACAGCGGATTGTTCTCCACCGTGCCCGGATCGGTCGCCCGAATCCGTTTCGGATCGGTATACATCCCCATCACCTTTTTCTGTACGGCATCCGCATCGTCCGAAAGAAAGATCGCATTGTTCAGCGACTTGCTCATCTTCAGCAATTCTCCGCTCGGCCCCGGCCCGCCGGTTCCCACGAGCCGCCGAACGCGTCCCAGCTTCGGTTCGATGATCGGGAAAATCCCCCCGCGGGCCACATAATCTTTGTCTTCCGTATGCGGATCCACCCCGCAGTAAACCTGGTCAAACCTCCGCGCCACCTCGCGCGAAAGCTCCAGGTGCGGAAGCTGATCTTCCCCCACCGGCACCAGCGCCGGCCGAAACGCCAGAATGTCCGCACACTGACCCACCGCATACAGCGGAAACCCGAACGAATATTCATCCCCCAATCCCTTATCTCGAATCTCGTCCTTCAGCGTCGGGTTCCGCATCACCCGGTTAAAAGGCAGCAGCATCGCAAAGAAAAATGTCAGCTCGTCAATCGCTGGGATCTCGCTCTGAATGAAAAGCGTGCTCTTGTTCGGATCGATCCCCACTGCCAGGTAATCCGTCGCGATATCGATCACCGACTGGCGGATATCCTCTGGCTTGTCCGCGCGTGGTAAATGCATGCTTGTTGGCAATGATGAAATAGCACTCATATTCGCTTTGCAGAGCAAGCCGGGTTTCGATGCTCCCCACATAATGCCCAAGATGCAGCCGCCCGGTTGGCGTGTCGCCGGTGAGTATTCGCTTTCGCGCTTCCATGCCGAGGGTTATACGCCAAAATTTGATTTTGGTCGCGGTTCAACCCGCTTTTGAAAGCGATCGGACATGAAAAATCTCATCCGCTCGCAGCGGCTCGACGTCTGTTTCCGGCACCGTGACCACATTGATGCTCTCACCCACCGCGTTAAAAATCTCGAGCATCACTCCCCGCGGACCGCCAGCCGCATGCGGAAGTAGTTCGACCACTGTCCCCACATCCCCCGCCCGCAGTTGATGCTGCGGAATGTCACGCTTCAGCGCCATCTCTTTGTACAACTCGATATTCGTCATCGCTTCTCCTTGCTCGGCGCGAGCGTTACCAAGTGGAATGGCCTGTTTGCAGCGGCTTGTTCCATTACCAAAACGACCCCCTCACCCGGGCCTCGTGCTCGCCGCCAACTCCCAAACATTCGGCTTCCTTCCCACAACCGGCCACCCATCCGAATCCCAATCCAGCGGCCGAATCGCCAGCGTCGGCCGCCGCATCGGATCGGACTCATAATGAAAGCTGATCCACTCCCGTCCCCCGGTGGTAAAAATCCCCACCTGCCCTGGCCCAATAAATCTGTCCTCGCTCTGAAGCACCGGCGACCCCCCATCGTGCAACATATCTTTTCCGCTCTTGTCCAGATACGGCCCCGTGATCTTCTCGCTTCGCCCGACGCGCACGTTGTAGGTGCTGTAAATCCCCCGGCAGCACAATCCCCAATTCACGAACAAATAATAATAATCCCCATGCCGATAAAGATATGACGCCTCGATCGACGAGTGCCACGCCAGCGAATAGATTTTCGAATCGGGCGCGATGCGCAGCCCCGTGGCGGGGTCAAGCTGCACCAACTTGATCCCGCTCCAGAATGACCCGAAGCTGAGCCACATTCCTCCGTCCGCGTCGGAGCAAACCGCCGGGTCAATCGCGTTGAAATTGTCCCCGCGCTTCGAGCGCACCACGATTCCCTGGTCGGTCCATTTGTAATTCGCCTGGGTCGGGTCCAGCGTGGGACTGCTCTGCAGCCCAATCGCCGAAACATTGCTGGCGAACGTCGATACCGAATAATAAACCAGGTAGCGATCGCCCACCCGCGCCACCTCCGGCGCCCAGAAATTACCCCACCGATTCCGCGGCACCGTCGTCTTCACCCATGCCGGCGCCTTAAACAGCCCATCGAGCGGCCCGCGCTCCCAGTGAATCAAATCCGGCGAATGCGCAAACCCAACGCCATCAGCGGTGTAATAAATCCAATATTGATTGTTGCAGCGCATGATGGTCGAAGGATCGTGAACCACAAACGAAACATCGCCGGCCGTCTGCGTCGTCAGCGGCGTGTGCGCAGGCCGCGTTGTCGTCTGCGCCAGCGACGCCGCTACGATCAGCCCGACCGCGGGGATCATCACCGCCAACATCCGACGAAACGCACTTTCGGTCCAAATTCTCACGAGTTCCAAATCTTACCCCCTCTCCCGGCCTGCGACGAGCCTCGTCGAGCCGTACTCCGGGAGAGGGCAGGGGTGAGGGCCTTGAAAACTCACCGCTTCGTCTGCGTCTGCACCCACGCCGCGATCCTCTGCCTGAACTCATGCGCCAGGTTCGGATTTTGCCCCGCTACGTTCGCCTGCTCGTGCGGGTCATGTTCAAGGTCAAACATCTGCTCTTTCCCCGTCACGCTGTTGTAGATGTATTTCCAATTCTCCGACCTCAGCCCAAACAGCAGGTAGGACTTATTCTGGAAAAAATAAACCCGCGGCTGGCGCGATGGATCAAACAAGCTGCGCCCCTGCACCGCCGCCGGAATATTCAGCCCCATCAGGTCCAGAGCCGTCGGCCCGATGTCGATATGCCCCCCGACCGTTTCGCTGTGCGACTCCCCGCTGAACAGAGCCGGGCTCCACATGATCAGCGGCACATGGATGTCCTCCTCGAAAAGATTCAGCCCATGGAAATGGCTGTCGTGCAGATCGCCGAAGGCCTCGCCATGATCGCCGGTGATCATCACCACCGTATTCTGGTCGAGATGCGCTTCGCGGAGCGCCGCAAACAGCCGGCCGATCTGAAAATCCGCCTCGCGCTCGGCATTGAGATACCGATTCAGCGAGGCCCGCTCCTGCGATCCCTGCGGATCCAGAAAATCAATCACCGGTTTGCCGGGCGTCGGCGCGTAGGGGGCATGGGTCTGGATCGTCCACGCCACCGCGTAAAACGGCTTGCCCGGCTCCTGCCGAATCCAGTCGATCAGATGATCCATCATGCACGAATCCGACACGCCCCATGAGAAAAGCTTGGGTGCGCCGAAGTTGTCCGGGTCCCCCACCTGGTCAAACCCCTGCGTGGTCAGAAACTGCCGTTGCAATTGAAACGCCAGGCTCGAGGAACTGAAAAATCCGGTTCGGTAGCTGTTCCCCTTCAGCACTCGGCCGATGTCGTTGTCGTCCGTCGCCGCCCGATCCGCCATCGGCGAGTGCGCGTACCGGAAGTTCGGATACCGCGACGTCGTCAGCGCCACCAGCGATAGCGCCGTCTGCCCGACGTGCGCGTAGAAATTATCGAAGACCAGACAATGCCCCCGCTCCGAATCCAGCACCGGCGTCGTGTCATAGGGGCTTCCATAAATGCCCATATACCGCGTGCTGGTCGATTCCAGCACGATGAGGATCACATTTCGCGGCTTTGCTGAAAAAGCGTGGTGCGCCACGTGCGGCCCCGGCCGAAAATCCCCCAAAAAATCCGGCGGAAAATCGCTCGACAGGCTCACCGATCGCCGGTTGGTCGCGTCATCATAGCTCGACGACAGCATGATCCACTGCGGATTCATCACGATCGTCTGGCTGTCGTTGAGCGTCCATTTGTCGCTGGCGATTCGCCGCGCCGACAGGAGCCACTGCGCCGTCAGTGCTCCCCCAATCGCCAGCAAAACGATCGAAAAAACCACCGGCGAGCGAACCGGCAGATAGCGGTTCAACAGGATGATGCCGACGAGATACACCGCCGGCACCAAAACAAGCATCGCGATTTCCCAATTCGAAACGTATCCCGAGATGGAAGTCCTGATCCCGCTCAAATCCCCGCCCGCACGAATCAGACTGATCGACAGCGGCGTGCGCAGATATTCAAAAACCGGATAGCTGCAAACCGAAAAAAAAACACACAACACGCAAAACGCCACGAAGCAAATCCACACCCCGCGCTGAACCCTCGGCCAACGTGCCGTCGCCAAAACCGCCAGCGCCCCCAGCACCGTCACCGCAAACGCAAACGCGGTGTCCTGATACGTCGGAATTTGCAGTTGAGCCGGATGGGTCAGCAAAAACCCAAATCCCACCCCGCCGATATCACGCAGAAGCATCGCCTTGTAGAGGACCAGCACCAGCGCCAGCCCCAGGCCCGGCCACAGCGCGGAACTGAAACGAAGTTTTTGATGGGCCGGTTTCAGAAAGATCCTTCTGTCCGTCGGCTTTCGGGCATCGCACATTTCTCCGGAAGGTTTGTGCTGAATACAACGAAAATATTACTCTAACGCGACGGCGCGGGTTTTCCCAACCCAGCCCTCTCCCTTAGGATCTATTGTCATCGTGACCAGATGGACTGTGGTCCCAGGCAACAGGTACAATGATTAACCAACATGGAAGCGGCCAGCACATTCGATCGAATTACTTTTGACCCGGCCATTCTTGGCGGCCGGGCCTGCATCCGCGGCATGCGAATCCCCGTCTCGGTGATCGTCAAGCAGATCGCCCATGGGGCTACGATCCCCCAGGTACTGGCGGACTATCCGGACCTCGAATTGCCGGACATTCAGCAGGCCCTGGAGTACGCCGCCTGGCTGACAAGCGAGGAAGTGCGTCAGCCTGAACGATGAAATTTCTTGCTGATATGGGCATCGCCGGCGGTGTCGTGTCATGGCTCAGAAGCCGAGGCCACGATGCGCTTCATTTACGCGATGAAGGTCTCCAGAGACTTCCCAACGGCAAAATCTTCGTCAAGGCCGCCGCCGAAAATCGAACCATCCTCACTTTTGACCTCGATTTCGGCGAGATCGTGGCCCTGTCGGGGGAAAGAAAAGTGAGCGTGATTCTCTTCCGTTTGAACAATACCACCACACCGTTTGTCATCGCGCGACTCGAAACGGTATTGACGGATGCCATTGATGCGCTGAATGACGGAGCAATTGTCGTCGTGGAGGATGCGCGCCATCGTGTTCGCCGCCTGCCGCTGGGCTCATGATGTTATTGCGCCCCCCTTATCGTCCCGAGAACCGATAGTCGTATCGGCCCCCGGGAAACCCGGGATAAATCGTCTGTGCAAAAAAGACCACCGCGAACGCCGCGATCAGCGCGGAAGCCAGAAAAATCGCCCGGCCGCGTTTCGGCGGATTTGCCCGCGCACAAAGAAAAATCAGCAGCGGCAGCAGCGGAATGAAATAGCGTCCTTCCAGCCCCCAGATGTACCCTTCGCCAACAGCGGTCCATTCAAGATAGTCGCCCGCCCCGATTGCCAGCATGCCCAGAACGGCCACAGCCACCGACACCAGAGCGGCCCGTCGCAGCCGTGGCATCTCGATCCCAATCGCCGCGAGCAACAGGACGTAGCTGACGACAATCACCGGCAGCGGCAGCGGATATTCATACCAGCCAAAGATGCCCACGATGCCCTGAAAAATTCCGTAGCCAGAAATTTGCGCACTGGAAATGAGGATGGAAATCCAGCGGCCTGGATGCTCCAGAATGAATTGCACCTGGAGATGCGCGTTAATGACGGGATTGGGGTTGATCCGCGGGAGGCCATGAAATTGCCACATCCAAAGTCCCAAAGCCGCGGCGTTCGCACACAGGGCCGCCGCGAAGAACAGCACAAAACGGCGCCTGCTTCCGAACCGGGCGGCAGGAATCATCATCGCCAGCAGAACAAACGGGCAATAAACCAGTTTCGACAACGACAGCGCCACGCTGCACACAATCACCAGCCATTGGTCGAACCTGGAAGCGGCGCCCTGCCTGAAAGTGATGCGATAAAAGGCCGCGGCCGTCAGAATCGCGGCCGCGATGGTAAATCCGTCGGCCGAGAAGGAGGCGGCCTCATAAAGCGACATCGGCAACAGCGCGATCAGAGCCAAAACCAGGCGAGCCCGCGCATTGCCCACAAGCTTCAACGCCAAATAGACCAGTAAAACGTAAGCGAGAAGGTTGAATTCGCGCCCCCAGTACATGACCACCAGCACCGAGTCCGAAATTGATCTCGCCACGGCAATTCCCATCGCCTGCGAAATGTAAGGAAAAAAAGGATAGGGCGCGACGTTGGCGAAATCGTGAAACTCCGTCTTTTGCGGCTCAAGCGCAATTGCACGCGCGGCCAGCACCCGATGCACAGACGCGCCGTCGAAGGAAATCATATGAAAATCGCCCGCCAGCCGGCTCAATGAGCGAGGGACAACGCCGCCAAGAGTGCCCCCGCGATTCCGCTTCGAGCTGACCCCGCGAAACGCACCACGCCCTCGCGAAGTGCGCCAACTCATCCGGAGTTTTAAAGGGCGGATTGACGAACACAAACCCGCTGCCCACGCAAATTGCGACCATGCAGAACCACACTGGCAAGCGCAAGTCAAACCGGGAAGTCGATGCCATGCGTGTATCCATTGGACCGCGTTATGCACTCTACCATGCCCCGCGAAACACCGAAAAATCAGATCGCCCGTGGGGGTAAAAAAAAAACGGGACAGCTCTGAATTATTTGTATGCACAAAAAATCAGAGCTGTCCCGTTTTTCGTTTTTCGTCACAGAATTGTCGATCAGCGATCTACCCTCATCTGTTTCTTACGCTGCGATGTTTTGATCGCATCCCTTCTAGATGCGGCGCGCGTCGTAGGCCCAATGAAGCAAAGCCTGTCGCTGGCGCGGGCGGCAGGTGATATCGCCGCGGGGGCAGTTCGTCTTTATCTGGGCGATGTGCCGGCGGAATGCGATCCAGCGCGCGATTTGCCGCTCGTCGTCCGGACCCCGGCGACCGCGATAGTACCGGCAGTACCACTGGAACCATCCGCGCGGGTCGTCGGCGTGGATCCATCCGCGCTGCCGCCAGTAGGAAAGTGGCTGCGAGGCATTGACGCCGAAAAAATTGAGCGAGGGATCGTGACGCTCGGGGCACAGCCGGGCGCTGCCGAACCAGCTCGCGGGGAATTCGGCGGCACAGTCAGTCATGTACCGCCCGCCGAAAACGCCAAGCTCCAGCATCTCCATCGGCGTGAGTTGCGGATTGAAACGCACATGAAAGGAGCGTCCGGCGGCGGCCGTGAGTTCATAACGGTATCCCCGCTGCATCAAGTCGTTGACTTCAATCCATCGCGGCATGTGTTGTCCCGCTTTTCTCGACACTGACGGTAATGTCCTGATTTGAAGTTTCTAGTGCCCCACAAATCGCCGAACGATCCAGATGACTAGCGCGATAAGCAGAAAAATCGCTGCCCAGGGCAGCAACGGCACAAATAATCTCCACAAGCCAGGCTGCGGATTCATGGTGACATTCTACCCTTGGCTCACAAAAAACCGCGTGGGCCGGATAACTTGCTCGAAGGCTTCCCGTAAGCCATCCTAAGCCACCTATGTCCAAAGTTCGCGTGCAAACATTCGCGGTTTCCATCGACGGCTATAGCGCCGGCCCAAACCAGGACCTGAGCAACCCGCTTGGCGTCAGAGGCCCCGAGCTCATGGATTGGTTTTTCCACACGCGATCATTTCGCCAAATGCACGGCCAGCCCGGCGGCGAAACCGGAGCCGACAACCAAATTGCCGAGCAGGGCTTCCACAACCTCGGCGCCTGGATTTTAGGCCGCAACATGTTCGGCCCCATCCGCGGCCCATGGCCGGACCTGACCTGGAAAGGCTGGTGGGGCGAAGAGCCGCCGTATCACACGCCGGTCTTTGTCCTGACGCATCATGCGCGTCCCTCCCTGCCGATGAAGGGCGGCACCGAATTTCATTTCGTCACCGAAGGAATCCACGCCGCCCTCGAGCGCGCCAAGATTGCCGCCAATGGCCGCGACATCCGCATCGGCGGTGGCGTCGCCACCATCCGCCAGTTCCTCCAGGCCCGTCTCATCGACGAAATTCACCTGGCCGTTCGACCCATCCTCCTCGGCTCGGGCGAAACTCTTTTCGCCGGCCTCGACCTTAATGCCCTCGGCTACGAGCCGACAAACCACGTTGCCGGTGAACGTGCGATGCACGTCTTCCTGCGCAAGCGCGCGTGAAATAACTTTCTGGGCTTAACCACAAAGTAGAAGCGGCGTCCCGCCGTTTGTTCGTCTTCAAGCGGCGGGACACAATCCCGCTCCCTTGAAACAAATGGAAGATGCCCATACCGTCCCCAATCTTCTTTGGAGAAATACGTGGCAGAAGCCAACAAAATCATCTATTCCATGGTCGGCGTCAGTAAGTCGCACGAGAAAAAAGTCATCCTCAAGGACATCTACCTCTCCTATTTCTACGGCGCCAAAATCGGCGTCCTCGGCCTCAACGGCTCCGGCAAAAGCTCCCTGCTGCGCATCCTCGCCGGCGTCGACAAAAAATTTGAAGGGCAGATCAGCGTCCAAAGCGGCTACACCATCGGATTTCTCGAACAGGAGCCGCAGCTTGATGAATCCCTCACCGCCGGGCAGATCGTCGAGCAGGGTTTGCAATCGACCATCGACCTGCTGTCCGAATTCGATCGCATCAACAACCGTCTCGCCGAGCCGATGGATGATGAGGAGATGACCAAGCTCCTCGAAAAGCAGGGCGACGTTCAGGAGAAGCTCGATGCCGCCAACGCATGGGATCTGGATTCTCAGATAGAGATGGCGATGGACGCCCTGCGCTGTCCGCCGCGCGATGCGCAAATAAAAGTCCTCTCCGGCGGCGAGCGCCGTCGCGTCGCGCTCTGCCGATTGCTTTTGAAGAAGCCCGACATTCTCCTGCTCGACGAGCCGACCAACCATCTCGACGCCGAATCCGTCGGCTGGCTCGAGCAGCACCTTGCCCGCTACGAAGGCACGGTCATCGCCGTCACGCACGACCGCTATTTCCTCGATAACGTCGCCGGGTGGATCCTCGAGCTCGATCGCGGCCAGGGGATTCCGTGGAAAGGCAACTATTCCTCCTGGCTCGAGCAGAAAAAAGCCCGGCTGGAGCAGGAAGAAAAGTCCGAGAGCAGCCGCCAGCACGCGCTGGCGCACGAGCTGGAATGGGTGCGCAAATCCCCCAGCGCCCGGCGGGCGAAATCAAAGGCCCGTCTGGCCGCTTACGAGGCGATGCTCAACGAAGACACGCAAAAGCGCGCGACCGAGATCGAAATCTTCATTCCGCCCGGCCCGCGCCTCGGCGCGAAGGTGATCGAATCGATCGGCGTCACCAAAGCCTACGGCGACAATGTGCTCTTCCAGGAGATGAGCTTCGTGCTTCCGCCAAATGCGATCATCGGCGTGATCGGCCCCAACGGCGCCGGCAAGACGACGCTGTTCCGCATGATCACCGGCTCGGAAAAGCCGGACGTGGGAAAGATCCAGCTTGGCGAAAGCGTGAAGCTGGCATATGTGGAGCAGAGCCGCGAGTCGCTCGACGCCGGCGTGAACGTGTGGGAGGCCATCTCCGAAAAGCAGGACAACATCCGCCTGGGATCGGCGCTGGTGAATTCGCGGGCGTATGTCTCGCGTTTCGGTTTCGGCGGTACCGATCAGCAGCGCATCGTCGGCACGCTTTCCGGCGGCGAGCGCAATCGCGTGCATCTGGCGCGGATGCTCAAGCAGGGGGCGAATGTTTTGCTGCTCGACGAGCCGACGAACGATCTGGACGTGAACACGATGCGCGCGCTGGAAGAAGCGCTGGAAAATTTCGCCGGGTGCGCGGTGATCATCAGCCACGACCGCTGGTTCCTCGATCGAATCGCGACGCACATCCTGGCATTTGAAGGAGAGAGCCAGGTGCGATTTTTCGACGGGAATTACAGCGAATACGAAGCGGACCGCAAAAAGCGGTTGGGGATTGACGCCCAGCGGCCGCACAGAATTACCTATAGAAAATTGACTTTGAAGTAGCCTCAGCGGTGGGACGGGGCCTAAAATAAAATGCAGGGGTTGTAGGGGAAGAGGGTGGTTCCGGCCGGTGGGGCCGGTGGTACGTCGCTTGCAATTGGTTGGACGTAACATCGAAAGGTCGTTTGCCATGGAACAGAAAACAAGGCTTGGTGGATTTGCGTCGATGGACCAGGAAAAACAGCGTGAAATAGCGCGAAAAGGGGGTCGTGCCGCGCATCGAAAAGGTACGGCACACGAATTTACGGCGGAGGAAGCGCGGTTTGCGGGCCGCAAAGGGGGTCAGCGTGTCGCGACCAATCGGAATCACATGATTGAGATTGGGCGGCTGGGCGGAAAACGGTCTGCCGAACGGCGCCGGCATCGTGCCGCGAACGCGGTCAGTCCGGTAACGGTGGAAGCTGAAATCGAAGCACCGCAGGTGCAGAGTGAACCGGACTCAGCAGGGGAAGTCCGTCAATACGACTCAGGGGAAGGCGAGCAAACGCGACAGCAAGGCATGACAGAGGAAGAGATGAACCGGCAAAATTGATTCAGGGAATTTTTGTTTAATCTGGTTAAAGCGATTTTGCAGAATTTCTGCGCTTGATGGCGGTGAAGGCGATGACCAGCGTCACGGCCGCGAGGGTTTCCCAGCCATCGCCGGGTGCGCGAACGATCGCGGGGACGACGTTTGGCGTGGATTGAGGATTAGCGTTGGTGCTTACCGTTGAGTCGTTGGATGCCGCCGCGGGATCGGCGGCATTTTCTATGGACACGTCGCTCCAATTACCCCCGTTGGAATCGGAACTCGAGTGAAGGGAACGGGCGCTTTGAGAGTCCGGCGCTGCGAGAGAGCGCGGAGTTGAGTCGAGGGCGTTCAGGTAATCCCAATCGGATTTGAACTTCGGCAGCAGCGCCTCGCGGGGATTCGATTCCCTGGCGGTCGCACTATCCTGGGCGATCACCCGAATCGCGGCTGCGGGGCAGCGCGCAATTTCCGCGTTCAAGATAAGTGGCAGCGCAGCCGCCACCCACGCCTTGAACAAGCCGTTCATCGTTCAACTCCTATAGCTACCAGGACACCAAACATTCAGAAACGTCAGGCGTTACGATGTGGCATTCGCGTCGGGGATCTCTCTTACCGCTCGCATTGCCCGCAAGCCACCCAGCTTGTGACATTGAACATGCCTATCCACAGCCGGCCCCTGGTAAGGGCCGAGTGGTCGCAATATATACCGCTGGAGTTTTCAGTACAACGATTAAATTGCCCGCAAACCGCAGTCGTTTCCCGGTTTACCGGAATATCCCAGATAAACGGAATATCCGGACGCAAGGATTGAAAACGGCGGGGGCGCGAGGGGGTTATTTTCCGCCGGGGGTGTAGTCGGTTCCACTCACGGTGTTGTGCATGTTGGCGTTAAGGACGGTCTTGCGGGTGGCGTCGAGTTCAGCCTTAAGTTCGGGGCTGAGCTGCGGCCCGGAGGCCATGAGATCGTCGACTTGCGAGAGATAGTGCGAGGCTTCGCCGGTGCGGTTCGTGCCCGCGTAGACGGTGGCGAGTCCGATAAGGATATCGAGGCTGGTGGGATTGACGGCGTAGCCTTTTTCAAACGCGGCGATGGCGTCGTCGTTGCGGCCCTGCTTCATCAGGATGCGGGCCTGGGTGTCGTAAAAGTTATAGGCATCGGTCTCGGTCGCGTGATTGGCGATGGCGTGTTCGATGAGCCCCTCGGCTTCATTGAGCGAATTGGGGCTGCCGGTTTGACGGAGGAGATCAGCAAGGTTGTTCTCGGCGATGGCGTTGTCGGGGTCAAGCTTGAGGACCTCGCGATAGGCCTGGGCGGCGCCGCTGTTGTCGTCGGCGCCGGAGGCCGCGCCGGCGTAGGTGAGCCACTGCCGTGCGCCCATTTTGGTTGTTCCGATGAAGGGTTTCAGCACGTCGCGAGCCAGTGCGTAATCGGAGGAATATCCGATGCGGTCGGCGCAGGCGACGTATGCCTCGGCGAGGGCTTCCTGCTCCTCGATCGAATCGGGGGTGAGCAGGGGCTTGACGATTTCGATCCACTGAGCGGAGCTTTGTCCGTCGGCGAAGGAAACGGGGGCGAGGTTGAGCCAGGCAAGACGCCACTGGACTTCGTTTTTGGCCAGGGGCAGGAGAAGTGCCTGGGCGTCGGACTGTCGGCCGGCGCGGATCAGGGCCTGGCAATAGGTGGTGAGGAGGGATTGGTTGTCGTCCGGATGGGCCGAGGCTTGGGCGATGTAGGAGGAGAGGCAATCGGCGGCGTCCTGCGGTTGACCGACGGCGAGGTCGGCGATGGCGGTGAATTCGTCGGCGGGCTGGGGGTTGTCGGTAAGGCGCTGTCGCCACTCGTGAGCGGCAATGAGGGCGTCGTTCCAGTTGCCGCCGGCGGCGTTCACTTCGGCGGTGGTGCGGGCGGCGTCGACGGAGTGGGGGAAGCGCGTCATGGCCTGGCTGGCAATGGTGACGGCCTGGGCGCGGTCGCCGGCGTTCATCAGCCGACGGCTCGCCAACTCGTAAAGAGGTTCGAAGCCGGGATATTTGTCGAGCATTGCCCTGACCTGCGCGGCGGTGGTGGCGGGATTGGTGGCGACGGCGATGACGTCATTGGCGGCGGCGCTATTGGGATCGGCGGTAAGGGCTTCGATCAGCGTCGACACTTCATCGAGATGCGGATAAGCGGCCAAGGCCGATTCGGCTTTGCCGAGGTTGGTGATCGACGTATTGGAAGGCCAGCGCGTTGAGGCATCGCTGATGGCGTGCTCGGCGCGGATCCAATCGTGTTGGCGGATCAGGAAGCCGATCTGCTGGATTGCCAGGTCCGGATTGTTTCCGGCGGCCTGGACGGCCTGGTCGTAAAGGGCGGCGGCCGAGCTCGGGCTGCCGTGCTCTTCCTCATACTCGGCCTGAACGAGGCGGCTTTGCCAGACGGGAATGCCTGGATCGGAAAGGCGATCGAGAAATTTCTGGGCCTCGTCCTTCTGGCCCTGTGAACCAAAGAAATCGGCGGCTTCGTGGATGGTGTTGGCGTCGAGGCCTTTCGCGCTGGCGAGTCCGAAATAAACCTGGGCGGCGTCGTTGGGGCGATTTTCGACCCGGTAAACCTTGGCCAGCGTGGCGTCGTGCAGCACCTGGTTGGAGCACTTGGGGTAGGCAAGCAGCATGGCCTCGGCGTGGGGCATGTCTCCCTCGGCGGCGACAATGGTCGCGGCGGCAAGGGCGAGGTCGGGCGGGATGTTCGGAAGCGCCGAGAGCTTCTGGAAGACGACGTCAGTTTCTTCCTTTTTGCCGAGATTGTGCAGTGCCTGGAGGAGCGAGAACTGCGCTTCGGGCGACTGAGGCTCGATGGCGGCGGCCTTGCGCCATTCGTCGAGGCCGGCGGCATGGTTGTCGACGTCATCGTATGCCATCGCGAGCAGAACGTGCGGCAGGTATTGGTCGGCATCCGCGTCGGTGACGCTGGTGAGAAGCTTGACGGCTTCGGGGGCGTTGGCGGCGGCGTCCGGTCCGGTGAGCATCCAGCGGGCGTCGGCGGTTCTCCAGGCGTTGGCGTCGCTGCCGGTCAGCGCCTTCACGCGATCGATGGTCTGGCGCATGAAATCGTGCTTGTCGTTCCAGGCGGAAGTGGCGGCGCTGAGAATGGTGGACTGCACCTCAATGTCGTTGGGATAGGCGTTGCCGAGCTTTTCCCACTCGTCGGCGGCGGAGGGGTCATGGGCATTTTCGCGATATTGGCAGATGGCACGGTCCCAGTAAGCGGCGTCGGCGGTCTGGGTTTTTGGTTTGGCATCGAGAAGGAGCTTCAGGCCGTCATCGGGATGGCCTGCCTCGAGAAGGCCCATGGCACGGGAGTATGCGAGCCGGGGGGTCTGGCCGTATTTCTGGGAGATGGCGGCGTAGATGGTGTCTTCCATGCCGAGGTGCGCGGCGCGGCTGGTTTCGGCGAGGTCTGAGAGGAGGTCCTGCCCGTCGTCGCCGGGGCTGGCGCAGGCGGCCTTGATCGCATTAATGGCGTCGTCGCGCTGGCCCGTCTGGGCAAGCAGGGCGACATACATCGGAAGCGTTTCGGGTTCATTGGGAAGTTGCGTCTGGATCTGCTTGACGGCGCCAAGCAGGGAGGCGGCATCGGCCTGGTTGGGCGAAGCCAGCAGGCGCGCGTAGCTGACGCGGATATTGGCGATGGCCGCCTGAAGGTCGGTGCGTCCGGCGGAGTCGGTGCCGGCCATGCGGGCGTCCTGCGAGGCGCTGACGGCTTCGTCGCTGGTTCCGCGGCCGAGGCGAACGAGCATCAACGCCAACTGCGAATGGGGTTCGGACCAGCTCGGCATCCAACGGCAGGCTTGGCGGAAGGCTTCCAGGGCCAGGTCGTTTTCGCCCATCTGGGCATATGCCTGACCCAGCAGGAAGGCGACGTATCCGTTGTCGGGGGCCTGGGATTCGGCATTCTTGTAATCGGCGACGCGCGTTTTCAAATCTTCCTGGGTATTTCCATAGCGGGCTTTGAGGGCGATCGCCCAGGCGTGCGCCTCCGTGTCGGCAGGATCGCGGCCGTCGAGAATTTCGACAAGCGCCGCGGCGTCAGCGGTCTTGCCCAGCTCATAGAGCGAGAGGGCCTTGTAGGCGACGAGATTGGCGTCAACCGCCGTTGAATTGGGGTCCAGGTTCTTGAGCCGATCGACGATTTCAGAGAACTGGCGGAACGCCCAGAGACGCTCGATGAGTTGCCGGCTCAGCGCCGGGTCGCCGAACTTCGGCGCGGCGCGGTTGAGCAGATCTTCGGCGGCGCCGAATTCGCCCATCTCGTCGAGCAAACCGATGGCCGTGTTGACGAACTGGGGGCTGGGGGGATCGGCCTTGGCGGCGGCGAGAACCAGGGCGTGATACTGGTCGAAGTCCGCCTGCGTCTGAAGGACGGGTGTCAGCCGGTTGCGATTTGCGCGATAGACGTACGCCTTGACGATCTTGAAGCGCGGATCGGTTGGGTATTTGGCGATCAGCGCATCGGCCTGCTGCTGCATGGCCGAGGGCGGATCGTTCAGTTGGGCCATGACCTGGAAATTCAGCCACTGCATTTCCAGGTCGGTGGCGGCGAGGGAGACGTAATGCTGGGAAGCCGGGGCGGCGTCCCTGAAGTTGCGCTGGCGGTAGTTCAGGATGGCAATGGCCTTGAGGGCCGCGAGGTCGTCGGGATTGCTCTGAAGGGCGTCGTTGGAGCGGGCCAGGACATCGGGCGCGTAGGTTGCGTGCGGCAGTTCCAGCTCGATGAGCCGTTCCTTGGCGTCGGCGTCAGTGGGGACAAGGCTGCAATACCACTGAAGGGTTTTAATTGCCTCGATCAGGTAGTCTTCGTTGGCCGAAGGGATCTGCGCGAGAGACTGAGAATGCCAGCAGGGCCTGGGGGTCAATCTTGGTGGGATCGCGTTTTTCCTCGTGGTTGATGTATTCGGCCAGCTTGTTAAGGGCGGTCTGGTAGTCACCGCTTTTGTAGGCCTGGAGCCCCAGGTCCTTGTCATGCTGGAGGCGCTGCTCGGCGATGTCCATGCGGTAGCTATAGAGCCACGCGGCGGCAAGAGAAAAGATGCCAACGCCGATGACGAGAATCAGCACGCGACGCTTGGTTTTTGGTCGGATAATCATGAGCGCGATACCTTGCGGAAGACCTGGGTAACGGTCTTCCAAATGATCCAGAGATCAAGACCCCAGGAACGATTTTCGACGTATTCGATGTCGTACTTGATCCACTCCTGGAAGTCTGAGCCGGATCTTCGGGTGCGGTGAATCTGCCACAACCCGGTGATACCGGGCCGCACGCTGAGGCGCGCATCGCGCCAGGGCGGGCAATACTGGTTTTCTCCCCTGGGGCTGGGCCGAGGCCCTACCACGGACATGTGTCCGAGCAGGACGTTGATGAACTGCGGAAGCTCGTCGAGGTTGTATTTGCGGAGGAGTCGGCCCACCCGCGTGAGGCGGGGATCTTTTTCCATGTAGAACTGCGGTCCGTCGGCCTGGTTCTGCAATTTGAGCTGCGTCTTCTGCTGCTCGGCGTTTTTCTGCATGGAGCGGAACTTGATGCAGGGGAATTCCTCGCCGCCGAACTTCTCGCGCTTGTGGGTGAAGTAAAACGGGCGGCCGTCTTCGAGCCAGATGGCGAGCATGATGATCGGATACATCCAGACGGTGCAGAAGAGCACCGCGAGGCTGAAGGCGACGTCGAATGTGCGTTTGAGGGCGCGGCTGACGGCGGTGAGGTCTTTGACCCTGGCTTCGGGGGTGATGTCGCGCGGCTCGATGGTGAGCCACTGGATTTCCTCGGTGGGGGGGCGATTTTGGGGGTCGTCCCAGATGATCGCGGGGCCGACAATCGTGTTTCCGCCGTCGATTCGCCGGCCGGCGCCGACCCAGACGGGGCCGATGAACCGCGCTTCGCCGTCAATTTCGCTCTGCGGGTCTTTCCAGACCTGGGGTCCGAAGGGTTTCGCGCGGCCGATGGTGGAATCGGGATGAAGCCACTCGGCGGTGAGGTTTCGCAGGAACGAGGTGACTTCGCGGTCGACGCTGCGGTCGAAGACGCTTCCCTCGATGGATCGCGTGCAGCGGTCGCGCTGGGGGGTGTAGCGGCGCAATCGCCGCCAGCCGGTCAGCGGGTCGGGCGAGCCCTGCCAGAGACGGGCGATTTCGCGCTCGGGCGTGAGGACGGCGCGGGCGAGGCGCAAATCTTCCGAGCCGTCGTAGAGGCGTTGGAAACCGAGGAAGCGGCTCTGGCCGTCGGTGATTACTTTTTCGCGGTAGCCCCGTTCGCGGTGGTCGTGCAGGCGGAGAAACAGCACCTGCGGCTTGAGCCAGTTAAGCGTGTCGATGACGCTGCTCATGCGGAAGAGCATGAGGGAGCGTGGATCGGTGAGGAGATAAAGCTCGGCGTGTTCGACGATTTCAGATGGTTCACCCTGGCGGACGACCTGGACGCCGTGAGCGGCCCAGAAGCGGTGATGCAGGGCGACAGGGTCGAGCCCCCAGATCGTACGGGGCCCGCCGAAGGACGGCCTTTCTTGGGCCGCCGTGTGGGGGTCGGCGATCGTATCCAATACCGTCATAACAGCCGACCATTAACGGTCATGCCCCGAAGCCGCGGAGCGAACCGAGGAGGCCACCGCGCGGGCCACGGGTCCGATCGCCTCGCTGCGCCGGCCGTCCGTGCCGGCGGGGGCTGAGCCGAGGCCGAGGCGATTTGTCGATCGCTCGAAGTCGTGTGCTTGAGCGCGGTTGAAGACCACGCCGGCCAGGGTAGCGCCGATGGCATGCAGGTGGGCCAGGGCGCGGTCGACGAGCGTGCCGCTGCTGCCCGCGCGAGACGCACAAGACGACGCCGTCGCAGGCGACCGCCACCGGCGAGGCCTCGATGCTGCCGAGGATGGGGCCGGTGTCGATCAGGATCACGTCGAATTGCTTTCGTGCTTCGTCCACGAGGCGGCGAACCGCGGCGGGGGAAATCGTTCCGGTGTAGCCGCCCATCGCCTTGCCGACGGGGAGGAAGGAGAGGTCGGCGACGTCGGTGGTGCGGATGAAGGTGCTGATATCGCGTGCGGCCATGGCTTCAAGGACGCCGTGCTCGGCGTTGACGTTGAGGCGGGCAGTGAGGCCGCCGCCGATCAGATCGCCGTCGACGAGCAGGGTTCGGGAGCCGCTGGCGGCAAAGCTGAGGCCCAGGGCAAGCGTCAGGCTGGTCTTGCCGTCGCCGGGGGAGGCGCTGGTGACGGTGAAGACGCGGCGCTCGGAGCTGTGGCCGGTGATTTGAAGAATGGTTCGGATCTGGTGGACGCAGTGCGCCGCGGTGGCGGCCTGCGTGGGGTCGGTGAGGAGGTCGGGCAGGTTGGGCAGGATTCCCAGGAGCGGGATGCCGCCGAGGTCGGTATTGGCCTCATCGCTGTATCGGAAGCGGCCGTCGAGCACGCCGATGAGCATGACGACGCACATCGGAAGCAGCGCGCCGCCGATAAAGCCAAGTGCGCCCGATCACGCCGCCGGCGATCCGTAGAAGGCTCGCCGGGCGGCAGCGGCTTGCTCATCACGAGCATCTGGTTGTTGCCGTTCAGATCGCGCATCGACTGAAGCCGCTCATAATCCGCATTGGCGCCGTCCAGGCCCGATTGGGCGTGGGCGATGTTCGCCTTCACGTCTCGGATGAACTGCGAGTATTTCCCAACGTCCGTGCAAACGGCCTTTTGATGCTCGTACTGGGCAGTCAGGTCCTTGATCGTCACCTGCTTGGCGACGATATCCGCCTGGATGCTGGTGATTCCCGATCGGCCGTTCTCTGAATCGATGCGGTAGCCCTGGTTAAAGCTCTGCACGTAGGCTTGGATTTCCTGGTCTTCGACCTGCTGGGCGGCCGCGAGGTTTTGGACGCGGGGGTTGTTGTCGCCGTAGCCGTTGGCCTTCATGAGCTTGATTTCGGCAGAAATCTCATCGCGCTCTCGCGCATGCTGTTGAGTCTTCCATTGTCGAACGCGGCAATCTGCTCTTCAGAGAGTGCCGACGGCTGCGTGGAAGGATTGCCCTGGGCATCGGTTCCCTGCGGTGGGAGTGCAATGCTCCCCCTCATCTGCTTATCGATATCCAGCGCGGTATTCGCGTTGTCGAGCTGGTTGGCCAGCCAGCCGAGCTCCTGCATCTGCTGTGCGAGGTAGGTGGCAAGGTCGTCGGTGTTGTACTGGGACTGGAGTTCGTTCAGCGACTGCTGATAGGAGGCCAGATCGTTGGAATATTTCGTCTGGAGCTTCTGGAGCACCTGCATTCGCTCCGTGTACATCATGGGGTCGGATTCATCGAAGAACTTTTCGTAAGCCTTGAGAACCGACTGCGATCCCGCAAGGGCGAGTTCCTTATCGGGGTCGGAAAAGCTGATTTTCAGCATCGAACTGTCAGGCGGATAATTTTCCGCTTCGACGCCGGAGGCAAAAGCGCCAATGGCGGCTTCATCGCCGCGAGCAGCGCCGGTGGCTTTCCATTCATCCTGGTCGAGGGCAAGCTGCACCAGCTCGTAGCTCTTGATGATCGCCACCTGCGACTGGAGCCACATCGAATAGCCCTGCATCATCTCGCCGTCGACGCTGCCGAGGCTTTGAATCTTGGGGACCAGTTCGACAGTGAAGCTGCTGGTGTAAATAGGTTTCTGGCTGAGGAATCCCATCAAAGCGCCGGCGACGCCGAAGAGGAGTCCCAGGGTGACGACCAGGGGATACCGTCCGCGCAGCAGACGGTGAACCTTCTTGAGCCCCATGGGCTTGCCGTGCTGGTTCTGGCCCTGACCGTTCACTGCGTCCTGGCCCACAACCGGCAGACCCGCGGCCTGCGCTAATTGCATTTCGTTTGTCATAGCCTACCTACTTAACTCCGGCATCTGGCCGGTTTTCCAGCGTCCTCAGCAAACTCTCATCGGAACTCAATAAGTCGATCAAAGCCTCGTCCCTCTCCTGCGATTTCATCTGGGGGCCGGTTACGAGCTGAAACTCGGCCGCGCCGTAATATCGCCTCTGGTAGTCCTCGCCGCTGGTGTAAACGCTGCTGATGTCCGGGCAAATCTTCCCATCCAGTTCCTTGTGGGAAACCGTCAAAGCCGGAACGAGCGGCATCACGAAAAAGTTATAGACTACCTGTTCGCTGTCCGTCAGGCTCTTGGCGGCGAAGTGATACTCCATTCCCGTTACATCCATGTGAGGCAAATGCCAGATTCGCGTTTTGCGCTCGTCCATCAATTCGCTTTCCCCCTGTGCGGGATAGCAATTGGGGGGATAGTGCCCCTGCAAATCGCGGGCGTCGCTGCAATCGACGATGAGGAATTCGACGACTTGCTTGCGCCGGTCATTCCTGTATTCGCGGCTGAGAATCGCGTTGGGACGCAGAAGCTGGATGGCCGGCGTGGGCATTTCCGTGTCCTTGCCGGTCCAGGAGCCGTTGTTGGTATCGATCACGTAGGGAAAGGCCGCGACGGCGTTGGCGCAGCGCTGAAGATGCGGCGCGGCTTCGGTCGGCTGAACGTGGGTGCGCGCTTCCGCCAGCATCCCGATGAGCATCAGGACCGAAACCACCGGCCAGAGCCAAATGCCCCGGCGCAAGTTACGACCGCCTGCTTTCAACAGCGACACTCCTTCAAATCTACTGCGACGCCAGCGTATATTCGTTCACCGGAATCACGGCCCACTGAAGCGTCCGAATCAGTCCGTACAGCATCAAAAATGCCAGTGGTAACATCGCCCAGCCGGCGAATTCGTGAAATTTGGGTGCGTAATCGGGCATAAAGCCGTACATCCAGATCGTGGGGATGATGCGCACTACGTTGCAGAAAATCGCCGCTAGGGGGCTGATCAGGAGGATCAGCGCCCGGATGTAATTCCGCAGCGGCATCGCGAAGCAAAATGCGAAGCCGACCATGATCAGCGAGAAGACCATGCGAAGTCCGTTGCAAGCCTCGGCGACCAGGACGGCGTGACCGTTGATGGTCAGGGCGTTGCCGTTGACCTCCGTGTTAATGACGCCGCCGGCCTCGAGCAGGCGCTGGGTGATGGAAGCCGTCCAATTCTGCAGCGGCCCGGCAATGGCGAGGCGCAGGCGCCCGGCGCTGGGACCAGGAAGACCAAAAGCAGAAACGCCGGGAAGAAGCGGAAGATCACGCTCTTGCCCAGCACCGAGAGAATGCATCCGACGACGACCAGAACCGCTCCTCCATGCCAGAAGCTCTGAATGCCGCTGTAAAAGCCCAGGGAACTCAAAATCCATCCCAGGGCGACGACGACCGGTCCAATGATTCTGCCCGGATGGCTTGCAATGCCGCAACCGCATTCGCCGCACCCAGACCAAAAAAATTGCCACGAAGGGGACGACGAAGATATGGCTGTATTCCTCGTCGCATCCAGGCGATCAGATAGATATCCTTCCATGCGGGCAGCGTTGCCAGCACCCCCAGCGTTCCCATTACGGCGGCGAGCGCCACGTGGGCCATGGTCAGACGGTCGTCTCTGAGCACCGGGAGCTTCATGCCTGATTCCTAACGGTCGAGCTAACTGGGCCAACCTCAAACCCGCGTTTGCGGGAGGGCTCGACGCAGACGTCGACGGCGTTGCGATCGCGGCGAACCACGCCGGCAACCACCGAGCGGACCACGGCAGCGCCGGCTTCAACCACACCGCCGGAGAGCACCACCGAATCGTGAATGCGCGCGCTCGACGCCACCACCGCGCCGCGTCTCCACGATGGCGAACGTCGATTTCCAGTCTTCCGCCCAGGGATCGGTCGCGGTCGCACGGATCGGCTGGTGAATCGCCGCAAGGCGGCGATGTAGTCCGATAACGTGCGGATCGAAAGACCCGTGGGCCTTCGGCACTGAACCACGCGCACGTCGTAGGTCGACGCGATAATCGGCAGCGCCTGTTCCTTCATATCGACGAATCCCACGCTGGGAATGAGCCGCAGGGCCCGGCAAGTTATCAGCATCAGCCCGCTGGGCTCGCCGTCTCGGTGGCCGATCAGGCCGACCATTCCACGGGTCTTCTTCAGAGAAGCCAGAAGGGCTGGAAGCGGATCCAGCAGCACCTGGGCGGCGTTTCCGACGAGGATCATGTCGTCGTCGTCATAATCGACCGCGATATTGGCCAGCAGGCCGCCGGTGCCTCGAAATTCGGATGTATCCCGCTCCATGCGGTAATAATCCGCCTTGCCGTGCCCAAGCTCGGCGCTGCGCGAGCGGCGCTCAGGGGCTCAAGGGCGTTGCGATCGAGCAGCAGCCGGACGGGGAGAAAATCGGTCTCGAGCATCTGGGCCACCGCGGCGGCTTCGTCGAGCCAGCGGGTCAGAACCGTGTTGCCGTTGCCAACGGGCATATCGAGCAGGCTTCGGCCCAGCGATAACCCCAGCGGGGTTGGGCGGACGGTTCCGCCAAGCAGCACGAGCCCGCGGAGCTGCCCGCCGCCGGATGAGCCGATGTGGACGCCTTCTTTCGGTTGGAAGGGCCCAAGCTCCGCTGTTGATTCTCCGGGGCCGGTGGACGATCAGACGCGAGGCGATTTCGTTGACCGATGGCGCTGGCGGCGCGGGCGTCTCCGGAAACGCTGTGGTTTGCGAAAGGATCGCCTGCACATCGTCGTAGCTGCCTGATTCTTCGGAATATCTCGGCAGGAGACGATTTCGAACCCCTCGAAGGCTCGCCATCCCCAGCATTTTGACGCCGAAGGGAATCCCCACGACCACATAGCGTTTAAACAACCGGCGCGGCTCCTGCCTCAGGCGGTGAATCCATTCCAGCCCCCAGCGGCGCATCCAATTGGGGGCGCGCTTCACGTCGCCACACAAGAAGCTGAAGCTGACGCCCACGCCGAGCCACCACGTCTGCGGCATCGCCCGGCGGATGCGGTCAATCACCTGCTCCTGCTTGGGCGAACCGAGCGCAACATAGACGATGTCGGGGCGGGCTGCCTGGAGGGTGGTGATGATCTCCCGCATCGATTTTTCGTCGTTCTCGAAACCGACCCGTGGGCATAAGGTTCCTGCCACCTTTAATTGCGGAAATTGGCCCTGAAGGATTTTGGCGGCCTCGACGGCGGTCCCGTCGGCGCCGCCCAGCAGAAATATCGATCGTCCCTGTCCGGCGGCGGCGGCGCTGAGGGTTGAAATCAGATCGGAGCCGGCAACCCGCTGGGGCAGCGGCGTTCCCTGGAGGCGGCTGGCCCAGACCAGCGGCATGCCGTCGGCAACCACCAGGCTTGCCTCGGCAACCAGGACGGAAAAGCTGACGTTTCGCCGGCAGCGGCGCAGATGATCGAGATTGGGGGTTACCACAAACCCCCCGCGACCGGCAGCCAGCTCCTTGAGGATATGCTCGATGCAGGTTCGTTCGTCGATTTGATGGATTCTTACGCCTTCAAGGGAGATGGTTGGCATTCCCCGGGGCTTGGTCGCTGGAATGACACGGGATGGGGCCGGTGAAACCAACGCAGCCGCCCCAACGGCCGAGTCGCTCCAACGAAATTCTCCCTCTTTAACCTGCATGGTGACGCGAGCAACAGAACTTCTTTGCCGCTAATGAGTAAGCAATATTCGATTAACGGTCCGTACCCACGGATGGTCGCCTAAATATCGCGATCACCGTGCTCAAATGCAACGGGAATTATAAGACCGCGACAGACCTTCCGGGTGCTTTTTTAGCTCCCGGTTAACTTTTTTTAGGGCGCGACGTCCGTTAACTTACGCCTGGCATTTCCTTTATCGACACAAGCCTTCCTTGCCATCAACCCCGATTTACCGCGCAATCTTTGACCTTCGGGCGGCTTATTGTGCTGAAATATCAGTCACGGTGGACGCCGCGTGCCATGCTCCGGCCTGCCGGGCGTTCAGCGCCGCTGTCGCCACCCTTTTCCCCTTAAAGAGGCATGCCCACTGATAATCGCGCAAAAATTGCCGGAATGTGGCGTCTCCATACCTCGGACAACCGGCAAACATGCTCTTGAAATAGCCCCAAAGCATGGCAATCGATCCAATCAAAACCGGCGGATGAAATATGCGAAACGCGGCGCTGGCGACGATGTAACAAACTCCGGTGCCCATGAAATATTGCCCGACGCCATGGCGAACGCGGCCCGTCCACCAATTCTTGTGGCTGGTCCCCATCGGACGCAGATGCTCGAAATTCAATGCCGGGTCGTTCCAGGAAACCGCGATCCATCCCAGCATCCGGCAGCGATGGCAGTCGATGCCGTCCCACATCAACTCGCGAACGAACCCGCCGATCTGGGTGAAGCAATCGGTCCGATAAAATTTCACCATGCCGACGGAGTTTTCATCGCCGCACGTCTCCATGACTTGCTGAGCGGATTTGGGGTCGATGAAAAAAGGTTTGCCGCTGGCAGTGCCGATGCGCGGCTCCTGGTCCATGCGCTTCATCAGCGTTTCGAAATATTTCGCAGGCAGATCGAGATCGAGATCGAGCTTGCAGACAAAATCGAAATCGCCGGGGTCGATGGTCTCGTAGCCGTGATAAAACGCGTCGATGACGCCGCCGCCGAGCTTGCGGAACCCGCGGTCGTCGCGGCGGAGGATGCGGATGAAGGGATATTTCGCTGCATATTCGGCCAGAATCGCGGGAGTCTGATCAGTCGATCCGTCATCGACGATGATCCAGAGCGCCGGCGGAACGGATTGCGCCGCCACGCTGTCGAGCGTGCGGCGGGCAAATTTCGCCTCGTCGCGGCAGGGGGTGATCAGGCAATATCGCTGGCCGGCGCTCATCGTCCTCTTCCCGCTGAATCGGTAAATCGCCGCTCGAGGCGATCGAGCGTCGTCTCAAGCGAAAACTCGGTTTCGATTTTTTTGCGCCCGCCGGCAGCGAGCTTTCGGCGAAGCTCAGCATTCTCTTTAAGCGTCGCCAGGGCAAGGGCCAATTGCTGGGCGTTGCCGCTTTCGACGAGCATTCCGCTGACGCCGTCGCTGACGAGTTCACCGATGGCAGGCAGATCGCCCGCGACCACCGGGGTTCCGGCGGCCATTGCTTCCATGAGGGCGACGGGAATCCCATCGCGGTCGCCATTGGAATCCTGCCGGCATGGAAGCGCGAAGACATCGGCCTGCTTCATGAGCGCCGGAACCCGGCTGTTGCTGACTTCTCCCAGCCAGACGAGCCAGTCGCCGCAGTGCAGGTCGCCAGCGGTTTTTTTCAGGCGCTCGCGGTCTTCACCGTCGCCGGCGATGGTGAGCCGGATCGGCACGCCGCGACCCTTGAGCTCCGCGGCGGCGGCGATAAGCGTGTCGATTCCCTTCTTCTCCACGAGCCGGCAGACCGTGAGGATTCGCAGCGCCTCGCCGTTACGCGAAAATTCGCGCGCTTCGCCCGGCTCCACGCCGCAGCGGATGACCTCATATTTCCCGGTGCGGTCCGGGTATTTGGAGTTAAAAAAGCTCTGATGCCATCTGCTGATGCACGAGACGAACGCGCTGCGGCGAAGTTTGAGTTTTAAGATCGCCCGTCGCTGGAAAATGTCGTTCGCATGGCCGGTGAAGCTGAAGGGGATTTTGAGCTGCATCGCGGCATACATGCCGATCGTCGTCGGGGCGTGGGCGAAATGGCAGTGGATGTGGCGAATCTTCCGCTCGCGGAGTTGCCTGGCGAGGCCGACGGCCGCCAGAGCCTGCATGGGGAGCTTCAGGCGCACTTTAGCGGAAAACCGTTCCTTGGGGTCGATGGCATCGCGAATCGCCGTGCCAAGGGTTATTGCGAACTGGATCGGATGCCGCGCCGCTTCGCGCGCCGCGGACTGAAGCGTGTCGCGCATCCTTACGCCGTACAGAGTGATCCGATCCGCGAAAAGGTCGTCCAGTTCTCCGCCGCTTTTTTCGACCGGATTGAGGGTCACCGCGGTGACGTTCCATCCCCGATTTCTAAGCCCACGCACTTCGCGGTAAACAAACGTCTCGCTGAGCCGCGGGAATTCTCCGGCGATATAGGCGATCGGAAATTTCTCGATCGGACCGGCGGCTTCCTTCTTCCCGACTCCCGGCGAATCCAGCGGCGGCATCTTGTATTCCACCATCACGTTCTGCCGGCCGCTGCGCAGATCCATCCAGTATTTGATCACGCCCGCCGCGCTGGCGAATTTGCCGAGGATGGTCAGCAGGGAATAAATCCCCGCCTGCCCGCCCTCCACCCCGCGCCGGCGTTGGAATCGAAACACGCGCCAACCCAGCACCGCGTATGCGCCTGTGAACGCAAGCCCCAGCCATATCCAGTGGCTGAAGATTCCAACCACCGCGCATATGAGGATAAAGCTCGGCAGCACTTCTCCCCAGAACACAAAGCTCCGCACTTCGCGCACGCAGAATCTCTCCGGCTCATCGCCATGCAGCTCGACGTTTTGCGCGTAACCGATCGCGTTGCGTTTCGTTCTGCGCCACCAGGCAATAAATCGCGTGAGCGCCGCGTCGTGCCAGGTCATTTCCGCGTCGATGCGCTCGATTTTCCATCCTCGCCGCCCGAGGCGCAGGCACAGCTCCGGCTCCTCTCGCGCAATAAGTTGCGGATTGAATCCCTCCTGTCGAAGCACTTCCATGCGGATCATAGAATCGCCGCCGCACCAGCGGGCGATTCCGACAGGCGAATCCCATTCCAGGTCGAGCATTCGGTTAAAAATCGACCGCTCGGGATACCGCTCGCGGCGCCGGCCGCAGACCACCGCGATGGCGGGAGATGAGTCGAGGTGAGCGCACGCCCGCTCGATCCATCCCTGGGCCACGGCGCAGTCGCCGTCCACGAACTGCACGTAGGAGACATCGGAATATTGTTTGAGCACCCGCTCCATCCCCGCGTCGCGACCGCGCGCGGCGGTAAAAGGCATCGAGCGGTCGAGCTCCACTACATCCGCCCCCAACGATTTCGCCAGCGCCACGCTGCCATCGCTTGAGCCGGAATCGACGTAGACGACATTTCGCACCCGTCCGCGCAGCGATTCGAGGCAAGATCGCAGCCGCTCGCCTTCATTGCGACCGATGGCCACCGCCGCGACTTTTGTCGCGCTCTGTGCTGAAGCAATCGCCGGTTCCTTTCGCAGCACCATCGCAAACGCGCGTACATGTCGCAAGAAATAGGGCGATTGCCGCGCCAGCTCCAGCCATTTCCCGGGCCGGTACATCGGCAGGAGCAGCCGCGCCGCCGCCCGTCCCAGCGTGCGGCCGCCGCGCTCGGATTTGTTCCATTGCCGCCAGTTTCCCGAATCGATGATCGCGCTCTCCACGATCTTCGTCCCGGGAAAATAGGCGTGCATCTCCGAAATCGAAGGCCGGAACATCGTATCGATCGGGTCGGCGTGATAGGGATAATGGTGCGGACCGGAAACGAAAATAAATCCCCCATCCGGAACCATCTTCATGACCACGTCGCAGATTTCCTGCCGTTGAAAGACGTGCTCCAGCAGGTTCGACACCATCACCGATTTGACCTGCAATTGCCCGACCTGGTCGAGGAAAGACGGATCGAGCAGGTCGCCGACGATGTCCACCCCCTCGGCTTCCTTGATGTCCAGGTGCAAAACCTTCCCGCCGCGCGCCGCAGGGCGCGAAGATGTGGGCGTCGATATGGGGCTGCACCTTGGTGCGGAATTCCGCCGTGGAAGAGCCCACGTTGAGCAGCGGAAACAGATCCCCGTCGGCGATCTCCGCCAGCCGCGCTCCCAGCCATTGCGATTCCAAAATCTGCATACGCCTTATAGAAATCTAGGCTCGACCGTTGAGCAGTTCAAAGAAGAACTCGGCATACCTCGGCGCCAGCACGCTCCAGTCGAAGCGTTGCTCGACGAGCGACGCCTTGCCTGCACGTCCTCCTCCTTGCGCCGGGGGATGGCCCGCCAGATTCCGTTGGCGACGGCGCCGAGGTCATTGGCGTCGACCAGCACGCCGGTGCCGTCCAGGGTCCATCGTGTCACTTCCCAGTCGTGCGCCACCACCGGCAAACCGCTGGCCAGCGCTTCCAGATAGACGTTCGCGGATGGCTCGTCCAGGCTCATGTGCAGGACGACATCGGCGCAGCGGTAAAGCTCCGGCATTTTTTCCCGCGGCAGTTGTAGCCGGCGGTAGCGTCCTTTCAGCAGGGCATTGCCGGCACTGTCCACATCGTCGCGGCATTCACCGTCGCCGGCAACCACGAGATAAAGACCTGGCACCTTCGCCGCCGCGCGAATACCCTCCACCACGCGCTTGGATGGGATCAGCGCGCTGACCATCAGCGCCACCGGCCCGTCGCTTTCGATTCCAAATTCCGCGCGATTCCCCGGCCCCGGCGAAAACTTCTGTGGCTCAACGCCGTTGGGAATCAGGGCGCAGCGGAACCGGTCCTGGTGCCGCTCAAGAAATTGCGGGTTGGTGCAGACCAATCCGTCGCAATCAAAGAATCGGTATTCCGCCCGCCGCGCCTGCACCATCCAATCGCCGTTCTGCGTGACGAAGACGTGTCTGAGGGAATGCTTCGATCCGTTGTGCCCTCGTCCGCGGCGCATGAGCCAGTTGCAGTAGGGATAGGAACAGGCCACGGTGATGTCGAACTCGCCAGGCCGAAAGTGCCGCAGCAATCCCGCGGCGAACGTCAGTTCCTCCCACGCATAATTCGAGCGAACGAGCGGCAGCCGCGGCCAGCCTTCAAATCTCTCACGGGAGACGCAATTGACGTGATTGAACTGATACGGCTCCCCCGCGCGCTCTTCCCCGCATCCGAATACGGTCACCTCATGCCCCATCGCCCCGAGCCGCCGGGCGATCTCTTCAAACGCGGTTTCCGCTCCGCGCGCTACCTTGTGCATCCCCGGCAGCGCGAAGGCGATGCGAAGTCGGCGCGGCATAGGCGTGCCTTACCTTCTGCCCGCGGGCAGGGCTTCCCGATCTGACGTGGACGGCCAGTGCAGCAGCATCGTCAGGATCCCTTTTTGCGCCGCGTATTCCGGTGAATCGCTTCGCCGCAGAAACAGCAGCTTGAGGAATCGCAAGCCCGAGCTGGCAATGTCCGCTGTCCGCAGGAAAATCTCCGCCGCGATGCCGTAGCAGCTCCGCTGGATGAGGTATCGCGCCTGCCATTTCATGGCGTCGCGGTCCTTGGGGGCCAGGCGTGTAGAATCGCTCGATTGCCCGGCCAGATGCACCACCGCGACGGCGGGGTCGTACCAGACGATCCATTCGTGCCTTCTCGCCCGCCGGCAGAATTCAACGTCTTCGCCGTAGAAGAAAAATCGCGTGTCGAGGCCGCCCAGCTTGTCGATCACTTTCCGCCGCACAAACATAAACGCGCCGCCGACCCATTCCACCTCGCGCGATTCCTTGCGCCGGTCCCACCCCAGGTCGTCCAGTTCCGCCCAGGCAAACGCCTTGGGCCAGACCCACGGCAGCCCGAAGCTGATCGCCGCCATTCGCCAGGGCGTGGGCAACCGCCGCGCGGTGTTCTGCACCGTCTCATCGGAATTGAGCAGCATGCAGCTCATGATCCCGATGCGGGTGTCGTCGTTCATCTTCTGGTAGCAATGTTTCAAAACGCCGGGGCGGACGATCGTGTCGCTGTTGAGCATCAACACGTATCGGGCTTCGGGGTGATCGAGCAGCTTGTCCATCGCGCGGTTGTTGCCGCCGGCAAATCCAAGATTTTGCTTCGACGCCAGCAGCGTGACCCAGTTTTCCCAGTGGTTTTTCTTAATCGCGGCCGTGAGGTAGGGGACCGATTCGTCACCGGACGCGTTGTCGACGACGATGACTTCCGATTCCGGAACGTCGCCGATTTGCGGCGCGAGGGACGCCAGGCAATTCAAGGTGAGATCCGGCGTCCGATAATTGACGATGATAACCAGCAGGTTCATGCGGCTTTTCCTACACTGGCCCCGCGTTTCGCACGGCCGTGCTGTTCCACTGCTTCAATCGTCCATTCCGCACGCCTGCGATACCAATTTTCGGCTGCATGATATTCCGCCGCCACCTGCGCCGAGCGCGATAAACCGGCCATTTGCCCGCGATTCCGGCACAAACCCGATAAACAAACCGCCGATTGCTCGATCTGGTCGCGCGGCAGCAGAAAAGCCGCATGCTCCTGCTCAAGCCGCTCCCTCACATAGCCGATATCGAACGCCACCAGCGGCAAACCAGCCGCATACCCATCGAAGATCATCCGCGGCGTATCCTCGGCCGTGGGCGTAAATAACAAGCCATCATATTGAGACAGCCGCTTCATGAGCATTGACCCGTAAGGCAGCGATCCGATAAATCGCACGCTCTTTTCCAGGCCTTCACATTTAACAATTGTTTCCAGCTTGATACGTTCCGCGCCGTCTCCAATGATGTCGAACTCAATCGCCGCTCCCTGCCCAATTGCCTTCGCGACAATCTTAAGACTCCGATCCACGCCCTTGCGCCGTGAGTCTCCCGCAATAAACCAGCCGCAGAGGCCGATGCTCTGAAAGGCTGGCCAGCCGGCGTTCCAGCTCTTCCTCGCTGACCACATCCTGAATCGAATAGGACGTATCGTGAAACTCCTTGGCGTTTTTCGCGTAAGGTCCATAACGCCGCATCACGGCCGAGCCTTTCAGCAGCGATAAATCCGCCCGCGCCACGCCCCAGCGGCACATTCGCTCGTAAAACCAATTGTAGGCTCCAACTTTCGCCCGCAGCGCCGGCCCGCTATCCGCGACCAGTTCTCGCTGCTGCACCACGTTGTCCGTGTCCTGCACGAATACCGTTGGCTTCCCATGCCGCAGCCCCATCCGGAACCCCTCGAACGCGATCGGCCGGTAGACGTCGTCCACTCCCGCGTGAACCACATTGGCGCGGTCCATCAGCGATGCCAGATCGGCCTGCCACTTGGTGCGCTCCCGCATCCAGAATCCCCGGGCCCGGCAGCGCTTGTCGAAGCTGGGAAAAAGTTTCAGGCCGTCGGCGTTTTCCGGAACCGCCACCAGCGCCTGCTCCGCCGCCGCGCTCCCCGCCGGCAGGCTCGGCGCGGCCACGGCAACGTCCCCAAATCGGCCGCCAAAACTATCGCGCAGCAACAAAAGCGAGCGATGCCACTCGGTGGTGACCAGTTTGCGGTCGCCGTCCAGGTAAATCGGAACTTGGATAGGAACGAGATACACGGGTGAATTCCGTGGCGCTTACGCCGGCAGGCCCGACGTGCCCGCCCGTCCGGCCGGCATCGGCAGCGCCGCGCGGCGGGCCTGCATCACCATCGGTCTTACCGGCGCCGGCGGCCGGTTGTGCAGCGTAAAGGCCAGCCCGGTTATGCCGCCACAGCAAAGGATGAATATCGGATTCACCATCGCGTTGAAAAGGTTGTCGCACATGTGCAGCGTCAGCAGCATGGCCAGCGCCGCGGCTGGAGCCGCGCCGGGATGACGCCAGTATTTCACCGGAATCCTCCACGCCAGCAGAAGCACCGGCAGCAGGAGCGTCGTCGTCAGCGATATCAGGCCGATCAGCCCGTATTTTCCGAAGGAAATCACCCACAACTGGTCCGGCACGCCGCGAAGCATTTCCTCTTCGCGTCCTTCGTAAAGGTGCCAACCGGTCCAGCCATACACCGGATGCTCCATCGCCCGGTCGACGAGGACGTGCTCGCTTCTCAGCCGCACCCCCAGCGACTGCGCCGCCCGAGGATCATATTGCGCGAGCCACTGGTCCAGGTCGTGCCCAGTCCAGGTGTCGGTACCGCGAAGAATCATCCAGGTTGGCGGCACCAGTGTCAGCGCGATGATCCAGATGCTCGAGCGCGTGACCCCCGACAACCAAAGAACCGCCAGCCCCCCGGCCATCAGCGCGATCGCGCCGACCGAATGGTCCCACGCCGCGGTTACGATCATCACCAGGCAAACCCAACCCATTGGAATTCCGAATAGCTTGGTGACCACCTTGCATCGCCAGAGCCAGAACGCCGTCATCGCCGATACGGTCATCCACATCGCGACGGCCAGCCCGTGCTGCATAAAGACCATCGGCCGATACCCGCCGTAGCGCGTGGCCTGCGCGAATTCATACTGCATGTATCCGTAGACGATCCGGTGGAGCTGCGGGCTCATGCGCAGTTCAAACCAGACGAACGGAAGATAGACCACGCCGCCGACCACGATCCCAATGGCCAGTTCGCGCAATCCCTCGAGATCGTTGAAATAAACCCGCCCGATGAAATAGGGCACGCCCCAGTCCATCGTCTGATAGACCAGTGCCGACACCCCGTCATACATCGTGTGCCCGTTGAAGTACGAAGAGAGATATGGGCACACACACCAGACCAACATTGGGATATCCCAGATCTTCGGCCGGAACTTCAGCAGCGTGTCTACGTCGAAGATAAACGCCGCCAGGAGCGTTCCCACGCATGCGGCCGACATCTTGTTGAAATCGGTAAACCCATGCAGCGCCAGGTGCGACATGGGCAGAAAGAGCCAGGCGATCAGGAAGCTGTAGATAACCGCCTTGCGTGGGGGCACGAGCGAAAAGAGGACAAAGATGAAAGGGATGTACCCAAACAGCGCGATTGAGGCGAAGATATTCCCTTGGATTCCGAACATTCGCGCTTTCCCAACGACCTTTTCCGGCGGCACGGCGTCAATAAATTGCGATTACGCCCCGATGGCGTGCGCCATCCGGGACCGCTCTATCGCTTTCTGAAGCGCCGATTCCATCAGCGCCGCCGCGTCCTGCCAACTATATCGGCAGGCCGTAGCATATGCGGCATCGGACATCTCCCGCCACTGCGGGTCCGATAATTTCAGCACTTTCACCAGCCGATCGGCCAGCGCTTCGGGGTCCTCCACATCCACCAGAAACCCGTTCTTCCCCTCCACGATGATATCCATCGGCCCACCCACCCGCGCTGAAACCACCGGGCAGCGGCACGCCATCGCCTCCAAGGGGGGCAGATGAAACCCTTCCGAGCGGCTTCCGCACAGCCACACATCGCATTTCGCGTAAATATCCCGGATCGATTCCTGCGGTGGATTGATCAAATATTGCACGCCCGCCGGCAGCGGTAGCCACCGCCGGATCGGCTCCTGACCGAACACAACAAGCTCCAGATCGGGAATCGTCTGGCGAGCGATTTCGATCGCCTTCAAGGCAATTTCGCACCCCTTGAACCAGGTCGAGTTATAGAGCAGGCCGACGGTCGGCTTCTCTGCGCTTCTCCGCGCGCGGAGCATTGAAGAGCGTCATATCCACGCTGTTGGGCACCAGCGACACATCCGGATCGGCGAATTTGTCCCGGGCCAGATCCTTCAGCCACCGCGAAATCACGATCTTATGCAGCGGCAATCGCCATGCCGCATCGACTTGTTTCGGATACCCGCTCCAGATCTCGTAATGCTGGATGAAAAAGGTCTTGGCCCCTTTCGATGGCGCGAGCCGCGAAACCCAAGGCGCGGTCTGCCACCAGGTCGCCACCACCGCGTCCGCATCCGGCAGATCGTTGTTTGAGATCGGCCGGAATTTTGGGATCACCGTATGCGGAACACCGCTCCCGTCGAAGAACGAGTGCGCCAAGCTTATACGTCCTGGGAAATCGCCGATGCTTGATGAGCGTCCGGACCGTCTTGCGAAACCCCGGCGGCGGTGGGGGGGTCGAAAACGCCTGTACCTCGTGCCCCCGCGCCATCAACTCGCGGGCCTGCGCCACGATCACGCGCGTTCCTCCCGACATGCTCGCGTTGGTCAGGATGAAATTGATTTTCATCTTGTTTATCCCCCGCATTTCCCCCGCCCCCGGTACTCCGGGGGAGGGCAGGGGAGGGGGTCTTCGCAAACGCAAGATCAGCGCCGCGGCCTATTTCCCTTCATCCGCCGAACCCAATTCTTCACCGGCCGAACCACCGCTTCGCTCAATTTCCACTTGAAGTTCACCCAGCGCTGCTGCGGCTGGCCATAAAAACACCCACCCAGGACGCGGTTGTTGATCGACGCGTTCATGTACCGGTCCACATCGACGCGAGCCAGATAATTTTCCCGCACTTCCACCAGCTTTTTCCCCTGCACGTTGGTGTGGAACACCGTCCAGGTCGGGTCCTCCACCTTCGCGAGCGTGAAGAGCTTGTGATTTGTCATGTAGCGCTCGAACGCGGTTTCCATCACGTATCGCCCGCCATTGGGTCCCATCGGGCTGCGGCCGCGGAAGCCGCTGGAGATATATTCCCCCGCGAATTCTTCCATTGTCTTCATGTAAGTGATCCGCTTCATCAGCGCGAAATTCAAGCTGCACTTATTGCTGAAATACCACCCCGGCCAGGCCTCGTGATGCTTGCTGGGAATATTAAAGCTCCCGCCGACGGCGAACGTGTCTTCGCGATCCAGATATCCGATCGCCTCCACGAGCCAGTCGTCATGCCCTTCGCGGTAGGGGAGCGTGTCCGATTTGAAAAACAGGATGTACGGGTTGGCCACGAACGCTCCGGCCATGTGCTCCTGGTAATAGCATTTCTCGCGGTCGTTCTCAATGTGCTCGGGCCGGATCATCTGGAGTTTGTCGATCTTCCCCTCTTTGAACATTCGCCAGTAGATATCGTGCATCGGCCCCTGGCTGCCGCCGTCGATGACCGCGATTTCCCCCGGCCGTCCGCCGAGGAATTTGATCCAGTCGTCAAACACCGGCTCAAACGCGGCCGAATTTCCGATATTCGCCGCCGTCATCGAAATCTGCTTCAGCGCCTCTTCCTTCGTCAGCGAAGGCTTTGCGGTTTTCGGTTGTTCCTGTACGACTGTCATGGGAACTCCGTTTTAAAACTCCCAATGTGCGCGGTGCAAGACGCTGCCCTCATAGCTCCAGAGCATTTCGCCCGAGCCGTAGAAATCGTCGAACTCGACATCGACGACCGTCGCGTGCTCCACATAATCATAGGGCCTGCGCGTTGCTGCGAATCTCGATGTCCATCACATATCGTCCGGGTTTCAGGGGCAGGGAATCGACTTTGCAGCGGATCGTCTGTCGGCCCGGCGTTAACTCAACGCCGCGCAGCTCCAGCCGGCTGTTAAGTCCAAGAACCCGGTACCCCTTGTCTGAATTGAACATGAAACCCAGGCAGGCGTTTTGTACCTTCTCCTTCACATCCAGCTCGAATTCAAACGTCGCCTCGCCGCCGGAAACCACCCGCGCCTTCCCCGGCGGGGGGATCATCACGAACCTCGCCAGCGTGTGAAGGAATCCGGGAAACCGTGGGCGCTTCAGCAGATCTGATTCCTCGGTGCTGATCGTGCTGTTGAGATATTCTTCCACCACAGGATCAGCGTCCCCGATCGTTTCCACCAGCCCGTTGCGCAGATAAACCGCGCGATCGCACAAATTCCGCACCGCCCCCATGTTGTGGCTCACAAACAGCACCGTCCGTCCGTCGCCCTGCGCCACCTGCTGAATCCGGCCGAGGCATTTCTTCTGAAATTCCTGGTCTCCCACCGCCAGCACTTCGTCCACGATCAGAATCTCCGGCTCCAGGTGCGCCGCCACCGCGAACGCCAGGCGGACGTACATCCCGCTCGAATACCTCTTTACCGGCGTGTCGAGGAATTTTTCCGTCTCGGCGAATGCCACGATCTCATCGAATTTCCGGTCGATCTCCGCCTTGCGCATCCCCAGGATCGCGCCGTTGAGATAAATGTTTTCCCGCCCCGTCAGTTCCGGATGAAATCCCGTCCCCACTTCCAGCAGCGAAGCGACGCGGCCTTTCAGCTTCGCGCTGCCGTCGGTCGGCTCGGTGATCCGGCTGAGGATTTTCAGCAGCGTCGATTTCCCCGCCCCGTTGCGGCCGATGATCCCGATCACTTCCCCGCGCTTCACATCAAACGAAACGTCCTTCAGCGCCCAGAACTTCCCCTCCTCCGGCCCGTCGCCGCGCAGGCCCGCCAGCCGCTGAAACGGGCTCTTGATCACCGACATGATCGTGTCGCGCAGCGTCAGGTATTTCTCGGCCTTCAGGCCGATCTGGTAGCTCTTGCTGATGCCGTTGATGGAGATTGCCGCGCCATGCTCATGTCCCACCCTATGCGATGTCCGCAAAACGCCGTTCGGTCTTCTTGAAATAATAGAGCGCCGAACACGCAGGATCACCGCCACTTCACCGATTGCCATGAACAATCCCGGAAAATCCCAGTGCTGGCCTAGCAGCGCCGAGCGGTAGGCGTTGATGATCCCGTACATGGGATTCAGCCGCAGCAGCCAGCGAATCCACTGGCGCTGCGGATCCAGCGGATATCCCACCGGGCTGACGAACTGCCACGTCTGCACCATGAATGGGATCAAAAACCGGAAATCGCGATACGTAACCGTCAGTGACGCCAGCGTGAAAGCAAACCCCATCGACGCCAGCGCCGTCAGCAGCAGCAGGAACGGAATCAAAATGATGGTCCAAGGGGGCATCAGGCCGTAACACCCCATCAGCACAAAAAACATTCCCAGCGAAATCAGCGCATCCACCATCGCCGCCGCCACCACCGAAGTCGGAACGAACAGCCGTGGGAAATAAATTTTGTCAGCAGATTCTGCTGGTTCATCAGCGACGTTCCACCGCCGCTGACGCCGGTGGCGAACAGCGTCCACGGCAACACGCCCGCATAATTGAACAGCGAGTAGGGGATATGCCGGTCCCGAAGTTCCTGCGGAATCTTGTCGGCAAATCCCGCGACTTTTCCGAAAATCACCGTCTGGATCACCACCTTCATCAGCGGCTGGATGATCGCCCACGCGAATCCCAGCACCGTCTGCTTGTACCGCACCTTCACATCCCGCCAGGTGAGGAAATAGAGCAGCTCGCGGTAGTGGATGAGCTCCTTGAAATCGATGGCGACCCAGCCGCTCCGCGGACGAATCTCGAATTCCGGAATCTCCGCCTCGGCAGCGGATCGAGGGTCCGGTGTCGTTGGGGTCAGTGGTTCCTGCGGCATGGGCGGTGGCTGTCAAACTCATCGGTCGCTTGCTTCCCTCTAATGTCCATTAAGGTCCGGTAAAATCGGCCTTCTGGCAGCCCCGGCGCATACTATCGGCACCGAGACCTGCGTCAACTCCAGTCGCAACATCGTCTTTTCTCAGGCGATACGTGAGAACTTCCCTTCTCCCTATCGTCAGGGCAATGTCTCGGACGCTACCACGCAATTTCCGCAGTGCGCAAAAAAAAGCCCACGGAAATTATCCGTGGGCTTTGGTCCGATATTAACGTATGACCCTTATCGCTGCGCGTTATCGTAGTATCCACAAAAATACAAGGAATCGGTTCTGGTTCATGATAGGAATTCCAAGCTTCTCGGCTTTATCAAGCTCGGCCTGGTACGCATCGTACGCCGCCTTTTCGTCTTCCTGCTTTTGGCGGTTCAGCGGATCTTCCAGGTCCTCGGGGGTGAACTGGTCGATCGTCGGCTCTGCGCCCATCACCACGAAATCGGTATCAACATCGATGTTCTTCTGCACGCGACCGCCCCATTCAGTAACCAAGGCTTTAATCTTATGCCGTCCGAATCCTTTGGCTTGCCGGTCTGGCCAAGATCGAAATCGCCATAAACCACCAGGTTGTATTTGGTGTTCCGGTCGTAAACCAGGTTGGCGATCAGATCACCTTCGGTGATGTGCTGACCGACTCTCCGTCTTGAATCACCCGGCACCGGCTCACCGACGCCAAAACCTGCTTCCACCTCAATAGAGGCCAGGCCCGACCGGCATATCTTCGGAGCTCATCAGGTCCGTCCTGCTTGGGGATTCCATCGCGCCGGCTGTAAACCTCAAAGGTCATCCCCGGAACCATGTGGTCGCCGAGGCCCAGATTGATGTAAACCGTGTCTTCGGAAGCCACCGACATGATCTGCCCATCGGGCTGGCGGAGGATGCGGGTCGATCGCGGAAACCCGATGGTTGCCGAGCTTGTCGGTCAGCCGCTGCGGCCAGCTTGGTTGCGGAATCCAGTTCCTTGACCTTGGCCGCGGTGGTCTGCTGTTCTTCCAGCAGTTTTTCGTTCATCTGGCGGCGTTCGCCGTCCATCGACTGCGACATTTGCCTGATGCGCGTCTGCGAATCGTTTTCCGCTTTTTGGGCCCGGTCCAGCGCGTCGTTCTTTACTTTGTCATCGGCGGCTTCATCGTCCTGCGACTTCTGTACTTCCGTCTGCATCAGGGCGATCTGCTTGGCCGCGTCTCCCGCAGCCAGCGTCCTGGGCGCGGTGGAGGAGGGTGATCTGGTATTGCTGGTCGGAGGCGTAAGCCACCAGCTTGTTGATCACGGAAACCAGGTTCATCGTCGGGGTGAGATTAAGGTTCGGCAGCTTCTGCGCCGCATCTGCCAGTGCCAAGTGTGCGCTGATCGGCCGCGGCGCCGGGAGTCTTGGCATTCACGGCCGATCGTCCGTTGATCGATTCCGCCAGGAGCTGCGCGTCCTGCAGTGCAACCGACAAAATCGTCTGGCCCGGCGTCAGGTGCGAAGCGATCTCCTGGTAGCGGAGATTGCTCAGATCCTGCGGCCCGTAGATGGTCTTCGTGCGTTCGGCTTGTGTCTGGAGTTCGTCGGTCTTCTTGCCGTCGTCGACGCCGAAATAGATTGCGACGACCGTCGCGGTGACGAACAAAATTGTGAAGACAACGACTGCGGTCAGAAGACCGCCGCGCGAGCCTTGGGAGCCAACGGCAGGCATACAAAAACCTCCACACAGAAAACAGTCTTACGGTCAGGGAAAAGGCAGGGTTTTCCGCCGTCCGCATGGACTGGCCGCATAATTTACCGGCCCGCTCGCCTTCAGGTCAAGAAATTTGCGTTCTATGCGTCGTTTTCGGGCATGGCGGGCATTGGGGGCACTTGTCCGACGGGTTCCATTTCTACGATACTGTGGCGGAAGGAGTTCCAATAATGCCGACTCGCAAAGCTCCCCTTGGCAAGTTCCTGTTCGATTACCTGCACAAATGCGGCGTTCGCCACTCCTTTGGGGTGCCGGGCGATTTCGCTCTTCCGACCTTCGCCTGGCTGGATAAATCGCCGATCCAGTCGATCACCATGTGCCACGAGCCGGGGGCCGGGTTCGCGGCCGATGCCTACAGCCGGATCAACGGCATCGGGCTGGTGTGCGTGACCTACTGCGTCGGCGGGCTCAACGTGCTTGAATGCCATCGCCGGCGCGTATGCGGAGAAATCGCCGGTCGTGGTCATCAGCGGCGCGCCGGGAAGAAAGGATCGCGAGAAAGATCCGCTGCTGCACCACAAGGTCAAGACGTTCGATACCCAGCGCCGGGTGTATGACGAGGTGACGGTCGCGAGCACGGTGCTGCTGGACGAAGACCGCGCGGCGGAGGAGATCGTCCGGTGCGTGCAGGCGTGCCTGCGGCACAAGCGACCGGTCTATATCGAAGTTCCGCATGACATGGTCGATCGGCTGATCGAAGTTCCGAAAATCAGCGCGCCGCAGCCGCCGCAATCCGAATCCGCGATCTTTGCGGGCCGCGCTGGACGAAACGCTGGAGATGATCGCGGAGGCGAAAAAGCCGGTGATCCTCGCCGGCGTGGAGCTGCACCGCTTTGGCGTGACCGACCTGGCGCTGAAGCTGGCGAAGAGGGCCAACATTCCCATCGCCAGCGACCTGCTCAGCAAAAGCGCGGTGGCGGAGAATCATCCGCTTTATCTTGGCGTCTATGGCGGGGCGATGAGCAGCGATCCGGCCGTGCGGCAATATGTCGAATCCTCCGATTGCGTGCTGATGCTGGGGACGTTCATCACCGACATGAGCATGGGGATCTACACGGCGAAGCTGGATCGGAGCCACACGATTCTGGCGACGACGGAAAAGATCGACGTGCGATTATCATCGCTACGAAGATGTGCGAGTTCGAGGATTATCTTGCGCTGCGGCTCTCGGCGGCGCGGATCAAGCGGAAGAAATTCGTCGCATCCCAGTCCGCACGCGGAGCCGCAAGCCGCTGGGGAAATCGGAGCTGACGGATCCGCTGGACATGCAGGCAGATCATCCGGATTGTTTCGCTGCATCTGGATGAGAACTGCTGCGTGGTTTCGGATGTCGGGGACGGGCTGTTTCGGGGCGATCGGAATCCGCACGAGCACGGCGGGCGGAATTCATCGCGCCGGCGTATTACCTGTCGATGGGGTTCGCGGTGCCGGCATCCATCGGCGTGAGCATGGCCAATCCGGCGCTGCGGCCGTTTGTGCTGGTGGGGGATGGGGCGTTTCAGATGACGGGCAACGAGCTCTCCACCGCGGTGCGGCTGGGGCTGCGGCCGATCATGCTGATGCTGAACAATGACGGGTATGGCACCATGCGGAAAATCCGCGATGGGAGGTTCAATGTCATCTCACGCTGGAATTACGGGCGAGATCTGCGATCTGATCGGCGGCGGGAGCGCATCGGTGGCCCGAACGAAGGGGGAGCTGGATGGGGCGATTCGCAAGGCGCTGGGGAGCAATGAATTGTCGGTGATCGATGTGCGGGTGCCGCGGGATGATATGAGCCCGCAGCTTACGACGATGAGCGGGGAGTTGGCGCGGTTGCGGAAGAGTAAGGCTTAAATCTGGGGCTTTGAACAGAATTGAACACTTTTGAACAGTTTTGAGAGTTTTGTTAGTGTACGCTAGCTTTTCTTGTCTGGCGTAATTGTTGGTGGGGGAATGGGTTGGGTTGATTTTGCGGGGGCGGTGGCGCGGGGGTCGGGGAAAAGTGTTCAATTTGATGGGGTTTTGCGGGAGCGGGGAGATACTAAGGTCAGAGGGGAGCCATCGGCTCGCGTTGATCAGCTTTAAGCCAGTTGAAGAATCGCGGCGTTGACCGGTGATAAATCCCGGCGCTTACATGGGGACCGTGATTGACAGCAAAGGAAAATAGCGAAGTTTCGAAGGTTGCTCCGGTCACTTGTTTGCCGGCCTGGTTGTGGATGGTCCCGGTCACAATTTCGCGATTCCAGTCGGTGTGAAGCCAATCGCTTTCTTGAAGAGATACTTCCATGATAGGGGAATGAATGATGGCGAGGAATAATCCCCCGACGGCGTGAACGGCGTTTCGCACGGTCGCTTTGTGTTTATTCTCCCAACGGTCGTGTTTTAGTTCGTTGTAGGCCTGCCACCATGCCAAAGGCTCGTAGTGCGTTTCGTCGAACGTGGCGACCGAGTCCCACGGTGCGAATGGGATGATCTTGTAACCCGCATCCGACCAGAGCACGAGCCATTTTTCGAAACGCAACTGCCAAATGTCGTGAAGTACGTTCTAACCGTGACGTCATCGCTCGCGCCCATGCTTGCCCTCAGTTGCAGTTTCCACAAAGAATCGAGCTGGCTTCCCGCTTCCAGAATGATTGAGGCCAAAAGTGGAGACCAAACCTGCAAATGCGATGGCTCAAGAGGAACCATGGAGAGAAAGTCGGCCAATTGCATTTCGGTGCGTTGGTACGCGGCAATTATGCTTCTCAGGGGAACAGTCATTTAAGGCTTTGGCGAAATTCGTGGGTTGTCGCTCGAAGCCGCGAAGGGCGGAGCGCTGGATTTTTTGTTCGCTACGAATCCAGGTAACTGTCGCTGCACGACTTGAATCAGGATATCCACGTATTGGATTCCGGCCTGCTCATTGGACTTTGCCGCGGCATTGACCGTCACATGGCATCCGCCACGGTCAATAGACCTAAAACAACCACCGGTTCGGCGAAAGGTCATTCCCGCGCCTTGCAGGCTCGCCGCCACAAACCCCTTCAGAAATCTGTTAGTGCGGGCAGGGGCGGGTAGATTTTCCTCGTCAATCACGATACGTGCCGACCGGAGCTGGGACCCGAGGTTAGTCCTTTTGATTTCTTTGAATAGCCAGGCCAAATGAGCCACTATTGAAATGACTTTGTGGCCATTGACCGGGCAAAGGCCAGCGAAAAATTCTGCGCAGGTCAGTATGCCATGCCTCAATTTCTGATCTCTCTAGATGAGTAACAATACTAGCTAATGAGAAGGACTAACATAAAAA
>CAWFRU010000004.1:0-2068962 GCA_963818385.1 uncultured Phycisphaerales bacterium | reverse complement strand
CTAATGCCACGAAGTTAAGCCACAAGTCCGCGCCATTACTGCACTTACTACCATTGCGCAACAAGTAGCCTCCTGTCAGAATGGCGGTGCTTTGTTCACCAACCAACAGGAGGCCACGGATGGCTGCGTTCGATCTCGCCCTCACTTGCATTCGCGATGGCGCTGATGATCTTCTCCTGCCAGAGCGGATCAATCAACTGGCGCTGGCTCAGGGCCACTCGTTCCGCAACACCACCCTCACGCCGGGCAATACCCTTCGACTGTTTGTTCAGCAGGTTGCCCACGGCAATGTCGCCTGCTCGGCAGTGCGGCACCTGGCGGGGGAGGACTTTTCCGATTCCGCCTGGTGCCAGGCACGCACGCGGCTGCCGATGGAGCTGATTCAGCAGGTGCATCATGACATCGTCGATCAGGGCCGGCGGGAGCTAAGCAGCGCCGATGGCGTTGGTGATGCGTCCTATCGCTGGCGCGGGCACCGGCTGCACGTGATCGACGGCTCCAGCGATTCCATGCCGGACACCGTGGAACTGCGCGATCACTACGGAGTGCCGGCCGCCTGCGCCCGGGTCTGGGTTTTCCCACGTCGCATCTGCTGCTGCTCATGGACCACCGCAGCGGATTGCTGATCGACTGTCACGACGCCCCCGGCGACACGCATGACGCCTCCGTGGCCTGGCGCATGCACGGGCATCTGCAAGCGGGAGACATCCTTCTGGGGGATGACGCGTTCAGCTCATACGTGCATTTGGCCCTGCTTTTACAGGCGAATCTGCACGCGATCATGCCCACGCATCACCACCGCATCGTCGATTTCACGCCCGGCCGAAGGCACGTGCCGATGAAACACAACACCGGAAAAAAAAGCGGGGGCAAACCGCGTTCGCGATGGATCAAATCGCTGGGACAAAAGGACCATCTGGTCGAATACTTCAAACCGGTTAACAAACCCGACTGGATGAGCCCGTCGCAATGGGAGGAGTTGCCGGAGTCGATCATCGTGCGGGAGATTCGACGCACGGTGCAGCGCAACGGCTTTCGCCCCATCACGGTGACAATCGTGACAACCCTGCTCGATCCCGACGCGTACCCTGCCGACGAATTGATCGAACTTCGCCTGACACGATGGATGGTCGAGACCAACATCCGCCATCTCAAGACCACGCTGGGAATGCATGTGCTGAAATGCCAGACGCTGGAGGGAATTCGAAAGGAGCGACGGATCTTCCTGCTGGTCTACAACCTGATCCGCCTGTTGATGCTCAGAGCGGCCTGGCGTCAGGGAGTCAACGTCGATCGTCTGAGCTTTGCCGACGCGCTGGCATGGCTGCGACTGCGCAACATGAGCGCGGTGGTGGAATTGAAGGTAAATCCTTGGCGTCCGGGGCGTCTGGAGCCGCGGGTGATCAAACGACAGAAGAAGGAGTATCCATACATGACCCGGCCGCGTGCGGTGCTCAAATTACAACTACGGGAGGAACATTGTGTTGTGGCTTAACTTCGTGGCATTAGGTCGTGTCCCCTTCAGTTGGAGTTCAGTTGTGATGCCCGGAATCGATCAGAAGAACAGTTGAGCAGGGAGCAACTGGAGCAGTCGAGTTGAGTCCCGCCCCTGAAATAAAAAAAGCCGGCGACCCAGGCGTCGCCGGCTTTATGATTTACGCACGACAAGAGTCACGCCGATCGTTGCAATTACTCTATTCAGACCCGGCGACGCCGGCCCATCACGCCCACGGCGGCGATGCCCAGCAGTCCCAGGGTCGCCGGCTCCGGAACTGCGGCAGCCGACAGGGTAAATGATCCGCTGGCCGCGTTTCCGCTTCCGGAATCGGTCAAGCCATCGAGGGTAAACGATGCGGGTGTCGTCGTAGCCCCTCCGGTGGTGTCAACGACGTTTCCCTGCCCAAAGAGCGACAAGCCCGCAACGCTGTTGTACTGCTCTGACAGGGAGGTCAGATTGAAGTCGTATTCCGTACCATTGGTGCCGCCAAATACGAAAAGGTCAGAGACATTGTCTGGCACATAGGCCGACTGGGTCGAAGTGGCGTCAAAGGTCCCCGTCAAAGGGGCTATGGTCACCTCGCCGGCCGGGCTGAAAGTGCTAAAAAAGTTGGGAATTGAACTGAAGCTGCCACTGTCATCCCCGGTGGTGTAACCCTCGGAAATCGTGATAGATGTGGCATTTTGCAGGCTGGGCCCGGTATACGTCGACACGCCCAGATCGGCCGCGAATCCACCGTTGAGGTAATCCGCCTGTGCAGCCCGCCGCCCATCCCTAACAAACCCAAAACGACAATCAAAGACATTTTCTTCGAACGATGCATCTTCTGCTCCCAACCTATGGTTAAAACAAACCGAAACTTATACAACGCTTAGGAACGTATATCGACCGGCAAGTCGCTTTACAAGTCTCATTCGGGATTAATTTCCCAGCCCTTTAGCCCCACGGCGGGGGTGCCTACTCCCTTCCCCCTTCAGTTGCGTCGCCCCTTCAGTTGAAGTCGCTTGCACAGATTCTTTCGCGTTACAATGGGCAAATGAGCCGCTCCTACCAAGCCGACGAGAAAGTCTTCCAGAAGCTCCGTGCAGCCGGGAAGACGTCCTGGGACGAACAAGCCGATCCGGAGGCCAACTTCGACAGGTTTGTCATGCGGCCGTTCCTGGAGGAATCGCTTCGCGGGGGATGCCGGCCGATGCGCGGGTATTGCACGGACTTTCCGCGCTGGAAGTCGGTTGCGGGAGCGGTCCGATCTGCTGCTTTCTGGCCGCCAGGGGATGGGCGGTGCGTGGAATCGACGTGTCTCAGACCGCCCTGGAGATGGCGCGGCAGAACGCCGAGCAGCGCGGACTCAATGACTCAACGTGCAATTTGACGCCGCCGACATCTGCGCCATGCCCGAGCAGCCGGACCGTTACGATCTGGTCATCGATGGCCATTGTCTGCACTGCCTCGTGCGTGACGAGCATCGGCGCGAGGCGTTGGCGGCCATTCATCGATTGCTCAAACCAGATGGTCTCTTCCTGATCGAGACCATGATTTCACATCCGGCGCTGATCGTTAAAGGGAACTATCGGATCGATCCTCAGGGTGTGCTGTCGATCAAGGTGGACAGTCCGACCGGCCACGACGACGCCTTTCAGTCGGATAGCGAGTGGTTCGCGCCGTATCGCAGATTGCTGACGGCAGAACAAGTGGCGACGGAACTTCGCAACACCGGCTTCGTAATCCAGTCCCAACGCACGATGGAGCAGAAGGATCCGCGCAAGCCAATGCTGATGCAGATCCGCGCGGGGCGAGGCGCTGATTGAACTGGTTCAGGAGGGAGATTTCGCGCAGAGGCGCCGAGGCGCAGGAGAAAGAGAGCTCCTTACCTCTCCGCGCTCAGCGCCTCTGTGCGAAAAAGAAGAATTAGTTGCCGCGGGAAGCGGGGCGTTCCTACAGCATGCGCAGCAACAGCCGAACGAGGAACATGCGAAAGAGGAACAGGAGCAGCACCGCGCCACCCACGGCAATGGCGACGCTGCGGAGATCGAAGCCCGAGATATTCCCGTAACCCAGTTGGGCGGCGATGAAGCCGCCGAGGAGGGCGCCGGCGATGCCGATCAGGACGGTGAGGATCATTCCGCCGGGGACTTTGCCTGGAAAGAGGAATCTGGCCAGCACTCCGGCCACCAATCCGAGGACAATCCAGGCGACAATTCCCATCGTGAACCTCCGATAATGCAAATCAAGTGATGTGGGTGATCCCGTCGGCGAAAGCCGATGCGGGGAACATAACGGACGACGTTAGGAAATGGAAACCGCGCTCGCGCGAGAGAGAGAGTAGTCAGGCGCAATCGCATGTGACGGCAAAATTCGAAGAACCCTCACCCCAACCCTCTCCCTGAGTACAGGGCGAGGGGAAAAGAGGGAGATGCGATTGCCGTGGCCCAACCCCGTTGGCCCGGGAATGAACCGATGGAATAATCCTCCCGGACAAACCCGACAGGGCGATCAAGCGGCCGCTAACGTCCACATTCAAATTTTCAAAAAATACGCAACGGATTCGCAAGCATCTGCCGATGAATTTGCAGAAGCCCTCGCTCGGTTTTTATCGGACGGATGCAGATGCGATCAAACCGCAAAATTGTTGTGCTGACGAGTCTTATGGCGATGCTTTCCCTGGCCAGCGCCTTGCTGCTGTTTCTGGCCCCGCCGCCGCTCGCGGCCGAGGGGTTCGGCCAGCCTTTCCGCCACCGATCACGGCCCCTTCCTTGACGAAATCTTCAAAACCTCCATCCCCGCCCGGGCACAGCGCTGGAACTTTATCTTCATCCACCATTCTGGAACCTCCGGCGGCGATGCCCAAAGCCTCATCCACCCAACCACGGGATTGTGCGATCATTTCGTGATCGGCAACGGCGATGGCTGCCAGGACGGGCAGATCGAGATGGGCCCCCGCTGGAATAAGCAGCAGGCGGCGGCCCCCTCCCCGGGCATCGATTCAATTCAGCCCGATTGCATCAGCATCTGCCTGATTGGCGATTTTGACCATGCCATGCCCACCCCTACGCAAATCCGCCGGCTTGCGCAACTCGTGACGACGCTTCAGACCCAGTTCCGCATTAGCGCGGACAAGATCATCATGCTCAACGACACCGCGTCCCCCTCCAGCGTCGGGCGGTATTTCCCGGTGACGGCATTCAGGGACCAATTGCTCCCTTAATGCCGATCGGCGGGTGCCAATTGCCCAATCCGAAGACTACCACAATCGAGAGCTAACTAGTTTCCCCGTAAGCAATTCGGCATTTGGCATTCGGCAATCGGCATTGCCCTCCCGCCCCATTATTCTTCTTGCTATTTATTCTGCCATTGCTTAGCCTACGATTAAGTTAATAATTAAGCGGGTAACGTCTCGCACCAAGGCGGTTGCTTTCATAATCCCTTGTTATCCCCAACCTTGGGCTGTCTGCCGCGGCTGCACTCCCTCCTTCAGGCGCGGAAAATGACGTTATTCGGGATGGAACTGTAGTACATGGGTCAAAAGCTCCTCCAGTATGAGGTGTTGGAGCGCTTGGGCGAAGGTGCGCGGAGCGTAATCTACGCTGTCAGCGATCCCCGGACGCGGCAGGTTTACGCGCTCAAGCACGTCGTGCGCGCCGAGAAAAAGGACGCCCGTTTCATCGAGCAGGTGGAAACCGAATACGAGGTTTCCCATCAGTTTACCCACCCCAATCTCCGCAAAAGCTACGAACTTAAGATCGTCCGCAACATCATGATGCAGGCCAAGGAGGCCTTCCTGGTCATGGAGCTGGTGGATGGCCGGCCCCTCGATGTCCGCCCGCCGCGCGACATGGTGGAAGTGGTCGACACCTTTATCCGCGCCGCCCAGGGGCTCAAGGCGATGCACGCCCTCGGCTACGCCCACTGTGACATCAAGCCAAACAATATCCTCCGTGCCGAGTCTGGGATGGTGAAGGTGATTGACTTCGGTCAGGCATGCAAAATCGGTACGGTGAAAGAGCGCATCCAGGGCACCCCCGACTACATCGCCCCCGAGCAGGTTGCCCGCCGGCCCATCAGCGTCCAGACCGACGTCTTCAACCTCGGCGCGACCATCTACTGGACGGTCACCGGCACCAATATCCCCACCCTCTACACCGTCAACAAAAAGGGCGACAACAGCTTTCTGCTCGACCAGACAATTCAGACACCGGCGGAATTGAATCCGAATGTGCCGGCGGGTCTTTCCAACCTGGTCATGGAATGCGTCTCGACGCGGCCTGCGAAGAGGCCGGCGGACATGGACCAGATCACCATGAGGCTGGAACTGATCAAGCATATCCTGACGGCCAAGCCCACGACGCCGAGCTCGGATGATTCGACGCTTGGGCAGACGGCATAGACTCGGGCATTTCGCAGCGGGCTGAAAAGAATGGATCCTCCGCTTCTCCCGGCTTCATCGCCGCCTCCGTTTCCACTTCCGAACGCGCCGCCGGCGGAGTTTGTGATTGAAGACACTCCGTGCCGGAAGTGTTCTTACAATTTGCGGACGCAGCCGGTGGCGGGAAAATGCCCGGAGTGCGGAACGCCGGTGGCCATGTCCGTCCACGGCGATCTGCTCCGATATTCCGAGCCCCAGTGGGTGAAAAATCTGGGACTCGGGGCGAAGCTTTTGCTCATCGGCATTATTCTGGCGATCGGCTTAACCGTCCTCGGCATCGTGCTGGGGGCGATGCGAATGTTCAGCCCCGTCGGCGCCCGTGCGGTCTTCCGTTTGATCGCGCTCGGGGTGAGCGTGGTTCACTGGGCGGGATCGTGGCTGCTCACCGAGCGCGATCCCAGCGGCGTCGGGGAGGACAAATACGGAAACGTCCGCAAATTCATTCGCATTACCCTGCTCTTCGGGGTGGCCAGCGCGTTCGTGGAGTCTGTATTCAGATTTATGACGATGCCGCCCGCGCTGAGCGCCTCTTTTGGCGTCATCACCGGAGTGCTCTCCCTGGTCGGCGTCGCCGGCGACTGGGCGCTGCTTCAATACCTGGCGAAGCTGGCGCTGCGGATTCCCGATGAGCCGCTGTCCGTCCAGGCCGAAACCCTGAAGGTCTGGCTATGCGGCGTCTATGCGATTTACCTCGTTTTCGGAATCATCGAAAGCGTTGTCTTCGCAACCCGCGGCGCTGCCGGCTTCGGCGGGGGAGGCAGTATGGCGGTGATGTGTGGCGGGGGGATTGTGGGGCTGGTGCTTTTTGTACAGACGATCAGATATATCGTCATGATCGACCGATTTCGAGCGGCGTTCACAGAGCAGGCGCGAATGGCGCAGGAGATTTGGGGCATGAATCAGGGGCAGATGGAGTAGAATGGACCACGATTCAAAGGCATTCTCTCTCCCCGTGTAGCCGCCCAGCTTGCGGGCGCGTCTTTATTTGGCCTTCCATGTAGTCACACCCCCTTTTTCCGCTTCAGTCTGCTAAATCCACTCCTAACGATGGGGAATCGACTCACGACCAGAGCGTGCCGGTCCTTGGTCAACGCTAATAGGATTTAGGAGCGTGCGCCGTATTTCTCGAATGTGCGAGAGGATTCCGCAACATGGAGAGCACTAAACCCACGGCCAGCGACAATCAGCCGCCTGCTTCCGCTCAGATCAGCGGTCCGCCCAAACCTGAAGCTCCCCCGCAACCTGCCCCCAGTCCGCGCCAACCCACCCGCCGAAAATGGTTCCTTTTGGCCGTACTCATCGTGGTTCTGGCCCTCGCGGCCTACTTCTTCACACCCGACATCATTACCGCCTTCAACACCGTCAGCACGGACGATGCCTACGTCAACGGCCACGTCACGTTCGTAGCTGCCAGGGTGCCCGGGCAAGTCGTCAGCGTCTTTGTCGACGACAACTACCGCGTAAAAAAAGGGGACCTCCTCGTCCAGCTCGACAAGACCCCCTATGAGGTTCAAGTCGAGATCAAGAAGGCCGCCCTGGTGCGAGCCCAGGCGGACCTGGACGCGGCAAATGCCCAGGCGCGCGCCAGGTCGGTGCGGCACGATCTGCCCGGTTCGCCCTCCAGCATGCCATCGAATCCGTTGATACCCAGATCGCAAATCTCCGCGCCGCGGTCGCCACCTACTACAGCAGCCAGGCCGCCCTGGACCTCGCCAAGGCAAACTTCAAGCGCGCGGCGGCCCTGGAGCCTAACGGGGCCGTCAGCCAGGAAGAGCTGGATGTCCGCCGGGAAGAACTCAAGGTGGACGCCGCTGGCGTCGACCAGGCCCTTCAACAGGTCTACGCAGTCCGCGCCGGTCTTGGTCTTCCTACTCAGCCCCCCCAGGGCAAACCGTTGGATGACGTCCCCCCCAATCTCGATCAGGATTTCTCCACCGTTAGACAGGACCTGGCGGCATTGGAACAGGCCGCAAGCCAGTTAGGCTATCGCTTTGTCGAGTGGGACGGCACGCCCCAAGAGGTCATCGAACAGTTCCTCAAGCTCGACGCCCATGGCAACATAAACAACATCGTAAACTATCTCCTCGCCAACGCTCCGGTGATTGCACAAGCCCAGAGCAATCTACTCCAGGCAAAAAGCGACCTGGATCAGGCCCAGTTGAACCTCAGCTATTGCGACGTCGTGAGCGACATCGACGGCGTCGTCACCGGCCGCAACGTGAACCCCGGCGACAACGTCCAGCCGGCACAAGACCTCATGGCCGTCAGATCGCTCACCGAAATCTGGATTGACGCAAACTTCAAGGAGACGGAATTGGCCGATCTGCGGATAGGCCAGCGGGTTCGCTGCGACGTCGATATGTATGGCAGCCGCAAATCGTTCGAGGGACGAATTACCGGCTTCACCATGGGGACCGGCGAGACGCTTTCACTGCTGCCGCCCCAGAACGCGACGGGAAACTTCGTGAAGATCGTGCAGCGGCTTCCAGTGCGCGTGGAACTTACCAACTATGATCCGGACAAATTTCCGCTCTTCGTCGGATTGTCGGTGACTCCATACGTTTATTTTAAGGAAGCCCCCAGCGGCCCGCACGCTGGAGACTTCTTGCAGCCGCTGACCAATCTTCCCGAAGCTCCGATGTACCCAAAGCCCCCAAAGCCATAATGAGAAGCGATCGTCGCACTGACCGGGACGCACCGTGAGCAGCATTTCACTGAACTACCCTTCCGTCACACTCAGCCGGCGAACGATCAATCCCTGGTTCATCGCCATCGCGGTGGTCATACCGACCTTTATGGAGATATTGGACACCACGATTGCCAACGTGGCCCTTCGCTATATCGCCGGCGGTCTTTCGGCGGCAGTCATCGACAGCGACTGGGTCATCACCAGTTATCTTGCCGCAAACGCGTTCATACTTCCGATTACCGGCTGGCTTTCCGCGCGCTTCGGCGCAAAAATTACTTTTTGCTCTCGATCTTCGTCTTCACCGCCGCCTCGGCGCTGTGCGGTTTCGCAACCAGCCTGGGGCAGTTGATCCTCTTTCGAGTCCTGCAGGGGATGGCCGGTGGGGGGCTTCAGCCTTCGAGCCAGTCGATCCTGCTCGACACCTTCCCGCCGGAAAAGCAGGGCGCGGCGCAGACCATGTTTGGCGTCGCCGCTCTTCTCGCCCCCGTTGTCGGTCCAACCCTCGGCGGCTGGCTGGTCGTCAACTACAACTGGCGATGGATCTTCTATGTAAATGTTCCCATGGGGATCATCGGCCTTCTCGCCTGCTTCGCCCTGCTGGATGATCCCGATTATCTCAAAACAGAACGTGCCGAACTCAAGAAAAAACCGCTTAACCTCGACGGCATCGGCCTTGGCCTGCTGGCTCTGATGATGGCCTCCTGGGAAATCCTTCTCAGCAAGGGACAGGAGTGGGATTGGCTTGGCGATCCGTTTTGGCGAATACAGACCCTCCTCATTATCTTCGTGCTGTCCCTGGGCTTTCTCCTCTGGCGGGAATTGACGTTTGCCCACCCCGTCGTCAACTTTCGTGTGCTGAAGGACCGGAACTTCGCCGCCTGCTGCATCATTATCTTTTGCGTCTACGCCGTGCTTTACCAGTCGAGCGTGGCGTTACCCGCGCTGCTCCAGTCTCTTTTTGGCTATGACGCCTATCTTTCCGGACTGGTCATGTCCCCCTCAGGATTTTTCGCAATCATTATGATGGTCATCATCGGCGCCCTCCTAGGCCACCGGGTCGATGCGCGCTGGCTCATCGCCACAGGCTTGCTCACGGTGGCGACGGCAAGTTACTGGATGTCGATTTTGAACCTGCAAATCAGCCCCTGGCAGGTGGTCTGGCCTCGGGTCCTTCTGGTCCTGGGCCTTTCAATGATCTTCGCCCCGCTCAATGTCGCCGCTTATATTTACATGCCTAAACAACTTCGCGGGGCGGCCGTGGGGTTGATGGCCCTGCTCCGCAACGAAGGCGGCAGCTTCGGAACCTCAATGTCCCAGACCATCCAGGAGCGACGTCTCCAGCTTCACCTGGCTCGCCTGGGCGAATGGCTTGGCCCGCTTAACTATCACGTGACCTCCTTTCTGCAGCAGGGCCGGTCCCTCTTCGCCCGTCAAACCAGCGATCCGACCGGCGCCGCCAACCTCGCCCTCCAGTCTCTGGACAACCTCCGCCAGCAGCAGGCGTCGTCACTGGCATACTTCGACGTTTTCTGGTCGGCCGCGGCACTGGCCGCGGGCCTTGTGCTTCTCGTCCTGATCATGAAGAGGTCGGTCGCCGAAAAGGGCGCGCATGTGGGCGGGGAGTAAATCTCCCGCGGGCACATGGCCGCGGCTCGTAAAAAGTCGCCGATTTTTCCGGCCGGTCAATTCAACCGCGCGGCACGTTCATCGCGCGTCTTGTTCGCCGCCCGACTGATCTGGTCGGCCGCATTGTTGGCAAGATTCGCCGCCTCATCCGTTGCCCTGTTGGCTGCATTTGCCCTTTCATCCGCGGCCCGGTTGGCTGCTTTGGTCCGCTCATCCGCGGCCTTGTTGGCTGCTTTGGTTCGCTCGTCTGCTGCCTTGTTGGCCGCATCTTTCGCGGCGTGATCTTCTGCGGGGTTCATTGTTTCACCTCTTCGTAATCGATGCCGCCATCGCCGGCGACGCGTCTAAAAACCAGCCGATTTCCTATCGCGCTCGCCTGAAAGCCCGAAACATTCGATCCACCGCTTCGCTGTCTTCGCGATTCAGGCGGTCTTCAGGCTGCTGAGAGAATTGCACGTCGTAGCGCCAGTCATCAAATTCCCCTCGCCGTCCGTCGGGGCAGACCACGCTGTCCAGGTGCCGCGAGCGCGTCTTATCGGTGAATATCACCAATTTCCAGCCGTCAACCAAAAACTCAACGGTCTCATCCGTCCAATATTGGTATGGATTCTTGAGCTTCGGAACAGACCGGCCCGTCGCCACGTTACGCAGAAGCCCCAGCGCTTCATCCGACGTCACAGTCGTCAATTTCACTTTTTGGTTTGATATCGACATCAGCGTCCTTTCCGTGTCCACCAGATGACGATGCCCGCGCCAGCGCCGCGCCGAGGAGCACCGCGGTTTTGGGATGGTCGCGGACGCTGCGCTCGAAACTCTTCTCCACCGAGCGGGCCTTGGCGCGCGTGCGGTTGAAGGAATGGCGCGCGTATTGCCCAACATCTTCCAACCTGTCCCGCACGGCTCCGGCCGCCTGCCCGGCCGCTTCGTGTACCGCGTGAGCCGTGTTTACGACGCTTCCGCCCACGCTTTGCGCTGCAGATCGGATGCCGTCCGCGACATTGTCCACCACATCGGCGGTCTGGTGCGCGATTGTTTGATCGTTATCTTGTTTCATGATTCGTCCAAATAAAAGGAAAACGGGTCTGTGGCGCCGCGTCATGCGACCGGGCCGCAGTGTGCCGATGTCCTGGTGTTCGCATATCTCCTCCGGAAGACACGTCGCAGAATACAAACAGCGATCCCGACACCAACCCACACCGACCCAAAGGGCACGTTCGCTAAAAATAAAGGGCGTTACGCGTTTTTCGCACCCGCGCCAAACACCACCATCATCAACCCGACCAGGCCGGCCGCGCCGCCGCCGAAGATGTACCACGCCGTCTCCCGGGTAAATTTCCCGGTGAACGTGTTACTGATCTGGTCCGCCGCCGAGTGGGACGCGTTCATCCCCACGATCAACAAAGCAACTCCTGCCGCCAGCAGGACGATTCCGAAAATACGTTGCATGCTCATAACTGCCTCCGATTGGAGTAAAAGATTTCCAAGTTTCCCCGATGGCCTCAGGTTGTATCTGCCATCGCCGGCGATAAATGCAATTCCTGACTGTTGCCGGCCCGTCGATCGGCATTGATCAGCAGGCTTCGCGGAAATGCGAATCGCTCCCAGGAACAACTGTTGCATTTTTCGCAGCGCTCCCCCCGCGGAATTCGTGCCGCCATCGGCTCAAAGCCGCACGCCCGGCACTGCAACCGATAGGGAAAGACCGCGCTTCGCCATCCGGCCGAGACCGGTAATTCCGGTCCCTGTTCATCTGATCCAAATGGCTCCATCGCAATCGACATAGGGACCTCCATTCCCCCAGGGGGCGACCTCAGTGGGCGACGGATGACGCCGTGCTGTGAATTTGCTCCCATACTTCCCAGCGATTGATATGAATGCCGGCAGTGGCCTCAAAGCCCAACCGCACGCTCGTCTTTTTGATCTCAATCACCGTGACTTTGAGGGCCGACTCAATGGGGCCGGTGGGATCTCCCACGACGACCGATTCGCTGTTCCTTCTCGATAGAACCAACATGACGATACTCCTTTTCTTCGGCCGATCGCCCTGCTTAAGGGAAGATGGCTCGAAGCGTCAGCAACCTCGCGGCAAGAACCCCACCCGGCTCGCCACTACGACGGGCTGTCTTGCGCGGACACAAAATAAATCCGGTGCTGTGCGCCTTGCGCCAGCGTGTCCGAGACAACGCGGCCGTTGATTGTGACCGTGTTGGTCTTCGGATCCACGGTAACCGCTTCATTCGCCCGCAACGGACCGGAATAATCGATGCGATCGTTGGTCACGTCATAGACCCAGATCCTGCCATACGTCGCCGCGGTATAGGTAAGCTGGTCGTTGCCCGAGCTCGCGATCGTCGCATTCGGCGGGATGTTGCTCATCGGATCGCTCGCGCAACCCGTAAAAATCGCCAGCGCGAGCGCCGTTGTAATCGACCAGGAAATTGAACGCGTGTGAATCATAAATGCCTCATAAAAAGGGACTGTTTGAATTCTTCGTGCAAAACGCATCTCCGGGCCTATAGCCAGGAGAGATGGCTTTTGATTTTGTCCATCAACTGTTTGCTGACGGCTTCGTCGCCTGTCGTGCCGACGTGAATCGTCACCTTGCTCACATTGTCGCCGGCCTGTTCGATGTTGATGGTCACGACATCGCCCTGGGCATCTTTGGCGGTAACCTTGCCGTCGATGCTTGTGCCGTTGGCAACGATCTCGGTGAGGTTCAGATCCGCGGCCGCTTTCTGCGCCGCAGCCGTCACCTTTTCGGTTCCCGCGTCAACATTCGTCGAGTAAACACCCAGCATATCCGTCGCGCCGGGTGATTCCGTTTCGCAAGCCGTGAGGCCCGCAAGACCAAAACTTCCGGTAAGTAAGCTGATTGCAAGAATTGCCTTTTTCATGAAATGTCCTTTTTAAGAATTACCGCCGCCGTGAAATTTGTTTTGGCGCCGGCACATCATTCCGTATCAATCCGTGTCGCCGAATATCAATCCGGCAACTCAAAATTCCCCAACGGCCGCTTTAGAACCCGCGCGGGATATACCCCATCAGCACCAGCACGATCAGGACCACCAGTACAAGCCCAAGTCCACCGGTCGGGCCATAACCCCACGTGCGGCTGTGTCCCCAGGTGGGCAGTGCGCCGAGAAGCAAAAGAACCACGATAATCAGTAGAATCAATCCCATAGGAAACTCCTCTCGAAAGTTGAGACGACAGTCTCATTCAGTTCATGCACGGTGATCCGCCGTCCGCAGTTCCAGTTCTGCCCGATGCCAGTTCCGATCACTTTGGCCATCTTCGCGGCCGCTCTTGAGGTAAAGGTCATACGCGCGGCCGGCGATTTCGTCGCGCGTGGGCATGTCGATCACCCCGCGCCCGGGATGCATGTCATTATGCGTCGGTTCAATCGCGCCGGAACGCGGGCCTTGCAAATGAGTCAGGTGCGTGTGCATTGATACTCCTTGGTAAGTGAAATACTCAGTCCGTTGTTCAAAATGACGTTGCGAAAAAAAAAGCCGACGCACCCGAATCCCGAGTTTCGGGACTCAATTGCGTCGGCGTACTCATTAACGGGTCTCGCGGTTTTTGGCCGGATTACCCTTTATTTAGTCATCCGAGGACTTCCATATCCTTCAGGGGCCAATTAATTTTAGGCCCCACTAACATCGCAATCGTAGGCCGCCGGACCGGCAAAGTCGAAAAGATTCCGGAAAGTCGGTCATGTCATCGACACTTCGTCCTGCCGAATGTCTCTCGTTTCAGTTCGCCAATTAGACCGTTTTGCATCCGGCCGTAGTGTCTGCGCCGCCTTGGGCGGCTCCTACGCAACAGGCGCGTGCAAATCGCTCGAGCTTCAACCGAAACGTGGAACCGATGCCCAGTTCTGAATCCACCGTCACCTCGGCGCCCAGATGCTTCGCCGCTTGCGATGCAATGCACAGCCCCAGGCCCACTCCGCGCTGCCCGTGAACCTCGCCTCTTTCGAATGCCTCGAAGATGTGGCCTATCTTTTCCGCGTCTATCCCCGGTCCCTGATCGGATACCCATATGACAGGTCGCCCACCTTCACCCGCGCCGTCGAAACCTACGCGAACAATGCCGCCGCTGCTGTACTTCACGCCATTGCCGATCAGGTTTTGCAGCACCAGCGAGAGCAACTCTCCGTCCGACATGACCACCGTACCTGGCCGCACCTCGACGGCGAGGCTTATACCCTTCGCATTCGCCTCCTGCGAGAACTGTTCGGCGATCCTCGTGACCAAAGAATGCATATCCACCGGCAAGAACGTCGGCGCTTCGCCGGACTTGCGAAGCATTTCCCGATCGAGCAGACGCCGCATACCCGCAACCGTCGTGTGAATCGCGTTCTGCGCCCGGACCAGAGACTCTACCGCGCTGTCGAATCCGCTTGCGCTGCTCAAATGGCAGCGCAATTCATCCAGCGACAGGGTGACCCCATAAAGGTGATTGTTCAGGTCGTGCGACAGGAACGAGAGGTACTTCAATTCTTTTTCCGCCGCCGCCCGGAGTTGCGACTTCTGCTGCTCAACCAGGGCGATCACCGACCGCTGAAGCATCATATCGACCGCCGCGTGCAGCGCCTCGGATTCCAGTGCGTCCATCTGGCGGCCCAGTTGCGTCTCCACGTGCAAAACAATAATCGCCCGCCAAAGCCGATCCTGCTGCATGAGTTCCGCAACGTCGAAGTTCAGCCTGAAACGCGAAAGCCCTTGCGACGGGGTGCGGCTTAGGAGCTCCCGAATCACTTCCGGGTCATCCGACCCAAGAGCGCCCGCGATGGCCTCTAATATTTGAGGTGCGCAATCTTTCAGCTCGTCGAATGTCAGATGCCGCATCTGCGGCATGGCTTCCCGAACGGCTGTGTCCCATTCATGCGTAATCTCATCCGCCCGCGACCGAATGATTTCGGCCACCTTGGAAAATGGAGGATGCGTAAGTTGTATAAGCAGTGGATTCACCGATGTTTCTGCCCAAAAACATTCAGCCCGGCGAAACGAATTCTCGATTCGTCGCACATCCGACACCCCGATTTGCCCGGCGGCGTCCATAATGCACGGTGTTTTTACACCTGTAAAAATGGGCTGTCTGTCCGGTATCGGACGTTATCCGGGAAATTTTCGTGGTATCTTATAAATATTCGCTGACGGGACCCAAACTCTGGGCCACGCTGTAAATGCTGGAGTAACCTCATGAGTCACAATGTCGTCCGTAACAAAATATTGGAGAGGCTTCCCGAGCCTGAATTCGAGGAAATCATTCGACTTATGGAGAAAGTATCACCCGAAGTAGGTGAGGTTGTCGCGCATCCTGGGTCAGAGCCTAAGTTTGTTCATTTTCCGCTCTCGGGTGTACTTTCCTCAATGGTTGTCCTGGAGAACGGTTCCACCGTCGAGGCTTCCACCATCGGCAATGAGGGCATGGATGGCCTTTACCTGCTGGCGCATCCGCTGGCCAACCCCTACCGCATCAACGTGCAGGTCCACGGCGAGATGTACCGAATGTCAACGCAAATATTCAAGCAAGTGCGGTTAAAAAGCGGCAATCTTTCACAGTTGTTGCTCCGTTATGCCCTCGTCCTCATTCAGCGCGGCGCACAGAACGAGGCTTGTATCCAGCATCACACCATTGAGGAGCGGATGTGCCGATGGTTGCTCGAGACCGCTCATCGCAAAGGAGAGGACAAGTTCGGGCTCACGCAGGAATTCCTGAGCGACATGCTGGGTGTCCGCCGCCAGAGCGTAAATCTCACCGCCCGGCTCCTCCAGCAGGCAAATCTGATCAGATACCACCGCGGTGAACTGACAATCGTCGACAGGACTGGGCTCGAGGAAGCGTCCTGCGAATGCTTCCGCGTCACAAGCCAAATGTATGAACGGATGATGAAGTTAACTTGAACCTGGTTACCCTTTTCCGATGAAAACGCAGGGCGAAATTGAAAGTGCGATTGCGCGGGGCATGGGACGCTTCGAACAGGAGTACATGGGCCGCGGTCCCAAAGACGTTCGCGTACACTTGATTGACGATTTCGTTGTCGTGCGGCTCAAGGGGGTTCTGACCGCGGCAGAGCAGCATCTGGTCAAGACCCTCCAGCCCGAGCGGGGCAGAGATTTGCTCAAACAAGTGCGCACCCATTTGATCGAAACGGCGCGGCCCATGATGGAAGCAATGTTACAGGAGATCACCGGCGTAAAAATCGTTAGCCTGCATCATGACATCAGTACCTCGACCGGTGAGGAAGTGGTCCTGTTCACGCTTGCCGAAGCCCCGCTGTTCCGAGAAACGAAGAATAGATAGGGATCATTTCCGCGATTTCTCTCAACATTCGAATTTGCTCGTTGCTATTTGCGCGGCGGAGTCCTACGGTTGGGTGGCGCGGGAACAAATTGGTCTCGTGCGGTAAATGAGTAAAAGCCCTCGGATGACTTAATAAAGGGCACCCCGGCACATCGGGGGGCCCATTGCAGAGTATGCCGACGTGATTGAATCCCGAAAATCGGGATTGGATCACGTCGGTTTTTTTTTCCCGTGAAGACGGATTGCCAAAAGGCGAGAAAGGCCTCCATGTTAAGCATTGATGAACTAGCCAACGGCAAGACCTTCGTCCTGAAATTGAAGGATGCAAGCGGAACGTCGTTCCAATGGGTCCAGGTTCTGCGCGCCGCCATCGCCCGGCGATGGTACGACATTTACCGCGCGTCAGATTGGGTTGCCTTAAGGCTCGAAGCCGCCGCGGTCTTTCTCAATCCCGTCACCGAGGTCCAGGCCGATCGAAATTGCAAGACCGGCCAGTGCATCGTGATCAAAACCGAAGCCGTAAAGGAAAACGAATTGGTGCGCCCGCCTGAAAATCTGAAAACGCAATAAGTTTCGCGGATCTTCCGGTTGTTCGGCCACCAGAAAGTAAAAGGATGGACCATTCCACTGATCGATCGATGGCAGAGCAAATCGCCGAGGCGGCGACCGCCTTCCAGCAGGAACGGACCGGCCACCCGCCGAAATCGGTCAGCGTCGTGCTCAGCGGTGACACCCTGGTCGTCACGCTGCACGGCGCACTTTCCCCCGCTGAGCAGGCAATGGCACTGAGCACCGAAGGCGCGGCCAAAGTGCGGGAGTTTCATCAGCAACTGTTCCTGAATGCTTCCGGCGCCCTCCGCCAGAAAATCACCCGCATTACCGGAATGGATGTGCGCGAGGCCACCGCCGAAGTCGAGCCCACGTCCGGATCCGTCGTCCATGTCTTCACCAGCGGCACGATGGTGCAGGTGTTCCAGCTCGCCGGCGATGTGCCGACCGGAAGTTTCAACACCGGAGATAAACCATGAAAGTGATCACATTATTCAAAACAACCCTGGCGGCGTCGTTCGCTCTAACCTCGCTCATGGCATTGAACGCATGCGTCTCCGGGCCTGACGATCATCATGACGACTGGGACCAGCACGACGATCATCATGATGACCACCCGATCAATCAACAAGACAATCACCAGGACGATCATCAGGACGATCATCAGCAAGACAGCCCTGGAAACCATTGAAAGGAAACTAAATGGGTCTCATCCTTTTGCAATGTGGTTTCTTTCAGATGATGAAGAATTCATCACAGAGACGGCGATGATTCGATTCCTTGGCATTCTCGTTGTGCTCTTCGCGATCGTCGCCGGCATCGGATATTACCGCGGCTGGTTCCACACCGATTCACAAACCGCCGATGGACACTCCGCGGTCACCGTGACCGTGGACAAAGATAAGATCAACCAGGACAAAGCCAGTGCGGAACAACAAGTTCAGGATTTAACGCATAAGTAAGGAAGCAAAGCATTCACCGGCTCGGCCGCAATTGCCTTCCTGAATCATTAAAAGCATTTGGGTTTTATGATTTCCGTCGGAGATAATGATCAACATGCCAGAAACGATTCGCGACACGTCGTTGCATTTCACGCAATTCGGTTATGCGCTGATCGCGCTAAGCGAGGAGGCCGCAACGGCGATCAACGAATCCATGAAGCAGCAGGGGTTCGACTGCGAAGCCTTTGAACGGGAAGTGCAATTACCCGCGCCAATGACGCCAATCCTGATCATTGGTGCGTACGCTTTTCAAAAGCGACCGATTTGCAGGCCGCCCAGGACGCCGTCGATTACTGGAACAGATCACTTGCCCCCGGCGCGTAGCGCGCGTCTTTCGATGCCCACAGAGTTTGCCGTGCCTCATTCAGACACGCGCCGTTCGCGCCATTCCCGCCTGCGGATTGCCATTCCACAAACCGTCAACCTTCGCCTTCGCATCCGATATGGAGTCTGCGAACCCGTAGCTTCGATCCATGCCGGATTCTCTTCGCGTGATATACCAGCGGGAATCCGCGGCGTTCGGCTGGTGAAGCTGGGTCAAAACAAAACCTCGATATGATTTCCGCTTGACAATGTCTTCGATTTCCATGTGACCTTTCCTTCATCCGATCAAGGACGACGCTCGAAAAAAAAGCCGACGCGACCAAATCCCGAGGCGTCGGGATTCAATTGCGTCGGCTTACTCGCTGTCGGGTCCTCCGGCGGTTCGCCGAATTACCCGTCATTTAGTCATCCGAAAACTTCAATATTATCCTGTAAGAGCGGAACAATTGCCGCTTTCACAACCCATCACACTACGTGTGTCAGCCGGTTAAGCAAGACAATTCCCGCCAGCCGGATAAATTGAACACTTTTTCCCCGACTTGCACGCTCTCCGCCGCCCGATCACGTCCAACCCCTTCCCCCACCAACACATACGTCAATCAAAAAAGGGACAGAAAAGGGTCACTTCCCATTCTGACCGCAAGGCGGACAGATTGGGAAGTGACCCCTTTCTGTCCTTGGGAAGTGACCCCTTTCTGTCCTCTTACGAGACTGCGGGGCGATTGGCCGATTCGCACCAATTGTTGGACGAGACGATTCGTCAATATAAGACCGGCGACATTTCCCAAAATGGCGATGCCGCCGCGGCCCTGCTTCACTTTGGCCGGACCCTGATCCGCGAAGGCGATTTCACCGGGGCCGAGTCGGCGATCCGCGAATCATTGCCCATTTTCGCGAGGGTTTCGGACGACTTCTCGATTGCGTATGCCAATAGTCTGTTGGGTGAGACGCTTGCAGGGCAAAAGAAATACGCCGACGCTGAGCCGCTGCTCCAAGACGGCTTTCAGAGCATGAAAAAGCAGGAAGACCAGATCCGCGGCAACGGGCCCGAGACCCTCGCTGAAGCAGCCGGGCGTCTGGCCGCACTCTACACCGCCTGGGGCAAGCCCGATTCAGCGGAACATTGGCGAGCCGGAATGGTTTGCATTCGAAATTCCGCCCCAACTACAGCACCCGCAGCGGGCAATTAGGTTCAGGGCTCCTCCACACACATGCAAACCGCGCTGTCGCGCAGTACATTCCCGGCGTGCGTCCCAAAGCGATCAACGGATTGACCGCCGCTTCCCTCCTCGCGCTTGCCGTCGTCCTCATCCTCTGGATCCGCGACAAATCCAGCGTCGAAGAGTTCGCTCCCATCTGGCACAACCGAAGCGTTAGTCTGCTTTCCACGCCCGGCCGCCTTGCCCTCACCTACGTCGACTATGACCAACCAGCCTTCCAGGACTTTCTCGGTCACCCCGCCGACTTCTCCCACCAACCCTGGCACGAATACCTGAGGAATTTTGTCAGCATTTGCCCCCAGCGCCCCGACTACGGCCTCTACCTCCTAGCCATGCATTTCCATCCCTGGTTTACCTGGGGCGGCCCCGCGCCATTTCGCCTCCTGCCCGGCCTGCGCACTCACTGGATTCGCTGGGATTGGTACCAGGATGCCAAATACCGAACCCAGGCCCTGTCCGCCGTCCCCTGGGACAAACTGGGCACCTACGGCTGGGGATTTTCAATGCCGACGTATTACCTCGCCATCGCCTTCGCCCTCCCCGGCCTCATCCGGCTCATCCCGCGCCTCAGGCGGCGATTCCCCGCCGGCCATTGCCAAAACTGCGGCTACGATCTTCGCGCTACCCCCAACCAATGCCCGGAATGCGGAGCCAAAACCCTCCATCAAGACTCCTCGAAATGCCTTCCCGACAAATTGAACACTTTTTCCCCGACTTGCACGCCCTCCGCCACGCGATCGCCCCCAACCCCTTCCCCCACCAACACATACGGCGACTCGATAAACTAGCATTCACTAATAAAAGTCTGAAAAGTGTTCAATTCTGTTCAATTCTGTTCAATCGCCCCTATACTCCCCCCCTTTTACGGAGAAAAAAATGGCAAATTCCGACCCCAAAAAAATCGTTCTCGCCTACAGCGGCGGCCTCGATACTTCCGTCATCCTCCCCTGGCTCAAAGACCGCTACCCGGGCGTAAAACTGGTCGCCTTCGCGGCCGAACTCGGGCAAGGCGACGAACTCAAAAATATCGAAGATAAAGCCCGCAAAAGCGGAGCCGATGAGGTTATCATCAAAGACCTCCGCAAAGAGTTCGCCGAGGAATTCTGCTTTCCCATGCTCCGCGCCCAGGCAGTTTACGAGACCGATTATCTCCTCGGCACCAGCATCGCCCGCCCGATCATCGCCCAGCACCAGGTCGAAGCCGCCCGCCAAACCGGCGCCGATGCCGTAGGCCACGGCGCGACAAGCAAGGGCAACGACCAGGTCCGCTTCGAGCTGACCTACATGTCCCTCGCCCCCGACTTGAAAATCATCGCCCCCTGGAAGGACCCAAACTTCGGTCTGCGCGACCGCGAGAGCGCCATCGATTATGCGAACAAGAAAGGCGTTCCCGTCGATCAGAGCAAGAAGAAAATCTACAGCCGCGACCGAAACCTCTGGCACATCAGCCACGAAGGCGCCGACCTCGAATCGCCCGCCAATGAGCCGAAGGACGACCTCTGGCTCATCTCCGTCCCCGTCTCTAAAGCCCCCAACGAGCCGGCGTATGTCACCATCGACTTCGAGCGCGGAAACCCGATCGCCCTCAACGGCAAAAAAATGCCCGGCCACGAGCTCATCGCCGCCCTGAACGAAGCCGGCGGAAAGCATGCGGTAGGCCAGACCCAGCTTGCCGAGAACCGCCTGGTGGGAATGAAATCGCGCGGCGCCTACGAAACCCCCGGCGGCACGATTCTCTATGAAGCCCATAAAGCCCTCGAACAGATCTGCATCGAGCGTGACACATTCCATTTCAAGCAGCAGGTCGCGTTGCGATATGCCGAGCTGGTCTATTACGGCCAGTGGTTCCACCCGCTGCGCGAGGCGCTGCAATCGTTCGTGGACCACACGCAGGGCCCTGTGACCGGGCAGGTGAAGGTGAAGCTCTTCAAGGGCCGCGCGACGGCCGCGGGGGTGACGAGCCCGCACAGCCTGTACGATCCGCAGCTCGCGAGCTTCAGCATGGAAGGATACGACGTGACGGCGGCACGCGGGTTTATCGATCTATTCGGGCTGCCGATGAAGGTGGCGCAGCAGGCGAAAAAATGGTAGGTCCTTATGGCAGGAACCACCCAAGGCAAACCCTCAGTCTATTTGGAGACGACGGTTATCAGCTATCTAACCGCGTGGCCCACCAAGGAGGTTGTCCGACAAGCACAACAGGAAGTGACCCGAGAATGGTGGCGTGAGCGACGCAAGGACTTTTCGCTTTTCACATCACAATTTGTGATAAACGAGGCCTCCGTTGGGGATTCCAAAGCTGCTGCGGAACGGCTAAAGGTGCTTCAAGGCATTGCGCTCGTTGAAATTTCCGAGGACGTTGAACCGCTGGCAAAAAAACTTTTGGAACAAGGAGCCCTTCCGCACAAGGCTCGCGTTGACGCGCTGCACGTCGCGGTGGCGTCGGTAAATGAAATTCAATATCTCGTGACTTGGAACTGTAAGCATTTGGCCAACGTGTTTTTGTGGGATAAGATTGAGCAGACATGCCGCATTGCGGGGTATCGCCCGCCGACGATTCTGACGCCGTATGAGTTGCTGGGAGGTTAGTATGAAATCCGATCCTGTTGTTGAAGAAGTCCATCGCATTCGGGAAGCAATTGCCAAGCGGAATGGAAACGATCTTCATTCGATGTGTGAAGAGGCGAGAAAAGCGCAGAAGGCCAGTGGTCGTAAGGCCGTCCGTCCGACTCCGCGGCGGCCATTGGCAAAGGCGGCGAAATGAATGACCGAAGGATATGCGAATTGGATGTGGTTGCACTCACCGTTGACCTGCCGGAACTAAAGCTGGTTCGGGGGCAAGTGGGTACAGTGGTGTTCGTTTATCCGCGGGACGCCTTCGAGGTGGAATTCGTTGACGATTCGGGTCGTACCTACCGTCTGTCAACGCTGAACGGCTCACAGTTGTTGCGGCTGCATTACAGACCGATCGCGGCGTGAGCGGTGCGCTGACCGAATTTAACCCGCTTTGATGAAATAGTTCGGACTCAGATGAAAATAGTCGCATAATCTGCGGATATGTGAGAGGGTCAGCTCGCGGTGGCCACGGAGGATCAGGGAGACCAGCGGCTGGCCTACACCGAGAAGTTTGGCGAGTTTCGACTGTGACAATCCGGACTCTTCGGCGAGCCATTTCAGACGCTGATGAGGCAGCAGTTCGTCAGGCCCGACGCGATAGTTCGAGGCTTCATACGACTCAACAAGGCTCGACAACGCATCGAGATAATCTCTCTCGCCGACGTCTAGGTCATCTTCTCCTCGAATTGCCAGGCCCTGGACGATTTCGACCGCCTCATCATATTGCCCTTCCGAACGGATGACGTGCAGGGGGAATTTTCTGACGAGTTTTAAATAGCTGGGCGGAAGTTTTGCGGCGGCGGTTGCCATCAGATCACTTAGACTGCAACACTGCGAGGGCATTGTCGAGCGTCACAAGCGTCTCGGGGCTAAACCATTGGGTGTATGTTGATTTCGCGAATGTAAAGGACTGGTTGAACATCATAATCAGTTCTGTGCCCGGCATTGCGTGGTGAAGCGATGCCTTGAAGGCCTCGGCCTCGTCGGGGTGCCCGGAATCAAGAATTTCGCGGTATAGGCACGCACTGAAGGCGCCGAAATCGTAATAGCGGCGGAATATCCAGGTTGCCGGCCAGGTTCCCGTGATCTCAATCTCGTCGTTCACGCGAATAATTTTTCCATCTTTCAAACGAAATCGGACCGATTTGGAATCAAAGAGGCGATCTGCCGTGCGCTCAGCATCTTCATTTTTCAGGAAAGCATCGCTCCCAAGAACAGCGTAGCTCCCGTTCCAATAGCCGATTTCGACGACCCGGGTCCGTCCGGCAACGCGCTCGGTTTTTGCCGAGCCCGTACCGTCCTTGTGCGCGGAGTAGCCGACAACGTCGATTCCCGGGTCGGGGATCGTGTTGATCGAGTGAATGTGGGGAAGGGCCCAGGGCCAATCGGCCGGAGGCTTGGGCAGCAGGCGTTCAATTTTCGGTATTTTGAGTTCGCCGCCCATGCTTTGGAGCTTATCATTCGATTGTGGACCTTTTCAACGAATCTCGCCGCAAGAATCTCGCCCGTGTTGCTCCGCTCGCCGTGCGCATGCGCCGCGAACTCTCGATGAATTCGCCGGCCAGCAGCATTTCCTCGGCGAAGGAAAACTCCTCCGGCGGATGCTGGAAGCGGACCGTCTGACCAGCGTTATCTTCTACGGCCCCCCCGGAACCGGTAAGACGACTCTGGCCCAGCTCGTCGCGATCTACACCAAAAGCGAATTCGTCGAAGTCAACGCCGCCGGCGTTGGGGTGAAGGAAGTCCGCGCAATTCTGGAGGCGGCGAAGGAAAGACTCGGGGCGGGCGGAAAACGGACCGTGCTTTTTCTTGACGAGATTCATCGCTTCAATCGAGCGCAGCAGGATATTCTGCTCTCCGATGTCGAGGCGGGGCTGATTCTTCTCGTCGGGGCGACCACGGAGAATCCGTTCTTCGCGGTGAATTCGCCGCTTGTCTCCCGCAGCCAGATTTTCCAATTCGCGCCGCTGAGCGAATCCGAAATCGCCGCCCTGATCCGGCGAGCGATTGCCGACAAAGAGCGCGGGTATGGCAAGCTTTCCATCGACATCGCTCCCGAAGCGGTAGCATTATGGTCCACAAAATCCGACGGCGATGCCCGCCGGGCGCTGATGGCGCTGGAAGTGGCGGTGCTCTCCCAGCAGAAGGAGGGGGCGAACAATCAGACGATCAATATCGACCTCAACGTCGCCGAGCAATCCATTCAGCAGAAGGCGATCGTTTACGACGGCACCGGCGATGAACATTACGACGCAGCCAGTGCGCTGATCAAAAGCATGCGGGGTTCTGATCCGGATGCGGCGGTTTACTGGCTGGCGCGAATGCTGGAGGCGGGCGAAGATCCGCGCTTTATCGCCCGACGGGTGGCTATTCTGGCATCGGAAGACATCGGCAATGCCGATCCCCATGCCATCTCCGTGGCGGCGGCGGCGTTTGATATCGTGGAAAAAATCGGGATGCCCGAAGCCCAGCTCACCCTTTCCCAGGCGGTAATTTACATGGCGACCGCGCCGAAATCGAACGCGTCCGCTTTGGCAATCTGGGAAGCCGCCAAAGATGTGAAAGAGGGGCGAACCCTCCCCGTCCCAAAACATCTGCGAGATTCACACTACTACGGGGCCAAACGACTGGGGCATGGGGAGGGATATCAATATGCCCACAATTTTCCCGGCGGAATTGTCGAACAAGACTACCTCGGCGTCGATAAAATATATTATACTCCGACGGATCGGGGCTACGAAGCGGAGATCGGGAAGCGCCTGCGGCTGCGAACCGAATCGGCGCCGCGGAGGCAGAGACCGGTAAGCCGGCTGAAGACGGCCCGAAGATGACGTAGCCGAGACGTGGTTTTTTTGAGGGCATGATGGGAGAGTCGGTCGAAAAATCGACCATACGCCGCCAGCTTCGCGAGAAGGTGGCGGCGCTGAGCGAAGAGCAGCGGCACGCGAAGAGTATTAGCGCGACGTCGTTTCTCACCGCCAGTCCGGAGTTTGCCGCCGCCCGGATTGTCATGCTTTATCTCACCGCCGGGCACGAGCTCGACACGGCGCAGTTGGCGCTGAAGTGCTGGCAATCGGGGAAAACGGTGGTCGTCCCCAAGGTAAGCTGGGACCAGCGGCGGATGCTTCCGGTGGAAATCTCCAGCTTGCAGACGCACATGACGGAAACCGGCCCGGGCGTACGTGAGCCGGTCAGCGGGCAGCCGATGCCCGTCAACATGATCGACCTGGTGATCGTTCCGGGGATTGGTTTCTCGGCCGACGGCCATCGCATCGGTCGCGGCATGGGGTTCTACGACCGCTTCCTGGCGTTGCCGGAGTTCATCGGTGTTTCGTGCGGGATGGGGTTCGAGGAACAGGTTGTGCCGCAGCTTCCGGTGCTTGACCATGACATGTCGCTGAGTATGCTGTGTACGGATCGCGGGATTCGGCGTTTCGCCACCAACTGCATCAGCCAGTGAGCCCCGCGCGTTAGATCGAAGAAAAATTTGAGAACATGGAGGTTCTCATGACCCGCCAATCACGTCGTCTTAGTCGTCTTTTAGTAGTTGTTTTGCTTTTGAGCTTTTCTGCCGCGGCGTTGTCGTTCATTTACAAAATGAATCGCCAGCCCAATGAGCCTGCCGCGCCGGTTCCGCCGACGCTGACGGCCTCGGTGTCGCCGCTGCCCGCGCCGGCAACGCAGCCGGCGGCGCAGATCTCAGGCGCCGGCCTGCCGCCGCCGATCGACCAGTCCCCGGCTGTGCCGGCCTCGGCGCAAACGCCGCCGGTTTCACCCGCGGCGCCGGCCACTCAGCCGGCCGCTTTTAGCGCACCGCCGGATGTGACGGTCGCCACGCAGTCGGTCTCATCGCTTCTGGCCAATGCCCAGTCGGAGATCGACAACGGCCAGTTCCTGCAGGCCCGCGGCGAACTGAATGATGCCCTGCAAAGCGGCACGCTCGATCCATCGCAGTGCGATTCCGTGAAAAAGCTTCTCAGCCAGATCAGCCAGGTGGTTGTCTTCAGCCCGCGGCGGTTTCCGGATGATCTTTACGGCGGCGTGTACGTCGTCCAGCCGGGCGACAGCCTCGCCAAAATCGCCAACGCGCACGACTGCACGTGGGAGCTGCTGAGCCGGATCAACGGCATCGAACCGAAGCATCTTCGCGCCGGCGCGTCGATCAAGGTCGTCGAAGGCCCTTTCTTCGCGGTGGTGGAGAAGCAGAAGTTCACCATCAATCTCTATCTCGGCGGATTGCCGGGCGAAAAAAGCTGCATGTTCGTCACCAGCTACCCTGTCGGGCTGGGGCAGGATGACTCAACGCCGGTTGGCACCTGGATGATCGAGCCGCACCGCAAGCTCAAACATCCGACCTACTACAGCCCGCGCGGGGAAGGCGTTATCGCCGCCGACGATCCAAAAAATCCGCTGGGAGGATATTGGATCGGACTCACCGGCACCGAGGGACAGGCGGTGGGAAAAATGTCCTACGGCATCCACGGCACCATCGATCCGAACAGCATCGGCAAACAATCGAGCATGGGGTGCATCCGGCTGCGGGCGGATGACATCGCGGTGGTTTACGACATGATGGTCGAGGGGAAGAGCACTGTGGTGGTAAAGGAATAGGCCTGCCAATGAGACTCGAGGTCAGCCGGCCTTGGGTAGGACTTGAACTTGTGCTCGCGCCTGGCGTTTGGGGCGAATCGTTACATCGATGTCCTGCCCGAGTCGGTTGAGAAACCGAAACAGCCGGTCAATTGAAAACTCCGAAAGCCGCCCCCTCATGAGATTGGAAACGCGCGCACGATCGGTATGCAGGAGCTTCGCGGCCTGGGTTTGCGACAGGCCGAGCTGCTGAATGAGATTGTGAATCTGATAGGCCAGTTCAACCTTCGCAAAAGCCTCATCGGCGTCACCTCGGCGGAGATCCGCGAAGATGTTAGTGGAGCCGACAAATACTTCGGTATTGGCCTTCGCTCGTTGTCTTTTGTTGGTTGGAGTATCGCTCATTTTTTATCTTTGCCCACTATGAGTTTCGGCCGCGCAGCCGCCGTTTGATCAGCTCAATGTCACTCTTGGGCGTTGCTATTCCTTTTTTGGATTTCTTCTGAAATACGTGCAGCACGTAAACTGCTCCCGCAATTCTCACGGTATAGACACCTCGAAAAGTTCCGCCCCTATCGTCCACAACGATTTCCAGTATCCCTGCGCCACCGAACCCCTTGAGGACTTTTGCAGACTGGTGGCGCTGGTTTCTCTGCGCAAATATAAGGCATACCCGATTTCATCCTGCACGGAACTCGGCATTCGACGCAGATCATCGCGCGACGAGCCGATCCAGACCACCGGCTTAAGACCGGGTTCGGGCATTGTGCTAATACTAGCACAAATGGGCATCTATTCAAGAGCGGCAGTTGATTCCGGGGGGCACTATACAGATTATGGGGTGCGGGCATCGACATTCCCCTCTCGCGGTAATCTGTCGGCGGGGGAAATCCCGATGATGCTCCCATAACGAGATTCCGCCTTGTCCCCGCAAACCTACCTCTTTCTCCTGCTCATCATCTTGCTCGGAATGCTCCTGGCTGGGGGCCTCGCCCAATTTCGCCGCCGGCGGAAGCTCCGGGCCTGCGCGAAGCGATGGAACATGCACTTTGCCGCGGGGGACCGGCTTCGGCTGGCCCGGCGGATCGTTTCGCAATTTCCTGTTCCCGGCGCAGCCAACATCGGGGTGCGCGACCTGCTTTTCCGCACCGGCGACAACCAGCACCACTATGTCTTCACCGTCGATTACACGGTTGGGGTAATCCGAGGAAAATCGGCAAATCGCGCGTGGCCGGGTTCAGCGAGCCGGTGGCCCGGCGGGGGCGGGCCGATGCCCAGCAGCCGACGCTCGTCCTGGCCCCGGCAAATCTCTCCGGAGCCGCCGCCTATGAGCATCTGCTCAAAAGCCTGCATTTCTCGCAGGCTTAGCGACCGCGAGACGCATGCACCGGCGCCTCTCTGGTGCAAAACTGCTTTATCCTTTTTCCCGGCCGCGGTTTGATTTACACTCCCCCCGCAGCCATGGCCTCGGAGCGATCCCAGAACCTAACTTCCGGCACGGGGCAGAACCGAGTTCCCGGGCTTCGCGAGCAGTTCTCGGCCGAGGAATTGGCCATCATCCTTTCGCATTTCGACGTCGGCGTCATCGACTCCATCGTCGAATTCCCCCGCGGGTCGCGCAAAGCCCCCAAGCTGCTGATCGTCAGCGAGCAGGGAAAGTTTCTGCTCAAACGCCGCGCGCGGGGCAAGGACGACCCGTTCAAGGTGGCCTTCACTCATGCCCTCCAGCTTCATCTGGCCAGCAAACAGTTCCCCCTCCCGCACCTCATCGGCACGCGCAAAGAAAACAATTCGATGCTGCAGTGGCGCAACGGCGTCTATGAGCTGTTCGAATATATCCCCGGCCAAACGTATCCGCAGACGCTGGAATCGACGTTTGATTCGGGCCGGATCTTGGCGCTCTACCATAAGCTGCTGGAAGAATTCAAATCGGAATGGCAGCCTCCCAGCGGGAGCTATCACGCCGCCTCGGCGGTCGATTCGGGGCTGCGCCATCGCCGCGGGAGTGCCCGACACCGAGGAAAACCGCGATGTGACCCAATTGCTCAAATTTCTGCTGGAGTCTTACCGCCGGGCCGCGGAAAAAGTGCAATCGCTGGGGATCGACAACTGGCCCAAGCAGATCGTTCACGCCGACTGGCACCCAGGCAACATGCTCTTCCGCGACAATCGAGTTGTCGCCGTCATCGATTACGACAGCGCCCGCCTGCTTCCCCGCATCATCGACGTCGCCAACGGCGCGCTCCAATTCTCCATCATCGGCGGCGACGACGACGTCTCCAAGTGGCCCGACTATCTGGACACCAATCGCTTCAAACGGTTCCTTCGCGGGTACGACGAAGTGATGCTCATTTCCCAGGCTGAGATTCGCGTCATCCCCATGCTCATGATCGAAGCTCTTATTGCCGAGGCGGTTTTCCCCATCGCGCAGACCGGGTCTTTCGGTAAGGTGGAGGGTATGCCGTTCCTCCAAATGGTGCAGCGGAAAATAGGCTGGATTCAGAAAAGCTACGACCAACTGGTCGAACTGGCGGATGGTTGATCCCCGTGAAACGCACGTTTTCATCGCCGCTGCGTTGGTCTTGCGGGCTGGCGGTGATTTTGTGCGCCGCGGCCAACCTCACCGCCGCGCCAGACTCATCGCTGCTGAAGAACCTGATTGCCCAGCTCGGCAGCGACAATCCCCAGCTTCGCGACGAAGCCCGCGTGCAACTAATGGGCCTGCAAAAGGCCGATCTCCCTGCGCCTGCGCGGCGGCGCTGGCGCAGAGCCCGCTTCTCCCTGGCCAGATCGAGCAGCTTCGCGAAGTCGTCGCCCAGGTCTTCCTCTCCGCCGACGACTATCACAAAGATCCCGCCGACCCGCGCGGATTTGCCGGACTCAGTTGGGGAACGGAGGTTTTGAACGAATCTTTCGCCAGCGGCATCCCCGTCCAGGAGCGGATCCCTGGATTCCCCGCGTTCCGGGTCCTTCAGAGCGGCGACATCATCACCGGGGTTCTCGAACAGCCCCAGACGCCGCTGCACAAGATCGGCGACTTTATCGCAGTCGTCCTCCTCATGCGGCATGGCAGCGTGGTGCACCTGAGCATTCTGCGCTCCGGCCATCCGGTTTCGGTGGCCCTCACGCTTGACGATTTCCCCGTCGATCTCGACAAACACAGGGACACGGTGTGGGTCGACAACTGGATCCTCGCGCAACCAGCGGGCCGAGGATTACTGGAACAACGAATTCTGGGCAATCGATCCCAATATCGCAACGACCCAGCAAACGACGGCCCTTCAGCCCTGACGGAATCGGCACATGGATGAAACTCTCAAACGCTTTCTGGAAATCCTCTGTTCCTGCCGGCGCGTGCTGATCACGACGCACGTCCGCCCCGACGGCGATGCCCTGGGCACTGCGGCGGCGATGGCGCTGGGGCTGCGCAAAAAAGATCGACAGCCGGGTGCTGCTGCTCAGCAAGCTGCCGGCTAAATATGCGTTTGTGCTGAAGGAAAACCAGATCGCGTTCGATCAGACGGAGCCGGACTGGCCGGGAGATTTTTCGCTGGAGCCGTTTGATGCTCTGCTGGTTGTGGACACCGGTACTTGGTCGCAGCTTCCGGGTTTGAAGGATCGCCTCGATGGTTGGAAAAAGCCCCGGCTGATTCTGGACCACCATCTCACGCAGGAAAACTGGGCGGATGTGAAGCTGGTGCAGACGCGTGCCGCGGCGGCGGGGGAGATCGCTGCCGATGTTTTGAAGCAGTGGGGGGTGCCGATTGATCTGCCGCTCGCGACCGCCCTTTTTTTGGCGATCGCCAGCGACACGGGGTGGTTTCAGTTCAGCAACACGCGACCGGCCACGCTTCGCCTCGCGGCGGACCTGATGGAAGTCGGCATCGACACCGACCAGATGTATCAGCATCTCTACCAGAACGAGCGGGCGGAAAGGGTGGCACTCCAAACCCGGGCGCAGGATTCGCTGGAGCTGCTGGTGGACGGGCGGCTGGCGGTGATGACCATTGCAAAAGCGGATTTTGCCGAGACGGGGGCGAAGCCTTCGGATACGGAGAACCTGATCAATATTCCGCTGCAGATTCGGACGGTGGGGGTTTCGATCCTGATCATGGAGCCGGCGGATGGTTCGGCGGTGCGGGTGAGCCTTCGCAGCAAGGGCGGGGTGGATGTCGCGCGATTCGCCGAGCAATTCGGCGGAGGGGGGCACGCCCGGGCGGCGGGCCTGAAGCTTCAGCAGCCGGTGCAGGAGGTGCGCGATGCGGTGGTGGGGGCGATGGAGAAAATGTTGGGGTTGAAATCCGAAACCAGAAACCAGAATGGCGAATCAAATCAGAATGACGAATGAGATTGCAATTTGGCGAGAGGGGTATGTGATTTTTGTTGCGGGGAGTATTGGGTACAAAAGGTAACAGTCCGCAACAAGCTGGGAAAGATAGGTAATTTGGGGTATGATTCTTCGGGCATTTGTCAATATTAGACTTCTATTGCGTTCTTTGGGTGCCAAAATAGAAGCGGCGTCCTCGCCGCTTGCATCCGGGCAAGCGGCGAGGACGCCGCTTCTACTCCGAACATGCGACTCACGGTCGTCATTAAGTGCCGGCGGTCTCATTCGCTATACTATTCCTCCATGCCCTGGTCCTCCGCGCCGTCGCAGGCAACAAGCCTCGCGCTGGCGAAGGCGATCTCAGGAGAAGTCAACTGGTCTCGCCTCCTGCGCCGCCGAATGAAGAAGCGAGGCCAATCATGAAAAATCGGCAAAACAAAACGGTCGCGCAAACTCTTCCCGGAAAGATCCGAACCGGTATCCAAAGGGACTCAATCGTCAAAAGGTTCAGGCAATCATCGACCATTACGAGAACCAGACGGAAGACCAGGCCGTTGCCGAAGACGAAGCGGCCTACGACAGCAACTGTGTTACGATGATGGGAGTACCGGTAAAACTCGTGCCCAAGGTCCAAAAGCTGATTGCAAAGCATGGCTGATCCGATTCCGGGGCGGATCGAAAACGCGAGGGGGGAAAAATTCCGAGTGACACCCGATGAGGAACAAAATGAATTGGTATCACTACGTCGTCTGCTTCTTCGCCGGGCTTTTTCTTGCCAACTTCGCTCCCCACTTCGTGAAGGGGATTTGCGGAGATCGGTTTCCGACGCCGTTCGCGAGGCCGCCGGGCAAGGGGCTGTCGTCGCCGCTGGTGAACGTGCTCTGGTCGCTGCTGAATTTGGTCATCGGGTACGTCCTGGCGCGGGTGGGGCGGCTGGCGAGCGGGGGGGATCTGGCGATGGCGATATGCTTCGTGGGAGTGGCTGCCCTGAGCATCCTGTGCAGCGTGAACTTTGCGAAGAAGCATGTCGTGTAGTCGCGACGGTCTGATTCAAAGGGGAGCCATTGCCCTGACGAAACTTGACGCCGATACCGCCCCAAGCAACGCAGACGCTACGACTGAAATGAAACCGCCCTAATCAAGCGTGGGGGTTTCAAGCATGAAGACGTTGTTTGGCGATGCCGGGCCGTCGTAGAAAAGGACGCGTTGACGTAGTTCGCCTGTGGGTGTTTTTTTCAGTCGACGCATTTGCTGGTAAACATCGGAATAGGCGGGGCCCACGGAGGAGAGCGGACCTCGGAATATGGAAATGACGCTGGGGACGGATTTGAGAACGCGCACCCGGCAGCCATCCGGCGCCGGCGTATTGTCGGGGACGGGAAAGCCTATTTCGATGTCGACGAGGTCGTTGAAATGTTTGATGACAGGTTTTTTGATAATGGAGATCGAGCCGCCCTGCGGGTTGACTCCTGCATCCGCGAGCTTGGCACGGAGGTGGTTAACGGCCTCACGCCGGACGCTGGAATCGTTGAGTGGGCAGCAGATGGTTTGGGAGATGATCGTGACGGCTTTCAGTTGCCCGGGCCGGACCGTGGTAAGCGTGTAGCTTTCGGCCCCAATCATCTTTTGGCGATTCCAGGCAAGAATTCCAATGAGGGATGCATAGGCCAACACGACAACAAGGCCAAAAACAAGGAACTGGGCCGGCGATTCGCTGTTGGGATCATGCGAAACTGCGTGCGACAAGAACCGGAGAACAAAAAGCATCAACAGCGTAACAACCCCTAAATTGACTGGAACAAACAAAAAACTGCGTGACCGCAGCGGCTGCACAAAACGCGGGATATTCGGCCCGAAAATGGCTGAATCACGTGAAAACCAGCGTGATCGTTGGGGCTGGACGGAACGTGGACGTCGATTTTTCCTGAGATCCAACAGTCGCAACGCAACCATGAACACAACCCAGAAAGCCACCGCGACGGAGGCCGTCAGTAAGAAATAGTGGCTAAAAACAAAAATCTGTTTCTGCTGCTTCCATGCCCGCGGTTTACTGACCATGAAGCTCATGACCACGATCAGGGCGCCGACCATGGCGCCTGAGATCGTTCCAAATGCCGTCTGTCTTAGCAGCGCCGATCTGTTATTCGGTTTGGGCCCCGCGGAATCTAATAGGGAATCTAATGCGGGATCGGTAAATGTTCTGGGCATTCGCCACTCGAGTTCCACATAGGTCTTCTCCTCGATTTGTATTTGTTGCCGGCGGCGAGCCTGGTAGGCACTTAGCAGCGCCGCATCGCCGGCATAGCAGAAATATAAGGCGGCTGCGAGGTAGTCAAAGTGTATGGGCACGCGAAAAAACTCAAATTGCATGGCGACGAAAAACAAAACGGCCGAAAGCAGAATGAAGGTAATCCGCATCCCGGATATCCGGAGCATCAATTGCCGTTCGCGCGGCGATTTGGAGTCGTCGGATTGCGCCAGCAAAGAAACATAGGCACTGCCCACGATGGCAAATAACGCCCCCAGCGACGTGGCGGCTGCGACACCCTTGGCCGCTGCCCCGCCCTGTGCGAGGGCCGCCCCAACCGTCGCGGCCTTTACGGAAGCCCCCACGGCCGGCAAGCCGGCAATAACGGCTGCCGTGAATGCGTGACTCGGAGCAGTTTTTTCCAAAGCGCCTTCGACGAACGCCAGAACCTGTTCATGCAGAAGTTTGCGGCCGCGAGAAAGGCGTTGTTTCACCGCGTCTTCGGTGAGTTCCAGTTTCTCGGCCACGGCCGCGATCGATTGGTGTTCGCGATAAAACAGGACGAGCGGTTCGCGATATGTCCCGGGAATTTGCTCCAGCGAACGCCAAAGAATAGCAGCTTCTTCGTTGGTGATGGCCTGTTCGGCAGGAAGCGTTTGGGGCGAAGGCAATTCATGGGCAGCTTCGAGCGATTGGGCCTGATGAACGGGTTCGCGGCCCTGCTTTTTGAGCGCGACGCCGGTCAGATTGCGGGCGATGCCGCAGAGCCAGGGCGCAATTTGTGGGGCTCGCGAAGAGTGGGAAGTTGCTTCCAGGCAGCGATGAAAGTCTCCTGGGCGAGGTCTTCGCTCTGGCCGAGATTTCCCAGGCCGCTGTAGACGAGAGAGCAAATGAGGGTTTGATACCTGGCGACGATCAGGCCGAAAGCGGCTCGGTTTTGAGCCAGGCTTTCAGCGACGAGGTCGGCGTCGCTGGTATCTATCGCTGCGGTTGGGTCCAAATTGAGCATTGTCACTTTGTAAGTATCGAAACAGACGGATGAGGTGACAACGAAATAAAATGGCTGCAATAGTGTAACGGTGGGGAATAGAAATGGCCTTTTCTGCCGTTTAATGCGGGATTTCGATTTACGCAGCTTGTACCGAGGGAAATCCTGCGCGGCATGATGTGGCGGTTAGAGCGTGTTGTGCACTTTACGCCACTCCTGTCATCATGAGCCGACGCAGCATCACACAGGCAAAGGCGACAAAGTGAAGACCGGCCAGAGTCGTGGCCAACCGTTCGTAGTCACGAGCCAATCGGCGGAAGCGTCCGAGCCAGCCGAACGATCGCTCGACAACCCATCGCCGGGGGAGCAGCACGAAGCCTCGTTTGGCCTGCGGAAGTTTAACCACCGACAATTCGATGTCGCTTTTCGCCGCGTCGGCAGCGGGTTGTTCGCCGGTGTATCCCTGATCCACAAATGCCAACGCCACCGAATCGCCGGTGGCTTTCTGCACGTCCCGGGCCAGTTGCTTCACACGTGAACGGTCCTGCTGATCGGCCGATGTTACGTGCAGCGCCAGCAGATGTCCCAGCGTGTCCACCGCCATGTGCGTCTTGCTTCCTTTCTTTCGCTTGGCTCCGTCGTAACCGCCACGGCCGCCGCTCTCGGGCGTGCTCTGCAGCGTGCGACTATCGAAGATCGCTGCCGATGGTTTGGGATCGCGGCCGGCCAGCATCCGCAGCAATTCACGCAGATCATGCGTCATGGCCTCGAACACGCCGGCTTTGATCCAGCGCCGGGTCTGCTGATAAACGATGTCCCAGGGCGGCAGATCGTTGGGCATCATTCGCCAGGCTTCGCCGGCTCGAACCACGTATCGCAACGCATCGAAGACCTCACGTAGCGAATGTTCCCGCTGCGGAGCATCTTCCCGCATCAGCGTCAGATACGGCGCCACAAATGCCCATTCTTCATCCGTCACGTCAGTTGGGTAAGGCTTCCTTGCCATCCACCCAATATCGCCGATGATGGGGAAAGTTCACAACACGCTCTAGCGAGAAAGTGGAACAGTTGAAAGTAGAGCGATAGAGAAAGACGAGGGGAGGGGAATGAGCTGCCGATTGCCAAATGCGGGATGGGGGTATCGAGTTGAAGGGATTTCAGATTTGAAATTTGAGATTTGAGAGGGGCGGCACTTTGCGTCGGACAATCCGCAAAGACTTGAAACTTTCCCACGTCGTCGGCATCTTAAGTGGCATCTCTGACCCGGAGGCCGGATGTTTCGCTGGCTGTCTTGTGGTTTGGTTGGTTTGGTTACGCTCCCACTGATTTCTGCTGGACCCGCACCGCGCCGGCGACGCAGCCGGAGTTTGTTCAGGCGATTCGGGATATGGATCGGCAACTCGATCAGGCGCAGGCGGATTTGAGTGCGGCGAAATCGGAGCTGGATGAGCTTTCGAAGCTGCCGCCGATTCAGCCGTGGCATTTGGAAGAGGTCAATCCGGGGTGTCTGAGCCGCGAGGGAAGTTTGATATCAAGCCTTATGGGTCTTCGTTTAAGTTCAATGGGGTGACGGTGTATGTGGAGCCAATCTCTCTAAATGCAAAGCGGCGGTAATGGCACGCGGCGCATTTCGAAGACCCCCACCCTAACCCTCCCCCGGAGTACCAGGGGAGGGGATAAAGCAAGAGGGGAAGGCAAATTCCTTTGAAAATTGACCAATTCTGCAAAATCCGTATAATTCCCACACTTTTCTCCAGTTCTTGGCGGAATGTGGATTTATGGCTCGTGTTGATCTCGAAAAAGTCAGCAAAATCTATCCCGGCGGCGTTAAGGCCGTCGATACCATCGACCTGCATATCGCAGATCGGGAGTTTATTGTTCTTGTCGGGCCCTCCGGGTGCGGCAAAACGACGACGCTGCGCATGATCGCGGGGCTGGAGGAGATTTCGGATGGGATCATCCGCATCGGCGAACGGGTGGTGAACGACGTTCCGCCCAAGAGCCGGGATATTGCGATGGTTTTTCAGAACTATGCGCTTTATCCGCACATGACGGTTTATAAGAATATGGCCTTTGGGCTGAAGCTGAGGGGGATGCCGCGAGCGGAGATCAATCAGCGGGTGGGGGAGGCGGCGAAGATTCTGGAAATCGAGCATTTGCTGGATCGGAAGCCTAAGCAGCTTTCCGGCGGACAGAGGCAGCGCGTGGCGGTGGGACGGGCGATCGTCCGCGAGCCGGCGGCGTTTTTGTTTGATGAGCCGCTGTCTAATCTGGATGCGAAATTGCGGGTTACGACCCGAGCCGAGCTGAAGCGGCTGCATCAAAGGCTGCGGACTACCACGATTTACGTTACGCACGACCAGGAAGAGGCGATGACGCTGGGGGATCGGATTGTGGTGATGAAAGATGGGCTCATTCAGCAGGCGGATACGCCGCTGGTGACCTATAATCGCCCGGTAAATCGGTTTGTGGCGGGGTTTATCGGGATGCCGCCGATGAATTTCTTTAATGGGGCGATTCGGAATGCGAGCGGGAAAATCACGTTTGAGGAGGGGCAGGTAGCGGGGCAGCAGAAGGCGTCGCAGGGGACTGGAAGCAACGGGGGGGGCAACGGTGGTGAGTTGACCTTCCCACCGAACGGGTTTACGCTTCCGCTGGATTTATTGTCGCAGTCGGTGAAAGATCGACTGGCGGCGCGTGCCGGCGGCCATATGGTGCTGGGCATCCGGCCGGAGCATATTCATCTCCAGCCGGTCGGTGGTTCGGTGGCTCCTGTGAAGGTTCGGCTGAACGTGATCGAGCCGCTGGGCAATAATATGGACGTTTACATGAACACCGCGTTGCACGAGCATGTTGTGGGCCGCCTGGAGGCCCAGGCGGTTTGCAGATGGGAAAAGAAACAACGGTGTATGTGGATTTGCGCAAGGCGCATTTTTTTGAACCCGGAGAGACGGGAATGAATTTGAGTCTGGAGACATTGTCTCCCACAAACGAGCCGGCCCATGCACTTGCTTGAGCAAATGCATCAGCCGATTCGCGGTTTGGCCCCGGCGGTAATTTTACCGCCGATCCGGTTTTTTGCCGGGTAGGTGATTGGGTGCATGGCACCTGAACTCGCCGTCGCAGAAGCGGGCCGCCGAATTTGGCTGGCCTTTTTTATTTGATAGGTTTTTGGCATTTAGAGGAAACATGAATTCGCAGGAACTGATCCGAATCGTCGATGGAATCGCCCGTGACAAGAACATCGAGCGAGACCAGATCTACAACGACATCGAGCAAGCGGTGGCTTCCGGTCTGCGCAAGCAGTTTAACACCGAGGACACCAGCGAATTCGCGGTGAAGCTGGACCGGACGAACGGTCAGATATCGGCGCTGCGGCAGGGGGTTGAGGTGCCGTTGTCGGTGGTGGGGCGGATCGGGCGCCAGACGGTTAAGCAGGTGATGATCCAGCTTATCCGCCAGGATGAGCGCGGGAGCATTTACGAAGAATATAAGGATCGTGTTGGAACCATCATCACCGGATCGGTCGCCCGCTTCGAAAAAGACACGATGATTGTGACGCTGCTGCGGAACGTGGAGGGGATCATGCCGCGCAGCGAGCAGATTCCCGGCGAGGTTCACCAGGTGGCGGAGCGGGTGCAGGCGCTGATCCTGGAGGTGCGCGACACGCCGAGTGCGGTCAAGATCATTCTTAGCCGGAGCCATCCGGAACTTATCCGGCGATTGTTCGAGCGCGAGGTGCCGGAGGTTGGGGAGCGGACGATTGAAATCAAGGCGCTGGCCCGCGAGCCGGGGCATCGGACGAAGATCGCGGTCAGCTCGATCGACAGCAAGGTGGATGCGGTGGGGGCGTGCGTGGGCGTTCGCGGAAGCAGGATCAAGAATATTGTCGACGAACTGGGGGGCGAAAAGATCGACATCGTTCGCTGGAACGAATCGAGCCAGGTTTTGATCAGCAACGCGCTGAAGCCGGCCGAGGTGGCGGAAGTGGCACTTTGCTTTGAGTTGGGGCGGGCGACGGTGGTGGTCAACGAAGACCAATTGTCGCTGGCGATCGGCAAGCGCGGGCAGAACGTGCGGCTGGCGGCGCGGTTTGACCGGCTGGGACATCGACATCCTGACGCCGACCGAATTCCAGAAGGGCGTGACGCGGCTTGATGCGACGCTGAAGAGCATCGAAGGAATCACCAAGGAGATGATCGACAAGGTGATCGTGCTGGGCCTGATCGACGTGCGCGACCTGGAAGAAGTGGGTACTGGCCCGCTGATGGAAGAGCTGGGTCTGGACGAAGAGACGGCACAGAAGGTGGTCGACCGGTGCGCCGCGGAGGCGAAGATCGTGGCGGTCGAGCAGGAGGCGAAGAAGGTTGCCGATGCTTCTGCCAAGGCGAAGCAGGCGGCGACGGTGGCAGCGGACAAGGCGGCGCTGCTGGCGCTGGGCGAGCCTTCCGCGGCCGAGCAGCCTGCCGAGGGAGCGGGGGGGGACAAGATGCCGGACGCGATGGAGGCGGTCAGCGGGGCGGCGCCGGAAATCACCGTCCATGCCGAGTCGGCGGTGGCTGGGGAAGAGCTCAGTGTCGAGGAGCAGGCGGTTCAGGGAACCGCCGAGCCGGACACGAATGGAATTGCGAAGAAGCCGATCGAGGAAGAAGACGAGACGGCGCCGTCTCGCCGAAGGAAGCGAGACGGCGGCCGGTGGACGATGCGAACAAGTTGTAACTGGCAAGTTGTAAGTGGCAAGGTGTAACAGGATTTTTCAGGAGTCGTTTTGGCAAAAGGTACGCGAGTTAACATTCTGGCCAAGGAATTGGGCGTCGAGAGCAAGGTCATTCTTCAGAAATTGAAGGATGAAGGGCTCGGCGACAAGGCGCCCAATCACATGAGCACGCTGCCGTTGGGACTGGCGGAATCGGTGCGCGAATGGTTCAGCACCGCGGGGGGCGGGACTGCGGTGGAGACCGCGCCGCACGTGGAAGTTTCCGCCAAGCAAAAGGCGGCTCGAAGCCGGAAGATAAAGGAAGAGTCGGAGGCGGTGGAGCCCGATTCGGAAACCGCTGCTCCGGCGGCTGCTGCGGTGATTGCGCCCGTGGCCGAAGCGCCGGTGGTTGCGCCGCCGGCGCCAGCGCCCGCAGTGGTGGCGCCGGTTGCTGCGCCGCCCGCGGCTGTGAAAAGCCTGCGCCGACGGCGCCGTCAGCGCCCGCGCCCGCGAGTGCACCTGCACCTGCGCCGGCTCCGGTTGTTCAAGCGGCGCCGCCAGCGCCCAGCCTCCGCCGCCTGCACCGGCAGCGCCCGTTGTGCCGCCGGCGGTGATGAAGCCCGCCGCGGCGGCGCCCTCCGCGCCGCCGGCGCCTCCCGCTGCGCCTGCGCCGGTGCTGGGAACGGAGCATCTTCGCCCGATGCGACCGACGGTGACGCTTGCGAGCCGCGCCGCGTCCCAGCATGCGCCGGTGCGGAAGCCGGTGGTGCAGGCGCCGCAGCTTACGTCGCTGGAGCCGGCGAAAATCCAGGGTCCGCGCGTGGTTCGGATCGAAAAGCAGGAAGTCCAGGCGCCGCGCGCCCGCGGCCCGCGGCGAGGCAAACCGAGCCGCCGGAATTTAATCCCGCGGTGCAGCGTGCCGGCCGGGGCGTTAAGGCGACGGATGAAGAGGACGAAGACGCCAAGAAGAAGGCTGCCGGGAAAAAGAGCGGCAGTCTCTCGAGCCGCCGGCGCGGGGGCAACGACGGCCGTCGCGGGGAGGCGATGGAGAAGATCAAGGAATTCACCGACGCCGACCTGATCGCGCCGGGACGCGCTGAATGCCGCCGCGAGCTCGCGAAACGTCTTCGACAGCCATCTTCGGCAGATCGAAAAGCGGGGCACGCACGCGATCGCCAAGCCGATCACCGAGCGTGGAGAGCCGGTCACGATCGAAGAGCCGATCACGGTCCGCTCTCTGTCCACTGCCTTGGGCGTGAAGAGCAACGACATTATCTCGAAACTGATGAAAGGCGGCGTCTTCGCCACGGTTAACCAGGCGCTGGATTCGGGGACGGCACAGTCGATGGCGCTGGAACTGGGTGTCGAGCTGCGGATCGCGCAGAAGGCGACGCTTGAAGAAACGCTGCTGAGGGATCTGGACTCGCATGCGCCGGACGCGGAGAAGCTGAAGCCGCGGCCGCCGGTGGTGACGATTCTGGGTCACGTCGACCACGGCAAGACGTCGCTGCTGGACAAGATTCGCAACGCCAACGTTGCCGCCGGCGAGGCGGGCGGCATCACCCAGCACACGGCTGCGTGGATGGTGCAACTTGGCGAGAAGCGGGTGACTTTCATCGACACGCCGGGCCACCAGGCGTTTACCGCGATGCGCGCCCGCGGGGCGAATATGACGGACGTTGTGGTGCTGGTGGTCTCCGCGGCCGAGGGCGTTCAGCCGCAGACGATTGAATCGATCAATCACGCCCGGGCGGCGGAAGTTCCCATCGTGGTGGCGATGAACAAGATCGACCGGGCTGATGCCGAGCCAAACAAGGTTCTGGGCCAGCTTGCCGCCGAGGGATTGAACCCCGTTGAGTACGGGGGCGACACGGAAGTGGTCCGCACCAGCGCGACCACGGGCCAGGGAGTTCCGGAGCTGATTGAAATCCTGGACTTGCAGAGCCAGATCATGGAGCTGAAGGCCGACCCGACGGCCCCCGCGCGCGGGAGCGTCATCGAAAGCCGGATGGATGAGGGGCTTGGGCCGGTGGCCACCGTGCTTATCCAGGACGGCACGTTGAAGGTCGGGGACATCGGGCTGGCGGGCGCCGCCTTCGGGAGGATCCGCAGCCTGTTCAACGACCGGGGCGAAAACGTGACCGAGGCCGGTCCGAGCACGCCGGTGATTATCAGCGGGCTGAACGAACTTCCCGCGAGCGGGGACAAGTTTTACGCGCTCGACGACTTCGAGCGTGCCCGATCGATTGCCGAGGAGCGCAGATCGCAGCGCCGCCAGAGCGATCTTGCCGGCGCCAACCGCGTCACCCTCGACACCCTCTTCGATTCGATGAAGGCCGAGGAGATCAAGACCATCAACCTGATTATCAAGGGGGACGTGCAGGGCTCGGTCGAAACGCTGGCCAAGACAGTTACCGAAGCCAACACCAGCGAAGTGCGCGTTCGGGTGATCCACAGCGCCGTGGGCGGGATCAACGAAAGCGACGTGGAGCTGGCGGACGCGTCCAACGCGGTGATCATCGGGTTCCACGTCGTGCCGGACGAAGCCGCCCGGCAGATGGCGGAGCAGCGGCGGGTGGAAATCCGCCTGTACCGCATCATTTACGAGATTCTCGACGACTTGAAGAAGGCGCTGTCGGGCCTGCTGGAGCCGGAAATCCGCGAGAAGCTGCACGGGCATGCGGAAATCCGCAGGGTGTACAAGGTTTCGAAGATCGGCAGCGTCGCCGGTTGCTTTGTTACCGACGGGCATATTCAGCGTGGAAGCAAGATTCGCCTGACGCGTGAAGGGATCGTCGTGGTGGAAGACCTGGCGATGGAATCGCTCAAGCGGCTGAAGGACGACGTGAAGGAAGTAAAGGCCGGGCTGGAGTGCGGCATCAAGCTGGCCGGCTATGACGACATCAAAACGGGTGACATCCTGGAAGCGTACGCCCGCGAAACATTCCAGCGGACATTGTAATCACCAGTGAAAATCGGCGTGCTGCAAATTGAAATATCGGTGACCGACGCGATGTCGCTCAAAGACAAACGCCGGGTGGTCAAGAGCATCAAGGACCGGATCGCCAATGGGAATAACGTCTCCATCGCGGAGATCGGCGCCCTCGACGAGCACCGGCGCTCGATTTTGGGAATGGCCATGGTCGGGAATGACGGGCGATATGTCGAAGGCGCATTGAGCAAGCTGGTCGATTTCATCCGGGCGGTGCCGCAGGTGTCGCTGCTCGATTATCAGATTGAGATGTTGTAGATCCCATGTCCCGAAGAACCGAACGCGTCGGCAGCACGATCCAGCAGGAGCTGGGGATGATGATCCTGCGCGAGCTGAACGACCCGCGGCTGACGGGCATGCCGAGCATCACGCGAGTGAAGGTGAGCCCCGACCTGAGCAACGCCGACATTTATGTGACGGTGATGGGCACGCCGGGCCAGAAGGAAGCGGCGCTCGACGCGCTGCGCCACTCGGCGGGGCTGATGCGAACCCGCTTAACCCGCGAACTTACGCTGCGGGTCGCCCCGTTCCTGAAATTTCATCTTGACGAGAACCTGAAGAAAGAACTTGAACTCATGGACGCGCTGCAGAAAGCTTCCGAGGAGAACGCGGAGCTGGACCGCAAGCGCGCCGGCAATGGAGACGCTGAAAAAGGAAAGGCACAAGACGAACCCGCATGAAAAATTCCGCAAAACACGCTGATGGTTTGAAACAACTGCACCGCCGGCTGCTGCGTGACGGCAAGCCCGAGCCCCGCCAGGCGCTGGAACCTCTGGATGCCTTCGTGCGCGGCGCGATGAGCTATGACATTACCGACAGCCGGGCGGAGGATGTGATGAAGGCCATTGGCCGGGAGTTCGTCGACCTCAACGAGCTGCGCGTCTCGACCGACCTGGAGATCCAGGAGCTTCTTGGCGACCGGTATCCGGCCATGGAGGATCGAGTGGCGCTGATCACGCAGTGCCTCAACGACATGTTTCGAGCGCGAGCACACCATGAGCCTGGACCGGTTGAAGACGATCAGCAAGCGGGATGCGCGGCAGTTCCTGCGCGAACTGCCGGGGATGGTTCCCTTCGTCGAGGCGTACGTGATGATGTTCGCCTTTGAAGGCAACGCCTTTCCCATCGACAAGGAGATGATGGATTATCTTCGCGAGGAAGGGGTGATCGACGAGGAGACGACGATCGAGGAAGCACAGAAATTCGTCGAGAACCACATCAAGGGCGAAGAGATTTACGACTTTTACTGGGTGCTGCGCCGGGCGGCGCTCGAGCGGCAGAAGGGCGAGGTCATGACCGACCGCCTCCCTGCCGACACGCTGCGCCTGGGACTGCCGAGCGGAAGCCTGCAGCAATCGACGATCGACCTGTTCGGCCGCGCCGGGTACCGCATCAACATCGCCGAGCGCAGCGTCTTTCCGCGCATCGACGACGAGAAGCTCTCGGCGGTTCTCTTTGCGCCCAGGAGATCAGCCGGTATGTGGCCGACAACATCGTCGATTGCGGCCTGACGGGCTACGACTGGATCGTCGAAAACGGCAACGACAAAGACGTGGTGGAAATCTGCGAACTGGCCTATTCCCGCGCCAGCACCAACCCGATCCGCTGGGTCCTGGCGGTTCCGGATGAGAGCCCCGTTCGCAAGGCCGAGGAGCTGGACGGAAAAATCATCGCGACGGAACTGGTAAACACTACCCGCCGATATTTCGCCGACCGCAAGGTGAAGGTGACGGTGGAGTTTTCGTGGGGAACGACGGAGATCAAGGCCCGTCTGCTCGACGCGATCGTCGAGTGCACCGAGACGGGCTCTTCGCTTCGCGCCAACAACCTGCGCATCATCGACACATTGCTCACGAGCACGACCCGCTTCGTCGCGAACAAATCCGCCTGGAGCATCCCGTGGAAGCGTGAGAAAATGGAGAACATAGCGATGCTGCTGAGAGGGGCGATCGAGGCGAAGGCCAAGATCGGGCTGAAGATGAACGTGCCGGAGGATCGACTGAGCGAAGTGGTTTCATTTCTGCCTGCCGAGAAAAGCCCGACGGTCAGCCGCCTGGCGGATTCCGCGTGGGTGGCTGTTGAGGTCATCCTCGAAGAGCGGCAGGAGCGCGAGCTCATTCCGCGCTCAAGCGCGCCGGAGCGACGGGCATCATCACCTACCCCCTGAACAAAGTAATTCCGTAAGGGGTCATACCGTAAAAGGCAAAACCATGGCCGGACACAGTCACTGGGCGAAGATCAAGCGGGCCAAAGGATCCAACGACGCCAAGCGCGGGAAAATCTGGAGCAAGATCGCCCGGAAGATCATCATCGCCGCCAAGAACGGGGGCGACCCGCGCGACAATCTTTCCCTGCGCTACACGATCGACGAAGCCAAGGCCGCCAACATGCCCAAGGACACGATCGAAAAAGCGATCCTGAAGGGGACCGGCGAACTGGCGCGGAAAATTACGAATCATTCGTCTACGAAGCTTACGCCCCCGGGGGCGTCGCGCTGATGATCGACGCCCTTACCAACAACCGCTCCCGCACGGCGCCCGAACTGCGATCGATCCTGGAAAAACACGGCGCGAACCTGGCCACCTCCGGGGCGGTCGCCTTTCAGTTCATCAAGCAGGGGATCATCACCATCAAATCGTCGGCCGTCAGCGAGGACAAGCTGCTCGATCTGGGTTTGGAGGCCGGGGCCGATGATGTGAAAAACGAGGGGGAGGTTTTCGAGGTGATCACTTCTCCGGGGAGTTTTCTGAAAGTAAAGGACGCCATCGCGGCGGCGAGCATCCCCGTCGAAGCCTCGGAGATCACCAATGTTCCCACCAGCACGGTCCCCATCGACGCGGAACGGGCCCAGAAGCTGCTGAAGCTGATTGATGTGCTGGAGGATAACGACGATGTGCAGACGGTGAGCCATAATGCGGAGATACCGGATGGGGTGGCCGTCTGAGATTCAGCCGGCGCGGCGCACGACTGGTGAGAACCTCAAGCGGAGTTGCTATAATTTTGGGGCAAAAACTATAGAGAGGCATCCCGCGATGAACGACACCGAGATATTATTCATCATCGAGGAATCCCCGGAAGGTGGATTCGTAGCCAGGGGGATCGGGGCTGACATCGTCACCGAGGGGGACACTCTTGATCAGGTTCGGGCCAAGGTGCGAGAGGCGGTTGAATGTCATTTCGATGAGGGGAAATCTCCCCGGCTTGTGCGACTTCATTTTGTGCGTGACGAGGTTCTGGCGGTATGAAGCTGCCGCGTGACCTGTCGGGTGACGAGCTCGCGAGAGCGCTTGCCAAATTCGGCTACGAAATTACGCGACAAAAGGGGTCGCATTTGCGGCTTACGACTCAACGTCGCGGCGAGCACCATGTAACCGTTCCTCGTCACGATGCGCTGCGTGTTGGTACCCTCGCCGCGATATTGGACATCGTGGCTGGGCACCTCGGTGTGAGCCGACAGGATTTGCAAGACGATTTATTTGGTTGACAGAGTAGCCGTCACGTTTTCACCAAAAAATCCCTGCTACCAATCAGCCCCCGTTTTTCCCCTTCTTCCGACCCGTTGAAATCCCGGTCCTCGAGCTCGACGCTGACGGTCCCTGCATACCCGGCGCTTTTCAGCGCCGCCAGCATTTCGGACCACGGTGCGCTTCCCCGGCCGGGAATGCAATATCGCCAGCAGTGCCCGCCGAAAGGGATCACATCCGCCAGTGTCGCCGGCTGGAGATTGCCGAATTCGTATAGCTTTTCCGGGAGAATCTCGGTGTCCTTGGCATGGACATGGCCGACGCGTTTTCCAAAGTCGGCGAGAAATTGCCGGGGGTCGATCCCCATGCGGATCAGGTGCGACGGGTCAAAATTGATGGCCAGGGCGTCACTTTTTGTTTCGCGAAAGAATGCGCGAAGGCTTTCGGGCGTGGCGCAGAAGGCCGGATAGTAGGGATAGCTGCCGGGATATCCTTCGATGACAATTCTCGCCCCCGCGCTGCTGATCGACTGGGCGAGCGAGGCATACCCCTCGACAGCAAATTTGAAACTTTCCTTCCGATCGCGTGCATCCTCTTCGGGAAAAACGACGGTGAAAAAATTCCGCACACCCAGCTTGGCGACCGATTTGATGTGTTCCGCCGCCGCCGCCACGGCAGCCTTGCGCTTTCCGCCATCGGCGCTCGCCAGAGCGGACCAGGGCTTTTTCACATCCACCGATCCGATGAGGAGCCCGGCCGACAGCACCGCCTTAAGCTGATCGGCGGAGACATCCGCCACGTCAATTGCCTCAAACCCATTCGCCTTGGCGAACGCGATGACATTTTCAAGATTTTTCTGCCAATCGCTCCACCCCTGGCGAAATCCGATGGGAAACGAGCCGGTCAATGTCCTTGCCATAATTCACGGTTTATAACACGGCAAACAGAATTGGCCATCGCCGATTCCATTGACACCCAGACCTTCGCGCATCCTTCGCCCTTTGCTACACTGCGCCGCTCAGCTATGTCCTACACCGTACTGGCAAGAAAATATCGCTCAGCCAATTTCGATGAGCTCGTCGGCCAGGAGCACATCGCCAAGACGCTGAAGCGGGCCATTGAGACCGGCCGCATCGCCCACGCCTACCTGTTCTGCGGCACTCGGGGCACCGGAAAGACCAGTACGGCCCGAATCCTGGCCAAGGCCCTGAACTGCCACAAATTCGACGCCCCCACGCCGACGCCCTGCGGGAAGTGCGATTCGTGTCTGGCCATCGCCCGCGGTGACGACATCGACGTGATTGAAATCGACGCCGCCAGCAACACCGGCGTGGATAACGTGCGTGAAATCATCGAAAACGCGCAGTACCGCCCGGCGCAGCCGATTCAAGGTCTACATCATCGACGAAGTCCACATGCTCAGTAAGTCGGCGTTCAATGCGCTGCTGAAAATTCTGGAAGAGCCGCCGGGGCATGTGAAATTCATACTAGCCACCACCGAACCGGAAAAAGTCCTGCCGACGATCCTGTCCCGCTGTCAGCGATATGATTTTCGGAACATTCCCTCGAAGGAAATCGCGGCCCATCTGAAAGAGATCTGCAAAAAGGAAAAGATTTCCGCGGCCGACGACGCCCTGGCACTTGTCGCCAAGGCCGGCGCGGTCCATCGCGATGCGCTGTCCCTCCTCGACCGCCTGCTGAGCCTCGGCGACAAATCGCTCAGTGCCAAAGATGTCGAGCAAATCCTCGGGCTGCCGCGCGCCCAGGCGATTTTCGAGCTGGTCGATTCCCTCGGGTTGGGCGACGTTAAACAGGCTCTTGAGCGCGCGGGTACGCTCATTGCCGCCGGCCTTTCTCCCGACGCGCTCATTGCCGCCCTTTCCGACCACTTGCGGAACCTGCTGATCGCCCTGACCTGCGGCCAGGAGAGCGGCCTGATCGACATCCCCGGTCTCGGCGAAGCCGACCTCGCCGCCCAGGCTTCACGTTTCGAGGCCGCCTCGCTTGCCCAGGACATCGCCATTCTTGAAGAGCTTCGCCGCACCATGCGCCAGAACCAGACGGGCCGGGCCATGCTCGACGCCACATTGGTGCGAATCGCCCTCGCGGAGCAATTTGCTCCCATTAACCGAGCGCTGAGCGGCGGTGGGGCGGCGCAGAAAAAAAAAAGTCTGAAGCGGTAGGGCCAATCTCGCTTACAAAAGCACCCCCCGCGATTTCCCCCTCTGCTGGTACTCCGGCCTTCGGCTCTGAGGCTCAGGCTCGAAGAGGGGAGGGCGAGGGTGGGGGGGCCGGCATTCCGGAAGCTCCCGATATTGCGGTGGAACCCGTCCCCGCCCCGGTCCGCGAGCCCCCGTCGCCGGCAACAACCGACCTGTGGTCCCAATACGTTGCCTCGCTCGACAATGTCGGCTTCGCGAGCATCGTCCGCATGGCCAAACTCACCGGCATCGAATCCGATGTGGCCATCATCAGTTTCCCGCGCACGGCCGAGAGCTTCGTCCGGCAGTGGTCGGCCAACGGCAAGAAGGACCAAATCGCCCGCGGCCTCACCGCCTTGCGCGGGCCAGCCGACCGGCGTCCGTTTGGAAATCGACGAATCATCCGCGGCGCCGGTGCCGGTTGTCCCCGCAAAGCCGGTTGAACCAATCTCCGAAGCCGAAGCCGGCCCGATCGTACAATTTGTCCTCAAGGAATTTGGCGGCAGACTTGCCAAGGTGGAATAATGTTCGACGCCCTGAAAAACCTCGGAAATATCGGCGAAATGCTCAAACAGGCCCGCGAAATGCAGGGCAAGATGGCTGCCCTCCAGGAAGAGCTGGCCCGCAAACAGGTTTCCGCCGACGCCGGCGCTGGAATGGTGGAAGCGACGGTCAATGGCAAGCAGGAGCTGGTGAAGCTGAAGATCGACCGCCAGAAGATTGACGTCAACGACACCGAGATGCTGGAAGCCGTCATCGTCTCGGCGGTTTCGGCCGCTCAGGCCAAAGCTTCCGAAATGATGAAGGAGGAAATGCAAAAGATGGTCGGCGATATCGGCCTGCCGCCGGGGCTTTTGCCCTAAGGCGGAATTCAGAATTTGAAATTTGAAATTTGAGATTTGAATCTATGGCGTCGTTTCTCATCATCGGCCCGCATCCAGACGACCAGGAGCTTGGCATGGGGGGTACGATCGCCCGGCTTGTCGAGCAGGGGCATCGGGTCCATCTGATCGACATGACCAGTGGCGAGCCTACGCCCCTCGGTTCGCCCGAAATCCGCCAGCGCGAATCCGCCGCCGCCGCGAAAATTCTCGGCGTTGAGCGAACGCAGCTTGGCCTGGTTAATCGCCAGGTCGTTCACGACATCCCCAGTCGGCACAAGCTGGCCGCCGCGATTCGCGTCCACAGACCCGACGCACTATTTCTCCCCTATCCAGTCGATGCCCATCCCGATCACGTCGCCGTCACGCGCATCGGCGAAGACGCCGCGCTTCGACGCCAAGCTGACTAAAACCGACATCCCCGGCGAGCCGTGGCATCCCAAGCGCATCATCTATTATTTCTGCACCCATTTGCGCATTTCATTCCAACCGACGTTCTGCCTCGACATTACCGCTCAGATCGACAAGAAAATGTCGGCGATCATGACGTACGAATCGCAATTCGTTTTGAATCGCAGCCCGGTCCCTGAAATGGTGAAAACCATCGCCGGCTATTTCGGCAGCCGCATCGGCGTCCCCTATGCCGAGCCGTTTTTTACGCACGAAGTGCTGGGTTTCAGCGGATTGGGCGAACTGGTCTAAGAACTGGCCCTTTCCGCTAATTCAGCCAATTCCGGCAGCACAATCGGCGTCAGGTCTGAAATCCGCCGGATAACGTAATCCGCTAGCCCATGCGTGCGCGCCAGGGACATCGGCTGCTTCGAGTGCCGTCCGCATCCCCACCCGCCGCGCTCCCATGATGTCGTTTCTGACAACGTCCCCCACAAACAGTGTCTCACCAGCCGGCATTCCAATCTCATCCAGCGCCCGCCGGAAAATTGCCCGGTGCGGCTTGCGCTTCCCAAACTCGCTGGAATAAATCCGCACCGGAAAAAACTCCAGCAGCCCCAGCTCGCGCAAATGCCGATCCAGCAGCGGCGACGTGAACCAGGTGTTGGAGACGATCCCCATGCGAATCCCCGCCTTGCGAAAGCTCCTCAGCGTTGCGATCAAATCTCCTTCGATGGAACCATATTCCACGATCGGCCGATACCAGAGCCACGCCATCTCATCCATGAATTCATCGGCATCCGGGGCTCCCAGCCGTGCCGTTCGCTTTCGCATCAATTGAACGATGTTGAATTCCCGGCTGCGCAGTCGGGATACAATCAGGCCTGCCTTCACGGCCGCGACATTTCGCCGCCGGTATCGCGGAAGCGGCGGCGGTGCATATCCCATCTCCGTCAGCCGCCGGTGGGTATCCCTTGCCCCGATTTCGACGATGGCTTTCACATCCAGGGGACGAAAATCCACCAGGGTATCCCCCAGATCGAATATGACAGCCCGCAGCGCCATCTGGCCGCCTAATCTACCGCCCTTGCCCGCACGGGCAAACGTGCAATCCGCTCGCGACACGGCCAACCGGTTGCATCAGGTAATCCCCAAGCCTTATGCTGCCCGCCATGCCCGTTCTGATCATCCTATCGCGCTGGCTGCATGTGATTTCCGCCTGCCTGGCGATCGGCGGGCTCTTTTTCTTCCGGTTCATCCTCCCCCGCGCCCTCCAGGGGCTCGACGAAACCGCCTCCGGTCAGGCATTTCTCGCCAGCCGTCGTACATTCAAAATGCTGATCCACACGGTCATCCTGCTCCTGATCCTCACCGGCATTTACAACACCTGTCTGGCGTGGGACAAATACAAGCTCGATGAGGCCGTGCTTCACTCCCTGTGGGGCACGCATCTGCTGCTGGCCGCCCTGGCGATTGTGGTTCTGCTTTACGTCCTGGCTGGAAAGCAGCCGCCGCCGTCTCATCGCAGGCTCATGGGCGTTGGCTTCCTTATTCTCCTGCTGACGGTCGCCGCCTCTTCCTCCCTGAAATGGGCCCGCGAGCGCCGCCGTTGCCCAGCATTCGGTCGAGAATCCACTGGCGCCGTAATGACTTACCTGCTCCACATCCTCCTCTTCCTGATCGCCCGCTACCTGCACATCGTCTGTGCCACGGTCCTGGTCGGCGGAACACTTTTCTACGAAATGGTCGTCCCCCCAGCGATCGACGACCTCAAGCCCGAACAGCAGCTCCTCATTTTCGCTCGGGCCAGGCTCTTCTTTAAATGGCTCGTCTGGCTGGCCTGCCTCCTGCTCCTCTTCAGCGGCGTGATCTGCACCTACGGCCACTGGGGCGAGTACAACCGCATGGAAGGTGTCTCTGCCAGCCCCTTCGCCCGCCCCGGCTGGTGGTGGGCTGCCCACGCCAGCTGTGGGACCCTCTCCGTCTTCATCGCCATCAGCCTAACCATCGGCAAGGCGCCCCCAGCCAGCCCATTCGCTGGATGCGCCTGAACCTCATGATCCTGCTCCTGGTGATGTTCCTTGCCACCGTCACCCGCCAGACGCGCCTGGAATCCTCGGGGGGGACGTTTTACGGTCCAACCGAATCCACGGAAATAATTTCGCCGTGAGTCCCGATTCCGAACCATTCCACTCGCCTGCGCCCGAGCCCGACCGCACCATCGCCCCGGGCGTCATGGTCGCTCCGGGTGGGATGACGATCGCCTTCTCCCGCGGCAGCGGCCCCGGCGGCCAAAACGTCAACAAGCTCAACACCAAGGCCGAGCTCTGGCTCCCGCTTACGCAAATCGTTGGATTATCCCCCGCCGCCCTCGATCGCCTCCGCGGGCTCGCCGGCCGGCGGCTCACCGCCGCCGACGAGGTTCATCTTGTCAGCGATCTTCATCGGACGCAGGAAGGCAATCGTCGCGAGATCATGGAGCGATTGCGCGAGCTGATTGTCCAGGCGATGCGTCAGCCCCGGCGGCGGCGCAAAACCCGTCCCACTGCCGCCTCGCGGCGTCGGCGGCTCGATTCCAAGCGCCACCAATCTCAAACCAAGCGCACCCGTTCGGGCCGCGATTGGGAATAAACCCTCATCAGTAGTATTTCAGAATTGCCCCCAGCCGCCGGACCTAATCACTACTCATCATCCCCGAATTCCTCTTCGTCGTCTTCGTAATCGTCGTCGTCATCGTCGGGGTTGTCGAAGTCATCCTCCTCATCGTCGTCTTCGTCGTCGTCCTCCTCTTCTTCATCCTCGTCTTCCTCCTCGTCGTCGAACTCGTCGTCCTCGACCTCCTCGTCGATGTCTTCGTCCTCTTCTTCCTCTTCTTCGTCCTCGGCTTCGGCTTCCTTTTCCTTCTCTTCTTCGTCTTCCTCTTCGTCCTCCTCCTCTTCGGATTCCTCCTCGTCCTCGTCCTCTTTGTCCTCGTCGTCTTCGTCCGCCGGTTCCTCGGCCGGCTTGCGCTTCGCCGCCTCAGGGAGGGGCGCGAGCGAATCCAGCCACCACAAATCGCCCGTTTCCAGGCCCGGCGCGGCCAGACCCATCTTTGCCAGTGCCGTCAAAACCATTGCTCCCTCACCATCTGAATATTGTTCGCGAATCATAATTCCAATCCCAATTTCACGTGCATGCAACATCTGTAACCGACCGGCCAAACTGGCCAAAGTGGCGGCATTTAAACGAGACGCATAGGGTGCGTCAAGGGAGAATTGCCCCCTATTTCCAAACGGTTTTCTCCCCCTACTTAACCCCATGCCGCCGCAGGCGCAGGGCGTTGCCAATGACCGTGGTATCTGATAGCGCCATTGCCGCCGCTGCGATCAGCGGATTGAGCAATCCAAATGCCGCCAGCGGAATGGCCAGGACGTTATACGCAAAGGCCAAAAAGAAGTTCTGGCGTATGACCCGCATGGTCGCCCGGGAGAGCCGAATTGCGGCTGCCACGCCTGAAAGATTGCCTCCCACCAGGACGATTCCCCCCGTTTCCTTGGCGACATCCGACCCCGACCCGATGGCAATTCCCAGGTCCGCCGCCGCCAGGGCCGGGGCATCATTGATCCCATCTCCGACCATCGCCACCACCGACTTCCCCCCATTCTGCAATTGCCGGATCACCTCCGCCTTCCCCCCCGGCTTCACCTCGGCTCGAAAATCCTCGATCCCCACCTCCCGGGCCACCTTCTCCGCCGCCGCGGCTGTATCCCCCGTCAGAAGCACGACGCGCAGATTCATGGCCCGAAGCTGCGCGATCGCCGATTTCGCCTCCGCCTTCACCGTGTCTGAAAGCTCGATCGACCCCAGGAGGGTGACCGAGCCGTTGCTTACCTCCCCGATGTGTACCGCGGTCCCGCCATCCGCTTCCGCGCCGTTTGCCACCATCCCATGCTCCTTCAGCAGCGCCCGGCTTCCCACCAGATATTTTTTCGCGTCCAGCTCCACCGAAACCCCCAGCCCGGTGAAATTGTTGAACGACTCCGGTTCCCGAATAGTCGCTCCATCTGCCCGCGCCTTGGCTACGATCGCCTTCGCCAGGGGATGGGCACTGAATTGCTCCGCCGATGCCGCCAGCCCAAGCAGTTCCCGCGGCGCCATCCCGTTCGCTGACGAAATCGACTCTACTGACGGCCGCCCTTGCGTGATCGTTCCCGTCTTATCCAGCACAACGGTCTCTACTTTCTCAGCCTTCTGAAACGCATCGATATCGCGGATAAGGATTCCCCGTTGCGCTCCCGTCCCGGTCCCCACCATCAGCGCCGCGGGCAGCGCCAGCCCCAACGCGCACGGGCAGGCGATAATCAAAACGCTGCACGTCGCGTTTGCCATCTCGGCCAGGGTGATCCCTGCCGGCCAATGCCGCAGCGCTCCGTATGCAAACCATCCCACCGCCGTCACCAGTGCAATCCCCAGAACCACAGGCACAAAAACCGCGGCGATCTGGTCCGCTAGCTGCTGCACCGGCGGCTTGGCCGATTGTGCGCCCTCCACCATTTTCACGATTTGCGCCAGCGCCGTCTCGTGCCCCACGCGCGTCGCCTTGATCGTCAGCCGGCCGTCGGCATTGATTGTTCCCCCCACAACCTCATCCCCCATGCCGCGCGATACCGGCAGCGACTCGCCGGTAATCATCGACTCATCCACAGCCGATCGCCCCGCGACAATCACCCCATCCACCGGTACGCGATCCCCCGGCCGGACCAGCAGCCGATCCCCTTTGCGCACCTCCTCCAGCGGCACCTCGTGCGGTATCTCCGCATCGTCCAGCCGCAGCGCCGTCGGGGGGAAAGGGTCATTAATTCCGCAATCGCATGACCTGCCGAATCCCGCGCCTGCGCCTCCAGCCAATGCCCCAGGCTGATCAGCGCCAGCAACCCTGTCGATTCCATCAGGTAAACCGCCGCCGGCTGGCCCCACAATCCCAGCCAATGCCCGGCAAGCGCAACCACGCTATACCCATACGCCACCGTCGCTCCCATGGCGATGAGTGTGTCCATGTTGCTCGTTCCGTGCCGAAGCGCCCGCCAGGCGCTGCTGTAAAACCCGCGGCCGACATAGACAATCGCCGCGGTGCTCGTGATCAGCGAAACCCACAAGAGCCCACCACCCTGGTGCTCGTGCCCCATCGCCAGCCGCATGATCCAGTGCGTGACTTCCACCGGAAACCAGAGCACGAGCCCGACAATCGCCCGGCGACGCCACAATTCCGCGTGGTTCGCTGCCGGATCCTCATGATGATGGGAATGTCCGCCATCGTCCCCGCGAACCGTCGCCTCATACCCCGTCGCGCTGATCGCCGCCGCGACCGCCTCCGGCGTCGTCTTTCCGGAATCCATCGCTACGGTGGCCCGCCCGCTGGCCAGGTTCACCCGGCAATCCGTCACCCCCGTCACCTTGCTCGCAGCGCGCTGCACCGTGCTCACGCAGCTCGCGCACGACATCCCCTCGACGTCAAAGGTAATTTCGTCGACAGCCATCCGCGCATTATAGGCGCAGCGGTTTGCGCGAAACATCATGGCTGCGTACTCGGCGCTGGGGGGGGCATCCAGTGATCTAATACATCGTCGTAGATAAAATCCCACTTGTCGCGCTGATCGTCCGTCAAAACCCCCGAAATCTCATCATGGAGCCTCGATAGTTCCAGTTGAACTCGCGGCCGGTTCTCCTCCCGGATCGCCCGCAAATTTCCCTGTGTCTGCGCAATCATCGGCTCAATCTGCGAAGCCTGCTGCGGCGTCAGATCCAGCCGGCGGGTGAGATATTTCGTTATCCGCGGCGGCACATCCTCCGGGTGCCGGATAAAATGCTGAATATTCCGTACCGCTACGACAATCGTTCCCCCGGTCCCGCACACCATCCCCGCAAAAAAGATCACCAGCGCGGCCACGAACCGCAGCCAGCGCCGCGGCCTGGGCGGAATGCTTACCATCGGCAGGGGGGGTGGGTTGCTCATTGGAAGGTTGTCCACACTGGCGTAATCAAATCCCCAAACGGATTTTGCAGACCTGTAAATGACTGAATCGCGATAAACGCCACGATTGCCGCCGCCAACCCGCTCAAAATCGCCGCCCCCCACATCGGCCGCGGCTCCGCCGGTGCGCTTCGCTCCACCCGGATCCGCCGGATCACGTCATTGGCAATATTCACCTCGCCACCGGGTCCCGCCGCCGCATCCAGCTTCTTGATATATTCAATCTCGTTCACAGGTTTTTCTCCATCAGCTTCCGAAGTTTCGATCGCGCCCGAAACGCCTGCACTTTCACCATCGTCTGGCTCCATCCCGTCAACTCGGCAGTCTGCGCCACGCTGTGGTCTTCCAGGTACATCAGTGTAATCACCAGCCGGTCGCGCGGCGAAAGCTGTTCCATCACCCGATGCAACCGATCGACCGCCTCCTGTGCCGACGGGTTGTCCTCCGCAGCAGCAACATCCTCCAATTTGCCCCCATCGTCGGCCCTCCCACTTTTGCGCACCCGTTTGAGATATCCATATCCCACATGCGTGGCGATCCGATTGAGCCAATGCTCCACCGGCGCCCGCCCGGCATATCCGCGCAGGCTGAAAAACGCCTGCACGAAAACGTCCTGCACCAGCTCCTCGACCGACCGCTGATCGCGGGCAAATCGCCGCATTCGCCGGGCGATCGCCTGCTGATGCCGCTCCACCAGCCGGCGATAGGCCTCGGCATTTCCCAAAAGGGTGGCGGCAACGTCCGCCCGATCGGCCTGGTTGTCCATGTTCGCATCATCCACCGATGAGACCAACAGCGATAGCCTCTTGTCTTACCCCCGCCCCCGGTACTCCGGGGGAGGGCAGGGGAGGGGGCTTTGCGCGTTGACTGTCCGAAAATCAATCCGCTCATTGCTCTGCCGCCACCTTCGCGAAGAAATCATCCACGGCCTGGTCCGATTGCGAGCGGAAATCCTTGATCTCCTGCCGTTGCTGATCCGTGAGAATCGGCGCGATCTGCCCGCGAATCCTGCTCGCCAGCACCGCGGCATTTCCGATCGCATTCCCCAAATCGTCGGCGGCCGCGCGGATCGTCTTCTCATCCGGATTCGCCGATATCACCGTCTCGCACCGCCCGGTGCTTCAGCACAACTGGCTCAACCGCCGCGACGATCTCCGCCCGGTGCGATTCCAGAATGATTCCAATCTGCTGTTTCTGATCGTCGCTGAGGTCCAGTTCGGAACGCAGAACTAGCCACCGCCCGATCTGCCCGCGAATCAGCCGCGCCAGCGGGCGATCCGCCCATTGCGTCGTCGGGCCGCCCAAATCGGCCGCGTTATCAGCCGCCCTTACTCCCATCGTATAGCTTCCCACCCCGAGCATCCCGGCCGCCGCGAGACCCAAAAACCATTTGCCTGCTTTCATGTGCTATCTCCTTTGAAAAGGTCTGTTCAAAGGGATAGTGCTCGCATTTCACCAAATGGTTACAGGGGATTCTTACCCCCTCTCCCAGCAATCTGGGAGAGGGTAGGGGTGAGGGCCGAACAAAAATGCCGGCAGTGAGAGTGAGTGAAGAAAAATGGAGAGCTTAAAAGCGTTAGATTCAGCTTACTTCTTATAATACGCCGAATTCTTCTCAATAAACGCCGCCCATTCCGCCGGCAGATCTTCCTGCGGAAATATCGCCGTCACCGGGCACTCATCGACGCATAATCCGCAGTCGATGCACGTGTCCGGGTCGATGAAAAGCTGCTGGGCCGTGGCGAACGCTTCTTCATCCTTGGTGGGGTGAATGCAGTCCACCGGGCAAACCGCCACACAGGCGGTGTCCTTAACGCCGATGCACGGCTCGGCAATGATGTGCGCCATGTAAAAAACTCCTTACTTCAGCCGCCGATTATATGAAGAATTCCTCCCCCCGCAATCATGCCCATTTCACCCCGGAATGAGGCTTTTTCCGCTCATTTCCGCGGGTTGCGGCAGGCCCATCATCTTCAGCGCCGTGGGGGCCACGTCGGCAAGCCTTCCACCGTCCGCCAGCTTTCGCCCCTTGAACCGGTCGTCCACCACAATCAGCTCCACATCGTAAGTCGTGTGCGCCGTGTGCGGGCCGCCCGTCGTCGGGTCGATCATCTGCTCGCAATTGCCATGGTCCGCCAGAATGATCAGCGTCCCTCCCTGCTTGTTCACGGCATCGACGATTTTCCCCACGCATTCATCCACCACTTCCACCGCCTTGATCGCCGCCGCCAGCACCCCCGTATGTCCGACCATGTCTCCGTTGGCGAAGTTCACCACGATCAGGTCATACATCCCGCTCTCCACGCGTTTCAACACCTCCGCACATACCTCCGGCGCGCTCATCTCCGGTTTCTGGTCATACGTCGTCACATCCTTCGGCGAGGGAATAATCTGCCGATCCTCCCCCGCAAACGGCTCTTCCCGATAATCATTGAAAAAAAATGTTACGTGGGGAAATTTCTCCGTCTCCGCGCAGCGGAACTGCTTCAGCCCCAATCCGCTCACATATTCCGCCAGAATATTTTTCATCTTCGGCGGCTTCGGATACGCCACGTGAACCGGCAATCCTTCCTCGTATGCCGTCATCGTGCAGTAATAAACATCCAGCTTCTTCCCTCGGTCAAACCCCTTGAAGTCCGGCAGCACAAACGCCTTGGTAATCTCCCGCGGACGATCGCCCCGGTAGTTGTAAAAAATAATCGTGTCCCCATCCTTCACCAGGCGCGCGGGGTCTGCCCGTCATCGCAAATCACCGACGGCGTCACGAATTCATCCCCCGACATGTTCGGCTCCGAGGGATGATCGTAATAACTCTGCACCGCCTCCGTCGCCGACTTGAATTTCGGCCCCGTTCCCTTGGTCAGCGCCGCATACGCCTTCTCCACCCGGTTCCACCGGTTGTCCCGGTCCATCGCCCAATATCTCCCGCTCACGCTGGCGATCTTCCCCGCCCCCAGCTCCTTCATTTTTGCCTCAATTTGCCCGATAAATCCGATCCCGCTGTTGGGCGGTGTGTCGCGCCCGTCCGTGAACGCATGCACAAAAACTGCCTTCGCCTCCTTCCGCTTACACAGCTCCAGGCAGGCATACAAATGCTCCAGCCGGGCGTGTACGCCGGCGTCGCTCGCCAGTCCCAGCAGGTGCACCGCCCCATTCTTCTGGACGGCGTTCTCCACCGCCTCATTCAGGTCCCGGTTTTGGAAAAATTCCCCGGTGCGAATCTGCTTGGTGATTGCCACCGATTCCTGGTCGACGATTCTCCCCGCCCCGATGTTCTGGTGTCCCACTTCGCTGTTCCCCATGGTTCCCTCCGGCAGCCCCACGTCGAACCCGCTGGTGTGGATCAGCGTCGTCGGATACTCCGCCATCAAGCGGTCCGCCACCGGATGCTTTGCGAGACAGACCGCGTTCGCGTTGTTCCATTTCGGATGGGGATTTTTCCCCCAACCATCGCGCACAATGATCACACACGGACGCTTTTCAATTCGCATGATTGATGCCTCTAAAAAATTTCGAGGGTGATCTTACTCGACATTCTTTAAAAAAAGCGTTGACTCGAAATTTTTAGCAGCGTACATTTGTTTTTAATGGAAAGGAGGTGATATCGAATATGGCAAAGAAGAAGCCCGCTAAGAAGGCGAAGAAAAAGACGACCAAGAAGAAGTAACGCGATTTTATTTCGCGACCCGGGCGGCGTGGCTCCAAAGTTTTCCGCCCGGCATAACTTGGTCTCGTGTCTCGTAGTTCATAACCTTAAACCTCTGCGGCCTCGGCTCCAATCTAAGGCCACGGAACATCGAAGAAAGCTTCCCTGCCACGGCGGAAGCTTTCTTCTTTTTGGGAGGGAATGAATTCAAGCCGCGGATGCACCAGACCTGCCTTTTCTCGCAACTCGCAGCTCGCAACTCGCAACTTGGCATTTAGACGTCCCCACCTCTTGTAAACCGCCGGCATCGTCCGATAATTACCCCACCAACGCATGAGGACAATTGCGTTCATGAATCAGAAGGGAGGCGTCGGCAAGACCACCACCGCGGTCAACCTCGCCGCCGCCCTCGCCGAAGCGGGTAAAAAAATCTGCATGGTCGATCTCGACCCGCAGGCCCACCTCACCATCAATTGCGGCCTCAACCCCTCGCCCGGCCTCGTCAGCCTCTACGAGGTCCTCGTCGACGGCCATCCGCTCCTGAGCGCCCTGCAAAACGTCGGCAAGAACCTGGCCGTTCTCCCCGGCAGCATCGATCTCGCCGCCGCTGAAATCGAGCTCGTGAATGTCCCCGGCCGTCAGACCCTCCTCAAGGACCGCATCCAGGCCGCCCAGCTCGAATTCGATTTTCTCATCATGGACTGCCCCCCCAGCCTCGGCCTGCTGACGCTCAACGCCCTTGCCGTCGCCAGTGAAGTCATTATCCCCATGCAGCCGCACTTCCTGGCGCTTCAGGGCGTCGGAAAGCTTCTCGAAACCGTCGCGCTGGTCAGCCAGCGCGTTAATCCGGCGCTGAAAGTCTCCGGCATCGTCCTGACCATGTTCGATTCCCAGACGCGGCTTTCCTCGGAAGTCGTCGCCGACCTCGCCGGCTTCATCAGCGACGCCGCCGGCAAGAATCTCCCCTGGTCCTCCGCAAAAATCTTCTCCAGCCGCATCCGCCGGAATATCAAGCTCGCCGAGAGTCCCAGCTTCGGGCAGAACATTCTCCAATACGATTCCGCCAGCCACGGCGCCAACGACTACCGAGCCCTGGCCCGCGAGGTGCTGGAAATGAACAAGCCGGCCGTCGCCGTCGCCGTAAATCCCGCAGTGCGGAAACCAGAAACCCGAAATCCGGAGGCTGGACGCCTCCGGGGCGTACCCGCCGATTACGGCCCGGAGCCCTCCGCGACTCCGAACGAATCAAATCCGAATGACCCAATGACGAAAAAGGTAAATCGTCCAGTCGTCATTCGGGCTTGATTCGTCATTCGGATTTCGGGTTTCGGATTTATCCCAATGACCTCTCCTCTCTTTGCTCCCTGGCGACTCCCCTACATCAAGGCCCTGGGCAAATCCGACGCCTGTTTCCTCTGCGCCGCCGGCGTCGCCACCGATCCCGAGGTAAAACGCGAGCTCCTCGTCCTCTGGACCACGCCGGAATCGATCGTCCTGATCAACCGCTTCCCCTACGCCAACGGCCACCTGCTGGTCGCCCCGCGCGCCGACAAAGCCGAGCTCGGCGAACTCACCGACGCCGAACAACTCGACCTCACCGCCCAAACCATCGCCTGCGTGAATCTCCTGAAGCGCGCCGTCTCCGCCCAGGGCTTTAACATCGGCATCAACCTCGGCCCGGTCGCCGGCGCCGGGCTCCCCGGCCACGTCCACCAGCACGTCGTTCCCCGCTGGGGCGGCGACACCAACTTCATGTCCGTCGTCGCCGAAACCCGCGTCGTTCCACAGGCCCTTTCGCAGTTGCACACTGAGCTTCTGAAAGTCGCCACCGAAATGGGCTACGTTAAGTAGTTACGAGTCTGCGCGTTGCGAGCAATGTATTCGCCTTTTCCTCGCAACTCGCAACTCGCAACTCGTAACTCGCAACTTCCCCCACCCCTTGCCCCCACTCCACCCGCCCCTTACCCTTTCCCCCATGGACGAATCCATCCGCAAGCAGCTTGTCCCCGGCGCCTCCGTGAAGATCATCCAGCAGATCGCCGCCCGCGATTATTCCTGGCACAGCGAAACCGCCGGCACGATCATGGAATACCAGCAGCAGCCCACCGGAAGCTGGTACGCCCATAGCAAGGACGACAAGCTCTGGCTCGACCGCCTGACCCTCCGAAAATCCGACGGCGAGCTTATCACCCTCAATCTCGATGCGTTCAGTGTCGTCAAGATCGTCCAGGCCGCACGTCCCGCCTCCACCACCACAAAATGACCGCGAAGAATCCGTTCCCGCGCCAACTGACCATCCTCGGCGTTGGCCTCCTCGGCGGCTCCATCGGCCTCGCCCTCCGCGCCGTTCGCCCCAATTGCCGAATCATCGGCTTCGGCCACCGAAGACCCTCCCTCCAGACCGCCGTTCAAATCGGCGCCATCGACGCGTTTGATCTCGACCCCGCCGCCGCCGTCGCCGGCTCGGATCTAATCATCCTCTGCACCCCCGTCGGAATCTTCCAGCCCCTTCTCCGTCAGATCGCCCCCGCCCTCGCGCCCGGCGCGATTGTCACCGACGTCGGCAGCACCAAACGCTCCGTCGTCCGTTCCGCCGCCAAGCTTCTCCCCAAATCGGTAAATTTCGTCGCCAGCCACCCCATCGCCGGCAGCGAAAAGCGCGGCGTAGAATTCTCCCGCGCCGACCTCTTCCACAATCGCCTCTGCATCCTCACGCCGGAGAAGAAGACAAACCCCGCCGCCCTGAAACAAGTCGAAAAATTCTGGCAACTCCTCGGCATGCGCACGGAGCGTCTGACCCCCCAAAGCCACGACCGCCTCCTCGCCGACATCAGCCACCTGCCGCATCTGGTCGCCGCCGCCCTAGTCGCCATGCAGCCGGATGATGCCCTGGCCATCTGCGGCAAGGGCTTCCTCGACACCACAAGAATCGCTGGCGGCGACGGCGCCCTCTGGCGCGACATCTTTCTCGACAACGCCGACAACCTCAAAGCCGCCATCCGTCGGCTCAAATCCCAGCTCCAAGCCACCGAAAAAATGCTCACAAGTTCGCGCGCCTCCTCGCTGCGCAACTGGCTGGACTCCGCCGCCCACGCCGGCAGAAAGTCCTCGAGAAAAAGCTCTCCGAATTGAACCCCGACTGACAGCCCCATTCTAAGTTTCGAATTTCGAATTTCGAATTTGATTCGTCGCTCGACCCTGAGGCTCTCGACGGGTCATTCGAATTTCGAATTTCGAATTTCTTCATACAGCTTCTCGAGCCCCTCCACCATCACCCCCGCATCAAACCTCCCCAGCGCAAACTTCCGCCCCGCCTCCCCCATCCTCTTGCGAAGTTCGAAATCCTCCGCCAATTTCAAAATCGCCCCCGATAATTTAGAAACATCAAACGCCGGCAAAACAAATCCCGTCACTCCATCCACCAACCCCTCTCGATTCCCATCCACGTCATAGGTAATCGCCGGCACCTGCGCAAGCTGTGCCTGCGGCAGCACCGCGCCAACCCCTCCCGCCTTGATGGATGCACAAGAATATCCATCGCCCCCGTCAACTCCGGCACTCGTCCCGGCGGCACCATGCCCGTCAAAATAAACCGATCCCGCAACCCCATCCGCTGCATCTCCTCTTCAAACCTCGCCCGCAGCAGCCCATCCCCCACCCACAAAAACCGCAGATTCGGAATCCGCTTGCACAATTCGGGCGCTAGCCCCAGCAGATCATCATGTCCCTTTAAATCAAACAGCCGGGCAATCGTTCCCACAACCAGGTGCTCATCCCCCAGCCCCAGCAACTGCCTCACCTTCTCCCGCGAAACCGGCGGATTCAAAAACGGCTCCGTCTCCATCCCGCTGTAAATCGTCACATACTGCTCTCGTTTCCCGATCCCCGCCGCCTGCGATTGCTCCCGCATCGCATCCGCCACGCACACAATCCGCGCCGTCAGCGGCGCTGCCTTCTTTTCCAGGAGCTTATACGCCCCATTCACCGCCGCATTCGTCGAAGCTGTAAACGCCAGCCCATGGATCGTATGGACCACCCCCTGCATCCCCGCCTTCCGCGCCGCCCATCTGCCGATGATTCCCGCCTTGCTCGAATGCGTGTGGACAATATCTGGCTTGATTTCCCGCAGCAGCCGAACCAGCTCCCAGTAAACCCGCAAATCTCGTAGCGGATGAATCGCCCGCCGCATTTCGTCCACCACGATGACGCGATACCCCTGCGACTGCGCCTTCTCCATCAGCGACCCCTCCGGCCCGATCGCCGGCCCGGTGATCAGCGTCACCTCGTGCCCGGATCGATGCTGCCCCGCGCATGACAGCACCGTATTCTCCTGCGCCCGCCGATGATGAGGCGAGTGATGATGTGGACGATTTTCATTCGTTTCGATCGGAATTGCGCGATTGCTCACCGCGGAGCACGCAGAGAGCGCGGAGAAATTGCCTTCATTCAAATTCTTGGCGCTCTTGGCGTCTTGGCGGTTAAAAATCTTATAACCGCCAAGACGCCAAGAAACTATGAAGCCGAGCCTTTCTCGGGACGTGAAAGGGGTCAAAATGCCCCAAGTGTTGACGAGCGTACCGCGTGGGTCGCTCAAACGTCTTTTTGAGAAAGGACTCGGCAATGCGAATTCTCGCTTTGGACCTGGGAAAGAACAAGAGCGTTTTTGTGGATTACCTCACCGGCGGCGGAGAAAGAACATTCGGCAAGATCGGCACCAATGCCGCTGAAGTGCAGAAACTTCTGGATCGGATTCGTCCGGATCGGCTGGTGATCGAGGCCGGCCCGGCGGCCGGATGGGTTTGCGATCTGGCGGAGCGGAATAAGGTTCCCGTCCAGGTGGCCAATGGCAACGATGAGCGCTGGCGCTGGAAGACGGTGAAGGACAAGAGCGATCGGAAGGACGCGTTGAAGATGGCCGTGATGTCGGAGATGGATTCGCTGCCGACGGTTCACGTGCCTAAAGCTTCGGTTCGGCAGTGGCGGTCATTGATTGAATATAGACACGGCCTGGTGGACCGCCGCACGGCGATCAAGAACTCGATCCGCTCGATCTACGAACGTCAGGGGTTGCATCTGCCCTCGACGAAAAAGGCGTGGACGAAGGAGCGGCTGGAGGAGATGAAGAAGGAAGCGGCGGGGGCGTCGGCGGAGGATCTGTGGCTGTTTCAGATCGGTTGTGAGGTGGCGCAACTGGAGCACTTGGAGACGCAGATCGAATCTGTCGAAAGCAGGCTTCAGGAACTGGGCCAGGCCAACCGAGCGGTGAAGCGATTGCAGGAGGTGCCCGGTGTTGGCCCCCGACTGAGCGAGGCGGTGGTGGCGATTATTGATGATCCGAAGCGGTTCAGGAACGGGCGGCAGGTGGGATGTTATGTGGGACTGACCCCGCGGCGCTGGCAGAGCGGCGCCAGCGACCGGCAGGGCCGGATCAGCAAGGCGGGCAACGGGTTGCTGCGGGAGTTGCTGGTGGAGGTGGCGTGGCTGGGAGTTCACCGCGATACGTGGATGAAGGACGTATACGAGAGGGTTTGCCGCGGGAGCGAGAAGCGGAAGAAGATCGCGATTGTTGCGGTAGCCCGAAGGTTGCTGGTGAAGCTTTGGGCGATGCTGCGGGACGGAACCAAGTGGAAGGAACCTCAGCGTCCGCCGGCGGCGGCGACAGCCGCTTGAGAATCGAAAATGCGAAGACTGTCCCGACAGGTCGGGACAGGCGATGGAGTATCTCCCCTCCGGAAGACACCGTGTCAGAAAGCCGTTGTCTTCTGTGGGGGGAAATGAGGAGAGCTGAAGTGAAGTGGAATTGAAGCGTTCGTGCAGGTTGAATGAGCAAGGCCAGACCCCGGTTGGCGCTCTAAGCTTAAAAGCTTGCCGCTAAGAATGGGGCTGGCCGTTTGTATAGTTGAATAGGCCCGCCGCCAGGCGCGAGCACTGAATAGAAGGCTCACCCAATCGACCGCATGAGCGATCAACGCCCCTTGACAAGGCTCGGCTCATAGAAGAGCGCCAAGAAAACAAAATCCTTCTCTCCGCGCTCTCTGCGTGCTCCGCGGTGAAGATTCTTTTCACTCCGCGATCAACTTTTCCGCGATCTGCACGGCATTGGTCGCCGCGCCTTTGCGCACCTGGTCGCCGCTGACGAACAGATCGATTCCGCGACCATCATCTCGACTGATGTCCTGGCGTATCCGGCCCACCAGCACCAAATCCTGCCCGCTGGCTTCCAGCGGCATCGGGAAATGATTTTTCTCGCGGTCGTCGACGAGTTTTACGCCGGGCGCTTTCGACAGAATCCGCCGGGCTTCTTCGGGACTCATCGGGCGCTCGAACTCGAGGTTGATCGACTCGCTATGGCGCGGGGGATCGGGACGCGGATGCAGGTCGCGGTGATCATGATCCGCTCGTCGCCGAAGATCTTGCGGGTTTCGTTGATGGTTTTGTTTTCTTCCTCGTTGTACCCGTTGGCGGCGATCGCGGTGTCGTGGCTGAAGAGGTTGTGGACGATCTGGTGCTGAAAGAGCGTCCGCTCGATCTTGCCGCCGGCGGCGTGGGATTTGATCTGCTGCTCCAGTTCGACGACGCCCGCCGCCCCGGCGCCGCTGACGGCCTGGTAGGTGCTCATCACGATCCGCTTCACGCGGTTGGCCTTGTGCAGCGGCCAGACCGGGACGTTCATGATGATCGTGCTGCAATTGGGGCTGGCGATGATGCCAATATGCTTGTGAATCTGCTCGCCGTTGACTTCGGGAACGACGAGGGGGATTCCCTGCTTCATGCGGAAGGCGGAGCTTTTGTCGATGACCACCGCCCCAGCCGCCACGGCCGCGGGTGCGAACTCCTTGCTGATCCCTCCGCCGGCGGCGAAGAAGGCGATCTTCACATCCTTGAAGCTCTCCTTGGAAAGTTCCTGGACCGTCCACGTCTTGCCGGCGAATTCGACTTTCTTTCCCGCGCTGCGGCGCTGGCGAGCAGCACCAGATTTTTGATGGGGAATTTCCGCTCGGCCAGGATATTCAAGAGTTCCTGACCCACCGCCCCGGTTGCACCGACAATCGCCACGTTCACTGCCATAACACCTCTGATTCAAACATCGTCAGACGGTTGAAATCTTACGCGAAGGGCGCGTGATTTTCCGCGCGGGGTATTGGGTACAAAAGGTAACAACAGGCAATAATCTGGGGGGTTTGGGGGAGATGGGTGGAGAGCAATCCGGCGATTATACAGTGGGAATCACACCCGGCCCCCACGGCGCGGTGCATTCTACGCAGCGCTTCTGAACTGGAGTTTGGCCTTTACGCCCAGCGCGCCCAGAATCCTGAGCATCATATCGGTGGAAATCTCGAACGTGTTTCGATTCAAGAGAGCGGTCACGCGAGTCCTGGAAGCTTTGGCAAGTTTCGCCACTTGAGCGTGTGTAAGCCCCTTCTTCTTGACGACCTCGATGATCTTGTCGTTCAGCTCACTACGGATTTCAATCTCAAGCCCGTCCGCCGGCGTGAGGCCCAGCGCTTGGGCGAGTTCCCCGGGATTTCTGGCTATCGTGACTTTAGACTGTTTCATGAATCATCTCCTTCAGTCTTTTCCTTCCCAGATCAATGTCATGTCGAAGTGTTTTCTGAGTTTTCTTGATGAACGCGTGAAATACAAGAAGGCGATCCTCGAGCCGCGCATAGTAGAAAACCCGATATATTCCAGCCCGATCCTTCACGCGCAATTCTTCAACACCCGGAGCCACGGCTCTCATGGGTCGGGACAAGGGCATCGCGAGAAATCTGCCTTTTTGCAGATCAAAGATGGCTTTGCCCAACTCGCTGCGCCTCTTCCGGAAACTCTTTTAATACAGTCCGGGCTTGAGGGTGAAAAATCGCGGGCTTCAATACCCCTAATGTCCCGGTTCCGAGACATTTTGTCAAGCCCCCTTTCTGTCCTCGTTTTGTTCCGGGAAGTAACCCCGTTCTGTCCGCTTCAAGTTCCCGCCGTGGACTGCGAAAGGAGGTCGCCGCCTTATGTCCGTTTCACGTGCCTGCGGCTTCGCATACTCATACATCCCGCCGCTGCGAGCAACCCCAGCGACCCCGGCTCCGGCACAGAAGCAATCACCGGCATGGGTAACCCATTCGCCGCCGCGAAGGCATCGAGGGCGGCGATGTCACCCACCGAGACGGATGCATCCGCGCCGCTGTCTCCCTGCCCAAAGTTGGCGGCGAGTGCGCTGAAGTCGCTTCCGTTCACCGATGAGCCGTAGAGAAAATTTCCCTGATCCCAGTTGGTGACGCCGAGGCCGAAGTTGGCGGCAAGGATGGAGAAGTCGGAGCCGTTGACGGCGCCGTCGAGGTTGGCGTCGCCGAGGAGGGTGTATTTGATTTCGATTTGGCCGGAGGAGAGTCCGGAAACGACGCCGTCATTGCCGTCGGCAAAGCCGACGCCGTAGCGGAGACCGTTGGTCAGTGTTCGCGCCGAACTGGAGACAATCCCCGCGCCATTCCATTTGCCGCCGTTATATCCGTCGGCAATCCACCCAGCGATTGAAGCGATCGGGTCCGTCCCGTTGCCATAGTTGATGATGACCTCGTTATTGGAAATATCGAGGACCCCTGAGCCCGACATAGCCAGTGAGGTGATTTGGGAAATTCCGGTGCCTGCGCCCAACATCAACGAGCCACCGGAGATCGTGACGTTGCCGCCCGGGAGTGCCCCGGTCACCCCCTCGATCAGCGTGCCTGCCTTGACGGTGGTGCTGCCGGTGTAGTTGTTGGGGGTGTTCATGTTCAGCGTACCGCCGTAGAGCAGGAGATTGCCGCCGCCGCCCACGCTGCTGCCGCTTTGGAAAGTGCCGCCTGCTGCGAATTCCAAAGTAGCGCCGCTGCTGATATTAAAACTTCCGGTTTGGTTGCCACCGCCGTCGAGCATTAGCGTTCCGGTTTCGACGTTAACGGTTCCACTGTTGTTGAACTCGGCACTGATAGAGGTGATGCCGATGGTTACTGATTTGGTCAGTGTGCCAAAATTATTGAACTGGTTGGGATCGGGGTATGACGAACCGAAGCCGCCCCACGCCTGATCGCACTGGATATTAAAGTTAGCGCCCAAATTGTTATTGAAAGACGTGGCCTGGTGGACAGTAGGACCGAGGATGGAATTGCCGCTCCACGTGGCGGTGGCGTTATTGTTGATTGTTCCGGCCAGGAAAGTGTCGCGAACGTCGCCGCCGATGCTAATGCCACCATTCGCGTTGATGGTTTCGGAACTGGTTCCCATCCCCACGGTACCGTCGGACCAGGTAAACAGGCCCGGGGTGGTGATGACATCGGATCCGGTAATGGTTCCCAACAGGCTGAGGGTAATGGAAGAAGGGTCGATGTTGGTTGTACCGGTGTCGAAAACTGCGGTTCCTCCATTGACCGTGAGGGTGCTGGAAATGGAGACGTTGGGCGAACTGAATGTTATCGTGCCGCCGCGGACTGTAGTCGTGCCGGCGAGACTATAGGTACCGCTCACCGTGGAGGTGCCGGCGGTGACGTAAAGATTCCCGCCACCGTTAATGCTGCTACCGCTCTGGAAATTGGTGTTTCCCCCGATCTCCAAAGTGGCGCCGCTGCTGACGTCGAAGTCGCCGGTTTGATTGCCACCGCCATCGAGGCCCAGGTATCCGGCTTGGACTTCAACCGTCCCGCTGTTGGTGAACTGAGCTCCTATATTTGCAGAGCCTGAGGCTGTTGAGACAATCAGGGTTCCATAGTTGTTGAACTGGTAGGGATATCCGATTTGTGTGCCAATGTCGTCATATGTCGTGGGGCCAACGATGTTGAGGGTTGCCCCAAGGTTGTTATTGAAGATCGAGGATAAATTGGTCGCGTTGGGGTAGCTGGTCTGGATGTAGCCGCCAGTCCAAGTGGCGGAAGCGTTGTTGTTGATCGTACCGCCGTAAAAAAAGCAGTCGCCGCTGATGCTCATGCCGCCGTTGGCGTTGATGATCTGAGTGCTGGCCGCCTGTCCTAAGGTGCCGCCGGTCCAGTTGAACGCGCCGGAGGTTGTGATGGTATCCGAGCCCGTGAAGGTTCCACTGCTGAATGTGATGGAAGAGGGCGTGACGTTTGCGGCGCCAGTGTCAAAGGTCGCGGTTCCTCCGTTTATTGTAAGCGCGTTTCCGATTGAGACGTTGGGAGAACTGAAGGTCACCGCGCCGCCGGTGACCGTCGTGGTTCCGGCGGGATCATAAGTTCCGTTGATGGTGGCCAAATCGTAGGTACCGGCATCGAAAAAGACGACATTACCAAGGCCCCCAATGCTGCTGCCGATTTGGAAGTTTCCGCCGCCACCGATTTCGAAAGTAGCACCGCTGCTGATGGCAAACGCGCCGGTTTCGTTTCCGCCGCCATTCAGCGCCAACGTCCCAGATTGGACGTTGACCGTTCCGCTATTGTTGAACTCGAAGTTGATGGTCGTGGTACCTGTGGTAACTGATTTGGTCACCGTGCCATAGTTATTGAACTGGGAAGGATCGGTGGATGTCGAGGGATAGCCGTACATCGCCTGGTCGCACTGGATATTGAAGTTCGAGCCCAGATTGTTATTGAAGATCGCCTGATTGGTGTTAGACGGACCGCTGATGGTGTCTTCGCTCCAGGTGGCGGTGCCGTTGTTGTTGATGGTTCCGCTCGAGAGCCCCGCGCCATAAATATTCATGCCGCCGTCGGCGTTGATGGCGCCGGTCATCGCGACATCGCCGCTTGAACTCCAGTTAAATAGACCGTCAATTGTCAGGGTGGTTGAGTCTCCTGAAATAGTTCCCGATACAAAAGCCAACTGCTGAATGGTGGGATTTATGTCGAGCGATACGGATCCGCCGGTGGGTATGCTTACGTCGTAGAGGTCAGAGCCATTGTTATTGGGGACGACATTCGGGGTCCAATCGGCGGGATTGCTCCACGTACCATCTGTGTGTCCCCATGTGACGGTTGTGTCGGCTTTTGCCGGCAATGCAGCCCGGACGACCAGGAACGTAGCAGCCAGAAGTTTTCTTTTCATTGTTAATTCTCCCCGGATTGGAATTACGGTTGACTCTCGGATGTGTCGCTTGAAGGTTGGGTGAGGGAAGAGCGATTGATTTCAAGCCGCATGATTCCCTCCCTCTGGAAGCGGCCCGAAAACTTGGACTGGGTGCCCGCCTTTCAGCAGGCGGGGTCAGATTGGCGGGTTCTTCGCTTTGGCCGGCCGAATCCCAATGCGCACCCGAGAAGATATTCTGTCATGATTCTGAAATACTACAAGCGGATTTTATTCACAGCCGGAGTGGGTGCGGAAACAATTAATCGCTAAATCTCGATTCGCAGGTGCTGCCTGTAGAAAGCGAGAGCGATTTTCTACGGCGGCGTAGAAATAGGACGCTCGCGGCGGTGGCGGGAGAAATCGTGCAACCAGGCTCAGGGACTTCGGCGACTACCAGAATTGGAAGATTGTTGGCGAAAGCGAAGGCGTCGAGGGCGGAGAAGTCGAAGCCATTGACGGAGTTACCGTAAAGGAAGTTGCCCTCGTTCCGGTTGGTGACTCCATAGCCCAAGTCAAGTTTGTCCTTTCGGCGAACTGGATCTATTCGTTGGAAAGCGCAGGGATTGATAGAGGAAGACGGCCGCGCAAACCAATAATGCCCAGCCGAAATCGGGGCTCATTCCTTGAATCAGTCGCTTCAGTGAAGGTCCGAGGGCGCCGCTGGCGGTGGGGAGGAAATTCTGGCCGCCGTGACCCCCGAGCAGCACGCCGAGGGTCATCAGCCCGCTGGCGGCGGAGATCAGCAGCAGAAGAAGCGTCATTCCGAACGAATCGCCGACCACAATTGCGCCAACACCGGCAGCCCAGACCAAATATCGCTCGTGCATATGGGGCGCGAGCGTGAAAAATAGCAGCCAGGGAGTGGTCGCCGCTACAAGCCATCGAGAACTTCCCCAATGCAACTGAAGGACCAGCCCGACGGTCGCGGCCACCAGGGCAGAGGCATATACAACCATAAGCAGGCGGGAGATTGTTACGTGAACAGGTGACGAACTCCAACTCGCAACGTGGGGAGTGAAGGTAAAACAGACATCCTTCGAGTCGAAGCCGTAGCGATGTTCCAGAATGCCGGCCAAACAGTCGGTGCCGCCCATTTCAAGGTTCGGATATTTCTGTACGCCATATTTGAACCCGACGCGATACCAGTCCAGCGCGGTGGCCGAGAAAAAAGCTCCGGAAAAATGGCGCCGGCCACGAGAACGGCGACAGCGCCTTGAAGCCAGGCGCACGGCAGACGGCGGCGCAATAAAACGGCCAGCAAGACGATGCCGGCGACAAAGCCGAGGGGGGGCCAATTCAAGGTCCGACGGTCGTCCGAGAATCGAGTCAAAAGCCATGGAGAGACAATGACGGCGGTGGCCAGCAGAAATCCTCCGAGCCACCGCAAAGCGGCTAAAAGATCCGCACGGAAGACGGGCCAGAGAACAAACAGTGGTACAACGACCAGCAACTGGCCTTTAAACATACACCCGATCCCCATGATGACGCCGCTGATCATCCATCGGCGCCGAAAGGCCGCCAAAATCCCCCATAGATAAAACGGCAGGATCCACGCATCCCAACTGGGACGCATCCAGGAGTCGATCCAAACGCCGGGATTGAGCCACAGGCACATTGCCGCGATAAGCGCGAGCCACGGGCGGTGGACGGTTTGCCAAACCAGCAATCCCGCCGCGAGCGACGCGGCAAGTTCCACAGCGGCGTTAAACATCAACAAGGGCCGATTGACACGATATTCGCTTCGCCAGTGCCTTCCTTCGAGGTCTACGAGAAAAGTTGGAATCTTCAGCTCATTGACAGGAATCGTTGGCACCATTTCTGGAGCCGCGTGATCGAGCCATTTCGCCCAGAGCGTAAAGACCGCGAGCCTAAGCGGGGGATAATCCAGTCCAAGATCGTATTGGTCGCGGCTTTGGAGCACCAACGAATAGAGATTGAGATACCCCAGCTTGTCGGCGCGGTTCCCCCAGCGAAGCGCGTTTTGCATGTCCGTGGAAAAATGGATATGCGCGCTGGCCCGCCACGCCCACCAGCGCATTTGGAATCCTGCGTCAACCAGAAGCGCGCAAGCAATTACCAGCGCCAATCGGTGCAGCCATTTCCACGGGAAATCTCGGCCGGCTATTTTCAAGTCGGGCCCATTCTATCGCGGGGAACTTTTTATATGCCTTTCGCAAGGAATAGATTTATTCAGAGGCCCGGAAAATTCGCAACTTCCACTGGCTGGGCAGCCCGCTTGTCGCGGTCAGTTACTGATTTGAAACCATTCCGGACGGCGAAACGGCCTTCGCCCGCGCCAATGTTTTCCGCCTGCTAGCGAGGCACCCCATAGTGGAGAGTACAACCAATCCGCTGGCCGTGGGCTCAGGGACGGTGCCGATGGTTGGGAGAGGCAAACCATTGGCGACTGCGAAGGCATCAAGGGCCACGATGTCGGACTGGGAGACGGCCACATCGGCGCCGCTGTCGCCCTGGCCGAAATTGGCGGCGAGGGCGGAGAAGTCGGAGCCGTTGACGGAGGTGTCCCCCGGTAGCGTGTATTTGATTTTGATCTGTTCTGAGGAATGGCCGGCGAGATTGCGGTAAGATTGCCACGATCAAAATGGCTGAACTGGGTCCCCAGGATGCTCATATTTTTCGGATTACGCACGTGCAAAATGTGCCGTGGATTCTTCGGCATGGGCTTTATTGTCAAAGCTCTGCGTGCGCGAGATCCCAATTTCATTCCGATCGGGATGGCCGATCTTATTGAAAAACGCCGAACACGCCGAGTCGAGATTCAGCCAGGTGGAACATTGGCTGACTATGTGCCATTCTACTTCACGCCGTTTTCGATTATGATGTACAACATCAAAACGGGATACAACGGCATGATAAAGCGGGAGAATAATGAGATTGCCGTAATTGTATCCTCCCTGCCGAAATTGCATCAGCTTAGCGTTCCATTTTTGTTTACGGACGGTCATGCTTACGCAGTGGAAACGAATTATTTTAACGATTTGGCTGATCTCGAACGAGTAGATTGGGCGCTGTTGCGAAGTCGGAGTTTCAGCCGAGATCCGGAAGATCCTGGCCGGCAGGCGCGTTATCAGGCTGAAGCACTTGTCCATCGTCATGTGCCGGTCGAGGCGCTGTTGGGGATTGGATGTTTTGACGAGCAGGTGAAATCGAGCATAGACGGCGCCGCAGATGAATGCGGTATAAAATTGAGGGCGCGAGTTACGCGTAATTTTTATTTCTAAAACGATGCGATTCACACAGGGAAATCTTTTGGACGCAGATGTTGATGCCCTCGTAAACACCGTAAACACGATGGGCATTATGGGCAAGGGGATAGCGCTAATGTTCAAGGAGCGATTCCCCGACAACTTTCAAGCCTATGAAGCCGCATGTAAGCGTAAGGAACTTTCCCTGGGCCACATGTTCGTGACTGAGTCATTAGAACTCAACGGACCGCGCTGGATTATCAACTTCCCGACCAAAGCACACTGGCGTTACCCATCCAAACTCGAGTGGATTCGCGCAGGTTTGAAGGATTTGCGACGTGTGATCTTGGAGAAGGAGATAAAGTCGATTGCGGTTCCGCCACTTGGGAGCGGGAACGGTGGTCTAGACTGGGAGGACGTGCGTCCGATTATCAAAGACGAACTCAGTGAACTGCCGGAGGTTGAAGTTATCGTCTATGAGCCCACGGCGGCTTATCAAAACGTGAGCAAGACGACTGGTGTCGAGAAACTCACGCCGGCGCGTGCGCTGATCGCGGAGATTGTGCGAAGGTATGAGGTGTTGGGCTTCGATTGTTCTATGCTCGAAGTGCAAAAGCTGGCATGGGTTTTGACAAGGGTTATCCATCGCCTGGGCTTGGTCGATCCGCTCAAGCTCACCTTCGAAGCCGGCCGGTACGGTCCATACGCCGATGATTTGCGCCATCTGCTCGATAATCTTGACGGAAGCTACCTGCATAGCGAGAAGCGTTTGGCTGACGCCGGACCCGCGGATGTACTGCACTTCGCCCCGGATCATCACGAGAAACTTGCAGCTTATTTGCGCAAATCGGAGGTTGCTGCGTTCGTAGAGGCGATCGAAAAAACAGATGCACTGATTGATGGGTTCCAGTCACCGTTGGGCATGGAAGCTTTCGCGACAGTCGGTTGGTTGTTGGAGCATGAGAATCCGGATCGTACCGTTGATGGTGTTCGCAATGCATTGAATCAATGGCCTACACCGGGAGCAGCGGAACGTAAACGACGCCTCTTCAATGATAAGTTAATACAGGCAGCGCTCGACCGAATATCTACTTCGAATATTTAGTCTTTGCTCAAACGTGTGATATCACACTTCGTCATCGCTGCTCCTTTCGCCGATGATCCGATTTATCTGATCGATTCCCGATTGCGTGACTCTACACTCCTTCCAAGCGTGCTTGGCGATGCCATTTTGGCCGTCTTCGGCGCAGGAAAAGTCCGGGGGCGGCGAGGAGGGCCAGTGTTGCGGGTTCGGGGACCGCGTTGATTGTGGGGAGGGGCAAACCATTGGCGACTGCGAAGGCATCAAGAGCCGCGATGTCGGACTGGGAGACGACGGCATCCGCGCCGCTGTCGCCCTGGCCGAAGTTGCCCGCCAGCGCGCTGAAGTCGCTGCCGTTCACGGATGAGCCGTAGAGAAAATTTCCCTGGTCCCAGTTCGTTTCGCCCAGCCCGAAGTTGGCGGCGAGGATGGAGAAATCGGAGCCGTTGACGGTGCCGTCGAGGTTGGCGTCGCCGAGCAACGTATATTTCAATTCGATCTGGCCGGAGGAGAGCCCGGCGACGACGCCGTCCTTGCCGTCGGCGAAGCCGACCCCATAGTGGCCACCCGAAGCCGCGGCGGTGAAGCTGGTGATGCCTGTGCTCCCCGCCCAGGTCCCGCCCGCATAGCCCGATTTCAGATAGCTGTAAATCGTCGAGATCGGGTCGCTGGAACCATAGGAGAGGAAGAGGTGCTCGTTGGAGATATCGAGAATTCCGCCGGTGATGGTCAATCCGGCCCAGTGCTGCGGGCTTGCGAGCGTTACGTTGCCGCCGCTGAGATTCACGGCGAGCGTGGAAGATGAGGCGGATCCCGCATCGGTTTGAAATGCCGCCGCGCCCGCGGTATTGAAAATGTCGCGCCGTGCGCCAGTTCTGGGTTCCGCCGAGGATCGCGGTGCCGGAATTGGTGAAGGATCCTGCCACCGTCAGGGTAGCCTCCGACGTGAATGTTCCGACATTGACGACATTGCCCGCCGAAACCTGGGATGTATTGGTGAACGAGCCGTTGTTGGTCAGCGTCGTGGTGACGTGGAGAATTTCTCCCGGCGTGATCGACGCGACCGCGCCGAGCAAATCGCCGGTATCGATCGTTAATCCAGCAGCGCCGGTGATGTTGAGGGTGCCGCTGGTCCAGGCGAATGTGCCGCCACTCATTTGAACCGAGGCGGTGTTGATGGTGCCGCCGCCGAGGGATAGTGTTCCCCTGGTTTGGAGGTTGATGCCAAGGGGATCGGTGAAGGTTCCGTTTCCGGTGACGGCAAGGGTTCCCCTGGCCGTGGAGCTGTTGATATCGGTGCCGATCTGAGTGCCGTTGGCGCTGGCGCTGCCGCCGCTGAGGGAATAGTTTGCCGATCCGGTGTACGACGGTTCAGGTATAACCAGGTTGCCATCATCGGTATTCGTGCCTCCAGTCTGGGTGAACTCTCCGGACCCGTCCCCGGCGATTGCCTCGAATCCCGTGACAATGAGCGTACCGCTGCCGCTGAGGTAGTATTGCCCGTCGCCGGAAACCTCCTCTTCATAACCGGCGGCTCCCAGGGTAAGCGAGGTGGCGATAAAGGTTCCGCCGGAGTGGTTAAAAGTTCCCAGGCCCACCGCACCGACATTCACCGCGCCCGAGTTAAGCGTGCCTGCTTCGAAATTAAACGTGCCAGAACCGGCGCCCTGATTGTCTCCAACGCTGAGGCCATTGGTGGCGACGATAGCGCCCCCGATTTGCGTATACGTTCCGGTTCCCTGGATTCCAACTCCGATGGAGCCCGCGGAATTTATGCCACCGAGTTGAAGGAAGGTCGCACCGCCCGTGCCGGAGCCATTTTCACCGATGGTTTCGTCGGTGGCATTGACGACGCCATTGCCGCTGAGATTGTAGGTTCCGGAGCCGTAGCTCTGGTTGACGACCAACTGTCCAAAGTTGCCAGTGCCGCCGGTCTGGGTGAAGGTCGCGGTGCCGTTATAGCCGACGACCAGGTTGGTCGCCGCGAGGGTTGCGCTGCCGCTGAGGTTGTAAGTTCCGATGTCGGTTTGGTTGTAGGCGAGATAGAGCGTCGAATTGGTCAGTCCCGAAATGGAATTCGTTCCTCCGCTCTGATCGATCTCGCCGCGCCCATCAATGGAAGACCCGGAATCGCCGACGTATTCCTCGTTTGCGGAAAGATTGTTGGCGGAAATGTACAAATAAGAGGTGGGAGTGGTGCGGCCCCCAGAGGAACTGGCGCTGATATTCACCAAGCTCAGCGTGACCGCGGGGCCGGCGTAATCGTAAAGTACGGAACCGCCGAACAGCCCATCGCCCGGGACCAGCGCGGTGTCGCCGCCGGCGGGCACGCCGGTGGGGCTCCAGTTGCCGGGAGTAGACCAGTCGTCATTGCCGGTTCCCGTGCCAAACAGGGGGGTAATCCATGTATAAGTCGTCGCGGAGAATCCCACCGTCGCCCGCGCTGTTGCCAGGGCGAGGGCAAAGAGTTGCGCGTTGCGTTGGCTGCATTTTCTCATTGAACTCCGGTTTTTCGTCAGTTACCCAGCTATTCCACCACGTCGCCGGCGAATCAGCGCACCAACCAACACCAAACCCGCCAGACACGCATCGCCCGGCTCGGGAACGTCGGCAAGCAATCCATTTGCGGCCGCAAAAGCGTGGAGCGCAGCGATGTCGCCTGGTGAGACGCTTGCATCTGCCCCGCTGTCTCCCTGGCCGAAATTGGCGGCGAGGGCGCTGAAGTCGGAGCCGTTGACGGAACTCGTGTACAGGAAATCGCCCTGATCCCAGTTGGTATGCCCCAGTCCAAAATTCGCCGCCAGGATGCTGAAGTCGGAGCCGTTGACGGTCCCGTCAAGATTCGCGTCGCCCAGCAAGGTGTATTTGATTTCAATCTGTCCCGAGGAGAGGCCGGAGACGATTCCATCGGCCCCGTCGGCGAAACCGATGCCGTAGCGAAAGCCATTGGTGGGAGTCTGCGCCGTGGTGGAGATGATCCCCGGACCGTTCCAGTGGCCATTGTTATAGCCGCTGCGGATATAGCCGGCGATTGAGGATTCGGGATCGGCGCCGGATCCATAATCGATGAACATGTGATTGTTGGTGATGTCCAGCACGCCATTGCCGGTGAGAACCAGCGAACCCTGCGCGCTTGCCCCGGAATTAGCCGTCAGTTGCAGCGTCGCGCTGCCGCCGATGGTGAGAATTCCTGAATTGCCTTGATTTGTGATGCCGGGCATGGAGACGAATCCGGAGCCGGTGATAGAGAGGGATTCGGTATTCAGCGTCGGCGTCGTCTGGCTGAGGGAAAGCGTGGCCGCGGTGATATTCACATAAAGATTTGTGCCGTCGGAGGCGTCCTGCTCGACGTTGAGGGCGTTGTCAAGAAGGATCGCGCTGGCAGTGCCGGCGATGCCATAGGGGGGGTTGTAGGTTTGGTTGTTGTAATTGTAGTAAGCGCCGGCTGCGCCGGGAAAAGCCTCGGCGGTGAGGGTGGGCTGCACGGTGGTGGAGGTTGCCGAAGCGGTGGCGGTGGCGCTGCCGCCGTTGCCGGGGACGTAATTGGAGTAAAGAAGCGAGCCGCCCGCGCCGCCGATTGCGCTGGCCATGACGGTGACGGGGTCGGCGCCAGAGCCGCTGCCCGAAGCGGAGGCGCTGGCGTTTGCACCGTTGCCGGCGTTGCCCGTGGAGTAGGGCCATCCCCCGGCGCTGCCGGTGGCAGTCGATGTGACGGTGACGGCGCTGCTGCCGGCCGCCGTGCCGCTGGTGCTTCCGGTTGCCGTTGCCGTTGCGGCGCCGCCGGTTCCGCCCGCGTTGAGAAACGACAAGGGTAAAACTGAACCGCCGGCGGCGACGGTATTGATGGAGAGGTTGCCCGTGGCCGACAGATTGACGTTGGTCGTCGCAGAGCCCCCGGCGACGTTGGTATTTCCCTGGCCAAAGGCGGCGCCGGCAATTCCGCCATAGGCTTCGTAGTCGGCGCTGACGAGCGATTCACCGCTGGTGGCGGCGGAGACGGTGGAGGTGGCGTTTCCACCGTTGCCGGGCGCGAGGGCGTCGGAGGTTCCCCCGGCTCCGCCGGTCGCGATTTGCTTGAGATCGAGCTCACCGCTGGTAGAGCCGGAGAGGGCGTTGCTGAGGGTCACGCTGGCGCCGGGGCCGGCACTGGCGCCGTTATAGCCGCCGCCGCCCGCGCCGCCGACAACCTCCGCATCGAGGGAGACTTTGCCGGTCTTCGAGTAAGCGTCATCGGAGGAGATGGAGGCGCCACCCCCATTGCCGCCGTAATTGCCGGCGCCATTGCCAGCTCCTCCCGCGCCACCAGTGGCGAGGGCGGTTGCCGAGATGGCTCCCGCATAGCTGACCCCGTAGGAGTTGGCGGTTGCCCCGCCGCCACCTCCTCCCATGCCCGACGAGCTGCTGCCGCCCGCTCCGCCGACGGCGGTGGAGACAGAGGCGGCCGTGAAAGAATTGAAGACGGTGCCGCTGGTGCTCGCCGTTGCGGTAGCGGTTGCGCCGCCGCCGGCGCCACCGGTGCCGCCACTGGTTATATTCCCGCCTGCGCCGTCGGAGGAAGTTGGACTCTGGTAGTTGGCATCTGCCTCGTCGCTGACATTGCACAACCTTTGGACGCTGATGGTCGCGGTTGAGGTTCCGCCCGGATCGCCAAGGCTGCTGGCGCTCCGGCGTTTCCACCATAGGCGCGGACAGTGCCGGTGACGGGCGCTCCATTCAAGTTGTCGGTATTGGTCAAGGTGTAGACGGACGAGGCGTTGCCGGGATTTCCCGGCGTGCCGGTGTCGGAGTTCCCGCCAGATCCACCGACGGCGCCCTGGTTGAAATTGAACGACACATAGGGTTCGGGAATGGCGTTGTTGAGACTCACGCCATATCCATTTCCGCCCCGAGCGCCGTTGACCCCGGCGCCACCGCTGCCGCCGGCTTCGAGCAAAAGGATGTTGGCGCCGCTGGCGGTGATCGAGAACGTGCCAAGGCTGGGAGCGCCGCCCGCGCCGCCGCCGTAGGATGCGCCGCTTCCCGTTCCGCCGTTGCCGCCATAGAGGTCGATGTCCATCACAATTCCGGTCGCGGAGTTGTTATCGGTGCCGGAAAAGCTTGCGGTTCCCCCCGCGCCGCCGTTGCCGCTGGCGGAGCTGGAGACGGACCCCCCATACCCGGCGCTGACAATGCCCGTGAAGTAGGCGTAGGCGCTCATCGCCATGGTGGCGGTCATCGAGGCGTTCCCGCCGATTCCCCCGTTCCCGGTGCCAGAGGTGATTGCGCCGCCGACGCCATTTGACGGTCCGTTGAGTGCCTTCGCCGTCAAGTTGATTTCAGCGGAGCCGGTCGTGTTGACGGTCACCGTGGCCGTGCCTCCCGGCGCCGCGTTGGCGTTGGAGTCAGCGCCGCCGTCGCCACCGGAAGCGGCGTCGTATACCCCCAGGCCGCTGGGGGCGATGGAGGAATCGTATTCCCCGCTGAAATTGGCGGAGGCGTTTCCGGCCGCGCCGGCGGTTCCGCCGTTGCTGTTGCCGCCGTTGCCGCCGATGGCGGCCTGGCTGAGCTGGAGATTACCCCTCGAGGAGCCCCCGGGAAGATTGCTGATCGATTCGGAAGCCCCGACGCCGCCGTTGCTCACGGTGTAGTTGTTGCCGCCATTTCCGCCGGTGACGGTGGCGCTGGCGTTGACGTTATCCTCGTTTCCGTTGGAGTTGTCCTCCTGGGCATAGACCTGGCTGATGGAGGCGACGCCGCCATCGCCGCCCGCGCCGCCGCCGCCGATGGGGCCGAAGCCCGAGCCGGAATCGCCGCCGTTGCCTCCGGTCGCGGTGGCGGTGGCATCGGTGATGCTTTCGGTTGAATAAGCGCTGGCGAAGGAGTCGCCGGTCCCGCCGTCACCCCCTGCGCCCCTTCACCCTGGGAGCCCTTGCCGGAGGGGATTCCACCGTCGCCGCCTGTGCCGCCGTTTCCACCCACGCCGGTGGCGGTTGCGCTCTCCACGCCGGCGTAGGTGCCGGTTTGCGTGGAGGCGGAAGCCGTTCCGCTGCCGCCCGCGCCCCTGCGCCGCCGGTTCCGCCTTTGGGCGGGGTGGTCGTTCCCGATCCGCCACCGCCGCCGGGTCCGCCGGTGGCGGTCGCGGAATTGGAAGTGTCGGTATTGCCGGAGAGGTTGGCGATCGCCCCGCCGCCTGGACCGCCGGCTTCTCCAGTGCCGTCGGTGCCGTAACTTCCATAGCTGCCCATCTTGTTTTGCGTATCGGCGTGCAGGGCGTGCGGAGCCAACCCCAGCGTTGCCGAGGCAACGGCCAAGGCAATTCGGGCGCGTGCGCGAACTTTCCAGCGCATATTCTCTCCTCTCAACCGAATGCGCACCGGCACCCGGCGAGTCTATCAATAAGCCCCTTTTAAGATTTGATGAGGGAGCATCCTAGCAAAGTCCTGCATAATCTCAATGTAAATATTAAGGAAAAAACTAAACCGCCGGGCGTCGCATCTTCCCTCTCACCCCCTCCCCCGTACAAGGCAATTCCCTTTACGCCTCCACCCGCAATTTTTTTTCAGAAAAATCCGCCGATTTCCCAAAAATAGGTACAAAACGTACACCTTTTGGACCTGTATATAGATGCACGCGCTTTTCCATCCATTTTCTCGCACCCCCATCCCCCGCTCCCGCAACCCAGACCGGGAAGAAAAAAACTCATCGACGAATCCCGGGACAATTCGGGCATTTTCGGACATTCCCCACCACTTCGTTCGACAATGCCCGCATCGCGAGACAATTCAACACGGGTTCGCGCAGAGGCGCTGAGGCGCAGAGAGAGCCAAGACTCAACTTTCCTCCCTCTCCGCGCTCAGCGCCTCCGCGCGAACCCTGCATTTTACTTTTCAGGGCTCAGGAAGGAGAACAGATGGCCACAAAACTATTTCTTGGCGCGATTCGACTGAGGCTCATCGAAGTCTCTTGGCGTCTTGAGCGAAGCGGGCGGTTATAAGATTTTTAACCGCCAAGACGCCAAGAGACTTCGATGAGCCTCAGTCGAATCGCGCAGAGAAACCGCGCCGATGCGAGACTGAAGCGGTTCAGTCTCCAAATGTGGGATAAAGTGAGATATTCTGGGATAAGGGTTGGCAACCCTCCTCCTCCCTTCCTCTCAAATGTGGGGAAAAATGGGAAAATGCTCAAAATTCGGGGAAAAACGGGGAATTTTAGGACATTCGCCGCGGCACCTCTTCCGGACAGCTTCTAAACCCGTCACCCACGCCGAACCACGCGGAAAACCCCCAAAAATCGTCCACAACCCTGCTTTTCTCGAAGCTGAGAAAATGGGTAATCTCTGCAAAAGCAGTTTTTGCCCGCCGGCGCAGCGATATTTGCGCCTACTGGCCGCGAAACCTAAAGGCTCTCATATTTTATTCGCGACAACCCCAATGGCCGATGGACCATTCACAGCGGCGCTCACGCACGCGAACCTCATCGCCCGAGGCACGGATGCTAAACCAGAATCGTCATCCCGTTCTTTACGTTCTTCACAGCAGCAACCTCTACGGCACCGAGCGAATGGCCCTGGCGACCGCCCAGAGCCTGGAGGATGAATTTGAGACGATCTTCATCGGCCCGCCGGGGATCGGGCTGCTCGAGGCACGGCGACTGGGCTACGAGACCCATTCCTATCGCACCAGCCGCGACCTGGCAGCCGTCTTGGCGCCGCTGCTTCGCAAATACCCCTCGCTGACGTTCGTCGGCACGGGGCCGCGGTATAACCTGGTTTGCATCGCCCTCAATTTCTATTTCCGCTGCCGAATCCGCCAGCTTCAGGTGGTCCACGGTGGGGCGGGGGAGTGGAACGATTACGGGCGAAAGAAAATCCTCAATCGGTTTAACGTCACGCTGGTCGGCGTTTCCGATTACGTACGCGACAAACTGATCGAATACGGCGTGCGGCCGGACAGGATTCAAGTCGTCAACAATTTCCTCCTGCCCGAGCAGGCCCGCAGCGCGCCCCGGCGGGGGAAATTCACCAGCGGTGTCCAGCGCGCGATCGTCGTGTCGCGCACCGTTCAGCTCAAACGGCTCGATCTGATCTTCGCGGCAATGGCCTGCCTCCCGGAGCTGGGACAACTGCCGATTGAGATCATCGGCGATGGACCCGAGCTGTCCGCACTGAGCCGGCAGGCGGTCCAGTGGCATCCGAACGTGACATTTACCGGCTTTCGCGACGACGTCGCCCGGCGATATGCGCAAGCCGATCTGCTGATTCACACCTGTCCCACCGAGCCGTTCGGGCTGGTGATCCTGGAAGCAATGGCCGCGCGGGTGCCGGTGCTCGTCCCCGATACCGGCGGGGCGGCTTCGCTGGTGACGGACGGGGTAAGCGGGTTCACGTTCAAGGCGAATGACCCGGCCGACCTCGCTCGCCGCCTCGCGGAACTGCGCGCCGCCGATCCGGATCTGCTTAACCTGGTTGTCGAAAACGCGACGGAACAGCTCGCCACGCGGTTTTCCGCGGAATTGGCCCGGAACCGATATCGCACCCTGTTTGCCCCGGAAGAGCGGGTTTCGCCCTGGAGAATAATCCCGGCGAAGAAGCCGGTACTGAAGGCGGCGTAGGGAGGATCATGCGCGCTTCATCCGCCTGCGGTGGCTGGAGACCACATGAGTGATCATCGCTAAGATCGTTCCCCAAAGAGCGGCGTTGCCGGAGCCAAGAATGCATAGGGCGAACAAGCCCTTGCCCATCATCGCGTAAAAAAAAGTAATCATGGGGAAGGCCACGACCGAGAAAAAAAGGTCAGCAAACGGAGGAAGGGCGGGGTCGTCAGCGTAGTTGATGCCCACTAACACCGCCACACCCAAAAGAACGTAATAGCAAGCGGCGAAAATGAACACGCAGCGAAGAAAGACGCGGTTGGAAGAGACCACCGGGTCGGGCGATTTATAGTCGAGAGTCCTTGCGTCAAGCGGCCCGGGATCTTTTTTGGGCTCAGCATTTTCCACGGATTTCACCCAAAGTCCCGGGAGAGTGACAAAGCCTTGCGCGGCGGCAATGGTCTTTGTAATCTGCTCGTCGCTGTGCGCACATCCCACAAACATCGCCTCAAACTGGCTGGGCGCGAGGAAAACGCCTTCCTCCAGCATCGCGTGGAAAAATCGCGCGTAGGCCGCGGTGTCGCAGGCCGTCGCTTCGTCATAATTCGCGACCTTATTGCTCTGCTTCACAAAAAACGGCGTAAGCATCGACCCCACTCGATTCACCACCATCGGCACCCCAGCCTGATTGGCCGCGTCGATCAACCCCGCCTCCAGCGCCGCCGATCGCTGCTCCAGCGTTTCATACGATCCCGGCTCCTTCATAATTTCCAGCGTCGCCAATCCGGCGTTCATGGCGACGGGATTTCCGCTCAGCGTCCCCGCCTGGTAGACGCTTCCCGCGGGGCTGATCTGCTCCATCAGATTCCGCGGCCCGGCATACGCGCCCACCGGCAATCCGCCGCCGATGATTTTTCCCAGGCACGTCAGATCGGCGCTCACGCCATAAAGCGCCTGCGCTCCGCCGAGGGCGACGCGAAATCCCGTCATTACCTCGTCAAAAATCAGCAGCGACCCATGCTTCGAGCAGAGCTGCCGCAGCCCCGGCAGATATTCGGCATCGGGCGGCACCACCCCCATATTTCCCGCGATCGGCTCCACAATGAAGCAGGCGATTTCCTTCCCATGCTGCGAGAATAATTTCTGCGCCGCCGCCAGATCGTTATACGGCGCCAGCAGCGTGCAGCTGGTGATCGGCTTGGGCACGCCTGGGCTCGAAGGCGTCCCCAGCGTCAGCGCGCCGCTTCCCGCCTGCACCAGCAGGGCGTCGGAATGCCCGTGATAGCATCCGATGCATTTGACAATTTTGTCCCGTCCCGTCGCCGCCCGGGCCAGGCGGATGGCGCTCATCACCGCTTCGGTCCCGCTGTTCACGAACCGGACCATCTCCAGGTGCGGCATGGCCGCGATGATCGCCTCGGCCAGGTCGGTCTCCGCCTCGGTAGGGGCCCCAAAGCTTGTCCCGCGCCCAATCGCCTTGGCGATCGCCGCCACCACGCGATCATTCGCATGCCCCGCGATCAGCGGCCCGTAGCTGGCGACAAAATCGATATAGGAATTCCCATCGACGTCCTTGACCACGCACCCTTTTCCCTCGCTGATAAACACCGGCGTCCCCCCCACGGCCTTGAACGCCCGCACCGGCGAAGAAACGCCGCCGGGCATCACCCGCGCGGCGCGGGAATAAGCGGCGATCGACTTGGTGAAATCCAAACCCATGGTTCTGAATCTTACGAACGTGAAATATTCCCAACAATGCTCTTAATCACCGCCGCCAGATTCTTCAGCGCCAGCTTCGAATTGCTCTGCAATCGCATCATCACCGGAATCAGGCTCGGACGGAACATCAAATCCGCCGACACCTTCGCCATCTTCGGCTCGCCGACGTCATCGACCAACGTCGCGATCCGATCCGGCAGCGCCTCATCGGCGCGATCACTGATTGCCCGGATGTGAATGAACTCCTTCCCTGCCTCCTCGCAATGCCTGCGGACGATTCCGCTTTCCATATCAACCGCGATGCATCCGCTCTCGCGGAAGATTTGCTGCTTTTCCGCGACGGAGCTGATGAGATGGTCCGAGGGGTAAATTTTCCCAGTTCGAAAAATGCCCCCACCCCGACCCTCCCCTCTTCGAGCCTGAGCCTCGGAGCCGAAGGCCGGAATTCCAGGGGAGGGGAAGTTCGCAGCGCCGTCAGCAATGACGTCGCCGATATTTAATTGTGGATCGAGTGCTCCCCCCAGCCCGGCAAGAATGATCCGGTCAAACTTCGCGAAGACGTCCGGCTTCAGAAGCTTCGCGCCGATACCAATCACCTGCAGCGACATCCCGATGGAATCGAGCCGCACGAGCTCGTCGCGCACAACTTGCGCCGGGCCCAACTCCAAGGCGATGGCGTTGGCCTCCATCTTCAGTGCGGCGAGGATGATCCAGTTTCGCGATCCGCTCAATTCCCCGCCTGCTGCATCGGGGTCCAGGTTTGTGTGTTACCTGGTTCGTTGTTGGGGTTCTCGCCCGCATTGTTGTTCATGACGACCCCCCCATTGCTGCTTTGCCACGCGTAGTTGTATCCCGTCGGAAGCTTGTAGGTCGTGCCGTTGCCGCCCGTCCATGAGCTCACGTCGCGCAGATAATCCGCCTCCTTATCGGACTGCTCGTCGATGTTGGCCATATGCTGGTCAAACGCCTGATCCTGCGCGTCCTCGGCAGCAGAGGCAGCAGCGACTCGCGCTTCGGTCCGGTTGAAGCTCGCAGTATTCGCCGCGATTCCAGCCTGAATTTTGTTTAACGCCTGCTGTTTGCGCCTGACCATGAGCGCTCCCACCTGTCCGACCCAATCCTGGTTCATGTGGAATGATTGCTGCATGACCGCGTTAATAGGCTTCATCTGATCGAGCATTCCCTTGGGAGCGCGCGAGGACGAGAAGTAAACGCATTGCCAAATCCTAAAGCCGCCCTGGCCGCCTACAGTGACCACCCCACGCACCACCTCCTGAACCGTCTGCCCGCGCAGGTCATATTCAAAGGTCTCCTTCCCCGCTCCGGCGATGACCGGCCAACTGGGGTCCTTATTCTCCTGGGCATCTATCGCCCGGGCGACATTCGGCAGTCTTTCCTTGCTCACCACCTTCGCGTTTGCCAGGTCCGGTCGAAAGTAGGGGATCATGACCTTTTCGATCGCGTCGAATTGATCGCTAGGCAATGGCCTGATGATGTTGCCCTGCCAGATTTTGCCGGGCAGCTCACTCGCGTTGCGTCCGGCGACCCGGCCCCAAACGAAACTGAGCATCGGATACATATCAAACGCGTAAATATCCTCTGCGTCGCCCCAGTGTATTCGTATCAGGTCGGGGTGCAGGAGGGCCATTTTCCAAATCACCCCTCCCTTCATCGTCCAGTCCGCCGGCATCAGGCCATGAAGGACTTCCATCCCCTGGAATCCCTGGTCATCGGTGATGACATATCTTTTAAAGCGCATCACGGTCGGCTGCGTGGCCGGTCCGCCGACCGTCGGCGCAGCCGTGCCGCCGTCTGCCCGTGCGCCGCCGGCGTTACGGCCAGCACCGCTGCCGCCATCCACGAACAAAAAGCCGTCCGCAATAACGTCTGGAATGAAAATCGCATCGTTCGATCGCCTGCTGTCGTGGCCATGGAACTGCCGATCAATGTACTGAGAATTCGCGCAGGATGGTAACATTTTGCGGTTTTGACAAAATACCTTGGGCGTGCGCCCATTTGTCGCGGAGATCGTGTGGGGGATTGTCTCCTGCGAGCAACTGTGGTTATGCTTGGGAATCTATGCCAGTCCCAGTCTCACAAATGTGGACGGTTGCGACCTACGTGCTACGCCAGAAGCTGGCCGGCCGCAAACGCTATCCGCTCGTTCTGATGCTCGAGCCCCTCTTCCGCTGCAACCTCGCCTGCGCCGGCTGCGGCAAGATTCAGTACCCCGCCCACGTCCTGAAAAAAAACCTCACGCCCGAGCAGTGCTTCAAGGCCGTCGAAGAATGCGGCGCCCCGATGGTCAGCATCCCCGGCGGCGAGCCGCTGCTCCACCCGCAGATCGACGAAATCGTCGCCGGCCTCGTCGCCCGCAAGAAATACATCTACCTCTGCACCAACGCCCTGCTCCTGAAGGAAAAGCTCGACCTCTTCAAGCCAAGTAAGTACCTCACCTTCAGCGTTCACATGGACGGCCAGCACGACCACCACGATTTTTCCGTCTGCCGCGAGGGCGGCTACGACATCGCCGTCGAGGGAATCCGCGAAGCCGTCAAGCGCGGCTTCCGCGTCACCACCAACACCACCCTCTTCGACGGCACCGACCCCAACAGCGTCCGCGCCTTCTTCGACGAAATGATGGACCTCGGCGTCGAGGGGATGATGCTCTCGCCCGGCTACAGCTACGACAAAGCCCCCGACCAGCAGCATTTCCTCGGCCGCGCCCGGACCCGCCGACTCTTCAGCGCACATCCTCAGCAATCGCAAAAAACGCTGGAAGTTCAACCAGAGCCCGCTCTTCCTCGAATTCCTCATGGGCCGCCGAACTACCGCTGCACCCCCTGGGGCATGCCCACCTACAACGTCTTCGGCTGGCAGAAACCCTGCTATCTTCTACAAGACGGCTACTGCGAAACCTTCGCCGAGCTGATCGAAACCACCGAGTGGGAGCACTACGGCACCGAAAGCGGCAACCGCAAGTGCGCCAACTGCATGGTCCACAGCGGCTATGAAGCCAGCGCCGTCGACGACACCTTCGGATCACTCGCCGGAATCATCCGCACCGCAAAGGCGACTCTGTTTGGCCGAGGCTACGCCGACGAGAAGGCGATGCAGGCGCTGAAGGAGCCGTTTCCGGCGCATGAGCAGAGGGTGGAACTGACGATTCATAAGACCGGGAAGGAAATGGAAACGGTCTAAGTTTAAACCAGAATCCCGAAACCAGAATGACGAATCAAACCAGAAATCCGAATGACGAATAAGCGTTTCATTCGTCATTTGGTGATTCGGATTTGATTCGGAATTCTGGTTTCTGGTTTCGGATTTCAACCCCTATGCCTCAAGAAACCAAATCCCGCCCCTTCGACGCCGAGCACGCTGAAACCGTCCCCGGCTTCGAGCACGAAAACTTCGAAGGCCTCATCCCCTCACTGGCCACCGAAGACGAAATCCGCGCCGCCCTCGAAAAGGCCTTCGACTACCGCGGCGACGTGACGATCACCCGTAAAGACGGCACCTCCATCGAGGGGTACATCTTCGACCGCCGCACCGGCAAAACCCTCGCCGACTCTTCCGTCCGTCTCTTCCCTAAAGACCGCGACGAGAAAATCTCCATCTCCTTTGCCGACATCGCCAAACTCGCCTTCACCGGCCGCGACACCGCCGCCGGCAAAAGCTTCGAGACCTGGGTGAAGAAATACCACGAGAAAAAAGCCGCCGGCGAAAAAGACATCCGGCTGGAGCCAGAAAAGCTCGACTAAAGATTCTTAGCGGTCTTTCGCCGCCGGCCCATTAAAAACACCAGACCGCCGCAAGCGGCAATGCTGCCGGGCTCAGGTACTACGCCGGGTAACACATCCACAGTCAAAGCCGTTGTCGAATCGACCAATTTAATGTTGTACCCATATGAGCCTATTGGAAGCACCTCTGTTTGTTGACCGTTGGAGAATTCGAAATTTCCGCCCAAGCCTCCAGCGGGATCACTGATGATGGTGTATGAATCGCCTGGCGTGAGCGCGCTCAGTCCTCCGTCCGCCTGTAAGTCAATGGTATTAACGCCACTGACACTTGCACGGCTGCCGCTGTCGACCAGTTCAGTGGAGCCGGTCGGCGTCAAAAAGAATGACAATGTTCCGCCGTTCAAGCTCAATCCAGGTCCCGAAAATCCGGATTCCTGGTAGAGGGTGAATTGCCCTGAGCTTCCACTTCCACCAACGGTGACCATCCCGTTAGATTGCACCGCGAGCAATGCGCCCTGGCCTGGTTCCGCTGCTCCCCGCAAATGTGCCCACTGCCGCCGTGAACCGGCCCTTTGTCTGTGTGGCGGATTGGACACCGATTTGCGTATCACCCAGGCTTCCGCCGGATTCCAAATAAACTGAGGAGCTAGAGGTATTAATCGGACTAGTGAAGTTATTCACGCCGCCAAGCGTTACGGTACCTGACAATACGAATAGGAGATATCCCCCATCATTGATGCTGTTGAGATTCAGCAATGTTCCATTGTAAAGAACCAGCTCGTTAGGTGTTGTTCCGGCAAGATTGTGGCCCATCATGTTGAGCGTTCCGCTATCGAGCTCAATGGCGGAAATGCCACCAGCCGGCCCATAGGTGGAGACATCCCCATGCAAGTTCAACGCGCCCCCCGGCTCCATCAGAAGATCGACATAATTGTCGCCCCCCGGATTGAACGTGATGCTCGCGGCATTGATCGGGGTCGCGATCGTAACTACACCGCCATTGCCAGTATAATTTCCCAGAACTGCATTTTCCGTTCCGTCGTTTATCCACGTCTGATCCGTTGTTCCGTTTGACCAGTCCGGGGTTGCAGTATCCCAGGTTCCCCACCCATCGGCCGGATCAGTCGGACTTGCCCCTCCACTGTCCCATGTAAGAGTGCCGCCTCGAGCAAGCCCGTTCGAGAATGCAAGAGCTGCAGCGGCCGATAGGATGGATATTCGCCCAGATGACACTTTCACCACAATCCTCCAGATGCGCAAGAAATGTATGGCAACGAACCTTATCATAGATTGAAACTGAAGTAATGAAAAATCCAGCCCAATTCGGGTGTTAACTGAATCATTTCAATACCGGATCTGCTTTAAGATTCTGCGGAGGGGGAAAAATGGTGCACCGCCGCCGAACAATGTTTTAGGCGACCACAAAAGTGTGCGGCAAGAAGGACGCCGCCAGGAAAAAATCCGCCTCGAGCCCGAAAAGCTGGATTGAGCGCCCTCTCACCACGCCGAAGCGTTCTCTTTGTCCTTCAATCTCCCCGCAACGTCCGGCGAAGCGTAAATGCGGATTCCCTTCCCGTAAGCGTCCAGCCACTGCGCCACCGGCGTACCCACGTCGGTCGGCATAACCCCTTGAAAGTCGTCGCAGATCAGCACGCCCCCTGTCCGTTTAAATTCGGCGGAAACGTCCTTAACACCAAAGACCACCGATTCGGAAAAAGTGCGAATGTCATAACGTGGATCGGAAATAAACGGCCGGCTGCCGAGAATAAACCATTCCCGCCGAAGGCCCTTTTCGATGACCATGTTCTCTTCGGAAAACGCCCGGGGATAATCGGCCGTGGAGACGTGAAACCGCTGCATTCCCGATTCCATTTTTCGCATCCAGGCGTCCCCATCGTTCACTTCGGCCCATAGCGCGTTTGAGGCCTCCACCGTCGGAAGCGGGTCGTGAATTTCGGGGGAAAGATAGACGCGCGTACCCAGTGGAACGTGCCGTTCAACCCATTCGGTCGCGTGGTCGGATACAAATGTTCGCCGATCGATCACAATATTCACGATGACATCAATCGCTGGCGGCGCCAGGGCAAGCGCCAGCGCGGCCAGCGCCACCTTCGGCCAGCGCCGCGCCAATCCCGCCATTCCAACTCCCGCGAAAGTGACCAGTGCCACAATCGGCCCCCCCTGGTGCTTCAGCCCAAACCCCGTGTCCTTCAGCACGCTCATCACCAGCAGAATCGCGTAAAGCGCCGACGCCCACCGCACCCGCTTTCGATCGCCGGCCGCGAGAAATAACCCGCACCCCATCAGCACGACGCTCACCCCCAAACCCTGGTAAACCGCCACGTCCAGCGCCATTTGCAGTTTCGAGCTCTGCATTCCCGCGGTCGGTTCGGCCAGCCGCACCGTCGCGATCGTCCGCAAATTGCCGATCAGGTTGGTCAAAATCCACGGCGAGACCAAAAGTGCCGTGACCGCGGTCCAAAAGGTAAAGGAGAATATCCTCTTGACCCTGGGCCACAGTTTCGCGTCCAGATCGATCAGGTCCGCCCACGCCAGGGGCAGAAGCATCAGCATGTCGATCCGCGACGCAATGGCCAGGCCCATGAAAAACGCAGACCATCGCCCGGCGCGGACGGTCCGGAGCGACGGCCGCATAATAAAGGCTGATGATCCCAAATCCCCACCCCATCATGAACGGCCGCGCCTGATCCCCCGTCTGCACGAAGACAGGCAGGACAGCGACCAGCCCGCCCACCAGCGCCGCCGGCATCCAGCCGCCTCGTTTCCATCCCAGCGCGAATCCCGCCGCCGCCGCCGCCACGCCAACCAGCGCCTCGCCATCGCCTCCACCAGCCGTGGCGTGCTCCAATCCCGGTAAAGATCGAACAGGGCGTGGTTCCCCGCCACGAACGGCCGCAATACCAGCGGCACTCCACGCTCCTCAGCGCTGGGATGAATCACGTACCGCGCCGAATCCACCGCCGCAAACGCCCAGCTTATCCAGATCTGCGGCCCAGCCGGAGAATATTTGTACGTGGGTGTGATCCCCTCCCAAAGCGCAAAGCCGCTGATCACATACGGCCGCTCATCGTAATCGCGCCTTTCGTAACGCCCCGGAAAATCACCCCAGCGCAGGACGGTGGCGACAAGAATCACCACGATCAACCCCAGGCGGCGATGCAAGGAAGTCCCCTCCATCTCGCCCCATCGTCCCTGTTCCCGTCATTTTTTTCAATAAGCCAAAACCAATTCCGCCGGCGGGTCTACCGGGGGCCATCTTCGCCGGCAAATAATTCGAACCAAAGCCTATCAGCGATGCCTCGCCCGGTGCTATACTTTGGCTGCTGAAGGGGAACGCGACAGTGGCACGAATCGTGCATTCGAAGACGGGATGTTCCGAGTTCACTTTCCTTTTCTTGACCCGTCACGCGACGCTTTGAGCCTGACCTGCGCTCTTCGTGCCGGTGGTTTGAGCGGCGCCACCGGTCGCGCCGGTCCGGAATATGAGAAGTATTCCACGTTGAACGCCCAGGCCGCCAACCATTTCCAGGTTGTCGGCCTCGAAGATGCGCAAGTGCTGATCTACCCGCATATGGTCTATCCGCAAAACGGCCTGCTCGAACCCCAGGTCCAGACGACCGCCGACGAGGCCCGCAAGCGAAAGATCGGCTGCATTTTCTTCTCATCCGGCGACGCCGGCGAGCAAATCAAAGTCCCCTATGGAACCGTCTATCGCCAATCCCTCTTTACCGACCTCCGCCTCCCCAACGAACAAGCCGCGCCGGCGGAGGTTGCCGACCCCCAGGTAGAGATGAACACCACCCTTTCCCCCCGCGACCTCGCGACGGCTCCATCCGTGGGCTTCTGCGGTTATGTCAGCAATCCCCTCATGCGCTGGGTTTATCGCCGCGCCGGCCGGATCAGAAAAGCCGAAGGATTGCAACTCCGCGCCCGGCGCTTCGGTCGTTGCGTCGCACGCGCGGCGTGGGCACGAATTTCATCGTCCGCCAGATGTACCGCGCCGGAATGCGCGGCGGTTTCACCATTTCGCCAAAGGCGAATATAAGCCCCGCGCCCAGTTCTGGGACAACATTTTCAGCAACGATTACACCCTCTGTCTGCGCGCGCACGGGAATTTTTCCTATCGCTTGTACGAGGTGCTCGCCTCAGCGAGGGTTCCCCTCTTCATCAACACCAACTGCGTGCTCCCTTTGCAGGACGAAATAGATTGGAAGCGCCACTGCGTTTGGGTCGAAGAGGATCAAATCGATTCCGCCGGTAAAATCCTGCTGGATTTCCATTCCCGCCTCACGCCCGAGGAGTTTCGAAATCTCCAGCTCGCCAACCGGCGGCTGTGGGAGGAAAAATTCAGTCCCCTCGGTTTTTGGAAGGCAATCGTCAGCCGCGAAATCACCGCGCCAGCACCAGCTCCAGAATCGCCCCATTATTATTATAATTCTTCGCAAAATCCCCCGAGTAATTGAACGTCAGCCGTGCATGCGGCCCAAACGCAAACCCAATTCCCAGCGTTGGCGACCAGTAATCCGCCACCGCCGCCCGGTTTAGGAAATTGTTATACGTGATGCTCCCCTCCACCAAAATCGGCGTTCCCGGAAATCGAAACCGCGCATCCAGCCCATTGCTCAAAATCCACTGGTCGATATCCGTGTCAAACGAATATCCATCCACCGCCACATCAATATTTCCCGTATATTCAATCTGATCCCCCAATGTCAGCGTCAGCGTCCCCAGATGCAGCGCCAAACTGCTCGTCCCGCCCCCGCCGACCAGCAAGCCGCCCGACGCCTGGTCATAACTCGCCGAAAGCCCCGCATACGCCCACGGCGAAACCTGCCAGCTCAGCCCATTGCCGCTGTTGTTGAGAATCGTGATCGGCAGCGCCACCTCCTCGGCAATCGTATACGCCTCGCTGCTCCCCACTTCCCGATAGACCAGCGTCGTCCCGAAATTGATCGCCACATTGCTTCCAAATCGTCCGCCCGAAGCCAGCGAAAGATTTGCCCAATTCCCGTCCAGCCCGCCGGCCCGGTTCCATCCTCCCTGCGCATCAATCCCCCAGTAGCTTCCCCCACTGCCGGCGACCGTCTCCGTCTGCTGCTGGTTACGGATACCCAGCCGGTTGAACACATCCGTCGCCACCAGCGCCGTCGACGCCTGCGGATTCCCATCCAGCGACGCCACGGGCGAAAGTTGGTCCATCGACTTTAAAAACTGCGCATACGCCCGCTCCCCGTCCCCCTTGATGAAGTTCTGAATCTGGCTTTGCAGATTTGCCGCATCAGTCCCCACGAACGTCCGCTCAAATCCCGTCGTCGGAAACGAAATCGTCGCCTGCGTCTGCGCGATATTTTCCGTCAGGATCACCGCGTTCGGCACCCCTCCCCAGTTCAGCGAAGCCGTCACGTTCTGCCCCGCCAGCGGAAAGAAGTTGTCGTTAAACGTAATCAGATTGTTGGTGAGATTGATGATGTTCCCGCTGGAATCGGTAACCGAAGTCCCCCCCGACCCATTCGCGTTCATCGTGAAAAAATCCTGCGCCCGCCCCACGATCGGCAACCCCAAAAGCGCGACCAGACCGACGACAACAAACCGTCCGCCGAACGATTTCATGGGCTTCTCCGATTGTTAAATGCTCTTACGATTTAGCGAGCAACCGCCGATAGCGCGAAAGCGCCGTCAACGGAAAATACAATCGGTAGAGGTGATACTTCAGGTAAAAAACTTTCGGGAACCCCGTCCCCGTAAAAAACGGCTCTTCCCAGCTCCCATCCTGCGCCCTGACGTTCGATGAGCCACGCGATAGCCTTGTGCACCGCCGGATTATCGGCGCCTAAAACCGCCATCAATCCCATCGCTCCCCAGGCCGTTTGTGAAGCGGTGCTTTCCCCCTGCCCCTTCAGCGAAGAATCGTGATAGCTCTGGCACGTCTCCCCAAAACTCCCATCCGCTTTCTGCACGCTCAGCAGCCATTCCGCCGCCCGGCTGCACATACGGCTGCGTCATATCCTCTCCCACCGACCTCAGCCCCGTCAGCACCTGCCAGGTTCCGTAAACAAAGTTCACTCCCCATCTTCCCCACCACCCCCCGCACGGGTCCTGGTGCTTCTTGAGAAATTCAATCGCCCGCGGAATTGCCGGATGACTCGTGCGAATCCCGCAGTGCCCCAGCCCCTCCATTGCCCGCCCGACGATGTCCGGGCAGCTCGGGTCCTGCATCGCGTTGTGATCCGCGAACGGAACCTTTTCCAGGATGGGCCTGCTCTGCGTCCGGTCAAACGCCGCCCAACCGCCGTCCTCGTTCTGCATGTTCAGCAGCCACTTCACGCCGCGCTCAATCGCCTGCTTCGCGCGTTCTCCCCCCAGCCGGCTCAGCGACGCCAGCACGATTGCCGTGTCGTCCACATCCGGATAATGCGGGTTGTGGAATTCAAAAAACCACCCCGATGGCTCCACCGGATCGCAATTCCGCTGCCAATCCGCCGCCACCCGGCATTCTTTATTCAACAGCCAGCTCACCCCGCTCTGCGCCTCCGCCGACTGTGGATCGAGCCCCGCCTCAGCCATCGCATGCATCGCCAGCCCCGTATCCCACACCGGCGAAACGCAAGGCTGAAGCCGGATCGTCTCCCCCTCCTCGATATAAAAATCCCGCAGATCCTTATGCGCCTTCACCACCGCCGGATCGTCATCCGGATATCCCAGCGCCCGAAGCACAATCAGCATGTAAACCATCGGCGGAAAAATCGCTCCCAGCCCCTCCGAATTTTCCATCCGCTCCAGCAGCCATTTCTCCGCCGCATTCATCGCCCCGCGCCGCAATAGCCCGATCGGGCTCTGGTCATACGCCTTCAGCAATTCATCCAGCCTCAGAAACAGATCGTTCCAATTCCGGGGTATTCCCCGCCCCGGCGTCCCCACGCGATTCGCCGCCGCGCGGTCAATGTACAACTCATCCATCCCCATCCGCTCCGGCAGCTTGCCGCGTACAGCGCAGCGTCGTCACAAACGACAGCGGCAAAATCATCGTCCGCGTCCACGCCGACACGTGATACAGATTGAAGTAAAACCACTTCGGCAGGAAAACGATCTCCGGCGGAATGCTCGGACACGCGTCATAGCTGATCTGCCCCAGTGCCGCGAAATAAAACTTGGTAAAGCTGTTACATTTCTCCGCCCCGCCCTCCGCGAGCACTACCTCCCGCGCCCTCCGCATATGCGGCGACCCAGGATCATCCCCCATCAGCTTCAGCGCGAAATACGCCTTCACCGTTCCCGAAAGGTCCGAAGGCCCGCCCGGAAACAAGCTCCATCCCCCCTCGGGGTTTTGCAGCCCCCGCAGGAAATTCGCGACCTTCGGCAAATCCCGGTCATCCTCCTGCTCCAGGATGAACTTCATCAATATATATTCCGACTCCAGGATGCTGTCCCCCTGAAGTTCCCCCACCCAATACCCCTGCGGATTCTGCACCCGCAGCAGCGCATCCGCGCCCGCTGCCAGGTAACTTCCACCCGATTCAGCTCCCGCATCACCGCCCGCAGGCCGGTCTTCGAGCTTTCCGTCGATGTCATCGCTGAATTCACGGTCGGGAAATTACTCGCCTTCCACCCGTGCGCAAGCCCCGCCCCCGACTGGAGTTCTGGATGCTAATCTGGGTAAAGACCGATAATGAACAGACCCTATACTTAGGGATTGGCCGATAGATATCTTTTTGTCTTGCATATATGATCCGCCAATTCGTCGGAAGGACGTCCTCTGCACATGGACAACGATTTTGCCGCCTGGCTTGAGCAATTTCAGGGACAGGGCTTCGATCTTCATCAGGAGCACCTCAACCCCGCCTTCGTCAAAATGCTCCGCACCATCGGCTTCGACAAGCAATACGTCCGCGGCGAAGGCTGCTACCTCTGGGACGAAGAGGGAAACAAATATCTCGACCTCCTCACCGGCTGGGGCGTCTTCGCACTCGGCCGCAACCATCCCAAAATCAAATCGATCCTGAAACAACTGATCGACATGGACCGCCCCAACCTCGTCCGCATGGATTGCAGCCTCCTCTCCGGACTCGCCGCACAGGCCCTCGTCCGCCATGTTCCCGACAGCCTCTCCCGCGTCTTCTTCTACCAACAGCGGGACCGAAACCGTCGAAGCAGCGCCTCAAATTCGCCCGCTGCGCCACCGACCGCCAGGAAATCATCTACTGCGATCACGCCTTCCACGGCCTCACCCTCGGCTCCCTTTCCGTCAACGGCGACCAATTCTTCCGCGAGCGCTTCGGCGAACTTATGCCCGGCGGACGCAAAATCCCCTTCAACGATCTGGCCGCCCTCGAAGCGCCAGCTCAGCAAGCGCGAAGCCGCCGCCTTCATCGTCGAGCCCGTCCAGGGCAAAAGCTGCGAAGTCGTCTCCGACGATTTCCTTATCGAGGCCCAGCGCCTCTGCCACAAATTCGGCACCCTCCTCATCGCCGACGAAGTCCAATGCGGCCTCGGCCGAACCGGAAAATGGTTCGCCTTCCAGCACTGGCCCGACGTCGAGCCCGACATCGTCTGCTGCGCCAAGGCCCTCTCCGGCGGATTCGTCCCCGTCGGCGCCGTCATCACCACCCCGCGCATCATGGACTCCGTCTTCAATTCCATGGAACGCTGCGTCGTCCATTCCAACACCTTCGGCCAGAACGACATGGCCATGGCCGCCGCCCTCGCCAGCCTCTATGTCATCGAGGAAGAGCAGCCTCGTCGAAAATGCCGCCGCCATGGGCGAATACGTCATGCGAAAGCTCCGCCCCATCGCCGATGCCTGCCCCTTCGTCTCCGACCTCCGGGGCAAGGGCCTCATGTTCGGCCTCGATTTCGCCCGGCCCGAATCATCCCTGAAACTTAAGATGGCCTGGGACATGCTCCACCAGCCTCAACTTCGGCGTCTTCGGACAGATGATCATCATCCCCCTCCTCGCAGCAGCCATCGCGTGCTGACGCAAGTCGCCGGCTATCACACGGAGGTCATCAAATTCCTCCCACCCATGGTTGCCACGCAGGAAGACATGGATTGGTTCCTGACCGCCATCGAAGACGTCCTTGAAGACGTCCAGCGCATCCCCGGCTCCGCCTGGGCGACGGTCTCTGGCCTGGCCAAACGCGCAATGCTCGCCTGACGACATGACCTGACATGGGTTTTCTTCAGCGCCGGATTCTCATCGCCGTCCTCGCGATCGTCTCCCATCCCTGGATCACGCTGGGTATCGTCGCCCTCTCCGTCGCCGCCTGCACCGGCGCTGCCCTCAACTGGCTCACTATCTCCAGCAGCCAGAACGAGCTCTTCTCTGACAAGCCCTGGTTCTTCCACGACTATCTCGAATACATCAACCGCTTCAAGGAAAACGAAGCCCTCTACATCGTCATCGACGCTAAAGATCCGAATGACAACCCCGCCGTCGCCGACTGGACCGCCGTCGCCGACGCCGTCACCGATCGCCTCCGCGCCCTCACCGACCACGTCCTCGACGCCTATTGCAGAATTCCCCTCCCCCAGCTCGGCGATCAGGCACTCCTCTTCCAGGACCCCGCCAAGCTTCCCAACAGTTTTTCCTCCGTCCAGCAGCTCGCCCAGCTCACCGCCATCTGGGGCGACAAACCCAGCTTCCTGATCTCGGCCCTTGGCAAAAACCCCATCGAGCGCTCTCTCTCCGGCGCTGCCGCCCGGCCCGACGCCGAAACCGCAAATTTCATCTCCCAATTGGCCCAATCCTGGGACAACGCCATCCGCAATCCCACAAAACCCCTCGCCGTCGGCGACGGCGTCACCGATTTCCGCGCCATCGGTGCCGCCTCTCCCACCGACCTCGGCTATTTCTATGTCCCCGACCAGACCGACCGCTCCCGTCACCGGATCATCGTCACTGTCTATCCCCGCCTCGGGCACGAATCCCTCACCAGCGTCACCACCACCATCAACGCCATCCGCGATACTGCCGTCGCTGCGGCGCACCATTTCCGCAGTTCCAGATCGGCGTCACCGGCCGACCCGCGCTTGAGGCCGACCAGATGGAAACCACCGACATCGACTCCCACAAAGCCGAAATCGTCGCCCTCACCGTCGTCTTCATCGGCATGGCTTTCATGCTCCGCTCCCTCTGGCTAGCACTCGCCGCCGAAATCTCCCTCTGTGTCGGCATCGGCTGGGCCTTCGGCTGGGCCACGCTCGCCATCGGCAGGCTCAACCTCCTCTCCCTCGTTTTCCTCATCGCCCTCATCGGCATCGGCATGGACTATCTCGTCCAGATCCTCTCCCGCTATCGCCGCGAAGCCCAACGCTACCAGCGCCCAAAGGCAGTCTGGACCAGCGTCTTCAAATTTGTCGGCCCCCCAATCAACACCGCCTGTCTCGGCGCTGCCGGCGCTTTCTTCGTCGCCGTCTTCACCGATTTCCGCGGCGCCGGCGAACTCGGCATCATCGCCGGCGGGGGGCTCCTCCTCTGCCTCACCGCCGGCTACGTCGTCCTCCCCGCATTCCTCACCCTCTTCCCCCCCAAACTCAAACACCTCGACGTCTCCCTCCGCTTTACCCCCGTCAAACCCGTCAGCCGCGGAATACTCGCGCTCCCCATCGTCTGGGCAGCCCTCCTCCTCGCCGGCTCACGTTTTATGCCCGACGCGCATTTCGATCCCAACCTCATCAAGCTCCAGGTCCCCGACCTTCCCTCCGTCCAGCTCATTCGCACCCTTCAAACCTGGGTCGGCGTCGTCATGTCCAAAGACCCCGACCAGCTTCGCCAAGTCCGCTCCGCCGTCTCCGGCCTCTCCGTCGTCACCTCCACAGACAGCGTCCTCAACGCCCAGGACAATCTCGCCTGGCTGAAAGCCCACGCCTCCGAAGTCCCAAAATCCAGTGGACCGACCCCGAGCCGATCACTGCCGGCGATCTCACTTCCATCTCCCAAAAATCCCGCAACCTCTCGTCAGTCCTCAAAAATTTCCCCACCGCCGCCCAGGTTCTCGCTCAATTCGCGGACGATCTCGATCATCTCCCCTCCGATTCCGCCCCAGATTCCACCGCCGCTGCGGCCAAACAACTTTCCACCTGGCAGCAAATCTTCGTCGGCCAGATCAAAAATCTCATGGCCCAGTTCACCCCCTTAAAGCTCGACATCCCCGCCCTCCCGCACCAGCTCCGCAATCACTACTTCAACGACGGCTACTACGCCCTCTTCATCTACCCCGTCAAGGATCTTTGGGACGACGCCAACCTTAACGAGTTCGAATCCACCGTCGAAGCCGCCGTCGCCAAAATCCCCGGCGCCCCGCACGTCACTGGAATCGCCTCTGACGTCTATCACACCACCGGCGCCATTCACACCGCATTCTTCGATTCCACCGTCTACGCCCTGGCCCTGATTTTCATCCTGGTTTTCCTCGATTTCCGCCGCCTCGGCCCCACCCTCGCCGCCATCAGCGTCCTCGCCTTGGGCCTCCCCATGCTCGTCGCCCTGATGGGCCTCTTCAACGTAAGCTGGAACTTCGCCAACTTCTTCGGCCTCCCGATCCTGATCGGCGCCGGCCACGAGTACGGCGTATTCATGGTCCACCGCTTCGAGGAAGCCAAACAAAATCCCCGCCGCGCCTGGCGACGCTGGGACGTCTCCGACCGCGCCCTCCTCCTCTGCGCCTACATCACCTCAAGCAGCTTCGGCTTCTTCTGGCTCCTCGCCCACCACCAGGGCCTCAAAAGCCTCGGCCTCGTCATGGCCCTCGGCACCGCCTGCATCTACCTCGCCACCGTCATGGCTCTCCGCCCGCTGCTCAAATGGCGCTTACGCCAACTCAACGGCACCGCATCCTCTCATCTCCCCTCCCCTGGTACTCCGGGCTTCGGCTCTGAGGCTCAGGCTCGAAGAGGGGAGGGTTAGGGTGGGGGGTAACTTTTTACCGTCAACGCTTGCGAATGCTCGGTATTTCCGTGCTGCCGGGCACCATCGTGATGGTTGGCCGGCTCGCAAACAATCGGTACCGCCGAGTGAAAAGTACGGGATTATCCGGATTATCCCGTCTCGGATTATCCCGGCCAGTATCATCATCTTCAGCATGCTTTGGGGCGTGGGCTCTGAAGGAATGCCGAGGCGCCAGCAAAAGAACGCACGCGCTGATCGCCGTGGGATGGGCAGTGCTGATTCTTTCAACGATCATCGTCGGATACGGCAACTACTACTTGAAGGAGCCAGGTACATGAGAAAGTTCTTCACATTAGCTGCGAAGGGGTCGCCGAAGGCGACGCGGATGCTACGATTGAAATGAAACTGCTCTTGAATGGGCGCGCCACCGACTTAGAGACAGTCTCGCACCAACGCTTTCAGAGTCAGATCTTGGGATAATCCGGCACGGGCTAATCCGTGACTGCCCCTGATATTTTGCTATCTCCGTGGGTCAGCGTGCGCCGCCGGCTGAAGGCGGAACCGGCTTCGAATAGGGCGGCAGGCTGAACAGGAGCGTGCCGAATCCGACATCATCGGCCGCGAACGCCGCTCCCTCCGGTCTGGTCTTTTCGGCCGCTCTTTGTGTGTACGGCGCGGGAACCCCCAGGAGATTTTGATAGTGATTCAATACCATCTCATAAACCGGGTGCAATTCGCCCCGCTTGATGGTGGAAATAACATCCCAATGAATTCGCCCGCTGGAATCCGTATCGGGCGTGTAGGGAACCTCGCCGCCCAGGTTGTATTTCGCCGTATATTCAAACCCCTTGAGCAGTCGATTGTCGCTGGCCGCGAACATATCCAGACCCTGGTTCCATCCGATCTGACACGCCTCGGCAAGCTGCCCCAGACCCAGTTGGGTGTGCGCCTGATCGCGCCCGCTTTCCTGGCATTGCCCGGCGACATTGAAGACATATTTCGTCAGCCGGCCATCTCCTTTCCCGTTGTAGAAATAATCGACGGCCTTGTTGAAAATCGCCCGGTTATCGCAGAACACACCGATGGCCATATTCGTTTTGATGCACGCCCCGTCCCAATTGCCGTTGGCAAAAGACGCGAAGTCCAGGATCGGCGGATAAATGACATTTAACGCGAAATTTCGAAACTGCGCGATGTCGGCGGGCGACCAACCTTTGTAGGTGTACCGCATCATCTCCGCGGCGTTCATGAATTTGAATCCGTCCAGCCCCGCGCCCAGTTGAACATCCCGGCCGCCAAAGGATTTAAGCGTATGCGACCATGCGTTGAGAATTTCAATCGATTTCTTTGCATGAGCCTCTTGCCCAGTGATGCACCACATCACAGCGTTCTGATACGCGGCGTCGGCATCCTGCTCGACTTCGGTTTTGTGGAGATTCGTGCCCGGCCCCCGCGCCACGGCCAGGAACGGCCCGCGGAGCTCGTACGTCGCACTCGATCTTGGATCGGCTTGCAAAGCCAGGAATCCGCTTAGCCAGGGCTCCGCATGGGCGGCAACCATCGCCTTCATCCGGTCGAGATCTTTTTGAGTATGCAGCATCCCGGGATGCGTAAACCCCTCTGACGCGGAAGCCGGCGTATCCACCCGAGCTCTTGCGGACCCGCAAAACACAGTCCGGAACAATATGCAAACCGAATAGAGCACCAGAACTCGACGCGAAATTCTGCTCATTCTCGATTGCTCTCCTCGTCCATAATGAATTGAACGAACTAAAAGCGATGCAAGCCATTATATCAATTTCCCCCGTTTTTCCCGTCGCTTCCTCCATCCTTCGGGACGGCTGCGTCGACTTTTCAGGCTGATTGAGGGGAACCCCAAACATTCGTTGCGACGGGTGGGAAATCCGCTTCCGCTTTCGCCAAGACGGCAAGGGGGGAAGCGATACCGAGTTAAACGAGAAGGCCGCAAGGAATTCGGGCCCTCGTTTCAGCGCCCTACATCCGAAAGTCGATGCAGACGGCTATGCCGAAGGGGTAGGCGTGCCTGATCCGGTTCTGGACTACGGGACGCCAGAGCGGAAGCCACGGCCAAAGACCACATTGGGGCGATTGATAACCATCGCGCTTCTAACGATTCTAATCTTCGCCGCCATCCTAATCGCGTTCATTGCCTATGTCGGCGAGCAAATCAATAACTCGCTTCCCCGATATATCCACTAGAGCAAGATTGCGACGTTGCGTCAGGTATACACTTCCGAAAAGTAATTACCGGCCGAAACCACCCAGCTTCACCCAGCAAACTTGCGCCAAAACGCCAAAATCTTCACCTGCATACCCCGGTGTAAAATATAACTCTAGTCCGCACTATTGTTTATGTCGATTAATTGTAGTTATCAAATACTAACAAAAATCGAAAAAGTGTTCAATTCTGTTCAATTCTGTTCAGTCCCAACCCGCAATTTTCAGTTGGCCGAACCCTCAATTCCGTTGAATAATCCCCTCATGCGGAGGAGCGAGATGTTCGAACCCCCCAAAATCGAACCCCTGGAACCCCGCCGCCTCTTCTCCAACTTCTCCCCAGCCCAGATCGAAACCGCCTACGGCTTCTCCGGCATCACCTTCAACAACGGCGCCATCACTGCCAACGGCGCCGGCCAGACCATCGCACTCATCGAAACCGACAACGACACCTCCATCAGCTCCGACCTCGCCACATTCGATACCATCTTCCAAATCCCCGCCCCCCCAACCCTCACCATCGAAGGCGAATCCGGCCCCACCCTCCCCTCCAACACCGCGGTCGGCTCCTCTCTCTACGAAACCGCCCTCGACGTCGAATGGGCACACGCTCTCGCTCCAGCCGCCAATATTCTCGTCGTCGAAGCCAACTCCGGCTCCGACACCGACCTCGACACCGCCGTCCTGCAAGCCACCTCCAACCTTGCCGTCACCGTCGTCTCCACCAGCTATACGCGCCCCGAAGTCCCCTTCGATTATTATTCAGCACCAGGCACTTATTCCACCCCCGACGGCCACACCGGCATCACCTTCGTCGCCGCCGCCGGCGATGCTGCCGAAACCATGCATCCCGCCGCCTATTCCGGAGTAGTCGGCGTTGGCGGAACCTCACTCACTCTCAACTCCAATGACACCTACAACAGTGAAACCGTCTGGAGCCAGACAGGTGGCGGACCCAGCACCATCTTCTCTGAACCCGCCTACCAGGAAGGCGTCCAACAGTCCGGCTGGCGCGAAACCCCCGACGTCGCCTTCGACGCCGACCCCAACACAGGCCTCGACGTCGTCGCCGGTGGCGGCGGATATGTCGTCGGTGGCACCAGCGCCGGCGCTCCGCCTGGGCAGCCCTCTTCGCCCTCGCCGACCAGGGCCGCGAGATCAACCAACTCGGCACCCTCGACAGCCTCTCCCAAACCCTCCCCATGCTCTACGCCCTCGCCAACACGCCCTTCTACAACCAGGCCTTCAACGACGTCACTTCCGGCTCCAACGGCACCTATTCCGCCGGCCCCGGATACGACCAGGTCACCGGCCTCGGTTCCCCACAAGCCGGCTTCCTCGTCCAATACCTCGCCGGCAACATCTCCCTCCCCGAACCCGCCACCGCGGCGATTATCATGGGTGCAGGCGTTTTGATCATGAAACGTCCCAGCCATAAACGTGAAAATTCCAGCCAGTCCCCGCGATTCCTATAATCCCCGCGCATGTCCGACCGTCTCAGCGATCTTTTTAATTCGGCGGCCGCCCATTACGCGCGTATCGCTCCTCTGGGAACAACTCCTGGCTTCCGTCCCCAGCTCGCGACCTATCCTTCACGTTCAGTCGCGGATCTATCAGGAAAAAATTCGCGATCAGTTCGCGGATGCCAAAATCGCACCCAACCGCCTAGAATTCGTCCCACGCCAGGGATGGGAGGGCTACATCCAAACCCTTAACCTCATCAACATCGCTCTCAACACCCTCGGCCATGCCACCGCCCTCGCCCGCGATCTTGAAGGAATCTTCCTCCAAATCTCTCCCATCTCAATCTAAATTCTCAAATCCCCCTCGCGATTTAACAAAGATTTGCCTAAGAGCGCGGCAACCCCTCTCCGCGACCGGCCTTGTACCCCCCAATCTCCCAAAAGTCGCACCTGTGTCGATAAAATTTTTCCCTATCCCCACCATGGAAATTTACCGCATGTGAAGATAGGGAATTTATCGTAACGCCATTAGGCATAATAACTAACATTTGCCGATTCGACTCCGGGGCGATTCCATCATCCGATTAGCGCAACTTTTACATCGACTACCCTGGATTCCTCCCTTTTTTTTGTTGCGTTTCACCGGCCCCGATGTAAACTTCTAGCTGAATTGTCTCCACCACTACCGTAGTGGTGTAGCCGCTTGAGGGTTTTTAGGAAGGTTGAAAAGGCATAACTCGATCATCCTAAATCATCCCCCCAGGAGGCGGGAGAAATCAGTAAAGTGGGAGCTCAAATAAGGTTCCCAGGGCACACCTAATTCGCGAGGTAGAGATATGCAATCAGCCAAGAATCGCATAAAGGTTTTGTCTGCTCTGTCGATGGCTGCGGCCGCGACATTCGCAGCCAACTCGGCTAAAGCGGTTACGCTTAGCCTGTATTATGGAAACACTGCCGGCACAGCTGCTGGCACGCCTACGAGCAACGCCACCGGCGACGGAATCTGGGTGGGTAATTCCACCGGATCCACCTCGACACACCCCTCCACTTTTAAGACCGCCAAGGGCAATCTGCAGGGTACTCCAACCCAGATCACCCCGAATGCGTCGGGTCCAACGACAATTACCGTGCCGCTTGGCCAATACCTCTCGATCTCCATCAACGCCCTGCTCACTGGCGACGCCAATGGTGATTCCGGTAAGTCGGAGGTGACCACCAAGGGAGGCACCGTTGTTGAGCCCGGCTCCCTCGGTCTGTCGGGCCTCGGAATTCGAATACCGGTTTCGGCTAATGACGCAACCGGCTCCATTCTCCAGCCTGTCAATAACGGTGGCGCCTATACGAGCTTTAACAGCGTTCCGGGCTTTAACAGCTATGCGACCTTGAATACGGTTACGACCACCCCAGGCGGACCGGCCGCACCTTCATGGCAAAAGTCCAGTCCGGGTGACGTGGAGGCGAATAGCGGTAGCGTCGGCGCCAATAACCAGATCTTTGGCGGCAACAGTGCCCCCAATTCCAATGCGGCCGAAATCAGTGAGCTTCAGCAGTTCTCGGCTTCGAGCGCAGCCTATGGCAATTCGACCGAGTTCTTCCAAGGCTTGGTCTATCAAGGGCTATCTACCGGCGTGGTTACCCTCTCGCCTTTCGCTGACAGCACGGCGACCCAATACTGGACAGTTCTGACCCCGGCGTCGGGTTTAAAGAAGGGTGTTTATCAGACCGCCACCGGCTATCAGCCTTCGTACTTCGGCACCAGTGATAGCATTCAGAGCTTGCCCGTCCTCGTCATCGACGTGGTCGGTACCGGCACCGGTACTGGGTCTTCGTCTCACGCAATCCTGTCCCTGACTGCTGCCGCTCCAACGGCCAACTACGGCACTTCTTCGGGCACCTTGGCCGTCACCGGCAGCAACGGCAAGTACACCCTCGCCCAGATCACCGGCCTCTCCGACGTAACCAACTACGTCGAAGCGACTGGCTGGAATCCGGCGACCGACGAAGAAATCTACGGCTTGGATGTTCTGGTCAATGGCAATGCTGCTAACGCCACCCAGCTCGCCACCCTGATCAACGCCATCAATGGCGATAGCTCGGGCGATGGGGCTTCGGCTGGTGTCTCTGCCAGCACCACGCCTGTTGGTGGCTTCCCCAGCAGTTACAACCTGTTCCTGACCTACGCTGGTGGCGGGACCAACCCCGACTTCCTCGGTGTTGACCTTAGTTCCACCAACGACTCGAACTTGGTCGGCTACAGCTTCTCCGAAGTTGCCGCCGTCCCCGAGCCGATGACCATCGGCCTCTTGGCCGTCGGTGGCGTGGGCCTCATGGCCCGTCGCAACCGCCGCAAAGCCTGAATCTTCGCGAATTAGGTATCCCTAGCAGCTTCACCGGCTGGACCCCTCGTCCAGCCGGTTTTTTATTGCGCATTGCGCTTCCTTCCAGGCGCTATCGTCGCGCCAGTCCCGCGACGCTACGTCGCGCTACCCTCCCCTCATCCACTCAAAAATCCATGCGAGACCGAACCTTAGCGAATAGAAACCCTTCAAGATCACCGACCACGCTGCAGGCCATTCTATTGCCCGCGTGATTCTGCCCCATAGAATGAACCACATGGCGAACAACGAAATCGAACAAGCTCTTCAGGCCGCTCTCGCCGAGCACCAGCGGGGGAATTTCAAGGAAGCCAAGGCCGGCTACAATGCGGTTCTGGCCCTCGACCCGAACAACGCCAGCGCCTCTGCACCTGTCTGGTGTGCTAGCCATCCAAGAAGGCAGGCCGCGGGAGGCGTTGCAATTGATTGAGCAAGCGATCGCCATCAAGCCAGACGCGGCGGAGTTCCATGCTGGCCTTGGCGGTGCTCTCCAAGCCCTCGGAAAACAGGACGAAGCGATCGGGGCCTGGCGGACCGCGATCTCACTGAATCCAAAGCTTGTCGACGCTCACCTGAATCTCGCGAATACACTCTGGGAAACAGGGAAATACGAAGAGGCGATAGCGGCGAACCAAAAAGCCCTGGAGCTCGACCCACGCTCCATGGCAGGGCTTAACAATCTCGGCAATGCCCTGAGGGCTCAGGGGAAAATCGACGACGCAATCGTCGCCTACCGCCGAGCGATCCTCGCAGCGGGCGGGTTGGACCTCATGCAGGATCAAAGCCTGAGGCCCGGCCAGCGTGGCGCACGCCAGGCCAAACAAGACGTGGGAATGGCCAGGGTGCCGCTTCATCTGGCGGGGGATTTCGCGACGGCGTGTTACAATTTAGGTGAATGTCACTGCTCGGCATCACGATACGATGAGTCGCTGGCCTGTTATTGCGCGGCGATTCAGGCACACCCAAAATTTCTCAAAGCCTATACCGCCCTGGCGATCGCACACGCACAGTTGCAGCAATTTGACCAGGCCATGGCTGTCTACGCCAAGGCGGCAGCCCTGGACCCCAACTCCGCGCTAACACATGAGTCTCTTGGCGAGATTAAGCTGCATAATCAGCAGGCGGAAGAAGCCACAGAGAGCTTTCGTCGGGCCGTAGAGGCAGACCCCAATAGCACCACCGCGTGGGGCGTCTGGGCCGGGCCCTGGAATCTCTCGGAAAGTTTGAAGAGGCGGATGCGTGCCTCCGAAAGGAAATCGAGATTCGGCCGGTGGTGGCTCGCGCTGCGCAAGCGGCGGCCGATTCCGACGTGCCCAAAACCGACAAAGACGAGTTGGATCGCATGATGCAGTTTAGCGCCCGATCGAACCTTACCTTGGAGGAACGAATTTGGGTGGAATTCGGCCTTGGGAGAGTTCTCGACGAGTCCGAGCGTTATGAGGAGGCCTTCCGTCACTACGCGGAAGGAAATGCCCTCGTGAAACGGCAACGCGAGTTGGCGGGGGAGTGGTATGACCACAATAGGTTTCGGGTGGGGGTCGATCGAATGATCGAGACCTTCACACCGGAGTTTTTCGCGGCCCGCCGCGGCTGGGGTGACCCGTCGGACCGGCCCGTCTTTGTGGTCGGAATGCCGCGTTCGGGCACCACCCTGGTACACCAAATAGCCGCCAGCCATTCACAGGTGCATGGCGCCGGGGAATTAAGCCTGTTGAAGCAAATCGAGGGGGAGTTCGGTGGAGACCACGAGAAATTGACTGTGGCGGAGTGGAGCCAGGCAAAAGCAAAAGAGGCGGCACGCGTTTACCTCGCGGATCCTCGCGCAATAAACACCACCGCGCTGCGCGTCGTCGACAAGATGCCGGGCAATGCGGTTCGGCTGGCACAAATTGGCGTATTGCTTCCGCACGCTCGCGTGGTCGTCTGCCGCCGGGACCCCCGCGACACATGTCTCTCCTGTTTTTTTCAGTGGTTCACCCAGGGGCTGAATTATTCACTCGATCTCGCGGATTGTGGGCGCTACCACGTCCAAATTGATCGATTGATAGCGCACTGGATCAAGGTGCAGCCTGTCACGATCATGGAAATGCAGTATGAAGAGTTGGTAAGCGATCTGGAAGGCCAAAGCCGCCGGCTGATCGAGTTTCTGGGTTTGCCCTGGGAGCCCGCCTGCCTGGAATTTTACCGCGCCCAGACCGCCGTCCTCACCGCCAGCATCCGGCAGGTTCGCAAACCGATCTACCAGAAATCAGTCGGCCGCTGGAAACATTACGAAAAGCATTTGGGGCCGCTCTTTGAAGCGCTCGGCGGTCAATACGCCAAGACGAAATAAGCTCGGCTGCAATCACATTTTCTGCCGGCCGGAAATCGCATCCGCAAGGATATTCTTGTTGGCGTATTCGATGTTGCTCCCGGCCGGCAGGCCCCGCGCCAATCGCGTTACCTGGACCTGCGGGAATCGCTCGCCAATGAGGTTTTGGATATAGAGCGCCGTTCCGTCCCCATCGACAGTGGGGTTTGTGCCCATGATGACTTCGCGGACCTGGCCTGATTCCAATCGCTTGATCAGCGCCCCGATGGTCAGATCGTCGGGATGCGATTCCTCCAGCGGGGCGATGCGCCCAAGCAGCACGTGATAAACGCCGTTGTATAGCCCCGTGGATTCCAGCGCCAGCAGGTCCTTGGGCTGCTCGACGACGCAGACAAGCCCCTGGTCGCGCGTCGGGCTGGCGCAGATGGTGCAGGGATCCTGCTCGGTGAGGTTGAAGCAGATGCTACAGTAGCGGATGCGGGTTTTGACGTCGCGGATCGCGTCCGCGAGCTTCATCGCCTCTTCGGGGGTCTGCTTCAGAAGGTGAAAGGCAATTCGCTCAGCCGAGCGCGCACCGATGCCGGGCAGGCTGGCAAGCTGGTTCATCAGGCTTTGGATGCTCTGGGTGTAATTGGCCATCGAACCAATTATAGCTTAACCGGCGGCCTTGGATTGCTTGCGGGCTTTTTCCAAAACGATCCCCATCGAGCGGAACTTTTCGTAGCGGCGTTCGAGCAGATTTTCGGTCTTCTGCCGCTTCAATTCGCGGATGGTCCGAGCGACATATTGCTCCAGATTGTGGGCGGCGGTATGTGGATCGCGGTGAGCGCCGCCCAGCGGTTCGCTGATGACCGAGTCGACGATTCCAAGCTGCTTGAGATGCGAGCTGGTGAGGCGAAGACTATCCGCAAGCTGCGCCGCGCCGTCGCTTCCCTTAAAGAGGATGGCCGAACAGGCTTCGGGGCTGATGACCGAATACCAGGCGAATTCCATCATGGCCACGCGATCGGCCACACCGATGCCCAGCGCGCCGCCGCTGCCCCCTTCGCCAATGACGACAGAGACGATTGGGGTTTTGAGCCGGCTCATCTCCATAAGATTTCGCGCGATGCTCTCCGCCTGTCCGCGTTCCTCAGCGCCGACGCCGGGATAACGCCCGGGGTGTCGATAAACGTGACGACCGGGAGAGCGAACTTTTCAGCAAGCTGCATCGCGCGAAGCGCTTTACGATATCCCTCCGGATGGGCGAGGCCGAAAAAACACTTGATCTTTTCCTTGGTGTCGCGGCCCTTGTGATGGCCGATGAGCACGACCTTTTGCCCGCCAAGACGGGCCAGGCCCGTAACGACCGCAGGGTCGTCCCCGAACCGGCGATCGCCGTGAAGCTCGCGAAACTCCGGGCAGATCATTTCGAGATAGTCGCGAAGCTGCGGCCGCTGGGGGTGTCGCGCCACTTGGACAGTTTCCCAGGCCGACAGATTGTCATAGATTTTGCGGAGAAGGGCCGTGTAGTTGGAGCGTAGCTGGCGAAGCTCCTTGGCATAATCAACCTGCTTTTGCTGCTGGAGGGCTTCAAGTTCCTGAACCTGAAGCTCGATTTGAGCCAGCGGCTTTTCGAATTCGAGGACGTGCCTGGGCCCGCCGCGGACCGAGCCATTGGTGGAGGAATTTTCCTGCGGGAAATCCGAATTCTTGCCGAAAGAGGGGGAATCGCTCATAGCGTTGAAGTTTCGGGCAGGAAACAAGTAGGGTATCCGAGTAGCTGATGGTTTTCAATGACGGAAAGGGGAGGATTAGAGTGGTTGACAAAGGGCGGAAGGCGAGTATTTTGAGTACTCAAAATATAGACTGCATAGCATCGAAATAAGGCGGATCGGGAAATTGCAGGTTTTTGGGAAGGAATGGACATGAGAAATCCTCTTCTCGCGGTCGCGCTTGCGCTAATTTTGATCTCCACGGAGCTCGGCAGGGCGATGGCGGATGAAATGTCAGACGTTGCGGCGAGTGAGCCGTCTACCGCGGCGTCGACTGAAGCGTCGAATACGCCGGGCAATGCAGAGCAATTGTGGAATTTTCACCTTCAGACCACGGCGATCGTGCAGGGCGATCCCGCGTTTTCGGCCCAGTATTCCGGGCCCAACAGTCTAACCAACACGGGGGAAGTCAAGGATGCCCTCTCTTTGGATTTGTTCGGCGGTCTACGCCTTTGGGACGGCGCCGAAATGCACGTTGACGGCTTTCTCTGGCAGGGATTCGGATTAACGAACAGTCTTGGCGTGGAAGACTTTCCAAATGCGGCCGCGGCCAAGGCCGGCACCTATACACCGGCTTTTAGCTTTACTCGGTTGTTTATTCGCCAGACCATCGGCTTGGGCGGTGATCAGGAAGATGTCGCCGACGACCAGCTAACTCTGGCCGGAAAACAGGACGTCTCCAGGATCACAATTACCCTCGGCCGATTCACGCCGGCCGACATGTTCGACACAAATACCTATGCCAACAATGCGGCAACGCAGTTCCTCAACTGGGCATTCGTCAACAATGTCGCCTGGGATTACCCGGCCGACGCCATCGGATTCACCACCGGCGTCAGCTTGGAATTGAACCAACCTAATTGGACGTTGCGCTACGGTTTTTTTCAGATGCCCAGCGACTCGAATTTCTGGACGGCCGAGGATGGCGGAATTTTGACATATCCGTCCATGAGTCCGGCGGGCGACGGGAAGTTCTGGAAATCCTGGGGGATGCCGGCAGAACTTGAGACGCGATACAAGATCAAGTCGCATCCGGGCGTCCTTCGCCTCGATGCGTGGGTGAATCAGGCTGATATGGGCAGCTACTCGCAGGCGCTATTCGAGCCCGACGCCAACATCCTTCTGACTCGCTCCTACCGCTATAAATACGGCTTCGGCGTCAATTGGGAACAGGAAGTCGCGGACAATGTTGGAATCTTTTCGCGCCTGGGCTGGAACGACGGCAAGGAGGAAGCCTGGGCCTACACGGATGTCAATTATTCGTTGTCAGCCGGTCTGAGCGTCAATGGAACCGTCTGGAACCGTCCCAACGATACCTTCGGCTTTGCCGGCGTGATCAGCGGCGCCTCGACGGAGAATCAGCGATTCCTCGAGGCCGGAGGCACCGGAATTCTCGATGGCGACGGTGCGCTTACCTACGGCTGGGAAAAAGTCATCGAAACCTATTACGACATCGATTTCTGGCAAAACATACACTTCGCGCTCGATTACCAGTATGTGGACAATCCGGCCTTCAACCGCGACCGCGGGCCGGTATCGATTTTCGCCGCCAGGATTCACTGGCAGATGTGAGCTGATTTGGGGGAACCTATTGCTCGCTGGAATAATTGGTGTTGCTCAGGGCCCGGGCGATGCTGATCAGGCCGGAGATTTCCGCGTTGGTGTCCTGCTGTGAGTGGACCCAATCGGCTGCGTGGGAAGGGCCGCCGCATTTCGTCCAGGCCTCGGCGATTCGCCCGCAGGCGTCGGCGGCGATGGTCGTATCCGTAATCGTTGAAAGGGCCTCTCGCGCGGCATTGAGCGCCTGGGCTGCGCCGGGAAGATCGTCGGATTTGGCCAGTGCCTCGGCAATGCTCGAGTCGGCACTCACCTGATCGGACGGGTCGGTGACTTCGCCGGCCGTCGCCTTGGCGGTGCTTACATCACCCATCTGCGCCTGGGCAATGGCGATCTGGCTGGCGATGTAGGACGCGTCAATTTTTCGCAAATCATCGGCCGCTGCCTGGTTTCCCGCTTTCACCTCCGCCCGCGCGATCTCGCCGTAAACACTGCGCGAAAGATATCCGGGAACCTGGTCGGCGGCGGCGCGGGCTTGCTCGAGGGCGCTGTGCGCGGCGGAAGAATCGCCCGCTTTGACCTGGGCTTCGGCGACGGCGATATAAGTCAGCGCCTGTTCGCTTAAATCCTCCAGATTTCCCGCGGTCTTTGCAGCCGCGGCGATGTTGCCCTGGGCGGCCTGGGCCCTGGCGATCGCGGCGTAGCTGCGGGTGCGGTAGATCTGGGTGGTTTGCGAGCAGTAGCCGATCGCGCCATTAATGTCGCCTTGCGCGGCCAGGGCCTCGACGATGTGCTCAAAGGCCATGTTTTTCGCGCTGGAGTCGTCGATCGCGTTGGCGGCGGAGACGGCGCTGGGGATGTCTCCCGCGGCAGCGCGAGCGCCCGCGATGGCCGCGTAAGCGTCCATTCGCCAGCCGGTTTCGGTTTCGATGGTTTGCGAATCGGCGGATACGTCTATCGTCATCGCGTCGGCGGTTTGCAGGGCGGAAGCGAAGTCGCCGGTCTGGGCTTGCGCGGTGGCGATCAGGTCCTGGGTTTGTGCTTTTACCTGGCCATCGTCGATCCGGTTCGCGTTTGCCAGGGCATCGGCAAGAAGTCCCTGGCTGGTGACTTTGTCGGCAAAGACATTCGGGGAAGCCAGGGTCAGCAGCGCGATTGCGATCGCGGGAGTCAGTCGAGCAAGAGTGTGTTTGGTATGCATATGGTTGTTGGGGGCGAGCCCCTTTAAGCGAAATCGGCGACGGCGCGGGGGAGCTTGAGAAGAGAGGAAGACGTTGGTGATTTTGCGGGCAATTAACGGGGGCGAATCGGGATATCGGACGATGAACGACTGGAATGGATTGAAGGAGATGCAATTGACGGTCTGGCGAGTGAAAGGGGGTTGATGTACGATCGCGCGACGATTTTTGGAGAGGTGGCAGAGTGGTTGAATGCGCCGGTTTCGAAAACCGGTCTGCCCGAAAGGGTAGCGGGAGTTCGAATCTCCCCCTCTCCGTTTTTCTTCCCGCTGTAAATGCGGTGTTTGCAATTGGTTGTCGGTCTGCTTCGTCGCTTCATCTCCGCTTTTGCTGACTCCATGGAGGTCTGCCGAAATCCGCTGAACTTCGCCCTTTAGTGCAAGCTGGCAGACAAACAAATACCGGTCTCTCCGTCTGTGCCCGTTGCAGCTTGTGCCGCTGACGTCGTCGGGCGCTTTGATAGGTCGGGGCCGCGCTCAATCAAGCTCAAATCGGTAAGGCGGAAACTTCGCGTGTAACGATCAACGAGCGCGAGCGACGAGACACCCATCAATTCCTGCACCTCGCGCGGATGCGCTTTGTGATGCTCGAACAACCAGACACCGCGCGTGTGACGCAACGCATGGAAATCGAGGTACTCGCCGACGGCATTCTTGTACCGCAGAAAATCGGACTGCTCCCGCTCTTCCCGCAGCTTCGGCGTTTCCGCGGTATCCAGCCATGCGGCTCGCGCTGCATCCAGGTCGGCACGAATCATTTTCGCGGAATGTTTGTGACTCGGCACCTTGAACGCCAACGCTTCTGGCATCTTCTTTTCGAGGAATTCGCGTAACAGCCTTGCCGTCTCTGCCCGAAGTGGCACACGGCGGTCTGACTTGTATTTATTCTTCGCTCCCGCCTTCACCAAGATTGTTGAATCAACGCCGTCCAGTTCAAAAGATTGGCGAGTCAATCGGGCCAGCCCGCCGCGCCGCAAGCCAGTTTCTACAGCCAAGCGATACAGGAGCGCACGCTCCTTGCCCGACGAAAAGAATCGTTCCGGCCCATTTTCTGTAGTTTTGAGCACCCAAAGAAGCTCGTCAACCGAAAACGCACGCCGATCGTGGCGACGGTCGGCTTTGACATTCAAGCCTTGCAGGTGAGCCACTGGCGATTCCGTGCGCCTTGCCCGCACCATCCACTTGCAAAACTGTTTGACCGCCTGAAGGTAGAAATTAGAGGTCTGCGGACCAATTCCTTTCTTCTCAGGCTTATGCTCGCGCAGTTCCGCAAGGTGGGCTTGAACCTTCTCCGCGCAAAGATCGCTCCAGAATTTGAAGCCACATCCATCAAATACGGCTTGCGCTCGGGCTGCAACAAGATCGACATAATCCCGGCCGTTTGCTTTGGCGAGAAGAGCTTGCCGCCAATCCTCTATGTGTTGCGTCAGGGGCTTGCCAGCCGCCACACGGGTCTTGTCCAGCACGCCCCATTCAGCAAGTCGCTCTCGCATTGCCGGCGGCATCGTCTCGATAAATCGCGCCAGCTCTGGCGAAAGCGTCTCGCCAGCGGCGCGAAGCTCCACGAGCTTGCGGACCTTACGCTCGACTTCGACCGTCGCCTTGCGATCAGCGAATCCAGGCAAACGACGCTGGATTTGAGCTTGATCTTGAAAGACCACGTAAAACTTTTCGGTGAGACGATTCTCGCCAGTTTTCTTGTCCGTGTAAGGGATACGTCGTATTGACATAATTCACCTGCCGTTACCATTTCCTTTTATCGCCTGCCATCGACTTCGCGACGGGCTGCCGGCATTGAACCAGTTTACCAACTCCTGACGCGACCATCTTACCGCGCGGCCCATTCGCACCGGCAACGGTCCAAGCCGACCAGTCTTGTGCAGGCAGTAAAAATGTGATTCGGAAACGCCGAGCAACGCCGACGCTTCGGCGGCTGATATGCCGAGCGATTGGGATTGCATCCCGTTTCGATGACGAACCGTGGAAGCGATGAGGATTGGATCGCCAGGATTTTGTTCCAATGTCGATGCCATGGGCGTTGCAGAAAGGTCCCGATGAATATCGAGAACATGGTAAATGTTATTATAGTCATTAACAAAGTCAATTAGAATCCGTCAAATTTCCGGGAAGCTTGGGGCACGGTCACGCAACGTGTTGGTGGTCAATCCTCGGTCGGCGTGACACCGAATCGTTTATGATGTTTTTCGGCGATTGCGGAACGGACCGCGGGCTTCGATTCCAGCCAGTGCAAGATCAACGCTTCGAGCACATGCTTGGGATTCGCAAGATTCCTGCGCAATCGTACTCAAAGTCGTCAAATAACTTCTGGTTGAACCGATAGGTTCGCTGTACCGTCTGAAGTTCCGGGGAGATGCGGGGGCGTGCCATTCTGTCTAGCTCCTTCCTGAGATCATCATGGTAACCATCTATTCCAAGCGTACCATGTTTTTAACGCTAACAACTTACGCGAGGGTAATCGCCTTTAACGGCATTCGGTGTCCTCCCAGGCACAAAGTTTCTCTTCAACCCCGCAACCAGAAGGGGGTTGAAGAGAAACGGCGGATAGCAGAAGGAACGAGCGCAGGCCCGGCCGTCGCGCAGGGCTGCAAGACGTGCTGCCACGCGCAGGCCGTAATCGGCCGAGCATGGCGGCCGGCTTGTCGCCCGGAGCAGGCTGGCGCAGCGGCGGAACGTCAGCCGGGCTGCGAGGGGCGATCATCGGGTTGTCTAATTTGCCCATCATGATCTCGATGTCCCGAACAATGTTGGAGGACTCGAAATAGCTTGGGAGTTGTCGTTGGATGCTGTCGGTGCTTGGCTTTGCTGCTTCGGCGCCGGGTCCATCACAGATAGGCGGTTCCGGCGATTGGTCGCCAGCGCATCCAGGAAAACTTCAAATCGTTTGGCGGCGCTGGCCGTTGAAGCCTCCCTATGTTCCGGCTTCACCGCCGGCGTGTGCCGAAGGAACGTGCGCACAAACATCGCCAACATCTCCCGGACCAGCTCATGCTGTGTCTGTTGGTCCTCGTGCATCTTGACCATCCGGTTGAAGCAGCGATCCATGGCTTTGAGCAATGTTTGCTCCTGCTTCTCCCGGTATTCGGGCATCAGCGCTTGGCGAGCAGCGTCTACAACAACCGAGCCAAGAGACGATCTGGTTAGCGCCGCCTGCACCTTTATGACTTTAAGCAACTCGTCGTCCAGCCGGATTGTCAGGGGGTACTTGTCCATTAAAGTTCCAGGCCGCTATCCCGGCCCTGTTCCAGTTCCAACGTTACGTTGTTCACGTCAGTAATGCCGATAGCCGCTTCCCGGTCGGTCTGCTTGCCCATGAACTTCTCGAAGTCGGCAACATCAACTTCATAATCGCCGCCCTCTGAATGGGTGATTCCGGTGCCGGGCTTGCTGGCCCACGACTCGGCCAAACGCTCGGCCTTGTCCACCATGTCGCGCGGCCGGTCCGATGTCGCGTCATCGCCGGCGCGGTCGAGCAGGTTGTCGAGATGCTTGGTCGGGGAGTAAATCCCATCCTTAGCCTTGGCTTGCTCGACGATCTCCTGGGCAATCTCCCGGCGTCCTGCGCCCCTCGTCCAAGCTCCGCGATGTTGCCAATGCTCAAGGATTGGTACGCCTCTCCGTCCTGGACGCGCGCATAGCGCATCGTTCCGGCCTCGTCCCGGATGACAACAAAGCGCCTGTCGGTGATCTCATCGACCCGCCCCATGGCAACCACTTCACCCGATACAGCCTGGGTAATCGGCTCCCTCGACACATGCATGGACTGGTTCCCCAAGCTGCCGTATAGCTGCTTGATGATGTCATGGTGCGCGCCCAAGTCCATCAACTGCTGTTTGAAGTCGGGGTCAAGTTGCCACTTCGTTCCCCGCACCTTCTCTGCCAAGTCCATCTTCTCCAGCCATTGCAAGTCGCCCAATCACCAGCGGCCGATCAGACCGTCGCCAGCCGATCTGGACATCCGGTGACACGTCGATGATGTGCCGCTCGTCCATGTTGCGCTCGATGGTCCGGTCCAAAGATGTGAACCGCTCCGCCTGTACTTCCTTCTCTCGGGCCTGCTCCATCTCCCTTTCGGTGCGCTCTCCAAGCAGGTCTGTCGCCGCCTCGGATGCCCTCTGCCGGATGCCGTGACTGATGTACTCACGGCGCAGGATGAGGTCTTGCCCCTGCTCGTCCTTCCCCCGAAACAGGATGTGCGCATGCGGATTGTCGGTGTTGTGGTGCTCGATGGCGATCCAGTCGAGTTTGGTGCCGACATCGCGCTCGATGCGCTGCATCACATCGCACACATAGGCGCGCATGTCGGCGATCTCGTACCCCTTCTCCGGTGACAGGATGAGCCGGAAGTGGTGACGGTCTCCTTCCCATTCCCGCGTCACTGACCGCCCATCCAGTCGATCTTCTTGCGCGCAAAGAACGTCCCGCGCTCCCCGTCCTTGCTGGCGCTGTCGCGGGCAAGGTAGCCCGTGTGGCGCGCAAGCCCGCTGCCAGACCTGCGCGAATGGAAGCGGGACAGCATCTTAACCGTCGCCCGTTGTGTGCGCGGATTGCTACCAAACGGCATGGTCCCGCGCCCCTGAACCCACCACGGCGCGCGCCATCTGCGCGCATCTTGGTGTGCCAGAACCCCCGCCCGAGCCGCTTGGCAATCTCCCCATTGACGCTCCGCTCGCGGCCTCGGCGTCCGCCAGTGCGCCCGATGCGATCCGAATCAACGCCGTCTCTGGCATTCGACCGATTTGCACGTTTCGCCATGACACCGCTCCCGAAGTTCAATGGTGACAGTCACTTGTGCATCCAACGCAGACAAACCCACTTGCCAAAATGCGGATGATTCGCCGAAAGTGGTTGTAATTGCTACAGATACGAAACACCTGAATCACCCCTTTATCTTGCATTCCATTATTACCTCATTAACTGTATCAATCCCATAAATGATAGTCAACTGCGAATATATCAGTTTGGCGGTAACTATCATTTGCGGAATGGTGAGGCAGTGGCTGAATAAGCGATTGTAAGTCAGGTGCAATGCGAACATCTGCGCACGGAGCAGGGTAATAATTGGAGGTGACGGAGCATTCAAAGGAATGCGCACAAAGTGTCGGGACGAATCCAGGATGAGGTGATCGACAACCCGGAGGTGCATGCGCATCTGCATCAAAAACGCACATAGACGGTCAGCCAACCCGCTCTTGCTGTCACAATCGGCGTGCAATGTATATGCCCGAGGCGGTCGGGAATTGGTCCGGCAATGTTTACTAAGCGGCCCGAGGGCAATCACTGCTAGAGCCGATGGTCGGCAACTCGATCATGTTCCACCAATCCATTCGGCCGTCAGCTCACAACAATGCTGTGTTGCCTGCACTTTGAGCCGACAGAAGCGGGTTTGGGGAAGCAAATCAGAGTCAAATGAACGACAAGCATTGGGATGTAGTGCGCCCAGGATTTGCGGTGGGATGCTTCCAAAACCGCAGATCAGAACCCCGGAAAAGGGCAGCACCACCAGCTCTTATTCAACCAATGACGGCTTCCTCATCTATGGCCTCCCGACGCCAACCGGCTCGATCGCGACAAGCAATGTTGCTTCCGTGATGGCCAGCCAGACCGGAACCGGCACGACGCCGGGCGGATGGGAACCCAATGCCAATTACAGCAACGGCACCGAGAGAAATACCGCCGTCAACGTGGTGACCGCTTCTTCTTTCGTCTTGTCGCTGAACACCGTTGAAGCCAATCTGCAGGTTTCTCCAACGCAGGTCTATCACGACCAGGACGCCGACGGCGACAACGCCCAGTTCACAATCGACGGCGGCACGATCACCGTGGCCGCCAACGGCACAACATCCACCACGCCGACGGCCAGTCAAAGCGCGGGGGTCGGGCAGGTCGACACGATCACCGGCGATGTTTCCTACGGCTATCAGAATTTCGCCAATTCTTCACCCGGATATTACAACGCCAACGGAAACGGCGCCTATTCCCAAACCATCGACACCGCCAACCTTTCCATCGGATATCATTACCTTGAAGTCATCTCCTTCCGCCACAATCCTGATCCCACCGCTCCTCCAGTTTATAGCGACTGGTATGACACGATTTATGTCGATCGCGGAACGCCGACGTCCAGCGTTCAAAGTTTCGCCCCGTTTGCGTCGGCCCCCACAACCTATGAAAACCGGCAGTTCGATATCCAATCGGATGGGACCGCCACCAGCGAATATGTTTATCTCAATCTGCCGGCCGGCATCACCAACGCGCAGATTCTGAACATGGTCACAACAGGGAACAACACCATTAACGGTGTGACCTATCAGGGCGGATTGGCCGGACAAATCGACCAGACTTTATTCGCCTACGGCTTTAGTAACCTTCAGAACGGAAACAATGTCGGCACGGTTGTCAGCTATCGCCCGGATGGCAATGACAGCATCCAGCGATTCACCGCCAGCGAGGTTCCCGACCTGGGGCACTCGACGCTCAACGGCCTCGGGCTTGGCGATCTCAACGAAGACGGACACATCAACACGACGGACGTTTTTAACTTCTCCAACAACGTCGCCGGCAACGGCATGGCGTTCAATCCCGCGGCCGATATGAACGGTCTGGGATTCAACGATGTCAACGACTGGCTTTTGTTTGGTCAGGAATTAGTGCAGAACAACCTGCTGAGTACATCGAATGCCGCTTACGTGTCGAGCAGCACGATCTCGTATTACAACGCGCTATCCCCCACGGTGCCGACCACCATTGCGGCCGGAACAAGCTATGGGCTCCAGATTCCCAGCAGCACCGCCACGCTTGGCTCGCTGACGATGAACGCCGGTTCAACCCTGAACGTGACCGGGGCCGGCAGCGGCGCCAACACTCCTTATTCCGTCACGTTCGGCGGAACATCGGTCAACAGCAGCGTCACTTTTAATGTTTCCAACAACGGCAGCGGATTGGGATCCCTGAACCTGGCGCGCTGAACGACCACAATGTGGCCAGTGCGATTAACTTCACGGGCAATGGCATCGTCAATCTGAATTCCGCCGGCAGTCTTTTGGCCGCCACGACCGTGGCAATCGGCACGGGCAGCACGCTTGACGTCAATGCCAATGGAGCGCTGGGCGGCAACGGCGTGGCGATCAACAACAACGGCGCGCTGGTGGTCAACGGCAATCAGACCGTGGGCACAATTAGCGGCGCGGGGAGTGTAACGGTCGGCAACGGCACTGTTACCAATACGCTGAAACTGGCCACCAACACCGGCGGCAGCTCGATGTCGTCCCTGACGATCAACGGGAACTCGGTTTTCGACATCAACAATAATCACTTCACCGATGCCACCACCGGCACCAGCACCACCGGCCCGACTTTCTCGTCGATCCTCGGTTACATCAAAAGCGGTGCAATCATCAGCAGCGCTGGATTGTCCGGCTACGGCGTCGGCCTCGTCGACGGCAACGACGGCGTCCTGGGCACCACGGTTCCCACCAACCAGATCGAAGTGGCGTACACCCTCGACGGCGACGCCAACCTCGACGGCAGTGTGAACATCACCGACTTCAACATCTTCGCCCCCAATTTCGGCCTGCCCACCACGCTCGGCTGGGAAGCCGGAGATTTCGGTTACTACGGCACGGTGAATATCGCGGATTTCAATATGTTTGCCGCGAACTTCGGTCTGTCGGACAACGGCACGGACGTTTCACAGCCGGCGGCGGATATGGCGGCATTGGACGCGTTCGCCGCCGTCAACGGTCTGCTGGTCAATGTCCCCGAACCGGCGACTACTTCATTTCTTGTTCTGAATATGGCGGTGTTGCTCACACGGCGCCGCCGAAACACAAACCCATTACGCCATCTCGCCACACAGTCCGCACACATGCCTCGGAGGCACCCATGAAACAAGGTCAGGGCAAAAGCAAAGCAAACGGATTCACGCTTGTCGAACTGCTGGTTGTGATCGGCATCATTGCGGTCTTGATCGGAATACTCTTGCCGGCGCTCAACAAAGCGCGGGCACAGGCACAACTGATTCAGTGTCAATCCAACTTGCGGCAATTGGTAACGGCCGCGCTGCTTTTTGCGAACGATCACCAGCGTCGTCTGCCGACGGTCTGCGATGATAAGTGGGCCAAGATCAACGATACCATGCCGGCTTCTTATTTCGCCTATCGTGATAATCCCACTCCAAGCGGTGCCACTTACCCACCCACAAACTACGTCGCGAAAGACTGGGCCAGTTCCCTGATTCCTTATCTCGGTCAGGGCGGCAAGGACAGTACAGGGGACAGCAACTTCGAGAACGCCCCGCAAACCCAGACGAAGGTTTTTCAATGCCCCAGCGACGTGTGGCTTACCGGATCGAATCCTGGTTATCGCCTGTTCAACAACGTGAGCGGCGGACCCTATTTCCCCATTTCCTACGGTATCAATGCCGACATGACGATGCTGACAGATCAGTTTGGCAATACTGTATTCGCCGTTGCAGGTAACTCTTACAGCGTATTCGGGGACAACAATGCTCCGGGCAAACTCGGCCAACCACTCCGCTGTCGTCTTGACCGCGTCTACAAATCCGCTGAGACACTGCTTTTCGCTGACTGCGGCACCAGGCCGCAATCCGGAGCGATTGTGAGCCCTTTGGATTACAACGATTGCCTGTATTACACTTCAAACTATTGTTCCGGCGGCCGAATGTCCGACATCGCCGCAGCCTCTTGGCTTGGCAATCGTATTCCTTTGGCCAAGGAGCCATATAACCCGTCAAAAGCCGATCGCCATATTGGGGGTGTCATCAACATCGCCTTCTGCGATGGGCATGTCGAATCGCTCGGATTTGGCGATCTCATAAAAGTCCGCATCTCGCCGTGGCGGTATTGACCACACATGGATTCGTCATTTCGTCGGCGCAGATTATCCGGGTGTTTGCAGTTTGATGCCTCGCCGTGTGGACCTCTCTGAGTCCTTACGCCGGGAGCCTTCGTAAGCGGTTCAAAAATCTCCCCCTCTCCGTTGCTTTTTCGGAATACTATAATTGCTGACAAAATATCGAATGGCGGCCGGCGGAAGTCTCGGCGATGATGCATGACGCTTTGCCGCCAAGGGCAAATGACGTGGTCCTGTTGAAATTGTCTGCAAGGACTCCGCCTGATGAGTCGGACATTGCCCATCCCCTGGAAACCCAGCAAAGCCCAGGTGCTTGCCGCGCGCGACAAGGTCATTCCGGATCTCGTTGCCAAAAATCTTATTGTCCTTTTCGCGGGCATCAATCCCGGTCTCTACACCGCCGCCATCGGCCGGCACTTTGGCCGCCCCGGCAACCGATTCTGGCCCGCCCTTTACGCCGGCGGATTCACCCCGCGCCTCTTTTCCCCTTTTGAGGGACCTCTTCTTCTCGACCTGGGGTTCGGCATCACCAACATCGTCGAACGCGCCACTGCCCGCGCTGATGAACTCACCGACGACGAACTTCGCGCCGGCGGCCGGCGCCTCCAGGCCAAAGTCAGACGCTGGCGCCCGACCGTTGTTGCATTCGTCGGCATCCACCCTTACCGCATCGTCTCCGGCATCAAAGATGCCCACGTCGGTCTCCAAAAACCCCTGTTCGGCGGCAGCCACGCCTGGGTTCTCCCCAACCCCAGCGGCCTCAACGCCCACTACCAGCCCGCCGCTCTGGCAAAACTCTTCGGAGAACTCCGCCTCTGGGCGATTGCACAGCACAAGCGCCGCTGAAATACAAGGTAAAAGCCATATGATATGGAACCGGTCCGCGACAGTCGCGGGCGGAAATCCATCTTGAAAAACTCCTGGGAGTAAAACAATGACAGAACCCGACAACCTCCGCTTTACAAAGATAGCGCTCAACAACGGCTCCAGCGCCATCCCCGCGCTCGGCTTTGGCACGCTCATTCCCGACCCCGTGGCAACCCGAAGCGCGACCAAGGCCGCCCTGGAAGCAGGATTTCGCACTATCGATACCGCCGAACGTTACCGAACTGAAAAAGAAGTCGGCGACGCGATACAAGAGGTGTTCAAGGAGGGGAAGATCAAGCGGGAGGACGTTTTTGTCATCACGAAGCTCTGGAACACAAATCATCGTCCCGAGCGCGTCAAACCCGCCTTCGAGGCCAGTCTCAAGAAACTCCAGCTCGACTTCGTCGATCTCTATCTCATCCACACCCCCTTCGCTTTCCAGCCGGGAGACGAGCAAGATCCAAGAGATGCGAACGGCAATGTCGTTTATGACCAAGGGGTGACGTTGCTGGATACATGGAGAGCGATGGAGGGCTTGGTGAGTGAAGGCAGGTGCAAGGCCATCGGATTATCCGACGTCAGCCTGGAACAAGTACAGGATATCGTTAAAGCCGCGAGGATTAAGCCCGCGGTCGTTCACGTTGAATCCCATCCGTATCTGCCGGAATGGGATCTTCTGAAATATTGCAAAGAGAATGGCATCGTGCTGCAAGCTTTCGCTGCCCTGGGCCATAGCAGCAAGCCCAGTTTGCTGGAAGATCCTGTCATCACAGCGATCGCCCAGCGGGTCAACAAGACCGCAGCGCAAGTGTTGCTCGCCTGGGCCATCCAGCGGGGGACGGCCCCGCTGACTACCTCGAAGACTCCCAGCCGCATCAAGGAGAACTTTGAAGTTTCCACCCTTCCTGATGACGCCGTGCGGGAGATCAGCGATGGAATCAAGATGCGAGTCAGGCTTAATACCGTTGTGAAAACCGGCGTTCCCGGGTTCATTCCGAGAGCGAAGTGATTCGGCGATCGGACGCGATGTTTGCGCAGGGCAAATTATGCGTAATGGGGATAATGGCGGCAGCAGCTCACCGCGTTGAGATGCTTCAGTCAGCACGAGCGATTTGCGGAGCCGAATTATTGCGCATGGGACTTGACGATTTCCACGGAACAATGGGCGCTGGCCGCTAATGCCGATGAAACGCTGCCGAGCAAGACCCGCTCCAGTGCATTGAGCCCTCTCGCCCCAACGAATATGCAGTCAGCCGCCCAACTTTCGGCTTCGGCAAGCAACACCTGGGACGGCTTGCCGGTAAGCACTTGAGCCGTCGCCCGCAAGCCCGCACTTTTCAATTGATGAACGAATTGGCTAATCATCGCGGATAGTTGGGTGCGCCATTTTTCCTCCATCTCGATTGGAATCGCTTCGGGGGTCGCCGTGAATGGAAGGGCATTTATCAGATCACAGTCCATGACACCCACGACGCGCGCTTCGGCGCCGCGGGGCCAATTCCGTGCGGCGACCGCGTTCAGGGCGGCCTTGGCGCCGGCCGAGCCGTCGATGCCGATCAACAAACGGATCGCCCGCTCCTGCGAGTGCAGTCGATGACGGCTGATCCGCACGGAACAGGCGACGTGATGCAGCACGTTTTGCGACACGCTGCCAAGCACGAGGCGGCTGAAGCCGGAGCGGCCGTGCGAGCCGACCACGATGAGATCGGGTTTCCACGCATGGGCCTTTCGGATGATCGCTGGCCCGGGGGCATCAACCCAGACTTCAGTGTTCACGCGCCAACCGGGAAAATCCGCCCGTAACCGGTCGGCGGCCTGGGTGGCTGTGTCCTGTGCTTCCTGCAGGCGATCACCGGTCGGCGCTTCGTTTTCCATGCTCTCAGGCAGACAGATCCCCGAACCGGTCATCAGCGCGCCATGCGGTACCACGGCAAACTGCGGCGAGGTTTCCGCCACAGACAGGACCAGCGCCTCCGCCGTTGCCGGCAAACCGGCACGTCGCAAATCCACGATCGCGGCATCCGAGCACTCCGAACCATCGTATGCAATAAGAATTTTCATGGTCGGCCTCCAATCCGGTTATTTCGGAACGGGAGCAAACAAAGAAGTCGCCGTGTCACGCCCTGATTAAGTCACCCGATCTTTCGCGCTGAGATTCGGAGCGGCTCTCGAAGGTCGCGCGAATTCGAATCAGCGGGAGAACGCATTCAACCAATTCGTCCAGCGACAGCTCCGCGGCATTGAGAGTCGCGGTAAATATCTCCGGCGCAATCACCTTGCCTGGCCAGTACCGGCGATAAAACTCGGCGCGCCGTTGCTCGATTTCATTGATTTGCGCAGCGGCTGCATGAAGCGAAATCTTGTCGTATTCAGCCTTGTATTTGATGCGATGCTCCAGTGGCGCAACCAGTCGCAGATGAATTCCTCCGGGCATTCTTTCGGTGATAAAGTTGCCTCCCTGCCCGACAATAATCGCGTGTCCCGCCGTCGCTAAAGCGCGAATCGTCATGACCACCATCTTGTAAGCGCGAATTTCCGCTATGTCCGGCGGGCACTGGCTGGACAGGAAGCCTTGCAGCATGTCATCCAACCAGTTGTGATGTCGATTCGGAATCATTTCGATGATCTCTTTGGCGATGTGATGCTCCGCCGAGACCTTTTCCACCAATTCACTATCCCATGCGGACCAGTCATTTTGGCCATCCTGGTTCAAGCATCGGCGAGCCTGTGCGAAAAAGAAATCGCGCCGGTGCCGGGCTGCCTGCTAACGGTTACGAATACCTGTGCTTTTTGCTCCGTCCTGCTCAGTCCGAACGGATGGTTCCAGGATTGAATTGCGGTCTTGAGGGTCTTCTCAGCGGCTTGAACAGCTATCGGCAAATAGGAATATCGAACGGGCATGATAACCTCGCATTTCTCTACTCCATCATCGCCTCTGTTTTGCCAGAGTAAATCAGCAGAGTTACGGTTCTTGACCTAGGAGGATTCACCTATCGGTCTTCTTTGCGCACCGGCATCTCAAGCATAGGAGGTATCCCCTAAGTACAAACCAGTGAACACTCCGATAGAGCTAAATCGTTGGATCGCCAATGATATATGGAAGCCTTAGCAAGGAGCTTTATGGCAACCCGCAGAATTCGTGAATATCTCGTTGGCAACAAAGTGTCGTTTGGTTCAATCAATCACACCTGTGCCTACACGGCCCAGGAAGTAGCCGAATTATCCCACATCCCAGGCCGGCACATGGTGAAAGTCGTGGTCGTGTGGCTGGACGGCGAACTGGCCCTGGTGGCTGTGCCGTCAACCAAGGTCGTGGATTTGGAAAAGCTGCGCTATGAAACCGGCGTTCTCGATGCCCGCCTCGCCGATGAGTCCGATTTCCGCGACCGATTCAGCGACTGCCAGGTCGGAACCGTCCCGCCGTTTGGGAACCTATTTGGCGTCAACACGTTTGTCGATCGCCAGTTAACCAGCGGCGAACCGCTTGCCTTTAGCGCGGGGACTCACCGGGACGTCATGGTCATTCGATATGCGGACTATGCCAGATTGGTGAAGCCGGGCATTGTCGACGTTGCGGTCGATTCGTGCCATGCTGTGCCAAACGCACGAACGGCTCGTCCCCAAAAGCGATCTGGTCGAACGGCTTCACGCACGCAATCCGCACACGAATCGCTGGAGACTGAGACGGCCACGCAGGCACAATGCGGCTGCCCGATCATGCATCATGCTGGTGCAGATTAACAAACGGCTGGGCTGGAACACCAGCCCCGGCTGTCGGAAGACTAATCCGCAAATTCAATGGCGGATTCCCGCATGCGTTTATGCCTCATCAACCCCGGTAACCCGCTGGTCAGCATGTCTCAACCGAGCCGCTGGCGCAGATATCGTGTGTGGAAACCTCTGGGTTTGCTGACGATCGCGGCAGCGACGCCCGCGGAATGGGAAGTGACCCTCATCGACGAAAACCTGCACGTGCCGGATTATTCGCGCCTGCCCAGGCCCGATGTCGTCGGTATCACCGCTTTCACCTCGCAAGCGCCGCGCGCGTACGAAATCGCGGCAATGTTCCGCGGGCTGGGCGTGCCCGTGGTCATGGGCGGCATTCACGCCTCGATGTGTACCAGGGAAGCCCTGACGCACGTGAATACAGTGGTCAAAGGCGAAGCCGAGGAAATCTGGCCGACTGTTCTCGCCGACGCCAAGGGTGGAGTGCTGCGCCGGCTCTATGATGGGAGACTGGTTGATCTGGAGTCCGTGCCGGCGGCACGGCATGATCTGCTGACCCACGGCTATGCCTTTGGTTCGATCCAGACGACGCGCGGTTGCCCGTTGAATTGCCATTTTTGCAGTGTTTCGGCCTTTAATGGCCGCGTCTATCGTCACCGCCCAATCGACGCAGTGGTGCGCGAGTTTCGCCTGATCCGGGAACGCCTGGTCCTGATCGTGGATGACAACCTCATCGGCACCCGGGCGGAGCATCTTGCCCGCGCAAGAGTCTTTTCCGAGCGATGATCGCCGCCAAACTCGATAAGAAATGGGTCTGTCAGGTGACCATTAACTTCGGCGACGACGACGAACTTTTGAAATTGGCCGCGAGGGCCGGTTGTGTCGGCGCATTCATCGGATTCGAATCCGTCTCGGACGAGGGGCTCGCCGAACTCGGCAAGCGGTTTAACATCCTCAAGGGCGGCGATCTCCGCGCCAGCGTGGCGCGCATTCATCGGCACGGCATTTTGGCGGTCGGATCATTCATCATGGGATTGGACAGCGACACCGCCGGCGTGGGACGGCGCATCGCCAAGGCTGCCGGCCGGTACGCCGTGGATATGCTGAATCCTGTCTTCCTCACACCATTGCCTGGAACTCGGTTGTGGGAGAAGATGCAGACCCAGGGGCGAATTGCCGCGGATCAATACCCACAGGATTGGCGGTATTACACGCTGAGCTTCCCCATCGCGCGATTTCAGAATCTTTCCTGGGTTCAGATGCTTGCCGAAATGGACGATTCGTGGCGATGGTTTTACTCGCCGTGGCGCATTTTCAAAAGAGTTTTCGGCAGCCTGGGCCGCTGGCGCAGCCCCCTCATCATTCTCGTAGCCAACCTTTCTTACCGTCGCAATTACCGCGCCGACAGGGAAAGGCTGGGAGACCTTGACCTGTCGCGCGGCACCGCGTGGGGCCAGGGTTGAAGTCACCGAGGGTTGAAGTCACCGAGGCTCTTCATAGATTTGCGGGTCTTCCAGGTGACCGACCGGCTTGACCATCGCTCGGCCCGTGGGCCAATGCAGCGCAAACAGCAGCAGCGCGATCAGCGCTGGGATCAGATTCGGCATAAACGAGCGGGTCACCAGACATCCGATCATGCTGAAGATTCCGCCGGCAGCCAGCGCCAGTCCGACTGTAATGGTCGCCAGAATATATTTATGCGGCGCCACAGGCCGTCCCCGCCAATAGTCCCTGAACAGATGTCCGCGCCAAAAAAATGAGCCCGGCAGAACGAGAAGCAGATAACCCATCGCCGCGATAAACCATTTCGTCGAATCGGCGCTGGAGCGCACTCCTTCGCTTGTGGTCAGATGCCAGATCAGCCACTGGAGAAACAGAAACGGGATGACCAGCAGGACACCCCCGAACAGCCACGCCCGACGCAGCGCCCTTGGCAGTACCAATTCAGATTCGGAAGGTCGTCCGGAGGTTGGAATCGCAAGGTGTGTCATGGTCTTCTCCTGTTTTAGACTTAGCTGCAAATCTTGTTCATCTTTGCTCAATATGGGTCATGAGTTGGATCGCATTGTCCGGCGATTTATTCACGGGATGTGCAAAAACGTCCGGATGCCAGATGCTTCGTTTGCCGGTGGTCGGGCAAATAAAATCGTGAATTTTGGGAATCATCGCCGACCGCGACTCGTCCGCACAAAAGTCGTGCTGTGCTCTGCAAACCGGGCAGACTGCGTTTTTGTATAGAAGCAACATGACGGCCTTCCGTGATGTCTACCGAGCGCAGTATCGGACAGTTGGCTGAATACGGAAATCGGGGGAAATCCCAATTTCCCGATAGGAGAATTCACCGATACGACTCGAGCCCCCTGCAAGGATCACGCCGTGATCACGCCCATGAACAGCAGCAGTCCGCACGCGGCAATCGCGACGCCGCTCCAGCGGATAAGCTGATTGGATGCAAACCGGCGGGCGGTCAAACCCAAACCGATTCCGATTCCGTGCAGGATCGTTGTCGCCGCGATAAAGCCCAGCGCATAGCTTGCCGGGGAAACACCGACGCGCATCTCCGCGACATGGGCGAAGCCGTGAGCGATGGCGAACAGACCAATAAGAGACAAGGGCATCGCGATCGGCATTTTTATCGCCATGGCGATCAATAGTCCGATTACCAATACCGAAGCCATGATGCCCTGCTCAACCCATGGGACGGGAACGCCCGCGAGGTTTAGAAGCCCGCCGCCGCTCATCAATGTGACAAAGGTAAGTGGAAGCATCCACAGGGCCTTCCCGCCGATCTGCGCCGCCAGCAGCCCAACGGCGATCATCGCCAGGATGTGGTCGATGCCGGAAAATGGATGGGCAAACCCTCCGGCCAGCCCGCCGTGGCCGGCATGGCCTGGATGAGCTTCGGCGATCCCGGTCGCCAAAAGAATTGTCGCACTTGCTACGACGAACCTGGACATCTTGGTTTTCATATTTGCAAATTCCTTGAGAATGATTTCAGATTTGATGCTTGCCGCTGCGCGTCGAGCCAATTGATCCAGGCATCCATCCCGTCGGCGCTGATGGCCGACAGTTCCATCAGTTCGACATCGGGATTGAGCCGGTGAACGTCGTCGCGGAATAACGACAGGTTGAATGGAACATAGTTCAGCAGATCGGTTTTGTTGAGCAGCAGAAGAGACGATTCGCAGACGATATACGGATGCTTGGCGGCCTTATCGTCGCCGCCTGTGGTGCAGAACATGCCCACTTTCACGTCCTGGCCCAGATCGAATCCGACCGGACAGATCAGGTTGCCGACATTTTCGATAAAAAGGAGATCCAGATTTTCGATATCAAGTCGCGACATGCCTTGCATGATGTGATGGGCTTCGAGATGACAACCCTTGCCGGTATTGATCTGCACGACATGATCCGTGAATTTTGCCATGCGGTCGGCGTCGCGCTGGGTGGTCAAATCGCCGACGATGACGCCGGTGCGCAGATCCGCAGGCAGACGCTGTAGCGTGGCCTCGATGAGGGCGGTTTTTCCGCATCCCGGCGCGCCCATTAGATCAACCGTGAAAACCCCCGCCTTCCGCAGCCGGCGGCGGTTCAACGCGGCCATCTCGTCGTTCAGTTTCAGTACGTTTTCGACAACTTGCACAAACATGATCGCCTCCTGTCAATTTCTTCGGCATCATCCACTTCGATGGAAAGCAACTGCAATTCATCCCCTCCGATCGGGCGCACCCGCGAGGATCCGCAGGCGCATCGTTCGGCTAGTTCCGCTTGTTCCCACTGCCGGCCGCATTCGCCGCATTGCATCCGCCAGGGAAGGACGGTTAGTTTCAAAGACACGTCCGATCGGCCCAATGCAGTCCAGGCGAGCTCCATGCACCGCGGATCGATCCCGCGCATCGGACCCGCGTTGACGCGTACGGACAGCAACACGGCGCCGTACGGCACGTTTCGGCGAGCCAGATTCAAAATACCCTCGGCAATTGATAGCTCATGCATGATGGCGCTCCCGCTTTTGCGCGTCAGGCTTCGCCTTGGCGGCAGCTTTTTCGACGGTCTGGACCACTTCTTTGATTAATTTTGAGATTGCCCGCCGCACTGGTTCGGACAGGCCTTCCTGATATCCAAAGTCCACGGCGCCGACTTGAAACAGCAACGCCGGCGGCGCGTGACCGTAAAGTTCACGGGCCATGTTCAGCAAATTCTCGGGAGACTGATGATGCCCGATCGTTTTGCTCTCTTCATGGTTCGGCTTCAAAGTCTTCTTATGCACTTTGCCCGGCGAGGTTTGCCAATCAGCGTCGATGAAAATGGCCAGGCTGGACCGGCTGAGCGGCTCGGTCAATTCCGGCAGGAGCTGATGAACGGCCACCACTTCCGCCAGTCTCGCCGGGAGCCGATCGCGCAGCGCCTCCGCCGCCGCCGGGCCGGCGCCGTCGTCGCCCCGCAACGTGTTGCCATAACCGATCACCAGAACGGGAGCTTCAGTTTCGTTCGATTGCATGGATCACTCCGTTGGTTGAATTGACCAGCTCGATTCTGATCGGCATCTTTCCGATTGCGTGGGTCGCGCAGGAAAGACACGGGTCGTAACAACGAATCACCGCTTCGACGCGATTGAGCGCCCCTTCGGAAATTTTGTCGCCGGAAATAAAATGCTGCGCAGCCTGCAGGATGCCTCGGTTCATCGCCAGATTGTTGTGTCCCGTCGCGATGATCAGATTGGCCCAGGTCACCAGCCCGTTGTCGTCAATTCGGTAATGGTGAATGAGCGTGCCGCGCGGCGCTCGGCGACGCCGACGCCCTCGCTTCGATTGGGCCGGGCGCAGGCGCGAACTTTGGTGTCGAGAATGCTCGGGGAGTTCAAGATTTTCTGCATCATTTCGATGCCGTAAATAATCTCGATGAGTCGGGCATGGTGATAATGGAACGAACTTAAAACCGCGCCGCGCTGAATCTCCCGGAACTCCGCCCATTCCTGATCGGCGATCGGCGTACCGCAATGATCGATCAGGTTAAGCCGCGCCAACGGACCGACGCGATAAATTCCCTGCGGATAACCGAGCTTCTTGAAATACGGGAACTTCATGAAGCTAAACGGCTCGACCGCCTCGGCGATCAAATCCTGATACTGCTGCGGCGGGAATTGATCGACGATGATGTCGCCCTTGGAATCGACGACGCGGAGATTGCCGTCATAATGCTCCAGGCCGCCGGTTTCGGTGACCAGACCGAGGAAGAGCGTCGGGAAATTGGCGAACGTTCGGACCTCAGGCGTGAAGCCGGTCGCGATGCGCTTGTACCATTGCAGGGTGCGCTGCGCGATTTGCAAACCTTCCGGTAGCATGGCCAGTATTTTGTCGCGGTCGGCGGCCACGAGGGGTCTATTCACCCCGCCGGGGACCGCCCACGCGGGATGGATTTTCTTTCCACCGAGGATTTCGATGACGGTCTGCCCGATTTGCCGCAGCCGGATTCCATCGCGCGCCAGTTGCGGATTTTCCTGCAACACGCCGAAGATGTGCCGCTTGGCGGGATCGGCGTCAAACCCCATCAGCAGGTCGGGCGACGCGAGATGGAAAAAGCTCAGCGCGTGCGATTGCACGATCTGCGCCAGATTCATCAGCCGGCGAAGCTCGGCGGCGGTTTGGGGGATTTTCACCGCGAGCAATTCGTCGCACGCCTTGGCCGCGGCGGTCAGGTGGCTCACCGGGCAGATGCCGCAGGTGCGAGCCATGAGTGATGGCATCTCGGTCAGCGGGCGGCCGGCGCAGAAGGTTTCAAACCCACGGAATTGCGTGACGTGAAACATCGCATCGGTTATTCCGCCGTCATCGCCCATCTTGAGCGTGATTTTCGCATGGCCTTCGATGCGGGTTACCGGGTCGATTACTATTTCGCGAGACATTGCAATTACCTTTCTAACGCCCAAATCGGGTCACGGCCGCGGGGTTTGGCATGCGCCCCGCGAGCAGTTCGCTTACAACAAAATAAATGGCATCCGCCGGAGGCGGGCAGCCGGGGACGAACAGATCGACTTTCACGACCTCGTGCACCGGCCGCTCGCGTTCCAGCAAAGTGGGTAAATGGAGCGTCGGTTTCTGTTTTTGAATATCCGCGTTCTCGTTGTAAGCGCGGTCAAAAATGGCGTCGACACCGAATGGATTGCGCATCGCCGGCACATTGCCGGTAACCGCACAATCCCCCAGGGCAATCAAAAATTTCGTGTGCGTTCGGATTTTTCGGATTTTCACCAGATCCTCATCCGTGCTGACCGACCCTTCCACCAGCGTGACATCGACGCTGTGGGGAAAATGCTTGTGATCCACCAGCGGGCTGTAGACCAGATCGATATGCGGCGCCAAATCCAGCAGCCGCTGGTCCATGTCCAGAAACGACATGTGGCAGCCGGAACAGCCATCCAGCCAGACCGTGGCGAGGCGAACTTTTTTAGTGGGTGCTTCGCTCATGATTGATTCTCCCGCATTTTCGTGAGGTACGGCAGAAAGCCGCCGTCTTTTTCCATTTCGGCGACGCCGGTTCCCTTGCGGGTCAGTGCTCCGGTCGGGCAGATGCGCACGCATTTTCCGCAACCGGTGCAGCTCGTCGAATCGGCCCAGGGTTGATCGAGGTCGATGATGACGCGCGATTCCACGCCGCGTCCGGCCACGTCCCAGGTGTGCGCCCCTTCGATTTCGTCGCAGACGCGCACGCAGCGCGTGCAAAGAACGCAACGGTTGTGATCCAGCCGGAAAAGATCGTGCGAGGAATCGAACGGCAGCTTTGGATACCGATAGGGAATATCGATATGCGTGATCTGCATCTCCACCGCCAGATTCTGCAGCTCGCAATGGCCGTTGGAGACGCAGACCGAGCAAACGTGATTCCGCTCGGAAAAAAGCATCTGCACAATCATTTGCCGGTATTTTTGCAGGCGCGGGGAGTTTGTCGTGATTTCCATTCCCTCGGCCACCTTCGTCATGCAGGCCGGGAGGAGCTTGTTGATCCCTTTCACCTCGACCAGGCAAAGCCGGCAGGCGCCCCAGCCCGACAAGCCTTCCATGAAGCAGAGCGTGGGAACATGGATTTTATTTTGTTTGCAGACGTCGAGAATGGTTTCGTCAGCGCGGCCGCCGACGTCTTTGCCGTCAATCTTCAACGTCACGACAGGCGTGGAGGCATTCATGAAACCGTCTCCTTTTCACCGGCGGCAGGCTCGGCGGTCGAATCATCGGGCAGCAAAACATCGTCGTATTCCTTGCGGAAATACCGCAGCGTCGTCAGGACGGGATTGGGCGCACTCTGGCCCAGCCCGCAAAGGCTGGTGCTTTTGACCATATCGCACAGCTCTTCCAGCAATTTCACATCGCGCTCCGTTGCCTGGCGATCGATGACTTTTTTGAGCAGGTCGTGCATTTGCACCGTCCCCACTCGGCAAGGAACACACTTCCCGCATGATTCGGTCATGCAGAATTCCATGAAGAAGCGCGCCACATCGATCATGCTGGAAGTTTCATCCATGATGATCATCCCGCCGGAGCCCATGATCGATCCGACCTTGGCCAGCGAGTCGTAATCCACCGGCATGTCGAGAAACTGTTCGGGGATGCACCCGCCGGAAGGCCCGCCGGTCTGCACCGCCTTGAATTTCTTCCCGTCGGGAATTCCCCCGCCGATGTCGAAGATGATTTCCCGCAGCGTGATTCCCATCGGGATTTCAATCAGGCCGGTGTTGTTGACCTTTCCGGCCAGCGCGAAGGTCTTGGTTCCCTTGCTCTTCTCGGTGCCGATTGCGGCATACCAGTCCCCGCCGTTGCGGATGATCGGCGCGATGTTGGCAAACGTTTCGACGTTATTGATGAGCGTGGGCGCGTCCCACAAGCCGGATTCCGCCGGGAACGGCGGCCGCGGGCGCGGCTGGCCGCGCTGGCCCGAGATGCTCGCGATCAATGCCGTTTCTTCGCCGCAAACAAATGCCCCGGCGCCAAGCCGAATTTCAACCTTGAAGCTGAACGGCGTGCCGAAAATGTTGCTGCCGAGAAGCCCCTGCCTCTCCGCCTGACGAATCGCAATTTTCAGCCGCTTCACCGCCAGCGGATATTCAGAACGCACATAGATATATCCCTGGCTCGCCCCCACCGCGTACGCGGCGATGGCCATCCCCTCCAGCACGCGATGCGGATCGCTTTCCAGGACGCTGCGGTCCATGAACGCGCCGGGGTCGCCCTCGTCGGCGTTGCAGATCACATATTTGGTCGGCGAATTCGCCTTGGACACCATGCTCCATTTCAGCCCGGTGGGATATCCCGCCCCGCCGCGCCCGCGCAGGCCGCTCCTGGAAACCTGCTCGATCACATCCGTCCGGCTCAGGTTTGTCAGCGATTTATGCAGCGCGGCGTAGCCGTCGGCGGCGATATATTCCTCGATCCGTTCCGGATCGATCGCGCCGGAATTTTCCAAAACGATCTTTTTCTGCCGCGTAAAAAACGGAATATCCGTCGGGCAATGCAGCCGCTGAACCGGTTTGTCCGCCGCGACAGCGTCCACAATATCCGCGGAGTCGTTGGGCGTGACGCCCTGGTACATGATGTTCTTCGACGGCTGCGACACCAGCGGCCCCGCCGCGCACAATCCCATGCAACCGACGCCTTTCACGCGGCAGATGCCCTCAAGGCCCTTGGCCTTGACCTGCGCTTCCAGTGACTCTTTCACCTGATCGCTCTGTGACGAGAGACATCCCGCCGCGACGCAGACATGCAGATAATTGGGACACTGCGCACACGATTCCTTTTCCGTGTCCGCGATTTTTTCAAGTTCATCCACGGTCATGTGTCACCTGCTTTTCAACGCGATGGACCAAATCCTCGCTGCCGACCTTGCCGAGCACCGCGCCGTCCAGCACCGCGGCGGGGGCAAGCCCGCACGAACCCAGACACCGCGCCGTCAGCACCGACAGTTGTCCGTCGCGGGTCGTCTGTCCGGGCTTGACGCCGTATTTCATTTGCAGCGACTCGAGCAATTGCTGAGCCCCCTTGATGTAACAAGCCGTGCCCAGGCAGACGACGCAGGTGTGTTTTCCCTGCGGTTTAAGCATGAAGTGGTGATAGAACGTCGCGACGCCGTAGACCTTGCTGAGCGGAAGGCTCAACGATCCGGCGGCAAAACGCAGCGCCGGCTCGTCCAGATATCCAAAGGATTCCTGGGCCGTGTGAAGCGTTTCGATCAGGCAATTGCCCACGTAGCCGTGTCGCCGCATCGTCGCGTCGACGATTCGCCATCGCTTGTCCGCCGATGGCATCGGTAATGGTTTTGGTGACCCGTTCATCATGACTCACTTTCTGGTGCTTTAACAAATTCGCGGCAATTGCTCTCCGTAAGGCTTTTGAAGGATTCGGCTTCCACCCATCGTGGTGCGCAGCTCGCAAATTCCGTCGGCGTCCGCGCCGACGACGCCGATGATCTGCGCATCCTTGCCATGCGAATCCGCCTGCAGCACGCCGATCGCGCGTTCCGCTGAATCGGGTCGCACCACGACAACAATTTTGCCTTCGTTGGCGACGTCGAGCGGATCGATGCCGAGCATGTCGGCGGCATGCCACGTTTCGGGACGGATGGGAATATCTTTTTCGTAAAGCGTGACCCGCAACCCGGTGCGCGCCGCCAAATCCGCCGCCACGCCGGCCAATCCGCCGCGCGTCGGATCGCGAAGAAAAACCACGCCCGAAACCTGGTCCAGAAGGCTGTGGATCATTTTATTCAGCGGCGCAACGTCGCTTCGCACGGCGCTGTGCACCTGCGGCATTTCGCGGGCGAGCATCACCGCCATCCCGTGGTCGGCGATCGTGCCGCTGATGATCAGCACATCGCCGGGACGAACCGCGGTCGGATGAAGGTTGCTGGCGCCAACTGCTCCAATTCCCGCCGTCGTTATGTAAATTCCATCGCCCTGCCCACGGCCCACGACCTTGGTGTCCCCGGTCACGACACGCACACCGGCATCGGCCGCGGTGGCGGCAATCGAATCCAGAACGTCTTCCAGAACCGACCGTTCCAGCCCCTCGGTCAGAATAAGGCTCAGCGCGATCCCAAGCGGCCTGGCGCCGCAAACAGATAAATCGTTGACCGTGCCGCTGATTGAAAGCCGTCCGATATCGCCGCCCGGAAACTTCAGCGGATGCACGATATAACTGTCGATCGACATTGCGATCCGGTCCGCGCCGGGCATCACGGCCGAATCGAGCAATTCGTTCAACACATGGTTGCCCAGCCGCGGAAGAATGCACGAAACGAACAGGTCATCCGTCAATTGCCCCCCGCCGCCGTGAGCGAGCGTAATCCGCGGACCGACGGTTTGATTGACTGGCGATCTCGGAGCGATCGTTCGGCCGGTCATGATTACACCCGGACCTTTCGTGTAATTCCGACCCGGTGATATTTGAACCATGCCTGACAGGTTCCTTCTGAACTGACCATGCACGGTCCCAGCGCGCGGACGGGTGTGCAGAGAACGCCGAAAAGCTTGCAATCGGCGGGTGTGGCACGTCCGGTAATCACATCGCCGCAGCGGCATCCGGGCGGTTCTTTGCCGGTCGGCGTCGCCAGTGCAAATCGACGTCGGGCATCGTAGCTCGCATATTCCGGGCGAAGCGCCAGGCCGCTGCCTTTTAATTCGCCCAACCCGCGCCAGTGCCAGTCTGCCGGCTGAAAAATCTTCTCAATCATTTGCCGCGCCGCCTGGTTGCCTTGTTCCGTCACCGCTTGAGAGTAAAGATTTTCAAGCGCGGGTTTGCCATCCGCGACCAATTCCGTCAGCCGCGCCAGAGCCGCCGCGATTTGCGGACCCTCGAAACCGGCGATCACGCAGGGAAGATGAAATTCATCCACGATCGGCTCGAACACCGCCGCGCCGATGATGACGCAGACATGCCCGGGACAGAGAAACCCATCGACTTTCACATCGCCGCTCTCCAGCAGCGCCCGCATTGCCGGGATAATGAGCTTGTGGCTCGCAAAAATCGAAAAGTTGCCCAGCTTCAGCCGATCGGCTTCGAGCACGGCCGCGGCCGTAGCCGGCGTGGTTGTTTCAAAACCCACGGCGGCAAACACCACCTGGCGATGAGAGTTCGACGCCGCCAACTTCACCGCATCGAGGCTGGAATAAACCACCCGGATATCCGCTCCTTCCTGCGCGGCACTGTTCCAGGCTTCCGTTCGACCCGACAACCCGAAGCATGTCGCCATAGGTGCAAAGCGTCACGCCGGGTTGACGGGCCAGATCAATCAGTTGATCGATATCGCGCTGCGAGGTTACGCACACCGGGCAGCCGGGTCCGCTCAAAAGCGTTACATTCGGCGGCATCAGGCTGTGCAGGCCGCAGCGAAAAGCGCTCATCGTGTGCGTCCCGCAGACTTCCATGAATTTCACGGGACGCGTCAACCGAGCCGCCGCGGCTTTGAGCCTGTGCAGCGATTCATCAGTCTGGCCTTGTGTGTTCAGGACGGCGGTGGAAATCATGACTTGCCTCCCGCTCTTCGTAAGTCGTTGACGACGGCCCAGGTGTCCTGTGCCTCCTGCTCATCCAAAGCCTGAATGGCGAAGCCGGCATGGATAAGAACCCAATCGCCTTTTTTGCATTGGGGGACCAGCAGCGTGCAGATCTCCACGCGATTGCCGTGCAAATCTGCCGTCGCGCTGGTGCCGCGACAGGAAACGAGCCGGGCTGGAACCGCTAAACACATGCTGGCCTCACTTTCTGGTTCAATCGCGCCGACGCCACCGCCGCCTGGCCGTAGGCGATCCCGCCATCGTTGGGGGAAATCGCGCGGTGCCGCAAAACCTGGGCGCCAAGTTGCTCCAATCGCCGGCTGAGCAAGTTGGCGAACAATTCGTTGCAGAAGACGCCGCCGCTCAGCGCGACGGTGCGCAGGTCGGTTTTTTGCATCGCCCGCTCGATAGCGGCGGCCCAGGCCGCGGCCAGCGTTTCGTGAAAGAGCAACGCCAATTCGTTCGCCGATCCATTGTGTCCCGCGCTGTATGCGATTTTTCGAATCAGGGGCGTCAGATCAATTTCGATCAGGCCGTCGGTTTCTCTCAGCCGATAGGCCTCTTTCAACAATCGAACCGCGTTTCCTGATTGAACCGCGGCGGCCTCCAGCGCCATGGGCGCTTCGGCGTCGAAGCGGTTTTCGCGGCACAAACCCAACAGTGCCGCGACGCCGTCGAAAAGACGGCCGGTCGAACTACTCTGAACGCAGGAGACGCCGTCGAGCAACATCTGTTGCACGAATTGCAGTTGTTCCGAATTCGCCAAACGACGGCAAATCGGCAATCGCACGAAATCGGGCCCGAAGGCCGCGTGCAAAAGCGACAGCGCAGGCGCCACGGCTGTTTGGCGCAGGCATCTCCGCCGGGCAGAAGCATGGGCCGAAGTCGTTCGATCCGGCGGAAATCAGCGCGTGAGGCGATCAGCAATTCCCCGCCCCAGATCGTTCCGTCGGTGCCGTAACCGGTGCCGTCGCAAATCAAAGCCAGGGCCGGGCGGGTTGTTTGGTTTTCCGCCAAAACCGCCGCGGCATGGGCATGATGGTGTTGCACGCCGACGAGCGGCACGGCCCATTGATCCGCCAGTTGCCGGGCATATTGCGTGCTGAGATACGCCGGATGCAGATCGTGCGCGATCCACTGTGGTGTGACGGAAAACAATTCGCAGATATCGGTGATCGCATGCTTGAATGCTTCAAAGGTGCGAGCGCAGGTGAGATTCCCCAGGTGCTGGCTAAGGACGGCGTGGCCATCACGATATGTAGCGACGGTGGATTTCAGTTCAGCCCCGACGGCCAGCCCTGGCGGCGCGTTGCAGGTTGGAGACAGCGCGATGGGTGTCGGAACGTAACCACGGGCGCGGCGAACGAAAATAGGAGCGGCCGCCGAATCGATAACGATGGAATCATCAACCGCCCGCTGTATCGGCCGATCGTGAGTCAGGATCGCGTCGCACAATTCGCCGAGGCGGCCAATCGCGTCGCGGTCATCAAACACCAGCGGCTCGTCGATGTCGTTGCCGCTGGTCATGACAAGCGTGTCGACGCCGGATGTCTGGAGCCGGTCGAAAATCAGATGATGCAGCGGCGTGTAGGCCAGCATGACGCCCAGACGGTGTTGACCCGGCGCGACGGCGGGCGCAATCGGAGCGTCGGCAACGCGTGCGGCCAGCACGATCGGAGCGGCCGGGGATGCGATCAGCGTCTCGCCGGCTGGGCTAAACCGCGCCAGCCGGCGAGCCGCCTTCAATGAAACGCAGATCAGAGCGAATGGCTTGGCGGGCCGGTGTTTTAACTCGCGCAGACGGGCGACGGCTGCCTGGTTGTCGGCGCGAACGGCCAGGTGAAATCCACCGATGCCCTTGACTGCGACGATTTGCCCGCGCACCAGGCGCTCGGCGGTTCCCCGAATGGGGTCTTCGTCGATTTGGCTTCCGCGCGGATCGAGCAATCGCAATTGCGGTCCGCAGCCGCGGCATGCCGTCGGCTGAGCGTGAAAGCGGCGATCATTGGGATCTTCATATTCCCCCCGGCAGGCCGGGCACATCTTGAAATCGGCCATCGTTGTGTTGAGCCGGTCATACGGTACGGTGCGAATGATGCTGAATCGCGGCCCGCAGTTGGTGCAGTTGGTCAGGGCGTATCCGTGGCGCCGGTCATTTGCCGGATCGCGAATTTCCGCAAGACAATCCGGACAAAGTGCGAGGTCGGCGGCCACTTCAGCGGTGGCGGCCGTCACCTGCGGGGAGCGGCGAATCTCGAAACTCCCGCTCTCTTCCCGCACCGGGATCGGCCGCTCGATAATTTGGCGAATCACTGCGGCCGCGGGCGCTTTGGCGCGGAGCGCGGCGACAAATTCGTCGAGCTGGCGGCGCGTTCCCTGACCCTCGGCGATCACGCCCTGCGAATCATTCCATACAGCTCCATGAATCGGGATTCTGCGTGCCAGACGAAAGACAAGCGGCCGAAATCCCACGCCCTGTACGCGGCCGGTAATTTGCCAGCGGCAACGCAAGACGGGCTCGGATAATCCGACGGGCGGCGCCGATTTGGATTCAACAATGGCGTTCATTCGGCTGGGAATTTTATGAACGTGCGCGCAGCGCGGCAGTTGGAGAAAATCCGCGTTTGTGCGTAGGTGAATGCACCTATGCACAAATCGTCGCTTGAACCGATGGTTGTCCGGCTCCGATTCTCCGACATTATTTCAGGTGGATAGCGCGTGATGCGCGCGAAAGGATTTGAATATATGCCGTCATGCACCCGTCAGATTATCGCACTGGAAGGTAATGAAGCCGTCGCGTCGGTGGCGCACCGCGTCAGCGAAGTCATCGCGATTTATCCAATTACCCCATCGTCCGCGATGGGTGAATATGCGGATGAATGGTCTGCGCAGGGCCGGCAGAACATCTGGGGAATGGTGCCGCGCGTGATGGAAATGCAATCCGAAGGCGGCGCTGCCGGCGCGATTCACGGCGCGCTACAGGCCGGCGCGCTCGCCACCACGTTCACCGCGTCGCAGGGACTGCTGCTGATGGTCCCCAACATGTACAAGATCGCCGGCGAACTCACTTCATTCTGCATGCACGTGACGGCGCGAACGCTCGCGACCCACGCCCTGTCGATCTTCGGCGATCACTCCGACGTGATGGCCTGCCGTCAGACGGGCTTCGCCATGCTCTGCTCCAACGGCGTTCAGGAAGCCCACGATCTGGCGTGCATCGCGCATGCCGCCACTTTGCAAACGCGTATTCCGTTCATGCATTTTTTCGATGGATTTCGAACCTCTCACGAGATTCAGAAGTTTGAGATGCTCACCGACGACGATCTGCGGAGCATGATCGATCCGGCCGCGGTGGCCGCTCATAAACAGCGCGCGCTCACGCCGGACCGTCCTGTAATCCGCGGCACGCGCAGAACCCCGACACGTTTTTCCAATCCCGTGAAGCAGCCAACCCGTTTTATCTGGCCTGTCCGGACACCGTGGAAAAAGTCATGGCAAAATTTGCGGCCCTGACCGGCCGGCAATATCGGCTCTTTGAATATGTCGGCCATCCCCAGGCAGAGCGCGTGATCGTCATCATGGGCTCGGGCGCGGATACCACCCACGAAGCGGTGGATCATCTGGTTCGCGACGGCGAAAAAGTCGGCGTTCTCAAAGTGCGGCTCTATCGGCCCTTCTCTCCTGAGCGGATGCTGGCGGCTCTGCCCGCCGGCGTTCGCTCCATCGCGGTGATGGACCGCACCAAGGAACCCGGCAGCATCGGCGATCCGCTCTTTCTCGACGTTTTGGCAGCATTGCATGAAGGGCAGGCCGCGGGATTTTCCCAATTCGCCAAACCGCCGGTGGTGATCGGAGGCCGCTATGGACTCGGCTCGCACGAGTTCACGCCCGCGATGGTCAAGGCCGTCTTTGACGAACTGAATGTGTCGCGTCCCAAGCTTCATTTTACGGTGGGGATCAACGATGACGTGACCAGGTTGTCGCTGGTCACGCCGGACGATTTTGAAATCGAACCGGACGATGTATTCCGCGCAGTGTTTTTCGGCCTGGCGCCGACGGAACGGTGGGAGCGAACAAGAACTCCATCAAAATCATCGGCGAAGAGACGGTCTTCAATACCCAGGGGTATTTCGTTTACGACTCGAAAAAATCAGGCGCGATGACCATCAGCCATCTTCGGTTCGGCCCCCGGACGATCAGGTCGGCCTATCTGATTCACCAGGCCAATTTCGTCGCCTGCCATGCCTTCAATTTCCTGGAACGATTCGACATCGTGGATTACGCCAGAGAAGGCGGCGTCCTACTGCTCAATGCCCCCTACGAGACGAGCGTGGTCTGGGAACAGTTACCTCGCAGTGTGCAATTGCAGATTATTGACAAAAAGCTGAAAGTTTTTGTCATCGATGCGTACAAGGCCGCGCGCGAAGCGGGCATGGGCCGGAGAATCAACACGGTCATGCAAACCTGCTTCTTCGCCATCAGTGGTGTTTTGCCGCGCGAGCAGGCGATCGCGCAGATCAAAAAGTCGATCGAGAAAACCTACGCGAAAAAAGGCGACGAGGTGGTGCGCAAAAATTTTGCCGCCGTCGACGGCACGCTGGCGCATCTCCATGAATTGCCGGTTCCAAGCGCATCAACCAACGGCCGGCGTCTGCCGCCAACCGTGCCGATCGAGGCGCCGGACTTTGTCAAGAACGTCACCGCGATGATGCTGTCCAACCACGGCGATCTGCTGCCCGTCAGCGCGATGCCGGTGGATGGAACCTGGCCGGTCGGCACGACCCGCTGGGAGAAACGCAATATCGCCACCGAGATCCCGGTCTGGGAACCCGATCTCTGCATCCAATGCAACAAGTGCGCCTTCGCCTGTCCGCACGCGGCGATCCGCCCCAAGGTTTATCCCGCGGAAAGTCTCTCTACTGCGCCCACGGGATTTGCCTCGACGGATTACAACGCGCCCGATCTGCGCGGCATGAAATATTCCTTGCAGGTTGCCCCGGAAGACTGCACGGGATGCGGCCTTTGCGTGGCCGTCTGTCCCGCCAAGGACAAATCCCTGCCCAAGCGCAAGGCGATCAACCTCGCCCCGCAGCAGCCTCTGCGCCAGCGCGAAGCGACAAATTTCAAATTCTTTCTCGAATTACCCGAAATCGATCGCCGGAAAATTCGCCTCGATGTCAAAGGCTCGCAATTTTTCCAACCGCTCATGGAGTTCAGCGGCGCCTGCGCCGGATGCGGCGAGACGCCGTATATCAAACTGCTGACGCAGCTGTTGGGCGATCGGATTCTCATCGCCAACGCGACGGGCTGTTCGTCGATTTACGGCGGAAATCTGCCCACGACGCCGTATTGCGCCAACCATGAGGGTCGCGGGCCGGCGTGGAGCAATTCTCTCTTCGAGGACAATGCCGAATACGGATTGGGCATGCGGCTGGCCGTCGATCAGCAGGCGGCGCAAGCCCGCGATCTGCTCCAGCGGCTTGAACCTTCTCTCGGCGAAGCATTTGTCAAAGAGATTCTGCAAGCCGATCAGTCCGGAGAAACCGGCATCGCCGCGCAGCGAGCGCGCGTCGTGGAATTGCGCAAAAAACTGGCCTCCCTCAACGCAATTCCCGCGGCGAAACTGCTTGCTCAACTGGCTGATTATCTCGTCTACAAAGGCGTCTGGATCATCGGCGGCGATGGCTGGGCGTATGACATCGGCTACGGCGGGCTCGATCACGTGCTGGCTTCCGGCCAGGACGTGAAAGTTCTCGTGCTCGATACCGAAGTTTATTCCAACACCGGCGGCCAGCAGTCCAAGGCGACGCCGATCGGCGCCGCGGCCAAGTTCGCCGCGGCAGGAAAGTCGTCGCCCAAGAAGGATCTGGGATTGCTGGCCATGGCGTATGGGAATGTCTACGTCGCCCAGGTGGCCTTTGGAGCCAAGGACGTGCAAACGGTCAAGGCGTTTCAGGAGGCCGCGTCGTATCCCGGCCCGGCGCTCATCATCGCCTACAGCCACTGCATCGCGCACGGTTACGACCTGGTGTTGGGACCGGAACAACAGAAATTGGCGGCCGCCAGCGGGTATTGGCCGATGTATCGCTACGATCCGCGCCGCCGCGCCGCCGGGCAAAATCCGCTGCAGTTGGATTCCGGCGCACCCAACAATCAGTTGCAGCAGTTCATGGTGAACGAGACCCGCTTCCGCATGGTCGAGCAGAAAAATCCCGACCGCTTTAAAGATTTGCTGGCCAGCGCCAAACGGCAAGTGGCCGACCGTTATTCGCTGTATCACCAGTTGGCCGAACCTCCGCATGCCGAGAAACAAGAAACTTCAACGCCTTCAACCGCAAAGGTGCCCGTATGAATCTCACCACAACATACATGGGGATGGAACTGGCCAATCCGCTGATGGGCGGAGCCTCGCCGCTGGCGGATGACTTGGATACGGCGCGTCGGCTGGAAGACGCCGGCGCATCGGCGATCGTCATGCGCTCGCTGTTCGAGGAACAGATCGAGGGCGAGCATCACGCCACCATGGACAATTTCGAAATGTACGAGGGCATCTTTGCCGAGGCGTCATCGTCGTTCTTACCGTCCCCCGGCGAATTTGCCATGAGCCCCGACGCTTATTTGGAACAAATTCGCCGTCTAAAGGAGTCGGTAGACGTGCCGGTGATCGCCTCTTTGAACGGTTTAAGAATTTCCGGCTGGCTGCGTTATGCGAAACTAATTGAGGAGGCCGGCGCCGATGCGCTGGAACTGAACGTCTATCACGTCGCCACGGAATCGCGTGAAACGCCGTATTCCATCGAGCATCAAATCCGGGAGGTTGCCCGCACGGTGCGCGAAACGGTGCAGATCCCGCTGGCGGTCAAGCTATCTCCGTTTTTCACATCGCTTCCAGCCCTGGCGATGGATTTGCGCACGACCGGGATTGAGGGACTGGTTTTGTTCAACCGCTTCTATCAGCCGGACATTGATGTGGAGGAAGTGAGCGTTGTTCCACAACTTCACCTTTCTGATTCGTCGGAATTGTTGTTGCGGCTGCGCTGGCTGGCGATTCTTTCCGGCAGATGCACGACGTCGCTTGCCGCCAGCGGGGGCGTGCACACGGCGACCGATGCGATCAAGGCGATCATGGCCGGCGCCCATGCCGTTCAGATCGTCTCCGCTTTGCTCAAACATGGTCCGGGTTATCTCAAGGTTCTTCTCGACGACCTAAAAGCGTGGATGGAAGAACACGAGTACGAATCGATCCGCCAGATGCAGGGCTGCCTGAGTCTTGCCCGTTGCCCCGATCCGGCGGCGTTTGAACGAGCCAATTACATGCGCGTTCTGCAAAGCTGGCATGGGCGCGTTCACCATGCGACGTCTGATTAGTCTTATTTTTGGAGAATTTTATGGATACGCCGGCGAAGAATGATCGGGCTGCCTGGATCAATGGTCCCAAGGCAAAATGTTCCGTGCTTCCAAAAGACCGCGATCGCGCCTGGCGGATCGTGCTGCTTGGCCCGCCGGGTGTGGGGAAAGGAACGCAGGCGGATATGCTCGCCGAGCGGATGGGACTGTGCCATCTCTCCACTGGCGACGTGTTTCGCGCCGCCGTCAGCCCATGCAATCGCGAGCGAAGCCCTGCGATGACCGAATCCCTGCGCTACATGCGCGCAGGCGAGCTTGTTCCCGACGCCACCGTTTGGGAAGTCGTTCGCGAGCGCGCCGGATGCATAAACTGCCCCGGCGGTTTCCTGCTCGATGGATTTCCGCGCACGCTTCCCCAGGCGCACGCCCTGGAGGGGCTGATGGACTACCAGGGAATTTCTCTCGACGCCGTGTTGGATTACGAATTACCAACCGCCGAAATCGTCGCCCGCCTCAGCGGCCGTCGCGTTTGCGAAAAATGCAAGGCGATTTTTCACGTCACGCAGCGCCCGCCGCGCGCGCAGGACATTTGCGACCAGTGCGGCGGCAAACTGATTCAGCGGGAAGATGATCGCCCGGAATCGGTAAAAGTCCGCCTGGAAATCTACCAGCGCGATACCGCGCCGCTGATCGAGTTCTACCGCGGCAAACACAAACTGGTGCCGATTTCCGCCGCCGGCTCGGCCGACGAAGTCTTCGCGCGCACGCTGTCGGCATTGGAAATAGCCGTCACCGACGGATACCTTCGTGACCGATTCCCTCACAATGCCATCGTGGGTCTGGGAATTCGTCGCGGGCAATCTGACGAATTGCTTTAAGCGGACGACGAAGGCTCATAAATCGATACACGCCTGAACGCTCGATTCCGCCAGATCGCGCGTCAGCTTGAATCCCTGCTTTTCCGCGACGTGCTGCATTTCCAGGTTCTGGGTCATGATCATCCCGGAAAGCCGCTCGATCTTTTCGTCGCGGGCGATTTGCAACAGCAGCGTCATCAGATGCGTTCCAAGCCCCAGCTTTTGCCAGGCATCGCTGATGACGACCGCGAACTCCGCTTCGCTGCCGCCGGGTTGTTTGCTCAAGCGGCCGATTCCGAGGATGAATCGCTCGCCGTTTTCCGGACGCCGGCCTTCAACCACCAGGGCCAATTCCCGATCGTAATCGTTGAAGCAAACGCGAATGAGCCGCTCGTGCGAGATGCGCTGGCTCAGATGGATCGGGTGGAAGTAGCGGAACATCACGCTGCGGTCCGACAGCTCCTGGTGAAACTGCACCAGCAGCGGTTCGTCCTCCGGCCGGATCGGACGGATCGTCACCGGCAAGCCGTCACGCAGCGTCCACTGGCTGACATATTGGGTTGGATAAGGCCGGATCGCCGAACGCGGCAAGTCCGAATCCTGTTTGTCCGCGGGCCAGAGCACCGTCCGCGCATCCGCCGCGACGATTCGGTCCGGCGTCGCGATCAGCGGGTTGATTTCGATCTCCTTGATCCGCGGCTGCTCGATCACCAGTTGGCTGAAGCGAACCATGATCTGGCAGAGCAGATCGATATCCACGGGCTTGCGGCCGCGCACGCCACCGAGTGCTTTGAAGATGCGCGTCTGCTCCATCATCCTGCGGGCGAGGGTCGCGTTGAGCGGCGGAAGGCCCAGGGCGCGGTCTTTCAGCACTTCCACAAGCTGACCGCCGAGGCCGAAGAGCAACACAGGCCCGAATTGCGAATCGGGGCTGCTGCCGACGATCAATTCGTAACCGTCGCGCGCGTTGATCATTGGCTGTACGGTGACACCCTGAAAATGCTGGTCGCCGGCAATTCGGCTGACCGATTCGCAAATTTCATCGAATGCCCGCGCGACTTCCGTGCCATTGGCGAGATTGAGCTTCACGCCCCCCACGTCCGTCTTGTGCGTGATCGTGTGCGAGAAAAGCTTGAGCACAACGGGGAACCCCACGCTTTCGGCCGCCTGCACCGCCTCCGCGGTGGTATCGGCGGTAAAGGTCTTCACGACGGGGATTCCATACGCCTCCATCAGCTTCTTGGATTGAAATTCATCCAGCAGCGTTTTCCCGCAAGCCCTGGCGGAATTGATGATGTGCGCGGCCGTGGCGCGATCGACTTCTCTGTCGTTGTTTTCTCCAAGAGCCGGAGTTTCGTACAACCCGCGCAGGTTGTAGGTGTATCGCCACATGTACGTAAAGGCGCGAGCGGCGGCATCGGGAAAATGGAACGTCGGAACACCTGCGCGGCTGAGGATCGCATGCCCCGCGGCGACCTCCGCGCCGCCCATCCAACTGGCCAGCAGCGGTTTGCCGTTCATTTTCGCCAATCCCTTGACCGCCTCGGCCGTCTGCGTGGGATCGGTCATGTCCTGCGGGGTCAGCACCACCAGCACCCCGTCGTTGGCGGAATCATCCGCGACGATCTTGATCGCCTTGGCGATACGCTCCGGCGCGGCATCACCCAGCACATCAACGGGGTTGTTGTGGCTCCATTGCGGCGGAAGAATCGAATCGAGCGCCTTCATCATCTCCGGCGAAAGTGCCGCCAGCTCGCCCCCGCTGGCGAGCAGCGCATCGGTCGCCAGCACCCCCGGACCTCCCGCGTTGGTGACGATCGCCAGCCGCCTGCCCGAAGGGCGCGGCTGCTTCGCCAAAACATCCGCCATCGAAAACAGATCGGCGATGGAGTCCACCCGAAGCACCCCGCACCGGCGGAAGGCGGCGTCCAAAACCTCGTCGCTGCCGGTCAGCGATCCCGTATGCGACGCCGCCGCCTTGGCCGCCGCATCGGTCCGCCCGGCCTTGATGACGATGATCGGTTTGTTCAGCGATACTTCGCGCACCGCCGATAGAAACGCCCTCGCATCGCCGATCGATTCCATGTAAATCAGAATGCTGCGCGTCCGGGGATCATCGCCGAAATAGTCGATCAGATCGCCCCAGTTCACGTCCAGCATCGAGCCGGTCGAAACAAATGCGCTGAAACCCACCACTTCGCTCAGGCTCCAGTCCAGAATCGCGGTGAGAAGCGCGCCGCTTTGGCTGATGAACGCGACGTTGCCGGGTTTGGCGATCCCCTTGGCAAATGTCGCATTCAAACCGGTCAGGGGGTTCATCACGCCGAGACAGTTGGGGCCGATGATGCGCATTCCCCCGCGGCGGGCTTGTTGCAGCACGCGCTGTTCCAGCTCCGCCCCTTCTTTGCCAAGTTCGCGGAAACCGGCCGAGATGACGATCGCGCCCTTCACGCCGGCATCAGCGCATTTCCCGATCACGCCCGGCACGCTGGCCGCGGGGGTCACAACCACCGCCAGATCAACCGGCTCCGGAATGGCGCCCACTTCGGGATAGGCCTTGATCCCCAGAACGCTTGGGCGTTTGGGATTGACCGGATAAACCGTGCTTCCGCAGGGACTGGTCACCAGGTTCCATAGAACCGTTCGTCCGACGCTCCCCTGCGTTTCGGTCGCGCCGATGACCGCGATCGTCCGCGGCGCGAAAATCGCGTCCAAAGGCCGTGTCGATTCCGGTCGGGTTGGCAGAGAAGTCACTCCCGCATGTGGTTTTACATCTTGCATAGTGCCATTCATTAAATCATCCGCAAGAACTTCCGCATCAGCGAATTCCCCTACGAAAAGATTAGGGCCGACTCCGATTCTCCAAATCGCCGGATAACCAGATGCTTCGAATCGTCATTACTCCTTAGCATGAAAGGGACTGCATATGAAACTCTCATTATCAATCAAACGCGGGCATCTGGCCTGCCTGTTCGTTGCGGCTGTGTCGTTGATTCTGGCATTTCCATCCGCGTCGCTGGCCAGTGAGGCCAGCCTGAAAATCCCCGATCTGAACAGCGCGAAGTTTTTCGGCGGCCTCGTCGGCGGCTGGAATCTGCTCGCGGCCGGCATGGTTATCTGCTTCGCCGGTCTGGCCTTCGGAATGGTCATCTTTCGCCGGCTCAAAGCCCTGCCGGTTCACCAGTCCATGGCCAGGGTTTCGGAAACAATCTACGAAACCTGCAAAACCTATCTAAAAACACAATTAAAATTTATTTTGCTCCTCGAAGTTTTCATCGGCGCGGTTCTGGTCATTTATTTCGGCTTTCTCACCACGGACGAATCCGGCCAGCGCATGACCGCCGTCAAGGTGCTCACGATCCTTCTTTTCAGCCTGATCGGCATCGCCGGCAGCGTTTCAGTCGCCTGGTTCGGAATGCGGATCAACACCTTCGCCAACAGCCGCACTGCCTTTGCTTCTCTCAAAGGCAAACCCTACCCGCTCTATGCAATCCCCCTGCAGGCGGGCATCAGCGTCGGCATGGTCCTCATCAGCGTCGAGTTGCTGATGATGCTCATCATTCTGCTCTTCATCCCCGTCACCTATGCCGGCCCGTGTTTCATCGGATTTGCCGTCGGTGAATCGCTCGGCGCCGCCGCGTTGCGCGTCGCCGGCGGAATCTTCACCAAGATCGCCGACATCGGCGCCGACCTCATGAAGATCGTCTTCAACGTCAAGGAAGACGATGCCCGAAACCCCGGCGTCATCGCCGACTGCACCGGCGACAACGCCGGCGACAGCGTCGGACCCACCGCCGACGGTTTTGAAACCTACGGCGTCACCGGCGTCGCCCTCATCACCTTCATCCTTCTCGCCGTCCGCCCCGAGCTTCAGGTCCAGCTCCTGGTCTGGATCTTCGCCATGCGCCTCATCATGGTCATCACCAGCGGCGTTTCCTACTGGATCAACGAGGGCCTCGCCCGCGCCAAATACCTCAAGCGCCAAGGAAATGGATTTTGAAAAACCCCTCACCAGCCTGGTTTACATCACCAGCCTGGTTTCGATCATCACCACCTATCTCGGCTCGTTTGTTCTGATCCACAACATGGGCGACGGCCTGTGGTGGAAGCTCTCCACGATCATCACCTGCGGCACAATCGCCGGGGCGTTGATCCCTGAATTCACCAAAATCTTCACCAGCGTCCACAGCCGCCATGTGCGCGAGATCGTCGACGCCAGCAAGGAAGGCGGCGCTTCGCTCAACATCCTCAGCGGTCTGGTCTGCCGGAAATTTCTCCGCCTTCTGGATGGGCGGCGTCGTGATCGGCGGCCTGATGGCCGTCGCTTACGGCGTGTCTAATCTCGGCGGCGCAACCGGCATCGCCGCCCTGCTCACCCCCGGCGCCAGCGCCGCCGTCGCGGTCTTCGCTTTCGGCCTGGTCGCGTTCGGATTCCTCGGCATGGGCCCGGTGACGATCGCCGTCGACAGCTACGGCCCCGTCACCGACAATGCCCAGAGCGTTTACGAATTGAGCCTGATCGAACAAATCCCCGGCATCCGCGCCGAGCTAAAGCGCGATTACAACACCGATGTCGATTTCGAACATTCCAAGCTGCTGCTCGAGGAAAACGACGGCGCCGGCAACACGTTTAAGGCGACCGCCAAGCCCGTCCTCATCGGCACCGCCGTCGTCGGCGCGACCACGCTGATCTTCTCCATTATCATGATGCTGACCAATGGCCTGACCGATCAGGTCGCCATCAGCCATCTCTCCGTCCTGCACGCCCCGTTCCTGCTGGGCCTGATCGCCGGCGGCGCGGAAATTTACTGGTTCACCGGCGCCAGCATGCAGGCCGTCGTCACCGGCGCGTACCGCGCCGTCGAATTCATCAAGCGCAACATGCGTCTTGAAAGCGCCGAAGCCGCTTCGATTGCAGACAGCAAAAAAGTCGTGGAAATCTGCACCAGATACGCCCAGGCTGGAATGCTGAACATCTTCTTCGTCGTCTTCTTCAGCACCCTGGCCTACGCCTGCATCGAACCGTTCTTCTTCATCGGATTCCTGATCTCCATGGCCACCTTCGGCCTGTTCCAGGCCATCTTCATGGCCAACGCCGGCGGCGCCTGGGACAACGCCAAGAAGATCGTCGAGGTCGAGTTCCGCCAAAAAGGCACCCCCCTGCACGCCGCCACGGTCGTCGGCGACACCGTCGGCGATCCGTTCAAGGACACCTCCTCCGTCGCCCTGAACCCGATCATCAAGTTCACCACGCTGTTCGGCCTGCTGGCCGTCGAACTAGCCTCGGGCTTAAACAAGAACCCCAACCTCCCGCCGCACCTGACAACCTGGCTGGCGGTCGCGTTCTTCCTGATCGCGCTCGGCTTCGTCTACCGCAGCTTCTACGGCATGCGCATCCGCCGCGGGAATGCGGACGACTCCGAAATCCCGGCAACGCCAACGCGCCCGCGCGAAGAGCTTGCCACCGCGGCGCATTGATTCGTGCAAATGACTGCCGCGTATGAGGGAACATCGCTGGATCAGTGATGTTCCCATTTTTATTATTCATGGATCGGTTCAATTCAGAGTTCTGTGGGTTTGATTTCCCATCGAATAGCCTTCGCAAGGACCGGGAGAGGAACGATCTAAGAGTCGCGAAACGATTCAATACGGTCCCGATAAACGCAGATCAGCTTGTGAGCGGGCAGAAGTGCCTCGATGCTCGGCCACACTTTAGCGAGCAGGGCGTGATAATCCTTACTCCGAAGATTTCCAAATCGTAAATGCACGATCCAGGGCGGCGGTGTTTCCTGCATGATTCGGTCTGAGAAATCCGCATCCTTGGTAACGATCGCCAGTGACTGATCACGGCAATAGTTCCAGAGCATTGTGTCCGAAACCCTCTTGCCCAGCGTAACTGACAGAGTTACTGGAAGCGATGGCGTGAACGTCAACCGGCGAGGGAGATTCTCGTCAAAAAGGAAGCCAGTCAAGCGACCGCCTGCACCGAAAAATGATGTCGCATCAGTTTGGCCGAGTAAGCCAGACACGCCAGCACATCCTCACGGGAAAGCGACGGGTATTCCGCGAGCACATCTTCGATGCTATCGCCCGCCGACAAAAATTCCAGCACGGTCTGAGCGGTAATCCGCGTGCCGCGGATCGTGGGCAAGCCATTGCAGATATCGGGATCGATGATGATTTCGCTCATGATCAAAACCCTTTTCGCTGCCGGTCCTCCCGCCGCTGCCGGCGAACCGCGTCCACTTCCGCCTGGATTTCGCCGTCCGTCAATTCCGGCTCCCCCGCGCGCCGCAGGTCCGCCTCGGAAAGCGCCGAGTCAAACCGCTCAGCCAGAAGACTGTCTAGCAGCGCTCGACGCTCCTCCGGCGGCAGTTGCCGAGCCAGATCAACCAACTGCGCTACGGTGATGGGAATCGTCAAACTGGCCATAACATAACAAGCATAGCGGCGTCCCTCATGCCGATCAAACACGGGCGATCATCTCACCTTGAACTTGGCCCCCGCAACGCCGAAGCGGCCCCGCGAAGAATTCGCCGCCGCGGCGCATTGAGTTTTGCGGAATGAGGGTCTGCGAATAAGGGAATATCACCTAATCGGTGGTGTTCCCTTAGCTTTTAATTCAAAGCTGCCCGGTTTTATCTCCCCCGGCATCTAAGCCGATCGCTCATTCAAACCCGGCAAACTTTTCACAAGCTTCATCGTCTCGATACTCACCCGCACAACGCGCTTGAGCAGGTCGATGATGTAGCGCGGCTGCTTGTGTTCCTTGCACCAGTCGTTTGGGTCGTTGACGATCCCGCTGTCTTTATCCCGCGTCACCTGATACCGCTCGATGATCCACTCGATCGCCGGCTTACCGTTCACCATATACTCATACGCCTCCAGCGGAATCTTCCTGATGGTGATGTCGGCGTTGTAGGTGATTGTCGTCTTATCCCATTTCTCCCCTGCCTGCTTTTGTTCCGGCTTCGGACGGGCGAAGACCATCTTCTGCACGCGGTAATAGTTGTAGGGATCGGGGTCGGCCTGCTCGAACCGGGCGTTGTGCTCCTGCACCGGCCACGGCTCGACCGTCTCATAGTTCAAGTGCGACTCCGCCAACTTCCGGCCCGCCTCGCTGAAGGCGCGGAAATCCTTCTGCTCCTTGGTGAGCGGGATGCGCGGCAGCATCTTCTTCAGATCCGCCGCAAAGCGCGTCCGGTATTCCGGGCTGTGTAGGATGCCGTAGACGTAATAGAAAATGTCCTCCTTCGCCACCTTCGGCCCGAACGCCTCGCGAAATTCTTTCAGGATCGCATCCGTGATCGCGTCGCGACGGCGGTAGCCGTCGATGATTTCGCCGTCGGTCTTGCCGAGGTCGAGCTTGCCAGAATCGTTGGCGTGTTCGTAGAGGTAAAGTGGGAAGCATTGCGCCTTCGAAATAGCCTCAAGGTCAACGATTCCATTCGAGATAACGACTGAGAACTCTTTTGTCGCACCGACTCCTGTCGGCACGATGACGAAGTTGTCAACCGCAGTGGTCGGGAACAACTGCGGCATCGGATACACACGCTGGTTGAGCCGCCGCCCGTAGAATAACCACTGCTTGACGAAGGGTCGGTGGACACACTCTCGAAGCTCGCCGTCACTGAAACTCAGTGGTCGATTCCTACGCACATCGTCCTTGAGATCCTGCGTCCACGCGATTCGTTTGCTGTCGCTCTCAATGAAATCATCGATGGCCGGCCATTCGGATTTGTTGAGACCTTCGCAAGCTTCCGCATATCGTTCACGTTCAGCGTTAAACGTTTCAATGGTCCGCTCGATATTTGCTCGCAATGCGAGTCGCGACATGTTGTATGCCCACGAATCTCTTCCTGACGCGATACCAAGCGAATAGTTTTCGAACATGCCCTTCGAGTCGTCGGAAGCGGACTTACGCCAAGAGGAAGAAACGTGGAGAAGGTCTGGTCGCGTTGATTGATCCAGTCATTCTCCGCATTGGGATTGAGTATTATCCACTTGTTGGCACTTTCGATGCCCGCAATGCTGGCGAAGGCTCGGATGATCTTCAGCTTTTCGCTTCTATCGAGATAGTCGCCGATGTCGTGATAGCGAAGCTCGCACTTGCCGGCTTTCGTCGGATTCTTGACGAGCAGTGTGATGGAAACCGGCGTCCGGGTGCCTGCACCGAAGACGCTTCCCGCTTCCATCCTGCGCTGCTCGCCTTGTGTCCTGGCGTTTCCGCGAAGGTTGAATACGTAAACGCTCGTAAACTCATCGCAAAGGCTTGCGCAGGCCGTCCATATTGTTTGCGTCGACGAAGGATCCGTTGGTGACGAAACCAATGATGCCGCGCTTGTCGATGCGGTCGCTGGCCCAGCGGATCGCGCGTATGTAGCTGTCGTAAAGGTTTCGGACAGTGCTCGCGGACGACTTTACAGCGTACGTGGCGCTGATCCGCTCGTCGAGCGTGGGATAGCTCAGATTCTGGTTGTTATCGTTGGTGCTCTCCTGCTGCGCCGAATACGGTGGGTTCGCGATGACGACCCGAATCGGACTGGCCTTCTGTCGTTTCACTCGCGCGGAGTTTTCGGGGAACGTACCCGCGATCTGTTGCTGGCCGGATTCGTAGAGCTGGAAGGTGTCGGTCAGGCAGATGCCGTCGAAGGGAATGTATTTGCCAGAGTCGCCCTCACCCCTGCCCTCTCCCGGAGTACCGGGCGAGGGAGAAATAAGGCCGTGGAAGGTTTCTTCGATGTTGATCGCGGCGATGTAATAGGCGAGCAGAACGATTTCGTTGGCGTGCAGCTCGTGTTTGTATTTGTGAAGCAAGTTGCCCGGCGGGATGAGGCCGGATTGGAGCAGGCGAACCAGAAACGTGCCGGTGCCGGTGAAGGGGTCGATGATGTGGACGTCCTTTTCGCCCAGCCCACTTTTGAACTCATCTCGCAGAACGTCCTGGACGCTCTTGATGATGAAGTCGACCACTTCCACCGGCGTGTAGACGATGCCAAGGCGCTCGGCCATGCGGGGGAAGGCGGTGCGGAAGAATTCATCGTACAGTTCGATAACAACTTTCTGGCGGGCTTCGACATTGTCCAAACCTTTGGCGCGGTCGCGGACGCTGGCATAGAACTTTTCGAGGGTGGCGGTTTCCTTTTCCAGTGACTGCTCGTGCAAGATGTCGAGCATCTTTTGCATTGATACGCTGACGGGGTTTTGCTGGGTGAAAGTGTAGTTGGCGAATAGGGCATCAAACACCGGCTTGGTGATGAGATGCTGGGCCAGCATTTCGATGGCATCTTCGCGCGTGACGGCGGGGTTGAGGTTTTGCTGCAAACCGGCCAGAAATTCGTTGAAGGCTTTCACCTGCTTGGATTTTGGATCATCCAAGAGTGCCTTGATGCGGGTGATATGCTTTTCCGCGATGGCGGCGATATCGCGGGCCCAGGTTTCCCAATAGGCGCGGTCGCCGACCTTGAGGACCATCTTGGCGTAGATGGCGTCTTTCCATTCTTCGAGTTGGGGGAAAGCGAATGCGCCTTGCACTTCGCGCACCTTGGGCTTGGAGTCGCCGGGGCTGGATTGGCCGGTTTCCGGGTCATTCCCGCCCACGCCGATGACCTGGATGTTATTCGGGCGGTTTTTGTTTAGTTCCAGTTGGTTGATGGTGGCGTTAAAGCGGTCGTCGTGGGCGCGGAGGGCTTGCAATACCTGCCAGACGACTTTGTATTTCTCATTGTTCTTCAAGGCGTCTTCGGGCTTCATGTCCGCGGGGATGCCGACAGGTAGAATGATGTAGCCGTAGCGTTTGCCCTCGGCCCGGCGCATGACTCGACCGACCGATTGCACGACATCGATGACGGAATTGCGGGGGTTTAGGAAGATCACCGCGTCCAGAGCGGGCACGTCAACGCCTTCGCTGAGACACCGCGCGTTGGAGAGGATGCGGCAGGTATTCTGCGGAGAATCAGCCTTGAGCCAGTCGAGCAACGCGCCGCGCCGCAGGGCGTCAAACGTGCCGTCAACGTGGTCGGCTTGGATCTCAAGGATGGTCGCGTCGTCCGGGTGGTTTTCTTTATACGCGGCCACGATCTGCGCCGTCTTTTCGACGAAGGCCTTGCTGTCTTTGATGGATCGCGAAAAAGCCACAGCCCTGCGCATGGGTTGTGCGTCGCCCTGCAAGTCGGTGGAGTCGCCTTCGCCATCGGTGGCGGTCGTGAATTTCTCGAAGCGCTTGGCCAGGCCGTTCCAGCATCCGGTGATTTTCACGGCATCGTCGAGATTCAATTCGGTGTTTTTGTCGGCAATCTGCTTCTGGAATGCCTTGGAGACGTATTTTTCGTCTACGGCGAGCACCAACACTTTGTAATCGGCCAGCAGGCTCTTGCCGACAGCTTCGCCGAAGCCGAGGCGGTGGAGTTCCTTGCCGAACAGAGTTTCATCGTCCATCGACGCCAGTTCTGCGGTGACTTCCTTGGCCTTGGTCTTGGCTTCATCGCCATAGATGCGGGGCGTGGCGGTCATGTAGAGCCGCTTGCCGGCCTTGAGGAAGTTGGCATCGTGAACCTTGACGAAGCCGGATTCGTCTTCGCCCGAAAGCGTGACGCCAGTGGTGCGGTGGGCTTCATCGCAAATGATGAGATCGAAGGCGGGCAGCCCGGCTTTCTGAGCTTTGCTGACGGCTTCGATGGACTGATAGGTCGAGAAGACGACGGTGAGGCGCGGGCCTTCTTTATCCTTCTTCGCCGCGGCTTTCAGCGATTCATACTGTGCCACCAACTGTTTGGCATTGGTGGTGGCGGGGAAGGCGAGATCGTGCATGGTGATCTCGCCGACATCGTCTTCGTTTTTTTCGCGCCGTTTGCCGATGTTGATGTCCGAACAGACGGCGAGGCTGTGAAACGGTTTCGTCGATTCCGCGGTCCACTCGCGCAGTGTTTGAGAAAGCAGGGACAAGGACGGGACCAGAAACAGCACATGGCCGGTGGGCGCAACGGTCTCGGCGATGCGCAACGCGGTAAACGTCTTACCCGTGCCGCAGGCCATGATGAGCTTACCGCGATCAGATTGCGTGAACCCTTCGATCACGTCCTTCAGGGCAGCCGTTTGGTGGAGGCGGAGTTTTTTCTTCGGCGAGAGCGCGAGCTTGCCGGGCTTGCGCGCGTCGAAGGTGCTCCAGTCGATGGGGCTTTGGGCCAGGTCGTGAACACTTAGCCGGGTGACAGGTTTGGTTTGCCCGAGCGCGTCTTCAGCGTTCTTTCCCCATTTGTCTGTGGTGCTGACGATCAACCCAGTGCTGAATGCGGGCTTGCCCAAGGCGGTGAAGAACGAATCGAGGTCGGCTTTGCTGAGCGTGTGTTCGGGGAGATAGAACTTGCACTGGATGGCGCAGTATTCGCCGGTGGCGCGTTCCTTCGCGACAAGGTCGATGCCGACATCGCCGACTTTGCCCTTGCCCGGCCAGTCGTTCCACATCCAAATGTCCGAAAAACGGTCGAGGTAGAGCGGGTCGAGCTGGAGGTAGGTAAGGATCAGGCGCTCGAAACGGTCGCCGAGGTCGCGATTGTTGCGGGCGTCGTCGCGAAATTGTTCGAGAATTTTCCCAAGCGTGACGGCGCTGCTTAAGCTCATAAGGCGCACTCTCGGCCCTGAATCCAGGCCGCGTTCCGCTGTCGCTTCGCCATACCCAATCCCTTTCGGCCCATCCACGATCAAGCTGGCGAAAGAATACCGGCGCACATACTTCCGTCCAAATAGTGCATGGTCAAAAAGGGGTCACTTCTGCTCTGTCTCGACCCCGTAGAAGTTAGGCGCATGTTCGGTAGCGCTGCCTGCATTGTGTTGGTAGAAGATGCAGGATGCTCACGTGCAAATCGCCACGGAAGGTGATGCGGGCCGCCTATCATCTGGCCTGCCAGTGTTTTCCCGATTATTCCTGCAAGTTCTCGCGTCACGATTTCACGCTCCCACAGTTGTTCTGTTGCCTCGTTCTCAAGGAGCAGATGAAACGAAGCTATCGCGGCGTCGAGGCCTTGCTGGAAGACTGCAAATCCTGGCGGCGCGATATCGGACTGACGCGCACGCCGGATCACAACACGCTCTGCCGGGCGGCCAAGGTCCTGCTGCAAAAGTTCCGGGTGGACCGAATGTTGGACGTGATGGTGCGATGGGCGGCGTTGGCGCGCATCTTGAAACTGTCGACCAAGCCGTTGGCGTTGGACAGCACCTGTTACGAATCGCACCACGTCAGCCGCCACTACGAACGGCGATGCCATCAAACCCGCCAGCGGATGCGCGCAAAGACGCGGAAAAAGGCCGTTCCCGCACGCGCGCCCAGACGGTCCGACGGATGCCCAAGCTGGCGGTGGGCGTGGCGAGCCATTGTCATCTGGCGTTGTCATTGTGGACCGGCACGGGCGCCGGTGCCGATCATCCGCATTTTGAGCCGCTGGTGTTCGATGCGTGGCGGCGCGTGCCCTATCGGCGGTTCACGGTGGTCGCGGATGCGGGCTATGATTCGGAGGAAATCCATGAACTGGCTCGACAGGACATGGGTCTGCGTTCGATCATTCCGCCGAAGATCGGCCGGCCCCGACCTCGGAAACAGCCGCCGGGCGGTCGGTGGCGGCGGCACATGATGCGGCTGCTGCACACAAAAACATCGCGTCGAAAATGCGGCTACACGCGGCGCTGGCAGGTGGAAACGGTGAATTCGATGATGAAACGGAATCTGGGTTCATCCCTGCGTGGCAAAACCGCCTGGAGCCGCAAACGAGACATGGCTCTCAAAACTCTCACTCACAACCTCATGATCCTGAGGCCGAAAGGGTCGAGACAGAGCAGGTCACTTCCCAAATTGACCGCTCATCCCTCAACTTGGGATGAATCACAGAATCCGAGATTCAATTTCCATCCGCATGCATCTGAGGTCAAAAAGGGGTCACTTCCCAAACTGACCGCTCATCCCTCAACTTGGGATAAATCAAAGAGTACAAGATTTAATTTCCATCCGCGTGCATCTGATTTCAATCTGTGGCAAAAATCGCATTTCGCGAATCCCGCATCGCAACTTTCACAAAACGCGCTCTCAATGCGCAGAACTTGTCATCCTGTCATCCTCGCGAATTCGCCGAAAAACACCGTTGAGCCCGCCATGTTACACATTTCGTCGCCGGCAAACTGTAACATGCCCTGCAAATCTCGTAACACAACAACCATCCAGACTTTATCGCAACACGAAAAGTTTGCGAACACTAATCCAATCGTGAAAACCGTAACAAAAAGTAACAAGCTGTAACATCCTCCCCAATCGGCCCGCCCTGAGCCCAGTCGAAGGGCAATCAACCCAGCGGCCCGCCCGCCGCGGTACATTGATATGGCATTAGCTCGGGCGCCATCGCGGATGACTATCGCACCAGCGTGAGCACCCCCGGTAGCCAGGGGAGTTGGTTGTAGTTGAGACCTGCCGCATGGGGGCCGAGACCCTGGTAGAGGAACTGCAAATTGGTTGGGTCGATGGTCTGCGTTTCGTCGGGATTGGTGCGAACCAGATCGCCGCTGCTGATGTCGCTCGTCCAGGCGTTGCCGCCCGGGAAGGTGACGTTGGCCTTGCCGGCGAAGGGATTGCTCTCGCTCGCCGCCAGCGGGGTCCACGAACCCGCCAGATCGGTCGCGGTAAAGGATCGGAAATACCTTCCCGCCCGGCCCATCGCCTCGACGAGCATGAGGTACTGATTCGTCCCCTTCACCTTGTAGACCTGCACGGCCTCGAACAGGTTGGCCGTGGTGTCGGTCATGATGGTCTTGGGGTTGGTGAATGCGCCGGGGAAGTCGCCGATCGGCATCGAGGCGCGGTAAATGTTTCCGTTGTCATTGGCGAAGAAGAGATAGGCGGTCGTATTGTTGCAGATTACCGTTTCATCGATTGAGCTTCCCCCGTAGAGTTTGTGCGGCTCCGACCAGCCCGATGGATTGGTGGGATCGGTCGAGGTCAGGTAAGTGAAAGGCCAAGGTCCCCACTCGTACATAAGAACCCAGATCTTCTTCGGGCTGAAATAGATCAAGGTCGGCGCAACGCCCCCCACAGGGATCGAGTTTTGGGTGGCTGTGGCCATCTGAGACCAATTGGAAAAGGTCATCATGGCCCCGCTGTAGGCGGTGCCTGCGGTGTTGACCCTGGACATGTAGACAATGTACTGATTGTTGTAGACCACGCAGCTGAAGTCCTTGAGCGAGACCCACCCGGACTTTGGCTGCGCCAGCGGACCCGTCGACGTCCATTTGAAGGTCTTGGGCAGCGCAGACGGAGATGGAGTCGACGGCACGTCGGCCGCGATACTGGGCTGCGTGCCGGCGGGAACCGGATCCCCCGCGAAACAACTGGGTAATGAGCTGCAGATTGCTAAAAAATATAGGACTGAAGCGATTGTAAAAATGCCTTTCCCCCACATTTTTGCTGTAGACTTCTGTCGCTGCGATTTAAGGGCTAATGATTTCATTCCAAATTCCTCTTTGGTTTCTTGCCCAAGACCGGCATGAGCCTTTTTCTTGATTCGTTCCTGCCGGGAGCAACTGATCTATTCCCTATCCGTCACCCGCGCCTCGATTGCATATTGCAGCAGTTCATTGCTGCTCTTCAAATTCAGCTTCTGCTTAATGTGCTCTTTATGCGCCTCGACGGTTTTCGTGCTCAGGAAAAGTTTCTCCGCAATGGCCCGCACGCTTTGCCCCGCGCCGATCAGGCGGAAAATTTCCAGTTCGCGATCGGTCAGCCGGGCCAGCGGCGGAAGGTCGGCGGCGGAGCGCGGCCCCGAAAAACTCTGTAATAATTTGGCGGACATTGCCCCACTGAGATAAACCTGCCCTTTCACCACCGTGCGGATGGCGTTCATCACCGTTTCCTGCGGCTCCTGTTTCATGATGTAGCCGCGGGCGCCGGCTTTGAGCGCCCGTTCGGCATACAGCGATTCATCGTGCATCGAAACAACCAGGATCGGCAGATCCTTCCAGCGGTCGCGGATTTGTTTGCACAGTTCCAGCCCGTCGCCGCCTTTGAGGGTCAGGTCGACGATGGCCGCATCCGCCTTGGCGGCGGCCAGCAGGCGAATGGCATCGGGCGGGGATTCGGCTTCGCCGCAGACCATCATGTCGGGTTGATCGTCGATCAACCGGCCCATCCCCTGCCGCAGCACGGGATGATCGTCCACCAGGAAAATCCGGTGTTTGTTGCCGGCAGATTTACTCGCCGCTTTTGCCATGGGCCTCATCCTCAAGAATCGTGTCGACATCGCGCAGAGCGCAATCAACGCGCGTCCCGCCGGTCGGGAGCCGCAGGATCGACAGCGTCGCGCCGATCAGCGTGGCGCGATATCGCATGGTTTGCAATCCTATTCCCTTTTTCTCCGGCAGAACCTCGGGAAAACCGATGCCGTCGTCCCGAACCGACACGGTGATTGTATCGCGAGTGTGGATCAGGACAATCCAGACGTGCCGGGCTTTTCCGTGTTTGATCGCGTTGTTCACCGCTTCCTGGGTGATGCGATAAAGATGCGTGCCGACGGAATTGTCCGACAACAGGACCGGTTTTTCACATTTGAACGTGCAGGGGATGCGGAATGTATTTTCGACCGTCGCGGCCAGTTCTTTCAGGGCGGACATCAATCCCGTTGCGGCCAGGTCGACGGGATGAAGTCCGTGGGCCATGCCGTGCGCCTGGGCAATGGCCGAAGAGACCAGCTCGGCAATCTGCCGGGCATCGGTGGATTCCTTGATCTTTTTTTTGCCGAGGCGCTGCTCCAGCGATTTGCTGAGGAATCCGATCCCGGCCAGTTGCTGGCCGAGGCCATCATGTAAATCCTGGCCGATCCGCCGCTGTTCGCGGTCGCTGATTTCCAGGATTTGCCGTTCGAGGCGCTTGCGGTCGGTGAGATCGCGCACGATGCCGGTGAACAAGCGGCGCCGGCCGATGAGAACTTCGCTGACAGCCAGGTCCATTGGAAATGTGGAACCGTTCTTTCGTTTTCCAACGACCTCGCGGCCGATGCCGATGATCTTCGCCATGCCCGTGCGCAGATAGTTGACCAGGTATTCATCATGCTCCGAGTGATATGGCTCCGGCATGAGCATTTTAACGTTGCGGCCGAGGACTTCGGAGGAGGAATATCCGAACAATCGCTCGGCGGCTGGGTTGATCGAGTCGATCGTGCCGTGCTCATCGATGGTCATCACGCCATCCACCATGGTCGTAAGAATCGCGGCGGTTTTTCCGGCGGATTCCTCTCAGCGCCGATTCAGCGTTCTTCAGTTGCGAAATATCCCGGCTGATGGTGGAGATGCCGATCAGTTGCCCGGCCGCATCATGCACCGGCCCGGCGGTGAGCGCCACGGGTATCAAGGTTTTATCCTTGCGGATGCGGATCGTTTCCAATCGGGTGACCGCCCCGTCCCGCCGAACAGCCGAGAAGATGCGCGTCGTTTCGTCCATTCGGTCGGCCGGAACCAGCAGCGTGGCGGTGCGGCCTTTCACTTCCTCGACGGAGTATCCGTACATCCGTTCGGCCGCGCGGTTCCAACTCACGATCACGCCGTCCAGCGTCAGGTCCATGATCGCATCCTGGGAATATTCGACGATGGAGGCCAGGCGATTCATTTCCTCGCGCGATCTTCTGGCGGCGGTGATTTCCTGAACCGCGGCGATGACAAAGAGCTTGCCGTCCGATTCGGTCCGGATCGGCTGGGCAAAATCGCGAACCCATTTCAACCGGCCATCGGCGGCGATCAGCCGATACTCGCGCACATCGCCATTGCCGGAAAGCAGCACGGCCGGACGGTCCTTGAGCAGCGGTTTGTCCTTGGGATAGATCAGGTCTTCCCAACCGCGTTTTTTCAGCGTATCTGCCGGATACCCCGTAATCTGCGTGAACGGCCCGGCAGTCCAATCGCAGGCGGATTTGCCATTTTTGGACAAGCGAAACGCGTAAAGAAAATCAACCTCGGGAGGGATCGTCGCGGCTTTTGGCTTGCGGCCCATCCCGCAGTTGTAATCGCGATTCGGGAGATAGACCAATCCCTTCGCACCGCGAGAGCATCTTTCGATTTTGAAAGCATAAGTGCATTTTCGCCGCCCCATCGGCGGCCGATATTCTTTGCATCTCCCATCAGCAAATTCCCCTATGCCCGAAGGCGGGCAAGCACCGATTTTCCCGCGGCAACAAAGATTCGATGATGTCAGTAGCTTATGACGAAAGTCCGAAACAACCCGGCGCCGAAGCGTTCCATCCGGACGCGACGCGCAACTCCTTTGTACGTGTTCTCCGACTCGACGGGAAATCTGGCTCGCCACATGGTGACCAGCTTTCTCACTCAATTCCCGGCCGGATCGTTTGAGGTCGTGACTCGCCCGTTTATCAGCGAGCCAGCCCGCATCGACGAGTCGCTGGACGCGTTATCCACCCGACCGGGAATTGTGTTTCACGCGGTTGTCTCGCCCGCGCTCAAAAAACAAATTGCCGAGCGATGCATTGCACTGGGAATTCCCTGTTGGGACTTGACCGGATCGGCCGTGGAATTTCTCGCCAAGGCGGCCGCCCTGGATTCAAAATCCGACCCGCAGAGATTGCACCGGGTTGACAACGCCTACTGCGGGCGCATCAACGCGATGACGTTTACGCTGGAACACGATGATGGGCTTGGGCTGGACAGTCTCGGCCAAGCCGACGTGGTGCTGGCGGGAGTTTCCCGGACGGGAAAAACCCCGACGAGCATCTTCCTGGCGATGCAGGGATTTCGCGTCGCCAATGTCTCACTGGCCATCGCGGTCGCCCCGCCGAAGGAATTGCTGGTGTTGAATCCGAAAAAGATCGTCGGATTGGTGATCGATCCCGGCCAGCTTGCCGAGATCCGCACGCGCCGGCAGACGGCCTGGCGAATGAATCAGACCGGCTACAACGAACCTCGCGAAGTCGCCAGGGAAATCGAATGGTGCCGCCAGGTCTTTGCGAAATTGCATTGTCCGGTGTTGGACGTGACCGATCAGGCGATCGAAGAAACCGCCGCAAGAATTGTGGACATGCTCGGCTTGCCCGAACCGTCCAATCATGCCGTGGCGCAGGAGCTGTCATGAACGCTTACGCCGCGTCAGCATCGCGATGGGCCGATTCATTGAGAACATCGGTGACGAACTGGCTTTCCAGTTCGACCGGCTCCAGCGAAGCGCGCAGCTCCAGCGCGGCCGCGATGGTGCTGCAGAGCATCGAGAGCAGCCCGAGAACAAAAAGAGGATCCGCCAGGTACAGCGTCTGGGGCACCAGAGCGGACAGCCCGAGCATCAGGCAGCATCCGATGAGAAGCCCGATAGTCAGCAGCAGAAACAGCAGCGTCAGCCGAATGAGTTTAGCCCGGCGTTTGACGTGGGCGGTTTGCAGTTCGAGATGTTCCAGCAGCCGAGGCCCATACTGCGATTTGGAATTTGCGATGCGCTCCAGTTCGAGCAGGCGTTCGCGCTGAAAAGCGCGCAGCCGCGACACGATCGCGGCCATGCGATTGTAAAAAGCCAGGGCCAAAAGCCCGCAGGATGAAATGATAACAACCGGAACCACCGCGGAACTGACGACTTTGGACAGATCGGATGTCTGCATGACAACGCTCCTTGATCGGACATCTTCGGCCCGGATTTGAAGGCGTCAATATTTACCCGCCGGAAATGAAATCCGGCTTAGCGAAGGAAATCGTTATGGCAGTCCTCACAGCACCCCCCGTTCGCAAGGCTCGCGATAGAAAATCCGCGCCGGCTGAACCGTCGAATGTTCAGCAGTGGATCGATGAATGCGTCGCCCTTTGCCAGCCTGACAAAATTCATGTCTGCAACGGCAGCGCGAGCGACAGGCGGGAATTGATCGAGCAAGGCGTTCGCGAAGGCGTGCTGATCCCGCTCAATCAGGAGAAGCGTCCGGGCTGCTATTTGCATCGCAGCAACCCCAATGACGTCGCGCGAACCGAACAATGCACCTTCATCTGCACACCCAGCCAGGACATGTGCGGACCGACCAACAATTGGATGGAACCCAGGGCCGCGTACGGAAAACTCAAGGGTTTGTTCAACGGCTGCATGAAGGGACGAACGATGTACGTCATCCCGTTCGTCATGGGACCGATCGGTTCGCCGCTGGCCAAGGTCGGGATTCAACTGACCGACTCCGTCTACGTGGCGGTGAACATGGGGATCATGACCCGCATGGGCAACGTGGCGTGGAAACAGCTTGGCGAAAGCGAAGACTTCACGCGATGCCTGCACAGCGTCGGCGAATGCGACCCGCAGCGGCGCTTTATCTGCCATTTTCCGCTGGATAACACGGTCTGGAGCTTCGGCAGCGGTTACGGCGGCAATGCGCTGCTGGGCAAGAAATGCCTGGCGCTGCGAATTGCCAGCTTTCTCGGCCAGCAACAGGGCTGGATGGCCGAGCACATGCTGATCAGCGGCGTGAGCGTCCAGGGCAAAAAAACCTACGTTGCCGCGGCCTTCCCCAGCGCTTGCGGGAAAACGAATTTTGCCATGCTGATTCCCCCGAAAAAATATCGCGAGGCGGGATGGAAGGTGACCACGATCGGCGACGACATCGCCTGGATGTGGGTTGACGAAAAGACCGGCCGGCTGCGGGCCATCAACCCGGAGGCGGGTTATTTCGGCGTAGTGCCGGGAACGAACGAGAAGACCAATCCCAACGCCATCGCGTGCATGAGCCACGACACGATCTTCACGAACGTCGCGCTGCTCCCGGATAATGACGTCTGGTGGGAGGGGAAGACGGCCGAGGCGCCCGCACAGTGCCTCGACTGGATGGGCAAGCCTTGGACGCCCGCCTCGGGGTCCAAGGCCGCCCATCCTAATAGCAGGTTTACCGCACCGATGATTAACAATCCGGCGCTGGATCAGGCGGCGGACGACCCCAACGGCGTCGAGATTTCCGCCATCATCTTCGGCGGACGCCGCGCCAAAACGCTTCCCCTGGTTTTCCAGGCCTTCAACTGGATGCACGGTGTTTACGTCGGCGCGACTCTGGGAAGCGAAACGACCGCCGCCGCCGGCGGGCAGGTCGGAGTTGTTCGCCGCGACCCGATGGCCATGCTCCCGTTCATTGGCTACAACATTCGCGACTATCTCGTCCACTGGTTCCGCATGCGGAAGAAGATGACGGATTGCCCGCGCATCTTCCATGTCAATTGGTTTAGAAAGAACGACAAGGGCGAATTCGTCTGGCCCGGCTACGGCGAAAACGTCCGCATCCTCAAATGGATCATCGACCGCTGCAACGGCCGCGCGTACGCGGTGGAGACGCCGCTGGGTTGGATGCCGCGCGGCGGGGATATCGACCTGGAAGGGTTGAACATCTCGCAAGCCGATTTTGATGCCGTGCAGAAGGTCGATCTCGAGACTTTCAAAGCGGAAATCCTCGGACAGGAGGAATTGTTCCTGAAACTGGCCGGCGATTTGCCGAAGGAAATGATCTTCCAGAAGGAGTTGCTGGTCAGCCGGCTGTGAGCCTTGCAAGAGAGACTTATGCGAAGCGACACGACAGCATCAGACTCGATTGATTCCGATAAACGGGACGATCGCTTTGCGCACTTTGTTTCGCTGCGTCGATCGCGCCAAGGACGTCATCGGACGAGAGTTTGGCGATCGGCTTCGAATCGGAAGGCTCTGTTTGGAACAGACAGGAGACTCGAAAGTGAAGCGCCGCGTTTTTCCGTCGAGTCGGAGATGCGCGCTCGTCGTTTTCGTATTGGACGCATGGTCCGCTTCGGAATTGGAATCTCCGCGCTGTTGTCGGGCGCGATACTTGCGTTGACCCGACCGGAGCTTGCCCTGCCGACGCTGCCGATCTGGATGCTCATCATTTGCTCGCTCGTTTTATGGAACGACCGCGCGACGCTGACCCGGCACAATCAGTTGCGGAAAGAGATTGACCGAGCGCCGCAGGGGCCGCATCAGCAGTCGTAATGCAGCAGGTGGAATTATGGACACGGTAACCTTGAAAACCAGATTTGATCTCAACGATCCAATCGCCCGCGAGAACCGCGCGAGATTGACCGCCGCGGGCGTGGTTGCCATCAGTCTGGTCGGTCCGGCAGGTTCGGGAAAAACCGCGCTGACTGAGGCGCTGCTGTCGCGGTTGAATCCGCGAATTCGCACCGCCGCCATCGTCGCCGAACTCGCCGCCGAACGGCAGGTCCAGCGCATCGCCCGCCATCGCTGCAAGGTGATCCCGCTGGTTACCGATAGCCTCGCCGCCATCAATGTCCGCCAGGCGCTGACTCAATTGAATCTCAGCGAACTTGACCTGCTGCTGATCGAATCCGAAGGCAGTTCCTATAGTCCCGTGGAATTCGATCTTGGCCAGCATTTCCGCGCCTCCGTCTTCAGCGTCGCCGGGGGTGACGATAAGGCCACGGAATATCCATTCCTCGTCGCCGGATCCGACCTGGTCATTCTCAACAAAATCGACCTGCTTCCTCTGGTGAAATTTGATTTGAACGTGTTCATCCAGGACGTCTTGCGCATTAAACCCAAAATGCCGGTCATCCAGTCGTCCGTTGCCTCCGATAAGGGCATAGACCTCTGGGCCGAGTGGGTGGAATCGCATGTGTCGCCCAATCATTCCCACAATCGATCACCTCGCATGTTTGATCCGTTCATTCATATCCCCAAACGGTAGGTGCACCATGACGCAATTCACTCAAAGCAAAGTCGGCAGCGCCGCGGAAGAACGAAACGTCGGCCGACCCCCGCCCGCCGCGCTGATTCGCAAAGCATTGAAACAGGCAAACGTCCTGGGAATCCGCATCATCGGACATCCCGGCTCCGGCAAAACGGCGCTGATTGAGGCGGCCTTGAACAGCCTGCCGGCGCCCAAGCGGGTGGCGGTAATCGTGGTCAACCCCGCTTCGGATCGCGACGCCGCGCGGTTGCAGAAACTCTGCGGCCATGTCGCGCACGTCGACGCCGCCGTTCCCGACGCCGCTTCCATCTGGCGCACTCTGTCCGAACTCAAGCTGCAAGATTTCGACACCCTTTTGATCGAGGCCGCCGGAGGTTTGGCCAACCTGCCGGATCTGGGCCAGGACGCGACAGCCGCCGTCTTTGCCGTCAGCGGCGGCGACGATAAGGCCGCCGAATACCACACGCTCCTGAGCAGCGCTTCGGCGATTCTTCTGACGAAAATTGATTTGTTCCCCCTGGTCAGATTCGACCAGGAAATCTTCCGCAGGGATGTTCGCGGATTCAATCCCTCCGCGGATGTTTTCGAAATTTCATCAACGACCGGGGCGGGCATCCACTTCTGGCTCGACTGGCTTGACCACATGCGCACCGCCAAGGCGCAGATCAGGCCACGAGGCGATTCTCGTGACGAATCAACGGAACAGTTTATCGGATAGTGACCCAAACGAGTGAAGGCGACTATCGTGAACAAATCGTTTTCAACGGGATGGATGAAACTGGGCTTGCGGGCACAGGTTTGCTCGCAATGCCGTCCCGTCTCATCGTCCGGCGATCCATTTCAGTATATCGCGCCGCACTCGTGCGAAGGCGCCTGCGCACTGTTCCGTCAACTGCCGCGATTGGGCCGGTTTCTAGAACGGCACCACGCCAAGCCCCCCGCCGGATATGAGGAATTTGTTCTCAAGATGCTTTGCGACTCGGCGGCGGAGACTTCTCATGACCAATCCACGCCAATATCCATACCCAATTTGCACCTGATTTCCGAAGCATTGGCGATCTGCGAGCATATCGTCTCGCTTTCCAATCCGGGGCCAATCGCAACTCCACAGTCTGATTGCGCAGCGTCGGTCATTTGCGCTAGGACAACTGGGCGTTCATGGGAATTCCGGAAATTAATAAAGGAACTGAACAATGAATGGGTTGGATGTCGGAACGCTCTGCAGAATTCAATTCGCCCTGACCGCCGCATTCCATTTCCTTTTTCCGCCCATCAGCATCGGGTTGGCGTGGCTGCTGGTGATCGTGGAATGGCGCGCCTGGAGACGCAACGACCCGGTCGCCGACGCGGCGGGACGCTTCTTCGGAAAGCTGCTGGCGCTGACTTTCGTTGTCGGCGTCGCAACCGGCATTCCAATGGAATTTCAGTTTGGGACCAACTGGTCGCGATATTCCAAATTCGTGGGCGATATCTTCGGGGCGCCGCTTGCCGCCGAGGGAGTCTTCGCCTTCTTTCTCGAAAGTGGATTTTTGGGACTTTATCTGTTCGGCCGCGACCGAATCGCCAAGAAATGGCATTTCGTGGCGATCCTGATGGTCGCGTTCGGATCAACGCTTTCGGCGTTCTGGATTTTGGCGGCCAACTCCTGGATGCAGACCCCGGCTGGTTACGTCATCCACAACGGGCGCGCCGAGCTGACCAGCTTTTATGCGGCCGTGTTCAACCCTTCAATGTGGCCCCGCTTCTTTCACACGATGTTCGCCGCCTTCGTTACGGGAGCGTTTTTCATGGCCGGGGTTTCGGCGGCGGTATTGCTGAAAGATCGCGCTAATGTGGTCGGACGCTATACGCTCAAGCTGGCGATTACTTTCGGAGTCATCGTCAGCGTGATGGAGGTCTTTCCGTTCGGACACATGCACGCCAAGCAGGTCGCACACACCCAGCCGGCCAAATTCGCGGCAATTGAAGGACTTTACACCAGTCAAAACGCCGCGCCGCTGGTCATGTTTGCCGTTCCCTTCACCAAGCCTCCAACGCTCAAGGACACCGCCGAGGTGCCGGGGCTATTGAGTTGGATGGCCTTCGGCAACGTTAACGCCAAGATCAAAGGCATCAACGAATTTCCCGCCGCTGATATTCCTCCTCTTTGGATGACTTTCGTTTCGTTCCACAATATGGTGGTTTTGGGGCTCTATTTTATCGTCGTGATGGTGTGGGGCACGATTAAACTGGCGCGCGGGAGGCTGTTCGACAGCCCTCGATTCCTTCGGCTCCTGGTGATTTCGATCCCTCTCCCGCTTGCGGCTTGCGAGCTCGGCTGGATGGCCGCTGAAATCGGTCGCCAACCCTGGGCCGTTTATGGCGTGTTCCGCACCGCCGATGCCTATTCCTCAAACCTCTCGGCCGCAGTGGTGCTCTTTTCCATCATATTGTTCAGCGTTATCTACCTGATCCTGGGAACGCTCTATGTATTTTTGTTGGTCAGAAAAATTCGCGAGGGCCCGGACATGGCGGCCGGCAAAATTCGCTCGACCGTTCCCAGCGCCACCGGCTCTGATGAAAGGAATCTGGTGCGCACATGACCCTCAACGCCATTTGGTTTGTTCTTGTCTTCGTTCTTCTGGGCGGATATGCCGTACTGGATGGATTCGATCTGGGCGTCGGCATGCTCCATCTGCTGCATGGCGATGACAAGACCCGCAAAAGTTTCATCAACGCCATCGCCCCGGTTTGGGACGGCAACGAAGTCTGGCTCCTGACCGCCGGCGGCGCGCTCTTTGCCGCATTCCCCATCGTCTACGCAACCGTCTTCAGCGGATTTTATCTCGCGCTGATGCTCGTGCTGGCCGCGCTGATATTTCGCGCCGTCTCAATCGAATTCCGCGGATTGGTCGATCGCCCGCGCTGGCGAACAATCTGGGATACCGCCTTCGGAACCAGCAGTTTTCTTCTGGCTTTGCTATTCGGCGTGGCGTTCGGGAATGTTCTCCGCGGCGTGGCCTTCACCACCGATGGATCCTACGCGGGTTCGTTTTTCGATCTTCTCAATCCTTATGCGCTCCTCGTTGGCATACTCGGCGTATCCATCTTCTTCATGCACGGCGCGATTTATCTGGCCGGAAAAGTCGATGAACAGGCCCGATTCGGGCTGGCGGCTATGGCAATTTCCTCCTGGGCCGTCGCCATATTTATGTTTCTGGTAGTCACCTGCGCTACCTTGATATGGGCGCCATCCCTGACCCAGTCGATCTACACAAGGCCGCTGACCTGGCCTGTCGGTCTTCTTCTCATCGGCGCCGCGGTCTATATTCCGATCGGTTTAAAATCCGGTCATTACGGCCGGACGTTTGCAGCTTCTTCAGCGCTCATCTGCCTGATGATGACCCTCGCCGCCATTGGGCTGTTCCCCCGCCTTCTTCCCTGCCTGAATGACCCAAGCGCCAGCCTCACGATTTACAACAGTTCCTCCAGTAGTCGGACACTGGAAGTGATGCTGGTAATAGCCTTGCTCGGCATGCCATTGGTCATCGCCTACACAGCTCTGATCCATCGCGTCTTTCGCGCGAATCCGACCCTCACCTATGAAACTTATTGATCGTTTTGGATGGTGGGGTAGCTTGGCCGAACTTAGATTTCAAAGCGGGCGAAGAGGTTCGAACTCTCGACATTCAGCTTGGGAAGCTGACGCTCTACCAACTGAGCTACGCCCGCGATCGTAGCGGGAATCTTAACGCGCCCAAGGGGGTAGTCAATTTAAGGTTTCACTTCGAGCAATGCCATAAGCCGGCTGTGAAGTTCGTCGCATTGTTGCGCAACGTAGACCAGGAAATTATGGCGGACCGGATCGTCCTCGATGGGCTGGAGGGCCGTGGCTAACTGCACGGCATATTCCATCGCCTGGGCCTGCGTGAATATCAGATTCAGCTCGAATTCTTTTCCGCTCGAGCCGAGCAGTTCGTGTTCAACTTCCTTGGCGGTCAGGTCGCGGGAATCCTGTTCCATCCTGGGTAAATCAGGCACATCGTATTCGATGCGGTTGTCAGTGTTGGGAAACCCGTCCATCTGGGTCTTGGCGTACTGACAGAAATGGGCGACGTCCCTCACGACATTGCCTACCGAATCATCCGCATGTTTCAAAATGAATATCCCACTGACCTGGCTCTCATCGCTCATCAGTTTATAGAGCAGGCTGTAGCCTTCATTCCGCCGGCGGAACATTCCGCCATTTTCGGAAGGCGCTTTGGGGGTGGAGGCGCAACCGGTCATGGCCAACGCGACGAACAGCAGCAATAAATTTTTAGACAAGCGCCGGTGCATTCCCCGTCTTTCATAGCGGGTACGGAGAAATAATGCCACGTCGTAAATCGGGGTTGCGATTAAGCCCGGGAGCGTGATTTGGCCAACTTTTTTCGCGCGGCGGGAAGGACGGCGATGAGCACCAAAAGGGGCAGGCTCTGCCAGGACGCCGCGGGGAGAGAGACTTCGCTGGAAACACCTTCGGGGGATTTCTTCAGGGCAGCGCCAGCAAACGGCTCGCCGCTCGTGGGGCCGGAATCGATCAACAAATCATCCGCGGGATTGCTGCTTCTCCAGTCCGAGGTTACATCGCTCGATTGGGTCAGCAAGGCCTGCAGGACGCGGGGTGACAGATTGCCGGAGGTGTAATCAAAATCCGATCCAGCCGGGGACAGGAGGCCGTTGCCAATGTCGTCAAATTTGGCGCTGCTGAGGTTGAACGTGAATCCGCCGCAAGCAGAGACAGCGGCGGAATTGGCCTGAGTGAATTGCGGCTTGGCGTTGGAATCCGGCTTAATTTGGCATTCCATTATTACCTCATTAACTGTATCAATCCCATAAATGATAGTCAACTGCGAATATATCAGTTTGGCGGTAACTATCATTTGCGGAATGGTGAGGCAGTGGCTGAATACCCGAGAACCTCCAAAGTCACCCGTTTAGACTGGCGATAAAATTGAGGTGGGAACAAATTCAAATGTGAGTCGTGGTCATACATCGCTTGTCGGCGAGCTATACGCCAGAAGTCCCAGGACTCTCGATGACCTTCCGTACACTGCCGAATTCGAGCAGCTCTACAGCGAATTTGTGACACGATCGGAGCGCCAAATATCGCGGCACGAATTTTGCGCGCGCTGGCAAACGCCCGTAAAGCGGGCCGACTGGTCCGCAAGGCACGGTAAGCTATGACGGAAACACTCAAACTTGATAGTGGGTCTTGTATCGATCTCACCCCTGCTGGCGGGCCGTGGTTTGATGGCAAGACATACTTCGCGCCCGACGAATATGGTTGGCGATTGGTTGATAAGAATGGGGCGGTGCGAGGAAGTGGAATATCTCCAACTCGTGAAAAAGCCATAGATGAAGCAACTCGGCTAGCGCTGGCGTGATTCGAGCGGCTTGCGGCTTTTTCGAGTTCTGGGGCAAGCATCCCGTCATCGAGAAGCGGCGCATTTGGTCGCGTTGTGGGCATGAAAATGCCGCGTTGCTCGCAATCACCGCCGACTACCGAACCTCAAGCCTGCGGAGCAAATCATCGACCCGCTCAAACGCATCTCGGATTCGCAGATCGCGGTCGTCGCCTGGCGGGAGGTCGTCGAAATCCGCCACGGCTTGGGGGCCGAAATGGGCGGGCGATTGGAATTTGTCTGCGATCTTTGTCAGAGCTTCTTGCACCAGCTTATTGTGGAGGTGGGGCTGGAATGCGAGGGCCAGCGCCGCATTGCCGCCGGCGAAGTTTGTCAGGCAGAACCATAGATCCCACGCATCCTTGGCCTTGAGGCGGTCTGCCAGCGCCATTGCCTTCATCACGATGAATGGGACGATGCCAGCGACTTTGACCATGGCTGAATCGGCAGCACCGCTGGGAAGGTGGCCTTCTATTCTGACCTGCTCGGACATCTTGAATACGAGGTCGCTGCCGCGCGCCTTGCGGGCCTTCAAAGTTTGCACAGTTTGATGGCGGTGGCTTTTGCCTGTGCCCTGGTATTCGCCCGCCAGGAAATCCACCTGCACTTTGATCGCTTGGCTGCCGACGGTCACGGTGCGAAAGAAGATGAACGGCTGTGGCCCTTCTTCATAACCATGTCTGGCCAGGTGTTCGCGGATCGTCCGGTATACCTCGGCATCGATCGTGCGATGATCGAGCGCGATATCCACGTCGATGCTGCCGATGTGTTTGGGCTGGGCGTTCGCAAACAGTAGTTCCGGCACCCAACCGCCGACGATGGCCATGGAATCCTTGTATTCGCCCAGGATGCGCACCAATTCCAGCATCACCATGCGGGCGGCTTCCGTGGCCAGATCGGGATAGTCGATGCGGCTGCCTACCATGCTGGCTCCATGACGTTATTCAACAGGAAATCAGCGGCTTCCTCGCCGCGGCCGCGCAGGCTGAAAAGGTCCAAATAGGTTTGTGGCGGTGAAGTAATCGTACAGCCCTCGATCTCCCGGCTGTCCAGATATACGCCCTGGTCATACGGTTCCATCAACGTCACATTGGCACCACTGTCCACCGGCTTGAGAGACAGCGCTTTGGCAAGGGCGTCGATGTCCGCATCGACGTAGGCAAAGACTCGCTGGTAACGGACAGCCGGTGCGTATCGCGCCGCCGCCGAGAATGCCGCCAGTGCATAGCGGGCCGATTGCCGCTTGCAGGCGTCGGCGAGCTTTTGCTCGATAGTGGCGATTGAATCCAAGGTGAAGAAATCGATATCGGCGGCTTCGGTCGAGCCGATAGACGCCACGCCATTCGTCGAGAAGTTTTCGAGGTTGGGCAAGCTTCATGCCGCCCTCGCCGGACGCCAGCCATTCGCGCGCCTCCAGCAAACCTTTGACGTTTGAGACCAACCCCAAGCTGACGCCGGCGGCGGTGGCCAATTCCTGAACCTTCCAAGAGCGCTTCGGGATCGCCCAGCAGCACACGCAATACGCTTTCAGCGCGCGGTGAATATAATGTACGCAGATCCCGCTTCTCGGTGAAACGATTTGCTTGTCCCTCGCGGCGAATGTAAACGGAATCGAAACAGAGCCGACAGTTGCCCGCAAAATCAACGTAGCCGATGTTTTGCTCGGCAAGTTGCTCACCGGTTTCAGGAGTTATGAACGGCGCGGCGAAAATACCGTAGATGGATGGAGAGGATTGGCGTAGCAGCCGTAAATTCGTAGCGGCCTGGCGGGCAATGCGCGGTTGACCGCTGCTCTTTGCTTCGACGATGAGCCGCTTACGGAGCTTTCCGAAGCGGGCGGAAATTTCAAGGTCGCGGCGGCCCTCGTCAGTTCCGCGTTCGACAACGACCTCATCAATCTTGCTAAAGGGAATGTCGGCCAAGCATGTACGGATTGCGGCTTCGGCCTGCCGAAGCAATGATCTTTCGGTTCGTGATTTCACTGAAACGCTCATTTTCGACATCCGTTGAAAGATATCCTATGGATGAAATCGGCTATCGTCAACACTGAATTGAGCGTTTCAACGAACGTTGAAATAGGCCATTTTAATGAAATGAATTATCGGACATTGTTCATCGGTCTTTGTCGCTACTTTCCACCATGGCAATGATCCCAATCCGCATAGGCGACGGAAGGTGCGGCCACGATTCGATGAGCTTGCACAATTCCGGGTAGTGTTCCAATGCTGTGCGCAAGCTCGCAGGCAAGCCAGTTGTTGCCGGATCGCAACTTGCTCCTGTATCATTGCTTGTGTCGGCGTCAGGTTGGTTTCGAAAACCGGTCTGCCCGCAAGGGTAGCGGGAGTTCGAATCTCCCCCTCTCCGTTTTTGCTTCGCAAAAAAGAGCAGTGGAGCAGTAGAACAGTGGATCAGTAGATAAGAAAAGTCATCAAACTCAATTGGCCCCACTGCGGTCTACTGTTCTACTGCTCAACTCCGCGTCATCTTTCTAACTCTCGCATTGTGCGGGGGTTATTTTTTGCGCCAGCCGTTGAGGTGGAAATTCTTCCGGCGTAAATCCGGAGCCGGCAGCTACCGGTAATTGAAATCGGAAGATCGTCCCGCCGGTGGGGGGGCATTCGAAATCGATCTGGCCGCTGTGGGCTTCGATGATATTCTTCGCGATTGAGAGGCCAAGGCCGGCGCCGGAGGGGCGCTGGGGTTGGGGACGCGGAAGAACTTTTGGAAAATCTGGGTGCGGAATTCGGCGGGGATGCCGGGGCCGGTGTCTTTGACGTTGAAGGAGATGGTTTGGCCGTTTTTTTCAGACCAGGCGATTACCTTGCCGCCGGATGGGGTAAATTTCAGGGCGTTGGAGAGGAGGTTGGTCATGACGGATTGGATCGAAACCGGATCGGCATTGACCGGCGGCAGGTCATCGACGGGTTCGATGGTCAGTTCGATCTCCTTGTCGGCGAAGAGCTGCCGCAGCGGTTCGACGGCGGAGCCGATGATTTCGCGCGGGGACATCGCGCGGAAGCGGAACTGGGCGCGGCCGGATTCCATTCGGCTCAGGCTCAGCAACTCGTCGATCGTCTGGTAAAGGCGATCGCTGTCGCGCTTGGCGGTTTGGAGCATTTTCATTTTGCTGGGGGGCAAAATATGGCCGAGGCTTGTGATGAGCAGGCCGAGAAGTAATTGCTGCGACGTGAGCGGGGTGCGCAGCTCGTGCGAAACCGTGGAGACCAGGCTGCTCTTGGCTTCGTCGACTTTGCGAAGCTGGGTGACGTCGACCAGGATCGCGGTGACGCCGATCTGTCTTTTATCGGGGCTGCGCATGGGCACGGCGCGCGGGAGTAAAAATCGCTCTTGGCCGTCGACGAAAAGCTGGATGGCGGATTTGTATCCCTGCGGCTCGACCGGCTGCTGGCGGCTTCTTACCTCTTCGTAGAGCGGCCCGAGCCAGTTTAGGCCGAGGCTTTGCACAGTGCGGCCGGGCTCGACGCCGAAGTAGGAGCGGGCCGCCTCATTCGCGATGGCGATCCTGTCATCGGGGCCGATGACGAAGACGGCATCGGGCAAACTGTCGATCGCCAGTTGGGTGGTCTGCTCGCTGCGGTGGATTCGGTCGTGGTCGATGCGCTTGAATTCGCGGAGTTGGGAGATCATGCAGTTGAACGCTTCGGTGAGCTTGCCGATTTCGTCTGTGGAGTTGTTGGAGAGGTAGACGTCGAGATTTCCCTCGCCGATTTCGCGTGCCGATCGCGTGAAATCGCGGAGGGGGCGGAGGATGCTCACGCCGGCGGTCCACACGACGATGGTGGCGAGGAGGGTGCCGGTGATGACGAGGATCAGCAGGCTGTTGCGGACGGTGACGAGGGTGCGTTTGACTTGGCCGTCAACGGAAATCATGTTCGACATGTTCATGTCGGCAATGTGCTGTGCAAGCTGCTTCAGCTCGTCGTAACGGGGGAGCAGGTCGTTTTCGTAGAGGTCGGTGCGGTCGCGGACGGTGGAATTAAATTGGTCGTAATGGACGCGATAGTCTTTCCAGAGCTGGGCGATGTTCTGGGTCGCGTCGAATTCGCCGGGCAGCGTGCAGTTTCGCAATTGCGAGTGGAGGTTGGCTTCGAAGCGGTCTTCGGGCTCAGTGAAATCGGTCGCCTGCACGGCCGGCCCTTTCCAGAGCATTCGCTGGGCGCGGGTGTTGAGTTGATCGAGCGACTCCTTCATCGCGTCGCAATAGATCGCGCTGTCGTAGTTTTCGCGGAAGACGCGCTCCAGGGCGCGGCTGTAGCGCGTAAAGACGAACATGCTGAGGGCACTGACCACCAGCAGGATCGACAGCAGGCTTCCGAACCCCAGCCAGAGTCTATTCCTTAAGCTCGTCATCCTGTTCCTCGTTCAATTTCCGCTTGAATCTTCGGCAGAGGGTGCTGGCATTGACCCCCAGCACGGCCGCGGCGCGGCGAATTGTCTTTGCCGACGCCATCACCTTCTGGATGTGCGCCTCCTCGATCAATTCCAGCGGCACAAGATCGCCAATCTTATACCCGTTTAACGTGGAACCATCCTTAGAGGCAGAATGAACCAGGTCGGCGGGGAGATGATCGAGCTCGATCCGGTCTGAATTGCATGCCAGCACGGCCCGTTCGACCACGTTGCGCAGCTCTCGCGAGTTTCCCGGCCAGCGATGGGAATTGAGCAGAAACGTCGCGTCGGATGAAAAGCCGGTGATCGACTTATGGTGATCGCGGCTGAAGAAGGAGAGATATCGCGTGGCGAGCATGAGGACATCCTCCGGCCGCTGGCGAAGGGGAGGAATATCGATCTGCGCGACGTTGAGAGCAAGCAGGAGGTCGGGGCGGAATTTTCCGAGGTCGACGGCCTTGCGGAGGTCCGCGCCGGTGGTGGCGATGACGCGAACATTGATTGGACGGGCTGATGCTTCGTCCTGCCGTTCAAATTCCTTGTTGCGGATGACGTTGAGCAGCTTGTGCTGGAGACGCATGGGCATGTTGCCCACTTCATCGAGGAGGAGGGTGCCGCCGTGGCATTTGGCGATGGCGCCGACGGGTCCGGCCGTTCCGGCGCCTGCGCCGAAGAGCTCGGCTTCCAAGGCGTCGACACCGTCGCCGTCGCAGGGGATGGAGATGCAGGGGTTGTCGCGTCGCTGGCTCCAGAGGTGGATGGCGCGTGCGAGGCGGCCACGACCGGTTCCAGGCTCGCCCTGGATGAGGACGGCGGGGCTGGCCGTGGCGACGCGGCGCGCGAAATCGATTCGTTCGCGGTATATCGCGTTGCCCGTGGGAAAATCCACCTCGGGGTCGAGCGAGCCCAGCGCCGTTTGCATGGCATCGACGGTTCGCTCCAGCATGCGCCGCTCGGCGACTTTTTGGGTGCGCAATAGAAGCTGGGTTGGCTCGAATGGCTTGGAGAGGAAATCGGTTGCGCCGAGCTTCATCGCCTCGACGGCGGTTTCGATCGAGCCGTAGGCGGTGATGACGATGATCCGCGCCCAGGGATTTTCTTCGCGAAGCGACGTGAGGTAGTCGAGTCCATTTTTCGTGCCGAGGCGGATATCGAGGAAGATCAGGTCGAACGCCTGGCGGGCGGTCTGATCGAAGGCGTCTTCAATTGTGCCGACGGCGACGATCTCGTGCCCCTCGGTTTCGAGGCAGAGGGACATTGCATAGCGGATGTGCTCGTCGTCATCGATGACGAGGATTCGCAAGGCTCGCGGGTCGATTTTCGATTCTGACATTGTGGGTCCCTGCCTCTTCTCCACCGCCAGGGGAGAAGAATGTTGTATAACGCAAGATGCAAATCGAATGCCGATTGAAACCCCTTGCGCAACCGCGATCAAGGGGGTTCTTTTCGACAAACTGGCATTGCCTGCCCAATAATCGCGCGAACCATTCGTTTGACCGAAAATTCAGCTCGAAACTGCGCAGGTAGGCCATCCCTTTCGGTCGTTACTCTCTATCTTGAAGGGTGTTGCGAAACGCCTGATCGGGCGCGACTTTCATCCTCACAATTAAGCAGCGGCGATTAAACAATAGGCGTACACGATTGGGAACGCGAGATGACCGCACTTTTTTACGGGTGATTACATCGCTTTTGATCGCGCTATTTACCCTGAGTCGTTCGCGCCGGAAGTGCTGGCGAGGAAGGGTCCCAATCGCGATTCACTTTCCGTCCGCGGTGCGGAACCTGCGATCGATCGGTTCAACCAATTCAACGCGCGCGCAGCGCATGAGCGCGCATCGCGCGCGGCGGACTTCAAACTGCGCACGCTTGGGCAAACCAGTCGATCACACCTTGCTCTGCATTATCGTCACGCACTGGCATCGGCTTTGTTAATTGGCTCGCTTGAGTGATTGCGAGCCGGCCGGCGGCGCCGCGTGTTCACTCTCGATTCTTATCCCGATTGACGCATTGCACCGAGCCATTGGTCACGCTCAGAGTGCGTCCGCTGATTCCACGTGACCCTTAAGTAAGGAGCTGCCTATGAAAAAATCTGGCCCGCGATCAAAGGAAAAGCTTTTGAATGAAAAGCTTTCCTATTCGCAAAAATTTAAGCGTCTGGGCGAGCGATTGCACGAACCCCAGTGGCGCCGTTATTTCAGAACGATCCTGATGGGAAAAGCCATCGGGATTGCAATGCTCGTGGCCCTTATTGTCGTGGGCCCGGCTGATACACGGCATAACCGGATCATCGGCCTTCGCGCAATCCGCCGCGTCCATGCCCTCGTCCCCCATGGCGGCGATCGCGGATCTCGGCGATTCGACCAAGAATCCCACGATCAATCCGATCAACACCGCATGGACTCTCATTGCTGCCTTCCTGGTCTTTTGCATGCAGGCCGGCTTCACGATGCTTGAAGCGGGCTTTTGCCGGTCACGCGAAACCGTTAACGTGCTGGTAGAGTGCGTTTTCGACACCTGTCTGTGCGGTTTCTTGTATTACACGTGGGGCTACGCCTTCATGTTCGGACAGGGGAATGGCATCATCGGCTGGCATGATCCCAACGATACGCCCGGCGGACCGGTTCATAATTGGTTCTTCCTCCAAAACGTGACGGCCACGACGCTATATGCCAGTACAGGCGTGCCCGTGCTGGCGCACTGGGTATTCCAGTATGCGTTCGCCGACTGCGCCTCAACCATCTGCTCCGGCACCATGATTGGACGCACCGATTTCATCGGCGACATCATTTACTCCGTCGGTGTGTCGGGCTTCATCTATCCGATCATCGGCCACTGGGCATGGGGGCCGGACGGCTTCCTCGCCAACATGGGCCAGAGCGCAACGGTCAACGCCTACACGCACTTCCTGCCGAATTTTGGAATGAACTTCCACGATTTCGCCGGCTCGACGGTGGTGCACTCCATCGGCGGCTGGATCGCCCTGGCGGGTGGCATCGTGCTTGGGCCCAGAATCGGGCGAAAGTTTAAGCGCGACGGCGGGGGGCCCATGCTACCGCACGATCTTACGGTCGGCGTCATCGGCGGGTTCCTCCTCTGGTTTGGCTGGTACGGATTCAACCCGGGATCATCGCTGTCTGCCATGGATTACGGCGGCATCGGACGTATCTCCTGCAACACGACCCTGGCCGCCTGCACCGGAGGTCTGGCGGCGGAATTCTTCCTCTACATGCGGACTAAAAAGTGGGACTGCGCGATCATCACCAACGGCTTCCTGGCCGGTTTGGTGGCTATCACCTGCCCCTGCTACTGGGTCAGCCCAACCGGCGCCTGCGCGCTGGGCGCCGTCGCGGGAGTCCTGGTTGTCCTGGGCATCGATTTGCTTGAATACCTACGGATCGATGATCCCATTGGCGCGTGGCCCGTGCATGCCCTCAACGGCATGTGGGGTACGCTTTCTCTGGGCTTGTTTGCCTGCGGGCAGTACTGCGCAGGCGGAAGCGCCCCCGGTGGTATCCCGACGACCGATGGAACCCCCGGCTGGGCTCTTACGGGCCTGTTCTACGGCGGCGGCTTTAAAGTCTTGGAAGCTCAATGTATCGGCGTCGCCTGCATCCACGGGGCGACGTTCGCCGTGGCGCTGATTATGTTCGGAATCCTAAACGCCTTCAGCCGGCTGCGAATCTCCAAGGAAGGCGAATTGGAAGGCTTGGACCTCCACGAGCATGGAGCCTCGGCCTATCCCGAATACGTCATCTCTGCCCTGACCGCTCCGCGCGGCATGCCGCGGGAAACCGTCGGCCCTATGCCTCCTGGCGCCGTCCGTGACGACGAAGAGGTGGCCTCTTCGGTGCTTGCGGGCAAGTAGTAGCGGCAGCGATATTCTGCCGCCGCGTGTAGCAGGAATTCTTATCACACGGGATTTGATCGGATGGGTGATCCCCTCAACACCCATCCGATAAATCCCTCCTATTTATGGAGTCAACGCCGATGAAAATGATCATTGCCATCATCCGTCCCGAAAAACTTGAAGAAGTGCAGGACGCACTCGACAAACAGGAGGTCCATTTGATGACCGCGTCCGATGTTCGCGGCTGCGGAACCCAGCGTGGCTACTCCGAATCATTTCGTGGCAACAAGGGGGTCATTCGGCTCCTGTCGAAAGTGAAGTTGGAGATTGCCGTCAACGACAACTTCGTCGATCGAACCGTCAGCGCGATTCTTGCGGCAGCGAGGTCGGAGCCGGGACGTATCGGCGACGGAAAGATCTTCGTGCTGCCGCTGGAGGATTGCTACCGCATCCGCACCGGCGAGCACGGGCGCACCGCCATCGGGCCGTAGGGGCCAGCGCGGCACGTCCGTGAGGAAAATGCTCTAGTCGCCCAGAAGTTCTTGTGCGAGCAGATGGAGACGACGGGTGCGGACCGCTCATTCCCACGACATTTTCGACGTCGCGCAGCTTCCGGAGGTTGGCCATCATCGGCACAAGATAAACGTATTGGTCGTCAGCAGCATCGCCCTGGCGTTCATCAGCTTCTGGCGCACGGCGGCGATCGTCTTGTGCGATTTGGCCAGCACCGCCTACTACATCGGCGGCATCAGCGAGCAGGCCGTCGGCAAAGCGGCGCCGTGGTTTATCCTTGCTGTGATGCTTTTCGTGTACCCGGTCACGGCGGTGTACATGGAAAGCTGCACGCTTTTCACACGCGGCGGGGTTTACAAGGTCGTCAAAGGCGCCGTCGGCGGGGGGCTGGCAAAGCTCTCCGTCAGCGCGCTGATGTTCGATTACATTCTCACCGGGCCGATCAGCGCCGTCGCCGCCGGGCAATATCTCCTGGGCCTGCTGGGCGACATGCTCAAGCTCGCGACCTGGCATTCGGCCCATCCGATTGTTTTTGATTCGACGACGTTTCCGTTCACCGTCAACCTGGTCACGATGCTGATCGCGATCGGGATCACGCTCTATTTCTGGCGGACCAACATCATCGGAATTCACGAATCCAGCGAACGGGCGCTGCGGATCATGCAGGTTACGACAATCATGGGGTTGGTGATCGTCGCCTGGAGCGCGATGACGATCTGGGCGATGCCGCACGGCACGATCCATCTTCCCCCATTGCATCCGATCTTCACGCAATCGAGCCTCGACCCTGCCAAGCAGGCATCGTCGGGCTGGCTGGAGCATTTTCCCCGGCTTCTGGGGGCGATCGGAATATTGATCGCCTTCGGACATTCGCTGCTGGCGATGAGCGGCGAAGAATCGCTGGCACAGGTGAATCGTGAGATCGAGGCACCCAAGCTCAAGAACCTGCTTCGGGCAGGCAGAGTGATTGCGCTCTACGCGATTTGCCTGACGGGGACGATCAGTTTCCTTGCGGTGCTGATTATTCCCGATGGGAAACGGGTTATCACCCAGATCGTAAACAATGGAGCGCTCACCACTCCGCAGGCGCTGGGAAAATCGTGGTGGGAAGTGGATTATCTGCGCCCGCGGATCAGCAGCACGCGGCCAACTGGGGATACCTCATGCTGCGAACCGAAGACGCGCGGGGGCATGAAATGCTGGCCCGGACCAACCATCCGATCGTGATGGATCCGCGATGGCAGCACGTCGAACGCGACAACGGCGGATATCGCGACAACCTGATCAATGGGCTGGTTCACTACCTCGTGGGACCGTCGTGGATCAAGATCGTCATGGAATGCTTCGTGGTGATCGTTGGGTTCCTCATCCTTGCCGGGGCTGTGAACACCAGCCTGGTTGGTTCCAATGGCGTCCTGAATCGACTTGCGGAGGATGGGGTGCTTACGCCCTGGTTTCAGCGGCCTCACAAACGCTACGGCACGACGAATCGAATCATCAACCTCATTGGGGTCGCGCAAATTGTCGTCATCATCGCCAGCCTCGGCGACGTGAATACGCTGGGCGAGGCGTATGCGTTTGGAGTTGTCTGGTCGTTTGTGTTCATGTCGCTGGCCATGGCGGTGCTTCGGTTCCGAATTCGCTCGCCGCGGCAGTACAATGTGCCGCTCAACATCAACAAACAAACCCAGCATGGGATCGTGCGATTTCCGGTTGGAATCGTCGCGGTTTTCCTGGTTCTTTTCACCACCGCTTGCGTGAATCTCGTTACGAAGAAGACCGCGACGATCTGGGGGATCAGCTTTACGGCATTTTTTCTGCTGGCGTTTGTGATTGTGGAGCGGATCACGCATCGCCGGCATGGCGCGAACCATGAACACCTGGAACAATTCAACGAAAAGAGCAGCGACGCGGTTTCGGTTGAGGCACTGGGTCTGATGCATGACGAGCCGATTCTGGTGGCGGCCCGGGGGCCGCGGAGTCTTCCGATGCTCGACAAGATTCTTCATGAGGCCGACACCAGCGAGCGCGACGTGGTGGTTGTGACCTGCAAGGTGCTTCCCCCGCGCACGCTTGGCGTCACCGAAAAAGAAACCGCCATCGACGACACCGATCGCGAGCTTTTGACCAGGATCGTTTCGGTTGCCGAGCATGTGGGCAAGCAGGTTTATCCCATGGTCCTGCCCACGAACAATCCGCTGTTTGCGATCGCCACCACGGCCAGGGATCTGGGCGCCACGGAAGTTGTGCTCGGCGTCAGCGAGCAGATGCATGCGGAGATGCAGCTCGAGCAATTCGCCATCGCATGGGGAAGCGCCACCGCGGACCAGCGGTATTCGCAAATCGCTTCGCGGCTCGTGGTGCGCATCATCGGCCCGCAGATGGAAATGAAATATCAAATGGAATGATCGACTTGTGGCGCGGCGGGGAGTTGTCCTATCGTGTCGCGAGTTTGCCGATGAAATCGGCGAGTTGATGGAGGGTAACCGGGCAGTGCATCTGCTGGATTCCCTCGGTGCGCTTGTGTCGCCGTGCGGCGTGGCGGAGCCGTCGAGAATCAGGACGGGGATTTGCGATTGGGCCTGTCCGAGCGAACGCCGGATATCTGTCATCGACGGCGAGCCATGTCCTGGAGACAGAATTATCACGGCCTGAATTCCTGCAAGCTCGGCGGGGTGCGGAAGACGGTCGTGCGTTTTGGGAGCGGCTAGGCTGTTCAGCGCGGCTTCGATCGGGTCGATCGGCGCGAAGCTGGAATGACGCACGTACCAGATAATCGTCTGACGCCGGTTGAATAGCGGCTTCATCGCCGCCGTCTCGTCGCCGGAAGGAATCTTCGCGTTCATGATGATCGAGGTCGTGGACTCCGAGCGAATCTCCGCAAAATTGATCGGTGAAGGCGGGATCAGGAAGGCGCGGCAATCGTTCTGCCACACCGGCGCGATCAGCGCGTTGCGCGTGGGGGCGAAGAGCATGGCCGCGGCCATGAAATCGCTGATCGCAAGCGAGCGCGAAACCAGAGTCTTGTGCGCCTCGACCGGCTTTCCGGCGTTGAACTGAAATTCGGCGATAGGCTCGCTGACCGAATCGGGGATCTTCAGATGTTCAAAAAGGGCCTCCGTGATGTCGGCGCACGTCGCGACGAAGACGGAGGCGATGACCGTGCTCACGGGGGCGCGGGTCTGTTTGGCGAAGTCGAGGACCGCGTTGAATTCCTGGGTGTAGCGCTGCCGCAAAAAAATCTCCGCTAAATCGTGCAGAAGCCCGATGAGGTGCGGCAAGCTTGAAGGCACGGCGTCGTTCTTGGGAATGACGCGCGCCATGATCGTGGCGACGGCCAGTGCGTGCTCCCAGCAGTGCAGCAGTCCGACGCCATCGGAACTGGCATCGGGGAAGGCCTTCAAAACCGCCAGCGACGCCGCGAGATCGCGCACGCCATCCGCGCCGACGGCGCGGATGGCGTCTTCAATGCCGGCGATGCGCGCCTTTTGCCCGGAGGGCGATCCGACGATCGCCTGCTGAACCACCCGCGCCGCGAGGACGGGGTCCTGGCGTATGACGGCGGCGAAATCGGCGATGCCGGTCTTGCCGGCGGCGGCGATTTCGGCGATCTGCGCAGTCGCCGGCCAGGGTCTTTGCGATCTTGAAGTCGGCTGCGGCCGCCAAAACCGCGTCCCGACCCACGAGGTTTGGCACTTTGACGGTGGGTGGCGGCGGTGGCGGCGGCGGCGGGGCCGGTTGCGGGCGAGCGGCTCGCGCGGGGGCCGCGCCAGCGGACTTCGGATGAGCCGCCGCTTGCGGCGGCACTGCCCCGGCACCGTGAACGCGCGCGAAGGCGCGTGCGCACCCGCGAAAACATCTCCGTCATCGAGAATTTCGCCTTCACCAAATACCCGTTCACCTTATGGTTCATCGCTTCGACGATCAATTCCTTCGAGGTGTTCGTTGTGAGCATGACGATCGGCAATTCAGACCATCGCTGGTCCGCGCGCACCGTTTTGAGAAACGTCATCCCGTTCATGTTGGGCATTTCATTGTCGAGAATCACCGCGTCGACGCGGTGGGACTGAAGTTGATCGATTCCCAATTTCCCGTCGGCGGCGGAGAGGGTTGAATAACCATGGCTGCGAAGCGCTTCGACAACCAGTTCGCGGCAGAGATTCGAATCGTCCACCACAAGCACGGTAAGCGCACCTGCCGCGCCGGGCGGCTTTGGTGCCTGCGATGCCGGTTGCGATGCGTGCGCGACTTGAGCCATCAGTTCCTCATGACCTATTGGCACGGTCGGCGAAAGCGGGGAGATGCTTAATCGTTATGCCGCGCGTAGGTACAAATCCCTATTAAACGCGCCAGGTCTCCCGTCGATGACGGACGGTCGCTTCGGAAGCGATGGGAGCTTCATGATAAAAGAACTATCCGATGTAATCGACAGATGTGTTGCGTCGGCGGATACGATTCAGCCGATCGACCTGCCCGGCCTGGCGCAACTTCACACCGACCTTCAGGCGATCGTAATGCTGAGCAGCGGCGAGAGCGAGAAGGGCGCCTGCCCCTCCGCGCTGCCGGCGACGGCTCGGCAAACGTCTGAATTGGTCGAGAAGCTGGTTCTGAATGAAGTCGCGGATGCGACGGCCGCGGTGGAGCAAGTCTCGCGTCAATTGAAGGAATTGCACGATTTATGCACGGGCGCCGCGCCGTCCGGGCAGAACGCGCCCTCGAAGCCGCCCGCGGCGGCGCAGACCAGTGAACCCGCCGCCCCTGCGGCCGTGGAACGGCCCCCGATTGCGGAAGAACGAGTGATCTCCGAAGGAGACGCGCCGCTGGCACTGGAATTTGTCGGCGAAGCGCAGGGCCACCTCGACGCGGCCGAAGCCAGCCTCCTCAAGCTGGAAGAAGACGCCAGCGATACCAGCGAGGTGAACGCCGTCTTCCGCGCCTTTCACACCATCAAAGGGGTGGCGGGATTTCTCGAACTTCGGCAGATCGGCGCCCTGGCCCACGCCGCGGAAACGCTGCTGGATCTGGCCCGAAAAGGGAAGCTTCGCCTCGCCGGCGCACGGCTGGACGTCGTCCTTGAAGCTCGAGACGTCATGAAGCTGATGGTTGGCGCGGTGGAATCCGCGGCCAAGTCCGGGCAGGCGCCAGGCCGGCAGGATGGGCTGGAGGGACTTCTTTCGCGCCTGGAGGCGGCGACGAAGGAGAATGCCGACGCCGCCACTCAAGCTCGCCCCGTCCCACCGGCAAAAACGGAATCTGCACCGAAGATTGAGGCCGCGCCCCCGGTGGAAACCGCACCAAAGCAGGAGGCCTCCGCCGCGGTGCCGCGTGCCGAAGAGCAAGCTCCAAAGCCGCCGGCAAAGGCGTCGGCGGCCGCCTCGCAGGCGGCAGCACAGTCTGCAGGCGAGGCAGTCGTCAAAGTCGCCACCGGGCGTCTCGACTCCCTCATCAATACCGTCGGCGAGCTGGTCATCGCGCAGGCGATGGTCTCACAGGACCTGGGAATCGCCGCCGCGGGCAATCAGCGGCTGGCGCGAAATCTCTCCCATCTCGGCAAGATCACCCGCGGGCTCCAGGAACTATCGATGTCGATGCGGATGGTCCCCATCGCCGGCGTCTTCCAGAAAATGGCCCGCCTGGCGCGCGACGTCGGACGTAAGGCCGGCAAGGAAGTCGATTTCGTTCAGATCGGCGGTGAAACGGAATTGGACCGCAACGTCGTCGAAGCAATCAGCGATCCGCTCGTTCACATGGTGCGCAACGCGATCGACCATGGCCTGGAGAATCCGGAAGACCGCGTGAAGGTCGGCAAGCCGCGCGAGGGCAAGCTGATTCTCAAAGCCTGCCATCAGGCCGGCAACGTGGTGATCGAAATCACCGACGATGGCCGCGGATTGAACCAGAAGAAAATCGTCCAGAAAGCCCTCGCGGCTGGGCTGGTCAAGGAAGGGCAGGAGCTTTCGGAGCAGCAGATTTTCATGCTGATTTTTCATCCCGGACTCTCGACTGCCGACAAGGTGACGGACATTTCCGGCCGCGGCGTGGGGATGGACGTGGTGAGAAAAAATGTCGAGGCCTTGCGCGGGCGAATCGAAATCGCCAGCGTTCTTGGGAAGGGCAGCACGTTCACCGTGCGGCTTCCGCTGACTCTGGCCGTCATTGATGGGCTGATCGTGAAGGTGGGAACGCAGCGTTACATCATTCCGATCACCAGCATCGAGCAGAGCATCCGGCCCACCGCCAAGCAGGTCTCGTCGGTTCAGAACAGGGGCGAGATGTGCATGGTGCGCGACCGGCTGCTGCCGGTGGTCCGGCTGCACCGCCAGTTTAACGTCACTCCGAAAACGGAGGACCCGACGGCGGCGCTGCTGGTGATCGTTCAGGAGGGAACCAACCGCTGCTGCCTCATGGTCGACGAAGTCGTCAGCCAGCAGCAGGTGGTGATCAAGTCGGTGGGCAAGGAGATCGGGCAGTTGCGCGGCGTCGCGGGCTGCGCGATCCTCGGGGATGGGAACGTGAGCCTCATCCTGGATGTCGCGGGAACCATTCATTCAACGTCGAATTGAAAGGATAAGGATATGAGCCAGGCAGCGGTCATTGAAAAACCCGCAAGCGAAACACGCGGAGGAAAGTACCTCACCTTCGCTCTGGGCCGGGAGGAATACGGCCTGGAGATTCTCAAGGTGCGGGAAATCATCGGATACATGGACATCACGGCCGTTCCCAACACACCGCCGCACGTTCGCGGCGTGATCAACCTGCGCGGGCAAGTAATCAGCGTCGTCGATTTGCGGGCGAGGTTCGGCATGGCGGCGGCGGAAAAGACCGAGCAAACGTGCATCATCGTCGTGGAAATCACCGGCGACGGACGCCGGGTGAGCATGGGCATCGTCGTCGACCGGGTGTCGGAAGTGTTGAACATAGCACCCGGAAATATCGAGGACGCGCCGGCGTTCGGGACGAACATCGACACCAGCTTTATGCTTGGAATGGGCAAGATCAACGGGGCGGTGAAGATCCTCCTGGACATCAACAAGGTGCTGGCGGCCGATGCCCAGCCGGCCCCCCCGACGGACAAAAACGCCTGACTCAATCCAAGAGAGACTAGTTAATACGGAGAAGAAGACATGACAATCGGGAAAAAAATTGCAATGGGATTCGCCGTTATTGTGGCGGTAACAGTTATCTCCGGCCTGCTGTCGCACGGCGCGTTGTTGAAAATCCTGGGAACGACGAACGACACCGGCGAGAATCTCACAAGCTATCGCGCAATCTATATAATCAACGACCGCGTCCAGGCGAATGAAACGGATATCTCAGAGCTGATCAACCAGCCCGACGCGGATGGCGTGCAGGCTCGTTGGAAGGACGTCGATCAGAACTGCAAGGACACCGACGACGCGTTCTCTACCTACCAGAACGCGCTCGGCGACGATCAAACCGATGCGGCCAATTTTCAGAAGCTCCAGGGCCTTCGTGCGCCCTGGGAAGACGCGCGGGCCGAAATGACGAATCTGATCCAGGCCGGAAAATTTGCAGATGCGCGGCAAGCATATTTTGCAAAGCTGGACCCGGCCTTCGGCTCTTATATGGATCAGATCGATGGCATGATCAAATACAATGACGATCAGATAATTGGCGCGATCGGCGATCTGAGTTCCGATGTTGAGAAGGGCCTGGCTGCAGTGCGCTATGGAAGTGGGGCCTGTGTGATCGTTGGGGTCATCCTCGGCTTCTATATCACGCGTTCCCTGGCGCGGGTGCTGGGCGAGTTGACGCATTCCCTGGCCGTGGGTGCTGAGCACGCGGCGACCGCGGCGGCACAGGTCTCGGCGTCGAGCCAGGCGCTGGCGCAGGCGCCGGCGAGCAGGCAGCGAGCCTCGAGGAAACTAGTTCCAGCCTCGAAGAGATCAGCGCGATGACCAAGAAAAATGCCGACACCGCCCACCAGGCCAGCGTCCTTTCCACCGAGGCCAAGGCCGTTTCGGATAAGGGCAACTCGGCCATGTCGAAGATGAGCGCGGCAATCAGCGACATCCAGAAGAGCGCCACGGAGACGGCGAAGATCATCAAGACGATCGACGAGATCGCCTTTCAGACGAACCTGCTGGCCCTCAATGCCGCGGTGGAAGCGGCGCGGGCCGGTGAGGCGGGCAAGGGATTTGCCGTGGTCGCCGAGGAAGTTCGCAACCTGGCGATGCGCAGCGCCGAAGCTGCCAAGAATACCTCGTCGCTGATTGAAGGTTCCGTGCAAAACGCGAAGAACGGCGTTGTGATCGCCAATGATGTCGCCAAATCTCTCGCGGAGATCACATCTGCCAGCGAGAAGGTGAACCTCCTCGTGGCCGAGATTGCCGCGGCCAGCCAGGAGCAGAGCCAGGGCGTCAACCAGGTAAACCAGGCGGTTCAACAGATGGACAAGGTGACGCAAAGCAACGCCGCCACGGCGGAAGAGTCGGCGTCCTCCGCCGAAGCACTGACCGGCCAAAGCGAACAACTGCGTCAGGCGGTCTCCGAACTGCTCAAGCTGGTTCAGGGTGAAGGCGCTAACATTGCCAGCGCCGGCGCCCGAATCGCCCAAGCCCGTGGAACGAGCACCCAAGACGTTGATATCGAGGAATCCGTTGCCCAAGCGGGCGGGGAAAAATGAGTCCATCATTCCACTCGACGGGTCCCCCGATTCTCACGATTTTTCGGAATTCAATGCGGCAGCGTAAAGCATGAAGCGGAGCGCCGCTGACATCGGGGATGAGATAAATCGAGGCTGTCCTATGAAAATGACAATTGGATCCAAGATCAAGATCGGATTTGCGATAATCGTGGCGGTCACGATAACGCTGGGAATCTATTCCTACACAAGATTACCAATCATCGATCGCAGCTTGCGGACGATCACTGAGGACTCGATGCCCGCGATCGATTGCATACGGAATTTGGATGCCGACGTGCACGAACAGCGGGGTGACCTATTCGTTCGTATTTCCGATCCGAACCCACAGCACCGCGAGGATACCGACAAGGAATTGGCGGACATGAGCGATTCGCTGGCAAAGGACTTTGACGATTATCAGCAAGTGGTAAATCCCGGCGAGGATACGAATAACTTCGACGTCTTGAAGGACAAATGGGCAAAGTGGTCGGCTGTCCGGGACCAGATTCTGGAACTGAGCCGCGCCGGCAATGACAAAGCCGCGGTTGAGCTGTATCGCGCCACCGGTGAAAAGCTCTTCCGGGCGATCGGTGATCAGGATGACGTGATTAGCCAATTCAACCAGCAGTCGGCGGCGGCGAACACCGACATTGCGAATAGCGCTATGCGAAGCGGGAAAGCCGGCGTGGTCGCTGGAATCAGCGCGGCGACAATTGTTGCGGGACTCATCGCGATGATCATCGTCGTAGGAACGCGGAGGTCATTGGACAAAGTGGCGGGCGTGCTCTCGGCGGGATCTGATCACGTGGCAACCGCATCCGCGCAGGTTTCGGCTTCGGCCCAATCCCTCGCGCACGGCGCCAGCGAGCAGGCGGCGAGTCTCGAGGAAACGAGTTCGAGCCTGGAGGAAATCAGCTCGATGGCCAAGAGGAACGCAGATACGGCGCATCAGACGAACGTCCTTTCGACCGAAGCCAAGACGGTCGCTGATTCTGGAAACACCGCGATGGCGAAGATGGGCGCCGCCATCAAGGATATCGAGAAGAGCGCCGTCGAAACGGCCAAGATAATCAAGACGATCGACGAGATCGCGTTCCAGACGAACCTCCTGGCGTTGAACGCGGCGGTGGAGGCGGCACGGGCGGGCGAGGCGGGCAAGGGGTTTGCCGTCGTCGCCGAAGAAGTGCGCAACCTGGCGATGCGCTCGGCCGAGGCCGCCAAGAACACCGCCACGCTCATTGAAGGATCGGTTCAAAACGCGAAGAACGGTGTATCGATTGCGGACGAAGTCGCCAAAGCGCTGGCGGAGATCACGGCCACGACGGGGAAGGTGAATCTGCTGATCTCGGAAATCGCGGCCGCCAGTCAGGAGCAGAGTCAGGGGGTCAACCAGGTGAACCAGGCGGTCCAGCAGATGGACCGCGTAACGCAGAGCAACGCCGCGGCGGCCGAGGAGTCCGCATCTTCCGCGCAGGAGCTTAACAGCCAGAGCGAACATCTCCGCACCGCGGTTCTCGATCTACGCAGGCTGGTCGATAAAAATGCGGCGAGTTTCGCCGTCCATGACACGGCAAAGAGGTCGCCGGAACATGCAGCCAAGAAGTCTCTTTCGGCGCGCGATGCAGCCGCAGCAAAAACCCCGAATACCGTCGGCGAATCCCAGGATGGGTCTGACGCGAACCAAGCGGTGTAGGGCACACGCGCCGCATACGCTCGCAACGTGCGATCGGCAGCAGGTCACTCATATGAAGGTGAGAGACGACTATGACAATAGGAAAAAAAATCACGTTGGGCTTTATTGCAAGTGTGGCGATTACGGCGATCCTCGGCATCTTTGCCTATTCGAGGTTGATTACGATTAACCGGAATGTGGGCTCGCTCATCGGCGACGCTTTGCCCAGCATTCAGAACCTGATTGCACTGGACGATGCAACGCAGGAAGAGCGCGCTGACATCTTTACGCGGGCGACGATGTTGAGCCCCGCCGACCAGTCGGTCGAGGACAAGAAGATCGCCGACGCCGAACAGCACACAATGGACGAGTTCACGGGTTACGATTCCAACGTCGATCCGGGCGTGGATACTCAGAATTATAACGAGGCGAAGGAAGACTGGGCGAAGTGGATGCCGGTTCGTGATCAGATTTACGCGTACATTCGGGACAACAATCCCAAGGCGGCGATTGATCTTTACACTTCGAAAGGGTCGGACCTATTCGAGGCCTTCGGATTGGTAATTGACCGGATGGTGGCATGGAACCGAGCCAACGGAGACGACGAGGCGAATAGCGCGACCGAATCGATCGCCAGCGCCGAGCGCGGGGTGGTTTTGTGCCTGGGTCTGGCAGTCGCGGTCGCGGCATTGATCGCGACGTTGATCATTCTGGGAACCAAGCGCTCCCTGACACGGCTGGCGGGCGTGCTATCGGCGGGATCGGGAGAGGTCGCGACCGCCTCGGCGCAGCTTTCAACGGCAAGCCAGTCGTTGGCGCAGGGCGCCAGCGAGCAGGCGGCGAGCCTGGAGGAGACCAGCTCCAGCCTCGAGGAGATCAGTTCGATGGCTAAGAAGAATGCCGACACGGCGCATCAGGCCAGCGTTTTCTCCACCGAGGCCAAGACGGTTTCAGACACCGGAAACACGGCGATGACGCGAATGTCGCGGGCGATCTCGGATATTCAGGCCAGCGCCGTGGAAACCGCCAAGATCATCAAGACGATTGACGAGATCGCGTTCCAGACGAATCTTCTGGCACTGAACGCGGCGGTCGAGGCGGCGCGGGCGGGCGAGGCGGGCAAAGGATTTGCCGTGGTCGCCGAGGAAGTTCGCAACCTCGCGATGCGCAGCGCTGAAGCCGCCAAGAATACTGCCGCCCTCATTGAAGGGTCGGTTCAAAACGCGAAGAACGGCGTGGTGATCGCGGACGAAGTAGGAAAAACACTGGGCGAAATTGCGTCGGTCAGCGGCAAGATGAATACGCTGATCGCCGAGATTGCCGCGGCCAGCCAGGAGCAAAGCCAAGGCGTTAACCAGGTGAACCAGGCCATCCAGCAGATGGACAAAGTGACACAGGGGAGTGCGGCGACGGCAGAGGAATCGGCGGCGTCGGCGGAAGAGCTGAATAGCCAGAGCGAACACCTCCGCGATGTGGTCGCCGATCTTTTGAGGCTCGTGCAAGGCGGCGTGAATACGGCTCCGACCGCGGCGAAGCGTGCACGAAAGCCCGCCGCCAAGACCGCCGCGGCCGGGCCAAAAATAAATCGAAAGCAGATTCCGCTGGAGGGCGAGGAGAGCGGGCCGGAGGACTTCTCGGACTTCAACGCCGCGGCGTAATGTCGCCCATCCAACGGAGCGTTCGATCATGAGCTGGAACCGGTATCTCTCCAACCCGATTCTGATTGGAATTACTGTGATCGCAGTAGTCGCAATTGGAAGCTACTTTCTGCCGGACGGCACGCTCTGGCCGCCCAGCGCGGGGGCGAAGACCAGTTCGCACGCACTTCAGCCCGGCCAGGGATACCGGTACGGGACGATGCGGTTGCCGCCGATGAACCGGGCCTATCCGCCGGTCGAACTTCCGCCTGCAACACAGGCTTTGCCGGCGATGGTTCCGACAACCGGGCCGGCAACGGAGGCCGCGACGCAGCCCGCGGCCGGGGAGAATATGCCGGACGAATCCGGCCACATGACCGGCGACTTCCTCGGCCAGCGGGCCAAACTCGAAGCGCAGGGCGTGGCACTTGACCTGTCCGTCACGACCGACCTTGGCAACAACTTCATGGGAGTCGCCAATACCTACCGCACCGGATTCGGATATGAACTCAATTTCAGCGTCTCTGTCGATACCAGCAAGCTGCTGAACTGGGACGGCGGGACATTCTTCACCAACTTCCGCGCCCAGGAGGGACTGGTCCACTCGATGGACGGGTCGTTCGGAAGCACTTCCCATCTCTATGAGCCCAGGCGCGTCCAGCTTTCGGAAATCTGGTACCAGCAGGCGCTGTGGGGCGGCAAGGTGAACGTGAAGTTCGGCAAGATCGACGCGAACGAGGATTTCGACAACGTGACGAACGGGTCTGATTTCCTCAACGATTTCGCTTCCTACAGCGCGACTGTTTTCGCGTTTCCAACCGATCCGGACCCGGCCTTTGGAGGGGATATATTCTTCAACCCCACCGACAATTTCTACGCCGGTTTTGGAATGTTCGACGGCTCGCTTCTGGACGGGATTTCGACGGGCTCGATGGGCCCTGCGACGCTGTTCGACGGGCACAGCCTCTTCATCGTCGGTGAAGTCGGCGCCCGATGGACGCTGCCCGGCGCCCGTGCCGGGCGGCTGGGGTTTGGATATTGGGGGCATACCGGCACGATCGACCGGCTCGATGGTTCGGGAACCGTGGGCGGAACGAATGGACCGTATCTCAGCTTCGATCAGACGCTTTGGAAAAAGAACCCGGACGACAGCGATGACAAGCAGGGCCTGGGACTGTTCCTGCTGGCGGGATACGCCAATCCGAACGTGAGCCTGGTGAACGCCCAGGTGAGCGGGGGATTGCAGTGGACGGGATTGATTTCGTCGCGTCCGAATGATGTCGCGGGATTGGGCGCCGGGGTGCTTTGCTTCAGCCGCACGCCGGGCACGGGGCTGGACGAGGATTCGGAGACGACGGTGGAGACGTTCTATCGCGTGCAGATTTCGCCGTGGCTGTATGTGCAGCCGGACCTTCAATACGTCCACAATCCCGGTGGGACGTCTTCGCAGCACGATGCGTTGGCGGGGACGATCCAGGCGATGATCGATTTTTGATTTGAGGAACCAATGCCGGCAGTGATACCCGAATTTCATCTCAGCGACCGCGACTTCCAGACGGTGCGCGACGTGGTGTACAAGCACTGCGGGATTGCGCTGGGGGAAGACAAGATTTCGCTGGTCCGGGCGAGGATTTCGCGGGAAATGCGGGTGGGGGGATATGACTCGGTCAAGGCGTACCTGGAGCACGTGCTGGAGAATCGGGGCGGGGATTCCTTCGCGGGCTTCATCGATTCGATCAGCACGAACCTCACGGGTTTTTTCAGGGAGAAGGAGCATTTTGATTACCTTGAGAAAATCGCCTTGCCGGCGGTACTGGCGCGAAAGCGGGACGCGGGGGACAGCCGGATATTGCTTTGGTGTGCGGCGTGCTCCAGTGGAGAAGAGCCGTACACGATGGCGATGAGCATCCTGGAGACGGTGGAGCGGTTTGGGCGCGTTCCACTGAAATGGGACATACGGATCCTGGCGACGGATATTTCGACGCGGATGCTGGCCAAGGCGCGGAGCGGGGTTTATGAGCCGCAGCAGGTGGCGAAGGTTCCAGAGGGGCTTCGCATGAAATATTTTCAGCCGGTCGAAGGAAAGGACTCCGGGGGCAGGCAGTATGTGAAGCCGGAGGTAAAGGGGATGGTGCGATTCCGGCATCTGAACCTGATCGACGCCTGGCCGTTCAAGGGACCGTTCGAGTTTATCTTTTGCCGGAACGTGATGATTTATTTTGATAAGGGGACGCAGCAGGGTCTGATCGACCGGTTCTGGAATTGCCTGCAGCCGGACGGGCTGCTGTTTACGGGACACTCGGAATCGCTGATGGGAATCACGCATCGATTTATGAATGTGAAACCGGCGACGTACCGGAAGCCGGGCGGACTGGATTGAACGATAACGGAGAAAATGGCGTGAATCGTATTGTGGGAGTTTCCGACGCGGCGGCATCTGACGATATGGAAGATGTGCTGATCACCTATTCGCTGGGTTCGTGCATCGGAGTGGCGTTGTATGACCCATACGCCCACGTGGGAGGGTTGCTGCATTTTCAGCTTCCGAACGCGGCGACGGCGCCGGACCGGGCGAAGGAGAAGCCGCTGATGTTTGGAGATACGGGAATGGATTTGCTGCTGGAGCGGATGATGCACATGGGAGCGATTAAGCGGAGGCTGTGGGTGAAAGTGGCAGGCGGAGCGCGAATGCTGAACGATTCGACGCTGTTTGACATAGGGCGGCGGAACCACGCGTCGATTCGCAAGATCCTCTGGCAGGGAGGGATGCTGATCAGCGGCGAGCATGTTGGAGGGAAGCAGGCGCGGAACATGGAATTGCGCATGGCGGACGGATCGGTGCTGATCAAATGTGATGGAGAGCAGATAGCGCTGTGAGCGAAATGGAGAAATGAACATGTCCAACAACCCTCCTTCAATCCTGATCGTGGATGACTCGGCGGTGACCCGCACGATGATCAAGCGCACCATTGGAATGACGGGCCTGGAGGTGGGCCGGATACACGAGGCGGCGGATGGAAAGGCGGCGCTGGAGTTGATGCGGAGCCATCCGATGGACCTGGTGCTGGCCGATTTGAACATGCCGGTGATGGATGGAAGCGAGATGATCCACCAGATGAGCGGCGATGATGCGCTGAAGAAGATTCCGGTGGTGGTGATTTCGGCGCAGCCGGACCAGACGAAGGTGGCGCGATTGAAGGAGCAGGGGGTGGTGGGATACCTGGCCAAGCCATTTACGCCGGAGGGATTGCGGGATTTGATTTGCCCGGTCGTGAAGGGCCCGGAGTGCGAGCGGTATGCGGCGGCGGAGGCGGAGAAGGCGGAAGAGTCGTTCAACATGACGCTACTGGAATCGCTGGCGGAGGCGCTGGAGGTGATGGCGTTTGTGAGCCCGGAGCTGCCGGAATCGCCGTGGACCCCGGTGGCTTCGCCGGAGCTTCGGATCATCCGGGTGGGATTCCATGACGCGAAGGTTCGCGGGTCGCTGGCGTTGGCGGCGTCGGAGGAATTCGGGTCGACGATCGCGGGGAACTGCGGCGACGAGCATGCGGTCGCCGACGCGAATGACGCGCTGAAGGAGCTGGCGAACGTGACGTGCGGTTCGCTGCTGCGGCGGCGCGAGGGGGGCGGCGGGGTTTGAGTTGGATGTGCCCGCCATCGCGGGCGCGGAGGAGCTGGGGCGATTGTTCAGCGGGAATGATGTGGTGACGCTGAACGCCGACGGATACCTGGTCGCCGCCCACGTGGTTACGGATGCGCCGCTGTTCGGTGCGCACGGGGAGCATGTATGAGCACACTGACCTCTTCCAATTTCGCAGCGAGCCGCGGCAGTGCCGTGGTGAAGGTGCTGATCGTCGACGATTCTGCGGTGGTTCGGCAGATGCTGTCGAGCCAACTGGCGCGGGATCCTGGCATCCGGGTTGTGGGAACGGCTCCGGATCCGTTTGTGGCGCGGGACAAGATTCTGGAGCTGAGCCCGGACGTCCTGACGCTGGACGTGGAGATGCCACGAATGGATGGGATCACGTTTCTGCGAAAGCTGATGGTGTACCGCCCGATGCCGGTGATCGTGCTGAGCTCGCTGACGGCAGAAGGGACGCAGACGGCGCTGGAGGCGCTGGAGGCCGGGGCGGTGGAGGTGCTGGCCAAGCCGTCGTCGGCGTACAGCGTGAACGACCTGGGGAAGATGCTGATCACGAAGGTGAAGCTGGCGGCGCGAGCGCAGATTCGTGCGCGAAGCGCGCAGCCGGCGGCGGCGGCGCCGCTGAGCATGACGGCGACGACGGACAAGATTCTGGCGGTCGGCGCTTCGACCGGGGGCGTGCAGGCGCTGACGGAGCTTCTGACGGCGTTTCCGGGAAATGCGCCGGGGACGGTGATCGTGCAGCACATGCCGGCGCACTTCACGGCATCGTTCGCGAGCCGGCTGGACAGTGCCTGCGAGGTGGAGGTGCGGGAGGCGAAGGAGGGGGACAGTGTGATTACGGGCCGGGTGCTGATCGCGCCGGGCGGATATCACACGCTGCTGCGAAGATCGGGGGCGCGGTATTACGTTGAGATCAAGGATGGGGCGGAGGTTCATCATCAGAAGCCGGCGGTGGATATTTTGTTTGACTCGGTTGCAAAGTACGCGGGGGCGAACGCGGTGGGGGCGATTTTGACGGGCATGGGCGCGGACGGCGCCAGCGGGCTGCTGAACATGCGGCGTTCCGGGCGCGGACGGTTGCGCAGGATGAGAAGTCGAGCATCGTGTTTGGAATGCCGATGGAGGCGATTAAGTGCGGGGCGGCAGAGCAAATTTTGCCACTGACCAGTATCGCACCGGCGCTGATGAAGCTGGCCCAGAAGGGTTCGGCATCCGCGGGACCGAAATAACGCAAGGAATTGGAGGCAGTTGTGGAAGCGACGACGGAAAAACCGAAGATGAAGCTGGACTCGAAGCTGATCATGCCGTTCGTGAATTCGACGATCAACGTCTTTACGACGATGGTGAAGATCAAGCCGGAGATCGTGAAGCCGCGATTGAAGGAGGATTCGGGGGCGACGTATGACGTTTCGGGTGTGATCGGGTTTTCGGGTGAGGTTGTTGGTTCGGTGGTTCTGAGCTTCCAGATGGAGGCGGCGAAAAAGCTGGTGGGAGCGCTGGTGGGCGGGGAGGTGGATCCGAACAGCAGTGATTTCGCGGACGCGGTGGGCGAGCTGGCGAACATGATCGCGGGAAACGCGAAAAAAGATTTGGGAGTCAGGGCGAGCATTGCGGTGCCGACGGTGATCATTGGTCAGCACCACAGGATCGGGCGTCTGAGCGACGTGCCGTGCGTACTGATTCCCTGCCACACCAGCGAAGGGGACTTCGCGGTGGAAGTGAATATCAAGCCGAATAAGTAGTTTGGAGATCATGGTTCGAAAGAAAGTTTGAGGTTGGCGTTATGAAAGTCTTACTGGTGGACGACTCCAAGACGATGCGGAACATCCAGAAGAAGATCCTGGATACGATGGGGGCGATGGAGTATGCGGAGGCAGGGGACGGGCTGGAGGCGTTGAATGCCATCAGCGCGACTCCCGGGGGGTTTGAGCTGATATTGATTGACTGGAACATGCCGAACATGGATGGGATCACGCTGGTGGGCCGGATTCGCGCGACGGACAAGAAGACGCCGCTGATTATGGTTACGACGGAGGCGGAGAAGACGCGGGTGCTGGAGGCGTTGAAGGCGGGGGTGAACAATTATGCCTTGAAGCCGTTTACGCCCGAGGCGTTGCTGGAGAAGGTGAAGCAGACGCTGGCGAAGGCGGCGGCGTAGGGGGCGGGTTTGGCGGGGGTGCATTTCCGCGATCGCGACGACATATTTAGCCGGGTGGATGCCAAGGGAAGTTAGTGGCGGCAAACACGTTGATTCAACGGCGTGACGGGGGGTTTCGTTACCGTTGACACTTTCGATTGTTTTTAAAAGCGGGGAGGGGGGGTGTACGTGTTTTTTCGCGGAATGCGACAGGGGGATTTTTCGGGTTGGTCGGGTTATGGGGTTCATCTATATATAGGTCCAAAGGGTGTACGTTTTGGACCTATTTTCGGGGCGGGTGGGAAGATTTGTTTGGGGCGGAACAAAAAATTCGAAACTTGAAATTCGAATGATCGAAATCGCGGGGGTGAGATTGGAAATGTGAGATTGAATTTGGGGTGGGTTGAGATTGTTTTAGGGGTGTAAGATTTTTTCGCGGCGGATTTGGGCGGAATCGGGGGATTCAAAAGAATTTAGATGAGATTAAGGCCGTGTTCAAAGGGCACGGTGATCGCGCGTTATTCATACGTCTCGCGTTTTTTTGGGAGCTCGTGCTTTTTGCGGGCTTTCGATTGGGCGTTTTTAGAGGCGTTTATGGCTGTTTTGTGGAAAAAACTTGAGCGGGGGGAGTGGGAGGCGGAGGAGCTGAATGGGGCGGCCGTGGAGGTGGGGGATGGGGTGGTGATTGCGCGGGCGGGAGTGGAGAGGGTTTTGATCGCGGAGGCGGGGGCGTTGGTTTGGGTGAATGGGGAGCGGGTGGGGCTGGGAATTCGGGTGCTGCGGGATCGGGATGCGATCGCGGTTGGGGTGGGGGGGAAATTTTTCTTTTCGAGCGAGAGCCTGGCGCGGGTGGAGCGTTTTTCGGAGACGCGGGGGGTGATTTGTGCGCGGTGTAAGGGAGAGATTTGCGGGGGGGATGTGGTGCGGTGTCCGAAATGCGGGGCGATTCATCATCAGACGGGGGAGTTTTCGTGTTGGACTTACGCGGAAAGGTGCGCGGTGTGTGAGCAGGGGACGGGGCTGGATGGGGTTTTTGGGTGGACGCCGGAGGGGATGGAATGATGGAGGGGAATTCCAATTTTCGGAGGGTGGGTGTGATCGGCGCGGGCAATACCGGGTCGCAGGTCGCGGGGCAACTGGCACGAAGGCAAGACGTTGCTGAGATCGTGCTGTGCGATGGGCAGATTTATACGAGCGAGAATGTGCGGTGCCAGGAGATCGATCGGGAGGATGTGGGATTGGCGAAGGCGGAGGCGACGGGGCGGCGGCTGAGGAAGATTCGGGAGGATCTGAAAGTTACGGGGGTTGTGGATCGGGTGGAGAATGTGCCTTGGGGACTTTTTCGGGGGGATTTGATCGTGGGGTGCGTGGATTCGAAGGGGTCTCGGGCGGCGATCGGTCTAATGGCGCGGAGGATGGGGGTGACGTATGTGGACGTCGCGATTCGGGCGGATGGGTTGCTGGCGCGGGTGGATGTGTATGGGGCGGGGGCTGGGGATGCGTGCATCGAGTGCGGGTTTTCGGAGGGGGATTATCAACAGATAACGCGGAGCTATGCGTGCGATGGGGAAGTGAAAGAGGCGACGGGGGCGAGCGCGGCGCTGGGGGGATTGGCGGCGTCGCTAGCGGCGCTAGAGTGCGGGAAGATTCTGGAGCGGGGGGTGAGCGGTGATCTGGTGGGGAAGCAGATCGTTGTCGAGGCGGAGAGGCATCATGTTTATTTGAATTCGCTGCGCAGGAATCCTCACTGTCGGTTTGATCATCGGGTTTGGGAGATTGGGAGGAAGCGGGTGGGGACGTTGGGGGAGATTGTCAGAGGAGTCGGATATCCGTCGAAATACGAAGACCCCCACCCATCGTGCCGAAACCACCGGAAGAGGACAGGGAGGGTTCCCCCGGAGTACCAGGGGAGGGGAAAAAAGGAAGGGAGGGGGATAAGGGGAATAGCGGTGGAGGGGAAATCGTGGATTACGCGGGTGGTGTGCCGGGGGTGCGGGGAGGAGCGGAAGGTGGTGATGTTGCAGGGGAGGGGGAAGGGGATGGGGACGTGTGAGAAGTGCGGCGGGGTCGTGCAGCCATTGGGGTTTGGGATGGTGCCGCGGCTGGAAATCGGGGCGGGATTGGCGGAGAGGGGGATTGGGGATGTGGGGCTTTTGAGCGGAGATGTCGTGAGCGTGGGGGATGGAGAGGGCGAGGAATATTTCGAACTGGTGGGGGCGGAAGGGTGAGGATGCAATGGATCGGATTTTTGCGAAATTTCTGGAGAAACAGTGGGCCGCGGGAATGGAGCTGGCGGGGAGCAGCGATCTGCTGCGGCTGAAGGGGCTGCGGACGACGGATGGGCCGGCGCAGCATTTTATCGCGCGGTTTTATTGCAAGGGGCTGGTGAAGAATGCGAACGGGGAGGTGGTGACGCGGGATCGGTGGGATATCGGGATTTTTTTCCCTGACGATTATCTGAGGCGGGCGAATACTTTTGAGGTTTTGTCGTGGCTAAATCCGCGGAATGTTTTCCATCCGAATATTCAGGTGCCGGCGATTTGTTTGGGGGAAAGGTTTTTCAGGCCCGGGTTGCCGCTGGTGGAGATTTTGTTCCAGGTGCATGGGTTGATTACGTATCGGCGGTGGGCGTCGCACGTGAGTTTGAATGTGGAAGCGGGGATGTGGGCGGTGAATAACCAGGGTCGGTTTCCGGTGGATGATCGGCCGTTGAAGAGGCGGAAGTTGGAGATTGAGGTGGAGGCGTTGGGGGTGGAAGGGGGGAGTCGTGAGATTGGGTGATGAGAGAGCGGTTCGGGAAGTGGTTTCGGCAGCGCTGAAAGACAGCGGAAGCACGCGGATTCGGGCGGCGGTGAGCGGGAAGTGGGTGGAGCTGAGCGCGCCGATCGCGCGGGGGCGGATTCATGGGCTGGCGATCTCGCGGTGTGCGTGGGATTTGGCGCGGGTGAATGGGGCGCTGGGTGGCGGGGCGAAGATTGGGATGAGGGGAAGTGGCGGGTGCGCTGAGATTTTCCGGGAGATTTGGATTGATTCGGAGGAGGGGCTGGGAGATCGGGTGCGCGAAGGGGTGGAGGATATCGAGGAGGCGCAGGGGCGATTGCGGGGTGGGGGGGAAGTGGCTTCGCTCCCGAAGGCGGGCGCGAGCGACGGGGGAGATTTGGGTGAGATGATTCGGATGGCGGGTTGGAGGTGTAACCTGAGGAGCGAGGGTCGTGTGGCGGTGGAACTGGAGGTGCCGGGGATTTTTGTGCAGGCGATGGTGACGGGAGGGAAGAGGATTTGCGCCGTCGTCGAGGTGCTGGGGGATTCCGCCGGTGGGGACACGGCTCGACTGTGCTCGCCGAAGTCCGGCGGCACTGTGGCGCGGGAGGCGATTGGGGTGGTGCTGCTGTGCGTGTCGGGGAGTGTGCGGTGGGTGCGCGGGGGAGTGCGGGAGGGGAAGGTCGTGCTGGAGGGGAGTGCGAGCGCGGCGGAGGTGGGGCATTTGTTGTCGGGGCTTTCGGTGGCGGCGCAGATGTCGGTGCGGGAAGTGGGGCGCTGGGGGATGAGGAGACGGCAAAACGATTTCTTGCGATGCGAGGATGGTCTTCGCAATCGGGAGAAAGTGTTTCAAGTAATGAGGAGTATGCAGATGAGTCAAGTGCAAACGATTTCGTTTGAGGTGCGTGATGTGAGCGGTCAGAAGTCGGCGCGGGTGAAGGCGTGTCCGGTGGATGCGTCGGTGGGGGAGGTGGTGCCTTCGCTGCTGGAGATGATGCAGCTTCCGCCGAACGATTCGGAGGGGAATCCGGTGAGTCATACGCTGAGGCGGAACCGGGATGGTGCGGTGCTGCTGGAGTCGGATGTGGTGGGGCGGGTGATCGAGCAGGGGGAGGAGTGTGTGTTGCAACCCTCGATTGATGCGGGGTGAAGATTCGGGGGGACCCACGGCAGCGCCGTGGGCGTTTCGGGAAGGGGTGTCTGGCGGGCGTGGGTGATCGCGCCGGCAGGCACTTTTCAGAGGTTTTTTGCGCGGGTGATTGGTATGCAGGATGAGAGATTTGAGTTTGGGCTGGAGCTTTCGCGGCGGGCGACTGGGGAACTCGTCGGGCGCACGAGCGTCAAGGTGGATTGGGCGCCGGTGGAGGAGCATCTGATGCTCAAGCTGGTGCGCGAGGGCACGCTGGAGGATTTTGATGCGGGGGTGAGGGTGACGCTGGAACCGGTGTGGTCGAAGGAATTGCCGGTGGTGCGGGGGGTGAAGGCTACGGCAGTTGCGGAAGGGGCGGGGCGGGCGTCGATGGTGGTGACGCTGGATTATTTTCGGGCGCTGGCGCAGCGGGCGGCGAATCGGTTGGTGGAGGTGGGGAAATTGCGGTCGGGGGAATTGTTTGAATATCGAGTGGTGGCGAAGGAGTGTGCGGCGAAGGGGAATGGGAAGGGGAGGCGGATCGTGATGGAGGCGGGTGGGCGGGGGGTGAATGTTTTGCCGGGGCGGATGGATGAGTTGATGGGGCGGGCGATTGGTTTTGGGGGGGCGGGGGACGAGCGGGATGTGCCGGTGTTTGTGGACTGGGGGGCGCTGGAGGAGGCATCCGTCTTGACGCGAGAGGCGGGGGAACTGGAGACGGGGGGAATTCTGGTGGGGTATGTGCGGCGGGATGCGGAGACGGGGGAGATTTTTCTGGAGGTGACGGCGCAGGTGGCGGCGCGGGCGAAGTCGCAGCTTACGCGGCTGTCGTTCAGTCCGCAGACGTGGACTGATCTCGACGGGGCAGTGAATCAGCGCGGGAAGAATGAAGTCTGGCTGGGGTGGTGGCATTCGCATAGTTTTTTCAAAAAGGAAATTGGAGCCTCGGGCGAAGAGGAAACGTCGGGGGAGTCGCGGGTGGCGCGGGCGTTTTTGAGTGAGGAGGATGTGCTCTTGCACCGGAGCGTTTTTCCGCGGGCGTATAGCGTGGCGCTGCTATTGACGGATTCGCCGCGGTGGGGGCTATCGTGGACGCTTTTTGGATGGCGCGGGGGGATGGTGGCGCAGCGGGGATTTCATGTGGTGAATGTGCCGATGCCGGAAACTTTTTTTTCATTGCGAGGTGGGAGTCATGCGAAGGTCTGAAACGAATCAAATCATGGAGATTCTTGGGAAGCTGTCGGCGACCGGAGAAGGATCGCTGGCGGCGGGGCAGAAGACGCAGCTTTTGCTGGAGCTGCATGCGCGGTCGCCGGAGGTGGGGGTGATGGTGATGGGAGAGGTGTTTGGGAGATTTGAGCGGATGGAGGCGGGGTTGAAGGAGGCGCGGGGGGCGGTGCAGGAGATGCGGGAGAAGTTTAAAGAGCTGCTGGAGAAGACGTGGTACGTGGGGATTTTTGTGGAGTTTATCGGGAAGCCGGAGGAGCGGAACGCGATGGTTTTTCAGGGGAGCAGTTGCCGGGTGGTGGGGGTGTGCGGGGAGGTGAAGGTGGAGGAGCTGAGGAAGGGGTGCGAGGTTTTGCTGAACAAGGAGATGACGTCGATCGTGAAATGCAGCCCGCGGTCGCGGCCGCGCGGCGGGGCAGATCGCGACGGTGGTGGAGAAGACGGGGCGGGGGACGGTGATTTTGAAAAGTCATGAGGAGGATGTGGAAGCGGAGCTTTCGGAAGAGCTGAGGGAGATCGAGCTGAAGGCAGGCGACCGGGTGAGGTGGGAGCCGGCGGCGCGGATCGCGCTGGATCGGCTAGAGGAATCGGAGGGGGGGAGATTTTTGATGGGGGAGGTTCCGAAGACTTCGCTGGCGGCGGTGGGGGGGCAGGATGAGAACGTGACGAAGTTGATGGGGATTCTGACGGCGATGCTGGTGGATGCGAAGAGGGCGCGGGATTACGGGCTGAGCGGGAGGGCGAGCATTTTACTGGTGGGGCCGCCCGGGTGCGGGAAGACGCTGATGGTGCGGGCGGCGGTGGCCGAGATCTCGCGGATGACGGGGAAGGGGGTGCGGTTTTTCATCGTGAAGCCGAGCGAGTGGGAGAGCTGCCTGGTGGGGAACACGGAGAAGAATATCCGGACGCTGTTCGCGAATTTGCGGGAGGCGACGAAGGATGGGTCGCAGGCGGTTTTGTTTCTGGATGAAGTCGACAGTATTGGGCGGGTGCGCGGGCATATGCAGGGGTATTACTCCGACAAGGCGCTGGGGCCGATGCTCGATGCGGTGCGGGGAAGGATGGAGAGCGTGGCGCATGCGCGGTTTGTGGAGTTGGGGGAGTTGTTTGAGGATGGGGAGGAGTAAGTGTCGCCCCCAGCTATTCCCTCGTCCGGATCAACTGACGGCCGGACACTTTTTTTGAGTTCAGAGACAAAGTGGCCAGCTATTTAAAGGCAAATTCAAATGCAATGCAGGGGAGGCGGGAGACAATCCATCAGGCCCCCCTTCGACGAGCTCAGGGCAGGCAAGTTTTTTCTCCCGCCTCCCCCGCACCCCCTCCACCCTCTTTCCGTTGCCATTCCAAGGCGAAATGCAAAAGACGGGAGCGTTTGCGTGGGGTTTTCAGTTTCTTCGAGAGCGTCGCGGAGAGCGGCGCACGCGCAATCCCCGGCGGCGGCGTTGCGCGAGAAAGTAGAGAAGTAGAGAGTAGAACAGGAGAGAAAGACCCCCACCCCAACCCTCCCCCGGAGTACCAGGGGAGGGGGAAGACGGTGGGAGGGTAGATGTTTTTGCGACTACATCGCGACGGTGACGGTTTTTACTTCGGTGTAGTTTCTTAGGGCGTATTCGCCCAGTTCGCGGCCGATGCCGCTCATTTTGAAACCGCCGAAGGGGGCGGCGGCGTCGAAGACGTCGTAGCAGTTGATCCAGACGGTGCCGGCGCGGAGTTCGGCGGCCATGCGATGGGCTTTACTGATGTCTCTGGTCCAGACGGCGGCGGCGAGGCCGTAGAAGGATTTGTTGCCGCGCTGGATGACCTCGTCGATGTCTTTGAAGGGGATGATGGACATGACGGGGCCGAAGATTTCTTCCTGGGCGATTTGCATTTCGTCTTTGACTTCGGTGAAGACGGTGGGCTCGATGAAATAGCCTGCCTTGCCGTGGCGCTGGCCACCGGTGAGACACTTGGCGCCGCCGGAGCTGGCCGGAGTCGATATAGCCCATGACCTTGTCGAACTGTTCCTGGCTGACTTGGGGGCCTTGCTGCGTATTGGGGTCGAAGGGGTCGCCGACTTTTACCTGTTTTACTTGTTTGAGCATGCGCTGGACGAATTCGTCGTGGACTTTGGATTCGACGAAGAGGCGGCTGCCGGCGCAGCAGCACTGGCCCTGGTTGAAGAAGAGGGCGAGGTGCGAGCCTTCGACGGCGGCGTCGAGATCGGAATCGGCGAAGACGATGTTGGGGCTTTTGCCGCCGAGTTCGAGGGTGACGCGTTTGAGGTTGGAGCGAGCGGCGGCCTGCATGATGAGCTTTCCGACTTCGGTGCTGCCGGTGAAGGCGACTTTGTCGATGTCGGGATGCTCGTGCGATGGCGGCGCCGGCGGTTTCACCATAGCCAGGGACGACGTTGATGACGCCGTTGGGAAAGCCGGCTTCCATGGCCAGCTCGGCGACGCGGAGGGCGGAGAGTGGCGTTTGCTCGGCGGGCTTGAGGATGATGGTGCAGCCGGTGGCAAGGGCGGGGCCCCATTTCCAGGCTTGCATGAGGAGGGGGAAATTCCAGGGGATGATCTGACCGACGACGCCGACGGGCTCGTGGCGGGTGTAGCAGAAATAGGGGCCGTTGATGGGGATGGTCTTGCCTTCGATTTTGTCGGCCCAGCCGGCGTAGTAACGGTAACAGTCGATGACCAGCGGAAGGTCGGCGGCGCGGCTGTCGCGAATGGGCTTGCCGTTGTCGAGGGTTTCGAGCATCGCCAGCTCGTCGAGATTTTGTTCGATCAGGTCGGCGAGCTTGTTGAGAAGGCGGCCGCGCTGGCGGGCGTCCATCTTGCGCCAGGGGCCGGAGTCGAAGGCCTTACGGGCGGCGCGGACGGCGAGATCGATATCGGCTTTATCGCCCTCGGCGACGTTGGCGATGACCTTACCGGTGGAGGGGTTGATGGTTTCGAAGGTTTTCCCGCTGACGGAGCTGACCCATTTGCCGTCGATCAGCATTTTGGTCTGGCGGATTTTGACGGGAGAGCCGTTCTTCTTGGAATCGTGGGCGTGGGACGACTTGAGCGTGGCTGTGGACATGGAGACCTCCGCGAAAGGGTTGGATGAGAGGGGGATGGTGTCGCGGGGAGCGACATTGTTATCTCTATTGTATGCGCGGGAGGGAGAGGGGGGAGAGGGAAATTTGGGATTTTACGGCCAAGAACGATTGCCGATTGCCAAATGCCGAATGGAGGAGAGGAGAATTAAGGATGCCGAGCTTTTCGGGGTTGGCGGCGCTGGGAGATTGCGGCGGCGGCGCTGAGCAGAATTACTGCCGTCGTGGGTTCGGGAATGGGGGTCCACTCGACCGCGAAATATCCGGTGGCGCCGTTAAAGGTTCCCTGGGCCACGCCAAAGGCGTCTCCTGAGGAATCGACGCTGAATGCGGTTGAGCCGATCCACGTTCCCGAGGAGGGGAGCAAATCGTTGAGGGAGATCACCGATGCGGCGGTGCCCGTCCAAAGCAGGGCGTTGTCGGGCGTTCCAAAGATTGAGCTGTCGTATCCAAAGCCTACCTCGATGCTTCCGTTGGTGCCCATCGCGTAGGAGTTATCGATTCCGTCGAGATTGGCAGGGGCCAGATCGACGGCGAGGTCGGAGGCGCCGTGCCAGAGGAGGGCATGATCGTTGCCGGTGGTGAGGCTGTTTCCGTAGCCGACTTCCTCGTTGCCGCTGACGGCATAGGCGACCGATGAGGGATCGTCGCCGATGTTGGTGGGGTTGAGATCGACGGCGCTGTCGGCGGTATCGGTCCAGAGGAGGGCGTGTTGTTCGTAGCTGGCGGGACGGGTATCGCCGGATCCGACCTGGTGGATGCCGTCGGTACCATAGGCCTCTGAAGTCGTGATTCCCAGGCTGGAGGGATTCAGATCGACCGCGCTGGCGCCGGTTCCTTTCCAGAGCATCGCGTGCACGAGATTTATGCCAGTCGCAAGGCCGACCTGCTCATTTCCGCTGGTGGCGTAGGCGGCTGTGGTGAGAAAGCCGGTGAGATCGGTCGGTGTGAGATCAACGGCTGTGGCTCCCGATCCATTCCAAAGGACGGCGTTATTGCCATAGTAGCCGACCTGCTGGGTTCCATTGGTTCCTTCGGCGACGGACGCATAGGAACCGGATAAATCGGTAGGTTTTAGATCGATCGGGGTGCCGCTGGGCGTCCAAACCAGGGCGTCACTGCCGCCGCCTCCACCGCCGGTCAATCCGGTGACTTGACCGCCGGCGGCAACCTGGGCGGTATCATCGAAATCCCAGGAAAAGTAGGTGTTACCGCCGGGGCCGAGCATTTGATATAGCACTTTTGCGTTGTATGTAGCCCCGATGGCGCGGTCCGCGGCAAATAGGAAGCCGGCGGCTGCCAGCACATTTTTCCAGGGTTGCATTTTGCTTTCCTCCGAAAGCTTCCGACCTGTGAATTCCCCTTTGAAATGAGCCGGATCTGAAACGCCAGTGGCGTCGCGGCTGCTTGTACTAGCATTTTACATGACAAATTATAAGAAGGCGCTAGTTCAGAGCAACATATTTCGAGGATTTGGTTGGGCCGGGGGGAAAGCGCCGTGCGGTTCGACATGGCTCACCGAAATCAAGCACGGCGGCTACACGGGGAGGGGGAGATAGGGGGAGACGTGATTGCCCTGATAAAAATCGGAAGCGAGCTGGGGTATGGCGGGCGCCGTTTGCGCATATAGGGCGGACGACAGCGTGGTGACCCTCGTGCCGCCCTTTTTGAGGTTGAGAGATGGCTACTATCCGCTCGGAAACACCGCTTGTCAGACCTATTCCCGACCCGGCGTCAGTGCAACGGGAAGACCCGGGGCCGCTGCGGGCTGCTCATACGCCCAATTTTCCTTCGCTGTTGCGGCAAATGGGTGCGTCGCTGCTGGTGACGACCTACCAGGCGGGGAAGCTGGTGATGGTTCGGGATGAAGGGGAACACCTGAACACGCACTACCGGGGGTTCAAGTCGCCGATGGGGTTGGCGTTGACCGACGGGGGCTCGAAGCTGGCTATTGGGACGACGACGCAGGTGTGGGAGTTTCGGGATAACCGGGATGTGGCCCGGCGGCTGGAGCCTGCGGGCACGCATGATGCCTGTTTTCTTCCGCGATCGAGTCATGTCACTGGGAATATCTTGATCCACGAGATGGCTTATGGGGCGGGGGGAGAGCTGTGGCTGGTTAATACGCGTTTTTCTTGCCTTGCGACGCTGGATTCGGAGTCGAGCTTTTTGCCGCGGTGGCGGCCGCCGTTTGTGACGGAGCTGGAGCCATCGGATCGGTGCCATCTGAATGGGATGGCGATGGTGAACGGCAAGCCGAAATTTGTGACGGCGCTGGGGGAAAGCAATGTAGCGGCCGGGTGGCGGGCCAATAAGGCGAGGGGGGGGATTTTGATGGATGTGGATTCGGGGGAGATTGTGTGCCGGGGTTTGTCGATGCCACATTCGCCGCGGTGGTATCGCGGACAGCTTTGGGTTTGCGAGTCGGGATCGGGGACGCTGGGGACGGTGGACTTGAAGACGGGGCGGTATGAGCCGATCGCGGCGACGCCGGGCTTCACGCGCGGGCTGGAATTCGCGGGGGACCTGGCGTTCGTGGGGCTTTCGCAGGTGCGCGAGTCGGCGGTTTTCAGCGGCATCCCGATCACCGAGAGGCTGGCACCGGAGCAGCGCGTTTGCGGTGTGTGCGTGGTGGATCTGCGCAAGGAGGAGCCGATCGCGCTGCTGAATTTTAAGAGCGGGGTGCAAGAGGTGTTTGCGGTGACGCTGCTCTCGCGGCGGTTTCCGGATTTGATCAATGACAACGAGAAGTTGCTGGAGAGTTCGTTCGTGGTCCCTACCGAGTGTCTCGGTGACGTCGCAGCGACGGTCCGTGCGGGGAAGGTGTGAATCGATTGAATGTGACCCCTACCTTTTTGGAGGCTGAGATGATCGGCTATTCGCAGAATCAAAAGTCGTTGGGTGTTTCTATAGCTCGGGCAGGTCGCAAGCCACAACGGCGGGTCTGCCAGGCTGCGCTGGAGGCGCTGGAGGATCGGACGCTCTTTTCCATGTTTACCGTGGTGAATACGCTGGACAATGGGAGCGTCGGGAGCCTGCGGTGGGCGGTCGAGCAGGCAAACGCCAATCCGGGGGCGGACACGATCAACTTCAGCAGTACTGTGTTCAAAACGCACCAGACGATCACGCTGGCAGATGGTCCACTCGAGCTGAGCGACACGACAGGCGCGACGACGATCACGGGCCCGAAGGCGGGCGTGACCGTCAGCGGGGCGGACGTTACCTGGCCGCTTCAGATCGATGCCGGGGTGACGGCGTCGGTTTCCGGCGTGACGCTGACCGACGGCTATGGGGGTTACGAAGGCGTCGGGGGGGCTGTGATTGTTTACGGGAGCGCAACCCTCAACATGAGCCAGTGCACCGTCAGCAACAGCTACGGCCAGGCGGGCGGCGGGGGCATCTTCAACGAGGGGAATCTCAACCTTAACAACTGCATCATCAGCGGCAATTCTACCGGCCAATATGCCAACGGTGGGGGGATATCGAATGTTGGCACGGCGACCCTGATCGACTGTTCCGTGACGGGCAACACCTCCGGGAGCGCCCAGGCGGGCGGCGGCGGTCTCTATAACGGGGGTACGCTCACGCTAACCGACTGCAACATCAGCAAGAATCACAGTGGCTATGCGCAGGGCGCGGGCGTTGGGAACCTGTTTGGAACCGTTACGCTGACCGGCTGCACCGTCAGCGGAAATACGAACGGCGAACTGTTCGGCGATGGTGGGGCCATAAGCGACTTTGAGGGCACGGACACCTTGACCGATTGCTCGGTGACCGGCAACGAAGATGGTGGAGTCGCCAATGTTGGGGGGACACTGACCGTGACCGGTTCCAATTTCACGGCGAACACAGGCGCCGCCGTGTTCACACAGGGTCTTGGTTTCGTTTTGGGCGGCGGGCGGGGGGAGGCGACAGCGCCCGGTACTACGACGGTCACGGATTGCACGATCGCGAACAATTCCGTTGCGCCGAACCTGGTTGGCGGCGGGGGTATTTCAACCGGTGACGAAGGCGATACCACGGTGAATGATAGCACGATCAAGAACAACTCCGCCGGGAATGGCGGCGGGGTGTTTAATGGAGGGGAGTCGTATCTGTATGGGGGCACCACGTATTTGTTCGACGCCGAGACCACCCTGAACAACTGCATCGTTAGCGGCAACACCGCGACGGGCGACGGCGGTGGCATCGACAGCTCCAATACCGGTTCGGTCACCGTGAACAATACGACGGTCAAGAACAACTCTGCCGTCGTCGGCGGGGGAATCTCCAACCAGGGGACGCTTACCGTGGGCTCCAGCGCCATCGACAACAACCAGGCGACGTTGGCGGGGGGCGGCGTCAGCACGACGGGCGGAAGCGCGACGATCAGCAATTCTGTGATCGCCGGCAATCAGGTGAACGGCGTTAATGGGGCCGCGGGTAACGCCGGGGGTAGCGTGGCCGGGGGTGGAATTGATTGCGAAAACAGCGTTCTGTCCGTGGCCAACTCCACGGTTACGCTTAACCAGGCCAACGGCGGGAATGGCGCGTCTGGGTTCGCGGGCGGCAACGCGGAGGGCGGCGGGATTTATCTCTCGGGCAGTTCGGTCGCGACGTTCACGAATACCGTGCTTTTGGGCAATGCGGCCGAGGGTGGGGAGGGCAATGGCGGCAGCGGCGGTGACGCTTATGGCGGTGGGATCTATATTGCCAGTGTCGCCAGCGCGGCTTTCAACGACAGCATCGTTACGCTGAATCTCGCGACAGGCGGCCGTAATACGCGTCATGGCGGTAGCAATGGCACGGGGATTGGCGGGGGCGTTTATAACCTTGGGGCGTTCAGCTCCGATTCCCATACGTTCATTGCTCTTAACCTTGCCTCGACGAGCGGTAATAACGTCGCAACTTAATTCCGGTCTGATGACAAAAGCGAGTTCGCTCGTACGCAGGACTCCATCGAAGCGCAGTTAGAGCATTTTCATTTATCATGTAGCGTGTACCCTGTATGCCTGAAAAAACCTTCGCAGTCGGAGGCGCTGACCGTGGCTAGCGCTTCCTCCACGGCTTGGCCCAATGTCTCCACCGTCCGGGCCGCCAGTGAACGAAGCTTCTGCTTCACCTTGGACCACATCGGTTCGATGGGGCTGAAGTCGGGACTGTACGGCGGCAGATACAGCAGACGAGCCCCCGTGGCCTCAATCGCCTGGCGAATCCCGCTGACTTTGTGAGATTGCAGATTATCCATGATCACCACCTGCCCGGGCCGCAGCGTGGGGACCAAGGCGTCCCGGACAAAGTTGCGGAAGATCTCGCCATCGCAGGGAGCGTCGACGGTCACGGCGGTTTGAACGCCGCCAAGCGTCATGGCCGCGATGATCGTCAGCACCTTCCAATGCCCATGCGGAACCGCGCTGACCAGGCGATCGGATCGTAAGCATCTTCCCCGCGTCCGCATCATGTTAGTCACGGCGCAGCTTTCATCGATCACCACAAGGTTGTTCAGCGGTATATCCTTCAACTGCTCGAACCAGATCGCCCGCTGCGCCTGGACGTCGGGCCGCTGCTGTTCGGCGGCGTGGACCGACTTTTTTTAAAAGAGAACTTCCGCTTCCGCAGCGCCATCCACAATGCGCCGATGCTGATCCCGATCCCCAATTCCGTCTTGAGCTGGTGTCTCAGTTCCTCTAACGTCGCATCGGGCTGACGACGCACCCGCTCCAGCAGCCAATCGCGAGCGGCCTGATCCAGCTTGGGCTTGGCGCCCGGGATGGGCCGCGGCTCGATGCTGCCGTCTTCCCGGCGACGTTGTTTTAAGCGTCGCACCCATGCCGGCGACACATCGAATTGCTCCGCGACTTTTTTGGTGGATTGGCCCGCATCGCACGCGGCCAGAACTCGCTTACGAAGATCCAAGGAATACGCTTCCATGCCGACGACCTCCTGTCGGCATTCAACTTATCGCATTATTGTGGCTGGCGCTAGAGGCTACGTGAAAATGCTCTAGTGGTCCCATGTTTTGGGGCCACTTTTTTGTAATTGGGGCGAAGACCAATGCGGTGGGCGAGTACACCCACCCAACATGATTTTATTTCTGTTCGGGGCGGCGGCGTGGTAGAGTCCGATTGGAGTGAGGGTAGATGGCATGTCCGAGATCACTCAACTGATGGATGCGATGGAGCAGGGCGATCCGCACGCCGCCCGGAAAATGTTTCCGTTGATTTATGAAGAGCTGCGGAAGGTGGCGGGGCACTGGCTGGCGCAGGAGAAGCCGGGGCAGACGCTGCAGCCGACGGCGCTGGTGAATGAGGCGTACCTTCGGCTGGTGGGGGCGGCGCAGCCCCAAAAGTTTGACACCGCCGGGCATTTCTTCGCGGCGGCGGCGGAGTCGATGCGGAGGATTTTGGTGGAACACGCCCGGCGCAGGAATGCCCTGAAGCGCGGCGGGCAACGTCAGCGCCAAGCGCTTGATTCGGAACTGATCGCGGGGCCATCGGATGCCAAGCCGATCGAGGACCTGCTGGCGCTGGATGATGCACTGAACAAGCTGGCGGTTGAAGATCCATCCAAGTCGGAACTTGTTAAATTGCGGTACTTCGCGGGGCTGACACTGGAGCAGGCATCGCAGGCCCTGGGGATTTCCCAGAGTACGGCGGACCGGTGGTGGGCCTATGCGAAGGCATTTCTGTATCAGGAAATCAATCCGAAGCCGGCGGATTGATTGAAATTTGCCAGGTTGAGGTGGGGGAAGCCGTGCGCCGTTTGCGCATTTAGATATGGATCCTTGCCATGCCGACCCGGGTTTTAAAAGTCGCCGCATTTACTCTCATCGAGATGCTGGTCGTGATGGGCGTCATCTCGTTGCTGGTGGCCATATTGCTTCCGGCCCTTAACAAGGCCCGGCAGCAGGCTAACATCGCTCAATGTGCGAGTAACATGCGGCAAATCGCGCTGGCCGTCATGCAATATGACATGGACAACGATGGTCATCTGATCATTGGCCAAATCGACGACTACGAATCGACGAGCCACTCAAGCCTCTATCCCGACGGGTTCGGCTGGGCGGCGGAGTTGCTGCGGCAGAAATATATCAGTGCGCCCAATTATCTGACCGATCCATACTCCTCCGTTTACCGCAGCCCTTTCCGCTGTCCGGCTGGGTGGACCAGGATGTCTTGCAGTCAGGCTCTACCGAACTGGAAGGCCATTACGCGACCGATCCGATTAACGCCGAGTATTACATTGACGGGAATGCGGGCGGCTCGCGCACCGACGGGCAAACCCCGTACGCGGTGGCCACTTGGTATCAACTGAATCTTAGAACCACCACGGGTACCCCTAACTCGAATCCTCCGGGGTCTACCGCGGAGTACCCACAGGGTTCCAAGGCGACTCCGTTTTTGTGGTACGAGGTAGATGCCCCCACAGGGGGCAACGTGGACGCGGCGCTGGGAGACAGGTACTTCCAGCGCAACCTCGGGATGGTGCATCGCGCGGCGCAGTTGGTCATGCTAGCCGAGGCGGCAAGCTACAACTGGTACAATGTGACGAGCCCACAGTCGGCGAGTCCCCCCATTGTGCTGCCGGAATTGAGCGCCCGGCACGGGCAGAAGACGCGCGATGGTTATGACGCGTTTGCCAATTTTGCTTTTTTCGACGGGCACGTGGAGTTAAGCCCCACCTATCCGATCACCCGCGATGGGCCGGGTTCCGCGGCGGAGATGCGGGCCTGCCCGGGGATGCTGTTCTTCCTGAATCAGCAGTAATGTTGGGAGAGCAATCGGGTTGATAAACATCGAGGACATTTTTTCCCGGGCAGTTCAAATCAAAGCCGCCGCTGCGCGCGGTGAGTATCTGGACAAAGTCTGCGCGGGGGACCTGGCACTTCGGGAGCGGGTTGAATCGTTGCTGGCGGCGCACGAGGAGGCGGCATCATTTCTGGAGAATCCGGCGAAGGCGCTTGCAGGAGAGACGACGGCGCCGGGTGGGGGATTTTCGGCGGTGACGGCGCTTCCGCGGACGGCATACCGCGCGATCACCGAAGGCCCGGGCACGATGATCGGCCGATATAAGCTGCTTCAGCAGATCGGCGAAGGGGGCATGGGCGTAGTCTACATGGCCGACCAGGAAAAGCCCGTCCGCCGCCGCATCGCTCTGAAAATCATCAAGCCCGGCATGGATAGCGCGCAGGTGATCGCCCGCTTCGAAGCCGAACGCCAGGCGCTGGCGATGATGGATCACCCCAACATCGCCCGCGTGCTCGACGCCGGGACAACCGACACCGGCCGCCCTTATTTCGTGATGGAACTCGTTCAGGGCATCCCCATCACCAAATACTGCGACGACAAACAGCTCGACACCCGCGCCCGCCTCGAACTCTTCGTCCAGGTCTGCAACGCCGTCCAGCATGCCCATCAGAAAGGAATCATCCACCGCGACATCAAGCCTTCCAACGTCCTCGTCATGATCTATGACAGCAAGCCCGTCCCCAAGATCATTGACTTCGGCGTCGCCAAGGCCCTCCACCAGCGGCTGACCGAGATGACGATGTTCACCCAGTTCGGCGCCGTCGTCGGCACGCTCGAATACATGAGCCCCGAGCAGGCCGAAATGGACGCGCTGGGCACCGACACCCGCAGCGACATCTATTCTCTCGGCGTGCTCCTCTACGAGCTGCTCACCGGTTCCACGCCGATGGACGGGACGAAGCTTCGCTCACTGGGCTATGCCGAGATGCTCAAGACGATTCGCGAGGTTGATCCGCCCAAGCCCAGCACGCGGCTCACACAGTCGCGCCACGACATGGAGACGATCTCGGCGAAACGACAAACTGAGCCACGACGGCTTCACAAGCTTGTCGCCGGCGATCTCGACTGGATCGTCATGAAGTGCCTCGAGAAAGACCGGATCCGCCGCTACGAAACCGCAAACGGGTTGGCACTGGATATTCAGCGTCACCTGCAAGACGAAGCCGTGTCGGCCAGCCCGCCCGGACAATTCTACAAGCTCCAGAAAATGGTCCGGCGAAACAAGCTGGCGTGCACGGCGGTGGCCTGCGTGTTGTTGGCGCTCGTGCTGGGGCTGGGAGCCAGCCTCTGGCAGGCGGGCCGGGCAAATCACGAAGCCGCACGGGCTCAAAATGAAGCGTCGCTGGCCCAGCAGGAGGCTGTTCGCGCCGGCAAGGCGCTCAACGACCTCCAGGCGACCGCGCCGTCGATTGCGGCCGATGCCCGCGCACTAGCCGCGAAAGGGCAGTTTGATCTGGCGATCGAAAAGCTCGATTACGCCGCTAGGTTGCAGCCCAATGCGCCCGAGCTTCTGGTCGCCAAAGGTGATCTCTACCTCTGCCAGCTCAAGCTCACCCAGGCTTCCGCGGCTTACCATGACGCCCTGCGTGCGGGCCCGGGCTTCGCTCCCGCACAAACCAGGGCAGACCTTTGCGACCACTCGCTCGCCGATCCACCGGGCAAGCTTTCCCTCGATTCTCTTTACAGAATTTACCAGGCCCTGGACCCCGAAAAACGGTCTGATGCGGAGTTGAAAGCCGTCAAGGAAGCTTACGCCGCGGAGAAAGAGCGTCTCTGGAACTACTGGCTGCCGCGCCTTCAATCCCTGCCGATGTTTGCAAAACTCGCGCATGATGAAGATATGTGGTCTGGCCGCTTCGATATACGCAACGATGGGCAGCTCAGTCTGTACCTTGGAAATTTGGATTTCAGCGACCTTTCGCAGCTCAAGGATCTCCCGGTGGCGGATCTCTATGTCGGTGGCGCCAACAATGTCACCGATGTCTTGCCGCTGGCGGACATGCCGAGTCTGGAGAATGTCACAGTACCGGCGCTGGCCCGAAACATAGACGCGCTGAAGAAACTGCCCAAGTTGAAGCGGCTCTCCTTCACGACGAAGGCACTGAACGAGCAGGCTCAGCTCATGTGGACGGAGCGGGTTGTTCCATCGGTGCTCAGCGCGAGAGCATGATCCGTCTTTCGATGAAAATGCCCTGGTGCGCCGCATCTATTTATTCGATATCAACGGGCGCTACGATCAGCCGTCGCCCGACACCGCGGTCGAGGAGTTCTGGAAACAGTATTCCACACTTTCCTGGCTTCAGCGCCTCCGAGACTCGGCCATCAAACCGACCGAGGTTAGGCGCGCGGCCGACGGCACGTGGTTGGTGAGCTTCGAAAACAAGAAGGAATTCACCGACCTCACCATCCTGCACGGGATGCCGCTGACTGTTGTCATGCTCGGCGGAACTTCAGTCGCCGATCTGAGTCCGCTCCGCGGCATGCCGCTCAAGGAGCTTTACGTGTGGAATACCAACGTCGAAGACCTGACGCCGATCGAGGGCATGCCGATCACTCATCTGGATGCCCGCGGTTCGGAAATTACCGACCTGGACCCACTCAAGGGCATGCCACTGGACTACCTGGACCTCGATGCCACCCCGGTGAGCGACCTGTCACCATTGCGCGGAATGTCCCTGAACGTTCTGAGGCTCATGGACTGCGCAAACCTGACCGACCTCTCCGCTGTGGCCGACCTCAAGAAGCTTACCGACCTGGTTCTCCCGCCCCATGTTGCGGACCTTCAATTCTTGCACACGTTGCCCAATCTCCAGCGTCTCAGCTTCAACGAGATTCCGTCCGGCGAGTATCTGCCGGACAAGACCACGAGCGAGTTCTGGAGCGAGTACGGGAATGACTGGCGGTCGGCCTTGCGCAAGTCAGGTATCAAACCGCAATGGATGCGGCAGGCGGCCGACGGCACATGGGACGTGGGCCTCGACCGCAGCGGAATCATCGACCTCTCGATTCTGCATGGAGCCCCCATCAGCATTCTTTCCGTCGGGGGGAATGACATCGCGGATCTTACCCCGCTTCGCGGGATGCCCCTCAAGCAGCTCGTGATCTGGGGCACCAAGGTCACTGATCTGACGCCATTGAAGGGGATGCAGCTTGAGCTGTTGTGGTTGGACGGAACCGACGTGAAAGATCTCTCGCCGCTGCGTGGAATGCCGCTGACTGTGCTGAAGCTATATTCCTGTCAGGGAGTGACAGACCTTTCGCCCATCGCAGACGCCAAAGGGCTTACTCAGCTTGTTCTTCCGCCGAGGGCAAGGGGGATCGAGTTTCTGCGCAAGTTTCCCAATCTCCAACTTTTGAGCTACGAGGAAGATCAGGAGAGCTACGTTCCGGACAGAACCGCAGATGAGTTCTGGGCCGGGTACGATGGTAGCAAACCCCAGCCCACCGCGGACGATGCGCGACGGCCATGACGATTTTGTGGCGCCCTGGGAGACAAAGAAAGAGCCGGATTTGCAAATCCAGCTTTCTGGTTGTCTTCCATTTATCGGGTTGACAGGATTTGAGCTCGCGACTTCCTGGTCCCGAAATTTGTGATTGGGGTACGCCGGCATCCTTTGCGCATGAAAGGGTATAAGGAATCGGGTAGATGAACATCGAGGATATTTTTTCCCGGGCGGTTGAGATTAAAGCGGAGGCCGTGCGCGGAGAGTACCTGGACAAGGCTTGCGCGGGGGAGCCAGCGCTTCGGCAGCGGGTTGAATCGCTGCTGGCGGCGCACGAGGAGGCCGCATCATTTCTCGAGAATCCGGTGAAAACCCTTGCAGCAGAGACCACTGCGCCGGGGGGGAGATTTTCGCCGGTGACAGCGCTGCCGCCGTCGGCGTATCGGCCGATCTCCGAAGGGCCGGGGACGATGGTCGGGCGGTACAAGCTGCTTCAGCAGATCGGCGAAGGGGGGATGGGCGTGGTCTATATGGCCGCGCAGGAGACGCCCGTCCGCCGGCGGGTGGCGCTGAAGATCATCAAGCCTGGAATGGACAGTGCGCAGGTGATCGCCCGTTTCGAAGCGGAGCGGCAGGCGCTGGCGATGATGGATCATCCCAACATCGCGCGGGTGCTCGATGCCGGGACAACCGAAACCGGCCGGCCCTACTTTGTGATGGAACTGGTGCAGGGGATCCCCATCACGCAATACTGCGACGACAAGCTCCTGAACACTGTCGAGCGTCTCGAGCTGTTTATCCAGGTGTGCAATGCAATCCAGCATGCGCACCAGAAGGGGATCATTCATCGTGATCTCAAACCATCGAATGTGCTGATCGCCATCTACGACGGCAAGCCGGTGCCCAAGATCATCGACTTTGGCGTAGCCAAGGCGCTGCACCAGAACTTGACCGAAAAGACGATGTTCACGCAGTTCGGGGCGGTGGTTGGAACGCTGGAATACATGAGCCCCGAGCAGGCGGATATGGACCTGATGGGGACCGACACGCGCAGCGACATCTACTCGTTGGGCGTGCTGCTCTACGAGCTGCTCACCGGATCGACGCCGCTGGATGGAAAGAAGCTTCGCTCGCTGGGATACGCGGAGATGCTGAAGACGATTCGGGAAGTGGATCCACCCAAACCGAGCACGCGTCTGACGCAGTCGCGGGATGACATGGCGACGATCTCGGCGAGGCGGCAGACCGAGCCGCGGCGGTTGCAAAAGCTCGTTGCCGGCGATCTGGATTGGATCGTCATGAAGTGCCTGGAGAAGGACCGCACGCGTCGTTACGAGACGGCGAACGGTCTGGCGGTGGATATTCAGCGGCACTTGCAAGACGAGGCGGTGCTGGCGTCGCCGCCGGGGCAGCTTTACAAGCTGCAAAAACTGGTACGGCGGAACAAGTTGATGTTCGCCGCCATCGCGTGCGTGATGCTGGCGCTGGTTTTGGGATTAGCCGCGAGCCTGTGGCAGGCGGAGCGAGCGCATCGCGAAGCGATGCGGGCCGCAAGTGAAGCGGAGCGGGCCTCAACCGAAGCAACGCGGTGCTGCGCGGCAGAAGAGCAGGCATTGATGACGCTCGACGAACTCCGTGCCACTGCTCCAACCTTCGTCGCGCAAGCGCAGGCACTTGCCGCCGAGGGAAAGATCGATGAGGCGATCGAAAAGCTCGATTACGTCATCAGGTTGCATCCCGAAGCAGCCGAGTTTCGGGTGGCCAAAGGCGATCTCTATCTCGGCCAGCTCAAGCTTTCCGACGCCGCAATCGTTTACCGCGATGCGTTGCGACTCAAACCGGGCTTTCGCCCCGCCCAGACCAAGGCAACTCTTTGCGAACAAATCCTTGCCGCGTCCCCCTCCCCACAGGGCAAATTCTCCCTCGAATCCCTTGTCAAAATTTACGCGGCCGGGTTGTTGGGAAAACCCACCGATGCAGCACTCAAAGCCGTCTCGGACACCTACGCCCAAGAGAAAAAGCGCCTGTGGAACTCGTGGCTGCCGCGCCTTCAGGCCCTGCCGATGTTCGCCAATCTTCCGGCGGGTGACAGTCAGTGGGAACACCGATTCGATGTACGTAATGACGGCCAGCTCATCCTCTACCTTGGGCAGATGGATCCCGGCGACCTCTCGCAGCTTAAGGGCCTGCCCGTTGCGGAGCTCTATCTTTCGAATTCCCTGAATGTGACCGATGTCCTTCCGCTGGCGGACATGGCGAGCCTGGAGAGTCTCACGATTCCGATGCTGGTCCGAAACATCGAGGCGCTGCACAAACTGCCGAAGTTGAAGCGGCTCTCCTTTACCGTGACGCAACCCCGAACCGCGTCTGACCAGATGAACCAGCAAGAAATTTACGACTACCTCAATGCCAACGGGGAAGACTCGCTGCGCACGGGTATTTTCGATATCGCCGGCAACTTCCAGGGTAGGCCGACGCCCGACACGACGGCAGAGGAGTTCTGGAAACAGTATTCCACCCTCACCTGGGTTGCGCGCCTGCGCGACTCGGGCCTTAAAATAAAGAAGCTTTGGTCACGAAATGGTGACGCGCCCGGCACCTGGGGCTTGGACCTGCGCGACACCGGAATCAGAGATCTGAGCATTCTCAAGGGGATGCCGCTCACCGCTCTCTGGTTGGACGGAGATCCCGTCACCGACCTGGGCCCGCTGCACGGCATGCCGCTAACGAACTTCTATATCGACGGCACCAAGGTTTCCGACCTGAGTCCTCTCGAGGGCATGCAACTTGCCGAACTGTGGATGGACGGAACGCCGGTGGCAGACCTCTCCCCGTTGCGCGGGATGCACCACCTGAGCATTTTGAAGCTGGCGGGCTGCAATAACATTACCGACCTATCGCCGGTTGCGGAGGACAAAGGGCTTCACTGGCTCTTCCTTCCGCCACATGTAAAGGACATCCACATCCTCCGCACACTTCCCAACCTGGAAATCATCGGATTTGGTTATAATACGATCGCTCCCGCCGACTTCTTCAGGCTGTACGATACGGCGCAATGGCAGTCCGCGTTGCACATAGCGGGCGTCAATCCGGGCGAGATGATCCGCCGCGACGATGGCACCTGGATACTGGACGTCAGCAACCGCAAGGATTTCGCCGACCTTACCCCGCTTCACGGAATCCCGATCAGTATTCTTTCGATCGGCAACACCTCGGTAACCGATCTAAGCCCGGTCCGCGGCATGCCTCTCAAGGAATTTAGACTGTGGAACACCAAGGTAACCGACCTGACACCGATTAAAGGCATGGCGATAACTGTCCTGGACATGGGAGGGGTCAAGGTCAAGGACCTCAGCCCGCTCAAGGGCATGCCACTCGACTATTTGTGTATCGACAATACCGACGTGAGCGATCTCTCCCCCCTGCGCGGAATGCCCCTGACCACGCTGCGCCTCAGGGGCTGCGACAACCTGACCAACCTTTCGCCTCTCACCGATGTAAGGAATCTCAGCCAGCTCGTGCTTCCGCCCGATTTCACCGATTTCGCCTTCCTGCACACTTTGCCCAGCCTTCAGCGCCTGAGTTACGACGAAGATGAGCGCGATGAGGGAAAAGGGCCCAACAAAACCACCGACGAGTTCTGGGCCTTTAGCGCCTCCCTCGCCGCCCAGGAGCACGTGCTCTCAGTTTTGAAAAAGGAAAAAATCAAATACAAGCTGCTCGTGCAAGGCGACGGCTCATGGGATTTGACTGTCGATCACCAGCCCCTCTCCGATCTCTCCATCCTCAAGAGCGCGAACATCACGTCGCTCACACTCACGCATATGGCTATCTTCGACCTGTCTCCTCTCCGCGGCATGAAGCTTTCCCAACTGAGGCTGACCGAAAGCAAAGTGACCGACCTGTCACCGCTGGCGGGCATGTCGCTGAACTACATCAATATCAGTGACACCGATATCAGCGAGCTCAAGCCGCTGATCGGCATGCCCCTCACCTCCATCCGGATGGCTAACTGCGAACGAATCACCGACCTCTCCCCGCTGGCGGGCACGTCCGACACGCTTGAATCTATCATCCTGCCGCCCAACGCGAAGAACATCGAATTCCTTCGCAAATTTCCCAAGCTCAAGCGGATAAGCTTCCAGTACGACCCTAATCTTCACGGCCCCGCCCAGTCGGTTGGAGAGTTTTGGTTCGAGTACGATCAGAACGAAAACCCCACCGCGACCCAACCCGTTTCGGCCGATCATGGGCCGTGATGACGGCGAGAAGCATGGGCTATGTAAAGTGCTCACGTCGCAGTTCCATTGTCGCGGGTAAATATTTCTAGCGCAACATTATTGTTTGGATCGTTATATTGGCGCTCTCAAGGACGGAAGCCGGGATAGGATATCCTTCGATCTTTTCAAATACGGCGTGATTGAGCGCGAAGGCTTCTTGGGCGGGGAGCTTTGAATCAGAAGCCATAGCCAAAATGCAACCTACCCAAAGGAGCGCGCTATGACTCCAGGCAGTGCAACCCAACAAAGCAGCGAGCAGGTGGGGATTCGGCCGGTTTATCGGAGTGTGCCGGAACAGACGGCCGACAAGTTAGCTGTTCGTACGCTTCGGGTGGAAGTTCCGGAGGCGGAACTTGACGAATTGCGAAGGCGCATCGAAGCGACGAGGTGGCCCAATCGCGAAACGGTCGGCGATGCGACGCAAGGCGTGCAGCTTGAGACGACGCAGGCGCTGGCGCGCTATTGGGCGACGGATTACGACTGGCGCAAGGTTGAGGCGAAACTGAACTCTCTGCCGAATTTCATCACCGAAATCGATGGGCTGGACATTCATTTTATTCATGTTCGTTCGAGACATGAAAATGCGTTGCCGCTGATTGTGACGCATGGGTGGCCGGGCTCGATCATCGAGCAGTTGAAGATCATCGGGCCACTTACCGATCCGACGGGGCACGGTGGGAACGCGGAGGACGCGTTTGACATCGTGATTCCCTCGATGCCGGGCTATGGTTTTTCCGGTAAGCCGACTACGGCTGGGTGGGATCCCGCCCGCATTGCGCGTGCGTGGGTTACGCTCATGAAGCGGCTGGGGTATTCGAAATTCGTGGCGCAGGGGGGCGATTGGGGCGCGGTCGTTGTCGACCTGATGGGTGTGCAGGCGGCGCCGGAATTGCTCGGCATTCACACCAACATGCCCGGCATTTTTCCGGCCGAGATTGACGCGGCGGCCTTTTCCGGCGCGCCGGCGCCTTCGGGTCTATCGGCGGATGAGAAACTGGCTTACGAGCGGCTGCAGTTTGTTTATCAGAAGGGAATCGCGTACGGATTCCAGATGGGGTTGCGGCCGCAGACGCTATATGGAATCGCGGACTCGCCTGTGGGGTTGGCTGCTTATTTTCTCGATCACGACGCACGGAGCTACGAGCTGATCTCACGCGTCTTTGCGGGACAGTCCGAAGGCCTCACGCGCGATGACATCCTGGACAACATCACGATCACCTGGCTGACGAACACGGCGATTTCCGGCGCGCGGCTTTACTGGGAGTATTTCGGGAAAGGGTATTTCAACGCCAAGGGCGTCTCCATCCCGGTTGCCGTGAGCGTTTTTCCTGATGAGCTTTATCCGGCGCCGAGGAGCTGGACGGAGCGGGCGTATCCCAAGCTTATTCACTTCAACAAGCTCTCCAAGGGCGGGCACTTTGCGGCCTGGGAACAGCCGACGTTCTTTTCAGAAGAGGTTCGCGCGGGGTTCAGATCGCTGCGGTAGGGATCTTCAGAAGGAGATGCGCCATGGCTGACGCTTCGCAGTTCAACATCGACCGCACGCATCCGAGCCGGTGGACGGTCACCTTCAGCAATCCGCCGATCAACATGTTTGTTCCTTCGACGATCGTGGAATTGGGGGCGCTGCATGAGTGACCTCGAGGCGGACCGGTCGGTGAAGGTCGTCGTATTTCAGACGGCGAATCCTGATTTTTTCGTTGCCCATCTCGACGTAGCCAAGGCGGCGGAACGGCCGGAGGTGCTGGGCCTTTGGCGCGAATTTGTGCTGCGTCTCTCGTCCGCGCCGGTGGTGAGCATCGCCAAGATTCGCGGGCGCACGCGCGGCATCGGTAACGAGTTTGTGCTGGCCTGCGACATGCGACTTCGCGAGCCGGCAAAGCGCGCTGTTCGGCAACCCCGAGGTCGGGGTCGGACTGGTCCCGGGCGGCGGAGCGATGGAATGGCTTCCGCGCGTGGTTGGCCGCTCGCGGGCGCTGGAGATCGTGCTCAGCGCCGATGATTTCGATGCTGATATCGCCGAGCGGTATGGCTGGGTGAACCGCACGCTGGACGATCGCGATCTCGACTCGTTTGTCGATGCGCTTGTTCGGCGCCTGACTTCGTTCGACAGGGAAACCCTGACCGCGGCGAAGGCGCAGATCAATCGGTTCGGAAGGCCGACGGCTGCTGAGCTTCAGTCGAGCAGCGACATGTTCTTTCCATTGCTGGCCTTGCCAGGGCGCAGGCACGCCGTGCCAAGGTCCGTGGCTTGGGTTATGGCGTTCCGAGCGACTTCGAATTGAACTTCGGCAAGCACATGCCTGCGCTCGGGCCGGTGGACGACGATAACACGGATAGATGAGCGAGATAGCTTCCACACCGACATCATGAAGAGGCGAAAATGGAAGACAACATGAATTCGGCGCACGGGATGAGTGATCACGGCATGAAACGCACGTATTTTCCCGGTATCACTGACATTATCGTCGTCACGGATCCGGCAGAGATCCGAACAATTTCAAACGATCCAAGGTTCGACCGGGAGTACATAAGACGTGGTCCTGTTCGCAACGTGCAGCGTCTGCGGAATATGCTCCGCATTTTCTCGCTCAGCGGCAGAATATTCCCGCCTTTCCTGCCGCGCACCGACCCCAGCAGAGCCGCCGCACAAGACGCACTGTGGTCGAGACTAAACGTCAAGGCCGACGAGGTTAGACACGGACCCGCTGAATTGGAGCCCCTGGCCGAATGGGTCAGAGGGATCGGAACCGCGGAGAAGCTCGATCTGCTCGTGCAGCAGAGCATAGGAAGATTGTTCGTGAAAACATTCACGGCCACTGAGGAGAGTCTGGCAGCGGCCCATATGGTGCTTGAGGCTGCAAGCTCTTCCAATGTCCTGAAAATGCTGGGGTGGCGCATCAGCGGCAAGCTGGAGCGGGCCAAAACGCTTCTTTCTTCCATGGTGAATGGCGAATTGGCCGGCGTTGTCGGGATGATTAGAGGCCGGCAGCTCATTGTTGATGGCCTGCATAAAATGCGGCAGCTTGCTGCCGACCCAGCGCTTCGATCTTCAAGAACGACGGATACTGCGGTGGACGAATGCCTCTTTGCGCCGGCCTCCGTTGTACGCCAGGCGAAAAGCTCCGGCGAGGTCGGCGGTTGTCCCTTTAGGAAAGGCACGCTCTTCATCCTTGGACTGGGAAGCGCGAGCAAAGGCGCGAGCGAATCGTGACCTCCTCTTCCTCAATCAGACTTGGAGCCGCTGTCCCGCCGAAAAGTGGGTGCCTGCGCTATTGGAAGGCGTGTGGACGCGTGTCTCGGCGACGTTGCATGAGTCTTAAAAAATCTCGCGGCCCTCATAGTCCAGGGATTTTGGAGGTCAATATGTCATCCGCTTTCCGCTTCCAGGACATCTTCGTGCGGGGGGTCCAAGACCCTTACCCTTTTTACCACTGGCTTCGCACCGAGGCGCCTGTCTACTGGAACGCCGAGATCGTGCCGGCCTGGTTCATTTCGCGGCACGATGATGTGGTGGCCATCACCGAGGATGATCGGCGGTTCGGCAGCCGGGGGGGGATTGAATCAGCCGTCCAACAGGAGGGGGACGGTTGTTTCTGGCATACCCAGGCCGCGGGGGTCCTCTTCACTGACGGGGTAGCGCACAGCCGAGCGCGTGGCCTGCTGGATCAGTCGTTGCCCCTCCAGCAGATCGCACAGATGCGTGGACGCATTCTGGAACTCGCAAATACCCTGCTCGATCGGGTCCGGGAGGCCGGGAGGATGGAAGTCGTAAGCGAATATGTCGAACCCCTTTCTTACACTGTCTTCAGGGAGTTCGTGGGGGCTACCGATCTGGATTTGTCCACGCTCACTCGATGGGCCGTCACCATTCATGCCACCTACGACCCGCTCGGAGGGCCGGAAGAAGCCGCGGGGGGGCAGCAAGTCTGCCGCGAGCTGTCAAGCTATTTCCGTGAATTGATCGAGCGGCGCCGGAAGAGTCCGGGAAACGACTTCCTGAGCAGCATGCTCGCGGCCGAGCGCGGGGGCACTCGGTTCACCGACGAAGAGATTCTCGGCAACCTGATTCAGATCGTTCCCGGTCCGGACGCACTGATGATGCTGATCAGCAACGCGGTGCTCGCCCTGCTTCGCCATCCCGACCAACTCGCCTTGCTGAAGAAGGACCCCGCGTTGATTGGGGGAGCAGTCGAGGAGTGCTTGCGGTACGACTCTCTGATCCTGGGGTTCCCACGCGTGGCGACGGAAGACGTCAACCTGCGCGGGCAGTTGATCCGCAAAGGTCAGCAGGTGTTTCCACTTCTGCGGTCCGCCAACCGCGACCCGGTCCGATTCCCGGACCCCGACCGCCTGGACATTACGCGCCGGGACCTTGGGCAGTTATCCTTTGGTCACGGCGTCCACTACTGCATCGGCGCGCCTCTGGCTCGACTGCTGGCGCAGATCGGCATCAGCACGCTGGTGCAGCGATTGTCCGGGCTCCAACTCGCCGCGGATACGCTGGAATATCGCAAGCATTTCAATTTCCGCGCCCTGCTGGCGCTGCCGATCAGTTTCCAGCCTGGGTCGTAATCGTTCTCGGGGGAAGGAACAGCAGGGCGTAACGCCTGGGCCGTTGGGGTGATTTGTCAGGCTTTTTTTGAAGATTCCGTTCATTGTTGTGTAACCAAGCTCACCGTGAACCGGTAGAGACCGGTGAGATAAGAGACAACATTTCACGACCTTGCGGCAATTGACATTCAGTAGGGCAAATATCCCTTCGATAGGAAGAAGGGGTCGGAATTTCCACCGCCTGAAAATGGCGGTAAGTCGGAGGCTCTGAGCATGACCCTCGTTGAAACGCCACGAAATCAACCATCGAAATATCCACCCCATCCGAGGACTCTTGGCTGGGTGGGGACAACGGCGTTGGCAATGGGGGGCAGCAACCAGATGGTGTTCCTCATCGGGGCACTGATCGTGGGACAGGGCGCCATTCCAGGACAGGGATCGGCCGCGGTGGTTTGCCTGATCGTGGGGCTGATCCTCAGTTGGATGGCTGCGCCGGGATGGATCGAACTGGTGTCGATGTGGCCCAATCGAGTCGGAGGGATAGCGGCGACGTGCGGTGAAGCCTTCCGGCCCTACGCGCCTGTGCTGGGGAATCTTACCGGCATCGCTTATTGGTGGGGCTGGGTGCCGACGTGTGGGATTTGCGCGCTGCTGTCGGCGGGAGCGATCGGAGGTTGGTTTCTGCCGTCGGTCAGTGTTCCGGTTATCGCCACCGTTATCATACTATTTTTCCTGGCCGTGAATCTGATGGGGGTGAAATGGATCACCCGGCTGACGATCCCAATCGCAGTGACATCCGCCATCCTGGCGTTTCTCTCGGCGGTGGTGCCGGTTTTCAGCGGGCATTGTGATTGGCATCAGGCCCTGTCGTTCAATCTGGTCACACCGTTTCCGGGAATGCTGGGGAAGATAACCAGCTTTATGGCGGGGCTGTATCTGGTGGGGTTTGCGGCACCGGCGTTTGAGGCCGCGGCGTGCCATGTGGGTGAGACAATCAATGCCAAGAAAAATGTGCCCCGTGCGATTTATGCCAGCGCTACGATGGCGACCCTCTATTTCCTGGTGCTTCCCGTGGTCTGGCTGGGAACGATCGGCCCGGACGGCATGGCGGGCGACCTGGCAACGACGCTGGGACCTACGTTCGCGCCATTAGTCGGTGGCGCGGCACGAGCGGCGGCGGCGGCGTTCATGGTGTTTAACATGTTTCATGGCACCATCGCCGCGTTGACGGGGGTGTGCCGAACCTTGTCGCAACTGGCCGAAGACGGGCTTTTGCCGGAGTTCTTTTCACATCGCATCGCGAGGACGGATGCCCCCTGGGTTGCCAGCGGTGTCACGGCGGCGCTGGCGATCGGCGGTGTGTGGATCGGCGACCCCATCTGGTTTATCGCTGCCGCCAACCTGACCTATCTCATCGGCATTTCTCTGCCGAGCGTGGCGGTCTGGTTGCTGCGACGAGATCAACCCGAGATGGAGCGCCCATATCGCGCTCTGCGCGGCATGATATGGGCGGGGATGATTTCGGCTGTGTGCTGGGCCGCGACCACTGTCCTGGGGTTCGAGCAGTTTGGAATTCAAACGATCATCTTCGGCTTCTGTCTGGCATATTCCGGATCAGCATTGTACGCGTGGCGGAAATGGAGCGACCACCGCAAGGCGGGCCGCCGGGGAGTGCCTCATTCCCTGCACGTTAAACTGACGGTCGCGATGCTGCTGGTGGTGCTGCTCGATGCCGGAGGATATCTGGTTGCCGTTCGGGAAGCCAAGGATAATGGCCCGGCAATCGTTGCCATCCTGGAAGATATTTTCGTTGCCGTGGCGCTGTTGACCCTCACGGTCGGGCTCGTGCTGCCGGGAATTATTGCCAATTCAGCGGTAGAGGTGATGGACGCGGCGCGACGCCTGGCAACCGGAACGCTGGCGGACTTTTCGCTGGCGATGGAGGCGCTGGGCGCGGGGAATCTGGACGCCGCGCATGCTCGCGTGGACATCATCCCTCTGCGCGTTCACAGCCGGGACGAGCTGGGGCAGATGGCTGCCAGCTTCAACACGATGCAGCAGGAGGTCAAAAAGGCCGCCGTAGGATTGGACGGGGCGCGCGAAGGGCTGCGCAATTCGCGTCGGCAATTGGAAGAAAGCAATGCCACGTTGGAACGGCGCGTGCAGGAGCGTTCCGCTGAATTGGAGACGGTGCACGCCAGCCTGGTCGATACCGCCCGCCAGGCGGGTATGGCCGAGGTGGCTATCGGTGTTCTGCACAACGTCGGGAACGTGCTTAACAGCGTGAACGTCGCAGCCAGCGAGGTTGACCGAAAAATTCGCAGGTCCAAGGCGCCGGGTCTGGAAAGGGTGGTGGCGATGCTTAAAGAACACGAGGCGGACCTGGCGCAGTTCATGGATCGCGAGGGAAAAGGAAGCGAGCTGCTCGCCTATCTGGAGGATCTCTCCCAAGCGCTTAACCTGGAGCGGAAGGATGTGTTGACCCACCTGCAAATGCTTTCCAAAAACGTGGAGCACGTGAAAGAGATCGTGAACCTGCAGCAGTCATATGCGACGGCTGTTCCACTGGTTGAGGCATTGAATATCAGCGAACTGCTTGAAGATGCCCTGCGAATCAACCAGTTGTCGCTGGGACGGCATGAGGTGCACGTCACGCGGAAATTCAGCGACACTCGATTGGTCTATGGCGACAAGCACAAGGTCCTGCTGGTTCTGGTCAACTTAATCACGAATGCCAAGCATGCCATGGCCGCCTCGAAAGTAAAAAATCTCACGCTGAGCACGGAAACCGGACCGGGGGGGGAATTCCAGGTGTCGATCCGCGACACCGGTTGCGGCATCGCGCCGGAGAACATCACGCGCATTTTCTCCTACGGTTTCACGACCAAGAAGGGCGGTCACGGTTTCGGGCTGCATTCCAGCGTATTGGCGGCGAAAGAAATGAAGGGGAACCTGACCGCGCATAGCGACGGACCGGGGCTCGGGGCGACGTTCGTATTTGAACTGCCGTCGGCCGCCCCGCAGGCCGCCGCCGCTTAAGACGCGATTCGATGCAGAGATGTCGGAGGTGGATTATGAACGATATGGAACAAAATCGCCGGATTCTGGTGATTGACGACAACCAGGGGATTCACGAAGACTTTCGAACGATTCTCGCCAGCCAGCCGGAGAATACCGATGTGGACGAGTCCGAGGCGAGGCTTTTGGGCACGGCTTCGGAGGCGTTACCCAAAGCAAGTGAAGTATTCGAACTTGCATCTGCCTACCAGGGTAACGAGGGATGGGAGATGGTGCGCGCTTCGGTCGCCGCCAACAGGAAATATGCCATGGCGTTCGTGGATATGCGAATGCCTCCGGGCTGGGACGGGGTTGAAACCATCGCCAAAATCTGGGAAGTCGATACCGAGATTCAGATTGTCATCTGCACGGCATATTCTGATTATTCGGGCGAAGAGATGGTGCAACGGCTCGGGAACGTCGATCGCTTTTTGATACTGAAAAAGCCGTTCGACACCATCGAGGTTTCCCAGCTTGCGTGTGCGCTGACTCAAAAATGGGCTTTGACCCGGCATCTGAATAAATTGCGTGCGGTCATCGAAGAGCGGAATCGAAGCCTGCAGGCTGAAGTTGCTGAACACCGCGCTTCCGAAGAGGAACTGAGAAAAAGTCAGGGACGCTACGCGTTGGCGGTAGCCGGTGCGAACGACGGCATCTGGGATTGGGATTTCACGACCCAGACGGTGTTCTATTCCCCCCGCTGGAAATCGATGCTGGGCGAAACCGACGGCAGCATCACCGCCACGGCGGAAGAATGGTTCAAACGAATCCATCCCGACGACCATGATCGCGTGAAGCGCGATCTGGATGCGCACATTCAGGGGCGCTCGGAGCAGTTCAACAGCGAATACCGCATGATGCACGCCGACGGTCAATATCGCTGGATGCTTTCGCGCGGCGTGGCGGTGCGCGACGCCGGCGGCAAGGCCCTGCGCGCCGCGGGTTCGCAGACCGACATCACCGACCGCAAGCTTGCCGAGGTGAAGCTTCGGCATGACGCATTGCACGATTCCCTCACCGGCTTGGCCAACCGCGCTCTCTTGATGGATCGAATCAGCCACTCTCTTCAGCATGCAAAGAGGGCCCCTTATCAGTCTTTCGCGGTGGTCTTTTTGGATCTTGATCGGTTCAAGGTCGTCAATGACAGCCTTGGCCATGCCGCCGGAGACCAATTGCTCATCGAGCTTGGCAAGAGATTGGAGGCCACCCTTCGGACCAGCGATACGTTCGCGCGCACTGAACCTCATCATCTGGCGCGGCTGGGAGGGGATGAGTTCGTCGCGGTGCTGGACGCCATTTACAGTCCCGCCGACGCCCTCCGTGTCGCCGATCGCCTGATGAAGGCGACCACCGAGGCGTTTAACGTCGGGGGGCACGAGGTCTTTGTCTCCGCCAGCATCGGCGTCGCTTTGAGCAACGGAAATTACAGCAGTGCCGATGATATCCTTCGCGACGCCGATACCGCCCTGTATGACGCCAAAAACAATGGGCGCGGAAGTTGCCGCCTCTTCGATCCGGAAATGCACGCCTTGGCAATGATGCGATTGTCCATGGAAAACGAGCTTCGCCGGGGAATTGAACGGGGGGAACTGCGGCTGCTTTATCAACCGGTGCAATCGATCAAAACCGGGCAGATGGTGGAAGTCGAGGCCCTGATCCGGTGGGAACATCCCAAGCGCGGGATGCTTTTACCGTCGGAGTTCATTCCCTTGGCTGAAGAGACCGGATTGATTCTTCCGCTGGGGGAATGGGCTCTGCACGAGGCGTGCCGGCAGATGAAGTTGTGGCAAACGCAAATGCCGCAGCACCGCGATCTCGCGGTCGCGGTAAACGTCTCCGGAATCCAGTTCGCGCGCCCGGAGATGTCCGATCAAGTCGTTCAAGCACTGGCGGATACCGGGCTTCACCCCCGCCATTTGAAATTGGAAATCACCGAAACCACCATCATGGAAATCGGGGACTCGTCGCTGGCGAAGCTGAACACCCTTCGGGATATGGGGGTTCAATTCCATCTTGATGATTTCGGCACCGGCTACTCGTCGCTGAGCTATCTGCATCGCATGTCAATTGAGGCATTGAAAATTGACCGCTCCTTCATCGCAACTTTGGGCAGTGACCCCACGGGAACATCCATCGTGCAGGGGATCATCGCGCTGGCCCATTCCCTGGATATACGGGTCATCGCCGAAGGCGTGGAGAACGAGGCGCAACTTGCAAAGCTGACGAGCCTCGGCTGCGACTTCGCCCAAGGTTATTTCTTCGCCAAACCCCTTTCGCCGGACGACTTCGTCGAGTTTGTCCGCGAGCATCCCAGTATTGGGGCGGTGCTCGCGGCTTAACGGATGGTTCTCAAGTCGTCGCGACCGAGTTGGAATGTTCTTTCAACGATATTCGCGGCGGTTTCCAATCCGTCAGCGGCAATAATCTGCGACTGGAGTTCCTTGGCGCGAGCACGATAGGCGGGGTTGTTCAGCACCTCGCGCACGGCGCGGTTCAACTTCGACACGTTCAATTTGGCTATCGGGATTCGCTTGCCGGCGCCGAACCACTCGATGCGGGATGCGACACCCGGCTGATCGTTAGTGACGGGGATTGCAACCATCGGCACCCCGTTCGCAAGTGATTCGAGCGTCGTGTTTAACCCGGCGTGCGTAATCACGAGCGTGGCCTTTTGAATCAGTTCCAACTGCGGGGCATATTCGACAAGGATCGGATCTCCGGGCATTTTTCCCATCTCCTCGGGTTTCTTGCCGCCGCCCAGCGAGATGACCAATTGAATGGGCAGTCCGGCGCAAGCTTGGGCGATCGTGTGAAAGACGTGACCCATCTGGTTTTGCAAAGTGCCCATGGAAGCGAAGACCAGCCGCCGATTGGGATCGAGCCGATGCCACGGAAAATCAACCCGCTTTCGCGAGTTGGGATCGGACCACGGCCCCGTGTAGTGGAAATTTGGGGGCAAATTGCGGCCGGGAAACTCAAAAGCGGCCGGCGTCTGAGTGATCTGCACCAGGCGCGAACCTAAATCGTTCACTCCTTTGAGCGGCGGCAAACCCCACTCCAGACGTTTCGCCCGGACGACTTTGCGCGCGTCATCGGTCGTACGGGTGAAGAGCGCGTTCCCCACGCGATTGCGAAGACGGTGATAGGCGCTGGCGACCGTGTCGCCAACCGTAGCCGAAAAAGGGAACGCTGGGATCGAGATTTGCGGGGATGAAGAATATGACGGTGACAAAGGGAAGACCCAGGCGAGCGGCCACGGTTCCCCCGGCGATTTCCGCCTGATCGACAACCAGCATGTCCACGCCGGAACGACGGATCAGTTCGGGCCCATCGCGCATCATCATCAGGGCGCTGCGGCGCACCCGCTCGACAGTGAAGCGGATCGCCTTGAGACCTTTCAACCGGCCCAGTTCATCGTCGAGATTGCGCAGCGTGCCGACAGGGAAATCTTCCTTGCCGATCTGGATATAGTTGAGTCCCGCGGCGCGGATGGCGGACTCACAGTCAGCGATCTGGAAATAGGTGATCTCATGACCGCGGCTTTGTAATTTTCGTCCCAGGGCTGTTAAAGGATTGAGATGCCCGATTCCCGGGAAGGATAGCAGCCCCAAATGCGCCATGGGTGAACTCCGGTGACAGTCGTCGCTGACCCGACCCCCGTAACGCCATTCACGATTCTCAAACTATTCAATTGATATTTCGATTGTAGCGATTCAAGTCATTTTGTCGCCTTGCGCATCCCGTCTTTTGTGTGCCTTTGACGGATTGCCGTTTAAAATGGCTGGAGGGTTGGTATTGTTATGTTGTGAGGGCTGCGAGGTTCCAGGCGATAAAGATGACCACGACACGTCTCGGTTGGGTTTTATTTGCCGGGTTTCTGACGTGCATCGCGCTCCGTTTGCCCTCGGCATCACAGGGTGCGCCCGAAAATACGTCCAACGGTAACTTCACCGTCGGCCAATGGGGCATGTATGAAATCGTCCTTCACGGCCCCGCCACGGGCAACCCGTTCGACGATGTCAACCTCTCCGCTTCTTTCACCTCCGGCTCCAGGACGATCGACGCAAACGGCTTCTACGACGGCGACGGCATCTACCGCATCCGCTTCATGCCGATGACACAGGGATTTTGGTCGTACGAAACTCACAGCAACGTCCCCGAACTGGCCGGAAAAACCGGCCATTTCTCCTGTGGCCCGCCCGATCCGGCAAACCATGGCCCCGTCGGCGTCACCAACCATTTCCATTTTGCCTACGCCGACGGCACTCCCTATTTCGAATGCGGCACCACCGCCTATGATTGGACCAGCCAGCCCACCACGCGCGAATCCCAAACGCTCCAAACCCTGCGGAACTTCTCCCTTCAACAAAGTGCGCATGTGCGTTTTCCCGTCGGAATATAAGGCGGACAATATTCCGGCTCGCTGGCCCTTTGAGCCGGCCGATCCAAAATCGGATTACACTCAATTCAACATCGACAAGAAGCAGTGGAATTTTGCGCACATCAATCCCGCCTATTTCCAGAACTTTGAGCGGCAGGTTCAGAGCCTTGCCGACGAAGGAATTGAAGCCGATGTGATTCTTTTTCACCCCTACGCCAAGACGCTCGGCTTCGCGACGATGCCCGCCGACGCCGACGACCGATACCTTCACTATGTCATCGCCAGGCTGGCGGCTTATCACAATGTCTGGTGGTCGGCCGCCAACGAATATGACCATCTCCACGCGAAGACAACGGCGGATTGGGATCGGTTCTTTCAGATCATCGTCAAGGATGATCTCTACGGACACCTGCGCAGCATTCAACAGGACCGCATCGTTTACAACAAACCCTGGATGACGCACGCCTCCATCCAGGGAACCCCGGGGCAAAGCGCCGACAAAGGATCGCCAGCTATACGACATGCCGATCGTGTTCGATGAGATCAAGTACGAAGGGGACATTCCACCGGCCTGGGGACACCTGCCGGCGGAAGACATGGTCGATCGATTCTGGACCGCCACCCTCCTGGGCGTTTATGCCGGGCACGGGGAGACATTCATGAAAAATGGGTGGACCGGCGTCGGGGGCGTGCTCATCGGCAAAAGCCCGGTGCGACTTGCGTTCTATCGGCAGATCATGCAGAGCAGCCCGCCGGACGGAATTGAACCAATCGAGCAGAGCGACGAAGCCACCGTCGGGGGAAAAATCGGGGCGTTTTATTTCGTTTACTTTGGCCGCCATCAGCCCCCGAAAAATTGGGTTCTTAAGTTGCCCGCCAGGGGACTGACGCCTGGCACGCAATTGCACGTCGATGTCATCGACACCTGGAACATGACGATAACGCCTGTGAATCAGGTTTTCATAATGAGCGGCTTAATGGGCGATAATCTTACGGCGGAAAATGACGGAATTGTTTCGATGCCGAATCAAGCTGCGATTTTGCTCCGGGTGACGAAAGTTTCGGCGAAGTAGTGCCTTTTTGGGGGCAAAAGGGCACAGCGATTCGGGGCCGTTCACTGAGGGGCCTCATTTCCAGCAATTGACCCGGCGATCCTGCCGAGAAAAATGTGTCCGCCGCGTCCATTCGCTTACATAGATTCTTAGAAATGACTCTTTCCCTGCCAGCGAACGATCTCGATCTGCTCGGGAAATATCTCGGCGGGTCGCATGAGGCTTTTACCGAGCTGGTTCACCGCCACGCGAACCTGGTCTACTCGGCCGCCCTGCGGCAGGTTCGCGATCCGCATCTGGCGGAGGAAGTGGCGGCGGCGGTGTTTCTATTGGTTTGGAAAAAGGCCGATTCATTCGGCCCGGGAACGGTTTTGCCCGGCTGGTTGCATGAGACGACCCGCTACTGTGCCGCAAACGCCCGGCGAATACGCCAAAACCGCGAACGTCACGAAAAGAGGGCAGCGCAAATGGCTCATCCAAATCCGACAATCAACCCCCTGGCCGCGGCGGAAGATTCCGAACTGTCTTCGATCATCGACAAGGCAATTGCCAAACTCTCCGGCAAAGACCGCAAGGCGGTGATTCTGCGGTTTCTTTCGGGCAACAGTCATGAGGAGGTCGGCGCCGCCCTGGGCGTGAGCCCCGAAGCGGCGCGAAAGGTGGTGGATCGCGCGCTGGCAAAGCTGCGGAGGATCTTGTTGCGCGATGGCGTGAACACTGCTGTTCCGGCGCTTGGGGAATTTCTGGCGATTCACAGCATCCAACAATCTCCGCCGCACATGATTGCTTCCATTGCAGCCGCAGCTTCCGCGGCATCCGCTGCGCCAGTGTCCGTCGCGGAGATTGCCAAAGGTGCAATCAAAATGGTCTTTTGGAATAAGGTTCGAATCTCTGCGTTGCTTTTCAGTTGCTCTATTTTGTTGTCGGCGGGCACGGCGGCAATGATCGCCCTGCAATTGCACACCCAATCTCCTCCGGCGATGAATCCCTCCCCGACCGGCTTCGTCGGCATTAGCCCTTTGAGTCAACCGGATCCACCCGTTTTCAATCTCGATCATACGCGCATGGCCTACGCGATTCGAAATAAGGACGAATGGATTGCGATCGTGGATGGTAAGGAAACTGCCGGCTACGAAGCAATCAAAGGATTTACATTCAGTCTAAGTGGAAACCGGCTCGCATACGCCGCACGTGACACGGGCGGTTGGCGGGTTGTCGTGGACGGTCAAAAGGGGAATAGTTACGAGGATATTCTCTCTCCCGTTTTCAGTCCGGATGGGAAGCATATCGCCTATGCGGCAAGATCAGGCGGGCGCTGGCGGATCGTCGAAGATGGAAAGAATGGTCCGGATTTCGAAGGGGATATTCTCTCCCCCGTCTTCAGTCCGGACGGCTGGCATATCGCCTATGCGGCGCGAAAAGACGGCGCATGGCGAGTCGTGCTGGATGGAAAGGATGGGCCACTCTACGGCGACGACATTCGCCCGCCTGTTTTCAGTCCCGACAGTCAGCACATTGCCTACGTCGCTTCCACCGGAGGCGCGGCATCGCCCACCAATCGAGCGTGGCGTGCGGTGGTTGATGGAAAAGAGGGCCCGGTCTACGAGGACGATATCAGGCCCGCGGTGTTCAGCCCCGACAGTAAACACGTTGCCTACGCGGGCATGACCGGCAAGCAATGGCATATCGTCATCGACAACCAAACAAGCGAGCCTTTTGACGATATCCGCCTGCCGGTGTTCAGCTCCGATGGCCGGCGCGTCGCCTACGCGGGGAAGTCCGGGAGAAAATGGCAGATCTTCGTTGATGGTATGGCCAGCGCGGGCTACGACGTCATTCGTATTCCGACTTTCAGCGCCGACGGCAAGCGTATCGCTTATGCCGCGTCCACGGGCAGGGCCTGGTATGCCGTGGTGGATGGCCGGGAGTATGGCCCATTTCAGAGTGTTCAGCCTCCCGTTTTTAGTTCAGACGCCAATCACATTGCCTACGCAGCCGAGAGGAACGAAAAATGGCGTGTGGTTGACGACGGCCAGGACGGCCCGATCTATCAGGCCATTCACTCCATCTGCTTCAGCGCCGACGGCGAAGGCCTCGCGTATGCCGCTGAGAAAAATGGCCGGTGGCGCGTTGTCAGCGATGGGCGGGAAGGTCCTGTTTATGATGAGATTCAATCCGTGATCTTTAGTCCCAGCGCCCGGCATATCGCATACGTCGCCCGGCTCGGGCCCATCTGGCGCGTTGTTCTGGATAGTGACGAAGGAAATGAGGGGTATGCACAAATCATCCCACCGGTTTTCACGCCTGACAGCCGGCGGTTGATGTTCGCGGATTATGCCAATGGCCGGTGGAATCTTCGCTCGCGGCAAGTGAATCCGGATGCCGGCGAAAATCCAAGCGATGAAAATGGCAAGTGACGTGTTCGCCGGGGAATCATGAGGCTAGCGGCGCACGCGATTGCTGCCAGAGAAGCTTGGAGCCAGCGGGATGCCAATAGAACTTTTCGTGAGCGAAATCCGCGATATTGATTCGAAACTGCGATGGCTGTCGCTTCGGTCATGGCAGCACGCTCATCACCAGCAACTTTGCCAGCGTGACGGCCTTTGGCATGGCCGCTGCGGATAAGGGCGTTGGTTCCCAATTGCTTGCTTCGTCGTCATCGCCGTCGGTCGAGTATGCAGCGGTCGATGCCGCGAAGCGGCTAAAATTGGCCGCGTCCGATCACCGCGTGACGCTCGCCAGGAAGCGCGCGATCGCATACCTTCCAATCTGCGCCCGGGCGTGTTGAAGTTGACGAAGTCGAACGCGTGCCCGGCCCACGGCAGCGACACCCGCGCGTGCGGGACGCCGGCCGCGGCGAGGTTCCGATCGAGCACCTCCGCCTGCTCCGGGAACACGTTGATGTCCAGCCCGCCGTGGAGGATCAGGGTCGGCGGGGCGCTCGGGGTCACCAGCATGGCGCCGCTGGCACTCCGGTACGCGGCGCGCGCCGTCTCCGGGCTGCCGCCGAGGAATATTTCGAGGTTGTAGCGGTGATCGAGGCTCCGCGGGCGCGTGGCCGCATCCCATGTCAGGTCGAAGTCGGTCGGCCCGTAGATGTCCACGATGCCGCGCACGCCGGGGATCACCTCCGCGTAGGCGGCCGCGATCGCCATCTGCGCGCCCGCCGACCGGCCGAGCAGCACGAGCCGATCGCCGTCGATGCCCAGGGCCCCCGCGTGATCCCGCAGGAACCGGACCGCCGCGAGGAGGTCGTCGCGCTGCGCCGGCCATTTGAACTCCGGCGCGAGCCGATAGTCGATCGACGCCACCGCGTATCCGAGTCCCGCGAGCCAATCGTTGAGCCAACGCTTGGTGCCGTCGTCCAGCCGGTTCCCGTGCAGCCAGCTCCCGCCGTGAATCACGACCACGCATGGCCGGGGTGAGCGGCCGGACTTCGGCGAGCTCAGTCGAGCCGCGCCGGGCGGGGGGGGAGGGCGGTAGAAGTCCAGCATCAACCCGTCGGCATATTGCATCGTTTCGATGGCAACGGGCGCGGATGCGCGGCACAACGGCGGCTGCCAGCGCGAACGGCGGGCACGGTGGCGACCAGACGGGTGGCGGTGCGCCGAACGCCGCGTCCAGCGTCGCGTCCAACGTTCGCCCCAGCCGCCACGCCTGCACAGCCGGCTTGCACAACAGGACCACCGCGGCCGCACACAGCACCACCGTGATCCCGGTGAGCCAACGGCTATTGCGCCCGCGACTGAGCCACAGCGCCGCGGCCGCAAAACAGACCGGCAGCGGCACGAGCCACAGTGCGATCTCCGGGACCACGAACCCGACCGGCCACGCCTCCGTGCCCATTGCCTGCGTCCAGACCGGCCACGGGAAGGTTGTCAGCAGCCCCGCCGACGCCAACACCAGCGCATCAACCAGCAGCGACCAGCGGATTACTATTACTAACCAGCGTTTCAAGTTAAATGTCTCCTGCACTACCTGCATGACGGATTCGATTTAATTTTCTTTCGACCGGGCTTTGGCCGGAGCACGACGAGGTGAACCTCGGATCAGAACGGTAAATCCGATGCGGGCAGCTCAACACTGCCTCCGACTGCGGGTGGCTGGAATTCGCGGAAGTGCCCGGATTCCCAGTACACCCATTGCAATGACGCATCCTCTAACGGCACCTTGAATCGAAATAACACGGCCGCAGGACTGCGCGTCCGGTGTCATTTCCACAATCGTCACCGTCATCGTTGGTAGCGAGAGCGTCTGCCCTTGCATCAGTGGTGATTCGCGGCTGTAGCCCAGGCGAGAGGCGGGCATCGAGAAGAATCCAGAATCCGGACGCACCATCAGGGTATGGTCATCCGTTCGCAAGATGAGAATCGCCGTCGACGCGGGGGCGAGAATTTGCGCCTGCGTGGCAAAGGTTCGTGATCGACGGCTCGTGCGGTGAACAAATGAAGGATGTCCATCGGCAAAGGATGATTGACAAAGATCAAATCGCGTCGGCGGTCTGGGTCGGTCGGTAACTGGTGAAAGTTGGCAAACAATTCGTCGGGGCCGAACGGATAACGCGCCAAGCCCACCAATGCGATCGGCGCAACAACCAAATGAACGATTACCATCAGACCGATCAATGCTCCTCGACAGGCACGCCACACGATCGGCACACGCCAGAACCGCTGATGCATCGATGCGGCGATGAGCTGACCGAGAAGTCCCATCGCACCCAGCCCGATGAAAACCAAGTGCCGGTTCATCGGGGCCGCTGAGCACATGGGAATTATGGCCAGCACCATCCCAAGTCCCCAGAATCTGGCGGCGCGGCTGCGACGAAGAAGAGGGATGGTCACGAGGACGATAATCGCCGAAAAAATGACTCCGGCCCAGCGCATTGCAATGGCGGTGTGCGCAGATGCTACCCAATAAATTTCCGCCGGAATCCCTGTCCACTGCCCGAGCATATACAGGGGTGATCTTTCAAGAACCAGTTTGGCAAATTGAAACGGATGTCCAGCGGGATCGGTGTATAAATCCTCCATTCCATGAACGCCATAACCCTGCGCGCTCCACACGTGCGCCAGGCGATTATGACAAGCAAATGCGGCCATAATCGGAGTAGTCCTCGCCGCCATCGATGGGGATCGAGTATCAATGCATATGCGAGAAGATAGGCGAAGGTACCGATGCCAGTTTCGGCGGACAGAAGGCTCATCGCCAGCAGAATCGGCGATACGATTCCGAAGGCTCGCCGTGAGTTACGACGTGATTGGCAGTGCGCGTATATCGACAGTATTCCGAATAACCCGGCGAGCATCGCGTTTCGGTTGGCAAGCCAGGCAACCGGAATCGCACGTGAATGATCGACGGTGTAAAGCACGCCAGCCAACGCCGCCGCCAACGTAGCGTGCATGATCTGACGGTAGAGCAGACAGCGCTCAAGACCCATAGTGCAAACCAGAAGATGCTCTGGGCATGCATGAGGCTCGGCGTGTTTGGCCACAGGTAATAATCGATCATGTGCGTTAGCACCGTGATCGGCTTCCAGAAGGCGGCTTTAAGGTTGGGATTGATCCACCACGGGAAAAGGCCGATGTTGATCATGCGTTGATTGCGAGCAAAATCACCATCAGCGAAACAGAAGGCATCGATCGGTTTGCGCCCCACTTCTGAATACACAGGCGAACCGGAGATAATCCACCGTTCGTAGTAATCATCCAGGCGCCATCCCACCCGAAGTGAGCCCAATGTAAGCAGGACTCCCAAGGTCGCGACGAAGAACGGGAAATAGCGGCTCCGCATTCTCGTAGAGCCTAGTTGTTGACTTCACGACCGCCAATCCAGTGTGCGGTGTTTCTCTGGAAGGGAGTAACCCCGATAGCCGCGTGATTGCCACCTTGCAATCCAAGCGTTTGAACTTTCACAAAGCATGTAAGAGCAGTGGCTTAGCCCCGGCTACAACGCAAAGCGCACGGTCCTGAGCATTGTGCTTGAAACCGTGCGTTTGGGCGAAAACGTCGAGTTTTGCCAAGAAAACTCTTCGATTTACTGCGAGACGAAATCTCGTCACGCGCAGTGGAGCCAAGGCGATTTGAACCCCAATCACCCAAGAGCCTGGGGAGGGTCTCTGATCGCCTGCGCCACACCTAGGCATGTTCCATAAGACTTCAATCGCATATATAATATGTCAATCGCCCCCAAAAAAGAGCAATTTTGGCTTGCCTCAATTGCCCAAGCCGCCCAGATTGTTGCGGAGTGTCAAGTTTTGTATTTGATTCCCCGCTGCCGAATCATCATCAGGCCGCCGGCGACACACGCAAGGGTTGCCAGAGAAGCTGGCTCCGGCACATCGGCCATCAAACCGTTCGCGGCTGCAAATGCATCTAGGGCGGCGATATCCGCAGTGGAAACGGTTGTATCGGCCCCGGAATCTCCCTGGCCGAAGTTGGCGGCTAAGGCGCTGAAGTCGGAGCCGTTGACGGAGGAGGCGTAGAGGAAATTTCCCTGGTCCCAGTTGGTAGCGCCGGTGCCGAAGTTGGCGGCGAGGATGCTGAAGTCGGAACCGTTGACGGTGCCGTCGAGGTTGGCGTCGCCGAGGAGCGTGTATTTTAATTCGATCTGGCCGGAGGAGAGATTGCTGACGACGCCGTCGTTTCCATCGGCGAAGCCGATGCCGTAAGCGGGGTTGATGGCGGCGGTGGAGGAGATGATGCCGGGGCCATTCCATGATCCGTTGTTGAATCCGGATTTTAAATATCCAAAGATCGCGCTTATCGGATCGCTGGCGGCATAGGCGATGAGGATGTGGGTATTGGTGATGTCCAGGACGCCGTTGCCGGTGATGGAGAGGGGGCCTTCCGCGAAGGCGCTGGGGGATTTGATTTGGAGCAGGCCGGCGGTGACGGTGGTGCCGCCGGTAAAGGAATTTGCGCCGCCGAGGATGAGGGTTCCCGATCCGGATTTTGTCAGCGAGCCGCCGAGGCCGCCGGCGATTCCACCATCGACTAGATCGCCGTTGAAGGTGCTGGCGCCGGAGATATTTACTGTGAGGGTGTTTGCGCCGAGGTGGACGGTGCCGGTGGAGTCGCCGCTGAGGGAGGCGATGGTTTGGTTGCCGGATTGGGAAATGTCGAGATTGGGGGAGCCGACGGTGACGAAGTTGGTGTTGGAGGAGCTGTATGGGGCGGCCACCAGCGCGGAGCGGGCGGAACTCGTGAGGGTTTGGAGGGTGACGCCGGAAGACGAGGCGAGGGATGCGCCGGAGGCGAGGGCGAGGGTGCCGCCGTCGATGGTTGTGGCGCCGGTAAAGGAGATATTGGGGCCGAGGGTGGTGGTGTCGGCGCCGGTCTGGATGAGTTGTCCGGAGCCGCTGAGGTTGGAGAGGAGGGTGGGTTTGACGTTGTCGACGAGGATGGTGCCGTTGTTGACGGTCTGGCAGGCGGTGGTGCCTGTTGAAGTAGAAGAGTGGCCGGTTTGGCCGGTGGTGTCGGTGACGAAGACGGTTTGGCCGGACTGCATGATGTCGCCGTCGCCGGCAGAGGTCTGGTCGGAGATTTTACCGGAGATGGTTTGGGTGTCGCCGGTGGTTCCGTCGCCGAGTTGGAGCGTCGCGGCGGAGTCGATCTGGGTGACGCCGTCGTAATACTGCTGCTGAGTGACGACGATGTGCCCCTGGTGAAACAGGACCGTGCCCGTTCCGGCAGAGGCGAGCGATTCCTGCGTATCGGAGTTCCCACTCGGTCCGCCGGCGATGATGGTGTTGACGTAAGTGGGGCCGGAGTTGCTGTAATCCAGGGAGAGGACGCTGTTTTCTTCGAGGGAGATGTAGGTGGTGAGGGGGTTTCCGGGGAGGAAGAAGTTGGTGGAGGTTCCGTTGCCAAGCTGCAGGACTGCGCCGGCGGGATTGGAGCTGCCGGTTCCGGCGCTGATGCCGACGTTGATCCCCCGGCGGTTGTCGATGACGCCGAGCTCGTTGGTAAAATTGTCCTGCGGATTGGAGAGGGTGGGGTTCATCTGGGCGGCGGGGTCGTTGGTGTTGTTGGAGTTGTCGGTATAGGTGTTGACGCCGGCGAGGACGACGAGGCCGCCGAAACCGTTGACGTTGATGTCGTTGCCGAAATGGTTTTCGTAGATGTTCTGGGTGATGGTCATCGTTTCGTTGGCGGGGGTGTTGTAAGGCGTGTCGAGGATGAAGGTGCCGTTGTTGAAGATGGCGCTGGCATCGGGGACCGATCCGATGATGTGATCGGAGCCGAGGATGCCGGTCATGTTGTTTTCGATGAGCAGGGGTCCGGAGAAGGTGTTGGCATTGTAGAGCTGAAGGATTCCGGCCTGGATGACGACGGCGCCGCTGCCGGAGATTTGTCCGTCGACCTGGGTGGTGGCGAAGGCGTTGCTGCCCTGGTAGGTGAGGGTTCCGTTGTCCTGGATGTTGTCGAGGTTCATGCCGGAGGAGTTGGGGTTGGTGACGTTTCCGAGGGTGACGGTTCCGCTGCCGCTCTGGAGGTTGGTGTTAGTGCCGAGCTGGACGTCGACGCCGGAGTCAATGATGAGCGCGGGCGCGTCGGGTTTCCCGGAGGAGCCGTCGTTCAGGGTGTAGATGGGGCCATTGAATCCGCCCGTGTCGGTGCCATCGGGGGGCGAGATCAGCGTGGTGTAACCTTCGTAGCTATAGAACTGCTTGTTATTACTATTGACGAAAAATTCGCTGACGGTTTCGGCGACGGTGGGGAGGGTGAAGGTGTTGATGTTGTTGAGGACAAGTGTGCCGTTGCCTTCGGCTTCGAGGGTTCCGTCGCCGGACATGACGCCGGTGTAGGTGATGGGGGAACTGGAGGCGGTGGTGACGGTATAGCTGCCGCCGGACATGGTGTAGTTGGAGTCGGCTTGGAGGGTGGTGGTGATGTTTTGCGCGAAGGCGGCGGCTGGCCAGGCGGCGAGAAGCAGGATCGACCTGGAGACTCGGCGATTACGGATGGTGCCGATTCGACGTCGCGATTTCATCCCGTCCTCCTCAGTCTCCGCCGACTGGAACAAATATTACGTCGCGGCGATGACCCGCCTCGCCTGCTTCGCCGCCGGCCCGGTGGAAACGGTTACCGGCCGGTGGCAGGTGTATTGCGCCAGTTCGGGGGTTACCGCCCAGCGCAGCGGCTCGTTTCGGATAAATCGCTCCAGCTCTTCGACCATATACCGCCCCATGCGGCGGCATTCGTCGCCGACGGAGCCGGCGATGTGCGGCGTCAGGACCACATTGGGAAGCTGGAACAGCGGCGATCGTGTATCGATCGGCTCGGCCTCGGTGACGTCCAGAACCGCCTGGAGATCGGGCCGCTGCTTCGAGCGCTTCGTACATCTCCTTCTCGCGAACGACTGCGCCGCGCGCCGTGTTGATGAAGGTCGCGCCGCCCTTCATGCGGCTGAAGTGGGGCGCTCCGATCATGCCGATGGTTTCGGAAAGCTGGGGCGTATGCAGGGATACCACGTCGCCGCGATCGAAGATTTCGTCGAGGGAAACAAGTTTTACGCCCAGCATTCGCGCCGTTTCCGGCGAAACGTAAGGGTCATACGCCAGAATGTTCAGGTCGAACGATCGAAGCAATTCCGCGAGGGTTCGGGCGATGACGCCCAGCGAGATCAGTCCGACGGTGCTGCGATAGCACCCGAAGGCGGTGTTCCGATCGGGGGCGTGGGGGAAATTGCGCAGCTTCGCGCATCATCCGCCAGCCGTGCTTGAGGGAGAAGAGGATCATGGAAAGCGTGTACTCGGCAACGGGGATGGCGTTGGCCGCGTAGGCGCTGGTGACGATCACGCCGCGGTTCCAGGCGGCGTCGGTCACGAAATTTCCGGTTGAGCCGGCGGCATAGAAGACGACGCGAAGCTGCGGCGCCGCGGCGAGGAATCGCTCGTCCAGCACCGGGGCCTTCCAGCCGGAGAAGATGACCTGAACATTGGAAAGCAGGTCCATCCGCTGCGCGATGGCCTCAACGGTCTGTGGCGGGGCGACGAAATCGACGTAGCGTCCGATCGCTCGCCGCTCGTCGGGTCCGTACGCCATCTCATAGGCCTCTTCGTCGAGGATGAAGAGGCCGCGCAGCTTTTCCATAACTACCTCAGTCGGGCCAGGCGGTGGACGGGGTGTACGACGCCTGTCCTTGAAGAGCAGTATGTTTCCAAATCCTTCTGGAAGTTACCCCCTTTTGCGTTATATTCTTGTCGCTTTGCGAAGTGATGGAATTCCCGCAATAACGCTGAATCGTCCCCGGGTTGGGCTGCTGATCGACGGATTCAGCGCCTATGGGCGGACGATCCTGCGGGGGATCTCCCGATACGCCAATTTGCAGCGCCGGTGGCTGCTTTTTAAGGAATTGCAGCGGTTCATGAACGACCGCAGCGCTTGGCCGCAATTTGACGGCATAATCGTCGCCGGCGCCCCGCCCGATGTCTTTCTATTTGCCCGGGAACATTGCGCGAACGTGGTGATGTGTTCGGGGGGCGGTGATCCAAAAGTGACTCCAGTCGTCGCGTTGGATGAAGACGCCGGGGCGGAAATGGCGGCTAAACACCTCATTGAATGCCGCCTGGAGCGGTTTGCTTTCTATGGCAACAAGAACCATGTGGTTTATCCGGTGCGCTTCGCCGGGTTTCAGAAGGCACTGGAGGCGGCCGGATATACCTGCCTCGAATGCCCCGTCAGCGCCCCTGGCCCCGACGAGTGGATGATGCACGCCGGCCGGCCCGCGCTGATGCGCTGGCTCCTGGAGATCCCCAAGCCGATCGGCATCATGGCGCTTGACGATTCCGGCGCCCACGACCTGGCCGAAGCTTGCCTCGAGGCGGACATCGCCGTGCCCGAGCAGGTGGCGATCATCGGGTTGAACAATGATGAACTCATGTGCGAATGCGCATGGCCGCCGCTTTCAAGCGTTGACCCGGATTATTCGCGTATCGGCTACGCCGCAGCAAAGATTCTCGACCGCCTTCTGTCGGGCGAAAAGCTGGGAGAAGACGAACGGATGACCCGTTTTCCGCCGATCGGCGTGGTGGCCCGGCAGAGCACGAATGTGCTGGCGATCAGCAATCCAAACTTGGTGCTGGCGATGCGTTTTATTCGCGAACACGCCTGCCAGCCCTGCACTGTCAGGGATATTTTGCAGGTGGTTCCAGTGGGACGGAGGTGGCTGGAGCAGCAGTTTACCCGGCACCTGGGGCGTTCGCCGCATGATGAAATTACCCGTATGCGGATTGAGACAGCCGAGCGGCTGCTGATGGAGCCGGATCTATCGGTGGATGATATCGCCAGCCGATGCGGCTATGCCGAGATAAAGAGCTTCTACACCGCTTTTCGCAAAGTCACCAAAACAACGCCTGCGGCCTATCGGCGGGCGAGGATTACACAGGCGAAATAAACGCGAATTTGGGGATGCCTGGATTGCTTCGGGTCATCGGGTCGGGGGCGTTATCGGACCCCAAACGCCTCATATTTGGGGATGAGGGGTCCGGTAACTCAAGGAATTGCCGCCAAAGGGGATGCCGGAGAAATAGGGTGTAAAGTAATACAAGCGGGTACGCGCAGGCCGTGCGCATTTGCACCAAGAAAGCGGCGCTATATGACGTGGAAATTGCAACGGTGGGGACGCATACTCTGAAACTGGCGAGACGGCGTGTCGGAGGCTGAGACGCTCAATTGGCGGGCCAAATCACGCCGCAGGAAACGAGTTCCCCGCTCTTTCAACTCGCCAGACATTTCGCAGCGGAGAAACAAATTGGAGGAGAGCATGGCATCGCTAGTAAACCGTACCGGTACAATGCGGCGTTTTTCATCTATCAACAATCGTCGGCGACTGGCCACCGCTGGGGCGGTAGGACTCGTTGTGGCGGCGATATCCCCGGGCCGGGCCAGGGCTGCTGCGGATAGCTGGGTTGGTAATTCGACTAATTCTCCAAACAACAACTGGTCTGATGGCACGAATTGGTTGGCGGGGACGGCGCCTGCGAGTGGTGATTCGCTCAACTTCTTCGCCGCCGGCACCAGTGGAACGACTCTTAACGATGATTTGGGAGCCGCATATGCCCTCTCCGGCATCGCGTTTCAGGCCACTGCCGGCGCATACACCGTCAACACAAACAATGGCTCCAGTATTTCGCTTTCGGGCAACATCGTCGACTCCAGTATCAACACACAGATTCTCAATGTTCCGATCGTCCTGGCCGGAAACGAAACTCTGGATACGGCGTATGGCAATATGGTTGTTAATGGCGTGATCAGCGGCAGCGGGTTTGGGATTACAAAATCCGGGGCTGGGACCCTTACGCTGACAGCCGCGAATACGTTTACGGGTGGGGTCTCAATTGGTCAGGCCAGTGGCGGCGGCCGTTGCGACGCCAGCAGCGAGCTATGGAGGCGGGACGCTGGATCTTAATTTCGCCGCCGCCGGGGCTCCAACTTCGAATATTCTCTACAACGGCCAGACTGCCGGCAGTCTGAGCATGGGCGGGGGGACGCTTGAAATTGACGGCGGGGCAGGCGCGAGCAACTCGCAGTCGTTCGGAACCCTGACCGTGAACGCCGGTCTTTCAACCATCGATTTAAATCCGGGCGCCAGCGGAAGCGTGACATTGAACACGGGCGCGTGGGCCGGTGCGGGAGCCAGCTCGGGAAACCTCAATAACCACGCGGCGCAGCTCAACATCCTGTTGCCTGCCGGCGCGACGATGACCACAACGCAAGCCAATGCGGCCACTGCCACGCAGGTCGTTGGAGTGCTGAGCTTCGGAAATGTCATCGCCAACGTGACGGTGAACAGCATGAGCTGGGCGATCAACAACGGCAGTAACCAAGTGGTTGCCATGCCGACAGCCAACTATACCCAGGACACGGCAACGACGGTCGGAACCCTGAGTCAACACACAGATTATGTGACCAACTGCACGCTTGCCGCCAACGCGACGACCAATACATTGCGTTTCAACACGCCGGACGGGGCGGGTCTGACGAACACGCTCAATTTGGGCGGATTTTCAATGCAGCTCGCCGGCGGCGGGCTGCTCATGACCCCAAACGTCGGCGCAAATAATGTCACGATCACCGGTCCTTCCGGCAGCGTGTTCGATGGCGCAAACAACCGCGGGCTTTCGATCTTCCAATATGACACGCAGGGAACACTAACAGTCGACGTGCCCATTGGCGACGTCGGTTCATCCAGCCCGCCGGGCAATGCCGTCACCATCGGCGGTGGCGGAACCGTTTCGATGACGGCCAATGCGGTTAATCTCTTCAGCGACAACCTGTTTCTGAACGGGGGCACGCTGATTGTGGTCCAGAATTCCAATCTGGGGCTTCAATCCCGAGGGTCGGCGGTGAACATCAATGGCGGAACGCTCGAAGCCAACGCCAGTTTTGGTCTCTTTGATGGTACTGTCGGCACAGATAATCGTGCGATTGGCATTGGCAGCGATGGGGCGACGGTTAATGTCACCAGCGGAAACGTGCTGACCGTTCCGGGGCAAGTCACCAGTCAAAATATTGCCGGGGCGGGAGTGCTGACTAAATCGGGTTCAGGCACATTGGCGTTTACGGGCTCAAATAACTACGCCGGCCAGACCATTGCTAACAGCGGTGTGTTGCAATTGGGCAATGCCTTTGCATTGCCCGGCGGCGTTACGACTTCAGCCGTAACTCCGGCGGGCGGACTGGTCTTCACTGGCGGAATTGTCGGGTTGACGTCTTCAACCAGCGCGTTCAGCCTGGCCACGGGACAACTGGGGAACCAGGTCCAGTGGAAGGGATCCGGCGGGTTTGCGGCGTATGGAGCTGATTCAACCGTGAATCTTGGCGCGTCGGCCGCCGTGGCGAAGTGGAACAGCGGCAGCTTTGTGCCGACTGGAAGCTCATTGATCCTTGGGTCATCCGGCGCAACCAATATGGTGACCTTCCAGAACCCGATCGATCTGAACGGCGCGGTTCGCACGGTTCAGGTCAATCGCGGCTCGGCGCCGATCGACGCGACCTTAAGTGGGGTGCTCTCCGATTCCACCAGCACCTCCGGCGGTTTGAATGTCACGGGCAACGGGATTCTTGCACTCACCGCGCCGGAGACGTACGGCGGCGCCACCACCATTAACGGTGGGACCCTGTTGCTTTCTACAGGAAGCTCGCTGGCAAATACGGCGGTGGCGATAAACAGCACCGGCACTCTGTCGGCGACCGGCGCTCGCAGCATTGGAGGAACCGTCACGCTGAACAGCGGGGGCACGCTGAGCCTGAACAACGGCGTCGCCACCGACACGCTGACGATGGGAGGCCTCGCTTTGGGCGGTGGTGGGTCCATCGGGCTGGATATCGGCGGAACGCTTAACGATGCACTGGGCATCTCCAACTTCAGCGACACGGGGACAACGAACCTCTCCTTGACGCGCGTTTCCCCATTACCCGCTAATGGTCCATCCAATCCGCAAACCTACACCCTGATTTCCGGCGGAACGGGAATCAACGTCAGTGACTTCAATTTCAACAGCTCGGAATTTCCCGGTTACACGATGAGCCTTTCCGCGCCGGGCGGGACAAGCCTGGTCTTGTCGGTAAGTCTCTCGTCGGAGCCCGTCGCATATTGGAAGGGCGGATTCGGGACGAGTGTGTGGAGTGACGGCAGTGGCACAAATACGAACTGGGTAGACGCCAACGGCAATGCCGAAGGGCTGCCCGGAGCTGCAACCCAAGTGATTTTCACGGCGAGCGGCGCTTCGAATTTCTCGAACACCACAACGGGTACGGTGAGTGCAATTGACAGCATTGTCCTTTCCAACGCTTCGCCGCTGACGATCGGTGGTACCGGAACTCTGACAATTAACGCGGCCGTCGATCCCACGGGAATTACGGTGAACAGCGGGGCCGGAAGCGATACGATCAGCGTGGCAGGCCTGGCCCTGGGTCAATCGCAAACGTGGTCCAACAACTCTTCCAGCCTTCTGACGGTTTCCTCGGCGGTTAGCGGCGCTTCCACTTCCACGCTGACGATCAACAGCTCCGGAAGCGGCGGCCATCCTTCTCGCCGGAGCCAACTCTTACGCCGGCGGAACGGTGATCACCGCTGGCACTCTGCAGGTTGGCAGTTCCAGTGCGCTGGGAACGGGGAATGTAACGATCAATGGCGGTGAATTGGATCTTCACGGCCAGGCGCTTGATCCCGGTGGCCTGGCTGGTTCGGGCGGATCGGTGAGTGATTCCATTTCGACCGCGGCCTCAATAACCGTGAATCCATCGGGTGCTTCCACCTACGCGGGAACGATCTCCAACGGAGCCGGCACAGTGGCGCTGGCCGTGGGTGGGTCGGGAACGGAAGTATTGACCGGAAGCGCCAATACATACACGGGGGGTACCACGATCAACAGTACCGCGACGCTCCAGGTCGGTGACGGGTCCTCACACGCCGGCTCCCTCCCCGGCGCCGTCACCGACAACGGAGCGCTCGCTTTTGATACGCCTGCTTCCTCCGTCGTTACCTATTCCGGCAACGCATCCGGAACCGGCGCCATTTACCAAAATGGCGCAGGGGTTGTCCTACTCAGCGGCGACAACACGGCGGCGTTGGGCGCGTTTATCAACAGCGGCACGATGCGGATGGGATCCAGTACGGGCCTTGACAACATCCCCGTCAGCATCTCGGCCAATTCAACACTCGATCTGAATTCCCAGAGTGTTACGATCGGTCTTCTGAATGCCAATGGCGGCAATACGACTTCCGTCATAACCAACAGCAATTCGGCAGCGACTTCCACGTTAACAGTGACCGGGGGCGGGAACTACACCGGTAATATCACTGATGGCGCGGGTCATACTGCTTTAACTGTTAACTCTCCCAGCACAACAACACTCACGCTTGCGAGCCTGAGCAGCACGTATACCGGCGGGACCAATGTTAGTGGCGGGAATCTGCAGGTTGGGACTGGTCTTAATCCTGCGACCGGTACATCGCCGTTTACCGACCAGGCCATGGGTACTGGGCCGGTGACGATCTCCAATGCCAACCTTCTGCTCAATACGCAGGGCGTCGGCACGACAGAGACATTCAATTTTCCAAACAATTTTACACTGAACGGCGGCGGGAGCCTGCAGGGGCTCCAAGGCGTCAATAATCTCAATGGCAGCTTTACCATCAATGGCACGGGAAACACGATTGTGATGACGGGATCTACCAAACCCATCATTATCAACGGCACCTTGTCCGGCAGCGGCGCAGTCACGCTTAGCGGGTTGACCAACGCATTCCCGCCAAAGAATGTTGAGTTCTTCGGGGATGGGACCAATTACACGGGCGCCATGACCCTCACGGCCGCGCAGTGCCAGATTGTGATTGGCAATCAAAATGCTTTGCTCAATGCCAATCTCACAATCACCGGCAACTACACGGCGAATAACGATACCGTGGATATTGCGTACCCCGAAGTCAGCGGCAACACCATGGGATTTGCCGGTAGCGATCTGGTATTCGGAAATTCACTTACTTCCGCGTCGATCGGCTCGATCAATTCGACGAATGTTGGCGACGGTAATATTATTCTGACGACTGCCGATGGAGAGAGCAGTGCGATCGCCCTGACGATCGGCAACAACAACCAGAACTCGAATATTTCCGGGGTAATCAGCGATACTTCAATGCTCATACCGCAGTATGGCGGTTCGATCACCAAGATCGGCTCGGGGACATTGACTTTGTCCGGCGCCAACACATACGTCGGCGGCACGACCATCAATGCCGGCACGTTTGTCGCCGCCGACACCACGAGCTCGCCAAGCGCAAGCTCCACCGGCACCGCGAATGTGGCATTGAACGGAGGCGTCCTGGCCAGTGCCAGCGCCGCAACCTCCTACATCCTGGGCAGCGTGATCGGCGGAAGTTCAACGCACACGATCGCGCCGGGTGGAGTTGGGACGGTTGGCGTTCTTTCCATCGGCGGATCACTGACCACAACGAATCAGACCACGCTTAACTTCGACCTCGGCACAGGTTCCGGAGTTGTCACCAATGGCGATGAACTCATCCTGGGTTCGGGAAGCAACAGCGTCGCGAGCGGCACAGAACTGACCTTCGGAGGCACGCCCTCCGGCGGGGCCGATTATGCACTCATCGGCGACCCGGTCTCCGGTGGACTGGTTGGCGGAATCAGTGACAGCGATTTCGTGCTCCCGACTGCTCCCGTCGGATTTACCTACGCTTTGAGCAATAACGGCGTTATCCCCGGTTTCATCGCCCTGGTCGTGACGGGACCGGGCAACCTTTACTGGGATAATGGCGCTAATACCGGCCTTTGGAATACGGGCGACAGCAATTGGAACAACGGCTCCGGTAATACAACGTATTCCAATGGCTCGAACGTGACATTCAATGACTCGAACGGTGGAAATTATGCCGTTACTCTGAGCACCACCGTCAGCCCCGGCTCAGTGACCGTCAGTAGCTCGGGGAATTATTCGATCACCGGCGCTGGCACGATCGTCGATACCGGCGCGTTCACGAAGTCGGGCACCGGCACGCTGACCCTCGGCACCGGCCTGACGGCCAGCAGCGTCAGTATTAATGTGGGCACTATCAAGCTCGCCAGCAACACCAGCGCGGGCACCGGCTCCGCCGGTCATCCCGCCAGCAACATCAACATCACCGGGCTGACGATCGCCTCTGGCAGCTTGCTGGATATCACGAACAATCACATCATCATCGACTATACGTCCAGTGACCCGATCTCCACGATCTACGGCTATCTCAAGACCGGCTTCAACAACGGCACGTGGAACGGGACCTCAGGCATCATCTCCAGCACTGCGCAAACCGCCACCAACGGCTTGCACTATGGCGTCGGCTGGGCGGATGGGGCCGATGGCACGAAGAATGTTTTGGGCCTTAGCAGCGGGCAGATCCTGCTCAAATACACCCTGCTGGGAGATGCGAATCTCGACGGCACCGTCAACGGATCGGACTTCTCGATCCTGGCGGCAAACTTCGGGCTGGGCGTCACCAACTGGGACCAGGGTAACTTCCTCTACAGCAGCTCTGTGAACGGTTCAGACTTCAGCGCCTTGGCCGCCAATTTCGGTCAAGGCGACAGCGGCGCAGCGGTAAGCGTGACTCCGGCAGATGTCGTCGCACTGGACGCCTTCGCGGCCGCTAATGGGCTGCCGCAGCCGACGATCACCGCGGTTCCCGAGCCGGCATCGATCGGCCTGCTGGCAGCCGGGGCCATCGGCCTTCTCTCGCGGCGGCGAAGATTCTCCAAAAGCCCAACGGCAGGAACTACGCAGAAAGGGAATTGACCATGAAGACACGTCGAGGCTTCACGCTGGTGGAATTGCTGGTCGTCATCGGCATCATTGCGCTGCTTATCGCCATCCTTTTGCCCGCATTGAACAAGGCCCGGCAGGCGGCGGATGTTACTGCCTGCTCGTCGAATATGAGGCAATTGGCGCAGGCATGCTTCGAGTATCAGGCGGAAAACAATGGGTTTTTCCCGCCGGCCTGGAGCTGGTGCATGGATCCGTCCACTCTAACGAACGCAACCACCTCCAACACCATTGGACTGACGACTGCGCAGCCCACCTGTCTCTATGGCCTGCTCACCGCGCTTCCTCCCGCCAGCCTGGTGAGGTGCTGTCCGACCGTGTTCAACAGTATGCAAGACCCCACCATTGGCCCGGGAAATACCAACCAGGGGTACTTTACCTACAAGTACAGCGGATGCATCGGGGGAGTCGATGACTATCGCAATCCCGTCTATTTCGGAAGCGGCGGTGCTGAGACGACCTCGGTGCCGCCCGGGCCCAGCGGTCGGCTATCCGGTGTTTGGAGCGGCGACCACCGGATATACAAATCTTAACGGAAGCGGGCAACCCAATGTTTTCAGCGCCGGAGCGGGAGTATGGTGGCCGCGCCCGCTTCAGCGGGTCCCGCATCCGAGCGAGACGGTTCTCTTTGAGGATTATCCCCAGGTTCAGGTGTTTGCGGCGACGACATCGACAACTCCAGGTGATAATCGTGGATTTAAATTGATGTATGCGATGTCCGGGCCCGGTGGCTATTCTTTCACCGGCGGATGGTTTCGGAGCGCTTCCGTATTGGGCGGGCCATTCCTCCTAACCAACCCAAGCACGAAACAAAAACACCAGGGGATTTTCGATTGTGTCGCCGGTGCATTACCTGGCCCCCTCCAGAGGCGTGCTCCACCCGACAATTTCAGATGGGAACGGCAGCTACCAAGCAAAAACCGGCTTGATCGACGTTTGTTATGCCGATGGTTCGGTCCATAGCGTCACGATAACGCAGGGCGTATACAGCGCGTCGGTCACAATCGACGTGGTCGCAGACCCCGGCAGCGGTGGAGCGGGTTATACGCAACCCGGAACTTACGGCGTGATTGACGGCAGCCGATACGATCCCACGATCGGGCCCTGACAATCTTGTCTTCCACGATTCAGGAATTGCATTCATCATGATAGGCATTCGAGAAGGCGTTAATAAGAGGCAAGGCGTGCTGGCGGCTGGCGCCGTGATTGTGGCGCTTTTGTCCGTGGTGTTTATCGTTGTGTACACGCTCAGGTCAAACGGTCCGACTCGTGTCAGCAGGATGTTCTACAGCACGGATGACGGCAAGACCTGGTTTACGGACGATGCGGACAAATTGTTTCCGTTCGACCATGATGGACAACAAGCCTATCGAGTCGATGTGTACAAAGGCGGCGACGGCACGGAATTCGTGGGCGATGTCGAGCGATACACAGACAATGCCAAGGCCAAATTGGCCGAATTGAAGACGGATCCGAATGCGGACCCTCGGGTAGTCCAAGGTCTGATGAATTCCGGCCTGGAAGTCAAACGCGTTGGAGATGACAAGTGGTCTCGTGTGAGCTCCGTTCAGGGCCAGGATATTTTGAACAATATTTCATCGCCCGGTGGCGGTCCGGTGGTTGGGGTAATGCCATAAACGGCGGCGCTTCACGGCGATTGCCATTGGGCTAAGAGTTTTGTTTAGCCGTACAATGACGGTCGCGCCTACCCATGATCGCCGTCTACGACAAATTCATCATCGCCTTCTACGTCGTCTTCATGCTGGCCATCGGCTTGCTGCTGCGCCGGCTCAGCCGAAACACTTCCGATTATTTCCGCTGCGGTGGGGCGATGCCCTGGTGGATCACCGGCACTTCCGCCTGGCTCGCCACCTTCAGCGCCTGGACCTTTACCGGCGCCGCCGGCGCGTATCTATAGCTCCGGCTCCCTGGTCCTGTGCCTCTACTACAGCAATGCCCTGGGCGCGGTGGTGCTGATCCTCTACACCGGCCTGCGCTTCCGTCGGATGCGGACCGTCACCTGGATGGAGGCCGTTCGGGGAAGGTATGGGCCGTTCACCGAGCAGTTTTATACCTGGCTGAGGATTCCGATCCTCCTCTTCATCGCCGGCGTGGCCCTGAACTCCATCGGCGTCTTCATGGCCGCGGTGTTTCACACCAACGTCACCGTCGTGATGGTGATCCTCGGGACGCTGGTAACCATCGTCTCCTTCGCCGGCGGCGCCTGGGCTGTACTGGCGAGCGATTTTGTTCAACTGTGTTTAATCATGACGATCGGCGTGGTGACTGCTTTCCTCGCAGTACATCAGCCGGCCATCGGAGGGCTGGCCCAACTCTGGCAGCGGATCCCGCCGAGCTATTTCCACTGGTCGGATCATGCGCATTTGGCGGTCGTCTTTCCCTGGATCGCGGTGATGCTCTGGTTCGGCTTTTCCGCCGCCAATAGCATGGATAACTCGACGATGTTCCTGATGGCCCGCAGCGACCGCGATGCCCGCGGCATGGCGATCATACCGCTGCTCGGTTGCCTGATCGGGCCGCTGATTTTCTTCATCCCGCCGACCGTGGCGATCCTCACCCACCCGCATCTTGGCGCAGGAATTTCCGCAGCTCAAGAACCCGCAGGAGGCGGCGTTCGTGGCGGTCGCCGACGACGTGATGCCACAGGGATTGATGGGGCTTCTGCTGTGCGCGATGCTGGGAGCGACGCTGACGAATATGGACGCGGCCGTGAATAAGGGGGTGGGGATATTCGTGCGGAGTTTCTGGAAGCCGATGATTTCGCCGCACGCATCTGAAAAATATCTCCTGCGGCTGGGCAAGGCGTGTACGCTGATTTTCGGGGCGATCATCGTGACGCTGGGCGTGATCATCGGAATGTATCGGAAGCTGGAACTGTTTGATCTGACGAACCAGGTGGCGGCGAGCTTGCTGGGTCCGATGCTGGTGCCGCTGGTGTGGGGAATGTTCGTGAAGAAGACGCCGAGCTGGACGGCCTGGAGCACCGCGGTGCTGGGGTTTGCGATTGCCCTGGGGATTCAGTTTGGATTTCGACCGGAATATTTTCAGCATTGGATGGGTTGGAAGGGGCCGCTCAACAGTTTGGAGACGGCAGACATCAACCTGGCGGCATCGGGGCTGGGGATCGTGGTGATTTGCAGCGCGTGGTACTTCGCGTCGATGCTGTTTTACGACGAAACGAAGGACCCCGAAAACGCGCGGCGGAACGAGGAGTTTTTCCACAGCCTGCGAACGCCGATCGACGCGAAACGGGATGGTGTGGCGGATTACGGGCAACTGGTTTACCGCCTCATCGGCGGCTTGTGCCTCTTTTATGGCGGGTTCATCTTGCTGCTGATGCTCATACCGAATACGGGGTTGGGCCGATTGTGTTTTCTATTCTGCGGCGGGGTGATTTTTACGCTGGGGGCCGGGTTGTATTTCAAAGCCAGGGTTTCTTCGCAGCGCGGCAAGGCGCTGGAGATTGAAGCAGTGGCGGTAGTGGCTTCGGAGAAGTGAGCGAGCGATGCGGATGAGAATTGCGAGAAACGTGGGCTTTTGGGTTTTCATGGCAATGCTGGACATATGTGCGAAAGGGATGGGGGATCCGGGCGGCGAATACCAATGGAGCGTGGCCGAGCCGGCGGTGATCGGCGCCGGGCGCGCAGGTCCGGGCGTATTTGTGGATTCCCGGCGATTGCCGGCGAGTGCGGGCCGTGGTTGTGGCGCAGCACAACATGCTCGAGGAAGACATCCTCGACCATCGGGATTTTCGCAAGGCGATGGGTGACTTGGGGGTCGCGATCGTGTGGATTTCTCCCATGCTCGATGGGCCGTTTATTCCCAGCCGTTCGGGCGATCGGTTCAATCGGATGATGAAGGACCTCGCGGACGATTCCGGATACTCGGAGCTGGCGTATGCGCCGATCGTGCCGATGGGGCACTCGGCCTGCGCCAGTTATCCGTGGAATTTCGCGGCCTGGGCGCCGCGGCGGACGCTGGGCGTTTTGTCGATTCATGGGGACGCACCCGAGACGCCGCTTGCAGGATTTGGGCGGCAGGAGGTTCATTGGCCGGACGGGGCAATCGACGGCGTGCCGGGGGTGATGGTGATGGGCGAGTATGAATGGCTGGAGGCGCGGCTTCGCCGGCGATCGTCTATCGGTCGGAAAATCCCAAGGCACCGATCGCGATGCTGGCCGAGCCTGGGGAGGGGCATTTTGCGGCGTGCGACGACCTGGTGCATTTCTGCGCGATGTTTATCCGCAAATGCGTGGAGCATCGGCTGGGGGCGGATTCGAGTTTGGATGCGCCTGTAACACTGGTTCCGATCGATCCTGCGACGGGATGGCTCGTTCAGCGGTGGACGCCGCGCGTCGGAAGGACGGCGGCAGCGGGCCCGTTCGATCATTACCAGGGGGATGCGGTGGATGCGTTCTGGGCGTTTGATGAGGAGATGGCTCAGACGATCCAGAATTATCACGCGGACATGGTTGGAAAATTGCCGCAACTGATCGGCTTCGTGCAGGACGGTGGATTGAGGCCGTTTACAGCGACGCATCCGATGGTGACTTTGAAATTCGAACCTGAGGAGGATGGTGAGACGTTCCGGCTATCGGCGCGGTTTTTGGATTCCGTGGCGAGCGAGGGTGCGGCGAATGACGGCCCGGGGAAGAATAATTTGATGCGGTGGACGGGATTGCCCGCGGGGTCGCCGCTGGGGCACGCGAGCGGAGGGGGGGAGATCGAAATTCACCGTATAGAAGGGCCGATCGAGGAGATTGGGCCCGGTCTATTTCGGCTCAGTTTTTATCGGGGGGATTCATTTGATAAGCCGGTGGCGTGGGTGTGTGCGAAGCATCCGGGGGACGGGAAATATAAGTCGGCGGTGCAGCAGGCGGAGATGAACATAGGGCGAAACACCGAGGGACAAGAGCAGACGATTACGTTTGATGGGATAGCGGATCAGCGGGTTGGGGTTGAAAGCCTGGTGCTGAAGGCGAGGAGCAGCGCCGGGTTGCCGGTGAGATTTTTCGTGCGGGAGGGTCCGGCCAGGGTGGAGGGGGACGTGCTGAAGATTTTGCCGGTGCCGCCGCGGGGCAGGTTTCCGGTGCGGATCACCATAGTGGCGTGGCAGTGGGGGAGGTCCGCGGAACCCAGGGTTCAGACGGCAAAAGAGGTGGAGCGGGATTTTTTGTTGAACGAATGAAACGAGGAATTGAATGCGCGGGATTTGGACGGTTGTGATTTTGATGAATTTGGTTGGCGCTGGTGAAGCGTTGGCGGCGGTTTCAGGGCCACCGTGGGTTCAGCTTGGTGGCGCCGGGATGGACGGATGGTCGGCGCTGATGCACGCCGCTGGCGCCGAAGCGTCGCTGGCGATTCCGGGCGAAACGCAGTTTCGATATCCGGATGGGCCGCGGGGATTTTTTAATCATGGGTTTCGGCTCGAGAACGATGGGACGGTGGATTGGAGCGATTTTTACGGGGTGCAGTTTCAGGTTGGGTTGGCGGACGATCGGGATGTGGAGGTGACGGTAACGCTGATGGCGGTGCGCCCCGGCGGCAGGGATACGCGGGTGAGCGCAAATGTGGGAGTGAGCGGGAAGGGCTGGCATACGGTGACGCTGCCGTGGTCGGCGTTTGGGTTTGATCAGGCGGGGAATTCTTTTTTGCGGTTTGGGAAGGGGGTTTCGATCGATGTGCAGGGAAAGGAGGCCGGGGCGATTCAGTTGCGCAATGCGCAGGATTGTGCGCGGGGCGGTGGTGGCGCTGCAGTGGGAGGTGCGGGGGAAGTCGGCTCCGCGCGGCGGGGAGGTGGAATATGACGTTCGGGTGAGCAATTGCACGGATGAGCCCGAGGCGGTGTCGCTTTCGTTTGTGCGGTATGGGTGGGAAGTGATGGAGGCGAAAGTTGAGCCGGCAGCGGTGAAGCTGGCGGGGGGTGCGTCGGCCGATGTGACGGTGCGGGTGACGGTGAGCGATCGCGTGCCGCCGGGCGGCCATGAGGGGCAAGTGCTGCTGGCGATTGCGAACGGGAATGCGGCGGCGGGGGAGCGGATTTCATTTATCACGACCAGCGAATTGCCCCATCCGTTTATCCTTCACACCGCGGCGAGGTGGGACGAGGTGCGGCAGAAGGTGAAGGAGTATGCGTGGGCGAAGGCGGCGGCGCAAGCGTATATCGAGAGGGCGGATCAGTGGGGGGTTCCAGAGGTGGCGCGGCCGCCGCGGAATGATCCGAACGATAATTACGGACCGTTTGTTTTTCGTACGACCGAAGAAAGCAACGTGCTGGCCAGCGCATTTTCGTGGGAATTGACGGGCCAGAAGCGGTATGCACAGAACGTGGCAACATTTCTGCTGCGATTATCCGATCCGCGGATCGGGTATCCCCAGACGTTGCGGGCGTGCAACCAGAGCCTGGTGCAGGAAGGGCATTTCTTCCAACAGATGGCGATGGCGTATGACATCATTCTCGATTCGGGGGTTTTAAGCGATTTGGATCGGCAGCAGATTGAGACGACGTTTCGGATGTTGCTGGAAACGCTCGAGCGGGCGAGCGAAGGGGGGTCGATCAACAACTGGAATCTGGCCGAAGACTGCGGTGCGTTTTACTGCGCGCTGTCGATGCAGGACCTCGTCTGGGCGGAGCGGTTTTTCGCGGGGCCGTCGGGGATTGAGGACCAACTTGCCAAGGGGACGATGGATGATGGGTGGTGGTACGAATGCTCGATCAGTTACAACATGTGGTGCGCGAGCGAATTCACGCAGGTGGCGATTGCGTATGAGCCGTTTGGGTTTAATTTTCGGACGGCGTGGGTGCCGGCGAGTTATTCTTCGAACGCGCTGCTGAGTGCGGAGCTTAACGGGGGGAACGGCGTCGAGAGTGCGCAGCCCTGGATGAAGGGGAAGCCGTTTGGGATGGATCCGATGTTGTACGGTCCGATCCGACGGCCGTACCGGACGATCACCGATTTGTGGAACAGTATGCTGCCGTTCGTTGATTACCGGGGGGTGATGTTTGGGGTGAACGATTCGACCGAATCGCGGGTGGGGGGGAGCCGGGTGGAAGTCGGCGCCGCGCCGTTTGAGCTGGCGTACTGGGCGTATCGCGATCCGCGGTATGCGGAGATGATCAAGCTGGGAAGCGGGGGCGGTGGGCAGCGGGATTTGCTGTATGGGGTCGCGGATTTGCCGGCGAAGACGCCGGAGGAATTTCGCAGCAGTGCATATGCGGACAACGTGGGGCTGGCGATGCTGCGTTCGCAGACGCCGGGGCGGCCGATGCGCGAGCAGATCCAGGCGGCGCTGCATTATGGCACGCATGGGTGGGCGCATGGACACTACGATCGCACAGATTTGGTTTCCCTGATGCGCTATGGGAGGAGTTTCTGGAATCCAGAATCGGTCTTTTATGTATATGAGCCGTTCATGTACAAATTTTTCACGCAGACAAGCGTTAACCACAACATGGTGGTTGTGGACCAGAAGATGCAGCAGGCGACGCCGGGGGAGCGGCTGCTGTTTTTTACGGGCTCGCTGATGCAGGCGACGGCCGTGCAGACCGTGGCGCGGTGGTCGAATCCGCCGTATGGGGGAATGGTTTACGACTATGTACCGGTGAAGACGTTTGAGGAGAAGACCTGGCGGGAGGGAAGGTATGTGCCGATTCCGAAGAACCCGCCGGCGTATGGGTCGCTGACGGATTTCACCGAGCCGATTTTGCAGCGGCGGCTGATGATCGTGACGGATGATTACGTCCTGCTGGCGGATTATCTGAAAGCGGATCGGGCGCACACGTTTGATAATCTGCTTCAATTGCGCGGGTTCCTTGGATTAAGCGGAAGCGATCAGAAATTCCTGCGGCACGATGCGCAGTGGAATCCCGATCCGCTGGGAAGCGGGCAGTTCGTCACCGATTGCAATTGGTATAGCGTCAGCGCACCGCGCTGGCCCAATTTTCCGAGCGATTCGGGGCGAATCCGGATAGGGAGGAGGGGTCGCGGTCGATGGGGAATGAGCCGGGGGCGCTGAATCTAAACGTGTTTTCGCTCTGGCCGCCCAGGCAGGAGATCATGATCGGCACGGCGCCGGAGCAGCATGATGTGGAGAAGCGTTTGTTTTATACGGTGAGCGGGGATGAGAAGGTTTTGGCGCAGGGGAAATTCGGGGCGTGGATTCTGGGGGAGGGGGATATTGATGTGCCGGTCGAGGGTGTGAAAGAGTTGCGGCTGGAGACGCGGACGGAGCTTTCCAAGCGGCCAACGCTCTTCTGGGCGCAGGCGCGGATTACGACGGCCGACGGGAAGCAGATTCCGCTTGCGGATTTGCCGATGAAGTTCAGTAATGTGACGCCCGCGCCGGGGAGGGATAAGGATTATCTGGGTGGGCCGGTGAAGATCGCGGGGAATACGTATACGGATGACGTGGCCGCTGAGCCAGCGGATTCGGCGCAGCCGGGGGTGGTGACGGTGGATTTGACGGGCGTGGACGCGAAACGGTTTTCCGCGGTGGTGGGGAGCGATTATCCGCCGGGGGATGAGTTTCAGCGCCGCAAGACGTATGCGGTGCGCAGCGAGGGGACGGAGGCGGATTTTCTGACGGTGATCGAACCGTTTGAAAAAACGCCGATGGTGAAATCGGCGGTGGCGACGGAGCCGGGGGAATTTGAAGTGGACCTGGCGGATGGAAGAGTGCAGAGGATCGAGATTCAGAATTTTCAGGGGGACGGTAAGAATATCGGGATTACGCTGACGCAGAGCGATGGTGGAAAAACGGTGACCGAGCGTTGTAATTCGGCGACGTCGAATCCGTGAACTGGGAGAGTTGTGATGAGGTTTGTTATTTTTCTGATTCCTGTGCTGGCGGCGGGTTGTGCGGCGGCGGCGGCGGAGCATCCGCAGGTGCTGGTGAATTCGGGGGATCGCGAGGCGATCGTCGCCAAGATTCAGGATGACGACTGGGCGCGGCAGAAGTATGAGAAGATCAAGGCGAACGTGGATGAGCTGATGCGCGAAAGCGGGGGCGACCCACAGTGGCTGTCGTCGCGGCTGGCAATGAACTGGCAGACGCATTTTACCACGGCGGATTGCGTGATGGCGCGGTTTGCGGGAGGCGAAGGGCATGCGCCGATTCCCACGCCGCGGTTTGCCGGGGCGAGGGATTGGGCGACCGTTTACACAGCGCCGGAAAGAATCGGCGATTTTCGGCCTTGGAACGATGATGCGAAGGGTCAGATTTTTCTGCGCGATCGGGAATCGAACCGGGATATCTGGGTGCAGCCGGGTTTGACGGGGCGGACGATCGAATCGATCAACCAGCGGGTGATGGAGGCGGCCGAGGATTCGGCTTTTGTTTACTGGATCACCGGGGACAAACGATATGCGCGTTTCGCCGCGGGGGCGCTGATGACGTATATGCAGGGGTTTGCGTACGTGACACCGCCGAAGGTGCCCGCGGGGGACCGGACGATTCCGCCGATCATCGGGTCGACATCGTTTGAGGTCATTCACGAAGACATCGTGACGCCGCTGGCGCTGACCTATGACTTTCTTTACGAATATCTCAAGAGCGAGGGACAGGATGCGACCGTGGTGCAGACCGGGCTGAAGCGGATGATTCAGCGGGTGATCGACGGGGGAATGCGCGAGGGGAACTGGAATCTGAATAAGGCGCGGATCATTGCCTATGGGGCGCTGGCGCTGGAGGACGACGGGGCTTATGCGGACGGACGTGGGCGGGAGTATTTCGTGAACATCGTGCTGAATGCGCAGTTGCCGCGCCAGTATGGGATCACCCATGTGATTCACCATGCGTTCGACGAGGCGACGGCGATGTGGCCGGAGGCGTGCGGGTATGGGTTTGGGGCGGCGAAGGATATTACGTTGATCGCCTCGCTGACGGGAAATACCGCGGAGGGGAAGGCGGTTTTGAGCGATCCGATCCTACAGCGAAACGTGCTCGCGCAGGCGAACCTGACATTTCCGAACGGGATCGCGGTGGGGCTGGGAGATACGACCGACACGCGGGTGAATGCGGAGCAACTGGAGCTGCTGATCGCCGCAGCCCAGCGCGCGGGGATGCGGAGATGGAGGGGCGGTTTACTTCGATTCTGCGAGGTGAGATCGATTCGGGAAATTATGTGCGGGCCAATTCGCCGGACGATCTGGTGGCTCTGACGAAGTTTGTGGGGGAGCTGAAACCAGCGCCGGCGGGGCAATTGCCGCTGACGCCAGCTTTGGCCGATTTCACCGAATTGGCGGGAGATCCCATCACGGATGATCGGGGCGGCGCGGCGGTAGAGGGCCATCGCTTCCTGGACGCGTTGCCATTGGGCGGGCGTTAGGCGGTCGATTTCGCCGCTGAGGCACATGCGGCCGAGGAAGGCGGCGGCGAGGCTGAAGTCGAGCCGGCGCGGAGAGTCGGCCGCGTGAAGGACGGCCCAGATCTGGCTTTGCCGCGGCAGGATCAGTCGGTGCAGGTTGGCGGCGATGATTGGGATTTCGGGAAGCTCGTGGGCGTCGGAAAAACTGCTCATCGCGGTGCGCGCCATCATGCCCGGCTCGAGGCGGTGCCCGCCGCTGGAGCAGCTTTCGATGACCAGGTCGGGGAGTTCGGCGCGGATGCGGTCGAAGAATTTATAGACGGCGTCGATCTGGCGGCGGAGGGCTTCGCCGGGGCTTTCGGCGCCGTCGCAACCGAAGCCGATGGTTTCGTTGTAATCGACTTTCAGATAGCCGAAGTTGCAGTCGCGGAGGAGAGCGATGACGCGCTGAGAGAGATAATCGACGGCGGTGGGGTTTTGCAGGTCCCAGAATCGGCGGCTGCGGACGGTGAGGGGAATGCCGTCGCGGTGCAGGAGCATGTCGACGAGTGAAAAGGCGGCGGAGGCGTCGCCCACGGTTTCCATTTCGAACCAGAGGCCGGGGATGAGCCCGCGCTGGCGGATGGCGGCGGCCGCGGCGGCGAGGCCTTCGGGGAAAAGTTTGGGGCTGGGGATCCAGTCGCCGTGGCCGCTCGACCAGTCGCTGCCCTCGGTTTTGTACCAGCCGGCGTCGATGACGAGATATTTGATCGCCGAGCCCGCGAGACGATCTGCGATAGCGACGAGTCGCTGGTGGCTTGGGTCGCCCCAGGTGGTACACCACTCGTTGAAGACGATCGGCAGGTCCTGCTCGACCGCCGGCTGGGATTTGAGATGGCGGACCTGTGCGGAGGTAAGCCGGTCGCAAAGATCGTCGAGATTGCCGGCAACGCAGGCGACCGTTGCCGGGGGGGTGGTGAACGATTCACCGGGGGCGAGGGTTTTGGTCCAGTGGCCGAACTCGCGATCGGCGATTCCGCCGCTGATGGAGAGGTCGTCGTTCCGGCGGGAGACTTCGAGTTGCCAAGAGCCGGCCCACGAAAGCTGCGTGCCCCAGAGAACGCCGGCGGCGACATCTTCGACGGCGACGAAGGGAAACCAGCCGCGGACGGGCATGGAGCCGATCTGTCCGAATCGCTCGCTGAAAAGGCCGGCGCCGATCCAGCTTCGTTCGAGGTGGAGCTGTTCGATGGTTTCAGTTTGCAGTCTTGCTTCGGCGCTCCAGACGCTGCGGAAGCGGTGGACGCGGAGGCGGTTTGGGGCGTCGGCGGGATCGAACGGCGTGATTCCGCCGAGGGAGAAGGTGGTGAGCATTTCCAGGGTGATGGGCTTGGGGGAACCGTTGGTGATTGTCGCGGTGATTTGGGCGGCGGGTTCAGAACCGTGCCAGGTGAGGCGATGTTGAAGGATGAGGGATTCGGAGGATTGCAATTCGGTGACGATGGTGGTGATGCCGTCATTTTCGATGCGCTTCTGGGAGGCGAATTTGAAGCGATCGTTGGTTGAGGAGCTGCGCATGGTTCGCCCCTGGGCGAAAGCGCCGGGGTAGGAGTCGCCGACGATTTTGAGATGGACGAGCGGGTCGACGGCGATGGCCGGAGGCGGACTGGGATCGGGAATCGCGTCGATAAACGGCTCACCGCGGAGGGTCTGCCGGCGCGAGGCGAGCTGGTTGGCCTTGGATTTTGGGTAGAGGGTCAGGCCGACGCGGCCATGGGAGTCGGTGAGATATTGCGCCACGGTGTCGCCGAAGGGGAAGGTTGAGAGGGTTTCCATTTGTCATGGGCATTTTAATGGATTTGGAGCCTAAGTCTGTGCCGGAGCTGGGCTCCATTTATATTGTATAGTCATTCATCTTCAATTGCGGCATTGAGGGCAGCAATTGCGTCAGGGGTTTCATGCCTACTTCCACCATTTACCATCTGATAAATAGGTGGTAATTCTTTGGACAAGCCGCCAAATGTTGTTATATAAAGCTAGTATTTAGTTAGTTTTATAGTTTTATCGGCGCATTGCGATGATATTTACCACATATATTTCATGGATTATTGTCAGATCAAGGCAGAATTTATTTGCAATTTGTAATATGCCGTGAGATAATCACTATAAGCATACAGGTCTCATGTTATTTGGAGGGTAAAATGTCGAACACTGGGCGCGTTGTCGCGTGCAATTCTGCGGGAAAGAAATCGAATCGCTGGAGCACATCGGGTAAGTGGCTTGCGGCTGCGGCCGGGGCGGCGTGGGTGCAGTTGCTGCCTTCGCCTCATGGTTGGCAGAACACGGCACGGGCCGACTTGGTGACCTGGAATAATGGTTCGGGCAACAATAGTTGGGACGGGAGTTCGCAGAACTGGCTTGACGTGAATACCTCCAACTCCAGTGCGACGTACGTCGATGGGGACACAGTGCAGTTCCCCGGTTCGGGCCCGACGGGGACGCCCTCCGGGACCGATTCCATAACGGTGGGTAGCGTTACTGCTGGCGGCGGGGTTTCCCCTTCATCGGTTGAGTTTACTTCCGGCAGTCAGAATTACACTTTAACGGACTCCGGCACGGTGGGAATCACCGGAGGCGCGACAGTCACCTTGGATTCGGGTTACACCGGAGTGGTGATTTACAACTCGGCCAACAGCAACACGGGTGCAACGACGATTAACGGAGGCACATTACGCGGGGGTACCGGGAGTTTCGCATCCACCGCGACAATCAACATTGGGGGCGGAACATTCGAAACCACGAGTAGCGCAACTTCGTCGACGTATACTGCCGGACAGGCGTTCGTCGTGACTGCTGGATCAAACAGCAATTTTTCATCCGGTGGCACTAACCCGGTGGTTGGAGGCCCAATCAGCAGTTCCTCCGGTGCGACCGCTGGAGGGACGACGCTGAATATTAATACGGCTGGTACCTTCAGCCTGGCGAATCTGTACCAGTTCACCGGCACGCTCAACATTGAAAACGGGTCAACCGTTCGCATTAACAATGGCGCCACCAGTGCACCGGACGGGGGCAGTGCAACCGCGATTTTTGAGGTCAGTGCCAACTCTACGTTGCAAGCCAAGACTGGCGGTGGCAGCGGCACTACCGCCTTCAACAACGCTTTCCCGTTGGGAGCGTTGGAAAGCAGCAGCGCTACTTCCAAGCTGACGGGTGCCAGCGGCGGGAGTTCAGTGTACGCCATCGGTGCCTTGGGTTTGTCAACGACTTTTGCCGGTGTCATCGGTGGGGGGAACCCCATAACCATCGAGACCGTGGGAGTGCTCTGACGTTGACCAACAATAACACCTACACCAACGTCTCAGGCCAGGTCGGAACATACATCGCAGGCGGCGCGCTCTACGCCGACAACACCAGCACCTCCATTGGGGCAACCGGAACCGGTGGTGTTATCGTCGGAGGAAAAACCTCCTTTGGTGCCGGCACGCTGGGAGGCAATGGACTTGTGACCAATGGCGTCACCGTGAATACCACGACCGCCGGTGTGGCTGCCTTTGCCCAAGGCGGCTTGATTGCTCCGGGAGCTTCAGGGGTCGGGGGCCCCATTGGCACTTTGACCATCACCGGTGGGCTGACCCTCAACGACTGGAGTAATCTCGCTTATACGTTGGACAATACCCCCTCGGGCAGCAACGACCTGATTTCTACCAGCAATGGCAACCTCACGCTTTCCGGCAACAGCCTCGTGCAGGTAGCCTTCGCGTTTGACGATGGCGGTCCGGAGCTAGGTGTGCCCTACGATCTGATCAACTATGGCACAGGTACGCTGGGGTATGTTGCCGGTGGCAGCAACGCGAGTGTATCCGGTTGGACGCCCACGGGAGTGCCGGCGGGCGATACCGCCAGTTTCAGTACGCCCGGCAACGGACAAGTTGACGTGACGTTCACCGCCGTACCTGAACCGGCTACCATCGGTATGCTGGGAATCGCCTCGATTGGGCTGGTGCGCCGTCGGAGGAACCGCGCATAATTCTGACGAGCATTTTTTGTGGAATCTCACCCGCCCGGCTTGGTCATCAAGCCGGGCGTTTCTTGTTTTGGCAAAGCAAGCGAAGTTCGTCGACCACTTCCGATACGGGCGCGGACCATTCACCCCTTTGTTTCTGGCGAAACAACTTCATGGTTGGATACCACGGAGTATCGGATCGCTCCAGCAGCCAGCGCCAGCCGGGCACGAACTGAAGTAGCATCCAGACCGGTTTGGCCAGCGCGCCCGCCAAGTGCGGTACGGAAGTGTCAGAAGTGATCATCAAATCCATAAGGGAAATGGCGGCGGCCGTGTCGGCGAAATCATTCAACTCGCGCGGGAGCGGATTCAAAATCAATCCTCCAGGCGGATTTTCCGCCTGTTGCGCCGTGGGCCTTTTTGAAAGTTAAAAAAGGTAACCCCATCAACGGCGCTCAAGGGGGCCAGGTGCGCCAACTGAAGTGATCGAGTTCGATCTGTTGCAAAGATTGGATTTCCGGCCCAGGCAAGCCCGACCCGTAAACAGTTGTCATCCCGACCAAGCGCGGTGCGCCAGATTTCCAGAACATCGGACGGGGGCGACAGATAAGGTGTTTGATGAGGGATCGTCGTCAACCCGGTCCTGAATAACAGTGGAAGGCTCATCAGCGGGCAATGCACGTGAAACGGCGGAATGGGTTCTCCGCGAGAAATTAATTCGTCGATGCCTTGCGCCGACTAAAAGGCGCTTCAATTCGGGTTGGCATTCCACAATAATTCGGCCGCCACGGGCATGAACCAGGGGGATGTAGCGGGCAAATTGAATTGTGTCGCCGAATCCCTGTTCGGCATGCAGAAGGATGGTTCGGCCGTTCAGCGGTGTGCCGTCCCACATCGGCTGAGAGAAGTAGTGACGAGGCGATCGGAAGTCGCGCCATCGCCAGCGCCATTCATGATCGAGCCAACCTGATTCGAAATCGCCCCGGAGGAGAAGGGTGAAGGAACGGTTGCAACGTGCCGCGGCATGGTCGGGCTCAATCCGCAGAGCGTGGCCGTATTCATCGAGAGCCTGTTCAAACTTTCCCAGGTCGGCGAGGGCGACCGCGAGATTGCAATGGGGCTCGGCGAGGTCCGAGCGAATATTCAGGGCGATTCGGTATTCGGCCACTGCAGGCTCGATCTCTCCCTTTTCGCGCAAGACGCTGCCAAGATTGCATCGGGCTTCGAAAAATTCGGGATTGAGATCCAAGGCACGCCGAAATGCCGCGATAGCCTCGTCAAACCGTTTCAGGTCAAAGAGGGTGCTGCCTAAATTGTTATGCGCCTCGGCCATGTTTGGAACGAGGCGAAGGGCCTTCTCGCAGGCAGAAAGCGATTCGGAGTACCGCTTCAAGTGGCGCAGGGCGAGGCCTATATTATTGTAAGCAAGCGCATAATCGGGCTGAATTTCAACGGCGGCGCTGATAGGAATCGATCGCCTCAGGGAATTTTCCAATTGCAAAGAGGGCGTTGCCAAGCCGGAAGTGAGCGAGGGGAAAATTCGGATTCAGGCGTATCGCTTGGCGGTAGGAATCGATTGCGTCTTTGATGGTTCCCAGAGACTCGAGGCCGATTCCAAGGTTGGTGCGGTATTCGGCAGATGCGGGATTTAGGGCGATCGCCCGGCGGATGAGATCGATGCCGGTGGCAGGGTCGTGATTCTGTAGTGAGATAATACCGAGCAGATGGAGGGCTTCGGGATGGTTCGGCTGGACAGCGAGAACTTGGCAGTAGATTGCGGCTGCTTCGGACAGCCGCCCCGATTGATAGCGCGCGATTCCGGCTCGCATCATTTCGTCGAAATCGGGAGCGGTCATCGGCGCCCTTCAAGCCAGAACTGATGTTCTCGCAACATTCCGATGCAATTCCGTGGTCAAAACAAGATGATACGGTGAAACCGACAGTCGGTGAAATCCGCGGACGCCTCGCCAGGAAATTCCAACTTTTTTTTGGCGTCATGCAAATGGGGCAGCGGGTATTTTTGCCAGCCCATGGCTATTATTTCCCAACTGCCACTATCATGGGCCAACCACGAATCGAGCAGATTTTCGAATTGGCGCTGCGGCAACAGAAGGCCGGCGATTGGCGGCAGGCGGAGGAGAATTATCGGCAGGTCCTTGCCGCACAACCCCAGCACGTTGATGCCCTTCAAAACCTGGGGCTGATCGCGCAGCAAACTGGACGGACGCAGCTCGCGGTGGAATTGATCGGCAAAGCCGTGCAGTTGCAGCCGGGGTATGCCCGGGCGGTGAGCAATCTGGCCCGGGCCGTGCAGGACAATGGACAGATTGATGAAGCGGTTGCGACGGCGCGGCGTGCGACTGGGCTCAAGCCGGCGCTCGCCGAAGCGTTCAATAACCTGGCCAGCGCGCTGATTGCCAAGGGGGAGTTCGATCAGGCGATTTCAGCCTGCCGGCAGGCGATTGCCATCAATTCGAAGTTGTTTCAGGCGTATGGAAATCTTGGCACGGCGCTCACTGCAAGGGAACAATTTGCTGATGCGATCGCAGCCTATCGGCAGTTGATCGCGCTGAAGCCTGACGTTGCCCAGGCACATTTTAATTTGGGAGATGCGCTGATAAAAACCGGTCGGCTCGATGAAGCGATCGCGTCCTATCGCCGGGCGATTGAATTGAAGCCGGATTACGTCGAGTGTCTGACCGAACTTGGATGTGCCCTGCAAACCAAGGGATTTGTGGGGCTGGCCATCGAGGCTTACCGCAAGGCGCTGGCGCTGAATCCGCAGCTCGGCGAGGCGCACGGCAATCTAGGCAACGCGCTGCGGGACAAGGGTGAACTGGATGAAGCCATCGCGCATCATCAGCGGGCGATTCTTCTCATGCCCAAATCCGCCCTGGCGCAAAACAATCTGGGAAGCGCATTGCTGGGCGCGCGGAGCTTGATGGCGCGATTGCCGCGTACAAGCGGGCCCTGGAGTTGAAGCCTGATTATGCGGATGCGCATAGCAATCTGATTTTGGCGCTGCTTTATCGAAGCGGAGATGACGATGCACTGATCGCTTCGCAGTGCGGCGCGTGGTCGGACGCGCATGTTCAGACGCACCGATTTGAGATGGTTGGACATGCGAACGAGCGATCGCCGGAGCGGCGGCTGCGGATTGGATATGTTTCGGGGGATTTGCGAAGACATCCAGTCGGATATTTTTTGCAGCCGTTGCTGGAGCATCATGACCGCGGGAATTTCGAGGTTTACGGTTACTCAAACTCGAGAATTTCGGATGAGCATACGAAATGCCTGAGGGGATTTTGCGATGTGTGGCGAGATATTGTGGACTTGCCGGACGAACAGGTCGCTTCGCAGATCAGGGAGGATGCGATTGATGTTCTGGTCGACCTGGCGCGCATACGCGCGACAACCGTCTGATGATGCTGGCGCGGAAGCCTGCGCCGGTGCAGGTGGCGCATCTGGCGTATCCGGCGAGAATCGGATTGGAGAGCGTCGATTGTCGGTTTACGGATCCGTATCTGGATCCTCCAGGCGAGGAGCCGGCGGGGGAACGAATCTTTCGCCTGCCGCAAACTTACTGGTGCTATTTGCCACCGATGGAGGCAGGGGAGATCGCTGAGCCGCCGATGTCGCGCGTGGGATTTGTCACCTTCGGATGCCTGAATAATTTTGCCAAGGTTTCGCCGGTGGCGCTGGAGGTGTGGAGGGAAATCCTTGTCGCGGTTCCGGAATCCCGTCTGCTGCTGCACGCGCTGGAGGGGGGGCATCGCGATCGAGTGCGGGAAATGTTTGCACAAGCGGGAATCGACCGCGGGCGGGTGAGCTTCGTGGGGTGGATGAGTTCGAAGGAGCACATGGGGCAATACCAGAAAATCGATATCGCGCTGGATCCGTTTCCCTTTGCCGGTGGGACGACGACGTGCAACGCGCTTTGGATGGGCGTCCCGGTGGTGACCCTTGCCGGGCAAACCTCCATCGGACGCGGGGGAGTAAGTATTTTGAGCAATGTGGGGCTTACCGAATTGATCGCGGGGAACCGGGAAGAATATGTTTGGATCGCCGCGGAGCTGGCGGGCGATGGCCGGCAGTTGAACGAGTACCGTGCGACGATGCGGGAGAAAATGCAGAAATCGCCGCTGATGGATGGGGAGGCATATGCGCGGGGAATCGAGGCGGCGTATTGGGAATTGTGGCGGAGATGGTGCTCCCAGCAGGCATGATTTGGGGCACTCGCCGTTGGGCGGGCGGGCATCTACAATGACGTTGTGAAATCAACGCCCGAGGAAATCCGCGCGCGGTTCGATCGGGAGGTCGAGCGTTTTTCGGTGCTGGAGACGGGGCAGACCGCGACCATGGATGCGCCGCTGGTTCTGGAGCTGATGACCGCCGCGGCGGCGTCAGTGTCTCCAGGTGCGAAACGGCTGCTGGATGTCGGTTGCGGGGCAGGGAATTATTCGCTGAAGATGCTTGGGCGCCTGCCGAAGCTCGATGTTACGCTGGTTGACCTCAGCAAGCCGATGCTGGACCGCGCGGGAGCGCATCTCGGCCGCGGGAGCGGGAAAGGTCGAGACGATCCAGGGGGATGTGCGCGAGATCGAGCTGGGCGAAAAGCGTTCGACATCATCCTCGCGGCGGCCGTGCTTCATCATCTTCGCGGAGAGGACCAGTGGCGATCGGTTTTCGGAAAGTTTTATCGCGCGCTGTTCGACGCGGCGGATCCATCTGGATCTCAGACATGATCGACCACACGTTTGCTCTGGTTCAGGCCGAGATGATGGAGCGATATGGGCAGTATTTAGTCGGCTTGAAAGGGGAAGAGCATCGAAACAACGTGTTTGCCTACGTTGAGAAAGAGGATTCTCCGCGGAGTGTGGTTTTTCAGTTGGATCTGCTTCGCGAGGTGGGGTTTAAGAAAGTAGAAGTGCTGCACAAGAACGCCATCTTCGCGGCGTTCGGGGCGCTCAAGGAATAGGTTGGTTATTGCTGCTCGCTGGCGGATTGGGTGAGGATGGTGAGCTTGTTGTCCTTCATCTGGGCGACGCCGCCGCTGATGTGAAACATTTTCCGCTGCCCGGAGGCGAGGTCGAGGCGCAGGGGGCCTTTGCCGAGCTTGGCGAGGAGGGGGGCGCGGTTGGTGAGGATACCGAGCAGCCCGTCGACGGCGGGGATGATCGCCTGGGTGAGGGACTCATCCAGCAGTTGCTGTTCGGGGGTAACCAGGACACAGGAAAAGGCCATAAGTCTCCAATTTCAATTCTCGAAGAGGGGTGAGTTTAAGACGCCGGGCAGTTGTGGTCAAATTCGTGTTGGTTTGCCGGCTCAATCGGTCTTGGGGCTATCGTCGAAATTTGAGAATTCTTCCCTTGTCATCCAGAGGCCGAAAATATCCTTTAATCGATCCCAGGGTTCGCACGCAAATTTGAATGTGATTTTTCTCGCGGAATCCCGCACGGCGGTAGATCCGATTTCCTTCGATGAAGGCGGCCCTTACGGCGTCAAACGGCGGCTCATTTCGCCCCCGACGGTTCGCGTGAAGAAGCTCGATTACGGAGCAATCGAGGCGCCGCATCAGCAGGTCAGACCCACCCGAGTTTTCCGGAATCGGTTCCTGCGCCTTTTTGTGCAGCAGGACGAGGTCGCTGTGTGCTTGTTTCATCATATTGATGAAACGATTGTCCAGTAAGTTCAGGCAGAATCCCAAATCGATGATTGCCCCCACCACGGCCGGGCGTTTGATTTTCCTTCTTCCACTGCGCGGATGGTCGCGCAGTTCGCAGGCGAACTCGAAAGCACGTTGCGCGTTATGCTCCCAAAAGTAGATTCCGTGGCCGAGCCAATCGTACTCATTTTCGCTTGCTGAAAGCGGCGATTTGCCTGAAAAAACGAGTTCGGCGACGGCTTCGTCGCAGCCATGGTAACCAAGGACAAACGTGGTCGATGTAGGATCCAATCAACGGTATGGTTTGGCTAATCGAACGCCGTTTTTGGAAGAGCGATTCTTTTCGAGAATACCCACCTTGAGTAGGAATTCTCGGGCTTTGGTCTGGGTGTTGTATTTCTTGCGCATTGCTGAAGATGCAGCGCGGTAGTCGCGTACGATTTTGTCAACTGAAGGTGCCACTGGACTAGATTATCGGCAGCGGATGGGGCGGTGTCCAGCCCCCAATTCGCGTCGAAAACACGGTTGCCAAACCGGCGGGTTGATATATCATTGTGGTTACAGGATTTGACCACCGCGCGGCATTACGCGGTGGTCCGTGTTTTTTTTGGCAGGCATCGGACAGGAGCCGGCATCATGCAGTTCGTCAGTGCGCAGGAAAAGCAGGCCATGGAGGAAAAGCGCGAGGAGCTTTACAAGGCTCAGATCGATGTTCAGGACCGGATTCGCAAAGCGGCCAGCCTGGGGGACCTGTCGGAAAATGCCGAGTATCACTTCGCCAAGGAGGAGAATCGCAGCATCCAGCGGCAGCTTGCCGAGCTGGAGGCGAAGATCAAGAACCTTTCGGTGGTTTCGAGCGACGCGGTTCCAGACAACATGGTTTTCATCGGGCACATCGGTAAAGCTGCAGGACCTGGACGATGACAGCGAGATGATGGTGCGGATCGTGGGCGAGGCGCAGCCGGCCGCCGGTGGAGATATTACCAACGTGAGCGCCAACAGCCCGATGGGCGAAGCGCTGATCAAGGCGAGGGTTGGCGACACCGTGAGGGTGAGGGCGCGCGCGGGACGATGGAATTCAAGATTCTGGAAATCACCGGATAGTTCGCCTGCCGCGAGTTGTAGCGGGCTTTTATCGCCACCTTAGCTCAGTTGGTAGAGCAGCAGTTTTGTAAACTGCGGGTCGCGTGTTCGAATCACGCAGGTGGCTTACTCAATGAATGATCAAAAGAAATCGGAGTGGTGGATTTGCATCCTGGGCTGGTTGTGTCTGGCCGCTTTTAGCGGCGATGTTGTGCGGGCAGCAGAAGCCACAACGGTTCCGGCGACGCTGCCATCAGTCATCACCGTCGCAGCGGATGGTTCGGGCATGTTCAAAACGGTGCAGGCGGCCGTCGATGCGATTCCAGCTTATCCGCGACAGGTATATGAGATTCACATTCTGCCCGGAACTTATTTCGAGCACATTACGGTTCCGCGGATCAAGCCGTTTATTCGGTTCCAGGGCGACGATGCGGCGAAAACGATATTGACGTTTAACCTTGGCGCTCCGATGCGCGGGCCGGATGGGAAGCCCATCGGCACGTATGCCACGCCGAGCGTCAGCATCCTCGCCGACGATTTCACGGCGCAGAACATCACGTTCCAGAACACCTTCGGCCCGCATGGGCAGGCGCTGGCGATTGAGGTGGCGGGGGATCGGGATGCGTTCGACAATTGCCGGTTTCTCGGTTGGCAGGACACGATGTTTGCCGACAGCAGCGGGCGGAATTATTTCCATCACTGCTATATCGAAGGGCATGTCGATTTTATTTTTGGGAAGTCGATGGCCGTTTTCGATTCGTGTGAGATTCGCAGCAAGCAGAAGGGATATCTGACGGCTGCTTCGACGGAGCAGGGGAAGCCGTATGGATATGTTTTTTTGCATTGCAAGCTGACGGCCGATGCCGACGTGAAAGCCGGGACGATTTATCTCGGCCGGCCGTGGCGGCCCTATGGGGCGACGGCGTTTATCGAATGCCAGATGGGGCCGCAGATCCGGCCCGAGGGGTGGTTTAACTGGAAAATTCCCGCCAATGAAAAGACGGCGCGGTATGCGGAGTTTGGGAACACCGGGCCTGGGGCCCAGACGAGCCAGCGCGTGAATTGGGCGCATCAGCTTAGCGCTCAGGAAGCTTCGCAATACCTGGTGACGAATATTCTTTGTGGGACGGACGGATGGATTCCACCGTTTTTCATGGGCGAGACGCCGCCGGGTAAATAGCTTTGACGGGCTCACGGCGAGCGAGCTCACCGGCTACACGGGGAGGGGAAGTAGTGGATCAATATGGGTTCGATGGCTGCGATGATTCTGGCCGCGGGCGGCAGCACGCGGATGGGGCGGGCAAAGCAGCTTCTGCGGATCGGCGGGGAATCGCTGGTTCACCGAACGGCGCGGGCGGCGGTGGAAGCCGGGTGCGAGCCGATTTTTGTGGTGATGGGGGCGGGGGCGGACGCCATTGCGTCGGAAGTTTCGGATTTGCCGGTGAAGTGTGCATTGAATGCGGATTGGGAGAAGGGGATGGGGGGAAGTATTCGCGCGGGGCTGCGAGCGATATTGGCAAATGATCCCAGGGCCGAGGCGGCCGCGATTTTGCTTTGCGATCAGCCGGGGGTTGAGCCGGGGATTCTTCGCGAATTGTTCGCGGCGTTTTCGAGCGGCCTGAGGCCGATCGCGGCGTGTCGTTATGGCGGGACGCTGGGGCCGCCGTGTTGTTTTGCGAAATCGAATTTTGATGAGTTACTGCAATTGGGAGATGGCGAGGGGGCGAAGCGGTTGCTGGTGAAAGACCCGTCGCGGGTGACGGTGATGGATTGGGCGGGCGGGGAGAGCGATTTGGATACGCCAGGGGATTGGGACCGATTTCAAAGGAATTCGCCAGGCAGTGGTGAGCCGCCCCCTCCCTAGCCCTCCCCCGGATTACCGGGGGCGGGGAAAGAAGGATTGGGAGCGGTTTTGCAAAACCAGTGGGGCTTCGGGAGAATCGGCGCGATGAGGATATTCCTGGCGGTGGTGGTGGGCGCTTTGATTGGCACGGTTTCAATTTCGCGTGGTTCGGACACCGATGATGCCCGCATCGAGAATCTCATTTCGCAAATGACGCTGGCGGAGAAGATCGCGATGGTTCACGCCGACACGCGGTTCTCGGCGGGGGGCGTGCCGCGGCTGGGGATTCCCCGGCTCTGGATGAGCGATGGCCCCAACGGCGTGCGCGAGGATATCCAGGCCAATAGCTGGAATCCGGCGGGTAGTACACAGGACTATTCAACCTGCCTGCCGCCCGAGCTGTGCCTTGCGGCAACCTTCGATACCAGCATCGCCAAGGACTACGGGGCTGTCATCGGTCAGGAGGCGAAGGAGCGCGGGAAAAATGTCATGCTGGGGCCGAGCCTCAATATTCAGCGCACGCCGCTCTGCGGCAGAAATTTTGAATTCCTGGGTGAAGACCCGTTTCTCACCGGGCAGATGGCTGTTGCCTATATCCACGGGGCGCAGGGAGAAGGGATCGCATCGTGCGCCAAGCATTTCGCGGCGAATAACCAGGAGACCAACCGCGATACGATCGACGTGGAGATGGACGAGCGCACGCTGTGGGAGATTTATCTGCCGGCGTTTAAGGCCGCGGTGCAGCAGGGGGGCGTCTGGTGCGTCATGGGGGCGTACAACCAGTTTCGTGGAGAGCATTGCTGTCATAACGATTATCTGCTGAACAAAATCCTCAAGGGGGAGTGGGGATTCAAAGGCATGGTGGTCACCGACTGGGGCGGCGCACGACACCCGGCAGGCCGCCTTCAACGGTCTGGACCTGGAGATGGGAACCCTTGGAACCTACGACAAATATTTCATGGCAACCGCGCTGATGCAGCTTGTTGAATCGGGGGAAGTGCCCGTTGCGCTGATCGATGACAAGGTCCGCCGGCATCTTCGCGTGATGGAAGCGATCGGGCTTCTGGACAACAAATTTGCCGGCGGCTCCCTGAATACGCACGAGCACCAGGTGACCGCGCGGCGCGTGGCGGAAGAGGGGATCGTTCTGCTCAAGAACGATGGGAACGTGCTGCCGCTGGACTCGACCAAAATTCATTCGATCGCCGTGATCGGCGAAAACGCGGTTCGGCTGATGGCGCACGCGGGAGGAAGTGCCCAGATCAAATCGCTGTACGAAATCACCCCCCTGGCCGGGATCATTCAGCGCGCCGGGCCGAATCAGAACGTCACTTTTTCGATGGGGTATTCCCAGAAGGGCGGGAGCGACGACATGTCCGCCCGAGCCGTGCAGGCGGCCAGGCAGGCGGATGTGGCGATTTTCGTCGCGGGCTTGCCGCACACGCGGTTTTACGACAGCGAAGGGACCGACCGGAAGGACCTGAAGCTTCCGTCCGGGCAGGATGAACTGATCGAAAAAGTCGTCGCCGCCAATCCGCGAACGGTCGTGGTGCTCATCGACGGCGGGGCTGTTGAGATGCCATGGGTGGACCGGGTGCCGGCCATTATGCAGGCGTGGTATCCAGGAATGGAAGGGGGGAATGCGATCGCCGGGGTTTTGTTCGGCGATGTGAATCCATCGGGGAGACTGCCTTGTACGTTTCCGAAGAGGCTTGCTGATTCGCCGGCGCATGCGCTGAAGGCGTTTCCCGGGGAAAAGGGCATGGTGCGGTATACCGAGGGGATTTTTGTGGGGTATCGCTGGTTTGATGAGAAGCATATCGAGCCGCTGTTTCCGTTTGGGTTTGGGTTGTCGTATACGACGTTTGGGTATTCGAATTTGAAGCTGACGGGACAGGCGGGTTCGAAGGATTCGGTGAGCGTGCAGTGTGATGTCACCAACACCGGCTCGCGCTCGGGGGCGGAAATTGTGCAGGTTTATGTGGGGCAGGCGCATCCGAAGTTGCCTCGTCCGCCGAAGGAATTGAAGGGGTTTGCGCGGATTTATCTGAAGCCGGGGGAGACGGGGAGCGTTTCGATTCCGCTGGATTTCGGTTCATTCGCTTATTACGACTCGAATCAATCGAAGTGGGTGGCGGACGAGGACGACTTCAACATCGAAGTGGGGAGTTCGTCGCGGGATATTCGACTGAGTGGGGATTGGAAGCGCTAGGCCGACAATACGTCGAGCAACTGTTTGAGATCCGTGCGCTGTGGATCATCGGGATTATCGCGAAGATATGCGTCGAGCCACAGGCTTGCCGGGCGGGACATTCCGATTCGCGCCAGCACCAGGGCCAGGTCGCGCTGGAGGTGGCCCTGGTCGGGCCAGAGGATCATTTCCATTTCGAGGGTGGCGGCCACGTCGGCGTATTGGCCGTTGGTTCCGAAAATGTGCAGCAGGTTTTGCAGGATTCGCGTCAGCCAGTGGCGATGCGATGCGGGCCTGAGCATGTCGTCCGACCAGTGCATGTCAGGGCCGAAGAGCTCCTGGAGCCGCTCGTTGGCTTCTTCGCGGGTCATCACCCGGCCGGCGGAGAAGGGATCGACCAGGAGGATCGTCTCCGGGCGCTCCTCGACGGCCACCAGGAAATGTCCCGGCAGGCCGACGCCCCAGCAGCGGAGTCCGAGCCGCTCGGCGACGATTTTGTAAATGAGGCTCAGCGTAATCGGCAGGCCGCGCTTGGAGGACAAAACCGCGGGAAGATAGCTGTTGGCGGGGTTGTAATAATCTTCGGTGTTTCCGGTGAGGCCGCCGGTGTCGAACAGGACATCGTGCAGGTGGGCGAGGATAGCCTGGGGCTGGTCGCCCCGGACGCGTTTGCGGACGGCGGCGACATAAGCCTGGATCTGGCGGTCGACGCGGCGGTGATCGGCCATCGGCATGAAGTTCATCGCAACCGCCACGGCGCCGTTGAGCAGGGCATCGCTGGACTGGAGCGACGAAACCTGCCGGGCGAGCAGCTTAAAGGCTTCTGGGGAGCAGCATTGGGGCAGTTGCGGCTGGGACATCACGGCCTCCCGTATTCGACCGAGGCTTATATCGGTCAAAGCTATGTTTCCTCTATGCAGAATATGTGCCAGATCGGCTTAGAGGCGGTCTGAATGCCGCAGGGCGTCAAGTTGGCGGCCTGGGGCGGTTTTGAGGTATCGTTTGGCTCCGCTTGCTGGGAATATGGTGAAGATGGCCCCAAAAGTTAATGGATTCCCCCGCGAACACCGCCTAGGGGGGCGGGGCGTCTTTGCGGCGATTTATGCCAGGGGTTCCCGGCAATCCGCGGGGCCGCTGCTGGTTTATTGCGTGCCCAATACGAGGTCTTTTAACCGATGGGGGCTGAGCGCCGGGCGACGGATTGGTATAGCAGTGCGACGGAATCGTCTTAAGAGATTGATCCGTGAAAGCATTCGCTTACTTATATGTGAGGTTGCGGGAGGATCCGTGAATGGGGGATACGATGTGGTGATTGTGATTCGCCCGCATGAGCCGCTGACGGTGGGTCAATACAGACTGCGATTGAAAACGGCCATGACGCAGGCGCATCAGCACTGGTCGAAGGGCGGGCCTAAAATTCCTTAGCAACATGCGCTGGCTCCTGGTTCAACTTGTGATTCTCTATCGCGGAACGCTCGGACAATTTCTCGGCGGGCAGTGCCGGTTTTCGCCATCGTGCAGCCAGTATGCGATTGATGCGATTAACAAATATGGCGCGGTGCGCGGGTCGTGGAAAGCGATGCGGCGGATGCTGCGGTGCCATCCGTGGGGGGGTCGGGGGTATGACCCGGCGTGATTTGGTATTCCTTTTTTATGATGCCCTTCGGGAACGGAGCGGCGAGCCGTTCGACGGGCTCACGGCGAGCAAGCTCGCCGGCTACACGGGGGTGGGGGCGTTATTCGCGCAGGAAACGCTCAAGGCGTTTGAATCGTTTTAGCACCCTCGCCCGCAGCGCGGCATGACCCGGTTTGAATTGGTGCCCATGCTCGGCGAGGCGCACGAATAGCTTGACCATGTTCTGCCAGTCGGCGCGGTCGATATATTCCGGGCCGATTTTTTTTCGCTTCACGTCCATGTTGTGATAGTTGCCGAGCGCGACGCAGAAGGAGGCGGCGGTGTACCCATAGACGTCGTAGACGGTCGCCTCGCACACGCCGCCGGGCATGAGGGCGCGCTGGTAGCGGAAGGCGCGGTCGGCTTTTTTCAATTCGTCGGCCTGCTGCCCCAGGAAATAAGTCAGGGCGGAGTTGAAGATGCTGGCGCGGTCGCCGACTCGGATGATGACGCCGTCTCCCTGCCGGGCCACGGGCTGCTCGCTGCTGCATTCGATGGCGATCACGCGGTCGGTTCCTCGCAGCAGGGTGCGGTGCTCGCACGCGGCGATGCAGCCGATGAAACCTTCTTCCTCGGCACGCGTGAGAAGGACGGCGACGGGGGATTTTAGTTTTCGATCCTTGAGTCGGTCGAGCATCGCCAGGCAGGCGGAAGCGCCGCCCAGATCGTCGCATCCCCGGCAGAAGAATTTTCCGCCGACATATCGGCCGACGCCCTGGTCGAACATTCCCGGAGATCCCGGCGCCACCGGGCGGGAGATTCGAACTGTTACCTCGTTCGGAACGGCCCGCTGGTCGTAATCGGCGACGGTGGTTTGCGTGACAACCCCGGCGGCTTCGCCGGCATCGTCGAAAAATCGCACGCGGGTTCCTTGCACATAATCGACCTTCACCCAGCCGCGGAAATCGGCCTTGAGGGTTCGGGCGTCGAGCATCTTCCGTGCGATGAAGCCGGGGTGGTCCATGTGCGCGGTGAAAACCCAGCGCGGCAGGCGGGATTGGGATTTCAATTTGATGAGCAGATTCCCGAAGCGATCCTGCTTCATCGCCAGGTATTTCCGAGCCGCGACGAAGCGGCGCACGAAATCAATCACGCGATGTTCGGCGAAGGGAGCGGTGGGGACGGAGCAAAGCGTTTTGAGCAGGTCGGGCATTGATCAGGCTCTATCTCAACGGAATTAAAATCTCACGCAGAGGCGCAAAGGCGCGGAGGAAAAGGGGGATTCAGATTCTCTGCGCCTCTGCGCCTTTGCGTGAGATTCATCTTTCGATCATTGTCCTGTCAAAGGGTCTCGCGGTCGAGATCGAGGGTTTCGGCGATAGGGGATAGGGAAACTCCCATATTATCTCAAAATATCTCACTTTTTGGGGAGGGGTCTATTTCGGATTTGAAATTTGAGATTTCAGATTTGAGGTCTCACATTATCTCAAAATATCTCACTTTTTTTGGGGGAAGCGGTCTATTTCAGAATTGGAATTTGAGATTTCATATTTGGGCTCCTGGGATCGGCGAGCGGTTCGACCGTGCTCACGGCGAGCAAGCTCGCGGCTACACGGGGACAAGCGCCGGAAAAAATAGTGCACGTCTATATACAGGTCCAAAAGGTGTACGTTTTGTACCTATTTTTGGGAAATCCGGAGATTTTTGGGTTGAGATTGTTGAAGTTCGAAAGAATCTGCAAGCGGGGTGGGGGACTCCGCAGCACTATTCAGGACGCCTGAGCCTGGGCTTCATCGCCAATCGCCAGTTCGCGGAGCTTGGGAAGGAGCGTCTTGAGCGTCTCCGCCTGCGGTGAAGCGGGGAAGCGCTGGAGGAGGTCTTGCGCGAGGTCGATGGCTTCGAAGAATTGCCGGCCGCGGATCAGTTCCTGGATGCGGCGTTCCTGCTCCTGGCGCTCTTCGATCTCCGCGTTTTCGCGGATGGTTTTGAGCTGGCTGCGGATGGCGACGCTGCGCTTGTGCCCGGGCGCATTCCAGCAGCTTGACGGCATTATCCATCGCCCGCCGCCACAGGCGACGATCGATGTCGAGGCGGATCTCCTCGTAAAGCCGGTTGGCGGTGTTTTCGACATAGTTCTCGCGCTCGGCCATCACCCGCTGGAGCAATTGCCTGCCTTCTTCGTGGTTGGGGAAATTTTCGACGAAGCGAGCGGTCTCGCTGTAAGCCTGGTCCCACGCCCAGACTGCCATGAGATTTTCCACGCGCTCACGCAACTGCTCCATTGCCCCGACTTCGGCTTCTTTCTTGCCGGCCTCAAGCTGGGCCTTAAGCTGGGGAAGATCGGGATGACCCGGGAACTCGGTTTCCAATGAGACCAGCGCGTTCTCAACCGCGGCCCATTCCCTGAGATCCATCAGCCGGCGCGTTTCGGTCATATAGAAATTCTGTTTGTGTTTTTGCGACTCCGCGAATCGCTGCTGCCGCTGGCTCTCGTTCATCAGCGCCAGCTCGCGGATTTCGTGCAGAAGCGTCATTACCTGGTGAACGGTTTCCGGCATCGTCCCGCCGTGCATGGTGTCGGCCGGCGCCATGTCGGCGAGATTGGCCGGCCCATGGGCGGCGGCATCGCGCTGGCGATCGAGCAGGTCTTCGATTCCCGTTTGCAGCCGCTGCATCGACTGGCGAAGCTCTGCCAGAGATTGCTTTGTCTCTTTCGCGGCATCGTCGGCCGGCCTGAAAGACATCAGCTCGGCGATCCCGTACATCAAAACCCCCATCCCGATGAGCCCCAGGACGATGGCGACCGCTTCCATCAGCGCAGGAAGCCGCGCCGCAAGCGATTCATCGGGGCCGACCGGCATCCTGGCCACGCCATAGGCGTCGAGAATCCCCAGGATCACCCCGCCAATCAGTGAAAAAATCGCGAGCAAACGCAGAATGCCGGGTAATTCGGGTTTCATCGGAACTTCCTTTCGGGAGGGCATTATAGCGGTTGGCGGGAAATTGTTTCAGGTCTAAATTTTGGGGAAGGGACTTAGACGAAAATCGCGGGGCTGGTCCTGCCCCCGGCGATTTAAGCCGCGGGGCGACTTCGGCTGAAGGTGATCGTCGCGCGGTATCCGAGTGCGAGCAAGATTCTCAGCATAAGATCGGTGGAAATCCCCGCCGTGTTTCGATTTAACAGCGCTGTCAGCCGCGAGCGAGAGGTTTGGGCCAGCTTTGCCGTCTCATTGTGCGTCAGGCCCGATTTCCCCACTGCATCGATGATCTTCTGATTGATTTTCCGGCGGATTTCCATGTTGACGGCGTCGTGCGCGAAAGTCCCATGACCGCGGCCAATTCGGCTGCGTTCCGGGCGACGATTGGTTTTGCCTTTCTCATGAGGGGTCTCCGGCATAACCTCCCGACGGCCAGTCCAAATCGTATCCGCGTCTTCTCCCCTCGCCCTGTACTCAGGGAGGGCAAGCGGTGCAAGCCCGCGCGGGTGAGGGTCGTGTGTCCAGCAGTTTTTTTCCAAGGCCCTCACCCCAACCCTCTCCCGGAGTACCGGGCGAGGGGGTAAGACCTTCCAAAAAAAAAGCCATACGCGTTCAATTTCATGGTTAACGGAACACAGCACCCGAAATGTCTCAAATCCGAGACATCCAGTCAACCCCCTCTATTGAAACGGATCCACCGCCCGGCTCAGGTTCTCAAACCGCGTGGTCTTGTTCAAGAACGTCAGCTTGACCGTCCCCGTCGGCCCATTTCGCTGCTTGGCGATGATGATCTCGGCGATATTGTCCGGCTGAAAATCCGGCTCGCTCATGCGGTAATAATCCTCGCGGTGCAGCAGCATGACCACGTCCGCGTCCTGCTCGATGCTGCCCGATTCGCGCAGATCGCTCATGCGCGGCCGATGCCCGTCGCGGCCTTCGCGTGGCGCGGTTGAGCTGCGACAGGCAGATCACCGGAATGTTCAGCTCGCGGGCGACCGCTTTGATCGCCGCGGGAGATTTCGCTGATCTGCTGCTGGCGGCTTTCGGGGCCGGGATTGTCCATGAGCTGCATGTAATCGATCATGATGCACTTCATGTCGTGCTGCAGCTTCAGCCGCCGGGCCTTGGCGCGCAGTTCCAGCGGCGTCAGGCCGGCCGAATCGTCCACCCAGATCGGCGCCTTGGCCAGCTCGCCCGACCACCGTGCGCCAGCTTGGTGTATTCCTGGCTGTTGAGCATCCCCTTGCGGAGCTTGTGGGCGTCGATCTCGCCCGCGGCTGCAGAGCATGCGCTGGGCCAGCTGCTGCTTGCTCATTTCCAGCGAGAAGACCGCGCACGGCAAGTCTGCGTGTCGGCGGCGATGTGCTCGATGATGTTCATCGCGAACGCGGTTTTTCCCATGGACGGGCGGGCGGCGACGATGATCATCTCGCCGTTCTGCAGGCCGTTGAGCATGTCGTCCAGTTCGAAGAAACCCGGTCTTCGACTCCCGCGCTGGCCGCGGTTTTCGATCATCTCGAAAACTTCGTGCAGCGACCTTCTCCATCGGCTGCCATCGACCCGCCGACTTTTTTCTCGGCGATCTCGAAGATCCGCCTCTCGGCCTTGTCGAGCACGATGTCGGCCTGCTCGTGCGGGGCGTAGGCATCGCGAAGAATGTCGTTGCTGGCGGCGATCAGTTGCCGCAGCATCGCCTTTTCGCGGACGATCCCGGCATAGTGCATGCCATGGGCGGCCGAGGGGACGCGTATTGAGGATCTGCGCGATGTATGCCGTGCCGCCGACTTCTTCCAGAAGCTGGCGCTTGACCAGTTCCTCGAACAGGATCACCGCGTCGATCGGGCGGTTCTGCTCGTACAGCTTCACCAGCACGTCGTAGATGATCTGGTGATCGGCCTGGTAGAACGCTTCGCGATCGACGATCTGAACGACCTGCCCGACCATCTCCTTGTCCAGCATCATCGACGCCAGCAGGCACATCTCGGCTTCGATGGAATGGGGCGGAAGGCGATCGAACTGACGTGCCACGGAAGGATCAATTAACTGGCTCATCGCAGGCATTCCCTTCCTGTACTGCGAAATCCGTTTAAATTTTCCGACGCTGAAAATATGCTAACTCGTCGCATCGAGCGGTTCACACAGATTATGAACGGCTCGGCATCCCCATCATAAGAAAACTGCCGGGCCGAAGCAGTGATTCGCTTCGCTACCCGGGGCAAGTTTTGCACCGGCGATTACACAATGCCGCTGTGGCAAGTAAACGGCATCGTCGTTGAGAGAATTTATTTCCGCACGTTCTCGAAATTGCTCGGCGGCGGCGGCTCGGCGGCCTTCGCCTTGGCGGCCGCGTCGATCAGTGGCCTTGCTCTCCGCATCGGGGGCGACCCAGACCTTCACATCCGTCGCCAGATCCTCGGCGAAGCGGATCCTCACGGTGTATTTCTCGATCCGGTCCAGCTTGCCGGGCAGATTCACATCGTCGGGATTGATATTGAATCCCTGGCCTGCAGCGCCTTGGAGATGTCGGTCGCGCTGACCGAGCCGAACAGATGTCCCTGCTCGTTGGCCTTGCGCTCCAGCGTGACTTCGACGCCTTCGAGCTGCTTGATCAGCGCTTCCTGCTGCTCGCGGCGTTCGCGCTCCTGCCGCTCGATTTCCTTGCGGCGGGCCTCGATCTTCTTCACGTTGCCCGGCGTCGGCTCGACCGCCAGGCCCTTGGGCAGCAGGTAATTCCGGGCATAGCCGGGCGGAAACTTCCACCACGTCGCCGACTTTGCCGACGTTCTTGATGCTTTCGTTCAACAACAATTTTACATTTGGCATAATTACTAATCCTTTAAAACGGAATATCGCTGTCGTTGAACTGCTGTTCGTCGCCGAACGGCGGCTCCTGCGGCGAGTCTGCCGCCGGCGGCGCCGGCTGCTGCGGTGGCTGCCTGCGCTGCGGGGGCCTGCCGGAGCCGGGCGGCTCTGATCGCTCTCTCGCCGCCGCCTCCAGCCACCGCCGCCGGCCCACCGCCATCGCGGCCGCCGAGAAACTGAAAATTCTCGACGACCACGCTCAGCTTGCTCCGCTTGCCGCCGCCCTGCTTGTCTTCCCATGAGTCGAACTTCAGCCGGCCCTCGATATAAAGCTGCTTGCCCTTCTGGCAATACTGGTTGATGACCTCCGCGGTTCGTCCGAAGGCGATGCAATCGACGAAGCAGACCTCTTCGCGGTCCTCGCCGCTGGCGGCTTTGAACTTGCGGTTCGTCGCCAGCCCGAATTCCACCACGGCCGTCTGGCTGGGCAGATATTTCAGCTGCGGATCGCGGGTCAGGTTCCCGATCGAGGATCACTTTATTGACATTGGCCATAGATCACCTGCTGTGTAAAGTGCAGTGCCTTATCAATCCTTGCCGATTGCTTCGGTCGATTCCTCGCCGGCCGGGCCGGCCCGACGGACGGCTATCGCGGCGGTCACGACGCGGGCCCGACGGGCGGTCTTCCCACTGCGGGCGGTCCCACGGATTGCGCTCTTCGCGCGGAATGATCGGCTGCGGCTCGACCGCCGCCATCTCTTCGGCGTTGAGATGATCCGCCTTGGTCACCATCACGCGAAGGATCTGGTCGCTCAGCTCGACATCGCGGTCGATGGCCGCGATGGCGCCGCCGGGGCGCGGTGAAGAAAGCGATGATATACAGCCCGCGCTTTTCGCCGCGGATTTCATACGCCAGCTTGCGCTCGTCCCATTTCTTGATGACGATGACTTTGCCCTCGTGCTGTTCGATGATGCCGCGGACGAGCTTCAGTCGCCGCATCCAGGTCGGCAGCGTGCGCCGAGCCGAGCAGGAACATCGCCTCGTACGTGTTCGCCGTCTTTTCTTCTGTCTAATCTTCGCCTTTGCCATAACAAACTCCTTGAACTTCTTTCGCCAAATTCGTTCTTCTTAATCGCATCAGCGTTGAACTACATTCATCGCCGCTTCAATTCCTTTTTCAATCCACGTCAAAATCGCCGCGGCCGCCCGATCGCAGCGCCGGCTCGACCGCTTTCCGCTGCTCGTCGGTGAACCGGCCCAGCACATAATCCCGTCCCGGAATTCGCGGCGGCGGCGGGTCGATCCCGATCCGCAGCCGCGGATAGTGCATCCGTGCCCGAGCGCCCGCTCGATGTCCTTCAATCCGTTGTGCCCGCCGCTGCTTCCGCCGGTGCGAATCCGTATCTTTCCGCACGGCAGCGCCAGATCGTCCAGCACAACCATCATTTCCGCCGGCGTAAGCTGATAAAACGCCATCGCCGCCTGCACCGACCGGCCGCTGTCGTTCATATACGTCGTCGGCTTCAGCAGCAGCAGTTTTTCCGATCCGCCGCTGTGGATCGAGCACCGATCCATCCAGCGACAGCCCGTCAAACTTGCTCTTGCCGAGCCGGTTAAACTCCTCTTTCTTTCCGATCCATCCGAGCCGGACGGGCCAGTTCATCCACGGCTTCCCAGCCGATGTTATGCCGGGTGGCGACAAACTCACTGCCCGGATTGCCAAGGCCGACAACCAGACGCATCGATCACTTCTTCTCCGTCGCGGCGGCGCGGCCGCGCTCGCCTGCGGCGGCTTCCTCGCCCTCAGCCGGCTTGCGGCCGATGACTTCCGGCTCCGCCGCGCCTTCCTCGTCGCCGCGCGGCGACCACTTCCAGAATTTCCTTCACCGTCGCCACGATCAGATCGTCATCCTGAAGCACCTTCACGCCCGTCGGCAGCTTCAGATCCTTGATGTGCACCACGTCGTTCAGGGCCATCTCCGAAACGTTGTGCCGGATCGCATCGGGGATTTCGGTGACCAGGCATTCGACTTCCAGTTCATTGATGATCTGCTGCAGCACGCCGCCGTCGGCTTCGCCCTTGGGCGTTCCCTTGAGCTCCACGCGGAACGGTGACCTTCACCTTCTCATCCAGGCTCACGCGGGCGAAATCGACGTGGATCACTTCCATGCCGAGGTGATCGAACTGGACTTCCTTCACCAGCACCTTTTCGTTCTTGCCGTCGAGGGTCAGGTCGAACAGGTGCGCTCCGTGATTGCAGATGATCGACGACTTCCTTGCGCGGCAGCGTGACGGGAACGATCGCTTCCTTGTGCCCGTAAATGACGCCCGGGAAGAACGCCCGCTTCCCGCAGCCGGCGATTGGCGCGGGTTCCCGAGCTCGCTGCGGGATTTGGCGGTCACTTGTGCGCTTTTAACTGCCATTGATTTCTCCTCGAATAAACTCTTAAATTCCGTTGGAATCTTTTCTTGAACAATTCGCTGATGCTCTGGTTGTGGTGAATTCGCTGGATCGCCTCGCCGACCAGGCCGGAAACGCTCAGCTCCACCAGCCGGTCCTTGATCGCGTCCGCCCGATTTCCCAGCGGGATCGTGTCGGTCACCGCCAGCTTCGTGAACTCGCATTCCGCCAGCCGCTCCATCGCCGGCGGGGCGAAAACCGCGTGCGTCGCGGCGATGTAAATGTCCTTCGCGCCGTTCTGCCGAAGCACCTCGCACGCCGTCGTGACGGTGCCGCCGGTCGTGATCATGTCATCCACGATCAGGACGTTCTTGCCCTCCACGTCGCCGATGACGTGCTTGGCTTCGGTGACGGTGCCGCTCTTGCGGCGCTTGTCGATGAAGCACAAGCTCGCCGTTGAGCATCTCCGCATAAACCTGCGCCCGCTTCACGTTTCCCACGTCCGGGCTGACGAACACCCGATTCGCCAGCTTCAGGCTCTTGATCCATTTTCCCAGCACCGGCCCGGCGTTGAGATGATCGACGGGAATATCGAAAAATCCCTGCACCTGCGCCGCGTGCAGATCGACCGCCACCACGCGATCCGCCCCCGCGCGCTCCAGCAGATTGGCCACCAGCTTGGCGGTGATCGGCGTTCGGCCGGCATGCTTCTGATCCTGCCGGGCATATCCGAAATAGGGAATCACCGCCGTCACCCGCTGCGCGCTGGCCCGGCGAAGCGTGTCGATCCAGATGAACAGCTCCATCAGGTGCGCATTGATCGGATGACACGTCGGCTGCACGACGTAGCAATCGCGCCCGCGAACGTCTTCCTCGACGCGGACGATCAGCTCGCCGTCCGGGAAACAGCTCCGTCCCCCCGCGGCCAAGCGGAATCTGCAAATAGTCGCAGATTTTCTGCGCCAGCTGCGGATTCGCCCGGCCGGTGAAAATCTTTAAGACTTGTTTGGATCCAGCTTCTGTTCCCATGGTCGTTTCCGCGTCAGTAATGCTCTCCAGTAACCCTGCGTTCCCTCCGGCACGATGCTGCCCGCGCGGCAAATTCGCGAACGGGCCGATCACGCAATCGGCGCCAATCGTGCTGTCGCGCCCGATGAACGTGAACGGCTCGAATCACCGATATCCGGGCCCGATCGTCACGCCCGCCTCGACATACGTATTGATGCCGCTGACGATCGTCACGCCGCTTTCGCGAATGCGCACGCTGAATGCGCTCCTGCATGGCCGCGTCCGCCTCGGCAAGCTGCTGCCGCGTGTTGGGCGCGATCACATCCTCCGCGGTCACCGCCTGCACCGCAATCACTTTTTTGCCCGCCTTTCGCAGGATGGCGTAAATATCCGTCAGGTAATACTCGCCCTTCTTATTGTGGTTCGTCAGCTTCGATAGCGCAAACAGCAGTTCCTCGGTCCTCACGCAGTAATAGCTGGGGAAAACCTCGCGGATTTCCCGCTGCTGCTCGGTGCAGTCGATCTGTTCGACGATCTCAACAAATTGCCCCTTCTGCATCGCGGACGATCCGGCCGTAGCCGGTCGGATCATCCAGCATCGCCGTCGCCATGCTGGCCGCGGCCCGGTCGTCATGATGGGCCTGCACCAGCGTCCGCAAAATTTCCGCCGCGAATCAGCGGCGTATCGCCGGCGAGCATGCAACACATCCCCACCGATGCCCGCGAAGCAGCGGCTCGCACATCCGGGCGGCATGACCGGTGCCAAGCTGCTCGGTCTGCTCGACAAAATGAATCCGCTCGTCCTTGCCAAACTGCTCGATGATCTCTTCCTTGCCATGGCCCGACCACCACCAGCGCGCGCGTCACATCGGCCGCAAAGCACGCGTCCAGAATCCATCCCAGCATCGGCTTGCCGCAAACTTCATGCAGCGGCTTGGGCCGCCTGGATTTCATCCGCGTAGATTTGCCCGCGGCCAGGATGATGGCTGTCAGACTCATGATTAAAATTCAGATTTCGAATTTCGAATTTGATTCGTCATTCGAATTTCGGATTTCGAATTTCCCGGCCCTCAGGCCGGTCTCTACCCGGCCTGGATTCGAACCAGGACAAAGAGAACCAAAATCTCTTGTGCTACCGTTACACTACCGGGTAATAAGCGAATGGCAACAACCGCGACCGGCGGCGATCGGACGCTAAAATGGCCGCAACCTCGGGATTGGACATGACCGTTCGCGGAAATTCGCAGACGTTCTCCCAAGGCACCCAGCCGGTTAAAACCGCGAATTCCGGCCGGTTCGTCTACCCATCCGGCAACGCGCCGGACCTCTCGACGAACGCCCCATCGTGGGGGAGAAAGCGAAATGGTACGGGTAGCCTTTCCCCTGTCAAGGTTGGCTAATTACCCAAAAATGCCATCCCCGCCGTTTGACTCCTCGTCAAACCAATGCCGATATGCTAGTTAAATAGCCATGAAAGGTATCGCAATAACGCTATTGGCCGCACTGCTGCTCGCCCCCGGCGGGGTGGCGCGGGGGGATGACGATTCGTCGGTAACCTTTAAGAGCTCCAATGGGCAGGTCCAGCTCACCATGCCGGAGGGATGGGTCCAGCAGCAGTCGAGCAATTCCACCGCGGCCATCGAAGCCCGCAACGACGATTACGATGCCTTCGTCATGGTCCTCATCGAGGACCGCGACGATCCCTACGCGGCGCTGGAGGATTACGCCAACAGCCGGCGCGATGAGGTGCTCTCGCACCTGGTGAAGTCGAAATGCTCGGACCCCGAGTCACTTGAGATGAACGGATACAAGGCCATCCGCTTCGAAATCCACGGCACTTCCGCCAAATCGCAGGAAGACTTCGGGTATTTTCTGTGCATCGTGCAAATGCGGCACCATTACGTGGAAGTGATTTCCTGGTCGCCGGAAAAGAGCTTTGCGGCCAATGCCCCGGTGCTGAGGTCGGCGGTGAAGAATGTGGGGTATAACGAGCCGTAGGGGTGGTATACTATAAATCATGTCGTCAACGATCAGACAGACTGTGACGGTTCAGCCGGGCGGATTGGTCGAGATCCGTTCTCCCGAACTTCGTGAGGGGGACCAGGCGGAAGTCACGGTAGTAGTGGCACGGCCACCCAATGGGGAGGCACAAGGTTCGCCGCCGGGCGGCTGGCGACGATATGCCGGGACGGTGAATCGGAACGATACGCATGCGGGCGACAATCAGCGGGTCGATGCTGACCTGACCGACGAATATGGCGGTGAGACGAATGCGGAGCGTTGATGCTGCTCGACACCTCGGGGTTATACTGCTATCTGGACGCCGGAGACGCGCGGCATGCGGATGCCGTTTCGCTCCTTGAGTCCGCGAAAATTCGGTTGACACACAACTATGTGCTGGCAGAGTTCGTGGCACTTTGCAATGCGCGCGGACTCAATCGCGCAGTAACGCTTGGATTCGTCACCGAACTTGCGAACGACCCCGATATCGTGATCGAGTGGGTTGGACAAAAGGAGCATCGGCTGGCCGTGGAACTTCTGCGAGCCCGTCCGGACAAGAATTATTCCCTCTGCGACGCGATGAGTTTTCTTGTAATGCAGCGGTACCGACTGACGGAGGCGTTCACGACGGACCATCACTTCGAACAAGAGGGGTTTACTCAGCTGTTGCGGTCGTAGCCCAGCCCACCGTCTCAGTGCGCGTTGCGCCCGAAGGGCCGTTCGACGAGATTCAAAATCCGCGGGCGAGCAATCCAAACGGTGGGCGATTACGTCCGCCTACGATACTTACCACTAAGCAAAATTCCTCTCCCCAGGCGCAAATGCCGGATCAGCCTCGCGCCGCATGTTCCGAACCAACGAACATCGAGGTTCGTTCATGCGGTCATACACGCGGCCATATATGTTGCTGGAGCCCCTGGAAAGACGGCTCCTTCTGTCGTCGGGCGTTCCCGCTTTCGCTCACATTGTCGTCCTGCTGGAAGAGAACCACGCGGCCGCCAATATTTACGGCAATCCCGACGCCCCCTATCTGAATTCGCTGGCCAACGGAGGAGCCGAATTCACGCAATCGTATGCGATCGGGCACCCGTCGGAGCCGAACTACCTCGCACTCTTCTCCGGCTCCACGCAAGGGGTCACCGACGACGGAACCTATTCATTCACCGGCCCAAACCTGGCCACGGAATTGCAGGCTGCCGGGCTTGGGTTCATCGGATATGCGGAATCGCCCAGCGTGCAAAAGCATGACCCCTGGCAGAGCTTTACCAACTCCGCCAACGACGGCGAAGACTTTTCCGATTTCCCCACCGACTTCTCGCAACTGCCGGCTCTGAGCTTCGTCGTGCCCGATCTCAATGACGATATGCACGACGGCACCATCGCCCAGGCGGATTCATGGGCGCAGGCCAACATCAACGCCTACGCCCAGTGGGCCAAGACCAACAACAGCCTGCTGATCGTCTACTGGGATGAAGACGACGACGCGCACGGCAACAATATCCCGACGATATTTTACGGCGCCAACGTCGTCCCCGGCGTCTATTCAGAAGCGATTAACGACTACAGCGTCCTGCGGACGATTGAAGATTCGTTTAACCTGCCGCTGCTGGGCGCCTCATCGCAGATGACGCCGATCACCGATGTGTTCCAAGCCGCGCAACCGGCGCCGGCGCCCACGCCAACTCCGACTCCAACACCGACACCGACACCGACACCGACACCGACTCCGACACCGACTCCGACTCCAACACCGACTCCAACTCCAACACCAACTCCAACACCAACTCCAACACCGACTCCAGCGCCAACACCGACGCCGACTCCAACACCTGCCCCCACTCCGACGCCAGCGCCGACGCCAACTCCAATACCAACGCCTTCTCCAACGCCGACTCCAACTCCTGCGCCCACTCCAACACCCACGCCGAGTCCAATATTGCCGCCGGCGCCCACTCCGGCGCCGGCGCCTACTCCGGCGCCAAATCCCACACCGACCCCGGTGTCCACGCCAACGCCGTCGCCCGCTCCACGGCCGACGCCGAAGCCGATATCAACTCCGACCCCGCCGACCCCTCCCGCGCCCAAGACGAAATCGGGGCATAAATCCCCTGCTCCAGCTCGCCCGGTTTCAGTGGCTGCCCCATTCAAAAACTTCGGAAATCCGCAAGGTTCCAGCGGATCGCCCTGGTCGCCTCTCTATCAGAATCCGCCGATGAATTATCTCCTCCAGACCCGCAACGCGTGGTCGCCGGCGCCGTTCAATTTCGGTTCCACCGGCGGCAACACAACCTGGCTGCTGGCGTACGGAAATGCTCAGGCGAGCGGAAACTCATCCATGCAAGAGCTGTACACCATGCTGGCCGTATTTCTGAACGGTTCGGAGCAGAGCAACATGTGGGGAACCGGAAGCTAGAAACTGGAGGGGGGTTGGGTATACTTTATCGGACGTCGGCAGGATGCCGGCGGGTTCAACCAAGGATGGTGTTCCATGCTCGGGCGGAAATCCCTTTTAGCGTTGGTATCGGGTTTTGCACTCATCGCCGGATGCTCCCAGTCGCATCCGCCGGTGGAGGGTTCGGCTGCGCAGATCCCGCAGCGGCACTATTTGCCGCGCGAGGACGCTTCGCAGAAGCAAGCGCAGACGGCCGCGCCGACCGACACCGATTCCCAGGCCGATGATGCGGCGCTGCTGGCGCAGAAGACCTCGGAATATGCCCACAGCGTTTCGCCGCTGCTGGGGCAGGGTGGAGCGGCGCCGGCGACGCAGCCGTCGGTGGTGCAGTGGAATTCACCGGGGGTGAAGCCGCCGGGGGACACGCTTCCACCGGCGTCGGTGCGGCCGACGTCGAACCAGGGGGCGGCGCTGGCGGCGGTGCAGTTCAAGCAGGACGACAGCCTTCCGCAGATCCTTCCGGAGACGCCGACTTTGCCGACACGGCCCATCCGTCGGCGGCAGGGACGGTCTCGGCGGGAACTCCGACGGCGGACGATGCGACGGAGCGGAAAATGCTGAAGATGGTCGAGGATTATCCGCAGGACCTGGGGTATCAGTTTGATTATGAGCTGCTGCGGCTGGTGCGGGATGAACCAACGCCGGAGCTTTCGACCGTGGCCCAGCTCACGCCGGAGGATCGGGATTTGCTCCTGGCGCTGATGGACGGCCTGAGCAATTTCCGCAACGCGGCCAAGGATGAGGGGAACATCATGCTGAACCGGAAGATTCAGCCGCTGCTGGAGATGGCCGACCGATTGCGTTCCGAGGCGCAGCTTTCGATCCCGACGGTTGCGTTTTGCTCGCAGGTGCAGAGCTACGGCGTCTACACGCCGATGGCGACGTCGCAGTTTCCGGCGGGGCGGAACAACGATTTGATCGTTTACAACGAAGTCGCGAACTTCAGTTCAATCGAAGGGAGCGACGGCATCTGGCGGACGCGGCTTCAGCAGCAGATGGTGCTGTACACCGACAACGGGTTGGCGGTTTGGCCAGAGCGGAGCAACGCGGATACGTTCATCGATCAGTCGCGGAACCGGCGGCATGATTTTTTCATCTCCCGGCTGGTGAGGTTGCCGTCGTCGCTGGCGGCGGGGAAATATGTTCTTAAGGTGACACTGACGGACGAGCAGTCGAACCGGGTGGTAGAGGCGAGCTCGCCGCTGGAGATCGTGGGGGATACGCAAGCGCCGCAGGCGCAGCCGGCGAGCGATCAGACGCCAGGCGGGGATCAGACGGGGGCGACGCCGGATGTGCTTTCGCCGTGATCCGGGGCTGGGAAATGTGCATGTTGGTGGAAGAGCCCATCTGGCCCAGCCGATGGACATCGACCGGCTTATCGAAACATTTGAAAGCGCCGTGAGGATCGCAAATCAGGTCGCGTGAGGCGCATGCCAGTTAAGAAATTGTACTGAAATAATTCACGTGTGAGTCGAAACCATTGGTTTTCGCCAGCCGATGGATTCGTTACGGCGATTGGAGCTAAGCGTGCGCTCGGCGGCGGCAATATGGAAAAAAAACCGACAATATTGGTCATTGAAGACGACAAGCCGATAAGCGTCTTAACCTGGGGCCTGCTGGAAGATGCGGGATTTGCAACGACGCCCGCATATTACGGCGGCGTGGGCATGCGTCTGGCACAGGAGAGTGTTCCGGACCTGATATTACTTGACCTGATGCTGCCGGATATCACGGGGTTTGAGGTGTGCGAGCAGCTTAAGGAGAATCCGCTGACGAATCGGATTCCGGTGGTTATGTGTACGGCGATGGCGGATGATGAGAGCCGCCGGCGGGGGATGGCGTGCGGGGCGCATGCATATCTGACGAAGCCTTATGACCCGGACACGCTGGTGGAAATGGTGAGGAGATTGGCGGCGTAGGGGAGGGCGATCAGATGGGGGCGACGGCGGATGTGCTTTCGCGGTGAAGATGCGGGAAGTGTTTGCGTCGGGGTTAGAGTTTATATTTGATGGCGTGCTCGATCCTCGACGAGTCGAGGAACCCCCACCCTAGCCCTCCCCCGGGGTACCAGGGGAGGGGATAGAGGTGGTCCTGGAATAGGGGATAGAAGACGCCGTCATGAAATTCAAAAAACCCCCGCTTCGAATCCAGCCCACCACGCTTTGGGATTATCCGTCGCAGGATTATGGGGACGACGAGCAGGGGGTTTCGGGGTTTAAGGGGGCGACGCCGAGCTACATCATCTGGAATCTGCTGATGCGGTATACGAAGGAGAAGGATCTGGTGATCGATCCCTGCGCCGGGAGCGGGACGACGCTGGACGTGGCCCGGGACTTGGGCCGGCGGGCGCTGGGGTATGACGTGGCGCCGACGCGGAAGGATATTTTCCGGGTGGATGCGCGGAAGCTGCCGCTGGAGGATGAGAAGGCGGATTTTGTGTTTATCGATCCGCCTTATTCGACGCATATCGAGTATTCGAAAGATCCGCGGTGCATCGGGAAGCTGGATGCGGCCGGGGCGGAATATTATCGTGCGATGGAGCAGGTGATTTCGGAGATTCATCGGGTGCTGCGGCCGGGGAAGCATATGGCGCTTTATGTGAGCGATTCAATGGTGAAGGGGAAGGGGTTTTATCCGATCGGGTTTGAGCTGTTTGAGCGACTGCAAAAGAGGTTTGAGCCGGTGGATGTCATCGCGGTGGTCCGGCATAACAAGACGCTGAAGATGGGGAACTACCGTGCGGCGGCGGAGGAGGGGAATTTTTTTCTCAGGGGGTTTAATTATTTGTTTATTATGAGGAAGGGAATACCGGGCGAAAAGACCCGTGCGAAGGTGTGAAAGTAGTGAAAGGTGTAGTTTCGCTCACATTTTATTTTGACACGGTTTTTTTATAGTCCGCCGCGCAGAGGGGTGATGATATGGAGGCGATCTTCGACGAGTTTCATCACGAAACTTAGGCGATCCTGGTGGAAGCCGCGGATGGGGGCTTGCGGGTCGGGGAAGCCTTGGGGAATTGGCCAGTCGGGAGGGAGCAATTCTTTTTGGGGGATATCACGCGATTGGCGCAGGTCGCCGATTTCCATGTCGGTGAGGATTCTGCTTTGGCACCAGGGGAGGATTTCGCGGGCGTGGAGGGAGATGGGTTGTTCAGGCGCGGGGTCAGGCCAGGGGCCGATCATGCTGCGGCGGAGTTGGGTGAGGTGAGCGCCGCAGCCCGCGAGTCGGCCGAGGTCGCGGGCGAGGGCGCGGACATAGTAGCCGCCGCGGACGGTCATCTTTAGCGTGCTTTCTTCGGGCAGGTTGTGATTCAGGAAGGCAGCTTCGTGGAGGTAGACGCGGGAGGGGGGCATGATGACCTCTTCGCCGCGATGGGCTTTGAGGTAGGCACGCTCGCCGGCGACGCGTTTGTTGCTGGTGGCGTGCGGGGTTTGGTCTTGCCAGCCGAGGAATTGTTTCAGGAGATTGTCGAGCTGCGGGGGTGTGAGGGTGGAGGGATCGCCTTGAGAAGTGATTTTGCCGTGGGGGTCGCCGTTGTCGGTCTCGATGCCCCAGCGGATGGTGGCTTCATAGGTTTTGGGAATGGGGTGAAGGTAATCGAAGAGTCGGGTGGCCGGTTCGACGAGGATGATCAGGAGTCCGGAGGCGAACGGATCGAGCGCCCCGCCGTGACAGATTCTGGGAGGGCGCCGGCCGGGTGCGGGCTGCAAAGATTTCATGCACGATTGAACGATGGAAAAGCTGGTAGGGCCCGCGGGTTTGTGGAGAAGGTGGATGCCGGGTGTCATGAAAAACCGAAAAACGGGGACGCAGCTAGTTTAAAACTAGCTGCGTCCCCGTTTCCTTATGGAGACGACGCAGGCGGCCAGGACGCTGATCCAGAGGATGCCGGCGACGGCAATGATCGCGATGTGCGGGTTGTTGGGATTGAGCGTGGCAGCCAGAGCGCCGCAACTGGGGCCCAGCACCGCGCCGACGCCAATCAGGGCTTCGTGGTAGGCGTTCTGGGCGGTGCTGCCGTCGCTGAGAACCATTCCGAAATAGAGGCTTGCCGAATAGATGAGGCCCATCACGATGCCGACGCGCAATTTGCCAGAGGATCATGGAGACGGCGGAGGGAATGAGCGTGGTGCCGAGGAAGGCGATCAGGAGGATGATCGCGGCGATGAGCAGGCGCGGGGGCGGGTGTGCCACCAGATGGTTGCCCCCAGCGCGAGAAAGGTGAACCAGCGTGCGATCATCCAGACTCCGGCGAGGAGGGTGCCGAGCTGCGGCTGGGCCGCGCGGATGACCGGCAGGGTGGGCATGATCGCGCCCATGGCGTAGATAACCGCGAATGTTGACGGCAGGGCGATGCGCGACAGGCGCTTCGCGAGGGTGCGGAGGGGGATCAGCTCCGGGTTGGGGCGAAGCTGGGCGTGGGGATGGGGTGTCTGGTTCTGAATGCGCAGGAGCATCGCGCAACAGATGATGTGGGCCGTGGCCGCGATAAGGAAGATCGCCTGTGGCCAATAGGCCAGGATTAATCCGCAGGAGGCGACGGTGGCCGCGCCGGTGCCGGACCAGACGAGGTTGTAGGTGGAGATCCGGCGGGACATTTGTGCCGGGGTCGCGCCGATGGAGATGAGACTTTCGAGCAGCGGCCACTGGGTGGCACTGACGCCCGCGTAGGCGAGGAGGAAGATCACCAGGATTGAGGCGCTGGCGCGTAAAAGGCGGCGATACTGATCACGAACAGGGCGACTTGCAGGATTCGCACCAGTTTTTGGCGGCCGATGCGGGCGGAGAGGGGATTAGCGGCCAGCGCGCCGAGGGTGTAGGTAAAGCCTTGGCCGGCGGAGAGCGTCAGGCTGCTTTTCGCGCCCAGAGGTACTGCTTCTGCATGTAGAAGAAGATGGCGTACATGAGGAGGTTGGCGGCGACGGAAGTGAGGCCTTCAATGGTGAAAAATTTCACCAGAAATCCGCGGGGAATCAGCCGGACGGGGGGTTTGGCGGGAAAGAGGTCGGTGGCCAGCGTTTCCATCTGAATTCTGTTCGGCAGTTTAGGATCGCTGGCGGAAAAAATCTTCTGAGGCGCGATCCCGCCATTCCCCGCCGGCGTAGTGGTTGATGCAGATCGAATCGACGAATGGGCGGCAGCTTCAATTTGTATCGTCGAAAAGCGCAGATGCGCTGCGATTATCGCGTGTCTCCGGAGGCGGGAAATTGCCAAGATCGGAGGCACACGTTTGTGCCCGCCCCCATTGCAAGGTGGTGGCGCGTGTGCCGGGACGGTTTGTTTTGTCCCGGCCTTTTTTCGTGCGCGGAGCGGAAATCTGAAATCTGAGATTTGAGATTTGAGATTTGGGGGCGATAACTTTTGGGTTTGACAAAAAAAGGGTTGCAAGCGGGGGGGAGTGGGCGTGTAATGTTCAGGGCCTTCGTCCGGCAATATCCGCGATGGCAATGCTGGGGCGGCGGTGGGTTTATATGTTGTCAGTCGGTGCCGTTCTTGGCCGATAACGACCGTGCGGATGGAGTATTAGGCACGAAATTGGGAGAGGACTGATATTTTATGCAGACCGTTGTTCACGTCACCCACGAAGCGATTCAGAAAATTGGCGGCATTGGCGCGGTATTACACGGACTGCTCACGAGCCGCACGTATCTCGACAAGGTTCCCCGCAACATCCTGGTGGGCCCGTTCTGGCCCAGCGACGACATTGCCGAGCATCGGCTCGGTCCGCAGGGGGAAGTGCTTTACAGCAGCATGGATCATCTCTATCGCTCGCCGCTGACGAGCCGCTTTCAGCAGATCGAGCAGGAGTTCGACGTCGGGATCGTCTATGGCCGGCGGAAATTTTCGGACAAGGAGACGGGGGTCACCAGCACCCCCGAGACGCTGCTGATTGACGTGACGCGATACGACGCACAGAAGATCAACCAGTTCAAGTTTGAGATGTGGAAGACGTTTGGGATCGAAAGCTCGAAGTACGAATCGATCTGGGATTTCGAGCAATATATGCGCCTGGCCCGACCGGCGATCGCGGCGCTGCACGCGCTGGGATGCGGCAGCGAGTTCGAGCCTTGCGTGATCCTCAGCCATGAATACATGGGCATGCCGACCGCGCTGGCGGCGGTTCTGGAGGGAGAGCGCAGCAATTTCCGCACGATTTTCTATGCCCACGAAGTTGCCCCGATGCGGCGGGTGGTCGAGCACCATCCCGGCCACGACACGATGTTTTACAACGTGATGCGCTCGGCGGTCAGCCAGGGGCATTACCTGGAAGACGTCTTCGGGGACCAGAGCGAATATTACAAGTATTCGCTGGTGAAGGCGTCGAGGTTCTGCGATGGGATTTTTGCCGTCGGCGATTACGTGCTGAAGGAAATTCGGTTCATGGGGCCGGACTTCGTGCACGTCGACAGCCAGCTTGCCTACAACGGCGTTCCCTGCTGGAAGATCAGCGTTGAGGAGAAGATGTCGAGCCGGCAGAAGCTGCGCGCTGATTGTAATGCGCTGCTGGGGTATGAGCCGGATTATGTCTTCTCGCACGTCACGCGATTGGTGCCGAGCAAGGGATTGTGGCGCGATCTGCGGGTGCTGGAGCACGTGGAGCGGATTTTGCGCGAGCGCAACGAGACGGCCGTGCTGTTTACGCTCAGCACGGAAGTTCCCGCGCGGCGCGGCGATGATATCAAGAAGATGGAGCAGCATTACCATTGGCCGGTGGTGCACCGCGAGGGGCTGCCGGATATGTCCAACGGGGAATCGGTCTATTACCAGGGCGTGCAGGAATTCAATGCCCGCTCGCGCAACGTGAAGGTGGTCTTCGTCAACCAGTTCGGCTTTGAGCAGAAGGTCTGCGGCCTGAGGATGCCGGCCGACATGGAGTTCATGGACATCCGCAAGGGCTCGGACGCCGAGTTCGGGCAGAGTATTTATGAGCCGTTCGGGATCGCGCAGGTGGAGCCGATCAGCTTCGGCGGGATTTGCGTTTTCACCAACGTATGCGGATGCGCGGGTTTCGCGCTGAAGGCGGCGGGGGGCAAGCCCACGCCGAACGTGCTGGTCGCCGATTACACCGACCTTCCCAATAAGACGCTGCGTGCGGATCAGCTTATGGCCATCGGCCAGCCGCAGCGGGATGAGATTGAGCACAATGTGGCGGGCGCGGTTGCGCAAGAGCTTGTAAACCGGCTGCCGCGAACGCCGGGGGAGTTTGAGCAGTTCCTCGAGCGCGGGCATGCGCTGGCCAGCCAGATGAGCTGGGACGTGGTGGCGCGCGATTATGTGCTGCCGGGGATCCAGCGGGCGAGCCGGGCGAAGAGGTTGCAGCAGATCGCGTAGGGAGAAATTGCCAAATGCCGATTGCCAATTGCCGAATGCCTTGGCAGGGCGCAATCGCCCATTTCTCCCCCTCTCCTGGTACTCCGGGAGAGGGTTGGGGTGAGGGTTCTTCGTATTTTGCGGTCACATGCGATTGCCCTACTTTTGATGAGGCATGCACCGGCGTGCGATTGTCCTATCACAGGCCAATTTCGGCCCGGGTTTAATCACTTCGCATAACGCGCGGTATCATCTCTGGGCATGAGGCGCTTAGGGCGATGGCTGTTCAATGCGCTGGCGGTGGGGTCGCTACTGCTTTTCATCGCCGTCGGGGCGGCTTGGGCGGGGTTGGTTAACCTATCTGCAAAGAGCGGACATTCAATCGGCCCGCGCTCGGGGTTTCTCTGGTTAGTTTTCCCTCCACATTCGTCGCCGGATTGCATCCTCAATTTCTGGCACGCGACAGGTCCACCGGTGTTGGGGCCTCCGTCGCCTCCACCAGGTAAATCTGTCCAAACGCCGCTGATTTTGAACTGGGCGAAACAGTTCGGGCCAACGCGGTCATGGAACTGCGGAAGCTTCTTTTTTATTGAGGAGCCGAGGACCGGCGTCAATATTCAGATGCGGCGGATGAAAATGATCGGATACGAATTTGCGTTCGGTGTGCCCGCATGGTTCTCAATGGTGCTTTTGGCGATATTGCCGGCGATTGCGGGGTTTCGCTGGCGCGAGCGGGGTCGAAGGCGACGGATGCGCGATGGGCTGTGTGTGGTTTGCGGGTATGATCTTCGTGCTACGCCAGAGCGTTGTCCGGAATGTGGGACTGTTGCCGCTGGGAAGGGGCCGTTGGAGCGGGAGGCGGGTTTGTTTGGTCGGTGAGTTTTTTCAGGCCCTCACCCCGGCCCTCTCCCTGAATACAGGGAGAGGGGGTCAGAGGGGATGACCTCATGTACTCGATTGTTATTTGTTCGAAGGATGATGCGAAGTTCTCGGCCGTTTCGGCGAACTTGAGAGAACGGTTCGCCGGCCGCGAATTTGAGATGGTGCGGATTGCCGATGCGCGCTCGATGGCCGAGGGATATAACTGCGGGGTGGCGCAGTTGCGCGGCGAGCGGTTGGTTTTCTGTCATGATGATATTGAGATTCTCAATTCCGAGGCCGTCGATCGCCTGGAGGAGCACCTGGGCAAATTCGACATCGTGGGGATCGCAGGCGCGGATCGCCTGATCGTTGCCTCCTGGGTGGGGGCGGGGCCGCTGCATACGTTTGGGCAGGTGGCCCAGTTTCAGGAGGATCGGAGCCTGGCGGTTTTTCTTTTTGGGACCTCCAGGCGGGTCACCGGGGGGATTCGGGCGCTGGATGGGGTGTTTTTTGCCGTGAATCGCCGGGTCTTCGAGAAGATTTCATTTGACGCGAAAACGTTTGATGGGTTTCACCATTACGACCTGGATTTTTCCTTTGCCGCCTACTTGGCCGGATTTCAAATCGGGGTGGCCAGCGATATACACCTGCTGCACGCGTCGATGGGGACCTGGGACGAGGCATGGAGGCGGTATGCGGGGATTTTCACGGCGAAATATCGACAGCAGCTTTATCCGGAACCGCTCAGGAAGCATTTCTCGGCCCGGATATTTGCGAAGTCCAAGCAGGAGTGTGCGGAAATTATGCGCGAGGCGACGCCGAAATAATTTTTTGCCCCAATCGACCGGAGATGGGGAATTTTTGTCCGTTTTGAGCCGCGAGCGGCCATATATACTAGTGAAGGCCGGGCAGTTTCTGCGCCATTGGGGAGCTCGATCTGCAACAAAGGTGGCTGATCTTCGTCTTAACAGGGTGATGGACACAAAGCTTTGGCGGGATGTCCTTGCCGCCCGCGCGGGGGAGGTTTATTCTGGTCGGGTGACCATATCTGATAACCGGAGCTGTAAATGATCGTCGGAGGGAAGGACCAACTGGCACGAATCGGCGGGGAGAAGAATCTTCGCCTGGCGGGCTGGGTCGCGGTCATCGGCGTGCTGGTTTGCTATTCGATTCATATCGCGAAAGTGGGACTCGACTGGCGGCAGGATTTCTGGGTCTTCTGGGCCCCGGAACATGCCCAGGGGGATATCGACAATGCCATGAAAAATGGCGACATGGTGCTGCGCCATGCCGATGACATCGCCCAGGCGGATTTGAAGAATAGCCGAGAGCCGCTGGAGGTGAATGCGGCAACCATCGAGCATCCCGGGCCGGGGTTGTTTGATTCGCCGTTCACGGTCGGCAATTTTTTGCGCGCTGGCATCGGCTGCGGCCGGTTTACGGGCAGATCATTCGGGGATGGGTGGCGACGTATGAGGATCTTTATCACAGCAATCCGGACCAGGATTACGATCTGGATTATCCGCCCATGCGGCTGCTGACGATGACGCTTTGGACGTGGAAGGTGCAGAGCGAATATCCGGGGCTGACGACGTTTCCGCATCAGCCGGCGCGGGTGTTCGACCCGTATCGGAATCAGTCGGTCCTGGCGACAATGGACGTGGCCCAGCCGGTCCTGAGGATCAACGAGATTGCCGAAGCAACGACGGCCATCTCCGTTTTCCTGCTGGTCTGGCTCTGGATGGAACGTCGTCCCAAATCGCTTGTCCTGGCGCCGTTGCAGTGTGCGCCGGATTCCTGGCGGGCGCGGTGGGGGGATCCGATGCTCCTTGCTCCGGTCGTGCTGCTGGGGATTTGTGCGGTGTTCCGGTCGAACGTGACCTGGACGTGGGCGCTCTCCGCGCCGGACAGCTTGAACACGTCGCTCATCGACCCGCGGGTGGTGAGCGTGAGCTGGTGGGTGATGCTGCTGCTGAGATTTTTGTCGGCGGTCTCCCTGGCGAGATTTTTGCCCCGGCCATATCGAGCGCCGATGTGCGCGCTCGTGGCCGGCACGTTTGCCTGGCTGAACCCCGCGTCGATTTTAGATTCGTTCGGCTGGCCGCAGTGGGATACCTGGCTGCCCCCCTTTTTCCTGGTGGCCGCCGTGCTGGCGACGCTCGATTGCTGGGTGATCGCCGGGCTGGTGCTGGGCGTAGGCTGCATGTTCAAGGGGCAACTGATTTTCGTCTCGCCGGTGCTGTGGCTCTGCCCGCTGCTGGCGGGCTGGCCCGGGAAATTCATGCGAATCATCACCGGGACGGCGGCGGGGGCGGGATTGATCGTCTGGCCCTGGCTGGTGACCAATCAGGTGGCGCTGAAATGGGTTTTCTTCGCGGTCGCCACGGCCATCTTTTTCTGCGCCCTATCCGTGCTGCGCGGATTCTTGTGGGAAGAAAGCAAAGAGGCCTGGCGACAGTTATCCGGGAAATGGTCCCCACGCGTGAACCAGGGAATCCTCGCCGGCGGAGGGATCGGGATCGTGGCCGTCCTCTGGCTGACGGCAGCGCTGATGATTCGCCACGGAACGCCGATCGCGCCGGTGCTGCTGGGGATTGGGATTGTGGTCGTGCCCTGGATGCTGCGGCGAAAACTCACGGGGGCGTGGATTTTGTTCGTCTTCGCGGCGTCGCTCTGGATGGTTTACGCTTACGCCGGCGGCAGCACGTCGTGGTGGGATGTGGGCTTCGTTTATGGCACGCAGAAGCATCCCGTCATGCAGCTTGGGGCGGAGAGCCTCAGCAATCTTTCCTCGCTCCTGCATGAGCGATATCAGTGGGAGCTGCACGATCACGTGACGACGCTGAGCATTTTGGGTTTTACGAGGGACCTCGACGTGCAAGGATTCTGCGGGCTGATTTATTTCGTATGCGCGTTTTGTGCGCCGCGCCGCAGCGATGCACATGCGGCGAAATGACGCCCGGTTTCTCATCGTATTGGTAGCGCCCTGGGTTCTGTTTACCATGCTCCTGACGCAAATGACGGCGCGGTATACGGTGCTGCCGGCGGTGGTTGCTTCCAGCCTGGTGGGGGTCTCGGTGGAGATGAGCCTGTTCCCCTTTTTGCAGACGGTGCTGGCGTGCTTGATGCTGGGGAACCAGACGATGGGAAGCCAGAGCAGCACGGCGCCGATAACGTTTTCGATCACCTCGCCGACGTATCCCGATCTGGGCTGGCTGACGGTTCTGCTGGCCGCGGTCTTCCTGGTGAGCGCGCTGATGCCGACGATTCGGTGGCGGCGGCGGGTCGAGGTGCTCTGACGTGACCACGCCAACCACGCAGGCTTACGATTTGAAGGATTCGCCGCCCGCGTTGTCGGCGACAGTGCCAGCGCCGCCTCCCCCGGTAATGATGGTCCGCCGCGACCGGCGGCTTCAGTGGTGGGGGAAATTCCTCACCTGGGCGATGGTCGTCGTCTTCCTCGCCGGCGGCACGCGTTGGGCGCTTTGCGCGGGCTTGGCCCAGCGCGATGAAATGTGGCAGTACACCCATTCGATCCGTTTCAAGGAGGACATCAGCCGGGGATACCAATTCGGCAACGCGACGCTGCGCTACGCCGAAACCCAGGCGGGACTGGACCCGTTGGCGGATGCCTATGCCGGGCAATCGGCTGACTTTCTCCGCAAGCACGACCGTCCGGATTTAATCGGCAAGCAAAGCCCGACGTTTCGCCGGCTCACGATTCGGGAACTGGCGGGCGGGATCGTGGGGTATATCGATTCGGTCGTCGACGCGGGGGGCGATTACGATCTCGACTATCCTCCACTTCGCCTGGCAGTGATGACCCTGTGGGTCCAGCACATTCAGCGGACGCATCCCGAGCTCGACACATTTCCCCAGGAGCGAGCCGACGACACCGACTTGGTGCAGGAGGAGGACATCGCCGGGCCGGTGCTGAATTTCAACACCTTCTGCGAAGGCGCGGCAGCAGTGGGGATGTTTCTGCTCGTCTGGCTGTGGGTCCACCGCAGCTTCAAGCCGGTAGGGCCCCTGGCGATCGGGAAGTGGATCCGGAAATTGCGCGGGACGGCGAAGCAGCCGCTGACCCTGCGCCGCGCGCGCCAATGCGATGGGGTTGGACAGTCCCACACGGAATTTTCGCCTTCATGGCCGCGACGACGGTCTTCTGGTACGCCTACGCCGCGCTCGTGAAATTTCCACCCCGCCCGGCGCCGGCGGTTTCGGTCGTGCAGATTCAGCCGGGCGACAATGGCGCGACCATCGTCGCCAACGTCGATGCCCAGGGGCAGGAAAATGCCCAGTGGCATCTCCAGTGGGGGCCGACAGGAAGCTACGGACAGAATTCCCCGGCCCAGTCGCTCGATTCATCGGTGGGGGACCAGCAGGTGAGCGCGCAATTGAGCCCGGTTTTGCCGGGCGAAACGATTCACTTCCGCGTCTGCGCGAGCAGTCCCGGAGGATGGACGAGCAGCGACGATTTTTCATTCGTCAATCGTGGTGGCGCGATCGACGTAAACAGCGACTCGGTGGGGGGGATCGATTGGCCGAGCGCGACGGTCTGGCTGCGAATGCTTGTGCTGTTTGTCGCCATGGTCCTCAGCGCCCAACTCCTCCCGCAGATGCACAAGGGTTGGGCGTGCGGCGCCGTGGCGGCGATGCTGGTTTGGTTTGATCCGATTATCCTCATCGATTCGCACGCCTGGCCGCAGTGGGACGTCTGGATCCTGCCGATTTTTATTTTCGCGGTGTTGGCCGCGTCACTTGACTGGTGGATGCTCGCCGGGGCGATGATTGGAGTCGGCTGCATGTTCAAGGGGCAGATGCTCCTCGGTGGCCCCGTGCTGCTTTTGTGGCCGCTGATCGGCGGGCGATTGAAAATGTTCGGCCGGGCGGCGACCGGATTTGTGATTGGGGCCGAGCTGATCGTCTGGCCGTGGATCGTGAATTCATCGCCGGGCTTGCACTGGATTGAATGCGCGATCATCGCCGCGCTGCTGCTGATGGGCGTTTCGCTGATGCGCCGGCAATTGTGGACGGCGATCCGCCAATGGCTGATCGACCCGCTCATCGGGCCGCGCAAGGGTTGGCGCGATCTGCTGTCGGATGGCGGTGGAGACAACGCGGCGACCGCGCTCGTCACCGCGTCGTCCGTGCTGGCGGCGGTCATCGTGGCGATGGTTCTCATCTTCGCGGGAATGATGCATAAGCAGTCCGCGCTGCCGCCGGGGATCCTCGGGCTCTTTCTTCTGTTCGTGCTGATTCCGCCGTGGCTGCTGCCGCGCCGGTCGCTCTTTTACTGGATGGTGGCCGTGGCGGCGGCGGCGATCTGGATTTCCTCCTGGGCATTCAACGGAAGCTATTCGTGGGCCACGCTCGGCTTTGCCTACGGAGCGATCAAGCACGACCAGATGCAGATGGGGCTGCGGAATTATTCCAATTTCACGTCGATCCTGGCCCAGAATTACCAGTGGGACATTCACGACACCATGGGCACGCTGCGCTTCGCGTTTTCGACGCCGGGGCCCTGGCGGATCGGAAGCTGGGCCATCCCCTCCGTGAAATGGAGCTGGTCGAGCGACCTGGACACGAAAGCGACCATGGCCACGGTTTACGGCATTTGCCTCCTCATCTCCGCGGCCGCGGCGGCGCTGCACGCCCGCCGCAACGACCGGCGCTTCCTCGTGGCCATCATGGTGCCCTGGGTGGTCTTCCCGATCGTCATGTGCCAGATGGGGGGAAGATATCCAGTCTGGGCGTCGGCGCTCTCGGCGGCAATGGTGGCAGTGTCGTTGGAACTATCATTGTTGCATGTTTTGCTGGCAGTGGTCGGTTTTGCAACGATTGCCCATCAGCTTTTGAATTTTGACAATTCGCGCTGGCCGCAACTTTTTCAATTCATGACGCCGACGTTTCCCGGGGCGGGATGGTTGATGGTCTTTGTGATGGGGATTTTCTTTTTCGCCGGGTTGGTGCCGAGCCGGACGTGTTCGGAATGAAGATATTGCCTATTGCCTATTTCCAATTTTCTATTGAGGCAATAGTAAATCATCCTCGCGTTGGAAATTAACGCCAATCCCCCTTAACCTGCCCCCCATGAACGTAAAGCTTTTGGATTTACAGGCGCAGTACGCGCCAATCCGCGAAGAGATTCGCGCCGCGCTGGATGAAGTTTTCGATCATCAGTCGCTGGTGCTGGGGCCGCATGTGGAGAAGTTCGAGAAAAACCTGGCGGCCTATTGCGGGGTAAAGCATGCGATCGGCGTCAGCAGCGGAAGCGACGCGCTGCTCTGCTCGCTGATGGCCATGGGCCTGAAGCCGGGCGATGAAGTGATCTGCCCCACCTTCACGTTTTTCGCGACGGCCGGAGCGATCGCGCGCCTGGGGGCCAAAATCGTTTTCGCCGACATCGAGCCGGCGACGTTTAACATCGACGTCTCCACGCTTGAGAAAAAGGTTACCCCCAAAACGCGGGCAATTATCCCCGTCGATCTCTTCGGGCAGATAGCGAACCTTGAAGCAGTAAACGAAATCGCCGCCAGGCACGATCTGAAAATAATCGAAGACGCGGCCCAGTCGATCGGCGCAAGCGCCACGGCAAGCGCGCCTGCTCGGCGGTCTTCGCCGGATGTTTGAGCTTTTACCCCACGAAAAATCTGGGATCATTCGGCGACGCCGGCGCCATCTGCACCAACGACGACAGTTTCGCGGAAATCTGCCGGCTCATGCGCGTGCACGGCTCGGGCCATCAATATTTCCACAAATACGTCGGCGGAATGTTCCGCATGGCGGCCGTGCAGGCGGCGGTCTTGAACGTGAAGCTGAAATATCTCGAGCAGTGGCACGAAGCCCGCCGCCGCAACGCGGCGATCTATGACACCATGCTGGCCGGAAGCAAGGTAGTCACGCCGAAGATTGAGGCCGGCAATTGGAGCATTTTTAACCAGTACATCGTCCGCGTGCCGAATCGCGACCGCGTGAAGCAGATCCTGCAGGAGAAGGGCATCGGCTCGGCGATCTATTATCCGCTGCCTCTGCACATGCAGGAGTGTTTCGCCTACCTGGGGTACAAGGCCGGCGATTTTCCGCAGAGCGAGCGGGCGTGCGCCGAAGTGCTGGCCCTGCCGGTTTATCCGGAATTGCCGGAAGAACAGGTCAGATACGTGGCCAAAGAGTTATTGGCCGCGGTCGGGTAAGAGATTGCCCATTGCCTATTTCCGATTTCCGATTTGGAGCCAGGGCCGTCTCTTTAAATAGGAAATAGGCAATGGGCAATTCCGCAAAGATTAAGCGTACTCAGCCTGATGACAACGCGCTAAGATTGGGGTAGATGCAAGACCCCAATTCCTGGCAGAACAAATTCCACCCCTACACGTGGACGCATCTATGCGTCGTGCTGGTGTTTCTGGCGTTCGTGGTTGGGATGGTCTTGATGCGGCGCAGCGACGTCGTCGCCGACGATCCCCCGCTGCGGCGGAGGATGGATCGCATCATCGGATGGATCTGCCTCGCCGGGGCCTGTTTCGTCCAGCTCGTCACGCTCTGGCCCTCGCGTTTTGATTATCGCGCCTCCCTCCCGCTGCACATCTGCGACATTGTAATGTTTGTGGCGCCGCTGGCGCTTTTGCTGCACTGGAGGTCGCTGCGCTCGATCGCCTATTTCTGGGGGCTGGGGCTTTCGTCGATCAGCTTTATCTATCCCGATCTCTGGTTCGGCCCGGGCCATTTTCAGTTCTGGGTCTTCTGGACGGGGCACGCCTGCATCGTCGGTGCCGCCCTCTATGACATCACCGGCTGCGGGTTCAGGCCGAAATGGCATGATTACCGCTTCATCGCCTGGTTTTCCATCCTGTACGTGCTGATCCTGCTTCCCATCGACGCGCACTTTCACCTCAATTACGGCTACATCGGGAAAACCTATGGCGGCCAGCGCTCGCCCACCGATTTTCTGGGCGTCTGGCCCTGGCGGGTCCCCTTAATGCTCCTGATGGCGCTGGGCGTAATGTTCGCTCTGCTGCTCCCTTGGGTGATCCGCCACAAGATCGCCGCGAAGAACCTGGAAGAGAAGCAGGAAAGCGGCGAACCAACGCCGCAAGGATTGCAGCAGGGTGGCGTCCGATAACCCGCAACGGTTGTAATAGAAGCTTAACTCACGCTCGGACCGATAGATGAATGGACGGCGTGAGCGACGTGCAACCCCCTACTGCCGGTATCGAGCAATCCCTGCTGGGCCAGCTTGGCCAGACTCAGCGGCAGCTTGACGAGCTGCGCCAGCAGCTCACCGAATCGCAGCGCCTCGCCACCATCGGCACCATCTCCGCCGTCATCGCCCACGAGTTCAACAATCTCCTGACGCCCATGGTCAGCTATTCCCAGTTCGCGCTTCAAAGCGCCAAAAGCGACAAGCCTGACATGGAGCTCATCGTCAAAGCCCTCGGCAAAGCCTTCGCCGGCGCGGAGAAAGCGGGAAAAATCTGCGCCGCAATGCTCGCCCTGGCCCGCGGCGAAACCTCCTGGACCAGCGTCCCGGTGCAAACGCTCATCGACCAGGTGCTGGCCGTGCTCGCACGCGATCCCCAGAAAGACGGCATCGCCCTTCGCGTCCAGGTCCAGGGCGAGCTTCGCGTCCAGGGTGACGACGTGCAGCTAGAGCAGGTGCTGCTTAACCTTCTGATCAACGCCCGCCACGCCATGCTCGGCAGGGGCGGCTCGCTGACCATCAAGGCCTCCGCGACCGGCGAGAGCGAAGTAAAAATCCAGGTGATCGACACCGGCCCAGGAATTCCCGAGAACCTCCTGCCGAAGATTTTTCAGCCGTTTTTCACCACCAAGGGGACGACGAAAAAAGACGAGGCGCGGGGAACGGGATTGGGCCTGGCGATCTGCAAGGACATCATTGAGCATCACAAGGGTCGGATCACGGTGGAGAGCAAGGTGGGGGAGGGGACGACGTTTAACCTGTTTCTGCCCGCGGCGTGACAATTGCCCGGCCTTGCGTCGGTCTCAATAAGTCCCGCGGGCAAAAAACTCCAGCATCGGCCCCATCGCCAGCGCGGGCAAAAAGCTCAGCAGTACAACCAGGATTGCCGTCGAAGCCGCCACGGCGGCGAGGATAAGAGAGTCCTCCGGCAGTGTTCCGGCGTGCTGGGCGCGCTTCTTCTGCGCGCCAATCGTCCCGCCAGCGCCAGCGCGGGAATCGCCAGGCCAAATCGGCCGAGCATCATGACGGCGGGCGTGGTCACATTGTAGAAAGGGGTGTTCGCGCTCAGGCCGGCCATTGCCTGGCCGTTGTTGGCGCAGCACGAGGCGTAGGCGTAAAGGACTTCGGTAAACCCGTGGGGCCCGCCGTTGGTCGTAAGGCCCGCCAACCCCGCCGGCAGAAGCACCGCGATGGCAGTCGGGAGCAGCACGGCGATCGGTGTTGTCAGGGTGAAGAGCGAGACCAGCTTGATCTCTCCGGGGCCAAGTTTTTTCCCCAGGTATTCGGGATTTCGTCCCGTCATCAGCCCGGCGATGAAGACGCCGATGAGCAAAACAATCACCATGCTGTACAAACCAGTGCCGAGGCCGCCGAAAACGATTTCGCCCAGCAGCATGTTGGACAGCGGCACGCAAACGCCCACGGGGGTAAGAGAATCGGGAGCGGCGTTGGTCGATCCCGTGGCGCCGTTGCTGGTGGTGACGGCAGTGAGGACGCTTTGGGCAACGCCGAAGCGCGTTTCCTTCCCCTCCAAGTTGGCGCCGGCGACGCCCAGGTCTCGCAAACGCCCCACTTCGCGCGATTCGGCGAAATGGCAGACGATCAGCGCGGCCGTGAAAAGCACGGCCATCACCACGTAAAGCATCCATCCCGCCCTGGGGTGACCGGCCATTTTTCCGAAGGTATAGGTCAGCGAAGCCGGCAAAACCGCGATCGCCAGCATCCCCAGCAGATTTGCGATCGGCGTGGGGCTTTGGAAGGGATGGGCGCCGTTGGCATTGAAGAATCCCCCGCCGTTGGTGCCGAGGTTTTCGATGAAGTCCATGGCCGCGACCGGCCCGCGGGCGATGACCTGGATGCCGCCACCGAGGGCATGGGCGTTGACGTAAGGTCCGAAGGTCATCGGAACGCCTTCAAAAATCAAAACGATGCTTCCAGCCACGCAAATGGGCAGCAGGACCCAGAGCATGGCCCGGACGAGATCGAACCAGAAATTGCCGATGGTCGCCCGCTCTTTGTTTGCAAATCCGCGGATGAAAGCGATCCCGATGGCAAGCCCGGCCGCGCCCGCGAAAAAATTCTGCGCGGCCAGTCCGATGATTTGCGTCCAGTATTTCATCGTCGATTCACCGCCATACGCCTGCCAGGTGGTGGTGGTGGAGAAACTGATGGCCGTGTTCATGGCCAGGTCGAGCGTGAGAGGGGTGGAAAGGAATTCCTTAGCGGGGCCGCCGGGGATAAGAGTTTGAACCCGGAGGATGGCGTAAAGAAGCAGCGTGCCGACGGCGCTGAAGATCACGAACGCAACGGTGTATTCACGGGCGGTCATTCGGCGCGCGGGATCGATGCGGGCAACCCGAAAGATCGCCCGTTCGATTGGCAACAGGAATCGATCAAGGAATGTTTTCTCGCCGGCAAAAACGCGGGCCAGGTATGATCCGGCGGGCTTCACCAAAACGGTGACCACGCCGAGGAAAAGCGCGTACTGGAGAGCCGCCCTCATCTCCATACGCACGCCAATGGCATCTGAGGGCTGGGCGGAATTTTCTGTTTCAGAATCACGTTCATCCCTTCCGGCCATTTTGGACAATGGCGGGGATGGCTTTCGAGCGAATCGGATGCCAAAAGCCTAAGCGGGTTTTTCAGCGGGATATTTCGGTTTGACAGCGCGGAGCGAGGGATATTTCGTGCAGAACAGCGATCGCGATCGCGCAAATTGCACGATGGATTCTGTGCCGCAGTTTTTGGCCGCCACGTCGTTAGCCTGGGCGGAATATCCTCGAGTGAACCGGGGATCAGGGCAAAGTATCCTCATTTTTATCGGACTATCTCACGTTTCACTGGCAGCCGAGCCGATAGGAGGGTCGGGAGTCTGCCTATGCCCGTCACCGTCGATCATTCGCCCCTGCGCCGAAGAACTGGGCCTCAAGACCGTAGGACAGGTCCTCACCCACCTCCAGAGAAAAAAGCGCCTGGTCGTCCACGTCCTCATCGACGGCCTCGAGCCCGACCTCCGCCACCTCGGCGACATGCGGCAATCGCCGGTCGAAAAACATCACGTCTTCATCGAAACCGCCGACCCCCGCGAAATGGCCATGGAAGTCCTCAAGCAGGTCGAAGCTCAGATCGGCGAAGCCGACCGCATCAAAAATGGAGCAGCCAGATTGCTCCAGACCAATCAAAATGTCCGCGCGATGGAGAAACTTTCCGGGTGCCTCACCACCTGGCATCACGCCCAGGAATCCCTCCTGAAAACCGCCCGGCTCATGAAGATCGACCTGGACAAAATCACCGCCGGCGGCCGCCCAATGAAGGAATCGGTCCTCCTTTTCGCCGACCAGCTCAAGCAAATCCGCACTGCCCTGGAAAACCGCGATTTCGTCACCCTCAGCGACGTGCTGATCTACGAAACCGAGCAAACCGGCCCGCGCTGGCGCGACATGCTCGATGCCCTGCGGCGCAGATTCGGACCGACGCGCCCGCCCCGGCGTGAGGCCCAAATTATTTAAGTCAGCGAGTCTTGGCATCAGCCTCCGGCGCCTCCTCCTCCGCCCCATTTCTCATATCCGCCGAGATGGAGATCGGGGTAATTGCTGCCGAACACTATTCGCAGGTCTTCAATCAGCTTTCTGTATTCCTGCTCGGATATTCCGTGCGATGAGTACAGGGCGACGCACCGTCCATGTAAAGGGACGGGTCTTGTAAAAGAGCGTCAGGTTCGTGTGCCCCGACCCCCAGGCCGGAGGGTAAGCTCCGAACCGCGCGACCTTTGACCAGGGAATGATTCGGCCGCTCCGAAAGATTCCTTCCGCTTCGATCGTAAAAATCTCACAACGATCACTGAAGATGCAATACCACAGCCAGCCAACGGAGCATGTGATGATTACCGCGAAGCCTGGAACCCAAATCGGAATCCGGTGGTGATAGATTGCGACGCAGGCGTCAAAGAAGATAAGTATCAATGAACCTGCAATCGCGACGAAGATATTCAAAGACGTTCGAAAGTAACGGCGGCCGATGTACAGAGCCCGGCTGTAATCGAGAGGCTGCGTCATTCGACAAAAAGCGGCGGCTGGGTCGACCTTCGATTATACACGCCGTCGCCGAAGATAGGACTGAAATCACAGTTCCTTCGTCAGTTCCGGCGGCTTGTTGGCACCCGCCTTGCCCCTGAAATCCCGGCAGCCCGGACCGACCCCCAGCCGCTCGAAATCGATTTCGCTGTTGATCTCCGCCCCGACCAGTAGCACCAGCCCGTCGATATAGAAAAAAAGTAGAAGAATCGCCGCTCCGCCCACGGTCCCGTAGGTCTGGTCGTAGCGGGCAAAGCGATCGACATAATACCGGAACACAAAATTGGTAAGAAGCCACACCACGGCCGTGAAGATCGCCCCGGGGCTGAGAAGGTTGAACCGCTGGCGGATGTTTGGGCCGAATTGGTAAATCACGCCGGTAACCGCCAGCGCGAAAAAGATAGACAGAACATATCGCGCCGCGTCGAAGGCGAAATAGATGCGCCCGGTGATCACGCCATGTGACGAGGCCCACGCCCCCACGGCTTCACCGATGGGAAGCAGAACAATCATGAACAGCACACCGATCGTCACCCCGATCGTGAGCACAATGGCGACCGCCCGCTGGTGGATATACGACCGCGTCTGCTTCACGTCGTAGCACCGGTCCAGCGCCGACATGGTCATCGACATTCCCCCGCTGGCGACCCAGACGCTCACCACCAGCCCGATTCCCAGCCAACCCGTGCGCGGCTTGTCCATCACCTGCTTGATGTTGTCGTTCAGCGTCGAGGCTTCCTTTCCCAGAATCTGGCTGATGATCCCCGCCACGGCGCTGCTGGCATTTGCCCTGGTTTTGTCCGGCAGATAGGGCACGAGACTGAGCAGCAGGATCAAAAACGGAAAAATCGAAAAGAGCCACGAATACGCCAGCGCCGATGCCCACACATAAATCCCGTCCTCATTCATCTGCTGGCGGACGCAGCGCAGAAACGCCCACGCTCCATGAGATTTCAAAACCGGGCGAACGTCGCGCAGAGAGGCCATGAGGCAATTGTTGGTCCCCCAATTCGGAAATGCAATGGAATTACTGAATTCAGTGACCAGTCGTCGCAGCCGTTTTTCGCACCAGCCGGTAAAGCAGCAGGATCGCAATGATCGCGATGAACGCCGTCTGCTTGAGGTGGTAGCCGTCGATCAGCGCCTGCCACCCCACCAGCTTGCCGAACATCGCATAGTGCATCCCGGCACAGATGGCTGAGATATAGACCAGCTCATGCAGCCTCTTCCATCGCGCCGCCCCCAGCCGCTTGATACTGGCATTGGTTGAGGTAATCGCCAGCGGAACCATCAGCAGCAGGGCGATCATTCCAAAGAGGATGAAGTTGTTCTGGATGACGTCCAGCACCACGGCACTGATGCTGAGCTGCCGCTCAAGGCAGAAATATATCGAGAAATGCGCCAGCGCGTAGAAGAAGGCAAACAGCCCCAGCATTCTGCGGAAATGGCTCAGCCAGTTCCACCCCGAAAGCTTTCGCAGCGGCGTCACCGTGAGCGTGAGAACCAGGAAAGTGAGGGCGGTGAGGCCGGTCACGTGGATCGCCCGGTCAACGGGATTGGCCCCGAGCTGATGCCAATAGTTGTCCCACATCAGCATCGCCCCCGGCACCAAACCGTTAACGAGCAGCGCGAATTTTGCGAAGCCGGGATCCTTCATCTTGTCCGCTAGAAATTCTTCCGCAAATCCATCCCCGCATACAGATACCCAACTTCATCCGCGTACCCGTTAAACATCAGCGTCGCCCGCTCGCCAACGCCAATGCGCCGTTCCGTCGCCTGGCTCCAGCGCGGGTGATCGACGTTGGGATTGACGTTGGCGTAAAAGCCATACTCATCCGGCGCGACGATATTCCACGTCGTCGAAGGCATATCCGCCTGAAGCGTGATCTTGACGATCGACTTAATCCCCTTGAACCCATACTTCCACGGCACCACCAGCCGAATCGGCGCCCCATCCTGCGGCGGAAGCTGCTTGCCATAAATCCCACTGGCAAGAATCGTCAGCGGATGCATCGCTTCGTCCATGCGCAGCCCCTCGACGTAAGGCCACGGAAGCCCGTCGCCGGATTGATTGGGAAACCGCCCGGGATCGAGCAGCGATTGAAACCCAACATATTTCGCCGAACTCAGCGGCTGCACGTGCTCGAGAACCTTCGAGAGCGAAAACCCGTCCCAGGGAATAACCATCGACCAGGCTTCGACGCAGCGCATGCGATAGACACGCTGCTCGATCGGGGCGATCTTTAGCAGGTCATCGATGTCAAAGGTCGCCGGCTTGGCGCAAAGCCCACCCACAGCAACCTGCCACGGCCGGCTGACGAACCCGGCGGCCGCGTCCGCGACCGCTTCCTTCTCGAAAGAGAATTCGTAGAAATTGTTGTAATGCGTGATGTTCTCGAAGCTGGTCAGGGCTTCGCTCGTCGCAAACCCCGCGGTGCTCGCGCCCCCCGGACGCGTCGTCGCGGCGGGAATGGCGATGTCACCGATCGGGGCAAAAGCCCCTGCTTTAGGCGCAATCGGATTCAGCTTCCGATAAACCCACCCCGTCGCCGATACCGATGCCGCCAGCACCCCCGCCCGGAGAAAGTTCCGGCGGTTGAGATACAGACCCTCGTCGGTGATCTCATCGGTAGCCGCCATAATGGAATTCTACGCGTGAATTCGCCAAATAGATGCCAAAATACCCCTTGCCCTAACCCGCTCCCAGACGATTGCCTTGGTTTACCCTCGCATCAGGCAAAAATTTCGACAGCACCACAATCAAAACCCCCGGCACCATAAAAACCATCCGCTCATCCGCAAACCCCAGCCAATACAAGGGCGCGGCCACTACGATCGCCATCACCACCCGCAGCATCGACCTCTTGGGCGGCACGATCCGCAGCCAGACGATTGCGGGAAACACCAGCCCATAAAACCCCAGGAACACGCGGTAAATGAGTTCCCCCATTCCGATCCCGTTGTAAGAAAACTGGTCCGGTTCCCAAACCCCAAGCCCCACTGCGATGAGCAGCACCACTCCGAACACCAGAAAATGCCCAAATGACGGCCGCCGATTCTCCGGTGAAATCTGCCGCACGTGCAGCGCCACCGTTAAACAGCTCTGCACCATAAGATGCACCGCTAGAATCATCGCGACCTGCGGATTGCGGGCCGGATCGAAGGCGATGAACCACCCGCTGTATCCAACCGTGATCGCCAGCATGAGCGCAAAGAGGATTCCAAATCCAAACGCAAACGCCACCCGGGCCTCGGCGCGCGACAACGCCCGCCTGGCGGCATGAAACGTCATGTCCAGAAACGGGCAGCACAGAAACCCAAAAATCCAAACCGGCGCCAGCCAGAAGTTGTCGATCGGATCGAGCCGCATCCCTCCGACCGGATGGGCCAGGTAGGGGAGATCCCGTCGCCAGACTCCCCAGGCCATCACCACGATCGAAATCAGCAGCGCCATCATGGGAGCCAGGAAATTTCCCCCCTTCTTCCACTGCAGGATCATCCAGAAACAAAAAAAAACCGCCGCCATCGCCGGGCCGGCGCTTGGCCCGATCAGCCGCCGGATCATCCACGCGGCAAAGAAAGCGTGATACGCGATCGTGATCAGCGAAAACCAGACAAACGAGCCGCGATTCTCCTCGATCATCCGCCGGCTCTCATCCGCCCCGCGGATGATCCATCCCATCGCCGCCGCGCCGACGATATTGGGCACGGCAAAGAAAATGACCCCAGTGATCCCCAGCTCGCGCATCAGAAGCACCGGCAAAAACATGCCGATGCACCACGTCCACGACATCGCAAGATAAACCGCCCATCCCCCACTTCGCGCGACCGACTTAAGCCCACCGTCGTTTGTTGAAATCTCGCTCACGAATTTACAGGCTCTGGCTCAGCTCAGCCGCCGCCCGCTGCCGCGCCTTCTTCAGCTTATGCTGAATCTTCGGCGTGACGTGAAACGTCGCCTCGCATCGCCCCACCCGCTTGTCCTTCTCCCCGATCGTCGATACCTGCTGCAAAATCTCCAGGTCCAACGTCACGTTGAATTCCTGCCCGGTCTCCAGCATCTGCTGAATATTCTCCCGCGGCGTCATCCGATAAACCGCCGGCCCAAAACAGGGCCGCATGAACGTATATTCCAAATGCTTGCAAACCACCGTGTAATCCCCCCCGCAAATCCCAAACACATACATCCCCCCGGCAATCTCGCTGTTCGCCAAAAGCGCTCCGCCCGCCATCGCCCGGTACCAGTTCCGATTAAACCTTCTGAACGGCAACACCGCCGCATAAGTGTCGGCCGACATCGCTGTGATCTTGATCCCGCTGAAAAATGCGTAGGGGAGCCAGATGAGGGAGCAGATGCGATACCAGAAGTTGTCGCGAACCGACAATCGGCTGATAAAGGCTTCGATCCGGTCGTACAAGCGCGAGAGCCGCCCGCTGGGAATCCGCGACGCAATCGGCCGCGGCTCTTCCCTGGCCTCAGTTGCCTTAACATTGCTTGTTGGTATCGGTAGTGTGCTCATTCAAAACAGCGGCAAATGGCTGGCCGAATCATAGGGAGGGCCAATGTCTCACGCAACCGTCTCTTCCCTCCCCTGGTACTCCGGGGGAGGGTTAGGGTGGGGGTCTTTCGCATTTTTCAACCCACATGCGATCGTCCTGCCTTCACGCCGGCATGATACGCCTGCTCGATTAGGTCAGCAGTCTGCGCAATCGGATTGGCCGCCCGTAACTTTTCGCGAATCGAGACGCACGCCTCTCGCCGCGACCCATCAATGATTTTCCCCAGCGCCCCGCAGCCCGCCCCCCCGAAAATCGCCTCGCGACAACAATTTCCCCTACCCCCAGGCCCTTCAACCTCTCCCCATTATCAAACTGATCATGCGCCATCGGCACCGCCAGATGCGGCACACCCGCCGCCAACCCCTGCGCCGATGTCCCGATCCCCCCATGGTGCACCACCGCCGCGCATTTCGGAAACACCCGGCTGAACGGCGCATATTCCACATACCGAATCCCCGCCGGCAGATCCCCCGGCACATTCTCCGCATGCCGCGAAAGCAGCAATCCCCGCCGACCCAGGATCACGCACGCCTTCACCGCCTCCTCAAAAAATCGATCCCCATGTTTCATCGCGCTTCCCGCCGTAAACGCGATCGCCGCCTCCCCCTCATTCAAAAATCTCTCCAGCCCCTCATCCACCGGCGCAATATCCGCCTCATCATAAAGCGGAAACCCCGTCAGCACCGTCTGCTTCGGCCAATCGGCCGCCGGCGCCGCAAACCACTCCGGAAACAGTCCGATCACCCGTTGCGGCGAATGAATCCACCCCCCCATGATCCGCTTCACCGGCTTTAGCCCGAATTTCCCCCGAAACGCATTCAACGGCGTCGCCATTGCCGGATCGATCGCCAAACGATCCGCCAGCCAATAGGTCAGCCGATTTCCCCATTCCGGCGCCCAATCGGCCACGGGAAGGGGGGGTGTCTTCGCCGGCCGGATCGCACTCCGAAACACCGCCGGCTGCAAATGCACCGACACCGCCGGTATCCCCATCACCTCCTGCGACACCCGTCCCGCCACCCCCAGCGTCGACAAAACCAAAACCGTCCTCCCCGGCACATAATTCTTCAGGATCGCCTCATAACACGGCCCCATCATTTCCCCCACTCCCTCCGCCACCACCTGAAACCCCCGCACCGGCTGCCACAATTCCGGCGCGCCGACATCTTCTCAAACTGCTCCACCGTCCCGATCGCGGCAAATTCCATCCCCACCGCCCGCGCCAGCTCCTCAAACATCGCCGGCAAAATCACGCACACCTCATTACCCCGCCGCTTCAATTCCCTCCCGATCGCCAGAAACGGATGAACATCGCCATGACTCCCGAGGGCGACGATGAGAATTCGAAGGGACATTGGTGGGAATCATAATGCCGATGGCGAGCAAAGTTACGAGTTGTGAGTTGCGAGTTGCGAGTAAAAAAGCAAGCGTATTTGCTCGCAACTCGCAACTCGCAACTCGCAACTGTATCCGCCCCCCCTTGCATCCCATCTCCCCCATTCATAGACTTTGCGCCCTCCCCGGCTCTAAAACCGGTGAGATGTTTTAAATGCTTGCAATCGCTTCAACATTGGCCGCCGCTCCTGACGCCGGCGCGACGAACTACTACCTCATCGAGCCGATGATCATCCTCCTGCTTTGCGTGGTAGGGGGGGTGGCGACGATGCTTCTCCTCCCCGGGCCCAGGCAAGCCCCCAAGCTCGGCGGCTTCATGCTCGCGGTCGCCGGCATCTCCTTCGCCCTGATTCTCCTCCGCGTAGCCGCGGGCCCTGCCAATTCGACCGTCGGTCCCTATTTCTGGATTTTCTCGGCCATTGCCCTCATCGGCGCCGTTCGCGTGATTACCCATCCCCGGCCGGTCTATTCCGCCCTCTATTTCGTCCTCACTATATTTGCCAGCGCCGGCCTCTTCATTCTCCTTCACGCCGAATTCATGGCCGCCGCACTGGTGCTGATCTATGCCGGGGCGATTCTGATCACCTATGTTTTCGTGATCATGCTTGCCGCCTCCGCCCAAACCACCGGGCCCGGCTCCCTCGCGGGCTTGGCTGAGTGCGACACCGTCTCCCGCGATCCCTTCGTCGCCTCCTGCGTCGGCTTCGCTCTCATGGGCGTCCTGCTCTTCGTCATTTTCGATAAATCCGACCAGTCCCCTCCCCTAAGCCCAACCCCGCCCGACATTGCCATCATGCCTGAGGAGCTGGTTCACGGCTCCACCCAATCCATCGGCCAATATCTCTTTCAGGACCAGACCGTTAATCTCGAGCTTGCCGGGCTTATTCTGACCATCAGTATGGTTGGCGCGATCGTGATCGCCCGCCGGCGCGTCACCGACGTTGACCAGGCCTACGAGCCCAGCTCAGAGGCCATCACCGCGACGGCCACGCCGGTGAACGACGATCCCCACAGCATCCCCGTCTACGGAACCACCAACCCCAAGCAAAAGGCCTTTCCGGAGCGATGAGCCCTATCGAGCTTCAATATTATCTGGCCGTCGGAGCGATCATGTTCGTGATCGGCCTCGTCGGCTTCATCACCCGCCGAAACCTCATCGTCATCTTCCTCTGCACCGAACTGATGTTTCAAGGCGTCCTGATTAATCTAATCGCCTTCAGCAGATACTCCGGCAATCTGGCGGGCCAGGCATTTGTGATTTTCGTCCTCGTCATCGCCGCCTCGGAAGCCTCCTTGGCCCTGGGCCTCGTCGTCCTCCTCTTCCGTCAGAAAAATACTCTCGACGCCGACGCCTGGCGGGAATTGAAATGGTGATTACGAACATGAATTTAAACGCCTTCCCCGCATCTCCTCTTTATCCCCTCCCCTGGTACTCCGGGGGAGGGTTAGGGTGGGGGCCGTCCGCTAAGTGGGGGCCGTCCGCCACAAGGACATAAATCTGGTAACAAGGGAATGGAAGCACTTTTCGCAGCAAAATTTTCATACCTGATCCCCCTCCTGCCCCTCATCGGCGCAGCCATCGCGGGATTCTCCGGAGCCAAATGGCTCCGCGGCCAATCACACTGGCCCATCTGGATCGGCGTCGGCCTCAGCGCCGTGATCTCCCTCTCCCTCCTCTTCGGAATGCTCGGCCTCTGGCACGAAGGCAAACCCCTCACCCTCGTCATCGACTGGTACACTTGGATTGAAGCCGGCTCCTTCAAAGCCACCGCGGGCTGCTTCTTCGATCCCCTCACTGCCGTCATGCTCAGCGTCGTCACCGGCATCGGCTTCCTCATCACCGTCTACGCCGCCGGATACATGAAAGGCGAGGATGGCTATTTCCGCTTCTTCGCCTATCTTGGAATCTTCATCTTCTCCATGACCTGCCTCGTCATGGGCAACAACTTCATCATGCTCTACCTCGGCTGGGAGGGCGTCGGGCTCTGCTCCTACCTCCTCATCGGCTACTACTACGACAAACCCAGCGCCCGCGAAGCCGCCAAAAAAGCCTTCATCACCACCCGCGTCGGTGATTTCGGCTTCGGCCTCGGCATCATGCTCATCTGGTTCGCCTTCGGATCCGTCAGCTATTTCGGAACCGGCGTCGGCACCCACACCGGCGTCCTCGAGCTGGCAACCCTTCCCCTGGACCAGCTCGCCCAAATCCCGGGCGTCAATGCCTCCCTCGTTCCCGCTGCCATGAAGTGGATCCCCTTCCTCCTCATGCTCGGCGCCTTCGGTAAATCCGCCCAGTTCCCCCTCTACGTCTGGCTCCCGGATGCCATGGAAGGCCCCACCCCCGTCTCCGCACTCATCCACGCCGCCACCATGGTCACCGCCGGTGTCTACATGATCGCCCGTTGCGGCACCCTCTTCGTCACCAATGGCGCGGCCATGAACACCATCGCCTGCATCGGCGCTTTCACCAGCCTCCTCGCCGCCACCATCGCCCTTCGCCAGTTCGACATTAAAAAGGTCTTCGCCTACAGCACCATCAGCCAGCTCGGTTTCATGTTCGTCGCCGTCGGCTGTTTTTGCCCCGTCGCTGGCGTCTTCCACCTCGTCACCCACGCCTTCTTCAAGGCCCTCCTCTTCCTCTGCTGCGGCGTTGTCATGCACGCCATGCTCGGCGAACTGGACATGCGGAAAATGTCCGGCCTAAAAGCCGTCCTCCCCAAAACCCGCTGGCTCATCCTCGTCGGCTGCTTCGCCCTCTCCGGCTTCCCATTCTTCAGCGGCTTCTTCTCCAAGGACCAGATCGTCGACGCCGCCCTCGCCCGCAACAATTTCCTCGGCCTCTTCATGCTCGGCGTCGCCTTCATGACCGCCTACTACACCTTCCGCGTCTACTTCCGCGTCTTCGAAGGCCCCCTCGTCATTCCGCCTCCTCCCGAGCCGGCCCCCCACGCCCCCGACCTCCACGGCCATTCTGACGACCATGCCCACGATTCCCATGGTCATGACGCCCACGAACACGAACATCACAATCACGAGCCCATGCTCATGATCGCGCCCCTCTTCCTCCTCGCCATCGGCGCACTATTCGCCGGCTACATCAACTTCCCCGCAACCCCCTTCGGCCAGTTCATCGGCAACAGCCCCTCGCTGATTAACGCATACAACCTGGCCCAATCCACTCCCGGCGTCCCCGAAGGATTGGCTGATTCAATGGGCCAAAGCACCGAAGCCCATAGCGTCCACATGCTCATGATCATCAGCGGCCTTATCTCCGCTTTTGGCATCACGCTTGCCTGGTATCTCCACCTCGCCAATCGCACCCTCGGCGACGAAATCCCCCAGCGCCTCGCGCCCCTTTCCCGCCTCATCGAAAACAAGTTCTACGTCGACGAAATCTACCAGGCCTGCATCATTGAGCCTCTCCGAACCCTCGGAAACATCCTCTACAACTTCGACCGCTGGGTCATCGACATGCTCGTCAACGCCGCCGGTTGGATCTGCCAGCTCGTCGGCTATTTCCTCAAGTTCACCACCCAGCGCGGCTACCTCCAGGGATACGCCGGCGCAATGATCCTCTGCCTCGCGGCAATCCTTCTTCTGATCTTCATGCACTGATATGAGCCCAACCCTGATCATCCTCCTCCTTCTCCCCGCCGCCGGCGCTGTCATCGGCGCCTTCATCCCCGTCGCCGCCGCCAAAACCTGGGCGCTGCTCGTCAGCCTCGCCACGCTTCTCGTCGCCCTCATCGCACTCTGCTCCTTCCATTTCGACGTCCCGGGCTTTCAGCTTACTTTCGATAACGTCGCCCTCGCCCTCCCCATCCACGCCTCCTTCTCCCTCGGCATCGACGGCATCAGCCTCTGGCTCGTTCTCCTCACCGCTTTGCTGATGCCCTGCGCCATCGCCGCCAGCTTCGAAAGCATCAAGGACCGGCCCCGCGAATATTACGCCTGGATGCTCCTGCTCCAGTGCGCCATGCTCGGCGTCTTCGTCGCCCGCGACATCCTCGTCTTCTACATCTTCTTCGAACTCACCCTCGTCCCCATGTTCTTCATCATCGGCATCTGGGGCGGTCCCTCGCGCCGCGACGCTGCCGGTAAATTCTTCCTCTTCACCTTCACCGGCTCCATCTTTACCCTCGCCGGCGCGATCTATCTCGGCTACCACGCCGGAAGCTTCGACATCCAGACAATCGTCCAATACGCCCGCACCTCGCTCACGCCCACCGAGCGCTATTGGGTCTTCCTCTCTCTCGTCGCCGGCTTTGCCGTCAAGGTGCCGCTTTTCCCAGTCCACACCTGGCTCCCCCTCGCCCACACCGAAGCCCCCACGGCCGGCAGCGTTATCCTCGCCGGCGTGCTGCTAAAGCTCGGCACCTATGGCCTCATCCGCCTCGCCGTCCCCATCGGTCTTCTCGCCGCTGACTCTTCCGTCACCTTCCCCGGCCTCCTCCATTTCCTCGGCGTCCTCTCCGTCATCGGCGTCATCTACGGCGCGCTCGTCGCCTGGGTCCAGCAGGACATCAAAAATCGTCGCCTACAGCTCCGTCTCCCACCTCGGCTTCTGCGTACTGGGAATGATGGCCCTCAATCTCCACGGCCTCGAAGGCTCCGTCCTCTACATGCTCAACCACGGCCTCAGCACCGGCGCAATGTTCCTCGTCATCGGCATGATCTACGAGCGCTACCACACCCGCGACATCAACCAACTCTCCGGCCTCGCCCGCCACATGCCTATCATGGCCTTCTTCTTCGTCTACTTCACCCTCGCCAGCATCGGCCTCCCTGGCCTCAACGGATTCGTCAGCGAGTTCCTCACGATCCTCGGCGCATTCACCAGCCCCCACCTCGGCGTTGTCTACGGCTCCTTCGCCGCGCTGGGAATCATTTTGGGCGCCGTCTACATGCTCCACATGACCGCCCGCGTCATCTTCGGCCCCCTCAAAACCCCCGAACTCCACGGCGAACACGCCCACGAACACCCCGGCGACATCGGCCCCCGCGAAATCGCCCTCCTTATCCCCCTCGCCTTGGCCGTCGCCTACCTGGGCGTCTATCCCTCCGGCGTTCTCCGCTCCATGAACAGCCCCCTGAACTACATGACCCAGCCGATCACAACTTCCGAAGCCACAAACCCTGAACCGCCAACACCGTCCAAAGTTCAGGTGACAAGCGCGACCCCCATTCGTCATTCGAATTTCGGATTTGATTCGTCATTCGGACTTCGGACTTCGGAATTAACCCCGGGGGCCAGCCAATGAGCGAACTCCTCACCGCCATGTTCCCCGAGATTCTGCTGTGCGCCGTCGCCTGCGTCCTGATCCTAATGGGCGTCTCCTTCAAGCCCGCCGTCCGCCGAGCCGCCCCGATTCTGTCGATCATCGCTCTCTTCATCGCCGCCGTCTCCCAACTCTCCCCCATCGCCGGCAACGCCCCGCGATTCGACCTCCACTGGTACACCGTCCACGTCTACGAATTCGCACGCTACGTCAAAATCCTCTCCTCCGGCATGGGCATTCTGCTCGTCCTGCTCGTCTGGCCCTCCAACCGCGACGCCACCGGCGGCCCCGCCCATAACTTCGCCTCCGAAGCCTCCGAATTCTTCGCCCTCATGCTCCTCTCCATCGCCGGCATCTTCATCATCGCCAGCGCCAACGACATCATGCTCCTCTTCCTCGGCTTCGAGCTCGCCAGCATCCCCACCTACATCATGGTCAGCATCTCCCGCCCCCAAACCACCGCCCACGAAGCCGGCGTCAAATACTTTTTCCTCGGCGCAATGGCCTCGGCCCTCTTGCTCTTCGGCCTAAGCTATCTCTACGGAATGACCGGCACCACCCGCCTCGATCTCATCACCGACAACGCCGTCCCCGCCGCCGGCCTCTCCCCCTGGCTCATCCTCGCCGTCGTCATGATCATCGCGGGGTTGGCCTTCAAAATGGCCATCGTCCCCATGCACTTCTACGCCGGCGACGTCTACCAGGGCGCCGCGACTCCCGTCACCGCCTTCCTCAGCTTCGTCCCCAAGATCAGCGGTTTCGCGGCGCTCCTGAAAATCCTCTTCGCCGTCACCGGCGGCACCTGGCACATCGACCCCCACATCGTAAAGCTGATGTGGGTCCTCGCCGCCCTCACCATGACCGTCGGCAACGTCCTGGGCCTCGTCCAGATCAACGTCAAACGCGTCCTCGCCTACAGCTCCATCGCCCACAGCGGCTACATGCTCGTCGGCGTCACCGCCCTCCTCAGTTCCAGCAGCTACGACGTCCAAACCTCCGCCCTCCAGGGCATCCTCTTCTATCTCGCCGCCTACGGCCTCACCAACGTCGCCGCCTTCGGCGTGTTAATACTTTTGCCAGCCCGCTCCCCCCAATCCGCTGCCAGTGCCGAAACCTTCGACGACCTCGCCGGCCTCGGACGCGAGCACACCCTCCTCGGCCTCGCCATGGCCGTCGCCTGCTTCAGCCTCATCGGCATCCCTCTCACCATCGGCTTCATCGGAAAACTCTTCCTAATCCTGCCGGCGTGGAAAGCCAACCTCACCTGGCTCGTCGTCATCCTGGTCATCAACGCCGCCATCAGTGCCGGCTATTACCTTCGAATCATCGGCGCCCTCTTCCTCGCCTCCGAATCAACCACCCCGCGCTTCCAACAGCCCCCGCGCCAGGAGGACCATCCCATCCACCACCCTATGCCGGTCCTGGTCGCCGTCGGGATCGCGATGGTCGCCGTCCTATGGCTGGGAACCATCTGGCCAACCACCACCCGCCTCGCTAACCGCGCCGCCGAAGGCGCAAATCGAACCCCCCGCCAAGCCCGCCGTCGCCGCCGCAGCGCAAAAATTAAAACCCCTCTCATCCCCGCTTTGTCTTCCTTGGCGCGATTCGACTGAGGCTCATCGAAGTCTCTTGGCGTCTTGGCGGTTAAAAAATCTTATAACCGCCCGCTTCGCTCAAGACGCCAAGAATTAAAACTGAAATAAAAACTCGTCACTTCAATCGAAAAATCACCCACTCATCCTGCTGATCAAATCGAAGCTGACTTGGCGGTATATCCGCCCAATTCGCATCCGACAATCCCGTCGCCCCCGCATCCTCCACCCACCCCGCGGCTTTGATTCTGTCAATCGACGCCACCAGTTTCGGATCCGAATTCCTCGTGCAAAACTCCCTGTCCCAAAGCAGCAGCACGCCCCCCTGCGGATGCTCAATCCCCTCCATCGACCACGGCACCACAAACCTCCGGTCCCACGGACTGACATTCAAATAAAAATAAACCCCTGGATGGTTCGTCATGATCCTCGGACATTCGCCCCGCACCCGGCTCCCCTCATACCACCTCACGATCTTCTCCGCCTGGCTCCAGCTCGCTGACTGTCTGATCGGCAAAAACGGATACACCCAGTTGACGACGCCCGGCACAACGACCGCCAGCGCCGCCCACGAAACCGCGCTTCCAATTGAGCCGCTCAAACACCCACTCCCACCCCCGCGCCGCCAAACATCCCCACAGCGGCGCCACGATAAGCAGATCAGCGCACCGACCCGCTGCTGGAAAACTTCCCCAGCCAAAACAGCAGACTATGCCCCACCAGAATCCCCAGCGGCAACCCCGCGATCACCCAATCCACCCGCCCCGCATGTTCGCGCAATTTCCCTCGCAAAAAACAAAGCCACATCCCAATCCCCACCGCCGGCAGCGCAAACGGCCCCACCACCATCGGCAACACCGCCAGAAAATAAACCAGCGGCCCCTTCGGATACTCACTCCCCGATTCATAAGGCCAATGATCCCCCAGCCACATCCACCAAGGCCGGGTAGGGGGGCCCACCATCAAATGCCCCGCGATACTCCACGCCACCACCCCCATCGGAAGCACCACCACCGGCCACCATTTCCGATTCAAAATCAACCCCACCGCCGCGAGACCGAGCAACCCAAACCCCTCCGGCCTCCCCAGCGGCGCGATCGCCATGAAAATCGCCATCCCCCACCACGCCCGCCGCTGATAACAAAGCACCGCCAGCGCGAGCACCAGCGCAAACGGCAATTCCGTCAATTCCGAAAACGAATGCAGAAAAACCAGCGGCGACCCCAGCGTAAAAATCATCGCCAGCACCGGCCACCTCATCCCCTCCCCCCGCGCAATCTCCCCCGCCACAACCCCGCATCCAATCGCCACAACCATGCTCGCCAGCCGCGCCCCCGCCAGCCCCCCGATCCACGCCGGCACCGCCAGCACCGCCGTACACAGCGGCCTTCCCCAGATATCCACAAAAAAGATCGGCTGCTCAAACGCATGCCGCGCAAAATGAAATGCGTAGCCCCGTCCGATTCGAGGAATCCCCGGGAAAGAACCCCCGCAGCTGCCGAGCAAACCACAAAGCCGAGAATCGCCCAGGCCGCGGCTGAAAAACACAAACCAGAATCCCGAATGACCGAATGGCTTCCCACTTCGTCATTCGGACTTCGGATTTGATTCGTCATTCTGGTTTCGGTTTTCTGGTTTCCAGCTCTACTCGATCTCCACTTCCTCCCCCGCTTCCGCCGCGCGATACACCCCATCCAAAATCTTCTGCACCGCCAGCCCCGCCTCCCCCGGCGCCGCCAGCGGCTCATCCTTCAAACACGCATCCACGAAATTCCTCAGCTTGCGGGAAAAGAGATACGAGAAGTCGGTCTTGCTCCCCACAAACGCCGCCGATTCGTTCACCATCGACCCCGCCCGGTCCGTGAAAATCGCCGGCGGGTCCCACCGGCATCCCCCCTTGTCTCCTATCACCTCGAAATTCCATACGTCCTTCTCGATATGCCCCGCAAACATCGCCTCGATCTGCAAAATCGCTCCGTTCTCAAACCGTATCTGCCCAATCGCCAGGTCTTCGACGGTGTAGGTTTTGTGATCCCACCCAGGCCACTGCGACACCACATCCGACTTCTTGTTCCCCATATACGTCCAGGTATTCCCCGCTGCCGCCACAGGCTTGGGCGACCCGATCAGAAAGTGCGCCATCTCAATCACATGCACCCCGATATCGATCATCGGCCCGCCCCCCTGCAATTCCTTCTGTCCGAATACCCCCCAGTTGGGAATCCCTCTTCGCCGCAGCGCCTGGCACTTCACGAACATGATCTTCCCAAACGTCCCCGCGTCCCGCGCCCGCGTCAGAAATTCCGTATTCGGATGAAACCGATATTGAAATCCCACGCACAATTTCTTCTTCGCCTTCTTTGCCGCGTCGATCATCTTCTGGCACTGCCCCGGATTCATCGCCATCGGCTTCTCAACAATCACATGACACCCGGCCTCCAATGCATCAATGCTAGGCTTCGCATGAATCCCATTAGGCGTGCAAACATTCACCGCGTCCGGCTGCTCCTTCTTCAGCATCTCCTTCCAATCGGTGTAAAGCCCCTTGATCCCAAACTTCTCCTCCATGATCGACAGCCGCTCCTTCTTCAAATCGACCCCCGCGACGATCTCCACATCCGGAAAATCCTTCAGCGCGCGAAGATGCGTCTCGCTGATCCCCCCGCACCCCACGACCGCCATGCGCAGCTTCTTCCCCGTGTATTCCTCTTTGGTTTCGGTCGCAAACGATTCGGTTGATACGCTTTTTTCAGCCATTGTTCATTCCCTTAATTAAATTCCACTTCGTTCAAATTCGTGTAGCCGGCGAGCTTGCTCGCCGCTGATCTTAAATTCACTCTCACCCCAATTTCCCCAACTCCGCCTCCACTTCCGCAAGCTGGTCCTTCGTCTGCTGAACCAGTTTCGCCGGCGCCTTGGAAATATACGCCTCATTCGCCAGCCGCGCCCCCAGCGTCTGTTTCTGTTTCGCCAGCTCCTCCTTACGCTTGCTCGTCCGCTCCCGCTCCACGTCCTCATTAACCAGATTCTCCACCACCACCATACAATCCCCGGCCGACGCATGCGCAATCCCCTCGCCCACCGCGACGCGTGTTTCAACGCGAATAGTACATTTTGCCAGCAATTCGATCATTTCGCGACTCCCCTCGATCTCCCCCCGCACCTTCGGATTCTCCGACGCGACGATCGCGCTGACAACCGCATTGTCTTTCGCCTCGAAATCCGTCCGCAGCCGCCGAATCTCCTGAATCACCTTCTTAATCCGCGGAAACAGCTCATTCTCCGCCTCATCATCCACTCTTCCCCGCCCCGGCCACCGCGCATGCACCAGCCGCTTGCTCCCCTCATTCTCAATCCACCCCGGCAAGCTCCGCTCCCCGCGCACTTCATTCAGCTTCCACCAGATCGTCTCCGTAATGAACGGCACCATCGGATGCATCAGCCGCAGCACCCCATCCAGCACCGCCGCCAGCACATTTCCCGTCTGCCCCGCCCGCTGCGAATCCTTCATCGCCGGCTTCGACGCCTCCACATACCACGAGCAAAAATCCTCCCAGAAAAAGTCGTAACAAATCTTCGCATATTGATCGAACCGGTAAGCCCCCAGCGCCGAATCCGCTTCGCCCACGGTCCGATTAAACCGCGACACAATCCACCGATCCGCCAGCGACCATTTCGATTCATCCAGCACGACAGGCTTCACGGATGCCAGATTCGCAATCACAAAATGATTCGCCACGTTCCAGATCTTGTTGCAGAAGAATCGCCCAATATCGAACTTGTCGGAAGTATTCCGCCCGCCGGCATCCTTCTTCACCGGCATCCGCACATCCTGCGTCTCGGTAGCCATCAGCGTCAACGTAAACCGCATCGCATCCGCCCCATGCGTCTGGATGATGTCGAGGGGATCAACGCCATTCCCCTTCGACTTGCTCATCCGCTCCCCTTTGCCGTCGAGAATGGTCGGGTGGATGTAGACGTGATGGAACGGTATGCCGAGTTTCCTCCCGATTTCTTTCCCCTCTTCTCCCCTCTCCTTGTACGCAGGGAGAGGGCTAGGGTGAGGGCCGCCTTTCTCTACTGCTCCACTGTCAACTGCACTACTATCTCGCCCCCCCATATTATACATCCCCAGCATCACCATCCGCGCCACCCAAAGCGTGATGATATCCCTCCCGGTCGCCAGCACATTCGTCGGATACCACTTCCGCAATTCCGCCGTCTCCTCCGGCCACCCCAGCGTGCTATGCGGCCAAAGCCCGGACGAGAACCAGGTGTCGAGGACGTCGGGGTCCTGAACAAAAAGCCCATTCCGTTCCAATAAGTCCGTTATCTCACGATCGTCCGCATTACGAACGGAAAGGAAATACGCTGGAAAATCAGGATCGGACCAAGCTACATCAGGTAGCTTCCGCAATGAATCGGTGACACGCCCCTGTTCTTTCCAACGTCGTATAAGCTCAGGAAGCTCTTTAACCTCAAATAAATTATCCTCCCTCGTGGGCCTAACTTTATGCCACACCGGTATCCGATGCCCCCACCAAAGCTGCCGCGATATCGGCCAATCCCGCTTCTCCCCCAGCCAGCTCAAATATTGCTGCGCATGCCTCTCCGGAAAAAACTGAACAATCCCCTCCCTCACCACTTCCAGCGCCGGCTCCGCCAGCGGCGCCATCGTCACAAACCACTGATCGCTCAAATACGGCTCCACCGGCGTCTTGCTGCGATCGCTATGCCCCACCTGCGTCTCATACGGCTCCTCCTTCACCATCAGCCCAAGCCCCTCCAAATCCTCCACCACTTTCTTCCGCGCCGCCTCCCGCTTCATCCCGGAATATTTCCCCCCATTCTCGTTGATGGTCCCATCCGGATTGAGAATATTCACAATCTCAATCGCATCGGCTTTCCCCATATGCCGCTGCCACACCGCATAGTCATTCGGATCATGCGCCGGCGTCACCTTCACCACCCCCGACCCAAACTTCGGATCCACCAGGATATCATCCGCGATAATCGGAATCTTTTTCCCCACCAGCGGCAAATCAACGCTCTTTCCAATCGCCCAGTTCCACCGCCCATCTTCCGAATGCACCGCCACCGCCGTATCCCCCAGCATCGTCTCCGGCCGGGTTGTCGCCACGATCATCGCCTTATCCGTTCCCGAGATCGGATACCGGATATGCCACAACGATGTCTTCACCGTCTCATGAAAAATCTCATCATCGGAGATGGATGTCTGCAAGTGAATATCCCAATTCACCATCCGCTTCCCCCGATAAATCAGCCCATCTTTAAAGAGCTTGAAAAAAGTCTCCCTCACCGCCCGCGCACACTGCTCATCCAGCGTGAATCGCAGCCGATCCCAGTCGCACGAGCACCCCATCCGCTTGATCTGCTCGAGAATCCTGTCTCCATACTCCTTCTTCCACTCCCAGATCCGCCGAACGAGTTCTTCGCGTCCCAGATCATGCCGCGTCTTATTCTCCTTCTCCTTGAGTTGCTTCTCGACAACGGCTTGAGTCGCAATCCCCGCATGATCGATCCCCGGCACCCAAAGCGCATTAAACCCCCGCATCCGATGATTCCGAATCATCACATCCTGCAACGTATTGTTGATGGCATGCCCCAAATGCAGCGCCCCGGTAACGTTCGGCGGCGGAATCACAATGCAATACCCCTCCCCCGGCCCAGAAGGATCCGCCGCAAAACACTTCTCCTCCATCCAAACCCGATTGGCCTGCGCCTCAATCGAAGCCGGATCATAATTTTTCGCCGTTTCACCGCTCATATTCAAGCGAAAATCTTAAACGCTACGGGCGCCTTTGTCATTTCGGGCAAAGATTTTCACCGCCCGCTTCGCTTGAGATCGCAGAGAGCGCCGAGAAAATCTGTGAACCGCGGATGACGCCGATAAGACCAATTCTCTGTCTTTCTTGGCGCTCTTCGCGTCTTGGCGGTTAAAAAATCTTATAACCGCCCGCTTCGCTCAAGACGCCAAGAAACTATGAAGCCGAGCCTTTCTCGGGACGTGAAAGGGGTCAAAATGCCCCAAGTGTTGACGAGCGTACCGCGTGGGTCGCTCAAACGTCTTTTTGAGAAAGGACTCGGCAATGCGAATTCTCGCTTTGGACCTGGGAAAGAACAAGAGCGTTTTTGTGGATTACCTCACCGGCGGCGGAGAAAGAACATTCGGCAAGATCGGCACCAATGCCGCTGAAGTGCAGAAACTTCTGGATCGGATTCGTCCGGATCGGCTGGTGATCGAGGCCGGCCCGGCGGCCGGATGGGTTTGCGATCTGGCGGAGCGGAATAAGGTTCCCGTCCAGGTGGCCAATGGCAACGATGAGCGCTGGCGCTGGAAGACGGTGAAGGACAAGAGCGATCGGAAGGACGCGTTGAAGATGGCCGTGATGTCGGAGATGGATTCGCTGCCGACGGTTCACGTGCCTAAAGCTTCGGTTCGGCAGTGGCGGTCATTGATTGAATATAGACACGGCCTGGTGGACCGCCGCACGGCGATCAAGAACTCGATCCGCTCGATCTACGAACGTCAGGGGTTGCATCTGCCCTCGACGAAAAAGGCGTGGACGAAGGAGCGGCTGGAGGAGATGAAGAAGGAAGCGGCGGGGGCGTCGGCGGAGGATCTGTGGCTGTTTCAGATCGGTTGTGAGGTGGCGCAACTGGAGCACTTGGAGACGCAGATCGAATCTGTCGAAAGCAGGCTTCAGGAACTGGGCCAGGCCAACCGAGCGGTGAAGCGATTGCAGGAGGTGCCCGGTGTTGGCCCCCGACTGAGCGAGGCGGTGGTGGCGATTATTGATGATCCGAAGCGGTTCAGGAACGGGCGGCAGGTGGGATGTTATGTGGGACTGACCCCGCGGCGCTGGCAGAGCGGCGCCAGCGACCGGCAGGGCCGGATCAGCAAGGCGGGCAACGGGTTGCTGCGGGAGTTGCTGGTGGAGGTGGCGTGGCTGGGAGTTCACCGCGATACGTGGATGAAGGACGTATACGAGAGGGTTTGCCGCGGGAGCGAGAAGCGGAAGAAGATCGCGATTGTTGCGGTAGCCCGAAGGTTGCTGGTGAAGCTTTGGGCGATGCTGCGGGACGGAACCAAGTGGAAGGAACCTCAGCGTCCGCCGGCGGCGGCGACAGCCGCTTGAGAATCGAAAATGCGAAGACTGTCCCGACAGGTCGGGACAGGCGATGGAGTATCTCCCCTCCGGAAGACACCGTGTCAGAAAGCCGTTGTCTTCTGTGGGGGGAAATGAGGAGAGCTGAAGTGAAGTGGAATTGAAGCGTTCGTGCAGGTTGAATGAGCAAGGCCAGACCCCGGTTGGCGCTCTAAGCTTAAAAGCTTGCCGCTAAGAATGGGGCTGGCCGTTTGTATAGTTGAATAGGCCCGCCGCCAGGCGCGAGCACTGAATAGAAGGCTCACCCAATCGACCGCATGAGCGATCAACGCCCCTTGACAAGGCTCGGCTCATAGAAGAGCGCCAAGAATAAAAGAAGCAATCCGTTCTTGTATTAAATCTCAGCGCTCTCCGCGATCTCCAGCGAAGCGGGCCGTGAGCCGCATTTTCCTATCTGTTCGGCCCAAACAGCGCCCGATCATACGCCGAGAAAATGCACTCCTGCGTATACAAATCCACATGCAGCAGATTCATCGCCCCCTTCAGCGCCCGAACATAAACTCCCCCCCATCCCGCGAACCCAGGATAAAAAACAGCACGATCAAAATCCCAAAAGATATCTGCGGATCCCTCACCTTCGCCGCAAATTCCGCCGGCAGATAAGGCCGAACAATATTAAACCCATCCAACGGCGGCAGCGGAATCAAATTAATCAGCGCCGCAAAAAACTGAATGACTCCCATCGCCCCACAAAAAACCTGCCCCGGCGTCCAATCCGCCGGCGAGACCTCCGGATTCACCCACCCAAACCACGGACACAACGGCGCCACGCAAACCCCGAACAAAATCAAATTCACCGCAGGCCCCGCCGCCGCGACCGCAGACCTCCACGCCTTGTTCCGCAAGAGCTGCGTATTCACATACGTCGCCGCCCCCACCATCGGAATTCCCCCCATCGCCACAAACAGCAGCGGCAGCACGATCGTCATCATCGGATTCGCATACTTCAACGGATTCAGCGTCAGCAACCCGCGCTGCTTGATCGTGTAATCCCCCCCAATAAACGCCACCACCCCATGCGCAAACTCATGCAACGTCACCGAAATAATCCACCCGATCATAATCGCCCAGAAGATCGGGCTTCCCCAGTTTGCCGTGGCAAGTATCACTCGGGCAATGGTAGGGAAGGGGACCCTTTAAGGGAAATCCGAAGCCCGAAACCCGGAGGCGCGGATGCCTCCAGGGCGTACTCGCCGATTACGGCCCGGAGCCGTCCGCGGCTCCGACGAATCAAGCCCGAATGACGAAGTCCGAATGAAGGAGATTCGTCATTCGGATTTCGGATTTGATTCGTCATTCGGATTTCGGGTTTCGGGTTTCCAACTTTTACTTTTTCCCCAATCCAACCTACGCTATTCCCGTGCTGATTCTCATCGATAATTACGACTCCTTCACCTACAACCTCGTCCAAAAACTAGGCGAAGTAGACCCCTCCCGCGAAATCCGCGTCTTCCGCAACGACAAAGTCACTCTCCCCGAAATCGAAGCCCTCAAGCCCACCCACATCGTCATCTCCCCCGGCCCCTGCACCCCCAAAGAAGGCGGCATCAGCAACGACATCATCCGCCACTTTGGCCCAAACCTCCCCGTCCTCGGCGTCTGCCTCGGTCACCAGTGCATCGGCTTCGTCAGCGGCGCCATCGTCGAACGCGCCCCCCGTCTCATGCACGGCAAAACCGACAAAATCCACCACGACGGCAAAAGCATCTACGAAGGCATGCCCAACCCCTTCACCGCCACCCGCTACCACAGCCTCATCATCCGCGCCGGCACCCTCCCGCCCGATTACATCGTGACAAGCTGGACCGACCAGGACGAAATCATGGGCGTCCGCCACACCTCCTGGCCCCTCGAAGGCGTCCAATTCCATCCCGAAAGCTTTCTCACCGAGCAGGGCGAGCGATTACTCGCGAATTTTTTGAAGAAATAGGTCGCTTCCGTTATTGTTGGATTATCATTCCCGGAAAGGAGTCCATGCAACTGGATCGGCTTTACAATCAGGATTGCATCGAGGGTATGTCCCAGATCAAAGAGGGCTCGATCGACCTCGCGTTCGCCGATCCACCTTTCAACATCGGCTACAAGTACGACGTCTACGAAGACCGGCGTAAGGCGGACGACTATCTTGCTTGGACGAAAAAATGGGGCGAAGCACTGGTCCGCAGCCTCAAGCCCACGGGTACCTTCTGGCTTGCCATCGGCGACGATTTCGCGGCGGAGCTCAAGCTGATCTTTCAACGTGACTTACGACTCTGCTGCCGCAGTTGGGTCATTTGGTATTACACCTTCGGGGTGAACTGTAAGCATAAATTCAGCCGCAGCCACACACACCTGTTTCACTTTGTAAAGGACCCAAAAAACTTCACGTTCAACAAAGAAGCGATCCTCGTTCCTTCCGCGCGGCAACTCGTCTATGCCGACAAGCGTGCTGCCGCCCACGGCCGTCTCCCTGACGACACCTGGATTCTCCGCCCCCAGGATGCCGCCGAAAGCTTCACATCCAACGAGGACGTCTGGTATTTCTCCCGCGTCTGTGGCACCTTCAAGGAACGCGCCGGCTGGCACGGCTGCCAGATGCCCGAGCAACTCCTCGCCCGCGTCATCAAGGCCTCCTCCAACCCCGGTGAAACCGTCCTCGACCCCTTCGGCGGCAGCGGAACAACACTCGTCGTCGCCAAAAAACTCGAACGCCGATTTATCGGCTTCGAACTCTCCGAGAATTACGCCAGGCAAATCGAATCTCGTCTCAACGCCGCACAAGTTCGAGGCGCCCTTTCCGGAGAATGTGATCCCAAGCTCCTTGCCCCCCCCACGCATAAGGGCAAACAACGGAAAGCACTTGCAGACGCCCCGATATTAATCCCCGCCAAGCCGATGAATGGCTCCCCTTCCCATTCGGACGAAGGAATTATCGATTCCTTCCACGCAACCCGTGACGGCTTCCCCGTCGATCGAGTCATCGCCGATCCCGACCTCAACCGCAAATTCGTCGCCGAGTGCTCCCGGCTCAAGCTTCCCGGTGAGGCCGCTGATTGGAATCATCGCCTCATGAACCTCCGCAAAATGGGCCGGTTCAAGGGCCTGCCTCCCTCAAAGTCGACCGTTTTCGAGTACGAGGAACGCGAATACGACCGCTACCGTTTTGCTTGCGAGATCGCCATCCAGCGCTTTGAGCAGGAAGATAAGCTGACCCTCGACCACGTGCTTTGTGATCCCCGCTTGGCCACCGCATTCGATCGCCTCGTTCTCGCCATGCTTCCCGATGAACCCACCTCCCTGAAAATTCGCTGGTTCGCGCTGCGACTTCGCAAGTCCGCCAACTATATTTCCAAAAGGTCAGCCTCCCTCGCCAAATGCGTTCCCATGCCACGCGATACCTGCAATCCCTTCAGCGTTAAGTTTTCCGAGGTTCCTGCCCAACCGGGCCTCTACTGGCTCTCCGGTGATCAAAAACATCTTTACGTCGGCGAAACCGACAATCTGCCGCGAAAGGTTTACCGTCCAGTTCGGTCATAAAAAGTTCGATTTTTGGAATACCCCGCCGGAGAAACTCAGGCTTTCATTCCGGCCCGTTTCCCCTCCCGCCAGTGATGCGCTCCCAAGCCATCAATCCTTTTGGATTTCTACCTGGCGTCCTATCGGGAATTATGAAAAACTGGCGGCACGCAAATAAAGACCGCGCGCAGATATAATCACGCAGGTCCTGACGCCCACGAATGAGCAAATCCATCGCCGAACAGTCGTTGGAAATGACCAGCTTTTTCGAAGCCGAAGTCCTCGTCCAGCTCATGCTTCGCAACTGGCGACACCCAGGCGCCGCCGATCCGGATTACGCCAACACCCTGCTCGAAAATGCCGCCGAAGCCCTTCGCCAGGCCATAAGCGGTGCCACCCTCATCGAGGGTATCCCCCCAGCACAGATGAATCTAATCGCCGCCGTCTGGTATGTTGAAGATTCCGCGGCAAGCCACGAAGGTTTCGGTGCCGAGGAAATGACCGCAAGACGCAATTGGCTCTTGGCTGTACGCCGCGCCTTGCCCTCCTGTTTCTGCGACCAAACCAATCTCCAGGAACCCTGACACCATGCCCCCACCCACCGTCCAGCAAACCCGCGACCTCTGGGATCGCATCGCCCCATGGTGGGACCAGCAGCTCGCCGAAGGCAACGACTTCCAGAAAACACTCATCATGCCCGCCACCGATCGCCTCCTCGCCCCCAAGCCCGGCCAATCCATCCTCGACATCGCCTGCGGCAACGGAAACTATTCCCGCTCCCTCGCCCGCAAAGGCGTCAACGTCGTCGCCTCCGACTACTCCCAGAAATTCCTCGACTGCGCCGCGCCGCACCACTCCCGAAGACGGCCAGATCGAATACCTCAACATCGACGCCACCAACATGGCCCAGTTCCTCGCCCTCGGCGTCGATCGCTTCGACGCCGCCGTCTGCAGCATGGCCATGATGGACATGGTTGCCATCGACCCGATGATGGACGCCCTCCGCGAAATCCTCAAACCCACCGCCCGTTTCGTCTTCTCATTGCCTCACCCCTGCTTCAGCTCCAACGACATGAACTTCACCGCCGACCTCGAAATCCGCAGCGAAAAAATCGAGCAAACCTACGGCATAGAAATCCGCAAATACCTCACCCAGGAATCCGGCCGCAGCGTAGGCCTCCTGAATCAACCCGAACCCCACTTTTTTTTCCACCGCCCCTTAAGCGCCATCTTCGCCGCTTGTTTCTCCGCCGGCTTTATGATCGACGGCATAGAAGAACCCGCCTTCCCCAAAAGCTCCTCCGCCAAAAACGCCTTCAGTTGGCCCAAGCGCCCCGAAATTCCCCCCGCCATAGTCCTCCGCGCCGTCCCCAAACCCGAATGCGATTGACTCCCCGTTTAGCGGCCGCGTTTACGCGGCGCTCCCTCCCCGTGTAGCCGCCGTGCTTGACTTCGGTGAGCTGTGTCGAACCGCACGGCGCTTTCTTCTAGAGCATTTTCATTTATCATGTAGCGTGTACCCTGTATGCCTGAAAAAACCTTCGCAGTCGGAGGCGCTGACCGTGGCTAGCGCTTCCTCCACGGCTTGGCCCAATGTCTCCACCGTCCGGGCCGCCAGTGAACGAAGCTTCTGCTTCACCTTGGACCACATCGGTTCGATGGGGCTGAAGTCGGGACTGTACGGCGGCAGATACAGCAGACGAGCCCCCGTGGCCTCAATCGCCTGGCGAATCCCGCTGACTTTGTGAGATTGCAGATTATCCATGATCACCACCTGCCCGGGCCGCAGCGTGGGGACCAAGGCGTCCCGGACAAAGTTGCGGAAGATCTCGCCATCGCAGGGAGCGTCGACGGTCACGGCGGTTTGAACGCCGCCAAGCGTCATGGCCGCGATGATCGTCAGCACCTTCCAATGCCCATGCGGAACCGCGCTGACCAGGCGATCGGATCGTAAGCATCTTCCCCGCGTCCGCATCATGTTAGTCACGGCGCAGCTTTCATCGATCACCACAAGGTTGTTCAGCGGTATATCCTTCAACTGCTCGAACCAGATCGCCCGCTGCGCCTGGACGTCGGGCCGCTGCTGTTCGGCGGCGTGGACCGACTTTTTTTAAAAGAGAACTTCCGCTTCCGCAGCGCCATCCACAATGCGCCGATGCTGATCCCGATCCCCAATTCCGTCTTGAGCTGGTGTCTCAGTTCCTCTAACGTCGCATCGGGCTGACGACGCACCCGCTCCAGCAGCCAATCGCGAGCGGCCTGATCCAGCTTGGGCTTGGCGACCGGGATGGGCCGCGGCTCGATGCTGCCGTCTTCCCGGCGACGTTGTTTTAAGCGTCGCACCCATGCCGGCGACACATCGAATTGCTCCGCGACTTTTTTGGTGGATTGGCCCGCATCGCACGCGGCCAGAACTCGCTTACGAAGATCCAAGGAATACGCTTCCATGCCGACGACCTCCTGTCGGCATTCAACTTATCGCATTATTGTGGCTGGCGCTAGAGGCTACGTGAAAATGCTCTAATTCCCCCTCGCCTCAGCATCCCCCATCGTCTTCCGAATCCTCTGTAGCAAATCCGTAAACCCAAACGTCGCCTTCGGAATCACGTCCTTCACCCCCAGCTCCCGCGCCCGGTCGATCAGTTTGTTCTCATCCGTGAGCCCCGTCAGCACGATCACCGGAATCGTCTCCCACTGTGGATGATTCCGCAGCATCCGCAAAAGCGTGATCCCATCCAGCTCCGGCATCATCAGATCCAGCAGCACCAAATCCGGCTTCTGCGTATAAAGCGTCGCATACGCTTCCTTCCCATTCGCAGCTTTTACAGTTTGAAACCCCTCAAACTCCAGCAGCCGCGCCACCGCCTCACGCGCCAACGCCACATCATCAACAACGAGGATTACAGGCATGAGTCACCTTCCCTGGCTTCTTCACCCCAAATTCTCATTGAAAACCGTCCACAGTCAAGAAAAAAGACAAGAAAGTTGCGAGTCACCAGTTGCCAGTTGCGCGAAAATTGCCGCGCCTCTTACTCGCAACTCGCAATGCGCAACTTGCAACTCATCAACCAACTTGCCTCCTCCCCCCCGATCAGTACAATCCCAAGCCCAAACATTAAGGAACGACTCAATGCCAGCGACCGGAAAAATCACCCAGGTGATCGGCTCAACCTTCGATGCCTCCTTCCCAGAAGACCAGCTCCCCGAAATCTATAACGCCCTCAACGTCGACCGCGCCGAAAACGGCGCCAACATCCGCCTAGTCGGCGAGGTCCAGCAGCACCTCGGCGGTGGCCGCGTCCGCGCCGTCGCGCTCGGTTCCACCGACGGACTCCGTCGCGGAATGGACTGCGTCGACACCGGCGCCTCACTCACCGTCCCCGTCGGCAAGGAAACTCTCGGCCGCGTCTTCAACCTCCTCGGCGAGCCCATCGACAACCGCGGCCCCGTCAACGTCACCGACCGCCGCCCCATCCACCGCGAACCACCCGATTTCGCCGACCTCACCCCCAAGGCCGAGGTCTTCGAAACCGGAATCAAAGTCATCGACTTGTTGACCCCATTCCTCCGCGGCGGAAAGGCCGGCCTCTTCGGTGGCGCTGGCCTCGGCAAAACCGTCGTCATCCAGGAACTCATCGCCCGAATCGCCCAGCAGCACGGCGGCTACTCGGTTTTCGCCGGCGTCGGTGAACGAACCCGCGAAGGCACCGACCTCTGGCTCGAAATGCAGGAAGCACAGATCGGAAACACCGGCAAGCACGTCATCGACCAAACCGTCATGGTCTTCGGCCAGATGAACGAACCCCCAGGCGCCCGCCTCCGCGTCGCCCTCAGCGCCCTCACCATGGCTGAATATTTCCGCGACGAATCCGGCGCCGACACCCTCCTCTTCATCGACAACATCTTCCGTTTCACCCAGGCCGGCTCGGAAGTCTCCGCGCTCCTCGGCCGAATGCCCAGCGCCGTCGGCTACCAGCCCACCCTCGCCACTGAAATGGGCGAACTCCAGGAACGCATCACCAGCACCAAAAAGGGTGCCATCACTTCCGTGCAGGCGGTCTACGTCCCCGCCGACGACCCAACCGACCCCGCCCCGGCTAACGCCTTCGCGCACTTAGACGCCTTCATCTACCTCGAGCGCTCCATCGCCTCCAAAGGCATTTATCCCGCGGTGGACCCATTAGCCTCCGCCAGCCGCGCCCTCGACCCTCAGATCGTCGGCGAAGATCACTACCGCGTCGCCCGAAAAGTCCAGAACATGCTCCAGCGCTACCGCGACCTCCAGGACATCATCGCCATCCTGGGCGTAGACGAACTAAGCGAAGAAGACAAACTGACGGTCGGCCGCGCCAGAAAAATCGAGCGATTCTTCAGCCAACCCTTCTTCGTAGCCGAAGCCTTCACAGGCAAAAAAGGCATCTACACGAAAATCGCCGACACGCTAAAAAGCTTCGACGAAATCTGCTCCGGAAAAGCCGACGACATTCCCGAACAGGCTTTCCTCTACACCGGCACCATCGAAGACGTCCGCGCCCGCGCCAAAGAAATGGCCAAGTAACCGCTCTTGGAAAAATAAATTTCTCAGAACGCCCACGGACTTCGGTGAGCTCAGTCGAACCGCGCCGCCGTGGGGAATTTCATCCCGTGTAGCCGCAATACCGTTCAACGGAGCATGACGATGCTATCCCCGAACCGCTTGGCTGGCTGGGGGTAATGTCGATCTTCCGGGCTTTTTTTGGCCCATTTGCTCATCTTCTTCTTGATCACCCTCGGGTTGATCCGATTCCTTCGCGGCTCGATGCGCTCCTCCGCAATCTCCGCGATCAACCGATCCCACCATCGGCTTTGCGCCCGCCGACTGCTGGGACACTGCGGAAGCCGGCACCGCAGGATTTTCAGCGTGCCCGTGAACGACAGCCGCAAAGAGGTGATCCCCCGGCTTTGGGCCGCCTCGTGCATCAGCGTTCGGATCACAAAGTGGTCCAGCAACAACCCCGTCAATTCCTGGATCACGCCGGCCGGCGTCTGGCTGCGCAGGGGAACACGCTCGATCTCGTGGGTCTTAAACTCGTCGAGGGTCAACTCCTCTTCCCAACGCTCGTGATAGAGTTCGATCAGCACCGGGGCCGGATCGAGCGTCGGATCCAATAGCGTGCTGAGCAGACGATGTTTCTCCTGGGGGTCGCCCCGCAACGGATCGTCCAGACGGTACTCGATGATGCGCACGATCAGGCCGTGGCGGTCGTCGCGGCGATGCCAGGCCGTGGGATAGATCTTGGCCAGGTACGAACCGTCGCCGAGCCTGCGAATCGGCTGAAAAACCAGGTTCTTTTTGATCTTGGCCAGAAGATGGGCGTGCTGGCCCAGGACCTGCCGGACCCGACCAAAGCTGAGGAAATTGCGGTCCCAGATCAGCAGCGAGTTGCGCGATAGTTCCCCGATCAGACGCTGGGCCATGGGACGCTCGTCGGTGGTGATCGGCTTGATGAGCCAGCGGAACAGCACATGGGTCCCGATCTCGCACAGGGCGACAACCCGAACCTGGGGAAAAGCGCCGGGCGTGCGTCCGCCCTGCGGCCGGCCGAAGACCCGGGCGTTCTCGGAGCTGTCGGGAATATCCAGGACAAATCCATCCAAGGCCACCAAACGCATCCCGCGGTAAAACGCTCCGGGCGTGGTCGCCGGATCGGCCAACGGCCTGACGGTCTTGATTGCAAGGTCCACCAGCGGCTTGACGCCGATCCGCTGCCGCGCTTCACACAACGTGGAACGACCGGGGACCGGGCTGTGGGGATTGATCCAGCGGAACACCTGCCGATAGCAGTCCCTGGCGAACAGACCCAACCCCAGCACGAAGTGGACCACGGCCGCCGCCGGAAGACGAGGACAAACGGCTCGATCTTTGCCATTGTCTCGAAGCACCCGCTTGATCCGGGCGACAGGGATGATACGTTTAAGGCCCGCAAGACAATCGGCGCGCAACAGCGCCGCGACTTCCTTGTGCACGGTCAACATCGTAGCCTCCTTGCCACGTGGTATTTATGACAACACCATCATGGCGGGAGGCTCGATTTTGGAAGACCCCGTTGAACGGTATTGCGTGTAGCCGGCGAGCTTGCTCGCCGCTCGACCCCAACCCACTCTCTAATCTCCCTAATCCCTCTCAAAAAAATCCCGCACCAAATCCGCATCCTCATCCGGCACCCGCCCCACAGAGATCGTCTTCGATGAATCCCCCGCCCACCTGTCCGAACTCCAACCCGCAACCTCCGTTTTCCCCACATCCCCCATCGCCCCAGTCGAACCATTCTCCCCCCTCAATTTCGCATTCAAATCCGACACCCCCACTCCCACCCCCGCGCTCCCGCCCTGCCCCGATTGATCGATGCCACCCCGAATCTCCTGCCGCGCCTCCAAACCACCCTTCGTCTCCGCCTCCCCACCTCCCACCGAAGCATTCACGCCCGCCGAATGCGAAGCCTCATCTCCTGCCAATCCCAACCCCGCATCCGAATCCTCTTCCCGATCCTCCTCAACCCCCCGATTCGATGGATCCACTCCCCCCGCCCCCGGCGGCCGCCCCTCCCCCAAATCCGTCGCCCCCCGCGCCACCGAAGCCCCAAACTCCTGCACAGTTCCCGCCAGCGCCAACCGTGCCCCGGCGTTCCCCGCATTATCCGCTCGCCCACCAAACATCCCCAGCGTAATTAGCAATCCCGCAAGAACCCCCACCCCAGCCCATCCCCGCGCACCCATCCGCTTCACTTTCACATCCGATGCCAGCACCACTTACACCGCTGCTCTGCAAAGTTCAGCAGCGCATCACCCCACCCCGATTTCCCATCAACTCCCAGCGATTCGATTGTCCCCAGAAGATCATCCAGCCCAAGCTGCCGATCCGCTTCCACGGCCGCCTCCAGCCGCGTCGGCCAGCCGCGTAACTCCCCAGACAATTCCGCACACGAGCCCAATCGCCAGCATCCCCCACGCAACCTGCACACCCGGTTCCCCGCACCACCACGCGATCGGCATCAGCACCACCCCCAACCCCGCTGCACCTCCAAGCGCAATCGCCAATGATTCCAATCCCCGCGCAACCGCAATGCGCCGCCTCACCCCCCCCACGAATTTTCCCGTGGTCCAATTGCTCAAGCTCTCTCCCTGAAACCAACGCCCAAAGCCCTGAAATAACCTCGCTCCCCCAAACCCGGCCTGCCGACTTTAGTCGGCAGGTCTTCCCCTTTCTTAAACCTCCCGCTCTCCCAAATTCCCCTACGCCCGCCTCCTCAATTCCAACACCGATTCCCTCACGCATTCCAAATGCGGGTTGATTTGCAGCGCCTTCTCATAACATTCAATTGCCGCGCTGATTTCACCAAGATGTGCATGACAATGCCCCATCCCCGCCCAGGCTCCAAAATGGCACGGCATCCTCTTTGTCGTCCGCTTGCAGTCCGCGACACTCTTCTGAAAATCTTCCGATAAATAATACGCGATCGCCCTCTGGTTATACGCTTCGGCAAAATCCGGATCGCTTTGAATCGCCCCGCTGAAAAGCTCGATCGCCCTCTTCAAATCCCGCCTGTCCATCGCCTCCGCCCCCCGGCACACAAGCTGATTCGCCTCCATCGTCTTCCCGCTCCGAAACCAGATCGCCCACAGCGCGTGTTCCGCAAGCTCGTTGATTACCTTGTCCGGATCCTTCAGATGAAACGAAAGCTCCTCCGTACAACACTGCGGCCCCACCAGCGCTAACGCCAGCAGGGCCACCTTTCTCGCATCCCTATGCGGCGATCGAAGCAAATCCCTGATCTGCTCCGGATCCCACCTCGTCTTCAGCAGCTCCATCAACCCCGGCAAATCCTTCCGAGCCAGCAGCGGCTCGACCAGTTCGACGAATTGGCAAGGATCTATTGCGGTCACGGTTGTCGACCCACCATTGGGTTATCTTATGCCCGTCAGACAGGTGGCTTCCAGTTATATCCCGGCAGCCTCTAACTCTTTAAACAGCCTATGGATGGCCCGGCTTCTCAAAAACGCTTCCGCTATCCGAACTCTTTTCCTGCTGTGCCTGTATCGCCTCGGCGCTATATGGGTCGGCATACAAAGCCTCCCGTTGCGAAAGAGGCATATCCAGTGGCTTGGGAGTGTAGCCCGTATCCAGTGCCGATGTCCCACATCCAACTAGGAAAAGCGGAAGAATTATCCACAAGCCGTGCCGCATATTCCACTTCAAATTCCCACCATAAGCCTCCGAACACTTGATGTAAAGCCGACCGTAACCGGATAAAATCCCCCAGGCCCGGAACTTTCTTACCACCTCTTTCTTCCCCCTCCCCTGGTACTCCGGGGAGGGTGAGGGTGGGGGCCGAAGTTCCAAGTGGCCCAGCGTTCCCCGGAGCCACCCCATGCCCCAAAACACCCAATTTCCCCCGCGCAAAACCAACGCCCCCGGCGACCTCATGGGCTCCGGCTCCGGCATCCCCTGGGAAGACCGCGGCTCCGTAGGCTTCTTCGCCGCCTTCTTCGGCACCGCCTTCGGCATCATGTTCAAACCCCTCGCCACCCTCGCCAAAATGCGCCGCCCGGAAACTTCCACCGACGCCACCATCTACGCCTATGCCATCGGCGTCATCTGGTTCCTCGCCGCCCTCATCCAGTCCGCCTTTGCCTACTTTGTCTTTTACGTCAATGACCACACCCTCGAAATCGACCCCCAGCAATACCTCATCAACTCCCTCCTCGGAGCCGCCCTTGCCGGCGTCGCCGGCGCACTCCTTCCCCGCCTCATCGCCTGGATGTTCTTCCGCCTCACCTCCTTCGACATGACCAGCAACACACCCCCCGTCCTCATCTATAACACCATCGCCTACCTCATGAGCCCCAGCCTCCTGGCCCTCATCCCCGGCGGCACCAAACCCTGGCTCGACATCGCCCCCTGCGTTGCCGGGCTCTGGATGTTCATCCTCCTCCTCATCGCCGCCATCGGCCGACTCCGGATCCGCGTCGGCGCCGCCATCATCGGCTCCATCCTCACTTTCCTCGCTTCCGCCGGACTGGTCATCGGCGGTATCTTCCTCATCCAGGTCCTATGGTGCACTTTTCTGAACAAATCCTCCCTCAACCCCATCGCCCCCGTCCCCGGCATACGAAGCCAGATGCAGTAGCACAAACTCGAACTCGCCTCCTGGCTCGAATCCATCGCCAATTCCAGACCATCACCGAGCCGATCGCCGTCGGCACCATCCCGATTCCCTTCACCCGCATCGCCAACCCCAATCGCGTCCTCGATGAAATCTGCCGCCGAAGAAGACCGCCGCGAAAAACAAACCGGCATCCGCCTCGAAAATCCCCCTCATCTCCCGTACTGGGCCGAGCTCTGGGAAAGCTCCCGCGCCCTCGCCTCTGCTCTCTCCCAAATGAACTTGAAAAATTCCCGCGTCCTCGATCTGGGCTGCGGCATGGGCCTCGCCGGTGCCGCCGCCGCCGCGATGGGCGCCGATGTCACTCTCGTCGATCTCGAATCCCCCGCCCTCCTCTTCGCCCGTCTCAACACCCTCCCCTTTGCCTCGCGCATCCGCAGAGTCAATTGGCAAACTGACGATTTAAACCAGCGCTTCGACCTTATCCTCGGCGCCGACATCGTCTACGAAAAAGCCCAGTGGCTCTTCCTCGAACAATTCTGGAAACGCCACCTCGCCCTCGAAGGGGCAATCCTTCTCGCCGAACCCCACCGCCAATCCGGAGACCATTTCATCGATTGGATCCGAACAAAGCACTGGAAGATCGACCAAACCACACCAATCGCCAAGATACGCATCCTTCGCCTCAATTTCCTTCCCTGAACGCCCACGGCACCGCCGTGGGGTCTTTCCGATTACCCCAGTATCCACGACTCCCGAGCTCTTTCTTCGTGTAGCCGCCCCTGCTTGCAGGGCGCTGTTTTCGATCCCCACAAACCTCACCCCTCATTTCAGCACCCCGCTTACCCACTCTTCCGTCTGCTTTGGAGAACAAAGCCTCACCCTCCTCGCATGCCCGCAAACGCTCGAGTTCAGCATCCGTGGATAATCCCTCCGCATCTTCCTCCACGACTCCAGCGACCACAGCAAAATTGAATCCCCCGAGCAAAACGTCATCCACCAGCTTTCCCTGTTTCCCGCCCACAAAACCTCCCGCGTATACGCCCTCCGCACGCTCCGCGACAGCACCCGCCACATCACCACCCCGATCGGATAATCCAGCCAGACAAACGTATCCGCCCGCGGCCAGATCACCCCCCGCAGCGGCGAATAATTCCCATCCACGACCCACCTCTCCCCCGAAACTGCCTCCCTCACCCGCCCCAGCCGCACATCCCGCGGCACCTCCGTCCAATTCGCCCCCCAGTGCAGCGCATCCAGTTCCACGTGCGGTATCCCCAGCTTCCCCGAAAGCGCCCGCGCCAGCGTCGTCTTCCCACACCCGCTCGCCCCGAGGATAACAATGCGCTGCATGGCGCGGGCTATGATACATTCGCCCCCACAAACTCACCCCCTTTTCCCCTTCCCCGTGTAGCCGCCGTGCTTGCACGGCGCTTTCCCGCCCAACACCCCAATGCCGCCCCGAACGTCACCAGGGTAGCCATGTGCTCCAACAGCGGAACCGCCCGTGATATTCGAGCCCCCGCATCTTCTCGTCACCAAAACCGTAACCGATAAAACTCTTTCTCCTCTTTTCACCCCAAATGACGCGGCTCCTCCAATCCCACCAACCCAAAATTATTTTCAAAAAAATCCGCGCCTCATTCCAAAATACGTCCAAAACGTACACCTCTAGCGCCTATATATAGAGCAACCCTCAAACACGATGAATCAACCACCCAAACATCCCGCCCAGCCCTCCCATTCCGCGCTGACGCCCAATCCCCGCGCCCCCAAAACCCCAACCGAAAACACTTCCCCAGCTCCGTTCCCAGAAAATTACCACCCGTCGCAATCCCCGAAAAATTACGTACACCCCCCAACCCCGCACTTAAAATTTCTCAATTCTGTCAACGGTAACGAAACCCCCCGCCACACCACAAAATCAAAGTGTTCGCCCCCACTAACTTCCATTCAATTTCGCATCACTCCATATGATGTCGCAATCAAGGAAGCAGCCGTCACCCGGAAACTACCCCCTCGCCTTAAGCTCCAGCACCGCCGTCGCCGCCGCGACTCGCACATTCGGATCCGGATCATCCAGCATCGGCCGCAGATATTTCTGCAAGTCCGGCCGCCCGATGGCCCCCATCGCCAATGCCGCCATGCAGCGATGCCTAGGGTTTTTGCTGTCACGGGCCGGGACCGCCACGTTCCACCCCTCGTCCGACCCGAGCATCCCAACCCCCCGCGCCGCCGCCAGCCGCACTTCCAGGTAATCGCCCGTCAGTTGTGCCCGAACATGCTGGATCACCCGCTGGTCCCCCGTCTCGGCCAGTGCCCGCAGTGCGATGATCTGTTCGTCGGGATACATGCTGATCGAGTAGGCGACCAGGTGTTCCAGTCCCTGCTCGTTCCCGAGCCGCCACAGCGCCTCGGCAGCCTGCACGCGAACCGAAGGCGCCGGATCGACCAGCAGCATGAGCAGCATCTGCGTCGCGCTCGGCTCCCCAAGCTGCCCCAGCACCAGCGCCGTTGTTCCACGCAGCGATGGGTCGGAACTTTGCGCAAATTGCTCAAGCTGTTTGGTAAGCCGCGTGTCCCCGAGCATGTGCAGCCCATACCTGACGCCCGCCTGCACCCGCAGGTCGGGATCATACGCGATTTTCCGCAGCGGCTTATAGGCGTCCACCAGCTTTAGCTTCCCGGCCGCCATCGCGGCCGCAAATCGTACCGGCGGTTGCGGATCGGACAGGCCCGCCAGGATCGGCCCCGCAGCGTCGGCAGGATCGACATCGCTCAAAGCTTCAATCGCGTTGGAGCGTAAAAATGTTTCCGAGGAATGTGTTTCGGAAATCAATTCCTCGCGTGCCCGCGTGCGCAGAGCTGGGTCAATCGGCTCCGGCACATACGCCGGTGCGGGGGAACCCCCGGCGGCGGCACAGGAATTTTCGGATCGCCTTTAGGGCTCGAGTTGCACGCCGTAAGCGCCAGACTCATAAACAGGATGATCGCTCTTGTCTTCATGATGCTTTTGCCTCAATTGAAGGCGTCTTTTTCTTTTTCACTTTTGCAAACATCGCCCGGCCCGCCATTGCTGCAGTGACGCCCACGCAGCCAAACGCAAACAAATCGCCGAACTGCGTGTAAAAGCTCAGCCGGCTGTCGATCATGATCTGCCCGGTCGTTGTCCCCTCGGTTCTCACCGGAAGGAGATCGCTCACATGCCCGACCGAATCAATAAACCCGCTGATCCCGGTATTCACCGACCGCGCCATCCACGCCCGGTTCTCGATGCTTCGCAAGATGGCGGCCTGAAAGTGCTGCGGGTTTTCGTTCGCCTTGAACCATCCGTCGTTGGTCAGGTTCACCAAAAAATCGGCTCGCTTCCCGCCCCCGTCCGTCGGCCGGAACATCGCGCAGCAGATCTGCGCGTCGATATCCTCGAAACAGATCGGCGTCACAAATCGCCAGTCGTGATCGTAGTCCTTCAAATGAAACACGGTAAAAACGTCTCCCGGTTGCATAATATAGTCGGAGTAATAGTTCGGCCCCAATTCCACCGACAGCCGATAGAGCCACGGCATCGACTCTTTGCCGGGAATGAACTCGCCCCACGGAACCAGGTGAATCTTGTCGTACCGAAACCCCAGGCCGTCGTTCATGTGCCCGGTGTTCTCGAACAGATACGCGGAATTCCGCCGGTCTTCCGGAACCCGATAGGTCTCATTGCCGCGGACTTCGTCCTGCCACTTGCCCCAGTAATCGCCACCGGTAAGAACCGCCACGTGATATCTTGCCGCCAGCGCGCTGATGATGTCATAAACGTCCCCGAACCGCGCGTCTTCCATCCGCGCCTGCACGTTCAGCGCTTCCATCATCGTTTCCGACCAGACGATCAGATCGATCTTCCCCTGCGTTTTCTGCACCGCGGCAATCGATTGATCCACATGAAACTGAAGCCGCTGGTCGATTTCCGCCCCTTTCTCGCCGCTGTTGCTCTGCGGATAGTTGGCCTGGACAAGGGCAAGGGTGGGACCGGGAGTCAGGTAGTGGGGCGTTTGCTGGATCCTGAAAAAGCCGTAAGCGATGATCGCAATGGTCAGGATTGCCGTCACGATTGCCGCTGGAACGACGGTGCGGAGCCGTTCCCGATGAATCCACGCCATTGCCAGCAGCGCATTCACCATCACCACCCAGAAGGTGATGCCATACGACCCCGTGAGGTCGGCAATCTGGCACACAGGCAGGAAAGGTGTTTGTGTATATCCCAGAAACAGCCAGGGAAGCCCGGTGAAGATGATTCCCCGCACCCACTCAAACGCCGTCCAGACGGCCGCGATGCCGAGGGCGCTGCCGAGCAGCATAGTGCCGCCGGTGTCCTCACCGGCGGAAACATTGTGGCCGCGAACAAAATCCGCCGGTGAGGACGCCGGCGGCACTAAGGCGAGCCCCGCGCCGCGGATGACCAGCGCTGCATACCCCCAAAACGACCCGCAGAAAATCAGCAGGGCCAGCATCCCAGGCCAACTGATGTTCGCCATCCACCACATGTTGGCGACGAAAAATGCCGTCCCCGCGATCCAACTGATGAAAAACGCCGATTTCTGCGATTTGCTTTCGCCCAGAAATATCAGCCACGGCCCAAGCCCGATCCACGCGAAATATAACTGCGAAGTCGGCGCAAAGGCCAGCGTGAGCATCCCCACGCTCAGCCCCAGCAAAACGATAATGCGAACAATGCGCCCCGTTCGGTTAACCGCCATTGCACCCAATGCTGCAAGCCGCGAAGGGCCGCGTCAAGCATGCCGGGCCAAGCGCAAAAAAACCGCGGGAGTTTCTCGCTCCTGCGGGCAATATTTTCGCAGTGAGGATGGTGTTTAAGCCGTCTGCTTGCGCATCCGGCGAACCGCGGCAATTCCGCCCAGCCCCAGCAGGGCGGCAAAGCTGCTGTAAGCCGAGCTCGGCAGCGGCACCGCGGGCGGCGACCCGCCGGACGTCGCGCCGGTCACCGATTCGGGGATGCTCACCTGAAACGAGTCGCCCGGTTCGAGCGTGACGTCCCATTCAAAGGTGGCTCCGACATTGCCCACGAACGGCCCGGTCGAAGAGCTGCTCTCTGAACCGATGTTCCCGGCAGTGAAGGAATTTGGCGTCGTATCGGGCGTGATCATCACCGTCGTGCCCAGCGAATTCGTGTACGTCGCCGTGTTGGGCGAAACCGACGGGCTCAGGTTGAGGGTGTTGGTGTCCGTCGAGTCGAGCGTCACGTTGCTGACATCCAGGAGGCGGAAAGAGATCGTGTTGGTCGGAACAATATTCGGCGTGACGACCGCGGGAGCCTCCGCGACATTATTGATGGTGATCTGGTCGACCAGCGCCGAGGTGCCGCTGCCTGACGTTCCGCCGGTGAGCGTGGTGTCGACAGTGACGGTGAAGCCCAGGCCTTCGTAAACCGTGGTCGCCAGCCCGCCGACGGCAAAGGGAGTGCCCGAAACAGTCAGCGTGTTGATCGGTGTGAGCGCGCCGCCGTTGATCGAAATCTGGAGATCTTCACTGCCGGGGGGCGTTCCGCCGTATTGATCCACGCCGTCGACCGTCCAGCTTGTGATGAACGGATTCGGTCCGCTGGTGTTAATCGTCAGGTCAGAATTTCCACTGGAAAGGGTTTCTGCATGGGCCGCGGGCGAAATGTTCAATCCCGCTGCCAGAACCGCGGCTGCCGCGATGGACAGTCCGCAATATCCCCTGCTCTTTTTACGACGAAGCATTTTCTTCTCCTTGTTCAGCCGAAATGTAAGCCTTCGCAATCGGCTACCCGTCCCACCGTGGCGATGGAGTTTCAATGCTACCCCATGCCCCCTCCGAAGCAATGCGATTTTTAAGCCCTCGACAGCCCCTGGCGATCCAGGGACGTGAAGATGGGTAGCCTGAGTGGTTTATGGGTCTATCTGAGGGATTTTCCCAACATTCAAGGATGCAAGCCCGGTGAGGATAAGTCCTGCAAATACAAAAGCCCCATCAGGCTCTCATCCTGATCGAAATCGATCGGCCCCGCCCAGCTTGCAGACTCGCCGGTTTCGTTCCGGTGCTGGATGAAATTGAACTTCATGATCCGCGGATGCCCAGGCGCATCGTTGAGCAGCAGCTTCCAGGGGATCGCCACTTCACCCGTCCAGGCGGTTTGCTCCGGGTCGGCGGCATAGCGCACGGTTGTCCCGTCGGTTTCACGCCAGGGCTCTGCGTTCGTGCGCGGATCGAGCCGCCGGCGAACGACGCACACGCCGTTCGGTTTGCACGCCAGGTAGGTGAGCGGGCCGGGCGTGTTGTCGTCAAAGATCGGCTGGATGAGCATCTCGCACAAATCCTCGCCCCATGCCCGGCGGAATTCGTAGTTGACGAAATTCTGGTGAAGCTGCTGCTCCGGCGAAACCCCGTTCACCGCGAAGGCGACGTAAAAATTGTCTTCGCTCCAGGCGCTGTAAATTTGCGACGGAGTTGCCGCCGGCGTGATCCGCCACTGCTGGATCGAAGTGCGATCGACCATTTTGGTGAGAGGAGCGTCGTTGATGAGGTCATCCGCCGACCAGTCTTCGAGCTTGCCGTCGATGTGAAGGTTTCCCTCCCGGCGTGCGCTGACCGCCACGGGGGTCATCACCTGCGCTGAGAAGGAATCGTGCGTGTAACCATCAAGGAAGGTGATCTCCAGCGGCTTGCGCGTTTGAGCGTCGATGCGGTTGAGGTTCACGCGGGCGTTCATCTGGAATCGCTGCACGGCGTAAGTATGGAGCGCCTCCGATGATCTGCGGCTCGGGCCTGAATTCCCAGCCGTCGCCGGCAGCGGTCCATTGGAGCTGATTGTCTTCGGGGCGGTTGTCCCCGGCGTTGTAGATATCTACCCCAAGGCGGAGGAAGGCCCATTTATCGCCGTTGGAGCGGTTGGGGTCGTCCCACATCCATTGGGCGGTTCGCGGGAGGATGTAGGGGCGTTCCTTGGCGCCTGCCAGCGGATCATGTCGAGGTTGAGGCGCTGCTCGGCTTTTTCGACGGCTGGATCGTCTGGCAGAGACTCGGGCGGTCGTGCGAGGATCGACCGCGCCAGAAGCTGCCGGGCATCGTCCCAGGTCGCCTGATCGATCGTTCCACTGAGCAGGCCGTATTCCGCATCGGGCGATTGCGTGGGTTGCAACTCGACCTGGCGGGTGAGCAGGCGTGCAAGGAGAAACCCGTTGGTCCGCATCCCGCGCTCTTCGGCCAGCAGAAGATACTCGAAATCTTCCTCGGCTCGGCGCAGCCATTTGAGCTGGATGCTGGGGACCGGACCATCCACGCCGAACCAGCTTCCCGGATAAAACCACGTGAGCTTTCCGGGATTTGCCGGCTGGGATGGATCGTCCTGATCAGGAAGCGCACCGGCCCAGTAAACCAGGTCGGCGCGGCGGAGGTAGGCGAGCCACGCCCAGAGGCGGACATCGCGCTGGTCCATTCCCGCGCCGATATAGGGGACCAGCCCCTGCGCTTCGGTATCGAGCCAATATTCCGGCGGCCGCACGTCGCTCGGCCAGCTTTGCGCGGCCGGTCCAAAGACCAAACCCGGCGCGAGCGCCGCGATTCGCCCGGCCATTTCGGGAGCCAGGGCCATTGGAAAAGATGAGGAGGCGAATTGAACCTGGCTGTCTTCCAACGGCAGAATCGCGCGGAGCAGCGGATGGGCTTCGAGGATCGATCGTGCCAGCATCGAATATTGGATGCTTTCCATCGCGCGTGCGCGGGCGGAATTACGTTTAAAGAGAGTCACCGCGGAATGCTCCAGCCAATCCTGGCCGTTGAAATGCGTCGCGGCGTTGGACCAGTATTCGCGCTGGCTGGCGGGGTCGTAATCGTCGATAAAATCGGCCCGGGGCAGCGGCCAGAAACCGAGCGGAGTCTTGTCGGCGAAGCCATCGCCATTGAGCCAGGGCGAAACGACGGTGTCGAAATCCGACCAATCCACCGCGGGGCGCTCGGCGGCGAGCCATTTCACCGTCGGCTGAAGCCGGGGAACAACGACCTCCACGCGATTCGCCTGGGCAAGCCCGACGAGTTGATCGAGCACGGAGATCGCCGCGGCATATTTATCTTCGCCGCGATTCATCAGCCGCGGCGTGATCGCCTCAAACGCGTCGGGATAAAGCGACTCGAGCCGGTCCCAACCCAATTCGCTGACCATCAGCAGATGCGGATTTTCAGGAATCGCAAAGTCGAAGACATGCAGCGTGCCGACGAGCGTTGCCGCCGGTGCGGCCAGGCCGTCCGCCGTGACCTGGCACTGAACTGCGTAATCCCCCGCGGTTGTATTCTCAGGCACGTGCAGGTCGATCCAGATGATCGGGTAGCCGGGCGAGTGACTCGGACGCAGCGATCTCAGGTCGATCTCGCCGTTGTCGCAGTGCATCGGCAGAAGGGCACGCGGCAATTCCCGCTCGCTGGCGGGCAAGCCGGTTTGTCTAAGGTAGCCGGCGCGGTTGGTATCGACCGGCATCGTCAGCGCCTGATATGCGCTGACGCTCTCCGTGGAAATCGCCGGCGAGAAATTGACGCGAAGTTTCCATCGCGGGCCCTGCGGCAAATCGCCCACCTGCAGCGCCAGGCTCGTCCATTCATTTTTCGCGGCAGAGATTCCAATTTGCTGGTCGGATGCAACCGGCAGCATCGAATCGTTGACATCAATGAGGTTCAGTGTGACGGGCGTTGTGATCGGTAAATTTTGCCGCGGCAAATTCTGCCGGCATCCTGACTCGACGCCCATGAAAATTACCACGGCGCAAAGAAATGTCTTTTTTGCAAACAGAGACATAATACGGTGCGTAGTTGGTGTGCACTTCCGGGAGCTTTGCCACATCTTTCGCCGATTTCGCATCGAAGCGGGTTGATCCGTGCCGGGACCGAAAAGCTGCAAAATCGGCCCTACGGTCCCAAAAACTCGGCGAACGGTAATGATTCTCTCCAAAATCGAAGTGTGGCACAACATTTGTTCTACTAGTCCACCGAAGGAACGGAGATATGAAGTATTACAGGGATGTCAGGACGGTTGACAATACAAAGGTGAGGTCAGTTGAGTTCTTGGGGGAGACCTAAGACCTCGCCACATAAGCCTCGTTTCCTCCTCCGCCAGGCCGCACGGCTCTAACCCTCCGCCGTGCGGCCTATTTTATTTTTCACTCCAGTTATTTACGGTGCATTCGATCACTGCGTCAGGGCAGGACCAGACGAGAAAGAACATCGCCTCGCGCGCGAAACGCTGCGCTGGATGATCGAGCAGAAGCCCGGACCCTTTGTAGAGCGCAACCGCCGATTGCGTCATTCGCACCGCCAGGTCGTGGCAGGAGGCGCGAAGCCGCGGGGCATTTTCCGCCGCCTCCGCTTCTCGATTATTTTGGCACAGTTCCAGGACCTCGCCGCGGATCTGCCCAAGCTGGCGACCAAATTTGTCGGCGAGCGAACGAGCGCGATCGGATTTTTCGTCCTGAATCAATTCCAGCGCCCCTTTGCAAAGCCCAAACGCCAGAAATATCTGCCCCAGCGGCACGCCCTTGGAAGAGCCGCTCATTACCTTTTCCACTGGTCCGCGCAAAAGCCATCGCCGATCGAGCCTGGCATTGCTGATTTCAATCTGCGACGTCCAGCTCGATCGCAGGGCTACCAGTTCCAGCGGCGGGCGAACCGAAACGCCGCTTAAATCCGTGGGAAGGACGAAAAGAATCTGCCGGCCATCTTCCGTGACCGCTCCAACGACAATAAATTTTGCGATGGCTGCTCCGGTGCTCCAGGGGATCATTCCCTCCAGGCGATATCCATCACCCTCGGCAATCGCCTTCAAACCGCGCTGGCGGCTGGTGGTGAGCTGGGCGATCCCGATCGTCGCAAAGAATTCTCCCCGCGCCATTTGCGGCAGAAGCTCATCGCGCAGGGGGAAATTCTCGCTCCCATCGATCAGGCCGACGGCCGAGTCGCGCTGGGAGACGATCAGGGCCGTTGAGACAGAAGCGGAGGCGATGGCCTCGTAGCGCAGGTGCAGTTCAAGTGGCTCGATGCCGTCGCCGCCGAAGCGGTGGGGGACGAACCATTTGGGCCAGCCGATTTTCGTCAGGTCGCGCAAATCTTCTTCGGGCCAGCGGCCGCTCCGGTCCAGCTCCGTCGCGCGGCCGCGAATCTGTGCCAGCGTTTGATCCAGTTGCAGCATCGTCAATTTCCGTTTCGCAAGCGGCCGAGCGGGTCGCGCAAATATCGCCGCTGGCAGTTTGGGCAGATGCGGTATTCAAACCGCCGGTGAACCTGGTCTTGAAGCTCTTCAGCGGTCATATTCTCCATTTCCTTCAGCAGATCATCGATCTCGGCGTCGAAATCAGTGGCGTTCAATTCCGCTTCGCTCATTTCCGGCGCGGCCGGATCGGCGAATACGTCGATACGCACAACGTAATGCCCGGCTGGGGCGAGTTCGCGGCCGCATAATTCGCAGGCGGGGGGGTGCATCGGGTGCGATTATACGCATTGCACGCACTACCGGGGCGGGGGAAAAGAAGGCTCACTTGATTCCCGATAAATTCCTGCCGATAATCCCTACGACTATGACGAACCACCGTTTGTCGCGATTGATGGCCATGCGATTGGGATAGCCCGCTGGGGCCTTCGTGCCCGAGCAGCCTATCCCCGTATGTATCCGTCCGTCGAATCAAACGGTGGTTCTTTTTTTGTCGAATGAGATTTTCCAATGAATAAGACTTTTTATATCACGACTCCGATTTACTACCCCAACGGCGAGCCGCATCTGGGGCATGCGTACACGACCATCGCTTCCGATGCGCTCGCGCGATATCACCGCCTCGCGGGCGATGATACGTTTTTCCTGACCGGGACCGACGAGCACGGGATCAAGATGGTTAAAACCGCCGCGGCGCAGAACATCGAGCCGCGCGTACTGGCCGACCGGATGGTGGCCGCCTTCCAGGATTTCTGGAAGGAAATCCATATCACCAACGACGATTTCATCCGCACCACGCAGGATCGGCACAAGCTCTCCGTCCAGGAGATCGTGCGCCGGCTGGTAAAGAACGAAGACATCTACCTCGGCAGCTATGAAGGGTGGTATGACGAGGGGCAGGAGGAATTTGTTACCGAGACCGAGGCGAAGTCGCATGATTATAAGTCGGTGATCAGCGGCCGGCCGCTGACGCGGTATTCGGAGAAGAGTTATTTCTTCCGGCTCAAAAAATATGTGCCGCGTGTGCGGAAATATATTCAGGACAATCCCGAGTTCATCCAACCGGAGCCCCGGCGGAACGAGGTGCTGAGCAAGCTGACGGACGATGTGGAGGATCTGTCGATCAGCCGGGCGACGTTGAAGTGGGGGATTCGGCTCCCGCACGATCCGGATCATGTGGTTTATGTCTGGATCGATGCCCTCAGCAACTATGTCACGGCGCTGGGATATGCGTCTGCCGACGAATCACTGTTCAAGAAATTCTGGCCGGCGGATGTGCATGTGATCGGGAAGGAAATCCTCTGGTTTCACACGGTCTACTGGCCGGCGATGCTCTTTTCGCTGGACCTGCCGCTGCCAAAGAAGGTCTTCGCCCACGGATGGTGGACCAGCGGCGGAAGGAAAATGAGCAAATCGCTGGGGAATTTCATCGACCTCACGAAATTGCGCGAGGTGATCCAGACCTATTCCCTGGATGCGCTGCGATATTATCTCCTGCGCGCCGCCCCGTTCGGGAGCGATCTGGATTGGACGGATGCGGATTTTCTCAAAGCGTTTAATGAATTGAAAAACGTCGTGGGAAACTGCCTGAACCGTACGATCAAAATGATCGACCGCTACCGCGCCGGCGTGCTGCCCGCGCCCGGCGATCTGGAGCAGATCGACCGCGACCTGCTTTCGCACGGCGACAATCTTCCCGCGCCTTCGCGGCTGCGTATGACGGCGTCGATCTCCAGCAGTGTGCCGAGCTTCCCGTGCAGCTTGCGCGGCTGACCAACGGCTATATCGATGCCACCGAACCGTTCAAGCTGGCCAAGGACCCGGCGCAGTCGAAGCGGCTGGATACGGTGCTGAACACGGCGGCGAAGTCGATTCATCGATGCCTCGTGGGATTGCTTCCGATCCTGCCCGAGAAAGCGGCTGAGGGATTGGGGCAGTTGAAAATTCCGATTGAGGGGAAGCCATTTGGGTGGCTCTATAACAATCCCCCCGCATCTGGCTCAAAGCTTGGCGAAGCCGTGCCGCTGTTTCCAAATGTCGTCCCCGGGCAGAAGACCGGCGGCTGATTTTTTACGCCGGTCTGTCGCATTCAAACTGAACTCAACCACGTTCACAGCCTCTGCTGTGAGGCGGAACGGGAATTGCACCCCCCCGATGGCAAAGGTGAGGTGCGACTATGTTGAGCCTGATAACGTCTGGCACGATCCGCCATGGGGTGCGAACGCAGAGAATGATCGCCGCAAGGGAACGGGAATTGTCCGTCCCGGCCCCATCTTTTTGGGGACCGATTGCGACAGGTGCGATGGTGGTGCTGGGAATCGTGGCCCTGTCTGATTTTTTGATGTTTGATGCGGGCGTCTACCGCGACGGGGCGGCGATCTGGATGATCATCACCGCTTGCGTCGCGTATTACGCCGGCGGTTTGGTTGCCAGTCGATTGAGCTTGAATGGCACCTGGTTGCAGGGTGCTGTGCTGTGGGGGTTGAGCATTCCGCTGTCCCTGCTGATCGTGGCGGGTGTTACCGAGGCGGCGGGGATCGTGTTTGCGAATACTACGGAAATGACCGCGCAGATGATCAATGGCAGCGGGATCGCCGGGGCGTGGGCAGCGTTTATTTCTGTGGCGCTGGGACTCGCGTTTGCGGTGCTTGGCTCAACCGCGGGGAACAAGTGAGATGCCTCCAAGCTTGGCATCATGTTCGGCAGTGAATGCATTTATGCGGCGTTCACTGTCGACAAAAAATCCCTCTCCTGATTAGCAGCAGGAGAGGGATTTTTCGTTCTTACGAGAGGCATCCCGCGATAAAGTTGTTGCAGAATTCCGCGTAGGTCACCGTGGCGATGCCCTGGTTGTTTTCCAGCGAGTCGCCGGAGAAGCCCCAGGGGTTGCGAACCGTGAAGGTCATGTTGCCGCCCACGTCCGAAACGCTGACCAGCGTGTAGGCGTGATCCGACACCAGGTTCGGCGCCGAGTTGCTGGTGCCGAGGGTGATCGAATCGCCGGCGGCGAGGTCGCTGGACATCTCGCTGTACAGGATGCTCTGGGAGAGGGCCGAGGGCACAAACTCTTCGGAAGAGAGTCCGAAGTCGCCGTAGACCTCGCCCATCCACCCGCTGGCGATGGAGGAGTAAGTGTTGGCATCCGTGCGGTAGTAGGCGAACGCCTTCTCGATCACGGCGGCCCAGATGGTTCCGTTGGCGCCGGGGTGGGCGTATTCATATCCGTCGAATCCGCCGGTGGAGAACTGATTGGAGACGCGGACAAAGCTCGGCGTGCTGCCGTTCATGAACTGCACGACATACGTTCCGTCACCCATATCGACGGCGGATTGGACAAGCACATTGGGGTCCTGCTGCGCGAAGGCGGCGAGGCTGGCGATGAGATAGCAGTCGCCGCTGCCGCCCTGGTTGGCGTCGGCCTCTACCGGCCCGGTTCCGAAGAGGGAGGCGCTGAATGCGGCGGTCGCGCCGGCGTCGCTGGGGTTGGCCAGTGCGGCGCCATAGGCCTTGCTTACCCCACCGGCGAAGCTTGCCACCTTGTGGACGTCGCCGGTGCCCGTGTAGCTGTCGGTTGAGTCGATCCAGGCCGTCACGTCGGTGCCGGCGCTGTCGATCGTCGTCAATGCGCCGTCGATGGTTTCCAGCGTGACGAAGGAGGTGACGGTTGAGGCGATGTCGATCGTGTCGGTTCCGCCGCGGGTGTAGATGAACAGCCCGCCCGGCGTGGAGGCGTCGGTGAAATTCTGGCCGTCGGCGTCGATCGTGAACGTACCGGCGGATTCGGAAACAGTAATCGTGTCGTCCGTGCCGGTGGAATTGACGACGAGCTCGTCGTCGCTGTAGCGCGAGGTAAGGGTCACCGTGTTTTCCTGCACGTCCGGCACGACCTGGCTGGCCGCCACCGACGCGGCTGAAGTCGTGGCGGCGTCGAAGGCCTCGATCTCGTAATAATAAGTTGTTCCGGAAGTGACCGTTGGGTCTGTATAGCTGTTGCTCGATACGCCGTTGACGGTTCCGAGGCTGGTGAATGTCGAGTCGTTCGTCGAGCGCAGGACGTAGTAGCCCGTGGCGGAGGGATCTTCGTCGGTCCAGTTGAGGACGATCGAGCTTCCGGAAACGGTGGCCCCAAGTGCGCCGGGGCGCTGAGGGGCGTCGTGGCGTTTGCGGAGGCGCAAGCCGGCGATGTCGTCGAGCCGTTGCTGGCCTCGATCTGGTAGTAATAGAGCGTTCCGGACGTAGTGGAATTGTCGGTGTAGGCTGTAACCGCGCCCAGTGTGGTGATCTGGGTGAAATTGACGTTGTTGGTGGAGCGGAGGACGTAATATCCGGTTGCGCCGGTTGCCGCGGTCCAGTTGAGCTGCACGGAATTTCCTGAAGCTTGCGCGGTCAAGCCGCTTGGAGTGCCAAGCTGCGTCTGGGCGGGGAGGGAGGCGCTGGCGGTATTGGAGACGCCGGAGGCGGTGACCATATTCACGGCGACGATGTCGTAGTAATACGTCGTGCCCGCAGCGCCAGTGTTATCGACGTAGCTGTTGGCTGTGGCGCCGCCGATGGTGGCGATCTGCGAAAAATTCACGTCGTTCGTCGAGCGGTAAAGATAAAACCCCAGCGCGGTTGGATCGTTGGCCGTCCAGCTCAGATCCACGGAAGATCCGGAAGCTCGCCGCCGCCAGATTCGTCGGCGTCGCCAGGGGCGTGACGACGTTTGCGACGTTGGAAACCCCCGATGCGGCGACGGTGTTCACCGCGACAAGCAGATAGTAATAGCTCGTTCCCGCCGCTACGGTTGCGTCGGTGTAAGAATTAGCCGTCGCGCCGCTGATCGTGGCGATCTGAGAGAAATTCACGCCGTTGGTGGAGCGATAGACGTAGAAACCCAGGGCGTTTGAATCATTGGGCGTCCAGTTCAGGGAAATCGAAGAGCCCGACACGCTGGCACTCAGGCCGGTGGGTGCGACCAGCGGCTTCACCGCGGTTACGACGTTGGAGGCGGCCGAACCCGCGACCGTGTTGACGGCCATGACGGAGTAGTAGTAGGCGGTGCCAGTGGCGCCGGTGTTGTCGGTGTAGTTGTGTGCGGAAGATCCGCCGACGGTGGCGATCTGCGAGAAGTTCACGCCGTTCGTGGAGCGGAAGACATAGAAGCCCAGGGCGTCTGAATCATTGGGGGTCCAGTTGAGCGTGACGGTGGTTGTGGTCGCGCTGGCCGTCAGGCCAGTGGCGGCTTTGAGCGGCGTTGTCGTGCTGGCGAAATTTGAGTCCGAAGCCGTGGACCCATTTACCGCTTGGATGGTGTACTGGTAAGTCTGGCCCGAGGATACCGACGTGTCGGTGAATCCGTTTGCGGTTTTGGCGCTGAGCGATGCGACTTCGGTGAACGCGCCGCCGTTGGCGGAACGCCAGATTCCGTAGCTCGTGACCGCCGTTGTGTTGTCGGTCCAGTTAAGCTGCACCGCCGACGGGGAGCTGGCCAAGGCGGTCAGGCCGGTGGGCGCGGGAACGGTGCTGGACATCAGTGTCCGATCTTCCAGCCGCTCGAAGTGGCAGGCGTTTCGCAACGCCCGACGCGTGCGCGGCTTTACCGGGATGCCAACTGAAAGGCCGTGGGCGAGGTTGTGCTGGCGTGCTATGCGGTTCATATCTCTGCTCCTGCAACATGGGTAATCCAATTCGATTGCAGCGGAGTCAAATCCCCATCCCCGGGGCAATCGAACCAATACCTAGCGCCTTCATCGGCCGGGAAATGGCGTGAATATTCGAATGTTGATATGTATCGTTTAAGGAGGCGGGGGAATCTTATCGGAGCCTAATATTCCATTTCTTCCACCGGCAAACTCATTGCGGGAGTCTCATCCGGTATTTCCGCTACTTCCGATCCGGGGAAGAGCGGCTGCTGCTGGGCCTTGCTTCTTCGGGTTCCGTCGCCTGCCAGCTCTATACGGCCGTGGCCGTTGAGGGCGAATTCCAGCTCCTCTTTCAGGGCGGGCGTGGCGCGGATCCACCACTGTTTGTCGAGGGCGATCAAGGCCCGCTTTTCGCCGGTCGCGGGGACGCTGAGGTATGTCTGGCAGTTTCCCTGGTGCTTGCTGAGAATGCCCTTCAGCTCGCGAAGGGTTTCGATTGCGCCGTCAATCCGGTCGATTTCGACTTTTACGCCGCGCGTAAAGCGCGCCATCGCCTGCGAAATCGGAATAAGCTCGTTAACGATAATTCCCGGCGTTTCCCGGCGTTGGTCGACTTTTCCCTTGACGAAGACGATCTGCTCGGCGGCGACGATGCCGGGTGATCGTTTGTTGATCTTCTGCCAGGGTCTCGGCGAAAATCGTGGCGTCGATCTGGCCTTCGAGATCTTCCAGCGTGATGATCGCCATCGGCTGGCCGGCGGAGCGGCCGTTCTTGGTGACGCGTCTTTTTCACGCGGCTGATCATGCCGCCGATCGTCACTTCCGTGCCCTTCGGGCATGGCATCGCTTCGCGTGGTGCTGGCGGTGGAATAATGTTCGCAGTGCCGCCTGTGCTCGGTCAGCGGATGGCTGGTGATGTAGAAGCCGAGCAGTTCCTTCTCGAATTTCAGCAGTTCGGCGTCGGCGAATTCGTCGAATGTCCGGCAGCGCATCGGCCGGCCTGGAGTCGGCTTCGTGTTCGCCGCGGCCGCCGCCGAACATGTTCATCTGGCCCATGCGCTTGTCCTGCTGCGCCTGCTGGCCCATTTCGACGGCGCGGTCGAGGATCGGCCAGAAGCTGCGAGCGTTTGGCCTTCAGTCGAGGAAAATGCGCCGCATTTGATCGAGCGCCTCGATCGGTGCTGCGCGTGACCTGGCGCAGATCGACGCGCTCGCAGAAATCGTAGAGGCTGGTGAAAGCGCCGCGGGCTTTGCGCTCGGCGATGATCGCTTCGACCGCTTTTTCGCCGACGCCGCGCACCGCCATCATGCCGAAGCGAATCACGCCGGCGTGGTCTCGCGTTTTCGCTTCGAGCCCTCTCTGCATAGATCGGCGTGAAATCCTTGTCCGAGACATTCACGTCCGGCGGCAGCACCTTGATTCCCGCGCTGCCGCCGGCAGCGTCATCCGGCGGCATTCTTCGATGTATTCGACGACCTTGTCGGTCGATGCCCATTTCGAACGTCAGCAGGGCGGCCATGTATTCGACGGGGTGATACGTCTTCATGTACGCCGTCTGAAACGCGATGATGGCGTAGCGCGTGCGAGTGGATTTGTTGAAGCCGTAGCCGCCGAATTTCAGGATCAGCTCGAAGATCTCCTCGGCCTTGTCCTTGCTGACGCCCTTGGCCATGCGCGCCCTTGAGAAAGTCGGGCTTGATACTTGGCGATGACGTCGACTGTCTTCTTGCTGATGGCCTTGATCAGCTTGTAGGCGGCGCTCAGCTCGATGCCGCCGAGCTGGTTGAAGATCTGCATCACCTGTTCCTGGTAGACCATGATGCCGTAGGTCTCTGCCAGGATGCTGTCCATGATCGGATGGACCTGCGGCACCGGCTCGCGGCCGTGCTTGCGGTTGCAGTAGAGCGGGATCAGTTCCATCGGCCCGGGGCGATAGAGGGCGTTGGCGGCGATCAGATCTTCCAGCCGGTCGGGCTGCATCTTCATCAGCAGGTCCTGCATTCCGCCGGATTCAAACTGGAAAATGCCCTTGGTTTCGCCGCGGCAGAACAGGTCGAGCACGTTGTCGATCGGTGAAATCGATCTTCTCGATGTCGATCGTCGATGCCCTTGGTCTGCTTCACCAGCTCGATCGAGCGCTGCAGCGTGGTGAGCGTGCGCAGGCCGAGGAAGTCCATCTTCAGCAGGCCGACTTTTTCGACGATCGGGCCTTCAAACTGCGTGAGGATGTTGTCGCCGCTGTCTTGTAGAGCGGGACGAAATTCTCCAGCGGCTGATCGGCGATGACCACGCCGGCCGCGTGCATGCCGGCGTTGCGGCACAGGCCTTCCAGCCGTTTGCGCGATGTCGATGATCTGCTTGGACCTGCGGATCGTCGTTGTACAGCTCCGCCAGCTCGGGCGACCTGCGTCAGCGCCTTGTCCAGCGTCATGCCGGGCGTGCCGGGGATCAGCTTGGTGATCTTGTCGATCTCCGCCAGCGGCACGCCCAGCACGCGGCCGACATCCTTGCAGGCGGCCTTGGCCGCGAGTGTGCCGAAGGTGATGATCTGCGCGACGTGGCCGTATTTCTTGCGGACGTATTCGATGACCTTGCCGCGGCCGTCCTGGCAGATGTCGATGTCGATATCCGGCATCTCGTTGCGGCTGGGGTCCATGAACCGCTCGAAGAGCAGGCCGTACTTGATCGGATCGACGTTGCAGAGCCCCAGCAGATATCCCACCATCGTGCCGACGCCGCGAGCCTCTGGCGCCGACGGGAATGCCGTTGTCGCGGGCGAAGTTGCAGAAATCCCAGACGATCAGGAAGTAGGAGCAGAAGTTCTTGCTGATGATGATCTTCAGCTCGTATTCCAGCCGCTGGCGGATTTCGGCGGAGACGTCGCGCGTGCCGTAGCGCCGACTCAAGCCCTTCTTCGCAGAGCTGGCGGAGATAGCGCTCGTCGTCCTTCTGCTGTTTCTCTTCGTCCGACTTGGCCGGTGCGCCGAGCTTCTTCCGGCGACGCGATAGACCGGCGCATGTCGCTTGGAGAAATCGAGCGTCAGATCGCACATCGCCGGCGATGCGCAGCGGTGTTTTCGATCGCCTGGTCGAAATGCGCCCAGGGCGTCGGCCATTTCCTGCGGGCTTTTGAGATAGAGCTCGGTGGGATATTTCAGCCGGTCTTCATCGGTGATCAGCCGGCCCATGCTGATGCAGCAGAGCACGTCGTGGGCGTAGTGATCGTCCTTGTTCAGGAAATGCACGTCGTTGGTCGCGACCAGCCCGCACGCCCAGCCGCTTGGCCAGGTCCGCCAGCTCGGGGTTGACCATGTCCTGCTCGTTGATGCCCTGCTTCTGCACTTCGATGAAGAAGCGATCGGGCCCGAAGATTTCCAGATAGGTCTCGGCGATCTTGCTTGGCGGCCTTGGCGTCGCGCTTCATGAAAGCGCGAGGGAATCTCGCCGCCGAGGCAGGCGCTGGTGGCGATCAGCCCGTTGCTGAATTCGCTTGAGGATTTCCTTGTCGATGCGCGGCTTGTAATAAAACCCTTCGCGATAGGCAGTGCTGGAGAGCTTCAGCAGGTTTTGATACCCCTCGAGATTCTCGGCCAGCAGCAGCAGGTGATACGCCGCGTCGCCGCGCGTTGCCGCTGGCGTCGATCGCTCGCGGCGATCGCCCGGGGCCATGTAGGCTTCCATGCCGAGGATCGGCTTGATCCCCTCCTTCTTGCATTCGTTGAAGAACTCGATGACGCCGAACATGCAGCCGTGATCGGTGATGGCCAGGCTCTCCATCCCCAGTTCCTTGGCGCGTCTGACCAGCTCGGGGATTCTGCAGGCGCCGTCGAGCAGGGAGTAGTGCGTGTGGCAATGCAGGTGAACAAAGTTTCCTCGACCCATGGAGCGATTGTTAAGCGCTCCACCCCGCAAGTAAAGGCCTCGACGCAATGTGAACGCCCACGCCGCCGGCGTGGTTTTTTTAGGTCCGAGGCTTGCGCTTCCCCAGTTCCGGATTGAGCCAAAGCACCGCGCCGTCTTTTCGGTGCTTCGCGATATAGTTTAGCGTGTTGAGCCGGTACTGCCGATCGCGGATCGGGGTGCATTCGGAGCGCTTGCCCCAGATACCTTCGCCGATTTGCAGATTCAAAGAATTCCCCACCGCGGCGCGGTGGGCGTTCAGGTGCTCCTTGACTTTCTTGGTCGCTGCAAATTTTGCCCAGCCCAGTCTTTGGCGCGGCGCAGGTCCTTGAAGCGTCCTAAGACGTGCAGGTGAATCCCATCAAGGCACGCCACCAGCACAAGTACACCATCTCCAGTTAAGCAATCCACAATCGCTTGAAGGGCAATCTCGCGCAACTGACGCTCCAGGTGCACGGGCTCTCGTTTCATGAGCTGCTTTGAATTTGCGTAAATGTCTTCGTAGCTCCCCATCGCCGGCGGATTTTTATAATCCCCAGCGACGTGTTTCCGATGATGCCGTTCCCTCCACCCGCGGGGGTCGCCGCGCACCCAAGCCCCATAGGTGTGCGACATGCAATGGAACCAAGCCTCCGATGCCACTTTGCTCATATTCGAAGCCTATCAAATGCCGCAGCGCCGGATCAATTTCCCTGAACGCCCACGCCGCTGGCGTGGGTTTTTCGACCGCACAAACCGCCCTTTTTCGGCTATATTCTTAAGTCCCCAATGGCAAAAGCTGATAAACCTTCAAAGCCGGCCCAGCGCGAAACCGGAAGAAAGCATGGCGTCAAAAATCCAACTGGCGGGAAGAATGCGCGGGGCTTTGCGTTTGCTCGTGCCCGCTTCGCTTAGAATTGCCGCGTCGGGCGGCGATTTCGAACCCCTCGAACACAACGGCCTTCGTGCGCGGTGCCTGCGCGACTGGCCGGACGATCCACAATTTATTCCCGGCTGGAACTCGCTGCTCAAGCGGAATCCCTGGGCCACCGTTTTTCGCTCGCCCGCCTGGCAGTCCGCCGTGGTCAACGAATTCGTTCCTGCCGGACTCTTCCGTTTGATCACCGTTTCACGAAATGACGAGCTTCTGGCGATTTTGCCGCTGGCGCTCAACACCGCCTCGATGCTGGAAACGCCCGGCCGATGGGTTACCGACTATCTCGACCCGCTGGTGGACGCCCAATCTGCAGAGGCGTGCTGGGAGATCATCCTCGGCCTGCTCGGCAACCTGTGGGACTGGTCTATCGGCGCGGTCGTTTTCCATCACGTCCGGGCAGATTCCAACATGCGTCAGATTCTACCGGCGCTGGGAAAAAGTTCGGATTCCAATACCAGGAATCCCTTACCACGAGTGCGCCTTATCTGGAGCTTCCCAAAACCTGGGATGAATATCTTGCCTCCATCGATTCCCACGAGCGCAAGGAGATGAAGCGAAAGGTGCGAAACGCCCAGACCAAGGCCAATCTCCAGTGGCGGACGTTCCGCACGGAAGAGGAAATGCTCCCCGCGCTGGAGCGCGCTTTTTCGGCCATGCGGCAATCCGAAGCCCCCAAGGCCGATTTCACGGATGAGGTTCTCGTGGGCTTCCTCAACCGGCTCTGTCCGGTGCTCAGCCGGCAGGGGGATTTCTTTCTTCAGGAACTGGTTTTGGAAGATAAGCCCTCCGCGTGGCTGCTCTGGTCTGACCAGCGAGCGTGGGCCGATGATCTACAACACCGCCTACGATTTCACGCAGAAGCAGTGGAGTCCCGGAATCGTGGCGTTTGCGATGTCGATCCAGGAGGCCATCGCCGCCGGTGCGCCGGTTTACAATTTCCTCCGCGGCGCGGAGGAATACAAAGACCGGCTCGGTGCGAAAGACCTCCAACTGCTCAAGATTCAACTCATTCCGACCTGAGTTCAGCTACCCCTTCAGCAACCCACCTCCGCGTTAAGACATCCCTTCCGAAGGGCTTAATTTGGGTATATGATCGCCTTATCGGACGATTGGGCCCCTGAAATTGGCCTGATCGGGCGATGTGGTGTATATCCATGAGTGAGCGGAGCACGCTGCGGTGAATCATCGAGGATTCGCCATTTTGATCATCATCTGCATTTCGCGGCCGCCTTCCCACGGAAGGATCACGCAGCCGCAGCGAAGGGCCAGAAGAGTGCGTAGCACGTTGGGGCCGTCGCGGGACTGAAGGTACTGAACAACTTGTTGTTGGGAGACGAATTGGCCGCCATGACTGAGCGGGCGCTTCACATTTCGCCGGACCACTCCTCACGCGAGGATCGGTTCGATCGCTTTCGCCTTATCGGCTGGTGGGATCAGTCCCGCCTGGCCGCGGCGAAGGTGCTCGTGGTCGGGGCGGGTGCGCTCGGCAACGAAATCATCAAGAACCTGGCGCTGCTGGGCGTCGGGAATATTCTTGTCGCCGATCTCGACCGGATCGAAAATTCCAATCTTTCCCGCTCCGTGCTTTACCGCGAATCGGACAATGGGCGTTTCAAGGCGGATGTCGCGGTCGAAACGGCCCGGTCCATTTATCCCGACATCCGGGCGCACGCGTTTAACGGGAATATCGTTCACGACCTGGGCATGGGCGTATTCCGCTGGGCGGACGTTGTGATCGCGGGGCTGGATAATCGCGAAGCGCGGCTCACGATCAATCGCTATTGCCATAAGGTCAATCGCCCGTGGATCGACGGGGCAATCGAAGCGATCGCCGGCACGGCCCGGGTATTTCTGCCGGGCGACGGGCCATGCTATGAATGCACGATGTCGCAGACGGATTGGCAGCTTCTCCAGGCGCGCCGATCGTGCAATCTGCTGACGCGCTCGGAGATGGAGCAGGGGAAGACACCGACGACGCCGACCATCGCGTCGATTATCGCGGCCGTTCAATGCCAGGAGGCGGTAAAGCTGATTCACGGCCTGCCGACCATCGCCGGCAAGGGGTGGGTGTTTGAGGGCCTTTCCGCGGATTCCTACCTGGTCGATTACCAGCGGAAGGAAGATTGCCTGAGCCACGAGACACTTGACGAAATTCATTCGCTCGACGCCGGCGTGGACGACATGCCGCTCGGCGATTTGCTGAACGAAGCGCGCCGGCTGGTGCCTGGCGCTGAACTGGAACTCGGCCGCGAAGTGCTTCAGTCACTGGACTGCCCGCGCTGCGGCCAATCGGAAGAACTGTTTGTTTCGCTCGGAAAAGTCCGTGCGGAGAAGGCTTTTTGCCCGAACTGTTCCGGCGTCCGCCGGACGGTCAAAAGCTTTTTCCAGATCGGAAGCGAAAGGGGATTGCTGAACCGGACGCTTGCCCAGATCGGCGTGCCGCCGCTGGACATCGTCATCGCCCGAAACGGCGCCGAAGCCGTCGGGTTGGAACTTGCCGCGGACCAGAAACGCGTCCTCGGCCCGCTTGTTTTAGAAACGGAGGCTCTGTCATGGGAGTAACGCAATCCACTGCCACGGAAACCGAAAGCAGCGGCGGACTCGACTTCGCCCACCTGCCGCGCCGAGAGCTGATCAAGCTCAACGGCCTGCGCAGCGTCTCTTTCCAGGTCGTTGTCCGCCAGTCGGCGCTCAACCGCGTTCACGTTCACGGTGATTCGTCGCCGCGCGGAAGTCTGCGGCGTGCTCGTCGGCGATGTTTATCACGACGAAACGGGTCCCTTCCTGCTTGTCGAGCACATCATCGAAGGACAGGCCGCCACCGGCAGCGCCGGGCAGGTGACCTTCACCGCCGACACCTGGCAGCACATTCAGCTCCTGATGGATCGGCAGTATCCGGACCTCCGCATCGTCGGCTGGTATCACACGCATCCGGGGCATGGAATTTTCCTCTCCGAGATGGACGTTTTCCTGCATGAGAGCTTCTTTGGTCTCCCCTGGCAGGCGGCGCTGGTTTATGACCCGCGCAGCGGCGATGAGGGGATCTTCAGCGCCCATGAGGGGCAGGCGCATCGCCTTGAATATGTGGTTGAATCGGATGAGCCTTCAGTGAGTGGGCCTCCTTCGCCGGTGCTTTCGCCGGAGGCAGCGGCGCCTCTTTCAACAATTGAGCCGGTGCAGACAAAGGCCAATGCTCCGCTGGCTTACCAGCGAAAACGGCCGGTCTGGGTGCCCATGGGCAAAATGGTGCTGGCTTTTATCGGACTTGTCCTGTTTGTGGCCATGGGCGGGCTGCTGGGCCTGCTTATCCGAATGCAGCATTTACAGCTTCCCTATTGGATTCAGCAGATGGCTCATGGATAATCTATGGGCGTGGTAATGGGTTAACTGCGTGTAGCCCCAGGTTGGCGAGGCTCGACGTTGAGCCTGCTTTGGCCGCTGGGGGTTAACCCATTGCCTCCTGCCCCAATGGATTGGCGCAACGATTACTGAGCCCTGATCCGGCCCGCTGGGATTGTCGGCCGTGCATGGCGTTTTGTTTGCGGCAGTTCGCATGGCCAGCGTCGTTATCCATTCAGAAGAGCCCATCCAGGCTGCGTCTTTTTCCAGGCGCGTCCTGATCGGGCGCAAGCCTTTCAACGGCGTCCAATTCGGGCAGCGAATCGTTTCCAGGATTCACGCCTGGATCGACAAGGACGGCGACGACTTTTATATCCGCGATGCTCGCAGCCGCGGCGGGACCTTCGTCAACGGGAAGCGCACCAATGGAAAGGTCATTCTGCATGACGGGGATGAAGTTCGCATCGGCACGTCGAAGCTGACGTTTCACGATAGCGACGAAATTCCCGAGCACGCGGTGACCTTCCAGATTGCCGAGGACGGGACCAATCCCGGATTCGAAGACCCGGGAATTCTGATTGCCTGCGAGTCGTGCAGCGCACCGATGTGGGTGCCGGCGAGCATGGCCGGGGCCTTTGGGCGATGCGGAATTTGCAGCGGGGAGATCAATGTTCCGGGCGAGCCGGCATCGGGCATCCGCCGGCCGCTGACGCCGAACGATTCGATCGTCGATATGCCGGCGATCAAGCAGCCGGTCGATCTGGGAGAATCGGCGCGGCCGTTTGATCCGTTGGCGGTTGATATGCCGCAGCCCAAGCCGGAGGCGGCCGCGAAAACCTGCGGCGTGTGCCAGAGCCCGATTCTTCCCGGGGAGGCGACCATCCCCTGCACGAGCTGCTCGCAGGTTTATCACGCTGAATGCTGGTATGAAAATCGCGGATGTGCCGCGTATGGGTGCGCGCAGGTTGGCGCGCTGGATACGAAAACAGAGGAGCCCGAGCCGGCGCTTGCGGCCAGGACTGCCGCATCCGTTGCCGCGGCTCCCCAGCCGGCGTCCCGACCATTCCCCTGGGATTTCGCCCTGCTGGGAGGGAGCGTTCTGGGCAGCGTCTTCGGCGCATTCACCTTTGGTTTGCCGGCGCTTCTGGTGGGGGCTCTGTCGATTATCTATGCCCGGCGGCAGCGAAACGGGAATCATCGCCTGGCGACGATTGCCACGGTGATCTGCCTGGTGGGTGTGGCCGGTGGGGTTATCACCAGCAGCATCATCTTCAATGTTCCACTGTGGAGAGGCCGATGATCCGCTTCTCCTGCCCGGGGTGTGGGCGGAAATTCACCGTCCCAAATCTCTACGCCGGCAAACGAGCCACGTGCAAGACCTGCGATCACGACATCGTGGTTCCGCAATCGACCGATGCGCCGCCGGTTCCCAAGCCGGTGAAATCGAATGAAAAGCTTCCGGTTCGCACGCGCCGGCTGATTGCCGAGCAACAGCAGATGCGGCAGGCCTTCAGCAGGGGGGCCTTGATCCGTCTCATGCACATCATCGGCAGCCCCGCCGAGGTGTACAAGGTGGAGTTCAAAATCCGCGGGGTTGAATCGCTCGAATCCGACCAACCGGTTTTTCGCGGCAATCACGTCGCGGAGATTCGGCTGACGCGTGATTATCCGCGCCTCGCCCCGGCTTGCCGGATGCTCACCCCGATTTTTCATCCCAACATCGATGAATCGACGATCTGCGTCGGGGATCATTGGGTGGCGGGCGAGCGGCTGACCGATCTGGTCATCCGGATCGGGCAGATGATTGCTTATCAGCAGTACAACATTAAAAGCCCGCTCAACGGTGAAGCGGCGATGTGGGCCGACCTGAATCCTGATTTGCTTCCGATCGATGCCCGCGATCTTTATCCGCCCGAGCGGCCGAAGGAGCCGCAGCCGATTGCCGCCCCGGCGGGGGGATCTTCAATTGCTCCAAGTCCCGGCGACCAGAATCCACGCACCGAAGGTGAGCAGGCATAAAACCAGGGCCAGATACAGCCGCTTCATGAATCGGTCGAAGTCGGCGGTGCGGCGCGAATCGCGGCTGAGGAATTCCAGGAAATGCATCCGCTTGGCGATGCTGCCGTGGCACCAGCTTCGGGCGGCGACGGGAATATTGTTCACCGCCGCGACGCGCTCCAGTGCGGAGCAGAAGACCGCGGCGCCGCGGCGGCCGACGTAATCCGCCGTGGTTTCCTCTTCCAGCAGGGCGGTTTGCGTTGACGGCCCTTCCATCATCGCTTCGACCGCCGCGAAGGTTTCCTGCGGCTGATCGCGGGAAATCTCCTGGATGGTGCGGGCAGCGAAGACATCGGCCTGGCGCTCGAACTTGCGGCTCACAAATCCAAACGCCAGCGCGAAGAGTCCCATGGAGCCGGACAGAAGCAGCGCGATCTGGACCGGGTCCACGAGCCAGTCGTAGCGGGCGTGAAGCGAGGTCATTGCGCCGACCAGAATCTGCCCCGGCCCGGCGAAGGCGAGCATCAGGGCCATGATCGCGGCCATGAGCCAAATGAGATGGCGGTGCATGACGTGACCGATCTCGTGGGCGAAAATCGCCTCGATCTGCTCATCGTGCATCGTTTCCAGCAGCAGGTCGCTGAGCAGCACGTAGCGGAAGCGCGGGATGAATCCCATGACGGCGGCGTTGCCCATCTGGTTTTCGGTTTTCCAGAGAAGGACGTCGCGATAGCGCACGCCATGCCGGCGGGCGATTTCGGCCAGCTTGTCTTTCAGGGGGCAATCGGGAAGGGGCTCGGTTCGCAGGACACGCCGCAGGATCTCGGGGCCGAAAATGATCAGCATCCCGACGGCTGGGAGGGTTACCAGGGCATCGACCATGTCCTCGCGCTGGGCCATGGCGGGGACCACCTGCATGATCAGGCAGAGCCCATCGTGGACCGTGACCAGCAGAATTGCCGGAGCAAGCGTAAACAGAAGCTGAAGCCGCAGGTTGACGAGAAAATAGGTGCGGAAGGAGGGCGGCCGCTGAACCGGGAGATTTTCGTTGAGCTGAATGAGAATGTTCTGTTCGCGCAGGGCGCGGTCGGCGGGGAACTGGGCCCACCAGATTCCCATCCACGAGAGAAATGAGGGCAGACATCCGAGAACCATGCCTGGCGCATCGAGGGGCAAACGCCCAAAGGACGTGCGGTCGAGCACGGCGTCGATCAGCGCCCGCCATCCCAATGCGAAGACCCCGACGCCAAGCCAGACGGGGATCAGAATCCTGCTGGCGTAGATGACGAAATTGAAAATCCGCAGGCGGCGCTGGACGTGATTGAAATGCGCCGCCCGCGCGACGTGGCGGCTCCAGAGGCCGAGGATGAGAATCACGGCGGCATATCCGCCGAGAAAAATTGCGCACCCGGCCGCCGGGGAGAGTGCGCCGACCGGCCCGAGCTGCGGGCCGGTCAGCCAGATCACCAGGATGATGAGGGGCAGAAAACGCGACATCTTTGGTGCTGTTCAACCCTATCGGAGAGAGCAAAAATTGTCGAGAAGATTTCGCCGGTGGAAGCTGAAGGGAAGGGGCAAAAGTTGGCGATTTCGCGGTTTATTCGTCCATCTGCTGGGCCGATGATTGCGCGTTGTGCATATACCCGGTAATCGTGACGGCACAGACGACACCCACGGCAATCACAACAGGAATTGCCCGGATTGCCAGCCTCACAAATCCGGATCGTTTTCTGATTGCCGGCAGATCGCCGACCAGCGCCAGCAGCGGCGTGGCGAGCAAGATCACGATCCATCCCTGCTGCGCCGGTAAGGGTATCGTCAGTATAAAAATAGGCGTGCACGAGCAAGAGCTGCAGCATGAGGACGATGGCTTCGGACAGGCCGTGCGAAAAGGTGATGCGCCTGCCTATCGCTTCGAGGATCACGACGATCAGGCAGACGAATGCCAGTGAACCGGCCATCGCGCCGGAGCTGAGAATGTGCCAGCCGAGGGCCATGACGACGGCGGCAGCCGCGGAGATGCCGCCGAGGATCAGGGGCGCGGTCATCGCCGGCTCCGTCTGGGCCAGCGATTCGAATGCAAACCACCAGAGCAGGGTTACCAGGGTGGAGACGTCGATCCACATTTCCGCGTCGTTAGGTGAGATTGATCGGGGAATTTGCGGCGCGAGCAACATGCGAACCGCGAGGCGCCAGAAGATAATCAGCACGACGGTCCGCACCCAGATGGGGGGGCGGAAAAGGCTGTCGACGAAGCTCAAAACCCCAGCCGTCACACCGAAATAAAAGAGGAGATAGAGGACATTGGCGGAGGGCGGCCAGCCGGGTTTGGTTTCGAGGTTCCAGAAGGCGATTCCAAACCCGGCTGCCGCCGCGAGTCCCAGAACGCATCTGGCGGTGGGGTGCAGCTTCCAGAGCAGCAGGGCGATGACGGCGACCAATAGCGCCGGCACGACCAAGCCACCGACGATTTGCGTTCCGGTGAAGGGCATAAAGCGATCGGGTTATTGCTTGACCGCTTCAATCGCGACGATGATGTGAATTTCGTCTGCGATCATCGGCGCGGGGTCTTTCACCATCCCATAGTCCGAGCGATTGATGGTGAAGTCGGCGCGGAAACCGGCCCGCGTCTGGCCCATCATCGAGCCGGTGCCGGTGTATTCGATGGGCACGGTAATCGACTTGGTGACGCCTTTGAGCGTCAGGTCGCCGGTTACTGACATCGCGTTGTCTCCGGTTTTGGTCACGCTCTTGCTCTTGAACGTCATGGTGGGGAATTGCTTGACGTCAAAGAAATCCGGCCCTTTCAGGTCATTGTCGCGGCGATCATTGCGGGTGCTGAGTGAATCGACATCGACGCTGAGATCGAAGCTGGTCTGGGTGAGGTCGTCAGGGGAAAACGTGACCGCTCCTTCGGGTCCGCCAAATGTGCCGTAGACGTATCCCGCGCCAGGTGATGCACGTCAAAGACCACGAACGAATGCACGGGGTCGGCTTTATAATCATCCGCCCGTGCCGTGGCGGCCAGCGCCGTTAACATTCCGAGAACTACCGCTCCGAGAGCAACGATTTTCCGGTTCATACGGTCTCCTTGTGTGAGAAAATGTTGTGACACCATTGTACGTTCAACTTTTGGTTTCCTCGTCATTGCCGCGGGCTTCTTCCAATAAGTCCAGCAGCGATGAGAGCTTTTCCTTTGACATATGACCCAGGGCGCGCTGGTTCAATTCCGTCATGACCGGGTCGAGCTCCGCGAGGAGCGTCTGGCCTGCGGGTGTGATGGTTGTGTGAACCACTCGCCGGTCGGCGGTCTGTCGTTGGCGCTGGACCAGACCCCGGGATTCGAGGCGATCGAGCAGGCGAGTCAGGTCGGCGTCGCGGGTGATCATCCGGCGGGCGATCTCCTGGCAGGCGATGCCCAGGGGCGACATTCCCCGCAAAATCCTCAGGACGTTGTATTGGGTTGGGGTTAATCCGGCCGCCTTTAGGCCGGCCTCGGCCTTTCCTATGAACCGGTCAGCGGTTCGCAGCAGGTTCAGCACGACCTCCTGCTCCAGCGAGGTGAACGGGTCGCGTTTGCCAATCTCCTTTTGGAGTTTTCCGGACATATCGGGGGGATTATAGTTGTTTAAACAAATATCGTCAATACATATAATTTGAATAGTGGTTTAGGTAACTGTCGACGGGGCATGTAATTATTACCTCTCTTAAATAAAATACCCAAATTAACAAAGTCAAGGTTAGATATGGTCGATTCCTGATTTTGCCGGGCATCCTACAACGAGGAGCGCATATGAGCCGAGTGATGTCGATGGTTAAAGAGGGTCCTGAATCGAGCAGCGAAAAGTCCGGCGCGGATCGCCGGGAGCATCGCCGACACGATATCGAAAATCAGGACATTCCGATCGACCGCTGTGAATCGGGAAAACATTCTGGGCAGACGTTCGGCAAGCTGGTGGATATTTCCGCTGGCGGCGTGCGTATCCGCACGAGCGAAAACAATGTGAAGGCCGACCATCAGATCCGGGTTCGCCTGGAGCTTCCCAACTATGCGGGGATCAGCCCGTTCATTGCCGCCCACGGCAAAAACCTTTCGCCCAAGAGCGAGTGGGTTGGCTGGATGACGGTGAGCCGGGTGGCCAAGATCAGCAAGGAACAATACGACGTTGCGGGCCGGCTCGTGGACATGGACGAGATCGACCGCGGCATGCTGGGCTTGTACCTCTCGACACAGCCTCTCGCGGCCTGAGCCGCGCTTTTAAGACAAATTGAACAACCCCACCGGCCCCCGGGTTCTTATACCTTTCCGACCCGAGGGCCGGCCCCTATTTTGGGGCCGACTGATTTTTACTGTTTACCGACGACGATGATTTCGAAGGTGCCGGGGATCATCCGGGGCCGGTTGCGGCGCGGCCTTTCGCTCTGCTGTGTGGCAGCCGGCTGAGTGGCGGGGGCTTCAAACTGGGCGGTCACCAGGTAAATGTTGTGGGTCTTGGCGTCGAGGGCGCAGGTCCTGGCGCCGCGGGCGGTCTGGACGTTCTGCTCGACTTCAAAGCTGCTGGGGCTGTTTTCTTTTACGACCGTCAGGGTGCCGTCACCGTTGGAGGCGAAGGCTTCGAGCGTGTCGGGATCGAACGTGCCGGCGTCGGTTCCGTCGCCGGTCGGGAGGGTGGCGAGGACTTTTCCGCTGTCGGCGTCGAGGACTTCCATGGTGGCGTTTCCGCGACAGGAGAAGATGCGGCGGTTCTTGGCATCGAGGCCCATTCCGGAGGGTCCTTCGCCGTCGCCGCCGAGGGCATAGTGCGCGGTGACTTTCATCGCGGTGGGATCGACGACGACGACTTCGCTGGTGCTTTCGAGGTTAACGTAGACGTGGCCGGCTCCGTCGCTGGCTCCCTGCTCGGGCTCACCGCCGAGGTCGATGGTGCCAAGGACGGTGCCGTCGTTGGCGTCGATGACGGTTTCGTTGGGATCGCGGTGGCTTTCGCAGAAAATGCGCTTGGTAAAGGGGTCGAAGAAAATCCCATCCGGGGCTCCGGTCACGGTAATTTTCTTAATCACCTTGAGCGTCTTGGCGTCGAACATGGTGACGGACGGATCGCCCCGGTTCGAGGTGAAGCCATGCCCTGAAGTGGGATCGATCGCGACGCCATGACAGCGCGGCGTATCGTCGAGCTCTCCGACTTTCTGGAGCGTGTCGGCATCGAAAACGTCAAAGCGGTTTCCCCGGGAGACGTAAAGCTTGCGGTTGTCGGGATCGACGGTGATGTAATCCCAATTCCCATCGCCGCCGACGGTGACCGTTTTCAGGACTTTGTACGGCCCGCCGGTATCATCGGCGCGAACCATGGGGAACAACGCGAGCAGGACCCCAACGATCACAAACCAGATTTTCATGCTAAACTCCCTCTAAAATGGGCAGGTTTTATACACCGAGGCTGTGAAAGATGCATGAAAATTCGCGATGACGCAATAGAAACGACGGTTACCCCTCTCCAATTGCCATGAAGATTGCGTTAGCCCAAATCAATCCGACGGTCGGCGACATCACTGCGAATTGTCGCAAGGCGATCGAATTCATCGAGCGCGCCAAGAGCGCGCGCGGCGCAGCTTGTGGTTTTTCCCGAGCTGTCGATCATCGGGTATCCGCCGAAGGATTTGCTGCTGAAGCCGCAGTTCATCGAGGACAACCTGCGCGGAGTTCAATCGGTGGCGAGTTCGGTTCATGGGATTGACGCCGTGGTGGGGTATGCGGAGCGGAATACTGAACCTGTGGGGCGGCCGCTGCATAATGCGGTGGCGCTGATTCGGGAAGGGAAGCTTGTCAGCCGGCATTTCAAGACGCTGCTGCCGACGTATGACGTTTTTGACGAGAGCCGGTATTTCGAGCCGGGGCCGGCGGGGGAAAAACAGAATCTGGTGCAGCTTGGGAACGTGGTGGGGGGGCTTTCGATCTGCGAAGACCTGTGGAATGACGAGCGGTTGATTCCGCGGCGGCTGTATCACCAGAATCCGATTGCGGACCTGCATTACGCGGGGGCGCAGATCATGATCAACACCAGTGCGAGCCCGTTCGTGGTGGGGAAGCATGCGTTCCGGGTGGAGCTTTTTTCGTCGCAGGTGCGTCAGTTTGGGCAGCCGCTGGTTTACGTGAACCAGGTGGGGGGCAATGATGAGCTGATCTTTGATGGGAATAGCCTGGTGCTGGATTCGGCTGGGAATCTGATTGCGCAGGCGAAGGATTTTGAGGAGGATTTGCTTGTCGTTGATGTTCCGGTGGGGCAATCTGGTCCGTCGAGTCCCGGTCCGATTCATCGGGCCAGTGAAGGGATAGAATCGATCTACAAGGCGCTGATTTTGGGGCTTGCGCGATTATGCGGGCAAGTGCGGGTTTTCTAGCGTTGTTGTGGGGCTTTCGGGCGGAATTGATTCGGCCGTCACGGCGGCGCTGGCGGTGGCGGCGCTGGGGAAAGATAAAGTCGTCGGCGTGGCGATGCCGAGCCGGTTCAGCTCCGAAGGTTCGCTGGCTGATGCTAAATCGCTGGCGGAATCGCTGGGGATTGAGTTTCATGTCGTTCCCATCGAGGAAGTTCATGCGGCGTATGAACGGACGCTGGCGCCGGCGTTCGCGGGGCGGGCGCCGGATGTCACCGAGGAGAACCTCCAGGCGAGGATTCGCGGGGCGCTGCTGATGGCGTTCAGTAACAAGTTTAACCATTTGCTGCTGACGACAGGCAACAAGAGCGAGATTGCCGTTGGGTACTGCACGCTCTATGGAGACATGGCGGGCGGGCTGGCGATTATCTCCGACGTTCCGAAGACCACGATCTGGGAATTGGCGCGGTGGATGAACCGGAATTCGTCTTCACCGATGATTCCGCAGAGCAGCATTGACAAAGTTCCGAGTGCGGAGCTTCGGCCGAATCAGACGGATCAGGATTCGCTGCCGCCGTACGACATTCTCGACGCGATTTTATATCGGTACGTCGAGGAGGAGAAAGGGGCGGGGGAGATCATCGCCGAAGGCTTCGAGCGCGAAACGGTGATGCGGGTGATTCGGCTGATCGACCGGAGCGAATACAAGCGGCGTCAGGCGGCGCCGGGATTGAAGGTGACGAGCCGGGCGTTTGGGTTTGGGAGGCGGATGCCGATTGCGCAGAATTATCAGCAGGGTTTGCCGTGACGATTGCCCTTTAAATAATGTTTCGTGTTTCTGGGACACGGAAGCGCCTCGCGGTTCGATTGAGCTCACCGAAGTCGAGCGGGGGCCGCTAAACTTGAGGATCTGGGCATGGTGAGGACGTCCACCGACTGGCAATATCCTCGCCCCGATGCACCGACTTGTGTAAAATCACGGGACAGTCTTCCAGTGACGGCGCAAGGAAACAATGAACGACCGTCTCGTCAACGCTCTGATTTCGCTGATTGTCAACGGGTCTCTTCTAGTATTCGTGCTGGGCTCGATGATCTGGGTTTTCTTCGATTCTCGAAAAATTATGACTGGTCTGACGCTCAAGCAGCGAAAAGCGGTATCTGCTCTGGGCCCCAAGACTGGCTCGGGTTGGACCGCCGGTTGCGTTGTTTTCTGGATGATTTTTTTTCCGTGGTATCTGCTGGTTCGGGGCGGATACAAGCGTGCGCAGGCCAAGAATCGATCGGAAAATCCCGGTGGCTTCCCGGTAGTCCTTTCTGAGGAGCAATTCCATCGAAATGCCGGGTCGCAAGAATAGCAGGCGTCGTTTCCGAAATGCGGTTGGGGCTGAGCTGAATGCCGCGGTTGTGTTATAGAGTTGCGCCCAATCTGTAATTGTCGGCCCGCGCGAGTGGCCGTACAAGGTATAGCCGCATATGGAATCGCCGAAGAATTCTCCGAGCAATCCTTCCGGTATCTGGTTCCCCGCCAAGCGTTACGGGTGGGGCTGGGGACCGCCTGTAAGGTGGCAGGGATGGGTGGTCATGATCGTGTGGATGGCGGTTTGCACGTTGGGTTCGTTCGTTCTTGCGGGGCGGAACTGGATCGCATTCGTGGTATTTCTGGTGGTCATGGTTGGGCTAATCATTGCCATTTGTTACGCCAAGGGGGAGAGGCCGCGGTGGCGGTGGGGGAAATGATGTGTGGGCGGAGCGGTCGAATCCCAAAAACTCCCAAAATATCACGATTCCGCCGGTGAGGACACCGGCGGCACTTGACGGAGTGATCGATTCCCAACTTTTCCCAAAATATCACACTTTTTTTTGGGGGGGGTGACGGAGAGAAGACTTGTCAGACGACTCGGCACGCGGCAGATGACCTCGAATGTCCCATTTGTCCCTCTTTTCGAGATTTTTTTTCCTGGGGCCTCCATGCCGGGGGAGGGTTTGGGACGCGACGGATTGGAAAAATAGCACCCATCTATATATGGGTCCAAAAGGTGTACGTTTTGTACCTATTTTTGAGAAATCCGGGAATTTTTTCTGAGCGATTGATCGGAATGCAAAGAATCTGATAGAGGAGTAAGATTAGGTGCGGCGGCGACGAGCTATTTCCGGGGTGGTGGTTTGGCGAGGAGGTTTAAAATGGAAGAATCGATTCCCCCGCAACGGCCGGGCCATGTTCGGGCGATCGCATGGACGATTGTGCTGATGCTTTGCTCGTTTGTTTTGGGCGTATTTGTTGGGCTCCATCCGAACTGGATTCCGATTGCCGTTCCGCTGCCCACGGGTGGAACCGCGGTGACGCCGGAGAATCCTGGCGCGGAAACGGTCGGGATGCCGACGACAATGCCCTCGACGCAGGAAGCCACGACGCAGCCTTGAGCCCTAGCCCGGATTATTCACCGCGGAGAACGCAGAGACCGCGGAGATTGAATTCAGATAGAGACTTACGTTGAGCATTGCGAGCAGCACGTTCGCGCACCTTGCACAGGCAGATTTCCGGCGATTCTTCCTCAGCGATCTCGGCGCTCTCTAGCGAAGCGGGCGGTGAGATGAATTTTCCGGGCTAGGCCCTGTCTCATGAATCCCCGCGGGCCATACTCGCGTATTTTGGCCGCGTGCGGCGTCGCTCCTCCTCGCCGTATTTCCTTACAATACTGCTCGTCGTCGCTCCTAGCACGCGGCCAAAATCCGTTTCGTCTGGCCGCGCGAGGATTCATGAGGCAGGGCCTAGGCCCTTTATTCCGCGTCCAACTCGTCTGATTTTTGAAGGTAGGCAAAGAAGCACATCTGCTCGACGCCGTCGCCTTGGACTCCGCGTAGAGAAAAGAGCTTGAAGAACCAGGCCAGGTCGCTCTCCGACGGGTCGGGTCCGGGGGCTGATCGGGGTCCGACGATCTCTTCGGCTGATACGCCCATGATGTAATCGGAAAGATAGGCGATGTTGATTTCATCCGCGGACTGGGTGGATAGGACGAAGCATTTGAATTGCCGGATGGGGTCGCGGAGATAGCGCTCGGCCATTTTCACTTCGACCTCGTTTAGAGCGGCGAGATAGGCTTCTGTCTCCGGTCCTTGTTTCCATTCAAGAGATTGGCGCTCGTCTTCGCGGAAGCCTTCGAGGGCGGCGTCGAAATGGGCCTGGAGGCGGTCGTAGAAGGTCTGGACTTCGTCGCCTGCCAGCCAGCGGAAAATCATCACTTCTCCCGGGCGGCGGTGGATGTGGTAGTCGTTCGTGGAGATTTCGCGGGTATTGGGAAGGTTTAGCAGATCGGTGGCCTGCTGTGCGGAGGCGGGGGAAAGGATGGGACTTTCGGGGGTTTTGGATTTTTCCAGGATGGCCATGGTGCGCTGGGTTTGGCGAGCGAGTTCGGGGTCGAAGCCGGGGATCAGGCGGGCGTCAAATTTGCGGGAGCCCTCAAAGACGGCGGCGAGCTCGGCGTGCATGCGAAATTCTTCGGCTTTTTCGCGGGCGCGGGCTTTGGGGTCGGTGGAGTCTTCGGAGGGGGTTTCGGAGGGTTCGTCGAACATCGGTGAATGAGGGTTCGAGAAAATCGGCAAAGCGCTTCCCTTCGGGTCGCGGCTAAACGGTGATTTTCAATTTAACTCGCCAGCGGGGAATGGTACAGCATGAAATAGATGATGACCCCCGTCACCGAAACGTAGAGCCAGATCCAAAACGTGGGGCGGGCGATGCGCATGTGGTTGGCCCAGTCCCTTCGATAGCGGCGCAGGAGCGTGAGGTAAATCATGGGGAGCATGACGATCGCCAGAAGGAGGTGGGGGAAGAGAATTGTTAGATACGTGTAGCGGAGCCAGTGCGGGGCGTGGGTGGCGCGGGTGGAGCGCTCGCCGTACATGTAGTGATAGGTCAGGTAGCAGGCCAGGAAGGCGGTGGAGACGATTGCGGCACTGACCATGGTGTAGGCGTGGGTGCGCCAGCGGCCGGTCTTGATGAAGAAATATCCGAGGCAAAGGAGAAGGCAACTGATGCTGTTCAACGTGGCGTTGACAGCGGGGAGGGCGCTGATTTGGCGGCTCCATCGGAATGAGCGAGAAGCCAGTTGGCGTCGTGAATGAGGGCATCCATGCGGTCGGGATTTTCTGAGTCGTAGAAATCGCGGATGCGGCCCTGGGCGTCGACGAGGACGAAATGCCAGTCATGCTGGATGGGATTTCCGCCCTGGGCGGGGATCAAGCCGAGCTTCATGGCGCGGATGATGTTTTCCTGGGTTTTCTCGTCGCCGGTGAGGAAAATCCAGCGGCCGTTCTGGGCGTGATATTTTTCGCCGTAGGCTTTCATTACCGCCGGGGTATCGTGAGTGGGGTCGACGGAGAAGGAGACGAGTTTTATATCCGTGGGCAACTGGCTTTGGAGGTCGGCCAGGTGAGAGGACATCATGGGGCAGACGGTGGCGCAGGAGGTGAAGAAGAAATCGGCGATCCAGGGGTGCCCCAGAAGCTGGGAATTGGAGAATTGCTTGGCGTCCTGATCGGTGAGGGTGAAGGAGGGGGCGGCGAATTCGCCGGGCGGGGGGCGTCATCGGAAGAGTTATTGGGGGAAGTGTCGGTGGCGTCGGAGGCGAGCTGGCTGCGCTTGCGGACGGGGCGGGGGAAGGTGGGGAGCTTGCATCGGCATTGGAATTGGTGGGCATGGTTTTCATGGCGACGACGCCGACCATTCCGCCGACGGCGAGGATCCATAAAACGATGGTGAGGATTTGCTGCGGTTTACTCATAGACGATTACTGCAAATCCGCGGCGACGCGCTGGCCGGCCATGAGGCTGGAAATGAAAAACATCGCCAGGGCGAAGGCCACGCTGACTCCGAGGCAGATAGACCAGGAGGGGAGCCGCAGGTTTGCATCGCTGCTCCAGTATAGGGCCTTGCGGAGGGAGGAGACGCCGTAGGTGAGGGGATTGAGGCTCATGAGGAGGCGCATGGTTCCGTGGGCGCCGTCGGCGGGGAACATGGCGCCGGAAAGGAACCACATGGGGATGAGGAAGAGATTCATGATGACGTGAAAGCCCTGGGTGGAGCTCATCCGCCAGGCGATGCAGAATCCCAGGCCGGAGAGGGCGAAGCTGACGATGATTGTGACGCCTACGGCGGCGGCGAAGGAGACGGGATCAAGGCGGATTCCTACGAGCGGCGCCAGCAGGAGAAACAATACTCCCTGGGCGGTCGCTAAGAGCGTTCCGCCGAGCACTTTTCCCAGGACGATGGCCATTCGCGACACCGGGGCGACCAGGACCGATTGCAGAAATCCTTCGCGGCGGTCTTCGATGACGGAGATTTCGGAAAAGATGGCGGTGAAGAGGAGGATCATCACCAGGGTCCCGGGGAAGAAATATTCGATGAAGTTACCGCCGCCGGGCATGTCGGAGCGGAAGGATTTTCCCATCCCGGCCCCGATGACGATCCAGAAAAGGACGGGCGTGGCGAGGGCGCCGATGATTCGGCTGCGCTGCGCAGGAAGCGGATCAGCTCGCGCCAGCAGAGTGAGACGGCGGGCAGCCACAATCGGGTCCAGAGTGAGGGGGGAATTTCATCCATGATTAATCTGGGAATAATGTGAGCAGGGGTATTCTATAGGGAATTGGGTTTGTCACCAATGGCCCGAAATGCCGCGGCCACGGGGTCGGAGCTGGCGGGGATTTTGAGCAGAATCGCTTTTCCGGTGCGGGGATGACGGAATCCAAGCTCAACGGCGGCCAGCATCAGGCCCTTGTCACTTTTCACTCCGCCGTATTGTTGATCTCCAAGGATAGGAAATCCGGCTTCCGAAAGATGGACGCGAATTTGATGCTTGCGGCCGGTTTCGAGTCGAATCTGGAGCAGGGCAAATTTGCCATGGGTTTTTTCAATGCGGAAATGGGTGACGGCTTTTTGGCCACGTCCGGGAATGTTTGTGGAGTGGACGGAACCATCGGCTCGTTCGACGAGAAAGGAATCGATTCTGCGGTGATCGCGCGGAGGGGGAGAAACGATCGCGTGATAGACCCGCGTGACGGAGTGCTGGACGAATTGGCTTTTCAGTGAGCTGAGGGCGCGGCTGTTTTTCGCGAAGACGAGGAGGCCGGAGGCATCGCGGTCGAGACGATGCACAAGGGCCACGCGGGCGGCGGGGTCGGTTTGCTGCACGTACTCGCGTACGGCGGCGAATGCGGTGGGGCGGGTTTCGCGGGCGTTGGTGCTGGTGAGCATTCCCGCGGGTTTGTCGATGACAAGCAGGTCGCGATCTTCAAAGGCGATTGGAAATGGGAGCCGGGGGGAAATTTTTGCGGCGGGTTGAACGAGCACCTGGTCGTTATCGCTGACATTGTGATCGGCTCTTGTCGCGCGGGTTCCGTTCACGAGGACGCGGCCGTCCTGGACCATTCGCCGGAGCGTCTGTTGTTTGGCGGTGGGAAATTCTTTTCGGAGGCGATCGAGGAGTTTCATAGCATGGGCGTGGCGCGGTCGAGAAATCGCCTGACCTGGTTGGCGACGGCGGAATCGTCGGCGGCCTGTTCGTCCGTCTCTGCGGTGCGGCCATCGAGCCAGAGATAGCTCTTGGGGGCGCTGGCGGCTTCGTAAAGGTCCTGGCCTGAGTCGAAGGTGATCACGGGATCATCGCGGCAGTGGATGAAAAGGATGGGGCGGGGGGCGACGTCGGCGGCGTCGTGGGCGGGGGAAAAATCGTACAAATCGCAGCCGGTTTGCAAGCAGACGAGGCCCAGCGCGATGGGGACCAGGGGATAATCCAGGGGCGGGCGAAAGGAGAAACCGACGGCGGAAGCGGCGAGGCGGCTGAAACGGTCGTAGCAGCCGAAGACCGCGAGGGCGTCGAGCGCGCGGCCTTCGCGGGAGGGATCGGCGGCGGCGGCGAGGAGGGCTGCGCCGCCGGTATCGACGCCGACGGCTACGATGCGGCGCGATTCCTGGGGATGATTTTGGCGCAGCCAGCGGACGGCTCCGAGGACGTCACAGCGTTCGCGGTCGCCGAAGGAATCGATCTGGCCTTCGCTGTCGCCCTGGCCGCGGAAATCGAAGCTGAGGACGTTATATCCGCGGCCGAGGAATTGGCCGGCGAGGGAGATGTAACTTCCCTTTCCGCCCCGTGCTCCGGGGCAGATGAGGAGCGTGTGGTTTCCCCAGGTGGCGCCGGTGCTGTCGTCGGGCTCCGGGGCGGGTGTCCAGAGGGCGGCGAGGCGCAGGCCGTCGGTGGAATTGAAGAAGACGGTTCGGCGGCGGCGTCGAACCAGGGGGACTCGTTTCTCTGGATGGCCCGGGGGCGATAGGTGGCGGCGGCGACCATCATGTAGGGTAAGCCGATCAGAAACAGGAGAAGGACGCGGAGGGTCTGGGCGGCGGATCGGCGCTGGCGGCGTCTCCAGGAACCTTTTCCGGCGGCGAAGATGAGGCGGCCGAGGCGTTCGCAGGCCATGTCGAGGAGTTTGAGGATGCAGATCAATCCCGCGGCCCAGTAGCAGAGGATCAGGGTTTGCAAGGGGGGAACGACTCCGTCGAGCCAGAGGTCGTAGACGATGGAGGCGGCGATTCCAAGCATGAGGGACCCGGCGATGGCGACCGTGGCGCTGGGCCAGACGCGGGCGGCGGGGATGCCTTTGCGCCAGGCGGAACCGAAGAGGCCCACGAGCATCAGGGGCGGCAAGAGGAAGTATGCCGTCATCAGGAGGATGTGGGCGAACTGGAGCATGGGCGAACTGGGGGCATTGTATCAATAGATGCGCGGGGCGCTAAACGGGGGAGGGGCTTGCCGGCGGGAGGATTCGTTTGCAACGGCGATAGAAGAGAATCAGGACGCTGGGGCCCAGGGCGATGAACATGACGGAGACGCCGATGCAGATCGCGGTTCCGGTGGCGATTGTGGCGCAGCATTCGTTTCGGCGGCGGACGATAACGTGGGAGGGGACGGCGACGAGAAGCTCGAGCAGGCTTCCGGCCAGAACCCAGCGGTGCAGGGTTGCGGCGATTGGACCTGGGTCGCGGCGAAATGCGAACAGGCCGAAGAGGATTGACCATCCGGCCCAGACGGCGAGGGAGCCAATCAGCACCGGCCACTGCATCCAGTCGCCAAATTTGAACAGTTCCCAGAGGGCGAGGCCGGCGCCGAAAACCAGGACTCCGAGCAGAAATCCCGAGCCGATGATGGGAAACCAAATCGAACGGCGCGAAATGGGCCGGCGGCGATGGGCCTTGACGGGGACGATCACCAGGGTGAGGCCGCTGACGATCAACCCACTGACGTAGACCGCGACGAAGCACCATGTGTTGTCGTTGGGATCGGAGCTGTTTTCCCAGTGGACGAAGGCGGGGAAGAGGAGCATGCCGAGGAGCAGAAGGAGGTAGACGCCGACGAGAGCCAGGACCCAGGCGGGGCGAGAAGAAGGCGGAGAGGATTCCGGGGGTTCGTATGCGAGAGGTGGGGAGGCGCCGGCGCGCTCAGGCGACCGCGGGTTCATGGGTTTCTTCGGTGTCTCGCGCAATGGTTTGGGGAAATTCGCAGGTGACGGTGGTGCCGGTGCCGACGACGGATTGAAGTTGGATGGTTCCCCCCAGGGCGTGGACGGCGTGCTTAACGATGGCGAGGCCCAGGCCGGTGCCGCGGCCGGCGCTGCCGCTGCGGGCGGAATCGACCTGATAGAAGCGTTCGAAGACGCGCTCAACGTGTTCGGGGGCGATGCCGATGCCGGTGTCGGCCACTGTGACCGTCACGTTTCCCGACGGCGCCGGGCTTACGGAGACGGTGACCCGTCCTCCCGCCTGCGTGAATTTAATGCTGTTTTCGACCAGATTTTTGAGGATGAGATAGACGAGTCGCGTGTCGGTGCTGAACTCGGCGGGGGTGCCGGAGTCGGCGTCGCCGAGGCGGAGCTCGACGCCCTTCTGGCGAGCGACGGTGCCCATGGTGGAGCGAACGCCGGCGAAAAGCTCCGAGGTTTTGATCGACATAATGCGCGGCTTGAGGTCGGCCGATTCAACGCGGGAAAGATCGAGCAGGTCGCGAAGCATTTCCTCGAGCCGGCGGAGGTGGCCGTCGATCACGGCGATGCAGCGATCGGATTGGACGGGATCTTCGCGGTAAACATCCCGGAGGGTTTCAAAGGCGATCTTGATGGCGGCGATGGGGGTGCGCAATTCGTGGCTGGCGTTGGCGACGAAATCGGTTTTCATCTGGACAGCGCCGGCAAGGCTGCTGACGTCTCGAAGCACCAGCAGAGCGCCGCCGCCCGGCGCGGGGTGGCAACGGCCTGGTAGATGAATCGCTGGGCGTTGCGGGCGAGGCGGATTTCGCGGTTGAGGATGGTGGGCGGGCCGGTCGCCTTGGCGCCGCCGGCGGTGACGAGGGCTTCGTAAAGCTCGACGATGTGCTCGTCGCTGACGACGTTGACGAGCTGCTGGCCGAGGGCCTGCTGAGGCTGGAGGGAAAGGAGGCGGGCCGCGGGAAGATTGATGAGGGTGATGCGTCCGCGCGAGTCGGCGGCGAGGATGGGGTCGGGAAGGGTATCGACGAGGGCCTGCAAACCGCCGCGCTGGGTTTTGAGATCGGATAGCTGCTTATAGGCGTGGATGGCGAGTTGGTTGAGGTTTTCGGCCATGCGCTGGACGCCGGGGGTTCCGTGGGCTGGACGCGGACTTCCCAGTCGCCGTGGGCCATGCGCTCGGCGGCACGCTCCATGTGGCGGATGGGCAAAAGCCATCCGTAGCGGTGGCTGAGGGCGCTGATGGATAAAAGGATGAAGGCCGCGGCGGCGGCGTAGAGAAAGATCATGGAGGCGGGGGGACGGTCTTGCGAAGCCGCGACGATGGCCGCCGCGATCAGGGCGGTCGTGCCAGCGAAGACCAGGGCCAGGCGCAGGAGACGGGTGCTCCACATGAATGGAGAATTATCAGAGGCCCTGAGGCGGTTGCAAGCCTAAACGACACAGAGGTCGGGAAATGTGACCGAAAACGCGGTGGGCGCCATGATTTGGGGCTTCGAAAAACGCGCCCCGCAAGAGAGGGGCTTCGGACATTCCCTTCTTCCCAAAATAAAAAACCCACGGCAATGCCGTGGGTTTTTTACTAAATCCGGCTGTGGGTCTTACTCCTTTACTTCGTACTCCGCATCAATCACATCCTCATCCTTCTTGGCTCCGCCCGCGGTGGTTCCGCGGTCGGTGCTGGCTTCGGGTGCGGGGCCTGCGCCGGCGCCGCCCTGGGCGGCGGTGGCCTTGTAGACCTCTTCGCCGAGCTTGAGGCTTGCCTGCTGGAGGGTTTCCATGGTCTTTTTGATGCGGTCGCCGTCGTCGCTCTTGATGGCGTCCTTGAGGTTATTCAGGCCGCTTTCGATGTTGCCGCGGATGTCGGCGGAAACTTTTTCGCCGTGCTCGCGGAGCGATTTTTCGGTTTCGTAGGCGAAGGCCTCGGCGCGGTTCTTCACGTCGATGACCTCGCGGCGTTTCTTGTCCTCGGCGGCGTGCTGCTCGGCGTCGCGCTTCATCTTCTCGATCTCTTCCTTGCTCAGGCCGCCGGCGTTCTGGACGGTGATCTTGTTCTCCTTGCTGGTCGCCTTGTCCTTGGCGGAGACGGAGAGGATGCCGTTGACGTCGATGTTGAAGGTGACTTCGATCTGCGGCACGCCGCGCGGCGCCGGGGGGATGCCTTCGAGGTTGAATGTGCCCGAGCAGGCGGTTGTCGCGGGCGAATTCGCGCTCGCCCTGGAGGACGTTGATGGTCACGGCGTTCTGGTTGTCGGCGGCGGTGGAGAAGACTTCCGCCTTGCTGGTCGGAATCGTGGTGTTGCGGGGGATCAGCACGGTCATCACGCCGCCGAGCGTTTCCACGCCCAGCGACAGCGGGCGTGGCGTCGAGGACGAGGATGTCCTTGACTTCGCCGGTGGCGATGGCGCCCTGGATGGCGGCGCCGACGGCGACGACTTCGTCGGGATTCACGCTCTTGTTCGGCTCCTTGCCGTTGAAGAGTTCCTTCACGAGCCGCTGCACCATCGGCACGCGGGTTGAGCCGCCGACGAGGACGACTTCGTCGATCTGCTCGGGCGCGAGCTTGGCGTCCTTCAGAGCGTCGACCACCGGCTTGCGGCATTTCTCCACCAGCGGGCGTGATCAGCTGCTCGAACTTCGACCGCGTCAGCGTAATCTGCAGGTGCTTGGGACCGTTCTGGTCGGCGGTGATGAACGGCAGATTGACGGTCGTTTCCATCGCGCTGGAAAGTTCGATCTTGGCCTTCTCGGCGGCTTCCTTCAGGCGCTGCAGGGCCATCGGGTCTTTGCGGAGGTCGATGCCTTCGGTGCGCTTGAATTCGTCGGCCAGGAAATTGATGAGGACCTGGTCGAAGTCGTCGCCGCCGAGGTGGGTGTCGCCGTTGATGCTGAGGACTTCGAAGACGCCGTCGCCGACATCGAGGACGGAGACGTCGAAGGTTCCGCCGCCGAGGTCGAAGACGCAGATTTTTTCGTTCTTCTTTTTATCCAGGCCATAAGCGAGCGCCGCGGCGGTGGGCTCGGGGAGAACGCGGAGGACTTTCAGCCCGGCGATTTCACCGGCGTCCTTGGTGGCCTTGCGCTGGGCGTCGTTGAAATAGGCCGGGACGGTGATGACCGCTTCGGTGACTTTCTCGCCCAGATAATCCTCGGCGGTCTTTTTGAGATCGCCGAGGATCATGGCGCTGATCGCTTCGGGGGTGTATTTCTTGCCGCGGATTTCCACCTGCACCAGTTCTTCGGGCGCGCCGACGATGGTGTAGGGGACCATCTTCTCTTCGCTGGCCGACTTCGCTGTGCCGGCGGCCCATGAAACGCTTGATGCTGAAGACGGTGTTCTTCGGGTTGGTGACCTGTTGATGTTTGGCGTTCTGGCCGACGATGCGTTCGCCCTTATCGGTGAAAGCGACGACCGACGGCGTCAGCCGGCTGCCCTGGGCAGTTGATCAGCACCTTGGGCTGATCGCCTTCCATGATGGCGACGACGCTGTTGGTGGTTCCCAAGATCGATACCAATGATTTTTGCCATGTAGAATTCTCCTTAAAGATTCGCAGACTGACCGAGTCCAATAGGCAAAGCTCGTGCCACGGACGGCGGGGCGGGGGACGGTTGCAGATGGTTGTCCTGCAATGGTTATAAGCGATCCCATGGCCGGGTGGCGGGGGGAGGGGACCACGATGCGTATGCCAAATCGACAGGTGATAAGGACTTGCTTGCCGTTTTCGGCAAGGAAATCGACAAGGGGGGGTTTAGGCTCGGCGTTGGCGTCGCATCAGGCCAAACGCCCCGATGCCCAGGAGGGCAATCGACCCCGGCTCAGGAACCGTATTCCCACGCAGTGATGATCACGGCGTTGCCCGAATCTCCGGAATTGGGACCCGCCGATGAACGTGTAATCCACGTCCACGGCAAGATAGTTGTCGCTCAGCGAGCTCTTCAAATAGTCGTTGTTGCTGCCCAGTGGATTCCAAACGAAGTCATTGACGACCGCTTGTTCGCCGTCGATGTTGACGGTGTCGCTGTCATCGGGAGTGCATGCTGGCCGAGGAGGAGAGAACCAGTTGCGGACTGGTATCGCCCGACTGCCAGAGCAATATCGCCTCGGTGGCATCGGCGGCCGAAGTTCCCCTGCGGCCCGAGCAGCGCGGGAAACGCGACTGCACCGTTTGAATTCACATCAGGATACCAGTCATCCGCGCCCTCCTGAAGGGAGATGATCGGCAGGCTCGGCTCCGACGGGTCTACGGCCAAGGCGGTGTTTGGGATCGGACCCGATGCCGGCGCTTCGGAGGCGATTGTCGCCGCCACGGTGCTGGGAACCGCGAGGTTTCCGTATTGAATCGTATCAGTGGGCGTATTGGGCATCCCCGGGATTATTGCGGCAAACTGACCGTTGGGGGTTAACTGCCCGTAAAACGGATAGCTCCCCGACACCTGTGAAAACTCGTTGGCAATGATCGATCGCGGCGCCCCGCCTCCCACGCTCAGAACGACGTTCTCTTTGTTGGTGGTGATGTCGTGGACTTCAATCACCACGGCCTGATTCAAGCCATTGACACCGCTGGTATATCCGACGATGGGCTGGGGAATTTGGTTGACTGGGAGGGTATAGTTCGCTGGGAGCGGAATGGGCATCGCCGATCCGCCCCCCGTGGGGATCAGATAAACGCCGGGCGTGCTTCCCGAAACAAAACCGCCGCGCTGGTACCATCAGCGCCCTCGCCCATGCGGTAATCGTCGTCGATGTTCTGCGTGACGCCAGCCGGGGGCTCGTAAAGACTGTCGCAGTGCGCCGGCGACGATTGCCCATACTGAATCACATTCTGAGACGACTTTGTGACCGCTGGGAACAAGACATTGTTTGAGGTATTGACCTGGTACTGGAAGTTTCCCGACGAGTCGTCCGCCACCTGCTGGTAACCGGCCGTGTCGTTCTGGAAGGCAACATCGCTTGTGTTGCCGGATAACGTGTTGTATTGAAGGACACCCTGGTCGCTGGTCGCGTCCTGCAATTCGCCATAGAAAGTCAAAATCGGGGTCCAGGGAGCGTTCCGGAAATGCCGATGTTGGCAAATTCGCTAAACTGGTTTCCCCGCGGAAGATTGTTGTGACGGCGTAAATCCCGCGATCGTATAATTCTGCCCATCCAGCGCGACGGAAGTTGAATAACCTAAAAGCCCCGGCGTCGAATAGAGCACGGCCGGGTCCCCGCCGTTGCCGTTCAAGATTGCCCCCGAGATGCCGACGTCCCCCTGGTTATTGACCGCGATCTGCCCAACACCAAGGAGGGTGTCACCGCCGATGTCGACGGTGTCTCCCACATTGGTGACGGTGGTGAAGGTGAAAGGCGGAGCCGCCATTGCGACGCCGGCAATTCCCACAACACCCGCGACCACAAGACGAGTAACCGGGCCACAAGCCCCACCGCTGACAATCCATCGCCGCTTCATGGTTCTGCCCTCCGGTTCCGAGAGTTCTCGATCCTTGACTTGACAGGCAACCGTTATTTTATGCAGTAGATCCGCGATTTCCAGCGAAAAACAAAATAATCTTCGCAAATGAGGATACGATTGTCGCAAAAGCAGGAAATCGACATGCGGTTTTTGCTTTTCCCAGCGGGGGCTTGAATGGTCACAACTGTAATATTATTTTTTTCTAAGCCGGAGTCGGTATATACGGTTGCGCATTTCGTAGAATTGAGGCGCGTTTACCTTCGGGAGCGCCGATCGTCGCAAATGTTGGTGGCGAGGTGTGCTTGAATCATGGGCTGGTGAACGCCCGCTTTCCATTACGTTTGTCCCCAGACCGGACTGCAGGACTTCATGTTCCAGGCCAATCAGCGCGTCGGTGAATACGTGCTCGATAGTCTCGTAGCCCAGACCCCTTATGCCGAGGAATGGCGCGCGCACCACCACGCCTGGTCAGACCAGCTTGCCGCTGGTGAAAATTCCCACCGATGCGCAGTACCTCAGCAATTTGCAGCAAGAGGGCGTGCGGCTACATCGGCTGGTCCATCCGAACATCCTCTGCCCGCTGGGGTTCGATCCGAAGGCGCAGCCGCCGTATCTGATCACCGAATTCATCCCCGGCGAAACCTTGCGCCAGTGGATTGCGGGCAAAAAGCTCAGCGTCGATCAATCGGTCAACATTTTGCGCCAGGTGCTGGAAGCGCTGCGCTTTGGGCATGAGCGGCAGATCGTTCACGGCGATGTGCGGCCGGAGAACATTCTGCTGGAGACCAGCGCGGCCGCGGGCGATTTCGCCGCCAGCGGATCCGTCAAGCTGACCGATTTTGGAGTCGGCCAGGCGGCAACGGCGACTGTGACGCGGGACGCCGCCGCCAAGCGCAGCCGCAGCGCGGATCGCTCGCCTATGTCGGCGCCCGAGCAGCGCGACGGGGCTCCGCCGGACGTGAAATCGGATATTTATTCCGTCGGCGTGGTCCTCTTCGAAATGCTCACTGGCGAACCGCCCAGCGGGGCCGAGCTTCCGAGTGAATTGAATTCCGATGTTCCCGCATCGCTCGATGACACCTTCAAGAAAGCCTATGCCCGCCGCGATCGGCGTTTCGAATCGGCGAAGGCTTTCCTTGACGCGCTAGCGCCCGGCGGCGCCACAGCCGGTTTCCCAGTCGCCCTCGCCGGCGGCTGCGCCGGTTGAAACCCAGCTGAAATTTCGCGAAGCCGATATTCCTGTCGCCCCCGCGGCGGAGACAGCAGAGCCTGAGCCTGAAACTGGCGGCGAGCTTAGCCTGAAATCTGACGACGATTATTCGCCACCCGCCTTCGCGTCTGAGGACGAACCTGTTGCCGAGGGTGCCGAACCCCTTGCCGACGAACCGGCCCCCGCCACCGACGAGCAGCTTGAGGAGCAGCAGGAAGCCGGCGCCGACACGGCCGTCACGCCCGAAGAACAGACCGGGGGGGAGCCGGTGATCCCGCAGATTCCGCGGGTTACCTCCCGTGCGGACCGCGATGCGGTCTTCGACGAAATCAGCAAGAAACAGGTTCGCAGCGTGGAGGAATTTCGAAACGCCCTGAAGGGTTACTTCGAAATCCGCGACATGGACCAGGGGGAATCGGCCAACATCCGTCTCCGGCTGATCCGCTGGGCCAACGCCCTGGCCGGCGGGAACGCGGAGGTCGAAAACGGGATTTCGCTCATCAACGCGGCGGCAAGGCCTCTCTACATCGTCAAGCTGATGATTCGCAGCACCCGGGGCGAGGAGCCGGAGCGATCGCAGACGCTGGAACATCTGATTGCGCCGCAGGCGGGGTCGATTTTGCGCTCGGCCGATTACCGGCTTATCGCACATTTTTCCTCGGGCTCGCTCAATGAAAAGCTTCTGGAGACGATCGCCAGCGCGCCGCTGCGGGCGGCCGTCATCAATCTCACGCGCGACAGCCGGCGGGAATTTTTCGGGAGAATTCAGCGCGAAGACCTGCTGATCTACCGCGCCAACGTCATCACAGCCGCCTACCGGTTCGACAAGAAAAAATATCGGGCGTTCCTGGTGGGCAACGGACTGAGCATCGTCTCGGCGGGGGAGCCGTTCACGAAGATTAGGCAGGAGCCGACCAAGCGGGCGGCGACGCTTCTCAACGGCGAGCAGATTCACCAGGGAATGAAAGAACTTCGCCGTGCCCTCGACGACTCGCAATGGGAAGCCAAGGCGAACGGAATCCTGGCGCATGGCGCGGGAAGCTTGCGGCGGCGTATGTCGCGGAGGCCAGGGCGCAGTTCAAATCGTTCGGCTGGCTGGAAAGTTTGGAATATTCCGCCAAGGCGGGTCAGCTTGTTCCGGGGCACGAAGATGCGATCCAACACGCCCTGCTGGTGCGAAAGCGGATCGGAAATCTTCAGCTTCTGCCGGGAACCTTCATCGCGGTGGTGCTGATCGGGCTGGCGGTTCTCGTCGGCCTTTTGTTTCCCGACCAGATCAACCAGGCGACGACGATGAAGGCCAAGCTGATCCAGATCGTTCAAAATCCGCTGCTGGCGGCGGGCGTGGCGGCGTGGATCGCCACGCTCTGGTCGGCGTCGGTCCTGAAATCGCGGCTGGCGCGCACCGATTTCGCGTTTTACCAGGCGGCGGTCTTTCCGCTGCTGGTAGCGCTGGCGATCGCGTGCGTGAATTACAAGAGCCCGGTGCGCGACTTCGGTTTGCGGGGCGCTGCTCATTGCCGTCATCGTGGCCGACGTTATGGTCTTCAAGAAGTTTCGGCGTGATCTGATCCGGCCGATCGAAGAGGGGAGTTTTCCAGGGGACGGGTTGACCGTGCTGAATCGCATTGAGTCGATGCTGAACGAGGACTGGGAGAGAATTAAGCCGCATTATATGGAGCTGGGGCCGCTCTACAGCTACACATCCGTCCATGCGGCGGAGGGGGGGATGGGGGAGCTGATGCAGGAGCCGCAGGCCGGCGGCGGGTCGAGCGACGACACGGCGGGGGGCACGGTCACCGGCAGTTGGCATGCGGCGCCGACGCAGTCCTCGTCGGAGCCGATCGAGACCGGCAATCCGGAGATCGACCGGCTGGCGGTGCAGATGAATGCGCGAATATCGGCGAACCTTCGGGTCCTCGCGCCGGCGGCGCGAGTGCTGATGACGCTCTTCGGGGAATACACCAAGGCGGTGAACAATCACCAGATCGGGATGGCGCCGTCGAACGCGACGAAGATCGAACAGAAGGGGAAGGACCTTGCGGCGAAGCTGGCGGATTTTGACCGGCTGTGCAGGTCTCCCCTGACGCTGAACGCGGGGGATGCCGCGGACCTGGCGCGGGAGGCTGGCGAGCGGCTGGCGGTGCGCAGCGAGGATCCGGACGTGCAGCTTTTAAAATCGCTGGCGGATCGGGCGAAGGATTTTCGAAACGACCAGGTGGGGGCGGCTTCGGATATCGCGGCGATTGCGTCGGAAGTCGATGCGGCGGTGGAGCGGCTCAAGAAGGGGTGAGTCCCCAGCAGCACAGGGCAATCGCATGTCCCCTCTTCTCCCCTCTCCTGGTACTCCGGGGGAGGGCAAGGGTGGGGGGTCTTCCGCGTTCGTTTGAGGCACAGGCGATTGCCTTGCCTGACAGTGTACTGACGGCGGGCCGATTTTCGCATCGAGCAGTTATCTATGCGATTTCATGCTGGAGTATCGGTTGACAGGCGAACCGCGTGATGACAGCCATCCGCTGTGGGTCAAATATGGAGGTCTCCCCGCCTCGACGGCAGTGATGAGCGGGCAGCCGGACGGAACCAATATTGTTGCGAATTTGAATGTGTGTAAATAACCGGGACAGCTCTGAATTAAAATGGGACATACGATCCAGTTTTCTCCACATCCGTTCAGTAGATTTTTGCCTGCTTTTGCGAGTTGAATAGCGGCCCAATCCCCCTGATTAATTCAGGGCTGTCCCGTTTAATTATATGTCTTTATGGTTTTGCATGGCGCTGGACGTTTTGTGAAAAGTATCCTGCGCCGAAATTCTCGGCGCTGCGTCGTCTTTAGTTCAGAGAAGCGAAGATGATCAGGATAATGATGACGGCTATCAGAATTGCAAGTCGCCATGCGGCGCTTAGAGCGTGTTGTGAACTTTCCCCATCATCGGCGATATTGGGTGGATGGCAAGGAAGCCTTACCCAACTGACGTGACGGATGAAGAATGGGCATTTGTGGCGCCGTATCTGACGCTGATGCGGGAAGATGCTCCGCAGCGAGAACATTCGCTACGTGAGGTCTTCGATGCGTTGCGATACGTGGTTCGAGCCGGCGAAGCCTGGCGAATGATGCCCAACGATCTGCCGCCCTGGGACATCGTTTATCAGCAGACCCGGGCTGGATCAAAGCCGGCGTGTTCGAGGCCATGACGCATGATCTGCGTGAATTGCTGCGGATGCTGGCCGGCCGCGATCCCAAACCATCGGCAGCGATCTTCGATAGTCGCACGCTGCAGAGCACGCCCGAGAGCGGCGGCCGTGGCGGTTACGACGGAGCCAAGCGAAAGAAAGGAAGCAAGACGCACATGGCGGTGGACACGCTGGGACATCTGCTGGCGCTGCACGTAACATCGGCCGATCAGCAGGACCGTTCACGTGTGAAGCAACTGGCCCGGGATGTGCAGAAAGCCACCGGCGATTCGGTGGCGTTGGCATTTGTCGATCAGGGATACACCGGCGAACAACCCGCCGTCGACGCAGCCAAAAGCGACATCGAATTGTCAGTGGTTAAACTTCCGCAGGCCAAACGAGGCTTCGTACTGCTCCCCCGGCGATGGGTTGTCGAGCGATCGTTCGGCTGGCTCGGACGCTTCCGCCGATTGGCTCGTGACTACGAACGGTTGGCCACGACTCTGGCCGGTCTTCACTTTGTCGCCTTTGCCTGTGTGATGCTGCGTCGGCTCATGATGATAGGAGTGGAGTAAAGTGCACAACACGCTCTAGGGCGGGCGGATTCGACCTGGGTGGCTGATCGCTGGGCACTCGCGGTTGCTGTTCGCTCCCGATTGATCGCGTGAACCTGGATGTTGCCGTTCGCAACCAATGAATAGCGAGCACAAAAAAGATGAGAACGATTGCTCCGAGCGATGTTTTTCCGTGAAACGCCACAAGGGTTCATTCTATCGTCCACGCGCGAAAAATCTGGTAGGTCGCGCTTCCAAAGTAGTCTTTGATCGGTAGAACTAACCGGGACAGCTCTGAAATAAAATGCGCCATACGATCCAGTTCTCTCCTCATTTGTTCAGTGGATTCTGCCTGTTTTTACAGTTAAATTCGCTACTCAAACTTCCCAATTAATTAAGAGCTGTCCCGTTTAATTTTTGTCGTTTGTTGTTGGCGAAAAGTCAGAGCTGTCCCGGTTATTTGTCCCGGTTATTGAGCCTGTCCCGGTGGTTGAGCCGTTTATTGTTCCGGGGCTGATCGCTGGGTACGCAAACCAGGGCTGACAATCGGGGTTGCTAACTTCGGAACGGTTAGAGCCGGGCGGCGCAGGCGCGGATGGCCATTTCGGCGAGGGCTTGGAGCTGGGCGCGGGTCTCGCCGCTGGCGGCTTGGATGGAGATGCCGTGGGCGAGAGCGGTGATGAATTTGGCTAAATGCACGGTGTTTACCTTGCGGGAGAAATCGCCCTGGGATTGGGCATGTTGTAAACGACGGCGGATTGCGGATTCCGAGGCGTTGCGGCGGGCGACGATTTCACGGCGGACGGGGTCGGATGGGTCGCCGCAGGGAGGGGTGCCCTGCATGAGGAGGCAGCCGCGGGGGTGATGTTTGGAGGTCAGAAAATCGAATTGCCCGCGGAAAATATGCTCGATCACCTGGCTGGCCGTGGGTTTTTCGAGGGCGGTGGCGATGAAGGTCGCTTCGGCGGTGGCGTAGCGATCTAGGACGCGGCGGAAGAGCTCTTCCTTGTTTCCGAAGGCGGCGTAGAGGCTGGGGCGATTGATGCCCATGGCGGCGGGTGAGGTCTGGGAGGGAGGCGGCTTCATAGCCTTTGCGCCAGAAGACTTCCAGGGCCCGCTCGATGGTGCGCTCGGGGTCGAACTGGCGGGGGCGGCCTATTTGGTTTGGGGAGGCCCATTTTCGTTTCATACCAGTTAGTACAATAATCCGCTTGACAAAGTTCGTCCACCGGAAATAGTGTTGGGGGAGTATTATTTACCGATCAGTACAGAACTCATTCAAGGAGATCGATATGCCAGGGAAACTCGAAGGAAAAGTCGCGGTGGTGACAGGGGCATCGAAGGGGATCGGGGCGGCAATCGCGGTACAACTGTGCGGGAGGGGGCAGCGGTGGTCGTGAATTTTAGCTCCAGCAAGGAAGCCGCCGAAGGGGTGGTGGCTGAGATCAAGGGCCTGGGCAGAAAGGCGATCGCGGTGCAGGCAAGCATTGCCAATGAAAGCGACGTGAAGCGGCTGTTTGCGGAGACGAAGAAGGCGTTTGGGAGGGTGGATATCCTGGTGAACAATGCGGGGATTTACGAGTTTGTCCCGCTGGAGAACGTAACGGCCGAGCATTTCCACAAGCTGTTTGATCTCAACGTGCTGGGGCTGCTGCTGGCGTCGCGGGAGGCTTCGAAGCTGTTCGGCCCGGAGGGTGGGAGCATCGTGAATATTTCGTCAGTGGTTTCAACGCTGGGCGTGCCGACCGGCAGCGTGTACGGCGCGACGAAGGCGGCGGTGGACGCGGTGACGCGGTCGCTGGCGAAGGAATTGGGTCCGCGCAAGATCCGGGTGAACTCGATCAACCCGGGGATGGTTGAAACCGAGGGGCTCAAATCGGCGGGCATGCAGGAAAGCGACTTCCGCAAGATGATCGAGGCACAGACGCCGCTGGGGAGGATCGGGCAGCCGCGGGATGTTGCGCCGGCGGTTGTGTTTTTGGCGTCGCCGGATGCGGATTGGATTACGGGGGAGACGCTGTTTATCAGCGGGGGGTATCGATGACGCTGCGCGAGAAAGTAGAGCAGTAGAGAGTGGAGCAGTAGAGAAAGTCAGCCCCCACCCTGAAAAGCCGGGGTCTGCGGCTTAAATGGCGGTTTGAATTGGCCGATTTAATGGCATAGGCTTCCTTCAATGAGTGCCGTTGCCCCACCGCCTTCGAATCTGACTGCTGCCGCGGCGGCGGTGTTGGCGCCGGCAAAAGTCAACGAATACAACCGGCTGCACCTGGATTATCGGCAGCCGATGCCGCGGCCGAAGGTTCGGGGGGCGGTGATTGATTATCACACACATCTGATTGCTGCCCGGCATGCGAAGGTGTGGTTTGAGACGGCGACGCACTACGGCATCGACGCATTTGTGACGATGGCGCCGCTTGAGGAAGTGCTGGTGCTTCAGCGGGAGTGGCCGGGGAAGATTCAGTTCATTGCGGTGCCGTCCTGGCAGAACCCGTCAATCGACGACTGGCTTCGGCGGCTGGAGATGTTTTACAACATGGGGGCGCGGATCATTAAGTTTCATATGGCGCCGGGGACGATCGCGATGCGGAAAATCCGGCTGGATTCGCCGGCGCTGCGGCCGGTGATCAAGGAGGCGGCGGATCGGGGGATGATTCTGATGAGCCACGTGGGGGATCCGGATACGTGGTACAACGGGAAGTATGCGGATGCGGCGAAGTACGGCACGCGCGAGGATCATTATGCGATGTGGGAGTGGGCGCTGGAGGAATATCGGGATCGGCCGTGGGTGGGGGCGCATATGGGGGGAAATCCGGAGAATTTGCCGCGGCTGCAGCGATTGTTGGACAAGTTTCCGAATCTTTATCTGGACAACAGCGCGACGCGATGGATGGTGCGGGAGCTGAGCGCGCGGCGGGATGCGGCGCGGGATTTTGTTATCCGCAACAGCGATCGGATTCTGTTTGGCACTGACCAGGTGAGCGGGGATGACCGGGGGTTTGATTTTCTGGCGAGCAGGTTTTGGGCGCATCGGAAGCTTTGGGAGACGGCGTATAACGGGCCGAGTCCGATTTTTGATCCGGATTTATCGGAGGAGAATCAGCCGATGCTGCGGGGGATGGCGCTGCCGGATGATGTGCTGCAGAAGATTTATCATGATAATGTGGTGAAATTGTTGGGGCGGGTGAATATCAAAGTTAATGAGACGGGGTTTGAGGCGTAAAAAAAGGCAGGACCCCCACCCTAACCCTCCCCCGGAGTACCAGGGGAGGGGAAAAAGGGAGCACCGGCGGCACTTATTCTTCGGGTTCTTCCATTGGTTGCGATTGGATCGCGCCGTCTTCGGATTTGGAGAGCAGCTCGATTTGTTTTTCCGCGGCGCCGAGGACTGAACGGCAATGCTGGATCAGGAATGTGCCGCGCTCATAGCGGGAGAGGCTTTCCTCGAGGCCGACCTGACCGCCTTCCAGGTCAGCGAGGATTTTTTCCAGTTCGGCGATGGCTTCTTCGAACGATTTGGGCAGCGGCTGATTCTTTTTTCCCATCGGGTAATATTATAGCGGATGGAAGGGCGGCTTATTGTTCGGCGTTGGAATGAGAAAAATGGATAGGTGAGGCGTCCTGGAGAGGCCCGTAGGAGGGGGCGGTGGGGCTTTGGGCCATGGCCAGAAGCTTGGCATAGGCGGCCAGACCAAAGAGAATGGCCATCGCAATGACGAAGGTCAATCGCATGTTCGCCTCCTGGCGATTTGAGCCCTGCACCCTGACCAAGTTCTCAAACGCGGCTGAATGCATATTATTTCACGAGTGCGTGGCTTTCGGAAACATTATTTTCGCATAGGATTAAAAATATAAAGCCATATGCCGAAAGTATTTGCAATAGATTCGCCCCAGGTTAACGAAGTGAAACGGGGCAATATTTGGCTCCGATCGACGTTAAATAAGTGACGATCGGAGTTGTGGATGGACGTGCGCGTGCCACCAGAAGATACAACTCCGGTCAGCGATGAGTCTCTGGTGAGGCGGTTGCTCACCGGCGATGAATGGGCAGGCGAAGACCTCGCCAGACGGCATTGCTCGTCGCTTTTGCGATATCTTCAGAGGCTGGTTCGTTCGGAACAGCTTGCCGAGGAATTGCATCAGCAGACGTGGACCAGCGTGCTGGAGAGCCTGGATAAGTTTGATCTGACCTCCGGCGCGGGTGGGTTTAAAGCCTGGTTGTATCGCATCGCGACGAACAAGGCGCACGACCATTGGCGGTCGCAGGGCAGGGAAAAAAAGGTCAAGGAAGGGCTTCGATTAATCACGGACGAGTTGGCTCCCGATGCCGCCCATCGAATCGAAGGCGTCGAGGCCGAGGCGAAGTTGAGGGCGGCGATCGAATTGCTGCCCGACAATCAGAAGGAGATACTTCTTCTGAGATATTACGGGAATCTGAGGTTCGTTGAGATCGCCCAGATGCTGGGTTGCCCGCTGAACACCGCGCTGGGCAGAATGCACAAGGCAATGATCCGTCTGCGGCAGCTTCTGGCTGAGCCGATGGAGACAAAAAGCTGAGAATGAATTGAAGCCATGAAGAGCTATCTGCAACAACTTGAAAACAACGAAGCGATCCTGCTGATGTACCTGGCGGATGAGCTTCCACCGGACGATCGGCAGGAAGTGGAGCAGATGCTGGCGTCGGATCCGAGCCTGCGGGCGGAGCTGGAGATCCTGCGGCAGACGCAGGAGCTGGCGTTCGACGCGCTGCGATCGCTGGATGGGATGACGCGGCCGGTGATGATGCCGATGGCGGCGCAGCGGCGGGTGGGGGATCTGATCCGGCGATGGATCAATATCCATTACAAGCCCGCGGACGAGTTGGTAAGCGGCAACCGGCAGTTGCCGTGGCGGCGCATCGGCGTTGCCATCGCGGCTTCGCTGATGATCGGGTTCTATATCTGGACGGTCTATAACCAGAAACTGGGGCCAGAAGGCGTTCCTTCGAACCAATCGGCGTTCAACGGGCCGAATGATCCGTTTGGCTCCGACAACGAACTGCCGACTTTGCCGCAGCATCGCGATCTGACTTCGGAGGAAAAACTGGCGCTGCTGTCGATTCCGCTTGATGATTCGGGGACGGAGGAATCGAATCTTCATGTGGCGGAAGTGGCTTCGGTGACGCCCGCGGACGGCGATTATTCCAGCGACGGCGGCCGCACGATCGATAATCATGCGGGCGATTCAAACACCAGCAATGTGGGGCAGCCATGAAGGCAAAATTGAGGGGTAGCATTCTTGCAGTGGGCATGGCGGTGATGGCTTGCGCCGGCGTGTGGGCCGACGTGCCGGCGACGCAGCCGACGGGGTCGGTTTCGGCGGGGTCGGTTTCCACGACGCGTCCCTCGCCGCTGAATCTGGGGCAGTGGCGCCGGGCCTGGGCGCTTACGGCCGGGCGAACCGCGGGGATCCGTCCTTACACGCAGGAAGAGTGGAACGACATGATGACCTTCATGCGGGCCAACTCTCCGGCGCGCTGGCGGGTTCTGTCGAGCCTGCAGCTTCGGCCGAATGCACCGATTCGCCTCGACGCGATCCGGCGGTGGCGGAATTTCAACTTCACCAAGGACCATTTTCCCGACGTTGCCGACCAGCTCGTGAAGCGTGTGCGTCTGGAGGATGATCTTTTCGCGTTGACGATGGACGCGCAGTCGAGCGGGGAGGCCGACAGCGCTTCGATCCGCGAAAAAATCCGCGACAAGATCGCCGAGATCGTCAACCTCGACTTCTCGGAGCGGCAGACCCGCATCGACAAGCTGGAAAAGATGCTCGACGACGAAAAGACCCGGCTGGCGGCGGATCAATCATCAGTGGATAAGATCATCGATCGCCGGACCGATCAGATTATGAATCGGCTGGATGGTCTGAATCGCGAGTTGTCTTCCCCCACCACGAGGCCGACACTGACTGAAGAGGCCAACGATAACGAGGCCGCGCCGAACAGTGCCGCGGCGGGGAATGGCGCGGAGGTGGACGTCGATAGCGCCGTCACCTCGACACCGGCTCAGAAATAGGCCAATTCGACGCGCAATTCGCTGCTTAGTCGATCAATCGTCCCCCCTTTGCCTTTTCGCCTCGGCCTGATTACAGGGAGAGGCGAGCATATGATCGATCCCTCTATTACCGGCCACGACCCTGTTCTCCTGGCGGAGGTGCTGGAATATCTCGATCTGTCCGCCGGGCAAACCTTCGTCGATTGCACGCTTGGCGCGGGGGACATGCCCTGGCCGTCGGGCAGCGTCTTGGAGCCGGGGGGCTTCTGCTCGGCCTGGATGCGGACCCGCGGAATCTTGAATTTGCGGCCCAGCGGCTGCAGTCACTCCAATGTCGCCGGCGGCTTTTCCAGGCCAATTTTTCGCGCCTTGCCACGGTGCTGGCTGAAGCCGGAAATCCTCCGGTGAACGCCATCCTTGCCGACCTGGGTATCAGTACCAACCAGCTTTTCGACGCCCATTATGGATTGAGCTTCGACCGGCCCATGCCGCTGGACATGCGGCTGGACCCGGAACTGCCTGAAAATGCGGCAGACCTTGTGAATCGACTGCCCGAAGAATCACTGGCCAACGTCCTATATGATCTGGCCCAAGAGCGTTATTCCCGCCAAATTGCCAGAAAGATTGTCGAAAGCCGGCGAAGTAGTCCGATTAAAGATACGGAAGCACTTGCCGAGCTGGTTCGCTCGGCAATTCCGCGTCGGGGTAAAGGCCCGTCGCGGATTGATCCGGCCACGCGAACGTTTCTGGCGCTTCGCATGGCGGTCAACCGGGAAATGGAGAATCTGGCCGAGCTGCTGAAAGAGGCGCCGGCGGGATTGGTTTCCGGTGGACGGCTGGCGGTGATCAGCTTTCAGTCGATGGAAGATCGAGCGGTGAAACTGGCGTTTCGGTCGTTGGAGCAGACCGGGGTCTTTAAGGTGATCACCTCGAAGCCCCTCACACCCACCTCCGAAGAAATCGCCCGAAACCCCCGATCGCGGTCGGCAAAGATGCGTGTGATTGAGAAATCATGAAGTTGCGAGTGACGAGTTGCGAGTTGCGAGTAAATGCATTTGCGTTTCACTCACAACCCGCAACTCGCAACTCGCAACTGCCTTTGGGAGGCAGACATGACTCGTGAAACCAAGATCAGCCTGCTCGTTGGGCTGGCATTTATCATCGTGATCGGGATTCTTCTGTCGGATCATTTTCGAGCGACACAGGAGCTTCCGGCGGCCGTGCTGACGAACATCGGGGACGCGGTGCGTCGGGCGACGGATTCACCTGGCGGGGCGAGTCCGCCGATCAATTTTGTGACGCCGTCGGAGACATCACCGAACCAGCAGGTTGCAACGCATGATGAGCTGGAGAAGTCGCCGCCGCCGGTGGTGGCTTCGCATGATTATTCGGCCCAGGCGAACAGCACGCCCGAGGCGTCGAATTTGGTTCCACCGCCGGCGCCGGAGGATCACGGCGCGGATTCGCCGGCGCCTGACAAGGCGCTAAGCGATGTAGCGGCGCAAAATGGGGAGCCGATCGTTCCGGCGCAGGTGGATGGAAGAAACGCTCCCAATATCGAATCGTCGCAGGCTTCGGTGCCGGCCGGTCCGAAGGAATATCGTGCTGAGTCGGGGGATACGGTTTCGCGCATGGCGGCGAAATTCATGGGGTCGAATACGCCGGAAAACCGGCAGGCGATCATCAATGCCAACCCCTCGCTTCAAGATGATCCGGACATGGTGATCGTCGGCAAAGCGTACGTAATTCCCGGCGCTGGGGACAACAACGGATCGAGCGAAGTCGCGGTTGTTAATCCCTCAAATTCGACGACCGGGCGATATTTTTACACGGTGAAGGAAGGGGACAGCCTGTGGAGAATCGCGAACGATCAGCTTGGCGATCCTTCGGATATCGACGCGATTAAATCGCTGAACGAATCGGTGCTGAAAGGGGACGATCACGACGTGGTTATTCCCGGGATGAAACTGCAACTTCCCGCCAAACCAGTGGCCGCCAGTAACAACTGAGACCCATGCTTAAAATGCTATTATGCCTGCTCTGCGGGGCCGCAACCGCGGTGGCCCTGCTGGAACTCCGCGAACAGCGGCTGAACCTGACGTTCGAAACCAACAAGCTGCACAACGAGATCGAAGCGAGCCAGCTTCAGCTCTGGAACCAGCAGATGGCCATTGCGGTGGCGACGGCGCCGAATGCACTGGCGGCGTCGACGAAGGACAAGGATCTGAAGCTTTCGGCCGGGGATGCGGCGATCAAGCGATCGTGGGTGGATGATCCGGACGAGCAGCGGTGATATAATTCCGCTATGACGCTCGACACGATCGAAGAGCTTCTCTCTCGCAAGCCATTTGAGCCATTTCGCATCGTCACCAGCAGTGGCGACAGGTACGATGTCCGCCACCCTGAGCTTCTTCTGCGCGTTAGAAATGGCGTCTATGTAGGCCAGGGTGGCCGCGGCACGGTAGCTGATCGCGCTGCGTACATTTCCCTTCTTCACATCACCGCCATCGAACCAACCGCCAATGGGTCGCGGCGGCACAGGTAGTCACGCTCTTTTGGCCTTTGGCATTTTTATCGCAATCCCCCCGCATTTGCCGATCTATTATCGGACCATTCCATGCCCACGTTTTCTACCATTCGCGCGCGGATCGTCGTCCTGCTGATCGTCGGCCTGTTCGCGGCGCTCATCGGACGGGTGGGATATCTTCAGACTTACGGTCGCGATGCGACCATCTCCCGGGCGGATCGGCAGCAACACCTGGTGATGAATCTGCCGGCGAGGAGGGGGAACATCGACGACCGCAACGGGCTGATCATGGCAGGGTCCGTTGAGACGCGAAATCTTTTCATCGACCCGAAGTTCATGCAGGACGCCTTTCAGGAAGATGGGCGCAGTCTTAATGACATGGACGATGCGCTCGGGAAGCTTGCCAAGATCATCGACAAGGATCCGTTTGAACTGGCCAAGTTGCTGGGGGATCGGGCTACGAGCCGGTTCGTCAAGGTCGCGGAAGATCTTGATGATGGGACTGTGCAGCAGATCGAGGCGATGAATCTTCCCGGCGTTGGCATCGATACCGGCAGCGCAAGGTGCTATCCGATGGGGGCGCTTGCCGCTCACGTGCTTGGGGGGGTTGGTTCGAACGATTCCGGGCTCGATGGGCTGGAACTGGAATATAACTCGCTTTTGACGGGCAAGCGGGGCTTTGCGCGGGAGATGAAGGATGCGCAGCGGCGGCCGATCGGCGTCGATGCGCAGGACTATGTGCCGCCGAGCCATGGGCAGCACATCGTTCTCACCATTGACGCGAATCTGCAGATGATCGCGGAGGAGGAGCTGCGCGATGCCGTGGAGCATGTGCACGGGAAGCGAGGGGAATTCATTGCGATGGATCCGTGGACGGGGGAGATCCTGGCGCTGGCGAATTATCCGACGTTTAACCCAGGCACGCTCGGCGATTCGACTCCCGATGAGAGGCGGGATAGCGCGCTGATCGCTCCGTACGAGCCGGGTTCGACGTTTAAGCCGTTCATCGCCGGGCCGGCATTCATGTGGAATGTCACCACGCCCTGGGAGGTGTGGGATATTCCGGGGATCACCTGGTTTACGCCTTATGGGCGGGCGATCACGGATGTGGAGCATTACGGGAACCTGTGTACGTGGGATGGGCTGGTGAAATCGAGCAATATTCTCATGTCACAGCTTGCGGAGCGGATGGGGAACGCACGGCTGCACGATGCGATTACCCGGTTTGGGTTTGGAAAGCGGACGGGGATCGATTTGCCGCGCGAGGACTCGGGGGTTGTCTACAACCTGCGGAAGTGGACGCGTAAGAGTACGGAATCGGTGGCGCAGGGGTATGAGGTGATGGTTACGCCGCTGCAGCTTGCGCGGGCGTTTAGCGTTTATGCCAATGGGGGGAAGCTGGTGACGCCGCACCTTTTGCTGGGCACCGTCGATCCGGATGGGAATATCATGTCGCGGCGCCGATCGGCGAATTTTGATTCGCTGCCGGAGGTGATGGACCCCCAGATCACCGCGGAGATGCGGCGAATTCTGTGCGATGTGGTGATCCGCGGGACGGCCCAGGGGATGCGGAGCAAGACGTGGAATATTTCGGGCAAGACGGGGACGGCGCATATTGCCGAGGCGCATGGCTATAGCCCGACGCGGTTCAACAGCAGCTTTATGTGCATGGCGCCGTATGAGAATCCGCGGATCGTTGTTGTGTGCGTGATCCATGATCCGGACCGGGCGATCGCGCACTACGGCGGAAAAGTCGCGGCGCCGGCGGCGGTGAAATTTATCGAGCGGGCATTTACGTATATGGAAGTGCCGGCCTCGCCGGATTTGCCGCTGCCGGATTCGAGAGTGGCGAGCGTGCTGTGGGATTATTCGGATAAGGATTATTTGGATCGGAATGTGGGGGCGATGAAGGAGGGGGATGATTTGGAGACGGCGCAGGCGGATGCGAATCCGTAGTAAAGTCATGCTCCAATCATGAGCGGGTTCGTGCTCGGACCGGTTGGGTTTTACTACCGAAGGCCTGAGTTGAAGTGGTTAAGATTTTTTACGTGACCCCGCCCACGCCCCCACGAACGCGGGCCAAACCACCAGGGCAACTATTGCATACAGGAGCCCAGTCCAAGTGAACATCAACCAGTATCTCACGCCATGCGGCGGAACCGTATGGGCGTGCGGAATTGGAGGAGTCCTTCGGGTTTCAGCTGCAGCAAACTCCGTGTGTTTTTGCGTTCTGCGCACATCACGCCAACTCAGAAAAAAAAGTGCAAGCCATGTGCACGGCAAAAGAACAAGAACGCCAAGCGCGACGCCCATAGAATTGCTGCTTTGCGTGATGAGACTTCCCATTTCGATGCACCTGTTGTTGCCATTCGCGGCAAGCTTCATGCCGCTTCACTTGGCTGCGAAGGAAGCATCTCAAGCTCCGTCATCAGTAGCAAATCCAAAATGCTGAAGCGGTCGTTTTCTCCAAACACGATTACCGTCCGCCCCGTCGGGGATCGCGAAACGAAGTCCCGGTGCCGCACGTGGAATTTCTGCCCATCCGCCATATGAATCGTGAAGGGTTGAAATGGTTTCGCGTGTAGCACATTGGTGAACTGTTCAACAGTCATAGACGCATTATATCAATTCCGCGTCCTGTTCGCACAAGATCCTATTCCACGAGCATCGCATCTCCATAACTGAAAAAGCGATACTGCGCGGCTATCGCCTCCCTATAAATCCTTCGCTGCTCGTCCAATCCCGTCATTGCCGCCACAAGGGCGATCAGGGTGCTGCGCGGGAGGTGGAAGTTCGTGATCAGGGCGCCGACGTGTTTCCAGCGGTAGGGGGGGTAGATGAAAATGTTGGTATTGCCGGGACCCGCGGCGATTGGGCGATCGTCCGGTTGGCTTTCCAGAACGCGGGCGGAGGTGGTCCCGACGGCGATGATGCGACGGTTTTCTGTTTTTGCGCAGTTCAGGGTTTGGGCGGCGTGGTCGCTAATCAGGTAACTCTCGCTGTGCATCGCGTGACCGGCGAGCGTGTCGGAAGTGATCGGCTTAAATGTTCCGGCGCCAACGTGCAGGGTCACCATCACCCGCTCGATTCCGATCTCATCGAGCCGCTGCAAAATCTCCGGCGTGAAATGTAAACCCGCCGTCGGCGCGGCGACGGCGCCGGGCTGGTGGGCGTAGACGGTCTGATAGCGCTGTCGATCCATCTCATCCCGCTCATCGCTCTGTTTTTCCCGACGAATATAGGGCGGCAGGGGCATTCGGCCGATTTGCATGAGCAACTCCACCGCTGGAATTGCCTGGGAAAGTCCGATCAGGAATTCGCCGCCGCCGTGGCGTTCTAAAATCCGCACGGGCAGGCCTCCCTCTTCACCTGCCTGGGTACTTCCAGGGAGGGGGAGGGTGAGAATGGGGTCTGAGTTTCCTATATCTTTCAAAAGGACGAGCCATTTCCTGGGTTCTAGTTGTTGAAGGAACAAGGCTTCGACTCTTCCGCCCGTTTCCTTGCGCAAATAAAACCGGGCGGGGATCACCTTTGAATCGTTGAAGACCATCACGTCGCCGGGCGCAGGATCGAGGGAAGGTCCGAGAACTTGCGATGGTGAATCTCGCGCGTGGCGCGAGCGTAATGCAGCAGGCGCGATTCGCCACGGTTTTCCGGGGGCGTTTGCGCGATCAGCTCTGGCGGAAGTTGGAAATCCAAATGCTCGGTACGCATCGGGCCATGTTGTTCAAAAGCATCATCCGTCATAAACGGACCAGTTTGACATCGCGCGCAGTGATCGCATAAAAAATTGTTTGCCGCAATATTCGAGGCGTTTTTTATCGCTGGCGCAGATTTGGCACGGGCATCCATGGGCTTTGCTCACTGCCGGGCGTGGCGTCGGTTTCGAACGTCAATCTTCTAGTGGCGACGCTTCAGCTTCAACTGACGCAGTCAGTCCTTGCTGCCATTCGGACGGCGGACCTTACGTCGGCCGCCCAAAGAGGTTCGCCAGGTTGCCAGGTCGATACGTTCTGCTGCGGGAGGGGGACGATAACACCGGAGCCTCGCTATCTTCCCAGGCAGGTGCTGCATCCGACGCCGCGGTATCTACCGAGGCCGGTGCTGCATCCGCGGGCGCGGATTGAGCCGCGTCCGGCGCCACCGCCGGCTCCTTCGGCGAAGACACCGACGATAACGGCGGGGCCGCAGCCACCGTGGAAAACCGTGCCCTGGAAGGAACCGTTGCCGGCGGCGGACGTAATAAAGATAGTCGTGCGTCAACCCGATACGGTGACTAAAGGAACACTCATCGATCTGTTTCTTTAGGCTTCGGGAGAATTGATATGCTTCAGTCCGATCAAGTCGAAGAGCTCATCACGCTCGTTTCAAGTTTGGACAAGCCTGCCCTGGTTCGACAATTCAGCGAATATCCTTCCAAGTTTCCGGTGGATTTCACGAGCGATTTTCTGGATCGCCAGCCGCTGGACCGCCTTCGGCATCTTTTTTTGGCGCTGTGCCTTCAGACGCAGCGGATGCCTCCGGCGGCGTGCGAGACCGCGGAAGTTGCCTGAAGTCAACCGTCCTATAAATCCCATCGCTCACGTGGTGCGCGCTTGATCGCCGATCTTGGTCGGCTGGTTGGCGTTACGCCGTTCATAGGCACTTCGAGCATCGGCCCCCACCCGTCGTGCCGAAACCAGCGGAAGAGGACAGGGAGGGCTCCCCCGGATTACCAGGGGAGGGGAAAATAGGAGAGAGGAATTGGCGTCAGGCGTTCTTCGCCCGGAAAGGCAAAATGTCCAAACCGATTCCGCATTGCCCGTTTCTGGATGGGGGCGACCATCGCTGTTCTAATTGTTTTCGTCTCGAGCATCTGAAGCACGCGTTCAAGTTTTGTTTTGGGAGATACCGGGCGTGTCCGACGTATCTGGAGCTTCAGGTGGAGGGGCGGATGCGGATGATTGGATGTAAGCTGCCGGAGGCCCAAGCGGATGTCCATCACGATGTTGAGCACACATTCACGGAAGATTCCGTCGCGGACGCGGGTGTCGGAGCCGCGGCTGCCGCTGCTGCTCACGTTTCTTGCGACTGAGCGCGGGCTGGCGGAAAATTCGATTCACGCATATCGGCGGGACCTGGAAAACCTTTCCGAATTCCTCACCATTCGCAAACGCGATTTCCAGTCGGCGGAGGCGCGGGATTATCGGGAATATCTGCACGATCAATCGCGGGGGGAAGTCGACGCGAACGGTGGCGCGGCGGCTGGCGGCGATTCGGGTGATGCTGCGATTCTTTGCCTCGGACGACGGGAAATCCGCGGGGATCCTTCAGCAGCTTGACCGGCCAAAGCCGGAGCAGTCTTTGCCGAAGATTTTGAGCCGGGCGCAGGTGAACCAGCTTATTCGGGCGCCGAATCCCAAGTCGTCTTTATATTTGCGGGATGTGGCGATTCTGGAATTGCTTTACGCCAGCGGCGTGCGGGCTACGGAGATGTGTACGCTGAAGATTCGCGATTTGAATCTCAATGTGGGGGTGATCCGGGTTTTTGGGAAGGGGTCGAAGGAGCGGATCGTGCCGATCGGGAAGGCGGCGATTGGGGCGATTGAGCGATATCTGGCGGAGTGCCGCCCGAAACTCATCCGGGCGGAAAGCGAATACCTGATGGTTTCGCGGAGCGGGAAGCCGCTGGATCGGATTGCGCTTTGGATGCTGGTGGAGAAATATGGGCGTCGCAGCGGGATTCTTCGGCAGGTTTCGCCGCACACGCTGCGGCATTGTTTTGCGACGCATCTGATCGGCGGCGGGGCCGATCTGCGCGTCGTGCAGGAGTTGCTGGGGCATAGCGATATCAGCACGACGCAGATTTATACGCATGTGGATCAGGATCGGCTGAAGGCGATCCATAAGCAGTTTCATCCGAGAAAGTAGGTTTCAGCGCAACCTTTGACGTCGGCCGTTGGTCATTACTTCAAGTGCGGTGACCAACAGCAAGTCAACTATCTCGAAAGAGCCATTATTGAGGTGAACTGTGGCGATCCGACTCCGCGGGGCGTAAGCCAACATCTCGGGATGCATGACTGGCAGTCGCTGGCCATCACCCAAGCGCAGATAAAAAGGTCTGAACGGGCGGGCAATATGTACTCGATGCAATTCATCGGTGGTCATGGACAAATTATAGCTAGCCGCAAAAGACTTTCACATGGCCTGCAGTTCTTTGAGGACCCCCTCGGATTCGCTTTCCTCCGGCTGCTCCGCGCGGATGGCGGTTCGGTAGGCCTTGGCGAGGGCTTTGCCGGAGAGGTCGGCCAGTTCGGCGAGGGGGATGAAGACGCCCTTCGATTGCCCGGGCCAGAAGAGGTGGTGGGCGACGATGCCGATACGTTCTACGCCGGGCTTGTCGAGGGGAGTTTCGGCGCGGGATTCGGCGGCGAGGAAAACCGCGCGGAGGATTTCGGAGCCCTGGGCGGGTTCAGCGATGAGGTCGGCGATTTCTTCGATTGAGCCGGGCAAAATCAAAAATAGTTTCGCGGCGCCGGCGGTGGGGCCGGGTTGGACGGTGACGTAGGCGAAATCCTGGAGGGGACGGGCGTGGCGATAGGCGCCTTTGCCGATTTTGGAAAGCTGGTCGATGAACGCTTTGATCTTCCCCGCCGATTCAAACTGCAATTCGGCGGCGGCCTGCTTCATGCGGTCGTCCTGCTGACGGATCATCTCGCGCGGGTCGGCGAGGGTTTGAGCGCTCCAGCGGATCATGAGGCGGTACTGGTCCATCGAAATCGACCCGTCGCAGGGGGCGGGGCATTTGCCCATTTCCTTGTAGGCACAGGCGCGGGCATTGGGGGCTTCGACGAGAATGTTGTAGTAGCGGCAGAGGTCGAAGGCGTCTTCGATGAGCTCGATAAGCCGCGCGTGCAGCGTGCTTGTCTTCGACGGGGCCGACGAGGATTCCGGGTTTGCTCGTGAGCTGGATGGTCTTCATGTAGCGAGGGAAATCTGTGTCGGGATCGACGTGGATGAACCACGCGGGGCGGAAGCCGACCATGCCCTGGTAGCTGTCGGGGAAGATTTGGCGGGCGACGTCGTGGTAGATCCAGTCGGCTTCGAAGGCGCTGTCGACCCGCCGCCAGTGAATTTTTCGGACGATTTCGCGGTAGTCGATGCGCTTGGTGAGGGAAATGGTTTCGCCGGTGAGGCGGCGCTTGAGGCTGTAGCGGAGGTTTTTGACGCAGAGTAATTGCAGGGGGCGGTCTTCGGCGTCGGCGAAAAGATAGACGACCCATTTGGCGGGGACGGGCGCAGGAATTCCTCGAAATTTTGCGCGGGTCGAAATCGACCTGGCGATCGAGAATGCCCGTAACTTGGGTCATGCGTTAATCCATGTTAGGATCGGGAGAGAGGAAAATAAAAAACATTATGAGCCAAAACGAGACACCGCTGGTCATTGTCGTGATGGGGAGCAAGTCGGACTGGGAAACGATGCAGCATGCGTCGCAGACTCTGAAGGATTTTGAGGTGGCGCATGAGTGCCGGGTGTTGTCGGCCCATCGGACGCCGAAGGCGACGGCGGAATATATTACCGCGGCGGAATCGCGGGGTTGCGGTGGTAATCGCGGCGGCGGGTGGGGCGGCGCATCTGGCGGGGGTGGCGGCGGCGCATACGACGCTGCCGGTTTTGGGGGTGCCGATGCAAAGTCCGGCGCTGCAGGGGCTGGATTCGCTATTATCGACGGTGCAGATGCCGGCGGGGATTCCAGTGGCGACGTTTGCGATCGGGAAGCCTGGGGCGGTGAATGCGGCGCTATTTGCGGTGGCGGTGCTTGCGGGGTCGCGGCAGGCGCTGCGGGATCGGCTGGGGAAATTCAGGGAGAACCAGGCGCAGAAGATTTTGGGGGAGAAATTGCCGGTGTGAAGGGGAAGATGACAAGGTGACAAGGTGACAAGGTGACCGGGTGACAAGGTGAGAAGGCGCGGACTTTCTTACTTTCACACCTTCTCACCTTCACACTTTCCCTGCTTTTATTTTTGTGCGTTTTCCAACATTTCTACCAGGGGTCTTAATTTTGCGTCGAATCTTTGTTGGAAGAGGAGCTGCGCGGCGCGGTAGAGGTTGAAGGCGTCCCCGGGGGTCATGTCGAATCTTGTGGAGATGGTGTTGACGGAGCTGCCGAAGGTGAGGGTGCTTAGTTCGCCGACCTGGGAGAGGCTGAGGTGGGCGATTCGGACGAGGCGTCCGCCCTGGTCCTTGATTTCGAGGTAGTGCTCGCGCTGGAGGGTGTCGATGAATCCGCGAAGCTCGGCGGCGGTGTAGGTGCCCAGGGCGTTGTTCACGACGGCTTCTGAAAGGGTCGCCGAGCCGGTGCGGTTGAGGAGGACGGAGCTGGAGACGCTGAAGCCTTCGAGGAGGTTTTCGATGCCGCCGAGCTGGGCCTTGGCGTTGATTTTGGCGTTGCTGGGGGTTCCGGCGTCAATGACGACGATGATGGCGCCGTTGGGATAGGGGTCGTTGGGTTGCTGGGATTCGGCGAGGTAGGAGTTGACCAGGGTTTGGACGCCGAGGTTGTCGACGACGCCGCCGTCTACGAGATGGAGATATTGGTCGAAGCTGGTGGAATAGTCGCGCAGGGTTGTGGGATCGAGGAGTGCGGGAACGGCAGAGCTCGCGACCACGGCGCTGGCGAGGGGATAAGTGTCGAGCCTGGAGTTGATCATGTCGAAGTAGGCGTTGTCGAAGAGGAAGGGGCGGCCGCTTTGCATGTCGGTGGAGTTGATGAGAAGGCGGGGGCGATCGGTGCGCAGGTCGGCGAAGGTGAGCCATTTTCCGTTGCGGGTGAACATGGTGTTGGCGAATTCGTCGGCAAGCATGTCGCTGCGATTGACGGTGCCCATGAGAAGGCCGAAGAGGTTCCAGGGGAGGAAGAAGACGCGGTCGAAGAGGGTGGTTTCGAATTGGTTGGTGAGTTTGTCCTGGACGTTGGGCGGGTTCCACTGGTAGTCCTTGCAGGAGCAGTAATAGGCGGCGGCCAGGGATCCGCCGCTGACGGAGGAGATGCACTGGACTTTCTGGAGGAACCCGATGCGCTGGAGCTCGAACATGCAGGCGGCGGCGAAGTTTGCGGAGCGGGAGCCTCCGCCGCTGATGGCGAGGCCGACGAAATAACCGTTGGGGCTGAGGCGGCGTCCGCCGATCGGTTTGGCCTTAGGGCGTTCGTCCAGGGAGGGCATGAGGATGGGCTGGAGAAAGCTTTCGGTTTGGGGGTTGGTGTTGGTGGTGCGGTTTTCGAGGGGGAGGCGCAGATCGTTTTCCTGCTGGTTGCGATAGTCGGGGCTGCAGGCGGCGAGGATGAGGAGAAAAATGCAGGCGATCAGGATCGCCCGGTTAGCATTTTCGGGTGAATATTCCTGTTGCGGTCGCACGCTGGGGCCGAATATAACGCAGCCGTGGGATCGGGTGTAGGTGGTGGGCTTGTGGGCCTGGATTCGCCTAAACTCATAGGTATGGAGGAGATTGATGAGCACGATGCGTATGGATCGAACTGAAAATGAGAAAACCCGCCGGCCGCCCGCCGGGCGGGTGAGCGTGGCGCAGCCCGCGATCAACGGTTACGTGCGGCAATGGATCGACCAATGCATCGACATGTGCCAGCCGGAAAATGTTTATTGGTGCGACGGCTCGCCGGAAGAGCGGCAAACGCTTCTGAAACGCGCGGTGAAGGAGGGGGCGCTGATCGAGCTGAACCAGGAAAAGCTGCCCAACTGTTATCTGCACCGGAGCAATCCGAATGATGTCGCCCGCAGCGAGCAGGCGACTTTCATCTGTACGCCGAGCCAGGATATGGCGGGGCCGACGAACAACTGGATGGAGACGCGGGCGGCGTATACGCGCTTGCGGGCGCTGTTCAGCGGGTGCATGAAGGGGCGGACGATGTATGTGGTTCCGTTCGTGATGGGGCCGATCGGGTCGCCGCTGGCGAAGGTGGGGGTGGAGCTGACGGATTCGATCTATGTTGCGATCAGCATGGGGATCATGACGCGGATGGGGACGATCGCGTGGAGAGAGCTGGATTCCAAGGGGTCTGATCCGAATATTGAGCCGGAGTTTACGCGGTGCCTGCATAGCGTGGGGGATTGCAGCCCGGAGCGGCGGTATATCTGCCATTTTCCGATGGATAATACGATCTGGAGTTTTGGGTCGGGGTATGGGGGCAATGCGCTGTTGGGGAAAAAATGTCTGGCGCTGCGGATCGCGAGCTTTCTGGGATCAGCAGCAGGATTGGATGGCGGAGCATATGCTGCTGATGGGGGCGACGAGCCCGGAGGGGGAGAAGACGTATGTCGCGGCGGCGTTTCCAAGTTCGTGCGGGAAGACGAATTTCGCGATGCTGATTCCGCCGGAGAAGTATCGGGAGGCGGGATGGAAGATTACCACGGTGGGGGATGACATCGTGTGGATGTGGGTGGATGAAAAGACGGGGAAGCTGCGGGCGATCAATCCGGAGGCGGGATATTTTGGCGTGGTGCCGGGGACGAACGAGCAGACGAATCCGAACGCGATGGCGATCATGGCGAAGGACACGATTTTTACGAATGTCGCGCTGCTGCCGGATGGGGATGTCTGGTGGGAGGGGAAGACGCCGAAGCCGCCGGAGAAATGTGTGGATTGGATGGGGCAGGAGTGGACGGCTGACAGCGGGCGGAAGGCGGCGCATCCGAACAGCCGGTTTACGTCGCCGATGGTGAATAATCCGGCGCTGGATCCGGCGGCGGATGATCCGGCGGGGGTGCCGGTTTCGGCGATTGTTTTTGGCGGCCGGCGGTCGCGGGTGGTGCCGCTGGTGTTTCAGGCGTTTAACTGGATGCATGGGGTTTACCTGGGGGCGACGCTGGGTAGCGAAACGACGGCGGCGGCGACGGGGCAGGTGGGGGTCGTGCGGCGGGATCCGATGGCGATGCTGCCGTTCATTGGCTACAACATTCGCGATTATCTCGTGCACTGGTTCCGGATGCGGCAAGAAGATGTCGGACTGCCCGCGGATATTTCACGTCAACTGGTTTCGGAAGGATGACCAGGGGAGATTTCTGTGGCCGGGGTATGGGGAGAATATGCGGGTGCTGAAGTGGATCATCGATCGCTCGCGCGGGCGGGCGTATGCGCGGGAGACGCTGATCGGCTGGATGCCGCGGAGTCAGGATATCGATCTGGAGGGGCTGAGCATTTCGCGGGAGCAGTTTGAGCAGCTTCAATCGATTTCGGTGGAGGATGTGAAGGCGGAGCTGGTGAGCCAGGAGGAATTGTTTTTGAAGCTGGCGGGGGATTTGCCGAAGGAGATGATTTTTCAGAGGGAGTTGTTGATAAGCCGGTTGTGACAACTCTTACCCCCTCGCCCGGTACTCCGGGAGAGGGCAGGGGTGAGGGCCGTGTGCATTACATCGAATTTCAAACTTGATTGGATAACTGGGACGCAGTTAGTCCTTAAAAAAGCGAATCGCTGCTTCCCCGTTTTTATTTACGCCAAAAACCGCTCGGCGCGGATATTCAGATACGCGCAAAGCCCGCGGATGACCGTTTTGCTCCATCCGCGCCGGCCGTTGAGCATTTCGGACAGATTCGACTGTGGCACGCCTATTGTTTGGGCGAGGGCGCTGATCGACATCCCGCGCTCTTCGATTCGATGCCGCACCAGGTCCGCGGCGGAGAGTTTTTCACCACCGGCGTCCTGGGCGCTCTTCCGTTCGTATTCGGCGACGAGTTCAACAAGCACGTCAAGATAATCCGATGCGCCGCGGTCCGGCGTCTGTTTCGAGAGCCGGAGAATCATTTTTGTCGCCCTCGCGTGATCGGCCGCAGTGCGAAGCTTCCGCAGTGGCAGCTCACTGATGAGCCGCATGTAGGAATCGGACGCAGGTGTCTTGAACGAAGTCCGCATATCAATACCGGCCTTTCCAGAGATTTTTGTCGTACTCCGCGTGGGTCAGCAGCTCCAAAGCAACGACGATCTGATTGTGGTAGTTCACGTTTGAAAGCAGTCGATATTCGTTTCCCTTGACGTTGAATACGGTGATTACCATGTCGCTTTTTAGCCTGACTCCGTCAGCGGAGGGGTAGTCAAGTCGAAGCTCTTCGAGGCTGTGCCACTGGGCATCTTCGACAGTGGCGACCCATGCCCGAAGCCATTTTCTTGCGTCCGGGTGCTTGCGCATCGCCTTAGTGAGCGAGTCATAGCCCAGGAGCCGCATTATCTCATTTTGGTATAGGGTGGGCGAAAAGTCAAACCGGCGACGGGAAAATAAACGGGGACGCAGCTGGCTCTGTCTCGACCCTCCAAATTCGCTGCGGTACCGGTTCCCGCCCTTAGTGCCGCCGGTGTCCTCACCGGCGGAAGAATGCGGATGGGGCCACGAACTTCCGCCGGTGGGGATACCGGCGGCACTACCGAGCGATTTCGAAAAGGGACCGGGCGCGCTGGTAACCTGGCGACTAAAGACGAGGGTTGAGACAGAGCTGGACGCAGCTAGTTAAAAACTAGCTGCGTCCCGGTTGTTAGGTCCATGGGCCATAAATGGCTACCATAATCTACTAGATAGTATACACTAATGGATATCCCGAAAACCGTCTCATTTCGTCCCATTTCGTCTCACGACCAATTCAACGCCAATCTTGCCACATCCGGCGGAATGCCGCTTCCATGCTTCGGGCGAATTTTGAGGCGTCCATCAGCGGCGAACGCTGCATCCGTTCCCGCAATCCGGCTCTGAGGTCCGCGAGCCTGGGTTGATTCTTTGCCAGAGCCACGGCGATCCTTATGAATTGCTCTTCGCTTTCCCCGGCTAACTCAGTCAGGCCGAGGTTTGAGAGTTGCGACCAGCCGGCGCGGCCCACGGGGGTTTTTCCGATCAGCGTTGCCACGGGAACTCCCATCCAAAGGGAATCGAGCGTTGTGGTATGGCCGTTGTAGGGGAAGGTGTCGAGACCGAGATCGATGCGGTGATAGGCTTCCAGGTATTCTCGACGCGAACGGCGGGAGAGGAATTCGATCCTGCTCCTGTCGATGCCCTGGGCTTCGAAATATTCCAGCGTGCGCTTGCGAAGCGAGCCTTCGGCGGCAAGAAGGAGCAGGCGGGAGCTTTCTACCTGCCTCATGACCTGGGCCCAAACGGAAAAGAGGTTGTCGTTGGTTTTGCAGAAATTGTTCAGGCAACCGAATGTAACAAAGCCGTTGCTCTGGGCGGGGAGGGGTTTCACCGAAATGTCGGATTCGTCGAAAGGATCGTAGCACCAGAACGTCTCCGAAAGACCGACAACTTTTTCGCTGTAAGGCGATTCGGCGCCGGGGGCCTCGAGATAGGGATCGCTGAGGCGATATTCGATGGCGTCCAGGCCCGGGCCGCCGGGATATCCCAGCCATGAGACCTGCACGGGCGCGGGTTTGCGGGCGAAAACGAGCAGCCGATGCTCGGCGGTGTGGAGCTTCAGATCGACGAGGATGTCAATCTGGTCGCGGCGGATCTGCTCGGCCACGTGCTCGTCAGATAGCTGCGAGATGTTACGCCAGGCGTCGGAGTGCTGCTGGAATTTTTGGGTCGTTTCATCGGGACAAATGACCTGGGCGTAAGAGAAAATTTCGAACCGGCCGCGGTCGTGCTCGCGGTAAAGGGGCCAGAGGAAATAGGCCGAGGCGTGGGTTCGGAAGTCGGCGGTGAGATAGCCGACGCGGAGGCGGCGATCGGGGTCGACGATCTTCTCGAATGGGGTGATTGATTTTGCCAGGGGCCGGGCGAATTTCTGGTTCCACCGGATGCACTCGTCGCGGATGGTCTGGGGGGTGGAAGCGGGATCGTAATGCATCGCGAGAATCAGGTTGCTGTGGGCCTGGAGATAGTCGGGATTCAGCTCCACGGCTCGGCGAAATTCGGCGACAGCCTGGTCGATGCGGCCCATTTCTTTTTTGACGACGCCGAGATTGCAGTGAACCTGTGGGTAATCGGGCTTGAGCTCGATCGCCTTTTCGAGGATTGCGGCGGCTGGGTCGAGGTTGTCCGTCAGCTTCAGCGCGACGCTGAGGTTGCTATAGCCCTCGGCGAAGCCGGGATTGAGCGAAATGGCCTTGCGGTACGCGGCAATTGCTTCGTCAAACTGGCGTAGGTCGGTGAGTACGTTTCCGAGATTGCAATGCGCGTTGACATGATTTGGCCGCAGGGCGATTGCCTGCCGGCAGGCTACGATGGCTTCGGCATGATGCCCGGTTTCCCACAGCGCGTTGCCGAGATTGCTATGGGCATCGGCAAGGCGCGGATCGAGGGCGATCGCCTGTCGGTAGCAAGCGATCGCTTCCTCCCGCCTTCCCATGCCTCGCAGCGCGTTGCCGAGGTTGGAGTGGGCGCCGGCGAGCGTTGGCTTGAGGCGGATGGCCTCGCGGCAGTGGGCTTCAGATTCTTCCAACTGCCGGTGTTTGTAGAGCACGTTGCCAAGGCTGCTGTGGGCCTCGGCGAGATGGGGTTTGAGTGCGATGGCCCGGCGGAAGGAGGCGACGGCTTCGTCGCTGCGGCCCATCTCGTCGAGGATGGTTCCGAGGTTTGCGTGAGCATCGGCGTAATCGGGGCGCATGGCGATGGCGCGGCGGACGAGGTCGAGAGCGGCGTCGTTGCGTCCGACCTGGTGGGCGATGAGGCCGAGGTTGTGCATGGCTTCGAAATGATCGGGCTGGCGAGCGAGGATTTCGCGGTAGAGCTGCTCGGCTTCACGGAGCTTTCCGGCCTCGTGGTATTTGAAGGCGAGTTCGAGGGCCTGCTGGATGGAGATTTCGGGCATCAGGCCCAAATCTTAGCGATGGGAAACTTCCCGGTCACGAATCCGTCTGAAAGTTGTTGCTGGATCGTTGCTCGTGGGTGTTATATGGATTTAAATATTGGTTGTTGAGGCGATTCGTGATGGGCGGGCGAGTTTTTTTGTCATGATCGGGTCGCAGCGGACATTATCAGTGGACGGCGTGATATGTCGATTGCTGAGGACGAGGCTGGGGTTGTGAATAGCGCGCTCCGGCGCGGCCGACGGCGGCGCATCCAAAGCGCGCGGCGAGGGGTGGATTGTTTTTGCTTTGACGGCCTTCTCCGCGGTGCTCTGTTTCAACCGGCTGAATCATCCGCCGATGCTGATTGATGAATCGCTGACCTACTGGCGGATTTGCGGGACGATGGGAGAGATGCTGGACACGCTGCGGCACGACGCGTTTACCCCGCTGCATTATGAGCTGCTGAACTGGATTCGAAACGGGATGCCGCTGGGGTTTGGGATTCAGATCGTTCGCGGGGGGATTATCATGACCCCGGCGGTGATGCGATTTGTGCCGGCGCTGTCGGGGACGCTGATGACGCCGGTGATGTATTTCCTGGCCCGGCAGCTTTTCAACCGGCGGACGGCGCTCATCGCGGCGGCGTTTATCGCTTGTTCGGCTTATGGGCTGTTTTTCTCGCGCTATGCGAAGATGTACGCATCCGCGTGGATGCTGGAGACGCTGAGCATCGCCTGCTTCGCGTGGTGGATGAACAGCGAAAAGCGGCTGGCGTGGCTGTGCTGGATCGCAACCGGGATCGCCGCGGGAGGATTTCATGGGGTGACGTTTCTGGTGATTATTCCGCTGCCGATTCTTTATTTCGTGTCGATGTTCCGGTTTGGCGGTTGGCGGGTGCCAATGTTGATTGGCGGAGTCGTTCTCATCGGCGTGGGGCCGGCGATTTATTACGAGGTTTTCAATCAATGGATGAAGAACACCGGCGGGTTGGTGCCGGGGGTGGTGGGCAAGCCGAGCGCGGATGCGAACTGGGATGCGAGCGGGCTTGCCTGGCTGGATGCGATCGACAATTCGTTCGAGGCGCCGTTTCGGCGCTGAACGCGTATCTGAGCGGATTTGAATGGAGCACGCTGGATGACCTGGCGGAGCCGGCGCCGTTTGTGCAGAAGTTTGGGGCGGCCATGGTGGCGCTCGCGGTTGCGATGTATGGGCTGTTTATTTTTGGGCGCTCCCTTGGCCGCATTTACGAAATCCGGGCTTGAACGAGCGGACGATGCAGCCGGGGTGGAGGTCGGCGCTGTGGCTGTTGATCTGGATTGTGATGCCGGTTTATGGATTTTTCTATTGCCGGTCGGTGCCGGATTTCTGTTCGCCGATGGTTTGGATTACCGCGGTTTGGGAAGTGATTCGGCCGGTTTGGTGGGAGGCGGCGATCGGGGCGACGGTCATCGCGGCGGCGCTGAATTTTCTACCGAGGGCGGGGAAATTTCTGGCGATTCCGGTGCTGCTGGTGGCCGTCGCGGCGGTGGTGCAAACGGGGCGGAACAAACTTGAGTGGATGGATTATCTCGGCCGGCCGGCGATTCTGGTGGATGTTCTGGCCATCCCGGCGGCGCTTATATTTCATTTCAGCGGCTCAAAGCTTTCGCAGCGATGCGTGCAGCTTTTGCGGTTTGTGGGGATCAACGTCGTTGTGCTGGGGATGTGCGAAATCATGTTTTTCGCCTGGACGTGGATGCAGAAAGTTTCCATGCGGAACAGCCCCGATCTTGTGTGGCAAACGGTGTGGCACATTCGGTATGTGTCGATCGTCTGGCCGGCGGTTTGGCTGGCCGCGGCGGCGCTGATCGCGCGGCTGCCGACGGCCGGGCTGCGAATCGCCGCGGTGGTAATGATCTGCTCGATTAATCTCGTGAACGGGCTCGCGCGGCAGATCGAAACCACCGAGGTTCCGCTGGATCGGGTGATGACGGACGTTTTTAGCTCGCAGCCGAATTCCGCGACGCGAACCTATTTTGACCTGGAACCGCTGTTGCGCAGCACGTTTTATGCACCGATGGCGATGTATTACGCCTGCATCGCGGCGAAGCTGCACCCGACGCCGGAAGAGTTCCGCGTGGGTGAGTCCTGGCCGTTCGAAGACGGCGACGCGGCGCGGCAGTTTAAGAGCGGGTGTATTTACAATGATTCGATTTCTTCCGATCAGATTCGCGGAGATATCACGGGTGATCGGCGGATTTCGCACGTGATCGTGTGGGAAGTCACCCAGTCAGGGGGCGACTGGTTATTTGACCCGACGGATGGGTCGGGGCTGAATCCGCCGTGGAAGCTCGCGTCGGATGAGCAGATTGATGTCTATTGGAATTGGGACTGGACCTCGCGGTGGTCGCTGCGGCGGCGGGAGTTTGACAGGCAGTGAGCCGCGGGCGCGGAAATCCGAAACCAGAAACCAGAATGACGAATCAAACCAGAAATCCGAATGACCGAATAAACATTTGGCCTGATTCGGGGTTCGTCATTCGGATTTGATTCTGAATTCTGGTTTCTGGTTTCGGAATTTGCCTACGTTCCGCTTCCCGGCGTGAAGACCCAGGTATCCATATTTCTTTTTTCGGCGGTGAGTTGGATTCCGAGCTGGGCGCCGATTTCGTCGAGGAGCATTTGTAGCTTCTGCCGGGCCTCGATGGGGGGAAGATTTTTCACGTTCAGCTTGGGGCTGGTGAATTCGATCCTGACGTCGTCGGAGCCGGTCCATTCGTTGATGACGGGGAGGTGGAGGTTGTCGCCGACTTTGCGGAAATAGTAATCCACATCGCCGGCCTGGCGCTCGCGGCCTTTGTCGGTATCAAGTACGACGGAAATTGAATCTCCCGGCACATCCCCCTTGTGATAAGCGCCCTTGGCGACGATGACATCGCGGGTAATCATCTCCTGCGCGGCTGTAAACGCTGCCGGCGTTCCCCGGCAAATTGTTTCAAACGCCAGCAATTTCTCCTGGGGCGTCGCCCCCTTTCGAATCACCCAGTCTCCCGATACGTGCACCAGCCCGAGGGAATTGGGGATCATCGTTTGGTCCGGGGTCAGTTCCACAAGGTTTACGACTAAACTTTCCACCTGCCAAAAGTGACCGTCCGGCCGCGTCCATCGCTCGACTCGATGCGTCGCGGGATCCCACTCCAGGAAGAGAGCGACCGGAGGCGCGGCAAGTTCCGCCTTCGAACCCGCCACGGATCCGTTGGACCGATTCGGACGTGCGGCATCAAAAATATCGTGAATGAATCCATCCCGCTGGGGAATATACGGCGGACGGATGTTGCGGATGATTTCGCCTTCATTGAGGGTGTAGACGGCGTCGAAGGCGGCACGCCAGGATGGCTGGGTTGAGGGGGGCTGGGTCGCGGTCGGGGAGGGGGGATTTTGAGTGGCGGGGGCGGTGGTGCTTGAAAGCGTGCTGCCTTTGGGTGAGGAGAGAAGGATCGCGGTGGTCGCGGCTGTCAGAGTCAAAAGCGCGGCGGCGAACATGGCGATGATTTTGAGATCGGCGAAGAGCATCATCCTTGACGCGCCGCGGGCGATGGCGGCCGCTGGTGAATTTGCCTGAGCGGTAGAGGCGGCCGAGAGCAGGTGTGGCGGGGCGGGATGGATGGCGCTCGAGGCGAGGGTTTCGCCCAATACGGCCGCCGTTGCGCCCGAGCGCCGAGCATGTTGCGCAGGCGCTCGAGGGCGCGGTTTGAGCGTTTGGTGGCGGCGGCGAGGGAGATTCCCATCTCGGCGGCAACCTGGGCGTGCCCTTTGCCTTGGAAGAATCTCAAGATGATGACTTTTCGCTCGGCGTCGGGCAATCGGTTCACGGCCTCGTCGAGGGCGGCCGATACGTTTTCCCAGTCGTCGGAGGTGGTATCTTGTTTCATCTGGGCGGCCCTTCTTTCGTGGCGGAGGCGGTTGGACTGGGTGCGCAGGGCGTTGGCGGAGCAGTAGCGGGTCGCGCGGTGAAGCCAGGCGGGGATGACGACGCCGGACCTTAGACCGTGCGCTTTGCGGGCGAGGATGAGGAAGACGGCCTGGGTGACGTCTTCGGCGAGGTGGGGGTCGCGGACCTGGCGGCGGGCGGCAGAATAGACGGCGTCGATATTGCGGGCGACCAATGCGGTGAAGGCGGACTCGGAGCCGGATACGTATTGGCGGAGAAGGTCGTGGTCCGAAATCTCGGTGCCCGTGGTCATTCCATCAGGATATGTAAGGCGGAGTGAAAGTCAGACAAAATATGGCTTTGGCTTGGCAAACCAAGGCGATCGGAAGTGGTTTGGATTTTTGTCAAGGGCCCTCACCCCAACCCTCTCCCAGAGTAGTGGGCGAGGGGGTAAGAGGGTGAAAGGGCTACATCTGCTCCGGGTGCTCGATTCCGAGCAAATCAAGCCCGCGTTCGAGGGTGCGGGCGGTCAGGTCGCAGAGGGACAGGCGGCTGGCTCGCGTCTGGGGCTCGCTTTGGATGACCGGGCAGTTTTCGAAGAAGCCGCTGAAGCGGGTTGCCAGTTCGTAAAGGTACGTACACAAGTGATGGGGCTTGAGCTCGCGGCCGACAACTTCGATGACTTCGCCCAATCGCAAAATATGTTTGCCCAGGGCGAGTTCGAAGGGGGATTCCAATCGGATGGTTCCCGGCTTTGCGTCGCCGGCTTTGCGGAAGATCGAGCGGACGCGGGCGTGGGCGTATTGGAGGTAGGGGGCGGTGTTCCCGTCGAGGGCCAGCATTTTGTCGAAGGAGAAGACATAATCGCTGACGCGGTCTTTGGAGAAGTCGCCGTACTTCACGGCGCCGATGCCGACGGCATGGGCGATGGCGCGTTTGCGATCTTCGGGCAGGTCGGGCTGCTTTTCGGTGACGACCGTCAGGGCTTTTTCCTGGGCCTCGTCGAGAAGGGCCTTGAGCTTGACGGTGTCTCCGCTTCGCGTGCGGAAGGGGCGGCCGTCTTCGCCGAGGATGGTGCCGAAGGGGGCGTATTCGAGGGCGACGTCATTTGCCCAGCCGATTTTTTCGGCGGTCCAGAAGACTTTCTTGAAATGCTCGATCTGCCGGCTGTCGTGGGTGTAGATGATGCGCTGGGCGCCGAGCGTTTTGATTCGGTAGCGAATGGCGGCGAGGTCGGTGGTTCCGTAAAGGAATCCACCGTCGGATTTGCGGATCATGAGCGGGGCTTCATAGCCGGGGACGGGGACGACGATCGCGCCTTCGGATTGGACCGCGACGCCGGCGGACATCAGTTCTTCGACGACGAAGGGGAGATCGTCCTGGTAGTCGGATTCACCGCGCACGTCGCCGGGCTGGAGCTTGACGTCGAGCTGGGCGTAGATGCGATTCACCGTTTCCAGAGTCACATCCCGCGCCTTTTGCCAGGCGAGGCGCTCCTGCTGGTTGCGCGGATCGTTGGGGTTCTGGATAAACGTCGTGAGTCGCCGCGGGATTTCTGCCAGGGAATACCCCTCGATGATCTCCTTTTCTGCCGCTGGGTTCTCCGTCGCGGCGGAGACGAACTGATACATTCGTTCAAGTATTAGAAGCTCAATCTCCCAATCTCTTAGCGCCGGCTCAAACATCTTTGTTCCGTCTGGATCAGCTGCGAGCATTTGACGGTGCATATCCGCCAACTCGTGCACTATTTCTGCTTTGGCACCCTCGGTCTTGGCTTCTGTCATCCTGCGCATCAGGTCGTGCCGTTCAGTGGCTCGTCCCAATGGCTTGGCCATAGCGTGATACCAGATCGCCAGCACAACCCGGCCGAATTGCGTTCCCCAATCGCCGATGTGGTTTTGACGGGTAATCTGGTTCTTCTGAAATTCCAGGACCCGGCTCATGGCATCGCCGATGATCGTGCTGCGCAGGTTTCCGACGTGCATCTCCTTGGCAATATTCGGCCCGGAGTAGTCGACGACGATCTTCTGGGGAATCGCGGCGGGTTCGATTCCGAGGCGGGGATCGGGAAGAATTGCGTTCAGTTGTCCGGCCACCCAGCCGGGGGAAAGGCGGACGTTGATGAAGCCCGGGCCGGCGATGGTTACTTCGGACGCCATCTCCCCCAGGTCGAGCTTTGCCTTGATCTGCTCGGCGACGGCGCGGGGGTTGATCTTCACGCCGGTTTTTTCCATGACCGGCTTCGCCAGGGTCATGGCGGCGTTGGACTGGTAATCGCCGAACTTCTCGTTCTGGCTGACGCCTACGAGCGCGTCGCATTCGAGGCCGAATGCGTCGGCAACTGCTTTGCGGACAATTCCATCGAGTTGTGACAAAACGGTCTTCATTCTGGGTTCCACATGCCCCGGTTATACGCCGGGGCTTCTTTTATCGGCCGAAACTATTCGCCTCGGCTTGTATGCTACATTGGAGAGATACGCCGAGCCATGTTGGCTTGGGGCGGCTATGCAAACATGGCGCTAATTGCCGATAACGCCAGTGCTAAGGAGTCGGGATGGCTCCCTTGTTGCCGGAAATCCCTGTGGGAAAATAGGTTTGATTCTGAAGATTAACCAAGCTAATGTTTTTGGTTCGGGGCGCATGGATGCAACATAGGAGGCGGTCTCCGTCGTTGGGGATAGCCGTTTCAATGCGCGATTAGCCAATCTCGTCTAAGGTGAATCAATGAAATTGAAGCTGAGCCGGGTATTGCTGGGCGTAGGGTGTGGTGTCTGCCTCACGCTTGGCATGTCGTGCAAAACGTCGCCCAGCGCGGTTGCGGCTGATTCTCCTGATGCGGCCGGACAACTGCCCTCGGCGGTTGCACCGACGACACTCCCCTCGCTGGCGACGCCGTATGGGCTGGAGACGGCGGCGGTTCAGTCTGCCCGGGAGGGGGAATTTGATCAGACCAACAATTACCTGCTCCGCGCGGTCAGCCTGAACCACGATTCCGAAGCCCAGCAGATGGAAAAGTGGGTCGCGGATTTTGAGAGTCAGCGGCAGGTTTTCGACGGGCAGCGGCACGACCAGTTCGTCAAGACCGAGGCGGACGCGAAGCTGCTGATTTCCAAGAAGATGGACACCTTCGCGACCGACCAGATTTCGCAGGCATATCTCCTGGCGGACAACAAGGACAGCTTCATTCATGAGAAATGGGTCAGCGACCTGATCCAGGAATCGATCAACTCGGCGGATACGGATGAAGCCAACGGGCTCTGGCTCAAGGCCTGGAAAATGTACCAGGACCTGAGCGTTATCCAGCCGCTCAATCCCGAATGGAAAAATAAGCTGAAAGTCGTCGCGCTGCGTCTGCGCCTGCTGATGGTCTACGCACCGGACCGGATGAAAAAGCTTGAGGATGTGGAGCGTAAAGAGCGCGACGCGGCCGATGCGCTGCTGCTGGGTCCCACCACGCAGCCCGCGATCGCGGCAGACGAAGGGGAGGCCATTCCGACCGATTGGCATCAGGTGGTTAAAGGGGTGCAGTTTGAAATGCTCTACAGCTCGCTGGCGCTGGCGGCGCAGGAATATTACCGCGACGTCACCCTCCAGGGGTTGCTGGAAGGGGGGCTCAATGGGCTGGAAACGGTCGTAACCACCGACGGTCTCGATGAAGCGTTTCCCGGGCTCGACGATCGGGATGCGCGCAAGCGGTTTCTGGACGATCTGGAAGACTGGAAAGACAAAGCCGCCGCGGCGAGCAATGACGATGCGGACCGCGTTGTGGCCGAGGCCCTGACCGATCTGCGCGACATGAACGCGCGGACCATCAAGCTGCCCGAAGAGGTCTTCGTCAGCGAATTTGCCGATGGGGCGTTTTCGAAACTGGATATGTTTACCACGGTGATCTGGCCCTACGACGCGCCGGAGCTTGAGAAGACCACGGAAGGGGAGTTCGGCGGCGTGGGAATTCAAATTAAGGGTGATGAAAGCACGGGAGACATTGTTGTGGTGCAGCCGCTGCCCGATACCCCGGCTTTCCGCGCCGGCATTCGGCCCGGCGATGTGATTGCCAAGGTGGACGGCAAATCGACGACCGGCCTGACGCCCGACGGGGCGGTCAAGATCATTACCGGCGAGATTGGGACCCCGGTCACCCTTACCATGCGCTCGCTCAACGGCAACGTGAAGGATTACGTGCTGAAACGGGAGTTGATCAAAGTCGAAAGCGTCAAGGGATGGACCCCCAAAGATGACGGCGACTGGAATTTTATGCTCGATCCCGATCAGAAGATCGGCTACGTGCGGCTGACGGGATTCAGCAAGACAACCGGCGACGATCTCAACCGGGCATCGATGAGCTTAAAACCGAGCAGGCCCGGGCGATTATCCTCGATCTGCGCGACAATCCAGGCGGGCTCCTGGATACGGCCCGCAAGGTCGTCAACGAATTCATCGATCATGGGGTGATCGTTTCCACCCATGCGGATCGGCCGACGAGCAATCCACCGTCGGAGCTGGACGCGGATCCGCGCGATCTGGAGACGACGCTGCCGCTGATCGTCCTGGTGAACCAGTATTCGGCCAGCGCGAGCGAAATTGTGTCGGGGGCGTTGAAGGATTGGCATCGCGGGCTGATCGTGGGGCAGCGGACGTTTGGCAAGGGGAGCGTACAGATGCTCTTCCCGCTCGACTCCAAGCGCGATGCCTATCTGAAGCTGACCACGAGCCACTATTATTTGCCCAGCGGGCGATGCATTCACCGCGAGGAGAACAGCACGACGTGGGGCGTCGATCCGGACGTCACGGTCGAAATGACCCCGCGACAGAAATATGACCGCGACAGCGCCCGGCTGGAACTGGACGTCCCGGACAAATGGGCGAACGTCGGCAGCAAGCCAACAACGCGCCCGTCGGCGCAGGATCTGCTGAAGGTGGATCCGCAGCTTTCAGCAGCCCTGCTGATCATGCGCCTGCAATTGGCGGCCAGCGAAACCCCGATCGCGAATCAGTCGGCGATGCGGTAGCCACTAACGTGCCGCCGGTGTCCTCACCGGCGGAATCCCTGATGGCAAACAGAATTCCGCCGGTGAGGGCACCGGCGGCACTTGTGGTTTCACTTACTCCAGATCATATCCCTGTCTGCGATATTCACTCAGTCGGTAGTGCAACGTGCGCCGGCTGATGCCCAGTGCCTGCGCGGCGGCGGTGCGATTCCCTGCGTGTTTAGTCAGGGCTGAGATGATCTGCTCGCGCTCGCTCTGCTTCAGCGGGGCGACTTCAGGAGGATTGTCCGCCGTGCGGTCTGCGAGCACGGCGCCAGGGTTTGGCGATGCGATCCGGCAACGGGCACGGTCCAGGGCCGTCTCAAGCTCCTTGAGCCGGCAAGGCTTGCTGAGGAAATCGACGACGTCGAGATGAATCGCTCTTCGCGCGGCCTCCAATTCGCCGTAGCCGGTGAGAATCACCACCTGCGTCGCCGGCCAGGTGGCGCGGACGTGCTCGAAGAAATCCATTCCGCCCATCGCGGGGAGATGAAGGTCGAGGAGGACGATTTCGTGGGGGTCGTGGGTCATCAGGCGGCTGGCTTCTTCGCCGCTGCGGGCCGCGGTGGCGGTAAATCCCATGTCGGGGATTTCTTCGAGCAGGAGATCCCGCAGGCGCCCCTCGTCTTCGACGATCAGCACCCGCGGCGTGTGAGGCAGATTATCCGTGAGCATAGGCCGCTCCCTTTCGCAGGGCGGGGAATTGGACGGTGAAGCGGCTGCCGAGTCCGGGGCCATCGCTGTTGGCCTCAATGCTCCCGCCGTGACTGGCGACGATCGCATGCGTGATCGAGAGGCCCAGGCCCATTCCGTGGCGCGAGGCACGCTTCTGAGTGAAAAACGGCTCGAAGATGCGATCCAGGGTTTTGGGCTCCATGCCGATGCCGTTGTCGGAGACCGACAAGACAACAGTTTCGTCGAGCCGCTCGATTTTTACTTCCACTTTTCCGTTGCCGGGCGGTAACGCCTCGAGGGCGTTGACCAGCAGATTCATCACGACTTGCCTGATCTCTCCGTCGCGGGCGAGAATCGTAAAATCACCTTCGGCGGCTTCCACGCGAATCGCGCGGTTGGCGTATCCGGGCAAACCGGCGATGTTTCGGACAACCTCTCTCACGACGGAGTCGATCGACACTTGTTCCTGGTCGTCTGCGCCGGGCTTGGCCAACGAGAGGAGGCGCTCGGTGATTCCTTTGCAACGGAAGGCCTCTTCGCAAATGATGCCGATGGTTTTGCGGGTTTTGGCGATGGTCTGGTCGTCGAGGCCGCGGTCGAGGAGTTTTAGGGATCGTTCGCCGTAGCCGCTGATGATGCTGAGGGGGTTGTTGATCTCGTGGGCGACGCCGGCGGCGAGGTATCCCACGCTGGCGAGGCGCTCGCTGCGGACGAGCTGGCGGCTCTTGGTCTCGACCTTCTGCTGAAGATCGCGATAGAGGGTTTGGAGCTGGTCGGCCATCTGATTGAAATCGGCGGCAAGGGCGGCAAATTCGCGGTCGGCGTCGATGGGAATTCGCTGGGAGAGATTTCCCGTGGCGAACAGGCGAGCGCCCTGCGCGAGCTGATCCAGAGGCACGACCACGCTGCGATATTGACGCCGGCTGGCGGCGACCGCGGCTATGGCAGCGACTGCGCACAGGCAGGCCACCACGGCCAGCGTGATATTGCGGCGATGCTCGGCGCTGATTTGAGTCGCGACCGTGGTTGTACGGACTTCGGCGGAGACCATGGATATTTTTGCAAGCACATCGTTGACGGCCGCTTCCTGGTCGGCCAAAGCATTTTCGGCGCTTTGAGCGCAGGAGCGCCGATTGCACAATGGTTTTGCACTGGTCGCGTCTTGACTCATCGAGCCAGGACGCGGGGGATTGTCCTGAATCGGCGTCGAACATCGGATCCAGATCGAGCTGGGCGGCGGATATGGCGTCGATTGCTCGTGCGCGGTCCGGAGGATCGGCGGAAAGCGCGTCGCGCGCGCGGGCGGCCTGGAATCCCACGTCGTAAATCTGGCGCAGTTCCCGGTAGCCGCGGACGGCCTGGCTCATGTCTTGGTGCAGGCCGTTGATTCCCAGAACCGCGCCGAGCCCGATGAGCAGGGAACAGGCGACCATGAGCCCGAGCTGAAGGATCATCCGCCTTCGCAGCGTCTTTTGATGTCGCATGGGCTGCAACCTCCGGTGAGCAAGGTTTGCTCAAATTAGGGCACTTTCGCGGGGAATGTTATAACCTTCCCTCTCCCCCCGTACATCAATTTTTTGGTTTGCCTTTTTCAGGGAGATGGTCCATGCGCCGCGACCGTAAAATCTCGGCATTCACGCTCGTCGAACTGCTCGTCGTCATCGGCATCATCGCGATCCTGCTTGGCCTTCTTCTGCCGGCACTGAACAAGGCGCGGGAGCAGGCCAACTCGATCAAATGCATGTCGAATCTCCGGCAGATCGCGATGGGCCTCTTTGCCTACAGCTCCGAAAATAACGGTTACGTCATCCCATCCTTCAACCTGCCGGCAACGCCTGGTTCCGCGACCAACTATGCCGCGACGCCCAACTCCACCATCATGGACGGTTGGCCGGCCATTCTGGACCGCTACGGGTACACGCGCGCGGATGCTCTGAGCCAGTCGACGGCGTTCTATTGCCCAAGCACGGTTGATATTAATGGCATGGCCAATGGCCAAACCGGCACCAACGGCGCCAACCCGCGCGGGTGGATCGAGTGGCCGATGGAATTCGCGGGGCCAACCGGCGGCGACAGCGACCCGCAGGTCGCGGTGACCTGGCCGGCGCAGGGATTCAATAAGATCATCCGATGCAGCTACTGGATCAATGCCTATAACCCGATCGGCGGGGCGATCACGACGCCGCTGGCGGTGAACGATCTTTACTACACCGACAGCGTGGGGTGGGGTCCTGATCCGAACGGTGCGTACCTCCAGTTTCATAAAACCACGAAAATCAAGCATTCCAGCTTCCTGATCCTGGTTGCCGACGGGGTTTACATGGGGCGACAGTCAGTGGACCAGAACGGGATGACCAATTGCCGGATCGGTTTCCGGCACTATGGCGCCGCGGGAGCTTTCACGCAGGCCAACGCGGGGTTTGCCGACGGGCATGTCGAGACGCTTGGCGGAACGCAGTTTCCCTGCTCATACTCGACATCCGCAAAGTACGCGGCAAATGGGGGCAAGACCACGCTGGCGCAGCAGGAGGCGCTGAATCTCGCGGGGGATACGGTCTATCCGGATCCGATGAACGCGCTGCAGATATTCTTAAATGCGAATCCGGGGGCGAATTGACGCGATGAAGACGAAAGCCACAGGATGGCCATCCTGTGGCTTCCATTCAGTTCGAAGACATTGTCACAGGCCATATCCCGGATGCGGCGCGCCCCGCAATTTTGCCAATTAAATTTCCATCAACAAATTCCACATGCCCATCGCCGAAGAGAACATTGGCTCCGCTGGTTCGATCGATCGGACGCTCATAGGCGACGACATCCTTCGGCTTGACCGTACTGCTCGTGAGTCCGCGGCCGAGGTAGACGTAAGACACATGCGCCGAATCCGCCAATTGGTCCGCAGCGGCCTGAGTTGTCGGACCTTGCGCCGGCGTCTCGGACCGAGAGGGTGAGACGAAGACGGAGCTGGTGACGTCCTCATTCAGAAGAATTGTGCCAAAGGAATCCGGGTATTGACCCTTGAAGTCCTGCGTGTATTGCAGAATTGCCTGTCCGATTTGCCGAAGATTGGACGCAGATATAACGCGATTCGCCGTCCGAACAGGTCGCAGACCGGGGTCGCTAACGAAAACCATGAATAAATGCGCAAACACGGTGACGATGATTATCGCCAGGAGAATCGGCCTTCCTTGAACCGGGGGCTTGCGATTGGTCTGCGGGGACGCATATTCTAAAGGCTCAGGCTTTCCGTTTGCATTCGGTTCTGACATGAATCTTCGGATTCTGAGGTTACTCACTGCGACGGCATCGTCACCGGCCAAACCCCAGACATCGCCCGGCCGACGATTTTCGTCATCACATTCCCATCGTCGTATTCCACATGCCCATCGCCAAAAAGAATGTTTGCTCCACCATTTGGTTCGCCCGGCAACTCATATGCGACGACGTCATTGGCCGTCGCGGTTTTGGGCGTGAATCCGCGGCCGAGATAAACATACGAGAGATGGCTCGCATCGCTCAACTGATCGGCAACGGCCTGCGTCGTTGGTCCGTCTGCCGGTGTTTCTGATCGCAATGGCGACACAAAGACAGCGCTTGTGATGTCTTCATTCAAAAGTATCGTGCCAAATGAATCGGGGTATTGGCCGTTGTAGTCGTTCGTGTAAAGGAGAATAGCCTGGCCGATCTGGCGAAGATTCGAGGCAGACTTTACACGAGGTGTGGTGTTGGGCTCCTTGTTGAGACTTGGAAGGAAAAAAGTCCCAAGGCCAGCCAATAAGGCGACCACTAATAGGGTTATGAAGAAAGCTTTTGTGATCCGCGCTAGCACGGCTATTTAAAAACCATGCGCGAATTGGCCATTCGGATTTCGAATTTGCTCGCGATTTTTCTTGTGAGACAAAGCAATAGTGCGTTATAATCAAATGCGGCCGGTCAGGCGGCCAACGGTCCGCGTAAAGGGAATGTCCCACCTGCAAAAACAATCCAACAGGCGGTCTTGCGACCCCTTCGGCCCTCAAGTGCGGACTACTGGGCTATAGCAGAAGGAGTCGTCATGTCGACGCCCAATTCTCCCGTTCGTCCGATTCCCCCGCGGCCTAACCTCGAGCGCGATCGCAAAGAGGCGAAATCGCTTCTCGATGCAGTGAAACGCGGCGATCCCACGGCGCTGGGGCAGTTTAAATCGTTTCATCCTCGATTTGCTAAGCTTGCCGGTGGCGAAGATTTCGCACTTCATGACGCGCAGCTTGTGATCGCCCGTCAGTACGGGTTTGCAAGCTGGCCGCGGTGGAAGCAGTTTGTCGAAACCCGGCGGCTCGATCGCGCCCGGCACGGCGGAGTTGATCAAAGCGGCCTGCTCGAACGACGTCCGCAAGGCCCGCGTGATGCTGGAAGCCGAGGCGGATCTCGCGAGATTTGATCTGGCGACGGCGTGCGCCTGCGGCGAAGCCGATACGGCTCGTCAAATCCTTGGGCGCGATCCGGGACTGGCGACGCAAAAATCCGGGCCGCTCAATATCGAGCCGATTCTTTATGCGTGCTTCAGCCGGTTTCTTCGCGCCGATCCGGTCCGAGCACGTGGAATCGTCCAGTGTGCGCGAATACTGCTCGATAACGGGGCCGATCCCAATTCGCACTACTGGACCGATTGGGGCAAAGAATCATGGCTGCAATCGACGCTCTACGGGGCGGCGGGGATCGCCAACAACATTGAACTGACAACCATGCTTCTGAATGCCGGGGCACGCGTCGATCCGCAGGACAAGGAGGCACTCTACCACAGCAGCGAATTTCCCGACCCCACGTGCCTCGGCCTGATCCTTCAGCGCGGCTCGTCGCCGAAGGAGCAGATCGATTACTGCATCGGCCGGGCGACCGATTTTGAATATCCGGAGCACGTTCGGCTCTTCCTTGAAGCAGGTGCCGATCCGAATTTCCGGGTGAAGTGGGATGGCCTTCGCACGCAGCTTCATAAGGCGGTCTATCTTTTGCGATCCGTGCGAATTGTGAAGATGCTCATCGATGCCGGGGGTGACGTTAATGCGGTTGACGAGCGCGGCGTCAGCATCCTTCGCTCGGCAGTGCGCAATGGGGATCAGGAAGTGGCTGAACTCCTGCAATCGCGCAGAGCGCACGATGGAACCATCACCGAAGACGATATTCTTAAGGGGGATCCGATCACGCTTTGCCTGGCGGCGAGTCGAAACGATTTGACCACGATCCGCCGGCTGCTGGACGGCGGTGCTGACCTAAATCGTGGCGCGGCGTCGGATCAGACGCCGGCATTACATTGGGCGGTCTGGCGCGGGCGACTCGCGGCTGTGCAGCTTCTGGTTGATCGCGGGGCCGACATTCATTGGCTCAACTCCTACGGCGGCAACGCGATTGGGATGGCGATCCATGGCTCATGCCACTGCTTCGACCCCGAAGGCGGACCGGGCATGAAACTACCGGAGGAGGCGGTTGCGGGCGAATACCCGCAGATTATTGAATTTCTGATTTCCCGGGGGGCCAAACTGCCTGAAAAAATCCGGGAGGGCAGCGATGCGGTACAGGAAGTCCTTCGACGGCACGGCGTGCCTGATGCGGATTGATTGGTGAAATGTAATCTACCGGCTTTTCCGCCCGCCCTTCGGTTTCGTCGCGTCCAGTTCCCTTTCCACGTCCTCAAAGGGAATTGGAGTCTCAGCTTTGCGCGCCGATTCCGCCTCTGCTTTCAGGGCCTCGCGGGTCCAGTAGTCGTCTTCGATCTGCCGCTGTGCCTGGGCCGCCAGCTTCTTGAAATCGCTCTTTGGGAGAAGAACGAACTCCTGTTTACCAATCTTCAGCGTTTGCAACACCATACAGGAACCTCCATTAAGCTGTCGCCTCATTCTATCAGATGAATTGCGGCGCAAAAAAAGCCCGGAATCTTTCGATTCCGGGCTTGGGTTTGTTCTTCAACAAATGAATAGTCGGAAAACCATTCACCGATGTTGCCACCGGCGTTTTCACGGTTCTGCACCGCGAACGAGACTGTGCTGACGCATACCTCTTCCAGATTGCTCTGAAAAAGAATTCTAAGAAATCCCTTAGAAAGGAGGTGATCCAGCCGCAGGTTCCCCTACGGCTACCTTGTTACGACTTAGTCCCAGTCACCGAACCTAGCGTAGACACTTCTGAAACGAAGCGGCTTCGGCTATTTCCGGCTCCCATGACTTGACGGGCGGTGTGTACAAGGCTCAGGAACACATTCACCGCGGCGTAGCTGATCCGCGATTACTAGCGATTCCAACTTCACGGAGGCGAGTTGCAGCCTCCGATCTGAACTGAGGAGTGATTTTTGCGATTTCCATGAGCTTGCGCTTTAGGTTCGCTTTATGCACCCCATTGTAGCACGTGTGTAGCCCTGGGCATAAAGGCCATGAGGACTTGACGTCATCTCCACCTTCCTCCGGTTTGACACCGGCAGTCCCCTTAGAGTCCCCGACTTTACTCGATGGTAACTAAGGGCAAAGGTTTCGCTCGTTAAGGGACTTAACCCGACATCTCACGACACGAGCTGACGACAGCCATGCAGCACCTGTACCAGTTGTACCCCGAAGGGCCTACTCTACTTTCATAGAGATAATCCTGGCATGTCAAACCCAGGTAAGGTTCTGCGCGTTGCTTCGAATTAAACCACATGCTCCACCGCTTGTGTGAGCCCCCGTCAATTCCTTTGAGTTTTAGCCTTGCGACCGTACTTCCCAGGCGGTCCACTTAGCACTTTGGCTTCGACCGCAATGGCGTCAGAGCCACTGCGATCTAGTGGACATCGTTTATGGCCAGGACTACCGGGGTATCTAATCCCGTTTGCTCCCCTGGCTTTCGTGTCTCAGTGTCAGCAAACCCCCAGCGAGCTGTTTTCACCATTGGCGTTCCAAATGATATCTACGCATTTCACCGCTCCACCATTTGTTCCGCTCGCCCCTAGGTTGCTCAAGACCAGCAGTATACCCAGCAGTTCCACGGTTAAGCCGTGGGATTTCACAAGGTACTTACCAGTCCACCTACACACGCTTTAAGCCCAGTGATTCCGCCTAACGCTTGGCACCTCTGTCTTACCGCGGCTGCTGGCACAGAGTTAGCCGTGCCTTCCTCTGGGGTTGATCAGAACTTTCTAACCCCTGACAGGAGTTTACATCCCGAAGGACTTCGTCCTCCACGCGGCGTCGCTCCGTCACACTTTCGTGCATTGCGGAAGATTCGTTACTGCAGCCCCCCGTAGGAGTCTGGGCAGTGTCTCAGTCCCAATGTGGCCGGCCAACCTCTCAGTCCGGCTACGCGTCGTCGCCTTGGTGAGCCGTTACCTCACCAACTAGCTGATACGATATCGCCCGCTCCCAGACCGGATTACTCCTTTGGGATCCCGACCATGCGGTCAGGATACTTCATCTGGTATTACCCAGCCTTTCGGCTGGCTATCCCAGATTCCAGGGCACGTTAGCGATACATTACTCACCCGTCCGCCACTGATGTATTGCTACATCCGTGCGACTTGCATGTCTTAGCCACGCCGCCAGCGTTCAGGCTGAGCCAGGATCAAACTCTTCAATTGTATTTCTTGGACCCGATCGCTCCTCCAGCACGGTGTGACGCCGTGAAGCGCTGACCGTGACTAACGGTTTCGCAATCGGGGTTATCCTCGAAACGAGTTTGCCCACCGATTGATTTAAGACAAATCAATCGGATGTTTCTGCCCCTTTGCCGGCTTGGCAAAAGGGTCAGTCCCGATCCACCGATCCAAACAACAGACCGGCTTCTCGAGAGCAAGGCTCAAACATCTTCGATGGCTTACTTACTCAAACTAATGATCAAGGAAGATCACTTGGCAGGACCGGACGTTTGACGGTCCAATCCTGCTGTTTGCGTGTAACCACAAGGATGCTTGAGAAAAAAAAACTTCAAATCCGAATGCCACCGGCCCCAGGTCGTGAAACCAAAAAACCGGCACCTTCGGATTCGTCCACGGCGAATTGTACACCAATTCGCCTGAACACACATCCTCGCGGTTATCCGACTATTCACTTGTCAAAGAACAGAGAAAACAATCATAAACCACTGCGGCAAAAAAGGTTGCCGCCGTGATTGCTCCCACAAAAAGCTTTTTGAACTTCAGCGGGGGAGGCAGATGTTATCCTTTGTTTAGCGGTTGTCAATCCAAAGCGGAAAAATCAACAGCCAAACCCGTCCCATCAGTCAAAACGGAAACCTCTTATCGGCTCAAAGGGCCGATCAAGGCCACTTCCGTCCTGATTTTCAGGTGTTGCCTAACGCAACGGGCAGCAAAGGCCTTTTAAATTTGCCGCAGTTCAATCACCGCGGCCGGGCCCTTGCCGGAGGAAAGGTTAAACCAACAGCATTATTCGCATGTCGAGGGGTGGCGTCAAGTTTATTTCGAGAATCGTCGGTCGGCGCGATGAAACGCAGAATGTTGGCCCCCAACAAAGAGCACCCTAAAAAGGGCGCACGGCGAAGAGAAAGTGTTCGACGCGATAGGCTTTGTTCGTCGCGGATCGATTGCTCTAAAACCCCGAAGCTCATACAATTATTTGTTCGCCCCAATTGCGGTGGACGTTCCGCCCCAGGGCAATTTAACATTGTGCGATCGGCAGCGCGTGGATGCCGACCGTGGATTTTTGGTCACGCAAAACAGAGGCATGGGCAGTTATTCAAACTGCCGCATTTGGTTTTATGGTCGATTACAATCTGATTAATTCGCTGGGAAATCTGGACGCTGATGTGGATGCCGCGGTTGCAACCGCGCTCGGAGACGCGGCCAACGATCTTTCGAAACTGGTCGCGGGGGACGAGGTTCAGGATTTCACGCCGGGGGCAATTCTTAAAGGGAAAGTTTCCAGCACTGCCGGGGATGATTTTGTCGTGGAGCTGGGGCTCAAGAGCGAAGGCATTCTCGAGCGCTCCGAATTCGACGAGCCGGACAATGTGAAAGTCGGGGACGAAGTTCGGGTGCTGCTGGAAGATGTCGAGGGAGACACGGGGCTGGTCAAGATCAGCAAGCGCAAGGCGGACCGCATCATCAATTGGGAAACGATCATGCAGTCCAAGAAAGAGGGGAATCCGGTTTCGGGGAAAGTTACCAAGAAGATCAAGGGCGGGTTGCTGGTGGATATCGGCGTGCCGGTATTTCTCCCGGCCAGCCAGGTGGATATCCGCCGGCCGGGCGAAATTTCCGATTGGATCGGGCGCACCATCGACGCGGTCATTCTCAAGATCGACGAAGAGCGGCGAAACATCGTCATCTCCCGCCGGAAGATGATCGAGCAGCAGCGCGAAGAGCTGAAGCGCAAGACGCTGGACGGCCTGCAGGTCGGCGAAGTGCGCAAGGGCGTGGTGAAGAACATTGCCGATTTCGGCGCGTTCATCGACCTCGGCGGCATCGACGGTTTGCTGCATATCACCGACATGAGCTGGGGCCGCATCAATCATCCCAGCGAGGTGCTGAAGATCGACCAGGAAATCGAAGTGAAAGTGCTGTCGATCGACAAGGAAAAAGAAAAGATCGCCCTGGGCCTGAAGCAGAAGGAAGCGAGCCCGTGGGAGAATATCGAGCAGCGCTATCCCGTCGGCAGCGTACACGAGGCGGAAGTCGTCAACATCATGTCGTACGGCGCGTTCTGCAAATTGCAGGAAGGCGTCGAGGGGCTGGTGCACATCAGCGAGATGTCGTGGACGAAGCGGATCAACCATCCCAGCGAGGTGGTGACCCAGGGCCAGCACGTGAAGGCGAAGGTGCTGGAGATCAACAAGGACAAGCAGGAAATCTCGTTGGGCATGAAGCAGGTGGAGGAGAATCCGTGGGAACGCGTGGCGGAGAAATATCCGCCGGGCTCGGTCGTCGAAGGCAAAGTCCGCAACATCGCCAACTACGGCGCGTTCGTGGAGATCGAAGAGGGGATCGACGGGCTGCTGCACGTTTCCGATCTTTCCTGGACCAAGAAGATCGGGCATCCCAGCGAAGTGCTGAAGAAGAGCGAATCGATCAAGGCGGTCGTGCTTTCAGTCGATCAGGAAAAGCAGCGGATCGCGCTGGGGCTGAAGCAGATGCAGGAAGATCCGTGGAAGACGGTCATTCCGGCGAACTATCAGCCGGGCATGGTCGTGAAAGGGCACGTTACCAAGATCGCCAACTTCGGCGTGTTCGTGGAGCTTGAGCCCGGTCTTGAGGGGCTTTTGCATATCTCCGAGATTTCCGACCAGAAGGTGGAGAAGCCGGAGGACATGCTGAAGGTTGGGCAGGAGCTGGAAGTGAAGATCCTGCGCGTGGACAGCGAAGAGAGGAAGATTGGGCTGTCGCTGAAGCGTGCGCAGTGGGCCCAGGAAGAGGAAGCGCGCGAAAGCGCGCGTGCCCAGCGGGCCGAGAAGCGCGGCCTGCGCGGCGGCCTGGAAGGCGGCGAGCAGACCCGCGGCCTGGGCGATATCGACATCGCCGAGTAGTCAAAAAACCGGTACTGGGTCAGTTCTCTCCCGGAACGCCCACGGCTGCCGCCGTGGGGAATTCGAATTTCGACACGGATCCCAAACTGACCCACTGCCCAAACACCCGCTTATTCCGTTTATTCAATTGGCTGCACTAATCCCTGGGCATTGCAAAGTCCGCCCTTCGTTAAACCGATGACTAGTAAGGCTCTGTCGCGTCTGGCTTTTGGAATCGCGTGCGAACCGTGCGAGTCCCATAAGCGTAGTGAACAGTGCCCAATCTATGTCAACAACCGCCGTTCAGTCAGGATTGCAGCTTTATCTACGCCAGATCAATGCAGTCCGCTCCTCACCGCCGAACAGGAGAAGGAGCTTGGGTCGCCGGATCGTTCGCGACAACGACCCCGTTGCCCGCGAGCAGATGGTGAGGTCGAACCTGCGGCTGGTGGTCAACATCGCCAAGCATTACGTGAATCGCGGGCTTTCGCTGCCGGACCTGATCGAGGAAGGAAACATCGGGCTGCTGAAAGCGGTCGAGGGTTTCGACCCCGAGAACGGGGCGCGGTTCAGCACCTACGCAAGCTGGTGGATCAAGCAGGCGATCAAGCGGGCGCTGATCAACAGCGTTCAGCCGATCCACATCCCGGCTTACATGATCGAGATGATGTCCAAGCTGAAGCCGGCGATGCGCGATCTGGAAGAGCAGCTTGGACGGATCCCGAATACGGAAGAATTGTCGAAGCACATGAACGTACCGGCAAAGAAGCTGAAGATCATCCGCAAGGCCGTCAAGGCGTATCACTCGCCGACGCAGTCGGGCAGCGCCGACGGAGAAGTGACGATCAACGAGCTGGTCGCGGACACGCACAATCCCGGGCCTGATGAGATGGTGCGCGACAACGACGAGCTTCGGCAGCTTGAAGAGCTGATGACCGACATGGACCCGCGAGCGGCGAAGATCCTCAAGCTCCGCTACGGGCTGGAAGGGGACGACCCGCTGACGCTGAAAGAGATCGGCCAGCGCGATCGGCCTGACGCGGGAGCGCGTGCGGCAGATCGAGCATGAGACGCTGGCGCGTCTTCGCGACGCGATGCTGGTCGGCGCGTAAGCAGCGACGTCATGAAACAATTCATCAAGGGAATGGTGAAGTCGGCCTGGCGGACTATTTTGCCGGCGAGCGCGCGCAGCTCGCTTCGCCTGTGGGTTCTGCTCGACACACCTGATTTTTCTCCCCGGCTGATCAAGGAATTTACGGCTGATCCTGTCGTCGTGCTGGCTCCGCACATGGACGACGAGGTGATCGGCCCCGGCGGGGCGGTGCTTCGGCATGTGGAAGCGGGGGCGGCGGTGACGTTTGTTTTCATGACCGATGGTGCCGCGGGCGGGCGCAGCCTGATCCGGGTCTGCCGAAGGTACGCAAGGCGGAGAGCCAGAAGGCAGCGGATATTCTGGGCGTCAAACAATTGATATTCCTTGACGGGCCGGATGGATCGCTGGACGATTCGCCGAAGATTGTGGCGGCGCTGCTGGGGATTTTGAAAGAGCGTAAGCCGGGCGTGATCTACGCACCGGCGTTGTCCGATCACCATCCGGATCATTGGGCGACCAACCGGATTCTTCGCAAAGCGGTCGATCAGTTGCCCGGCGAAATCGCGGACAAGCTTCTGATTCGCGGGTACGAAGTGTGGAGCACGACGCCCGTCAATCGGATGATCGATATCACTTCAGTGGCTGATACCAAACGGGCGGCCATCGACGCGTTTGTCTCGCAGACCAGCATGGTCGATTACTCGCGGGCGATCCTGGGATTGAACCAGTACCGCTCGATGCGCCACCTGGCTGGGCATGGCTTCGCCGAGGCGTTTCTGGAGACGACGCCTTGCGAGTACCGGCGGCTGTTTGATCAGATCAAGATAAAGAATTCGTTTGAAGGAAAGTGAGTAATCCCGCGCCGCGAGCGCCCAATTTCTCCCCGTGTAGCCGCCGTGCTTGCACGGCGCTTCCTCGCCCAACACCCCAAGGCCGCCCCGAACCTCACCAGGCCAGCCATGTGTTATCGCGGCGGAACCGCGTTTTACATTCGAGCCAACGCATCTTCTCGTCACACAAACCATTACCGAAAATATTCGTCCTTCTTTGTTCGATGTAAATCCAGCCTTTTCGCTGCAATAGATGTAGGTAATGGCAAGCTGGTACTACGCGACAGGGTTAGGATGGAGACTGGAACGCCAATCAGCGGGGATTTCAGCAGAGCAATCTCAAATCTTAAATTTCAAATCCCCATCCTACACGGGCAGAGCTTGGGAAGGCGAAGATTCATCCGCTTCCCGGATCAAAAGGGGCTGAGCCATCTGATGGATTTTGCGGAGGGTCTCGTCGAACTGGGTCACAAGTTCGGCGCTGGCTTCGGCCGTCAGGCGATGGCGAAGTTTGTCGGTAATCCCCTGGGCATGCCAAAGCCCGATCACCAGCCGGATTTCCGGCAGCTTGGCGCGGATCGCGCTTGCAGACGTATCGCGCGTGGGCGGCGGCGCCGGGGGGCATGGCGGAGATGACGGCGAGATCGACCTTTTCACGGGAAAGAATCTCCACCCGCTCGCTAGCAAGGGAATCGGCGGAGATGGCCGTGACGGTGTATCCCAGCCCCTTGAGCAGGCTGGCGAGCATCAGGCCGGCGATCTCCTCGACCCGGTTGTGGGCCGGGAGCAGGGCGATTCGAACCTCTGAATCCCTGGGCACTTTTACAGTGTCGTCCTTCTTTTCCGCGACCTCGGCGGATTTTCGTCGGGCTGGCCGGCATCCTCAATCTCGTCGCTCATGACCTGTAAAATGAAATCCAACCGGCCCTCGTCGAGAATTCCGGCGGAAAGTCGCGCTGGGCCATGATCAGGGCCGGCAGCATGATCTGGCTGAAAAGCTGCTCGCGATTACGGTCCTTCTCGAATTCATCGAGCAAGTCCTCGGCTTCCTCGGCGTCTTCGGCGAGAAGGCGCTGGTAATACCGCTCCGGAGGGCTCAGCACCGGCTGGTCGCCAAGCAGGATATCCAGAAAGGCGAGCTGCGGGACGTATTTGCCGGCGACGGCCAGCAGCACCGTGAGGGGCGTTGAGAGGAGCAGTCCGAGGCCGCCCCAGAGCCAGGTCCAGAAGACGGCGGCGACGAGAATTGCCAGCGGCGAGAGGCCGGTTCGGTCGCGAAAGAGCAAGGGCTCGACGGCGTTTGCGGCGACAATCTCGAGGAGGGCGAAGAGTCCGAGGGTGAGAAATGGCCGGGCCGCGTAATACCCTTCGGGCATCACGACCGAGAGGATGATGGGAAAGATCGCGCCGATCCAGATTCCAACGTAGGGAACGAATCGCAGCAGGGCACAAAGCAAACCCCACAGCGGGGCGTTGGGAATGTGAATGAGATAGAGCCCGATCGCGACCAGAATTCCGTAGGCGCTGTTGACGGCGGATTGGGCGGCGAGATAGCGGCTGATACGCGTGGCCGCCTCGTCGAGGGCGCGGGTCGTGACGGTCAGTTGCCCGTGGCCGACCAGGCGAATCACGCGGTCACGAATGTCCTCGCGCTGGATGAGCATGAAGACGACAAAGACGATGACGACCATGAATTGGGCCATGGGCGAGATGATCTCCAGCGCGGAGCTGACGGTTTGCAGGGCCGTTGGCGTTTCCGGTGATGAGGCAATTTCAACGGCGACGGGATTGTCTTTGGTGCCGCGGCTCGCCCAGGTTTGCCCGGCGTTGTCCGGCTGGGTGGTGACGACTTCCTTGGCCATGGTGGCGATCTCGCTGGAGGCCTTGGCCCATACGCCGTCTCCAAAATATTTGTGGCGCCGGCGATCTTGTGCTCGATGTCGGCCTGATAATCTCCGAGTTTGACGGCCAGATCGGTGGCCTGGTTGGAAATCACCCAGGTGATGCCGCCGAGGAGGGCGAAGGAGAGGGCGACGACGATCAGGACGCTGGGGGTGCGCCGGAGCCGCAGGCGTTCGAGGCGATGAACCAGGGGGGCAAGGAGAAACGTGAGCAGGAGGGCGACGGCCAGGGGAATCAGGACGGCCCGCGCGAAATAGAGTCCCGCGACCACTCCGCAGATGGCCGCGAGGGCGAGAAACGCCCTGATTTGCTGCTTGCGGTTGATTCGCCCATGGGGGCGATTGTAAGCGAGGTCACCGATTGGGGGAGCGGGGAAATTATCCGGACCGCGTTGGGGGCCGATAATCCATATCGCCCACGAAAAATGGCGCGGATGGCCGATAGAGTTAGTCATGAGATTGGGTAGGTGTCGCGATTGGGCGTTGGTTCGGGAGGCCCCAGGAGGGCCATCCTGGGGCTTTGCGCGGGGATGGGGATTGTTCTGGCTTTCATTGTGCTTGTGGGGGCGGGCGAGGCTTCGGGGCAAGCCACCCGTCCCGATTCAGATGCTTCGGCGACCTGGTCGAAAGCGGTGAGCTCGATTGCGGCGGCGGCAGCGGCGCACGATGCGCAAACACTCCAGTCGCTGATCGATCCAAATTGCCAGATCAAGCGTTTCAATGCCGAGGGGGCCGGCGATGTTTCCGACTTCACGGATTTCGCGACTGGGACGGCAATCATCGGGGATCATGCTTATGTATTTCCCGATGCGAGCGCGATCGCCGACATCGCGCGCGACATCGGTTTGTCCCCGCTGGTGAGCGACTACCAGCGGAAGGAGCTTTCGATCGGGGACGCGAATCAGAAGTCGGGGGTGATGCGGTGGATCGCCCAATCTCTGGACGCGCAGGACGGGGAGCTGATTGGGATCATCGTTCTGTGGGATTCGCGGGCGGATACCGACGACATGCATCGGCCCAATTTCATCCTGATCAAGGCGGAGAAATCTGACGGGGGATTCAAGCCGACGCAGATTGTTTACGGCGACCCCCTGCAATAACGCAAATTCCCCCCGCCCCTTCGCATGGTCCAACAATATCTACAATAATATTCGAGTTAGCGAATACTAATTGAAAATCGCCAAATCGTCCCATTTCGTCTCATTCGTCTCACCCCCTTTTTTGCCGCGTTTCACTTTACTTCCAGCACAATAATCGAAAGATCATCCTTGGGGGCAAGGCTTCCCGTCTCGCGATCGATATTTTCGGCAAGCTCGTGAAGCAATTGCTCCGTGGGCAGATCGCGGCGGTTTTGCAGCTCTTTACGCCATTGCTGCGTGTCGAGGAGCTGGTCGTCGGCAAAGGCGACTTCGATGCCGTCGGTGTAGATGAAGAGACGGTCGCCCATACGAAGCTGGACCTGGGCGTGGCAAAATTTTTCCTCGCGGAAGATCCCCAGGAGCGGGCCTTCGCCATGGAGGTTCATGACGCTTCCGTCGGCGCGCATGAGGAGCGGCGGGGGGTGTCCCGCGCCGGCGTAGCGGCAGACGAGGGTCTTGGCGTTGACGGTGCCGTAGACGGCGGTTGCGAAGGTCGCGTGGGTGAGGTTCTGGTCGACCAATGATCCATTGAGCCGTTCGAGGGTTTCACCGGGATCTAAGAGCCGATAACCGCCGGGGGTGATCTGCTTGGTGACCAGGGCGTTTTTGATGAACATGGTGAGCAGGGCCGCGGGCATTCCGTGGCCGACGGCATCGGCCATGTAAAAGCAGACGTGGGTTTCGTCGAGGCGGGCGACGTCGTAGAGGTCTCCGCTGACGTAACCGGCGGGGCGATAGAGGGTGTGGAAATGGATCGGGCCGATCTGGGGGAGGGTCTTGGGCAAAAAGTCCTGCTGGAGCCGGGCGGCGAGGCGAAGCTCCTCGTCGAGGCGGTGCATGTAAAAGTTGAGGGTCTCATCGCGGCGGCTCATGAAGTTGATCTCTTTGCGCAGGGTCTCCAGCTCTGCGCAGCGATTCCACCTGGGCCAAGGCCGCTTCTTCGATTTTGGGCTGGGAAGCCTCTTGGGAAGTTTGCTCGGTTGTCGTGCCCGCCACGGAATCCTCTCTCATCGGATTTCGGTCAGGGGCGATAAAAACTTGAATGAGGGGGGGGCTATTTCTGCGGGGGGAGGGTTATATGGTCGCCCACGTGCACATTGAGCCGGGCCGCGGTGCCGGCGTTGAGCTCGATGACATATTGGGCCGGCACATCGCTGGAAACGCTTTTCTCGCTCCAGGCGTCCAGACGCTTGATGCTGACCACGGTTCCATCAGGACCAAGAAAAAGGTTGTCGAGCGAAAAATGGACGTCATGATTCCAGAAGTTCTGGACGAACGGGTGGTCGTTAATAAAGATCATTCCATGGTCGGAGTCGAGGTGATCGCGGTGCATCAGGCCGACTTCCTGATCGTGGTATGATTTGGCAATCTCGATGTTGAAGGTTTGGCCGGCGATGGTGATTTGCTCAACGGGGAGGGAAGAACCGCTGTCTTTGGAGCTGCAGCAGGTGGCGAGGAGGAGGATCAGGAAACTGGATGGCAGGCGAATTTTCATGGTTTATGTGTACGTTCGCGTTTGAGCTTCATGGTCAGATGGATATCGATCGCCACGAGAATGATGATAAGCATTAGCAATAAAATCGCACTGGTCCAGACGGCGAGGTAGGCGCCGGGGTTTCGCTGGTCGCTCACGGTATTGAACCCGGCGAAGCAGGCGACGGCCAGCATAAAGAGCGATGCGCCGCAAACGCGGCGGAGGACGATCCGCAGGGAATTTCGCCCTTGCGGCTCCATCCCGGCCAGCCGTTTGGCGGCATTGGAGGAGAAGAGGTAGAACCACCCGGCGGCGGCACAGGCGAGGGCGAAGATGTCCGCGACGACCGCCTCGTTCATAGCGGTCAATTTACCTGATTCGCGGCTGGGCATGAACCCCTGCTGATTTGAGCATCTCGGCGGTTGTTGTCATCGGCAGGCCCATGATGTTGGTATAGCAGCCTGCGGTGCGGCGGACGAAGGGATCGCGATCCTGAATTCCGTAGGCGCCGGCTTTTCCCTGCCAGTCGCCGGAGGCGATATAGGCGTCGATTTCATGCGGTTGCAGCGGCTTCATTTCTACCGTGGAAATGATGATGCGGGAAATAGACACGTGGTCGGTCCGGCGAACAAGTGCGACGCCGGTGATGACTTGGTGGGTTGTACCGGAAAGAGAGGCCAGTATTCTTCGGGCGTGTTGAGCGTCGTTGGGTTTGCCGAGGATTTCCTGGCCGAGGGAGACGACTGTATCGGCGCCGAGGACGAGGGAATCGGGGAAATTTTCAGCGACCTTTTCGGCTTTTAGGCGGGCCAGTTCGGCGGCGAGATTTTGGGCGGTCCATTTTTGCTGGGTGGTGATCGCCTCTTCATCGAGATCGGCGGGATGGACTTTGAATTCGTAGCCGGCCTCGCGCAGAAGGGACTGGCGGCGCGGGGAGGCGCTGGCGAGAATTAATTCCACCGCGTTCGATTGATTGCCCATCGGCTAATGAATGGCCCGGACGGCGACGTCACCAATGGCCGGCTCGCGTCCGCCCTTGCCGGGTGGATCATATTTCACGGTCAGGGAGTTGGGCGTGACCGCCTCGACTTTTCCCATGGTCAGGATTTTCCCATTGGAATCCAGGAAGGTGATGACGTCTCCCTCGGTGAAATCCTTGAGGGGAACATCCGAGACAGAAGCGAGGCTGGAGCTGGAGAGAACCGCCGTCACTTCGCCGACGCGGGCGTCGGAATCCTGGCTGCGATAGGTTTGCTGCAATTGCGTCAATTGTTCGGGCGTTATCGGGGGAGTGGGGGGGGCATTGCCCGAGGAGCACCCGGTTAATGACCAAACGAGCCCGGCCAGCGTGGCCACCGTCAATGCATGAATGCAGACCTTGTTCATGTCGCCTAGTTTAACCAAGTTCATGCGTTTCGGAAATTGATAAAGCGGCGAAGGGGCGGACGCCCAGACGCGTGGCGGCAAAACATTGAATCTTCCGATTGAAATTCGATTGGTTTATTGAACCGTTGAACTTAGAATTCGCCTCCCATGACGAATGTTACTCTCGATCCCGTCGGCATCGACGGCGTAAAACTGACGAAACTCACGGTTTGGGAAGATGAACGCGGCTCATTCTTTGAGGCCTTCCGGGCCTCCTGGTTTGCCGAGCAGCGGCAACGCTGGATGCAGTGGAATGTTTTGCGCTCCACGGGCAGCGTCGTGCGCGGGCTGCATTTTCATAAGCTGCAGACGGATTACTGGCACGTGGTCGCCGGCAGTGTGCTGGTTGGACTGGTCGATCTGCGGCCGAAATCGCTGACGTATAAGGTTGCCAAGTGCATTACCCTTGACGCAGCCGATCCGCAGGGACTTTATATTCCGCCGGGGGTTTTGCACGGATATAAGATTCAGAAGGACGCGACGATCATGTATCTGGTTGACGTCGAATATACCGGGAAGGACGAGTATGGCGTGCGCTGGAACGATCCGGCGCTGGGGCTGCCGAAGGAATGGTATGACGGTCCGGAGCCGGCGGTGTCGAAGCGCGATTCGACGGCGCCGCTGCTGAAGGATTTGAAGACGAAGGCGGAGTGATAGGGATCGCTATTTCGCCTTGCCCGAGGCAATATTTGGGCTCTGCGGATTCACGTCTGCCAGGCGCTGTTTGGGGATGACCACGAGGTCCATGTCTTCCATCGGAATCGCTCCGAGCAGGACTTCATCCCCCATCACGATCGCGCCTACGTAGGCGATTCGATTCTTGAAACGCGTCTCGACCGGTCCAACGTAAGGAATCATCCGATGGCTTCCATCGGCAAGCGTGATCTCTTTTTTGCTCTGTTCCTCCAGGGCGAGTTGAAGCTGGACATGCTCGGGAATGATCAGATAAACAGAGCCGGTATCGACAAGGGCGTCCGCCTCGATCGCCTGGATGTCGGGCCGTTTTGGATTGGATAGATTCAGCATTACGTTCGTTAAACCCATCTCGGGGAATTATAGACAACCTGTGTCCGACATCCAATGAGCAGCCGATTGACTCCTTGTGCGGGCGTCTTGATGATTGGGGCATATGTCGGAAGCTTCAATCCGATTCATCGGCAAGTCTGACTTACCGGCATTCAAGGCGCTGCGGCTGGAAGCGCTCTGCGGACATCCCGACGCGTTTGGGTCGGATTATGAGGAGAATCTCGACCGGCCGGAACCTTTCTGGACCGAGCGCGTGGATAAGCTCGTCGACAACCCCCACGGCTGCGCCGTGGTGGCGGAATCTGGCGGGGAATTGGCCGCCATGGTCGGTGTCTGGCGGGAAGAGGGGCGGAAGTGCCTGCATAACGCGCATATCTGGGGAGTCTACGTTCAACCCGCTCATCGTGGAAAAAAGCTGATGGACCAGATGATCGACCGCGCGATCGAGTGGTGCCGCGGCAATGGAATTCGGATCGTGAGGCTGACGGTCGCCACGCATAACGCGAGTGCGATCCGGTGTTACCTTCGTTGCGGGTTCGCGGTATATGGGGTCAGCCCCGCGGAGTTGCTCGTTGATGGGCGATTTATCGACGAGTTACTCTTGTTTCGAAGAATCTGACGGTACGGGCGCGTTTGAGCTGTCCCGCGATTTTCTGTTTGCCTCGAACTGCAGTACCAGCCGATGCGCCTGCTCGAGCCATTCGAGTTTCTGTGCGAGGGAAAGCTTCGCCATGCGGACCAGTTGCAATCGCTCGTGCTCGTCCCATCCCCGTTCCCAGACGCGCTGTTCGTGATCGTCGTTATCGGCGTCGCTCATCGGCGGCTCCTACCCGTTCGACAAACTATTTCTGCGTAGTCGGCCCCGGCAATGCCGCGGGCCCGGCTTTATACGCCGCCGCCACGTCATCGCCGGCGAGGGCATTGTCATAAACGCGGAATTCGTTGATCGTGGCGCTGAGACCCGGGTCGTTGTCATAGGCCGATCGTCCGATCCAGGCGTGCTTGGTGCTTACCTTGTCGAGGGTATTGTCGCCCAGATCGGCGGGGGTTCCGTCTTCCTTGCCGTCGACGAAAACGTGGAGCTTCTTGGCGGTGCCGTCTACGACGATGGCGACCATATGCTGCTTGCCGTCGTCGAGGCGGTCGTTGTCGATGTTGGTCTTCGAGCCAGCGTCGGTTGCGGTGATGGCGGCGCGGGACTGGTCGTCGCTGTCGCGGGGGGTGAAGTAAATGAACGCCTGACCTTCGGAATTATTCTGATCGCCGAGGTCGAGGATGCGCGAGAAGGCGGGTGTGTCGCTGGCGGTGAACCAGAAGACCAGACTCACGCTGCCGGTCTTGGGGAGGATCGGTTTAGTGAACGCGACGTATTGAACGTCATCGTCGTCGCTGTTTTTGCCGTCGTTTTTCAGCGTCAATGCGCCGTTGGAAATCGAGGCGCCTTTCAGGTCGCCGTCGGCGGTTCCCACCGAATCCTTCACTGTGCCGGCTTCCTGAAAGCTGTAGCGGTGAATCAAGCCCGCCTCGCAACGGCAGGCACAAAACCCAATTGCGGCGAGAACAATCGCCATTAACCGGGAAGGGAATTGCCGCGGAAGTGTTTGCGGAATCATCGATGTTCCTCCAGCGAATAGCGCACGATCTTAGTTCGCGGCGGGATGAGTTCAAGCCGAAGGGTTTGCTTCAGGCTTGCGCGGTGGCGAGGAGAAGCTCGGGGTGAGATTCCATCACCGATTGGGGGGTTAGGCACTGCTCAAGGCCCATTCGAAGATTAAAGAAGAGATAGATGATCGGCCGCAGCCAGCCGGTGAGCGGCACGCGCCGGGTGAGGCCGCCGAGTGCAATCGAACGAAGATGCGTCGAGTTGGCCACGATTCCGATGCGCGGCTCAATCCCCTCCACGCGAAATCCCGCCTGCTCAAGCTCGTATTTCAGCCCGTCGATGGTCCAGCGCCGAAAATCGGTGGGATGACGGTGAAGGATAAAGGCGCCGTGGGTGGAGAGATATAGCAGGCCGCCGGGCCGGAGGAGGCGGAATGCCTCGCGCAAATACCCCTGGACATCGGCGACGTGTTCGAGCACCTGGGTGCTAAGAACGGCGTCGATACTGCCATCGTCCAGTGGGACGCGTCCATCGGGTCCGACGGCGAGAACCTCGGGATTCTGTGGCTCGATATCGGCGCGAAGGAGGGTGATTCCGGCGTCCTGAAAAATCGCCGCGTAGGGTGAAACGCCTGCTCCCAGGTCCAGGGCCTTGCCGCCGGCGAGTTCGTTGCGATGGCGCTGGAGGAATTGTGCCGCCCCCGCGAAAAGATGGCGCAGGGTCCAGTAGTCGCGATGAAACAAGTGTGGCCGGCTGCGATCGACATAATGCGCCTGCCCGAGCCGCTCTTCCCACATTCAATCGATTGTATCAGCGCCGGATGATTTGCCGACTACACCGACGCCGCGCTGGCCGGGCGACTCGACGCAAGGGTTGATCCATCGCTTTCATATCCCAGCGCCCGCAGGCTTCGCTGGAGCAAATGGGTCAGCTTCTCCCCCTGTTCCGGCGTCAATTCCCTTTTCCATCGACCCACTTCGCCGGTGCCGATGTGGTTGTCGTGCAGCAGCGTTGTCCGGTCGCGGCGATGAGAATCGAGGATCAGGTCCACGTCTTTGTCGGTGCGGCCGCTTAATCCCTCGCAGACCTTACGGCTGGCGCGGATATTGGTTTGCGCGTCGATTGCCTCGGCGTCCTTCTGATCGAGCGTGATTTTTAGATAAGCCGCGATGCGCTTGATCTGCCACATGCGGTCTTCCATCATTTCTTCGTAGCGGATGAATAGGGTGCGGCCGAAGTCCTGGTAATCGGCGAGATATTTGATGCTGGAGACAACCCGGCTGATGGAGGCGTCAAACCCGGCGCCCCAGAAGACGATGTCGGAGGCAATGCAATCGCGCGGGTCGCGGATGGTGCAGACGGCCTTGGCACGGCCGGTGTGAATCCAGTCCAGGGCGACCGGGCCAAGCTCATGCCCTTTGACGATTGCCGGGCCCTCGCGGACGTAGGCCTGGGTGACGAGAAATTGGTCGAGGGTGGTTCGATCAAGATAGGCGCTGCCGTGGGCCTGGCCGCGCCGTTTGGCGAGGAGGTCTCCCATCAACCGGCAGACGTTGAAGGACCACGTCGATCCGGAACGGATCATTCCATCACAAATAACGATCGGCGATACCATTGCCTGTAACTACGATTGAATTCCCCGCTCGACGCGCCCGGCAAACGGACGGGCATGCGTTTTCATGAAGATTATATTATCATTTAGGCCGCGCTCAAAAAAGGGAAAAGGGGCGGTATTCGCCGGAAACGAATAATGCGCCGCTCCAGAATTCAGGGAAGCTGAGGAAGTTTGGATGAACGGTTGGAGAATCTCGTGGGCTCTGGGCATCGTCGTTTTAACCTTAAGCGTCAATTCATTCGGGCAAGGCGGACCACCGCTTATCGGCGATGACCCCGGCACTCCCGGCAACAAACACTGGGAAATCAACGTCAGCTATCAGTATTTCCAGTCGCCGGGCATCTCCAGCATGGATGTGCCGCTGCTGGACCTGAACTACGGACTGGGAGACCACATCGAGCTTTCCTACGAAGGGGGCTGGCTGTTCGGACAAAACAACGGCACCTGGCAAAACGGATATGACGACTCCCAGCTTGGCGTGAAGTGGCGCTTCCTCGATCAGGATAAGACCGGCGTCGATATGTCCGTCTACCCCCAATGGACTTTTAACACCACCAAATCCCTCACAACCAGCGGTTTCGTCGAGTCCGGAAACGGCCTGTACGTTCCATTCGAAATCGCCAAAACCATCGGCAAGCTCGAACTCGACGGCGAGGCCGGGTTCCAATACTGGCAAGACGATCGCGACCAATGGGCCGGTGGGCCGATCATCGGGTATCTCTTAAACGATCGGATCGAGCTGCTCGGCGAAGCCCGGTTCACGTTCGACCAGAATTTTCGCAGTTACGATCTGATCTTAGACGGGGGCGGGCATTGACCATCAACGATCACATGCAAATCCTTTTCGCTGCCGGGCGGAGCGTGCGCAGCGGCGACAGCAGCGTGCGGCTGTACCTATTTTCCGGCCTGGGATTCACATTCTAGGTAGGAACGGGAAATGATTGCCGTAATTTCTTTACTCCCCTTTACCCCCTCTCCCGGTACTCCGGGAGAGGGTTGGGGTGAGGGCCTTGTACCGGGCGAGGGGAGAGACCTCCGGAGTCATTCTGCGTCCGCACTTAGGTATCCCAACGCTTGTGCCGGCTGGGCGCACAGGGCTCGAATGGCGAGCAGATCGTCGCGTCCCAGAAGTTCGCGACGCCGCCGAATCGACGAGGGCTCAATTGGGGCCGCCTCCCTGCCGGCGGGCAAACCATCCAATATTTTCGCCAGGGCCTCTCGCGGATTGGTGACGAGGTCTTCGTAGCGGATCAAAATCAATCGATCCGAGGATTCGAGAATAAGATTGGCCAGAAACCGCCACCAGGCGGCCCGGCGCGACGCCGGATCGATGATCGCCGCGATGGCCCGCAATTCCTGCTGCTGGCGAACCGTCAGCCAGGGATCGATCGGGTTTCCAATCGGCTGCCGTATGACTTCGGCGATATTCAGATGCGCAAAACTTCCCTTCCATGAGGCAATCGTATCCAGCGGGTTTCGCACGCAGGCGACGAATCGCGCGCTCGGGAATATCTGCCGAAGCATCGGCAGGCGCATTAAAAATGGGAGCGTTTCCTTGATCCCCAGGACGAAATTCGCCGAGTCGACCTGCGGCGTATACGTTTCGAATTTGTCGAGCTTGGCGGTGTCCTGGATGATTTGCCCGCCCTCGACTTTGTTGGCGATGGCAACGCCCAGGAGCACGTCGCGGCGGCGGTCGCCCAAGAAATTGGCCAGTGCCAGCGGCGATTTGGTATTCCGCAAAAGCGGAATGGCCTCGGGTGGCTCATTGAGCACGACGCAGTTGCTCATGCGATGAAGCAGATGGCAAAGATAACTGGTCCCGCTGCGCGGGATGCCGGTGATGATGATCTCGGGCGTCATCGGTTCGCCGGCCCTGATTTCTTTCGACGCGCGGGCGGCCAGGGTGATTACCCGCTGCCACGACGCATCGCCGGCGCCGGATCGCGCAGCTCGGGGTAATTCTCCAGGAGCTTGGCAAGGAGGACCAGCAGGCTCGGCTCTCGCGCGATATTTTCTGGGTTGTCGTAGCGGGCGAAGATCGGGGGGTTACGCTCATCAATCGGTCGCAGCCAGATCGGCTGCCGATAACGCTCGTCGAGGACATCGAGGTCCAAGTTCAATTTCGCAGCGGCAACCGCGAGGGCAACCTTGCGGATATCCGAAGCGGATTTCTGGGGTTGGATTTGGCGAATGGTTTGGAAACAGTGCCGCCATAGATCGCCGAATCCGGCGTCCGCGGGGACGGCCACAAAGCCGGGTTCGAAACAGAGCGGGAAAAATTGGCCGGTATACTCCGAGAATCCGCGTGTTCCCGGCAGATGCGTTCCGCACGATTGGAAAATCGTGCGCCAGGCCGATTCGTCGCCGATGTCCGGCGGCTGAATCGCGGGGCAGGCGTTGAAGGCAATCGAAAACCGCGGCGCGTCCTGGAAATCTCCCAGCAGCAGTTGGGCGGGGTCCAGGAGCACCAGCTTTTCGCAAGCCGTCGCTACGCGCAGGCATTCGATGTCAATTTCTTTCGCATCGCCCGCGACAACCCTGCGCACGCCCAGGCGATCGAACAATGCCAGAGTAGAGGATTGGCAGGCCAACCCCTCTGCGGAGCGTGCAGCCACGGCAATCAGTTCGCAACAACCCCGCACCGATTGCGCCAGCGATGCCGCCAGAAATGCCGATTGGATCTCGATATCCCCCGGCAGGCATGCAAACGCGAATGCAAACGACCGACTCAAACGCCTCCTGACCGGGCCTTCAGGAGTATGGCGCTAAATGCACGGAGTGTGCGGTCCATTAGGCAGTGAAATCGAACTTTGGTATCAGCGGCGGCCATTAAGATTCCCGTAACGCGGCATTCTACGGGTAGCGCTGTCGAAAAACACCGTTTCGTCCGGTAACCCGCTCCATTTTGACGTCATTTACGCGCTAATTTCTCTATCTTCCTAAGCGCCTTCAAACCGCGCGTCGATAGTTCACTAGGCAGCGCAGCCGGTTTTTGCGCAATAATCGGAACGATCATGAATCAGACCAACCCATCGATGGATTATCTCTCCCAGGACATTACCGAACGCTCGCGCGAGCAGCGCGACGCGATGCGCACCGGCGGCCCCGCTCCGGCCAAAGCGCGCAAGAGCGGAATGACGCGCACGGTTGCCCGCCGCCTGATCCCCGCGTGCATCGTCACGCCAGCTTTGCTCTGGTGGATACTCATCTTCGGCGTCCACCGCAACCTGTATGCCCTTGAAACCTGCTTCATTTTGTTCGTCTATTCGGTGACGGTCGTGTTTGGCGTGATCGTTTGCCTGAATCTCAGGAAGCTGGCGAAAATGGACGCCGAGCAGGTCAAATCACAGGAGCAGCTGCGGCAGTCGAAGGAAGCTGCCGAGGCGGCCAATCGGTTTAAGTCGGCCTTTTTCGCGAACATCAGCCACGAGATTCGCACGCCGCTGACCGCAATCAACGGCTTCGCCGAGCTGCTTATGAGCGACGGGCGAAGCGAAGAGGAACGCCGCTCCGACGCCCGGGTCATTCGCCGAAATGGCGAGCACCTGCTCACGCTCATCAACGATATTCTCGACCAGTCGAAGATCGAGGCCGGCAAGATGTCGGTCGAGCCGATTCTGTGCTGCCCGGCCGCAATCGTCGGCGAGGTCTGCTCGATGCTCACCCCGCGCGCGGTGGAAAAGGGCCTGTCGCTCAGCATGAAATTCGAGGGATCGATTCCGAAAAAGATCCGCACCGACCCCACGCGCCTGCGCCAGGTGCTTATCAACCTCGTCGCCAACGCGATCAAGTTCACCAAAGAGGGCGGCGTCGTGCTCACGACGTCGATCAAGCCCGCGATTACCGCTGCGAATCCGATGCTGGAGATCAACATCAAGGACACCGGCATCGGAATCTCCGCCGAGCAGCAGGCGCTGCTCTTCAAGCCCTTCATGCAGGCCGACGCCTCCATCAGCCGGCACTACGGCGGATCGGGGCTCGGCCTGGCGATTTCCAAGCATTTTGCCCAGGCGCTGGGCGGTGACATCAGCGTCTCCAGCGAGGCGGGCAAGGGGAGCACGTTCACGGTTGCCATCACCACCGGGTCCCTGATTGGAGTCGAGATTCACGACCGCCCGGAGGAGGCTACGCAGCCGCAGGAAGATTTCAGCGGGCCGAAAGTGCGCATCACCGGCAGCGTTCTGGTCGCGGAAGACGGCATCGACAACCAGGCGCTCATCGCGGCCAAACTGCGCGAAACCGGCTTGAAGGTCGAGGTGGCTGAAAACGGCAAACTGGCCTGCGAAAAGGCGCTCTCCAATTCGGCGTCTTTCGACCTGATCCTCATGGACGTGCAGATGCCGGAAATGGACGGCTACGCCGCCACGCTGCACCTGCGCAGCAAGGGATATCGCGGGCCGATCATCGCCCTGACGGCCAACGCGGGCGAGCGCGACCGGAGCAAGTGCCTCAACGCCGGCTGCAACGATTTCGTGACCAAGCCGATCAACATGGAAAAGCTGATCAAGGCAATTGGCCGTCACCTCACGATGGTGAGGGTCGCCAAGCCCACGCCGCGAGCCGAAGGCGCCGCGGCCGCAGCCGAGGTGCTGGCGCAGAAGTTTTACCAGGATCTTCCGGCAGAGGTAGAGCAGATCGAGCAGGCGGTCGAGCGGGAAGACCGCGTGCAGCTTAAGGAAGCGGCGCAGCTTCTGCTGGGTAAATCTTCGGCTGCGGGGCTGAAGGAAGTGGCCGCCAAGGCGGCGAGGCTGCTGCATGCCGCGGAGAACGAGCAGTCGTGGGAAGCGCTGCGCGAGACGGCGGGGGAATTCATCCGGGAATGCCAGCCAGACAGCACGCGGCAGGCGGCGTAAACGGTTAGCGCCCGGGAAAATCAGCGGCCGGTCGCAGCGCCGAAAATCTTCATCGAGAGTTAGGATGGGGCAGTTCTCTCCCGCCGCGAGGGCATAGCAAAAACAATCTCCAAGATTAATAGGAAAACGAAGCCGGGCAGCGGCCGCGAGTCTGGCGTGCTCTACGCTTGGCGGCACAAAGCGAATCCCACTGCTTTGCAAACGAGTCTCGATCTGTGCCTCGGGCCAAGCTCTGCGGCTCCCCAAGACAATCATGACTTCCGTCACATTGACCATGCTCATGATCAGAGAACCGGAATGCCGCTCCAGTTGTTCCGCAGTCCAGGAGGCGGTGGGTTCCTCGAAATAAATCGACAGCAGGGCGGAGGTATCAACGACGAGTGGATTCCCAGAGGTCATCTTCGTTTAGCCATTGATCTTTAGGTTTGGCCGGATATTGGTTTGCGATCCCAATCATGTCTTTCCAATTGACGGGCGGATGCGGAGCTGTCCGCTGAAGCTTCTTCCACGGCAGTGCGGACCGCCTCCGATTTCGTTTTGATCCCGCGCGCCTTCATGAATCGGCTCAGTGCCCGCTCGAAGCGGGCGGTCATATGGATATTCAACTGGCTCATATATTCTGTACAGAAACGATACAGAAGCTATCGGCAAAAAACAACCCTGAGCCCTGCAAACTACGGAAAGACAGCTTGGCGATATCAATAAATCGCAACATCGCGCAACAAAAGCGCGAATTCACCCCGGCCTAATAACCAATGGTCCCGTGCAAATGTGCCTGCGCCTCCCCCCCGATATCAGAGCGAGAGGATGGCGCACTCGACGGCAGTAGGCGAGACACACGCTTTCGAGATCGTGAAAGAGCGATTTTTGGAGACTTTTTTGCAGAATAGCTTGTCGCATTATCCGACGACCGGATCGTGGCACGTCTAGCCTGTCATGTACTCCAATCAGCCTCGATGTCGGATTCGACGTAAGCGGATGTCGCTCTAAATAACCACACTTTATTCAAAACGGTCATGCTTCCAACGGGGTCCGCGCCCTCCACTTAGACCGACATCGGGAATTTGCTTGTAAACGCTCACTTCACTTTTAGAATCGATAAAAAGCCTGGGGCAAACCCCGGGGATCCATGCGACCGAGTTGTAGTGGCGCGCTGCCCTGCGCTGGACGAAGAGGGCGCCTTGGTGAAAGGTCATTGTCATGTCGAGAGTGATTGGATTTGCTGTTTTTGCAATGTTAACGTGCGCGATGGCGGTCTCAACATTCGGACAAATGATTACCGTCGACGACGCGATCGTCGGCTCGGCGGATAATATTTACGACGCGACCGGAGCCTACGGCGACGCGGTCGCCAACCCGGGAAACGACGCCTATTTCAGCTCCGATATCGGGGCTGGGGATGGAATCGCGCCGTACGTGATTAACCTCAATCCCGATTCGTCTCTATTGCAGATGTCCAGCGTCACCGGTTCCTTCACCGGTCCCGATTACGGCAGCCCGCCCCTGGGCGCCGTTACTCTCAACAACGACGGTGGATTTAACGACCCTGACGGGACGGTGATTTACGGCGGCGACAGTGGTCCAACCCTCGACCAGGGCTACTCGGATAACCCCGCCACCAGCGGCCTGTCCGGAATTTATGAACCCGGGGCCGGTGGATTATGCGGCGTGTTCATCAACTCAACCATTACTTCTTCCAGCACGGCGCCGGCGGCTTTGAACTTTACGACCCAAACCTTGGGAGGCATCTCCGGTATGGGGGACAATGAACCCTCTCTGTCGCCGTTGCTCGGTCAGGTCTTTCTCATCGGCGACGGATTAACCGGCGACGCTTCCGGCAGCGTCCAACAGTTCATCGTTCCTGACGGCGCAACGGAATTGCTTCTCGGCGTCTCTGACGCCCCCGGCTTTGATGGCGACGACAACGGCGGCCCGGGCGCTTACGACGATAATTTGGGGTACTACGATGTCAGCTTCACGGTGGTTCCAGAGCCGGCCACTATCGCAGCGGCGCCGATCGCCTTGATGTGTTCGCTTGGTCGCTGGTCGGCCTATGCGAACACGCCAGTCGCGCCCGAGATATTGTCCGAAATCGACGTTTTGATCTGCCCAAAAAAAGAACCCCGATCATCTCGCGATGATCGGGGTTCCTGATTAACGCTGGCAGTGACCTACTTTCCCGCTGAAGCAGTATCATCGGCCCGGCAGGCTTAACGACCGTGTTCGGAATGGGAACGGGTGTGACCCTACCGGTATAGCCACCAACGAAGTCCCGGTAGGGGGGTTAACCCGAACCGGGATGTTATTTCGAAGGAATATGAGGTTCTTCCGCGTATCGAACACTCTTTTTGGAAACGTGTCTAGTTGAATAGACAGTTCTCGATAAAAGTGGTCAAGCTATTGACCGTTAGTACCGGTAACCTGAAGACCTTTCGGCCCGTACAGCTCCGGCCTATCAACCGAGTGGTCTACCCGGGGTCTCTCGGGAGCAAGCTCCCATGGAACCCTCGTCTTGGCATAGGCTTCACGCTTAGATGCTTTCAGCGTTTATCCGTTCCGGACATAGCTACCCAGCCGTGCCGCTAGCGCGACAACTGGTACACCAGGGGTCCGTCCTTCCAAATCCTCTCGTACTATGGAAGAGGTGCCGTCAAGATTCCTACGCCCACAGCAGATAGGGACCGACCTGGCTCACGCCGGTCTGAACCCAGCTCGCGTACCGCTTTAATTGGCGAACAGCCAAACCCTTGGGACCGCCTTCAGCCCCAGGATGCGATGGGCCGACATCGAGGTGCCAAACCGCCTCGCCGCTATGGACGCTCGGAGGCGATCAGCCTGTTATCCCCAGCGTACCTTTTATCCGTTGAGCTATGGCCCTTCCACACGGAACCACAGGATCACTAAGGCCGCCTTTCAGCTCTGCTCGTGCTGTAGCACTCGCAGTCAAGCAGGCTTATACCTTTACGCTCGACGACCGATTGCCAACCGGCCTGAGCCTGCCTTTGCACTCCTCCGTTACTCTTTTGGAGGAGACCGCCCCAGTCAAACTACCCACCTAGCACGGTTCCCTGCCCGGATTCACGGGTCAGGGTGAGATGACGAATGCAAACAGGGTGGTATTTCACCGTTGTGCTCCCCCTCGGCCAGAACCGAGGGATCAACGCCTCCCACCTATCCTACGCAGTCCACAACCGGCATCAGTACCAGGTTATAGTAAAGGTGCATGGGGTCTTTCCGTCTTGCTGCGGGTAGACGGTATCTTCACCGCCACTTCAATTTCACCGAGTCTGCGGTCGAGACAGCGACCAAGTCGTTACGCCGTTCATGCACGTCGGAACTTACCCGACAAGGAACTTCGCTACCTTAGGACCGTCATAGTTACGGCCGCCGTTTACCGGTGCTTCGGTCGCCAGCTTCGGGGCGAACCCCTGACCGACTTCCTTAACATTCCGGCACCGAGCAGGCGTCACTCTGTATACATCCTCTTGCGAGTTAGCACAGAGCTGTGTTTTTGATAAACAGTCGCCCAGGCTGCTTCCTGCGCCCTCTCTTGCGAGGAGGGACCCCTTCTCCCGAAGTTACGGGGTTAGATTGCCTAGTTCCTTAACCGCAGTTCTCTCAAGCGCCTTAGGATACTCTCCTCGCCTACCTGTGTCAGTTTTAGTACGGGCGACTGTATCGTCATCCCATGCAGCTTTTCTCGGCTCTTCCTCCACAGACTTCGGCAACAAAGCGGCCTCGATCTTGCGAAACCCCCACGTCTAATCGGGGGATCTGCCTTGGAAAGACTACACTGCATGAGGTTCAACCTTTACAGCCGGTGCAGGAATATTAACCTGCTGTGCATCGACTACGCCTTTCGGCCTCGTCTTAGCTTCCGACTAACCCTGGGCGGATTTACCTTCCCCAGGAAACCTTAGGCTTTCGGCGTGCAGGATTTTCACCTGCATTATCGTTACTCATGCCGGCATTCTCACTTGCATGCGCTCCAGCACTCCTTACGGTATGCCTTCGACGCGGCATGCAACGCTCATCTACCGTTCTATTGCTAGAACTCCGCTGCTTCGGTATTCAGCTTATTCCCGATCATTTACGGCGCTACTCTGCTCGACCAGTAAGCTATTACGCACTTTTTAAATGGTGGCTGCTTCTAAGCCAACATCCTGGCTGTCTCAGCAGAATAACTTCCTACCGAACTAAGCTGGATTTTGGGACCTTAGCAGGCGATCAGGGTTGTTTCCCTTTTGACCGCGAAGATTATCCCTCGCGGACTCACTCCCGAGATAAGCTCGATGAGTATTCGGAGTTTGGTAGGAGCGTGTAGGCGGGTAGCCCCACGTCTCCTTTCAGTAGCTCTACCCCTCATGAGTAGTGGCTCGAGGCTGCCCCTAAAGGCATTTCGATGAGAACCAGATATCTCCCCGTTTGATTAGACTTTCACTCCTCCCCACAGCTCATGCCATAACTTTTCAACGTTCACGGCTTCGGTCCTTCTGTCCCTTTTACGGGACATTCAACCTGGCCATGGGTAGATCACGGGGTTTCGGGCCGCATGCCCACGACTTAAACGCCCATTTAAGACTCGCTTTCGCTACGGCTCCGGTGCTTGACACCTTAGCCTTGCCGCAGACATGCACTCGCCGGTCCATTATGCAAAAGGTACGCCGTCATCCATTGCCCTTGCGGGCCATAGTGCTCCGACCGCTTGTAAGTGTATGGTTTCAGGTACTTTTAACTCAGCTAGTAGCTGTGCTTTTCATCGTTCAATCGCCCTACTTGTTCACTATCGGTCATCGAGGAGTATTTAGCCTTGGGCGGTGGTCCGGCCAGCTTCACACGGAGTTCCACGAGCTCCGTGCTACTCTGGAGACACCTCTCAACGGGGACCTGTTCCTGTCGCCTACGGGACTTTCACCCTCTGTGGTCAGACTTTCCAGACTGTTTCAGCTAGGAACGGTTTTGTAACCCCTCAAGTGCTCCCGCAACCCCGGGACGAATCCCGGTTTGGGCTATTTCCGCTTTCGCTCGCCGCTACTTACGGAATCGATGTCTCTTTCTTTTCCTCCAGGTACTTAGATGTTTCAGTTCCCTGCGTTCGCTCCATACCGCCTATGACATTCAGCGCAGGAGTGACTGGAGGGTTACTCCAGCCGCGTTTCCGCATTCAGAAATCTCCGGATCAACGCTTGTTTGCCAGCTTCCCGGAGCTTATCGCAGGCTGCCACGTCTTTCGTCGCCTCTCGATGCCAAGACATCCACCGTACACCCTTAAGTAGCTTGACCACATTTATCGATCACCGTCTAAGAAACTTCAGCACCAGAACCATTTCCATGGGAGGTCCCATAAAAACAGGCCCCATAAAAACAGGTCTTGTCACCTCTATCGCCTGGACGGGCGTGCCCGAAAACAGACACAAACGACCGATAACGGATCAAATTCGCCAAAAAGGTGCTCGACGACTCCTGCCCGAAACGGGCCAACATGCACCCATCTCCAGACGGAAAAACCAAAACCAATGGGCAGAAGTCGCGGAGGTTTAATTGCTATAAACCTTGAACCTCATATTCACTTCTCAAAGAACAAATTCACCGGCAAAACATCACCGGAAAACTTCCCGCCGAACGCGGGTCAACTGGTCCTTCTTCTCGGGGCCAATTGATCCAAATTCGGCAAAATGCCGGTCTCAGCCGCTAGGCTGATTTTTTACTTTCTATCGCCACCCCGTGGCGACCTCAGTTTTGAATGGGAATCGCTACGAAAGACGGCGTGAAATTACGAGTCGGATTGAGATCAAACCTGCTTTCCTAAAAGACTATCCTCGTTTCCAGTACCCCGGTGGCGAACCAAGGGTGCGGAAGTATACGCGTCTATTTCGACCCGTCAAGGCCTCATGCTGAAATTTTTAGCCTCACGCTAAGAGCAGATCGTAAACCCATTCCCCATATGGCTCAAATACTTACGTCACGCCCTGTTGAATGCTTAAAGGCTTCTGACCGCCGCTTCGAGCTTGCCGGCAATCTCGTCCCACCCCTGGCGCTTGTCCTCAACCCCGTCAAAAGTCAGGCTTGGGCCGATCCTCATCCGGATCTTCCTCGGCCGCGGAACACGCTTCCCCGGCGGCAGCGAATCAAACGTCCCCTCCAGCCGGCAGGGCACCACCGGAACCGCCGTCCCCGCGACGATCATCCCCAGGCCAGACTTAAACTTCCCCATCTCCCCGGTTCGGCTGCGCAGTCCCTTCCGGAAACACGATGTATATGCACGCCCGCCCAACCAGCCGCTGACGCAAATCCGCAAGCTCGTGGGCGATTCCCCGCCTCTTTCGCCACATCGGCAGGGCGTTGATGACCACCGCCGATGCCACCGCCACGATCGGCGTCTCAAAAAACGTGTCCCCCGCGGCAATCGGAAACGCATTGCATCGCAGCCGCCAGCTCAAGGCACTGGCCAAGACCGCCACATCCAGATGGCTCGCATGATTTGACGCCAGAACAAAAGGCCCACTCTTCGGCAGATTTTCCCCCCCGACAATCTCCATCCGGTGATACAGCCGCAGGATCACCTTCACCCAGACCGAGCAGATCAGATGCACGAGATATGGAATCAGCCCCTGCTCGCGCTCAACGCTCCGCAGCCGGGCGACCAGCGGGAGGCCCAAATCTTTTGCCGGTTCCAGTTTCCAGGAGTCCATACATTCGTCATTCGGATTTCGGATTTCGGATTTGATTCGACATTCTGGTTTCTGGTTTTCCGCCTCATCCCCCGAAAATCGCCCGACTAAAGATCCGCACCTCGCCCCCCAACCCAACCCCAACATAATACCCCACATAATGAAACACTGCCGGGCAAACGAGTAGCAGGCTGTTAAACCGATCCAAAACGCCCCCATGCCCCGGCAACGTCGCGGCCATGTCCTTGATCCCCAGGTCCCGCTTCACGCTCGATATCAGCAGATCGCCCAACTGCCCCAGGACGCTGATCATGATCCCCAGCACCAGCGCAGTGCTGCCACTCGGAGATGACCGTCCCCGTGAATACCAAATGCGCCAGGATCGCCCCGAGAGTCGTCGTCAGCACCAGCGCCCAGCGCACCGCCAACGGTTTTATTCGGACTGGTATTTCGCGCCAGCTTGATATGCCCGAACGATTTTCCGCAGATAAACGCGAAGACGTCGTTCAATTCCACGCAGAGCAGCAGCCAGCAGAGAATCGCGCGGTAGCGCAGGTCATTGCAAAAAAAACAGAGATGCCCCAGGCAGATTCCAAAGAGCATGAAGGCCAGAACGCCCAGCCCCACGCGCTGGATAAATCCCTTGGGCTGATCGTAAAAAATCGTGATGACGGCGATGACCCCAACCGTCAGCGGCGAAAGTGCCGCGAAAAAGCCATACCAGTCGTCGAGGCACGCATAGGTAACCGCCAGGATTCCAAGGACCACCACCAGGCTGATCGCCCGCTCGCGAAACAGCCCCGTGGCCCGGGCAAATTCGCGGTAACAGAGGAGGCTCAAAGCGCAGACGGCCATCATGGCCGCAAACGCCCCCAGCAGAATCGGCCCGATGATCAGCGCCGCGAGTATGAGCCACGAGATATATCGTTCCCACAACTCCCGCCTCAGTTTTTCGTTGAGTTTCCCGGCCCGGTCGAGGAGCCGAAACGCGATCGGCGTGGCGATCAGAATCGAGACGACCGCGATCGTCAGCCCCAAAACCAGGCCTGAATCGAAGGCGTTTCGCACCCCAAACAGCCGCTCGTGCGTCGCTTCGGTCATGCGTTTGCCCTCAGAGTTTTGGCGATATGCGCCAGCCTTCGCCACGCGGTAACGGCACTGCCGATGCAAATGATCGCCAGTGCTACATTCACCGGCTGCCAGGTCAGCCAATTACCTGGCAAAACCGCGCACAGGGCGCACAGCACAGTCACCACAAACATCCGATGCTGTTTTCCCATTGGCCCGCCGAAATCCGACCCCGCCCCGGCTGATTTTCCCAGCACCCGCACATAAGCCGTCAGCACCGCCAGCAGCGCTGCCAGCCACCCGAGCCATGGGATCGCCCCCGCGGCATATCCCAGCCCGATGAAGATCGCCGGATCGGAAATCCTGTCCGGCACTTCGTTATAAAGCTCTCCCACCGCCGACGCCTTACCGCCCGCGATTGCCACCATTCCATCGAGCAGATTCGCCTGAAGCCGAAGCTGCGCCGATTGCTCCGCAAACCCACAGCAGCCGCGCCCATGGATTGGGCGTCACCCGCGTTAACGCCAGCACCGCTCCCGCAACAATCGCGGCACACGACTCCTCCGACCGAAATCGCGTTTGCCGATGCCCCCTTGTCTGCCAGCTTTCTCGCGAGGTTCTGAAAAAACGGCATCTCCCGCCCCTTGATCGGCCGGCGATCCGTGACTTGATAAGTTCCTTCGCCCATTCACCGTCCCATGAGATACATCCCCAAAACCAACGCCGCCATTCCCGCAATATTCACCGGTTTGATCGGCGTCCCAAACGCGATCCACGCGATGATCGCCGCCCAATAAAGGTGCTGGCGTAGATCGGATAGAGGGCCGCCAGCGATCCGCCGCGCTTGAACGCCGCCACGAACAGCACCATGACGGCCACATAGCAAGCCACGCCGCCCATGAGCGGCACATTCAGCAGATATCCGCCGACCGAATTTCCGGCCCGGTCGGCGCCGATTTTATAGAGGTATTGCCCAACCGCACCAAAAACCGCCGCCGTCGCGAACAAGGCCAGTGAAGTGACAGGTGTTTTCATGGTATTGCCCGAAAATGGAAATCGCCTGGGCGATGAAGCCCAGGCGACACCATGATACCACGTGACCCCGACGGGATTCGAACCCGTGTCGCGGCCTTGAAAGGGCCGTGTCCTAGGCCTCTAGACGACGGGGCCAATTTGCTCATCAGAAAATCAACCGCCTAGGAAGGGGGCACAATATGCAGATGTTCGGGGGAACGTCAATTGAGAGGGGGCAACTAGATGGTGGGGGCATCCCGCCCCGCGGCGTCCAGCCGATGCGGAGTACCGCTCCTCGCCTCCGGCTGCGGGCAATTGGCAATCGGCAATCGGCAATCAATAATCCCCCCATGCTTCATTTCCACAAATTCCGCCATGACCTCTTCGCCCCCCAGCCGGCCAAAGACGTCTACATCAAGCGTCCCCGCGGCCGCGGCTGGCCCGAGGAATGCCCCCCATCCGCGCCGCCAACGCCTTCGGATTCGATATCCTCGCCAACTTCGACTCACCTTCGTCCAGAAGCGCGGGGCCTGGAGCATCGAAAAAGACATCGTCATCAATAGCGATTTCGACTATGCCGCGGCCGAGGATTCCCCCGGCAAACCGCTGACTCAGCAATACGCCTGGTTCTGGGAGAAAGGGCAGAAGCTTCCGCACGTCATCAGCGATAATGTCTACGCCCAGATCAGCAACCAGGTAAAAGTCAGCTCATTTCTTTTTCTCAAGACCGATCCCAACGAGCTGCTGCTGATGACCGACCCGCCGAATCAAAATCGCCCGTTCCGCGCCATGTCGGCAATCATCGAAACCGACTGGTACCCCGCCAGCTATCCCTGGCACGTTGTGCTGGAACTGGACCGCCGCGAAAAACGCATCCGCATCCGCAAGGGCGACCCGATCTGCCGGATCATTCCACTCGAGCGCGAAACCTATTTCGCCGGTGAGATGTCGCAAACCGATTTCGACGATTTCTTCGCCCGCGGCCAGAAATGGCTCGCCACCCACGGCAAATTCGAGCACGAAGGACGAATGGATATAACGCGAACCTACGTCCGCCAGCAGATTCGCCCGAAGTTTGTGGTGATGACTTAAGTCTTAAGTAGAAGCGGCGTCCCCGCCGCTTTCAATTTGGACAAGCGGCGGGACGCCGCTTCTACTTCCTACTTGTGTCCCTTCGGCGACTTTTTGCCGAGGTATTTTCTGCCAATCGCGGCGGAAAGATCCACATCGTTGATATTCGCCAAGGTACAGAGCCAGGCGATCACGTCCGCGAATTCCTCTTCGAGGTTGGCCCGATCCTTCCCATTCAGAGCGGTCGCAAGTTCGCCAACTTCTTCGATGAACCACAAAAACGTCTTGGCCGTCCCGCGCTTGCGATCGACTTTCTCATACTTTTTGGAAATGTGTTGTTGAAACTGCGCGATGGTGAGTTTGCTGAAATCCATCGCCGCATGATAACAGAAGCATTTGTCCCCGCCCCCGGTACTCCGGGGGAGGGTTAGGGAGGGGGCTTGGTCTACTGCGGCTGCGTCGCCGCGGCCGCGTCCATTTTCGCTTTCCACTCGGCCAACTCACCGATCACGCGCTGCTCCGCGCCTACGCCATCGGCATCCCCAAGTTTCTCGTCAACCTCCTCCAGGATTTTGTGCGCATCGGGATCATAAAGATCCGTATACACCGCCCGCCGCGCCCACGGCAGCGCTTCCTGCGGCTTGCCGCAATTGAGGTACGCCCGTGCCGCGGCCTTCGCATAAACATTGCTCTGAATCTCCACCGCCGCCAGAATCGCCAGTTGATCCGCCGCCTTTTCCGGCTCGTTGCACACCTTATATAAACCCGCCAGCCGCTTATGCGGCAGGAGGTCCATCGGCCGCAGCCGCTCGATCTCCTCCCACACCGGCAGCGCCTGCGGATACTGCTCCTGCTTGATCAACGCCTCCCCCTCGTCCTTCAGCATCTCGCATTTCTCCGTCGTCTTCTCGTCATATCCCCATCCCGCGATCTGCGATTCGCACCACGCCTGAAATTCATCCGAGAACTTCGATTCGCTTTCATGCAGGACGTTCTGGAAAACTTCGTCCTCCGTATGCCCGAGCCGATACTCGTTCATCATTCCCAGGATCGCCTGGTGGCCGTAGGTCTGCTCGATAAATTGGCAAATCCAGCTCGACTGCGCATACGCCAGTTGCCGATCGATCGGATGCCTTGGCCGAACGAATGCCCACGTCAACTCATCAATCGCGAACAGATGGTGCTTGCTGACAGCGTCGTACAACATCGGCACCCATTCCCACCGCAGCGGCGAGTGCTCCTGTTGCACCGCCAGACCCTCGGTAAACCAATGCGAAATGCGGTTGTCGGTCGCGCCCAGCGTCACGGTATGCGTGAATTCGTGCCGCATTACCTGGCTAAAATTGAACGGCCCCGTCGTCCGCTCCCCCGTGCGCGGCGCGCACAGCGCGATGATCCGCCCCGTGCTCGCCCCCACGGTCGGCAGCCAGGGACCGCCGGTCGTTCGGACCGCGAATTCATCCTGTGTCGGAAAGACTTCGATCAGCGTTTTCACCTTCGGCTCAAACTGATACTGCCCGGCAAACCGCCGGATAGACGCTCTCCAGATAATCGTTGAAATATTCGGGAACGATCGGGTCCTGGATCGGGTCATACATCACGATGAAATGGGCCGACTCCCGCCGGGCGAAACTGTCCATGACGTCCAGCAGGCGAAGATAATTCGTCGTGCTGTAGTTGAACGGATCGAGCATGTGGGCCGCGCCCAGCACCCGCCGGGCCGAGGCCTCATCGCCGCTTTGCGTATAGAGCAGCCCGAGCCCGTTACGCGCCGATGTCCACCACGGCGCCCGCGCCACGGCCACCTGGTACATCGCCTCCGCGCGCGGATATTGCCGCATGGTGGCAAGCTGCTCGGCTACCTCGAAATAGGCGACCGCGCTCTCCGGCGCAATCGCATCCGCCTGCTTCAGCACCGCCAGGCACTGGTCGTCCTGCACGAGCATCGCATCCGCCGCCGCCAGGAGGCCCAGGGCTTCCAGATTTTTCGGCTGATGAAACAGCGCATTCCGCAGCGGCGGCAGCGCCAGCTTCGGCATCTGCTGGGCCAAAAGATTCCGGCCCTCCAGCACGTCCGCATCCACCGACTGCGGATTCACATCCCGAATCGCGCTCACCGCTTTGTCCACGCCGTCAAAATTGAACTGCCCAAGCTGCATGCCGCCCGAAGAGCACCCAGCTCCCGACGTTGTGCGGATTGGCGTTCAGCGCCGCCGTCAATTCGTCCGCGGCCGATGGGGGATCATCATGCGAGAAAAACATCTCCGCCGCCGCAAGGTGCGCCGGCCAATACCCCTGGTCGATCTGGTCGTACGCCCGCACGAAGATATTCAGCACCACGTCGTGCAACTGCTTTTCGCGCTGATACGCCATCGTCAGCGTCGCCCACCGGTCGATCGCCCTGCCCATGAGCGTCACTTCCTCCGGATCGTCAAACGATTCCGGATGCTCGATCCATTCCTGGAGATAATTGCGCGGCCCATCGACGAACCAGTCATACTCCGCCGTCGCCCCGGCGACCTCTCCGAGCTTTTCGCGGTAATCCCCCGAGAAATAATGAATCGCGACAAGATCGCTGTCCCGGCGAACCTGCCTCTGCAGGATGCCGATGGCGGCCATGTACGCCCCCTGCGCGGCCATCACCCGCGCCCGAAGCACCTGGATCGGCACGCTCTCCTGAAACTGCGGCGCGTCCAGGGTTCTGCAAGCGCATCGGCAAACCGCCCCAGCTCAAGCTGGCACTGGCCGCGAAGCAGGGCGACCTTTTCCGGCCTCTTGCTCTTGACCGATTCCAGCATGACCAGGGCTCGCCGATATTGCCCCGCCCAGTAATGGTCCTGCGCCTGGGCCAGTGAGCTGCCCTGGTCGTAAGCCGGTATGTTCAGCTCTTCCCCCTGCTCGGGAAGCAGCGGCTTGATCCATTTCCCCGGAATGGTCTGGTCGTCATAAGCCCCGGCAAAAGTGCGGCCGCAAAGAAGCAGCAGAAGAACGAGCCACCCAGGCGACACCGCCGAAGGCAAACGGGGCACAAAGAATTTCCTCTCGCAACTCGCAACTCGCAACGCGCAACTCACTTCCTGATATTATAAGTCCCCAGCCCATGAAGGCGATCACCGAATTCATCGGCAATCCCGAGCAGTTCCCCGCCCTGCGGCAATGGGCGTTTTTCAACCATGCCGGGGTCTGCGCCGCTGCCGCGCGCGGCCGGCGACGCCTTGCGGGCTTTCGCGGACCAGGCCGAATCGGCCGCTTATCTGGAATCGGGGTGGTATCAGGACATCGAAAAGCTCCGGCAGGAATCCGCTGCCTTCATCGGCTGCCATCGCGACGAAATCGCCTTTATCAAGAACACCAGCGAGGGAATCAGCATCGTCGCCAAGGGCATCGACTGGCAGTTTGGCGACCGCATCGTCACGACAAACGTCGAATACCCCGCCAACATCTACCCCTGGATGGACCTGGCGCAGCAGCGCGGGGTGAAGCTGGTGATGGTCGAAGAAGAACCCGGTCCGGATGGTTCGCGACATGTCCCCGTCGAAAAAATCCTCGCAGGCCGCCGCCGAACCGAAAACCCGGCTGGTCACTCTCTCCCACGTCGAATTCGCCAGCGGCCAGCGCCACGACCTGGCCCGCATCGGCCAGTTCTGTGCCGAGCGCGACATTCTCTTCTGCGTCGATGCCATCCAATCCCTCGGCGTTTTGCCGCTGGACGTCGTCGAGCATGTTCATCGACTTCCTCTCCGCCGACGGGCACAAATGGCTCCTCGGCCCGGAGGGCGCGGGAATCTTCTATTGCCGCCGCGGGCTCATCGAGCACACCCGCCCGCTGATGATCGGCTGGATGAACGTCGTCGACGCCCAGAACTTCGGCAATTACGATTCCACCCTCCGCCCCGATGCCGGCCGATTCGAGTGCGGCAGCTACAACGTACCCGGCCTGATGTCGCTTCGCGCTCGCTCCAGATGATCCAGTCGATCGGCATCCCCGCCATCTCCAACCGCGTGAAAGCCCTGGGAGACCTCCTCATCGGCGGGCTAAAAGAGAAGGGCTACAACATCATCAGCCCCCGCCTGGGAGAATCGTGGAGCGGCATCGTCAGCTTCGCGCATCCCACGCATAGCCACGAAAAAATATTCCAGGATTTGCGCAACAAGCGGATCGAGATCGCGCTGAGGGTCAACCGCCTGCGCTGCTCGGCGCACTTCTATAACACCGAAGCGCAGATTCAGCAGCTTCTCGCGGCTCTGCCGGCGTGAAATGGGATTTATTCCGCCCGCGCGGGTATGGATCGCTGCTCAAGCTCGAAATCCGCCGACGGCGTCTTCGCGTAAAACGCCTTGCTTCTGGGATTCAGGTATTCGGTCAATTCGTCCCCGTCGAGCATCAGTTTCCCCGTGCTCGGATACTTGATCGCGACAGCGCCCGGCGCCTCGGGGGCATCGATCCGCTGCGGCGAGCGGAAAATCCACACCCGGTCGGCCAGATTCTGTTTCAAAAAACTGTCGGCCAGCTTTCGCCCCGGTTCCACCAGCAAATGGACCAGCCCGCGCTTCCCCAGCTCATCCAACAGATATTCCAGCGACAGACCGCCATGCTCGTCGGCCGGAATCGGCAGGACCTCGACTTCGCGAGTGTTCAGCTCGGAGACCTGGTCCGCATTCTGATCCATCGTCGCCTGAGAGCAGCAGATGACGGTGGGAATTTTCTTAGCCGTGCGAATGATCTGGCTGTCGAACCCGAGCCGAAGCCGCGAATCCAGCACGATCCGCAGAGGCGTCGTACGTGGATTGGAAATCCGCGCGGTCAGCATGCGGATCGTCCGCCAGCGCCGTCCCGATCCCCACGAGAATCGCATCGCAGCGCGACCGAAGCTGATGTACCAGTTCCTGCGAGGCGGAGTTGCTGATCGCAACCCGCTTACCGCCGGCCCCGGCAATCTTGCCATCCGCCGTCTGCGCCCATTTCAGGATCACGTAGGGCCGCCGCTGCGTCCGGGCTTTGAAATATGCGGCATTGAGCTGCCTGGCCTCTTCGTCGCGCAATCCTTCCTCGACGGTGATTCCCGCCTCGCTGAGCATATTCAGCCCCTTGCCGCAGACCAGGGGATTGGGATCGAGGCACGCCGCCACCACGCGCGAAACCTTCGCCGCGATCAGCGCCGCGCGCACGCCGGGGTCTTCTTGTGTTCGTGCGGGCAGCACGGTTCGAGCGTCACATAAGCCGTCGCGCCGGCAGGATCGGCGCACGCCGCCAGGGCGTTGGCCTCGGCATGCGGGCCGCCGAAATGCTGGTGATATCCCTCCGCGATGATCTGCCCATCGCGCACCAGCACGCACCCGACCATCGGGTTGGGCTCGACGTTCCCGCGGCCCTGCATGGCGATCTCCATCGCACGCATCATGGGATCAGATTCAGACATTGGCCTTGCTGTCCCTCGCTCTTGCGAACATGGTCCGAAATCAGGGTGTAAATCACCATCAGCGAGACACCCACACATAAAAAACTATCGGCCACATTAAACACCCATGGGAACAAATTCTGCCACGCGGGAAAGATATGAATCATATCCCGCACATAACCCCTGGTGATTCTGTCATAAAGATTACCGACGACACCGGCCAGCAGCAGCCCCAGCAATAACTGGTATACCCACCGTTGTTTGCTCGCGGCAAAAAGGTAGGTGAGAAATAGGATCGCCCCGAAGGAAACGATCACAAAGATCACCCGTCCACCCTGCCCCAGCCCAAATACCGCCCCGTGATTTCTCACCACGTCAAACTGGAGCCACCCCGGAATAACCTGATATGGATCCCCCGGCGTCAGGTTGGTAAACGCCAGCGCCTTGGTCCAGAGATCCAGTGCAACACCAATCACTGCCACGAGAAAAAATCGGCAGAGTGCGGCGGGGGAGCGGAAGGGTTCGGGCATGCTCGCGGATTCTAGGGAGAAAGGGGGGGAAATTCGAATGACGAATCAAATTCGAAACGGAAGAATAGGAGAATTCGAATTTCGAGTTTCGAATTTGATTCGTCATTCGAATTTCGGGTTTCGAATTTCCGCGCAGCGGCGCTATATTACCCCGTGCCGCTCGATCTTCCTCGCGTACTCGATCGAGTATCTTGCCCAAGGCTGCGCTTCCAGCCGCGCCCGGCTGATCGGCTTCCCCGTCCCTTCGCAGATTCCGTAGGTCCCGTTCTGAATCTTCGCCAGCGCGTCGTTCAAATCGCGAAGCAGCTTGCGATCTTTTTCCATCAGGCCCAGCGTGAATTCCTGCTCGTAATTGTCGGTGCCCATGTCCGCCATGTGCAGCGGCAGATTGGAAAGGTTCGTCCCGCCGCTGCTGCGCAGGGCCTCGCGTTCCATGGAGCTCATGTCGCCGACGATTTCCCGCCGCTTGGCAAGGATCGCATCGCGAAAGCCTTCCAGTTCCTTGGGGGTGATGCCCGCGAGATTCTTTCGCGGCCGTCCGTTGGTGGGAACGGCGTCAGCCTGGGGAATCTCAACCGGCGGCTCCTCCGGCGGCGCAATCCGCGGAGGCGCGATCGCCGATCGCGCCTTCGCTTTGCCCGGGACGCGATCGCCCAATTTTGGGCCAGATTTTTCTTCGCTTGTATGCGCCCTGTTCGCGCTGACTTTCGCCTGCGTCAGTTTGAGTTTTGGTTGACTGGCGACCTTCGACGCCTTCGGTGGCGACGCCTTTTTTTTCACTGACTTTGCCACAACACCCTCGTGCTTACAAAGCTCCCCGTTGTCAAAAAAACCAAAGAACAGCCATGCTAACACGTTATCGGCATTTTGTCAAAAGCAGTGGAGGTTTGACTTACGCATCGACTCCATTAAAACCATTGCCCGCAGCAAGGAATAGTGCATGAAAATCAGCCTCCACTGGCTCAAGGACTTTCTCCCCACCGGCCTGCCCCACGCGCCGGCGGTCGCCGACGCCCTCACCGCGGCCGGATTTCCCATCGAATCCATCGAGCCGCCCCAAAACAACATCGCCGACGACACCGTCATCGACGTCGAGGTCACCAGCAACCGCGGCGATTGCCTCAGCCACGCCGGCGTCGCCCGGGAACTCTCGGCCATTCTGCAAATCCCCCTCCGCCTCGATCCGCCCGCCGCCCCGGAAGGCTCCGAAGCCGCGAGCGCCGCCGTCAGTGTCCGCATCGATGCCCCCCAGCTTTGCCCCCATTACACCGCCCGCCTGATCCGCGGCGTAAAAATCGGCCCCTCGCCCGCGTGGATGGCCCAACGCCTCGAAGCCGTCGGCGTCCGCCCGATCAACAACGTCGTCGACGTCACCAACTACGTCATGCTGGAAATGGGCCAGCCCCTGCACGCGTTCGACTTCGCCAAAATCGTCGGCGGGCAGATCATCGTCCGCAGCGCCGCGCGGGGCGAATCCATCACCAGCATCGACGCCCGCAAGCGCGAGTTGGCCGGGTCGATGCTCGTCATCGCCGACGCCCAGAAACCCGTCGCCCTTGCCGGCGTGATGGGCGGGCTGGAAAGCGAGGTCACCGAAAAAACAACCGATGTCCTCCTCGAATCCGCCCGCTTCGACGCCCTCTGCGTCCGCCGCACCGCACGCGCCCTGACGATGAAAAGCGAAAGCTCTTACCGCTTCGAGCGTGGCATCGATCCGTCGCTCCCCGCTCGCGCCAGCCTGCGCGCCGCCCAGCTCATCCTCCAAACCGCCGGCGGCCAACTCGCCAAAGGGATGGTCCAGGCCGGGTCCGATCGGGCCGAATCTCGAAAAATCTCCCTGCGCCTCTCGCAGCTCAAACGAATCCTCGGCGTAGAGCTACCCACCGATTCCGTCATTGCCGCCTTCAATCGTCTCGGTTTCTCGCCGGTCCTGGCAAACGATCGCATCGAGACAACCGTCCCCACCCACCGCCTCGACGTGAACACCGAAATCGACCTCGTCGAAGAAGCCGCCCGATTGATCGGCTACGACAAAATCCCCCTGCGCGATGAGATTTCCATCCGTCTCTCCCCGCCCGACCGCGACTGGACCACCCGCGAATCGATCTGCGAATTGCTCGTCAGCGGCGGATATTTTGAAGCCGTCACCTTCAGCTTCATCAGCGATTCCCTGCGCGGCGATTTCGGCGCCGCTCCTCTTCGCGCCGACGCCAGCGTCCGCAAGGCCGACGCCGCTTTGCGCCCGAGCCTGATTCCCGGATTGCTCGAAGCCATCCGCTTCAACGAAAACAGCGGCAACGCCGACGCCCGGCTCTTCGAAGTTGGCGCCGTCTTCGCCGCCGGCAGCGAGCGCGCCGCCGTCGCCTGGGTGGGCGGCGACGCACGCGAAGTCCGCGGCATGGCCGAAACCCTCCTCTCCCGCCTCGATGCGGAAAAGGAATTCGCCGTCCTCCCCGATTCCCGCCCCGGATTCGCCTCCAGCGCAGGCGGCAAAATCGTCTGGGGCGGCCAGGAAATCGGATTCCTCGGCCAGATAGATTCCGCCGTCGCTGGCAAACTCTCCCTGCGCGAAACTCCCGCTGCCGCCGAGCTCGATCTCGCCCCGCTCCTGGCCGGGACGCGAACGACCCCCAGGCTCAAACCCCTCCCGCGCTTCCCCGCGGTTCGGCGCGACGTTTCCCTGATCGTGCCGGAGAACGTGCGCTTCGAAAAAATCGATTCCCTGATCCGCGGCCTGAGCCTCGAATCGCTCGAATCGGTCGATTTCGTCACCACCTACCGCGGCAAGCCGCTGGATAAGGGGCAAAAGAGCGTCACGATCACCCTGGTTTTCCGCTCGCCAACCACCACCCTCACCAGCGAGCAGGTGGAAACCTCGGTGCAAAAGGCGGTTGAGGCAGCCAAACAGACCCTAGCCGCCACCATTCGAAACTGACCGCCATTTCGAAAAGCAGTCCCTGTCACATCCGGCGCTATATTTTCACTCTCTGCTCCACCTCAGTTATAATTGGCTACGAATGGGCATCGGCTCAGACACGGGCCGATTTGCAAATCGCGCGGCAAGTTCAGTTCTCTACTGCACATGTAATCATTCGTGGGATGCGTTCGGCGAATCCTCGATGCTTTCCGCTGTCATTTCGACGCATCTCCATAGCACGCTCCGATCAAGGGGAGTCGATTGGCCGACCAAAGCACAAAAGGCGGCGGAACCGTTCCGTGGCAGACGATCATCGCGCTGATGGCAGCGTTCGGCGGGGCCGCGTTCTTTCTTTCCAATCTCTCCAGCTCCCGGCCGGACAACCCCGCGCCCAACTGGGCCACTTCTGTTAGCTATCAGGATACTCCGGCGCGGCTCTGGCAGGACCCCTTTGGCCTCATCTCCTCGCCTGGACCCAATTCCAACGCCTCCTCTGGCACCTCCATTTTAAGCTTCGCCAACGACGGCAGATCGCACAAAACAAAGGAAATGATCGACGAAATGAATGAACACCTCGGTCACACCATCGTCCTGCCCGTGCTGGTTCCCGGACAGCCCTACGCCGAACTCGTCGAACGACGCCTGCGCACCCGTGTTGCTGTTTCCGAAGCGCTCGTGCGCTGCGGATATCTCCCCGAAGATGGCGAGCATCTCGGCTACTTCATGACCCCCTGGCATTGGAAACCCCTGAACGCAAAGGAATCCAACACCTTAGTCAACAACCTCTCCCCCGCTACCAAAGCCGACAAGCGCGACGTTCCGCTGGTCGTACCTTTCGAGTGGTATTCGGCAGCCATCTTCCGATCCACCGCCGGTGCGCAACTCCCGCCTCAGGGGGCCTTGTACGACCACATTCTCGTCCTTTGGATCAGCGAAGACGCGATCACCGATTATCCCCTCGCCCGTCTCGCCGTCCTTCGCGACCTGCTCACGCAAAAAGATTTCTTCGGCAATCGCACCGGCGCCCCGCCGCAGTTCCACATCATCGGTCCATGGGCTTCCAATACGTTGCGTTCCATGGTCATCGAAGCCCATTCCCTTTGGAACCCGCCCGATCCCGATCTCTTAAGCGACGTGATGATGTATTCCTCGACCGCCACCGCCAGCGAGGCGTTCCTCCTCCATCCCGATTCACCCTCGTTCGATCCGCAACCGTATGGAAAAAGCGTGGCCGATGTCTTGAAAGCCCAAACTGGATTGAGCCTTTTCCGCATTACCCAGACCGACGACGTCCTTTGTAAATCCCTGGTCGATGAACTCAATCTCCGCATTCACCCCGACATATGCCAGAACGAAGGTCTCGCCGCAACACCTGATGAAGGCCCGCCCAACATCGCCGTCATTTCAGAGTGGGATACCGTCTACGGCCGCGCTTTGCCCCTCGCCTTCGCCGCCGCCGCCCGGGGAGTATCGGAGGACGAGATCAGGCGGACACCCGATCTGGAAACGCATTTTCCAAACATTCGATATTTCTCCTATCTCCGGGGCATCGACGGCAAAACGCCCCTGGCCGCAAATTCGTTGCAGACCCCTCCCGATAATTCCGCCAACGCTCAGAACCAGACCAAATCCACCAGCTCCGCTAACAAATTCGAAGATTATGCCGAAGCTCCCGAGGGAACCAATCAGACCGATTATCTGCGCCGGCTTGCCGATCGGCTGGCTGATTGGGATTCCATCTTGCGTACCTCAAAGGGTCAGCGATTGGATGCGGTCGGCTTTTTTGGAACCGATGTCTACGACGAGCTTCTGATCGCCCGCGCCCTTCGCGATAAGCTTCCCAACGTCATCTTCTTCACCACCAGCATGGACGCTCGGCTTACACTTCCTTCCGAATGGCGCGCGGCTCATAACCTTGTTATCGTTTCCTCCTTCGGGGAGCGTCTCGACTCCTATATCCAGGGAAATATTCCCCCGTTCCGTGACGGTTATGAAACCGCAAGCTTCACCGCCACTCTGACTGCCCTCGGTGCCCTGCCCGCGCCTCAGAATCCTACCTATGGCGGCAACCAGGTCTGCTCGGTTCTCGGAAACCCGCGCCGATTTGAGGTGGGCCGACAGGGGTTTTACGACCTGACCGTTCGCGACGACGATGAACTCGATCAGGACAACGCCCTCCTCCAACAGCGATATGTCAACGCGCCCCCGGATGCCGCCACAACACCCAAAATCATTCAACCACCCCGAACCGACTACGAGGCGATTTATTTCCTGATCGATTGGTCTCCCGTCATGCGGTTTCTGGGGCTGATCGGATTGCTCGCAGTGTTAATCTTCGCCTTCGGGGTTCGTCCCGACAAAATCCATCCGGGCCGCATATTCTGGCAGACTTACTTTTGGGTATTCTTGGCATTGGCAGTTGCCGCGTTTATCGTCATTCTGGGGTCCAAAGCCGACGGCGACCGGGGAGCGCCTCTCGCCCTGTTCGACGGCCTTAGCCCCTGGCCGACCGAGGTTTTCCGAGTCCTCGCCATTGGATTGTGCGTAGGTTTGATTTCTTCCGCCCACCAGGCGATGAAAGAAAATGACCGCGACCTCGCCGAACTCCTCAGCTTCGACAACGCCCCGCCCCAAAAACTTGTTCCGCCCAAGTCTCTTCCTGCCATACAAACCGGCCATTGGCTCCAGGAGGTCATTATTCCCCTCTGGATTCATATTGGAAACTGGAGGGTCTATTGGCTTGGCGGCAAATTGATTGCCAGTCCGCGCCCGACAAATTGCCGCCCAATGCGCAAATCTTTGCGCAAAACCTTTGGTGGGAATACCGCAGGCGTTCATGCTTTTTGCCAAGATTTATCAGGACACTCCTGCTTACCTGGCTCTTTTGGCATGCCATTGACGCGGTCGCAGAAATTTGGTGCACGCCCCCGTCGTTTATCCGTGGGCGCGTCACCGCCGAATGGGATTGGTACATCGCCATCTGGGGAGTCAGGGCTACGATCTATTTCACCTTGCACGTCCTCGACGGAGCCTATGTAAACCGCAAATTCATCAATTACCTGGTGGCCGCCGAAACCCATTGGCCTTACGGGGCCTTCGATCATTTCCCGCTCCTTCGTGACCCGCTCAAGTTGACGGAGTACCTCGACATTCGCTTGATCGCGCTGCGCACGAGGGTTGTCGGGTATGTGGTTTATTACCCCTTCGGAATCCTGCTTCTCCTGGTCGCCGCCAGAAACAGTTGGCTTTACGACTGGCCCTGGTCCGCCGCACAATACTTTGCCTACGGTATCCCCCTTGTTTTGGCCGCCCTGGCGCCCATGCTGCTTTACGGAGCGGCCGAAAATGCGCGCCGCGAATCCCTGACGAAGATCAGGGTTCGCTACGTCAAATGCCTCACCTCCGGCGATCCCGACGCCCCGGGGTTAAGCGAAGTCGCCAAGCTCGTCGAAAACGAAAATGAGGGCGCATTCTCGCTTTTCTTCGGCCACCCCATCCTCGCCGCGATCTTTCTTCCATCAGGCAGCGTCGCCATCTGGGTGCTGCTTGAATATCTCGCAAAAGTCGGCGGTTCGTAATGAGATTTCGCGCAGAGGCGCTGAGCACGCAGGGAAAGTCACCTTTTGCTTTATCTCTGCGAACTCAGCGCCTCTGCGCGAAACCTCTTTTTTTATTGCATCGAAAAATCCGTGACCTTTGATTCTGTCGTGTGAAGCTGAAAAAAATGCTTCCCGCTGCCGGTCCCAAGATCACCACGAATGATCGCGGTTGTCGTGCCATTGTTCGAATCAGTACTGACGTAAAGCACGGTCACTGATTTAAGCCCACCCCAGCTTTGAATCTGCGCGGCTGCCGAGTCGAGCCGGTCGGCGGCGACGCCCAGGCAATCCTGCCGGGCCTGCTCGGCCGTGGAATTCAAGTCGAAGAAAAATCGGTGCGCCGCAGCGCGCCGCGGCGCTCAAATGGGCGATAATCCCGAAGAAGATCGTCCACCAGACGATATTCAGCAGTCCCAGCACGATTGCCCCCCACGCCAGCCGTCGCCCGTAGTATTCCCCGCCGGCTGTCTGGCGCAGGCCGATGACCGCCAGGGCAATGGCGCACAGGCCGGAGATGTAAGGAACGATCAGAAATATCCCGCACGCCAGCGCCGTGATGGAGGGCAGGCTCCATGTCGTCTGCCTCGGCGGGGGGGCCGTGGCGAGTTGGCCGGCGTCGGAGCTTATGGAAGCCATTGGTACGAATCGACCTTTCTGCTTCCCCCGGTTTCCGAGAGGGTCATCGTGAATCGATGTTGTCCGCCGCCGGAATAGACGCAGGCACCGGCGAGTTTCACCGTCCCGTTGCCGTTCATGTAGTTCCAGGATTGCGGAACCACAAAAGTTCCCTGAAACGTTCCCCAGCTTTGCATCTGTTTATAGTCAGAGTTCAACTGGTCCTTGGCGACGTTGGACGTCGAGTTCTGGACGCACTTATCGATCCGGCCATTGGCCAGGTCTGTCATGTAGCTCTGCGCAAAGAGCCGCTGCGGCGTGGAATGCCGCAGGACCGTGTACCCCTCGTAAAACGCCCCACTCCAGCAGGCCAGTGACAGAATTCCCAGCACCAGCCCGACAATGGCCAACCCCCGGCCCCGGATGGTCGGGTTCCCCGTGACGGCCAGGGCAATCAACCCCGTGATCAGCGCCAGAAACCCGGTGACAAACGGAATGCAGACCAACAACCCACAGATCAGGCTCGTCACCGCCAGCCCGCTCAACCGGCTCTGCGGCGGCAGCGAATACCCCGGTGGCCCAAACGGCGGCGTGCCGGGCGGAAAATTCGGGGGCGGATACCCCGGCCCCTGCGGTGGTGGTGGATATTGCGACATGTGGTTGGCTCCGAGCTTGGGAACGTCTATATGGTAACAGCGGGCAAGACAATTGCCGAATGCCGATTGCCAATTGCCGAATGAAATGGCCGGTGTGGGCGCGAGACGTGTGGAATCGTCGTGCGATACGCGCCTTTTGTCTTCAAATCGGCAATTGGAAATCGGCAATCGGCAATTGCCTTTTGCTTCCCTGTTTGACGCCTCCTCCGTCCCCGGAATACATTGGATGTTGATGCGGATTTTCTGGCCGGGCTTCTGATTTTGGGTCTCCCCGCGGCTGCCCTCGCGCAGGCCCGCGGCCAGGTCCTCTCCCTGGGCTTCAACAACCATTACCGCCCCGATTGCTGGGTCCCCATGCTCATCCAGCTCACCAGCCAGAGCGCCGACTCCCAGGATTTCCAGATCCAGGTTGTCCAGAAAGACATCGACCGCGACCGCGTCGTCTATACGCAGATGGTCACCCTCGGCGGCAACGTCGAAGGCCGCCCCGCGACCACGGAAAATTTCTGGGTCTATTTCAAGCCCACCCCCGTCGATCAGGGATTGCCCGATGCCACCAACATGGCCCAGAACCTGCAAACCCTCAACGACGAGCTGAAAGTTTTCCTCTGCGACAAAGACGGCAAGCAAATCTGCACGCTGCCGATGACCGCGACGATTTTAAACGTCGACCCCACCCGATCGATAGGCGATTCCGCCCGCAGCACCAAGCTGATTCTCTTTGTAACCGACGGCGCCGACAAACCGGAGATTTCCGACTACACCATGCAAAAGGGCGTCTTGCAGGACGTCGACGCCGTCGTCGTCGCCCCGCGCGATCTGCCTTCCAAAGTCATCGGATACGAGGCCGTCGATGACATCGTCTGGCTGGACGCCGACGCGAATTTCCTCGTGAGCGGCACCCGCACTCCCTCCCTCGAGGCCCTCCTTCAATGGGTCAAGCAGGGGGGCGACCTGGTCGTCTGTCAGCCAGCCGAGGCGGTGAAACTCAAACCCTTCGAGCAGATTCTTCCGGTAGGGGGGCAGATCAACGGCGAATGGACGATCCCCACCGTCGATCGCGACGACATGGACGTCCTCACGCGCATCGCCCACCCGGTAAGCAACCGTTTTGTCCCCGATTGGCCCAAAAACCTGGGGACATTCAAGGTCGGCCGCGTGCCGGCGCTGCAAGGGTCCAAAGTCGATGAATGGATGGAGTGGACTGACGCCGGCGTAAAGTCGTTCACCCCCTGGCTCGCCCGCCGGGGGTATGGACTCGGCGCGGTCACCTGGGTCGCCCAGGACCTTGGCAACGCCGCCCTGACTGAGAAAGCCAAGGGCGGCTGGCGCTATGTCTGGGATCGCGTCTTCGACTGGAACAACCCCTCCGATGTTGCCGAGGACGCCACCCAGATGGGCGGCTTCGACCCCTTTCCCGCCGCCGACGGTGCGCTGGACCTCGGTTCCCAGGTCATCCGCAACGGGCTCGACGAGTCGAGCACGGCGGCGGCATACCTGGCCATCGCCGGCTTTTTCTTCGCCATCTACTGGGGCGTCGCAGGCCCGGGGCTTTATCTCGTTCTGGTCCTGAAAAAGAAGGCGCATCTAAGTTGGACTTTATTCGGCGCTACCGCCGTGGCTGCGACATTGCTCACCGGCCTGCTCGTGAAAATCGTTTTGCGCGGGCCGCCGAAGCTTCAGCACGTGAGCATCGTCCAATACGCGCTTGGCGAAGAGGATGGGATCATTCACAGCCGATTCGGGCTTTATATTCCGCAGGATGGGCTGAAGGAGATCGCCCTGCCGGAAACCGATCCCCATCAGATCAGCTACCTGACGCCTTTCAGTTTGCATCCGCAGTACGTGAGCTCCACGGAGCTGCCGTCGTTTTCGACCTATGATATCTCGGTCCCCGATACCTCCGATCCGACCGAGGTCTCCGCCCAGATTCCCTATCGCAGCACTTCCAAAAAGCTCGAAGCCCAGTGGGTGGGAGACGTGAAAGCGTCCATCGTTCCCGCCGCCGACACGCAGATGGTCAAGGTCTATCCCGGCGATAAGATCGAGGGCACCCTCATCAACCACACCGGCGTGGACCTGTGGCACGTCTACTTCGGATTCAAGCAGCCAAGCTATGACCAGGTGGATGCGGACAACCACGATGTTGATAGAATCATCTACGTACAGTTCTGGCCGAAAGAATACGCGTTGAAATTGGGCGACCTCATGAAGCACGACCCCACCCATGACACCCGAATGAACCTCGACAGTCCCGTCCCCCAGAAAATGATAAGCGAGCAGCCGATGTACGGCGAAATCGGCACCGTCAACGATAAGGGCAGCACCGACTCCGGCGATTCCTGGAGCCGCTACTGGCAGCAGCAGGGGGGTCACATGGAGGACAACCTCGATTTCGCCCTCCCCATGCTCACCTTTTTCGAACGCCTTCCCCCGATGGGAGTCACCACCGATGAAAAAGCAGCCCGCTACGAATTTCGCCGACGCGGCGGACGGGTTTTAGATCTCTCCCCCGCCCTGAGCGCCGGAAACCTGGTGATCTGCGCCTTCGCGAACAAGAACGGTACCCCAAGCCCGCTGCCGATGCCCCTGACCGTTTCCGATGAGCCGGTGGCCGGCAACGGGACCACGATCTATCAGTTCGTTTTGCCCCTGGACCGCTCGGCAGTTTCGGGTTCTCCCAGCACGCAACCGAGTTCACAATGAAAATCAACTACCCAAAACCCCCAGATATCCCAGCTTGAACGCGACTGTTACCTTTTGTACCCATATGGCCGCCGTCATCAAAACCGTCAACCTCACCAAACGCTACGGCACGCTGGTTGCGCTTTCCAATCTCAACCTCGAAATCAACGAGGGCGACTGCTTCGGCTTCATCGGCCCCAACGGCGCCGGCAAAACCACCACCATCAAAATCCTCGCCACCCTCCTTCAGCCCACCTGGGGCGAAGCGCGCGTCTGCGATTACGTCGTCGGCTATCAATCGCGATCGATCCGCCCGCTGATCGGCTACGTGCCCGATTATTTCGGCGCTTATGAAGACATGGTGGTGCAGGAATACCTCGAATTCTTCGCCGCCGCCTACAACATCAACGGCTCGCCAGCGCACCAAGATCGTCAACGACGTGCTGGAGCTGACCGACCTGGCTACAAGCGCGATGCCCTGGTCGACGGCCTTTCCCGCGGCATGAAGCAGCGGCTCTCGATCGCCCGCGTGCTGGTTCACGACCCCAAAGTGCTGCTGCTCGATGAACCGGCCGGCAATCTCGACCCCCGCGCCCGCATCGAAATGCGCGAGCTGCTCAAAGAACTTCGCCGCATGGGCAAGACCATCCTGATCTCCTCGCACATCCTTCCCGAGCTGGCGGACCTGTGTAACACCGTCGGCATCATCGAGCAGGGCGAACTGCTCTACAGCGGCCCGGTCGCCGACATCGTCCGCCGCGCCAAGGCCGGCACCGTCGTTGCACGTCGGCGTCACCCGCGCACCCGAGCAGGCGGCCGCGCTTCTCGCTCAGCATCCCAACGTCGAAGCCGTCGCGCCGAACAACGGCTTCATCGAAGTCTCCCTGAAAAACGGCATCCAGGATTTCAGCTTCATCCCCTCGCAGCTTCTCGCGGCGGGTTTTCAGCTCAATCTGCTACGGAAGAAGAAGTGAACCTCGAAACCGCGTTCATGCGGCTGACCAAGGGAATGGTGCAGTAGACGTGCTGCGGAATCGCCGACTATTTCTGGCGGCTGATCCCCGGCAATCCGATCCTCCGCCGCGTCGTCGGAAACGGCGGCAAAAAACGCCGCGATGCCGTCATCCGCTGCGGCATATCTCGGCCTGCTGGTTGTCGTCGTGCTTTGGCAGCTCTTCACCGGCACCAGCCGACTCCGAGCGATCTCGCCGAACTTGCCAAGACATCCACTCAGCTTTTCCAGTACGATGTCCTATCTGCAGCTCGGCCTGGTGGCCCTGCTCTCGCCGATTTTCACCGCCGGCGCCATCACCCAGGAAAAAGACAGCCAGACCTACGACATTCTCCTCTCCACGCCGCTGACCAATGGGCAGATCGTCCTCGGCTCGCTGCTGAGCCGGGTATTTTTCGTCATCGCGCTGCTCGTCAGCGGCATTCCCGATCTTCGCCGTCACGCAAATCTTCGGCGGCGTCGCCATCAGCAGCATCGTCTATAGCTTCCTCATCGCCGCCAGCACCGCGCATGGTCACCGGCGCGATGGCGATGGCCATCGCCACCTTCAAAATCGGCACCCGCCGGACCATCTTCAGCTTCTATCTGTTCATCGTCATCTATCTGGTCGGCGGATATCTGCTCGACCGCGTCGACTATTTTCATCTGCGGATATTTCGACAGCTCCGGGTGCCTACACGCATCACGTCCACGAGCTGGTTCACCGGGCTGAATCCGTTTCTGGCGCTGCGGGTCATCTTTCAGGACAACGATTACCTGCCGCCCAACCTGGCGGATTTGCCGGCGAATTATCAATCCTGGCCGGTGGGTTGGTTCTGGACGAGCCCCGCGTCGTTTTACATCTGCTTCATGCTTTTCCTGAGCCTGGCGATGATGATGCCGTCGGTGCTGCTGCTGCGGCGATTGGCGCAATCGACCGACTTCGCTGCAGAGCTGGTTTCTCCAAGCTCATTCGCGTCAGCAAGGGCGACCGCTCGCGCAAGCCGCGGCCGGTGTGGCATAATCCCATCGCCTGGCGGGAAGCCAAGACCAAAGCCTCGGCCGCGCGCGCGACTGTTTCTGCGCTACGGGTTCATCATCGCGGGGATGATCGGCGCGGTGGTGCTGCTGGTGATGCACAGCACGGAAGATGACGCCGCCGATGTATATCGATCACAGCAGTTTCGACAACGACCAAGAACACGCTCTATCATCGACGGGAGCAACAAGCCGGAGATGCCGTGGTCGTCGAGCAACGTGCAGGTCGAAGATCAACCAGAACGACGCGCAGCCAGGACGACGCTCTATGGCAAATACGCAGGTGACGAATTATCACGCAGGACGGGACCGCACGCCATTGCGACGATCGACCTGCGCGCCTATCCGCGCGAGCTGAGCGCGGAGCAGGCGCGGAACTGGCTGCTGGGGCTGACGCATCGTGGAATTTTCGGTGATCCTGCTGATCATCTCCAACGCCGCCGCCAGCACGGTCACGCGCGAGAAGGAGGACGGCACGCTCGACCTGCTGCTTACCACGCCGATCACCAGCCGCTATTACATCTGGGGAAAACTGCGCGGGCTGGTGGCGTTTGTGCTGCCGCTGGTCGCGGTGCCGGTCGTCAGCTGCCTGATCTTTATCTTTCACGATCTGTTCCGCTGGCTCGCCGAGCATGACAGCAGTTTTCAGTGGATCGTCTTCCCCGAGGCGATCGTGATGATGCCGGCGATGCTGATCATCGTCTGCGCCTTCGCGGCGATTCTGGGGATGCAGATGTCCCTGCGCTGCCGGACCACAGTGCGGGCGGTGATGAGCAGCGTCGGCATCATCGTCGGGGCATGTGCCGGCCTGGGCTGGTGCGGATATTCGGTCCTGAATTCCGGCGTGCCGCCCGCGATGGCCGCGGCGATCGGGGCCCTCAGCCCCTTCACGCTGCTGACGATCCTGATCGACCCCTACCAGTTCGGCGGCGACGGGTTTAACGTGAACGGCGGAACGAACTACGATCCGGTAACGTCGCGGCTCGTGGCGTTTATCTTCTGCATCCTGGCGATCGCGGGGTATGCGGCGATTATCTGGTCGATGTATAAGTCGATGGTGAAGAATTTTGATATGACGATTCGGAAGCAGTCGAGATAAGTTTTTTTGGGGGCGGGCTCAATTGAATGTGTCACCGGGGCATCGGGAACAAAAGGTAACAGTCCGCGACAAGCTGGGTAGGATGGGCAAAATGGGAAAGTTTTTTTCTGGGCTTTGGTCATGTTATATATCCTATTGTAGTTTTTTGATGATTCCGGTTTGCGGGGAAACTTAGGTCCCTGCGCCGCGTTGGTCGCGATCGAAGAGGTTAACCGCGAAGCCGCCAAGGACGCGAAGATAAAATGAGAGCATGTCTTGGCTGTACCTCAGGCCCGAACATTCAGCTATCCAGCAATTTTGGTCGGCGACTGAGGGGAGTGGTCAGTTCGCGAATTGACCCTTTTGCGACCTCGCGTCTCGGTTCGTGCCCCTTGGCTTTACGGGCAGATCGATGCCACCCGCGCCAGAAGTGGTGCCACAAATTTTGCGAAGGTCAGTTCTGGGTGTGGCTCGGCGTAAGTGCCGGTCGCAGCCGACGCGCCGTCTGACAAAAGGAAGCATGCGCCGTCATATAAACGATCGCGCAGGAGCTTTTCGATTAAGATGGCGTAGCGCTCGCGGTAGGAAGCGCCGTTGAATTCTGGGAATACCGGAAAATGCGGACTGACGGTCTTCACGGCTGTTCGCGAGCGGTCGCAATCTTCCAGAAGCATGAGGTAGCCGAGGAAAGGCCGCGACGATGGCTTGAACGCTCCCTCGCGGTAGGCAGCCCAGATGTCGGTGGCGCTGCCGAGAGCTTCCTCGGTGCGGTTGTTGAAGTTGTTGCCGAACGAAGGACCGATCTGGGATTTAAACTCAACCGCCGCGAGCAATTCATTTTTGTGGACAATGACGAGGTCCCACTTTTTCTCGGCGCGAAACCAGCCGGGTAGTTCGATACGCTTGTCAATAGCGATGCAATTTTCGGGGACTCTTGCCTCGATCAGGAATTTGCGCACCAGGCGAACGAACCCGTCCATCTGCTTTCCGCCGGTCACGGCGCCGCGGCTACCCCGGTCGCGGTCATCTCTGCTCTGCCGCGTTGATTGCTGGACACGGGTGTTCCAGAAATAACGAACGGCTTCCTGCAGCCCAGGGTCATGTTCTGGCATACTAATGGACCCGCGCATTCATGGTGGACGCAAGGTATAGGTCGCAGCCGTGTTCTGCGACACGCCTCTTCGCCATTTCAAAATACACGGAGTCTAATTCTATGCCGATGCTGTTTCGACCCCACCGAGCACAAGCAAGATTCGTCGTACCTGTCCCCATGAACGGATCGAGAACTGTGTCACCGACGAAGGAGAACATTCGGACCAGGCGCTCGGCGAACTCGAGTGGATACGGTGCTGGGTGTCTCGGATTTGATGTGCCAGGAAGGTCAGACCATATCTGTCGGAACCAAGTCTGGTAGTTCTCGGCGCTGATAACGCTCAACAGTCGTTTCTGCGGGGTTGGGCTTCGATAGCCACCTGGCTTTCGTTGCATAAGAACGAACTCAATGTCGTTCTTAATCACTGCATTCGGTTCGTATGGCTTGCCGAGAAATCCACCGCCTCCGGACACCTCATAATTCGCGTTGGCGATCTTGTGCCAGATAATCGGCGCGAGGTTATCGAAGCCAATAGTTTTACAATGCTCCTGAATTGTCGCATGAAGCGGGACAACGGTGTGCCGCCCGTTGTTTTTTCGGCGCGACAAGCAAACATCGCCGACATTTACAATCAGGCGTCCGCCGGGCACGAGCGCGCGGTAACAATTTTGCCAGACTTGATCAATTGCCACTATGAATTCGTCATAGTCGGCAAGGTGTCCCATCTGACTTTTGTGTTCGTTGTATCGCTTGAGTGTCCAATAGGGCGGCGATGTGAGGACAAGATCGACCGAATTTTCTTCCAATACAGTGGCGGCGCGAGCATCGCCATGTATCAGCTCGTGCGACGTTTCGCGGCTTCGAACGAATGATTCGATGCGGCGAATGGCACGCGCGTTACGGGCCAAGGCTGGGATGACGTCGTCCAAATTGCTCGCGCCGATTAGCTCATCGATTAACCTTTGCTCGTTGTCCGACACTGATGCCGCTTGCGCTTCCGATCCCATGCGATAAGCTTAGCAAGCGGAGCGCTGTTGAACTCAGCGCTGCGTACTCTCGGTCAATTGACTCGTCATTAGGGATTAGTTTTGTGCGAACCGACCGGGATCAAAGTGGACGGTTCGAGAATTGACCGCATTTGTCCTCCGCTTTTTGCCATTATCGCTCAATTCACCGTGGGATTCAGTTTACTGAACGGCTGAAGAGCTGGATCGCCAATGATGACATAAAGAGGGCCGTGGGCGTGGCCAAAGGACGGCAAGAATCGATTGATGCCGGAAGCGATATGTGGGTACCGGGACGTGAGCCCTTGTCGAAGGATTCCCATCCCGCTTCATTCTCCCTGAGAAATGAAGCGTCCTGTTCCCCCCCCCTCAGCGATCTCCCCCACGGTTCCGATTTGCGCCTGCAATCTGGATGAAATATTACGACGTTTTTTGGCGCCGATCCGTCGCGAATAACGAGTCATGACGGGCTGCGATGACTGGCGCAATTTCCCCGAACCAATCAGCTCCTCATCTCAATAGCGAAGCATGAATGCAACTGATTTCGATCATGAAATCGCCTTGGACGATCAGTCGGCGAAATTTTCCCATTGGCTCTCAGGCTCGCGAGGAGTAACTTCCTACCTTAAGCGAAAAGATCTCCATCCGAAGTAAACCGATCAAGGAGGGTGCCAGATGACGCTTGGTAATTTCACCGTGGCGGCGTGCGCACTGGGCCTCATGGCCGGCGCTGGGCAAGGGCGGCGCAGAATCTTTTGCCAGGGGCTGTTCAGCCGGGGTCGATCCAGATTCAGCTCAAGACGATTGCCACCGGTTTAACGTCGCCGGTCTATGGAACTTTCGCACCGGGGGATTCCAGCGATCTCTTCGTCGTGGACCAGACGGGCAAAGTGGACGTGATTCACAACGGCGTGTTGCAGTCGACGCCCCTGCTGAATATTACCGCCACCGAAAACGCGCTGGGGCTCAATCCCGCTTACGATGAGCGCGGGCTGCTTGGTCTGGCTTTCAGCCCGGGGTTCAGCACGCCTTCCAGTCCCGGATATCAGAAGCTTTACACCTACGAGAGTGAAGCGGCGGGCACCGCGACCGCGGATTTTTCCCGGCCGCGGGAACCTTGACGGCAGCAATCGACCACCAGAACGTCCTTACCCAATGGCAGGTGCAGACTTCTAACCCCGACGTGGTGAACACGGCGACGCAAGACGATCTGCTCCGCGAGAACCATCCGGAATCAAACCATAACGGCGGGACCATCGCATTTGGGCCTGACGGCGATTTGTACCTCTCGATCGGCGACGGCGGAAACGCCAACGATACGGGTAGCGGGCACATCGCCTCCACAGGCAACGCGCAATCCCTCAGCGTTATCTACGGAAAAATTCTTCGCATCAACCCCAACGGCAACAACAGCGCCAACGGCAAGTATGGAATTCCCGCTGACAATCCGTTTGTAAATACACCCGGAGCACTGCCGGAAATCTACGCGTATGGGCTCAGGAACCCATATCGTTTCAGCTTTGGCCCGGCCGGCCAGTTGATCGTCGGCGACGTCGGACAGAACGAGGTCGAGGAGGTGGATTCGATAACAGCCGGTGGCAACTATGGGTGGCCGGTGAAGGAGGGAACATTTTTGTTCAATCGCACGACGGGTCTGGATGCCACGCCCAGCAGTCCCGGGTCTCCAGCCGGATTGATCGATCCCCTGCTGGAATACGATCATAACGCCGGCAACGCGGTCATCGGTGGGTTCGTGTACGAGGGCTCGGCGATTCCGGCGCTCGACGGAATGTATGTTTTCGGCGACCTTAGCAACGGTTCCTCCGGCCCCGATGGACGCCTGTTTTATTCGAATCTTTCCTCGGGCCAGATCAACGAATTCCAAATGTCCACACCTTTGGGAATGTACCTGAAGGGATTTGGAGAGGATGCCAGCGGCGATATCTACGTAATGGCCTCCGCGGACGAAGGCCCGACGGGCAGCTCCGGCGTTGTGATGGAGATCACCGCGGTTCCCGAACCGGCAACGGCGGGTCTGGCTATGGCGACACTCGTTGCGCTTGCGACACGCAGGCGGCGTTACGCCCCAGCACCGCGGCGGCGTCGGCGGAGCAGGGCGGCTGAGGTGACGCTGGCCAGCAATGCAACTACCGTGGGCTCGGGGACTTGGGTATCGAATACGCCGGATTGGGAGGTGAAGGTTATTCCTGCCGGCAGGTTGAAGCCCAGCGAATCGGCGAGGTTAAAACTGGCCCCTAGTCCAGCGCCGCCATTGGCGTAAAATCCGAAATTCACCTGGGGCGAGCAGCCGGTCACGGCATAGTCCGCGGTGAAAATCGCCGATCCGGGGCCGGTGTCGGTCAGGCTTTCGGAAGAAAAGCCGGAGACAGTGTCGCCGGGATTGAGGCCGGTGTAGGTCGCGACCTGCAGGAAAGTGGCGTTGCCGCCGTCGATAGTGAGGTAGGCGGTCCCGCTGCCATATCCGTTGCCAGCGGCGCCGCTGCTGGAGATGGTGAACGTGAGCGGGATTTGTGTGACCGTGCTTGGGGTCGCGCCGGGAATGTTGAACGTCAAAAGATCGCTGTCTTGAGCGTAACCACCGGCGACTGCCCCGACCGTACCGTTTCCGGTGCCCGCCAATTGTATCGAAACAGTTCCCGTCGAAAGGGTGGAAGAGACGTTCGAACTGGCAGTATATCCAGTAGGCACGCCGCTAGCTTGCGATTGCACAGTTTCGGAAGTGGCGTTGCCGATGTTATCGGTGGCGGTCGCAGATCCACTGATTGCCGCCCCGGGATCATTGTCACTGACTTGCGTTTCGTAACCAAGACCAGCCTGGGGGGGGTCGTCCGGCGCACTGAGATTAATGTTGTAAGCGTATGTCCCGCTGTCATCGCCGTACCCGACGTTCGAGTTATCGAACACCTGGGCATGCGCCCGACGGCCGGCAGAAAGCCGAGCGCCGCCCCGAGCATCAGAAGTCTGGCCCGCCCGGGAATCCGCTGGGTTGTCAGTGAGACATATTGAAATGACTTGACCAGTTGAACGATTGCATTTCCCATTTCCACTCCTCCAGGAGTTTTGAAGGTCGCGCGAGCCGAAGAATGATTCTGACTCGGGGTACTTCAATTCCCTTTTTGCGACAAGCTATGCGAGGTTCCCGACTAACGTGAGGCGGGACTATAGTGTATGGCAGCAGCGAATTGCAATCCCTTAAATCAGGGGTTATGCGGATTTTCTGTCTTTTTTTGCTTCGATGCCGGGGGTTGGAGTTCCAGCGCCGCTGGTGGGGAAGATAGGTAAGCGGGACGTGGAAAGGGGGCCAGGACGTGAGCGCTTATCGAAGGGCTCAAGTACCGGTTTATTCCTCTGAATTGAAGTTTCGGACAGTTCGGGGAGCGACCGGCTCTGTCTCAACCCCCGCAGAATGATCTAAAACCTCTAGTCCTGCGAGATCGGGATTTGAGAATTTCAGCAATAATCTCACGCGCACCATCCGACTAACTCCGCAGTAAATGACCGAAAAGCGAGGGTTGAGACAGAGCCGGAGCGACCCCTTTTGTCACCCAGTCACAGGCTCCATCGTTTGGTTCTGCATCGCGATAAAAGATAATTGTAGTCTCAATCCAAAGAAGGAGAACCTGCACCCGTTACCTTAGCGTCACGGAAAATCTAACGAAAGGACATTTATGCCTTGGCCAACACGGTGCGCAATATTAATGTTGCCGCTCATTAACTCGGGTTGCTTAGAGCGTGTTGTGAACTTTCCCCATCATCGGCGATATTGGGTGGATGGCAAGGAAGCCTTACCCAACTGACGTGACGGATGAAGAATGGGCATTTGTGGCGCCGTATCTGACGCTGATGCGGGAAGATGCTCCGCAGCGAGAACATTCGCTACGTGAGGTCTTCGATGCGTTGCGATACGTGGTTCGAGCCGGCGAAGCCTGGCGAATGATGCCCAACGATCTGCCGCCCTGGGACATCGTTTATCAGCAGACCCGGCGCTGGATCAAAGCCGGCGTGTTCGAGGCCATGACGCATGATCTGCGTGAATTGCTGCGGATGCTGGCCGGCCGCGATCCCAAACCATCGGCAGCGATCTTCGATAGTCGCACGCTGCAGAGCACGCCCGAGAGCGGCGGCCGTGGCGGTTACGACGGAGCCAAGCGAAAGAAAGGAAGCAAGACGCACATGGCGGTGGACACGCTGGGACATCTGCTGGCGCTGCACGTAACATCGGCCGATCAGCAGGACCGTTCACGTGTGAAGCAACTGGCCCGGGATGTGCAGAAAGCCACCGGCGATTCGGTGGCGTTGGCATTTGTCGATCAGGGATACACCGGCGAACAACCCGCCGTCGACGCAGCCAAAAGCGACATCGAATTGTCAGTGGTTAAACTTCCGCAGGCCAAACGAGGCTTCGTACTGCTCCCCCGGCGATGGGTTGTCGAGCGATCGTTCGGCTGGCTCGGACGCTTCCGCCGATTGGCTCGTGACTACGAACGGTTGGCCACGACTCTGGCCGGTCTTCACTTTGTCGCCTTTGCCTGTGTGATGCTGCGTCGGCTCATGATGATAGGAGTGGAGTAAAGTGCACAACACGCTCTAGGAGACTACGCTTCGGATCGCGAACTGAGGCTGTCTCAGTTCGTTACCGACCAAAATGGAGAAACAGCCCAGTTTCAAATCGATACGAGCCAAATACCTGCAAGCTGGATCGAGCAGCGTTACACCCGATCTTCAAGATCCGGTCCCATTGAATACATCCGTCTTTCCCAAACCAGGCATGTTAAGATTGTTATATCGCCAGTTTCGGAGTCGGAAGCGAAATAAGTCCGAAACGCGCGGAAATGTAATAGATAGGAGCGACCGGCAATGCGAGGGATCTCCCCCGCATTTACGCTCAACGAATTACTGATTGTCATCGGCACCATCGCGGAGCGAAGCCGGACGTGAGCGCTTACCGAAGGGCTCACGTTCTGGTTCATTCTTAAAGCCAGCCGCCCCCTCCCCAACCCTCCCCCGGAGTACCGGGGGCGGGGGAAATGCATTCGTGCGCACGAGCGGGCATCAGTGCGGATCAGACCTCTCCGGGTCCTCGGGTAAATTCTTGTCGCTCATTGCTCTCCCCCGCCCCCGGTAATCCGGGGGAGGGTTGGGGAGGGGGTTTTCGGTGAGGGTCTGGTAGATCGTCTCCTGCACAGCTTCGGGGAATTTAAGAATTTCGTAGTCTGAAAATCGAAGAAGCTTGATGCCCTTTATCGCTAGCGCTTCACTTCGTCGACGGTCGTATTCAATATTTGGCTTGTCCAGATGTTGGCCGCCGTCCGCTTCTACGCCGACTCCGGCCTGCAAGCAGAGAAAGTCAATGATGTAGCCGGCGACGGGGACTTGCTGGCGAAAGTGGAAGCCGTCGATTTGACCTCGCCGCAGGAGGGACCAGAGTTTTTTCTCGGCGTCGGTGGGCTGTTTGCGCATGCGGCGGGCGTATGTGATCAGCTTGCGGGAATGATCGCGTTTGCCGGGCATGGGGGAATGTTGCGACAGTCATGTGTCGTTCGTCAAATCACCCCCTCCCCAACCCTCCCCCGGAGTACCGGGAGCGGGGGTAAGAGGTGAGTTACCGCGCATCAAATCTCCTCAAATCCTCGGGCAAAATCTTGTCGTTCATTTCCTCTGGGATCTGCCCGGTCGGAAACATAATCGCCAGCCGGTAGTCCTCGTAGGCGACGACGATTCGCCCCGCCGGATCGCACCAGGCGCGGCGGATGTCCGCGAAGGGTGGAACGTGACTCGAAAACGTCGCGTCGATGGAAAGGGGCGGATCTTCGGCGAGAGCTAGCCGCAGCCGGGTGATCCGGCCGGTGCAGTTGAAGAGAAAGAGATGGCCGTGGTTGTCGGAGACAAGGTGGGCCTCTTCGCCCGGCGCACGGCGGCTTCATCGGGGAGATTCCAGACGATGGTTTTGCCGGGTGAAGTTTTAGTGGCGGGCGTTTGGATCGTGATGGTGATGTGGCCATCGAAATACTGGTTGCCGGCGGCATCCGTGCAGAGGGGGGCGGGCTGGGTGGTGGGGGGTGGGGGGTCGGTGTTGACGGTTTGGGATTTCTCCAGGGGTTGCCAGTCGTGGTCGTTGACGAGCCAGCGGGAGTTGCCGCGGGTGAGGGCGGGCCAATCGGTTTTGGTCCAGCCAGAGCTGTTGGCGGTGTCGATGAACCAGATGGCCAGCCCGGGAGCCGGGTCGGGGACGGTGGGGTCGAGGATGAGGGTGCGGTTGGTGGAATCGTCGGTGAAGAGCCAGCGTCCGCGGCTGTCGATGGCGCGCAGGCGGGTGAAATCGCGCTCGGAGAGGCGAAGGAGCGGGTCGAGGGAATCCGGCGGGAGATATCGGCAGGGGCCGTAATCGGGGTTGCTGACGACCAGCTCGTCCGACCAGGCGCTGATGATTCCCGAGGCGTTGGCGAGGCGGTCGACGATGACCGGGGCGAGCTCCTCCGGCGGTTTGCCGGGCTGGAGGATGAGATAATCGGGAGTGACGACGCGAGGCGTAGCGCCTTCTTCGGGGATGGTGACGCCCTGCGGGGCGGTGAAGATCATGCCGCCGTTTTTCAGGCGGGTGGAGAGGGTGAGCAGGTTGCCGTTGATGGTCATGCCGCCCAGGGTGGTGCCCTGTAGAAGCTCGTGGATTCTGGCCTGGGCTTCGGGAGGCGCATCGGAGACGAGCTTCTGAAGGATGGGATTTATTTTCGGGCCGAACTGGGAGAGTTGTTTGTACGCGGCGGCGCGTTTGTCGGGGTCGTCGTCGCCGAGCTGGTCGACGAGATCGGAGACGGCTTTTTCGTCGATGTCGGGGGTGTCGAGGGTGACATAGGAGAGAGCATCCGGGGCGCCCGTGCGGCGGATTTCGAGGACGCTGCCGTCAAGATGGGGGACGAGGTAGACGATGTCGCCGGGCCAGGCGGCGGGATCGAGCTGGGTCCAGGCGCCGTTGAGGTAGCGGGCGACGCGCGTGGAGGAGAATTTATCGTCGGCGGGGATCCAGGCGAGGATGCCGCGCGTGTCGAAGAGAACATCCGGGGGTTGGGAGGGGCGTGTGGTGGAGGTGGGGTCTACAAGTTGGAAATAGTTTTCACCTATTGGTGAACTGCCCCCTCCCCTGCCCTCCCCCGGATTACCGGGGGCGGGGGTAAGAGGAGAAAGAGGGGAAAGAGTGGAAGGGGGGAGGGTGAGGATGCTGACGCCGTTGTCGGTGGGGACGATGAGGCGGAGGTTGGTGCCATCCTGCCAGGTTTGGGCGAGGTCCCAGTGGTAGTTGCGATGCCAGGGGATGGGGGTTGTGGTTTGTGCGGAGACGATTTCAAAGCCGGCGGAATTCTTGCAGACGGCGGAGGGTTGCCAGGCGCCGTGGGGATCGAGGGACCAGATGATGTAGGAGATGGGGCGATCGACGAGGTGCTCGCTTTCGCCGCCGGCGCGGGCGAGAACTTTTTGAAGAGGATCGGCTTTGGGGGAGGCAATCCAGAGATCACCGCGGGTGCAGACAAAGAGGGGTTCGGTGAGGAGGATGTGGGCGGCGTCGTTGAGATCAACCGGCGTGCCCCAGGGGCGGGTGTCGGGATAGTTACGGAACTCGGCGTGGAGGAGCTGGCCGTAGGTTTGGAGATTGGGGGCGGGGGCCGTGGCGGCGACGGATTGGGTGGTGGCGGGGAGGGTTTGGGCGATGGCGGGTTTGGGGGGTGATGGCGGGGGGGGTTGCTGGGTGCCGAAGAAGTAAAGGACGGCGCCGCCTACGAGAATGGCGAGGAGAAGGGTGAGGAGGAGGCGCGGGGGGGTCATGGGAGACTATCGTAAAGGCCGAATGCCGAATGCCAAATGGGGGGAAGTTGCGGGTTGCGAGTTGCGAGTTGCGAGTTGCGAGCAAATGGACCGTCTTTTCTCGCAACTCGCAACTCGTAACTTGCAACTCATATCGTTGGGTATCAGTTATGACGTAATCGTCGGTCCCGGATTGAACCGGAATTGTCACCAATCCCGACGGATTCTGCTATTGAATTGCCGGTGCGGGGGCAGGATATTGTGCTTTCCGGAGAAATTATGAGCAATCAATCTATCCCACGGCAGAAATTGGCGGAAACGGTGTCGGCGGCCCTGAACGGCCAAGGCATCGTGGACATGCATACGCATCTTTATCCCCCGACGTTTGGCACACCGGTGCCCAATGGGACCGGGAAGACCGACCCGGCGGGGCTGATGCTCTGGGGCGTGGATGAGCTGGTGACGTATCACTACCTGGTGGCCGAGGTCTATCGCGTGGTGCCGGCGACGAAGCTGCCGTATGAGCAGTTCTGGAAGATGAGCAAGCAGCAGCAGGCGGACCATATCTGGAAGCATCTGTTTGTGGAGAACACGCCGGTGAGCGAGGCCTGCCGGGGGGTGCTGACAACGCTGCAGCTTCTGGGGCTCGACCCGAACGAAAAGTCGCTGGATGCCTATCGGCCGTTTTTCGCGAAGCAGGATCCGAGCAAATATATCGATAAGGTGATGGAGCTTTCGAATGTCTCGTCGATCACGATGACCAATCCGGTTTTTGACGACAACGAGCGGGAGCGGTGGCTCAAGGGGATCCCGGCGGATTCGCGGTTCAAGGGCGTGCTGCGAATCGACCCGCTGCTGCGCGCCTGGCCGACCGCGGCGAAGAAGATGGCGGGGTGGGGATATAAGGTTTCGGAGGAGATTTCTTCGTCGACCATCGAGGAGATTCAGCGGCTGCTGCGGGAGTGGATCGATCGGCAGAAGGCGATTTATTTGGCGGTTAGTTTGCCGCCGGATTTCAGATATCCGGCCGGGAATGATCCGGTCGAGAAGGCGGGACAGACCGTTCTGGAGAAGGCGGTGCTGCCAGTGTGCCGCCGAGCGCGGGTTGCCGTTTGCGATGATGATCGGCTCGAGGATGCGCGTGAATCCAGATCTGGGGGATGCGGGGGATATGTGCGGGAAGTCGGATATTCTCTCGGTGGTTAATCTCTGCCGGGAGTTTCCGAAGAACAAATTCTTCCTGACGATGCTGGCCCGCGAGAACCAGCATGAGGTATGTGTGGCGGCCCGGAAATTCGGCAACCTGATGGTTTTCGGATGCTGGTGGTTCGTCAATAATCCGAGTCTGATCGAGGAAATCGAGCGGATGCGGATGGAGCTTCTGGGGACCAGCTTTATACCGCAGCATTCCGATGCGCGGGTGCTGGATCAGTTGATCTATAAGTGGACGCACAGCCGGCGGATTCTGGCGAAGGTTTTGACGGATAAATACAGCGACCTTGCCGAGACCGGTCGGCGGGTGACGGCGGAGGACATCCAGCGCGACGTTCGGCTGATGCTCAAGGACAATTTTGTAAATTTTCTGAGCCGCTGAGGCACCCCTTTTGACGTTTGCCCGCTGGTGTTCTACCCTTCGGGCATGACGAAATTCAAAGATGTAAAAGTCCCGTCTGAGGGTCAAACGATTTCGATTTCCGGGGGGAAGCTCCAGGTGCCGGACCGGCCCATCATCCCGTTTATTGAAGGGGATGGCACGGGCCCGGATATCTGGCGGGCCAGCCAGCGCGTGTTCGATGCGGCGGTGGAAAAGTCGTACGGCGGCAAGAAGAAGATCGCGTGGATGGAAGTCTTCGCGGGGGAGAAAAGTTTTAAGAAGTTCAACAACTGGCTGCCGGACGACACGGTGGCGGCGTTCAGGGAATTCCTGGTGGGGATCAAGGGGCCGCTGACCACGCCGGTGGGCGGGGGGATTCGGTCGCTGAACGTGGCGCTGCGGCAGATGCTGGATCTTTATGTTTGCCTGCGGCCGGTGCGGTATTTCACGGGCGTGCCTTCGCCGGTCAAGCAGCCGGAGAAGGTGGACATGGTGATCTTCCGCGAGAACACGGAGGATATTTACGCGGGGATTGAATATGCAGGCTGGCTCGCCCGAGGCGAAGAAGATTCTGGATTTTTTTGAGAAGGAATTTCCGAAGGAATTCAAGAAGATTCGCTTCGGCACGCAGGCGGCGACGAACGACTGGCAGGCGGCGCTGGAAAAGATCGGGGCTCCGAAGCGCGAGCTGCCGATCGAGGTGGGCCTCGGACTGAAGCCGGTTTCGTATGCTGGAACGGAGCGGCTGGTGTATACGGCGATTGGGTATGCGGTCAAGCACAAGCGCAAGTCGGTGACGCTGGTGCACAAGGGGAACATCATGAAGTTCACCGAGGGGGCGTTTCGGGACTGGGGGTATAAGGTCGCCAAGGATTTTTTCGGGGCGGTGGAAATCGACGGCGGGCCGTGGTGCAAGATTCCCGATGGGAAGCCGGGGGCGGGGATCGTCATTAAGGATGCGATTGCGGATATCACGCTTCAGCAGGTGCTGACCCGGCCGGAGGATTTTGACGTCATCGCCACGCTGAACCTGAACGGCGATTATCTGTCGGATGCTCTAGCGGCGCAGGTCGGCGGCATCGGGATTGCGCCGGGCGGGAATATCAATTACGTCACCGGTCATGCGGTCTTCGAGGCGACCCATGGAACCGCCCCGAAATATGCCAACCAGGACGTCGTAAACCCCGGCAGCGTCATTCTCTCCGGCGTGATGATGCTGGAATACCTGGGCTGGCAGGAGGCGGCGGATCGGATCGTTCACGGGTTGGATAAAGCGATCGCCGCCAAGACCGTGACGTATGATTTCGCCCGGCTCATGGAAGGGGCGAAGCAGATTAAGTGCAGCGAGTTTGGGTCGGCGATTATTGCAAATATGGACGGGGAATGAGCTTTCAGCAACGAAAGGTCCTGCGAGCGCTGATGAAGCATGGATTTTACGTGCTGCGGGAAGGGTCGAATCATACAATCGTTCGCAGGGATTCCGACGGCGTTCAAATTGCCGTGCCTCGTCACCGAGAATTGCAGCGGGGCACGGTAAAAGGCATGGCCCAGGACGCAAAGGTCGATTGGGAAGAATTCCGCGGAGAAGTGTCATGAAGCTTTATCATGTTCTGGTGTCAAAAGAGGATGACTGGTTCATCGGGCGGGTCCTGGAAAAGGACGGGATTACGACCGAGGCGAAATCGTTGGATGAACTTGTATTTATGATTCGTGATGCAATTAAGCTGATGTGGAACGATAAGGGGGTGCAATTGGAACTGGTGGTCCCGAGTGAACAGTCAGAGTCTCGGCGTCCCGCGCGGCGCAAACGGTCGCGCCCGTCCGATAAACGTGCCCGACCGAAGTCTTGCTAAGCCGTTGCGCTTTATCCGTTGCGGCCGCTTATCCACCTGAAAATGCGCGATGGAGAAGGGTTAATTGTCCGAATAATCCTTGACACCCCGCGGAAATCGGCCTAATTTTTAGGGCGACCGGGGGTTCTGTGGCGTCCGGCGCGGGGTGAGCGGCCTCGACGTGCGGTATTCGCTGAAGTCGGCTATGTCACGCACGCCAAATCCAAATCCAGGCTCCGGTGACAAAGGCGCTCTCGCTTCGTCCGGCTTCGACACCGAAGTCGGCAAGCTTGCCGTCGACATGGGCCTGGTCACCCGCAGCGAAGTCGACTTCTGCCGGGAACAGCAAAAGCAGGCCTCCGATCCCAACCACCGCAGCCTCAGCGATCTCCTGGTTGAAAACAGCTTTCTCACCAACAATCAGGCCAAGCGTTTGCGCGGGGTGGTGGTCGACGGCAAGTCGAGCCGAATCCCGGGCTATGAATTGATGAAACAGGTGGGCAAAGGGGCGATGGCCACGGTGTATCGCGCCCGCCAGAACTCCCTGGACCGCATCGTGGCGATCAAAATCCTGCCGAAGAAAATGGGGGATAACCAGGATTTCGTGGAGCGGTTTTACAAAGAGGGAAAAGCCGCCGCCCGGCTCAGTCATAACAATATCGTGCAGGCGATTGACGTCGGTGAGTCTCCCGACGGTGTTCACTATTTCGTGATGGAATTCGTGGAAGGCAAGACGCTCTACGACCTGATGGCCGCGCCGCCCGCCGGCGAGGGGAAGAGTTTTTCCGAGGCGGAGGTGCTCGACGTTGGGATCCAGATGGCCGATGCGCTGGCGCACGCCCATCAGCGCGGGCTGATTCACCGCGATGTGAAACCGAAGAATATCATCCTTACCCCCAAGGGCGTGGCGAAGCTGACCGATCTGGGTTTGGCGCGCCAGGTTGACGACAAGCAGGCCGCCGAGATGGAAGCCGGGAAAGCCTACGGCACACCGTATTACATCAGCCCCGAGCAGATTCGCGGCGATGTGGATATCGATTTCCGCGCCGATATTTATTCCCTGGGCGCGACGCTTTATCACCTGGCGACGGGCCGGCCGCCGTTTGAGGGGGATACGCCGTCAACCGTGATGCACCAGCATCTGAAGCAGCCGCTCGTGCCGGCGGATCATATCAACACGGCGCTCTCGGCTGGCGTGGGAGAAATCATCGACGTCGCCATGGCCAAGCGGCGCGAGGACCGGTATCAATCGACCGAGCAGATGCTGGAAGACCTTCGGCTGGTCGCCAAGAACAAGGCGCCGAGATACGCCCGCCGCGCCGTCGATCTGGAATCGCTGGCCAAGATTGAAGAGACGGGCAAGACCGTCGATCTGGTTCCTTCTCCGGGGCCGTCGCCGGAGGGCGCTGGCGCTCGCCGTCGACGATGATGCTCGCCTGGGCCGCGGGGGCGGAATTATTTGTCATCCTCATCCTTGTTATTTTGATGATTCTATTGCACAAATAGCCCATGCCCGATCGGCTTGGCTTTATTGGGATGGGGATCATGGGGGGCGCTATGGCCTCGCGCCTGCTCGAAGCGCGCTATCCGCTGACAATTCATTCGCGCACCAAAACGAAAGCGTCGCGCCTCATCGCGCGGGGGGCGAAGTTCGTCGAATCTCCCGCGCTGGTTGCATCTGAGAGCGATATCGTTTTCATCTGCGTGACGGATACGCCGGACGTGGAAGCCGTCGTGCGCGGCAGCGATGGCCTGGCCTCGCGGGCGCGCGGAGGGCTGATCGTGGTCGATCACTCCACGATTTCACCAAGCAGCACGCGCGAGATGGCGGAAGAACTCTCGAAGCAGGGCGTGAAAATGCTCGACGCCCCGGTCAGCGGCGGAGACGTGGGAGCAAAAAACGGCACGCTCTCGATCATGGTGGGCGGGGAGATGGAAGCCTTCAACCGCGTCGAGCCGCTGCTGCGGATCATGGGCAGCACCATCACCTACTGCGGCTCCAGCGGATGCGGGCAACTCACCAAGCTGGTGAATCAGATCCTGGTCAGCGTGACCAACATGGCCGTGTGCGAAGCGCTGGTCTTCGCCCGCAAGAACGGGCTGGACGTGGAAAAGACAATCGGCGCCCTCTCCGCCGGCGCGGCGGGATCGTGGCAACTCTCAAACCTGGGCCCGCGCATGGCGGCGGGGGATATGCGGCCGGGGTTCATGATCAATCTTCAGCAGAAGGATTTGCGCCTGGTGCTGCGCTGCGCCGAGGAATCGAACACGTCGCTGCCGGCGGCGAGCCTGGTTCACCAGCTCTTCACGGCCGCCCAGGCCGCGGGGCATGGCAGGGATGGGACGCAGGCGCTGTTTACCGTGGTGGAGAAGCTGGCGAGTGTGCATTAGAAGAGATTGCCGATTGCCGATTTCCAATTGCCGAATGGTAAACATCCTTTTTCCCCCTCGCCCGGTACTCTGGGAGAGGGTTGGGGTGAGGGCCGACCTCGTCTTGCTCTGATTTCTAATCGATCGTCAAAACCGAACACAGAAGGGGAATGGAACAGGTGGTATTGACCCGCCAGCGGACTATGACGATAATGTACATAAGCGCTAGCATGGACATTATAGAAATATGACCGTCAACATCGTAAAAATTCGATCCAATCTGGCGGACACGATCAATCGGGTCGCGTACCAGGGGGAACGGGTTGTGCTCCAGCGCCGGGGGAAGGGCGTGGCCGCGCTCGTTTCCATGGAAGATTTGGCTCTGCTCGAAAAGCTCGAAGAGGCAGCGGATACGAAAGCCGCCCGCAAAGCGCTGGCGCGGATGAAGGCGAAGAAGGAAAAGCCGATCCCCTGGGCGAAAGTTAAAGCGGAACTAGGCCTTTGAACGGGCGGTGGACCGTATCCATCCTGCCGCAGGCGGCGGTTCAGCTCAGAAAGCTGGACAAGCCCATTGCTCGCCGCATTGGCGAAGCGATCACTGGTCTTAGTGAAAACCCACGTCCACCCGGCAGCAAAAAACTTGTGGGAGTCGACGCCTGGCGAATCCGGATCGGCGATTGGCGGGTCATATATCAAATTCACGACGACCGGCTGCTGGTCCTTGTCGTCCGAGTCGGCCATCGACGCGATGTGTATGATTGAATCTACGCTGCCGCAAGCACTACAAGTTTCTGACTCGGCATATCCACTTCGGCAATACGCTCTTTCGAGAAATTCAGCACCGCCAGTTCCACGTCGCTGAGGAATTTGGTGAAGAACTGCCGAAGCTGCTCGTTCATCTGGAGGGAGCAGATCTGGTTGATTCCCGTGCGGACGGCGTTGAACTGGGCGCGCACGCCGCCGTCGGGGCCGTCGAGGCCCATCGGGTCGTTGCTGAAAATGCCGGAGGCGCGGATGGCCGCGATCCGCAGACCCACGGCCGCGGCGGCGGTTTCGAATTCGTAGCGGCTGCGCACCAGCATCCAGTTGGTTCGCATGCTCGTGCGCGGCATATATTCCGTGGTTACGATCCGCCCGCCGGGTGCAAGGTGATTGGCGAGGTTTTTCATCGCTGCCGAAAACCGGTCGGGCTCGGGGATGTGGAACAAAACATTCATCACATTGATCAGATCAAACTTATGCCCAAGGTTTAGCGCCTGATCGGTCAGGTCGGCCACGCGGAAATCAGTCGTTGTTTTCGAATGATTGGCATAACGTCTCTTGAGCAGTTCGATGGAAGCCGAAGTGAAGTCAATGCCGGCAAGCAGTGCCGGCGAAAAGTGATTAAGGAAGAACCGCGTCCAGCGCCCCGAGCCGCACCCCACATCCAGAACCTTGCCGCCGGTGACGGTGATTTTCAGGTCGTTCAAAAGCTGTTGGTAGAGGGGGTAGAGCACGGCATCTTCGACCGCGCTGGAATAGGCCAGGGCGGCATCGTCAGCGGCCTTTTCGTCGAGCTGCTTCCACGCCTGTTCATAGTGGTTGCGAATATCTTCCTGCATCATGGGCATTGCTGCCGCCTTTGTTATTGGACCTTATCCGTTTTCGGCGATTTGGCGGGAAATGGGTGAGTTTTTGTCGGTGGGAGGGGCGGCGGAAACCAGAAATCCGAAACCAGAATGACGAATCAAGCCCGAATGACCGAATGACGAAGGGTTGTTTCCATTCGGTCATTCGGATTTCGGATTTGATTCGTCATTCTGGTTTCTGGTTTCGGGTTTAGCGTGTGTGCCCATCGCCAGCAACGACCCACTTATACGTCGTCAGGTCCGCCGCTCCCATGGGTCCTCGCGCGTGGAGTTTGTCGGTGCTGATGCCGATCTCGGCGCCGAGGCCGTATTCCCCGCCGTCGGCGAAGCGGGTGCTGGCGTTGACCATGATGCTCGCGGAATCGACGTTCGTGATGAAATGGTCGATCGCGGTTTGCGAGTTGGTCAAAATCGCGTCCGTGTGATGGCTGCCGTATTCGTTGATGTGGGCGACGGCGGATTCGATGGAATCCACGACTTTAATGGCGATGGTGAGACTCAGATATTCCAGCGGCCAGTCGGATTCTGTGGCCGGTTTTGCCGACGGATAGAGCGCGCGGGTTTGTTCGTCGCCGCGGATTTCCACGCCCTTCGGCGGCGAGGTCCTGGCAGACTTTGGGCAAAAGCGTATTGGCCGTGTCTTTATGGAAGAGGATTTTCTCAACCGCGTTGCAGACGGCGCCGCCGGGATAGCTGGTCTTGGCGTTCACGCAGATTTTGCGGACCTGCTCCTGCATTTGCACACCGTCAGCGTGGACGTAGATGTGGCAGTTGCCGGTGAAATGCTTCAGCACAGGAATCGTCGAATCGGCGACGACGGCGCGGATGAGGCTCTCACCGCCGCGGGGGATGACCAGGTCGATATATTTGTCCAGCTTCAGCAGCGGGGGGACCAGTGCCCGGTCGGTCGATTCGATCAGTTGGACGGCGGCGGGGTTGATGCCGCTGGATTCGAGCGACTGGGAAATAATTTTTCCGATGGCGAGGTTGGAATGGATCGCTTCCTTCCCGCCGCGGAGGATGATGGCGTTGCCGCTTTTGATGCAGAGGGCGGCGGCGTCGCTGGTGACGTTGGGACGGCTCTCGTAAAAGAAGAGCACCACGCCGAGCGGCACGCGGATTTTGGAGATTCGCAGGCCGTTGGGGCGGACAAAGCCTTCGATGATCTGGCCGACGGGGTCGGTTTGGGCCGCGATCTGCTCAACGCCGTCGGCCATCGAGGCGAGGCGTTTCTCCGTCAGCTTGAGCCGCTCGACGAGGGCCGGTTGCATCTGCGCCTTCTGCGCGGCCTCGATGTCCTTCGCATTCGCGGTCAGAAGAGTTTCCTTCGAGGCCCGAAGAGCGGCGGCAATCTTTTTGAGCGCGGCGGATTTGACGCCATCGCGTAGCGTGGCGAGCTGGGCGGAGGCTTTCCGCGCGGATTTGCCGAGGGTTTGGATGTAGTCGGTCGTGTCCTGCATTTCAACTGCATTTTAGCCTCAATAATCGTCGGGAAGAAGTTAAACCGCCAAGATGCCAAGAGACTTCGATGAGCCTCAGTCGAATCGCGCCAGGAAAATGGGCAGTTTTGGCGATTTTCTTGTATTTCTTGGCGCGATTCGACTGAGGCTCATCGAAGTCTCTTCGCGTCTTCGCGGTAAATCTGAATTTGATTGTTGGACGTATAATGTGGGAAATGAACGGGAAGCGACATATCTGGTTTGTGCTCGCGGTTCTGATGCTGCCGGGCATTTGCGCAGCAGCAATGCAGACGGCGACGTATACGGCGGTGCTCAATACGTCGTCGTTGCAAGTAGGCCAGACGGCCGTCGCGGCGGTGGTGGTCGATATCAAGCCGGGGTTGCATGCCCAGTCGCATACACCGCTGACCGGGACGGGGGTGAATTACATTAAATTTGAGGTGACGCCGGACGCCAATCCCGATGTCGATTTTCTGGATCCGATTTATCCAGATGGGAAGATCGAGACGTTCGTGGCTCTGGGTCCGCAGAGTGTCTATACGGGGGAGGTGATCGTTTATCTGCCGATGCGGGTGAAGGCGACGGCGGCGGTCGGGCCGGCCACCATTTCCGGGAAGCTGACCTGGCAGGCGTGCAACGATCATGTCTGCTTTGCGCCGGCGCGGAACCAGGTGTTTACGATTGAAACGTCGATCGTGCCGGCGTCGGCGATGGTGACGCCGGTGAATCAATCGAAATTTTCCGGATTTGATCCGCGCGTTTTCGCGACTGGGGCGCCGGCGGTGGGGCAGGTAGCGCCGACGGAGGCTTCCACGCCGTCGGGGACGACGATCGACTTTTTCGGGCGCACGTTTGTGCTGGGGGCGTCGAGCCATGGGCTGGCGCTGCTGATTGCGCTGGCGGTGGGGGTGCTGTTTAATCTCATGCCGTGCGTGCTGCCGGTGCTGCCGCTGAAGGTGATTGGGTTTGTGCAAGCGTCGCAGAAGAGCCGGGCGCGCTGTTTTCTGCTGGGGTGTGTCTTCAGCCTGGGGGTGATCTGCTTTTTTGGGATTCTGGCGCAGCTTGTGGTGGTCTCGCGATTTTTACAGTGGGGGCAGCTCTTCAGTTATGGATGGTTTATCTGGGGCGTAGTCGTCGTGCTGCTGGCGATGGCGGCGGGAATGTTCGGGCTTTTTGAATTCATTCTGCCGGCGGGGGTTTATAACGTCGCCCTGACGCACGAAACCATCCTGGGGAATTTTGTGTTTGGGATTTTCACCGCGGTGCTTTCTTCGCCGTGCGTGGCGCCGATGTTTGCCGGAATTCTCGCCTGGGCGCTGGCGCAGCCGACGGCGGTGGGGGTGTCGGCTTTCCTGATGGTGGGAGTTGGGATGGCGCTGCCGTATCTGATCCTCAGCGCGTTTCCGAATCTGGTGAAGTGGATTCCGCGCAGCGGGCCGTGGTCGGGAGTGCTCAAGCAGACGATGGCGTTTTTCGTGCTGGCCGTGGCGGTTTATTTCGCGGGGGGGAGATTTCTGGGGCGCGACCAGATTTTCTTCGCGATCTTCGTCGTGATTGCCATCGGAATGTGTTTCATGGTCGGGCGGATCGCGCTGCTTACCAAACGCCCGCGGCCAATCGCGATTTCGCTTGTTGCCGCGGCGGCCGTGGTGCTGGTCTCCTATGACATCACCATGCGGTTTGTCGGGGGACTTCTGTGGCAGCCATACACCGACCAGTCCTTTGCCGCGGCACGGGCCAGCGGGCGGCCGGTGCTGGTCGAATTCACCGCCAACTGGTGCCCGAATTGTCTTTCCATCGAGGCATCCGTCTTTCGCGATCCGCGGACGGCGGCGGCGCTGAAGCATTATGATGTCGTGCTGATTCGAGCCGATCTCACCAGTGACGATGCGCCGGGATGGCCAAAGGTGAATGAGCTGAACCCGGGTGGGGGGATTCCGCTGACGGCGATTTATGCGCCGCATGGGAATGAGCCGGATAAGCTGACGAGTTTGTATACGACGCAGAATCTGCTCGACGCGCTGAAGGGAGCGGCGGGGGCGTGAGGATGAGAATTGTTTCCTGGAGGCTCGTTTCGATACAATGGCGCAGTGCAGGAATTATCGAGATTTCTCGGAATCATCATCGCCATGTTTTATCGCGATCACGAGCCCGCCCATTTTCATGCGACCTATGGCGATTACCAGATCACCGTCGATATCGCGACCGGTGAAGTTCATGGGAATTTCCCGAAGCGCGCTCTGCGCCACGTTCAGGAGTGGCGTGAATTGCATCGTGAGGAACTGCTGCAGGATTGGAATCTGGCTCGCGCCCGGCAACCGCTTCGGAAGATTGAGCCGTTGGAGTAATTATGCTGCCTCGACTTGTTTACGCAGAATATGTGCGCGGCTACACAGTTCATCTGAAGTTCGATGACGGTGCCGAGGGAGACATCGATTTGGGGGAGGAACTTTACGGGGAGATGTTTCTTCCGTTGAAAGACATCGGCTATTTCAAGCAAGTCCGGGTTGATCCGGAAATTCACACCATTGTCTGGCCGAACGGGGCGGATTTCGCGCCGGAGTTTCTCTATGGGAAAATCCGGGTAACGGCATGATCCCGTGACGTTCTTTTTCCCGGTGTAGCCGCGCCACTTGCGGGCGCGTTAGGAAGCCCACGAATCGCGGACTCTCGTTTGCGGTCTCACGCGGTGGCGTTCTGATCGTCATTTCTCGCATTGCGCCGGTGAATCACTTAAAATCGCGCGACGGAGACAGTTGGGGCTACGACAAGCGAGGAGACGCTCAATGAACAAGGGAGTCTGGGTCATTTTCATCGTGATTGTCGGTGCCGCCGTGGCGCTGATCGCGTTTCGTAAGGAGCAATCGGAGACGGTCGCGCCGACGACGCAGGGCGATCCGCAGCTTACGCTGGCGGTTATCCCCAAGGGGACGACGCACGCCTATTGGAAATCGGTCGAGGCGGGAGCCGAGCAGGCGGGGAAGGACCTTGGCGTCAATATTATCTATAAGGGCCCGCTGCTGGAGGACGACCGCGCCGGGCAGATTTCGCTGGTGGAGCAATTTGCATCCGGGAATGTGAATGGGATCGTGCTTGCTCCCCTGGATGACACGGCGCTGCTGCCGCCGGTGCAGACGGCGATGCAAAAAAATATTCCGGTGGTCATCATCGACTCGTCGCTGAAGGGAGACGTCGGAAAGGATTTTGAATGCTACGTCGGCACCAACAACACAGCCGCCGGGAAGCTCGGCGGTGAAGAGCTGGCGAAACTTCTGGGCGGAAAGGGGAAGTATGTGCTGCTGCGATATGCCGTTGGCTCGGCAAGCACGATTCAGCGCGAAGACGGGTTTCTCAGCGCGATGGACGAGAATCCGGGAATGACCGCGCTGGTGAAGGACCGATATGCCGGCGCGACGGTCGATCAGGCGCAGACGGCTTCGATGAATCTCCTCTCCGAGATCAAGCAGGCCGATGGCATTTTCTGCCCGAACGAATCGACGACGTTGGGCATGCTCAACACGCTCGAGCAGAACAACCTGGCCGGGAAGATTCATTTCGTAGGATTCGACGCGACACCGGAACTGGTCGATGCGCTCAAGAAGGGCGAGATCGATGCGCTGGTTTCGCAGAATCCGACCAAGATGGGATATGAAGGGGTGAAGGCATGCGTCGATTCGATTCATGGAATCGCTCAGCCGCCGGTTACCGACAGCGGGGTTCAACTGATCACGCGCGACAATCTGGATACGCCGGAGGTTCAGAAGCTTCTTTCGGGGAGCTGATGCCCGCCACATGACTCACCCCGCCACATGACTCAACTGGCTCAGACAACACAATTTGCAGGTCCCCGACTTCGGATGCAGGGCGTGCGGAAACGATTCGGCGCCACCGTTGCGCTTGATGGGGTGGATCTTCAAGTCAGCGGCGGTGAAGTCCTCGCGCTCGTCGGCGAAAATGGCGCGGGCAAAAGCACGCTTATGAAGGTCATCTCCGGTGCCCATGCGCCCGATGAGGGGGAGATGTGGCTCGATGGCGAGCCCTATGCCCCGCGCGATCCGCTGGAAGCGCGCCGGCGCGGGGTTGCCATGATTTATCAGGAGCTGTCGGTCGCGAAAGATCTGACGGTGATGGAGAACATGCTCCTGGGGATGGAACCGACGAGCGGCCCGTTTGTTCGCTGGGCAGAAATGAAGCGTCAGGCGGCAGGCGCGATGGCGCAGCTTGGCCGGCCCGACATCGATCCGGCCGCGCCGCTCAGCAAGCTATCTCTCGCGGAGCGGCAGCTCGTGGAGATCGGCCGGGCGATCTGCGTCGGCTGCCGGGTGCTGGTGCTGGACGAGCCGACCAGCAGCCTGACGCAATCCGATATCCGGCACTTGTTCGACCTCGTCCGTCGGCTGCAGCGCTTCGGGGATGGCGATCATTTACATCTCCCATTTTCTCGAAGAGGTTCGCGAAATCTCCGATCGCTTCGAGGTTCTGCGCGACGGAAAAAGCGTTGGCGGCGGGACGACGTCCCAGACCGATACGACTCGGATTATTTCCATGATGGTCGGACGATCCGTGGATGATCTCTATCCCCGATCGCAGCGCAAACAGGGGGAGGCGGTGCTCCAGATCAGCGATCTCGCCGGCCAGACCAAGCCGGTCGACGCCAGCCTCACGCTGCATCGCGGCGAAATTGTGGGAATCGCGGGTTTGGTCGGGGCAGGCAGAACGGAATTTCTCCGGGCGATTTTCGGGCTTGCTCCGGTGAAGCGCGGCGAAGATGCGGCTCGGCGCGTATGTCGGCCCGGCGTCGCCTGCGCGGCGGTGGGCCGAGGGGATGGGGCTGCTCAGTGAAGATCGAAAAGAAGAAGGCCTCGCCGTCGATCTGAGCCTCGCGGATAACGTAACGATGACGCGGTTAGGCTGGCTTGTCAGCCCAAACCGCCAGGCGCAGGAGATCGCGCGAGTGGATTCGCCGTCTGGCGATTCGCTGCCGGTCCCCCAGGCAGGCGGTGAGCGATCTGTCCGGCGGAAATCAGCAGAAGATCGCCATCGCCCGTCTCCTTCGCCATGATGTCGATGTCTTTCTGCTCGATGAGCCAACCCGCGGCATCGACGTGGGCTCCAAAGCGCAGATTTATCAGCTCATCGACGACCTTGCCTGCAAGGGAAAGGCGATCCTGATGGTGAGCAGTTATCTGCCTGAGCTTTTGGGCGTATGCGACCGGATTGCGGTGATGTGCAAAGGGCGGATGGCTCGGACCACGCCGGTCGAAAAGACCAATGAACATCAGATTATGCTGGAAGCGACCGGCGCTGCGGAGGGGAGATGACGACCACAAGTTCGCCGCCGGATGCACCGGCAAAAGGTTCGGCCGGACAAACATTCATCGCCCTGGCGCGATTGGTCCGATCGTCGGGCTGTTCTTTGTCTTTGCCCTCTTCGCGATCCTTTCCCCGCGGAATTTTCTCAGTGCCGAGAATTTTGAGATCATTATGCTCACCACCGCCGTCGTTGGGACGGCGGCGCTAGGCTCGACGATCATCATCATTTCCGGCGGGATCGATCTATCCGTCGGCTCGAATATCGCGATGTGCACGGTGGTAATCGCACTTTGCCGGCGAAGCGATTGGCCGCCCCTCGCCGCCGTGCTGTGCGGAATCCTTGCCGGGGCCGCGGTCGGGTTGGTGATCGGCGTCCTGGTCACCCAGCTTCGCCTCCCCTCGTTTATTGTCACGCTGGGGCTTTGGGGCGGTGTGCGCGGTTTTGCCAAGTGGCTCGCCGCCGGCACCACCATTTACGAGCCTTCCGGCTGGGTCGGGCATCTTTTGCACATGCTCGGGCCCCAGGAAAGATGGATGATTGTCCCGCCCGGCGTCTGGCTGCTGATTTTCCTCACCTTCTTCGTGGCCGCCGTTTTGAAGTTCACCCGCTTCGGGCGTCATATTTTTGCGACTGGTTCCAACGAACAGACCGCAAGGCTCTGTGGCGTGCCCATCGCGCGGACCAAAATATTCATCTTTATCTTTGCTACCTTCTTTGCCGGGATCGCCGGGGTTCTCCAGTTTTCTTTTTTGAACAACCTGGGCGACCCCACAACCGCCAATGGCTACGAATTGAACGCCATCGCCGCGGTGGTTATCGGCGGGGCAAGCCTTTCCGGGGGCAAGGGAAGCGTTTTCGGAACTTTGGTCGGGGCCGTCCTCATGAGCATGGTCACCAATGGGTGCAGCCAACTTCAGATCAGCAATGCGGTTCAGGACATGGTGACCGGCGGCATCATCATCGCCGCCGCCGCCTTCGATCGATTCCGACAGCCCCACGCCAATGTTAAGTAAAAATATTCACCGATGACGCGCTGTTGAACCGCGCTGTAATTTGCGAAAAAGCTTGACCCCCCGTGCTATACTTAATCGTGCCGGGAATGGACTGCCCGGCGGCGTTCGCAACGCATGGAGCAACCCAATCATGAGCCGTTCTGAAAACCGGTCCCGCGATGAAGGCAAAATGCCCAGCGCCGACATTACCCCCGTCCTCAAGGGCTGGGATTACGAGCCGGGCACCATCAACGTCCGCAAAATCAGCGGCAACGACGGTCAGCCCAAACTCCAGATGCGCGTCGATCTCGGCGTCCTGCAAATGGAAATGACCGGCCGCCCCGACGGCGCCAAGCCCCACGGCTGCGAATCGCTTCTCGATATTCCACGAGCGCGAACTCAACGAATACCGCCTCCGCCACGGCACCGATATGGGCTTCCAAATCGACCGCAACGATTGCCAGGCCCTGCGCGACGAAGCGGTGATGTATTACCAGCGCTACCTGGGCCTCTTTGTGCTGGAAGATTTCGTGGCCGTCATGCGCGACACCGCCCGCAACCTGCGCGTGCTTGACTTCTGCGGCAAATTCGCCAGCGACGAGCACGACCGGCTCATCCTCGAGCAATATCGCCCCTACATCATCATGATGAACAGCCGGGCCGAGGCGTCGATCCATTTTAACAACAAGGAATTTAAGCCGGCCTTGGTGGTGGTGGAGCACGGCTTGGACAACATCCGCACGTTCTTCACGAAGTTCGAGCAGGACGATGCCTTCGCCAAGTCCAACGAGGTGCGGATCCTGAAAAAATTCGCCCACGAAATCCGCCGCAAGATTCCCCTGGACCCGATGGAGAAACTCCAGCAGCAGCTCGACAAGGCTGTCAAAACCGAGCGCTACGAAGAAGCCGCCAAGCTGCGCGACCAGATCCGCAAGATACAGACGTCGGCTTGATAAGTTGCTTCCGTTCTCCGCGCTTATTCCGCAACTGGAATCCGTTCCCCGATTGATGTAACTTCCTGTTCCCGCTTCCTGCACGTTGATGCCTGAAGCGTGTTTGGGGAATGGTGTAACGGTAGCACAGCAGACTCTGAATCTGCTTGTCTAGGTTCGAATCCTAGTTCCCCAGTTCAACTCCCTCAATTATCCAAGTTTGAATCTCGCCGCAGCCGCGGCGGATAGGTGCTGTTTACCCCGTTGCCAAGCACAAAGCGGATTCGAAAAATTCCTTTTTTGTCTGACTTTTTTCGCGTACTTCGTGTCGCAATCCGTGCCGGTTAAATTTCAACGGGCGTGGTTCCTCCAGCTACGCCGACCAGGCTCACGACGCATTCGGTGAATCCGTTTGTCGCATATATCGCACACCTCCAGCACAAAACAACCCGCGAATTTCTCGTCTCCATTTTTGGCCGCGCGATTCCGGCGGAAATTGGCGTTGCCGAGACAGGTTTCGCCCTTAGAATCCCGCCGCCTTTGGGAAAAAAGAGACGCAAGTCCACTTCAGGGAGAAATGATGCGACGAACCATTTTTCGCGGAACTATTAATCGCTTTACCATGATGTCGTTTTTCGCGACCGCCGCGCTGGCGTCATTTGGCTCCGGCAGCGCCTCGGCCGCGGTGATGGGAACGCTCGTCACCTGGGGCGCGAGTTTTGTCAGCAACGCGCCGGCGGGGAATAACTATGTTGCCGTCTCCTCGGGCGGCAACGTCGATCTTGCCCTCACATCAACCGGCACCATCGCCTGCTGGGGTATCAACTCCGATAACGAAGTATCCGATGTTCCCACCGGCTCCGGATATACAGCCATCTCCTCCGGCTCATACGCCGATCTCGCCCTCGCCGCCAACGGCTCAATCGTCGGCTGGGGCGACGATTCCTATGGCGAGATCAACCATCCCTCGGGCACCGGCTACCTCGCCGTCGCCGAAGGAGGTTTCGACGGCTTCGCCATCACCCACAACCACCAGATGGTCGGCTGGGGAAGCAGCGACCTCGGAGAACTCAACTACCCGGCACTCAACAACTACGCGCAGGTGTCCGCTGGCTATCAGTGGGCTTGCGCTCTTACATCCACCGGCACCATCGTCGCCTGGGGTGACAATGATTACGGTCAAGCCACTGCCCCTTCAGGATCCGACTATGTCGCCATTTCCGCCGGCGCCAACGGCGGGCTGGCCCTCACCTCCAGTGGAACCGTCGTCGAATGGGGTGACACCGGCGGCGCCGTCCCGTCCAGCGGGACTTATTCAGCCGTCTCCTCCAGCCAGTTCTGGAATCTCTTCCTCGCATCCAACGGCACCCTCAGCTCGTCCGGAACTGACAACTTCGGAGACACTGAGGTTCCCTCCGGCAACGGCTTTGTCGCCATCGCCGCCGGCGCCAACCAGGGCGTCGCCATCGAGGTCCCCGAGCCGGCTTCTCTTTCGCTTTTGTCCATGGGAGCGCTGTTCATGGTGCGCCGGCGAGGAGCCCGCAGTCGATAGCAAACGTAGGGTGGGTGTACGAACCTTGCGCATCAAATTCCCCTTAGCGCTGCTCTGTGGGCGTTATACAGACAGATTTTCGCGCCTACAAATCGTCGTACGCGGGGCAAGCCACGAACGAACTTTGGCAGGCTGGTCAACAGTCCCGGCGTGCACGCCAGGTTGCCGAAGCGGCGCTCGATGTGCTTGCGATAATGATACACACGCTTCATCAGTTTTGGACATCGGTCCCAAAGATCGATCAGCAGACGCCGGGATGGGCCCATCTGTCGCCGCGTTACCGGATGCTTCGCGCGCCCGCGTGTGCGAGTGATGAGGAATCCGCCGCGACGTGTCACCTGCTTGTGCAGAACGTGAGCGTCGTAGTTGGTGTCGGCCATCACCAGCGTGCCGGTGAGCTCGTGCGGAAAGACCGCGAGCATCTGCTGGGCGACGGGCATCTCATGCGTGTTCAGCGGCATGACTGAAAACACCGGGATATTCCCATCGCTGGCGACCACCGCATGCAATTTGTATCCCTTACCCATGCCGCCTGGGATGTGCCCGACGCGGGCATCGCGATCCTGGCTCGACCGATTCACCGTCAATGCCTGGCCGTCGAAAATCAGACCCTTGAAGCGGCTGTCGCCGGCGAGGCGTTGGTGCACCCGCTGAAGGATGTCCTGAAATCGGTCCGCGGCGATGCGCCGGTTCAGCTGCGAGATCGAAGGGGTTTTGCGTGGGCGAAAGTTTCGGTTGTAATTGCGTCGGTCCACGGCCCAGGTCATCGGCCGGTCGTGTAGCACGGCCCAGAAGTACAGGCAGGTGATCAGAAAGTCGGTATACTCGACTCGCTTCAGCTGCGGGAAAGAACGGGTAACTTGGCGGATTGCCCGCCGAACGATGGTCCACTGTGACTGCTCCATACTTACGTTCCGATCTGGCGCGTGCGCCGGCAAGAGAAGATGACGTAAGTATGGAGCAGCACAGTGGATCGCGCAATAGCCCTGGAGAGATGGCGCACAAGGTTCGTACTCGCCCACCATCGTGGCTTCCGCAAAATCATTGACGCCATGAACCTCGCGAATTTCGCCCGTGGGCGCGTCCCCCGACATATCCCAAAACCAAACCGATACCCATCGCAGCCAGCACCGTTGTGATTGGGATCTGCCGTATCGACTTCTGCGCCCTTTTCTTCCAATTCGCGCCCGACTTTGCGCGGCCCGGTAGGCTCCCTTTACTCCCCGACCGATACGCTCCGCTTTTTCCTTTACAGCTTTCACTACTTCCTGCTTTACAACAGCCGCTTCTTTCAAGCTTTGATCCGCGATTGCCTCAATCGGTTCGGCAATCGATTCTGTTGCCTCCGCAGCCGCCTGTGAAATATCTTCTGCCGCCGGCTCGGTGCCGGGCATCGTGTCCTTTGTTTGATCCATGGGAGTCACTTTCTATCTAATTGATCCGGGAACACGCCAATTCCAAATTCCGCGCGAAATTAAGGGTGAATCGGAATGCCACCTTCTGTTTTTAGCGTAGCCACGCGGATTGGTTTCCGACAACGGACAATTGTCGCCGCCGAATAGATCGATCGCCTGCCACACGATTGGTTCCAGCGACCCCATCTGGCTCACGAACCAATCGAAAGCGTTCGTTCATCGCGATTCTTTAAAATGCTCGATTTGCTCGTTGTTCTTTTATAGCCCTCGTTCTAGGGTGAAAATCGTTGCCCCAATTCCTGCCTTCAGTTCCCCAAAATGGGCTGGCGAATTCAGCAATGCGGTAACCATGCGAGGAAATCAGCCATGGCTGGAACTAAAAATAGAACCAAACCCGGCAAACAGGAAAAGACTAAAACCGGACTCCTAAAGCACAGATCGGTAGTCCCCCCTGGAGGCCGTTCATGGTAGCGATGAATTTCATTGGAAGGGGCTTGCGGCCGAACTGTCTTGGCCGCCACATATTGGTGACCGGCACCAGCACCGGGATCGGACGAGCGTGCGCGCTAAGATTCGCGCACGAAGGATTTTCCGTGTGGGCCGGCGTTCACAAAACGGAAGAGGCTGATTCGATGTCGCAAGCGGGCGCGGACATGCCAATCCCGATCCGGCCGATACAACTCGATGTTTGCAACCTCGATTCAATTCGCGCCTCCGAAGAGGAAATTCGCTCCTATGTGGGTAATGAAGGATTGTTCGGCCTCGTCAACAACGCCGGCATCTGCGTCGTGGGCCCCGTGGAATTTATCTCTCTCGATGCGTGGCGCCGGCAGCTTGAGGTGAATTTGTTTGGCGTCGTCGCCGTCACCCAAATCATGTTGCCTCTCCTTCGCGTTTGCAACGCCCAGAAGAAACAGGGATCGCGTATCGTAAACATGGGCTCGATCACCGGTGAGATTTCAACGCCTCTGTTCGGCGCCTACAGCGCAAGCAAGTTCGCATTGCGGGCTATGAACAACGCGCTGAGGCTGGAACTTCGCCCCGAAGGCATTCACGTTTCTCTCATCGTTCCAGGAACCATCCAATCGGAAATCTGGCGTAAAGAAAAAGAGTGCGTCGCCGCCATCACCACTGGCTCCCCCGCTCGCAACCATTACGGCACCCTGATCGACAATGTTTCCCGATATGTCTTTAGCTGTGCGGAACAAGCTTTACCCGCCGAACGGGTTGCCGACGCCGTGCTGCGTTGCTTCACCAGCACAAAACCGCGCGTCCAGTATCGAGTCGGATGGGAAGCCCAGGTCGGCTCCCGCGCGAAAAAGTTCACCCCCGATCGACTCTTCGATTTTCTATTGGCCCGCAAGCTCGGTGTTCCGAAGATCGCCGGTCAATCACCAACACCGGCCGAAGCAAATTCATGACAAACAGAGCACTTTTTCCCGCCCCAACCACCCTTCCCCACCCAAATCACCCCCAACCCCTTCCCCCACCAGCACATACGCCAGCCAAAAAAGCTAGCATCCACTAATAAATTTCTCAAAAGCGCTCCGTTTTGTTCCGTTCTGTTCACCCACCCCCTCCCCTGCTATCATCCGCGCCCAGCAGACCTGATTCCCCCCAGGCCCGGAACCGCCCGGCGGGCGCGTCTGCCGGACGTCGCATGGCCATACTGGTTTCCCTCAACCATAAGACAACCTACCACTACGACCGGCCGGTGACTCTCGGCCCCCAGGTCATTCGCCTCAGGCCCGCCCCCCATTCACGCACCCCGATCCGGTCCTATTCCCTCAAGATCAACCCCGCCAAACACTTCCTCAATTGGCAGCAGGACCCGCAAAGCAATTACCTGGCCCGCGTGGTGATCCCCGAAAAGACCACCGAATTCAGCGTCGAAGTCGATCTCGTCGCCGACATGACCGTCATCAATCCCTTCGACTTCTTCCTCGAACCCTCGGCCGAGAATTTCCCCTTCGAATATGACCCCTGGCTCGCGAACGAGCTGGCGCCGTTCCTTCTGAAATTACCGGTCGCGCCACATCTGAAGGATTGGGTCGCCAGCGTCCCCAGGACCAGGATGCAGACGACCGCCTTTCTGGTCTCGCTGAACCAGCGCCTCCAGGCGCGAGACGCGCTATCTGATCCGCATGGAGCCCGGCGTGCAGACGCCGGAGGAGACGCTGTCCAAAAAATCCGGCTCCTGCCGGGACAGCGCCTGGCTGCTCTGCCAGATTCTGCGGCACCTGGGAATCGCCTCGCGGTTTTGCAGCGGCTATCTGATTCAGCTCAAGCCCGATGAGAAGCCGCTGGAAGGCCCTGCCGGCGCGGCCCAGGATTTCACCGATTTGCACGCCTGGACGGAGGCCTATCTTCCCGGCGACGGGTGGGTCGGGCTCGATCCCACCAGCGGCCTCCTGACGGGCGAGGGGCATGTTCCGGTCGCGGCGACACCCGATCCGCAGAGTGCCGCCCCGATCAGCGGGGCCGTCGATGCGTCGAAAGTCGAATTCTCGCATTCGATGACCATTGCGCGGATTCACGAAGACCCGCGCGTGACCAAGCCCTACACCGATCGGCAGTGGAAGCAGATCGAAGCGCTGGGGCACGAGCTCGACCGCGAACTGGCCGCCAACGACGTGAGATTGACGATGGGCGGCGAGCCGACATTTGTCAGCATCGACGATATGGACGGCCCAGAATGGAACACCGCCGCCGTCGGGCCGAAGAAGCGAAAACTCTCGGAGGACCTCGTTCGCCGCTTGCAAAAAACGTTTGCGCCCAGCGGCCTGCTGCACTTCGGGCAAGGCAAGTGGTATCCCGGCGAATCCCTCCCGCGCTGGGCTCTGGGCTGTTATTGGCGCAAGGACGGAGCCCCGGTCTGGCACGATCATTCGCTGATCGCGGACGAATCGAAAGACTACGGCTTCACCCACGACCACGCGGTGCGCTTCGCCCGGCAGTTGGCGCAGGAGCTGGCGGTGGGGGAGTCATACGTCGTTCCCGCCTTCGAGGACGCCGGCTATTACCTTCATAAGGAAGGGCGGCTGCCAATTAATGTCGAGCCGGACGATTCCAAGCTCGAAGACAAAGAAGAGCGCGAGCGGCTGCGCCGAATCTTCGATCGCGGGCTCAACGTGCCGTCGGGATTTGTCCTGCCGATCCAGCGGACGTACACAAAAGACGGCCCCACGTGGCAAAGCGGACTCTGGCTCTTGCGCGGAAGGCACGTGACGCTGATTCCGGGTGATTCTCCCATTGGTTTGCGTTTGCCGCTGCCTTCCCTGCCATGGGTAAGCGCCGCTCAATATCCCCACGTTCACAATACAGACCCGCTGGCCGATCGCGGCCCGCTGCCCGTCTTTGGAGCCCGGCAGCAGTCACATCGATTTACGCCCCATGCCGAGGGAAGCGATCGCCCGGAAGTGAACGTCCAAACGCTCGCGCCGGAGAATCCCGCCGATGCGGTTCCGCAGCCCGGCCAATCGTCCTATTGGACCGTGCGCACCGCGCTGACGGTCGAGCCGCGCCAGGGGCGGCTCTTTGTCTTCATGCCGCCGCTGGCTTCGGTGGAGGATTATTTCGAGCTGATCCATCACATCGAAAAGGCGGCCGATGCGCTTCAGATGCCGGTGATTATCGAGGGAACGCCGCCGCCGTTCGATCCGCGGGTGGATTCGATCAAGGTAACGCCCGATCCGGGCGTGATCGAGGTGAACACCCAACCTGCGAAATCGTGGGACGAGCTGGTGGACATCACCACCCGGCTCTACGAAGAGGCCCGGCAATCGCGCCTGGGCACGGAAAAGTTCATGCTCGACGGCCGTCACACCGGCACCGGCGGCGGCAACCACATTGTGGTCGGCGGCGCAACGCCGGCGGATTCGCCTTTCCTTCGCCGGCCGGATTTGCTGCGAAGCCTGCTCGGTTTCTGGCTCAACCATCCCTCCCTTTCCTATCTTTTCAGCGGGACATTCATCGGGCCAACATCACAGGCGCCGCGTGTCGATGAGGCCAGGAACGACAGCGTTTACGAGCTGGAAATCGCGTTTAAGGAACTGGACCGGCAGGCCCAACTGCTCGGCGACGTGCCGCCGTGGATGGTCGATCGCCTCTTTCGCAATCTCCTGATCGACAGCACGGGAAACACGCATCGGGCCGAATTCTGCATCGACAAGCTGTACGCGCCCGACAATTCAACCGGCCGCCTCGGCCTGGTCGAATTTCGCGGCTTCGAAATGCCCCCTCACGCCCGGATGAGCCTCACCCAGCAATTGCTTTTGCGGACCCTGATCGCCTCGTTCTGGAAAAAACCTTACACGGCGAAGCTCGTCCGCTGGGGAACGCAATTGCACGATCAGTGGCTCCTCCCGCACTTCATCGAGAAGGATTTTGACGATGTCTGCGCCGAGCTGACCGGCGCGGGATACGCATTCGAGCGCTCCTGGTTTGCGCCGCACGTGGAATTTCGCTTTCCCGTGGCGGGGAGGGTGAATCACATGGGCGTGGAGATCGAGCTTCGCAATGCCATCGAGCCGTGGCTCACGCTTGGAGAAATTCCGGGGATCGGGGGAACGGTCAGGCAAGTCGATTCTTCCCTTGAGCGCCTCCAAGTAAAGGTGGAGGGTTTGACGGGCGACCGGTTTGTGCTTGCGGTGAACGGCCGCCGTATTCCGCTGCGGCCGACGGGAACGCATGGGCAGTTTATCGCCGGGGTGCGATATCGCGCCTGGCAGCCGCCGCATTGTTTGCATCCTACAATTGGCGTGGACACGCCCCTCATTTTCGATCTGATCGATACCTGGAATGGGCGAAGCCTTGGCGGGTGTACATATCATGTGTCGCATCCGGGAGGCCGCAACTACTCAACCTTCCCGGTCAATGCGTTTGAGGCCGAAGCGAGGCGGATTGCCCGGTTTTTTACGTTCGGACACACACCCGGCGAAATGGCCGTGCCGAACCTGGAGGCGAATCCGGAGTATCCATATACATTGGACATGCGCCATCGGTAGGGGGGCACGAGAGATATTTCAAGGGTTCGCATGGACTGGCGACCCTCGCTACATAGGATACGAAGATGATCGCCAATTCGCCTTCGGATCAGCGCCAGAAGTGGTCATACCCCCCGATCGAGGGACATTTCGACGAAATGCTCGCCGCCGACGGCGCCACCCGCCCGCATTGGCAGGGGTTGATGGCGCGCCTGACTGAGTTGGGTGCCGAGGAAATCGACCGGCGCTGGGCCCGGGCCCGCAAGGCGATCGAGGAAAACGGGGTCACCTACACCGTCTATGGCGAAGAGGCCGGCGATCGCGACTGGCAGCTCGATACGCTGCCGCTGGTCATCTCCGCCGATGAGTGGAAGCTCATCGAGCAGGCGGTCATTCAACGGGCTTCACTGCTGAATCGCGTCCTGGGCGACGTCTACGGAAAGCAGGAGCTGCTCATCAGCGGTCTGCTTCCGGGGGCGGCTGTATTCATCCAGCAATCGTTCCTCCGCCCGATGATCGGCCTGCCGATTCCCGGCGGGATATTCAATCACATCCACGCGTTCGATCTGGCCCGGGGCCAGACGGCCAGTGGTGGGTGGTTGGCGACCGGACGCAAGCGCCAGCGGGATGGGATATGCCCTGGAGAACCGCTCGATTTTGGCGCAGACCCTGCCGGAACCGTTTCACGCCTGCAACGTCACCCGCCTCGCGGAATTCTTCGGCAATCTCAACGACATCATCCTGTCCCTTGCGCCGGCCCATCGGGAAAATCCGCGGGTCGCGCTGCTGACGCCCGGACCATATAACGAAACTTATTTTGAGCACGCCTACCTGGCCCGATTTTTGGCTACGCCCTGACCGAAGGCCGCGATCTGCTGGTCCGCGATTCCAGGGTTTACCTGAAAACGCTCAGCGGTCTGCTGCCGGTGGATGTAATCCTGCGGCGGACGGACGATCTTTACTGCGACCCGCTGGAACTTCGCGAAGATTCGGTCCTGGGCGTGCCGGGCCTTCTGATGGCCATGCGCGCCGGCCACGTCGCCGTGGCCAACGCGCCCGGCAGCGGGCTGGCGCAGTCGCCGACGTTATTGCCCTTTGTTCCTCAGCTTTGCAGCAAATTAACCGGGGAGGATTTGAAGCTGCCGCAGGTGGCGACCTGGTGGTGCGGGCAGAAGGAGCCGATGGAATTCGTCATCGCCAATCTGCCCAACCTGGTGATCAAGTCCGCGATTGCCTGGGGGTCGATGAAGCCGATTTTCGGGGCGTCACTCAATCCGCAGCAATTGGAAGATCTGGTGAAGCGCATCAGGCGCACGCCGCGGCAGTTCATTGCTCAGGAACGGGTGCGTCTCTCGACGACCCCGATCTGGCAATCGGGCCAGATTCTGCCCCGGCACGCGATGATCCGCGTATTTGCCGCGGCCCGGCTCGATGGTACCTACGTGGTAATGCCCGGCGGCCTCGGGCGCGTCAGCGCCTCAACCGATTCGACGGTGGTCTCCATGCAGGCGGGTGGCGGCAGCAAGGATGTGTGGGTACTTTCGGACGGTCCGGTCAGCCGGGCCAATCCGCTGCGGCCGCCGGGTGCGCCGGTCAAAATCACTCGCGCGGGAATCGTTCTGCCCAGCCGCGTCGCGGACGACATGTTCTGGCTGGGGCGATACATGGAGCGCGTCGATTACGGCATTCGCATCGCCCGCGCCCTCATCCGCAGGCTGGCCAACGATTCGGAATCGTCGCCGGATTTACTTCTGCTCCTCGGCGGCCGGAATTCGGATGTGAATCTCCAGGGAACGGCGATGAAGTCCTATATCGCGGATTGCCTCTTCGGTTCCCCCGGCCGGCCCTCGACTTCGCGCAGCGTTCGCAGGGACGTCGATCATCTCTATCGCATCGCGGGAAATCTGCGCGACAGACTCTTTAACGACGCCTGGCGCGTGCTGGCCAAGCTGAACGAGGAATTCGTCCGGCCCGGACAGATCCGCATGTTCTTCAACCAGGCGACCGATCTTCTGGACCGCGCCAATATCCTTCTGGCCGGGTTCACGGGTTATGCCGGCGAAGGAATGGTTCACGACAAGGGATGGCGATTCCTCGATATCGGCCAGCGGATGGAGCGCTCGCTCCATATCGCGGAGCTGTTACGCTGGGGATTCCTGAGCGCCGGCGGCGACACCGACCGGCTCGAAGCCGTGCTTGAGGTCGCCAAGAGCACCCGCATTTATCGCAGCCGCTATGTGACCACGCTGCAAAAGGCGCCGGTGCTCGATCTTCTGCTGCTCGATGAGACCAATCCGCAGTCGCTGGCATATCAGTTGGCGCAGGCCCTGGAGCATGTCGAGCAGTTTCCCATCGAGCCCAATCCGGCCGAGGTTCCCGAAGACCGCCGGTTGCTTTTGCGCATGCAGACCAATGTCCGGCTCTTCAATCCCGAAGCGATTTTTCTCACCGACAAGGTTGATCCCGATTATCAGCTTGCCGACCTCCTGGCCGAGCTGAACGTCGAATTGCCCCAGCTTTCCGAGGCGATCACCCAGTTGTATTTCAGTCACGTTCGCGTCAGCCAGCAATCGCGCGGAGGCGGAACGTGAAATATCGCATCCATCACATCACCAGCTATCACTACCGCGAACCGTTCGCGAATTGCCATAACCAGGTAAGGCTCACGCCGCGCGATTTGCCGACGCAGCATCTGATTTCGTCCGAGATCAGCGTTGAGCCTCGCCCGGAGACGTTCGAGCGGCACGTCGATTCCTTCGGCAACATCGTCGAATCCTTCAGCCTCGACTTCCCCAGCGACACGATCAACATCCAGGCGATCAGCGAGGTCGAAGTTTCCCGCCGCCGCCCGGCGGCAAAAGGTGAATCGATGCCATGGGAACGTGTGCGCGACATCTTCATGACGGATTGCGGGCCGGGAGAGCTGGATCCGCTTCAATATGTCTTCGATTCGCCGATGATCGAGCAGATCGAACCGGCTGCCGCGTATGCCCTGGAAAGCTTCAAGCCCGGCACACCGATCCTCGCCGGGGCCGATGACCTGATGCGGCGGATCAACACCGATTTCAAGTTCGACAAGACGGCGACCACCGTCGGCACCAGCGTCGCCGAAGTCTTCCGCCAGCGCCGCGGCGTCTGCCAGGATTTCGCCCACCTCATGATCGTCTGCCTCCGTGCCCTGGGGCTCCCGGGAAGATACGTCAGCGGATATCTCCAGACCGAGCCCCTGCCCGGCACGCCCCGCCTGGTCGGCGCCGACGCCTCCCACGCCTGGTGCTCGACCTGGTGCCCAAAATTCGGCTGGCGCGATTTCGATCCCACCAACAACTGCTGCCCAAACGAACGCCACATCACGCTGGGCTGGGGGCGGGATTATGCAGACGTGAGCCCGGTGCGCGGCGTCGTGCTGGGCGGGGCCGGGCATCATATCGTGGTGTCGGTGGATATGGCGGCGGTGTGAGCTGATTTTCGCCACAAATTTCAAGGCAATCGCATGCCCCTTTCTCCCCTCCCCTGGTACTCCGGGGGAGGGTTAGGGTGGGGGTCTTCTGCATGCTTTCAAGCCATATGCGATTGCCCTTCCACAAATCTGCAACACACCGGGGATTGCCCCGTCATAATACTGGAGACATGCGTTCGGAAACCGAACAAATCGGTTCAGGCCTTAAAACAGTTCAAAAACTTCAAGGGGCGATTCTGGGGACTGCGGTGGGGGATGCGATTGGGTTGCCGCGCGAAGGATTGTCCAGGCGACGAGCGATGCGCCTGTTCGGCGGTCCGCCGCTGAATCATCGGCTCGTGCTGGGGTGTGGCATGATCAGCGATGATACTGAACACACTTGCATGACGGCGCAGGCGCTGCTGTCGTCCAAGGGTGTACCGGAGAAATTTTCCAGCTCGCTTGCATGGAGGTTTCGCTTTTGGCTTTTGGGTTTGCCGGCCGCGGTTGGGAGAGCGACGGCCCTGTCAATTCTTAAATTGTGGATCGGATTCTCGTCGCGAAAAAGTGGCGTATTTTCTGCCGGTAACGGGCCGGCCATGGGCGCGGTGATCATCGGAGCCTATGCCGCCGGCGACGCTGCGCCGCTTCGCGCTCATCCATAGCTCAACCATTATGACCCATCGAGACCCCGCGGCAGAGGACGGCGCTTTGGCGATTGCCCTGGCGGCGGCGCTGGGCTTCCGCCGCGGCGATGAATTGTCGGCGGAAGAATACCTGCAATTGATCCGCAAGGAGCTCAGCGCCTCGCCTCTGTCACTGTTGCTCGATCAAACGGTCGCCCATGTGATGCGCGGCGTTCCGCTGGAAGAATTTCTCAGTTCGTTAGAATTGGATCGCGGAGTCAGCGGCTTTATCAATCACACTGTTCCCGCAGCGATTTTCTGCTGGCCAAGCTCACCCTGCAATTTTCGCCAGGCCGTTGAAGCAGTTGTCTGTGCCGGCGGAGACAGCGATTCCACGGGCGCAATTGTCGGCGGTTTGGTGGGCGTGACCGCCGGAGTAGACGCCATTCCCGCGGACTGGCTCGTGGGGCTGATGGAATGGCCCAGGACGATCGAATGGATGATGCGGCTCGGGCAGACCCTCGCGGAGCAGCTCGAATCGAATCGGACGCGCGGCCGTTCGATCCCGCTCTTTTGGCCCGGGCTGATCCTTCGAAATCTGGTATTCCTGGTGATCGTATTGACGCACGGATTACGCCGATTGTTGCCGCCATACTGATGCTTTTGCGCGATAATAGCGAAAACCATGGATCGCGCGGTCGGCCGAGCCAACAATCAATTCCCCGCCAAAATCCGCACAATCATTCCACGCCGACCCCGCGTCTTCTCCATCTCAACCCGCCCGGCAAGCTCAAGGTCCCGCAAGGCCCCGTTCGTGGCAAGCCGGCTCGCCCCAATTCGACGTGAGACTTCCATCGCCCCGTCAATCTCACCCCCTTCCGGCCATTCGGCCACAACCGAAGTCGCGACGTCGCCGAGCGATGATCGGGCGGCCAAATCGGAATTATGCCGGGCCACCCAAGAAACAGGCCGAATCGCATCGTGCTTCATCCGCATTGCCTCGTCCGACACCCAGCGCCCCCATTTTTTTGAGAGCGCGCTTGCACTTCGCTCCGCCTGACGACGCAAGACCGCCATGCCATTCTCGGCATCGGAGAGAGGCCGGCCAACTTGAGATATCTCCCCACGACAAACGTCGATCGCGTACTTGAGGTTGATTCCCCCGGCCCACTCCAGCATCAGTCCGAGCACGGGCCGGGCTTCCACCTCCAGCTCATCATGAACCAGCCGCGCCAACCGGTGTCCGGCCACGTATGAACTGAACCGATGCAGCCAGCTCGCCGCCAGCAGGAACAACCGCACATTGCCGGGAGCGCGTCGCGCGGTATCCAATAACAACCGCTCAACATCCGGCGTTTGTTTCGCCGGTGCGACATTAAACATCACCCCCAGCCGCGCCCACGCTGCAGCCACCTGCGCCTCCGTTGCGCTCATCGTTTTCTTCGGTCCCATTTGAAAAAGCTCCGCGCTTATGTACTGTAATACTATACGTATCGTCTATTAACAAAGCTTGGTAAAACCGAGCAAAAAAACCATCCCACCATTACGCCAGCCAAGGCCCGAAGCAAATTCGCGATAAACGAGAGCGCTTTTTCCCGACCGGTCAGTCTTGCGCCAACCAAATCACCCGCAACCACTTATCATACCAGCACATACGCACACAAAAAAGCTAGCATCCACTAATAAATTTCTAAAAAGCGCTCCGTTCTGTTAATCTCGTTCGGCACGCGGTTCGCGCAAGCAGCAAGATATCGAGATTGCGCCCTTGATCTTTTTATGACATGCTGCCCAACGTGCAGGCAAGGCTGAAGGAAAAAGACATCCTGTGCCTCGGACATCTGCGCCGCGTCTTCGCGCTGCTGCCCACATTGCGGGATGTGGGCTGTGAGCGCGATCGAGCCGGGAACCGTCAGCTTCACTTCGACGATTATTGCAAGCTGGTTTTGCTTTACACCTGGAATCCGCTGATCCAATCCCTGCGGGATCTTCAGGAGGTTGCAGAACTGCCCAAGGTGGCCAAGGCGCTGGGAATCAAGCGATTCTCCGTGGGCAGTTTCTCCGAATCGGTTCGGGTGTTCGAGCCGGGACGTTTGATGCCGCTGATCGAGGAATTGGCGGGGGAACTGCCCCAGGCACCCGATTCGCGGCTTGCGGACTTTGGGCAGGCGATCACGCTGGTCGACGGGACGGTGCTGACGGCGCTGGGCCGGCTGGCCAAATCCGCCTGCGGCATCGATGCCCGCTACAACACCTCCCGGGACGGGAAAGCGGTCTATGGCTGGCGTTTGCACGTTCAATTCGACCTGGAGACGTTCAAAGTCCATCGCCTCGACCGCACTGGCGCGCGCAACGCGGGGGCCAACCGTGAAAACAACGTCCTGCGGCGCAGCCTGGAAGCAGGACGGTGCTATGTGGGAGACGGCGGCTACGCCGACCGGAGCCTCTTTGCGGACATCGCCGCGGCGCAAAGCTCCTTTGTGATGCGGGCCGCGGAAAACTCGGTGTTTGAGCTGTTTGAAGAACGATTGCTTTCCCAGGAGGCATTGGACGGCGGCGTGGTGCGAGACGCGCTGGTGAAACTCGATGGCGCGGAGACGGCGGCGGACAGGGTGGTGCGACGGGTGGAAGTGCAGGTAAAACCTCATCCGCGCCGCACGCGCCGCGGCAACAAGCCGACGGACCTGATCATCCTGTACACGAACCTGCTGGACCTGCCGGCGGAATTGATCGCCCTGATTTATCTGTACCGCTACACCGTTGAGTTGTTCTTCCGAATCTTCAAGCAGCTGCTGGGCATGCGTCACCTGCTGAGCCAACGCCAGGAGGGGATCGACATCCAAATCCACTGCGCCTGATCGTCTGCGTGCTGATTCAGCTGATCAGCGGCAGGAAGCCGAACAAGGCGATGCGGAACATGATCGGCTGGTACCTGCTGGGGCTGGCCGAGGAGCAGGACGTGCTTCAATTCCTGAACAAGCCGGATAACACCGGGATTAAGCTGCGGGCAAGAGCGGAGGCCTTGAAAAAACTGGGAGTAATCTGAAGGGGAATCCGCCGCCGCGGAGACCTCGCGGTTGACGCTGCGCTCTTGCGGACGCCGGTGTGCAGCAGGGGAAAGTAAAAGCATCTAAGCTTCAACTGTTTCGCGTCCTCCACAGCTTTGGAGCGTTCCGATGCAGCCTGCATGCCGAACGGGATTACCGTTCTGTTCCGTTCTGTTCCGTTCAGCTCAAACCCCATAAATCTCCTCAGCCTTGCGGTTCAAATGCTCCAGCAGCGGCTTGGCCGACAAACTTTCCCCCGTCACTCTGCGGACCAGGTCTCCCGCCGAGTACCGCCGGCCATGGGCATGAATATTCTTCCGCAGCCACCCCAGCAACGGCCCAAACTCGCCGCGGGCGAACTGGGCGTCCACATCGCCAAGGTCCTTTCGCGCCTGCGCGAAGAATTGGGCGGCGTAGAGATTCCCCAGCGTGTACGTCGGAAAGTACGCAATGCCCCCGCCCGACCAGTGCACATCCTGCAGCACGCCCCGGGCGGCGTCCGGCGGGGTGATGCCCAGGTACTCCTTCATCTTCCCGTTCCAGGCCTCCGGCAGATCGCTCACGCCGACGTCGCCTGTCAGCATCGCCTGCTCCAGCTCGAACCGCAGAAGGATGTGCAGGTTGTAGGTGGTCTCGTCCGACTCGGTGCGGATGAAGCTCGGCCGCACGTCGTTGATCGCCCGGTACCAGTCCTCCTCGCTGACCCCCGCGGTCGCAGGCGCGAACGCGGATTGAACCTTCGGCCAGAAAAATCGCCAGAAGGCTCGGCTCCGGCCCACGAAATTTTCCCATAGCCGCGACTGGCTCTCGTGGATTCCCAGCGAAACCGCCCGTCCGCACGGCGTGCCGAAGTGCTCGGCCGGGAGGCCTTGTTCGTAAAGCCCGTGACCGGTTTCGTGCATGACGCCGAAGAAGGCGTCGCCGAAATATTTGGGATCGTACCGCGTCGTCAGCCGGACGTCGCCCGGACCGATGTCGGTGCAGAACGGGTGCACGGTGACATCAAGTCGCCCGGCCTGGAAATCAAAACCGACAAGCGCTGCCGCCTCGCGGGCAAGCTTCTCCTGCGCGGCTGCCGGATAATCGCGCGTCCAGGATTTCCGCCGGCGGCGCCGCCCGCTTTCGCCGATCCGGCGGATCAGCTCGACCAGCGGCCCGCGCAGCTCCTCAAACACCCGGCGAAGGTGGGCCGTCGTGCAGCCCGGTTCGTAGTCCTCCAGGAGCGCATCGTATATATGCTCGCGAAACCCAAGACAGTTGGCCTCCTGCTTTTTCAGCACGAGGGTTTTTTCCAGCCACGGGGCGAAGGCTGCGAAATCGGATTTCCGCCTCGCCTCCGCCCAGGCGTGCTGGGCGAGAACTTCGAGCTTGGCCTGCTCCTCGACCAGTGAAGCCGGCAGCTTTCGTTTGCGATCGTACCCGCGCCGTGTTTCCCGGACATTGGTGGCGACATCGCTGTCGGCCTGGCCCATGAGATCGGAATTCTCGACGGCGTCGAGCCAATCGCCGATCTTCGGCGCGGTCGCTCGCTCGTGGATCATTCGCGCCAGCAGCGCCGACTGATTGCCGCGATGTTCCGCCCCCTTGGCCGGAAGCTGCGTCCGCTCGTCCCACCCCAGCAGCGCGGAAACCGACGCCAGCAGCCCGATTTCACGCAGTTCGACGATCAAGGCATCGTAAGATTGTTTGGCGTTCATATCGCCCGACAGGATACGTTGCAGTGGGGTTGGATGTTAGAGCGGGGTCTGTACCGAGCTCTGGCGCATTGGTCCGCGCCTCATAGGCGGTTCAACTACCGCGATTTTCCAGCATTACCCGAAACGACCGTCTAAAAATGCGATATACGCAAAACAACGTATTGTCTACCCGTAAGCGTTTGTTACGATTTTGCCCAAGCCACAGGTCAAATCGGTCAATTCGGGCACAAAACTCAGTTGGCAGGGAGAGTCGAGATGCTTGGGAGAAACGGCAAGACCAATCCGTCATTTGCAAAGAATCGAAAATTCAACCGCTCGCGTTTCAGAAGGCTCCACGCCGCCTGGGCGCCGACCATTGAGATGCTCGAGGCTCGAAGGATGCTGAGCATCAGCGGATATTCGCTTGCCGGCGCCTATCTGATCCCCGGGGCGAGTTTTACCCTTGCCGCCACCGGCAGCAACGGCGCTACCGGCACTCTCATCTACGACGTCGTCGGGTCTGCAACCGCGCCCAGCGGACAAAGCTCCGTCGAGTTGGACTCGACCATCGAGGTCAATGACAACTCCTCATCGGACAGCATCTACATCGGATCGACCAGCGCGGGCATCGTTGAATTTGCAGACGACGACGGATCCGATACCGATACCTATACGCCACCCGAGATCATCATGCCCGCCAACCTCTCCGCGGGACAGCCGATCGGCAACACGTCCACTGATACCGATACTTCGGACTCCGACGGCACAACCCAATCGCAGGAGAGCGACGCCCAGGGCTTCACGCTCGTTTCCGAGACGCCCACGCCGCTCAAGGTGCCGGCCGGTCCTTTTAACACCTTCGAAATTCAATATTCCGAAACCGACACCGACGGCGATCCCAACGACACCACCACAATCGGTACCGACATTTGGTGGGCCCCAAATGTCGGGATTGTGCAGGAGGAGGGTAGTGTCGTGAACGGTATATCCGTCACCTACCAACTGGAGAGCTATTTCGTTCCCCAGGACACGCTGCAATGGGTTGCGCAACCGGCGGCAAGCACTCCCGCCGGCGACACGATGGCCCCCGTTTCCGTCGAGTTTCTCGATGCCAACGGAAACGTCGACACCAACGAAACCGGCGCCATCACCCTGGCATTTCAGGGCGGCAGCGGAACCCTCGGCGGAAACACCACCGTGGACGCCGTCAATGGAGTTGCGACCTTTAACAGCCTCTCGGTCAATCTCGCCGGCAACTACACCTTCGATGCCAGCAGTTCCGACACGAGCGATGTCATCAGCAACAGCTTCCAGATCACCGGCGAACATCTCGTCTTTACGTCCCAGCCCCAGGCCGCCGCACGAACACACAGATTCCCCTGGTCGTCTCGGTCGATGATTCCAACAACACCGTTGACGTAAACGCCACCGGAACAATCACCCTGTCGCTGAACACGATTTCGGGCGGCGTGGATGCCGTGCTGACCGGCACGACATTCGCCCCGATTGTCAACGGCCTGGCGACGTTCACCGACCCCGGGGGGCCGGCGATTGACGTCGATGGTGAATACACGTTCACCGCGAATCAGACCGGCAGTGACAGCCCCGCCGCCAACGCAACCTCCAATCAGTTCAGCATCGCCAATAGTCTGACCTGGACCGGCAGCGGCAATGGAACGAGCTGGAGCGACGCCAAGAACTGGTCGGAGGACGTTGCCCCTGTTTCCGGTGACAGTCTTGTGTTCGCCGCGGGCGGCACGCTTTTGACGAACAACGATATCACCGGCCTGTCGGTTGCAAACATCGATATCCAGGGCGCCGGTTACACACTCGGCGGCGACGCAATCTCGTTGACGGGCGGCCTCACTTCGGAATCTGGAAACAACACGTACGACATCGCCACCACGCTCGTCGGCTCACCGACGATCGACGACCAGACCGGCGATCTCACCATCGAATCTGTGCTGAGCGGGGCGAGCCTTACCGTGTCCGGCGCGGGAATCGCCACGTTTGACGACACCGATACCTACACCGGCCCGACAACTTTGACAGCCGGCGTCACCATCGATGACAGCGCCATCGACGACGCCTTCGGCGACGGCGCCCTCACCATCGGCGCAGGTTCAAGCGCCGTCTCCATCGACGACACCGGCAGCGGATCCGCCGAACTCGATAACAATCTCACCTTCCAGGACGGCGCAACCCTCGCGACCGATCCCACCGTCCTTTTCACCGGAAGCATCACCGTTAACGGCGAAGCTGTTGGAGACCCCGTCGGACACGGCGACACGATGGCCCTCCAGGGCGACATCGGTGGCACCGGAACGCTCACGCTCATGGGCGTCGGCGTCGTCACCATCAGCGGCAAGGTCGCCGACACCGTCCAGATACAGGTCCCCACCACAACCCTCGACCTTTCCGGAACTTTGGACAGTCTAAATAACCAGGTTACCGTCAACGGCGGCACGCTGATGCTCGAAACCGGCCTCACCGGAACCGGCGGCATCGATGTTCAAAGCGGCATGCTCAACTCCGCCGGCGTTCCTGATTACAGCGGGACCATCACCCTCGAACGAACACCAACCGGCCAGGCAGAGGTACAGCTCTCCGTCGTCACCGATCCTCTCGGCACCGGCACAATCGTCATCGCAACACCCACGGGCACCAATCCCCTGACGCCAACCATTTCTGAAGTCGGCGCCGTCGGCTCTCTTCTGCTCAACAACACCCTCGATTTTGAAACCTCCGGCAATCTCGAAGTAGCCGGCAACGTCACCATCGAAAAAATGGTGACGGTCAACAGCACTCAGTCATATATCAACAACAGCTCAGCCCCCGCGATCCTCACCTTCTCCAATGGAATCCAGGGCGTCGGCCAGCTCACCGACAACATGGACGGCACTCTCACCGTCAGCGGCGACGTCAACGCCTCCGTAACCCTCACCGCCCAGGACGCCAACGGCACCCTCGCGATTGGGGGCAACCTTCTCGGCGCTGCCTCCGGCAATCAGGTTTTCGACACCGGCGGGGTAATTCAGCTCTTGAGCAGCGTAACCGGGAACGCCGGGATAGACATTCAATACGGTACCCTCGCCGCAGGCGCGCTCCCCGGCTTCACCGGAAATATCACGGTCCAAACTCCAAACGACACCGGTGAATCCACCTCGCTTGTCGTCACTCCCGACGCTAACGACTTCGGCAGCGCCCCGCTCATTTTTGCCGCTGCCCCAAAGACCCCGAACTCCTTCCCCGCCATCGTCGGTTCCGAGGATAACACCCCCCTGAACTTCAACGACCCCATCTTCCTCAATGGAACCACAGTGACGGTCACCGGCGACACCGTCTTCAACGGCCCCATCACCGTCACCGGAAACAACACGATTTCGGCCGGCCTCGTTACGAATCTTTCCTTCACCGGAACCATGAGCGGCACCGGCACCCTCGCGATGTCCATGAACAACAACACCGCGTCGATAACCGGAACCATCGCGCCGACGCTCGTCGTGCAAGCTGCCTCGGGAACCGTAAACCTTGGCGCTACCCTCCTGGGTGACGTCGGCGGCCCCAACCAGGTCGTCCTCACCGGTGGCAACGTCCAATTGCTCGACGCCCTCACCGGCAACGGCGGAATCGACATCCAGTCGGGCACACTCATCGCGGCCGGCGCTCCCAACTACGGCGGCAATATCACCGCCGAAACCCCGCAATCCGGCCTCACCGCCGAAGTCCTCGCCACCACGGCCACCAGCGTCCTCGGCAAGGGCCAACTCATCTTTGCCGCCCCGACAAACACCTCTGGAACCACCGGCCCATACCTCGTTGATGGCTCCTCCACTGCTTCGCTCGCCATCGACACCCCCGTTGTCTTCGAAGGCGCCACCGTCAACATCACCGGCAATGTAAATTTCGCCGGCTCAGTTACGGTCAACGCCAACAGCACCCTCTCCGCCCCTACCGGCACCAACCTTGCCTTCACCGGCACCATTGCCGGAAATTCCATCCTCGACTCCTCCCTTACCTCCAGCACCGTCTCCATCTCCGGCACCATCGCCAACGGCGCCGTCTTCGACCTCGACGGCAACGCGCCCGTTCTCAATCTCTCCGGCACATTGAATGGCGCAACCAGCACCACCGATGGCCAGATCATCATCGACACCGGTACTGCCAATCTCTTGACCGGCTTCCAGGGCAGCGGCGCGATCGAACTCAAAGGCGGAACCCTCGCCTCATCCGCCCCCGTCGGCCAATTTACCGGCAACATCATCATCGACCAGGGACAGTCCGTTCAGGACGTCATCAACGCCACCCCGGGCACTTCTGTCCTCGGAACCGGTCAACTCGTTATCAACAACCTTACGGGCCCGAGTTCCATCGTCCCCCTGCTCATCAATACCAAGGGCAATTCGCAAACATTGGCCCTCGACGACACTCTCACCTATGGCAGCGACACGTATCTACAGACGCAGGGGTCGGTCACCTTTAACGCCCCGGTGGTTACTGGAACCACCACCGACAACCTCTTTAACAGTTCCATATCCGATGTCACGAATCTGGCCGGTGGCGTCGGAGGAACCGGCACGCTCAACCTCTACGGCATAGGCTCCGCCATCCTCTCCGGCACCAGCACCGCCGCCATCGTGCTACCCGATCAACCGCAATCCCTCGGCGGCTCGCTCAGCTCGATGATTGTCGGCAATGCCGTCTTGAACGGAGGCGCCAACCAGATCACGGTAAGCACGGGAACCGTGATACTCGAGGGAACCGGCTCGAATCTCGGCGCCATCACCGGCGCCGGTGGAATCAACATGCTGGCGGGCACCCTCACCACCGACGCCGCCGGGATCTATAGGGGCGATTCCGATTACACCGGCTCGATTACCATCGCCGCCGGCGCCGTTGCCAGCGATAATGACATCGCCGACCTTCACCCCTTCGGGTCGGGGACGCTGACGCTCAACGGCGGCACCTTGCGGAACGCGGTCGCGTCGAATCCCAACGGCAACAATCTCACGGGCGTCAGCAACTCAATCGTGGCGACCAACAGTCCCACGATCGCCGCCGGAACCACGCGGTTCAAACTGGAGGGCTCGTTAACCATCACCAATGGAACGCTGCTTCTCTCCGGCGATATTGCTCTGTTTGGCAATCTGTCGGGCGCAGGAAATATTGTACTTCAGAGCGGTGCGGATACTCTTGAAGTTGCCAGCAGCAATCCCAGCTACACGGGCCAAGTGAGTAGCAGCGGCGGTACAATCTTGGCCTTAGCCTCCCAGAACTATCCTTTCGGCGACCCAATTGCGCCCTCCAAATTGCTCGCCCCCATCACCTATTTCATAGGAACCATCAGTATCGGCCGGCAGCAATCGTCCACGTCGACGTTCACTGCTGTGAACAGCATTACCGATCCCATCATCGGAAATCCCATCGATCTGGAAAGCGGCACGCTGATATTGGAAGGCCTTTTGACGTTCCCAGCCGGTATCACGGTTGATGCCGGCGCGACCCTCGAAATCGAAGGCGCCGGCAGCCAGATTGTCACCTCCGGCGCGCTTACCGGCGCGGGAACAATCATTGTTGACCCCGGAACCACCTTCTCCACCCCAGGCGGAACCACCGGTTTCACCGGAACCATTTCGCAGGGAACGCCAACCCTGGTGACGCCTACGCTCACCGTCTCCGACGCCGGCGGCGTCGCCAACGGCTCCTCCTATCCCGCAACCGCAACTCTCAGCGCCTCCGGCGTTACGCCAACCAACAGCCTCGAAGGCGTCAGCCCAACCTTCACCTACTACACCGGCACCTCCACTATCGGCGTGGGCACCAGCGCCGCTCCCGACACCGCAGGCACCTACACCGTCGTCGGGGCCTTCGCCGGCAGCACCGATTACGCGCCGGTGGTGAGCACGCCCGTCACTTTCATCATTACCCCCGCTCCGGCAACGAGCAAGCTCGCCTTCTTCGTCGAACCTCGCACGACCGAAGCCGGCTGGCTCGGTCCCGTCGTCATTTTCATCGAAAACAGCAAAGGCAAGCTGGCAACCTCGGACGATTCCACGGTAACTCTCAGCGTCGCCAGCGGCCCCGGAAATCTCCACGGCCAGGTCAGCGTCCGCGCATTCCACGGCGTCGCCATCTTCTGGAACCTCTACCTCACCACCGCCGGAACCTACACCCTCAAGGCCACCGACGGCACCGACACCTCGGCGCTCACCCACAGCTTCAAGATCACGCCTGCCGCGCCGGCCAGGCTTGTGTTTCTTGATGAGCCCAACAGCACCGGCGCAGGAGACCAGATCGGCCCCATCGTCGTCAATGTCGAGGATCAATACGGCAACATCGAAACCGGTTTCAATTCAACGGTCACGCTTTTCCTTGAAACCAATGGCCGTCAGGGCGAGGGATTTCTTTCCGGCACAACCCGGGTTCGGGCCATGAACGGCGTCGCCACGTTCAGCAATCTCTCGGTGAACGCGGGCGGCACCTACAGGCTTGAAGCATTCCTCGACTTTTGCGCTGCCGGCAGTTCCAACCCCTTTACGATTTCACCGGCCCCGCCGTCGAAACATCCGCATCCATAATCGCCAATCCGCCACCAAATCTCACCGCTCTTACCCCCTTTACCGCGATTCGGGAGCAATGTCCGGCAGTCGCCCCGCATGGGCTGGCGCACAACGCCCTTCAAGCTGTTACAATCCAAGTAAGCGGCTGCCGCTAAATTTAACAGGAGCTTCTCAATGGGCGATCTTATAAGCAAGGCAATCCTTTCCGGGCTGGGGCTCGCCAGCCTCACCAAGGACGCGATCAAAAAAACCGCCGAAGACCTCGTCAGCCAATCCAAGCTTTCCGAGGCCGAAGGCCGGCGGCTCGTTCGCGACTTCCAGCGCCGAACCTCCAAGGCCCACAAGGCGATCGAAAACAAAGTTGAAACCGCGATCCACAATGCCCTGGAGAGTCTCGACCCTGCCGCTCTCCAGGCGCACGTCAAGAACCTCAAAACGGGCAAACCCGCCACGAAACGCAAACGCTCCGCGGCGCGAGCAAGACCGCCGGCTGATCCTTTTTTTAAACCTCGATGCAGCTCCAATCCGTCACTCATATCCCAGGGGATGTCGCCCGCGCCTCGGAAGTTGTGCGCGTGCTCGTCAAGTACGGCCTCGCCGCCTGGCTTGAAGGCACCGAATGGGAGCCCGCCCGCCGGCTCCTCACCAGCCACACCGGTGAAATTCTCACTGACCAGCCCTTCGCCGTACGTCTGCGAATGGCACTTACGGACCTGGGCACGACCTTCATCAAGCTTGGCCAGGTTCTGGGGACGCGTCCCGACCTTGTTGGTCTCGACATCGCCGCCGAGCTTGCCAAGCTTCAGAGCGGCACGCCCGCCGACCCGCCGGAAGTCGTCGTCGCCACCGTCGAAAAAGAGCTGGGGCGGCCCATCGCCGAATGCTTCCTCGAATTCGAACGCGAGGCGTTGGCCTCCGCTTCCATCGGGCAGGTCCATCGCGCCAAGCTTCTTAGCGGCCGGCCCGTCGTCGTAAAGGTCCAGCACCCCGGCATCGAAGGGACCATCCATCGCGATCTGAATATTCTTGGCAACCTTGCTTCGCTTGCCGAGCGCCAGGGGGATTTGAAGCGCTACCAGCCCGCCGCGGTGGTTCGCGAGTTCAGCGAAACGCTGATGCGCGAGCTCGATTTTCGCCGCGAGATGCGCAGCCTCCAGCAGTTTCGCCGAAACTTCGCGGATGATAAAACCGTTGTTTTCCCCAAGCCCTACCCCGAGCTGTGCAACGGGCGGGTGCTGACGATGCAGATGCTCAAGGGTTTCAGCGTCGGCAACGCCAAGAAGCTGAAGAAACACAAGATCGATCCCGAAGCCCTGGCCAAGCAGGGCGCCGGTGTTTTCGTTCAGATGATTTTCCGCGACGGTTTCTATCATGCCGACCCGCATCCCGGAAATATGATCGTCATGACGCAGGGGCCGCCTTGGCATCCTCGACGCCGGCATGGTCGGGCGGATCGACGACGAGCTTGCGCCAGCGGATCATCGAAATTCTTCTCGCCGCCGCTGACCGGGACGCGCCGCGGCTTGCGGATGTCATCGCCGAACTCACCAAGGCGCCCGCCGACCTCGATCGCGGCGGGCTCAGCGCCGATCTGATGGAGGTCTTCGGCCAGTACGGCAGCCAATCCGTTGGTCAATTCGACATCGGCGGCGCGCTGACCTCCGTCACCCGCATCATGCATGAATACAACCTCTTCATGCCGAGCCGGCTGTCGATGCTGATCAAGTGCCTGATCGTCCTGGAGGGAACCGCCAAGGGGATGAGCGCCAATTTCAACCTTGCCGACCTTCTCCAGCCCTTTCAGCGCCAGTTTGTGCTCCAGCAGCTTTCCCCCGAGGCGTGGATGCGCAAGCTCCGGCGTCTGCGGCGCGACTGGGAGGTGCTGGCAGAGACCATTCCCCGCAGTTTCAACAAGCTCCTTGAGCAGCTTCAAACCGGAAACCTCGCCATTCGGATCAAGCACCGCCCGCTGGAGCGCTCGGCCAACCGCTTCGTTTACGGGTTGTGCGCGAGTGCCTTCCTGCTGTCCTCGGCAATGCTATGGGTTCACGATGTTCCGCCGACTATCCGCGGCGTCTCCGTCCTGGGCGTAGCGGGCTATATTATTGCCGTGTTCCTGGTGCTGCGCGTCCTGTGGTCTATCATTTGGGATCGCCAAAAAGACGATTGAGTGCCGGAACGCCAACTCAAGGGAGGCCGTGCGTGGCGGCAGGGGACAGTGGGACGAATGAGACGAAATGGGACGGTTTTCGGGATTTCCATTAGTGTTCACAAACTAGAAGACTATAGTAGTTATTTGTGGACAATAGAATAAAAGGGCCGTACCTATGTTCCGTTGACGCCGTCGGTATGGCAGCCGGTAATCCAGCCCCCTCGACCGTGAGATTTTCATGTCCGGTTTGGCTCCAGCGGCGGGCATAATGGAGGTGGAGATCGCGGGCATGACCGATTTGGAGCTTTTGAAGGGTTACGTGGGGGGCGACCAGGATGCGTTCGGGCAGCTCTTTCGCAGGCATGCGAATTGGGTTTACTCAGTCGCCAGCCGGCGGGTGGGCGATCCGTCATTGGCGGAGGACGTGACCCAGGCGACATTTATCCTCCTGGCGCGCCAGGCCGGAACAATGGGGGATGGGGTGATTTTGCCGGCGTGGCTGCTGAAAACGGTGATCTTCATCGCGGGACAAGCGATGAGGTCCGAGACTCGGCGAAAAGAACGCGAGAGGCGGGCGGCGATGATGCGAAACGACGATCAAAAGAAGCCGATGTCGGATTGGGAATCGATGCTCGATGAATGCGTCCGGCGGCTGGGCCAAAAAGACCGGCAGGCGGTTATGTTGCGGTTCTATGCGGAGAAATCGCTGGCCGAAGTCGGAAATGAGATGGGAACTTCGGAAGAGGCTGCGCAAAAGAGAATTTCACGGGCGCTGGAGAGTCTCAAAAGAATGATGGATTCAAAGCGCGCAGGCGCGGGGATCGGTCTGGCCGTCATGACGGATTGCCTGGCCAATCGTTGGGTGCAGGCAGCACCGGCGCGATTGTTGGAAACGCGATGGGAGGCGGCAATGTCAACCGGGTCAAACGCATGGTCAATCGTGAAGACGGCCAATCATGCGGTATTCATGGGCAAGGTGAAACTGACAGCGGCGATCGTGCTGCTGGCGATCGTGCCGGCCGTGGTTTGGATAGGAGCGATCTTGCGCGGGCCGACGGCGCTGCGGGGACGGCGCGAACCGACGGCGCTGCGGCGACCGCGCGGGCCGAGAGCACGGCGGGGACGGCGACGGCGGGAACAGGGCGGGCGGGGCTGGAGTTTCACATTTTGGCCGACCGAGTGACCGCGACGCCGCTGCAGTTGGCGGCGATGGATGCGCGGTTCGCGACCGGAGCCGCCGGTCCTGCCGTTCAGGCGGGGGATACCATCGCCTGGTTCGAGGCGGAGCATTCGGAGCAATATGATCGTGCCGGCGAGCCGCCACAAACCCGGCAATGGGGCGGCAAGCATTACCTCCCGTTGCTGGTGACGGCGGATGCGTCGATGAATTCCGCCGACGGGATATGGAGACTCCAGAACGTCCGCGAGCAGATCCAGCCCCAGGGAACGCGCTGCATCGTGTTCCAGTTTGATAACTCTGGGGCGAAGTTGTTTGGTGATTTGACGACACGATCGCTTAAGCTGGCCCAAAGCCATGCGGAGATACGAGACGCGCATGCCCGATTGGCTGTTGTGGTAGACGGTCGGATCATCAGCGTCCCAAACATCAACGCGCCAATCACGGGCGGGTCGGGAATCATCACAGGCGGTGGCGACGGTGGATTTACCGCGGACGAGATTGCGCAGTTGCTTGGCGAAATGCGCGACAGTGGCACGACACAGCCGTAAGACGTGTTCCGAAAGAATAAACTGAGGTTGTGATGAAGGTTTTGGCATTCCTCTTCTGCGTCGCGTCGATGTGCGGCAATCTGAACGCACAGTCCACCGATTGGCAGCCGTCGCCTGGGCATACGCAGGTGTCGATCTGGCCCGGGGCGGCGCCGGATGCTCAGGCTGTTGCCGGGCCGGAGAGGGCGACGACGGATAAGGAGTCACGGGTTGCGGGCAGGCCATATCTGTCGGTGACCGATGTTTCGCAGCCCACGATGACGGTCTATTCGCCAACGGGAAAGAATACGGGCGCTGCCGTGGTGGTGTTTCCCGGCGGCGGTTACCAGATTCTGGCCATCGATCTTGAGGGGACAGAGATTTGCGACTGGTTTGCGTCCAAAGGGATCACCGCCGTGCTTTTGAAATATCGGGTGCCGCTGGTGAGAACGGAGCCGTATTCGCAGCCTTCGCTGCAGGCATTGGAAGACGCGCAGCGGACATTGGGGCTGGTGCGCTTTCATACCGCACAGTGGCAGATTGATCCGCACAAGATTGGCGTCATCGGTTTTTCGGCCGGCGGACACATGGTGGCGGCCCTGAGCACGAATTTTCAGCAGCGTTTGTACACGGCGGTGGATGCGGCAGACCAGCAAAGCTGCCGGCCGGATTTTGCGATCGCCTGTTATCCCGGGCATTTGTGGAGCGAAGATGAGGGTTTCAAGCTGAATCCGAGCGTTCCTGTCAGCTCCAATACGCCGCCGACGTTCTTGTTGCAGGCCGAGAATGACCCGGTGGATAACGTAAACAATTCGCTGGTCTACTTTGTGGCGCTGAAGAAGGCCGGGGTTCCGGTTGAGATGCATTTGTTTGCCGAGGGCGGACACGGGTTTGGCCTTCGGCGCACCGCACTTCCGATTACGCATTGGCCTGCACTCGTGGAGACGTGGCTGAAGACGATCGGCATGATTTCGCAGTAGCTTTCATGCGATGTCCAATCGCCGCTTCTGTCGCGTTTCACGAATAACCAGACGTAATATAGTCCGCACATAAGTCCCATTTTTTGTCCATATTGTCTATAACTATTCTCTTTGTCCGTTCTCCATTCCTGCGTTAAAATCAGCGTTATGGGGACGCAATGGCGGGATTTGAAAACGTTTAGCGGAATAATCGCAAGGGAATTCAGTCGGTTCCCGCCTGATAGCGTGTTACATTTCTCTCCAGCGAAGACCGATTAGTAACGGTTTCGCGAATTCCGGCAGACGGACCGCAGGAGGGTAATTTGTTTTCCAAAGGGGCGATTCGCTCGCGCATCAAGCGCTCTCTATCGACGGTTTTCTGCATCGGCATGCTGACGGTTGGGTGCGCCCAATTTGCATCAGCCCAGCTCGTTTCATTCCCCGGCGCCGTCGGATTTGGCGACGTCGCCACGGGTGGACGCGGCGGAAGCGTCTACGTTGTCACCAACCTCAACTCCTCCGGCACAGGCTCCTTCGAGGCAGCCGTCAGCGAGCCCAATCGAATCGTCGTTTTCGACGTCGGTGGATACATCAACCTCGACGGGGAAGTTGCCGTCGCCAACGATGTCACCATTGAAGGCCAGACCGCGCCGGGCCAGGGCATCGGGCTGATGGACGGTGAGATTTCGTTTTCCAGCGCCTCCAACGACATCGTCAACGACATTCGCGTCCGGCAGGGAAATGGGAGCGGCACCAACAGCGGCAAAGCCGGCATCGAAATGGACGGCGGCACCGACATCATTCTCAACCACGTCTCGGTGCAATTCGGGGAGTTCGACAGTTTGGACCTCACCAACTCCACCAACGTGACGGTGCAGAATTCGATCATCTCCGACGCGATCGGGCAGCAGTTTGGAATTCATGGCCAGAGCGACACCGGCATGACCTACGCGTACAACATCTTTGCCAACGATCACAATCGCAATCCAGACATCGAAAACAACGGCACGGCCCAGGTCATCGACAATGTCATTTACAACGTCCAGGCAGGCATAACCTCCGGCAATACCGGCGGCACGCGCGAGGAAGACGTCGTCAACAACTATTTCATCACCGGGCCATCCACCACCAGCAACGGCGATGCGGGGTTTTACCAGGTGGACAGCGGCGATGAGATGTACGCCTCGGGAAACCTGGAGGACTCCAACAAGAACGGCGTGCTCGACGGCTCATCGGTTTCGCCCGGCGGCGCGACAATCGAAGGCTCGCCGTGGTTCGCATCTACAACAACGATGCCTCTATTCAGCGCCGCCGGCGCGTACACCTACGACACCACCTACGCCGGCGATTCCGTCAGCCGCGACCAGCTTGACTCCCTCGACATCAGCCAGGTGGAATCCCTCGGCACCACCGGGGGACAATCCAGCGGCGACCACCTCTACGGATCCCCCGGTGACACGGGACTGGGCAACGGCGGCTACGGCACCATCACCGGCGGCACCGCCCCCACCAGCAGCGCCAACGACGGGATCCCCGACACCTGGGCCGAAACACATGGCGTGCTCGCCTGGGCCGCCGCCAACAGCACCAACATCTCCAACGCGGCTTTCGCAACGGTGACGGACCCCATCGGCTACGACGAAGTCGAGGACTACGCCAATCAGCTCGCCAACCAGTTTCCGGCCATCACCTGGACATCCCCCTCCGGCAACTGGTCCACCACCGGCAACTGGAGTTCCAGCGCCGTCCCCGGTCTCTTCCAGCAGGCCTTCATTCGCGGCAACGGAACCACCAACGGGGCGGTGACCATCACCACATCTGGTAACACCGCCGAATATCTTTCCATCGGCGGCAACGGACCCGCCGCGGGCGAGCAGCTCACCATCACCGCCGGGTCTCTCAATATCGAAGACACGATCCTCGTTGGTGATCAGAACAACGGCTCGCTCAACATCAACGGCGGCACCATCACCGCCTCCAACGTTGAGCTCGGAAATACCGTCTACAACACCAGCGGTACGCAGTCCGTCACCAATACCGGCACCCTCAACCTCCTCGGCGGAACACTCGAGCTTCAGCAACTAGTCCTTGGCGGTGGGACGCCCGGCGCCTGGAACACCGGCGGCGCCTGGAACTGGTCCGGCGGAACCCTGGAGGCCGGCGGGCAGCTCAAAGTCAATGTCCCCGCCACCGTTGGCCCGGGCGGCGCGTTGGTCGACATGAACGGTTTCAGCGGCACGATCTCCTCCATCCTCAGCGGCTCCGGCCCCCTCCTCGTGGGCGGTACCGGCACCCTCACCCTCAGCGCCGCCGACTTATACGGCGGAGGCACCGAGGTAAATCTCGGCACTGTCCTCGACGTCACCGGCAGCATCATCAACAACGGTTTCGGTTTCGTCTTCATCGCCGCCGATTCAACCGGCGCAACCAAACTGATTCGTTCCACTCCTCTCAACCAAAGCTACGACAACTTCGGCTCCTCCATCACCTCTGACCTTTTCAGCACTGCCAACATCCTCAGCGGATATAGCAAAACCAACAACCCCAGCGCCGGCAAAACCATCACCATGTCCTGGTCTGGGCGAACCGCTTCCGAGCAGCCCGACATCATCAGCGACATATTCACCCTCAGCGGCATGGCCAATTCCGGTACTGCCGGCACCGGCCAGACCGACCCCTTCGCCCTGCAGATGAACTTCTCCACCAGCGAATTTGCTCTGACCGGCCCGGCAAGCGAAACCGGCGCAGCCGCCGCCGGGGCGCTGGAGCTTGATTGGCTCGACCCCAACGGCGGTGGCAGCGGAATTTCCGCGTGGGTTAACGCCACCATCGGTGACTTCGGCGTCGGCCTTTCCGGCGATATCTTTACCGACGTCCAATCCTCCTGGGCTACTTTTGCGACCCTCCACGGCATCACCGATTCCAACCTTGGCAATTACCTCGGAAGCTGGGGCGTCGATACCACCAACAACCAGGTTTGGGCGGTGCTCAATTTTAATTCCTCCTCCTTCGCCAGCTTTTTTGGGATTGCCAGCGTTCCCGAACCGGGCTCGCTGGGTCTGATTTGCGGAGCGGTTGCTGCGTGCCTGCTTCGCCCCCTCCGCCGCCGGATGGCGTGATTATATTCTTACCCGCGGTCAGTAATTGCTATTGCAATTGCGATTAAGTAATTTTCCGCCTTTGCTTCCGTCATAGAGTAAAGCCCGGTACGATTGCCCACCGGCTCATTACAGGAACAAGCTCATGATGATGAAAAAACCGCGATCCATCGTTCTACTCGCTCTTGCCTGCGTCTTTGCCACTGTTTCCGGTGCATTCGCGCAGGTGATGCAGCAGGTTCCGTCCAGCGCCCTGGTGGTTTTAAAGGTCAACGATCTCGACGCGACGAACAAGAAGGTCGCCAATCTAGCGGCGCTTCTGGGCCTGCAGCAGATGCTGCCCGATGCGGCTGATCCTCTCTCCGCGTTTCTGAAGCACATCGGCGTCACCGACGGCGTCAACCGCGACGGCGACCTGGCCTTCGCCTTCATCGATCCTGACGCTTCCCAGGTCGATAAGTCGCAGTCGATGCTCCTGCTGATTCCCGTCTCCGACTACCAGAAATTCGTCGGCAACTTCCCCGACGCCAAGCCGGACGGCGATCTGACCCAGGTCCATTTCCAGCAGTCGAGCGAAACGACGTACCTCGCCCACTGGGGCAACTATGTGGCCGCCAGTCCTGCTCGGGCAATCGTCGCGACGGCTCCGGCCGCCATCATTGAGGTCGATGGCCTCGCCGCCAAGGAGCTGGATTCGAAGGACGTGGTCGCCCTGGTCAACTTCAAGGGTTTGCGGAGCAAGATGCTTGCCGGGATCGAACAAGGCCGCCAGTCGGCCGCCCCGGCGATCGACCAGCTTATTCAGCAGGTCGCCCACATGCAGAATTTCGACGCGACCAAGTTCGCCCCGGTCGCGAAGGTGATTGCCAATCAGTGTCTCGATGTCGCCCAGAAATTCGCCCAGGCGCCGATGACGCCTGTCTGAGCTTCAACCTCTCCGGGGACGGCGTTGCCACCACCCTCTCCTGCCAGTTTACGCCCGACAGCTCCGGGGCACAGTTCCTCGCCAACATCAAGAATTCACAGGATTCGTTCCTCACCGGCCTGGCCGGCGGCAAATACCTTTTCTTCGGTGGTGGGGCGGGTCCGACCCCCGAAGCCAACAAGGGCTTGGTCGATTTTCTGACCCCCGTTCAGAATTCCATCAATGAACTTGGCCCCGACTACTCTTCACTGAACGACTGGATCATCGGTCTCGAGAAGCTCTCCGCCGCCTCCGGTGAATCCACCGTGGGCCTGCTGTGCCCCGGCGCCCAGCCCGGCGCCGGGCCGCTCGTGCAGTTTGTCAACGTCCGCCAGGGCGACGCCAAGACCATGCTCGACGCCTACCGCCAGATGGCCGACGACCAGCAGGCGGCGATGAAAGCGCTGGGCCTCGGCCAGGCCGCCAGCACGCAGACATTCACCCGCGATTCCAAGACCGTCGATGGCGTCAGCTTCGACGAAATGAAGAGCCAGATTCCGATGAACGGCAACAACCCCGGCCAGATGCAGGCCATGCAGCTCATCAGCATGATCTACGGCCCGCAGGGGCCCGACGCCTTCACCGGCGCGGTCAATGACCAGAACATGCTCACCGTCATGGGCCTCGACGATGCCGGCATCAGCGCCGCCATCGCCGCCGTCAAGGCGGGGGACGATCCGATGGCCAAGCTACCGTCCGTTAAAGCCGTCTCCTCGCAGCTTCCCACCGATCGTTTCGCGGCGGTCTATGTTCCCCTGGATTTGTGGGCCACCACCGGCTTCGGATACGCCAAGATGTTCGGCATCGACATGGGCGTCACCATGCCGGAAAACCTGCCGCCGCTGGGCATAACCCTCTCCACCGACGGCCCGGCGGTGCGGGTGGACAGCTTCATGCCCTCGCAGCTTCTTCAGGCCATCGCTGCGGCGGGAATGCAGGTTTATCTGAAAACCCAGGCTCCCCAGCCGCCTCCGCCAGGCGGTGGGCCGGGCCGGGCGGGCTGTAATCTTTTGATTAAACAGGAGCGCCTCTGACTTATCGCGCGCACATCAAGAACGGCGTCGCAGTCCCGGATCAGCCGCTGAATCTGCCGGATGGGACTGCCGTGCGCGTCGAGGTAGAGTCGGCGGGCTCTCAGTTTTGGAGTTCCAAATCTGTCGAAGAACTCGCCCTTGAGCAGGGGGTCGCGCCAATCAAGGACCTTGGCCGTCTGGCCATTGAGTGGCCCAACGATGACTCTGTGGACGAGTTTCTGCGCTTGTCCGCGAGGTTCGCCGCTGATGGATTCTGTGGTTCTCGACACGGACGTGCTTTCATTCCTCGCAAAAGCTGACACTCGGGCCGCACGTTACCTGCCGGAACTTAAAGATCGGCGCCTCTGTGTGTGCTTCCAAACCGTTGCCGAATTGCGGCTTTGGGTGTTGGTTCGTCGCTGGGGCCAAAGCAGGCGTGCCGCGCTCGAATCATTTCTTACCCAATTTATAGTGCTTCCCTACGACGCGATGATGGCCCAAACCTGGGCGGAAATAACGGCCCACCGCAGGCACCTGGGTCGGCCCATCGACTGTGGGGACGCCTGGATTGGCGACTGCGCCCTTCGGCACAACTCGCCGCTCGTCACACACAATTCAAAGCATTACCTGGACATTCCGGGGCTGACTTTGATCTCCCACGCCCAATAGTTGTGTAGACCCCGGCGGGTGAGGTTGCTCCGCCGCATCTCAGCCCACATATATTCTGGTCCCACAAGATCAAGGGGCGTCCACGGCACCATTCGCACCGCCCGGAAGCCCGCTTCGCACAAGCTGTAAACCTGCCTGCCCGGTTCAGCAAAAAATTTTCGAAAAATAATTCCGCGATTTTTCCAAAATAGGTACAAAACGTACACCTTTTGGACCCATATATAGCGGGGCGCTGTTTTCGCTATCGGGCAAGACGCAGGTCCCCGTAATCCCAAATTACCCCAGGAGCTTGCCATGACGACCCAGCACCGGTCCGCGCGCAATTCGTGTCATCCCGTTTCGCACGCCCGCCTCGAAGGGAGCGCCGCGCACGCCGCAAAGCGGCTCTCGCGCCATCAGCCCGGTCAATCCGCACGCAATCATCGACCTTACGCTCAAGCTCCGCCGCCGGCGACCGCTTCCCGAACTGACCACCCGTCCCGCTGTGCAGATGACGCGCGAGCAGCTCGCCGCCGACTTTGGCGCCTCTGCCGCCGACCTGCAAGCCGTCGCCGAATCCCTTACTGGCCGCGGTTTGCAAATCACCGCCGCCGATCCGCTCACGCGCACGGTCCGAGTCTGCGGCCCCGCCGCCGCCGTCGAAAGGGCCTTCCTGGTCAAACTCTTCAACTACGTCCACGCCACTGGCAACTACCGCGGCCGCGCCGGCCATATCCATGTTCCGGCCGAGCTTCACGGCATCGTCGAGGCTGTTTTTGGCCTCGACACGCGCCGGGTCGCCCGCCGCGCGCGACGCCCCGCGCAAAATTCCGCTCATCACCGCCGCATCACTTCATCCTGCTATCTTCCCGCCCAGCTTGCCGCCCACTACAACTTTCCTCCCGGCGACGGGAGCGGCCAGTGCGTTGGCATCCTCGAATTCGGCGGCGGTTATTTCCCCGGCGACCTGCAGCAATTCTGCCAACTCGCCGGAACCTCGATGCCCGAAGTTACCCCCATCAGCGTCGACGGCTCCTCCACCTCCGCGCGCGACGGCGCTGAGGGCGAAGTCATGCTCGACATCGAAGTCGTCGCTGGCATCTGTCCAAAATCGTCAATTTCTGTCTATTTCGCCCAGTGGACCGAGCAAGGCTGGATCGCCGCACTCGATGCCGCCGTTAACGACGCCGCCAATTCTCCCGGCGTCATTTCCATCAGTTGGGCGCGCCGAAGACACCGACATCTGGACGCCACAGGCTATGAGCCAGATTAACGAAACGCTGATGGAAGCGGCCCATCTCGGCATCACCGTCTGCGTCGCCGCCGGCGATGACGGCTCCAGCGACGCCGACCCCGATGGCCGCGCTCACCTCGACTTCCCCGCCTCCAGCCCCTACGTCCTTTCCATCGGCGGGACCACGATTACCCAGATCGCGCAGCTCCAGCCCGACATCGGCTGGTTCGAAGGCGACGGCCTGCGCGAACACGACGGCGGCAGCGGCGGTGGGGGGGTCAGCGCCGTTTTCCCCCGCCCCCAGTGGCAATCCGCCGTCTCGATTCCATCTGTCAATCCGGGAGCCATCGCCGGCCGCGTGATCCCCGACCTCTCCGCCAACGCCGACTGGAACGCCTCGCCATATCTCCTTGTCGTCGATGGCCAGCCGCAGCCCAACGGCGGCACCAGCGCCGCGACTCCGCTCCTCGCCGCGCTCCTTACTCTCATCAACGCCCAGCGCGCGGCCGGCCAACGCGTCGGCTACCTCACGCCGCTGCTCTACCAATCCCAATATGGCGACAGCCGAACGCTCGGCATTGTCGCCTGCACCGACGTCGTCACCGGCAACAACAAAACCGCCCACGCCGGTGGATACGCCGCGGAGATAGGCTACGACGCCGACTCCGGATGGGGAACCCCGAACGGCGCGGGGCTTCTGGCGGCACTCAACAGTATCGCTTGAATACGAACTAGTTTCTCGACGCGATTTGCGGCGCCTGATACACCGAACTTTGCGGCAGCGCCCCCGACTGGTGCAAGAAGTCGAGCGCGATCTTCATCAGCAAGGCATGGATCACGTTTTCTCCTTCAAATGAGCAATGAATCGTGTCCATAAACCCCCAATCCGGAACCGCGCGGCTAAAATCCACCAGCTCAACTCCGTGATCGGCAAAAACCCGCTTCATCTGCGCCGAGAACGCTTCGTATGCCGGAACCCCATCGGTCCAGCTTCCCTGCGGCATGAAGACGCCGATCACCTTTACACCGCGCGACTTCAGCTCGTCGAGCAGGGCCGCCTCGCTGCGCATCTGCGCCGGCATCAATGCCGGCCAGTTTGGACCCAGCCGGTCAATCGTGATGCGCCGAAACATTTTTCGGTTGATCGGCGGCTCGCGCGAGCCAAACAGCTCTTCCGATGCCAAGAGGAAGCTGCGGCATCGATACTCTTCGCATTTGATCCAATGCTGGACCGCATTCATGGGAATCGGAATGATTCCATTTTCCGAGTCATAGGTGTTCAGTCCGCTCCGCAGCACGCTGGCTTCAAAAAAGTTTCTGGTTTCAAACGAATTGCCGATGTCATTGCATCCCAGACCCTGGATGATCAGCGTTCGTTGCGGGCCGGCCTCCAGCAGGCCCCGATATTTAATCAGATACCGGATGAACTCGGCGCAACTCACCGGGCTGAGGCCGTTGTATCCGTAATTGTGTACCAGCGCGCGCTGATCCGGGGGCAGCACCCAGTCGCGCAGCGACGTATGTGCAAGCGAAGATCCGAAAAGTTCCACGCCCCCGTGGGAATAATCCGCCTCGGCAAGCTTCTTCAGCCACAGGTAATCGATTGGATCGAACAATTGGCCGTGCTCGTCGAAATTGAGGTGAAGTTTCATTTCTATCGCCGTGTAATGATCGTTGAAAACCCGGCCCACGGCCTCGCTGCGAGCCAGAATATCCACGCCCACCGCGATCCCCGCCATGAGGACCAGCAATGCGGCCGAGAGCGCCGATTGAAACCCCGCGGCCGATTCCGTCCGCGCGCCCGATCTGCCGGGATGATTGAATCAGAACGCTTCATACACGATCACTTCCTGTGCCGACTGCGAGAGCACCAGCAGCGATACCAATGCCGCCAGCAGAATGACGCAGAGCAGCATCAGCTTCGGATGCTCCCGGAACAACCTGTCGAGCCACTGCGGAAAAAATGTTTCCATCATCCCACGTCCTTTCTGCGGGTCACTACCTCATCCGATGCGCGAATCCGCGCAACACGGTGATCGCCACTTGCGTGCTGTTCGGGAAAAACAGCATCGTGAAGCACACAAAATTCAGCGTGACGACAATCGCGATCACCCGGATCGCCGTCGACGCCAGGTATCCCTTCAGCGCCTTCCTGCCGCGCGTTTTTATCAGGATCGTTTCCCACCCCTTCACCGCGCAGATGCCGATCCCGTGCAGCAGGCCGAACAACGCGAAATTGTTCGTCGATCCGTGCCACATCCCTGCCAGGACAAACGCCGTCAGGTAGCAGGGATAAACCAAAATCGCGGATCGATCGGGCCATCGCTCGGCAAGCAACTTGTACGTCGGCGTGAAGAGGTAATCCCGAATCCAGAACCCCAGCGTGCGATGAAAACGCGTCCAATAGTCCAGGATGTTCCGCGACAGGTAAGGCCGGTCGAAATTCTCCGGCATCTTCAGCCCCAGCAGCACCGCCCCCGCGATTACGACATCGCAATAGCCGGAGAAATTGAAATACAGGTAAATCAGATACCCATAAAACACCACGCCGAACCGCACGAGCGTGTGCAACCGGCTGACGCTGATCTCATCCAGGTGCCCGAAATAACCCAGGGATGGATAGGCGAACCAGTCGCGCTCGCCGTTGTAATAGGCCAGCATCATCAGGGATATACGGAACTTCACTACGCCCACCAGCAGCCGCATAAACGCCCGCATCACTTCGTGCCGGGTCGTGAGGATCGGCTCCAGCCGCGTCCAGTGTGCGTGGAATTCCTGGTATCTCTGAATCGGCCCGGAAAGAAACCCGAAGAGGTTCAACTGGTAGTTCAGGTAACTCCACAGCGAAAACTCCGGGATCTGTTCCTGCATCACGTCCACGAGGAAATGAATCTGCCGGAAAAGAAGGTAGCTCAGTCCGAGTGTCTCAATGGTGCTGTTCCAGACTGCCGCAGGAAGAACCGGCTGCAAAATCTCATACTTCCTCAGCACCAGGAACACCGCGACCAGCACGCTCACATACCCCGCCAGCAGCGCCGCGCTCGGCCTGTGCTTCAGTGCCGCCGCCACCAGGTATCCGCTCACTACCAGCACGCCAAGCAGCACCCACGTCGCCGCCTGGTGAATGCAGAAATACAAAAAGAGCGCGTTGAGCCCGGCCAGCGCGATCTGTCTCCATCGTGCCGCGGGAATATGAAAAAAAACCGCCGCCGAAAGCAGCAGCGGAACCAGAAATTCCAGCGCGACGACGCTCATGATGCCCGGTGAGTCTTCTTTTCGATGAGATCGATCAGGTTCCCCAGGTTCTGCCCGTCCGCCTTGATCCCCGCGATTTCCGCCGCCGCGAAGCGAATTTGGAACCGCTTCTCAATCGCGATCATCAGGTTGATCGTCATCATCGAATCCCACCCATCGATATCCGCTGCCGTGGTTTCGCGATTCAAAACGATTTCGTCATCGCCAAACACCCGGCGAAAAACCTCCTGAAGCTGATCCAGGGTTACGCTCATGCCGTCCGCTCAACCCGAATAAAAGTCTCGGCCCGGTTGAAACCCGCCACATCCAGGCCGTAAAGCTTCTCTCCGCTTTCCGACTCTTCCACCAGCGTAAACCCGATATCCCGGTAATGATCCTTTACCAGCGCGTTCTTGGCCGTGGGAATATACCGGCCGACAATCCGCTTGATCCCGCGCGCCTCCGCCTCCCGGCAGATCTCGTTCAGCAGCAGCCGCTCCACATTCCGCTTTAGCACCCGACAGCTCATCAGCCAGCTATCGATGTCCATCCGGTCGCCGGCAACCTTTGCCAGCAGCACGGTGATCAGCCCGTTGTCCCCAAACTTGTCCTTCAAACTCACCGTTCGGGTAATCCATTGCGGGTCGTTCATCAGCCCGGCTACTTCTGCTGCCGACCTTCGGATCGTCGTCAGGTTAAACTGGTTCGACTTGTTGATAAGCTGCGCGCTTCGCTCCAGCGTCATCTCATTGATCGGCCCCACCACGGCAGACATATCCAGCGACTTCAGAAAATCATCGATGCTTTGTGCTGATGATTCAATCTCCCGCCGCTGCGCGTTTCCGCGATAAAAATCCGTCCGCTTCAAATCTTCGCTTCCCAGGTGGACCATCTGGAAATACCGCCCCCGTTCCACCGCGTCGATGAAATCCATGGGGTCCCCGGTAACCTCCGGCACCGCCACTTCCGGCAGCAGTTTCCTCACAATCGCGCGTTCCGCCGGGTTGTCGTCGAGAAACACAATCGACTGCAATCCGATATTCAACTCCTCGGCGATTGCCCGGATATTCGCCGCCTTGTCGTTCCAGTTGGCCACGAAGCTGGAAATATCCTCCAGCCGCAGCGCCATCTCCGGATGCTTGAGAAAAACCTCGCGGGCCACCGAATTGGTATTTTTGCTGCACACCGCCAAGATCACCCCGCGCTTGCGCAGCTTCCGCGCCCACTTCTGCACCGCCAGAAATCCCTCGCCCACCGTATCTCCCTGCCCCAGGCGAATCCCCGCCAGGCCATCATCGCCGATCACCCCGCCCCACAGCGTGTTATCCAGATCCAGCACCAGGCACTTCTTGCTCGCCCCGATTTGCGCCAGCAGTAGCGATGCCAGGCTATGGGCATATGCCACCAGGCATTCCGGCGCATGGCAGCTTTGCATGATGGAAAAACCGCTCGTCTCCCCATTGCCTCCGGCCGATCCAGGCCGAGAGTCCATCCAGGTCGTGAATCGTCACGTATGCAGGCGCGCAGTCCGCCAGTGCCCGATTCACTTCCGAGATAAACCTCCCCATCGACCCCGCGTGCCGCATCTCGTGATTTCCCAGTTGCCGCCAGGCCGGTTGATCGAAATTGTTCTGAATGATCTGGCAATCCTGCCGCTCGTGAATCGTCTGCCACAGCGCCAGCCATTGTTTCTGTTCCGCCTCCACGCACGCGGCAGCCGTCGCCGCATCGTCGGACAATTGCGGAAAATGATTCAGATCGCGCCAGCTTGTGCAGATCAGCACGCTGCTGGGCTTAAACGCATACATCCCCGAATCCGGCGAAATGATTTCCTGCCGAAATACCCCGTAATCCGCGTTGTAGATTTGCGCATCCACTCCCCCGGCCCACAAAAACAGCTCCACCATCTGCACGAGCGAATCCGTCGTAAAACTCCCCAGCACCGCCAGCCGGGTCTTCTGTCCCGCCGCCGGCAGCTTCCCCTGGCATCGATGAAAGATTCTCAGCAGAGACTGAATCGACGTGTAATCCAGGTTCCCCGATACGACTCGCCCCAGAACCTTCCCCACCCGCGCAAATTCTCCACCCTTCGCCCTCTTCGTCAAAGCCGCGCAAAGATCCCCAAATAAGTCATCGCCCGCATCCGGTGACCCCAAATACGACTCCAGCGCCGACTCCAAATCCGCGCAGACAGAGGGCTGCTCTGAAACCAAGCTCATCACAATCACCAACGATTAGGACTGGAACTGACGGCGCCCAAACGCCGCCAGCATGTTAATTGATCGGCGGGCAAAAACCAACAAAATAAACCGCCGGAAATGTCTGAAAAGCCAGCCCGAATTGCGCCCCGTCCCGCGATATAATGCCCACCATCGCCACCATCGAAACATTCAAATGACCCGCATAACCTGCTGGCTCGACCGCGACCACATCTTCTATCACACCGCCCGCTGGCTTTCCGGCTTATGGCTCCTGCATCAGTCCGGAGAAATCTCCCTTCGCTTTCTCATTCGTCCCGATCTGCGCCCACCAACGAGCCTTCCGATTCCATCTTTCCTTTCGAGATCAGCTCGGCAGACAAAACCCGCCGCGCGCTGGCCGATTTCCGCGACCGCTCCGACCTGTTTCCTCTGAACGCGCTGTCCGACTGTGACGTCTATTTCAAACGCAGCTACTACGCCGCCGACATCCCTCCATCCCAAGCCGCCAAAATTCTTCCCCTGGGTCTGAATTTTACCTGCCGCGCCCCCGGGCTCACGCCCGCACTCTGTCGCGCCCAAATCCCCCATCTCATCTCTTCGCCGCCCAGTTTCTTCTCCTGGCTCCGCCGCCAATTCCGCTGCCTCTCCGTCGTCCCGCCCCAGCGCGCCCTCGAACGCGCTCCCACGCAACCCGTTATTCCCGCCGTCATCTTTCAAACCCGCCTCTGGGAAGAATCCGACGTCGGCCCAACCGCCGCCGAAATCAATCAAACCCGCGTCTCCATCCTCCGCGCCCTTCGCGAATCCCTCGGCCCCCAATTCCACGGCGGACTCGTTCCTACGGCCCTCGCCAGACAAAAGTTCCCCGAACTCCTCGCCCCGGCCGGTGGACAAAAATCCAAATACCTAAAAACCGCCCAATCCCACCTGATCGGCGTCTACACCGAAGGCCTGCACCATTCCACCGCCTGGAAACTCGGCGAATACATCGCCGCTTCCCAATGCATCGCCGCCGAAAAACCGCGTAACGCCCTCCCAAAAGAACTCATCGAAGGAAAAAATTATCTCCCCTTTTCCACGCCCGGCGAATGCGTCGCCGCATGCCGCCGGTTGCTCGATGACGAATCCCTTGCCCAATCCATGCGCCATGCCAATCGCACATATTACGTAGAAGAACTTGCCCCCGACGCCTGGGTCCGCAACCGCCTCGCGGAAGCGATGGCAAGATAGGCAGCTCGCACCCACCTCGATTTGCCATTCCCCCCTCGAAAATTGACTCCCATTTCCGCCCGCGATACGGTTGCTTCATCTCCGGGAGGAGTGGCAGAGTGGTCGAATGCGCCGGTCTTGAAAACCGGTGGGCCCGCAAGGGTCCCGTGAGTTCGAATCTCACCTCCTCCGTTTTTTGGCTTTCCAAAAAACAGAGTCCCGATATCTCGGGACGGTCTACTGTTCTACTCTCTTCTCTTTAACGATTGCAGAAGACGTCTACACCAGCATCCCCACTCCCCAAATAACCGCCAAAACTCCCGCCCCCCTCACCACATATTTCGGCTCCGGCAACAATTTCTCCATCGCAATAAGAACGGTAATGATCCCAATCACCACCGGGTTCATCATCCCCAACGCCAGAAGAATCAGGGTAGGCCCAAAGCAGCTCGTAACGCAGCACAACCCGCATTCAATCCCGCGCGTCCATGCGGATTTCGATTCTCCGCACTTTTCGCCGCACCGGCAACGCGACAGCGCCTGCCATTTCCAAGGCGTAAATTGCAAAATCCCCGCCCCCAAAACCGCCGCTGCCGTCAGATACGGCACCGCCCGGCTCACCGATTCCCACCTCATCGCCGCCATCCCCAGGATCACGCCCGGCAAATAAACCGCCACTCCCGCCGCGCTCCACACAAAAAAATACCCTGCCGCCACCAGCCACGTCGTTCCCCACGTGCCACAATGCCGCTGGAGCATCGGCACCGCCGACGGCAGCATCATTGCCACCATCATTGCCACCCACATCCCCATGAACATCGCCCCCGCACCTGCCCAGCTCTGGCCCGGCATGCGCATCCACATCATCGACATCGTCCAGCCCCCGCTCATCTCCATTCCCCCTGACATCGAATGGCAAAAATAGAGCGTGAGGCCCGCGCACACTGCGAAGACCGCCGTCAGCACCACGTAAAGCCGAGAATCGCCCGTTTCATCCGCCATCAGAGGCCGGTCCTTAAAGACTCCCCGTCGCCATTCCCTTTGCAATCCTATAATATGTTCTAAGGAGCATCTAATTTTGCTGCTCAAGATCGCCGAAATTCCCTCCACCAGCTTCACCCCGCTTGCCGCGGGCCCGGCTGACATTGCCTCCGTCAAAGTTCTCCGCATCAGCATTACCGACCGATGCAACTACCGCTGCCTTTATTGCATGCCCGAAGAGGGCGTCCCCTGGCTCCCCCGATTTGAAATCCTCACCTTCGAGGAAATCTCCCAGGTCGTCCGTGCCGCCGTCCGCGTCCACGGCATTCGCCGCTTCAAGCTCACCGGTGGCGAGCCCACCGTCCGCAACGGCCTCGTCGATCTCGTCAAAATGCTCCGCCAGATCGACGGCGTCGAAGACCTCTCCCTCACCACCAACGGCCAGCTCCTCGCCAACCTTGCAGCGCCCCTTCGCTCCGTCGGCCTCGACAGAATCACTGTCAGCATCGACAGCCTCGATCCCCATCGCTTTAAAAAGATAACCCGCACCGGCGATCTCTCCGCCGTCCTCGACGGCCTCGACCGCGCCGAAGAAGTCGGCCTCTCGCCTATCAAAATTAATTGCGTTACTATGCGTGGCGTCAACGACGCGGAACTCCCCGATTTCGCCCGCCTGACCCTCAATCGCCTCGTCACCGTCCGCTTCATCGAATACATGCCCCTCGGCGATTCGGCCATAGGTCCAGCCGCCGGCTGCGAGGGCCAGGAGCGCGGACGCGACACCCTCATCCCCGAATCCGAAGCCCGCGAAATCATCGAGCGCGAATTGGGTCCCCTCATCTCCGTCGATCGCCGCACCGAACCCGGCGTCGGCCCCGCCACCGTCTGGCGTCTCTCCCGCGGAAACCCAGTCGGCCGCATCGGCTTCATCAGCGCCATGTCCGCCCCCTTCTGCTCCACCTGTAATCGCCTCCGCCTCACCGCCGACGGCCTCCTCCGCTCCTGCCTCTTCGACGGCGGCGAAGTCGACGTCAAATCAATTCTCCGCGACCCCGCCGTCGGATCTCCCCTCGCCGCGCTGGGCGATGCCATGACGCGCTGCGTCCGCCTCAAGCCACAGGTCCATTCCTATCACGGTAACAAGCAGATGAGCCGCATCGGCGGATAGAATCCCTTCACTCGATGCCCAAGCAACGCAACGATCTGATCGACCGCCTCCAGTATTTCGCCCTGCGCTTCGTCGCCATGGTCATGCACTGGTTTCCCGTCGATCTCAACCTCAACTCCGCCCGCTTCTTTGGCGCTGTCTGGGACTATTTCGACAAAAAGCACCACCATCGCGCCATGGCGAACCTCGAGCGCTCCTTCCCCGCCATGACGGATGACCAGCGCCATCGCCTCGCCCGACAGAGCGTCCAGCACATGTTTATGCTCGCAGTGGAAGTCCTCCACACCACCCGCCTCGTCCGCATCGACACCTGGCGAAAATTTGTCGATATCGACAATTTCCAACAAACTCTCAGCCTCCTTATGAACAACGAAAAAGGCCTCATCATGCTCACCGGCCACTACGGAAACTGGGAAATCCTCGGCTACGTGCTGGCCACCCTTGGCTTCGAAAGCACCGCCGTCGCCCGCCCACTCGACAACACATACGTCAGCGACTGGCTGCTTGGCGTCCGCGAGCGCCAGGGCCAGAAAATCGTCGGAAAAAAAGGCGCCACCACCGAAATCACCACCCTCCTCGCCGGTGGGGGGGTCGTCGGTTTCGTCGCCGACCAGAACGCCGGCACAAAAGGCGTCTTCGTCGATTTCTTCGGCCGAAAGGCCAGCACCTACAAATCCATCGGCCTGCTCGCCATGCAATACGAAGTCCCCGTCATCATCGGCTACGCCCGGCGCCTGAACGACCGCTTCCATTTCCGCCTCGCCACCCAGGACATCATTTTCCCCGCCGACTGGAAAGACCAACCCGACCCCCTCCACTACATCACCCAGCGCTACACCAAAGCGATCGAAGATTTCGTCCGCGCCGATCCCAGCCAATACCTCTGGATCCACCGCCGCTGGAGATCCCGCCCTAAAGGCGAAATGCCGCTGAAATACGACTGAATTCAAGACTTACCGCCCGCTGCGCTAGAGATCGCAGAGAGCGCAGAGTTAGAAAATAATTTGTTTAAGATGCTTCTTCAACAAATGCATCTTCTCGGCGTTCTCTGCGTGCTCCGCGGTGAACTATTTCTTACGCATGCATCAAAAGCGCCCGATACTGCGGATAAACAATCCCCCACGTAAACCGCTCCTCCACGGTCTTCACTCCCCCCGCGACAAGCTTCTCCCTCAGCCCCGAATCCGTCAAAATCTTCGCGATCGCATCCGCCAGCGCCGGCGGATTGTCGCCGGAACCAGCAGCCCGTTCACTCCATCCTCAATCACATCCCGAATCCCCGGCACATCTGTCCCAATCACCGGCACGCCCGCCGCCATCGCTTCGATCAGCACCAGCCCAAACCCCTCCGCCTCCGAGGGCAGCACCAGCACATCAATGCTCGCCAGCGCCCCCACCGGCCCCGCGACCGCCCCATGCAAAATCACCCGGTCCTTCAAATCCAGCGATTCAATCGCCGCCGAAATATTCTTCCGCTCTTCCCCCTCCCCAAAAATATCCAAAATCACCGGCGGAAACAGCAGCGAAACTGCCGTCACCAAATCCGGCACCCGCTTGATCGCGTCCAGCCTGCCGATAAACCCCACGTGCGACTCCTCATCCTCTTCCGTCCCCGCCGCCTCTTCCGGCAAATCCACCGCATTTGGAATCACCAGAATCTTCTGCCGATCCACCCCCGCAAAGTTCTGCGCCGCCTCCGCCGCCGAAGGCGACGGTGCCACGATCACCTCCGCCGCTCCCTGAATCGCATTCTGCACCGCCCAGTGCCATGCCGGCTTCGGCTGTGTCGTCTGAATCGACTGGATAAATCGAACCCTCGGCACAAATCGCGCCGCCACCGCTGCCACCGCGTTGGCATGAATCAGAAAACTAAAAACCGTGTCGATGCGCTTCTCCCGAATCAGACCCAGCAGCCGAAAAATAACCCGCGCATCCCACTTCCCCGCGGCCCCCAGCGCCGTCACCGACACGTCATGCTCCCGCAACTCCCCCGCCACCTGCCCCCACCCATCCAGGCACGCCACCTCCACCTCAAATTCCTGATCCGCATTCAGCCGCAGCGCCAGCTCGCGCACCACGGTAGGCGTCCCGCCGATTTTTAGATCCGTCACCAGCAATAAAATTCGCGTTGCCATTTCAAGAGGGGAGTTTACACGAATCTCCGCGGCGCTGCCGTGGGTGATTTTGCGCACACTTGTGTTTGCACACCTGCCGGATTAAACCACCCGCGGCAAATGTCCAACCCCGAAGACTTCTCCAGCCCCCTCACCGTGCGCCTCCTCCTGAAATTACTGTCTCGCGGCAACTTCCGCGCCCTCCTCCGCGAACTTCATTCCCCCCGCCCAACTGACTACCAGCGCTGGCGTCAACTCCACCCGCCCCCCAGAAAAAACCATCTCCAATCCGGCCCCAAATTCTCAATCATCTCTACCGGCAGCCCGTCGCTTCAAAACCAACTCTTCAAAAACTACGAACTCCTCCCCCCAACCAAATCCTCACTAGATTCCGTCACCGGCCAATACCTCTGCTTCCTCGATGAAGGCGACCGCCTCGCCCCCCACGCCCTCCTTCGTCTCGCCGAGCAGATCACCGCCAACCCTTCCATCGACATCCTCTACTCCGACGAAGACCGCATCACTGCCACAGGCGACCACCACACCCCGTTCTTCAAGCCCGACTGGTCCCCCGACTATTTTCTCGAATTCCCCTATATCGGCCGACTCACCGCCTTTCGCACCAACCTGGTTCGCGACGCCGGCGGCCTGCGCCTCGATCTCCAGTCCGCCACCGAATTCGACCTCATCCTCCGCCTCCTCCCCCAGAATCCCACCATCGTCCACATCCCCGACATCCTCTACCATCGCCTCGACAAAAATCCCCTCGCCCCGCCTCCCGACGTCATCCGGCTCCTGCTGGAAGAATCCGTAAAAGCGGCGTCCCCGCCGCTTTCCCCCTTTGACGTGTTGCCCGGCCTCTCCCCCGAAACCCTCCGCATCCGCTACACCATCGCCGGCAAACCCCTCGTCTCCATCGTCATCCCCAGCGCCTGCCGACCCATCACAAAAGACGGCCGTCAAACCTGGTTTCTCCTCGAATGCATCTCCAGCATCCGCCGGCTCAGCACCTACAAAAATATCGAGATCATCGCCCTCGACAACAACGACATGCCCCCTGATCTCGCCGCCGCCCTAAAGCCCTTCGACGCGCGAATAATCTCCTTCACCGAACCCTTCAACCTCACCCGCAAAATAAACCTCGGCGTCTCCCATGCCCGCGGCCAACACCTGCTCCTCCTCAACGACGACATCGAAGTCATCACCCCCGATTGGATCGAATCAATGCTCGAATATTCTCAGCAGCCCGCACATCGGCGCCGTCGGCGCAAACTCCTCTTCCCCAACAACACCCAGCAGCACACCGGCGTGATTCTTCTCAACGGCAACCCCCGCCACCCCTTCTACGGCCAGCCTGCCGACCATCCCGGCTATTTCCACAGCTCCCAGGTCGTCAGAAACTGGTCCGCCGTCACCGGCGCCTGCATGATGACCCGCACCGAAAACTACCGCAAAGTCGACGGCTTCTCCGAAGAGTTTCCCCTCAATTACAACGACATCGACTATTGCCTGAAACTCCTCGAACTCGGCAAACGAATCGTCTGCACCCCCTACGCGGTCCTCCACCACTACGAATCCGTAAGCAAAACCGGCACCTACCGCGCCGAGTTCGAAGCCTTCCACCGCAAATGGCAAACCCGCTTTCCGCGCGACCCCTATTACAACCCAAATCTAACCCGCCATTTCCGCGTCAAGCTATGAGCGTTTCGAGCCCGTCGCGCAAATTGAATTTGGGCCTGAACCCAATCGACCGCAGCCTCCCCACATCCGCCGTCAAAATTGCCGGATTTTCCTGAGTCGCCGGCAAATCCTGAACGTCAAGCAAAGACTCCTCATGCGTCAATTCGGCGATGATTCGACCAATCTCCCCCAGCGATTTCGCCTCCCCCGAAGCCACATTCACAACCCCCGTCAGTTCCGATTCCAATATCCCCACAAACGCACCCGCCACATCCTCAACGTGCATGAAATCGCGCACATGCGATCCAAATTTCACTACCGCCCTCCGCCCCTCCCGCAGCGGATTCATAATCGAAGGAACAAACCTCCGCGGATCCTCACCTAGCCCATAAGTGAAAAAAATCCTCCCCCACGCCACAGAAACATTTCCCTCTTTCGCCGCTGCTTCCACATTCACGCGAGTCGAATTCTTGCAAACGCCATAAAGCGTCCGCGGCTTACTCGGCGTCTCCTCTTCACTCAAATGCGAATACGACCAGTCATATTCCGCGCACGTCCCCGCAAACACCGCGTGCCTCCCGCCTCCCGCCACAAAACTCTCAAACAGCGATTCCGACGCCTTCTCCCACTCGACATTCAACGGCGAATCCCAAAACTTCCCGTGCGCCGCGTACCAAGCCAGATGCACCAGATGCGCGGGGCGAACCTCAGAAATCAAAAGTTTCGTTTGAATTGGATCCAGCAAATCCACCCGATGCGAATTCTCCCCCGGCAGGGGGGTACTATGGCGCACCCCATGTACTTCCCACCCCTCCCCCAAAAGCTGCGCCACCACCCGCCTCCCCAAAAAACCGCCAGAGCCTGTAACAAGCACCCGGTTCATTCGATCACCAGGAAATCAGCCCAACACCTCAAGGCCGTCCCGAGCGTCACCAGGCCAGCCAAGTGCTTCCGCGGCGGAACCGCACTTCCATATACGAGCCAACGCATTCCAGTCGTCATAAAAATCGTAACCGAAAAAAATCTTCTCCAAATGGTTCAGAAAAGATAAATGCCTGCTGCTTCGCAAGAAAAATACCGTCCCGATCACCCCTCATAATCCGGATACGTCCGATCCCGTTCGGATATTACGGAAACACCAGCAGGCCAGTGTATCCCGAACGCCGGATCGTTATACCTAACTCCGCGCACATTCCGCTGCATATTTCTCAAACATATCGTAAAGCACTTCCGCCCCGTCCGTCAGAGTCAAAAAACCATGCGCAAACCCCACCGGAATAAACAGCCCCCGATGATTCTGGGCCGATAGTTCCACCCCAAACCACTTCCGATGCGTCGCAGAATCTTTCCGCAGATCCACAATCACATCATAAATCCCCCCGCTCGTACACCGCACCAACTTCGGCTGCGCAAACGGCTCAACCTGAAAATGCATCCCCCGCAACGTCCCCTTCTTCGCATTAAAAGAGATATTCGACTGCACAATCCCCGTCGGCAACCCCAATTTCTCAAACTTTCCCCGGTCAAACGAATAGCAAAAAAAACCGCGTTCATCCCGGAATTTCTCCGGCTCCACCACAAACGCCCCCGCCAATTCTGTCGCTTCAAATTTCATTCTCTTCCCTCAAAAATCACGCACCACTGGAATCGCCACCACAAATTTCCCGCCCCATTCCCGGATAAAATCCATCTGCCCCATAACTTCCTCCCGGATATTCCACGGCAAAATCAGCAGATAATCCGGCTTCGTCTCCCTCACCTTCTCCGGCGCTTCTATCGGAATATGACTCCCCGGCAGAAACTTTCCCTGCTTGTGCGGCGAGCGATCCACGACATACTCAATCGAATCCCCCCTGACCCCGCAAAAATTCAGCAGCGTATTCCCCTTCGCCGCCGCCCCATATCCCACGATCTTCTTGCCCTCCGCCTTCGCCCGGTTCAAAAACCTCAAAAACGCCTCTCTCGTCTTTTGGATCCGCTTCTCAAATTTCTGATACGTCGAAATCTCCCCCAGCCCATGCCTTCTCTCCATCTCCAGCATTTCCCCCACGCGCGGTCCAATCTCCCTCGCCGATTCCGCATGCGCTCCAAAAATCCGGATCGACCCCCCATGCGTCGGCAATTCCTCCACATCAAACAATTTCAGCCCGTGCGCCGCAAACAGCCGCTGCGCGAACGAAAAACTCAAATACGAAAAATGCTCGTGATAAATCGTATCAAACTGGTTCTCCTCGATCAGCCGCAGCAGATGCGGAAACTCCATCGTGAAAATCCCCTCCGCCGACAGCAGCACCTTCATCCCCTCCACAAAATCGTTGATGTCCGGCACATGCGCCAGCACATTATTCCCCAGCATCAGCACCGGCTTCACCCCCTCTGCCTTCAATTTCCGCGCACACGCCTCCCCGAAAAATTCCACCCGCGTCGGAATCCCCCGCTCCTCCCGCGCCACCTTCGCCACGTTCCCCGCCGGCTCAATCCCCAGGACGTTCACCCCTGCCCGCTTGAAATATTGAAGCAGATACCCGTCGTTGCTCGCGATCTCCACCACGCTCGCCCCCGCTCCGATCCCAAACCGCTGCCGCATCATCTCCACATAATTTTCCGCATGTTTCAGCCAGCTTTCCGAATAGGCCGAAAATAAGCATAATCGCTGAAAATCTGCTCCGGCGTCTCAAATTCTTCAAGCTGTACCAACTTGCACTCCCCGCAAACCCAGGCGTGCAGCGGATAAACCGCCTCCTTCTTCGATAACTGTTCCCGTGTCAGATAAGAATTACTCGGCGGAGACATTCCCAAATCGGCAAACGTCACCGTTAATTCCGCTCCACAAAATCGGCACCGCGCAGAGGGCATCGCACTCACCCGCCATCCGACGCGTCGATAAACCCCTCGATCTGCTCCGCCGAAATCCGCCGCACATCCTCCCCGCGCACCCACGCCTTATACCACTGCGCCGTCAATTTCAGCCCCACTGCCAGGTTCGTCCGCGGCCGCCACCCCAGCCGCTCGATTGCCTTGCCCGCATCCAGCTTCAAGCACTCCGTCTCATGCGGCTGCCGAGCCGGCGAGCGGCCCCACGCCGCCCCATCCCCCCAGTGCTTCACCATCTCATCCACAATCCACTTCACCGCCACCGCATCCGTGTCCGGTGGCCCAAAATTCCACGCCTCCGCAAACGAAATCCCCCCCTCCACCAATCTCCTCGCCAACCGCAAATATCCCCCCAGCGGATCCAGCACAAACTGCCACGGCCTCACCGAATCCGGATTCCGAATCACCGCCTCCTTCCCCGCCACAAACGCCCTCACCAAATCCGGCACCAGCCGATCCTTCGCCCAATCCCCGCCCCCGAGCACATTCCCCGCCCGCGCCGAAGCGATCGCCGTCGTGCTCCCCCCGAAAAACGAAGCCCGGTACGCCGCCACCGCCAACTCCGCGCACGCCTTCGAGCTCGAATACGGATCATGCCCTCCCAACGGCTCATTCTCCCGATACCCCCGCGGCGATTCATGATTCTCGTAACACTTATCCGTCGTCGCCACCACCACCGCCCGAATCCCCTCTCCGACCTGTCTGACCGCCTCCAGAAGATTCACCGTCCCCATCAAATTCGTCGCATACGTCCCCACCGGATCGTGATAGCTCTCCCTCACCAGCGGCTGCGCCGCCAGGTGCATTACCACCTGCGCCTCCGATTGCCTCAGCACCTGCGTCAGCCCTGCCAAATCCCTCACATCCCCAATATGAGACGCCGCCAGTTCATGCACTTTCGCCAGGTCAAACAGGTTCGGCTCCGTGGGCGGCTTTAGCGAATATCCATAAACCCGCGCCCCCAGCCGCTCCAGCAGCATGCACAGCCACGCACCCTTGAACCCCGTGTGCCCGGTCACAAAAACCCGCCGATCGCGCCACCAGTTCGATTGCCCTGTCATTTCCAAACCCTCCAGGGCGCTTCCCCGCGGTTCCACAAATCTTCCAGGTAATTCTTGTCACGCAGCGTATCCATCGGATGCCAGAAATCCTCATGCTGATACGCGGCCAACTGCCCCTCCCGCGTCAATTTCTGCAGCGGCTGCCTCTCCCAAACCGTTCCCGCCCCCTCGATATAATCCATCACCTTCGGCGACAGCACAAAAAACCCCCCGTTGATCCACGCCCCGTCCCCGTGCGGCTTCTCCACAAATTTCCCCACCACATCCCCCGCCAATTCCACGCTCCCAAACCGCCCCGGCGGCTGCACCGCCGTCAGCGTCGCCAGCTTCCCTTGCGATTCATGAAATTCCAACAACTTCCTGATATCGATATTCCCCACCCCATCCCCATACGTAAAGCAAAACGCCTTCTCCTTTTCCACAAACTCCCGCACATGCTTCAGCCGCCCGCCGGTTTGTGTCTGCTCCCCCGTATCCACCAGCGTCACCTTCCACGGCTCCGCATGACGATGGTGTACCTCCATCCGATTCGCCGAAATATCAAATGTCACATCGGATGTGTGCAAAAAATAATTCGCGAAATATTCCTTGATGATATACCCCTTATAACCCAGGCAAATCACAAACTCATTCACCCCAAACGCGCTGTAAAGCTTCATGATGTGCCACAGAATCGGCTTCCCCCCGATCTCCACCATCGGCTTGGGTTTGACGGCAGTCTCCTCGGAAATCCTCGACCCCACGCCGCCTGCCAGAATCACCGCTTTCATGCGCGGTTCTTATACCACATTTCCCCCAACGCGATAAAATGCCCCGCGCTCTTTCTCTCCGTCTTTCCCCCTCTCCCTGTACTCAGGGAGAGGGTTGGGTGAGGGCCGACTCTCTATGGATCCGACGCCCCTCCCCGACATCTCCATCCTCATCGTCAACTGGAACGGCGGAGACATGCTCCGCAACCTCCTCGCCTCCATCGATAAAAATCGTGGCAACCTCACCATCGAAACCATCATCGTAGACAACGCCTCCACCGACAATTCCCTCAGTTCCGTATCCGATTTCCCCAACGTCAAGCTTCTCAAAAACCCCCAAAACCTCGGTTTCGCCCGCGGCAACAACCAGGCCGCCCACGCCGCCACCGCCGAATTCCTCCTCCTCCTCAACAACGACACCCTCGTCCGCGAAAACGCCCTGCAACTCCTCACCCAATTCCTCCGGGACCATCCCCAGGTCGTCGCCGTCGGCCCCAAGCTCATCGGCGCCGACGGCAAACCTCAGCGCTCCGGCCGAAACCTCCCCACATTCCCGGCGCTACTCGAATTCGATCACCCTATTAAAATGGACCGGCCTCTTCGCCCCCGCCTACCGCCGCTACCGCCGCCAGGGCTTCGACCCCGAAAAATCCGCCCCCACCCCCCAACTCGCCGCCGCCGCCCTGATGATCCGGAGAAGCACTTTCGAAAAAATTACCGGCTTCGACGAAGGCTTCGCCTTCGGCGTCGAAGACGTAGACCTCTGCCTCCGCCTCCACGAATTTGGCGAAATCCATTACCTCGCCGAAGCCCAGGTCGACCACCTCGGCCGCGTCACCTCCCGCGCCAACCGCCCCTTCGTCTACCGCTCCTACGAATGCGGCTGGGCCAGATATCTTGCCAAGCACCACGGCCGCTCTGCCGCTCTGCTCTATAAATTCCTGGTAACGATAGACATGCCCCCGCGCCTGCTCATCCTCGCCATCCAATCCGCCATCCACTCCCTCACCGGCAAACCCGAAAAAGCGAAGCGTTCCGCCGACCTCTTCAAAGCCGCTCTGTCTTTCGCGCTAACCGGCCTCCCCGCCTTCTGGATGAGCTGAACATTTCTTGGAACGCCCACCGCGCCGCGGTGAGGCATTTCACCCCGCACCAAACATCTCCCCAATCCTCCCCCCCACATCCCCGCTCCGCATCAATTCCTCCCCGATCAGCACCGCCGCCACCCCCGCATCCTTCAGCTTACGGATATCCTCTCTCGACCGAATCCCGCTTTCGCTCACCAGCACGCGCCGGTCCTCCACCAGCTCACTCATCCGTAGCGTCGTCCCCAGGTCCGTCTTAAACGTCCGCAAATCCCGGTTATTGATACCCAGCAAGCTATAGCTCCGATGTGGAAACCCAATCACCCGGTCCCTTACCCGCATCAGATTATCCAGATCGTGCACCTCAATCAGGCAAGTCATGTTCAACTCAGTCGCCAGGATCTGAAGGTCGATCAGAATGCTCGTCTCCAAACACTCCGCGATGAGCAGCACAGCATCCGCCCCCGCCACCCGTGACTCATAAACCTGGTACGGATCGACCACAAAATCCTTCCGCAGCACCGGCAACCCCACCGCCCCCCTCACCGCGCGCAGATCATCCAGCTTTCCCTGAAAATATTTCTCATCCGTCAAAACACTCAGCGCATCCGCACCTCCCGCCTCATACTGCTTCGCAATTGCCACCGGATCAAAATCCGCCCGAATCACCCCCGCGCTCGGCGAAGCCTTCTTCACCTCCGCGATCAAATTGAGCGCCTTCTTCCCCGGCGTCGTCACCGCCTGAAAAAAATTCCGCGGCCGCTCCAGGTCCCGCACCTTCCCCTTCAGTTCCTCCAGCGAAACCCGCCCCTTTGCCGCCGCGATCTCCTGCCGCTTGGTATCGATGATTTGATCGAGGATACTCATTTTGCTTCTCCAAGCGGCGTCAGCATCGAGAAGCACGCCGCCCCGGCCGAACTCTAAATCGGATCGCTCGAATGTCAAACCCCCTCCTTATTCCCCTCTGGTCCGCCGCCTCAATCCTCATCGCCGCCGCCCTCGGCGTATTCAAACGCTCCTCCATCCTTGGCCCCCGTCGCCTCGACGCCGATGAATCTCCCCAAATCCTCCTCGTCTCCATCGGCTTCGCCCTCTCCGCCTGGGCCCTGACCGTCCTGCTCCTCGGCCAGGCCCACCAACTGGTCCTCAAGCATCAGAAGCTCCCCCCATCCACGAATCTTTCCGACTCCGAAACGGTCGTTTATAGCGGCGCGATGGACGTCGCCGTCTTCTGCGCCAGTCTTTTCGCTTCCCGCGCCACCCGCCGCGATGCGCTCGGCCGCATCGGCCTCTCCCCACGCCGATTCCCCTTCGGCGTCCTCTCCGGCGCCTTCTTCCTCCTGCTCATCCTCTCCCTCATGCTCTGGCTCAACGAGCTAACCGAATTGGCCCTGGAGCGCCTCGGCAAATCCCCGCCACCCCACGAGCTTCTGGAAATCCTCACCACCAATCCCCCTCCCTGGCTGCGCTACGCCGACATCCTCGCCGCCGGACTCTTTGCTCCGCTGGCCGAAGAGCTCTTCTTCCGCGGACTGCTGCAAACCTTCCTCCGCTACACCCTCAAACTCCCCTGGCTCGCGGTCATCCTTGCCTCCATCGCCTTCGCCTTTTTGCACCCATGGTGGACCTGGCCGCAGATCTTTTTCCTGGGCCTCTGCCTCGGCTACGTCTACGAACGCACCGGCAATCTCTGGACAACCATCGCCATCCACTCCCTCTTTAACCTCACCTCCATCTGGGCGTTTACGCATCTCGGCTCATGATCTGATATAAATTATTCCATGCCTCCCACCCCCAAACGCTTTCTTGTCACCGGCGGCGCGGGATTCATCGGATCGCATCTGGCCGAGCTTCTCCTCTCCCGCGGTAATGCGATCACTATTCTCGACGACTTCTCCACAGGCCGGCCCGAAAACCTCGCCGGCATCAAGTCCAACCCTAACGTCCAGATCATCCACGACTCCGTCGAGAACGACCGTGCCGTCAACATCGCCATCTCTTCGTGCGACGCGGTTTTCCACCTCGCCGCCGCCGTGGGCGTGCAGCTCATCGTCGACCAGCCCGTCCGCACGATTCGCTCCATCATCCACGGCACCGAGGTCGTCCTCGAAGCCGCCCAGCGCTTCGGACGGCCTGTGCTCATCACCAGCTCATCCGAGGTCTATGGCCGTGGCGCCCGCGTCCCCTTCGGCGAAGACGATGACGTCGTCGTCGGGCCGACACGCTCCAGCCGCTGGTGCTATGCCTATAGCAAGGGGATCGACGAATTCCTCGGCCTGGCGTATCACCGGGAGCACGGGCTGCCCGTCATCATCACGCGATTGTTCAATACGGTGGGGCCGCGGCAGGTGGGGATGTACGGCATGGTCCTCCCGCGTTTTGTATCGGCCGCCCTGAAAGGGGAAGCGCTACAGGTCTACGGCGACGGCAAACAGACTCGCTGCTTCTGCCATGTCGCCGACATCACCGCCGCTCTGGCTTCCCTCATGGAAAAACCGCAGGCCGTTGGCCAGGTCTTCAACCTCGGCAGCGACGATGAAATCCAGATCGGCGAGCTGGCGCGGCGAGTGATCGCGACGTGTAAGTCATCCAGTAAAATCGAATTTATCAGCTATGCCCAGGCCTTCGGCCAGACCTTCGACGACACGCAGAGGCGCGTGCCAAGGCTGGATAAGATTCGCTCGGTGATCGATTTCCGGCCGCGTTTCAGCGTGGAGCAGATCATCGAATCGGTTGGGGATAGCCTGCAAAAAAATGGGTAACGGGGGACTCGGTACAAAAGGTTACAGTCCAAAACAAGCTGGGGGGTTTGGGTCGCCTGGGTGGGCACTTTTCGTGATATCAATGATATCGTTGATATCAATGATTGCAGGCGAGCATTCTGCGGTTCAGGCAGCTTGTAGAAGCGGCGTCCCGCCGCTTGCATACATTCAAGCGGCGGGACGCCGCTTCTACTTGCCCGGTGACGGCAAGCCAAAACTCATCTTCCGATTCGTAGGAGAAGACGCCTTTGACGTTGAATTGACGGACTATCATTGAAAGGAGAATCCCCGTGCCGATGAAAAACCCACCCCATCCGGGTCGAAGCATCCGAAACGCCTGCCTTGAGCCTTTGGGGTTGTCCGTTACTGAGGGGGCCAGGGTGCTTGGGGTGACCCGGCAGGCGCTCAACAATGTCATTAATGGCAAGTCTGGAATCAGCCCGGAAATGGCCATTCGACTCACCAAAGCGTTCGGCAGCACGGCGGAGACTTGGTTGCAGATGCAGCTTGCGTATGACCTGGCGCAGGCCAGAAAGCATGAGGACAAAATTAAGGTACGCCGTCACCGGGTGGATGAAGTTCGCGCGGCTTAGAAACTGTTTCATAAGCTCGCGCCGCCGCCGCTCGCGGCTGATATCATCGCAGGCCAGGCGAATAGCGGGCGATCAATTCGCCCAGCGCCGCCTCGTCGTCGTTCTGGCAACGAAGGATCAGCAACCGCTCGTAGATGCCAGCCGCGGGGTCGTTCACTCGGGTATCAGGTTGCGCGGGGAATGGATTTGGTTCAAGAAAAATCGGAGGGATTCTCGGGGCTAGGCATGGCATTTCGTCGCTGGCCGGTCCGTGCTCGATCAGAAGAAGGTTAACCGCAAAGGACGCAAAGAGCGCGAAGGAGTACAATTTGCTCCGTGCGTCGCTTCGGCCCCTTGGCATGGAACACAATTGCTGCCATATCTCTGTTGTTTCTTTTTTTGGGGCTTGGAATCTCGCTTCGATCCAGCGAGTTCATCGTCGGCACACCATCTCATTGGCTTGGACTCTCGGGTGATTTAGGTTTCGATGGGGGGCGAGAGGGCCTTTATGTCGAGTTTGGCCGGTCGTCGCGCGACAAAGATGATTGGCACAAATTGACGCAGAGAGACTTTCCGCTTGGTTTTGTGTGGGATCAGGAACAAACGGACGTTCGTATTCACGGAAGGCCGATAGATAGCTGGATTAACTTTTTCGTGATTCCTTATTGGTTTGTCGCGAGCTCGGCTGCTTTTATTCCTGCGCTGTGGATAAGGGCGTTTTTTCGCGGCCGAACCATGAGGCCGAGCGGCCTCTGCTTCGCCTGCGGCTATGACCTCCGCGCCTCCACAAGCCGGTGCCCGGAATGCGGAAGGGTCCCGCAGAAAAAGATTTAGAATCCCTCACTGTTTCCGCGCTTCCGATCTCGTTATACTCTGCTAACTTGCTCACATCATTCATGGCCAAGGTTCGATTTGAGTAATTAAGCGGGGTGAGACCAAAGTTCACGGAGGATACGTGTTCAACCGCCTTGTCTCGTTTGTAAGAAAAAAAAATATACCTTCACCGGGCACGCTGGACGGCCCGGCATTTGAGGCGATTCATCGGGCCCAACGATCGCGTCCTGGACATCGGCGCCGGCGACTGCCGACTGGACGAACTGCTGCAGCGAAGAGTCGGCTGCGAAATCGTCCCGGTCGATGTCGAGGACTTCAACGAAACCAATCTGCCGTTGACCCTCTTCGACGGCAAGCGGCTTCCCTTCGACGACAACAGCTTTGACGTTGTCCTGCTGATTTTCGTCCTGCATCACGCCCAGGACGTGAAGGCCTGCCTTGAGGAAGCGCAGAGTCGCCAGGGGAAGCGTGCTGGTTTTCGAGGACGTGACGACCAGCCTCTGGGACCGATTCCTGTTCCGAGTATTCCATCGCTGGCTGGATTGGTGGGAAGGGATTTCCTATCCCTATCGCGAATGGTCTCAATCGCAGTGGACGGAACTCGCCGGCAGCCTTGATCTGGGCGTGGCCGCGTGCGTTCCGCTGAGCAGCCAGCTCTGGAGATTTTCCTGCCGGCATGTGGCGTTTGAGTGGAGAAAACTCAACGGTACACGAGCGGCAGCATCTGCGGCTTAGAGGCTCGTGTGGGCTATTTGGCAGGGGAAATAAAAAAGCCATAATGCCGCCTCATGGGCGAGGCAGACCGCATTTCACAAAAAGAGGCGATCCGAGGGGCCGAGGCGAAGGTTTATTCCCAGTTCAATGAAGACGGGATTCTGAAGTATTTGCTGGAGCGGGTAGGATCGCCCACACGGCGGTTTGTCGAATTCGGAATCCAGAACGGCAAAGAATGCAACACCGCGAACCTCTCCATTCACGGCGGGTGGGGCGGACTCTTAATGGACGGCAACCCCAGCGACGTTGAAAAAGCCAGGGCCTACTACGCGCAGTGTATCAAGCCTGACAAGGATCGCGTTTCCATAAAGCACGCCTTCATTACGGCCGAGAACATCAACGAACATTTGAAGGAGCATGCGGCCGCGGGCGAGACCGACTTGCTCTCGCTGGATATCGACGGAAATGACCTTTGGGTCTGGCGGGAGATGGATGCGATCGATCCGCCGGTGGTTGTGATCGAGTACGCCGCCGTGTTTGGATTGAACCGATCGATCAGTACAAAATACGATCCAGAGTTCGAACGATTTCGATATCACGCGACGGGGCTTTACCAGGGCGCTTCCCTGCCCGCGCTCGCGAAGGTCGGGCGGGAGAAGGGATACATACTCGTTGGCTGCGAATCACACGGAGTCAACGCGTTTTTTGTGAAATCTGAGCCAGCCCGGGCGGCCGGCCTCGTCGAGCTCAGCCCCCAGGAGGCGTTTTACGAACATGCCTGGAGAGCGGCTAGATTCGGCTCGATTGAAGCTCAGTTCGAATTGATCAAACACCTGGAATTTACCGAGGTTTGAGGTTTGGCCTGCCAATGAAAACCTTCCTGCGCTGGGCGCTGCATCTTCTGACTCTGTTGTCGCTGCTGCTTTGCGTGGCGATGGGAGCGACGTGGATTCGCAGTTACTTTGCCTTTTCCGAACTTTTTGAAAGCCACCATTACTGGATGGTTGACCAAAGAATATTGCGCTATTCGACTTACCAGCTCTATCTGTCGAAAGGGGCGTTTCAATACGGAAACGCCTGGGTTGACTACAAGGACGTATTTCTCATCAAGGCCATGTTGCCGGCTGGAAACCCATCCTGGCAATTCTCCCACTCCAATGTTGGCGGAGTTTTGTATATCCCCGCGCCCTCTGCGTCGATCGCTGGAATTGCAATTTCATTTACTCTTCCCGTGCCCGCCAGGGGTCAAGTCGCACAGGTCGACGCGCGGCTGCCGTATTGGGTGCTCCTGACGGCGTTTTCGTTTTTGCCGATCATTTGGATCGCTGGATTCATCCGCCAAAGGGCGCGAGATCGGCTCAAAGCCGGAGGATGCTGCGTCCGCTGCGGTTATGACCTTCGGGCGACTCCCGAAAAGTGTCCGGAATGCGGCAACATTCCCACGGAAAAGAACGCAATTTCAATCTGACCCGCTGCTCCGTCGGCGGATCGACCCCACCGACGAGATCAAAAATCCCCCAAACAGAATGAAAATCGCCCACAACGGAAGGAGGTAACGATCGGCAATGCTGGTCGCGAGATAGGGGGCCACTGAAAGGAATCCCGCCAGCGCCAGCCAGAGCCCGTTGCTGCCGCGTCTCCAGGCGAGGACCAATCCGCCGATACCGAGCGCCGAGGTGAGCGCGCCGAATGCGACCTTGTCGATCATGATGCCGTCGCGCACCACGCCGGTTAGAAACGGCGGAATTCCTCCGCGAAGAGGAAGCGGTTCGCCAATCAATGCGTAGAGCGCGCCGCCTGGAACACAACCGAAAAAAGCTGACCGGGTCGGATCGCACTCGTTGCATAAAGGTCACACGGCATTCGTGGAAATATTCCATTTCACCGGCGCGGATCAGCGCCTCCCTTGCGCCGGATTGACAAACGGGTGCTGGGCCAGGGTGGCCTCATCGATCAATCCCGATGCGCCGCTTCGATTGCCGAGCCAGAGTTCAAATTCGGCTCCTCCGCGCACGTACATGAGCCGGCGAAATTCGATGGCGTTGCGCACGGTCCATGGCGCCAGAACGAGACAGAAGACACCCACCGACAAAGCCGTCGCATTGAAGCGTCGAGACATCGGCTGGAGCCGGACGGTGCGCCAGGCGATCAGCGGATACGCGAATACATAGCCGGCATTGATCAAAGACAGCACCCCCAAGCCGGCGGCAATGGTTACGATGGAAGCCAGGCCGGACGACGCTGGACCGCGACCAGAATCCAGATGAAAAGCGCCAGTGCCAGATAGTCATCCCAGTATTGTGAGATATAAAATAAAAATATCGGATGAATGATAAGCAATCCCGCGGCGACCCAACCGGCCGTGGGAGAAAAACAAGCGGCTCCCAAAACACGTATTCCCGCCACCACCGCGGCAAAACAGCCGGCGTTGAGAAGCATGAGTGCGGTGGTCGCGGCTGGCGTGCGGATTCCCCATATCCGGTAGATGCCTGCCATGAGATAAGGATAAATCGGAGGGCTCCAGCTCGTAGGCGGGATGGGCGGAGGGATCCATTGGGCTGCCGAATCCTTCGCCCCGCGCCAGATGAATCGCGATATTATTTTCTTCGGCGAACGGAGGAAACCGCTGATAATCGTGGGCCACCTGCACGCCGGTGCCCCAGCAACCGGCGATCAGAAAAACCAAAATGTCCTGAATTCCAAGCCGCAATCCGGTGCGACCGGGCGAATATGGTGCTGGCGAATCCAAATCGCCCATTTTTGCTCACCGACGTGCGATGTCAACCATGGAACTTGCCGCGCGGGTGAAATCTGCTATAGTCCCGCCCCCTAAATCCGATTTTGGAGTTTCAATGCCTCTTGACCTAAAAACCGGCTCTTCCGTCCGTGTCACCGTCTCCAAGGCCATCACCCGCGCGGCCGCCCGCAAAACCATCGAGCGGCTCTTCATGCGCGACAAAGCCGTCCGTGGGCCGATCGACATTCGCAGCCGGAATTTCAAGGAACTCCCCAAGCGCCGCGGCGGATGCATCTGGACCAAGCGTCCGAACAAGGTTCATCCGACGCTGGACAAAGGGTTTTCGGCCACACTGAAGGTTACGCCGCAGAGTATTCGGGATTTGAATAGTGTCGCGGAGTTTGTTGAGATTAAATGAGATTTGGGGAGTCGTTCGACGGGCTGCGCCTTGGCAAGCTCAGGGCGGGCTCGCGGCGAGCGGTTCGACGGTGCTCACCGAAGTCAAGCTCGCCGGCTACACCGACTAGTTCGGCTTTCCGGCGATCATGTCCAGCAGCGCCTTCAAATTGAAGGGCTTGGGCAAAAACTGCACCGCGTGCCCGTGCAGAACACTGGCTTCATATTCCCCGCTGATGGCGATGATCCGTGCCGGGCGATGGCTCTCCGGCAGCTTGGCGCAGTGCTGAAGCAGCTCAAACCCGTCCATGATGGGCATTCGCAGGTCGGTCAGCAAAACGTCGAAGTGCTGGGTGAGGAGATAATTGAGCCCCTCTTCGCCATCGCGTGCCGTCACCACTTCCGCGCCCGCCTGGCGGATCAGCTTGCCCATCGCCAGCCGCGTGGGTGTGTGGTCTTCGATGACGAGAATCCGCTGCCGTTTTCCGGCTGGTTCCGAACCTATGTCTGGCATTGCGGTCAAGAGATTAACTCCACCCTTAGCGGGCATTCAAGGCCTCTAGGATAGCCTAAATCAGGACCTGTAGTCTAGCCTCCTAATTCCCGCCAGCAACCATCCGTGCAAAGCACCTGGCAGGGCCGGAAATCGGCCTTATACCGCATCTTTCGGCAACCCTCGACCCAGAACCCAAGGTAATAATGCCCCATCCCGTGCCCAATTGCATAGTCGATTTCACATAACGCCCCAAATGTGCCCAGCCCACGCTCCCGCTCGGCGGGATCAAAATAGAAATAGACGCTGCTGAGCGAATCGCGGGAAACGTCGCAAATCCCCACCGCCAGCAAACGCCCCACTTTATCGCGGTAGCAAAATTCCACGGTCTTCACCGGCGAGCGATAAAGAAAATGCTCGAAAGCCGACCGGTCGTCGGCTTCGGTCGCCCCGTGCCACTGCGTCTGATAACGGCGGTAAAGCTGGTATTTTTCATCGGTCGCCTCGGGCTTTCCCAGCTCAATCTTAAGATCGGAATTCCCGCGCCGGCATCGCCGCTGCGATTTGCTGGCGCGAAACGTATCCACTGGCACCCGCAGCGGCCGGCACTCCCGGCACCCGCGGCAGATTGGCTGGTAGATCACCGCGCCGCTACGCCGGAAACCCGCTTCCAGAAATCCCTGAAAAATCTCCGGCGTCATCCGCTGCGCGTAAATCGCGCGAAAGGTCGCCTCGCGGGCGGGAAGATAGGGGCAGTCGTGCGGGGGAATCGTCGTCAGCTCCACCCCGATCGGCGCGGAGCGCCGGGTAAATCGATGAGACCGCCTCAATCATCCGAAAAAGTATATCCCGCCGATTTCAATATGCCTGCGCGAATAAGACCCGGCTGGTGGTTGCTTCGCCGGAATAAATGCATTTCCCGCTCTGCCCGGCTTCGTCCGGCAGGATGCAGCGCACGGTGGCTTTGGTCTGCTCCTTGATCTTTGCCTCCGTCACCCGATCGGGCTTAAACCAGGCCCGCACGAACCCGCCCTGCTCGGCGATTATCTTTTTCAGCTCGTCATAACTGCCGGCATCGCGGGTGCTTTCGTCGCGGAATTTGCGCGCTTTCTCAAACATGATCGTCTGAATCTGGGCGAGTCTTTCCTTCAGCCAGGTTGCGGAAATGTCTCCCAGGGCAACGGTTGATTTCTCGCGGTCGAGCCGGCGTTTGACGACCATCACGCCGCCGGCGACATCGCGCGGGCCGATCTCGATGCGGAGGGGGACGCCGCGCTGTTCCCAGTGATATTGCTTGTCGCCGGGCCGGGCGTCGCGCCAGTCGACCAGGATCTTCTGCCCCTTCACCTTGTCGAAGAAATAGCTGGAAATCCCGTCGGCGGAGAGCCGCCCCGAAGCGGCCGCAAACTCTTCCGCGCCGGCCAGCGCGCTGACGACCTTTTCCGCGAATTCCGCGACCAGCTTGCGCTCCTCTTCGCTTTTGAAGATCGGCACGATCGCGACCACCGTCGGCGCGGCTGCGGGGGGGATCACCAGCCCTTCGTCATCGCTGTGCATCATGATCATCGCCCCGATAATCCGCGTGCTCATCCCCCAGCTTGTCGTAAAGGCAAACTGCGTTTTCTGGTCCCGGCCCAAAAATTTAATGTCGAACGCCTTGGAAAAATTCTGCGCCATGAAATGGCTCGTGCCCGATTGAAGGGCCTTGCCGTCCTGCATCAGGGCCTCGATCGTGTAGGTCGATTCTGCCCCGGGGAATTTCTCGGCGTCGGTCTTCTTCCCCTTCACCACCGGAATCGCCAGGAATTGCTCGGCAAAATCGGCGTAAACATCCAGCATGCGCAGCGTTTCCTCCTGGGCTTCCTCGGCAGTCTCGTGCGCCGTGTGTCCCTCCTGCCAGAGGAATTCCGCCGTCCGCAGGAACAGGCGGGTGCGCATCTCCCACCGCATCACGTTGCACCACTGGTTGATCAGCAGCGGCAAATCGCGATAGCTCTGCACCCACTGGGAGTACATATATCCGATCATCGTCTCGCTCGTCGGCCGGACGATCAGCGGCTCCTCGAGCTTCCCGCCCGGCTGAAGGCCTTTCTCACCCTTCTCGAGCTTTGAATGCGTCACCACCGCGCATTCCATGGCAAACCCCTCCACGTGCTCGGCTTCTTTCGTAAGAAAACTCTGCGGAATCAGCAGCGGGAAATAGGCGTTGACGTGGCCGGTTTCGCGGAAGCGCCGGTCGAGATCGCGCTGGATCGCCTCCCAGATCGCGTAGCCCTCCGGGCGGATCACCATGCACCCTTTGACGGGGCTGTAATCCGCCATCTGGGCCGCTTTGATCACGTCCAGATACCACTGAGCGTAGTCTTCACCGCGGGGTTTGATGTTTTTGGCCATGTCGTTTGAAAATAGCGGTTAGTGGAAACTATCCGGCCTTGCGGGCTCGCCGGGGCACCGGCATGTCTTCGCTCCCAAGATTCCATTCGTCCGGTGTAAAGGCCAGAAGCATTCCAACCATGGATTTGGCTTTTTCGCCGAATTCGGCTTCGAGGGCGTCCCAGATCAGCTCCTGACGCTTATGATCGCGTTTACCCTTGAATGTTAATGAGATGACGTCACCGTAAATCCAGCTACCGGATTTTTCGAGAACAAATTGAGGATCGACGAGTTTCAGCCGCCGGGTCAGGACTTGTTCCAATCGTTTGTTCGTCAGTTTTATCGCAGCCATATGACCTCGCATCGTTTGATCACTACCGCGCAGGCGTCACAAAACTCAGTTGCCGCCTTTTTCATCGTGCGGCGTCGGTGATCAATCTCACCCAGATTGTACCAAGTTGCCTCAATTTTCTCGTCCGACAAAAATCGCATGTTGTTCCACCATAAGCGGGCGACTTTTTGCACGTCATCAGTCGTCGCGTCCTCCAGTTCCTGGTCTTTAAAGATCCTCAGGCTTCGGACCAGTGCCAGCATTTTTCGCAAATCATGCCCTGTATCGAGAGTCTTTTTTCCGGTTCGATATTCGGCGTCGCCGTGCCAGATCAAGGCCCGCAACATTCCCTCGACCGAGCGTCCGGCAAGATAAACGGAGCCTCCGAAGCGTTGCGAACGGAGCAGTGCAAACGCGTCGTTTAGTCGGTCGTAGGCGCCGCGACGATAATCCGTTCCGCCAATTCCCGCCATTGCCTCGCCTCAATGCGGCATCGGAAACGCCTTGCAGAATTCCGCAACCTCCGCGCGAATCTTCGCCAGCGCCGAGGCGTCGTCCTTTCCCACCAGCGCCCGGTCGATGAACGAGGCGACCGTAGTCATATCGTTTTCCTTCAGCCCGCGCGTCGTAACGGCAGGCGTGCCGAGGCGGATTCCGCTCGTCACCTTCGCCGGCCGCGTGTCGTTGGGAACGCCGTTAAAATTCGTGATGATGCCGGCTTTCTCCAACGCCAAGGCCGCATCGACCCCGGTGAAGTCTTTCGCTGCGGGCACGCAGATCGACCAGCATCAGGTGATTATCCGTGCCCCCGCTGACGATTCGATACCCATGCTTCTGGAGCGCAGCCGCCAGCGACTTGGCATTTTTCACGATCTGCTGCGCATAGGTCTTAAACCCCGGCTGGAGGTCCTCCCCAAACGCGACCGCCTTGGCGGCGATGATGTGCATGAGCGGTCCGCCCTGCATCCCGGGGAAGACGGCCTTGTCGATTTTCTGGGCAATCTCCGCATCGTTGGTCATGATCATCCCGCCGCGCGGCCCGCGGAGGGTTTTGTGCGTCGTCGTCGTCACGATCTGTGCATGCGGAAACGGTGAAGGATGCACGCCGGCCGCCACCAGGCCGGCGATGTGGGCGATGTCCGCCATGACCACGGCCCCGCATTCATCGGCGATCGCCCGGAATTTCGCGAAGTCGATGATCCGCGAATAAGCCGAGTATCCGCACAGAAGGAGCTTGGGCTTGTGCTCGAGGCAGACCTTCCGCACGGCGTCGTAGTCGATGCACTCGAAATCCTTGCGGCTCGCATCGTAAACCAGCGGATAGTGAACCGGGTTAAACCATTTGCCGCTCATGTTCACCTTGCGGCCGTGAGAAAGGTGCCCGCCATCGGCGAGCACCAGGCTGGCAAACGTATCCCCCGGATTCATCAAGGCCAGGAAAACCGCCCCATTCGCCTGCGCCCCGCTGTGCGGCTGGACGTTGGCAAACTGGCAGCCGAATAGTTTCTTCGCCCGCTCGATGGCGATCGTTTCGATCTGATCGTAGTTGCCGCACCCCTGGTAATAGCGGGCATTGGGATACCCCTCGGCATATTTGTTGGTCAGCACGCTCCCGGCCGCTTCCAGGACGGCTTTGGAAACGTGGTTTTCGCTGGCGATCAGTTCCAGCGTCGATTCCTGCCGGGCGGCTTCCTTGCGGATCAATTCGGCTATCTGCGGGTCGGTTTGAGCGAGGTTCATGGTCAAATGCTCCAGGCATGTTTTCAGGCAACTCTCGTCGAGGATTTCAGTTTTTGGTAAAGAGCGTCGGGCGCTAGATCGTGCCGATTTGGCCAGCAGACGGCGCCGAATTCATCGATGCTGACCTTTTCAAAGACCGCCGGATCCTTCAGCGGCTCAAAAACGGGGCCAAAAAGACGATCCTTCAACGAGACGACTCCACGCGTTCCATCGGAGAACGCGATCTCAAGTCGCCAGTCGGAGGCCGCCTTCACGTAGACGATGCGTTCCATGGTTCAGTCCAACGGGTCGATTCTATTCAGCGGCTGAGTGCAACTCCGCCAGCGTCCAATTTGCCAATAGTTCGTCGCGATGCAACTCCGCCCACTCCAAAACCATTACCACGGCACGGCAGGCGACCGTCCCGTATTCAAAGCGACGCGATTTCGATCACAACCGCGTCTCCAGCATAATACGCATGAAAATGTGCCGGTGCATGGTCGTCATAGTACATTCGGATCGCGATGCCAAAAAACGTGCTGATAGTCGGCATATCGTCACGATAAATTCAGGGACGATCTAAATCTTTGTGGATTCTATCCATTTCTCACATACCGGCCACCCCTTGCCCGCTGCCAACGAAATGGTATAATTAGTGTGCACTTACTTAACGGGAGGCCCTCATGCCACGCTGCCGCACCCTTTTTGCCCTCGCCCTTGTCGCCGCCGGGGCTGCTGTTTTTCGCCGGCTGCTACAACACGCAATATCCGCTCGGCTCGGCCGACAAGGCCTCGGTTGATCCCGCCTATGTCGGCGATTTCGCCCTCACCGAAAATAACCAGAACGAAACCATCGTCATCCGCAATCTCGACGACCACTCCTATTACGTCGAATACGATGATCCCGGCAAAGCCCCCCTCCGCATGATGGGTTATACGGCCGAAGTTAACGGCGTCACCTTCGCCAACCTGCGCGGCCTGACCGACGACGGATCCGTCGCCACCAATTTCCTGATCATGCGAATAGCCCTCTCCCCCGATCGCGGCAAACTCTCCATCCGCAACCTCAAGGACGACTTTTTCAAGGGGAAGACGATCAACTCATCCGACGACCTTCAGCAGATCATCGCCGCGAACCTCGATAACGATTTGATGTACGACGGCGCCGCCACCGATGTGACGCGCGTAACACCCCCCGCGAATCCCACGACCGCGGGGTCTCACTTCTAACTTGGAAAAATTAGGTTCACCGCCCGCTTCGCTGGAGAACGCGGAGATCGCCGAGAAGAATCAAGATTCGAAACCGAGAATCCGCCGGCGCAGTCACCGCGAATGTGCTCTTCGCAAAGCTCAACATTCGCCGAATGAAATCTCCGGCTGCTCTGCGTTCTCCGCGGTGAATAATCCGGGTTCGCAGGAACAGAAACGTCAGCTCGCGGCGCGCCTTATACCCGGTGCTTCAGCCGCAGCGAATTCTCCACCGGCGGCCGGCCCATCGGGTAATACTGGAATCCCGTCTCGCGCATCACGTCGCGATGCAGGCAGTTGCGGCCGTCGAAGATGATCGGGCTGTTCATCGTCGCGGCGATCTTCCGGAACGGCAGCGTCGTGTACTGCGGCCAATCGGTCAGCAGCGCCACGGCGTCGGTCCCGCTGGCGCAGGCGACCGGATCGGGGCTCCATTCCACTTCGTCCTTGAAGATCTGCTTCATGTTCTCCATGCGCCTTGGGATCGGTCGCCTTCACGTGTGCGCCTTTGTCCAGCAGATAGCGGATCACATCCAGGGCGGCGGATTCGCGGATGTCGTCGGTGTCGGCCTTGAACGCCAGGCCCCAGACCGCGATCGTCGCGCCCTGCGATCGGCCGGCCCAGCTTGGCCTCGATCTTGTCGACGAACCGCTTCTTCTGGTTCTTGTTGATCGTCTGCACCGCGTTGACGAACAGGCTTTCGTAGCCCGGCGGTGCGGGAAATGTGCTCCATCGCGGCCACGTCCTTGGGGAAGCAGCGTCCGCCGTAGCCGCAGCCGGCCCGCAGGAACGCCGGGCCGATGCGGGCTGTCGGAGCCGATTCCCTTGCGGATGTCTTCGATGTCCGCGCCGTAGTGCTCGCAGAGGATGGTCATCTCGTTCATGAACGAGATGCGTGCCGCCAGCATGCTGTTGGCGGCGTATTTGGTGAGCTCGGCCGATTCCCAGTTCATGGTGAAGAAGTTTTCCTCGCGGCTTGACCAGCGGATCGTACAGCCGGCGCATCTGGCGGAACGCCTCGGGCGATTCGCCGCCGATGACGATGCGGTCGGGCTTCAGGCAGTCCTGGACGGCGGTGCCTTCCTTGAGGAATTCGGGATTGGAGACGACCTGCACGTAGGCCTTGGTCTGTTGCTTGAGGAAGTTGTAGAGCTTGCGGTTGGTGCCGGCGGGGACGGTGGACTTGACGACGATGGTCACCATGTAATCGTTGTTGTTCTCGGCCAGGGCGTCGCAGACTTCCTTGCCGGCCCCTTCCAGGTAGCTCATGTCGACGGTGCCGTCCGGCTTGGGCGGCGTGCCGACGCCAGGAAGACCACTTCCGCATCCTTCACCGCCGCCTTCACGTTGTCGGTGAACTGCAGCTGGCCCGAGGCGTAATTCTCCTGCATCAGTTCCTGCAGGCCCGGCTCGAAGATCGGGCAATGCCCGTCGAGCAGCGTCTTGAGCTTCTTGGCGTCCTTTTCCACGCCGCGAACCGTGTGCCCGATGCTCGCCAGGCAGGTGCCGGTGACCAGACCCACATATCCGCAACCGATAACTGTTACGTCCATGGGAAACTACCTCATCTTATGAAAGGCTGATGGGCCGTGAAGCCTTGCTCAATTATAGATCGCTACAGCATTCCACCATTAGGCTCGTGATCGTTACAAGAAAGTCGGACTTGTTGGAAATGGCATCTTATTTCCATTTGCTATCGAATTAATTGGCGATGAGCCATTCGTCGCAACGGCTTTATGGGACGGCGTGCATTGATCGTGGACGGTTGGATTTGCCACGTGTCGGATTTGTCTGCGGCGGGCGGATGCGGGCCTTGGCTGAGGCTACCGCTGATTGCCCGGGTCGAAGCTCGCCAGCGACGGGTCGCGCGATTCCAGACGCTGCATTGGGGGCTCGCACGGCGCCATCGCATCGATGGAACTCAATGATTTGGGCGTCACTACCCGCAGTTTCTCGTGGACCAGTCCCATCTTGTAGGCGGCCACGATCATCGAACCGAAGATCACCAGGTAAAACGCCATCGCGTAGCGAGTTCGCATGTAGACGATCAGGATCCCCAGCAGGCAAAATCCGATCGCCAGGCCGTAGCTGATAAGCACGGTTTGTCGGATCGTGAAACCCCGGGCCACAAGTTGGTGATGAAAATGATGCCGATCGGCGCTGAATAGGGGACGCTTGTTTACCCATCGCCGCACAAAGGCCAGGGCCGTATCCATGATGGGCAACGCGAACATCACCAGTGCCGCACAGGAGCCATTTCGATTTTTCCCCTGCCAGGACAATGATCAGCGTGGCGCAGGAATATCCCAGGAACATGCTGCCTGTGTCGCCCATGAATATGGAAGCGGGATTGAAGTTGTAGGGCACAAAACCCAGGATCGCCCCCAAGAGGGACAGGGCCAGGACGATGCGGACCGGGTCCCAGTTCGGATCCAGTTCATCCACGGCAAGCCGGACCGCCAGGAACAAAAATCCGCCGGCGATCACCGCCGTGACCCCGCCGGCGAGCCCATCCAGGCCGTCCATCAGATTCGTCGCGTTGCAGCACCCAACCACCATGATACCACGAAGCCCCGAGCTCGAAACGGCCGATCACCCAGTGTGGGATCGCGAAAATGGGTCCCAGGGCGTTTTGCATGCGAATTGCTCGGCGGTCGAGGAGCGGCTCCAGGCATGCGTTCCGACACCGCCCTGAAGCAAAATGATCGCGGCGATGAGCTGGCCGAGGATCTTGTCGCGGGGCGGAATTGCTTCACGTCATCGAGCAACCCCAAGCGCAACGATCAGCATCGCCCCGATGACGATATTCAGCTTTACCTGGAGATGCGGCGATCCGATTTCGTCCGCCGGGAGGTGCAACTGGCTCGATGCCAGTCCCGCCAACCAGCCGATGAAAACCGCGACGCCCCCGAGATATGCCACCGGCGCCGAGTGCAGTTTTCGAACCCGATCCGGCTGATCGATGATCCCGTAGTAAATCGCGACCTGACGCATGATCGGCGTGAAAATAAAACTGACAAGGAAAGCCACGTAAAAAACGTAGATGTGCGGCGAGAGGACCGTGTCCCAGTCTAGCGAGCCGTTGTCGCGGAGGGATCGTCGTTGTAAGCTGCGCGAAGCTAAACATTCGAATCATTACAGATCCTCCGAATTGCCCGGGTACATTATCGTCGGCGGGGGGCAGGAGGCAACACAGACGGACCCGAACAGATATTTCGTACCGTCCCGATAATCAATCCCGAAAATCGCCCGGTAGGCCGGAAGCGAAAATAATGCCGGCCGCGGTTATCCGCGGCCGGCATCGCCAGAAAGTGGGAAGGGGAGCGTCGCGTCAGGCCCGTCAAGCCGCCCTGTTGGTGAGCATTGCTTGCCGTTGCGTGCGCCTGACTCACATCATGTACGATTCAGCATTCCACCGGGCAAATGTCCTGATAGTTTTTTTCACTCCCAAATCCAGTGGCCGATAATTGACCTTCGCGGGGCCACGTAGTCCGCATAACACTTGCCCGGCGCTCTTTCGACCTCCACAAACCGTCTTCCCCATTCTCAGTCTTCACCCGCGACATCAAGTAAACCGAAAGCGGACCGAAAATAAAAATCGGCACCCACGCCATCAGCGCCGGCCAAAGATTCAATATCTGCAGGCGTGGCGGGCTCGCCGCCATCTGATACGTCACGAACACGCTTCCCATGCACAGCCCCGTCAGCAGCAGGCATTTGAACGTCGCCGACTTCAGCCGGCCCGGCTCGCGCGTCAACACCGTCGAAATCGCCAATAGCAGCAGAAACACGTTCAGCAGCCATTGTGCCACGCGCAAATGCTTGGCCCGAAGCAGATCGAGCGTTCCATATCGATTGAGGCTCAGAAACTGATTGATCTTCTGCAGCGGCAGAAGCTGGATGTAATCCTTTCCCAGGTTCAAGGCGATTTCATCCGGCGTCATCGGGCTTGCATACGCCCGCGATCGGCGTCGCCCGCGCGAGCGTCACCTGCTCCTGTGGCGCCGCGATCGGAACCGAAAATCCGTTCGTCAAATCCCAGCGTCTTTAACGCCCGTCCCAGAACGCCTCGTCGGCGTAAAGGTGCAACGTCGGACGCAGATTCGCATCGCGCTCGATCACGTCGAGATATTCGATGTGGGCGGGATTGCCGGGCGTGGGCGGGGAATACGCGGGCCGCGTTGAACAAGCCCCCGTCCGGATCCTCCGTCATGTTCACGGGAAACATCTTCAGCGTCGATCGGTGAACGTCACCGTGGTCGCGCATCAGCTTGGGGATCATGTCGGGAATCATGATTTCCTGGTCCATCGGCAGGAGAATCACGTTCAGCACCACGCCGGCCAGAATCACCGGCATTGCCACCCGCACCAGCGGCGTTCCCGCCGCCAGCAGCGCCGTCATCTCGTTGAACCGGCTCAGACGCATGATCGTAAACGCCGCCGCCACCACCGCGATCATTCCCGAAAGCTGCACGAAAAAGAAAAACGCCTTGTAAAAGTAAAAGTCCATGATGTCGCGCATGATTCTCCATTCCGACATCGGCTGCATCGTGGGAAGCTGCTGCGTCAGGTTTCCGAAGTTGAAAACCATGTCCAGCGCAACGTACATCCCCACCAGCACCATCAGGCTGATCAGATAGTTCTTCACGAAAATGCCCAGCACGTAGCGGTCGATGATCTTCATTTGACTTGCGCGACTTCGAGAAGGCTCCGGCGAATCAGCCGGGAGTCTTTATATTGAATGCAGTCGGTGAAATCGGAATAGGCGTATCCTTCCCCGAAAACGCGCCACGTCGGCGGTGGATCAAAATTTTGGGAAGACGGTGAACCAGCACCAGCCGATCGGGAGTCTTCGTCCACGCAGGCGAGATGAAATCAAACTCCGTCATCCGCGACGAATCAGGAAGAATGCGCACCTCCGCATCCGCCGGCAGATAAAACGAAAGCTCCGAGGCGTATTCATAATCCGTCGTCACCACCATCGAATTCTGCCGCAAGGGTTCCACCTGCTGTTGGGCCAGCTCGCGCCAGCCGTAAAGATTGTCCCACTGCGGGCTGCCGGCGCTTGGGGAGACTCTCCAGACGATCTGAGGCGCGTGAAGAATGACCGTGAAAATCGCCGCCGTGGTCACCGCTGCCCCGGCCCAGATAAATCGGCCTCGCCCCGCATTCTCTCCCCCTTTTTCACTCAAGTATTTTGCGAAAAGCATCACCGCCGGAAAGTACGCGAACATCGGCCAGTTTGCCTCCGGCCTGTGTCGGATCGCCGTGACCGCGAAGAAAACCAGTGGCGTGATGGCCGCGAACAGCAGCACGCGAACCCCCATCGGATTATCTCTTCGCCGCCAGTAAATCACGATCGCCGCGATGCACAGCACGAAGAGGACGGGCGTGCAAACGAGAAGCTGCCCCCCCACGTATTCGAGCAGATTTTTCCAAACGGGCGACGGAAGCGCCACCGTGCCGTGGTGAAGCTGAAACCGAAACGAAACCCAATCGCGCTGCCTATTCCAAATGAGCACGGGTGAAAAAACCGCCATCGCCACGGCCGCTGCCAGCCACGGCCCCGGCGAAAGAAACATCCGCCGGCCATGAGGAGACGAAATCATCGCCAGCGCCACCGCCAGTCCCAGGAGAACGCTGGTGTATTTCGAATCCAGCCCCAACCCCATAAACGCGCCAAATAGCAGCCAGTGCCACATTCGTCCGCCCGGCTCCAGCGCCTTCATCGCCGCCGCCAGCGCCGCCGCCTGAAAAAAGCAGGCCGGAGCATCCGGCGTCATGATCGTTCCCGTGACCGCCACCATCGGGCTAAGCAGCAGCGCCACCGGCACAAATGCCAGCGCCCGCGCGTCCGCGACGACTTGCCTGGCAGCCAGCGTCAGAATCAGCACCGTCCCCGCGGTGACGATCCCCGCCGGCCAGCGCACGCCCAGCTCCGTATTCCCCATCAGCGCCGTTCCCAGCCGAATCAGATACGCCACGATCGGCGGATGATCCAGATAACTCAACGCCAGGTGCTGCGACCAGACCCAGTAATAAGCCTCATCCGGCACCAGGTTCCACAGCGAATCAAACGCCCACCGGCTCAGCAGCCAAACGAGGAAAAGCGCCGCGATCCCGCGCGGCGAAAACGCGATCCACGAACGCTGCTCCGGCGCCATCTTGACCTCAATAGAACTTGCCGGCGTCGAAGCGCTCATCGTTTCTGCAGCCTGTAGGTGAGATAAATCGCCGCCAGCAGCACCGCGGCATTGCCACCCCAGATGAAAATCAGCGATGTCGCAAGCGGATCCTTGAAATCCGCCCCGGTCGTGTACGGAACGTGCGTCGCCGTCTGCTGCCCGCTCACGATCAGCGTCATGCACAGCAGCGCCGGCACAAAACTTGCCGCAAACGCGTCGAGAAAATTACCGCTGCGAAATCGTACGCCCAGCGCACACCCCACCATCACCAGGCTCAAACAGCTCAGCGCATAGCTCGCCCGCCCGTGCAATTCGCTGCGGGCGGCGTTGTTCGTGCGAATTTGCTCATAGTGCAGGCAAAACGCCCCGCTGAACGGAACCCGCCACGTCTGGATGTCCTTGTTTAGCTCAGTTGCCGAATCCGCAGGGTCATTCACGAAATCCTTGAGCTGCTTCTCTCCGATCCCCAGAACCTCCCGCGACATCGGCACTGAAAACGTCCGCGGAAAGCTCCCGCGCGGTGTGTCCAATCCATCCTGCGTCCGCAATTCCACGTTGAAGAGCTCCACGCTCACGTTCATCCGCCGCGCCGGCGGACCCGTGATCGCGCTGAATGTCGTCGTTCGGCTGTACCCTAATGTCGATCTCCCGCGCGTCCGCGAAAAGCGTCTGCTGCGATCCGTGCGTTTCCCGCATCCACACTTTCCGCGCGTTATCCCCGCTGCTGGAAGTAATGTGCAGATCCGCCCCCGTCCAGTTGCACACCGCGTCCTCGGCCCCGATCTCATATTCATCGCTGTCGGGAGTATCGCTGGCAAACTGGTAGCTGGAGGTTCCATCAGCCGTCCAGTGGTCCAGCCCCGCCGCCACCTCCGCCAGAAACGCCTGCCGTTGCTGCGTCCGTCGCAGCCCGCGCACCACCGTCTGCACGTCTTCGCTCTTCCCCGGATCGGTGGCCAATTCCGCAAGCTGCGAGATGTTCATGAACTTCACGTTTTCGCTGATAATGGACGGAATTTCGAACGGCCCAAACCCGGTGCTCCCCACGCCCACCTGCACATTGCCAAAGAAAACCCGGGGAAACTTGATTCCCCCGCTCAGGGAGATGTTGACCATCAACGCGTCCGCCGGGTTCGGCCGGTCGATCGACACCATCGCCCGCCGCGCCATCCAGAATTCCTTTGGGATGGCCACATTCAAATCCGTCGGCGAATAGTCATACTTCATCCATGCCGGCCCGATCAGCTCCACCCGCTGCAGCGTCGGCCGCTTCGGATCGGGCGGCATCATCCGGGCGTCGTCCGCATAAACATTGAACGATTGCCCGTCCGAATTCTCAAAGTTCAGGGCGTGCGCCTGCACGATCTTGGTCGCGATCACCTTCGCGATATTCTGGTAGATGGCCTCTTCCGCCTTCAGCAAATAAGCCGGCACCACAAAGCAGAGCAGGATCAAGCTGCTCACCGCCACCACCAGCCCGAGCACCACCGCCGGCAGGGCGATCGAAAACCGCCGCGGCGAAATATAGCTGATCCCCGACGCCCGCATTGCCGTCAGCTCGTTGTCGGCCGCGAACCGCCCATAAATCATCGTCGTGGCAAAAAGCGCCGAAACCGGCAGCGAATACGCGCAAACCGCCGGCAAAGAGTAGAGCAGCAGCCGCATTACCTGCCCGAAATCCAGCCCATTTTCCGTCAGCGGGCGCAGCAGGACGGCAAAGCTCATCATTGCCGCAAGCCCGGCCGTGGTCATGAGAAACGATTTGAGAAGGTTCCCGAAGATGTACCAGAAGAGGGTTTTGCTCATGCGCGCGAACTTATCGCCTCAAGTCAATCCATCATCGGTGCAGGGACTTCAAATGCAACAATCCCGTCTCTTCCCCCTCTTCCGCTTTTCCCCTTTTTCCCCCGCCCCCGGTACTCCGGGGGAGGGTTGGGGAGGGGGTCTTTTGCATCTCTCCCCACACTGGAATCCCCCTCACACTCCCTGAAAATCCCTCCGCCTGGGATCCGCAACCGCCACGGCGATCGCGCAGATCGACGCCGGCTTCCCCTCCTTAATCGCCCTCGCGGCCGCCTTCACGGTCGATCCCGTCGTAATCACGTCATCCACCAGTGCGACACGCTTGCCCGATATCGATCCCCCATCCACCAGCCCGAAGGCAAGCCGCAGATTCGCGGCACGATCGGCCGCGGAATAGACGCTTGTCTGCGCTGAAGTATTTTTGAGCCGGACGATCGGATACTTCACCGCTATCCCCCGGCAACGCTTCGCCAGCCGCCGGGCCAATGCATCCGCCTGATTGTATCCCCGCCCGATCTGCCGCGACCAGTAAAGCGGCACCGGCACCAGAACCTCAATCTCATCCAGCACCCGCCGAATACGCGGCTGCTCCCACATCGTATCCGCTAGGATCTCCGCCACCGGCCAGCGATGGCGGAATTTCATCTCGTGCACCATCTTCCGGAGCGGCTCGCGAAACGGGCCCAGCGCCACGATCGACTGAAACGGCGTCACGCCGGAGCCGTTGCAAAACGGGCACGCGCTCCCGTCGGGAATCGTTGCCCCGCAAAGCCCGCACGCGGGCGAAGCTGCCAGCCCGGAAATCGCCGCCCTGCATTCTCCGCAGAACCGCTCATCCGCGCCGTCGATTGCGGCCCGGCATACCGGACAAGTCGGCGGATAGATGAAGTTCGCAAGGTCTCTCGCCAGGGTCGTCAGCACCGCTCCATTTTAGCGTAAACGACGCGGAAAGGGTGGTGGGACGAATGGGACGAAATGGGACGGTTTTGGCAATATTGTCCGGGACCTCCGCATCTAAATTCTGGGAATCTTTGAAGGTTGATAGGAAGGTTTCCCTTTCGGGTGGATGGCGGCCGTGGTGGAAGGTTCAGCGGTGGGCTTGCAGCGCATGCGGCGGCGTGCACCAGCGGCCGGACAAGAAAAGCCCCTGATGACTTACTTGACGATTTTTCCAACCTTCTTCCGTGCCACACGCTGGCGCTGCAGCTCGCATTCCCGTTCTCTACGCTGCAAGATTGGAATTATCTCCTGCAACGTGGCCCCTCCCGCGGCGACGAGGCTCAGCATCGCGTAGGCATATTTGCTCACCGGACGCTGCGTGTGCAGGTAGATCAACAACACCCCGATGACCGCAATGTAGAACCCGGTGGTGACGCCGTTTTTGCTGTGACTGGTGAGATGACGGAAGTGGGCGTGCACCTTCAGCCAGCGGAAAAACAGCTCGATCTTCCATCGCCAGCGGTAGAGCAGGCCGATGACCTGGGCGGGAACATTGAGAATGTTGGTCAGCAGCCGCAGGGGCTTGTCGGGTTTGTCCGGGTCGAAGATCGTCACTTCCCGAAGCCATTTTCCCGCCGGAGGAGCAAAGCGTGGCCCTTCTGAGCCCAGGTATCCGATCCGGTCGCTCAGAATGCCGGCGGCGCGATCCTCGTCGCTCAGCGGCAGGGATTTAGGGGTCAAGTCATTGTTTTCGATGGCAATGAAATAGTTGTTTGACTTGAGCCGGAGCACAAAATCGCTGCAGGCGTGCACGATCCGGTCCAGCAGCTCGAAACAGACATAGCCGCGGTCCATGACATAAATCTGCCCCGGCTCCAGGGCCTGCATCAGCGCCTGCGCCTCGGAGCATCCCTCGCCGCTGATGGCGACTCCCTCGGGAATCCCCACGCCCGCCGCCCATTGAAGATTCAGGCGAATCGTGTCCATGGGCTTTCCGTTGGGTCGGCTTTGATGCAGCGCCCAGGCCACGTCGGCGGCAACGGTGAACAGCGACCCATCCACCACCCGCACCCGCTCGGTCAGCTCCGCCAGCTTCGGATCGGCATGACGCAGATGGGGAAGCCGCGCCCGCAGATCCTCGATGATCGGCTCCAGCAGCGTCGGATCGAACAGGGCGTTGGCGTCGGAAAGCGTGGAACGCGGCAGGCGATCGACCGAAAGCTGCTCCTGCATCTGCTCGGTCTGGCTGAAATCCTCCATCGTCCGCAGGCTGCGAATCGCCGGCGTGAAAAAAGCCAGCAGGTAGGCGATGGCCACATCGTCGTAAAAAAGCGTGCGATTGGGATGGGGATGCGTCGCCCTCAGCCGGGTCAGATGATCCTGTAAAATAGGCACGTACTTGCCGCCGAACAAATCTTCCCCCCGCACCGCCGGCCGCGGCTTTCGTCCCGGCTTGGCCGGCGATCCGGAAGATGCAGAGAGGTTCGGCTGCACCGGAGGGAAGTGAACCACAAAACGCCGCCTCGCGCAAGGCGCAAGATCTCGCTATTCATGGGGCTGCGTTCCGGACACTATTGCGGTTTTGGGATTGTAAATAGTGTTCGCTAGCTAGAAGATTATCGTAGTTATTTATGGACCTAGCGGACTTGGGAGGGATAAGGGAGTATTGCTGATTAAATATTAGTGATACCCCGTCATCCGATTCGGCAAATAATCAAAACGAATCGCGTGCTCTTTACTTGCCCCGATTGAGTGGATCATAGCCATCAGGAAACGCGTCTGCGTCAACCTTCGAGATTTGCAATGCTTCGATAGGCGCACCAGGTGCTTGTAAGACATCACGCCATTTAGCCCTCCCACCGTGATTGCTGCACCAACGGCTGCCGGACCAGCGCTCCACGGCTCGCAATCTACCACCTCGATTATCGTCGGCCTCGATTGCGCGTAGAATGACACCATCAATTATCACAGGACCATGTATGAGGCGGAACACAGTCCAGCGATGCGGCTCCATGCAATTCGGCTCCAATGACTAAATCATAGCATCGGCGAGCATTGAGAGAAAATAATTTCAAACTGCACCAGCAGGGCAATCGCACATAGCTCGAAAAGCGGAAGACCCCCACCCTAGCCCTCCCCCGGAGTACCAGGAGAGGGGAAATCAGTGATAAGGGATAAGGGTAAGGGATAAGGGGACATCACTGGCTCTGTCTCAACCCCCAAGATGTTCGGCGCATGTTTGGTAGCGCTATGTCCTTGCATCTATACAAGATGCGGGATGGAAACCTCCCAATCGCCACGGAGGGTGTTGAACGCCGCTTATCGTTTGGGCCTGCGTCTTCTCCCGCTTTATTCGTCCGACTTCTCCCGGCATGATTTCACGCTCCCCCAACTCTTCGCCTGCCTGGTGCTGCGGGAGTTTTACGGACTGAGTTATCGGCGCACCGAAAAACTTCTGGCCGACAGTGCAGAATGGCTGGCGGACATTGGCTCTGGTCGCGGCTCCGGATCACAACACGCTCTGGCGTGCCTTCAATGCTCATCCTCAAAACCCGACGCGTCAATCGCATGCTTGATCTGTCAGGCGACGCACTTCGCCGAAGCGAAATTGCTTCAACTCGGACAAAAGCCGCTGGCGATGGACAGCACCTGCTTCGAGCAGCATCATCGCTCGGCCCATTATGATCGACGTTGCCGGCAGATGACGCGCCAAAGGAGTAACGATCGAGAATCGCCCGGAAAAACCGGGGAGTTGGGGAGCATCGGTCAACGCCTCACGCCGCCGCAGCGCTGCGGGCGATGCCCAAGCTGTCGATGGCGGTGGCGTGTCCAGTTGTCATCTGATCCTGGCGGCCAAGGCGCGGATTGGCAACGGCTCCGACGCGCCGGATTTTGATGATTTGCTCGTTCAATCGCGGAAACGCGCGGCGGTGAAGGCGGTGGTGGCCGACGCGGGGTATGATTCGGAGGCGAACCACTGCATCGCGCGACAAGACCTGAGCGTGCGATCGATCATCCCGCCGGGCATCGGCCGCCCGACGAGCAAATTGCCTCGAGGCCGATGGAGACGACACATGGCCAAACGATTTGCCAGGAAGGCGGACAAGAACCTCTATGGACAGCGTTCGCAGAGCGAGACGGTGCACAGCATGATCAAGCGGAATCAGGGCTCGGCGTTGCGGTCACGCACACCGGAACGTCGCAAGAAGGAGATGCTGCTGCGGATACTGACGCACAACATTGCCCTGCTATGTCAGCTAGAGGAGGAGGGGGAATGAGACAGAGCCGGACATCACTGATTAGATATCAGTGATGTCCCCTTATCCGATTCTGTCTCGACCCTCGTCTTTGGTCGCCAGGTTACCAGCGCCGCCCGGTCCCTTTTCGACTCCGCTCGAGATCGCTCGGTAGTGCCGCCGGTGTCCTCACCGGCGGAAGTTCGTGGCGCCATCCGCATTCTTCCGCCGGTGAGGACACCGGCGGCACTCAGGGCGGGAGCCGATACCGCCAGGAAATTTGGAGGGTTGAGACAGAGCCAGTGATGTCCCCTTATCCGATCCCCCTTATCCGATCTGGCCGATCATGTTTAGGAGATTGAAGAGTTGGTGGCATTGCTGGGCTGATTCCACATAAAATATCGGCGTGAAACGCCGTCCACTCGATGTGCTGGCCACGACACTTCGCAACCACCCCGTTTTTTCACTCGCATATCTCGTAACGGTTATGGCCCTTGTGGGAATCGCCGCGAATGAATGGTTTTTCCACAGTTCATTTCTCGAAATTGTGTCCGTTGCAATCGGACTCACCTCAATGCTGTTTTGGTTTCCAAGGCTAATAAGACTTGGGCCACAGGAAAAAAGGCGACGTCGGGGACTATGCCACCGGTGCGGCTATGATCTTCGCGCCACGCCCGACCGATGCCCGGAATGCGGCACAATTCCTCCAAAAAACGATTTAATTTCAAACTGACCCACTACCCGAATTCCTATTTCCTTGACACCTGCCCCTATCCCATCGTATTCTCGCTCCGCAGTTTTGAGTTGACCCGAATCATGCTGTTTGAGGATCGGCTTTGGCTGCGATTGCCGTAATCCCTGCTCGTTTTTCTTCCACACGTTTTCCCGGCAAAATCGTCGCCTCTGAAACCGGCAAGCCGCTCGTTCAGCATGTGGTCGAACGGGCAAAACGGGCCGCTTCACTTAGTGATGTGATCGTGGCCACCGATGATCCCGCGGATCGTCGATGCCCTCCGGCCGTTCGAGACGCGCTGCCTGTTGACCTCGCCGAATCACGCCAGCGGCACCGACCGAATCGCGGAAGTGGCCAAAACCCTTTCGGAGTCGATCATCGTCAATGTTCAGGGCGATGAGCCGGAGATTGAGCCGGAGACGATTGATGCGCTGGTCGATGCGGCTGGAAAGCGGCAGGGGGGACATGGCCACGGCGGCGACCGTTTATTTCGTCTGACGATCCGCTCGAATCCCAATCTGGTTAAAGTGTTGTAAGTCTTGAAGGCAAAGCGTTATATTTCTCGCGGTCGGTGATTCCATTTCAGCGCGATTCGGCCGAAGCCTCTGGCCGACCTATTATTTACATCAGGGAATTTACGCCTACCGGCGTGAGTTTCTTCTGCAATTGGCTTCGTGGCAGCCGACGCCGCTGGAACAGCGGAAAAGCTCGAGCAGCTTCGCGTGCTCGAGCATGGGCGGTCGATCGATGTGATTATCACCCGGCGGGCCGTGCATGGCATCGACACGCCGGAGCAATATGCGGAATTTGTTAAACGATTCAGGAATTCCAGATGAGCAACGAAGAACTTCTTGTACAAGATCGGGCAATCGACCGAAGAGACGGAGTTCTATACTCCCATGCCCCCGGGCTATCGCAAGGGGCATCACAAGTACGTCGTCGTCGTCGGCACCGTCATGAGCGGCCTGGGCAAGGGGATCTTCTCCTCCTCGCTGGCCAAGCTGCTGCAGGACAAGGGCCTGCAGGTCGCCCCGATCAAGATGGAGGGGTACTACAACATCGACTGCGGCACGCTCAATCCCTATCGCCATGGCGAAGTCTTCGTGCTCGATGACGGCATGGAAACCGACATGGACCTGGGCACCTACGAGCGCCTGCTCGACCAGGACCTGACCGCCGCCAACTTCACCACCAACGGGCAGATCATGTCCTCGGTGCTGAAGAAAGAACGCGAAGGAGGCTACCTCGGCCGCGATGTGCAGTTCATTCCGCATGTCACCGGCGAGATCAAACTCAGCCTGCGCGAGCTGGCCGCCAAGACCAACGCCGATGTCGTCTTCGTCGAAGTCGGCGGCACGGTGGGCGACTTCGAAAACCACGCACTATCTCGAAGCCTGCCGCCAGCTTGCCTATGAAGAAGGGGAAAATTCGGTCGTCTTCGTCGTGCTGACCTATGTCATGGAGCCCGGCGCCCTGGGCGAGCAGAAATCCAAGGCCGCGCAGCTTGGCATCAAGCGGCTGATGGAAGTCGGGCATCATGCCGCACATCATCGCCTGCCGGGCTTCCAATCCGGTGAAGGAAAAAGTGCGCGAGAAGATTTCGATGTACACCAACGTGCCGATGCGGCGGGTGGTCTCGATGCACGATGTCGAAAGCATCTACACGATTCCCGACGCCCTTCGGGCTGCCGGCATCGACCGCGAAGTGCTGACGCTGCTGGACCTGCACGATCGCGTCGATCAGCTGCGCGAAGACCAGGCCCGCATCAAATGGCGTTGGTTCGTCGATCGCATCGGCAAGGCCGCGCAAGGAAGTCACCATCGCCGTCACCGGCAAATACACCGCCCTGCGCGATGCCTACGCCTGCATCATCAAGGCCGCCGAGCATTGCGGCGTCCAGCTGGGCGTCAACGTCAACTTCAAGCTGGATCGACACCACCAGCATCGACGCGAGCCAACGTCGCCAAACGCCTGGCCGGACTGTCCACGGCATCATCGTGCCCGGCGGGTTCGGCGTGCGCGGCACCGAAGGCAAAATCGAGTGCATCCGCTACGCCCGCGAAAACAAAATGCCCTACCTGGGCCTGTGCCTCGGCTTCCAGATGGCGGTCATCGAATTCGCCCGCAACGTCTGCGGCATCGCCGACGCCAACAGCACCGAATTCGAGACGAACTGCAAAAACCCCGTCATCGACATCCTCCCCGAACAAAAGAAAATCGAAGGCCTCGGCGGAAACATGCGGCTGGGCGGCAAAGACGTCGAACTCAAACCCGGCACGCCTGGCCGCCAAACTCTTCGACAACGCCCGCACGCATCCGCCTGCGCTTCCGCCATCGCTACGAAGTCGATCCCAAATACATCCCCACGCTGGAAGAGCACGGCATGATCTTCAGCGGCAAGCACCCCACCCAGCCGATCATGCAGATCCTGGAATTGCCGCAGGATGTGCATCCCTATTTCGTCGGCACCCAGGCCCACCCGGAGCTGACCAGCCGGCCGCTGCGCCCGCAGCCGCTGTTCCTGGGATTCTGCAAGGCGGTGATGGAATTTGCCGATCGGAAGGTGCGCGAGCCGCAGGCGGTGTGAGGGATTTCACGCATTCCCCCTCTTACCCCCTCGCCCGGTACTCCCTTTTTTCCCCTCCCCTGGTACTCCGGGGGAGGGCTAGGGTGGGGGTCTTCTCTTCTACTGTTCTACACTGCTCTACTCTCTCGCGCAACGCCGGCTGAGGGCCTTAAAAAAACGAACAACGCGCCGTCATTACGCTGCAGTTCCGTGGATTCAGATTATAATTTGCTCTGCTGAAATCCTCGCCATTTGGTATTCCAGCCCCCACCCTAACCCTCCCCCGGAGTACCAGGGGAGGGGATAAGAAGGAGAATCGCCGAAGGATTTCAGCAGAGCAATTATAATTTCGTTAGATGAGAACCGCCCAACAACGCCGTGAATTGAAAAAAGCAATCGATCGGTTGCCACCAAAGCATTTGCAGTCGGTAGACGATTTCGTGCGATTCCTGAGTCGCCCGTCGATAGCCGAGCGTTTGATTGCGGCGGAAAAGTCCATCGCCGCTGGGAAAGGCATTAATTGGCGCAAAGCTCGGTCTTCAGTTCGCAACTTTGGGAATTAAGCCACGAATCACATCCCGCCCCAGCACTAATCGATCCGCCTTTTCCGCCCCCATCTTCCCACTCAGCACCTCCCGAATCCTCCGCACCAGCCCCTCGCGCGACAATGTCCCCACGCAAACCGTCGGCAATGGCAGCGCCCGACAAACGCTCATCCCATCCGCAAACGCCTCCAGCGTCGCCCGGCACTGATAAACCGCGCTCGTCAAATCGGCCACGCTTTCAATCGCCCCACCCCAAACCGATTTCAGATCGGCAATCTCCCCCCACCCCCGCCCAAACACCGCCAGCGGCACTCCGCTATTCGCCAGCATTCGAACCAGCCCTCGTTTGTACGCCGGAAAAATCAGCCTCTCAAAAAACATTCCCCGGTCCATCCCCTCATCCGCCGACCCAAGTTTGCTCATCCGCGATTGCAGATACCGCTCCGGATTATCCCCCAGCGAAAGCGGATCGCGCAAAAGCTCCGCCTCGATCGACTCCCACAGCAGCAGTTGGCTGGAAAATCCTTCACCCGCTGCGGAATTTCAATCGCCGAAACATCGCAAAAAATCCCCAGTTGCCGCGGCGGGTCGCCCGGCGTCGGCACCATGCCGGGCCAGCCGGCGACCGTAATCCGCTCCGCCCGCCAACCCATGTTGATCGCCGCCTCACGCCAGCTCGCATCGGCGAGAATGAGTCCATCCCCCGCGCAATTTGCCAGCGGCGCGACAATCCGTCCCGTCGTCACCCAGGTAATCCAGGCCGTCCGCGGGCCGACAACGCCCGCCAGATCCGCCCGGAAAAAATCTCCCGTTACGACCGCCGCTGCATCGGCCGCAGCTTCAGCCAGCGCCAGCGGCGAAGCGCTCAGCGGATGATCCGTATCAATGCCGCAAAATCCGCCGCTCTCCCCATCGGTCAGCAGCGCACTTCGCAGCGCTATATTCGAAAGATCGGCCAGATTAAACCGCGACCCCGCCAGCACGATGATCTTTTCCGCACGCAGCTTCTTCTCGCTCCCCCCCAGAATTTCAGGCAATCGCTCCGCCCGCCGATTCGTCTCCCGCGAAATCACCTCCTGCGCCCCCTTCGTAAGCTGCGCCATTTCGTTCTCATCCAGCAGCGGCGTTCGAATAAACTGCTGCGGCAGCGAAAGCCCCGGAAATCTCTCAAAAAGCTCCCCAAGCTGCGCGGGCCACTCCTCTCCCGAAACAAAAAGCAGCCGCGCCCCCTGATTTCCTCCCCAAAATCATCGCAATGCAGCAGAGTTTTCAAGCTCCCAAGATCCGGCACCACCGCCAAAACCGCCTGCGTCGGCCCAATCTTCTCAAAACAAGCCCTGATCTGCCCGGCGTGCGAAGGACTCAGAAAGCACCCCAGGCTCCCCACAGAGCTCGAGTTTTTTGAGCATCTCCCGCCCGGCCGCCAGCGGCACCGAGCACCCGCTCCACCATCCTCCGTCTGTCGTCCGCAACGTCAGATATCCGTCCCGCCCAAAAACCCATTCCCCGCCGATTTCATGCCCGGGCAATAAGGCGGTAAGCCCCAGTTGCAGCGTCTCCATGGCCGCAACATTGGCCCGAAAGTTCGCCGCTGCCGCCGACTGGGCAGACGAAGCCTGGGGAATTTGCGTCTCGGCAATCATCCGATTGAGAGATTATCGGACATACCGACCGCAGAGGATTAGCCCCAATCCACCCCCACCCACAAAGCCAAGGTCGAAAGATTCACCGCCGACAATCATCAATTCTTTGACTTTCTTGGCGCGATTCGACTGAGGCTCATCGAAGTCTCTTGGCGTCTTGAGCGAAGCGGGCGGTTATAAGATTTTTAACCGCCAAGACGCCAAGAGCGCCAAGAAATGCAAATCAACTTAACACATTCATTAACTACGGACCTCACGCGGAGGCGCAGAGGCGCAAAGAATCAAAATCTCTCTCTTCCTCCGCGCCTCTGCGTGAGATCATAATTCGTTTGATCTGCGGGCCAATTACGCGCAGGATCTCCGCGGTAAATAACCCGCCCCAACCCCAAAATAGTCTTCCCCCCACTCTTCGACTAAAATGCCTCAAGACCATGCGATTCACCAAAATGCACGGCATCGGCAACGACTACGTCTACGTCAACGGTTTCACCGAGACGGTTGCCGACCCCGCGCGCCTCGCACAACAGATCTCCAACCGCCATTTCGGCGTAGGCTCCGACGGCCTGATCCTGATTCTCCCCTCCAAGCAAGCCGACGTCCGCATGCGCATGTTCAACGCCGACGGCTCCGAAGCCGAAATGTGCGGCAACGGCATCCGCTGCGTCGCCAAATTTGCCTTTGAGCACGCCCTCGCCAAATCCAACCCCATGCGCGTCGAAACCGGCAGGGGGGTACTCTCCCTTCAACTCCACCTCGACGGCCCCAACGTCCAGCACGTCACCGTCGATATGGGTAAGCCCATCCTCGATCTGCTCAAAATCCCCGTGGCCGCGCAATTCGTAACCCCGCTCAAATCACCGCATCAATTTGAATTCCGCGTCGGCGACGCTCGAATCTCCAACGCCACATTCGTCTCCATGGGAAACCCCCACGTCGTCATCTTCGAGCAGAACGTCGCCAATATCGACGTGCGACAACTCGGCCCGCTCATCGAGCACTTCAAAGCCTTCCCCAATCGCATCAACGTCCACTGGGTGCAGATCGTCTCCCGATCCGAAGTCATCATGCGCACCTGGGAACGCGGCAGCGGCATCACCCAGGCCTGCGGCACCGGCACCTGCGCCGTCTGTGTCGCCGGCGCTCTCACCGGCCGCACCGAGCGGAAAATCCTCGCCCATCTGCCCGGCGGCGATCTCAATCTCGATTGGCGCACTGCCGACGACACCGTCCACATGACCGGTCCCGCCACCGAAGTCTTCTCCGGCGATTGGCCGCTATAATCCCCACATACTCTATGAAAGCCACGGACCAAGCCGTGGACAACTCCACATGCCCCTCACACGCGACCAGGTCATCAAGGCTCTCCAAACCGTTCAAGACCCCGAACTGTTTAAGGACATCGTCTCCCTCAACATGGTCAAGGAAATCCGCCTTGACGGCGACAACGTCTGGGTCAACGTCGAGCTCACCACGCCTGCCTGCCCGCTTAAAGAGCGGATCGAAAAAGACGTCACGACCGCGTTGAAAAACGCCGGGGCAAGCGAAGTCTCCCTCCAGCTCACCGCCAACACCCGCGGGCCGGCCAACCCGCGCAAGGACGTGCTTCCGCAGGTCAAAAATGTCGTCGCCGTTGGCGCGGGCAAAGGGGGCGTCGGAAAATCGACGATCGCTTTGAATCTTGCGGTCGGATTGCATCGCGCCGCGCGCAAGTCGGACTCATGGACGGGGACATCTACGGTCCCTCCATGCCCACCCTGCTCGGCATCAAGGGGCAAACCCCGCGCCTCAGCGGAAACAAAATCATCCCCCACTTCGTCCACGGCATTCACGCCATCACCATGGGCTCCCTCGTCGAGCCCGAAAAACCGCTCATCTGGCGCGGCCCCATGGCCCACGGCGCACTTCCGACAACTCCTTCTCGACAACACCCTCTGGCCCGAACTCGATTACCTCATCGTCGATCTCCCCCCCGGCACCGGCGACGTCCCCCTCACCCTATGCCAGCTTCTCCCCCTCACCGGCGCGGTGATCGTCGCCACGCCGCAGCAGGTCGCCCTCGACGACGCCGTCCGCGCTATCCGCATGTTCGAGCAGCTTCAGACTTCCATCCTCGGCCTCGTCGAGAACATGAGCTATTTCGCTGCCCCCGACGGCTCCGAGCACGACCTCTTCGGCCGCGGCAACGCCGAGAAGGCCGCCAAACTAATGGCCCTTCCCTTCCTGGGCGCCCTTCCGCTATACACCGAGCTTCGCGCCAACAGCGACGCCGGCACCCCGGAGAAAAATTTTGAAGGAAATCCCAACCTCGCCGCGGCGTTGACGCACATCGTCGAAAACCTCGCCGGCCAAATCAGCAAGCACAACCTCGCCGGCGATGCGCCCAACTCAACATTACCTGAACTATGTCTCGCGCACCCAACAATCCACCCAAAGTGCCGCCGGTGTCCCCACCGGCGGAATTCGCGAAGCGAATTTCTTCCCATGCACTCCGCACCACCGTGGACGCCTAAATGCCCAATCGCCTCGCACGAGAATCCTCCCCCTACCTCCTCCAGCACGCCCACAACCCCGTTGACTGGTACCCTTGGGGTGCGGAGGCATCAGAAAATCCCGCCAGGAAAACAAACCCATCTTCCTCTCCGTAGGCTACAGCACCTGCTACTGGTGCCACGTCATGGAGCGCGAATGTTTCGAATCCGAATCGATCGCCGCGCAGATGAACGCCGGTTTTGTGAACATCAAGGTCGATCGCGAGGAGCGTCCCGATATCGACCAGCTCTACATGACCGCCGTCCAGATCATCACGCACCAGGGCGGCTGGCCCATGAGCCTCTTCCTCACCCCCGACCTCAAACCCTTCTACGGCGGCACCTATTTTCCCCCCACCGACCGCTACGGCCGCCCGGGCTTTCCCAAAATCCTCTCCGCCGTCGCCGAAGCGTTCGCCAACCGCCGCCCCGACGTAGAAGCCTCCGCCGACCAGATCGTTGGAATCCTCCGCCGGCTCTCCCGCCCGCGCCGATCCCCCGATGAAATCCGTCTCGACGCAAATTCCATCCGCGACCTCATCCACCGCTCCCTCGCCGATTACGACCAGACCAACGGCGGCTTCGGCTCCGCCCCAAAATTCCCCCGCGAAACCCTCCTGGAACTCCTCCTTGTATATCTCCGCGCCGATCCCGATCCCACCCTGATGCAAATCCTCACCCACTCCCTGAAATCCATGGCCCACGGCGGAATCCGCGACCAGCTCGGTGGTGGCTTCCATCGCTACAGCACCGACGCCCGCTGGCTCGTCCCCCACTTCGAAATCATGCTCTACGACAACGCGATGCTGCTGTGGGTTTATGCGGAGGCGTATCATCAGACGGGTGATCCCGAGTTCGCCCTCATCGCCCGCGGCATCGCCGACTTCATCCTCCGCGAAATGACCCAGGACACCGGCGGCTTTTTTACCGCCCTGGACGCCGAAGTCGACGGCCAGGAAGGCCAAAACTATCTCTGGACCCGCGAAGAGATTTCCCACGCCCTCACCGGCAAAACCAACGTCGAAAAATTCCTCCGCGCCTACGGCCTCGACGAAGGCCCCAATTTCGCCGACCCCCACCACGGCGACGGCCACCCCGACCGCAACGTCCTCTTCCTCGCCACAGAGGCTTCCGCCCTCACCGATTCCGATCTGGAGCAATCGAGAAAATCCTCTACGAAATCCGCCGCGCCCGAAAACAACCTCGCTTGGACAACAAAATCCTCATCAGTTGGAACGCCCTGATGATCCGCGCCCTCGCCCACGCCGGCGAAATCCTCCACGAACCAAAATATTCCCAGGCCGCAGAAAAATGCGCCGATTTCCTCTTAAGCAGCAGTAGGGGGCGCGCCCAACCAAAACTCCTCGACGACTATGCCTTCCTCATCCAAGCACTCCTATCCCTCCCCAACCGCCGCCACCGCGCCGAAGAGCTGACAAAAACCATGCTCGATCTTTTCCAAGACCCCGACGGCGGCCTCTATTTCACCGCCGAAGACGCCACCGACCTGATTGTCCGCCAGATGATCGGCACCGACAGCCCCCTCCCCAGCGGCAACGCCGTCGCCGCCATGGCCCTGATCGACCTCGGCAATTTCTCCGCCGCCGAATCCATCATCTCCGCCTTCGCGGCCCAACTATCCGAAGCGGGAGAAAGCATGAGCGCCATGATCCAGGCGACCCTCCTCTATATCCGCGCCCGCGGCCCCGTCACCGTCCCCGGCGACGCCGAAATCACCGGCCCCAAACTCCCGTCACAACTCGCATCCGAACTCGTCGACCTACACGCCACCTGGGACGGCCCCATCCTTCGCATCCTCTGCCAAGTTCACGACGACTACCACTTAAACCCCCACGACGCCCCCGTAGAACCGACGCGCCTCACAATCTCCGGCCCTCAGCCCGAAAAAATCGAATATCCTCCGGGCCAGCTCAGCGGAAATTTCGAAATCCTAATAAAATTCCCCACCCCACCCACCTCCCCGATCCAGCTCCATCTCCGCTACCAACCCTGCGACACCACCTCCTGCCTCCCCCCCACAACCCGCAGCGCAGATGTAGCCCCCCCAAAGTAGAAGCGGCGTCCCGCCGCTTTCTCCCCGGCGGAATTGAACCACACCGAGCTTTGGACTAATGTCCCCCCAATATGATCCCCACCAGTTCCGACATCGAAATCTCCGTCACTGATCGCCTCCCTACAAACATTCCCGCTGTCGTCATCTTCATACGCAAGAAGAAAAATCCCCCTCTGCCAAACGCGCCTCCCCCGAAATCGCCGCCGCAATCAATCGCCTCATTTCCGCCAACGCCGCCACCGGCAAACACCGCGAAATCGTCTTCGATCTTCTGGGCGAAGGGAAAAGATCCCAACGCATTTACCTCGCCGGCCTGGGCAAGCCCGCCGACATCACCCCCGAAATCCTCCGCCAATCCGCCGGCTCCGTCTTCCGCGCACTCCGCAAACACCGCATCCCCCGCGCCGCCATCTGCCTCCCCGAGATCAAAGGTATCTCCACCGACGCCATTGCCGACGCCGTCACCACCGGCCTCTCCCTCGCCGCCTTCGACTACCGCGAATTCAAAGGCACCGCCTCAAAGGAAAAGGAAAAAGAAAAAGGCTCCCCCCAAAAAATCTCCATCACCCTGATCGTAAACGACCTATCCAAAGCCCGTCCCGCCGTCGACCGCTCAAAAATCATCTGCACCGCCCAGAATTTCGCCCGCACCATCGCCTCCCGTCCCGGCAACAACATCAACCCCCCATCCCTCGCCAAGGTCGCCCAGTCCATGTCCCGCGAAGCCGGCCTCCGCTGCACCATCATGGACGAAAAACAGCTCGCCCGCCTCGGCATGGGGGGCATCCTCGCGGTAGGGGGGGAAGCATCCAAACCCCTCCCCGCATGATTGTCCTCGAGCACAATCCCAAAAATCTTTCTCGTGCACGCGGAAAAACCCTCCTGGCCGTCGGCAAAGCCATCACCTTCGACGCCGGTGGTATCTCCATCAAGCCCGCCGACAAAATGGGAAAAATGATCTTCGACAAATGCGGCGCCATGGCCGTCCTCGGCTTCATGTATGCCGCCGCCAAACTCAAGCTCCCCATCCACATCGTCGGCATTCTCGCCAGCGCCGAAAACATCCTCAGCTCCCGCGCCTATCGCCCCGGCGACATCCTCAAGATGCACAACGGCGTCACCGTCGAAGTCACCAACACCGACGCCGAAGGCCGCCTCGTCCTCGGCGACGCTCTCTCCTGGGGCATCGAAACCTATAAGCCCGCCGCCGTCGTCGACCTCGCCACCCTCACCGGTGGTGTCATTGTCGCCCTCGGCCGCTCCATCGCCGGCGTCATGAGCAACAACGACGCCCTGGTAAACGACCTCACCGAAGCCGGAAAAACCGAAGGCGAAAAAATCTGGCGTCTCCCCCTCGAGCAGGAGCACAAAGATTTCATCAAGTCCGACACCGCCGACATCGTCAACGCCGGCGGCCGCGAGGCCCACGTCATTCAGGGCGGCGCATTCCTCAGCTATTTCGTCCCCTCCGACGACTCCGTCCCCTGGGCCCATCTCGACATCGCCGGCGTCGCCGACACCGACAAAGAACTCCCCTATTACGCCTCCGGCGCGACCGGTTGGGGCGTCCGCACCCTGGTCCGCTGGGCCGAGTCCCACGTGCGTTAATCGAATGCCCCAAATCACGAAATTTCCCCCTCCCCGTGTAGCCGCCCCAGCTTGCTGGGCGCGTCTTTCGCATGCGACTATTCCCGCGCCCGCGCGTGGATATCCTTAACCGCCTGACTCAACCAATAGGAGAACCTAAATGACCTCATCCGCTGTCACCCTCCTCTCCGTCCTCTTCTCCATCCTCGTCCCCCAGAAGATGTGGTACGCCCCCACGCAACCCCTCACCATCTCCAACAAATCCGACAAAGCGGTTGTCCTCGAGCTCACCGATTTCACCGGCAAAGTAGTCACCCCCAAATCCGCCGCCGACGTCGCCGCAGGCGCATCGGTCGATCTGAAATCCGTATATCCCGACACCGCCAACCCCGGCACCTGGCTCCTCTACGCCCTCCCCACCGCCGGCAACACCTCCCAAGCCCCGGCCCCCAAAGACTTCGTAGGCACACCTCTGGTCATCGAATCCCGCCCCCAACAACAAAACCCCACCTCCACGGTCGTAACCCGCATCCTCCCCCTCCAATACGCCGTCATGACCACCGATGCCGGCCCCCTCACCGAGGTCTTCTATTACGACGTTGCCCCCAACACCGTGGAGAATTTCCTCACCCTCGCCGGCGGCGGATACTACGACGGCCTCGTCTTCCATCGCGTCGTCCCCGGCTTCGTCATCCAGGGGGGTGACCCCCTTGGCGCCGACCCCGATCCCCAAAAACGCGGCACCGGTGGCCCCGGCTACACCATCATCTCCGAATTCAACGACCATCCCCACCTCGAAGGCGTCCTCTCCATGGCCCGCGCCAGGATCCCAACAGCGCCGGCAGCCAGTTCTTCGTCTGCCTCAACTACGCCCAGACCCAGCAGCTCGACCATCAGTACACCGCCTTCGGAAAAGTCGTCGAAGGCATGGACGCCGTAAAAACAATCGCCGCCGCCAAAATAGACGGCGAAACCCCCGAGCATCCCGTCTCAATCACCAAGGTCGAAATATTTCCGGTGACAGCCGCGAAAGATCCCTACACTGCAATCATGTCGCAATAGAGCCGGATGGCCAAACTCGAAACTCGAAACTCGAAACTCGAATGACGAATCAAATTCGAAATTCGAAATTCGAATGAAGATAGGTGCGGCGTGACGGGTTCGGGCGGATCGGATAAGATAGGTGCGCTAGAGTGACGTTAAGCGCAACTCGGAGTTTTTGCACTTCGAATTTCGAATTTGATTCGTCATTCGAATTTCGAGTTTCGAATTTCCCCCCATGCCGCCCTGCCGGGCGGCCGGGTCCGATGCAAGGGTTGGCCGCGAACCGGGTCAGGTCCGAGAGGAAGCAGCCCTAAGTGTCTCCAGCTTTGTGCCGTCGTGTCCCCGGCCGCTCCGCCGGGCGTCGCCGTTTTACAAATGAAGCGGACCACCCGGAATTGTCTGATCGGGTGGTCCGCGAGGTATTCAAACTAAATATTAGACCACCTTTCTAAGTCATCATCTTTTCCCGGGTAGCCGCCCCATCTTATGGGGCGCGTCTTTCGACGTTCACAAACCGCCGTACCGCACTTAGAAGATCATGCTTGCCGTCGCCGACGCATCAGCAGCGCGGCACCAACGCCAATCAACGAAAATGAGGCAGGCTCCGGCACCGACGTCGGCGAGAACTCATAGGTGGTGTCGACTCCCGCAACACCAATCGTGAAATCGGCCACATTACCGTCAAAGCTGTCGCCGGGGCTCCCCTCGCCAACCTCCATGGCGATCCCGCCAACGCCGGGAAGATCGCTGGCAATCGTTGCGTCCGGATAAGCCGCCACAAACGCCGACAGCGGCTGGACGCCCGGCTCGGAAGGTGATTCGTAGGTTCCCGGGCTGCTGACGATGCCGAGGTTGTCCCAGAATCCGCCAGTTGCGCCGATGAGGAGATCGTTCGCGGACCATGCCTGCCATTGGCCAATTTGGGTCGCTCCCTGGTCGGTCAAGGCCGGATTGCCGGTTGAGGCCTGTTGATACGGTGGCTCAAGGAAGATCGTATCGATCGTATTAGTGTTTCCCGCCAGGGTTGTGTCCACCGCGCCGGTATCGAACGAGATGCGGAGATAGGGAGTCTGTTGGCCATTGTTGGTCGCGCAATAAGCGGAGTAATTCAGATAGGTGAGCGAAGCGAGCGGTGTCCCGTCAAAGTCGTCGGTCGCGACAGTGTCGCCTCCGTCTCCTCCGCCGGCGCCAGTGGCAAGATTTACACTGCCGTATCCCCCAGGGACCGTTCCCGGACCGGTCGTTAACGCCGCAGTTCCATTCGAATAGGGCGGGCTGGTGGCTGTGTTGAGATTGTCATCCAACACGTTTAAAGACCAACCATACATGTTCGCCGGACTAACGACGAAGGTTTGAGCGCCGGCTGTTTTGCCGAGCGCGGAAACCGTTGCCAGTGCCATTCCGCCCAAGATTCGGTGATAGAGGTTGCTGGATTTCATAAGTGTTCTCCTTGTTTGCTTTCTCTTTTTTTTAATTCGCTCTCCCCAAGTCGTGGTGACTCGACTAAAGAGCGTTCGTGTTTTCTCTGCGTTGCCCGCGCCCTCCACCATGGAGGACGATTTCATCTTTTAACTTTTGATCGTCCCCCTTCGCCGCTTCATCAGCGCCACCGCGCCAACGCCCAGCAGGCTGAAGCTTGCCGGCTCCGGAACAGTCGTACTGAACGATTGCAGATTTAAGTCCGCCGTGCCGTTCGTATCGAACGACCACCCGTCCGAATAGAAATCGCCGCTTCCGAACGACAGGCCGATCCGCTCGACGCTTGACAGCGCATTGTCGAAATCGGTCGTGAAACCCGGGCTTGCATCGCCGACGTGCCCGTCGTAGTTGCTCCAGGCCGACGGATCGAAGCTCACCGTTAGCGTCACATCCTGCCCGTTGTTCAGGCTGGTCAGATCCGCGGCGCTCGCGTCGGCCCACCACTCATTCGGCGACCCGTCCCCGTTTGCCGTTTCCGGTGTCGAGCCCAGGAAAAATATTCGAACCGATGGCGTTGGTGTCCCGGTGTAGATCTCCTGGCCCAAATCACCGCCAGACGTGTAAAACGTGCCGCTGGGGGTGGGACCCTCGCCCACGAATTGCGAAGCTTGGAATGGCGATCCCAGGCTAAGGGCCGAGTTGGTGACGTTGAACGTCGCCGTCACCTGGCTCGCGCCGCTCAGGTTGCCCAGCAGCGTCCCGTTGTAGTACGTCGCCGCCCCGGGAAGCAGATCCCCGTAGACCCGAACGTAATTGACGACATCGTAATCCGGAAGCGACGCGTCCGCGTCCGTCGGAATCGGCGCGCTCAGTTCGCCCCCGCTCACCGTCGTATTCTGGTCCGGCGAGATATAGTTGCCGGAGCTGTCTGTAAAGGCCTCTGCCCAATAGTTGTTGACGGCCGAATTGCTGAAATTCTCCGCGTAAAGAAGCTTCGTGCCTCCGAGGAGCGTTAGCGTCGCGATTCCCACGGCGCTGGAAATAGAACGGATATTTGACTTTGATCGGTACATTACATCTCTCCTTTGTGGAACGGTAAAACCATCCCGCTTTGGCCCGAATTTGCCCGGGCCTATGGCACTGTTTCGCTCTGCGCCCTCCACCATGGAGGACGACCATAGTTGTTTTTCTAAATTGCCATCAAACGCCACCGGCTTTCATTGCAAACCCTTACACCGCCTCCGCGAAAAGCCTCTGAGGCCGATCGATGCGCCACGCCGGCGACGCCAGGGGTACATTTGCCCTCGCCGCTTCGCGCTCCACCGCCCTCCGATAAAATCCCAGTGGGCTCAGCTTTGTTTTCCAAAGTTCCCGGTTGGCCAATTGCCGCTGCCGGAATTGCCCCGGTGTCAGCCGCGAGTGAAATTGTTTCAGGATCTCACCCGCGAATTCGATCTGATCCTCTTCCACCCACACGCAATGCTGCCGCCAGTCGATTTCATCCTCAAACGGCAACACACAGCGCGTGTTGATGAACAAGGGAATCCGCCCCGCGGCCAGAACCTCGTAAAACCGATACGAAAAGTTCCCGGCGCCACGCATGCACAGCGTGTAATCAGAGTTAATCACATTGCTCCAGAAATCGTCGCGCGGACCATATTCAGCCCGGTAATTCCGATGAAATCGCCCGCGGGCACCCGCCCAATACGCTTGCCTAACGATAAATTTCGTTCGAACCCCGCGCTCTTCTTCGCAACGCCCCAAGGACTTTGGCGCAAGCTCAGGCCCTCCGCTTTCCTGTTCCGCCCCATGAGCCGGTAAACCGTCCGCACAATCGGATTGCTCACGAATCCGCAAAATCCAACCGACGGTCTCGTCACTTTGTCGCGCGGAAAAATCGTCCGGCTCAGTTCCTCCTGCGGATCGCAGACTTCCGCCGGCGTCGCCTCTTCGTGCGGAAGCCTGCTGCCCGCAAACAGCGAATGCCGGTAAACCGTGCCGTGCGAAACTTCAACCGGTTCGTCGGCATCTCCCCAGGAAATGAACACGCACCCGATGCCGCGCTTCCTCGCCTCGTTGGCCACTCGTTCGATCTCCGGCCCGCCATCGGCGCGATACGGGTAAATCAACACCTCCGCATCGTCGATGTCCACCGTCTCGAAGAATTCGGAGGCTTCAGCGTTTAGCCGGTCATACTTGCCCGATTCAGGCCCCACGCCGCCCGCAGCCCCGATCAGCCCACCGGCGCCAGCGCGGCGGCAAGGCTGATGTTTGGCTCCCTTCCGCACGCGAGCGGAAAATGGACCCGGATCGGGCTGCAGTCCAACTGAATTTGTCGTTTGCAAAGTAACATGGCTCGCTCCGAATGTGATCGCGGTTAGGCCGCCTTGCTACGAATTTGCCTGGATTCGCCCGCCGCCATTGCGAACCGTTGATAGCCGACCAACTGACGCCGAATATCAACTTTTTCGAGTTCGGTTCGCAGCCGTGCGATCAAGGTCTGATTTCCGTTGAGTTCCGCTGCACCGAGCAGCGTTTCCAAAATGGCTTGTTGTTTGCTCATGATTCTCTCTCCAAAAAAATGTCCGATTCCCAAACAGTGTTATGTCCGTGCGCCCGCGACCGCGGCCCCCTAAGGAGTGCGCGCGCAGGCTCCCCCGCGCCAAATTCGCGGGAAGCCAATCGCCCCGTCCGCGGCGTCGATCGCACGATCGCCGCGTATAGCGACTCATCGCACGGCGAAAAAATCGCCGCCCCCGCCGCACGCACCCGCTGCTCCTCTTCCAGCGTCACCCGGTCGTCCACCAGCGCGCATTGCAGCCGCGCCTGCACGCCGTGCCCGCTCGAACAGAACCCACGGCCGCATGTCCGCCAGCTCCATCGTCGCCAGCAGCCAGTTGAATCGCATCAGCTTCAGCGCCGCCAGCGCATCGCGCCCGGAGGCGGAAACGCTCAGCAATTCCGCTCCCAGCGAATTCACGCACGCCGGTGGAATCCCCACCGACAAAACCAATGGGCTCAATACGCTTTCATCCGTGGTCGGCTTGAAATGTTTAAGCGGATGATTCATGCCCCACCCATAACGAACGCCGTGCCGCCCAGCGCGGGTGCAAAAAGATTGGTCGCAACCAAAACCACGCTAACGAATTGCGCCCGATCCCCGCGTGCCGCTGCAAAGACCCCTCCACCGACCATTCTGGTCGCGCCCACCTCATGCCTATCCGGCTAAGTCCATTCGCGAAAGGACGTTCTCCGCCCACCGACCATATTCGCGTGCGCCCGACCATTTTGGCTCATGAGCTCGCCACGAAAACCGCGCGAAAAAAAAGGCCGGTCGCGCTCGTTACTTTTCGAGCGCGATCCGTCCATTAAGATTTCATCGAATTGACCCGAATCAGTCCCCAGCCCCGTGCATCGGTATCTTGAATTTCACGACATACCTGTTCAGCCGCCGCCGATCGATCCCCAGCAGCGCCGCCGCATACGTTCGCCGAAACCCGCTGCGGATCAGCGCTTCGGTCACGTGCCGGCGAATCGTATCGTTCAGGTTCATCTCCGACGCCCGCGGACGCGCGATTGGCGCACGAATCTGATGCGGCAGATCGTCGATCCCGATCTCATCCCCCTCGGCTAGGACGCTTGCCTGCTCCAGCGCATTACAAAGCTCTCGCACGTTTCCCGGCCAGGCATAATTCTCCAGCGCCGCCATCGACTCCTCAGACAACGGCCTCGCCGGTTCTTCGTTGGTAATTGCCTGCCGCTGCAAAAAGCTTTCCGCCAGCAGCCGTATATCCCGCCCGCGCTGGCGCAGCGGAGGCACGGTCACGGTAATCACCTGAAGCCGAAACAAAAGGTCTTGCCGAAACCGCCCCGCGGCCACCATCGCCTCCAGGTTCCGATGCGTCGCGCTGATCACCCGCACATCCACCGGATGAGATCGGCTCGAACCCACGGGAACCACCCGCCGATCCTGAAGCACCCGCAGCAGCTTCGCCTGAAGCGGCAACGCCAGCTCCCCAATTTCATCGAGAAACAGCGTCCCCCCATCCGCCGCCCGCACAAATCCCAACGTATCGCGCACCGCCCCTGTAAACGCCCCGCGGACATGCCCGAAAAGCTGGCTCTCAAACAGCGTTTCCGAAAACGCAGTGCAATCCACCGGCACAAAAGCCTTTTCCGCGCGCGGAGAATTCTGGTGCATAAACCGCGCCAGCATCTCCTTCCCTGACCCCGTTTCCCCCAGGATCATCACCGTCGAAGGCCGCTTCGCAGCCCGCAGCGCCACCGTCTTCAGGCACTGCATCGCCGCCGATTCTCCAATCAACCGCTCCGGTTGCGGTTCAACAAACCTCTCCGATTCCATGCAAATTCGCGACATCTTCCCCAGAGCCATCCTTCCATTGCGGCAAGTTCAAGTTCAGCGCCGCTTGCCGACGCCGACCGGAACCAGTTGGTTTGCAGGTAACAATGATCGAGACGAATCAGTCGCAGGATCTACCTGAAGCTTATCGAGCGCTATATCGCTCTAACTTTCGGGCAATGCAGTCGTTGCCACTGCACTGCCTCGTTCGCTCTAACTTCGAACCGTGCCCTGCCGTCCGATAATCGACGAGTCGCAATCTAGGAATCGTGGCAATAAAAAGCAACAAAAAAAATCACAAATCGTCGTAAACAGCGAAATTATTTTCGCAAACGGCGAAATGTGTAGTTCCCCATTTATTAGCTCCAAACGGTCGAGCTTGGCCGCCTTCAGCTTTTACAGATCGAGGCATTTTCGCGCCGTCGCGGTAGGATGCCTCCCTCGATGAAAGTGCTGATCGTCGCCAACAAGGAAAAACCCGCCGTCGTCGCGGCCCTGGATCGCATCGCCTCCGCCATCGACAACCGCGGCATGCTCCTTGGCATCAACACCGAAACCGACACCGGGCCCATCGGTGAAGACGCCACCGCCGTCCTCGTCCTCGGCGGCGATGGCACCCTCCTCTGGGCCGCTCGACGTTTGCGCGGACGCCAGATCCCCCTCCTCGGCGTCAACTACGGCCGACTCGGATTCCTCGCCAGCTTCACCCCCAAACAATTCGACGATCACTTCGAAGACTTCCTCGCCGGCCGTCTTCCCACCACCCATCGCCTCGTGCTGGAAACTTCCGTCGTTCCCCCGGGAGAAAAATCACGCGTGACGCACTGGGCCGACATCGTGAAAAATCGCCGTTTCGTCTCCACCGCGCTCAACGATGCCGTCATTACCGCCGGCCACCCATTTCACATGATCGAGCTCGAAATCGCCGCCGACGGCGCAAGCCTCGGCGAATCCCCATCATCCGGCGTGCGATACTTCGGCGACGGAATCATCGTCTCCACCGCCAGCGGAAGCACCGCCTACAACGTCTCCGCCGGTGGACCCATCATCAGCCCCAACGTCGAAGCCATCTGCGTCACGCCCCTCTGCCCCCACAGCCTCAGCTTCCGCCCCGTCGTCATCTCGGCCAACTCCACCGTCCTCATCACCACCATTCGCGTCAACGACGGAACCACCATCTTCTGCGACGGCCAGGAAAGCACCCGCCTCGTCTCCGGCGAGCGAATCGTCATCCGCAAAAGCCCCGATCCCGTCCTCCTCGTCGAAAACCCGCAGAGCCAGGAATGGCACACCCTCGCCGCCAAGCTTAATTGGGCCGCCAGCCCAGGTTATAATCTCCACAAGTGACAATTTGATCGCCCCGAAAGAGATATTCCGCCGATAACGTCCAATAAATGCGCGTGTTTCCCATCGGGCGCACTCATATTTATCCTCTTCGGTTGGTGCCCCCGTTTCATTGCGCCGATAGTTGATTCGGGATTTTCGATTTAGGAGACTTCGGGATGCGTCTTCTTGCAACTGGGACGTTGATGTCGTTACTGCTCTGCGCCGCGGGCTTTGGGCAAACCATGCCCTCATCCGCCGAGCAGATGCTCAACGAAATGCTCCGCCCCGGCCCCACCGTCGCCCACCCCGCCACCCGTCCCGACGATCTATCCGTCGTTCAGCCCGATGGCTATAAACCCCCGCCCCCGGCTCCTCAGCTCCTTCGCGAGGGCTCCTCCGTCATCTCCAGGGCCGGGCATCTCCAGAAAAACACCGATAGCCCATACCCCGTCTTCGTCTTCGATTCCAAGCCCGACGAAACCCGCATCGCCCCGATGTACGTCCTGCCCAATCTTCAGCGAATGGAAATGGAAGACGCCGCCTCGGCAACCCAGGCCGATCTCCGCTTCACCGTCTCCGGAACCGTCACCGAATACAAAGGCAAAAATTACATCCTCCTCGAACCCGGCCCCGACGAAGTCCGCGGCCAATCAACTTCGCCCAACTCCAAACTCGCCCGCGGTCCCATGCCTGCCGAGCAGATGCTCAACGACATGCTCAACATCGACGGCCCTCCCGATCTTTCCCCGCCCCCCACCCCCAAATCCCAAAACGACATCACCTCCGGCGACGGCGCCGTCGCACCCAAGGCGCCGGTCCTCACCGTCTTGCCCGAAGCCTCGCAGATCTTCGATCGCGTCTGCCGCCTCAACCCCAATTCCGACGGCGAAGCCGAGCAGCTAACCCTCGATTCCGACGGCGCCGCCCTCCAGGACCCGCCCATTCTCGCCCTTCCCAATCTCAAGCTCATGGATATGGAGCGCGCCGCCGGCGACCATCACGACACCCGCTTTCGCGTCACCGGCGTCATCACCGAATACCGCGGCCGAAACTACATCCTGCTTCAAAAAGTCGTAGTCATGGCCGACGCAGATCGTCAGTTTTAGCCCGATATCCGCTCCGTCCCCGCACGCTGCGCCGCACCGGGACTCATTGCCGAATGTTCCTTGCTTCCCCCATCTGGCTCCTCCTTCTAATCCCCTGGGCAGCATTGCTCATCTGGCTCCTTCAAGGCCGGCTCGACCATTACCGCGTTCCCTTTCTGCAACTCTGGCCGCGTAAAACCCCACAAGCCCGCCCGCCCCGGCGCGCCCTCGACAAACCCCCCATTGCCCTCATCTCCCTCCTGCTGGCACTCCTGATCGTCATCTTCGTTTCCGCCGAACCGATGATCCACACCGGTCCGTCCCCATCCGCCCAATCTGCCGACGACGTTAAAATCCAGCGTCTGGCCGTCCGCGCCGGACCCACCACGCAGGCGATGATCACCCTCACCAACCAAAGCGATCTTTCCCGCGCCAAAATTATCGCCACCGCCGACGGCAACCCTCTGCCTCCCGATGAAATCACCCTCCCGCATCAAACCGAATCCCAAAATTATTTTGTCGACATCCCCACCCCCGCCGCCCAGATTCAGATCGCCGTCCAGCACGAAGACGGCAGCGCCGTCGGCGATCCCGCCCGCGCCGCGCTCCGCGGCGCCTGGCCGATCCTCGAACCCGCCAGCCCACTCTCCCCGGCGCTACAGCGCATGATCCAGGTCTACGCCCGCCGCCGTCCGCCCGGCGAAGGGTCGCGCCGAATCGAAATCCTCGCCTCTTCCATCCAGCCCCCGCCCGCCCAACCCTGCGCCCTGGTTCTGAACGGCCAGGACGCCGACGCCTCCCTTTCCGCCGCTCCCGTTTTCACCGTCTACCAAAGCCCTCTCACCCGCTCCGTCGATTGGCAAAGAGTTCTGGGCCACGCGAAAATCTCCTCCCCTCCCCGCGGTGACTGGCAGCCCCTCATCCTCGTCGGCAACGCCGCCATCCTCGCCCAATGCCAGCAGCCCGTCCGTCGCGTCTGGGTCGGTTTCGATTCCGATAACTTTCCTCGCTACCCGGATTTCGTCGTCTTCTGGACGAGCGTCTTCGATTGGCTCGGCCAGGGCGGACGCGTCTATGAAGCCCAAATTCCTCCCGCCCCCGCGGTGCCGCAAGCTTCCTCAAACGCCTCCGCCTCGCTCTCCGCACCCCTGCTTTTAGCGGCGCTTGGCCTCATTTGCTTCTCCGCAATGGCCTGGAAAGTGCCGCAAGCGGCCAGCGCCAATTCGCGTCAATCTTGACAGCATTTTCGCGGCGGCGTAATTTTTCCCCATGGCCGAGTCTATTCCGCCGGTCTCCGTGACCTCCCAGAAAGATATTCGCGTCGTTGAATTCACGAACAACAAGATTCTTGACGAAGGAAACATTACCAGTATCGGAGCTACCCTCGCCGCTCTGATCGATGAATCCGGTCAGCCCAAGCTCCTGCTTGATTTCGCCAACGTCGATCATTTGTCCTCCGCGGCGCTGGGGATGCTGATTAACGTAAATAACAAGATCAAGCAAAAGAACGGTCAGTTGCGGCTGACTAATATCAAGCCGCAGATATTTGAGGTCTTTGTTATTACCAAGCTGAATAAGCTGTTCCGCATCCTGCCGACCCGATCCGATGCCTTAACCAGTTTCGCGCAGTAAAATGTTGGCTGCAAAATGTCTGTTGTAAAAATGTTTCCTGGGTGATGGGTCCGGGCAGGAAAGATTTGATATGAACGAGGCGGGGTCGAAAGATCGAGGCCGCGGCGGACGGTCGGCATCGACACGTCCGGACAGCAACGGCGATTCTTCGTTTCGTTTTACCATCGCCTCCCGCGACAGCGAGTCGCGCGACGTCCAGAACAAAATCCTCAATGACGTCACCCGCCGCGGGTTCGAGAGCGATGCCTTCTTCGCCATCAAGCTCGCCCTCGAAGAGGCCATGCGAAACGCCATCAAGCACGGCAACCGTTTCGACCCCCGCAAAAAAGTCCGCATCGAAGCCATCATCACCCCCAGGCAGGCCGAAATCGTCATCGAAGACGAAGGCCCCGGCTTCACCCGCGACAAGGTTCCCGATCCCACCCTCCCCGAAAACCTCGAAAAATGCGGCGGCCGCGGCATCCATCTTATCGAAGCCTACATGAACAAAGTCGAATGGAGCGAGGATGGCCGCAGAATCCGTATGATCAAACGAAACGAGCCCGGCGTTTTTCCCCGCGGGTAGAGTGGCTACAATCCCCCGCCGGACATGCTGATCCCTCTTCACACCGATTGCCCGCTCAAGCGAATCCCCTGGGTTAACTGGGCGCTGATCGCAATCAACATCGGCATCTACGTTCTCACCAGCGTCTCCGCCGACGGCACCGCCCAGGGCCCGTTTGCCGTCTATCACGGCCAGGCCGTTCGCGATTTCTTCGCCCTCAACCCCCAGAACCCCCAGCTCTACCAATATTTCACCTATCAATTCCTCCATGAAAGCTGGCTCCACGTCCTGGGCAACATGCTCTTCCTCTACATCTTCGGGAACAACATCAACGACCGCCTCGGGCATCTCGGCTATCTCGCCTTCTATCTCGCCGGCGGTGTGGCGGCCGGCATCGGCTACGCCGCCCTCGACCCTTCTCCCGTCATCGGCGCCAGCGGCTGCGTCGCCGCCGTCACCGGCGCCTACCTCATCCTCCTCCCGCGCTCCAACATCACCCTCCTCTTTTTCTTCATCTATATCGGCCCCATCGAAATCTCCAGCCTCTGGTTCGTCCTCTTCACCTTCCTCCAGGACGTCCTCGGCGAAGTTCGCCCCGGCCTGCTCGGTGGCCCGGAATCCGAATCCGTCGCCCACATGGCCCACATCACCGGCACTATCTTCGGAGCGCTTGTCTGCCTGATCCTCCTTGCCCTGCGCCTGGTCCCGCGCGATCAATTCGATCTGTTCTCGCTTCTCGCCCGCTGGAACCGCCGCCGGCAATATCGCAGCATGGTCAGCCAGGGGTACGACCCCTTCGGCTACGTCCCGCCCCAGCCCGTTGACGTTCGCCCCCAGGAACTCGACCCCCGCACCCTCCGCATGCTCGAAATGCGCGCCGAGATCAGCGAAGCCATCGCCCACCACAATCTCCCCCACGCCGGCTATCTCTACATGGAATTGAAAAAGCTCGACCCCACCCAGGTCCTCTCCCGCCAGGCCCAGCTCGACATCGCCAATCAGCTCGCCAGCCAGCAATATTTCCAGGAAGCCGCCGACGCCTACGAGCAATTTCTCACCCATTACCCCAACTTCGAGCAGATCGAGCAGGTGGAGCTGATGCTAGGCGTCATCTACGCCCGGTACCTGCAGCGCTACGAACGCGCCCGCCAGCTATTGCTAAGAGCCCTGGCCCGCCTACACACCGAGCGAGAAATCCAATGGGCCCGCTCCGAGCTGACAAGAATCGAGCCGTTAATCGCCCCGCAACAGGGTCCCAAATAGCACATCTTTAAATCGGCAATTGGAAATCGGCAATCGGCAATATTGATTACGTTCCCGGCCGCGACGCCGCGCTATGCTTCGCCTGCATCGCCTGCCGCCGATTCTGCAATTCATCCGCATAATCCGCCGGCAATGTTGGATTCATCTTCTGCACCGCGTCCATCATCGCCATCGCATCCGAAAAAGCATTCGGGTCGGAAGATTCATCCAGCGTATTGGCGGTGCTCAGAAATTCCTCGGCCACCGTCTGCGTCGCCACATTGTTCCCATATTGCTTGATGATCCCCGCCGCGAAATTTGCTGCCTCATCCCACTGCTTCGCCGCCAGCCGGCAATCGACGATCTGACGGCACAGCAGCTTAATGACGTCCGGACTGCCGTTGTTGGCCCTCCAGTAATCCAGCGCCGCCGTGTACTGATCCGCGGCGCCGGTCGGGTTGTCGATCGTCGGGCCCGACATCAAATCTCCCATGTCCTGCTGCTGTTCCGCCAGGTCTTTCGCCTTGTTGCCGTCTTGTTTCAGTCGCATGCAAATCTGCCGGCGGATCGCAAGCTCTTTCGTTGGATCCCCGTTCAATCCATTCGCCAGCGTAATCATTTCCGCCTCATCGGCATCCGGCATTTGCGCCAGGCTTGCAGATCCGCCCACGCCTCCCGCTTCACCTCGTCGCTGGGGTCTTCGTTCATCAACCTCAGCAACGAGTCGATGTTCGGCGGTGAATTCCGCAGCGCCGCAGCGCCGCCAGCCGCATCTCCGGCTCGGGATCTTGAAGATGTTCCGCGATCTCATGCGCAAACATCGTCGAGCCCGGCAAATTTCCCAGCCCTTCCAGCGCCTTGGCCCGAACCTTCACATCCTCGGTGGGCGACAGCAATTTGTGGAACGTATCCGAAAGCGAGTCGTCCTTAATCACCGCCAGCGCTCCCACGATCGCCGCCCGCAGGTTTTGTTCTCCGGGCAATTCTGTTCCGTCCAGCGCCGCCTTCAGGGTTGTCGTCGCTTCCTTTTTCAACTGCGGGTCCTTGTTGATCACATCCCCGCCCTGGCTGAGCCCCTGCGCAGCCGCGATCCGCACCGCGCTCGACGACTCGCTTCCCACCAGCTTCAGCATTTCCTTAATGGCGTCCGGATCGTCAAACGGCCCCAGCGTCGTGATCAATTGCACCCGCACTTCATCGTCCGTCTCCCGCCCCAATTGCGCCACAAGCTGCGGCGCTGAGTCCGCGTCCCCGTCTAACGCCCTCGCTGTCGCGGCCCGAACATCGGGCGATGGATCCGAAATCAGCAGCCGAGCCTCCTCGATTGTGCCCGGGGGCGCGCCGATCGAAGTTCGAATCTCATACACCAGCTCCGCCCCCAACTCGCGGATTTCCGGCGCCGGCGATCGCAAATACGAGAGCAATATCCCGCCCCGTTTCTCCGCCGGCGCATTCCACAGATCATTCCGCAAAAAATCGCTCGCCGCCCCCTGAAATGTTTTCTGGTCCGCCAACTGGCTCTCGAATGCTTCACCCCGCTCGCGGATAATCTCCGCGGTAAACTGCGCGTCCGACAGATTCTGGTTCTGAAGCTTCGCATACCACTGCTTCCATTTGTCGGCGTTGTGATCCAGGTCTGTCTGCCCGGTCATCTCAATCAGCGCATCGATTGCCGTGCTCCCGATCGGGTCCGGCTCATCCGCCATTTCGATCAGCTTCTCCGCCGCATACGGCTTCGCGAACGCCCCCAGCGCCGGAATCACAACCGGACGGATGTCGCTGCGCTCGGTCCTCGCCTGGTTGGCCAGTTCCTGGAGCACCTGCGGATTGTCGTGATATTGACTCAGCGCCTGCGCCGCCGCCCCCGCCGAGGCAACGTCGTGGCTGCTTAGCAGCGACATCAGTGGATCGATGAAACTATCATCGGCCCACCGCACCTCCGATAAACCCCGTGCCATGCCAATCTTAGCGCTCGTCGAGCCGTTTTTTAAGATATCGATAACCGCTGCCTTGGTCGCATCATCCCTTTGGCTCAGAAGCCGGATCGCAGCAGTCTCCGCCGCCGCCTGCGTCGTGCCTGGGTCCTTCAGAATCGTTTTGGGATCGTATCCCACCGCGTCAGGCGATGTCGTCGCGCTTGTCCCCGCTTCGGGGGTGGTGTCCTGTGCAATCCCAGCGCAGGGCATTACCGCTGTGAGTGCTGCCGACAGCCAAACCGCCCTTATCCATCGAGGATGTATCACTCTAAGCCCTTATCGTCGATCCTCGCGAAGTTACCGTATTTACCGAACATCGAAAAGCGGCCTCCCTTGCCCGCTCCCCCAACTTCTTTCCATTGACGTGCCTCCCCTTAAATTTACGCAAAAAATAGCGCGCCCGCACCTTGCCTTTAAAACGATCCCCCTGCTAAATTAGCCCCCATAGTCTGGCTTAACAGCCTTACAGGCGGGTTATGAACGACTGGAGCGACGCCGAGCGACGGGTCGAAAAGGCCCAGCAGTTATTCGAGCAGCGCAAATGGTCTGAAGCGCTGCGCGAAATTCGCCTTGCTACAAACATAAATCCCTACAACTCCTCCTGGTTCTTCAACATGGGCCTCATCCTTGATGAGATGGGGCGCTTCGAAGAATCGCTCGAAGCCTACCGCCAGGCTGACCAGATCGATCCCGACGACGTTCAGACCCTCAACCACCTCGGCTTCGACCTCTTCCGCACCGGTCGCCTCGACAAGGCCATCGAAACCTTCGACCGAATTCAGGAAATCGACGCCTCCTTCGAACCCGCCTACTGCAACCGCATCATCGCCTACGCCCAGCGCGGCGACCACGACCTCGCCGAGGAAATGTTCTACACCGCCCGCCTTTACAAAGAGAACTGCCCCCATTGCTACTACTATATGGGTTGCAGCCTCGACCTCCGCGGGCTTTACGACAAGGCAATCTACTGCTGGATGCGCTCCCTCGACCTCCAGGGCGCTCACAGCGACGTCCACGTCCGCATCGGCCACGCCTACCGAAAAAAGGGCGACCTCGAACAGGCCCGCCTGCACCTCCTCGACGATCTCCGCATGAATCCGGGCCGCACCCAGACCCTGCTCGATCTGGGCGACCTGCTCATCTCTATGGACCGGCTCAACGACGCCGATGCCAAATTCAAGGGCGCGATCGAGCTCGCCCCCAGCGAGCCCGGCGGCTATTACCACCGCGGCCGGCTCCTCCTCCGCATGAACCGCGACGATGAAGCCGCCAAGGCCTTCTCCATGGCCCTTCATCTCGATCCCACCTTCCCCGGCGCTCACATGGGCCTCGGCCGCATCAGCTTCCGCCGCGGCGAGCTTGGCGCCGCACGCAGCCGCTTCCGCGCCGAGCTTCAGCTTCGACCCGACGATCCCCGCCTCCTCCTGGAACTGGCAAACCTGCTCATGGACACCGGCGAAAGCCGCGCCGCACTCGCCTGCCTGAAGTGGCTTGTCGCCATGAACCCCCGCGAAGTCAGCGGCTGGCTGAACCTCGCCGTCGCCCAGTTCTCCCGCGGCCACTACAGCGAAGGCATCACCAGTTGCATGACCGCTCTCGCCAAAGACCCCGGCAACGTCACCGCCATGTACAACCTCGGCCTCGCCCACGAGCGCCTAGGCCAGCACGACGCCGCCATGCAGTGGGTCCGCGAAGCCCGCGCCAAGGACCCCCGCGACATCGCCCTCCAACGCCTCGAATTCCGCCTCCGCGTCCTCAACCTCAAACGCCGAGTCGAGGTTTCCGTCCAGCAATACACCCGCTGGCTCCGCGTGTGGTAACAACCACCCCTATCAAAGCCGCGGGAGTTTACTCCCGCGGGTCACTTTCATCCCTGAACGCCCACGGCGCCGCCGTGGGGATTGAAACCCCTACTCCACCTTCGCCACGATCATCGTCACGTCATCCGTCGGCTTTGCCAATCCCGTAAATTTCCGCATCGCCCACAAAATCGAATCGATGATCGCCTCCGCCGTCGGGCCGCCCTGTGAGAATACCTCTACGATCCGTTGCCGTCCAAATCGCTCCTGCTCGAAATTCATCGCGTCCATCAGCCCGTCCGTGTAGAGCAGCAGCGTGTCCCCGCTGCGCATGTCCACCAGCGACTGCGTGTAGAGCTCATTGGGATCGACGCCCAGAACCATGTTGTCGCTTCCCAGCTCGATGATCTTCCCCTCCCGCAAAATCAGCCCCGGCGGATGCCCCGCGTTGCAATACGTCAGCCGACGGTTCCGCCCGTCCAGCACGCCATAAAACAGCGTCACAAATTCCCCGGGCGTGCTGTCCCGCAACATCATCAGGTTAATCCGCCGCAGCACTTCGTACAGGTAATAGACGTTATCCACCTGCGCCCGCAGCGCCGCCCGCACTGCCGCCATCGTCAAGCTCGCCGGCACGCCCTTGCCGCTTACGTCCGCGATCACCATCCCCAAATTGTTGTACGGCAGCTCGATGAAATCATAAAAATCCCCCCCCAGCTCATAGCACGGCACATAAACCGCCGCCACGTCGATCCCCGGAATCGCCGGGGGTTTCGCCGGGATCATCCGATGTTGCACCTCCGCCGCCATCTGCACCTGCCGCTCCAGCGCTTGCGACTGCAGCGTTTCCTGCACCAGCCGCGCGTTTTCAATCGCCGCCGCCGCCTGTGCCGCCACCGCCTTCAGCAGGTCGATCTGAAACTGCGTGAACGTCTGTTCCTGCGCGGTGTAAACCCGCAGAATGCCGATGTCTTTCCCCTTATATCGCAACCCCACCGACAGCACCGAAACGATTCCCTCGCGCTTCGCCTCCTGCGGATAAAGCACCCGCTCATCGGTTGCCATGTTGCGTACATACGAATATCCCTTCGACGTCAGTGCCTGGTGATCGATCTTCGCCGAGCTCAATCGGATCGGGCCCTTGTTGATGTATTCCGGCGAAAGGTTGTAAACCGCCTTGATGACCAGCTCATCCCGGTCGTAATCAATCAGCCGCAGCGACGACGCCTTGGTCTCCATTACTTCGCAAACCACCCGCACGGTTCGCTGCAGCACCATCTCCAGGTCCCGCGCATCCGCGAGCATGGTGGTCACGTTATAAACCGCCGTCAGCTCGTTGATCCGCTGCCGAAGCTGGAATTCCTGGTAACAAAGCCGCGCGATCGCATTCGCCAGCAGAAACAGGAACTGAATGGCGGCGGGTTTGGCCGCGCGGTTACGCGTCAGTTGCGAAACCGCCTGCTTCAACTGCTTCAGCTCCACGTTCAGTTTCTCGCTCAGCGCCGCCAGCCGCGCCTCATCCACCGGCCCCGACGCGCCGCCCGCCGCCATGCGGATCGTCCCCAATCGCTGGTTGTTCACGATGATCGGCGCGTACATATTCCGCCCCCTCGCGCTGCGGGCCGTCCTTCTGTGCCTCCGCGATCGCGCTCTGCCGCTTCAGAAAATCGCTGGTCGGCGTTTGCTGCGTCAGCAGCTTTCCGTCCGCGTCCGTGATCGTCGTTTTCACGTTCGCCACGGCCGCGAAGCTGTCCTGGATCTCCTGCAATGTCGGCAGATCCATGAAATCCGTTAATTTGAGGTGGTCCGTATCAAAGGCAGGCATCAACACTCCAGGGGCCTCCCGTCCTTGGGAAGCAGGACCAGCATTGTAGGCGACCCAACATCCCAATCAACGCCCGCGCAAATTCTGCGCACGCTATTTTAATCCCGGCCTGCCGACTTCAGTCGGCAGGTTAATTTCCATTTTCCAAATCTCTCCATCGCCAATTGAATTACCCCAACTTTGAGCGACAATGATTTTCTCAGGAGACCGCATGCCCCATCTCAACGTCAACGGCTCTACCCTCTTCTACCAGGAATCCGGTCACGGAGTCCCTCTCGTCCTTCTCCACGGATTCCCCCTCGATCACCGCGTCTGGCACACGCAGGCGCATGATCTCTCTGGAGTCTGCCGCGTCATCACTCCCGATTTCCGCGGCTTCGGCCACTCTCACGACAACACCCCCTTCACCATCCAAAGCCTCGCCGAAGATATCTACGTTCTCCTCGCCCAACTGCGCGCCCTCCCCTGCGTGCTCGGCGGCCTCTCGATGGGCGGCTACGTCGCCCTCGCCTACGAACGCGCCTACGCCTCCACGCTTCGCGGCCTCATGCTCATCGACTCCCGCGCCTCCGCCGATTCCCCCGAAGGAAAAGCCGGCCGCAATACCATGATCGAGCTCGCCAAAACCTCCGGCTCTTCCGCCATCGCCCAGGCCATGATGCCCAAGCTCCTCGCCCCCGCCAGCATCGAATCCCACCCCGATCTCGTCGCCGAGCTGAAAACCATCATGGAAAACTGTCCTTCCCAAACCATCCAGCACGCCCTCGCCGCCATGCGCGATCGCTCCGACATGCGCTCCACGCTCAGCCGCATTGCCGCTCCCACCATGATCGTCGTCGGCGAATCCGACGCCCTTGTCTCCAAAGCCGAAGCCGAGGAAATGCACAAATCCATCCCCGGTTCCACGCTGAACATCATTCCCGCCTCCGGCCACATGACCCCCATGGAGCAGCCCCAGCACGTCAGCCGCGCCATCCGGCATTTCCTCTCGACTCTCGGCTCCTGAGCGGCGTCGCGTCTTATCGCCTCATTTCGCCTTGTCAAAGCCGCCCGCGACTCCTACACTTTTCCCATTCGCTAGGGGTGATCCCCCAAAGACCGGGATCTGAGACCAAACCCTTAGGACCTGATCCGGATGATGCCGGCGTAGGGAAGCGAATGGACATCTCTCGACCTTCCTGTCCTTCCTTCCCGCTTTAAAAGGAGAATCCCAATGCCCCACCCCCAAGCCACGACGGATCGTTCCTACGCGCTCCCGCCCCTCGGCGATAACCCATCCACCGACCACCAGGGCACCACCCCCGGCTCCTTCTCCCGCATCGGCAAAGTCGGCACCCCCTTCACCTTCAGCTCCCCCGACACCCCGGGAATGCCCGGCGTCTCCGATCTCACCGCCATGGATTTCGCCCGCCCCGAAGATCGCGAAGCCAGCACCCAACTCGAAGAAGCCCGCACCGGCGTCATCTCCCCGGAAATGAAACGCGTCGCCCTGCGCGAGCCGCATCTCTCCCCCGAGCAGATCCGATCCGAAATCGCTGCCGGCCGAATGATCATCCCCGCCAACAAAGTCCACCTGAAATTTAAGCTCGAGCCCATGTGCATCGGCCGCGCCTCCCTCACCAAAATCAACGCCAACATGGGCGCGTCACCCGTCTCCTCCGGCACCGACGAAGAAGTCGAAAAACTCCGGTGGGCCGAGCGGTGGGGGGCCGACACCGTCATGGACCTCTCCACCGGCGGCGATCTCAACGCCTGCCGCCAGGCCATCATCGAAAACAGCACCGTCCCCATCGGCACCGTCCCCATCTACTCCATGATCATCGGCCGCCGCATCGAAGACCTCACCTACGACATCATCCTCAAGGAACTCGAAAGCCAGGCCAAACAGGGCGTCGATTATTTCACCATCCACGCCGGCGTTCTCAAGCGAGCATCTCCCCTACGTTCGAAAACGCCTCATCGGCATCGTCTCCCGCGGCGGATCCCTCCTCGCCAAGTGGATGATCCATCCACAACAAACAAAACCCGATGTACGAAATCTTCGACGACATCTGCGACATCATGCGCGAATACGACGTCAGCTTCAGCCTCGGCGACGGCCTCCGCCCCGGCGGCCTCGCCGACGCCACCGACGCCGCCCAACTCCGCGAACTTGCACACCCTCGGCGAACTCACCGAACGCGCCTGGGCCAAGGGCGTCCAGGTCATGGTCGAAGGCCCCGGCCATGTCCCCTTCGACCAGATCGAATTCAATATGAAGCTCCAGCGCAAGCTCTGCCACGGCGCCCCCTTCTACGTCCTCGGCCCCCTCGTCACCGACATCTTCCCCGGCTACGACCACATCACCAGCTGCATCGGCGCCACCGCCGCCGCCTACCACGGCGCGGCCATGCTCTGCTACGTCACCCCCAAGGAACACCTCGGCCTTCCCAAAAAGGACGACGTCAAGCAAGGCTGCGTCGCCTACAAAATCGCCGCCCACGCCGCCGACGTCGCCCTCGGAATCCCCGGCTCCCGCGACCGCGACGACGAACTCACCAAAGCCCGCGCCGCCCTCAACTGGCAACGCCATTTCGACCTCAGCTTCGACCCCGACCTCGCCCGCGCCTACCACGACGAAGACCTCGAAGTCGACACCGACTTCTGCGCCATGTGCGGCCACGACTGGTGCTCCGTCCGCATCAGCAAGGAAATCTCCGACTTCTACTCCGGCAAAGACGAAGTCGCCCAACCCGAAAAGAAATCCGTAGCCAGCCCCGGCGTAACCCCCACCGGCGCCGAAATCCTAAAAATCGCGGAAACCTCACGCAGGAACAGATCATGCACCTCGCCCACAAAGGGGAAAAGGCCGCGTGTCACAGTGATAACGTGGAAGATGTTGATCGGGCGAAACTCGTGCAGGTGAATGTTTTGAAGCACGTCCGGGGCGAGGACGCCCCGGCTCATACCTAAAGAGGAGCGACCCATCTGAAGGTCATCGCTTTTCACATTACCTGGGGTACGTATGGAACGCGATTGCACGGTGATCCGCGCAAAACTGTCGACCGGGAGCACAACGAATACGGAACGCCCGTTCTCGGTTTCGATGAGCATCGCTGGGAGCGAGAGAAGTCACGTCTAAGATATCCGCCCCTTATTTTCACTCGCGAGCAAATGATTCTTGCCGAGTCACTCGTCCCCAAAGTTTGCGAGCGAGGCTACTGGAAATTTCACACCTGCGCCGCTGGACCGGATCATGTTCATGTTATTCTCTCATCCCAGCACGACCCCGAAGGAATTCGTCGGATGCGGAAGCGCTGGTTGGGGCAAGAATTATCCCAACGATTTTCGCTGCCTCAAGGCGCCACCTGGTGGGCCGAGTGCGGGAGCATTCGCTGGATCATGGATGAACAATACTTCGATCGCGCCCGCAATTACGTCACTCGCCAGCGCGCCACAAAAGACCCGGGGCCTTCGGCCCCGCCCTCGACCCGTCTCTAATTACACCCCCTCACCGTTCCAAGTCCGAGCCGGGGCGTCCCCGCCCCGTCCCCCCGTCCCCACAACGACCCATTCACTGATCCCCGCTATCCGGATAAACAATCTTCAACGCCACCCCATTCAACTCCGCCTCCGGCGACCCATCCGTCTTCTCCCTCCCGGTGATATGAACCTGCCCCGTCGCCTTCGCCAGCGCCACCGCTCCCCCAAACGTCATTCCCCCATACTGGATATCCGCATCGATCTCCCCCGTCGCCGGATGATAATGCCCCTTGAATCCCCCCTGACTGCTCGCCCCAAAAAACGTAATGCTCTCCGGCATGCTCATCACCAGTGTCGGCCTGAAAAAATGCACGTCATCCGTATCCACCGACGGCCCATGCGAATCTTTCGCCGGGTTGTACATCCCCTGCTGCGAAAGGTACGCCTTCATCGAAAACTCGATCACGTCCGCGATCTGCTGCTGCGCCTTGGGCCCCACGTCTTCCCACTGATTCCACACCCGCACCGGCCCAAAGTAAAACATTGCCCCCAGCACCACCACCAGCAGCAGCGATCCCGCCGCGATGATCTTCCCCGTCGAAACATAAATCTTCGGCGCAGCCGCCGGCTTCCCTTTCGCCGCCGCCTTTCCTCCTCCCGCCCGGCTCGCGCTCCCGCGCCGGGCACCGAAATCGCCCTCCCGCACGCCGGACATTTCGCCGTCTTTCCCGCCAGCGCATCGCTCAAACCCATCCGCTTCCCGCATTCACATTGCACGACTATGGCCATCGTTTTGCTCCAGAAATGTGGCTGAAATTATACGCTCATATCGCCCCATTGCGAAAAACCCTCAACATGATCTAACTTATGCAAATCAAAGGAGCCCCCATGGCCGAAGAGAAACCCTCCCTGCACATCGACACCGACTGGAAACGCCAGGCCCAGGAAGAGAAAAAACGCCTCGCCGAGGAAGAATCGAAAAAAGCCGCCGCCGCCACACCCGCCGCCTCGCCAACAGCCCCCGTCGCCGCCCCCACACCCGGCGTCCGCCCCGGCTCACGCCCGCGCGGTGAGCTTCCCCCCGCCAGTTTCGCCACCCTCGTCCAATCGATGCTCACCCAGATTCTCTATTATCTCGGCGACCTCACCACCCGCGGCTCCGAGCCCACCGTCAACCTCGATCTCGCCAAGCACCAGATCGACATCCTCGGCACCCTCGAAGAAAAAACCCAGAACAACCTCACCCCCGAAGAAAAACAGCTCCTCGACACCGCCCTCTACGAATCCCGCATGCGCTACGTCAGCGTCGCGTCGCAGTACACTTGATTTTGAATGGGAACGCCCACGAATTTCGACGAGCCGCCGCCGTGGGTTGCTTCAACGACTCCTAATCAACTCCTCATCCGCGATCCCCAACTTCCGCCGCTCCGGCTCAATATCGCGAAGGAATCTCTCCCCATCATTGTAATACCCCGCCGTAGGCACAACTTCCGGCCGATGCCGCGCCCAGAACGCATTAAACCGCCGCATCATCGCCTCGCGAAGATACTTGCTCAGCATCGACGCCAGCGCGACCGCCATGCACTGCATCTCCGCCTTCTCCCGGAAAATAACTCGCACGGTATTGCCGTTGCGGTTCAGTCGATAATCGCAAAAACCATCCAGCTCCTGCCGAACTTCCAGCGACCACTCCTCGAACATCAGCCGCAGGAGCGATCCATAATGTTCCCGCCCCCCTTGCCGGTCGCAGAAGATCGTCATCGGCCGCGAGCCATAGGTCTTCAGCAGATAATCCAGGTGCATCGCGCTGGTCGAAAACAAAACCGAAGCCTTGTTCCGCGTTGCATTAAACTGTTGATTCAGCCGCCGCTCCAAGACCACCTGCGCCGCCAGGTGAACGCATCGCGTTCGGCTCCGCTGCATCTCCGCCCGCAGCGCGTTGGCGAAAATCTCAATCGGCAGACCCTGCTGCTCGATCGGAAACGCCTCCCCCTCCCCCGGCTGATACCACGAATACCCCGGCAGATCCCCCAGCACCTCGGCCGCCGTCCGCGCCAGCAGCGCATTCAAGTCCACCGGCAAATCCCCGCACGCGCACACTATCGCCAGCACCGACCTCTCCAGCTCCTTCAGCCCAGTGCTCGGCGAATAAACCATCTTGCTGTCATTGACATGAATCTTCCGCCCCGACGCCACCCGGCTTTTGCTCACCAGCTTCCTCAGCCGCTTCCAAATGCACGGCAGCGACTCCAGCGAATCCGCGTCCTCCAGATCAAACGCGCAGCAACCCACCACCAGCGGCCCAAGCAGCGGGCCATACCCCGCCTCATCAATCCCTGCCACGATCATTGGATGCTAGTTCTCTCTCTTCCGATCCACCCGCATCTTCCCCTCCCCTGGTACTCCGGGGGAGGGTTGGGGTGGGGGCCGAATTGCAAATGAGCATTGGAAGCCGATCATTGGCTGCGGATTATACCGACTTGACTTCCGATCCAACCTACTTAGATTTAGAAAAATCGCGGCGGACAAAAGAAGCCACGAAATGCTAGGGCGCGTAGCTCAATTGGTTAGAGTACCGGACTGTCGATCCGGTGGTTGCGGGTTCGAGCCCCGTCGCGCTCGTTGAGAATTCCGCGAAAAACGGCGTTTTCTGCCTCATTGTGTGTTATTCCAAACCTGTAGGACACAGGTTGCGACACAGGTGGCAAGATGAACGCATCGCCCGTTTTTCCTCCATTACCTATCCCGAATTCCCGCTTCGTCCGCATCGAAACGGACAATGGTACAAATCTGTCTGGAATCCCCGAGTACGGAGAAGCGAGCAGCCCGTGTCTCGCGCGAGTATGTGAACTACATTGAACGGGGCAAACGTCAGCCGACCGTCACCATTTTCATCCGCTTATGCAAGGCGATGCATGTGCATCCGCCGGATTTACTCGAGTGAATCGTCAAGTGAGCAGGTGGCATGTTTTCTGAGTCCTCTTTGTCCCGAAGCTAAGCAAGCCACCCGAGTTTGGAACAGAAAATGGGGATTACTCTTTCTATTCCTTCATTTTATGAACTGATTTCAAGCTGGGTCCGAACCGTCGTCTGAACTGATTCTGGAGATGGTTTTGCCCCACAACTGCCCCAAAATTAAGGTACTAACCATCGCTCCATCAAACGTGGGCGTTGGGCTTACCGAGAGATGAACTTCTGGCCGTCCGATCCGATCGATGCGGTGGCGACTTTTCTGCCACCGGGATCCATCACTGAAATAGTGATGTCGGTGAAAATGTCCTTTCCGGCGTAGGAGCCGTGGATCTCCCAACTAAGCGTTCGCGACGCGTCGTTCCAGACGAATGTGGTGCGGCGAATCTGTCCTTTCAAATAGGCGGTTGTCAGCCCATCGTCTTCGACGAGTGTGAATTGGCCGTTCCGGCCGGGGTAAACCTGGACCTCTAGCGGACCACCGGGAAGATCGTCGGTGTGTTGAATCACGGGGCCCAGGGGAAGAACCGTTCCGGCGCGAACATACGCGGGAATTTCATCGAGCTGCGCAGTCACATCGAAGCTTCGATGTCCCGTGAGGGGCGTGCCGCTGTTCAGCTCATACCACGTGTCGTCCGGCAAGTAGACCCTTCGGCTGTTAGTATCGTCAAGAATGGGCGCAGCCAGAAGGCTTCTTCCCATGAGCCACTCGTCCGAGAGATTGGCACAGCGGAAGTCGTGGGGGAATTCCATTGCCAGGGGCCGCATGATCGGAAGTCCTGTATCGTGCGCCTCGTGGGCCAGGCTGTAATAGAACGGAATCAGACGGTAACGGAGGTCCAGCGCCTTTCGAATGGCGGATTCGGCCTCGTCTCCGAAAAGCCAGGGGAAGTGCGGAATGGCGTAGTCAACCGAGTGCGCCCGCATGACCGGAAAAAAGACACCGGCCTCCATCCAGCGGGTCAGGAGGTGCGGGGTCGTATTGCCGGAAAACCCGCCGATGTCACAAGCGCCGTAAGGCATTCCGGCCAGACTCCAATTCAGGAGGTGTGTCGGCGTCCTGGCAAATTCGATCCATGATGCGCCGATGTCGCCAGTCCAGGCGGCGATGCCGAATCGCTGCGATCCCGGCGCAAAGCGCGGTCAATCGTCCATAACCTTGCGTCCGGGCGAACCAGCGCCAGGGCGTCAGCCTCCGCCTGATTCCACTCGTAATACTGCGTGTAGGTTATTTCGCCCTCATCATCCCACCATCCGTCGATTCCCTGTTGAAGCAGGCTGGTCAGTTGACGGGCATACCACGCGCGAACCGTCGGGTTGCCGAAATCCAGGCAACGGGTGTCGATCCGTTCTCCCGATGTCCCCGGCGCAGAATCCACCCTTTCGATCGCGCCATCGCAAGCAGTTCGGTCTTGCCCAGCCGCGGTTTGCGGATGCCGACGAAGTGTACGCCCTGCGATTTCATGGCGGCGATCTGCGCTGCTGGGTTGGGAAACAACCTGGGGTTAAACGAGAAGTCCGTGAAATCCGGCAGGCCCTCGGGCTTCACGGTGTAGTCGGGCGACGTCGTGTACCACTCGAAATCGAAAATGAACGCGTCAACCGGCAATTTGCGGGCGACGAACTGGTGCAGGGCGTCGTCGATGTAAGCGCGATCCTTCCATCCCCAACGGCTTTGCAGATAACCGAACGACCATCGCGGGGGCACGGCCGGTGCGCCGGACAATTCGGCATAGGCGCGGGCAGCGCCATCCAGCGACACAGCCGGCATCAGATACAAATCGGCGGAGCTTCCCGCGAAAATCCAACTGACCCTCCCAAGATCTGTCGAGGCGGTCCAGCTTGGCGGAGCGTTGTCGTTCGAACTGACCCCCAGCGCGGCGTAGCCGGTGGGGCTCCAGTAATAGGGAACGACGGCATGGCCATTACCCACACTCGGTTGGGCATGGTCCTGAAGCAGCGCATCCGCGCCATCGCCACAGCCATAGACATCGAAGGTCCGGCCGGACGGGCAACCTGCGTTAAGAATGACAAACGGCTTACCTGTCTGCACATTTCGGGTTGTTTGACCTAACGGACCGATTGGAATCAGCGTCTTGCCCTGGGCGTCGCGCAGGGTCCATTCTCTATTGGCTTGATCGATCAGCAATTCACCAGCCGTACTCTTGACGCCTATCCAGCCGTTCTCTTTTATGGTCGTCCACGAGACGGGAGAGGGATTGGGAGCCAGATATACACTTTCAGCCGGATGAGGCTCGCCGTCGTAACTGACGGTCAGTCGAAACGCGGTTCTTGGTTACCGCGGCCACTTCGACCGTCGCGGGACCGACCTGCAGATCGACGCCTGATGCCGCCTGAGTAATTCCCTGAGAAGCCCACGCGAAAAATGCAGAGAAAATCCACGGAAACAGGCGAGACGATAGGTTCATTGCGCGATTTTTCCCGCCGGTGGGTTGAGTATCAGGGAGAGATGAAATGCCTTGAAAACGATAGGCCTAAATGGCCGCCACACAAATCTAAGAGCGCAGACTCCTTGTCAAATCCCTTTTTTCAGAAGCGCCGGATTTGCTAGGCACATCCATCAGCGGCAATCACGTGATGATCCGCGCCGTCTGCGAGCCAGAATTCCCAGGGCTCCTGCCGCCAGGAGTCCAGCCGACGCCGGCTCCGGCACGACGTTAATCGTCGGCACCGACAACCCATTGGCAATCGCGAACGAATCCAACGCCTGGATGTCTGCCTGCGTGATGGACGTATCCGCGCCGCTGTCGCCCTGGCCGAAGTTGGCCGCCAGAGGCGCTGAAGTCCGAGCCGTTGACGGAGCTGCCGTAGAGGAAATTGCCCTGATCCCAGTTGGTGACGCCCAGCCCGAAATTCGCCGCCAGGATGGAGAAGTCCGAGCCATTGACCGTGCCGTCCAGGTTCGCATCGCCCAGCAGCGTATATCTGAGCTCGATCTGGCCGTTGGAAAGGCCTGCCACCTGCCCGGTGCCGTCGCCGCCGTCGGCCCAGCCGATTCCATATTTCAATCCGTGCGTGAGGGTCTGGGCGCTGGAGGAGATGATGCCCGTGCCGTTCCAGCTTCCGTTGTTGAAGCCAGTCTGGAGATAGCCATAGATCGTGGGCATCGGATCCGGTCCACTGCCGTAGTCGATGTAGAGATGGTTGTTGGTGATATCCAGGGTCGCGCCGCTCTGAATGTAGAGAACACTTTGTGTACTCGGCCCGCCGTTGAGGGCCAGTTGCAACGTCCCGCCGTAAATTGCCAGAGCGCCCGCCGTGCCCGTCTCGGTAATCTTCCCGATTGTGCCGCCGCTGTAGATCGTGAGGTCACCCTCATTATCCACCACACCCTGGCCAACCGTTGTCGCGACCACATCCTGGCCGGCGGTTATCGTGGTTGTTCCCGAGCCCGAAATAGCTCCAACCGTAACAGAGTCATTGAGGACCATCGTTCCGTTATTCACAGCATTTCCGCCGCTTGGAAAAGTCGTGCCCGCGGAGGTCGCTGATGAAAACTCCAAAGTCGCCCCATTATTAACCGTGGTAACACCGCCATACGTGTCCGTACCCTCCAGGGTAAGCGAACCGCTGGCAACGGTAAGCGCCAGCGTGCCGCCGCCACTCGCCGATTCATCCGCAATATTGCCGTTGTTCAACGTGCTGGGATCGGCATTGCTGCCGGCGTAGGTGAACGTTGAGGTATTCGCGACGCTACTGGCGTTTAGGATCTGTGCCACCGCCCCGACTCGGGTCGTATTTGCGCCGTAAGAACGCTGATTGAGGAGACCGTGGCGTTGAATCCATTGAGATTCAGCACACCCGCCGGTAGGTCTTGCGCGCTCAGGGTAAGTGCCGTCCCTGTCGGAATCGCTGTGGCCGAGCCCAAATCCAGATTGCCTTCCAGGACTGTGGTGGCGCACCGCGTAATTGTTGACGCCCGACAGCAGCACCACACCATTGCCGGGGTTATCGACCGTCAAGGCTCCATTACCGCTGACGTTGCCGGAAACCGTGAACGTATCGGTGTTGTTGATGACCGCGATCGTCGTATTGGAACTGAGGACCACGGGCGCCGAAATGGTGTTGCTGCCACTAAAGTTGGTGATCATGGCCGCGCTGGCGGCCGTTGTTAAGAGTCAAAGCACTCGAAGCCCCGCCCGAACCAGAGGCGATCGTGTAGGGATTAGAACCGCCGTCGAAACTCATCGTACCGACAGTCCGCGCGCCGTCGAGCGTCACCGTCGAAGTTGTGCTCGCGCCGGCAAAATTAGCGGCATCGCCCGCCACGCCGGGGATATAGCCGTTGGTCCAATTAGCCGCCGTCCCCCAGCTAAAACCACTGACGGGATTAAGCCACGTGCCATTTGGAACGGCCGACCAATCGCGACTTGAAAGTATTCGTTGTCCAGCGTGCTGAAATTAAACGAGCCGGCCGTGGTGCCGGCATAGGTTCCACCACCTCCCACGTTTGCAGTTCCAACCGGTAAACCGGGGAGGAATTGATTCGAAAAATAACTATCGCTGCCGCCATTGATCGCGGCCAGAACTTTGATATTCGTCGGGTTGCCCAGTGCGCTCATTGGAATGCTGATTTCAAGGCCCGTACCAACCGACTGGACCGCCGACGGGGTCGTCGCAGCGCCGCTGGCCGCCCATCGTCGAGACATTGGAGTTGTTTAATCCGAAACCGATCCCGCCCAAAGAGCCTTTACCAATCCCCGCGCTCAGCGCCACCGCGCCAAGATAAGAATTGGTGCTGCCGCTGGTGTTCAAATTGTATTGATCGACATACAGGTTTCCCTGGTAATCGTTCGCATCAAGCAGGAGGTCAGCGTTGAAGCCCGGACTGAATACTGAGCCGTTCATCGCCGCCGCCGTCCAGCCGTTGGAAATGTTTAACGTATTTTGCCCGCTGGGCGTATTAGGCGCGCTCACCGCTCCATCATCGATAAAGACGTTGACATGATTGCCGTTGTTTTCGAAATTGCCCGAGAAGAACAGGTCAAGGTTCCCATTCTGCACGACTCCATACGCCGCATCCAACTCCGACCCGTTCGCGTCCGGACCATTGGGTGTACCGGTATAGTTGCTGTTTCCGAAACCCGTGTTAATCGACTGTGTCGCCAACGCCCCGGTTCCCGGAACATTTGAGCCGTAGTTGACCGGCGTCGTCGAGAGGTTACCGGTCACCGCCTGCTGCGCCACCCAATTGTCTCTGGCTTGTCCAGCGGCCAGATCGAATTGAAGTACACGCTTCTGGGCGATGCCAATCTCGACGGCGTCGTCAACGGCAGTGACTTCAGCATCCTGGCCGCCAACTTCGGTCAGGGCTTTACGAATTGGGACCAGGGGAACTTCCTCTATACGTCTGCCGTTAACGGCAGCGATTTCATGCCCTCGCCGCAAACTTCGGGCAGGGCGACAGCGGCGCGGCGGTCAGCGTTTCCCCGGCGGATGTCGCCGGGCTCGACGCGTTCGCCGCGGCAAACGGTCTGCCGATGCCGACGGTCGTCGCGGTGCCCCAGCCGGCAGCAATGCCCGTGTTGACACTCGGTGGTCTTGTCATGTTCGCACGTAGACGCCGAATCATGGCGAAATAGCTCAAAATGGAGACTTCTTATGATCCGACGCAAAGCATTCACACTCGTTGAACTCCTGGTCGTGATCGGCATCATCGCGATCCTGATCGGGCTTCTTCTGCCCTCCCTTCAGCGGGCTCGAGCTCAGGCGCAGCTTATTCAATGTCAGTCCAACATCCGCCAGATCATCGCGGCCCAGTTTTTATTTGCTCAGGACCATCAAGGCTACATCCCAACATGCTCGGATCAGCACTGGGCGCTGGAAGCGGATACGATGCCGCCCACCAAGTTCAACTACCGTGCTTCCACCCCTAATGTGAATACCCCCAACATTGACTATGTAGTCCTGGATTGGGCCAGCGCTTTGCTTCCCTACCTCGGTCAGGGAAATGCCGGGCAGAGCAATAATAATTTCCTCAATTTCGCCAATTCCCAGCAGCAGTCGAAAGTTTTTCAATGTCCAAGCGATCTGTGGCTAACCGACACCGTGCCCGGTTACGCGCTGATCAACAATGTCATTTCAACAACCATGGCCCCGGGGGCCATCTCCCCCTATCAGCCGATTTCCTATGGCATCAACGCCGACATTACCATGGTGACTGACAGCAGCGGAGTTCCTAGATTTACACCCAACACCACCCCGCAGATTAGCATTTACGCGGGTCCCACCGTGAAATCCGGTACGGCCTATTTGGGTCAGCCCCTTAATTGCCGCCTCAGTCGCGTCTACAAATCTGCGGAAACCCTGCTTGTCGCCGACTGTGGAACCCGCCCATATAATGGCGCAACACCTATCACTGGCCTGGGCTTGGACGAGAACGATTGCTTGTATTACACCACGGACACTGCCGCCCAGATCCCCAACCCAATTCCGCCCGTCGCCGGCCAGGGTCCCGGTGGTCGCATGTCAAATATCGCTTATGCCGCTAAATCGTATGCCTGGCTGGGCAATCGCATTCCGCTTGCTAAATGCCCCAACAATCCCTCGAAAGTCGATCGCCACAAGGGGGGGCTTATGAACATCGGCTTCTGCGATGGTCATGTCGAGGCATTAGGCATCGGCGATCTGATCAAAGTTCGCGTCTCGCCTTGGCCCTATTGAAACCTCCCGGCGTCGGTCTGACTTGAACAACGGAGGGCAAACAACTCGGCGTCGAGCGTCCTTCTTGTCTCCTGCTCACCTGCTCTACTTCTCCAATGCTCTATTTTTTTCGCTCCGCGAAAAAATCGGAGTGACAAGATTTGAACTTGCGACCTCTTGGTCCCAAACTAAGCCATTGCTTAATCAAGACGATCAGCAATGGTACTCTGCCATTCCCGCGTTACCGAGAGGTCGACGGATCATTGGTGATTCGCGAGTCCAATTCAACTCCACCACGATGACAATGTCCTGGTTCAGCAGTGTCAAATGGTGGTTGCGGGGCCGCGCACGCCGCCCTTAGAGCGTGTTGTGCACTTTACGCCACTCCTGTCATCATGAGCCGACGCAGCATCACACAGGCAAAGGCGACAAAGTGAAGACCGGCCAGAGTCGTGGCCAACCGTTCGTAGTCACGAGCCAATCGGCGGAAGCGTCCGAGCCAGCCGAACGATCTCTCGACAACCCATCGCCGGGGGAGCAGCACGAAGCCTCGTTTGGCCTGCGGAAGTTTAACCACCGACAATTCGATGTCGCTTTTCGCCGCGTCGGCAGCGGGTTGTTCGCCGGTGTATCCCTGATCCACAAATGCCAACGCCACCGAATCGCCGGTGGCTTTCTGCACGTCCCGGGCCAGTTGCTTCACACGTGAACGGTCCTGCTGATCGGCCGATGTTACGTGCAGCGCCAGCAGATGTCCCAGCGTGTCCACCGCCATGTGCGTCTTGCTTCCTTTCTTTCGCTTGGCTCCGTCGTAACCGCCACGGCCGCCGCTCTCGGGCGTGCTCTGCAGCGTGCGACTATCGAAGATCGCTGCCGATGGTTTGGGATCGCGGCCGGCCAGCATCCGCAGCAATTCACGCAGATCATGCGTCATGGCCTCGAACACGCCGGCTTTGATCCAGCGCCGGGTCTGCTGATAAACGATGTCCCAGGGCGGCAGATCGTTGGGCATCATTCGCCAGGCTTCGCCGGCTCGAACCACGTATCGCAACGCATCGAAGACCTCACGTAGCGAATGTTCCCGCTGCGGAGCATCTTCCCGCATCAGCGTCAGATACGGCGCCACAAATGCCCATTCTTCATCCGTCACGTCAGTTGGGTAAGGCTTCCTTGCCATCCACCCAATATCGCCGATGATGGGGAAAGTTCACAACACGCTCTAGTAGGCGGCATCTAACGAGGTCTATTGCCTCGCCAATAAAGCCGCCTTGGCATGGACGGGAAAGGCACAATTAAATCCATCCAACCGCCCAATCCACTCTGATTTGCCTTGACGTCATCACAAATGCGATTAACTCGCTCGTTCGAGTTTGTCGTGATCGAAGGTCTCGGCTCTCGGTGCAACCTGTGTCGCGACACAGGGCGCCTTGATTTCCAGTGTATTTCCACTGAATCTGCAATGTCGAGGCGAAAAACGCGGTTTTGACGGGACTGTCGATCCGGTGGTTGCGGGTTCGAGCCCCGTCGCGCTCGCTTTATCAAAATCGAATCGCTCGATTAAAGAACAAGCCCCGATTTCTCGGGGCTTGTCTCATTTCTATAACTTGCGGACTCCGCGGCTATTGCTTCCGCCGCCGACGCCGCGACAGCATTCCCACCGCCCCCAGCGCCACCAGCCCGACCGACGCCGGCTCCGGCACTGCTGTAATCGTCGGCAGCGACAGGTTGTTCGCCACCGCGAATGCATCCAACGCCGCGATATCCGCCGGCGTGATCGATGTATCGGCTCCGCTGTCGCCCTGACCGAAATTCGCGGCCAACGCGCTGAAATCAGACCCGTTCACCGAAGAGCTGTACAGGAAGTTGCCTTGGTCCCAGTTCGTCACGCCCAGGCCGAAGTTGGCCGCCAGGATGGAGAAGTCGGTGCCGTTCACAGTTCCGTCGAGATTGGCGTCGCCCAGCAGCGTGTATTTGATCTCATATTGCCCGCTGGAGAGGCCGGGGACGTTGTGTAGACCATCAGACCCGTCCGCCCAGCCGACTCCATATTTGAGTCCGTTCGTCGGCGTCTGGGCAGACGTGGAGAGGATGCTCCCGCCACCGAAGTCGACGCCGTTCCAGGTGCCTCCGTTGAAGCCGTTCTTCAGCATCTGGTAGATCGAGCTGTCAATCGCCGATTGGCTTGCGCCCGCCGCTGCGTAATTGATGATCAGGTGGTTGTTGGTGATATCCAGCGTCGCATTGGGGTTGATCACCAGGGTATTCACCGTGCTGGCGCCGCTGCCGGCCGCCAACTGAAGCACCTGCCGGTTGCCGTTGCCGATGTCCAGGGTTCCCGTACCGGTAACCCCGGCGATGGTGACAGTCGGCTCTCCCTGCACGCCGTTGGTCGTCGAACCGCCCGTGATTGCGACGGTCCCGTTGTTGATCAGCGCCGTCGCGTCAGCCGCCGGCACAATCGTCGTTGTATGCACCGCAAACGGATCCACCGGCCCGCTGATCGACAGCGTTGTATTCGCATCCACCCCCAGCGCCGATCCCGCGGCTGTCACCGCAACCGTCGTGGTGCTGTTGGTGGCAATCGACGACGCCCCGGCGTTCTGGATATTCAGCGTGCCGCCGCTCCAGGTGATTGCTTCCGGCGTAAGGCTGATGGAATTAGCACCCGCACCGTTAATCGTCGATGTTCCGGTCGTCACCGCCAACGGTCGGCTGGTATTCCATGCCGAGCTCAGCAGCAGCGTGCCGCCACCGAAGGAGATGCCGCCCACGGATGTACCCGGCCCGGTTTGCGAATAGACTCCGCCGATTCCGCCGGAGATATATCCGTAATTACCCAGCAGCCCGTCACCGACCGAACCCAGCGCCAGTGTTCCGCCGTTGAGAATGGTGCCGCCTGTATAGTCCTGGGCGAAACCATAGCCCCAACTCAGTGTTCCTGTATAGCTGGAACCAAGCTCGATGGTGAGCAACCCGCCCGGCGAGGATACCGCCGTTGCCGTGTCCGTCACGAATCCGTCGTAATTCGTCGATTTCGTGCCGTTGATAATCAGCAACGCGTTGCCGGTCAGAGAGTCATTCTCAACTGTCGCATTCGTGGTCGTTCCGCTGTCGAGCGAACCAACGGTTTGCGTCACGCCGTTAATGTCCAGCGTGCCTGAATTGTTAAGGTGCACGTTGGTCGCGGTAGGCAGGGCGTTATTCACGTTCAATATGATCGCCCCGGCCGCGCCGTTGTCGATCGTCGTCGCCGACGCGCCGCCCGCCGTGGGGCCGTCATACGTGCTTTGGTTATTCAGAACCACCACGCCGGCGCCGCCAGTGAAATCGACATCGCTGTTGCCGGAAATGACTCCGTTGATTGTCAGCGTATTTCCCGTATTTGCAGCGATATCAACGACGAATGGACTCGGATTGCTGTTTCCATTCAGAACGATGTTGTTGTCAATTTCCGAGGTTGGACTTTCGCCTTCGATGCTGGTTCCGTTGGAGTTCAACCAAACGGTGCCGCCTCCGCTGATATCTCCGCCCTGCAGGCGAAGCTGGAGCCCTTCGAGGACCAGGTCTCCCTGGAATTGTCCGGTGGCCGCCGAAAAGCTGTAGGCAACGCCGCTGTTGTATACCAGCGTGCCTTCGGGAACCGCCAGGGTTCCCATCGCGCTCACAGGCGTGAGACCCTCAACCGTCAAAGTGCCGGCCCCTTGCTTCGTTAGATTCCCGGCGCCGATATGGGCATGTCCACAGTGACGTTATTGCCCTGAGTGTCCAGTGTGCTCGTTCCTGACAGCAGGCTCATCCCACTGGTTGTGCTGCTGAGCGTCATGGGATTCGTGAACTGCAGCGTTTCCTCCCTGCAGGCTGATCCCGCCGACGCCGGAATTAATCTGCCCAGCGCTGCCGAGCGCCAGCACACCACCCTGGATCTCAGTCAATCCGCCATAAGAGTTGGACAGGTTGCCCAGCGACACTGTTCCGGTTGAATTCACGGCCACATTGCCATTGCCGCTGATCAGGCCCGAATAAGTGCCAGTACCCGGTTGGTTGAAGACGAGAGTTGTAGTAGTGCCGTTGACCTGCACGCCGCCAGAACTGGGCAACGAGCTGGTGTTGGTTTCCAAAACGCCGGAGGTAATGACCGTCCCGCCGGAATAGGTGTTTATTCCCCCGAGCAATACGGTCCCGGTGTCTCCACCAACGGAAAGGGTATATCCATTGGTGCCATCGCTGATGCCGCCGGTCACCGCCAGCACATTGTTGGCAGACGCCTGGAAATTCTCCGAAGCGGTCAGCAAGATTGGCGCGCTGATTGTTGTTGTCAGCGCGGATGGTGCATTATTTTCCGTCGCCGAGTCTTCGATCCCGCCCGTCAGCGTAATGGTGTTGGTGCCCGCCACGGTGTAGCCCGTGTTGTTGACGCCCGAGAAGATCAGGCCGCCGCCAACCGTCACGTTCCCGTTGACGGTGATCGTTGCACCGTTCCCACCGTTCCCGATGATGACGGGATTCGTGGTTCCATTGGCATAGGACGCGCCGCTGGTGCTCGAACTGCCGCTGGTCAATACGAAATTTGTAGATCCAACCTGCCACGTTCCGTTTCCATCCACCGGCGGGTTCGTCCCATTCTGCGACCAGTAATACTGCGTGCCGCTGTTGATAATTGTCAGCACGAGATCACCCGAAGATGAGGAAGTTCCGGTAACGGAAAGCGAGTAACTTCGGCCCGTTCCATTGGGGTCGCCGGTCAGATCAAATGAAGTCGCCCCTGAATTCACCAACGACGTATAAGTCGCCAGCGTGTATGTTCCGGTCGCCAGCTTCGAACCGGTGATGTTCACGTCAACCACGCCATTGCTGTCGAGGGTGAACGCTCCGCTGTCGATCAGCTCTGAATTGGTCGCGTTCGTGCCGCCGTTGAGCGCGAAGTCGAAGATCGAACCACCATGCGCCGTCACACCGCCGCCCACGGTAAGCGAACCGGCAAGACCATTTCCGCCGGGGGCAACGACGCCGCCGCTGTCCACAACGAGAGCTCCGCTCATGCTGCCGCCAGTCGCGATGGTGCTGGTGCCCGCGTACTCCACCGCTCCGTCGCCCGAGCTCAGCTCACCGCCGCTCTTAACTTCGACTGTGCCGGTGCCCGTCGCGCTGCCATTGGACATATTGGCAAGATTCAGCGTGCCACCGGTGATCGTCGTTCCGCCGGAGTAGGTATTCCCACCCGTCAGGCTCAGCGTCCCGTTTGAAGTTCCGTTGTAAACAACTGCCCCGTGCGTTCCGAGAGTTCCATCCTGAATGACGCCTGTCAATGTGCCGACCGCCCCAGTACCGAAGCTTTCACTGTTGTTGCCGTCGATTGTCAGCGTTGAGTTGTTGTACAGGTTTACAACCTGCGTATCGCTCCCGGATGTTGTAAGAGACCAGTTGGTGGAAAGGTTGCGTATGCTGCTTGACGCTTCAAAACTTGCCGCAGTCGGATCGCTGTCCTGGGACGTAGCGAGAATCAGATCACCCGATCCCAGCGAGGTATCGATCTGGACGCTGCCGTTGCCTATCTCCGTGCTTCCGGTCCACGAATTGCTCGAGTTATCGAAAACCAGTAGGCCGCCGCCTTGCTTCTGAAGGCTCCCCGTACCGGATATTCCGCCTGTCAATGAGATGGTGCCCGAACCTGCCGAAGTGATAACGACATAACCCGGCGAATTAACATTAAGTGAGTTGCCGGTCAGATCCGAACCAACCACGAGGTTCGTCCCAAGCGTCACCGCATCACCGCTGCCGTCGCGCAGCGCGCCGCTGCTGCCCGTGGAAGTGCCGGTCCCCACGCCCGGGCCATTCAGAAACACGGTCTGCGAAGTCGAGCCATAGGTTCCGCTGTTGCTGTTAAGCAGAAGCTGTCCCTGCTCGTTAACCGTGATGTTGCCCACGGTCGGGAAGGTGCTGGAACCGTTGAATTCAGCAGTTGCACCCTGCTGCGTAGTTGCTGAGGTAATGTTGCCGCTGCCGATCGTCAAACCGCCGGTGTAATCCGAAGTGCCATTGAATTCGAAAATCGCGCCGTACGCGCCGGTGGACGCGTTGTTGGTGGCGTTGCCGCCTCCATAAAGCGTCAGCGCCGCCGCCGTCCCAGTTCCGTTGGTTATGGTTCCGGTCAGGATGATGGTCTGTTCGCTTTTTCCGAAGGAGCCGCTGTTCTGGCCTTGCGCGGCCACTATCACATTCTGGGCGTTTTCCAACGCCAGGCCGCTGCCGACCGTCAGTGTATTCGTGCCAAAGGTGGTGTCGCCCGTCGCAAGTACCACGTTGTTGAAACTGGTCGTCGTCCCGGCTTGATCAACCCCCAGTGACTGGCCGAAAAGCGTCAGCGTCGATCCGGTGATCGTCAAAGACGAAGTCAAATCATCCAGAATAGCGCCAACATTCGCGTTTGCTGCAACGTCTATGGTCGCGTTTCCGCTGACTTTTGGCGGAGCCACTGTATTGAAGAATCCCACATCCCCCGATCCCGGCACGGTGCTCGGCGACCAATTCGCCGCGGTTCCCCAGGTCCCATTCGTCGTCGAATTCCATGTATAGGTGTTTCCAAACACCGGCGAATGGAATACGCCGCTCAACATCACACTGCCCGCAGCCAAGGCCAGCACTTTCTTTGTAGACACTCTCATCGCATTATCTCCCGCCCATCAGGGCTAAATTGGTTTTCGGTTTCGAGAACGACAGCCGCCAGTTGCCAGACACCCTAAATAGCTACATTCTTCGATGGAGGCTGGATATTACTGTCAAGTTAATTTCGCATTAGGAGTCGAAACTCCCGCTCACCCAAATCGCTAATTGCACCGTATGCTTATTGCACCACAATGCTCATTGCACCATGCCAAACGGATTCCAAATGACATGGCTGTCCGGTCGGTTTATCGTGTCAGGTTTCTGTGTGACATTGTCGATGATGCCCTGCACCTGCGTCCACGCGAACCACGACACATGGCCGTCGGCAAAAAGGATGTATCCACCGTGACGATGCCGCGTCGTAAATCGAGTGTTGGTTGCCTTCGGCTGCCCGATATTCGACATGTAACCCTGTGGGCACAGATCCTGTGGGCTACCGCTTGGATTCGGATAGTAATGATAGCATTCCGGTTCTGATGCCAATGAATAATCGCCGTAATTAGTGATCTTCTCGCACATCAACACAACATCCGAGCCAGGCCGAAGCTGCGCCAGCTTTACGTGCGTGATGTTCGTACCGTTAACAAGCGAGGCAAACAGCTTCGAATTGAAGGCATAGCACATGAAGAACGGGAAATTTCTCGGTGTGTATCCGTTCTTTTGATCCGTTCCCCAAAGACCAAAATAATTGCTGGGATTTGCCGAATTACTCGTCGCATTAACGTACATCTCTAGCGATAGACCTGTTACCGTCGACCCCGGCGTCCCGGCAAGAGAATCCGGTGAACTCGCCGAAGGGCAAACCCAGATATTATTCTGCCCCGCAACCGGCAGGTTGGTCTTGATCCCGTTGTACATGTAGTCGGCGATCAAGCTGTAATAAGATCGATTGTTCACCAGCGGCGGAATCCCGTTGTACCAAAGGCACTGATCGTCAACCCCCGTTGGGCAGTAGTTTCCGTTGCTGTCGTAGGCGGGCGTCGAGGGCTTGTTCCGCCCGATCATGTCCCCCCCTCGCTTGACGGTACCTCGTTTGTTCCCCCCGGCCCATCCTCCGGCAAAAAACCCTGGTTCGCATCCGCGTATATCTGATACCCAACCCCGAACTGCCGAAGATTGCTCGAGCACTGCACCTCTTGCGCCGCACGCCGCGCCTTATTCAGCGCTGGCAAAAGGATCCCCACCAAAATCGCGATAATCCCTATGACCACAAGCAGTTCAACGAGTGTGAACCCCGTGTGCCCCCGTTCAAAATTTTGCTTCATCGATTGCCTTCCCGTAGCACTATTCGTGCGGAAGGCTAAACGCGGCATAATTGCAAATGATTAGCATACGCTTAAGAGAAGTTTAGCGAGCCGATCTTTCTCGATATCCTAAAACGTCAAAAAAGCCCCGATTTCTCGGGGCTTTTAGTTCATTTTGGGATCATGAAAAACTCCTCGCCTACTCCCTGCGCCGACGCCGCGACAGCATCCCCACCGCCCCCAGCGCCGCCAGGCCCACCGACGCCGGCTCCGGCACCGCCGCAACCGTCGGCAGCGGCAATCCGTTCGCCGCCGCGAACGCATCCAACGCCGCTATATCCGCCGGCGTGATCGATGTATCGGCTCCGCTGTCGCCCTGACCGAAATTCGCGGCCAACGCGCTGAAATCAGAGCCGTTCACCGAAGAGCTGTAAAGGAAGTTTCCCTGGTCCCAGTTGGTCACGCCCAGCCCGAAGTTGGCCGCGAGGATCGAGAAGTCGGAGCCATTCACGGAACCGTCGAGATTGGCGTCGCCCAGGAGCGTGTATTTCAGCTCGATTTGCCCGGTCGAGAGGCCGGCGACGTCGTGGACGCCGTCGTTGCCGTCCGCCCAGCCGATTCCGTATTTGAGTCCATTTGTAAGTGTCTGGGCGGATGAGGAGATGATGCCCGGTGTAAAGCCGACTCCGCCGTTCCAGTTTCCGTTGTTATATCCCTCTCTCAGCCACTGATAGACCGTCGTCATCGGATCGCCGCCACCCGCGGCTCCGTAGTTGATAATCAGGTGGTTGTTGGTGATATCCAGCGTCGCATTCGAATTGATCACCAGCGAGTTCACCACGCTCTTCCCGCTGCCTTGCGCGAGCTGCAGCACCGTGGGCGATCCGCTTTGCCCAACGCTCAATGTTCCCGTTCCCGTGATTCCCGCGATGCTGGTTGTCGGCTGTCCCTCCACGCCGTTGGTCGTGGTGCCCCCAACGATGTTGAGGTTGCCGTTGTTCACGATCGCCACCGAGTTCGCCGCCGTCACAATCCCGTTGGCAGGGTGTGCATTCGAGAACGGATCGATTCCATCTCCGAACGACCCACCGTTCACGTCCAGCGTCGTGTTGGCGTCGATGCTCACCACCGTTCCCGGCGCCGTCACCGAAACCGTGCTGAAATTGCTGTTGGGCGTCAGCGATGAAACCCCGGCGTTCTCAATCGCCAGCGTCCCGCCGTTCCACGTCAATCCCGACGGCGTCAGGCTCACCGTGTTCGTCGCCCCGTTCAGCGTCGAATTCCCCGGATTCACCGCCAGTGGCTTGGTCGACGTCCACTGCCCATTCAGCAGCAGCGTCCCACCGTTGAAATTCACCGACCCCATTCCAACGCCCAGCCCGCCCAGGTCCACGTCCTGGGTGATCTCAATTGTCCCTGAATTCAAATTCGTCCCGCCGGAGTATGTGCTGGTCCCCGTCAGTTCCAGCGTTCCCGTCCCGCTTTGCTGCAGCGTCACTTCGCCATTTCCGTCGCTGATGACGCCTTCAAACGGATTCGCCGGCGTAATCGCTCCGCCGATCGTCAGCGTCGACGGATTCGAACTGCTGTCCGTGATGTTCTCACTCTTATGCCCCGGGAAAGGCCCATCCGACAGCGAATTCCACTCCTGGTTGAAACCGTCCAGGTCGATCGTCGTATTGGTGCTGATCGCGCCGCTGATCGTCCCGATCATCACATCCGTACCCGTCGGTAGTGCATTCGTCGTCGCCAACTGCATCGTTCCCGAAATATTGACCAGCGACGCACCCGTATAGGTATTGCTCTTCTCCAGAATCAGGTCGCCGGCTCCGCCCCCCGACAACACGCCGTTGGCGAAATCCACGTCTGAATTTCCCGAAATCACCCCGTCAACGATCAGCGTGTTTCCACCCGTCGACGCGCCGATGTTCACCGTGAAATTCCCCAGCGGCAGGGGACTCGCGCTGCTGGTCACGTCCGTCTTGGTGAACTCGAGGTTTCCGCTGTTCAAATTGATCGGCAGGTCGATCGTCCCGCCCTGCGTGGCAACTCCACCAACCTTCGCATTCGTGATCGTCACGCCCGTCGCATACGTGTAATACGGCGTAGTTCCGCTCACCAGCGTCGTCGTCCCCGGATTTGTAATATTGATCGCTCCCGTCCCGCCGAACACCGACGAGGCATTGTCAAACCCCAGCGTCGGCGTGCCCGTCACCGTCAGGGTCCCCGTGTACGTGCTGCTGTTGATCTGCGTGATCGTCCCCGAATTCCCCAGCGTCACGTTCGTGTTGGCCCCGATATTCAGCGCCCCGGTAGACGTAAACGCCACCGGCCCATCGATCTCCAGGCTCCCTCCGCTTGTCCCCGAAACCGAGAACGCGTCGTTGATGTTGGCCCCGCCCGATGTGACCGAGCTGAACCCACCGGTATTAAACGTCCCGCCGCCCGTGTTGACGGTAATCGTCCGCGCCGAAGTAAGCGCCCCGCCCGCGACCAGCGTGGCGTTCGCAAGCGACACTCCGCCGCTGCTCGCTCCCAACACATTATCCGCGTTAGCGACGATCGTCCCGCCGTTAATGTTTGTCCCGCCCGCGTATTGGTTTGGCGATGACAGCACAAGCGTCCCGCTGCCCGTCTTCGTGATCGAGCCGCCGCCACTGATGCCGTTGCTCCCATCCTGGTCCGTAAGCGTATACGTCGTCGTCGAGTTATTCACGAACACGCCGGCAGGAGTCACGCCGCCTGTCCCCACCATCACCGTTCCCGATGTGCTTCCACCGATATTGTCGAAGTTGGCGGTGTCTCCATTCTTATAAAGATCCGCCGTCGGCGTACCCCCCGTCCAGTTCCCAGCTGTCGTGTTCCACGTCCCCGAGGCGCCGCTCGCCGGCGACCACGTGACGTTCGCCGGTGTTGCCAGCAACTCCAGCTCAATCTCGCTGCTCGTGATGTTCCATTCATATCCAGACGGCGCAGTCGGCAGGTTGAAGCTGCTTTCGCCGAGGGTTTCCGTGGTCGAATACGTCGCCAAAACCTCATTCCCGACCGGATTACTCACGCTGTCGAGATTGATCGTCGGTTTGCCGGTGACGATGTTCAGTGTTCCCAACAACAATTCGTTCGAACTGGATCCGCTAATTCCAAAATCGAGCGTGGAATTGCTGTTGAGGTTCAGCGTCGATCCAATGTCCAGCGTTCCCGTTGTCGCCCCAATTCCGCCGGCCGCGATAATGCTACTCCCCGTCCCCTGCGAAACGCTCCCCGAAATATACGAAGTCAAACCCGATGCGCTCGTTAGCGTCGAGCCGTTCAACGTCACATTCCCGCTTCCCGTCGAACTGGCCGAGCCCGATGTCGCGCCGGTGTACCCTGCCAGCAGGGTGCTGCTGTTCACCATGACGCCGCCCGAAAAAGTATTGGCTGCCGTCAGGTTCAGTGTTCCCCCGCCCGCAAGCGTGATGCTCGCCGGCGGCGTCAACTCACTGGTCACTGCCGAAATGTTGATCACATCATTGGGGGCGGCATAGATAAAATTGCTCTGGCTCCCCAGCACCAAAGACAGCGCCGCTCCCTTAAGACCCAGCACCTGTAGAGTGGTTGGGGTCAAAGTCGTTGTATCCGCCAGGATCGTCGTCGCGCTTGCGTTCCCCACGCCGCTGACGGCTACGCCGTTGAGGTATAATGTTGAACTGGCCGTATTGTTATCGTCGATTGAAAATTCGCTCACATTCGTGCTGTTGCTGGCATCAGTTACGTCGAACCCGCCCAACTGGTAATTGAAGTTCGAGTTGCTCGTCGTCGAAATATGAATCGAATCCACGCCGCTGCTTACATTTGCTGACGACGCAGACGGAAGCTCGTCCGGCAAAATCGCCAGGTCATTATTAGCCGCTGGCGGGACACTCGCCGCTCCCGGCGCCGTGCTCTCCGCCCAATTGCTCTTGCTCGGAGTGGCGCTGGCCGTTCCAATGTAGTTGCTCTTCGTGCCCGTCCAGGTAAACGTCGCCGCCGAAACCATCCCCGGCTTCATGAGCACGCCCGCAACCGGTAACGCCGCCAGCACCAGAACCCGATAGCTCTTCCGACCTGACTCAGTTTTCATGATGGATTCTCCCGTCCCACGCTAAAAGTGTGTGAATTCTTGTTCCCAATACCTGTTAATTGGATTGCGTATCGCTACCTACGCCCATCCCTCTTTAATAAGAATTTAGGAACAGTCCGCTATGGTCCCAACAAGACCGCGTCAAGGTTGTGTTAAGAATTTAAGTAACGCTAATGAAGAATTAACCAATTGTGAAAGCAGAGGGCTTTGTCCTCCACAACCCACAAGCAAAGCGCTACTGTAAAAACAGGCGATCCGGGTAATCTGCGTCGCGCAAATCGGCGATCAATACGGGATCTTCCCAAATGGGCACCAAACGATCGTTCCGTACCAATTCATGTCCCAATCAACCGAATTGCTCACGTTAGGACCTTGCGCCTCCGTATAGGCAAAAAGCTGAACGTGGCCGTCGCAAAACAACATATTTGAGCCACCGTTATGACGAGCCGACAGGCGTTTCACGTCGGTTAGAGGCTGGCTAATATCGCTCGTCGAGATGAAGCCCGTTGGAGTTATATATGACTGCATGCGCGGATATTCGGTGGCCATCGCCTGGATCGGTTTAGTGTTAACTTCGCCGGGACTCATGATCCTATCCATAAGGATCGGCACCGCCTGACCAGGCCGAAGTTGACTCATTTTCACCGGGTACGTATTCGAGAAGGAAGTCCCCGACAATAACTGCGAATTATAACCGTAACAGATCATCATCGGCGCTTTGAATTGCGTTGCCGTCGACCCGCCTGATTGCGCGAGATAAGTGCTCTTCGGCGCAGTCGGATTGGCATTGCCGTCCTGCATGTAGTACCAGGAGGTTTGCCCCACCGTCGGCCAATATTTTGTCACCCCCGTACCCGGCGTGGGGAGATCGGTAGTCGTACCGGCCACATTATAAGTGGAAGGACAGATGAAAAGGCTATTGGTTCCGGCGGTTGGCAGCGGCTGCACTCCGTTCTGCGCATCCAGCAGCATCTGATAATAACTTTTCCCTCCGGTCATCGTCGGCAGCGCGTTGTACCAGATCGACGGCTCTGCGATTCCCAGCGGGCATCCATTTGAAGGGCCAATGATCTGAGCCGTGCTATATCCCTTCGCCCCCTTAAACGGCAGCAGCCCGCCATTCCCATCAACATACATCTGTAGCGCCATACCCCACTGCCGAAGATTGCTCGCGCACTGCACCGTCTGCGCACTTGCCCGCGCCTTGTTCAACGCCGGCAAAAGAATCCCCACCAATACCGCGATTATTCCTATGACAACAAGCAGTTCCACGAGTGTGAACCCCGCCTGCCCCCGCTTTAGTTTTCGCTTCATCGGTTGCCTTCCCGTTAAGGATTCTTTAGCGCAAAGCTAATTGGGAATTATTTGCAAATGATTAGGAATATCCTAAGACAAGGTCAGCAACTGACATCCCCAGCCACATTCATTTTCGCTTAATCCAAGGCCCAGCCTAGATCTCCGATCAAATCCCCCAATTCTTCGATACCGACCGATAACCTCACCAAACCCTCATCAATCCCTATTTCCGCCCTCCGCTCCGCTGGAATACTGGCGTGCGTCATTATTCCCGGATGCTCTACCAGGCTCTCTACCCCCCCCAAGCTTTCCGCCAGCGTAAAGATCCGGCACCGCTCCAAAAACCGCCGCGCCCTCTCCAATCCCCCATCCAAAACCGCGCTCACCATCCCGCCCCCATTTGCCATCTGCCGCTTTGCAAGCTCATGTTGCGGATGGCTCCCCAGCCCCGGATAAATCACCCGCTTCACATCCCCTCTCCCTTCCAAAAATTTCGCGATCTCCAGCGCGCTGCGGCTCGACCGTTCCATCCGCAGCGCCAATGTCTTCACCCCACGCAGCGCCAGAAAACAATCGAATGGGCCCAAAATCGCCCCCACTGCGTTCTGCAAAAATCCCAATCGCTCCGCCAGCGGCCCCCCCATCGGACCGTCGTCTCCCACCACTGCCAACCCCCCGATCATATCGCTGTGCCCGTTGATGTATTTCGTGATGCTATGTACCACGATGTCAAACCCCAGCCCAAGCGGCCGCTGCACGAAAGGCGTCGCAAACGTGTTGTCCGCCACCGACAAAATCCCATGCTTCTTCGCGATCTTCGCCATCCCCGTCAAATCCGCGATTTTCAGCAGCGGATTGCTCGGCGTCTCCACCCACAGCATCTTCGTCTTCGGCCCGATCGCCCGCTCCACCGCCCCAAGATCGCTCGGATCGACATACGTTATCTCCAGCTTCGCGCTATGTTTCCTCACCCGCTCAAACAGCCGAAACGTCCCGCCGTAAAGATCATCCCCCGCCACGATATGCGACCCCGCCTCCAGCAGTTCCAGCACCGTTCCAATCGCCGCCAGCCCCGAGGCAAACGCAAACCCCCATTTCCCATCCTCCAGATCTGCCACGCACCGCTCCAGCGCCCACCGCGTCGGATTGTGGCTCCTCCCATAATCCAATCCCTTATGCACCCCCGGCGAATCCTGCTTATACGTACTGCTCACATAAATGGGCGGCATCACCGCCCCCGTCACCGGGTCCGGAACCTGCCCCGCATGAATCACCCGCGTCCCAAACCCCGCCCGCGGCCCCTCATCTGGCAACACTTTGTTCCGCGGCATTTCATTACTCCCACTTCCACTCATTTCCGCATCTGCTCCTTCCGCAGAAAATTTAGCACGTCGATCCGCGTGATCATCCCGTGAAATCCCTCCTCATCGCTCACCACCGCCACCAGCCCCGTGTCCAAGATTGCCATCAGTTCCCCCAGCCCCGCCCGATGATCGATCGTCCGCACATTTGCCGTCATCACTTCCCGCACCGGCCGCTCAAACGCATCCCCTCCACTTCTCACCGCCAGCAGCAAATCCCCTTCATCCACGATCCCCACCAGGTTCTCCCCATCCATTACTGCAAGCTGCGAAAAATCATACAGCCGCATCCGCGCATACGTCACCGCCAGCGGATCGTCCGGCCCAACCGCCACCACCGCCCCCTCCCGAAACGGCCGGCTGATCATGTCCCGCAAATCCCCGTGCGCCTGCCTCCCCGACAATCCCTGGTCCGCCAGCCAGAAATCGTTGAACGCCTTCGATAGATATTTACTCCCCGTATCGCACACAAACGTCACCACCGTCTTCCCCTTCTTCTGCTCCCGGCAATACCGCAGCGCCGCCGCCATCAGCGTCCCCGTGCTCGACCCTGCAAAAATCGCCTCTCGCTTCAGCAGCGTTCGAATCACCTCAAACGCCTCCGCATCAGGAATGCTGTATGCCGTCTTCACCCGGCTCAAATCCGCGATCCCCGGTATAAAATCCTCCCCGATCCCCTCCACCAGCCACGACCCCGCCGTCCCGATCTTCTTCGTCCGAACATATTCCGCCAGCACCGAACCCACCGGATCCGCCAGCACCATCTCCACGTTCGGCGCCGTCGCCGCAAAAAATCGGCTCAGCCCCGTGATCGTCCCTCCCGATCCCACCCCGCAAACCACCGCATCCACCTTCCCCTCTGTCTGCCGCCAGATTTCCGGACCCGTCGTCATCTCATGCGCCCGCGGATTCGCCGGATTATTAAACTGATTCACATAAAACGCCCCCGGCGTCACCCGGGCAATCCGCTCCGCCAAATCCTGGTAATACTGCGGATGACCCTTCCCCACATCCGACCGCGTCATCACGATCGTTACCCCCAGCGCCCGAAGGTGCAGCAATTTCTCCTGGCTCATCTTGTCCGGAATCACCAGCGTCAGCCGATACCCCTTGCTCGCCGCCACCAGCGCCAGCCCCAGCCCGGTATTACCCGCCGTCGCTTCCACCAGCGTCGACCCCGGCCCGATCTTCCCCTCCTTCTCCGCCGCCTCGATCATCGACCTCCCGATCCGGTCCTTGATCGATCCCCCGGGATTCTGGCTCTCCAGCTTCAGCAGCAGTGTGCACCCACCCGTATCAAACGCCCGCACCCGCACCATCGGCGTGTTGCCGATCAACTCCAGCACGTCTTCGCAAATCGCCATAGGCTTCCCTGCCATTTCAATCCAATATCACCGTCCAATAATAATGCCTTTCCGCCCTAACGTAACCCCCGCGGCCTCATTTTGTCACCCTTTTTCCTTGTCCTGATTACCTCGATTCAGGTATAACAATTCCCCAACTCGAACTGTCAAAACAGGCTGCTGTTTTCATCAACGGATTCTCTCCTGGAGGGATTGAGATGTCTCGCGATCTATCCACCGCTCGAAGTCGTCGCCGAATCGCCCTGAACCTTGCCGCCATCGCCGCCAGCGTCGGCTGCTTCTACCAGACGGGCTCCGCCCAGACTTCCACCTACACCGCCTCCTCCGGCAGTTGGAATAGCGCCGGTAACTGGAACCCCAGCGGAATCCCCAACAATGGCGCCAACGCCGTCGTCGCCGCCAACCCTTCCGTCGACGTCACCCTCAACAGCCCCGTCACCATCGACAACCTCACCGTCAATACCGCCGACACCCTCACCCTCGCAAGCGGCATCACCATGACCCTCGATGGCCCCCTGATGAACAACGGAACCATCGTGATCGACACCCAGGACTCCAACGCCAACCTCGATTTCGCTGCCACCACCAACATCACCGGCACCGGCACCATCATGCTCAACGACTTCGTCCCCAACGCCATGATCACCGCGAGCAACGGCGCCACCGTCACGCTCTCCAGCGGCACCATCGACGGCGTCGGTGAAATCGACGCGCGCCCTCATCAACAACGCTACGATCGACGCCAACTACGGCAATCAAATCATCTACATCAACTCCCCCACCCTCACCAACACCGGCACCATCGAAGCCACCTCCAGCGGCATCCTCGAATTCGACGATTCCACCTCCGTCACCAACACCGGTGGCCTCATCACCGCCACTGCCGGAAACATCATCCTCACCGGCACCGCCTCCATCACCGGCGGAACCCTCTCCTCCACCGGCTCCCACCTCTTCAGCGTCACCGGAACTTCCTCTTTATCCAATGTCACCATCAATCCCGGCACACAAGTCACCATTCAAGCCAACCAATTGCTGAATTATGGGGGCCCAAACCTCGTCAACAACGGCACCATTACCATCGACACCCTCCGCGGCGACGCCGATCTCAATTTCACCAGCAACACCACCATCGCTGGCACCGGCACGATGACCCTCAACGACTTCGGCCCCAACGCAAAAATCACCGGAAACGCCGGAGTCTCCATCATCCAAAACCCCGGCAGCATCATCAACGGCACCGGCGAAATTGACCTCCCCGTCACCAACAACAGCATCATCGACGCCAGCTACTCCGGCGGTTACATCAACCTCAATGCCCCCGTCACCGGCACCGGCGCCCTCGAAGTCGCCGCCGGCGCCGTCATGAATTTCGGAATCAGCAGCGGCGCCTTCACCCAGGACGCACTCTCCATCGCCTCCACCGGCCAGCTCAACATCGCCAACAACCACCTCTTCATCGACTACGGCAGCGCATCCGATCCTATCTCCGCCATCCTTGCTGACCTCGAATCCGGCTACAACAACGGCGCCTGGAACGGCCATGGAATTATTTCCTCTTCCGCGCACACACAAACCAACGGCCTCACCTACAGCGTCGGCTGGGCCGACGGCAACGACGGCACCGGCAACGTCTCCGGCCTTACCAGCGGCCAAATTGAACTGAAGTACACCCTCCTCGGCGACGCCAACCTCGACGGCAACGTCAACGGCTCCGACTTCTCCATCCTTGCCGCCAACTTCGGCCTCGGCGTCACCAACTGGGACCAGGGTAACTTCCTCTTTGGCTCCTCCGTCAACGGCTCCGACTTCTCCGCCCTTGCCACCAACTTCGGCCAGGGCGACAGCAACGCCTCCGTCACCCCCGCCGACATCGCCGCCCTAGACGCCTTCGCCGCCGCCAATGGCCTTCCCATGCCCACAATCGCCGCCGTCCCCGAACCCGCAACCCTCGGCCTGCTCGCCCTCGGCAGCGCCGCGACATTGCGGCGCGCGCAGACGTTCGCCCCGCTAGATTGTCTCGCGCGCCCGCCAATTTGTCGGAAGCCGCGTCCATAAACTCCGCAAATCCAGCCCCATTTTCAGCAGGCACAACATTTGTATTGATTCACTCCACTTAACAAGGAGTCCATCATGGGTCGTGAAGACATCGCTGCTGGAAAAATCAAACAGGCTCGCGGTAAAGCCAACGATATCATTGGCGCCGCCACCGGAAACACCGCCCGGCAAATCAAGGGAAAACTCCAGAACGCCGCCGGAAAGGTACAGGAGAAAATCGGCAAAGCTTCCCGCGACAGCTCCCGCTCAAAATGAAATCCCTCTAAGGGCTACGCCTATGTCAAAACCACTGGATCCGCACATTGTCCTCGTCGCTAATCGAGGGCGCGAGGTTTCCCCGCAATCTCTCGTCCCCATGCGCGAAACCATCGAATTCAACCTCTTCGCCCCCTACAACGAAGCCGTCTCACTCATCTCCAGTTGGAACAACTGGCAGCGCCAGCCCATGACCCGCGGCGACGACGGCTGGTGGCGAATCTCCGCCGATCTCCCCGACGGCGATCATTTCTACAAGTTCGTCGTCAAATCCAGAAGCTATTTCGCCAAGGACCAGTGGCTCGAAGTCTTCGATCCCTACGGCATGTGGATCACCGACGACGAGAAAGAACAAAACCACATCTGGATCAAGGACGGCAAACGCCAGTGGACCGGCTACCAGTGGCGTCACGATGACAAGCCTCTCCCCACCAACGAACAGCTCGTCATCTACGAGCTGCACGTCGGCGATTTCAGCGGCGGTGGGGGGGACATCGCCTCTCCGCATGTCCGCGGAAAATTTTCCGGCGTCGTCGAAAAACTCGACTACCTCGCCGACCTCGGCATCAACGCCGTCGAAATCATGCCCATTAAGGAATTTCCCGGAAAATCCTGGGGATACAACCTTCGCAGCCTCTTCGCCATCGACAGCAGCTACGGCTCCCCCGCCGACTTCTGTCGCCTCATCGACGAATGCCACGCCCGTTCCATGCGCGTCATTATCGACGGCGTCTACAATCACGCCGACGCCGACGCGCCCCTTGCCAAGATCGATTACGAATACTGGTTCTACCGCAACAACCCCGATCCCCCCGAAATGCAGTGGGGCCCCAAGTTTAACTACAGCTATTTCGACGAAAAGCTCAACCTCTTCCCCGCCCGCAAATACGTCATCGATTCCATCCTCTTCTCACTCGAGCACTTCCACCACGACGGCATCCGCTTCGACGCCACCCGCGCTATCAAAGATTTCGACGTCATGCACGAGTTCACGAAACAGTGCTTCGACAAGGTCGGCGGCCTCAAGCCTTTCTTCACCGTCGCCGAGCACGTTCCCGAAGACCCCGCCATCGTCGGCTACCCCAAGGGCCCCATGATCGCCGCCTGGCGCGACTCATTCGCCAAAAAACTCCAGGCCATCGCCACCCAGCACGAGCTCGATGGCGTCGATCCATGGAACCTTGACGATCTCGAACACCACATGAATCCCGCCGCCAACGGCTACGGCTCGGGCAACCACACCGTCAACTTTATCACCATCCACGACCACGAGCGGATCATGAACCAGCTCGGCGCAATCGCAAACACCTTCGGCGAAGCCGCCTTCCGCCGGGTCAAGCTCGCCATGGCGCTGCTGATGACGACGCCCGGCCTGCCGATGATCTGGATGGGCCAGGAATTCGGCGCCGCCAATCCCAAGACCTGGGACAAGCCCCAGCCCATCTCCTGGGGCCTTCTCGCCAATCAGGACAACAAAGATTTGCACGATTACACGGCCAATCTCATTCACCTTCGCCGAAACCAGCCCGCCCTCAGCTCCGACCATTTCGAAGCCATCCTCAAGGACAAGGACCGCGAAGTCTTCGCCTTCAAACGCTGGAACGACGTCGGCGGCATGGTCGTCGTGATCGCCAACCTCAAGGATTCACCCGCCGGCGAAGTCACCATCGACAACGCCGGCCTCCCGGATGGCAAATGGCACGATCACAATGTCAATGTTGATCTCACGGTCGAAAACGGAACGATCAAAACCCAGGTCGGCCCCAGCGAGGTAAAAATATTCATCAAGCAACAAGACGCTTGATCATTTAACCCGAGGCGCCCTCTTCGTGTAGCCGCCCCGCTTGCGGGGCGTTTTTTTACTCCTAGAAATTTAATCTTCAACAACTACCCGCGTCAGGATTCGAACCTGAGACCTCCGGTTTAGGAAACCAGCGCTCTATCCAATTGAGCTACGCGGGCTCATTCTTCGAAACCCTATCGTCGTGCGCTGGGGCTATCAAGCGTGTTTCATTGGAGCGGGGCATCGATACAAAATTGGACACTCCGCAACAAACTGGGATGAATGGGAGGATTGGGTAAGAATTTTGACGACGAAAATGCACGATCGCGAAGCAGAAATTCGAATTTGCGACTCGTGCTTCACGGCGACCTCTGAGGACGACTTGGGCGCCCGTCAGGAGACGGGCATTCTACGCAACTGAGCGGCGCGGACGCTTCAGCGGCGGCAAAATGCGGTCGATTCGTTCCATCGTCTCGATTCGCGGCAGGTGCTTCGCCGATTCAAGGCGGCTGATCGTCTCCGGACGCACGCCAACCCGTTTGGCGAGTTCCTGTTGGGTCATTCCAGCGGCGATTCGCCGACGAATCACCTCGCGGGCGATGTCCGCCGCCGCAAACGGGAGGGCGGGAACCGAACCGTCCTTGGCCGGTTTTGGCAAACGCGGCATGACACCAGTTTTTTCCATCAGCGAGTCGAAGTCTGATCGGCTCATGATGACCAGCTCTTTGCCGTCGATCTTGATCATACGGGCTGCCATTGTTCAATCTCCGTAAACATCGCGGCGGTTATCAATCCGCACAATCCACATAATTGCGCCAGCGGGTCTGATGATCATCCGCCAATCTCCCGTTCGGAGGCGAAAATGCCCTTTCCAATTGCCTCGCAGCGGTTTGGCTCCGCTAACTTCCGGCCAGTTCTCGAGTTTTTGCATAAGCCCCGCAACTCGAGCCCTGATCGGTAAGGGCAACCGCTGGTAGTCCGACAACGCCTCCGACGTCATCCTCACTTCCATCCATAAACGATATCATGTTTGTCATGTTTATCAAGTCGAGAAGCAACGCGTTGGGGGGGCTTCCGGATTATTTTCCGTCGGCGAGACCTGTCCGTTTTCGACAATTTTGCCCGCGTTTTTGTTCGCGCAGAATCGGGCCAACGGGAAGGAGGAAACGCCGTCTACAATGTAGAATGAGTCTTATCGCGAGTTCATGGCTATCAAAGCAATCATCACCGGTTCGACAGGCATGGTGGGAGAAGGGGTGTTGCTGGAGTGTTTGAATCATCCGGAGGTGGACCGGGTTTTGGTTGTCAATCGCAAGCCGGCCGGCGTGGTGCATCCGAAACTGCGGGAGATTATTCACGCGAACTTTTTTGATTTGACCCCGATTGAGGCGGAACTGGCCGGCTATGACGCCTGCTTTTTTTGTCTGGGGGTCTCGTCCGTCGGCATGAGCAAGGACCAATACCGGCGCATTACTTACGATCTCACCCTTCATTTTGCGGGATGTCTGGCGAAGCTGAACCCGGAAATGACCTTTTGCTACGTCACCGGCCAGGGAACGGACAGCAGCGAACAGGGACGGCTCGCATGGGCACGCGTGAAAGGGGCAACGGAGAACGCGTTGATCAGACTGTTCAAACGTGCGTTTATGTTTCGGCCGGGGTTTTTGAAGGCGACGCCCGGGCAGAAGAATCTGGCAACGTCCTACCGCCTTTTTCAGTGGGTCTATCCAATCGGGCGGGTGGCATATCCGGCCGGGTTTTGCACGTTACGGGAAATGGGGCGGGCGATGATCAATGTGGCGATGAAGGGGTATGCGAAGCCGATTCTGGAAGTGAAGGATATTGTTCGAGCGGGCTCCGATATGAGTCACGGGACACTCTCGCTGAAGAAAGAAAGCTAATTTTGTGCCCTCCCGATCTTCGGTTCGACGCGCGATTGCCAGGGCAGAGAAACTCTTGCCGGGCAAGCCTTCCTACCCTGCCGACCCACGCTGGCGTGCGATGTTGGAAATTCAGGATGCTTTTATCCGTTCTCATCCGGAAGAAATCTGGCTCTTTGTGCTTCGCTGGGGAAAGCATCCTCAGACTGACTTGCGCGACGCGGTTGCGTGTTGCCTGCTCGAACATCTGCTGGAATATCATTTTGAGCTACTCTTTCCCCGCGTTGCGATCGCTGCAAGAAGCAGCCCACGTTTTGCCGACACGTTGCGTCGGTGCTATTGGATGGGAAAAGCCGCCTGGCCGGCCAACGCGAGACGGTTAGACCGATTGGCTGGCGTGAAACGCCCGCGGTTTCGGCCGCGCAAGTAAAGACCGATCCAATGAGGGCAACCATTATCTAACAAGCGAGCATAGCCGATATTTCAATGTCATGCGGTCATTTTGGGGTTATAATGGAACACAGCCGCTGAGGATCAACGCCGATGTACCAGGTTCAGCTCAGTGAAAAACTATACCGCGAAGCCGAGCACCGGCGCGCGAGGCGGGATTCACGACGGTGGATGAATACGTTGCCGACATTGTCAGCAACGATTTGGCGGACGATTTTGTGGTGGAGACACCGAACCTCGATCATCTGTTTACGCCCGAGAGGCTCGCGGAGATTGACGCAGGCCCAGGAGCAAATCAAGGCCGGGAACTTTTACACTGCCGAGCAGGTGCGCGAACACTTCAAGCGAAAGCGGGCAGAATGGGAAAAGGAGAATCCCCGGAGCTGACGGTCATCTACGCCGCCAAAGCTCTCGTGGAATTGGATGAAATCTGGGATTGGAACGAGGAATTTTACAGCGCCAATCACGCAGACCAGTACGTGGCGTTTTTGCAGCGGCACATCGATCGGTTGGGGGAAGATCATCCGCGTGGACAATTGCTCGGTTTCCGCCCGGAATTGAGATACATTTTCATTCGACGCAGGTCCAAAGGACACGGCCACATCGCGGTCTACCACGTTGATCAAAATCGGGTCAATGTTCTTCACATTTTTCATTCAGCTCAGGACTGGCGGGCGAAGTTGAGGGAAGAGCTTAATGAAGAATGACCTCCGAGGGCCCTGGCATGCGTTCCAGGCGCGGTTATCCGAGTCGTGGACGTCTTAACGCATGCGGAATACGACAAAAATCTGTGGAAAGAGCGGTTATGAAGACTAGATCAGATGCTCCAATCGTTTCTGATGATTATTTGGATTTAATCAGCCGCTTTCCGCTCCGCGCGATCCGAACCGATCGCGACAACGCCGCTGCCGGCAAGGTGCTCACCCACCTCCTGGGCCGCAGCAGTCCGCCTCTTTCCGAGGGTGAAAGCCAGTACCTTGACGCATTGATCGAGCTCGCCACCGCTTACGAATCTCGGGCCTACCCAACTCGATCCAAGAGGGCGAGCCCCATTGAATTGGTGCGCTACTTGATGGACGAAAACAAAATGACCATCGCCGACCTCGGCAAAATCCTCGGCAACAAAACCGCCGCCTCGCTGGTCCTCAGCGGCAAAAGAGAATTGAGCAAATCTCACATCCGCAAGCTCGCCGCCCGGTTCAAAGTCAATCCCGGCCTGTTTCTATAAATAATCCGCCTTTTGATCGCGCGAAAGATCCTCAAAATTTGGCGAAATCGCGCGCTAGGGTAACATTACCCCGCCATTACGCATGGGCGGTGAATCTCCATCCCAGTCTCGTCCCGACTACGGCATCGATGCCCCCGATGTCGTGCGCAACCTTTTCGTCATCGGAGCCGTCGGCGTCATCCTCGCCGCCCTCCTCACACTTGCCGAATCCCATGGCCATTTCCTCTACTTCCGATTTCTCCTCATCCCCCTCTGGTTCATCGGGATCAGTTTCGTTCTGCAAGGCTTCATCATGCTCTGGGGCAGCAAGTTCGGAAAACTGCGCCTTCGCGACAAGCTGATCGCCTCCATCCCCTGGCGCGGCGACGAAACCGTCCTCGACGTCGGCTGTGGCCGTGGGCTCCTCCTCATCGCCGCCGCCCGCCAGCTCCGCTCCGGCAAAGCGATCGGCGTCGATATCTGGCAAACCCAAGATCAATCCGGGAATTCCCCCGACGCCACTTTGCAAAACATCCGGCTGGAAAATCTGTCCGACCGCATTGAGCTCAAAGACGCCGACGCCCGCAAACTTCCCTTTCCCGACAACACCTTCGACGTCGTCCTCTCAAGCTGGGCGATTCACAACATCTACAGCACGTCCGGCCGCGAGACTGCGTTGGGCGAAATGATCCGTGTGCTTAAGCCCGGCGGACGCCTGGCCGTCGTCGACATTCGTCACGTGCCGCAATACGCCGAGTTTCTGAGCCGGCACAATCTGCTCGATATCCGGCAATCCCGCCCCAGCTACCTGTTCGTGATTCCCACGCTCACCCTCACCGCCCGGAAGCCGCAAAGCTCTGTTCCGGCAGACGCTCTTCCCCATGCGTCGGCAGCGACTCCAGAAATTCCTCCCCCGCGCCGCAAACCATGCCAGCCCATGATGCACCCGCCGCGGCCGCAGGATCGGGCGAAACGTCGCCGCCGCCGCCAATAAAATCACCGGCAGCACGATTGCCAGAATCTCCAGGATAGGCCGGATTTTCGCCGCATAGCGGCAATCTACCCAGCAGAAAATATTCGCCAGCCCCAGAAACCCAATGATCGCCGCCCGCCCCAGCGCCGCCATCCGATGCCGCAGGCAGAGGCTGTAGGGAAAATCGATCGGCCGATCGTCCGCGCAGTGGGCATTCCATCCCGCGGAGCTGAAAAGCGGATACCACGCGCTCAGCGTCGAAATCCGCCGGGGCATCCGCAGTCCCCCGCACTCGGCGTTGCACTTCACGCACCGCGTCGGAAGCACGCACGCCGGTGAGATCACAAACAGCATCCCGTCGCGCTGCGGCGTCAAAACGGCCTCAGATGTTCCCAGTTCAATCAAGTACATTCGCGCGGCTTCCGCCGCGCCCTCGTTTCCTTCACCGCAATATCCAATAGATCCCCCGGCCCCGCAAAAGACTCACCGCAAAACCCTCACCAAACCCGGTTCACCGCCTCCACAACCGCCAGAATATCGGCCGTCACCTCTTCCACTGGCCGGGTCGCGTTGACGTTATAAACCTTATTCCTCCCGTAAAACTCCAGCAGCGGCTGCGTCTGCTCGTCATACACGTCGATCCGGTGCCGGATCACTTCGATATCCGTGTCGTCCGCGCGGTTTTCAATCGCCGCCCGCTTCCTCAGCCGGGCGACGATCTGCTCCACGTCGTTGCAGTAAAGGTTCAGCACGGCGCGCACGTCCAGGTCCTCGGCGATCAGGCGCACCTGATCGATCGTTCGCGGAATCCCATCCAGCAAAAGAAACTGATCCACCGGCTTATATTTTCCGGATGTCACCCGCTCCTGAATCGCGCCGCGCCACAATCTCACCGTGAGCTCATCCGGCACCAGCGCCCCGCTCTTCGAATATTTCGCAAATTCCTTCCCAATATCGCTGTTCGGATCCAGCACCGAAACACGTCCCCGCACGCGCAATGATAATACGGCAGCATCGCCCCAAGAACCTTCCCCTGTGTTCCCTTCCCGCTGCCGGGCGGGCCGAAAAGCAGAATGGTGCGATATGGCATAGGCGAGCGATTTCTCGATTGGCCAGGCGAACTGCCCGGCGGGCGAAAGTATACCTAATTGAGCCTTTAGGACATGAGGTTCGGAAACGATCAAGAATTCAAGCCCAGCCGCCTGCGGTAAATCGCCGCATCCCCTGAGTCAAAGCAGCAAAATATGACAGTCTTTGGAAGCGAATTCCCGGCCAGCCAGTCGAGCACGGCGGTTACCGCTACCGCGCACGCGTCAGGCTTCGGATAGCCATAAATCCCTGTCGAAATGCATAGAAAAGCGATCGATTCCAACCCCGCCTCCGCTGCGAGGCGCAGCGACTCGCGATAACAGGCCCCCAGCAATTCCGCTTCCCGATTTGATCCCCCATTCCAAACCGGTCCGACTGCGTGGATCACATGCCGGGCCTTGAGCCGATGGCCCGCGGTCATCTTTGCCTTACCAGTCGCGCATCCGCCGAGCTTCTGGCATTCGTCGAACAATCCCGGCCCAGCAGCGCGATGAATCGCCCCGTCCACACCGCCGCCTCCGAGCAGCGACTCATTTGCGGCGTTGACGATGGCATAAACTTCCAGCTTCGTGATATCGGCCTGAACGACTCGGATACGTCCTCAGCGCAGTCGTGAGACGTTAAGCCGCTCATTTGATTTGGCATGTGGTACGCTCTTTACACGACGGCAACCGTTTATAACCTTCGCCACTTTAATGTGGTATTCAGCGACTGTCTTCTTTATAATTAGTGTTGGCGTATGAGACTGTTGCGCTCGCGTCTGGTAGAACGGCACCGGTGATAATTATGAATTTCCAAATAGATACCGCCGCAGAAATTGCGATTCGAACCCTCGGTGAAGAAGATCGGCGCAAGGTACAGGCTTTAATTGAGCACTTAAAAAGGTGGGATCAGGATTCGACCATACGATCGCTGGCGCACAAGCTCGATTTGCCTGGGGCGGATGATGTTTATGTGCTGACAACCACTACCGATCTCGTGATCTTCTTTACGGTTAACGATGGAACCCTTGAGATAACCGACATTGCGCGACGTGCCTCTCTCGATAAGGTTCGCCGGGCGTCGTAGTCCACGCATTGAAAGTCATTCTTAGGTCCTCTCTCATCTTACCGCTCGGCAATGAAAAGCCTGGAAAAAATAGAATTCTCTGCTGAGCAGTGTGCCCAGGAATTGATTGCGTTTAAAAAACTTTTGCAGGGATCACCCTCTTTAGAAGAAAACAAGGATATCAAGCCTTCTCTCACCAAAGCCAAGCACTTGACGGCTTTTATTGGCACCTATTTTCCGGATATAGGGCCGGCGAACGTGTTGGCATACGAGTTCGAAATCGCCGGAGATTTTGCAGCGGACATCGTTATCGGGAATCTCGAAACGCAGAATTTCTGCATGGTGGAGCTTGAGGACGCATCCCCACTAGGAATCTTTGTCCCCGGCAATCGACGCGTTACGCAGTGGAATCCCCGTTTTGAGCATGGATTCAGCCAACTCGTGGATTGGTTTTACGCATTGGACGACTTAAGAGGAACTGAACGGTTCACCCGCGATTTCGGACTTGGTCATGTAATATTCCATGGGTTGCTGATGATGGGCCGATCAGATCATGTTAAGGACGAGGACCGAAATCGGCTTCGATGGCGTGCGGAGCACGTTCTAGTAAACTCCAAAAAAATTAATTGCTTAACTTATGACGAACTCAGCCGGGGTCTGGAGCGGCGGCTGCGTGAATACCCGGCTGCCGTACGGATTCTGAACAGTCCCGCAGAATCCATTTAATGATCGCTTGGCCGGCAACGCACTCGAGGTTTATCCGTGAGCGATTGCTGAATGTCCACAAAACCACCCCAACCCCGTCCAAGCCTCAAACCACCTTCGAATCAATTCCCCATCCGGCTCCTTCGCAAACGCCGCCTTAATCGCCTTGCCCAGCGTCGCCCCCTTACCCAATTCAGTCAGCATCAGAAACCCCCGCTCCTCGACCCGCTTGTAATACAACATATTCTCCACCCGATGCACCACCACAAACGTCTCCTTCGCCCGCGGAATCGGCGGCTGTCTCACCGCCCGCGCCTTTTCCGGCGATTGCTCCTCCATCGCGTTGCTCGCATCCTTCCGCAGGTCCCTTTTTTTGAGCCGGATCAGATATTCATCCAGCGGATACCCCAGCCGCAGCACGGTTAAATAAGGCTGAAGCCCCAGCCGGATCTTCGCCGGATCTTTCCCCAGCAGATCGTCCACCGTCACCGCAGGAAGCGACTCCCCGTCGAACGCCTCCACCTGCGCCCACTCGAATCGCGCCATATCCAGCGCCAGCCCAAGCCGCGGCGAAACCAGCTTGGGATTCTTCTCGATGAATCCCGCCAGCGCGTGTCCCAGGTTTCTCATCGTGAACGAGGTCGAAGGATGCGCCGTCAGATACTGCACTGCCAGGCGGTTGAATTTCAATCGCCCCAAAATCGCCCGCAGCCCCGGAAAATCGCCGTAGAACGAGTCGATGAGGCGGAACCAGTATTGCCGATTGTAGATTTCGATCCGCTCAAAGCTGCTCAGCCGGTCGTTGGGCTTGATGAATTCCGCGGCGACTTTGCGCATGTCGCGCTGATCGGTCCATTTCGATTGCATTTTCCACTGATGCGACAGCGGCCGCATGATCACCGCCCCCGCCAGTCGCTGAAGCTCGCGCAGCTCCCCCAGCGTCTGCCGCCTGCGTTTTGGGATAGTCTTTGTCATGCCAGCACCGCCGCCGTTTGTGCCGCCAGCTCGCGGTCGTCCTTCTTATTCTTCACGGCATCCAGAAATTTCTTCGCCTTCATCGCCTCCCGATGAACCTCCTCGAACGACGGAATATTCGCGTCCCACTCCAGCAGCGTCGATGTCGGCCCGCACTTGCGGATCGCATGCGCATACATCTTCCACACCGGGTCCAGCACCGGATGGTCGTGCGTATCCAGAATATATTTCTCGTACTTCGTGTGCCCCGCGATGTGCATCTGTCCCACCCGGCCATGCGGAATGTTGTTCAGATATTCATACGGATCGAAACTGTGGTTCTTGCTCGACACATAGATATTGTTCACATCCAGCAAAATCCCGCAGTCCGCCCGCTCAACGACTTCGCTCAGAAATTCCCACTCCGTCATCTCCGAAGCATGGAATTCGGCATAGCTGCTCACGTTCTCCACGCAGACGGGAATCTCCAGAAAGTCCCTCACCTCTTTAATCCGCTTGGCCGTGTTCTTCGCGCACGCAAACGTGTAAGGCGTCGGCAGCAGGTCGTGCGTATACGTCCCATCCACGCTTCCCCAGCACAGATGGTCCGACAAGAACGGCGTCTTCGTCCGCTTCACCAGATCCTTCAGCCGTTTGAGCTGCTCCCGATCCATCCGGTCCGTCGAGCCGAAATAAAGCGCCACCCCATGCTGAATCACCTGGTACTGCTCCAGAATCTCGTCCAGCACCTCCAGCGGCCGCCCCGCATCGCACATGTAATTTTCGGAGATGATCTCAAACCAATCGCAGGTCGGCTTCTTGCTCAGAATATGCCGGTAGTGCGGAATTCTCAGCCCGATCCCAATCCCCAATTCCGTAAACCCGTTAAATCGATTGGCTGGCATACGCCCTCACAGAATTAGATTTGATCCCACTCTCCTGAAATCCTCGATGATTCACCCTTATTATTCCCTCCCCTGGTACTCCGGGGGAGGGTTAGGGTGGGGGCCGAAGTACAACATGACCACGATTTCCGCAAAGCAATATGATTCTGCTCTGCTGAAATCCTCATGCGACACCCCTTCTTATCCCCTCCCCTGGTACTCCGGGGGAGGGTTAGGGTGGGGGCCGAAGTACAACACGGCCACGATTTCCACAAAGCAATATGATCCGAAAAAAGGGACCCGGCACTCGCGCCGGATCCCTCATTCATTCAAGCAAGGCTGACCGATTAGAACGCCAGCGCGGAGCCGGAGGTCTTGCAACCGCCGTTGCCCTTGCAGCTATTCTTGCCTTTACAACCGTTGTCGCCGTTGCTGCACCCGCCCTGGCCCTTGCAGTCGTTCTTGCCTTTGCAGTCGTGCTGGGTCGTCGCGCCGTCCATCGCCCGGGCCTTCACGCCCGCGTTGGCCACGATCGACGCCTTGACAGATGTCGACTGCGAGATTCCCGCCGTCGCCGCCTTCGCATGGCTCGTTGCCCCGCTGAGCAGTCCCGCGAACGCCGCCGCCGCCAGCAATCCCGTCGACGATCCCAATATTTTCGTGCTGCGCTTCATAGATTCTTTCCTTTCGAGGTGGAATCGCGAAACCATGCAAAACACTTGCATTGCCCCGCGATTCATTTTTTTATGATGACCCTGATCGTTAAAAACAACCAGTTATCTCTTTCGCTGCTGCGTCGAAAAGCCTCCTTTCCGATTCCAGAGCGAATAGCCCTGCGTTGCTCCCTGTTTAAGTGCCGCCGGTGTCCCCACCGGCGGATCTGCATTGCTCACTGTTTCGCGGTGTCTCCACACCCATTATACGAATCCGGCATTTCCCACAAAAAACTGCCAGTTTTCCTACACACCCACTATACGCAAACCCCAAATGCCCGGATGAGTTAAAAACATATAACCGCTATGTTAAGCGAAAAGAGCGGCCATTCCAGCACCAATATTCCCAAGACGAAATGACGCAAATCCCGACTTCGCGCCGCCTATTTCCACGGCTTACTTTTTTTGCGGTTCCGACCCCTGCCCCAGTTTTGCCTTCAGCTCTTCGACCTCTTCCTTCAACTTTCGGATGGTGACCACCAGGTCCGGCAGCCGCCGCTGCGCCGCGTTTTCCCGCAGGCTTTGCCGATGCGGAAGCGCCGGCATGCCGCTGACGATTTCGTTCGCCTCCACGTCGTTCGCCACCGCCGCGCACGCCGCCACCATCGCCCCATCCCCGATCCGGATATGGTCGCGCAGCGCCACTTGTCCTCCCAGCGTAACCTTCGTTCCCAGGACCGCGCTACCCGCCAAACCCGCCTGGCCGGCGATAACGCAGTGCTCCCCGATCACCACGTTATGACCGATCTGCACCAGATTATCGATTTTCGTCCCCCGCCCGATCTGCGTCACGCTGAATTTCGCCCGGTCGATGCAGACGCATGAACCGATCTCCACATCATCCCCGATCACCACGTTCCCGATCTGTGGAATCTTCGCCTGCTTCGTCCCGTCCCACCGGTATCCGAATCCATCCGTTCCCAGCACGCTCCCGGCATTGATCGCCACCCGCGACCCGATCCGAATCCGCTCGCGAATTGTCACGTTCGGGAAAATCTCGCAATCCTCCCCGATCACCACGTCCTTTCCGACGTAAACCAGTGGGTGAATAACCGATCCCTTCCCGATCTCCGCCCCGGCTCCGATCACGCAAAACGCCCCAATCGAAACATTGGGTCCAATTTTTGCCGTCGGATCGACCACCGCCCGCGCATCCGTCCCTGGCGCCGGACGCTCCCGCTCGGCGCAAAGGCCTCCAGCACCTTCGCCATCGCAAGGTCCGCGTCGGTTACGGTCAGCACGATCGCCCGCGGTGTCTCCGTGAGGTGGATCTTCTTGTGCACCAGCACCGCCCCCGCGGCGGTCGCGTTGAACTCCTTCAAAAATGCCTCAGAACCCAGAAACGAAATGTCGCTCGGACCCGCTTCCGTCAGCGCGGCAACGCCCGTGATCCGCAAGTCCCCCGGTGGGGGGGCGCAACCCAGCATCGCCGCGATCTCACGTAAACCGATCCCTCGAGAACCATTCTTCATCGGCCTCTGATCTGATTCGAGAAGCGGTCGCTTATCCATCACGCTCAATGGCTGGGCGCTGCGCTGGAGCTGGTGCGGGCTCCGCCCCACCCTCGCCGCCGGCGCTATACTTCTTGTCCATCTCGATCACCACTTTATCCGTTATGTCCAGCGCGGATCGGCGTACAGCGTCGAGTGTTCCAGAATCGTCTGCAAAAATGCCCCCGCATCGAGCTTATCGAATTCCGGAAAATCCGGCTGGCCCCCGTTGATCACGACCGTCAGCCCGTCTTCCTTTGCCACATCCGCAACCGCGTCCTGGATCTTCTTGAACAGCACTTTCTCCTCCTCGCGCTGAATCCGCATCATGTTCACCTGCTTCGCCTGCAGCCACGCCTGCGAATCCGCCTGGTCTTCCGTGAACTTCTCCACCTTGTCGTCATATTCCTTCGACGTCGGCAGCAGCAGCTTCAGCTCGTCGGCTTCCGTTTGAAGCTGTCCCTTCTTCACCGTCGCTTCGTTCTGAAGCGTCTCCCCGTCCGCTTTCCACTTCGACATCACGTCTTTGCCTTCCTGAATCTTGTTCAGGACGGTCACCGGATCGCAAACGCCCAATTTCAGCGGCGGGGCGCTCGTGTCGTCCGCCAGTCCAACACCCACCGACATCACCATTCCCGCTGCGCCCACCAACACCGCCAACAACGCTGATCGAACTTTCATATCAATTCCTCTGGAAAAGAATCCAAGAGCACTGGTCAGATAGTAAATGGAAACCGCCTTTTAGCCAAACTTCAAGTCCGCCCCCAGCCAATGCTTCACAGAGCACTGCGCCCGCTATTCCCCTCCCCTGGTACTCCGGGGGAGGGTTAGGGTGGGGGTCTTTCGTATTTTTACGAACATCTGTGATTACTCCAAGATTATCGCGTAATCCCGAACGAAAAGCTCAAAACCTGCTCATTATCCTGTGGACTGTGAGTGATCGGGATGCCGAAGTCAAGTGCCAACGGCTGCTTCCCGAAGATCGGCAAAACCAATCTGAATCCAAACCCCACTGCCGTCCTGATGTCCCCGAACTTCATCGTCGACTCGAAATCCCCCGCATCGAAGAACACCACGCCCCGCAAAAAGTCCTCGATCATCGGGAATTGATATTCGGCCGTCCCCGACATGTAGAAATCGGCGCCCACCGCGTCCTCGCTGATCCCGCCGCGCGGGCTGATGCCCCAATATTCAAACCCGCGGATGCTTCCGATGCCGCCTCCGTAAAACCGCTCGTAAAACGGCGCCTTGCGGGGGTCGTCGCCCCCTTCGACATGAAAGTCCAGCACCGATTTGCGGTCCAGCAGGTCGTTGGTGATGAGCTGGTACGTCGTCGCCGACCACGTGTACCGCAAATAGTTCACCGTCCCGCCCATCGCTCCCGCGTCCGTCAGCGATATCCACGTGTCCAGCCCCTCGTACGTCACCGGCCCGTGATTCGTCGTGTCGCGCTCGAACTTAACCGTCGCCGTCGTGAGCGTGTGATGGCCAAGCCCTTCGATGATTTCCGGCGCTCGCGCGATACTCCGGGAACTCCAGGTTCTTGATGTCAACGTCCGCCGCCCCCAACTCCACCGACGCCGAATAGATATAGTCAAACCGCCGCCCGACACCGATCGACGCCCCCAGCCGATCGTCGTTGTACACCGGTCGGATGTGCGTCTGGTAATACCCCGACGTCGAAAGGCTGTACGGCTGATCCAGAAAGTAGGGCTCGATGAACGTCAACTGCCGCATCCGTTCCCTGCGTCCCAGGATCAAACCGCGCGATGAACTGCTGCCCCGCCCCCGTAAACGTCCGGTCGCTGAACACTTCATCGGCGCTCGTCGGCCAGTTGGCGATGTCGAAGTTCGATTGCTCATATCCGAGCTGCCCGCCGAACCCTCCGTTGCTGTTGACCCCGATCCCCGCGTTGATCTGCGCCGTCTTCTGCTCCGTAACCTGCACCAGCAGGTCCCGCACCTCCGGGTCGTCTCCCACCGGCGAAATCGTCACCGACTGAAATTCCGGCAGCCCCTTCAGCCGGTCCTCCGCGTCCTGCACCTCCGCCGAGTCATAAACCTGCCCCGGATACATGTGCATTTCCCGCAGCACCACCTTGTCCTGCGTCTTCTCGTTCCCCTTGATCAGGATACGCCCGGTGCGGAATTGCTTCCCTTCGCTTATCTCGTACACCAGCCGGACTTTCCCCACCTCTTTCTCATAATACGTCTCCGGCGTGATGTGCAGGTATTCCAAATTCGGCTGGATCCGGCTGCTCCTCGTAAACAAACCCTCCCCGTTTGCTGTAGGTCTTCACCATTGCGCGAACGTCGTTGTCGATAATGTCCTGGTCATAGGCCACCCCCTCCACGTCCTTGATCGTCGACCGCAAATCCCCTTCGCTTACCGACACGTTCCCATCGAACAAAACCTGGTCGACCGTATATCGCACCCCCTCGTCGATCACGAAGGTAACCTGCATCTCCTTCATATCCGTCGATCGCGACAGCTTCCTTCCCACCCGCACGTCGAAAAATCCCTTGCTTCGATAAAACTTGATCAGCGAATTCACGTCATCGTCGACCTGGTCCGGGTCGTATTTCCCCTGGCTGAAAATGAAAATGTAAATCCCCGTCTTGACCTGGTCCTTCAGCTTCCAGGCGCTGAAGCTGTTGTTGCCGATGAAGTCGATCTTCCGCACCCGCAGCCGCGGGCCCTCCACGATCGTGAAGACCAGCACCCCCGTCTGATGAAGCTGCTCGTAAGACCACTGCACGTGCACATATGGATAATTCTTGTCCCGGTAAAACTTCTCCAGCGACTGCTGCGCCAGGTTGATCCGGAACCGGTCGATCGCCTCCCCCACGTGCAGTTCCGTCTGCTGCCCGAGGTCCTTGTTGTTGATGTGGAAATTGCCGACGTATCTGATCTCCTTAATCTGCTGCTGTTCCGTCACCAGGAACGTGACGATCACCCCCGTCTCGGTCGCCTGGACGCGCGCCTCCACGTCCGCGAATTTTCTCATCTTGTCATAGATTCGCTGGTAATCTCCCACCACCGTCTGCGGATCGAATTTGTCCCCCACCCGCGTCCTCACCAGTTGCAGGATGGCGGATGTGCTCACCTGCGTGTTCCCCGTCACGCGTACTTCTTCAACGGTTCTCCCCGCATATTCCCCCGCCGCCCCGGCCTCCAGTGCCGGCCCCACGGTCGCTCGTTGCGTCGTTGCCTGTCCTGTTGCCGCCTGACCCCACGCGTGCGAAACCGCGGCGATTACTGCCAGCACCAGCCAACACCAAAAGTGTTTGTCAAACCAATTCGATCGCACGCGCTGCCCGATTCCCTTTGGCCTTCCTGCCGGTACTGGGTCAGTTTGCTCCCGGAACGCCCACGGCGCCGCCGTGGGAATTTCGATTTTCCAGACAGAGCCAAAACCCAACCACCATCTTTTCCCGGCAGTTCAGCGGTCGTCTCAAAACCCCTGTGGCCGCCGCACTTGCACGGCGCGACCTGAATGATTCTTCGATTCCAAAACAGCCACGCCGCGCAGTGTAGCCGCACCCCAAGCGTTTTCAAAATGAAGCGCAAATGAAAAGAATGCGCATTGTCGCGCCGATTCTCTTGCTCGCCGAGTTTCCGCGCCGATATCATACGCACCTTCATGCGCCTTCTCGTTGTTGAAGACTTCCAACCCCTCCGCGAGTCCCTCGTTCAGGGACTGCGCGAAGCAGGTTTCGCCGTCGACGAAGCCGCCGACGGACAGACCGCCCTCTGGCACGCCCGCACCGGTGAGCACGACGTCATCATCCTCGACATCATGCTTCCCAAGCTCGACGGCCGCGCCGTCCTTCAGCAGCTCCGCGAGCAGAAGAGCCCATCCATGGTCCTCTTCCTCACCGCCAAAGACACCCCGCAGGACCGCGTCGACGGCCTGGAACTCGGAGCCGACGACTACCTCGTCAAACCCTTCGTGTTCGCCGAGCTCCTCGCCCGCGTCAGGGCCATGATCCGCAGAAAGTACGACACCAAATCCACCGTCGTCCGCATCGCCGATCTCGAAGTAGATACCACCCACCGCATCGTCCGCCGCGCCGGTAAGCCCATCGACCTCAGCGGCCGCGAATACGCCCTGCTCGAATACCTCGTCCACAACGCCGGTCGAATCGTCTCCCGCGCCGACATCTGGCAGCACGTTTACGACTTCAACGCCTCCCCCGAAAGCAACGTCGTCGACGTCTACATCGGTCTGCTCCGCAAGAAAATCGAACGACCCAATTCCCCGCGCCTTATTCACACCCGACGCGGTCAAGGGTATCTTCTTGCGGAACTGGAACCGGTATGATCCGTTCGCTCCGCGCCCGCCTGCTCGTTCAAACCTCCATCGCCGCCACCGTGGTCCTCGGACTGCTTGGCGTCGCCCTCTATTTCGGAATCCGCTATTCCGTCCGCAACGAATACGACCACGCCCTCCAGTCCGAAGCCGGAGCCCTCGCCTCCACCGCCGAGCAGCACGGCAACGACATCGTCTTCGACTACGCCCCCGACGAGCTCCCCCAGTTCTTCTCAAAGGACCACCCCGATTACTACGAAGCCTGGATCGATCCCGACACCGTCCTGCGCCTCCCCTCCCTCGGCTCCGGCGACCTTCCCCGCCCACTCACCGGCAGCGCCTATAGCTATCGCGACATCACCCTTCCCGACGGACGCCCCGGACGAATGATCGCCATGTCTTTCACCACCACCATCGAGGCCGACGCCCAGCACGATTCCGCCGTCTCCGACCGCCCCCACACCGTCCTGCTAGCCCTCGCCCACAGCACCCACGGCATGGACGAATCCGTCGGCAGCTTCGCCTGGATCCTCGTCGGCTGGTGCGCCTTCGCCGTCGCGCTTTCCGGCGTCCTCCTCTACTGGATCGTCGGCCGCGCCGTCCGCCCCGTCGAGCGAATCGCCCACGAAATCGACCAGCTCCGCGAGCAGGACCTCTCCATCCGCCTCCAGGCGCCCGATGCCCCCACCGAGCTTCAGCCCGTCATCGACAAGCTCAACGGCCTCCTCTCCCGCCTCGACGCCGCCTTCTCCCGCGAGGCGCCTTCACTTCCGACGTCGCCCACGAGCTGCGCACGCCCCTCGCGGCCTTGCTTACCACCTTCGAGGTCTGCCGCTCGCGCCGCGCGAAGGGGCCGACTACGTCTCCGCCATCGACAAATGCAGACAAGTCACCAAACGCATGCAGGACATGGTCGAAACCCTCCTCGTCCTCACCCGCGCCGATGCCGGCCAGCTTTCCCTCAAAACCCAGAAAATCGACGCCGCCGATCTCCTCGACGACTCCTGGGCCTTCTTCACCCCCGCGCCGAGCAGCGCAATCTCAACGTCCAATGGCAGGTCGCCGGCCCCATCTTCATCGAATCAGACCCCGAAAAACTTCTCATCATTTTCCAGAATATCTTCGACAACGCCGTCTCTTATGCCAATGACTCCGGCTCCCTCCGCGTCTCCGCCAATGTTAACCCGCAGCGCCTTCTTATTGAGGTCGCCAACACCGGCAGCCGCATAACCCCCGACGAAAAACAAGACCTCTTCCGCCGGTTCTGGCGTGGCGACCAGGCCCGCACCGACACCGGCCTTCACTGCGGACTCGGCCTCTCCCTCTGCCAGCGCCTCGCCCGCTTCCTGCACGGCCAGATTGATATTCAGCTTCAAGACCCCGACTGGTTCCTCGTCCGCCTTACCCTCCCGGCGATCGCCCAAGCTCCCACAATTCCTACTTCCTCGCCGCCGACCCCACCGGCATCGCCTCCCCAGCCACCAGCCCCGCAGACCCATTCCTCGGTAGCGTAGCCATCCCCAAAACCTCGTTCGCATACGCCCGCAGCAACTCCGCCGCCCCCAGCGCCGAGGCCGCGCCCTGCGCCCATCCTTTGGCGAGCTTCCGTCAAATATCTCGCAAATCTGCCCCATCCCATCCCCCGCCATGTAATCCAGGCACGGCTGAATCCACCCCAAAACCGTCCCAATCGTCTCCTCGCCGCGCCCGTGTACCTTCAGATACGCGCTCGCCAGCGGCCCCAGCAGCCACGGATAAACCGAACCCTGATGCATCGCCTTGTCCCTGGACACAACATTCCCCTCATATTTCCCGGTAAACGCCGCGTCGCTCCGCGCCAGGCTCCGCACCCCCATCGCCGTGAGCAGCTCCTCCACCACTTTCCGAATCACCGCCTTATGTCTCTCCGGCGCCAAAACCGCGTGCGATAAACTCACCGCGAAAATCTGGTTCGGACGAATCGACCCATCCGCATTTTTCCCATCCAGCACGTCAAAGCAGCATTCCGCCTGCGCGTTCCAGAACCGCTCGTTGAACGATCCAAACACCCGCTTCGCCATCTCCTCCCACTTGAGACTCAGCGCCGTCTTCCCCAATTTTGCCGCCAGCCGCGCGCCGGTAAATAGCGCGTTGTACCAAAGCGCGTTCAATTCCACCGTCTGTCCCGCCCGCGGCGTCATCACCCAATCCCCCACCTGCGCGTCCATCCACGATTTCGCCTCACCGGCTCGCTTCGTTCCAACCAAACCGCCCCCGTCGCAATAAATTCCGTCCCCGTCCGGCTGCTGATACGTCCCAATGATCTTCTCCACCGCCGCGAACAGCGCCGCCGCCGTCTTCTCGTCCCCGCTCCTCCGGCAATACTCCCCAACCGCATCCACAAACCACAGCGACGTATCCGCCCCGCTAAACGTCGGGTCGCCCGTCTCCCCCAATTCCGTCGGCACCAGCCCCCCGCGCATCTGCGCCGCCAGCCCAAACAGCAGCGCCTTCCCCTCCTCGATCCGGCCCGGAATCACGAACATCCCGCGAAATCCGATCAGCGCCGCCCGACCGCTGCACGACGACCACGGATACTGCTTGATCACATGCACGGCTCTCTCCCCCTCGCTTTCCCCCGGCAGCGTCACCACAAACGAGCCCGCCGCACGCGACAGCATCTCCAGCGTGTCGTTCGTCTCCGAAGCCAGAATCGACGTCATCCGGTCAAACTCATCCCGCGCCCGGTCCAGCTCTCCGCAAACCCGCTTTAAGTCGGCCGGCTCCGTCGAGAAAACCAGGTGTACCGTCTTGCCCGGCGAAAGCGTCCACCGGAATGTCCCCGGCTTCCACAAATCCTCCAGCCCGCTGTAGCCACGCTCGTTCTCACGCCGGTAAATCGCGTTCAAATGCCAGTGCGGCTCCGTCCGGAACTCCCCATCATGCACGAAGAAAACCTCCGGCGTCCGTGTCGTCGCCGCGATCCTCACTGTGCCGTTCTTCACCTCCGTCGCCCACCGGCTGTTCCACTGGTACATCAACTCATGAATCCCCCGCAGCGCCAGCAGCGGCCTGATCTCCAGCCCCACCTCTTTCTCGCCCGTCAAAAGCGAGTAAGACAGGCACGCCGTATTCTCCCCGCGCAAAAGTCGCAATGACTTCTCGATCGTAAATCCATCCCCCTGATACGCCCACCGCGGAAACGGCTCAACATTAAACGCCCGCAGGTAGTGGAACCCATGCGGATAGATCGTCCCCGGATATTCGTTGTTCCCTAGAAAAAATTCCCCCGCCGAGGTCCGGACGGTTTCTTCCACGTGCGAAAGCAGCACCATCCGCCGCGCCGGTGGCGACATCGCCGCCACCAGCAGACCGTGATACTTCCGCGTGTTCAGCCCGCAAAGCGTCGAGCTGGCATATCCCCCCAGCCCATTGGCAGTGATCCATTCACACCCGATCAGCGCTTCAAAATCCATCTCAGAAATGTTCACCGGCCGCATGACACGGTCCTCCATGATTCCCCGAAACTTGAAACCCTATTATCCCAACGCCTTGGCCAGCCCGCAATATGCGTAATTCATTAACCCAAGCCCCCAAAAAACCGAATAAAACAACAAGGGAACCCCTGTGCTCATCCAGTTCCAGAACACGCAGGAAGACTTCAAGGAGCTCGGCGATCCCGTCACCGCCGCCCGGCGGCCTGTCAATTCGCCCATGCAGATCGTCATCCTCGTCGCCGTTTTCGGGGCCTACTACTTCATCACACGCTATCTATGGATTAAAGCGGGAGACATGGACGGCCAGATGGCCTGGATCAACATGTGGATCGCCATTGTCGCCTTCGGCTTCACCTGGCTCGGCATCTCCCTCCCCTCCAGCTTCCGCGCCCGCCGCTTCCCCTGGCTCACAGGCCGCCAGGTTGTCTCCCTTTCCACCTTCCTCGGCCTGATCGGCGCCCTTCCTCTTCGAGCACTGGCTCAACCACAAGTTCAACCCCAAGGCCCACGCCGACACCCTCACCTGGCAAACCCTCCTCCCCCACAGCATCTGGCTCACCATCCTCTTCTACGTCTCCTGCGTAGGCGCCTACAACCACAGCAAGTCCCTGCCACGCCACTGGCAAAACCGCCCCGACCTCCACCGCCATCAGACGGTCGACATCTCCGCCCAACGCGTCGTCTTTTCGGATACCGAGACCCGCCGCGAATACCACTGGCCCGCCTTCGTCAAAAGCGAAGAAACCAAACACCTCTTCCTACTCTTCACCAGCGAGCACATCGGCCTGATGCTCCCCAAGCGTGCCTACGATTCCGCCGAGCAGCTAGAAGCAATGCGCAATCTGATGAAGTTGATCCCCAAAGAAGAGACGCGCGGATTCACAGTCCTCCCCGCCGCCAAAGCCGCCTAAGAATCCCCCCCGACCCCAAAATCCCAACGAACCTCTCGCAACAAGCCTGAGCCGGGCCGTCCCCGGCCCGATCCGCCCATAGCTAATCAACAAGCTTCCAAAAAAGATCCATGGAGTGTGACTTTTCTTTAGAGCTCCCTCGCATTTTCCCCCTCCCCTGGTACTCCGGGGGAGGGTTGGGGTGGGGGTCGCATCACAAATACGCGCCGCACCCGACGTACGCCGAATGACGATCACAGGATTGCCATCGATTCTGTAGTGACGTAAATTCTTTCGGATGCGTAAGACGAACACGACCATTACGCGAGTGAAGGTGTCAAAGAAGCGATCAGTTCCACAGCCTGGGCGAAAACTCGATTTTCGAGAGGCGCTCGATCGGACCAATCGCAAGTTTGGCAACACGCTCGCCAAACTTGCGAAATAGAAGCGGATTTTTCTTCGCGCTCTTTGCGCCCTTCGCGGTTAAAAAATCTTATAACCGCCCGCTTCGCTCAAGACGCCAAGAGCGCGAAAAAATCAATCGAACCGGTTGGGCATCCTGACCAAAACACCCGCTTCAATCCCCACACATTAATTCCCCCGCACCGCCTCAAACCCATCGCATCCGCTCGCGGGCGTCACCTTGAGATGCAGCGAGGCGTGCCGGGGATGCGCACAATCATCCACAAACGTCTCCGCGCCTTCCGGCTAGTCCGAATCTCCACCAGCTTCGAATCCTTCGAATGCTCTTCCCCAAAATGACTGCACAGCCCGCATTGTCCACTGTGAAGTTGCAACATGATTAGCTCCTTGAAAGTTCCATCTCGTCCACCCGAATTATCGAAACCGAATCCCCCAAAGTCCACGTGAAAATCACTGCATTTCAAAGTGAGAATGAGTCGCAATCTGCCCGTCGATGTAACTTCTTAAAACCCTCCTTAGCGACAACGCAAGTAGCAATCGCTTCTCTCCCGTCCACCCCGTCCCAGATTTCTAAAGAACGCCCCGCAACAAGCCTGAGCCGGGCCGTCCCCGGCCCGATCTGCTCGACCAGGACACCTGATTCAATCCGCGTGCACTGATTTATTTCTGTTGTTTTTCTTCGCGCTCTTTGCGCCCTTGGCGGTTAAAAAATGCTATAACCGCCCGCTTCGCTCAAGACGCCAAGAAATCAATCGAGCCGATCGGCCCTCCCGCCCGAAACATCCGATTCAATCAAAACACATTAATTCCCCCGCACCGCCTCAAACCCATCGCATCCGCTCGCGGGCGTCACCTTGAGATGCAGCGAGGCGTGCCGGGGATGCGCACAATCATCCACAAACGTCTCCGGCGCCTTCCGGCTCGTCCGAATCTCCACCAGCTTCGAATCCTTCGAATGCTCTTCCCCAAAATGGCTGCACAGCCCGCATTGTCCACTATGAAGTTGCAACATGATGAGCTCCTTAAAAACACCGTCTGTCCAATGGAATTATCGAAACCGAATCCCCCAAAGTCCACGCGAAAAACGCTGTATTCAAAAGTGAGAATGAGTCGCAATCTGCCCGTCGATGTAACTTCCTAAAACCCTCCTTAGCGACAACGCAAGTAGCAATCGCTTCTCTCCCGTCCACCCCGTCCCAGATTTCTAACGAACGCCCCGCAACAAGCCTGAGCCGGGCCGTCCCCGGCCCGATCTGCTCGACCAGGACACCTGATTCAATCCGCGTGCACTGATTTATTTCTGTTGTTTTTCTTGGCGCTCTCCGCGTCTTGGCGGTTAAAAAATCTTCTAACCGCCCGCTTCGCTCAAGACGCCAAGAAAGACAAACAAAAACGGTCGCCCCGGGGCGAGTCTATTTATCAAGCACCTAACTCCCCTTTCCCTTCTTCTCCCCAAAACACCCCAGCGATTTCAAAACCTGCATCGACACCGCCGAATTCCCCGCCTTCACCGATTGTTCGATCGAGTCTGTCGCCCGGTCCGTCAGCGCCAGCAACCGCGACCGCACGCTCGCCAGCGCCTCTTCCTGCCACTCCTCATACGCCGCCCGAAACGTCGCATCGTTCTTGATCCACCGGTGGATGGTCGATCGCGCCACCCCCATCGACCGCGCCGTCTCCGCCACTGAGCTCCCTTCCACCAAATAGTGCAGCGCCCTCTCGCTGCGCCGGCTCCAGTTTCGTAATCGCCCCGCCCTCCGACCCTGTCAACGCCACCAATCCCACTTCAACGCTCTGCTCTTCAGCCATATCAACTCCCCAGGTTAGAACCAATCATTAACCCTAACAAATACCGTACAGAAGTCAACAAAAAAATCCCCTGAATTCCGCGATGCTACACCCCTCCAGCCCCAATTCCCCATCTCACCGCCCAAAACTGAACACATCCACAAGCGGCCCAATAACTTAAATCAGCCCCATTAAGTTAATAATCACTAACTTAACCCTCAAAAGTGTAGCAAAGCGCCGCAAAGTGTAGCATTCGCCTTTTCTCTATTGCTTCCTGTTCCCCAGAATCCGCAGCAGGAACAGGAACATATTGATGAAATCGAGGTAAAGCACCAGCGCCCCGACGATCGACATTCGCGCCGCCAGCGCCGAGTTGCCCCCGATGCTCAGCGCCATCTGGCGAAGCCGCTGTGTATCGTACGCCGTCAGCCCCGCGAAGATGATCACGCCCGCGTAGGAGACAAGCCAGTAAAGCGCGCTGCTGGCGACGAAGATGTTGATGATGGAGGCCACGATCAGCCCGATCAGGGCCATGAACAGGATTTTGCCCAGGCTGGTCAGATCGGTCTTCGTGATCATCCCATACACGCTCATCACCGCGAACATCGACGCACAGGCGGCAAACGTGGCCCCGATGCTCGGCAGCGTATAAACCAGGAAAATGACCGAGAGCATCAGCCCGTTGAGGGCCGCGAACACAAGGAAAAGCAGCGTGGCCATCGTTGCGTTGATCGCCCGGATCGCGCTGGAGATCACCACAACCAGAACCAGCTCGGCGATAAAGATCCCGATGGCCGCGCCCCGGCTCATCACCGATGCCATCGCCGCCGGATGCGTGTAGACGAGCCAGCCGACCACCGCGGTCAGGGCCAGCCCAGCGGCCATCCAGGCATAGACGGCATTGAAGAACTGGACCATGACGCCCTGGCCGGTGTAGCCGGCCTCGTAATCCAGGGGCTGCGATCTGCCGGTCATTGGTTGGGGATTCCACATGCTCATAGTTACACGTCTCCTTATTGGCTTCGGGTGATTCTATAGCCGGGTTGGCACTGGGGTCCAGTAAAACGCACCCGGCAGGATTCGAACCTGCGACCGGTGGATTAGAAATCCACTGCTCTATCCATCTGAGCTACGGGTGCAGCAGCGCGAACAATTTACCCGTGGTGCGCGTCCTTTTCCAAGATTGCCTATTGCCGAATCGGGGCGAAGATGGTGGCGCATGACGATTTTAGGTCTCGACGTCGGCAGCTCATCCATCAAGGCAGGAATCGTGCGCCAAGGCCGGATCGTCGGGCGCCTCGCCGTCGCAGGGTACTCGACGCGGTTTGACGGGGCGAAGGCGGAGGTCGATCCGGAAAAAGTTCTGGTCGCCATCGCGCGGGCGATTGGGGAATTGGGGGAGCGGCGCTCGGCGCGTCGATGCCATCGGGCTTTCCGTGATGGGTCCGGCCTGGGTGGCGATGGATTCGTCGGGCAAGGCGATTACGCCGATCGTGACCCATCAGGATCGGCGCAGCGTGGCCGAGGCCCGGGAGCTTTTGGATCGGGTGGGCGAGAAAACATTTTTGCGGGTCGCCGGGAATTTGCCGTTTCCGGGGAGCATGAGCGTTACGAATTGTGCGTGGTATGCGAAGCACCAGCCGAACGTGATTCGGCAGGCGGATCTGATCGGGCATCTCAATACCTTTTTGCATCGCCAGTTTACCGGGGCGAGGGTGATCGATCCTTCGAATGCTTCGTTTACTGGGATGTACGAGACGATGAAGTTGGGCGGATGGAGCAAGGAGCTTTGCGACGCAGCGGGGGTGAAGATCTCGAAGTTGCCGGAGATCGTTTCGGCGGATCGGATGCCCGGCAAGGTAACCAATCGCGCGGCGGGGCGGTTCGGAATGACCGCGGGAACGCCGGTCTTTACGGGGCTGATTGATACCGGGGCGGCTCTGATGCTCTGGGGGCCGCGCGAGGGGCAACTGATCAATGTGAGCGGGTCGACGGATGTTTTGATGCTTTGCACGACGTGCCCGCGGCCTCATCCGAAGCTGCTCACGCGGGCACTGGGCGTGGGAGATTTCATGCTGTCGGTCTCTTCAATCGCGGCGGCGGGGTCTTCAATTCATTGGATGAAGGAGGAGTTCTTTCGCGAGATGACCGAGCAAAATTTTTATCGGCTAGTGAGGAAACTGGCGAGAATCAGGCGACCCCCTCCCCAGCCCTCCCCCGGAGTACCGGGGGCGGGGGGAAAGAGAGGAGGTTTTTGAGCCCTACCTGGCGGGGGATCGGGCCAGCATCGAGCAGAAGTGCGCGGCCTTTCACGGCCTGACGCTTTCAACCACGCGCGAGCGGATGCTCCTGGCGGTGATCGATGCCCTCGCCGCGGCGAGCGGCGAGCGATTGAAGTTGCTGAAATTCCCCGCGCAAAAATGCGGCGCACGGTTTTTGTCAGCGGCGGAACGGCGCGGGTGATGGGCGAGGTTCTGCATCGCGATTGGCCAGGGAAGTGGAAGTTTAACGCGGAGGGGGAGGCGTCGCTTAGGGGGCTTTCATGCATCACGCCGGCTTGATGAGAGACCAGAAACGCAGCGATGAAACCAGAATCCCGAATCAAACCCGAAATCAGAATGACGAAACAGGCGCCATTCTGATTTCGTCATTAAAGATTGAAACCACGGCCTCGGGCCGTGGACGCGAATAGGCTCTGCCGTTCCGGCGTGAACAACGTCTGCAAGTAAAATGGGCTCTCCTTTCGGGAAGGCCCGTTGGGGCTGGAAAGGAGAGCCATATGCACGAGTGGCAAAGCCAGTCCCATGTACGGTGGGAGTGCAAGTACCACGTTGTGATTGTACCGAAGTATCGGAAGAAGTTGTTGTACGGAAAACTGAGAAAACAAGTCGGACCGATTTTGAAAGAATTGTGCCGACAGAAAGGAGTAGAGGTGATCGAAGGACACGTGATGCCTGATCATGTGCACATGTGCCTGTCGATCCCACCAAAGTATAGCGTTGCGTTCCTGATCGGCTTCTTGAAAGGCAAGAGTGCGGTGAGGATTCACCGCCAGTCTGGTGAGAAGCGAGTGTTCGGTCTGCACTTCTGGTCGGTAGGATATTGCGTAAGCACCGTCGGCTTGGATGAGCAGAAGATTCGCGAGTACATCCAGCAGCAAGAGAAGCTGGAGACCGGCCAGAACGCGTTGGAATTCGAATAACCATTACGTCGGCCCCAACGGGGCCTTCCCTATGTGCCCGCCCCGAATCGGGGCTTCTAATCTCAACGCCCCCCTTGGGGGGGCTTCCTGATACCACCCCCTATGGGGGTGGAGACTCATTCTGGTTTGATTCTGGTTTCTGGTTTCGTCATTCTGGTTTCCCCCCCTAGTCTTCCATCATCAGGTCTTGAAGCTGGTCCAGCGCCTTGTCGTCCTGGCCCGTCTGTTTGTAGAGGTTGAAGAGGACCAGATGGATTTCCCGGCGTACGGCGGCGTTGTGGGTGTCGTACATGGCCTTGGTGAGCCAGTCGATTTCCACTTGCGGTTCCTTGGTGGCTTTGAGGAACTCATCGGCCTGGATGACGGCCTGGACACCGGCCATTTCGGGGTCCTTGGCGATGCCGGCAGCGTGCTCGATGTTCCAGAGGTAAAGGGCCAGCGCCTGGCCGTGCTCTTCGCCGGAGGGGGCTGGGGGGGATGAGTCGTCTGCTTTCAGGAATCCGCTTATTCCGACTGCCAAAACGGCCGGGGCTATAATCATTGCCAGCTTTTTCATGGGACCTCCGAAAGGTTAGTGGGTCGTTAAACCGATTGTGCAATGGATATCGCGACGATATCCTACCCCGCCCGCAAGGATGTTCTAGAACGATTTGCAAGGAAAGACCTACAATGAACCAGGTGCGTAACAATATCCGCAATGTCGCAATTATCGCCCACGTCGATCACGGGAAGACGACGCTGGTGGACGCGCTGCTGCGCCAGAGCGGCAATTTCAGGGACAGCCAGGTGCAGCAGGATACGCTGCTGGATTCGAATCCGCTGGAGCGGGAGAGGGGAATCACCATTCTGGCCAAGAACGTGTCGATCGGTTACACGGGTCCGGATGGGCAGACGACGAAGATTAATCTGATTGATACGCCTGGCCACGCCGATTTTGGAGGGGAAGTGGAGCGGGTTTTGGGGATGGCGGATGGGGTGTTTCTGCTGGTGGATGCGGCCGAGGGGCCGATGCCACAGACGCGGTTTGTGCTCAAGAAGGCGTTTCAGCATGAGCTTCGGCCGATCGTGGTGATCAACAAAATCGACCGGCAGGATGCGCGGGCGCACCAGGTGCTCGATGAAGTGTTTGATCTGTTCGTCGAACTGGGTGCGGATGATGAGACGCTCGATTTTCCTGTGCTCTACGCGAGCGGCCGGGCCGGGACGGCGTCGTGGCATCTCGAGCAGCCGGGCAAGGATATCCTGCCGGTCTTCGAGGCACTGCTGAAGCACGTGCCCGCCCCGCATGGCGATCCGGATAAGTCGCTGCAGATTCAGATCAGCAGCATTCAATACAACGACTATGTCGGCCGGATCGGCGTGGGGAGGATTTTTAACGGGAAGATTCGCAGCAAGCAGCAGGTGATCGTGGCCCGGCGCGATGGGACGCAAATCAAGACCAAGGCCCAGCAGGTGCAGGTGTTTGATGGGCTGGGGCGCAAAGATGTCGAGGAGGCTGAAGCCGGGGATATCGTGGCGCTGATCGGGCTGGAATCGGTCGATATTGCCGATTCGATTTGCGATCCGATCGATCCGAAGCCGCTGGAGGCGACGGAGATCGAGCCGCCGACGCTGACGATGATGTTTAGCGTGAACGATTCGCCGTTTGTGGGGAAGGAAGGGAAATATGTCACCAGCCGCAACCTGCGCGAGCGGCTCTTCAAGGAGCTGGAGAGCAACGTGGCGCTGAAGGTGGAGGAGACGGCCAACAAGGACGCCTTCAAGGTTTCGGGGCGCGGGCTGCTGCATTTGGGGATCTTGATCGAGAATATGAGGCGGGAAGGGTATGAGCTTTCGATCAGCAAGCCGCACGTAATTTTGAAGAAGGATGACGCGGGGAATACGCTGGAGCCGATTGAGTATCTGGTCATCGACGTTCCGGAGAAGAATCTGGGCGGCGTGATGGAACTGACGGGAAATCGGCGCGGGGAACTGGTGCGGATGGACAACCGCGACGGGCACGTACACCTGGAATTCACGATTCCCGCGCGCGGGCTGATCGGATTGCGGACCCGCATCCTGACGGCCACGCAGGGGCAGGCGATCATGCACCACAATTTCCACGAATATGCGACGATGCGCGGCGAGGTGCCGGCCCGGAACAATGGAGTGATGATTTCCAACGTGGTGGCGAGCGTAAATGCGTATGCCGCTCAATACACTGCAGGAGCGGGGGGTGATGTTTGTGGAGCCTACGGAGCCGGTTTACGAGGGGCAGGTGGTGGGGGAGCATTGCCGGGAGGATGACATCGTCGTCAATCCGACCAAGGCGAAGAAGCTGTCCAACATGCGGACGACGGGCAGCGATGAGAACATTATCCTCAAACCGGCCCGGAAGATGACGCTGGAGCAGGCGCTGGAATATATCGAGGAAGATGAACTGGTGGAGGTGACGCCGGGGAGCATCCGGCTAAGGAAGGACCTGCTGACGGAGAATCTGAGGAAGCGTGCGAACCGCAAGCAGGCGGCGACAGTGGATGCGTAACCCCGTTTAGCCGCGACGGCTCGACTGAGCTCGTCGAAGTCCCGAAGGGGAGCGCTTTCGTACCCTGCCATCGCGGCATATCATTGGGTCATGCCCCGCCCCCTCATCGGCATCACGATCGACTCCCACGACGACGGCGACAAATACGAATCGCCCCATTCCTACGCGAAGTCCGTCGAGATCGCCGGCGGGTTGCCGCTGCTGATTCCGTATCAAACGGAGCTTTCGCTGATTCCGCAGATCGTCGATGTGTTTGACGGGATTCTTTTCAGCGGTGGGAACGACTTGGACCCGGCGGCGTATGGGCAGACCTGGCATCTCATGGCGGAGCGGATTGATCCGGCGCGGCAGAAATTTGAGATGGCCCTGCTCGCGGAAGTGGAGCGGCGAAGGAGGCCGATTCTGGGGATTTGCCTGGGGTCGCAGGTGATGAATGTTTATCGCGGCGGGAGCTTGCACCAGTTTCTGCCGGATTTCGATCGCGCGGAGGCGCTGGAGCATCGCAAGGTTGGGAAGGATCTGACCCGGCACCAGGTGACGCTCGACCCGAATTCGCAAATCGGCAAGGCGATTGGCAAATCGGAGATTTCGGTGAACACCTATCACAAGCAATCGGCCGACCGGCTGGGGCATGGGCTGCGGGTGATCGCGACGGCGCCGGACGGCGTGATCGAGGGATTTGAGGATCCGTCGTTTCCGCTCTTCGCGGCGGTGCAGTGGCATCCGGAACGGCTGAGCAATGAGCCGGAGCATCTGGCGCCGTTTAAATTGCTCGTGGAAGCGTCCAGGTCCCCGGGCCAAAAGTAAGGGTCAACCCATGAAATCAATTCAATTAGCGGTGGCAGTGTCGTTTTTTCTGGTGGCGTCTTTGGTGGAAATTGCCTCGGCGGCGCCGCGGCCGGTGGTGACGCTTTCTCCCTCGGCGGACAACGCGGGCGCGATACAAACCGCCTGGCTTGCAGGCAACGACGTGCTGCTTTCGCCCGGCGTGTATACGATCGAGCATATCATCCGCCGCCCGGCGCACGCGATGCTTCGTGGCGTGAACCGGCAGGTGGTGATCGTGATGCCGTCGGCGAACCAGGACCTGATCCAGGGGAGCGGCCTGCTGCCCGGTCAGTATCACGACAGCGGCTCGGACAACGACGGAGGGGGGTTCAGCGATTTCACGTTCGACGCCACGGATTTTCCCGGGATCAACCTCTACCACGAGGATGCCGCCGAGCCGGGGCTGATTTTCAAAAACCTGCGCATCATCGCCGGGCAGGGAGGGCAATGTAATTCCGTCGGCGCGAAGTGGACGAACATCGAAGTCATTCACGGGTCGTTATATTCCAATTCCGACGGTGTGACGTTTTCGGATATTTCCTTTTTCGGCCGGCCGGTGTCACCGACGAATGAGTTTCTGCTGGGCGGCAGCAACGTGACGGTTCAGCATGGTTTGTGGAGAAACACGCAGCGCGGGATCGTGATTCGCTGGGCGATGAATAATGCGCTGTTCAAGGACCTGGATTTTGAAGACGTTTGCGCCAGTCCGTACAACGCGAACGAGGTGATTCTTGAAGAGTCGGGGGGCCCGCTGACGAATTCGCTGTTCGACACGATTCAGATCCACGGTTGCCGGGGCAGGCCGCTCGCGCTCGATTTTGGCGGGGCGACGGGAAACACGTTCATCCGCTTCGACATCGACGGCGGGGAGGGCGTTTCCATCGGTTTCAAGAACGACATGGGACAGAACGTCACCCGGAACCATTTCACGCAGTTTGAGATGCGCAACGTGGTACACTTCGCCTTCAACGCTGCCTGGGGCAACGTCCTGGACAACTGCGCCATCGTCAATATCTGCCCGAGTTGGACGAATCAGTTTAACTTCGACGAGAGATCGTACCGGCGGCAGGCCGTGATTGTTGGGGCGGACCGAAACACGGTTGACTATCCAAAGACGGTGCGCGTGATCGGGCTGCCGGAGGGATGGGTGATCGGCGCGGGCGGGCAATGAAACTGGCGGGATGCAGCCATGGAGCAATCGGATCTGCGGGTTCAAGCAACGGGCACGGCTTTCGGGATTTTGCCGGTGAGCGGACGATCGCCGATTACGGTGATCGGGACGGAGGCGATTCGCGCCGGGTTCGACGCGAAATGTCTTCAGCAGGCGGTCAATTCCAGGCTGGCGCCGGGGGTGACGGAACTGGTGCTGAATCCGGATGCGCATGCCGGGTATGGAGCGCCCGTTGGGTGCGTGATGGTTTCGCCGACGCATATCTATCCGGGACCGGTGGGCGTGGACATCAAGTGTTCGATGAGTTTGCTGCAGACGGATATTCCGGCCGAGGCCGTGGCCGACCGCAAAATCCGCCGGGCGCTGATTGACGCGATTGGGCAGCGGATTCCGACCGGGGCGGGGCGCGGGCAGAGGAACGCGCCGAAGAGCCGGAAGATCGGCCGCGAGGCGGGGATGAAGATTGTGACGCAGGGCGCCAGCGCGGAAGTGTGCGAAGCCATCGGCATCCCGGCGGATTGGCCTTCGCGATGCGAGGACAGCCATCATCCTGGCCACGACGGGTCGGGCGATTCGCTGGCGCGGCGTCTGGAGCAGAACCTCCGCGGGCAGCAGCTTTCGCTGTTCGACTCCAAGATTTCCCAGCTCGGCTCATATGGCGGGGGGAACCATTTCGGGGAATGCGAGATCGTCTCGATTGAAAACAGCGGCGACGCCCGCGCCGTGGCCGAGGTGTTTGGGCTGAAGGACAACTGCGTTGCCTTCCTTTCCCACTGCGGCTCGCGTGGGTTTGGGTATAACCTGGCCATGGCCCAGTTCCGCACCCTGCAAAATCATTTTTCAACCTGGGCGATTCCCCTCCCCGGCAACGACCGCGAGCTGGTTTACGCCCCGCTCGGCACCCCCGAGGCGGATGCCTATCTTGACGACATGGCGCTGGGGGCGAACTTCGCAACGGTGAATCACATGCTGATCAACGCGCAGGTTCTGGAAGCGTTTCAGGAGGTTTTGCCGGGCACGAAAGGGACGCTGGTCTATTTCATCAGCCACAACATCGCCCGGCAGGAGATTGTGGAGAATCGGCTTGCGTGGGTTCACCGCAAGGGGGCGACGCGCGCTTTCCCGCGCACCATCCCGGTTTGCGCGGCACGCCGTTCGAATCGACCGGGCATCCGATTCTTTTGCCGGGGAATCCGCGCGAGGGGAGCGTGATCATGGTTGCCAGCGAAGGGGCGGCGAAGAGCTGCTTTAGCGTCAACCACGGCGCCGGCCGGCGAATGGGGCGAAAGGAGGCCATCCGCCGGCTGGACCAGGCGGAGATCGACAATGAATTGGAAGCTCATGATATTTTGAGCAATTGCCGGCAGTATCCGAAGGATGAAGCGCCGGATGCTTATAAGGATTTTTTTGAGGTGGTGAAGTCGGTGGAGCTTGCGGGGTTGGCGAAACCTGTGGCACGTTTGAAGGCCAGATTCGTCATAAAGGATGGGGGAGAGGCGGATGATTGAAGACGGTGACGGCTGAAAGTGATAGGGCCATGTCCGATGAGCTGCTGTGCCACGGCTGCGGATATGACCTTCGCGCATCCGGAGGATGGGGTCTGCCCGGAGTGCGGGGGATCGGTTGCCGAGGCGCGGAAATGGGCGGCAATTCCCCGTCGTCCCGCCTGGAAAGACACCGACCCGCGTTGGCGCCGGCGGATACTTGCCGGCGTTTGGGTGCTGGCTCTGATACCACTGGTCGATGTGCTGGAGAAGTTCGGATGGGCCTCGCTGGTGCCCGTGCCGAGTTTCTTTAATGATGGCCCGGCCACCTTGAACGAGACGTTTTTGTGCGCCGTGAATGTGTATCCGCCGATCCTCTTCTGTATCGGGACGGTATTGCTCTTTTCCAAAGAGCGGGAACGGCGCGCGAGCCGGATGGATTGGACCCGTCGCTGGGGGATCATCTGCTGTTACGTGGTGGCGCTGCTCAGCACTACGCTCAAGCTCTTTCTGCCCGCCCTGGTAATGGCGGGCATATCAGCCCTCTTCATGGACATGCCGCCGAAAAACCAGCCGAGGGTGACGCAATTGTTTGTTGAGCTGAGTTGGAGATACCTTCGCTACGGACCGTATCCCAAGACAATCAATTACTGCGTGCTGGATGCGTTTTCGTCGATGACGATTCTGCTGGCGTGCGTGCCGCTTTGGGAGGCGCTGTGCAGCAGCGGTTTGAAACGGGTTGCGAGAATCCCGCTTGTGCCGCTGGTCCTGTTCGCACTGATGAACATCGCGGAGGCCGGTTTGGTTGCGATTGGCTTTTCACCGCTATCGGGGACAGTCCAGTTCTACAGGCTTGGGCCATATTTCAGACCGGCGATCCTCGTATGGAACACGAGCGGGTATCCGTTGGGGATTATTACGCCACAGCCGGGACTGGGCCTGTTTGTCGTCGAAGTTGCGAAGTGGAGTATTATTTTTGTGATTGCGGTGTGGCTGAGCGTTGCGCAACTGGCGGCGCGGCGCATCAAGGTCAGGCCCGCAGTCCGCACGCGATCAGCCGCTGGGGCATAGAGGCGGTCGAACGAGAACAGAGTGACTTTCCTGGCATCGCCTATGCCCATTGGCGACAACCCGCATCCAGCGGTATAACTCCTGCGATTGGAATCGGAACCGATTAAGTCGCCCCGATTTCCGTCCGAATAAATCCCGGCCGAGTACCCAAGCGGACTAAGGGGACGGATTGCAAATCCGTTATTCGTCGGTTCGAATCCGACCTCGGCCTTTCGCGGTTTGCGGCGATTCATCGCCGTCGCAGAATGGCATGCACCATAAACTTTGCCAAGTCTGAATTGGGAAATTTCAGCTTGAAATTGATCCCAATGCGTGGGCAGTATCAAGCCGACTTTCGCGTGGAATTCAGCGGGTGGTAATGGACCGCGCAAGCGCCGCCGCTGGTTTCAATGTCGCGGCCGGAAAGCGGTTTTCGACGTGCCGCGCTTTTCGGCGCGGGGACAAGTTTCACGCCTGCCGGCAATTCCGTCGGACGACCCTTTGCTGCGGTCTTGCGCTTTTGATTTTTTGAGCCTGTCATCACGTGGGCCTCGGCTATTTCCAATCCTTCAAGAGTCGTTTTGCGGCCATGGCTCCGAGTTCCATCGGCAAATACTCAACACCTTGAAATACGATATGTTTCGCGCGGAGCTTTGCAAACCTCTTTTTTTTACCACCCAACGAAATCGGAGCTTCCATCGAGCACTCACCGGTCGTCCAGACAACGAGCCGGCGGGTTGACGCGTCAAGGCGCTTCCGGGTCGTTGGCGTGTCTGCCCGCAGGCGGATATGCTGCCCATTCACGGTCATGAGCGAATACCAGTACGTTGCTTTTCGCGCAATCGACGCTCCGGTGAGCGAAAAGAATTTGCAGTACATGCGTGCGCAATCGACGCGGGCGGAAATAACCGCGTGGGCATTCGACAACGAATACCACTTCGGCGATTTTCATGGGGACGCGGAGGAGATGCTGCGCCGGGGGTACGATTTCCATTTGCATTACGCGGATTTTGGGATTCGAAAATTGATGATCCGGTTTTCCGACGGTTTACCGGATCCGAAGGCGGCCAAGCCCTATTTTGATGAGAAGTCGTTCGAATTCCTCAAGGACAAAAAGGGTTCGGGAGGGATCCTCTGCGTCGAGCCATACTATGAAGCCGGGGATCAGGATGATTTGTTTGAACTTGACGGGCTTATCGAACGGCTTATTCCTCTGCGTGAAGAAATCATGGCGGGCGATCTTCGGCCGCTTTACCTGGCCAATCTGGCGGTTGCGTGCGACTGCAATCACGATCCGGCCGAGCAGAAGGAGGCACCCGTTCCCGCGGGCTTGGATTCGCTGACGTGCGCCGAGCGGGCGCTTGCGGAGTTTTTTGGTTTGAGCGATGCGATGCTGTCTGCGGCGGCGCAAAAGAGCGGCTCGACGGCGCGGAAGAGTCGGTTTGAAGACGGCATCGACGAATGGGTTCGGGGTCAGAAGGAGGAAACCAAGAATAGTTGGCTTTCGCGTGTGATTGCCGATCCGAGGGCCGCGCGGGCGGCGATTCTTGCGGAATTTCAGAAGGGCAATCCAAAACAAACCTGGCCGACGACGGCTTCCCGCCGGACGATTTCCGAATTGCGCGAGCTTGCCGACGAAATTGAGGCATGATGGGTTCATGCCGCTCGCCCCCATCATCGTCGCCCATCGCGGCTTGCACGGAATGCTTCCGGAAAATTCCCTGGCGGCGATGACCGCGGCGTGGGACGCCGGAATTCTCTGGTGCGAATGCGACGCGCAGATCAGCTCGGATGGCGTCCCGGTTGTGATCCACGATGAGACGCTGGATCGCACGACTACCGGCAGCGGACGGGTCGCGGATTTCCGGTTGGATCAGCTTGGCGATCTGCGGCTGCGCGACACCGAAGGAAATCCAACCTCCCAAAAAATTCCAACATTAGAGCAGCTCCTCGCCCTTGCCGGCCCCACGCGCCGGTTGCTGGTTGAGACCAAGCAGCCGATGGGGGAGAAGATTCACGAGATTGCACGGCTGGTTCATCGTAAAAATGGGATGCTGCATTCGTTTCATCGGGAGGACATGCTTTGCGCAAGCCGGGCGACGGATGGGGGGTGTCCGATTGCGCTGCTGGCGGACGATTTTCATGAGCTTCCTGCCGATTTTCCGGGGGCGGTTCATATCAAGCACGGGTCGTTCCGGCCGCAGGACGTTCACAAAAATGTTGGCGTCTGGACGGTGAACGAGCTGGGGCATATGGAGCGGTTGCTGGGGTCGAACATCACGATGCTGATTACCGATTTTCCGCTGGAAGCGATGCGGATTCTCAGTTCTCGGGTCTCGTGACGAATGCTTGCCCCCGGCAGGCATTTTGCCGATAAGACCCTCGGAAGTGCGCTCAATGACGGCAATCGAGGATCGGACCAAGCAATCCCACGGCCCCTTGTCCCGCGAAGGGGATGAGGTCAACCATTCGCGGCTGGGGCACATCCCCGCGCTCGACGGGGTTCGCGGCGTCGCCATCCTCCTCGTCCTCATCAACCACTTTTCTCCCGAAAAAAATTACGGCAACACGCTGGCGAAAATCTTTCAGCCGATCACCGGCAACATGGTGGTTGGGGTCGATCTGTTTTTTGTGTTGTCGGGGTTTCTGATCACAGGCATTTTGCTTCGCTCTCGCTCGTCGGAGCATTATTTTCGGAATTTTTATTCACGCCGGGCGCTGCGCATTTTTCCGCTTTATTATTTTGTGCTGATATTGCTGCTCATTGGATTGCACACGATTCCGTCGTGGGAGAAGCTGACGACGCTTCGGGATGCGTGGCCTTGGTACTGGTTTTACGGGACGAATTATTTGATCTGCCGGACGGGGTTTACGTTTTTGGATCATGCGCAGGTTTCACTGGGGCATTTCTGGTCGCTGGCGGTGGAGGAGCATTTTTATCTTTTTTGGCCGCTGATGGTCTGGTTTCTGTCGGACCGTTCCCTCGTGCGGCTTTGCATCGCCCTGATCGTCATCGCGCCGATCTGCCGGGCGTATGCAGTGATTTCGGGGGAGAACCCGCTGGTGCCGTATGTCGCGACGCAGTGCCGGATGGATTGCCTGGCGCTGGGGGCGCTGCTGGCGGTGCTAATTCAGCAGCGGTCTGCGAAGGAGCTTTTGCGGAGCTTTCAATGGGTCGGACTGTTTTCCGCGGCGGCGGCGATCGTTTGTTTTGCCCTCGACGGACAGGTCATCGGGTCGATTCATCTCGGCAAGCCGATCGCGGTAATCAGCTATACGTTCATCGCCTTCGCGTGGGCGGCGTTTTTGCTCCTCTCGCTGCAAACTGCCGGGGTTGTCAACTGAATCCTTTCGCAGCAGTGGCTGCGATTCTTCGGCGTCTATAGCTATGGGATGTACATCTATCACCGGCTGATTCTAAATACGCTGACGACCTGGTTTTCGATGCGGAAGATGGCCTGGCATGGGCATATCTGGACGGCGGTGATTCCGCATTACGCGTTATGCCTGGGAGCGACGGCGCTGATGGCGTTTGCGAGCTATCATTTGTTTGAGAAGCACTTCCTGAAGCTGAAGCGGGTTTTTGAGTAGCCCGGAAAATTCATCTCACCGCCCGCTTCGCTAGAGAACGCTGAGATCGCTGAGGAAGAATCGAAATTCGCAGACCGAAATCTTGGCGGTGACCTTCCCCACGGCGGCGCCCGTGGGCGTTTCGGGAGTGGGGCGACTGACATTGGAATCGGTGGTTTTGCGCCTTTGCTCGCGGGCCCCTATTTCATCTCGTCCAACGATCCGACTTTTGGTAATTCGCCGACGAGGGGCTTTACGTACTGGATAAACGCATCCGTCACGTTGTTGCCGTCGGCGATGAAGGATGGGTCGAGGTGCTTGGTTTCCTTGGCGACGGTGGCTAGGGGCGTCAAAAACGTGTCGATGCTGTAGGCGTTTCCGGGGTGTCGTTTCATGGCGACGCTGCCTTCGGTTTCGCCTTGCGAACTATATTTCACGGCCATGCGGCCTACGCGGCGGGCTTCCTGGGCGTCGACGGTGCTGACGAACCCGGGGAAGCTGCGCTGGAGATAGCCGAAGGTGTCGGCGCGGACGCGGAGTTTTTTGCCGCCGGGGGGCTGGACTTTGCGTTTGATGAGGTCGGAGAGGGCATCGCCGAGGGCGCCGGTGCCGGAGAGCTGGATGTTTCCGTGGCTGTCGCGGTCGAGGTTCTGGGACATTGCTTCGGTCCAGGTGATGCCGTCGGGGCGGACGATGCCTTCGCTGACGGCGATGAGGCAGCGGCCCTGTTTGGAATAGACGCGTTCGACGTCGGCGATGAATTTCTCCTCGCTGAGGGGCGTTTCGGGAACGTAGATGAGGTGGGGGCCGTCGTCGGTGCGCGTGGCGGGCGAGGACGGAGGCGGCGGTGAGGAATCCGGCATTGCGGCCCATGATGATGTCGATTTTTACACCGGGGAGGGATCTGTTGTCGTAGTTGTCGCCGATCATGGCGGCGGCGACGAACTTGGCGGCGGAGCCGTAGCCGGGCGTGTGGTCGTGGACGCGCAGATCGTTGTCGATGGTTTTGGGGACGTGGAAGACGCGGAGCTCGTATTTTTCCTTTTTGGCGAGCTCGGAGACGATGCGGGCGGTGTCGGCGGAGTCGTTGCCGCCGATGTAGAAGAAGTAGCGGACGTTATTTTTTGAGAAGGAGCGGAAGATTTTTTCGCAGTAGGCGGCATCGGGTTTGTCGCGGGTGGAGCCGAGTGCGGCGGCGGGGGTGTTGGCGATGCGCTCGAGGAGTTCGCCGCTCGCTTTCTTCAGGTCGATGAATTTCTCATCCACGATTCCTCTTACGCCATGCCGGGCCCCGAGGAGCTGCTCGATGTGTCCGCATTCCTTGACCCCCTGGATGACGCCGACGAGGGATTGGTTGATGACGGCCGTGGGCCCGCCGGATTGGCCGACGACGGCGTTTCCTTTTAGTTGGGTGCTCATAATGCCTCCGAGAAAATTCGGGATTGGTCGATGGCCGCGATGATAGAACTTCGTGCCCAAGGTTCAAGCATTTGCCCAGCCCCTCCTCAATCCTCCAGTTTAGCGGCCCCGTTTGCGGGGCGTCTTTGCCCTCGCGCACCCGCCCATATCAATTTCTTTTCAATCTCACCCCCCCAAAAAATAATTCCGCCCGGATTTTTCCAAAAATAGGTACAAAACGTGCACTTCCGGACCTGTATATAGAGCCTTAATGTTTTCTCTGTCTCTACTATCTACCCACTAACCCGGAGGGTTCAATGTCCCCCAATCCCAACTCTGAAATCTCAAATCTCAAATCCGAAATCTCCGACATCGATTCCCATCTCCCCGCTCCCCTTCCCCCATCTTCCCTCGACCGCCCCATCTCCTCTCTCCCCCAAAAAAGTGAGAAATTTTGGGAAAGTGTGGGAACTGACCGTTCCTTCAACCTCACCGAACTCCAGCAACTTGCCATCGAACACACCCTTCGCGGCGTCAATGATTCTCGCATCGCCGAAATCCTCGGCATCACTCGCAGAACTCTCTGGAACTGGAAAACCTTCAACGAAGACTACCGCCGCGCCCTCGCCGAAGGCCGCGCCGCCCTCCACGCCGCCGTCATCAATCAAATTCAGGCCACCGCCGCCAAAGCCCTTGCCGCCATCGACGATCTTCTCGACGACTGCGACGAGCAAACCCGCCTCCGCGCCGCCCAAATCGCCCTCCGCGCCGCCGCCGCCCTCAAACCCAAGCTCCCCGACCACCAGTACCACTCCCCCCAATCCCTGAGAGTCGGAATCATCGCCACAACCCCCGAACCCTGACATCCCCCCCGAATCTCAATTGGTTTTACGCCCAACAAGCTTTTGCCCCCGCCCCCGGTACTCCGGGGGAGGGTTGGGGAGGGGGGCATTTCTAAGTTCCCCCGCATCGTCGCTATAACCTCACCGCATCGGACATCCCACCATCATCCCCATCCGCCGCCCGATTTCCTCCGGCAGCCCCACATCTGCCGTCGACAATCGAAACCGAATCGTCCATCCCTTCTTGGTCTCTACGATCAAATCAGCGACGCTGCGCTTCCAGTCGAAGTGGAGCCGATAGACTTTCAGGCGAAGGCTCTTGATTTTGGCGGATTCAATATGCCGCTCGCGCATTTGCAGCCAGCCCGGTTTCCTGTCGGTTATTCCTTCCCGATTTACGATCAGTACCCGTGGTTCTCCAGCGAATCTTCGAAAACGGCGCCAATTGAACACGGCGACCCCGATCCAGAAGCCGACGGCAACGCCCGTCGTGGCAATAATCGCGGGGCCATAATGCCAAATGATGCCCTCAAGGCCGTTCATGGTGAACGCGGCGTTCCGCCCCAACGAATAAATATCCCACAGAATCCCCACCGCCATGACCGCAGTTGCAAGTTTCATGAGAGCGACAATGAGCGGTAGGACGATCTCGAACACCCAAACCCAGGTTGGCTTTACCGGAAAAATCACGCGAAAACCGTCGGCGTTTTGCTCCAGGCGCAGGGTGTGGATGTCGTTGGTGTGTGCGGCGTATTCAATAACGCGATCGGGTTCCGCCATATTTTTAGACTACGCGTGCCGCGACCAGCGTTCGATCGTCATCGGCGGTCGCGGCCGGTGAAGGCGGCCAGGTCCGCCAGCACGTTTTTGAGCTTTTCCTGCGCGGATTTGGCGGGTTTGAGCATGGCGGCGTCAAGGCGTTCGACGCCGAACATGTCGCGGGCGGGGTTTCGGGCTTCGGTGATGCCATCGGTGTAGAAGAGGAGGTTGTCGCCGGGTTTGAGCATCAGTTTTTTCTCGAAATAGCGTTCATCTTTGACGCCCATTCCGAGGGGGAGGCCACCGACGCCGTCGAGGGGTTCGATTGTTCCGCCGCGCATGAACCTCGGGGGGTTGTGGCCGGCGCGGGAGTAGGTGAGGGAGCGATCGCGCGGGTCGTAGATGCCGTAGAAGGCGGTGACGAAAGAGCGGCGGTCGTTGGTGTATTTTTCGGAAAGCTGGCGATCGACGAAAGAGAGAAGATTTCCGGGGGGCTCGCCGGTGCCGGGGTGGAGATGGGCGATGGCGTGGGTGACGGCCATGATGACGGCGGCGGGGGTGCCGTGGCCGGAGACGTCGGCGATGAGAAGGCCCCAGCGGCCGTCGCCGCAATCGAAGACGTCGTAGTAGTCGCCGCCGGCGCGTTGGCTGGTCTGGTAGTCGGCGGCGAGTTGCAGGCCGTCGATTTTGGGTAGTTGCGAGGGGAGGAGGGAGCGCTGCATTTCGCCGACCTTATCCAGCTCGCTGTCGAGGGATTCGAGGGCTTCGCTCAATTCGCGGCGAAGGGCGAGGTTGAGGGTTCCGCGGCCCCAGAGGTTTGCCTGCCACATTAGGGTGGGATAACGCTCCACCGAGAATTGAGAGGGGTCGTTGAAGAATTGGACGAGCATGTTCTGGGCGGTCCCCTCATCGTACATGGGGAGGGTGATGAGCATTTTCATCCCCTTGAGATAGTCGTAGCCGGGGTCATCGGACTTCAGGCGGGAGGCGAGATCGTAAATGACCTGGGGTTCTTCGCTGTAGATGAGTTCACCGAGGAGTCCGCCTTTGAGGCGGGGGAGGCGGTCACGCTGCCGCCAGGGGTCGATCTCCTCGTCCCAGGTGGAGCTTCGGGTGATGAGGTATTCGCCCGGGGGCATTCCGCGGCGGCTGACGGAAACCCAGCGGTCGGCGGGGAACATTTTTCGGACGCGTGCGATGTAATATTGGGCGGCTTTTTGGGGGTCGGTTTCGCGGCTTAGGCCGCGCATGAGGTCGACCACGGTTTTCATCTGTGTTTGCCAATCGCCGGTCATGCTTGAGTTTATCCCTGTCATGTTCAATTAGTCGATTCCAAGCGGAATAATAAGCTGCGAAGGGGCGAAGGGCGCGAAGATTTTTTTTCACCACGGATTATATGGTTGGGCACGGATAGGAAAAGTGGCCCTCACCCGCGCTTCGCGAGAGAGTAGAGCAGTAGAAAGTTGAGCAGGAGGGACCCCCTCCCCTGCCCTCCCCCGGAGTACCGGGGGCGGGGGAAAGAGGAGTACCGGGCGAGGGGGTAAGACCTTCTATCTCCCGAGCAATTCCCGCTCGACGAACCCCGTATCCACTTCCCCGCTCGCGAAATTCTGGTTGTCCATGATCTGCAGCTGCAAGCGGGATCGTGGTCTTGATGGGGGCGATGTGGAATTCGCCTAAGGCGCGCTTCATGGTGGCGATGGCTTCGGCGCGGGTGGGGCGGTGGACGATCAGCTTGCCGATCATGCTGTCGTAGTTGGGGGGGATGCGGTAGCCGGCGTAGACGTGGGTGTCGATGCGGACGCCGGGGCCGCCGGGGAGGCGGAGTTCTTCGATCAGGCCGGGGGAGGGGGCGAAATTTCGCTGCGGGGTCTTCGGCGTTGATGCGGCACTCGATGGCGTGGCCGATCTGCGGGATGTCTTTCTGCTTGAAGCTCAGCTTTTCGCCGGCGGCGACGCGGATCTGTTCCTTGATCAGATCGATGCCGGTGACCTGCTCGGTGACGGGATGCTCGACCTGGATGCGGGCGTTGACTTCGAGGAGGTAGAAGTTCTGTTCTTCGATCGACGAGGAATTCGACGGTGCCGGCGTTGGTGTAGCCGGCGGCTTTGACCAGTCGGACGGCGGATTCGCAGAGCTTTTCGCGGACTTCGTGCTTGAGGACCGGGCTGGGGGATTCTTCGACCAGCTTCTGATGGCGGCGCTGCATGGAGCAGTCGCGCTCCCAGAGATGGACGGCGTTGCCGTGGTTGTCGGCCAGGATCTGCACTTCGACGTGCCGGCCGAATTCGACGTATTTTTCGATGTAGACGGTGGAGTCCTTGAAGGCGTTTTCGGCTTCGGCCTGGGCTTGCTTGAAGCCGGCCTGGAGGGAGACGTCGTTGTGGGCGACGCGCATCCCGCGGCCGCCGCCGCCGGCGGCGGCTTTGATGATGACGGGATAGCCGATCTCGCCGGCGATTTTCAGGGCGGTCTTTTCGTCATCGACGGCGCCTTCGCTGCCGGGGACGGTGGGGACCTTGGCTTTTTTGGCGAGCTTTTTGCATGCGACTTTGTCGCCGACGGCGGCCATCGCGCTGACGGGCGGGCCGATGAATTCGATCTTGCAGCTTCGGCAGATCTCGGCGAAGTGGGCGTTCTCGGCCAGGAATCCGTAGCCGGGATGGATCGCCTGCACGTCGGCGATTTCGGCGGCGGCGATGATGCGGTCGATCTTGAGATAGCTTTCGGCGGGCGGGGCGTCGCCGATGCAGATCGCCTGGTCGGCCAGCTTCAGATAGGCGGCGTCGCGTGTCGGCGGTGGAATAGACGACGGCGGTCTGGATGCCCATCTCGCGGCAGGCGCGGATGATCCGCAGGGCGATCTCACCGCGGTTGGCGATGAGGATCTTGGAGAACATATTTTACTTTGACCCAGCCGGCACTGAATTTGGGGTTAGGGCCGGCCGGAGATGGCTTAGGTGATGGGCGCAGTGAATCAGGTGCAGGCGGATGAAATCTTCATGGCCGACGTTTCCGAGCATCCGATGCGGCGCAAAGGGGCCTTTGAATTGCTTCAGTTCTTCCAGGGCGGCCAGGAGATCATCGATCGACGATTCGGGCACATCGGCGGCGGGGACGACGTGGTCCGGCGCTTTAACGCCGGAGGGGATTCGACCGGCTATCAGGATCGCTTTAAGCTGCATCTTCTGCACGATTCCGGTTGCGACCGGCTCGTGGGGGCCTGGGCGCATGGAGGAGCGGAGGGCCTTGGCGAGGTGCCAGCAGGATTGGTGGAGCGACCAGTTTCCGGATTGGGAATAGCCTTCGCGGAGATGGCGAACGTCGGCGGCGACGGCATCGGCGTTGGCGAATTTTAGGGGCCGCTTGTTGCTCACGGCTTAACGAGGAAAAGGACTTGCCCAAATTCGACGACCTGGCCGTTGGTGACCAGGATTTTGGCGATGGTGCCGGAGCATTCGGCCTTGACGTTGTTGAAGACCTTCATGGCTTCGATGACGCAGACATCGGTGTCGTCGGAAATTTTGGAGCCGACGGAAACGAAGGCCTTGGCATCGGGGCTGGGGGCGGAATAAAAGGTTCCGACCATGGGGCTTTTGATTTCGCGATGCTTGTCTTCCTCGACGACGGGCGCGGCTGGTTGCAGGGGGGGAGTGCCGGGGAAGGGCGTCTGCGGCAAGGCGTTCTGGACGATATTGCCGGCGGGGCCGCGCTGCAGGATGACGCGGAGGTCACCCTCGCGGAGGTCGACGACGGTGAGATCGTTGGCTTGCATCAGCTTGACGATGCGCTCGAGGAGCGAAAGGTCCATCGGTCCGGTGGATTTCCCTGGGGACTTCAGCCGGGGAGGTGCGGGCTTCTTGGGTCGGGATTTTTCACTCAATGTGGCAACCCTCGAAAGTCTTGTCGAGCGTGGTGATGACTTCGCAGCCGCTGTGGGTGATCAGAACGTCGTCCTCGATGCGTACACCACCGATGCCGGGGAGATAGATTCCTGGTTCGACGGTGATGATCATACCCGGGCGGAGCTCTTCGTCGCCGCCGGTTTTGCGCATGGTGGGGAGTTCGTGAATCTCGCGTCCGATGCCGTGGCCGAGGCCGTGACCGAAGAAATCCTTATATCCAGCGTTGTCGATAACATCGCGGGCGACCTTGTCGGCTTTTTGGGTGGTGACGCCAGGGCGGAGGAAGTCGATTGCGGATAACTGGGCTTCGAGAACGATCTTATAGATTTCTTTCAATTTGGGAGCGACTCGGCCAAGCATCATGGTTCGGGTGATGTCGCTGCAATAGCCTTCGTAGAGTGCGCCCCAGTCGAAGAGGAGGGGCTGGTCTTCGCGAACCAGGGCGTCGGCGGGGCGGTAATGGCATAGGCTGCTGTTGGGGCCGGCGGCCGATGATGACGGGGAAAGAGGCGTCGCTGGCGCCGCGGCTGCGAATCTCGAAAATGAGCAGGCCGGCGTAATAGTTTTCGGTCTGGCCGACCTTGATCTCTTCGCGGACGGCGGTGAAGGCTTCTTCGGCGATAGCGGCGGCTTTGCGGATGAGGGCGATCTCATGGTCATCCTTGACCTTGCGGATGTTGACCATGAGGTCTTCGACCGGGACGAGCTCGAGGACCTCTTTGCCGGCTTTTTCCTTGATGGCTTTATCGAGGGCGTGAATCTGTCCGAAGCTGGCGCGATTGGCCTCGAAACCGACGCGTTTTGCCTTTGAGCCGAGCATGGTTTCGGCGAGGGCGGTTTCCATCTTTCCGTCGCGGATGACGGCCTTGAGCCAGCCGGCTTCGATCTGGGCCTGCTCTTTGTAGCGGAAGTCGGTGACGAGAATGAGGTCGCTGGGAGTGATGAGGGCGATGGAATCGTCGCCGGTAAAGTTGGTGAGATAAGCGATGTCGGCGGGGAGGGTTAGGAGGAGGCTGTCGAGATTGAGCTTGGCCAGGGACTCGCGGACGGTTTTTTGCCGGACCTTGAGATAAGCCTTGGGTTTACTAGCGACGGTGGTCATTGAATTTTGCCCCGCCTGGTGAGGTGGGAGCGTGCGGAACGGTACTGGACTCATAGGCGGGTTGTCAACGAAACCGAATTCCAAGGTGGGTAACATTCAGGGTAATCGCATGTGGGCGCAACATACGAAGAGCCCTCAGTAGAAAGGGGAGCCCTCACCCCAACCCTCTCCCGGATTACCGGGAGAGGGGGTAAGAGTGAGTACAGGGCGAGGGGAAAAGAGTCCTTTCCCGCCGCGAGTTTACCAGCAATAGAACAAACAAATCGGGTCAAATGGGTGTTGACAACGCCGGGCTCATGTTAGTAATAAGTTTGGTATGATTGAAGGGATGAATTGGCTGTTCATCGACATGAATTCCTACTTCGCTTCGGTGGAGCAGCATCTGCGGCCGGAATTGCGCGACCGGGCCATCGGGGTTATTCCGGTGGAATCGGAATACACCTCGATCATAGCCTGCAGCTACGACGCCAAACGGTGCGGTGTGAAAACCGGCACCAGCGTGCAGGATGCGCGGCGATTGTGTCCTGGCATCCTGCTGGTAAAGGCGCGGCCGGACGTTTATGTCCGGGTGCATCATGCCATTCTGCGAAGCATCGACCTGTGTGTTCCCATCCACAAGGTCTATTCGATCGACGAATGGGCGATCCAGCTATGGGGCGAGGAACAAAAAACGGCTCGCGCCCTCGCCCTTGGACGGCAAATCAAGAATCAGCTTCTGAAGGATTTTGGTCCGTGCCTGACCTGCTCGATCGGGATCGCCGCGACGCGGCTCCTGGCAAAGATCGCCAGCGACCTGCACAAGCCGAACGGATTGACGGCATTGAGCGTCAACGAACTGCCGGATCGCCTCGACTCGTTTTTGTTGGACGATCTTTGCGGAATAGGCCATGGTATGGTCGCGCGGCTTGAAGCCCAGGGAATTCACACCGTGCGCGACCTGTGGGCGATCAGCAAACGGGAGGCGATTGCAGTTTGGGGCTCGGTTTCCGGGGGAAATTGGTGGGCCGGCTTTCATGGGTACGATGAGCCGGAACTGCCGACACGGCGTCGTTCCATGAGCCATGCCAGCGTCCTCGACCCCAAATTCCGAAATGATGAAGGGGCTCACGGCATCATGGTGCGACTGCTTTGCAGATTGGGCGCCCGGCTGAGGCATGATGGGTACTTCGCCCAATGCCTGCGGGCGCATGTGAAGGATGTCCAGAATAACTATTGGTTCCAGGAGGTCATACTCCCCTGCGTGCAGGACACTCCGACGCTTTTGGCGAAATTCCACGTTCTCTGGCAACGCCGCGGGCCCGGGGCCTCTCGCCCGATGAAAGTAGGTGTTGAAGTGGCCGGGCTTATTGCAGCCACGCAGGTGTCAGAACCGCTTTTCGATGCGATCGAGAAACCCCGGCGTGTTTCGCAGGCGGTCGATAAGATCAACCAGCGATGGGGGGCTTCCACGGTTTATTTTGGACCGATGCACAATTATCGCCATTCGATGGACGACAAGATTGCCTTCGGCAGAATTCCGCCTGTGACGAAGTGAGCGGAATCGCGGTGGTGGGTCAGTTTGGGTTCCGTGTCGAAATACGAATTCCCCACGGCAGCGCCGTGGGCGTTCCGGGAGGGAACTGACCCACTATCCGAATTCCGATTCTCTTGTCTGGTGCGATTTCTGTGTGCCCCCCGGCTCCGATTATTTCCCCTTCATCGCGCTTTCGGATGCTTCTCCGCCGGTTTTTCGGCGATGTTTTTTGACCGCTAAATCGATGGCTAGTTCGATTGCGGCTCTCATGCTGCCGGGGTTGGCGCGGTTTCTGCCGACGATGTCGAAGGCGGTGCCGTGGTCGGGGCTGGTGCGGATGATGGGGAGGCCGAGGGTGATGTTGACCGCCTGGTCGAAGGCGAGGAGTTTTACGGGGATGAGGCCTTGGTCGTGGTACATGGCGACGACGGCGTCGAAATGGCCGTCGCGGGCTTTGAGGAAGATGGTGTCGGGGGGGTAGGGGCCGGTTACGTCGGCGCCTTGATCGCGGGCCATCAGGATGGCGGGGGAGATGATGCGCTCTTCTTCGTCGCCGAATTGGCCGTTTTCGCTGGCGTGGGGATTTAGGCCGCAGACGGCGATGCGCGGCTTGGGGATGTCGAACCACTCAACGAGGGCCTGGTGGACCAGCTCGATGGGCTGGAAGACGGCGCCGATATTGAGGCGGCCCCAGAGGCCCATCAGGGGCATATGGACGGTGGCGAGGACTACCTTTAGAGGTCCGCCGGCGAACATCATGGCGTAGCGGCGGGAGCCGGTGCGCTGGGCGAAGAGCTCGGTGTGGCCGGGGTAGTTAAATCCGGCCAGCTTCCAGCTTTCCTTGGCGATTGGGCCGGTGACGACGGCGTCGATCAGTTTGCGATTGGCGGCTTCGATGGCGTCGAGGCAGAAGCGCATCGACGCTTCGCCGCCCATTTTGCTGGGGGCGCGGACGGCGGTTCCGAGCATTGAATATTGGTCGTAGTCGACCACGACCACGTCGTGTGGATAGTTTCGCAGGCGGCCGTTGAATTGGTCGCGCCACCAGAAGACGTCGAACTCGGCGATGTCGGCGGCGTAGTGCAGCAGCTCGTTCATGCCGTAGACGATGAAGTGGGCTTTGTGGCGGAGGACGGGATCGGCGAGGGCCTTGACGATGACCTCGGGCCCGATACCGGCGGGCTCGCCCATGGTGATGCCTATGGTGGGGCGGTAATCCATATCCATTGCGTCAGTATTCTATCCGCGGATTCTGGGCGGAACAGGAGATTTATCGGCTGGAAGGATGGGGGGAATACCCTTTTTTGGGGGCGGGAGGGGGAACCCACGGCGGCGCCGTGGGCGTTCCGGGAGTGGGGCGATGCTTTGTTAGTGAATCCAGCGCATGTCCCCGAAATTGGGGATCAGGGAAATGCGGGTCCCGAAGAGGCGGTAACCGGCGGGCCAGTAGACGAAAACGGCTTTTCCGAGCATGAACTGCTCTGGAACGCGTCCCTCCTTCATTTCCAGGCCCTCGTGAGGCAGGTCGATAGGGGCATCCCAATATCGCGCATCCTTGCTAATGGCGGAGTTGTCGCCCATGGTGAAGAATTCGCCTTTACCGAGCTTAACCGGATCGTCGGGGGTGGCGGAGTGGAGGGTCATTCCGCCGCTGCGGTTGGTGTAGAAGACGTCGCGCCAGAGGCCGACGTGATCGAGGGTGCATTGCTGGTGTTCGGCCTCGATGGTGGCCTCGCCGGCGCGGCGGCCGCGCGGGTGGTTGTGGTACTGGTCCATCAGCCAATTGATGTTCGGGGCGTAAGCGAGCGGGCCGAAGACGTCTTTGCCGTTGAGGCGAAGGGTGACGCGGTAGTCGACGTTTTCGAAGTCGATCATGATGGGTTGATTGGGGGAGATGCCGAGCTCGGCGAAGGTTTTGTGCTGGTCGGCGACTTCAAAATCGTTGGTTTGATGGATCAGGCGAACGCCGTCGGGTTCGATCTGGGCCGTGAAGGTGTGAGTGACATCGACGGTTTTGGTGAGCTGGAGGCGCAGGGCGCCGTCGCCGCTCTGGCGTTGGTAGTAGGCGGTTAGTTTCAGGTCGGAGACGGGGTTGGCGTTTTCGTCGTCGTAGGAGCCGCCTGCGGGCTCGGGCCGGCGGGCGTAGGGGAGGCCGGCGGTGGAGTCGTAGACGAGGTAATCGGTCAGGGTTTGGGTGGTGCTGTTGGCGTTGGGGTCGAAGCGGAGGATGCCGCTGCCGGTGGAATTATCGAATTTGAATTGGCGGCCGGAGGCGTCCCAGCCAGCCCCGTCCGCGCGCCAGGGCTGGACCCATTTGAGCTGGCCGGGGCTGCGCTGGGTGATGGTGGGATGGAAATCGTTGTCGTAAACGAGCCGCCAGAGGGCGTCCTGCGCCTCTGGGGTTTTCAGCGGGATTTCCCAGGCGCTGTCGGGCGTTTTTTTGATGTAGACGTTTCCGTCGAGGACCATCAACTGCTCGTCGGGCAGGCCAACGAGGCGCTTGATGAAATTCTGCTCGTAGTGAAATTCCTTGGGTTCATCGGGGCTTTTGAAGACGACTACGTCCCAGCGCTGGGGGGATGAAGGAGGTAGAGATATTTGAGGACGAGGATGCGGTCGCCGTAATTGACGGGCGTGGCGTCCTGCGGGTTGGTGATTTCGCCGAAGCTGTTGCGGCGCTCGTGCGAGGCGACGAGGTAGCCGCAATTGGGGCAATAGACGTCGAGCGGGGGGAAGGCCTCGGGGGGCGTGCGCATGTCCTCGTCTTCTTCTTCGGTGCGCGACTGGTAATTCACGTCGAAGGTGTAGCCGCAGTCGGGGCAGACGTAGCGCATGTGAGCGCCGAGGAGGGTGGGGGCCATGGAGCCGGTGGGGATGACAAAGGCCTCGACGACGAAGGCGCGGAAGATAAAGGCGAGGATGAAGGCGACAAGGATCGACTCGATCGTTTCCTTGACGTTGGTCTTATCTTCGTCGGAGCCCGAGGTGCTTCCTTGATTAACGATGGTGGAGACGGGAGCGGCTGACTGGGTCATGGGTGGATCAATGGTAAGCCACTGCCCCCGTCAAAGGGAAGGAGGTGGGGTAAATGCGGCTGAGAGGACTCGAACCTCCACGTCTTGCGACACAAGAACCTGAATCTTGCGCGTCTGCCAATTTCGCCACAGCCGCGGCGGACCACAGGATAGCCATCCTGTGGCTTTGGAAGGCAAAATCTTATGCCACACATGGTTCCCGTCAAGACGATACAATAAAGGGGAGCCATGAAGGACCATGACAGGGCCAATTTTTCGCCGAGAATCGCCAATCGGCGGGCGATGCACAATTATTTCATCGAGGCGAAGATCGAATGCGGGATTGCGCTTCTGGGGAGTGAGGTGAAATCGCTGCGGCTGGGGCTGTGCCAGCTTTCGGAGTCGTTTGCGCGGATTGAGCGGGGGGAGCTGATTTTGCATGGGTGCCATATTGATCCGTATCAAAATGCGGTGCTGGGGCATGAACCGCTGCGGGAGCGAAAGCTGCTGGTTCATAAGCGGGAGCTGCACCGGCTGGAAGCCGAGACCGCGCAAAGCGGCACGACGCTGATTCCGCTGGCGATTTATTTCAAGGGGGGGCGGGCGAAGCTGGAGCTGGGGGTGGCGAAGGGGAAACAGCGGCATGATAAGCGGGAATCGATTAAGAAGAAGGAGCAGGATCGGGAGTTGAGAAGGGCGATGACGAGGAGGCAATAACAAATGCCGATTGCCAATTGCCAATTGCCGAATGATATTCCTCTATGCGGCTGTTTCGAGGCAGCGTGATATTCTTTGGAGTGAGCGATCTTTTCCCAGGAATGCGAGGGTTTCGAAAATTGGGGGGCTGATGCTGGAGCCGCTGACGGCGACGCGGATCGGTTGGGCAACCTTTCCTAATCCCAATCCGCTGGTCTCGCAGTATTTTTTTACGGCTTCTTCGATGGGGTGGGTGGTCCAGTCGGAGACCGATTCCAGGATGGCGCGGACTTCTTTCAGGGCCTTAAGGCCCTGGCTCTCATTTTTCTTCAGGACTTTTTCGACGGCGTCGGGCTGAAATTTGATCTGGTCGTCGGGGAGAAAGAAGAAGAGGCTCTTTTCCGCGACTTCGCCGGCACGGTTGCGCATACCGGCGTTCATCTTGATGACGCACTTGAGATCCTCGTCTTTTGCAGCGTTCATGGGAGAGACGGGGTCAAGGCTTAGCAAATCGCGCAGGGCGGCGAGGAGGCGATCCTCGGGGGCGGCGGCGCAGGCTTCGGTGTTGAAGGCGAGGAGTTTTTCGCGGTTGAATTTGGCGTTGGCCTGGCCGATGCGGTCGAGGGAGAAGAGCTCGACCATTTCCTTGACGGTCATGCGCCTCTTTGTCGCCGCCGGGGCTCCAGCCTAGGAGGGCGAGGAAATTGAGCATGACTTCGGGGAGGTAGCCGTTGGCGCGGAAATCGTGGATCAGAATCTCCGGCATGTCGTTTTCTTTTAGGCCGATGACCGGCATGAGTTTTCTGTGTTCCTCTGCCGTCAATTGAGCACCGGCGTCGTCGAGCCAAGCTTGAATCCGAAGCGCATCGATACCGGAGCCTTCCCCCAATTTGGAAGGCTCCCAACCATTGTGCTGGCGAAACCAAAGATTTGCCTGGTGGCGGATTTTTTTGTCGCGATCGCGCTTGCCCATTTTGCTGCCGTCGGTGTTGAGGATTACCGGGAGGTGGCCGTAGATGGGGCGGGAATATCCGAGGGCTTCCTGCAGGGCGATGTGATTGACGGTGTTGAGCAGATGTTCCTGGCCGCGCAGGATGTGGGTGATTCCCATCTCGGCATCGTCGACTACCACGGCGAAGTGATAGGTTGGCATGCCATCGGTTTTGCGAATTACGAAATCCTGGACCTGGCTGGGGGCGAGGACGATCTCTTTGCCGAGGACGACGTCGGCGAAGCGGTATTCTTTGACTGGCATGGCGAATCGCACGACCGAGGCCCGGCCTTCTGATTCGAATTTCGCAATCTGGTCGGCGGACAGAGTCGGCCGCTTGTAGAGATAGGCGCGCTTTGCCCGCTCGGCGATTTTGCGCTGAGCGTCGAGCTCGGCCGGCGTTTCGTATGCCTTATAGGCCATGCCGCGGGAGATGAGGTCTTCGATGATGCGGTTGTAAATGTCGACCCGCCTGGACTGGAACATGAGGTTGGGGTTGTCCCAGTTCAGGCCTAGCCAGCGGAGGTCTTCGAGGACGCTGGTGACGGATTCTTCGGTGCTTCTTGCCAGGTCGGTGTCTTCGATGCGGAGGAGGAATTGGCCGTTGAAATGGCGGGCGAGGAGCCAACTGAAGAGGGCGGTGCGTGCGCCGCCTACGTGGAGGTAGCCTGTGGGTGAGGGGGCGAAACGGGTGATTACTTTATCGCTCATTTTTGAGATCCGTATCAATTGGTGTTCGGCCCCCTCCCTAGCCCTCCCCCGGATTACCGGGGGCGGGGATAAGAGGGGATATCGCTATTGTGGCAATTTTGGGGGCCGCATCCAGCGGCGGGTGCGGGCGGCGATCCATGCGCCGGGTCCGGAGGCGGCGTAGGTCAGGCTGCCGATGCCGATCACGTACTGGTGGGCGACGACCATCAGCAGAACAACGCAGACGATGGCGATCAGGCGTCCGATGGGTCTTCGCCCGCGTAGATATCGATTCACCAGGTGCGGATAGCGCAAAAGGCTGACCATCAGCAATCCGGTTCCGAGCACGACGAAAGGGAGGAGGACCAGGCAGGCCTGCGAGAGGACGGTGAATGACAATCTCGCCAAATCCTGCTGCATCAGGACCAATCCGGCGACGGCGCCGGCGGCGCCGGGCGAGGGGAGTCCGAGGAAGCTGAAATGATGCTGCTCGCCGTGCTCGTTGCTGACGTTGAAGCGGGCGAGGCGGATGGCGGCGCAGCACATATAGAGGGCGGCGATGGCCCAGACCAATCGAGCCAGGGGCAGGTCCCAGTTGGGGCCTTCGACGTGAAAGAGGCGCAGGGCGACGAAGGCGGGGGCGAGGCCGAAGCTGACGACGTCGGCGAGGCTGTCGAGCTGTCCGCCGAAATCGGTGGTGTGGCGGGCGAATCGGGCGAGGCGTCCATCGAGGGCGTCGAAGGCCATGGCGAGGAAGATCAGATAGGCGGCGGCGCCGAAACCGCGGGCGACGAAGAAGCTGCCGACGGGATCGCGCGGGAGGGGTGAGCCGGGGGCGACCATAGTGGCGACGTAAATCGCGGCGAACCCGCAGACGGCGTTGCCGAGGGTGGCGATGCTGGGGAGGAAATAGACGGAGCGGATGTAGGCCCTCCGCCCGTGGCGGCGCAAGCGGAGGCGGCGCTGCTCGCGCGAGCGGTGGGGGCGGCGGCGCTTTTTCAGGCGGCGATGGGGCGGGAGGGGATCAATCGTCGGGCCCAATTGGCTCATGCGGGCGTCTCCCGCGAAGTCAGCGGCTCATACTCCTCTCCCACCGCTTTGGACTCCGTGTGAATGGGGTTCATCAGGACGGCTATGATATCCGAAGCGCCGCGGACGTTCTGGCCGATCTGGACCTGAATCTTTGGGTCGAGGAACTTGGCGATGGTTAATTCGGTGCGGCTGCCGAACTTGATCATGCCGATGCGGCGCGCCGCGCTCGACAAATTCGTCTTTGGCGACGGTGCAGACGATGCGGCGGGCGATCAATCCGACGATCTGGCGGATGACGACGATGTTTTTTCCGCCGCGCGGTTCGGCGAGGACGATGGTGTTGGATTCGTTTGTCGTCGAGGCCTCGCCGTGACGCATGGCGTTGACGAATTTGCCTTTTTTGTAGGTGATGGAGACGACTTTTCCGTCGCATGGACAGCGGTTGACGTGAACATTGAAGACGGAGAGGAAGATTCCGATGCGGACGGCGGGGCCGCCGATCAGGTCGTCGTGCTCCAGCTCGGTGATGTCGGAAACCTTTCCATCCGCCGGCGAAACGACCGCCCGCTGCTCGGCGGGGATGGCACGTTCGGGATCGCGGAAGAAGGCGAAGAGCCAGATCAGGACCGGCACAACGATCAGGGCCAGCGGCCAGACGGCGAGGCTGAGGGCCCAGGCGGTGACGGCTAAAACCATCGATCCAATAAGCATTTCCCGCCAGCCGTGGCGCGTGAGTCGGAACATATTTTTAGAAGCTAGACCCGGTCTGTGGGGATGTCAACGAAGGAATGGCAGGTGTGCGACCGGCAGTAATTGCCGGGTCGGTTACCGCTGCGCCAAGGGCATCTGGCCCTGTGGGATGGTGACGCTGGCGGGTTCGGCGCGCACGACGGCGGTGGGGTTGACGACGCCGCTGGACTCATCAGGCAATTCCCTGGGGACGAGGGTCCAGCAGATCAGGCCGGCGGCGCCGATCCAGAGTGCGAAACAGAAGCCTACGATGATTCCCCGATCAAATGAGAAGAAATGCATGATCCGGACCTCCATGTCCGAGAATTAACGATCGTTCATCCATGAACGAAACGGAGCATACCACTGTGGAAAGCAGAATCAATGGCCTGGTTTTTATCGGGCGTGAGGGGAGTTCCTCAGCAATTAAAACAATGCCCCCACCCTTGCCCTCCCCCGGAGTACCAGGGGAGGGGGAAGATGCTTACCTTTTGAAAAAGGTTTTTCCCCGCCCATTATATTTGCTGAGGCGGTTGTTCACGTAGAGGGATTCGAGCAGGAATTCGCCTACGCTGGCGAGGATGGCGGGGTCGGCGGCGTCGAGCTCCATTTCCTTGGCGAGCTGGGTGGCGCCCTGGGCGAGACCCTTGATGGCTTTCATGTTGGCGACGAATTCCTCGGCGGGAAGGTCGTCGCCGGCGGGGAAGGTGAGATTTCCCTTGAACTGCTCGGTGATGTTTTCGTAATCCTCCGGGTCGCCGTGGCGGGCGAAGACGGCCTTGACGGATTCGCCGACGAGGGAGCGAATGAGCTTGTCCTCGGCGCCTTCTTCCTCGGCCAGGGTCATTTCGATTTTCCCCCGACAACTGGCGACCAGGTAACTCAGGTCGCACATGCGGGGGACGACGCGTTTTTCTTTTGTCGTGAGGCGCGGCGCTCGGCGTTGCTGACCATGGTTTCCATGTTGGCGATGCTGGTGCGTACGGAAACGCCCGAAGCCTGCGAGACGTGCGGACTGCCGCGGGCGAGGCGAACGACTTCTTCGACGATTTCGTTCATGAAAGCCGGGACGTCTACTTTTATGCCGGTGGAGGCGTCTGTGCCGCGGTCGAGCCAGGCGTTTTCCTGGGCGATTTGGATTCCCTCGGCGACGGTTTCGGGATAGTGGGTGCGGATGACGGAGCCGATGCGGTCCTTCAGCGGGGTGACGATTCGGCCGCGATTGGTGTAGTCTTCGGGGTTGGCGCTGAAGACGAGGCAGACGTCGAGCTCGAGGCGGATGGGATAGCCGCGAATCTGCACGTCGCGCTCTTCGAGGACGTTGAAGAGGCCGACCTGGATGCGGGGTGCCAGATCCGGCAACTCGTTGATGGCGAAAATTCCGCGGTTGCTGCGCGGGATCAGGCCGTAGTGCATGGTGGATTCATCGGAAAGATAGCGCCCCTCGGCGTGCTTCACGAGGTCGATCTCGCCGATGAGGTCGGCGATGGTTACGTCCGGCGTGGCGAGTTTTTCCTGATAGCGGTTGTCGCGATGTACCCACTCGATGGCGGCGTCGTCTTTCTGCTCGGCGATGAGGCGCTTGCCGGTTTTGGTAATAGGAGCCAACGGTTCGTCGTTGATCTCGGTGCCGGCGAGGACGGGAATCCACTCGTCGAGAAGGGTGGGGAGCATGCGGAGAATGCGGGTCTTGGCCTGGCCGCGCAGTCCCAGGAAGAGGAGGTCGTGGCGGGAGAGGATACCGTTGATGATCTGGGGGATGACCGAATCGCGGTATCCGACGATGCCGGGGAAAAGCTCTTCGCCGGCTTTGATCTTGCGGATGACATTTCGCCGGAGTTCGTCTTTGACGGAGCAGGGGTGATAGCCGGAATCTTTTAATTGGCCTACGGTTGCGGGGCGGGGGTGATTCATTATCTCGGGTTCTCCGGGGTTTGACCGGAAGATGATAGGCCAAATGTGGCGCGCTTGGCCACTGAAACCGACCTGGATTTGATTCAGTGATGTGTTCGAATATGTAGATTAGGCGGCAGCCAGATCGCGGGCGTGCGGGATTTCGCCGGGCTTTACGGATCGGATTTGCGCCGATTCCAGCGTTAAGACCGCCGCGGTGTGGCCATCAAGCGTGACGAACTCGACTTCAAAGGCCTTTGCATCTGTATAAACATGCACAACGGTGCCGATGTCGCCCGCCTTTAGCCCTTCGGACGGAACATCCACATTCAGAACAGCCCGGTCGTGCTCGTTGATCATGACAAACTCATTTTACTCGTTTGGGTAGGCCGTTACCAACCGCGGTGCGGCAACTCCGCGGTCCACAATCCAGATTGAGCGAATTTGTGCAGTACGACCGTCTGGGGCCGGAAGGACGCCATCGACGACGAATTTCTTCCCGTGGATTGTTTCCGAAGTTCCAGATACGACCCCTTGAAGTGCTACCGCGCGGAGGGCGTCCGCCATAATTTGCCATCGCTCGACGGAGTAGCCCAGGGAAGCGAAGAAATGAGCCTTCCCACCGTTTTCCGGATGCCCGGGATTCAGAAGATATTCGATGATCTTCCTTTGTTCGACGCGGGCTAATTTGGCATTCGGCAGCTCCATTGCCTGTTTCTCCACAGCATTTTGTGAGTTCGGGCTACTCCTCCGGCGGCCGCATGCGTTTTCCGGCTTCGGTCCACGCGTCGGTGTACTTTGTTTTCGCTTCGGGCTGGTCCGGCTGCTCACCGCGGTTGGGGAAAAAGTATCTGCCGACTCGGAAAATCATCATCCAGCTCAGGCCCAGGACAATGAGCGTGGCACACATCAGGAGCAAGGCGTGGATGCCGATTAGTTTTTTTCCGGCTTCATCGGCTGATTTGAAATCTTCCAGGTGCGCAGGAGATAGACTTTCGTGAGCATTGCAAGCAGGAAATAGGAGAGGGCCAGGAATCCGACAAAGGCCCAGATCGATCGTCCCAACCGCTGCGGCATGGTGGGTCCTTGAATCTATGGTATCAGCCAGGGGACATCGGCGCGCGGATTAAGGGGATGTTTCTTGGCGATCTTGTCGATGGCGGATCGATCTTCATCGTCGAGGTTCTTGGGGATGGCGATTTTCAGGACGACGATCTGGTCGCCCTTTTCCTCGCCGCGATGAACGCCGTGGGCTTTGATGCGCAGCTTGGCGCCGCCGCTGGTTTCGGGGGGGATGGTGAGCGTTCGGGTCCCATCCAGTGTTGGCACATCTACTTTTGCTCCGAGAATCGCTTCGTACATGCTGACGGGCAGTTCGAGATAGACATCGAGCCCCTCGCGGCGGAAATAGGGGTGGGGTGAGACGCGGGTGACGATGTAGAGATCGCCGGCTTCGCTGGGGCCGGCCTGACCGCGGCCTTTTACGCGCACGCGACTTCCGTCCTTGACGCCGGCGGGAATGCGGATGTCGATGGTCTCGATTTTTCCATCGCGATTGATCTGAAGGGGGAGATGGGTTCCGCGCAGGCCTGCTCGAAGGAGAGGGTGACGGGGTGCTCGATATCCTGGCCGCGCGGGGGGCTCGGCGCGGGTTCGTCCTCTGCCGCCGCGGGTGCGGCCACCGCCGCCACCGCCGAAAAATTGTTCGAAGATGCTGCCGAAGTCTCCGCCGCCGGTGTCGAAATCCTCGACGCTGACGCCGGGGCCTCCCTGCCATTGCTGCCGGCCGTGGCCACCGGCCTGGGCGCGGCGGTAGGCTTCGTAGGGGTCGACGCCGGGCGTCGCGCCTACCCCGGCGTGGCCGAACTCATCGTAGTTCTTGCGCTTGGTTGCGTCGGAAAGGACTTCGTAGGCTTCCTGCGCTTCCTTGAAGCGTTCGGTTAATTTCGGATCGTTCTTGGTGGCGTCGGGGTGAAACTTCCGGGCCATCTTGCGAAACGCCGACTTGATTTCGTCGGCGGTCGCGGACTTGGAAACCCCCAGGACGTCGTAATAGTCTTTCTTGACCATAGGCTTGGGCAATCTTAGCAGCGAATTGGATGGGGGTGAAAGGGTGTGCCTGAATCCCCAAACGGGCCGCTAATGATCGTCGTCGTCATCATCATCCGAATCCGTATGGTTTCCGGACTGGCCGATGCCGTCGGGGAACGGCACCCATGAACCCCTGGCGGCGTTCCAGAGAATGTGGTTGAGAAGGTCTTCGGGGCACTGGTCGGGTTGCGACAGCGGCAAGTCCGCGGACGCCAGGGCATATTGCCGGGTGAGGGGGTCGCGAATTGCCACGGGGGCGGGGTTCATTTCGTTCAGGTAAACATTTGCCTGCTCGGCGTCGTAGGGGGTGAAATCCGGAGTGTCCGTGAAGCAATCGGTCATGGGCGTGGCCTGGGCGTCGAACTGGTTCATGGGGGGCAGGCCGAGGATCAGCTCCATGGTGTGCATGAGGCCGGGCTGGGCGTAGTTGGTGTCAACCACGGCGCTTCGCTTGGTGTAAGGGCTGATGACGTAGGCGGTGGTGCGGAAGGCGTTCACGTGGTCCCAGCCGTCCTGGGTGTCGTCCTCGATGGCGAATATGCAGGTGTCTTTCCAGAAAGCGCTGTGACTGACGGCCTCGACGACCTGCCCGACGGCGAGATCGTTATCCGCGACTTGGGCTTCGGGGGTTGGGGCGCCGTAGCGGGTGGCGGAGGTGTGATCGTTGGGAAGCCAGAGGATGCACATATCGGGAAATTTCCCCGATTTCTCGAAGGCGTGGAGTTCGGCGATGAATTTCTGGGCGCGGACGACGTCGGGAATTTCCAGGGCCCATCCGACGGTGTCGGTGTCGAGATATTTGGCGAGCGAGGCGATTCCGGCGCGCGAGCCGATTCGGGTTTTGTGGGTGCCGTGCACGTAGTCGTTGAGGTAATTGAGATAGCCGGGATTCCAATCGGGATGGGTGTCGCCGGCCCATCCGCTGGTGCTGAGGGTGAATTCGCCGTAATCGCGGAGCGATTTTCCGTGGGCGGTGACGTTGTCCCAGATGAATCCGCTGGAGGAGTAGGCGAGCGCGTCGAAGCCGCCTTCGGTTCCGCCAAAGGGGTAGCTGCGGGGAAAATTGGCGGCGAAGGAGCGCTCTACGTAGTCCGTGCAGAAGGCGCTGTCGGCCCACTGATGGCCATCGGCGCTGATTGCGCCGGAGCAGTAGGTGTTGTCGAGCAGGACAAATTGCCGGCTGATTTTGTGTTCGTTGGGGGTTATTTTCTGGCCGTAAATGCAGAGAGATGCAGATCCGTTCCCCTCTGGCATATCGCCGAGGACCTGATCGTAAGTGCGGTTCTCCTTGATGATGTAGATGACGTGCTTGAAGACTGAAGGCTCGCCGACGCGATCTGGCACGGGCTTGGGCAGGACGTTTGGCCTGGGCGGGAGGAGCGACGCCAGCGCCGCGCGGCGGCGGTCGTTCTCCAGGACCGTCTCGGTCATGATTTGCAGTTGCGCACTGCTGGGAATGGGGATCAGCGAAAGGGTTCCATAAAACTGGAGGGAGTTAAATTTCGGCGGCTCATCGGGCGGCAATCGTTTTCCCGATCCGAGACCTTTGATGTTGGCGACGTAGATCGCGTTTCGGGCCTGATCGGAAACGATGGCGCCGGGAAACCATCCGGTGGGAATCAATCCGCGGAGGGTTGAACCGCCCTTGGATACGTCCGGCGAGAAATCGATCACCGCCACGGCGTTTTGGGTGCCGTTGCAGGCGTAGAGGGTCGTTCCGGTCGCATCGAAAGCGAGGGCATTGGGGCTGGCGCCGAAAAAGTCTTTTGAATCCCAGCGCGAGCAGATGGTTTGAATGACCGTGTCGGTGGAGCAGTCGATGATGCTGATCGTGTCGCTGTTGGCGTTGGCGACGGCGACAAATTTACTATCCGGCGAGCGAGCCAGCGCGCAGGCGTGCATGCCGGTGAGAATCTCCTTGATCGTCTTGCCGGTCTGAAGGTCGAGGACCGAGACCGATCCTTCATTGGCGATAAAGCGCACGGGATCGACCCGCACGGTTGCCCCCCCCGCGCCGATCGGGCCCTTCGGGCTGCTGGCGTCCACGCGCCGGCCGCCCCAGTTGCTGACGTAGGCTTTCTGCCCGACGATGGAAACGTCATACGGGGCGTCTCCCACGGTCCACTGCCGGAGCCACTGGCCGGTTTGGGCGTCCATTTCGAGCAGGCGATTGGAGACATTGAGCACGACATACAAACGCTTCCCATCAGCGGAGGTCTTCAACCCGGCCGGGACGTCCACGCGATGATATTGAAGCTGGGTATCGGGCAAGGGAAAAATATTCACCGGCCAGGCGAACTGATTTTTGTCGACGCCGAAGACCTGGATGTTTCCAAGGCCGTTGGAGAGATAAATTCGTGAACCGTCCGGCGAGAAGGTAAGGCCGGTGAAGCTGGAGTCGGCCTTGGGGTCGGGCGTCAGATCGTTTGTGGAGGGCGGCGTGCTTGCGCCGGGCTTCCTGGAGAAGAGGGGCAGATGTTGGAGAACCTTCCCATTCGCGGGGTCCACCAGGACGAGCTCGTGGGTAATTCCGCAAGTCGCCAGGATAGATCCGTCGGGGCTGAGGGCCAGAACCTGCGGCCTCATGCCGGGAAGCTCAACTTGTGTGCCCGCCGGCGTAAGAAGCTGCTGCGTCGGCAGGAGCGCGCCTCCGGCGGCAAAGGGGTTTACCGCCGCGGTGGGATTCTTCTGCAGCCAGTCGGCGTAGGGGCTGGGATCGGGCGCGCGCTTTTTGCAGCCGGACAACCCTGTCCAGGCCATCATGGCCAATAGAAGCAGTCCAATCTTCCAGTTCTTCACCGGCAAGTTCCGAAATGACACTCGTGCCGTACTGCCAGCCACCCTTTTGTGCAGTGCTTCGTTTCGCTCGTCGGCTTACGCGTTCGGGCTGGGGGTGAATCTTAAGGTTCGCCCAAGGTTCCGTCCAGAGGTCCGTTGCGTTCTTGTTGTAACCCCAGCAACAGGCTAACATACGCCCAACCCGGAGAACCGACTTGGCCAAATCTGAACCGATTGAAGTGGAAGCGACCGTCACCACCGCCTTGCCGAACGCGATGTTCAAGCTTCGGCTTGAGCAGGGGGGCGCGTCGCGGGAGATCCTCGGCCATGTCTCCGGGAAAATGCGCAAGCATTTCATCCGCATCCTCCCCGGCGATAAGGTGAAGGTGGAACTATCGCCCTATGACCTTACCCGTGGCAGGATCGTATTCCGGCAGAAATAGACTGGCCGGGCCTGAGATATCCCAGGGTAATCGCTTGTGACCGCAAAATACGAAGAACCCTCACCCCCCATCCTCTGGAGGCGCGGATGCCTCCGGGGCGTAATCGCCGAGTACGGCCCGGAGCCGTCCGCGGCTCCGCGTACGGGGCGAGGGGGAAAAGAGGGACATGCGATTGCCATGTCAGATATCCAAGGTGCGGTAATTTAGTCTGTACATCCCCGCGCAATCGCTATACCTTTTTTGTCCCATGCAAACCAACATCACCGGCAAAGCCTACGTGCTTGGCGACAACCTCGATACTGACCAGATCATCCCCGCGCAATATCTTTCGTATAACCCGTCCATCCCGGAAGAACGGAAATACTTTGGGATGTACGCGCTCAGCAGTGTTCCGGAGGGCCAGGCCGGCTTGCCGGCGGGCAATGTTCGTTTTGTCCGCCCTAACGAATTCAGGAGCGATTTTCAGATCGTGATTGGCGGGAAGAATTTTGGCTCCGGCTCCAGCCGGGAACATGCCCCGCTGGCCCTGGCGGAGGCGGGGTGCAAATGCGTCATCGCCGAATTTTATGCGCGGATTTTTTTCCGCAACAGCGTCAATGGGGGTTATCTGATTCCGCTGGAATCCAAATCGCGCCTGGTCGACAAGATTCGCACGGGTGACGAGCTGGAAGTCCGTCTCGATGAGCTGGTCGTCATCAACAAAACGCTGAACCAGCGGCATGAGCTATTGTCGATCGGCGATGCGCTGCCCATCATCGAGGCTGGGGGGATTTTTCCGTATGCCAAGGCGGCGGGAATGTTGAAATAATTGGGGTCCGTAGATAAGGCGGCGCTGGGTTTGTTCGCTCGGGCGGTGGATGAGGAGGCGGATGCCGAACTGGGAATCCTGTAAGGGTTCGGCGCCGAGATAGAGCATGGGGAGGGGTTGTTCCTGATAGTTGGCCTGGATCCAGGCGAAGATTTTCTGGCCGTAGTCGCGGCCGAAGAAGCGCTCGCCGAATTCGCTGGTGTCCTTGTGGACGAGGAAAATATAGTCGGGGGGCGAGGAGCGGAGGGAGGCGAGCATTTGGGATTCGCCGAAGAGGAGGAGGTCGGGGGGGTTGAAGTTGACGTAGGGAGTGGGGGTGGGGATGCGGGCGAGATAGTTGATGATGATTCCTTCGGGGAAACAGGCGAGGGTTTTGCCGGGGGAGATATCGGGGGAGATCTCGGGGGGGATTTGCTTCGCGGCGAGGACGGCGTTGTTGACGCAGATGGCACGGGTGGGGTCGGCCCAGAATTGATCGGGGCCGGAGCCGACGGAAGCGGTGAGCTGGCCCATGGCGGTGTGGGTGATGACGAGGTGAACGAACAGGACGACAGTCCAGACGCCGGCCATGCCGGAGAGGAAGATGCCGGGGCAGCCACCGAGGCGGCGGAGGGAGGCGGGGATCCAATTGAAGAGGGCGACGATAAGAAGCATGACGGCAGGCATGGCGAGCCAGCAGCCGTAATGGATGATGCGGGCGTAGAGGAAGATTTTGCACATAAGCACGAGGCTGAAAATGGAGAGGATGGCGGGGAGGGACGCTGCGCGAGAGGGTAGAGCAGTAGAGGAATGCGGCCCCCACCCTCGCCCTCCCCCGGAGTACCAGGGGAGGGGAAATACGCGAAGGATTGCCACGGCAGCGATGGCGACGATGACGAGTGGGAGGGGGCGGAAAAGAGATTGCCAGTCGCGATGGAGCCAGTGCCAACCGGCGTAAAGTGCGCCCAGCGCGAAGGCGGCGCCGAGAGTGGCAATGGACCGGCGGGGGGCGGGCCTGGCAGCCCAGGCGGCGAAGGCTGCGGCGGGAATGCACCAGGCGGCGGACCAGGCGAACATCATGTGAAGGCTGCGGGGGATGTCGTCGAGGCCCATGCTGTGAAGGTAGAAATGCTGGGAGGAGACGTTTCCGCGAAGCAGGGCGGGCCACATTCCGAGTGTGCCGTGGAGGGCCGTGCTGAAGGGCATTGCGAATGAGAGGAGGAAGATGCTGATCACGGTGGGAAGGGGGAGGGTGAGAGCGAAAATTGCGATGGAGGCCGGGAGTTTTTTCCAATCGGCTGCGGCGAGGATGAGGAATGCAATCGCGGCGGCGGCGATGAGGGCGACGAAGAATTCGGCGCGGGTGAGGAAGACTAACCCGGCGAGGAACCCGGCGAGTGCGGCGATTGTGGGTCTGGGTTTTTCGGTCAGGCGATGCAGGGCGATGAGGCAGGCGAGGCTCAGGAGCGTCGCGTGGGTGTAGTCATATTCGTAGGGGCAGACGAAGTTGTAGTTGCCGGCGATGGTGAGGTGCGCGAAGGCGAAGAGAATCAGGAAGGAGAGGGAGCAAATCAGCGCGCAGAGACGACCGCCCATGCGCAGCGCGAGGCAGTAGATGAGGATGACGATGGCGATGAGGATGGGGAGATTGGCGAATTCGAGGACGCGGAGATTGACGCCGAAGAGGCGGAAGGCGAGGGCGTTGTAGTAGACGGAGAGGGGGCCGGTGTAGTGGGCGATGTCGCGGTAGAGGACTTTTCCCTGGGAGAGCTGCCAGGGGACGTAAAGCTGGACGGCGAAGTCGACGAGGAGGTCGGCCCATCGCTGCCAGGTCCAGATGAGCAGTGAGATGAAGGCGACGGCGAGGGCGGCGGGCGGGGCCCAGGGGTGTTGCCAGAGGGGAGCTTGTTTAGATGAATCGGAAGCGGAAAGTTGGGTCATGGGTGGCTACGCGCTCTCGATAAGGAACTGACCAGGGGTATCCAACGATCTAACCCTTTTGTTTTCGCGTACAAATTGATGACTGCTTTTAAATGCAAATACAAATGCAATGCGGTGGAGGCGGGAGACAACCCGCGAGATGCGTTGCATGGGCGCCCAAGTTTTTTCTCCCGCCTCCCCCGCACCCCCTCCACCCTCTTTCCGCTTCCCCTAACCGTCCAAGCCGAAAGGCAAAAAACCGTGCGTTGGTGGGGAACGCCGCGTTCACCTCAAGGTCGTTGCGGGGGGGCATGCCGGCACGCGTCCGCTCCGCGATTTCGAAGAATGTTCGAAATTGCCGGAGAATATTTTCGTCTTTTGCCTTTTCTTCTTGGACGGTTAGGGGAAGTCGGAAAGTGGAGGAGGGGTGCGGGGAGGAGGGGAAAACCGCTTGGGGCCTTATGGGGTTTTCGTCTCCTCCCCGCATTGCATTTGCATTTGTATCCAAAAATCGCGCTGTCTTATGAGCAAGAAAAACAACTGTTTGACGGTCAGCCCGCTGTACCAGCGGGGGCGAAAACAGCGGGAGATCGTACGGTGTAGAGATCACAAACGATGCCTGCAACAAACCATCATACTGATTCGGCGGCAGAAGCGTCGGGTGGGAGGGGGAACGGGCGCGGGTCGGTTGATTTGGCGCGGAGGGAAATGGTCCAGAGAAAGGCGGCGAAGATGATGACGGCGGCGACGAGGAAAGGGCCGGAGAGGCTGAAGTGAAAGGCGGCGGCGGCGATGACGGGGCCGATGACGCGGGCGATGCTGCCGAGGCCCTGATTGAGGCCGAAGACGAGTCCCTGCTCGGAAGGATCGCTGGTGTGGGAGATGAGGGCGTAGAGAGTGGGGGTCTGAAGGCTGCGTCCGATGGCGTTGAATGCGCCGCCGAGTAGGACGATGACGAGGAGCGGCTTGATGCCGGCGACGGCGAGCAGGAGCATGGCGAGAGCGACGAACAGGGGACCGGCGATCGCGAGAGGCCATTCACCGGCGAGTTTTGTGAGGCGGCCGATCAGTCCGCCCTGGACGGTGGCGATCATGATTCCGATGTAGGCGTAGTAGAAGCCGACGGCGCTTTCGGAAAAGTTGAACGTGCGATGGTCGCTGAGGAAGAGGGCGATCATGCTCTCCATCATGACGAAAGCGGCCATGCTGATGAAGGCGATGGAAAGGAGCTGGACGAGCTGGCTCTTTCGGAAGATGGGGATGAACCGGCTGGGATGGAGCCAGCCGGCGGCTTCAGAGGGTTTGTGAACGCGGCCTTCCTTGAGGCGGAACTGGGTCTGGAGCATGGCGATGAAGCTCATGAGTGCGGCGAAATAGCCGGGGAGGGCGGGGTGGACGGTGACGAGAAGCGCGCCGAGCGCGGGGCCCATGGCGAAGCCGACGCCGAAGGCGGCGCCGAGGACGCCCATGCCACGGGCGCGGTTTTCTTTTGAGGTGACGTCGCTGATGTAGGCTTGTGCGGTGGAGATGTTTCCGCCGGTGGTTCCGTCGATGATGCGGGAGCAGTAGATGAGGATCAGGGCGTAAACGGGGTTGGCCCAGTGGAGGCTCATGACGATTCCCAGGAGGAGGTAGCCGAGGGAGCTGCCGAGCTGGGAGAAGACGAGGACGGGCCGGCGGCCGAAGCGGTCGGAGAGGACGCCGAGGATGGGGGAAGCGACGAACTGGCAGGCGGAGTAGATGGAAAAGAGGAGGCCGATGTCGAGTGCGGAAGCGCTGTATTGCTTGGCGAAGAGGGGAAGCAACGGGATGATGATGCCGAAGCCCATCAGGTCGCAGAAGACGATGAGGAAGATGGTGAAGAGAGCGCCGGGAGGAGGGGTGGTGTCGGGCTGGGGGTCGGTCGTTGCGGAGTCGGTCATTGGTCGGGTTATAGCATTTGGGGTCAGTCGGCGGAACCTGAGAGGTGGTCGCGGAGATTTTGGGTGACGCGCGAGATTAGTTCGTGCCAGTCGCCCGGGGTTTTTTGGCGGAGGAGTTTCATGCTGTCGTACCAGGGGGTGTCGGTGCGGTCGAGAAGCCAGAGCCAGTGGCCTGGGCGGGAGAGGAGGATCCAGGTGGGCTTGCCAATAGCGCCGGCGAGGTGGGCAACGGCGGTGTCGACGGAAATGACGAGGTCGAGTGCGGCGATGAGGTTGGCGGTGTCGGCGAAATCGGATAGTTCGGGGGTGAAGTCGATCAAAGGCATTGCGGGCGGCGCGACTGTGGGTGTTTGTGATTGCTGCTGTTTTTGAAGACTCACGAGAGTGAGGCCGGGGATTTGTGCGAGGGGTGCGAAATGGGAGAGCTTCATGGATCGGCGTTTGTCGTCCTGGTAGTCGGTGCCGCCGGACCAGACAATTCCGATTTTTTTGCCGGGGAATTTCGCGAGGCGATTTCGCCATGCCTGGGAGGCGGCTGGATCGGGGACGATATAGCCGGCCGGAAAGGGGATTGTTTGGAGAGTCGTTTTGCATCGCCCGGCGAGGCTGAGGATGGGGAGGTAGACATCGCAGGGAGGAAATTCACCGGGGGCGGAGATGGTTTGGTCGGCGCGCGGCCATTTCGAAGAGGCGGGCGAGTGCGGGCCGGCAGACGATGTTGACATGGGCGCCTTGGCGCTTGAGGAGGGGGATATAGCGGGCGAATTGGATGGCGTCGCCGTAGCCTTGCTCGGGGAGGAGGAGAATGGTGCGGCCGTTCAGGGGGGAACCGTCCCAGAGGGGCTTGGAGAGTTGGGGCGGAGATTTGGAGGGGCTGATGACGGGCCAGCGCCATTCATATTCGGGCCAGCCGCGCTCGTAGTCGCCGTGAAGGAGGAGGTAGACGGCGAGATTCCAGTGGGCATCGGGGAGTTTGGGGTTTAGCTGGAGGGCTTTTCGCAATAATTTTTCGGGCTCTTCGAGCTTCCATTCTTTCAGGAGTGCGCCGGCGAGGGTGGTAAGCGAGTGTGGGTTGTTGGGATCGATTTGGACGGCGCGGCGATGGGAGGCGATGGCCTGGTCGGGCTCGCCCATCGCGTATAAGGCGTTGCCGATGTTGATATGAGCTTCGACATAGTCGGGCCTGATCTGGAGAGCGCGGCGAAAGGAGGCGAGGGATTCCTGCAATTGGCCGGAGTTTTGGAGCGCGATGCCGAGATTGTTGTGGGCGGCGGGGTGGTTGGGGGCGAGGTGAATGACCTGGCGATAGGCGGCGATGGCTTCGTTGAGGCTGCCGGCGGCGCGGAGCGCGTTGCCGAGACTTTGGTGGGCTTCGATGAGATCGGGCCTGAGAAGGATGGCGTGGCGGAAGGAGGGGATGGCGTCGGAATTGCGGCCGGCGCGAAGCAGAGCGTTGCCGAGATTGTGGTGGGCTTCGGCAAAATCGGGATTCAATTCGATTGCTTTGCGGTAGGAGGCGATGGCGTCGTCGAGACGGCCCAAGCCTGATTGGGCGTTGCCGAGATTGGCATGGAAGAACGGGTTGGCGGGCGATATGGCGACGGCGCGGGAAATCAGTTCGGCGGCAAGGGGGAGGCGGCCGGTCTGCCCGGCGAGAGTGCCGAGCAATTGCAGGGCGTCGGCGTTGGCCGGGTTTTGGGCGAGGAGCTGGCGGTAGATTTCCTCGGCCTGGGCAAAGCGGCCGGCCTGGTGATGGGAGACGGCGGATTCGAGTTGCTCTTGGGGAGTCACGCCGGGGCATTGTAATCCTGGGCGAGGGTGCCACACTATTGGGAGTGGACTTTGATGGAACGGAGGCATGGCAGATGGATCCTGAGATCAAGACGAAGATGAACCGGGTGGGGGAGTTCCTGGGTCGGCACAAGCTGGACGGGGTTTTTCTGAATCATCGGGCGAGCTTCGCCTGGATCACCGGCGGGAAAGACAATCACATTGCGAGCAGTTCGCCGAACGGAGTCGCGGGGATTCTGGTGACGCGCGAGAAGCGGGTTTGTTTTACGAATACGATTGAGGGCCCGCGGTTCAAGGATGAGGAGCTGGCGGGGACGGGGATCGAAGTGGTGGTTTATCCGTGGCAGGATCCGAAGGCGGGGCAGAAGGGGATGAAGGATTTGATCGCGGGGCGGAAAATCGCATCCGATACGTCGGATGGCGGGGAGTTCGATCGTTTTGGGGCGGGATTGATGCGACTGCCGGAGGAATTTGCGCAGTTGCGATGGTCGCTTACGCCGGAGGAGGTTGAGCGGTATCGGGAAGGAGGGCGGCGGACCTCGGCGGCGATTGAGGGGGCTTGCCGAAAGATTTCGCGGGGGATGACGGAGCATGAGATCGCGGCGGTGCTGGATGCGGAAGTGCATTCGCGTAGCATGCTTCCGGTGGTGACGCTGGTGGCGGCGGATGAGCGGGTGAGGCGGTTTCGGCATCCGATTCCGACGGAGAACCGGGTGAAGCAATATTGCATGCTGGTGACGTGCGCGTCGTTTGGGGGGCTGATTTCAAATGCGACACGGTTTGTAAGCTTTGAGCCGCTCTCGGCGGAAATCCGCAAGAAGCAGCAGGCGGTTTGTAATGTGGATGCGGCCGTGAATTTATCGACGCGGCCGGGGAAGACGCTGGGGGAGATGTTTACGGTGATTGAGAAGGCGTATGCGGAGAGTGGATTTCCGGGGGAAGAGAAGCTGCATCACCAGGGGGGGACGACGGGATATGCGGGTCGGGATGCTTTTGCGGAGGTGGGGTCGGGAGTGAGAATCGTGGCGAACCAGGCGTTGGCGTGGAATCCGTCGATCACGGGAGTGAAGAGCGAGGATACGATTTTGTGCACGGAGGGGGGGATTGAGATGATCACGACGGTTTCGGCGGATTGGCCGAAAGTGCGGGGGAGTTATCAGGGGCAAACGCTGGAGCGGGCGGATATTTTGGTGAGGTGATGGTTGAAAGATTCCGCCGGTGGGGACACGGCTCGACTGAGCCCGCCGAAGTCCGGCGGCACTTTTTTTATTAAGGTGACGGAGCAGGCGAAGAAGAGGGGTCGGGGTCGATGAAGAGCTGTTCGGAGGAGGCGTCGTAGCCAAAGAGTTCGGCGAAGCGTCCCCAGCCGACGATAGTGTGGAAGGCTTTCTCGACGTCTTCGGTGGTGAGGCGCACGGCGAGTTCTTCCTCGATGATTTCCTTGGTGAGGCGGTTGTCCTTGGCTTCCTTGAGAAGGTGCAGGACGAATTGGAAGGTGCCAAGGGTGAGGAGCTGCTGGCGGAAGAGGCTCTTGCGGACGTTGATGTCGGCGTCGAGGAAGCGGCGGCCGAGATCGGTGAGGAGGACCTGATTTTTGGGGGTGTCGAGGAAACCGAGCAAGCTCGCCGGCCTTGACGACGGCGATGGTGTGGCCGAAATCGTATTCGGTGAGGGTGTCGAGCTTGAAGACGTCGATCTGGCCGTCGTGATCGCGGACGATTTCCATGAGACCGAAGATGTGACCGATGTTGACGGCAGGGATGGGTGAGGGCGGAGGGGATTCCGCCGACTTCTTCGGGGGCGGGGGTTTCCTTGGGGATATCGGGGAGTTGTTCGTTGGTGATGACGTCGTGGAGGCGCTGGACCATTTTCTGGAACGCCGGGGCGTTGTACTCGCGCGGGTGGGGGACGTCGTTCTGGATCATGGTGCGGATTTGCCCCGGTCGGGTGCCCATGACGACGATGCGGTCGGCGAGGAAGACGGCTTCTTCGATGTGGTGGGTGATGATCACGACGCTTTTAGGCTGGAAGGGGAGCTTGCTGTTGCCGCCGGACCACATGCGGTAGATTTCGCTGCGAAGGCTTTCGGCGGTGAAGACGTCGAGGGCGCTGAAGGGCTCGTCCATGCAGAGGAGTTCGGGAGCCGCGGGCGAGGGCGCGGGCGATGCCGACGCGCTGCTTCATGCCGCCGGAGAGTTCCTTGGGGTAGGCTTCCTCGAAGCCTTCGAGGCCGACGACGTCGATGCAGCGGGCGATGCGGTCTTTGGCGTCGGTGGCGTTGAGGTCGAGGCCGTTGAGGGCGAGCTTGATGTTTTCGAAGACGGTGAGCCAGGGGAAGAGGGCGAAATTCTGGAAGACGAGGGAGACGCCGGGGTGAATGCCGTGGAGGGGCTGGCCGTGGACGAGGACTTTTCCGCTGGTGGGTTGGAGAAGGCCGATCATGATGCGCAGCAGGGTGCTTTTGCCGGAGCCGCTGGGGCCGAGGATGGCGAGGACCTCGCCACGTTTTGACGGCAAGGCAAACCCTGTCGAGGACGAGGAGGCGGTTGGTGTCGTTGGATTCTCCAAAGAGCATCGACACGTCGATCGCTTCGCTGATGGGTGATCCATTTTCCATTTCCGCCATGATCCTATTTTAGGTTAGACGTTGAGGCTAAAGCGTCCCTCGGCCATGCGATAAATCTTTTTCCAGAATAGACGATTTATAAAGACGACGTCAAGCCCATGGCGACGACGGAGGCGGCGAGGAGGGCGTATTGGCCGTTGGCGGTGGCGTCGGTGATCATGGAGCCGAGGCCAAAGGCGTAGTAGCTATTGGTGCTGCCGGGCGTGGAGACTTCCTCGGCAACGATGGTGGCGTTCCAGGCTCCCCCAGCGGCGGTGATGAGTCCGGTGGCGAGGTAGGGGAAGACGCCGGGGATGTAGATTCGGATCCAGCGCTGCCAGACGGGAAGGTGGTATACCTTGCCGGCTTCGCGGAGATCGCTTGGGATGGCCATGGCGCCGGCGATGACGTTGAAGAGGGTATACCACTGGGTTCCCATGAGCATGAGGACGACGCAGCCGAAGGTGAATGGGACGTGAATCCTGGCGAGGAAGACGCAGAGCATGAGATAGATCATGGGAGCGGGGAAGCTGGCGACGATCTGGACGAAGGGCTGAAGGCGGTTGGCCCAGCGGGGATTGAGTCCGATGAGGACGCCGGCGGGGAGTGTCCAGGCGGCGCCGATGATGACGGCGGCGAACGTGCGCAGGAAGGAGAACCAGCAGCGCCCATAAGACGGAGACCCAGCCTTTTTGAGCGGCGGTTTCGTGGATGGGGAGCTGGAGCATGAGGCGGGCGAGTTCGACGGAGCCCCAGACGGCGAGGAGGGCGAGGGCGGCGACGATGAGCCATTTGGCAATGACAACGAAGATGTTGGATTTCGGTCCCGGTGCGTCGGCGGTGGAGGACGCCGGCGGCCCAGGCGTGGGATGTTGAAGCGGTTGGATCGTGATGGCGGCGTTTCCACCAGCCGCCGATAGCGTGGAGGAGGCCGGAGTGTTTAAGCATTTGCAGTACCCAGGATTTTGGTTGGTCGGCGGAGGCGGTGTCCTCGAGCTTGAAGCGCTGGCTCCAGACGACGATGGGACGCCAGACGACCTGGTCGCAAAGGACGATGACGAGGATCATGGCGACGACGCCGGCGATCATGGCGGGGACGTTCCAATCGATCTGGGCCTGGTTCATGTAGGAGCCGAGGCCGGGGAGGCGGTAGTCGACGTTGTTGAGGGTGAAGGCTTCGTTGACGGTGATGATGAACCAGCCGCCGGCCATGGACATCATGGAATTCCAGACCAGGCCGATCATGGAGGCTGGGAGCTCGAGGTATCGGAAGATTTGCCAGCCGCTGAGGCGCTGGATGGCCGCGGCTTCGGAGAGGGCGGTGGGGATGCTGCGGACGCTGCCGAAATAGCTGAAGGTCATGTTCCAGACCTGGGCGGTGAAGATCATGATGACGCAGGCGAGTTCGAGCCCGATCCAGCTAGTGGGGAAGAGCCGGACGAAGAGCAGGACGAGGCCGGGAAGGAAAGAGAGGACGGGAAGGGATTGGAGAACGTCGAGGGCGGGGACCATGAATCGTTCGGCGGTGTGGCTGTGGGCGGCAATGGTGCCGTAGAGGAGGGTGAAGACCAGGGAGATGATGTAGGCGATCACGGCGCGGCTGAGGCTAAAGAAGGCATATTTTGGTAGGGCCCAGAAGGAAAGACTTATCTGAACAGCCTGGGGTCGGGGAGCGGCGGCGTGGCCGAGGAGGATGGCTGCGCCTGCGATCAGGCCGGCGATGGCGACGATCACCAGAACGTCGACGCCGACATCGGCAGGGCGCTTTGAGCGCCTGGCGCACCTTATCGGAGTAAGCAATTACAAACGGCATTGGGCGGGGATTTTAGGGATCGTATCGGCAGAATGCGAATGCTTCGTGATCTTTGCGACAGGAAAATTTTTTAAGGGCGCGGGCGGATGTTCTACGGAAGCAGAATTCCTTCGATTTCCTGAATTTGATCGGCGATATTTTTGTTCTCCTGGCAGTCGTCCCCGACAGTTCGGACCGCGTGCAGGACGGTGGTGTGATCGCGGCCGCCGAAGTAGCAGCCGATCTCGGCAAGGCTGAAATGGGTGAACCGGCGGGCGAGGAACATGCAGACCTGGCGGGGGAAGGCGATGCTCTTGTGGCGTTTTTTGCTCTGCAGGTCGGCTGAGCCGGACGTTGTAATATTTGGTGACGGCTTCGTAGATCTGCTGGATGGTGATGCGGCGTTTTTCGTCGGCGCCGTCGTCGCCGAGGGCGGCCTTGGCCAGTTCGATGTCGATCAGGCCGCCCTGGAGCAGGCTCATTCCCTGGATGCTTGGTGATGGCGCCTTCCAGCTCGCGGGTGTTGTTTTCGACCTTGGAGGCGATGTAGCAGACGACGTCGTCGGGCAGGCCGATGCCGCGCATGCGGGCCTTTTTCTGCAGGATGGCGATGCGGGTTTCGTAGCAGGGCTTTTCGATGCGGGCGACGAGGCCCCAGTTGAAGCGGCTGACGAGCCGCTCTTCCAGCTCGGGGATTTCGCTGGGCGGGCAGTCGGCACTGAGGATGATCTGCTTCTGCTGCTGGTAGAGCGTGTTGAAGGTGTGGAAGAATTCTTCCTGGGTCCGGACGTGCTTGCTGAGGAAATGGATGTCGTCGATCACCAGCAGGTCGACGTGGCGGTAGCGATAGCGGAACTTGCTGCATGTCGCCGTCTCGACGACGGAGCTGATGAACTGGTTGACGAAGCTGTCGCAGGAGAGATAGAGGATGCGCAGATCGCCCTGGCGCTCGAGGACCTTCTGGCAGATGGCCTGGAGCAGGTGGGTCTTGCCGAGACCGACGCCGCCGTGGATGAAGAGGGGGTTGTAGGCCTTGCCCGGGTTTTCGGCGACGGCGATGCTTCCGGCGTGGGCGAGCTGGTTGCAGGGGCCGGTGACGAACTGCTCGAAGACATAATCGGGGTTGAGGGGCAGGGGCTGGTCGCTGTCGTTGAAAAGGCCGCCGCTGCCGAGGCCTTCGCAATGAAAGGTGACGGAGACCAGGCGGCCGAGTGATCTGCTGGGCGGCGACGGTAAAGGGCTTCTGGCACTGGCCCTGGCAGAAATTGAGCTGGGCGAGGTTGGGGACGAGAACCTGGATGACGCCGTGGGTGAGTTGTCGCGGGACGAGCTGGTCGAACCAGACTCGATTGAGGCTGGGATGCTGGTTTCGGACTTCCTGGAGAATCCGTTGCCAGACCGACGGGTCAAAAGGGGGCTCTTTGGCGCGGCGCGACAGCGCCTCGCGCTGACAACGGCGATTGCGTGAGGGTCATGGCGTTTTCTTCTGCGAAAGGTCTCTTAAAATCCCCGCGCGGCGTGTACGAATTTTCTCTCTCCGTACCCTCGAAGCGGGATCACTTATCAAGATTTTACAAACCGGACAGTTTACAAATCAGACAACTTACGAATAAGACAACTGGCGAATCAGACAATGGCCCGCGGCAAGTCAACTTTATACATTTCATCGGCAACCCAACAGAGATGTGCGTGATGGCTACCGTTTTTGCCGCGGCACTCAAACGCACCAATTTCACATTACCCACTTCGCGATCTATTTTTCAAGTGCGCGGCGAGGAAATATTTTTGCAATCGCGCCGCGCCGCTGATTGCGCAATCACAACCCGTTGATAGCGCGATGAAGTTTCTCCCCAACCCGTCTCTCCCGGAGTCGTGTTAGAAAATTATTTTTTTCTGTTGGGCGAATCATTCGCGCTAGCGCGAAGGAATTGGCAGCCCGACTTCGGCCATGACTTGCTTCAGGTCGCTCCAGACGGCGGCGCGATTTTCTTCGGTGTATGAACGGAGGAGGTAGGCGGGATGAAACGTGGGCATGAGCTTGATGCCGCGCCAGTTATGCCATTGGCCGCGCATTTTGCCCATGGAAAGGCGGGATTCGAGCATGTATTTGGACGCGGGGAGCCCGAGTGTGACGATGACTTTGGGATGAATGATCTCCAATTGTCGTACCAGATAGGGCGTGCAAGTTTCGACTTCGTCGGGGGCGGGAACGCGATTGTCGGGCGGGCGGCACTTGACGATGTTGGCGATGAAGACCTGCTCGCGGCGCAACCCCATGCCTGCGATCATCTTGTTGAGCAGTTCACCGGCGCGGCCGACGAATGGGCGGCCCTGGATGTCTTCGTTTTCGCCGGGCCCTTCGCCGATGAAGAAGATTTTGACGTCGGGGTCTCCTTCGCCGAAGACGGTATTTTTGCGTGTCTCGCAGAGCCGGCAGCGGGTGCAGGGTTTGACCTGTTTGGCGTCTAATTCTGCGAGAAGCGGGATTTTTTGATCGCGCGTGAAACTCGTTTCAATTCGCGGTGCGGCGGCTGTGTCGGCCTGGAAAAGCGCAACGGGGGCCGCGGCATTCGGCGCGGTGGGAAAGGTGGCTGTGTCAGGTTGCGGTTGCACAGATTCCTCGGATTTTCGCACTGATTCTAAACCGAACGCCTGTTCACTTTTGAGCCAGAGAATTCGGCGGTGCTTCAGAATGTCTGGTTGGGCCATGGGCGAATGTTAAATTGTTTTCTTCGGGGAACAAATCCTTGACTCGCCCGCGTCATTGATGGAGAATGCGATTTGTAAAGCCACCCCGGCCCGCAATGGCGGGTGCTCTTTGAAGGGCACACCGTAGCGCGCCGCGGTGGCTTTTTTCGTTGTGGAATTCGGTGAGATTTTTGAATTGAAGGAGTGACGCCATGGGCGACAAAACTAAAAAAGAGCTTCTGAACCGTGTGATCGAGCACATCGACATCACGAAGCACAACCCGGTTTCAATCGTGGACGCGATGCAGCACATGGCGTACAGCTCGCGCGACCTGTACCGGGCGTCGGACATCTACGACCGCATGCTCCGCGACCGCGAATGCGGGGTGATTCTGTGCCTGGCGGGGTCGCTGATCAGCGCGGGGCTGAAAAAGGTCTTTACGGAGATGATCCGCAGCAAGATGGTCGATGCGATCGTCTCGACCGGGGCGAATATCGTCGATCAGGATTTCTTCGAATCGCTGGGGTTCCGGCATTACATTGCGGATGAGAGCCTGAAGTCGGGGCTGCACGATGGGATGCTGCGCGACCTGATGATCGACCGCATTTATGACACGCTGATCGACGAGGAAGAGCTGCGCGTCTGCGATGAGACGATGCAGAAGGTGATCGACGAGTTGGAGCCCAAGCCGCATAGCTCGCGGGAAATTATCCGGGAGATGGGGGCCTATCTGCAGACACAAAATAAGGGCGTCGATGGGATCGTGCTGGAGGCGTATAAGCACGATGTGCCGATCTTCTGTCCGGCGTTCAGCGACTGTTCGGCGGGATTCGGGTTCGTGGCCCACATTCATGCCCGGCAGGCAACGGGTCAGCCGACGGTGAGCATCGACAGTGCCAAGGATTTTTATGAGCTGACCCAGCTCAAGATCAAGAACCCGCAGACGGGGCTGCTGATGATCGGCGGGGGAGTTCCCAAGAATTTCGCGCAGGACATCGTGGTCGCGGCGGAAATCCTTGGGGTGGAAGCGCCGATGCACAAGTATGCGATCCAGATTACGGTCGCGGATGTTCGCGATGGGGCCCTCTCCGGCAGCACGCTGAAAGAGGCGAGCAGTTGGGGGAAAGTGGACACGGTTTACGAGCAGATGGTTTACAGCGAGGCGACGCTGGCGCTACCGCTCATTGCGGGGTATGCGTATCACAAGGGCGGGTGGCGCAATCGGACGGAGAAGCGGTGGAACCGGCTACTTGAAACGGCGGCGGTGGCTTGAGCGAAAGGTTTGATACTGCTGCGGAACCCTTGTCACCCCTTCACCTTGTCACCTTGTCATCTCGTGACCGGGTGACGAGGTGAAGGGGCGACAAGGTGAAAATGCGACTCAGGCGCTGGCGGTTTGATATTCGGCTTGTGCGGATCTGAGTTGGGCCAGGGCGTAGACGGCGGCTTCGCGCTCGCAGGCGCCGACCACGGTGCCATGGCGCTCGTCGGCGGCGTGGCCGGGGTCGAGGGGCTCTCCCGCGGGCGGCCAGGTGGCGCGGTAACAGTTGAAAATCAGGTTGTGCTTGATGGAGAGTTCCAGCCCGGCGCGGGAGAATTCTGCGCTGAACGCTGAGGATGGAGGGGTAGGCCCTGCCGTCGGGAAGGTGCTCGAGGTCAAGGTCGTCCTGGGGCAACCAGCCGGCTTCGAGAAGTCGATCTACGGCGTAATTAAGATTCATCGTCAAGCTCCTTCCAACGCGCCCTGTTGACCGCCCTCCCAGACTTGGTCAGCTCCGCAATTTTCGGGCAGTCATCTTATCCCCGGAAGAGTTGCGATGCCAGTGGTCAGAGCGAAGATTTTTTCGACAAAAATAGGGGATTGCTTGAGGCAATCGGGGGCGAAAACGCCTGAAATTGAGAGGGGTGACCCCTTGACCTGCGGTGGCTACACTCTAATTTCTAGAGTCTATCAAGTCTCCTCGATTCCAGCACCGGGCCCGAAGTCACGAGCAGGCGCATTCGGCGTCTACAACCGGCCCCCAGACGCAGCATCAGGATCATGCCCTGGCCTGCCGGGACCGGCCGCAGCTCGTGACCCGCGGCGACGAATTGGCGGAATTGCTGAAATCTCTCAAAGATTCCGGATCTTTCGCTTATGACAGCGAATTCATCGGCGAGTTAACATATTTGCCAAAGCTGTGCCTGATCCAGGTGGCATCGACGACGCGAATTGCCCTGATTGATCCATTGGCGGAACTGGATGTCCGGCCGTTCTGGGAACTGGTGACGGATCCGTCGGTGGAGAAGATCGTGCACGCGGGGGCGCAGGATGTGGAGCCGGTCTTTCGGGCGCTGGATAGGCCGCCCGGGAACCTTTTTGATACGCAGATCGCGGCGGGATTCGCGGGGCTGGGGTATCCGCTGTCGCTTTCAAAACTGGTGGGGGCGCTGGTGGGTGCGAAGCTGTCGAAAGGGCTGACGTTTTCGCACTGGGATAAAAGGCCGCTGACGGATCACCAGATTCGCTATGCGGCGGATGATGTGCGCTACCTTCCCGCGGTGCGGCATGAAATCGGACAGAGGCTGAGTATTGAGGGGCTGGGAGACCAGAAGCATGCCCAGTGGGCGAAGGAGGAGTCGGCGGCGCTGGCGGATCCGAGCCTGCATGTCTTCGACCCGGCGGGGCAGTGGATGAAAATTCGCGGGGGGGTGGCGCTTGCTCCGGTGAACCAGGCGATTTTGCGGGAGCTGACGATCTGGCGGGATCGATGTCGCGGGAAGAGGACGTTCCGCCTCGGTCGTTGGTGAGGGATGAGATTTTATTGGATATGGCGCGTGAGCCGATCGGGGCGGTGGAGCAGCTTTCGCGGGTGAGGGGATTGCCGCGCCCGGTGGAGACGAAATATGGGGCGGGGATTGTGGAGGCGACGGCGGCGGCGCGGGCGCTGCCGGCGGATCGGCTTCCATCGGCGACGGTGTATGAGCCGCTGCCGGAGGAGAAGTTTCGGGCCGATGCGCTGCACTATGCGGCACAGTCGCTGTGCGCCGGGCAGGGGATCGATCCGATGCTGGCGACGAGCCGGCAGGAGATCGGGGAGTTTTATCGGCTGCATCTGGCGGGGAAGTCCCTGGAGAATCTGCGGATTATGAGTGGGTGGCGGCGGGAGGCGGTGGGGGGGAGGTTGGTGGAGTTGTTGCGCGGGGAGGCATCGCTGGGCGTTCGATGGAAGGATGGGGTTCCGTTGGCTGGCACAAATCTTCCCTAGTCGAGCCCCCCGCAAAAAACGGCCCCCTCCCCAACCCTCCCCCGGAGTACCGGTGGCGGGGGTGAGAAGGGTGCAATCGTCCTGCAATGATCCGTCGCGTCGGGGCATAATTCTTGCATCGCTTCTCAATCGCAAATAACTTGGCGGATTGATCGCCACATGGACACCGCCGCCACACAGGATCGCAAGCCCGCGGAGGAGAAATCGCCTCCGGCCGTTGGCCTCTCGCCGGCGATGCGGCAGTATCAGCAGTTTAAAACGCAATATCCTGGCTACGTCCTGTTTTTCCGCATGGGGGATTTTTATGAGATGTTTTGGGAGGACGCGCGCCTCGCCGCGCAGCGTCCTGGGCGTCGCCCTCACCAGCCGGAGCCGCGGCGGGTTGGATGCGGAGGATGCGATTCCGATGGCGGGGGTGCCGTTTCATGCGGTGGATGGGTATCTGCGGAAGATGATCGCGGCGGGGCACAAAGTCGCGATCTGCGAGCAGGTGGAGGACCCGGCGGTGGCGAAGGGGGTGATCCGGCGCGACGTGGTTCGGCTCATGACGCCGGGGACGCTCACGGATGATCCGCTGCTCGATGGGCGGGCGGATAATTATCTGGCTGCCGTGGCGTTTGGGATTACCAAGCGCGACGGCTATCGCGCGGCGCTGGCGTGGGTGGAGCTTTCGACCGGCGCGTGCGTGGCGATGAGCGGCTCAGAGGGGCAGGTGCGCGATGAGATCGCCCGGCTGCGGCCGGCGGAGGTGCTGCTGCCGGAACTGGCCTCGGGGCAGACGCATGAATTCGGGCGGCAACTGGAGGGGATCGAGACGATCGCGGTGACGGCGCGGCCGGGGTGGCAGTTTTCGCAGCACCATGCGAAAGAGCAGCTTGCGGCCCAGTGGAAGATCGCGACGGCCGAGGGGCTCGGTTTTTCGGATGACGATCCGGGGATTTTCGCGGCGGCGGCGCTGCTGTCTTATCTTCAGGAGACGCAGAAGACCTCGCTGGCGCATCTGCGGCCGCTACGGCGGCACGTGGTGGAGAATCACCTGGCGGTCGACCCTTCAACGTGGCGAAGCCTGGAGATCGAGCGGACAGTTCGCAGCGGCGGGACCGAAGGGTCATTGCTGGGGGCGATCGACCGGACACGAACTTCGATGGGGGCGCGGCTGCTGCGGCAGTGGTTGCGCACGCCGCTGGCGGAGAGCCAGCATGTCGAGGCCCGGCAGAGCGCCATCGCGGCGCTGCTGGAGATCGCCCGAGGCGCTGGGGAAAATCGTGGAATGCCTCGACGATGTCTGCGATATCGAGCGGATCGTCGCGCGGATTGCCCTGGCGCGGGCCAACCCGCGGGATTTGAGCGCGCTGTCGCGGTCGCTGGGGTCGATGCCGGCGCTGCTGGATCGGCTGGCGGCACTGCCGGCGGCCAGAGATGTAGCGCCGGAGCTGGTGGCGCTGCGGGAGTTTTGCGTGGAGCAGGGAAAATATCTCGCCGGGGCGATCAAGGCCGATCCTTCGCCGCATTTGCGCGAGGGGGGCGTCATTGAAAAGGGGTTTGACGCGGAGCTGGATCGCCTGCGGCAACTGACGCAGGAGAGCCACTCCTGGCTGGCGGAATATCAGGCGAAGCTGGCGGGGGAGTCGGGGATCGCGTCGCTGAAGATCGGGTTTAACAAGGTATTTGGATACTACATCGAGGTGACCGATTCACACCGGGCGAAGGTGCCCGTGGCCTGGTCGCGGAAGCAGACGGTCAAGAACGCCGAGCGATATATCACTGAGGAATTGAAGGCTTTCGAAACGGAAGCGCTCGGTGCCCAGGACCGGGCGATTGCCCTGGAGCAGCAGCTCTTCGAGAAGGTGCGGCAGGAATTGCTCCAGCACGTCGCGACGTTTGGCGAGCTGGCGCAGGGGATCGCCCGGGTCGACGTGCTGGCGTCGCTGGCGGTTTTGGCGCGGGAGCGGCGCTATTGCCGGCCGGTGATTCTGGAGGACCGGACGCTTGAAATCATCGACGGGCGGCATCCGGTGCTGGAACAGCAGCTTGGCTCGGAGTTCGTGGCCAACGACGTGGGCTTCGGGGCGGAGGATACGCTGGCGCTGATCACCGGGCCGAACATGGCCGGTAAATCGACCTACATCCGCCAGACGGCGCTGATCGTGCTGATGGCGCAGATCGGGAGCTTCGTGCCGGCGAAGTCCGCGAAGATCGGGATCGCCGACCGGCTATTCGCGCGGATCGGCGCCAGCGATGAAATCCATAGCGGGCAGTCGACGTTCATGGTGGAGATGATCGAGACGGCCAATATTCTGAACAACGGGGGTGAGAAGAGCCTGGTGATACTCGATGAAATCGGCCGGGGTACCAGCACGCTGGATGGCCTGAGCCTGGCGTGGGCGATCGCCGAGCACATCGCCCTTCAGGTGCAGGAGCCGGACGCTTTTCGCGACGCATTATCATGAGCTGACAGATTTGGCCCGGCGGATTAAAGGGGTGCGGAATCTCAACGTCGCGGTTCGGGAATGGGAAGACCAGGTAGTCTTCCTGCACCGGATTGTCGAGGGGGGAACGGACCGCAGTTACGGCATTCACGTCGCCCGGCTGGCGGGGGTTCCGCCGGAGGTGCTGGAGCGGGCGAGGCAATTGCTTTCGGAGCTGGCGGTGCAGCACGTGGGGTCGGCGAAGGTTCCGAAAGGAAAGCGGCGCAGGATGCCGATCAGATGGAGTTGTTCGTCGATCCGGCGAAGGAGATCGCGCGGATTCTGGCAGGGACGAAGCTGGACGAACTGACGCCGATGCAGGCGTTTGATTTGTTGCGGGAAATGAAGAAGCGGCTTACCGAGTAATGAAAACTCAACGCGGAGATGAGGGAAGTCTTGCATTATCCCCGCCCCCGGTACTCCGGGAGAGGGTGAGGGAGGGGGTTGCTCACACCAAAGGTTCTTCCGACCCCCTCCCCAGCCCTCCCCCGGAGTACCGGGGGCGGGGGTTTAAGAAAGCCGCGCTCGTGCTGACGGTGGTCGCAGTATTTCTCGCGGCCTTCGCACTTTTCCATCCCGATGCCGCGCTCGCCCGCGCCGGAGGCGGCGAGGGTTTCGGCGGCGGTGGTGGGGGCGGCGGCGGAGGAGGCGGCGGCGGCGGGGGCGGAGGCGGTGGAATCGGCTGGCTGCTCTATTACTGGATTCTCTTCTGCATCAACTATCCCTACATCGGCCTGCCGGTCACGCTCCTTGTTCTCTTCGCGATATACAAGGGACACCAAGGCGGGATGTCGGCCTACACCGGCAGCGTCATTCGCCGCGGGCTCGAAGCAGCCGACACCAACCAGTCGCGCGACGCGGTGGCGGCGATGGGGGAGGCCGACTCGCCGCCGGAGGTGCAGCGATTCCTCCAGCGAACGCAGGCCGCGTTCATGAAAATCCAGCAGGCATGGTGCGGGCAGAATCTTGCGCCGATTCGTCCGTTCGTTTCGGACGGGGTCTTTGAGCGTTTTTCACTGCAAGTCGACGAGCAGAGATCGCTGGGATATCGCGATCACATGGACCACATCGCCATCGATTCGGCCGCCCTCGTCGAATTCACCGCGGGCCCGGTGTTTGACGTCGCCACGGTTTGCTTCACCGCCCGGGCGGCCGATTACCGCGCCGATCTGAAAACCGGCGAGAGAATTTCCGGCTCAAATGAAATCGAGCCGTTCGTCGAATTTTGGGCGTGGATTCGCCGGCACGGATTCAAGAGCGATCCGAACAAGCCGGGCCTCATCGAAGGCAACTGCCCCAACTGCGGCGCGGCCATCGAGATGAACCAGTCGGCCCAGTGCACGCATTGTCAGGCGATTCTCCGCAGCGGGGAATTTGACTGGGTGCTCACGGAAATCACCCAGGAGAGCGAATGGGAGCGCGGCCGGCACCAGATGCTGGCGGGGGTCGCCGACTTCCGGCAGAAGGATCCGGGGATCAGCCGGGTGGGGATCGAAGACCGGGCGTCGGTGATGTTCTGGCGGAAGATGCTGGCGGACCGGAGTGGGAAGATCAACCCGCTGCGGAAGATCGCGACCGACGATTTCTGCCGGGATTACGCGGCGGAAAGCCTCGCGCCCCAGCCCGACGGTTCCCGCCCGTTCTGCGGCGATTGCGCCTGGGCGGCGTGCAACTGCTGGGCTTCGCTGCCGATGAAGATGACGACAACGCGATCGTCGAGCTGGTGTGGGAAGGGAGGCTGATTATCGTCCATCCGGGAGCGGCTCTCGACCAGTCGGGCCAGCGGATGCACGTGCATACCCTCTTCATCCTCAAGCGCAAGGCGGGGGTGAGCAGTGATCCTGGGACGAGCCTCTCCTCGGCGCATTGTCCGAACTGCGGCGCGCCGGTGACCAGCGACTTGTCCCCCGCCTGCACATTTTGCGGAACGGTTCTCAACGATGGATCCCGCGGATGGGTGCTGACCGCGGTGACATCGGCGCAGTCCGATCTGGCCCGGCAGTGGAGGCAGCGACTGACGCCGGCGGACCTCCGGCCGGTGGGGGTCGTGAACGGCGTTTCACGCAAGGGGCTGCTGGCGTGGGCGGTGAGGGTGTCGGCGGCGGATGGAACTGTCGATCAGGAAGAACGCGATATGCTGAACTCTCTCGCGGATAAATGCCGGGTGGACCCGCTGCTGCTGAATCAAATGATCCGCGCGGCGCTGCTGCGACAACTGGTGGCGCCGGAACCTCCCGATGCCGAAACGGCGCGGACCTGGCTGAAGGCGATGGCGGCTGCCGCGCTCGTGCATGGCCAGGTGCAGCCGCCGGAGGCGCAGCTCCTGCATCGCGCCGCGGCGCGATTCGGCATCAGCGATGCCGAGGTGACGGAAATGCTTTCGCAGCAGCGGGATGAGCATCTGGCCACGGCGCGAAGTGCGCTGCAAACCGCGCGTCAAAATGAGAGCTGAAATTTATCAGCCCGGAAAATTCGTCTTCACCGCCCGTTTCGCTGGAGAACGCGGAGATCGCTGAGGAAGAGTCGAAATTCGGGGGTGAAAATCTTTCGGCGCAAGCGGCGCGAATGCTCTCCCTGTAAAACCAGTGTATTTCTTTTCCTGAACATAATCTCCGCGGTCTCTGCGTTCTCCGCGGTGAATAATCCGGGCTAGTTCTCCTTCGCCACTTCCACTTCAAACACATACGACGGCCCGAACATATTCGAGCGGAAGATCACCCATTTTCCGTCACGGGTGAAGACGGGGTTCGGCTCCAGCGAATAATCGTGCATCGACATATTCACCAGCCGTTCCGCCATGAGATGGCCAGGCTGGATCATATGGCCGGTGTCGAAGACGCCCGACTCCGTGTTTTGATCGAGTGTGGGGGTGAACAGAAAATCCACTTGGCGGTGTTGCTGCCGTCGCCGGCGAAAAGGGAGCCGTCTCGGGAAACATTGGCGTGGATCGATGCCGTGTCCGGCGGGTTGTGGTACCACGTCTGCTGGCCGGTATCGAGGTTATACCCCGCCACCCAGGTCAGTCCCTGTTCGCCGCGCGGGGTGTAGAGTTGATACCAGATGGTTCGCCCATCCGCCGACCAGAATTCGTGGCCCCACATTTCGTTGATCATGGTGCGCTTGTGGACGTCGAGCAGTCCGGTTCCATCGGTGCGGATCGTCCAGACGCGGTCGTTGAGCTGCCAGGGTCCCTCGTGGCAATACATTAGGAGATTGGGATCGGTCGGCGAAAACTGGAAATGGTTGTCCCAGTCGTTGCTGGGGTTGAAGGTTTTGATCTCGCCGGTCAGGGCGTCCAAGGTGACCAGGGCCATGGGCAGATGCTGCGACCATCGGGCGTAGAGGTTGATGCGCTGGCCGCGCCTGGCGGTCACCGGGCGGGTCGAAGCCCCGCTGCGGCCGTCGAGGTAGGTGACGGCGCCGGCGAGGAGGGTTTCATCGCAGTTGACCGTGCCGACGTTCACGCCGCGCGGAAGCTCGCCGATTTCGTGCTGCTCTTTGGTCACCGGGTCGATCCACCAGACGGAGTGTTTGGCCGACTCGAGATCGCCGCCGGGGACGAACTCGGTCTTCGTATAAAAGATTCGCCCGGTTTTGCGGCCGACGACGATCACGCTGATCTGCGACGCTGTAGATCCCTGCGTGAACTGAGCTGTGCTGCCAGCAAGGATCTGCTCGATTTTCCGCGACTCCAGATCGACCTGATAAATCCCCGTCGGCGAGGTGAAGACCAGCTTCTTCCCATCGAGTGAGAAGGCGTTCTGATGAAAATAGAGGCTCATGCTCCCCGGCTCATCCGAAAGCCGGACCACGCGATGGCCGGTGTCGCGGTCGATCCATTCTTTGGGGGGATTGGCGACGGTGACGGTGTTATACGCCTGCCCCGTGTTCAGATCGACGCCGGTGGCCTGCGTATTGGGGGCGACCGGCGCGGCTTGCTGATGCGCGGGGGTGGAAAAGCATCCGGCGGCAATGAGCGCCAAGATCACCAGGTACCGCATAAACAGATCCTAAGTTTCCGGGGGAGGCGTAAACCGATTCCGATATTGCTGCAGCGCCGTCTTAAGCGTATCGACGATCCGCGGCATGTGATGGGCGGCCGTGATCACCCGCGCCGAAACCGCCGCCGTCGGATAGAAGCCGGTGATGAAATCGAAAAAGAACTCCGCCGAGGAATGGCCGACCATCACGCTGTTGGCGTACGCCCCGCTGAGAAGATCGTCCGACAATTTAAAATTCTCGTAAATTTCCGCGATCGTCGGCCGCTTCTGCGGCGGCTTGGGCAATGAAGGTGGAGCGCCGTTGGCAGCAATGTATTTTTCCAGGTTGTCGGAGGCGGCCGTCACCACCTGCTCCATGATTTTCGGCACGACGATCACCCTGGCCACGATTTGATGCGGCCGCGTCAGGCCCTGGAGGAAATCCAGCACGAACTCATTGGGGCTGTCGAGCACGAGCATTCCGGTGGTCGCCACCGCCCGGCCCAGCTTCTCCGGCACGCGGGCCGCCACCGGCTGATGCTGAAACTGCTCGGCAAACGTGCCCAGATCATTCTGGGCCGGCTTGGGGTCTTTTTGGGGTTCGTCGGAAGGGGATTCCATGCTCTTTAAAGCGTACAGAGACCCGGGGATTTATTCCACTGCCCGTTCCCCGCTCGTGCGCCGGCCTCCAGCCATTTCACAGGCGTTTTTCTCGCCGATTGCAAGGCGCAGGTTCATCGTCTATTACACGACGCCAGAGAACGAAAATGAAAAATCCCAGCCTGCGATTTTTGCCGCCGCTTTTCCGGGGGGCGGTAATTTTGCTTTTCTTGCTGGCCCCCTCGCTATCCATCTCGTGCCCGGCCGCATCTGCCGATGAAATCCGCGTCGACGTGCATCCGGACAGGCCCATTTCCAGACCCGGCGATCTTCACACCGGCGTTTGTCTTGAAGACGTGAACCACGAAATCTACGGCGGCCTTTACAGCCAGTTGCTTTTCGGTGAAAGCTTCCAGGAACCGCCCGCCAATCCCGCCCAAGCGCTGGGAAAAATCAGCGGAATGTGGCGGCCAATCCTTCGCGGGTCCGCCGTCGGCAGTTTCTCGCTCGACACTCAGCGGCCCTTTGTCGGATCGCAGTCGCAGCAAATGACGTTTCAATCCGGCCAGGGAGATGTCGCCATTCAAAACCGGGGACTCAATGGCTGGGGCATCAGCATTCTTGCCGGCAAATCGTACGAGGGACGTGCCTGGGTCCGCGGCGGCTGCGCCCACCCGCCTCCTCGCGACATTGCAGAGCGCCGACGGCGCAACAATTTATTCGCAGCAGTCGCTTCAAGTCCCCGCGGGCAACTGGACCCGGCTGGATTTTTCCCTCACCCCCAGCGCCACCGACACCGCCGGCGCTTGCGCTGGTGCTTCCGCGGCCCGGCTCCGTTACGGTTGGCTATGCCTTCCTGCAGCCCGGACCCTGGGGGCGATTCAAAGGCTTGCCGGTGCGAAAGGACCTGGCGCTTGGATTGATCGACCAGGGAATCGGCATCCTCCGCTACGGGGGCTCGATGGTGAACAGCCCGCAGTACCGCTGGAAGAAAATGATCGGCTCGCGCGACCGCCGGCCGCCTTACGACGGGCGTTGGTATCCATATTCTTCCAATGGCTGGGGCGTGATCGATTTCCTCAACCTCTGCGAAGCCGCCAACATCGTCGGCGTTCCCGACCTGAACCTCGACGAATCGCCCGGCGACATCGCGGACTTCATCGAATATGTGAACGGTTCGCCCGATTCGCCCTGGGGCAGGCGGCGATCCGCCGACGGGCATCCCGCGCCTTATCATCTCAAGTACCTGGAACTGGGAAATGAACAGCGCGTCGATGGCCCGTGCGCCGCAAAGTTCAACGCCATCGCAAAAGGAGTCTGGGCCAAAGACCCTGCCATCATCCTGGTGATGGGGGACTTCAGCTTTAAGCAGAGGATCACCAACCCTGACCACATCACCGGCGCCGACAGCGGAATTGAAAACCTCGACGGCCAGCGGCAGATTCTGGATTTCGCTCGCCGGCACAACCGCGAGGTCTGGTTTGATGTCCATGTCTGGTCGGAAAACCTTCAGCCATCGCCCGATCTGCTTGCCCTGCCCAGCTACATTGACGCGATCGACACCCTTGCCGCCGGCGCCCGGCACAGGGTGGTTGTCTTCGAGCTCAACGCCAACAGCCACGGCTTGAATCGGGCCCTGGCCAACGCGGTTTCGATCGGCACGATTCGCCGCGATCATCGCGTTGCCGCCGTTTGCTCCGCCAATGCGCGTGCAGCCCGACGGTCAGAACGACAACGGGTGGGACCAGGGGCTGCTCTTTTTTAATCCGTCTCAGGCGTGGCTCCAGCCGCCGGCTTACGTTTTGCGGATGCTGGCGGACAATAATCTTCCGCAGCTCGTGCGGTGCGATGTGAGCCCGGGATCGAACCTCGATGTAACCGCGTTGCGCAGCGAAGATGGCAAGACGCTGGTGCTTCAGATTGTAAACACCGGCCCAGCCGAGGCGGCGGATATTTCCCTGCGCCCTTTCCTGCCGGCTGCGTCGTCAGCGCAGGTGACCGAATTGACCGGCCCCGACAACGCGGCAAACACCGCCGCAAGCCCCGACCGCGTACAACCGCACCGGACCCGGTGGGACCTGCAATTCAGCGATGGGATATTGCGGCGGGTTTTCCCAGCGGACAGCTTCACGGTCATTCGTTTCGAATAAAAGCCGGCAAAGTTGCCAGGTGTGTCAAGGTAATCACGTCTGGCACAAAAAGTGGAAGACCCCCACCCCAACCCACCCCTCATCGCGCCAATGTGGGGAATTCCCGCAAAAAACCCCAACGTCCAAATAAAACCCGCCCCCCGCTATCAAGTCGGGTGGTTGGAACGACGATCCAGACCACATCGGCCCGCGCCGAGGGAGAATAGAGCATGACGCGTAAAAATATTGGCTGGATCGCCCTGGGCACTTTCGCGTTTGCCGTATTGATCGGCGCGATTTGCGGCCGCGAGACGCCGGAATCGGCGGACGCATCGCCCTCATCGCCCGCATCACCGCAAGTCGCTCCCGATAACGCGCAAGCCTGCCAGGCCGTGATCCGGCAGATCATCACCATCCAGCAGACGGTGATCTCGCAGAAGCACTCGGGCAATCTCGTCGCAACGCCGTTCGACGCGATCGTTGCCCGGGAGTCACAGATCGACACGTCGCAATGTCCGGCGGATTTTCGCTCGGCCATGACGCACTTCGTTGCCGCAGAAACGATTGCCTCATTCAACGCCCGCATGGACCGGACCGGCGAACTCGATCACGCCTTGACGGCCATTGTCGAAACATCCGCGACCCACGGCTTCGCCGCTCCCCGCGCTCTTGCCGCGTGGGACGCCTACAGCCAAAAAGTCGCCGAAGACCGGAAACAGGATTTCGCGAACATCCAATCGGCGCTGGTTGATCTTGCCGATGTGGCCAGCAAGTATGGCGTGAAATAAATTGATGAGACGTCTCTATTCCGCGTCGAGCACATCCTGCGCGTAATCGCGGAGCTGGGCGGCCTGATCGGCCACCTCCTGCCATTTGCCCTCGTTGCCGCCGACTCGAAACGCCGCCTCCCTCCCCTGCACGGCGACGTTGTAGGCCTGGTCGCAGACATCGATGATCTTCGAGAGCGTATCGCGATCGGGAGTGCTCAGCCCCTGGCGGACGGTGATTCCCGAACCCCCGCCCCAGGTTGTCGGGCCGATCGTCGTCGAGAGGATGACATCGGCGTTCTGCTGCACGTTGGCGATCGCCACGCTCTGTTGGGCCAGCACCCGGCCGATGATGTCCCTGCCGCGCTGGCCGATGCTGCGGGTCAGCGCGACGAGCTGGCTGTCGTCAACGCCGGAAACTTCGGCAAGCGCGAAAAGGTCAGTGATTTGCGGTACGACCTTGGCTATCAGCCCCATGTCTTGAGCCGTTTGAGCGGCCTTCAAATCGTTCTGCGAGTTTTGCCAGGTTGAGGTAAAGAGGGAAACGGACGCCTGCTTCCATCCGTCATCGGCGGTTACGTCCAGAGGTGGCGCGTCTGCCGGCACAAAGGTGAGTCCGCGGCAATTCTGCAGGATCAGGGCGCTGCCGCGGGCACGCAGTGCCGTTGGCGGGTCATTCGCGGCGGCGGCTTCGGCACTTTTGTAGGCTTTCAGTGCCGTTCGGCTGTCGCCCAGCCTCACCAGGCAATCGCCGCGGAGAAGGAGCAGAGCAGGGCGATCCACGCCCGTCGCCGGCGCGCCCTTGAGGAAGAGCAATCGCGAAATCTGCTGGAGGCAGGGGTGATATTGGCCGGCGGTATATAGCTGCCGCAACTGCGCGGTTGTGGGGATGGTCACAGTCTGAGCCCAGGCCGGGCGGGATGCAAAAATCACCAAAGGAATCAGTAACCACCGCCATGAGAGGAGTTTTGTATTCATGCTCGCCCTTCTTCCAATTACATCCACCCAGTCTACCCATCCCTCCCAGTTTGTCGCGGACTCTTACCTTTTGTACCCGATGTCCCGCGGCACAAAAATAATTCCGCGCCGGCCTAAAATCCCGTCCGCTTGAACTGCTTCTCCAAATCCCGCAGCGTCAATCGCAAAGTCGTCGGCCTGCCATGCGGGCAGTTGCTGCTGCGATCGATGAGATGACGCCTTGCCAGCAGCGCCTCGATCTCCTGCGGCGAGAGCGGGTCGCCCGCCTTCACCGCCGCTTTGCACGCCATCATGTCGAGCACTTCGTGCAGAAGTTCTTCGTGGCTGAGGTCCAGCGATTCCTGCTCGCCGCGATCCAGCACGTCGGCGAGGAATTCCGCGGGGTCGAGGCGCTGGAGGAAGCTGGGGAACGAATGGATGGCGACGGCGCCCGGCCCCATCGAGGCGGCTTCGATTCCCAGGCGCTGCAGCAGCGATTGAATTTGTTCCAGCAGCTCCTGCTGCTTTTCGCTGGCCGGCAGTGTGAGTGGAATCAGCAGCCGCTGGCTTTCCAGCGGGCCGCGCGAGAGGCGCTGAAGGAGGTCTTCGTACATGATCCGCTCGTGCAGGGCGTGCTGGTCGATGATGATCAGTCCGTCGTCGCTTTCGGCGACGAGATAGCTGTTGTGAAGCTGAATCGCCGGCGGTGGGGGGGATTCGATTTCGATGCGCGGCGGGGGAGGAGCAACCGGCGCCGCGATTGGTTGGGCCGGCATTTCCGATTTCACTGTCGATTCCGGCAGCGCCGATTTAAAGAAATCTGCGAGCCGCTCTCGCAACTGCGTGTGTTGCGCCTCGTTCGCGACGACCGCCGCGCTTGGCCGCGGGACGGCCAGGGGCGTCAGATCGCTGCCCAGCAGTTTCTCGCGGATGCTGGAAAGAATGAGCCCATGAATCCGCGAGCTGTCGCGAAAGCGAACTTCGCTTTTGGTGGGATGAACGTTCACATCCACATCCTGCGGCGGCATGGAGATCAGCAGGATTGCCGCCGGCTGCCGGCCGGGCTCGGTCAGCCCGCGATAGGCTTCGCGCAGGGCATGCTGGATGAAGCGGTCGCGGATCGGGCGGCCGTTGAGGAAGAAAAACTGGTGCTTGGCGACCGGTCGGGCCAACTCCGGCAACCCAATCAGGCCGACCAAACCGATCTCCGCATCCTGTCTTTCGACCGGCAGGCCCGATTCGGCGAAATCATCGGGCCACGCGCAAAGCCAGCGGCGCTTGGCGGTGTCGGCGGCTAATTCGAACGTGGGTTTGCCATTGTGCGAGAGGACGAAGGAAATTTCCGGATGGGGCACGGCCAAACGAACGAGCGCCTCGCTGATATGTCCGAACTCGGTGGCGGCGCCTTTGAGAAATTTTCGCCGCGCGGGGGTGTTGAAGAAGAGGTTGCGAATTTCGACGACGGTGCCGACGTTTCCCGCGGCGGCCTGGGGCTGATCGATTATGCCGCCGCGGTTAAAGATTTCGTACGCGACTTCCTGGGCTTGCGTGCGGCTGAGGATGCGGGCGTGCGAGACGGCGCCGATGCTGGCCAGCGCTTCGCCGCGAAATCCCATCGTGCCGATGCGGAAGAGGTCTTCATCGCTCTGAAGTTTGCTGGTGGCGTGAGAGGCGAAGGCCAGGGGGAGTTCCTCGACGGGCACGCCGGAGCCGTCGTCGATGATGCGGATCAGCGCCCGGCCGCCGTCTTCGATTTCAACGGTGATGTGCGTGGCGCCGGCGTCGATGGAGTTTTCGACCAGTTCCTTGACGACGGAGGCGGGGCGTTCAATGACCTCGCCGGCGGCGATTCGATTGACGAGCGCGGGGGATAGCTGCTGGATTGGATTTCGAGGCACGGGGCGATTATACCGATTCGGGGATCGCTTCAAAAAATTCGGGGGTTCGTCACGCAATCGAGCGCACCACGCCGCCATCGACGCGCAGAGACGCGCCGTTGATCCCAGAGGAAAGGGGGCTGCTTACGAACGCGACGAGGTTGGCGACTTCTTCAGATGTTTCGAAGCGCTGCAGGAGGGACGACGGGCGCGCGTGCTGGAAAAATTGCTCTTCGAATTGCTTTGGTGAAAGCTGGTGTTTTTTGGCCAGGTCGGCGACGAAAGTTTCAACGCCCTCGGAGCGGGTGGGTCCCGGCAGAACGGAGTTGACGGTGACGCCGGTGCCTTTGGTGGCTTCGGCAAGCCCCCGGGCAATCGCGAGCTGGGCGGTTTTGGTCATGCCGTAGTGGATCATTTCAACGGGGCTTTGCAGGGCGGATTCGCTGGAGATGAAAATAATCCGGCCCCAGTTCTGCTTGAGCATTTTGGGGAAATAGGACCGGCTGAGGCGCACACCGCTCATGACGTTCGTCTGGAAAAGCCGATCCCAGTCGGCATCGGGGATTTCCACGAACGGCTTGGGCTCGAAGATACCGGCGTTGTTTACCAGGATATCGACGCTGGGAAGAGCGGCGGCGATTTTGTCGCAACCCCCCGCCGTTGAGACGTCGGCGTCGATGCCGGCGACTTTAGCCCTGGGGTGCGCTTTGCGGATTTCAGCCAGGGCTTTCTCGACGCGGGCGGTGGTGCGGCCGTTGATTGTGACGTGAGCGCCCTCCGCGGCGAGCAGTGAGGCGATGGCCAGGCCGATGCCGCCGGTGGAACCGGTGACCAGCGCAGTCTTGCCAGTAAGTTGCAGGTCCATGAGCACTCCTTCCTGTCGGACGGAGTATGGTATGGTTGGCCTTCAGGTAGAAGTCAAAGCACAAATCCATGGAGCACCTGGAAGGGCGACAATCGGTTCTGGCGGCGCTGGCGGCGCGGCAGCGGAAATTTCAGGTGATCCTGATCAATCAGGGGGCGCATCGGGAAAAGATTCAGGATGTGCTCGAGGCGGCGGAGGCGCTGGGGGTGCCTGTAAAGCGCGTCGCCGGGGATGAGTTGGATGCGATGGCGCATGGGGCGACGCATGGGGGGATTTTGGCGGTCTGCTCTCCCAAGCCGCGAACGACGGAGAGCGAGCTGATGGAGATCATCCAGCGGGCTGTACAGCCGCCAATGCTTTTGCTGATTGAAGGGGCGGATGATGCGCGGAATTTGGGGTTTACGCTGCGCACGGCGGATGCGCTAGGAGCGGCGGCGGTTCTGATCAAAAAACATGTTTGGGATTTTGATGCGGTGGAGGTCGCCCGGCCGGCGTCCGGGGCGTATGAGCGGTTGCCGCTGGTTCGGATCGACAGTACCGAGCTACTGGAAAAGCTTCAGTCGCGGGGGATGCGGCTGTTTGGATGTATCGCAGGGGCGAAACGGACGATTTTTCAGGCGGATCTCACCGGCGGAATCGTGCTGGCGATTGGAGGCGAAAAACGCGGGCTTTCCGGCGCGGTGCGGGGGATTTGCGACCGGTTGGTGTCGATTCCCACGCGGGAGGGGGCTTCTTTGCCGCTGTCCCACGCGGCGGCGATTGTGCTAGCGGAAGCGGCGCGGCAAAGGGGGGGAGAAGGAAATGCCGATTGCCGATTGCCAAATGCCGAATGAAATGCCCAAATGCCTTGTCTTTTATTCGGCAATTGGCAATCGGCAATCGGCAATATCCCCATGACTTATATGGGGTCGGGCGGGTATGATTAAGTGGCTAAACTGCACGGAGAAAACAAACTATGGCAAAGGCACATGTAGACCCCGCGGAATTGCGTCGTTTTGCCCAGGATTTGAAGCGATTTAACGATGAACTGGCGGGGCTCATGAGTTCCGTCAACGCCAAGCTTCATGCCCTGGAGGCTTCCTGGCGCGATCAGGAGCAGAGGAAGTTCGTCGAGGCGTTCGATCAGACGTTCAAGGCGATCGGGGTTTTCCTGGAGAATTCTTACGAGCATGTGAAGTTTCTGTCCAAGAAAGCCGGCGCCGTTGAGGAATATCTAAAGCAGCGGTAGCGGCTGGCAGAGTTGTGCTGGCGGAGTTGTGAATGTCGACATCGGCACGCGTAAGTGATATCGACCCGATCCGGGACTTTCGGGTTCATCTGACAAAGTTCCAGGAGATGGCGGGGCGCGCGCTGGGGGATGCGGATTCGGAGATTCATTCGCTCACGCGCTCGCTGGAAGGGGAGTGGATCAACTACTGGACGTCAACCGTGCGGAAGCGGCAGGAAATCCTGGCCAAGGCGGAGGAAGCGTTTCGCTTCAAGCGTCTTTACAAGGATGCCAGCGGATCGACGCCCTCGGCGGTCGAGGAGCAGAAGGCGGTGCAGGTTGCCAAGAAGCGGCTGGAAGAGGCGCAGACGAAGGTCGCCAACATCAAGCGGGCGACCAAGGGGCTTTTGAAAGCCACGACGGAATATCGGGGCGGGGTGGGGCGGTTCAACACCTCGGTGATGTCGGGCGTGCCGGCGGCGATCGCGCACCTCGGCGTGCTCTTGCAGCAACTTGACACGTATATGGGGATTCAGGCGGAAACCGTCGGCGAAGAGGCGCTGGCCGCGGCCGGGGTCGGCAGTGGGGCGGAAACGGGCGGAGCCTCGATGGCCCGCGCATCCGATCAGGCGCCAAAGGCCTGGGAGGAAAATGTCGATCCGGCCGAGCTGCGCGGCGCGGTGCCGTCGGAGCAGGCATCTTTGCGGCTAAGCCCGCGGCGGCGGGCGAATTGCACCTGAGCTGCGCGGGCGTTACCGGAAAACAGGCGGAGGCGATTGGGAAAATTGCCACTGGAAACGCCGCGATCAATGACGAGCGGATCGTGATTTCGCCCGGCATCGGGAGTTCTTCGACGGTTTTTCTGGTTCGGCTCGGTACGGCCGGGATTTCCTGGTATCTGGGGCCGGTCGATGGGCTCGATACCGGCGTGTACAATACGGTGTCGGTCGGCGATCTGCGGAATGTCCGGCCCGACTTTGAGCCGCTGCTGAAGATGCCGGCAGGGTCGCTGGCTGTGGTCGGTCCTAACGGCGCAGTCGGCGATTTATAACGCCCAGAACGCGAATCTATTAGCAGAGGGATAAGTCATGGGAATGGTTGAAGGCCGTGCGACGCTGCGCAAATCAATGAAAGAGATGATGATGCACTGGAGCGAGACCAAGTCGCATTGGAATGACGGGAACGCTCACGCGTTTGAGAGCAAGTATCTTACTCCGCTGGAAGCGGATGCAAAACAGGCGATCAATGCCATGGATCAGATGTCGCAAATCCTGCAAAGGATCAGGCAGGAATGTGCCACGGATTAGAAAGGTGTTTTGTTGATGGACCCGATTTTCGACGATAACGATCCGCTGAGTTTCCTGGGAAAAGACAGCGCAGACGAGCCGCCGGAAGAGCCGCCGGCGCCGCCCGTCGCGCCGGAAGGTGATGGCGGGGAGGAGGAGCCATCCAATGAGCCGCAGACGCATCGGGATCTTCAGCGCGGGGCGTTGCAGGAGCTCGTCGATCTGGTCGCCGAATGCTCGGCTCATGAAGCGCAGGTGGAGCAGGAGCTGAGTTCCTCCCTGACCGAAACACAGGGGACTGGGCAGAGGAAGCTGACTGATACGGAGCGAAAATATAAGGCCGTTCAGGAGCAGATCGCGGCGAAATTTGAGGAGAAGCGAACCGAAATCGAGGGGCGATACGAGCAGGCGGCCGCGAAGCTGAAATCGCACGATCAGAACCAGCGGCACCGCATCAAGACCGAATTCGATCTTGCCCAGCAGCAGATCAAGAAGGATTACGACCAGGCGATCTGGCTAGCCGAGAGCGTCATGGAAGCCGAGGAGGGGAAGGCTTCGGAGGAATTGAAGAAGGCGACGGAGCTGAACGCGGCGCAGACGAGAATTATTGAACGAGAAAGAGGGGCAGGCGGCGGCGCTGATGCAGCGGTACAACGCCAAGCCGCCGCCGGGGGAATCGATCGCGGTGTTGAAAGAGGCGGAGTCGAAGACCGATCCGGCGACGTCGTTCAACGAGCACAAAAAGGTTATGGAAGACCAGGTGAAGGCGCTGGCGGCGACTTCGGTGCCGCGCTTGTTCATCGGCGTGACGCCCTATCTCATCGGCGCGGTGGTGCTGGTGATCGCGGCGGGGATTCCACTGTTGATGTCGCAATTGCAGCCGACGATCGCGCTTGCCTACTGGGTGGGCGGGGCGCTGGTGGGGCTCATCGTGTTTTTGGTGGCGCTGAAATCGATGGCCAAAAAGCAGATCGCGGCCGCCTACCTGCCGCTGCGGCGGGCGATGGATGCCGGGCGAATCGCCAACGACAATCTCATCAGCCAGGCGACGATGGAGCACGACACCAACCTTGCCCAGGCCCGCAAGCGGAACAAGGGGGAGCTCCAGGCCGCGCGCAATCGGGCGGCGCCGATTCTCGACAAGGCCACGAAAAAGCGCGACGCCGGCGCCAGGCATTGCAGGCGGAATTAAAGCTGAAAACGGGGCAGAACGAGCTTCAGCGCAAGACCGCGCTGGCCGAGCTCGAAGCGTGGCGGACGCGGAAGCTGGAAGAGGTCAAGACGCAGTTTGACGCCGAGACGGTGCGGCTTGGCGAGCGCTCCACGGCGCAGGAAGCGGAGGTGCGCAAGCGTCACGCCGCCCAGCGCGCGGTGCTGGAAAAACGGTGGACCGAGGGACTGCACACGATCCAGGAGCCGATCCGCGAAGGGGGCAACGCCTATCCCGCCTGGAACGACCCAATCTGGGACAACTGGAAAAGCCCGAGCAAATTTCCCGCCACGATTCAATTTGGAAATCTCCAGGTGGACCTCAAGACGATGGTCGCGGAAGCGACCAAGGGCGGCCCGTGGACGCTCCCGCTGCCCGATAGCTTCGCCGTGCCGGCGCTGATCACCTATCCGAAGCAGGCGTCGATCATGATCCATACCGACCGCCAGGGCCGCATGGATGCGATCCGCGCGATGCAGACGATCATGACCCGCCTGCTGACGACGATTCCGCCCGGGCGGGTGCGTTTCACGATCATCGACCCCGTCGGCCTGGGCCAGAATTTCGCCGGGTTCATGCACCTGGCCGATTACGACGAAGCCCTGGTCGGCGGCCGCATCTGGACGGAGCCGACCAGATCGACCAGCGGCTGGCCGACCTGACCGAGCACATGGAGACGGTCATCCAGAAATATCTGCGCAACGAATTCGCGACCATCGACGAGTACAACGCCCAGGCCGGCGAACTGGCCGAGCCGTATCGCTTCCTGGTGATCGCCGATTTCCCGGTGAATTTCAGCGACGAAGCGATCCGCCGCCTCAGCAGCATCGCCAGCACGGGCGCACCGCTGCGGCGTCTACACGCTGGTGATGCGCGACACGCGCGTGAGCACCGCCGGCGGGGCGATGCACGTCGACGACCTCGAAGCGCACAGCGTCAACCTCGTCCGCGAGGGGGACGCATTCGTCTGGCGCGATCGAGGTCTTCGACCAGTTCCCGCTGACGCTCGACACCGCCGCCCGACCGAAGACGAGCTGACGCAAGATCCTCCATCATCGTCGGCAAGGGCGCCAAGGAAGCCAAGCGCGTCGAAGTGCCGTTCGACATATCGCGCCGAAGCCCGCGCAGTTCTGGACGCTCAAGAGCGACGGCGAAGTGGGCGTTGCCATCGGGCGCATCGGCGCGACGCGCGTGCAGACGTTCCGCCTCGGCAAGGCGTCGCCCAGCACGCGCTGATCGCCGGCAAAACCGGTTCCGGCAAATCGACGCTGCTGCACGCGCTGATCACCAATCTGGCGATGTGGTATTCGCCGGATGAAGTCGAGTTCTATCTGATCGACTTCAAGAAGGGCGTCGAATTCAAGACCTATGCGATGCACCACCTCCCGCACGCGCGGGCGATCGCGGTGGAGAGCGACCGCGAATTCGGCCTCAGCGTGCTTGCAGCGCCTCGACGCCGAATTGACCCGCCGCGGCGAACTTTTCCGCCATTCGGCGTGCAGGATCTGGCAGATGTATCGCGAGGCCTCGGGCCAGAAGATGCCGCGCACGCTGCTGATCATCGACGAATTCCAGGAATTCTTCACCGAAGACGACAAGCTGGCGCCAGGACGCGAGCCTGCTGCTGGACCGCCTGGTCCGCCAGGGCCGTGCCTTCGGCGTGCACGTGCTGCTGGGCTCGCAGACCATCGGCGGATCGTCGGGCCTTTCCCGCAGCACCATCGGGCAGATGGCGTCCGCATCGCGCTGCAAACCAGCGAAGCCGATTCGCAGCTGATCCTCGGCGACGACAACTCCGCCGCCCGGCTGCTCTCCCGCCCCGGCGAAGCGATCTACAACGACGCCGGCGGCCTGGTCGAAGGCAACAGCCCCTTCCAGGTCGCCTGGCTCCCCGATGCGACAGCGCGATGACTATCTCGACCGCGTCAGCAAGAAAGCCCGCGACAATTCCGCTCGACGGCGGCGGCCAGATCGTCTTCGAAGGCAACGAGCCCGCCGACTTCAAGCAGAACCAGGCCGCTCATCGAGCAACTGACCGCGCCGAAATACGTGGCCGACGAGTTCGCCCGCCACTGATCTGGCTCGGCGATCCCGTCGCGATCAAGGACCCGACCGCTATCGCCTTCCGCCGCCAGAGCGGCGCCAACGTCATCATCGTCGGCCAGGCCGAGGAAGAGCGCGACTGGCGATCATCAGCCCTTTCCATGGTCGATCTCGCCGCCCAGCTCGCCCCCAACGTCGCCAGCTTCTATCTCCTGGACGGCACGCCCGCCGACTGGCCGACTGTCGGCTATCTCCCCAGCGTGGCCGCGGCATTGCCGCACGAACGAAAATTGTCGATTATCGCGCCGTCCGCGACGCCATGCACGAAATCGCCAAGGAACTGGAGCGCCGCCAGGCGACCGAAGCCACCGAATCCCCCGCCGATCTTCGTCTTCGTCTTCGGCCTGCAGCGTTACCGCACGCTGCGAAAATCCGAAGACAGCTTCAGCTTCGGCTCGGGCGACGACGCGAAAGCCGCCGATCCCGGCAAGGAATTTGCCGACATCCTGCGCGAAGGCCCGCCCATCGGCATCCACGTCATCACCTGGATCGACACCGCCACCGCGCTCGACCGCACCCTCGACCGCGGCTCGATGCGCGAGTTCGACAACCGCATTCTCTTCCAGATGAGCGCCACCGACAGCAGCAACCTGATCGATTCCCCCGCGGCCAACAAGCTCGGCGCCAACCGCGCCCTGTCCTACAGCGAAGAGCAGGGCTCGATGGAAAAGTTCCGCCCCTACGCCGTTCCCGACGCGAAATGGCTCGCGGACGTGAAGGAAAAGCTCGCCGCCAAGCTGGCCTCCAGCGGAATCAAGCCGGACGAATTCCCGCCCGACCCGGCGGTCGCGCTGGCCGGCGAAGAGGCCCAGCAGCCGGACGAATCCGCCGAGGACCCAGAACCCGGCGAAGACGACGCCGACGACAAGGACGCCGCGTAGTGCGGATAAATCATATCACGGCCCGTTTCGCTGGATATCCCGGAGAAGATTCAAGAGAGGTTCGCGCTGAGGCGCGGAGAGAGGCAGGATTGAAACGATCTCTCTCTGCGCCTCAGCGCCTCTGCGCGAAACCGGCTTTTTATTTTTATTAAGGCCTACCCGCAGACCCCGAATTTCAGAAGCGCCGCGTGAACCCCGTGGTCGTTGTTCGACGGCGCGATCCAGTCGGCCGCCTCCTTCACGATCTCGCTGGCGTTGTTCATCGCCACGCCGATGCCCGATGTCCGCAAAATCCCCACGTCATTGGGCGCATCTCCGATCGCCATGACGCTGCTCATCGGCACGCCGTAATGCTCGGCAACGAGCGCCAGCGCCGCCGCCTTGCTTACCGAGCGGTCCATGATCTGAAGCAGCTCCGGATCGGTCCGCACGATCGTCACGTTCTGCGCCGCCGGCAAGAGCGCCGCTTCAAGCCCGTCGATCATCCCTCTTTCCCCCAGCAACAGCAGCTTTGTGATCGGCTGATTGCAGATCTCATCCAGCCCGGTGATCACGTCCGGCCGGAACATCCGGCCGGTTTCGGTCGTGTAGGTCTGGTCGAATTTGTCGGTAAACCAGCGGTCGAGAATTTCGCACGACACCAGCACCTCGGGCGAGCGCCGCCGGGCGTCGGCGATCAGCCCGCGCACGACTTCGCCGGCGATGGGCAGATGAAACACCACGCGCTTCTGCGGCTCGTCCCAGATCAGCGCCCCGTTGTAATTGATCTGCCAGGTGTCCAGCCGAAGCTGGCTATATATATGCCGCACGCTCCGCGGGGGCCGCGCCGAGGCGATGACGATCTTCACGCCGCGCTCGACCGCGCACGTCAGTCCGTCCACGGTCTGCCCGCTCACCTGCTTGGAATCGTTCAGCAGCGTGCCGTCCAGATCGATGGCCACCAGGCGGATATCGTGTTGCTGCTGCTCGCGCACCATCGGCGGAATCCTCCGGCGGGAGACGGTCTGGCGGTTCATGCTTCATATTCTAGCCGTTCGGGGAGGCAGGGTCATTAGTGCCGCCAGTGTCCTCACTGGCGGAATCCCGCAAACGCGCGAATTACCAGCTATAATTTGCAGAGGTGAGCTTATGAAAAGGCACAGTCCGTATATTTCGCATGATGCCGCAATCGTCGAGGAGCTTCGAAAAAATCCAAAATTCGCCGCCGAATATCTCAAGGCCGCCCTGGAGGATCAGGAGGAGCCGCGCGTGCTTCTGATTGCGATGCGACACCTTGCCGAGGCGCGGGGGGAGAATCGCGAGGATCGCCAAAGCGGTTATTGGTAGAAGCGGCGTCTCGCCGCTTTCGGACATGAAAGCGGCGAGACGCCGCTTCCACCAAAACCTGCCAAGCACCGTCTTTAAATAGGCAATCGGCAATCGGCAATCCCCTCTCCCCCTCCATTGCCGCAGCAGCACCGGTAACCTACTATCGAGTCCACACAACGGAGCATTAAATGGATCGCCCACGCAGCAGCATTGTCACCGAAGGAAATCAGCGCACCCCGCAGCGGGCCTTCTTCCGCGCCATGGGCCTCACTGATGAAGAGATCCACCGCCCCTGGGTCGGCGTCGCCAGCACCTGGAACGAAGCCACCCCTTGCAACATCACCCTCGACCGCCAGGCCAAGGCCGCGACGCAGGGCGTGAAATCCGCCGGCGGCACGCCGCGCGAATTCGTCACCATCGCCGTCTCGGATGGCATCGCCATGGGCCACGAGGGGATGAAAGCCTCGCTGGTCTCGCGCGAAATCATCGCCGACTCCGTCGAGCTGATGATGCACGCCCACGGCTACGACGCCCTGGTCGGCCTCGCCGGGTGCGACAAAAGCCTGCCCGGCATGCTCATGGCCATGGGCCGCCTCAACGTCCCCAGCATCTTCCTCTACGGCGGCACCATCATGCCCGGAAAATTCAAGGGCAGCGACGTCACCATCCAGGACGTCTACGAAGCCGTCGGCGCCAACTCGGCCGGGAAAATGAGCGACGCCGATCTTTACGAAATGGAATGCGGCGCCTGCCCCACCGCCGGAAGCTGCGGCGGGCAATTCACCGCCAACACCATGGCCTGCGCCGCCGAGGCGATGGGCATGGCCCTGCCCGGCAGCGGCTCGCCTCCCGCCATCGAAACCGAGCGCGACGCCTTCGCAGTCTCCTGCGGGAAACAGGTGATGGCCCTGATGGAAAAAAATATCCGCGCCCGCGACGTCATGACCCGGGAGGCGTTCGAGAACGCCGTCACCATCGCTGCCGCCACCGGCGGGTCCACCAACAGTCGCCCTGCACCTTCCCGCCATCGCCCATGAGTGCAACGTCACGCTGACGCTCGACGATATCGACCGCATCAGCCGCCGGACGCCCGTCATCGCCGATCTGAAGCCCTTCGGAAAATATAAGGCATTCGACGTCTATAAGGCCGGCGGAATCCCCGCGATTCTGCACGTCCTTCTCGACGAAAAACTCATCCACGGCGATTGCCTCACCTGCACCGGCAGGACCATGGCCGAAAATCTCGCCGGCGTGCGTCTCAAATCCGACCAGAACGTGATCCTCCCCGCGAGCAAAGCCCTGGAGCGCACCGGCGGCCTGCACATTCTCCGCGGCAACCTCGCCCCCGAAGGGTGCGTCATCAAAACTGCCGGCGTCAAAAAGCTCCAGCACCGCGGCCCCGCCCGCGTTTACGACAGCGAGGAAGCCTGCATGGCCGCCGTCCAGGCTCAGGAAATCAAGAAGGGCGACAGCGTCATCATCCGCTACGAAGGCCCGCGCGGCGGACCTGGCATGCGCGAAATGCTCGGCGTCACCGCCGCCATCGTCGGACAGGGCCTCGGCTATGACGTCTGCCTAATGACCGACGGCCGCTTCAGCGGCGCCACCCGCGGCCTCATGGTCGGCCACATCGGCCCCGAAGCCTTCAACGGCGGCCCGCTCGCCCTTATCCAGAACGGCGACATGATCTCCATCGATGCCGAAAAAGGGACCATCAACGTCGAATTGAGTGAAGAAGAACTCGCCAAACGCCAATCCCGCTGGAAACAGCCGGAATTGAAATATCCCCGCGGAGCGCTGGCGAAATATGTGAAGCTTGTCGGGCCGGCGTGCTATGGGGCGGTGACGAGTTGAAAGCCGCCCCAATACATAATCTTATTTGCGGCGAATGCATTCCTTCCCTTCGCCAGAATTAGGGTCCATTGCTTCGATGTCATTAGAAGGAGGCGGTTCAGTGATTATTCGGCTCGGTTGAGTTTGTCTTAATCGACCGTACTCAAATATTGGCTTTTGGGGTGGGATATGAAGCGATATAGGGTCTTAGTCGTTGACTTCGACACCCGCGCGTATTTTCTCACTGCAAAAGCGAACGACACCTGGAGCGACGAGACGAAAGAAGTTCACGAGCGCGGCCGCCGGCAGATCCAAGCAGAAATCATTGAAGAATTCGGTGCAGAGGCTGCGCAGCAAAAATTGAAAAATTTTGCGGACCTAGGGCCCAAGCCGTTTTCGATATTGGCTTTTCACAATCGCTTCTTGCATCAAGCGCGGGTTGCCTTTGTGATGAGTGCTTATTACCCCGCGCTTACGGGTGCCTGCTCGCTCGGTGAACGGATCTTAAACCATTTGATTATCACATTGAGGGATGATTATAAAGCTAGCCCAGAATACAAACGTGTTTACGATAAAAATTCGTTTGATAACTGGAATTTGGCGATTGAGACTTTGAGTGCTTGGGACGTCTTGCTGCCCAATGTCATTCAGGAATTTCAATCGCTACGGGACCGACGAAACGACGCTATTCATTTTCGACCTGAGACCGACAAGAATGACCGCGAGCTTGCGCTGGCAGCTATCAAAAATCTGAATTCAATTATTGGAAGCCAATTTTCCGCTGGCGGGCAAGAACCCTGGTTTATCCCTAACGTGCCAGGCGAGTGTTACATCAAAAAGAGTTGGGAGAATAAGCCCTTCATACGAAAAATTTATTTTCCCAACTGCCACGCCGTTGGCCCAAGCCACACGGTGGAAAACGTCAATCCTTGGCGAATTCGCGATGAAACGCAGTACGAACAAAGGGAGATTTCAGATGACGAATTTTGTTCGCTTAGGCAATCCGCTATCGTGGCCAGCGTCCCTCCCATACCAAAAACACAGGAGCCATGATATGAGCCAAAACCAGCGATTAGCGTGGCGAGGCGCTCCCCCATCGGGGCAAAGGGGACAAAACGGCGTCGCTTCCCATTCCGATCGGAGGAATAGATAAGTGGGTCGTGATTCGTTATTCTCTCTGCACTCCCGTTCAGACACTTCCAGTTTTGCCTAAACGCTTCCGTTTCTTCCCCCTTCCTCGGACGGTTAGGAGAAGGAGTGAGGGTGGGGGTGCGGGGGCGGGAGAGAAACTTGAGGTCTTGATGGTTCTTTCCCGCCCCCGCATTGCATTTCGGCTTTCAATAGCGAGCGACGATTTGTACCAGCTTCCGAAAACGCCAACCCATTAGATATTTTCAGCGAAAACCCGCCATAGTATTTGATTCCCATCTGATTTAAATCCGTGACAAAAACCGTCTTCCTTGGCGCTCTTGGCGTCTTGGCGGTTAAAAAATCTTATAACCGCCCGCTTCGCTCAAGATGCCAAGAGCGCCAAGAAAGAAATTGCTTTTTGTCTCTGCGATCTCCGCGTTCTCTGCGGTGAAATCCCCGCCCACGAATGCTCCAGGCCCAGATTCGCGAAGTTGCTCTCGCATAAAAAACTAAGAGCCTCTAACAGAATGAACGGCGTTTTCGCGAAAATCGCTGATTTTCTGGCCATTTCACTGGTTCGAGGTTCATTTTGTTTTAGGCTCTAAATTGGCTATTCCCCTTCAACTCGCTAGTCTCCCTGCACACCAACAAGGAATTTCCGAATGTCGCAAGAAAAAAACCAACCCAAATCCGACGAAAAACCCAACCCCCAGCGCATTTTCCAGTTAGCCTTCGGCTATTCCGCCCCGCTGATGCTCGAAACGGCCGTCGAACACAAAATCTTCGACGTTCTCGACAAAGGCCCCAAAACCGCCGACGAAGTCGCCAAAGCGACCAGCACCTCCCCGCGCGGTGTGCGAATTCTGCTCAACGGCCTGGTCGCCATCGAAATGGTCACCAAGGACAAGAGCGGCAAATTTGCCCTCACGCCCGAAAGCTCCACGTTTCTCGTCAGCGGCAAGCCCAGCTATTTCGGCGGAATGATCCGCCACACCGGCAAACAACTTCTCCCCAAGTGGATGCAGCTCACCCAGATCGTCAAGACCGGCAAGCCCGCGATGGCCGTCAATCAGGAAGGGGACGGCTCGGCATTTTTCGCCGAATTCGTGGAATCGATTTTTCCCAACAGCTATCCCGCCGCCTCGGCTCTCGCCGAGCATCTCAACGTCGCCGCGGCGAACAAGCCGGTGAAAGTCCTCGACCTCGCCGCCGGCTCCGGCGTGTGGGGCATCGCCCTGGCCCAGAAATTCCCGAAGGTTCAGGTCACCGCCGTCGATTGGCCGAGCGTCCTGCCGGTGACAAAAAAGGTCGCCGCGCGTTTCAACGTCGCCGACCGCTTCACGTTCTCAGCCGGCGACCTCGACTCCGCCGATTTCGGATCAGGCCAGAACATCGCCACCCTCGGTCACATCCTCCACAGCGAAGGCGAAAAGCGCAGCCGCACGCTGCTCAAAAAGACGTTCGCCGCCCTCGCGCCGGGAGGCACGATCGCCATCGCCGAAATGCTTCCCGACGACGACCGAAATGGGCCGGCACACGCACTGATCTTCGCCGTCAATATGCTGGTGAACACGGATGACGGCGACACATACACATTCCCGGAAATCTCCGGCTGGCTCAAAGAGGCAGGCTTCACAAACCCCCGCAAGCTGGAAACGCCCGGGCCTTCACCGCTGATTTTGGCGACTAAGCCTGCATAAAGAGTTTATTGCCACAGATAAAAATCAGATTCACACAGATGGGCGGATTTTGCTTCATATCTGTGTCTATCTGATTTTTATCTGTGGCCAAAACCGAATTTCTTATCCGTGCCGGCTCGACTGAGCGCTCGCCGAAGTCCATCCGCGAAATCCGTGGTTCCTCCCGTTTTAATTCGGACCCCAGCGGGTCACTTCCGACTGCTACGCCGAGCCATTGGCCCCGTCTCAAAAAAGTAAGCAGTCACCGGCCCGGCTCCGCACTTCATCGATTTGGTTTTAAATCGGCTGCGCGTATACCGCCTGATCACCTTTCGCCAAAAAACAGCCGCCGGTTTATTGTGTTTCAGATGGTCCACCTGCCATCGCCCTGGGAAGCGATTGAAGAATTCGCGGGCGACGCGCTCCCCCACGCCTCGATGGCGGAATTTCCTGAGCACGAAGAAATCCGTGAAGGAATAATCGTTGGACGGACCGTGTCCGCCTTCAAGCAGCAGGACAAACCCCGCCGGCTCGCGCCGCCGCGGAGAATGAACGCCTGTTTATCCGCGTCCGACCAGTACTTTTCGATTCCATCGCAGCCGTCGTGACGCCCGTCCGGTTTCGTCGCCCAGCCCATAAATTCGGACATATCGTAGATGTAATACGGGACGAGATTCTTCACGATCGGCAGATCGGAGGGTTTGGCTTTGTGAAGGGTTACTTTCATCCAACCAGTAAGGATATGCCGGACCAATATCCGGGGCGAGGAAATGTCGCTGGCCAGTTCGCTGTCATCTAATTAGTCTTCATTTGATTTATATATATGTCAAAACCCGTATTTCTTCGCGCTTTTCGCGATTATCATCTTCGCTAAATTGCCCATCTCGCCCAGTTTGTTGCGGAGTGTTACCTCGACTTTTGCACTTTGAAAATTGAAAAATAGGCGGACTCCCCGCCATGATGGGGTTCTCAAATCTCATCCGTGGAAAGGAGTCCACCATGTTTCGTGTGCCCTCAGCGGCGGAGCCGCTGGTGCAATCGTTCCGCGACGCGTTCACCCGCCGGACCTTCGAACGGTTCCTCACGTTAATGTGCGGCGTGATTGTAACCATGGGCCGGCGAAGTGTCAGCCGGGCGCTGCGGGTTATGCAACCGCACCTGAAGGGACACTGGAGCAATTATCACCGGGTCTACTCTCAGGCGCGGTTCTCGATGTGGAAACTGGCGGCGGTGCTGGCTCGGCAGGTTGTGGCGCTGCTTCCCGCCAACGAGGCGATCGTTCTGATCGTGGACGATACGGTGCAGGAGAAGAGGGGACGGAAGGTCTGGGCCAAAGGGGCGCATCGGGATGCTCATCGCTCCTCCCGGTCCCATGACGGCATCACCTTCGGGCACAAGTGGCTGGTGATGTGCGTGCTGGTCACGTTGCCGGGAATGGCGCGCCCGTGGGCTCTGCCGGTGTTGTGCGGACTGTGCCGTCCACCCAAGACCGCCGCCGGCACGGGCCAGCGTCAAAAAACGCCCTGTCAACTGAGCCTGCAACTGCTGATGCGGATGATGCGCTGGTTCCCCCGGCGGCGGTTCATTTTGCTCGGAGATTCCAGGGCCGTTTCCAATGCCGTGGCCTGCTTCGCCTGCCGGCATCGGGACCGGGTGACGGTGATCAGCCGGCTGCGCGCCGATGCAAATCTGTACGGGCCTCCAACCCTGAAAGGACGCGCCAAGAAAGGACCCAAGAAGCCCTCCCCGCAGGAGCAGGCCGAGCATCTGCCGCGCGTCACCCAGACAGTGAGCTGGTACGGCGCCAGCCGACGGAAGGTCCGTCATGTCACTGACACGGCGCTATGGTACTCCCATCACAACCACCAGGTGGTGCCGATCCGCTGGGTCTGTGTTTTGGCGGATTTAAAGCTGAAGATGGAAGCGGCCTACTTTTACTGCACCGATCCTGATCTGCCGGCCAAGCGAATCATCGAGCTTTACGCGCTACGGTGGAATATCGAGGTCACCTTCGAGGAGTCGCGGGCCCTTTTGGGATGGCAAACGACTCGGCACTGGTGCAGGCAATCGGTGTTGCGCGTCACGCCGATTCTGCTGGGTCTGTTCACGGGTGTGGCTCTGATCTGGAAGGAATTGTCCAGACAGACGAAGGGCGTCCAACGGCAGCGATTCAGCCAAACGCCCTGTTATCGAAAGTCGGCGATGACGTTTGCCGATGCGTTGTTTTGGGTCCGGCGGGAGCTGTGGAAAGAAACGCTGCTGGGACATCGCGATTCGCGTCGATGTCCCAGTGGCGGATTTGAATCGTTGCCAAGATCGTTGCGGTCCACGATTATCAGGCAACTGGCCGCCGCGGCGTAGGCGGAAATGTGCAAAAGTCGAGGTTACCTTTTGTACCGCAGGGGTGTCGCGCTAAAAATATTCTGCAACGCTCTCGCGAAGTTTCCGTCGCCCCTGAAACACATGCCACTTCACGGCCTCAACACTGCACTGCATCGTCTGCGCAACCTGCTTCTGCGGATTCTCATCGATCGAGAAGAGCCGCAGCGCGGTTTGCTGTTTCGACGGCAGTCGCTCCATCGCGCAGCGGAGGATCTGCCCCATCTCGCCGCTCTCCAGAACATGCAGCGGATCGCCCGAAGGATCGGACGACGGCAACAGATCATCCAACGGAATCGCCCCCGGCGACTTGCGTGAGCGGCGGAAGTTAAGGGAGAGATTCGAAACAATCCGCATCAGCCATCCACCAAAAGCTTCGGCATGATTCAGCGTATGCAAATTGGAAAAAGCCTTCAGGAACGCATCCTGCGTGACGTCCATTGCATCGTGAAGATTGCCCAGCAGCCGATAAGCGACGGCCATCGCCTGCCGCTGGTAGCGGACGATCAACTCATCAAACGCCGACCGGAAGCCGTCCAACGTCTTGTGGACAAGGTGTCCATCAGTAGGGAGCGCCTGGCGTGAAATTGAATCCAATGCTGCCACGATAAGGGACGCGATCAAATGAAGATATGGCCGCAACGGTTATGGAAGACAGGCGGGTTTTATAATCAGGCGGGGGACATTAGCGTCTGGCAATATTCCGCGATAGATTTGGCAATTGCCTCCGGCGAAGCCGAAGCATTTTCGCCCATGCGCTTGACGATCGCGCTCCCCACAATCGCCCCATCGGCAACGCCGCTTAGCGCTTTCATATGCGCCGGCTTCGATATGCCAAATCCAACGCAGATCGGTTGTTTTGTGAGGGCCTTAAGCTGCCGCACGTTGTCGGCCAGATCGGCAGGAAGCTGATCCCGCGCCCCGGTGATTCCGCTGACGGAGAGATAGTAAACAAACCCCGAGCAAAGCTCGACGATTTCCGCACGCCGCTGCGGCGTAGTCGTCGGTGCGATCAGAAGAATCGTATCCAGACCCACGGCGCGAATCTGGCCGCAAATCTTGTTCGCTTCCGGCGGCGGCAGATCAGGAATGATGAGCCCAGCAAACCCCGCCGACTTCGCCTTGGCGAAAAATTTCTCCGGTCCGTGCCGGAAAACGATGCTAAAACTGAGCATCGCCACCAGCGGCGTCGAAATCGCGGTCGCGAGCTTTCGCGTCATCGCGAAGACATCCGCCACCTTAATCTTGTGCGTCAGCGCCTCGGTAAAGGCGTGCTGAATCACCGGCCCATCGGCAATCGGATCGGAAAAGGGAAAACCGATTTCAATGGCCGCTGGGCGAACGGCATCGAGCGCCTTCAGCGTCGCGGCGGTTGTTTCAATGTTTGGATAGCCCGCCGGAACAAACGGTACGAGCCCGATCCGGCCGCGCAGGTCGGCGAAGGATTGAGCGATTGTTGCGGGCGCTTTAGGCATTGGCATCCGGGGACGAGTGAGGGGATGATAAGCGTCGAGCATAAAGCGTCAAGCGATGGGAAAAAGCGCAAACAAACCCCCACCCCAACCCTCCCCCGGAGTACCAGGGGAGGGGGTAAAGATCCGGTCGGCGCTGGCGGCGGCTGTGATTTGTACTGCGTTGATCGGGGAGGCGATCGTCACTGCTGTGAGTGCACGGGGAAATGGGGACATGATGGTCGATGTTGCGCCGATTCTTGGTGCGATTTTTCTGTCGGTGCCGACGGGGCAGGCGTGGTGGTTTGTCATTTCCCGATCAATCGGGCGACTTCCTGGCAATCCTTATCGCCGCGGCCGCTGAGGTTGACGATGACGATCTTGTCTTTGCCGAGGCGGGGAGCGAGTTCGTTGAGATAGGCGAAGGCGTGGGCGGATTCGAGGGCGGGGAGAATTCCTTCGAGTTGGGCGACCAATTGGAAAGACTCAAGGGCTTGCGCGTCGGTGATGGTTACATATTTCACGCGGCCCGAGTCCTTCCAGAAGGCATGTTCGGGACCAACGCCGGGGTAATCGAGGCCGGCGGAGACGCTGTGGACGTCGGCGGTTTGGCCGTCGTCGTCCTGGAGGACGTAGGAGAGGGAGCCGTGGAGGACGCCGGGGCGGCCGGCGGTGAGTGAGGCGGCGTGCTGGCCGAGGTCCGAGCCGCGGCCGCCGGCTTCGATGCCGATGAGCTGAACTTCGGGGTCGGCGGCGAAAGGGGCGAAGATACCGGCGGCGTTGGAGCCGCCACCGACGCAGGCAAGAACGCAATCGGGGAGACGGTGTTCGATTTCGAGGCACTGGGCGCGGGTCTCGCGTCCGATGACGGATTGGAAATCGCGGACGATCATGGGGAAGGGGTGCGGGCCGACGACGCTACCGATGATGTAGTGAGTGTCGGCGACGGAGCCCATCCAGTCGCGCATGGCTTCGTTGGTGGCGTCCTTAAGCGTTTTGCTGCCGCTGGTGACTTCGACGACGTTGGCGCCCATGAGGCGCATGCGGAAGACGTTGAGGGATTGGCGGCGGATGTCTTCGGAGCCCATAAAGACGTCGCACTTGAGACCGAAGAGAGCTGCGGCGGTGGCGGTGGCGACGCCGTGCTGGCCGGCGCCGGTTTCGGCGATGACGCGCTTTTTGCCCATGCGGAGAGTGAGCAGGGCCTGACCGATGGTGTTGTTGATCTTGTGAGCGCCGGTATGGTTGAGGTCTTCGCGTTTGAGGTAGATTGCGGGGCCTTTGAAATGCTCGGTGAGGCGGCGGGCGAAGTAAAGGCGTGTGGGGCGGCCGACGAAATCGCGGAGGTAGTAGTCGAGATCTTTTTGGAATTCGGGGTCGGATTTGGCGCGGGCGTATTCGGATTCGAGCTGGCGGAGGGCGGTGATGAGGGTTTCGGGGACGAAGACACCGCCGTAGGGGCCGAAGTGGCCGGTGGGGTCGGGGAGGGTTGTGGCGGCCGTGCTGCTCATGTGATCCATACTAGGGGAAGAAAGCTGCGGCGGGCAACGGATTTCATGTTTTTTGGCTTGTTGCGTTTGGAATGTGTATAATACACACTGTGGAATCCAGCCGAGAGATCATCCGGCGTCTGATGGCCGAGGGTTGGATTCATGTGCGAACTAAGGGAGCTCATTATCAGTTTAAGCATCCAGGCAAGCCGGGCCTTGTGACGGTGCCTCATCCCAAGAGAGATTTTCCGGTTGGGACGCTGAGGAGCATTTATCGGCAGGCTGGATGGAAATGGAAGTAGCGATGCAATATCCAATCGTGATTCATAAGGACAAAAATAGCGACTACGGGGTGACTGTGCCGGATCTGCCGGGGTGTTTTTCCTCTGGCGGGACTGTTGATGAAGCTCTGGCAATGGCTCGTGAGGCGATTGAGCTGCATATTGAGGGATTGATTGAAGAAGGGATGGCGGTTCCGGAGCCGAGTTTGGTCGATCGTCTGCGAAAAAAGTCGCAATACTCGGGGGGCGTATGGGCGGTTGTGGATATCAATCCATCCAAATTTAGAAAATTGTCGAAACGGGTGAACATCACTTTGCCGCAACGTGTTTTGGACTCCATAGATCGGTTTGCGGCGAGTCATGGGGAAACAAGATCCGGGTTGCTGACAAAAGCTGTTGCGGACTATATCGCGGCGCGGAAGAAATCCGCGTAGGGTATGATGTTACGATTGGTGCATTTGAAAATCAGCGAAGGAGATAAATCAAAATGGCTCGCGCGGTTACATTGTTCACCGGTCAATGGGCGGATTTGCCGTTTGAGGGAGTTTGCGAGAAGGCGAAGAAGTTTGGGTATGACGGGATCGAGCTGGCGTGCTGGGGGGATCATTTTGATGTGAAGGCGGCGCTGGAGGATAAGAACTATTGCAAGGGGAGATGGGAAATATTGCGGCGGCATGGGCTGAAGGTGTTTGCGATCAGCGCGCATCTGGTGGGGCAGGCAGTATGCGATTTGATCGACGAACGGCACAAGTCGATTTTGCCGCCGGAGATTTGGGGGGATGGGGAGGCGGAGGGGGTGCGGAAGCGGGCGGCGAAGCGGATGATCGAGACGGCAAAGGCGTGCCGGAGGTTTATTGATGCGGCGCCGGAGCCGACGGGGTTTCCGGCAGTGGTCAACGGGTTTACGGGGTCGAGCATCTGGCACAGCATTTACGCGTTTCCGCCGACGGGGCAGAAGTATTGGAACAAGGGGTTTGAGGATTTTGGGAAGCGATGGACGCCGATCCTGGATGCGTTTGACAAGGCGGATGTGAATTTCGGGCTGGAGGTGCATCCGACGGAGATCGCGTTTGATATTGCCAGCGCGGCGCGGGCCATCGATGCGGTGAAGGGGCACAAGCGGTTTGGATTTAATTTCGATCCGTCGCACCTGGGATATCAGGGAGTGGATTATGTGAAATTCGTCCGGACGTTTGGATCGCGGATTTATCATGTGCATATGAAGGACGCGTGGTGGGGGCATGGGGATGGGACGGTTGGCGTATTTGGCGGTCATACGACGTTTGCCGATCCGCGGCGGTACTGGGATTTCCGCAGCCTGGGGCATGGGGATGTGAATTTTGAGGAGATCATCGTGGCGCTGAATGATGTGGGATATCGCGGGCCGCTGAGCGTGGAGTGGGAGGACAGCCGAATGGACAGAGAGCATGGGGCGACGGAGGCGGCGGCGTTTGTTAGGCGCGTTGATTTTGCGCCATCGGCGATTGCGTTTGATGCACAGTTTGACCGGTGAAGATCGATGAAGATTCGGCTGAAAATGTTTGCGATATTGCGGGAGAGGAGCGGAGTATCGGATACGGAACTGGAGCTGGAGGAAGGGGCGACGGTGGCGGATGCGGTGAGGGCGGTGGGGAAGAGATTTTCGGCGGTCGCGAATTTGCTGCCGCGGACGGCGGCGGCGGTGAATCTGGATTATGCGAAAGCGAGCGATCGGCTGCACGAGGGGGATGAGCTGGCGCTGGTTCCGCCGGTGAGTGGGGGGTGATGGCGTGACGATTCGAGAATTAGAAAAGGCGGATGTGGGGATCTGGCTGGAGATGCGGCGTGCGTTGTGGCCGGAGGCGCCTGTTGCGGAACTAGAAGAGGATGTGAAGCCGTATTGGTCGCGGGGGGTGATTCAAGGGTTACAGTCGGTGGTCCTTCTCGCGGAGGAGGAGGGGAAGGCGGTGGGGTTTGCCGAGGTTTCGTTGCGGCCAGTGGCGGCGGGGTGCGCGACGAGTCCGGTGGGATATCTGGAAGCGTGGTACGTTGCGGCGGAATTTCGGCGGCAGGGAATTGGAGGGGCGCTCGTAAAGGCGGGGGAGGGGTGGGCGCGGTCGAAGGGGTGTACGGAGTTCGCTTCAGATTGCCGGTTGAGCAACGACACGAGCCGGGCGGCGCATGGGCGTTTGGGGTTCTTGGCGAATGAGGAGGCGTTTACCTTTCGAAAGCAGCTTGAAGAGCGGCTAGGCGGCGCGGTGGATTTCATTGGCGTGGTGCCGTTTGAGATTTCGACGACGGTTGCGGTGGAACTGGTGAGCGATGGGGCGGCGGGGGGAATCGCGGTGTTTTTGGGTACGACGCGGGAGGATCAAGACGCGCAGGGGCGGGCGCTTAAGGCGCTGGATTATGAGGCGTACCGGGAGATGGCGGAGCGACAGTTGCGGGATTTGGCGCAGCAGGCGCGGGAGAAATGGCCGATCGTGAAGCTGGTCATTTTGCATCGGGTGGGGCGGGTGGGATTGGGGCAGCCGTCGGTGCTGATTGCGGTTTCGACGCCGCATCGGCGGGAGGCGTTTGAGGCGTGTGAATTTTTGATCGATCAGCTGAAAGCGGAGGCGGCGATCTGGAAGAAGGAAGTGTGGGAGGATGGGAGCACAACGTGGGTCAATGGGCGGCACGGGGGCGATTGACTTTATTGTCGGGGCACCTACCCTTCGGAGCATGTTATTTCAGCTCGTACAGACGGTGTATTGGCTTGCACTGTCGACGTGGTTTGGCGGGGCGATGTTCATCGGGGTGGCGGCGGGGGCGATTCATCGGACGGTGCGGGAAAATAAGCCGGTGCTGCCGCATGTGCTGAGCGTGAATCTTGAGGATCAGCATTCGACGCTGCTGGCAGGCTCGATTGTGGGGAATCTGATTTCGTTGCTGACCAGAATTGAAATTGTCTGCGCGGGGGTTTTATTGGTGGCGATTGGGGCACAGTGGCTTCAGATCGATCTCACGGACAACTGGGTGAAGATGTCGGCGTTTTTGCGGACGGCGCTTTACCTGGCGGCGACGGGGGTGGTGATTTATGACGGATGGATCCTGTGGCCAAAAATCATGAAAGTGCGGCAGGCGTTTATCGCCGACGCGGATGACCCGGACAAGGCGAACCCGATCAACGAACAACTGGAGCGGCTTCAGCGGGAAAGCGAAACGCTGCTCATGATCCTGGTATTTCTTCTGTTGGGGATCATCCTGTTCAGCGGCGATATCAGCCAGCGGATTTCGATCACGATCCGCAGCGGGGGTTAAACGACCGGCATGGCGACGAAGACGAAGAAGATTCAGGAGAGGCGCGGGCGGGTGGAGAAGATTCTGCCGATCCTGAAGTCCACGTATCCGAATGCGAAGTGCAGTTTGAATTATCGCACACCGCTGCAATTGCTGGTGGCGACAATTCTCTCGGCACAGTGCACGGACCAGCGGGTGAATATCGTTACCAGGACGCTATTTAAGAAATATAAGACGGCAAAGGATTATGCGGCGGCGCCGGAAGGGGAGCTGGAGAAGGAGATTCAATCGACGGGGTTTTTCAGGGCCAAGGCGAAGAGTTTGCGCGGAATGGCCAGGGGGCTGATTGAGAAGCATGGGGGGAAGGTGCCGCAGACGATGGAGGAGCTGACGGCGCTGCCGGGGGTGGGGAGGAAGACGGCGAACGTCGTGCTGGGGAATGCGTTTGGGCAGAACATAGGGGTGGTGGTTGATACGCATGTGGCGCGGTTGACCGAGCGGCTGGGATTAACCGACGAGACTTCGCCGGAGAAGATCGAGCGGGATTTAATGGAACTGGTGCCGCGGGAGGATTGGACGCTCTGGTCGCATCTGCTGATCCATCATGGGAGATCGATCTGCATGGCGAGGAAGCCGATGTGCGAGCGGTGTCCGATTCTGAGATTTTGTCCGACGGGGCCAGGGGTGATGGCGGAACGTGAGGGAAAATGACAAGGTGACCGGGTGACACGGTGACAAGGTGAAGATACGATCGCATCGCCAATTGAGAGCTTTTACGGCTGCATTCGAAGCCTCGATGAGCTTGTACGAACATTCCAAAAAATTCCCGAGTGATGAGCGATATTCCTTGACGGATCAGATGCGGCGGTCGTCTCGCTCCGTGTGCGCGAACATGGCAGAGGCGTGGCGTAAACGACGATATGGTCCCGCGTTTATAAGCAAGCTTTCCGATGCCGAGGCGGAAGTCGCCGAGACGCAGGTCTGGATCGAATTTGCCGTTAAATGTGGCTATCTATCCCCAACTGCCGCTCGCCCGATCTATCAATCGTACGAACAAATTTTGCGCACAATTGTGGGAATGATCAATCACCCAGAAACTTGGCTCGTCGCTCGGGTTAGGAAGTAAATTTCTAACCTTGTCACCAAGTCACCAAGTCACCTTGTCACCTTGTCATTTTTTTCCTTCGCGGTACGAAACAACGGAGTGAGTGAATCGGGAATCCACGGGCGCGCGAGGGTCCAGTCGATGCCATCGCGAAGTTCGGTGTCGCTTAGCTGGCTGATGGGCTGCTTGCAGCGCAGACGGGCGGCGATGAGGGTTGCGTAATAGATGACCGTGGCAACGTCGGTGGGCAGGCCGATATCGGGGTCTTTCCGGGCGGATTTGGCGAATTCCTTGACGGTTCGCAAGTGATCTATGGAGGGTTTTCGGGAGGCGAGGAGCTGGCCGAAGGTTTGACGATGGGCGGGCTGGCCGGTCTGGGTGGAGATGGGGGTTTCCAGGAGATGGCGCAGGATGGCGGCGAGGTCTGCCTCGGACCAGAGGGATTGCTGCGCGTCAAGGCCCATCAGGGCCGAGAGTCGCGAAGGATGGGTTTGGGTGAGGTCGCGGGTGGTGTGGTGCTTGTTATCCATAGGTTGATAGATCAGGCGCTGGCGCAGGCGAGAATGTGACGCAGGTCGGCGATTTCAGTTTCGATTTCATCCTCATCGGCATATTCGGAGATAACGACGCGAAGCGTGCGCTCGAAGCCGCGCTTTGCGCTCACGAGCAGGTTGGAGGCCTGCATGGGGGACTGAAGCTTGTGGCGGATGATGAGCTGCTCGTATTCGATGGGAGGCGCGCCTTCGAGAGCGGGGGCGACGATGCGGGCTTCGAAGATATCCCACATATCGAGGCGGCCGTTCTGGCGGCACTCGGCCTGCATGCGGCGGAGGCATTCCTGAAGGACCTGGCGTGCCCAGGGGACGTCGAAAGAATCGCCGGGGGCGGGGTCGTTGTTGCAGATGTCGTGGTCCTCGGCAAGGGAGACGATCTGCCGGCGGCCGGTCCATTGGTTTCGAGTGAAATTGTCGAGGGAAGTCAGGAGCAGGGTACGGAACCGGCCGCGCTCGCGGTTGGCGCGGGCGGGGAGATTGTATTGAAGGATTTTCTTGACGATGAATTCCTGAAGGAGATCCTCGGCGAGCGCCGGCTGCATGCGGTGGCGGCGGGTGAGGTGGAGAACCAATACGGGGCGATAGGAATGGAGCAATTGCTCGAGTGCCTGTTCGTGGGCCGGATGGGCGGGATCGCCTGCCTCGGCGACGAGGGTCCAGCGCGTGGGCTGAAATTCATGAGCCTGAGACTGGGAGGAAATGTTTTCCATAATAGTGTTCACTTACATCGCCCAGACCCGCGAATTGGATGGAGGTTAGTTTACAGTATGATTTGCGGAGGTGAAATTGAAAATGTAACTATTGAAGGGCACGAAGGATGCGGATAGCCGAGATTTTTTATTCGATTCAGGGGGAGGGGAAGCTGATGGGGGTGCCGTCGGCATTCGTGCGCGTCAGCGGGTGCAATTTGCGGTGCGTGTGGTGCGATACGCCTTATGCGAGCTGGGAGCCCGAGGGGGTGGAGGAGACGGTGGAGGGGATTGTGGAGCGTGTGGAGGGGTTTGGGGCGAGGCACGTGGTGATAACCGGCGGGGAGCCGGCGATTATGGCGGAGTTGCCGGCGCTCTGCGGGGAACTCAAAGGGCGGGGGCAGCATATCACGATCGAGACGGCGGCGACGGTTTTTACATCGGCGGTGGTGGATTTGATCAGCATGTCGCCGAAATTGTCGAACTCAACGCCGAAACAGCGTGAAAATGGGAAGTTTGCGGCGGCGCATGAGAGGAATCGGCTTAATGTGGAGGTGATTCAGGGGTTTATTGATAGCGGGCGTGAGTTTCAGTTGAAGTTCGTGGTTTGCGAGCCGGGGGATATGGGGGAAATTCGGGAGTTGCTGGAGAGGATCGGCGGATGGAAGCCGGACGATGTGCTGTTGATGCCGGAGGGGGTGGAGCGGGAGGTTCTGGAATCGCGGGCGGGGTGGATTGGGGAGGTGTGTAAGAAGGAAGGGTTTCGGTTTTGCCCTAGGTTGCATGTGATGTTGTATGGGAATCGGAGGGGGACTTGAAAACGGGAACGGCCCGGGGACGGGCCGGCTCAGGCCTGGAATCGGGGGGCGGTGAAGTTCGTAAGGGCGTCAAGGGAAGACGGGGCAGCTATTCTTCTTCATGGAGGTCGGAGATCGGTTGGCGGCCTGCGAAACCGGTTTGGATTTCGTGCCAGAACTCGATGGCGTCTTCGCCGAGCTTCCAGCAGAGGCAGACGTCGTGACCTCGGTGACGGCCGAGGAAATCGACCAGGCCCATCTGGTAATCTTTCAAATCGCAGCCAATATCACGCAGTTCTTCGACGTAATTCTGCAAATGCTCGACGGCGAGGTCGATTTTGGTCTGGAGGACGGGCTGATCCTTGTGCTTGGCGGCTTCGAGGTCGGCCTGCATGTTGGTGATCTGGTCGTGCGTCTTGACGATGTCGGTGACGACGCGGCGGACCAGGGGGAGCGAGCGGTTGGCCTCGGCGAGCTTAAACCGCTTGGCGGTGCGGGAAGGGGAAACGGATTTTGGGGTTGTGAAACGCGGACCAGCCATCGAAAACGACCGCCTTTCTGTCGGGCGACGGAGCATTCTGCGGAGGGTGCTCAAGAGTCGCCGTTATCGCGTTGGTGGTTCGCAAGAAACTCGCGAAGCCCGTGAAGCGTCGCCCAGGTTCGAAGGCGTGCGCTTCACCGCGATTATGATCGCTCCCCGGCCAGTGTCAACCTGCCAAAGCATCGGCATTTCGGAATGATTGGAATCAGTTGAGTATATGGGGAAACCCTGACGGGGCGTGCGGTAAAAGGTTGGGTTTGGTTGGTCGAACTGAGGCGGGGTTGTTCGGACGGAAGGATGATCGACCGGCAGGTTCGGGTGAGCGCCGGGTCCGATAGCCCTCGGCGGGGGTTGGGAGGGACTTTTCCAGGCCGACTGAAATATTTTTTAAGGAAAATTCTCAGATTTTTCAAAAATAGGTACAAAACGTACACCTTTTGGACCTGTATATAGATGCACAGTATTAAACGCACGCAAGTGCGGCTGAAGTGATATCCACTCGCATCCGGCGGTGGGGCGGGAAGTCGCGGGCAGCCTCCTTCCCGCGATGCTCCGCCGCCGTTTTTTGGGGTTTTAACATTGAGAGGATTGGATTATGCGCGCTCGATTTTTGAGGTTGGGCAGTGTTGCCGCCGCATTCGCGGTTGTGTCCCTGGTCGCGGCCTGCGCGGCGATGCAGGTTCCGAATAATCCGACGACGCAGGCGTTTGGGGAAGCAAGCGCCGTGACGGGAGCGATGGCTTCAACGGTGGCCTTGGCGGCTCCTGTGCCGTGGGGGCAGGTTGTGGCGAGTGCGTTGGGGGCGATCAGCGTAATCGCGGGGATCATCGCCCACAGCACGGTCTCGAAGAATAACGCTCAGGAAGTGACCAGCGCCGTGGCGACGGGGATTCAGGCGGCGTCGCAGACGCTGGGAATTGTCGCGGGATCCGCGGCGCCGTCGAACGCGGCGAACGCTCTGCCGGTGAAGTAGAACGTGCATGTTTTTAGGAAATAGCCGGAGAAAATAATCCATGCCGCCGCCCACCTTTCGATCTGGACACGGAATGGCCAGCGCCGATGGTTCGTGGGACGAATATCGGCTGCACGTCATTCAAAGCCTCAAGCGGATTGACGACGGGCTGGAAAAACTCTGGCTGGCGATCTCGGAAGTCAAACGGGATGTGACGGCGCTGAAGATCAAAGTGGCGGTGTGGAGCGCGGCGTTTGGATTTGCGGGGGCGTCGATTCCCATTATTGTGGATGCGCTACTGCGATGGAAAGAAATCACGGCACAATAATCAGGCAATGGGGAAAACTATGAGGCATAGACATCGGGAATTGAAAATTGCGTTTGCCGCGTTTGTCGCGGTTGGTTTGCTGGCGACCGCGATTGCACAGGTTTATCAGATTCAGACGAACGTAACGGATTCGAGTGGCCGGGTTATCGCGACGGCGACGACGCAGTTGAGCCTGGGGCCGCCGGCGACGAATCCAAGCGCGACGACGCAGGTGACGGGTGATGCACAGCCGGCGGGAGCGACGGTCGCGGCGACGGCCGCTGGGCCGGGATATCCGGCGATGCCTGGGAAGGTCTATCCTTCAGATGCATGGCTGAAGACGTTTTCATATTTCAATGCGACGGGAAATTCGCCGAGTACGGCCCCTTTGTCATCCGCGACTGCGGGCGATCCGGCCGGGTGGATCGACCTAACGCCGCTGATTCCGGCCAACGCGTGCATCGTTTGTGCGAGGAGCAGCCCGCTTTTCCAGGCGGGTTATTACACCGACGGCGCCAGCGCGTGGCAGGCGGCGATCGCCAATGGATCGAAAACCGTGCTGTTCCTCTACGGCGGCGGCGATACGTCGGTGACGATCAAGGATTCGCTGCATCCCAACGGCGTTACGCTGAACGCCTTCTCGCCGGCGATGGTGGACTTCAGCGTGCAAAGCACGACGGGAACCGCGGCGCGGCCGATTATCATCAGCAGCATCGATGGTAGTGGAGTGTGGGACCAGTACAACGAATCGGAACGGCCGATCCTGGAGAATAATATTCCGATCGCGGGCAACGCGACGACGGGAGGGCCGGCGTGGGATTCGCCGATTCAATATGTGATCTATGACCGGCTGCGTTTCTACAATCCCACGCGCGATCCGAACAGCTCGCAATTCAGCGGTCCCTCGACCGCGTCGGGGCAGGCAACACGGCGATTGGGATCGCAATCACTTCGTCCTGGGCCCAGGGAGTCAGCGGATATTTCCTGTTTGAAGACCTGCGATCGAGCTTCTTCCATTCGATGTTCGATCTGGAGAATGACCAGCAGGGCTCGCAGCTTAACACGGTCATTATTCGGCGGTGTGTTTGTGACAATAACTATGCGGGGCAAGTTGATTATGGCTCCTTTGATTCGGACATTCAGGATTTGCTCGTCGCGGATTCGACGTTCGATCTGAACGGGTGGAATCCGACGGTGACGGGAAAGACGGATGGCCAGGGGCGGGAGCATGATTGGTATGACGCGATCTGGCCGTTGTGGGATAGTCGCGATCCGCTGCACCGGTTCGTGAACGATATTTTCGCCCGGCCGATGGCGGATGGGATCGAAGGCAATGCGCCCGACACGCTGATCGATCACCCGGTCTTTGTCGCGTGCCCCATAGCCGGGTATTGCGGCGCGGGAGGCGTGGGGGTCATCCAAAATTATCTGGTTGATGGTGGCAGCGGGGCGTTTGATGTGCTCGGACCTGGCAGCGGTTTGTCGCTGACCTGGCCGACGGTCAACGGGAACGGGCGTGGCTGGGGCGTTTATCTGGATTGTGCGACGACGGGGTCGCTGATCAATGGGATCACGCTGGGCAAGGGAGATGCGAATGATGCGGCCATCAATCCCGGGCAGGCAACGGGCGTGCATTGCGAAGATGCCCAGAAGGGATTGTCGAACGAGGCCACTGCGGCAACTTTGACGAACGTGCGCGTGCATGACTGGTATGAGTGGAATGGCGGTGCGTCGAATCCTTCGGCGGCGAATGTCGTGAACCTGAGCAATGCGGGGCCTCCGCAGCCGGCGATTACGTATGGCAATTGCGTGTTGCCGGGCGTGAACGGGATTGCGGGCGTCAATGCGGTCGAGCCAAATTATCTGGATGACACGCGCTGCGTGGCGACCTATGGGGCCAGCTTGGGCATCACCGGAATCGTGGATGGCAACACGTTTCTGGTGGGGTCGGATGACAACTGGAGCGGCGCGTACAACGTGAATCTCACGGCCGCGGCGTGTTTTAATTGGGTGAACGCGGGATTTCAAACGAGATGAATATCAATGCAGGGACGATACATCGGACAATTTCTCCCGGCCTCGGGCGGGACGATGACGGGGACGCTTTCCATGGGCGGCAATGCCTTCAACGGCGTCACCACGATCGCCGACACGGGCGGCAACCAGCAGATCACCCTCGATCCAGTGAACGGGTCGGTGAATTTTCTGCTCGGGGATGGCTTGTGCACCGACTCATCCGAGGATGGCGGGCTCTATGCGAAAACGGCCGGCGATCCCATTTTGTACGGAAACTCAATCCAACTCGATGCGACGACTTCGAGCATCCAGCTCAGCGCTGGCGGCACGATGTCGCTCACGGGGAAGACACTGACCGCGACGGCGACGGTCGGCAACCTTCAATTTAGCGCAACGTCGACGCTCAGCCTGTCGTGCGGCGGGGGATCGCTGGTCCTTTCAACGACGAACGCACTGTCTGGCCAGACCACGTTCAACAGAACTCTGGTCCACTCCACCTGGACGGCAACACAACTCATTTACGTCGACGGGACAAATGGGGATGACACCAACGGCGACGGGACGGCGCAGAATCCGTTGAAGACGCTCACGCACGCGGCGAGCGTGGCCACGTCGGGTATGTGCATCTTCCTGGGGCCGGGGACCTACGCGGGCGGGGAAACGATTGTTTCAGGAGTGAGTCTAGTCGGATCGGGGCGCGGCGTTACCACGGTTTATAAGAACTCGGCGGCTGTGCTTGCGCTCTCCAACTCGGTATACCTGGCGAACCTGACGATCTCCGGCGCGACGCAGTCGGACAGCACGTTTGGTGTTCCCCTATCGGTTGCCGGGGGGACGACCGGGTCGCTTTCATGGGTGTTGGACAATGTCTCGCTGTACTGCCCTGCGGACGGCGTTCTGCTGAGCAGCACCGGGGTGACGGGAGGCGCACTTACATTCTTCAACTGCCAGTTTTTCACGGGGTGCTGGTCGATTTTGGATTCAATCGGACTTTCGATCGACGCGTACGATTGCGGCTGGACATACTATAATTTCACCAATCGCACGACGCCGCAGATCGCGGCCGTCGTTTGCAACGCGAACAACTCGATCTTTCGGGCGTTCGGCGGAAATGTGACGGTGAATTATTCGGGGATCGCGACCAATTTTACCGCCAACGCGGTTGTCATGGGGCCGGGATCAACGAATAGCAATGCGCAGTTTTATGGAACCAGCATTTACTTTAGTTGTCCGAATATTCCATCCACCGCGCTGTGCACGCCGTTCAACCAGGATGGAACCGGATCATCGACGGTGATCGTGGGGAAGGGGACGGCCTTCAGCGGGACATATCAAAACTCGACAACCAACGGGCTGTTGACGGGATTTATTCCGACCATTGTGGTCCCGATTTCCACTTATGTGCTTGGCGTTTCATCGAGCGCGGTGACGCCGCCCTATTTCATGGATGATGTGCAGAATGAAGTCGCGGTCGATGCCGGGACGCTTGGGTCCAATACGCTGACGATCAATGCGCCTTCGCCCGGCGTGGCGAGCGACCGCGGCAAGCTGTCGTTTCGCCTTAAGAATACCAACAGCGGATCGACGGCGATGACGCTGTCGCTGAATGCCGCCTACAACGTGGGCTCGACGACGGTGGGGACGATCGCCGCGGGGAAACGGGCATATCTGTCGTTTGTTTATGACACGGACAATTCGAAGTGGGACCTGACGGGCTTTAGCAACGGATTATGAGCCATGGCCAACGAAATCCAACAGCAATTTATCACGGGCAAGACCGTATACGCCACGGTGACGCGCGCCGATGGCGAGGTCTGGCGGACCGACACCAGCGTATTCGAAGCGCGAAGTTCGTCGGATTGGGCCCACTACGCAATCGCGACGAGCGAGGCGGGTGCGACGGGGTATTACGTCGGCAGCTTTCCGACCGGGATCACGGCGGCGGGAAGTTACAACGTGCAGTTCTGGGCGCAAGCGGGAGGCAGCCCAGGCGTGACGGATTTGAATAATGGGATGCTGGGCGGGGTGATCTACTGGACGGGGACCGCCGAGGCGTTTGTGCTGGCGTCTTCGGCGGCGAATGCGGCCAACGCAGCCATGAACGGGCAGAACATTGCCGCGAACATTGTGCAGGTTGCCGGGCAGAACGCGAGCGCGGCCGGGGCGGTTACGTTTCCGGGCTCGATCGGCACGAGCACGTTCGCGGCGGGAGGTAACGTGAATGTGACGCAGATCGCCGGGCAGACGGCAAGCGCGTCAACCCCGGTGACATTTCCAGGCTCAATCGGCACGAGCACGTTCACGGCGGGGGGGAACGTGAATTTGACGCAGATTGCCGGGCAGACGGCAAGCGCGTCAGGCCCAGTGACATTTCCGGGGTCAATCGGCACGAGCACGCTGACGCAAACACAGGTCACGGGCGGATCGTATGCATTGAGCACGAATTTGTCGGGGCAGGTAAATATCGTGCCGAACCAGGCGGTGAACGTGGCGCAGTGGAATGGCTCGGCGGTTTCGCTGAGCGGGGGATTGCCGAACGTCAGCGGCGGTGGCGGCGGAATCGACACCGGGCCGATTCCGGTCAACCATGACACGGGCGGGACTGACAATCTGCGGTACGTGGACGAATCGGGAAATGGGGTGGGGGATGCGAATATTTTCGTCTACCTGGCGACGGATTGGCCAGCCGATCCAAGCGCAGTCCAGGCGACGGCGATGACCGGGCCAGATGGAAGATGGCTGGCGCCGGCGTTTGTGCAGAGCGGGACGTATGTGGCGGTCTTCACGAAACTGGGGGCGGATGGGCCGGATGTTTCGGCGGCGTTTACGGTGTGAATCGCGACATTTGTCGTGATACGCGGAGTTTTTTAGGGGAACCAACATGCCAGTAACGGCAACGCCAATTAATGACGGCTCGGCCGCGGGGCAGTATGCCGCGCAGAGCGATGTCGAGTCGCAGTTTGGGATCGACAACGTGCGGGTGTGGTCGCAGCTCGACAACACGGTCTGCACGGCGGACGTGGCGCGGATTCAGCAGGCGCTGAATTATGCGGATGGGATGATCATCTCGACGTTCGCCAATTTTGGAAATTATGTGACGCCGCTGGCACCGGTTGGAACGGATGCGGTCCTGGTGACGCGATGGGCCGCGGTGATCGCGGGGGCGTGGCTTTATCAGTTGCGCGGGTTTCGCGATGAAGATGTTGAGGGGGATCATTTGGCGAAGCTGCTGAAGGAAGTGGAGGGGGAGATGCTGCGGTATCGGGCGGGCGAGAAACTGAACGCGGCGCGAAGATGGCCTGCGGCGACGGCGCCGGTGGGATATTGAGGGGGATCGTTATGACGGTGGAAACGGTGGCAATCGAGAGCGTCAGCCCCGACCCCGCGAACGTGCGCAAGCACGGCCCGAGAAACCTCGACGCGATCGTCGCGAGCCTGCGGCGGTTTGGGCAGCAGAAGCCGATCGTTGTCGATTCCAAGGGCGTCGTGCGGGCGGGCAACGGACAGCTCGAGGCCGCGAAAATGCTGGGGTGGACGCACATTCGCGTGGTGAAGTCAGATTTGCCGGCGACGGAATTAACGGCGTTCGCCATCGCGGACAATCGCACGGCGGAACTTGCCGAATGGGATGACGACGTGCTGGCCCGCACGCTGGCCGATCCAGAGATTGGAGATGTGGGATTCAACGGCGAGGAGATCAAGGGATTTTCCGTCGAAGACGAGCCTGACTTGGGTGCAGGCAGTGAGATTCAAACGATGTTTGAGGTCGTGGTGGAATGCCGGGATGAGCAGGAGCAGAAGTCGCTTTACCAGCGGCTGACGTCCGAGGGATATTCATGCAGATTGTTCACGCTGTAGTCGAGTGTCCCGTGCAGGAGAGCTTCCGGGCCAGGCAGGTGGCGGGGATGTTTGACCTGCCGGTGGATTCGGGAATGCGGTCCTCGTTTTGCGTGAAGGTGCCGACACTGGATGAGCCCTGGAGCATCGGGGCGATTGTAGGGCCGAGCGGGTCGGGAAAGACAACGGTCGCGAAGCGGGCGTTTGGGGCGTGGATGCCGGAACAGTGGGATTGGCCGGAAAATCAGAGCATCCTGGAGGGGTTCCCCGGGGAAATGGAGATTCGCCAGATTACGCAATTACTCGGCAGCGTGGGTTTCAGCTCACCGCCAGCCTGGATGCGGCCGTTTCATTTGTTGAGCAATGGCGAACAATTTCGCGTGACGCTCGTGCGCACGCTGGCGGAGCTTCCGGAGCTGGCGGTTGTGGATGAGTTCACCAGCGTGGTGGATCGGACGGTGGCGAAGATCGGATCGGCGGCGGTGAGCCAGGCGGTGCGCAGGAGCGGCAGAAGATTCGTTGCGGTGAGCTGTCATTACGACATTCTTCCCTGGCTGGAGCCGGATTGGGTGGTGGACATGGGAAATGCCGGATTAAATGAAGAACCACGGGGGTGGCTTCGGCGACCGGACATTCGGTTGGAGATCGTGGCGCTGCGATACGTCGGCGTGGAGAATATTCAGCCGTCATCACTATTTGAGCGGCAGATTACATTCATCGGCGATTTGTTTTGTGGCGTTGATTGAAGATCAGCCGGCGGCGTTTGTGGCGGCGCTGCCGTTTCCGCACGCGACCCATCCTGGCTGGCGGGAGCATCGGTGCGTCTGCCTGCCGGATTACCAGGGAGTGGGGATCGGCAATGCCCTCAGCGAATTTGTCGCGTCGTTGTTCGTGGCGACGGGACGGCCTTACACCAGCGTGACCAGCCATCCGGCGATGATGCATCATCGTTCGCGCTCGCCGCTGTGGCGCGTGCGGCGGGGACCGTCGCGGGTCGTGCGAAATAAGAATCGCGGCGGCGTCGTGACTGGAATGGACAAATCAATTAGCAGCAGGCGGATGACGGCAAGCTTCAAATTCGTGGGAGTACCCAGCTTTGAAGCGGCACAGGCATTTGGGCTGCTGCGAAATGCGGAGGTTATATGAGATCGGAGCTTTCGGACGAACTCGTGCGGGGTCTGGCAGTTGAGGGGGCTACTGACGAGGACATCGGCGAAATCTACGGGCTAACCCGTGCCCAGCTTCTGAGCAACTTTGGGCATGTTTTGAAAGAGGCACGGGCACACAGGAGGGTGCTGCTGCGGAAATTGCAGAATAAGGAGGCGCAAAAGGGTAACACGACGATTTTAGCTCTGCTGGGGAAAAATGAGCTGGGGCAAGACCGACGAGATAGATCCGGCGACGACCGATGGCCCGAACCACAACTGGGCCCGAAGGTGGGTTGAACTTCGGCCGCACGGTGAGCAGCGTCGACTCTGGGATAGCGAGGCGCGTTTCAAACTCGTTCCGGCGGGACGGCGCAGCGGGAAGACGGAGCTTGCCAAACGCCGCCTGGTGGAGCATCTGTTCCGCCCTACGTGGCACGGACAGCCGGGATGTTATTTCGCCGCGGCGCCGACGCGAGCCCAGGCGAAGCGGATTTTCTGGAGGGACCTTAAATCGCTGATCCATCGCGGCTGGATCGAGAAGATCAACGAGGCCGATCTTCAGATCATCACGACGAAAGGATCGGAATTGTGGGTGCATGGGTTGGACGTTCCCGAGCGCATTGAAGGTAGCCCCTGGGACGGTTGTGTGATCGACGAGATTGCGAACTGTAAGCCGGGGATCTGGGATGCGCACATTCGCCCGGCACTAGCCGATCGCCGCGGGTGGGCGTGGTTGATTGGCGTGCCGGATATGTATGGGCCGGCACAGATGGATTATGAGCGGCTTGCCCTGTGGGCGCAGAGCGGGGCCGATCCGGATTGGGAGTATTTCAGTTGGCCGTCGACGGAAATTCTGACGGACGAGGAAATTGAATCCGCCCGGCGGCGGATGGATCCGGTCATCTTTCAGCAGGAATATATGGGCAAATTTGTAAGTGGGCGGGGAAAGGCGTTTGCTGGGTTCGATCCCGCGGTTCACGTGAAACCGACGCCGTACGATCCGTCGCTGCGGATTTGCTGGTCGCTGGATTTCAATATCGATCCGATGTGCAGCGGCGTGATTCAGCATCATCGCGGAATGGTGCGGGTGATTCACGAGTTTTCGCTGCCGGACACAGACACCAACAGCGCGTGCGATGCGTTGCTGGAGCTGGCCGCGGCTCGAGGCTGGGATCTGCACGACTTGACGATTTATGGCGACGCCAGCGGCAGCGCCCGCGACAGCACGAGCGGCATTTCCGATTGGAACATCGTCCTGCGGCGGCTGCACAATTTGTCGCCGCACTTGAAGGTGCCCAGGGCAAATCCGCACGTGAAGGATACGGTCAATGCGGTTCGGGCGATTCTTCGGACGGATGGCAATGCCCGGCGGTTGTCGATCGATCCACAGTGCGGGCGGTTAATCGACGATCTGCGGACGGCCGTGTGGCCGGGGAATCTCGATCTTCATCACGCGCTGGCTTGGCTGCGGTATTTCGTCGCCTGTGAATATCCGCTGGAGTGCTGCGGATTGTTACGCCAGGAGTGATCGCATTTTCGAAATGGTGATCGATATGAGCTTCAATGAATTGTCCATCATCACGCTGGACCCGCGGTCGGAGCTGGTGGGATTGGCGAACATTCCCACAAAAGTCCCGGCAGTGGGGGAAAAGACACCGGCGCAAACCATTTCGCCTCCGGGCGGAATTCCCTCAGCGAGCGCGATGGGCCTGGCTGGGTTTTTCCAGGCGCCGTCGGGGACGTATCAGACCTATCGGCAGATTTCGGCCCATCCGACCTGCGCCCTGGTGCGCGGAATCGTCACGGCGCCGATCGTGGGAAACTCCTGGCAATGGAAAAAATGCCGGGAAAATGTTCCGGATGAATGGGTCAATTTCGCGCGGGAAGTGATGACGCCGCTGCGGCAGTCATTGGTGCGCGATATTCTGCGGGCGCTGGAATTCGGGTGGGCGGGGTTCGAGAAAATCTGGACGGTTGAGGCGGGCCGGCGCGTTCTCTCGCGGCTCAAGCCGCTTCAGTGGGATTTCACGGAGATTCTGCTGGACGAGCATGGAAATCCGGCGGGGCTGCGCAATCGGCCGCCGGAGGGTCCGCCGGTGCTGCTGGGGAAGGGAAAATATTTTCTCTACAGCTTCGACGGTGAGGCGGCGAATCCGTATGGGCGGTCGCGGCACGAAAACGTCCGCCAGGCCTGGTCGGAAAGCGAGCAGATTCGCGAGCGGCTCGCGCAGTATATGAAGAAGGTTTCCGGGATCGTGGTTCAACTCCATTACCCGGAGGGAACCAGCCGCGATGTGGCAGGCGCGGATCGACCGAATCAATGGCTCGGGCAGCAGGTGCTCGATTCCGTGTCGGCGGGGAAGAGCGTGATGTTTCCCAATGGTTTCGCCGCCACCGGCGATTTGAAGACGGCATACGAGCTGGCGGGCAAGAGCTCTTGGCAGCTTTCGACCCTGGAAGTGCAGGGAACCGATCACGCGCCGGGAATGAAGCTGGTGATGGAGTATTACGACGCGCTGATTTTCCGCGGCTGGCTGCGGCCGGAGCGCGTGGGGCTGGAATCGCGCTACGCCAGCCGGGCCGATGCGAAGATTCACACCGATACCGGCACGCTCGACTGTGAATTGATCGATCGTGACATCGCCGATGCGGTGACGCGGGACGTCGTTGACGAATTGCTGGTGCTGAATTTTGGAAAGCGTGCGCGGGGCGCGGTGGCGATCGAGCCACCGCCGATCGAAAACGATGCACTAGGCGTTCTGCGTGACGCTTTGAATCTGCTGATTAATAAGGATAGCGCCGCGGTTTCGGCGAAGATCGATCTGCCGGCGCTGTTGGATCAACTTTCGGTTCCGCGAACCGCGTCGTAAGGCGTTTGTTTGCGAACGGGCATTTAACACCAAAAAACATGACTCAACCATCAACAACCTACAAGCTCCGCGCGCGCGATTTGTCGCCCGATTCTCCGGTAACGGAAGCGGGAGAGCTTCCTTCCGAAGTGGCAGGCCAGCCAGCCGGCTATTTCTGGAAGGACATGATTCACCGCGGCGAATATGTGCATCCATCGCGGGGATATTCGCTCGCCGTGAATGACGATCGCCTGGCGAAATGGGCCGAAACGGGCGCGAAGATGCTCGAAGCGGGCCTGGCGATACCGATCAATGTCGATCATTCCGAAGCCGCGCGGGATGTCGTCGGATATGTGAAGCAGTTCAAGCTCGAAGGGGATCGGCTTCTGGGGCTTTGCCAGTTCATCGGCGAAGAGTCGGCTCTGACGGCAGCGCGGAACCTGGCGTCGGTCGGCATCGATCCGGATTTTGTCGATGGCGAGGGGCGGCAATGGGGTGAGGCGATTGTGCACCTGGCACTGACGCCCGTGCCGGTGGTGCCGGATCAGGATCAGTTTGTGTTGGCGGATGAAATCGAACCGCCTGATGCGAATGCGGCTGGCATCTCAGCCTTGCCTTGCACGCCGCAGCAGTTTGCGACGCTTTGCGAATTGATCGGCGAGGGGCTGAGCAAAGCGGATTCGGTGGACCGGATCATCGGGCAACTGCGATCGTCGCGTGGCGCGAACCCTGCGGAATTGGAAGCGGAACTGGCTGCGGCGCGGCAGCAGGTGTTTCAGCTTTCGGCGCGATTGCCACCGGCGATCTCGCCGGATGCCCAGGACGCGATAGCGGAGCTGGCGACGGCCAAGCTTGATTCGGCCGTCGAGCGCGGGGCGCTTTCGCCGGTGGTGCGGGATCGCCTCGTCGCGGCGCTGGTGAAGGGAGAGGACGGGCGGGCCAACGTGATGACGCTTTCCCGCGCCGGCAGCGGCGGGGGGGACCGCTGCCTCGCGGTCGCCGTCGCGGAAATACTTCTGGACAACCAGCCGATCCAGGTCGGCGAATCGACGCGGTTGCAGGCGATGTCGCGGGCGATTCCCGGTGAAGAATCTTCGCCGATCGACGAACTGCGGAGATACATGACGAAAATCGCCAGCGTATCGGGATAGCGAAGTGAACGCGATTGCGGGGAACAGTTCAATCACAATCAAATTCAATTGAAAGGATCACAATGTTTTCGAATCCACAGGGTAAACCGGGCGTGGTGGGCAATTACGATTCTCAACCGCGCGAAGTCTTTTATTCGGGGCGGGAATTTGCCCAGTTCTGGCCGCCGCCGGTCACGATCGATGGAACCAATTCCAGCAATCCGCTCAATGCGCCGTATGTATGGCTGCTTTGGGCGGGCACGCTGATGGGGCAGATCACGGCGACGTCGAAGTACGCCAACAGTGTGATCGGTCTGACCGGCGCTGCCGCCGCGAGCGCGGCGACATCAGTGTCGACTGATGTAAACACCGCGGCGGAAATCGTGCGGCGGATTGGCGCGTCGGGGACATTCAAGCTCACAGGGCCCCCCGCGGCGGGCGGGACAGTCGCGACGCAGGTCGTCACCTATTCCGCCGTGAACACCACGACAGGTGTAATCACCTGCACGGCGCTGTCGGCCGCAGCCGTCAGCGGATCGTTCATCCAGCCGACCGATGGCAGCGAAAGCATCGTGACGCTGCTGTGTGAGGTCGACGGTTTGCAAATCGTCGACCAGACTCACACCAATCGCGTCGACGTTTTCTGTGGAACGCTCCTGGCCGGCGGCGGGACGATCAACACGGGGATGATCGTCAATTATCCGTCCGATCCGAGCTTGCAGGAGTACGTGAAAACGGCGATCCGGACGCGGAGTCCGGGCGTGACATTCCTGGATGACATCGTCGGGTAAATCCGAAACCAGAAACCAGAATGACGAATCAAGTCCGAATGACGAAGTCCGAATGGACAACCAACTCGTCATTCGAGTTTCGGGTTTGATTCTGGTTTCGGGTTTCAGAATTCGGATTTCTTTTCAAACAATCAATCTTCAAGGATCTCTATATGGCATACGTATCGATCAACGACATTCTGGCGCGCCCAATCTTTGCGGGATCATCCAGAGCACGGTCAGCGGCATTCCCAATCCGTTTCCACCGGCGTTTTTCAAGGTCGATCAGACCGTGGACGGCGACACCGGAGAATACAAAGTGTTCACCGGCACGCGATCCAATGCGACGATCTCTGCCTACGGAGCGCCGTCGAAAAATCGCCAGCTTCGCGACGTCGGCGTGAAAGCGGTCAAGCTGCTTCACAGCGTCGAGAACATCGTCCTGCCGGTGAAGGACTATGTGAACCTGCTGAATTACACCGATCTTTCCAAGCAGAAGCTGGGGATCGATGAAGTCAGCCGGCAGATTCGCGAAGCCCGGTGGTCGCAGGACAACCTGCGAATCAGCGCGCTCACCTCGATGCTTTTCCAGACCGAAATCTGGTACGACGGGCTGGGCAACCTGCTCCCCAATTCCACCGGGGCCAGACGACGGTGAATTACGGGGTGCCAACGGGCAACCAGAATCAGCTCGACGTCTTTGGAACCGGAAGCCCGATCATCAGCGCCACCTGGGCGACAAACACCACGCCGATCGACAAGCAGATCCAGTCGCTGCACCAGACGGCGGTGCAATTGACCGGATATGAGCTGAAGCACGCGTTCTACGGCAAGAATGTTCCCGGTTATCTGACGAGCAACACCAACCTGGGCAACTATTTCTTCCGCGATTCATACGGCCCGGGCGCCTTCGGCCCGACGTATGTCGCCACTGCGGACATCCCAAATCCTCTGCTCGGTTTGACCTGGCACAAGGCGTATCAGAGCTTTTTCTACGATCAGAATGGAAATCGCCAGACGCTGGTTGGAGACGACCAGGTCGTCTTCACGCCCGAGCCGAGCACGGCGTGGATCGGGTTCCTGGAAGGGACGTATCCGGTCCCAACGCGAGCGGGCATTGTGACGCCGGCCGACCCGGCGGTTGTTTCCGGAATGGAAACACGCGCGGGGCATGTTCGCCTTTGGCATGGCCAGTGCGGATCCGCCTTCGGCGAAGATCGTTTATGGGGACACCTTCCTGCCGGTGCTGAAGGTTCCCAGCGCGATTTTCGTGGCCAACGTCAACCCCTAACTGGCGTGCATTTCCCATGATCGATCCATTCACGCAATGTTCGCGGGCGATTTTGTCGGCGCTTCAGGACGATCCCGGCTGGGCCGCCTTGGTCAAGCCGGGAAACGTCGTCGACATGACGGCTCACTCATTTGAGCAGTTCAAGTCGCGCCTGATGCCGGCGGATGTGCCCGAGGCGATCCTGCTCCAGGGCGAATTTCGGCTCAAGCCGTTCGGGTCCAGCAGCAGAATCGCCGAGATGGAGCAGAGCTTTCAGTTGATCGTCACGCACGACTCCCTGCGCGTGCGCCGGTGAATCGATTGAAATATCAGACGCTCGCCGCTCTGGCGAAATCCGGCCCATCTCTGGGTTTCGACGGACTGGTGCGCGGATGGGAGATCACTCAGGGAGACGACGACGCCCTGGGGCAAAAACACTGGCGGCGGGGAACCCAGCGATGGGTCAGCGTGCTGACGATTCGCGTGGGCCTCTACGTGCCGCGGGAGAAGCTCGTTTCCGCGTGTTAGGCAGATTTGAAATTCAGGAGCTTTAGCTATGCCAACGACACTTTCCAATCCGATCGCGACGGTGCAGTTGAAATGCCAGCTCAACGGCGGGGCGGTGCCCGCGCCGGTGACGTCGCAGGTAAACCACCAGCCCAATGTTGTGCTCGGCGCCGGGAACAGCGGCGGGAATGTTGACGGATGTTTTTCCGAGTCGTTCACGGTCAGCGCCGGAACGCCGCTGACGATCTCCATGACAGCGCTAAACGACCCGCTGGGGAATCCCATCACGTTCGTGCACGTTACTTCGGTACTGGTCGAAAACGACAGCACGACGGCGGGTCAAAATTTCACGGTCGGAGGGGGGACGCACCCGGTGCTGGGAACCGATCAGGGTTCTGCCCAGGCCAACGGCGGGGCTTTTCTCGTCTTCAATCCCAATCCGGGATATTCGGTCGTGTCGGGCACGAGCGACACGCTTCAGATCACCGTCGCCGCCGGCACCAACGTGCCGGGCAAGCTCACCATCCTCGGCCGCTCGGCGTAGTTCACCATTCCGCGTAACTCATTTTCAGGAGAAACCATGGCCGCCTCGGTATTTCATTCCGGTTCATTCGGCACCGCGACGCTCGGATCAAACGAGCTGTCGGTCACCGGCTGGCAGGTCCAGCCGACTGCGCAGCTCGTCGAATTCAAGAACAGCAAGAGCGGTGGTTACGTTCTTCGCGAAGCCACGTTCAAGGATTGCAGCGTGGCCATCGACGTCGATTTCGACTTTGGCAACAATCCGTTTCAGACGCCCTTTTCGATCCAGCCAGGCACGACTCTGAGCAACGTGATCCTCTGTCTGCACCAGAGCGCTTTGGGCGTGCTGGACGGATTGCAGTGGACGTTTTCGTCGCTGGTGGTCGATTCGACGCCGCAGAAATTGCAGGTGGATGGGCGGATTACCACGCGATTTACCGCCAAGGGGAACGGCAGCTACACGCCGGCGTAGTAGTCCAATCAGTCGGGAGGCTTAGCAATGAGCGATCTGAAAGACCTGGTCGGGCTGGGCGACACCGCCACATTTCCCGGGCACACGCTCTCCCCGCCGCGGCTGATCGAGTTTGCCGAGGCGGAAGAAGAAGCGGCCGCGCAATACCTTCGGGGTATCGCCAAGGCGTCGGCGGGACTGCCGGCGGGGATCCGCGACCTCCTGCATCAGCGGGCGGTGGACAATCTGCGGTCGCATCCGTTCAGCTACGGCTCGGGGGCATTTGACCAGTGGGCGCTGTCAATGTCCGCGGCGCCGTTTCTGGCGTGGCTGCTGCTTCGGATCAAACATCCGAAGATGACGCTCAGCGAGGCGTCGCAGCTTTTGTGCGAAGGAGAATACGCCGCCAAGGTGGGAGCGGTCTGGTCGATGTGGGGCTACAAGCCCACAAAAAAATCCGCGCCGGTGGCGGAAGCCGCGCCTCCGCCGGCGAAAGCCCAGGCCGGGCAATCGACTGGCGGGGAATCTTCATGCGGCTCACGTCCGCCCGGGCAGGGGGATGCGGTTTGAGCTATCGGCAAGCGGCGGAGCTGACGTGGGCGCAGTTGATGCATGCGATGGGAGTTTCGCCGAACGTGGCAACCGACGAGGATATCAGGGAAAAGGTTCGAGCGGTGCAAGACAAGGTCTTCCGAATGATCGCGGCGGCCCGGCGTTGCCTGGTCCGGGATCTCCTGCGCGTGCCGGCAAACGACTTGATTGGCTTGGTAGCCGCTGAAACGCGAGCCAAGCCGCCCTCGATTGCTGTGATTTCCGAAAATCTTCGTCGCTGCGCGGCGGATTAGACCTGCATCTTGGTAATGGAGGTGACGACGATGTCATCTAGTTCGGCTTTTACCCTTGCGTTGGCCGCGCTGTCCGCCTGGATGTATTTGGAAATGTCCATTTTGGTTTCGCGATGAACGCCCTGGATGCGGTATTGGCCGGGACCGTCGGGGAGAATCGGGATTCCCATAGTTGTGGTTGGGATCGGAAAACCAGAAGGATTCTGGGCGGAACTATTGCCGACCCGCTTTGGATCACGAGATTCTTGAATCGCACTTTTTACTGCGAATTTAATAATCAGAATTACTATACCGACGATGCCAAGAAGAATGCCAAATCTTAGGACTGGAAATACTGTTTCGTGAACTGCGAAAGGTCGGTCAATGGATCGAGGATCACCCGAGTCTACGTAAAGGGTGACCGCGATGATGCCTGCGATTGCGACTGCAAAGGAAAGCAAAATTAGCTTAACCCAGCGCCATTTGCTATTCATTCGTGCCTCAAGATAAGTCTCCAAATATAACCGAAGTCGCGTTTCGGGTTGAAAGAAAAAGTCTCATTAATCTATTTCTGCGTCAAGCAATTAACCCGGGAATCTCATGGCATCCGACGAATCTGGTGATTCTCTGCTTGATAGCGGCATCGCCGATGATCTATCGATTAACGGTTATGAGGCTCTGTTCGAGCAGATTCAAAGAATGAAGGCCGAATCGGGACTTACGAGTCGCTCGGGTGACCCAAACCAAATAATGGATGAATCTAAGCGACTTCAGGAGGAAGATTACGCTGGCATCAGCGGGTATCTACGATACGGCGCGCACCAGCTATATGGTCGACGTTGGTCTGAACAAGACCCTGCATTGGCTGCCCAGGAATATGAGAATGCAAAACAAGCAGGCGCAACTGCTGGTCAACACGAAGCATTCAATCTCTCCGGCGACTCAAATCGAAATAACTTAGCGGCCCTTTACGCTCAGTTAGGTGACGCTGCCGCTGTTGCCATGGCCTCAAGTCCAATTCAGGGACAAATCTTGGAGGTTCAACAGCAGTACGACAGGAATCTGGCATACATAAAGCAGTTTCAGAACAAAAAATTCACGGATTTTAACGGCCTGTTTCGGTCGCAAACGCAATTGGACAACACTCTCAGCGAGTTGATGCGCCGAGCGAGCGTAGTGCGGGACGAAACCGTAACTCGGCTGCAAGACCATGAGCTTGCTGTGCAGCGTGACGATGCCGATACGCTGGCGGCTCTAAAACTTGCGGGTAGCGGGGATACTGCCGGTGGCGCAGCGGATGTCCCTCGAAAATCAATTCAATGTGGAAGAAAGGGAATCAGAAGCTTCAGGGGATTACTCGAGGCTTGCCAGACTGCAAGAAATCCACAAGCAGACGATGGCGAACTTCGACGCCGGCGCGACTCGAACGCGGAAACTGGAAGACGCCCAGGCCAACGACGAAATCTCTCGCCTGCATGAAGAAGCCCATGAAGCTCAGCTTCGTAGCGAGGGAAAAAATGATGAAGCCCAGACGGATCAACTTAATTTTGAGACCGAGCAGCGAGTCCGCTCGTTACGTGAACGAGCGGATGCCGAAGGGGATTCCGAAAAGCGGCTATTGTTATTGAAAGAAGCCGACGCTGCCGAAGAAGCAGGCAAAACCGAGCGTGAAGCTTTGCGGCAGCAATTGCAGCGAAGCAGTTCACAATCGTCTGCGGCGCCGGAACAACACACGACGCTATGGTGTTGGAGCCAAATACGATGGGCAAGCTGCAGGATGTAACAAAACGGCTAGAAACCGTCGCCGCAAAAATCGAACTCTCCGTCGCTGGTCCACAAAAAAAGCTGACAACAGTTCAGGTGTAAATCATGGCCCTTGATTCAACAACCGCGATCACCTTCTTCGGCGTCCAAGCCTGGGACGAGGGCACCGAAGAAAACTTCGTCCGCATCGGCAACAGCACGGCCGTGCGAACCCTGCTTTGCGCCTGGGAAGACCGCATCACGGTCATCGAGCAGGTCCGCGGCGGCGGCACGGAAGTGGGGTCGGTCTATTATTACTCGCCGCTCGCATTCTATCCTGACGCGCCATTCCTGGCCTTCGACTCAATCCACGTCGAGGGACTGCCCGGCGAAGACGGGCTCACCGTGGGTCCGAATGGAATGGTCGGCTACAAATACGCCCGCCTGCGGATCACCTATAAGAGCCTGGACTATTTCGACGGCGTGACGACGGGGACGACGTCGCTGGATTTCGCGACTCAGGTGGTCGGCCTGCCGCGCAGCGTGCCGACCTATCAGTTTCCCGATGGAACGCCCCTTTCGCCGCAGGATAGCCCGTCGCTGCGCGTGGGGATCGTGACCATCGTGCAGACGAGGAAGAACCTGGCCGAGCTGCCGACGGCGCTGGTTCAAGGCCTCGCGGGGTGCGTGAACTCGATCGCGTTTCTGGGCGGGAATCCGGGAACGGTTTTATTCGACGGTGCGCATGCCGATCGGCGACTTGACCACCCTCGGCGCCGAGAATTGGGACATGACGTACAAATTTCTTTATCTGCCGACCGGATGGAACAATTTGCTTCAGCCCAGTTCTATTGTCAGCAGTTCGACATCGGTTGGCACATTTCAGCAGGTGACGCGCATTTCCAACGGCAGCACGCTCTATCCGACGGCGGACCTCACGCCGCTTTTGGACTAGAACTGCTCTAAGGAGGAATTTTGCAGCCCTATCCCCGAGCCAACATCAGCGAAGGCGATTCCGTCGCCATCTCCGTCGATCTTTACAACCGGATCGTCTCCGACATCGAGCGCCTCGATCGCCTGGCGGTCATGCCGCCGCTCTATCTCACCAACGGCGCCAGCGGGACGACGATCGGATTCCAGTCCAGCCCGGGCGAGCTGGTCCTGGTGGCGATCATCGGCGCCGAGATCGGCGGAGGGCGGTATCAAGGCTCGATCCTTTATGGAAACAGCACGGGAAGCACGACCACCAACTTTCAGCTCCAGCCCCAGGTCAACCAATCGGCCACCGATGGTCCCATCCCGATTTCGCTGTCGAACGGATCGCTCGTCAACAATGCGTTGGTTATCAACCTCAATGAGCCGTACGTGAACGACACCCATTTGCTCTGGGGAAACGTCTCAGAAATGTATTACGCCATCGGGCGGGTTATGGGGTTTACCTCTGGAAGCAATCCGCGAACGATCGTTTATATTGAGAATTGGCCGCTTTATCCGGTTATTGCGAAAATAACCGGCGTCTATGAAGCGAGTTATGGCGGAGTCTACTACGGCCGGATCGTTCAAGGACAATTCGCCAGCGGGAGCAGTTTTGGATATGGCTCGCTACTTAGCAATTTAAATTCCGCATTTTTGCCGAGCGTGGACAATTGCTGGATAACTAACAACTGGGAACAGACTTACAGCACAAATCAGCGTAACAGTTTGCCCTGGATTCATATGTTTGGGGCCTGATGGCCGGTTTTCCGCAGTATTCGGCGATTACCAGCGGAAATAGCAGCGCGACAAATGTTTGGTTTCAAGTCTATACGTGGTTTCCGCCACAGAGCGCGACTCTCGTTCATCAGGTGCAGAATATCGTCACAACTCAGAGCGCCGGTTCGACTTACGGCATAAATGAACAGACCATGCTGAACAATCTAAGGACCGACGTCACCAATCTGGAGGCAGCACTGAGCAATCTTTACGCGAATCTGAAAACCGCCGGGTATTCGTTATAGGCTGTTACGTGACAGATTGGAGCTTGACCGTGATTTGCGAATTGTGGTAGTGACTGTTTGATCGTCTAAGGATTGCGATCTGTTTTACCAATTTGTTAGGGAGGTAAAGCATAGCGTAGTGGATTCAAAAAATAGCCCTGTTCGCTGCGTGCGCGGCTTTGTCGGGCTTGGGTGTGTTGCGGGCCTCATCGGCGGCAACAATTACTATTGATGGTGGAACCTCAGCCGTTGTCGATGGGTGGAATATCACCCCTCAAACGGGCGTGACGTTGTTCGTCACTCCAAGTTCTTCCAACGCTCCTCTAGCCATCGAAAAAGCGGCGTTTTTCACAGCGCCAAATCAAGGACTTCTAATCTCGTTTCAACCGGAGCCGGAATCAGCCCCGGCCAGCGTCATCGACCTTGACTCGGAGACTATTCAAAATAGCTCTGGGGCAAGCTGGAGCGGATTCCAGTTCCTTCTGAGCAGTGGAGCGACGTTTCCCTCGGTGAGCAGACGTTTGTGCCGCCAAGCGGATTCTTCACCACTGTAAACCTGAACTCGGCGGGCAATACGTTGACGTATGCCGGCGGATCCCAGGCTTCGGGCACGACGTCGTCCTGGGGCAGCGGCATTGTCGATTATGACAATACCGGCTCCCCGATCGACAGCAGCCCGGATAACCTGATCATCGACGCCTCGGGCGGCGGTTTCGATCTCAAGGAAATCCCCGCCTCGCCGGCGCGGCGGTGGAAGTGTTGTGCCACTTCCCAGCCGCGGCTTGGCAGAGCATTGCCGGCCTCGCCGGATCTCGCTTTGTTCGGAGTCGCCCGAAAGCTGACCAAGCGCTCGGGTTCGATCGCCTGTAATAAAGGCAAATTAAATTGCAAAGCACACGGCGGCGGGCGCACGATGAGCTGATCGATATCAGCCAATCGTGCGGCCCGCCGCCTTTTTACTGTTCCTCCTCCTCCACAAATATCTGCTTGGAAACCGCCCGGGCTATCCGCACCACTTCGTTGCTGTGCACCCGGCGATCCTCAGGATATTTCCTGCGATTCCAGCATCTGAGGATATAGACATCGGGATCTGACTCATCCCGGAAGACCCGTTTGAATGTCGTGCTCCCGTCGGCGAACGCCAGGTAATAGGACTTGCCGGGCAAAATTCCTTCCCGCTCGACGGCATCGAAACTGAACACAACGATTTCGCCATTTTTCCACTTGGGATGCTGGCAATCTCCATCCACCGGCGCCGCGAAGGCGCGGCGATCCGAAGAGGCCGCCAGGCGATTGGCGTCAGGATATTCGGAAAATTTGTCCACCCGCTTATTCGCGGCCACGCCGATGTGAAATTCCGGCAGAATCCGCGCCGGCCGAACGCGGCGAAGGTCAAGCCCGGTGGGAAAAACGGCCTGTTGGGAAGAAGAACTGGACTCTGAAATTGGGAGATTTTGGGATACGCAAAACCGCTCCTTGAAATTCTCCAGGCTCAACCCCAGTGCGGAGGCAAGCATCGGCAGTCGCTTGCTAAGAAAACCTGCGACCTCGTGGCGCTCAATTCGACTGATGGTCTCGTCTGATACTCCAATCGCATCCCCGAGTTGCTTCTGCGTCATTGCGATCTGATCCCTCGCGATAGCCAGGCGTTTTCCGAAGATGTGAGCGACTCGTGCCACTTTGGCCTCCTTATATCCGAACCAAACCCGATACCAAACATTTTACGAACTTTTCCCTTGCGTACTCCAAAGTTTGGAGTATAATTGGAATAAAGTCAAGGCAAATCAGGTGGAAAACGGAATTTCAATTCGACGTATGGCATCGGGTGGCTTGGCACTCGCGTCGCCGCCGGGGCTCCCTCCGGGAGTGAGGCAGAGCGACTGCGACCGGCCCGCCGACGCCCTCGACAGCCTCAGCGGCGCCCAGCTTTGGAGCGCCTGCAACTTTGCCCAGCAGGAGGCGATCTGCTCGCGGTTTGTCAGCGAGCGCAGCGACGTGCTCCGCGACGCCCTGCTGGATGATCGGATTTCTCCGGCCGCTGCTGGCGCCACGCGGCTGGGGGCGGCGGTCTGGCCCCAATGGATTGTCTTTCGCGACGACCGCCTGCGCGAAATGGTTTGCCGCGGCGAAATCGGTCGGCGCGGGTGAATCCCGAATTCGGTCTACAGGAGAACAGAAATGCCAAAAGTGATTGTAAACAATCCAAACATAGTTTTCGAGTCTTCGTCGGGAGAAGTTGGATTCGCCGGGGCGGCGCTCCGGTCGGCAGCGATCGACGAAAGCGATATGTCCGCGGTTCGTCTGCTGCGGCAATTCAGGCAGGAAATCGAGGAACTCGCCTGCAGCGCGACCTGGGCGGAGGATTGTCTCTTCCGCGGCGCTCGCTGACGCGCCGGATTTCCGCTGTGCCTGCGCGAACTGCCGCAAATTTTTCCCCGACCGGCTGCATCCCAGGCCGTTCCGGGAATCGAAATACTCGACCGATTGCCAGGCTGAGACCGACGAGGATCCGGAATTCGCTGAGGAGTTCGCCCGGCTTCGCAACGATCGCCCCCGGTTTGGCAGCGTTTTTGCCCGCCACCCGCGCATCTCAATGGAAAAGAACCAGATTCGCGCGGGAGATTGACCACCGTGCAGGAGGAAGATTATGTCGATCCTTTCGGTGACGGAAAAGCAGCACGAGGTTCTGTGGCTGCGGTACAACCAGCGCAAATCGACCCGTGAGATCGCCGTCCACCTCGGCATTCAACGCCGCGCCGTCATGGCCCGGCTTCGCCGTGCGCGCAAACGCCTCACGACCACGAAAAGCGATTGCAGCGTTGCCGAAAAGCCTTCCGCTCAGCGGGAAAAACCGCGGATGGTCAGCGCCTCGCAGTCCCCGGTAAAAGGACAGAGTGGGTGGAGCATGGAGGAGCTTTGAATGTACCCGACTTTATGGCCCGCCGGGTCCTACTAGCGGTGGGCCGCCAGGCGTGAAACCACCAGGCGGATATCCCCCGGGGGGGCCCGCGGGCCCACCGGGCGTCTGCGGAGTCTGAGGGGCGCCCGATTGCTGCGTCATCCACTGATTGCTCTGCTTGTATTCAGGACTGTCGGCGTCCTTTGCCAGCACGACGGTTCCCTGCTGATCGACCAGGTAAATGTGCGTCTTGTTGTTGCGGTCGAGTTGCCGATCCACAAACGTGTAGCCTGTCGAGTAATCGACACCGCCGTCAGCGCCGCCGATCGGGTCGCCAACGTCGACGTTGAAGGTCTCTTTCTGCCACTTCCCCGCTGACCAGGTGAAGACATCGAAGGGATAGGTCGTTCCATGTCCCTGCGGCGTGCCGCAATAGCAATACGTCTGCGTAGGAACCAGGATTTCGGGAGAGAAGTCGCTCATCGCCGACTCAAGATCGAACTGGTCAGTCCACTTCACGTGGGCGGCAGCGACACGCTGCGGAGGCTTGTTGTAAAGCGGATTGTACGCCTTGTAGGAAATGCGATAGCGATAGGTTCGTCCAGGCTGTGCGCTGGTATCGATGATGTAAAGGAACAGGTCCGGGGATTTTTCCGGCATGCCGATGAGGTTGTTCTGCTTCAACGCGGAAATCGGCGTCGGAGTGATCACCGCGTTGGGATTGACGTAGACCACCTTGGGGTCGACCGTCCCCTCGGCAGGGGGAATAGCCGTCGCTTGCGGTTGAGGCTGCGGCTGCTCCTGGGGCTGCGGAACCGGAGGCCGCCGGAACATTCCGCCTCCGGGAGGTCCCCCAAATCCGCCCGGGGGCCCGCCCGGCCCGCCGCCAAATTGGGCGTAAAGCGTTCCAGATAGATCCGAGGCGTTCGCTGTCCGCCAATGTTCATTGCCGTTTCCGTTGTTCGCCCCGCTCTGATCCGGTGCCGCGCCGCCCGGCTGGTTTGACGCGCCGGGCAGATATTGCAGCGGGTCTTTCCAGGTCGCGCCGGCGACAACCGTCGGAATCGTCGGAGCCACAACCGTATTCGGATCTTTGTTCAACGCCAGCATGTAGTCGCTGGCCTGCTGGCGGTTTCCGGGGGTCGGATAGGTCGGCAGGTCGGAGCCGTTAATCAGGTGCATCGAATCGCTGTCCTGCACCCAATTATCGCCGACTTTCTGCCAGCGTTCCGCGGTAACCGCCACGACCTGGAACTCCGCCGGCGAAAGCCGCGGCTGCTGGCCGGGTTTGGGCGGACCGAATGCCTTGTTCCACTGGTCATACAATTGCGACCAGGGAATCGTGAATCCGACCACAACCAAGCGCACGTCTTTGCCACCCGCTGCCGACGCGGGCTGCGCGTTGCTGGCTCCAGCGGGCGCCAACGTGTCCAGTGCGGCGGCCGTCAGGACCGGCTGTGGCGCCGGCGGTTTCGGCAACTGCTCAACCGGAATTCCCAGCTCATGACCCAAGCTGGCTTGGGTATTGACGTCAAACGGAGAGAAATCAAAATCCCCGCCCGCCAGTTCCTGCGGGTTTTCCGGCTCGAGACGGATCCATTTATCGAGGTTCTGGCCAAAATCCTTGACGGAAAAGGAAGGCACGTCGCCGGGCTGGGTTATTTGGCGAAGGTGTTCCGCCGCGTGCACGTCGATGAAATTATCGACGTTGGCCGGCGTCACCGCTGTCCCGCCAAGTTCGCGCGAGACGGGGTTGTTGACCAGGTAGGTCCAGACCGTCCAGCCGAGGTAGCCGACGGCTATCAGAAGCGCGATCCATTCGACGTTCGCTTCAAGAAACCGCGTGATTTTTTGCATGAAACCGCTCATGGAACACCACTAATAAATATTCGATGACCAACGGCTATTCACGGACCACCGGGAGGACCACCGGGAGGACCGCCCGGCGGACCAAATCCCGGGGGACCGCCAAACTGCGGACCACCTGGAAATCCACCCTGGCCGTTGTCCGTGGGCGAACCCAACGACGCTTTGCCCAACCCGTTCTTCCGTGAGGGGGGAAGAATATTGTCCGTCCATTTGTGCATCAGAAGCTCTTCGCAATCGACGCTAAGCCGAACGCACGGCTTTTGGCCAAAGCGGAATCCGCCCTGCGGGTTCATGGCGGCGCGGGCCGGGTCAACCACTTCAACAACCTGCACGTTCAGCACCGTAATGAACTGTCCGGCCTCAAGCGCCCGCAGAACCTGCGGAATCTTCGCTGCATCGACCACCAGGTGCACCTTGAACTCCAAAACGTCATAAAGTCCGTTGCAGACCCTGCCAGTGGAAGAGACGGTCGTTATCTTGGGAATGGCGCTGGTTACACCGGCCGTCGGATCGACGGCAGTCGAAGAGTTCACCGGCTGCGGTGGATCGACGCCTTCAAGCTGTTTCACGGCCGCGTGAAGAATGTCACGCTGGGGCGGCCCACCGCCGCAGCCGGGTCGGAATAGGCGTCGTTCGCGGCGCGAATGGCCTTGCAGACATCGTCGAGGACCCACACCACAAGCTGCGCGTCGCAAATCCTGTCGGGCGTGGGTTCGTTGCCAACTTTTATAGTGGCGTCGACCGGCAACGAATTAGCCGTCGGGGGCGCCAAAAGATAAACCTGATGCTGCTGGGCAGCCTCAAGCTCCATCCGCGGCTGAACCAGCGCGGATTCATAAGCAAACTGCGAGTCGGCGTCCGCCTGCGACGCGGCATCGACGTTGCCGCTGGCGTCGTAAGTCAGACGTTCCTTGTTGATCTCCTCGTGAAGGGCGTCTTTGGCGGCTTGGACTTGGGCCGGGGTGGGGGGAGCCGTGGAATCCAGAATCTGCTGCCAGCGATGGTAGCCGTCGATCTGCTGCGAATAGACGGTGGCAAATTCAAATCGCTCCTGCTCGGAAGGCGTCGGCAGCGAGTCCGGCACCAGAAGCTCGTGTGTGTTGGTATTGGTCGCAAGGGTCAGCATGTTCTGGGCTTGCGATTGGAGCTGGGTCGCGGCGGCGTTGGCCGCCTGGGTCACGGGGTCGGTGGGAAAAACGGTCAGTGGATCGGCCGTCAATTTATCAGGATCGAGCAGCGGCATCTGGCGCGATTGGTTGGCGAGGGAATCCAGGCTGCTGCTCACCTGAACGCGGGTGTCGAGCCGGGTGGAAAGGTCGGTGTAAAGGCCGCTGATCGGCCAGTAAATCGCGACGACCGACAGGATGGCGATCACCGCGAAGATGATGCTGAAGAGGTTCTTCTTCAGCACGTCCAGAAATCCCGTGGGCATCTTCATGTCAACACCAATCGATAAAAACCGTTACGAAGGACTCGGCGCAGCTCCGGGTGCCGCCGGCGCCGCCGGTGGAGGATCGATCACAACCACCAGTTCAACCTTCATTTCCCAGTCGGCGCCGCGATCTTCGTTGGTCATGCGATCAATCAACACATTCTGATCAACACCGGCAACGGGGGCATTAGTAGGAGGCTGATTGAACTGCCCAAATCCCGGCGGGCGTCCATATCCAAACCCTGGTGGGCCGCTCGGCGGCATGAAGCCGGGACGGAAGCCTGGCGGATACGCCGGCGCGGCCGGCGTGGGCGCCGCGCCACTCTGATCCGTCGAGTTCGCCCCTGTGAGTGCTTGCGCGGCCTGAAACGACGCCTGCAAATCCGACACCCGCTGCGAATCGGCGCTGATCTGCACCTGCTGAAGCGGACCGGACACTTTTGCGATGTAAAAGTTTCTTGGATTGTCCGGATGATCGGCGTTCCACTTGTCCAGGGCCGCTCGATCAAAGCTGCGGAGATTGGGAATCAGCGAATTCAGTGCAAGCAAAAATCCCTGGGCGTGCGGCGTGGTTACGCTAAGCGTAATGATGAAACCGCGCGAACCCGCAGGAATAGCCGCATCCGTGATCGTCGACGTCTGGCCGCCCGGCGCTGCGGTGGGGGGGGCGAGGCTAAAGTCGGCTATGTAGGTACCGCCCTGAAGCGTGGTCAGAAGATCCGGCGCATAAACAGAATCGACCTTATTAATGAAGATCAGGTTTCGGTCCACCCGGGGCGTGGACTTGAGATACGCATCGCCGGGATAACCAGCCGGCACGGGAGGCAATGCGCCGAAAATTTCCTGGATGAGATCGACCCAGATAGTTCGATAGTCCACCATCGATCGAACATTCTGGATGGTCATTCGATCGGCAGCGCCGTTGTTTTCGACGTTCGACCAGTTTGTGCTGTCGGTATTGGCGATGTTCTGGATCTGGGAAATGCGGTCGCGTGCATCGCCGGCGTTCTTGTAGCCCAGGTCCTGCATGTAATAGCCGGCCAGAGGCATGCCCGTTCCCAGGACGAAAACCGCCGCCGCGGCGCCGAACCACTTGGTCTTGTCCCGCCACATCTTCTCGCGGCGAATCTTCTGCGGCAGCAGGCTGCTGGTGATCTTGCTCTCGCCCATCGCCTGAATCGCCAGGCCGTAAGCGCTGACCAGCGAAAGGAGGTTCTGGTTGAATGTTGCCGCCAGCTTGGCATCCGCCGGCGCGCCGCCTGCCAGCTCGTTCAGCTTTTCCACTTCGAGCTGCAGGTTCTGCTGGAGATATTTCTGCAATCCCGCCAGACGGAAAGTGCCGCCCAGCGCCAGGACCTTCTTGATTCGCGAATCGCGGTGCACCGAGGAATAGAACCCGATGCTGCGCTGAATTTCCGCCACCAGATCGGCGAAGACCGGCCGCATCGCCTGGAAAATCTGCCGGGCGTATTTGCTGGTGTTGGCGTTGCGCTTCAGGTCCTCGGCCTTGGCGAAGGGCAGCTTGAAGCTCTTGACCAGAACTTCGGTGAAATTATTTCCGCCGATCGGAATCGACCGGAGCCAGATGGTTTCGCCGTCGGCGATGATCAGATCGGTGTTCTCCGCGCCCAGGTCGATGATCATCGTCGTGCCCCTGCAGGCGGTTGTCGTGATACATCGCGTTGTAAACCGCCAGCGGATTCATCTGCACGACCTGCACGTTCAGGTCGACGTCCGTGAAGTGCTTGATGTGGGCGTTGATCAGCTCGCGCCGCATCGCGAAGATGCCGACTTCGACATCCGGCGATTCGGGCGTCTGGAAAAGCTGGTAGCTCCATTCCACGTCATCCAGCGGAAAGGGAATCTGCTGGATGGCTTCGAACCGGACGATCTCGGGAATTTTCTTCGGCTCAACCGGCGGGAGCTTGATGAAGCGGGCGAAGCTGGAGACGCCGCTGACGCTGACCGAGGCGATTCCGCCCTTGGTGACATGCCTCTGGACGAAATTCGCCAGGGCAGATTGGATGAGCGCTTCTTTATTATCGCCGGCATTGGAAAGGACGTTTTCGTGCTCGATGATCTCGAAGTCGTCGATGCGAAGTCCGCCATCCCCGCGGACGAGCTTGATTGCCTTCAGGGCGCGATTGCCGATGTCGATTCCCCAGGCGAAACGAGCGCTGGCCATAGAAGCTCCTCTGGGCTGACTTCCTCAATAACGATCGGTTGCGGAAAAGCGGCAAGTCGCTTGCTGAACTCCGCCGCGAGGCCAAAACCTTCTTTTGCGCCCCTCTGCGAACTCGCTGCTGAGGGGTAGAACCGTAGGTGTAACCGCTTTGCTGGTAGAGTTCAACAGTCGCAAGCCCCACCAACAAATCGGACACATTTATTAGACGTTTGTGGGGTTAAAAAAGTTCCCCAAATTGACCCTGAGCCGCCTTAAAACTCACATTTGCCGCTATACTCCGCAAGCGAGCAAATGGCGACGTTTTCGATTCAAACCCTCGGTTGCAAGGTCAACCAATATGAAAGCGAACAAGTGGCCGCTTTGCTGCGCTCGCAGGGGTGGGTGGAAACCGAATCGGACGGGGCCGATTTAAGGATCGTCAATACTTGTAGCGTCACCATGGAGGCGGCGAGCAAGAGCCGGCAGGCGATTCGAAGAGCCGCCGGCACGTCCGATTCCAAAGTAGTGGCCATGGGGTGTTGGACCACGAGTGACAAAGAATCCGCCAAGCGCATGAGTAGGGTCAACATGGTGCTGACCCACCATGACGATGTAAATGCTCGCCTCTCGCAGTTTCTTGCCGAGGGCGGTCTTGCTCAAAGGCGCTCGCTGCCGGTTCTTGAGGCGCGGCAGCGTCACCATCAACGGGCATTCCTCAAGATTCAGGACGGCTGCGACGCGCATTGCACCTACTGCATCATTCCAAAACTCCGCCCGCTGTTGTGGAGCAAGCCGATTGATGAACTGGTTGATGAGGCCTGTCGTCTGGTTGACGCGGGGCATGTGGAGATTGTGCTGACCGGGATTTTCCTGGCGCTTACGGCAAGGAGACCGCGCTTCGCCGAAGACAACTGGACAGTTCAGCGCCGCCACTTGCCCAGGCGATTGAAGCATTGTGCACGCGCGTACCCGGATTGTGGCGGGTTCGTCTTTCCAGCCTCGAGCCGGGCGATCTGGACGACGAGTTACTCGCGGTGTTGCGATCTCATTCCCAGGTTGTGCCGCATTTTCATCTGCCCCTTCAAAGCGGATCGGGTGCGATACTGCGGAAGATGAATCGCCAGTATTCCCGCGATGACTTTTTGAGACTCATCGATCGCCTCTATCACGCCTTTGATCGGCCCGCGCTGACCACCGACATCATCGTTGGATTTCCGGGTGAAACCGACGATGCGTTTGCAGAGACTCTGGAAATCGTTGAGCGGGCGAGGTTCATTCACATCCACGCGTTTCCGTTTTCGCCACGGCCGGGCACGGCAGCGGCGCGATGGAAGCGGGATTTTATTCGCGGGCCGGTCGTCGGTGAGCGGATTGACCTGCTTCGAACCCGCGCGAGCGAATTCAGCGTGGCCATGCGATCGACTTTCGTGAATCAAAATGTTCAGTTACTCGTCGAAGAGCAGAGCCTTCACGCGACGAGTGCAACCCGCCACGGGCGATGCGAGCGGTATTTTGACGTGCATTTCGAGGGGGAAAACGTCTCGACGGGGGATCTGGTAAACGTGCGTATAGATCGCGTTACGCCGACGCGCACGTTTGGAACGCTTCAGTCCATTGAGCTGAAACGGCCGGAGTTGGTTTCGTGATGATCAGCGTTGTTCAGCGTGTCAAAAGCGCCGACGTTGCCGTTGGCGGGGAAACGGTTGCCCGGATTGGCGACGGAATGCTGGTTCTGGTGGCGATCCATGCAACCGATCAGGATTCAGACGTGACGTGGATGGCGCGGAAGCTTGCCGGCCTGCGGATTTTCGCGGCGGGGGAGCGGAATTTTGATCGAGACGTGACCGAGATCGGTGGCAGCATCCTGCTGGTAAGCAACTTCACAGTGGCCGCCGAAACCGCCAAGGGCCGCCGGCCTTCGCTCAGCGCCGCGGCAAGCCCGGAAGCGGGCCGGCAGAAATTCGACGCGCTTGTGGCGGCTGTAAGAGCCGCCGGCGTTAAGGCCGAAACCGGCCAGTTCGGCGCTGACATGCAGGTGAGTCTTGTCAACGATGGGCCGGTGACCTTCCTGCTTGATTCACGCCAGCAATAGCTGGCGACACATAGGCCTTCTCATTGCACGCCCACGCTTTTCCGTTACCGTAGCGCCGCGAATGCCCGGCATTTTGCACATTCATCCGGCTCGCTGCGATTTTCAAACCCAGCGCTGCCTGGAAACGATCACAAACAACCTGGGGCGCGAATGGTCCATGAACGCCCTCGCCATTGGACGAGGCGGGGATTTGGGCAATCTCGCCTACGCGGTATACCGACTTCGTCGCGATCGATGGGCGGAGAATAATATTGCCCACGCCTGGTGTCCGGGAGGACTGGTCGCGGCGGTGGCGGGGGGATTTACGCGGATCATTTTTTCTCCTCAGGGGCCGGTCGCGCCGGTTTGGGCGCCTTGGATGCGAACGATCATCGCTCGCGCAAATCCCCACATCGTTTGCCCCACTTCTTACGCAAGAGATTTCTTCGTCGCCCTTGGCGCCATGCCTGGGCGATGTCAGGTGATTCCGCCGCCGGTCGATTTAGATCGATTGAACGGACGCGACAGCCGATTGCGCCAGCGGCTTGGGTTCTCTGATTCGGATTGGGTGGTCCTGGCCCCCGGCGAATCGACGCGCGAGGCGTCGCACAAGCTCTCGCTCTGGGCGATTGCGATATTGAATGTTTTGGACCCAAGATGGCGCCTGCTGATCTGGGGGCGCGGTGCGATGTTCGATCCGCTTCAGCGGTTTGTTGATTCGACGATGCTGGACAACTTGCTAGTGAACGCGGAACAACGGCTTGGCGAGCCCATTGCGTTCGAATCGCTCACTTCGGCCGCAGATGCCGCGCTTGAATTTGGGCAAGGAATGTCGCCGGTACTACCTGTTGAAATCTGCATGGCGGCGGGGGTTCCGATTGTGGCGGCTGGCGGCACCCGGTTTGCGTGGCCTGTTTCGCAACGGTCAAAATGCAGTTTTCGAGGAGGGAGCGACGCCCCGAAAGCTTGCCCAACGGTTGCTTGCGCTTTGTAAGGACCGGGACTTACAGCAAAAGATCGCGACAGCGGCGGCCACCCAGGCGAGGAATCTGTTTTCACCCGCCGGCAACCTGGAGCAGTGGCGAACGGCCTACGCAGGGATAGGCGAATCCCGACCGCAGACGGTGGGATTTTTTCGCAAACATCCGCTTGTCGAAACTGGGGCGATGCATTATATATGACAATCGTCCGCGGGATTCCCCGGTAGAGTTCCCCCCCTCTCTGCCACCCCGCGGACGTTTTTTTTGCGCTGGGCCCCTCTGGTTTGCATCGAGACGTCGGCCCGGCGATTTCCAATTCTTCTCTCGACGAATCCTTCTGAACAGCGATGGGCTGCCTAAAGTATCCACAAGCAGCGGCGCAATTGAAGGAGAGCAAAAATGGAAATCAAACGAGTCGGCACGCAGCCCTCGGGCAAAGGACCGGCGGATTGGTTCACGGGAACCGTCAGGATCGATCCGCTCTTTGACAGGCCCGAGCCCGCGCGGGTGACGGGCGCGAGCGTCACCTTCGAGCCAGGCGCACGCACGGCCTGGCACACGCATCCGCTCGGTCAGACGCTGATTGTGACGGCCGGGTGCGGCTGGGCGCAGCGGTGGGGCGGGAGCGTCGAGGAAATCCGTCCCGGTGATGTCGTCTGGTTTTCGCCCGGCGAAAAGCATTGGCATGGCGCTGCCGCCACGACCGCGATGACGCACATCGCCATCGGGGAAAAGCTCGAGGGCAAAGTCGTAGAATGGATGGAAAAGGTCAATGACGCTCAGTATCAGGCCCCGAAGGCAGTTTAACAGGAGATAAAATTATGTTGACAACGAAAGCTTATTCGGCCGCGAGTGCGACGTCGCGACTGGCATCGACCAAGATCAAGCGCCGCGAACCAACCGAACAGGATGTGCAGATCGAGATTCTGTTCTGCGGAATCTGCCATTCCGATCTTCACCAGGTGCGCAACGAGTGGAGTGGCGTCATGCCGACGGTTTATCCCTGCGTTCCCGGCCACGAAATCGTCGGCCGGGTGACGAAAGTTGGATCGGCGGTGAAAAAATTCAAGGCGGGAGATCTTGCCGCCGTTGGGTGCATGGTGGACTCGGACGGCACGTGCCCTGCGTGCCGGGAAGGGGAGGAGCAGTTCTGCCCGAACCTGACGCTTACCTATAACTTCCCGGACAAGCACCTGGGAGGCGTGACCTACGGCGGCTATTCAGAAAACATTGTCGTCAGCGATCGGTTTGTGCTTCATGTGCCGTCGAATCTCAGTCTTGCAGGGGCCGCGCCGCTTTTGTGCGCGGGGATTACGACCTATTCGCCGATGCGGCGGTGGGGCGTTGCCAAGGGACATAAGGTCGGCGTCGTTGGGCTCGGCGGGCTGGGACATATGGGAGTCAAATTCGCTCATGCCCTCGGTGCGCACGTCGTGGTCTTCACCACGTCGCCCAGCAAGAAGGAGGACGCACTGCGCCTCGGCGCCGATGAAGTTGTCATCTCGCGCGATGCCAACGAGATGAATCAGCACGCCGGAAGTTTCGACTTCATTCTCGACGCGGTTTCCGCCGAGCATGACATCAACGCCTATATCCTGATGCTTCGCCGCGACGGCAACCTGACGCTGGTCGGCGCGCCGGAGAAGCCGTTGTCCGTTTCTGCCTTCGGCCTGCTTATGGGCCGGCGATCTCTGTCCGGTTCACCGATCGGTGGAATTTCCCAGACGCAGGAGATGCTCGACTTCTGCGGGAAAAACAACATCACCTCCGACGTCGAGGTGATTCCGATCCAGAAAGTCAACGAGGCGTACGAGCGGCTGCTGAAGTCGGACGTCAAATATCGATTCTCGATCGACATGGCGTCGCTGAAATCGGAATGAGCGGCCAATCGCTGAATTATTGTTGGTAGCGTATCATTCGCACCCATGGTCGCGCTTGCCGATTCGGCGAATCTGCTGCTGGCTTCGTGGCAAAATTTTTACGTGATGGTTGGATCCTCCGCGGGAGCTTTGATCGGGCTCCAGTTCGTCGTCATTACGCTCGTTGCCGGCACTCGCCAGCGTGCGAGCATGGAAACGGTCAACGCCTTCGGCTCGCCCATCGTGGTGCAATTCGGCGCGGCGCTGGCCATTTCCGGCATCATGGTGGCGCCTTGGAATTCCGTCCATTCGATCTCAATTGCGCTGGCGCTCTGCGGCATCGCCGGGCTTATCTACTCCGTCATCGTGCTCCGCCGGACGCGCCGCCAAACCGGATACAAACCTGTCCTCGAGGATTGGATCTGGTTCGTGACAGCGCCATTTGTCACCTATGCATCCCTTGCGATCGCCGCTGGTTTGGTCTGGGCCGACACGGGCATGGGACTGCTTATCTCCGCCGGAGCAACTTTAGCTTTGCTGCTCATCGGGCTCCGCAATGCATGGGATACGGTGACTCACCTGGCCTCGCGTGGATCGGACACGGAATCCGGCGAAGCCAAGGGTGATGACAATTAATTTGGAGCGGCTCTCCGCCGCCGGCCGCTCATCAGGTAGACGGACGCCCGCAACTCGAGCAATGGATCGGCCGATGATTCGATTCCTGCGACCCGCGGAATCGGATCGAAGATGATCTGCTTTTGCTTGCCGGCATCGTTCGCTACCGGTTTGTCCAGAACGATTTTTCCCAGCTCCATCACCTTGCGGTCTTGCGGCCAATGCACGGTCGCGTCATTCGTGATGTCACCGTCGTTGGCCAGTTGCACCATGACGCGAAATTCGATTGGCGTGCGTGCGATGCGCTGCTTCAGTTCGTCGAAGAGATAATTCGCGCCCTTGGTTTTCGCGGTTGCCTCATCGAGCGTCTCATTCCCCGCGCCGGGGACGATTCGATATTTTCCGAACCGGCTTATTCCTTTGCTGTTAATAAACTTATAGCCAATAACGGCAAAAAAAGTTGTGCGGGCGAAACTTGAAGGGGCAGGTTTGGGCGCCTGAATAAAGGCCAGCGCCGCCGGGTGGGTTCCCAGGAATTTCTCGATCGGCTTGGGGTTCTTCGGATCGGAGGGGGTGGACATATCGCTGGTGGCGAGGGCTTTGAGCAATTCCAAAAATTCCTCGCCGGTGCGGGCCGGGAATGCATCGACGGAATGGCTGACGATATCCGTATGACTGTGCTCCGCGAGCTGAAACCGGATCGCCATACCGCGCGGAGCGGCGTGCGGATCGTTGTCGGGAATGTCGGGCACTCCGGGTGAATCGGAAAACCGAACAATCACCGGCGTTGATGGTCGTTGAATGTGCGGGGCTATCGTCAACGAAACGGCCTCGCTCGATGGCGTAAATGTTCCGCTGAGCAGCGTTCCCTTGGCGTGGGCCGGACGAAATCCGGGGTGGTATCCGAAGATCGCGTCAAACTGTTCGAGGATTTTTTGACTTAATGCGAGAAGCTTTTCGTCGGTGGGCAGGGGCATTATGCGTCTCCCGTTTGAGAGCGGCAGGATCGGTTGTTTGCTACGGTAGTCACAACCTTAGCGGGTTTCCACATCAATCGGTTAGAATTGTGAGGTGGTCCGGCGCGACGATTCGTTTTACCGAGTCGGGATGCGATTATGATTAAAAATGTCGTCGTACTTGGCGCAGGCACCGCCGGTCTGATGGCCGCACTGGCGATTAGACGTAAAATTCCACAGCTTCAGGTGCAGGTTGTTCGAAGCCCCGATATTGGGGTTATTGGCGTCGGTGAGAGCACGACGCCGCATTTTGTTCAATTTCTTTTCGAATATCTTGGAATCAAACGCAAACAGTTCTATGAATTGGCCAGACCCACCTGGAAGACGGGCATTCATTTCCTCTGGGGCCCGCGGGAGTCCTTCGACTTCGCATTCGATTTGCAGCTCGACGGACAATACAAGGGCCTTTCACGGCCCAACGGATTCTACTGCGACGAAGAGTTCGACAGTGTCAACCTCAACGCCGCACTGATGTCCCAGGCAAAGGCGTTCGCCGCCCAGCCCAGCGGAGGCGGGCCTGAGGTCGGGTCTTTCGCCGCGTTTCATCTCTTCAACCCCCAGTTGGTAAAGACCCTGGAAGGGATCGCTGTCGATCGCGGCATCACCTTCATCGACGGGCGCGTTTCCGGGGCGACCCTGGGCGAACAAGGTGTTCGATCAATCGCGCTGGAAGACGGGCGTCAGATCGAGGCGGACTTTTTCATAGACGCCAGCGGTTTTCGCTCGGAACTTCTCAAGGGGGCGCTCCAAACGCCGTTCTTGTCCTACGACACTTCGCTTTTCACCGACCGCGCGATCGTGGGCAGTTGGGACCGGACGGACGACTTTATCTATCCGTACACTGTCGCGGAAACGATGGACGCGGGGTGGTGCTGGCGGATCGATCATGAGCACGCAGTCAATCGCGGCTACGTCTATTCGTCCCGATTCCTTACCGATGAGGCCGCGAGGGACGAATTCCGGAAGAAAAATCCCAAGGCCAAAGCGTGGGATCACGTCGTCAAGTTTCGGTCCGGGCGTTACCGTGAAGGATGGGTCGGCAACGTATATGCGATCGGAAACGCCTGCGGATTCGTTGAGCCTCTGGAAGCCACCGCGCTGATGGTCGCTTCGTCACAGATTCAGACGATGGTTACCCTCCTGATCGATTCCCAATTCGATCCGGGGCCGCGGATGAGATCGCTCTACAACACAGCTTTTGCCGAAGTGTGGGACAATATTCGCGATTTTCTGGCCATTCACTACCGCTTCAATTCCCGGCTGAAAACGGATTTCTGGACGACCTGCCGCAACGAGGTCGATGTCTCGGCGATTCAACCGCTGCTCGAGTTTTACGAAGAAAATGGTCCGACCACGGTGGCAAGGCACTTGCTTAACACCGCCACTGGGGGAAAGACGCAGTTTGGGATTGAGGGGTTCCTTGTGCTTCTTGTGGGGCAGAAGGTTCCCTATCGGGTGAGCCAACCTCTTAGTGAAAGTGAACGAGCTCTATTCCGGCGGTATTGCGAAGAGAATCGGGCGCGGGCGAAGGGGGGGCTGACCGTCGCCGAGGCGCTGAAGTACGTTAAGCATCCGCAGTGGACTTGGTTTGGGGACAACGCATGAAAGGAGTAAGTAGAAAGTAGACCGGGGAGAGCCAAATCGGCTGGACAGCGCGATTGCGCATCGTAGATTTTCCTGCCTTCTCTACTTTCTACTCTCTCCCCTCTAATTTTGCCTTTGGCAAAATTGGAGGCGTGGGGATTTGAACCCCAGTCCCGTGACAACATCAGAGGCGGCCACTACATGCTTATTCGATGTTTTAATCTCGATCCCGGCAACGAACATCGGCATCCTTCGCCGGGATCCAGCCGTCTAAAGTCTCGCCCTCCGACCAACGGCCGAATCGGAGAGCCAGGATCGCGTTTTGCGGCCGATGTGATGCGATCCCTCACATCGTGCCGAGGTTGCCTTAATTAGGCAGCCATACGAACCGGGGCGGCCGTGAAGCCGACTCGGCCTGCAACATCGCTGTTGGCAGTTAAGGTTTGCTCGAATGATTATCCAGGCCAATCGAGCGTCCTGGGCATGCGCCCGCCACCGCGGCTATCCGGTCGAAACCAGTCGCCCCCGGTGGGTCAGAATTTCAAAGAACCGGTCCATTATATGTCGGATGGATTGGTAAGGGAATTCTGGGCTAAAATCGAGAAGCGAAGGGGCCTGGGCAATGATGGCCAGGAATTTCCAGTTTAAAACTCCCAGATTATCTCACAATATCTCACTTTAGAGACAGAGGGACTATATGCTGTTTCCAATTCCATATTTTTCCCCAAAATTCCCAAACTGTGAGGGATGGGGATTTGAAATTTGAGATTTGAGATGGGGGGAACCCTCCAGGTTAGGTGGGTAGAGAGTAGAAAGTTGAGAGTAGAGGTAGGAAAAACATCACGCCTCTATATACAGGTCCAAAAGGTGTACGTTTTGTACCTATTTTGCAAAAATCCCGGATTTTTTTTGTGCGATTGATGAGAATGTAAAGAATCTGACAAGGGGTCGTGGATGGCAAAGTTAACTTGACGAAGGATCGGCATTTAACTGGTGCCTCCGATTGATTGGCAGAGCTTACCGACCAATGGTCGGGAAAAGGGGTTTGGCGTGTAAGCGGCGTGGGTATGGGAATTAGCGCAAACCGCGTGCTCACGTATATTTAAATTGACAAATCCCGCCGCAAAGTTACGATGACCGCGGTACGGTAAAGTCGACTCGACATTGAATGGCTGGGGCTGACGATTCCCGCCGAAATTGGGCTGAATTTCAGCCGAGCAATCGGTATTCAACCCACGGGTGTAGACGTCGGTAATCCGCCGAATTCGGGCAGTTTCAAGGATGAGACAAGTACAGGGGCACGGAAGCCGCGTGTTGTCACATATCGCGACAGATCGACGCACGACAATTGGATCAACGGCGCGGGCTGCGCTGTTTGGGTGGAGAGAATGCTCCGGGAGCGCGTGGGAAAATGTTGATCAGGGCACAAACCATTCAGGCTGGGGCTACGGATGAACTTGAAATCCTGCAATCCGACGCGTCGGCATCGTGGTTTGTGCTGCACACGCTGAGCCGGCAGGAAAAACAGCTCTGCGAGGATCTAGATAACCGCTTTATCCGTCATTTCTTACCGCTGGTAACCAAGACACATTACTACGGCCGGCGCAAGGTTGTGGCTGAGTTGCCGTTGTTTCCGGGCTATCTGTTCATGCTGGGTTCTATTGAGCAGGCATACAGCGCCGATCGCACCGGCCGCGTCGCCCGCATTTTGCCTGTCGCTGACCAGGATCAACTGAACTGGGAAATGCGCAATCTTCAAATCGCACTGCAGCGTAAGGCGGTTTTGGACATTTATCCGAACCTTCGGGCCGGCGCTCGGGTCGAAGTGCGGTCTGGGCCTTTTCGCCGATTGCAGGGCGTAATCGACGAACGTCCCGGTAAACGAAATCAGCTTTTTCTCCAGGTGACGACTCTAGGAAAGGGAGTGAGCCTGGAGATTGACAGCAGTTTGTTGGAATTGCTGGAGTAGCCGTGATTGGCGCTCCAGATTGAGTCTAAGTTGTTCATCCAGTTGTATTAAAGGTTATCGCATCGCGAAAAATGCGCATGCGACGGGGGCGGAGCCTTGCCTGATGGTTGGTTTGAGCCTCAGCTTTCAACGGGAAGGTTGGGTTGCAAAAGAGTTGGAGTGACGACCCTTGGGAGGAAGTGCAATGTCGAACAGCGAAAACGCGATATCCGTGGTCTCGGCACAAAATCGGGATATCCTTCCGTTATCCCTGCACCACGCGCACCAGCACCGAAGAATCAAATGGTGTCCCGAAATAAAAATGTTCGTGGAATGGTTTTGCGCACTGGGACTGGTGATCCTTTTGGCCCCGCTGATGGTTTTTCTGGCGCTGATCGTGAAGCTGAGTTCGAAAGGGCCGGCGGTATACAAACAATCGCGGGTCGGCTATCGCGGTAAGGTTTTTCAGATCTACAAGATTCGTACCATGGTGCATAACGCCGAATCAGAGACAGGGCCCGTCTGGGCGACGAGGGACGATACTCGCATTACTTCCTTCGGCGCGTTTTTGAGGGCTACCCATCTTGACGAGCTTCCCCAGCTTTTCAACGTGCTGAAGATGGAAATGAGTTTGATAGGCCCCAGGCCGGAGCGGCCGGAAATCGAATCACAGATCGCCGAGAAGTTTTCGGTATTTCGCAACCGGCTCGCCGTCAGGCCCGGAATCACGGGCCTGTCGCAGATGCTGCTTCCGGCGGACGATCCGGCGGATCGGGTTTTGGAATGTGTTCGCCGAAAATTGGAGTATGATCTCTACTACGTCCGCCACGTTAGTCTGCTCCTGGATTTGAGAATCTACATTGGCACCGTCTGCCGGCAGATTGCGCTGACGATGGAGTCGGTTTGCCGCGTTCTGACCAACTCCTGCCGGACCGCGATCCAGGTGGATCGGGACATGCAGGTTTCGTTTGATATTGAACAGGAGCAATGAAGTAAATCATGACTTCCGGATGGCCAGGCGCCCCAAAGTTGAAAGTGCACACAGCGAAAACTCTGTCTCCCGGCGCTCCGACCTTGCGCTGGGCGGCTACCATTCGCAAGCGTCGGAACTCGCCGCCGCTGCCACGGTCGAAATCCCGGGCTCAAAATCTTCTGAACTGTTGCTGCGGGCATTGGTGGCTTTGCGACGGGCGTGGCCGTGGCTGGTTGTGATCGGGTTGATCACCGGCGGCGGCGTCGCCTTTGTGGCTTGGAAATATTCCCACGCAATGTATCGCAGCGCGGGTCTCGTGCGGCTCGCTTACACGCTTCCGCCGGTCCTGCAGGTGACCGATCAGAATCAGCCGCTGCAAATGTTCGGCACCTTCATGCAGTCGCAGCAGATGCTGATTTCAAGCCGGCGCGTGACCGACATGGCGATGGAAGATCCGGTGTGGAGAACGACCGGGCATGCCGTCCCCGCGGATCCGGGGAGCTACTTCGCCAACAACCTGGAGGTGTCGATCAAGCCGGGAAGCGAATACATCGAGATTTCGGTAACCGATCCCGATCCGGCGACGGCTGCCGCGGCGGTCAATTCCGTAATTAACGCCTATGTCGAACTCTACGACGGCCAAAGCAAGCAACTGGAGCGCGAGCGGATCGGCGTTTTGGAGGAATCGCAAAAGAACCTCAAGGACGACATCGAAAATCTCAACGGGCAGATCAATGCCGGAATCGCTAAATACGGGACCTCCGATCTTCAGGATTTTTACGAAGATGCGGTCGGCCGGCTGAACAAAATCGAGACGGCGATTGACGACACGAAGTCGGCGATCGCGGTTGCGCCCACGCACGGCGCCTCCGGGGAACCCGTTCGCTTCACCCGATTCGGGATCGTCTGCCGATCTAACCGACGACCAGATCGCCGCGACCGACGGGACGATGCGAAAATATCTGGATGAGCGCGACCGGCTCAACGAGGAGCTGCGCCGATTGAAATTCCTCGGCTACGACCAGCAGCATCCCCAGGTCGTGCTGGATCAATACCAGTTGAATCGCGTGATGGCCGAGATTCACCAGTATGGGCAGCAGGTGCGTGTCTTCCAGTCGGCGACCGGAGCAGGTTTCAGCGATGCGAGCCATCCGGGTGCGGGGCCGCCGCCGGCCACGCAGAAATCGGTCACTGATCTGCGCACCGACCTAGCGAATCTTACAAGTCTTTTCGAGGAAACGAAGGCCGAGATGCTGTCGATCGGCGCGGACCGCAAGAAATTCGAGGACTTCAACCATCAACTCTCTTCCGACGAGGATCAACTGGACGCGTTGAACAAGCGCATGGAGACGCTGAAAACCGAGGACGCGCTCGGTGGGCGCCTCAGCGTCGATTCCACGGGGGAGATTCCGATTTCTCCCGAGAAAGACCGGCGCTATCTACGCAGTTGCCGGTGGACTGGGAGTGCGCTGGCCCCGTCCGCAATCCTGCTGCTTACGGTAATGCTGACCTCCAGAAAATATCTCTATTCCGAGGAGACCGAAGCGGCCGTGCAATTGAGCGCTCCATTGCTCGGGATTGTGCCCGTGCTGGCGCGCAACCGTTGAATCCCGACGGCATGATTGACGCTGCCCACGCCGTTCACCAGATACGCGTCAGGCTTCGATCGCAATCCGCGCAGGATGCGTCTTCGGTCTACATGGTCACAAGCGCCACGTCCGGCGACGGAAAGACCAGCCTCACCATGGCGCTGGCCATCTCCTGCGCAGCGGCACGGCTGCGCACGCTGGTGATCGATTGCGATCTTTCCGCCTGCCAGCTTACGCGATCGCTCAAGGCGGACGACGTTCCCGGGCTGCAGGACGCTCTGATAGGGCACACCGTCAAAAATCCTGCAAAGAAGATCGCACCGTATCTCTTTGTGCTGCCGGTCGGGAAGACCTCGATGTCGGCAACGTCTCTTCCGACTGCCGCGATCCGCGTGCTGATCAAAGCGGCCAAGCGGGAATTTGATCTCGTGCTGTTCGATACGGGGCCGATTCTTTCCAGCGTCGAAGCGGCGGTGCTGGCGCAGGAGGTGGAGGGGATCATCTTCGCCATCTCGCGCGGACAGCATCGCTCGATCGTGCGACGGGCCGTTCGAAGACTTGATGCGCTGGGGGGCAAAATCGAGGGATTTATCTTCAACCGGGCGCAGGCAACTGATTTTCTCGAAACGTCGTACGGATCCAGCTCCCATCGCTCATCGAGGGCGAGCACTCCCCGAAGCGGGAATCACAGCGGTATAGAGAGAGGCAATGGCAATGGTAATGGCCATTCCCTCATGCCGCAGTTCGATTCCGAAACATTCAGCGAGTTCGGCCCGCTGGTGCAGGCGGTAGCCTGCGACTGGCAGCAGGCAAACTAGTTTTCACGTTCTTATGACCGGGTACTCTTTTTCTGAAGCGCAACTGCGCTCGCTGCGAAGCAGCAGGCCCGGTCCGCCTCCTCGAACGCGAATTGCGGCGCCGGCTAATCGATCGCTGCCTGCCGAGAGTTCACCTGGGGCTGTGGGATTTGGTCTGTTTCTCCTGGTCAATCTTATTCTTTTCATCAGGCCCGGAGAACTTATCGAGAGCCTCGATGACTACTCGATTTACGAGTTCGTCATCACTCTCTGCCTTCTGGCGTCTTTGCCGCTGGTTGTTCGGCAACTCAGCTCGCGGTCACTCAAGTTCAGCCCAATCACAGTTTTCGTTCTGGCTCTTCTGCCGGCGATCATTTTGTCGTCGATCGGCCACCATCTTTTCTGGATCGGGAGGGAATTGAGCGTCAACATGCTCAAGATTCAGGCCTATTTCCTTCTGCTTGTCGGCCTGGTGAATTCCGTCAGACGTTTGCGGAGCTTTCTGCTGTTCATCTTCGTTGTCATGACGCTGATGAGCATCGTCGTTTTGCTGGGCAACTTCGGCATTATCGACGTGCACAATCTCTCCAGCGTTGGGCAGCACACCGCGGATCAAGCTGGAGGGGCAGACGTGGGTCGCGTTCGCGGGCTGGGAGTCTTCAACGATCCCAACGATCTGGCGCTGATCACGGTGGTGGGTGTGCTCATTGGTCTTCATTTTCTGATCGGGTGCAAGGGCTGGATCGGGCGCCTTTTGTGGGCCGCGCCGATCGCTCCGCTTCTGTGGGTGTTTGCGTTGACCGATTCACGCGGAGGGCTTTTATCGCTGTGCGGCGGGCTGAGTGTGTTGACCACCGCCCGATACGGATGGAAGCGGGCGATCCTCATTGGCTGCATCGTTGGACCGATCCTGGTCGCCACGCTCGGCGGCCGCCAGACCAACCTCGATCTCTCCAACCCGGGCGACACCGCGCAGGGGCGAATGCTGCTTTGGCGAGACGCAATGGTGTTGTTTCACCACGCCCCGATTTTGGGGATCGGGGCGGGCGAACTGACTCAGACCTACCACCAGGTGGCTCACAATTCATTCGTGCAGACGTACGCCGAGATGGGATTGGTGGGGGGAACGATTTTCGTGGGCGTGATGGTGATGCCGATTTTCGTCTGCCGCGCGATCGCCAAAAGCTTGCCAAAATCTTCGGCGGATGAGCTGGCGCGATGGAACTTCACAATTCTCGCGATTACCGTCGGGTATATCATCGGAATGTGCTCGCTTTCGCGGAGCAGCACAGTTCCTACGTTCATCCCGCCGGCTTTGGCGGGCGCTCTATCGGCGATTGTGACGCGCGTCTATCCGTGGTTTCGCACGCCGCTGAATTTCGCCATCGTGCGCCGTATCTGCATCGCCTCTGCGTTCGCCGTGGCAGCTCTGGAAATCTGCGCACGATACTTCATCAGTTGATTCATCTGCGGAATCTGAAGCAATGCTCGATGTCTTCATTACCATCGACACGGAGTTTTATCCGCTGTGGCCCGACTGGCGCACGGCGGGGCTGGGCCGCGATATCGACCGCGACCTCTACGGCAAAACCGAGCGTGGAGAGTTCGGGGTTTCCTATCAACTGGACGTTCTGGCAGCCCACGGGCTGAAGGCGACATTTTTCGTCGAGGGCCTCTGTGCCAGTGCGGCCGGCGATGAGGTGCTTCGGCGGCTGGTTGGTGAAATTCAATCGAAGGGGCAGGAAGTTCAGCTCCATCTTCATCCGGAATGGCTTCAGTGGATGGGCAATCCGCCAATTCCCAGTCAGGGGCGCGAGTTGATCGCCGAGTTTTCTGCGTCGGAGCAGCGGCAACTGATCGGCATCGCCCGAGAAAACGTGGTACGGGCGGGCGCCGAAAACATCATGGCGTTTCGGGCTGGGGATTACGCCGCCGGCGCCAATACGCTTGAGGCCCTGGCCGACAACGGCATCCGCATCGACACCAGCTACAACGCCTGCCATGCGAAATCCCTGGCCGATGTCAGCGAGCTTGAGGGCGCCCAGCAGCCTGTGGAAGTTTCGAGGGTGTGGGAATTTCCCGTGGCGGTTTGGAGCGACGGGCTTGGGTCTCATCGCCCGGCGCAATTGTGCAGTTGTTCAGCGTCGGAGATGCAGGGATCGCTTGTCAGTGCCTGGAAGAACGGGTGGAAATGTTTTGTGATCGTCTCCCATAGCTTTGAATTGCTGAAGAAACGCCGGCAGCGCGCTTCGCGCCCAATGCCCGACCCGATGGTCGTGCGCAGATTTACGCAGCTATGTGAATTCCTGCAGGCGAATAATGATAAATTCCGCACCGGTCACTTCCGCGATGTTGACACGGGTTTGCTGGGCGTCGCCGAGCCGGCCAAACCAATCCGTTCCCCGGCCTACCGGACGGCCTGGCGTCTGGCGGAGCAAACCTGCCGGCGGCTTGCCTGACGAATAATCCGATGTCCCAACTGCTTGAAATTGAGTCAACGTCAGCAGCCAAGACACCTGTGCTGCCGAGCAGTGACGATCGACCGGCTATCGCCGTGGCGCACGTGGTGCTCTCCCTGGAGATCGGCGGCCTGGAGCGCGTGGTGGTCGATCTCGTCCGCGAGGGGATCCGGTTTGGCCAGAAGGTTTCGGTGCTCTGCCTGCAGCGAATGGGCGACCTGGCCGGTGAGGCTCGCGACGCGGGCGCTGACGTTTTTTGTCTCGACAAACAGCCTGGAATTCGTTTTGAACTCTCCAGAAAAATTGCGGGGCAGTTGCGCGAATTGAAGCCGAATGTCCTTCACAGCCATCAGGTGGGTGCTCTGTTTTACGCGAGCGGCGCAGCCCGCCGCGCGGGCGTGCCTGTCCTCGTTCACACCGAGCATGGCAAGCATTATTCCTCGCGATGGCGGACGCGGTTGCTCGGAAGGCTCGCCGCCCAGCGCGTGAATAGGTTCTTTTGCGTATCCGGGGACATCGCACTCGAAGCCTGCCGTTGCCGGATCGTCGATCCTCGAAGGCTTGTCGTTCTTCCCAATGGAATTGATGTCTCGCGATTTCGCATTCAGCACGATGATTCGCTTCGCGCACGTTTCGATATTCCCGCCGATTCACCCGTCATCGGCACCGTCGGTCGTCTCAGCGAAATCAAACAGCAGCACCTTTTGCTGCGTGCTTTGGCGGAAATCGTGCCAAAGTTTCCGACGGTGCGGCTGCTGCTTGTGGGGGATGGTCCCTTGCGTTCGGAGCTGGAAAAGCTGGCTGGTGAGCTTGGGCTCAACGAGCGCGTTCATTTCGCAGGTTATCAGGCGGAGCCGGAGAAGTTTCTCGCGATGATGAATGTTTTCGCTCTCACGAGCCGCTCGGAGGGAATGCCACTTTCGGTGCTGGAAGCCTGGGGGGCGGGGCTGCCGGTTGTCGCGTCGGCCGTGGGGGGTTTACCGGAATTGATCGGCAGCAGCAGGGCGGGCGTTCTGTTTCCCTCCGGCGATGTCGCGGCGCTGGCGTCGCGACTTTCGGATCTGCTTGCAAATGAGCAAACCCGTTTGGAGATGGGCCGGCGGGGACGCGACGTCGTCGAACAATCTTACAGCGTCCAGCGAATGGCCGGGGAATATCACCGGCATTACCTCTCCCTGCTCGGCAAGACGCAACATGCCGCGTATTAGCCATCACTAGCTGTCACCCGAATCCGCAGGGCCCGCGGCACTGCGTCTATCACCAGCACAAGATGCGCGCTGTCGCGGATGCACGACTTGCGTTTGATCGTTCCGGTCGCCTGGCGAAAACGATTCGGGACGCCGGCAATTGCCGCGAACGATGGAGGCGCGAACATCTCGTTCCCAACGTACTGGTATACGCCCAGAATTCTCGAACAGTTTTACGGACGTTTTTATCTCGCCAGCATCAAATCAGCCGTGCGTCGCGCTCTGCAGAATTTCCAGCCCGACCTGGTATTTGCCTGTTGGGCCCATCCCGACGGCTGGGCGGCGGCGCAGATCGCCAAGCGGCTCGGCCTGCCGGTTGTCATCAAGGTCATCGGCTCTGATGTGCTCGTTCTCTCCAAGCGCCGAAGCGCCGCGGAATATTGGCCAAGACCCTCCAATCGGCCGATGCCGTGATCGCGGTCAACCGCGATCTGGCGAATCACGTCAATCAGCTCGGGGTGAATCCCAGAAACATTCATGTCGTCCCCGAAGGGATCGACACCGACGTTTTCCGCCCCGGCGACCGATCGGCGGCAAGAACATCCCTGGGGATTCCGGACTGCGCGAAAATGGTCCTCTTTGTCGGCAATCTGCTGATGAGCAAAGGGGCGGGCGTGCTGATCGAAGCCTGCGCGAAACTTGCAGCGAAAGTTCCCGACTTCAGGTGTTATCTCGTCGGCAGCGGCGACGACGCGAGGGCCCTTCACCGAATGGTGCATGCTAAAAAGCTGGATGGCCGCGTATGTTTCGCCGGGTCGTCCACACAGGGAACGCTTGTGCAGTGGTATCACGCCTGTGATGTCGTCGCACTACCGAGTTTTTCCGAGGGGATTCCGAATGTTCTTCGCGAGTCGCTTCAATGCGGCCGGCCGTTTGTGGCCACGCATGTCGGAGGCATTCCGGAAATCAGCGATCCGACATACAGCCGGCTCGTCGCGCCCGGAAACATTGGCGAGCTGGCCGCGGCTTTGGAATCGATACTTCTTTCGCCGCCGGTTATCGAAGCAAGCGCCGCCGGTCGCGTCAACATCACCTGGAATCGTTCGGCCGAAATGATTTCTGATGTCTTTCATCGCGTTTGCGAGGCGAAATCGACCGCGCTTCCGATGAACTCCGCCGTTTCGGAGCTTTCAAACCTGGCCGCCCAATGACGACGACGCTGATCGATCAAACGCAGGCATTTGAGCATCCCGCGCAGGCGGTGTTCGAAGGCCGCGACATGCTCTGCTTCAGCCACGACTGGAGCGGCGACCCGCTCTCCAAGACTCATCTCATGCGTCTTCTGGCTCGCCGCAATCGGGTGCTGTGGGTGAATTCGATTGGATATCGGGCGCCTACCGTTTCACGGAGGGATATCCGCCGCGCCTTTGCCAAACTTAGCGCCGCCGCTGCGCCGATTCGCGAGCCGGAGCCCAACATTTTCGTCATGAATCCGCTGGCGATTCCCGCCTACGGCAGCCCGCTGATCCGCAAGGTCAACCAGCGAATCCTGCGCATGCAGGTTAAGCGCGCGATGCATAAGCTGCGGTTTCGGCGGCCGATCAATTGGGTCTTCAATCCCGCCGCGGCGGTTGTGGCCGGCACGCTGGGCGAAGACAGGCTCATCTACTACTGCGTCGACGAATACACTGCGTTTTCCGGCGTCTCCGGCGGGCATCTGGCGCAGCTCGAAGAGCAGCTTCTGGGGCGGGCCGATCTTGTTATCGTTTCGGCCGAACCTTTGCTTCAGAGCAAAAAGCAGTTCAACCCGCGCACCATCCTCGTGCGCCACGGCGTCGACCATGCGCATTTCCGCAAGGCGCTGAGCAGCGGCACGCAAATCCCGGCAGAGATCGCCTCGCTTCCGCACCCGATCGTGGGGTTCTTTGGCCTCATCGCCGACTGGGTCGACGTCGATCTGATGGCCGAGGTCGCAAGACATTTCTCGACAGGCTCGCTTGTGGTACTCGGTCGGGCCACCACCGACATCTCGGTCCTCCAGGGAATCCCCAACGTGCATGTCCTGGGCAGAAAACCGTACGAATCTCTGCCGGCGTATTGCAAAGGATTCGATGTGGCCATCAATCCATTTCGGATCAATCGCCTCACAATCAACGCCAATCCGCTGAAAGTGCGGGAATATCTGGCGGCCGGTCTTCCGGTTGTCTCCACCGCGATTCCCGAAGTCGAAGCCCTGGACGTGTGCCGGATTGGGCGGGGAAGCGAGGGATTCATGCGGGAAATCGAAGAGGCGTTGAAAGATCCGGGCCCCTCCGCGGCGCGAAGCGATGCCATGCGCAGCGAGAGCTGGGAAGAGCGGCTGAATTCGATCTCCCGGCAGTTCGGCGAACTATGCGGCGAGAAGCTGGGGAGCGTCGCATGAAAATCCTACTCGTCGCCGGCGCGCGGCCGAATTTCATGAAGATTGCCCCGCTTATGTGGGAAATCCGCAAGCGCGGCAACATCCAGAGCTTCCTCGTCCACACCGGCCAGCATTACGACCAGCAGATGTCGCAGATTTTCTTTGAGGAGTTGGGAATTCCTCAGCCGGATGTCGACCTGGGCGTCGGCTCCGGCTCGCATGCGGTCCAGACGGCGGAAGTGATTCGCAAATTTGAGCCGGTCGTTCTCGAGTACAAGCCCGATGTTGTTGTGGTCGTCGGAGATGTGAATTCGACCCTGGCGTGCGCGATTACCGCGGTGAAGCTGGGGATTGCGGTGGCTCACGTTGAGGCGGGTTTGCGCAGCTTCGACCGGACGATGCCGGAGGAAATCAACCGCATCCTTACCGATTCCATCAGCCGCTGGCTATTCGTCAGCGAGCGCAGTGGCGTGGAGAATCTTCGACGTGAGGGGGTCAGCGATGAGCGTATTTTCTTCGTCGGCAACGTCATGATCGACACGCTCCTGGCCTGCCGAAAACGCGCGGAAGGATCAAAAGTTCTTCAGACGCTCGATCTCGAAGACGGGAACTACGCCGTCGTTACCCTTCATCGCCCCTCGAACGTCGATGACGCCGAGGCTTTGGGGAAACTGCTCGAAGCGCTTGAGGACATCGGCCGCGAAATGCCCGTCGTTTTCCCGGTGCATCCGCGTTCTCGAAAGGCGCTCAATGGCCGGGCGATTTCCTCTTCGCCGAACCTGCGGCTCATCGACCCGCTGGGGTATCTCGATTTCGTAAAGCTGATGTCCCACAGCCGCGTTGTCTTCACCGACTCAGGCGGGATTCAGGAAGAGACGACGGTGATGGGCATTCCGTGCCTGACGCTTCGCGCCAACACCGAGCGTCCTGCGACGGTTTCCCAGGGAACGAACCTGCTGGTCGGCACCGACCGCGACAGCATTGTCCGCGTGTTCCACGAAACGGTGAGCCGGCCGAAGGCCGGTCGAATTCCCGAGCGGTGGGACGGGTTGGCCGCCCATCGCGTGATCGATGTCCTGGAGAGCACGATCAATACGCCTCCATCCAATTGGTAAGCCCTTGCCCGGTCTTCTCGAAACAATCCGCTACGACGTGCGATGCAAGGCGCAATGGTGTTATGAAAGCACCGGCGCCCGGAGCATGGTGAAGGCCCTGCTCACCGACGGAACCACGGCCATGCTGATCTACCGCCTGATGCAATGGTCCGGCCGCCACGGACTGTGGCCATTGGAAATGCTTTTCAACAAGCTTAACGCGGTGCTGAATCAGTGTATCATCGGGCGCGCCGACGACTTTGGGCCGGGTTTCGTGCTGATCCATGCAACCGGCGTCATCATCAACGGGGACGTCCGCGGCGGCTCGAGAATTTATATCGAGCATCAGGTCACCATCGGCGCCGACAATCGGCGGAGCCCGGTGCTCGAAAGCGACGTTTTCATCGGGGCCGGGGCGAGGGTGATCGGAAATGTGAAAGTCGGCGAGGGGGCGAGGATCGGCGCGAACGCTGTGGTTGTCGAGGATGTACCTGATTACTGCACGGTCGCGGGTGTTCCCGCGAAGGTGGTTCGCCGGCGGACGCCTGCGCCTGTTAAGAGCGATAAACCTGTCGTCGCCCCGCTGACCCCCTCGCTGGTTCCCAAAAGCTCAACATTCAATCCCGCGGACCATCCGTGATGACACAGCTCCACCAGATCGCAGCGGCTCTTTTCTGGCTCAGCATTGGCGCTGTCGCCTACGCCTACGTCATATATCCCGCTGTGATTTGGATAGCCGCCGGAATATTTGGTCGCAAGGCTGATCCGTTGCCGCTGGCAGAAGAGACGCTGCCATTTCTCTCGGTGTTGATCGCGGCGCACAATGAACAGTCGGTTATCCATCGCCGGATTCAAAACGCACTGGAATTGGATTATCCCGCCGACAAATTCGAAGTTGTCATCGCGTCCGACGGCAGTACCGATTCCACGGCGGACGTTTGCAGGCGATTCGAAGATCGACGCGTCCGCGTGCTCGATTTTCCAGTCCGGCGCGGCAAAGCCGCTGTTTTGAGCGCGGCGATGACCGAACTTCGCGGAGCGATCGTTTTGCTTTCCGACGCAAACACATTCACCGATCGATCGGCGGCCAAATTGCTGGTCCGGTGGTTCGCGGATGAAAAAGTCGGCGCGGTTTGCGGCCGGCTTCTTCTTCAGGATCCCGCAACCGGGAAAAACGCCGACGGCCTCTACTGGCGATACGAAACCTTCCTCAAGATGCACGAAAGCCGCCTCGGTGCGCTGCTGGGTTCAAACGGCGCGATCTACGCCATTCGCCGCGATCTGTTTCCACAGCTTTCGCCGTCAACCATCGTGGAAGATTTTGTTATTCCGCTTCTGGCCCGATTGAAGACCAACTGCCGGATCGTGTATGACGCCGACGCCGTCGCGCGTGAGGAATCGGCTCCCGATATTCAGAGCGAATTTCGCCGCCGGGTGCGGATCGGGGCGGGGGACGTGCAGGCGATAAAGACCCTCTGGCCGCTGCTTAGTCCCCGCCACGGCTGGATCGCTTTCACGTTCCTTTCGCACAAGGTTCTTCGCTGGCTCGGCCCGCTGTTTCTCCTGACGGCTCTGCTCGCAAACGCAGCATTGCTCGACTTGGAAATCTATCAGCGCCTCGGTTTGCTCCAGCTTGGCGGATATGCAATGGCGGGCCTGGGCGTGGTGGTGCCCAGGGGCGTTCCCGGTTGGAAGCTGCTGCGGCTTTGCAATCTCTTTGTGACCATGAACGCGGCGCTGCTGGTTGGATATTTTTCGATCTTGTTCGGCTCGGCGAGCAGCGCGTGGAAACCGACGAAACGCTCCTGCAGCGATGAGAGTCTTACGGATGAAGCCGCGATTGTCGTCGCGGAGGCGGCCGAATAGTCATTATGTTTAAGGCCGCGAATCCAACGATTTCATCGACGCAATCAGCCTGCACGGCGCGCGATTGGATGATCGCATCCGGAATGCTCCTCGCCGCTGTTGGCGCAACCTTCGACGCCTGGCGCGATATTTTCCGCCTCGGCTTTAACGACGAAGAGCTAAGTTACGTCATGCTTGCCCCGATCGTGATTTTCAGCCTGGCGTGGTCTCGGCGGCAGTCGCTCAAAAATGTGATCGTGACCGGCACTTGGATCGGCGTGGTGCTTTTGGCACTAAGCGGGGCGATTCTCTGGTATGGGTATTACTATGATCCGGTCATCTGGCGCGCTGGCGCGGTCCTCATCGTCGCCGCGACTTTGATTGCCGCCCTGGGAACCGGTATCGTGCGCCGCCTCGCTCCGGCCCTGCTGGCGATGATTTTCCTGATCCCTATCGACCCAGATGGCCGGTATCACATTGCCGGTCCGCTGGAAACTTTCACCTCCCGCGCGGCCCAGGTTTGCTGCGACATCCTAGGCATGTACGTTCAGCGCGACGGGAACCTGCTCATCATCAACGGCGCGGCCGTCACCGTCGCCGAAGCCTGCAACGGCGCGAGGATGGTTCTCTCGCTCTTTATGGTCTGCTATTTCGTGGCGTTCTCGCCGCCGCCGCGTCCCTGGTGGATACGCCTTGTCGTGCTGGCGCTCAGTCCCATCGTAGCGATTGTCGCGAACGTGTTGCGTCTTATTCCCACGATTTGGGCTTTTGCCCATCTCTCGCGACTGCCGCCGAGCGATTTCACACGCTCGGGGGATACGTCATGCTCGTCGCGGCATTCATCGCGTTGATGGCATTGATGAGATTTTTGGGTCGGCTGACGCGCCCATCCACGGCCCCCGTGCACACGGAAATTGAAAGCCTGGCTCCGGCCGTACTCTCATGACCGCAAATTCAAAAGTCATTTCCCGTATCGCTGCTCTCATTCTCCTGGGCGCTGTCGCTGTTCAGAATTACGCAGCCCGCCTTTCATCGCCGGATTTTGATGCGTATCGCGCCTCTATCCGGGACACCGCGGCAGAGATTCCCGATCGCATCGGGCCGTGGATCGGGCACGACGTTGCGGTGCCGACGCGGGCACTCACGGTGCTCCAGCCCAATGTCATGATTAGCCGGGATTATTTGAATATCGAAACGGGGATTCATGCGGGCGTTCTGTTCGTTCATTGTGCGGATGCCCATCACATGGTCGGACACTTTCCAGCCCGCTGCTTTCCCGCCGATGGCTGGCAGTTCGTCCGCAGTGAGCCCATCGATTGGCAGGCGGGAAACCTTCCTCTCGTCGGGACCGAATACGAGTTTTTCATGCAGGAGATCGGCGAAGACGTCAGCGGCCAGCAGCGGATCATCGTCGACAATTGCCTGCTTCGCCCGGGCGGGCTGATCCTTCGCGATATGAACGGCGTCAGCGATTCCATCGTCGGCGCGACGGGCCAGGCCAGCGGCGTCGGTGAAATCCAGTTTTATTTTGACGCCTCAATCCCCAGAGCCCAGCGCGACAAAGCGATGACAGAATTATCCGCCGGCTATCGCCCGCTGATCGACGCGGTTCTTTCGTCGACCAAAACCTCGAAATGATTTATGACTTCAAGACGTAAAACAATCGCCATTACCCTCGCGGTTGTCCTGATCGGCGGAAGCGCCGGCGCGTATTTTGTCGCGAGAGATATTCTCATCCACCGCCTGAATTCCTGGCGCGCGCAAGGCATCGCCGCCTCCGTCGCCGGTGACAACGAAAAGGCCGTCACCCTCCTTTCCCGCTACCTCAATCGCCGGCCGCAGGATGAAGAGGCGCTGAGCTATTACGTCAATTCACGCGAGCTGGTCCCGCTTCCCAACGGCCAGCATCTCGCCCAGACGGTCGACGGGCTGAAAATGCTCCTGGCGCTCGATCCCAATCGCATGGATGACCGCCGACACCTCATGAAATTGTATTACCAGCTCGACCGCCTCCCCGAAGCCCTCGATTTGGCGAACGCAATCCTGGCAAAACTTCCCAAAGATCTGGTCGCGCTGGAGATCAAGACGCAGGCACTCACTCGGCTGAACGAAAATCACGAGGCGATGGACGCTGCCGATGCCTGGGCCGCGGCCGGTCCGACGCTCCTTCCGCCGCAGATGATGCGAATCGCCCTCGAGCAGCGCCTGGGCCGTTCCAGCGATCTGATCGTCGCCGACGTCACTATGCAGCGAGAAAGCCATCCGGGAGATCCGCGATTCGAGTTCCTCGAGGGATTCGCCTACGAACAGGTGGGCGACAATGCCAACGCTACCCATTGGCTCAAGCTTGCCGCGGGCCATCCGAACTTGCAGAAGGACCTTGTTCAACTCCTGGTTCAGCAGCTCGACCTTCAGGGTTTGGGGAATGATTCCCTCACCCTGATGGAGCGCGGCGAAAAAGAAACCGGCGACGCCGACCTGCGGCTGGCCCTCGCCCGGCGTTATTGGGAGATGCATCGCTGGAAAGATGTCGCGACAATCCTTCAGGCCGTTGATCCAAATAATCCCGCTTCGGATGCGACGACCATTGCCTTGAAGGCCAATGCACTTGCGAACCTCGGGCAGATATCCGATTCCGAAGTTTGCAAAAAGGTCCTGGCAGCGCGCACCGATCCAGCGTCGCAGGCCTGGGCGAGCGTTCTCAATCAACCTGCCGATCCCTCGCCAGCGGATATTCGCAATACCGTCCATGCCTGCTCCGCCGCTGCGAGCGTCGATTCCACCAACCCATATTATTTCTATTTTCTGGGGGCGTCGTACGCCCAGCTCGGCGAGGTCGATCTCGCAATCGTCGCCTATCGGCGATCGATGGATTTGGATATTGCCTGGAGCCTTCCCCCCGCCCGGCTCGTCGAGGCCTTGCTGTTCAAGGGCCGCCCCGATCAGGCATTTGATGTCGCCACCACCGCTGCTCAGCGCGGGCCTACCAACGCCGCCGCGATCCTGGCGCTGGCGCGGGCGTGGTCCGCGGGAGTTGAAAACGGAAGTATCGGCAAGGCTGATGAGCTGCTGAAAATAGTGCTCCTTATCGAAAAAGATCTGCCCAACGACGATCAGATGTCCCTGATTCAGGTTCAGCTTCTCGCTCAGAAGGGACAGAAGGCCCAGGCATCCCTTGCCGCACTGGAAAAGATATCCCGCAAACAGCCGCCCAGTGAATCGTTCTTCCTCGCGCTTGTCGCGCTAAGCCATAAGTATGGTTTGGGGATTCAGGAGCAGTGCCTGGATATGTGGTCCACCGATTATGGTGTCACGCCGCTGCTCGCGTATGCCTCAGCCGCGGATCGGCTTCTTGACGGTCACGGCGACCAAGGTTTGTCGCTTTTCGATAGTTTTGCGAATCAGAGCGGCCACGCCGGCGACCTTGCCTGGAAACTGCCTCGCGCCAAATACCTCGATATCTCGCGCGATCCATCCGCCAAAACCGCCTGGGTCGCGCTTCGCGACGCCTATCCGAATGATTTGTCCGTTCAGCAGGCGATTGTTTCTGCCCAAACCGTCCAGGGAGACTGGGGCGTTCTCCAGCCCGCGATCGATCATCTGCACGCGCTCACCGGCGACGGCGCGCTCGCCTGGCGGCTGGCGCAGGCTCGGCTCCTGGTTGAATCTCCCCGAACCGACCAGGACAGCGAAACCGCCGCCGTTCAGCTCAACAAGCTCGTCCAGCTTTATCCCGATTCCCCGGAGATTCACGTGCTGCTCGCCCGCGACCTGGTCAGGCTTCAGCGCATCGACGCGGCCGTTGAGCAATTCACCACCGCGTCGAAGCTTGATCCCGCGGATGTTACGATCGCGCTCGCAACTTGCCTCCCTCCTTCAATCGCAGGGTGATTTTCAGCGCGTCCAGGACGAGCTGGATAAAATCTCGCCGCAGTTGCGCTCCGATTCGGATCGCGAGCAGGCGGCCATTCTGCTCGACAAACAGGGCCAGGACGCAAAGGCAAGCCAGATCCTGGAGCAGCCTCCCTCCACCGTGGAAGAATCCAGCGATGCAAGGAGCAACGCCGATCTTTTGCTGGCCTATCTCTATCGACGCCGTCATGATTATCCCCGTGCCGAGGTCATCATCGGCCGATTGCTTCAACATCCCAACCCGATGATCGTGGAGTTGGCCGCGTCCATCTATACCGATGAGGGCAAAACATCTCAGGCCGAGCAGTGCTTCGGACCCTCGACACCCTGAAACTCCCTCCAGGGATGAAAGAAATCCTATGGGGAAGCCACTACGCCGAGACCGGTGATTTTGCTGATGCGGCGCCGCACTATCTGGCCGCAACGCACGAGCGCGGCGCTCCGCCGCTGGCCTGGCAGTTACTCTCCGCCTGTCAATTTGGTCTTGGTCAGCGCGACCAGGCGATCGCATCGATTGCGGCCGGCCTCAAGGCCAATCCCAAAGACCAGGGGCTCTCGCTGCTTGCCCAGCAGTCTGATTTGCTCTATGCCGGCGCGCAGGACTCTCGGCTCGATCCTATCGTCACGGCGATCGTACGCGATCCGGTCTCGGGCAGTGCGGACCTGGATTTGCTTCAGGCCATCGTCCAGGCATGGGGATCAAACGACAGCCAGCTCCTCGCCACCCGCCTGCAGGATTTTGTCGGCAGCCATCCGGATTCTCTCAATGGGCAGGTCCAGTTGATGGAATGCTATGAAACCATGGGTCGCGCTGCTGATGCCGTGTCGGTCGCGCACAAAGCGGTCAACGCCTTCCCGACGGATCTCCAGGGGGTGCGTTCCGCGGTGAAGATCTGCGAGTTGAGCCGGCAGTGGTCCGATCTTTCCGAATTCGCGCAGGAATTGAAACGGCGATCCCCCGGCGACGCACAGGAGGCCGACACCGCGCTGGCGATGGCCGATGTTGGGCAGAACCAACCGGACGCCGCGGTCAGTGCGCTCGCCCCATACCTCTCAGCGGCGAAGGCCAATCCCGATCAGAACGCCGATTTTCTTTCGCTCTACGCGTGCGCTACCGCCGACGCGGGAAACGTGCAGGAAGCGGCCGACCTGATCTGGCCGCTGGCGGTCGCTGAGCCACAGTGGCGCCAGCGCTGGGTCGGCATCGCCAGAGGCCTGCCCGACAGCGTCCAGGCCGTCGCGTGGCTCGATCGCCTTGCTGCCGCGATGCCTTCGGGTGATCCGGATCTCCTTGCATCAATCGCCGAAGCCTACAACGAGCTGGCTGCCGTTCAGCACGACGCGACATTGACACGAAAATCGAGCAGGCTTTTCGCGACCGTTGCGGCCTCTCCTACGGCTAGCACATCGTCGCTCATTATGGCCGGGCTCCAGGCCGAGAGCTGCTCTGATTGGTCGCGCGCAAGCCAACTACCGGCTCGCCCTCCAGCACGATCCCGCGTCTTATGTCGCCGCCAACAACCTGGCGATGTTGCTCATCCGCCACGGCGGCGATCCGCACGAAGCGCTGCAATTCGCCCAGCGCCGTTCAGCTTCAGCCGCGCGTGGCGACGTTTTACGACTCCCTGGCCGCCGTTCACCAGGCGCTGGGCGACGCCCAGGCCGCAGTGGCCGACGAAGCCATCGCGACTCAGCTCGATCCGGATGCCCTCCAGTGGAAAGTGCGCAGCGCCCGTTACCATCTCGATGCAGGCGATCCCGCCGCGGCCGCTCGCATTATTCAGGACATGGATCTGAGCGGTTTGTCGTCCCAGACCCTTTCCGAATCGCTTCAGAAAGAGCTCGAATCGGTCCGCCTGCGCCTCAAGCACAACAACCTTGGCTGATTCCTTCCGATCCAATGCGTAAACTCGCCTCCTGGTTTCCCGCTTGCGCGGCTCGCTCGATCAAATCGGCGATTTCCCCGCCAAGGGGCCCGATCGAACTGCTCCTCTGCATCGCCGATCACTTCGAGCCCGGCGCCGGCGGCGCAAGCGCAAGCTCGCGGATGATAGAGTCAACCGGTGGGTCGAAACCTACCCTCGGCTTTTCTCCAGCTTTCGCGACAGCGACGGCCACCCGCCCCGGCACACGTTTTTTTATCCCCTGGAAATGTATCGCAAAAATGAATTGGCCCGTCTTTCCGATCTTTGCCGCGGTGGCTTCGGCGAAGTCGAAGTCCACCTCCATCATGATAAAGACAATGCCGCGAATCTTCGCGCAACCCTTGATGACTACTGCCGCAAAATCCACCAGGAGCATGGCCTGCTCACACGCGACCGCCAGACCGGTCAGATCCGTTACGGTTTCGCACATGGCAACTGGGCACTCAATAACAGCCATCCCTCGGGCCAGTGGTGCGGCGTAGACAACGAACTTGCGATCCTGCGCGATACCGGCTGCTACGCCGATTTCACATTCCCTTCTTATCCTAGCCCGACGCAGCCGCGCAAGACTTAACAGTATCTACTATGGCTCTACGCGGGATACTGGCTGCCATTCGCTCGATTTTGGCCTAGATGTCAGCGCTGGTTCTCCCGGATCGGACAATCTGATGCTCATCCAGGGCCCGCTTGTCCTCAACTGGCATTCGCGGAAATTCGGCTTGTTGCCGCGCATCGAAAACGGAAACATCCAGGAATCCCAGCCGCCAGCGCTTACCGTATCAATCTCTGGCTCAGCGCGGGTGCAAATCCCAAGTCGCGCGGATTGGTTTTTCGTTAAGTTGCACGCGCACGGAGCGCCCGAATCCGGGCAAAGAGCTCTTCTTGGAAAGGCCATGCAGCAATTGCATGAGGCCCTCGCCCAGCGGGCAAACGCCAATCCCGATTTTCGTTATCATTACGTAAGGCGCGCGAGATGTACAACCTGGCCCGGGCCGCCGAGGCCAATTGGCGCGGCTCCGTCAATCAGGCCCGCGATTTTGAGCTGCCACCCCCTTCTTCATCAGAACTGAACAGCAATTCCCGAAAATCTCTCATCGCAGCATGTCAACCGATCTCCTGAAAATCGAACCAGCCGCTGATTCCCCGGCACTATCCGGAAATCTCCCTGCCGTGGAAAAATCGTCCGCGATTGCTCCGCCCCCTCCCACGGTCATCCGTCCGCCGCGCGGCTGGCAATTCATCAATATCCGAGAGCTCTGGGACAGCCGCGAACTCCTCGCTCATCTCATCTGGCGCAATGTCAAGGTCCGCTACAAGCAGACCCTCCTCGGCGCCGCCTGGGCGGTGCTTCAGCCGCTGCTCATGATGGTTGTCTTCACCATTTTCTTCTCCCACGTTGCCAAACTCCCCGCCGGCAAGCTCCCATATCCCATTTTCGTCTTCGCCGGACTTCTCCCCTGGACATTTTTCTCCACTGCCATCGCCAACGCCGGCAACAGCGTCGTCGGTTCCGAGCGATTGATTACCAAGATCTATTTCCCGCGCCTGGCGGTCCCCTTCGCCACCATCGGCGCCGCCCTGGTCGATTTCGCCGTCGCCTTCGGCATGCTGGTCGTCATGATGTTCTGGTATCGGGTTCCCCCAACGGCCTCAATCCTCTTTACACCCGTGATTGTCACGCTCATCCTTTTCGAAGCCCTTGGCGTCGGAACCCTTCTGGCTGCGTTGAACGTCGCCTACCGTGATTTTCGATACGTCATTCCCTTCCTCACCCAGCTTTGGATGTTCGCAACCCCGACCGTCTACATGCAGCCGACGCACGCCACCGGCGCCACGTCCTTCGGCATCGCCAGATATCTGCTTATCCTCAATCCAATGACCGGCCTCATTGGATCCTTCCGCGCCGCCGTGCTGGGTGAGCGAATTCCCTTGCACGAGTTTGGTAGTGCCGCGGCCATGGCCATCGTCATGTTTGTCATTGGCTGCCTTTATTTCCGACGCGTGGAAGACGATTTCGCCGACCTGGTTTGAATTTCTTCGCACCAATGTTCAGTAAAATTGCCCTGCTCGTTCTGGTTGCCTTTGCCGTGCGGACAGCCGAGATGGTTGCCTCGCATCTCTGGGCTCACCCCCTCCTGGCCGAGCCGACCGAGGAGGTCCGCATCGCCCAGAACGTCGCCGCCGGCCGCGGCTACGTCACGCCCTTCTACGATACCCCCAGCGACAATCTTTCCCCCAGCGCACACTCCCCGCCCGGATTCGTCTATTTCCTCGCCGGCTTCATTCGCCTCGTCGCCTCGTCCATTGCAACCCCGTCTGGCCGTATCGCCTTGCGACCTTGAACAACGCATTCATCGGCGCTATCGCAATCGCGTTTCTCGCCGTCGCGGGAAAAAACCTCGCGGGCTTGAAGGGCTTTTACGTCGTCGGATTCGTTGCAACCTTCTGGCCCACGCTCGTCACACAATCCGTCGCGCTCTGGGATACCGCCTTCTCGATCCTTGCGCTTTCGATCGGAATCTGGATCGCGACACTGCCCCGCGCATCGGGGCGGATTTCAGCCGGGGCTTACGCCTTCATGGGCCTGCTCGGCGGAATTGCGACTCTCTTGAACCCCCTTACCGCGCCGTTTCTCGCCGCCGTCTTCGCATCGCGAATTTTCGGCCAGAGCCACCTCCTTCGCGCCTCGTTCGTCGTCGTCGGAATCTGGCTTCTCTGCATCATGCCCTGGACTATTCGCAACGCCGCCGTTTTCTACCGCTTCATCCCAATTCGCGATAACTTTGGCCTCGAATTGTGGCTTGGCAACCAGCCGGGTTGCGACGGCACCACCCCATCCGCCGCGATCAACCATCCCCGCGACAATCCAGTTCAACGCCATTTGCTTACCCAGCTTGGCGAAAACGCCTACATGCAGTTGAAGTCGCAACAGGCAGTACAAATCATCCACGACGATCCTTCACGCTTCGCGCGAATGACGGAAAAAAGAGCCGTTCTCTACTGGTTCGGCGACGTTCACCGTCCGACCCGGCTGCTCGGCGCGAGATTCCCGATGTTGAATGGTGTAAATGTCCTCAAGGTTCTCACCAACGGTCTGTTCCTCGTCGCTGCCGTCGCCTGCTTGGCTACGCGAAAATCGCTCTCCGGACGATGGGCGTTGGCGCTGGGGCTTCTGATCTTCCCCGCGCCCTACTATTTCACGCATGTCGCCCCCAACTATCGCGTGTTTGTCGATCCGATCCTCTGCCTGCTGACCAGCGTTCTCGCGCTGTCGATATGCCGTGCGGGCGTCCATGGGCCCATCCACCGGCAGCCGGTACTTTCCGCCTCCCTTTCATGAAGTTGACCGAAGTCCCAACGTCGCAGATCGAAGCGCCCTCACAATGGGCCGGCAAATCCATCGCCATTGATTGGGCGATCCTCTGGCTATTCGTCGGTTCCTTTTGCATACGTCTGGCCGTTGGCTCTTTCCTCGGACTCGGCGCGAAGCCAGAGTCCGACGAACACGAATACTATTCCGCCGCCGCCTCGATCGCGCGCGGCGACGGATATCGCCTGGTACCCCAGCAATCGCCGGATGGCGTAGCGCGACCAACCGCCTTCCGCCTTCCCGGACCATCGCTGATGGTCGCCCTCGCGCTGAAGATCACCGGCATGGGCATTCCAGCCGCACGAATCGTTTCCGTCATCTTCGGCGCCGCTGCCGCGCCATTTATGTATCTCTTCGCCCGCCAGTTCACCTCTTGGCCGGCTGCTCTCCTCGCCGGAGGCGCTGTTGTGCTTCACCCGGTTTGGAACTTCATGGCCACCGCCATCGAATCGGAGCCCTATTTCCTGCCGCTGCTGATTCTCTCCCTCTGGCTCACGGCCTGTTCGTGGCGTAGATCGGGTCGCCTGGCGATTCTTGCCGGCCTCTCCTGGGGAATGGCCATGCTCATGCGGCCCCACGCGCTGCCGATGGCGGCGCTCATCGTTCTCCTCGCGATCGCCTCCCGCCGCTGGCAGATCGCCGCGCTCCTGTCTGTCGGCTTTCTTGCCGCTGCACTCCCCTGGACCATCCGCAATTACCTCGATTTCCACCGCTTTGAGCCGCTGGAAACCGTCAGCGGCGAGACCTTCCTCGGCGCCAACAACCCCTACGTCATCTCCAATCCCGCGCTCCACGGCATGTGGATCTCTCCCATGGGCATCCCCCAATATCGCAGCCGCCTGGCCGGCGTCCACGATGATTTCCAGCGCCGCGACATTCAGCGCTTCCATCGCACTCCAATTCCTCAGCGAAAATCGAACTGAAATCCCCCGCCTGGTGCTCTACAAAATCTGGAGATGGCTCACCCCCATCACCGGCTCGCGCGGGATCGTTCGCTGGCTCGTACTCCTCTCTTACGGATTGCTACTGGCTTTGCTGGCAGTTGGATTGCCGCTGGGCGTCTTCAAGCCGACGATCGAATTGAAACTTGCCATTCTTTGCACGCTGGCGCTTCTGACCTCGACCATCGTTTACTGGGGCATTCTCACGCGCGGCCGGCTCCTGCTGGAATTCATCTGGCTTCCCTGGGCGTGCGCTGCCGCGTGTCGAATGTTTCAGCCCGCGAGGAAACCGGCATGAGCGTTGCCATCCAGGTCGAAAACATCGGCAAGCGATATCGCATTCGCCACGAGCGCGAAAATCACGCCCCGTACCGTACCCTGCGCGATTCTCTCATGGACGTGGCGCGAATGCCGCTGCGCTACTGGACCCGCGAAGTCGAAAGCGAGAAACGTGAAGACTTCTGGGCGCTCAAAGACGTGAATTTCAGCATTCAGCATGGCGAGGTCGTCGGAATCATCGGCCGCAACGGCGCCGGCAAATCCACGCTCCTCAAAATCCTCAGCCGCATCACCAAACCCACTATGGGCCAGGTCACGCTTCACGGCCGCGTCGGCAGCCTTCTGGAAGTTGGGACCGGCTTCCACCCCGAACTCAACGGCCGCGAAAACATCTTCCTCAATGGCTCCATCCTTGGTATGACCCGCAGGGAAATCCAAAAGCGTTTCGACGCCATCGTCGATTTCTCCGGGGTGGAGAAATTCCTCGATACCCCTGTGAAGCGCTATTCCAGCGGCATGTATGTCCGTCTCGCTTTCGCAGTGGCGGCGCATCTCGAGCCGGAAATCCTCATCGTCGATGAAGTCCTCGCCGTCGGCGACGCCGAGTTTCAGAAAAAATGCCTGGGAAAACTCGGCGAAGTCTCGCGCAGCGGGCGAACCGTCCTGCTCGTCAGCCATCAGATGCCGGTGATCGAAAAGCTCTGCAACACGGCAATCCTCTTTTCCGGCGGTAAAATCGCCGCTGAAGGTGATGCCTCAAGCGTCGTTCAGCAGTATCTCGACGCCGTCTCGACTCACTCCGGCGCCTTTTTTAAGGCCGAATGCGAAGGCAAGGAACCCGCTTATCTCCGCAGCGCCGAGATTCTTGATTCCACAGGCGCTCCCTCCAGCACGCTGAAATTCGGCGAGCCGTTTTCAATTCGAATGCAGTGGCGGCACAAATCCCCGCTTCGCGGGCTCATCTACTCGATTCGTGTTTTCGACAGCCGCGAGCGCGACGTTTTTGCCGTTAACACAAAGGGCCAGGAGCATCTCCACCTGCATCGCAGCGGCGATCACGTCGTCACCACGGAATTTCCGGTCAACATCCTTCCGCCGGGACAGTTTACGTTCACGATTACAGCGTGGCAGATGCCCGGTGAGATGGTGCAGATGCTGGAGCGGTGCATGACCGTTACCGTCAGTTCGACGCCGTTTGATCCGGATCACCGTTTCGAAGTCGCCGGTTCGCCCGCGGCCTCCGTTCGTGCGGCCTGGCATGCAGAGTCGAGTCTCGCAGGAGCATGAATGACGCCTGAAATCGCTGCCAATGTTTTGTCGATCTGCGAAGCTCCGGTTTTCGTCGTCGGCGTGCCGCGCAGCGGAACGACATGGCTCCAGCGAATGATTCTCTCCCACCCGCAAGTCTGCGGCGGCGAGGAATCGCATTTTTTCTGCACCTTTGCCCCGGCCATCGACCAGTTCTTCCCGCGAAGGGAGCCGGTCGGCCTTCCATGTTACTTCACGAAGGACAATTTCTGGGAGGAGCTGAAAGGCCTGTGGCGGCGGACGATGAAGCCCGTGATCGAGGCAAAGCCGACTGCAACAATCCTGCTGGAAAAGACCCCGTTCCACGCCGACCACATGCAGCGGATTCTCGATGTGTTTCCGGCGGCACGCTTTATACACGTGATACGCGATAGTCGCGCCGTCGTGGCATCACTCCTGGCAGCCTCCCGCGTCGAGTTCGGCAGATCCTGGGCGCCCCGCAAAGCTTTTTCCGCGGCCAGAATCTGGAAGCGCACCGCGACGGCAGCCCACCGATTCGGCGCCACGCTGCCTGACGATCGATACATGGAGATTCACTACGAACAACTCTCTGCGTTTCCCGCCGCGGAACTTGCACGGGTGTTGCGGTTCATTGGTGTCCAAGCCGGTCACGACCAGGTTTTGCAGATCGTCACGGACAACACCATCGAGCGCCAGCGCGAAACGGCTTCACTTCCGGGGCTTGTTCGAAACGGCAACGCTAACGGCTGGCGCCGTGAACTCTCTCTTTGGCAGAAGGCGCTGGTCTGGGCAATCACTCGCCAAGCCATGGCAGAGCTGGGATACAGCCGACAGGGCTGGAATACCCGCCCCGCGGTAAACCTCGATCGAAACAGCTCAACCCCGGCATCCCGGCAATCCGCGGACGATGGCGGCGACCCTGACTTCGCGATCGAGTCCTCGGCCGTTCGGTAGATTCAATGAGCGATTATCCCACCGTTTCCGTGGTAATCCCGTGCTTTAACGCCGCGAGTTTCATCGGGGAAACCGTCCGCTCGGCGTTGAATCAAACCATTACGCCGCTGGAGGTGATCGTCGTCGACGACGGTTCGACCGATGGTTCGGCCGCGATCGCCGAGTCATTCGGTCCCCCTGTTCGCGTGATTCGGCAGAACCGGCTGCGCCAGGCGGCCGCCCGCAATCGGGGAATCACCGAGGCGGCTGGAGAATGGATTGCATTTCTCGACGCCGACGATGTTTGGCTTTCCGAAAAGCTGCAGCGTCAATTGGACATTGCTGCCGCGGGTAGCAGCGCCGTGACTTGCGCGTTTATTGCAGCGCGACGGTCCCGATCGACGCGGGGGCCAAGATCGAGCGAGCCACGCCCGAATCCATGCGGCCCGAAGCGTTCCTGCGGCAGGAAGCGCCCCAGCAAACTTCGGAACTCATCGTTCATCGCTCAGTAAGAGCGCGGTTTATAGAGTCAGCGCATGCGGCTGAAGATTCGATTTACGTGCTCGACCTGATGCGGGAATGTTCGATCGCGATTTGTGACGAGCCGCTGACGATCTATCGCATACACCCGCAATCGATGGTTCGGTCCAGGCTGGAGATGGATTGCAACTATCACGCTGCCATCGCCAGGTGGATTGAGGATCATCGCAAGGACTTCGGCGATGCCACCGCGGACAGATACTGCCAGGTGGCTTCGGAAATGCTTCTGGATTGCGCGACAAGTTACGTCTATAGACGGGACTGGAGGCGCCTGGAGGTGGTGCAGCGATATGTTCAAAATCGGTCGGACGTCGAGACGGCCTCCCAGATTCTCTCCAAGCCCGATTATCCGAAGTTCGCGTATGCGGGCATTGACGCCATTCGCGCTTTTGCCTCGGCTTGCCGATGAATGACGTGAGCGAAAATCCCCGCATCTCGGTCGTGATCCCGTGCTACAACGGCGCGCCGTATTTGTCGGAGGCGATCGAGAGCTGCCTGCGTCAGACGATGACCGATTTTGAAATCGTGATCGTCGACGACGCCAGCCCCGATGATTGTGCCCAGATTGCCGAGCGATTTGCCCGCTCCGACCCGCGGATCAGGCTGATTCGCCGGGAGAAAAACGGCGGTGTTTCGGCGGCGTTCAATAGCGGTTTCGCCGTCGCGCGAGGCCGTTTTTTTACGCGGCTGGCGCAGGACGATGTCTTTTATCCCGATGCCCTGGCGAAACTCTGCGGCGCCTGGAAGCGAGCCCCGATACGGGCCTTGTGTACGGCGGCTGCGAGGAGATCAACGAAGATGGCACCCTGCGCGGCGCGGCAATCGTCCCCGAGCCGGAAACGGCGCTGCTCTTTGGCAATCGCGTGGGGCTGTGTGCTGCGTGGCGGCGCGAGGTCTGGGAAAAGCTCGGCGGGTTCGATCCGCACTTCGATGCGGCCGAGGATTACGAATACTGGGTGCGCATCTGGAATCACTATCCGATCAAAAGCTGCGGGAGCGCACCTTTGCTGCGAGCCCGCCGGCATGCGGAGATGGGATCGCTGCTTTACGCCGAGCGACAGGAACAGGCGACGCTTCGCGTCCTGCGCGAGTCGTTTCCCACGCGGATTACGCCGCCGTGGCGGCGAAAGCTGGCCCAGCGGGCGGCGATTTCGCGGACGCTCTTTGGGGCGGCGACACAATATCGCTGGAAGGGGCAGACGCGACTGGCACTGACGCGCGTGGTCGGGTCGCTGCTTGTCTGGCCGTTGCCGTACAAGCATCGAAGCAGCAGGATCTGGTTTCCGCGGATTCGATGCCTGCTTTCGCTGATGGTTTCAGCGGCGCGATGAACGATTTTTTTACTTTGGGAGCAACATGGAAGACAAGCTGCACGATACTTTGAGGCAAATGCTGGTGAATGATCTTTATGTGGAAATGCCGCCGGAGCAGATCGGGCTGGATGATGGGCTGCGGACGGTTGTCGGTCTGGATTCGGTTGGGTTCGTCGAAGTGCGCGTGCTTTGCGAGCGCCGGTTCGGCATCCAGATCAGCGATGACGACTATACGCCGGAGAATTTCAGTTCGGTTCGCCGGCTGGCGAACCTGATCCAGCGGCTACAGGCGGCGCAGAAGTCGCCGGCGGGAAAGAGCGCGTGAGGATCGGCGTAACTGGCATGGCATGGACGACGCCGCTCGGCGACTCGCTGGAGGGCGTGTGGGAATCCCTGCTGGCGGGCAGGAGCGGGATTCGGCCCGTCGCGCACCAGGGGCGATTGCGGAATGAGCTGGCGGCGCCGGTTGCGGAGCCGGATTTGAGCGTTTCGCCCGGCTCGCGGCTGCATCATATGGCGTGCAGCGCGATCGCGCGGGCGCTGCAGGCGGCGGGGAAGACGGCGAGCGATCCGGCGGTTCAACTGGTCGTTGGGACGAGCCTGGGGACCTATTTGGAGGATCCGCCGGAGGCGCCGCTGTATGGGTGGATCGAGAAAGTGGCGGCGGAGCTGGGGATGACGTCGAAGCCAATCGGCGTGTCGACGGCTTGCTCGTCGGGGTCGGACGCAATTTTGCTGGGGGCGGAGCTCATTCGCAGCGGGGCCGTGTCGTGCTGCGTCTGCGGCGGGGCGGATGTGCCTGACGTGGAGCAAACGGATCGGGCACTCGTCGCTGGGGACGATGTCGCCGACAATGCTGCGGGCGTTTGATCGCCGGCATGATGGAACGCTGCTGGGCGAGGGGGCGGGGTTCGTGGTGCTGGAAGCGGATCCGGCCAAGCCGCTGGCGGTGCTTCGCGGGTGTGGGTCGGCAAACGACGGGACCGGGATGACGGCGGCGGATACTTCCGGGAAGTGTGCGAGGTTTGCAATCGAAAGGTCGCTGACGGATGCAGGACTGTCGGCGGGCGAAGTGAGGCTGATCAATGCGCATGGGTCGGGGACGCAGATGAACGATCTGACGGAGAAGAATGCGCTGGGAGAGGTTTTTGCGGCGGGGCAGGGGCGGCCACTGGTGTTTGCGACGAAAGGAAATTTTGGACACAGCCTGGGGGCGACTGGGGCGCTGGAGGCGATTGCGCTGGTGCTGGCGATGCGGAGCGGGCGGGTGCCGCCGATTTTTGGGTTGGAGGATGCGGATCCGGAGTTTGCGCTGCCGTTGGCGCGGGGGGCGGCGGTGGAACATTCGGCTCGAATTGGGCTGAGTTTGACGCTGGGGTTTGGGGGGTATGACACGAGCCTGGTGTTTGAGGTCGTGCAATGATCGTCGTGGCGAAGGGTGAAGCGAGCGAGCCGGTGATGAGTTGCTTTGCGCCCGCGGTTCGAAATGCGGTGAGGTATGCGGATCCGATTTCGTGGATGGGGGCGACGGCGGCGGCGATGGCGCTGAAGGAGTTAGGGGAGAAGATCGAGGCGATGCGCGCGGCGATCGGGGTGATCGCGATGAGCAATGATGGGCCGGCGCAGGCGATCGCGGCGGTGGCGGAGGCGTCGGCGGCGGGGTTTTCGTCGCCGCTGAAGTATCCGGCGGCGAATCCTGGGTCGCTGGCGGGGGTGACTTGCATTACGCAGGGGTTGCATGGGCCGACGATGAACCTTGTGATGCCGGTGGAGGGGGCGATTCCGGTTGGGGTGGGGTTGGCGAAGGGGTGGGTGGACAGAGGGGTTTGCCCGCTGGTGGTTTTGATGGCAGCGCGGAGGAGTGGGGCGCGATGTTTGGTGGTGGGGGCGGAGCGGTTTGGGGGGCAGCCGCTGGATAGGGGGCAGGAGCGGTGGCTGGCGAATGTTACATAATGTTACGAAATGTTACGTTTTAAGCGATTTTGATTAGTGTTGGCTAACTTATTATGCAAGTGATTGACGTGCAAAGGGTTGGGAGTTTTCTGGGTGGCGTGACAGATGCGGATGAGACCGCGCCTGTTGCGGGGGCTTCGTTTTTGGAGATTGCCGAGGGGTGGCGGGGGGCGGGACTGAGGTCGGGGGAGGTGGTGTTGGTTTGTCTGCCGAATGGGAAGATGCTGTTGGAGCATTTTTTTGGGGTGATGTTGGCGGGGGGCGTGCCGGCGCTGGTGGGGCCGGGGACGCCCTCGGCGCGGGTGAGGGAGTTGGTGGGGGTGATGGGGGCGCGGGCGGTGGTGTCGCTGAGGCCGATTGGGGATTTGAGATTTGAGATTTCAGATTTGAGGATTGGGGGGGCGCGGGTTTATTGGGTTTCCAGTGATGGTGCGCCGGCGGCGAAGGCGGGGGAAGTGATTTTGCTTACGTCGGGGACGAGCGGGTTTGCGAGCGGGTGTGTGCATGATTTTTCTGCGCTGGTGCTGAATGCGCGGAGGCATGCGGAATCGATTGGGCAGAAAGCCAGTGATACGGTGCTGGTGAGTTTGCCACTTTATTTTTCGTTTGCGTTGGTGGTGCAGGCGATGGGGTCGATGGTGACGGGGAATCGGCTGGTGATTGGGGGGCCGCCGTTTCATGTGCCTAGTTTTGTGAAATCGATCGAGAGGTTTGGGGTGACGGTTTCGTCGCTTACGCCGGTGCTGGTGGGGTCATTGCTTAGGAGCGGGGTGGAGATTCCGGGGCGGTTGCGCGTGCTGACGGTGGGGGGGGATGCGCTGGCTTCCGCGACTGTGGAGGAGTTGATTCGGCTCAGACCGGGCGGGGAGCTTTATCTGACGTATGGGCTGACGCAGGCGGGGCCGCGGGTTTCGACGTTGGCGGCGCATCAGGAACCGGCGGGGCGGTATGGGTCGGTGGGGTTGCCGCTGGAGGGGACGGGGGTGAGGCTGGAAGAAGTGGAGGGGAGCGGGATGAAACAGTTGTTCGTGTCTTCAGAGACGGTGATGAAGAGGAGGGCGGGGACGCATGAAGGAGGGGTAAATTGTGGAAATCGAATCCACCGGTGCGAACAGCCCCCTCCCCAACCCTCCCCCGGAGTACCGGGGGCGGGGGAAGAAGGAGTACCGGGAGAGGGGGAGGAGAGGGAGAGGCGGGAAGTGGCGACCGGGGATGTTTTTACGCGGGATGATGAAGGGTATTTGTATTTTCGCGGGCGGATGTCGGATTACATCGTGCGGCATGGGGAGAAGGTTTGCCTGGCGGCGGTGAGGCGGGTGGCGATGGGGTTTGCCAATGTGGTGCGGGCGACGACGCCGGTCAGCAGACATGAGTATGGGGAGGATTTTGATCTGGTGCTGGATGTGGCGGGGGCGGAGGAGGATTACCATGTGATGCTGAGGGGGTGGTTGAAGAAGTCGGAGATGCCGAGGGAGGTGAGGGTGGTGAAGAGGGCGATGAGTGAGGTGGGGTATAAATGATTGCCGATTGCCGATTGCCAAATGTCGAATGGGAAGGGCGGAAATTCGAAACTCGAAGTTCGAATGACGAATCAAATTCGAAATTCGAAATTCGAATTACGAAAAAGTGATATTTGCGAGTGAAATGAAATGACCGACAGCAGAGCGTATTCCAAGGATGAGTTTGTGGCGGGGGAGGCGGTGGAGAAACCTCGCGAGGGGGAATTGGTATAGGTATCTGGCGAAGTCGGATGGGGGGGTTGCGCGGGGGGTGCGGGGGGTTTATCGGGGGGTTAGGACGTTTTCGTTGCCGGCGCCGCGGGTGATTGTGCGGCCGATGGCGCTGGGGTTTGAGGGGGTGCGGGGAATCTACTATCAGTTGCTGCGGATTTTTATTTGTGAGCCTTATTTCAAGGCGCATGCTGCGCGGTATGGGAAGAATCTTCGGACGGATTGTTATCTGCACTGGTTTGACGGCAAGGGGGACATTATTTGCGGGGATGGGGTGAGGGTGGATGGGAAGTGCGCGTTTGTGTTTGGGTCGAGGTTTGCGGAGCGGCCGGTGCTGGAGTTTGGGGATAACTCGGGGTGCGGGCATGGGTGCCGGTTTGTGGTGGGGAAGAGGATTTCGATCGGGCGGGATACGGTGATTTCGGGGGAGACGGTGGTGATGGATTCGAATGGGCACCGGACGGATTTTGCGTCGCGGATGTCGAAGGAGCCGCCGAGTGATGAGGAAGTTCGGCCGGTGAGTATCGGGAATGGGGTGTGGATCGGGACGCGGTGCATGATTTTTCCGGGGGTGAAGATTGGGGATGGGAGCGTGGTGGCGGCGGGGTCGGTGGTGAGATCGCATGTGCCGGCGTATACGGTGGTGGCGGGGAACCCGGCGCGCGTGGTATTTCGGTTGAAAAGGGAGGAGAAATTGCCGATTGCCGATTGCCAATTGCCGAATGGAAATGTGTCATGAGCGAAACGCCTGCGAAAATAGGATTGCAGGAGCTTGAAGCGGAGATTCAGACGGGACGGAAGTTGGCCTCGCAGTCGGTGCGGGAGTTTCTCTCGACGGTGGCGATGGTTTCGGAAGTTTATTTGGCGCAGGTATTGATCGCGCTGTGGGATAGCGGGTTTTATGAATATGTGAGGAAGCATGAGCGGGTGGAGGCGGGGCGGTGCTGCGAGGAATTGGGGTTTGAGCCGTCGATATTTAATGAGTTGATGAATTACCTGGTGGGGCGGGGGATTTTTGAGCCGGTGGAGGGGGGACTTCAGTTGAGTGAGAAGGGGCGGCCGTACTGGAATTACGTGACGCGCGGGGTGCTGACGGCGAACGTGGGGGGGTATAACCAGTTGCTGGTGCATCTGGGGCCGCTGGTTCGGGGGGAGATGACGCTCGACGATCGGAGGCTTGATCGGGATGGGAGGCTGGTGGGGGTGGGGGCGAATTATACTTTGCTGGGGAGCGGGACTGTGCCGTGGGTGGCGCGGGTGATCAATGAGCTGGGGGGGAAATTTGTGCTGGATGTGGGATGCGGGGGGGGATTGTTTCTGGTGCATTTGGCGCTGAAATGGCCGGGTGGCGGGGGAGTGGGGATTGATATGGATGGGGGGGCGATCGAGGCGGCGAAGACGAATGCCGCGGATTATGGGGTGAGCGATCGGGTGGAGTTTCGGCAGGCGAAGCTATCGCCGGAGCCGATCGATCTGCCGAGGGAGACGATCGAGAAGGTGGACGTGGTGACGGCGATGTATGTGCTGCATGAATTTGGGGGCGTTGGCGGGCCGGAGTTGATTTCGAAGATGATCGGCTGGATTAAAAAGCAGTTTCCGGGGAGGAAACTGATTTTGGCGGAGGGGACACGGGCGGATCCGGTGGCGATGTGCAAGAATCCACCGGCGACGTATGCGCAGCTTGATTATTCATTTTTTCATCCGCTGTCGAGGCAGGGGCCGTTGCGGACGCCGGAGGAGTGGAAGGGGATTATTGAGAATGCGGGGGCGAAGTTGGTGGAGAGGATTGGGGGGTTTGGGACGATTCCGGGGTGGATTTCGTTGTTTGTGATTGAACTGTGAGGGAGCGGGGAATGGGGGACTGGGTGACAAGGTGACAAGGTGACAAGGTGAATAGGATGTCTAAGACGGCGGTGATTACGGGAGCTTCGGGGGGGATTGGGCGGGCGGTGTGTCGGGTCCTGGCGGGGATGGGGTTTGGGGTGGTGATGGTGGGGAGGGATCGGGAGAGATTGGAGCGGCGCGGAGGGAGATGGAGATTTCTGAAGAGGCGGGGCGGATCTTTGCTTGTGACGTGACGGATCGGGGGGCGGTGAAGGGGATGGTGGAGGAGGTGGGACAGGTGGATGTGCTGGTTTGTGCGGCGGGGATCAATATTGCGCAGAGAAGTTTGCGGTCGCTGGATCCGGGGGAGTGGGATCGGGTGATCGATATCAATCTGAATGGGGCGTTTAATGTGATTCATTATGTGTTGCCGGGGATGCGGGCGCGGGGGGATGGGATCATCATTCAGATCGGATCGGTTTCGGGGCTGCGGGCGAATGTGCTGGCGGGGCCGGCGTATTCGGCGTCGAAGTTTGCGCAGATGGCGCTGGGGGTTTGTATCGGGAGGGAGGAGCGGGGGAGGGGGGTGCGGTCGACGGTGATTTGTCCGGGGGAGGTGAATACGCCATTTTTGGATCAGCGGGCGGGGCGGCCGGGGGGGACGGATGGGGGCGGGCGGAGGGAGTTGATTTTGCAGCCGGAGGACGTGGCGGCGGCGGTGAAGTTTGTAGTGGAGCTGCCGGCGCGGGCGCATGTGCCGGAGCTGGTGATTAAGCCTACGATTGATGATTTTTCGTGAGGGGCGATGCAGGCGCGGCGGATCATCACGCGGGTCAGGGGGGCGATCAAGCGGCATGGAGTGCTCGGGATGGCGGCGGTGGCGCCGTGCGCGGCGTGGGTTTCACTTCGGCCATTTTTGCCGGGGACTTCCGGGCGGTTCCGGCGGCATCGGGAGCGGGAAGAGAAATGGGACCTGGAGCATGGGATCGAGACGCGGGGGGTGATTCATCCGGCGCATCTGGATGCGTGCAGCGACAACTGGGTGCATGGCAGCCGGTATGTCGCGAGCGATCCGGTGGATTTTGATCGGCTAATGGGGGCGCGACGGTGGAATATCCGGGGTTCACGTTTGTGGATATTGGGTCGGGGAAGGGGCGGGTGCTGTTTATGGCGGCGGGGTATCCGTTTCGGCGGATCGTGGGGGTGGAGTATTCGCGGGAGCTGCACGGGATAGCGCTGGAGAACGTGCGGAGGCGCGGGATGGAGGGGCGGATTGAAGTGGTTTGCGCGGATGCGGTTGGGTATGAGTTGCCGCGCGAGCCGGTGGTGATATTTCTTTACAATCCGTTTGATGGGGCGGTGATGCGGCCGTTTGTGAAACGGGTCGAAGCGTCGCTGCGGGAGAATGGGCGAACGATTTTTGTTTTCTATTTGAATCCGGTGGAGGCGGGGGCTTGGGATGAGTCGACGTTATTTCGGCGGGTTGTGGAAGGGAATCAGGGGGAGGCGTTTGTGGTTTGGCGGGGGGAGGGATAGGTGGGGAAATTTAAAATTTGAAATTTAAAATTTAAAATTGCAGATTTGGGATTTCAGATTCTTCAGCGGCGGTAGAGGCGGCGGAGGGCTAGGTAGGGCTTGGATTTGCCCAGCCAGCGCGGAAGAGCGCGGTGGATTTTGAAGAGATATGGCTGGAAGTGAAGAGGGTGGAATATTTGAGGGTGCTGCGGGTCAGGGCGAAGGGGGCGGTTAGGGTTTGGTGGTTGCCGAACATTTTTTTGTATTCGGCGTCGCCGGTGTCGAAATCGAAAATGCGCGGGGGGTTGTCGGCGATGAGGTCTTCGAGGAGGCGGTAGAGGAGTACGGTGCCGGGGGAGAATTCGCGGAACTCGGCGATATAGCCAACTTCCTGGTAGTCGAATTTTCCGGCGAACTGGCGGCAGAGCGCGAAGGCGATGGGGCGGCCGCGCTGATCGAGGATATAGGAACGGAAGTCGCCGAGCGAGGCGGCGTGCTGGAGGGCGCGGCGGGTTTCGGGGGTGTCTTCGATGCGCATGTCGAGGCGGCGGGCCTGCCAGCTCTGGCGGGAGATTTCGGCGGTTTGCTGCAGGAATTTGGGGACGTCATCGGGAGTGGTGAAGCGGGTGACGTTGTGCTCGAGCTTTTTGGCGGCGCGGCGAAGATTGAAGCGGGTTTTGCCGGAGAATTTTTTCCAGTAGTCCTGCGGATCGGGGGGGAAGTGAATCCACCAGTGGGGCTGGGGCTCGGCGATGGGGTGGAGACGGAAGCGGCGGTCGCGCTGGAGGAGGGCGGCGATGGAATTGTGGAGCTGGCCATTGATTTCGAGGTCTTCGAGAATGAGCGATTCGATTTGGCGTGAGGCGATGAGGTCGGCGATTTTGGAGATGAAGGGGTCGATGTCGGCGGAGGTGTTGGCGCCGATGATTTTTTCGCCGATGAAGTGGTGGCCGGGGATTGGGGTGGAGATTTTTCGCAGGGGCAGGGGGCGGATGCGGAGCTTGCGTGGGCGGAGGAGGGCGGAGCTGCGCGGGGGCGTTGCCGGTGGGCCAGGAAGTGAGGGCGATTGCGCCGGTGGAGAGGACGTCGGGATGGAGATCGAAGGACGGGGTGGGGTCGGAGGCGAGGGCCTGGAGCCAGGGGTCGCGATGGGATTGGATTTCAGTAGAGACGTCTGCGCTGGTGAGGAAGACGGTGGCGGCGGGATATTCGTTGGGTTGGGACATGTGGATGTGGGAACGAGGCGGGACGGTGATACCAAGTGAGATGGGCAGGGTCAAATGAGATTGCCGATTGTCGATTGCCAATTGCCGATTGAAAAGAGGAGCTGTGGATGCATTTTGATTTGGCGTCGGGCAATTGGGGTTTGTCTTCTGATTGCATTGGCATCGTCTGTCGCCGCTGCGCAGTCTACGACGCAGCCGGATTTGGGGGTGGGGGCTAGTTTGCACGGGCGGCGGATGTTTCCGGCGGATAACTGGTGGAACCGGGATATATCGAACGATCCGGTGGATGCGGATTCGGATGCGATCGTGGCGGGGATCGGGGTGGGGAAGTCGCTGCATCCGGATTTTGGGACGGGGCAGAATGGGGCGGCGAATGGGATCGCGTATGTGGTGGTGAGCGGGGATCAGGCGAAGGTGCCGGTGAGGTTTTCGAACGATGGTGAGAGCGATGCAGGGCCTTATCCGATTCCGCCGGATGCGCCGGTGGAGGGGGGAGGCGATCGGCATGTGATCGTGGTGGATCGGGATCACTGGATTTTGTACGAGATTTTGGGGCGCGGCAGGATGCGGATGGGCCCGGGTGGAGCGGGTATTCGGGGGCGATTTTTGATCTGAATTCGAATCGGCTGAGGCCGAGCGGGTGGACGAGCGCGGACGCGGCGGGATTGCCGATCTTGCCGGGGCTGGTGAGATATGACGAGGTGGTGGAGCAGGGGCGGATCGATCATGCGCTGCGGTTTACGTGTCGGCGGACGCGGCGGGCGTTTATCGCGCCGGCGACGCATTTTGCGGCGCATTCGGACAGCGCGGATTTGCCGCCGATGGGGATGCGGGTGAGGCTGAAGGCGTCGGTGGATATTGACGGGTTTCCACCGACGGCGCAGGTGGTGCTGAAGGCGTTGAAGCAATATGGGATGATCCTGGCGGATAATGGGGGGAGCTGGTTTATCAGCGGGTACCCGATCCGCGGTGGAAGGATGCGGAGATCGAGACGTTGAAGCGGATTCATGGGGGGGATTTCGAGGTGGTGCAGATGGGGCAATAGAGAACTGACAAATGCCGATTGGCAAATGCCGAATGAAGCGCTCGAAGGGTGCTTTTTGTTCGGCATTTTTTGTTTGGGGGAGGGGTGGGGTGGAAATCCGAAATCAGAAATCAGAATGACGAATCAAATCCGAATGACGGAATGACGAATGGGGAGCGTCATGGGGTGGCGGATTTTGCTTGACGGGGGGAGGAATGGGAGTAGTATAGTAATCGTTTACTAAACGGATTTCCTGGCGTATTAGAGGTTGCCGAGCAATTTGTTTGGAGGACTCGGTCAATGAAACGAGTGAAACGTTGCCTGGCGGCGGCGGTATGGGGGGTTCCTGCGTTTGCATGGGGGCAGACGCTGATCAACGGCGACAACATGGCGCTGACATCGAGCGGCGCCGCCAGCGGCAGCGGCTGGACGTTGAGCAGCGATGGGTATGTGGGGAGCTACATCACGCTGGGGACCGCGGAACCGGTGACGTTTACTCTGAATGCAAACGGTGTTGCGTCGAATGGGCTGAATCCGGACATGTCGCTGTCGATCGCGGACAGCACGGATTCGTTTAATGTGACGCCGGGGAGCTCAAATAATTATACGTACACGACGCCGACGCTGCCGGCCGGGACATATCTGGTGCGGACGCAACTGGACAACCAGAATGCGACGCAGACGCCGAGTTTGACGGTGAATTCGATGACGGTTTCGGGGGCGGGGATCACGGTTTTGCAGGGATCGGGGAACAACAGCAGCACGAACGCGATGGCGGCGGCGACGACGTATGCGCAGAATTTCCGGTCGGGGCCGGCGACAATTTCGCTGACGAACGGGAACGGGCTGCACCTCGGAGCGGGGACGCAGGTGCAGGTGAAGCTGATCAGCAATGCATTTACGTTTGCGGGGGCGGTGTATGGGTTTGATCCGTTCTATGAGCCGGCGCAGTGGTTGAACGGAGGGGTTTCGACGCCGGTGAACTCGGCCGAATACGACGGAGGAGGTCAGTTACCAGAACGCGATTTTGTCAAATTTCAACGCGATTGTGCCGTCGAATGCGGGGAAATGGGGGAACAACGAGAACACGCAGGGAAGCGTGGACATGAATACGGTTGACGCGATGACGGATTTTGCGGCGCAGCATGGGCTGGCGGTGCGGATGCACAATGGGTTTTGGGGAGCGACGGAGCAGCCGGGGTTTGTGAATAGCTGGTTCAGCGCGATTGACAGCGGGTCATCGAACGCGGCGGCGGATCTGGCGTCGCTCAAGAGTGCGATGTCGAGCCGGGTGAATTATTATTTGTCGGGGAATAACGGGGCGCTGGGGACGCCGCGGACGGACAGCTATCAGGAGGTGGATCTTTTTAACGAACTGTGGCACACGCAGGCGGATTCGGACAATTACCTGGGGGCGCTGGGGTATCAGGGGGTGGCGAATTATTATGCGCAGGCGGCGACGGATATTAAGAATGCGGGGGCGAATACGCGGCTGTACACGAATGAGTATAACGTGCTTCAGTTTTCGCCGGCTTCCATCAGCAGCAGCGGGGTGGCGACGGGGAATGATCCCTACGCGAACTGGTATTTGAAGGGGATTCAATCGATTCAAAATGACGGCGGGCCGATTTCGGGGGTGGGGATGGAATTGTACGTTGATACGAATAACACGGTGAACGCGGCGCAGATGGAAGATGCGATGCAGAATTTGTCTGTGGATAAGACTGCCAGCGGAGCGGGGGCGGCGTTGTCGCTGACGGAATTCGGGGTTGGGACGGGGGATTCGCCGTCGAACAGCACGTACGACACGGATTTGACGACGGCGCTGTCGATGATTTACGGGACGCCGCAGGCGACGACGTTTGGGTATTGGGCGGGAATTGGGGGGCCGAACGACAACACTCCGTACTCGCTTTACAACAGCAGCTATCAGCTCACGTCGGCCGGGCAGACGTTTGAGAATTGGATGAACCAGTGGCAGACGAACGATATGCTGACGACGAATTCGAGTGGGCAGGTTTCGTTTAACGGGACGTATGGGTTGTACGATGTGATCGTGAACGGGGTGACGTATGAGCTGGACCTGGTGAAGGGGACGACGAATTACGGGATGATGACGCCGATCAGCGGGGCGACGTGGACGGGGGGCGGGGCGGATGATAATTGGAATACGGCCGGGAACTGGGGGAGCACGGCGCTGACGGCGAATGCGCCGCTGGTTTTTGCGGGGAACGCGAATCTTTCGCCGAACAATAATTCGGCGGCGAATACGGCTTATTCGGGGATTACGTTCAACTCCGGGGCGGGAGCGTTTTCGATCGGGGGGAACGCGATCGAGCTGTTCGGGAACATTGTGAACAACAGCAGTAATTCGCAGGCGATCAATCTGAACATCGCGCTGGAGGCGAACGCGACGCTGAATACGGCAAGCGGGAACCTGGCGATCGGGGGGAATATCAGCGGGGCGTTTTCGATCACCAAGACCGGGACAAATGTCCTGACGCTTTCGGGGACGAACAGTTATACCGGAGCGACGACGGTGAGCGCGGGGGGGCTGGTGGTGGGGTCGGCGGGGGCGCTGCCGGCGACGACGAGCCTGGCGATCGGGAGCGCGACGTCGGTGCAGCTAAACACGGGGATCGGACAGGTAACGGTAGCCGGGCTGTCGATCGCGGGGACGGGGGTGCTGGATATTACGAACAATCACATGATCATTACCTACGGGTCGAGCGATCCGATCGGGACGATCTACGGGTATCTTTCGAGCGGGTTCAATAATGGGGGGTGGAATGGGCCGGGGATTATTTCGTCGGCGGCGCAGACGCTGAACAATGGGCTGGAGTACGGGGTTGGATTCGCGGATGGGGCCGACGGAGTGGTGGCGGGATTGAGTTCGGGACAGATTGAATTGAAATATACGCTGCTGGGGGATGCGAATCTGGATGGGACGGTGAACGGGTCGGACTTCAGCATCCTGGCGTCGAACTTTGGAACCGGGGCGACGAACTGGGACCAGGGTAATTTTTTCTTCAGCAGTTCCGTAAACGGGTCGGATTTCTCGGCGCTGGCGGCGAACTTTGGGCAGGGGGACAACGGGGCTGATGTTGAGGTGACGCCGGCGGATGTGGCGGCGCTGGATGCGTTTGCGGCGGCGAATGGATTGCTGGCGGATGTGCCGGAGCCGGGGTGCGCGGCGCTGGCGGGGATTGGGGTGCTCATCGCGGCGCGACGGCGTGTGCGGTGCATGGGGAAATAAAAAAGGCCCGCTCACAAGAGCGGGCCGATGTAATTTTACCATTAGACAAACTAAATCGCAGTTGATCGCCCAATCAGGCGACGGTTTTGCGGGCCCGGCGACCGAGTAGAGCTGCGCTGGTCAATCCCATAATGGCGAGAGTGGTGGGCTCCGGGACGTACGGAGTGGTGATTGTGTTGATGACATTCTGGTTGCCGACTTCAGTGTCCTGAGCGCCTGAACCACCGTTGGTGTTGAGCCCACCATTGAGGTCGGTGGTCCATAGGGTCAGGGTTCCAGTGGCGCCGGCACCGGGTTCCGACAAGCCGCTGCTGCCGTTGTAGGCGAAGCTAAGATTTTCAATGTTTGGGTTGTCGGTGTGGCCGTCGATGGAAAAGAGGACATCGAGGCTGGAGCTGATGGCATTTCCAGTGAGTTGCTGGCTGAGGTTGACGTTGCTGGTTCCGAAACCGGTGATGCCGGTAAGGGACCAGTCGTCAGGGCCGGAGGTAACGAGGTTAGGGAAGTCATAGATGACGAATCCCTGGCCCGGATTGACGGTCCCGGCGCTACTGGCGACGAAGGAGACGGAATACTGGTATTCACCGGTTGCGGGGTCGGCGGAGACGTTGGCGATACTAAAAGTAGCGCGGGCGGCTTGTGTGCCAAAGAGCAAGACGGAGACCGCGAGACTACCCAAAAGCGTGATTTTCTTCCCGATCATAAGGCCCCTCCGGGGTTGCCGAATGTTTGTGCCAAAAAGCGACATAGAATCCTGTAAACGCGACAGACAACTTCCAAAAAAAACCGTTTTTAACAAAGCTTCAAGTCAATTTTCATTAGCGACTGAGTCCGCCTGAAGAAGAATCAGTTGAGACCCTCAACGAGCAGGGCGAAGTTTTTTCGCGAGTCCCGCGGACAGGAGCAGGGACATAAGGACACCGCCGCCCCAGAACGAAGCGGGCAAGGCAACGGGCGTGCTTCCAAAAGTTGGATTTCCAGGGACGTAGACGTTGCTACTGTCGATGGCGCCGCTGCTGTCGAAGGATTCAACCGGCGAGATCGCATTTCCGTTGGTGGGAGCAGCGGTGATGGTCAGGATTCCGATGTAGGTGCTGCTTGAGATTGTCGGGCCGGAGTAGGCATAGCTAAGGTTGGTGAAGCCGTTCGTGCCGGAGGTTCCGGCGGCCTTGTCGAGGATGTTTCCGGCAGCTGGGGTCATAGCGCCCAGAGAGGAGGAGAAGATCGGGCCCGGTTGCGTGGGAGGGTTGTATGCAGAGTTGGAGACAGCGTTGCCGTAGGTGCTGGTGGTGGAAGAGAAGGCTCCGGGGAGGCCGGGTATTGACAGTGATGAGCCGATGAAGCCGGAGATGTCGTAGATCACAAATCCATTACCGGTAGTGACGACGGCGTTGTTATCGACGGTGACGGTGTAGGTGTAGATGCCGGCGCCAGGATTGACGGACAAAGAGGTAACGCTGATGGTGTCAGCGCCAGTGAAGCTGCAGAGGGACAGAAGGCAGCCTACAGCGACGGCGCACAAGATGGTGGATAGCGGGCGCATAAATGCATCCCCTTTCCGTGCATGATGGATTTTTACGGCTTTTTGCATTTTCTCCAACCTCGCCGTAAGTTCGGACTTGTCTGAAGGCAGTACACCCGAAACCTGACTTCGGCCAATAAAGTAACGGTACAGTCCGCAAGTGTCAATTAAATTAACATTTTTTAACGGTTCCTGCGATTGGGGAGCAAACGGTTGCATAGAGCCAAGGGTTGTCGCAATCGACGCATCCATAAATCGCTGTATGTTGTTTATATAAAGTAATTTAGCATCTGATTTGGAAACGATGGATTTTATTTGTTGAATTGGAGGGGTGGTGCGCGCTAATACCTAACATTGTGCGAACTAAAGATTCTCCCCATTTTTGCGCGAGTTTGCGTGAATATGTTCAGAAGACGCGTCCCACGGTTCGGCTGAGCTCACCGAAGTCAAGTGGGGCGGCTACACGAAGAACAGGGGAATAATTCTCTAAAATCTAACTGCGGTATTGTCCCGGTTGATATTGTCCCGCGAGGGTGCGGAAGGCGACGCTGAGGCGGTTCCAACCGTTGATGGTGACGATGGCCATGGTGAGCTTGACGAGTTCTTCCTCGCCGAAGTGGGTGCGGACGCGGTCGTAGACGTCGTCGGGGACGAAGCCGTCGGTGAGAAGGGTGACGGATTCGGTCCATTCGAGGGCGGCGCGTTCGCGGTCGGTGTAGTAGGGGCTTTCGCGCCAAGCGGTGAGGCCGTAGAGGCGTTGCTCGGTTTCGCCTTCGGCGCGGGCGTCTTTCCAGTGCATGTCGATGCAGAAGGCGCATTGGTTGATCTGGGAGGCGCGGAGCTTGACGAGCGCGATGAGTTTCGCATCGAGGCCGCTGGATCGGACGTAGCGCTCCAGGGTTGCCTGGGGCTTTGTATGCATCGGGAACGAGCTGGTGCCAGTTGATTCTTTCTTTCATTTTGGGGCTCCGAGTTTTTTTAATGGCCGGAGTTTTTTTAATGCTTGGGCGCGCAGGTGGATAATGGTGGGGCGCCTGTCGCGGGTTCGATGCGGAGGTGGACGTCGCCGTTGTGGTCGGTTACCTCGCGGATGTTGAGGGGGAGGTGGATCATGTGATCGAGGTGGGGATTGTCTATCCCGCCGGCGCTGATTTGCAGAGTGGAGGGGCGTGTGCCCTTGGTGTCGAAGCTGATGCCGTGGAAGGCGAGGCAGGCGGCGAGGCTTAGCTCGCCAAAGCTTTCCTGGACCTCAATGTTGGCGGTCCAGCCTTCGTGATCGCGGCTGAACTGGGAGAAAAATGCGGACCACTGCTCGGGCGGGATGGTTTGGTTCTGCATGATGCGCCTCTAAAAGACCGTAGGCGCGCGAGGGGATGAAGACGAGAAAAAAATCGGAAGGTGTCGAGAAAATATGTCGCATCCTGTGTGCGTGGGACCCGCGTGTATGATTCAGAGAGCGCCGGGCGAGCCCGGCGGCTACACGAAAGAGATAAGAGATGATCTATTTCCGTAACGCACGTGTATGAAACCGCAGGGCGAGCATATCGAAGTGATGGCGGGGATCGCGTCGGACGAAGACCGTCTTCCGAACCGGCCGTTGCAATGGCTGACGCTGATGGTGATCGCAGCGTTTGTGGGGATGGTGACGGGGCTGGTGGGGGTGGCGTTTCGGATATCACTGGTGTGGGCGGATGAGCGGCGCAATCAGATGGTTGCGTTTGCCCATGCGCATTTGCCGGGATGGATCGGATGGGTTGTGCCGGTGGTTTGCTGCGCGGCGGGGGCGGGATTGGCGTTGTGGCTGACGCAGCGGCTGGCGCCGCTGACGGCGGGGAGCGGAATTCCACGGGTGGAGTCGGTGCTGCGGAATCATTTGCAGCCGGCGACACTGGAAATTCTGCCGGTGAAATTTTTCGGGGGAGTGCTGGCGATCGGGAGTGGGCTGGCGATGGGGCGGGAGGGGCCGACGGTGCAGATGGGGGGGACGGTGGGGCGGCTGACGGCGGATGGGCTGAAGAAGATCGTGCCGGAGCCGTGGACGTTTATCGCGGCGGGAGCGGGGGCGGGATTGGCGGTGACGTTTAACGCGCCGCTGGCGGCGGTGCTGTTCGTGGTGGAGGAGCTGCTGCATCGGTTTTCGACGCGGGTTTTCAGCGCGACGCTGGTGGCGTGCGTGACGGGGACGGTGGTGTTGCGGCATTTTCTGGGGAATGTTTTGGATTTTGGGGCGCCGGCGATGAACGAATTGCCTTCGAAGGTTTTGCCGGAGTATTTGTTGCTGGGGTTGATCGCGGGATTGGCGGGGGTGGGGTTCAATCGATCGTTGCTGCTGACGATAAAGATTTTGACAAGGCGCGGAATTGGCCGCGGGGGGCGAAGGCGGCGGTGGTGGGGGCGGGGGCCGGGTTGATTGCATATTTTGCGCCGGGAGTGGTGGGCGGGGGGGAGAATTTGGGTGAGATCGCTATCACCGGGCACATTCTGGTCTTGACGGCGCTGTGGCTGATCGTGGTGAGGTTCGTGCTGACGATGGCGTCGTATGGATCCGGCGCGCCGGGGGGAATTTTTGCGCCGCTGCTGGCGCTGGGGGCGATTTTGGGACATCTGTTTGCGGGGGTGTGGGGAATGATGGCGGGCACGCCGCAGCAGCCGGCGGCGTTTGCGATCGTGGCGATGGCGGCGCTGTTTACGGCGATCGTTCGCTCGCCGCTGACGGGGGTGGTTTTGCTGCTGGAGATGACGGGGAGCTGGACGCTGATTCTGCCGATGATGGCGGCGTGTTTGCCGGCGTATGCGGTGCCGGAATTGCTGGGGAATCTGCCGCTTTACGATTCGCTGCGCGAGATGAGTGAGAAGGCTGAGAAGGGGAAGTTGGGGAAATGAATTCAGTTGTTGGGTGAGAGGGATGGGGGCACCGACGTGCCCGAAGTCTTATGGTCTATAATGACGATTGATAACGACTGATTTCCGATTGCCGATTGCCAATTTTGAAATTGGAAGAAGGCAATTGGATTTTCGCGGGATCAATCGCCATGGCATCGGATCCACTCATCATCAACACATCGTCGGGACTCTATTGCCCGGTCGGGGATTTTTATATCGACGCCTGGCGGCCGGTGGGCAAGACGATCGTTACGCATGGGCATTCGGATCATGTGCGCGGGGGGTCGGAAAGATATCTGACGGCCATTGATGGGGTGAACGTTTTGCGAAGGCGGCTGGGGGAAGGGGCGGTCATTGATTCGCTGGAGTATGGGCAGTCGCTGGAGATCGGCGGGGTACGGGTTTCGCTGCATCCGGCGGGGCATGTGCTGGGGTCGGCGCAGGTAAGGCTGGAGCATGGCGGAGAGGTTTGGGTTTTTACGGGGGATTACAAGCGGCAGAGTGATCCGACTTGCCGGGGGTTTGAAGTCGTGCGGTGCGATACGCTGATCACGGAGTGCACGTTTGGGCTGCCGATTTTTCGGTGGGGGGATGCGGGGGCGGTGATGGGGGAGATCAACCAGTGGTGGCGGGAGAATCAGGAAGTGGGGCGGACGAGCGTTCTGCTGGCGTATTGTTTGGGGAAGGCGCAGCGGGTATTGGCGCAATTGAATCCGGACATCGGACCGATTTTGCTGCATGGGGCGATGCTGGGGATGGTGGAGGCGTATCGGGAGTCGGGGGTTTTGCTGCCGGCGACGGAACATGCCTCGGCGGAGAATGCGAAGAAATTCAAGGGGAAGGCGATGGTGCTGGCGCCGCAATCGGCGTTAAGCACGACTTGGATTCGGAAGTTTGCGCCGTTTTCGGATGGGATCGCGTCGGGGTGGATGCAGGTGCGCGGGTTTCGAAGACGGAGGAGCGCGGATCGGGGGTTTGTGCTTTCCGATCATGTCGATTGGCCGGGGCTGATGCAGACCATTGAAGAGACGGGGGCGCGGCGAGTGATCGCGACGCATGGATATACGGGGCCGGTGGTGAGATATCTGAACGAGCGGGGAATGGATGCCACTGCGTTTGAGACGCGATTCAGGGATGAGGGGGAGGAAGAAGAGGCGGATTAGGAGAAAGGAAACGGTGGGTACGCCCACCCTACGTTCATGCGGCGGTTTACGGAACTGTTTTTGGAGCTGGATCGGACGACGCGCACGAGCGAGAAGCTGGCGGCGCTGCGGCGGTATTTTCTGGAAGCGCCGCCGGGGGATGCGGTGTGGGCCGTGTATCTGATGACGGGGCGAAAGATCGGGCGGACGGTTTCGTTTCGGCTGCTGCGGGACTGGGTGGCGGAGATTTCGGGGTATCCGAAATGGCTGGTGGATGAGTGCTATACGCTGGTGGGAGATTTGTCGGAGACGCTCTCGCTGCTGCTGGCGGGGGGATCGGATGGGGCCGGGGCGCCGGGGTTGCGTGAGCTGATCGAGGGGACGCTGAAGCCGCTGGGGATGATGAGCATTTCGCAGCAGCGGGAGGCGATTGTGGGGACGTGGGGGACATTGAATGGTCCGCAGACGCTGGTGTTTCACAAGCTTTTGAGCCGGGAGTTTCGGATCGGCGTTTCGCGGCAGATGGTGGTGCGGGCGATGGCGGAGGCGGCGGGGGTGGATGCGCAGGTGATGGCGCATCGGTTGGCGGGAAGCTGGACGCCGGATGAGGCGACGATGCGGAGGCTGCTTGCGCCGCAGAGGGAGGACGCAGGGGAAAGCGCGAGGGGACTTTGCCGTATCCGTTCATGCTGGCGCAGCCGCTGGGGGAAGAGGTTTCGGCGTTGGGGGAGATTGGCGATTGGATGCTGGAATGGAAGTGGGATGGGATTCGGCGCAGATCGTTCGGCGCGGGGGGCAGACGGCGATCTGGTCGCGCGGGGATGAGCTGGTGAGCGGGGCGTTTCCGGATATCGTGCATGAGGGTGTGGCGCTGGCGGAGGGGACGGTTTTGGATGGGGAGATCGTGGCGTTTGACGAGTCGGTGGGAAGGCCGATGGCGTTTGCGAAATTGCAGCGGCGGATTAATCGGAAGAATGTGGAGATGAGTTTTTGGCCGGAAGTGCCGGTGGTGTTTATTGCGTTCGATCTGCTGGAGATTGAGGGGCGGGATGTTCGGGGGAAACATTGGAGATTCGGAGGGGGCAATTGGTTGAGATGATTGGGAAATTTGGGGCGGGGTCGATCATTCGGATTTCGGAGCCGGTGAATTGTGCGAGGTGGGAGGATGCGCAGCAGTTGCTTGCGGAATCGCGCGAGCGCGGGGTTGAGGGATTGATGATCAAGCGGCGGTTGTCGGTGTATCAGGCGGGGCGGCCGACGGGTTTGTGGTGGAAGCTGAAGGTTCAGCCTTACACGGTGGATTGCGTGTTGATCGCGGCGCAGTCGGGGCATGGAAGGCGGGCGGGGTTGCTGACGGATTATACGTTTGGGGTTTGGGATGAGGGGGGCAAGGAACTGGTGCCGGTGGCTAAGGCTTATTCGGGGTTGACGGATGAGGAGATCGCGGAAGTGGACCGGTGGGTGAGGCGGCACACGATCGAGCGGTATGGGCCGGTGCACGTGGTGCAGCCGGTGCGGGTTTTTGAGCTGGGGTTTGAGGCGATCCAAGCTTCGGACCGGCATAAATCGGGGATCGCGGTGAGGTTTCCGCGGATGCTGCGCGAGCGGACGGATAAGAAGGCGGGGGATGCGGATACGTTGCAGTCGCTTCGAGAACTTCTGGCGAAGACTGAGGCGCGATCGTGAAAACTTCGCCGGGTTATCAGCGCGTGGAGAAGTGGTTTGCATCTAAGGGGATTGAGCCGTTTGAATTTCAGCGGGCGGCTTGGGAGGCGTATTTGAAGGGGAAGAATGGGTTGATTAAGGCGCCGACGGGGATGGGGAAGACGTTGGCGGGGGGGTTGGGGATGGTGATTGAGTATTTGAATTCAGCCAAAAGAGGACCCTCACCCCTGCCCTCTCCCGGAGTACCAGGAGAGGGGGAAAAACGTGGGAGACGGCGGGGGTTGCGGATGATTTGGATTACGCCGTTGCGGGCGTTGGCGGCGGATACTGTTAAATCGCTTACTTCGGCGTTTGAGGAATTGGGGCTCGGCTGGAGCGTGGAGATGCGGACGGGGGATACGAGCGCGGCGTTGCGGAAGAAGCAGAGGGAGCGGTTGCCGACGGTGCTGGTGACGACGCCGGAGAGTATGTCGGTGCTGCTGTCGTATCCGGATTCGGATGAGCGGTTTGATTTGCTCGAGGCGGTGGTGGTGGATGAGTGGCACGAACTGCTGGGGAGCAAGCGCGGGGTGCAGACGGAATTGGTGGTGGCGAGACTGCGGGGGATTCGGCCGAAAGTTCGGGTGTGGGGGATTGGGGCGACGCTGGGGAATATCGAGCAGGCTTGCGCGGCGTTGGTGGGGCCGGAGGGTGTGGGGGAGACGGAGATTGTGCGGGGGCCGGATGAGAAGAGGATTTCGCTGATGAGCGCGCTGCCGGAAACGGTGGAGCGGTTTCCGTGGGCAGGGCACCTGGGGCTGAAGATGACGGAGGCGGTGGCGCGGCGGATTGAGTCGGCGGGGACGACGCTGGTTTTTACCAACACGCGGTCGCAGACGGAGCTTTGGTTTCGGGCGCTGCTGGAGATCCGGCCGAAGTGGATCGGGAATATCGCGGTGCATCATGGGTCGATCGACCGGAAAATCCGGGGGCGGATCGAACAGATGCTGCGTGAGGGGACGCTGCAATGTGTGGTGTGTACGTCGAGTTTGGATCTGGGGGTGGATTTCTGGCCGGTGGATCAGGTGATTCAGATCGGGAGCCCCAAGAGCATTGCGCGCACGATTCAGCGGGCGGGGAGGTCGGGGCATCGGCCGGGGGCGGAAAGCAGGATCGTCTGCGTGCCGACGCAGGCGATTGAGATTGTGGAATTTTCCGCGGCGCGGCATGCGATTGAGCGGAGGCAGATTGAGCCGAGGGAGCCGGTGACGATGGCGCTGGACGTGCTGGCGCAGCACCTGGTGACGATCGCGGCGGGGAATGGGTTTAACGAAATGCAGATGCTTAGGGAAGTGTGCGCGACGAATGCGTATGCGGGGATGACGGATGAGAACTGGCAATGGGTGATGGATTTCGTGAAGCGCGGGGGGCCGAGCCTGACGGCTTATCCGCGGTTTGCGCGGGTGGTGCAGGGTGAAGGGGGGAAATGGGTGGCGGCATCGGAATCGCTGGCGCGGATGCACCGGATGAATATCGGGACGATCGCTTCGGATGGAGCCGTCATTGTCCAGTTTGTGGGAGGGAAGAGATTGGGGGCGGTGGAGGAATTGTTCGCGGCGAAGCTGAAGGCGGGGGATGTGTTTACGTTTGCGGGGAGGTCGCTGGAATTTGTGCGGATGCACGAGATGACGGCGCAGGTGCGGACGGCGAAGAAAAAGAAGAGCATGGTGCCGAGATGGATGGGCGGGCGGCTGCCGATGTCGAGCAATTTGGCGGAGGCGATGCGATTGAGGCTGGACGAAGCGGCGCAGGGGATTTTTGCGGATGAGGAGATGCAGCGGGTGCGGGCGGTGCTGGAACTTCAGGGGCGGTGGTCGCGGCTTCCGCGGCTGGGGGAAGTGGTGATCGAAAATACGAAGATGCGCGGGAACCATCACGAATACCTTTTTTTCTTTCAGGGGAGGCTGGTGCACGAGGGAATCGCGGCGGTGGTTTCGTATCGACTGGCGCGGCGGGGTATTTCGCCGGTGACGGCGACATTTAATGATTATGGAATCGAGCTGATGTCGCCGATGGCGATGGCCGGGGATGAGAAGACCTGGCGGGAATTGCTGACGACGGAAAACCTGATCGAGGATGTGCTCGCGTGCGTGAACGGGAGCGAATTGGCGCGGCGGCATTTTCGGGAGATCTGCGCATATCGCGGGGCTGCTGAATCCGGCGCGGCCGGGGGGTAAACGCGGGGTGCGGCAGCTTCAGGCGTCGAGCGCGCTCTTTTACGATGTCTTCGTCGAGTTTGATCCGGGGAACCTTCTGCTCGATCAAGCGCGGCGGGAGGTGCTGGCGCAGCAACTTGAGTTTGCCCGGCTGCGAGAGGCGCTGGAGCATTTGGCGGAGCAGAAGATTGTGATGGTGCACACGGAGAGACTGTCGCCGCTGGCGTTTCCGCTTTGGGCGGAGGGGATTGGGTCGCAGCAATTGAGATATGAGAAGAATGTCGATCGGATCGAGCGGCTGGCGCGGCAGTTGGAAGAGGCGGCGGCGAAGGAGAATTTTTCGTTCGATCCAGCGTCAAATGGTAAGATCGGGGCGCGATGAGGTGGATAGTGGCGATCATCTGCCTGCCGTTTCTGATTGTTTCGGGGGCGCTGCTAACGCTGAGTTTCCGGAGCATCATGTACAGTGATGCGATTTCCAGGCAACAGGATCAGATCGAGTCTGGGAATCGGACGGTAAAGGTCGGGGGGCTGGAATCGATGGACCGCGAGTTTTATTTCAGGGTGAATATCTGGCGATATCCGGCGGGGCCGATGAACGCGGCGGCAGTGCAATATAACGTGCCGCAAGAGAGCTTCTGGCGATATTTTAGCGAATCGCATTCGTATGCTGCCGGCTGGCAAAGGAATCGCGGGGCTTTGGATTTCTCGCTGTCTTATCGGGGGAACCCGGTGAGTTCCTGGGAGCTAAGATTTCCGCAGTGGCCGCCGATTGTTTTGACGGGCCTGCCGCCAATAATCTGGATTTTTTATAATCGGCGCTATCTTCGCCGGCGATGGCGGGCGATGCGGGGGCAGTGCGCGGAATGCGGGTACGATCTGCGGGCGACGCCGGAGCGGTGTCCGGAGTGTGGGACGGTGGCGGGGAAGGAAGCTGTCTCAAGTTGAAAGACGTGGTGAAGGTTTCCGGGTGCTGGGGATTGATTTCGGCGGGGAGGCGCTGCATCTGCTGCCGCAGAGGGCGGTGTGGTGGGAAGCTCGGGGAACGCTGTTGCTGGCGGACGTGCATTTTGGAAAGAGCGCGGCGTTTCGGGCGCTGGGGGTGCCGGTGCCGGGAGGGAGCACGGCGCGGGATTTGGGGCGGATTGGGGAATTGATCGCGACCACCGGCGCGCGGCGGCTGATTATTCTGGGGGACCTCGTGCATGGACCTGTCGGCGAGAATCTGGAAATGGTGAAGGCGGTTTCGGCTTGTGCAAGGAACAGGGGGAGTTGAAGATATTGCTGGTGCGGGGAAATCATGACCGGGCGGTGGGGCCGGCAGTCGATGAGTGGCGGATGGAGGAGGTTGGAGAGGCGTTTGAGGAGGAGGGGTTTCGGTTTTGTCATGTGCCGCCGGAGGGGTGCGAGGGGCCGACGTTTGCCGGGCACGTGCATCCGACGGCGCAGCTTCGGGATTTTGATGGGTCGGTGGTCTTTGCTCCGTGCTTCGTGCTGGAAAAACATTGCCTTGTCCTCCCATCCTTTGGCACGTTCACGGGCGGATATCCCGTTTACTTAGAGGAATCGCGTCAAATTTTTGTCGTTTCGCGGACGAGGGTGGTTAAAGCTTGAGGGGTGTGTTCTACTATGCTGAAATCCTAACCACATAGCACCCAGCCCCCACCCTAACCCTCCCCCGGAGTACCAGGGGAGGGGATAAGAGGGAGAAGTCTCGGCGGATTTCAGCAGAACTGAATTATATGAGGAATTTCTCAGAAATCCTGGCGATTGTGTTTGCGGCAATGATGTTCCATGTGGCCGCCGCCGGTGCAGACGACGCGACGACGCAGCCTTCATATGCAGTGCGAATTGTGTTGGCGGGTGATTCGACCACCGCGGTCGGCAGCGGCTGGGGCCCCGGGTTTATGAAATGTCTTGCGCCCGATGTGCAGTGCATCAACATGGCGCGGGGCGGGCGAAGCAGCCGGAGCTTTATTGCCGAGGGGAGGTGGAAGCAATGCCTGGATTTGAAACCGGATTATGTGCTGATTCAGTTTGGGCATAACGATCAGCCGGGGCACGGTGCGGCGCGGGAGTCGGATCCGGACGTGGCGTATCGGAAATTCATCAACCAGTATGTGGACGACGCGCGGGCGGCGGGGATCAAGCCGATTTTGATTACGCCCATGAGCCGTCGGCAGTGGGGGACGGATGGGAAGATTCATTCGACGCTCGAGCCGTATGCGAAGGTGGTGCGCGAAATCGCGGCGGAGAAAAATGTTCCGCTGATCGATCTTCATGCGATGTCGATCGAGCTGTACGAGCGGCTGGGGAAAACGGAGACGAACACATTGGCGCCGCTGAAGGATATCGCGCCTAAGGGGGCGAAAGCGCCGGCGAATGCGGATGATCCGATCGCGGCGACACAGACTAGCGCGACGCAGCCTTCGGCGGGCAAGACGTTTGACGGGACGCATCTGAATCCGAAGGGGTCGGCACTGGTGGGGGCGATGGTGGCGGGGGAGTTGGCGAAGGTGGTGCCGGATTTGGGGCCTTATATTCGTGTTCCGGCACAGTGAGCTAAATGGGGGACCACGAATTGTGGAAATCGGAAGACGCGCCCCGCGGTTCGACACAGCTCACCGAAGTCAAGCGGGGCGGCTACACGGGGAGAAGAGATGTCTACGGATTGTCGTCTTTCATTCAGAAGCGATGTGGTGAGTTTCTGATCGCGATGAAATTTATTTGCCGGGCAGATTCACGGGTCCAAAAAGACCGACCGCCGTTCGAATTTCATTCGCAACACCGCATGGAACGGATATACGGCATGCGAGATACGCGAAAAGAGCGACTGATATCGCGAATACAATTGACCATCCCAATGCTTTGCCTTTGGTTTTCTTGACGCTGTTGCGGTCCTCTTCGCTCCAATCTGAAGGGGGCCATTTTGCGGTGGCAAGTTCTTTAAGGGCACGAAACGTCAGAACGAGGGCGATCAGCGCCAATTCTGACCAGCAGACATGCACTGGGTCCGTGTCTCGCACGAGGAAATAGACCACGACCGACGCGACGAGACAGCCGACGCTGATCAGCATACGCCAGGCGGCCGAGTTCACCTCATCCGAATCTGTCGTATGGGCAGGGGCGTCGGCGATTTCGGGATCGGCTGCGTCTTTCTTATGGCCAAGCAGTGTGGGGATTTTGGTCAGACAGTCCCAAAGGAGATAACAGACAAAAATCCAGACCAGCCAACGAGCATCAGCCTCGGCAGCGAAAGTATAACGGGGAGATTCGCTGTCTCCCGCCGTCGTGCTCATTGCCCTGACAAGGATGAAATAGAGAACCACCAGAAGGACGTCCAGCAGCAGGACAAAGAATTGCTTGCGAAGCACGCCGGTGAGATCCTTTTGTGCTTCTCTCGTGGGCGTAAGCGTCCAGCCGACCCAACTCGAGGCAATGATAATGGTTGCCAGCAGTAGATGCAGGTAGACGGGAAGGAATCCGATGTAATGCTCGTAATGGGCCAGGGCGGCGGTTTGCACACCGACCTCGCCGATGGCGACGGCGAACATCATTCCCACGAATTCGTGCCGGACCTTTGGATCTGCCTCTTGAGCCATCTGACGTCCGCCCCTTTCATTTGCCCGAACGCACGGCGAAATCAGTAATAATCCGTTTCGAAGCGATGCTCGATCAATCTGACCTGCTTGTCGGCGCTCTGGCAGACATCCGAGAACGGGCAGCGGCGGACCCCGTCGCGATGGATTGCCAGGGGGACATATCGCTCCGGCAGGGTGCAGCCGGGCGGGCAGGCATGGCAATGGGGCGCTTTGCGCGTGCAGCAGGAACGAAAGACATTCCAAAAGAGGTAGTGAAGCCGGCTGGGGTTGCGGTGGTCGGTCGCTTCGGAAACTAACATGATCGCATCGTGGACGGCCTTGCGAATGGCAATGTCCTCGGACGAGGTGACTTCCTGCCGTGCGAGCAGCTTTGCCTCGAGCTGGGGGTCCTGAATTTCGACGGTGCCGATGCGGAGGTGGCCGCGGACTTCATGGTAATCGACGGGCGGGCCGAGATTTTCCGGATCGGCAAATTGCCAGAATCCGGCGTTGCGCATCAGGGCGAGAAAGAAGTAGCTCTTCTTGCAGACCGGATCATTGAAAGCGCGAAAAGCTGCCAGAAGCGTCAGCAGATTCGGCTGCGCCGGCGATGCGACCGGCGGCAGATTCGAATAACCGCTGCACACAATCGCGGTTCTCGCGGGACAGGACGTCACCGAGATCGCGAATCAATTCGGCTCGATGGGGGACGCCGGTCAGGCGCTCGCCGAGTCGGTCATCGCGAAAGATTTGAGCCAATTGATCGGGCTGAACCTTTGACCATGTGGATGGAACGAGCAGCGATGGATCGGAGCGGACGGCGGCTTCGAGCCTGGCGGTGAGATAGTCCCAGCCGTGCATAAGACGGCCGTCGATATACCCCTCCAGGGGGGGCTTTCCCACGGGAGAGGTTTGATGGCAGATGGCGACGAGCAGAAAATAAAAATTACCGGCCGCCTCCTGCGAAAACCCGGTTAGCGAGCTGTCTTCGCGGTCCTGCGGAATGGTTTGGGAACTGATCAGGGCGGCGAGCCTGCGGCATTGCTCTTGATTGACTGTCACCATCGGGGCGGATGGGGCGGGCGAGTCGGATGGAAGAGGCTGACCGGAGGTTGCGATCATTAGATCCCATTATATTCGTGCACGGAGGTTTTGCCCATCATTATCCATGTTTGCGGATTTTGTACGCAGGGCAATTGCATATGGCCGCAAAATACGAAGAACCCTCACCCCAACCCTCTCCCGGATTACCGGGAGAGGGGGTAAGAGGGAGTAGAGGGCGAGGGGGAAAAGAGGAACATGCGATTGCCCTGCTTTTGTACGAGATGTCTCGCTCGAAATATCAAGGCAGAAACGTCAGCAGCAATACGATGAGCGTGTAGAAAACCGGAAACGCGTAAAGCGAAATGGTGTCGAAACGCGCGGAGAGATGCGCCTTGCCCTCGCGGAAAAATCGCAGCGAGAGGCACGACTGAAGAAGAGAGAGAAAAATGACGAACAGGCTGAAAAGGTGGATCTTATCGACGAGGGTGAGATAGGGCATCTCCGGCAGGTTGCTGGTGGCGACGATCTCGGAGCTGACGGCGGCGAAGATCGCGGCGACGCCGACGGCGAATCGTGAATCGACCTCGCCGGGCTTGAAGAGGAAGGAGATTAAGGAGATTCCCACGGCAATGAAGATTCCCAAAAATGTCTTCACGTAGATCGAGGCGCTGTGGCGGGAAATGTCGATCGAACAGATCAGGCGGGAATAAGTTGAGTGGCCGCCGGCTGATTCGCTGGGGAGACCGAAATTGGTGTGATATTCGTGATCGACGACCTGGAACTGCGGCTGGGCGCAGGTCCATCCGTTGAGGGTGAGCGGGCGAAGGTTCTGCATGTTGTCGCTGTCGATGATGTATTTCAGTTGACCCGATTCGTAGAAGCCGTCTTCCATTTCGAGCACCAACTGGTGATCGTCGAGGGGATAGAGGTGGTAGTCGAAGGCAATGTGAAAGACGCCGCGGCAGTGGTAGGAGACATAGTGGTATCCGCCGACGAATTGGCGGTATTCGTGCTCCTTCAATTGGAGTTCGGCATTCAGGAATTCGAAGTTGCTGGGGTCCACGTTTCCCCGCCAGCGGAACCAGATATAGAAATCGACGGTGTAGGTGGAGCTTTTCAGGTCGAGGCCGTGGATGTCGTTGATGTAGATGCCGACGTAGGTCGGTTGTGGGGCGTCGGACTGGGCGAAAGCCGTTGGGGCGGCGAAGAGGGGGAGGAGAACTACAAATAGAGAGAGGAGCCTGGATCGCGAATCCATGTGGGGGAGTTTACAGAAAAGCGAGCGGAATTGCCGGATGCTGTGGTGCATCCGCCAGTGCTATTCCCATCCCCCGCCCAACGCCTTGTAGACCGCCACCAGGTCTATTGTCACCTGCTCCTCGCTCTGGGCCATTTCGTCCTCGGCGGCGAAGAGGCTGCGCTGGGCGTCCAAAACGTACAGAAAATCGGTGCTGCCTTTTTCGAAGAGCTCCGTCGAGAGATCGACGGCCTTCTGGTTGGCGGTGACGGCGCCTCGCAGCGCTTCGAGACGGACCTGTTCGCGGTTGAAGGAGACGAGCGAGTCATCCACGTCGCTGATGCTCTGCAGCACGACCTTGCGGTACGCCTCCAGCGCCTCGGCCTGGCGGGCGTTTTGCACCTCGATGTTGGAGGAGACCTTGCCGGCGTTGAAGATGTCCCAGGAGACGCCGGGAACGATCTCATAGGTTCGGCTGGTCCAATCGAAAATGCTTTTGAGGGAATCGGATTCATCGCCAAGGGCGCCGGTGATGGAGAACTTGGGAAAGAGGTCCGCGGTGGCGACGCCAATGTTGGCGGTTGCCTCGGCAAGCTGCCGCTCGGCGCGGCGGACATCGGGCCGGCGGCGAAGGAGATCGCCGGGCACGCCGGGCGGAACATACGACGGGCCGACGGGAATCGGGCCGACGGGATTCAGTTCGGCCTGAAGAGAGCCGGGAATCTGGCCGAGCAACATGCCAAGATGATGCATGTTCAGGCGGATTTGCGCTTCGAAGGTGGGGATGGTCGAGGCGGTGCTGTCGACTTGGGCTTCCTGCTGGGCGACGTCGAGATAGGGGACCAGCCCGCCCTCGGCCTTTCGGCGGGTGAGGTCGAGCGTTTGCTCCTGGCTGTGAAGATTGTCCTGGGCGATCTGCAATTCGCGCTGGGCGGCGCGAAGCTCGATATAGTTAGCGGCCACATCCGACATGAGCGAGATGAGCACATCGCGCTTATCCCACCATGCGGACTGATACCCGTAATTCGCGGATTCGATCTGGCGGCGATTTTGGCCGAAGACGTCGATTTCCCAGTTCATGTCGAAACCGGCCTGCCAGGTGTCCGATTCGATTCCCGGAAATGAGCCTCCGCTGCCGCTGGTGGACGAAAATTCCTGGATCGCGGCGAGGTTCTGGCTGACGCGTTCGTGGGTGTAGCTGCCGTCGGCGCCGATGTCGGGGAAGAGCCCGGCGATGTAGATGCCGCGGTTGGCGCGGGCTTCGCGGATGCGGGCCTCGGCGGCGATAACGTCAGGATTGTTCACGACCGCGCGCTGGATCAGCGAATTGAGGATCGGATCGCCCAGCGTTTCCCACCAGCACTGGTAATCCGGCTGGGTCGTGGCGCGGGCGGAAGGCTCGGAGGTGGGTTGGGTCGCGGATTCGATCTCATTGAACTGCGCCGGCATTGGCGTGTTGGGCGTTTTATAGTTCGGCCCAACCGCAACCTGCAGAGGATCAGCACCAGGACTACGGACAGTGCGGTAATTCGATACATGCATTAATCCTTGAAATTCGTCGATCCTTGAAATTCGTCAATCCTTGAAGTTCGTCTGGGGCGTTTCGATGAAAACATCCATTTGTTGCCCCACATAGATCGGCTTATCGCCGACCTCGAATGTATATAGTACCTGGAGCACGCCGCGTGTCCACCCGCTCGGTGCTGTCGCCGGTGAGAGATTTCTTGGGGATCACGTAGGGCTCGATCCGATAAAACTTCAGATCGCAGCCTATATCGCGGTTGCCGCGCAAATATGCGACACGCGAACCCCGCCTTTCCGGGATGCCGGGGCACCCGCCAGGCGTCGTTTTCGTCGACATCCGTGCGGACGACGAGCTTGTCAAGATTTCCGATGAGCATCAGCGGATGTCTGCCAGTTCGCCGGCGGGGGCGTATTCACCGAGGTGGATCTTTACCTGCAAAATTTGCCCGTCGATCGGGGCGGTCACGGTCAGGCGGTCGATCAGGGTCTGATCGTTCTGCACCTGCGCCTGGGCGGCTGCAAGGCTCGCCTTGGCGCTCTCGATGTCGGCCAGGGCGACTTTCAAATCCTCGTTCCAGGATCCGGCCTTGAGCAGAGCCAGATTGGCCTGGGACTCAGCGAGGTGAGCCTTGGCGATATCGACGGCATGGCTGCGGCTGATCGAGATCGTCCTGGCTGAACGCGCGCGGATCGGAAACGCTCTGCAGCGTTTTCAACTGGTCCTGCGCATCCTCGAGGCTGTGCAGGTCGGCATCGACGCGCGCCTGGGCGGGCGGAATTTCCTCGGGCCGCGGCATCTGCTTGAGCCGATCATATTTCGCCTGGGCGGAGTCCAGCAGCGATTGCTGGACCGCGACGTCGGCCTGCTTGGTGGCCAAGATCGGCCCGCAGATCGCGATCGTCGATGAGCCAGAGCGGCTGGCCTTTGGTCACGCGGTCGCCGACCTTGACATAAATTTTCGTTGACGACGCCCGGAACGACAGTGCCGACCTGGATGTTCTCGCTGAGGGCCTCGACGATGCCCGCGCCGGCGACGTAATTGGCAAACGGCGCCTGGCTCGGTTCGGCGGCGGGCGGCGCGATGGGCGACGGGCGGCTGCCGCTGACCACCGTGTAGACGGCGAAGATCACTCCGCAACTGCGAGAAATGGCAGAATAATTTTGCGGATCATGACGAACTCCGTGGTTGGATAATTTCAGTTTTTCAATTCCTGGGGCGAATCGACGATCTTCTGAATGATGCCGTCGTCCATCTGGGCGATGCGATCGGCGAATTCGAAGATGCGGGCATCGTGGGTGACGATGACCAGCGACCGGCCGCTGCGCATGGCGGCGGAGCGCAGCATCTCCATGACCTGATGCCCGGTTTCGTGATCGAGGGCGCTGGTCGGCTCGTCGCAGACGATGATTTTGGGATCGTGGACGAGGGCACGGGCGATGGCGACGCGCTGCTGCTGGCCGCCGGAAAGTTGGCGGGGCAGGGCGGCGTGGCGCTAGCCGAGGCCGACGTGATCGAGCATTTCCCTTGCGCGTGGCGATGGCGCAGGCGCGCGGCGTTCCGTTGATCAGCAGCGGAATCGCCACGTTCTCCGCGGCGGTGAGCGTCGGCAGCAGATTGAATGACTGGAACACGAAGCCGATGGTCTGCCCGCGCAAGCGGGTCTTTGTCGCGCTGCGACATCGATTTGAAATCGTGGCCGAAAACGGTGCACTGGCCCTCGTCGTGATCGAGAATGCCGGCGATGCAGCTAATGAGCGTGGTCTTCCCGCAGCCCGATGGGCCGACGAGCATCAGCAATTCGCCGGTGCGGCACGTCGAGGTCGATTCCGCGCAGTGCGGTCACCTTGGCATCGCCCTGGCCGTAAGACTTGGTGACGCCCTGGCAGGAGACGGCCAGCTCCGGCGTCGCCGGGCACGATCGATTGATATTCGGGAACGATCGAAGTCATTGTATCACCCTTTGAAAACGATTGCCGGATCGAGGCGAAGGACGCGAATGAGGCTGAATCCGGCGGCCCGACGCAGCAGAACAGAATCGCCACGGCGCCCAGGACTGGGATTTGCCAGGGCATTTCGAACGCGACGCCGATTTTGGAAAAGACAAACCCAGTCAGCGCCGCCGCCGCCGACGCCGATGCCCGTAGCCGATTCCACCGGCCCACGCGGCCTGGAGGGCGACCATCTGAATGATCTTCAAATTCCCCGCGCCCATCGCCTTGATGGCGGCGAAATGGCGGATGTTGTCGAGCATGAAGGTGTAGAGGGTCTGCCCGCTGACCAGCACGCCGATGAGAAAACCCAGGCCGATCGTGATGCCGAAATTCACCAGAATGCCGGTCTTCTTCAGCACGTAATCCATCGTCATCGCGGCAAACTGGTCTGGCGTGACCGCCTTGAGGCCGGGAATCTGATCGATGCGGTTCTGCACATCGGCGATTTCGAAACCCGGGCGGACTTTGACCAGGACGTAGCTGGTCATCCGCCGCTCGGACGGGGCCATCGTCAGTGCGCGGGTGAAGGTCGTGTAGATCACCGGGTCCCAGAAGAATTCGGGGGTGGCGCGATAGGTGCCGGCGACGACGGCCTCGTGATCGTTGATGTCGATGCTGTCGCCGACGCGCAGCGGGCGCGGGGGATTCGCGCGATTCAGCTTGAGGATGTCCTTCGCCTGATCGATGTTGATGAAAACGGCGCGGTCCTGGCGGAGGTCATCGATTTTCCCCTCGACCATCCGGGCCGGAGCGCCGGTGAGAGTGGCGTCATCGACGCCGATCACGCGGACGGACACTTGCGTGCCGTCCGGCAGGCGGGATTTGAGATAGCCGCGGTACATCGGCACCGCCCAGAGCACGCCGTTGATGCCGCGGACGCGGTCGAGATTGGAATCGAGAATCGGCTTATTGGCTTCGGTGAAATCGGCCTGGTCGTTCATCACCCACAGATCGCAGCAGCGCTCATCGTGAATCCAGGAGCCGGTGCGGAGGGCGTAGCCGCAGAAGATCGAGGCCTGCTGCGTCACCAGCAGCGCGGCGAAGGCGAGGCCGGCCACGAGGCTGAGGTATTTCAGCCGATCACCGACGAGCATTTTCATGGCAAGGAAATTCATCGCAGCATCCCGCGAAAAAGGCTGTCGAGCATGAGCTTCATGCGCTGCTCAAACGGGCGCCACTCGAGCCAGGGGTCTTTGGCCTTGGTGACTTGCAGAGAAACCAGGCCATGGACGCCGGCCCAGAAGACCTGGGAAATCAGGTCGGCATCGATTAAGTCTTCGCGGAATTTTCCCGCTTCGATCGCCTGGCCGACGGTAAAGTGCAGGAACGCATAGGCGTCTTCGTCGGGGTTCCCCTTGTGGCATTCGTCGGCTTCGTCTTTGCGGATGCCGTGGCAGGGGGTCATGAACATCAGGCGATAATGATTGGGGTACGCCAGGCCGAACCGGCCGTAGGTCACACCGATTTCGCTAAATACGTTTCAAGGGGTCTTCAATTTTGGCCAATTCCTGAAACGTCTCCGCCAGAGTCGCGAAATCCTCGGAGCAGATTTCGTGCAGGAGCGCCTCCTTGTCGGCGAAGTATTGGTAGATGACGGTCGGGGAGTATTCGACGGCGTCGGCGATCTTGCGCATCGAAACCGATTCGACGCCTTCGGTGACGAACAGGTCGCGGGCGGCGTTGATGATCTTCCCCTGCACATCATCGCGTTCGACGTTGTCTGCGTTCTTTTGATCCCATAACGACGTAACTATAGTTAACAGTGTTATATTTGTCAACAGTGTTTTTTATTATGTCTTGAATACGATCGCCGGTTCAAGACGCAGTACGTTGTAAATGCTTATGAGCGATGAAATTATGCAGATCAATAGAACCGCGAACGCGCTGATGGCGAGGAGTTGCCAGGGCATCCAGAAGGCGAGTTCGGTCTTCTGCGTGAACGTCGCCAAAGACACTGGCGAGGCCAACTCCCAAGCCGTATCCGATCGTGCCGACGAGAACGGCCTGGACGAGGATCATTCGCAGAAGGATGGAGCAATCGGCCCCCATCGCTTTGAGCGCGCCGAAGTGTTTCAGGTTGTCGAGGGTGAAGTTGTAGAACGTCTGGCCGGCGATGATGGTGCCGACGAAAAAGCCCAGGGCGACGGAGATGCCGAAGTTGATGGGGATGCCGGTGTTGGCCATGAAGTAGTCGACGGTTTTCCAGACGAATTGCGACCGGGTGAACGCGCCCAGTCCCGTGGTCGGCGGTGATGCGCTTGCACAGCTCGGCCGGATCGACGCCGCCCTGCGCTTTGACGAGAACGAAGCTGAGCAGCTTCCGCTCCTGCGGGGCGAAGGTCGTGGCGCGGGTGTAGGTGGTGTAGACAACGGGCTGGCTCTGGAACGTGCGCGAGACCTGGCAGAGCCCGACGACAATGGCGCGGTGATCGTTGAGTTCCAGTGCGTCGCCGACTTTCAGGGGAATCGGCTTGCCGCCGTTATCGGGAATCTTGGCGAGCTTGTCGTCCGCGCCGACTTTATCGACGATGACGGCCTCGGAGCGGCGAAGGTCTTCGATCCGCCCAACTTCTCCGGTCGAATCCGGCACCATTTTCGGCGGCCCGCCGATGAGCGTGGCATCGTCGAGGCCGATCACGTTGCAGGTCTGGAACTTGCCGTTCTCCAGGCGGGCGCGGATGAGGCCCTTGTAAAGCGGCACCGCCCACTCGACGCCGGTGACGCCGCGAACGCGGTAAAGCTGCGTGTCCTGCATCGGCTTGATGTCGTCGATGAACTGGACTTTCTTGTCCATCACCCAGATGTCGGGCTGGCCCAGATCGGTGATGGCGCCGAAGGTGCGGGTCATCAGGCCGCAGAAGATCGCGGTCTGCTGGGTGATCAGCAATGAGGCGAAGGTAAGGCCGATGAGGATGCCGATGTATTTCGCCCGGTCTCCCACGAGCATTTTGATGGCGATGAAATTCATGACGGCCTCTGGTATCGCGCGGCAATTTCGCGGATTCCTCCGAGCGAAAATCGCGTGATGTGATCCGCCAGCTCCTCGACGTGCTGGTCGAGGTCGGCGTAGATGGGGCTGAGCCGCTTGAGGACGGGCCGGGCGAAGTGGTAGTGGAGCATCTGGCCGACAACGCTGACGGCGCACTTGGCGATGACGCGCGGCGGAAGTTCGCCGAGCAGGTCGTGAACGATGTCCTGCAGAACCGTCTGGTTTGGCCGGACGTGCTCTTCGACGAAGGAGTCGAGGGCGCCGGAGGGTTCGGTCATTTCGCGGGCGAGAAGCCGGGTGAACCAGGAGGGACGGCCGGGGTCGAGCAGGTGGCGAAGGAATTGGCGAATGAATTCGCGGAGACGCTGTTCGGGAGAGAGTTTCGGCGAGGGGGCCGGGCCGCGATCGGCATGCAACCGGCAATCCGCAAATACGGCGAGATAGAGCTTCTGTTTGTCGCCGAAGTGATAGTTAACGGCTGCGATGTTGGCTCCGGCCTTTTTGCAGATCTCGCGAACGGTGCTGTTTATGAAACCCTTCTCGGCGAAGACCTCGCCGGCGGAGTCCAATAATCGGCGGCGGGTTTCGAGGGAGTTATCAGTGGCAATGTCAGTCATGTGTTTAAATCTATTATTTCAAACATATGTTTGATATCAAGCGAAAAAAGGATTGCGTGATGCGAACTGTATAAGTCAATGTAATAAAATCAGTTAGCTTTGCCGGAGAATCTGGATATCCAATGCGATAGTTTCCGTCGAGGATTGCCCCGGCACCTACCGCCAGCGACGGGGCCAAGACATCGCCCTTGATTTCGGCTTCTGGCCCGACCAGGACCGGGCCTTGGCTTGTGACTGTGGCTTTACCTTTCCCTTCACGACCATCCCACCGCAAAGCACCCGATCGGCGACGATGTTCCCCTTCTTTCTCCACGCTGACGATGCCGCAGGTTTCGAAGCTGCGGCGGGCCTGATAGTCCTTTACTCGCAAATCTTCCAGCCGAAGCGACTTATGGCAGAACTTGCAGACCATCGCTCAGGGCCTTGCGGGAGACCGGCTGCGATTGGCCGCAGTGGAGGCAGACGATGTATTGCCCATCGTCGCCGGCGGGAGAATTTTGGATCGGCTCTAGCGGGATCGCCATGTGCAAGTCACCCGGTAGCCTCAATCGGCAAGCGGGGTGAATTTACCCCACTTTAGCCGGTTGCGGAGCGGGCGAACTGGAAATGCGGGGGTTGACCTGCACGGAAACCCGCGGTGTGCCGCCGGACTTCACGGCGTCTGGACCCACACTGACGTGCCCACTGAAAACGGCGCCTTCCTCGACGATGAGCTTATTGGCTCGAAGATCGCCTTCGTATCGGGCGCTGTTTTTGAGTTCGATACGGTCAGACGCAGCAAGATTGCCGTGAATCTCTCCCTCGACAAGAAGCGAACCCGCTTCGATGTCGGCCTGAACTTTCGCCTCCTTGGCGACGTGAACGCGGCCGGCAGTGTTGACCTTGCCTTCGAGGCGGCCATGTATCCGCATGCCTTTCTCGAACGACAGCTCGCCCTTGAAGTTGGCGTCCGGCCCGATGACTGTCGGGAAATCCTGCGGTGATGAATCCGCCATTTGGAATCCTCCAAAAGTTGACATTTTTGCCGGCCATCCAGGCCGGCATTCATTCTTTGCGCGATTATAACGACAGACATGCGCCGTAACCAGAGCTTACGCGGCACATTTTGCCGGAAAAGAAAAAGGCCCCGACTTTTTGGACGTCGGGGCCGTGAACTGCGGTTGCACGGGCAGCGTTTCTTATTGCTGATTGCCGGACTGCACGAAGATCGGCTGCGATCCTTCGCGGGTGGCGACGTAGAGAGGAACGCCCTTGGTGAGATCGGCTTTCTTCAAAGCGTCGATGGCTTCCTGGGCATTGTGTACCGGAGTGCGGCCGACTTCGGTAATGACTTCGCCTTCCTGGAGGCCGGCCTGGGCGGCGACGGAATCCTTCTGGACGCCGGTGATGACCGCGCCGGAGCGGACGCCGGTCAGACCCAGGGACTGGGCCGTATCGGAATCGAGGGACTTGAGGGTCATGCCCAGTGCCTCGGGCGATTGCACCTCGGTGCCGGGGGCTTGGCCGTTATCCTGCTCGCCGTTGCCGGTGAGGGAGGCGATGTCTTCCGGCTGACTGCCGAGGACGATCGGCACATCAATCTGCTTTTGATTGCGGAAGACCTGGAGGGTGATGGTGGTGTTCGGGGCCAGGGCGGCCACCGTGTTACGGAGCTGATCGCGATTGGTAATCTGCTGGCCGTTCAGGCCGGTGATGATGTCGTAGTGGAAGAGCTTTCCGGAGGCCGGGGTGCCCGGGAAGGTCTCGCTGACCAAAACGCCGTTCTCACCCTGATAGCCAAGATACCTGGCGAGATGCGTGGTGCTGTCGTCCTGGTCGACATCCGCAATGCCAATTCCAAGCCAGCCGCGAACGACTTTGCCGTGGGTCTTGAGTTCGCTCGTAAACCGTCTTGGCCTGGTTGGAGGGTATGGCGAAGCCGATGCCCTGGAACCCGCCGCTGACGGTGGCGATGGCGGTGTTGATGCCGACGACTTCGCCGTGAATGTTCACCAGCGGGCCGCCGCTGTTGCCGGGATTGATGGGGGCATCGACCTGGATGAAGTTTTCATAATCCTGGCTGTTTTCTTCAACGCCGTTGCGATTGAGGGCGCTGACGATGCCGTGGGTCATCGAGCCGACGTAGCCGAAGGGGCTGCCGAAGGCCATGACCCAGTCGCCCTTTTCGAGGTCATCGCTGTCGCCCCACTTGGCGGGAATCAGGCGGTCGGCCTTGATCTGGACGACGGCCAGGTCGCTCTTGGGATCGGCGCCGAGCAGCTTCACGTCGCTGCCGGTGATCTCGCGGCCGTCGGAGAGGGTGACTTCGATGGAAGTCGCGATCGCCGGCGACGTGGTTGTTGGTGAGGATGTAACCGTAGGTTCCATCGAGCTTCCATGATGACGCCGCTGCCGGTGCCGATCTCCTGCTGGTCCTGATCGCCGTTGTCGTCGTTGCCGTTATCGTTGAAATTGAACGGCACATCGCTCATGCCGTGATCTTTGAAGAACTTGCGAAGCTGATCCTGATTCATGCCGTTCATTCCGCTGCGCGGCTGCTTTACGGTTTTGTGAACGGGATCTCGACAACCGAAGGCTCGACGACTTTGCCGACATGGCGGAAAACGGTCGAGAGATCTTCAACGGTGGAGAGCTGCTGGCGCGTGGCCTGAACGTCGGCCTCGGCGCGGTCGAACTGGACGCGTTCGAGCAGCGGCCTGCCGCCGAAATATCCCGCGGCAATCGCCGCGAGGCTTAGCACCGATACTCCAAAACCCGAGCGAAACAATTTCATGGAAGACTCCTTTAAAGCGCAATTGCCGATTGCCGATTGCCAATTTCAAAATTTCCGATCAGCAATCAGAATGCATCAGCGAATACTCCGCAACGGACAAGTTTATTTATCGGCCAAACGCTCATAGTTGTGTTCGGCCGCGGGATATTTCCCTTCGGCGACGAGGCGAACATACTGCTTAAATGCGGCGAGCATCGGCGTGGCCAGATCGCCGAGGCTGGGCGCGAATTTCGGTTTATGCGGCGTGAGGCCAAGCGCATCGTGGGTCACGAACACATATCCGTGACATGCCGGCCCCGCGCCGCAGCCAATAACGGGGACGGCCACCTTTTCGACGACGGCGGCAGAAACTTCGGGCGGCACCGCTTCGAGGAGCAGCGCCGCCGCGCCGGCGCTGGAGGCGGGACGACAGTTCAACGATACGTTCCGCCTCGGCAGTGGTTCGGCCCTGGGTCTTAAATCCCCCAAGCAATCCGATGGTTTGGGGCCGGAGGCCAACATGGGCCATGACGGCCACCCCGGCGTCCGCGAGCCTGCGCACCAGCCGCAGATGCCCTTGGGCCGCCTCTATTTTCACGCAGTCGCATCCGGAAAGTTGCACCATCCTTAACACGTTTTTGACGCCTTGGGCGACCGAAGCCTGGTATGAACCAAACGGCATATCCGCGATAACCAGGCATCGCGGGGCCCCCCGGCGAACCGCTGCCGTGAGGTCCCGCATAAAAGACAACGAAACCGGCAGGGTGGTTGGGTGGCCCAGGATCACGCTGGCGGCTGAATCACCGACCAGCAGGGCAGGGACGCCTGCCTCCTGCATTAGGCCGGCGGTCGTATAGTCATAGCAGGTTAATATCGGCACTTTCCGGCCTGCCTCGCGGGCAAGGCGGAGATCGGCTATGGTGAATTTGCGGGGCTTGTCGGTGGAGGGCTTATCGCTGGACATATCAGAAAATTATAGTCGGCCACCGAGGGGTTAACGATAGGGCCAGAAATTACCCGAATTGTTATAATGCCGGCTGGAGTACGTGATGTTATTGACCGAACCCCAAGTTCGCCGTTGGAACCTGCGGGAATACTACCGAATGGGTGAGATCGGCTTCTTCAGGGATCAACGGGTCGAGCTGGTCGATGGGGAGGTACTTGAAATGGCTCCGCAGGGTAGTGCTCATTTTGCATGTGTCTGCCTATGCGCTGAATCCATGCGGGCGCCGTTCGGCGCCGGGCATGTGGTGCGGGTTCAAGGTCCGCTGGCGATCGACGAAGAATCGGAGCCGGAGCCGGACGTCGCGGTTGTCGCGGGCAATCCGCGGGACTTCGTCGGCAAGCCACATCCTTCCTCCGCGCTGTTGATTGTCGAGGTTAGCGATACCAGCTTGGATTTCGATCGAGGCGAGAAGGCCAGCCTCTATGCCAAGGCAGGGATAGCGGATTATTGGATCGTGAATCTCGTCGATCGCTGCGTTGAGGTTTATCGCGAAGCGGTCGTGGATGAATCAGCCCGATTTGGGTTCACTTATTCACAGCGCCGGACCTACCGCGGAAGCGATACGATCAAGCCGATGGCTGCACAGGGGAGCATTGCGGTTGCTGATTTGTTGCCCTGACCGCTGCACATTTCCATTCCGTCCTTGCTAAAATCCGGTCGATACATATTTGGCTGAAAGGAAGCATCTTTGGGCTGGCAGGATCGTGATTATTATCGAGGCGGTGGGGCGGGGGATTATCTCAGCAATCCGGCGGCCATACTGGGTTTGTCGGTGCCGTTTGGGACGTGGGTTGGGGTTCGGGTGCGCCTGCATTTCTGGCTGCTGGTCTCGGCCGCGATCTGCCTGGCGAGCGTTTTTGACGGCGTGCCAATCGTCGTCGCGGGGCTTTACCTGCTGCTTCTGTTGGTGGCGCTGATGTTGCACGACTTTGGGCACCGGTTGTTCGCCCAATGGGCCGGGGGGCAACTGGATGAGTTCATGCTTTGGCCTGCAGGGGGGCTGATTTTTCCATCGATGCCCTCGGTCGCCAGGCCGATGTTCATCGGGCATATCGGCGGGATCGTGGTCAATGCTCTGCTGGCGGGGGCGGGCATTGGGCTGCTGTGGGTTCATGGATATCGCTATTTTCCGAACTTGAACCCGCTGGCTGCTTGGCACGCCGATGATTCCCATGGGGCCGATGGAATCGCTTTTTATCGCCGCCTTATTCATTTTTGCGCGGATCAATTCGATGCTGGTCATGGTGAACCTTCTGCCCTATTACTGGTTCGATGGCGGATATCTTCTGCAATCGATTCTCTGGCCGTTTCTGGGTGGAAATTCGGCGCTGAATGTGACCTGTATCATCGGGATGATCCTGGCAGTGCCGATGTTTGTGCTCGCGCTGGCTTCCGGCTCGCTGCTGGGAATGGTGATGTGGGTTTTGCTCTTCAGCAGCTCTTACAATGCCCGGAGCACGATGCAGGTGACCGAAGATTATTCGGCGAGCGAAGGCGTGCCGCGACACCGGTGGAAGAGTAATCGCAGCACAAACAAAGAAATCGCCCGCCGGCGGCGGGAAGAGGCGAAGATCGATGCGATCCTCGCGAAGGTCAGTGCGCAGGGGATGCATTCGCTGACGTGGTGGGAGAAACGGACGCTGAGAAAAGGTTCTCAGCGGAAAACCTGAAATCAATGCGCGATTTCATTCCCGTTCGTCTCCAGACAATCGCAGCAGCGGTTGTCGTTTCGTTTTCCTGGATCGGATTGGCGCTTGGAGCGCCTGCGCCGCGGCCGAATGTCATCGTCATTCTTGCGGATGACATGGGGTTTTCCGATCTGGGGTGCTATGGGGGCGAGATTCACACGCCGCATATCGATGCGATGGCTCAGCAGGGGGTTCGGTTCGCGCAGTTTTATAACATGGCGCGTTGCTGCCCGACGCGGGCTTCGCTGCTGACGGGGCTGTATCCGCATCAGGCGGGAATCGGGGCGATGAATCAGGCTATCGACCATAAGCCGGCGTATCAGGGGGAATTGAATGATAAGTGCGTGACCATTGCCGAAGTGCTTCGCACCGCGGGATATCACACGGCAATGGTGGGGAAGTGGCATTTGTGTCATCTGACGATCGCCCATGTGCCGGAGGCGCAGGCCAAGGCGCTGCTTGATTTTCATTTGGACGGCGCGATCTCCCAGTCGATGGCGAATTGGCCGTGCAACCGCGGATTTGAAGAGCACTGGGGCACGATTCCCGGGGTGGAGAGTTATTACGATCCGTATGGGCTGGTTCATAATGAAACACCCATTGGCGCGATTCTGCCGATTTTTATTACACGGATTTCATCACCGATCATGCGGTGAAGATGGTGGATGATTATGCGGCGCAGCCGGAGCCGTTTTTTCTGTATGTCGCGTATACCGCGCCGCACTGGCCGCTGCAGGCGAGGGAGGCGGATATCGAGCATTATGCTTCGACTTACAGCGTGGGATGGGACGCGATTCGGCTGGCGCGGTTTCAGCGGCAGATTGCGATGGGATTGGTGGACAAGGACTGGGGCCTTTCGCCCCGGGCTTCCAATCCGGCGCTGAATGACGGCGAGAGCCGGGTGGGGCCGTGGAAGGATGCGACGGCGAAGGCGTGGCAGGCGAGGCGGATGGCGGTCTATGCGGCGCAGATTGAAGACCTGGATCGGGGGGTGGGGAAGATTCTGGATGAGATTTCCGCGCGTGGGATCGAGCAGAATACGCTGGTGATTTTCCTTTCGGATAATGGGGCTTGCCAGGAGCAGGTGCAGCCGGATTGGTATGACGTGCCGGTGGAGATGCGCGATGGGACGCCGATCGCGGTGGGGAATAAGTCTTCGCAGATGCCGGGGCCGGAGGATAATTTTCAGAGCTATGGGCCGGCGTGGGCGAACGCGTCGAATACGCCGTTTCGCAAGTTTAAGCATTTCACGGAAGAGGGGGGGATCGCGACGCCGTTTGTCGTTCGGTGGCCGGCGGGGGTGAAACAGGTTGGGCAGATTGAAAGCGGGCAGGTGGGGGATGTGATTGATCTGATGCCTACGGTGCTGGATTTGGCGGGGGCGAACTATCCGGGGACGTTTAAGAATAATCCGATCGTTCCCGAGGAAGGGATTGATCTCGTGCCGGTGATTGAAGGTGGGGCGGCGATTACTGCGCGGGGCGCTGTGCTGGGAGCATGAGGGGAACCGGGCGGTGCGAATCGGGAATTGGAAGCTGGTGGCGCCGCATGGCGAGAAGTGGCAGCTCTTCGATATGGTCAATGATCGGACCGAGCTGCATGATGTTTCGGGGGAGCATCCGGAAATTGTTGCGGAATTGCACCGGGCTTATGACGCTTGGGTGAAGAGGTGCGGGGTGGAGGAGTGGCCGATTCCGGATTGATCGGAATCGAAAACAGCGCCGGGCAAGCCCGGCGGCTACACGGGGAGAGTTGGATCGTGGTTGGTGAAGTGTGTGGTTTGATGAAACGATTGCTGGTGATTTTCTGGTGTTTTTTCGCGGTAAGCGCCAGTGCGCAGACAACGCTTCCTTCTTGTTGTGCGGAGTTGCCGCGGCGGACGGCGTCGGTCAGCGCGACGATGCCTAGCGGGAAGGATTCGGTTGCGCCGGGTGCGCCGGCGGACATGGTGTGGATTCCCGGCGGGGAGTTTGTGATGGGGGCGGTGGATTGCGATCAAGATGGCGCAGCGATGAGCGTCCGGCTCATCGCGTTAAACTCGACGGGTTTTGGATCGATCGGACGCTGGTCACGAACGCCGAGTTTCGGAAGTTTGTTTTGGCGACGGGGTATGTGACGACGGCGGAGCGGGCGCCGGTGCTGGCGGACCTGATGAAGCAGTTGCCGGCGGGGTCGGCGGCGCCGCCGGCGGAGGCGCTGGTGGCGGCTTCGCTGGTGTTTCATCCGACGGATGGGCCTGTGCCCTTCGATAATCCAGGGCGGTGGTGGTCGTGGACGGCGGGGGCGAACTGGCGGCATCCTGAGGGGCCGGGAAGCAGCATTGAGGGGCAGGATAATTATCCTGTGGTGCAGGTGTCGTGGGATGATGCATGCGCTTATGCGAAGTGGGCGAGGAAGAGTTTGCCGACTGAGGCGCAGTGGGAATATGCGGCGCGGGGGGGACTGGTGGCGAAAAAATATTTCTGGGGGAATGACGAGCCAACGGCAAGCAATCCGCGCTGCAACTTCTGGCAGGGGCATTTTCCTTATTTGAACACCGCTGAGGATGGGTATGTGCTGCGAAGCCCAGTGAATGCATTTGCGCCGAATGGGTATGGGCTTTACGACATGGCCGGGAATGTGTGGGAGTGGTGCGGGGATTGGTATCGGGCGGACTATTATTCAAGTGTAGATAATATGAGCAATCCGCGGGGGCCGAGCGATAGCCTGGATCCGGATGAGCCGAATGCGCCCGAGCGAGTTTTGCGCGGGGGGTCGTTTCTGTGTAATCAGACGTATTGTTACAGCTATCGGGTTGCGGCGCGGATGAAGAGTTCGCCGGATACGTCGGCGGATCATATTGGGTTTCGGTGTGTAACGAACCGGCCCTCACCCTAGCCCTCTCCCGGAGTACCAGGAGAGGGGATAAGAAGGGATAAGAGTGGGGTGGCAAAGCTATTTTGGGCCAAGCGTCACGACGGTCATCGGTTCGAAGGGGAAATCCTTCATCAGCGCTCGCAGGGAATCGGGCGTAATGCTCAGGAGCGTTTTCATGTCCATCTCCAGCGAGCGATAGTCTTTATTGTAGAGCCAGTTGCCGGCGAGGGCGCGGAGACGGCCCATGGGGACTTCGCCTTCCAGGACGATGCCGCTGGCGATTTTGTTTTTGGCTCGGTCGACCTCGGCATCTGATAAGTCGGTTTTGATTCTTTCGAGCTCGGATTTGGCGATTTTCAGGGCTTCGGCGCTGCGATTGGGATTAGTCGTCAGGGAGATGTAGAAGCTGCCGAAGCCGTCGTGGGGGTAGAAGCCGAAGTCGGCGTCGTCGGCGATGGCGTTGTCGACGAGTGCCCAGTAGAAGCGGCTGCCTTCGGCTTCGCCGATGACATCGGCCAATACTCTTGCGGCGAAGCGGCGCTCGTCTTGGGCGCTGGGGCCTGGGGTTAGGGCCATGGTGTAGCGGCGATTTAGTTTTTTGTCCGTGACAGATTTCTTTTGGGATTTGATTTTGGGGGCGCGTTGGTTGCGCGGGGCGGATGCTGCGGGCCAGTGGCCGCAGTATTTTTGGCGAGGGAGACGATTGTTTTGAAATCGAGCTTGCCGGCGGCGGCGAGGATGGTGTTGCCGGGGCCGTAGCGGCGATGGAAATAGTCTTCCATTTGTTTCCGCTTCAGTTGGCCTACGGATTCGGCGGAGCCCAAGACGCTTCGGCTGAGGGGGTGGCCGGCGAAATGGGTTTCCATCAGAGTTTCGTAGATGCGGTGGCCGGGGTCGTCGAGGTACATGGCGATCTCTTCGAGGATCACCTTTTTTTCGGTGTCGAAATCGGCTTGTCTAATCGCGGGGCGCATGAGAAGGGAGAGGTGCTCGATGGTGCGCTCGGTGAATTCGGGGAGGACGTTGGCAAAATAGGCGGTGTTTTCCTGGCTGGTGTAGGCGTTGTAGTTGGCGCCCATCTCGTCAAAGATGCGGTTGACGTCTTCCCAGGAGTATTTTGCGGAGCCTTTGAACATCATGTGCTCTAGGAAGTGGGAGACGCCGTTGATGGAGGTGGATTCGTCGCGGCTGCCGGTGTTGACGTAGAAGCCGGCGGCGAAAGAGTGGGCGTCGGGGTTGGACTCGGCGATGATTTGGAGGCCGTTGGATAGGGTGGCGGAATGGAATTTCATACGGCCTCGATCGTTTTGGGAATTGCTTCAATAATTAGTGGCTGAATGCTGGGAGGCCTCGTTGAGTTCGGAGAACTAGCGGCCAGCTTTTTTAAAGGCAAAGGCAAATGCAATGCAGGAGGGGCGAGGGGGAACGACATACGGCCCCAAGAGTTTCCCCCTCGCCCCTCCCGCACCCTCCCCACTCCCCTTCCTTTTCCCCTCAACTCTGGGGGGAAATGCGAATTCGGGGCCGACTGGTGGTTGCGGCTGCCGGTCGCGTGTTGGCGAAAATCGTGTCGTTGGGTGGTCATTGCGTTTATTGGTGATTTTTGAGGGGCTTGGGGCCGACGGTGACGATGGTAAAGGGGCCGGGGGTGTGGCAGCGGAGATAGGCGTTGGCGCGGTCTAGAGAGATGGCGTCGATTTCTTTGTTTATTTCGTCGAGGGTGCGGAGTCGGCCGCGGGTGAACCAGTCGTGGGCGATGGCGCCGCAGCGGGCGGAGGTGGATTCGCCCTGGAGGATGGTGCCGGCTTTTAGGCCGATCTTGGCGCGGTCTAGTTCGGGCTGGGTGATGCCATCTGAGAGGCGATTGATTTCCGAGAGGATGCAATCGAGTGTGGCCTGGCGCGGTCGTTGGAGGAGCCGGCGTAGATGAGGATTGCGCCGAGGGGATTGATGCCGGTGTAACCGGCCCAGACGCTGTAGCAGAGGGCGCGTTTTTCGCGGACTTCGGTGAAGAGGCGGCTGCTCATGCCACCGCCGAAGGCTTCCATGATGGCGCGGAGGACGTAATAGTCGGGATCGGTTTCGGGGGGAGCATTGTAGGCGATGCCGATGTGGGTCTGCTCGCTTTTTTGTTTCAGGTGATGGGCGCGATGAGTGGGGGGGATGAGATCGAATTTCTCCGTTTCGGCGGGAGTGAGATCGCCGAAATGTTTGGCGGTTTCGTCCTTGATGCGGGCGAAGTCGATGTTGCCGGCGAAGGCCAGGATCGCGCCGCGGGAGTGGAAGAGGCGCTTCCAGTGGTCCTGGCAGGACTGGAGGGTGAGCTTTTTCAGATCGGGGGCGCGGCCCATGGGGTTTCTGCCGAGGGGGTCGGGGAGGAATTGCTTGCGGAGCTCGACGAGCAATTTTTGGCGCGGGTCGTCTTCCAGGCCTTTGAGGGATTGGAGGGCGAGCTCGCGCGCGGGCTTGAAGTCCGTGGCCGGGAGGCGGGGGCGGAGGACGATGTCGGAATAGGCGGCGAGGGATTCCATGACGCGGTCGGCGACGGCGGCGCAGGAGAAGCGGGTGTGGTGAGTGCTGACACTGGCGGCGCGCTGCAGGCCGAGGCTGTCGAGATAGTCGGTGAGCTGGCGGCTGTCACGGTTGCCGGCGCCGCGGAGGACGAGCTCGGAGAGGACGGTGGCGGAGCCGGAGAGAGTGGGGGGGTCGTAGGCGGAGCCGGCGGGGAGCATGAGGGTCATGGCGGCGGACTGGACGGCGGACATTTTTTCGCCGAGGAGGGTGAGGCCGCTGGGGAAGGTGTGTTGGAAGAAGTCTTGCGGCAAGGATGGCTCCCTTTGTGACAGGCGGGGGATTATAGGGATATGGGGGTGCGGGGGAAGCGGGACGCGGTCAGGGCAGTTGAGTTCCACGGAATTCCGCACTTTTCCCAAAATTTCCCCAAAAATGGGGGGGTCGAAGAGAGGATTTTAAGTCCGTTGATCGTGCGAGCAGTAGATGTCCGAAGATGTCCGGTTTTGCCCGGGATTTATCGGTGAGATTTTTCCCGGGCGTGGAGATTTGAGATTTGTGATTTCAGGTTTGAGAGGGGTGGACATAGGGGCTCCGAGAAAAAACATTGCGACTCTATATACAGGTCCAAAGGGTGTACGTTTTGTACCTATTTTTAAGAAATTCTCGGATTTTTGGGGTGCGATTGTTGAGAATGCAAAGAATTTGATAGGCGAAGAAAGCGCACCCCTGCGGGGTTGCGGCTAAACAATTGAGGGGATTATTTCAGGGGGTAGAGGACCATTCCGGTGGCGAGCTTGGGGTAGAAAAAGGTGCTTTTGGGGGGCATGACCTCGTTGGTTTTTCCGAGTTCCTCTAGGGCGTGGAGGGGGGTGGATTTTAGGAGGAGGGCGATTTGGTATTTTTTCCCATCCGTCATGGGGGCGACTTCGGTGGAGTAGGCGGTGTAGCCGCGGCCGGGATCATTTCCGCCGGCGAATTTGGGTTTGAAGATTTGATCTAAGAGGTAGTGCTGGACGATGGCTACGTCTAGCTGACGCCAGGCGGGGGAATGTTTGGGCTCGGTGGTGCTTAATACGTCGCGGTTGGTGAAGGTGATTTGATGGGTTTTGCGGGTTTGGCCGTCGAAGAGGCCGAAGGTGTTGGCGGGTTGTTTGGGGAGAATTTCGTCGATAAATTTTGGGAGCTGGGATTCGGTGATGTCTACCGGTGTGACGGTGGCTACGCCGGCTAAGGCGGATTTGAGGGATTCGGCGGTGAAGTCTTTTAGGCCGGAGATGAGGCGGTGGGTGGGGAGGATGAGGAGGCCGTCGTCCTGCATGCCGACGAGGTTGAACATGCAGAAGTTGGCGGGGTGGGCGGGGGGGAGCTTGCCGCCGTTGGCGATGGCGGCTTCGGCTTGGTATTGGAGGGCCATGGTGTAGCGGTGGTGGCCGTCGGCGATGTAAATCGGCCTCGCGCCCATTAAGTCTATTACGGCGTTTTCGGTTTCGCTGTCGATTACCGTCCAGAGGTCGTTGGTGACGCCGTTAAAGGTGGCGGTGATTTCGGGCTTGCTGAGATTTTTGTAGAGGGTGGCGGTGACCTGAGATTTGGGGTCGGAGAAGAGGCCGAAGACGGGGGAGAGCTGCATGTTGGTAGCGCGGGTGAGTTTCAGGCGGTCCTGGATGGCGTCGGGATAGGTTTTTTCGTGGGGGACGACGTGACCTTCGCCGAAGGGGGAGAGCTTGACGAGTACGATCATTCCACGGCGGTGGAACTGGCGTTCGCCATGGGCATAGGTTTGGGAGTAGGCGTAAATCGCGGGCTTGGAATCTTTTTGGAGAACGCCGGCGGTGAGCCAGGATTGTAGGGTGTCGTTGGCCATGGCGTAGGCGGAATCGGGGCCGACGGTTTTGGCGGGGAGATGGGGGAGATCGACGGTGACGATGTTTTGGGGGTGGGCGGATTGGAGTTGTTTCTTGCCGGCTTCGTCGAGGACGTCGTAGGGGGGGGCGATGAGGTTGGAGAAGTCGGAGCCGTTTTTGCGGGAATAGCGGACGCCGGCGAAGGGGCGGATTTGGGCCACGAAATACTCCTGTTTGGGCTGGGGGGGAAGATACGGGGCGTAGGGGGGTTTGTCATTAGAGGTTGGTGTGATGGGGTAACTTCGAATTGGGAATAGTGAATGGTAAATAGTGAATTGGGAGAGGCACTTTTCACAATCCGGGCGTTCAGATACCATTGTGGGAGATATGAAAATCATTCTTGCGAATCCGCGCGGTTTTTGTGCGGGCGTGAACATGGCGATTGAGACTGTGGACAAGGTTTTGGCGATGAAGGGGCCGCCGGTTTATGTGTATCACGAAATTGTGCACAACCGGCATGTGGTGGATGGGTTCAGGAAGCGGGGGGTGACGTTTGTGGATGATATTGAGGAAGTGCCGGTGGGGGGGCTGGTGGTTTACAGGCGCATGGGATTTCGCCGGAGGTGAGGCGGAAGTCGAAAGAGCGGCGGCTGGTGGAGGTGGATGCGACGTGTCCGCTGGTGACGAAGGTACATATGGAAGTGCTGCGGTATGTGAGGGATGGGTATACGATTATTTTCATCGGGCATCGGAAGCATGATGAGGCGATCGGGACAGTGGGGGAGGCGCCGCATTCGATCATCGTGGTGGAGACGCCGGAGGAAGCGGCCAATTTGCAGGTGAAGCCGGGGGCGAAGCTGGCGTATGTGACGCAGACGACGCTGAGCGTTTCGGATGCGCAGCGGGTGATCGACGCGCTGAAGGCGCGGTTTCCGAATATCCGATATCCGGCCAAGGATGATATCTGCTATGCGACGACGAACCGGCAGAACGCGGTGACGGTGATGAGCCCGGACGTGGATCTGGTACTGGTGATCGGGAGCAAGAACAGCTCGAACAGCCAGCGGCTGGTGGAGCGGGCGATCGAGGCGGGGAAGCCGGCGCATTTGATTGATGATGAATCGGAATTGGATCCGGCGTGGTTTGACGGCAAGAACGCGGTGCTGGTGACGGCGGGGGCTTCGGCGCCGGAGCATCTGGTGAGTGAGCTGGTGCATCGGCTGACGCGGGATTTTGGGGGGGAGATTGAGACGAGGACGCTGCTGGAGGAGGGGATATCGTTTGAGCTGCCGAAGTCGGTTAGGAGCTTGGCTGTGGTTGGGTGAGCCGACGAGCGGAAATTCGAAGCTCGAAATTCGAATGACGAATGGGAAGAGAATGCCGATTGCCAAATGCCGAATTAAAAGCCCCCCACCCTAACCCTCCCCCGGAGTACCAGGGGAGGGGATAAGAGAGAGTAACGGGGGAGTGGATGAAACTTTTAAGAGGAATTCATGAAGGGCGTTATTCTTGCGGGTGGGACTGGGTCGCGGCTGTTTCCACTTACGAAGGTCACGAACAAGCATCTGCTTCCGGTTTATGACAAGCCGATGATCTACTATCCGTTGGAGTGCATGGCGAAGGCGGGGATTGAAGAGGTGCTGCTGGTTACCGGGGGGAATAACAGCGGGGATTTTATCCGGCTGCTGGGGAATGGGCGGGATTTTGGGTTGAAGGATCTCAATTACACCTATCAGGAGGGGGCGGGCGGGATCGCGCAGGCGCTGGGGCTGGCGGAGCATTTTGCGGGGGGGACAGTATTTGCCTGATTTTGGGGGATAATATTCTGGAATATACGATTCGGGAGGCGCGGCGGAAGTTTTCGGAGCAGAAGGAGGGGGCGAAGATTTTGCTGTCGCGGGTGGAGAATCCCAAGGCGTACGGCGTGGCGGAAATGGAGGGGGAGCGGGTGGTGCGGATCGTGGAGAAACCAAAGGAGCCGAAGAGCGATTGGGCGGTGATCGGGATTTATTTTTACGATAAGAATGTTTTTGACATCGTGCGGAAATTGAAGCCTTCAGCGCGGAATGAGCTTGAGATTACCGATGTGAATAATGCGTATATTGAGCATGGGCATATGACGGCGGATAAGGTGCATGGATTCTGGGCGGATGCGGGGGAGAACATCGATTTTTATCTGAAGGCTTGCAATACCGTGTCTAAGTGCGGGGCGAATAAGGAAGCGAAATAGCTTCCGATGCGAGTTGTTGGGGTTCATCACGCGCAGATTACGGTTCCGAAAGGGAAGGAGGGGGAGGCGCGGGAATTTTATTGCGGGGTGCTGGGGCTAATTGAGATTGAGAAGCCGGCGTCGCTGGAAGGGCGCGGGGGACTGTGGCTGGGAGTGGGGGATCGGCAATTGCATATCGGGGTGGAAGAGGGGGTGGATCGGCGGGCGACGAAGGTGCATATTGCTTATGAGGTGGATGATGTGGGGGCTTGGAGGGAAATGCTTGCCGGGCGGGGGGTGAGGATTTTGGATTCGGTTGCGATACCGGGGTATGAGCGGTTTGAGTTTCGGGATCCGTTTGGGAATCGGGTGGAGATGATTCAGCGGGCGGATTGAGAATGTGGTGGCGGTTATCTATGATTTTTGTCGAAAAACGGATGCAAAAGCGCAAATCGATAAAAGCTCGCCGGGCCAAAAATCGCAATCAACTCAGCGTGCGCCCCAAATCGGGACGTAGCAAAAAAAAATCGCGGGCATCCGATCCTTTTTTCTCGAATAAAGAAGTGTTCTATGATTCCGGTCCGAGCGATGTGGCGGAGAATCACGATAAATATCTGTATTCCGATTAATTGGCATTCGATACGTCTCGCCGGATTCAAAGTCACGCCGCGATCGGCCCCCTCCCCAGCCCTCCCCCGGAGTACCGGGGGCGAGGGAATGAGGCAGGGTGCGGTTGGGCGGGCGATCCTGTAATATATTTGCACCGCGGAGAACGCGGAGAACGCTGAGATTTAAGAATAATGCAAACCATTCTTATCACCGGCGCGGCCGGGTTTATTGGGTGTAATTTTGTGAGGCTGCTGCGCAGAAGCAGGTGCCGGTGAAGATTGTTGCGCTGGATAAGCTTACCTACTGCGGCAATTTGGCGAATCTTCAGGGCATGCTCGGCGAGCAGGTTGTTTTTTTTCGGGGGGATATTTGTGATCCGGATCTGCTGGGGGCGATTCATGGGGAGCATCAGTTTACGCAGATCGTGAACTTTGCGGCGGAGACGCATGTGGATCGGTCGATCCTGGGGTCGGGGCCGTTTGTGCAGACGAATGTGGTGGGGACGCAGATGCTGCTGGATTTTGCGCAGGCGCGGGGGATCGAGAAGTTTTTGCAGGTGGGGACGGATGAAGTTTATGGATCCCTGCCGGAGGATCGGCCGGAGCTCAAGTTTACGGAGGAGACGCCGCTGCAGCCGAACAGTCCGTATACGCGCGAGCAAGGCGGCGGGAGATTGTCTGGTGCGGGCGTATTTTCATACGTTTAAATTGCCGGTTCTTATCACGCGTTGCAGTAACAATTATGGGCCGTACCAGTTTCCGGAGAAGGTAATTCCGCTTTTTGTGACGAATCTGATGGAGGGGAAAAAAGTTCCGCTATATGGGGATGGATTGAATATCCGGGACTGGCTGCACGTGGAGGATCATTGCGAGGCAATATGGACGGTGCTTTCTAAGGGGGAGCCGGGCGAGGTGTATAACGTGGGGGGTAATAATGAGATTACCAATCGGAAGATTACCGAGATCGATTCTCAAGGAGATGGGGAAGAATTGGGATGAGAGCGTGCAATATGTGAAGGACCGGCCGGGGCATGATCGGCGGTATGCGATCGATGCGGGGAAGATTGAAGGCACGCTGGGGTGGGAGCCGAAGCATCGGTTTGAGCAGTCGATCAGGACGACGATCCAGTGGTATAAGGATCATCGGGATTGGTGGGGGGCGATTAAGAGCGGGGAATATTTGAAGTATTATGAGCAGCAGTATGTGGGGCGGTAGAAGAGATTGCCGATTTCCGATTGCCAATTGCCGATTGGAAGATACAACGAAGAAATGAAAGAGAATTCACGCATTTCGATTGAACGGGCGACTGTTTCTGATGTGCCAACGATTCTTGGGTTCATCCGGGGTTTGGCGAAATATGAACAGCTTTCCCATGAGGTGGAGGCGACGGAAGAGCTGCTGAACGAGAATTTGTTTGGAGCGAGGCCGGCGGCGGAGGCGATTTTGGCCAGTTTTGACGACACCCCTGTGGGGTTTGCACTTTATTTTACGACTTATTCGACGTTCACGGGTCGGCCGGGGATCTGGCTGGAGGATTTGTTCGTGTTGCCGGATTATCGGCATCGGGGAGTGGGGCGGGCATTGCTTCGCGCGGTTGCGAAGATCGCGGTGGAGCGGAAGTGTGGGCGATTGGAGTGGTCGGTTCTGGATTGGAATGAGCCGGCGCTTCGGGTATATCGCAAAATCGGCGCGGTGGCGATGAGCGAATGGACGACGCAGCGGATGACGGGAGAGGCGCTGGAGCGGCTGGCGGGCGAACGATGAATGTTTACGACTCGGTTCATATCGTCGGGGGGAAGGGGATGCTGGGGCATGCGCTGGGGGATCAACTCACGGCGCGGTCGCATAGGTTTCTTGCTCCGGATTTGCCGGAGATCGATATTACGGATTTGCAGTCGTTGAAGAAGTATTTTGGGGAGCATAAGCCGACGCTGATTCTCAATTGTGCGGCGCACACCAAGGTCGATCAGTGCGAACAGGAAAAAGAGAAGGCGGATGCGATCAACGGGCACGCCGTTGGCCATTTGGCATCGTTTTGCAAATCGGTGGGGGCGGTGCTGGTTCACATCAGCACGGATTTTGTGTTTGATGGTTCGCAGCGGCAGTCGTATCGGGTGGACGCGAAGCCAAATCCGCTTAGCGCCTACGGGAGATCAAAGCTGCTGGGGGAGATTGAATTGCAGAGCCATGCCCCGGCGCGATGGCTGATTGTGCGGACGGCGTGGTTGTATGGGCGTCATGGGCCCAATTTTCCGCGGACGATCGTACAGGCGGCGCAGGGTGGGAAACCGCTGACGGTGGTGAACGATCAGATGGGGTCGCCGACTTATACGGTGGATCTTGCCGGGGCGATCCTGGATTTGGTTGACAGCGGGGCCAGCGGTATTTTTCATGGGACGAATTCGGGGCAGACGACGTGGTTTGAATTTGCGAAAGCGGCGCTGGAGGATTTTGGGGTGCGGGCGGAAATTTCGCCGATTTCCAGCGCGGATTGGTGCAAAAACGGCCGGCGGCGGCAGTGCGGCCGGGGTATAGCGTGCTGGACATCGAGCCGTTGGAGCGTCAGATTGGGCGACCGATGCGGCCTTGGCGGGAGGGGCTTAAGGATTATCGCGCGGCGGTGCAGCGGGATGGTTTTTAGACGAGTCGGGGGTCGGCTGATATACTCTGGGGCTCAGATGAATCGTTCGGCGTGGTTGAGTTGGCATATTGCGTTTGTCCTTGCGGCGGTACTCCCAATCATTGGCTGTCACGGGAATTCCGCGCCCTTCGAAGGGGTGGGGGACGCGGCAGGGGCGCAGTTTGTCGTGAGCGGGGGCGTTGCCCATCCGGGAGCGCGCGAGCTCCTCACCGGGGACAGCGTGGCGGCGATCGTCGCGGATGAAATTACCGTTCCGCCGGGAAGGCCGACCACGATTGTGCTGATCCGGCAAGCGCCGGAGGGAAAGACGCGCGAGCTGATCCAGCTTGACGCGGATGGGCACCTGATGGATCCGAAGCAGGATTGGGCGTTGCGCAATGGGGATGAATTGGTTTTTCCGGGGGGAGCGGGGTCGGATTCTTTGCGGAATCCGACGGGGCCGCCGGCGCGGAGCGCGGAGTCAAGATAAGACGCGCCTCGCAAGCGAGGCGGCTACACGGGGGGATTCCGCCGGTGAGGACACCGGCGGCACTATGCAGCACCGAGGCGGCGGGGCGGGCTTGTCTGGCGGGCGGTTAGAAACTCATCAACTTGATCGGCTGTCATGGGGCGGGCGTATAGATATCCCTGGGCGAGGGGACAACCGAGCGATTGCAAAGTGTCGGCTTGGTCGGGGGTTTCCACGCCTTCGGCGATGACGGGGATCTTGAGATTATTTGCCAGGGTGATGATGGCGCCGACCATGTCCTTGAAAGACTGGCCGCGACTCATGTTGGCGACGAAAGAGCGATCGATTTTGAGGACGTCGATCGGTAACTGCTGGAGGCTGGCGAGCGATGAGACGCCGGTGCCGAAATCGTCCATGTCGATTTTGAAGCCCATGGCCTTGATCTTGCGAAGGGCGGGGCTGGTCAGATCGGCATCGGTCATGACGGTGCTTTCGGTGATCTCGAGATGAACGGCGGCGGGATGTACGCCGGCGGCGTGGGCGATATTGAACAGGCGCTGGGCCAGGTCGGGGACGCTTAATTGCAGGCGGGAGAGGTTTACGCTGATGGAGTGGATCTCCTCACGGCCACGGGTTTTTTGCCAGGCTGCAAGCTGGGCACAGGCTTGGCGGAAGGTCCATTCGCCGAGGGCGACGATGAGATGGGTTTCCTCGGCGATGGGGATGAATTCGGCGGGGGCGATCATGCCCAGGGATGGGTGTTGCCAGCGAAGCAGGGCTTCGATTCCTTCAATGCGGCCGGTTCGAAGCGAGACAATCGGCTGGAAGTGAAGGAGAAACTGCTCGGCGTCGAGGGCCTTGCGAAGGCCGTTCTCCAGTTCCAATCGGCGTTGGATGCGGGTGCGCATGGTCTCGTCAAAGACGGCGGCGCGGCGCGGCCGGCGTTTTTCGCTTCGTACATGGCGGTGTCGGCGTCGCGCAAAATGTCTTCGGCGCGCTCGTAATTAAATTCGCTGGTGACGATTCCGATGCTGGCGGTGCTGACGATCTCCTGGCCGGCGAGGCTAAAGGGGTTGCTGAGCGCGTCAAGGATCCGCTGGGCGACGACGAGGGCGTCATCGGGCTTCTGGAGGAGGTCGAGAAGGATGACAAATTCATCGCCACCGAGGCGGCTGACGGTGTGGTCGCACCCGGCGCGGCCGATCAGGTCCACCGCGCGAACCGCGTGCTGGAGGCGGAGGAGACCTCGCGCAACAACTGGTCGCCGACGATGTGGCCGAAGTTGTCGTTCACCATCTTGAAGCGGTCGAAGTCGATAAAGAGGACGGCGAAGTTCATTTCCTTGAACCGCTTGTGGCGCTCGATGGCGTATTGGAGGCGGTCGAGGAGCATGGCGCGGTTGGGGAGACTGGTGAGGCCGTCGCGGAGGGCGGCGGCTCGAAGCTGCTCTTCCATAGCCTTGCTCTGAGTGATGTCTCGGAATCGCCAGATGCGGCCGTAATATTCACCTCCCTTGCCGACGACGGGGGAGGAAAATCGCTCGAGGATTGTGCCGTCGACCAGTTCGATTTCGTCCTGGCTGGTTTCGCGGGGATGGTGGTAGAGATACTGGACGCGCTCGGCGAATTTCTGGGGGTTTTTGACGCGGCTGATGACGAAGTTCAACTGCCGGGTGTCGTCGATGTCGTCGGCAAATTCCTGGGGGATTTTCCAGAGGCTGACGCAGGCCTTGTTCTGGTTGACTTTTCGGCCTTCGCTGTCGATGACGAGCAGGCCGTCGGCGGAGGAATCGGCCTGGGCTTCGAAGAAGGCGGTTCGCCAGCGCAGTGCGTCTTCGGCGGATTTGTGCTCGATGGCGATGGAGGCGAACTGGCGGGCGGGGGTAATGATGGAGAGGTTGTCGGCGCTGAAGGAATGGGGGCGGCGTTTGTACATGGCGAAGGTTCCCAGGACGCGGCCGTCGCTGCCGACGATGGGATCGGACCAGCAGGCGCCAATCCGGCGCGGGCGGCGAGTTCTTTGAATTTTGCCCATTTGGGATCGGTTTGAAGGTTCTGGCAGACGACGCGTTTTCCGGACCAGGCGGCGGTGCCGCAGGAGCCGACGTCGGGGCCGATCAGGATGCCGTTGATGGCTTCGTTGTAAAAGGGGGGAAGGCTGGGGGCGCTGCCGTTGATTAGCCTGGTTCCGGTTTTGTCGAGCAGGAGGATCGAGCAGAGCATTTTGGATTTTCGGCTTCGATGCCGCGGACGATGGTTTCCAGAATCGCCGGCAGGGGGGTGCCTCCGGCGATGAGGGCGAGGGTTCGGGCGCGGGCGGTTTCGCGGGCCTCGGCGACCTTGTAATCATGAATATCGACGAGGGACCCCGCGACGCGAACCGGGTTCCAGGCGGCGTCGCGCTGGGCGGTCGCCCTGCACGCGGAACCAACGGAACCCGGCCAGAACGGTTCGGAGCCTGAATTCAAAATCGAGTTGACAGGAGGTTGCCAGGTGCCGATTGAACGCGTCGATGGCCCGGCGGAGGTCGCGTGGATGAATCCGGCGGACCAATTGGTAAAGGGTCAGCGGGGGAACGTCGTCATTTTCGGGAAGGTCGAGAAGCTCGCGGAATCTGGGGGTGGTCCAGATGCGGTCGTCGCCGACTTTCCAATCCCAGAGCCCGTCACCGCTGCCGCTGATGATGGCGTTAAAGCGGTCGGTGGAATCGCGCGGCGCTGCGTCGGGTGAACCCGATTTGATGGGGGAATTTTCGGAAGGAGTCATCCAGTCCCGCCGCTTTAACGTCTGGTCGCGAATCGTGGGGCCATGACATGATCATGGGACGGAACCCCAGTAGTCGCCCACGTTTGTAGTATCGGCTGGGCAAAGAGCGTTATTAGTTTGCGTGATTGAAATGACAGCCGGCGGCGAAGGTCCGATAATTCGATGTCCGGGAGCTGGTGAACCAATCGCCCTATTTATTAAACGCTTGCGCCCGGCCCAGAACCAGATACAGGATCGGCCCAAGCAGGGGAAGGAGCAGGACGAGAATCACCCAGACGAGCTTCATGCCCGTATCGAGCGAGCTGGTGACGATGAGATAGATGACATAGATGTCGAGGATGAAAATGAGCAGACCAACCAAGCCATAGATCATGCGGTTCTCCGTCTTGAGAGTGGGGATTATAACGGAGGAACGGCGTGGGCGGGGGGTTAAAATTTGCTGCAATTTATTTGTTTGCGGGGCAGGAGGGGGCGAATTGGTCTGGTGATGACGGAATCAGCGGACGACGGCTTGGCGTTGTGGGGGGATCAATTTTATCATTCCGGTTGTGGAATCGCCGGTACGCGAGACTCTCAAGATCGCCAAATCGCACCACAGTGCCGGTCGGCTGGCGGAAGCGGAGGAGTTGTACCGGGAAATTCTGACGGGCAGCCCGGAGGATGCCGAGGCGCTTCAGATGCTGGGCACGCTGCTTTCGCAGAAGGGGGAGCACGACGATGGGCGGGCGCTGGTTGAGCGGGCGATTCGAATTGAGCCGGGGGTGGCGGCTTATCATGCCAATCGGGGGCTGATTCTGCTGAACCTGGGTTACCTGGATCTGGCGGTGGATGCGCTGAGGCGGGCGCTGGAGCTTGAGCCGAAGTTTCCCGAGGCGCTTTACAACCTGGGCAACGCGCTTTTGCGGCGGGGGCAGGTGAATGAGGCGATCGAATGTTATCAGCAGGCGCTGGCGCTGAGGTCGGATGATGCGACGGCGCTTTGCAATCTGGGGGCGGCTTTGATCGAGGCCCAGCGGTATTCGGAGGCGGTGGGGGTTCTTCGCAGGGCGGTCGATTATCGGCTCGATTACGCCGAGGCGATGAGCAATCTGGCGACGGCGCTGGCGCACGAGAATCTCGATGAGGCGATTGAGCTTTATGCGAAGGCGTCAGCGCTGCGGCCTGGGGCGATGGAGATTATCGCTTATCACGCGGCGGCGCTGAAAGAAGGGGGGCGACTGGATGAAGCGATCGCGGTGTATCGGAAGGCGATAGAGCAGTCTCCAGACAGTTCGCTGCACAGCGGGCTGCTATATGCCCTGGAATTTCATCCCGACTGCGATCCCCGCGCTGTGGCGGCGGAGCTTTCGCGGTGGAATGGGATTCATGCGCGGCCGCTGGCGAAGTTTATTCAGAAACATTTGAACCACACGGAGGCGAATCGGCGGATCAAAGTGGGCTACGTTTCGCCGAACTTTTTCCGGCAGGCGGAGGCGCATTTCGTGTTGCCGCTTCTGGCGGGGCACGATCGGCAGCAAGTCGAGGTGCACTGTTTCTCCGGCGTGCGGAAGCCGGATGAGCTGACGGAATTGCACCGGCAGGTATGCGATGTGTGGCACGATGTGACCCGGGATGATGACGACAAGCTGACGAAGCGAATTCGGGAAGTTGGGATCGATATCCTGGTCGATCTGACTATGCACATGGGTGAGAATCGGCTGCTGGTTTTTGCGCAAGCCGGCGCCGGTGCAGTTGACCTGGCTGGCGTATCCCGGGAGCACGGGGCTGGAGACGATCGATGGGCGGCTGACGGATGGGTGGATCGATCCGTCGGGCGGGGAGGAGTCGATTTATAGCGAGAAAACGATTCGGCTGCCGGGGTGCTGGTGTTGTTACGATCCGCTGAGCGATGCGATGGCCCGGCCGGCGGAGCAGAAGGGGGCGATTACGTTTGGGTCGCTGGGCAATCCGTGCAAGCTGAATCCGCGGACGGTGCGGCTGTGGGCGCAGGTGGTGCGGAAGGCGGCGGATTCACGGATGCTGATTCTGAGCAACTCAGAGCGGCAGCGGGAGCAGATTCGCCGGGTGTTCGAGGCGGCGGAGGTGAAATCGCATCGGGTGCAGTTTGTGAGGACGTGCAGGCGCGAAGAGTATCTGCGGCTGTATGACCGGATCGATATTGTGCTGGATACGCTGCCGTTTAATGGGATCACAACGACGTGTGACGCGCTGTGGATGGGGGTGCCGGTGGTGACGCTCATGGGGCAGCAGCCGCAGGCGCGGGCGGGGGGGAGCATTTTAAAAGCGGTGGGGTTGGAGAATCTTGTGGTGCGGGCGCCGGAGGAGTTCGTGACCACGGCAGTGAAGTTGGCGGGGGATATTCCGCGGCTGGTGGGGCTTCGAGCGAGTTTAAGGCAGAAGTTGCTGGAATCGCCGATGGTGGATGTGCGCGGATTCGCGGCGGGCGTGGAGGGGGTTTATCGGGAGTTGTGGCGCGGGTGGTGCGGGCAGTTTGGGGCTTGAGAATGCGGGCACCCCCTCCCCAACCCTCCCCCCGGAGTACCGGGGGCGGGGGCAAGATTTAAAGTTTCGCGACGAGGAGTTCGCGGATTTGGTTGTCGCTGAACATGCCGTCGGTGCGGAGGGCGTAGGCGCAGTGCATTTCCAAAGTTCCGCCGTCGAAAGCCATCTTCATGGTGGATTTGTCCTTGACGTTTTTGAGCTTGATCTTTTTCAAGCCATCGCGGACGGCCTCTTTGCCCATGTCGTCCTGGCAGATGACGCGGAGCGCCATGTTGAGGCGATGGCAGGAGAGGTTGTCGATGAAGTTGAGCCCCTCGGCGTCGTCGGCGAGGCTTTCCCAGTCGACTTCGTAGGGGATCGGCTTGCCGCAGATTTCTTCGATTTCCTTGACCCGGCCGGGGAAGGTGACGTCCTGAAGTTCCTTAATCTTTCGCCGTTCGTTGAGTCCCATCGTGTCCTCCAGTGTGATTGTTGAGATCGCTGGTATTGTGCGCGGGGCGGAGGGAAATTGCGAGACCTCGCTGCTCGGGAGACGAAGACGCGCCCCGCGGTTCGACACAGCTCACCGAAGTCAAGCGGGGGCGGCTACACGGGGGCGGCTATACCGGGAAAATGGATTTGCTAAACGAGCCTTACGTTTCTCTCGATTGTTTTGATCACCGAATCCATCCTGCCCTGGAGCAATTGTTTGGTCAGGCTGAGGGTGAAGCCCTTGGCGGTGTGGAACGGGACGTGCGATGGAAGGGCGAGGGCATATGGATCGACGACGGCATCGACGACGACGGGGCCGTCCTTGTGGGCAAGTGCGTCGGTAATTGCGCCGTGGACGTCGCCTGGTTCTTCAATGCGGATTCCCTTGGCGCCCATTGCGTCGGCAACCTTGGCGAAATCCGGGTTTTTGAATTCGACGCCGAAGGGGACGATGCCGGCTTCCTGCTGCTCGATTTTGACGAAATCGAGAGAGGCGTTGTTGAAGATCACGTGGATCACCGGCGTTTTCATCTCGACTTCGGTGAGGAGATCGCCCAGGGCGAGCATGGTGAAACCACCGTCGCCGCAGAGGGCGATCGTCTGGCGGCCTGGAAAGGCCAACTGTGCGCCGAAGGCGTTTGGGGAGGCGCTGGCCATCGATGCCCAGGTGAAGGAGCCGAAGATCCTTCGATGTTTTCCGCCGTGGATATATCGCGCGGCCCAGATGCAGGGGGTGCCGGTATCGACAAAAAACATCGCGTCGTCGGCGGCAAGCTCGTTGATGGTCGCGGTGAGAAACTCCGGGCGGATCGGCTTGATGTCCGGACCCTTGGTCACGTAATGACCAAGCAGCTCATCGAACGATCGGGTTTCTTTGATGCAACCCTCGAGAAAATCGCCATCGCTTTTGGTGCGGACCATCGGAAGCAATTTCGCCGCGGTCGTGCGGACATCGCCGACCAGTCCCAGATCGACGGCCGTGCGCCGGCCGATGTGGTGGGGATTGATGTCGACCTGGACCTTTTTCACGTCGTCGCCGGGGAGGAATTCGGAGAATGGGAAATCGGTCCCCAGGAGCAGGACGAGATCGCACTTGTTGATGGCGCGATGGGCGCCGCCATAGCCGATCAATCCGGTCATTCCGACGGCGTTGGGGTTGTCGTGTTCGAGCCATTGCTTTCCACGGAAGGAGTATCCGATGGGGGCCTTCAGTTTCGCTGAGAGGTCGAGCACCTCCTGGCGTGCATTGCGGCAGCCTTCGCCGCCGAAGATCGCGACAGTCTTGGCGGCGTCGATCATCTGTGCGAGCTTTTGCAGGTCGGCGTCCGAGGGAGAAATTTGGGGTTTGGCCGGCAGCAGGAAGTCATGGGCTTTGGAAGGGGCCGCTGAGGAGGCGACGTCCCCGGGAAGGGAAATGACCGTCGGGCCGTTTTTCATCACCGCGGTGACGATCGCGGTGGTGGTGATGGCGCGAATCTGCTGCGGGTTTACCACGCGTCCGACATAGAGGCAGGCGACGTCGAAAAAGCGGTAGGGGTTCAGCTCTTCGAGGGCGGAAGTGTCCATGATGCCGGTTTCGACATCCCCGGCGATGGCGATGATCGGGCGCCTTCTTTTCTGGCGTCGATCAGGCCATTGATCAGGTGCGTGACGCCCGGTCCGGCGGTGCCGCAGACAGCGACGGGGGCTTCGGTGAGATAGGCCTCTGCGACCGCCGCGAAGGCGCCGTATTCCTCGTGGCGCACGTGGATCAGCTCGATCTTGCCATTACGCCGCAGGGCGTCGACCGCGGGGTTGAGGGCGTCTCCGACGATGCCGTAGCATCGTTTGACGCCTGCCGCGGCGAGCATTTCCCACATCACGTCAGCGACTGTTTGAGACATAAGGCTCCTTTTTTTACGCGGCAGTAAATTGATCGACTTCCACAACCGCGTCGGCGAATGCCTGCGGCGCTTCCTGGGGAACATTGTGGCCGATGCCGTCGAGGATCCGGTGGGCGTATTTCCCGGTGAACTGCTTGCGATAGCCCATGCCGTCCTTGCCGAGGCCGTCGAAATCACTGGCGATGGTGATCGTGGGGACGGAGATCACGGGATACTGCTGGAGCTTGTTTTCGAGATCGTCGTATTTCGGTTCGCCCGGCGCGACGCTGATGCGCCAGCGGTAATTGTGGATGACGATGGCGACGTGGTCGGGGTTCTGGAAGGAAGCGGCGGTGCGATCGAACGTGGCATCGTCGAAATTCCATTTGGGGGAGCAGTTGTGCCAGATGAGCCGGTTGAAGGCGTCGCGGTTTTGGTCGTAGCCGATCTGGCCTCGCTCCGTCGAGAAATAATATTGGTACCACCAGGCCAGTTCGGCCACGGGGGGCAGGGGCTTTTTGTTGGCTTCGAGATTGGTGATGAGGTATCCACTGACGGAGACCAGCCCCTTGCATCGGTCGGGCCAAAGGGCGGCCATGATGTCGGCGGTGCGGGCGACCCAATCGAACCCGCCGATGATCGTGGTTTGGATCTTCAGCGCGTCCATCAATGCGATAATATCGAGGGCAACCACCGACTGTTGGCCGTTGCGGAAGGTATCGCCAGAGAGAAAGGTGGTTGATCCGTAGCCGCGCAGGTAGGGGACGATCACCCTGTATCCCTTGGCGGCGAGGAGCGGGGCGACGTCGACGTAGCTGTGGATGTCGTAGGGCCAGCCGTGGAGAAGGATCACCGGGATTCCATCGGGTGGGCCGTCTTCGGCGTATCCGATGTTCAGCAGGCCGGCATCGACTTGTTTCATCGACGCAAAAGAGGTGTTGGTGCCGGCTGTGGGCGTGAGCGTGGTTTCATCGGGCGAAGCGGCGTCCTTTGATTCCGAGCATCCCAAGAGGTTGAGTTGGGTGGCGGCAAAGGTCAACGCGGCCGTGCCGAGGAAACGCCGCCGATTGCGGTTGAAATCCTGCATGGCAGTCCTCCCTCTATTTGATTTTTGGCAGACGGTTCAGACGATCTTGAGGGCAACGTCGACATTTCCGCGCGTGGACCGCGAATAGGGGCAGACCTGGTGGGCCGATTCGACGAGTTGATGGGCGATCTCGGGATCGATGCCGGGCAGGCTGATGTTCAAGCGGGCGTTGAGCCCGAAGTTTCCCTCGGCGGTGCCGAGGTCGACTTCAATGTCGATGGAAGCGGTGGCGGGGACGGGGATTTTCTTTAACCCGGCGACGTGCTGGATGGCGCTGAGGAAGCAGGCCGACCAACCGGCCGCGAAGAGTTGCTCAGGATTGGTGCCGGTGCCTGCGCCGCCGGGACGGGAGAACTTTACGTCGACCCGGCCGTCGTCGCTGCGGGCAGCGCCTTCGCGGCCGCCGGTGGTGTGGACTTTCGCGGTGTAGAGGACTTTATCGAACTTGGGCATTGTGGATGTCTCCTTCTTTTGTTGAGCGTTTCGAATGGACAGTCTATGCGCAAGCTGGCTCATCTGTCGCCTTAGGCGCAAAAAAAAGCCGACCCGGGCAAGGTCGGCCTCGAATGGGGCTGATGAAGGGTGTCCCGGGTTGGAAACGGGAACGCCCCTTCACATCGGGGAAAGAATGGACTAAGTTTTCAATATCACCTGCCGACTTTCGTCGCGGCGACGAGTGATTGGTAGTGCAACGATCGTGCCGTTTCTCAATTTGGGCCGCCCCGTTTGGCTGTGTGGGTTTTATATTACTGAAAGGCGGATAAACAGTTGTGAAATCGATGGGGGTTTTAAAGCGTACGGGAGGCGGGAGAATATTTTTTATTGGCTCCGCCAAGTTGGCATTTTTTGCCGCGACAGCAATGCGAGAATGACGGGGGAAATGTTGAGATTGTGTGAACACTGGAGACGTGCGTGAGGATTTTGGTTACCGGCGGAGCCGGATTTATCGGGTCGAACCTGGCTATCGAACTTGCTTCGGCTGGTCACGAGGTTGCAATCGCGGATGATTTTTCGTCGGCCTATTGGAAAAATCTGATTGATTTTCGGGGAGAGGTTGTAGCCGCTGATATCGCCACCGACGCAACGCCGCTTACGCGTCTCGATCCCTGCGAGGTGATATATCATCAGGCCTCCATTACTGACACGACGGTGACAGATCAGCGGAAGATGACGTTCAACAACGTCGAAGGCTTCCGAAACATCCTGGAACTGAGCAGGCAGTGGCAAAGCCAGGTGATCTGGGCGGGCAGCGCCAGTGTCTATGGCAGAACGCCGTCGCCAACCAAGGAATCGGCAAAGTCCGATCCGCTCAACGTCTACGCTTATTCCAAGCTGGCGATGGAGCATCTGGCCGATCGGTATCGATCCAAGCTCCAGCGCGATGTTGTGGGATTGAGATATTTCAATGTGTATGGGCCGGGCGAGGATCACAAGGGGAAATTCGCCAGCATGATTCATCAGCTCGCCAAGCAGATGCGAGCGGGGAAGCGTCCGCGGATTTTTACGGCGGGGCAGCAACGCCGGGATTTCGTTTATGTGGCGGACGTGGTGCAGGCGAATATCTCGGCGGTCAAATCGACCCGCGGGGGGGTGTTCAACGTCGGCAGCGGGGCATCATGGACATTCAATGAGGTGGTTGCCCAGCTCAATCGCGTGCTGGAAACAAAATTGGAGCCGGATTATTTCGAAAATCCTTACAGTTTCACGCAGGATTGGACCGAAGCGGATTTAACGGAATCGAAGCGGTGCCTGGGCTACCAGCCGCGGTATGATCTGGCCAAAGGGATCGACGCCTACCTGAAAAGCGGGCTACTAGGAGTTGGCCGATGAGCGAATTGATCTGGATCAACGGCGAAATCATGCCGCTGAATGAAGCGCGCATTGGCGTCGAGGATCGGGGATTTCAGTTTGCCGACGGGGTTTACGAAGTCGTCCGGATTTACAACGGCAAACTATTCGCGCTCGATGCGCATCTTCAGCGGTTGGTGAAATCTGCCGAAGGGATCGAGCTGAGGCTGCCGGCTGCGGCGGGGCAGTTGGGTGGGGAGATCGGGAAATTCGTTGCGCGAAATCCGCTTGCTGATGGAATGATCTATCTTCAGCTCACGCGAGGCGCGCGCCGCGGAATCACGCGTTTCCCGATTGCGGGCCGACGCTGCTTTTTTATGCGCGGGTGCTCGATCCGCTAGGGGAGCCGGCCAAGTCGCCGGGGATTCGTCTGATAACCGTTGCCGATGAGCGGTGGAAGCGCTGCTGGATCAAGTCGATCGCGCTGCTTCCCAATGTGCTGGCGAAGAACAAGGCCCTGGCTGCCGGCGCGGATGAGGCGGTGTTCATCGACAACGGCGTGGTGACGGAATGCTCGGCGAGCAACGTGTTCATCGTGCGCGGGCGGCGGCTTCTGACTCATGCCGTTGGGACTAAGGTGCTGCCGGGAATCACCCGGGCGATCCTTCTTGAGCTTGCTCCCACGGTTGGCCTGAGCGTGGGGGAAGAGGCGTTTTCCGAAGACGAAGCGATCCATGCGGATGAAGTTTTCATCACGAGCACGACGCGGGAAATTTCTTGGGTGAGGCAGTGGAATCAGACGCCGATCGGGTCGGGGAAGTGCGGGCCACATACGTTGGCGCTGCATGAGGCGCTTTGGAATCGCGTCGCTGCCGAGACGGCGCACGCTTCACTGAAAGAAGAGGCCGTGGTTCAGACCAAAGAATCCGGCCAGGTTCGCGATGGCTGACTTGCTCCACTCTCGCTTGCCGTTCAACATGTCCGACAGGGCGCTCTGGGAAATGCCACGTTGCTTGGCAAAGGCATTCACACTCAGGCCGCGTTCGCCGAGCAGGTGTCGCACGACATCCGCCGCCGAAATGCCCGACGTGTCCAACTGAAGATTCTGCTCACGCTCGTACGTCTCGATAAGGCCGACCAGAACCTTCTTGTAGTCGAGCACGTCCTTTCGCTTATCCCCAACGAGGCTGCGAAGAGCCTGCTTGGATTGTCGGTGTTCCTCGGCGTTGTGGATGGGCCGGAGCGGATAGAGATTCACGATCAGGTTGAGGTAGGGGTCGAGGTCCGTTGACGCGCCCGAGTTCTTGGTTTTTGTTGTCATCTCAATATCTCTCTTTCCACAAGTTCTTGTCGTACTCGGCGTGCGTAGGAACTTCTAACACCTCAACGAATTGAGCGTCGTAGTCAATGACGGTCAGGAGTCGGTAATTGCCGCCCTTGGTGTTGAACACTGTCACGACAGTCTTGCTTTTTAGGGTTACGCCATCGGCCGAGGCATATGTCTTCCTCGCGTCCTGCAAGCTGTGCCACTCCGACTCATCAACGGTCTTGGCCCACACGTCAAGCCATGTTTTGAGCGGCTTGTTCTTTTTGCCCGCCGCGGTCAGCACGTCCTGCCCGATCAGCGTCATTATCGCATTATGCGATAGATCGGCAGAAAAGTCAAGAAATATTAGCCGATCAACCGGCGACACATGGATTTTTTACATCCTGGGGTCGCCTGGCTCGATTTCAGTGTCGTCACCCTTCAAGTCGTTGAGCAGATCGACATAGTCGGCGTCGTCCAGTTCAAACCAATCGGGAATCGCGGCGACGGCGCAGCCGCGCGCTCGGCGAGGGCTTCGAGGATGCGTTGGCGGAGGTCGGGGTCGGTGATTTCGCGGATGCGGATCATCGCTTGCCCTTCAGGCAAGAGCCTTGCGGTTCCTTCTCGCCCGTAGAGGATCGCGTCGCCTGCCGAAAAAGTCCGACTCAGTTGAAAGTTTTAACAAGTCAAAATACATGAGCAGCGTTGCACGGTCCGTTGTCTGTGCGTAGTTGCCGGCATCGTCTACGAGCCAGATACAATCCAAGCCGTCGCCTGGTGAATAGTAGCCCACGCGAAATTCCTGCCCAATATGATTCCGCCATTGCGGCGTGGAATCATCGTAACGGCTTAGCCGAACGATGGTCTTGGGAGGGATGACCTTGGGGACTTTCATTCCAACTATTATACCCGTTCCAAAAACATTTTATCGTTGAGCTTTTGCAACTTCGGCCAAAAATCTTCCGGCATCGGCGACGGGGATAGGTTCTGGCGTCACGCCTTTATGAGGAATGGGAGTGCCATCGAGCCGGTAGCGTCCGACATTCTTGCGGGCTCTTAATCGGTCGATGTGGGGACCGCCGTGCCGGTGCAGGTCGAGCTTGTAGATGTCCTTCGACATTACAGCCCATATTCCTTCCACCGCCGCTCGATTAATTCTCGCGTTTTCTGATCCACCTCCAACTCCTTCGGCCAAGTCCGCACTTTCCCCTCGGCCGGCCATTTCACGGTGGCATCGAAACCGATTTTGCTCCCCGCCCCCAATTCCGGGCTGGCGTGGTCGAGAATATCGACGGGGCCATGAACGATCTCGCTGTCGCGCTGTGGGTCACAGTTCGAGAAGAGGTGGAACAGCACGTCTTGCTCGTCGTGAACATTCACGTTTTCATCCACCACGATGATGAATTTCGTGAAACTCATCTGGCCGGCGCCCCAGATCGCGTGCATGACCCGGCGAGCCTGCCAGGGATATTCCTTGCGAATCTTGATGAACGCGCAGTTGTGGAACACGCCGCTGATCGGCAGGCTGTAATCGACGATGTCGGGAACGATGGTGCGCAGCAGCGGCAGGAAAATTCGTTCGGTCGCCTTGCCGAGGAAATAATCTTCCATCGGCGGTTTGCCGACGACCGTCGTCGGATAGATCGGATTTTTTCGGTGGGTGATGGCGGTGATGTGATAGGCGGGATACCAGTCGGCAAGGCTGTAGAACCCCGTGTGATCGCCGAAGGGGCCCTCCATGAGCTTTTCGGTGGGGTCGACGAATCCTTCGATGACGATTTCAGCGTTGGCCGGGACTTCAAGCGGGATCGTCCGGCAGGGTACGAGTTCGATGCCGCCGTCGTTCAGGAATCCCGCAAACAGCAGCTCTTCAATTCCCGGTGGCAGTGGGGCGGTGGCAACGTAGGGCAACACACTCTCGCCGCCGAGGACGATGGCCAGGGGCATTTTTTCGCCGCGCTTCTGGTACATCCGGAAATGGCGGGCGCCGTCGTGGTGCATATGCCAGTGCATGGCGCACTTTCGCGGGCCGAACTGCTGGACGCGGTACATTCCGATGTTGCGGTCGCCGGTCTCGGGGTTTTGGGTGAAGATTCCGCCGAAGGTGATGTAGCGGCCAGTCCCTTTTTCGGTGAGCTTCTCGCAGGCGGTGGTATCGAAGACTTGGCCGCTGGAGAGATCGCCGTCGAGGGGCCAGCATTGAATGAGGGGGAGGCGGTTCAGATCGGCTTTTTCGCCTTCGAGGACGACCTGCTGGCATATTCCGGTTCGGACCGATTTGGGGGGAAAGCTGCCGAGCTTCAGCAGGTCCGGGAGCTTCTTCATTTTTTCCAGCAGCGTGGTGGGAATTTCAGGTTTCACCAGGGCCTGGACGCGATCGGCCAATTCGGACAGAGAATTGGTGCCCAGCGCTTTATTGATGCGCCAGTAGGATCCAAAGGTGTTGATGGCAACGGGAATTTCTGAGCCCGCGACATTTTGGAAGAGGAGCGCCTTGCCTCCAAGCTTCGAGGCGGCGGACTGGTCGAGCTCCTGATGCCCGTGCGGCGCGGGTGTTCGGGACATGCGGCCCGCGATGGCGGCGATTTCGAGCTTGGGATCGACTGTTGCCGAGACTTTTGCAAGCTCGCCTTCGCGTTCCAGGAGGGCCAAAAAGTCGGAGAGGGTTTCGGTGGACATGGGGTTAAAATACAGTTGCGAGTTACGAGTTGCGAGTTGCGAGCAAATACGGGCCTTTACGCGCAACTCGCAACTCGTAACTCGCAACTCGAACCCATTCTGCCATTGACACCTCAATAATCCGTGGCATGATAAAGATCGCTTTTACCCGGTCACGGATGACCGGCGGCCGCAATGGGTTCCCGGCCGAAAATCATGGGAACTTTTTGGGATTTCCCGCATCTAAATCAATGTCAAGCCTGGGCGGCGCCAATTTCGAGGCTGAGGTTTCGTCGGCCGGTGAATCGGCGGAAGGCGCGGGCCCGCCCGGAGTGGGCTCGTCGGGGGCGGGTTCATCGGGCGCGGTCGGTGGAGGTGGTATGCCGAAAGGCCAGGCCGTGGCGACACCTTCGCTGCACGGATCGGACAAGAACGGCTCTGACAAGAAAGCTTCCGACGGGGCCGCAAAGCTCATCGCCGCGGCCCGCGACGGCGACCGCTCCGCGTATGGTCAAATCGTCACGCTGTACCAGGACCGCCTCTTCAACGCCCTGCTGAGGATGGTCGGTGAAACCGAAGAGGCCCGCGAGCTGACGCAGGAGACGTTTACCCGCGGCCTCGAGAAGATCGAAACATTTCGCGGTGAGGCGGGGCCGTACACCTGGCTCTTCCGGATCGGAATGAATCTGGCGATCAGCAATCTTCGCCGAAATCAGCGCCTGCGTATTTTCTCGCTCGACGCCGGCCCGCGCCGCGCCAACGGCAGCTCCCGCCGCGAAAATCAGGCGGCTGCGCTCGTCGACCGCATCACAACGTCCAAGACGGAATCGCCCCCGGAAGCGGCGGAGCGCAGCGAGCGGCATCAGATCGTTCTCGATGCCCTTGGGCGGCTCGACGCCGAATATCGTGCCGTCCTCATCATGCGCGACGTCGAAGGATTCGATTATCAGCAGATGGCGGATGTGCTGGCTTTGCCGCTGGGAACGCTCAAGAGCCGGTTATTCCGCGCGCGCTTGGCGCTGCGGGATGAGCTGGGGGCATACCTGGCGGATCGAAAGTCGAGGAAATAGCGTGGAAAATATTGAAGCCATGCTCTGTGCGTTCATTGAGGGCGATCTCGACGCCACCGGCAAGGCGCAGATCGAAAAGCACCTCAAGGACAACCCGCAGCATAAAAAGCTGCTGCAGGAGCTGACGGCCATGCGCGACCTCGTGCGGAATCTTCCCCGCGTGCGGGCGCCAATCGATGTGGGCGATTCGCTGCGCCAGAAGGTGGAACGCTCGCTGCTTCTGGACGATTCGCTTGCGCTCGTTCCCGAGCGCAGCGGCGCAAGCCGATGGCCGCAGTTTTTTGGGATCGCGGCTGTGGTGCTGCTCTTCGCCTCTCTGGGATTCATCGTCTTTAAGGCGATCAGCCCGACGCTCAAGCCGGCGGTGATCACGCAATCGGAGGCAATTGTGCCGATGCAGGAGGCTGAGCCGATGGCTCAGGCTCTTTCAAAGGTTTCGCCGCTGGTTTCTGTCCAGAAGGAAATGGTGGCGCCCGGACCCGATGGCCCCAGGCTAGTGCAAGGCTTGGTGCCCGCTCCGCAGGGCAACTTCCTGCGCTCGCTTCAGCAGTTACAAGCTCAAAATGCTTCGCCTGCCCAACCAGACATTAACGTGATCCGCAAACGGCTCGCGGATTTTGGATATGACATTCATGCGCCGGAAGGTTCCGTACTTACCGCCGGCAATGACGGCGGGCAGCCGGGCCCGATTCTCATGGTCGTCAATACCAGCGATCCCCTGGCGACCAAGGTGCAGATCGCCCAATTCCTGAGCAACAGCAGCGGCGTTTCCTGGAACGTCGTCCCCGCGGCGGCTCAAGCCCCCGCGGCGCAACCACTCTGCCCAGCACGGGCGGCGCGGCCGTGGCAAACAATTCGATTGCGACTCCGGCGGCCGCGGGCAGCCTAGCCGGCGCTGTCGCTTCATCCGTAAATGGCAGCGCAACGACGCGGCCCTCCGCGCCGCAAGATTTGTATGTCGCCCACGGCCTTGACGCGGAGAAGGCGGACGCATTGCGGCAATCGCTGATTGTTCCGCAGAACGGTTCGCAGGTGCAGGTCACGATGCAGTCGGCGCTGAGTCTGGTGACAACCCGGCCGAGTGATCTTTCGAGCGCTCAGGTCGCCGCCAATTCGACCGAATTGGCAGGCGCCGCTTCCACGCAACCGGCCCAGGCCGCCAACGCCGCGGTTGCCCTGGTACAGCCGGCGGCAATGACCCCCATGATTGCTGCGCAAACTCCGGCAGATGCAAATGCCAACACTCCAGGCTCCGGGGCCCCGGTGTTGCACGAAGTCGATACGGTCATCGTTCTCAATCCAGTCGAGATGCTTCCCTCGGATGTGATTGCTCCTCCTCCCGCGGCCCCCGCCGAGTCGATCACCACGCAGCCGACGCTGGTGAATGCGCCGCTGGAGAATCTGTCTCCGACGACGCAGCCGGCGGCGACGCAGCCGTAAATAGCCGGCTTCGCACAAAGCTGTAATCCCGCGCTTTTAATCGTTTTTCTCTGCGCACTTCAGAACGACCTCCGCCATCGTGCGGGACATCATGTTCGCGCCGGAAATCTGCAGGATTTCCCGCAAGTAGTGTTGCTGATTTGTGAGATCGGATAGTGTCGCGCATTGCGCCAGGAGCCGCGAGCGAATACCCGGCTCGCCCTTGGCTGCGAGGCCGGCGTCAATCGCGGCGACGGCTTCTTCCTTGCGATTTAGTGCCGCGAGCGCAACGCCGCGCTGCAGGTGCAGGTAGGGGAAATCCGGCTTCCGCGCGATTCCCGCGTCGATCATCTCGAGCTTTTTCAATGGTTCTAATTTGGTGTTCTCAGCCGCCCAAGTGACGAGAAATATCTCGTGACCAAGCCGTCCGGCCAACAGCTCCTGCGCTATCCACAGGTCGCTGTCGACATTGAACCACCCCGGCGCCAGGCTCTTCGTGACCTCGAATTCTTCGACGGCTTGCGGATAGCGCTCAAGAAGCAGGAGCGTGATTCCAGCCTCATAACGCGGCTGGGGATTGAAAGGGTCGGCTTTTGCGGCCTCCCGAAATAAGCCCAGCGCGTCCTCGTATTTTCCCGCAGACCCCAATTTCTCTCCCCTGGAGACCAGATCGGTTGACGCGGCGAGAGCCGGGCGGTTGCGCTCAAATATAAATGTGGTCTTCTTGTCCGCCATCGTTGTTAGATCGGGAAGTTCAATTGTGCGATCGCCTTGCACAGCGACCATTCTCAATAGAGGCTCGCCCGCTTGGACAATCGCGGCTCGTGTCCGCCACAATTGTGATTCAGGCGCTGAGGCGTGGTGTGCCGCAAGGCGATCAGCGTATTCCGCCGCCACGTCAGGCTCGGCGAGATATCGATGGGCATCGTAAAGCAGCTTCAAATAAACCCCTACACCGCCCCTGTCATTTTGGCTCTCGCAAAGAGCCAGCGCCTGGCGAAGATGTGGGACGGCTTCGCTCGAACGATTTATTGCGAACAGAGACATCCCGATGATACCGTGACCATAAGCACGGAAATTGTCGGCGCCGGGCCTTGTATGTTCTTAATTTCGATCAAATAGGACGTGAAAAGCTCGATCGCCTCGGAGTAGCGCTTCTCCTTGAGAAAAGATTGGGCAGCGTCCAGCGTTTTTTTAAAGCGATTAAATGGATTCTCGGCATCCGATTTTGTAAGTCGATTCCAAAGTGAAGGATCGCCGAGCTCGTCGCGAAAGAACTCTGCCACTCTGGAGAGTCCGTTGATGATGTACTGCAATTGTTTTGGATCTTTGGGGTCAAAGTCGGAATAGTTGCGGACATTACTCCATGTCGCAAACTGATCGAGAATGGTGGCGCGACAGTTGCGGCAGAGTTTGTCGAGCGTAGCCCGGTCGCCTTTGCTGGCGGCATCGAACAACTCACGCCGTAGCGTCACGGGGTCGGAAATATGTTGCTGCGCGGAAAAGAGTCGATCAAAAAAGCCCATTATTCTTCGATTCGCCAGCTCTCGTGTACGAGCGAATAGCCTCCGCGAAGGTCGTTGGTAAACAAGTTCGAGTCCGACGCCTGTATCATCAATTGGCAATTGGCAATTGGCAACGCTAATCTGTCTGTCACAACATGCATCCGGTCACCATCGAAAACGACGCCATCCGAATGGAAGTTTGGCCGCAGATCGGCGGCAAGGTTTCGAGCATCGTCGATAAAAAAGATCATTACGAGCTTTTGTTCTCCTATCCTGCCGAGCTTGCCGGATTCGCCGCATTACGACGCTCCTTATGGCGATCATTGGTACAGCGGGTGGGACGAATGTTTTCCGGCCGTCGCGCGGAGCACCTATCCGCGCCATCCCTACAACGGCATTGCCGTTCCCGATCATGGCGAGCTTTGGGGCATCCCTACGACAACGGCAGTTCCCACGAAAGATGGAATCACCACAGTCTGGAACGGGCTTCGATTCGGCTATCGCCTGACGCGAAAGCTTTATCTCCAGAATTCAGCGATCGTCGCCGAGTACGATCTTATGAACCTGGCCCCGTTTGAGTTTCGATTTGTCTGGGCGATGCATTCGCTGATGTCGATGGTTCAGCCGGTGGAGATTCAGCGTCGAGCAGAAGTCATTCCGGTGGAGCCACGACGCCGAGGGGAAGCGATATGACGCGGCGTTTTCCTGGCCGACAGGAATCGAAGGGGAGGACTTTTCCCGACCAGATTCGCTGCCGGTGAAGCGAGGCTGGAAGCTCTTTTCGGCCGAGCCGATCCAATCGGCATTGCTGGTTTCCTATCCCGACCCGCAAGCGGACTCTGCGGCTGGAATACGCCTCGCCCGACGCTCTTCCCGCCTATTGGGGCATATGGATCAACACCGGCGGATGGGCCGGGAACCGCCATTTCGCCGCCGAGCCTACCACCGGAAGATACGACGAAATCGACCGGAGTATTGAAGACGGTTCCGCCGGCCAGATCGAGCCGTTTGGCCGCCGGCAATGGTCGGTTCGCATGACGCTGGCGTAAAAATTTCTCGCCTGATCTGTTACTTTTTTCCCCTCTGCGCATTCAATAATTGACTGCACTGAAGCGACCCAAATGCTTCAGAATAACTTAAGGCGATTCTTTCCCTCCCCTGAGCCTCGGACGCACCTCCCCGCGTCCGAGGTTTTTTTGTTGGGGTTTTTTTATTGGTTTTTTTATGCGCAGCGCGCGATGATCCGCCATTGCGTCATCGCCATGTACCCCAGGAGAAGAACGCCGAGGCCGCAGAAAATGGGAAAACCGCTGATCGGCTCGGCGTGGACGATCACGATCACGTTAAAAATCGCCGCTACGACGGTCACCGACGAAAGCGAAAATCACCGGGCCGAGTTTTCGCGCTGACCGCCAGGACGATTCCTTCGACGATCAGCGCGGCCGCAAAAACCGTCACCCCAGGATCCGTCCAGGAAGAAGATGCTCTGCAGATAGGGAATCGTGTTGCCGTTGGGATCGGTGACAGGATTGTTCTGTTCGAAGCCGCCGGAGAATAATGTAGCTTGAAGCGTGTTGGGAAAAATGAACAGCAGCAATATGCCGAGCCCGATGCTGATCCATGCCTCGGCCAGGCCCATCGCGGGGCTTTTGGCGGGCATGTCGTCGAGGGTCGGCGGGGAGACCGTGGGACCTCGGGAGGTTTCGGCGGGGCCGGCGCGGTGGCTGTGTTTCGCCGGTTTTCGACAGCTTCGGCAATTTTGAAATGTCCATGCGGGCTTGCTCCAATTAGCTGGCATCCTTGACCCTGTGGCGCAATCAATGTAAAGACCGCAGGCCGAGGATTCAAACTATTAGACGTAGCCCTTTTCCCCTCTGCCGGTAATTTGCCACGGGGCGAGGGCAGTTGGGCATTTGTTGCGTAAGACCCTCACCCCAACCCTCTCCCGGAATACCGGGAGAGGGGGAGTGGTTGGCGGAGAATTTCATGGCCGATGTATCCGATCAGATCGACGGACTCGCAGCCCAGGCCGACGCAGAGCTGTCCGCCGTCGCCAATTCGGCCCAGCTTGAGCAGTTCCGGATCAAATTCCTCGGCGGCAAAGGAGCAATCAAGGGCCTCATGAAGCTGCTGGGCCAGTTGCCCAAGGATCAGAAGCCGGCCTTTGGGCAAAAAATCAACGCACTTCAGGACCGGGTTCAATCCGCCTTCGAAGCCCGGACCGCCCAGCTTCTCCGCCGGCGGAGCCAGCGAAATCACCGTCGACATCACCGAGCCCGGCATTCGCCCGCGCATCGGCAATCGCCATATCCTGATGAAGGTCGTCAACGAACTGACCGAGCTTTTCGGCCGGATGGGCTTCGCCCTCGCCTCCGGGCCGGAAGTCGAAGACGAATTCCACAACTTCATCGCGCTGAATATCCCACAGCAGCCATCCGGCCCGCGATCCGCTGGATAATTTCTATCTCGCCTCCGATACCGGCGAAGGACAATCAACCGGCCTCGATCGCGAAGCATCCGGCCAACTCAAGCTCCTGCGCACGCAAACCAGCACCGTGCAGATTCGCGTGATGGAAAAGCAAAAGCCGCCGATTCGCGTGGTGATCCCCGGCCGCGTCTATCGGCCCGACACGCACGATGACACGCATCTTTCGATGTTCCACCAGCTCGAAGCGCTGGTCGTGGACAAAAATGTCACGATGGTCGATCTGAAAAGCACGATCCACCAGTTCGTCCACGCCTATTTCGGCAAGGAAGCCAAGGTGCGTTTCCGCCCCAGCTTTTTCCCGTTCACCGAACCCTCCGCCGAGGTGGATCTCTGGTTCGATCGCCCCGGCGGAAAAAGCGGCTGGGTGGAATTCGGCGGCTGCGGCATGGTTCATCCCAACGTCTTCAAAGCCGTCAACATCGACCCCGAACAATTTACCGGCTGGGCCTTCGGCTTTGGCATCGAGCGCATCGCCATGCGGAAATACGGGATCAACAACATCCGCCTCTTCGTCGAAAATGACATCCGGTTTTTGCAGCAGTTTTAAAATGGCACCGTATGGCCGAGCAGAAAAAACCACCGACCGACGGCGCGTCGCGCGAAACCGGCATCATCGAAGTCCATGTCAACGAAATCGAGCAGCTCTTCAATTCGATCGATCCTTCGCCGTTCCGTGAAAAAGATCTCGACGACGACGCCCACGAATTCATTCTGAGCTGGGCGAAGGAATTGCCGGTAAGCATGCCGCTCACCCTGCTGGTGCACCTGGATCGCGGCGCGATTCCTGCCGAAGCCCAGGCGATGCTCACTGAAGCGGTGCATGGGTTTTACTCGCATCGTGCAGAGTTGGCCCGCCAAAGACTTCACCAGCTTCTGCGGACGGGACGAACGAGCCTCATTATCGGACTGGCCTTCCTGGCCGGGTGCATTCTGCTGGGCGACTGGGTGGGTCACAGGGCCCATGAAATTGAGCTGGGGGAGATTCTGCACGAAAACCTTCTCATCGGCGGCTGGGTGGCGATGTGGCGGCCGCTGGAGATATTCCTGTATGACTGGTGGCCGATTCGGAACGAGGCTCGGATTTATGATCGCCTGAGCCAGATGAAGTTACAGATTCGATGCTCAAACCGGTCGGATTCAGCCGCATTTGCGCCGCGCCGGTCATCGTTCAGACGTCAAAACCTGCATGAGCCGAAAGCAATGAGCCAGCCGCCCGGCAAGCCGAAAAAATCACACGAGTCCCAAATCCTCCACCCACTGGGGCGACGTCGCCGAGTGGTACGACGATCACGTGGGCGACCGTGGCGGTGAATATCACGAAAAAGTGGTCATTCCCGGCGCCCTTCGACTCCTCGCCCCCAGCGCGGGCCAAAAAATCATCGACGTCGCCTGCGGGCAGGGCGTCCTCTGCCGGGCTTTGCACGAGCGCGGGGTCGAAGTGACCGGCATCGATGCCGCAAAGGAATTAATCGAATCAGCCCGCAAACGCGGCCCTGCCGAAATCAAATACCTCGTCGGCGATGCACGCGAGCTTTCTCATCTTCCCGCCGCCCATTTCGACGCCGCCGCCTGCGTGCTGGCGATCCAGAACATTCATCCCCTCCCGCCGATTTTCGAGGGGATCGCGCGATTGCTCAAACCCGGTGGTCGCGTGGTCATTGTTATGATGCACCCCTGTTTTCGCGGTCCGAAGGAAACGAGTTGGGGGTGGGATCAATCTGCCGGCGTGCAATTTCGGCGGGTCGACCGCTACCTCATCCCGCGCAAATCCCCAATCGTGACCCATCCCGGTTCCGATCCCAACCATTACACCTGGACGTTCCACCGGCCCCTGGGCGCCTACGTCAAATCTTTGCGTCAATCCGGCCTGCTGATCGACGCGCTGGAAGAATGGCCGAGCCACAAAAAGAGCACCAGCGGGCCCCGTGCCGCCGCCGAAAATCGGGCCCGTGAGGAAATCCCGATGTTCCTGGCAATTCGGGCGCTTTGCGCGTGACCTCAATCGTGGGACGACCCGACCCCGGCGTTACTCCCGAATTTCGTTCAGATAATCAATCAGCATCCGCAGACGCGCATGGTCGCGCCGATTGAACGCGAAAATCAGCCGCGGCAGCTTTTCGAGCCCCGGTTCATCATGCTCGGCGGCAAGTGCGTGCCCCGTCCGGAACGTCCCGCTCACCAGAAGATCCGAGAACCGCTCGCTTATTTCGGCAAGCTGCTCCCGCGTCAATGGATGATGCAGCCGCAGGATCACGTCGTCGCGGAAATAGCGGATGCTGTGATAATTGCTGTAGAACCGGCGCACTTCCTCGACCGCCTTATCCACCTTGTCGGTGATCTTGTACAGGTGCGAATCATCCGGCCCGACCAGCCCGCGTGCCACGAGTTGGTCCTGAACGTAATCCTCCCACTGCTTCCAGTAATCGCCGCCGGGCCTGTCGACGAAGACGATCGGCATCGGCACCGATTTGCCCGTCTGCACCAGCGTCAACACCTCAAACCCCTCATCCATCGTCCCAAATCCTCCGGGAAAAAGCGCGATCGCATGGCTCGACCGCACGAACATCAGCTTGCGGGTGAAAAAATATTTGAAATTGATCAGCTTCTTATCGTTGGCGATGATGGTGTTGGTCTTCTGCTCGAACGGCAAGCGGATCGCCAGCCCAAAGCTCGGATCAGGCCCCGCGCCGCCATGCCCCGCGGCCATGATGCCGCCCCCCGCGCCGGTGATCACCATCCAGCCCGACGCGGCCATCTTGCGGGCAAACTCCGCCGCCTGCTTGTAATCGTCGTGCGATTCATCCGTCCGTGCGCTGCCGAAAATGCTCACCTTCCGCACGTCCCGGTAGGCGCGAATATCTTCAGGGCGTACCGCAGTTCCTTGAATGATTTGTTGATCAGCTTGATGTCGCCGCGATTGGTCTGGTCGCGCAGCAGCTTCATCGCGTTGTCGACGATTTCGCCGACCAGGTCCCCCTCCTCGATCGACCGCAGCTCTTCGATGAGCTTCAGGGCCAGCTTTTGCACGTCGGCGAGCTGGGCCCGGCTGGCGACGTGCGGCAGCTCGCTGGTCTCCTGACTTTGCTCGCTATCGCTTCCGCCGTCTGACGACTTCATCGCTCTGGCCTCTTCCTCGGTCTCGTTTTGGGGGAGCGTATTATGCGATGACGCCCCACATCGCGAAAGGGGGCCAGCGCTGCTTCCCCTCCCCTGGTACTCCGGGGGAGGGCAGGGGTGGGGGTCGATATCCGAAGTGGCCAGGAAATAGCGTCACACCCAAGGAGTACACATTGCTGCCAGAAATGGAAAATATGCTGCCGACGCCCAACCCTTGGGGGCGGTATCGCTACGACGCCAGAACCGGAAATCCTTGAAGCCCTTGAACGGCGGCAGGAAACTTGATCCCCACCGGCGAGTGAACCCGAACGCAATTCCGCCCCGCCTGCTTGGCGGCATAAACCCCCTTGTCGGCGGCCGCGATCAGCTCCGCAGCGTCTTGGAATCCGCATCCCACCGAATCCACCGCCACACCAATGCTGACCGTCACTTTGATCACCTTGCCCTCGAAGGCAACGCGCTGTCCCTCGATCGCCGTGCGAATCCGCTCGGCAAATTCATACGCATGATTGGCATCGACGTTGCCCAGCACGATGGCGATCTCCTCGCCGCCATATCGCCCGGCATGATTCTTCCCGATCATCGACTTCAGCAACTGTGCCGACTGCTTCAGCACCGCGTCTCCCGCGGGGTGCCCGTGCGTGTCGTTGATCGCCTTGAACTTATCCACGTCCAGGAAGAGCACGGAAATCGCTCCGCCCGTCGCCCGCGCTTCTGAAAACGCGTCGGCAAGGATCTCCTCAAACTGTGCCCGGTTGGCCAGCCCGGTCAGCCCATCCGTGGCCGCCAGCATTTGCAGCGAGGCGTTCTCCTTCACCAGTTGCTGCGAACGCATCTGGTTTTGCAGGGCCATGTCCACCAGCATCTGGCGGGCTTCCTGTTCGATTTCGCCGAAGGTGTCGCCCGGGATGGATCGTCACTTCGAAAAGCTCCGCCAGCTCCTTGGTCTGCGCGTCGATCTGCTGAAGGATTGACTTGATCCGCGTCTCCGGGAGCTCAAACCGCGTGCGCAGCTCGTCCACCTGCGCCTGCAGGAGCCCCGTGCATTTAGACGAGAAGACCTGTCCGCACAGGACGCCTGCATAGACAAGTTCTGCCAGCCGGTTTCGCGGGCCCGCCTGTTCGAGGCTGTGATGCTGCCGGATCGGCTCCACCAGCGCCGGTGGAAACTTCCAGTGCTCGGCCAGCATCGCCCCCACCTCGGCGTGGTCCAGGTCAAACCGCTCGCGCGAAAGGCGAATCAATTCCAGTTGGTTGCCGTTGGTCGTTTCCAGAACTTCGTCGTATGGTTCCCCCAGCGCCTGGTGCATCGCCAGGGTCCCGATATCGGTGAGCAGGCCCGCAAGAAACGATTCCTCATGCGTGCCGCGCTGAAGCGTCTTGTCGAGCATGCGCGCCGCCACGGCAGAGTAAAGGCTCTGCCGCCAGAACCGCAGGTAGTCGAACTTGGGGCTCTTCTTGGTATTCAGTGCCCCCACCAGCGAAAACCCCAGCGCCACCGTTTTCACGGTCTGCATCCCCAGCAGCACCAGCGCGTGATTGATCGTCGCCACCTGGTGCGTCAATCCATAGAAGCTGCTGTTGACGGTGCGAATGACCTTGGCGGAGAGTGCCGGGTCGGCGGAGATCACTTTGCCCACCGTGGCAACGGAAGCGTTCTCCTGCTTCACCAGTTCCAGCACCCGGACGGCAACGCCCGGCAGAGAGGGAAGACGCGGGTCAGCTTTGATCTTGGCGAGAAGTGGCTTATTCATTGAGGTTTTACAAGTGTAAGGAAAATCACTCAGTTACCAGAGGATCGGAATAACTCCCGATCCGCTGAATTGATTTTTCGTCGCCCGGATTGACACAAAATGCGCAACCCCAATCCCGACCTTGCGCCATTCGCCACCAAATGGGTTTTGGCCGTTGTCCCACTCATTTAGTGTCCGTTGCACTCTACCAATATAAATACATGCATGATTTTATCGGGTACGTCCTGCGCGTCCGAATCGCGCACAGTTCTGATATTCTGCATTGTCCGCACCGCCCTCGCAGGCGGCTCTCACCCAATGTTGCAGACCAGCTTCGATATTCCCGTCATAACCGGCAACCCCTTCGACCTCTCACAGAACGACGTGCGCGTCACATTTAAAGCCCCCAACGGCATAACCGGAACAATCCCCGCATTCTTCGACGGCGGCACAACCTGGCGCGCGCGATTCACTCCAACCACGCCCGGAATTTATTCCGTCACCGCGGTCACGCATAACGGCCAGGATGCCAACCCGGTCAATCTCAATCCCACCCAATTCCAAGTCGCCGGCTCCGTTGCCCCCGGCTTCATCCGGCTCGATCCGAAAAACAAAATCCGATTCATCTTCGATGACGGCTCCCCCTATTACCCCCTCGGCTTCAACCTCGCCTGGCGCGGCGATGGACAGCCGCCGCTCACGCAGTCCCTCGACCGCATGGGCGCGGCAGGCGTGAACTGGACCCGCATCTGGATGAACCACTGGGACGAAAAAAATCTCGACTGGCCCAAAGACGGAGCCGACCCGATGGAAATCGGTCAACTCAGCCTCTCGGTGGCCCGGCAGTGGGATCAGATCGTTTCCGCTGCCGAGGCGGGGGGCGTATATCTTCAGCTCGTTCTCCAGCACCACGGCCAATTTAGCTCAACCACCGATGCCAACTGGCCGCAAAATCCCTGGAACAAAGGCAACGTCGGGTGGCTGGAAAACAGCGGGCAATTCTTCACCGATCCCCGCGCCATCGCCCTGACCACAAATAAATATCGCTACATCATTGCCCGATGGGGATATTCGCCGGCGATCATGGCCTGGGAGCTCTTCAACGAAATCGAATGGACTGATCTGTTCAAAAGCGATCTCGACTCCGTCGCCGCGTGGCACCAGACCATGGCCGACTTCATCCGCGGGCAGGACCCGTATCGACATCTGATTACGACCAGCTCGCAAACGGCTGAATCCAGCCTCTGGTCCGCGATGGATTATTATCAGCCTCACGTCTACACGCACGACCTCACGTCCGCCATGACAACGCTCGACAGGAACCGTCTCGACCGCCCCTATTTCTACGGCGAGTTCGGTGGCCGCGCCGCGGGCAACAGCATGCCCGGGAAGACTTGCACAAGGGCCTGTGGGCAAGCCTGATGAGCGGCGCCGGCGGCGCGGCGCAATTCTGGTTCTGGGACATCATTCAAAGCAAGAATCTCCTCAACGAATTCACCGCCGCCCGGAGCTTCATCCAGCGAAGCGGGCTGCTTCACGAATCCGGCATAAAGCCAATTGAGGTGATCCCACGCGCACCCCAGCTCGATGCACTCGCCAAGGGTAACGCCGATCTTGTCGTTATGTGGGTCTTCAACCGCGCCCCAGAGCCTGGTCAGCCAATCTCCGGCAGCCTCGAAATCCCCGGCCTGTGGGCCGCAAACTACGCCGTCACCTGGATAAACACCCAAACTGGGGAGATCACAAAATCCGATTCCGCCGCCGTTTCACCCGGCGTCGCACTCACATTGACCACACCATCAATTGCCCAGGATGCCGCGTGCTGGGTCAGACGCCTCCCTTGACATCCCAGCCCATATCGCCACAATCCCTCCTCCTGCAAAAAACGCGGAGTTTTACCGATGTACGCAATAATCGAAGCCGGCGGCCGGCAGCATAAAGTCACCACGGGCGATGTCATCCGCATCGACCGTCCCATCAGCGACGATAAATCCATCACCTTCGACCGCGTCCTCTTCGTGGGCGGCGAAGGCGATCCCAGGATTGGCGCTCCCACCGTCGCCGGCGCAAGCGTCGTCGCCGATGTTGTCCGGAATGTTCAGGGCAAAAAGATCGACATCATCAAGTACCGCCGCCGCAAGGGTTATCACAAAAAGATCGGCCATCGGCAGAAGCAAGTCGAAGTGAAGATCAGCGCGATTAACGTCTAAGGTAACTCTGGTTTGGCATTAGGAATCTGGCCCGCTTGCCTTCCCGCTCGCACGATCTGGGCCGCAACATCAACGCAATCCGCACAAATGTAAACCTCGGAAGGTCCTTCGACCTGCCGCCCCGTTTGAGTGTTCGGCTTCCCGCAAAAACTGCAACGCGTCAGTTTTCGTGTTTCATTCGGCGGTGGGATTTTCATAGTGTCCGCGCAGAACCTTTCGCCATTGACGTCGTTCCTTTGAATTCAATGGCCGCGACCCGCGAAGGATTTCTTGAGGGGATTGAGCGTCAATCTCCCGCCAGATGTTTTCCTTCTCGGCATCCGAAAGTGCCTCGAAGTCTTCGGCCATCATTTCTTGTTTTATTTTGTTGGGCATAACTCTTTACCACTCATGGTGGTTTATCTTCGTCACCCGCGTTGTCAACCTCGCCCGCGCCGCTTTATCAGCATTCCCGCCGCCACTGCGGCGAGGGCAATCGCCCCCGGCTCCGGCACCGCATCAATCGCCGGCAGCGGCAACCCATTCGCCACCGCAAACGAATCCAGCGCCGCGATATCAGCTTGAGTAACACTCGCCGCTGCGCCGCTATCGCCCTGCCCGAAGTTTGCCGCCAGCGCGCTGAAGTCCGAGCCGTTCACCGCCGACGTGAATAGAAAATTCCCCTGATCCCAGTTTGTGGTTCCTAGCCCAAAATTTGCAGCGAGGATGCTGAAGTCCGAGCCGTTTACCGTTCCATCGAGGTTTGCATCGCCCAAAAGCGTATATTTGAGTTCAATTTGTCCGCTGCTCAGGCCTTTCACGACTCCGTCTTTTCCATCTGCAAAGCCGACGCCATATTTCAGGCCATTGGTCGGAGATTGTGCGGTTGAAGAAATGATCCCGCTGCCGTTCCACCCGCCGTTGTTAAAGCCGCTCTGGAGGTATCCGATGATCGTCGCCATCGGATCGCTGCTGCCGTAGGTGATGAAAATGTGATTGTTGGTTAGATCCAGGATGCCGCTGCCGGAAATGGTAAGGCTCGAAAAAGTTTGCGGACCACCGCCGCTTCCAAGGGTAACGGTCCCGGCCCCGGAAATATTCAAAGGGCCCGCGACCGTGGCGCCGCCGCTGACGCTCATGTTGCCCGAGACATTGATTGCCGCCGCGCTGAGGCTGCCTCCGGAAAGCAAGTATTCACCGGTGGGGCCGATCGTCAGCGAACCCGAATCCGTGTTCGTGCCGCCGGTTTGGATAAAGGTTCCGGCTCCGGATCCTCCGCTGCCCACTGCGACCCCGACTGTTTCCGACCCGCTGACTGAAAGCAGCGACGATCCCGACAGCGAATAAGTGCCGGCCGAAAGCGAATTGACGCTGAGATTGAGTGCGCCCAGCTCCGCCGTTCCCCCCGTCTGAACGAATGTCCCGCTGCCGCCGCCGGTGAATTGGCCGAAATTGTATCCCATTCCAACGTTCAGTGTGCTTGTGGAGACGATTCCACCGCTCAGCGTGTAGTATCCGACGGTTCCATTCCCCCATCCCAGATTGATCGCGGCCACCCCCGGAAGCGTGTTGGTTCCACCGCTCTGATTCAGCGTGCCAACATTGTACTCTCCGATCCATTCTGTGTTGCTGACATCGAGGGTTCCGTTACTGAGGTTGTAGACGCCGTCTGCGATGCTCGAATTGCCGACCACCAGCAGCTCGGCGGAATTCGTCCCGCCGGTCTGGTCCATGGCAATAGCGCCGCTGTCGGCAACGGATTCCTGCCCGCTGGCAGTGATGCTTTCGCCGGGGCCGATGGTGAGCGGTACGCTACTGTCGGCGTAGAGTCCGGAGATGGTCCAGTTCCCCACATTCGTCGTCGCGGTTCCCACCAAGTCGAGGGTCAGCGCGGAGGTATTTCCGCTCGTATAGTTGTATGCCCCGGTGACAATGAGATCGACGCTGCCGACCGTGCCCCCATTCACATTCAGCGTGGCAAAGGTGTTCGCATCGCCCCCGCCAACATCCGCATCCGCAAGGTGCAGCGCCCCTCCCGGATTCACCGTCACCGTCCCAGCAAAAAACCAGAAGTTATATTCGGCGGTATACCCCGCCTGGAGATCTCCGCCGCTGTTGATCGTCAAAGTGCTCAGGGTGACCGTACCGAACTCCAGGTCGTAGAGTGCCTGAGACGTGCCGCCGAGCGTAATTCCGGAAAAAACGTCCGTACCGCCCGTCTGCGAAACGGTGCCGCCGCTTTCCACATTCACTGCGCCCGGGTTGATATAGCCCCCCGACTGCGCCAGCACGCTGCTCCCCGATCCTCCGCCCACGTTGATCGTGCTGCTCGAAAGCGTTCCGCTTTCCAAGCCAAGCGATCCCGTCGCGGCCTCGCCATTGATTTCGCCCCCAATGTTCACCTGCCCCGCGGCCAAGGTGTCGGCGCCAATGTTCAGGCTCGGATCGCTCCCAGCCTGCACATCCAGCGTCTGCACTGAAGTCGCCGCTCGAAAAGTCCACCGTATACGAATCATTCGCCGGCCCAAAAACCGCCGTATCCGTGGGAACCCCATCGTTCCAGTTGGAGCTGGTGCTCCACGTCCCCCCGGCGGCATTCGTCCAGGTGCTCGTCCCCCAAGCGTCAAACGCCAGATACCCCTGCAATCCCACCATCGCCGCCGCCAGCACCACGCGCCGTCGCCGAGTGCCGCCAGCCGCAATTCCGCGGCCGCTGATTTTGGGTTTGGCCGGCTTCGCAAACATCACGCGCTGCCTCCACCCCAGAACGGCCTGAGTCTAAGCGCGAGCCCCCGAAAAACAATTAAAATCGTGTGAACTATCGAATAAAAATTCGCACCGGCCGTGCAAATTTACGCCGACTGCTCGTCTTCCTGTTCCGCCGGTGCGATCGGCGGCAGGCAATCCCCGCCCACCAGATGAATCGAATTCCTCCCCGACCTCTTCGCCCCAAACATAAGCTGTCGATCCGCCGCCTCGATCAGGTGGTTCACATCCTGCGCATCGTACGGATAGACCGCGATTCCCCCGCTGATCGTCAGGCATCCCTTCCCGCCCGGCCCCAGCCCCGGATAATCCTGCGTCGAAAGCAGGTTCCGAAACCTATCCAAAATATCATTCGGCTCCTGCGGCGTCCGATTGCTCGAGGCATGTTTAGGATCCCGCGGCGTACGCGGCCCCTCCTTGTCCCAGAAAACCACCGCAAACTCATCCCCGCTGATTCGCGACACCAGATCATGATCGCGTACGCACCGCCGCATCAGGTTTGCCGTCTGCTTCAAAATTTCGTCGCCAACCCCGTGTCCATACTGGTCGTTGTATCGCTTGAAATTATCGATATCGAACAGAAACAGCGTCACCAAAAACCGCTTGATCCGCGCCTTCTCCACAAGCTGCGTCAGGAACTGCTTGAAATATCGCCCGTTGGCCAGCCCGGTCAGGTCATCCGTCACCGCCAGCCGCTGCAGCGCCGCATGGCGATCGTGCAGCACGCGCAGCCGCGACAAATTCTTCGCGATCTCACCCAAAAATTCCACCGCCTGCGAGCGGTCCTGGTCGGTTGGAAACGACAGGTGCACCGAATCCGAAAGATGCGGAAGCTGCACGCCCCCTCCACCTCCCGCAATCAAATCCGAAGGCCGATGGCTCACTGTCACAATCCCCTCCGCCGGCGTTGGCGGGGCCGCCTCGCCAGGCGTCAGGAAAAGATTAAACGTCGCCGGCAAAATCGAATTGATCTGCCGAACCAGCGCCGGCCCCGGATCCTGCGGCGACTGGATCATCGCCTCCAGCACCAAATCCGGCAGCGAAACCGAAGTCAGCGGCGAAGGCTCCCCCGCTTTCGATTCCCCGCCCGGTTTTCCATTCGTCTGCGCCGCCTTGGCAACTTCCTTTTCCTTCTTCTGACCATTCGAGGTCCCCAGCGTCTCCAGCAGCTCGCCCGGGGAGATCGGCGTGATCAGATAATCATCACATCCAAATTCCATCATCTTTTGTGAAAGGGGTTCCAGCGTCGGATGCCCGAAAAGCAGCAGCTTCCCCTCCCCGCTCAGTTCCTTGAGGGTTCGCACCGCCGACTCCGGCCGCCGCTCCATCGGCTCCACCGACGCCAAAACCGCCGTGTAATGCTCCTGCGAAAGCTCCGCGATCCCATCAAAAAGGTTGGCAACCGACTTAACCTGCGCATTGGGAAGGGCTTGCGTCAGCGTGGAATACATCTGCCGATCGGTATCCCCAATCAACAACACTCTTTCCTGGGCTGCCCTGACCATGCAGTTATAGTACCCCAAAAGAAGGGGTTGGTTGCGTTAGGAAAAAGATAATTTGGGGAGAGAATGTCCAATGCCGAACGAAAATGCCGGCACCGACCAGCACCAGGTCTTTAATTTGGCATTTGGCAATCGGCAATCGGCATTTTCAGACAGGCCCCGCTCCCGGGCTTTCATGCAGCAGCGCCCTCAATTCCTCCGCCGTCAGGAGAGGATCGGCGCTTTTTTCCGGTTCTGCGGGGCTCTTCTCCCCCGCCCCCACCTGATGCTTGGGAAACTCCAACGCTGGCTCCGCCAGTGGTGCCTGAAGGCTGGCAGCCGCAGTAACCCCCCCCGCAATGCGATGCAGCCCATCCTCCGCAAAAAGCCCGTCCGCCCCCTGCCTCATCGCTTCCGCCAGCGCCGCCTGCCGGCCATCCGTGTCCGACAGCCACACGTCCACGTGCGAAAACCGCCGCTTGATGCTGGCGATGATCGTCAGCTCTTCCCGGTACAGGCTGTTCAGGCTCAAAATCAGCGTCGAATAAAACAGCGGCCGCTTGCAGAGATAGACCATCGCCTCATATGGATCATCCACCTCCGTACATGAGTACCCGCGCCGCTGCAGCGACTGAAGCGGCGCCGGCCGGTAAGCCGGCTGTCCCACAATCAGCGCGCGACCCGAAGGTCGCGAATTTTCAACGCCCGCTCCCATGATTACGCCTTTTTCGGCAAACTTCGCTGGAGTGGATCAAACGAAACCAATTCAACCTCGATCTTACTCAAATCCCGTGTGCCGGAACAGGGAAATGGAAGGAAGTTGCGAGTTACGAGTTGCGAGTTGCGAGCAAAAACCCCCGTCTTTACTCGCAACTCGCAACTCGCAACTTCCCCCAGCCTTGACACTCACTTTCCCCCTCCCTACCCTACTCCATCACAACCGGCTCTCGCGCCGGTTTTGTTTTTATATGCGCAAATTATGAAAGGAGCCGGACGATGTCCGCTGTGAAAGTCGGTATAAACGGTTTTGGCCGCATTGGCCGCCTGGTTTTCCAGGCTCTTTGCGATCAGGGACTGCTGGGCAAGAAGATCGATGTCGTCGCCGTCGTCGATATCTCCACGGATGCCGATTACTTCGCCTATCAGCTCAAATACGATTCGGTCCACGGCAAATTCAAGCACACCGTCGAAACCCGCAAGAGCGACTCCGCCAAGGAAGAGGCCGACACGCTGGTCGTCAACGGCTCGCCCGTGAAGTGCATCATGGCCACCAAGGAGCCCAGCCAGCTCCCCTGGAAAGACCTCGGCGTCGATTACGTCATCGAATCCACCGGCCTCTTCACCGATTCCGAAAAAGCCAAGGGCCATCTCTCCGCCGGCGCCAAGCGCGTCATCATCTCCGCCCCCGGCAAAGGGCGAAGTCAAAACCCTGCGTCATGGGCGTCAACGACAACGAATTCGATCCCGGCCAAGCACCTGATCGTCTCCAACGCCTCCTGCACCACCAACTGCCTCGCCCCGCTGGTGCACGTGCTGCTCAAGGAAGGCATCGGCATCGAAACCGGCCTGATGACCACCATCCACTCCTACACCGCGACGCAGAAAGACAGTCGATGGCCCCAGCAAAAAGGACTGGCGCGGCGGCCGCGCCGCGGCCATCAACATCATCCCCAGCACCACCGGCGCCGCCAAGGCCGTCGGCGAAGTCCTCCCGGCCGTCAAGGGCAAGCTCACCGGCATGTCCTTCCGCGTCCCGACCGCCGACGTCTCCGTCGTCGATCTGACCTTCCGCTCGGCCCGCGATACCAGCATCGAAGAAATCGACAGCCTGCTGAAGAAGGCCTCGACGACCTATCTGAAGGACTATCCTCGGCGTCACCGACGAAGAAGTGGTCTCCACCGATTTCATCCACGATCAGCGCAGTCAGCATCTACGACAGCCTCGCGACGCTTGCAGAACAACCTCAAGGGCGAAAAGCGCTTCTTCAAGCTTGTGAGCTGGTACGACAACGAATGGGGCTACAGCAACCGCGTTGTCGATCTGGTCCTGGCAATGGCGAAGAAGGAAGGCATCTTGTAGTAGAACGAGGAAGGCGCCCTTCGCCCGGAACGCCCACCGCGCCGCGGTGGGGAATTTAGACGATCTCCAACCCCTCCCCCGGCCACACCGCGGGAGGGGTTTTCTCTACTGCTCTGCTCTCTACTGCTCCACTTTCTCGCGCAGTGTGTCTCACCGCAACAAGAGAACCAGTATCACCACCAGGAGTATGAACCCGGCTCCGCCCCCGCCCCAGTAGTAACCCCCGTATCCGCCGTAAAAGCCGCCGCCCAGATATCCGCCGAGCAGTAGAACGAGCAGCACGATTAGAATTACGCGGTTCACTTTTTTCCTGCCTTTCGCCGTTGTTCAGCCCGTTAGTTTCCCCAACTTTAGCCCCGTCGAATCTCGGGCGTAACGTACAAAATTGCCTGATTTAGAGCGTAGCCACAGATATAAATCAGATTCACACAGATCCCATCTGCATTAATCTGCCTTTTTATCTGTGGCAAAAGCAAAATCTCTTATCCGTGCAATCGGTAATTGAATTGAATTCCTTGGCGCTCTTGGCGTCTTGAGCGAAGCGGGCGGTTATAAGATTTTAACCGCGAAGACGCCAAGCGCCAAGAATAAGAGCTGTGGGACGCATCGAGATTTTCCTCGCCGCACGCTGTGAATCTGCTTCGCTATCCGTGGCGAAAATACTGAATTAGCGCATTCACGCTCACGCTGAACACCATGAGCAGGAAAATCGTCGCCCCAATCCAGATGAACAAGAGGATGTGAAACGCTGTAGGATCTCCAAGGCGGGTCAGCGGATTGCCATCGAGGCCGCGCATTCCACCGTCTCTAAACCCCTTCCAGACCCGAATCGCAAAACGAACCAGGTGGTACCCCGAAAACGCGGCCATAACAGCAAGTATCATTGGCCAAAGCATGGCCGATTATCATAGCTTCCGGGGTTGCCAGTGGTATTGGATGCTACAAGCTACAGATTTGCTTAGTTACGATATTGCGGTGCTGCCAACGCTGAAAGCTCGGCATCGGTCGGAGCCCGTCTGCGGGAACTGCGGCTACTGCGTGCGCGGAATCTCCGGCCTCACCTGCCCGGAATGCGGGCGCGATCTTCGGGAAGTCGGCATTCTTGCACCCAACATGTCGCCCTCCCATTCCAAGGTTTGTCTGGCCGATCTTGTGGACCGTGGTGCTGCCCGCTGCCGCGTTCGTGATCTCGCTGGCGCTTTTGGCTACGGTGCTTCCATTTGCCGTCAAACAAAAGAGCACACGCCAAATCGTCTGTCAGGCGTCCTATCTGAACATCAAACTCGGTCTCGACGCGGAACGATGGCCGTGGCAGCCCGCAATCATGGGATCCGCTCCGTTCCTTCCGGATCGTTTCACACTGCTCAATCAGCCGTTTACGATGTTTCTGGAAACGCATATTGCCAGCGGCGAATACCACTATTGGTCAATCAGTGGCGCTCAGGGAGCACAATCGTCCGGCTTCAACGGAGCCGCGATCGCCAACTGGCTCGCCACCGCCGGCGTGAACCCCGCCGATCCGCAAGTGCGCACCGTCTGCGACCAGATATTCAGGCTCATCACCCAAATGCACCAGGCCCCCGCATCGGCGGCTGTGCCGATTCTCGATGCCAGCGGCAACCAGGTTGGCATCGCAAAGGCGGTAACCTCGTGGGTGGTCCATGATGAGCCGCATCCGCTGCTCATTGCCGCCCTCGGGCTTTTCTGGGTGATCGTTTATCTATGCGGGCTGGTGATTCTCTTGCGGCGGCGGAGAGTCGCGGTGTCCGCGCACGCTTAACCCCAACCAATGGGACAAAGAAGCTGATCGCTTTTCTGCAATGGGCTGAAATTTCGGAGACTGGGCCCGTTTGCTATAATCTCGTCATGACGATTCAACAGATTCAGCGCATGAGAGAGAAGAAGCCGTTTGAGCCGTTTCGGATCGTAACTGCCGACGGCAGCCGATACGACGTGCACCACCCGGAAAATCTCGCAATGACCGGCAACGGTCGCATTATCGTCGTGGCTATGCAGGATTACGCGGCGACGTTGGATTTGCTTCTGGTGACAGGAATCGAGCAGCCAATTATGGGCAGGAGAAACGGTTCTCGGCGCCGGGCGTCGTAAGGCCGGGAAAGCAACCGCGTTCCTCGAACGCCCAATTTGTCGATCTTTGGGTTTACACGCCATTTATCACGCCGCCCGATCAAGAATATTTTGAAAACTCAATTCCAAAAGCCGTCTAGATTACGGCCATCCACCGCTTACTCGAGGGTGACCCCGCCTTCCGCGGGTAAAATCCGTGCATGATCGTCTATCGCCGAAGTCCAGCGCTTGATGACTCGCAGTTGAACAACCTGTTCCGGGCAAGCTGGGACGGCTTCAAGAAACGTGATTTTGCGCCAGTTCTGTCGCGAAGCCTCGGCTACGTGGCCGCCTTCGATGACGAAAATCCAATTGGCTTTGTCAATCTCGCCTGGGATGGGGGCTGCCATGCATTCCTCCTGGATACAACCGTCCATCCCAACTACCGCCGAAGAGGGATCGGCACGGAATTGGTGTCGCAAGCCGTAATGCTCGCGCGCGAGCACTCGGTTTCATGGTTGCACGTCGATTTTGAGCCGCAGTATGCGGAGTTCTACCGTCGTTGCGGATTCAGACACACCGACGCGGGCCTGATGGTGTTGGATTAAGACTCCGGATGGATTTCGTTTTGCTCCGCAAGCTCCGCGCCCTGCGCGACCCACCTCTTCTTCGCGCTCTTCGCGGTTCATCGCATTCGATTTTTAACCGCAAAGGGTGAAAGGGCGCGAAGAAAAAGCAGTGCCGGACAAAAAAGAGGGATATTCCTGATTTGGCAATCGGTTAAGGAGTTAGCCGAAAAACAGTAGTCGTCGTGTATGCGAGACTCATCTACCGATAGCGCCCAATGGTAAGATCTTGTACATCATGAAATCGAACGAGCCGTCAGAGCGGATATCGTAGACAAAAATCCCCAGCTCACGAGCCTGAAAACGACCTTTGAAGGGCTGGTTTGCGTAGGCCTTCTGGATATCAGGGCAGGCAGCGGTCAAAGCTCCGCCGTTGGCGATGGTCACGTGAAAGCGATAGGCATCGCCGTCAAAATCGGCGCTTACATCCCCAAAGATTCCGGGCAACTCTTGATTGAGAAGATTATGCTGCACCCTCAGCGCCCTTGACTCCTCTACGGCGATTCCAAAAACGGTGGGCCAGACGAAGAATCCATTGAGCTCGATTTCAAAGGGCTCGGTTTTTCGCGCGAAGTCCGTGACGTAGCGTTCGAAACCCGAAAGGTCATCGTTGATCGGGAACGGCTGGCTTTAGCGAAACATGTGCCGGAAGTCGCCGTGCGACAAGGCCGGTCGCCCAGCGGCGATGGACTTCCCACGCGAGCCGGCTGACCTCATTCTGAGTCTCGCGATCTGCAAGCAGTGCGCAGGTAACTTTGATCATACAAGCCGCCATTTCCTCTAAGACGCGAATTGCTTCGCGCGTATTCGTAGTCTAATACGCTCCGGGATCAAAAACGTGCCACTCCAGAGGATTGCTCGGCGCGGACGCTGGAACTGGATGCAAAACGCTTCAATTAATCTTCACCGTAAACAGCACCAGATTCGCGATGGTGAGGACGAAACAGGCGATCGCAAGCCGAATCCGGGTGGCCAGGGTCATTCGGCGAATTCGCCTCCACTGCCAGAGCCACACCGCCAGCATGCCGCCTTCGACGATCAGGCCTATTCCGTTTACGACCAGGAATTGAAGCCACCAATCGCCCCGATGGAAAATTACGTGGATTAAGAAGTAGATGATGAGCAGCCCATTGAGGCCGGCGCCAGCGGAGAGGGAGACGAGGCCTGCGATGAGCAGCCGCTGTTTCGGCTCCGCGAGGTTGACACGCAGCACAAGCTCCTCGCCGCATTCCGGGCAGCGGGCCGCGCGGAGATTGCGCAGGTTGTAATCGCACTGCGGACAGAGCACATCCCGCCCGGCCAGATAGGCGATGAGGTGCGGGTTGTCATCCATGGAGCGTAATTTTAGCGAATCGCCAACTGCGATACCGCAAGTCGCAAAATTCCGAAAAACGGAGTGCGCTTTCCCCGGCTTTTCGGAAAGCCCCATTCAAAACTCGCCGCAACGCCCAGCCCCAAAATGCCTTACATCGCGACAGATAAACTAGTATTCACTAATATATCTGTGAAAAGCGCTCCATTATGTTCCAAAGCGCCCACACTTATTGCGTGCGTTGGCCAAGCGACAGCGAGTTCAGGTCTATCGTCGCCTTCAGATAGGTCAGGTCATCCGCGGTGGCGGGGGCGATCAGCAGCGAGACATTCGTCCACACGCCCGGCTCCAGCGTCTGCGGGAAGGGATAGTCCGCGGAGCGGAGGGTTCTCTGCCACTGGGTGTAGTCGGTGCCGGGCTTCCACGCCGGCCCAAAGGCAAGGTGCAGCACCCCGCCGTGGAAGATCGCGGTGGTGGGGTTGCCGATCTTTATGGTGAGCCGGTAGCCGCTCTGGTACGGCTGGCTGTCGTCGCAGGCGATCAACAGCGTGCCTTCATCCGTCTTCAGCGGGACGAAGCTTTTGTTGGTCGGGTCCAGGTTGACGCCGCGATCGGAGAGGGTGGTGAGCTGGGAGTTGCACTGATCGATTTTGTCGGATTGGCTTCTGGAGTCCGACGCGAGGGCCGCGAGTTGTGATTTCTGGGAATCGACCGTTTGCTCAAGGACGTGGATCTGGTCCCGCATCGAATCAATTTCCCGCGGCAGAGGATCGGGTTGCAGCAGCGCGAACGCGGATTCCGGCCCGCGGGAAAGGGCGATGTAGGTAGAGATAAAGATGGTGAGGAAAATGGCGGTCCAGCCAAGGACTTGTCGAGGCATGCGAGGGCTCCGTGAGCGCCGAATCGGTTGTTTGTGGGGGGGAGGATTAGAAAATTGCCTGTAGTTCCGATAAATCGGCGGCTGGAAGACGCCGGGCGGTACACCGCAACGCTCAAGGCCGGAGGCCGTTCACCACCGCGGCTGGAAGACGCCGGGCGGTACACCGCAACGTTCAAGGCCGGAGGCCGTTCGCTATATGCCGATTGGGGGTAAACGGGGTGACCTTGAATGCCCGCCGGGAGAAGGAAATCGCGGGGAGTTCGATCAATCGATAGGTCGCCCAGGCTGCGATGATCGTGAGGGCGAGGGATGCGGCGAAGGTGAGGAAGACGTGCGGGACGTCGGGCTGGCCGAGGAGTTGTGTGAGGTATTCGAGGATCGGTTCGTGGATGAGGTAGAAGGAGTAGCTGATCGAGCCCAGGAAGACCAGGGGACGCGGCGGGAGAAAGTGCTGCTGCCGGATCCACCAGTCGAGCGTCGAAGCGGCGGCCAACGACCAGGCGAGAGAGGCCCACTGGTCCTCCCGTCCAGTCAGCAGAAGCGCGGCCGGGATGGCGAGGGAGAGCGTAATGCGCGGAGGCAGAAGGATCGGTTTGCCGGCGATGAAACGCTCGGCGAGAAGAGCGCCAAGCGTCCACTGTGCATAAGAGGCGAGGAGGCAGCGGACGAGGAAGGGAGAATGCTGGCCCGTGATGGTGAGGGCGAGACAGTAGGTGATGCTTAGCGCAAACGCGAGGAGGGTGGCACGGGGCATGCCCACGATTCGGCGAAGCAATAGAAGCAGCGGGTAGGCGAGATAAAATTGCCATTCGACCGCGAGGCTCCAGAACGAGTAGTTGATCTGCAGGAAATATTGCCGGGAAAAGTTATGCAGCATGAGAGCGTGCGCGAGGATGGCAGCGGGGGCGTAGGGAGTGGGCCGTGTGGGATGGCAGAGGGAGAAGATCGCCAGCCAAAGGAGATAGGCGGGGAAGATTCGGAAGAAGCGGCGGTGGAAGAATTGGGACGTTGAAAAGTTGCAAGCGGAGGCCCGGCAGAAGGCGAGGTGGATGCAGAAGCCGGAGAGGACGAAGAAGATGGGGACGCCGCTGTCGCCGTAGCCGAGGGGGGAGAGGAGTTTGGCGACTAGGACGAGGTGTGGGTTGGTCGCGGCGGCGGTGAAGGAGAGCCAGTACCAGTGAAAGGCGAAGACGATGGCGGCGGCGAAGCCGCGCAGGGCGTCGAGCTGGGGGAGATGCGCGGGAGACTTTGAAGAGGAAGTCGGCGGCATGGGCGATGAGATCAGGATTCAACGAAAATGGGGAAAAGCAAAATCGGTGGGGTTTTGTGCGGGGGAAGCGGGCATTATCGGACTGAAAATCCGAAATCCGAAACCAGAATGACGAAATGAAGCGTCTCCTTCGTCATTCGGTCATTCGGGCTTGATTCGTCATTCTGGTTTCTGGTTTCTGGTTTTTGCCTGGCATTTCGGGCAGAAATGAGTGGAGCGGCCGCCGAGGACGATGTGCTTGATCGGGGTTTTGCAGCGGGGGCAGGGTTTGTTCAGCGCGGTCGTAGACGCGGTGGATGTTTTGGAAGTTGCCGGGGATTCCGTTGGCATCGCGATAGTCGCGGAGGGTGCTGCCGCGGTGGTGGATGGCGCGGTTGAGGACTTTTTTGATCGAGCGCGTCAGGCGGGCGATTTGATCGCTCGTGAGGCGGTGGGCGGGGGTTTGGGGGTGGATGCGGGAATCGAAGAGCGCTTCGTCGGCGTAGATGTTGCCGACGCCGGCGAGGAGTTTCTGGTCGAGGAGGGCGGTTTTGATGGCGCGCTTGGTTTTTTTCAGGAGCGGGGCGAATTGTTTGGGGGTGAGGGTGAGGGGTTCGGGGCCGAGGTTGGTGTCGGGGGATTCTTTGGGGGAGAGGAGGAAGAGTCCGCCGAAGCGGCGGGGGTCGGTGAAACGGAGTTGCTGGTTTGCGATGTCGAGGATGAGATGGGTGTGGGGGATGTGCGGGGCAGCGGGACGCTCCAGCGTGAGGCGGCCGGTCATGCCGAGGTGGATAAAGAAACGGGTTTGGTTGTCGAGGGTGAAGACGATCTTTTTGCCGCGGCGGTGCAGGGATGCGATGACGCGGTTTTGAAGGAGCCTGGGGAGGTCGGGAGTCGGGGGATCGACGATGTCGGGGCGGAGGACCTGGACGGAGACGATCTGTCGGGAAACGATCGTGGGGGCGAGGGTGCGGACGACGGTTTCGACTTCGGGGAGTTCGGGCATTGGGGGATTGTAGGGTAGGGAGGTTGCGAGTTGCGAGTTGCGAGTTGCGAGTTGCGAGGGGAAGATGGACTTGAGCGCGACTAAAGTTTGTTGATTGATAGAGAAAGGGCATTTCATGGAAACGCAAGTTGGTAAATCGACGGGGCTGGCGGAAGAAGAGATGGCGGCGGTGCAGAAGCTTCAGAAGGGGTCGGCGGACATGAAAGCCGAGCTGGCGAAGGTGATCGTGGGGCAGGAGGATGTGATCGAGGAGCTGCTGATTGCGCTGTTTTGCCGGGGGCATGCGCTGCTGGTGGGGGTGCCGGGGTTGGCGAAGACGCTGCTCATTTCTACTTTGTCGAAGACGTTGGGGCTGAGTTTTAACCGGATTCAGTTTACGCCGGATTTGATGCCGTCGGATATCACGGGAACGGAGGTGATTGAGGAGGACAAGACGACGGGAGGTAGGCAGTTGCGGTTTGTGAGAGGGCCGGTGTTTGCGAATGTGATCCTGGCGGATGAGATCAACCGCACGCCGCCGAAGACGCAGGCGGCGCTTTTGGAGGCGATGCAGGAACATCAGGTGACTGCTGGTGGGAAGCAGCATCGGTTGCCGCAGCCGTTTTTTGTGCTGGCGACGCAGAATCCGATCGAGCAGGAGGGGACGTATCCGTTGCCGGAGGCGCAACTGGATCGGTTTATGTTCAATATCAATGTGGGATATCCGACGGAGGATGAGGAGTTTCAGATCGTGCGGGTGACGACGGCGGCGCGGAATTTTGAGCTGAAGCATGTGCTTAGCGGGGAGGAGGTTTTGCAGCTTCAGGAGATCGTGAGGAAGGTGCCGGTTGCGGATCATGTGATCCGGTATGCGCTGCAACTGAGCCGGCTGACGCGAAGGACGGAGGGGGGTTGCCCGGCGTTTGTGAATGAGTTTGTGGAGTGGGGCGCCGGGCCGCGGGCGAGCCAGTATTTGATTCTGGCGGGGAAGGCGCGGGCGCTGCTTCAGGGGAGGTATCACGTGAGCATTGAGGATATTCGGCAGGTGGCGCTGCCGGTGCTGCGGCACCGGATTGTGACGAATTTCAATGCGGAGGCGGAGGGAGTGAAGAGCGATACGATTGTGAGGAGATTGCTCGAGCACATTCCGAGGCAGCAGTATGAGGAGATGGATCGGACGGCGGCGCGGATGATGAAGGAATCGCCGGCGGCGTAAGTGTTGAATGCCGCCGCACGGAAATATTTTCGCGAAGGTTAGACTCCGGCCGAGTCAAATGCGAGCTGTGGCAGAGGGAAGATTTGCCGATGCAGAATGCTTACTCGACAGCAGGAGGCAAGAGAGGGCCAACGGCGCGATCTATTTAGCTGGTTTCGTGATCGAAATCCTCTTGAAGGCGTTACTATTGGAGCGGCGTCCAAATTTGCAGGGTCCGGTGAATCCGGCGACGTTATCAACCCAGGATAAAATCGCATTCGATCTTATAAATAGAAGCCACGATCTGGATAGGATGTACGTGTTTATGCAATCAGAAATCGACAAAAAGCTGTCCGAGTTTAGAACCAGGGGAGGGCGATCCGCATTGGATGCGTTTAAGGCGATTTGTGAAGAGTGGACCGTGTTTGCCCGGTATTCGTCGGCACTGGGGAATCTCGAAGATGCCAGGCGTTATGTGGATGATATTCGCGAGGTAAAAAAATGGCTCAAAGAACTTTAGCAATTCCTTCGTATGTGTCGACGCTGGCAGCCGCAATCAGGAAGCGGATTCCAAAAGCGAAAATTGATTACGAGCAGGTTCACCGAGATCGATATCGGTTCATTGTGGTTTCTTCGCGATTCACGCGGATGGGCCATCCCGAGCGGCAAAGCTTGGTCTGGGATCTCACGGAATCCGCTTTGAAAAAATCGGATCTGCTGAAGGTTGCAATGATCATAACGATGAGCCCAAAGGAACTGCCACAAGATTAGCAAGCGAGGCAAGCGTGGTTGTCAGGAGACTTCGTGAGTTCAAGCGCCGGACGCCGTTTAGGCCGTTCACGATTTATATGAATGACGGGAGGCAACTTCTCGTTGACGATCCCGAGTCACTGGTACTGCCGAGGGATTGGTCCACGGATGCGATTGTGACGATGCCACGGGGGCGTTTTGCGTTTATTTATTTGCGGAACGTCACGCATGTGGCGAGCGAGCGACCTTGGCCAAAGATGAGGCGACGGCGCGGGCGCGGGAACGGGGCGGAATAGATCGTGTCTGATACAACGACCGATTATCGCAAGTATCTCGACCCGCGAACGCTGGCGCGGATCGGGTCGCTGGATTTGCGGGCAAGGCTGGTCGTTGAGGGGCTCATGGCAGGGATGCATCGGTCGCCGTATCACGGGATTTCCGTCGAGTTCGCGCAGCATCGGCAGTATGTGCCGGGGGATGATATTCGGCATGTCGATTGGAAGGTTTTTGCGAAGACGGACAAGGTTTATCTGAAGCAGTATCTGGAGGAGACGAATCTGCATCTCATCTGCGTGGTGGATGCGAGCGAGTCGATGGGGTATGGGTCGATTGGGAGCGGGGATGCTTCCTGGAGCAAATACGATCATGCGACGGCGATCGCGGCGTCGCTGTCTTACCTGGCGATTCAGCAGCAGGATTCGGTGGGGCTGGCGGTTTTCGACAGCGAACTTCGGAAGTATTTCAAGCCGAGCAATCTGCCGGCGCAGTGGAAGACGATTACGCATGAATTGCTGCTGGTGCCGCGGCTGAAGAAGACGGGGACGGGGAGGGTTTTGGATCAACTGGCGGAGAAATTGACGCACCGGAGCGTGGTAGTTTTGCTGAGCGATTTTTTTGATGACATTGATTCGGTGCAGCATGGGTTGCGGCATTTGCGATATCGGAAGCATGAGGTGATCGCGTTTCAAATTCTGGATCCGATGGAGGTGGAGTTTCCGTTTGAGGATGTGACGCTGTTTAAGGGTATGGAGGAGATGGGTGAATTGCTGACGGAGCCGCAGAGTTTGCGGCAGGGGTATCTGGCGGAGATGCGGGCGTGGACGGATGAATTGAAGAGGCTTTGCCGGGGCATGCACATTGATTTCACGCAGATGAACAGCGGGCAGCCGCTGGATGTGGCTTTGAGCAGTTTTCTGGCAATTCGCGCGGCGAGCATTCGGTGAGGATGATGTTGGCGTTTGTCCTGATATCGCCGCTGTTTTTTTGGGCCGGGATGGGGCTGATGGGGGTGCCGATCCTGATTCATTTTTTGAATCGGCGTCGGTTCAAGGTGGTGCCCTGGGCGGCGATGGAATTTTTGCTGCGGGCGATGAAGAAGAATCGCCGGCGGCTGCGGTTTGAGCAATTGCTTTTGCTGGCGACTCGGTGCCGGTTTTGCTTTTGGCGGGGCTGGCACTTTCGCGGCCGCTGGGGTGCCAGGAGAGTTCACTGGGGGAATTGGCCGGGCAGAGGACGGGGGTGCACGTTTTTGTGATCAATACAGGGTATTCGATGGCGTACGAAGCGGATCGCGCGGGGCGCGAACGCAGCTCGACCAGGCGAAGATTATTGCCAAGGCGCTGATTGAGAGGCTCAGTTCGGGAGGGGAGGCGGTGGCGATCGTGGCGGCTTCGTCGCCGCCGCAGGAGATCATTGGCGCGCCGATTTACGATTTGAAGGCGGCGGAAGATGCGGTGGATCGGATCAAGCAGTCGTGGGGCGCGACGGATGAGGCGGGGGCATTGGCGATGGCGCGCGATATCGCGCGGCATGAGCCGGTGAATTCGAATAAGTATCTTTACCTCATCGACGATTCGACTCGGGTGGCGTGGCAGACGCGCGGGGATGTGATGGCGCAGTTGGGGCACGAGTTGGCGGATTTGTATAAGTCGGGGATCACGCATTTTAATCTTGGGAAGAGCGGGCAGTGGAACCAAGCGGTGGTGGATTTGTCACCGGCTCAGGGGCTGATCACGAGCCGGTTCGCGGCGGATTTGATCACGGATATCAGGGCCTATGGGCCATGCCCGACCGATCCGCGAATGGTGCTGAAGCTGGATGGGATTCCGCTGATGGGCAGCGCGATGGCGGTGCATCCGACGGCCGCGGCGGCGCCGGTGACGGTGACGGCGGGGGGGCTGACGCCGGGGGTTCATGTGTTTACGGCGGCGATCAGCAGCGATAACCGATTGCCGGTGGATGATGTGCGGTATCGCGTGGTGAATGTGGTGGGGCAGGTGAAGGTTTTGATTGTGGAAGGTGAGCGGGGCGTGGGTGGGCAGGGATCGAGCGGAGCTTTCTTGGATGCGGCGCTGAATCCGAGCGGGTTTGGGGCGGGGAGCGACGCGAAATCACAGGGATATGTCGCGACGGAGCGGATCAGCGATCTGGAGCTGGATAACAAGGTGCTTTCGGATTACCGGTGCATCTGCCTGTGCGGGGTGGGAGATATCCAGGAAGCGGAGGCGGGGGAACTGGAGCAGTTTGTGAGGCAGGGGGGGACGCTGATGGTTTTCATGGGGGACCCGGTGACGGCGGAGAATTACAACGCGACGTTGTACAAGCATCATCTTCTGCCTGGGCCGTTGACCAAGCGGATCATGGTTTCGGGGGACCAGACACCGCGGCGGTTTGATTTTGATCCGCATCGGCCGCTGAATCGACTGCTGGCGGATTTTCAGAACCAGGAAGACACGGGGATGGATACGGCGGAGATTTACAGCTACTGGCAGGCGGCATTGCCGACGAATTCGACGGCGGAGCGGGTGCTGAATTTTCTGCCGCCGGAGGGGGAGAAGGGTGCGGCGGAAGACCCGGCGATCACAGTGCATTCGGTGGGGCTGGGGCAGGTGGTTTTTTATGCGACCAGCGCCGACCCCAACGCGGAGTGGACGACGTTCATGCCGCACCCGGCATATCCCGCGCTGATGCACATGCTGCTGCTGGGGACGACGAGCAGCGACGATGGGTGGATGAACGTGGAGGTGAACCAGCGGCTGATGATTCCACCGAGCGTTCACATGACAGGGGAGCCGGGGCTGATGGATTCGAACCAGACGCAGTATCCGATGACGATGGAGACGGTGAGCGATGCGAAGTCGATTTATTTCGGGCAGGGGGCGTATGCGAGCAAGTCGCTGACGGAGCCGGGGATTTATTCGCTTTCGACGGGTTCGGAAAACTACAAGATTGCAGTGAATGTGCCTGCGGCCGAGGAGGCGGATGTTCGGACGATCGGGGATGGTGAGGTGAAAAAGGCGCTGGGGGACATCAACATGGAGATGCTAGGTGATTCGGTTCCGGCGCCGGCGGCGGAGGAGGAGCAGGGGAAGGACCTGGGGTGGTCGGTGATGCTGGCGGTGTTTGTGCTGCTGGCAGTGGAATGCTTCATGGCGATGCAGTTTGGGCACCATCGGAGGAAATGATTAGGCGGATACTGGAAATCATCCTGGGATTGCCGGCCGGTTTTTTGAGCCGGGAGGGGCACTTCGCGCTGCAGTTTAATCCGACGTGGCCGCTGCAGGAGTATGTAGGAGGGGCAGCGGTTTGGAATTTCATGTTGGCGGTGCTGGCGGTGGGGCTGGTGGTTTACATCTATCGAAGAGAAGCGCGGACGCAGGCGATGAGATTGCTGCTGGGGGGGCTTAGGCTGGGGATTCTGGGGTTGGTGCTGATTCTGCTGAATCGGCCGGTGCTGACACTGGGACAGGCGCGGCGGGAGCCGTCGGTTCTGGCGATTTTGCTGGATGACAGCTTGAGCATGGAGGTCCCGGACGCGAAGACGGAGGATGGGCAGACCAAAGGGCGGCTGGATGCGGCGATTGACATGCTCACGAAGGGGGATGGTGAGATGCTGCGGAAGCTCGCCGGGGTGCACGATGTGCATATTTACGATTTCAGCCGGGGGTCGAAGGAAGTTGCGAGCATTCCGGGTCCGGGGGATATGGGGAGCGGGCCGACGACGCGGAGCGACGAAGCAGTCGATGAGGCGGTTTCGCGGCTGGGGCAATTGAAGGCGTCTGGGAATGGGACGCAGGTGGTTTCATCGGTGACGAATGTTTTGCAGGATTTGCAGGGGCAGCGTGTGGCGGGGGTGGTGGTGCTGACGGACGGGCGGGAGACGCCGAGCGAATCGCCGCCGGAGGCGCTGGCGGCGGTGAAGTCGTATGGGGTGAATATTTATCCGGTGGCGATGGGGGCGGACCAGATGCCGCGGAATATCGCGATCGATTCAGTAAATTTTGAGTCGGCGGCGTTTGTGGATGATTTTACCAATCTGCACGTCACGCTTCAGGCGAGCGGGTATGAGGCGAATCATCCGATCACCCTGCAACTGATGCGGCAGGTGACCGAGAACGGGCAGACGACGAATGTGCCGGTGGTGGATGACTCGGGGAGCGTGGTGAGCAAGACGGTGTTTGCGGCGGATGACAAGCCGTTTGAGGCAGACCTGGAATTTAAGCCGACGGCGACGGACATGCCGGTGGCCAATCTGGTCGTGGAGGCGGTGCCACAGCCGGGGGAACTGGATACGGCGGATAATTTTCATCCGGCGCGGCTCGATGTTCTGGACAACAATATTTCCGTGCTCTACGTGGATGGGTATCCGCGGTGGGATTATCGATATTTGAAGAACAGTTTGCTGCGGGATAAGACGGTGAAAGTGAGCTGCCTGCTGACGAGCGCGGATCCGAATTTCCGGCAGGAAGGAAGCGACGATCCGAACCGGCCGCAGTACGGGAATTCGTGGCGCATTACCGCGTTTCCGGAGACGATGGACCGGCTGATGGATTATGACGTGGTGATTGTCGGGGACGTCGATCCGCGGCAATTCACGGATGCGCAGCTTCAGATGATCGCGGACTTCGTGAGCAAGAAGGGGGGTGGTTTTGCGATGGTGGCGGGGCCGAGGTGGTCGCCCCAGGGGTATCGGAATACGCCGATTGAATCGGTGCTTCCGGTAATCATTACGCATACGGAAACGGATGACGACAAAGAGTCAATCACGGAGGGGTTTCGCCCGGTGCTGACACATGCGGCGGCGAACTATCCGATTTTCCGGTTTTTCCCGGACTGGACGGAGAACGAAGAGTATGTGAGGAATCATTTGCAGGAGCTGTTCTGGTATTGCCGGGGGGTGATGGTAAAGCCTGGCGTGGGGATTACGCTGGCGGAGCACCCGACTGATTTGGGGCCGGATGGGAGGAAAGCGCCGATATTGGTGGTGGGGACGTATGGGACGGGGCGGACGATTTTTTCGGCGATCGACGATTCGTGGCGATGGCGGTTTTATACGGGAGAGTCAATATTCGATACGTACTGGGTGCAGCAGCTCAGATACCTTGCGCGGGGGAGGAAGATCGGGCAAAGGATGCTGACGTTTACGGCGGATCGGGATGAGTATGAGTTGGGGGGGCAGGTGAATATTGAGCTGGAGCCGCTGTCGCCGGAATTGGCGCAGCAACTTTCCCCGCCGGTGAGCGTCGAAATTATGAATGATGCGACGGGGCAGGCGGTGAGGCGGGTGGATTTGCAGAAGCAGGAGTCGGGCAGTGGAGCTTACGTGGGCTCGTTTACGGCGGACCAGACGGGACAGTTTGATGTGAAATTGCCGCATTTAACGGATAACGATCCCGTGGTGACGTTTAAGGTTTCCGAGCCGGACATGGAACTGCGTGAACCGCAGGTGGATACGTCGTTTTTGGCGCGATTGGGGACGGAGACGCCGATGACGCTATCTGAGGCGGCGGTGAAGTTGCCGGAGATTCGGTCGGCGGCGAAGATTATTCCGATTGATACCACGGAACCGCTATGGGATGCACCGGCGGTATTTTTCATTTTTGTGGGGCTGATTACGCTAGAATGGGTGGTTAGGAAGATTGTGGGATTGCTGTAGGCGGGAACGGGGAAAGGTGAGAAAGTAAGAAAGTGTGAAGGTAAGAAGGGTGCGAAGGTGTGAATGTGCCTCCTGCGGCTTTGATACATACTCTTGAGGGGTTGCGCCGGCGGGTGAGGGTGCTGAGCATTCTCTACGGGGTGGGGGTTGTTGTCGCGATTGGGGCGGGGTTGTTGCTGGGGACTGTCGTCCTGGATTATTTGCTGAATTTGCTGCCGGTGCCGCGGATTATTGTGATGGTGGCGGCGGGGGCGTTTCTGGTGAAATTTTTGGGGCGGTGGGTGGTTCGGCCGGCGATGAGCCGGCTGAGGCTTTCGGATATCGCGGGGAAGCTGGAGCAGGCATTTCCGGATTTCAAGGACCGTCTGCGAAGCAGCGTGGATTTTTTGACCAAGGGGAACCCCGGCTCGGAAATGATGAAGAGGCGGGTGGTGTCGGAGGCGGCGGAGCTCGCGGGGAGATTTGACCTGAAATCGGCGGTGCAGGCGAGGCCTGTTTGGGAATCGTTTGCGCTGGGGGGCGGGGCGATTTTGATTTTGGTGGCGTTGGGGGCGCTGGTGGGGCCGGATTATTTTTCACCGGCGATTTCGAGATTGATCTGGCCGTTCGAGAATCATCCCTGGCCCAAGCGAGTGGAAATCGCAATGGTGGGAGATTTGCCGGCGCGGGTGCCGGAGGGGCGGCCGGTGGATGTGCGGATTCGTCTGGCGAAGGGGGATCGGGCGTCCCGTGAGGCGCGGGTTTATTACCAGTACGGGGATGGGAGGGTGGAGACGGAGATCATGTCGCGCGGGGCGGATGGGGTTTATTCGGCGAGCCTTGATGCGCCGGGGGGCAACGGGAAGATGACGGTGTGGATCGAGGCGGGGGATGATGCGACGCAACATAAATCGATTGCGATCGTGCAGAGGTTGTCGGTGTCGTCGGTGCAATTGGTCGTGACGCCGCCGCCTTATGTGCATGAGCCGGCGTCGCCGATGGCGTTTGATTCGACGCCGGCGACGGTGACGTATGGCTCGACCTTGCGGATGAAGCTGACGTTTAACAAGCAGTTGGATGGGCGCGGCCGCCGGAGATTGCGCTGGGGGAACAGGGCGGGACGCTGCCGCCAATCGCATGGGAGACGGCGATGGGGAATTCGATCAGCGGGCAGTGGACGGCGCGGACTCGACGTCATTTTCAGTGCGGGCGTTTGACGAGGATGGGTTCAGCAACGACGACGGGACGGAATACCAGGTGATCGTGCAGCCGGACCAGATGCCGTCGGTGCAGATCACGCGGCCGGCGCGGAATGAGGAGTGCACGCCGCAGGCGGTGGTGCCGCTGCGGGCGGTGGCGGAGGATGATTATGCGATTAAGGCGCTGAGGCTGGTGGTGGATAAGGTGGGGGGGACGAAGCCGGTGCGGCTGTCGAGCACGGATTTGATTGTGGATGGGAATCCGACGAGTGCCGCTGTGGGGTGGGCGCGGCTGGAGTCGGCGGGGGATCGGCGGCGGTGGCAGCTCGATTTTCCGTGGGACCTGGCTCAGATCAAGGCGAATCCGGCGCTGAAGCCGGGGGATGTGATCGAATATCACCTGGAGGTACAGGACAACTTTGATTTTGAGGGGAAGACGCACGAGGCTGTTTTGAGCGGGAAGTATCGGATTACGCTGATGAGCCAGGAGCAGTTTTCGACGCTGATGCAGGATCTGGTCGGGCAGGTGCGGGACGAGCTGAAGGACATTCGCAACAACCAGAAGAGCCTGAAGGCTGAGACGGAGGATTTTGGGCATCAAACCGAAAACGAGAAACAGTTGACGCGCGCTGACAAGGAGCAGGGGCAGGGGATCGTGGCGCGGCAGGCGACGGCGGCGTCGCAAGCCAAGCAGGCGGCGGGGAAGATGGACGAGCTGCTGGGGCGGATGCAGGAAAATAAATCGAGCGCGCAGGACCTGATGCAGACGGCGGCGAGCGTGAGGGATGACCTGAACCAGGTCGCGGAACATCCGATGAAGGATGCGGCGGGGCAGATTGACGATGCGCGGAATTCGGATCAGAAGCCGGATGCGCGAAATCAGGAACTGGCGGCGGCGCAGGGGAACCAGCAGGACGCGGCAGATCGGCTCGATCAGATGATCGGGAAAATGGGAGATGCGGGGAGCTTGTCGCAGACGATCGACCAGTTGAAGAAATTGCTGGAAGAGCAGCAGCAGGTGAGCCAGAAGAGTAATGATGTGGGGCTGAAGAATTTGGGGAAGACGCCGGACCAGATGGACCCGAACGATCAGAAGGCGCAGCAGCAGAATGCCGATGCGCAGTCTTCGCTGGCGGACAAGACCGACAAGACGATGAACCAGATGCAGCAGTCGTCGCAGCAGCTTTCGAAGAGCGATCCGGCGGCTTCGCAGGCAATGCAGCAGGCGGCACAGATGGGGCAGCAGCAGAACGTGGCCGCGCAGATGCGGCAGAGCGCCGATGCGCAGCGGCAGAACCAGCAATCGCAGGCGCAACAGGCACAGGCACAGGCGGAGTTGGGGCTGCAAACGATGATCCACCAGCTTGAGGAGGCCCAGCGGCAGCAGCTTGAAGAGCTGGCGCGGAAGCTGGCGGATATGAAGCAGCAGATCGCGAATCTGATGCGGCAGCAGGGGGGATTGAATTATGACAACATGGCGACTGCGCGGAGACGCGATTTTGAAGAAGGCGGATCAGAAGGTTCTGGATCATCTCCTCGAGCTGGCTGAGCGGACGAAGGACCATCTGCCGCCGACGCCCGATCTGGATACGCAGACGCGGCTTCAGCAGCAGACGGAGCGGAATTCACGCGGGGTGTCGAAGACGGCGGAGTCGCTGCCGGATTCGGCGGAGCTGGTGGCGGATTTGAACCGGGCGGCGGACCGCATGGGGCGGGGGATCATGGCGCTGCGCGATGACAATGGGACGGATGCGCAGAACCTGGCGGCGGCGTATGATCCGCCGCAGGTGGAGGCGCTGAGCGCGCTGGAGCAGGCGAAGACAATCATCGACCAGCAATCCGAGCAGGCGAACCAGAAAATGCAGGACCAGCGCAAGGAGGCGATCAAGGCGGCGTATCAGAAGATGCTGGTGGCGCAGAAGAAGATCGACGCCGATACGGTCGCGATCGCAAAAGCTCCGCGCGGGGATGACGGGCAGCTTGGGCATCGGGAGGAGATTCTTCTGGATCAGCTTCCGCCGCAGCAGGGGGCGCTGGCGGAAACCGCCGTGAAGCTTGGGGAGACGCTGGAGAAGCTGGACAGCGTCGTTTACGTGTGGGCGAACCAGGACATTGTCGATTCGATGAATGAGGTGAAGGGGGACCTGGCCAAGCCGCAGACGGATGAGGTGACGCAGGCGCAGCAGACGCGGATCGAGGACCAGATTCAGGCGATGATCGATAGTCTGTCGGTGAAGCCGAAGCAGATTCCGTTCGCGAATAAATCGAACGGTGGCGGCGGCAGCGGCGGGAAGGGCGGACAGAAAGCGCCCACGCTGCCAACGGAAGCGGAAATGCGGCTGGAGAAGGCGCTTCAGCAGGCGGTGAATAAGGCGACGGTTACCATCAGCAATCAGGACGGGGATCATTCGACAGATCTGGATGGGCTGGGACAACGGCAGGAACAGTTGCGGGGGCTGCTGGATAAGCTGGTGCAGAAATCGAGCAATGGCCAGGTGAAGCTTGGTCCCGAGCCGGACCCGAAGGATAAACTGCCGGAGGAGGCGTCGAGCGATCAAATTGACGATCAGGAGCTGACGCAGAATTTATTGAAGGGAGATGGGTCGCCCAATCCGGACAAGATGAAGGATGATCTGAACCTGGTGGGGCAGCGGATGGGCCGGTCGCGAGAGCGGCTGGGGATGGATCATGATCCGGGGAAGGTGACGCAGGATATTCAGAGCCGGATTTTGAAGGGGATGGATGATCTGATTGATATGTCGCGGGAGCAGGAGGCGGAGAGCAAGACGCAGCAGCCGAGCGCGCAGGGGAACCAGGCGCAGCCCGCGGATGCGCAGGCGAACGCGAATCCGCAGAACAGCAAACAGACGGGTCAGCAACAGAGGGCGAATGGGACGACGCCGGCCCAGCAAAGCACGCCGGGGCATGATGTGGATACGACGGGCACGCCCACGACGGATATCACGCAGAGCCTGAAGGAGTGGGGGAACATTTCGCCGCGGCGGAGGGCGGCGGTGATCGAGGCGCAGAGCGAGAAGGCGGTGCAGAAGTTTAAGGAGTATATTGATGGGTATTATCAGGCGCTGGGGAATCGGCAGAGCCAGTGAGAAGGTGTGAAAGTGCGAAAGTGTGAAAGTGCGAAGGTGCAAAGATTGAAAGGCATCTTCGCGCCTTCTCGGTTAATAATTCTGGCGATGGTGCTGGCGACGGGGAGGGGGGCTTTTGCGGATCAGGCCGCGGCGCCTTCGGATAAGCCTTCCCTTAATGAGATTACGCCGGAGCAGCAGGCGGCGGTGGCGAAGGGGCTGGAGTATCTGGCGTCGCGGCAGAATGCGGAAGGGTCATTCGGGAATTCGGGGGCGTATGGGGCGACGGCGGCGATTACGGCGCTTTCGGGGATCTCGTTCATGGCAGATGGGAATCTGCCGGGGCGGGGGAAATATGGGGATAATGTCCGCAAGGCGGTGGAGTTTATCTGCCGAAACCAGCAGGAATCGGGGCTGTTTACGACCAGCGCGTCGCAGGGGGAGATGTATTCACACGGGTTTGCCACGCTGTTTATCGGCGAGGTCTATGGGATGACGGGGGATGATGAGATCAAGGAGAATCTGCAGAAGGCGGTGAGGCTGATCGAGCGGTGCCAGAATTCGGAGGGGGGTTGGCGGTATCAGCCGCTGCCGGTGGACGCGGATATTTCGGTGACGATCTGCCAGATCATGGCGCTGAAGGTCGGCTCGCGACGCGGGCATCAAAACGGACGCGGGGGTGATGGACCGGGCGCTGGCGTATGTGAAGCGGTGCCAGAATTCGGACGGCGGGTTCAGCTATCAGGCGACGGGCGGCGAAAGCGGGTTTGCGCGGACTGCCGCGGGGACGGCGTCGCTCTATTACGCGGGGATGTTTCAGGACAATGCGGTGACGCGGGGCCTGGATTATCTTTCGCGGTTTGTTCCCCGCCAGAATGAGATGGACGAGCAGGGGCATTTTTTTTACGGGCAGTATTACGCGGTGCAGGCGATGTTTCTGGCGGGTGGAAAGTACTGGCAAGACTGGTATCCGGCGATCCGCGATTTGCTGATCGCGCAGCAGAACCATGCTTCGGGAGATTGGGAGGGTGAGGTTGATCCGGATTATTGCACGGCGATGGCGCTGATTATTTTGCAGATGCCGAACCGGTATCTGCCGGTGTTCAATGGAAAGGGGCCGGGGAGTTGAAGGACGGCTGCTCGAGACAGATTTTCGGGGCGGTTATTTTTTCCATCTGTCTCGCCGGAAGGTGCGGGGCGGCGATCTGGAATTTGACGGACGCGGAGTTTCGGTCGAGCGCGGTGCGGATTGATTCGATTGATTCCAGCGGGGTTCACTGGGCGGGAGGGACGGCGCCGTGGGATGACGTGCTGGAAATCTGGCGCAGCGCGGCGGCGGAGCCGGACATCAGCGGGAAATTGAATCTCTGTTTTCGGTCGGGGGACCGGATTTCAGGCGAGCCGGTCTCGTTTGATGGAGACAATGTGCAATGGAATGCTTCGGCACTGGGGAAGGTGGGGTTTTCGGTCGATTCGGTCGCGGGGATCGTACGGACGGGATATTCGGCGGATGATATCGATGAGGCCCGGACGGATGACATGGTGAAGCTGGCCAATGGAGACAGCACGCATGGGATTGTGACGCAGATGAATGGGGATGGGGTAACGATCCAGACAGGGGACGCGACGCCGACGCTGCCGTGGGATTCGATCAGCGCGGTGCTTTTCTCGAGCCGCCGGGGAATGCAGGGTTGGGGGATCGGCGGGGGTTTCGGGTGCGGATGACCGATGGGGAATCGTTTATCGCGCAAGACGTCGATCTTTCGGGGGATCAGGTGGCGATTACTCTTGCCGATAAAAGCACGCGACAAATTGATGCGTCGCAGATCGTGGAGATCGAGCAGCTCAATGGCCCGATCGGGTGGCTGACCTCGCGGCGGCCAATCGAGAATGTTTATAAGCCGATGTTTTCGGAGAATTTTCCGGCGCGGATTGACCGGACGGTGGCGGATGGGCGGCGAATTTCGGAAAAGTTTCCGGGGTTTCGTCATGGGATTGGATGTCATTCCTATTCGAAGCTGACCTATGAATTGAGCGGGAAATGGGCGGGGTTTCGAACGCAGTTTGCGGTGGATTCGGACTCCCCGCTGGCGGATGTGACGGTGCGGATTTACCTGGACGACAAAGTCGTTTACGAGCAGAAGGACGTGCGGGCTGGGCGGATCTGGGATGCGGTGACGATCCCGCTTGCCGGTGCCAAGCGGCTGTCGCTGGAAGTGGATTACGGGGCGAACTTCGCGACCGAGGGGAGATTTGTCTGGCTCGACCCCGCGTTTGTGAAAAAGTTGGCGACTGCGTCGACGCAGCCATGAAACAATACGCTTCACCGCGGAGCACGCAGAGAGCGCCGAGAAATGCATGGAGATATTTTTCTCTGCGCTCTCAGCGGTCTCTAGCGAAGCGGGCGGTGAGATTCTTTGGGCGCGTCGGGGGGGGATTGGGTCATGGTGGAAAAATAAAAAGAGGCCGGTGCTCGCCGTTACACCGGCCTCCTCAATCAGGCTGCCCGACCAATTAAAGGTCGGAGACCCACAGCCTAGTCGCATCTATCGGTGGTTTGTGTGGAAGAACTTCAATTTATGGGGAATAGGTAAAGGAATTGTGATTGCGCGGTGGGCTTGCGCTTGGGGTTGGGAATCCCTATAATCCCGCGGCGATGAGTTCGACTGAATCACAAATCGTGGCCAAGCTGGCGCTTGAGGATGGAACCGTTTTCACGGGCCGGGGGTTTGGGGCCAAGGGGACCTCGGAGGGAGAGGTGGTTTTTAATACCTCGATGACGGGGTATCAGGAAATTCTCACAGACCCTTCCTACAAGGGGCAGATTGTCACGATGACCTATCCGCTGATCGGGAATTATGGGGTGAACCCGCGGGATGTGGAGAGCCGCAAGTCGCACGTGGCGGGGTTTGTTGTCAAGGAATTGTCGCAGGTGTATTCGAACTATCGTGCGGATTTGTCGCTTGATGAATATCTGGTGAATAACGGGATCGTGGGAATTGAGGGGATCGACACGCGGGCGCTCACCCGCCGGCTGCGGATCGGGGGGGCGATGCGCGGGATACTAAGCACCGAGATCCTCGACGATCAAAAGCTGGTGGAGGCGGCACAGAAATCGGCCGCGATGGAAGGGGCGGACTGGGTTCAGGCTGTTAAGCCGGAAGCACAGTACGAGTGGGAGGAGAACCAGGGGGACTGGGGGCTCGGAAAGGTGGAGAGCGGCCAGGGGCTGCACGTCGTGGCGCTGGATTGCGGGCTGAAGGAAAATATTCTGCGGAATTTTACGGAGCGGGGGATTCGGGTGACGGTGTTGCCCCCCGATGTGACGACGGAGGAAATCCTCAAGCATCGGCCGGATGGATTATTCGTGAGCAATGGGCCTGGGGACCCGGCGGTTTTGGATTATGCGGTGAAGCCGATCGAAGGGGCGCTGGGGAAGGTGCCGATTTTCGGGATTTGCCTGGGGCACCAATTGCTGGGGCGGGCGATTGGAGCGACGACGTATAAATTGAAGTTCGGGCATCGGGGGGGAAATCAGCCGGTGAAGAACCTCGATACCGGGCGGATTGAGATCACCAGCCAGAATCATGGCTTCGCGGTGGATCGGAAATCGCTGGAAGCGCGCGGGGGCGTCGTTACTCATGTAAATTTGAATGATCAGACGGTCGAGGGGTTTCGGCATAGAACCCTGCCGATGTTTTGCGTGCAGTATCATCCGGAGGCGAGCCCGGGGCCGCATGATGCGGCGTATTTGTTTGATGCGTTTGTGGAGATGATGCGGACGAAGAAGCCGGTGACGGGGGAGAGGTTGAGGGAGCTGCAGAGGATGAGGGACTAAAGAGGGTGCGAAGGTAAGAAGGTAAGAAAGTATGAAGGCGAAGTACGCTTTCACACCTTCATACTTTCTTACCTTCTCACTTTATTGTCATCTCACGCCGAAGCGCTGCCGGAATTCTTCGAGGCTGGCGATGCCGGCGGGGAGTTGGGCTTCTTCAGCCAATAGCACCGGGATTCCGTTTCGGATGGGGTAGCGGAGGCCGCCGACTTCGGCGACCAGGCAGCCCTGCTGGAGGTGGAGCTTGCTGCGGGTGACGGGGCAGCGCAAAAGGGCAAGAATCTGATCGTCGATGGGCGGCTGCGTCGTGGAGTTTTGATTGGACGGCTCGTTCATCTGCCGCTGAGTATAGGGCGGACAGGCATCACAGCAATCGAAAGAAAGTAGAAAAGTCGAAGACCCTCACCCCAACCCTCTCCCGGAGTACCAGGAGAGGGGAAAAACCGCGGAAGCGAATGGGGTGGAGAAGCGATTCTCACAACAGATTTTCCTGGCGCATCCAGTTCACGAAATGGGTGAGGCCCTGGCGGAAGTTGGTCTTGGGCTCGTAGCCGAGGAGCTGCCGGGCCTTGGTGATGTCGGCGAAGCTGATCAGCGGCTCGGAAGGGGGAACCGGGGTTTCGACGATTTGAGCTTTACTGCCGACGAGCTCTTCCAGGATCTGCACGAACTGGAGATTTTCGACCGGCTGCGAGCAGCCGAGGTTGATGATTTCGAAATCGAGTTTTTTGTCGAGGGCGGCGGTGAAGCCGGCGACGATGTCATCGATATAAGTCCAGTCGCGTTTGAGCTTGCCGGCGCCGTAGAGGGTAATGGGCTCGCCGCAGTGGATGGCGCGGGACCATTGCCAGGGCATCATGTCGGGGCGGCCGTGGGGGCCGTAGACGTTGAAGAATCGCAACACCGTCGTGGGGAGCTTCCAGAGGTTTTGGTAGGCGTGGGCGAACATTTCCATGGCGCGCTTGCTGGCGGGATAGGGGGCGAGAGGGCGGTCAGCGCAGGCGGTTTCCTTGAAGGGGACCGGGGTGTCCTTGCCGTAGGTGGAGCCTGTGGAGGCAAGGATGCAGGTGGGCTGGCCGAAGTGCCGGGCGGCATCGAGGAGGTTTACCGTGCCCTGGGCGTTGACCATCGCGTAAATGAGCGGGTGCTGAACGCTGTAGCGCACGGCGGCCATCGCGGCGAGATGGGCGATGGCGTCGGGGCGATGAGCCAGTATGAGATCGCGAAGAGGCTCGGCATCGCACAGATCGCCGCGGACGAAGGTGAAACGCTTTTGGGAGGTGAGGTCATGAAGGTGGCGCTGTTTGTGCTCGAGGGGGTAGTAATCGTTCATGTTGTCGAAGCCGACAACCTCGTCGCCGCGCCAGAAGGGATTTGGCGAGACGCGAGCCGATGAATCCTGCGGCGCCGGTGACGAAAACTTTCATGGGTGTTCCTCCCTCCTTAGACGTAATGGGGCATTATTCCCTTGCATATTTATGTCGCTGGAGCCATCGGGCGGCCATGGCGGGCCAGGTGCTGAGGACGGGGTCTTTGCCACCGAGGCCGAAGCCGTGGGTGCCATGCTCGAAGATATGGATTTCGAAGGGGACTTTATTCTTGCGGCAGGCCATGGCGAAAAGCAGTGAGTTTTCGACGGGGACAGTGCGATCGTCGGCCGCGTGGACGAGAAAGCATGGGGGCGTTTGGGACGTTACCTGGCGGTCGGCGGAGAGGAAGATTTCAAGATCTGAAGTGGGATCGCTACCGAGAAGATTCAGGCGCGACCCCTGGTGAACGTAGGGATCAAGCATGGTGATGACGGGATAGGCAAGGATGGCCAGGTCGGGGCACGAGCTGACGCGGTCGATGGGGTCGGGGGCGTCCGAAGCTCCGGCGTCGAAATGGGTGGCGGCGGTGGCGGCGAGGTGTCCGCCGGCGGAGAAGCCGATGATGCCGATGCGGTTGGGGTCGATGTGCCAGGACGGGGCGTTGAAGCGCACCAGGCGGATGGCGCGCTGCACGTCTTCCATTTCAACGGGGTGATGATATTTCGGGCCGAGCCGGTATTTGAGGACGAAGGCTTCGATGCCCAGGGAGTTGAGCCATTGGGCAATGGGGGCGCCTTCGTGCGGGGCGAGGTGGCCATAGCCACCCCCGGGGCAGACGACGAAAGCGGCGCCGGTCGCGTTTTCGGGGGGGATAAGGAAGGGGGTGAGCGTGGGGACGTCGATGTCGCCGTCGCCGGTCGCGCCGGGGGCAGTGGCGTTCCAGAGGCGAATGGGCGGGGTCAGGGTCACTGTGGAAATATGTCCGGCAGGGGGAGATTCATGACAGGATGCTAACGAAATTATGAGACTGAGGACAAGAAGAAAGGCCGATTGCCGTACCGGAGCCGGAGGCGAGGAGCGGTACTCCGCATTGGCCGGACGCCATCTGCCCGGAGGGCTTATCATATTGCCAATTGCCGAATGAAAGGCGCTTCCCCCACTCGGCAATTGGCAATCGGCAATCGGCATTTCCCCCATCATGCTACCAACGTCAGAAAGTTTTCCAACTTTCGTGCAATTCTGAAATAATAAAGGGTTGTCCGCGGATTCTTCGCGGCAAAACGAAAGGAGCTTGAAATGGGCTTGATTGCGGAATTCAAGGAATTTGCACTGAAGGGAAACGCGGTGGACCTGGCGGTAGGCGTGGTGATCGGGGCGGCGTTTGGGAAGATCGTGACGTCGATCGTCAACGACATCATCATGCCGCCGATCGGATTGTTGATCGGAGGCGTGGATTTTTCGGCGCTGAAGCTTTATTTGAAGCACGGGGGGCCGAATCCGGCGGACCCATCGAAGCCGATTCCCGATGTGACGATCAACTACGGGGCATTCATCAACAATATTATCGATTTTACGATTGTCGCAATTTCGATATTCGTTGTGATCAAGCTGATGAACACGTTGACGAAGACGAAGGAAGCGCCTGCTCCGGCATCGCCACCACCGCCGACGAAAGAGGAAGTGCTGCTGACGGATATTCGAGATATCTTGAAGGGGCAGAGCAAGGCGTGATGTCTGGAGGAAAATGCGCATCGGAATCCGCGCAATGAAGACGTGAACATTGATCTGAAGGCGGACGCGCTCGATATGCTGCGCGTGGCCTGTCGGAATCGTATCCGCGGACCACGGCGATGGGGATTTACAGGATTGAGAGCTTGCCCAACGGGGATGCGACGATGGGGCCGCTATCGACGCGGGAATCGAGCGGCTTTTGAAGGCCGGATAGCCCGCCGAAATGTTACAGCTTCTCCAAAGTGAAGGATGACTAACTATCCGCTGGTGTTGGTTTAACAATCATTTAGCGCAATGGTTACCCAGTGCTTACCAGTGGGGTCGATTATCAAGGAGGAAGTATAGCGCCAGAAGTTGAGGCGCTTGTGTGCCGGGAACGGATTCCTGGCCGGTTTGGTTGTACCAACTCGGCTGCCTAAGTTCGCGGGGGAGAGGGGGGATGGCAGTCGAAAGTGCCCGAAGGGAGTGGGCCAGATGTCGACGGTTTCACAGTCGAATCCCATGATTTTTTCAAAACGTGCTGATTTGCATTGCCACAGCCGCGCAAGCACCGAGGCGGATGAGGCCATGCTCGAGGCGATCAAATGCCCGGAAAGCTACAGCGATCCGGCCGACGTCTACGCGCAGGCGAAAGGCCGCGGGATGGATTTCGTGACGATAACGGATCACGACTCCATCGCCGGCGTGGCCGAGCTTGCGGGCAGGGCCGACGTTTTCGTCGGCGAGGAACTGACGTGCTATTTCCCCGACGACCGCTGCAAGATCCACCTGCTGCTGTGGGGGATCGGGCAGGCGGAGCATGATGCGCTTCAGAAGGTTGCCAATGATATTTATGAGGTTGCGAAATACGTTGCCAAACATCGACTCGCCCACGCGGTGGCGCATCCGCTTTACCGGCAGAATGGCGTGCTGGACCGGCGGCATATCGAGCAGTTGATCCTGCTCTTCAATGGATTCGAATGCCTCAACGGTGCGCACAGCATGACGCACCGGGAGGTGTTTGAGCCGATCCTTGATGAACTGGACGGACATGAGATTCGCCGGCTGGAGAGGGAGCATGGCATCGACGCGCTATGGCCGCGGCCGTGGATGAAGACCCGGACGGCCGGAAGCGACGATCACGGGCTGTTCAATATCGGGCGGACGTGGACGGAATTTCCGGAAAATGTCGAAACCCCGGCGGAAGTTCTGGAATGTCTGCGCGAGGGGCGATGCCGGCCGGGCGGAGAGGCAGGGTCGAGCATCAAGCTGGCGCACAATTTCTTCGGCGTGGGAATGCGGTATTACACCCGCGAGGTGGCGCAGTCGAAGAACAGCATTACTTCCCGGAGCATTCGCAGGATTCTCGGCGAGTCGCCCCGACCTGGCCGGCTCACCGCGATGGGCAGCGCCTGCGGGCTTTATGCGCTGGGGATTTCGCGAAAGGTGAAGCGCATGCTCGGGATCGGTAAGCGGGCACGCGGGACCAAGCTGCTGGGGGAACTGGTTGCCTCTTCGGCGCTGAATCGCATGCGCGGGGCGGATTTGCTGAAGAAGTCGCTGAGAGACGGGCGCTCGCCGCTCGCGGAGCATCAATCGATGTTTGACCTGATCTGCGGGGTCGATCGCGACGTGACCCGCGGCATTGTCGACGCGGTGACGCGGGCGGTTTCGCGCAAAGAGCTCGGAGCAATTATCGACGCGGCGTCGGCGGTCATCGCGCAGCAGGCGCTGCTGCTGCCGTATATCTTCGCGCTGTTTCACCAGAATCAGGAGCGGGACCTGCTGAGCAAGCTCTCGACGCGCTGGAAGGAAGGGGCGGAGGAATTTCCGCGGATCGGACTCTTTACGGACACGGCCGATGAGACAGAAGAGGCCGGGAAGTTCGCGGCTGAGTTTGGGAAGTATTGCGAGGCACGCAGTGTGCCGGCGTCGGTGCAGTTTGCATCCAGCAATGCCGCCGATGCGGGGAACTGGAAGGTGTTTGAGCCGGTCATCGATCAGAAATTTGCCTTTGTCGGCAAGGCCGTCCGCATTCCGCCGGTGCTGGAGGTGCTGGAGTGGAGCGATCGGAAGCAGTTTGACGTCGTGCTGGTGAACACGGTGGGGCCGATGGGTTTGTGCGGCTGGCTGGCGTCGCGAATGCTTCGGGTGCCGATGGTGGTCGTCTGTCATGACGATCTGCCCAAGCGGGTGCGCGAATTTACCCGCGGAGATTTCCGGGTTTCCGAAGCCGCGGATGGATATATCGCCTGGCTGCTGCGCGGCGCGGCCAAGGTGCTGACGACCGGGCAGGGAGCGGCGAAATTTTCGGGGATTCGGCAACGCAGATTGCCGGCGATCGATCCGCTGGACTGCGTCTGGGATGCCTGTTTCCAGGCAGCCCGAGGAATCGGCAGCGAGGATGAGAATCCCGCGCGGGAGGCGATACACGCATGATGCCCATCAATTACGAAGATCATTCGGTTGACGAACGGCCCAGGCCGCGGATCGTGATTCTCTCGGCCTCGGTCGGCTCGGGACACCTGCGGGCCGCGCAGGCGATTGAATCGGCGCTGGGCACGCTTTTGCCCGATGCGACGATTGCCCACGTCGATGCCCTGGACCTGACCAACCGTCCGTTTCGGCGGGCGTATGGAGCCGGATATTTCCGAGTGGTCCGAGCGCGCACCCCGGCTGGTGGGGTGGATGTACGATTTTCTGGACCATCCAAGTGACCAGGGCGCGGCGACGCGGACTCGACAGTTTTTTGAGCGCCTGAATTTCACGCGATTGAGCAAGCTACTGACGGAAGAGCCCTGGGACTTGGCCGTCTGCACGCATTTTCTCCCGGCGGCGCTTGTCGCCCGGCTGCGCAAGCGGGAGCTGGTGAATTTTCCGCAGGCCGTAGTGGTAACCGATTTTGACGTGCACGGGATGTGGATCAGCCGGCCCTGCGAGCGGTTCTTCGTCGCGACGGAAGAGGCCAAGGCGAACCTCCAGTCGCAGGAAATCGACGGGCGCGATATCCAGGTGACGGGGATTCCGATCGATCCGCACTTTTCCGAGCGGCTGGATCGTTCGGAGGCAATCCGGCGCTGCGGTCTTTCGGAAGACCGCATGATCGTCCTGCAACTGGCGGGGGGCTTTGGGGTGGGTTCGATCGAGCGCATTCACCGCTCGATCTGCGACATTCAACGCCCGCTGCAAATTGTCGTCGTCACCGGGCGCAATGCAGAGCGCGGCCGAGGCGCTGGCGGCGATTGAACATGATTCGCGGCATCGGCGGAAGATTCTCGGATACACGAATCAGATGCACGAGCTTCTTCGGGCGGCGGATGTGGTGGTGACCAAGCCGGGCGGGTTGACGACGGCCGAGTCGCTCGCCAGCGGCTGCCCAATGGCGATCGCCGAGCCGATTCCCGGGCAGGAGGATCGCAACGCCGATTTCCTGCTCGAGAATCGGGTGCGCGATCAAGATCAATAACCTGGCGTCGCTCACGCACAAACTGGGTTCGCTGCTGGACGATTCACCTCGGCTCGGCCGGATGCGGACATCCGCGCTGCGCCTGCGCGGCCGCACGCGGCGGCGGATGTGGCGGCGAGCTGCGTCCAACTCTTGCATCATCACCCGGTCATCGCGTAAAACGACGGGCGATATGCATCACCTGGGTTTGTGTGGGTTTCTCGTCGCGCTCGCTTTCGCTTTCGCGCGGGTGGAGATTGAGATCGAGGGGCCGCACGGATGGGCGGCCAATTTGCCCACCTGGCGGATTTCCAACCGCTGGACCAGGATTTTTTACGGCAATCGCCCGCTCACGGGATATCACTTCTGGCTTCAGGTATTTGTCTTTCTGATGGCGCATCTGCCGTTCGCGCTTTTTTCGTGCCCTGGTCGTGGGCGGGGGAATTGCAGGTGGTGGGGTTTGTGATCGTCTTCTTTATCGTCGAAGATTTTTTGTGGTTCGTGCTCAATCCGGCGTATGGGATTCGGCGCTTCCGCAAGCAGCATATCTGGTGGCACAGCCCCACCTGGTGGTGGATCATGCCGCGCGATTACTGGGTTTTTCTGCTGGTTGGATGCGGTTCGTACGCGGCGGGTGTCTGGCTGATGCTGCCGATTCGGTGAGCCATCCCTATTGGATTTCAGACGGAATGGTCGGTTCGAGATCGGATGAGGTCTGCACCCGGTTTCGCCCATAGCGCTTGGCGAGGGCGAGGGCGGCGTGGGCGGCGGAGATGATGTCGTGGGGGCCGTTGTTGTGGAGATCGGAGACGCCGAAGCTGGCCGTAACCGGCATTCGATTTCCGACCGCGGTCGCGAGGCCGGGGGCCTCGATCGCTTCACGAAGCCGTTCGGCAAGCATCGAAGCGCCGCACAGCGAGGTCTGCGGAAGCAGCAGGATAAACTTCTCGCTGCTAAATCGGCAGACCAGGTCTTCAGTACGCGTGTTGGACCGGAAGATGAAGCCGCAGAGTCGCAAAACTTCGTCGCCCATGGCGGGGCCATACTTCTCGTTGAATTCCTTGAAACCGTCCAGGTCGGCGAAGATGCAGCCGAGGGACTGCTCGCGGCGGGTCGCTAGCGCGATCTCGCCGGGGAAGCGCTCGTCGAAGTATCGGCGGTTGTGAAGACCGGTCAGGCCGTCGATCAGCGCCTGCTCGGAGACGAGCTTCATCAGGTTCTGAGTTTGCAGTGCGGCGCGGAAGTGCGCCTGGAATTCGGTTGGATGGCAGCCGTGGGGAATAAAATCCACGGCTCCAAGTTCGAGGGCGCGGATTTGCTGCTGCGTGTCGGTCGGCGCGGCCAGGGCGAGAATGGCAATCGACCGGGTGGATTCATCCCCCTTAAGGGCGCGGCAGGCTTCGACGCCGACCTCGCCGGGGGTTTGCATGTCGATCAGGGCCAGGTCCGGATTGATCTGGCGGGCCATTTCCAGCGTTTGCGGCGCGGTCGCGGCGAAATGGAGCTCGGCAGCGTCGGGCGGCAGATATGCGCCGGCCAGCTTGCGCATGGCGCTGGTTTCCCCCGTGATGATGACTTTGGCTGCGGGCATAGCGATTTGCGGGCGTCTGACAGCTTTAAAATCGGCGAAAGCGGAGCGGGGCATAACCGGGGTGGGCGCGGAATTCATGCGCGCGAGGATGTGCCGACGTTCCGATAACCAGCGGGGTCAAGCAATGGTCTTTTCAACTTCGTCGATCCCCGCGGCCCCTTCGGCGATCAGGCGGTATCCGCTCTCCTGGAGCGAGATGTACCCCTCGGGGGTGAGCGCCTTCTGGCAGGCTTCGATCGTGGGACTTTTCAGGATGGTGTCGCGGAGCTTAGGCGTGGCGACGAGGATTTCGAAAACGCCCCGGCGGCCAAAGTGGCCGGTGCCGAAACATCTCTTGCACCCCTTGGGATAGTAAATCTGCTTCACGTTGGCGACGCCGGCCGCGGCGAATTTCTTCTGCTGATCGGGCGTCACCGGCTTGGCGACCTTGCAGTGGGGGCAAAGCTGGCGAACCAGTCGCTGGGCGACGACAGACGTGAAGGCCGGAGGCGACGACGTATGGCTCGACGCCGAGGTCGAGCAGGCGGAACATGCCGCTGATCGCCTCGCGCGAGTGGACGGTGCTGAAGACCAGGTGCCCGGTCATGCCGGCCTGCACGGCGACGCGCGCGGTCTCGGCGTCGCGGATTTCGCCGACGAGGATAACGTCGGGGTCCTGCCGCAAAACGCTGCGGAGCAGCGCGGAGAAGGAATTGCCCTGGGCATCGTTGACGGGGATCTGGGTGACGCCTTCGAGCTGGATTTCGACCGGGTCTTCGATGGTGACGACGTTTCGCTGGCTGATGTCGATGTCGCGGAGGATGGCGTAGAGCGTGGTGGTTTTGCCTGAGCCGGTGGGGCCGCAGACGAGGATCATGCCCGCGTCCTGCTCGGCCGGTGCGGCGGATAATTTCGCGCGCCTTGGCGGGGAGCTGGAGATCGTCGATGTGCAGCGGCGCGTTGGCGGTATCCAGGACGCGGACGACCAGCTTCTGCCCGTGCATCGCGGGGGCGAAGCTGACGCGGTAATCGACCCGGCGATCGACGAGGCCCTGTGGAGTTTTCGTCGGGACTTTGGCGCTGAAGTGCCCTTCCTGAACGATGTTCCGCTGGGCGATATCGATGTCGCACACAACCTTGACGGCAGACAGGAGCTTAACGCCAAGCTCCTTGTTCAGCCGGACGGCATCGACCATGGATCCATCGACGCGGATGCGGACGTGAACGTCGTCCATCTTCGGCTCGATGTGAATATCGGTGGCCCGGCTGCGGAAGCAGACCAGAAGGATGAGACGCAGGATGTTGATCGCTTCGCCGACGTCTTTCTTGGGGTCGGCGGGATAGGCGAGCTTGCCGCGGGCGTTGATGAGGGCGATCTGCCGATCGGTGAAGGTGCGGTCGGCAAGCGCATCGGCGCGTTCGCGGAGCTGCCGTTCGTATTCGTTGGCCGGTTCGGAAGCTGGGGCGGAGGCTTTTTTTTCTTCGTCATCGGATTCTTCACCATCGACGACGAGTTCGGCCAGCTCGGACATCGCGGTGTCGGCGGCCTGCTTGCTGGGTGCATTGCCCGTCACGCGGGCCACGGGAACGATCAGCTTCATCTCCGTGCCGCCGATTTTGATGACATCGCCGGCGGCCATGGCGGCCTCGCCGCGCAGGGAATTGCCGTTCAGAAGCGTTCCGTTGCGCGATTCCAGGTCGCGAATGCGGCACGCCCTCGGCGTCTTTTTCGATGACGCAGTGGAATCGGCTGGCCAGCGGTTCCTCGATAACCAGCAGGTTGGTGAAATTTCGCCCGATGGTCAGCGGGCCGGCTTCGAGCGGAACCTGGCGTGTTCCCTTCGAATCCTTGATTTCGAGGTACGAGTTTGGAACGGCGTTTTGGGGCATGGGGTTTGGTCGTTACATATTATAGGAAAGGGAAGAGATTGCCGAATGCCGATTGCCAATTGCCGAATGTGGGAAAAGCCGCTCCTTCATTCGGCAATTGGCAATCGGCATTCGGCAATATCCCTAATCGCCGCCTACCTTCCATTTCGGACATTGCCCGAAGAACCGGCACGGATTCTTGTAAAAGACCTCGCCGGCTTCCTTCTCGTCGTGTCCTCGACGGCGGTATTCGAGGAGGGTGTCGATCAGCATGTGGGGGTGTGATTCGCCCCAGTCGCTGGCGCTGTTAACGCAGATTTGCTGGGGGCCGATATTGCTCGAGGATATCGACGCCGCGCTGGGGGGTGACCTTGCTGACGGGGTAGATGGTCAGCCCGCACCAAAAGCCGCCATCGCGGGCCATGCGGATGGTGTGCTCTTCGCAATGGTCGATCAGGACACGATTGGGCTGGATTCGCCGATCGTTCTTCAGGATGTCGCAGATGATGGCGGTGCCTTTGTGCTTGTCCTGAAGGTGGGGGGTGTGAATGAGAATAAGCTGATTGTGTCCGGCCGCCAGGTCAACCTGCTCTTCGAAAATGGCGATTTCGTTGAGCGTATTTTTATTAAGGCCGATCTCGCCGATGCCCAGGACGCGCGGGTGATCGAGCAGCGGGGGGATCAGGCGGATCACCTCGCGGGCCAGCGAGACGTTTTCCGCTTCCTTGGCGTTGATGCAGAGCCAGGAGTAGTGGTCGATCCCATACCGGCCAGCGCGGCGCGGCTCAATGTCGGTAAGATGGTGGAAATAATCGGAAAAACTCGACGCGGAAGAACGGTCAAACCCCGCCCAGAAGGCCGGCTCAGAAACGGCGACCACGCCGCAGCGGGCCATGAAGTGATAGTCATCCGTCGTCCGGCTGACGCAGTGAATGTGGGGATCTATGAGCTTCATTTCGCACGGGACTTACGATACGGGGGCGGCGGCGTTGTGTCCGAGAAGATCATCTGTACGCGACGGGCGCGATCAGGAACCGCATCCAGTAAGACGGAGATGGCCTCCCGAAGTTGCAGGAGGCGCGGGTCGGCCCCGGCGGAATCGGCCCGGTCGACCCGGTCCAGGTCGGCGGCGAGGGAAAGACATCGCCAGCGCATTTCCAAAAGTGCTTCGTCGGAAACGATTTTTTCTGTCGGCATCGCATAATTGTACGGTTGCTGACTGGAATTCGCATTTTTTGGGGTTAAAATAAAGCGGTCGCATCGGGGATCTTTGCGATTTCCGACGCGGCGGCGCGAAGCCGAGTACTCCCGGCTTGACGCGACGGTTCCCGGAAAGGCGTTTCCGGGATTGGAAGCCCGGCGGCGAGCGAAAGCTTGCGACGGCTTGGCAAAACCTGTGATGGATGCCGCCGGCTTTGGTGTGCGTCCTGACGAAGAAACTGGAGGTGATCCGTGACCTATTCTGACTGTACGTGTGGGCTGCTGTAAGCAGCTTTCGCGGGTGAGACTCCCGCGATCCACGCAGCTGCTTCATGCAGCTCACAGCAGCTAAAGACTGCGAGAAGCCCGGCTCAAAAGGCCGGGCTTTTCTTTTTCACTGCCCGCAACGCAGGCGCACCAGCAAATCATCCAGCGCCGATCTGGCCGAGGGCACATCAGGCAAGGAACTTTTTTCGTGGACTTCCTTGAGTTTGGCTGACAGACGGTCATATTCCCGGCGGTGGAAATCGAAATCGGCGTCCGTCAATTCGCTCTGTTCGGGTCCAGCCAATTTGCGGGTGATGAGATCGGAAATGTGCCGCTGCGCGTCGTGGCGATTGAGCGTCACGAGATTTGCCTCGACCTCTCCGGTTTGCATGAGATGAATCCCGGTGAGTAGAACGCGATAGACATAAAGCAGCGGCTTCACTCGACGCGGGTTTTCCTTCTCAAACAATTTCCATTGTGTTTCGGCGAAGCCGAGATAGTGATGAACGTGATGTTTCGTGATGCATCCTTCGCCGATCGTCTTCAGCTCTTCATGCTCGGGAGACGTTCGGACGATCAGCGGCGAGTAAAGCTGCTCGAGAACGTATCCATTTTTCTTCAGCATCAGGAGAAAGAATTTCCGAACGTCGTGGGTCACCAGGTCGACTTCCACGCCGTCTCGATCGCCCGAAACTTGAATGGTCTCCTCGCCGGGGTCCAATCGCACGACCTGCGAGACAGGCAGCACGTGGATGCCGCGAAGATCGTAGTCGCTGTCGGGCGAAGGAAAGCCATAAAGATGAGCGCCGCTGATAGTGACGAAAACCAGCGGATTTTGCTGCGAATTGGCCAGAGCAATGATTGGAGGCGGATATTGCATGAGCAATGGGTGGATCATTTGTCGACCATCGATCGTCGTGCTCGCAGGAGCCATTGATTGGCGGTGTCATAATCGGGTCGCGGTGGCAGTTCCGTTTTCTGAAAGGCTTCTTCGAATTGCGCGTGGAGCGTCCGCCGCCACGATTCGCACTCCTCGAAGGAAACCTCACCCCGTTTTATGGCCAGGAGCCGATCACGGTGATTTCCAACGTCAAGCGAGAGCCTGGCGCACTCAAGCACCTCGATGCCGGCAAGCAGGAGACGCAGCAGGTGCATCACGTGCTTCCATTTTACCTCGGCCTTATTCCGCAAATCGGCCTGGAGTTTCTTGAATTGGCTGATGACATATCCGTTGTAGGTTTGATAGACCATCCTGGAAAGAAATTTGTGCCGGATTTCCAGGAGCTCCCGGACCAGGGGCGTTGCGTGTTCAACAAGAGGCGAATAGAGGCACTCAAGGATGTTGGGGTTGGCCTTCAATGCAAGGGTCACAAACTTCTGAGCTTCCCAATAAACCTCTTCCGTTGCGTTATAGTCGAGTTGTTCAGGGACTCCATAGAGCGACCAGTGCAATTCCGCCGGAGGCAGGTAAACGCCGCGGCGGTCGATATCGCTTTCGGCATCGTCGAGTCCGTAAGCTTTCGATCCGACAATGCATCGATAAATCACATGGCGGGCGAGATCGTATTGGGCGAGAAGGGCGTCGCTGCCGCTTTCGCCAGCGCCGATGACATCGCCGGTCTGATATTGCGAGAGGATCGCCAACTCACGGCGACTGAACACGGCCTCGAAACCATCCGGAAATCTCACCCGATAGCTGTGCCAATACTCGGACGGCGATTGGATCACGACACCGACGGCCCCGCGCGGATGCACGGGCTTGCCGTCCGTCCCGCGAACTTCGCCGAGCGCAACGACCCGGCAGCCAACCGGCAGAATCAGATGAGTATTGACGTTCATGGCTCGAACCGATGTCGTGAATGGTAACCGATTCCAGGGTTCGGGTACGTGCGAGGAGATTCAAGGTTATTTCAAGTCGATCTTCCCCCACGCCCGCCACATATATCGCTGCGCGAATTCCCAGATGACGACCTTCTTGGCGGTGAGGATATCGGGATTTCTCGCAAGCATTTGCCTCGGCGCGTCGATGGGGCCGGCGTATACGCCGATGACCTGAACTTCTACCCCCAGGCGCGACATCAGATCGTCAACGAAGCCGCAGCCTTGCTCGGAAAAGTAGAGTGAGAAGCTGTCGCCCATCAGCAGGATGGGTGCATCATTGCCGGCGATGAGGGGTTTGCCGTCTTTTTGCAGAACCTGGGGACTCTGGAAGTGGTTTCGCGGATACTTCGTGTTTCCCCAGCCCATCGAAAGGTTCTGGGCCAGATCTCCCGCAAAATCGAGCGTGTATTGAGAACGCAAAAATTCGACCTTCGGCATGTCCGCGGTTAGCGGTCGAATATGATCGGAAACGATATCGGCGACCAGCAGCCGGCCGGGGAGGGACCAATGCGTGTCGGTGGGGAGATAGATCGGTTGGCTGGCGCTGAGGCGCGCCTGCCAGAGTGCGGGGGCGAGATCGATCACATCGATGCCCGCACTGCGCGCGCGGTTGAGCCAGTCGGAAAATCCGGGGGGAACCGCCGGGCCGAGCGAAAGGCGGTAGTCGGTAGCAAGCTTGTCAGGATAGATTTCCAGCTTGTCGGGGATTGGCAGTAGCACCAGGCGGATATTGCGCGCATCGAGCTGCTGTTTGAGGCTCAGAATCGCGGGGATGATGGTTGAAGCGGGGGAGGGGGCGGGGTCGTTGAGCGAGAAGGTGTTGTAGGGCAGAAGTTCTTCATCGCTGAAGAGCCACCCGTCGCGGGCGAGCTGCACGCCGCGCGGGGGATGATTCCGCCGGTCATGGCGTGCCAAAACGCGTGTCGCACCCAGCGGTCGAAACGCGATTGCTGGGTGAGATCGCTTTCAAACTGCTTGAGTGAATCCGCCGTGGGAAATCGCGCCAGTAGGTCCTGAAACTCTGATCGCCCCAGGACCGTCTGGTCGTACCAGGTTTGATAGATGCCGGGAATGCAGATGCCCAGTGAGAAAAGAATGGCAACCGCGAGGGCAGTGGGTCGCCCAATCTGGCCGGCCCCGGCGTGCGGAACCTTGATCGCCGGGACGTCGGTCGGCACATTTGGGCGAGGAAGCGAGGATTTGCGATGGCTCGACATTTTCGCTCTAGAGCGTGTTGTGAACTTTCCCCATCATCTGCGATATTGGGTGGATGGCAAGGAAGCCTTACCCAACTGACGTGACGGATGAAGAATGGGCATTTGTGGCGCCGTATCTGACGCTGATGCGGGAAGATGCTCCGCAGCGAGAACATTCGCTACGTGAGGTCTTCGATGCGTTGCGATACGTGGTTCGAGCCGGCGAAGCCTGGCGAATGATGCCCAACGATCTGCCGCCCTGGGACATCGTTTATCAGCAGACCCGGCGCTGGATCAAAGCCGGCGTGTTCGAGGCCATGACGCATGATCTGCGTGAATTGCTGCGGATGCTGGCCGGCCGCGATCCCAAACCATCGGCAGCGATCTTCGATAGTCGCACGCTGCAGAGCACGCCCGAGAGCGGCGGCCGTGGCGGTTACGACGGAGCCAAGCGAAAGAAAGGAAGCAAGACGCACATGGCGGTGGACACGCTGGGACATCTGCTGGCGCTGCACGTAACATCGGCCGATCAGCAGGACCGTTCACGTGTGAAGCAACTGGCCCGGGATGTGCAGAAAGCCACCGGCGATTCGGTGGCGTTGGCATTTGTCGATCAGGGATACACCGGCGAACAACCCGCCGTCGACGCAGCCAAAAGCGACATCGAATTGTCAGTGGTTAAACTTCCGCAGGCCAAACGAGGCTTCGTACTGCTCCCCCGGCGATGGGTTGTCGAGAGATCGTTCGGCTGGCTCGGACGCTTCCGCCGATTGGCTCGTGACTACGAACGGTTGGCCACGACTCTGGCCGGTCTTCACTTTGTCGCCTTTGCCTGTGTGATGCTGCGTCGGCTCATGATGACAGGAGTGGCGTAAAGTGCACAACACGCTCTAGAACCTGAAGTAAAGGAAAGGCGTGTAAGATCGTACGCTGAGGGTCAGGATCGCCGCCAGGAATACAACCAGCGAGAACGCGGCGATCGCCGGGGTGACGCGCCTGGCCAGGTCCCACGTCTGGATTCCAAAAAACGCGATTGCCGCGGCGGCGAAAAGCTCAAGCAGATGCGGATAGGTCCAAAGCCCGAAATGGGCGATTCTATCGACCGGGCTGGCGCCAACACTGAACCGGAACATGGTGTATAGATAATGACTCGCCTCGCGCAGATCGGAGGATCGAAAAAAGACCCAGGCGATGCAGACGATGAGAAACGTGAGGCCGACACGGACGAACTGGGGGGCGCGCCAGTAGAGATTTTTCTTGCCGAGCATTCGCTCGAAGGCCAGCCAGCCGCCGTGGATTCCGCCCCAGACGACGAACGTCCATGACGCCCCGTGCCAGAGGCCGCCGAGAAGCATGACGATCATGAGGTTGCAGTAGGTTCGAGCGGTTCCCTTGCGGTTTCCGCCCAGGGTGATGTAGAGGTAATCGCGCAACCAGGTCGAGAGCGAAATATGCCAGCGGCGCCAGAATTCCGTGATGCTGGAGGATTTGTAGGGCGCATCGAAATTCTTGATGAACTCGAATCCGAACATGAGGCCCAGTCCGATGGCCATGTCGGAATATCCGGAGAAGTCGAAGTAAATCTGGAACGCATAGGCGAGGGCGCCAAGCCAGGCGTCCGACCAGACGGCGGGATGCCCGTTGAACGCGAAATCGGCGATTTCGCCCATGCTGTCGGCGATGAGGATTTTTTTGGCGAAGCCGAGACAGAGGAAAATGATCCCGCGGCTGAATTTTTCCAGCGTGTGATGCCGCCGATACATCTGCGGCTCCAGGTCCTGGAAGCGGATGATGGGACCGGCGACCAGATGCGGGAATTGCGAGATGAAGCAGGCGAAGGTGAGCAGGCCGTGAAGCTCCACGTCGAGCGAAGTTTCGCCGGGCTTGAAATGGCGGCCGGCGGCTTCCGCGCGCGCTTCGCGGCGACGCTCGATGAGCGCGCCTTGCCGCGATAAATATCCACCACGTAGCTGATGGATTCGAAGGTGTAGAACGAAATCCCCACCGGAAGGATCACCTGCAATACCCTGTAGGAATCCAACCCAAAAGTCCGGCGGATGGCGTTGAGATTGTCCTCGGCAAACCCGAAATATTTAAACGCCAAAAGAATCCCCAGGCTGTTGCATAGCGAGATCACCAGGAAGAGCTTCTTTTGCCAGCGCGGGGACCTGGGATCTCCCTGCGCGTCGGCGTGCCAACCGAAGGGATGCCAGTGCCCGTCGATGAGATTTCCGCAGCAGAAATCAACGAGGGTGGACCAGGCCAGGAGCAGCACAAACCACGGATTGGCCCAGCCGTAAAAGAAATAGCTGAGCAGTGTGAGTACGCCAAGTCGCCAGGGAGCGCGGGCGGCGTAGTAAATGAGAATCGCCAGCGGGAGAAAATAAAATATGAAAATGTGGGAGCTGAATACCACTTCGCCGGCTCGGATCGTACACGATTTTCCGCTCAGGCGGGTAGATTCAGCCGCATTTCGGTTTCAACCGGGCGGAAGCCGGTTTTTTCGTAGAGGGATCGGACGTCGGATTGTACGACGTGCAGGGAGATCTTCGTACAATCGCTCTGGCGGCAGTGATCGATCAGCATTTGCAAAAGCCGGCTGGCGATGCCGCGCTCGCGCCATTCCGGCATCGTGTACATATTCATGATGTACGCCTCGCGGCCGGTGGGGTTGCGGTTGGAGGGGGCGTGGACGTGAAAAATCAGGCCGCTGGTGGCGATGATTTTTCCGTCGGCGACGGCGACGAATACGAAAATCTCATCCTTGGGGATAGCGCGGGCGAAATAATCCTGGATGGTTTTTTGCAGTGCGGCGTCTTCGCCGGCGACGGATACTTCGGTGAGGAAGGCCATGCGCAATGCGGCGAGCGCTTCGGCGTCCTGGGCGGTCGCTCGGCGGTAATAGACGATGGCGTCCATCAAGTGTCGCCAGCAAATATCGGTGCCGATTGTCAGGGTTTGGGTGAATCCGGCTCGGAATCAACCTTGTCGGCTTCATCCCAATATTCTCGTTCGTCGTGCATATCGTATTTTTTGGCGATATCGGGATCTTCGGTAACGAGCATCGCATAATCGTCCGAGGTGCCACCGTCTGGGTCCAGCACCACGCCGTCTGCCTTCATTGCAGCCAGTTCTTCCGCGGCGTCGCGCAGCGCCTCAGCCATCTCGCCGATTGTTTTTGCCTCAAGCGTGAGGAACTTATTTCTCCACAGCCTGACGTACCGCCGTTTTACTGCCTTTAGTCCATCCCAAATCGCGACGAACTTGTCCCGCACAAAAGGATGCAAGTCTGCGGACAATTCGCGCGGCAGATTTAGGGTCTTGATGAGTTCACTAATATCCACGATATCCTTTTCCCGATCCGGGTTGGTCATTCCAGAGGCGAGTTTCAGGTCGATCAGCGTTGGTAAATTTAGATATTTGATGCCATCGCTCTCGACGGCAATCGCAGAAGGATCTGGAAACGGCAATGGCTTTGGTTTTCCGTCTCCCGGAAATTGTCCCGTCACAAGGAATTCGATGCGTACACCGGTGATCGTGTCGCGCAAATGTTTGCTTTGGGCGAACGGCCGTCGATACCCCAGACCATCCAGCTCCTCGTGGATAAGATTCAGGCTCTCTGATGTCACGAGGATATCCACATCCTCCGTGAATTTGCGAAATCCATGATGAAATAGCGCCAGCCCGTCAACCACCGCGTAAGGGATCTGCAATTCATCCAGGCGCTTGGCAATTCGGTGCAGCGTTTCCTGAACCGCGCCCTTGCCTTCAAAAAAAATGCTTCCTTCGCCCAATGCCCACCTCGGGTCTTCTGCCAGCCGGTCCTCGTAACGCACGCCAGGGCCGGCCGCAACATCTGAGCGGGAATTGCCGTCTTTGTTCGACTGACGGCGTGAAATGCCTGCGCGATTGTCACGTAACTTTCCCATCGCAGTTTTTCCGCAGCCCCAGATTCTACCTGATTATAGGCGAGAATCGAAACAAACTACTTCGGCGGTTCCTTCGCCTTCAGCCAGGGCATCATCTTCCGCAGCCGCCGGCCGGTGACTTCGACGGGGTGGTTGTTGTCGGCTTCGTAGAGCCGCTTGAAGTTTTTCATGCCGCCTTCGTATTCGGCGCGCCATTCCTTGGCGAACTGGCCGGCTGGTGATTTCGGCGAGGATCTTCTTCATCTCGGCCTTGGTCTGGGCGTTGATGATGCGCGGGCCGCGGGTGAGGTCGCCGTACTCGGCGGTGTTGCTGATGGTGTAGCGCATGTAATCCAGGCCGCCCTGGTAGATCAGGTCGACGATCAGCTTCACTTCGTGGACGCATTCGAAGTAGGCCATCTCCGGCGGATAGCCGGCTTCGGTGAGGGTTTCGAAACCGGCCTTGATGAGGGCGGAGAGTCCGCCGCAGAGGACGGCCTGCTCGCCGAAGAGATCGGTTTCGCATTCGTCCTTGAAGGTGGTTTCGATGACGCCGCGAGCGGGCCCCGCCGATGCCGCGTGCCCAGGCGAGGCCGATGTCGCGGGCTTTGCCGGTGGCGTTCTGATGGACGGCCAGCAGGCACGGCACGCCGCCGCCGCGTTCGAATTCGCTGCGAACCAGATGGCCCGGGCCCTTGGGGGCGACCATCAGCACATCGACGTCCTTCGGCGGGACGATCGTCTTGAAATGGATGTTGAAGCCGTGCGTGGCGCCGAGGGCTTTGCCGGCTTTCAGATGCGGGGCGATGCTCTTGTCATAAACCTCGGGCTGCACTTCATCGGGCAGCGTGACGATGATCAGATCGGCCGCCTTGACGGCGTCTTCGACGCTCATCGGGTCGAAGCCGTGCTCGATGGCCAGCCTGCCATTGGGGCTGTCCTTGCGATTGGCGACGATGACCTTGACGCCGCTGTCGCGGAGGTTCAGGCCGTGGGCGTGCCCCTGCGAGCCGAAGCCGAGGATGGCGACGGTCTTGCCCTTCAGGGCGTCGAGCGGGGCATCTTTTTCGTAGACCATTTTCAGTGGCTCGGGCATCGAAAACTCTCCTAAAAATGCGAGTCCGAAATGGTAGTAACAGCCCTCGCAGGTGTCAAAGCGTCAAAAGCCGAGCGGTTCTTGCCCACGGCCAGGGCGCGGGTTATATTTCGCGGCCGTTTGCGAGGAGCCGAAAGAGCGGCTGCAACAGGGCCTCGGCGCCGCTGGCAAAAGCATTCGTGTGCCATCATTTCTGTTCCCCCAGGAGGGCCGTTTGGCGATTCGGGTTCACTTCCCGCTGGAAGCCGGCAAAGCGCCGGAGATTGGTCTAGCCAAGGCGATGCGCGCTGGCGGCAGCGCCGGCATGGTTGCACCGGTGGGTCCGGAATACAGCAAATATGACAGACTCAACGCCGCCGCACCGCACTTTTTCGAGTCGGTGGATATCGACCAGGCCGATGTCATTGTTTACCCCTATTTCGCGCATACGGGAGGAAAGACCCAAGCCATCGCCAACGAAGCGCGGAAGCGCGGCGTCGACTGCGTCTTCATGTCCTGGGGCGATGAGGACATTCCCGTGCACGTTCCCCACGGCACGGTCTATCGCCATTCCCTTTATTCCGATCATCGGGTGGCGCACGAGTTCGCGATGCCGGCGGAAGTGAGCGACCCGGAGATTGAGACCGGTTCGAATGTCTGGCCGCGCGAATGGCAGGATGTGCCCACGATCGGTTTCTGCGGATTCGTGAGCAATCCATTCGTGCGCGCGGTCTACCGCCTGAGCGGGCGGGTTCGAAAAGTTGCCGGTTTGAGCATGCGGGCGCGGGTCCTGCGTTCGCTCCGGCGCAGCAAAGGGATCAAAACGAACTTCATTACGCGTCAGCTCTACTGGGCCGGAACCGAGGGACGCTATCATTACCACACCGCAAGAAAATTCGGTCCGCGTGCGGCATTCTGGAGCAACATATTCAACTCCGACTACACCCTGTGCATACGAGGCGGAGGAAATTTTTCATACCGCTTCTACGAGGTCCTGGCGGCAGGGCGGATTCCGCTCTTCGTCAACACGCGCTGTGTGCTGCCGTTTGACAACGAAATCGATTGGCGCCGGCATTGCGTCTGGGTGGAGGAGCACCAGATGGACCGGATCGGCGAAATCGTGCGGGAATTCCATTCGCGGATTTCGCGCGAGGAATTCCACGCCCTGCAGATGGCCAACCGCCGGCTGTGGGAAACCCGGCTTGAGCCGCTCAGCTTCTACGTTCGCGCCCTGACGCGCGGTATTTCCCTCCCGCCGGAAACGGCAACGCCGCCCGGCACGGATTTGCACGCGGCGATCTGATCGGCAATATGCGGCTAAGCGCGAAATCCGGCTCGACAAGACGGGCCAAATTTCGCCCGGATTCCTGCCAGCCGAGGTAGCAGGCTTCGACGGCCATGGCGTCGGGCTCGAGGAAGGCGCGGTAGATCTTTTCGGGCTTGGCGGTAAGGACGCGATGGAGGCGGACGGTGCCGGGCATGGGGTTCTCCTGTAAAGGGGACTTTTGTTTGAATGCGTTCTATTTCGAACAACGCGGCCGGGCTATTTTTCCCAAATTGCGACCATATATATAGCGGGATTGAATCCAAATGAAGTTAGTGATGGCAAACACATTGATCCCGCGCCGTGGCGGGGGGTTTCGTTACCGTTGACACTTTCGATATTTTAAAAAAACGGGGGCCGGGGTTGTACGTTTGTTTTCGCAAATTGCGACGGGGGTTGAATAGGATTTGGGGCGGTCGTCATCATGTAGTGCCTCTATATACAGGGCCAAAGGTGCACGTTTTGTACCTATTTTGCGTGGGGCGAAGAAAATTTGTTTGGGGTTGAACAGATCAAATTTTTAGCGGAGCGGGGCATGTAGGGGATTTTGGGGGGATTAGGATTTAACCGCCCGCTGCGCTAGAGATCGCGGAGATCGCGGAGAAAATTCGGGAGGGTTTCGCGCAGAGGCGCGGAGAAGGACGCAGCAATCTCCGCGGTGAACGATTTCTTCGAATTGAAACGCCTACGCGACTGCGCCCAGCCGATCCACCGCCATCACCGCCTGCTTTACGTATTCCCCCCCAAACAGCACGACATGGTTCAGCAGAAAATAGAGCTGATAAACCAGCTTCCGCACCCGGTGATATTCATCGCTGAGTTTTCGCACGTGCTGATACGCCTTCAAAAACGCCGGCGTCGACGTATGAAAGAGCGTCATATAGGCGATCTCCGCCTCGAAGTGGGCGAACTTGCAGTTGGGATCGAGAATGGCCGCGACTTTCCACTCCCCCGCCTCGTCCGGCTTGACCAGGATATTCGTCGCCCAGACATCCCAGTGCACCAGCCGCGGCACCTCATCATGCTGGAGCAGCTTGTCCAGCCGCTCGTGAATCTTGCCAATATGCCGCCGGGTTTTAATCGGCAGCGACTCCGCTTTCATCACATCCCGATAAATCGGATCGAAAACGGTTCGATAAAACGCCGGCCAGGATTCAAACTGCGACGCGGGTGGCTCGATTTCCAGCCTCCCATACGCCGGCGCCGTCCGCTCGTGCAGCATCAAAATCATTTCCGCCAGCCGGGCTTGAAGCCCGTCAAACTGCTCCGGCGAACACTGCTGCCGCGCCCGGTGCAAATTCACCCCCTCCACAAACTCCATCAATATGTAACTGAACGGATCCTCAAGCGTCCCCACCTTGGCCGAATAAACATCCGGCGTAGGCACGCCGAGCCCGCGCATGCATTTCAATTGATGAGCTTCGTTGATGTAACTGCGATCGACCCGATGCGGCGAGATTTTGCAGACGACCTTCCGCCCATCCCCCAGAACAATGGCAACCGTCGTGCTGATACATCCCCCGTCGAGCGGCGTGATCTCCGCTATCTCGGCCGAACTGCCACCCCAATCCCGAACAATTCGGCCGAGCACCTGCCACGAGATGTCCATCTCCTGCGACATCGGTGCTGACAACACAACAATATCCCACCGTGAGGACGGAATCACAATGAAAAAGCGGCAATTAAAAAGATATTTGAACAGCACAAGAGGGTGAGCCCCAACTATTGACCGAATTAATGTTTATCGGTCGCCGTTCACTCTGCTACAATTGCGCCTTGCGACCTTCCAATAGACTCCCCTCAACGCAATTCTCCGCAGGAGCTCGGAATAATCGCCCCTGATGCGTCGGAAACCGACGCACACGCCGATGATTTCGAGCCCGGCGAATGGGACAGCTTATTGTCCGACGGCGAAAAGTCTGGGCTCGCACTCGATGGCGAATCGGTCTTCGCCGAATTACGCAATCTCCGGTATCGCCAATCCAACCCCGATACCGAATAAGGCAATCGCATTCCCCGCGGGGTTTAATCCATCCGCCCATAGAATCCAAACGTAAACCCTCTTAAACTAATGGCCCAAATGACCCTGCTCGACGATCTTCCCTTCCAGCGCATCCCGCGGCACATTGCCATCATCATGGACGGCAACGGCCGCTGGGCCGTCGCGCGGGGGCTGCCGCGCGTCGAGGGACATCAGCAGGGGGCGAAGGTCGTTCGCGGGCTGGTCACCGAATGCTCGCGGCTCCGCCGGGAATACGGGGCTCCGGATTTCCTGACGCTTTATTCCTTCAGCCTGGAAAACTGGAAACGGCCAGCCTCGGAAGTCACCTATCTCATGCAGATGTACGTCGATTATCTCCGGCAGGAGCAACCGACGATGATGGAAAACAACATCCGCTTCAAGCAGATCGGCCGCCTGGAGAATCTGCCGGATCTCGTCAGCGACCAGGTGAATCAGACGCTGGCGGAAACGGCCAATAACGACGGGCTTCAACTGAATCTCGCCCTGAACTACGGCTCGCGCGCGGAGATCACGGACGCGGTGCGGGCGATCGCCGCCAAGGCGGCGGCGGGGAAGCTGGACCCGCGCGATATCCGCGAGCAGACCATCAGCGATCATCTCTACACGGCCGGCATGCCCGACCCCGATTTGCTCATCCGCACCGCGGGAGAAATGCGCGTGAGCAACTACCTCCTCTGGCAGATCAGCTATGCCGAGCTGGTTGTGAGCCCGGTCCTGTGGCCCGATTTCAACATCGAAGAGTTCCACAAAACTCTGGCCGAGTTCGCCTCGCGCAATCGGCGATTTGGGGCGCTGGATCATACGAATACGTTGCCGGCCGAATCGCGGTGATTTGCCCGTTGCGTGAAATTACCGACCGCCGTGAAAAATGTTGGATGGGGAACCTCAGAATTAAATTTCTTGGAGGCGCGGACGCCTCCGGGGTGTATTCGCCGAGTACGGCACGGAGCCGTCCGCGGCTCCGCTTGGCGGTTAAAAATCTTTAGTGCCGCCGGTGTCCTCACCGGCGGTCTTTCTTACCCAACGGACATCCGCCGGTGAGGAAACGTGATGCCCCCTTCCCGTTACAGCGGCCAATGATTGGCAACCCATTCGAAAATGACGACGGAGAGAGACGCACAGCCGAACGCAAACAACACCAGAAAAGCCAAAAATGCGGTCTCAAACCACCGCGGCATCTGCGATTTCTCGTCCAGGGCCTTCATCAGCACCCCCATCCGGTCCGTTTCCGCAACTTCATCGAGCAGACGACGCAGCGCCTCTGGGTTCTTCTTCGCTGCCCGTTCATCCTCCTCGGCTACGCCGAGCAATCGTTCATACGTCCAAGTCTCGCCCGTCGGGCTCAGGTCATAAGCTTTTTTGTCAGGCTCTTTGACCAGCCGATATTCACCGCCCGCGACGTCGATGATCCGGTCTTCCGGCTTCCAGTCCTGGAGCGGCTTGCCGCGATGACCGAGGACTTCGTCCAGGCAGTGCTGGTCAGGGAAAATATTCAGCTTCAGCTTGCAGGCCGGCTCATAACTGGCAAAACCATGCCGTAGCGCAGGGTGCTTGTGCGGTCCAGCCGCCCTGTGCCGCGCTTCCCCCGCTTGAATCGCCGACTTCGTCGCGCCCAGCCTGTTGAAGTTCATCGTTACCAGGAAGAGCCCGCAAAGCAGGAAGCCGCAGCCGGCGTAAATGAAATTGCGGTTGGCTTGCACATCCGGGCCGGGAAGCAGCACCGCCTGGTCCGGTTGCTGCGGTTCGTAATAGACATCCACTGTCGAGCCGAGCGGATGGGCAGTTGCAAATGCCGCGGGTCGCACACCGTTGTAACCGTCCAAATCCGTGCTCCAGGGAGCGATCTCGTGGCCGACATAATGATGCCCCCTGACGGCATAGAGATACGTAACATCCACAGCTTCGCTGGAAGAATGGAGACCCGAATAATGTTTGCGTTGACATTGGACGATCGTCCCGGACACTTTCGGCCACAGAAGCGTGGGACGGTCGCGGTGATTGGCATAAAGCGCATAAAGAATCAACGCCGGCCCAATGAGCACAAAGCACAGGTACATAAGCAGCAGCGCATAATAGTCCCCCCACGTTGGAGGACGCCGTTTTCGACGGAGGACGGGCATGGCTTAAATAGAACTCTTTCCGGCCAGCTTTCAAGCTATTCAGGGGCAAACTAGAAAAAGAGGCGTCACTTATAATCAGTGATGTCCCTTTCCCCCCGTTCTTCCCCGTTCTTACTCACTGACCGTATGGTGTGCACGGTAATGGGCGATCTCTTCCTTGAACTGGTTGATCGTTTCCTTCAACGACGCCATTGACAGCTCGCGTACGCGCCGGTCTTCCCGCTGATCGTCGCGGAGCGCTTGGTAACGAGCCTCCAGCCGGCGCAATTTCGCCTGCGTGTTGGCCAGCTCCTCTTCATTTCGCAAGCTCATCCGATGACCTCGATCATGCCTTTGGCCACACCCATCCGGTCCGTCCCAAACGTGAATTCCACATACTCCTGAAAATCCACCGCACCTACGAGCTTCAGCTCGATGAATGGCAGCCCGTCGAGAAGTTCCTTTTCGGCCTCGGGATGCGCGGAAATCCGGGCCCGATGAGCACGACGCAGTCCACATCGTTCGGCTCCATTATATCCGTGACAAAACTGCCGTTCAAAACGATCCGAGTGGCGCCGGCGCGGCGGGCAAGATCCACCATCCACCTGACCGATTCCATTTGCACCCGCCGCAACTCCGATGTGCGGCCAAACCGCCGGTCAATCTCCTCCAGCGATGCCGGATGTACTCCCGGTGGCAGACACCCCGCCTCATTAAATGCCGGAATCATGGACTTCGATTATCACGACAACTATCGCCCCCGCCAACGCATCGGTATCGCTTCCGCTCCCCGCCGCCCACCGTCCACAAGATTTTCGTTGCATTATCCTGCCGAGCAACGATATGCTAAGCCCCCTCGCTGATTTGTGCATATCCAAAGGGAGGTCATATGCGGTCTCTGACGCGCGCGCTCGGCTTTAGAGTGAATGCTATTTCGCCGACAAGCAAAACCCTGCTGAATCGCGGCTTGGCCACGCTTGGGTTTATCGCCTGCACCCTGGCCCTGGGCCAATCGAGCAGCGTGCGCGGCGGGCAGATCAGCTTCGACTCCGCCGATGGACATTGGTACGAGCCGGTGCCGGCGCCAGACGGCATCACCTGGGGCAATGCCGAGTCGGCGGCCGTCGCGGCGGGCGGATATCTCGCCTGTCCAACCGATGCTTCCGAAAATTCCTTCGTCTTTTCATTGATCGACAATTCCGCCTATTGGACGCCGCTGAGCGTCAATTCAGATTTCCTGGGTCCATGGCTCGGGGCATCGGCTTCGAACGATCTAAATGGCTCCGACGCAACCTGGGTCTGGGTCAACGGCGCCCCTTTTCGTTTGCCCCCTGGGGCCCGAATCAGCCGGATGGGTTTCCAGGCAATACCCCGGCCCAGGCAATCACCTATTACGATTTCGCGAGCATCGGCTCAACCTGGGGCGATACGCCCCAAAACGGAACCGCCGGCTTCTCGCTGCCGCTGGGGTATGTGATCGAATTCAATCAGAATCCGGTTGCGGGGACCGGATCCGTCGTGCCGCTGCCCTCCGCCGCCGGGTCGAGCTTGGTGATGCTCATAGGATTGGCGGGAATTTACGCGATGACATCGCGACGCTATTGCGCGCGGTGAGCGCGGGTTCCCAGACCTGCGTGAGTCTGCCCCGGCCATCGACGGTAGAATGACCTTCCGTGGAAGTCATTGATTACGGCAAACCAGAACCGCGCCGACCCGCTCCACTACCAGGCCGAATTGCCGCGGGATTTTTGCGCTGTTCATCGCGGTATACGTCCTTTTGATTTGGTACCCCCCGTCCGCAGCGACCACCATGGAAACGACGTGTGTTGGCGCCCTGTATTCACTCTCCTCAATCTCGACCCTCATCAGCATCATCGCCGTGTCGCGCCGTTCCACGCGAACGATCCTCGCATGGATTGCCTTTGTGCTTTGTATGGCCTGGTGGCTTTTCTTTATGCTAGGTTTTCTCATTGATCTATAGGGGGCGGTCCGTCCCCCTGATTCCCGACATTCAAAAACCGGGACAGCTTTAAGTTTCAAAGACTCAAAACGCGGAAAATCCCTAAATTGCTTCGCGCGCCACGGCGATCGGATCCTCAATCGAGCGTCGGCCCGCGTTATTATATTAGTAGAAGCGGCGTCCTCGCCGCTTGCCAGCATAAAGCGGCGAGGACGCCGCTTCTACTTGGAAATCAACCCCCCACCCCAACCATCCCCCGCAGTACCAGGCTGACCGCCCGACACTTTTTTCGGTCGAGTCAGATTTCCCCTCACCGGCATAATGCGCTCGGCTTACTTCTTTTGTTGCAGTACGTGAACCAACAAAACCGACAATACCGTCCGGCTGGCCCCACAATCTTCAACTGCCGGATGGTCTAAGCAAAAAAAAAGATGAAAATCCGCGGAAATGCGTCAGTTCGTTGCCTTTGGACGGTTAGGGGAAAAGGAGAGGGAGTGGGGGTGTGGGGGCGAGGGAGAAACTGTTGGGGCCTTATGTGGTTCTCCCTCGCCCCCGCATTGCATTTGTGTTTCGCATTCAAAAAAAGCGGCCATTTTGCCCACGAAAACAAAAAAGGTCAGGCGGTCAGGTACTCCTGGGTTGGGGAAGAGGGGGCCAAAATCCGAAACAACTGGAGGGGACATGTTGTGCTCCCTTCGATAGCTACCCTATCTCCCAAAAATCCCCGCCCCATACCTCAACACCGGCTGCATCTCCTCCGCAACCACATCCGCCTCATAAATCTCCAGATAATTCACATGCCGCCCCGAATCGTTGGGCGTCATGCCCAGATCAATCGATTTTCGCAACGCCACTGGCGGATCCCCATCCGCGCCCATCGCCGCGCTCCCTTTTTCGGCGGAGCAGCGCTCTTCCAGGCCGGTGATGATTTTCCCGCTATATCCGATGACAAACGCCGTCGCCGGATGCTGGTCGGGGCCGGCATGCAGGTCGCTGTTCTGAAGCACGAACCGGCGTCCGAAAATGGCCACGCCCTCATCGATGATCATCTGCCGGGTGCGTCTCGCCGCACCAAATTCGATCCGTCCGAGGTCGTTGATCCTCAGCGCATCGCCGAGGGACAGGGAGACAAACTGATTGGGAAAAATCTCCGCGTACTTCTCAAAGACCGCGCGGTAGGCGGCGATATATTTCTTCGGCGTATATCCGTCGTTTCGCCAGATCGTCAAATCCGCCGGCGACTCCGGCAGCGTCATCTCAGCCGAGACAGATGTCGGGCCGTCGGCCGCGATCATGTCAAAAGCGGGCGACTTGCCAAATCGGTCTCCCACTTTTTGCAGGAATTCAAACCACCGCCCGAGATAAACCTTGTCCCACGGCATCGGCAGCGACTCTACGTCCCCGTGCCCCGGCCCATATTGAACCGCAAACGATTCAGTTTTAATCCCCTCCAGCGCCCAGCCCGGCGAATGAAACCCCGGAAAGATCAGCAGGTGCACCCATTTCTTCGACTGCTCCGCTGCGGCAAATAGCGCATCCAACTTCGACCAGTCAAACTGTCCCTCGGCCGGCTCGATATTGTCCCAGCCGATCTGATACGCCACGCCGCGGATATACGGATTGGTCAGCGCCTGCGGGAGGAATTCCTGATCCATCAGCGGCGAACTCTGCACATTCCGCAGCGCCACCAGCCCGAAAGGCACCGGGCGCTCATCCTCCCGCGCTTCTGCTCGCGGCGAGGCCGAATTGATCAGCACCATCCCGGCCAAAACGGAAATGCAACTCACAGATCGCAGCGCCGAGCGAATGGACATGCTTGCCTCCCTTGAGCGTGCTACGCACTTTACCATCCCCCGCGATGGGCCGAAAAAACGGGAAATCGCCGCAACCGAACACTTTCTGCGTCACCCCCATTTCCCATTCCCCGACAACCGCTCCCAACCCCTTCCCCGCCAACACGATGGAGTCGTTTATTAAGTTAGCATATACTAATAAATAATTCGAAAGTGCAATAGTGTCCGGAACGCAGCCCCATGAATAGCGAGATCTTGCGCCTTGCGCGAGGCGGCGTTTTGTGGTTCACTTCCCTCCGGTGCAGCCGAACCTCTCTGCATCTTCCGGATCGCCGGCCAAGCCGGGACGAAAGCCGCGGCCGGCGGTGCGGGGGGAAGATTTGTTCGGCGGCAAGTACGTGCCTATTTTACAGGATCATCTGACCCGGCTGAGGGCGACGCATCCCCATCCCAATCGCACGCTTTTTTACGACGATGTGGCCATCGCCTACCTGCTGGCTTTTTTCACGCCGGCGATTCGCAGCCTGCGGACGATGGAGGATTTCAGCCAGACCGAGCAGATGCAGGAGCAGCTTTCGGTCGATCGCCTGCCGCGTTCCACGCTTTCCGACGCCAACGCCCTGTTCGATCCGACGCTGCTGGAGCCGATCATCGAGGATCTGCGGGCGCGGCTTCCCCATCTGCGTCATGCCGATCCGAAGCTGGCGGAGCTGACCGAGCGGGTGCGGGTGGTGGATGGGTCGCTGTTCACCGTTGCCGCCGACGTGGCCTGGGCGCTGCATCAAAGCCGACCCAACGGAAAGCCCATGGACACGATTCGCCTGAATCTTCAATGGGCGGCGGGCGTGGGGATTCCCGAGGGAGTCGCCATCAGCGGCGAGGGATGCTCCGAGGCGCAGGCGCTGATGCAGGCCCTGGAGCCGGGGCAGATTTATGTCATGGACCGCGGCTATGTCTGTTTCGAGCTGCTGGACCGGATCGTGCACGCCTGCAGCGATTTTGTGCTCCGGCTCAAGTCAAACAACTATTTCATTGCCATCGAAAACAATGACTTGACCCCTAAATCCCTGCCGCTGAGCGACGAGGATCGCGCCGCCGGCATTCTGAGCGACCGGATCGGATACCTGGGCTCAGAAGGGCCACGCTTTGCTCCTCCGGCGGGAAAATGGCTTCGGGAAGTGACGATCTTCGACCCGGACAAACCCGACAAGCCCCTGCGGCTGCTGACCAACATTCTCAATGTTCCCGCCCAGGTCATCGGCCTGCTCTACCGCTGGCGATGGAAGATCGAGCTGTTTTTCCGCTGGCTGAAGGTGCACGCCCACTTCCGTCATCTCACCAGTCACAGCAAAAACGGCGTCACCACCGGGTTCTACATTGCGGTCATCGGGGTGTTGTTGATCTACCTGCACACGCAGCGTCCGGTGAGCAAATATGCCTACGCGATGCTGAGCCTCGTCGCCGCGGGAGGGGCCACGTTGCAGGAGATAATTCCAATCTTGCAGCGTAGAGAACGGGAATGCGAGCTGCAGCGCCAGCGTGTGGCACGGAAGAAGGTTGGAAAAATCGTCAAGTAAGTCATCAGGGGCTTTTCTTGTCCGGCCGCTGGTGCACGCCGCCGCATGCGCTGCAAGCCCACCGCTGAACCTTCCACCACGGCCGCCATCCACCCGAAAGGGAAACCTTCCTATCAACCTTCAAAGATTCCCAGAATTTAGATGCGGAGGTCCCGGACAATATTGTCGAAAGTGTCAGATTTTGTCAGATTCTGTCAGATCGCACGTAAACCAAACCTCTTCCCCCTAAGAAGCCCATTCCATTGCCAAACCCCCCAAAATCCGCATGATTCCCGCCGACACCTGCCCATGCAGCAATCGCTCCGCCAGAGACTCACTTACGGCACCCTGATGATGGCTGCCCTCCTCGGCCTGCTCTATCTCGACTACTGGGTCGAGCAAAACACCCAAGGATGGATCAAAACCCCGAATCACCAATATGGCCTGGCCGGCGTCGGGCTTCTGCTTTTGCTCATCTTCCTTGTTCCACTCGCCACGGCAGAAGTCGGCCGCCTCTTCGTCGCCGAGAACATCAAGCCCTACCGCTTCCTCGCCGGCCTCGGATCGGGCCTGCTGGCGATCCACGCCTTCATGACGCAGTTCCCCTGGTTCCAGCACATCTCCGCCTCGACGCTGGCGTTTATCATCGTCTTCACGATGATCCTCGCCGCCATCCGCCGGGCGAGCGGACGGCACACCGAAGAAGCGATCACACACATGGCCGGCACCGTTCTGGCCATGCTCTACCTCGGCGGCCTCGCCTGGTTCATCATTGCCCTCCGCGTCAAGCATTCCTCCGACCGCCATCCATGGGTTTCAGGGATCCACCCAGGCCGTCGTGATGATCCTTCTGGTCGTGAAATCGACCGACATCGGCGCCTATTTCGGCGGGAGATACCTCGGCAAACATAAGCTCATCCCCTGGCTCAGCCCCGGCAAAACGTGGGAGGGCCTTTTCTGCGGCCTCGCCACCGCCGCCCTCGTCGGCCTCGGCTGCTCCCTCGTCTGGCCCCACGCCCTCTCCACCATCACCTGGCCCAAGGCCCTCATCTTCGGCATCGTCATCGGCGGCGTCGGCCAGGCCGGCGACCTCCTGGAAAGCCTCATGAAGCGCGACGCCCAGGTCAAAGACAGCGGCAACATCATCCCCGGCTTCGGTGGCCTCCTCGACGTTATCGACAGCCCCCTCCTCGCCGCCCCCGCAGCTTACCTCCTCTTCAGCCTATTCTGATCGCTACCATTTGAGCGATAACGACTTGCGCAAGTCTCGGGGGGATTTCTCACCGCGGAGGCAGAGAGCGCAGAGCCAGGAAAGACAAAGAGTTATATTAAGAATCGTCCTTCCTCCTGCATTTTCTCCGCGCTCTCTGCGTGCTCCGCGGTGAAATCCCCTCCCTCGCTTTTTATTTCGATCCTGAGAAAATCCCCCTCGTTCCCGGTCCGTCGATCTTTTCGCCCCGGCGGGCGTATAGTTGGTTTCCGCCTTGAAATTCACGTGCAGTTGAACATCGCCCTGGAAAACCCGGACAAGAAGCTCGCCCTGTTTGGGTCGGCCGATCGCTATCTGCGCATGATCCGCGACACTTTTGAGGTGCAGATCACCGGCCGCGACGATGAAATCCGCCTGTCCGGCGAACGCGAGCAGGTCAGCAAGGCCGCCGCCGTGCTGGAGCAGCTCCAGCGAGCCCTGCGCCGGCAGGACTGGCTCAGCATCGAAGACGTCGGCCAGGCCATTGGACGGGCGTCGGACGATTTCCATCGAGCGCAGTGCCGATGAGATCGATGTTTATGCCCGCGGGCGAGCCATCAAGCCGCGCACGCCGGGACAAAAGGCTTACATCGAAGCGATCCTCCATCACGACCTCACTTTCTGCACAGGCCCCGCCGGCACCGGCAAGACCTATCTCGCGGTCGCCGCGGCGGCAGCCATGCTCAAACATGGCCATGCCAAGCGCATCGTTCTTGCACGCCCCGCCGTCGAGGCCGGCGAAAGGCTCGGATTTTTGCCCGGCGACCTGCAGGCGAAGGTAAACCCTTATCTCCGCCCGCTTTTCGACGCACTTCACGACATGATGGATTTCGAGCAAGTCAAGCGGTTTATGGTCAATGACGTGATCGAAGTGATTCCTCTCGCTTTCATGCGTGGCAGAACTCTCAATGATAGCGTTATCATTCTCGACGAAGCCCAGAACACCACCGCCGCGCAGATGTTGATGTTCCTCACCAGGCTCGGACATGAATCGAAGATGATCGTCACCGGCGACGCCACCCAGATCGACCTGCCCGACAATGTTCCCAGCGGCCTGATTGATGCGATGGAAAAACTTGCCGGGATTCCCGGAATCGCCATGATCGAACTCCAACGCGCCGATATCGTCCGTCATCGACTGGTGCAGAACATCGTTGAAGCCTACGGCGCCAACGGGGACGACCCCGAATCAAAGCCGAGAGCCAGTAAGGATCCCCACTAAAATGTTGGGGCAACTTTAGATGTTTGGACTTGGCAATAAAAACAGAGGCAATCCCCGCCGCTGGGCGGCCCGCGAAAACCGCCAGGGATATGCCGCCCGCAATGCCGGCACCGAAATCCCCCGGCACGATATCGTTCCCTCCCTCGCCATCGCGGGGATCTTCTGCATCGCCATCACCGGAATGTTCCTGCTTCGCAAGCAAGTCGTTCCCTATCGGCCCGGCGAATACGTCCCCCACGACATCGTCGCCCGCGTCGATTTCAGTTTCTTCGACCAGGCTCGAAACGACCAGCTCATCCAATACAAGCGCGACAGCGTCTTCCGCGACTATCGCCGCGTTGAAGGCGACCCCTGGGACAAAATCCAAGATTTCCTCCTGGCCCTTCCCGACACCATCCACGGCCGCTCTCCGCAGGAGCTCGACTCGCCGCTTCGCGATCTCCTCGACAGCGGCGCCATCACCGAACTTGAGCAAGACCGCATCGGCCTCGATCGCGAGCAATATGAATCCAATGTCCGCCAGTTCATCGCCTATTCGCGGAAGCACCTTCTCGATGACGATGAGCCGCTGGTAATCATTCCCCAGGACGCCCGCGACGAGGAAACACGCCTGGCCGCCCGATATCCCGGTGAGCCGCGGCAGATCAAATTGCTTGCCCCCCTCCCCGATCCGCAAAACCCGCAGGCCACTGCCGGCGAGCCCCCGCGGTTCATCGACATCGGCGACGTCTTCGGCGCCGACCTCCCCGATTCCTTCGGCCCGCGCCTCGACGAAGCCGCTCGCGTCTTCGGCCTGGAGCTGGGTCCGAAAATTTCCCGCATCACGCTCGCCAAACTCGCTTCTACCCCGAACTATCTCTACGACGATCAGTCCACCCACGAAGAACAGAACCAGGCCGAAAGCACCATCTCTCCGCTCGATGCCGTTGAATCTTACGTGCGCGACGCCGTCGTCGTCACCGGCGGAACCACCCTCAGCGAACGCGATTTCATGCTTCTCCGCGCGAGAACACGGCCTACGAGCAGTGGCTCTCCAGCGATTTCATCCACACGTGGCAAAACCGCCTCGGCCTATTCCTGGTCGCCGGGATCCTCACCTTCATCCTTGCCGCCTATGTGGCCAGATATCAGCGCCGCTGCGTGCGCAATCACGCCAGGGCACTGGCCATGGCCGGGCTTCTGCTGGCCATGCTTCTGCTCACCCAGCTTGCCGGCATCGGTGAAAAATCGCTGCTTATCTTCGGCATCGCCCCCACCATCATCGCCGCCATGATCCTCACCATCGCCTACGACCAGCGCTTCGCGATGGGGATCGCCACCATACACACGATTATCGTCACCTCCGCGCTTAACCAGGGCCTCGGCTCATTCCTGATTCTCTGGGTCGGCGTGCTGACCGCCTGCTATCTGCTCGATGACATCCGCACCCGCATCAAGCTGATTGAAGTGGGTGGCTTCTCCGCGCTTGCGATGGTCGTTGCCGCTGCCGCGGTCGGCGCGGTGCAGATGGAGCCGCCGCAGTTTATCGCCGTCAACTGCCTCTACGTCGCCCTTGCCGGTTTCTCGTCGGGATTCGTCGTCCTGGGAATTCTCCCCTTCATCGAGAAAGCTTTCCGCATCACCACGGGCATGACGCTCCTGGAGCTGGCCGATGTCAGCCAGCCGCTGCTTCGCCGGCTCGCCCTCGAGGCCCCCGGCACCTACGCCCACAGCCTCAGCGTCGCCACGCTGGCCGAAGCCGCCGCGGAATCGATCAAGGCCAACTCGCTCCTCTGCAGCGTCGCCAGCTACTACCACGACGTCGGCAAAATCCACAAGCCCGACTATTTCGTCGAAAACCAGATGGGCGGCGAAAACCGCCACCTCAACCTCAGCCCAACCCTTTCCCTTCGCATCATCCAGTCGCACGTAAAAGACGGCGTCGAGCTTGCCAAGGAATACAACCTCCCCACCAGCATCCTCCCCATCATCGAACAACATCACGGCACCACGCTGGTCGAATATTTCTACAGCAAAGCCGTCCGCCAGGGCGACCAGCAGCCCGACGCTCCCGCGCCGATCAGCGACGTCGAATTCCGCTATCCCGGCCCCAAGCCGCGCAGCAAGGAAGCCGCCATCGTCATGATGTGCGACATCGTCGAAAGCGCCTGCCGTTCGCTTGCCGAACCCAACGCCACCCGGATCGAGAACAAAGTCCGCGAGCTTGCCAAGATGCGCCTGGAAGACGGGCAATTCGAAGAATGCGATCTGACCCTCCGCGAGCTGCACCTCATCGAGCAGGCGATCAACAAAACCCTCCTGAGCATCTACCACGGAAGAATTGTCTACCCCAGCGCCGAAGAGCCCACCACGATTATCCCGGCGCAACCGCCGATTGCCCCGCCGGCCGGAAATACGGCAACGGCCTAGTTTGGTATAATCCTGCACATGACCATCGAGCAGATCAGAAGGTCCCACAGAGCCCACCCATTTCACCCCTTCGAAATGCACCTCGCCGACGGCCGCACGCTCGAAGTGCCCCATCCCGAATGCCTCGCAATCGCACCCCCCGGCCGAACCGTCGGCGTGGGCATGCCCGACGGCACCATCGAAATCGTCGATCTCCTCCTGGTAACCAGCATCAAACCCCACGCCAACGGCCGCCCGCGCCGGCGCTCCTGAGCCAGCGACGATGACTGCTAAGAATTCATCGCTTCATCTGAACATCAGCGCCAAACCCGCGCAAAACTGCATCCCCACACTTCGCCGCGGAATCCTCACTGCGCACAACATCCTCCGCTCCCCCCTCCGCGAGCTCTCCATCGCCATCATCCCCTCCTCCCAAATGTCCAAACTCCACAAACAATATCTTAACGACCCCTCTCCCACCGATGTCCTTACCTTCGAGCTCGACCACAATCCCCGCAACCAACCAATCTCAGGCGAAATCGTCCTCTGCTCCACGATCGCCCGCTCCCGCGCCAAATCCCTCCGCCACCCCGTTTGCCACGAGCTGCTCCTCTACGCCGTCCACGGCTTGTTGCATCTCTCCGGCTTCGACGATAGAACCGCGAAGGGTTTTGCGGCAATGCACGCTAAGGAAGATCAGATTCTCACCAGTCTGGGAATCGGACCCGTCTTTTCACGCAGCCGCGGCTGAAGCTGATGCCTCTGTATCTCACCATCGCCGGCGTCGTTTTGGCCTCACTCCTCTCCTTCTTCTTCTCCACCCTCACCTACTGCCTGCGCGAATTCTCCCGTTCCCGATTTGCCGAATTCCTCGGCAAGCGCGACGCCGACCGCTGGTACGAGCCCATCACCGAAAACACCTCCGACCTTACCTTCCTAACCGCCATCCTCCGCCAGCTCTCCAATATGCTGATGTTCGTGCTGGTCTTCGCCTGCTTCGAGCAGACCGAATATGGCCGCTGGCTTCGCAATTCGCTGACGGTCATCGTCGCCGGCGGCATCGCCATCTTCTTCGCCGTCACCATTCCCCACGCCGCCGCGAGATACGCCGGCGCCGAGATCGTCGGTTTTTTCGCCCCCGTCCTTCATTATCTCCGCCTGATCTTTTTCCCCATCCCCAAGCTGATGCACCGCACCGACGACGTCGTCCGCCGCGCCCTCGGCGCCCAGGACCATCAGAGCGAAGAAAACATCGAGGACGAAATCCTCTCCGCCGTCGAGGAGGGGAAAAAGAAGGCGTCGTCGACGAGCAGGAACGCGAGATGATCGAATCGGTCATCGAGTTCCGCAACACCACCGCCGGCCACATCATGACCACCCGGCCAGACGTCATCGCCCTTCCCACCGACGCCTCGCTCGACCAGGTCAAGCACGCCATCGAGGAATCGCGGCACTCCCGCATCCCCGTCTTCGAAAAAAATCTCGACCACGTCGTCGGCATCCTCCACGCCCGCGACCTCATCAAGCTCCTCGGCAACCCCAATCCCCAATTCCAGATCCGCCAGATCGTCCGCCCCGCCATCTACGTCCCCGAAACCAAAGCCCTCGGCGACCTCCTCTCCGACTTCCGACATCAGAAAGTCCACTTCGCCGTCGTCCTCGACGAATACGGCTCGACGTCGGGCATCGTCACCCTGGAAGATGTTTTGGAAGAACTCGTCGGTGAAATGGCCGACGAGCACGACGCCGACGAACCCGCCATGCTCAAAAAGATCGACGACAAAACCGTAGATGCCGACGCCCGTATAAGAATCGAGGATTTAAACCGCCAGGCCGGCCTGAATCTACCGGAGGATGCCGGCTACGAAACCCTCGCCGGCTTCCTCACCACCAGCCTCGCCCGCATCCCCGAAAAAGGCGCCGTCTACGAACACGACAAAACCCGCTACACCGTCCTCGACGCCGAACCCCAGCGCATCAAACGCGTAAAAATCGAAATCCTGCCCCAACCCGTCCCCGAACACGCCTGATCTCACCGCACAGCGCGCAAGTGCCGCCGGTGTCCTCACCGGCGGATTGTGCGCCTGTCTGCACGTTGATTCCGCCGGTGAGGACACCGGCGGCACTTGCGCTTTCCCTCGTGAATCTCCCCCTCACCGATACACCCCGATCTCCGCAAATCCCCCATGCTGCGTCCCCGCACCCACCGACGAAATCTCCACCTTCATCCACCTCACAAATTTCGGCCGAAACTTAACCGTCAGCGGCGTCCCATCCTGCGGCAATTCCCCATACGCCACCACGCTCCCATCATCGAAAACCAATTGCCCCCCGGTCACATGATCCGTCCCATCCACTCGATCCCACAATTTCACCGAGCTCACGATCACCGGATCATCCACGTCAGCATGATCCACCCCGTCACATCCCCGCACGCCCATTCATTCTTCGGCGACTGCGGCGCGCCTCGCACGATCCCATCAATCGCTCCACGCGGGTCCGACCCATCCAGCGTCGAGCTTGCCGTCGCCTTCGCGCTCAGCGCAAGATCATCATTCGCATCCCCCCCGCCCTGCACTTTCGGGAGCGCCTGCGCCACCGGCCCTGACGTCACCGATGGATCGATCGGCGTAAGCTGCAACTGCCCCGTCCTCTGATCCAGCCGGCTCAGAAAATGACTCTGAAACGTATCCCCCAGCAAATCATCCGACTTTGAAACCCCGTTCATCGGCGGGAGCACGACGCAATCCACGTCCCACAGCGTAAACGCCCCCAGCCGGATCGATTTCAGCACAGTGCGCGTCGCCGTCACTGTCCGTCCATCCGCCACTCTGGCGCACATCTTCTGCCCCTGCTGCGTGTCGATCCCCAGCGCCTCTGCCGTTGCGGCGCTCAGGAGCACAGTGTCCGCGCCGGTGTCCCAGGTCATCGTATCCATCAGCTTATCGTTCAAATACGCCTGCACGTGCAGACCGCCGGACGGGTCCTTCGTCACCGGCACCGGCGCGCTCACCACGTCCTTCACGCACTGCCGGATATATTTCAGATCATCCGAAAAGTTATCCGTCGGCCCCAGCCGCAGCGCCGGCTGCGAAGTCTGGTTGTATTTCGCAATCGCATCGCTCAATTCCGAATCCTGCGCCAGCTTTTTATACGCCGCATCCACCGACTCCGCCCGCGTCCCGATATCCATCACCAGCCCGATATACCGTGCCCGCGAATCCTCCACCTCTGCTTCCCGCGCCTTGAGGTCTTCGATCGCCCGCTGCTCCTTGTCGATCTCGATCCCCAGGTCCGTCCGTTTCCCCACCAGGAGGTTGTTCTCTTCGATCCAGTGGTTGTAAAACTCCGTATTGGTATGGTTGATGCTCTTCCCCTGATTCACCGATGCGTCGTACGCCTTATCCGCCTCCAGGTACTGGTTCTCCAGGTCATCCAGCGTCTTTCGGTCCGTATCGTATTCAAACCGGAAATTCCTCCTCACCGCCGATTCCGACCGCATCCCCTCGCTCGTCTGCTGAATCGCCCACACCCCGTCATGCACCGCATCCTCGTTCGGCAGCTTGAGCCAATACCCCAGAGTCGTAAGCCCCCGATCCGCAAACACTTCCTGCGGCGATTTCCCACCCCCCGCCGTCTGCCCCAGCGCCGGCAGCGCCAGAACCAACACCCAAATCCCAAAATGAACGCCGCTCCATTTCCGCATAACGAGACCAAAAATCATATCCCACCCCGGCCCGCCCCTCCAACACCCGCCCCTCCCCTAAATGCCCGCACTTCCTGCATTTCCATTCGGCAATTGGCAATCGGCAATCGGCAATTGACCCATATTGTTTCTCCCCCTCCCACCCCGTAAAATAACCCCCTTACCCCCTCGTAGGGCAAAGAAACCGTCTTTTCACTGGAGAATTCGCTTGATCATCGTAATGGCATCACACGCCCCCCAGGCGGCCATCGACCGCGTCGTCGCCGAAATCCAGCGCATGGGCTGCCAGCCCCACCTCAGCCCGGGCGCAGTTCCGCACCGTCATCGGCGCCGTCGGCGAAGAGGGCCTGATCGATCAGAACCATCTCGCCTCCCTCGACGGCGTCGAAAAAGTCGTCCCGATCATGAAGCCCTACAAACTCGCCAGCCGCGAGTTTCATGAGGACGATACCGTCGTCGAAGTCGGCGGCGGGAAACGTCCCCAAAGTGAAAATCGGCGGCTCACATGCCGCCTGCATCGCCGGGCCGTGCGCCGTCGAAAACGAGAGATGCTCAACCGCATCGCCCGCCAAGTCCGCGACGGCGGCGCGACCATCCTCCGCGGCGGGGTCTTCAAGCCCCGCACCAGCCCCTATTCCTTCCAGGGCCTCGGAATCGCCGCCCTCAAATGGATGCGCGAATGCGGCGACGAACTGGGCATGCCCATCTGCGTCGAAGTCATGGACACCCGCCAGGTCGAGCAGATGGAAAAGTTCGTCGACTGCTTCCAGATCGGCGCCCGCAACATGCAGAATTTCGATCTGCTCCGCGAAGTCGGCAAAACCCGCAAGCCCGTCCTGCTCAAGCGCGGCCTGGCCGCCACCGTCAAAGACTGGCTCCTCTCCGCCGAGTACGTCCTGAGCCAGGGCAATCGCGCCGTGATCCTCTGCGAGCGCGGCATCAAGACCTTCGAAGACAGCATTCGCTATACGCTGGACATCACCAGCATCCCCGTCGCCCAGCAGTGGACGCACCTGCCGATCATCGTCGATCCCAGCCACGCCGCCGGCAAACGCGATTACGTCCCCTCGCTCGCCGCCGCCGGAATGGCCGCCGGCGCTCATGGCATCATCGTCGAGGTCCACTACTGCCCCAGCGAAGCCCAGTGCGACGGCCCGCAGGCCCTGCTGCCCGAAACGTTCAAGGATTTGATGGTCCAACTGCGAAAGATCGCCGCCATCTTCAACAAGGAATTCGCCGAATCGGCGGAACCGGCCCGAGCTTAAAAGAAGATTTTCGCCACAGATAGAAATCAGATGAACACAGATAAATGAAAAGGCATTTCATCTGTGTGCATCTGATTCAATCTGTGGCAAATATGATTCGAATTGGATGATTTCAAATGCCCCGAACCCCATTCGTCGCCGGCAACTGGAAGATGAACACGACCAAGGCCTCGGCCGTCGACCTGGCCAAGGCCGTCGCCAACGGCGCGCCCGGCCGGCGTCCAGGTCGGCGTCGCCCCGCCCTTCGTCTATCTCGATGCCGTCGCCCAGGCCATCGCCGGCTCCACCGTGCTCCTCGGCGCGCAGGACGTCTACTTCGAAAAAAACGGCGCCTTCACCGGCGAAATTTCCGTCGAGATGCTCAAGGACCTCGGCGTGAAATTCGTCCTCGCCGGCCACAGCGAACGCCGGCATGTGCTCGCGCGAATCCCCCGAACTCGTGTCGCGCAAAAGCCCAAGCCATCTATGCCGGCGGCCTGACCCTCGTTCACTGCGTCGGCGAAAAACTCGAACAGCGCGACGCCGACGAGACCTTCGACGTCGTGCAGCCGCCAGCTCGACGAACTCAGCCACCGCCATCCAGGACCCCGACCGCCTGGTCATCGCCTACGAACCCGTCTGGGCCATCGGCACCGGCCGCAACGCCACCGACGCCCAGGCCCAGGAAGTCCACGCCTATATCCGCCAGTACATCGCCAAGATGTGGAACAAGGATTTCGCCGACCGCGTCCGCATCCAATACGGCGGCAGCATGAAGCCCGAAAACGCCAAGGGCCTGCTCGCCCAGCCCGACGTCGACGGCGGCCTGATCGGCGGCGCATCGCTCAAAGCCGAAGCCTTCCTGGCCATCGCTGCCGCCGCCCTATGATCTAGCTGCATCATGATCTAACGGAGTCAACAATGTTTTATCTTTACTGGATCTTCCTGCCTCCTGTTCCTCTTCATCTGCGTGCATCCTGATCCTGCTGGTCCTGATCCAGAAAGGCCGCGGCGGCGGGCTCGCCAGCGCCTTCGGCGGCGGCGGCGGCAACACCGCCTTCGGCGCCAAGACCGGCGACGTCCTCACCTGGGCCACCAGCATCGTCTTCGCCGTCTTCATCATCCTGGCCATCGTCCTGAATCTCGTCTGCCGACAAATTCGACGCGTCCCAGCGCACCGCCCACTTCGCCGCCGGCCAAACCCAGCAAGTCCCGGCCCAGACGCCCCGCAACCGGCCACTAGTTCCCCAACCTACACGGATCGAGATCCCGCATGATTGTCAGCATGACCGGTTTCGGCGACGCCACCGCCGAACGCGACGGCACCCACTACGCCGTCGAAATCCGCTCGCTCAACAACCGCTTCTTCAAGTCCGTCATCAAGCTCCCCGACAATGTCAGCGGCCTGGAGCCCGAGCTCGAAACCATCCTCCGCGAAAGCCTCGGCCGCGGCTCGATCACCTATATCCTCAAGATGCGCACCGACAGCGCCGAGGCCGCCTACCACATCAACATCCAGGCCCTCACGCCTATCTCGAGCAGCTCCAGCAGGTCGCAGGGCCTCGACACGACTCGTCCAGATCGATCTGGCCAGCCTCGTCCAGCTCCCCGGCGTCTGCCAGGAGCCGCGCGACGAAACCGACGAAATCGCCCGCCACGGCAACGTCATCCGCGAGCTGACCACCACCGCCATCGCCAAGCTCGTCGCCATGCGCACCCGCGAGGGCACAGTCGCTCTTGACCGATCTGATGAAGCACGTCAGCGCTGATCGCCTCCGATCTGGCCGAGATCCAGAAACGCGCCCCCATCGGTGATCGAAGATTATCACCAGCGGCTCACCCAGCGCGTGAACCAGCTGCTCAGCAAAGCCGAGCTGCAGGTCAACCAGGCCGATCTGCTCAGGGAAGTCGCCGTCTTCGCCGAGCGCGCCGACATCAGCGAGGAAATCCAGCGGCTCACCAGCCATCTCGAAGCTTTCGAGCACGCCTGCAGAACCGGCGAGCACGCCGGCCGGAAGCTCGATTTCATCACCCAGGAAATGCTCCGCGAGGCCAACACCATCGCCACAAAGGCCAACGACGCCCAGATCGCCAGGCACATCGTCGAAATCAAGGGCGCGATCGACCGGCTCAAGGAACAGGTCCAGAACGTCGAATAATGTCCCAATGCCCGCCCCCACGAACATCCCGGCCTGCTCATCGTCCTCTGCGGCCCCTCCGGCGTCGGCAAGAGCACCATCTCCCGCCAGCTCGAGCACAACTTCAACGTCACCTACATCGTCAGTGCCACCACCCGCCCCAAACGCCCCGGCGAGGACGACAAGGGCAAGAAATACGACTACGTCTCCCGCGACGAGTTCTTCCGCCGCCTCGACGACGACGAATTCCTGGAATATGCCCAGGTTTACGACGACTATTACGGAACGCCCAAGCACCCCGCCCTGGATCTTCTGGCCGCCGGGCAAGGACGTGCTGCTGGAAATCGACGTTCAGGGGGCACTTGCAGGTGCGGTATCAGTATCCGCAGCGCCTTGACTGATCTTCATTCTTCCGCCCGATGAGCCTACACTTCTGCAGCGGCTCCAGGCCCGTGGCCGGGACAGCGCCGAAGAAATCGCCAAACGCTTCCGCGCCGCCAAGCGTGAAATTCACATGGCCAAAGGAAGCCGGGCGTTCGACTACATGGTGATTAACGACGACCTCGACCGCGCCGTCGAGGAAATCGTCAAGATCATCAAACACAAACGCAGCGGAGGAACTGAATGGAAAGAGACTATGATCGAAGCACTGAAGAGCGACGAAATCGTGGACAAAGTCGGCGGCCGTTTCAAGCTCACCGCCCTGATCCAGAAACGCATGCTGGAACTGATGGACGGCGCCCGCCCCCTGGTCGAGCGCGGCAACATGACCGATCTGGAAGTCGTCATCCAGGAAATCCTCCAGGACAAGATCGCCATCGACTACGAAGCCAGCGGGCTGATTGCGCCGGAAGAGGCCGAATAGCGAGTTCCCCGTGTAGCCGGCGAGCTTGCTCGCCGTGTCTTCGCTGAACTCAAGATGCCCCCGCCTCCGACAAATCCCGACGCGCTCAAAGGTCGCGAGATCATCGTCGGCGTCTGCGGCGGCATCGCCGCGTATAAAGTCGCCGACGTCGTCAGCAAACTCGTCCAACTCGGCGCCGGCGTCACCGTCGCCATGACCCCCGACGCCCAGAAATTCGTCACCCCGCTCACCTTCCAGGCCCTTTCCGGCCGCCCCGTCCGCACCGACATCTTCGATCTCCCCGACAGCTCCGACCCCCAGCACATCGCCCTCACCGAGCGGGCCGATCTGATGCTGGTCGCCCCCGCGACGACCAACATCATCGCCAAAATCGCCGCCGGCCTGACGCGACGATCTGGTCAGCCTGATGATCAGCGCCGCCGCCTGCCCGGTCGTCTTCGCCCCCGCGATGAACAACCGCATGTGGGAAAACCCGATCACCCAGGAAAACGTCGCCAAGCTCAGCGGCCTAGGCTACCGCTTCATCGGCCCCGAGCCGGGCTGGCTGGCCTGCCGAAACGTGGGATTGGGACGGATGACCGAACCGGCAGAGATCGTCAATCAGGTTGTCGAGATGCTGACGAACCCCACCCCCGAAAAAACTCCCAGCCGAGAATAGTTTTTCCTTCTTGCCCCCCTCTCCCGATATTCCCCCTTTAGTTCCGTTCTTGCTTTCCTTGGCGCGATTCGACGGAGGCGCCGAAAGACAGCAACCTTGAACCCTGCCTCTCTCCGCGCCTCATCGCCTCTGCGCGAAACCCTCTTGAATTTTCCCCAATTTTCTCCGCGATCTCCGCGTGCTCTAGCGCAGCGGGCGGTTAAATCTTACCGCGCCGCCTTCGCCGCATCAGCATCCCCACGCTCCCGGCCACAAATATCACCGCCGTCGTCGGCTCAGGAACGGACACAAACGTCCACGCCAGCCCATACGGCGTCGCATCGTTGCTTCCGTTGGGAGCCACCACATCAAGCTGATAATCCCCGTCGGCCATTGAAGTCGGGTCGTAATAAATGTGCTGAAGATTATCCACGTCGCTGTTGGACCAGCCCACTTCCGCCAGCGAACCATTGGGATTGACCTGAAACAGATACAGATCCAGGTCGGTGAGATTATCGCGAGCGAAAGTGGAAACCGGGTTGGCCCCGCCGCTGGTCTGGAAGGTGTTGCCCGCGCCGGCATTGGCGATTTCGACTTGATCATCCCACGCCAGCGACGCCTGGAAAGCCGAGTTGGCCGCGCCGGTATAGTCGAAGTTGTAGGTATACATGGTGTTCTGGGCCGCGTTCTCGGGGACGTTCTCATAATCCCAGCCGGTCGGCAGCACCACGGCCGCTCCCGGAGCGCCCGGACCCTGCTCGCCCGCCGCATAGTTCGTCAAGCTGTTGAGCAAATTAAGCTGTCCCGTTCCAAGCTGCGGGTCCAGACCCGACTGGGCCTGCGTTGAGACCGGCCCAACCGCCTGAGCCAGCAGCGCCGGCGGCAACGCCTTGGCCCCCTGCAGTGTCGTAGACCGCGTCCACTGCGTACCGTTCGATCGCGTCAGCAGCGTCCCATCCACATTGATCTTCGACGCCCCGTTCGCCAGGATCGCCTTCAAAACCCGGTGATCCAGCGCATCGGAATTATTTCGGGCGAAGGGAATGTCGGCAATGTTCGAGTTTGCATTGGTGCTGGTCGCCAGAAGTCCATACTGCGAAACCACGGCCCCCGCCCCGGCCACAAGCGGAGCGGCGAAACTCGTCCCCGCAAGCTGTGAACTGATCACCGCATCCGTGCCGCCGAGGTTTGCGCCAGGGTTGCTTGCGGCGAACGGAGGCCCGGCAACATACGGCATTTGGTTGTCGTAGGCGTTTCCGTACGCCGCCGTGCTCGCTCCCCCGTTGAAGGAATCCTGCGAGTAAACAGGCGTCGTTCCCCCTCCGATGGTTCCCGCGAGCTGATACTGCCCGCCCGCGGTCGATTGAAACTGGTTGCTGAAAGCAGGCAGCGCATTAAACGTTCCAGCATTGCTCGGCCCCGGCCCGGCATCGCCGCCCGGCGCCACCAGCGTGACTCCAATGCGGGTCAGCAGCGATCCATTGGCCCCATCCACCGCCTGGTTCGCGTTCAGCGTTCCGTTAGACGACACGTTAAGGCCGGCGGCCGCCTGATCGTAATTTGACCGCGAACCAGTCGCTCCCACGACAATTGCATTATACGCATCCGCCGGTGAATCGACTTCAGTGCTGACTTCATTCCCCGCCACGGTAATCAATCCGTTGTACCGCCCCGCTGCCCAGTCCGGTGAACAGCGACCTCACGCTGTTCCCGTCGTTGGGAGTAACTTCGGCGCCGAGGCTCAAGTTAACGATCGTCGCCCCCTTCTGAAACGATTGCTGGATCAGATCGGCAAATCCGCCCGGCGCCGTGGCGCCGCCAACAATGCCCGCTTCCAACGCCTCCGCTCCGGGTGCGATCCCCAAATCCGCCGCGGCCGTCGTTCCCTGCCCAACCATCACCCCGGTCACTTCCGAAGCGTGGTCATCCACGACGAGCCCCGCAGGATAAGGATTCGCAACCGGCCCGCCCGCCGAGTTAACCCCGCCCGCAGGTAAAAGGTTGCCGGCAAACTGGAAATCCTGCACGTGGGTCGAAGGAAGGTCGGGGTTGCCGTTGGGCAACGTCGAACCGGGCGACGTGTTCAAGTTGGCGCTGGAAAGGTTTGCCACCCCTCCGCCTGCTTCGACATCCGATACCGTAATCAGCTCACCATTAAGCGGGCCAAGCGTGCCGAAGGTGCCAAAACCCCCGGCCGTCAGCGAGGCCGAATTCCCCTGCACCGCCGCGTCCTGAAGCGCATCGGCGCGAAGCGTCACGGACGTGCCGAACAAAATCGCCGCCACGGCGGCTGCGCCGCCTAAGAGCTGTCGCCTGATCATTTTCCACCTGCCTCTGTTAAGCGAAAGATCGCGCTATCAACAATTATTTTGCCGGGACTACGTCTGCGATGTCGCAAGAATTGAACGAACGGACTACAGCCGACGAAGGAACCGAATTCCCTCCGCGAACCTTAATTTTTATAACTCGGCAGGGGGAATAAATCAACAAAAAAGCTTTTATTATGAATATCTTAAAAGCCGGGACTTCCCCAACCGAACTCATTTGGCGCTAATGAATCCGGCTTTTCTCATTTCGTTTATTGCGGCGAGGTGAGCAGCAATTACGACGCCATTTCCACCGGGAGCGCAACCATGCACGCGCGAATCGTTGTATAATCCGTCTACACATGCTTCGCGTTGCGCCCCTCCTGTCCGCCGCGAATGGAACAACCTCCCCCTGGGCCGTGCGCGGCATTCTTCTGGCGGCAGCTAGCGTCTTCGTCTGGACCATCGTGGACGGCCTCCGCACCGGTTGGATCCGGGCCGGCCGGGGAATCTGGCACCACTCCGTCAATCGCGACGACAACCCCGCCGAATTCTGGTTCGCCGTCATGGGCAACGGCGCGGCTGCATCGTCGTCCTCGGCATTCTGATCGCGTCCTTCGCCATCCCCCATTTCCTGTCGGCATCGGGGGGGAGATAAAATCCGATTGACTGCAGAGCAGAGATTCACCGCGGAGCACGCCGAGAGCGCGGAGATAAGAATCGCGCTAAGAAATGCAGGAGGGACGTCATGCTACGCACCGCTCCGCCTCTACGCGAACCACTCCACAGTCCTCTCCGCGATCTCTAGTGAAGCGGGCGGTGAGGTTTTTTGTGGCGGGGATTTACGGGGAACTATGAAGGAAAACTCCCCCGTGTTCCGGCTCGCCGGGTTCTCGGATGGTTTTTTCGCAACCAACGAATCCCGCGAGAAGGCCGATTGTCACGAATAGCTGAAGCCAGCGGCGCATGGGGGGAATTTAGCGAATCTGCATCGCCTTTACCACGCCGTCGCAGAATTGGCCGCAGATGAGAGACTGGCTGAGGGATTCGTTCAGGACCTTCGCGGCGTTTTGGCCCATGGCAGTCAGCTCATTCGCGGGAAGTTGGCGGAGGCGATGGAACGTCTGATCGCGGTTAAGCGAAATTTGGGCTACGCGGCCATCGGCTTAATCTTTTTCTTTCGGCGTATATTTACCTGGCTAAGCTCCCAATTTTTTTGCAGGTTTAGCCAAAACGCGGGGCTCGCGCCTAACGCCATCGATAATTTAACTGCGAGTTCGGCATCGATGCCGCGTTTCCCGTTACAGATCGCGTTAACAATGCGCGAGGAAACATGAATGTGGGCCGCGAGCGCGGATCGTGCGATGGATCGCTCTTCCAATTCGTCATTCAAGACCGCGCCGGGATGTACCGCAATAAAATGGTCCATATCGGTGTTTAGTCAATGATAGTCGACAATTTCAACCGGCTCGGCTCCGTTCGCTGTCCAGTGAAAGCAAATACGGTACTGGCTGTTGATTCTTATACTATACTGGCCGGCCCGATTCCCATGCAATTTTTCCAGCCGGTTCCCGGGAAGTGAAGGCAAGTCGCTTAAGTTCTCAGCGGCGTGGAGCCTTGCCAGCTTCACGCGAGCTTTGTCATGGAGGCCTGAGGGCAATAAACCCATGGCTCTCTTGGAACGACGACCGTAATTGATGTCCTCAGTTGCAACGCCAGCAAAGTTAACGATCGCCACGTGGCAATTGTAAACAGATTCATTCGATTCGCATCGCCTTTGCGACAGCATCGCAGAATTGGCCGCAGAGGAGGGATTGGCTGAGGGTTTCATTCAGGACCTTGGCGGCGGTTTGGCCCATGGTTGATCGCTCGGCGGCGGGGAGCTGGCGGAGGCGGTGGATGGCGGCGATGGCGCGCGGGGAGGTCGCCGTGGGAGATCTGGATGCCGATGTTGTGCTTGTCGAGAAGGTCGGCTGATGTGGGAGGGGCTGCGGGCCGAGGAAGAGGATGGGGCGGGCGACGGCCATGGCGCCGTAGATTTTGCAGGGGTGGATGATGCCGACCATCTCCTGGCCGAGGGAGACGATGTGGACGTCCGCGGCGGAGAGGGAATATTTCAGTTCGGTCCAGGGGCTGGTAGGGGAGGGAAATGGCGTTGGTCAGTTTGTGGTCGGCGATGTATTGCTCGACCTCTTTTTTGCCGCTGCCGCCGCCGACGAAGAGGAAGCGGAGGTCGGGGTCGTCTTTTAATTGGACGACGGCGTCGAGGAGTGTGGTGAGGGGATTGCTGGGGCTGTGGTTGCCGCTGTACATGATGACGAATTTGCCGGCGAGGTTGTGGCGGGTGCGGAAGGGGTTTTCGGCGGGAGTTGCAGCTTCGGATTGGATGTGGGTTTCGTGGGGCCAGGGGGGAATGACGAGGATTTTGGAGCGCGGGGATGCCGCGGGCGGTGAGGCGGTCGGCCATGAAACGGTCGAGGGCGATGATCAGGACGCTGCGATTGAGGATGAAGCGGTTGACGGCTTCGAGCAATTTCGGCGGTGAACTGGGTGGGCTTGAGTTTGCCGAGGGCGATGAGCTGGTCGGGGTTGAGATCCATCGCCCAGTAGACGGCGGGGACGCGGCGGATGAAGGCGGCGATGGTCATCGGCAGGCCGATGAGCGGGGGCGAGGTGCTGAAGAAGATGCCGGCGATGCGCGGGGTGAAGAGGGCGGCGAAGAAGGCCTGGATCATGAAAGCGGCGGTGCCGAGGATGCGGCAGGAGCATCGATTTTTTGCCGAAGGAGGCGAAGGGGAATCGGCGGATGTCGACGCCGTGGAGGGTTTCGCGGCGTGGGGTAGACGATTTTGGGGTTTTCGAAGCCGCGGGCGGAGGCGTAGACGCGGACGTTGAATTTGCCGGAGATGTGGCCGCGGCGGGCGAGCTCGAAGGCGACGTCAGCGATGTGCTGGCCGACGCTGGCGGGGTCGGGGACGAAGACCTGGGTGACGATCAGGACTGTTTTGGGAGCGGGCATTCGGGGGCGAGTTTGGGGCGGAAATCCGAAACCAGAATGTCGAATCAAATCCGAATGACGAAATCCGAATGAGTTGCCGTCGCCCCATTCGTCATTCGGGCTTCGGGTTTGATTCGGAATTCGGGTTTCGGAATTCGGACTTCTCGTCCTATCGCTTGCTCGCCATCTGGTCGTAGATCCAGCGGTAGGTCTTTTCCATGCCGTCGCGCAGCTTGGTGTTGGGCTCCCAGTCCATCAGCTTTTTGATCAGCGTGTTGTCGCTGTTGCGGCCGTTGACGCCCTTGGGGGCGTTGAGGTTGTAGGTGCGCTTGAGCTTGATGCCGGCGATGTCCTCGACGATGTCGACGAGCTGGTTGATGGAGACCAGTTCGTTGCTGCCGAGGTTGATCGGCTCGATGATTTCGCTCCAGAGGAGGTCCTGGGTGCCCTTGAGGCAATCGGTGATATACATGAAGGAGCGGGTCTGGTGGCCGTCGCCCCAGATTTCGATGTCGTGTTTGCCGGAGAGTTTGGCGTCGATGACCTTGCGGCAGATGGCGGCGGGGGCTTTTTCGCGGCCGCCTTCGTAGGTGCCGTGGGGGCCGTAGACGTTGTGATAGCGGGCGACGCGGGTTTTGAGGCCGAAGTCTTCGCGGAAATGGCGGCACATGCGTTCGCTGAAAAGCTTTTCCCAGCCGTAGCCGTCCTCGGGCTGGCCGGGGTAGGCGTCTTCTTCCTTCAGGGCGGTGACGTTGGGGTCGCGCTGCTTGTCGGCGTTGTAGACGCAGGCGCTGGAGGCGTAGAAGTAGCGCTCGACGCCGTATTCCTTGGCGGCCATGCAGAGGTGCGTGTTGATCAGCACGCTGAGCATGCAGAGGCAGCGGTTGTTTTCGATGAAGCCCATGCCGCCCATGTCGGCGGCGAGGTTGTAGACGACGCGGGCGTCTTTAAGGGCTTTTTCGCAGGCGTCCTTGCCCTGGAGGTCGAGCTGGAGGTTTTCGACGTTGGGGAAGCGCTGGTACCACTCACCTGTGGGCTTGATATCGACGGCACGGATGTCGGTGTGGCCCTTGGAGAGGAGGTCGCCGACGAGATGACCGCCGATAAAACCACCGGCGCCGCAAACAACGACTTTGTCTTTTAGGTTGGGCATAATCTCTCTTTAGCATCGGAAAAAACGGGTACGGCCTATATTTGCCGAAAGGGATTTACGTTTAGTTTTATGCGTGGGTTTGAGGAGAAGCAATGATTATGAGACGGTTGGGGGGGGGTGAATTTTTGAGGCGGGGACATCAAATACAAAACTTGACAGTCCGCAACAATGTGGGGTGTTTGGGTAATTTGGTAAAGATTGATGGAGGGAGCTTTGTCGCCAAGTTGCCGCAGAACAATGAGTGACTTTCGGATAATGTGCGCACTATTAAGTTTTTGCAGAAAGGCGGGTAAGGCGAGGAATGTTGGTTAACAACCTTAATTGATCGGCTTAAGGTGGGTAACGCGTGACAGGTAGCGGGAGGACTTGTGATGAGCCGGCGGTGCCGATCAATTGGGATTGCCATTTTTCTGTTGGCTGACGTTGCGCTTTGCGGGATTTCACGGTCAGCGCCTGAATATGAGTTCTTTCCGGTGGGGCTTGTGGGGTCGGCATATTCGCCGGGGTCAAACCAGAGCGAAGAAGGTAACGCATTTTTCAACGATTCGGGGTTAGGGGCGGGAGATACAAATCGCTACGGCCCGTACGCGCCGGATTATGCTCCGAGTTATGGCTCCGATGCCTGGTATTTCAATGGAACCAGCACGGAGAAGATTGGGTATTACGGGCCAGGGTACAGTTTCATCGATCCAACTACCGACGACACCTACGAGGCGAGTTCGGCGCGATTCATCGATAGCGCTGGAGACGTGGCGGGCGAATCGGCGAGATACAGCTCCGCCAGCACTTACGCCAACAAAGTTTCTCTCGGGGGCGATGCCTGGTTGTTCAGCGGAAATGCACTTCAGCAGATCGGCCTGACGGGTGCCGGTTACAGCTATACTGATGCCGGCGCCGGCGGGCAGATTTATGAGGAAAGTTCAATCCGGCGAATGAACCCCAGCGGGCAGGTGCTTGGCTGGTCAAACCGCTACGACTCCTCGGGAAATTCCCTGGGTCAGGATGCATGGATTTATAGCGGCGGCGGCCTGCAATTGATTGGTCTCTTCGGGCAAGGCTATTCTTATTCGCCGTCCACGGGGGGCGTCTCTCAGTACAATTCCCCGACCAACATCAACGATTCCGGAGAGGCGATTGGGGCCACTGAGCGGTTCGATTCCGGCGGAAACAGGCTTGGAGCGGATAGTTGGTTTTACGATGGTTCAACAACGACGCAGATTGGACTAATCGGACCGGATTACAGCTACACGACGTCTACCGGTGGAACCTACCGCGAAAGCCAATGCTTTGGCTTTCAAAATTCAGGAGTCGTCAGCGGAATTGTGAGTCGATATAGCCCCGCCGGCGCGAGCCTCGGACAAGATAGTGGGTCTTTAACGGATCAACGACGGTTCAAGCGGGATTGACGGGACCGGGATACGAATATGCCAGTCCCTCGAGCGGAACTTACCGTTTCAGCAATCCCCGGCAACTGAACATGGCGGGGCAAGCCGCAGGGCAAAGCGAGCGATTTGACAGCGCTGGAAATGCACTGGGGGACGATGCGTGGTTCTTCAACGGGGCTGCTTCCCGGCAGATAGGACTGACGGGCGGAGTCTATAGCTACCAGTCGAACCCCGGTGATGTCCAGCAAAACAGCTCCATTGAATATCTCAACAGCGCGGGTGAAGTTGCGGGAGATTCAACGCGCTATGGCAATTTCGGCACTGACATTGGCAACGACACCTGGTTTTTTAACGGGGCTAGCACCGTGCAAATCGGACTGACTGGCAATGGATATACTTATACGGATTCCAATGGCGTGCATCAGACCAGCACCATCGAAGGGATGAATAGTTCCGGAAGCGTCGTCGGATTCAGCGACGAATATCCGGGCGGTTTTTATTCGGCGGGTCCTGCGGTGGCGCCGTGGATTTACAATCCAACGACCGCCGTCACAACCCCGCTGGAGCTCACGAGTTCGCCCGACGTGCAGTTTAGCAGCGACGATATCCTCAGCATCAACGACGCTGGTGACATCTACGGCACCTATGATCTTTACGATGGGACCACCGATGAGGGCATACGAGCCTTTTTCTGGACGCCATCCGATGGATTCTCCGATCTGGGCTCACTCGTCGCGGGCGGTTTGGATGAGCAAGGGTGGCAATATCTGGAGTTTGGCAATCCGTTCGGTGGGACGATCAACGGGTATTCCGAATTCTTCACTGGATCGGGACTGCTAAATGGACAGACGCTGGCATTCGATCGCGATAATGCCTCGATGCCGTATCTAATGGTTGAGGAGGTTCCTGAACCGTCGTCGTTGGCAGGTGGATTACTCGTGGCCGGTTTATTGTTGCTCGGGCGCAGGGTGCCGGAGCCTGCGACATTGAGTTTGATGGCGGGTACGTTGGTGGTGATGATGGGGCGAACGCGGCGCGTTAGAAAGTAGAGTGTGGAAAGTAGAGAGTAGAGGGATTTTTTGCAGTTGTGAATGGGAATCCGCCGGTGAGGACACGACTCGACTGAGCTCGCCGAAGTCCGGCGGCACTTTTGGATGCCGGGGATCCGTTCAAAAATTCACGCCGAGCAACTTGCTGGCCACACGGGGTGGAGATTCATGAGAGTAGGGGGCAAGCGGATTTTTTCGGGCATCAGGTTAAATGATCGAGGCGGTTGGCACCCGTTACGTATCGGGTTACAATTTTTGGGCGAATGATTGAATCGTTCCGGCACAAAGGATTGGAGAAGTTCTTTGTGAAGGGAAAGATGTCGGGCATTCGGCCCGATCATGCAAAAAAGCTGCGGTTGATATTGGGCCGGCTTGCGGCGTCGGAGAAGGCGAGCGATATGGCGCTGCCGGTTATGGATTTTCATCCGCTGAAGGGAGACATGGCTGGGTATTATGCAGTCAGCGTGAGCGGAAATTGGCGGGGTCGTGTTTCGATTTGATGGGGCAAATGCGTACGACGTGGATTACGTGGACTATCATTGAGGAGCGAATATGGCTTTGTTGATGCATAATCCGCCGCATCCGGGTGAAGTGATTCGGGAGCTGTGCCTGGAGCCGCTCGGGCTTTCGGTGACTGCGGCGGCAAAAGCGCTGGGGGTGACGCGAAAGAGCTTGTCGCAGTTGCTGAATGGGCGGTCAGGGATTAGCCCGGAGATGGCGATTCGGTTGTCGATGGCGTTTAAGACGACGGCGGAATCGTGGCTCAACCAGCAGGTGCAGTATGATTTGTGGAAGGCGAGGGGGAAATCTAAAAAGTTGAAGGTGGTGCGGATTGCGGCATAGGCGATAGAGGGTTGAAAGCGGAGGAAAGAATCAGGCGGAGACGGGGGAATAGTCGCGTTCGGTGAGTTTGTCGCGGTGGGTCTCGAACCAGTCGATCGTCTTTTTCAGTCCCGCTTCCAATGATGTTTTGGCGGTGAAGCCGATGGATTCTTTGGCGCGGGAGACGTCGAGGCATCTTCTTGGCTGGCCGTCCGGTTTAGTTGGATCCCAGATGATCTGGCCTTCGAAGCGACTTAGTTTGGCGACGAGTTCTGTTAAATCCTTGATGGTGATTTCGCGGCCACTTCCCAGATTCATGGGTTCCGGCGAATCGTATTTTTCCAGGGCTAATACAATTCCTTCGGCGCAGTCTTCGACGTACAAAAATTCGCGGCTTACTTTTCCTGTGCCCCAGGCGGTGATCGATTTCGCGTTGGCTAATCGGGCTTCCACGCATTTTCTTATCAGGGCGGGGACGACATGGCTGGAGTGGGGGTGGAAATTGTCGGCGGGGCCATACAAGTTCACCGGCAATAAATAGATTGCGTTCAGCCCGTACTGCTGCCGGTAGGATTGGGCCATGACGAGGAGGGCTTTTTTGGCTACGCCGTAGGGGGCGTTGGTTTCTTCGGGGTAGCCATTCCAGAGTTCGGATTCTTTGAAGGGGACAGGGGTGAATTTTGGGTAGGCGCAGATGCTGCCGATCTGGACGATTTTTTTGATTTTGTTGATTCTCGCCTGCTCGATGAGATGCATGCCCATGGCGAGGTTGGCGAAGAAGAAGCGGCCGGGGTTGTCGCGGTTGGCGCCGATGCCACCGACTTCGGCGGCGAGATGCAGAACGACGTCGGGCTTTTGCTCGCGGTAGAGCCGCTGGACTTCGGATTCGTCGGTTAATTCAAAGTCTTTTCTTCGCGGGATGAAGATATTCCTGAAGCCTTTGCTTTTGAGGATGTCGACGACGAAAGTGCCGACGAAGCCGGCGCCGCCGGTGATGACGATGCGATCGGTGGGGGAGAGACTCATTTCGATCCCTGTTCTTTGAGCAACTTCTCGCGCTGGGCAAGTTTCATATCGGCATCCACCATCATTTTAGCCAGTTGTTTGAAGGTAATCTTTGGGGTCCAGCCGAGGGCTTTTTTGGCTTTGGAGGCGTCGCCGAGGAGGAGGTCGACCTCGGCGGGGCGGAAATAGCGGGGATCGACCTCGACATATTTCTGCCAGTCGAGATTTAAACACGTGAAGACTTCGTCGAGGAACTCGCGAACACTGTGGGTTTCGCCGGTGGCGATGACGAAATCGTCGGCGGCGGGGATGCTGGAGCATTTGCCACATCGCCTCGATGTAGTCGCCGGCAAAGCCCCAGTCGCGCTTGGCGTCCAAATTTCCCAGGTAGAGCTTTTTCTGGAGGCCTTCCTTGATGCGGGTGGCGGCGCGGGTAATTTTGCGGGTGACGAAGGTTTCACCGCGGCGGGGGCTTTCGTGGTTGAAGAGGATTCCGTTGCAGGCGTACATGCCGTAGCTTTCGCGGTAGTTGACGGTTTGCCAGAAGCTATAGACTTTCGCGCAGGCGTAGGGGCTGCGGGGATAGAAGGGGGTTGTTTCGGTTTGGGGTGTTTCGACGACTTTGCCGTACATTTCGCTGGAAGAGGCCTGGTAGAAACGGATGGGGAGTCCGGTGTCGCGGATGGCTTCGAGGAAATTCATGGTTCCAAGTGCATCGACGGCCACGGTATAAACGGGCTGGTCGAAGCTGACGCGGACGTGGGACTGGGCGCCGAGGTTATAGATTTCATCGGGTTTCACGCGGGTGAGGATTTCGCGGAGGCCGGTGCCGTCGACGAGATCGCCGTAGTGGAGGAAGAGACGGGCGTTGGGGTCGTGGCGATCGCGGTAGAGATGTTCGATGCGGTCGGTGTTGAAGGAGGAGCTGCGGCGGACGATGCCATGCACGTTGTACCCTTTGGCGAGGAGGAATTCGGCGAGGTAAGACCCGTCCTGGCCGGTGATTCCGGTGATGAGAGCTGTCTTGCCGGTGGGGGATTGCATGAGTATGCTCCGAAACGAGGGGTGGAAGTTAATGGGATTTGATTGGGTATGCAAATGAACCGGATTGGATGGAGATTTGGGTGGGGAAATCCGAAATTAGAAACTCGGAGGCTGGACGCCTCCGGGGCGTACTCGCCGATTACGGCCCGGAGCCATCCGCGCCTCCGGACGAATCAAATCCGAAACCAGAATGAAGAAGGGGGAAAAATTCGGGTTTCGGTCATTCGGGTTTGATTCTGGTTTCTGGTTTCGGGCTTCTGGTTTTAATTGCGTTCGCCCGCGCCCAGGACCTTTCCCCAACTCCGTTCTATTATGCCAGCGGTACGGCGTATGACGCCCAGGATAAGACCCTAATCGTGGGGGCGAATCAGAGCCTGGGGCAAGCCGTGGTTTCCGGGGATCGGAAACATGTGACGCTGGATTTGGATACGGGGTTGCTGGGGTCGGCGGGGGTGGCGGGGTTTACTTATCAGCGCGGGGCGGGGGTTTGTGGGGAGTGGAACGGCGAGCGGTTCGACGGGGCTCACCACAGGCAAGCTCGCCGGCTACACGGGAGGCGGGGGTGGGTTGATGCCTACTATAAAGACGTCGCCATCCGACATTGAGCCGGATCTTTCGGTCCTCGATAAGCCTGGGATGGTTTTGATTGCTCCTTTGGAAAGATAAAGATGACAACGAATAATTCTGATGCGGCCGGACCCGATTCCAGGGGGGCGGAGAATCTACCGGAAAAGTCGGCGCAGCCGGCGCCTCCTAAGAAGAAGCGGCGGTGGATTCTCAAGTCGCTGCTGGGGGTGGTGGTTTTGATTTTGTTGCTGGTCTTGTTTGCGCCGACGATCGTTAGCACGGGGGTGGTGCGCGATATCGTTGTCTCGAAGATCAATGGCATCGCGATCAATGGGAAGCTGGGGATCAAGGATTGGTCGTTTGGATGGACCAGCGGGATTCGGATCGAGGGGGTAACGCTGGATGATGCGAACAATGAGCATCTGCTTTCGGTGGCGGAAATCAGCACGCCGCTTTCGCTGATCAAGGCGGCGGGCGGGAATATCGATCTGGGGGATTTTACGGTGAAGGGGGTGGATTTTAATGCGAAGATCGATTCATCGGGGCAGTTGAATATTGCGGGGGCGATCAAGTCGAGTGGGAGCAGCAGTGCGCCTTCGAGTAGTGGGCCGTCGAAGTTGCCGAACGTGAAGGGGACGATTCATCTGGAGAATGTGACGGGGACGTTTGAGGATGATCCGCAGCATGTGACGGTGAGTTTTCCGGGGAGCCAGCCGTTGAATGTGACGGTGGCGATTAAGGATATCAATCAGCCAATTGAGGAGACGATTGATGCGGGGGTGCAGGTGAATCAGAGGCCGTTCGTGGTTTTGAAGGCGAGTGGGTCGGTGGCGGCGGTGCAGAATAATCTGGTGGATGTGAGCAAACTTTCCGGGACGCAGACGATCGAGCTTTCCCAGGGGGATTTGAGCGCGGTTTCGGACACACTCAAGGCGATGGGATTGGGTCTGGATGTGACGGGGAGTTTGAATGGGAAGATTACCGCGACGATCAATGGGCTGAATAATATCTCGGCGGAGGGGGATGTTGCGCTGGCGGGGACTTCGGTGGGAGGGAAACAATTGTCGGGGGATCGGATTGCGTATCAGCAAATTCATGTTGGATTAAAGGCGGCGGTGGGGCAGAGGATCGTGGCGGATGTGCCGATCGCGCTTCAGCCGAGCGGGGCGGGAGCGCCGGATCAGGTTTCGGTGCACGCGGATATTGGGCAGGATTCGGTTTCGGGGCTGGGGGCAGCGCTGGCGTCGATCGCGCAGCAACTCGGGGGATCGAACAAGGCCCCGGCGGCGACGATTCCGGGGTCGGGGCAGATCACTATCACGGCATACTGGAACGTCGCTGGGCTGGTGAGCCAGGCGCCCCACCTTTTCCAATTGCAGCAAGGGACAACGCTGACGAGCGGCGACCTGAGGCATGAGACGACCGTGACGGTGGCGGATGGGAAGGCCGTCATCGCGACAGCGACGTCGCTGAAGAATTTCGCGGGGACCAGCGGCGGGACGCCGCTGAAGCTGGATAATGTGGATGCGGATGCGGGGGTGACGGCAGTGGGGGGAGATCATCCGCAGCTTGCGGATATCAACGTCAAGCTGGACAGCGATTTTGCGAAGATTACCGGGGGTGGGGCGGATTTAACCAAGACAACGATCCAGGGGAGCAGCGATCTGGCGACGATTCAGCAGAAGTATGGGCAGTTGTTTAATTTCGATTCGATGTTCGGTGCGCCGGCGGGAAAGCATGTTTCGCTGGCCGGGGCGATTGGGTTTAACGCGTTCAGCAATGGGGATGTGACCGGCGGGGGGAATTTTGCGCTGGGAGGGAATTTTAGTCTTACGAATTTGAATATTGCGGTGCCGGGTGGGCCGGCGCGACTGCGGCGTCGATTTTGCCGCTGACGAGTTCGCAGATTGGGGCGAAGTTTGAGCTGGATCGAGCTGCGCAGGGGAGCACGGTTTCCGCGAGCGCGAACGTGGCTTCGCTGACCGTGGGACAGGCGCTGAAGAACGAGGCGATCAACGCGACGGCGTCGGCGAATCTGGCGCCGGATTTGTCGACGGCGAGTAATTTGAACGTCAATGTTGATACGAGCTTTGCGAGGAAGATTACGGTTACGAGCAATCAGATCGTGCTGAAGACGGCGCAGGGGTCGCAGACCATTGATCTGGACGTGGAGGAGCTGAACCTGGCGAAGATCGATGCGATCGCGAATTTGCTCTTTAACCAGGCGGCTGCGCCGCCGGGGGAGACGGCCGTGGTCGTGGTTCCGCCGCCGACGGTGACGAATGGGACGGCGACGGTGAAGGCGAGCGTTTCGCAGAGTGGGGGGACGACGACGGCGAATGTGAATAGCGCGGTGGTGCAGGGGTTGGTGATAAAGAACGGGGCGAATGTTTGCACGTGGCCGCACGATATTTCGGCGAGCCTCGCGGCGAACGTGGGGGCGTCGGCGGCGTCGGTGACGGCGCTGAACGTGGATACGGGAATCGGCACGACGATCGGGCTGGCGGGGCAGACGCCGATTACGGCGACGGGGCTGAATGATCCGGCGAATATGGCAGTGAAAGGTGGGGTGACGATCGATGGGGAACTTGCGCCCGCGATGCGGGTGGCCGAAGTTTTTGGGGGGGCAGCGGCGAATGCGTATCCGTATCAGGGGCATCTGCATGTGGATGAGAATCTGGCGAAGGATTCATCGGGGCCGCGGCTGCATGTGACAGGTGGCGGAACGATTTCGAATTTCGTTGTGCTGGGCAGCAACGGGCAGGCGGGAGCGGCGCTTCAGCCGGTCTTCTCCGAGAAGACCGTTGTGATCCAAAATCCGCTGGATTTCGATTTCAACACGTTTTCGCTGATTATCGATAAGGGAAGTCCGGTGGCGATTGCGCTGCAATCGACCGGGGCTTGGGGTGAAGCTGAGCGGCACGATTAACGACCTGGCGCTGAAGCGGCAGATCGCGGATGACAATCCGGTGATGCTGACGCTGAATTATGATCTGGCGAAGCTTTGGCCGATCGTGAAGCCGCTGCTTTCGCCGAGTTCGCAGCAGACGTTTTCGGATCTGACGATCAGCGGGAAGCAGGAGCGGACGATCACGGTGAGCGGAAGCTGCCCGGGGGATTTGCCGTTTGGGCAGGCGGTGACGCTGCTGAATGCGGGCGGGTATCTGACGGTCGATTCGCTTTCGACGCAGGGGATAACGCTGAGCAACTGGGATGTGCCGTTTTTCCTTTCGAAGGGGATTTTGCGGACGGTTTATCCGGATAAGCCGGATGGAAGCAACGTGGCAGCGCCGGCGAGCTGCAATGGCGGAACGCTGGATCTGGGGGTAATCACGGTCGATCTGCGGACCGATCCGATGCTGGCGTATGTCTCCGGCGCGACGGCCGCGGGGCCGCATTACCTGCTGAAAAATGTGTCGATCAATCCGGCTGTTTCCAAGAGCATCCTGGGGAAAATCCTGAACAACCCGGCCTTTGTGGGGGCCAACGATGCCCAGGGGCTGCTCAGCATCTGGGTGCAGTACGCGGATCGGTTGCCGCTGAGCGATCTGATTTTGCAGGGATCGCCGCAGAACAAGTCGGCGGCGGAGCTGCAGTATTCGGTGACGGGATTGCAACTGGGCAGCACGCTGCTATCGGCGTTTGGCAATCAGTCGGTGTCAGCGGACATCAACAATGCGGATGTGAAGCTGCTGGCCGGAAGGGTCACGGAGGACACGACACTGATGATCGACGGGAATAAGCCGCTGCGGATTGCGGGGGTGGTGGTGCTGTCGACCAAGCAGTTCGCGCCGATGACGGTTTATATTCCGCCGGAACTGTTCTCAAGGGCGACTGCCGGCGAACGTGCGGCAGTTTGTGAGCGGGCCGGTGGTGGTGCCGCTGAAGGGGGATATGAATAATCCGAAGCTGGACCTTGGGCAGGCGATTGCCCAGACGATCAAGCAGGGTGGGCAGCAGCAGATTATTAATGGGCTTCTCAATGGGTTGCAGAGGATCCATTAGCAAAGGCAGAGCATTCGCATCTCCCCTCTTCTCTTTACCCCCGCCACCGGTACTCCGGGGGAGGGTTGGGGAGGGGGCCGTTCGCGGCCATAGTTTGGCAAATTGAAATCTGATTTTGACTTTCGCCCTCACTCCATTCTATCCGGTACCCACATCAAACGCCGAAACCTCGGCAACAGCTGGTTTACGTGCCTGCACCGACCACAAATGTTACATCCCGCGGTTATTTAAAATTGACAAGGAAAACTAGAGCTATGACCAAAAGCTGTGGATGATGACTCGGCAATAAAAGCGGCGTACCTTGGGTGGAATCTTCACATTTCACCCGTTTGGCCACCAAGGCCAGGAAGGATACGCCACATGTCATCATCATCGTTTCAGTTGCATCTGGCAACTACGCCGGTCGTTTCTGCCACCCTGGAACAGATCGCCCGCGAGGGTGCCCGCCGAGCCTTGCAGAAGGCGATCGAGGACGAGGTCGCGGCATATGTCGATGCCCATTGCGACACCCTCGATGCCGCCGGCCATCGTCTGGTTGTTCGCAACGGCCACAAACCGCCGCGGACGATTCTCACCGGTCTGGGCCCGCTGGAAGTCATCCAGCCACGCGTCGATGATCGGCGAATCGATGAGAATGGCGAACGTTTTCGCTTCACTTCAAAGATTCTTCCGCCGTATCTCCGCAAAACCAAGACCATCGAGGAGCTGGTCCCCTGGCTTTATCTTAAGGGCATCTCCACCAACGACATGTCTGATGCCCTGATCCACCTGGGCTTCGATGGCGCGGGCCTCTCGCCGGCTTCCGTGGTGCGGATGAAGGAGCTCTGGATCGCCGAGCATGAGAACTGGAGCAAACGCGATCTGACCGGCAAACGCTATGTCTATCTATGGGCCGATGGGCTTTACTTCGGCGTGCGATTGACCGACGAACGCCCCTGCGTGCTGGTCATCATGGGAGCATGCGAGGACGGAACCAAAGAGCTGATCGCCCTTCACGACGGCGAACGGGAAAGCACGCAATCCTGGATGGAAGTGCTGCTCGACCTCAAATCCCGCGGACTGATCGATCCTCCCAAGCTGGCGGCGGGCGACGGAGCACTCGGATTCTGGTCGGCCTTGTCTCGCGTCTTCCCCGGCGTTCGCCCGCAGCGCTGCTGGGTACACAAAACCGCCAACATCCTCAACAAGCTTCCCCGCGGCCAGCAGATCGACGCCAAGGAAAAGCTGCACGAGATCTGGATGGCGGCAACAAAAGAGCAGGCGCTCAAAGCCTTCGACCTGTTCGTCCAGACCTACCAGGCCAAGTTCCCCAAGGCGGCGGATTGTCTCCTGAAGGATAAGGACGAACTGCTGGCGTTCTACGATTTTCCCGCCGAGCATTGGAGCCATCTGCGCACGACTAACCCGATCGAGAGCACGTTCGCGACGGTCGAACTGAGAAAGTACCGCACCAAAGGCCCCGGCTCACGCGAGGCGGGATTAGCGATGGTTTTCAAACTGGCCGAACAGGCCCAGAAGCACTGGCGACGACTCAACGGCTGTGCGCTATTGAGCGAAGTAGTCGCCGGGATTCAGTTCGTGGACGGAGTGAGGAAAGCCGCTTGAACCTGTCGCAGTCATCCACAGCTTTTGGTCATAGCTCGGAAAACTAATACTGAGGCGAAGCCTTGCAAGCAGACCATCCATTCGCACGGGGGCGAATTCGATAATATCGGTTCGCGTCATTTTTAGTTCGGGCCGCCTACTTGGCCGATGTAAATGGCTGTCGTGGACGCTCAGCCAACACCCTGCAAACTTTGCCTTCGTGAAGCTCCATTGCGCGAATCCCACATCGTCCCCAATCTGGCTTATCAGCCAATGAGGAACGAAAAGGGTCAAATCTTCATCCTGTCCGGCAAAAAACATCCGCCCGTGCAGACAGGCTATTTTGAAAGGCTACTGTGTGGCGACTGCGAAGCCCTGTTATCAAGGTACGAAACTGAGTTTGACAAAATTTGGATGAAAACCATTCCGTCAAACATCAGCCATTTGTTGTACAAACCGCGCGGGAATATCCTGACCGTGACCATCCAAGACTATACAAAGTTCAAGCTCTTTCATCTGTCCATTCTGTGGCGCACGGCCGTCTCATCGTTTAACCTTGACCCATCAATATCCCTTGGGGAATACGAGCGATTGATCGCGCAAATGATCCTGTCTGCTGATCCGGGCAAACCGGGAGATTTTCCGTTTATAGGCTCACTCAACTACAACGACCATGGCGCACCTGTCCCTACGGTCTCGCCAATGGCAAAATCTGAGACTAAGGTTGAGGGCTTGGATTGTTACATGCTCAGCTATGCCTATTGCGATTGGATTTTTATGGTTGGGTGTCCCGGTGGGGAATGGAGCAAGTTGGAGGAGCGGATGAGGGCGGCAAGTGTATATATTCTACTTTCAACGCATTTCAAGGATGCCAAATCATTCCATTTGTTTGTAGATCGCCTGCGAAAGTCACGGTAACGCCGGGGCATCTGCGGAACACATCCGATGTGTTGTTAACGGGTACAATGTGCGGCATGAAATGTGATGAAATCTTCTGGTATGTCACAGAATCATTGAAGGCACTGACCCCGATATTGATTGGAGCTTTTGCTGGATGGATCGCTTGGCGTCAATGGCGAACAGGTCACATCAAGCTGAAACTTGATCTCTTCGAGCGACGGCTAAAGGTGTACAACGCTGTCACCGATCCGCTCAACGCGATTGGAGTGATGCGAACAGTTTCGCACAAAGAATATTTCAGGCTCAGGCGGGCGTGTGGAGAGGCAGAGTTTTTATTTCCGCAACCAGTCCTGGGTTACATGCGGATGGTGTTGGATTCGGCACGCAGGCATCGGCTCATTGAAAATCAAATTGCACGTGCCAAAACTAGCGACAGCGCACAACGACTTGAAAGCCTAGACAAGGAAGAAATCGAGATTGAAGAGCAGATCGAAAGACTCACGCCACAGGCGATTGAAATCTTCAGGCCCTATCTGGATTTTCGAGATATCCGGTAGCCGCCGGGACTGTAGAACCGCACGCTTTTATGAACAAGAACGGGACATTGTCGAGCACAAGCCAACAGTGGTCAAATGAAGACCTGGACGAAACCTCTGGCGCCGAACTCACATCAATCTACGAAACCTATCATCGTCTAGACTTCCTGAAATGCGCGAACATTTTTCGACGCCGTTGTTCCGAATTGCGCGGATGGGTATTAGAAGCAGATTTTGGCAAGGAGTGGGAAGGGACACCGAAGATCGTTCTTGAATTGGGTATCCTTTCACGTCGGCTATCGCTGCCGTCCGTTCCGGTGCTGCTTCTACACGAAAAGAATGAGCAGGGGGTCGAGCTAGACATCGTAAAGGTTATGCTGCCGTATGGCGGCCCAATCTTCACGCGTCCAAGGGCTGCCTATGTTGCCAAAGAAGGACGTATCATCGGACGACGGGTAGGATTATCAAAATCGGATCGTCGTGAAATCGCTGCGCGGCTCCAAAAGTGGAAAGAAGCGAGCCGGAGCATTCCACCTTCGCGGTTGCGGCCCCTCAAACATTTCACGAGCAGCGATGTGGCGCATTGGGCACTGCTACACCTTCACGAAATGATTCTAATGTGGCATGTGCCTTTAGAGCCTGCATCGGACGCAAATGAATCCGGTTTGGCGAAGCCCGCACCAGCCTTGCGCGGCAAAGTCCTTGAAGTCGCAACCTACATCAGGAAACATCCAGGCAAGCTCGGAGCTGTTATCTCTGAAGATTGTCACATCAGTTTTCCTTATTTCCGCGCAATGTTTCGCCAAAAACTCAAACAACTCGGGTTTCACAATTCCAGAGACGGCGAAGGCTACTTTCCTCCTCCCCAACAATCTGAGTCAAATCAGGCGGCGATGTAACCATACATCGCGAGTACATCCGCAATACATACAAGCCAGAGAAATACACCGAAAATAGGTGTGTCGATGAACTGCTGTCGTTCACCGGTACACCGAAAGGAGGTGTAGTCATGATCAGGAGGGATTCAGCGCCCCGTCACTCTTCGTGAACCGGTGATGGTGAGCGCGACAAGAAATCGGCGAAGGCGACCACCGGTGCAACGGGTCGGTCGCTTTCGCCGCAAGGTTCATCGGTAATGAATGGGACAATTAAAAGTGATGTAAACCATTATATTGATTTCTTCCGCTTTTCCAGCCTTTTTCTTCAGCTTTCGGGGCGGCCGATGCCAAGCGACTGCTTCAACTTCTTCTCTCCGGCCTCGGTTATGGGCAAGTTGACAGTCTGAAGCCAGCGCGGCGGCGTCGCCTTCTTTTCTCCCGACAATGGGTCAGTTTCGCCTCCGTAGCGCCCACAAAAGTTACATCCCGCGGCTTTTTAAAATTAATCAAACTCAGCGCGACTTTCGCCTCCCCGCGGCCTTAAATTAAGATAAGTTATCATGCACTAACAAAAATCGCTGGAAACGTAACAAAACGTAAAAATTTGTAAAATCGCCCCCCCCATCTCACGGCATTCCATGTGCGGCTTTGTAGAGGTTCCAGGTGAGATGAATCTGCCCCTGGTGGTGGGCTTCGTGCCAGGCGAGGAGAGTGATGGCCTCAGCGACCGTGCGGGTTTTTCCGCCGGGGGCGGGGAATTGACGCTTCAGGGACTCGGGGGTTTGCTCGGCGGTAAATTGTTTGAGGGACTCGTAAGTGGCGGCGAGCTTTTGGAGGATCAGGGAGAGTGACGGCACGTTGGCATCGGAAGGCGTCGATCCGCCCGCGAAGGCGGCGACGAGTTCCTGGTCTTTGGGAGTGGCCTGAAGGATGCCGGCGTTGAGGTAGCGGTCGTGGGTGGCGGCGCAGTGCATGGCTTGCCAGCCGATATGGGCGCGGCCGGGTCCGGGACGCCAGGCGAGGACTTGGCGCGAGTCCTGGCCGCTCTTTTCGATGGTGTCGAGGACGCCGAGGAGACGGGCACGGGAGAATTCGAGTGCGGCGACGAGACATTCGCTGTCCATTTTAGTTTCCTTATTTAAAAAAGAGGGATGGCCGGCGCACAAATGCCCAACCCACCCCGGGCAGCGCCTTGCTGCGACTATCCGTGCTCCGCCGTGCTGAGAGCCAGGGTTACTGCTTCTGGCTCTTCTTGACCACGAAGTAAACAATGATCAGCACGAGACCGAGACCGATCAGAAGATATTCATACGTTGGCATAGGGACGGAATTCTAAACTTTCGGGCTGGGATTGCCAAGGTTTTAGTTGGTGGGGCGACAGTGGAGGTTTGATCTTAGGTGGGAGGCGGTTAAAACACGTTGGACAGGGTAAATATGGCGTCAAATCAGGCAATTCTCGATTGGATTTCGGGGCAGCGGCCGCGGATGGTGCAGCGCAGTTGTTGAGTGGGCGGAGATCAACAGCTATTCGTTTAATGTGGCGGGGCTCAAGGCGCTTTGCGGGGTGATTGAACGGGATTTTTCTGTGCTTGGAGGGGAGGTTCGGAGGCACGTAGTGCCGGCGGCGACGTTTCTGGATTCGCGGGCGCAGGTGGTGAGCAAGCCGCTGGGGGAGGCGATCAGTTTTACGAAACGATCTAGCGCAGAGATAAGGATTTTGCTCAACATTCATATGGACACGGTGTATGCGCCGGAGTCGGGGTTTGAGAATGTGAAGGAGGCGGAGGGAAAACTGGTGGGGCCGGGGGTGGCGGATGCGAAGGGGGGACTGGCGGTGATGCTGACGGCGCTGGAGGCGCTGGAGCGAAGCGAGCACGCCCAGCGCGTGGGGTGGACGGTGGTGATCAATCCGGATGAGGAGATCGGATCGCCCGGATCGGCGGGGCTGCTGGCGGAATTGGCGAAGGGGCATCAGTTTGGGCTCTTGTTTGAGCCGGCGCTTCCGGATGGGGCGCTGGTGGAGAGGCGAAAGGGGTCGGGGAATTTTTCGATCGTGGTGCGCGGGCGGGCGGCGCATGCGGGCCGCGATTTTGCCGCAGGGAGAAGTGCCCTGCTGGCGGCAGCTAAACTATCGCTGGAGCTGCATGGGCTCAATGCATCGTTGCCGGGGGTGACGGTGAATGTGGGGTCGATTGATGGGGGGTCGCCGGCGAATGTGGTGCCAGACCTGGCGGTGTGCCGGATTAATATTCGGACTACGGAGGTGGCGGATGAGGCGCGGGTGAAGGGGGCGGTGGAGAAACTGGTTGGGGATTTGAATCGGATGGATGGGATTCGGGCGGAGTTGCATGGGCATTTTGCATCGCCGCCGAAGATTCCGGATGAGAGGTCGGGGCGGCTGCTGGGGGCGATTGTTGCGTGTGGAAAGGAGCTGGGGATGAACATCGCGACGCGGGCTTCGGGCGGGGCTTCGGATGGGAATCGGCTGGCGGCGGCGGGATTGCCAAATATCGACAGTCTGGGGGTGCGGGGGGATCGGATTCATAGTTCGGAGGAATATTTGATTCCTCAGAGCCTGCCGGAAAGAGCGCAACTTACGGCCCTGCTGATGCTTAAAATCGCGGCGGGGGATATTGATGCTTCGGCATTTAGCCGATGAAGAGTCTATTGGCAAAAGCGCAAAGACACCCCCACCCTAACCCTCCCCCGGAGTACCAGGGGAGGGGAGAAGAGGGAGTAGTGGGCGCGGGGATGTAGGCGACAAGCGTAGAATATTTCATGGTCCTCATCCGTCCAGTTTCGATTGGTGATCTCGACCAGTTGGTTGCGCTGGCCGAGCAGGCGGGCGTTGGGTTGACGACGCTGCCGAGCGATCGGAATCTGCTGAAGCGGCGAATCCTCAAGTCGCAGCGGAGCATGGAGAATATTCCCGATCGGCCGGGGGGCGAAAGCTTTCTGCTGGTGATGCAGGATGTGGAGTCGAAGAAGATCATCGGGGCGAGCGGGGTGGTGACGAAGGTGGGGGGGTTTGAGCCGTTCTATGCGTATCGGCTGGAGAACCAGGGGCTGGATTCGGATCTCTTGAAGATTCACAAGCAGATAACTGTCCTGCAGCTTGTGCGGGAGCATGATGGGCCGGCGGAGCTGGGGTCGCTGTTTTTGTCGCCAGACTACCGTAAGAAAGATTACGGGCGGTTTCTTCAGTTGGTGCGATTTTTGTTTATCGCGCACTATCCGCAGGCGTTTGAGCCGGTGGTGGTGTCGGAGCTGCGCGGGGTGATCGACGCGGAGGGGCACTCGGCATTCTGGGACGCGGTGGGGCGGCATTTTTTTGAGATTGATTTCAGGCGGGCGGATTATCTGAGCGTGGTGAACAAGAAGTTCATCGCGGATTTGATGCCGAAGTATCCGATTTACGTTCCGCTGTTGCCGGCGGGGGCGCAGCAGGTGATCGGGAAGGTTCACGAATCGAGCCGGCCGGCGCAGAAGAATCTGGAGGGGGAGGGGTTTGCATTCAGCGGGATGGTGGACATTTTTGACGCGGGGCCGTGCGTGAGCTGCCGGCGGGATGATATTCGGACGGTGCGGGAGAGCCGGACGGCGGTGGTGGAGGAGGTTGATTCCAAGGGGATTGAATCGGCAACGTATATGATCGGATGTTATGATCCGGCATTTCGGGCGAGCATGGGGAAGCTGCGAATTATCGGGGACTATCGGGTGGGAATTGAGTCGGGGCTGGCGGAAGTGCTGGAGGCTCGGGAGGGATCGACGGTGAGATACGCAAGTCTTCGGGCTGAGGAGGGGACGGCGAAACTGGCCTTGAAGCCCGCCGTTTCTGTGAGCAAGGATAAAGCGAATGAGTCGGACAAATAAGCAAGGTGATGAAGTTGGTGATGAGACCGATCGAAGACCCTCACCCCTGCCCTCTCCCGGAGTACCGGGAGAGGGGGTAAAACGGCGCGGGGGGCGTTTGCGGGGTGGTCGTCGAAATCGTTTGAGGAGCGCGGCGAATTTTTGAAGAGGCTGGAGAATCAGTACCGGGCGAACAAGGAGGAGATTGCGCGGGGGATTTCGCAGGAGACGGGCAAGCCGTTTTGGGAATCGCGCCAGGAAGTGGATGCGATGGCGAATAAGATTCCGATTTCAATCGAGGCGTATAAGGATCGGTGCCGGGAGGTGAAGAAGGCGCTGCCGGACGCGACGGGGTTTACGCGATTTCATCCGCATGGGGTTTTGGCGGTGCTGGGGCCGTTTAATATGCCGGGGCATTTGCCGAACGGGCATATCGTTCCAGCGGTGCTGGCGGGGAATACGGTGGTGCTGAAGCCGAGCGAGTTGACGCCGAAGTCGGGGGAGATTTTTGTGCGGTGTTTTGGGGCGAGCGGGTTTCCGGAAGGGGTGTTTAATCTGGTGCAGGGGGGGAAGGATGTGGGGGCGGAACTGGCGGGGCATGCGGATGTGAATGGGGTTTTGTTTACTGGGAGCACGGGAGGAGGTATCGCCTTGCGCCGAGCGCTGGCGCATCAGCCGGGAAAGATCCTCGCGCTTGAGATGGGAGGTAACAATCCGCTGATAGTGCACGAGGCGGGCGACATTGCGGCCGCGGTTTATTTGATCATCCAATCGGCGTATGTGACGGCGGGGCAGAGGTGTAGTTGGCGCGGCGGCTCGTTCTGGTTCGGGGTGAGGAATCGGAGAGGCTGGTGCAGCGGCTAGTGGCGGCGATTCAGAAGATTCGAGTTGGGCTGCCGGGGGATGAGCCCGAGGCGTTTATGGGGCCGGTGATTTCAGAAGATGCCGCGCAAAAGATTCTCCTGCACCAGCAGCACCTGATCAGCCTTGGAGGGAGGGCGTTTGTGGAGAGTAAGCTTTCATCGCGACATGGCGCTCTGCTGACGCCGGGGTTGATCGATGTGACGAAAGTGGAAAACTGGCCGGATATGGAAATCTTTGGGCCGTTTTTGCAGGTGATTTTTGTGGAGAATTTCGAGAAAGCGATCGAAGAAGCGAATCGCACGGCTTACGGGCTTTCGTGCGGGCTGATTTCGGAGAATGCTGGGTTGTATGAGGAGTTTTTGAGGGGGATTCGCGGGGGAGTGATTGCGTGGAATCGGCCGATGACGGGGGCGAGCAGCCATTTGCCGTTTGGAGGGATTGGGAATTCGGGGAATCATCGGCCGGGGGGATATTTTGCGGCGGATTATGCGGCGTATCCGGTGGCGGCGGTGGAATCGGCGACGGCGCGACTGCCGGAGAAGCTTCCGCCGGGGCTGGAAATTTCGCGGTGAAGAGCGATGGCGACCGAGGAGACAAATTTCGACGCGATCCCGGGACCGACGCATAACTACGGCGGGCTTGGGGCGGGGAACCTGGCGTCGATGGCGCATGGGCAGCAGGTGTCGAATCCACGGCAGGCGGCGCTACAGGGTTTGGAGAAGATGAAATTGTTGTGCGACATGGGGATTTCGCAGGCGGTGCTGCCGCCGCACGAACGGCCGGATGTTGGGACGCTGCGGCGGCTGGGGTTTGGGGGGTCGGATGGGCAGGTGCTGGAATCGGCGGCGAAATTTCCGGCGATCCTGGCGGCGTGCGGATCGGCGTCGGCGATGTGGGCGGCGAATGCGGCGACGGTTTCGCCCAGCGCGGATACGGCAGATGGACGGCTGCACTTTACGCCGGCGAATCTCATCTCGCAGTTTCATCGGTCGCTGGAATCGGGGACGACGGCGGCGATTTTGAAGGCGATTTTTGCGGATGAGTCGGCGTTTGCGCATCACGTGCCGCTGCCGGCGTCCGGGCAATTTGCGGACGAGGGGGCGGCGAACCATATGCGCCTCGCGGCGTCGCATGAGGGAAAGGGGCTGGAGATATTCGTGTTCGGACGGCGGGCGCTGGAGGATAATGCGCGGACGCCGAAGCGGTTTCCGGCGCGACAGACGATGGAAGCTTCTCAGGCAGTGGCGCGGTTGCATCAGCTTGATCCGAATAACACGCTGCTGCTGCAGCAGAATCCGGCGGCGATCGACGCGGGGGCGTTTCATAATGACGTGGTGGCGGTGGGGAACGTGAACGTGCTGCTCTATCACGAAATGGCGTTTGCGGAATCGGATGAGGCGGCGCTGCGGGAACGGTTTGAAAATGGTGGATGTCATCTTTTGCGGGTGGGGGAAGCGGAGGTGCCGCTGGGGGAGGCGATCAGCTCGTATTTGTTCAACAGCCAGTTGGTTTCGCTGCCGGACGGGACGATGGCGGTGATTGCGCCGATTGAAGCGAAGGAGAATGCAAGGGCGAGGGAATTTTTGCAGGGGCTGGTGGGGCGGGGGACGCCGATCGGGGCGGTGCATTTCGTGGATGTGCGACAGAGCATGAACAACGGCGGCGGGCCGGCGTGTCTGAGGCTGCGGGTGGTGATGACGAACCTGGAGCGGGCGCTGGCGAATCCGGATGTGTTTTTGAACGATAAGCTTTATGTGACGCTGAAGAATTGGATCGGCCGGCATTATCGCGACCGGCTCCTGCCGGCGGACCTGGCGGATCCGAAATTGCTGGATGAATCGCGGTGGGCGTTGTCGGAACTTACTTCGATTTTGAAGCTGGGGTCGATTTATTCGTTTCAGTCATAATCTTTAAAGAGTTTAACCGCCAGGACGCCAAGAGACTTCGGCGAGCTCAGTCGAGCCGCGCAAGAAAGACACTTAATCCGGCGCGGTCAAATGTTTAATTCATTGGCGAAAAGGTCGGAAAAGATTTCTGCAAGCGATGTCGATATCAGTTTTGAGGCAGTGACACGACACGAGCTGATCGGGCGGTGGGTGATCTGTCTTGGCAACGAGCCTGCGGCGGCCTGCAGACGGCATGGGATCGAGCATGTTGCTGTCCGGCATCCAAGCGCCCGTGGAGTTGGACTTAGCGTTGAAGTAAAAGCGCAGGCTCTGGCGCGGGCGATCGTCGGTGGGCGAAAAATCCAAACGGTGGGCGATTACGCCCACCCTACGTGAATTATGCAAACACTCCAATTTGTTGTGGAGTGTAAAGTTTTGTAGCGTGGCGCCTCAGCCCAGCAAATTTTCACCTTCGGTAAATTTTTTTCGGGGACGGCAACCGTGGGCGGTGTTGTGCGTCTAAGGCGTCGGGAGGCTTTATGCGCGGGAATGTTGGCAGTATTTTTGGTTTTGGGGATGGCGCTGCCGGGAAGGGCACAGTTGGTTGTGCATGAGTGGGGGACGTTCACGGCGCTTCAGGATGAGAGGGGGCGGGCGATTGGGGGGATTAATACGGATGATGAGCCGGTGCCGGATTTTGTGCATCGGGCGGTGAAGTTGATTCAGTCAGACGATCAAACGGGGAAGGGGATTCCGGCGAATGATTCGGAAGTGACGATGCGGCTGGAGACGCCGGTGATTTATTTTCATCTGCCGGCGGGGGAGAAGAGCGCGAACGTGGATGTGAGCGTTTCGTTTCATGGGGGGTGGGTGACGGAATTTTTTCCGAGTGCGAAGACGATTGAGCCGGGGCTGGGCGCCGGCGGAGTGGTTGGACATTTGAGCGAGGGGACAACGTCGACACTGACCTGGCGTGGGGTGCGGGTGGGGGAGAGGGGGGAAATGCCGACAACGGAGGATGCCGTGTGGACGTCGCCACGGGAGGTGCGGTGCGATCCGGTGCGGGTGGGGGACGAGGGGGAGAAGTTTTTGTTTTACCGGGGGGTCGGGCATGTGGAGTTGCCGGTGAGCGTTGTGAGGGACGGAGACAGGCTGACCGCTTGGAGCGATGTTCGTGCTCGGGGGTTGGCATTGCCGCGATTCTGGCTGGTGGAGGTGAGAGGCGATGGGAAGGTTGCCTGGAAGATGCTTGATCAGGTGGATGCATCGAGCGGGATTGTGGCGAGCGCCGATGGGCGATTTGCGGATTCGGATTTCGGCGATGGGGCTGGGCTGGAGCGAAGTTTGTGTGAGGCGCTTGTTACGCAGGGACTTTTCGACGATGAGGCGCAGGCGTTGCTGAAAACCTGGCAGCAATCGTATTTTAAAAGTCCGGGGCTGCGGGTGTTTTTTCTCGTGAATCCAGCGTGGACGAATCGTGTGCTTCCACTGAAGGTTTCGGGCGGGGCGGTGGTGACGCGAGCGATGGTGGGGCGGATCGAACTGGTGACGCCAGGGGAACGGGAATTGATTCGGGAGATTGCGGCGGGGCGTTTCGATGCGAATTTGCCGCCGAATTCGTGCGCCGCGTATGAGGAACTGGGGCGGTTTCGCAATGCGCTGCTGCTGGATGCGTTGGCGCGGAATCCGAATGCGGGGGTGGAGAATTGGTTGGTCAGGTGGGGAGTGAGGGCGTTTGTGCCGGGTTGAGAATGTCGGCTCGGGGTTTTGTCTCGTCAGTTTTGGTGAAAGCGGCGCTGGTGGGGTGGCGCAGCCAGGCGATCATGTCGTCGCCTTCGCGTTCGGTTTGGTAGCCGTGGGCTTGCAAAATGCGCTGGGCGGGATCGGGGCCTGCGCTGTGGACGCATTCATATTTGATGACGGCGGGTTGAATGACGGCGAAATCGATCATGGCGATCACTTCCGCGTCGAAGCCTTCGACATCGGTTTGCAGGAGATTCAGACGGGTGATCGAGTGTGCTTTCAGCAGCTCCATGAAAGTCATGGCGGGGACTTCCTCCTCGATCATCGCATCTCCGGCGATTCCGCATTTGTCATGCCAGGCCGGATCGAGGGATCCGATTCCCGATGCCCAGTGGGGCAATTTGTACATCAAATCCGGTCGGACGCGGTGTAGCTTGACGGTGCGCTCGGTGGGATGGAGGGCGGCACGGACGGGCTTGACGGAAGGGCGGCTGCGGTAGTTATAGCACAGTCGCTCGAACATATCGGAGAGGGGCTCAACGACGAGGCCGCTGGTTTTGTTTTCGCGGTTGAATTGGAAAAGCTTGTCGAAGCTTATTCCGTCGTTAGCGCCGATCTGGACAAAGACGAAGGGTTGGCCGCGATCCAATTCGCGCTGGAGGAGGCGCTCGAAACGGGTCATTCGACGGACGGAAAACCCCGTTCGCCGTAAGATCTTCTTTGCGACAGCTTCTAACACCAGTTAACTCCAACGGCAGGCGGATTTCCCCTTTGTTTTGGGTGCCTTAATGTTTTTCTAATTTATGGAAATGAATTGTTCATGAATTGCCGACCCGGTTGTGCCTGCTGGAGATGCTTTTTTTGATAAGCAGATGGCAGGATGGGAAGCATGTGGCAGATGGTCAATCAAACAGGCTTTGGAAGCGGTCGCGAGCACGATTTTGCGCAATGGGGGCGGAAAGTGGGGCGGTTTGGGCGGAATAACGAAAAGTTAGCGGCGGTTGTTTTCCATTGCGGGGGTTTGGCTGTAGGTTTGCGGGGATGATGGGAAACATTGCGGCGATTTTCAGTGATGATTTCAGGGGGTCGGTTGCTTACAGCCTGGCGATACTGGGGTTGGCGGTGACGGTTGGGCTTTCGCTGGGTGCGATCCGGATTTGGGGGATCAGGTTGGGGATCGCGGGGGTTTTGTTTTCGGCGCTGGTGTTTCGGCAGTGCGGATTGGAGATCGACGCGACGGTGGTGAATTTTCTGGAGGATTTTGCGCTGGTGATTTTTATGTATGCGATCGGGCTGCAAGTGGGGCCGGGGTTTGCGAGTTCGCTGCGGTCGGAGGGGCTGAGGCTGAATCTGCTTTCGCTGGGGACTCTACTGCTGGGCGCGGTGATGTCGCTGGCAGTGTCGCGGCTGATTCCGCGCGGACGGCGCCGGGGCTTTATTGCGGGGCGTTTACGACTACGCCGGGACTGGCGGCGGCGCAGGAAGCGCTGCGCGGGCGCGGCCGGGGATGGACGGGCAAAGCATGGCGGAGGCGAGCGGGCTGGCGTATTCGATTACATATCCGTTTGGCGTGGTGGGGCCGATGCTGGTGGTGGCGGCGGTGCGAAGTTTCTTTCGGATCAATATAGCGGAGGAGCGTGCGGCGCTGGCGCTGGCGGAGCAGCAGAATCGGACGCCGATCGAGTTCGTGGATTTTGAGGTGACGGAATCGGAGTTTGTGGGGAAATGCGTTCGGGATGAGCCGATGCTGGACAAAGAGGGGGTAATTCTTACGCGGCTGCTGCGCGACGGGGTGGAGACGATTCCACGGCCTGCGACGGTGGTGAGAGTGGGAGATGTTTTTCGGGCGGTGGGGCCGAAGGATCGGCTGGACAAGGTGGTGGATTCGTTTGGACGGCGCAGCGCGGTGGATTTAAGCACGGTCACGGGGGACCTGGACCGGGCGGAATTTGTGGTGACGCACCATCATTCGCTGCGGAAATCGCTTCGGGAATTGAATCTTCGGCGGCGGCATGGAGTGACGATCGGGAAGGTGCATCGGGCGGGGGTGGATCTGGTGCCGACGGCGAATTTGCGGCTGGCGTTTGCGGATCGGGTGACGGCGATCGGGCCCAAGGCGGCGCTGAAGCTGGTGGAGGGGGAACTGGGGAATTCGGTGGAGGAACTGGATCATGCGCAGCTCGCACCGATTTTTCTGGGGTTGCTGGTGGGGATCGTGCTGGGGAGCATTCCGCTGAAGTTGCCGAATCTGCATGGGGCGCTGCATATGGGATTGGCGGCGGGGTCGTTGCTGGCGGCGATCGGGCTTTCACGGCTGGGGAGTTTTGGGGCGGTGATCTGGTATATGCCGGCGGCGGCGAATCAGCTCTTTCGAGATTTTGGGCTAGCAATATTTCTGGCGTGCGTGGGGTTTCAGGCGGGAGATCATTTTATTCAGCGGGCGGCGGACAGCGGAGGTGTTTCGCTGCTGTTTTGGGGGGCGGTGGTGACGGTGGCGCCGGTGTTTATCGTGGCGTGCTTTGCGCGGAAGGCGCTGGGGATGAATTTTGTGTCGGTGAGCGGGTGGATCGCCGGGGTGATGACGAGCTCGACGACACTTCAGTTTGCGTCGGAATTGACGCTGTCGGATTCACCGGCGACGGTTTATGCGGCGGTGGCGCCGCTGGCGGAATTGATTCCGATTGTCGGGGCGCAGGTGCTGGCGATAATGGCCGGGCATCATTGAGGGCGGCTGCAAGCGTAATCGCGGCGCCTCGACCTGGACGGAGCCCAAGTTTTTATTGCGAGGGGTAAGATTTGCCGGGATGCTCACCCTGCGCGGGCTGAAGATCGCCTAATTTCTGGGACAAGAGAATCAGCGCGCGGTTCAAACGGCGCTGTACGGTTTTGGCGCAAATTCCGAGGACGGCGGCGGCATTTGGGCGGGCCATTCCCTGCATTTTGACGAGCTCGAAGACGTCTTTTTCGTCGGTGGGGAGTTCTTCGATCGCGTCGAGTATTCGACGGGCGTTGCGAGTTACCTGGGTGGAAGCGCTGGGGTCGGGTGCAGCCATGGCGGAATCGTTGAGGGGCTGGGCCTGGTTTTCGTGGTCCAAACGGCGGGCCAAGTCGTTGAGCTCCCAGCGCATATGGCGAGTCGCCAATGCAAAAAACTGACGGGGGCCATCGGGTCGAAACTCGCGCATTGCTTTGAGCATTCGTTCGACGACAGCGCTGAGCAGCTCATCAGGCTGGAGGTTGAGCGGGGGCTTGGTGAGCCGGGGATAGCTGCGAAATAACATCGAGGCACACAAGACTTGCAATCGATGGGCTGCCTCGGCGATCAGGTCTCGGACGATTGGATGGGCGTTTTCATCGGTGGAGATTTCTGCCAGGCGGTTGAGGTGCTGCTGAACGAGGATGGTGGTGTGATCGCGCCCAGCGGCGTATCCGTTGGGCCCCAAACACCCCCAGGCCATAGGGATGGGGGGGGATGCCGGAGTGTCTTGGTAAGTCTCCGCGAATTTGCGGGCATGAAGCGGGGTCGAATCATTCCGTGTGATCGTGGTCATACTGACCTCCCTTGGTTTCTCGTGCCGACAACACCGTGGAGCTTGCATCCGGTGTTGCGCTAAGGGCTAAGGCAACTTCGGTGCCAGGCTCTTCATATCGCGCAAGATCAACCGGCGCGGGGATCTCGCTGGGAAATGTTGTCATTCGACACACTGGGGGGAAAGAAATTTACCCCGCGTGATTAGATTCGTACCAGGCGCCGAGGAATCCGGCCGTCGCTGCGCCCATCGATTTTTGCAACCGATTGTTGGTTGATGTACCCTCCCTTGCGCTTAATCCAGATATCCAGCGGGCGGCTGCTCGAAATATTATTTTTTCATTCAGGCATCTTTTCTGCGCTGGTCAATGTGATGACCTGTAGTTGGGAATTGGAATCGAGAACCCATGAGCCACAAGTCAAAAACGAATGTCATCGTATGGGGATCGGTCGCATTTGCGCTTCTGCTTTTTGCTCTGGACATTCCATTTCCGCGTGGGGTGACACCGGCGGCGCTGTATGTGGCGGTGGTGGGGGCGAGTTTATGGCTGCCGGGTATTCGGCCGACGTGGGTGGCGGCGGTGGGGTGTACGATCCTGACGATTCTGGGGTGTGTTATCAGCCCGCCGGGCCCGTTGTGGGCGGACATTTACAACCGCATATTTGCCGTCCTGGGCATCTGGGCGGTGGCCCTGTTGTGCGTTTTGTACAAACGAACGGAGCAGCGCACGCTGGAACTGGCGTCGATCGTGGAATCGTCGGGGGAAGCGATTCTGAGCAACGACCTGGGGGGGGTTATTACCAGTTGGAACGGAGCGGCGGAAGGACTTTTTGGATATCTGGCCCAGGAAATGCTGGGAAGGCAGGCCAATTTTATGTTGGCCCGCGAACGGCGAAACGAAGGGTCGTTTCTCTTTGACGCCGCGAAGGCCGGCCAAGGCACGCCCCATTTTGAGACGGTATGTGCGCGAAAGGACGGCAGTTCGGTGCCGGTTGCGCTTTCGATTTCACCGATCGTGAACTCCGGCGGGGAAGTGGTTGCGATCGCGACAATTGTGCGGGACCTGACCGAGCACAAACGCGCTGCCGAGGCTCAACTGGCGAAGGAGGCGGCGGAGGCGTCGAGCCAGGCGAAGGGCGAATTTCTGGCGAGCATGAGCCACGAAATTCGGACGCCAATGAACGGGGTGATCGGCATGCTGGACCTGACTTTGGGGACCCAGCTTGAATCCGAGCAACGGCATTATCTGGAAAGGGCGAAGGCCTCGGCGGACCTGCTGCTGCGGGTGATCAACGACATCCTGGACTTTTCCAAGATTGAAGCGGGCCGTCTGGATCTTGAACCGACGGACTTCAGCCTGCGGGAAAGCATGGGGGAAACGATCAAGGGATTCGGTCCGCAGGCACATCGCAAAGGTCTGGAACTTGCCCTGCACGTCGATCCGGCCACCCCTGAGCGACTGAGTGGCGACGTGCTACGTCTGGTGCAGATTCTGACGAATTTGGTGGGGAACGCGATCAAGTTCACGGATAAAGGGGAGGTTGTGGTACAGGCCGGGGTTGAGTCGATTAGCGGGAGCCAAATCCTGCTGCACGTTGCGGTTACGGACACGGGCCCGGGCATTCCGTTGGACAAACAGAAGATGATTTTCGGGGCGTTCGCCCAGGCGGACAGTTCGATGGCCCGCCGGTTCGGAGGCACGGGGCTGGGGCTGGCGATCTCCTCGAGGCTGGTGGAATTGATGGGCGGGCGCATCTGGGTCGAAAGCGAAGTGGGGCGGGGAAGTCGCGTTTCATTTCACGGCGCGATTCGAGCTGCAGCCGCAATCGCAGACGCCGGCAAAGGCGGACCGGCTCGATCTGGAAGAGATGCCCGTCCTCGCTGCCGACGACAACGATACCAATCTGCACATCCTCACCGAAATGCTCGTGAATTGGCGAATGAAGCCGACCGGCGTGAGAGGGGGGCGCGATGCCATCGAAGCCCTGAGGCGGGCGGCGATCGCCGGGGAACCGTTTCCCCTGGTCCTGCTGGATTCGGTGATGCCGGATATGGATGGCTTTGCGGTGGCAGAGGAGATCAAGCACGATCCGGCGCTGGCGGATGCGACGATCATGATGCTTTCGTCACTGGACGGCGCGGGCGAATTGAAACGCTGCCGCGAGTTGGGGATTAACATTTACTTGCGCAAACCCTTCAAGCAATCGGAATTGCTCAATGCCATCCTGACGACGCTGGGGACGCTGGCGTCGGACGATCAGACGACGTCCGCTTTGGGCGATTTGGCACCGGACATGCCGCAGAATCTGCGGATTCTGGTGGCGGAGGACAACGAGTTTAACCAGGACGTGGTGGGGAGCCTGCTGAGAAAGTGGGGTCACACGGTGTCGATGGCGTCGAATGGAAAAGCTGCGCTGGCGGCACTGGAAAAGGAACCTTTTGATCTGGTTCTCATGGATGTGCAGATGCCGGAAATGGACGGTCTGTCGACGGCGCAGGCGATCCGGGCCAAAGAGCGGACGGCGCAGACGCCGAGGCACATTCCGATCGTTGCGCTGACGGCTCACGCGATGAAGGGAGACCGCGAGCGCTGCATCGCCGCGGGGATGGATGCTTACGTCGCCAAGCCGATCAAGTCGGCTGAACTTTTGGCGGTTATGAGCGGTTTGTTGACCTCAAAAGGCGGATCTGAAAAAACTTCTGCCCCTGTGGCCCCGAAGTCGGACGCGATATTCGATCCGCAAGCCGCGCTTGCCGGGATCGACGGCGACCGGGAGATCCTGGCGCAAATGGTGCAATGGTTTCTGGATCAATCCCCCAGATTGCTGGAAGAAGTTCGTAATGCCGTGTCACAAAATGATCGGCAGACTTTGGCGGCGGCGGCGCATAAGCTCAAGGCGCAGGTGGGCAGCTTTGGCGCACAAAATGCCTACGAAGCGGCGGCGCGCCTCGAGGAATTGGCAACCGAGCAGGGTGCGGGGAGTTGGAGTGATGCTTTGTCTGAGGTGGATGCCGCAGTTGCAAAGCTGCGGTCGGCGCTGATCGAATATTCCCGGCAGCCCAAAGCTGATTAGACGGCGACGATCTTTATGCCTGCTCGTCGTCTTCGGTTTCAAGCAATGGGGCGGCATCGATGCCGGCGTCGCGCAGCTTCAGGCGAAGCGTCTGGCGGGCGATTCCCAGCAGCCGCGCCGCCAAATGCCGGTTACCCTTCGCATGGTCCAAAACGCGGGCGAGAAAATATCGGTCCAGTTCCTTGTGGACTTCGGCGTACAAATCCGCGGCGTTGGGATGGAGTTGAAGCCGCAGGAGGGCGTCGAGGTTGAAAGTTTTGGTCAATCGGGCGAGGCCCGAGCCGTCCGAAACCGCGCGATCGATCAGTTCGGGCAAAAAGCTCGCCAGCAGGACGGTTCCGCTGGCCTTCAAAAGCGCCTGCTTTAAAACGCTTTGCAATTCCCGGATGTTGCCGGGCCATGAATAGCCGCCCAGCCGCTCCAAAGCTTCCGGGGCCACCTGGTTCACATCGCGCCGCAGTTCGCGGCTGAACTGCCTGAGGTAGTAATGGACCAGAGCGGAGAGATCATCAGTGCGCTGCGCAGCGGCGGGAGATGGATGGTAAAAACGCTGAGGCGGTAATAGAGGTCGGCGCGGAATTTGCCTTCATCGCAAAGTGCTTTCAAATCGCGGTTTGTGGATGCGATGAGCCGAACATTGGTCTGTACGGTTTCGTTTCCTCCGACGCGCTCGAAGGTCTGCTCCTGGAGGAGTCGCAAAATCTTGGCCTGAAGCGGCGACGGCATGTCGCCGATTTCGTCGAGGAGGATGGTTCCTCCATTGCACTGTTCGAATTTTCCGATTCGCCGGCGATCGGCGCCGGTGAAAGCTCCTTTCTCGTGGCCGAATAATTCGCTCTCGAGCAGGTTTTCGGGAACGGCCGCGCAGTTCAGGGCAAGAAACGGCGCGTTGGCGCGGACGCTGTGCTGATAGATCGCCCGGGCGACGAGTTCCTTGCCGGTTCCGCTTTCGCCGGTGATTAGGACGGTGACGTCCTGCTCGGCGACGCGGCCGATCCGTTTGTAAACCTCCAGCATTGCTTTGCATGCGCCGACCATCCTCCCTTCGTCTTCGGGGGATTCCTGCGTCTCGCTGAGGACCACGGGCACGCGCATCCGCCGGACCACTTCCAGGGCTTCGCGAACCACCGTGCCCAGCCGCTGCTGATCGATGGGTTTGAAAAGGTAGTCGTAGGCACCCTGTTTCATGGCTTCGATGGCCAGGTCGGCGGTCTTGGTCATGGTGATGAAAATGACGGGAATGCGGGCGTCGATGGCGCGGATGCCCTGGTAGACTTTCAATCCCGACTGATCGGGGAGCCCGACGTCGAGAAGAATAAGATCGGCGCCGCCGCCCGGACCCGGTCCAATCCCTCGGACCCGGTGGTGGCGACTTCCAGGCCGAACGACTCGGCCGGAAAGGTCTGGCGGACCTGGGTGGGAACCACAAACTTGTCGTCGTCAATGAGAAGTAGGCGTGGTAACATTTTTGGTGATCTTGGAAGTCATCGCGGACATTTGTTAATATAATTGCAATTCGATCGGCGAGCGAGTTTCGCCGAATTGACGTGAACCGCAAATCGCGCGTCTTGCCGGCGCATCATTATGAGCCGCCAGAGCCAGACAAAACCCGTTGCTGTGCCGTCCGAACTGAATCTCGGGGCGGCGCATTTTTGCAGCCCTCGGCTGCGCCCTTGAGCTTTCTGGTGGCGGAAGACGATGAGTTCAGCGCCCGGCTGCTGGAACGACTTCTCAGCAGGGAAGGGCATTCCGTTCGGCGGGCGGCCAATGGGCGCGAGGCGTTTGACCTTGCAGCCGAGGGTGGGTTCGACGTGCTTCTGCTGGATATTCAGCTTCCGGAAATGGACGGGTTTGAGGTGATTCAGCAGCTTCGTGAGCGTGAACGCCGGATGGGAGGCCATCTTCCGGTGGTCGCTCTGACGGCGGGTACGAGCCGTGCGGTGCGCGAGCGCTGCCTCGCGGCCGGCATGGACAATTTTCTTCACAAGCCGATCCAGATGGACGCGTTGCGGAATGCCGTTCGACACGCGGTCACCGCGCCTTACCTCCAGGCCCGATCCGGCCCTGACCTGATCGACGCCGGCGTTCTTCTCGCGGCCAGCGGGTATGACCAGGAGAATCTCAACGCCATTTGCAGGCAGTTTTTGGACGGACTTCCCGAATATCTGGCTGATGTGCAGGAGGCATTTCAGGCGCGCGATTCTTCCCGGCTGGCACAGTCCGGTCACAGGCTGGGGGGAATGATCTCCACTGTTTCCACGAAGGCTGGCGCTGTTGCACTTGAAATAGAAGACCGCGCGGGCGGACAACAATTTGAGGAGATTCGTCCTTTGATCGCGCAGCTCGCGGCGATGTCGGCGGAATTGATCGCGGCCGTTCGAGCCATTTCGATGGAAGCTCTGCGTGACAAGACCAAGGGGCCGCGCGACTGGCATTGATTAAATCGCGGGGGGGCGGCTTTTTGAACAGCCCGATGAACCGGCAACCCCTTCATGGTTCGCAGTCGGACGGAGATTCGAGGCCGGGCGGTGATGTTGTCTTCGGGGACGAGCCATAGGGCGGCGATGATGTTTCTGGGATACCAGCGACTTCCCTTTGCGATTCCCCCGATGAACTGATCGGAACATCCCCAGTAGCCGCTGCCCTTCACCTGCCAATTCAGGTGAGCGCGGTCGGCTTCACACACAGCGGATTGATTGCAGCTCATTGATGGTCACGGACGCCTCAGTCCCCGAGCCCGCCGCTTTGTCCCTGTTGGGACTATGCGGTTGCGGCTTACTTCGCCGCCGCCGCGCGCGTCGAATCTGATTGGAATAGTTGCATTGCCGGGAAGGAAGCTCGGGGCTTTACCGTCAGATCTCCATCCAACATAGCGCACTCTCCGCTTGCAAGGTTCAGATCCAATGCCGAGCCTTTGTACCGGACGCGGATTGGTTCTCCCTGGTCAGACCGGATGGTTGCTGAAGTGAGCTTTCCGTCGTTCCAAGTCATGGAGACTTCAAAGCCGCCGCGCGCCCGCAATCCGGTCACTTTCCCTTGCTTCCAATCGTCTGGGAGCGCGGGCAGCAGATAAATGACGTGGTTGTCGCTTTGCACCAACATTTCGCCAATGGCCGCGGTCATTCCAAAGTTTCCGTCAATTTGAAACGGAGGGCAGACATCGAACAGATTGGCATAGACCCCTCCGCCGGAGTTGGGATCGTGGTGTGTGCCGAACGCGGGTTCTAGTGCCAATCGCACGAGCTGCCAGGCATTGTTCCCCTCGCCAAGCCGGGCGCGCATGGCGGCCTTGCAGGCGAGCGACCATCCAATTCCGCCTTCGCCGGATGCTAGGTTGGGTAGATCGCCGCGAACGTCCAGGGATTTGCGAGCGGCTTCGGCGAGCCGCGGAGTCGTGTAGGGCGAGATTTCGTTGCCGGGATACAATCCCCATAAATGCGAAACGTGACGATGGTGGGGATCCGATTCCTTATATTCAGCCAGCCACTCCAGGATGCGTCCATCGGAACCAATTTGCGTTGGGGCGAGCCGCGCGCGCTTGGCCATCAGTTCCTTCTGGAATTCCTCATCGATTCCCAGAATTTCGGATGACTCGATGCAAGCCGTAAACAGATATCGAACTTGTTGCTGAATCACCGTTGGGCCGAGGGCGATGCACACATCGGCGCCATCGGCCGTTTTAAAATGGTTCTCCGGTGAGTTGGATGGGGCAATCACCAGCCAGTGATGTGTCGGTTCTTCGATTAATACGTCGCCATAGAAACGGGCGGCACCCTTCAGAATCGGATAAGCCCATTCCAGAAATTTACGATCGCGGGTGAAGAGATAGTGATCGTAGAGATGCTGGCACAACCACGCCGATCCTCCACAGTAAGAGCCCCACGATGCCGCTTCCCCAGGCGACGTATAGCCCCACGGATTTGTTATCACATGTGCGACCCACCCGCGTGCGTTGTAATAGTCATGGGCTGTCTTAACGCCGGGGACTTGTAACGAGTTGATCAAGGCGAATAACGGGTCAGTCAGATCCGAAAGATTGCAGACTTCCGCCGGCCAGTAGTTCATTTCGACATTCATGTCCAGGTGCCAATCGCCGGTCCAGGGCGTATGGGTTTCCTCGGCCCAAATACCTTGCAAATTAGCCGGCAGGCCGCCTGGCCGGGATGAGGAGATCAACAAGTAGCGGCCAAAATTGAAATAGAGCGCCGCCAGACTTGGATCGCCGGGCCCCGCAGCAGCAGCTTCAATTCTTTGCGGCGTGGGCTGGGTTGCCGCGACCGAGTTTCCCGGACCGAGTTGCAGTGAAACGCGCTGGAAATACTTTTGGTAGTCTGCCACGTGTGCTGTGCGCAGCGCGTCGTAAGATTTTTGTTCAGCTTTGTTCAAATCATCTAATGTTGCAGCCAGAGGATCTTTGGTCTGACGGCCGGCGAAACCCTGGTAATCCGTTGCCGCCGCTATCAGCAGAGTTATCTCGTCAGCGTTCCTGACACTTAATAGATTTTCATGGACGGATACCTGGCCATTGCGAGCCAAAACGCGAATTCGAGCGGCATAGGAGAGGCCTTTTCCACCCAGGCCATCATTCAATTGACCGGTCATCAGCAAGCCGTTTTCACCGTCGCCGGCGGTTGCGAATCGTTCCGGCCGGTCGAGCCGGGCGTCAAAAGAAATCGCCTGAGCGCGATCGGCGGTCAGGTGTAAAACCATCACCTGATCCGGCCAACTTACAAACATTTCGCGGGAGAAAGTGGTGCCGCCCCGATTGAATTCCACACGTGCCACGGCATCGTTGAGATTCAATTCGCGGCGATAATTTTCGACGGGGGCATTCGTATCGCCCGAAAATGATAAATGCAGATTTCCCAGCGTTTGATAGCATCCGAATTGGCTGTCGCCGGTGCCGGCGCTGGAGCCGGGTCCCTGGCAGACGAACTGCGAATTAACGAGTGCTTCGGCCTGGGAATTTTTTCCCTCGAGCAACAACCGCTGGATTTCTGGTAAGGCTTTGTAGGCCTGCGGCCGGTCGGCATCTTGGCGTGAACCGGACCATACTGAATTCTCATTCAGGACGATCCGCTCTTCGTTCACGCCGCCGAACATCATTGCCCCGAGGCGGCCGTTGCCCAAGGGCGTGGATTCGGTGAAGTTCGCGGCCGGCGCGTCGAACCAGATCGATGTTTCCGGAGTTGAAGAACGCGGTTCCGCTGCGCACCGCAACGCCGCAGCGAAAATCAAAAGAGCAACCAAACAAAATTTCATTGCCGAGATATTAGTGGCGCACGCCGGCGACCGGCGCATGAGCCCAACGAGACAGACCGCGCCGAGAGCAACCGTCGTTGGCTCCGGAACGGCAAATACCTCAAGCTCCGAAAATGACAGGTATGAAACGCCGGCGTCAGGGCCGGGCGTGACGCGCACGTACTCGCCGTCGACGCCGTTGAAGTCGATTTCGTGATCATAGCCGGGGTCCGTTCCATTCACGTCGTTATTGTCGACGATGGTGGAACTGACCAGATCCATCGAACTGTTATAGACTTCTACATCAAACTCTGATGTAGAGTTGACACCCATGCGCGCAAAAAGCTCGGCGTACGAGAGTGGCGTGTTCGCGCCTAGGTCGACCTGCCAATAGACCTGGTTGGTGGTGCCGTAATTGTTCGAGAAAAAGACGGGGGCACCTGCGTTGCCCGTAACACCCTGGTTCGGAGCGCTGAAATCACCATTGATATCGCCGTCGTTGCCGGAGGCATTTGTTGACCCATATCCGGCTGAATCCCCGGGGTCCAACGTGACAGGCTTATTCAAGGCAATGTCGTTACTCAGGTTTTGCACCGGGGTGGATGCGCCGATTACTTCCATTTCCGCGAACGTCAGCCAGTAATTGTTATCGAGCCGCGTGATTCGAACAAACTGTCCATTGACGCCCCCGGCCGGGCGCCGGGGAGAGCGGTAGCGAATTCGGGGCCGAAATAGTTGGTGTTAAAGTTCTGGGAGTACGAAGGAGTGGCTGCCGGCTGCCCACTACCGTTGTTCGGATAGATCGAAATATTGAAATTGCCAAAGACGTTCTGATAAGTGTCAGTGCGGGGCAGGAACTGGACGCGGTTGATGTAGTCATTTTGGCCCAGGTTGACCTGGTAGAAATAAGTTGCCGATGGGCTGGTGTTGGTCCCCTCGGAGTTGGGGGAGTTTCCATAGTAGACCGAGCCGTCGCCGAAGTTCCCGTCTCGATCGCCGTCAATACCATCATTGAATGTCGCGCCATAGTCAGCATTGGTGCCCGTGGCGGTCGCGATGCCGCCTGCAGCCGAGTCAAGCGCCAAGTTTGTCATTCCCAGATCGGCCCAGGCTTTACCCGATCCGACGAGTGCGACCGCAGCGCTGGAAGAGCAGATAAGCGCAACATTGATCCTGGATCGCGACATGAATTGTGTGGCTTTCGATTTCATTTTCTTTCCTCCGCGTAACAAGGGTAAATGTTTTAGACGGGTTGATAGGTGCGGGCGCGACTGCGCCGCCGTGCGAATATGGCAAGGGCGCCCAGGGCCAGCGGGCCCATTGAGATCGGTTCCGGCACATCGGCGAGGAGACCATTGGCTGCGGCGAAAGCGTCGAGGGCGGCGATGTCCGCCGGCGAAACCGTGGCGGCAAGATTCACGCCCTGACCAAAGTTTGCCGCCAGCGCGGAGAAATCGGCGCCGTTGACCGAAGACGAGAAAAGGAAATTGCCCTGATCCCAATTGGTGTGACCAAGCCCGAAGTTGGCCGCGAGTATGCTGAAGTCGGATCCGTTTACGACGCCATCAAGGTTGGCGTCGCCGAGGAGCGTATATTTGACTTCGATCTCTCCGGAAGACAGGCCGGCAACAACGTGATCCGCCCCGTCGGCCCAGCCGACGCCGTAGTGCAGGCCACCCTGGGTCGTTTGAGCGGCGGAGGAAATAATTCCCGTGCCGTTCCAGGCGCCGTTGTTGTATCCGCTCTTGAGTTCGCCGGCGATGGAAGAAATTGGATCCCCCTGACCGGCGTAGTTAACGAGCAACTCGTTTTTAGTGATATCGACGGTGCCGAGGTTGGAAAGAGTGTCTACTTCAACGACGTTGCCGGAGCCCTGAATGGAGGCTGAACCGGTGGAGGCAACGGAAAGCTTGTTGGCGTAGGTGGAGTTCCCGAAAGCGATCGAGGCGTTGCTGTCGACGGTGATGATGGATTGGAAATTGACGGTTCCACTGCCCGTGCTGGTAATGCTGTTGCCGGAGTTGATGGTGATTGGGTTGGCGACGACGAGGGTTGCACCGGACGAGACGTCCAAGTTCGTGTTACTGGCGATCGTCACCGGGAGATCCAGCTCATGCGTTCCCTGCTGAACGATGACCTGGGCGTTGCCGCTGGTTGCCTGGAGAGTGAGGGAACCTGTTCCGGTGATCTCGTAGGTGTTTGAATTATTGAAGTTGAGGGTTCCGACGGTAATGGGGGCGTTTGTAAAGACGGTCTGATTAGACGTGGCCGCGCCGAAGAAATCCGCCACGACACCCGCGCCGTTGGGCACCCCGCCGCTCCAGTTATCCAGGTTATTCCAGTCACCGGAAGCGGATGAGAGCCATTGCGCGGTTGTGGGAGCCGCGAACGCCTCCAACTCGGAAAAGCAGAGATACTGATTAAGGGTCGTTGAGAGGCGGATAAACTCACCGTCAATGCCCGTCAGGTTGATCTCGTGATCGAAACCGGGATTTGGTCCATTCACATTATTGTTCACGATGACCGAATCAACGAGATTCATTGAACTGTTATAGACCTGCACATCGAATTGAGTCGTGTTATTTTGACCCACGTTGTCCTGGCAAAAGAGCTCGGCGTAGGAGAGATTTACGTTGCCGCCGAGGTCGACCTGCCAGTATTGGCCGACACCGGCCGTTGACGAACAGTAGACGGGCGAGCTGGGGGCGCTCAAATCACCGCTGATATTCCCATCGTTGCCGGAGCCTTTTAGTGCCCCAAATCCGGGCGCCGACGACGTCGTCACCGGTTGATTCAGGGCAATGTTATTGCTCATTGTATTTTGCAGGGGCGTCGATGCGCCGATCACTTCCATTTCGGCGAACGTGAGCCAGTAGTTGTTGTCGAGCCGTGTAATGCTGACGAACTGGCCGTAGCTGCCGCTGGCGCTGCCGCCAGACGCCGAATTGCCTGGGTCGGCGGTGGCGAAGGTGTCTCCGAAATAGCCGCTGTTATAGTCTTCGGAAAACGAAGGGGAAGCGGCGGGGACGACAGTGTTGCTCGGGCCGGCGACGCCCTGATAGATGGAAACATTGAAGTTGCCAAAGACACCCTGATCGACATCGGTGCGTGGCAGGAACTGAACGCGGTTGATGTAGTCGTTTTGTCCCAGGTTGACGGTGTAAGAATAAGTGGTTGATTGACTGGTGTTGGTCCCCTCAGAATTTGGGGAGTTTCCGTACCAGACCGATCCATCGTTGAAGTTCCCGTCTCGATCGCCGTCAATGGCCATGTCAGCTGTTGATCCATAATTGGAGTTCGTCGCAGTAGCGGTGGCAATCCCGCCAGCGGCGGCGTCGAGCGCCAAATTTATCTGTCCCGGATCGGCCCAGGCCCGATTTCGTCCGCTGGATATCGCCAGCGCGGCGGCCGAGCAGATGAGTGCCGCACGTTTTTTTGATGGTACGACGAATCGGGTGGCTTTCGACTTCATTTTCTGTCCTCCGCACTGCAAAAGTGTAATATTATTGTTCACCGGCAGACCCAGTTTTGTGCGCTTCCGTAGCGCACTTTCACTTGCGCTGCCGGGATACGGTCAACGTGCCCATCGACGTAGCAGGCGTTCACCGATTCCAAAACTCCTTTTCGGTAGTGGCCGCCGTATTGGGTTTGGTAATTAATCTGGGGAAGGGTGGTGAAATTGATCGCATTGATGGGGGGATTACTAGTGTATTGGGCATAATCGACGTTTAGGTTGATCAAAACGGCATCGGTGAGCATGGGGTTGTTAACCAGCCCCTTGTCGCCAAGCTTGATGGGGGCATGGATCGGCGGGGCCGTGTCGACGACATACAGGTTGCTGTTAACCGCGCCGGGGGGCGGGGGGTAGGTGTAATATACGGGTGGGACCAGGAAGCCGTGGCTTTGATGGGGAACCCAGACGGCGTATGAAATCGCCTGCATGGGAGCGGTGCCAGTGTTAAACTCGGTGAAGAGCTGACTGTAAACATCGGTGAGGCCGGCGGGGCAATAGAGAATCGCCTGCGGCATCTTGTAGATGGTGTTGAAGTAAGAATAGAAGCCCAGTTGTGTGGACGTTGCGGTGGGACCACCGAGCAAGTCGGAGAGATTGCCTTCGCCCCCGGGGGATTTCAAATCAAAGCGAGGCAGAAATCCGCCGTTGTCGTTGGCGTACATCAACATATAAGTGGCGAGCTGCCGCTCGTTGGAGGAACACTGAGTGACGATTGCCTGGTAGCGGGCCTTGGAGAGCGCGGGCAGCAAGATGGAAATTAGCAGGGCAATAATGGCGATCACGACGAGGAGTTCCACGAGTGTAAATCCGAGTCGTGGCAGGCCGCTTTTTCGGAAAGCGTTGGACATGAAAGACTCCTCCGAGGCCACCGCGCGCTCCTGCAAGATCCAAGGAAATTCTTAACGCGGTTTGATTAATCTATCCGGCTAAATGACAAAATCAATCAAATTATATAAAATTTTCAAATTTTCATTGGCTTGCCGGGACAAAGAGATTATGCTGTTTGAAGCTCTGGTGCTTGCCAGAGCGGAACCAGTGGCGATTTCGTTTGCGCCGCAGTCAACGCCATGGACACTAACACTTTAGCCGCTGAAAATTTGTCAATCGCGGCCGGATCGTTGGCTTTGCCGACAGGTCGTTGGACTGAGCGTCTGGGAGCCAATGATTTTCAAAGGCTTTCGCCTCGTCGCCTGTTTGCTCGGTTTCCCCGAGCGGCGGCTGAGGATTCGAATTTGAAGTGCGGACTTACAAAGGATCGTCGAATCGATGCCTGAAGTTGGCCGGAAAATCGACTCTACCCTGGGTGGGGTATTGGGTCGCATCGAGAGGCCAAATCAGGTAACAAAGCGACGATAATGAGAGCGACAATGTCGATCGTCGATGTTGCCAGGATTGCTGAGGTTTCTACCGCGACCGTCTCCCGGGTGTTGAACGCCCCGGGGAGCGTGCGCGCCGAAACCGCCGACCGCGTCCATGCGGCGATGCAGCAGCTCGGATATTCGCTGCCAACGGTGCGCCGAGGGCCGAAGATCGGCCCGCGGACGAGTGGGTCGCGGCCAAACCAGATCGCCGTTCTGGCCGTTGGTAAAAGCCTGCGGTGGTTGGAACAACCGGCGATGGGGGGAATCCTGGCGGGCATCACCAGCGCTGCCCGGCAGGCGAAAATGCGTGTTCTGCTGGAAGAATTGGATCCCGCGGACTGTGATATTCCGAATCTGCTGCAAAACCGTGGCGCCGCCGGCGCGATTGTTTTGGCTGACCCAAAAACATCGAAAGCAATTTTCGAGCGATGCGCCGATTTTGTGCCGCTGGTATGGATCGCCAGTGCCGCGGTATTGGCTTCAATGGTGAAGGTTGAGCAGGTGTGGGCCGACGACGCGGCGATTGGATGCCTCGCGTATCAGAAGCTCGCCGACCTAGGCTGTCGGACAATTCTTCTGTCTATGCGATCAGCCGGAACGTGAGCCGATGCGGGGCCGTTGCCAGGCCTTTTCGCACGCCGCCGCTGAAGATTCCAGCCTGGTGCATTTTATACTCCGGCGGCGCAATGCGCTGGTCCTGGATTCATTTGGCTCTCATTTATCCGTCGGCGACAGCCTGGAGCAGCTTGCGCAAATCCTGGCCGGAAAAATCTCTCCGGAAACGAAACCTGGCATGTTTCTGCCAACCGATCTGCTGGCGGCGCAGGTCTATCCGCTGCTGTATCAAAACAAGATCGTCCCGGGCCGCGATTTGATCGTGGCGACGGTCACCAACGAATATCTGCGCCGCGCGGCGTTGATTCCCGAACCCATCAGCATCGATATCGGCTCTGAAGCGATTGGTCGGGCGGCATTCGAGCGGCTGATCCGCCGCATCGCCAATCCCGCCGAACCCGCCAAACGCACCCTCGTTGCGCCATCATTGGACGGGCAAGCGCGTCATAAGTCGATTTCATTGTTTCTGTAGCCGAAGGATCGCGCAGTTGTAATCGCTGAAGATTGGCCAGGGCATTCCAACGTTCATCAACGTCCGACCGGACGCGATCTGCTCGCGAGCCATCTTCGCGGAGCGTTTCGGATCGAGTAAGACGCATTGGGGTCCAAGCCCTCAAATCGCAGAACGCGCGTGAATTGTTCGGCGTCCGTGCTGCCAGCCAGCGGATCGCGCATCGTATAGAGCAGCACAACGCCCTGTTCCCGATCCGGCGATAAATATTCCAGCGCGACGCGATCGCTGGTTGTCGGAAGCATGAGTTGATAAACGGTTCCTTGCTGGATGATGGGACGGATTTCCTTATAGAGGGCGATCATTTTTTTCGCGGTATCGCGGTCATCATCGCTCCATTTGGTGATGTCTCCCCCGACGCCGAGCACGCCGGCCATCGAGACGGCGAAGCGGTATTTCATTGATACGGCCGCGTGATGCCAGTTGTCGTCGGTGACCCAATCGACCATGGTGTTGGGCGGAAACATGCGCAGAAATCCGGACTGGATGAAAAGACGATCGGTCGGATTGGTGTTGTCGCTGGGCCAGATCTGATCCATGCGCTGCAGCATCCCCAGGTCCGCGCGTCCACCGCCGCCGGAGCAGTCCTCGAACATTACCTCCGGGAAGCGGGCCCGCAGCGAATCGATAAGCTTGTAAAGATTCTGCATGTAAACAATCCGGACGGCCCGCTGCTGCTCGGGAGGCCCGTCGGGCCAGCCCGGCTCGCTGAGGCCGCGATTTCGATCCCACTTGATGAATTTGATGTTGTTTTGAGAAAGCAATTTTGTCATCGCGTCGAGCAGATAGTCGTACACATCCTGCCTGGCCAAATTGAGCATGAGCTGGTTTCGCTGCTCGTGCCGCGTGCGGGTGGGATAATTGAAAACCCAGTCGGGATGGGCGCGGTAAAGATCGCTGTCGGGATTGACCATTTCCGGCTCAACCCAGATGCCGAAGTCCATGCCGAGATCGTTGATCTGCTTGATCATCGGCCCCAGGCCGTTGGGAAATTTGTTTGGATCGGCGATCCAATCCCCAAGGCCCGGCGTGATCGTCGTTTCCGGCCCTTGAACCAGCCATCGTCCACGACGAACAATTCCACGCCGATTTGGCTGGCGATTTTCGCCAGCTCGACCTGCTGCTGCTCATGAACATTGAACGTAGTCGCGAACCAACTGTTGTAAATCACAGGCCGGCTTTTGATTGCGAAAACTCGCCGGCAGAACGTCCTGCCGCACGTATTCATGCATACGTTGCGAAGCGCCTTGAATTCCATCGGGAGAAAACCCGATCACCATTCTCGGCGTGGTAAATGTTTCGCCGGGATTGAGCTGAAGCGCGGTGTCCCAGAAATTGATTCCGCCGACGATCTGCACCTCGCCGGGAAAACTTTGAGCGATATCCAGCCGCCAGTTGCCGCTGTAATGAAGCGAGGCGAAAAAGACATTGCCGCGGGTTTCCTCCGCGCCGGCCGAGCACACCGCGATCCAGGGCGGCGTGGCGAAGGATTGGAAGTTTCGCGATTGCAGCGTTTTCACGCCCGGCGTCAGCCGCGCCGTTCGCGGCATAAACTCGCGCGCCCAATCGCCGGCCAAATGCATCAGCTCGTATTCTCCCGCCGGCAACTGGCACGACGCGGACTGGGCATTTTCCACGGTGATCGGTTTGTCGCCTCCGTTGCTCAGCACGATCCATCGCTGCATGAGATCCAGATCGGGCAGTATCGCGGTAATAGGCACTGACCTTCAATCCATAAGCCGGATCCTTCAGATTGATTTGCAAACCTGGCTGGCCCTCGATCTGGCGCAATCGACGAGGAATCGTAAACCAGATCCGCATCCCGCACGCCGTCGGCATAGACGACTTCGATTGCCGGCAACTGTTCACCGAGGCCGCCGCGAAACGGAATCTCCCGCATGGTGCTGCCGATCTTTGCGTCTGACATTGAGACGATCCGTCGGCAGGTTGATCGGCCCATCCTTGCGGACCGTAATAGAGCGGCACCACAATCCCGTCGCTGGCGAGGCCGATTTCATATAGCGAGCTGTGCGGTGCTGGATTTTCCACACCATTGAGCCCGCTTCCTGCGCCTGCGTGATCGGCTGGGTGGTCTTGGGCAAATAAATCCGTGCAGGCCATGAGAAACATGATGATCAGCCGCGATATGTGCAGGTCTCACTACAAAGCTCCTGCCTAAACCATATCAGCGGCCCATTGAGCGACAATATGAAACTTTGTCAGTGCATTTCATATTTTCGTCAATGTTGTCTGGCGGCAGGCTGGTGGCGGCGGCGGAATTCGCCCGGAGAAAGCGACGTCGCGTTTTTGAACGCCACGCTCAGGTGTGCGACGCTGCTGAATCCCGTTGCCGTCAGCGATCTGTGCCAGCGTATCTTCGCTCTCCGCGAGCTGTACGCGCACCCGGTTCAGCCGCAAGCGAAGAATTTCATCTTTTGGCGAGCGGCCCAAGAACCGCTCGAACCGTCGCTCCAGCGTTGCACGGGAAATCGTCATCTGATCGAGGAGTTTTTCGACATTTAATCCGGTACATGCCTCCCGCTGAATGATCTTCAGCGCCGACGACACCACGGGATCGTTTATCGCCAGCACGTCCGAGGATCTGCGCACCACCAGTTGCCGCGGTGAAACAAGACGCACGCGGCGCGGCGCTGGCTTGCCCGAGCCGGATCATGCGATCCAGCGCCGCGGCCCCTTCAAACCCGATGCGCATGGCGTCGGGCTGCACGCTGCTGAGCGGCGGGTCGGAAAGATCGCAGAGCACCTCGTCATTGTCGACTCCGACAACCGCAATCTGCTCCGGTACCGCCAGTTCTGCCGCCGCACATGCGTCCAGCACCTGTCGGCCCCGGTTGTCGTTGCAGGCCAGAATCCCTACTGGTTTTGGCAACCGTTTCAGCCACGCCGCCAGCTCCTTCAGATGCCGTGAGCCGGCCGATTCGAGTGTGACAGTGCTGGCACTGTGCCGCAACGTCCGTCATTTCATAAATCAGCGGAACCAGCCCATGTTTCGCCAGCCGAAGGATCAGCGCATCGCGGCGGCGGTCGGAAAAGTCCAAGCCAGCGAAGCCGCAGAACCCGATATGGCGAAAGCCCCGCTCCAGGAAATGCTCGACCGCCAGGCGCACGATCGCATCATGGTCGCTGTCGAACATGGCAAAACCGGGAATGTTGAACCGGCCACGCAAATCGACCGTGGGGAGGCGCCGATGCTGCAGAAAAGTGGCGAGAGCGGCATTTTCAATTCGCGCGATGATGCCATCGGCGGGCAGCCGCTCCATCCACGCCGGTACCCCTTCGGCCAGCCCACGTTCGATATGGAGGCATGACCACGGCCCCCGGACCCGCACGTATGCGGCGATCCCCTGCAGGCAGCCGCGGCCATAGGCCCGGCTCGACTCGATCAGAAGGATCACACGCGGGCGACGTCGCATAGAAATCGCGCAACCCTTGCGAAATGGCCCCGACCCCGAGGGCGTATCTTACCGCAACGTGACGAAAAAATGAAATCTCAAGATGCGATTACGAAAACGACATCGCCTCATCAGCCGAGTACTGTGCCTTTGGCAATTTGGCCGGAATTGGCCAGGAGTTGGCGATGACGAGCGATACGCAAGCGGTTGAGGTGTGGAATGAGTCGGTCCTTATACCGACCTATGAGCCGTACGCACCCTGCGCCAGCCCATGTTCCTGGACAAGCGCGTCTATCAAGGCAGCTCGGGAAAAGTATATCCCCTGCCGTTTACGGATCGCGTCAGCACGAGCAAATCCGACCGCGCCTGGCGGGCGATTTTCCTGGAAAACGAATATCTCCAGGTGATGCTCCTTCCCGAGATCGGCGGACGAATTCATGCCATCCTTGACAAAACCAACGGTTACGATGCGATCTACCGCCAGGAGGTGATCAAGCCGGCGCTGGTGGGCCTGGCGGGACCGTGGATCAGCGGCGGGATTGAATTCAACTGGCCGCAGCATCATCGCCCCAGCACGTTCATGCCGGTGGACACGTCCATCGAATCACATGCCGACGGCAGTGTTACCGTTTGGATGAGTGAGCACGATCCGATGTGCCGGATGAAGGGAATGCATGGTGTTTGCCTTCATCCGGGAAAATCATTCGTCGAGCTGAAAGTCCGACTCTACAACCGCACGCCGATGGTGCAGACATTTTTGTGGTGGGCGAACGTCGCGACGAAGGTGCACGAGCTGTATCAGTCGTTTTTTCCGCCGGACGTGCAGGGAATCGCTGACCACGCCAAGCGGGCCACGAGCAGCTATCCCCTGTGCGACGGGAAATATTATGGCGTGGATTACGCCGGCCGAGCGAAAGATGGCGTGCCGCTCGATGAATTGCCGTCGCGGCACGTTCCGCCGGCAAATCGATACGCCGCGAACGACCTTTCCTGGTATGCGAACATTCCCGTGCCGACAAGTTACATGTGCGTCGGCTCGCAGGGAGATTTTTTTGGCGGATACGATCACGCCGCTGACGCAGGGATCATTCACATCGCCAACCATCACATTTCGCCTGGGAAAAAACAGTGGACCTGGGGGAATCACGATTTTGGCTACGCGTGGGATCGCAACCTTAGCGACGATGAAGCGCCGTATATCGAACTCATGGCGGGCGTCTACACCGACAATCAGCCGGACTTTTCTTTCCTCATGCCCGGCGAAACCAAGTCCTTCAGCCAGTATTGGTACCCCATACGCGAGATCGGACCGGCCGATTGGGCGAATCTTGATGCCGCATGCAGCGTTCGCGTCGATCGTGATCGCGCCCGAATCGGCATCGGCGTTACCGCAACGATGGAAATCGAAGCAATTTTGCGGGCAGGATCGCAAACTCTCTGGCGGCAGGCAGCGACGCTGGCGCCGGGCCAGCCGCTCATAGAGGATGATTTGCAGCTACCACCGGGAGTCTCAAGAAATGATCTGGAGCTTGAGCTGAAGCAGGGGCGCAAACGATCCTGAAATTCGCGCCTGGTGCGATACCAACCGGTCGCCGCTCCCCCAGCAGCCTCCGAGCCGCCGCTGCCGGCGGAAATTGCCAGCAGTGATGAGCTGTATACGACTGGACTTCATCTGGAGCAATATCGTCATGCCACGCGCTCACCAGAGCCGTATTGGCGGGAGGCGCTGCGGCGCGATCCGTTGGACAGTCGATGCAACAATGCACTGGGCCGCTGGCATCTGCGCCGCGGCGAGTTCGAGAAGGCCGAGCAGCATTTTCGAGCCGCGATTGTTCGTTTGACCAGCCGCAACCCAAATCCATACGACGGCGAACCATTCTACAACCTGGGTCTGACGTTGCGTTATCTGGGCCGCGAGAAGGAAGCGTATGATTCGTTTTATAAATCGACCTGGAATGCGGCTTGGCGCGCGCCGGCGTTTTTTGCGCTGGCGGAAATCGATTGTCGTGCGCAAGCGCTGGGAGACTGCGCGGGACCACCTCGACCGCGCGCTGGCCGCGGAGCTGGATCATCTGAACGCCCGAGATCTGATGGTCATGGTGCTCCGCAAGCTCGATCGCGCGGAGGAAGCCGATGCCCTGGCAAGACAAACGCTGCGGATCGATCCGCTCGATTTCTGGGCACGCTGGCTGGTCAACGAGCCGCTGGGCTGTGACGGACAGGTGAAACTCGATTTGGCGATCAATCTCTCTCGCGCCGGATTCTTCGCTGAAGCGATCCATATGCTCGATGACATATCTGTCGAACCCTTCAGTGGGGCGGAGGCGCTGGCGCATTATTACCGTGCCTATTTCAACCAGTCGCTTGGCGATGGATCGATTGCGGCAAAGCACTTGGCCGAAGCTGCATTCGGATCGATTGATTACTGCTTTCCCGCCAGGCTCGAGGAGATTCTGATTCTTCAATCGGCGATGCGAGCCAGCCCCGCCGACGCCCATGCGCCATACCTGCTCGGCACGCTCTACTACGATCGGGGCCGACGAGCCGACGCTATCGAGATGTGGGAAAGAGCCGCCGCAATTAATCCGCGTAATGCGATGACCTGGCGTAATCTCGGCATCGCCTATTTCAATCATCGCCGTGATTTTGCCGCTGCGCGTGACGCATACGAGCGTGCCTGGGAGTACGGTGCGGGCGATGCGCGGCTGTTATTTGAGCGCGATCAGCTCTCCAAACGTCTTGGCATTGCGCCGGAGAAACGGCTGGTGGAGCTGGAAAAATATCCGCAGCTTGTGGCGTCGCGCGATGATCTGTCGGTGGAATTTTGCGAGTTGCTCAACCTTGCCGGCCGCCATGATGAATCGCTGCGAATCCTCAATTCCCGGCAATTTCAACCCTGGGAGGGGGGCGAAGGCCTGGCGCTGTCCCAGTTTGTTCAGGCGCATCTGGCCCTGGGAAAAATGGCGCTCAAGTCCGAGCATCCCGATGCGGCGAGACGCCATTTCGCACAGGCCTTGCAGAGTCCGCCTAACCTTGGCGAAACGAAACATCTTCTGGCCAACCGAAGTAACGTGCACTACTGGCAGGGCGTCGCCTGCCAGGCGGTCTGTGACGAATCGGCCGCGAGAAAGTATTTTCTCTTCGCCGCTCAGGCGCGGGGCGATTTTCAGGAAATGAGCGTCCGCCAGTACTCGGAAATGACCTATTTTTCCGCGATGGCGATGCAGCGGCTGGGCCGCGCGGCCGAGGCGGAAAGGCTCTTTGAAGAACTGCTCGCCTACGCCAAAATGCTTGCCGCCGGCGACCCGAAAATTGACTACTTCGCCACCTCACTGCCCGCGATGCTGTTATTCGAGGATGATCTGGCGGCGCGACAGCGGATCAATGCCATGCTTCTGGAGGCACAGGCGCAAATCGGATTTGGCGAGCTTGAGATTGCCAGGGATCTGCTTCGAGATATTTTGCAGCGCGATCCCAGCCAGTTACTAGCCACGGGTCTGTTGCGAGAACTTTCTGACGATGTCCCCTCCGAGCCCGTCCGCGCCGCGGTGATCTGAATTGTCGGGTTCATCGGCCGTCGGCCACGATCCGCACCAGTGCCGCTTCTCCCGGCGGTAGCTTCCAGGCATGTTCCCCTTCATTGCACTCGATCGTATTCCCGGTCCACAGGTCGGTGATCTGCAGATGTTGATATGAATTCAGTCCGATCCGATCGAATGAAACTTTCTTTTCAACGGCATGATCCGAATCGAAATTGAAGATGGCGACCAGGATGGCTTTTCCGCGTGCGCCTGAATCCTCGCGATAGAAAATATCAGCGGCATCGGCGCCGGTATGGTTCGGCGACCACTGCGAGCCAAGCGAGTCAATCACTGGGCGAAATGCGATACCCTGCCGGGCGGTAGCGTTGATGCGCGGGTTGGTCAGCAATTCGACGGCGCGCTTCGCCGCGACAGGATCGTCAAATGGATCGGTATCGAGAAAATTTCCGCCGGAGACAACCGCCGAGACAATGCGGGTTTTGGCCCACGCCTCGGGCAGCTCGTTGCCGCGCTGAAATCGGGTCAGGTTGATCTCATCGGGATCGTTGAACGGGTAAACGCTTCCCGCCATCCACCAGAGAAAGGTGTCGCAGCTCAACATATATTCGGTCGATCCAAAATTGCGGAATTGCGGCCAATGCAGATCGGTGAGCTGGCTGTAAATATCGCAGGAGACTCGGCGTGAGTGGCCGTACTGGCTGGGAAACATCGGTGCGATCGAGAGGCTGATGAATTTATCCGGCCCGACCGCCTGAACGATGAACCGCATTGCGCGGTTGTATGCCTCGATGCCGGAGTGAATTTGAGGATCGTGATGGCGGCCCTCCATTGCGCCGGCAGAGAGAAAATCGAGCTTGAAATAATCGAAGCCCATTTGCCTGGCCTGTCGAATCTGCCGGCCGATCCATTCCAATGTACCGGGATGAGTGGCGTCGAGGGCGTACGCTTTTCCTTCCACCGAAATCGGCCGGCCTTGCTCGTCGTGCAGCACGATCTGGGAAAAGGTCAGACCAGTCTGATCGACAGGTTGCGCAAGCGGATCTTCATTGCCCGAGGGCCAGCAGACGAATGGGCTTAGGTAATAGCCGGCAAGTTGGCCGTTCTGGTGAATGTGATCCACCGCCTCGCGAAGCTCGTTGGCGGAGAGGTTGTTGCCGTCAATATTAATGCAGACGCGGCCGCGGGCATCGGAAAACCCCTTGGGTTGCAAGTGGTCGTGTGCAAAATCTGACGCGCCGATCACGTTATCCAACCGGACGTCCGGTACAGCCCCAAATGTCAACCACCCAAACGGCGGCCCGCCTTTCCATGGCAGCGGCGGCGCGATTGCCGCGCTCACCTTGCCAAATTCGTCCAGTCCAGCGCGAAAATCGCTAAAAAACCCGACGAAAATGGTCGGCGATTCAATCGTCGTGCCGGCCATAGCGCCATGGGGGCAGACGTCATGCGTCCCTCCAGGGTTATAAGGCAGCCGCTTGTCGTCCGCCCGATCCGATGTCGCGGCGCCGCCGTATACCGTCAATCCATCTACGCGTCCGGTTGATGATCCTGTCCGAAAATCGATTCCTGTTTTCCAGAAATCGTGAGTGACAGAGCCGATGACCCAACCGCGATCGGAGGGGAGATCGAAGATCGTTGTGAACTCAAATCCGGTGCTGGTGAAAGCCCCGGTCCCGTCCAGACGCCGCGCGTCGAAGCGAGTCCAATCGTCATTATCGAACGGCACTACCAGTAAACGCGGATCGCCCGCTGGCCCGGTTGTCAATTCCGCGTCGTCATTCCTTCGATCGACAATCAGAGGCGACATCCAGTTGGATTGAATCGATTGCGATGCAATCGCCCGCAATTCGATGAGCACGACGGGACGATCGTTATAAAAACGAAAGACTTGTTCGAGCATTGGTGCGCCGTTCAGTCCGGAATGGCGGACGACTAACTGCCGCCCAGTGCCGATTCGGTTGTCCAGCGGCGAAAGCTCCGGCTCGACAAGCGAATGCGACGGATATTGTGTCGTGAGCAAACGCGCACCCGCCGGCTGCAAGACGATGCCGGCGGATGCGCCGACGATCCGCCCGGGCGCATCGACGGGGAGATAATCAACCGTGCCAGTGTCCAAATGAATTTGAAGAATCATCTGTCCATTGCCCGCGATCACCTCCGGCCCGCGCCGCTCAATTGAGATATCGGCCCGTGCAATGAGACCCGGCATCAAAACCGTGATGAGAAAAAACGATAATCGCAAGTGAACTCCGGTTTGATGGGCCCTCAAATTGCCGTGCCGCTGCGCACCTGTTTGAGGCGATCAAACAATACGGCTAGCAGCAGGATCGTTCCGCTGACGACGTACTGATAAAACGGATCGACATTTTCGAGGTTCATCGCGTTCTGCACCACGCCCATGATGAAAACGCCGGCAATGACAAAGCTCATGCGTCCAATACCGCCGGTCAGCGATACACCGCCCAGCACGCAGGCGCTGATGACCTGTAGCTCAAGTCCGTCGGAACTTTTAGGCTGGCCGCTGGTCATCCGGCTTGCCAGCACAATTCCCGCCATTGCGGCGACGATCCCCTGCATGACGAAGATGAGAATCTTAATGCGCGCCACGCCGACGCCGGCCAGCCGGGCCGCTTCCTCGTTGCCGCCGATGGCAAGTGTATTTCGACCGAAGGTCGTCCTCTGAAGAAGAAAGCCGAAAAACAGAAAACAGCCGATACAGATCCAAACCGGCGTGGTGAGCTGAAAGATCAGGCGATGATGAACGTCGCGCACGACCGGCCATGCGGCGTTGCCCAGGGTGAAGAAGGCTTGCCGCGTGATGCCGACCGATTTTCCGCCCGAGAAGATGAACGCCAGCCCCTTGACGATCTGGTACGTCGCCAGGGTGGTGATCAGTGGGTTGATCTTGCACTTGGCGACGACAACGCCGTTCACCAAACCGACAAGCGCGCCAAATCCGAGTCCGGCGAGCGATGCCAATGAGGATGCTGTCGGATTTGTTGATCATCACCGCCGCGACGACGCCGGCGCACGGTACGATCGTGCCGACCGAAAGATCGAAGTTGCCCGACGCCAGGCAGAAAAGCATCGTGCAGGAAATCATGCCGACGGTGGAAACCGCCAGCAGCAGCGAATCGAGATTCCGCAGCGTGAAAAAGTCGTTCACGGTGAGCGAGCAAACGATGACGAGCACGGCCAGGATGGCCAGCATGCCCGCCTGCTCCAGCCAGTTGCCAAGCTGCGTTCGAATCCAAGGCGGCGCCGCGGCGGGCGAAGTGCCGCGGCCGGCGGCTCGGTACGATTGGTTGTGAGTAAATCCTGACTCATGCAGTTGCTCTCAATTCGCTGCTCATCGGCAGAGCCAAGGCCAGCGTTTTTTCCGGTGTGGCCGCAGCGCGATCCAGCGTCTCCACGACCTGCCCTTTGCGCATCACCATCACCGATCGGCCACGCCCAGCACCTCCGGCAGATCGCTGGAAACCACCACCACGCCCACGCCCTTGCTCGGCCAGGCGATAGATGATGGAATAAATCTCGCTCTTGGCCCCGACATCGATGCCGCGCGTCGGCTCGTCCAGGAGAATGACTTTCACCTGCTCGCTGAGCCAGCGGGCCAGGATCACCTTCTGCTGGTTTCCGCCGGAGAGATTGCGGATCAATTGCATTAGGCCGGGCGTTTTGATGCTAAGCTGCTTGACCTTCTGCGAAGCATTTTCCCGTTCCCAGCGATCACGGATAACCAGGCCCATGGCCACATGGTTTCGCCGGGCGCTGAGGTTGATGTTTTCCATGATCGATCGGATGGGGACGATGCCTTCTTTCTTGCGATCCTCCGGGCAGAGAACGATTCCGGCTCGAATGGCATCTGCCGGCCGGTTGATCTCCAGCTCGCGGCCATCGACGAGAATCGATCCTCCGCTGCGGCGCTCGGCGCCGAAAATCAGCTTCATCAACTCGCTTCGCCCCGCGCCGACCAGGCCGAAAAGACCCAGGATTTCGCCGCGCCGGACACTGAAGCTCGACCGGCGCGCTCACGCCGGGCCCAAGCAGATTCTTTACCTCCATTGCCGGCGGAACGTCCGTGCGGTGCGGCCTGGGCCGGTAATTGTAAATGTCCTTCAGCTCTCGTCCGACCATTGCCTTGACGACGTCATGCTGGCTTACGTTGCGCATCGGATCCCAGGTCACGACATGGCGGCCGTCGCGCAGCACGGTGCCGGCGTCGCAAATGCGGAAAACCTCCTCCATTCGATGCGTCACGTAAAGAATCGCGCAATTCTGCCGCTTGAGCTGCTCGATTACTTCGAAAAGCTTTTCGATCTCCCGCGCCGACAACGAACTGGTCGGCTCATCAAATGCGATCATCCGTGCGCCGTGCGAAAGAGCCTTGGCGATTTCGATCATCTGCCGCTGGCCGATGGAGAGACGTGCCACCAGCGTGCGCGGGTTGATCTCCTCGCCAAATCGCCGGAGCTGCTGGATCGTGTTGTCGCGTAAAGTCCGTCGATCGACGATCCCGCCGTGTGCGGGCAGATGACCCAGGAATAAATTCTCCGCCACACTGAGCTGCGGCACGAGGTGCAATTCCTGGTAGATCACGGCAACACCGGCGGCGATGGCGTCGGCGGTGTTGTGGAAAAGCACGTCCTGGCTATCGATGCGAAGATGGCCGCTGCTCGGCAAGTGAGCGCCGCTGAGCGTTTTCAGCAGCGTGCTCTTGCCGGCGCCGTTTTCGCCGAGCAGGGCGTGTACGCTGCCGGGGCGGACGGCGAAGCTTACGTCCTGCAGCGCCCGCACGCCCGGATACGTCTTGGTGACGGAGCAGAATTCCAGCGCAGCGCCGCCGGTGAAGGAGCTCCGGTCATCAAGTGCGGACGTTGATCCGGCTTGAAACGTCATCGAATCCCCTGATCTTTGAGCACCTGCTGGAAATTGTCGCGGTCGATCAGCACGCCGATCGTTCGCGTGTCCTTGGGCGGCTCAGTGCCGTTCTTGATCCAGTTGTACATCATGTCGGCGGTCTGAAAGCCGTGAAGCTTGGCCTGAAGAAGTGCCGAGGCGTAGAAGCCGGTTTTTGCGGGCTTTTCGAATTCAGCGATACAGTCCGTGCCGTTGATGCCGATGCCGATGACGTTGTCGGCGTTGAACCCGCGGCCCTCGGTGGCTCGCACCGCGCCCAGCACCGCGCTGTCGTTCATGCCGCAGATCAGCCATCGCTTGACCTCGGGATGCTGCGTCAGCAGGATGTTAGCCGCATCAAAAGCGCCAGGCACGTCGCTGGTTTTTTGCGGGGCTTTGAAAATCCGGCTGTCAGGAAACCCTGCGGCCTTGATTGCTTCGATCGCTCCTTCGGTGCGCTCGCGGGCGGTGTCCAACTCGTCAAACGTGATCACGCAGACAGCGGTGTCATCCTGCGACCAGCTATGCTTTTTCAATTCGTCGATCAGGGCCTGTCCAACCGATTGGCCGATCTTTGACGCTGAGATGCCCAGGTACGGCACATCGGTCATTGGTTTTCCGTCGCCGCCGATAAACTGGTCGTCCACCGCAATGACTTTCAGGTCGTCGCTCTGGGCTTTGGCGACAATCGCTGGGCCAAGCTTGACGTCCGGCGTGCAGATGACGAATCCCTGTGCCCCGCTGGCGGCGAGATTGTCGATGGCGCCCAGGGCTTTTTCGCCATCGGGGGCCGCGATCTTGATCAGCTCAAATCCATCCTTGTCCGCCGCTTGCTGGGCGAATCTCCATTCAAGCTGAAACCACGGCTCCTCCGGCTGCTTGACGATAAAGCCGATCTTGATCTTGTCCTCGCCGCCGGCAGAACTGGTTTGAGCTGCGTTCTGCTTGCTGCAACCGACCAGGAGAACCAACCCCATCAGTACGGTCGTATATCTAAATTTTACTAATTCTCTAATTACCATTTGATCTCCAAGGTCCGATATTATATCAATTTCGGTCGCCATTGCCGAATGAATAATGCTGAAAATGATAAAAAGGCTCAGTCGTATTCGAACCTTTTAAATGCCCTAAAATCCGCTCTATGCCGCAGTTGCTTCAGGAAGCCTTCGCCCTCCACCAATCCGGCAAGCCGGCCGAGGCCATCCCCCTATACCTGAAGCTCCTCGAATCTGAGCCTACCAATGCCGACGCCCTCAACCTTCTCGCGATCGCCTTCCTTCAGCAGGCCAACGCCGCCCAGGCGCTACCCTACATCCAAAGGGCCATTGTCCTCAAACCCGAGATTGCCGATTTATACAACACTCTCGGTCGCACTCTCCAAGCCCTTGGCAAGGAAACCGATGCCATCCAGGCCTGGCGAAAATCCATCTCGCTAAACCCCAGGCTTTTCGAGCCCCTTCTGAACCTGGGAAAGTGTCTCTGCGATGCCGGGGAATACGAGGAAGCGATCAAGATCAACAAACGGGCCGTTGAGGTCAACCCACATTCGGTGGCGAGCTTCAATAACCTGGGAAATGCCCTGCGAGCGCAGGGAAAGATCGACGACGCCATTGTCGCCTACCGCCGCGCGATCGCTGTCGGCGGGATCAGTGTCACGCAGGTCAGAACGGACCACCTGCCCAAGAGTGTAGCCGGCGAGTTTGCGGTCGTTTGCTTCAATCTCGGTGAATGCTATCACACAATTTCGAACTTCCAGGACGCTGCCAAGTGGTATCGAGTGGCGCTCCAGGCCGATCAGAAGATGCTTTTGGCGCACGTTCGCTTGGCGGCCGCGCTGGCTCAACTTCAGCTATTCGATGCGGCCATGCAGAGCTGGCGCGATGCTGCGGCGCTGGTGCCGATTTGCGCCTGACGCACGAGGCTCTCGGACTGATTCAATATTTCCGCCAGGATTCCCGGCAGGCCGAGGAAAGCTTCCGACACGCGGTTAAAGCCGATCCCAAAAGCCCAACCGCCTGGGGGTCGCTGTGTGCGTGCGCTGGAGTCGATGGGAAGACTCGAAGAGGCGGATGAGTGCAATAGGAAGCAGCAGGAAATTCAGGGAAAGGTCGCGTTGCTTTCGGCGCTCCGCCGGGGGGGCACAGGAAAACGAGAGCGACGAGGCGGAACTCGCCCGTCTCACGGAAATGAGTTCCCGGCCGAACCTAACCGCGGAAGAACGAATTTACGTCGAGTCGGGGTTGGCGAGAATTCTGGACGAAGCCGGCAGATATGATGAGGCATTCGCGCACATGGCTGAGGCGAATGCCCTGGTGAAACGGCAGCGGGAGTTGGCGGGAGAATCGTACGATCATGCGCGATATCGTGAATCGGTCGATCGGATCATCAGCACATTCACGCTGGAATATTTCGCGCAATGCCGGGATTGGGGCGATCCATCTGAGGTTCCGGTGTTTATCGTGGGAATGCCGCGTTCGGGAACGACATTGGTGCATCAAATTGCCGCGAGTCATTCGCAAGTTCACGGGGCGGGAGAATTAAATCTGTTACGGCAGATCGAAACCGAATTCGGGGGGGACGGCGAGAAACTGTCAATGGCGCACTGGGATGCGGCGAAAGTGAAAAAGGTCTCGCAGATATATCTGAACCGCCTTCAGTCGCTCGGCCCCAAGGCGGCGCGAATTGTCGACAAGATGCCCGGCAACGTGATGCGGGTCGGCCAAATCGCGACGCTGTTTCCGCGTGCGCGAGTGATCTTCTGCCGGCGCGATGCGCGCGACACCTGTCTCTCCTGCTTTTTCCAGCGGTTCGCGCAGGGGCTATCTTTTTCGCTGGACCTCCGCGATTGCGGCCGCCGGCATGTCGAGACGGACCGCCTGGCAGCCTATTGGCTGATGCGGGGCCCGTCGCGATGATGGAGATGCATTACGAAAACCTTGTGAACGACCTGGAGGGTGAAAGCCGGCGGCTCATTGAGTTCCCTGGGTCTGCCATGGGATCCGGCGTGCCTTGAGTTTTACCGCGCCGAGACGGCGGTGCTTACCGCCAGCATCCGGCAGGTGCGCAAACCGATCTATCAGAAGTCAGTCGGGCGCTGGAAGCATTATGAGAAACATTTGGGAAAACTGTTTGAAGCGCTGGGCGGTTAATACGCCAGCCAAATTCCCGCCAAATTTTCAATAGCAGCGCCCGGACTCGAACCGGGGACCTTGGGCTTATGAATCCCGCGCTCTACCAACTGAGCTACGCTGCCGAGTTTCGTCTACGGGATTTTAGACGGTGGGGCGGATCGGTCAACCTCAAGGGAGTCCGCGGGGGATTTCCGAGGCGCCGATTTGTTCCTGGGAGAGGTGGGTGATGAATTCGCTGTAGCCGGGGGCACCCATTTCAGGGATGTCGAGACCGGCGACTTCGACTTCGGGGCGGACGCGATTGGAACCGAGCCATTTGCCGATGGCGCGGAAGACCAGGCCGCCGACGATGATGTTCCAGGCGACGCAGGTGACAGCGGCGATGGTTTGGGCGAGCAGTTGTTTCGGGGAATGATCGCCGTAGAGGATACCGACGACGTTGCCGGAGACGTTGTTGTAGCCATCGCCGTAGGTTCCGTTGGCGAAGACTCCGACGGAGAGGATTCCCCAGAGACCGGCGATGCCGTGGACGCTGATGGCGCCGACGGGGTCGTCGATTCCCTTGCGTTCGAGGAACAGGACGCTCCAGACGACGATGAGGCCGGCGATGATGCCGATGAAGAACGCGGCGAAGGGTGAGACGAAGGCGCAGGAGGCGGTGATGGCGACGAGCCCGCCTAGCATCCCGTTGCACATCATGGAAGGGTCGGGCTTGCCGTAGATTCGCCACATGGCGAAACACGCGGCGACGGTGGCGGAGCCGGAGGAGAGCATGGTGTTGACGGCAATGAGTCCGATGCGGTCGCTAATGCCCGAGAGTCCGGAGCCGGAATTAAATCCGAACCATCCGAAGGCAAGCAGGAGGGTTCCGAACATGACCATCGGCATGTGATGGCCAAAGATCGGGCGGGGGTTTCCCATCTCGTCATATTTTCCGATGCGAGCTCCGATCATGTAAGTCATGATGAAAGCAAGCGATCCGCCCTGGAGATGAACCACGGAAGAGCCGGCGTAATCGACAGCGCCGTGACCGAGGCCGGCGTTGACGCCGAGTTCGGCAAGCCAGCCGCCGCCCCACATCCAGCAGCCGTAGGCGCTGTAGATGAAGGCGCCGACGAGAACGCTGAAGATGGTGAAGCTCTTGAAGCTCCAGCGTTCGGCAAGTGCGCCAGTGGGGATGGTGGCGGTGGTGTCCATGAAAACCATCATGTAGAAGAAGAGGACGAGGGAGGCGGGGGTGATGGAATGGCCGCTGAGGAAAAAGCCGCTGGCGCCGAGGAGTCCCCAGCTTTTGCCGGCGATGGGGAGGTAGATCATGTGGTTAAGCGTGGCTCCGCCGTACAGGCCAAGTGATTTGGGGCCGCCGATAAGAGGTGCGCCGGAACCGGCGGGAGAGCCGTTGACGCCGCCCATCATCAGGGCGAAGCCGCAGACGAAGAATCCCATCATGGAGAGGCAGTAGACGAGGAGGTTCATGCTCATGGTGTGCGCGGCGTTTTTGGCGCGGCACATGCCGGTTTCGATCAGGGCAAACCCGGCCTGCATGAACATGACTAAAAAACCGGCAACCAGCGTCCAGATGAAGTTGATGGCGCGGGCGTGATCGGCCAGTTGCGAATTGATGTCGGTCATAAGTGGGGACAAGGTACAGAGGGGAGGAGGGGAATGCCAAATGGGGGAGGGTGCGAAAGTGTGAAAAGTGTGAAGGTGTGAAAACAGGACGGCCACCCGAGAGGGTGGCCGTCGCGCCTGGGTTGTCCAGGGGTAATCTTATGCGGTAACCGCCGGCTTGGTGACGAACATCTCTTTACCCATCTTCTTACTGCGTATTGAGAAGTATATCAGCCCGTATATCAGCCATAGCATCGCAAATCCTACGGCAATATACGACTCGTGCCAGCTCATGCCCGCGACCATGAACGGGCCGACCAGGTAGAAGAGCATGCCCAGGAAGTTGGCGACGATGCCAAAGAGCGGAATGAGGACGTGCATGAGGATGTTCTGATCTTCGCGCTCGTGGTAGGCCACCATGGTGCAAATGCAGGTCATCATGTAGAGGAGAAACATTCCGAAGTTACTGATGAGGCCAATGGTTAGCAAGCCGTTGGGAAATTTGGCGGCCTCTTCCTGGGTGGTGAAGGCGAGCTTGTACCAGAAGCTGGCTTTCTGGGCGTCGGTGAGGGTGCTGTCAGAGAAGAGGGCGGCGGGGCCGCAGAGGTAGAAGAGAATGCCGACGGCGGCAATAACAATCGAGATAATCGCCAGGGTCCAGATGCATCGGTGCGGGGTGTCGTTTTTGCCGTGGATCAGGCCAAAGTGAACCGGCACTTCTTCGTCACGGCCCATGGCGTAGGTGACACGAGCGCCCGTGTTGATGCACGAAAGCGTGGTGCCGATGAGGGCAAGGAAGACCGTAATGGCTTCGACGAACACGAACCACCAGCCGGCGTTGGGGGAACCGAAGGCCCAGGCGCCAACGAGCTGCATCATGTCACCAATCGGAGCGGCGGAGCCGGATTCGACGGTGTTCGTGTAGCTCGAGCTCTGGAAATAGTTGGCGGCGAAGTATTCGAAGAGATAGCAGAAGCCGCCCTGGATCAGCAGGGAGAGAACGATGGCGATGGGGATGTGCTTCTTGGGGTTCTTGGATTCTGCACCGAGTGCGGAGCAGGATTCAAAGCCGCAGAAGCAGAGAATGGCCATGCCCATCTGCACGATAACGAAGCTGAACTTGTGGGGGGCGATAACGGACTTGGCGGATTCATGGTAGTTGAATGTCCAGATTCCGGACTTGGGATCTTCCGTCATGCCGCCCTGGTAGCTGGTGGTGTTCCATTGCGGCATGGCGACAGTGCCGACTTTATAGGCGGCCGGTTGAGTGGTGGCGCCGCCGGTCACGACAAGGTTTCCGCTCTTGGGATCGAGCTGCCAGTGAGAATCAACCGGCACACCGTTGTTGTCGGTGGTGACCTGAACGGGGTTGTCGGTGTTATCGACAGCGTAGCTCTGGCCCTTGGGATCGACCTTGATGTTCTGGCCGTTGACGTTGGGCTGGACGACGCTGCCGTCGGCGTTGGCGACGTAGTAGCAGAAGACCGGGTTGCCATTGGCGTCGACTTTACTGGTTGAAGACGAGGTCGCCGGCGGCGGTGTAGCTGTCCTGAACGTAAGGAGAAGCCAAGCCGTTCACCAGGTTGTAGTCGAGGTCTCCTTCATGGATGTGAACGCGGTGGGCGATCGCCATGCAGGAGAAGATGCACAGGGCGATGATCTGGATGACGTTGATGCTGACGGCGACGCCGGTGGAACCGACGATTCCTTTGTAAGCGATCCAGGAAACGCCCAGGGAAAAGACGATCGCGAAGGCGAGCATCAGGGGCGGGCTGGCTATGGTGCTGCTGAAGGTATTGGGCCAGAGCTGGCCGGCCATGTAGCCGATGAAGATGGCGGTGACGCCGACCATGACCCCGGGGTAACACCAGTAATAGAGGTGACTTGCCCAGCCCACGACGAACTTGTTGAGGCGTGCCCATCTAAAGGCCTTTTTCTTGGCGAGGAATGCTTGTTCGGCAAAGAAGTAAGAGGAGCCGGCGCCGGGATATAGCTTGGCGAGCTGACCATACGAGATCGCGGTGGCAAGACATAGCAGCAGGCATGTGAACATACCCAGCCACATGGCGGCCGCGGCGGCGGGCTGCCGTAGGCTGATTGCTCTGCGAAGGTAAGCCACAAGAACGCACCCGGCGCGATGACGCTGCTGCGTTTGCGGTAAGCCCGGTCAAGCCGAGCGTGGGTTTCATCGTTCCTTGTGCTGGCGCGGATCCGCCGGATGTGGAGGCAGTACTATCTGTTGCCACAGTCAGTCTCCTTGATTTTGGCCTATTGACTCAGAGCGCGAGGTTGCTCAATGCAAATACAAAATATGTGCCAACTAAGTAAGACTTGCATTTTGCAAACACGCAATCGCTGCCGGGTCGTGCGTTTTTCAATTTTTGGCCGTTTTTATTGGGATTTGGCGATTAGCGAGGTTCCGCTTAAAAAGTGCGCATATATTTACGGCGTTGAAAGGGAAAGCCGCAATGTTGGGCGGTGACGAAGCAATTGTTGAAAAGCCCGGTGAAATCAGATCGCGCTTGTATTGTGGACCGGGAAACCTAAAATCGCCCCCTCAACCGCGTTTTCACGTGTTTTTATGCAGATTTCCTATGCGGCTCTGAGTACCGCGGGTCCCGTTCGTCCCAACAATGAGGACAGTATTGGCACTTGGCAGCCTAAGTCAGAGGCTGACTGGCGCAAGCATGGGGCGATTGTAATCCTCGCGGATGGAGTGGGGGGGCAGCACAAGGGGGAAGTCGCCAGCAAGTTGGCCTGTGACACGGCTTTAAAGATATTCCTCGATTCCAAACCACTGGCGCCGCCGGCCCAGACGCTTTACCAGATGTTCATAGCCGCGAACCTCGCGATCTATGACGAAAACGTGCGGAACAACGGCACCGGGCGGATGGCGACGACCCTGACGGTGAGCATCTTTCGGCATAACGAGGTGAACATCGGGCACGTGGGGGATTGCCGGGTTTATGTCGTCCAGCAGGGGCGCATTCGGAGGGTGACCAACGATCATTCATACGCGGGGGTGCAACTGAAGCTGGGACTGATCACCGTCGAGGAGGCGGCCAGCAGCCAGATGCGGTCGGTCCTGACGCGGACGGTTGGGCAGGAGCCGACGCTTCGGGTGGATTTTCATACGATCAGCGTTCATGGTGGGGACATCATCGTGCAGATGTGCGACGGGCTCTGGTCGCAGATCACCGAGGGGGAGATTCTGAACATCGTATCGAAGAATTCGGCGGAGGATGCGTGCCAGCAACTGGTGCGCTCCGCCGAGCGGCGCGGCGCGGATGACAATCTCTCGGTGCAGGTCATCCAGGTTCAGGCGATAGAGAGACTGAGCTATTACCGCGGTTTGCCAACATTTCAGAAAGAGAGCCCGGCAATCATGGGAAGCGAACTTGAAGTGGGACAGGTGCTGGACGGCCGGTTCCGGATCATCGACATCATCAGCCGCTCGGGGATGGCGTCGATATTCAAGGCGATCGATCAGACCGCGGATCGGGTGGTGGCGCTGAAGGTTCCCTTCATGCAGTTTGAATCTGATCCGGGATTTTTCCAACGATTCCAGCGCGAGCAGGCGATTGGCAAGGCGCTGCAGCATCCGTACATCCTGAAGATGTTCGACGATGAGTCGATGCAGAAGAGCCGGCCGTATATCGTGATGGAATACCTGGAGGGTCAGACGCTGGGGCACCTGATGAACACGATCCGGCCGATGCCGGTGCCCGATTCGCTGAAGATCGCGAGCCGGATTTGCGAGGCGCTGCATTACATGCACGAGCATGAGGTGGTGCATCGCGATCTCAAGCCGGACAACATCATGATCTGCAGCGACGGGAGCTTGCGGATCATGGATTTCGGGATCGCGAAGTTTGAAAGCGCACGAAGGCTCACGTTCGGCGGGTTTACGCCGGCCATGGGGACGCCGGATTACATGGCCCCGGAGCAGGTGAAGGGAAAGCGCGGCGACGCCCGCACCGATATCTACAGTTTGGGGGCGATTCTTTATGAGATGGTGACCGGCAGCGTGCCTTTTGAGGGGGCTAATCCATTCATCATTATGAACAGCCGGTTGACTGGAGACCCGATTGCCCCGCGGCGGCGGAACGAGAAGATTTCGCCGCAGGTGGAGGAGATTATCCTGCACGCGATGGCGCGGGTTCCGCAGGAGCGATATGCGACGGCGCTGGAGATGAAGCAGGACCTGGACCATCCGGATGCGGTGCAGGTGACGGGCGCGCGGATCGGCTGGTGACGCCGAGCCCGGCGTCGGCAAACTGGCAGCGGTATCGGCTGGTGCTGGTCTCAATGGCCATTCCGATCCTGGTCTTTGCGATTACGTGGATTTGGCGGCATGTGCATATTCAGGTGAAGTGACGTGAAGAGGGGATTTCACCGCGGAGCACGCAGAGAGCGCTGAGATAAAGACAGAGGAAATGTTTTTTGTCTCAGCGCTCTCTGCGTGCTCCGCGGTGAGACGAATTTGTTGGTTTACCAACCTGCGCAACCGGGCGATTTCGACGCATTGCTTGAGGATCGGCTCCACCTCGTTGAGGTTGAGCATTGTGGCGGCGTCGCTTTTGGCGTTTTTGGGGTCGGGGTGACATTCGAGGAAGAGGCCGTCGACGCCGGCGGCCACGGCGGCACGCGCAAGGAGAGGAGAATATTTGGGGTTGCCGCCGCTTTGGTTTCCCTGGCCGGCGGGTTGCTGGGTGCTGTGGGTGATGTCGAAGACGACGGGTTGGCCGAGGTCTTTCATCACGGCTAATCCTGTGAAGTCGTTTACCAGGCGGTTGTATCCGAAAAATGTGCCCCGCTCTGTCAGGATGATCTGGTTGTTTCCTGTGGATTTGATCTTGTCGATGGCATTGACCATCTCGGCGGGGGACATGAACTGTCCCTTTTTCACGTTGATCCAGCTGCCGGTGGCGCCGCAGGCCAAAAGCAGATCGGTCTGGCGGGCGAGAAACGCGGGGACCTGCAATACGTCGATGACTTTGCCGGCTTCGGTGGCCTGGGCGGTTTCGTGAACGTCCGTGAGGACTGGCACATCGATCTCCCGCTTCACTTTTTCGAGGATTCTCAGACCGCCGGAAAGGCCCGGGCCGCGGAAGCTGTCTTTGCTGGAGCGGTTGGCCTTGTCGAAGCTGGCTTTAAAGATGTAAGGCAGGCCGAGCTTCTCGCAGATCTTTTTGACCTTCGACGCGACGAGCAGGCAGAGGTCCTCGGATTCGATCACGCAGGGGCCGGCTATTACGAACAGGGGGCTGCGGTCGCGGTGGAGAATGTCGGGGGATTGACTCACACCGGCACGATAAACGGCACGCGCATGGGAAGCAACTCGATCCGGACCGGGGTGTAGCCGGCGGGATCGCCGTCGATTTGAATCGGCGCGGGCTGGGCGGAGGTGATCTCGATTCGTTTGGCGCGGGAATAGACGACGCCTTCGATGAGCAGGTGCTCACCGGCAGCGGCGTGGAGGAATTTCTGCACCGCGTCGATGGGCGAATCGACGGGAATCACGCAAACGTCCAGCATTCCATCGTCCGGCCGCGCATGGCGCGCCAGGGGGAAGCCGGTGCCGTATTCGCTGATGTTGGCGACCAGCGCGACCGCGGGCGCGACGGGAAAATCTCTTCTTCATCGGCGATGACCTGGATCGGTGGATAACGATAGCTCGCGATCGCCAGCGCGGCGGGCAGGGCGTAGCTGGCGTAATTGATCGGCCCGCGGCGCATGCGGTCGAGTTCGTGAACGATCTGACCGTCGATTCCGACGCCGGCCATGAGAAGAAAAAGCTCGCCGTTGCACTGGGCGGCGTCGAACATGGCGGTTTGTGCGCGGCGGAGGGACTGGAAGATTCGATCCTCGAGGTCGGCGGCTTGCCAGTCGATCCCCAGGTGCCGACCCATCAGGTTGGCGGTTCCCATGGGGACGGGGAGGAGGGGGGGCATCGGGCCGCCGGCGGCCAGGCAGCGGCGGGCGACGGTGCGCAGCGTGCCGTCGCCGCCGATGGCGACGACCGCGTCAGCCGAACTGAGCGGGGCGATCGATTCGGCCGTCAGATCGAAAATCTCGATCGCATTCATCCCGCGCCGTCGGAGGGTCGCGCAAACGCGATCGGCGGTCGCCCGGCCCTTGCCCTGGCCGGCGATGGGGTTGGCAACTATCGCGACGGTTTCGATAGACGACATTTTTGCGGGTGCGGGCAACAACCAGGGTACGATAGCAGCGAATTCTCCATTGTCCTCAAAAAAAGTCGTGGGAAGTGCGAAGCATTGGCGACTATTGTGCGCCCAACCCCTGTTGCGGATCACCGCAAGGGGGAAGAAGGTGTCGCGGAGGGGCATGTCCAAAAATGCCCGGAAGTGCCCGGGATTCGTCGGTGAGTTTTTTTCTCCCTGGGTGGGTTTGATGAGCCGGGGAAGATTAGCTCGGAATATGTGTGGAAGATAAGGTGCATCTATATACAGGTCCAAAAGGTGTACGTTTTGTACCTATTTTTGGGAAATCGGCGAATTTTTCTGAAAAATAATTTGAGGGTGGGGGCATATCGGCGATTGTTCTGAGCTGTGAGGGGGGTGGTGGGTCAGTTTGGACTCGGTGCCGAAATGCGAATTACCCACGGCGCCGCAGCGCCGCCGTGGGTCTGCTCTCACGCCACCGCATTCAGCACATGTTCCGCCACGTAAATCGGCACCGTCGTCGCGATGCCCAGGGCAATCGCGTCGCTGGGCCGACTGTCGATCTGGAAGACCTCGCCATTTTGGCGGATGTGTATCAGGGCGAAGAACGTGTGGTCGGCCAGGTCGTTGATCTCGATCCGCTCGATCGTTCCGCCAAGCTGTTCGATCACGCTGGCCAGAAGCTCATGGGTCATCGGGCGGGGCGTTGAAAGGCCCTTGAGACGCCGGTCGATGGCTTCCGCTTCTTTGCTGCCGATGAGGATCGGGAAGCTGCGCTCGCCGTCGACTTCCTTCAGCACGATCACCTGCGAATCCCCCACGTCGCTGATGATGATTTTGTGAAGTTCCATCTGCACCGCCATAGCCCAACGCTCCTGGAGACCGTTTGACATAACGATACGTAGCTGCTTGAGGTTATGTCAACGCCCCGGAAGCTCCGGGTCGCCGTGGATAGAAGCGGCTGGGGGAGACGCAAGATTACCAAAATCCCAAATTCAGGATTTCCTTGGGCGATTCACTTGTCTCGCATCACTTTCCCGATAAGGTAGTTGCCAAAAGGAGTTTACGTTGTCCCCGGAGGTTTCACGGATGAAATCGTCGCTCTTCGCCGTTCTGGCAATCCTTTCCACACTGCTGTTGATGCCCGCTTTCGCCCGCGCCGATCTTGCCGGCGAGGTCGATCAGATTACCGGCGATAAACTGCTCGATCGGGCGACCGTTGGGATCGACATTGTTCGGCTGGGAAATTCCAACGGCGATGTGACGGCGGTTTACCGCCACAACGCGTCTACGCCGCTGGTTCCCGCGAGTAATCTCAAAGTGATCACTACATCCGCCGCGCTCGAGGAGCTCGGGCCGGGTTTTAAGTTTCGCACGCTGCTGCTCTCTCACAATGGCGACCTGGTTTTAATCGGCGACGGCGATCCAACCCTCGGCGACGCCGAGATGCTGAAAAAATATGGATGGGATGTTGATACCGTCTTCAAATCCTGGGCGACGGGTTTAGTGCAAAAGCAATTTCGATCCGCGCGAGACCTCATCGTTGATGACAGCGTCTTTGACGATCAATTCATTCATCCTGACTGGCCGGCGGATCAGACTGAGAAGCGCTATATGGCGGAAATCGCGGGGCTGAATCTCAACGCCAATTGCCTGGACATCTACGCGCGGCCGACCAGTTATGGAAGGCTCATCGAATATACGACCGATCCGGCGACGTCGTACGTTTCGATTAAGAATAGCTGTGTGACCGGAGGGGATAATTCGGTGTGGCTTTCGCGGGAGCCGGAGACGAATAATCTGATTCTTCGAGGGACGGCGCGGTTTGCGAACGATGTCCCGGTTCCCGTGACGGTTCATGATCCGCCGATGTATGCGGGGGCGGTGTTGGCGGAATGTTTGCGGTCGGCGGGCATCACGCTGAGCGGGCAGGTGAAGCGCGATCGCACAATGCGGGCAGCCTGCATTGCGGCGGCACGATCCGGCGATTCGTCGTGGACGCTGCTGGCGCTTCATGAGACGCCGCTGACCAGCGTGATCGATCGGGCGAATAAGGACAGCATGAACCTTTACGCCGAGTGTCTCTGCAAGCGGCTCGGCTTCGCCAAGTTCGGGCAGGGGACGTGGTCGGCAGGGACGGCAGCGGTGGGGGGGTTCCTCGAGTCGCTGGAGATTCCATCGTCGCAATTCTCGCTGGCGGATGGGTGCGGGCTGTCAAAGAACAACGCGATCAGCCCGCATGTGATGGTGACTGTGCTGACGCACGACTATTTCAGCGCCAACAGTGCCGTTTGGATGCAGTCGCTATCGGTGGCGGGGGAAGACGGCACGCTTGCCGAGCGGTTTCGAGGATCGGATTTGCGCGGGCGGGTGATCGCCAAGACGGGATTCGTTAACGGGGTGAGCTGCCTCAGCGGATATCTGCACGCGAAGGATGGGAATACCTATTGCTTCAGCATCATGTTCAACGGCATCCCCGAGAAGTCGAACAGCAGCGCGAAGATTTTGCAGGAGCGGATCGTTCACGCGATCGATGAGCATGCGCTGGCGGTGGCGCAAGCACGGGATAACTAAGGCGGACTACTCACCGCGGAGCACACAGAGAGCGCAGAGAGCGCGGAGATTAATGATTATGATTTCTCGGGACCGGCGCGCTTTGGCGCTGAGCCGATGATTTTTTTGGTTGGGGGGCATGCAATACAAAACTTGACAGCCCGCAACAAGTTGGGGGGTTTGGGGGAATTGGGGAAGGGATTTTCGGGAAAATGTCACGTATGGTATGCGTATCTGGATTTTTGTGGTGTTTGGTCGGGGGTTTCGGCGGATTGTGTGGAAGCGGCGTCCCGCGGCTTGAACATGAGGGCAAGCGGCGAGACGCCGCTTCAACTCGCAAGTGCGGGGCGGGCGCGGGTGGGTGGGTCGTTGGGATTGGGAGTTTGGTTCACTGCGTGGCCGGTTCACGCGGTTGTCTTGCCGAATAATCATGTGCTGGATAGGCTTTGAAGTTCGAGTTCCCGTAGCTCAATTGGACAGAGCGTCGGCCTCCGGAGCCGAAGGTTGCAGGTTCGAGCCCCGCCGGGAACGTTGATGGACAGAGACTTACGTCACGCCACAGTTTCTCTATGCCGGCATGCTGTCAGAGAAGTCGGCCGAAATCGGCTTCAAATCAACGCCGAGGCCCTATTTTTGGCTGAAATTCTCAAGAGCGTCGGCTCCCTAGGCCACAGGTTATTACAGACTACTTTGTGCAGGAGGCCGGTGTAACGGACACTGGGCAAAGAATCTACGCATCAAATGCAGCGACAGTTCAGGCATCCGGAGTGATCAGGCCAATCGCCCGAGCAAAGTCGTCGAACGAGTCATGCGTTCTCACCCATGACTGTTTGATATTTGGACCGTTTCCGGACCAACGGAGGTACATGACCACAGGATTGTCCATGTCGCTGTAGTAAAGGATGATCGGTGAATCGGAGCCCATACCAAAGTCCGCGATAATCACTGCGCGGTTGTAGTCGATCTCGTCTGGATTTGTCACTCCCTTGAACCTGAACAAATTTCCGCCCGCAACCTCGTCGGCAATGGTGTGGAACGGCGGCTTCATCATGATGATTCGGTCGTCGTGTGGTGAAAGCGCATGTGCTGCATCGGGACCAAGGATGGGATAAAAGGACTGACGGTTAATTTCCTGCCAGGGAGTGTTCTCGTCTGGCCAAATGTTCGCCGCGATGAGTTTGGATAGTCCGTGGGGTATTGTGAGGGCGTGTACGCGCATATTTTCGTGATTATGCAGTCCGCCACAGCTCTGCGGTCAGTGACCTTCCGTGGACCCCGCTCCCCTGGCCGCAAGCAGCTTACTTAGCGGGCTAGCAATATTGCCGACGATTCTTGCATTCTCAAAGCCGACCTGCACGCATGCCAGTTCTGCGGGGAGGAGGGCCCGGCCCAGAATCCGTTCGCAGGTGGCAACGGAGGCCTGATGGGCCGCTACCATCTGCTGCCGCTCGGCATCCGTTGGCGGACGATTGTCGATGACCGGCGGCTCGAATTGGAACGGCTGAAGCCGTTCGTCGCGTTTCCACAACGGCGGCCGGTCAAGGTTCTCCTCCCAGGTTCCTGCGGATTGCACGCCCGACGGCTTGAACCCGATGAGGTGCCGCTCCATGGCGGCAAGCACGTTCGCGCTACCGTCCTCTGTACTATGGAACCGGAAATCGACGCCTGAAATGTGATTGACGTAAACCTCGACGAACGTGGTATTGTCGATCGAGGTGTACTTGGCGGCGTCGATGCTTTCGATTTCGCCCCACGGTACGACTATGTCCTTGTCGCGGATGCCAACGAAGTGGATGCCGCGATCGTCGGCTGTGATTCCGGGCCGGTGTGCCGAGGGTTGCATAACGGACCAACGTTCAATGGCCGGCACCGCACCGACCAACTTTCAGTTTACCACAACGCTCGACGCGGGGCCGTGCACAGCAATGCCTGGTTATGCAACACCGCCGGTGAGCGGGAAGACCACCGAACTGCCAGGTAACGCTATCGGTTTCTCGTATTTTAGATTGCCCAAGAAGGCTTTGCGGAATGGAATATAGAAATCCATCGGAGGATGCGACGCACGCTCGATAAAGCAGCAGATTGCATCGACCTTGTCACCGAATCCCGGCAGTCTCGCGGTGACGTTGACGCATATACCCGACGCTTTGATTTTCTGTTGCTGTGCCATAGCGCGAAGCGCGCCACGAAGAAAGTTGATGACGTCGGTCGATTTTGGTTGCTCGACGCCAATATCGGCATCGAGCATTTCGGCTTTCCCGTCAGAACTCGTAAAGGCCGCGAAAGGGATGAATTCACCTCGCTGCCTTTTGAGCAACGTCTGGCCGGTCTTCGCGAGGATGCCGATAAGCATCGCTAGTTCATCGTCGTGTTCCAAACCGCGCTCCTCGGCATCGGATATCTTCATTTTACCGAAGCGCATTACGCTGGACCAGGGCTGGAAAGCAAACCTTCGCAAAGAGCGGCTTACTTCATTTCGCCGGTCAGAGTTGTCAGAGAACTGGTGGAAAAAGAACCAAAATCGAGTAAATATGGGAACTCTGCAAAGCCCAGAGAAAGCCAGCCTGACGCAGAAAATCCTGATATCTCCGGCACTAAAGGCAAGACTTTCAGTCCGGCGGCCAAGAACCTCCGGAGCCGAAGGTTGCAGGTTCGAACCCCGCCGGGAATGTTTGGAGAGTTAAGGTGTTACGTTCGATAGATTTCTACACTAGCCTCTGTGGCGAGGTAGTTTGGCATTGAAGCGCACTTGCGTCGGTGGGCGATCGACTTTCACGATCGGCAAAGATGCAGAACGCGAAACCCACCGCGGCAATCCAGTGGTATTGGTATCAGTTTTGTTAGAGATTAGGGTTGTCTCTAATTCGGAGCAGCCATCAGTCGATACAGCACAAAACTTGGCGCATCTCACTATTCGTTTTCAAATCTGAAGGAAGTCATGGCTAAAGCGTCCCCGTTGCGCTCGGGGGATTGTCTAGCCGGCCTGGCCGCGTCCAACGAGAAAGAACGGGTTGCGGCTCAGATGGTTTTGGCGGAAGTGCCGCTGGCGAGGTTCCTGGAAGAGCCGGTGATTGACTATGACGTGGATGAAGTCACGCGGCTCATTCTCGACGGGCATGATGCCAATGCGTTTGAGCCGATCCGCGATTTAACGGTCGGACAATTTCGGGAGCATTTGCTTCGCTATGAAACGACGACAGACGCGCTTTCGGCGCTTGCGGCGGGGTTGACGCCGGAAATGGTGGCGGGGGTTTCGAAGCTGTGCCGGAATCAGGACCTGATATTAATAGCCGCCAAGTGCAACGTAGTGACGAAGTTTCGAGACACGTTGGGGCTGGCGGGTCGCCTTTCGGTGAGATTGCAGCCGAACCATCCGACCGATGATTTGAAAGGGGTCGCGGCGAGCATTTTCGACGGGTTGCTGTACGGCTGCGGGGACGCGGTGATCGGTCTGAACCCGGCGACGGATAATGTGGCCGTTACGTGCGATCTGCTGAAGATGATGGCCGAGCTGATCGAGCGGTATGAAATTCCAACGCAGTCGTGCGTCTTGACGCATGTGACGTCTTCGCTGCGCGCGATCGAGCGCGGGCGCCGGTGGATTTGGTATTTCAGTCGGTGGCGGGAACGGAAGCGGCGAACAAGAGTTTTGGCATCGATCTGGCAATTTTGCAGGAAGCGCATGAGGCGGCGCTGTCGCTGAAGCGCGGAAATATCGGCGACAATTGCATGTATTTCGAGACGGGGCAGGGGAGCTGCCTTTCGGCGGGCGCGCATCACGGAGTGGATCAGCAGACGCTGGAGGCGCGGGCGTATGCGGTGGCGAGGAAATTTCGTCCCCTGCTGGTGAACACGGTCGTGGGGTTCATCGGGCCGGAGTATTTGTACGATGGAAAGCAAATCATTCGCGCGGGGCTGGAGGATCATTTCTGCGGAAAGCTGTTGGGGTTGCCGATGGGCGTGGATATTTGCTACACGAATCATGCCGAGGCGGATCAGAATGACATGGACACGCTGCTCACGCTGTTGGGGGCGGCGGGCGTTACCTACATCATGGGTGTGCCGGGCGCGGATGACATCATGCTGAATTACCAATCGACGAGCTTTCACGACAGCGCTTATCTTCGGGAAGTTCTGCGGCTGCGCCCGCGCCCGAGTTTGAGCAGTGGCTGCAGCGGATGAAAGTGATGGACGGCACGACGCGGCTGCTGCCGATTGCCGCGGAGAACCGCCTGCTCGGACATGAAGACGAGGCATTGCCATGAGGCTGGGAATCACCACACCGGATCCGTGGGGAGTGCTTCGGCGTCACACGGCTGCTCGAATTGCGCTTGGCGCGCGGGGGGATCGCTGCCGACGGAGGAATTGCTGAAGTTTTCCTTCGATCACGCCCAGGCGAGGGATGCGGTGCATTCTGATTTGGATTTGGATCGATTGGAGGCGGAGCTGAGGAATTTTGGATTGCCGATCGTGCGGGTGGCGTCGCGCGTGCAGGACCGGTTTACTTATCTGCAGAGGCCTGATTTGGGATGCGAGCTTGATGACAAGTCGCGAGGCGATCTGGAATCGATTTCGAAACTGAATGGGGATGGGTTTGATGTTGTGCTGATCGTCGGGGACGGGCTCTCGGCATTGGCTGCGCAGAGCCATTCGGCTGGGGTCGTTGGGCCGCTGGTCTCGCTGCTTCAGGGGGATAAAACGTCCGTAGGACCGCTGGTCCTGGCGCGATTTGCGCGGGTGGGGTTGGAGGATGAGATTGGAAATTTGTTGCGCGCCGTGCGAGCCTGATTTTGCTGGGCGAAAGACCGGGACTCGGAACGGCTGACAGCCTTGGGGCCTATCTGGTGTTTGACCCTCGGCCGGGGAATACCAACGCGCAGCGGAATTGTGTTTCGAATATTCGTCCGGCGGGGTTGCCACCGGCGGCGGCCGCCGAGACATTGCAATATCTGGTGAGGGAAAGTCTCCGGCGACAGATGAGCGGCATTGGATTGAAGGATGACCGAAGTGGGGAATTGATGCGGTTTGTTGATCATTCCAAAAGCCGCTGACGAGCCACGCCAGAATCCCGTCTCCTATGTGATCCGCAATAACTGGCGAATTTCGCGTCGAAAATGAAAACATGGACTGCGGTGAATTTACGGGGTTTAGTTCTTCAATCGAATTACATATTGCCTCGCGCGAATGGTATGTAAGTTGCGATATGCAATTCAACCATCTGCGCGCCACCCGGCGTTGACTGCCTTGCCCACTGATGTCTGCCGGTGAATTCATAACCAGATTCAGGAGATGATGTTTATGGCTACCTCCACAATGGCAAGCGTGGCCGACTACGCGAACGAGGGCGTTTCCAAGGAAAGGAAAACGGGGGTGTATGGCTTGCGATTGCATTGTTTGACGCCAATCGAAACATTGGCGAAATCAGTGGCGGTCATCGCGCCATCGGCCTCGATGGCGGCGATTATCGCATTGGCGTTTGTAGCCGCTGGAAACGCGACCTGGCTCTCGTATTTGGCTGCCGGCATTGGGCTGGCGTTCGTCGGCCTCAATATTAACCAGTTCGCGAAGCGCTCGGCATCGCCCGGATCTTTGTATTCATATACGACCATGGCTTTGGGCCCTGCCGCCGGCGTGATGGTAGGTTGGGGCTGGCTCGTGGCGTATGTGGGGTGCGGGATCGCTCTCGCCGGCGCCGCAGGAAATTTCATGCTGCTTTTGTTCGGTTCACCTACGGGCGCGGCGTGGCCCTATATCGCTTACATCCTTGCGATCCTGATCCCCTGGTACGTCGCGTACCGGGATATCAAGCTTTCCGCGAAGATGATGCTGATCATCGAATTCACCAGCATGGCGTTGATCGCTCTTTTGGTCCTGGCGGTCTTCTGCAAGACGGGCTTGAAGATTTACGCTCCGCAGCTTCGCCTCGGGGGATTCACAGCCCAGGGGTTCTTCCTGGCGATGGTGCTGGCGGTTTTCTGCAACATCGGCTTTGAGAGCGCCACGGCGTGGGCGAAGAGGCGGCCAATCCGCTTAAGACCATTCCACGGGCGGTCATAGGCGCCACCGTTGTCGCGTCGATGTTTTACGTATTCAGCAGCCTTGCCATGGTCGGAGGCTTTGCCGCTTCCAACACCACGCTCGACGGCAACGCCGATGTGCTTGGTACGCTCACAAGTTATGTCGGCATGGGATGGTTGGGCAAAGCGATGACGGCGATGGTGCTCGTCAGCGCATTGGGTTGCACCTTGGGTAGCTTCAATGCGGCTTGCCGAATCATGTTTGCAATGGGCCACCACGGCGTCATCCATTCCTCCGTCGGCGGGGCTCACAAAACCCATGAAACTCCGCACATTTCCGTATCTGTCTGCGCCGCGATCTCCTTGATCATCGGCATCTTCTGTATGGGCTATTGGAAATGTGCCCTGACGGATGTGCTCAATGACGTATCCACCATGGCAACCTACGGGTTCCTCGTCGGTTTCGTGCTGATTTGCGTCGGGGCGCCGGTTTACCTCAAGCGGCTCGGGAAACTGACGGCTGGCGCTCTGGTGATTTCGGCATTAGGCATCCTGTTTATGGTGGTGCCGATCGTCGGCAGCTTTTATCCGCTGCCCGACCCGCCGATTCGCTACTACCCGTACATTTTCGCTGCATACCTTGCAGTCGGCGTGATCTTCCTCTTTATCCAAAGGGGTATGGGTTCGGACGTGATCCAGAAGATCGAGACCGATCTGGCTGGCATCAGCACCCGATATGGCGCTGGAAAAGTTCCCTTGCCCGATCCAGAAGTGACGGGTGTCGCCGGAGCGAATCCAGCGGTGAATTCCAGCGGCGACGTGCAAGGTGCGCCCGCTTGATTGGAAGAGTGCTTGCAAGATACAGCGCCCCGGGGTCGGTCTCAGCCAGAGGTCCGACCCCGGGGCTGTCTTTGCACTGAATTGGTATCGCACCGGGATGGAATGCGAACTCCCAGGCGAAGCGTCTTTTTATAAAGAGTTGTCCTGCTAATCTGGATTGCCTTGGCGGGCGCAGCACGTTGCCACAATGTTTCGCAAAACGGCGATGGGGAATTCACGATCCAACGAATCCCGGGCCATGCGATATTCTATGAGGCCGACTTGAATCCGCCGTCTCACCGGCCCGTCCGCATTAACCCGGATTATTCACCGCGGAGTGGGCAAAGAGCGCGGAGATCAAATTCAGATAATGACTTACGTTGAGTTTCAAGAGGAAAAAACTTGCGCACTGCGGCGCCTGCAGAGATTTTCGGGTTCGCCGAAGTGGCAATGCCCGTTGGCGCAGCATTCGGGCGAAGAATGCCCTTCGGAGTGGCAGCCGGACTTGCCGTGCGGAGAGCGGCAAGCGATGCGAAAAATAATTTCGGTGTGATTTTCGTCGGGGTTCAAAGCAGGGGTTCGGCGGGATGCTTTCAATTGGCAAGCCGGGGTGTTCGTGTTTTGGGGTTGAAGCGGATCGAAATTCCGAATGGCTTCGAGAGTCCGTATTCGAATTTTGAAAGAGAACAGTTGCAGTAGAAGCAGTGGCAGAGCGATGCCATCCTCGCTTAAACTTGTGGCGAGTGGCGCGCTAAAGGTGCGTCGATTGAAGGTCACCGCCGGGTGAAAACTATGAAGCAATCCTTACTGAGGTTGACGTTTCTTTGTGCATTGCTGGCTGTCGTCACGAGCGGGTGCGCCACTCGCCGGAGTGGGACCGGAAGGTTGGCCTGGAGGCATCGAAGCAACTGGAGGCGAACGACGGGCTCTATGACGATGCGGCGCTTACCGCCTACGTGAACGACATCGGGCAGAAGGTTGTCAGTGAGGTCCCCGATCGGCAGTACGATTTTCAGTTTCACATCATGGACCAGCCGGTGCCGAACGCTTTTTCGCTTCCCGGTGGATACGTTTATGTGACGCGCGGATTGCTTGCGCTGACGGACTCGCCCGATGAGCTGGCGTGCGTGCTCGGACATGAGACGACCCACGTGATCAAGCGGCACGCGGCGCAGCGGCTGGAAGCGGCGGAGGTGCCGGGGATCTTCGCGCTTCCCGGGGCGCTGGTCGGGACGATCTCGCCGTTGGCGGGGGGTCTTCTGGCTGCGCCGGCGCAGGGAGTGGGGGCGCGATTTCTCGCGGGATATAGCCGAGACCAGGATGCGCCAGGCCGATCGGGTGGGACAGGAACTTGCCGCCAAGGCAGGATTCGATCCGCATGCGCTGTCGTGGCTTCTCGAACGGCTCGGTCAATACGAATTGCTCACCAGCAACCCGCACGACCAGCGGATTCCGAGCATGCTCCAAACGCATCCGCAGACGCCGGAGCGCGTGGCCGCCACCCGATGGTGCGCCGATGAGCTTGTGGCGACGATCATACCGCCGCCTGTGCCGCACGATCGCGATGCATACGTGGCGATGCTCGACGGGCTTGTCCTCGGCGACGACCCAGCAGCCGGCATTTTTGTCGGCGACGTGTTTATGGACCCGACGCTGGGCTTATCATTCATCGCCCCGCCCGGGTGGTCGGACGTAAACACGCCGGCAACCGTCGTCACTGTCTCGCCGAAGCAGGACGCGGCGGTGTTGCTCGATAGTCCGTCGGGCGTTACCAGCCCCGACCAGGCGGCACAGCAGTTCATCACCGAATTGAATCGCAATAACGTGACGGCGCCCCCGGTGGAGTCGCTGACGATTGACGATCTTCCCGCCCGGCGCATCACGCTGACAGAGCAGGATGGCGGAACCGTCGATTACGTGGAGATCACCTGGGTGCAGCATCGTGGCATCACGTATCGGCTTCTGGCCATCGCGACGTCGAGCAATCTCACGGCCGTCCGCGGCGTCGTCAATAGTTTTCACGATCTCACACCCGTGGAGCGCGACACAATCATGGTGACCCGATTGCGAATTGCTCAAGTCCAACCCGGCGAAACCCTCGCGGACGTGTCGCGACGAACGAACAATCAGTGGGATTTGAAGATGACCGCCGTCATGAACGGGGTCGACGAGAATGCGCCGCTGCGTCCGGGTGAGCGAATCAAAGTGGCACAGACGGAAGCGTATGTGTCGCCTTGAGTGGGCGTCACTGCTTTTCCCGCCTCGCGGCCGCCTGTTACAAATGTTTCGCCGATAAGACCGCGGTGGGCGGGACCGCTATAACTTGCGGCGAATACCTTGCGAAGTCGGCGTCATTCAGTGTCAGGATATGTTTGGTTCGGCAGGCAATCATGACTGCAACAATTCGGCAGTCGTGGACTTGTCGCCCGAGAACTTTGTGCTTCTGGACAAGCGCTTTCCCGTGCGCGTACGCTGATTTCGGCTCATCAAGGACGGTGACAAATCGCTCCAGAATTCGCAGCGCCGCGCGGTGTCGTCCGTGGTTAGCCCGTAGCCGCCGCGAGAAGATGCCGGGCGAGTGCAAACATTCCAAAATTCAGCCACGTTTTGCCTGGTGGTGACAAACGTGTTTCCGTCCAGCGCGAGCCGGCGGATCGCATTGCGGATATCCGTGTTCAATGGGTCGGAGCGATGCGGAATTCGGATGAGGATGCCGGTGTCGAGCAAGTATCGCATCAATCGTGATCATCGTAGATATCAGCCCGCGAAAAACCGGCTGGGAGGGGAGAAACTGGCGGCATGCCTTGGCCCAATTCGTCGAACCAATGCTCCAGGTCCTGCGGTGTCGGGAGCCGGCCAGGCTGGCGGGACTTTCCAAGCTTAGCCAGTTGAGCATCGAGTTTTTGCATCCGTGCCGTCAGCTTGCGCCGCTCATTTTTGAGATGATTAAGCCGCCGTTTCGATAAAGCGCGTGCGCGTTCTTTTTCGAGGAGCTTTCCCATGCCGGGATTATATAATCGTATTGGATTCATGTCGAAAGTGCACGTTTGACCCAGTTTCACCGGTCTTCGCCTCCGGAGCCGAATGTTACGGGTTCGAGCCCCGCCGGGAATGTTTGGTACGACAGAAACTTAGCGGTTAGCATATGATGCTGTTCCGTACCAAACCATCGAGAAGCATGGATAGTTTGTAATCCATGAGAAGTCGTAACGCGTGAACTTTAGCCGCCGCGTAAAATGGCTAAACCGTACACATCCATGAAATTCTTATTCATCGCTTTGGCGGTTGCAATACTGGGAATTCGGGCAAATGCCGAGCCCGTGACGATTACGCCGGCGCCAGATCTGGCCGGCGGCCGACGGGATGCACATCGACGCCCATTGCGGCGATATCCTGAAAGTGGGCGACACGTTCTATTGGTTCGGCGAATCGCGCTGGGATTCCGAGTGCAAAAGATCTCCTGCTACACGTCGAAAGATTTGCTGCACTGGAAGTTTGACAAGTATGTCATAACGCCCCAAACGGATCCGGCGGTGGCGCGGTCGCACCTGGAACGCCCCAAGGTCGTCTTTAACGACAAAACCCATCAGTTCGTGCTCTGGGTCCACCGCGAAAGTCTAATGGGCTACGCGGACGCGCAATGCGCGGTCGCTTCCTGCGATACCGTCGATGGAAACTACACCTGGCACGGCAGCTTTCGGCCCAACGGAAACATGTCCCGGGATTCCACCCTGTTCAAGGACGACGATGGCCGTGCCTATTTCATCTCCAGCTCCAATGAGAATGCGGACATGATGGTCTACCTGCTCAGCGACGATTATCTCAAGGTGAAATCGCAGATCGGCTTGCTGTTTCGAGGCGCGATATCGGGAAGCGCCCTGCGTCTTCAAACGCAACGGGATTTATTATCTGGTGACGTCTTTCTGCACCGGCATTTACCCCAACCTCAACTACTATGCGACCGCGACGTCCATGAGCGGGCCGTGGTCCGAAATGAAACCGCTGTGCGGCGAGGACACCTGCACGACGTACGACTCACAGGCGGCGTTTATCCTGACGGTGCGGGGAACGGCGACGACGTCATACATCTATTGTGGCGATCGATGGGGGGTCGATCCCATGCGCCACATCTGGTTGCCGCTGCAATTCACGGCCGACGGGGCGATCAAACCCATGGGGTGGGCCGACAGTTGGTCGATCGATGCCGCGACGGGGCAAGCCACCCATCCCGCGGAATTCGCGCGGTTGCCCGGCGACCTGGCCCGGGCGCCGTCGTCACTTCGGATTACAACTACAGGGGCGAGATGGATGAGACCAACTTTTCGCATCTCGCCGGCTGCGAGCCGTCCAACGCCAACGACGGCGACCTCACGACCTGGTGGTGCGCCCGCGACAATCTCCCGGGGCATTGGTGGCAAGTCGATCTGGGCGCGCCCACCCATATCTCCGGCACGCAGATCATCTGGCACCGGCGAAACGGGGCTTATCATTATGCGATCGATGTCTCTCCGGACGGTCAACACTGGATGCGAAAGGTCAATTCCGTGGGCAAACGTGGAGCCTCCGGTCGGAATGCACCTCTTCCGGCGGCGGATGACTCTTTCTCCGCTGAAGGTGTGCGCTACGTCCGGGTGACCATTCTTTCCACGCCCAGCGGCTACGACTGGCCCGGTTTTGCCGAATGCAGAGTCTTGAGCAAAGGTGTCGATATCGCCCGCGGAAAACCGGCGTCGGCCGATAGCTGGCAGCCCAATACCGACTGCACCAAGGCGGTCGATGGAGACATCTCCACGGCATGGAGCATCGACGACGCGACGCCGGGACATTGGATCAAGGTTGATCTGGGAAAGACGGTGGATATCGGAGCGTGCCGAATCCTCTGGGACGCCGCCGGCTTTTATCATCAATACAAAATCGAGACCTCCGCCGATGACCAGCATTGGACGATGGCCGTTGACATGACGAAGAACACGACCGCGGTCCGCATGCCGCTGCACAAGTTTGTAGCTCCCGCGGCGCGTTATCTGCGGATCACCGTCACGGACGCCGAGTTCCTGTGTTGGCCGGCCATTCGGGACTTGGAAATCCTTTCGGTTGATGGTTTGGCACGAGCGCAGCAGGCAGAGGCGCCTGCACCCGCGGTCCGGTGATTTATAGAGGCGCGGGCGTTCGGGGAAAAACTTGATCGGGGGTCTGCTTTAGCTGGATGTGGAGTGGGGGTCTCGGTTTCGGGCCAGGTAGCCGTAGATGGCGGAGATGTCTTCGTCGCCGTGGCCTTCGCGGATGGCCAGGCGATATAGCTCCTTAGCGACGTTCGTCAATGGCATGGCCACGCCGACTTCGTAGGCGCTTTCAGTGGCGAGGTGCAAATCCTTTTGGAGCCAGCGTAATGCGAAATCGGGCTGGGCGAAGTTTTCGGATTCGATTCGCTGGCGTTTTATGGCGACGAAGGGGGCGGCGGCGGGGCCGTTGAAGAGGGCTTCGAAGAGGACCTCGCGAGAAAGGCCCAGGGATTGGCCGAGGATTAATCCCTCGGCAAAGGCCGCGAGTTGGGTTCCGAGGAGCTGGTTCATGACCATTTTGATGGAGGTTCCCATGGCGGGTCCGCCGCAGGGGACGATTTTGTTGCCCATGGATTGGAAGAGAGGGCGGCATTTTTCCAGGTCGGCGGGGTCGCCACCGACCCAGAAGATGAGTTTGGCGTCAGCGGCGGCGGCCTTGGAGCCGGTGACGGGAGGCGCCGAGAAAATGGATGCCGCGAGATTGTGATTCCGCGGCCATTTGTTTGGAGAAGGATGGGTTGATGGTGCTGGAATCGACCCAGGTTCGGCCTCGCTCCAAAGCGGGGAGAAAGCCGTCTTTGCCGAGGGCGGCTTCCTGGACGGCGTCGGGATGGGCGAGCATCGTGAAGAGGATTTCAACTTGTGGGGCGAGGGCGGCGGGGGAGTCGGCCCATTTGGCGCCGGTGGCCAACAGGGGGTCGGCATTGGCGCGGGTTCGATTAAAGACAAAAAGAGTGTGACCATTTTTTTGCAGGTTTGCGGCCATCCGGCTGCCCATGATGCCTAAACCGATAAAACCAATTTTCATTGCGTCCTCCCGGTGCGCTATGAAGGATAACCTGTGCGGGAGCGTAGGCAACCGCGGGAGCGAAAGGCAAAATGAGGGAACGCGATTTGTGGGAAAGCGAAAGACGCGCCCCGCAGCTCGACCGTGCTCGCCGGAGCCAAGCGGGGAGAGTGTGGCTAAGATAAGGGCGCTGTGCAAGAATTGGCCTCACTACGGGAGTGAGCTGACATGAAACGAATTGGATTCATCGGTTTGGGCGTAATGGGTGGGGGAATCGCGGGAACGCTTCTCAAGGCTGGGTATGAGGTGACGGTTTGGAGCCGGCGTCGCGAACAGGGGAAACATCTTGTGAAACGAGGGGCCAAGGCTTGCCCAAATATCGCGGGGGCCGTGAAAGAGGCGGACGTGGTGATGTATTGCCTCAGCGACGACCAGGCGGTTGAAGAAGTTGTGTTTGGGGCGAGAGGGGTTTTGGAGTCGGTCCGAGGCGGGCAGATTGCGCTGGACCTCTCAACCGTGCATCCGGATACGAGCCGGAAGGAGGGAGAGGCGTTTGCGAAGAAGGACGTGGACTTTTTGGATTGCCCTGTGTTCGGGAGCAAGAACGAAGCGGCCAGTGGGGGGCTCTGGGTTCTGGCAGGTGGAAAACGCGCAGGTATTTGAGCGGGTACGGCCGATCCTGAAAGCGATCGGGGAAACCGTGCATTACATGGGAGATTGCGGCAAGGGGGCGGCGATGAAGCTGGTGGGAAATCTGATCGTCGCGGCGCAATTGCAGGCGCTGGGGGAAGCGATGGTGCTGGCGACTAAGGCGGGGCTCGATGCCCAGGACGTGCTGGGGGTGCTGAAGGTGACGGACTTTCGATCTCCAATTTTGTCCGGGGTGGGGGCGGCGCTGGTTAAGCGGGATTTCAGCACCTTCTTTGCCCTGAAACATTTGCTCAAGGATGCGAACCTTATTGACCGGTTCGCGCGGGATTTAAATTCGCCTATTCCCGCGGGGGCGGTGATTCGAGAAACGATCAAATCGGCCGTGAACCAGGGGTGGGGGGAGGAAAATGCGTCGGCGATGATTAAAATGCTCGAACAGCAGGGAAGGGTGCGAATCGGATCAAAACCGCGGATGGGAAAGAGGTCGATATGAGTGCGATCATCTTGAACGGAGTGAAGCGGGAAGCAGTCGCCGGGCAGCGGCTAATCGACGTAATCAATCAGGCGGAGATCGAGCTGCCGCAGGTTTGCTACCATCCGCAGCTTGGGCCGATCCAGACGTGCGATACCTGCATGGTCGAGGTGGATGGGAAGCTGGTGCGGGCGTGCGGGGTGGTGATTTCGGAGGGAATGAAGGTTGCGACCAACACGGCAGCCGCGTCGGCGGCGCAGCGGGCGGCTTTCGATCGCGTCCTTCGAGAACCACATGCTTTATTGCACCGTCTGCGACAACAACAACGGCAACTGCACGATGCACAACACGACCAAGATGCTGGCCGTTGAACATCAGAACATTCCCTTTCAGACCAAGCCTTTTGAAGTGGATAATACCAATCCGTTCTACCGCTATGACCCGGATCAGTGCCTGCTGTGCGGTCGCTGCGTCGAGGCGTGCCAGAACGTGGAGGTGAACGAAACGCTGTCGATCAACTGGGAAGACGAGCATCCGCGCGTGCTTTGGGATGGCGGCAAGTCAATCAACGAATCGAGCTGCGTTTCCTGCGGGCATTGCGTGACGGTCTGTCCGTGCAATGCCTTGATGGAAAAGTCGATGCTCGGGCATGCGGGTTATTTCACGCTCGATACCGAAGAAAACGCTTAAGGGCATGATCGAGATCGTCAAGGAGATCGAGCCGGAGGCGGGCTATGGGGCGATTTTGAAGTTGTCCGAGGCCGAGTCGGCAATGCGGGAGTCGCGCATTCGCCGGACAAAAACCGTCTGCACCTACTGCGGCGTCGGTTGCAGCTTCGATGTCTGGACGAAAGACCGTCACATCCTCAAAGTCGCGCCGGAGCAGGGGCCGACGAATGGAATTTCGACCTGCATCAAGGGAAAATTCGGCTGGGATTTCGTCAACAGCCCCGATCGCCTGACGTCGCCGCTGATCCGCGAGGGGGACAAATTTCGCGAGGCAAGTTGGGACGAGGCCCTGCAGCTCATCGCCCGGCGACTCTCGGAGATCAAGGCCGCACACGGTCCCGATGCGATCGGGCTTATCTCCTCGTCCAAATGCACCAACGAGGAAAGCTACCTGATGCAGAAGTTGGCCCGCGCCGTCGTGGGCACCAACAACATCGACAATTGCTCGCGCTATTGCCAGGCGCCCGCCACGACGGGGCTGTTCCGCACGGTCGGCTACGGCGGCGATTCCGGCTCGATCCGCGATATCGAAAACGCCGGCCTGGTCCTCATCATCGGCAGCAACACCGCGGAGAGCCCATCCGGTACTGGCGACGCGCGTGAAAAGCGCCCACAAGCTCCGCGGTCAAAAACTGATCGTCGCCGACCTGCGCGAGCATGAAATGGCTCGCCGCGCCGATCTGTTTATCCGTCCCAATCCCGGCACCGACCTGGTCTGGCTGTCCGCCATCAGCCGCTACATTCTTGACCAGGGCCTGGCAGCACACGGCGTTCATCAGCCAGTGGGTCAACGGCCTGGACGAATATCGCAAGAGCCTCGAACCCTTTACGCTGGAGGCCGCCGAGCAGGCGTGCGGGCTGTCGATCGAGACATTGAAAAAAGTCGCGCAGATGATCGTCGAGGCCAAGGGCGTCTGCATCCTCTGGGCCATGGGAATCACCCAGCACGTCGATGGGTTCGGATTCCTCCACCGCGATCTCCAACCTGCTGCTGATCACCGGCAACTACATGCGCACCGGCACCGGCGCTATCCGCTGCGCGGGCATAACAACGTGCAGGGCGCCGGCGACCAGGGCGCCGCGCCGGCAACCCTGCCGGGATATCAGTCCGTCGATGATCCCGAGGTGCGCCAGAAATTCGAGAACGGCCTGGGGCGTCAAGCTGCCCAGCGACCAAGGGGCTCGATAATCACCTGATGGTCGACGCCATTCACGATGGCAAGCTCAAGGCCATGTATCTGTTCGGCGAAGAAATGAGCCTCGTGGATTCCAACGCGAACTATGTGCAGGATGCTTTCGGCAAGCTCGATTTTTTCGTCGTTCAAGACATCTTCTTCAGTCATACCTGCACGTTCGCCGACGTGGTGTTGCCCGCCGCCCCGAGCCTGGAAAAGGAAGGGACATTCACCAGCACGGAGCGAAGAATTCAGCGGCTCTACCAGGTCTTTGAGCCGCTTCGAGGGAAGCCGGCCCGACTGGCACATCATTCAGGACGTGGCGAACCACCTCGGTGCCAAATGGGACTATAAGCATCCCTCGGAAATCATGGCACGAGATGGCGTCGCTCACTCCGCTGTACGCCGGCGTCACCTACGAGCGGCTGGAAGGATACAAGTCGCTGCAATGGCCGGTTGCCGCCGACGGCACCGATCAGCCGCTGCTCTATACCAAAGCGGTTCAACTTCCCCGACGGCAAGGCCAGACTCTTTCCTCTGCCCTGGACGAAACCGACCGAACAACCGGATGCGGAATTCGATCTGCATCTGAACAACGGCCGATTGCTCGAGCATTTCCACGAGGGGAACCTGACCTACCGCGTTGAGGGAATTCGCGAGAAGACGCCGGACACGTGGGTTGAAGTGTCGCCCGATCTGGCAAAGGAGCGCGGAATCGTGAGCGGCACCGCGCGTGCAACTGACGTCGCGGCACGGCCAGGTGCGCCTGCGGGCGCTGGTGACCGATCGCGTGCACGGCAAGCAGCTTTACATGCCGATGAATTCCACCGAGTCGCCGGTGAACCGATTGACCAGCAGCCACTCCGACCCGGCCACGCACACGCCGGCCTATAAGGAGACGGCGGTCCGCATGCAGGTGTTGCCCGAAGTCGATGAAAGCCCGCTGCCGCGGATCAACTCCCGTTTTGGTCATCCGACGCCGCAGCGGGGGGTCGAGGTCGAGCGGAAGTGGAAGCGTGCCGACTATTCCGTTCCCGGGAAGCGCTCTCGTTCAAATTCAACGTCCGTCGAAAGCAGGAGTAATATCCATGGCTCAACCCATCGCATTGGAACCACCGCCCGTTGATCCGCGCGTTGAGCTTCAGAACCGTTTGCAAGATGCGCCGGCCGAACACGCGGAAGCGTTGCTGGCGGCGTACGAAGTGCTGCAAGGTCTGCATGATCGGGGCGTGCTGGATTTGATGCGCGGGCGCTGGGCTCGGGGGACAAAGTGCTGGAAATCGTCGTCGCGGCGGCGCAATCGCCGGCATCGATTCGCGGCATTCGCAATCTGCTTCTCGTGATCAATACGCTGGGGGCGATCGAGCCTGAATCGCTCAAAACATTGATGCGGATCATTCCTGAGACGCTGCAAACAATGGTTCAACATCCCGAGCCGCCGGGACTGTGGAGATTGATGCAGGATTTCTTTTGGAACCAGGATTTTCGACGCGGCATGGCGACGCTGAATACTTTTTTCGAGGTGCTGGGGCGGAACCTGCCGGGAGATAAGTCCGAGGCGGGCTCGGGGAAGGATCAGTGAGAGGGACTGCCGCGATTGCCCTATGCCCCTGTTGGGACGGAAGATTTTTGCAGCGGGTCGGCCGGCGCCGAATCGAAGTTCGCTGGAAGATCGATACCCGTCGGATGGATGATCTCGCGCTCGACCAGCAGATCGCGGACGACCCCTGAAAGCTGCTGGATGAGGACCAGAAAATCCTCGCGATCCATCAGGCCGTTGGTTCGGGAATCGATCGCTTCACCTGCCTCGATCAGAAGCCTCGCGATCTGTGGTTTGGTGTCCATCGTCTCTCTGCGCCCTATGTGACCCGTTATTGTGATGATTCCCTGCATAATAGGCAATGTTTCCAGGTTTTGGGAACGCCTTATTACAATCAGTTTTACCGCCAATATAAGAAACCCGATCGCCTGCCGTGGTTTGTTAAAAATGGGTTTGGCTTTGGATAATTTGCGTACCGCCGGTGGCGATTGGGGCGGTGGTTGAGTGGTCGCCGTCGGAGTCGTGAACGGTAATCCGGAGTTCCGTAAAAATGTCCTTCCCCTGATAGGGCCCATCGACGGTCCAGCTCAAGGTTCGTTTGGCGTCGTCCCAGGTGAAATTTGTGCGCCGGACGATGCCCTTAAGATAAGCAGTCGAAACGCCATCATCCTCGACGAGCGTAAACGCGGCGTCGTGGCCTGGATAGACATGAACCTCCAGCGGCCCGCCGGGCAAATCATCGGTGTGCTGAAGAACCGGACCCATCGGCAGAATCGTGCCGGCTCGGACGAATATGGGGATCTCGTCGAGCTTTGCCGAGACGGTGATGTCTTGTCCGCCCTGGATTGGCTTTCCGCTGCCCAGGGCATACCAGGTGCCGACCGGCAGATAAACCTGCCGGGCCTCCTTATCTTCCAGAATCGGCGCAGCCAAGAGGCCCGGTCCGAGGAGCCATTGGTCTGACATGTTTGCGCATCGCGGATCGTCTGGAAATTCCATCGCCATCGGGCGGATGATCGGCAGGCCGGTGTCGTATGTCAGGTGTGCCAAACTGTAGACATACGGCACAAGCTGATAGCGCAAATCCAGCGCCTTGCGAATCGCGGCTTCCGCTTCCGGGCCCCAGAGCCAGGGGAAATGCGGGGTGACGGTGATTTCGGAATGGGTTCGCATGACCGGGAAGAAGACACCGGCCTCGATCCAGCGCGTCAGCAGATGGGGCGTGGTATTTCCGCCAAATCCGCCGATGTCGCAGGCGCAGTCGGTCATTCCCGCCAGGCTCCAGTTCAGCAGATGGGTGGGCGTCTTGGCCAACTCCGCCCAGTTGGCGCGGATGTCGCCGGTCCAGGCGGCGATGCCGAATCTTTGTACGCCTGGAGTGAAGGCGCGGTCGATGGTCCAGAGCCGCGCATCCGGATTCACCTGGTGCAGCGCGTCGGCTTCCGACTGATTCCACCAGTAATACTGGTTGTAGCGGATTTCTCCTTCGTCATCCCACCAGCCGGCGACGCCCTGCTGAAGGAGGGGGACCGTCTGATTTGCGTACCAGGCGCGGACGTCGGGGTTGGGAAAATCAAGGTTGCGGGCGTCAACGCGGTCTGAGGCGTTTTGCGCGAATAGCCATCCTTTGGACCGCGCCATCGCCAGAAGCTCGCTGTTGCCCAGCCGCGGCTTGCGAATGCCGACGAAGTGAATTCCGTTGGCCTTCATCTGGGCGATCTGGTCCGCCGGATCGGGAAACAGCTTGGGATTGAATGAAAAATCGGTGTACGTCGGCAGTCCCTTTTTCGGTATCTCGTAGTCGGGCGTGGTGGTGAACCACTCGAAATCAAAAATAAACGCGTCCACCGGCAACTTGCGCGAAAGGAACTGATGCATCGCATCGTCGATATACGCCCGGTCCTTCCACCCCCAGCGGCTCTGGAGATATCCAAACGTCCACCGCGGAGGCACGGCCGCCGGTCCCGACAATTCCGCGTACGCATGGCAGGCAGATTTCATCGTGGCCGCGGGCATGAGATACAGGTCTGCCGACGTGCCGGAGTAGACCCACTCCACGCGGCTGCTTTGCGTCGAGGCCGTCCAGCTTGCCGGCTCGTTGTCGTCACTGCCGACGGCCAGCGCGGCGTAGCCGGTGGGGCTCCAGTAGTAGGGGACCACGGCGTGCCCATTGCCAAGCTCCGGATGCGCCTGCGATTGAAGCAGCGAATCCGCCCCATCGCCGCAGCCATAAACCTGGAATGATTTGGCCGAGGGGCAGCCGATGTCCAATGTCACAGTTGGCTTGCCCCTGGTCACATCACGGTTGATCTGGCTAATCGGGCCGGGGGGAATGATCTCTTTCCCGCTGGAATCGCGCAGCGTCCACAATCCGTCGGCCTGATCGATCAGCAATTCCCCGGCGGCGGTTTTCACGCCGCTCCATTTGCCGTCCTGGACGGTTGTCGCTTGCACCGGCGAGGGATCCGGCGCGTAGAAAAATACTGTAAGCGGGCCGGTTTGCCGTCATAAGAAACCGAGATACGAAAGGCTGTGGGAGTGACCGCCGCGGCTTGAATCGTTGCCTCGCCGATTTTAACGTCGAGCGATGAATTCACGGCGGTGGATTTGCAGCCCGCCGCGAGTAATGCGATGAGAAATATTGCCGAGGATCTCCGTGCCATCGATGCTCCTCAAATAATGATCATTTTCCAAAGCCGCCACCCCACCCACGCCACGCCGGCCAGAAGTGCGAGAAGGATCAGGTTCTTGATGAACCGCCAAAATCTTGTGCGGCGCATTTTGCGCCCGGCGAAGTTCACATTCTGCTCGACGAGTTGCTCCGTGGGGCTGAGCGACGCATACGCTCGCATCAATTCCGCCGACCGTGCTTCAAATTCGTTGCCGGCTATTTCCGAGAGGACCTTGGTCGCGGCCACGTGATGGGTAGCGACCGCCTGCGTCGAGCAGTCCATCGCGACGGCGGCGCCTGCGCGTCCAAATGCTCGCACCGCGAAAGCAGAAACGCTTCCATCTGCTGCCGGGGCAAACCTCGCAGCGCCTTCACGAACGCGATATGCCCGGGCGGGGGGGATGTGATGACGCGCACCAGCACGTCCTCGGTAGCCGCGGGTATTGCCGCCGACATCTCCCGGCAGGTAAGAATCGTGTGATGGGCAAACCAGTTGGCCGGCTCCGCATCGCTATCGCACCACGGCAGGGCGTGCAGGCTTTTGCGCACGATCAGTTTCACGGCCGCGTTTCCCGCCTTCTGGCTGCCGCAGAGTCCCAGCGCCATCCGGCAAACGCGCGGATAATTCGCGCGCAGAAATCCCTCGACCTCCTGGGGTCCGATCCTCGGCCGGCTTGTACGCGAGGCGCTCGTAACCGGCAGTTTGCGCTCCGCACGCCTTTACATCAACCGCCCGCAAGCCGGGCCGCTCCGCGGGCGGCCTGAAACAGATCGTCGCCGGTCGTGAATGTCCATCCGGGCCGGGCAAGATTCGTCAATTTGTCTTCGATTCTCCGCCGCAGTTCGGGCAGCAAATGCCCGAGCCGGATTCCGATGCCGCCGCAGAGGCAGACATGGTTGGGGCGATAAATCGCGTGCAGGATGCGAATGGCCCGGACCAGCGCGAGCATGGGCGTCTCATCCCCTTTGAATCCCGCGACGGCATGCCAAAGGTTGTTGCCATATCGTTTCCGCAGCGCTGCCACGCCAAGATACCCTTCCAGACCACCGGCTCCGCCGTCGGGTCCGATGACATCGTCGCCGGGAATCGAAACGTCGATTTGCCCCACGTGGCCGGGCGATTCGCCTTCCACGCGCAACGCCCGGCCGTTGTCCAAAACCGACAAACCGATCCCCGTTCCCAAGGTCAGCACCAGGAGCCGATCGGAAATCCGGCGGACCTGAAAAATGTCGAACGCGGCGGCATACGCGTCGTTGCAGATTGTCGCCCGACCACCGGCGGGAAGTTTCAGCGCATCGGGCACAAGCCGATCCAGGGGAATCCCCGCGATTCCCGGAACATTGATCGCGTAGGTAATCTCCCTTCGATCCGCGTCTAGAAGCCCCGTGGCGCAAAGCCCCACGGCGTCGATGCGATTGACTCGTCCTCCAACCGCCTGGCGAATCGCCGCCTGCAAGGCCTCTGCATCCGGCAGCGAATAAAATTCGCTCTGCCCCGTCCAGGCAATCCGCTCCCCTTCCAGCGCCGCCGCCTTCACCGAAGTTCCCCCGATGTCGATGCCCAGATTCATGGGCTTATGTTAGCCATTCGTCGCTGCCTTCACAGTCTGCTAGACTCCCCTCATGCGCATCCAATTCTGCGGCGCCGACCGCACCGTCACGGGGTCTTCCCATCTTCTGGAAATGAACGGCCTGCGAATCTTTCTGGACATGGGCCTCTACCAGGGCTCGCGCGACGAGGCCCGCCAGATCAACGAAAACCTCCCCGCCGACGTCAAAACCGCCGATGCGATCATTCTCTCGCACGGCCATCTCGATCACTGCGGCAAGCTCCCCGTCGCGACTCGAGCGGGATTCAAAGGCCCCATCTACTGCACGCCCGCCACCGCGGAAGTCGCCCGCATCGTCCTCAACGATTCCGCGATGATCCAGATGGAAGATCTCGAATACCTCAACCGCCGCACGCGCGACCCCCAAGAGCCGCCGCTTACCCCGCTTTATACGCCCAATGATATCCCCGCGACGCTAAACCTCATGCGCCGCATCCCATACGGCCAGAAAACCGACATCGGCAAAGGCGTCAGCTTCACCTTCCACGACGCCGGACACATTCTCGGCTCCGCCTACGTCCTGATCGAATGGACCGAAGACGGCCGTTCGCGCTCGTTGCTCTTCACCGGTGACATCGGCCGCTATAACACCCCCATCCTTCGCGACCCCGATCCGATCCCCGCCCCCGTCGAATATCTCATCACCGAAAGCACCTACGGCAACGCCACGCACGCCCCGATGGACCAGGTCGGCCCGCAATTTCTCGACGCGGTTAAATTCTGCATCCAACGAAAGAGCCGCCTGCTCCTGCCCAGCTATGCCGTCGGGCGCACGCAAACCGTGCTCTGGTTTATCCAGCGCTTCATCCAGCACAAGCAGATTCCCGAGATCCCCATTTTCGTCGACAGCCCGATGGGGGTGGCGGTCAGCAAAATCCACACCCAGTTCCCCGAGTGTTACGACGACGAAACCCGCGCCGAGATCGGCAAGGGCGACTTATTCGGGATCTCCCGCGTCACCTTCGCCTCTTCGGTCGATGACAGCAAAAAAATCAATTCACAAACCGGTGCCTGCGTGATCATCGCCTCCAGCCCCACCTGCGAGTTTGGCCGAATCCTCCACCATCTCACCCAAAGCGTCGAAAACCCCAACGACCTGATCGTCTTCACCGGCTACATTCCCTCGAACACCCTCGGCCGGCGCCTCCAGGGCGGCGAGAAGCGCATCCGAATTTTCGACCGCTGGTACGACGTCCGCTCCCAGGTCCGCACGATCCACGGCCTCAGCGCCACGCCGACCGCGACGAACTGCTGCGATTTCTAAAGCCGACGCTCGGCAAGCAAACATCATCCTGGATCGTGCACGGCGAAGTCGATCAGTCCGAGGGTTTCGCCCATCGCCTGATGGGCGCCGGAATCGGAAGGGCCTCGGTCCCCGCATTGGAAACCTCCATCATCGACGACCCCGGAATCGGCTCCCGCGTCGTCTCACCCGTCGCCGAAACCGGCGAATAACCGCTCTTACTCTCTCTTACCCCTCTCCCGGTAATCCGGGAGAGGGTTGGGGTGAGGGCTTCTCTCTCTACTGCTCCACTTTCTACCGCTCTACTCTCTCGCGCAGCGCAGGGTGAGGGCTCTTCGTATTTTGCGGCCACATGCGATTGCCCTGATCATATCTGTGTGCATCTGATTTTTATCTGTGGCCAATCCGCATTTTCTGTTACACTCACATCCCGCTAAAGCAACCAACCGCGCACAGAAAAACGGGCGAAATACAATGCGCGGTCACTATAGACACACCAAAATCATTGCCACCATCGGTCCCTCCACGGAAAGTCGCGAAAAGCTGACGCAGCTTATCACCAGCGGCGTCGATGTCATCCGCCTCAACATGGCTCACGGCACCGGTGAATGGGTCGCCGAAGCTTGTCAAGCGAATCCGCGAGGTTTCGGCGGAAGTGCAGCGCCACGTCGCCGTCATGATGGACGTGAAAGGCCCGGAAATCCGCACCGGCGTCGTCGCCGAGCCGATCGATCTCAAGGTCGGCGACACGTTCGAGTTTTACACGAAAACCCCATCCGACGGCATGCCGCGGCGTCAGCGTCAATTACCCCGGCCTGCCCGCTGATCGTCAGCGTCGGCAACAACGTCCTGCGTCGACAGCGGCCTGATCCGTCTTGCAAGTCCTCGACAAAGACGACACCCACGTCCGCTGCCGGGTCCTCACGCCCGGAAAAGCTCGGCTCGCGCCGGCATATCAATCTGCCCGGCGTCGACGTCAATCTCCCCTCCCTCACCGAAAAAGACGAGCGCGACATTCGCGTCGGCGTGGCCGCGGGCATCGATTTCGTCGCCCTCTCCTTCGTCCGCCGCAGCGACGACATCCTGGTCCTGCGCGCGCTGCTCGACCATCTCGGCTCCAAGGCCCGCATCATCGCCAAGATCGAAGACCAGGGCGGCCTGCGAAATCTCGAGGCCATCGTCAAAGCCGCCGACGCCATCATGGTCGCCCGCGGCGACCTGGGCATCGAGATCGATTACCACATCCTCCCGCTCGTGCAGACGCGCATCGTCGAACTTTGCCTCACCGAAGGGCAAGCCGGTCATCATCGCCACGCATCTTGCTGGAATCGATGATCTCCGCCCCGATGCCCACCCGCGCCGAAATCTCCGACGTCTCCAACGCCGTCCGCGAGCGCGCCGACGCCGTCATGCTCTCCGGCGAAACCACCACCGGCCTCTATCCGCTGGAATGCGTTGAGGTGATGAAGAACATCGTCAATAGCATCGAGCCCACCGAAAAGCGCGGCATCAACGAAGTCATCCGAGCTCGAGGAACCCAAGGCCAAGATGCTCCGCTCGGCCGCCGTCCTCGCCCAGGAACTCGGCAAATCCGGCATCGTCGTCTTCACCCGCAGCGGCTTCCTCGCCTACACCCTGGCCGCCCTCCGCGCCGTCGGCGTGCCGATCTACGCCTTCACCGACGACGAAGCCCTTTTCCGCCAGCTGCTCCTCCCCTGGGGCGTCGAGCCGTTCCTGATGCAGTTCAGCAACGACCCCGAAGAAACCATCCTCAACGCCATGGCCTATCTCAAACGCAAAGATTGGTGCCGACGAAGGCTCATGGCTCGTCGTCATCACCAACATCCTCGCCCACGACAAAGTCGTCGACACCATCCAACTCCGCCAGGTGGAATAAAAAATCTCACGCAGAGGCGGAAGGGCAGAGAATAATTTCGTTCCTCTGCGCCTTTGCGCCTCTGCGTGAGATCATCTTTGTTTTCATCCCGCCCGCAGCGTCCCCCGGCAAGCCTCGCACTCATACTCACACCCAACGCAATGCTCCACGCGCTTATTCAGCAAATCCAGAATCAAATCATCAATCCCCAGCGTCTGCGCAACATGATATTTCACCCCCGGATGCTTTCCCGCCGCCTCGGCAGTTAAACGCGGAATATCCTGCGTCCAATGCTTGCCCGGCCCCAAAAATAAGGACAAACAACAACCCGCTTCGCCCCGCGCAACGCACCGATCAAACGCGCTGGCAATCGAAGGCTCCGCAATCTCCATATGCGCCGGCTCAACAATCGCATATCTCTCCGAAAACCGCGTCGCAAACACCCCCGCCAGCTCTTCCAGCATCCGGTTGCTCTGCTCCAGGCGCGAGCCGTGATCAACGATCACAATCCCAATTTCGCTTGCTGATTTAGCCATCTTCTAACTCTTCCTCTGCGTGAGAATCACATCCAGCGAAAGCGTCTGCGTCCCGCGAATGATCCGAAGGGTAACCCGATCCCCCGGCTTGCTACGCCCCAGCGCCTGATCCAGATCCATGAGATTCTCCAGCCTCTGCCCGTCAAACTGCACCAGCAAATCCCCCTCGCGCAGCCCCGCCACCTCGGCCGGCGTGCCGGGCCGCGTCCCCGTAATCAGCACCCCCACGCGCGATTCCTGCGACGCCATGTCCGGAAGCACGCCCAATTCCACCCTCGGCATCGGGTCGGCCCCAAAAAACGGCGTCCCAAACAAATGCATCGAATCCCGATCCGCTTCCGCGATGTACGGATCGCGCGGCATATGCTCCAGCCCCGCCACCACCTTCGCCGTGAAATCGCAAACTTCCCCGATCCCTTCATAGTTGATCTTGTCGGCCGTATCGGTGGGGCGGTGATAATCCATGTGAATTCCGCTGAAGAAAAAGAGCACCGGAATATGCCGGCGTGCAAACACCATATGATCGCTCGGCCCCAGCCCGCCCCGGCCAATGCTCTTCAGTTGCAGCGGCGAATCCTCATCCGCCTGCGTCAAAATCGCGTCAAAATCCTTCGCCGTTCCCTGGCCGCCCGTGTAGAGCGTCTGGTCGCGCACGCGTCCCACCATGTCCAGGTTCACCATCGCCACGATCTTATCCGCCGGAATCGGACAGTGGTTCACGAAATACGTCGAACCCACCAGCCCCTCTTCTTCCGCGGTGAAACAGATCAGCACAATCGTCCGCGCGGGCGGCGGCCCCTGCGACAATCGCGACGCCAGCTCCAGCACCGTCGCCGTCCCCGAGGCGTTGTCGTCCGCCCCATGATAAATGCTTCCCCGCGGCCCAAACGCTTCGCCCAGCCGCCCCAAGCCCAGGTGATCGTAATGCGCCCCAACCACGACAAATTCATTTGCCGTCGGCCCGGTTCCCGGAATCACCGCAACCACGTTTTTCAAATGAGCCGTCACCGTATCGATCTGCACTTCCCCGGAAACATTCACGGTCCCCAGTGGCGTCGAGCATGGCTTAAACGTCGTGTCGATCTGCGCGCGCAATGCTTTCAAATCCGGCGCCATCGCGGCGCCAAGAATTTCCTCCACCACATGCTGCTTCACCTGGATGACAGGGATAGTCGCCGGGCTGGCAAACGCCCCCGCAAACGGCAGGAGCAAATCCGGCTCCGAATCCGGCGGATTCACCAGCAGCAGCGCCACCGCCCCATGATCCGCCGCCGCCTTCGCCTTCGCGTCAAACGTCGCGTGCGTCGACCACGACCCCGCATCCGGCCCATCGACCAGCCGGCTCTGGCTGTGCGCATTCATCGGCTCATACCGCATCGCGATCGCCACTTTCCCCCGCACATCCACTCCCGCGTAATCGTCATACCCCGACTCAGGCGCGCTAACGCCATACCCCACAAAAACCGCCGGCGCGCTGAACTTCTCCTCGATCGAAAACCGCATCGGCAGATAATCGTCTTCCAAGGTCAAAGCCCGCGTCCCAATCGCCAGCGATGTCCTCGCCCCAGGCCCGGCCTGCGTCGTGTAATCAAACGTCTGGAAAAAATCCTGCATCCCCGGCACTGGCTTGAGACCATCCGCTGCAAACTCGCCTGAAATCATGTCCGCCGCCATGTCCAGCCCCTTCATCCCCACGCCGCGCCCCTGCAATTCATCGCTGGCCAGATAAGGAAGCGTATCCTTCGGATCCGAATCCGTCGCCGCCGGCGCATCGCTGACCACCACCGAGGGCGCCGTCGCGGGCGTCGTCGCCGCCGCCACAACGGGAGCGGGTGGGGGGGCAGTATGCGTCTGCGCACCCCATGAGCCCCATCGCTATCAACCCAAAAATCCCCTTAATTCCCCCGCCCCCGGTAATCCGGGGGAGGGTTGGGGAGGGGGCGAATTTCTCTACTGCTCTACTCTCCACTCTTCTACTTTCTCGCGCAGTGCGCCACATGCAGTTGCCCCGGATTGTATGCCAACGTCCGAGAATATCTAAGCGCCAAACCCCCATTTTGCCGATCTTTAACCATCGCTATGCCCCCAGGCGGATCAACCCATGCGCGCGCACGCCAAAAACCCCAAAAGCGCAAAAACTCATTTCCCCGTGTAGCCGCCGGGCTTGCCCGGCGCGTCTCCCGATCTCCTCAAATCACGTCCCCCCTTTTAGACAATCTCCTAGGCCGCCGCCCCGTTAGTCTCGACACCCCCGAGCTCCAGCGTTTCCTCGCCAACAAAGACATCCTCATCACCGGCGCCGGTGGCAGCATCGGCTCAGAAATCTGCCGCCAGTCCATGAAATTCTGCCCGCGCCGAATGATCCTCCTCGACCAGGCCGAGAACAACCTTTTCGAAATCGACCGCGAGCTCCGCCACCGCTGGGTCGGCGCGGAGATCATCCCGGTCATCGCCGACATCGGCGACGCCCGCCGCATTGCCCAGATCTTCCAGCGCTTCGAGCCCCACGTCGTCTTCCACTGCGCCGCCCACAAGCACGTCCCCATGATGGAGATCAACCCCGGCGAAGCGATCAAGAACAACGTCCTGGGCACAAGATTGGTCGCGGATGCCGCCCGCGACTGCAACGCCGCCGCGTTTGTCATGGTCAGCACCGACAAGGCCGTCAATCCCACCAGCGTCATGGGCGCGACAAAACGCTGCGCCGAGCTCTACGTCCAATCCCTCAACTCGGAGAATAGCCGCACAAGATTCGTAGCCGTAAGATTCGGCAACGTCCTGGGCAGCAGCGGCAGCGTCGTCCCGATCTTCAACAAGCAAATCGACGCCGGCGGACCCGTCACCGTCACCCACCCCGACATGAAGCGCTATTTCATGACCATCGCCGAAGCCAGCCAGCTCGTCATGCAAGCCGGCGCCATCGGCCGCGGCAGCGAAATCTTCATCCTCGACATGGGCAAGCCCGTCAAAATCCTGACCTTAGCCAAAGAACTAATCCGCCGCCGCGGCTTAAAACCCAACAAAGACATCCAAATAGAATTCACCGGCATCCGCCCCGGCGAAAAGCTCTACGAAGAGCTCGCCTGCGCCAGCGAGCAAACCCGCCCGACAAGCCATCCCAAAATCCGCGTCTGGCAACTCCCCCGCGCCACGCCGCAGCAGATCGAGCAAATGCTTCAAACCCTCGCCGGAATCACCAGCGCCGCCCACCGCGAAATCGTAGAAGCACTCTGCCGATTTGTCCCCGAATATCAGCCCGACATCGATCGTCAGCCATCGCTGCACATCGTCGCTCACGCCGCGTGATAGAAATGCCAGTCCTCCGTGTGCTTCGTTGAATCGAGTGAAAGGCGAGATTCCTCTGTCACCCATCACGCATCTATCCGAGGAACTTCACTATCTTCTCCTTGAGCCGGCGAGCGTCCTTCAACTGGCACTCCCAAAGCGTAAGGATTCGCCAGCCTCTCCCACGTAATTTTCTAATTGCTCGTCGGTCTCTATTTACGTTTCCTCGTAGCTTCTGACGCCAAAACTTAACGCGCGATTTTGGGATGCGGTTTCCGCTCGCGCACTGGTGCTGGTGCCAGAAACACCCGTGAACAAAAATAACTTGCCGGCTGCGCAAACACAAGGTCCGGGGTGCCCGGCAGCGTTCTAACATGCAGCCGATATCGATAACCCAAGGAATGTATCAAACGGCGCACAAGAATCTCCGGCTTCGTATCCGTCGAACGGACCAACGACATCCGCTTTTTCCGGTCCGCTGGCGTGAGCGTATCCATAACACTACGATACCGAACTGATGGCCAAAGAAGACAGTCCACACTACTTTGACTTCGACCTCGACAGAGGAATCCGAGAGCAGGTCGTGGCCAAGCTGGAATCAAGCCCTTCGCTAGAGTTAAAGAAAAATGTAGGTCCTCCTGAAAGCGGAATTTACGTCCTCTATTTCAAAGATAGACTTGTGTATGTCGGCAAGGCGTCGCGCGGCACCACAAAAAGCAAGCGAACCCTCTGCGCCCGCCTCAACGAGCACGTCACGAAAATCTCAGGCAGACGAAACATAAATTCGTCTGACCTACGGTGTCGATATTTGACATTTAAAAGTGAATGGTGGGTGTTCGCCGCAGAATTTGCACTGATCACCCACTATCAACCGGAGTGGAATGAAAGTGGCTTTGGGAGCAAAGTTCCCGGAAGGGGCCGCCCGGGTACTGAGCGAGTGAGCAGATGGAATGAGCAATTTCCCCCTCGCTAGCCCCATTCGCGCCGGAATATCAATCGCGTCCACAAACGCGTGGAAAAAGCCGGCCTCCTTTGTTTAGTCGGTCAGCGACGACATCCGCGCGGTAAATTGTCTCGTGTAGTGTCCTGGCAACAGTTTCTGCGAGAAGGACCGGCACCGCGTTACCGAGCTGTCGCATAGATTCGGTCCACGAGCCGGCGAACCTCCACTCATCGGGAAATGTTTGAATCCGCGCGCACTCTCGAACCGAGAAATATCGCACGTTTCCTTCATCGAGTTTCAGGGTGTTTTCACCACCCGGTACCCCGTGATCACCCGCTTTTAGTGCCTTTGCCGGCTCGTCAAGGGCGCTACCGGTATGGCCTGCGTAACTGCGCGCGCCTGGATTGAGGTAATGGTTCGGTGTTATTGCGCATGACTCGCCCACGGCGATTCGAGGCAGATCGTGAATTGCATCGCGCACGGTTCGCCAGGGCCTGAGCAGGGCGCCAGACCACAGCATCGAAAGTTGACCAACCTTTTCCCGCAGCTGTTCCGGCATCTGCGGACGGCGTTTTTTTGCGATGCGGTGGCGATCCCAATATTCGCCGCTCACCCATTGATCGTGGATCAGGGCGTCCTCTTCATGAGTTCGATCTGGAAAGGCGAATTCGATGCCGAGGTCTGCCCGAACTCCAACGATCAGTACACGCCAGCGGTGCTGGGGGACCCCATAATCGGCGGCATTTAGCAGACGGTAGACGATGTTGTATCGGAGTCCCCTGTGCCTTCCGCCTGTGGCCACCCGCTCCAGACGCGCCAGGTGATCCGTCCACTCTTCGTCACCTTTTCGCTCTATTTCGGGGAATCGAAGTTGATGAATGATGTAGCTGTAATAGTTGGCAAAAGCTTTCCGAAGGAGACCCCGGACATTCTCAAAAATGAACGCCTTGGGTCGGATGTCGCGGACGGCTCGCACGGCGTGCGGAAACATGTTCCGGTCATCTTTGTGGCCCTGATGTTTGCCCCCAAGCGAAAATGGCTGACAGGGGGGACCGCCTGACAAAAACTCGATTTCGCCCTCGTATTGTCGAAAATCATGGCGTGCGACATCGCCCTCGATCACGTTCCATTCGCCCGAATGAACAGCACCCGCCCGGCAGTTTAGGCGGAGCGTTCGGCACGCGTCGTGGTCCCATTCGATTAGTTGCTCGTGTCTAAACCCCGCGCGAGCAGTCCCTATGGCCAATCCACCGGCACCAGCGAAAAGTTCTAACGATCGGACCATCCGTATTTCCGATTTCGATTCTATTGCCTGGCCCCGACGATGCAAATCTGATCGCAATTTTGTTTAGGACTGAATAAACAACATATAGGAAATCCGCTGGCCCCTCCTTGGTCGCTTCCCTATTAACACTCCGCACATGAACTGGCTTGAGAAGGCATTCACGGACCAAGCGTCTCCAGTTAGCATTTTTCCCTCGGCATTCCGTTCTCTCTTACCGCCCCTGATTTACCCCAGTCAAGAAGGTTACATGCCAGTGACCACTCTACCTTTTTAGTGTCTAGCAAACCCGCACAACCTCCTATCCAAAAGCAGAGAAACTTGGGACGAGACACGGGATAGACACCAATTTTCGAAGCTCAACAAAAAGGCAGCTGTCCCGCGTTCCCAATTCTGTCACGATTTATTCGTCGGCGTTTTGTTTTGCAAAAGACCCCGAAACGCGGCTACGGTTTCGTGGGAAAGGGAGCGTCTTTGCTCGGATTCCCCTTATATTCCCATTTCCCGGAAATCCCACTTTCAAACCAAGCATCGCCAGTCGTCGTATCTACCATCCAAAGGCCGTACGATCCGGCTCCTGGCGACATTGCAGCAATTTGGTATCTCCCGTTTGCGTTGCCAAGTGCACTGATCTGGGCATGAACGGGTGACCGAGGAGTCCACTCTGTAAAAGCGATAGCAAATGTGAAAGCTGCAGCCAAGCTGAGGGCGTAATTCCGGTTTTTCATATGCGCGGTCCTTAAAGGCCCCCAACGTAGGGAGCGATTGTAGTAATCTAACAATATTGGAGAATAAAAATCTAACATTTCTTACGTTCGCAACATTACAACTACACCCGGTGGGAAAAGGCGATGAGGAACGCGCTGGCATGCGAGGCGGAGCGCCTCGATATGGCGGGAAGTTTGTGACGCAACCCTTTAGTCGCTGCGGACCTCCAATTCAGGGGAAATTAAACCCCGGATTACACGCATGGGCACGGATAAGAAGGGAAAGTTGCGAGTTGGGGCGGCCAGTTGCATTTATCCGCGTCATCCGCGAAATCCGTGGTTCAATCGCTTTTCCGCCCCTTCGCAATGAACCCTTCACTACTCCGACCGGCCAAATGCTACACCCTTCCCCCGCCACATTCGTTTAAAGCCCATTAAACCCCTCGCAACCCCCTCCCCTAAAGCGGTTTAAGCGACGCCACGAGAGTTAGCATATACTATCAAACCTCTGTGAACTGTAGCAAAGTGGAGCATTGTGTAGCACCGACAAGCTCTCTTCCGGGCGAATGGCCTCCACCCTACGCGGAGTACCGTTTCTCGACTCCACCTCTGGCTTGTCAATCGGCAATTGGAAATCGGCAATCGGAAATCAGTTCGACGCCGCCTGCCGCGCCAACATGCTCGGCGGAACAATATCCGCCATCACCGACGCGTTCACCTTCGACTCATCCACTTCCTGCCCATCCGTCGGCTCGATCACCCGCAGGCTCAGTTGCGGATCCGTCTCCGGCTGCCCCGAAAGTCCGATGAACTTCCCCATCATCGCGGTAATCTTCGCATCCCCGGTGCGGACATAAATCTCGGTCCGCCCCGTCGCCGGGTCCACGAGCCGGTAAAGCGTCCCACCGCCGATCTGCAAACTCGAAGGCTGCAACTGGCCAACTGCCGCGAAGACCTGCACCTGCGACTGCTTGAGCCGCTCGGCCAATTCCTGCTGCTCCGCTTGAAGCGCCAATTGCCGATCGGCGGCCACTTTTTCCAGCCGCTTCATTTCGATCAGCTTGGCCTTGTTATCGAGCCGGGCCTGGAGCGTCGCGATGCGAATCCGCACCACGGTCTTCAGATCATCCGAAAGCTGCTCGCTCCCCTGGATTCCCTTGTAATCCGAAATCATTTCGTCGATCGGCTGCGCATCCAGCGGCTGCTGGCTGATGGCGCTGAACTGCGACTCGTAAGCCGCGAACAGCTCCTCCGGACTCGGCGGCGGAGCCGCCGGCTGAGTCGACGGGGCCGGCGCTGCCAAAGCAACCGCCGACGGATTCGTCGTGGGCCCAGCTGCTGGAACTGCCGCGACCATCGGCGCTGTCGGCATCGTCGTCGGCGTGCTGGTCACAATCGCTCCCGAATTCGCAACCGGTGGATTCGCCGCGGCCTGCGCGCCGGCAGCCGAGGTTGCCATCGGCTGCACTGCCGGCGCCGGTGTATTGGCCGGCGATACCGCGCTGGAAATCGTCACGAAATCCTTCTTCACATAAAGATAAGCCCCTGCCGGCGGCTTGATCTTCAGGTAGTCCTCATCCTTGCCGATGATTTCGACCTCATCTCCGGTGTTCATCCGCGCCTGCACGGTCGTCTTCATCGCATTAACCATGCTCCCGGCCCGGACATTCACGTCGTCGCGGTTGATCTTTCCCGTCGTCGAGTTGGCGTCATGATCCACAAACTTCTCGCCGACGTAAGAAAAGCTGTCCGCCGGCGGCAGGATCTTCAGCCAGTCGAACTTGATTCCCACCACGGTCACCGGCGCGCCCTTGGCCAGCTCGGCCGTGGGGTAATACCCCTCCCCGGGGCCGCTGCGCACGTAGACCGAATCAACATTGATGGTCCCGTTGATCTGGTATTTGGAATTCGCGACTTCCGGCGTCGAAAGTGCGTCCTCGGCAAATACCTTGATCGTGGGAGCAATCGAAATCGCGACGGCGAGGAGAAGGGATCGGAAGGACATTGCGGCACCTCCATGTGCCGCCTGAGAAACCTTTGGTGCAATCCGTTTCACCGGCGTATTCCACGCCGGTTTTCCATGTTCTAAGCCACAAAAGATATCTCACTCGCGAAAAAGTAAAGCCCGATAGCGCAAGAAAAGCGCGGTGCTTATTACATCTGCGCTCGGGGACTCGGAACTAACCGCCCGGCACCTTTTGTTTTTGGGGATGCAGATCGGCGTGCCTTTTTTAAGATAAGTGCAATGCGGGGGCGAGGGAGAACCAGATAAGGCCCCAACAGTTTCTCCGGAGGCGTGGATGCCTCCGGGCGTAATCGCCGAGTACGGCCCGGAGCCGTCCGCGGCTCCGCCCCCGCACCCCCACTCCCTCTCCTTTTCCCCTCAACCGTCCCCTCCAGAAGAATCAAAACAACGCTTCCCGCATGCCGGCGCCCTTAGGAGACCGTACCGAATTGCACGCAGACGCGTACGACTTCAGTCTTATGGCTTGGACGGTTAGGGGAAGCCGGAGGGTGGAGGAGGGGTGCGGGGAGGAGGCGAGAACCGCTTGGGGCCTTATGGGGGTCTCGCCTCCTCCCCGCATTGCATTTGCATTTTGCCTCTAATAGCGAGCCAATCCACATATAAAGCAAAAAAGTGTGGGCTGGTCAGTTATTCCCCGTGGGACAGCAGGAGAGAGCCTATCACAGGCGATCGCCGTAATGCATCCCCCAGATCCGCTTATAAAAATGACTGTTCCTGATACCGGCGCAGGCAAGGCCATTTCATCGCGTATCCACCGTGGAGAGAGCTATGGAAATCAACCTGTCCTGCCCCCATTGCGGTAACCCCAGGGTGGAATTGCACCCGCGGGATTCCAGCCACGACCACGCCCGCTGGCATTGCCCCGCCTGCGGCGAAACCTGCCGCAATCCGGCGCACGCATCGGCCCAGGCGGCCGGGCCGATTTTGCCGTCGGGCTCGCCATCCTCGTTGGCCTGTTCGCGGTCCTGATCGGTTATTTGCTTATGCCCTGAGGCTTGCCGAAATCTCGTGCAGATATTCGATGAATCTTGCCCCCGTGCGTGCGGGCGGTTTCTGCCGGCACGATCGCCGGGCGATAGGTCAGTCCCACCGATAGATTGCTCCCAAAAGTCGTCGTCGCAAACACCAGGGGCGTCATCGGCCCCGTCGGCGCCACCCGCACATAATCCAGCAGCCGGCACCCCGCATACTTCCCCGCCCAGCAGCGGTTCACGTTGACATTCGAATTCGCCCCCGCCAGCGACACCCGTTTGCGGTAAAACTCCATCACCTTTTCCCGCGACAGCCACTTCCCAGCGATCAGCCCGATCCCCATCCGCATAAAGCTGCTCAGCGGCAGCGCCCCCAGCTTCTGGTCCTGCGTCTGCCGGGCGATCGCTCCCACCAGCTTGCTCCAATCGTTCATCTCATGGGCCTTACAGCGCACGACCGCGAATCCGAGCAGCAGATCGAACACGTCTCCCACCGGCTTCCCCGCCGACGGACGTAGATCGGCGATGCTCCCGATCGCCAGTTGCCGGCGGCGAAACTTCGCCTCCGCCGGCACAAACTCGTCACACACCCTGGCAATCGCCGCCAGAAATATGTCGTTCACCTTCGCCCCCGCGCACCGCGCCGATTTGCAAACCGAATCGATTAATCCCGGCGGCGCGTCGAAAAGTTCAAATCCCAGCGACAGGTCGCGAAACTTCACCGGGTCTTCGATTCGCCTCACCCGCCGAAACTCCTCATGCCAGCGCATCGTTGACGCCAGCGCGCTCCCCGGCCGCGAGCGCGGACGATGCGGCCCAAACAGCGAAAGATATCCCCCCGCGTGAATCCGTAGCGGACGATTGATCGCCGCCTCCGGCTTAAACTGCCGCGCGAACCATTCATGAATCAGCATCCGGATCGAAGTGCTGTCCGCCACCCAGTGCTGGTAACACAACCCCATCCAGAAATGCCCACTCTCCCGGATCACAAAGGGCCGAAACGGCACGCCCTGGCCATCATCAAACGGCCGGTTCATTTCGCTGCTGATCCACTCCGCGAGCCGCGTTCCCGCCGGACATTCGACGACTCCATGGTAAATCGCCTCTCCGTTCATTTGCCGATAGCGGTATGAATTCTTTTCTATGGACACGACCCCCAGGTTCAGTGCCGCCAGCGCATCGAGCCAGGCGCTTTGGCAAAGCTGCAGATCGACTTCCCCTTCGATTTTCAGCACCTGCGCACCGTTATACGGATGCAGCGATTCCCATTGCCGGACCAGCCGCTGGAAAACATTCAGCCCGCCGCGCTCGCCCCACGGCTCCGGATGCTCGCGCGTTTCCCGCGCCGGGAGGGTTTTATCCCCTTGAAATGCTGTGGATTTCTTGAACATGCTGCGCGCCCAGGCCGAACCAACTCATGCTACATTGGTTGTGTTGTCCCCGTAAGCCGCAAAATTGTGTGATCGCGGTTTTTTTGCAAAAGCAGACCCGGTTCACGGCGCTGGCCGCGCCGCACGCCAAAGCCGGTCGCGAACCGCATCCCACGACGCATCCCCCGGCGGTTCCTGAATCCAGATGACGTTCGCCTTTCGACCATCCGCTTCGTGCAGCGCCGAGTAAAGACGCCTGGCGTAATCCCCGGCGCTGGCGGGCATTTCAATCGTGAATTCAGGATTAATCCATTTCTCCAACTGCGCGGCCAGTTGGGTGCCGCGAATTATCACGAAAATCTGACTGCTGCCAAGCTTGCCCCCGAATAATGTCGGAAATCGCGCCGCGTCTTCTTCAGAAATACGAAAGGTTGGCGTCACCGGAGAATAGTGAACCGCCTGCTGCCCCGGACTGGCGCTGGGCTCATCTTGAGAAATCTTCAGGCTGCGAACCTCCACCGGCCCGATGACCCGCTCGATCTGCTCCCGCGAAATTCCCCCCGGCCGCAAGATGGCCGCGGACCCGGAGGCCAAATCAATGACTGAAGATTCAATCCCGACCCGGCAAGGCCCGCCATCCAGAATTAGCTCGACTTTATCTCCCAGCTCTCTTCGCACATGTTCCGCCGTCGTCGGACTGATTCGGCTCGACCGATTCGCGTGGTCGCCGCCACGGCCCCTCCAAACCGCCGCAACAGTTCCAGCGCAACGGGATGATCCGGACATCGAATCGCCACCGTCCCCAATCCGGCCGTCACCGCATCGACGATCTGCTTCCCCTTTGGCAGCACAATCGTGATCGGCCCCGGCCAAAACACCCGCGCCAATCGCTCGGCTGCCTCCGGCCACGCCGCCACATACCGCCGCGCCGTCGCGATATCCGCCACGTGTACGATCAACGGATTGGTTCCCGGCCGTCCCTTGGCTGCGAAAATCTTCGCCACCGCCTCCGCGTTAGTCGCGTCGGCCCCCAGGCCATAGACCGTTTCCGTCGCAAACGCCACCAGCCCCCCGCGCCGCAGAATCGCCGCCGCCTTGTCGATTTCCGCGCTCTCGATCATCAATCCTCGCTTTCCAACCTCTTGAGCCACTGCGCCGCCTTCTCGGCGTCCGAGCAGATCACAAAAACCTCCTGCACGCTTCCCGTTCCCAGGTACAGATATTTAAGTCCCGCCGGCGTCGGATATTGCAGCTTGAATTTGCCAGATATATTTCCCCGCCGCACCTTGATCCTGCCGGGCACGATCCGCGAAACATACGGGCATTCCCGCACGATCCGATCGAGGATCGCATCCAGCCCCGCGACCCGCCCGTGTTGACGTTTAACCCGGCCGAATTTCACGCCGACGATCCTACGCGCATCGCCTCATCCGCCACAACCTAAAAGGCATCGCCCTCCGGCATCGGAGCGTTTCTTTACTGCCTGATTTGTATCGGGATGTTATTCCAACCACCGGGAGCACCGCCCCTCTCTTCCGCCGCCTTGAGATTACTTTGCGCTAAAGCAAAGTTGGGATCGATTGCGACCGCCTTCTGATAGTCGGCGATCGCCGCTTGAACATTCCCCATTTCGAATTCGCAGTAACCTCGATCATTCCACGCAACCGCGTCGTTGGGCAGAAGCTGCACGGCGATGTTCAACTCCGCCAGCCCGGCGTCATAATTCTTCGTGTTTGTCAGCGCGTCCCCATAATCGAGATGCCAATAGCAGGTCTTCGAATCCAGAGAGATTGCGTTCTTCTCGTCCGCGATGGTCGCCGCATATTGTCCCAGCTTGAAATAGGCGAATCCGCGCTCGCCATACGCCCAGGCAAACTTCGGCCGGAGCCTGATCGCCTGCGAGAGAGCGACAATCGAGGCCTGCCATTGCTCCGCCTCGGCAAACGCAAAGCCTGCCGCATACCAGGTATCCCCGCTTTGCGGATCCACCGCCACCGCCTCCGAATAATCCGCCGCCGCCGTGGTGTAATCGCTTTTGGCCGAATAACAGTTCCCCCGGAACATCCAGGCGTCTTCGCAGCGCATGTCAATATCCAGCGCCTTGTTGCAATCGGCCATGGCCGAATCGATGTCGTTGAGCTGATACGCACAGCGCGCGTGCCGCATGTATGCCGTGATGTCCCCGTTGCCCAGGTTCACGGCCTTCTGATATTGCACCAGTGCCGAGGCATAATCATTCGTCGCCAGATATGCGTCCCCCGCATGCACGTAGGCCATTTCCAAATGTGGATCGATCCCCGCGGCGGCGTTGTATTCGCCAATGGCGGCTTTGTAATCCCGCTTCGCGAACGCCGCGTCTCCCTGCTCAACCGTCGCCAGTGCCTGCGGGTTGCCCGCGTCAGGCGCAGGATCGGCCGACGCACGCGATGCCAATACAGCACATCCAACCACCGCCGCAAGCAGCGCACGCGAAAGACCTGAGGCTTCAATGCGAGGCTGTTTGTGCAACATCATCCACCCGCAATTCATATTCAGCCCCCTTCATCGCCCACAGGTTCGGGAGCCGGCGCGGGTTCCGGTTCCGGAGCCACATCCTCATTCCCACCGCCGCCGCTGTCGTTATTCACATTATCTCCGCCATTGTTCACCACTTCACCAGGCCCCGTGCTGTTGAAGAAGTTTTCCCGGTCGGCGTCGGTCATTTCGTTGTTTTGGATGCGGTTATACGCCGCCATGTCGCCGGCGTCATACGCGTTTTGCAGAGCGGCATTCCTCTCCGCCTCCTCACTTTCGTCGTTCCCGCCCGAAGGATTGTTCGGATTTTCCGAATTGGTCGAGTCCTCGACCGGCCAGAAGTTGATCCCCGTCTGCGTCCGGAATCCGGATGACGTATTCATCCCCCCGCGCCGCGCGTGCGAGGCCGCCAGCGCGTTGTAGTCCGCCACTTTGTTGTCCACGATTTCAAATGGGCTCAGTAGCGCCCCTGTCGAACCCGAAGCCACCAGCGGATACGCCGCCCCGGCCTGGATTTCCCACACCAGCCGCATCGGCTTATTCCGTGCCGCCTGAAAGCTCAGCGTCGCCTGCGACGCATTGCCGTTAAACCCAAACAATTTCCAGTTCGCGAACGCCTGCGAAAGATCAATCGCCTGCGGCTTGATCGCGACCGTGGGCGACGGACGCACATTCACCGGCGCCGCAATCACCATCACCCCCGTCGGTCCAGTGCTCACGACGGAAATCTCTCCGTTCGCCGAGGGCGAGTAGTACAAACAATTAAACGCCTGCGGATGCGCCAGGATATTCACCGTCCCATCCGGACTCGGCGAAACCACCTGCATCCACAGCAGCACGGCATCCGACTGCCACGTTGCCGCAACCGCCCGCGACGCCGCCATTGCGTCCCTCGACTTCACCCGCGTGAGATCGTTCCCCAGCGACACCCCGTTTCCCCCGCTGGCAACGATCTGCGGCAGCGGCAAAGTGTACCGCTGCCAGGTTCCACCCTGCCCCAGCGCATTCGTCGAATAGAGCGTATTGTTATCGACAAACGAATACGTCCCCCCATTGTTCGGCGCGGCTGTGTCATCACTGCTCCACTTTCCATTTGCCGCCGCAAAATGTCCGGCCTCGGCCGCGCCGCCCCCTCCGGGGTCAGGATATAATTCTGGTACCCCTTGGCATCATGCACCGACACAACCGTCACCGGAATGTTGAGATACAGAAATGTTACCGACCAGCTTCCGTAAAACCGACTCGTGTCGTCCGATCCTTCCGGACCCGCCGCAAAGACGCCGCCACCCAGCGTGCACACGACGCAGATAATCAGGAATATCCGTCTTGCCATGCTCTTTGCCTTTTGAGGCCATCTGCCCGATCAGACACCATAAACAGTATATCGTTGGTATCGCAAGGCTCTAAAGGGGTTCGAAGCGGCCCAGGCCTTCTGAGACGCCGCTTTCAATTTCGCCCTGCGTTTTTATTGGAAAATGAAGGATATTGGTTATTCCCGAAACTGCCCGATCGGCGTATGGTGCGGAGTCGGGGTCGCTGAACAAACCAGCCCCTCGCCTGATTATCAAAGTCTTCGGATGACTAAATAAAGGGTATTCCGGCAAATCGCCGGAAGACCTGTTAACAAGTAAGCCGACGCAATTGAGTCCCGACGCCTCGGGATTCGGCTGCGTCGGTTTTTTTGTTCGTGCAAATAAAAATGTCCGCTCACAAAGGTACTCAATATGAGAACTCCTAGTCCATTTGCGGCACTGATCTTTATCGTCATTCTCGGCATTGGCGGAGGATTGGCCTTTGCCGCCTATAGCGCGGCGGCGCCAGAAAGAAGCGTATTCACTGCGATCATCGCCTTTGTGATCGCTGTCGTTTGTGCTCGCGCAATCAGGGTCGCGGACCAATGGGATAAAGCGGTCATCCTTCGTCTGGGCCAGTTCCACTCCCTCAAGGGGCCAGGACTTTTCTTCATCATTCCCATCGTCGATGCGATTCCCTACTGGATCGACACCCGCGTCATCACCACCGGTTTCAAAGCGGAAAAAACCCTCACCAAAGACACCGTTCCCGTGGATGTGGATGCGGTGTTGTTCTGGAAAGTCATTGACCCGAAAAAGGCGGCCCTGGGCGTAGCGGATTATCGAAGCGCCATCAGTTGGGCATCTCAAACCGCGCTGCGCGATGTGATCGGCAAAACCATGCTCTCAGACATGCTGGAAGGCCGGGACAAAATCAGCACCCTGCTTCAAAAGATAATCGATGAGCGCACGGAACCCTGGGGTATCAACGTCATCTCGGTGGAAGTTAAAGACGTATTAATCCCGCAGGCCTTGGAGAATGCGATGTCTATGCAGGCCCAGGCAGAAAGAGAGCGTCAGGCCAGGGTGATTCTTGGAGACTCAGAGCGGCAGGTCGCGGAGAAGTTTGCCGAAGCCTCTAAAAGCTACCAGCACAATCCCGTCGCATTTCATCTGCGGGCCATGAATATGCTCTACGAGGGTCTCAAGCAGAATTCCACCATCGTCATCGTTCCAAGTACGGCCGTAGAAAGCATGCAACTTGGGGGTCTTGCCGGATTGACGGCCTTGACCATGGGACTCGGCCCGGAAGGCAACGGCGGAAAGAACGGCGAGCCCAAAGAGCCCAAAGCGCCGGAACTGGCTCGATGACCGCAATGTCTCCTGCTGGAAACGAAATGAGTGCGAAGAACCACGATGTCGAAAGCGAAGGATCCAAGCCCCGGGATCACGCCCAACCGCGCCGTCATTTTTGGAAACATGCGCACAAAGATTGGCGCGTCTGGATCGCCGTGCTGCTGATGCTCCTCGCGATGCTTATCTATGTAACAACGGACAACCTGTCCCTCAGGCCCGGTAAGCGCGCGATTCAGCCCACGCCCGAGGCAAATGCGCCTTAGAACGGTGTTTCGTCTAACGATAGGAATAAACTTATGTCAATCGATCTCTTGGCCCCCGACGTCAAAGCCCGCAACGACCGAGCATCGTCACTTGAAGCCGGCGGCGTGCTCTCGCCGGAGTTGCTTTGCAAGATGAACGCCTATTGGCGTGCCGCCAACTACCTCTCGGTCGGGCAGATTTATCTCTATGACAATCCGTTGCTCAAGGAGCCGCTGAAACTTTCGCATGTAAAGCCGCTGGTCGTTGGTCACTGGGGCACCACGCCGGGACAGAATTTCATTTATGTGCACTTGAACCGGGTCATCAAGAAGTATGACCTGGACATGTTCTACATAGCCGGTCCCGGCCATGGCGGTCCTTCAATTGTCGGCAATGTCTATCTCGAAGGGACTTGGAGCGAGATCTATCCGAACGTAACTCAGGATGAAGCGGGGTTGAAAAAGCTATTCAAGCAATTCTCGTTTCCCGGCGGAATTTCCAGCCATGTCGCCCCCACCACGCCGGGATCTATTCACGAAGGGGGCGAGCTGGGATATTCGCTGAGCCATGCATTTGGGGCCGCTTTTGACAGTCCCGAGCTGATCGTCGCCTGCGTTGTTGGCGATGGGGAAGCGGAAACCGGCCCGCTGGCAACCGCCTGGCAATCCAATAAATTTCTCGATCCAGTTTCAGACGGGGCCGTCCTCCCGATCCTCCATCTCAACGGCTTTAAGATCAGCAACCCCACAGTCCTCTCCCGCATCGAGCATGAGGAACTGGAACAATTCCTGCGCGGCTGCGGCTGGACGCCTCACTTCGTCGAAGGCGATGAGCCGGAAAAGATGCATCAACTGATGGCCGCCACCTTGGAAAACGCCATTGAGGATATCCGAGAAATCCAAAAGAATGCCCGGAGTAAAAATGACACGACTCGCCCGCGCTGGCCCATGATCGTGCTTCGATCGCCCAAGGGTTGGACGGGACCCAAAGTCGTCGATGGCCTGCAAGTCGAAGGCACGTTTCGCGCCCATCAGGTTCCGCTGCTGGTGGATTCCGATCACCCCGAACACGTTGCACAGCTTGAAACCTGGATGAAAAGCTACAAGGCCGAGGAATTGTTCGATGAGCACGGCCGGTTAAATGCCGAATTGGCCGAGCTGGCGCCTCAAGGCGACCGCCGGATGGGCGCCAATCCCCACGCCAACGGTGGCATTCTATTGCACGATTTGAAAATGCCCGATTTCCACGATCATGCCGTACATGTTCCTTCCCCCGGCGCGGTTGACGGCCAGGATACGCTGGTCCTTGGCCAATTTCTGCGCGATGTCGTCAAGCTGAATGCGAAGCCTCGTAATTTCCGCGTATTTGGCCCCGATGAGACGCTGTCGAACCTGCTTGGCGCGGTCTTTGAAGTGACCAACCGTCAATGGGACGCCCGGGAGGTGAAAAACGATGAATTCCTCGCGCCCGATGGAGGCGTGCTGGATTCGATGCTCAGCGAGCATCAATGTGAGGGTTGGCTGGAAGGATACCTGCTCACTGGCCGGCACGGGCTGTTCAACAGCTACGAAGCTTTCATTCGAATCGTCGATTCGATGTTCAGCCAGCACGCGAAATGGCTGAAGGTTACATCGGAACTACCGTGGCGCCGCAAGATCGCATCGCTGAATTATCTCCTCGCCTCCCACGTCTGGCAGCAGGATCACAACGGCTTCACGCATCAGGATCCTGGATTTCTCGATCACGTGATTAACAAAAAGGCCGACATCGTTCGCGTTTATCTGCCGCCGGATGGGAATTGCCTCTTATCCGTCTTCGATCATTGCCTCCGCAGCCGGCATTACGTCAACGTGGTGGTCGCCGGCAAGCATGCCCTCCCGCAATGGCTGACCATGGAAGCAGCAGTTGTGCATTGCACGGAAGGAATTGGCATCTGGCAATGGGCTAGCAACGACCAAAACAGCGAGCCAGACGTGGTGATGGCCTGCTGCGGAGACACGCCAACGCTGGAGATCCTGGCCGCTGTTTCCATTCTTCGCCAGCATCTTCCCGATCTGAAAATCCGCGTGATCAATGTCGTCGACCTGATGAAGCTGCAGTCCGCCAGCGAACACCCGCACGGTCTGAGTGAGACCGACTACGATTCACTCTTCACAAAAGATAAACACATTATTTTCGGCTTCCACGGATACCCCTGGCTGGTCCACCGGCTGACGTACCGCCGGACCAATCACAACCTTCATGTCCGCGGCTACAAGGAAGAGGGCACGATCACAACGGCCTTCGACATGAGGGTGCAAAACGATCTCGATCGCTTTCATCTGGTGCAGGACGTCGTGGATCGTCTGCCGCAATTGGGCGCCAAAGGGGCGTACCTCAAGCAGATGGTCCAGGACAAGCTCATCGAGCACAAGCTCTTTATCGATCAGCATGGCCAGGACCTTCCGGAAATCCGCAATTGGAAGTGGAGCGTCCCCAAATGAACGAACAATCTGAACAAAACCCGGATCCCGCGGACGACCTAAAAACATTGCCAATGGCGCAGGTGGAGAAGAAATTGCACTCTTCGCCGGAGGGTCTCAGTCAGGCTGAGGCCGCGAAACGGCTCGCTCAATACGGACCGAACGAGATCGCGCAGAAGAAGACCAACCTGCTCCTGAAATTTCTCTCATATTTCTGGGGCCCGATCCCTTGGATGATTGAAGTGGCGGTGATCCTGTCGGGCGTGGTCCACCACTGGCCCGATTTTTTCATCATCCTCCTTTTGCTGGTTTGCAACGCCGTTGTCGGATTCTGGGAGGAGCGGCAGGCGGGCAACGCCATCGCCGCCTTAAAGAAAACACTGGCGATTCAGTCAAAGGCCAAACGTGACGGCAAATGGATCGCGCCTCCGGCTCGCGAACTCGTACCGGGCGACGTTATTCGCTTGCGACTGGGCGACATTATTCCGGCGGATGCGCGCCTGCTCGCGGGCGACGAGGTGGCCGTCGATCAATCCGCACTGACCGGCGAATCATTGCCGGCAACCCACAAACCGGGCGACGCTGTCTTTTCCGGTTCGATCATGCGCCGCGGTGAAATCGACGCACTGGTCTATGCCACCGGCACGCGCACCTACTTCGGTAAAACAGCCCAGTTGGTCGGAGAAGCTCAAACCGCCAGCCATTTTCAACGCGCCGTGTTGAAGATCGGGAATTTCCTCATCATTCTCGCCGTGGCTCTGGTCGTGGTAATTATTGCTGTCGCCATCTGCCGCGGGGACCAAATCCTCACTACGCTGCAATTCGCCCTGGTGCTGACGGTTGCCGCAATTCCAGTGGCGATGCCCACGGTATTGTCCGTCACAATGGCCGTCGGCGCGCGCCTCATGGCTAAAAAGAAGGCGATCGTCAGCCGTCTGGTAGCCATCGAGGAATTGGCGGGTGTTGACATACTCTGCTCGGACAAGACGGGCACTCTCACCCAAAACAAGCTGACGCTGGGCGATCCGTTCACGGTCGATAGCATTCCCGCCGACCAAGTCATCCTCGCCGCCGCGCTGGCTTCGCGCGCCGAAGACAAGGACACCATCGACCTCGCCGTCCTCGGTGGTGTGAAGGACGAGAAAACGTTGAAGACCTATCAAGTCGTTCACTTCAAGCCGTTTGACCCCGTCCAAAAACGTACCGAAGCCACGGTGAAGGGCGGCGATGGAAAGCAGTTCGATGTGGCCAAGGGCATCCCGCAAGTGATTCTGCAGATGTCGACAAACGCTGGTGAGGTAAAGACGGCCGTAGAGAAGGCCGTCAATGATTTTGCCGGACGCGGCTTTCGTTCCCTGGGCGTTGCCCGCGCAGACGAGAAGGGCAAGTGGCGTTTTCTGGGTGTCTTGCCAATGTCCGATCCGCCGCGGGAAGATGCCAAGGCAACCATCGCGACCGCGCAACAAATGGGCGTCAGCATTAAAATGGTGACCGGCGATCAAATCGCCATCGCTCGCGAAATGTCCAGGGAGTTGGGCCTGGGAACCAATATCCTCGACGCCAGCGGGTTAGGGGATTCCAAAAAGAAGGAAACCCCCGAGGAAACCCAACTCATTGAAAAGGCTGACGGTTTCGCTCAAGTATTTCCGGAGCATAAGTTCCACATCGTCGACATTCTGCAAAAGCGCGGCCATATCGTCGGCATGACCGGCGATGGCGTGAACGATGCGCCCGCGCTCAAGAAAGCCGACTGCGGCATCGCCGTCTCCGGAGCAACCGACGCAGCCCGGGCGGCAGCATCCATCGTCCTCTTGACCGACGGTCTGTCGGTCATCATCGACGCCATCAAGGAAAGCCGCCGGATCTTCCAGAGGATGAATAGTTATGCCATCTACCGCATCGCCGAAACCCTGCGCGTACTCTTTTTCATGACGTTGGCGATCCTCGTGTTCAACTTCTATCCGCTCACCGCCGTGATGATCGTGATGCTGGCCTTGCTCAACGATGGCGCGATTCTCTCCATCGCCTATGACAACGTTCATTACAAGGACAAACCCGAAGCATGGAACATGCGCCTGGTGCTGGGGATTTCGACAGTGCTGGGCGTCATCGGAGTGGTAGCCGCGTTTGGCCTGTTTTATCTCGGCGAACGCGTCTTTAAGCTCGATCGCTTGCACATCCAGACCCTGATGTATTTGAAATTATCCGTGGCCGGCCATCTGACAATCTTTCTGACCCGCACGCGCGGCCCGTTCTGGTCGATCCGCCCCGCGAAAATCCTCTGGATGGCCGTCCTCGGGACGCAAATCCTGGCGACTTTGATTGCGGTTTATGGCGTGTTCATGACACCGCTCGGTTGGGGTTGGGCAATGTTCGTCTGGGGATATGCCCTGGCTTGGTTCCTCGTGAACGATCGGCTGAAACTGCTCGCCTATCGGATCTTTGATCCGACCAACGCCACGTCCATCGTGAAAAAGCCCATCGTGCCGATCCCGCCGGTCGCTATCCCAGCCGTGTAAATGTGCCGTTGAACATACCGTTAGGATCCGCATGAAAATCAATTCAAAGGATTTCCGTGTTCACCCTGGAGACAGGATTAAGCTCCGGGAATGGCCGACAATTGGGAAGCCCCTTTGTAAATCAAAGAAGCGGTATCTAAAGCTGCTGGCAAAACACGTCGAGGAATTGTCCTCACTGCAAAATCTTCATTCTGCCTCCGCCCGCTATGCGTTGCTGCTCATCTTTCAAGGCATGGACGCTTCCGGCAAAGATGGCGCGATCCGGCACGTTATGTCCGGAGTCAATCCGCAGGGGTGCGAAGTCTTCAGCTTCAAACAGCCCAGTGCCGAAGAGTTGGAACACGATTTCCTCTGGCGCACGACCTGCAGACTTCCCGAACGTGGGCGGATCGGCATTTTCAATCGCTCCTATTACGAGGAAGTCCTGGTTGTTCGCGTGCATCCGGAGATTCTCGCCAGCCAGCGGCTTTCGGGCGAATTACGCCAAGGAAAAACGCTCTGGAAAGATCGCTATCGCTCCATCGTAGACCTCGAGCGCCATCTTTTTCATAACAGCACCCGAATCGTGAAAATCTTTCTTCACCTGTCGCAGCAAGAGCAACGAAATCGCTTTCTGGAACGAATCGATGAGCCTGATAAAAATTGGAAATTCAGCCTCGCAGACATTCACGAGCGCAAATATTGGCAGCAATACATGGAGGCTTACGAAGAATGCCTCGCCGCCACCAGCACGCACCACGCGCCTTGGTATGTCGTTCCCGCGGACGACAAGGAAGATGCTCGGCTGATTGTATCCCGCATTGTTCTTGACGCCCTCGGGGAACTGAAGATGGCGTACCCAAAAACGACTTCGAAGCGAGAGAAGGAACTGAAATCGATCCGCAAACGGCTGACCGGCGAATCATCAACTGAGAGCGAGAAGGATTAACTACGACGCCAAACTAATTGAATCGCGACCTAGGGGGCCGCAGGCATTTCAACCCCGATTTTGTCTTTCCTAAACCGCCTAAACCACCCAGTTTATTGCGGACTGTTACCTTTTGTACCCAATACCCCCGCTGCGAAAAACAACAGCCGCAGCGGGGGCAATCAACAGCCACAGGAAAAAAACGAACTTAGAACCGCAGCCCAATCCCCAGCCCATACGCAAAGTTCCCCGTATCCAGGTCCACCCCGCCTCGGCGCCAGAGGAAGTCATATTCCACCGACCCGTACAGAAACACATTCTTCGTAAACAGAATCTTGAGCCCCGCTTCCGGCGCCGCCTCCGGCGTGCTCCGATTCACATCGCTCCCGTAATACCCAACGTTCGCCCCGATATACGGCTCCAAATGATCCAGCGGAATATTGAAATCCACCGCACCCTTCACGGTGTTGTCCCAGCCGCTTGGGCCGTTCTTCACGCTCGTATAATCAACCCCATCCCGAACGCCCAGTTCCAGCCAGGGGATGACGAAAAATCCCACGCCTCCCGCCAGCGAAAACCCGCCATTCTCAAACTCCCGGTCATTCTGCCCAAGGCCCTGCACCGTGACCTCAAATGGCCCGGCATCACTCGCCATGTTTTGCGCATGCGCCGCGCCGGCAAAAAAAGCAGCGCCGAAAATGCAACCAGACGTCGGATCATAAAACCTCCCATGGGGTAAGAGAACCAAAAATGAATTGAGTCCGAGACCGTCGCGGCCAATTGACATGCCGCCGCGAAATCAACGAACGCAAGGCAAGCCCCATGCCAATTTAATCCGCTGTAGATTTGGCTGAACCAACCCCGAAAAGTGTGATACCAGCCGCGACAAAATGTTTGTCACCCCTGACAGACCGCGAGATAATGCCCAACCAGTCGGCCATGGACATTCAAAGCCAACATGCTTTTGAACAAGCCTGCCAACTGCATCGGCAGGGAAGGTTGGCCGAGGCGGAGCATTCGCTGCGGCAAGCCATTGCGATTACCCCTGATGCGGCTGAGCCGTACAATACCCTCGGCGCCGTGCTGGCCGCCGCGGGAAAGACGCAGGAGGCCATCGCCGCCTATCACCAGGCCCTGGCGCACAAACCCGGCTACGCCGAGGCCGAGAACAACCTGGGTTGCATCTATTTGGGTCAGGGAATGGTGGACAAGGCGATCGCCTCCTTCACGCGGGCGGTGAACCTGATGGGGAATCATCCGGCATTTATTTGCAATCTCGGCAATGCGCGTGCAGCGCAATGGGCAGCTCGAAGAATCGGCCGCGGCGCTGCGGCGAGCGATCGCGATTATGCCGTCGATGGCGACGGCGCACGCTTATCTGGGAATGGTTTTGCTGGCGATGGGGGATTACCCGGGTGGGTGGGAGGAATACGAATGGCGCTGGGCCGTCGGCGATTTCACGACCGAGCCGCGGAAGTTCGCCCAACCGCGATGGCAGGGCGAGCCGCTGAATGAACGGACGATCCTGCTGCATGCCGAGCAAGGGCTGGGGGACACGATCCAGTTCGCGCGGTTTGTTCCAATGGTGATCCAGCGCGGCGGAAACGCGGTTCTGGAGTGTCAACCGGAGTTGGTCCGGCTGCTGGAATCGTCCCGGTTCGGCTGCAGGGTCATCGCCAAAGGCCAGTCGCTGCCGACGTTTGACCTCCACTGCCCGCTACTGAGTTTGCCGAGGGTTTTGGGCACGACCGTTCAAAACGTGCCGGCAATTGTGCCCTACCTGAAAGCGCCATCGGATGATGAAAACCAATGGCGCCGGCAGTTGGGTGGTCGCGGCAATGGTTTCAAGGTCGGCCTGGCGTGGGCGGGCGGACCGGGATTCTCCAGTGCCCAGGCGCGGTCGCTGACGCTGGGCCAACTCATTCCAGTTTTGCAGACGCCGGGCGTGCGGTTTATCAGCCTGCAGAAGGGAGACGGCCTGGGCGAGCTCGCGAGATTGCCCGGCGATATCAAGATCGAGGATTTCGCGGCTCAGTTGAACGATTTTGCCGACACAGCAGGTCTGATCGCGAGTTTGGACTCGGTGATTTCAGTGGACACCGCCGTGGCCCACTTGGCCGGAGCACTCGGCCGGCCGGTATGGACGCTGCTGCCCTGGTGGTCGGATTGGCGATGGATGCGCGAGCGGGAGGATTCGCCCTGGTATCCGACGATGCGTTTGTTCCGGCAGAAAGAACCGGGCAATTGGAATGAAGTGATTGGGCGAGTTAGAGGGGAATTGGCGGCTGCGGATTTTACATAATTTTACGTTTTGTTACGTTTTCAGCGATTTTGGTAAGTAAATGCTTACATATCGATTTGCACCTACGTCGGTTAAATGCGAGTCAGGGTCAAAAGGCTCAGGGCTGATTCCGCGAAGGTGGCCCGCAGTTCGTTCACGTCTTTCGCGGTCAGATCGTGCATGATCGGCGGAAGTTTCTTATCGCGCTTCAAAAAATACCGGAACGCCGCCAGGAACAGATCCGGCTGCGCGTTGCTTTCAACTTCAAGTGTTTCGGGAAACGATGCATCGAGGATCGTGACGCCCGCATCCGACATTTCCATCAGCTCCTCCACCCAGCGCAGGACGACAGCGACGGGCGCTTCCTTCGGAAAGCGCTGGGCCACAAGCGAGAGCATATCGTCGCGCGTGGGGGCGTTCATCAGCAATGCAAGGAAGAACCGATGCTCGGGCTCGATGATCGTGGTGCGCAAGCTCTTGATGACGCTTCGGCGGACGTCTTCTCGCAGGGTAGTCGCGACGCCGGCGCCGAGGTTGCCATGCTTCTTTTCAAATATCCGGAGCACGGGTTCCCATTGGCCGAGCTGTTGCAGAGATTCGATGCAGTGATGCAGGACGGAAAAGCCGCGCTCGAAGTCCAGGTCGGCGATCATCTCCTTCACCCGTTGGGCATATCCAGGGTCATTCGCCTGATCCAGCAAATCGAGCAGTTGCATCCGGCGCATCATGAGCGTGTCCCTGAAATGCGGATCAATCGCGATGTGCGGCGGCAGGTAATTGAGCTGCGGGCCCGTTCCAGGATCATGTTGCGTGCGCACGACCACCGTCGCCGACGGTGAATCCAGATGGAAAAGGGAATGAATATCCTGTTGGCCGGAGACGATCGGCACCGTGCGCCCCGATTCCAGGATCTCCATCTTCTTCATTCGAAGGTTGCCGACGCGGATATAGGGAGTGACTGCCCGGGCCTTTTCAAATTCATAATGCGCGTGAATGCTCGACCCATGCATTACGTGAAACGCGCCGGAGAATTCGTGTTGATGAATGGCGGTTGTTCCGTCCATCCAAAACAGGAGTTGAATGTAAAATCGCGGATGGCTGTACACCACGAGTTCCGGCTCGCCGAAAGGCGAATCGGTCTGCAGCGGCTGTTCCTCGCTGAGCAGGAAATCCCGCATGAGGGCGGGAAGTTTCACGATCTTCGCAGGCGGCTGCGCCTCCAGCGCCGAGCAGGCGATCTCCGGAAACTTCGCGAGAGAAAAGTTTTCCCGCTTCCAGCGCTCAAGGACAGTGTCCCCCAACTTTTTGAACAATGCATGCATCCGCTCACTCTACTCCCGCCCGCTACGGCGACGCCAGTGTCGCCGCCGCGCGTCCGGCGAGGAAGCCCGTTGCCCACGCCCATTGGAAGTTGAATCCGCCAATCCTGCCGTCGCAGTCGAGCACCTCGCCGGCCAGGTACAAGCCGGTAACTTTCCGCGACTGCATGGTGCGGAAGTCGATCTCGCTCAGCGGAACGCCGCCGGCCGTCACCTCGGCATAATTCCAACCACGATGCTGCGCAACCGGCAGCACCAGGGCGGTCAGCGCGTGAACGAGCGATCGCCGCAGCTCGCGCGTCAACTGGCCGGCCACTGTTGCCGGATCGATCCCGGCGTGCCGCAGCAGCGCCGACGCCGTGCGTTCGTTGAGCCGTTGTGACAAATGGGTGAGTATCGAAGCCCTCGGCCGATTCGATGTTGATTGAATCAACCATTGCTCGACCTGCTGAAAGCTCTCGCCGGGCAGCAGATTGCACTGCAAGGTCGGCGCGATGCCGGTTGCTTGAGCGGTTTCGTGCGCCATCGTCCAGTGCCGGCTCGCATCCATCACCACCGGGCCGCTGATGCCGAAGTGAGTCCAGAGCAGGCTCCCGGTTCGATCGTCGATCCGCTTCCCGCCGAGGAAGACCGACAACTGCACCTCCTGCGAAACGCCGGCAAGTTCGGCGTGAAACATCGGCTGCGACAGGACCAACGGCACAAGCGCGGCATACGTCGGAGTAACCGTGTGACCCAATCCACGAACGATTTCCCAGCCCAACCCATCGCTTCCGCTCAGCGGGAGCGATCGCCCACCGGTCGAGACGATGACCCGCGCACACTTCAACGTCCCATTGTTGTGCAGGATCTGAAAGGAGCGGTCGGCGTCCGAAGGCGGAACAATTCCCGTCACCCTGTGGCTCGTCAAAAGCGCCACCTTCAGCGCCTTGCACTCATCCAACAAAGCCTTGAGCACGGCCCGCGCCGAGTTGGCGACCGGAAAGAGTTTTCCCGACGGCTCACGTTTAAGCTCAACCCCGAGCGACGCGAACCAGCGAATCGTCGCCGCCACGTCGAACTCCGAGAGAACATTGCGAACGATGTTCTGCGATCCGTTAAAATCTCTGGGGAAGACTTCGTGATGGGTGACATTACATCGCCCGCCGCCGGAGACGAGAATTTTCGCACCGAGCATCCTTGCCCCATCCAGAACAACGATCCGAAGCCCTGCCGGCGCCGCCTTGGCCGCAAAAATCGCCGCCGCCAGACCGGCCGCGCCGCCGCCGACAATCGCAATATCCGCGGTATCGCTATGCGACCCCTTCGATGGACTGAGGGCAGAGGAATCAGCAGGCACGGATGCGGACATATCATTCGACTCGATGCTTTTGCTTTTTTATAGGTTTTCCGGCCTGAAGGGCAATCGTGTGCCGATGGACGGCCTGCCATGAGCGAGCGCAGCGAGTCGAATGAGCCTGCCGGCAAACTCCATAGCGCCAAATTCCAAGGTTCCCCCATACCAAGGTATCGCCAATACTATCGTCCAATAGCTTCGCCGGCGCAAATCGGCTCTAACCTGTCCCTGGCTGCCGCTTCGAACGGTAGAGTGACTTTAAAAACCGGGCCTGGCCCCACCGCTGGCCCATCAGGAGAAAAACCATGAGTATTATTGACAAGGCCCTGGAAGCAAACCGCAACTATGCAAAGACCTACAATCCCACTCTGGGGAAGCGTCCAGCCCCAAAAATTGTAGTTGTCACCTGCATGGATCCACGGCTCTCAGACCTCCCTGGAATCCTGGGGCTGCCGGAAGCTGATATCGACGTTATCCGAACCGGCGGACCCGCGGTAACCGACGATGTTCTGGGGGAGCTTATCGTCTCCAACCGGATCCTCGGAACCACCGAGATTTTGCTTCTCAACCACACCGGCTGCGGGTTCACGACATTCACGGATGCCGATTTGAACGCGAAGCTGAGCGCTTCAACCGGCGATGCGTCGCCGGCTCCGATGCGATTCTTTTCCTACAAGGATCCCGAGACAAATACCCGCGAGCAGATCAAGAAAATCAGGTCGCATCCCTGGATTTCAAAAGACGTCCCCGTCCGCGGCGTCGTTTTCGATGTGAACACGGGTCGGCTGCACGAAGTCAAAGTAGATTAACGCGAGCGCGGCGCCTGACGCACGATCACTTTTGCTTGTGCACCGGCCGCACGGCGACGCCTTGTGGAAGCCCATCGGCGACTGAGATTGGCTGGAGCCCACTCGCTGGGGGGGGCAGGTCCCCGTGCTACACAATGCTCCACTTTGCTACAGTTTGCGGGGTATTGATAGGGAATGCTAACTTATTCCGGAGTATTTAAACCGCTTTGGGAGAGGGGGTTGTGCGGGATTTAACGGGTTTTCAATCGGTAAACGGGAGAGGGGGTGTAGCGTTTTTGAAGTGCGGTTTACGCGGTTTGCTCGGACGGAAACGCGGCTCTGTCTACTTTCAACTGCCCTATTCGCTCGTACAGCAGGTGCAGTAATCCGATCAGCGCCCAACCCCACCTTGGCTCGCTTCCTCCATTTCGGCGATCGGCTCTGACGAGGAATCGCTGGGCGGCCCGTTGGGATGTTCGGCATCCCAGCGAATTGAAGTCATCGTTAGGTGATAAATGTTGTAGACAAAAGATTTTAGTTCTAAAATCAATAATACAAACCACGTTCCCATCACGAACGCGGACGCGCGGGGGATGAACGGATGTAACACGCCGTAGATTCCGCTGGGCAATAACGAAACCAGTTGAGAGGTTAGTCCACCGCTGGGACCGCTCACCAACACGCAAATACAAACGGCAGCAAATCCCAAATAGCAAATGAATGTTTCAAAAAAAACAGCAAAATTGTATTTCAAGAATGTCAGCCCGCTCTTTTCTTTGACGCCCTCCATTGCAATCAGAAGCGAACGGTTGGATACCGTCACGAAAATTGTAAATCCGGCGACTAGAAATCCGAGAATCGTGGCCGAAAAACCCAAGCCAGTATCAGCCCAACCTCTGACCATCTCGCCCATGTCATGCGGCGTCTGCTTTGAAAGCGTTACGTACGCCAACATCACCAACGCGGCCGACCCGGCAACAACCTCATTGAACCCTTTTCGGCGAACCCGGCGCGCCATCTTCCAAACTTGCCAAAGACTCGTCTCCGCAGTGAACGAAGATTTGTCGTCAGTTGTCATTTCATTGCCTGAACTTGTCTCGAACCGCCCTAGCTTGGTCAGGATCGGTTCGGTCAATGATTATAGTCTCGTCTTCAATCAGTTCGTTGAAGGTTTCTAGAAGAACCTTTGCCTTTTCCCCTTTCTCGGGCGGTACATTTGCCAGGGGCACCCGAAGCCTAATCTCTTCGTTCGTCACATCCAAACGCTCTTGGTTTGGGGTTGTTCCGCTCAGTACCACACGGGCATTGCCACCGGCCGCGACCTGGCCGAGCTGATCCACAATGGCGTCAGCATTCAGCCCATTTTTTTGGTGTTCAACAAATGTTGCCTTGTCGGCCCCAACGGCATCTTTCATTCCCCGCATAATTCGGAAGAAGGGGTTGTTGTCCGCTTCCGCATTTACACTGAGCAGTTCAACTTTGATCCTCGTGAGAATGCCAAATTTTGCCACGGCTTCGGTAAGTTCCTGCTCGCTTGATAGCGGAATGATACTCAACTCTGGAGGAAGATATTCCTCGCGAAGCGATTTTTTCGTAACGCGCTCATCGCCGGCCTCCGCTTGGCGCCTTTCATATAGAGCCTCGATGAATTCAAAATACTTCTTCTTCAAAAATTTATAAAGCGTGGCGCGAAAGGCGTCGATCGGGGCGCATCCACGGTCTCGTGAAGATACAGCAATTTGTGATTGACCAAAAGAAACACAAACGTTGCCGATGGCGATGTCTTAAGCGTCCGTGGATCGCGACGAATCGCCTTGTTCTGCGGGTCGTAGATTTGTTCCCGATGAAGTGTAGTGTCCTTTACAAAAGTTCCTACTATCGCCGGTTCTGTCTGCCTTCGAGTACCGAGGTCGAGTGTTTCGACATCAAGGAAGAAATACCTTGCCTCCCCGTATTTTCGTTCGAGGCTATCATCCGTAAAAGCGGGCAGTACAACTTCGTCCAGCAGATCGATCATCACCCGCTCGGGGCCAAATGTAATAGTTACGTTTGCGAATTCGAGTATCCTGTCGGTTCTTGGCATGCACCAACGCCCCTTTCGATGAGCGGCCAATCAGCTTGTAGCAGGGGAGGCAAATCAAGGCTAATTTTCGCTAAGAATACGTCAAGGCTACGGGCCCCAAATGAACAATCGTCCATCTGGTACAACGCTGTCATCGAAGCCAGGCTACTTAGGCGCCGCCAAGTGAAACCGAAGAACCCATCGCCGCCTAATATCGCCGTTTCCACCGCGCTCGACAGCTTTTTGAATCGCGAGGGGCCTGCCCCTGCCCACAATCGCAGTCGTTCCGGAGCCCATCGCCACTTCATTGGCAATCGCCGGAATCGCCCTCGCTTCCCGCCGCCACAGAGAGACCAACCTGCAGCTTCGCCTCTCCCATTCGGGGCTTTGCTGTTGCCAATTCGCACTCCCTTCCGCTCTTGGCTGAAATAATCGACATCATTGAAACAACCATATCGCTGAATATCGCCCCTAGCCCCCCCAAACCCCCCATTTTGTTGCGGAGTGTTACCTCGACTTTTGCACATTTCCGCCTACGCCGCGGCGGCCAGTTGCCTGATAATCGTGGACCGCAACGATCTTGGCAACGATTCAAATCCGCCACTGGGACATCGACGCGAATCGCGATGTCCCAGCAGCGTTTCTTTCCACAGCTCCCGCCGGACCCAAAACAACGCATCGGCAAACGTCATCGCCGACTTTCGATAACAGGGCGTTTGGCTGAATCGCTGCCGTTGGACGCCCTTCGTCTGTCTGGACAATTCCTTCCAGATCAGAGCCACACCCGTGAACAGACCCAGCAGAATCGGCGTGACGCGCAACACCGATTGCCTGCACCAGTGCCGAGTCGTTTGCCATCCCAAAAGGGCCCGCGACTCCTCGAAGGTGACCTCGATATTCCACCGTAGCGCGTAAAGCTCGATGATTCGCTTGGCCGGCAGATCAGGATCGGTGCAGTAAAAGTAGGCCGCTTCCATCTTCAGCTTTAAATCCGCCAAAACACAGACCCAGCGGATCGGCACCACCTGGTGGTTGTGATGGGAGTACCATAGCGCCGTGTCAGTGACATGACGGACCTTCCGTCGGCTGGCGCCGTACCAGCTCACTGTCTGGGTGACGCGCGGCAGATGCTCGGCCTGCTCCTGCGGGGAGGGCTTCTTGGGTCCTTTCTTGGCGCGTCCTTTCAGGGTTGGAGGCCCGTACAGATTTGCATCGGCGCGCAGCCGGCTGATCACCGTCACCCGGTCCCGATGCCGGCAGGCGAAGCAGGCCACGGCATTGGAAACGGCCCTGGAATCTCCGAGCAAAATGAACCGCCGCCGGGGGAACCAGCGCATCATCCGCATCAGCAGTTGCAGGCTCAGTTGACAGGGCGTTTTTTGACGCTGGCCCGTGCCGGCGGCGGTCTTGGGTGGACGGCACAGTCCGCACAACACCGGCAGAGCCCACGGGCGCGCCATTCCCGGCAACGTGACCAGCACGCACATCACCAGCCACTTGTGCCCGAAGGTGATGCCGTCATGGGACCGGGAGGAGCGATGAGCATCCCGATGCGCCCCTTTGGCCCAGACCTTCCGTCCCCTCTTCTCCTGCACCGTATCGTCCACGATCAGAACGATCGCCTCGTTGGCGGGAAGCAGCGCCACAACCTGCCGAGCCAGCACCGCCGCCAGTTTCCACATCGAGAACCGCGCCTGAGAGTAGACCCGGTGATAATTGCTCCAGTGTCCCTTCAGGTGCGGTTGCATAACCCGCAGCGCCCGGCTGACACTTCGCCGGCCCATGGTTACAATCACGCCGCACATTAACGTGAGGAACCGTTCGAAGGTCCGGCGGGTGAACGCGTCGCGGAACGATTGCACCAGCGGCTCCGCCGCTGAGGGCACACGAAACATGGTGGACTCCTTTCCACGGATGAGATTTGAGAACCCCATCATGGCGGGGAGTCCGCCTATTTTTCAATTTTCAAAGTGCAAAAGTCGAGGTAACCTTTTGTACCGAAGGGGTCCGGGGCAAATTTTTCGGGGGGCCGTTCGTAATTTCGCCCCTGATCAAGCCTTCACTTCATCTAAACCCAATTCAATTTGACTTGCCCCCGCCGCGCGAGGAAAATAGCACCTCTAGCCCGTTGGAGACTCATTCGAATGCATAAGTTGAAGGCAGTATTCAGTACATTAGCGGCAGTTTCCCTCTGTGCCCTGGTCCTGGGCCTATCCGGCTGTGGCAGTGCCGCCACGGCAGATCGGGCGGCCAAGGACTCGCTCGCCGAGGTCGATCGTGAGCGGGCACAGGATTCCAGCCTGGAAAACCTCGATCGCGTGCAGGCCACCCTCGACTCGCTGGCCAGCAACAGCAACCTTTCCGATGTGATGCAGATTCTCGTCCGCTCGCGGCAGGCGCAGGTGCGGCTGGAGCGGATTCAGCTCATGATCGGCGATCTGCGGTCGCAGGAGCTGACCATTACCCGCAACATCAACGATATGGAGAATCTGGCGATGCAGGTCGCCTCGGCACAGGCGAATGCCGAAGCCCTCAAGGCGTATGAGCCGACCGGGCAGGTCGAGAAGCTCAAAGCCCAGGAAGCACAAATCGGCGGCTCGGAATCGCAACCGACCTGGCAGATGACCGGCGGCAGCGGAACGCTTCCCACCCTCTTCGCCATCAAAGCGCAGATTCAGAGCCTTACCCAGCAGATTCAGGATAATCAGTCCGAAACAGATGCGGCTCACAAGCTCAGCGCGGCCAAGGGGGATGAGGCGGAGCAGTATCTTCGCCGGGCCGAGGGAGAGCTGGGCGACAAGCAGGTTGCCGACACGGTGAGCGCCGCCACCGATCGCCGCGACGCGGCTCTGGCTGATTCGAAGGCGGCGGGTCTTGCCAACGAACTGACCAGGCTTCAAGCATCTCTCGACGAGGCCAAGGTGCAGGAAGCGGCGCTGGAATCGGCGATCAGTTCGCTAGAGGCGCAGATCCAGGCGCAGAACGACCGGTGGACGAGCATTTCGCAGCAGATCGATGCCGAGCGCAAGGTGCAGTCGGATCTGATCCTGCCCAGCGGCGAGCCGGGGAGTGTCTCGATCGACATCCTGGCGGAAGGCCTGGGGATTTCTCTGCAGCAAGCGGCGAAGATGCGCGATACCGTGAACGACCAGCTCAATGCCGTCATTCCGCAGCTCAATACGATCATCACCCACTGCAACGCTCTGCGCACAACCTGGCGTCAGGACGAGATGGAAAAACAGGACAGCCCGGATGTGGCCATCTGGCACGAGACCGAGGAAATCCTCCATCCCATGTATTTCAATCTGCAGATGGCGACGGCGCTGGAAGCGCGGGCATCGGTGGCGGCGGCGAAGACGCGCATCGACCTGATGATCGAGCGCATGTTCGACGGATACACCGGCGCAGCGGCGGCGGGAAACCAGGGAGTGGTCGTTCCGGGGCTGACGGCGCTGCTGGATAAAAATAAAACCGGTGTCGATGTTCCCAAAGCGGTGGGAGATTTGCAGCCGCTTGATCCGGATGCGTTGAAGCAGGAAGAAGACGACGCGAACAAGGCGTTCAGTGAAGCCGCCGATGCGTATGGCGAGCAGCGTTTCGGTGCGACCGACACCGGCATCCGGCCGCGGAGCGGCGCAACGTGGCGCTGCTGGGGACGGCGCAATTGAATCGGCAGTGGGCGGAATATGCGTCGTTCATCGGCGATGCCAGCGGGGCAGCCGAACACGAGCACGCGGCTGAAGATGCGCAGACGCAGATCGATCCGACGTTCTCGCTGGCGGCAACGGTTCTGCCGCCTGCGCCGCCGGCATCGACAGGCGGTGCGTCATCCAGCGGCGGGAATGCCAATCCCTAAAAAGCGACAGCGGATTCCCCGCAATCGACAAAAAATAACATTCCACCCATTGACAGCGGACGAAGAGTCTGCTTTTTTATGTCCAGCAGGCGTCAGGGAAGGCGGTGAAATTCCGCCGCGGACGCGCCGCTGTGAGTGACCGATGCGTGAGTGAGCATCGTGCGGGCCGTTTTTTTTGGGCCCGATCGGTTCTGAAAAAGTCACTGGTGCAAGAGCGCCGGGAAGACTCAGGGCCGCAAGTCACAAGCCAGAAGACCTGCCTGCCATGCGAGCCGCGCTGAAGCGCGAACTCGAAGCCATGTCCGAACGGGCCGCGCGAATCGGCGATCGGAAAGCCAATTTCACAATCTGGTGTTGCCGTATTCCTGCGTGGGAGCATTCTCGCCGCGCGAATATCGGCATTTCGGAAATTGGAGGAAGACCATGCGTCACGTCGTTCGTATTTTTCAAGCGGTTTTTTTCTGCGGTTTGCTTTTGAAATTTGGTGCGGGGCATGCGTGGGCCAAATCGAGGCTCCGGCGGGGTATCAGGTGATTCCGCTCGTTGATTCGTCAGATCAGCCGTTTTCTCCGGACGGTTTGGCGGTGAGCTCGACCGGAGAATTGGCGGCGACGAACGGGTCGACGGTTACGCTGTACAACACCTGGCAGAACGGGCGTACGGTGGTTGGCACGGCGAGCGACCCTAATTGGGTTTTTGATACTGATCCGGTTTTCCTGAACAGCACGACGATTGTCTTTGGCGAGAATGGGAACACGGACGCGCTGTGGGAGGTCAATTTTGCGACGCCCTTGCCGACGATTACGCAGATTACGGCGAGCAACAGTCTGCCGGCGGTTCAGGGCGTTGCGCTGATTTCGCCGACCACGGCTTTGGTGTCGGGTGCGACCGCGTCGTTTGGGAGCGGCGGAGGGCTTTATCTCGACACGGTGAATCTGACGAAGACGTCGAACAATATTACGCCGGTGGTGCAGAATGTCGGAAGCGGGTATGTGGGCGCTGCCGGTGTGTCGCCAGGCGGGGCGGATTTGCTTTTGGAGGACTCGATCAGCGGCCCTTCGCTGGTCCACGTTTATAACGGGGTAAACTCGTCGGCGGTTTCTCTGGACAACGGAGGGGGCTCCGGGGCGTACGGAATTGCTTTTGATTCCGCGGGAATCGGTTATGTGACGACGGGGGACACGATCACGGCGATCTCGGGAATCGATTCTGCTTTGCCGCAGGTGAGCGAGTTTGCTTCGGATTATGCGACGTCGGACAATCCGTTCCCATTCCTGACGAGCATTTCTTTTACCGGCGGGGGGTTCAATCCGAATCTTCCGCTCAGCGAAGACACCGGTGCGCTGATCTTTAACGACGCCGATGCCGGGCAGGCGTATGCGATTATTGTCCCAGAGCCGGCATCGGTAGGAATTCTGGCCCTGTGCGCCGTAGGACTGGCGCGGCGGAAAACGCGATGAAGCGCAGGCGAACAATTGCATCCTTCGGCACGGCGGCGCTGATTAACCAGCGCCGCCGTGCGCGCCGCCGCCGATCAGTTCTTCGCGTCACAGGTGATCAGCACCAACACCGGAGAGGGCGAGCAGGGGGAATTCGGCGATCCCTCCGTCGCCCTCGGCGGCCCCACGGGTGAAGGCGATTTTATGCAGACGCTGAACGTCTATCGCCTTGGTTACGGTGGGTCAGCGACTTTCGGTTTCGGCGATGAGGCCATTACCGACGGGCCGGGCGCGGATTTCGTTGTCTACGCGAATGCGTTTTATGTGAATGGAGATTCCAGCGAGGATTATGCGGAGCTGAGTTACGTTTCGGTCTCCAGCGATGGGGTTCACTTTGCAACCTTCCCCAACGTCTCCAAGACCCCCCAGGCTGTGGGGATGTACGGGAATATCAATCCGGCGCTGGTGAGCGGTTATGCGGGGGTGACGCCGGTCTATGCGAATGTCACGACCAATGCGATCAATCCGTTCGATCCGGCGGTGGCGGGGGGCGATGCGTTTGATCTTTCGGAGCTGGATGATTCACCGCTGATCGCGGAGGGATATCTGAATCTCAACGATATTCGTTACGTTCAGCTTACCGACGTGGTGAGCGGCACGAGCGTCGATTCGAATGGCCACACGATTTACGACCCTGGCATCTGCTCAAACGTGAACTCGATCGCGGTTATCAGCGGGGCTTATTTGTCGGCCGGTGGGGGGATCACCTGGTCGGATGGTTCGGGGGATAGCCAGTGGAATGCAACCAGCACAAACTGGAACGGCGGGGGGGGCGCGACAAATTATTCCGATGGAAGCAATGTCATTCTTGATGACAGCTCGGGGAAATATTCGGTTACGTTGAGCGCCGTCGTGAATCCGGGTTCGGTCACTGTCAGCAACAGCGGCGGCGATTATTTGATTGCCGGTACGGGCGGCATCTCTGGCACGGGAAGCCTGGTGAAAACCGGCAGCCGGACGCTTACGCTGGATACGGTGAATTCGTACAGCAGCGGAACTTCGGTTTATGCGGGAACGCTGGTCGCTGGAGTGAGCGGTGCTCTTCCGGATGGGGAGGTGACGGTGACCGGGGGCGAGTTGCAGCTTGCGGCCGGGACGGGAATGACGCAATTGAGCTCGCTGATCGTCGCCGGGGCGGGCGTGGTTGATATCGGGAAGAATGGATTGATGATCGATTATGGGGCTAGGAGCGATCCGATCGGAGCGATCTCGCAGTACATCGCCAACGGCTACAACAACGGCGGCTGGAACGGGCCGGGAATTGTGTCGTCGGCGGCGCGATCGCCGACGGACGGTTTGTATTACGGCGTTGGATATGCCGACGGGGCCGATGGAGTCGTCAATGGTTTGGGATCGGGATTTATCGAGGTCAAATATACGCTGCTGGGGGATGCGAATCTGGACGGCGTGGTTAACGGAAGCGACTTCAGCATTCTTGCCTCCAATTTTGGGCTGGGGGTTACCAACTGGGATCAGGGGAATTTTCTGTTCACGTCGTCGGTGAATGGGTCGGATTTTTCGGTGCTGGCGGCGAATTTTGGGCAGGGATCGGCGGCGCCGGCAGACCGCGCGGCGCTGGAGGCTTTCGCGATGGCCAATGGGCTGATGGCGGAGTTGCCGGAACCTGGCGGGGTGGCGTTGGTTGCGATTGGGGTGCTTGGGGTGATGCGAAGAAAACGCGCTTCCCTTCGGGACTTCGGCGAGCTCAGTCGAGCCGTCGCGGCTAAACGGGGCGGTTTTACTCTCGTCGAGCTGCTCGTTGTCATCGGCATCGTTGCGATTCTCGTTGGGCTTATTCTGCCGGCGCTGGGGGTCGCGCGGCAGCAGGCGCAATCTGCGTTTTGCCAGAATAATCTGCGCCAATATGTGATTGCTTCGCTGACGTATGCGCAGGATTGGCACGGGTATTGGCCGCCGGCCGCGGTCGATCTGCTGCGGTCTGACCTGAACCGATGGGGCGGCACACGCCCGAGCCGGACGGCTCCGTTTTCATTCTCGGGTTCGTGCCTGCTTCCCTATCTTCGCAATTCGGCGGTGCTGTCGTGTCCGAATTTTCAGCCGGCGGTCACTTCGGGGCCTCTCGCCTTTGAAGCGACCTCCGGCCCGTATCCCGGGGGATATGGCTATAACGGCTACTATCTCGGCGCGAGCACGGACATTCCCCAGCTCTACATCACCGCCAAGACTGTCGCGCAGATGGACGTGCTTGTGGGCAATGTTCCGGCCAAGCTGACGATGATCGAGCATTCTTCCGCCAAGATTGCCTTTGCGGATGCGGCGATGGGACAGCAGGGAAATCTCTTGATCGAGTATTCGTTTCTTGAGCCACCGATGGAAATCACCTCTTACGAATACGGCGTTCTTTCATCAGTGATGTGGGGCGAGGCGTCGCCGTCGATCCATTTTAGGCATCGGGGATACGCCAACGTGGCGTGGGCGGATGGGCATGTCACGAGCGAGAAATTTCAGTGGACCTATCCGGGAACCAACGTCTACGGAGCGGATAATAACCTCCTCCAACTGGGCTATTTCGGCCCTCAGGACAACTCGCTATTCTCGCGAGATTGAAGCGTGTAGAATTGAGGGAGGAGAGGTGATGACCATCGGCTTCGCGCGGAGCCGGGCAGTGTTCGATAGTCTTGCTCTGGGAACGTCGTGGTCCACCAAGGGATTGAAGTCCTAAAGCGGAACATTCAGTCGGTATTTTTTGGGCACGGTCGGTCAGTGGATCTTCTGCTGACGGCGCTGTTCGCGCGCGGTCACGTGCTGATCGAGGATGTGCCCGGTGTGGGTAAAACGGTGCTGGCCCGTTCGCTGGCGCGGAGCCTGGACTGCAAATTCAGCCGGATTCAGCTTACGCCCGATCTGCTGCCTAGCGATGTTCTGGGGGTTTCGGTGTTCAATGGGCGGACGCAGGCGTTTGAATTCAAGCCCGGCCCGATTTTTGCCAATTTTCTGCTCGCCGACGAAATTAACCGTACGACGCCTCGAACGCAGTCGGCGCTGCTGGAAGCGATGAGCGAAGAGCAGGTGAGCGTGGAGAACCAGACGCTGCCGCTGCAGCGCCCGTTCATGGTGGTGGCGACGCAAAACCCTTTTGAGTTTGAGGGGACCTATTATCTTCCAGAGAACCAGCTCGACCGATTTTTGCTGCGGATATCGCTGGGATATCCGGGCCGGACGGCGGAGCAGAGAATTGTCACGACGCAGCCGGGCCGGGCGGCGCTGGAGCAGCTCAAGCCGGTGATGACCGCGGCGGAGGTCGTGACGATACAGGACATGGTGTCCCGCATTCGCATTGACTCGTCGATCGTCGATTACGTGCTCGATCTGGTCGAAGCCACCCGGCATCACGAGCAGCTTCACCTGGGGGTTTCCCCGCGCGGGGCGCTGGCGCTGACGCAGGCGATCCAGGCGACGGCGGTGGTCGGCGGCCGCGATTACGTTACGCCCGACGACGTCAAAACCCTGTTCATTGCCGTCTGCGCCCACCGGGTTTTGAGCAAGACGTATATTCACAACGGCGACGCAGTGACGACGGGGCGGGTCCTTCAGTCGATTCTGGATATCACCCCGCGCCGAGATAAATTTTTGATAGCGCCGGAAGCCGGTCATGGCCACGCTGAGCGATACCAACTTGTATGAGCGCCTGCGGCCGCACGTGGTGGCGGTTTGGCGCTGGCTGACCGCGCAAAACGGGCACGGGGAGGACGGTGATTCCGCGACCCCCATCCGCCGGCGGCCCGGCGTTGATTTCTCGCTTACGGGGCTGATTTACTGCGCGATGATGCTGTTCATGGGTCTGGCCGCTATTACCAGCCAGGCGAATCTTCTGTTCGCGGTTTTTGGGTTGATGATTGGCATCCTGCTGATCAGCGCGATGATCTGCCGGCTGGTGCTCATGCGGCTGCACGTCGAGCGGGTGATTCCGGAATCGACATGCGTCGGCCAGCCGGCGACGATTCGGTACGATTTCCTGAACGCTAAGCAGCTTCTGGCCCAGCCTGTCGGTCTGTCTTGCGGAGCTGGAAGGGGCGGAGGCTTTCACGCGGCAGCCGCACGCTTACATGCTTCACGCCGCCGCGGGAAAATCGGCGCAAGTGCCGATTACCGTGATTCCCAAGCGCCGTGGAAAGCACAAGCTCAGCAGCTTCCAGATCAGCACGAGTTTCCCGTTCGGATTCGTGAAGCGGGCGATGATGGGCGCTCGGGACGATACGATCCTGATTTATCCGGCGATGGGCGCAGTGAGCCCGCAGTCTGCTGGCGCTTTGCCAGTCGGCGGAGCGCGGCGGGGCGAACATGAAGCCGCGGCCCAACGGCGCCGATGAGTTTTACGGCGTGAAGGAATTCCGCTGGGGCGACAACCCGCGGTGGATTTACTGGAAGCGCAGCGCCCGCACGGGCGAGCTGGTCAGCCGCGAGATGGTGCAGATCTCCCCGCCGCGGCTGCTGATCCTGGTGGATACGTTTCTGGAAACCGCGACGCTCAGCGGTCACGCCGACGTGGAGCGCACCATCGCGATGGCGGCGTCCCTGGCCAACCGGGCGATGGATTCCGGCATGGCGGTGGGCCTTTGCGCCTGGAACGGAAAGTGGACGAGCATCACTCCGCAGCGCGGGAAACGCCATTGCCGGGACATCCTCGCGGAACTGGGCGGTTTGCCGCTGAATCGGACGGCTCCGACGGCGCAGCTCATCGAACAGGGGCAAAAGCTCCTCGCCGAAGGGGTGACCCCGGTTCTCATCACCGCCAGCGGCGCCCATCCGAGTAAGGGCGGACGATCGCGGGGCGGGATGATCGTGGTTGCCGTCAAGTCCGACCAGGCGCGAAGCTGGTTCCAGTTCGATCCGACGGTCGATTTCACGCGATGCTCCCCGGCCGATCAGATGGTCTGCGCTATCGAGCTGATTTATGTATGACATCCGCCAATTTCGTCCGACCCTCTATGTCCTGCTGATGCTGGGCGTGACGGGATTCTGCCTCGCGGCCGAAGCGCCGGGGCTTTGGATCATGGCGGGGGGGGGAATCATGCTGAATGCGTGGTTGGTGAAGACCAATCGCTTCACCCCGATGCCGCGGTTTCTGGCCAGCATCATTACGCTAGGCGCATTGGCGCTGGTGACGGTGGAAGTTCGGGCCGGCGGAGCGCCGCCGATCCTGACAGTGGGGCAATTCATCGTTTTGCTTCACCTGGTAAAGCTTTTTGAGCTGCGCTCCAACCGCGACTATGCGCAGCTCCTGATCCTCAGCCTGCTGCTGGTGGTGGCGGCAGCGATCAGCACGGCGAGCCTGCTGTTTGGGATCATCTTCATTGTCTACATGTTTCTGTCCCTGCACTGCTCGCTGCTGTTCCACCTGAAAGTGGAGATGGACCAGGCCCGGGAGCTGTATCGCCAGCCGCAGGACCGGGTGAACCCGGCGCTGCTGCGGCAGGACACGCGCGATCTGCCGCGGTCGATGCGCCGGCTGACCGGCCTGATCGCGCTCTTCGGGATCGCGACGGCGGTGGCGGTCTTTCTCTTCTTCCCGCGCGGGGCCGGGCAATCGATCCTCGGCCCGCTTCAGGCGCCCGCCTCGCGGGCGCTCTCGGGATTCAACGACCAGGTGGGCTTCCAGAACATCGCCAAAATCACCCGCAGCGACGATGTGGTCGCCCGGGTCGAGCTGTACAAAAGCGGCGTAAAGATTACGCATTCCATGCCGCTGCTGCTGCGCGGCTCGACGCTGGACGTTTACAGCGGCAATGACCCGGAGCGCGGGCGCTGGCAATGGTCGCGTTCGCAGTTGCTCGATCGATTTGACGACGCCGGAGACACCAGTTCGGAGGACGCCCACCGGACGCTATATGACACCGGCGCCCGGGAATCTGGACGCAGGTGATCAACCTCCAGCCGACCGCGACGAACAAGCTCTTCGCGATGGCCGGTCCCACGGGGATTTCGTCCCCGCACGAAATGGAGATCCATTTCTCGAAGGAAGATGGGGTTCTGGAAACGGCGCCACCGGTGCTGGAGCCGATCACTTATACCGTCACGTCGTCCGGCGAGCTGGACGTGCCCGATTCTCCGCCCGACCAGTCGGCGGAGCGGTCGGTCATTGATCCGGCGATCGTCGCCTACGTTCGCCAGGCGGGCGTCTGTGGAACCGACGCGCTCGGCCAGCCGCTGGCGCAATATCCCACCAGTGGAAATCACACGTACGACCACCAGATCGCCGCGAACATCGAGCAGCACCTGCGGTCCAAGTTCACGTACACGACAGACCTGACCAACCTCGGCTCCCTGGGCGATCGCGATCCGCTGGCGGCGTTTCTGACCGATTTCAAGCGCGGGCACTGCGAATATTTCGCGGGCGCGATGACGCTCATGTGCCAGAGCCTGAATATTCCCACGCCACTGGTGGTCGGTTTCCGCTGCGCCCCCGAGGATTTCAACACCATGGGCGACTATTTCGTGGTCAAGCAGTCGGATGCGCACGCGTGGTGCGAGGTCTTCACCGGCCAGAAATGGGAAACATTCGATCCCACGTCCGGGCGAGGCGTTGACGCCGGCAGCGCGAATGCCTATGTCACGATGGCCAAGCAGTTCGTCGATTACCTGGAATTCAAATGGGCCGTCAGCGTGGTCGCCTACGATACGGGAAACCGGAAGAATTTCATCGATGGGCTGACCATCACGATGGACAAAACGGCGGTCGACGGCAGCCAGAACCTTGCCGACTGGCTCGACGGCTTCCAGAAACAGATCGCCTCGCCGACGGCGCTCAGTTGCGTGATAGCGGTCATGATCAGTTCGTGCTTTGGGCTGGTGGGGTGGTTTCTGGTCGAGCGCTGGCGTCTTCATCGCCGCGCCAGACGCATCGGAATCAGCGCCATTGACTCCGCCGAGCAGATGCGCCTGGTGCGGCAGCTTGGCTTTTATGACGATCTGCTGCGAATGCTTTCGCGATACCAGATCGAGCGTCCGCGCAACCAGACGCCGCTGGAATTCAGCCGCTCGCTGGCCTACCTGCCGGCGGATGTCTACCACGATATTTTTCGCCTCACGCAGGCGTTTTATCGCATCCGCTACGGCGGCGGGAAACTTCCATCGCATCCACGCCGGCATCTGGCCAATGCCGTTTATCGCATCCAACTGGCGCTGGATGCGCTCCATCACGAGCTGCAATGATCGCGATTGTCCTTTCGATCGGCGATGAACTGGTCCTGGGCCAAACCGTGGACACCAATTCGGCGTGGCTGAGCGCGCAGCTCGCGACCATCGGCTGGCAGGTGGCGGCGCACGTGACCGTGGGCGACGACCAGCGCGCCATCGAAGCGGCGATTTCCGATTCCGCATCCCGGTGCGATGTCCTGATCGTCAGCGGCGGTCTTGGTCCGACGAAGGACGATCTAACTCGCTTCGCCGTGGCGAGCGTGCTTTCCCAACCGCTGGAAATAAATGCCGGGTGGCTCGAGCAGATGGAAAAGATGTTTCACAGCCGGGGACGTGTGATGGCGGAGTCAAATCGCGGTCAGGCGATGATTCCGCGCGGCGCGCGACTTATCCACAACCCCGCCGGGACCGCGGCGGGAATCGACGCCGATCTGAATTCGACGCCAGCGCATACCTGCCGTCTTTTCGTTCTTCCCGGCGTCCCGCGGGAAATGCAGATCATGTTCGAGCGTTCGATCAAGCCGGTTCTCGCCGACATGGGCGGCGGCGGGGTGATCCTCGCGCGCACGCTCCACACCTTCGGCCTGGGTGAAAGCAACATCGGCGAGATGCTGGGGGAGCTGATGGACCGCGGACGCAATCCATCTGTGGGAACGACGGTTTCCGGCGGCGTGGTTTCGGTTCGCATCGCCGCGCGATACCAGCAGCGACAGGAGGCCGAAAAGAAACTTGGGGAAACAGCGGCCGAATGCGGTCGCCGGCTTGGGGATCTGATCTACGGAACCGAGGAGCAAACCCTGGCCTCGGTCGTCGCCGGGCTGCTGACGGAGAATTCGGTTCGAACCGTCGCCACTGCCGAAAGCTGCACGGGGGGTTTGCTGGCTAAAATGCTGACTGACATTCCCGGGTCCAGCCGCTATTTTCAGCGGGGTTGGATTACCTACAGCAACGACGCCAAGACGCAGCTTCTTGGGGTCGATCCGGCGCTGCTCGAAACGCATGGCGCCGTCAGCGAGCCGGTCGTCAAAGCGATGGCTCAGTCTGCGCGGCAAAAAAGTGGGGCTGATTTCGGGTTGGCCATCAGCGGGATCGCCGGCCCCGACGGTGGCACGGCCCAAAAACCCGTCGGTACTGTTTGCATTGCGCTTGCTCACGAGGCGGGTACGGTTGCCCGCACGTTCAATTTTCCCGGCGACCGGGAGGGTGTGCGCGATCGCAGCGCCAAAATGGCGCTGGCGATGCTCCGTTTTCAGCTTCTTGCTAGACGCATGCCGTTTTAGGGTTGGACCAAGGTTAGTGTGGGTTAATCTGGCTAATCTGCGAGCCCAGGCCCGCCTGTCTAGACCATAATTTTAACCGACATTAACATGAATTATTTATTCCTCTGAGCGGCCATGTGATAGTCTAACTAGCAACCACGAATGCGCTCATCAGGGAGAAGATGCTGTTTGGGAGTAGGTCTCTGTGCCGTTATGGGCGCAGCTGCATCTGCTGCCCGGGGGGTTATCACTTGGGGCGGCAACGGCTTTAACAACGCTTCGACGACTCCTGCACCGGGCAACCTTCAGAATTTCGAGGGATACTTCCAAAACGCATATACCGGCACGCCTATTTCTTCAAGGTTCGTCATCGGCGCCGCCCATACCGTTGAGGGCCCGACTGAAACCTTCACCTATGACAACGGGACCGGCTTGCCGACCATCTACAACATGGTCGAGGTCGCCACCGAGGACGACATGGTCCTTTGGGAAATTGAGCCCAATCAATCCGCGTCCTTCTCGACCTTTACGCCCGTCTATACCGGCGACAGTGAAGTTGGATCCCAAATTGTCGATGTCGGCCAGGGTTACATGCGCTACACGCCCGTCAGCTCCGTCCAGCAGAACCAAACCGTCGACCAGGGTTGGAATTGGAGTGGAGCCTCCCTCGGCACTTTCTCCTGGGGAGATAACAAGATTTCCGCCATCGACGAGGGGACTCCGGGTACCGCATACGGCGGCGATTTCCTGCAATACGATTTCCTAAACAATCCCACTTACCCCAATGGCGTTGTCGACAACAACGAATGCATCCTCAGCATCGGCGACAGCGGTGGGGGGGTCTTCGTCGATGTCAATGGAACGTGGGAACTCGCCGGCGTCAACTACGGCTTTGACGGGGTCACCACCGATTCCGCGGGAAAAGACCTGCTCTACGCCTCGCTGTATAACGAATATGGATATTACAGCGAGGATCCGATGGGAACCTACACGCTGGTGACCAACAACTCGCAGTATGAGAGCTCCTTCGCCACGCGGTTGTCGTCAAAAACAAGCCTGATCGACTTGGCCGACGGAGCGGCTTCCGCGGGAAACGCCAACGAATATCGAATTTACGATGACGGCATCGTCGACATCCTTCAGAATATGACGACCGGCGCGGTGACCGATGGGGCCGCCCTTGAGGTTGGAGCCAGCGACGTCACCGCAACCATGCAAATCGCCGCCAACAGCGGCACCAGTTGGATTTCCTCCCTCACGATCCTCAACTCCTCGAAACTCGATCTCACCAACAACGAAATCATTATCACCTACAGCGGCAGCGATCCGATCTCCACCATCTTTGGATACCTCAAATCGGGTTTTAACAACGGCGGATGGAACGGTACGGGGATTATTTCTTCCGAAGCGCAATCGCTTGTGAACGGCCACGCCTACGGCGTCGGGTGGGCGGATGGCGCGGACGGCGCGGTCGCGGGACTCAGCAGCGGGCAAATCGAAGTCCGCTTCACGTTGCTCGGCGACGCCAACCTCGACGGTGTCGTCAACGGATCCGACTTCAGCATCCTCGCCGCCAACTTCGGGCTGGGACACACCAACTGGGACCAGGGGAATTTCTATTTTACCAGCTCCGTCAACGGCGCGGATTTCGCCGCCCTGGCGGCCAATTTCGGGCAGGGGGTCACCACAGGCCTGGAGAGCGCCGACATTGCCGCTCTCGATGCCTTTGCGGCCGCCAATGGCCTAACCGCCGATCTTCCCGAACCGGCAGCCGGCGCTCTCTTAATTGCCGCGGCGCTGGGGGCGTGTGCCCATCGGCGGCGCAAATCCATCTGAGAAATCCCATATTTTTCCCTGCCATGCTGGCAGCCGAAATCTCCCTGCCGCTGGCTTTGGCAGGAATCCCCCTGACCGCCGCTCTTTTCCCGCAATTTTATGCGCGTGGCCAAAGGCATCTAACCTGTTGACATATTTCGGCTTACCGCGTTTCTTTCCCGCCGCTTTGATCCGTCTCTTTCCGGCACGGCAATTGTTTATGGTCCTACACGGGAAACCGAGGTAGCGCATATGGTTCAGACGCAGCCTTTAAATCGGTTTACCGTTCTTCTGGCTAATGAGCAGGAGGAATGGCATCAGACGGTTCGCGGACTTTTGCGGCCGCAGGGCGTACAGACAGTCAGTGCCCACAGCGGTCGCGAGGCGCTGGATTTGATCGAATCCACGCCGGTCCACGTTGCCGTGCTTGATGCCCAGATGCCGCAGCTTGGCGGAATGCAGGTGATCCGTGTCTTGCGCGAATTGCACAAGGCGACGCCGGCAATCCTCCTGGCGAATCATCTGACCAACCATCTGCTTCAGGAGGCGCTGGGAATGCAGGTTTTCAGCGTTCTCAGCAAGCCGGTGGATTTTAACGTGCTTTTGGATGCCCTGGCCCGCGTGCTGCGGAGATATCACGAGAATCGCTGGCCGGCTGAAGGATGAGATTAAAATCGTTACGTCGCTGATTCGTCATCACAACCCAACACTTTTTCAGGAGCCATATCATGCCCAAGCTTCGTCCTCTCGGTGACAAGATCCTCGTCAAGCGCGTCGAGGCGGAAACCAAAACCAAATCCGGAATCGTTCTTCCCGACACCGCCAAGGAAAAACCCAGGCGCGGGAAAGTCCTCAGCGTCGGCGAAGGCAAGCGCCTCGATACCGGCGAGCGCGCTCCTGTCGGAGTCAAGAAGGGTGACGAAGTGATCTTCGCCTCCTACGCCGGCACTGAAATCAAGCTCGACGGCGAAGAGCTCATGATCATGTCCGAGGAAGATGTCCTGGCGGTCGTGGAGTAATCGAGTTTTTTACTCGTAACTCGCAACTAACAACCCGCAACTATTAAGGAGTAAACAATGGCCGCTAAACGTATCGCATTCGATCAGGAAGCCCGGGAACTGATTCTCAGGGGCGTCCGCAAGCTCGCAAGAGCTGTGAAAGTCACGCTCGGCCCGTCGGGCCGAAATGTGGTGCTGGAAAAGTCCTTCGGCTCGCCGACGGTGACCAAGGACGGCGTCACCGTCGCCAAGGAAATCGAGCTGGAAGATTCCTACGAAAACATGGGCGCGCAAATGGTGAAGGAAGTGGCGTCGAAGACGTCTTCCGTCGCCGGCGACGGCACCACCACCGCCACGGTTTATGCCGAGGCGATTTTCGCCGAGGGGATGAAAAACGTCGCCTCCGGCGCGAAGCCGACGCAAATTCAGCGCGGGATCAACCTGGCCGTCGAGGCGATCATCGCCGAGCTGCACAAGATGTCCAAGAAAATCGAGAGCAGCAAGGAAGTCGCCCAGGTCGGCACGTCCAGCGCGAATCAGGACGAGCAGATCGGCAAAATGATCGCCGAAGCGATGGACAAGGTCGGCAAGGACGGCGTCATTACCGTCGAGGAAGGCAAAGCACTGGATACCACCGTCGAACTCGTCGAAGGCATGCAGTTCGACAAGGGGTATCTCTCGCCGCACTTCATCACCGATCCGCAAACGCAGGAAGCCGTCCTGGAAGACGCCTATATCCTGATCCACGAGAAAAAGATTTCCTCCGCCCGCGATCTGGTTCCGGTCCTCTCCAAGGCGGCTGAGCAGGGCAAGCCCATGCTCATCATCGCCGAGGATATCGAAGGCGAGGCCCTGGCGACGCTGGTCGTCAACAAGCTTCGCGGCACGCTGAAAGTCGCCGCGGTGAAGGCCCCCGGGTTTGGCGATCGCCGCAAGGCGATGCTGGAAGACATCGCCATCGTCACCGGCGGCACCGCGATCTTCGAAGAGCTGGGCATCAAGCTGGAAAACGTCGAGCTTTCGCAGCTTGGCCGGGCCAAGAAGATCCGCATCGATAAGGACAACACGACGATCATCGAAGGCGCCGGCGAAGAGAAGGCCATCAAGGGCCGCATCGCAAGCCGCTGAAGACCGAGATCGACAACACCACGAGCGATTACGACCGCGAGAAGCTCCAGGAGCGTCTGGCGAAACTCGCGGGAGGAGTCGCCCAGATCCACGTCGGGCGCGGCGACGGAAGTCGCGATGAAAGAGAAGAAGGCCAGAGTGGAAGACGCCCTGCATGCCTGCCGGGCTGCGGTGGAAGAAGGCATCCTCCCGGGCGGCGGCGTCAGCGTCATTCGCGCCGCGGCCAAGGTTCTCGACGGCGCTCGCAAGAAAGCCGCCAACGAGGACCAGCGTCTGGGCATCGACATCGTTCGCCGCGCGGTCGAAGCGCCGATCAAGCAGATCGCCGAAAATGCCGGCGTTGATGGATCGGTCGTCGCCCAGAAGGTCAAGGAGATCGACCGAAACGAACTTCGGCTACAACGCCCTGACGCACGAGTATGGCGACCTGATGAAGATGGGCGTGATCGTGCCGACGAAAGTCGAACGCACGGCCCTGCAGAATGCCGCGAGCATCGCGGGTCTGCTGCTGACGACGGATGCGATTATCAGCGAGATCAAGGAAGATAAGCCTGAGCCCGCCGGAGCGCCGGGTGGCGGGATGGGCGGGATGTACTAAAGCTTGAGGATATAATTTTAGAAAAAGACCGGCTGGCCATTCCAGCCGGTCTTTTTTTTTGCCGAGACTCCCTTCTCATCACCTCAGTTCCGGTGGTGTAAACACCACCGGCTTTCATAACGGGGTCGATCTTGGTGGGGGTGTCTGCGTTGAAATTTTGCGGGTTTATGCGAGAGTTTTCGTCGTGGCGGGGCGCGAGCCGAATCTTCAAAATGCCTGGAATCACTGGTTTCATTGCATGGGGCATACCTACGGGACATGGTTGCCCGGGGATCCGCGCGGGATTTCGGACCCAACAGCATCGCGAACATGTGGAAGGCGATTACAAGAAGCCTCCACCTGCAGGGCGGTATGAGGGATTGCGCCGATATTCGAAATCGATCATGCGGCGTAAGCCCGTATTTTTAAATTCCGAAACAGCGTCAACGCTGCGTGCAGTTCCTCGCCGAATCATTTTGCGACGCAGGCTGGACGTCATCGTTGTCAGCGTTGACTCGAACCATTTCCACATCCTCGCGAGGTTCATCGATGCCCGTGCAGACCACTGGATCGGGGTCGCAAAACGCGAGACGTCACACTTCGTAAAACTCGAATAACATGTGCCCACCCGGGGGCCTTTGGGCGCGAAACGCAAAATCACTACCAATTCGCGACCGGAACCATCAGTTGTCTACGGTGAAGTACATTTTCGATCACAGAGAAGTCTGGCGCCGCGGTCTGGTTTCGGGGAAAACTATTGGGCCGTTATGAAAGCCGTGGGAGCTTGCTCCCACAGGAATGAATTTCACTCACTCCTTCTCTCGCAAATACTCCCTCATCGGCCCCCAATAATATTTCTTCCACCCCTCCGTCACCCCCGCGTGGTCCTGCTCCGGCACATTCACATGCACGAGATCAATCCTCCCCTTCTTCCCCTCATCCGAGAACGTCAAAATCAAAATCGAATCCAAGTCCCCCTTGTGGAAATTCTCGCTGCGCCAGCGCTGCACGATCAGCTTTCCCGGAATCACCGAAATTGTCGTTCCCTCCAGCATTCCGCCGAACGCTGCAAAGCGGCTGCCGGGCTTGGGGCTGATTTTCACCGGCCGCGCCGGTTAGTTCGGCATGACGTCTTGGGTCCATATAAATCGCGTAAAGCTCTTTTGCGGACGCGTTAAACTTTGCCGTTTGTACGATTGGCCTTGTCATTATCGGATGTTATGGAAATCAGCGGCGGGGAGCGCTATTTTCGGCTCTTTAATCGTCACAAACCAATTCCCGCCGTTACAACCGGCATATCGATTCGCATGGGACCCCGGCAAAACTTTTCGGATCGCTCCGGTTGTTTGGTTTTGAGGGCGATGTATCGGATATGAGGAATGCAAGTGCCTTCACCTGGGAGGAGTCCGGTGTGGAAATCCCGCTAAGAATTTATGAAGAAATAACGGGCCAGAGCAGAACTTCCGCCGCCGGTCGACGCGGCAGATTTCGATCGCCGTAAACATCGGCGTGTTCCGTTCGGATGCCGCGCGACGATTTTCCCAGAACGCAAGACCGGCGACAATACGCCCACCGTCGTGATGGTGCGCGACATGTCGGTCGCGGGTCTGAGCATTCTCAATACCGAGCCGCTTAAGCCTGGCGACGCCGTTCCTTGTGGAATTTCGTGGCCGGCAGGATCGTCCCGTAAAAATCCGCTGCACCTCTGCCCGCTGCGAAGCAGGTGGAGTCGGGGGATCGCAGTTTCTCGTGGGTGCAACGTTCGAAACGCTGCTCACCGAAGAACTGAAGCCCACGGAAACCAAACCCCCGGAAGCAACACCCCCCGAAACAACATCCGCGGAAACAACACCTCCGGAAACAGAGCCCCAACCATTGGACCCGTCGCCGGAAGAGCTGGTTGCCGCCACCACAGAAGAAACCGGCGATCCTGTCGATGAAGACGCCATCGCCGAAGCGCTGCAGCCAGATGAAGCCGCGCCGGAACCGGTCGATGCGGTGGAAGCGCTGGAAGCGGTGGACGCGCCGGAAGAGGTGGACGCGCTGGCAGCGCTGGAAGCGCTGGACGCGCCGGAGGCCGAGCAGGCACAACCGCAGGAGGAAGAAATTGCAGCACCCGCGGAAGAATTACAACCTGCTGAGGAGACGCAAGAATCTGAACCTGACCCGGGCACCGAGCCCGAGCCTGAACCGGAATTTGAACTGATAGATCAGGAACCGGAGGAACAAGTGACACCGCCCCCTACGCCCGCTGAACCAGCGCCTGTGAAGCCCGTCGCCGCTAAACCTGCACCCGCGCCCGCCCCCAAGCCGGCCGCGCCGGCGGCAGCGCCTGCGCCGCGGCAAAACCGAAAACGTCTTCGCTCTTCAGCGGCGGCGGCCAAGATCAAACCGCTGTCGGAACTTCCCGACGGCGATTACGGATCCGGTGAAGCCGCCGCTCCGAAGGCCGCGGCGGCGGCTACTCCGCCGGAGGCGGCGCAGCCTCAGTTCCGCGTCGTCGCGATGCCGCCCATGCCCGAGCCGCAAAAGCAGGCTGCGGCGGAAATGGAGCCAGAGCCACAGGACTCGGACACGTCGGGCAGTGACGAGAGCCAGGAGACCCAGGAGACGCAGGAGACTCACGACATCCGTCACGCGCCTATCGGCGCTGGAATGCACCACGAAATCCTGGCCCGCGCAAAGCAAACGCTGCTCGCCCAAAGCTCGACGATCAAGACCCAGCAGCAGCAGATCAATGAGCAGCGGAAACAGATGAAGAAACTGGCCGACGAACTGGCTGCCCTGAAGCACAGCATTCAGGACCTGCAGGGCAGAGTCACGGAGGACGACAGCGCTTTTGCCGAGCTGGCCGATGTGCTGGACCAGACCAAGCCGCCGGAATCCCGGCCGAAAGCGAGCGAAGCGGCGTGACCTGCCGAAGGCGAACCAGTTGCGGTATCATCTACCGCAATGGAATACCGTGCTCTCGGCACCACCGGCCTGAAAATCTCGGCGTTAAGTTTCGGCGCATCATCGCTGGGCGGCGTCTTCCGCGAGATAAAGGAAGAAGAGGCCATCCGTGCCGTTCGCGTTTCGCTCGATAACGGGATCAACTTCATCGACACCTCCCCGTTTTACGGGCTGACCAAATCTGAAACGGTTCTCGGGAAAGCTCTCAAAGGTGTTCGCCGCGACCGGTACGTCCTGGCGACCAAGGTCGGCCGTTATGGCCAGGAGATGGCCGACTTCGATTTTTCCGCGAAGCGCGTGACTGCCAGCGTCGATGAAAGCCTGGCCCGTCTTGGCGTCGATCATGTCGATTTCATCCAGGCCCACGACATTGAGTTCGGCAACCCCGAACAGATCGTCAACGAAACGATTCCGGCGCTGCGAAAGATGCAGGAAGCCGGCAAGGCGCGATTTGTGGGGGTGACTGGTTTGCCGATGAAATCGATCCGCCGGGTGGTTGAATCGGTCGCGGTCGACACGATCCTAAGCTACTGCCATTTCGAGCTGAACGACACGACCCTGGCCGATCACATCCCCCTCTTCAAACGCTGCGGCGTGGGGATCATCAACGCCTCGCCGCTGGGCATGGGGCTGCTGAGCAACCGCGGCACGCCGGAGTGGCATCCCGCGCCGAAGGAATTGAAAGAGGTCTGCGCAGGGCGGCAGCCCATTGCAAAGCGCAGGGCGCGAGCATCGAAAAGCTGGCGGTTCAATATTCCCTTTCGAATCCCGAAATCACCACGACGATCGTCGGCTCTGCCGACCCGGCCAACATGCTGCGAAACATTCAGTGGGCGGGGGAGGCGATCGACCGCAATCTGCTCGGCGAAGTGCTGGGAATTTTGAAACTGGTCCACAATCTGACATGGATTTCCGGGCGCGAGGAGAACAACTGACGTCGGCTGCGCAGTGCACGGAGGCAATTATGGTCATCGACTCACACAATCATTTCTGGAAATTTGATCCGGCCGACTACGCGTGGATCGACGACTCGATGTCGATCATTCGCCGGGATTTTTTGCCGGCCGATCTGCGCGATCCGATGGAAGCCGCGGGGGTCGATGGCACGGTGGCGGTGCAGGCGCGGCAGTCTTTGGAAGAGACGCACTGGCTGCTGAACCTCGCGGCAGAAAATTCGTCGATCCGCGGAGTCGTCGGCTGGGTGTCGCTGATTTCCGAGCATGTGCGGCGCGAGTTGGAAACGGTCGGCGCGCGACCCGAAACTGCGCGGCGTCCGGCATGTGCTGCAGGACGAAACGGACGACCACTTTATGCTGCGGGATGATTTCAACAAGGGCGTCGGCATCCTGAAAGAATTCGGCCTTGCTTACGACATTCTGATTTTCGAGCGGCATTTGCCGTCGCGGCGCGGTTCGTCGATCGCCACCCGGAGCAGATTTTCGTTCTCGATCATCTGGCCAAGCCGAAAATCAAATCGGCGGAACGCGAGCCGTGGGCAAAGATATTTGCAGGAGCTGGCCAAGCGCCCCAATGTCTATTGCAAGGCATCCGGAATTGCCACGGAAGCCGACTGGCAATCGTGGACCCAGCAGAGCCTGCGCGAATACTTCAATATCGCCCTGGAAGCGTTCGGGCCCGACCGGCTGATGGCGGGTTCGGATTGGCCCGTCTGTCTGGTCGCCTGCGGGTTTAAGCGCTGGTGGGACATCCTTCGCGAATGGATTTCGGCACTCAGTCCGGCGGAACAGTCTCAAATTCTTGGCGAAAACGCCGTCAGAGCGTACAAGCTGAAATGAAGACCATCGTCCTTGAAAAGCCCGGCGAATTGCGACGAACGGAGACCGTCGCGCCGGCGGATGTGCCGCGGGGACATGCGCTGGTCCGCGTGGGCCGGATCGGAATCTGCGGGACCGATTGGCACGCCTTCCGCGGGAAGCAGCCGTTTTTCACTTATCCGCGCATGCTTGGGCACGAGCTGGGGGTCATCATCGAATCGGTCAACGATGCCTCCACCGATCTGAAGCCGGGCGACAAATGCGTGGTCGAGCCGTATCTGAACTGCGGCAACTGCATCGCGTGCCGGCGCGGAAAGCCCAATTGCTGCGTGAACCTGAAAGTCATGGGCGTCCACGTCGATGGCGGGATGCGCGAGCGGATGATCGTCCCGGCAGCCAAGCTCCATCGGTCGAAAAGCTTGTCGCTGGAGGAACTTGCCCTGGTCGAGCCGCTCGGTATCGGCTGCCATGCGGTGGATCGCGCCGGGATCTCCGCCGGCGAATGGGTGGCGGTGATCGGCGCGGGGCCGATCGGGCTCTCGGTCATGCCGTTCGCGAGGGCGGCGGGGGCAAATGTCATCGTGCTGGACATCAGTTCCACCCGGCTTGATTTTTGCCGGAAGAGCATGGGCATCCAGCACACGATCGATGTTTCAACCGCCGATGCGCAAAGTGAATTGAAAAACCTCACCAGCGGCGATTTGCCGACGTGCGTCATCGACGCTACGGGAAACGCCCAGTCGATGGCCCGGTGTTTCGAGCTTGTCGCGGGGGGCGGGAGGATCGTCTTCGTCGGCTTGTTTCAGGGCGATCTGTCCTTCAACGACCCGAATTTTCACCGCCGGGAATTGACCATCCTGGCAACGCGCAATTCCCGGCCCCAGGACTTCGAGAAGATCATCGGGATGGCCGAGCGCGGGGAAATCGATACCCGGCCGTGGATTACCCACCGCGTTGGGCTCGACGCCGTGCCGGACAAATTCGCAACGCTGCTTTCGCCGGAATCGGGCGTGCTTAAGGCGATCATCGAAGTCTGATCCAACTCACTCGTGCGGGGGCGGCAAGGTTCCAAGCACCGAGACCACCGCGATGACCGCGATCGCGCAGATGATCTCGACGAAGGTTGTGATCTGCATCACCAGCGCGGCTCGCGAAGGATTCGAACGACGAGCGGCCATTCGCGGTTTCAGCAGCAGCAGGTTCACGGCCCCCATCGCGACGGCGACGGCGAAAATGCAAATCTTCTCGAGCAAAGTGCGGCCATAGGCTGTTTTGGTCAGGTCACTCAGGGAATTCAGCATGAAGCAGCAGTTGAGCAGGCCGGTAGCGGTCAGCCCTGCGACGCTGAGAAGGCTCATCATGGAAAAACGCCGGGTGATTTTCGCGAGCGATTGCCAATGTGCGCCGCGGCGGAGGCTCCAGAGCATCAGGGCAAAGGGGATTAGACCGATTGGCCACGCCGCAGCGATCAGAAGGTGCAGACTGTCTGCGAGCAGGTGCAAGCGATTTGATCCGTACCTGCCATGGCCGGACCAGGCCAGGCTCCCAAGCAAAATCACGCCCAGCAGAGTGACAAGCGGGCGTCTCAATTTTCGCGGCCGGAGGATGATGGAAATCGAAAGCGTCATGAAGACGATGGAGCGCAATTGCCAGAGGTGCCCGAATTTCGTATCCCGCCAGACCATCCCCATGATGTGGGGTTGGAGGGCTTGCTGAATTGGCAATCCGCTCATGCCCATGACAACCAGGCCAAACCAAACCGCTCCGGAGATCGCCGCGGTGGGAAGCGCGCAACCGATCAGCCAGCGTCCGATTTTTTCCCACGTCACGGCGGGTGCGCCGGTTTCACGCCGCATGGCCAGCAAATCGAGCCAGCAGACCGACACGATCATCAGGCACGCGCAAAATGAACGGCCCGCGCGATCACGAGCGTCAAATCGCTCTGGTTCATCGATCACTTCTCCGCTTTGACGGTGAATTTAAAATCTCCCTGCGTGTGATGCGTATCGACCGAGACTACTTTCCAGGAGACCGAATATTCGCCGTCAGGAAGAGCCGGGAGCGAGACAATCAACAGCTTCTCGTCGTCGCTATCGACGTGCGAATCCTGCTTGTCCACCTCCTTTCCATGGCTGTCGAGCACTACGATCACGCTGAAATCCGGCTCAATTTCCTGCGTGAACCAGATTTTCACAGCCGCCGGCGAAACGCTCACGATCGACCCGACTTTCGGATCGGCATGATCCAGGAACGCATGCGGCCAGGCGAAAGTTGAGATTGCCAACAGCGTAAAGAGGGCGATGGCCGCGGATAAGATGCGGTTCATGTTCAATCCTTTCCAAAAATCGGGTTTCCGAAGACCTTCGGGAAAATGTCGTCGATGAAGACCCAGCATTGGAAGACGAAGCCGACGTTCGAGCCGGTCCTGCCGTTTACGGGAATGACCGCCTCGGCGCCGAGTTCGCAGATGGGGGTTTCCCACAGAACGCCGGGGTCGATCGTGCCGGTGGTGAGTCCATCGCCGCGGTTTTCGTTGGTGGTCATCGAAAACTCGACCAGAGGGATCATGTCCTTGAACGGCTCGGGCAGGCCGATGTCTTTCACGTTTTGCTGGAGATAGGGGAGGCTAAATTCGAAGGCGAATCCCCATTGGAATTGGTTGGGATCATCGGCGTTGGTGGGGAAGCTCTGGCCCAGGACGCCGGTGATTGCGAGCGGCCGCAGATCGTCGAGCGTTTCGGGCAGATCGCCGAATCCCTTTCCGAAGTAAAGCGTGGGGGTCAGGATGCTGTGTGGATCGGCGACGGCCTGGTTTCCTGTGCCGCCGATGTCGGCGACCAGGCCGGTGGAAATGATCGCCTCGTGTGGATCGTTCTGCCAGAGCTGATATTTGGCGGAGACTTCGAGATCGTCCCAGCCGTAAACGGAGGGATTACCGCCGCCGCGCTGGGTCACATAGACGTCGGATATTCCCATCGCAAAATGCGGCAGGATTTCCTTGTCGAATTCCCAGCCCACGTCGAGTTCCTGGGTGGGTGGGATGCCATCGGAGGATGGATCGCCAAATCCGGTTACGAGGGGTAAGGACAACTCGTCGACCGCGAAAGGATCGTCGGTGGCGATGGTCGGCGGGAAAAAGCGGTCGCCGACAAAACCGTGAGCGGAGCAACAAACGGGACAAGCCAGCAGCGCGGCCAGCGCAATGGCCGCGGCGGCGGGTAATTTGGCAAACATGTGAAGATGCCTTGGCGCAAACGCGCCGGTAAGACAATCGTCAGTGCGAAATAACGATGAGATGGATCAGACGATGACCGGCGGCCCGCGCCCGTCGAAGGGAATCAGTGTGAAGCGGGCAATCGCCCGCCGGGCGGTTTCGGCTTCGGCGGGGCCGAGAAGCTTAAGCGGCGGGGGGGTGAAATCGATGACCGGCGGAACGCTCAGGTGGGCCGCGAAATTGCAGATGGCGCAAGTGCTCGCGGGGCCGCCCTGCGAATCGTGCTTCGGATCACCGGGATGGGTAGGAGTCGCCTCCCCGCAGCAGCAACAGGGGCACACGGCGGCGGCCGAAGCGCCGGGCATTTGGACGATACCGCGCCTATGGCCCGGGACGATGACGTTGAGCCAGATCGCTTCGAAGATTGCCAGGGCGATGCAAAGCCCCCGCTGGCGCATGGCCCGAAAGCGTAACCCGTGTTGATTGAAAAGCAATTAAGCTCGCCGGCGGCGACAGACCAGGATGAATCCGCCGGTGGCCAGAATTCCCAGGGAAATTGGCTCGGGGACGTCGGCAGTGAGTCCATTGGCGATGGCGAACTGGTCGAGGGCCTGCACATCCGCGCCGCTGTCGCCCTGGCCGAAGTTGGCGGCGAGGGCGCTGAAATCGGATCCGTTCACGCTGGAGGTGAAGAGGAAATTTCCCTGGTCCCAGTTGGTGGCGCCGGATCCGAAGTTGGCGGCGAGGATGCTGAAGTCCGAGCCGTTTACCGAGCCGTCGAGGTTGGCGTCGCCGAGCAGGGTGTATTTCAACTCGATCTGGCCGCTGCTGAGGCCCGTGACGACTTTGTCCGCGCCGTCGGCGAAGCCGATGCCATAGTGGCTATTGGCGGCGGCGGTGGAGCTGATGATTCCCGGGCCGTTCCAGTGCCCGTTATTGAATCCGGTGAGGAGATATCCGCGGATGGCGGCGATCGGATCGCTGCCGGTGGGGTAATTGAGGATGATGTGGTTGTTTTCGATATCCAGCGCCGCTGTTGAGGCGATGGTGAGCGACGAGAAGGTTTCCAGGCCGGTGTTGGTCGCGAGTTGGACCAGGGCGGAATTGTTGATGGTCAGGGGCTCGTTCGTCGAGAGGGCGTTCTGGGCGGCGACGATGAGATCTCCGGCGTCGGCGATGGTTCCGCCGGTGAAACTGTTTTTCGTGGAGATTGTGAGGGTGCTGGTTCCTTCCTTGAGGATGTTGGCTTTTCCGCTGATCGTGCCGGTTCCGGTGATGGTGTAGTTATTTGTGTTGCTATTCACGGTGACGAGATCGGGGGAGACGGTGGTGCTCAGGGTTACGCTGGTGGGGATGCTGGCGCCGTCGGCGAAGGTGACGAAATCGGGGTCGGCGTAGGTTGTGCTGGAGCCGTTGGTCCAGTTGGCGGTGCCGGTGTTCCAGGCGGGGCTTGAACTGCCGGTCCAGGTGATTGAAGGTGCGATGTAGACCGCCAAAAAGCTGGTGTCGAACGTCGTGTTGCTCGGGATTCCAGTTTGGCCATAGGTTGGGTTATTGGCGGGAGAGCTTGTCTCGTAGTACCAATCGTTCACTCCACCACCGGAGGTAACGACGGGCTCAAGTCCAACGAGGCCTGTGCTGACGGTCTGATATTGCAACTGGTTGAAAAAGGCGCTTGCGGCAGTGGGGGAGGCGGTCGCGCCGCCCCACAACGCGAGGCGTTGAACGCCCGATGGAGTCTGGGAACTGGGCGAGGTGTAAGTGTCCTGGTAGATATACTGGTTATTGACTCCCACCATTCCATTGCCCGATTCGACGTCCCCGGTTTCGGTGAGCGTATTTGAATAGACGTTCTGGAGGACATCGGTGGCGCTGTAGTAGCCACTGCCGAGACTGGCCCCCAGCACCGGGGCAAGGATCGACGCGGTGTTATCGGTGGAGATGACTTCGTATTGGCAACTGGCCAGGCCGAGGTATGCCGGTTGTCCCGGATCGCTCGCGTCGGCGTTTGGGATTCCGGCCAGGATGGTGGATGCGCCGAATTCAAAATAGTCGCCTAAAGGAACGAAGACGGTGGGCGAAGTCGGCGAGAGGGAGACGGTTTGGGCGCCGCTGAATGATGAATTCGTTGAGATTTCCCCGGAGGTGAAGTAAGTGGCAAGGGTAGCCTGCCCATTGGCGGCATGGGCGTAGAGCCCGGCAACCGCTGCGACAGCAAGAGACAAAGCCACCGTTCTGGACTTGCGCATCCTCACACTCTCCGCGATTGGGTTATTATACCCGTAAAACCAGGCAGGGGCGGGGGCTTAATGGTTCCAAAACCGAATGGGAATCTGGGTAAAACACCATCATCCAGCCCGACAGTTATTGTCCACCAACCTCAGCCTTTTTGCCTGAAAAGGCCGTAAAATTTATGTAAATCTTCATGCCGCATTGAGGTTCGTGAGGTAAGCTAACAAACCCCGCTGCTCGGATATTAGTAACAATCGGCGGGGATTGGCGGAACAGAGAAATGCACGGCCTTTTTGTACAACGACGGCGGGGCCTCCATCGACCGCGCCGCGCGGTTATTCCCAAATTCCTGAAGCTTGCCTGCCCGGCGATTGCGCTGGTTGATCTTGGTGCATCGACGGCGAAAGCGTTGCAATCTTCGAACAACTGGTCGGGATACTTCGCCTCGGCGCCTGCGAATGAATCGTTCGCCAATGTTGAGGGGACCTTCACCATTCCGACGGCTCAGTACGTGGCGCAGTCGAGCGACGCCGCGGAAGAGGTCGGCTACTGGGTCGGGTTCGACGGATGGAACGATACAACCGTCGAACAATGCGGAGTCGCGGAGTATATCCCCAGTTCCGGGGCACCGACTTACTTCGCGTGGTACGAATTTTATCCGGCGAGCGCGATTCAGATTCCCATTACCGTGAACCCGGGAGAAAAGGTAACGGCGGAAGTGGAGTACGAGGGGGAAACCGACGGCAATTACAACTATGATTTCACTGTCGCGGGATATACGGTTGAGGCCTCGACGAGCAATAACGATGCGCGGAACACGGCCGAGTGGATCACGGAAGCTCCGGGCACACCGGCGCTCACGCTTCCGAATTATGGAATCGTGACATTCTCCGGCGACGAGGCGGCGGCGAACTCCGGCGGAGCATATAACTCCGGCTCGAATCCCAACGAGGCGATCAGCAGCTTTAGCAACATGGGCATAGAAATGCAGCAAAGCAACGAGGTGGTGTCGCTGCCGTCGTCGCTTTATTCCAGCGGGGAATCGTTCAACGCGAATTATATTTCCACGTCGGCGAGTCTTTCCTGGGACGACGCAAGCGGTCCAACCCCCAGCGATGGAAAAACCTGGGATATCCAGAATAACAACAACTGGAACAACGGCTCGGTGGCGACGGTCTACAGCAACGGGGACAGCGTGACGTTCAATGACTCGAACAACGGCGATTACAACGTCACGATAAGCACGGCGGTGAGTCCGGGATCGGTGACCGTGAAGAACAGCAGCGGCAACTATGTTTTCAGCGGGTCCGGGGGGATTGCCGGGGGGGCGGCGCTGAGTAAGTCGGGGTCCGATACGCTGACGCTCGATACGGTGAACTCGTTCACGGGGGGCGTGACGGTTAGTGCTGGGACGCTGGTGGCGGGAGTGAGCGGGGCACTGCCGGACGGGGCGGTGAAGATTACCGGTGGTACGCTGCGGCTGGGGACGAACACGGGCAACCCGACGGTTTCGTCGCTGTCGATTTCCAGCGGGGAGATGGACATTGGCAACAACACGCTGTTTATCACGTACGGATCGAGCGATCCGATTTCGACGATCGCGGGGTATGTCAAGACGGGATATAACTCGGGGAACTGGAATGGGACGGGGATTATCTCGTCCAGCGCCCGGACTACCACCAACGGGCTGGAATATGGCGTGGGGTGGGCGGATGGAAAAGACAATGTGGTGAGCGGGTTGAATTCCGGGACGATCGAGCTGAAATATACGTTGCTGGGGGATGCGAACCTGGATGGGACGGTGAACGGCTCGGATTTCAGCATCATGGCGGCGAATTTCGGGACGGGGGCAACGAACTGGGACCAGGGGAATTTTCTGTACACGAGCAGCGTGAACGGCACGGATTTCAGTGCGCTGGCGGTGAATTTTGGGGCGGGAGTGAGCGGGGCGGATGGGGAGGTTACGGAGAGCGATGTCGCGGTGCTGGATGCTTTCGCGGCAGCGAATGGTTTGGAGGCTGATGTGCCGGAACCGGGGAGCGGGGTGGCGATCCTGGCGGGGGCGGCGGTTCTGGGGCGGCGAAAACGGGTGCGCTGAGAGGGGTATTTCGTCAATTGCGACAACATATTTATTGAGATCGATTGCAGCGCCGATATGCTGGGGAGAGACCCTCTTTGAGCATGGCGCCACGGGGGGTTTCGTTACCGTTGACACTTTGGAGATTTTAAAAACGGGGGCGGAGGGTGTACGTGTTTTTTCGCGAAATGCGACGCGGGTATTTGGGGGTGGAAAAAACATTATGCCTCTATATACAGGTCCAAAGGTGCACGTTTTGGACCTATTTTGGAGGTGTGCTAGCGAAAAAATAATGAGATTGAAGGGGGAAAGGCGGGGGAAATTTCTTGTATATCAATGGACGCCGATATAATCATGCCTCGCGTATCTCGGAGCCCTTGTTTTCTTGGCATCTCGGAAGGGCTGGCAGATCATGGACCGCTGGAGGCGGAAGAATAATGTTGGGGGGAAGAGTCCCCGCGCTGGGCGGCTATGTCTGCTGGCGGCGGTGGCGCAGGGGGCGGTTTATCCATCGGCAAGGTTGTTGGCGGGGCAGTTTACGGTTTCGGATACGGGGGACAGCGTGACCGATCCGGGGTCGCTGCGGTATGCGATCACCGGGGCGAATGCTTCGGCGGGAAGTACGATTACTATTGATAATGGGCTGGGGACGATCACGCCGAGCAGCGCGCTGCCGGCGATTTCGACGACTTCAGTGACGATCGATGACGGGACGGGGGACTTCATCGATGGGAATCTTACGGTTGCGGGGACATCGGACGTAAACCTGGCGAACGGGCTGAACCTGGATGGGCAGACGCTTACGCTGACGCAGGGGACTTTGTCGCTGGTCAACACGCAGACGCTGGACGACATGACGATCCAGTGCAATCCGCAGTCGAGCGGCACGATTGCTTTCGACATCGGCACGGGGGGACAGAATGGGTCGAGCCTGACGCTGGGGAGCGGGGCGACGCTGCAAGGGGGAGGCTTTTCGATCGGGGGCGGATTCGGCTCGAATGACACGCTGATCAACAACGGGACGATCAATGTAAATATTCCAGACGCGGCGAACCCGTATTTATTTATCAACGGACCCAACCTGACGAACAACGGCACGATCGAAGCGAGCAACGGGGTGAATGTTTATCTTGAAGGGAATGTGACGAATTCGGCGACGGGAACGATCTCGGTGGGGAATGCGAACCTGGCCATCAACGGCATCTGGACGAATTCGGGGGTGTTCGACGTCAACAGCGGTGGGGTGCTGTCGCTCGGGGGGAACTATACGCCGGCCTCGATTGGGACAATTAATCGTTCGGCGGGGAGCACGATTATCCTCGGCGGGAGTGTCGATAATTACGGAAGCACGCTGACGGTGAACAATTCGACGGGATCATTGCTGCTGGAAGAGGGGACGATCAATGGCGGGTCGGTGAGCGAGGGGAATGGGCAGACGCTGAGCCTGATCAGCGGTTCGCTGAACGGGGTTACGTTTGGGGGTGGAACGATCTACCTCAGCGGCGGACCAAACGATGAACCGGTTTTGAATATGTCGATTCAGGGAGGGTTCAACGGCGGGGGGAACAATCTGGATCTGACGGCGTATGCCACCTGGTTTTACGGTCCAGAAACGGTCGATGACGTTTCCGTCGACGGGCAGGAGACGGGAACGAGCGGCGTATATCCGATGATGTTCGTAGGGATGGAATCAGCCGGTGGCGTCGTGACGCTCGGCACAGGGGCCGAGCTGCACGGTGCGCTTGCGGTTGAAAATTATTCGGACGGCAATGGATCGCCGGTTTACAGCAGCGGGCTGGTGAACAATGGGACGATCAACGCGGATGTTTCGGGGCAGACGCTGGCGATCGACACGACCACGTTTACCAATAGCGGCTCGGTGCTGGCGACGAACGGGGGCATTTTGGCGATCGGGGCGGGGACGGCGTTCGCGGATGAGGCGACGCTGAACACAGTTGGCGGGATTTTGCAGAACAACGGGACGGCGACGATTACGCATAACGCGACGACGGGGACGATCGCGGGGAGCGGGGAATTGATCGTGGGAACGGGGACGGCGGTGGAGCTTAAGATTGCGACGGGCAGCGGAAACAGCACGCAGTCGGCGATTACAGTCGGGACGGGATCGACGCTGGATATCACCAACAACACGGTCATGATTGATTACGGCAGCGGGAGCGATCCGATGGGCGTGATCCGGGGTTATCTGATCAACGGATTTAACAATGGGGGATGGAACGCGACGGGGATCATCTCGTCGTCCGCGCAGACGCCGACGAATGGCTTGAAATATGGGGTGGGGTGGGCGGATGGGGCGGATGGGACTGGCGCAGTCGCGGGGCTTTCGTCGGGTCAGATTGAATTGAAATATACGCTGCTGGGGGATGCGAACCTGGATGGGACGGTCAACGGATCGGATTTCAGCATCCTGGCGGCGAATTTTGGGCTCGGGGTGACGAACTGGGATCAGGGGAATTTTCTTTTTTCGTCATCGGTGAATGGGTCGGATTTTCGGCGTTGGCGGCGAATTTCGGGCAGGGGGATTCGGGGGCGGATGTGGGGGTTTCGCAGGCTGACATCGCGGCGCTGGATGCATTTGCCGGGGCGAATGGGTTGGCGTTGCCTTCGATTGTGGTGGTTCCGGAACCGGTGGGGGTTATTGGGTTGGCGGCGGTGGGGCTGTTAGCGCGGCGAGGGCGCGGGCGTGGGAATGGGCGGTGGTTGCAGGCGTAACGGCGGGTGGGGTTCTGGCGTGGTGGGTTTGTTTGGGCTCAGTGTTGAAATACGAAATGCCCCACGGCAGCGCGGTTCGACTGAGCTCACCGAAGTCCGTGGGCGTTCCGGGAGGGAACGGACCGAGTGTGGATTCTTCGGGAGGGGGCGAGCGCCGTGCGGTTCGACGCAGTTCACCAAGGTCAAGCACGGCGGCTACACGGGGAGAAGGGGTAACAAGGGGTGATTTTTGGCTTGAAATTGCGGGGGGGAGGAGCGTATCTTGGGGTGGGAGGTTGGGAGAACGGTTCATCTCTTGCCGCGCTCGATTGTGAAATATTTGAGGGCATGATGTGCTTATCGAAGGCATCTTCGCGTGTGGCACTGATTCTTGGGCTGGCGGCGTCGGTGACGCTCGCTGATTTTGCATATGGGGTGACTGATACGGAGACAGGCGCGAATGGGTCCAATGGGCAGACGCCGGGGGCGAATGGAACGACGGGGGGCAACGGAGGGCCGGAGACGGCGACGGCGGTCAGCACGGATTCTTCGAATACGGCGACGGCAACCGGAGGGACCGGAGGCAATGGGGGTAACGGGGGGGCGAGCACGGGTCAGACGAATGGGGGCTCGGGCGGGAGCGGGGGTTCCGGGGGCAATGCGACGGCGACGGCGGGGACGACGGCGGGGACGACGGCGGGGACGACGGCGGGGACGACGGCGGGGGCGGTCGCGGCTTCGTCAACCGCGTCGGCGACGGCGGGTGGCGGGGGGACGAATGGGGACTGCGGAAATCCATCGCAGCCGGGGCCGGGGCTTAATGATGGGGAGCCGGGCGTTCCGGGACTCGCGGGGGTGGCGCAGGCGACGGCGACGGGGAGTAATACGGGAGCGGGAAATGCGCTGACGATCAGAGCAACGGCGGTGGGAGGGGCGGGTGGGGCGTTCGAGTCGCAAAACAACGCGACGTATAACCCGGGGGGACAGGAAGGGGGGAAGGGATGGCGGAGGCACATGGAACGGCGCAGGGGGCGAGCGATGTATCGGTGACGGCGGATGCGACGGGGGGCGAGGGAGGGGAGAGCTTGACGGATTATGTGGGGACGAATGGGCCGGGGGGTGCGGGAGGTGCGGCGAACGCGATCGCCACGGCGGCGTCGGTGGGGGCGGGGAATATTACGATTAATGTAGAAGCAACCGGAGGGGAGGGTGGAACGGGGGTGGTGGGAGAAACGGAGGGATCGACGGCGGGAGCGGGAGGAACGGCGAACTTTGGGAATTCGAATTACCCGGTGATCGGCGGGACCACCGGGTCGGGGAATGTGACGATTACGGCGCAGTTCAACGGCGGGGCGGGCGGGCAGGGAAATGATTCCAACGGGGGAAGCGGGGCGAGCGAGAATATCGTCAATGCGCTGAGTGCGAGCACGACGGGAAATATTTCGCTGACGCAAACTGCCGTGGGGGGCGATGGGGGGTCGGGGCAGATATCGGGAGGGGGGATCGGGGGAACGGCGGGGTCGGCGACGAGCTCGCTGACGGTTTCAATGAGCGTCGCGTCGCTGACGATTACGACCAACGCGACCGGGGGGAATGGGGGAACGGGGTTGCAAATCAATGGGCTTCAGGACAGCGCGAATGGTGGGGCTGCGACGGCGTATAGCAGTGCGACGAACAGCGGGGGGCCCGCGACGGCGATCGCGACTTCTTTTGGCCAGAGCGGGGGCACCGGTGCAACTGGCGGTATTTCGCAGGCGACGGCGATCGCGAGCGGGAGCGGGAATGGGAATGCGATCACCGCCAATGCGACTGCGAACGATACGGTGATCGTGCAGAACGGTTTTGGGGGATCGGGTAATTCGAGCGCGACCGGGAGTGCGAGCGGGAACAGCATGGTGACGGTAACATCGACGGCGAATGGTGAAGGGGGCGGACCTCAGCCGGGAGGAAGCGGGAGCGGTTTGAGCGGGGGCACGGCGATGGCGACGGGGAGCGGAGGGAACGCGGGAAGCAGCAGCGTGAGCGTTACGGCGACGGCCACGGGAGGGAGCGGAGGTAATAGCGTTGGAACGATGGCGGGCAATGGTGGCGCGGCCAGCGCGAGCGCTTCGGGATCTTCGAGCGGCGGGGGGACGGTGAATGTGACGGCAATTCAGTATGGGGGTGAAGGAGGTCTGTGCAGGCGGGTGGAACGACTGAGGGGAGCGGGGCGAATTCGTTCATGACGAATGCGGTTTCGGGGTCCACGAGCGGAGCGCTGACGTTGACGCAAACATCGGTGGGCGGGGATGCGGGGTTTCCGGGGCTGGGGGTTGGGATTTCGGCGACGCCGGGGAATGCGACGTCTTCGCTGACGGCTTCGAACGCGGGCGGGGGGCGTCTGAGCGCGACGGTGAGCGCGACGGGGGGATCGGTTGGAAATGCTACGAACGGAAACGCGGATAATGGGGGGACGGCGAGCGCGGCGCTGATGTTGACCAATAGTAATACGATCAACGGGTCGGTGAGCGCGGTTGGTGGAAATGGGGGGTCGTTTACATCTGTTTCGGGAGTTACGGGGAACGGCGGAAGTGGGGGCTCGGCGACGCTGGGGACGGTTATCGCGAACTCGACGCTGGATGCGGTGAGCGTCAGCGGCTCGGTTACGGGGGGTAATGGAGGGGGGGCGACGATGGGGGGCAGCGGGGCGATACCGAGCGGCAACGGAGGGGGCGGCGCGAACGAAACGCTGGATAACCAGGTGGATGGGAACAGTCCGACTTCCGTTACGCTTTCGCAGATTGCCATTGGGGGAAATGGGGGAGAGACGACCGGAGGAGCTCCCGGGGCGGCGGGGACGGCGACTTCAACTTTGATCAGCACCAAATCAATTCCATTCCTGAGTATTACAAACAGCGCGATCGGTGGAGCGGGGGGCGAGCAGGATGTCGGCGGGACCGGCGACATCGGCGGATCGGCAGGTGCGTATGCGAGCGGGCAAAACACGGGCGCGGTGATGGTGGTTTCCACGGCCACGGGGGGCGCGGGTGGAGGGGGAGGGAGTGTGATCGGTGAGACTGGGGTCGCCGGGGCTGTCGGGGGGACGGCCACGGCGAACGCATCGGGCGTATCGACCTCGGGTGGCAACGTGAATGTGACCGCGACGCAGGTGGGTGGAGCGGGTGGGGCGGCGGTTTCGGGCGGCTCCGGGGCGGGGGCGGCTTCGACGATGAGCAATGCTGTCGGTGGGGCAACCACCGGCTCACTCACGCTTACGCAGAATTCCACGGGGGGCGTGGGCGGGGGGGAGAGTTCGGGATCGATACAAGCCGGCGCGGGGGGAAATGCGACGAGCACGCTGGCGTTTACAGATACGAGTTCCGCGGGGGTGATTGGGAACAGCAATGCGACGGGGGGAACGGGTGGTGATCCGGGGATCCGCGGAGGGAATCCGCCGGGGGGGAATGGGGGAACGGCGAATGCGGTGTGCAGCCTTTTCGGAGGGAGCAATGTTTTGACCGCGAATGCGACGGCACAGGGAGGGAACGGGGGATTTGGCAATCCGGCGGGCAATGGAGGGAATTCGGTGGCGGTGGCGATGGTGTCCATAAATACCCGCCCGGCTACAGCTAATGCATTGGCGACGGGGGACGGGGACTGCGAATGGGACGGCGACAGCGACGGCGGGGCTTGCGGGGATTATCGCGACGGATTTTGTGCCGGCGACGACGATCGCTTCGGCGGAAGCGGAATTGACTTGGAATTCGGGTTCGGGGGCGACGGTGCTTTTCGGACCGGCGGAGGTTAACAGCGGGCAGGGGACGATCACGGGGACGATGGCGCTGATGAATGCCGCGAGCGGGAGCGGATCGATTACGATCGGGAACGGGACGAATCCGACGACGCTTCGCCTGAGCGGCGACGGATCGCAGGGGTCGATCGTGGTTTCCACGAATTCGACGTTCGACATCAGCAACGATCATTTCTTCATCGATTACGGGAGCGGGACCGATCCGATCGCGTCGATCCGGTCGTGGCTGGTGTCGGGGTTCAATAACGGGGGATGGAATGGGACGGGGATTATTTCCTCGTCCGCGCAGACGCCGACGAATGGCTTGAAATATGGGGTGGGGTGGGCGGATGGGGCGGACGGGACTGGCGCAGTCGCGGGGCTTTCGTCGGGTCAGATTGAATTGAAATATACGCTGCTGGGGGATGCGAACCTGGACGGGACGGTGAATGGGAGCGATTTCAGCATATTGGCGGCGAATTTTGGGTTGGGGGTGACGAACTGGGATCAGGGGAATTTTCTTTTCAGCAGCTCCGTCAACGGCTCGGATTTTAGCTCGCTCGCCGCCAACTTCGGCCAGGGCGACAGCGGGGCGGACATCGCCCCCTCACCGGCGGACATCGCGGCCCTGGATTCCTTCGCCAGCGCCAACGACTTGCCGTTGCCGACTATTTCCGCGGTTCCCGAGCCGACCAGCGCGGTAATCATGCTGACTGCTGGAACGGCAATTCTCAGCCGGCGCAGAAGATCAATGCCCCACTATGCGACGCCATCGGGATTCTGCGACTGCAGCTTGGGTGTTCGATGCACGAAATACGCCATCAGTTCGGCCCGCGACGAGACATCAAAATGCCGGTAGATCGACGTGATATATTCGTGGACGGTTTTGGAGCTCAACTGCAGTTCGCTGCGCCGCCGCTTTTTCGCTTTTTCCTTCCAGCAGCAGCGAAAGCGTTTCGCGCAGCCGCTTGGACAATCCGCCGCGAGAAAGGTGTTCTTCCGTGGCCAAACGTATACCAATGAGGGGCGCCACTTCGTCGTGCAGAAGCTTCAGCAAAGTGACTTCGCGCAACCCGAAAGGCGCAGCGCCGTGAGGTCGATCGATACCAAACATTTCGATCCTTCGAGGCAGGTCCACGAATCGCATGGACCAGAGGTAATCGTCACAGTCGGCGTTCCGTCTTAACTCCCGGTAAGCGGGCGATGCGTGGTAGGCGGCAACATCGGTAAGCTCGTTGCGCATCGCAGTGACCCAGCCATGTCGGTCGAACTCCGCCCAGAACTTAGCCTGACCGGGCAGAAAATCCTTTGATACTTCTTCGATGTCGCGATGGGAAACGATGTCGGTAGAAGTACGAACGAGCGCCTTCTGCTCCGGTGTGGGCAGACCAACAATCGCGATGGGACGAATTGCGCCAGTTGCCCCGGCGCGTCGGGTGTGCCGACTTCGAACATCGTGCCGACATTGCCGCCGATTAGCGCAGGCTCCCAGAAGAAGATGCTCGCGCCACGCCCGCGGATCGTCCCAGCGATCGCACACTCCGCGCACGAGCCCAATAACAGTCGAAATCTCGCGTAAGCTTATTTCCATATCTGATGGCCCCCCATCGAATCTGGCGGTGCGATCCCTCTGTTTAGCGGGATTGCGATGACCCCCTGTCGCTCACTATGGTAACGAGACTCTACCTCAATTGCACGAATTGGTCATTTCATTCGGGCGCGGAGGGTTAATTGATCGGTTCGAATCAGGGCAGGCCTGTCATTGCTGTGCAAGAATCGTTAGTCGTTTCCGCACCACCCTGTTATTGATCGCACGTGAAGAAGCATGTTAAGACGCCGCGGCCGCGCATCTTGACGTTCGGCGTCGTTGTATTGGCCTCACTCGGCAATTGAGTTGACGTTATCAAACAGGGTGGATCATTAGAGGAGGATCAAATTTGAATCTTACATCCAGAAAGATGAACAATCGTGCAAGATTGTCGCCCAGGCAGATGTCATCAATTGCCTTGGCGGCGGCGATGAGTTTGTGGGCGCGGCCATTGCTTGCCGGGTCTGATATTGAGCTGGGGAATCCTGGAACCAATGAAGTAAATGGAGTGGCGGGCGGCGCCGGGGAAAACGAATCCTCGAATGAAAACGGCCCCGATTCCGACAATTTTTCGATCGCTGACGGCGGCAACGGGGGAAACGGCGGGACGGGCGTCACCGGCGGCGGTGTGAATAGCACGGGAGGCCCGGGAGGTACTGGCGGCGCGGGTGGGAATGTCATGTCGGCGATTTCCTCGCAAAGCTCGGTGGCCGGACCGGAGACCAATGAGATGAGTGCCACCGGCGGAAATGGCGGCCCTGGGGGCAATGGTGGAATGGGCGGCGTAAACAACCACATACTCGGGTTTGGAGGCACTGGCGGAAATGGAGGCGCAGGCGGCTCGGCATACGCCACGGGCAGCGCTTCGACGAACGCAACCCAGCTCATCTCCGGTACGCCGGATAATGATGACCCCGTTTTGCTCTCCGATGTTACCGGCGGAAACGGAGGCGACGGCGGCGCCGGCGGGGCCCTGGATGGCGGTGCTGGAAATGGCGGTAACGGCGGAGCGGCAACCCTGGGCTTTGAATCCGTGTATTTTTCCGGCAACAGCGTCGGTACCGATTCTGGAACCATGTTGCTTCAGGGCGGCAATGGCGGGGCCGGTGGTCCCGGCGGGGCCGGCGGAAATGGCGGGCCGGTCGTTGAAGGTTCCAATGGACAACTTGCCGTGCTCGGATATTACAACACGGGAAAGGTCACCATTGTCGGCGGCTCCGGCGGTGCCGGCATTTCGGGTGGGGCCGGCGGAAATGGGGCAAACGAATCGTTCAGCAATACCATCGTCCTTGCAAACGGACAATTCCTCAATATCACGCAGGGTGTCACCGGTGGCGCAAGCGGCGGAAGCAATGGCGGATCGCCGGGCGCGGCTGGCAGCGGAACTTCGATCATCGATCTCAACCAGATGACCAATACTTATGCCTCGCAAATGAACGTGGAATGCGATGCGACAGGTGGAAGCGGCGGCGCCTGTCAAAACGTCAACGGAGGCAGCGCGGCTGATGGCAACGCTTCAGCGACGCTGTTCACAGATGCCTACGCGACAGAGATCGCCAACGCCAACAATCCCCAAAACGGCGCCGTGGCCGCGGGGAGTAATATCACCGGAGGCGCGAATGGCTTCACCGCCGGAGCGGGAGGCGCGGGGAGCGCCAATGCCTACCTGAGCAGCAGCAATGCCTACGTTTTTCCGGTGGGCGTGACATCCGCATCGATTGATGCCGATTGCGAGACCAATGCATGGGGCGGTCCCGGAGGATCGGTTCTCAACGGGGTCCAGGGCAACGGCGGCAATGGTGGCATCGCGACCGCTGGCGCAACTTCGATCGCTGTTGGAGGCTCGGGCGCCGAGGCCGCGGTGACTTCGACGGGCGGAAATGGCGGAGCAGGTTTTGGTGTGGGTTACTCAGGCGGCGCCGGTGGCGTCGCGAACCTCTACTCGGCCTATGCACAATGCACCAACCTTCAAAACACCAAGGGAGTGAATGTCTACGCGACGGTCACGGGCGGCAACGGCGGCTTCGGCAACAGCGGGGCGGCCGGGGGAAACGGGGCCAATGAATCCATCACTAACGCACTTTCCGGCGAGGGTGGAAATTCAATCGGGGACAGACTATTCCTTTCGCAGACGGTGATCGGCGGAAACAGCGGCGGCAGCAACGGGAACAACAACGGCGGAATTGCCGGATCGGCCTTGTCGTCGCTCCAATACCAAACGTCCGGTGGTTCGCCCCTGTACGCCAACATCTTCGCCGGCGGCGGCAGCGGAGGGAGCAGCGCCGCGCCAATGCCAGCGCCGGCGGCGCTGCCACCGCGTCGTGCGATCTGACCTGTGATGGGGATGTGGATTCGTACTCTTTCGCAAATTTTGACTTATTCACAATTATTCCGACGGGCGGCAGCGTGACGTCCGGATCGACCGGCAATGGCGGCGCCGGCGGCAACGGCACTTCCACCGCGACCGCCGTCAGCACGGGCGCGTCAAATATTGCCGTCGCATCTTCCCAAGCCAGGGGCGAGGTCGGAGGCAGCGTGACCAATGGCGTCGTCGGCAATGGCGGCGCTGGCGGCAACGCCATCAGCATCGCGCAATCCACGTCGAATGGCATTTCGACTTTGCTCGCGGAGTCTGGCGGAGGCAATGGCGGAGCGGGAGAAGGTGGTGGATTTTTCGGCGGGAATGGCGGCGTCGCGTCGTTGGGATTGGTAAACGCAACATCTAACGGCGGAGCTAATGCCGAAGCCGATGCATCAATCATCGGCGGCACGGGCGGGCCAGGAACCAACGGCGCCACCGGCGGAAACGGCGCGAGCGAGACTCTTACCAATGCAGTTACTGGTGCGACCACCGGCGATCTATTCCTCAGCCAATTCGTCGTCGGCGGCGACGCCGGAGACAGCATCAACGGATTTCTCGGCTCGCCGGGAACGGGAACGTCGAACTTCACGCTCACCCAATATCAAGTCACATCCCTGACGGGCAGCAGCACCGGTGTGGGCGGCAGCGGCGGAAACAATCAGAACACATCCAGCGGCGCGGCCGCCGGCAATGGAACCACCGGCAGCGGCTCGATCAGTCTCACCTCCAACGCAGCAATCACCTCCGATGCGATAGGCTTCGGCGGAGCCGGGGGAGCAAGGACGGTTGCGGGCGGCAACGGCGGCAATGGCGGCATTGGCACGGCCAGCGCCGGCGCAACCGATGTCGGTTCCAATGAAGCATCCGTCGATGCCGCCGGCACCGGCGGAGCCGGAGGCGCGGGATACGGATCCGGTTTTGCCGCTGGAAACGGCGGAAACGGCGCCGTCGGCAGCGTGCTGGGTACATCGCTCAATGGCGGCACGGTGATCGTTGAAGCGGATGTGACGGGCGGCGGCAGTGGCAACGGCGCGAGCGGCGCAGTCTGGCGGAAACGGTGGTTCGGAAACCATCACCAATGCGGTAACAGGATCAACTCAGGGGCCGTTATCCCTGATTCAAACAGCAGTGGGAGGCGTTGGCGGCGATAGCGACGGAGGAGCGGCAGGGATCACGGGATCGGCAACGTCTAATCTTACTTCATCACTCAACGGCATGGCGTCGATGAATGGCACCAGCGATGCAACCGGCGGAGCCGGCGGGAATGATCTTACCCTTGCCAACGGCCTCTCGGCCGGCAGCGGCGCGTTCGCGAACGCGTCGATCAGCCTGACTTCCAATGCCCCCATCACGGCAATTTCAACCGCGACCGGGGGCGCAGGCGGAAGCAAACCAACCACCGGTCTGGGCCCAACCGCCACCGGCAGCGGCGGAGCGGGCGGAGCCGCGACGGCCAGCGGGACGGTCAGCAATCTCGGACCCTATGGCGCCAGTATTACGACGACATCAACGGGCGGCTCCGGAGGAGAGGGCTTCGGCGTTGGTTTTTCGGGCGGCGCCGGGACTACAGCTTCACTTGGCACGGTCACCGGATCTTCCAGCGGCGGGGGAACTGTAACCGTCACGGCAAACGCCGCCGGTGGATCCGGTGGCCCAGGCATATACGGCGCGTGCAGGGGCGCCGGTGCATCCGAAAACCTCAGTACCGCGGTTTCCGGATCGACCACTGGAAGTCTCTCCCTGATTCAAAACGCCACCGCCGGCAACGGCGGGTCCAGCGATGGAGGCGCCCCCGCCGCCGGCGGTGGAGCAACGTCCAGTCTCACAACGACCCAGAATAGCGTTGGAGCTTTGGCCGGCGCCAGCGCGCCAGGGCGGCAACGGTGGAGACAACACCAACGCCAATAACGGTGGTTTCGCAGGCGCCGGTGGCAGCGTTAACGCCTCGGTCAATCTCACCTCTAATCGAAACATCACCGCATCCGCCACAGCCGTCGCCGGCGCCGGCGGAATGAGAACGACCGCCAACGGCTACGGTGGTGTTGGTGGGACCGCCAATGCAACGGCATATGCCGCCAACGACGGACCGGACAGCGACACTGTCTCCGCGACGGCGACGGGCGGCGCGGCGGGGGCGGGCTACGGCAGCGGTTTCTCGGGCTCCGACGGCGGTCCAGCCGTCGCCACCGCGACGGCAATCACATCGGTAGTCACCCCAACCGTAACCGCCAGTTCCACTGGCGGGCTCGGAGGATCCGGCGCGGCTGGCGTTCTTTGGGCCGGGCGGTTCGGCTACCGCAGTCATCAACGACAATGCACTTACCGTCGAGCAGGACTCCACCACAACTACCCAAATGGGCGCGATCGCCTACGTTGGCATCACCGGCAGCTCTCTTTCAGTCGGGCAGCCCGGCGGCACTATCAACAACAGTGTGCTGAAACTCAGTGGCGCGGGATCCGTGCATATCAACGGCATTACCGGCATCGGCAGTCTCTCGATTGCCGCCGGCTCTGTGGATCTCCAACTGACTCCATTCAGCGGCCTTAGCCAACAATCCTCACTGGTCATTGGCAGCGGATCGAAGCTCGATATCAATAATAACCACGTCATCGTCAATTATGGGAGCAGCTCCGATCCGATCACTACAATCGCCGGCTATATTAAGAACGGCTACAACGCCGGCGGTTGGAACGGCCCTGGCATCGACAGTACATTCATCAGTCTCACCACGGGCTACGGTATCGGCTTCGCAGATGGCGCTGATGGTGTGGTGGCAGGCCTGTCGTCAGGTCAGATCGAAATCAAATACACCCTGCTAGGTGACGCCAACCTCGACGGCACCGTAAACGGAAGTGACTTCAGCCTGCTCGCCGCCAATTTCGGCACGGGCCACACGAACTGGGATCAGGGGAATTTTCTGTTTTCGTCATCGGTGAATGGGTCGGATTTTTCGGCGTTGGCGGCGAATTTCGGGCAGGGGGATTCGGGGGCGGATGTGGGGGTTTCGGCGGCGGATGTGGCGGGGCTGGATGCGTTTGCGGCGGCGAATGGGTTGCCTTTGCCAGCGATCGGTGCGGTGCCGGAGCCTGCAAGCGCCGGGATAGTGATCCTGTCCGGACTTGGCATGCTGGCCGTGCGGCGGCGGCGCGGATGAGCGGGGCGAATGTGCCCGGCGAATTTAAATTAGAGACGCAACATGCCTGGGGCGCACGCGGGTGTAGCGCTTGATTGAGCCGAAAGATAAGGAACCTCCACCCCCGCCGTCGCCTGTTCGAGCTTGACTTCGGCGAGCTCAGAGTTTGGGAATTTTTGGGAAAAACACCTCGAAAAGCCGCGTTTCCGCGCGATTATCGAGGGCCGAAAACCAAAAAAATCACACGCTCTCAGTCGAGTGGAGCCTCAGAGCCGAAGGCTGGAGGACTGGGTCCGGCTTGGCAGGGGAGGGGGTAAAAAGGCAGAGCCGCGGCAAACAGGAGTTATACCGCCAAATCCATGGCTGAGAATTGCTTGATGACCATTCGGAGACGGGGTAGAGTATGGGTGTACAGCAAGCGCTTTCCGCGGAGGTTTTTGTGGTATCAAAGAGGAAGCGTGGGACGGCTGCACGCTTTATTGCCGCGGCCGGTTTTTTCTATCCGGGCTTGCGATCTTTTGGGCAGACCGCCGTCAACGTCAGTGTAAACGCCAATTCACCGATCACGTATGCTGACGGAGCGGCGATCGCCACGATGCCGGCCACGGGGCTGGGGCTGTGCACGTCGGTTTATGCGAACATGTGGGGCGATCCCAATTTGCCTGCTGACATTGCCGGATCGGGTGTACAGATGTTGCGCTATCCTGGCGGGAGTTATTCGGACATCTACAATTGGTCATTGAACACGGCCAATGAGGGCGGGTACGTGGGTCCGGATGCGAACATCGGCAACTTCTTGAACGTCATCAATGCCGCGGGTACGCAGGCGATGATTACGGTGAATTATGGTTCGAATACAACCGACACGATGGGGGCACGCCGCAGGAGGCGGCGGCGGAAGTTGCGTATGCGGATGCGCAGTCGGGAATTTACGGAACCAATTCGGACGTAAATCTTGGGAACGATGCGGCGGGGGTGGATTGGTACACGGCGGGATATTGGGCACGATTGCGTGCTTCCACGCCGGCCGAATACCAACAGTGGGCGACCGCCGCCGGCGATTACAATCCGGCTTATTCTTTTCTGGCGATCGATCATCCGCAGCCGGAAAACATCCGGTACTGGGAAATCGGCAACGAGATCGGCGGCAATGGCTACTATGGCGATCAGTGGGAATACGATCTGCACGCACCGTATTACGAAGGGAACACGAACAGCAACGTCGGGCGCTACATGAATCCGGCCCTTTCGCCGACGGCTTACGGGCAGAATCTCGTTCAGTTCGCAACGCTGATGAAGCAGGTCGATCCCAACATCAAAATCGGCGACGGGTTTGATGCGGAGGCGAACAGCACGAACGATGCAGCAATCCTTCAGACCGCCGGGAACTACATCGACTTCGGCATCATTCACTGGTATCCGACCGGCTCGCTTCCGAGCATGATCACCAGCACGCTGCCCCAGGAGATCGCCAATCTTCGCACGAGCGTCGCCAACAATACGGACAAGGGTTACAACGGGATTGAGATTGACGTTACCGAATTCGGCGACGGGAATTCCTCGCCCCCGACGGTCGAAAACGCGGCTCTTCGCCGCCGACGCATATGCGACCGGCTTCGAAAACGGGCTGCAAAACATGAATTTCCAGGAGATGAGCAGCTCGCATTATCTGAACGGCAACGGCACCGCCGGGAATCCCGGCGAGGTTTATTACGCCATTCAGATGGTGAGCAAATTCGCGAGTACGGGCGATACGTTTGTCTCGACAACGTCGAGCAATTCCTCGCTGCGCATTCATGCGGTGACAAATCCGGATGGAACGGTGTCCCTGCTGCTGATCAACGACGGCACTGCGTCGGCGGACAACGTCACCGTGAGCCTGAACGACACCGAGCCGGTTGGCGGGAGCGGGACGCTTTATCTTTTCGGCAATTCGAATATCGGGACGACGGACACGCCGCCAAGCGCGCAAACGCTCACGAATCTTGGGCCGTCATTTTCGCTTTCGATTCCAGCGGAAACCATCGGGACGCTGGTGATTCCCGAAGGCAATATTTACTGGGACAACGCCGGTGGCAGCGGCGATGGAGTCACTTGGAACAACGTGAGCCAAAACTGGCTGGAAGGTTCCGAGCCGCTGAGCTTCTCGGCTGGCGTGGCAGTTGCGTTTACCGACACGAACAACGGTCACTATGGCGTGAGCCTCACCGCTACCGTCAGTCCGGCGTCGGTCCTGGTGAACAATAGCTTGGGCAACTACACGATCAGCGGCCTGGGGTCCATCGCGGGAACGGGAAGTCTTACCAAATCCGGCAGTGCGTCGCTGACGCTCGGCACGGTCAACACGTATTCCGGCGGGACCGTCGTCAACGCGGGGGTCCTGATCGTCGGTGCCAACGGCGCGCTGCCCAACGCCCCGGTCACGATCAATGGGGGAACGCTGCGACTGGGAAGCGGCACCGGGACGGCAAGCGTCTCGTCGCTCTCCATTTCCGGCAACGGAACCCTCGACATCACGAATAATCAAATGCTGATCGATTACGGCAACGGCCCGGACTCGATGGCGACGATCGTTTCATACATCCATACCGGCTGGAACAGCAACTGGGTCAGTTCCGGAATCATTTTTTCTTCCCCCGAGTACGTGAACGGCCACGAATACGGCATCGGCTGGTCGGACGGGAAAGATGGTGTGGTTTCGGGGCTTTCGTCGGGACAGATCGAAATCAAATACACGTTACTGGGCGACACGAATCTCGACGGGGTCGTGAATGGCTCCGACTTTTCCATCCTCGCAGCCAATTTCGGTCAAGGCGCCACCAATTGGGACCAGGGCAACTTCCTTTTCGGCAGCTCAGTCAACGGCTCCGATTTTTCAGCTCTCGCCGCGAATTTTGGGCAGGGGGATTCGGGGGCGGATGTGGGGGTTTCGTCGGCGGACGTCGCGGCGCTGGATGCGTTTGCGGGGGCGAACAATCTGCCGATTCCGGTGGGTGGAGCCGTGCCCGAGCCGGCGAGCATTGCGTTGCTCGCAATCACGACGACAACATTCCTGATGCAACGGCGTCGAGCTGATTCCACCATAGCAAATAGTTGAAATCGAATCTGGCATTCTTTATGATGCCGGCTTCAACATCTCCAAAAAGGGGTCACTACGTGGATGCCGGCGGAATTTCCGTCGGGGCAGAGGTGAGAAAATGCGCGGACGCAGATCGATCTCCTGTCGGCTGGGGGCAGCGGCGGTCATTTCAGCGGCATTAGGCGTTGCCTGTTCGCCGGCGCTGGCTGGAACGGCGTCAAAAACCGGCACAGACGGAACTTCGGGCACTCCGGGAACGGGCAACAGCGGCAATGGCGGGGAAAGCGTGGGAGCGAGTGAAACCAGCTATGATCCAATTAATTCCGCAACCTCGCAAGGCGGCAACGGGGGCGACGGAGGCAGCGGCGAGGTCAGTTCGCCCGTCGGGGGCACCGGCGGCATTGGCGGCATAGGCGGATCGGCTGCTTCTTCCGTCACCGGTGACTTCAACAGTTCAGTCGATTACCCATCCTATATAGCCAGCGCTTTGGCCACGGGCGGCAACGGGGGCGACGGCGGAGACGGCGGCCAAGCGTCCAAGGGATCGCAAGGGAGCGGCGGCAACGGCGGGGATGGGGGGGCGGCCTCGGCTACCGCTACAGAGACCGGCTACGACCTGATCGACGTCTATGCGGACGCCTATGGTGGCAACGGCGGAGATGCCGGCTCTGGATATCATTTCAGTCAAATCAATGGCGGCAACGGCGGAGTCGCGACGGTTTCCTCGGTTTATTCAAACAACGATGACTATGACGACAGTTTTGGTCCCTTCGGCGGGAACTACTCCGATTCCGCAGCCACAGTTGTCGGCGGCAATGGGGGAAAGTCAGGCCTTGACGGGACCGGCGGAACAGGCGCGAGCGAATCGCTCAGCAACGTAGTCCAAGCTGTCACCGACGGCGTCGCGAACCTGGGCGAAACAGCGACCGGAGGCAACGGGGGCAACAGCAACGCGGGGACTGCGGGAGCAGCGGGTTCGGCGACCACGTTTCTCAACGAGACGGCCGTTTCGGACGGAGCTAATGTGTATGAAGTCGCGCCCGTGCTGACTTCTACTGGGGGCAACGGCGGCGGAAACTCTAATGGCAATGCCGCGCCCGGCGGCATCGCTGTCTCCACGCTTTCCCTGAGCACCAGTTGCTTTCTCAGTGGAACCGTCACCAGCACCGGGGGAAATGGGGGCAACATTATCTCCGGCAGCGGAAGCGCCGGCGTCGGCGGGTCGGCCACCGCTTATACCGTTCTCACCAACACCGGGGGCACGGGCACCGGGAAAATCGGGGGAAGCTCCTCCGCCTGGGGCGGCAACGGAGGGTCGGTTGCTTCCGGGGCCACGGGAAACGGCGGGGCAGGCGGCGTTGGAACTGTGACGCTCCTGGCCACCAATCAGAGCAGCGACAGCATCACGGAAACGGCGCAATCTTCGGGCGGCAATGGTGGGACCGGCAGCGGGTCGGGATACAGCGGCGGCGCTGGCGCTGCCCCCAGCTTCGGAACGCTGGAAGTCAATTCTTCTCAAGACAATGGAGCTGTCGCACTCACCGGAAATTTCTACGGCGGCAACGGGGGCGATGGAATCAACGGAGCCAATGGTGGCAATGCCGCCAACGTCTCCATCGATACGATCCTCTCGGGCTCTGGATCGAGCTTCGCGTTCAATCAGTACGCTTACGGCGGCGGTGGTGGCGTTACGGACACGGGCGCTCCCGGGTCCGCGGGCGGTGCGACATCTGACTACACCCTTGCCGGCGGGAAGGGGAATACTCTCCACATAGACGTCAATGGCTTTGTGGGCGCCTTTGCGGGCAGCGGAGGAAGTTCCAACACGAGTCCGTTGGCCGGCGGAACGTCTACCGCCAACATTACAGTTGAGCGCGATGGATCGATCGAATCCCGCGCCAACGCAAATTTTGGACCCGGTTCGAACGGCGCGGGTGGAAACGCACTGGTTAGCGGAACGGGCGCTGCGGGCGGCACATCTTCTGCGTCCGCGAGCGCAACCGACAGCGATCTTCTCGGGTCCGGACAGGCGACGGCCGCCTCGTGGGCCACCGGGGGCACCGGCGGCGCCTCGGCGCTGGGAAACGGCGGATCAGGTGGATCGGGAGCCGCCACGGCTTCGGCGAGCGGACACGGTTCGGCCATCGTTTTCGGCCAGGCCACCGCGGTCGGTGGCGCGGGCGGACAGGGCTCCGGGAATTCTTACTCCGGCGCCGCCGGGGGAACCGCATCGATCTCTCCGGTCTCTGCTTTCACTGATTCCGGCCAATCGACTGTCGAGGCGGAGCTCTATGGCGGCGCAGGTGGCGCTGGAGTTTCCGGGGCTTCCGGCGGAAATGGCGCTCCGGCCGATCTCAGCAACGTTCTCCAGGGCGCAACCAGCGGAACATTATTGCTCTATCAGTTTTCCACCGGCGGCGGCGGTGGTTCATCCGACACGGCCACACCGGGCGCGGGAGGAGAAGCATCATCGGTCGTCTCGACATCGACCAGCGGGGAATCAAACGTCAACGCGGATTATGAGTCTACCGGCGGGAGCGCCGGCGCGAGTTCTGGTGCAAGTTCCGCTTCGGGCGGCAACGCGACCACGACGGTCGCTCTCTCGGCAACCGAAAATCTGGGGATCATTGCCAAAGCTACTGGCGGCACCGGGGCTTCCAGCGGCTCGGGCGGCGCAGGGGGAACTGCTACGTCCACCGCCACCGGCACCACCTCCGGCACCAATTTAGGCCAAAGCGCGGACGGCGTGTCGTCCACCGCCACGGGCGGCGCGGGCGGCGATTCTCAAAGCTCCGGCGCTGCGGCGCGGGCGGTTCGGCGACCTCCAGCGCGACGGCGACCGACTCCGGCTACGACGAGGTGACGGCTCACGCCATCGCCAGTGGAGGCGCGGGCGGCAGCGCTCACAGCACCAGTTTTGCCAACGGCGTTGGTGGTTCGGCAACTGCCACTGCCACTACGAACGGTCCGATTTATCACACGATCACCGCGGAAGCGTACGGCGGGGCGGGCGGCGCAAAGTACAACGGCAATCCTGCGGCCGGCGGGTCCGCGACCGCGAACCTTCTTGATAATCAGTACAGCGTTCAGCAGTTTTCTCCTGCCGTGGGGAACGCGGGTGGGAGCGCTTACGTGCAGATCACTTCCGGAGGCGGCATCTTCAACAATGTTCTCAACGTCGGCAGCAGCACGGGAATTACCAACAACACGGCCCTCTCCGCCAGCGGCAACGGCATCGTGACGATGAACGGGCTTCTGGGGTCGGGAAGTCTCAGCATCAGCGGCAACGCCGATTTCCAGCTTGCCGCGTATTCCGGCGCGAGCCAGCAATCGAGTCTGTCGGTTACTGCGGGGGGTACGTTTGATATCACCAACAACCATTTCTTTCTGAACTACGGGTCCGGCTCCGACCCGATTGCGTCGATCGCCGCTTATATCAGAAAGGGGTACATGAACGGGACCTGGAACGGGACGGGTATCACCTCCAGCGTGGCGCAAGAAAACTCCGCCCACTACGGAATCGGCTTTGCGGATTCCGCCGACCATGGGAATCCCGCGCACCTTTGTCTCAAGCGGTCAGATCGAAATTAAATACACTCTGCTGGGGGATGCGAACCTGGATGGGACGGTCAACGGCACGGACTTCAGCATCCTGGCCGCCAACTTCGGCCTGGGCGCCACGAACTGGGACCAGGGGAATTTTCTTTACGGGAGTTCCGTCAACGGGTCGGATTTTTCAGCGCTGGCGGCGAATTTTGGGCAGGGGGATTCGGGGGCGGATGTGGCGGTTTCGCAGGCCGACATCGCGGGGTTGGATGCGTTTGCGGCGGCGAATGGTTTGGCGTTGCCGAGCATTGGGGCGGTGCCGGAGCCGGCGTCAGTTGCGGTGTTGGCGGGGATTTCGGGGACGATGTTGCTGAGAAGACGGCGCGCTTCGCGAGAGAGTTGAGCAGTAGAGAGTAGAGAAGACCCCCCACCCTGGCCCTCCCCCGGAGTACCAGGGGAGGGGATAAAGCGAGGGGCGTCCTTGGGGTGTGGGGAGGGAAAGCGCCGTGCGGTTCGACCCGCTCACCGAAGTCAAGCACGGCGGCTACACGGGGAGGAGTTGGGGGCGGCAGCGGAGGAGAGAAGGGGCGTGCATGCGATCGTCTTGTTTTTTCCAGAGCGCGTCTTCAATTTCTTGTAAATGACGGCTGGGCCAATAGAATGACGGTCCAACGTAATTGTCCCGAGAGCGGGCTGCGGCTTCAGCAATTTGTCAGCTAATTCCGAACATGGAAGGTCGGAAGATGGATCGTTCACGGAGGAGGCTGACTGGCCTGGTTTCCGCAGCCGCGGCGCTGGCGGTTTTGCAAAGCGCTCGATGCGCTGCGGCCGGTGGATTTTTTATCTACAGCGGGACGCAGACTTTTTCGACGAGCTATTCGATCAGCGGGGTTCCGGCGGGGCAGAGCGGGTTGATCGTGGGGAATAATACGGCGCCGGCGGCGGTGTATGTTGAATCGGGCACATTCAGCGTCGTTGACAATGGGAGCAACGATTCGAGCTTAATCAACGGGCAAGGTTTTTTTGAGCTGCAAGGGGGCGAGGCGCAGTTCGGGGCATTTTTCAGCGTGGGGGACTCGGCGAATGAATCGGCGGCTGCCGCTGTGGAAGGGGGGACGTTTACGGTCGCCAATACGTATTCGGCGAGTGTTCCGTCGATTTACGTGGGGCGATACGGGTCGGGGACGTTCACCCAGAGCGGCGGGACTGTCAGCGCGGAAGATGTGCTTTATCTTGCGTATGGGAACGGATCGAGCGGGTACTACAGCTTGAGCGGGGCGGGCAGTTCGCTGAATCTGGACGAGGAGATCATCGGGGAGAGCGGGAATGGGACGTTGGTTCAAAGCGGCGGGACGAATTCCGCGAACAATTTGTATCTGGGGCTTTTGCAGTCGCAGGCAAGCGGTAGTTATACGCTCGGCGGGGCCGGGCTTTTGGAGATCAGCGTCGGGGAGAATGTTGGTGTTTACGGCGCGGGTACATTCAGCCAGATTGGCGGTGAGAATGTGGCGGATACGCTTGCCGTCGGCGTTTCGGGGACTTATGCGCAGAGCGGGGGGACGCTGACGACGGGCTCAATCAGCGTTTCAACGGGGGGCGCGTTTTTGTGGACGGGGGGAACCATCAGCCTTACCAATTCGACGCTCACGATCGGGAGCGGAGGACCGCTGGGGTCGAACCTGACGCTGGGAAGCGGGCAGGCTTTGGACATAACCAATTCCGAGGGCTTCTTGCTGGTTGAAAATGGGGCGCTGACGCAGAACTCCGGATCGTCGGTCTCGGTGCAGTATTACGAAGACATTGGAAATTCAGGCACCGGAACGTATACGCAAAACGGGGGCGCCAATACGACGCCGTGGCTTTATCTTGGTTTTAACTCGAGCGCGCAGGGAAATTATTTGTTGACGGGCGGCAGCCTTTCGGTGGGCAACAGCGAATATGTCGGCAGTTCGGGGAGTGCGACGTTTATTCAGCAGGGGGGCGTGAATACCTGTGGGGGAACTCTTTCGATCGGCGCGGCGGGGGCATACGCCTTATCTGGCGGGAGCCTGAATGTGGGGACGCTTTCGATCTCGGCGCCCGGGGACTTTGTCTGGACGGGCGGAGCGCTTGATCTGACCAACTCCGGGCTTGCGGTCGGCTCCGGCGGCGAATTGGGATCCAGTTTGACGGTCGGGTTCGGACAGACGCTGGAGATTTCGAGCGCGGGGCAGAGCCTTGCGATCACCGGCACACTGGGCATCGCGGGCGGGGGCGTGGTGCAGACGCCGGGGATTTTTCAATCGGGCGGAATGGTGGAGATGACGGGAGGGAGCCTTAGCGTAACGGCCGGAAATCTGAGCGGTGCGGGGACGCTTGTGCAGAGCGGGGGGGCTGCCTCGATTGGCGGGCTGACGATCGGGGGCGCGCTTTATGATTTTCAGAGCGGGACGCTGACGGCGAGCACGGTCACGATCAACAGCGGGGGGGAATTGCGCGGGGGATATGAAAGCGGGTTTTACTTTGATTTTTCAGCGGGCAGCGTAACCGTCAATACCGGGGGCGCGCTGCACCTTGCTGACGGGGGCTTTAATGGCGGATGGAATGACAGCATTTCAACCCTGAACGTCGAAGGAGGGACAGTTGCGGGCTCGGTCCTCTCGGCGGGGACTTTTAATTATGTGAATGGAAACACGTCGGGACTGACGCTACGGCTGACGGGATCGGCGACGGTGTCGAACTGGAACCTTGCGGAACTCGACCTGGACAGTGCGCTGCCCCTGACGGTTTCTTCGGGGGAAAGCCTATCGGCGGGCATCGAAGCGGTGGGGGATTTTGTATCGGGTACGCTGGATCAGACGGGGGGTTCCAACGGCGTGTCCTACCTGGAATTGGCGCTCAATTCGGGAGCGACGGGAGTGTATAGCCTGGGCGCGGGCACGCTGGCGTGCACGGGTTCGGAAGCCGTGGGGGTCGGCGGGCTGGGGACGTTTATCCAGAGCGGCGGATTGAACACGATCAGCGGGGCTTCGGCGTCGCTTAGTCTCGGGGCGTCGCCATTCACGGCGGGTTATTACACGCTGAGCGCGGGGGGGAGTTTGAGCGTGAGCGGGGCGGAGGTTATTGGGGCGGGTGGGGCGGGGACGTTCACGCAGAATGGGGGGAACAACTTCGGGGCGTCATTGGTTGTCGGTTCCAGTTCGCTGGGGCGTTACACACTTAGCGGCAGCGGGTCTTTGACGATTTCGGGGACGGAGGTGGTTGGCAATGGGGCTTTGGGGAGCGGAAGATTTGTCCAGACGAGTGGGACGAACAGCGCTTTGGGGGCGCTCTCGGTCGACGGAAATGGAACCTATTCGCTTTCCGGCGGGGCATTGAATTCGGCGACGCTGAGCATCGAAAGCGGGGGGACATTCAACTGGACGGGGGGTGCGCTTTCCGTGGGATTGATCGATCAGACAGGGGGGACGTTCTTCACGTCTGGGGCGCTCAACATTGGGGGTAGCGGAGGGGCGGCGGGGTCGTATGTGATCAGCCGGGGCGTGCTTACGGCGGGGGCGGTGACGGTTTCCGGAAGTCTTTCTATCGCGGGGGGCGGGGTGCTTTCGGCGCCGGTGACAATCGCATCGGGCGGAAAAGTGACGATCGGGTCGAATAACGGTGTGGAGACATTATCGTCGCTCAGCATCGCCGGTGGGGGGGTGCTTGATCTGACGAATAACCACATTTACATCGACTATGGTTCGAGCGACCCGATCGCGACGATAGCTGGTTATATTCGGTCCGGTTACAACGGGGGAAACTGGAACGGGGCGGGGATCATTTCGTCCAGGCGCAGAGCCTGACAAGCGGGCTGGGTTACGGAGTCGGCTGGGCCGACGGGGCGGACGGAGTGGTTTCGGGACTGTCATCGGGTGAGATTGAATTGAAATATACGTTGCTCGGGGATGTCAATCTTGACGGGGTTGTAAACGGTTCCGATTTCTCGATCCTTGCCGCGAATTTTGGCCTGGGGAGCACGAATTGGGATCAGGGGAATTTCTTTTATACGTCATCGGTGAATGGGTCGGACTTCGCGGCGCTGGCGTTGAATTTCGGACAGGGGGATTCGGGGGCGGATGTGGGGGTGTCGCAAGCGGATATTGCGGCGCTGGATGCGTTTGCGGGGGCGAATGGGTTGGGGTTGGCGAGGATTTCGGGGGTGCCGGAGCCTGGGTCGGTGGGGCTGATTGCTGTTGGCGGGGTGACGTTTTTGCGACAGCGACGGGGCGGAGGCGCACCCCGCAAGCGGGGCCGCTAAACTTGACGGGGGCATCTTTCAAGGCGGTGGGGCGGTGGGGGCTTCCTGTCCACCGGCGAGGAATTTGGAGACCAATTCGCTGCGGCCGCTGACGCCGAAGCGGCGATAAATTTCCTTCATGTGATCGTTGACGGTGTGGTTGGAAAGGGAAAGTCTGTGTGCGATCTGCTTGATGCCCTCGCCGGCGAGCAAGCGGAGAAGAACCTGGCGTTGGCGGGGGGAGAGTTTGTTGACATGCTCGGAAGCGGGGATATTGGTTCCCTCGCGATGGAGCCAGTCGATTTCCTCGGTTAAAACGTGGACGATGCAGACGTCGCGCGGGGTGAACATGGGCCGATCGATGTGCCGAAGGAGAACGATTGAGCTGTAGTAAGTGTCTCCAAGGGGATAGACGCAGCTTATCCAGTCGCCGAGATTCGCTTTGGCATAATAATTCTGGAAAAGTTCGGAACGAAACCACTGGGAGTCGGGAAAAACATCTGCTCGCCTTCGCGTGCGGTGGACATCGGAGCCTATTCTGAGGGCGTCGTTGTAGGCCTTCGCGACGGGAGTGGTGGTCGCCTCGGCGAAAAGCATTCGCTGCGCTTCGGTGGCCCATCCACCTTCGACAAATGCGAAGCCCATGGGAATTCCGTCCTTGGCGTTATCGGCGAAATGGATCCATCCCCAAACATCGGCTTCGACAAGCCTGGCGAGGCCCTCGAGGAGGAATCGGCGCTTGCCCGTGGTATCGGTTTCCAAGACGGCAACTTCACCGAGCAATCGGACGATTTCGCGAACATCCTTAACAGCGAGGTATTCCATGGGGAGGGATCAGAAATAATAATAATAGGCAAATACACCGGGAATCGAGCAATCGTACGCGGCGGAAGTGGTTACGACATTGGCGTTGAGGTTTATGTCGGCACTGTTGATGGTGTCAACGCTTCCATCGCTCCAGGCGCGGTTCTGGCAGCTCCAGGTTTGATAGGTGTTGCTGGTGCCGTAGGTGGAATTGAAGTTGACGCCGCCGGACATGTGAAAGAAGGAATATCCGAGCGGGGCGCACACCGCTGGTTGAGTACATGAGGGTGTCGGCCCAGAGGACGCCGCGGTGTTTTCCCCTGAGGTCGGCGATATCGGAGGCCCTCAAGACGGCGCCGGTGAGGTTGGCGGATTCGTTGACGCGTGCGCAGTAGGCGTAGCCGGTGATCCAATAGTTAAGTCCGGCAATCGTCTGGGGCTGTTGGAAAAGGTCGATTTCGGCGCGAAATGGGCAGACGCAAACCTTGGGCAATTGAGTTGTAAGCTCGGTTCCGGTGAAGGTGGGGGAGCGCAAGTAGGGGGAAAGCTGGTTGAGCAGGCTGGCAGAGATTCCGGAGGGAACGTCGCCCTCCACGGGGGCAAAATAGAGCGGGTCAGGATAGGCATGCTGCTCGTTGAGATACATCTGGCAGGCGTTGCCGAGCTGGCGGAGCTGATTACGCGCATTCGATATTGACGGCGGCGGCGCAGCTTTCTGCAGGGCGGGTAACAATATTCCTACGAGGACGGCAATGATTCCAATGACAACGAGGAGTTCGACGAGGGTAAAGCCAGAGGGCCGGGTGCGCGAACTGCCGGCTTTTAGATAAGCATTCATCTCCGCACCCTTTTTGCCACGTTGGCCGAGGTGACCTGGCCGAGTTATACCTGAAGAAGGTTGGCGTCTAAGACAATTGAGCATAAGCGATTAGGGGCAACAATTCAATATTTTTGTGGTTGGGGGGCAGAAGATGATTTGGTTAATTCTCATAAAAAGATGTGGGAAAAACCACATATGGAGACGGGACGCATCGTGGTGTTAAGCATGCGAGGATCATCGGTTATGCCTGCCATGTGTCTTACCCCCCCTAAAACAAGGGGGATTTTCGGCGGGGATGCAAATCTGTAAGGTCCGGATTCCGATCGGGAAACACTTGTTTAACGCCTTTTTAGGAGGCTTCCATGCGGATTTATCATCGACCTGCGAAAGTTTTGCTCGGCGTTGTTGCGGTACTGATTTCCGTGGGGACGGCGCTGGCGGGCGACCAAGATGGCCGCGCGGGGGGAGGGGGCCAGGTGCTTCCGGCGGTGCCCATTGTGCTGCAAATCGCGGCGGAGCTCACCGCTGTCTACAACACGGGGCTGTCGGTTGGGCTGACTCCGCCAGCGCCGGACGTGCCGTTTCATGTTTTGGCGTCGAGCGCGACGGTGGATCGTGGGACGATTCTGTATGTGCCGATCTTTTTTGCGGACGACTCGGGCGGGACTCCGGCGGGTTTTCCGAGGAATGTCTACGACCTGCGGGCGGATGAGGACTATCTTCTGGCCTACGTGCTGGCGAACTATGGGGTGACGGCGTTTGTGGTGCAGGTTGACGGGGTGACGACCGTTCTGGGGTCTGAGTATATCGTGGGGACGAAGACGCCACCGCTGCTGGACGGGACGCCGGGGGGGACGAATTACATTACGTCGGCGGTTTTTCTGACGCCGTTGGGGCCGGGAACGCATACGGTGGGGATCGGGGGGATCATCAGCGGTGAGCCGGTGGTTTTTGATTCGTATAGCGTGAACGTCAAGTGATCGCCGGAACGAACTAAAGGAGACGTGAACACATTACACCAGTTGTGCCTGCATTTGGAGCAGAAATGCTCGCGTCACCTTTACTTCTTCCGCGGTCTTTTGGCCCTCTTCACGGCCCCATGGCGCGACCGGGATTGTGCCCGGCCGCCATGGGGATTTTATTGATCGACGATTTCCTGGAGTTCACGTCTTCTCGCGAAATTCTGGGCTACCGGAGAAGAGAAAATTCACAAGCAAAAGGAGTAAACAATGCGTAGTTTGAAATCTGCCAGGCTGACGACAGGGGTGCTTCTTTCCGTCTGCGTTTATAGGGGTTCGGCTTCCTTCGCGCAGCTTTATACGCTGGGGTCCGGGGCCATCTTAGCCCAGGAAGAAATCGGCGGAAATACAACCTTCGACACGGCCAGCACCTCCTCCGGCTCGGCTTCGGTCACAACCAACAGCCCAACAGATTTCGCCTCCACCGGCTTCACCGCCTCGACGAACGGCCTGTCGCTTGGCGTGAGCGGCACCCGGGACGGAACTTCGGGTGACTATTCCGAGTCGCAGTGGGGTATCGATTTCACCCCCACCGAGAACCTCACCTACACCATCAACGGCACGTACAACGCCTCAACTTCCCCTGTCACATACAACACATTTCTCACCCAAGGGGCCAACAATCTCTTCGAAGGCAACATGACCACCGCCTCCGGCCCGCAAAACCTGAACCTTGACTCCAACGTCGCCATCCTCCACGGCTCGCTCACGGGCACCCTGCTCGCCGGCGTGCAGTACGATTATTCCGGCACGTCGGAGATCACTTCAAATGGCGACAGCGGCGCCAGCGCCGCTGGAAACGACAGCATTTCATTTGCCCCGCTCTCACCGCCGCAGGGGCAGATATTGCCCGCCGCGTTGAATTACAAAATCGTCGGCGCGCCGATCGTCGCGGGAGGTGGGCCCGCGGTGCCAAATCCGGGCATCGATGTCAGCCTCAACCCTCAGCCGCTTCCTCCTTTTCCGGATCCCGGGGCGACGCTGAGCCTCGTCAACCCCGGCGATCCGATTCTGACGGATCCAGCGGTGGCTTCAACGTACGTCCTCGACTTCGGCATGGACGCCGGCGGGGCCGTCTCCTTCAATGTCCCCAATCCCTCGGACCCCAATGACATCAGCTTCACCGCCACCGGACCCGGCGGCGACCCGTACACGGTTAGTCTCCAAATCGGCGGCGGCGTGGTCAGTCCGGGCTCTTTCGTTGAGCTGAATCCCCAACCCCTGCCGCCGTTTCCCGACCCTGGCTACAACTTCGTTGAATTCCAGTTCAGCTTTGAGCAAGCCGAAGATCCGACCCTCGGTTTCCAGGTGAGCAGCGGCGGCACCGATTTTGGATTCTCGGCGGTTCCTGAACCAGCCTCTTTCGCACTGATGGGGACGGCTGTGTTGAGTCTTTTGGGCCGACGTCGGCGGGTGCAAACGGCGGTTCCTAATTTGTAGAGTTGCCCGAATTTGGAACGAACTAAAGGAGATGCGGGGGAGATGAATGTAAAGGTTCGGAATGTAAAGGTTCGCGTCACCCTTTACTTCCCTTTGCCGCGGCGAACGGGCTGGCGGTGCCATCATTCGCGTCGATTCCCGAACCGACGTCACTCTCACTTCTGGTCGCTTCGGGGGCGACCTTGACGTTCAGGCAATCTAGAAAAGTCCGCAAACACCAACGGAGACAGCAATGAAAGCAAACCTGTATGACCGCCCAATCGCACGACCCGCCTGCAATCGCCGTCGCGGGCTTCGCTTTCTGGCCAGCGCCGCCGCACCCGTTTTGGCCGTGATCGCTGGCCCGGGTTCCAACGCGTTCGGACAGACGAGCTATACCTGGACCACCGGCAGCAGCAACTGGAGCACACCCACCAACTGGAACCCCAACGGCGTGCCGGGAACCGTAAACGGCGATAGCGCTTATATAGACACCAGCGGGGCCACCCCGGTCTCCGTTTCCTACGACTACAGTGGGCCCTCGTCTACTTTGACCAACCTCTTCGTGGACTACACCGGATCCGCCACCGGCGGGGGAAACACACTTTCCATTTCGAGCAATCTCTCCCTCAACGCGGACGACGAGTATTTCGGCGACAACGGTTCTGGAACGGCCGACCAGGGCAACGGTTCCAACACAGTCGAATCTGCCGTGGCTTTGGGCGTCGGCACCGGCTCTGCCGGAACATACGTTCTAAGCAATGGCTCCTTGACGGACGTGGCGGGCATTGAAGCGATTGGCTTAGAGGGAAACGGAACCTTCAATCAGAGCGGCGGAGTAAATACGGAGGACTTGTACAATCTCTATCTCGGATATGGGCAAGGTTCAAACGGCACTTACACGCTCTCCAACGGCAACCTCATAGACAACGGAGGGAACTACCCTCTGACAATCGGCTTTGAAGGAAACGGTACTTTCATTCAATCCGGCGGCACAAATGCGCTCACTTGTTTTCTTACACTTGGCTGGATGCCAGGCTCAAACGGCACGTACACCCTCTCCAACGGCAACCTCGCAGATAATTCAACAGACCCTTTTGAAGTCGGCTTTGAAGGAACCGGTACTTTCATTCAATCCGGCGGCACCGCGGCGCTCGCCTGCCAGCTTGTGGTCGGTGACGAGGAAGGTTCAAACGGCACGTTTAGCCTTTCCAATGGCACTTTCACCTCCGCTTCAGAAAATGGTTCGATCATCGGCTATGAAGGAAATGGGACCTTCACCCAAAGCGGCGGCAGCTTCAGCGTTGCCGCGGATCTTGACCTGGGCTCTTACGCCCCCGCAACCGGCACTTACAGTATCAGCGCGGGCTCTGCCACAGTAGGAAACGACCTGAACGTTGGCGGAGCGGGAGCCACCGGCGCGGGCACAGGTGTCGTGAATATCAGCGGCTCAGGCACGCTTACGGTCGGATCCTCCGTCATCGTCTATAACAACCCCGGCAATGTCCTTAACCTCCAGGGCGGAGAGCTTTCCACGCCCTCGCTGAATCTCAATGGAAACCCCTCCCTGCTGAACTGGACCGCAGGCACGTTGAACCTGACGAGCAGCGTCACATTCGACCCTTCCGCTGCCGGCACCACCACCTCCGCGGCTTTCGGCTCGGCCCTCACCCTGACCAACCAGATGGCCCTGGAAGTTCAGGGAAATGAAACCGTGGGCGGGGGAAGCCCGTTTACCCTCAACGTCGGCAGCGGTTCCAGCAATATCGTCACCGGCACCCTCACCGTCAGCTCCAACAGCGTTATCACCGCCGCCTCCGGCGCTGTCGTCCAGGTGGGCGGCGACCTGGTTAACGCCAGCACCCAGAGCACGAGCGTCAATCTCACGCAGGGGAAAGTCCAACTCCTCGGCGGCGTCCCCCATAACGTCTTCTGGCCGGGCGTCGACATCGGCGCGACCTCCGCGGGCTACACCAACAACTTCGCCATTGGAACCTTGGAATTGGGCAGCGGAGACTCGATGGTTCTCTACGGCATCAATGGCTCCGGCGCGATCTACCTCAGCACCTTACTGCTCGATGGTTACAGCGGCGGATCGCCCGCAACCCTCATACAAGACTCCATCCTGCAATCCAATTCCAACGAGATCGTGGACATGTATTACGATCCGGCTCAGACCGGCAACGCCTACCTCGACGACCTAACCTACGCCCTGGGCAACGGCGGCTTCCTGACGCCGGTAGGCGGCTCCCAGATTCCCCAATCGCTCTACTGGGACAACGCCGGCGCACCCCCGCCCGCCGCCAACGGCGTCACCTGGGACTCCACCAACGTGAACTGGAACAGCGGCTCCAGTGGCGCGACTTACGCCGACGGCGACGCTGTCACCTTCAACGACACCAACAACGGCCACTACCAGGTAACGCTCAGCACCACCGTGAAGCCCGCTTCGATTCTGGTCAGCAACGCCGCCGGGAATTATTCGATCACCGGTAGCGGCACGATCATCGACACCGGCTCATTCATCAAGAAAGGGGCAGATCTGCTGACCCTCGGCGTCGGCCTCACCGCCTCCAGCCTCACCATCACCGGCGGAGAGATCGCCCTGGCGACCAACACCACGCTGGGAAGCGGCAGCCCCCTCGTGGCCTCCAGCAACATTAACATCTCCTCCCTCACCATCACCCTCGGCAGCGTCCTGGACATCGCCAACAACCACATCCTCATCGACTACACCGGCAGCGATCCCATCGCGACCATCCAGCAATATCTCCTCAACGGATTCAACGGCGGCCACTGGAACGGCACGAGCGGCAACGGCATGGGGGCGATCATCTCCTCCGCGGCCGCGCTCAATTCCCACTACGGCATCGGCTGGGCGGATGGGGGCGACGGAACCCACAGCGTCGCCGGGCTCCTCGGCGGCGAAATCGAACTCAAATACACATTGCTAGGCGATGCCAACCTCGACGGCACCGTCAACGGCTCCGACTTCAGCATCCTGGCCGCGAACTTCGGGCTCGGGCATACCAACTGGGATCAGGGGAATTTCCTTTACGGCTCTTCCGTCAACGGCTCGGACTTCTCGGCCCTCGCCGCCAACTTTGGGCAGGGGGACAGCGGAGCGGCCGTGGCGGTTTCGCCCACGGACATTGCGGCGCTGGATGCCTTTGCGGTGGCGAATGGATTGCCATTGCCCACATTCGCCGCCGTTCCCGAACCTGCGAGTTGCATTCTTCTGTCGCTGGGTGCAACCTCTCTGCTGCGCGCCGCCGCGGCGCCTGCCGCGCATCGGCCTGACCAGAGGCGCGCGTTTTTTTCCGGTCTACTGTTCTACTTTCTACTGCTCCACTTTCTCGCGCATTGCGCCGGGCATTGGGTACAAAAGGTAACAGTCCGCAACAAACTGGGTAAGATGGGCAAGCTGGGGTACGCAGTGTCGTGATTTTTGACGCTTTTGGCCTTCTAATGTTGCTATTTAGTGTCATAGTAGAAGCGGCGTCCCGCCGATTGCATTCGGACAAGCGGCGGGACGCCCCTCCTATTTGCGGCTCGCGACTCAGGGTTGGTGATGCCCGCTTTTCAGGCTATCCGCTTCTGGGAATCTAGCTTCGCCGCGCTCTCCCGTTTCGTCACGCGCCCGGTCCCCCTGGGGGACTGGGGAGCCGACGCCTTACAACCCTTGTGGCCTCACACAATCCTGCATTTTCCCGCTAAGACTCTATATGTATAGAATTAATTAGGTACAGTACGGGACTGACTCTGGCCGCTGCCCGCAAGTTGATGGGAAATGTGTTAGGCCGGAAGAAAGGATTTTGCGTGCTTGAATCTACAATCACTGCCGCCAGGCCCACGGACAGGGAACGGGGACAACTAAGGCGATTCGTTCGAATGACGCACGATATGCGCGATAGTCGCTTCATGCAGGAAGTGCTAAACAATCCGCGCTCGATGGCGATGGAAACCCTGCCGGACGGACAATTCAAGGCCACGATTCCGCAGTACGACTGGGAAGATTTTCGTTCTTTTATGACGGATTTCCGCAAGGTTGCCATACTCCAGTCAGAGCCAGCGCACCTAATCAGAATCTTGAACATCGTAATGAAATACAGCAGTGACGAGATTCGCGGCCTTTGGCGGGATGGCAAAAAGAGAATAATCGCTATCATGGAGGGCCGCCACGCCGCGATGCGGTTCAATGCCCTCACTCCCACCGGGAGACGCGAGTACTCTGGACGCAAGGTCCTCGATACTCTAATAAACGGGCGCATCTTCCACGATAGCCCGGACCTCGCGGATGATCTAGAGTGCTTGGACTCAGTCGAACCAAACTGTCACATCTTTATGGTTGTGATGGAAGTCATTTGCCCGGTCCTCAACACGTGCATTCAGCTCCGGAATTTAATCTACTATTTGCAGTTGCTGCCAGAAGCTGATTTTCCGCCGCCGGATGACTGCGACAACGCCGCAACAGCACAACCTACCTAATGCCGCGCTATCGGCGTGGCATACTTTTGAGGGTGGGATCGATGGAATATGACCTTTTCGAACATCAGAAGGAATTGCTGCGAAAAATGGTCGCGGCCCTGAAGGCTGGTTGCGGACCGGATTTCATGGGTGCCTCGGGTTTCGGCAACGGTGGCATTGTTCTCATCGGTAAAAACGGTCGGCAGGAACAAATCGAGTGCAATTCAGACGACTTGGCCGCCCTGAATAGGGAGGGATTGGTCGAAATGTCGAGGTTCGCTTCGGGCTCTATTAGGCCGCGCACGGTTCTCGCCGTCGACAACAATTTTGCTGTTGCCGCAAGCCCGGTCCCCGCGTCGCCTTCGATTGGGAGCCTCACGCAGAACATTTACGGACAGTCAATACAGAACGCGATCGGCAACAGCGCCAATCAGCGCAAAGCACGGTTGTCAACATTCTCGCAGAGCTAAAGGCCGCGGACGTTCCGCAGCCCGAGCGAAACGAGATTGAGAACCTAATGGACGAATGGTCCGCTGCCGGCACTCAGCAGAAACCATCGATTAGACGCCGCTTCAATGAATGGTTCGCCCGCAACGCCGGGAAGATGGGAGAGTTCGCAGGGGGATTGCTTCGCGGGTATTTTGGCGGCCCAAACGACGACTAGGGCCTTGGTGCCTCGCCGTTGGATTTGCCATGCCGGCGGCCAGCGGTCATTATGCAACAGAACGAAAACATCGCGACATATTTTCGATTCTTGAACGAAAAGCTCGACGAAGTGCGGAGCGCGCTGGAGCGTTTTGTCCAAACGATTACCCTGCATGATCTCACCGCCAAGGTAAAGTCAACCCAGGACCTCCTCGCCCGCGTCGAAAACCTCAAAAATGCCTTAAGTGGAAAAGATCGTCCCGAATGGTTACTGATCCTCGAACAAGCGCTTGCTGGCTACCAGCGTACCGCCAACCAGCCGGATGCTGGGTTGCACGCCATGACTCGCGTCATGCAAATCTATTCCCGAATTCAATCTCAAAAGTGGGATTTCTTAGACACCTCGATCGATGCCACTGTCGACTTTAACGCCATCTTTGAGGCAGCTTATACCAGGTCCCGAATTCCAAAATTGTTCGATATGTTGATCGAACAGCTTCGGTGGGTAATCGACAGCGGCCAGATTGACAGCAACCGAGCCATCAATCAACTCCAGAAACTGCTTGCCACATTAAAGAAGAATTACAAGGGCGACATTTTTTCGAGGCAAGGCGCGTGGCAACTGGTGAAGGTTTTCAGCAAGAACTTTGCGTGGGCTGTTGTTGAGGACATCCCGGGCCTCAAGCACGCCAGCAAAGCTATGCGGGAAACAATCAAAGAGCTTGATATCGAATTCGGTAAGATTCAGGAAGAAGTGGTCTCGCGGCTGGCCACGGCCGTCGAGCCAAGCTTACCAGCGCCGCCAGCCAAAGAATTCCCAGCGTTGCCGGCACCCGTAGAAGGGAAAATCGTTAGTGATGCCGATGCGCAAAGAAATAGCTGAAGTGGAAAAGGGGTCAGGCTCCCTCGGAAGCGAAAACTGACCCCGTTTACCCAAGCCTAACGCCCTGAGGAAAAAGGAATGAGCCATGAGACAACCTTCAGGGCTGCCCGATTCTAGCGGTGAGGAAAAGAGATTTCACATTGTCGAAATTCGCGGCGAAGTGCAGGCCGCTAAGTGATAATGCACAGCCTCGAGTGCACGCGAAGGAAGGCAAGAACGCGGCATCACCGATGATCAAATTCGTGTCTGCGGGGTCTGGCGTCGACGGGCTGGTCCTGGCGAACCTGCTACGTATGAATCGCAAGCGACGAAATGAGCTCGCGGCGATACTAATCTTCTTCTTATGTGGTCACATGATGCTCAAAACCCATTTTTTGACTTTTCCATTTTACCCAAACCACCCAGATTGTTGCGGACTGTCCAGTTTTGTCTTGAAGAGGTCTGCGCTAAATCGCGCCAGTACCCGCTCTAATTTTTCGATCAGCAGATCGATTTCCTCCATCGTCACGCTCAGCGTTGGGCGCAGGCGAATGCTGTTCTTGCCAGCGCCGAGCAGCAGAAGTGATTCTTTTTCGAGCGCGATATCGAGCAGGGTGGACTTGCGGCGGGGGTGTGGAGGCTGAAGCCTTGGTAGAGGCCGATAGCCGCGGGGGTTGAGAGATGTCTCTGGGAAATTTGGCGGCGAGGGATTCCAGTCCGGCATTCGGAGCGCTTCGCTTTTTCGGGGACTTGTTCGATCAGCTTTTCCCGGCGGATGATTTTGATTTCCTGGACGAAGCGGACCATGTCGGCGAGGGTGCCGCCCCAGGTGCTGTCGAGGACGCCGTGGTCGTCCATGGGGTAAAGCATGTAGACGACGCCGGTGCCGAGTTTTTTTGCCGACGCCACCGCCTGCGGCGGATGCGGGAGATCGAACTGATCGATGGCCCAGAAGGTCCCGCACTGACCGCCGGCGGTTTGGACTTCGTCGAAGCCGAGCGAAGTCTCGTACCGATGGGCAAGTTCGCTGAGTCCGCGGAAAAATCGTGGGAAGGCGATGCGATGGCCGCCGGCGCCCTGGAGGGGCTCGATGATGATGCCGGCGACTTCGTCGCGGATATTTTTTCAGGATCGCCTCGATCGACGGCGAGGCTCTGGTCGGCGGCGGATTCGTTTTCGGTGTCTGGTCGTGATGTGTCGATGAAGGGGAAGGGGACTTTGAGGTTGCCGGTGATGAAGCCGTGGAAGTCGCGGGTGATGACGGGATCGTGGGTGAGCTGGGTGACGTGCAGCGCGAAAATAGTTCGGCCGTGAAAGGCCTGGTCGAAATGGATGAAGCGGCCGGCGACGGGGGTTTTGCCGGCCTTTTTAGTTTCTGGTGGTGGAGGTTGATGAAATATTTCATCATGTTCTCGACGGCTTCGGCGCCGGAATTGACGGCGTAAACTTCCAGCCGCGGGTTGCGCATGGACTTTGGGGCGAGGTCGTGCAGGAGGCGGTAGAAATCGAGGCATTGGGGGGTGAGGAAGTCGGGGTTGGCGGTTTTATTGTTGGCGGCGAGGATGAGGTTTTTGAGATAGTCCGGCTCGCTGAGGCCGGGGTGATTGTGGGCGATGAGTTTTGCGCCGAAATAACCGGCCCAGTCGAAGATTTCGCGGCCGTCGATGGTGGCGAGGAATGAGCCGTGGGATTTTTCGAGATCGACGACGAAGGGGTAGGGCTCGGCGATGACGTATTGGGAGAGCTCGTCGAGCATTTGCTGGGTGGGGTTGGGTGGGGGAAGGGGCATGATTGGTTTAGGGGGTTGTAAATTTGGGGACGATTTTTCGAGGGGTGTTGAGGGCGACGGATGCTATTTTGAATTCGCTGACAAGTCGGCGAACTTTTTTAAAGATGAAATACAAATGCAATGCAGGAGGGGCGAGGGGGAACCAGATAAGGCCCCAACAGTTTCCCCCGGAGGCGTGGATGCCTCCGTGGCGTAATCGCCGAGTACGGCCCGGAGCCGTCCGCGGCTCCGCCTCCCGCACCCTCCCCACTCCCCTTTCTTTTCCCCTCAACTCTGCGGGGGGAATGTGCGAGCGAGAAGAGCAGGAGACAATTGAGCAGTGCAGGAAATCGGCCCCCACCCCAACCCTCCCCCGGAGTACCAGGGGAGGGGGAAATGCTGCGCGGGCTGGGCGGGCGGGAGACATTTAGATGATTCTATCGCGAAGAGGCGCGCTGGTTTGGAAGAGTTTTAGATTCGCGAGGAAATGATCGACGACGCGGTCGAATTCGTCGGCGTGAGCCGCCGGCGGTGTGGGGGGTGATGAAGCAATTGGGGGTTTTCCAGAGGGGATGGTCGGGGGGAAGGGGTTCGGGGTCGGTGACGTCGAGATAGGCGGCGGCGAGTTTGCCGGAGGTGAGAGAGTCGATGAGGGCGTGCTGATCGACGGTGGTGCCGCGGCCGATGTTGTAGAAGATGGCGGTGGGTTTCATGAGGGCGAAGCGGGAGGGGGTGAAGAAATTGTCGGTGGATGGGCTTGAGGGGAGGATGTTGATGACGTGGTCGGCGGGGGGAGGAGTGTGTCGATCACGGTGACGGGGTGGATGGGGATGGGTTCGTCGCCGCGCGGGGTTTGGCGGACGGCGGAGATCTTCATGCGGAGGGGCATTAAGAATTCGGTGAGTCGTCGGGCGATGGCGCCGAAGCCGAGGAGTAGGACGGATTGGCCGGTGAGGAGTTGGGAGTTGGTCGCGGATGTTTTCGATGGGCCACGCGCGGGGGCCGAGCTGGTTGGCGAAGGCGGGGGGGAGTGCGCGGGCGTTGGCGAGCATGAAAGCGAGGACGTGCTCGGCGCACGGTTCGTCGAAGACGGAGGAGCTGTTGGTGAGAGATTGTGTCGGCGCTGGGCGAGGGATTGGCGGAGGTCGGGGCGGTCGTAGCGGGTGTAGCCGGCGGTGGTGAGCTGGATCCATTTGAGCTTTTCCAGGGAGAGGAGCTGGGTGGGGTCGGGTTGGCCGAAGGCGATGTCGGCCTGGGCGAGGAGGGGGTCGGGGCCGGCGGCGGAGAGATTGCCGGTGAGCTGGGGGGTGAAGAGAATTTGATTGGGGGCGACCGATTGGAACAGGCGCGATCGGTTTCGGGAGGGAGGGGGTGTTGGTCCAGATGGTGAGCATGGGGGGAGGATAACGGAAAGATTGTGGGGGGAGTATGATGAGATTGCCGATTGCCGAATTGCCGAATGGAGGAAAAAACTAAATGACGGCGATGCCGATCATGATCGCGGTGCTGTGCGTGATGGCGATTGCGTATCGGTATTACAGCGCGTTTCTGGCGGCGCGGGTGGCGGTGTTGGATGATTCGCGGCCGACGCCGGCGGAGAAGTTCAATGATGGGCAGAATTTTCATCCGACGAACAAGTGGGTTTTGTTTGGGCATCATTTCGCGGCGATCAGCGGGGCCGGGCCGCTGATTGGGCCGGTGCTGGCGGCGCAGTTTGGGTATCTGCCGGGGTTGCTGTGGATTGTGATTGGGGTTTGTCTGGCGGGGGCGGTGCAGGATTTTCTGGTGCTGTCGATGAGCATTCGGCGCGGGGGGAAAAGTTTGGCGCATATCGCGTATGACGGAGATGGGGAAAGTCGCGGGGTGGGCGGCGATTTTGGCGATTGTTTTTATTCTGGTGATTGCGCTGGCGGGGTTGGGGAGAGTGGTGGTGAATGCGCTGGGAGGGGGAACCGTCGTGATGCCGGCGGGGAGTGAGTTGGTGGGGCCGAAGCTGAGCGATTGGCACGAGCGACGATTTTGAGTGCGCCGGCGGGGACGGAGTTGGTGTGGAATGGTGGGAAATCGCGGGTGAAGTATGGGGAGCCGTTTGACGGTGAAGGGGAGTGGGTTTGTGGAGATGCGGGGGGGCGATTGTGCTGCCGGCTAAAGCGGTCGCGGCTGGTGCCGGGGAGTCCGTGGGGGACGTTTACGATCGCCTGCACGATTCCGATTGCGCTGTTTGTCGGGACTTTACATGTATCGGATTCGGAAGGGGAAAGTGGTCGAGGCGTCGATCATTGGCGGCGTGCTGACGCTGGCGGCGACGGTGTTTGGGGGGTGGGTGGCGGAGCATGAGATCGGGGCAGTGGTTCAATCTGAGCGGCGACGCAGATTGTCTGGGCGATGGCGATTTATGGGTTTGTGGCGAGCGTGTTGCCGGTGTGGTTGCTGCTTACGCCGCGGGATTATCTGAGCAGTTTTCTGAAGATCGGGACGATTGTGCTGCTGGTGATCGGGACGATCATGGCGAATCCGAAGATGCAGGCGCCGATGTATAATGCGGTTTTTGCGGGCGGCGGGCCGGTGGTGGGGAGCGGGTCGGCGGCGGTGCCGGGGCGGATTTTTCCGTTTTTGTTCATCACGATCATGTGCGGGGCGATCAGCGGGTTTCATTCGCTGGTGAGCAGCGGGACTACGCCGAAGATGATTCGCAAGGAGAGCGATGCGCGGACGATTGGGTATGGGGCGATGCTGGTGGAGGGATTGGTGGGAGTAGTGGCGATGATCGCGGCGGCGACGCTGCATCCGGGGGATTATTACGCGATGAACATGGATCTGGCGAAGACGCCGGCGTTTCATGAGAAATTGGTGCGGATCGGGGCGGATATCGATCATCTGAATGTTTACGATGATTACACGAAGGAATCGCTGCGCGGGCGGACGCGGCGGGGCGGTCACGCTGGCGGTGGGGATGGCGAATATTTTTGAGCAGGCGTGCGGGAAATTTGCCGACGGCCGGTGGGGATGCGATGCGGGCGATGTGGAAGTATTGGTATCACTTCGCGATCATGTTCGAGGCGCTGTTTATCCTGACGACGATCGATGCGGGGACGCGGATCGGGAGGTTTTTGTTGCAGGAGATTTTTGGGCTGATCAATCCGAAGTTGGGGCGGACGGATTGGTGGCCAGGGACGATTGTGAGCACGGGGCTGATCGTGGTGGGGTGGGCGTATTTCATTAACGCGGATTCGTTTGCGGCGATCTGGACGATGTTTGGAATCGCCAACCAGATGCTGGCGGTGATCGCGCTGGCGGTGGTGACGGTGGTTCTGGCGCGCGAGGGGAAGAGGAAATATCTGTGGGTGTCGGCGGCACCGATGCTGCTAGTGGCGACGACGACGACCACGGCGGCGATGGAAATGCTGTATGGGGATCAGGTGACGATTTCTACGCAGTTGGCGAAGATGTGGCGGATTATGCGGTGGTGACTTCGGCCGCGATCAGTGCGGGGCTGATCGTGGGGATGCTGGTTTGCACCTATGTGATCGTGTGGTCGGGGATTTTAAGGGTGTTTGTGAAGGGGCGCGATGTTGTTCCCGAGATTCGAGGAGAGGCGGCGTTTTGAATGGTCGTATTTACTGTTAGCGAACATTCACTAGCATTCAAATTCCTTCCTGAAGCATTTTTTCCGACAGGTCGCGATTGGTGTCGAGCTTGTCGGCTTCGTTGAGCATTCTTTGGTAGGAATCGTTCGCCTCCTGCTGGCTGATTGCCTCTCCGTCGCGGGCGCGGACATAAATTTGGATGTAGTCGATCCACGAATCGAGATAAGGCCGGACGTCCAGATCGCCGATGGGACGAAGTTTGTTGAGTCTTTCCAGCGCGTTTGGGCCGAGTAGTCGGAGACTTTGGAATCAACGGTGGGGCCGCTGTTGAATTCCTTGACGGCGATGGAGATGTAGTATTCGGTGGCCATTGCCGAGAGGCGCGGCACCTCGTGGCGGGAATATTCAAGCAGCAGGGCGGCGGAATAGTGATTGGGAAACTGGTCCAGAACCTGGTGAAGGCAGTCCTGGGCCTCCGAGCTGAAAATATAAGCCGGTGACTGCTTGATGGATTCCTGAACCTTGGCAAACAGATCGATGGCATGGGCAAGGCTGGAATCGCGATCGACACGGGCGGCGGCCGCGGCGTCGTCGAGCGTGGCGACGCCGAGCACCTGCACATTCGTGATCACGGACGGTCCGTCGTAGACCATTGCATCGCGAACCTGATCGAAATTCTCCGTGGGAACGGCGACGATTTTGCAGCCGGATGCGGCGGCTCCGCGAAGCTTTGCCGCGACGCCGCCGATTTTGCGGATTTTCGAGTCAGCGGTCACATCGCCGGTGATGGCAAACGCGGGATCGATCTGGAAATTGCGGATAACGGAGAGCATCAGCGTGCCGATCGCGGCGCCGATCGACCCGCCATCTTTGGGCGTGTATTTGTCTTCAAAGCTGAGTTCGAGTTTTTTGACGCCGGATAAATGGTAGTGGAGATCGAGGGCGCGTACGACGTCATCGAGGACCATATACATTTCATGGCCGGCCGGGGTGGTGAAAGAGATGGGAACATAATCCTTTTTACTGTCGCCGGGGGTGACGGTGAGGATTAATTGCGAGGCCAGGCCGAGGTGCTGGCCGGAGTCTTCAATGATGACGTAAAGTCCCTCGATGGAGGACTGGAGCCGGCTGATGGTGAAATTCGGTCCGGTGCCAGAGATTTGAACTTCGGCGGGATTTGAGGGCGATTCGTCATCCCCGCTGGTGCCATTGTCATTGGATGGATTGTTGTTGTCGTTGCTCGGGGTGGGGAGATTCGCCAGCTCAAGATGAGCCGAGACGACGGCATTGGCGATACCGCTTCCATTGATGGTGAAGAGTTTCTCGGTCTGGAATTTTTCTTTGTAGGCGAAAACGCTTCCGGACTCGTAGTGGACTGTGCCCAGCTTGGCAAATCCACAAGCCTCCGCCGACTGCCTGGCACGCTGTGCCGGGCCCGCAGTTCCGAGAAGAAGATAGACGGTTGTACCGGCCGGAGCGTCGATTTTAACGTAGGCAGGATGAAGAAATTCCCGCTGAGCGAACATGCATCCCTTCATTTCATCGGGGCAATCCTTGAGGGCGCTGTTTCCGCCGGAAAAGACCTGGACGCCGATGTCAAAGGTCTGAGGGTTGTGTCTCCCCTGGAGTATTGAACCTTGACCGTCTGGTCGCTTGACGGGAAATCGGCGGCGCACGCCGATCGGCATAAGCTGAGAGCAAGTCCCACCGCTATCCCTGCGGCGATTAATCTAAGAGCTCGGAAGTGCCTCATGGTGCCCCTTTTCAAAAGGATGTGCGCAATTGGGGTTTGTTTGACGACATTATCGAATCGAGCAGAGATTGAGCAAGTTTCTACGTCGAAAGCGGCACAATGATCGTCGGGGGAACCTGTGCGAAGTGGGGAAATCTGAGGGGGTTGCGCCTAGAATGGCGGTGCGAGCGGTGTAGTGGAAAAATCGGCGCATCCGTCTTGTTGACATTGGTTTGGCGCGATTTATACTCTCCCCCCTTCCGAGCTTCCGGTACGCGCCGAAGAGAGCGTTTTTTCCGGGAGGACTCGGTCGCGGACTTCGGCGAGCTCAGTCGAGCCGCGCTGCCGAGGGCGCTGGCGCAGCCCAGGTGGGCATCGCTGGGCATCACGCTGGCATAGCTCAGCGGCAGAGCGCCACCTTGGTAAGGTGGAGGTCCTGGGTTCAATCCCCAGTGCCAGCTTGCGAAGAAGAGAGAACGAAAGGTTTCTAAGGCTCTAAATTGATCTGGAGGTTTTAAGCCATGGCCAAGGGTGAATTCAAACGTACCAAGCCGCACGTGAACGTCGGAACGATCGGTCACATCGACCACGGGAAGACGACGCTGACGGCGGCGCTGAGCGCCGGGCGTCGGCGCGTTTCGGGACTGAGGCGAAAGATTATAAGTCGATCGCCAAGGGCGGAACCGAGCGTGACGCGACCAAGACGGTCACCATTTCCGCGGCGCACGTGGAGTATGAGTCGGACAAGCGGCATTACGCGCACGTGGACTGTCCGGGTCACGCGGACTACATCAAGAACATGATCACCGGGGCCGCCCAGATGGACGGGGCGATTCTCGTCGTCTCCGCGGCGGACGGGCCGATGCCGCAGACGCGCGAGCACATTCTTCTGGCTCGCCAGGTGGGCGTGCCGAAGATCGTGGTGTTCCTTAATAAGATTGACCTTGTGGACGATCCGGAACTGCTTGAGCTCGTGGACATGGAAATCCGGGAGTTGCTGACGAAGTATGGTTTCCCGGGCGACACGACGCCGATCATTCGCGGGTCGTCGCTGCCGGCGTATCAGAATCCGAAGGATGACAAGGCTTGCAAGCCGATCGACGATCTGGTGAAGGCGCTGGATGATTATGTGCCGATTCCGCAGCGCGAGATCGACAAGCCGTTCCTGATGCCGATCGAAGACGTGTTCAGCATCAAGGGCCGCGGCACTGTCGGTACGGGCCGTATCGAGCGCGGGCGGGTGAAGATCGGCGAGACCGTTGAGATCGTCGGGCTGAAGCCGAATCGCAACACCGTGGTGACTGGCGTTGAGGCGTTTAATAAGACGCTGGATGAAGGACAGGCGGGCGAGAACGTGGGCGTGCTGCTGCGAGGCGTTGAAAAGGACGACCTTGAGCGCGGCCAGGTTCTGGCGGCGCCGAAGAGCATTACGCCGCACACCAAGTTTGAGGCGGAAGTTTACGTGCTGACGAAGGAAGAGGGAGGGCGGCATACGCCGTTCTTCAACGGATATCGTCCGCAGTTTTATTTCCGTACGACGGACGTCACCGGGACGGCGAAGCTGAAAGGCGGAGCGGAAATGGTGATGCCGGGCGATAACGTATCGATGGAAGTGGAATTGATGGCTCCGATCGCCATGGAAGAGAAGCTACGCTTCGCGGTTCGCGAAGGCGGGAAGACGGTCGGGTCGGGCGTGGTGACGAAAATTCTGGCTTAAAACCCGGTCTTTTGGACTGGGCATTCGAGCAAGTCAATGGCCAGTGGAGAGCATCCGCTGGCCGCTGATTTCTTGAAAGAGAGTTTTTTATGGCAAAGGAAAACCGTGAAATGGTGTGGCTGCAATGCACCGAGACGGGCGATCTGAACTACCGGACGGAATTAAAGGTGTTGGGCGGCGCGCCCAAGATCGAGCTGAAGAAGTATTGCCGGCGACTGCGGAAGCATACGTTGCATAAGATCAAGAGGAAGTGAACGGCGCGAGGCTGGCTCGTGAGTAGGCAACTGTTGGATCGGGACATTCGAAGAAGCGCCAGCAAGCTGGGCGGCTACACGTGAAGAGCAGACGATGTCGCGAACCCTACGCCAGTAGCTCAATTGGCAGAGCAGCCGTCTCCAAAGCGGCAGGTTGGGGGTTCGATTCCCTCCTGGCGTGTGAATAATATGGAATCGACGAAGATAAAGTCGAAGGACGCAATGAGCGAAGTGGAAGATTCAGGCAGGGAAGAATCTCCAAAGCCTTCGCAGCGCCCGGCGAGCGCCGGCGGATGCGGGCGGGGGATATTTCCATATCTATAAGAAGGGGCAGGGATACTGGACGCGAATGGGGACGGTGGCGGCAGCGGGATTGCTCGGGCTGCTGACCGGGGATTTCATTTATACGCAGAGCAGCCGGTGGCTGGAAGGGCAGGGGGCGATTCCGGATTTCATGGCGAAGATTCATCTCCAGGACCCGCGCGGGGCGTATCTGCTGGTTCTGATCTTTACGATTGTGTTTGCGTGGATCGCGTTTCACTTCATGAATAAGCCGACGAGCGTGGATTTTCTGATCGCCACCGACAGCGAGATGAAGAAGGTGAACTGGACGACCAAGAAGGAATTGATGGGGTCGACCAAGGTGGTGATCGGGTTTGTGTTTGTGATGGCGCTGGTGCTGTTTTTTTACGACCTGTTCTTCCAGTTTTTGTTTTATGTGCTGGGAGTTTTAAAGACGCCCCCGTTTTTCATGGGCCATTAGAATCGGACCACTAGAATCGAGTTTGGGATATGCAATTTTTCGTCTTGAGAGTGGCGAGCAATAAAGAAGACCGGGTGCGTGAGACGCTTGCGCGGAAGGTGAAGATAGAAGGGCTGGAAGCGCAGGTGGGGAGGATCCTGGTTCCGGTGGAGCGGGTGCGGCAGATCAAGGACGGCAAGCGCCGCGACACGGACCGGAAGCTTTATCCGGGATATGTGTTCATCGAGCTGGAGCTGGATAAGAACGGGATGATCCCGGAAAAAGTCTGGTTCATGATCAAGGAGACGGATGGGGTGGGGGACTTCATCGGGTCCAATGGAAAACCGACGCCGATGAGCCCCAAGGACCAGGCGAAGATGCTGGAAGAGGCGGAGCGTCCGGACGACAGCGGGCCGACGATTCAGACGTCGTACAAGCGCGGCGACCGGATCAAGGTGACGGAAGGGCCTTTCGTGAATTTTGAGGGGGATGTGGATGAGATCATCGCGGACAAGGGGATGGTGAGGATCATCGCGACGATATTCGGGCGGCCTACGCCGCTGGAACTGGAATACTGGCAGATTGAGAAAATTTAAAGAAAAGCGGAGTAGTAGTCATGGCGAAGAAAGAGATAACGGTACAGTTTAAGTTGCAGGCCCCTGGCGGGACGGCTACGCCTGCGCCGCCGATCGGGCCGGCGTTGGGGCAGCATGGCGTGAATCCCGGGCAGTTTATTCAGCGGTTTAACGCGATGTCGGCGCATCTGAAGGGGAAAGTGATCGGATGCCTGGTCACGGTTTATAAGGATCGCACGTTTGATATTGAGCTGAAGAGCCCGCCGGCGAGCGTGCTGCTGAAAGATGCGGTGAAGGCGGAGAAGGGGAGCGGGGAGCCGAATAAGAATAAGATCGGCAAGGTGACGATGGCGCAGTGCAAGGCGATCGCGAAGGAGAAGGGGAAGGATCTGAACGCGTTTGATGAGGAACATGCGGGGAGGATTATCGCGGGGACGGCACGGAGTATGGGGATTGTGGTGGAGGGCTAGAAAAACCCCCTCCCCGACCCTCCCCCGGAGTACCGGGGGCGGGGGAAGAAGAGGGGCTGGACTTGGGGAGCGCGATTCGTATAATTCGCGACCCTTGAATAGGTGGCCGTACCACGGGCCGTAACAGTGGGAGCTTCTACAGGAGCGAATGAAGACATGCCTGTCATTGTCAAAAGATCCAAACGATATAAGGCGGCGGCGAAGAATGCCGTGGTTGAGCTGTTGCCCATCGACAAGGGGATTGAAGTCCTCAAGTCGTTTCCGGCGACGAAGTTCGATCAGTCTGTCGAGTTGATTTTCTCGCTGGGGATTGATGCGAAGCAGGCGGATCAGATGATTCGCGGGTCGATCTCTTTGCCGCATGGCGTCGGTAAGACGAAGCGGGTGATCGCGTTTTGCCCTGATCATCTTGTGGCGGTGGCAACGGCGGCGGGGGCGATTCGCGCCGGGGGGCAAGACCTGGTGCAGGCGATCGAGAAGGAAAATTTTACGGATTTTGACGTGGCGGTGGCGACGCCGGACATGATGCGGTTCGTGGGTCGGCTGGGAAAAGTGCTCGGGCCGAAGGGATTGATGCCGTCGCCGAAGGCGGGGACGGTGACGCCGGACGTGGCCTCGGCGGTGAAGGAATATGCGGCGGGGAAGATTGAGTTTCGCAATGACACGGGCGGGAATGTTCATAGCGTCGTTGGGAAGATGAGCTTTGAGCCGCAGAAACTGGCGGACAATATTCACGCGATGATGAACCAGATTCATCGGCTCAAGCCGCAGACGTCGAAGGGGGCGTATGTGAAGAAGATCGTTCTGAAAGGGTCAATGACGCCGGCGGTTTATCTGCAGGACGTGGCGCACTAAGTTTAACGCTTTAGAGGAATCTGTCATGAGCAAAAAAGTAAAGAGCCTGATTGAGAAGGAACTGAACACGAAATTCAGCCCGCTGGACGGCGTGGCGGTCATCAGCCCCAAGGGAATCGACGGAACGAAGACGAACCTGCTTCGGCGGAAGCTGCTGGAAAAGGGCCTGAAGATGACGGTCGTGAAGAACACGCTGGCGCGGCGTGCGGCGGCTTCGACGAAGCTGAAGGGCTTCGAGGTGCTGCTGGATGGGCCCAGCGCGGTGATCTACGGAAAGGCGAGCGTCGCGACGATCGCGCGCTTGCTGATTGATGAAAAGAAGGAGGACGAGCGGATCGAGCTTCGCGGCGTGTTCTTCGACGGCGAAGTGTATGCCGGGCGAGAAGGGCGTGGAGCAAGTGAGCAAGCTGCCGACGCGCGAGGAGGCGATTGCACTGATCGTCGGAGCGATCCTTGGGCCGGGGCGGAAATTGGTGGGGGCGGTCAAGGGCCCGAGCGGGAAGATCGCCGGGATTCTGAAGAGCATCGAGGAGAAAGCGGAAAAATCGGCGGCGCCGGCAGCGGCGGCCGCGAGTTGAAATGTTGTTCATCGCGTCTGGCGGTGATTGATGTCCTTTATGGGTTAAACCTCTTCATTGTGAGGGGGGCATTGATGCGAGACGCAAATCGACACGTTTTTGAGGCCACGTTACGGCCGGGAGTGAATTGTCATGGCAGAAGTATCTGAAAAAGTGAAGACGCTTGCGGACCAGGTGGTTGGGCTCACGCTCAAGGAAGCGGTGGAGTTCAGCGCCTATATTAAGGAAGCCTACGGGATCGAGCCGGCGGCCGGCGGAGTGGCCGTGATGGCTGGCGCCCGGCGGCGGCGCGGCGGCGGCAGCGCCGGCGGAAGAGAAGACGACGTTTGATGTTATCCTCAAGGCCGCGGGCGATAAGAAGATCAACGTCATCAAGGTCGTGCGCACGGCGACGAACCTTGGGCTCAAGGAAGCCAAGGACCTCGTCGAGGGCGCGCCCAAGACCGTGAAGGAAGCCCTGCCGAAGGCGGATGCCGACAAGCTCAAGAAGGAGTTGGAAGAGCAGGGAGCGACAGGTTGAGCTGAAGTAGTTTCGGATTTGAAATTTCAGATTTGAGATTTGTGCGAAGCCCCGGATTAATTTCCGGGGCTTTGCTCGTTATGGGGGGTCAGCGGGTGATATAGATCGCGCCGGATTCGACAGTGAGTTCGACACCGGCGGCTTTGGCGGCTTCCTGGAGGGCGGCGTCAAGCATGGCGATGGGATCGGGGCCTGTGGCGAGTCGGCGCATGAGGCCTTCGCCTTTTTTGTCGCCGGCGGTGAGGGTGATCTTCAGGCCGCGGCGCTTGCATTTGATCTGGGTGCCGTCATCGAGCTTGACGTTCATGGGTTTGACGTAGGCGTCGACAAAATGGACGCCGATGCCGGACTTGTCCTCGGTTTGGGGCGGGAGCTTTTCGCGGGCGGCGGGATTGAGGTCGCAGAGTTTTTGTTTCATATTTTTACTTCCAGGTATTGATCGACGGCCTTTCGGACGAGGCGGATGTGGTCGGGGGTTGAACCACAGCAGGCGCCGATGATGTTGCGCCGGCCTCGAGCAGGGGAACGACGCCGGCGGCCATCTGCTCAGGGGATTCGTCGTAGCAGACCTTCATGTTGACGAGCTTCGGTTGCCCGGCGTTGGGCTGGACCATCACGGGGAGACCGGTGGTTTTTTTGTAACGCTCGACGGCGGTCTTGGCGCGGTTCATGTCCATGCCGGTGCCGCAGTTGAGAGCGACGATGTTGGCGCCGCGCTCCTGCATGAAATCGGCGGCGCGCTCGGGATCGATGCCCATCATGGTGCGGAAGGTGGATCCGTCGAGGGTGACGTCGTAGGCCATTGAGCCGATGATGCAGGCGTGCGCCGGCCTCCTTTGCGGCGTTGATGGCCACGCCGAGTTCTTCCAGAGACGTCTGCGTTTCGACGATGATGGCATCTACGCGGGCATCGACGAGGGCTTTGGCTTGCTCTGCGAAAGCGGCACTCACCTGGGTTTCGGTGAAATCTCCGTACGGCTCCATCAGGCCGCCGAAGGGTCCGATGTCGCCGATGACAAAGCCGATGCGATCGCCGAAGGCCTGACGGGCGATTTCGACGGAGGCCTGGTTGATCTCGACGACCTTGTCGGCATTGCCGTGGCGGTTGAGCATGATGCGGCTTCCGCCGAAGGTGTTGGTGAGAATGCAATCGGATCCGGCGTCGGCGTAGCGGCGCTGGATGGCGAGGACTTTTTCGGGATGGGAGAGATTCCATTCCTCGCCGCAGTTTCCCTGGAGGAGGCCGGCGAACATGAGCTGGGTGCCCATCGCGCCGTCGCCGACGAGCGGGCGATCCGCAATTGCCTGGAGGAGAGTTGGTTTCATGTTGGTGCTGCCTTTTGATGCGTGCGCGCGGCGGCGGATTTTTCCTGCTGCACGAGGGCGAAATGAATCGTTTCAAAGACCAGGCCCCATTTGTGTTTCCGGCTGGCGGGCTCGCAATGGCAGCCGGCGCCGGTATTCGGGCGCTGCCAGGAGAGGACATCGTTGAGCGGGCGGCCGAGGAGCGGTTTTTCGTGATCGATGGCGACCATGAGGTGCTCGGCGTTGGCCATGAATCGGCACATGAACGTGTAGCCGTCATTTCCCGGGGTGGGCTCGCAATGCAGCTTCCGCAGGGGGTAGCCCTCTTCGCGGGGGCCGAGGAGGAGATGGTAATCAAAGTAAAGGGCCCGGCCCATGTTGCTGCACGTTGTGCCCTCGTAGCGGAAGAGGGCTTCAATGGAGCCGTCGGGGTGATGCGTGAGCGTGAGGCGCTCGTTGGCCCAGCGGGCGAGGGCTTTGGCGTTTACGACGTACTGGGCGTTGTGATCGAGACTGATCGGAGCGGGGGGGACTTCGTCGGCCGGTTTTTCGGATTGTAAGAAGCCCAGCGTGTTGGAATATTCCGAGACCCGCGCGTACGGCGCCCGGCGGAATTGGCAGGGATTGAAGCTGCAATTTTCGCAGGGGATGAGGTCCGTGAGACGGCCGGTGCGCTCGGTGTGATTGGTTAATCCGAAGACGGCGAGGAGCGATTTCTTGGGGCGGAGCATTCCGGATTCGAGGACCTCGATCGCGCTGGGGGTTTTGACGCCGTCGCGGGAGATCAGGTTCAGGAGGCGCGGCTGCTCGGAAATGTCCCACTGCGGATAGCCGGGGCTGTAGTGGGGGAGAACCGACATTCCGCGTCCTTCGGCCCAGGCGCAGAGTCTTGCGCCGGTCATGGTAATGAGATGTTCGACGACGGCGGAGCCGAAGATTTCCAGGAAGAAATATTCATCCGGTTTTTCTTCGGTCCAGAGTTTTTTGGCTTCGTCTTCAAGTTCGGGGCCGGCGCTGACGGCGACGAGAATTACGCCGTGAGCCTGGGCGTTGACCAAAGTTTTCTGGAGGCGTTTGCTGGTGAAGGTTGCGCCGTCGATGGTGATGGAGCCGTTGGTGATGCTGAGTGATTCGCACTCGCGGGCGAAGACCCAGGGCCGGCCGTGGCGGGCGTACCAGTGGCGTGCCCAGTCGGCAAGTTCGCGGGCGCGGCCTTCGAGGACGACATCGCCCGGGTAGCCCAGCAGCCGCTTATATTCAGCGGGCTGAATGTTGGTGTCGGGAAATGCGTCGAGGAGTTGGATCATTTTTATGCCGGCACCTGGTTGACGGTCTCGACGGGCTTGAATTGGCAGCCTTCGACGAAAAAGTCGAAGAAGCGGGGATGGGTTTCGAGGCGGCAGTGCTCGACTTTTTTAACGAGCGATTCGAGCTCGGCGCGTTTGGAGGCGGAGAGGAGGGCCATGGCCGCCCCTTCGATGGCGGCGTTGCCGACCTGGGCGATTTTGGAATCGGGGAGATTGGGGATGAGGCCGATGCGACGCGCGGCGTCGATGTTGATGTGCCGGCCGAAGCCGCCGGCGAGGTAGAAGACGTCGATATCGTCGAAATCGACGCCGAAGTTGTGGAAGACGGTTTGCAGGCCGGCAACGTTGGCGCCCTTGGCCTGGGCGAGCTCGTTGACGTCGCTTTCCAGGAAATGGATGTTGTGCGGGTCGTCGATGGTGATTCGCGGTTCGCCGTGGGTGAAGCGGCCCATTTCGTTCATGCGGCCGGTGCGGAGGAGCTCGCTGAGGAGTTCGATGAGGCCGGAGCCGCAGATGCCCTGCTGCGCGAGAGAGTAGAGGAGTAGAAAGTAGAGCAGTAGAGCCCCCTCCCCGGCCCTCCCCCGGAGTACCGGGGGCGGGGGAAATAAGAGGGGAGATGACGCCGAGATGGAACGTGCCGGCTTCGTCGATTCGTATCGATTCGATCGCGCCGTCGAGGGCTGGCATGCCGCAGGAGATCGCGCCGCCTTCAAACGCCGGTCCGGCGGGGCAGGAGGCGGCGAGGATGCGGTGGCGGTTGCCGAGGACAAGCTCGGTGTTGGTGCCGATGTCCATGATGGCGATGAGGCGATCTTCGTGGGCAAGATTGACCGCGAGCATGCAGGCGGCGGCATCGGCGCCGACGTGGCCGCTGATGATGGGTGCGCCGTAAACGCGAGCTTCGGGGTGGATCGGAAGCAGGCAGCGGCGGGCCGTGTCGGTGAGGCTGGTGGTCGTGCGCTTGCCCTCGGCCATTTCGATTTCGGTGATCGAGCGGTAGGGATTCTGGCCGATGGAATAGACGTTCTGGCGGAAGAAGAGGTCGCGCATGGTGGAGTTGCCGACGACGACCATCTCGTAAATCGTTTTCGGATCGACGGGGAATTCCTCGATGGCGTGGGTGAGGTAACCGGCCAGCGTGCGCATCAGGAGCTTGGGGGTGTTGTTGGTGTCGTAGAAGATGCGCGACATGACGTCCGATCCGCCGAAACGCTGGGGATTTTCGAAAGAGGAGTCGGCGACGAGGTCGCCGGTTTCGAGGTTGTAGAGGCGAAGGACGACAGTGGTGGTGCCGAGATCCATGGCGAGGCCGTGAATTGGGGCGAGGGATCGGGCGATTTCGCGATTGTCGATGAGAATGCGATCGCCGTCGCGGCGGACAGCAGGATCAAGCTTTTGAAGACCGGGCGGCAAACCGACGGCGCTGCGCTCGATGCGCATCTGCCCGCCGCGCATGGTGTGGCAGCGGATTTCACCCGCGTCTGACGTGATGTGCGTCCGGCAGGAAAGGCGGAAGGGGGGCTTGAGATGTTTCTCCTGCTCAGTGGGCGCGGAGAGGTAATCCAACCCCGCGACAATTTCCATGAGGCATTCCTTGCACTTGCCCTGTTTCTGGCAGGAAGTGGGGACCTTGATTCCAGCCTGCTCGGCGAAATCGAAGAGGGACGGGCCCGGCGCAGCGGGAAGCGAAATTCCGTTGATGGTCAGAACAAGGGCCATCGACGCACCCATTTTACCACTTATTTTTGGCCTCGAGCTCGTCCTTCACCGCGGCGGCAACCTCGCCGGCGGAGCCTGGCCGATCTTCTTCGTCGCTCCACCGCCACTGGGCGAGGTAGTCGTCGGAATTTTGCAGGTTGCGCTGGTGGGCCAATTGGTCGATCCGTTCCATGAAGCGAGGAGGAAGCTCGAGGCGAACCTCGTCGCCCCCTTCCTCGGCGCTGATCTGAGAAGGAATTTCCTGCCAGTAGAGGATTTTAAAGGTGGCCATCGGGTTCAATTCCTTTTCGCGAGGCGGAGGAAGAGATCGACGGCGGAGGAGGCGTTTTGTCCGTAGCCGTCGGCGCCGATTTCATCGGCGAACATCTGGCTGATAGGCGCGCCGCCGATGGCCATTTTGATTTGTCCGCGGCCGGCGGCCTTGAAGCCGTCGATCACGGTTTTCATGTAGGTCATGGTCGTGGTGAGCAGGGCGCTCATGCCGATGATGGTGGGATTGCACTTGTCGGCGGCGGCCATGAATTTTTCGACGCTCTGATCGACGCCGATGTCGTGGACTTCAAATCCGGCGCCCTCGGCCATCATGCAGACGAGATTTTTGCCGATGTCGTGGAGGTCGCCGCGGACGGTGCCCATGAGCAGCACGCCGATGCGGTCGTCTCCCTTGCTGGCGCTGAGCAGGGGTTTGAGGACGGCCATGCCGGCTTTCATGGCGCGGGCGGCGATGAGAACTTCGGGGACGTAGAGGATGTTGTGCTTGAAATCCTCGCCGACGACGCTCATGCCGGCGATGAGGCCGTCGGTGAGGACCTCCTGGACCGCCCGCCCCTCGGCCAAAGCGTCCTTGGTCATCTGCTCGACTTCCTTGGCCTTGCCTTCGTAGAGGCATTGATTCATGAGAGCGTAATCGATCATCGGGCGCTCCCGGCCATTCGGGTGGCGTTGAATTCGTTGAGGGCTTCGAGCATGGCGAGTATGTTTTGCCGGGGCATTCCGGGGCTGGTGCCACCGCCGACGGAGAGGATGATCCCCTGTCCGCCGGAGCCTTTCCAGGACGTCGAGCGTGGCTTCCTTCACTTCCTCGCGGCGTGCCGCGGACGGCGATTTCCAGCGGATTCACATTGCCCATCAGGCACATGCGGTCGCCGACGCGCTGCTTCACCTCGCGGATATCTGTCTGCTTGCCCCAGTTAAGCACATTAAAGCCGCAATCGGGCAGATGATCGAGGCAGGCATCGACTTCGGCGTCGTTGTGATAGATCTTGACCCAATCCTTCGGAAAGGCGTCGCAGATGCGCTTCAGATAGGGATGGGCGAATTCCATGTAGTGCTCTTCGTTGATGAAGCCGACGATGTCGTCGAGGATGAAAATTCCTTCGACCGTGTCGCCCATGACTTTGTGCTGGGCCTTGAGCCAGTCGATGACGACGCGGGTGCAGAGGTCGATGAGCTTGTGACAGCCCTTCGGGGTTTTCGACGAGCTCGACCATCAGGTTGGTGGTGCTGCGGACGAAGCCGGCGGTGCAGAGCGGGCCGCGCGAGGTGACCATGGGCAGGATATATCCGTGATCGAGGATGCGCTGGCGGACGCATCCTGATGCGGTGCAGGGTCATGGCGATGAAGGCGTCGGCGTCTACTTCGTATTCGGGGAAGTTGTCGATGTCTTCCAGGCGGTAGAGGGTGTGGTATTCGCTGGGGGTGTTGTCCTGCCAGAACTTGATTTTGGCGCCGAGGACCGAGGGCTCGGCAGCCATACCGTACTCCATCCACCAGGAGGGGACGAAGATGATGTCGGGATACTCGCGCATGATCTTAAGGTTTGATTGAAACCAGAGTTCCGGATCGAGGTAGTAATCCATATGGGCGATGCCGAGATAGCCGGGGATCCAGGGGCTATCGATGATCATGGCCATGGGGATTTTATCCAGCTTCTCAAGACGTGCGGCGCGCTTGAAGGTTTGCCACTGCTGGGGACGCATAGGGGGATTCCTGGCCTTTCGGAAACTCGATTTTTATGATTATAGTAAGCGTTTACTGAATCGCCTAGTATAATCTCGTTTGCCGCCGGAGTCGAATCGGGCGGATTGCGGGAGCATAGTGTACACACTTCGGGAAAAATTCGCCCAGACCAGTGGGACGCGGCCTGACCGGTTTTTGCTGGGAATTGAGCTGGTTACCACGCGGGGCACGATGGAGGACCGGCAGGCGGTTCAGACGCGGGCCTTTGCGGGCGACCTGGTGCATTGCGAAAGTGTGGATTGGGTATCTATAACGGATAACGCGGGGGGGAATCCGCAGCTAAGTCCGCTGGCGCTGGGGAAGCCGATTCTTTATGCCGGCAAGGAGGTGCTCATCCACCTCTCGTGCAAGGATTTCAATCGCAACGGATTGGAGAGCGCGGCTTGGGAAATGGCCAGCGAGGGGTTTCATAATATTCTGGCGCTTAGCGGCGACTATCCGGCAGGGGGGTATCACGGGCGGGGGAAGCCGGTCTTTGATATCGATTCGATCGGGCTGCTGACGATGCTGGGGGAAATGAACCGGGGGCTGGCGCGGCCGCATGTGAAGGAGGGCGGGTCTGAGACAACGGGGGCGACGGATTTTTTTGCCGGGGCGGTGGCGACGAATTTCAAGCGGCATGAGAACGAAGTGGTGCCGCAACTGCTGAAGCTGGAGAAGAAGATTGAATGCGGGGCGAAATTTATCATCGCACAGATTGGGTATGACGCGCGTAAGAGCCATGAGATGCTCTGCTATATGCGGCGCGTGGGAGCCGGGGGTGTTCCGCTGATTGGCAATGTGTTTCTGCTTTCGGCGGCGGTGGCGCGATTTTTCCGACGGCAGGCGATTCCGGGGGTGATTATTTCCGATGCGCTGCTGGAAGCGTGTGAGCGCCGGGCGGGGGATGCGGCATTTTTCCGAGAGCTGGCGGCGAAACAGCTTGCGATTTTCCGGGGGTTGGGGTTTGCCGGGGGGTATCTTGGAGGCGTGCATAAGATCGAAGATGTGGGGGCGATTGTGGAGATGGAGCGATCGTTTGCCGGGGGGGACTGGAAGCAATTTGCGCGGGAAATTCAGTATCCGATGCCGGGGGAGTTTTATTTTTTTGAGCAGGATCGGGCGACGGGTTTGGCGGATGAGATATCGGTGCGGGAAGGGCGGGCGGGTCGGAAGGTCTCCGTTGGTTATCGATTCAGCAAAGGGGTACACCACGCGGTGTTTGCGCCGGGGACGGTGTTGAATCGGCTGGGGCGGGCGATTTATGGGGCTTCGAAAGATACGCGGCGGGGGCCGCTGGCGCTGAGAATTCTGGAACATGCTTCGAAATCGGCGCTGTTTCGGTGCCGGGATTGTGGGGATTGTTCGTTGCCGGACATCGCGTTTCTCTGTCCGGAATCGCAGTGCGCGAAGAATCAGCGGAATGGGCCGTGCGGCGGGACGCGGGATGGGAAATGCGAGGTGCATGACTTCGAGTGCATCTGGAGCCGGGCGTATGACCGGCTGAAATTTGAGGGGAGGGAGCGGGAACTCCTGGCCCATGCGCCGGTGATTCAGGATGAAAGCCTGCGCGGGACATCGAGCTGGGCGAACGCGCTGCTGGGGCGGGATCACACGGCTTGCGAGGCGAACCACGCTCAGGCGAATTCAAAAGAAAGGGAGAAGACGAGCGATGTTCAGAGTTCCACGGCCGTTTAAATTGATCGGGGAGTTAATGAACAATTCCTTCGCGCGGGCGGCGCGGGCGTGGAAAACGCGCGATCTCGTCGGGTTCCAGAAGCTGGCGATGATTCAGACGGACCTGGGGGCGGATTACCTGACGCTGAATATCGACGGCACGCAGTCGATGCGGGTTAGGCCGCAGGAGATGTTTGAGTTTATCCCGGAGCTCATCCCGGCGATTCAGGAGGTGACGCGGGTTCCGCTGTCGTTCGACAACCCATCGGCGGAATTTCATCGGCGCTGCCTGGAGGTTTATGACCCGAAAAAGGGGGGGCGGCCGATCGTCAATTCGGTGGCGGCGTCGCGGCGCGAACTGGACGAGATGCTGGAACTGGCGAAGCATTTCGACACGATGGTGATCGGGATGGCATCGGAGAAGTTCGTCGACGGCGGGTCGGCGCAGTGTCTTTCGGCGGATGATGTTTATTGCGCGGCGCATCGCCTGGTGGAATTGCTGCGGGAGAAGGCGGGGCGGGAGTGCTCGCAGATCATCATCGATACGGGGCTGGCGCCGGTGGGGGCGGATACGTATGGGCTGGTGAACATGGGGCTGGATGCGATGCGGGCGATTCGGCGCAGTTCGGAGCTGGCGGGGGTGCATCTGTCGGTGGGGCTGACGAATTTCTCGTTTGGGATGCCGAAGGAAATCCGCACGCCGGTGGAGAATGCATATCTGACGCTGGCCGTGGAGGCGGGGCTGGATTTTGTGCTGGGAAATCCGGAGAAGCATTTGCATTTGCTTGACGAGGAGGACCGTTACGTTCAGTTGGTGGCCGAGGCGCTGGAGTGCGGCCGGCCGGGAGGCGGAGAGACGCAGGAGGAAGCGGGGTTCCGGCAGGCGGCGAAAATCATCGGGCTGTTCAGTGAACACGAAATCATCTGAAAACTTCCAGGAACTGGCGCGGATTTCGCGCACGCGAGCGGTGTGGCTGCGGGTGGGGCGGCTGATCGACGGACGAAGCGATCGGCCGCTGCTTAACGCGGATATTTTATTCGATGCGGGGGGGATACAGCTTGTTTCCGCTGGGCAAGACATTCCGACCCAGGGGGTTCCCGATGCGGTGTTGCCGGAGTACACGGCGCTTCCGTGTTTGATCGACGCGCATGCGCATATGTTTTTGGAGGGGGCGCCGATTGACGCTAAGCGGCGCGAGGCGCACTTGAAGGAAAATCCCGATGTAATGCTGGCGAAGGCGCGGCGGCGATGGTTGAAGATATTGAAATGCGGAATCGGGGCGATCCGGGATGCGGGGGACAGGCACGGGGTGGGATTGAAGCTGGCGGCGGAAGCGCGGGCGAATCGTGGGAAATTGGCATCGACGCTACTGATCGACAGTCCGGGAGCGGCGATTCATCATCGGGGGAGATATGGGGGGTTCATGGCGGAGGCGATCGAGGAATATGCAGGGGCGGATGAGTGCGTGGCGGCGCGGGTGGCGGCCGGGGCGGATCGGATCAAGCTGCTGGTCAGCGGGATCATCAATTTTCAGGAAGGGAAGGTGACGACGGCGCCGCAGATGTTGCCGGATGAGGTTGCGGCATTGACCCGCGCGGCCAGGAGCCAAGGGCGGCAGACTTTTGCCCACGCTTCGGGCGTGGAGGGGATTGCCAACTCGATCGAAGGGGATGTGACGACGGTGGAGCATGGTTTTTTCATCACGCGCGAGCAGCTTGGGCAGATGCGCGATGCCGGGATCGGGTGGGTGCCGACGTTCGCGCCGGTGCAGTTGCAGATCGACCGGGCGGATGAGCTGGGATGGGATGAGAAGGTGGTATCGAATCTCAAACGCATCATCGATTGGCACCGGGAGATGTTGCGACACGCCCATTTGATCGGTGTGAAAATCATCGCGGGGAGCGATGCGGGTTCATGCGGGGTTCCGCACGGGGTGGGATTTTTGCGGGAGCTTTGCCAGATGGAAGAAGCGGGGATTCCACCGATGGCGGTGATTCAGGCCGCGACGGGGGTGAGCGCGGAGACGCTGAAGTTCGCGGAGCCGATCGGGTGGATTGCGCCGGGGTGCAGGGCGCGGTTTATTCTTATCCGGCATGATCCGCTTTCGAGTGTTGCGAATCTGATGAAGGAGAAGACGGTGATATTCGACGGCGCCGCCGTCCAGTGTGAGGCGGAGATTGATACCGACGGTCTTTAGTTGCCGAGGCGGTGATAACTTTCCGGCGGCCCAAGGAAGCTGGGCCTGACGCCGCCCAGGTCGACCACGATTTTTTCCAGGACGATGGCGGGATCGACCATCCAGAACTTCAGGGTGTGGTAGCCGGGCGAATCGATAGTCAGGGGGATTTTGACTTCGCGAATGCTGTTGATGACCGATATCTGCCAATCGCGCTGGGTATGGTCGGCCAGGGAATCGACGACCTGCGGCGTCTGATCGTCGATCGAGATCGCGAACCGCAATCCGCGCCCGGGAACAAAGGCCTGGGTCGGGGCGATCATCACAGAAACTTCGGCGTTGCCGGGGTGAAAGAGGTACATCTTATATTCGAGACAGGGATTACCGGTTGGGGGATCGGTGCTCGAGGCGATGGTCATCGCCGAGAGCGTTCGGCCGTAGCCGGCGATTCGATACCACTGCGAGGATTTGGAATCGATCTTTTTCGTGAAGTGCTCGGCTTCCATCGAGACGCAGCCGTCGGATTCCAGGAAGCCGTCGAGGTTTTGCGGCGTGATTTCGCCGGGATAAACGGCGGAGAAAATCACGGGAACGGATTTTCCAGCGCCGCTGATGGTGATCGTGGCGGTAGATATGCCGCGCGGGGCCTTGTTCCAATCCACCCACGCCCACAGGCGCAGATCAGCATCGATCGTTCCGCTGCCGTGGCTGAGGAGGACCCAGCTTTTGCTTGCTTCAGCTTTGAACCGAAATGGTTTGCTGCCGCGATTGAAAACGTCGATATAGCGGCTCTGGCGATTGAAGGAATCGATGTCGGGCAAAATCGCGGGGGCGGCATCGCCGGGCCAGGCGGAGGGTGAACCTTCGACGGCGACGCCAAGCGAAGCCGCGCGGGGGACGTCGATTCTCGTCACCTCGGGCATGCGATTTTCCGGCGGCTGCTGCCATCGCGTATAGCCGATGTGCGTCTGGTCCATCATGTGGTCCCATCGGCCGTTGCCCAGTGTCTGGTTAAAATAGTTCGAAAGAGCCTGGTCCTTTTGAAAGGGTGCTTCCGCGTCGTCGGCGAAATGATTCGCGCTGGCGCGGCCCTGCGCGGCAAAGAGATGATTCTTGGCGACGGTTACATAGAGATTCGCCACGTTCCAGTAGGCCTCGGCAGGATCGATCACGAATTCAAAGAACGCGTCCCTCTCATCATCCGGCAATTCTGATTGAAGCTTCTTGGACTCGGTGACGATCGCCTGGTAATCGGCAAGGACCTGTTCCGCTTCGTCGTAGTTCACGATGCTGAAGGTGTCCGGCGAAAGAAGCTCGGGCTTGATCCGGCCGTTGAGTTTTTGGTATCGCCAGATCAGGTCGGCGATCTGATCGGCGTGCTCGGGGCCGAAATTCGCGCCGCCCACTGGCGGTTAAATTCGATCAGGTTTTCGCTGTTCCAGCGGGTGGGGTCCCAGGCCAGGCTCAGAAAAAAATCGGCCGGGAACTCGACGTGTTTCAAATGCCCGACATTGACGATCCAGATCCGGTCGGCGCCATTGCACAGGCGAGGTTCATCTGCTCCCAGATTTTTGGGATGGGATTGGTGTCGATCCACTTATAATTCCGCGGATCGCCGACGTAATCGAAGTGATAGTAAACCCCGGCCCCGCCGGTGCGGTTACGCTCAGCCGGCGTGGGCAACCTGCGAATGTTGCCCCAGTTGTCGTCTGACCAAAGCAGGGTGATGTCGTCCGGCACGCGCATCCCCGCTTCGTAATATTCCTGCACTTCCTTGTACAGACACCAGAGCTGCGGAACTTTGGTCACATCGGGATTGATTCGCCGGGCGATGATCTGCCGCTGGTCAGCGACGATTTTTTCCAGCAGCGCGATATTGGCCGCCATGGTGCCGTTCGATGCCATGGGCGTGTCGATCTTGCCGCGCATTCCGAGGGTGATGATGCTCTCCAAATGGTCGTTGCGGACGAGCCCCTCGTCCCAGAATTGGCGCAACTGCCCGGGATTGGTGGCGTAATTCCAGGCGCGGGCGGAATAACCGGCCCGGCTCCACTCCTTGTCGGCACGCATCATCGGCTCGACGTGGCTGGTGCCCATGACGATTCCGTATTCGTCCGCCAGCTTCGGGTTCAGCGGGTCGTCCTCGTTGAAGCTGGAATTCCACATGGCCGGCCAGAGGTAATTGGCCCTCAGGCGAAGCAGCAGCTCGAAAATCTTTTCGTAAAACTGATGATTGTATCCCCCGAATTTCTCGTTCACCCAACCGGTGAGGTCCGGGTCTTCGTCATTGAGAAAGATACCCCGATATTTCACGGCCGGCGGGCCCTGGACGAAGACACCGGGCCCGGCGTAGACCGCGTCGCGGTGCCGGACGGGAATGTCTCCCCACCAGTACCAGGGCGAGACGCCGATCTGCTGGGAGAGATCATAGATGCCGAAGATGGTTCCGCGCTTGTCGCTGCCGGCGATGACCAGCGCGTCGGCGACGCCCGGCAGGGGATTCTGCACGACCGCGACGATCGTCGATTCCCATTTTCCGGCGATCGGACTGGCGTCGATTTTTCCGTCTCTGACGAGACGATCGACGACCCGGCTGTGCCCGAGCGTCCCGATGATAATCGCACGGCCCGCGAGTTTCGCGGGGTCGGTTACGATCGGCGCGCTTGCGCCGGTGACGCGGGCGATGTCGGCCTGCAAGTCGCCGGCGGCGCGTGGGACGCCGGGGAAATCATTCGGATCGACGTAGATATTTGCCGCCGATTTGCTTTCGACGATCGCGAAGCCGCCCGGCTGGGGAGTGGTTTGAACGTACGAATCCTGCGCGGTGGCGGGGCATTGGAGGGCGAGGGTTACCAGCAGAAGATCCGCGACAAAAAAGGCGAACCTCCGTGGCATAACCCTCTGGTTAAGTAAGCGATTTCTATGGTTAAATTATCGTAAACACCGGGGGCAAGCCTACGCGATTTCCGGCCTTGCCGCAATCGCGGGAGACAGGGTGGAAAAGAGAGCCCCCGCCGCGCCCTCCGGTGGCGAGAGCGCCGAAACCTTCGGCGCCGGGAAATGCGGTAACGTTTGGGAGATTCAGAGGCGCGGCGTGGAGATGGGCGGAACAGGAGGAGATCATGACCGGCCCCACGGCCATTGCGATCGCCTTTAATGCGCTAAACTTCATTGCGCTGTCTCCAGAGGTTGCTTGCGCATATCCCCCACGAATCCCGGCAAATCGGCGGCCGGCGCGGTGCAGGCGAGGCCGACGCACTCATTGACGGTCTTCTTTAAATCTTCGCGGATCGACTCGCTGTCAATGCGGCGGCGGAAGAAATTGGCCCACGCAAATTCGGCGAACGGAGCCGGTGTCTTTGCATAACCGCCCGCGGCGCGGACGAAGCCGGCAAGGCTGCGGTAGGGATCGTCCTTGAGCTGCCGGAGGGTTTTGGGAAGGGTGCGCAGGGGCTTTCGCTTGCCGCGGGCGTTAAAAGGGTGCACAAAATTGTCGGCCTTCATGCGCTTCCAGAAATCGCTGGGGGATAAGTGCGAAAAGTCGGCCTCGATGTGCATCGGGGCGGTTTTGAAATCTTCTTTCAAGAGGGCCAGGGCGAGGTGGTGGTGATCGATGACGTAGGCCTGGTCTTTGGGGCCGAGGACGACGCGGATGGGGGTTTCTAGGATAAAGCCAACGATTTCGGCGGGCTTTTTTTCGAGGGCGCGGAGGCGTTTTCGTTTTCGTTTGACTTCGAGCATGCCGACGGTGAGCTGCGTTGGCCGCAGGCGAGAGATGGGGATGCTTTCCATCCGGGGTTGACCGTTGGCAGGTTGTGGGGTGGGCATGTTGGCCTCCTGTGGCGGCGATTGTACCGGATTTCGGCGGGGTACGTTCAATTCCCTCCGGGAATCGAGAGTTTCGGATAGTGCCGCCGATGTCCCCATCGGCGGATTTTCTGGTCTGCAATCCGCCGGTGAGGACACCGGCGGCACTGTTTATCCGAAAGTTTTGCGCTGCTGATATTGCTCTCGATAGACGTGGTGGTTGTGGGAAATCTGGCGGGTGAAATCGGCGAGGCGGCGGGCGTCGGCGTGGCCGGTTTCATGGCGCCAGGTTTCGCGCTTAAAGGGGATGACCTGCACGAGCGGGGTGCCGCGTTGGAGCGTGAGATTTGAGCCGCGGGGCATTTGGCAGACGGCGGGGAAATTAACGTGGGCGTAGAAGGTGTCGGTGTCGACGACGCCGGCGAGAATTTGGAGGCCGTTGGGCTCGTGATTCAGGGGGGGCAGGTAGAGGGTGGAATAGCCGGGCGGGGTGACGATGATCCAGGGGTTGATGAACTTGATGACCGGGGAATCGGCCCAGGGGGAGCCGGCGAGCTGGGCGGGGTGATGGAGCTCGATGGTGGCGTTGCCGTTGGGGCAGTCGAAGGTGAGGGCGCCGGATGGGTCGCGGGTGAAATTCACGTCGCCGGCGAGGGGGATGATATAGCCGGTGGTCATGGCGTCGAGGAAGGGGGGGCATTGTTTCACCGTGTGCATGGTTCCCGCTACGTCAGGCAATTCGACGTCGCCGGGCAGATCGCGAAACCACTGGGGCAATCCTCTGCTGGCCGGAAACGGTGCGGGAATCCAATCCTTTTCGACCGCGTGGAATTCGATCACGTTGTCACTCATGTTCCAGCCATCACTTTCAGTTCGATTGCCAAACGGTCGAAAACGTCGTCCCAATTCCCGCGTGTTTTCTGGCGGAAAAGTTTCATTGTGGGATACCAGGGCGTGCCGTCGCCGTGCATTCCCCACCTCCAATGGGGCACAAACTGGAGGAGGGTCCAGACCGGCTTTCCCATCGCGCCGGCGAGATGGGCCATGGCCGTGTCTACGGTGATGATTAAATCCATCTGGGCGACGAAGGCGGCGGTGTCTGCAAAATCGGTTAGTTGATCCCGTAAATCCGAAATCGCAAATTGCGTTTGTTGCGTCTGCTTTGCCGGCCATCCATTTTGGAAACTAAAGAATCGGACGCCGGGGATTTCGGCGAGCGGCGCGAATCTATCGAGCGGAATGGAACGGTTCGAATCCTCGATTTCAGATTGACTGCCGGCCCAAACGAGGGCGATGTTCAGCCCTGCGGATTTTTGCCAATTCACGGGTGGCGTCGAAGCACGCAGATAGGGCCCCTGCCAATTCGTTCTTTCCTCCATCCCTAGCGCCAGGGGTAAACTGCCGAGGGGGGAATAACAATCCACCGGAGGCAATTTCTGCGGGTAGGGAAACCATTGCACATCGGGCAAATTCAGTTCGAACAATTTGCTTAACGCGGGCAGACATTCACAAATGAGCTTCGCCCCGCGATCACTCAGTGCGGGCAAATATCGGGCGAATTGAATCGTGTCGCCATAGCCACCATCCTCGTAGACGAAAATCGTTCGTCCTGCCAGTTCGCCTCCATCCCATCTTGGGCAGGGGAATTTGCGCTTTGACCAGAGCGATGCAGGAATCCTGGATCGCCACTCGAGTTCGGCGAATCCCCGGCGATATTCGCCGTTCATCAGGAGCATATGTCCCAGAAATGTATGGGCCTGTGCGTGCTGGGGCCGCATCGCGACGACGCGGCGCTGAAGCTCGATCGCAGCATCGATTCGCCCACTGGCCCATAGAGCTCCCGCCTGTGCCGCGGATGCTTGGACGTTGTCTGGAGTGAGTTGAAGCGCCGCGCATAGGCTTCACTCGCCTCTTCGGGTAAATCTTTCTCGCGGAGCATTTTTCCGAGTTGGAGCCAGGCTTCGGCGAAATCGGATTTGATTTCGACGGCCTTGCGGGCGTTGGCAATCGCCTCGTCGATTTTGCCGCCTCCGCGCAGGGCGATCGCAAAGTTCAGGAGGGTTAGGGGATCATCACCTTTGATTTCGACCGCGCGTTGGAAAGCGGCGATGGCGCCGTTGCCCTGACCGGAAATCTGAAGGCAAACCGCGAGATTGAGTTGTGCTTCGAAAAGTTGGGGATTGAGAGCGACGGCCCGGCGAAAAGCGACGATCGCCGACTGGAATTTTCCAAGTCCTTGTAGGGACAGGCCGAGGTGATAGTACGCCTCGGGCCAATCGCCCTGCGCGGCGATGGCGCGGCGGATGAGATCGGCGGCGGTGGCGTATTGCTCGGATTGGAGGGCGAGGGTGCCGAGGCCGTAGAGGGCGCCGGGGTGATTGGGATCTTCGAGCAGGACCTGGCGGTAGCGCGCTTCGGCTTCGGTGCGCCGGCCGGCGCGATGGTGCTGAAGGGCGAGATCGAGATCGGTGCTCATGATGGGTGGCAGGATTCTAATTCAAGGAAACCTATTTTGGACATCGAAAGGCGCGCCAACGAAGCGCCCCGCAAGCGGGGGCGGCTACACGGGAAGAAGGCAAGCTATAGCGGTCTCGCATTTATGGTGTGATGGGCTCTACGGCGCGGAGGACCTGGATGTGAGCTGCTACGGCTGGTCCGACGTTCATCGTGGGGGCTTGCGGCATCCGGCAATAGATGCAGGCGTTGCCGGATTTGATGAGGGCGTCGATGCGGGCGGCGCGATCGGGGGAAATGTCGCCGACGTTGGGGGGCAATCCATCCAAAGCGATTGGATCGGTGGAGAGGGGCTGATCAATGTCTAGGGTTTGTCCTGAGGCGATTTGAATGGTGGGGAGGTGAACATTGCCGGCGGCGGTGGCGATTTGGATATTTCCCAGAAGGGTCGGTGTGAGATCTGTGATTGAGCCGACGACGTGCATTCCCGATTTTTGTGATTGAAGATGGAGCGTGGCTTTGAGGAGGGGGGAGCCGAGGTTGGCGGCTTCGCCGTGCCAGGCTTGGGCTTCGGAGCCGGTGAGGTCGATGAATTCGGGGCGGCAGCCGGTGCGGTCTTCGCGGCATTGGGCGTCGACGAAACGGTCCGGGCGGTAGGTGCGGGCGGCCTGGTTGGCGGGTTCCCACCATTCGGTTGGGTCGAGCGAAGTATTCACGCGAGGGGGTCGTCGGAATTGAGGGCGATGAGGTCGGAGGCGGCAACGGTGGAATCGTTGATCTGGTCGATCAGGCGAAATGTATTGACCGTCGCGGAGGGATGGACGGCATGCGCGGCAATGCAGATTCCGACTGAGAGAATCAGGCCGATCCATCCGGTGAGGGTGAGGGCGTTGCGGGGGTGCTGGCCTAATCGCATCAGGAGGATCGAGTCGACGGGGCCGAGGAGGAAGAAGATTCCGGCGAGGAGAAGAAGCTGGCCGCCACGGTCGGGCGCGGGGTTGAACCGGTTGCGCCGAGGAGATTGAGGACGGGGAGGATGGCGCGGGATTCGCGTGGGCCGCGGCCGACGCTTTCGGCGGCGTTGGGGCCGGCGACGAGGTTTTGATCTTCCTCGGCGACGCGCAATTCTGAGGGCTGGCCGATGCCTGGGACTTTCACCATGGGGCTGAGGATCGATTTCCAGAGGGTGTTGATGGAGGCGTCATCCGAGAGAGGCAGCGGGGCGATATCGACCGGAAGAACGATGATTTTGCCGAGGCCGACGTTCGCGAAATATCCCGTCTGATCGAGGACGTGAAGCTCGGTGGCTTTGCCGCGCGGGGTGAGCTGGCGGGCGTTGAGATGGTAATCGCCCACGGTTTGGTTGACGCCTATCGTGCAGGGGAGGGCGTCGATGAGCGGGCTCTTTGGGGGCAGGGGGGTGGGGCCGGGGATGAGGACGAGGTTTCCGCCGCGATGGATCCACTCGGTGATCGCCTGGTCCTGGTCGGCGGTGGTTTGTGTGAGGTCGGGGGCGGCGAGGAGGAGGACGGAGAGGCCGTCGTAGCCGGCGAAGTTTGAGGGGAGTTTCAGGGGGTCGAGCACTCCGGCGGGGATTTCGGCGCGGTCCAGTTGGGCCTGGAGGCGTAGGCTGTCGTCGACGTTTCCGCTGATGCCGATCAGGAGGTCGCTGGGGGCGAGGAGGCGCATGGGAGTTTGGCCGGCGGGGGTGAAATTGGAATTGGCCTGGAGGGGCTGATAGCCGAGGGTTTTGCCGGTTTGGAGGTCGGAGACGATGACTTCGATGCGGGAGGGTTGGGCGTTGATGGGGAAGAGGAGGGCGTAAGTGGTGGGGCGGGGGGAGGCGGGGGCGGTTTGGTGGAGGGACATGGCGAGGTTTTTTTCGCCGTAGGAGCCGTGGATTTGGAGATCGACGGCGCGGGTTTGGGGGTCTTCGATGGTGACGAAGATGGGTTCCCAGCGGCCGAGGCGCAGGGCGTTACCCCAGCCGACGGTGACGTTGCGGATTTCTTGGGAGAATGTGGGGGTGATGGTTAGAAGGAGGATTAGGGGGGTGAGCAGGGATTTCACGGAAGATTCCGCCGGTGAGGACACCGGCGGCACGGGTTGGGGCAGGGATTTCACGGGGAGATTGTCGTGCGCGGGTGGTAAAATTGGAATTCCCCACGGCGGCGTGCTTCGACGGAGCTCACCGAAGTCCGTGGGCGTTCCGGTTGATTTCGGATGACTCGGTCTTTGGCGTCGTGCGTGTCGCAGGATTACAGTATGGATATGAGCATTGCGTTGCGTGAGGATCCTCCGATTCCGGCGGAGCTGAAGAAGTCGCCGCCACGGGAGGTGCGGCTGAAGCAGGATGCGCTTTCGGGGAATGTGTTCAAGCTTCTGGTGTTCGGGGTCATGGGTTTGTTTTCGGTGGGATGCTTATTGTTTGGTCTTTGCGAGATGGCGTTTATCAGCGGCGCGCCGATCGTGACGGGGCATGTGATTGATATGACGACGCGAGAGGGGAGCAAGGGGGGGAGGACGTATCTGGTGACGTATGAATTCACGGATTCGGGGAGCGTTTATACGGATACGCAAACGGTGAGCGGGAAGGTTTATGATGAGCTATACGATGGGGCTGCGATACCGGTCAATACGATGGTGGTTGGGTCGCACCGATTCGAGAAGATTCACGTTTCGATGGGGGAGTATTTCAAGGAGTCGCCGTTGTGGTTTGTGGCGATTTTTTTGGGGGGTTTGATGTTGTGGGCGTGGAGGCGGACGCGGGTGGTTTTGTATGGTGTGGTTCGGGATGGGGAGGCGACGATCGGGATCATTGAGAGCAAGAAGACCTATCGTACGCGCCATGGGAGAACCTATTATGTGAGGTATCAGTTTACTGATTCGCAGAAGTGTCTTAGGACGGGGAGGCGGATGAATGTGAAGAAGGGGGATTATGAGGAGTTGCAGCAGGGGGATCGGGTGGTGGTGGTGTTTGATCCGGGGAAGCCTTCGAGGAGTTTGATCTACGAGTGTGGGATTTATGAGGCGGTGTGAAAAAGGCGCGGCTCGCGCTGCGCGAGAGAGTAGAAGAGTAGAAAGTAGAGCAGGAGATAAGACCCTCACCCTAACCCTCCCCCGGAGTACCAGGGGAGGGGAATAAGGGAGTACAGGGAGAGGGGGAAAGAGGGGGAGTACTTTATGCCAATGTGCCGAGTTCCATTTCGTGGAGGCCTTTGCCGCTGGGGACCATCGGATAGACGTGCTCGTTGGGCTCGACGCAGGAAGTCGACGACGACGGGGCCTTTGTGGTCGAGCATTTCCTTGACGGCTTTGGGGACGTCGGACTTTGTCGTCGCAGCGGATGCCGCGGACGCCGCAGGCTTCGGCCAGCTTGGCGAAGTTGGGGTTCTTCATGGCGGACTGGCTGTAGCGCTTTTGGTAGAAGAGATCCTGCCACTGCTTGATCATGCCCTGGAAGTCGTTGTTGAGGATGGCGACTTTGACCGGGATGTTGTATTCGGCGGCGGTGGCGAGTTCGTACATGGTCATGAGGAAGCTGGCGTCGCCGTCGATGTCGATGACGATTTTGCCGGGGCTGCCGAGTTGGGCGCCGATGGCGCTGGGGAGGCCGTAGCCCATGGTGCCCAGGCCGCCGCTGGTGATCATCTGGCGGGGATAGCGCCAGCGGTAGAATTGGGCGGCCCACATCTGATGCTGGCCGACGCCGGTGGTGATGATGGCTTCGCCGTTGGTCTGGCGGTTGATTTCTTCGATCACGTACTGCGGCTTGGCGATCTTGGTGTCGTCGAGATAGTGGAAGGGATATCTCTGCTTCCAGGCGTTGATCTGGGCCCACCATGCGTGTGCGGTCGCGGTGCTCGATGAGGGGGAGCATCGCTTCCAGGGATGTTTTGGCGTCGCCGACGACGGGGACATCCACATCGACGGTTTTGCTGATGCTGCTGGGATCGATGTCGATGTGGATGATCTTGGCGTGGGGGCGAAGGTGGCGAGATTGCCGGTGACGCGATCGTCGAAACGAGCGCCGATGCTGATGAGGCAATCGCAATCCTGGACGGCGTAGTTGGCGGTGGCCGAGCCGTGCATGCCGAGCATGAGCAGGCGCGGGGATCGTGTTCGTCGAACGCGCCCAGGCCGAGCAGGGTGGTGGTGCAGGGGATGTTTCCCTTTTCGGCGAGCTTGCGGATGACGGCGGAGGCGCCGCTGATGATGGCGCCGCCGCCGACGTAGAGGATGGGCTTTTCGCTGCGGTTGATCAGTTCGGCGGCTTCCTGGACCTGCCGCGCGTGGGCGGCCATGTAGGTTGTTTTGCGTTTTTGGATATGCGGGCGCGGGGTGTCGTCGACCTCGCGGGTGCAGATGTTGGTGGTGACGTCTTTGGGGAGATCGATCGAGCACGGGGCCGGGGCGGCCGGTGGTGGCGACCAGGAATGCTTCGTTGATGACGCGGGGGAGTTCGTGGACGTCCTTGACCAGATAGTTCCACTTGGTGCAGGGGCGGGAGATGCCGGTGACGTCGGCTTCCTGGAAGGCGTCGTTGCCGATGAATTTGGTGGCGACCTGGCCGCTGAAGACGATGATGGGGATGGAATCGAGCTGGGCGGTGGCCAGGGGGGTGATGGTGTTGGTCGCGCCGGGGCCGGAGGTGACGACGCAGATGCCGGGCTTGCCGGTGGCGCGGGCGTAGCCGTCGGCGCAGTGGCCGGACTGCCTTGCTCGTGGCGGTTTAGGATGAATTTGGCGGGGGTTTTATAGAGCTGGTCGAAGACGGGCAGGATTGCCCCGCCGGGGTATCCGAACATGACTTCGACTTTGTGGGGGCCGATGAGCATTTCGTGGAAGATCTGGCCGCCGGATTTGCCCTTGTATTTGGGCTTGGGGTCACTGGTGGTTGGGGTGGTCTGAACGTTGGATTGAACTGTAGCCATGGGATTTCCCAAAAGTTTATAAGCTATTTTAATGTCAGGGAGTAAGTTCTGAGGTGGGCCGGTTTGCGGCAGGAATTTAAGACTCCCGGCCGCTCGCCGGCCTATCGTACGACTACCGTAAGCTGCTGACCAAGAACCTTATGTGGGAAACCGCCATAATTGTGTCCGAATCCTACGATCGTTGAAGGGTTATCGTCAATTCAAAAGAATCTAGTTAGTTAAGGGATTGGTTCTGACGGCCGGAGACTTTTTTTGAGTTCGGGGGCGAAGTGGCCAGCTTCTTAAATGCAAATGCAATGCAGGGGAGGCGGGAGACAACCCATTGGGTGCCTCCTTCGACGAATTCAGGGCAGTTATGGGTTTTCTCCCGCCTCCCCCGCACCCTCTCCACCCTCTTTCCCTTCGTCTAATCGTTTGGGAGGGGCCGGGTGATTTCCCGGAGTTCCCAAAAGTTCCCCATTTTTTGGGGGGGGTGCCGGGGAGGGGATTTGAAATTTCAGATTTCAGATGGGCATTGGTGCTTCGGCGTACAAATAATGCGCGCCATCTATATACAGGTCCAAAAGGTGTACGTTTTGTACCTATTTTCGAGAAATCTGGGAATTTTTTGAGGGTGATTCTTGAGAACGCAAAGAATCTGACAATGGGGATCATTGTGATGGGGGCACAGTTGATAGGGGTCGGCGCGGAGGCCGGTTTTGCGGATGGAGTCGGCGAGGGATTGGGCTTCGGGGAGGTCGTCGGCGAGGGTGAAGAGGGAACTGCCGCTGCCGCTCATGCGGACGGGGCGGGAGATTTGGGATTCGATTTTTGAGCGGAGGTCGGCCAGGTCGGGACGGAGGGCGAAGGCGGGGGGTTCGAGGTCGTTGATTAGTTGGGGGAGAAGTTCTGTGGCTGGGAGGGTTGTCCAGTGATTCCAGTCGGGGTGGTTTTGGACGTTGTCGTTGGAGCCGAGTTTCAGGTCGTCGAATTTTTTGTAGACGGCGGGCGTCGGCATCGAAAGCTGCGGAAGAATCAGGATGACGAATTTTGGTTTTGGGGGGGGGATGGGGGTGACGATCTGGCCGCGGCCTTCGCAGATGCTGCTGGGACCGTGGAGGAAGAAGACGATGTCGCTGCCGAGTTTGGCGGCGAATTGGGCGAGGTCGGGAGTGGATTTTGGAGGTTCCAGAGTTCATTCAGGGCGCGGAGGGCGAAGGCGGCGTTGGAGCTTCCACCGCCTAGGCCGCCGCCCATGGGGATTTTTTTTTGAAGAGGATTGCGTGCGCCGCGGTTTGGGTCGAGGAGTTTGGCGGCGCGGGCGATTAGGTTTGTTTCGTCGAGGGGGATGTTGGGAAGGTCGCAGGTTAATTTCACGCCGGGCGTGGTCGAATTCCGAAATTCGATCTCGTCGTGCAGGCCGACAGTACACATCCAGCTTAGGAGCGGATGAAATCCATCAGACACCGGCGGGGCGACGCGGAGGTGCAAATTGATTTTCGCTGGGGAGAGGATCTTCACATTCGATTTCCCCTTCGCGCTTTGCGCTCTTCGCGGTTAAAAATGCATTTAACCGCGAAGGGCGCAAGAGGCGAAGAAATGCAAAAATACTCATTTGCCGTCGCGGAAGAGGCCTTGTTCGCAGCTTAGGACGAAATGCTCGGCGCAGGCTTTTAGGTCTTCCCATTTCTGGCGGATGCGGTCGGCCTCGGCGGGGTCTACCTTGTGGGCGTCCTGCTGGGAGGCGGTTACCGCGTCCAAAAGCTCGCTGAAATCGCGGACCATCTCGCGGGTTTCGTCGAAGATGGTCTCATCCGCGCTTTTGCGGAGATTGGGGACGGGATTGGAGGCGAAGAAGCCGCCGGCTTCGTTGCAGAGCCAGCGGATTAGGTGGACGTCCTTGGTGAGCTGATAGAGCTCGCGGACGCGGTCGAGGGGGTTTTTGGCGCCGGAGGCTTCGGGGTCGGCGTGCTCGGCGGGGGGCTCGCACCATTTGTATACCAGGGCGGCGGAGACTTTGAGGCCGGCGGCGACGGCTTTAACGCCGAGGTCTTCGACGGCGTTGCGGATGACTTCGTAGGATTTCATGGAGGGGATTGTAACACGCTGCGCGAGAGAGTAGAGCAGTAGAAAGTAGAGCAGTAGAGCCCCCACCCATCGTGCCGAAACAAGCGGAAGAGGACAGGGAGGGCTCCCCCGGAGTACTGTTCGACAGGCTCACGGCGGGCCAGGGGAGGGGATAAGAGAGGGGAGGCGAATGGAAGGATGAGTGTCGATCGTGATTGTGATCGAATTATCTGGTTCGAGTCGGGCTTCGCACATTCCGGTGGCGATTCGTTTTACGGTTCCGCGATTTCCTTGGATTTCGCCTTCGTATTCGAGATAGATGCGGCGGTGGTCGGGGATACGCTCGAATTTTGTGGTGGGGGTGGGGGGCCAATCGGAGCATCGGGCGGCGGCGAGCGGGGAATCGGGGTTGAGCTCGAAAAGCAGGTCGTAATGGGGGTGGGGGATTTGGGTGTGGTGGAGGACGACGTAGCGGCCGCGCGGCATATTTTTCACCTGGCGACGGCGGGGATTGCGGGGGGCTCGTAGCTGCTGCGAACGGAGCCGGTCGGGGAGGCGCTACTTTTTAGGTCGCAGGGGTGGGCTTCGGGGCCTAAATTCCAGTCGCGGGCGTAATCTTCGGCGAGCTGGCGCATTTCGGATTCGGATAATGGGGGCTTGTCGACGGATTCGGCGGCTTCGCGAACTTCTTCTTCGTTCAATAGTGTGCCGGTGATGCTGGTGAGGGCGGGGTCCATGAGGAGCCATTTGCAGGCGAGCTGGTGGACGTTCATGCCGTGATCGGCGGCGTAGTGGCGAATCAACTCGAGCTTTTTAAGGCCGAAGGTTTTCCAGGCCTGGTCGCGAAATTTGCGGTGGTCGTTTTGGGAGATTTCGGTGTCGAGGCGGACCTTGTCTTTGAGGATGCTGCTGTTGTCGTGGACGCGGGCGAGGACGCCGGCGTGGGTGGAACGGGCGACTTCGCAGAATTCGCGGCCGGGGTTTTGCTCGAAGAGGTTATAGACGGTTTGGACGGCCTTGGCGTTGTGGTCTTGCATGGCGCGGACGCCTTCTTCGCGCCAGCCGATGGCGGGGCCGAGGGAGACGCCCCAGGCGCGGATTTTTCCTTCGGATTTTATTTTTTCGAGCTCGGCGAAGAGGTCGTCGCGGAATTGGGGAAGCTTGATGTTGTGAGCCATGTAGAGGTCGATGGTTTCTACGCCGAATCGCTCCAGGGATTTTTCCAGGGCGAAGCGTAGGAACTTTGGGGAGAAGTCTTGTTTGCGTTCTTTGTGGGAGCCGGGTTGGCCGGGGTCGGAGTAGAAGTCGTAGCCGAATTTTCCACCGATCTCGATTTTTTCGCGGGGGATGGATTGGAGGAATTTGCCGAGGAGTGATTCGGCGCGGCCGTTGCCGTAGGCGTCGCCGGAATCGAAGAAGGTGATGCCCTGGTCGTGGGCGAAGTGCATGAGGTGGAGGGCCTGGTCGTCGGTATAGTGTCCCCACCAGTCGACGCCGAAGGGCCAGCAGCCGAGGGAGATGGCGGAGACTTCGAGGTCGGTATCGCCGAATTTGCGTCGTTGCATGATGCTCATGATGATATTGGGAGTTATGGGATTAGGAAAGTTGCGAGTTGCGAGTTGCGAGTTGCGAGTAAAATGCGGCTTGCCTTTACTCGCAACTCGCAACTCGCAACTCGCAACTTTTCTAGCCCATGTTATCGAAGTGCAAAATTCCCGGGTTGTTCGTGACGGGGACCGATACCGGCGTGGGGAAGACGCTGGTGGGGGGGGCGATCGCGGATTGGGGGCGGAGGAGGGGGATGCGGGTGGCGGTTTGTAAGCCGGTGGCTACGGGGTGCGAGCGGCGGCGGGAGGGGCTGGTGAGCGAGGACGCGGAGTTTCTGGCGCATCATGCGGATGCGCGGTTTCCACTGGATACGATTTGTCCGCAGCGGTTTGCGGAGGGGCTTGCGCCGGCCATCGCGGCGGAGAGGGCGAAGACATCGATCGAGTGGAACGCGATCGACGCGGTGATTCAGATGATGTCTCGGGAGAGTGATTTTATGATTGTGGAGGGGGTGGGGGGGGTGATGGTGCCGATGGATCGCAATTCGACGGTGCTGGATATGATGGGGTGGCTGGGGTTGCCGGCGGTTGTTATTGCCCGCGCGGGGCTGGGGACGATCAATCATACTTTGTTGACGGTGGAGGCGCTGAGGCGAGAGAAGATTCGGGTGGCGGGGGTGGTGATTAACGGGTATCCGCCGGAGACGCCGGGACCGGTTGAGGAGACGAATCCGCGGGCGATTGAGAAGTGGGGGAGGGTGCCGGTGCTTTGTCTGGTGCCGAGGTTTTCGGGGAAGGGGATTCCGAAATTGCCGGAGGATGTGGTGGCGGCGGCGGAGCCGGTGGATTGGATGCGCTTCGCGAGAGAGTAGAGCAGTAGAAAGTGGAGCAGTATAACCCCCTCCCCCAACCCTCCCCCGGAGGACTGCGTCCCGCGTACCGGGGGCGGGGGAATAAAGAGGGAATATAAGGCGATGGAAATGGGCGGGGGGAGGAATAATCTTTTGCCGGTGCTGGATCAGCAAATCGTCGCTTATGTGCTTGATGGGCTATGGCTCTTCTGGTTGGGGTATTGGATTTATAAATCGTTTGGAAATAAGCGGAGCGTTTACTCGCAGGGCGCGGGGTGCGATTGATTTATCTGGGGGTGCTGGTTTTGGCGTATTACCTGGCGGAGAACCGTGGGGTGATGCCGCGGGTGCGGCTGTTTCATGAGAATATTTTCACGCAGGTGGCGGGAATATTGATTTGCGCGGGGGGGATCGGGCTGGCGATCTGGGCGCGGGTCATTCTGGCGACGAACTGGAGCGGGATTGTGACGCTGAAGGAAAATCATGAGCTGATTCAAAGCGGGCCCTACCGGTTTGTAAGGCATCCGATTTATTCGGGGATTTTGCTGGGGATTTTTGGGACGGTGTTGGCGCTGAATCCGTTTTTGGGGGGCGTTGTGGTGATGGGGATTGCTGTTGTTTCGCTGCGGCTTAAATCACTTCTCGAAGAGAAGATCATGCTGAGTACGTTTCCGGATCAGTATCCGGAGTATATGCGGCGGGTGAGGGCGTTGATTCCGGGTGTGTGGTGAAGCTGCGCGAGAGAGTAGAGCGGTAGAAAGTCCAATAGTAGAGCCCCCTCCCCAACCCTCCCCCGGAGTACCGGGGGCGGGGGAATAAGGAGGAATAAAGGCGATGGAAATGAGCGGGGTCGTGGCATATAACGCTTTGAATGCCGGGGATTGAAATTCTTTTTCTGGGGACGGGTACTTCGGCGGGGATTCCGATGATTGGGTGCCATTGTCCGGTTTGTTCGAGTTCGGATCCGCGCGATAAACGGATGCGGCCTTCGGTGGTGATTTCGTATGGGGAGACGCGGGTTTTAATTGATGCGACTCCTGAACTGCGGCTGCAGTGCGTGAACAATGGGATCGACATGATCGATGGGGTGGTTTTTACGCATGGGCATGCGGATCACATTATGGGGTTGGATGATCTTCGGCGGTTCAATGCGCTGAAGAAGGGGCCGCTGGATGTATGGGCGGATGAGGCTACCCATGCGGTGCTGACGCGGTGCTTTGGGTATGCGTTTAAGGAGCCGGAGCCGGAGATGAAGGTTTTTCGGCCGCACCTGGTGCGGAGAATGATTTCGGGGGGGTTTGAGATTGGGGGGAAGATTTGGACGCCGATTCCGATGATGCATGGGGATATGCCGGTGCTGGGGTTTCGGATTGGGAATTTGGCGTACTGCACGGATGTGAATTTCATTCCGGAGGCTTCGTTTGAGCTGCTGAAGGGGGTGGATGTGCTGGTGCTGGATGCGCTGCAGTATAAGCGGCATACGACGCATTTTTCGGTGGAGGAGGCGGTGGAGGTGGCGCGAAGAATCGGGGCACGGCGGACGTTTTTTACGCATATTGCGCATGCGCTCGGGCATGAGAGTACGAACGCGGGGCTGCCGGTGGGGGTTCGACTGGCTTATGACGGGTTGCGGGTGATCGCGGGGGCTTGATGATGATTACGCGGCGATGAGTTTTCGAAGTCCTTCGGCAACGACGGCCGCGCGGGTCATGCCATGGCGGCGGGCGTAGGCGTCGATGGTTTTCAAGAGGGTTCGCTCGACCGTGATGTTGATCCGTTTTGCGCCTGCACCGATGCGCGGTCTACCACCCTTGGCGGCGGCTCTTTTGAATGCTCGACGGTCTGCCGGCGTCAACGGACGGGTGTTGTCAAAGTTCACTTTCGCGGCCTCGCGCTCCAGGCGGTTCAATTCTGCTTCTGTAATCGTGTCGGGGTTAATTCTTTTCATGGTTTGCGTTTCCGTTCTCGGTGTTTTTCCGCTTCAGTGAGCGGACGTGCGTGAATAACAAATATTTCGTCATTGAGGGTAAAGACGAAAACTACCTGTAGCCACCGGTTGCCGTCGCCGCGACCGATAGCACGATATTTTCCGCCTCCAGCGCGTCGATATCGGCCGCGGTGGACGATCCGCTCGCATTCCTGGACAGTTACGCCGTGCTGGGTGGCATGGTCAAGATTCCAAGGCACCCAGCGGAATGCGAAGGGTTTCATTCGGAGGTATTATACACACCAAACATCGCGGGATTCAAATATGAATGCTTAGAGTGGTTTTGGCGGTGAAATGTCGGCGGTGAGCGGGAGGCGATTCGATTGGCTTATCATGGGTTGCGGGTTACGTGTTGAGCAGTTATGGAATTCGTTCACTTTGTGATAGAAAGATTCGTTTTGACACTCACCCCCCTGCGCGTAAACTCGGTTATTGAGGCGGGAAAAATGGCATAGCCCCCGCCTTTGAAGTTTTCATATAATTTCGTCCGATAACCGATGAAAGGGCCAAGGTCTGCGCTTTGGCTAAAAGGACTTATGAGCTGCTGCATTGAATATATTCATGCCCGTCAGATTCTGGATTCGCGCGGAAACCCGACCATAGAGGTGGATGTGGCCCTGGAGGATGGGACGCTGGGTCGGGCGGCGATTCCGAGCGGGGCGAGCACCGGGGAGAACGAAGCGGTTGAGCTGCGCGATGACAATAAGAAGGTTTATCTGGGGAAGGGCGTGCTGAAGGCCGTTGAGAATGTGAATGCGAAGATTGCCCCTGAATTGATCGGGCTGGATCCGCGCGATCAGGAGGCGATCGACAAGCTGATGATCGATCTGGACGGGACGCCGAACAAGGCCAAGCTGGGGGCGAACGCGATGCTGGGGGTTTCGCTGGCAGTGGCGAAGGCGGCGGCGGAGTTTAGCCAGCTTCCGCTTTACCGGTATCTGGGCGGGCCGGGGGCGAAGACGGTGCCTTGTCCGATGATGAATATTCTGAACGGGGGGAAACATGCGGATAACAATGTCGATTTTCAGGAGTTCATGATCCAGCCGTGGGGGTTTGAGACTTTTTCTGAGGGGATGCGGGCTGGCGTCGAGATTTATCACGCGCTTAAGAAAGTCTTGTCCAAGAATAAGATGTCTACGGCTGTCGGGGATGAAGGGGGATTTGCGCCGAATTTGAAAGATAACGAGGATGCGCTAAAGGTGATCGGGGAAGCGGTTTCGGCGGCGGGGTATGAGTTTGGGAAGCAGGTGTTCGTGGCGCTGGATCCGGCAGCGAGCGAGCTTTGGGATCATGAGAAGAAGGGGTACAAGTTCTTCAAGAGCAATCCGGATAAAATTTTGTCGCCGGATGAGATGGTCGATTACTGGGCGAAATGGGTGGAGAAATATCCGATCCGGTCGCTGGAAGACGGATGCGGCGAACACGACTGGGATGGGTGGAAGAAACTGACCGACCGGGTTGGCAAGAAGGTCCAGATCGTTGGGGACGATCTGTTCGTGACCAACACGAAATTCCTTGAGAAGGGAATAAAGACCGGAACTGCGAATTCTATTCTGGTGAAGGTCAACCAGATCGGGACTTTGAGCGAAACGCTGGAAGCGGTGAACATGGCGATTCGGTCGGGGTATACGGCGGTGATGAGCCATCGGAGCGGGGAGACGGAAGACTCAACGATTTCGGACATTGCGGTAGCGACGAATTGCGGGCAGATAAAGACGGGTGCGCCGGCGCGATCGGATCGCGTGGCGAAATATAATCAGTTGTTCCGCATCGAGGAGCAGTTGGGTAAGCAGGCGGTGTATGGCGGCAAATTGTGGCGCCGCTGATGTTTGCTTGCTGAGATTGCTCACCGTGCGGGCCAGGGACGGCTTTTATGGTGTTAAAACTCGGTCGTAGTGAGAAGGCGCAGCCGGTGATGCTGCCATGGGAGTCTATCGATTCCCAGGAAGCAGAGAAGGCGACGAGCTGGGAGGGGGAGGACAAGGGGGACTGGTTTCTGGACGCGCCGAAGGGGGAGTGGGAGATCGATTCGGCTGCGAAGTCTGGCGACAATTCGCCGGATGAAGCGGAAGAGGATGATCGGGAGGTTCCGCTGGAGTCGATGCACGAGGTTGAGGATGAGGAACCGGCCGAGCCGCACCGGGGCGCGGAGCGCGGGGGTTGGACGTTTGCGATTTTGTGCATGGGGCTGGGGATCTTGGGGGCGAGCATTTTGATCCCGCAGGCGGATGCGAATCGGCGGCTGGTTTATGAGCGGGAAAAACTGCGGCTCGATCTGACGCAGGTGCAGAGGCAGATCGCGGTGAACTCGCAATTCCTGGATGAGATGGAGTGCGATCCGCAGCTTACGGAGCGGCTGGCACAGCGGGAAATGCACGCGGTAAAGGAGGGGGAGAATGTGGTGAATACGAGCGGGAATTCGGTGGGGGCTTCGGCGACGGCGCGGGCGGAGCGGATGTCGCCGTTTGGGATCGTGAATGTTCCACCGCCACCGGCGCTGGCGGCGTATCAGCCGGTGGGGGGATTGTTCGCGGAGCTTTGCCGGGATCCGAAGTCGCATCTTTATGTGCTGGGGGCGGGGATGCTTCTGGTGGCGGGAGGGTTGACGCTGGGGGGTGGGAGGGACCGGGAAATCAACGTCGTGGGTGGTTCTGAAACGCAATAGCAAAATGCTTCTTCACCGCGGAGCACGCAGAGAGGCGCGGAGATAAAATGCGGGAGTTGGGCTGAAGGAAATCCGAGGTTTTCGTCTCTGCGATCTCAGCGTGCTCTGCGGTTAGATTGAGTTCTCCTTGGATCAGACTGATTCGCTCCCAAGTCAATACGTCGAAATCATAAACTGCATTGACTGGCACATCGCGGCGGTGATGAGGAGTGCGGCTGCGAAAACGGCGAGGCGGCGCGTGGGGGCCAGGTTGTCAGCTCCAGGCCGAGGGGGAGCATGAGCATGGGGTACATGAATATCCAGATGCGGGCGGATTCGGTTTGAAGCAGGCCGATGATCGCGATGATCAGGAATTGGGAGACGGCGGCGATGGCGATTTTGGATTCCAGCGTCAGGCCGGTTTTGATGGCGGTGACGAAATAGTAGCCCGCGATGGCGAAGCTGATCCAGGCGGAGCCGAGGGCGAAGTCGTAGAGGTCGGTGAAGAAGGTCCAGGGGAGGGAATGGCGGGGGTAGCCAATGTTGTAGATGAGCTTGTCCCAGAGGATGGCGTTCTGGCGGGCGCACTCGCGGAGGGTGGTGAGGGGATCGAAACCGGTGGCGAGCCAGAGGAGGAGATAAAATGTTGAGAAGACGGCGAGGGCGAAGGCCAATTGTTTGGCGACGTCCTTCCAGCGGAATTTTGGGTCGGAGCGGGAAAGGATAAACGTGTAGCCGGCGAAAAAGATGGGGAGGATGCCGGGGAGGTAGGTGATCAGGCCGGTGAGGGCGTAGGTCAGGCCGAAAAGCATTCCGAAGAGGGGGCGTTTTTGTTTGAGGGCGAGGGCCCAGAAAATTGCCAGGGCACAAGTCAGAACGGGGAAGGTGGGATCGAAATCGGGGAAGAATAGCAGCAGCGAAGGGCAGAGGGCGAAGAATGTGGCGCCGAGGAATCCGGCATCGCGGTTTTCGGTGTGGATGGCAATGAAGAGGTAGGTGAGGGGTACGCCGGCGGCGGCGATGAGGCCGGTGAGGAGTCCGGAAATCATCATGCCGGTCGAACCCGTGCCGAATAGATGAATCACAGCGATTTCGAAGAGGAGAATTCCGGGGGGTTTCTGGCGCGGGTGGAGATAGAAATGATCGAGAAGGGTGGGGTAGCGGCGAAGGAGTTCGCGAATGGGGAAATTTTGCTGAACGATTCCGGCGGCGGAGGCGAAATAGCCGGTGCTCCATCGGCTGGCGACGACATCGGTGATTCGCGAAAAGCTGGGGGGATTATTTTGGACGACGGCGCCGCCGACCATCAGGGCGAAGGCGGAAAGGGTTATGAGCGCGACAGCGATCGCTCGATTCTTGCGGTATACGAATTGGGCGGCGAGCAGGGGCAGGCCGAGTGGAAGAATGATCGGGTAGACATAAATCGACGGGGACCATTTCCAGGGCCAGCTATAGTAGTAATAGTCGTTGACCGAAAGCAGGTGCCCATGAACGGCGACGGCGAAGAAAGCGGCGACGGCCAACACGATGAAGACCCGCATGCGAACCCGGGGCGGTTTGGCGATCGCATGGTTGGCAACTGGGATCGTTTTTTCCATTTCAGATTGATTTGAGCGAATCGACGAGTTTGAGGGCGTCCTCTTTGGAGGAGATTTTGGCTTCGAGCTGGGCGTCGTAAACCGAATCCAGGATCTGACGGAATTTGGGGCCGGGATTGAGGCCGAGGGTGATGAGGTCGTTACCGTCGATGAATGGGGTGGGGGCGACTTCCTGGCCGTCGAGATCGGCGAAACGTGGTTTGAGGGCGGCGATCTTTTCCTGGTGCAAGCCGACGGCAGAGATGGCGTCGAGGAGGCGGCGGGATTGGGCCGATGTCGGGCGGGCGAGAAATCGTTTTATGGTGGCCAGCGGGGGCGGATCATTTTGGAGCAGGGGCAAGAGCGAGGCCAGGATTTCCGCCATCTCGTCGCTCTCCTCGTTGCTGATTCGCATGGCCTGCCGCATGGCGCGGACGCTTTGGGAGACCTCGGAGTGTTTGAAAGACTCGAGAGTTTCACTGCCGGCCTGATGGTGGATGCAAACCGCGGCGGCGGCGAGCGCGAGGCCGACCGAAATCGGGTTGTTTGCATCAACGGAAAGGAAGATCGACCGATCGAAGTTCATTTGCTGGGGCAGTTTCGGGAAAAATCGGAAAATTTCTTGCGCAAGACGCAAATTCCAGATCATTCGCCAGGCGACACTCCGCGTTGTCGGCGTGAGCATGAGGCGGACCTCTTCGCCGACGCGTTCGGGGCTGATCGTTTTGACGCGCGGGGCCAGGGACGTGATGGCGCCGGCGGTGGCGGGTTCGATGTCGAAAGAGAATCGGGCGGCAAAGCGGACGGCGCGGAGAAGTCGGAGGTGGTCTTCGCTGAAGCGGTGGTGGGGATCGCCGATGGCGCAGGATTCGGCGGGCGGCGAGGTCGTCGCGTCCGCCGACGAAGTCGATGACGCGGTCTTCGATGGGGTCCAGGAATAGGCCGTTGATGGTGAAATCGCGGCGTCGGGCGTCTTCCTCGGCGGTGGTGAAGGTGACCGAGCTGGGCCGGCGGCCGTCTTCGTAAGTTCCATCCGATCGGAAGGTGGCGACTTCGACCGTGCTTTTGCCGTGGTGGACCAGAATTACACCGAACGCCGCTCCGACGGCCTGGGTTGCGGGGAAGAGGGAGCGGACTTTTTGGGGCGGGGCATCGGTGGCGACGTCCCAATCCGCGGGCTCGAGGCCCAGGAGCGAGTCGCGGACGCAGCCCCCGGCGAAGTAGGCGACGTGGCCGCTGTCGCGCAGCCGTTTAAGAACGGCCAGGGCGTCGGGGCGCGAGCAGAGGGGTTTCATTGGACGGGGATTCTATCGGAAATCGTTGGGATTTTTGATAACATGGGGGTGGGTTCACCGGGGCGGTCGCATATGCCGAGGTGAGTGCGAATCGGCCCCCACCCTAACCCTCCCCCGGATTACCAGGGGAGGGGATAGAGACGCTGGTGGGTTGACTGGGAGTTTGCAGACGATGAATCGACTTGTTGTTTTCCTATCCATTTTCGTGCTGGCGGCGGCGGGGTGCAGCAGCTCGCCGCCGGCGGCGAGTTCGAGCGGTGAATCTTTCCAGGCGCAGGGGGGTGGGTCGGATGCGTCTACCAGTGCGGCTGCGCCCGATCCCAATGCGGACATGCCGACGATTCCGCCCGACGCGATGTATACACTGCATTGCGCGACGTTTACCGGGCTGACGCATATCGAAGATGCCAAGCGGGTGAAGCTGTTGCTGGTTCGATCGACCGGGTCGAAGGATTGGTATGTCGTTCATGAGAGCGATTCGAGCGATCTTTATTTTGGGTTTTACAAGACTTTCGACAACCGGTCGCAGCTTGCGGATTTCAACCGGGCACAATCGGACAAGGTGAGAATCGGGTCGATGGTGAACGACCAGGGAGACCCCCTTTTTCCGATGGTGATGTTTACGTCGATCAACACGCCTGATCCTCCGGCGCCCAAGGCGTGGGACCTTTCGAGCAACCCGGGGTTCTGGACGCTGCAGATCGCGGTTTATAAGGGTAGCCCGTTGCGAAAGCAGATGGCGGTGGATGCGGTGAAGGGATTCCGGGCGGAGGGTGTGGAGGCGTATTACCGGCACGGCCCGGCGACGAGCGAGGTGTATATCGGGTCGTGGCCGCGCGAGGCGGTGCAGGAGCAGGAGGCGGCATCAGCGCAAGCGGACGATCCGGATGAATCGCTGCTGGTTGTTCCGGGGCCGCTGCCCAAGGGGGTCGATCCGAACAATCTGCACGATGCGGAGGGGCGAAAGGTGAAAGTCGTCATGCCCCAGTTGGTCATCCAGGATGAATCCCTGAAGCGCGTCACCCAGCAATATCCCAACTATTACGTTAACGGAGTTGTGGCAGGGCACAAGGTGAAGACGGCGGACGGGACCTACCAGGTCGTCGCCTGGCCTTCGTATTTGATCCAGGTTCCGCATGACAACCCGGACGACCAGGACCAAACCGACAAGACCGACCTTGGGCAGTCCCCTTCGCAGCAGCGGGGGGACTGACGAACCGGGGAGCAATGTGCCGGGCCTCGGCGGGCTGCGATGATGGAAATCGTCATCGCGAGCACCAATCAGGGGAAGATCCGTGAGTTTCGACAGATGCTGGAGGGGTGGGAGGGGATTCGAGTCAGCGATTTGAGCCAGCGTGAAGGTCTGCCGGTGGTTGAGGAGACGGGGCATACGTTTTTGGCGAACGCGTGCCTGAAGGCGTCGGGATATGCGGAATTCTGAAGAAATGGTGCCTGGCGGATGACAGCGGGCTGGCGGTCGATGCTTTGGGGGGCAAGCCGGGGGTGCTCGGCGCCGGTGGGCGGCGGTGAATCATGCGGGGGAGGGGGATGCGGATAACAATGTGCTGCTGCTGAAGCAGTTGGCGGGAGTGCCGGCGGAGAGGAAAACGGCGCGGTTTATCTGTGCTTTGGCCCTGGCAGATGAGCGGGGGAGGATCGTTGTGACGGCGAGCGGGGCTGTGGAAGGGCGGATTCTGGAGGAGGCGAGAGGCGAGGGGGGGTTTGGATATGATCCGCTGTTTCTCATCGATGCCCTGGGAAAGACGACGGCGGAGCTGCCGTCAGGGGAGAAGCATCGGGTTAGCCATCGGGGGCAGGCGCTGAGGAGGTTGGAGGGGGTGATGGGGAGGGGGGGAATCATTGCCGATTGCCGATTGCCAAATGCCGAATATTGAACAGTAAAGATTCACGTTTCCGCTGGGGCATCCCGCCCTACGGCATTTAGCCGATGCGGAGTACTGCTCCTTGCCTCCGGCGGAACGGCCTCCGGCCTTATTTATGCGGAGTACCGCTCCTCGCCTCCGGCTGCGGGCAATTGGCAATCGGCAATCGGCAATCTATGATTTCCAACCAGATGAGCCGAGTTCTTATAGCTGTTAGCAGTCCCTGGGCGGCGGAGAAGGTGGTGGTGCCGCTGGCGGACCTGGCCAAGCGGCTCGAGGCGGAGGTTCTGGTGGTTCATGTCTCCCGGCCCAGCGGGGGTCAGATGCGCGAGCAGGAACAGGCGGATGGGGAGGCGGCGATCAGCCTGCTGCGCAGCAAGCTCCAGGAGCGGGACGTGGCGGTGCAGACGCTGCTGATGTTCAGCGATGACATCGCCCGGGCGATCCTCAATACGGCCGCCGAGCGGGACGTGACGCTGATTGCCCTGGGTCTGACGGGGAAGAACATTTTTGCACGTCTGCTGGCGGGGAATGTTCCTGTGGAATTGATTAAGAACACGAAAATTCCGGTCATCCTGCTGCCACCCGACTGGAATGGGGCGCTTTGAAGAGAAAGTTTTCGCGGTTGAGAAAGAATGAGGGGAAAAGAATTATCCTAATTCTGTCGTCAAAACCGAAGAATATATTTGCGTGGAAGAGAATAACGCTATAATTCCGCCTCGCGCGAAGACAAAAGTACCGCGCGGGCGAGGCAACTAAGATAGTTGACAGAAGGAGCTTTCAGGAAATGGTTAATGGCGATGACTTCATGCCCAAGGAATGCTTTTTCACCAAGGGCGTCGGCCGGCATGCACAGAAGCTGATGAGTTTTGAATTGGCGCTTCGGGATGCGGGGATTGAAAAGCAAAATCTGGTGCGCGTCTCCTCGATTTATCCGACCAGCTGCAAAATCGTTCCGATGAAGGAGGGTCAGCCCAAGCTCAAGCCGGGGCAGATTACCTTCGTGGTCCTGGCCGAGGCGGCGACGGATGAGCCCAACCGGCTGATCTGCGCCGGCATCGGGCTGGCGATCCCGCGGAATCATGCTCATGGGTATATCGCCGAGCATCACGGCTATGGGATGACGGAAAAGAAGACCGAAGACCTGTGCGAAGATCTGGCTGCCACCATGCTGGCGACTACATTGGGAATTCCGTTCGAAGCCGACAAAAACTGGGACGAGCGCGAGCAGCAGTACAAGATGAGCGGGGAAATATTCAAGACCCGCGCGGTGGTTCAGACCGCTGAAGGAGATAAGAGCGGGCTGTGGACGAGCGTGGTTTCGGCGGTGGTGTTTATCCTCGACAAAAATTACATCGAGAAGCCGGCGGGGGAGACTCCGCCTGCACGCGCCGAGTCCCGAGAAGACGATTTCCGATCGCATGGGGGGCGGGCTGAGCGGGCCGGCGGTTTAAACTCCCTTTGGTTTGAATTCCTTTCGTATCAGGTTGCTTACCGATGCGGGCAGGCTGAAATGTTTGGCGGCATTTATTGCCCTGCCGCGCCGAACTGATTAATTCGGCTTGGCCAAAAGGCGCTCGAGAGTTGGCTTTAGCTGCTCCGCGGTGAGGTTTACGGCGGCGATTTTGCCGGTGGGGTCGATGATGAAAATTGGAGCTTCGTTCTGTTCGTACAGGGTGTTCCAGTTAAACAGGTTTTCGTCGATGAGGGGCAAATATCCCGTGGTCCATCCCGGGGTTGAAATTGATGGGGGTCGCCGGGGCGGAGCCTGATAGTCGAGCGCCAGCATCAAATCGAGATTTTCGCCGATCAGCGCCACGCGATGATCGGTTGCCAGGTCGGGATCGAGGCGGGCAAGCTTGGCCGAGGTTTCGTCACGTGCCGCCCGAAATCGTCTCCCAGAGCATCCAGACAACCCATCGGCCGGCATAATCGCTTCGTCGGATCGGCGTTCCATCCAGAGTCGTGCCAAGTTGGAGGGGAGCGGGATCGCCGACCTTCAGTGTCGGGGCTATTGCGCATTTGAGGGGCGGGATTAAAAATGTGTCCGCTGGGGGCACGTCGAAATCGGTGGTGGCGCAGAAATGCGGGTCATCATATGAATAGGCGGCCAACTGGTAATGTCCGGGTGGAACACCGGGGATGGCGAAGTCTCCTTTGGGTCCAAGGTTGACGCTGCAGGCAAATATTCCGCTGGAGGCCTGGGCCGCGGCCAGCCAGTCGGCGGGCCAGCTTGCCGCGGGGCCAGTGGGCATTCGCATCATGATGACGCTCAATTCGGGAGTTGGGTTGGGCGGAGGGAATAGAATCCGGCCGCTGACTTTTGTCCCCTTGCTCAGGTCCAGGACCGCGGTCTGGCCGGCGCTCATTGGGGCGATGAAATGCCAGGCGATAAATTTCAAATCGCCGGCCGTGTATTGCATGGCGGCGAGTCCCTGGGGATAGGTTGCGGGAATGCGGTCGAAAATCACATCGCCGTCGCCGGAACGGGTTCCTGAGTAATACCAATTCGTATAGTTGATGCGTGCAGTTGGATCGGCGGCGGGGCGCAGACGCAAATCCGGGCTGCCCTGCGAGGCGTTCGCGGAAGGGGAACCGTGCACCCGCAGGCGCGCCAGGGGAGAAAAGTCAGTTGCAGCGGGTGGGCAATTGGCCCATTCAGTTCAATCTCGATGGCGCCAGAATCATTGGTCGCACAAATCTCAAATGGGCCTGCCTGCGGGGTGAATTTAAATTGTCCATTCGCATCGGTTGTCTGGGGATCGACTCGGTTGACCTGCCCGTTGAAAATATTGGTTGCCGACCCCGGGAGGATAATTGAAATGGGCACTTTCGGAACCGGGTTTCCGCTGCGATCGACAAGCCGGCCGGTCAGATCGGGGGCGGGGCGAAGCTGGGCGTCAAATTTTACGGCACTTTTTCCGTGGGCTGCTTCGCTGGTTACGGGCAGGTAACCATCGGCTTCAATGCGAACGTACCATCCCAGAACCTCTCCGCCGAAGCCTCCGGCTTGCAGCGTGTAGTGACCGTTTTGGAAGGGCGTGGTGTTTTCGCTGAAAATCGGGCGTCCCCAGCCTGGCCAGAGGGCTCCGTTGCGAAGCTGGAATTTGGAAATCGGTTTTCCGGTGACGGCATCGGTCACGACGCCGCTGAACTGGGGCAGCGGAAGAAGCGTTACGACCTGGTTCTGAACGCCGGCGGTCAAACTCTGCTCGGGGTTTTCGTAACCTTCCTTATCGAATTGGAACATCAGCGGATCGGAAGGGGCGTCGGGCATCTCAAAATAGCCGTCGGGGTTGGTGGATCCGTGCCACTGATACATTTGCGTGGAATGCCAAAGCCATACGCGGGCCGCCACCCGTGATATGGGTTTGCCGTCGGCATCGACGACTCTGCGCAAAGTCTGCCCAGGGGAGAGGTGAATTTTCAGGGGCGTTGAACTCGTTTGGGCGCTGATGCTTTGAACCTGGGGAGCGAAATGCCGAGCGGTCACGAGTATTTGCAGGGCCTGATCGGAGATGTGCCGAAGGACAAAGTGGCCCTGTGCGTCGGAGGTGGCGGCTGGGTCGGCGGAGTCGCCTTCCCATCTCTTTGAGGTGATTTTCGCGCCGTCCACGGGCAGGCCCTTGGCGTCGACGATATCTCCCTCGATCGAATACCCGGCGGTCAGCGTGAAGACCGCGGAATGGTGGATCAGATCATCCATCGACGGCTCGGATACCTCCAGCGGAATGAAATCGCGATTGGTGAAAGTGAGTTTCCAGGCGGGATGTTCCCTGCGAGGGCAAGCCGCCAAAGGTCCACAATCCAGCGGCGTTGGTGACGGCTCTTCCGGTTTTGCGCATAATTCGCGATGAACCGGGGGAGTTGGAATTCGGCTGCTGGAGCCAGGCGATTGCCACGCGGACGTTGGGGATGGGTTGCCCTCGTTCGTTGCGGACAACTCCGCCGATTCCCGGCTCGGAGGGAGCGGTGGCGGCGGTGGCGGGAGTCACCAGCGGAGCCGACGTTACAGCCGGCGAAGGGGGCGGCTGGGAATTGTCCCCGCCAAAAAATAGCCAGACTCCAACCCCGGCGAGCATTGCCAGGAGGACAACGATCGCGATCAGCGGCACAACCCATCGCGTAGCGCCAGATGCGGGTGGCATTTTCGCTCAATCATAACTGACGGAGCCGCTGGAGAAATGTTGCGGAATTCTTGCCGTCAAATGCGCAGTTAATCGGGTTTGGTTATATTGGATCGCAATCAATGAGCTCAGCCCTCGAAGACCAAACAAAGTCGAGACCTGGTGCCGGTAATCCGGGCCAATGGAAGCTCAACATGCGGCGAAGCTTGATTTGGCTTCTGATCGCCATCGGCCTGGGCGTCTGCGCGGTCGAGGGTGTGCAACTTCGCCGCTGGGTTTTCGACGCTTTCGACCCCGTCCGCTTTCAAGATGATCTTAAGCGCGGAACTTTCTGGGGCCTTAATGCCAGTGGACCGGAAGGCTATCTCAACCAGTATTCTAAGATGGATCTGGAGGTTCCCGAGTGGCAAGACAATCGCTGGATGCCCTGGCTCGATTACAGCCCGTTGCGGCTGCTGGTGATGCGCGAGTGGGGGGCCTGGCAGCGAAAGCATTTTCCGCCTGACGCCAACACGCCTCTCATGGACGCCTGGCAGCGCCCGTATGAATTCAACGCGCCGGTGATGCGATTTAACACTGTGCTCGAGGGTTTCTCGGCGATCCTTGCGTTTCTGCTTACGCGATATTGGGTCGTGCGTGGGACGCAGGTTCAGAATCGCAAACATTTCATCGGGGTCTGGCAGGGAATCGCTGCGGGGCTGTTTCTCTGGTTCAGCCCGGATATGGTCATCAACGCCCACGGCTGGCCGCAGTGGGACACATGGGTCGTTCCCTTCTATCTGGCCGCGTGTTTGCTGGCGAGCCTCGACTGGTGGTTTGCAGCGGGGGCAGTGATCGCCATCGGGCTGAACTTCAAGGGGCAGATGATGCCGGTCGTACCAATTTTCATCATCTGGCCGCTGGTTCAGCGACGCGTCGGGCCGGCCCTGCGATGGATTTGCGGGCTGGTCTTTTGTTATGCGCTGATCGTGTCGGGATGGCTGCTCACGTATCTGCCTCCCGACGCTCTCGCCCGCGCGGCGAAACCAGGACGGGCTTAGCGTCATTGATTTTCCGCCAGATATGTTCGTGATTTCACGAAAGTTCGACGTCCCGGCGGCAATCTGGGTGATCGAAATGCTGATTGTCGTCGCCGCCGTCCCCTGGCTCCTTCAAATCCTCGGCCCACAAACGGTGGCGCCCGATGCATCAAAATCGAAATTTCAGAAATTCGCGCAATCTCGCCACGTCTGGATAGCGGGCGCAATGGTGATTATGGCCGCGACCATCTGGTGGCCCTGGATAATTGCCGCGAACAGGTCTACCTGGTTCGTCGGCCTTCTTCTCGCGGCGATAACCGCAAGTGCCGGGCTGATGCTGCCACCTCGCAATCGGCTCTATCTGTTGGCCGCCATCGCGGGTGGGGGGCTCTTCATGTGCATGTGGCTTTTCCACGGCGACACCTCGTGGTGGGATTGCGCCATCCATTACGGCAGCGTCCACTGGCCATATCTTTTCATTGGCGCCACCAGCAATGTCCCCGCGATCTTTCAACTCCGTTTCGGCTGGCCGAAAGAGATCGACGAAATCGCGTTTACGATTCCCGCGATTCACGCCCATTGGCCGGCCTTCATCGCTGCGCATGCGTGGTGGCCGGCCGTTGGCGTGGACATCACTTCGAAAGCCTTCTTCGACTCGATCTACATTGTCCTCTTGATCCTCAGCGGCATCGCCGTCGGAATTCAAACCAAGCGCAATGACCGCCGGGCACTTGTCGCCTTCGCGACCCCCTGGCTCATGTTCTTCCTTTTTCCCGTGCAGGTCCAGGAGCGGTATCTGCTCTATGGCGCCGCCGTCACTGCCTGCGCCGTCGGCGAAAGCTTCGGTATGGCGCTGCTCGGCTTTTGCCTGACCATCTTCAGCCTCATGATGCCCTTCAAGGAATTACTGGATGAAGGATGGTCCGACGTGAACGCGTTCGGCGAGAATCTTTCCCGCGCGGTGCCCTGGCTCTTTTCACCGCAATCCGGTCAGACGCTGCACCAATATCTGGACGGAACGCAGCCGGATATCGCCTGGGGCATCCTGATCATCGGCTTAATTTTTCTGTACGTCTCCTTGACGAGATCGCGCAGATCAACAAAACAATAGTTGGGAAGGAATGCGACAAATCGAATTTGGCTCGCGCAATCCCATGAGTTCAGTTCTCGAATACGAAACCGAGGCGCCTCCCAAAGCCGAAGATTTCGGCCGGTGGAAGCTGTATGCCTGGCGAAGCCTGATTTGGGTTTTGATCCTGGCAGCGCTTTCGGTCTGCGCGGTGGAAGGCTGGAAACTTCGGCGCTGGGTGTTCGACGCGTTCGATCCGGTGCGATTCATTGGGGACATGCAGCGCGGCACGTATTGGGGGCTGGAGGCGAGCGGGCCGGAGGGGTATCTCAATCAGTTCGACAAGATGGACCCGCAGGTGCCCGAATGGCAGGACGACCGGTGGGTGCCGTGGCTGGATTACAATCCGCTCCGGCTTGGGGTGATGTACGAGTGGGGGCGATGGCAGTGGAAGCATGCCCCGCCGGATTCGGGCGTCGCAAACCTGGACGCCTGGCAGCGCGTGTACGCGTTTAACTGGCCGGTTCTGACTTTCAATGCGGTGCTGGAGAGCATTTCGGCGATTTTCGCGATGCTGCTGACGCACCATTGGGTGAGGCGCGGGACGCCGGCGGCGGAGCGCAAACATTTTACCGGCGTCTGGCAGGGGGCGGCGGCGGGTCTGTTTATCTGGTTCAGCCCGGACATCATCGTCAACGCGCACGGGTGGCGCAGTGGGACACGTGGGTGGTGCCGTGGTATCTGGGGGCCTGTTTTCTGGCGAGCATCGACTGGTGGTTTTTGGCGGGGGTGATGATTGCCATCGGAATTAATTTCAAGGGACAGATGTTTCCGGTCGCGCCGATTTTTATTATCTGGCCGCTGGTGCAGGGGCGGGTTGGGGCGGCGGCGCGATGGGTTTGCGGGGCGGGATCGGGTTATTCGCTGATTGTTTCGGGGTGGATGCTGAGCTATATCCCGGCGGATCTTCTTGCGAAGGCGCGGGCGGTGCAGGACACGACGTCGGTTTCGGATTATTCGCCGACTCTTTTTGCGATTCCGCGGACGTTTGATGTGCCGGCGGCGGTTTGGATATTTGAGATGCTGCTGGTGGTTTTGACGGTGCCTTGGCTTTTGCGGGTGCTGATGCCGCAGTCGTCGGAAGATGATTTGTCTAAGCCAAGGTGGAAGCGCGTGGCGAAATCGCCGGGACTTTGGATTGCCGCGGCGGCAGTGATCATCACCGCGACGGTTTTCTGGCCGTGGCTGATTCCGCAAAACCGGGGGAGCTGGTATTTCGGCCCGGTGGTTGGCGCGGCGGTGGCGGCGGCGGCGCTAAGCCTTCCGCGCCGGGCAACGCCCTATTTTCTCGCCGCAATCGCAGCGGGTGGATTGTTCGGATGCATGGCGCTTTTCCACGGGGGAACCGGATGGTGGGACTGCGGCGTGCATTACGGGAGCGTTCACTGGCCGTATCTCACCACCGGGCCCACGAGCAATATCCCCGGCCTGTTCGAGCACAGGTTTAATTGGCCGCGCGAAGTTGATGAGATCGCGTTTACGCTTCCGGCGTTGGGCGGTCATTGGCCCGCGTCCGGACTGGACGTCACCGAGAAAATGCTCTTCAACTCGATCTTCATCGTGACGCTGATCGCCAGCGGCATCGGCATCGGGATTCAAACCCGGCGAAACGATCGGCGGGCGCTGATTGCGTTCGTTACGCCTTGGATCATGATGTTTCTCTGGGCGGTGCAGATGCAGGAGCGATATCTGCTTTACGGCGCGGCGGCGGCGGCGTGCTGCATCGGGGAAAGCTTCGGCATGGCGCTGCTCGGATTGATGCTGACCTGCCTGAGCTTCATGATGATGAGCGTGGATTTGCTGGACGCGGGGTGGTCGGATCCCGGCCTGCTGGGGCAGAACATTTCGAATGCCGTGCCGTGGCTTATGTCGCCGGACTGCGCACAAACCTTGCGGGTGTTTGTCGATAATTCCCACCCGGACGCCGCCTGGGCGATTCTGGTGATCGGATTGGTCTTCCTTTACCTTTCGCTGACTCCTTCGCGACGCTGGCGGCAGAGAAAGATCACGCCCTCGGCTGCTGCTGACTGAGACAGTGAATGGCCGCCGAGGCCCCAGATCAATTCGACGCAGTCGATTCCGATCACTTTTCGATCGGGCAGATGGTGCTGGAGAATTTCAATTGCCCGTCGATCTTTTTTCCGGTCGCGATAGGTGGGCACCAGCAGGGCGCCGTTGACGAAATAGAAGTTGACGTAGGTCGCGGGGAGCCGCTGGCTGTCATAAATGATCGGATGGGGCATTGGGATTTCCACAATCTCAAACGCTTTTCCCAATTGATCGGTCAGGCTTTCGAGCTGCTTGCGAGCGTCGCGAAGGACCGCAAAATTTTCATCCTTGCGATCTTCCTCGATGGCGATGACGATTTTCGCGGGGTGATGAAGCGCGCCAGGTCATCGACGTGCCCATCGGTGTCATCGCCGGCGATTCCGGTAGTAAGCCAGCAGACTTTTTTCTGGCCGTAATAGTCTTTCAGATACTTCTCGATCTGCGATTTGCTGAGCTTGGGATTGCGATTTTTGTTCAGCAGGCAATCGGTGGTTGTGAGAATGGTTCCGCGCGCCGTTGAAATCGACCGCGCCACCCTCCATCACGATATTGGGATAGAAAACCGGAAGCCGGAGCTGCTCGGCAATGCGCGTCGGCACCGCGTCGTCGTCATCGTACGGAGGATACTTTCCCCCCCAGGCGTTGAACTTCCAATCGACGATCCCCACCGAGCGGCCTTTCTTCACGAAAGCCGGTCCATGATCGCGGCACCAGCTCTCGTTGGTCTTGACGTGATAGAAATGAATATTGCGAAGCGGGCAGCCGTGGGATTTAAGCTGCTCCCGCACAATCCGCTGGTAGTTGCCGTTGGGGACATTGATGCAGACTTTTTCCCGCGGCGCGATTTCCGCGAAGATCCTGGCGAGGTTTTCGGGGACGGTGTGATATTTGTCCGGGAAGGAGATTCCTTCAGGCCGGGGCCAACTAAACCAGGTGGCCTGGTGGGGGGCCCATTCGGGGGGGAAAGCGTAGCCCAGCGCGGCCGGGGTTTGTTTCAGGATTTTCAACTTATCCATGATCTAGGAGACCTTTCGCCGGCGGGGATTCGTGGATTTAGACGGCAGGCGTTCGATTCGCGTGATGTACTCGAAGGGAAACGTGTCGTAGCTTTTTGCAACCGGCTTTCCCGGCGTTTTTCCAATGAAGACCAGAAGAGAATCCCCCAAAAATCGTGCTTCGTCTGGGTAACGTATCAGGAATTTCTTTCCATCTCGGACGTGAATGCGGAGCGAAATAAACGGCAGTTGATTCATTGCCGCCTCAAGCTCCTGCTTTACGGAAATTCCAAATCTTTGCCGCTGCGGAATGCCATCGGGCGAGGGTTCGATGTGTTCGCCTACAAACCGCCGGGTCATATCCCCATACGCATCAATCCTCCGATCGCGCAGGAAGGGCCAATGCGTGCGGCTGAACTCCACCTTCTCCAAATCGCAATCCGCGATGAGAACCGCCTCCTTGTCCACCGGCGCCTTCGCGATGACCTGTCCATTGGGCGCGGCCACGAACGATTGGCCCCAGAATTCAATTCCATCCTCGCTGACGGGCTTCCCGGATGCGTCAAGAATTTTCTCCACGCCGATGCGATTGGGCGAGCAGACAAAACATCCGTTGGCTACGGCGTGGCTGCGCTGGATCAGCTCCCAGCTTTCGTGCTGGGCTTTGCCAAATTCCTTTCTTTCGCTGGGATGCCAGCCGATGGCGGTGGGGTAGAACAGAATCTGCGCCCCTGAAGGGCCGTTAAGCGGGCGCCTTCGGGGAACCATTGGTCCCAGCAGATCAAAACACCGATGCGGGCGTGTTTGGTCTGAAATGAGCGGAATCCCGTGTCCCCCGGCGTGAAATAGAATTTCTCGTAATAAAGCGGGTCGTCGGGGATGTGCATTTTGCGGTAGATGCCGAGGATCGATCCGTCCGCGTCGATGACCGCGGCGGTGTTGTGATAGATGCCGGCGGCGCGGTGCTCGAAGAGGGAGGCGATGATCACGATCCGGTGCTTTCGCGCCAGTTTCCCAAACGCATCGGTGCTAGGGCCGGGGATCGTCTCGGCCAGCTTGAAAAAGCGGTGATCTTCGAGCTGGCAAAAGTATTGCGAGCGGAAAAGCTCCTGCGTGCAGACGATTTGTGCGCCCTCTGAAGCCGCGCGGGTTACCAGGCGAAGCTGGTTTGCCAGGTTTTTCTTGGGATCGGCGCTGCACGCCATCTGCGTCAGGCCGATTTTCACGATCGAATTGCTGATTTTCTGTCCGTTTCGTTTCATTGTGGTTGCATTCTCGCCGTTGTGTCGGCAATTGAAAATAGGCGCGAAACCATCGCCGGGACAATGCTCATTGCCCGTTGGCCTTCGCTGAAATAGTATTCACGCTGTCAGGATAGATCGAATCGCCATAATGACAGGAGCAAGGCAATGATGGATCCAACGGCGCGGCGGCTGGTGGCGGTGATGGTCGTTCTGGTGTGCGGATTTGGCGCTGCCGCCGTCAGGGCCGATCCGATCGAAGAGAGATTGTTTGGCCAGACGGAAGAGGGATGGCCGGTCGAGCAATATATCCTGACGAATAAAAACGGCGCATCCGTGCGGATCATCAACTACGGGGCGATCGTCACCAACCTTTTCGTGCCCGGACGCAACGGAAACATGGACGATGTCGTGCTGGGTTTTGACGACGTCAAGCAATACCAGGAAAGCGGGCCGGCGCTGGGGTGCATCCCCGGGCGTTATGCCAATCGCATCGCCAACGGCACCTTCACGATCGACGGCAACACTTATTTCGTCACCCTCAATTCGGGAATGAATACCCTGCACGGCGGCTTCAAGGGCCTGGCGAAGCGAATGTGGGATGCTGATGCCGGCGTGGCAGCCGATGGGCCGACCGTGCGCCTGAAAATCGTCGACCCCGACGGCGAAGAGGGGTTCCCCGGCACTTTATCGGTGACGGTGCTTTATACGCTGACCAACGACAATACGTTGAAGGTGCAATATTACGCGACGACGACCAAACCCACGCCGATCAATCTCACGCATCACAGCTATTTCAACCTGCACGGCAACGGGCGCGGCGACGTCCTGGGATATGTGGCGAAGATTTTCGCGTCGCATTATCTGCCGGTGACGGATGATGAAATCCCGACCGGGCAGATCGCGGCGGTGGCGGGAACGCCGTTTGATTTCACCAAGGCAAAGCCGATCGGGGCCGACGTCAAATCGCTGCCGCCGCCGTTCACGGGGTATGACCACACGATGGTTCTGGACAACCCGGACGGAAAGCTCAAAGAGGCGGCGGAAGTTTATGACCCGGATTCCGGCCGGCTGCTTGATTGCTGGACCACGGAGCCGGCGGTGCATTTCTTCATCGGCAACAATCTCAGCGGCCTGGTGGGGAAGGATGGGGCGACTTACTTCCCGCATGAGGCGTTCTGCCTGGAGTGCCAGCATTATCCGGATTCGCCCAATGAGCCGACCTTTCCCAATACGATCCTGCGGCCAGGGCATGTATATCGCCAGGTCACCGAGTTCCGGTTCACCGTGCCGACCAATCCGCTCAAGGTGGGGCAGTGATATGAATGGGCTGTTGAATCGGCTGGTGCTGCTGATCGTGATCCTAGGCGCGGCGGCGATTAGCCTCGCCCAGACGGCGCCTTCTTATCCGCAGATCGGGGCGGGGAAGGTTGTCGCGCTTGATTATTTTTTTAACCACCAGGTTAAGAACGGAAAACAGTTCCACTATATCTGGGAGGACACGAATAATTCCGGGTACTCCAAGTTCGGAGATGTATGGAAACAATACGGCGCGACGCTGGCTTCGCTACCCACGCAGCCGACCGCGAAGGATTTGGCGCAGTATTCGATCTTCATCATCGTCAATCCCAGCACGGTGAAGAACGCGGCAGATCATCAGCCGAATTTTATGACGCAGGCGGATGCGGATCTGATCGCGCAGTGGGTGAACGACGGGGGGATTTTGTGTCTGTTTGCCAATGACGTGAACAACTGCGAGTTCGAGCATTTTAATTTGCTGCCGGAGAAGTTTGGGATCAAGTTTAACGCGGATTTGCGGAACACGGTGCCGACGCACATGGACATGGCTCGGGGGACGTTTGCGGATTTTCCGGATGTGCCGCTGTTTAAGGGGGTGCGCGGGATGTATGTGAAGGAGATTTCGACGATCACGGTGAGCGATCCGGCGCAGGCGATGCTGACGGCGCCGAAACAGGATGTGGCTTCGGGGACGGATGTGATTATCGCGACGGCACACTATGGGAAGGGGTTTGTGTTCGCGGTTGGGGACCCGTGGTTTTACAACGAATATATTGATGCCAAGGCCCCGGCCGAGCTGAATCTGCCGCTGGATAACCGGAAGGCGGCGAATAATTTTTGCCAGTGGATTTTGGGGATGGGGGGGACGCCGATGAGGAATCCGTAAAAGAAATCCTGGGAAAAGAGAAGACGGGTTTCGCGCAGAGGCGCTGAGCGCGGAGAGAAACAAATCAATTTGCTCTGCTGAAATCCTCAAGCGACACCCCTTCTTATCCCCTCCCTTGGTACTCCGGGGGAGGGTTAGGGTGGGGGCTGGAGTACCACGTGGTAAGGATTTGAGTAGAGCAAAATCAAATGAGTTTTTTGCTCCGCGCCTCAGTGCCTCCGCGCGAACCTTCTCTTTTTGAATTTACTTTGCGGGCGGGATCGCCCCGCATTCGGGGCAGCGGTCGGGGGTGGCCCGGAGGTCGTAGCCGCAGGAGGGGCATAAGCCGGGTTTGGGGGCCAGGCGTTTGCGGAGAATGAGGGAGCCGGCCGCGATGGCGGCAGTGACGAGGCAAACGGCCCAGTTAGCGATTTGGATTCTATAGAACGTCGAGATGGGGTACTGTTGTCGATAGGTATCGAAGGGACGCGCGAAGAACCATTTGTGGTCCGCGGGGTAGGTGGTGAGTGCGCCAGCCCCAGGGGCGGCGATTCTGATTCAGCAGGGCCCATTGATGAAACCAGACGAGATAGATGCTGCCGTCGGCAATTCCGGCCTCAAAAGAATTTCCGCTGGTTGCGGTCTGCTCGTTGTACCAGAGGCCGTGTGACCTGGCCTCGGCGCTGGTGATCGGCCACAGGATGGCGACGAGGGCGAAGAGGAGGAGGGAAATGATTGCTGCGGCGTGGAGGAGGCGCCGGCGAAGATGGTTCACATGCGGATTATACTGCGGCCTGGTCAATTGGCTTCGGTGCCTCCGCAATTCCCCGTGTAGCCGCCGCAAGAGCGGGAGGCGCTTGGGCGGTACTCCGCGAGCTTAGGCCGGAGGCCGTTCATGCGGCGCTATCCCGCCCAACACCCCAAGGCCGCCCCGAACGTCACCAGGCCAGCCATGTGTCATCGCGGCGGAACCAGGTTCCCATATACGAGCTCCCGGATCTTCTCGTCACACAAACCATAACCGAAAATAATCTTCCTTCTTTTGTCGATGCAAATCCCGCCGTTTCGCTCCAATAAATGTGGGCAATGACAAGCGGAGTACCGGGGGCGGGGACGAAAGGGGGAAAAGATGCGGGCCGCACCGGCAGGTAAGTAGGGACGCTTCTTGACACGCAGATGATTAGTGTTATATAACTATAGTCACTTGGCGCACGCATGTTTATTCGGATTGAGACATCCTCGGGCGTGCCGATCATGCGGCAGATCGCGGACCAGATTCGAGCCGCGAGCGTCAGCGGGGTGATCGCGCCGGGCGATCGGCTGCCGAGCGTGCGGCAACTGGCGAAGGAACTCGCGGTTAATCAGAACACGATTTTGCATGTTTATGAACGCCTCACCTCCGAGGGGTTGCTGGAGAGGCGGCAGGGGGATGGGACATATGTTTCGCAGAATCTGCCGCGGGGGCGGGCGAGGGCGCAGCGGGAATTGCTTGTCAGCGAAGTCGATCGGCTGGTGCACCGGGCGGTGAATCTCGGAGTGGATGCATCGGAGTTGAAGGAGTTGGTTGAGGAATCGTTTGATCGCGCGCGGAAAGAGCGGGGGGTTGCGAAGAAAGGCATTTCCAATGAGTGATGAAACGGTGATTGAATTGCGCGGCGTTCGCAAGTCGTTTGGACGGAAGGAAGTTTTGCGCGGGGTGGAGATGACGGTGCCGCGGGGGCAGACGTTTGCGTTTCTGGGGAGGAACGGGGCGGGGAAGACGACGACGATTCGGATGCTGTTGGGGCTGCTCAAGCCGGATGGGGGGGAGATTCGCGTGCTGGGGCTGGATCCGAAAAAATCGCCGATGGAGATTCGGCGAAGCGTGGGGTATGTGGCCGAGGATCAGCAGATGTTCGGATGGATGCGGGTGGGGCAGTTGATGTCGTTCGTGGCGCCGTTTTATCCGACGTGGGATGGGGCGTGGGCGCGGGAATTGGCGAAAGATTTGAACTGCCGATGGGGACGCGGGTGAGGCATCTTTCAAAGGGACAGGGGGTGAGGGTGGCGCTGCTGCTGGCGCTGGCGCATTGGCCGAAGCTGGTGATTCTCGATGATCCCACGCTGGGGTTGGATCCGATCATGCGGAAGGAATTTTTGCGGGATTTGGTGACCTATCTGCAGGGAGAGAACGTGACCGTGTTTTTCAGCTCCCATCTGCTTTATGAGATCGAGCCGGTGGCAGATTCTGTGGTGATTATCGATCGGGGGCGAGTGGTTCGGCAGGCGGAGACGGAAGTGTTGCGGGCAAAAGTGAAGCGGCTGGTGGCGGATATCGACGCGGCGGAGGTGCTCCAGAGTCTGCCGGGAATTCTGGATATCTCGCGGAGCGGGAGGCAAATCGCGGTCGTCGTGGAGGATATCGATGCGGCGCGGGCGGGGTTCGCAGGTGTTGCAGTCGAGCAGGTGGATTTGAATCTGGACGAGATTTTTGAGGCGTATGTCATCGGGCACAGAAAGGAGCAGGCGGATGCGTCAGCTTCTGTGGAAAGAGTGGCATGAGCAGAGCTGGAAGCTCGCTTTCGGCTGCGTGCTGCTGAGCGCGCTGGCGGCGATCGGGCTTCACTCGCGCATCGTGGCCGATGAGACGATGGTGATGTGTGTCTGCTTTCTGGGAATCGCGCTGCTGCCGATGCTGTCGAGCACGGGCTTGGTGCCGGCGGAACGGGCCGAGGGGACGCTGGAGTCCCTGCTGGGCCTGCCGACGGAGCCGCGGAAGATTTTGATTGCAAAGACGGCGATGGGGGCGCTGCCGTGCGCGGGGCCGCTGGGGGTGGCGATGGTGGTCAGCGTCCTGGTGGCGGGGCAGAGGGAGATAACGGGGGGATACATGGCGATGATTTATATTCGCTCGGTGCTGGCGTCGCTGGCGCTGTTTGTCTGGATGCTGGCGCTAACGGTTCAATTGCCGAGCGAAACGCGCGGGGGGCTGGTGGCGCTGGGGATATTGATCGGATGGATGATCGCGACGGGGGGGCTGGCGGAAGTGGAGAATGCGCCGTGGGTGTTGGCGTTTACGCCGCTCGGGTTTGTCTATGGGGTGCATTTTGAGGATTGGGGAGGGCTGGCCATGGTGACAGCCGTGCAGGCGATTTTCGGGGCGGGGCTTTGGGTTTGCGCTTGCAAACGGCTGGCAATGGAAACGGAGGACGGGCTATGAAATTCATCAACCAACTATCCGCGATGGTCTGGAAGGAATGGCGCGAGGCGCAGCCGCTGCTCTGGATCGGGCTGGTGGTGATGCTGGGCCTGCCGGTGATCGGGGCGGCGGAGGCGACGATTTTTAACTCCCGGCGGTTCGAGATTTTCTCGTCGCAATGGGTGATGTCGCTGGGAGGCGTGCTGGCGGTGCTGGTGGCAGTGGGGATCACGTGCCGGGATTTTCGGAACGGGCTGGAGGATTTCTGGCGGTCGCGGCCGGTGAAGGTGGCGTCGTGGCTGCGGGTGAAATTCTTCGTGGGTCTGGGGGTTGTGCTGCTGGTCTGTGAGATTCCGCTGGTGGCGGAGCTGAAGTTCAATCGAGACCAGGGGCGCTGGCGACAATTGTTTGGTATCCCTTTTTGTGGATGGCCCTGTATAGCCTCGGGTTTCTAGCGGGATGTGTCGTGCGGCGGATGGCGCCGGCGGCGATGATGGGACTTGGGGCGATGCTTCTGCTGCTGTTTTTGCCGAAGGTTTTGCCGCCGCTGCAATTTCTGGATGCGGCTGTCGTCGACGCTGTTCCCGGGTGGCAACGACATGCGCGGGACTGGATAGATTGGTTGGATATGCTGTTTGCGATCGGGATCGAATCTGGCGAGCTGGAATTCGCGGGGTGGATGCTATTGCTGGCACTTCTGGCCGCGTTCGCGGCGGTTTGGGTAGTGAAGCGCGATTGGCGGATTGAATCGGGGCCGAAGCTGATGTACGGGTCGATTTCCCTGGCGGTACTGATTTTGTTTTCGTCGGCGGCGTTTCAATTGGGGACGAATATGCCGGTGCTGGCGCGGGTGGGATTACCGGCGGGGGAGCGGGTAAATTTCATTCAGATGGACGGGAATAAGGGGTATGCGATTACACAACGGGCGACAATGACTGGCGGGGGGCAAACGACGACAACCAGCTTGATGCGCAGGGAACTTGAAATGAGCAATGGTGGGATCGCCACGGGACCGGCCATTGATCTTCTTTCCGACGACGGGATGCTTTGGGATTGGTGGGCGGTGAGTCCTCCGGGGCAGCCAAACGTGGTCTATCGGTTCATGTCGACGGGAGGCAATGGTCTCGACTCGTATTTGCATCTATATTGCGCGAGACTGGACAAGCGTACGTTAACGGAGGTCCGGCCGCTTTGGATCGAGGGCGCATCTGGTACGGTCTTGTTTATCTGGCAAAACCGCCTTTATGTGATTGGGGAAGACCTTGTGGTGCTCGACATCAGCGATCCGCTCAAGCCGGTGACGGTCTCGGATACGTCGTTTGGCTATGCGTTTAACCGGTGGGGGATTTCAGAGGAGCAGAGGAGCTGGACGTTGCTGCTTCCGCCGATTCGTTATCTTCCCGCGCGGCAGCGGCTCGAGGTGGCGATGAAATATTTTAGGGGTGCGGGGACTTTGGAAGGGGATACTTTTTGCGTGCGGACCGGTCGCGGGTTGGTGGAATATCGGTTGGCGAAACTGACGGATAAAGAGGCCGTGTTTGAAGAAGTGGGAGAGGAAAATCGGTCGATGCTCGAGCAGATATTTGGTCCGACGGGCTGGCAGAAGATGAAGCTTCAGAATGGGCTGTTGTATGTGATGGAGTGGCCCTCGTGGAACCGGCCACGGATGGGGCCGGGATTGCAGACCGTGCCGCTTGACCTGAATCCGCATATCAGCGTCTATGACACGCGGGGCGCCCATCCGATGGAGCTGGTTGGCCATTTTGCGTCGCCGGGGGTAGAGGCGGTTTGTCCCTTATCAGACGGCCGGGCAGTGGTGGGGGGGAGTTCGATTTGGCTGGTTGGGGTGCCGCCGCGCAGGGGCGATTAGGGCAATTTGCCTCCGGCGGGCGCGGCGAAATCCTCGCGATCCGTGGTCCAACGCCTCGCCCTGCCGTATTACTCTCGCCAGACCTGCACTGAGATCTGGGTAAGCATATACTTACAAAATCGCCTAAAACGTAACAAAACGTAAAGTTTTGTAAAGTCGCCCCGATCAACCCCCGCAGAATCCCCGAATTAGCCCGATAAAGTCGGGTCAAAATGTCGTCGATAGTTCAAGTAGTATGATTGCTGTTTATGGCGAAGTTCTTGCGGGGTTTAAGACCGTGGTGCATCTGGTCGCGGCGCTGGCGATCATGTGGTTTTTCTACCGCGTCGCGAACGGGCAGCTCTCCTTCCTTTAAAAGATAAAGAGGTCTCAGGCAGAGGCGCGGAGATCCAAACTCTGCGCCTTTGCGCCTCGGCGTGAGATCTTCTTCTATTGATTGCGGGCCATCAGGGCGACGATCAGCAGGGTGACGATCGTGAAGACGAACCGCGCGGCAAGGGGCCGCCGGCCGGCCAGGAAGTAGCCCAGCCGGGCGAGGGGAGTGCCGAAAAGGTAGATGAGGACCATGGAGGCAAGCAGGCTGCCGCAGACGCCCAGGGAGTGGGCGGCAGAGTCGTGACGAAGGGTGGTCCAGGTGAGGCTGGAGAGGAGGGCGACGGTGAAAACACGGCCGTCGTCGGTGACTGAATATTTTGCCGCGGGTCTGGCGTCAAGAAGCATTGCTAAACTCCGTTAAAAAGAGACTCCAATAAAAACGGTTTCGGCAGAATTGATAGGGAAGTTCAACGAAATCGGCGGTTTTTAGCATGTTTTGCTTAAGCGGACCGTTTCGCGCGGGCGGGAAGCCGGTAGATTAGGGAGCATGATTCCAGTCAAATGGCGGACAGGGGTTGGCTTCATCGCGATTCTGATATTGCAGGCGTGTGCGACCACATCGGCGCCGCCGCAGACCGCGGTTGCGCCGATGGTGGTGGACCCGGCGGATCTGATCCATGTGGCGCTGCCGGTGATTCCGGATCGGCAATTCAATCTGCTTCAATTCGGCGGCGTGGGGGATGGGAAGACGATGAATACCGACGCGTTTGCCCGCGCGGTGAATGCGATCAAGGCGGCGGGCGGGGGGCATCTGGAAGTTCCTCCGGGGGTTTTTATGACGCTGTCGTTTGGGTTTGTGAGCCATATGGATTTGCATCTGGATGCGGGGGCGACGATCAAGACGCCGGATTCTTTGACGGCATGGGGGCTGCCCGATCCAGCGAAGGCGTCCCCGGGGGATGTGGATCCGTTCGCGCAGGGGAATGTGATCTATGGAACGAACCTGACGGATATTGCGATCACCGGGAGCGGGACGATTGATGGAACGGGCCAGCTCTTCTGGATCTGGTCGGACAAGGCGGCGCGAAGATATCCGCCGGGGCGGCTGATTTATCCGCGGCCAAAACTTGTGACATTTCGAGGGTGCAAGCGCGTGCATGTCGACGGCGTGACGCTAACGGATTCGCCGATGTATCACCTGGTAATCAGCGGGCGGTCGGAGGACGTTCTGGTTGAGAACATCCGGGTTTTTGCGCCGAGCGATGCGCCGAATACGGATGCGATCGATCCGAATGGGACAAGGATCATTATCCGCAACTGCGAGATCGATACGGGGGACGATCACGTGGCGGTTTCCGGAGGGTCTAAGGATGTGGTCATTGAGGATATGACGTGTCTGCACGGGCACGGGATTTCGATTGGGAGCGGGACGACCGGGGGCGTGAGTCATATGTTCGTGCGGAGGTGTACGTTTGATGGGTCGGACAACGGGCTGAGGATCAAGTCGGTGCGCGGGAGGGGAGGCGAGGTGCATGATATTCATTACAGCGATATCACGATGAAGAACGTGGCGCGGCCGTTTGATATCAATATGCTCTACAACGGCAATGCGAATGCGCCGACGGATATTGGGCCGAGATATTTCCAGGGGAAGGCGAGGAATGTGCCGGATTTTCATGACATTGATGTGACGAATCTGACGGTGACGCGCTCACCGGTGGCGGGGCGGATTGTGGGGGTGCCGGAGCAGCCGGCGAGGGATATTACGTTTACCAATGTTTCGATCCAGGCGGACCGGGGGTTTGTGGTGCAGGATGCTCGGGACGTTAAGTTTGTGAATGTCAAATTGGATGTGGCGGTGGGGCCGGCCGTCACTACCGACAATGCGGAAGTGATTTGGGAGAAATAGGGGGGAAACCAGAAATCCGAAATTCGGAGGCTGGACGCCTCCGGGGCGTACTCGCCGATTACGGCCCGGAGCCATCCGCGGCTCCGGACGAATCAAATCCGAAATCCGAATGACGAATGGGTGGGGCATTCATTCGAGTTTCGTCATTCGGGCTTGATTCGCCATTCTGGTTTCTGGTTTCGTCACTTACACTCCACCTGCGGCGTTTCGCTGGACCAGAAATCCTTGCACCAATACGGCTGGCTGCGGAACTGCCCGTGTTCCTGGGGGCCGTAATCTGTGCTGTCATCGGGAGCGAGGGCGAAGGCTTTAAGCATGACCTGGCCGCGGATTTCTTTGGGGATGACGTCGATGGCGGGGATGATGTTGTCCCATCGGCCGAAGGTTCGGTCGAGGGGGGCCTGGGGTTCGGCGAGGAAATCGTCGAGCCAGACGAGGAGGGAGCCGCGCGGGGGGATGTCGTAGCCGCGGCGGCGTTCGAGGAGTTCGGCGGTGGGGTTTAGCATCAGGCTGTAGAAATTGGTCTGCTTGTGCTGCTGGAGGTAGGGGACGACGGAACGGCTGAAATCGCGGACGGAGCAGGCAGCGGCCATGTAGACGATGTTGGAGTAGAGCTGCTCCTTGCTTTCCAGGATGTCGCGGCGGAGCCATTCGTTGAGGACCATGGTGCCCATGCTGTGACCGACGAGGATGATGTCGTAGCCATTGGCTTTTGCCTCGGCCTGGAGACGAAGGCGGAAGACGTCGACGGCGCCGGTGGTGTCGAAGGAGGGGGCGGTGGTGGCGCGAGTCAGCGCGGTCGCCTACGGATTGGAGTTCGAAGGGGCTGAGGTCGCCGGCGTTTCCGCCCAGGGCGCCGTCGAAGCAGAGCTGGGTTCGGCGCGCCATAACCTGCCAGGCGGGGAATCCGAGCCAATCGATGATGGGCTGGGTGATGATTTTGGTGGGGAGGGTTAATACGTAGAACGCGCCGATTTCGGCCATGTGGCCGGCGTCGACGTCGAGGTCGGGGCCGACGTAAATGCGGAGGTGATGGGGCTGGTTGTCCTTGTGGAGCTGGTGGTAGACCTGGGCGAGGGCCTGGCCGTGCGCGCCTGTTGCCCAGCGCTGATCGGCCGCGGTTTCGGACGTTGAGGGGGAGGCGAGTTCGTTTTTCAATTTCAGTGCGTTGATGTCGGCGCCGGCGGCCTGGATGTCGCTGGCGAGTTCGTTGGCGTAGACGATGGGCATTCGGGTGGCGGCGCGACCGATGTCGGCCAGGACGTAAGCGGGGGTGAAGAGCCAGCGGATGATGGTGTTGTCGGTGCGGCCCTGGGTGAGGGAGACGATGTGTTCGCCGTAGGTGTTCCAGATGTCGGAGTTCCAGTCGATATAGATGGGGTAGTAGCCGGCACTTGTTACGTTCTGCATTTCCTCATCCGCGGCGGAGAGAGAGTCATCGGGGGAGTTGAGGCCCCCGTGGATGAAAATGAGGATGGTTTTCTTGCCGGGTTTGTTTTTAAAGAAGGTAGCAGCGTCGGTGAAGATGTCGTCGAGGCGGGTGCGGTATTGAGGCATGGAGAAGGCGTCGGCGTTGGGGGAGAAGGGGTCGTGGGGGAGGCCTTTGCCGTCGACGACCAGGACATGGGCGCGGATTTGATCGGGGGAATTTTGCAGGGGGGCGGCGAGCCTGCCAATAGGGCGAGGGCGGAAATCAGAATAAGGCGCAAATGGATTGGAGCACGTTGGGATTATCAGCTTGCAGCGCTGTTCTGCAAAAAACTGCTATTGTTTACGACAGGTTGATAACGGGCGGTCTTGGTTTGCCAAGGGGCCGAGTTGTTCGAGAGCCGCGTTGGGGAATATTCGGTTCAGATGCCTCTGAAATCTATCGCGCGGCGGGAAGTCCAATCCCGACTGCACGAAGCCAGGTTATTAACAGAACTCTAACTGCAAATCATTTCACATCCGCGCTTTCCATTTGATTTCCGCGAGCCTAAGGTTGCGCCATTGGGGACGAAGATCAGGAAGGACGTGGATGGTGGAAAATCCCAACAAAGTTGCCTTTATCACCGGGGGGAATCGCGGTATTGGGCTGGAGACGGCACGGGTTTTGGCGACTCAGGGGATCGACGTGGTCATTGGCTCGCGCGATGCGGAAAAGGGGGAAGCGGCGGCGTCGGCGCTTTTTTCGCAGGGATTGGCGGTTACGACGGTGCGATGCGACGTCACCAGCTCGACCGACCATCAGGCGGTTTTTCAATATTTTCAGCGGAAATATGGCAGGCTGGATATCCTGATCAATAATGCGGGGGTAAAGATTCCTGAAAGCGACTCGACGGCAGAGGTGTCGATATCGGCCCTGCATAAGACATTTGAAACGAATTTTTTCGCGCAGGTGGCACTGACGCAAAAGCTGCTGCCGCTGATTCGGCTCTCGCCGGCGGGGCGGATTGTGAATCTGTCGAGCATATTGGGTTCGCTGAATCTGCATTCGACGCCGGGCTCGCCGATTTACGATTTTAAGTCCTTTGCGTACGACGCATCGAAAACGGCATTGAATGCCTTTACGATACACTTGGCGTACGAATTGCGGGACACATCGATCAAGGTGAATTCTGCCGCATCCGGGGTGGGTAAAGACAGAGATGGGAGGGGTAAACGCCCCGATGGAGATCGTGGACGGCGCGAAGACTTCGGTGCAATTGGCGACGCTTTCCGCCGACGGGCCCACGGGGGGATATTTTTTTCTTGGCGAAAGACTTCCCTGGTGATTCACAATTTCATACCCCCTCTTGGGAAAGGAGACAGCTATGCCTCACGTGACGGTTGGGAAAGACGGAACGCAGGACGTGCAGATTTATTATAAGGATTGGGGCAGCGGCCAGCCGGTGGTTTTCAGCCATGGGTGGCCGCTTTGTTCGGATGCGTTTGAAGACCAGATGTTTTTCCTGGCATCGCGCGGATATCGGTGCATTGCGCCCGACAGGCGCGGGCATGGGCGATCGAGCCAGCCGTGGTCGGGAAATGACATGAGTACCTATGCCGACGACCTGGCGGTTCTCGTGGAAAAGCTGGATCTGAAGAATGCGGTTCACGTGGGGCATTCCACGGGCGGGGGGGAAGTGGCGCGATATATCGGACGGCATGGGACCAAACGGGTGGCGAAGGCGGTGCTTATCGGGGCGGTTCCGCCGCTGATGTTAAAGACGCCGGCGAATCCGGGCGGGCTGCCGATCGATGCGTTTGATCAAATTCGGTCGGCGGTGCTGGCGGATCGGCGCAGTTCTGGAAAGACCTGAGCATGCCGTTTTATGGGTATAACCGGCCTGGGGCGAAGGTGTCGGAAGGCGTGCGCAATTCGTTCTGGCTTCAGGGAATGATGGCTGGGCTTCCCGCTTCTTACTTCTGTGTGAAGGCCTTCTCTGAGACGGATCAGACAGAGGACCTCAAGAAGTTCGACGTGCCGACGCTGATTCTGCACGGGGATGACGACCAGATCGTTCCCATCGCGGATGCGGCGATGCTTTCGTCCAAGCTCGTGAAGGGAGCGAAGCTGAAGGTCTATCCCGGCGCGCCGCATGGGATGTGTACGACTCTTAAAAACCAGGTGAATGAGGATCTGCTGGCGTTTATCCAGCAGCCTGACTGATCCTAGTCGCGAAAATGCGGATTTCACCGCGGAGCACGCAGAGAGCGCGGAGGAAGAGGGATTTCGATGCAAATCGATATCTCTTTTTCTTTCTCGGCAATCTCTGCGCTCTCGGCGGTGAGGAGTTCGGTTTACGTACTACGCTGGGTGGCCGTATAACAGTTGGTTGAAGAGGAGTTCGAACATGGCGACGGACGTGTCACCAAGACGATCGGAATCGCAGCCTGCGAGCAAGAGTGGGGTGTTTTCGATCGGCGGGGATATGCGCGTCTATCGCCTGGGGTTTGGGGCGATGCAGATTACCGGGCCGGGAGTCTGGGGGGAGCCGGGAAACCGGTCGGAGGCGATCGATGTTTTGCGGCGGACTGTGGAGCTGGGGATCAATTTTTTTGATACGGCCGATTCGTATGGGCCTTATGTAAGCGAGCAACTGATTCGCGAGGCGTTGCATCCTTATCCGCTGGGGTTCGTGATTGCGACCAAAGCGGGGTTCGTTCGCACGGGGCCGAAGCAATGGGTTCCTCTGGGGCGTCCGGAATATCTGCGGCAGGAGTGCGAGATGAGCCTGCGGCGGTTGGGCGTGGAAAGGATCGAACTTTTCCAGCTTCACCGGATCGATCCGAAGGTGAACGCGGATGAACAGTTTGGACTTTTGCGCGACCTTCAGAAAGAAGGCAAGATTCGGTACGTGGGGCTTTCGGAAGTGAACGTGGATGAGATTAAGGCGGCACGGAAGATCGTACCGATCGCGACGGTGCAGAACCGGTATAACCTGGTGGAGCGCGGGAGCGAAGAGGTGCTTCAGTATTGCCAGCGGGAGAGTATTGGGTTCATCCCTTGGTTTCCGCTGGCGACGGGAAATTTGGCGCGGCCGGGTGGTCCGCTGGCGCGGGCGGCGCAGCGACTCAATGCGGAGCCGGCGCAGGTGGCACTGGCGTGGCTGCTGGCGAAGTCGCCGGTTATGCTGCCGATTCCGGGAACGTCGAAGGTGAAGCATCTTGAAGAGAATACGGCGGCTGCGCTGATTGAGATGGAGGAGGCGACGGTGTTGGAATTGGAGCGCGAAGTCGGAGGGTGAATTCAATTGTTGAAAGGAAAAATAAGCCATGCCAAAAATGCGAGCGATCCAGGTGCCCCGGGCGAAGGGGCCGTTTGAAATCGTGGAACGCGAGATTCCAGAGCCCTCGCCGGGGACGGTGCGGATCAAGGTGGAAGCCTGCGGGGTTTGCCACAGCGATTCGATCGTGAAAGAGGGGCTGTTTCCGTGGATCGAATATCCGCGCATTCCCGGGCACGAAGCGATTGGCGTGATTGACGCCGTGGGGACGGGCGTTAAGGAATTCAAAGAAGGGCGCGTGCCGGCGTGGGATGGAACGGCGGCTACTGCGGATTCTGCGACACCTGCCGGCGGGGGGATTTCTTCGCGTGTCAGACATCCATGCAGATTACCGGCATTACGCGGGATGGGGGATATGCGCAGTACATGATCGCTCCTGCTGAGGCGGTGGCGCGCGTGCCTGAGGGGATGTCATCCATCGACAGCGCCCCGCTGCTGTGCGCGGTGTTACGACGTTTAACGCGCTGCGAAATAGCGGCGCGAGGTCGGGAGATGTGGTGGCGGTGCTGGGCCTCGGTGGGCTTGGGCACCTCGCCGTTCAATATGCCGCGAAAATGGGGGCCAGGACGGTCGCCATCGCGCGAGGGCCGGACAAGGCGGCTTTTGCAAAGGAACTGGGAGCCGACGAATATATTGACAATCAAAGCGAGGATTTCGCGGCCGCGCTGATGAAAATCGGCGGAGCGAACGTGATCCTTGCGACGGTGACCGATGGGCCGACGATGAGCGCGGCGGTCAACGGGCTGGCGGTGCGCGGGACGTTGATGGTTATTGGCGTTCCGCCGAGCCTGGAGGTACCGGTGATTCCGATGATCCTGGGAGACCGTTCGGTCCGGGGCTGGTATGCGGGCGTCTCGATCGATTCGCAAGACACGCTGGCATTCAGCGCGCGGACCGGAGTGAAGAGCATGAACGAGGTCTATCCGATGGACCAGGTCGATGCGGCGTATGACCGGATGATGAGCGGGAAGGCGCTTCCGGGCTGTGCTTAAGATGCAATAGCGAAATGAAGGCCTTAGTCATCCGCCAATTCGGAGAGCCGAAGCTGCTGAAAGTAGAAGAGGTGCGGACACCGTGCGCTGATGAAGGCCACGCGGTCGTGAAGGTGATGGCGGCGGGGATCAATCCCAGCGACGTGAAAAATGCCGAGGGGAAGATGCACGGCACGACATTGCCGCGGATTCCAGGACGGGATTTTGCGGGCGTGGTGGTGGAAGGGCCGCCCGACACGATTGGCCGGGAAGTCTGGGGCAGCGGGGGCGATATTGGATATACCATCGATGGCTCGCACGCGCAGTTCATCGTTTTGCCGGTTGCGGCGCTGACGCCGAAACCGAAAAAACTCACGATGGACGAAGCCGGATCGGCGGGGGTGGTTTTTGTGACGGGGTGGGAGGCAATGGTGTCGGCGGCGAATGTTTCGCAGTCGGACTGTGCGCTGGTGATCGGCGCCGGTGGGGGGGTGGGATGTGCGGCGGTGCAGATTGCCAAGGCGAAGGGGGCGAAGGTGATTGGCGCTGTGCAATCTGAAGAGGAAGCCGCCGAGGCGCGCAGCATCGGCGCGGACATCATTGTGAATACGCGGACGGAAAAGCTTGCGGACGGAGTACAACAGGTTACCGACGGGCGCGGGGCGAATGTGATCCTCGATACCAGTGGCCGGATGTTCGCGGAGTGCATCGAGGCGGCGGCGACGGAGGGGCGGATTGCGGTCATCACGGCGCCGCCGGATGGAAATTCAGCGTTCAGTCTCCGCACGCTTTATCGGAAGGAGCTGCGGATTATCGGCGTCGATACGCGTCCGCTCGACGTGGTCGCGAGCGGAAAACTGCTGGCGCAAATGAGCGGGGAATTTGAATCCGGGGCATTTAAAGTGAAACTTGGGGAGGCCAGGCCGCTGGCCGAGGCGCCCGCGGCGTATGAAGAATCATCGCGGGGCCGGCGGCGCGTTTATCTGCGCCCGAATGGATGACCGATTATATGGCAGAAAACGAAAATAGCGTGGCGACGGTTTCGAATCACGAAGCAGCCGCCCAGGCGCCGACGCCAAGGGTGGCTGTCGCGCAGAAGAAGCCGGGGCACCGTCCGGTTCGAGTGATTGTGATTGCGGTGATTGCCGTGATTGCGGTCGTCGGCGTCGCCTACCTGGTTTACGAAGCATTGACCACGGTTTCGACTGACGACGCATACGTGAACGGCCACGTGACGTATGTGGCGCCGCGCGTGGCGGGGCAGGTGACCCGGGTTCTGGTGGATGACAACAACCGCGTGCATAAGGGCGATCTGCTGGTACAGCTCGATCCGGAGCCGTATCAGGTGCAGGTCAATATCGCCCAGGCGTCGCTGGATGTGGCCAATGCGGATTTAGTGAGCGCCAGGCGAATGCGAGGGCAATCGTGGGCCAGTCGCGAAGCCTGCGTTTTGCGCTCGATCACGCGATCGAAGACGTGGACAATCAGGTGGCGCTGCTGCATTCGAGAGTCGCGACGCTGGATTCCGCGAAGGCAACGCTTGTAAATGCCAAGGCCGATTACGACCGTGCGGTTCCGCTGGTGAAATCGGGCGCGGTTTCAAGCGAGGAAATGGATGCCCGCACGGCAGCACTGGCCGTCGCGCAGGCGGAGGTGAATGAGGCGCTTCAGGGCATTTATCAGGTGCGGGTAGAGCTGGGATTGCCGCCGACGCCTCCCAATGGGCAGGACCTTGCTTCCGTGCCCGACAACCTGGATCAGACATTTTCAACAGTGAAACAGGCGCAGGGGAGCGTGATGCAGGCCGTGTCGCAACTTGGCTACGCCGAGTCGTTCAACATCTCGCCCAAGCAGATGATCGCGAACTTTTATAAGCAGGATCCGAGCGGAAATATCGACGTGATTTATGCGAAGCTGCTTAAGAACGCGCCCACGGTCAAAGATGCCCAGGCCAAGGTCTTTCAGGCGCAGAAGAATCTCGATCAGGCGAATTTGAACCTGCGTTACTGCAATGTCTATGCGGAGATCGACGGTGTGGTTACCCGCCGCGACGTGAATCCCGGCAACAATGTTATTGCCGGGCAGAGCCTGATGGCGATCCGCTCGATCACCGAAATATGGGTGGATGCGAATTTCAAGGAGACGCAGCTTGCACGATTGCGGATCGGACAGACGGTCGATCTGGACGTGGATACGTATGGAAGCCGCGAGCATTTTAAGGGGCGGATCACGGGATTCACGATGGGGACGGGCTCGACGCTGGCGCTGCTGCCGCCGGAAAATGCGACGGGGAATTTTGTGAAAGTCGTGCAGCGACTGCCGGTGAGGATCGACCTGGTCGATTACGATCCGGAGAAGTCGCCGCTGTTCGTCGGCTTGTCGGTGACGCCGACCGTGCTGCTGGATGAAGAGCCGTCGGGTCCGGACGCGGGGAAGGTGCTTCAGCCTTACATGAGCCTGCCCGAGGGGGAGAACCTGCCGTGACGGCAGCGGCGCCCGCAATTGACGATCTGCTGGCGGCGCCGCGGCGGGTGATTTCGCCGTGGGTGGTGGCGGTGGTGGTCGTCATTCCCACGTTCATGGAGGTGCTGGACACGACCATCGCCAACGTGGCGTTGCGATATATCGCCGGGGGGCTTTCGGCGCCGGTAACCGACAGCGAGTGGGTCATCACCAGCTACCTGGCGGCGAATGCGATTATTCTGCCGATTTCGGGATGGTTGGCGGCACACCTGGGGAGGCGGAATTATTTTTTGCTTTCGATCGCATTGTTTACGCTGGCGTCGGCCGCCTGCGGGGCGGCGCCGTCGCTGGCGGTCCTCATCGGCGCTCGCGTGGTGCAGGGGCTTGCGGGCGGCGGGCTTCAGCCTTCGAGCCAGGGGATTCTGCTCGACGCCTTTCCGCGCGAGAAGCAGGGGGCGGCGCAAACCATTTTCGGCGTGGCGGCGCTGCTGGCGCCGGTGGTCGGGCCGACGCTCGGTGGATTTATCACCGATAACTACGGCTGGCGCTGGATTTTTTATCTGAATCTGCCGGTGGGAATATTCGCGCTCTTCCTTTGCCGGATGTTCGTCACCGATCCGGATTATCTCATCGCCCAGCGGGCCGCGATACGAAAGCAGAAAAGCGCGTTTGATCTGGGCGGCCTGTGTTTGCTCGCGGCGGCGATGACCTCCTGGGAAATCCTGCTCACCAAGGGGCAGGAGTGGGATTGGTTTGGCGACCCCTTCTGGCGCATCCAGACGCTGGCGACGATTTTTGCCGTGTCGCTGATTTGCCTGGTCTGGCGCGAGCTGCGCATCAAGAATCCGCTGATCAATTTCCGCACGCTGCGCGACCGCAATTTCCGGGCGGGGTGCATCATCATTTTCTGTTCGTTCGCGGTGCTTTACGCGAACACCACGCAGCTTCCGGCAATGCTGCAGACGCTGTTTGGATATGACGCGACGAAATCGGGGCTGGTGCTTTCGCCCTCGGGACTTGGGGCGATCCTGGTATTGATGATTGGAGGGATCCTTCTGGGAAAGGGGCTCGATGCGCGGATTCTCATTGCCACGGGCCTGCTGTTGATGGGGATTGGAAATTACTGGCTTTCGCAAATGAATCTGGAGATCAGCCCGTGGGATGTGGTCTGGCCGCGGGTGGTAATCATCATGGGGTTGTCGATGATTTTCGCCCCGGTGAACGTGGCGGCATTTTTGTATATACCCCAGGAACTTCGCGGCGCAGCGGTGGGGCTGCTGGCACTACTGCGCAATGAGGGGGGCAGTGCTGGAACTTCCATCGCCCAGACCATCCTCGAGCGCCGTCAGCAGTTCCACGCGCTGCGGCTGAACGAAAACCTCGACAGTCTCAATCCAGGCGTCAACAGCCTGCTTCACCAAGGGCAACAATTCTTTCTCCAGCACACAGGGGATGGTCCGCTGTCGAGGCAGCTTTCGCTGGATTTTCTGGATCAGATCAGGCAGCAGCAGGCATTGTCGCTCTCTTATTTCGATGTCTACTGGGTCTGCGGAGTGGTGGGGGCGGCACTGGTTTTTTTCACCTTCCTGATGCGGCGATCGGTGGCGGAGAAGGGGAAGCACATCGCGGCGGAGTGAGCTTTGGCGGGGGCCTCCCCGGCAACCCAACGAATTCAAATCTCACGCAGAGGCGCAGAGGCGCAAAGAATCTGAATCTGCGTCTTTCGCATCAATTTTGATTTCCTCCTCGGCGATCTCGGCGCTCTCCAGCGAAGCGGGCGGTGATATGAATTTTCCAGACTAGCGCAAACTCGCGCCGTCGGGGATGATTTGCATCAGGCGGTTGCGGACATTTTGTGCGCCGTTCTGGTCGCCGAGGTCTTGGAGGAGGGTCAGATAGGTCTTGCCCACTGAATAAAACGGCGTTGAGTAAACGTAGGAGGATCGATCGGGCGCCGGCATGCGGGGCCAGGTTTGAGCGTAGAGACGGGCCAGGCCGGGAAGGTTGTCGTGGGCGCGCATCAGCTTGTCGATGCGGGTCATGGCCTGGAGGATGATGGCGCCGGCGTTGATGTCGTTGGCGAGGATGTCGGTAAGGGCGCGAAAGGCGGTATCGTCCTGGTGCAAATTGAGAAGAAGGTCGGCCTGGGCAAGCCGAACACGGCGCGAAGATCGGGGCGGCTGGGGAAGAGCGGGGCGATGCGATCAAGCGAGTCGACCTGCTCCCGCGGCGACTGGTTGGAATACATGCGCGCGATGATCTGCAGCGCGAAATCGGGATAGGGCCTGAGAAGATATTGATTGACGGCGGAGTTGAGCGTCTGAGTTTGAATGGCGGAAAGGCCGCCCTGGGCCTGCATCTTGGCCAGGGAAAGCCATGCGGGGCGATTGCCGGGGCAAACTTCGATTTCGCGAAGGGCGATGTCGAAACGCTGATCGGCTGGAACCAGATCGATCAGCTCGAGGAGGTCGGCGGAGAGGAGGCGGGTTTGGGCGTCGGTTTGTTGCAGGCTGGCCAGAAGACCCACGTCGGCATCGGTTAGAATCTCGCGGGTCTGGGGGTCGGTAATATTGGCGGACCAGAAAAGGTCTTCCGAGTATCGGCCCTGATCGAAATTCCAGGCGAGGTAATGGTTAGGTGCTTCGACAAAGCCGAGCCAGGCGTGGCCCACGCCTCCAGCGCCGCCGCCGGCGTTCGTACACATGCAGGCGGGGATTCCGAGGGATTTGGCGACTTGGGAAGCGTAGTAGGCCTGCTCGACGCAGACGCCGCCGTATTGCAGCAGATTCTGCAGGGTGTAGGCGTGGGTGGAGATTTTTTTTGGGTCGCCGTTAAGGAACGCATTGTCATCGTAGGTGACATCGAAGTAGGCGGAGGCGATGGAATAGTTGTTGCGGTATCGCTGGGTGGCCCAGTGCATTTCGTCTTCGGTAACCCTTAGATCGACGACATAGAGCTGGAGTTGCCAGGCGAGCTGGCGCAGATCGAAGCGTGGTGAGGTTTGCGGATCGGTGAAATAGGAAAAGAGCTGAGCGGCGCGGTCGGCGGTGAACGTAGGCGTGTGGCCGGTGCTGTCGGGAGGGAGAGCCTTATCCCACACGACGATCAGGGCGGTTGCGAGGTCGGGCCATTGGTCGAGCCTGTCGGAGGCCGTGGATCTGAGCAGTGTTACCTGCTGCAAAACGCGGCGGGGAGAATCTTTCGTTGAAATGGCGGACATGAGCACGGGCATGAGATGCGGCTGCTCAGCGAGCCAGATGAGCGTTTGCTTCGGTTCATCCGAGGGGGACGGAATCGTGGAAAAGAAATGAACGAATTGGCGGCAGGAGGCGATATCGATCAGCCGCGGGGCGTCGAGGTTGTGCAGATCAACGGCCCGGGCGCCCTGGAAGTCCAATGTTTTCCGCACTTGTGTGAAGTCCCAGTTGCCTATCGCGGAGACGGTTTGACGAAGAATGAGATCGGTCGGCTCGGCAGAGGCAAATGAACAAGCCAACAGGGAAAGCGTGAGAAAGAAAATCCAACCTGGTGTTGCCTGTTTCATTCTCGCTCCGGTGATCGGGGAGGATTATGACATGAAATGGAAACAAATAAAACTACTAATGGACCTGGGGGCCTAATTGTTCGGCCACGGCGCGGATGGGAGTATCCCAATCATCGGTTTGCGTCTGGCGGAATAATCGCATGGTGGGATACCAGGGGGTATCCAATCGATTCAGCATCCATCGCAAATCGGGATAAAACGGCAGCAGCGTCCAGACGGGCTTGCCCATTGCGCCGGCGAGGTGGGCGACGGAGGTGTCGGCAGATATCACCAGGTCGAGATTGGCAATCAGCCCGGCGGTGTGGGCGTAATCGGTAAGCTCGGCGGTGTGATCGATCAACTCCATCCCCGCCGGGGGGGCTGGCCGGCGCCGTGGCCTTTCTGGAGGCTGATGAAACTGACGCCGGGAATTCCCGCCAAAGGCGCGAACTTCGACAGGGGGATCGAGCGGTTGTGATCGTTGGAATGATCCGGATTTCCGGCCCAGACGAGGCCGATTTTCTTTTGCAATCCCAGCGGGGCGAGGCGGCTTCGCCAGAGGTCCACCAGTTCGGGCTCCGCGTGCAGATAGGGGACTTGTGCCGGAATTTCCTTTGGCTTTATCCGCAGCAGCAGCGGCAGGCTTAGCAAATAACACTGACAGTCGAATTCCGTCCAATGCTGAGAATTGGTGATCAGGTGACCGACGCCGTCGACGCTGCGCAAAAGGCGAAGCAGTTGCGGCGGGGAAACGAGGATCGTCTGCGCGCCGCGCTGTGAAAGCGTCGCCAGCAGTCGGGAGAATTGGATGGTGTTGCCCGCGCCCTGCTCGGCGTAAATGAGGATGCGCTTGCCGGCCGGGTTTTCGCCGGTCCAGGCGGGCTTGCCGGGGCTGAATTTAGTGTATTGCCGATCGGGCCGGAGGACGCGCCATTCGTATTCGCGCCATCCCTCGTCGAAATCGCCAGTCAGAAGCAGGACGCCGGAGAGATGAAAGTGCGCGGCCGGGTCTTCGGGCTTGAGGTCGATCGCCTTGCGGAAGATCTGGATCGCCTCCTTGAAGCGATGTAGGTCGCACAGCGCCTGGCCGTAATTCAGCAGGGCCTCGAAAAAATTGGGCCGGATCTGAAGCGAGCGCTCCAGCAGCTTCATGGCGCGGTCGTTCTGATTTTTGACGCGCAGGGCGACGGCGAGGTTCATCATCGCGTCGGCATAATCGCCGCGGATTTTCAGGGCCTCTTCGAAAACGCCAATCGCCTGGTCGATCAGACGTTTTTTGAGCAGGGCGTTGCCAAGGTTGTTATAGGGCTGCGGATTGCGCGGGTTGAGATGGATGGCGATCTTGTATTCGGCGATGGCGTCGTCGATGCGTCCGAGGTCTGCCAGGGCGATGCCGATGTTGTTGTGCGGGTCGGCGAGATTCGGGTCGATGTTCATCGCCTGGCGGAAAAGGGAGATCGCCCGCGGCAAATTTCCGGTGCAGCGCAGGGCGTCGCCGAAATTGCTGAGGACGTTGGCGTCGTTGGTGCCGAAGGAAAGCGATTTTTCGAAGGCGGCGATGGCTTCGTCGAGTTTGCCGAGACGGCGCAAGGTGAGGCCGAGGTTGCCGTGATAGACGGGATGGTTGGGATTTCGGGCGATGGCGCGGCGGATCAGGCCCTCGGCCATCTCTTCGCGGCCGACCTGCGAGTTGAGAATCCCGAGTAAATGCAGCGCATCAGGATTCTCCGGATCGACGGCCAGCACCTGGCGATAATATCGCTCGGCATCTGCCAATCGGCCGGCGCGATGGAGCTGCACGCCCGCGTCGATCATCTGGGCGGGATTCACGGCCTGGAGTTCCGGAAGTTCTGGGCCAGCGCGTCAAACTCCGCCGCTTCCCACCAGCCGTCGCGGTAGAAGACGCGGTAGCGGAAATCTAGTTTTGTTCCCTTGGCCACGCTCATCGGCTCGTGAAAGAGGAATGCGGCGTTGAAGAAATCGTAGCTCTGCCCGGCTTTTCCATACCAGGGGGAGGGGCTGCGCGGATTCGAAGGATGATCGATCATGCCGAGGCAGACGCGGGCGCCGGCCGCGCCGTCGACGATTCCGCGGGTCATGAGCCAGGGCCCGGGTTGGCCCGTTATGGCCGCGGGCGTTTCACCGCTGGGGAGCAGAAAAGTGCTGTTGTGATATTCGCGCGAAGCGCGAAATGTGAGCCCGCTGTATCCGCCCCAGGTCGTATATGGGGTGCGATCCAAAACCAGATCCTGAAGCGGCTGGAGCGAGGAAAACCAGGCGATCTCGCGGGTGCCGTTTTCATGGGCCGTCAATACGATTTCCCGGTTCTCGTCAAACACCGGCCCGGTTGGCGCCGAAGTCCATTGAAGCTCGTGCTGAATTCGCAGCGAATTGTCCGAGACGAACGTGCACAGCGGCTGCGCCTGGGTTTTCTGAATTCCGCGCGGTTCAGCCTCTTCCCAGAAATTCGTTTTGTTGATGTACTTGAACGTGAACCACAGACCGCGGTGCCAGACGTGGTCGGACATCTGAAACCCGGCGATTTGCCTTCCCGTCGCCGTAAAAAGCGGGTGGAAACAGGGCTTCGGCAGGTTTGCGGAATAGCGATAGCTGGTGATCGGTGCGCCATCGGCGGCGGAGATGTCGATTCGATCGTCGTGTGATTGTCGGAATGAAAGGGCCATACGGATTGAACTTAGTCAGACTGCCGCAATTCGCGGGCCGTTTTGCCCGTATGCTTTCGAATCCAGCGGCAGAAATACGTCGCTTCCTGGAAGCCGCACTTTTCGGCCACCGCGGCGATCTTATCGGGAGTATATCGCAGAAGCGTCTTGGCTTCCTGCAAGCGCACGTGCGTGAGATATTCCATGATCGTCACTCCCGTCTGCTTGTGAAAAATCCGGCTCAGCGAGCCGCGATGATAATTCAGGTCGGTGGCGATGCGCTCGGCCGAGAGTTCGGGGTCGGCGAATTCCTGCTCGATGACGTGCCGGTGGCGCTGAACCAGCGGCGCGATCCGTGCCGTGCGGATCGAATTGGCCATGTCGTACAGCAGCTTGATGGCGCTGAGGCTCCCGTGCCGCCGGCCCTGGATGGTGTGGTCCTTCAGGCAATCGATCAGGTCGTAAACTTTCTCCAGCGTCGGCGGCTGGCAGTTGAAGACCCCGATGCTAAGCCCAAGGTGCAAAACAAATTCTTCCGCCAGCGGCCCGTCCAGCGTGAACCAGCAGAATTCGTTCATCGGATGCAGCGCCCAGAAGCGGTGGGGGATGTTGGGCAGATAGATGGCGACCGACCCCGGTCCGAAATTCATCCGCTCCGGGCCGATGCTCATCGAGCCCATCCCGGAGATCACCCACTTCACCATCACGATCCGCCGAGACCACGTCGGGCTGAACCGCCCGCGCGATACCTTCACGTGGGAAACGCTGCGCAGGGCGAGCGGAACATCGGACGGCGGCTCGCTGCGGGGACGCTCAATCGCCACCCCTCCCAGGCGGTGCGCAATCGGTTCATCAGGCTGTGCAGCTTCTGGCATCGCGGTTACAAATAGTCAATTATGAGAATCTTCGCCCAATTGGCAAGAATCGCAATATTGATGATGGCAGCAGGACCGGGCAATCGCATCTCCCTCTTTTCCCCCCTCGCCCTGTACTCAGGGAGAGGGTTGGGGTGAGGGTTCTTCCTATTTTGCGGCCACATGCGATTGCCCTGCGTATTGGGATGCGTTTCCAGCCGGCCGAGGACCCGTTGAATCGCTCGACAGCCAGTGGTGAACGCCGGCGTCGGGCTATTCAGCGCCCATGCGCAAGGGTGGGAATGCCGACCATCTCAATCACAACTAGACCGTCTCCGGAATCGATATCCGACGGCAGACTATAGATGACAAAAAGACAACTTTTGGAATTCACGAAATCGAGTTCAAACCCAACATCGGCTTCCCTCTGAAACAAAAAAAGCCCGCGGCAATCGCCACGGGCTGAATTTCAAGATCAAACCAAATCAGGCCCTGCGTCGCCGGCGAGCCAGCAAGCTGGTCGCGCCCAGTGCCAGAAGGCCAAGCGTGGCCGGTTCGGGAACGGCGGCGATCGTCGGCGCGGGCAGCCCATTCGCCGCCGCGAAAGCGTCCAACGCGGCCACGTCGGCCGGCGTGACCTGCACCGCAGCGCCGCTGTCGCCCTGGCCGAAGTTGGCGGCCAAGGCGCTGAAGTCGGAACCGTTCACCGAGCTGGTATACAGGAAGTTCCCCTGGTCCCAGTTGGTGACGCCGAGGCCGAAGTTGGCGGCCAGGATCGAGAAGTCGGACCCGTTGACGGTGCCGTCGAGATTCGCGTCGCCAACCAGCGTGTACTTCAATTCGATCTCGCCACTAGTCAGGTTCTTCACAGCGAGGGTCTTGTCGTTGCCATCGGCCCAGCCGACGCTGTAGGTCAAGCCGTTGGTCTTGGTCTGGGCGGTGGAAGAGATAATTCCCGATGTCCCGTTCCAGGCGCCGTTGTTAAAGCCGGACTTGAGGTATCCCAGGATGGTGGACATCGGGTCCGTTGCGCCGTAGTCGATGATGATGTGATTGTTGGAGATATCGAGAACGCTATTGGCCGCGATGGTCAGCGAGGAGACGTTGATGTTGCTGACGGGATTGGTGGATGTCCAGCCACTGCTGGCTGTGGTGTTGCTGGCCAGCACGACGTTTCCACCGTTGATCGCAAAGCTGCTGGCAGTCACGCCGACACCGAGGGTGAGGGTGCTGGTGCCAGACTTGGTGAATCCGCCGGTGGCGACGATGAGGCCACCGCTGCCGGTGATCGAGTAATTACCCGAACTATTCACAAGCACTGAACCCGGGCTGACGGTGGAGGTGAGGGTCACGAAGTAGTGGCCGGCGTTGGTGTCGTTGAAGGTGACATTCTCACCGTTCGCGTAGGTTGTTGCGGCTGAACCGTTGTTCCAGTTCTGGTTGCTGGTATCCCAATTGGTGCCATTGCCACTGCCGCCGGCGTTATCCCAGAAGACCGCCGTCGGGCCGGCGGCAACCACCAGGTCGATGAAGCCGCTCTGCACGCTTGTGCTGAGCGAAACCGTGAACCCTGGCACGGAAGGCAGCGTGAAGTTGGAAAGCGTCGGGCTGGCAACACCGTTCAACTCGAACAGCTCATAGTCGCCCGCCGCCGTTGGCCCGGTGCTGAATTCGATCGGCGTGCCGGCGCTGGCGGTGAACGAGCCGCCGCCACTGATAATGATCAGGTCGCCGTTGTCGCCACCGAGTTCTGGTGAGCCCAGATCGAAATCGAACGCCATGTTGCTGTTGGCGGCAAGTCCGCCGACGGTCAACGTACCGACCGGTCCGATTCCACCAGGCGCGACCGTGCTGGCGCCCGATCCGGCCTTGACGATTCCGGAGATGAAGCCCTCGCCCGCATTGGGAGCGGCCGCCTGGGAAAGATAGTCGATCGTCATGTTGCTGGGGCTGATCGGCAAAGCCAGTTCGGTCAGCAGGGTCGAGTTAGCACTGGCCAGCACACCGCCGTTGAGGGTTACCGTGCCCGAGCTGGTCGCCGAGCTGGAATTGTTGGCGATGACAAGGGTGCCGGCGTTCAACGTCGTATTGCCGCCGTAGTTATTGGAGTTGGCGAGGACCGTAGTGCCGGTGCCGGTGTAGGTCACGGTATCGGCAGATCCGCCGCCGCCGTCGGATATGTTCTGGGCGAGGGTGATGTTGAACCCGCCGTTGTTGACGGTCAAGCCGCCGGAGCCGACGACAAAGCTGAACTCATTGGTGATGTTGAGATTCGGATTCGAAAAATAGGGCATGAAGGGCGTGTAGGTCATGGTGCCGGTGGAAACGTACACGTCGCTTGCGCCGCGGTAATCGTGCCGCCGTTGACGGTCAGGGCCGTGCCCGACGCTCCGCTGTTGTTGGAGAATGTAAAGCTGTTGGCCGTCAGCGTGGGGCCTGCCGAAGAGGTTCCATTCAGCGTGACGTTGGTTCCGGTACCCGAGGTGGTGGTGGAATCGTTGTTCAACTCGAAGTTTCCGCCCGCCGTCATCGTGCTGGTGCCGTTGAGGGTGACGTTGATGTTGACGTCGTCGTCGGCGGCATTGCCAACGCCCAGCGTCATTCCATCCACGCTGCTGACGTTTGCGGTGTTGTTCAGCGTCAGGTTGAAAGTGGAGGTCCCGCTGAACCGGCCGATGAGAAAGGCGGAGGCGGTATCGCCGCTTGCGATTGAACCGGTCCCCGAAACCACGACGTTTCCGCGGGTGAAGATGTAGACCTGTGAAGCCGTGCCCGTGGAAGTGCCGGTGAGGTTCAGGGTGGACGTGGTGTTGCTGGTCCCGGCGCGGAACTGTCCGCTGCCGGCAACGGTGATCGTGCCCGAAAGCGTGGCAGAATCGCCGGCTGCAACGTCCTCAAATTCGTTGCTCCCTGAACCATCGGTTATGGCATTGGAAAGCGTAACTCCGCCGCCCAGCAGAATTCCCTGCACCGAGTTGTCGGTAATCGCTCCGCTTCCAACGCCATTGGTCTGATCGATGATGACCTGACCGCCATTGATCGTCAGGCCGCCTGAGAAGGTGTTGACGCTGCTGAGGGTTTCAGTGCCATTGCCGCTCTTGATGACGGACATCGTGCTGCCGTTGGAGTTCTGGATGACGCCGCTGAAGGTGTTGCTGTTGTTGTCGCCGCCAAAGCTGAGCGTGTTGACCGCCGAGGGGGCGTTGACGTTGTCAATCACGCCGCCTCCCGACAGGCCGCCGAACGTGGCGTTGTTGCCGTTGAGGTCGAGCTTTGTCGAAGAGCCCATTGTCAGGTCGCCGGTGCTGGTGATCGTCGCGCCAGTGGCCAGTTGAATTTCGCCGTTGGTAAGAGCGACCGTGCTTGCGCTGTTGGTTCCGTTGAGGGCGAGGGTCCCGGTGCCGAGCTGAGCGAGGCTGCCGGTTCCGGACACACCGATGGACTGATTTGTGCTGGTGTCCATGATCAGCGCGCCGCTGTTGGGGATGATGGCCGTGCTGATTCCCAGCGACCCACTGGCGCTGCCCGTGCCCACTTGCAGCGTTCCGCCGTTGAGCGAAGTCGGACCAGAATAGTTGTTATTGCCGGTGAGCAGCACCTCTCCCGCGCCACCGCTGTTGACGCTGAGGCCGCCGCTGCCGGTGATCGCGCCGTTGATCGTCAGCGTGCTGCCGGAATTCATCACCGTCACTGACGTATTGCTCGCCAGGTCCAAGGGGGCGTTGATGGTGTGAGAGCCCTGGGTGTCGGTCACCAGCGCCGACGCGGTGCCGTTGTTCTGGAGGGTCAGGGTGCTGCCACCCGTCGGGCTGATGGTGTATGAGAAGGCGTTGGCGAAGTTCATCGATCCGACCGTTTCGTTGGCATTAAGCGTGACGGTCGAATTCGCCACGATGCTGCTGCCGAAGGTCACTGAGCTTCCGACCGCGTTGGGAATTCCGCTGGGGTTCCAGTTGCCGGCCAAAGCCCAGACCCCGCCGCCGGGGAGGTTCCAGACCGAAGCGGTGCTGCCGCCGGTGATCGTCATATCGATCACGCCGCTGTTGTCGGTGAAGGCATAATGCGTCGGGCCGCCGGGGCCGTTCCCTACCGAAAGATTTGAAAGCCCTGAGACCGTCCCGGTCACATCCATGATCGCATAGGTGTTGTTGAGCGTGAAGACGTTGGACGTTCCGCTGACGTAGACGTCGAGAATTGCTCCGCTATCGATGGAGAGATTGCCGTTGACGTCGATGAAGCTGTTGGCGCCTGAACCGAAGGCGAGGTTCGTGGTCGAGCCGGATTTGAGCGTCAGCGACTCGATCCCCATCGTTCCGACAACCGGCCCGTTGGCGATCGGATCGCCAGGGGTCAGGCTGCCGCCGTTATTCACAATAACTGAGTTGGGTAGCGACAACGCGCTGCCCGCAAGAGTGCCACCGCTATTGACGTTGATAAGGCCGGTGCCAGCCGGGCCCTCCGGGGTGGGGGAGATGCTCCCGGCGGTATCGAGGCGCAGCGTGCCGTTGTTGACGTTGATATTGCCGGTGAAGGTGCTCGTAGCATTGCTCAGGATCACGGTGCCGCTGCCGGTTGTCGAGACATTCTGGGTAACCAACCCGGTCGTCACGTTGGCCGGCAAGACCTCGTTGGTCAGCAAGGATCCGTAGCCGATGTTCAGCGTTCCGCTTCCGGTAATCTGTCCGTCGACCGTGAGGGTGTTGCCGCTGGTGGCGACCAACCCCCCCCCTTCCGCGCCCATAAAGATGGGCCGGGGTGTTGTGTTGTTGTAGTCGACGCTGCCGGTATAGTCGCCAACGAGCGTGCCGCCGTTGAGGTTAACTTCCGATCCAAGTCCCAGCGCCTGCCCTTGGGCGATTTCGCCGAGAATCGTTAAGCCGCCGTAAAGATTAATCGGCAGCGTGATCGTGGTAGCGCCGTAAGCGTTGATTTGGACAGTGCCAGGACCAGCCTGGGTATAGCCGCCGTTGTGGCCGCCCGAGGCGCGAATGCCGCTGTTGAAGATCATCGCCCCCTGCGTGTCGTATTGGTAAACAGTGAAATCCTGGCCGTTTTCTTCCCCACCTTCGGTCTGGACGCTAAGCGGGCTTGAAGCGTCATCATTCAGCAAAACATTGTTGGCACCGACGTTGGGGGTCATCAAAATGGCGCCGACGCTGAGGGCTTTGCCATTTTTCACGATGAACTGATCCATGTTGTTGCCGAAGCCGTTGTACAGGCCGCCGGTCGGTGTGTTAAACCGCATCGTTGAGATACCGAACGAGCTGCTGATGCGCACTTCGCCCGGGTTGGAGATGTCCGCATTGCCCGCGACCGTAGTGCCGCTAATCGCGGTCACCGGAGTATAAAATCCTGAGACAGTCGAACCACCGACCACAATGCCGTTCGCTACCGCTGCGAAATCGGTCACGGCATTCGGATTACCCGGCTGTCCAACAACTGCAAACGGCACAACGCTGGCACTATCGACCAGAATGCCGCCCGAGCCCGCAACAGTGTTTGTGCTGCCGACAGTGATTGACGCCGTGGCGGCCACGGGAGTGGCGTTCAGGCCGTCGGTCGAAGTCGCGGGGCCGACGAAATCGATCACGCCGCCGGCGTTGGTGCTGGCGGTATCGACCGTGATCGTTCCCAGGGCAAGGGTCGGAATCGTCGAGCCGTTCTTGTTGACCTGTACGACGGTCATACCTTCAGAGGCAATGAGCGACGTTCCCGCAAACGTCTGGGAATTGACGGTGGCCCCGGTGGCGCTGTTCATGAGCAGTGTACCGCCGCCGAGGCGCAGGCCGCTGAGCGAAGAGGAGATGATGTTCGAAGCCGGCCGCCGCCGCGGCGAAGTTCAGTTCAAGTGTGCCGTTGTCGACGGTGGCCGTGCCCCCTAGGCTTGCCGCAGAGTTGATGATGGTGGTTCCCGAGCCAAGTTGAGCGATCGATCCGGTGTTGCTGTTGTCGTTGATGGCGCTGTTGACGTTGGTGGTGCCTGAGCCGCTGAAGCTGAGTGTGACGCTGGCCGCACCGAACCCCACGCCATCGTTGATGTTCAAGCTCTGCGCTCCGCCGACGGTAAACGTATTGTTCTCAGTCAGTGCCAGCGGATCGTTGATCGTGAGGTTCTGGTTTCCCGAAATGTTAATGCCGGACCCGTCGAGGGTGAGCGTGTTGGAGTCATCGGTGCTGTTTCCGATGACCACCGCCGCGCCGGGGTTGATAACCGAGATGCCTTCCCACGCGGTGCTGGCGCCAAGCGTGAAGGTCGTGGTGGAGCTCAGCCCCGCGTTGCTGTCCCACTGTGCGATGTCGGTGGAGCTGGGCACATCGACGCCGGTGTTGGCGGGAACCGTTTCGTCGATCCAGGACGAGGCCACGTCCAAAACCGTATTACCGTTATTGCCGTAAGTGTCCGCCCTGGACACCGCCGCGAACGCAACCAAGCTGGTTGCCGCGGACAGGGCCGCGAGCGTGCGTTGATTCTTCGAATTGGTAAAAGACGAATACTTCCGCGCGGAACGATTGCCGTTCATCACAGACCCTCCAGGCTGGGGTGCGCAGAGCACAAGCCGCGCACCGCGGTTAGATTGTGGAATAACTAGAAACGCCTCCGAACTTCACGCTTTCGATCGCGGGGAGAATTTGGACATGTATTTCTCCGCCTGACCTTCACGGAACATACACCAGTTTTCCAGAACGAAAAGAGAATGCTGTCACCGAGATATGAACTTTTGTCACAATTCTCAGAATTCCTCGCATGAGTTGCGGAAAATCATGAGAATTCTTCAGGTTTATCGGACACGCCTTCATCCATTTCGCTCGGTACACCAGTCCATGGGAGCAGGTTGCACAATTAAATGCAACAAAAATGGAAGTTAACAGGCAATTGTACCGCCGGCCCGCTGGGCTTGCCGCTTTTCGGTGTACTTTGGTGACCCGCGCTTTTTTGCGATCCCACCGGCCAAAAATTCCCAATTCAGGGGGCCACTGTCTCCAGCCTTACAGGCCCACACAGCCCTGAAGGCAGCGGCTCAAACAGCTCCGCTCGCGCGGGGTTGAACCGCGTCCCATATCCCTCCGAAACGCCCCGGTAGTCGTAATTTGGAAAGCCGTGGGCAGCCAGGTAATTCACAGCGGTATTGCCGACCTCAATCTCAATCTGGTTAACGCCGGGTTTTAGCAGGCCGGTCACGTCCAGCCGGTAAGGAGGGCACCAGACATCCCCAGCGGGCTTCCCGTTGATCGCCACCGTCGCCCCATCGCGCACCGGGGCGTCATAATCCGCCTGGAATCCCTGCATTCGCATCGTTGGCGTGGGGGAAGGCGATCCGTCGCCAAAATCGAGCACCACCCGCCCGGCGGCAATCTGATCGGCGCTCATCGTGAAGTGATTCTCATAGGTCGCCACCCCCGAGAATCCCGCGGTTGCCGGATCATCCGCCCAGGACGCAGCGCCGTCACCGGCTTTGGTTTTCCGTCCCCCAGCGCAACCGTCCAACCAGAATCCAATTCGATCGGCTTCCCCACCGGCTTGCTCGCCGGGGCCGGCGTTTCCAGCCGATTGCCAAACAACAAAATCGTCGATCCATACGGCGCGAGATCCAACTGCACCATCGTGTAATTCTCCAGATGTGCCACAATCTCCACCGGCGAAACCGTCCCGTTCACCGGATCCATCGCGTCCACCGACATGGCATCCGTCCGGAAATTCGCCGACACGCTCACCGGCGTATTCCCCGTGTTCGCCACGAAATATTCCGTACCCCCCTCGGTGGTTCGATGCACCGCGCCAATCTGCGGAGATGCCGGTGTGAACTGCACGTCCGGCCTCACCCGCTTCTGCCCCGCCATTACCTTTCCAAACTGGCTTTCGTCCGGGATGAAAATCCCCGGCGCGTCCTTATCGGTAAACAGCCGGGCAACGATGTTCTTCACCGTCTGCTGGTCCGAATCGGTCGCCAAATATCCCGGCGCTTATCCGGCAGCCGCCGGGTCGCGATGATCGTCCCCCCGCGCGACGCAAAATCCTCCAGCTTCTTCAGCGTCGAAACCGGAATCCGCTCCACCCCCGGCAGCACCACGATCCTGAATCGAACCCCCGTCGCCCGGCTCCCCCGTCCCTGCGACGCCTGCCCGAAAAACAGCGACCCATTGTCCACTCGCCCCCGCGCATTGAGCATCCCATCGTCAAAGAAATCGAAGTTATATCCCGCGTCCAGAATCTGCCCGATGATCTGATGTCCCACGCAATCCGCCAGCAGGTCCGTCAGCGCCACCTTCCCCGGCGTGAACCGCGCCAGGCATCGTCGTTCGGCAGATAAAGCGCCACGTCATTCGCCGGATATCCCTGCCGCAGCATAAAGCTCACCCGCTGCATATACCGCGTCACGTCCGGCATCACGATGTTCCACGGATTCTGCGAATTAAACACGCCCCCCACATAAAAACTCCATCCCGGAAACGCCACGCCCGGCGGTGTATAGGGCCACCCATGACACACAATCTGATTGTCCCCCTGCAAAAAATGTGCGTCCGCGTTCGCCTTGATATCCAGCGGCGTCGCCCGAAAAACCAGCGAGTGAATCCACGTAAACGTCTCCGACGAACAGACCGGCACCCCCATCAGATGACATGCTGACGTCGCATATCGCGCCGCCGCGTAATCGTGCCAGTGATAATCCTCCCCCTCCGGCAGATTCACGCCCAGATAGCTATAAAGCCCCGCCGACGGCGTCCCATACGCCTGAAGCCGGAACCGCGTGTCGTGCTTGTCCGCAAACGCACGAAGCTGCTTCACAAAATAATCGTTGAACAATTCCGTCAGCGTCTTCCCCCAGTCATGCCGAATCTCCAGCGTCTTCGGCCCATCATCTCCCACCAGCGCCGGCAGCAGCGGCTCCAGGTCATATCCGCGCCGCTTCTTAAACTCCGCCAGAAGATTCGTCGTCCAGTCCTCCCCATAACTCTCCAGGCTGTCGCAGAAAACCGAGTAGGGCACATTCACCCCGCACGCGTCGACTTCCTTTTCCGCGATGGTCTGCAAAAATTTCTGCACCGCTGCCGGCGACTGATGGTCCACCACAAACCCCTCCGCCCCATACGCCGGCCGCTTCACCTTCATCCCCGTATGGCTCGCGAGAAAAAACGTCACAACAGAATCGCCCGGCTGCGTGGCCGGCACCTGCGCCGCGCCGTCCTTCATCTGAAGCTCCGTCCCACGATTATCAAACGCCGCCATCACCACATCCCCCTCGCGCAGCTTCGGCGTCACGCTCGTTTCCCCATCCGCCACGGTCACCTTCTGCGTCCGCAATCTCCCCGCCGCATCCTCCACCCCAATCGTCGCCCCTCCATACGGCCAGCCGCTCCCCAGCGTCAGGTCCATGCGCATCCCCAGCTCCTTCGCCTTCCCCGCCACAAAACCCAGATCATCCAGAAATTCCGGCGACAGAAACTTGATGTTCACCACCCCCGGAACCTCATTATCCACCGCCAGCGGATAGACCGGCTGCACCTCAAACCCACCGAACCCGCCTGCTTTCATCGTCTCAATATCCTTCTCCAATCCCGCTTTCGTGACGGCCGGTCCAAACCACCACCACCGCACGATCGCCCGCGAATCGTCCGGCGGATGGGCAAACGTCGTCGCCAACTGCTCCGGATCCGCCAGCGCCGCCACCTTAATCGCCACCGCCCCATCCAGCCCCGTCCCCGAAACATTCTGCGTGCTCAAATAGGGCCCCGAATATCCGCTGACATTAATATTATTCAGCGTCACGTTGCTCGCATTCGCCAGCGTAATCCCTTTCCGGCACTTCCCGCTGATATTCGTTAGCGTCAGCCCGTCGATCCATTTCCCCGGCAACACCCGCCCGCCGTCCACCAGCGCATTGACGTCGACCTTCACATTGCTGAACGAAATGTCCTTCGCCCGCGGCACCCCAATTTCCCCCGCCACCGGATCGATCCCAATGATGCCCGTATCCCGCAAATCAATCCCCAGAAACGTCCGCGTCGAAGCGTTGAAATTCTCCCCGTAAATTTTCTCAAAAAATCCCCCGCGCCCGATTCGGCCCTTGATGAAAATCGCGTTCTCCCCGTCTGTAAAATCGCAATTCTCAATCTGCACATCGCGAATCCCCCCCGACATTTCAGACCCAATCCCAATCCCCGCAAAATCGCTGGCAAACGTGCAATTCCGGATCAGCACATCCTCCGTCGGCTGCGCCGCTTTCACCGCGCTGATTCCCCGCCCCGACTTCAGCGAAATGCAATCATCCCCGGTATCGATATCGCAATTCTGAATCAGCACATGATCCGTCGAATCAACGTCAATCCCGTCCCCGTTCGAAAGCGTCGTCCGAATCGTCAGGTTTTCCGCCACCACGTTCTGGCAAAACAGCAGGTGAATCGACCAGAGCTTCCGATACCGATCGGTAAACCCATCCAGCAAAACATTCTTGCAATTCGTCAACTCCACCATCACCGGCCCCCGCGGCGTCCTCATATTTCCAATCTTCATGTCCCCCTGAATCGTCCCCGGCCCAATGATCGAAATATTCTCCGCCCCATCTGCCCACAGCAGCGCATGATGCCCCGGCACCATCTCCCCCTCAAACCGCACGGTGGTCATCGGATAATCGATTGCATCCGGACTCCCCACGATCGTCGCCCCCTTCACCAGGACCAGCGTCGTATTCGAATGTAGTTGAATGCTCCCCACCAGATATTTTCCCGCCGGCACGTCCACCGTGCCTCCGCTCGCTCCGCACGCATCCAGCGCCTTCTGGATCGCGGCTGTGTCGCTGGTTTTCCCATCCCCCGCCGCGCCAAATTGCCGTACATCGTATTTCCCTGCCGGTTTTGCCGCCTGTTCCGCCCATACCGCCCCGGCAAACCAGGCAACTGCCACAAGAATTGCCGCAAATTTCAGGGGTTTAATTGCCATCCGTTTTATTCTCGCTCCGATTTGGGTAATTTCCATAGGGTGGCAATTCATGAAAATTTCGTCAAGTATGATATAATGCCCCGCCATGTCGATTAGCACAGTCGCCAAGCTCGCGGGTGTTTCCACCTCCACCGTTTCGCGCGTCATTAACAATCACCCCCGCGTCGCCCCCGAAACCGAACGCTCTGTCCGCAAGGCGATGCAAGAGCTCGGCTACACCCCCTCCGACCGCCGCCCCGGCCCCAAATCCGCAGGCCGACTAAAGACGGAAAAAAAACGGGCCGCCTTCCTCGTCCTCGGCGCCTCCGGCCAGCAGGCCACTCCCGCTTTCGCAGGCCTTCTCCGCGGTGTTTCCCTTGGTGGTGCTGATAACGGCATGGACATCGCCTTCCACTTCGTCCCCGACCCCGACGAAATTTCCTCCTGGATTCTCGACCAGCGCATCGACGGCCTGCTCCTCCACGGCACCCGACCCAGCGGTGAAATCGAACGCCGACTCCGCAAAATTCCCACCGTCTGGCTCATGGGAAACCGCCGCCGGCCCGACTGGGGCGACCAGGTCATGCCCGACAGCTACGAAATCGGGCATCTTGCTGCGGAATACCTCGTTTCCCACGGCCACCAGCGGCTCGCCTTTCTCAACCTCGACGCCGGCTTCTGGCCCTTCCGTCTCTATTGCCAAAGCTTTTCCGCTGCCGCCGCGGACAAATCTGTCTCCGTCGTTACTGTAGAGCAGCCTCTCGAGCAATCTCCTGACTATTGGCACCGCCACAGCCAGCGCGTGGTTTCAGATCTGGTCGAGCGTTTCATGGCAATTTCCCCGCGTCCCACCGGAATTTTCGTCGCCGACGACATGCAGGTCGCCGTCCTTCAGCCCGCTCTTCAGGCCGCCGGCATCCAGGTCGGTCCCGGCCAGACACAAATAATCTCCTGCAACAACGAAGCCCCATTCCGCGTCGGCCTCTCCCCCAAGCCCGCGGCAATAGATATCCGCGTCGAATCAGTAGGCCGCCGCGGTGTAGAACAACTCCTCTGGCACATGACCCACCTCCACTTGCAGGAACGCCTCATCTGCGCGGTAGAGCCGACGGTGGTCGATTTTGATGTCGCGCCAGTTTCCCAGCCGAGCTAATCGCTAAACCCGAAGCCCGAAACCAGAATGCCGAATCAATGACTAAATGACCGAATGACGAATCGGCCTCATTTCATTCGTCATTCGGTATTCGGGTTTGATTCGGAATTCTGGTTTCGGATTTCGGATTTCCCTTCCCACGAAAATACCCCCAAATGCGCGGTAATTTCTCGCCACGTCTCCACGATTTGCCATAAAAAAGATGGAAATTGCAAAAACTCCATGCCATAATGGTCTTCGCACCTTTTCGGAGCCCCAAAATGTCCCTGAATCGAGTCGCGGAAATGGCCGGCGTATCCGCCTCCACCGTGTCGCGCGTCGTCAACGACCAGCAAGGCGTCGCCCCCCAAACCGCGGAGGCCGTTCGCGAGGCCATGCGCAAAATCTCCTTCTCTCCACCCGTTCGCCGAAGGGCACGCAAATCCACCAACGGCCACGGCGGCGAGCAGGCCAAGACCGTCGCCTTCCTCATCTTCGGAACCAGCGGCGAGCAAACCGCCCCCGCATTCACCAGCCTTCTCCGCGGCGTCTCCATCGCCGCACGCGAAAATAATTTCGACCTCTTCGTCAGCTTCGTCTCCAACCCCGACGAGCTCCCGCGCCGAATCTCCGAGCAGCGCGTCGGCGGACTCCTCCTCCACGGCGAGCAGCCCAGCGAATCCGTCCAGTCCCAGCTCCGCGGGCTGCCCACCGTCTGGCTCATGGCCAACCGCTTCCCGCCGCGCTGGGGCGACCAGGTCATGCCCGACAACTCTTCCATCGGCCGCCTCGCCGCCGAATACCTGCACGCCCACGGCTGCAAATCCGCGGCTTATCTCAGCGCCGCCCCGCGCTCCTGGGGCCTGCAGGTACGCGAGCTCGCCTTCTGCCAGTACATGGCTGACATGGGCGGTCACGTCCACGTCCTTCGCGCCGCCGTCGAATCCCCCGCCGACTTCTGGCAATTCGACGGCTCCGCCGCCCGCGCCCTCACCGAGCAATTCATTCGGCTTGAGCCTCGCCCCCAGGGCCTCTTCCTCGCCGAAGACCGCTACGCCCCCACGGTCTATACAACGCTGGCCGCCAACGGCATCGCCCTCGCCTCTTCCCCTCTTTCCCCCGCCCCCGGTACTCCGGGGGAGGGCAGGGGAGGGGGTTCTACTGCTCTACTTTCTACTGATCCCCTTTCTCGCGAAGCGCGGGGTGAGGGTCTTCGATTTTCTTCGCACAATCCGCCGTCCAATGGCGGCCACGCCGTCCGTGTCATCTCCTGCAACAACGAAATGCCCTACCTCGATCGCCTTCACCCCACGCCCGCGACGCTCGACATCCGCGCCGAAAGCATCGGCCGCCGCGGCGTCGAGCAGCTCATCTGGCGCCTGGAACATCTCACGACCGAGGAACGCATTCGTAAGATGGTCGAGCCAACCCTCGTTGAACCGCAGTGAACGAAGTTAAGCGTCGAATCCATTCATCACCGAGCACGCAAAGAGCACAGAGATTCAATTCAGCAAAGAACTTGCATCCAATTCAAAGCAAAATCCTCAAAATGATAGAACCCATTCTCACGGCAAGCGGACGATCTGATCTCTCTGCGAACTCTGTCCGGTCTCCGCGGTGAACTCCTTCTGGTAATTGCAGAAAGCCGCTCCGCAAACTATCACCTCACAAGTTGTGGTAATTATTCGAAAATCTGAAATATAAAATCTCAAATCCTTTTTAAATATAATCTTGCATCAAACGTATTCTCCCACGCTCGTGGTAATTCTCATGAAACTATATTGCGTTAATCATGCTGAATTCTATTGCAAGTTTGGCCATATCTGGTGTAATATGGGATGTGTTGGTGGCCCAAAGCGTTCGGCGGCGCGGGCCGTCCCATTCCGGAGGCAGCGACATGTCATCCCGCACGAGTCTGTTCCGCCTCCGGCCCAAGGCGAATGTTCAGGAGAGCCCCATGCTTCGTCGCAAAGCGTTTACACTCGTAGAACTACTCGTTGTTATTGGCATCATCGCGATTCTGGTTGGCATCCTCCTTCCTGCCCTGCAAAAAGCCCGGCCCAGCGCGACTCGTGCAATGTGCCGCCAACGAACGCATGATCGGCCAGGCGATGATTAACTACGCCGCTGACAATCAGGGATATCTACCCGAGCACGCCTATTCGGACATCCCTTATCGAGCACTCGAAGGCGGTGGCGACGTGATGCAGGATGGAATCGATGACTGGAACTACCTGGTGCAGGACGGAAACGGGCAAAGCCATGGCCTTAACCTCGCCGTTGGCGGTGTTCAGGATACCGGCGCGAATATCGGCCGGCTCATCATGTGCGGTTACCTGGGACATTATGATCTTTCGCCCACCAACGGCCCGACCAATATCGGACTCACTTCCTTTGCCCCCTTCCGCTGGTGCCCTGCGCAGGACCAAATCATCCAGCAGGCAGGGCTGCAGTCCTCGTACTATATGAACCCCCATTGGTCGGATACTCGCGCATCCAATCCCAATCCTCCTACTAGCCCCAACAATCCCAATCCAGCCCAACCAAATATTGTCTACACGGACACCACCGGGACCACAGTTCATGCTGCGTGGTTTCGTAAGATTTCTGATTACCCGCCCCAACTCGCGATGCTGACCGAAATATACTTCTTTCCCTACAAGTACGGTGGCTCCAGCACCATCTCCCATCCTGGCCCTGGTGGCACCTCTTATTGGAACATTCTCCTGCCCGATGGCCACGTCGCGACGGTCAATGACAAATGGTTAATCCAAAAGTTCAACACGTCCCCAACCGTCTTAACCAACCAAATTAACAGCGGTATAGGCAACCAGCTAACCGATTTCGACGACGCCCTCGACATACTTGAGACGGAAGCCGACGGCCGCGTCCCATGCAATGGCTCCAAATCCGCCATGGCACTACCGGGATATGCGCCTCCTCTTTTGCTTCGCCGTGGTACAACCGTTGCGCCCGTTACCCCAGTGAAAACGTCGGATCAAGCTACACTGGTCCTACGACCTGGCAATATTAATCCGCCGGGCATCGCTGTAGCACGGGGTGGAACCGGGATGGGGGCGACGGGGGTTGGACGGTAAGGGCTCGCGTCGCTCTTTATTCTCTTGTATCGATGCCCCTGCCCCTAATTTTACGCCGCCTGCGGCGGCTCAAACACTTTGATGCAATTCCGCGTGCTGTTCTTCGCCGCGTACAACGCCTGATCGGCCGCGCCCAGCAGGGCTGATAGCGTCAGAATATTCCCCGGCTTGCTCCGCTCGGCGACGCCGATGCTCAGCGTTGGTGGCTTGTCCAGATTCGTAATCGCGTGCGAAAAATCCACCGACAAAAACGCCTGCCGCAGCTTCTGCACCACCTGCTGCGCCTGATACAGCGGCGTCTGCGGCAGCGCGATCACAAACTCGTCCCCGCCATACCGAAACGCCAGGTCCGTCTTCCGCAGCGTGATTCGCACGCAATCGGCAAACGACCGCAGCATATGATCGCCGGCCGCGTGCCCGTGTACGTCGTTGATCTCCTTGAAATGGTCGAGGTCGATCATCACCAGCGACAGCGCATGGTTGTGCCGTTCGCACAGGGCGACTTCGCGCTGAAGAAGCTGTTCCATTGATCGCCGGTTAAACAGTCCGGTGAGCGCATCGGTCATCGACTGCTTCTCCGCCTCGGCGAGCAGATGCAGCGTCGTCAGCACCGAGTGGGCGCTGTTCACATAAGTCTGCGCCAGTTGCCTCCGGCTCTCCGTCCACTCATCCCCCGGCGGCAGGAGCATGTGAACCACCGACTGCATCTTCCGCCCGATGGTGAACGGAATGCAATATGCCGGATGCGATGTCGGCAGCTTCAGGCACGCATCGATAGCGCACCGAACCGGCGACCCCTTGGGTCTGAACGTGCGCGGCAGATTCTGCCGCAAGCACGGGCACGTCGTCGCATCCAGCTCTGTGTCAGATGGAATCGTCACCAGATCCGCAGGCCATGCCGCGCGCACTTCAATCGCCGGGGTCGCCTCCGGCTCGCTCGTCAGAATCGCTAATCCCGAAAGCCCCAGCTCGGTGCGAAGGAAATGGCTCAGCGTAGCAAAAACCTGTTCCGGCTTGCCCGTTCCCTGAATGGTCTGAGAGAAATCGAGCAGCCGATCGACGGTTGCCGTCCGCTCCACCAGCACGGCGTGGGAAGACTTATGCCCGCGCCCTGGTCGCGTGGCGTAGATCGCAAAGGCCAGAATGGCAGCGGCCAGGAACTGCGTCGCAATCAACCACATAACCGCCACCTGTCGTGGCGCGGATCGGCGTAATCCGCATATTCGTCAAAATCGGTATCGGTTGATTCCCCGAATCACTCAATATCCCCGTAATTGCGCAATATCGAGCATTCCAGCGTCCGATTCACTCGCCATTTATCCATCGGCATTCGGCATTTCCTTGACTCCCAAAAACCATTGCGTACATTGTAGTCATGACCCTTGGATACCCGCCTAATCCGCAAGCACCCCACGGCGGAGCCGATCAAGAGATAGCCATTCTCACGGAAATCGGCCGGATTTTGTCGTCAACTCTCGACCTGCGCGAATCCTTTCAGAAAATGATGCAAATCATTTCAGAGAAACTGGATATGCGCCGCGAGGCGCTGGTGCTTCTCGATGAATCCACCGGCCGGCTGCGCACCGAGGCGGCAGTGGGCCTTACCGCCGACGAGATCGATCGCGGAAAGTATGCACTCGGCGAAGGCGTGACCGGAAACGTCGTCGCGACAGGCAGGGCCCGCATCATTCCCGATCTCCGGACTGATCCGGACTTCCTCAACCGCACCGGCCGGCTTACCCCACAATCCGACAAAGCGGTGAGCTTCCTGTGTGTTCCGATCAAGATCGAAAACCGAACCGCCGGGGCTCTTTCGGTCGATAAGCCGTTCGTTTCTGAAGCCTCTCTGAAGGAAGACCAGGCTTTTCTGGAAATCGTCGCGGCCTTTCTAGCCCAGGCGATTCAGATCAACCGAATCGTCCTGCGGCAGAAGGAAGAACTGCTGGAAGAAAACGCCCAGCTTCGCGCCCAGGTTCGCGACAGATATCGATTTGAAAACATCATTGGCGATTCGCCTGCCATGCACGAAGTCTTTGCGACGGTGGGGCAGGTGGCCAACAGCCTGCGCCACCGTGCTTCTGCTCGGCGAGACCGGCACCGGCAAGGAAATGATCGCCAAGGCTATTCACTACAACTCACCGCGCCGCGAGCGCAGCTTCGTCCGCGTCAACTGCGGCGCCCTCACCGGCACTCTCCTGGAAAGTGAACTCTTCGGGCATGTCAAAGGCTCGTTTACCGGCGCGATCCGCGACAAGCAAGGCCGCTTCGAAGCAGCCGACGGCGGCACCATTTTTCTCGACGAGATCGGCACCCTTGAGCCCGAGCTTCAGGTGAAGCTTCTCCGCGTTCTCCAGGAGCGCCAGTTCGAGCGCGTCGGTGACACGCACACCGTCAAGGTTGACGTCCGCGTCATCGCCGCCACCAACGTCGATCTTCAGGAAGAGGTCGCGAAGGGAAATTTCCGGGAAGATCTTTTTTATCGCCTGAACGTCGTTCCGGTCTATCTCCCGCCGCTGCGGAATCGCCGCGAGGATATTCCCCGGCTCATCGACTTTTTTCTCGATAAGTACAACGTCCAGAACGAGCGCCGGCTGCGGCGCATCAGCCGGGACATGCTCAACGTCCTGATGCGTTATCCGTGGCCCGGCAACGTCCGCGAGCTGGAGAATGCCATCGAGCGTGCAGTGGTCCTGAGCAATGACGAGGATTTTCACGAAGAGTTGCTCCCCTTGAGCGTGCGCATGTTTGCCGCACAGCGGCGCACGACGCAGTCGAGCGAATCGATTGAAACCCTCACCCGCCGGCTGGCAGATCAGGCTATCGCCGACTACGAGCTTCGCGAGGGAGAGATATATCAGCTCGTGATCGACCAGATCGAGCACGCGCTGATCGACCGCGCACTGGCCAAATGCGGCGGCGTGAAGACCAAGGCCGCCGACTTCCTGGGCATTAACCGCAACACCCTGAACAAAAAGGTCAAAGATCTTGGCATTGAGGCCAGTGATTAAAATCATATTTGCCAGAGATGAGAAATCAGATGCACACAGATGAAGAAATCGCCGATCTATTTCTTATCTGTGTGCATCTGATTTTGATCCGTGGCAAATAAATCTGAATCATGCGTTACAAATCCATTCTTCTCTTCGGTGCGCCGGGCAGCGGCAAGGGGACGCAGGGGAAAATTATCGGCACTATCCCCGGCTTTTATCACAGCGCCACCGGCGATATCTTCCGCTCGCTGGATCTCCAGAGCGAAATGGGGCGTCTCTTCTGGGAATATGCGGGCAAGGGCAAGCTCGTCCCTGACGAGGTCACGATCAAGCTCTGGAAGCAGTACATCAAGGGGATGGAGATGATCAACCAGTTCCATCCGCAGAACGAAATCCTCGTGCTGGACGGCATCCCGAGAAACGTCAGGCAGGCCGAGCTTCTCGACGAGACCATCGAGGTTGCGAAAGTGATCCACCTGGTCTGCCTCGATAATGCGAAGATGGTGGAGCGTCTGCGCCGCCGGGCCTTGCGGGAAAACCGGTTCGACGATGCCAGCGACGAGGTCATCAAGCGGCGGCTGGATGTGTACGAGCGCGAGACCCGGCCGGTGCTGAGTTATTATCCGCCTGATCGGGTTGTCCGCGTCGAGGCGACGATGTCGCAGATTCGCGTGCTGAGCCAACTGATCGAGTTCCTCGTCCCACTGAAGGAGCAGCATGATCAGGAGCGCGAGCAGGCGCAGCCGGAGCCCCAGCGTCAAGCACGCGCCTCCGGCGCAAGGCGCAGGCTGCGAGCAAATCGTGAGACCGGCATCCCGCTACCTCCCGCGCGGGCGATTTGAGTTATCATATCTCTGAATGTTTCGACACTGGCGCATTGCGGCGGCGGTTTTGTGCAGTGTCATCTTCATCGCAACCCTCTCCCTTTTGATTTGCAGCTTTTTCCTCTCAGGCGGCGTACAGAAAATGTCGGCCAGCCGCATCGTCTTAATTAGCTGCAACAGCGGACAGATCAGATACTCCTCACAGAGGTTTTCAAGCGCCATCTGGCCGGCAAATACTTCCTGGCGTCTCTACAACGAATCACCCCGTGCGATCAGATTTAACCTCTGGGGGGCACTTTTCGGATTTTCCTGGCCGCATGGAACAGCCATCATCGGCTCAGGCGCCGCCGGCAAGACGATCAAGATCACTTTCCTAAGAATTCAATTTCCGATGTGGCCTTTGCTCGCTCTCTCAGCTCCATTTCCCATCTGGGTCTATTTCCGGGGTCGCCGCACCGTTCGCTGGTCGATGCGCGATGACATCCTCTGGATGAACTTCCGGCTGCGAAGAAAGCTGCGGCGATTCGCGATCTTCTCTGCCGCCGGCGCAATCGCGGCGCGGGGTTGGGGTGGTTCGATTACCAATTCCAGCTTTGGCAAACCCCGGCAGAGTGGTCGCTCACCCTGCTGATTTTGTTGCCCATCGTGAATTTCCTCGTGATCCTCACCCGTCGGCGAATCCCCTGGCGCCGGGGGCTGGTCTGGATGTCCCTGGAAATCTCCGGATTCGTCTGCTTCTTCATCGCGACGTTGCAGGAAGCCTGGCGAATCCTTGGCGGGCGCACGGTCCCCGAAGTCAATCTGGGCCCGGGCGCGCTTCTCATGGGCGCTGTCGGATTCCTCATCAGCGCCATTATTCTGCTGCTGCTGCAACTGAGGCCGCAGCCGCTCAAGCCCGGACCTTATTGCCCGGCGTGCGGATACTGTTTGATTGGGTCGCCCAGGCAGATTTGCGCCGAATGCGGGAGGCCGTTTACGCTTGAGGAATTGGGAATCACGCCCGAGGAATTGATTCCAAATTCGAAGGTCTCCGTTCGAGCTTGATTCGAATTCTTCCTACGATCGGCTTAAATACTCGCCCGACTCGGTGCTTACTTTGATCTTCTCGCCAATCACAATGAACCCCGGCACGCGCGTCATCAGGCCGGTTTCTAGCTTGGCCTCTTTGAGCTGGTTCGTCGCCGTCGCTCCTTTGATCACCGGCGGCGTGTCCACGACTTCCAGGTCTACCGCCGCCGGCATCGTGTAGGAAACGATCTTCCCCTCGTGAAACAGCGCGGTGAGCGGCGTGTTGGGCTTGAGGTAAAGAATATCGTCGCCGAAAACTTCCTTGGGAATGGTCGTCTGGTCGTATGTCTCCATGTCCATGACGATGTGGCCGTCGTTGTCGCTGTAGAGATATTCCACCTGCCGGCTGTCGAGGGTGGTCGTCTCGATATCATCGGTGGCGCCCATGCGCTTGTCCTGAATGGTTCCCTTGGAGACGTCGCGCAGCTTGAACTGCACCTTGGCCCGCAGGTTGCCGGGCGTGTTGTGGTCGGCATTGGTGACAACAAACAGTTTCCCGTCAATCAAGACGGCCTGACCGCGACGAATATCACTGGCGCGCATAAAACATCCTTTTCGGCCTCAAATTTTAGGCACATTTCAGTCAAAACAGGGGCGAGAAATGTAACCGCGGAGGGTCGATGCGTCAAACCGGGGCGGAACCGCTGGAGCAGTAATCCCGCCACATCTGACGATACGCCGCCTCCATATTTCGCGCAAAGTGTCCCCGATCCATCAGAGGACTTTGCACCAGCCGCTGCCGGAGAGTCTGGCGCAACGCCCTTCGCCCGGCGAAGTCTTCCGCCAGCGCAAGCGCCCTGGCGACAAAATCCTCATCGGTTTCTGCGATGCACTGGCGAAGATCGAGCCTCGAAAGAATACTCGCTCCGGCCCGACCGGGCCCGGTTTCGCCAATTCGTGTAATCACGGGCACACCCATCCAAAGGGCATCGCATGTGGTCGTGATTCCGTTGTAGACGAGCGGATCGAGGCAGATATCGATCCGATCATAGAGCCGAAGGTATTCTCGCCGCCGCTGCCTGCCGACGAATTCAATCCGTCCCGGGTCGACGCCAACGGCCGCGAATGTTTTCGCGATCTCCGCTTTTTGTTTCTGCGATTCCGCGAGTAGCACCAATTTCGAATCCGCCGCGGCTGCGAGTACTTTGGCCCACAATCCAAGGGTCGGCCGATTCAATTTGCACGGATTGTTCAGCGAGCCAAACGTCACCGCTCCGGGCTCTCGCTCCGCGGCGGGGGGGAGATCGCCCAGCGGATGGTAGCAGCACCAGGCGCCCGCAAGCCGGAGCGATTTCTCCGAATAATATGCGTCCACGTTTGCCGCGTCGTCTTGAGGATCAATCACTTCGTCGGTGATCCGGTAATCCATCGCCCCCAGACCCGTCCCGCCGGGATATGCCAGCCAGGTTGCCTGCACCGGGGCCGGCTTCATGGCAAACATCGGCAGCCGATTGAATGCCATGTGCATGGTCAGATCGATGAGAATATCGATCCGATCGGCGTTGATCTTCTGGGCGAGCTGTACATCGGTAAGTTCCTTCACGTCGTGCCAGACATCCGCGCAGTTGCGGATGATTTCCGTTGCCCGGTCGGGTGTGCGGACGCTGGAGTAAAGATGAATCTCAAATGCCTCGCGGTCGTGCGCCTGAAGCAGCGGGAGCAGGAAAAAGCATTCGGCGTGCCCGTAAAAATCGGGCGACACATAGCCAATCTTCAGCCGCCGATCGGGCGAGCGATCATTGCGATGTTCAAGCTGGGCCTTGGCCCCATGCCGATCGTCCCAGTCGCGGCATTCCCGAAAAATCGCCGCGCGGTCGTACCCCGGATCAAAATGCAACTTGTAACAAAGGCTGCTGTGGATTTCCGCGTTTCCCGGCTCAAGGTCCATCGCCTGCCGGCAAAGGTCCACCGCCTCTTCGATCCTGCCGGAATCCTTGAAGATATTGGCCAGATTATTGAGAATTGCCGGTTGCCCGGGCTTCTCCGCGAGCATCTGCCGGTAAACTTCCTCCGCCTCATCGAGCCGCCCCTCGCGTTGAAAGCGAAGGGCATCGGCGAGGGTTTCCTGCTGGTCACGCATTGGCGCCGCACCACTTCCGCCACATCTCGCGATATGCCGTTTCCATGTTCCGTGCGAACCCGCGCCCGTCCATCATCGGTGAAGATTTCATCTTTTCGCGCAGGCTTGCCCGAAGCGCGGCCTGGCGCGGCAGGTCCGCCGCCAGCTCCGAAACGAGCTTCACGTACTCATCGGGCGAATGCGCGATCAGCTCCGGCATTCCCAGCGTCGACAGAATACTCATCCCAGCCCTTCCGGCAGCAGTGTGACCGGCCAGCGTCACCACGGGAACGCCCATCCACAGGGCGTCACAGGTTGTGGTGATTCCGTTGTAGGGCAGGGGGTCGAGGCAGATATCGATGCCGTCGTAAAGACGGAGATATTCGGCGCGAACTCGCCGCGGGACGAATTCCAGGCGCTCGGGCACAATTCCATTCTTTTCAAAAATTGAGCGAATGCGGTTGCGATCGAGATCGCCAAAGGCCTGGATCAGCAGGCGCGAACCCTCCACGGCGTTCATTACCCGTGCCCAGAGCGCGAGGAACTGCTCGTTATTTTTGCACGGATTATTGATCGATCCGAAACGGATCGGTCCCGGCGCTCGCGCCGGCACGGGCGGCAAATCGATCATCGAATCGTAGCAGCACCAACAGTTCGGCAATCGCCAGGATTCCTCTCGGTAATACGACGTGGGTTTGTCGGGCGGATCCATGAACGAATCGGTGATGCGATAGTCCATCGCATCCAAACCGGTTCCGCCGGGATATGCGAGCCAGGTTACCTGGACCGGGGCCGGCTTGCGCGAAAACCCCCAGGCGGTTGTGTGACATGTGCATGGCCAGGTCGATCAGCACGTCGATCTTGTCGCGGCGAATTTGTTCCGCCACTTCGGCATCGGGCCAACCGAGGACGTCGTGCCACACGTCGGCCGACTGTTTTTGCCGGGCGGTGAATTGATCGGGGCGGATGACGCTGGAATATAAATGAACTTCGACCTGCTGGCGGTCGTGATTCTCGATCAGCGGGGCGACGAAAAACGACTCCGCCTGCGAATAAAAATAGGCCGACACGTATCCGATCCGCAGTTTGCGATCGGGCGATCGGTCGTTTTCGTGCGGCCGGATCGACTTCGCCAGGGGCAGGGCGTGAATGTCGTTCCACCTGCGCTGCTCGCGGAAGAGCCCTTCATCGTCGTAGCCGGGGTGAAACTGAAGGGTGTAGACCATGTTGCTGTGAATGCCCGGCTGCGCGGATTGATCGCCAGGGCGCGGCCGTAACAGGCGATGGTCTCGGCGATGTCTCCCGAATCCTTATAGGCGTTGCCGAGGTTGTTGGTCGTGTCGACCATGTTGGGGCGGATGGTGAGGCATTTTTTGTAAATCGCGATCGCTTCGTCGAGTCGGCCCTCTTCCCTCAGGGCGATTCCCAGGTTGTTGTAGGGCTCGGGCATGTTGGGGGAGAGCTGGATCGCCCGCTGGAGGATCTTGATTGCGTCCGCGCGCCGTCCCATCATGCGCAGTGCCGAGCCGAGGTTCGACAGGGCGGCGGGAAAATCGGGGCGCATTTTCAACGCTTCCTGATAGGCGGCGACGGCGTCGGCCAGTCGCATTTTCGCCGCCAGGACGCTTCCGAGATTATTTTGCGCATCGGGCATCCGGGGCTGAATGATCAGCGCCCTGCGCAGGTGTGCTTCGGCTTCGTCGAGCTGTCCCTTGCGGTGCAGCGCAGAGCCGAGGTTTTGATGGGCATCGGCAAAATCCGGACGAATGAGCAGCGCGGCGCAATATTTTCGACGGCCGCGTCGAGATTTCCGCGGCCGATGAATTGGTTGCCGAGGTCGAAAAAAGCCTGCCAGTTTTTCGGATTGACGGCGACCGTGCGCGCAGCGCGGCGACGGCATCGTCGTTTCGCCCCATCTGCGCGAAGACCATGGCGAGGTTGCGATGGTAATCCGAATTATTGGGATTGACGGCGATGGTGCGCTGGATCAATTCGATCGCGCTCGGCTGTCTTCCCGACTGATGTTCGGCTATGCCGAGAAGAAAAAGCGCGTCGGGATTCTGCGGCTGGCTGGGCAAGAACCTGCCGAAAGAGCGGGATCGCGTCGCCGACTCTGTTCGCCTTCAAATGTGCAAGGCCGTTTTCTAGCTGCTGTTGAATGGTCATGTCGGTGAATCTACATAAAAATGCGTCAAAAAATTTCGGGCGTTACAATTGCCGGACACAACCATGAAAGGAGATTTTTTCCATGGTTACCGCAACCAACCGCTATCCGACCCGACGTATAATTTCGCTGATTATTCTCTTCCTCGCAACCGGCGCGGCCGTGGCCACGGCTGACCAGGTGGTTTTGAAGAATGGGGACCGGATCACCGGCACGATCCAGACCGCCGACGGGGGGAAATTAACCATCTTGTCGCCAATCGCGGGAACGATCACCGTCAAGCTCAGTGACGTCAAGACATTCTTTACGGATGAGCCGATCAAAATCGTGCTTCAGGATGGCACCATCATCAATCAGCCGGTGACGATGGGGGCGGATGGCACGTTCGAAACGTCGCCCTCGGGTTCGCTGGCGGTGCAGGCGGTGCCGATCAGCAAGATCGAGAAGATCAATCCACCGCCGATCGCGTGGAACGGCTCGCTGGTGGTTAACGGCTCGCTGAACCAGGGCAATACGTATAGCGAGGCGCTGGGCGCGACTCTGGGCTTGTTGCGCCGCGGGGTCAGCGACCGAATCCAGTTCGACGGCCAATATCTCTTCGGCAAGACGAAGCAAAACGGCATCACTCAAACCAGCACCGATCAGTGGTATATCCAGCCGGCCTACAGTTATTTCTTCACGCCTCACTTCTATGCCAACGCGAACATGCGGGTAGAGAAGAACCGGATACTGAATCTGGATATCCGGGTGACGCCGGCGCTAGCGCCGGGTATCAGTTCGTGGAGCAGCCGGACTTCAACGCGGATGTGGAAGGGGGTCTGGCCTGGGTGTATGAAGACTACACGAACACCGGCACGCCTGATGAGAATGTGTCGCTTCGACTGGCCTATCACATCGACAAAACATTGTGGGACAAGGTGAAGCTGTTCAGCGATTTGGCATATTTTCCGTCGATTCAGAACGCCAAGGATTTTCTGGTGCTTTTTGACGCGGGGATCAGGGTTGCGCTGACCAAGACGATGTTTTCGGAATTTCGCGGCGAGGCGGATTACGATTCGCATCCCGCGCCGGGGAGCGTTCGGACGCAGACGCAGTTGCTGCTGGGGGTAGGGTGGACGTTTTAGAGCAGCGGTAGGATCGGACAGAATCTGACAAAATCTGACACTTTTTAGACTTTTATTAGTATATGCTTACTTATTGTGGTGAAGCACCCTTGAAAGGGGCAAGGTGAGACTTCGCGCGGACACAAAATGTGTTCGATTTTTGGGGAAATTGCGCTATTTTTTGATTGAAATCCTGCGCGTACTAGTGTACCATTACGCTAGTACACATGCGGATAGAGCCGGCGAGTCCTGCGCCGATTTTTCAGCAGATCGCGGATGAAATCCGCGGGGCGGTGGCGTCGGGGATTTACCGGGCGGGGGATCTGATTCCATCCGTGCGGGCAGCGCTGGCGCTGCTGGTGAATCCGAATACGGTTCAGCGGGCGTACGAACAGCTTGAGAAGGAGGGGTTGATTTCGAGCAAAAAGGGAGTGGGGATGGTGGTGAGCGATGACTCGCTTGCCGCTGTGCGCAACGGTGTGCATCAGAGCGTGCGCGGTTCGATGAGCCAGGCGATCGCCAGTGCGCGTCGGGCGGGGATTTCCAGGACGGCGATCGAGAAGCTTTATCGCGAGGCGTGGGAGCAGGCCGAGAAGAGAGGCTGATATGAGCGAGGAATCCGTGGACTATCCGATTGCGCTGCGAAACGTGAGCCGGCGGTTCGGGAAGGCGACGGTGGTGAACCGGCTGACGCTGCGCGTGGAGCGGGGCAAGACGCTGGGATTCATCGGCCTCAACGGGGCGGGGAAGACGACGACGATCCGGATGATGGTGGGGTTGCTGCGGCCGAGTTCGGGGGAAATCAGCATTGCCGGGTGCGCGATGCCTGGGGAGCGCGACCGGGTGAAGGCGAAGATTGGGTATGTGCCGGACCGGCCGACGGTTTACTCGTGGATGCGGGTTCATGAGGCGATTGATTTTGCTCGCTCGTTTTATGCGAATTGGGACAGGAAACGGTGCGAGGAGCTGATGCGGATGTTCGACCTGGACTGGTCGAAGCAGGTGAAACACCTGTCGAAGGGGCAGGGGGCGAAGCTGTCGCTGCTGCTGGCGCTTTGCCACGATCCGGAGGTTCTGGTTTTGGACGAGCCGACGAGCGGGTTCGATCCGCTGGTGCGGGAGGAGTTTCTGGAAGGGGTGCTGGTAGTGACGTCTTTGCGCAAGCAGACGGTTTTCTTTTCTTCGCACACGCTTGGAGACGTTCAGCGGCTGGCGGACAGCGTGGCGATCATGCACGAGGGGAACCTGGTGCTGCATAGCCCGGTGGATGTTTTGCTGGAACAGACGAAACGGATTCGGGCGGTGCTGGAGGATGAATCGGCGGCGCGGGAGGCGCCGCCGGGGCTGGTATTTCAGCAGGTTCGGGGAAGGGAGTGGACGCTGACGGTGAAGGACTTTGGGCCGGGGCAGGTGGAATTTATCCGGGCGAGGAATCGGGTGTCGCAGGTGGATGTGCTGGACGTGAGTTTGGATGACGTGTTCAAGGATGTGATTCGAGGGAAGCAGGAGGCGGTATGAATGCGCTGCTGCGGAAGGATTTGCGGATTTACCGGGGGGCGATCGTGGCGGCGGTTGTCGCGATTTGTTTGCCGTATATTATTTTGACGGGGGTGGAGCTCGTTCACCAGGTTTTTGATATCGGCGGGGATTTGGTGCGCGGAGTGGAACGGTTACCGCTCTATGTTCAGGGGCGTGCATTGTGGTGGCGGGGATATTTGGCGGATGCGCCTTTGCCGTTGAACGGAGGGACGGGAGCGGCGATTTTCTGGCGATGATGCCGGTGAGCCGCTGGTCGATTATTTGGAGCAAGATTTCCATCGCATTCACGGCGATTTTCGTGGTATGGATCGTTCATGCGAGTATTATTTTGCGACGGGAGGGGACAATTTTTTGCTGTATTTGGCGAACGGATTGGATCGTAGGGGGGGTGCCGGATCCCTGGCGCATGAGCTGTTTTATTTTTCCTACGTCGTTTCCGCGGCCGGGATCGTCCTGACGTTTGGAATATCGTGGCTGATGAGCGTTTTTCTGAAAAGTCCATCGATAGCCGCGTGCGTGGGGATGGGCGTGCTGATCGGTTTCTTTGTGCAGACGCAGATCGAGGAGATTTTTCCTTCGGTTTATGTGCTGGTGGCGGCGGCGTTTGGGCTGGGATTTTTCTGTTTTTGTCTGGGGACGATTTTGTACTTGGAGCGCGTGGGGAGCTGAAGTGGATTTGCGGAGAGGGAGATAATTGCGCGGGGGATTCCGCCGGTGAGGACACCGGCGGCACAGGTGATTTGCGGAGAATGAGATGATTGCGCTGTTGAAGAAGGATTTGAAGCTGAATCGGGTGCCGATTGTGGGCGGGGCGGTGCTGATCGCTACGCCGTATTTGATCATTGCGCCGACGTTGTTCTTTTCCAGTAAGTATCCCCGCAGCGTTGTTTCACAAAACGCGGGGGTGGTGTTGGAGCTGGCGCTGGTGCTGACGATCGTGGTGGCGGCGATATTCGGCGGGGCGGCGTTTGCTCTTGAACGCCGGGAGCGGTCGGCGGAATTTCTGGCGATGCTGCCGGTCAGGCGGTCGAGAATTGTTGTCAGCAAGCTGCTGATCGGGGCGGGGTTTCCGGCGCTGTTTTGGGGGGCGAATTTGCTCGTGTTTCGGTTGATTAAGGATTATGCGGGTTCGATGGGGCCGGGGAACGATCGTATCCTGGTTGAAATAGGGATGGCGGGATTTGCGATGTGGATGGCGTTTGGGGTCGCCTGGCTGGCGAGTTCGATTCTGTCCAGTCCGGCGATCGCGGCTTGTATTTCGATTGGGATTACGCTGGTGTGGTTAATTTGTGTGGCGGCCATTTTTATGGAAGCATCGGTGCCGGGGGGCTTTGGGTATGGCGTTCAGGTATCGGTGATTTTGCTGCCGATTTTTGTGGCAGGTTTGGGGATTTTGGCGGGGGGGATTTTGTTTGTGAATAGGGGGGAGCCGTGATGGGTGCGTCCCCGTTTACCAGAGCCGGCTCACGCCGTAGCTATCAAGCGTCGCATCGGTGCTGACGATGCTCATGTTTTCCACTAACGCCTGTGCAACGATCAGTCGATCAAAGGGGTCGCGATGGTGAAAGGGCAGGCTTGCCAGCGCGAATATATGTTTTTGATCGATTGGAAACAGGTCGATCGAATTCACTGTCAAATGTTTTTGCATAAAGGCTTCCAGCGGGGAACTCAATTGCAGCTTGCCCAGACTGTGCTTGATCGCCATTTCCCAAAGACTGGCAATGCTCAACAATCGGGTATTTGAGGGATTTTCAATTGCAGATTTTGCGTCGGCGTTGAGGCGCGAATCGGCGGTAATGAACCACAAGAATGCGTGGGTATCGAGAAGAAGGGTCATTCGCGATATTCGCTGAAATCGTCGAGCGGTGCGTCAAAATCCGCCGCGATCGTTATTTCGCCTTTGGCGCTACCCGCTCGAATCTGCGCGGGAACACCACTGGGTGTTGCCTCTATGTGAAGAAGCAACCGCTGGCCCGGCGGCAAATCCACCGGCTGATCCGGAACGAATACCTTGCCGTCGAAGTGTGCGGTGATCGCGACCATGGCTACAGCCGATTATAGCAGGATAATCATCCATTCCCCAGCATTTTCCTGAGCACGGTCTGCAAAATCCCGCCGTTGCGGTAGTACTCGATCTCGACCGGGGTGTCGATCCGGCAGATGGTAGGAATTCGAAGGTCTTGCCGCCGGCTGGTGGCACGGACTTTGACGTCCTGCTTGGGCTTGAGATTGTCGTCGATCTGAATCTCGAATGTTTCTTCGCCGGTGAGGCCGAGGCTTGTGCGGGTTTGGCCCGGCTTGTAGACGAGCGGGAGGACGCCCATGCCGACGAGGTTGCTGCGGTGGATGCGTTCGAAGCTTTCGGCGATGACGGCTTTTACGCCGAGGAGGAGACGTCCCTTGGCGGCCCAGTCGCGGCTGGAGCCCATGCCGTAATCTTTGCCGGCCAGCACGATCAGGGGGATTTTGTCGGCCTGGTATTTCATGCTGGCGTCGTAGATGGAGCATGATTTCGCCGGTGGGGAGATATTTGGTGACGCCGCCTTCGGTGCCGGGGGCGAGGAGATTTTTCAGGCGGATGTTGGCGAAGGTGCCGCGGGTCATGACGCGGTCGTTGCCGCGGCGGGAGCCGTACTGGTTGAAGTCGATGGGGCTGACGCCGTGCTCCATCAGGTATTTGCCGGCGGGGCTGTCCTTCTTGATCGAGCCGGCGGGGGAAATGTGGTCGGTGGTGACGCTGTCGCCGACCATCACCAGGACGCTGCGCGCCGTTGATCGGCTGCAATCGTTGCCGGGCTCTTTGGGTCAGATTGGTGAAGAACGGCGGCTCCTGGATGTAGGTGCTCTTTTCGTCGCAATTGAAAGAGCTCGCCGCCTTTGACGGGGATCTTGTTCCACTCGTCGTTGCCCGATTGCGACGTTGGCGTATTGGTTGCGGAACATTTCGGGGGAGAGGCAATGGGCGATGGTGTCGTTGCACTTCGGCCTGCGTGGGCCAGAGCTCGCGGAGGAAGACTGGCTTGCCTTTGTCGTTCTTGGCCGATCGGCTCGTCCATCAGATTCGACATCGATCGTGCCGGCCAGGGCGAAGGCGACGACCAGCGGCGGGCTGGCGAGATAATTCGCCTTTACGTGGGGATTGATTCGGCCTTCGAAATTGCGGTTGCCGGAGAGAACGGCGGCGACGACCAGATCGCGCGCTTTCGATGGCCTTGGCGATCGGCTTCGGGCAGCGGGCCGCTGTTGCCGATGCAGGTGGTGCAGCCGTAGCCGACGGTGTTGAAACCGAGCTGATCGAGATACTGGGTGAGGCCGGCCTTGTTGAGGTAATCGGTGACGACGCGGCTGCCGGGGGCGAGGGAGGTTTTCACGTAGGGCGGGACTTCGCATGCCGCGCTCGACGGCTTTTTTGGCGAGCAGGCCGGCGGCGACCATCACCGAGGGATTGCTGGTGTTGGTGCAGCTGGTGATGGCGGCGATGATGACGTCGCCGTGGGTGAGCTTCATCCATCGATCGTCCATGGCGACGACGGCGGAGTCGTCCTTGAGGTCGTCATGCAGATGTTCGGTGGTGTCGGCTTCTTCGCCGTTGTCCATCGTCGAGTTGACCGGGGCTTCGGAAGACCAGCGGTCGAGGCGTGGCGTGGCGCTTTCGCCGACTTCTTTCTTGAAGATATCGACCAGGGCGGAGCGGAAAGATCTGCTTGACGCCGCGCAGTTCGACGCGGTCCTGCGGGCGGCGCGGGCCGGCGACGCTGGGCATGACCGTGCCGAGATCCAGTTCGAGCATTTCGGTGAAAATCGGGGCGAGGAGGCGGTCTGCCGCCAGAGGCCCTGCTCCTTGCAGTAGCGCTCGACGAGATCGATCTAGCTTCTCGTCGCGGCCGGTGAGGCGAAGATAGTTCAGGGTTTGATCGTCGACGGGGAAGAAGCCCATGGTCGCGCCATATTCCGGGGCCATGTTGGCGATGGTGGCGCGGTCGGCGACGGACATTGTGGCCAGGCCATCGCCATAGAATTCGACGAATTTGTCGACGACGTTGTGGGAGCGGAGAATTTGGGTGACGACGAGGACCAGGTCGGTTGCGGTCGATCCTTCGGGGAGCTGGCCGTAGAGGCGGAAGCCGACGACCTGGGGCGTGACCATGTAGATCGGCTGGCCGAGCATGCAGGCTTCGGCTTCGATTCCGCCGACGCCCCAGCCGAGGACGCCGAGGCCGTTGATCATGGTGGTGTGGCTGTCGGTGCCGACGAGGCTGTCGGGGAACGCGACGCCGTCGCGGACCTGCACGACCTTGGCGAGATATTCGAGATTGACCTGGTGGACGATTCCTGTCGCCGGCGGGACGACGCTGAAATTCGCGAAGGCCTTCTGGCCCCATTTCAGGAATTCATAGCGTTCGCCGTTGCGTTCGAATTCTCTTTTCGGCGTTGTTGAAGAGGGCGAAGCGATTGCCGAAATCGTCGACCTGGACGCTGTGGTCGATGACCAGATCGACGGGGACGAGCGGGATTGATTTTTTGCGGATTGCCGCCGGCGCGTTTCATGGCGGCGCGCATGGAGGCGAGGTCGACGACGCAGGGTACGCCGGTGAAATCCTGCAGGATGACCCGGGCGGGCTTGAAGGGGAGCTCCGCGGTCTGGATGGCGGTGGCCTTCCAGGCGGCGAGGCGGCGAACGTCGTCTTCGCTGACCTCGAAATTGTCGAGGTTGCGCAGGCAGCTTTCGAGCAATACCTTGATGGAATAGGGGAGACGATCGATGTCTCCCAGCTTCAGCTCGCTGAGGCGATTGAGGCGGAAAATTGAGACATCACCGGCGAGGGAACTGAGCTTTGCTTCGGCGGCGAACGGATTGGAGTTGATGGGCATTTGATTAACCTGTAGGAAAGCAGCGGATGATATGCGCCAGGGGCATGGCTCTCAAGGCGACGCTGCGCGAGAGAGTGGAGCAGTAGACAGTAGAGCAGTAGAGAAGAGCCCTCACCCCGCGCTGCGCGAGAGAGTAGAACAGTAGACAGTAGAGCAGGAGAGAAGAGCCCTCACCCCAACCCTCTCCTCTTCGAGCCTGAGCCTCAGAGCCGAAGGCCGGATTACCGGGAGAGGGGGTAAGAGTCGGAGGGATAGACGTCAACGGTGATGGCGGCATCCGTTGGCGAGCGCCAGCGGTCATGTACGACGAGTCTGCGAATCGGGCGGGGGCCAGGGGGCGGGGGAATTAACAGCAGCAACTGACGGGGTATTGCGGGGTAGCCGTACCAGACTGACTCAACGACTTGAAGTGACGAATCGGGTGAATACTTTTCGATCTCTCGAATGACGGAAATCTGCTGCGAAAGCGAGGCTCCGAATTCCGGGCCCATGGCTCCGCTGTCGCGATGAATCATAAACATGGTCATCCCGAGCACAGCAAGCAGAGAACCGGCGTAGAGGGCGACGGGGATGCCAATCGTGAGCAGTGGTTTGGGAATCCGAATTCGCAACGCTTCGACGGCGTACCAGGCTAAGACCACGTAGCAGATCCAGGTGGCGTTGAAATAGTGGCTCAAGGGCATCGTTCGCTCGGCGGCGTCGAGGATTCCCTGGCAAACAGCCGTGATGACCGAGAGCAACGCGAGTTGATCGGCGGTGGTAAAGGGCTCGCGCCGGCGGAGGCTGCGGCGATATCGGACGACGACCAGAATCATCCCGGCCCAGACGGCGGGATAGGGGAGGAGAGAGATCGCCTGAAAGACGGAAAGAATCTGCGGGGCTTCTTTGTGTACGGTGGGAAGCCAGTCGAAACCGGCGGCGAGATGGTGGCCGCCGAGGAGGGGGAACCACCAGCTCAGGGATCCGCTGACGGCGACGGTCATGACGGGGGCGGCGACGTGTATTGCAGCGTGGAAATAGATGCCGAAGAGGGCGAGCCAGACGATGCCGACGGCGGCGAGGGTGGAGCGAAATCGATTGAGGGAGTTGCGCTGGAAGAGAAAAGCGTGGAGGGCAACGCCGCCGATCATGGCGACGGACATGAGGTGGATGAGGGTCATGGCGCCGAGGCAGGAGGCCGCGAGGGCGAGGGGCCAGCGGCGGCGGGTTTCGATGAAATCGCCATAGCCGGCGACCGCCAGGGCGGATAGGGGGATGCAGAAGGTGTTGTCCCAAATCTCACGGCTGTAGAGCCATAGCCAGGGGGAGAGCATGGAGAGGGGCACGTACCAAGGGCTAAGGTGCATGACGCGGGTGAGCCATAGAAGGGCGGCGGCGGTGGTGGTTTCGAAGATGAGAGAGTGCATGCAAACGACCGCGACGGGATTGTGTGAGAAGACGAGCAACGCCTGGTAGAACCAGATGGGGAACGGGCCGTAAGGCAAGCCGCGGGTGCCTAAGGTGCCGATGGTGGCGATGGTGAAGGGGAGTGAAATTCCTAAAAAATGGGAGGGCGCGGCATTGAGCTGCGCGGCGGAGCCCAGAAGGGTGGCCATCTCGGCGATAAAGGGAACGTCGCCGGGGAGGACGAAGGCGGTGAAGGCAATGATTATGGCGATGGCCGCGATCGGGCCGGCCATTTCGGACAATCTTGGGCGGGGTATCAACGGCCCCAATTTAACCAGCGAGCGGGAAGGGTTAAAGACCTTTGGTAATGGGTCAATTTGGAGCCCGACAGCGAATTTGAAATTCCCCCAACGGCGGCGCGGTTCGGCTGAACTCACCTAAGTCCGTGGGCGTTCCGAGAGCGAACTGACCTACTACCAGGCCTTTGGCTATCGCGGACCGCAGCCGGGGGCTACGAACAGATTGGGCAACTGCTGGAGGGGCGGGCCGGAATCATCGGAGACGACCACGAATCCCCAGCCGGAATTGTTCCAGGATGAGATGTTCAGGCCACCGGCGGAGCGGGAGCTTTTTTCATTCCCGCTGCCCGGGGCGGGCCATTCTGAGACCTGGGACAGATGGGAGCCGTTTTGATAGATCAGCGTCGCCACCTGCACACCGCCGAAATGATCTACCCGCCCGCCGGCAAGGGTGTAGCCGGCGGGGGGGGTGGTCGGCGGGAAGGGGGCGAAGTTTAGCTTGCCGGTGAACCAGGCAAAGACTGTTTTTGGATCTGACGAGGCAACGTCGACAACGGGTGCTGCCTGGGCGGATTGCTGATATCGCGCGACCGCATCGTTTTCTACGCGCTGGCGCTGCGTGGGGTAGAGCATGTAGGTGATCGCGAGAATCGCGGCAATGCCCGTTAACCCTGCGGCGAAAGCGAGCAACTTGGGGCGCGGAATTCGGGCGGGGGGTTTTGCGGCGGGGGGATCGATGGCTTTGTCGAGCAGTGAGTTCACTCGTTTGAGGAGGGCGCCGGGGGCGTTGAATTTCAGGCCGTCGGTCAGCATCGCGGCTTTGAGCGCGGTGATGCTTTGCAGGGCTTGGTTGCACTGGGGGCAGTCGTTGATGTGACGCTCGGCCTGGGCGGCGCTGGGCGGCGTCGAGCTCGCCGTCGGAGTATGCGGAGATCAGATCGATGGCCTCTTTACATTCCATGGGGCGTCACCTCGCCCCTTTCTCGGCACAGAGTTTAGTCGCCAGACGGCGGCGGCCGCGCGAGAGGCGGGACATGACCGTGCCGATGGGGACGGCCGCGATCTCGGAGATCTGGCGGTAGGACAAGCCTTGAAGGTCTTTGAGCACAATGGCCTCTCGAAACTCTATCGGCAGTTCCTCGATCGCGGCCCGCAACTGCTGGGAATCGATGTTGCGCGCCAGCTCGGCAAAAGGATCGGGGACGTCGGACTCGACGGCCGCAATGTCGGCGTCGACCTCGACGGTCGAGACGGTGTGGCGGCGTCGTTTGAGCCAGGTGTAGCAGGTGTTGCGCACGATGGTGAGCAGCCATGCGCGTCCGTCTTCACCGCGGAAATTCTCGAAACCCCGCAAAGCCCGCAAGCATGCCTCCTGCACCACATCCTCAGCATCGTGCCGGTCACGGGTCAGCCATCGCGCCAAGCTGTAGGCTTCGTCGAGGTGACGAAGCGCCTGCTGCCGAAAGCGGTTGACTAACTCAGAATCCACAAATGCTGCTCCATCTTATATTTATTCGACTCTTTTTGTGTCTTCCGTATTCCCGACCAATAATCGCTGTGTTCTTAAGGTGGAGGGTGCGATATCGGATCGGTTTGGATGATAATTCCCGGATCAGCGGGAAAACGGTTGCGGTCGCGGGCATAGAGGCGTCGCAGTGGTCTGGGGCCATCAGGGGGTGATAGCAGGGCCAGCAGTACGCGCGGGGTTGTGGGGTAGACGAGCCATTCTGAGCATTCGATTATTAAGGGGGAACTGGGGGAAAACTGCAGGATATTCTGGGCGGCGGCGATTTGGTTGTTCAGGGTTGCTCCAAATTCTCTGGTGAGAATTCCATCGTCGTGGTGGACGATGAAAATCGTCGTTCCAAGAACGGTGGCGACGGAGGTGATATAGGCTGCGAGGGGGATGCCGAGGAGAATACCGGGGCGATTTAGTTTTCCTGCCAGGGTGTCGACGGCATACCACGCGAGCACGACATAGACGATCCAGGTTGCATTGAAGAAATGGGCGAAGGGTTCGAGCTTGGCGGCGGCGTCGAGGAAGCCCTGGCAGAGGGCTACCGCGAGCGAGAGAAGTACAAGATGATCTGAAACGGAAAGCTCGCGTCTATGCTGAATCGCGTTGCTGAGTTTGAAGATCGCCAGGACCATTCCGGCCCAAACGGCAAGGTGCGGTAGAAGAGAGATCGTCTGGCACAGCTTGATGATCGGGGGCAATTTTTGCATCGCATCGGGGAACCAATCGAACCCGGCAGCCAAATGATGTGCGCCCAGGAGCGGGAGCCACCAGGTGAGATTGCTGGAGACATCCTTGAAATGATGAAACTGGAGTGAATGTCCTATCGAAGCGAAATAGAAGGGGAGGATGGCAAGCCATGGCGCGGCGACTGCCAAGAGCGACCATGCGAATTTTTTAATTTGGCGGCGCTGGAAGCAAACGGCGTGGAGAACCATGGGCACGATCAGGGCGAGCGACATGAAGTGAACCAACGTCAGCGCCTCGAGGGATGCCGCGGCGGTGAGCAGGGGGCCGCGGCGGCGGGTGGCCAAGAAACTTGCGTAGGCTGCCATCGCCATGGCGGATAGGGGGATGCAAAAGCTGTTGTCCCAGGGCTTGCGGCTAAGAAGCCATAGCCAGGGGGACAGCATTGAAAGGGGGGCGTACCAGGCGCTGAGGTGCATCGTGTCGCGCGAGCCAAAGCAGGGCGAGGGCGGTCGATGCGCTGACGAGGGCGGCGCGCATCGACACGATGGCGACGGGATTGTGCGTGAGGGAAAGGAGGAGTTGGTAGATCCAGAGGGGCAGCGGGCCGTAGGCGACGCCGCGGGTGCCCTGAAGGCCGTGTGCCGCGGGGGTGAAGGGGAGGGATATGCCTAAGATCCTGGAGGGCGTGTGGTTTGCGAGCAGGGCATCGCCGAGGAGCATCGGTTCATCACGCAGGAAAGGGACATCGCCGGGAAAGACAAAGGTGGTGAAAGAGACGATTGCAATCAGCGCGGCAATGGGGGCGGCTTTGCTTTGATGCGTGAGATTCATTTCTACGGGTCCGAAACATGAGTATAATGTCATATTGCGGCCGCAGTGGCGATCGCGCTGGACCGCGAGGTTCGGTGAGGAAAGTCCGAACTGCGATCGGGCTCGGTGCTTGATAACATCAAGGCGGAGAAATCCGACGGAAAGTGCAACAGAAAGATACCGCCCTGAGCGAGAGCCGAAAGGCTCGAGTCGAAGGGTAAGGGTGAAATGGTGCGGTAAGAGCGCACCGCATCGGTGGTGACACCGATGGCACGGCAAACCCCACCGGCAGCAAGGCCAAATAAGCGGAGCAGTTCTGAGCCCTGGACGTGCCGGGCAACCGGCAGACCCGCGGGTAGGCTGCTTGAGCCGGTTGGCAACAACCGGCCCAGAGAAATGATCGCCTCCGGCGCAATTTGTTTTGCGCCGGGAACAGAATTCGGCTTACACGCGGCCGCAATGTACACGCCGGCGCCAGCGTCGAATGACGCGCGCCGCGCCTTTTTTTGGGGGGATCGCGCGTCGGGAGATGCGTTGATTACTGCGATGATACACCGCTTTTGAATTTCTTGGCGCTCTTGGCGTCTTGAGCGAAGCGGGCGGTTATCAGATTTTTAACCGCCAAGGCGCAAAGCGCCAAGAAATACAAGAAAGAAAAGGGGCAGAAAGAAAAGGGACCAGGTTCCGTTTGTCAGGAACGGAACCTGAGCCTATTCTATTTTCCCTAAGTCAGAATCTAATAAACCAAAACCATCCCATGTTCTCGCGGACATATACTTTCCGCCCGTCCGGAAGTGTTTCTTCATGCCAAGGCGAGCGTGTGGCGTCTTTGGCTGTATCGGTTCAATTAAAAGTGACGCGGGTTCAATTAAAAGTGACGCGCCAAAAGAAAAGGGGTCAGGTTCCATTTTTTCAAAAACGGAACCTGACCCCTTTTGTCTGCCCGCCCGTGTTTCGGCTGTGGTTGGGATGTACGTCGAGGACTATTACCAGCAGGGAAAACGGTCGTGGATTCGACTGCACGAGAAGGGCGGGAAGTTCCATGAGGTTCCCGCACATCACAATGCGGTGGAGTATCTGGACGCCTATATCGCCAGAGCGGAAATCGAAGATCAGAAAAAGGGGCCGCTGTTTCGGTCGGTTGTCGGCAAGACAGACGCCATTACCTTGAAGGCGATGTCACGAACCGATGTGCTCCGGATGATTAAGCGGCGTGGCTTGGCTTGTGGCATGGGTTTGGATCGAATATGCTGCCACACCTTCCGAGCCACAGGGATCACCGCGTATCTGGAAAACGGCGGGACGATTGAAAATGCTCAGGCAATCGCGGCACACGAGTCGCCCCGGACGACCAAGCTATACGACCGGACGAACGACTCACTCTCGCTCGATGAAATCGAACGCATCTCAATCTAAATTACTTGAGCGGTGCAGACACACCTCCTTCACACAGTAGAGGCTCATTTTCCGTACAGATTTGGCCCACTTGTTCGCTCTTCTGTGATTGCACGGACCTGTTGGAATGTGTGAGAATAGTGTCGCTTATTATTAAATCCAACGAATTTCAGATGAAAGGTGGGCTTTATATCTCCATCAAGAATGTCTGTGTGCACGAAAGATAGGAATTCAAGCCTCGACAACCGTCTAACAAATTTCAAGCTTGGGAGACTACCACAATGAGACAGGATAAGCTTTCGCAATCGCGTCAATTTTTCAAGCGTCATTTCGAGATCTTGGATTCTTCCACAATGATTTAGCTCCAACTCTTCCAGCGGTTCAATTCTTCCGATTAACGCGCTCGCATCTTCGAGGCGTGCGCAGTAGCTAAGCGCCAGCTCCCTCAGCGTCTTGATCGCCCCAACTCCCTTTAATGAGATAATATTGGATAGAGCGACGTGAAGGTATTCAAGCTTATCAAACGCTGTGAATTTGCGGAGGTCACGGTAGCCTTTGGGCCGATAACCTCGCAACCATAAACGCTTCAGCTGCTTCGCGAGAAACAAACTCGCATCTATTTCGACATTCCAATCCGTCGCTAAATCGATTAAACCGGGAACTCTTGAAAAATCGATGTGATGTGCGAAGATCGCTGACAACCGTCGAAGCCTTTTTACGCGCATACAAGCCGCTTAAGTCGGCTATTCCGGGCTGCAGATGAACTTCGTGAATATACGGACATTCGGAAAGGAAGCTAATATCATCTAATTCAAAACCATGGAATGGACTTATATGCAATGATCGGACTTTTTTCGTATTGCAATACCGGATGCAATCTTGCAGTCGCTCGCTCTCAACAATCAATAGTCTACGACTATTTGCCCACTTCGAAAAACGAAATCCATTGATAACTATTTCTCGCACACAGTTCATCTCCAAACGGACGGGGCCACGACACTGCTGTCATCATGGACACCCATTTTCCTCTATCGTGCTTTCGCCCGGCGAATTGTTTATATTATATGATTCAATTAAAGGTGATGCAAGCTAATGCCACGAAGTTAAGCCACAAGTCCGCGCCATTACTGCACTTACTACCATTGCGCAACAAGTAGCCTCCTGTCAGAATGGCGGTGCTTTGTTCACCAACCAACAGGAGGCCACGGATGGCTGCGTTCGATCTCGCCCTCACTTGCATTCGCGATGGCGCTGATGATCTTCTCCTGCCAGAGCGGATCAATCAACTGGCGCTGGCTCAGGGCCACTCGTTCCGCAACACCACCCTCACGCCGGGCAATACCCTTCGACTGTTTGTTCAGCAGGTTGCCCACGGCAATGTCGCCTGCTCGGCAGTGCGGCACCTGGCGGGGGAGGACTTTTCCGATTCCGCCTGGTGCCAGGCACGCACGCGGCTGCCGATGGAGCTGATTCAGCAGGTGCATCATGACATCGTCGATCAGGGCCGGCGGGAGCTAAGCAGCGCCGATGGCGTTGGTGATGCGTCCTATCGCTGGCGCGGGCACCGGCTGCACGTGATCGACGGCTCCAGCGATTCCATGCCGGACACCGTGGAACTGCGCGATCACTACGGAGTGCCGGCCGCCTGCGCCCCGGGTCTGGGTTTTCCCACGTCGCATCTGCTGCTGCTCATGGACCACCGCAGCGGATTGCTGATCGACTGTCACGACGCCCCCGGCGACACGCATGACGCCTCCGTGGCCTGGCGCATGCACGGGCATCTGCAAGCGGGAGACATCCTTCTGGGGGATGACGCGTTCAGCTCATACGTGCATTTGGCCCTGCTTTTACAGGCGAATCTGCACGCGATCATGCCCACGCATCACCACCGCATCGTCGATTTCACGCCCGGCCGAAGGCACGTGCCGATGAAACACAACACCGGAAAAAAAAGCGGGGGCAAACCGCGTTCGCGATGGATCAAATCGCTGGGACAAAAGGACCATCTGGTCGAATACTTCAAACCGGTTAACAAACCCGACTGGATGAGCCCGTCGCAATGGGAGGAGTTGCCGGAGTCGATCATCGTGCGGGAGATTCGACGCACGGTGCAGCGCAACGGCTTTCGCCCCATCACGGTGACAATCGTGACAACCCTGCTCGATCCCGACGCGTACCCTGCCGACGAATTGATCGAACTTCGCCTGACACGATGGATGGTCGAGACCAACATCCGCCATCTCAAGACCACGCTGGGAATGCATGTGCTGAAATGCCAGACGCTGGAGGGAATTCGAAAGGAGCGACGGATCTTCCTGCTGGTCTACAACCTGATCCGCCTGTTGATGCTCAGAGCGGCCTGGCGTCAGGGAGTCAACGTCGATCGTCTGAGCTTTGCCGACGCGCTGGCATGGCTGCGACTGCGCGACGTGAGCGCGGTGGTGGAATTGAAGGTAAATCCTTGGCGTCCGGGGCGTCTGGAGCCGCGGGTGATCAAACGACAGAAGAAGGAGTATCCATACATGACCCGGCCGCGTGCGGTGCTCAAATTACAACTACGGGAGGAACATTGTGTTGTGGCTTAACTTCGTGGCATTAGTGACGCGAACCTTAATATATAAAAAGCCTACGATCGTGGATGAAATCTATTGCGACAAGCAATCCAAAGAGCACAAACATGGCAATTTCCCGACAAATGCGACACCTATCGGCGTAAAATACCCGCCCAGCTCCAAAAAATTGCCCCAACCCACTGTCCCGCCAATGTTTGCGTTAAGCAAATAAGCTAGCAATCACTAAATAATGTCCCGGAACTGTCGCAAAGTGTAGCAAAGTGTAGCATCACCACCCATCGCCGGCGGCGGCGAGAGGGGTTACTCTTGAGACATGCTTGTCGATGGCGTGCCGATGCGGACGATTTGGGAGGTGGAGGGGGGCGTTGGGATTATCGATCAGACGAAGCTTCCGCATGAGCTGGCGAAGGTGGAGTTGAAAACACTTGGGGATGTGGAGCGGGCGATTAAGGAGATGTGGGTGCGGGGGCGCCGCTGATTGGGGCGACCGCGGCTTATGGGATGGCGATTGCGCTGGCGGCGGATCCATCCGATGAATCGCAGCGACGGGCGGCGGAGGTGCTGGGGAAAACGCGGCCGACGGCGGTGAATTTGCGGTGGGCGCTGGAGCGGATTGTTCGGGAAATTGGGAGCCTTGGAACAGAGGAGCGGGGGCGGGCGGCGTTTGTACTTGCGGCGAAAATTTGTGAGGAGGATGTTGCCATCAATCGTGGGATTGGGAGGCATGGGTTGGGGCTGATTAAGTCCAGAGAAGGCGCGCGGGATCGGATCAATATTTTGACGCATTGCAACGCGGGGTGGCTGGCAACCGTCGATGTGGGGACGGCGACGGCGCCGATTTATGCGGCGCATGATTTGGGGATTCCGGTGCATGTGTGGGTGGATGAGACGCGGCCGCGGAATCAGGGGGCGAGTCTGACGGCTTGGGAGCTGGGGAAGCATGGGGTGCCACATACGGTGATCGCGGATAATGCGGGGGGACATCTCATGCAGCACGGGATGGTGGATTTGTGCATTGTGGGGTGCGACCGGGTGACGGCGACGGGGGACGTGGCGAATAAGATCGGGACTTATCTCAAGGCGCTGGCGGCGCGGGATAATGGGGTTCCGTTTTATGTTGCGCTGCCTTCTCCAACGATTGACTGGAGATTGAGCGATGGGGTGAGGGAGATTCCTATTGAGGAGCGGGATGCGGCGGAGGTGACGCATGTTACTGGGCGGAATAGCGGGGGGTGTGTGGAGTCGGTCTGTATTGTTCCTGAGGGGAGTGGGGCGGCGAACTATGCGTTTGATGTGACGCCGGGAAGACTCGTGACGGGGCTGATTACCGAGCGCGGGGTTTGTGAGGCTTCGCGTGAGGGATTGATGAGGTTGTTTGCGGGGAAGGGGGGAGGGGATGGGAAATAGTGAATGGTGAATAGTAAATAGTGAATTGTTTGGGCGTTTACAGAATGAGCTGCCAAATTGCGGCTATTTTTGCAATCGGCAATTTTGGGGACTCGCCCTACAATGTCTGCGTGGCTGACGACGATAGTCAATATATGCAGTGCATGGAGGTTTGGGGCGGGAGCCAATCTACGGCGCGGAATGTGCAGCTTGGGGGGCTGGATGCCTGGGTGTATAGCCGGCCGTTCAACAACTCCGCGGCGGGGGGGGATGTTTATTATGCGTCGAGCTGCGCGACGGGGCGGATCAATCGGCTGCTGCTGGCGGATGTTTCGGGGCATGGGGATATGGTGGCTGAGATCGCCACCCGGCTGCGAAACCTGATGCGGCGGTATGTGAATTTTCTGGATCAGACCAAGTTTGTGCGGGCGATGAATCGGCAGTTTTCGGCGATGTCGCGGCAGGGGACGTTTGCGACGGCGATTGCCACCACGTTTTTTACCCCTACGCGGATGCTGACGATTTGCAATGCGGGGCATCCGCCGCCGATGCATTACTCCGCGGCGCTGAAGAGCTGGGCGATCTTGGAATGTCCGACGGAAGCGCCGGTGGCGGGGAATATTCCGCTGGGGATTCTGGATATCGCCAGCTATGAGCAGTTTCACGTCGAGCTGGACGTGGGGGATTTGGTTCTTTACTACACGGATGCGCTGGTTGAATCGAAGAATTCGACGGGTGAAATGCTGGGGCCGGGGGGTTTGCTGCGGATTGTGGAAGCTGTCGATGTCGGGTCTTCGGAGAATTTTATTGCGGCGCTGCTGGAGCGGATTTCCGGGCAGCATCAGCGGAAATTTGTCGGAAGATGATGTGACGGTGATGCTGCTTCGGCCCAAGGCGACGAAGGCGAAGATTACGATTCGGCAGAAGATGGGGGCTGGGCTTCGGTTTATGGCGGCGGCGGTGAGGTCGATCAATCCCTGGGCGGAGCGGGCGCCGATGTTTGACATGAAGCTGGCGAACTTTGGGGGGGCGATTATTCCTTCGCTGTCAAAACGATGGCGGCCGAACAATCGTAAGATCGTTCGGCCGTCCCGTCTTTCCATCCCTTGATTTATGTGCGAACAGACTGAGATCGAGAGGGTTTGTCCCTTTTTGAATCAGGCAGCCTGTTCAGCTTCATGCTCGACAAAAGTGAGCAACTCACCGAGCATTTCTTCAAGCCGGCGTTCCGCGTTGCGGATGTCGGGTGAAGCGACTCCAGTCCGGCGATGGGCGAGCAGCCGGTTGAGGCCATCGGGACGCGCCATGGCGTCGACGAGTTTGGCATCGATGAGGTTTTCGATCGCTCTCCGTAGCGTTTCGCAATGATGCATAAGAGATCTCCTTGCGCCGTGGCGGCGCCGCTACGCCCCGAAACGGTGGAGTCCCAATAGAGAACTGGGCCCACCCTTCAGGACAAAAACACTGAAGACCTTAAAAGGATCGAAACGCCGATGCGGCGCATTGATCCCTTTCACGTGCCTACGGAGTTAGCTGACGGGCTGGGAGTTGAAAGTCTCCCTCGGTCGCATTTGCTTTGCCCGGAAAAAAGAAAGGCATTGCCAACGCTGCACAAATCCGATTCGCCCCTGCGGGTCTGGGTCCAACACATGCCCCCCAGACCGGCGATGCAAAGGCCGCTAAACAACAGCGAACTTCGCATTGGGTTCTCCGCGCCTCGCCAATGGTGGCTCGGCTTAGGCGGTCAAGCTGAGTTTCGATTCTAGGAATGCGCAGATTCGTGTCAACTGAAAAGCCGGGTTTGCTGAAAAAAAAGGCAAAATTTTTTGCGGCATGATTTGATAATTCTCTGCGTTCCAAATTACCCTGATCTATCGGACAATTCCTTTCAAGGGAGCCTTTATGAAATGGGTCAAACGAATCGGCGCTGTGATCGTTCTGCTGATTTTAGTCGCAGTCATCGTCGTCTATTTTTCATTTAATTCGATTATCCGCTCTGAAGTGCAGACGCAGGCGACGGCGTCGCTGGGGGTTGATACGACGCTGGATTCGGCGCGGCTGGCGCTGTTTGGGGGGAACCTGACGCTGAGCGATCTTGAAATCAGCTCGCCGCCGGATTTTTCTTCGCCGAAGATTTTTACGCTCGGGGATATCGGCGTGAGCGTTCATTATGGGCAGCTCACGGGGTCTCCGATTCATATCGAGCACATTGTGATCGATAAGCCTGTGCTGGTTGTGGAGCAGGCGAACATCAAGCTGAATCTGAATGCGCTGATGGGGCAGATGCCGAAATCGCCGCAGACGAGCGGCGGGCAGCCGAGCCAGCCGATGAAGCTGATGATCGACGAGCTTGATCTGAACAACGCGCAAGTGACGTTCATGCCGGGGATTCCGGGGGTGACGAACTCGGTGGTGGTGCCGATCGATTCGATCACGCTGACAAACATTGGCAACGCCAACGGCAACCAGAACGGCGCGGCGATCAAGGACGTGGTGATGCAACTGGTGACGGCGCTGGCGGCGAAGGCGGCGGATCAGTCGAAACTTCCGGCGGCGGTGAAGATGCTGCTGGGGCAGGACCTCTCTGCGCTGTCGAAGCTCAACGGGACAGATTTCGATACGCAGTTCAAAAACCTGGCGGGGTCACTGACGCAGCAGGCGGCGCCGGCGATTCAGAACGGGCTTCAAAAGCTTCTTGGCGGAAAAAGCCAGGGGCAATGAGTCCCATAATCGGGCAGCAATCTTTTGTTGGTTTGTGCTTACCCAGAGCGCATATCCGGACGATATTTCCAACGACTCAGTTCGCAACGCGACAATTTGCAAACATGGATTTGGCAGCCGTACAAGCCTTTGAGGGAGCTGTTGACGATCAGCGGGAAGTGGTCGCGGCGGTAACCGTCGGCGAGAGGACCCATTTCTTCGGCGCGAAGCTGCTGAAGCGCGGCGAGGGGGATTTCTCATTCGAGACCACTGCGTGGCCCGAGGGTGCGCCTAAGTCTTCTTATCCCAGAGATTTACAACTGCAAATCCAGTTTGGGACCAGTGGGGCGGTGGTTCAGTTGCGGGCCCATGTGCAGGCGATTGCCGCTTCGCGGAATGCGGAAGGCGTGGAGACGATCGCTGTCCGCTGCGGCAAGCCGAGCGAACTGGCGCTGGTGCAGCGCCGGGCGCATTTTCGCGCCTCCGGTGCCCGTGGGCGCGCCGCTGGAATTGTCGGTGTGGAAGGTTCCGGATCACTGGGTGCTGCGCGATAAGCCTAAGCCGTCGTCGCAGCTTCGGGTGGAACTGGTGGATATCAGTCCGGGGGGCGTTTGTTTGAAAGTTCTGCCGCATCGGGTTGGGCCGGAAGCGGTTGCGATGGGGGATCGGCTGCGGGCGGAGCTTCAGTTCTCACAGACCAGCGGGGTGTTTGATTGCCGGGTGGTTTATCGAAGCGATTCCGCGGCGGATGGGTCGATCCGGGTGGGGATCTCGTTTCGGCAGCTTGAGAATACGATTGAGGGGCGGAGGGGGAGTGCGCTGCTGGATCGGGTTTTGGGGGCGGTGCAGAGGTTGTGTATTAAAGAGACGACAAGCGCGGCGTGAATTCCGAAACCAGAAACCAGAAATCCGAATCAAACCAGAATGACCGAATGACGAATGGCGCGCATCATTCAGTCATTCTGGTTTCGGGTTTGATTCGTCATTCGGGAATTCGGATTTCGGGTTTTCAACTGCATCCCATTGAATTGCCGCAGTTGAGGCATTTGTAGCAGGTACCGCTTCGGACGGTGATGCTGCCGCAGACGTCGCAGGCGGGGGCGTCGGCCTGGAGCTCGGAGCTTTGCTGGCTGAGGGGATCGGCGGCGACGGCGAGACGGAGGTTGGATCCTGACCGGCGCGGTGGGGTGGTTGCGCTGGGATTTCATTTCCTCGTCGCTGTAGTCGAAGGGCTTGGCGGAGTCGGCTTCGATGCGGGGGCCGTGGCCGTTGCCGCCTTTGCGGGTTGTGGCGGCTTCGGGGGCGGCCGCGGGCGCGCCTTCGGTTTCTACTTCTGGTTCAGGCTCGGGGGCGGGACGAGGTTCGCGCTTGGGGGCGTTGGCGGCGCGGTAGCCGGGGACGAATTCCATCGCCAGCCAGCGGAAGATGTAATCGACCAGGCTCTTGGCGATGGGGATTTCGGGGTTGCGGGTCATGCCGCTGGGCTCGAAGCGGACGTGCTCGAATTTTCGGACCAGGGATTCGACGGGCACGCCGTATTGCAGGCTGACGGAGACCAGCGTGGCGATGGTGTCCATCAGGCCGCCGATGGTGGTGCCTTCCTTGGCCATGCGGATGAAGACTTCGCCGGGCTGGCCGTCGTCGTAGAGGCCGACGGTGATGTAGCCTTCGTGGCCGGCGACGTCGAACTTGTGGGTGATGGCGTGGCGGGTGTCGGGCAGGCGGCGGCGCAGGGGCGCTCGACGATGCGCTCGACGATCTTTTCGATCGACGTGGGTGTGGGCGGGCGCGAGATTGTCGCTGGCGGTTACGCTTGGCGGCGAAGAGCGGCGTTGGCGGCGGTGACGACTTCGCTTGGCGACTTCCTCCCGGGCGGCTTCGACGTCTTCTTCGTCGTCCTCCTCGGTGCTCGTCGATCTCTTCGTCGCTCTTGACGTTCAGCGGCTGGCGAGAGCTTGGAGCCGTCGCGATAGAGGGCGTTGGCCTTGAGGCCCAGCTTCCAGCTCAGGTGGTAGCTGTTGCTTGATGTCTTCGACGGTGGCCTCGTTGGGGAGGTTGATGGTCTTGGAGATCGCGCCGCTGATGAACGGCTGGGCGGCGGCCATCATGCGGATGTGGCCTTCGACGGGGATGAAGCGCTGGCCGATGCTTGCCGCACTTGTTGGCGCAGTCGAAGACGGGGAGTGCTCGTGCTTGAGGTGCGGGGCGCCTTCGACGGTGCCGCGGCCGCAGATGACGTCGTTGGCTTCGTCGATCTGCTTCTTGGTGAAGCCGAGCTGTCGCAGCAGATTGAAGCTGGGCGCCTGCCATTCGGCTTCGGGGATGTTCGAGGCGGTCCATGGTCTCGGTCGCCGAGCGTCCAGGGGCTGAAGGCGAAGGAGATTTCGAACTGGCCGGGCAGGGCGGCTTCGATCTTGTCCAGCTCGTCGTCGGTGAAGCCCGAGTCGCTTGAGGCGTGTCGTAGTTGATGTGCGGGGCATCGTGCAGCGTGAGCGTGCCCATGACATATCGGAGGATGTCGTGGATCTGCTCGGCGGCTGTAGCCGAGGTTGACCAGGGCCGGGCGGAGCGATTGGTTGGCGATCTTGAAATATCCGCCGCCGGCGAGCTTCTTGAATTTGACCAGGGCGAAATCGGGTTCGACGCCGGTGGTGTCGCAATCCATCAGCAGGCCGATGGTGCCGGTGGGGGCGATGACGGTGGTCTGGGCGTTGCGATAGCCGTGCTTTTCGCCGAGGTGGAGGGCGCGGTCCCAGCATTCGCGGGCGGCGTTGAGCAGCTGCGGCGGGGGCCAGCGGATCGGCTGTCGGCGAACTGCGCGGCGTCGATGCCGACGGGCTCGATGTCGAGGCTTTCGTAATCGCCTAGGCGCGTGCGGGCGTTGGGGTTGTCGGCGACGTCGTAGGCGGCGCGGCGATGGTTGCGGATGACGCGGAGCATGTCGTCGCTGGTTCTGCTCGTAGCCGGGGAACGTGCCCAGCTCGCGGGCCATTTCGGCGCTGGCGGCGTAGCTTTCGCCGGTGAGGATGGCGGTGAGGGCGGCGCAGATCGCGCGGCCTTTTTCGCTGTCGTAGGGAATGCCGGCCTGCATCAGCATCGCGCCGAGATTGGCGTAGCCCAGGCCCAGCGTGCGGTAACTGGTAGCTGAGGCGTGGCGATTTCTTCGGAGGGGAAGCTGGCCATCAGCACGCGAGATTTCCAGCACGATGGTCCAGAGGCGGATGCCGTGCTTGTAACCTTCGATGTCGAAGCGGCGGGTTTCGGCATCGAAGAACGTCAGCACGTTCAGCGAGGCGAGGTTGCAGGCGGTGTCGTCGAGGAACATGTATTCCGAGCAGTTGTGGACGGTCAGGCCGTTGGCGATGAAGGAGCTGGTGTCGCGGCTCGGTGAGATCGAAGACCTGCTGCTTGCCGAGGGAGGTGAGGGTGGCGACGCGGTCGTAATTGCCGACGGAGCCGGAGCGGTCGACGGCAATTGCGAGGGCGGCGGCCAGTTGCTCGCGCTTCTGGCCGGGGAGGAGGCCGATGTGTTGCGCAAAGAGCGGAGGCTGCCCGGATCGATACGCAGGCCGTGAGCGTCGCGGTCAGCGCGGATGTCGCCGGCGCAGCGTCGTGTCCGCTGTCGACCGGGCAGCCTCCGCTCAGCGACGGCTCCGCCGTCGCCAATTCGCAGATGAATCGAAGATTTGAATGCCGAATCCGAGCAGGATGAGTTGGACGTCTTGGAGCAGGCCGTGGCTGTCGGTTGCGAAGTTCCAGGGTGCCGTCGACGACGACGGCGTCGGCGGTGAAGAGGCCGCGGAGCAGATGCTTCTGGGCGGCGAGGCCGGCGGTGAAGGCTTCGTCGCTGAGGCGGCGCTGGCCGGCTTCGTTGCGGACGTAGGCGCTGAGGCGGCTGAGGAGGCGGCGGTTGGTCAGCGTGGCGGTGAGCGTGTCGCCGTCGGAGCGTCGTCGTGCGTCGGCTCGACCATGAGCTGGTTGACGTAATCATCGGCGTAAACGCGTTCGCCCCAGGTGTCGGCGACGTAGCGGGCGAAGCGGCTCGATCGATGTCGCTGTGCTCGCCCAGGCAGGCGTCGAGCCGGACGGCGTCGTGGCTGGCGTTGGCGGAGGAGAAGAACAGGCCGAGCAACTGGAAGAAGCTGGCGGTCCTGGGGCTCGCCGATTTCCTGCACGGTGGCGGGCTTGCTGGGGAGCTTGATTTCGTCGTCGTGTGGTCAGATCCTTGGCGGCGACCCAGCCGCGGCTGCGGGTCCAGACCTTGTGATCGGCGGTGAGCTTGAGGGTGTATCCGCCGGCGGTGCGCAGCTCGTAGACCTCCTTGGTGCCGGTGGGGAAGGCGCCGTCGGTGGCGTGGATTTCCTGGCCGTGCGAGGTTGGTGATGACGCGGCTGGGGAGGTGGATCATCTGGTCGATGCGCCGCCAGATTCCGCCGGGGGTGAGGACGCGGGTGTCGCCGGTGACGCAGGGATTGGAGGCGTTGATGCGGCCGGATTTGGGGCAGGTGTGCCACTGGTTGATGGTGTCGTCGTATTGCACGCCGGGATCGGCGCAGCGCCAGGCGGCGAAGGCGATCTGCTCCCACAGGTCGCGGGCCTTGATGGTCTTGGCGACCTTGCCGTTGGTGCGCCATGGTGAGCTTCCAGTCGCCGTCTTCTTCGACGGCTTTGAAGAAGCGGTTGGGGATGCGGACGGAGTTGTTGGAATTCTGGCCGGTGACGGTGATGTAGGCTTCGCCGTTGAAATCGTAATCGAGCTTGAGGCCGAGCTTGTCGGCGAGTTCTTGCTGATCCTTGGGGAGGTGCTTGATGCCTTCGGCCAGGCGGCGACTTTCAGTTCTTCGCGCACTTTCCAGTTGACGAATTGCTCGATGTCGGGGTGATCGAGATCGAGGCAGACCATCTTGGCGGCGCGGCGGGTGGTGCCGCCGGATTTGATGGCGCCGGCGGCGCGGTCGCCGATTTTGAGGAAGCTCATCAGGCCGGAGGATTTTCCACCGCCGGAGAGGGGCTCGTTTTCGCCGCGGAGGTTGGAGAAATTGGTGCCGGTGCCGCGAGCCGTATTTGAAGAGGCGGGCTTCGCGGGTCCAGAGGTCCATGATGCCGCCGGGGTTCACCAGGTCATCGGTGACGGACTGGATGAAGCAGGCGTGGGGCTGGGGATGGGTGTAGGCGTCGCTGGCTTTTGAGCAGTTCGCCGGTGCGCGGGATCGCAGTAGAAATGGCCCTGGGCGGGGCCGGTGATGCCGTAGGCCCAGTTCAGGCCGGTGTTGAACCATTGCGGGCTGTTGGGGGCGCACATCTGGTGCAGGAGCATGTAGGCGAGTTCGTCGTAAAACGCCTGGGCGTCTTCGGCGGTGTCGAAATAGCCGTATTTTTCGCCCCAGTATCGCCAGCAGCCGGCGAGGCGATGGATGACCTGCTTGGCGGAGCGTTCCGGGCCGGTGACGACGTTGCCGTGGGCGTCGCGGATGGGGTTGCCCGTTCTCGTCCTTCTGCGGGACGCCGGCCTTGCGGAAATATTTGCTGACCATGATGTCGGTGGCGAGCTGGCGACCAGCTCTTGGGGATTTCCGCGTCGTTCATCTCGAAGACGACCGAGCCGTCCGGATTGGTGATCCGGCTGGTGCGCTTTTCATATTCGACAGAGTCGAGCGCGTCCTGGTCCGGTTTGGTGAAGCGACGATTGATCTGCATATTCCTGATTCCTTCCCAAGAATCCGTTCAAAATATCTCACGCAGAGGCGCTTAGACGCAGCAGACAAAAAAGCGAATCGATGTTCATTTCTTCTCCGCGTCTTTCGCGCTCTGCGTGAGATCATTCTTGCTTAAATATAATTCAAAACAGCACCCGACTGCGCGCGAGACGCGGCACGACCGGGCACCGGGTGGACCTCAGTCCACCTTGGGAAGCGTCAATCCTTTTTGGTCCTGATACTTCCCAGACTTGTCGGCGTAACTGATTGCACAGACGCGCTCGCCCTTGAGGAAAAGGAGCTGTGCGATTCCCTCGTTGGCGTAAATTCTTGCCGGCAGGGGCGTCGTGTTGCTGATTTCCAGGGTGATGCTGCCCCGCCATTCGGGCTCGATGGGGGTCACGTTGACGATGATGCCGCAGCGGGCGTAGGTGCTTTTGCCGACGCAGATGGCCAGGTATTCGCGCGGCATGGAGACGATCTCAACGGTTTCGCAGAGGGCGAAACTGTTGGGGGGGATCAGCACGTGGTCCTGGCGGGTTTCGTCGGTGTCGATGGTGACGAAACTGCGTTCGCGAGAATTTTTTGGGATCGACGATCTCGGAATTGACGTTGGTGAAGATCTTGAAGATGGAGCCGACGCGAAGGTCGTAGCCGTAGCTGGAGACGCCGTAGCTGATTTTGCCCGGCCGTTTGACGTTTTCCTCGAACGGCTCGATGCCGATGAGTTCCCGAATCTGCGTATCGCACAAGATGCCCATGAGTCTGCTCACTGCTGCTGCGAAAATGTTCAGTTCAGCAGGCGCGAAAGCGTCTGCGGATGCGCTGTATATCGGCGCATCAAACATCAGTCTGCACAACCGATTTTATCGAATCCCCGAAGCCGAAGTGCGGTTCGACGGGATTCCGGGACTATACACAACATCTGGTATAGGTCAAAGAAAACTTTACTAAATGTTGGCTATTCAAGTGCTCACTGACCTCTAACAAAAGGTTCGCCAATTGATTACGTTACAAAATAATTTTGGCGGTGAAAACGAACAGCCCAAGGCACCTCATGTTATCCACAGAACTTAATAACAGGCGGTGGAGAAGGTAGGATTTGGGGACCGCTGGGAATGGATCCGATAACCTCGATGCGAATTCGTTTTTTGATAGTTTTTGTGCTTGCCGCTGGTGCCGTCGCACGGGCAGGCGGTCCCGCCACCCAGCCGCGCCGGATCCTGCGGAGGTCTTCCGCACGTTTTTGATGGACATCGAAACGGGGAAGGGGGCGGCCGTGCCGGGGGTGTGCCAGGCGCAGGATCCTGATGCCCAGTCTCTGGTGCGCGATTTCCAGGCGGTGGCGGCGTCCATGCAGGAATTGCGCGAGGCGGCCACCATCAAATTTGGCCCTGATGCGGCCGAGGCCATCCTTCCCCCGCTGCCCACCGCGGGCGATATGGAAGACATCAACCAGACGATCACCGGTGACCATGCCCAGATCGAAGGGCCGGATGTGTGGCCGGTGCAGATGGTGCGGGTTGGCGGGCAGTGGAAGCTGGACGTGGACTGGCTTCTGCACAGCGATAATGTTGCCCCCAACGCGCACTGGTTTGGGGCGATGGCGGTGGCGATGCATAAGACGGCGGCGGACATTGACTCGGGACGGCTGGGGACGGCGGATGCCGCCACGGAAGCGATGGCCGTGCGCGAGCAGGCGATTGGGGATACGGCAACAACTCAGCCCGGACCGTGACATGGCCCAGACGAAACACGAGATTCAGTCCATACTCGAAGAGGCCGGTGCCAAACCGCGACAGAAATTCGGGCAGAATTTCATGATCGATGGGAACCTGGTGCGCTGGTCGCGCAGGCGGGGGAGATCAGTGCGGCCGATCTGGTGATCGAAGTTGGACCGGGGACGGGAACGCTTACGCAGGAGCTTCTTGCAACCGGGGCGCAGGTTTTGGCGGTGGAGATCGATTCGGCGCTTGCCGAGGCTCTTCGAGGGCGGTTTTCGGGGGGAAATTCGAGCTGATCCATGCGGATGCGCTGGCTGGAAAACATGCCCTGAACGAGAGCCTTGCCGGCGCCATCGCTGCGGCTAAATCGGCCGGTAAAACGGTTCGCCTGGTGGCTAATCTTCCTTACAACATTGCCTCACCGCTGGTGATTGAGCTTCTGATCGCGGGTGTGGACCTGCTGGCCTTCACAGTGCAGAAAGAGGTGGCGGATCGATTGCGGGCTGTCCCGAACACTTCTGAATATGGAACGCTTTCCATCGTTACGCAGCTTCTGGCTCGCGTTGAAGTTCTGCGAACGCTTCCGCCGCAGGCGTTTTGGCCTATGCCGAGGATTGAATCGGCGCTGGTAAGGCTGAGGCGGGAGGACCGGCTTGGGGGGCGGGCCCAGGATTTTGGGCGGTTTGTGCAGAGATTTTTTTCGGCGCGGCGGAAGACGATGAAGAAGGCCTTGGAAATAGCGGGGATAGATGACCCAAGCGCGCTGGCGGCAGTGGGAATCGATCCGAAATCCAGGCCGGAGGATGTCGGAGCGCAGCAATTCTTGCGGCTTTTTGAAAGATTCGGCCCCCACCCTAGCCCTCCCCTCTTCGAGCCTGAGCCTCAGAGCCGAAGGCCGGAGTACCAAGGGAGGGGATAAGAGGGATCAGACGGATTATTCGGTCGCTACAATGCAGACTGTGGCGGGCTTTACTTTGGTTACGACGTCTTCGGTGGAAAGCCCTTCGCCGGTTTCGGGGCCTACTTCGACGCTCACGTTATTGCGGTGCAGGAATTCGCGGATGTGGCCGGCGCTGATGCCGATGCCGTAGCTGTCATATTCGCCGGTGGTGATGCTTTTCATGCAGACGATGGCCATGACGTTGCCGAATTTATCGGCGATGGGGCCACCGCTGTTGCCGGGGTTTACCTTTGCGTCGGTCAGGACGTCGGCGCCGTTGCCCTGGTCTTGGGAGGCAGATGAAACGACGCCGCGGGTGATCTTCATATCGGCGCCGAGTTCATCGATCATGGGAAAGCCCATGACGACGCAATCGGCGCCCTTGGCCGGGGAATCTTCGGGGGCGAGGCGGACGACCGAGACGTTGTGGGTGGGGTTGTTGAGCTGGATCAGGGCCAGATCGTATTGATCGTCGATGGCCACGACGTGTGCGGAGGCTTTGGTGCCATCGGACATGAGGACCATGAGCGTCTTGCTTCCCTTGGCGACGTGGCGGTTGGTGAGAATCAGCCCGTTGGGGGTGATGAAAAATCCGGTGCCGCTCCATCCGCCCTGGGCTAATTCGGGGCCGGGTTGCTGGCCATCATCCGGGCCGGGCGCGGCGGGCTTCTGCGGGTAGGGGGGTGGGAGCAAAATCAGGCGGTAATCGGAGGTTGGGCCGTTGATGTTGTACTGCTCTTCCAGCAGGTTGGCGGCTTCGAGGGTGGGCTTCATTTTGGAAGGGTGCGCAAATCCGGGGGCTCGAGGGCGAGGGCGGTCACCAGGTTCTGGACGACGTCCTTGCTGTCGTGGATGCGGGCGGCGGAGAGGAATTCGTCGACGGCGACTTCGAAGCGGTTGCGGAAAAGGTTGGCGACGGCCAGATCGTTTTCCGCTTCGGGCGACTGGGGCTTGAGCCGAGTCGAGGCGGAAAAATATTGGGCCGCCTCGTCGTAATCTTTCTGCCCCATCGAGACGTATCCGAGGCAGAAGTTGGTCATGAAGGAATTGGGATAGATGTTGACGCTCTGCTTGAGCTTGTCGATGGCCTGGAGGGTCTGGTTCTGATTGAGCATCTCGACGGCCTGGCGGGTGAGGTCTTCGGCCTGGGCGAGAATTTTTTTGCGATCGTCGCCACCCACCCACTTGCCGTTGATTCGTTCGGCGCCGTTGTCGGCCAGCTTTTGCCAGCGGGCGAGCTCGGATTTGGCGGTGTCGATGTCGGGGCTGTCGGGATATTTGTCGATGAATTCCTGCCAGATGGAGACGGCGGCGAGGGCGGACGCGGCTCCGTCGGCGCGGCCCCGGGCCATGCGAAAATCCTCGGAGGCGTCGTCGGCGACGCCGGTCGAAGAGCCACTGTCGCCGGCGGATTCTTCGCTGTAGGACTGAACCTGTTCGTTGGGAACGATTTTGCTGGATCCGTCCGACAGCTTGATCCAATACCCGTCGGAGGTTTTTATGACGGTTCCCTCGAGGGTGGTGCCGTCGGTAAGGACAAGTTTGGCCGCCCCGGCGGTCGAGACCATCAGCAGGATCAGGACACACATCCAACCAAGGAGAGATTTCAACGGCATGGGCAATCCCACCATTCTATCCCTGTAGACCCATTTCATTATGCGCCTTGTCCCGGCGAATTGCACGAATTTCCCGGTGGGCAAGGACATACATTGCCATTTTCGGCCGTTTTCCCGTCATATGCTGAATATGCTCGGCCAGGAGATGGTTGACCGGATCGGTCTGGTGGCGGGTGAGGCGTGGCAGGCGGGCTGGGTTTGTGGCCTGAAGGCCGCGTAACATTCGCATCAGCCGGACGTCGATTGGCAGCCTCTGCGGGAATGTTCCCTGACAATTCCGGCAAACCAACCCGCCCTGGGCCGCCGCAAAATAAATCTCGTCTCGATCCCCAGTGCCAATAGCGCTGCGGCAGTTTACGCAGTTTGCCAGCTCCGGCGTGAAGCCCCCTTCGCGAAGCAATTCCAACTCGAATAATAGGAATGCCTCTTCGAGCCGATTGGTTCCGAGCTCCCCGGCGGTTCGGCGCAGCAGCTCGAAGACGTCCGGATGCGGATCGTGCTCTTCGAGCATCAATGAGGTGAGTTCGGCGGCATAAATGGCGAGGTAAAGGCCGCGCAGATTTCGGCGAAGCTCGAGGTGGCCGTCGGACAGTTTCCAGTCGGTGAGGATCGCCAGCTCGCGGGCGGTGTCGCCGGAATAGACGCATTGGCCGAGGTCCAGAAGATCGATGCCGCCGTCAAAGCGGCTGGCGCCGGCCTTGGTGCGGCGATGGGTGCCCTTGGCGATCATGCGCACGATGCCCTGGGTGCGGGTCAGGAGAGAAAGAATCTGGGACGTCTCGCTGTATTCTGTCTTGAAAAGGCAGATCGCGTCGTCGGAGACGAGGGGCATGGTGGGATTATAGTCGAGAAGCGAAGGAGGGATTGGGAAGCCCGAAATCCGAAGCCAGAATGGCGAATCAAGCCCGAATGACGAGATCCGAATGACGGGCATTCGTCATTCGGTCATTCTGGTTTGATTCGGATTTCTGGTTTCGGATTTCTGGTTTAATCGTGCCTGATGTGGTGATTGGCATAGGCCAGGGCGACACCATACAGCCCCAGGTCTGGGGAGATGGCATGGATCAGCTCCCAGCCGTCGAAGAGCGCGGTGCGTCGCCGCCGGTGGCGATGATCTCCGGCCACTGGCCCAACTCGCCGGCATAGTTTTCCGCGACCTCTTTCACCAACCCGCGGATGGCGTAATAAATCCCCTGCGACACGGCGGCATCGGTCGAATCGCCCACGGCGCGATTGGGGACCGAAAATGTTACCTTGCCGACGCCCGCCGTTCCGCGCCAGGGCGTCGATCATCATATCCACGCCGGGCAAAATCGCTCCGCCGACGAAATCGCCGTTGTCGTTGCAGCAATCGACGGTGACGGCGGTCCCGGCATCGACGACGATGCAGGCTTTGCCAATTTGCTCGAACGCAGCGGCGACGTTGAGAATGCGGTCGACGCCGGTCTGCTGGGGATTTTGCGTGGATACTTCGATGGGAAGCTCCAGGTCGGAGCCGACCCATTGCACGGATTGGCCGGCGATCTGTTCGACCAACTCATCGACAAGTGAGTTTAATTTGGGATTAACGCTTGCTGCGGCCGCGGCCCGGCCATCGGTGGAGGAGATCTCGTTCCACGCCTCGCGGAGGATGCGCTCGCACTGGCTGCGGTCCGCGAGCGGGGAGCGGCCGACGTTTCGCAGATCGCCCGCGGCGAAGGCACCCGCGGACAGGCGCGAATTGCCGACGGTTACGACGAGCAGATTGATGTCCATTAGAGCAGGTGTTCCAGCTCAATAATGTCCAGCAATTGGGCTTCCATGTTCGATCCGCCGGAGGCGAACAGTGGGGAAGCCGATTCCTTTGCACCGTATGTCGCAGCGGCGAACGAACGGGTTGCTATCGAAGCTTCCAGGCTCGCGAGGAGAATGCTTTCATTGTTCTCGGCGAGAATCAGATCGGTCTGCACGGGGCTGGGCGGACCTTCGGACGTGAAGACGACCGCATCCCGTTCCTGCTGGAAGGCCAACGCTTCCGCGCTGAGCGGCGCGCCGCTGAGGCTATGGGTGGTGATGTATGGGATGGGGACCTCGGCGAAGGGGGAGGAAGTGACCGGGGTGATGTTGCCGAGGTAGGCGGTCAGGGTATAGCTGCCTGGCTTGGTCGCGGCCAGGGCCGGGAAAACGGCGACGCCATTGATCACCGTGGAGGTCAGGTTTCCGTACACCAATCCGCCGGCCGGGCCGGACGTCTGCCGCAGGACCACTGAGTAGTTGCTAATGTTGGTCTCAAGGTTCCCGAACTGATCTTGCAGGCTGACAATCATGGGAGAAGCCATCACCCCATTTTGCCAGAACGACGCGGGCTGGCGGGTGATGACCAGCTTGGACGTCACCGCCGCGTTCACGTTGAAGGCGTTGGAGGTCGTCGGAACGACCCCTGAGCCGGTGACCAGGAAGACGTATTCCCCAGTCTTATCGAGGTATACCGAATTAAACGTCGCAACGCCGTTCACCGCGTTCACGGCCAGCGTTCCCAGGAGCGTACCGCTTTCCTCGATGGCAATCTGTACCTGGCCGCTAAAGGTCGTATCGACGGTGTCGGTTCCTGGATTGAAGGCAGAAACCTGCATCGCCGGAAGCGTTTCGCCGGCGATCCCGTTTTGCGGTTGAGCCGTGAAATAAAGGTGATCGAAACTGAGATCCAACTCGGTGAACCCATCGGCTCCGCCGACCATGTCCTGTACGAACCCACCGCGCGGTGATCCCGGATTGTTTAGATTGGGATATCCCCAACCCGTGTTGTCCTTGTTGGGTGTTACAGATATAGATGGATAAAGGCCCGTTGGCTCGTCAACGCCATTCTGAACCGAATTGGGCCAGAGCGGGAAGGCGTTGGGATCCACACCCGGCGGCAGTTGGACAAAGTCGTCATAGGTGTCAGGGCTCGTCTCCGCCAGACCAAGGATGCCCGTCGCGGTCAAGGGCTCTCCAACAACAGCAGGGGTTCCACCCGTTGCAACCGCGACATCGCCCGTGCTACCGATGATCCGGTCCGGGTCGTATGAGTCATAGCCAATAAACTGAGAGCTGGTCAACGAGGCGATTCCGCGATACTGAAGTCCCTGATCGACCATGGCGACGACAGAGGCCCAGACAGGGCAGGCAAGGCTGGTGCCGCCGACGACGTTCCAGCCGCCGCTAAGGCCGTCCTCCGTATTGGGGTTGGAATCATAAATCCAGACGCCGGTTTCAGGATTTGCGTCCATGGAGACGATGGGATCGTTGTACTCCGGCGTCGTCGTCGAAGCCCCACCGCCGCTTCCTTCTGTCCCAGGACCATCCCACGGACCGATGTTCTGAAGGACGCCATTTAAGCCGATGTCTTCTGTGCTCCCACCAACGGATAGGACATTGGCTGACGCGGCTGGGAACTCGTCCACATTAAAAGTGTCTCCCGATGAAGCTAAAAATACGACACCGGCATTTGTAAGTCCGTCGTTATCGGTATGTGCGTTGGGCGAAACCAGATATCCATCAAGCAGGGCAGGGTTTGTCACGACCTGGCCGTTGATCGTTGCCTCAAAATCCGCGGTGATATTTCCACCGAAGCTATCGGAGACTGCCACAACCCCAGGCTGCTCAGACGCATAAACATCAGCAAGAAGTAGGTCGCCCGCAGAATCCGACGGCGCCTCAATCAACAATATATGCGCCCCGGAGCGACGGCGTGTGCCCATTCGACGTCCAGCGAAGTCTCCAAAGCCCAATTCTGCTGATCTGACTCAGGCTCGCTGACCGTGTTCACAGTAGACTGTAACGGCTGCACAGTCAGAAAGAAATTGCCCTCCGCATCGGAATTGGTGATACCCCATTGCGCGTCAAATTTCTGGGCGTCGCTAATAATCGTGGAGCTTCCATAGGCATCCACAATGGCAATCGTCTGATCGGCGCCGTTGGCGGCAATCAACACCCCGTTGACGTTGTAAACGAGGTCATTGAAGTAATAGTTGTCGTTGAAGAGCTGCGGATCAAGGCTGTTGGGCGTTCCTACAACACCCGCCAACGGCGGTGAGCCCGGCGGCAGCGGTGGAGCGGGAAGTGTTATATCGGGCGACATCGTAGAGCTCAGTAGTATCCTCTGCTCCAGAGTCTCAATGTGAAACCGGCTTGCCGACTTAAGAACGCCAAAACGCCGCCCGGCTCGCCGCCGAATGATCCGTTTCCTCAGCATCGAACACCTTTTTCGCTAAAGACTGCTGTTGATCCGAGAAGAACTACGCCCTGAAGAATAACATGTTGAAGAACAACACGTTGCCAAGACGGTAGGATTGCCCCGAACTCTGCGGACATTTTGGACTCTGGGGAGCACAAATGGCATTCCTGCCGCACCTTTCCTCCGTCCAACGTACGTATTTTCCGGCTACGTATTCTCTGAGTACGTATTTTCTGGCAGGCCGGATTATATCGGTTCTGCATATTCGTCGCCAACAATTCCGCACCTGAATTCAGGTCGGTGGGCTTCTTCAGAGATATACCGCCGACGAACCCCGCGGGTTCGCGGCGACTTTTTTCTAAACATTCCTTAGAACTTGAAGTAAATGTCAATCGCCGCCGTCACCTGATCGAAGTTTTCGAAATCGAAGACAGCCTCGTCGGCCCAGTCGTAGCGGATTTCGGGGCGGATGCACAATCCATCGAGATAAGGACTGTCAGGGAAAGGCGTCACTTCGGTTCCAAGAGTCGCTTCGTAGTAATTGACGTCGCCACCGCCGACCCCGGTCGTGAACCCGTTTCCGTCGTGATAGAACTCAAGGCGGGTTGAGAGGGCCACGTGAGGATCGAGCTGGTACTTTGCGTAACCTGCGATCCCAAACCACTGGGCGGCCTTGAGGATCCCCGCCCCATTCACAACTGCTGACGGGGCGTCGCCATAGATCGTATCGAGGCCCAGCATCAACTGGTCGGAGAGCTTCCAGTCAACCGTAAACTCGGGAACGACCCACCAGGAGTTCTGATTCCGGGGGAGGCCCACGTTTGCCGCTTCGGGGCCAAAGAGAATGGTGCCGGAGATAGCCAGCGAGCTGGTGGTGAATTTGCCCTGGAGGAGCCCATCGATGCTGCCGTTGGCGTCCCAGGTCGATTGATTCCATCCATCCGATACCCCGCCGGTGATGATGAAATGGTCGGGGTTGCCGATTTCGCTGAAATCGTACTTGGCGAACGCGCCGGTCTGGGTGTAGGGCTTGGCGTAGGAAAAGAGATAGCTGTGGGTATAGAAGGTGTTCTGGGTGGGATCGATCTTTTCATACCCCAGAAACGAAATGAATTTGCCTGCTTCCAGGGTTAGCCCGTTTCCGACCGGAATTCCGAGCTGACCGTAGAGTTGAAGGATATCCAACTGGTCGTTGTCGCCGGTTCCACCCTGTTTGTTATGCTGGTCGAGGATGCCGTTGGAGTGGGTGAAGAAGAAATCCGAGCCGTATCCGATTTCGAAGAGGAATCCAAAGTCCCACTGGCCCTTGGCCAGGTTCACCATGTCGCGCTCGGCGACAAAATCGGCCTGATCGAAGATGACGGAGTTCTTATAGGGGCCGGCAAAAAGGATGAAATCGCCGGGAGCGGTGCGTGCGGGGGTCTGATCGTCCGGCACGGAGAGGTCGTACAGATATCCCCCTTCCACGTGCCCGCTAAAATTAAATCCCAGATCTTCCAGTGGCTTTCCGATGCCGATGGCCTCGAGGCTTTGCATGAGCGCCCCGTAGGTGGTGGGAGGCGCTTCGGCGGCGGGAGCCGCGGCCGGTGGGGGGGTCTCTGTCTCAGCCTGATCAGACGGCGCCGGCTGATCACCCGTGCCGGTCACTGTGTCATCCCCCAGAACCATTACCCCCGAGCAGGCAAACATCAAAATCGCGAGGCCGACGAACCAAGTCCAAACCCTCATGTTCACTCCGTCCCTCTTTAGGGTGGATACGAACTCACTGATCGACGGAGGTACAACGGTACCGCCGAACCCCGGTTTAGGTTACTGATCCGTGAACTAAATTCAACTTTAATGGGCGTCTATAACAGAGGAGTTGATCAATACTTCGGCAGAAAATGCGCTCGCAAAACTCCCGTGATCCCGCCGACCGCACCCAGCCCCATCAAAACGTCCCAAAAACTGAGGTAATTCGCGCCTTTTTTCGCCGTTGCCGTGCATGGTCCCAGGCAATTCCCATAGAGACCGAGCGGCCGGCACCGTGGGACTTGACCCCCAAGGCCCGCGGACCGGTGGTTAATAACCGGCAGGGAATCGACGCTGTCAGTTCTTGGCGTCGCGGATATTTTCCAGAACCCTCACCGTCGCGTTGATGCCGCTCCCCTGCGGCATCAATCCGAGGATCGTCGCCTGCGTTTCGTCGTCCTGCCTGACGATACAATCAATCACCCGTGACACCACCGAATTGTTCGTACTGAGGAAACGATTTCCGGCCTCACCCAGTCGGGCAGGAACACCGGGCGATACCTCAATCCGCATAATGACTCGTTTTGCGCTTTTCATGGCTTGGGCACTGTAGCCTTTCGATGCCATTTTGGCCATCGGAAAACTCCACCTTTCAGGGGCCTAAAAATCATGGATCAATCGACCGGCGGAAGTTATCGCAACTCCGTCAGGTTTTTCGTGAATACCGGCGATTGCCCATCGATTATTGAGCACGCTGGGACTTGAACCCAGGACCTACGGATTAAAAGTCCGTTGCTCTACCAACTGAGCTACGTGCTCGTGCGTTCGAGCCGGGCAGAATAGGCGAATTTCGCCGCGGGAGCAAAGGCGAAGGCTTTGCCGGCGAACCATTGGCGAACTACCCGCCGGAATGCAACGTGTTACAATCCGCCGCCGAAACGGGCAGCCCCATGCGAGCCATTCGAATTCACCAGTTCGGCGAACCCGACGTCCTGAAGCTCGAAGACATCCCCACGCCGCCCATTGCCGCCGGGCAGGTCGTGCTGCGGACCCGCGCCATCGGCGTCAACCCCGTCGAAACCTACATCCGGGCCGGAAAATATGGTCCCAGGGAATTCCCTTTCACGCCCGGCAACGATTGCGCCGGCCTTGTCGAGCGCGTCGGCGACGGCGTTAAACGCTTTAAGCCGGGCGACCGCGTTTACACCGACAGAACCATCTCGGGCTCCTACGCCCAGCTCGTGCTTTGCGACGCGGAAAATGTTCACCCGCTGCCGCAGCGGGCCACGTTCCAGCAGGGCGCCGCCATCGGCGCTCCGGGCGGCGCAGCCTACCGGGCTCTCTTCCAGCGTGGCCGCGGAATTGCGGGCGAAACCGTCCTGGTTCACGGCGCGACCGGCGCAGTTGGAACCGCCGCTGTGCAGCTCGCACGCGCTTCCGGCATGTACGTGGTCGCCACCGCCTCATCCGAAGCGGGCCGGATCTATTCGATCGAACATGGCGCCCACCACGCCGTCGATCACGATGTCACATCGCGTCTCGACGAAGTCAAATCCCTCACCGGGGGCAAAGGGTTCGACCTGATCGTCGAAATGCTTGCGAATAAAAATTTGGCCGCCGATCTTCCTGCGCTCAACAAAGGCGGCCGGGTGGTCATCGTCGGCAGCCGTGGGAAAATCGAGATCGACCCGCGCGATACGATGAGCCGGGAGGCCGAAATTCTGGGCATGACGGTCTTCGCCGCCACCTCCACCGAGCATCGTCAGGCGTACAGCGCTCTGACAGCCGCGCTCGAATCCGGCATCTATGTTCCCGTCATCGGCCTCGAGCTCCCCCTCGCCGAAGCCGCCAAGGCTCACCAGCTCGTCATCGAAGGGGATCATTTCGGCAAAATCGTCCTGATCCCCTGACCAAACGGCTTCACACGTTTCACACTCTTCCCTCCCCGCCCGTATTAGGGTATTGTCCGGGTCCACCGAACGGAGTCGAATGATCTACGCCATCGCAGCCGCGACTTTGATTCTCGGAATTGCCGGGGGAATATTTGTCGGAATCAATCTCGTCTCCCGCCGCCAGAAGATCGACTTTGCGGTTTCGCAGCAGCGCCAGTCCGATCTGACGCAACAGCTCGACGTCGAAAAGACGCAAACGCAATCGCTGCGTGAAACTCTTGGGGAATCTGATCGCAATCTTGCCTCGCTTCGCGCCCAGTTCACGGCCGCCCAGCAAAACCTTCTCGAGCAGCGAAAACTTCTGGATGACGCCCAGCACCAGCTTCGGCAGGCGTTTGCCAGCGCTTCCGCGGAGGCCCTGACGCGGAACAACGAGACGTTTCTGCAGCTTGCCCGCGAGCGTTTCGCCACCATTTCGGCCGAAGCGACCGGCTCTCTTGACCAGCGCAAGGAGCAGATCGACGCTCTGCTTAAGCCGCTGCGCGAGCTGATGGGGCAATACCAGGTCCGGCTCGGCGAAATTGAGAAATCCCGCGTTGAATCCTACAGCATGCTCCGGGAGCAGCTTGGCGTGATGGCGGAATCGCAGCGAACGCTCAGCACGCAAACCTCGCAGCTTGTGACCGCGCTTTCGCGTCCGACCACGCGCGGCCAATGGGGCGAAATCTCGCTCCGGCGGCTGGTCGAACTCGCCGGCCTTTCCAATCGCACCGATTTCATCGAACAGGAAATGGTCGCGGGCGAAACCGGCCGCCTCAAGCCCGATCTAGTGGTCCATCTCCCCCGCGATCGCGACGTGATCGTCGATTGCAAAACCTGTTTCGACGCGTTTCTCGACGCCGCCTCCGCAACGGATGAGGACAACCGCAAAGTCCATCTTCAGCGCCACGCGCAGGCAGGTGCGCGCCGCGCCCGCGATCTTTCGGCCAAGGCATACTGGTCGCAGTTCGTGCACTCGCCTGAATACGTCATTATGTTTCTTCCGGGCGAAGCGTTTCTGTATGCCGCGGTTGAAAACGATCCATCGATCATCGAAGACTGCATCAAAAATCGGGTGCTTATCGCCACGCCCACTACTCTGATCGCGCTGCTGAAAACCATCGAATTCGGCTGGCGTCAGGAAGCGATGACGGAAAACGCGGAGCAGATTAAATCGCTGGGCGTCGAGCTTTACGACCGCATCTTCACGGTGCTTAGCCACATTCAGAAACTCGGAACGAATCTCGACTCGGCCGTTAAAAGTTATAATGCTGCCCTGGGTTCGCTGGAGACGCGCGTTTTGTCGACGGCGCGGAAGATGGCCGATCTGGGCGCTCGTTCGCCAAAAGAATTGCCGGAGCCTCAGCTCATCGAGCAGGTTCCGCGTGAGATTCAAGTGCCGCCGGTGTCCTCACCGGCGGATTCCCGGTTCGACACCAGCCTGGCCTCCAATTCCCAGCCGTGACTCAAATGAATCCTCTCGCCGATCTTCCGGTCACGCTGAAAGACGTCTTAGCCGCGCACGAGCGGATCAAAGACGCGATCTATCGCAGCCCCTGCCCCTATTCGCTTCAACTTAGCCAGCTTTGCGGGTGCAATATCTATTGCAAGCTCGATCACCTGCAGATGACCGGGAGCTTTAAGGAGCGCGGGCGCGAAACAAGCTGCTGGTTCTTACGCCGGAGCAGCGGAAATCCGGCGTCGTGGCCGCGTCCGCGGGGAATCATGCGCTGGGGTTGGCCTATCATGCGCAGAAGCTTGAAGTGCCGCTGACGGTAGTGATGCCTAAATGGGCGCCGCTGGTGAAGGTCACCAACTGCCGGGCGTTTGGGGCTCACGTTCATCTTCACGGGGAGGCGTACGACGACGCCAAAATCTTTGCCGTCAAGCTGGCGCAGGAAAAGAATCTGGCTTACGTTCCCGGGTTTGACGATTCTGACGTCATCGCCGGCGCGGGGACGATGGGGCTGGAAATTTTGCAGGATTTGCCGGATGTGGATGCAGTCATCGTGCCGATCGGCGGTGGGGGGCTGATTTCCGGGATCGCGGTGGCGGTGAAGTCGCTTAAGCCGTCGGTGCGCATCATTGGGGTTGAGCCGGCGCACGCTCCCACGCTTCACGAATCGCTACGGCGGGGCAAACTCGTTCGGATCGACACGCAGCCGACGCTGGCGGATGGGCTGGCTGTCGCTGAAGGCGGAAAGCTTTGCTTTCAGATTATTCAGAAACTGGTGGACCGGATCATGCTTGTCGATGAAGGGCAGATCGCGCTGTCGATCCTGCGTTTGCTTGAGCTGGAAAAAACCGTGGTGGAGGGGGCGGGGGCGGTGCCGCTGGCGGCGGCGATGGACAAGAGCATGGGATTGGCCGGCAAGAACGTGGTGCTTACTCTGTGCGGGGGGAATATCGATTTGACGACGATTTCGCGGGTGATCGACCGCGGCCTCGCGGCGGATGGGCGGCTTTGCCGGGTTTTTGCGCGGTTGCTCGATCGGCCGGTGCGCTGGCGAATTTGTGCGCGGTTTTGGCTTCCACGGGGGCGAGCATCGAAGACGTTTCGCATGACCGGCACTTTGGGCCGGCCGACATTGCGCGCGTGGTGGTCGTGTGTACGCTGGAGACGCGCGACTTCGATCACATCACTGAGATTCGGATGACGCTTCAGGAAAAAGGGATTGATGCGAAAGTGGAATAGACTCGGCGGATAGATTTTTTTTTGGCCCGGCCCTTCAAATACAAAATTGGACAGTCCGCGACAAGCTGGGTGGTTTGGGTAATCTGGGCATGACGCCAGCCTCCGGCTCAAATTCCGTCGCTGGAAGGTTACCAATGCAGGCTTGCGCAAGTAAAGCAAATCTTTGCTATATCATTTTGGGCTAAGTATGCTCTAGAAAGTCACCGGCGTAGCTCGTCGGTGGTTTCTCGTCCGGCAAATCTCTGTTGCGACAAATCGAATTACAAAGGCAGGTAAATCTTATGAGCGAGAAAAAAGCGCGAGGCGGTAAGTCGGAACTTGTTCTGACTCCAGGCGGTTGGCGACCCAAATCCGTTACCCATGCCCTGGAGCCGGGGCACCATGTCAGCGGCAAGGGGGGCAGGATCAGAATCGTCCGGACCGCGACGGGCGAGGTCATCAAGGATATGGGCAAGGCCTCAAAAAAAAACCGATTCGGGGGGACCGGGTCGGGAAAAAAAAGTCCGGGAAAAAGTCCAAACATTCCTGACAACGCCTGGATCGAAAACAGCCAGTGGACGAATACCAGCGGCAAACCGATCGTTTATTTCAAGACAAAATGGGTAGTGCCGCCGCCCCCCGCGAAAAATGACGGGCAGGTTATATTCCTCTTCAATGGCCTGCAGCAAACCCCCAGCGGCCCGTATATTCTTCAACCGGTCCTGCAATGGGGAGTTTCGGCTGCCGGCGGTGGCAACTATTGGAGCGTGACCAATTGGTATGTGGACGGGCAGTCGGGGCAGGCGATTTGGGCGCACCTGGCCAAAGTCAAACCGGGTCACGTGCTGGAAGGGATAATGACCCTGATGAGCCAAACGGGCAGCCTGTTCAGCTATGGATCCTCTTTCATCGGATTTCCCGCGACCAGCGACCTGGTTGTACAGGACATCGATGAATTGGGATGGGCGTGCGAAACGCTGGAATGTTACGGTCTGAAGCGATGCTCCGACTATCCCAAGACGCGCCGAACGTCTTTTTACGACATCGAAATCAGGGTTGGAAAGAGCGTATCGCTGAGCAAGAACGCCCATTTAGATTGGCAGCCGGAAACGTACTTCACGGATTGCGGACAGAAGTGTGTGATCGTGAGCAACAAGTCGCCCGGTGGGAAAGTGGACCTTTATTACTGACGCGAAGAGCGGGGAGAAATGGGGGAAGGCGGCACCAATAGCATCGGGTGATGACCTACCTTCTGGGCGACCCGCCGACCACTTCCCATGCCCATCATGCCGTCTTTCGAGGTTGATGTGCGGGATGGCGGCCCGTTTCCATGGCCGCTTCGATCTTTTTTACCGTGGCGGGGTCTGCGGTATGCCTGGCATTTTCGAGACGGTTGATGGTTTCGACGCGCATCTTCGCCCTGCGCAAGCTCAGCCTGAGACCATCCCCGCGATCTGCGCTGAATGATCAACTTTCTGGCGAGTGAGGCGCGGGCATAATCGAGGGCGGGAACATTGCCGTGGGCATCGGCCTTGGGCAGCGGCGGCAAGTCCTCCTCGCGCACTTCCCCACCGGCCGACGCGGCTAGCAGGCGGGTGTATTCCGATTCCTCAACGACCATGTAGCGGCGGCCGTCGATCATCAGTTGTCCGATTGGCATGATTTGCCTCATTTCATTTCTGTCGTTTCATGGTTCGTAGAATTGATCGCGTTTTCCGATTTTCTCGATCGTGACCGCATCTCCGGAGACGACGAACTGTACACGATGGTCGCCCATGCGAATGCGCCAGTGCCCCTTGAGGCTTCCTCTCAACGGTTTTGCGCCGCTGGTCTTGGGCCAATGGGCTAATCGCTCGATAATTTGCTGTACCTGGGCGTTGAGGTGCATGGGAAGATCGTCAAGTTCCCGCCTCGCTCTATCGCTCAGGAAGACCCTGGCCACCCGATCCAATGTAAATTATATGACATAACGTGTCAATGCGGTTTGTTGGGCTTGTGCGAATCGGCAGCTTGTTCTTCGCACGCTTATCCGATCCCATCCCAACCGGGCGACTGGAATCGCCGGAGCCGGTGGCTTAGTCTAACGGCTCAATTCGAGGGAGGTTTTGGGCAATGGTTTGGGAAAGATTGGGCTGGAGCCGGGGAATTTGTTTTTCGTTTGTGGTGTTACTGTCGCATTTGGCCCTGGGCCAAAGTACGCGCGGCGATGAGTTAAGCGATTTGATGAGCAAAGCCAACAGCGGCGATTCCGCCGCGATGTTTAAGCTGGGGATGGATTATCAATCGGGGAAACTGGTGGGACTGGATCTGGCGGCGAGCCGGTCGTGGGTGCAGAAGGCCGCGGAAGCGGGGAATACGGATGCGATGGACCGGATGGGGGACATCTATCGCAGCGGCCTTTGCGGCACGGCGCGGGACAACGCGGACGCCGTCAAGTGGTTTGAAATGGAAGCCGATGCCGGCGCGCCGATGGGGATGTTTAACCTGGGGCTCTCCCATCAAAAGGGATGGGGAGAGCAGAAAGATAACGTGCAGGCGAATATATTATTTGCACAGGCGTTCGTGGTTGGTCAGCGCAAAGCGGCCCAGGGGGATGCGAAGGCGTGCTATTGCCTGGGGGAGGTCTATTACACCGGTCTGGGCGCGGCGAGGGATTATGTTCAGGCGAAATCGTGGTACCAAAAGGCCGCGGATGGCGGCGACCCGCGGGCCATGGACGCGCTGGGAGCGATTTACCAACGTGGGGCGGGCGTTGGGCGCGATTATGCGCAAGCGATGAAGTGGTTGGTGAAGTCGGCGGATGAGGGGGACATCATCGCGATCGATCGGATGGGGTATCTCTATTCGCGCGGGCTGGGCGTGCCAAGAAATTATGCGCAGGCGATGGCGTGCTTCGGCTCGGCTGCCAGCGCAGGCGATCCAGGTGGAATGGATGATTTGGCGTGGCTCTACACCTATGGGCCGGGCGCCAATCGCGATTACAGCAAGGCCATGGGTTGGTTGAAAAAGTCTGCCGATACGGGCGACGTCGTGGCGATGAACGCCATTGGAGATCTCTATCAGTATGGGCGAGGCGTTGCACAGGATTACCAGCAGGCAATGAACTGGTATGTGAAGGCGGCCAAAGCCGGCGATGGGACAGCCATGGCGAACGCCGGCCAGCTATACGCCGCGGGATTGGGGATGGCTCAGGATTATAAGCAGGCGATGAAATGGTTCAGGAGGGCAGCGGATGAGGGATATACGGGAGCGATGGACAGCATTGGCTATCTGTATCTGCACGGATTCGGCGTTGCCCAAGATTATGCTCAGGCGATGGCGTGGTACAAAAAGGCTGCCGATGCGGGGGATGCACAGGCTTTTTACAACATCGGCTACTTGTATTCGCAGGGCTTGGGCGTTCCGAAGGATCAAGGAGAAGCGATGAGGTGGACGCGACGCTCAGCCGATGCCGGATATCCGCTGGCGATGGTGACGCTGGGAAACATTTATTTCCGGGGGGATGAGGTGATTCGGGATTACCACCAGGCGATGAACTGGTATTTGAAGGCGGCGGAGCTTGGCAATGCGAAGGCGATGAATTACGTCGGGTACATGTACGAAAACGGTCTGGGGGTCAGCCGCGATGATCGTGAGGCCGTGACGTGGTACCGGAAATCCGCCCAGGCGGGGAACTCGGCCGCGATGGCGAACATCGGGTTTATGTACGAATCCGGCCGTGGTGTGCAGAAAGATCTTGCGATGGCAATGACGTGGTATCGCGAGGCGGCCGGCGAAGGAGACCCGACAGCGATGAACTCCGTCGGACGCTTGTACGCATATGGGCTGGGAGTGGGGCAGGACTTCACCGAGGCGAACGTCTGGTTTCGCAAAAGCGCCGCTAAAGGAGATCGCGTGTCGATGTGGGACCTGGGCATTGCTTATGAGAGCGGCACGGGCGTCGTGAAGGACATGACGCAGGCGAGGGGGTGGATGCAAAAATCGGCCGACTTGGGATATCCGTGGGCGAAGCTATGGCTGGCGACCCATTTCGCGGCGACGCAGCCGTCGACAAATCCCTCGTTGTCTGCCCGAGATGGTGCGGGCGATGGAGGGGTGAGGCGGGTTGATGGGTGGACCACTAAAGACGCGCCCCGCGGTTCGACACAGCTCACCGAAGTCAAGCGGGGCGGCTACACGGGGAGAGGGGATGTCGTTGAAGCGTAGTATTCCATTTGGCTACCGGCCTCACGCCACCATCGCCTTTTTCGGTTCCTCATACCCCTCGACTCGGCAGACCACGTCGAGAAGCGCCTCGACGCGCTTGCTGACTACGCTGATTTCAATTTTTCCGTCAATGGATGCCTCCGCGTCGGCGGCGAGGCGGGTGATGTCGGGGAAACCATAGGCTCCGCCGGAGCCGCGGAGCTGATGAACGAGGCGGCGGAGAGCACTGAGGTCGCGCCGGGCGAGCAAGTCGCGAATCTCCGCGACCTGCGGCGGGAGCCCGGCCACATACTCTCCGAGCACGCGACAAACGGCGGGCTTGTCGAGGTACTGCGAGCGAATTCTTGCAATCCCACCGGCGGCGTTTGGTGGAGGGGTGGGAGCGACGCGGGTGGGTGCAACGCGGGGGGGTTGCGCCGGCGATTCCATGCGAACGGCGGGCGTCGTGGCAGGTTTGGGCATGGCATCTTTCTTGCCGGCGGGCTTGATATATTTCGCCAGCGTGCGAATGAGGGCATCGGGATTGACCGGCTTGGTGGCGTAATCATCGCAGCCGCACTCCAGGAATTTCTTCTTTTCGCTGGCCATCGCGTGGGCGGTGAAGGCGATGATGGGAAGATCCTTCAGTCCGCGGCGGCGCAGTTCGGCAGTGGCAATGTATCCGTCGACCTCCGGCATCTGCATGTCCATCAGGACGGCGTCATAATCTTTTCCGGCGTTGTGCGAAGCGACAATCATCTTGACGGCCTGAGCGCCATCGTTGGCAGTTTCAACCCGCAGTCCGGCGTCTTCGAGGTAGATGGAGACCAGCCGCCGGTTGTCCGCGCCGTCTTCTGCGAGGAGGACGCGCCCGCTTAAACGCCCGATCGGGTGTTCGGCAGGACTCGTGGCTGGTTGAACCTGGGTTTGGGGCGTGCTCTCGGTGTTGCCGGCACTTTCCATGTCATTAATAGTGAATTCGAATGTGCTTCCCTTTCCCGGCTCGCTTTGCAGGGTGACCTGGCCGCCCATCGCTTCGACGAGGCGTTTGCAAAGCGCCAGCCCCAGTCCGGTCCCGCCAAACTGCCGGGCCGTCGATCCGTCGGCCTGTGAAAACGGCTTGAAGAGATTGGCCTGCTGGCCCGGACTCAAACCGATTCCGGTATCGCAAATGGCAAAGTGCATCTTCCTGGTGGGGGCATCGTAGCTCAAGACGATCCTGATCATCCCTTCGTTCGTGAACTTCACGGCGTTGCTGACGAGGTTGAGCAACACCTGCCGGAGGCGTGTGGGATCGCTATGGATGGAGTCTGGAACCTCGCCGCGGCATTCGACCGAGAAACCGACGCCTTTTTCCATGGCGCGTACGCGCATGGAAGCCTCCACGTCCGAGACGATCCTGGCGGGGTCGAAGGAGATATTTTCGACCAAAAGCTTGCCGGCCTCGATTTTGGAGATGTCGAGGATGTCGTTGATAACGGAGAGCAGGTGCTCGCCGTTGCGGCGGATGGTGTGAAGGAATTCGGTCCGCTCCTCGGCGCGTTTGTGTTCGTCGCCGAGAAGGTCGGCATAACCGATGATCGCGGTCATGGGGGTGCGGATCTCGTGGCTCATGTTGGCCAGAAATTCTCCTTTGGCCTGGTTGGCCGCCTCGGCCGCTTCCTTGGCGATGCGCAGGCGCTCCTCGATGTTTTTCAGTTCGGTGATGTCGTGGCGGATGGCGATATATCCGCTGATTTTGCCCTGGGTGGGGTTAGTGATGATGGGGACGATGGTGGTGTCGACCCAGTAAAAGGAGCCGTCCTTGGCGCGATTGCGAATCTCGCCGTGCCAGACCTTTCCCCTGGCGATCATGGCGTACATGTCCTTGAAGAATTGCTTGGGATGGGTTGCGGAATTGAGGATGCGATGGTCCTGCCCGATGAGTTCGTTTCGTGAGTATTTGCTGATCTGGCAGAATTTATCGTTGACGCTGATGATGCGTCCGCGAACGTCGGTGATTGCGACGATGGCCGCCTGATCGAGGGCGAATTTCTGGAAGACGAGGAGTTGTTTCATCAACCCCTCACCGCCGGCGGAGGTGAGGTCGAAATCGCCGGTGGCAATATCGAACCCCGGGCTGCGGGGCGTGCCGCTTGCGGACGGCCGCCGCCGCCGGGGCGGGTGGAACAGGAATCTTGCTGTCTGGCATTGCCGTCATATTGCCGCTCCTCCCCGGGGCAGGTTCCCCCCGGCGCCTATGCAGCTTTCTCCGCGGGAATGGATTTTGGCGTCATCGACAGGTAAAGCCCGTTGGACGAGGGCTTGGATGACTGCCTGATCGAGGCGATGGCCCGATCGAGCATGGTGCGGTCATAGGGATCGCCCGCCTCGGCGATTCCAATGCAGCAAGTGACCGGGACGACGGCATCGCGATATGAAAAGCGCGCTTTTGAGAGACCAGTTTTCATCCGCGCGGCGATGGCGATGGCCTGATCCATGGAAGTATCTGGCATGAGGACGGTGAAGTCGTCGCCGGCGAGGCGGCAAAGGACGTCTTCGGGGCGGTAGACCTCGCGAATCACGTGCGCGACGCTGGTGAGGACACCGTCACCGAAGGACTGGCCATAGCAATTGTTGATCGCGGAAAATCCGTCGATGTCGATGAAGCTGACGGTCAGGGGCCGTCCGGCGCGGTGCGCGCACGGAAACCTCGGCGCTGATCCGCTGGTTGAAGAGCTTGCGGTTGCCGAAGCCGGTCAGGGTGTCGACGAGGGAGCTGTCTTCGAGGGTTTTGATGACGCGTTGAATTCGCAGCGAGGCATGAACCCGGGCCTGGAGCTCGGCGGCCTCGAAGGGCTTGGTGATGTAATCGGTGGCGCCCATTTCCAGGCCGTGCACTTTGTCGCCAGTCTCTGACTTGGAGGTAAGGAAGATGACGGGGACGCTCCAGAGGTTGGCGTCGGCCTTCATGCGTCGGCAGAATTCGAAGCCGTCGATTTCCGGCATGTCGACGTCGAGCAAAAGCAGGTCGGGCTTCAGCGACGCGGCGAGGGTTAAGCCGTAGGGGGAATTGGTGGCGGAGTGAACCTCGATGGGATCGTCGGCCAGAACCGATTTCACCAGGGTGTGGATCGATTGGGAATCGTCAACGACGAGGACATGCTTGTTCATTTGTTCGGCCTCCCAAGGCGATATGTACGTCCGCGCTTCCCGGCCGATGGGCCGATCGATTATCGCGGTGGACGAGCGACCGACACCGATGCCCGCCCATTCAATTTCGCTCTCATCAGAGCGCCGTCGGCGCGTTCCAGCAGGGGCTGTCCGGCGGCGACGGCGCTGTCCGCCACTCCAAAGGTGCAGGTGATCCGGAACTCGGTTCCGGAGCCGAGGACGTCCAGGTCCCGGACCTTTTCGCTGAGGCGCTGTGCCATCCGGCCGGCGTCGCGGCGGTCGAGTCCCGGGGCGGCGATCATGAACCGACCGGCGCCCCAGTCGGCGATCATGTCCCCCGGACGGCTATGCTTCACGAGCATCTGCCCGATGCGGGAGATGACCTGGTCACCGCCCGAGGTTCCGAAGCGGCCGTTGATGATGCGAAGCTCGTCGACGTCGCAGGCGATGCACGCCAGCGATTTGCCGGCGCCGGTGGCGGCTGCTTCATGGCTGGCGAGAAACGCCTCGAAATCGGATCGGCGGTGCAGGCCCGGGGGGAGTTGGGTATCGGGGTGAGGCTCCGCCTCACGTTTCTTTATCGATAACTGAACCGAAGCCAGCAATGACTCCGGAGTGAAAGGTTTGGTGATGTATCCGGCCGCTCCCAGTTCGATTCCTTTTGACTTATCCTGCTTGGCGAAGTCGGCGGTGACGAAAATGACCGGGATGGGGGAGGTTTCCTTGCTGCTTTTGAGGCGGCGGCAGACCTCGAAGCCGTCCATGCCGGGGAGGTCGACGTCAAGCAGGATGACGTTGGGTCGGTAATGGGCTGCGAGGCTTAGCCCGCGGTTCCCGTCGTAGGCGGTGTGGAATGCGACGCCCAAGGAGCCGAAAACCGACTGGATGAGGCGATGCATCGGAAGAGAGTCGTCGATGGTAAGAATTGAAGCGTCCATAAGAGCTATACCCTCGCACACAAGACCGGAGATAAATCTACATTTGGCATCATTTCACTGCTCTCCGGAATAGTTCGGTTGTCGCCCCAAAAATGATTAGCAATTTTTTTCAAGAAAAAACTAGGCGACGGAACCCATTTGTTTTTCGCCTCTTATCAGCGGAGCCGGTTTGTGAAGTGAACATTATTCGCATATGTTGCGATTGTGTATTCCGGGAGCTGCGTTCGTAGTTCCTGCCCGATCCGGTTCTTCAAGTTCTCGGAGTCGAACGGCTTGGTCATGTAGTCGGCGGCGCCGAGCTTCAGCGCGCAAGCCCTTTCATCGGTGCCGGACAGGGTGGTGAGGAAAATGACTGCCGCGCCGGACGTAAATGGATCGGCCTTGAGATGGCGGCAGACTTCAAAGCCGTTCATCGAGGGGAGGTCGAGGTCGAGGAGGATCAGGTCGAACTTTCCCGCGGCGGCCAATTCGAGCCCTTCGGGGCCGTCGTAAGCCGACTCGATGCGCCACGGCTCCTCCTGGAGGGCCGAGCGAATCAGGCGGTGAATGTCCTTCGAGTCGTCAATAATCAGAATTGATTGTTCCATATCCCAGTTCCTTTTAGAAAGGTCAGTTCTGAACGCGCTTGGCCGGCCAATCCGCCAGGCGTGGTTCGGATAGTTCTCCCCCAAACAAAATGCTTCCGTTGACGTGCTGGCGGGCGTCGGCGAGCGTCTCGACGGTCTTCTTCAGCAGGGCGCCGCCTCCGGAAAACTTTGAAAGCGCCACTCCGATGGTGATTACGGGCTGAACCGTGGTCAGGCCGCACATGTAGCCGGCATCGGAGATCGCCTGGCGGATGCGGTTTCCCAGCTCGATGGCGCTGGCTTTATCCGAGACGAACCCGAGCACGGCGTAGGTCTGCTCATCCCAATGACAGGTGACGTCCTCCTTGCGCAGCGAGGCGACGATTCCCTCGGCCGAGACGCGGACGAACTGGTCGAGGCTGTGCGGGCCGAGCTTGGCGGACATGCTCTCCCAGTCTTCGACGGCCGCGAGGAAGCAGGCCAGGGGCTTGCGCCAGCGCCCGGCCATGGAAGCGTCGGTCTCAATCCGGTGCATGAAATAGGCGCGGTTGAAGAGCCCGCTGCGCTTATCAATGGCCATCCGGGCCTCGGCAAGCTGAACCGCTTCGTGGGAGCGCAAAACCGACCTGACCCGAACCCGCAGCTCGTCGGGATCAAACGGCTTGGTGATGTAATCGACGGCTCCCATGCCCATCCCTTTCAGCTTGTCCACCATATCCGACCGCGAGGTCAGGAAAATCACCGGGATATCCTGCGTCGCCCGGTGCCATTTCAGTTGCCGGCAGACTTCGAATCCGTTCAAGCCCGGCATGTTCATGTCGAGCAGGATGGCGTCCGGCTTCTGCTCTGAGGCACATTTCACCCCGGCCTCGCCGTCATATGCGCCGATACAGTGCGTAAACCAGTTTGACAGCGATTCCTTTGCCAGGGCATGGATCGCCTGGTCGTCATCCACCACGAGTACTCTGTGCGCCATTTTCGTCCCTCACAAATGAGTTACGTGAAAGAAACCGATGCAAAAGCGATATCGCCCCCGGCTTTAGGCGTAATCAGAAAACTTCAACAATTCACAAGGAAATTTGCTAACAAGAAGGAGATGGATTGGCCTCCGTGCCGTCAGATAATATTTCCAGGGGTAGCAGCGAATACCCTAATGTAGACTTCTGGTCAGAAAAGAAACACTTTCATTCCCCATTCATGTTTTAGAGATGTACCCTGCGCGTGTAGACCCACCATTCGAGCAGGAGCAGAGGCAGCGCCGCGGCGACGAGCCACCACCAGAGCTCGAGGCGGCTCTTCCCCTGCGAGGCCGCGACTTCGTGCCCGCCGGTGCCGGGGGCAACGTCGGTGGGCAGCAGGTTGCTTTCGTTGACGTCCAGGAGGTTCACCGCGATCGTCTCATATTGCGGGATCGGCGGATCGGTGTGATATAGCCCGACTTTATCCAGCGAGGGCAGGACGAAATCGCCGGCGGGTGGAACCTTGGCCGTCACCGAGCCCATCGGGCCGGTGATGGTCACGGAATCCGGCACGGGACTGAGCTTCTGGAGATTGAAACGGGGAACTCGCAGCGCCACGCCCGGCTCGTACGACGGTCTGACTTGAAGATCTGTGCCCAGGGCCATGAACTGGAGCGTTTGATACAAGAATACCGGCCAAGTGGGCTGAAGGGGCCAACTGCTGTTGATCACGTCGAAGGGAATGATCAGGTGAAACGCGCGGTTCTCGCGGTGCAAAACCACCAGCGGGCAATTTGTCCCGTCGACGAGGACTTGCGAATTCAGCGTCGGCAAAACTTTAAAGACGTGGGCCGCGTAGAGCTTGCCGAGGTTGAGATAGCGCAGGATGGGATGATCGCGGTCCCAGTCGAGGACCCAGTTGTCGTCCTCGATGACGCGGTTGCCGGCCACGTCAGTTGCTGCCTTGATCTCCAACCCGGGCGGCACGCAGCCGAAATAGATGGCGGCGCCGCTGGTGGGAACCTCGGCGGGTTTCAGGTCGTCGTCGCGGTCGAAGACGATCACGTCATAAGGCTTGGGGAGTTTCTTTCCGCCGCCGTCGGCGTTGGAGAGCTCGTGATATTCCTGAGGGAACATCTTGTCGAGGACCTGTAGCCGCTGACTGCGCAGGCCTTGCTCGAGGAACCAGTTGCCATCGGTTACGAGCAGTACCGAAAGAATCTTTGGGGGAGGGACCACGACGCTGGCGGCATCGTCGGCGGAAAGATGGTCGCCGTCGCGGTTCATCTGCTCGACGGTGACGACGGCCGAATCGGTTAGCTCAAGCAGCGGGAATTCCACGCCGTTGCGCTCCGCGAATCCACCGGCGATGGCCTGGCGGCGCTGGTCGTCGGTATAGCGCTCCGGGAGGAGGTTTACGGTGCCGCTGCTCTGCACCTTGCCGTTGACGCTGAGTTGGACTTGCACGTCGCTGACCGGGTCGGGCCCGAAATTGGCGAGGCGGGCGAAAACCTGCACCTGCGTGGGCTGCTGGTAATCGCGTTTGGCGCTCATGGCCACCACGGCGATGTTGCCGGCGGTGTCCGTGCCGATCTTCTGGTAGTGCAGATTTCCCTGGAGGCTGGCTTTCTCTGCATCGAGGACGCGGCCGTCGGAATAGAGATAAACATCGGGGGCTTCGCGGAACTGCGAGGAGGTGGAATTCGCCGGTCCGTCGATGGTGGTGAAGGCCGCTTGCGCGTTGGCGAGTTGATACGCGGCCTCGAGCTTGGTGCGGCGATCGGTGGGCTCGATTGAATCGATGGCGTTTTTGAGCACGCGCTTGTCGGAGGTGAAGGGAACGAGGGTCTGGGCGGAATCGTCGAAGGCGATCAGCATGGCCGCGCCGTTGCGGGACATGGTGTCGACGAGGCTCTTGGCTTCGCGCTTGGCTTCGTCTAGCCGGGTGCGGCCGCCGGGGATGTCGTCCGCCGACATTGAGGCGGAATGGTCGATCAGAATGATCGTCCGCGGGCCGGCGCCCGGGGTGTAATTCATGATTGGACGGGCGAGGGCGAGAAGCAGAGCGAGCAGTAAAAGCAATTGCAGAAGAAGGAGGAGATTTTTCCGCAGCCTTTGAAACGGCGAATTGACCTGCAAATCCTGAACGGCTTTCCGCCAAAGGAGAGTGGAAGGCACCGGCAGCTCTCGGCGGCGGAGCTTTAAGAAATACAAGATGAGGAGAGAGGGAATAACGATCGAAGCCGCCAGGGCGGCGGGCCAGGTATTGAGAAAATGAGGCAAATAGGACATGGTAAAACCCGAAACCAGAAACCAGAATGGCGAATCAAATCCGAAACCAGAATGACGAATGAATTGTGCCGGATTTTATGCCAGGGTTCGTCGGCGAATGGCGCCGAAAATCAAATTTAGCTCCTTTGCTTCTTTCCAAAGTGTGCCCGCCTCTTGCCGGATTGACGGCTCGGCAGCCACGATCATTCGCAACCAATATTTCGTTTCACGAGATTCCTTACGACAGAGGCCGATCTTGTGGCGGAAATTCTTCTTCGACTCTGCATCGTCGGCTTCGCAATAATTTGCGCCGACACTTGTTCCCGCCCGCACGACCTGTCCGATCAAGGGCGTCGTCAGGACATTCTGTGGCACCCGCTTGGCGAATGCGATAATGGACTCCCCAAACCGCGCGGTTCGCTCTTCCAGATCAAAAGTGTCGCGGCGATCGCAGTTGGCATCGCCCAATTCGTCATTCGGATTTCGGATTTGATTCGCCATTCTGGTTTCGGGCTTCGGAATTATCCCAAAAGTCCACGCTCCCTTAAATAGTTTAAAACCAGCGTCTCAAACGGCACCGCCGTGCTGCTGAACAAATACGTCCCGCCTCTGCGCCTCAAATACTCTTTCAAACTCAGGCAGTAGGCGTTCAGATTCTTTTTGTACTGCGCCATCAGCGGCCCGGTGATCGATACCTCCGCCATATCCCCATCCTCGACGTCTTTGAGCTTCAAATCCCCGGCCAGTTCCGGATCGATCTCCTGGGGCGAAAGGATCTGCACGCAAAAGAGGTCGTATTTCCCGCCGGCCACATAGCGGAGGCCCGCCTCGAAGCCTTCTTTCACGAAGAAATCAGAGAGCACGACGCAGACACCCTTTTGACGGTGCGTGAGGCGCAAACTTCCGGCAGGCCTCGGCAAAATGGCTGGGGCCCGCGGGGGTGAGCTTGTCGATGAAGTCGATCATCTGGCCCACGCGGCGCCGGCCGCGGAGGGCGCCGGTTTCGGCGGCGATGCCTTCGGAGATCGCCACGATGTGAACTCGGTTGTAATTCACGAGGCCCACGTACCCCAGCGCTGCCGCGACGCGCTTGATATAGAGGGCCTTGTTCGGTTCGCCGTAGTCGCAGCTTTTGCTGACGTCCACGAGGATGAACATGGAAAGATCTTCCTCCTCGAGGAAGAGTTTCAGGAAGAGCTTGTCGAGGCGGGCATAGATGTTCCAGTCGATGAAGTGCAGGTTGTCGCCGACGACGTAGTTGCGGTAGTCGGCGAATTCGACGGATTGTCCGCGGCGTTTGGAGCGGCGTTCGCCTTTGAGTTTTCCGGCCAGGAGCTTGCGGGAAATGACGTCGAGCTGGTCCAGTTTGGCCATGAAGTGGGGGTCGAGCAGGAGGGACCTGGAATTTGGGCGGGCGATGGCGGTCATTGTTTCTCGCTCGTATGTGCTTCCAGGGCCGGGCGTTTTTCGCGGCTGAAGTGGCGGATCATGTCGATGGCGCGGTCAAGATCTGCCGACCAGACCCGTGCTGTCGCGAACTCCTGCTCCCTTTCACCACTGTAAAACGCCAGGTTTGGCTTGAAATGCGAGTATCGAATCCGTGCCGCGGCCCCCTCGGCCCGCAGATGCTCGACCAGCATCTTCACGCTCGCAATGTCCGCGCTGTATACCTCCACCTCGGTCTCCTCCGGCTCCGGCTTCCTCGGCGGGGTATGAGTGCTCGGCCAGTGCTCGCGCATCAGTTTCACGTCCAGCGGCATCGTCAGCGGCAATTCCGGCGGCTGGATCGGGAACCCGCATTCGGGGCAGCGATCCTCCGACCCGCGCAGGTCGTACCCGCAGTTGACGCATTTCCAGGCCGCGAACCGCTCGTTTGCGTGCACCACCAGGATTCCACGGAGGATGGCCGACCCGATCAAAAGCAGGGCGATGACGATAATCGTACCGCCCACCAATCCGGGATTCGCGGCGAAATAGTTCAGGGCGTCGATCATTGTCCAGTTTATCCTTCTCGCTTTCCCAGAGGCTGATTTAACCGCAGAGAACGCAGAGACCGCAGAGAGAAGACAATTATTATTCTTTCAGATTCATGACTCACCTCTTGATTCCATCTTTCAGCATTTTGACATTGAAATTGATGAGCAGGCCTACTTCCCATTTTCCCAGGCGCAAGTAAGTTATGAGCTGAGCCTCATGCACCGGAGAAAGAGCGTCAACGGATTTCAGTTCCACCAGAAGACGACCGTCAATCAAAAGATCTGCCTTGTATCCGCAGTTGAGGTGCGTGCCTTTGTAGTCCACCGGCAGGGGAAATTCGGGCTGAAAGGAAATCCGACGCAAACTCAATTCATGGCACAAACATTGATGATATGCCGACTCCAGCAATCCAGGCCCCAGATGTCGATGCACTTCAATGCAGGCTCCAATCACTTCTTCCGTCAGTTCATTTATATCCATGTATTTCTCCGCGCTCTCTGCGGTCTCCGCGGTTAAGATCCATTTTTCGCTTCCCAAACGTCCGGATCACTTTTTCGCCACCACAACCGCGTCATCCTCCACCGTATTGGGCGTCTCCGCGATTACTTTTTCGAGCACCATGTCGGTGGTAATTCCTTCCGCTTCACCCTCGAAATTCAGAATCACGCGATGTCTCATCGCCGCAACGGCAACATCTTTGACATCCTTAAAGCTCACATGGAACCGTCCATCGAGCAGCGCCCGCACTTTGCTGGCCAGTACGATCGCCTGCGCGGCTCGGGGGCTGGCGCCGATGCGCAGGAATTGGTTCGTCATCCCCACCGCGAAAATGCCCTGCGGATGGGTGGCCAGCACGACCCGGATCGCGTAATCCTGCACGTGGGGCGCGATGATGACGCGCTTCACCAGTTGCTGATGCTGAACGATCCGCGGGCCGTTCAGGACCGGCTTGACGGGGCGCTATAGGTTGACGTCGTGCGGTTTAGAATCTCACGCAGCTCATCGCGTCCGCTGTATTGCAGCAGCAGCTTGAAGAAGAAGCGGTCAAGCTGGGCTTCGGGAAGCGGATAGGTTCCCTCCTGCTCCAGCGGGTTCTGCGTGGCCATGACGAAGAAGGGCTCTTCCAGCTTTCGCACTTGCCCACCGGCTGTGACCTGGCGCTTCCTGCATTGCCTCCAGCAGCGCCGACTGGGTCTTGGGCGTGGCGCGGTTGATTTCGTCGGCCAGCACGATCTGCGAAAAAATCGGGCCGGCCATGAATGTGAAGCCGCGATGGCCGGCATCATTTTCCATGATCACGTTGGTGCCGATGACGTCGGCGGGCATGAGGTCCGGCGTGAACTGGATTCGGCTGAACTTTAAATCCAGGCTTCCGACAGCGCGCGAATCAGGGCGGTCTTGCCGAGGCCCGGAACGCCTTCCAGCAGGGCATGACCACCGACGAGCAGACAGGTGAGGACGCCGTCGACGATGTCCTGGTGCCCGACAATGACCTTGCCGATTTCGGTTTGCACCGCGCGGTAGTCCTGCCGGAACTGATCGCAAGCGGCCTGGATTTGGGGATCAACGCCCTGGATGTTGGATGCTACGGCCATGTGGGGGGTCCTTGGAAAAGGTTGGGGATTAGTTGCGAGTTGTGAGTTGCGAGTTGCGAGAAAATGCAGAAGCAATTCACTCGCAACTCGTAACTCGCAACTCGCAACTTTCTTGATCATTCTTCCGTCTTCTGCCTGATCTTCTGCTGCGCCCGGCGCTTTGCCTGCATCAGGCCACCGGTATATTCGGCCAATCCCACCGCGCCTTTCGGCTGCGTTTCCTTCGATCCGGCCGGGACGGGTTTGTCGGTCGCTCCGCCCACGACAGAAGTCAGATCGCCTTCCACGCCTGCTCCGGCCTCGAATTTCGCTGTCGGGTTCGGCCGGGCCTGGACCATCGTCGCGGCCCGCGCGGTTCCCGGTTCGGGCTCGCCGGTCTTGAATTTTTGCTCGGCGACTTCCTCCCTGACGCGTTTCAGGCTCTCGAGCATTTGCGGCGACTCCACTTTGCGATAGGTCTGCGTGAACGTGCGGACGTAATCTGCCGCCGCCAGGGCCATGCGCTTGGTGGCGGGCCAATCCCAGGCGATGCGCCGGATGGCCACGTCGATGATGATCAGCGCCAGCAGCCAGGGGACGAGTAAATCCCAGATGGACTGCGGGGAATCCGTCACGGCCAGTCCGTCGCGGGTGAACAAATCGGCTGAATTCACTTCAAACGGCTTGAGCCATCGTCCGCCGGTGCGCGTGGGCGATCTGCTGAAGCAGGGCGTCGTTGCTCTGAAGGTTGCGCATCTCCGGGGAGCTGTTTACTGTCGTGCCCGAGAGCAGCGACCCCGTCTTTCCATCCTGCCCGGCGTAGCTGCAAATAACAGATGTAACTACCCTGCGAGCTGGCGTCGAAATCCGCCTCGTACGTCCCCGGCCCTGTTTGCAGCAGCCGAATAGGATGTGGCGTCAGATCCGAGCCCATCAAAAGTTTACCCTCAATGTCCATGAAGTTATTGAACGCGTTCCCCTCTTTCTGCGCCGCACGACGATGTGGCCCTGGTCGCCGTCGGTGGTCATTTCGGTTTCGAAGTCGCTGGAGAAGGGGAGCGCGAAACGCCGCGGACCATCTGCGACCAGAATTTTTCGTACAGGTCGCTGCCGACCCAGTTGGCGTCCCAGCGGTTGAACGCATCGCCGGTAAAGACCGCGGATTTTCCCAGCCCCGCCTGCCACATCGCCAGGACCGGATCGCGCTTGGGGCCGGCAACCATGGGGACTTCGATCAGCGGATTGTCCTTGCGGCCGGTGAGGTCATACCCATACAGCGGCGGCATCGGGCCCGGCGTGATTCCCTTCACCAGTTCGCTGCTGCTGGCCGCCAGCACGACAGGAATTCCATGCGGGTCTTCCTGGATGATGCTGCGTTTCACGACCGTCGCTTCCTTGATGAAGATCTGCGGCAGGGGGGCAAGATTTCCTTCAAACGGGCCGTAATTTTTCCCGCCGGTGCGCAGAGCCAGCTCCTTGATTCCCGGCGCGATATTTCCGGGCTGATGGGGATAAACCGTGATCGTTGAAACGCTGATCTTCGCCCCGATCAATTGCTGGATCGTTCCCTCTGACGGCATTTGCGGATCGTCATCGGTGATCAGCACGATATGTTTGGCCCGCGCGTTGGAGGCCACGAGGCCTTCATGTCCATCTTTGCCGTCCAGCGCCAGCGAGATGGATTCCTCGAAGCTGGGCATGTCGCCAAGCTCCCAGTTTTTGATTGCCGCCAGCACCTTGCTGCCGTCTCCTTTCACGGCCAGGGGCGCGTCCCATCGGCAGCCGGGGCCTGTCGAATAGGCATAGCTGATGACGCCGACTTCATCCTGGGTGGAAAGCGCCTCCATTGCCTTGATGGCGCATTGCTCGCCCCAGTAATTTCCATCCGGTGCTTCGGCCGGGTCCATGATCAGAACCAGCGCCCCCTTGGGGATCTGCCGCTGTGCGGGGACTTCCATGTTCACGGGCAATTCCTGCTCCAGGCGGGATCCTTCCCAGCCACCGGCGCCGAAAGTTTCCGGGCCGCCGATCATCACCAGGCCGCCGCCGGTGTCGTGAATATATTGGGCCAGGATCGTGCTCCTGCTGCGTCGTTCAATCCACCCTCGCCGCGCGGGACGTTGGCCAGAATCACGGCGTCATAGGCCTGTAGCTCGATGGGATTATTCGGGAATTGATCCGGCGTAATCGTAACCAGGTTGATCTTTTCATTGGCCAGCGCCTGCCGCAGGAAACTTCGCCGAATCGACGGTGTGGCATCGGATCGGTGTTGTCAACCAGCAGCACCCGCCCCTTGCCTTGCACGAATGTGAAGGCATCGGCGGATTTGTTGTCGAGCTGCGACGCCACCGGCGTTTGGTCGTCGCCAACCTCGGCCGTCACGTCTGGCGATATTGGAAACCGTGGCGTGAAACTGGTGGACGCCGACCGCTGGGCCGGAAGCTGGATCCGCTCCACGTTTGGCCCGGGCTTGAGCGTCACCCGCTGCGTGGTCTGTCCGCCGCCGAGGGGAATGAGTTTTCCGTTGTCGGTAACGGAAACATCGCCTGCGACGTTCGAGTCGTTCTTGTTGTTGATATAAACGTCGATGCTGAACGGCTGTCCTTCCTGGCGGCGGGTTGGGGCGATGAATTTGTCCATCATCACTTCATGCTCGACGTTGTATTGGAGCGGCATCACGTCGATCGGCACATGCTGGCTCGACGCGGCTGCCAGCGCGGCGTCGAGATCGCCGGGGTGGCGTTGCCGTCCCAGATCAGCAGCAGGCGGTGCATGGAGTTGTTGCTCATCGACGCCAGCCCAAGCTGAATCGCCCCTGCGGCATCGGTTCCGGTGCCGGCACCGCGCACGGCCCGCGCTTCCAGCGAAAGCTGCGGGCTGGGAATCGCGTCGATATAGGCATGCTCGTTGAAGCTGATCTCGCCGACGCGATCGCCCGCCTTGCGCGAGGGGCTGTTCTCCGATTTCGTCGCAGCTCAGCAGATAATCGTCGAGGGACGATTGCAGATATTTCCCCGGATAATCGGTCACCAGTTGCGGTCGACTGGCTGATGTCGCGCACCACCATCACTTCCACATCCGTGTTTTTGCGGACGAGCTGAATGTCGCCCAGGATCAGGATGATCAGCAGCAGGACCGCCAGCCGAACGCCGATCGCCACCCATTTCCGCACCGGCCCGAGGCCGGATAGCGATCGTATCCCCAGAAAGAACGATGACGGAGCCGATGCCTCCGAACAGGGCCAGCGCCATCCACGGCGAAAACTCGTCGAGGCGGAAGGAGATGGAGGAGAGAAATCATCAAGTTGCGAGTTACGAGTTGCGAGTTACGAGTGTGAGCTTTAACTCGCAACTCGCAATCTCGTAACTCGTCAACTTCCTTTCCAATTTCAGTTTTGCGCTGCTGCATGGCGCTGAAATATTCCTTTTCCGCTTCCTGCGCCTCGCGGGGAACATGGTCCTGGTCGATGTCATCGGGCGCATCCTTTCTGGCGCTTGCCGCCACGTCTTTCAGGCCCGCGGTCGATTTGCCCCGGATCGATGCCGGCCTTCACGTACCGGCTGGCGAGGATTTTGCCCGTCGCGTTGTCCTTCGACGGATCGAGCTCCTGCTTGAACGTCGCGGGGGAAACGGCGATGTCCATCCGCGCCCCGCCTTTGCCTGGCTTGTTTCGTCCACTGGCCGCCAACCGCCGTTTGGACCGAACTCTCCCTGCGAATCCTGCTTGGAACCCTTGCCGCCGGCTGGAGTCCGGGCCATCCGTGTTTCCGCCGCCATTGGGTCCGTTCAGGCCCGCCGCGGCTTCCGCCGCTGCCTGAGCCGCAGCGTTCGCGGCTGCCTGCATCGCCTGGGCGTCTTTGGCATTGGCCTGCATCTGCTGCAATTGCTGCTGCATGGCCTGCTGGGCCTGGCCCATGGCCGAAGCCTGCGCCGACTGATTCCGACGGTCCGCCCTGGCCCGGCCGCTGCTGCGATCCCGGCGCAGCCCTGCTGCTGCTGTCCGGCAGATCGCGCCTGCATCATCGCCATGCTGAGTTGCTGGGCCGCGCTCGACAGCGACTGGGCCTGCGCCTGCGTGTTGGCCAGCGCCTGCGCCTTCGTCATCATCTGCTGCATCTGCTGCTGCTGTTGCTGCGAGGGGCCCTGGCCGTTGTTCATTTGCTGGGCCATCTGTTTGGCCATCTGCTGCATCTGCTGCTGCGCCTGCTGATTTCCCTGGGCGGCCTGCTGCATTGCTGCCGACATCTGCTGCGCCTGCGATTGCGTCGCCCCCATCTGCATAAGCTGCTGCGCGATCTTCTGCTGCACCTTGGGATCGTTGGCGGCATTGGCCAACTCATTGGCCAAATCCTTCGCCTGCGCGACCACCTTCTGCTGGTCGGCGGCGCTCATGTGTTGAACTTGTCGACCGCGGATGAAATATCCGTCATCGCCGAGTCGATGTTTCCCGCCTTCAGCTCGTTCTGCGCCTTGCCCATGGGCGTTGAATCATCCTTGGCGCTGGAGATGGCCGCGAGCTGGCTCTGCTCATCTATGCGCTGTCTGGAACTTTTCGTTCTTGTTCAGCTCATCGACCATCGTCTTGTTGTAATCCTGAAGGGCCGAGAGCAGGCTGCGATGGTTTCGCAGGGCATCCCCCTCGTCGGTATGGATGGCTTTATTGAGGTCTTCCGTGGCCCGCTTGATCTGCTCGCTGGCGTTGGGCATGGCGGCGGGGGCCAAGAATCGTCGGTAGCGCCTGCTTCACATACTGGTCCTGATGGGCCTGCACCGCGTTGTAGCGTGCTCTGGCATCGGCCGTCTTGGGCGGGGAAAACAGGTGTAGCGTCGGCATCAGCAGCGCGACCAGGAACGCCAGGGCAAACATCGCCAGCGTGGCGATCGCCTGCCGGGGAAACTTCACGGGGAAGCGCTTGTAAAGGCTCACCTCCGTGGCCGTCCGCTCGGCATCGAAAACCGCCGCCGATGCAAACGGATCGGACATATCGCGCGCATAAAGCGCCGTGCTGAATTTCTCCTTGAGCCCCAGCGTCTCGTCGATTTTTACCGCCGCCTGCTCCGAGCTGGGCCGGCGGATGAGGCTAAAAATCCACGCCCCCACGACCGCCCCGGCCAGCCCGACGCCGAGCAAAATCATCCCATGCGACAATTCCCGGTCCAGCACCTTCTGCCCCACGATGGCGATCAGCAACACAACCGCCAATCCCATCCCCGCCATGGCGAGGCTTTCCAGGAAAACCGTCAACGCCAATTTGTTGCGCACAGCGGAGATATGACTATCAAGCCGGCTCATAAGGTCTCCCTTAACAAATATTGTACGCTGACCACCCGAAGCAACAAGGCAAAAGAGGCATCATTCATTTAATCGGACGGACAACTCGGCCATAAGTTGCATGTCCTATCTCAATATCGGCTCTATAATAGGAGTCGGATGCCTTCCCCGGCCGCAAAGGCGATTCAATTTCTGGTTCTTATGGGCCCAATCTGCCCATATCTAGCCTGCCCATGTCATGCGGCTCAACCCCCGGCCACGACGCAGTCCTCCGAAGAATCTGACGTCGCGGACCTTGTCAACGAAACCCAGCACATTTACGCCCAGTGGCAGGAACTTCCCCTGCTCAATCCGTCCTCCATCAACCAGGTCGTCCGGTTCAACGAATGCCAGGGGTTGCTGGTTACGGATTGGCCCATCCTCAGCTCCAGCGCCGTGCAGAAGGAGCTCAAAGGCCAAGCTCCCAACGCCAATCAGGCTCATCCTGTCCCCAACGCCGGGGAATCGATCGGAGGCCAGATTCCTCTGACCGATCTCGCCGGCCGCGGCATTCTCACCTGCTTCTTCGGCCATCACGTTACGGCGCCGACGTTTGAATATTACGAACTGATGATGCCCCAGGCGGTCCGCCGGCATCTCCAGGTTCTCAGCGGCCCGCTCCACCTCCAGGTCGTCCAGGACCTGGAAAACGCCAGGAGCGACCGCACCGAGACGATCTCTCTCATTCAAAATCTCGAAACCAATGACTCCGATCCGATCACCCTGCGCGTCCAGACGCGGTCGGGCGGCCAGCCTGTCCAAGACGTCGTCGTCTCCGCCCCCACGCTTCCCGAGCTTCGACGCAAGCATCCCTACGAATTCGAAAAATATCTGCGCCCGCTTTTCCAGCAATTTCGGCAGGACCAGTCGGTCTTCGCAGTCGAGGATCGCGTCGCCTGGCAGGTGATGGCCGGCCAGTGGCGCCGGCCGGCCGACATCTCTGTCCAGATCGATCCCCTCATTTCCCAGCTCAATTCGCCTGTTTATTCTCAGCGGCAGCAGGCGCAGTTGTCCCTGGAAAAGCTTGGCGAGCCCGCCGCGCTCTATCTCCACACCGCCGACCATTCGCAGTGGACGGCGGAGCAAAAATCCCGCGTGAACGAGCTGCTTTCTCAATTCTTTCCCCTCAATCCCCAGCAGGCCGATCAGCTTGGCCGAGACGTCAACTTTCTGCTCGATTGCCTCGCCAGCGACGATCCCATTCTGCGTGCTGCAACCATCGACCATCTTGAATATCTGCTCGGCCACAAAATTGACGTGAATCTTGACCAGCCCCCGCTGCAGCGCCTCGGCGCGATTACGCTCCTGCGCCGGCAGCTCATGCCCAAATCTCCGAAGGATGATCTGGAAAACTAGTCGCATTTGACCGTGACTGGGGGCATGATACTTTGCACGGGCATGCCAAAGGATTCGGACAAATCTCGCTCCGCCAACGTCCGCCGCACCTTCATCGCCGGGCTTTTCGCCTTTCTCCCCCTGGCCGTCACCGGATTCATTCTCTGGTGGGTGGACGACAAAACCACCAACATCATGTTTTGGCTCTTCCAGCGCCGAATCCATTTCCTCGGCGTCCTGCTCACTCTGGCCGTCATCTACGCACTGGGAATGGCCACCAACAGCCTGGTCGGAAAATTCTTCCTCCGTCTTGTAGATTCCATCATCATGCGCCTTCCCGGAATCCGCCTGCTCTATCAAAGCTGGAAACAGATCGCCCTTACCCCCGGCGGAACCGAGGGGACCTTCTCCCGCGTCGTCCTCATCCCCGATGAGACCGGAACGATGAAACTCATGGGCTTCAGCAGCGGCCGGATCGTCGAAGCCGGCGAACCCTGCTACTGCGTTTTCGTCCCCTCCAGCCCCAACCCGATCACCGGCCGGCTCTATTTCGTCCGTGCCCAGCGCTGCCAGTTCATAGATATGTCCGCCGAGGAGGCCTTCAAGATCATTCTCTCGACCGGCAACTATGTTCCGGAGCTGAGACCGGTCGATCTGCCGGAGGTTCGCAGCGCAAATTTTGCGAGCCCGTGACGCGCAGCTCTTGCATCTTCCGCGCAATTCGCTACATTTCCTCGCAAAAGGATTCCTCACCAAACGCTACATGGAGGTAGCCAAAATGTCTTCCATCCGACATCGAATTCTCAGCGGCATTCTTTCGCCCCTTCTTACTCTGGGTTTTGCCGGTGGTTCCCTGACCCTTCTGACCGCCTGCGGCATGGACACCCAGGACGTGCTTACCTGGTCCAATGACGCCAAGCGGCAGGGCTTCCAGGCTTACAACGACGGCCAATATGCCGATGCCGCCGGCGCCTTCCGCAATGCCATCCGCCAGAACCCCCAGGATCCCGAAAGCGAATACTGGCTGGGCATGTGCGACGAGCAGACCCAGTCCTGGCATGAAGCGATCGACGCTTACAAGACTTCCCTTCGCCTGATGCCGCCGCCCAATACGGTCCACTACAGCGTGTCGATGCACGACAGCGCCTTCGATCGCCTCGCCCACATCATCGCCGAGCACGACGCCACCGGCAGCGAGACCGACCTGGTCGCGCAGAACATTTCCAAGGATGCGCCCAGCGAAGATTACCGGCTTCTCGGCCGCATTTTCCGCTTCCGCGGCGACGCCGACAGCTCGCTGGACAACTATCGCAAGGCGGTCCACGTTGATCCCGACAACTTCGCCGCCCAGCGGGAACTCGGGCTCTACCTTGAGCAGTTGACGCAAAACCAGGAAGCAGGCCAGGTCCTCCGCGACGCCTATCGCATTAACCAGAATGACGACCAGGTGAACACCGCACTGCGGAACATCGGGATGGAGCCGGGGCCTGGACTCCTCGCCACGGAAGAGCCGGCGGCGCACCCCTATCCGCCGAGTATTCCGGCTGCTGATCCAGGGCTGCCGACGCCGGCTTCGAACAGCGAGATGCCGGCGCCGGATGCGCCAGCGCCCAGGGACTGATTTGGCAAACCCGAAACCAGAAACCAGAAACCAGAATTCCGAATCAATGACGAATGACGAAACCCGAACGTGGGCCGTCATTCGTCATTAAAGATTGAAACCACGGCCTCGGGCCGTGGACGCGAATAGGCTCTGCCGTTCCGGCGTGAACAACGTCTGCAAGTAAAATGGGCTCTCCTTTCGGGAAGGCCCGTTGGGGCTGGAAAGGAGAGCCATATGCACGAGTGGCAAAGCCAGTCCCATGTACGGTGGGAGTGCAAGTACCACGTTGTGATTGTACCGAAGTATCGGAAGAAGTTGTTGTACGGAAAACTGAGAAAACAAGTCGGACCGATTTTGAAAGAATTGTGCCGACAGAAAGGAGTAGAGGTGATCGAAGGACACGTGATGCCTGATCATGTGCACATGTGCCTGTCGATCCCACCAAAGTATAGCGTTGCGTTCCTGATCGGCTTCTTGAAAGGCAAGAGTGCGGTGAGGATTCACCGCCAGTCTGGTGAGAAGCGAGTGTTCGGTCTGCACTTCTGGTCGGTAGGATATTGCGTAAGCACCGTCGGCTTGGATGAGCAGAAGATTCGCGAGTACATCCAGCAGCAAGAGAAGCTGGAGACCGGCCAGAACGCGTTGGAATTCGAATAACCATTACGTCGGCCCCAACGGGGCCTTCCCTATGTGCCCGCCCCGAATCGGGGCTTCTAATCTCAACGCCCCCCTTGGGGGGGCTTCCTGATACCACCCCCTATGGGGGTGGAGACTCATTCGGGTTTGATTCGGAATTCTGGTTTCGGATTTCTGGTTTCCGCGCTAGACCGAAGTTCTCAATTTCGGAATCTGCTCCCTGACGGCGGCCGGCTCCAGCGTCCTCACCCTCCAGTCCGCGTCGGCGAGCTTCTCAATCGCGTGCGACGTTGCCACCCCCAGCGTCGGAAACCCCGCTCCCTTCACCGATTTAATCACGCTGGCGCATCTTCCACCACCAGGCAATCCGCCGGCTTGAGCGAAATTTTCGTGTGGGCCGCCAAAAGCTTCATGCACTTCAGATATCCCTGTGGGTCGGGCTTTCCAACGGTGACATCCTGCGCCGCGACGATTATTTCGAAGCAATCGCGCAGCGAAACGCCTTCCAGCATCGCCTCCACTTCTTCGCGCAGCGCCCCGGAGCAGATCGCCAGCGGATAATGCCGCCACAGCCCCCGCACAAATTCCTCCACGCCCGGCAGCGCCTGGTATTTCCGCTCGCGAATCAGTTGCATCATCACTTCGCTTTTGCGGGTCATCAGCCGCAGGAGATCCTTCGGCTCCGCCAACGCCTTCCCATCCGCCAGGATGTGCTTGAACGCCCCGCGATCGTCGAACCCGATCAATTCGCGGTAATACTGCTCCTCGGTCAGCTCCACCCCTTCGTCTTTCAGGACGGTGTGAAACGCATAGAAGTGCAGCGGCTCGCTGTTGACGATCACGCCGTCAAAATCAAAGAGCACTGCCAGGGGCCAGTTCGACATATCGTGGGGCTGAAAATATCGGTGCAACGCAGCGGCGGCAAGCGTGTTTCAATTCCCCAATTTTCCACGGTCGTCCGGTAACAATCCCGTCCAATAAGATGGCCGATAAACATTCTGGGCCGGGGAACCGCCTGTTAGAATAGGAAAGATAGATAGATTAGATAGTTTGGTGTCGCGGTGATTTCGCCACAGAAATGGAGATTTTTGCGCTGTCCCATTAAGGCGGAAACATAACTGTTTGTGAACAAACATCTTGCGATAAATTAAACCATGCCCGACCTCCTCAAGATAAATTCTCACCCCCGTCGATACATTTCTCAGCAAAGGACCCTTACGGCAGATGGTGGCGATGGAGTCGTCAGTTTGTCAACCGGCGGTGGGTCCCTTTAAAGCTGGAGAGCTTCGATGAGCCAGATCAATAACATCTCCCCCAATAATCCCATTCAGCAGATCGTCAACAACCCGGTCCAGAAGCAGATTCCGGCGGAGGCGACGCAAGCCCCATCCGATAGGGTTGAGCTTTCCGGTCTCTCCAACTATATGCAGATTCTCAAGACCAACGACGTTCGTCCCGCCAAGATCGCTGCGGTTCGCGCCGCAGATCGAAGCCGGCACCTACGACGCCGACGGCTCAAAGCTTGACGCCGCCAGCAACGCGCTCCTCGACGAACTGAATCAGATGTAATCCGCGAACCGGCTGGAGTGCGAGATGCCGGCTGCGCCTTACGTGTGATAATCCGCGTTGATCGTCACATATTCTTTCGAAAGATCGCAGGTCCAAACCGTCGCCGCGGATTTTCCCAGCCGGCAATTTAGATCCACGACGACTTCCTTGGCATGAAGCGATTTGCTCACCCGCTGCGGATCGAACTTCGCCGGGCCCCCGGCGCGAAATACCGTCGCGTTTTGCAACCGCAGCTCCGCCTTTTCCGGATCAAAACCCGCCCCGCACAATCCGGCCGCCGAGACGATCCGTCCCCAGTTTGGGTCGTTTCCATGCATCGCGCACTTCACCAGCGGCGAGTTTGCGATCGCCCGGGCGATGAGTTTCGCATCCTCCACGCTTCGCGCTCCCCGCACGTCGATGCGAACCACCTTGGTCGCTCCCTCCCCATCAGCCGCGATCTGATAAGCCAGCGAAGAGCAAACCTCCTTCAGCGCCGCCCGGAAGGATTTCGTCAGCGAAGTCGAATCGATGGCGGCTCCCATCCCCGAGGCCATGATCGCCGCGGTATCGTTGGTGCTCGTATGATCGTCCACCGTCACCGCGTTGAAACTTTGCTCCGAAGCCTCCGCCAGCATCTCCCGCAGCAGCGGTGGGGGGGTGGCGGCGTCGGTTGTCAGATATGCGAGCATCGTGGCATGGAGTGCGAGCCGCGGCCCGATCATTCCCGACCCCTTGCATACGCCCGCGATCGTCACCCACTCCTTCCCGGCGCGAAACCGCGCCGCGGCTGATTTTCGTTTCAAATCGGTCGTCAAAATCGCCCGCTCGAACCGTTCGGCATGCGCTGCCGATTGCCCCAGGTCCTTTGCCGCGGCTCCAATCCCACGCTCAATTTTCGCCATCGGGAGGGGATGTCCAATAATTCCCGTCGATGAGGGTAGTACTTCCCTGCTCTTGCACCCGAGTACTGCCGCCGCCAGATCGCACATCCGCAGCGCGTCCCGCTCTCCCTGTTTGCCGGTGCAGGCGTTGGCGTTTCCCGAATTCACCACCACCGCGCGCAGTTTTCCCGAAGCCACGTGCCGCCGGCCGATCTTGATCGGCGCCGCAAAGACCTTGTTGGTCGTAAACACTGCCGCCGCGGCCGCCGGCGCATCGCACGCCAGGATGCCCACGTCCGGCTGTCCGTTGGTCTTGATCCCCGCCCGCGCGCGCCGGCCGAAAATCCGCGCGGTGATAACAAATGCAGCATCTAACCTTCCCTTTCTAAATAGCGCTTTTCCAATCCAGTCAAAAAGATCTCACGCAGAGGCGCAGAAGGCGCAGAGAGATCAAACTCTTCTCCGCGCCTTTGCGCCTCTGCGTGAGATCCTTCTTTCACGCCAGATCAGGATTTTAGCGGGGGAGCATTAAACTTTCATTCAGCGGCCGATTTGTCGTCGCGCTTGGCCCAGAATTTGGCGCGCTTCCTGCGGATTTCTTCCGGCAGGGGATTGCCCCGGATATACCCGGCCGTCTCATGCAGCAGGCGGAAGAACGAGACGAAGTCCTCCCCATAAATAAACAGCCGGATTTTGCGCACTTCCCCCGTTGCCTTGTCGCGCTTGCCTTCTGTCAGGACCAGCAGATGGTTCCCGTTGGAAAGCTCTTTCACCTGTGCCGCATATGTCCGCGGGCCCACCGAGTGAAAATACTTCTGAAACAGAATCTTCGGCTCGGCCTTTTCCGCATCGGAATGGTTTGCCCCATTGGCCGGCTTCCCCGCCACCCTTGGCGCAGCCTTCACGGCAACCGACGCATTTACATTCACGCGCCCATTCACCCGCGGCCGGCCAGTCCATTGGCTCGACCGTTTGATTGCCCATTCGAATGACCCCCATTGGAGTGTCCCCCATTCGAATGCCCATTGCCCCGTCCCACAGCGACACTCGGCCGAACAACATTCGATGCGGTGGCGCTCGGCCGAGGGGGGCTGGGCCGGACGAAGCCCTTGCCATTGGCGCAGTACCAGATGTGCGGATTTGTGTAGCCACGCGGTCTCCTTTACTTATTAAACGCCTTATGGGCAAGAAAGTTGCACGAAACTACCGCACTCGCCCGCCCGCTCGTTTTCAGCCCAATTCTCTTCCCACCCAACGCCCTTTGCCCAACATCCACGTCGATTGCCATATGCCAGATACCCGACGCCCCAATGCCCGACGTCCGGTCAGTTATTGTAGCTTCGCAATACCCCGATCACGACGCCCTGAATCCGGCATCGATCGGCATCCACGATCCTTGGCTCCATCGCGCTGTTCGCCGGCTGGAGCCGGATCTTCCCTCCTCCTTCACGGTAATACCGTTTCAGCGTCGCCTCTCCCGTATCCAGCAGCGCCACCACCTGCTCGCCGTTCCGCGCTGATTCCCTTCTTTCAATGACCACGTAATCCCCGTCGCACAGATGATCGTCGATCATCGAATCCCCGCGCACGCGCAGGACGTAGACCCCCGCGCGGGAGTGAAACATCCGCTCCAGGTCGATCTCCTCGCGATTCTCAATCGCCTCGATCGGCGACCCCGCCGCAATGTTTCCCAGCATCGGCAGCTTCGTGGAGCGGTTCTCGTCCGGCAGCTTCTCCTCCGACACGATCTCCAGCGACCGCGCCTTGTGCTTGTCCCTCCGCAAAACCCGCTTGCGCTCCAGCGCACCGACGTGCTCGAAGATCGTCACCTTGCTCGTCCCGAGCTGATCCGCAAGCTCCTGCATCGTGGGCGCATACCCGTTCAGATGCCGGTAATTCCGAATCGCCACCACCACATCAAGCTGCCTGGGCGTGAGGTTCATAAAAAATCCGACCCTTCCCCAGCCGTCTGTTCGGCCAGTGTATGGGCGGACATTAACCTAACATTGTGGGGATGTCAAGAGGGAGCCGATTTCTGATTGCCGATTTCCGATTGCCAATTGCCGATTGAAATGACGCGTGTGAAAGGTGGTGAAACGTGCTGCTGCTCTTTCCTTTCACACCTTTCGCACGTTCGAACCTTCCTGACCAATTCGGCATTTGGCAATCGGCAATCGGCAATTGATTTACCCCCCCATATCCCCGATTATCCCTCCATGCGCCATACCATCGTTCTCATCCCCGGCGACGGCATCGGCCCCGAAGTCACCCGCGCCACCTGCCGGGTCCTCGAAGCTGCCGGTCTTTCCGTCAACTGGCTGGAAATGCCCGCGGGGGCCAGCGCCCTCGAGCAGGGCCACGACAACGTCCTCCCCGAGCAAACGACTTCCGCGATCACCACCCACAAAATCGCCCTCAAGGGCCCGGTGACCACTCCTGTCGGCAAGGGCTTCAAATCCGTCAACGTGCAGCTTCGCCAGAAGCTCGGCCTCTATGCGGCCGTCCGACCTGTCCGCAATCTCCCGGGAATCAAAACCCGCTACGAAGGCGTCGATATGGTCATCGTGCGCGAAAACACCGAGGGCCTCTACAGCGGCATCGAAAACGAAGTGGTCCCCGGCGTCGTCACCAGCATGAAAGTCGCCTCGCGCACCGCCTGCACGCGCATCGCGCGTTATGCCTTCCGTTACGCCACCCGCCGCCACCGCAAAACCATCACCGTCTTCCACAAGGCCAACATCATGAAGATGTCCGACGGTCTCTTCCTCGAATGCGCCCGCCAGATCCAGCAGGAGGAATATCCCAACATCGAATACTTCGAGCTGATCATCGACGCCGGCTGCATGAAACTCGTTCAGGACCCCGCCCGCTTCGACGTCCTGCTGATGGAAAATCTCTACGGCGATCTCGTCTCCGACCTGTGCGCCGGACTGGTAGGGGGGCTCGGCGTCGTCCCCGGCTCCAACATCGGCGACAACGCCGCCGTCTTCGAAGCCGTCCACGGCTCCGCCCCCGACATCGCCGGCAAAGGGATCGCCAATCCACTGGCCCTGATCATGTCCGGCGTCATGATGCTCAATCACCTCGGTGAAACCGCCATCGCCGAAAAGATCAAACACGCTTACGACGCCGTCCTCGCCGAGGGAAAGAATCTCACCCCCGATCTCAAGGGTTCGGCAACCACAGACGGTTTTGCCGACGCAATCATCGCCAAACTGGTCTGATAACCTCTGATTAGCAACTTCACGGTTCAACCCCGCCCGGTTTCAGCCGATAACTCTCGGACGGGACTGGTGCACCATGAAATTCACCGAAGCAAAGTTCGCCGAAACCGTCGAACTCCTGCACGCCTCCGGCGGCGCCAAGTCCGGCAAAGACAAACGCCGCGCTGAGCGTAAAGACGTCCGCCTCATCGTCCCCATCAAACTCAGCAAAAGCGACAGCTCCCCCTGGATCAATGTTCAGCTCCGCGATATTTCCTCCCGCGGCATCCGATTCTGCGCACCCCAGCCAATCGGCGTCGACGACAATTTCCTTCTCCGCATCCCCGGCGCCAAGGGAAAAAATTCCTTCACGACCCTCATCTGCCGCGTCGCCAACTGCCGGCCCGACAGGGACGACCAGTTCATGATCGGCGCCGAATTCATTGGCCAGGACACAAATCAGCTTTCCCCCGCCGAAGAACAGAAGGAACTGGAGCGCATCCGCCGCTGGATCCTCGGCTAGTTTTTCCCGTTATCCACCGCGCCGTCTGTGAAAATCCATACCTTCCCCCCTCCAGGTCCGCCGCCATTTCCGTCAGCACGCGCCGCAGCTTCCCCTCCGCAATCCACCCGCACAGCGGCGCAAGATTGATCTGAATCCCATCGTCCACCCATCGCCCCCAACCGCGCGGCACCTTCTCCCCAATCCGTAAAAACCCAGCCCGCACGGCCCCCTCGCTCAACGACGAAACCGCCACAATCTTCTCCCCGCTCAAAAATCCCCAAATCACTGGCCGATTGCGATACATTGCGTTGTGCCAGGCCAGAAATTCCCGGGCGAGAAATCGCTCCAGGCCGCCAACTTCCCCGACGATCTCCACCGCCGCCTTCGTTCCCGCACGCTCTTCGAGAATGCCCACTATGTCGCGCCCCAACCGCTCATCCATCGGCGAAAGCATCGCCGCATCTCCCTCCGATGAATCTCCCCATCTCCCTAGCCAAACCCCGACCGCAAAACTGATCCAGCGTGCAGCCCGCTCTTTCTTACCCCCGCCCCCGGTAATCCGGGGGAGGGTAGGGGAGGGGGTCGAATCCGCCGTGCCATAAAGCTCCGCCACAATCCCATCAATTTTCGCCTCCGCCCCCGCGATGCGCCTTCGCAACTCTCCCCCCTCTTCCCCATCCCACCCCTCCGGCTCCTCAAAATCCGCGCTGGTCTCATCAAACCGATCCAGCCGCTTCGTCCACTCGATCGCCCCTTTCACTTCCTCCCGTAACTCATCCGGAAAATTCTTCGGCACCGGAAGCTGCCGCAGATCCCCCACCTGAAAATTCACCGTCGGATTGATCGCCGCCAGCAGCGTCCCCGCCACCGACGAATTCAGCACCCCCAGCATCGCCAGCGAGTCCTGTGGAAAAAGCGCCGACCCCGCCACATCGAAAATCGTTCCCTTTTCCATTTGCCGGGCGCTGAATCGTCCGCTCGTCAGATAGGAATAGGTAATCCCCGCTTTTCCATACCACGCGCTGTTCTTCGCGACCCATTGCCAGTCGCCGTTGAGATAGGGATACCGCTCGACGATGGATGCCTTGATCTCGCGCCCATCCTCTTCCCAGTTCACCCGATGCCGCGCCAATTCATACCACCGGCGAAACCTCCCCGCCTTCGCATACGGCACCCACCTTTTTCTCTCCCCGCAAAACCCCGGCTCCTCCACCTCCCACCAATATCTCACAAACCGCGCATTATCCGTCGTCGCCAGCCCCTGCCGCGGCGGCGCGATCTCCCCCAATTTCGGTAAAGTCTCAAACGCCCTCCTCACCTCCGCCGAAATCCAATACATCCACGCCCCGCGCGGCATTGCGGCGAGCTCTCTTTGCTCAATTTCGAATGTTTTATCCCCTCCCCTGGTACTCCGGGGGAGGGCTAGGGTGGGGGTCTTTCGCGTTCGAATCAATTCCTCAAGCGTCCCACACTTATCCCCCTCATCCACCACCCGATAAAACCTGGCCGTTGATTCCTCGCAAGGCTTCCTCCTCAACACCACTGCCGCCGTCTGAAGCGTCCCCGGATTCCCCACCGCAAAAAGCCCCGGCCCAAAATGGGCCACTGTTTCGACCATTGCCCCCTCGGCAATCTCCCTTCTCATCCTTTCAAACGCAGCCGTAAACATGAACGACTGCATCGTCAGAATCCCCGCCCGTCCCCCCGGCTCCAGCATCTGCATCGCCCGCAAAATGAAACAGCTATACAAATCCCGCCACCCTGCCGGATATCGCTTCTTGAGCCGTTTCACCACCTCCGGATCCAAATTCCGTGCCGACAGATAGGGCGGATTCGTCACCACCACGTCAAACTTCTCCGCCACGTCGCCAAAAAGCGCATCACCCACAACCAGTCGATGCTCCCGAATCGGCTTCCCGATCTTTATCTCCAAACTTCTCCTCCCCAGCTCCACCGCAACCGGATCAATGTCAAACCCCACCAGATTATTCCGCACGATCGCTTGATCGACATCACCCGCAAACCCCTCCTCCAGATACATCTCCCGGAGCATCTCCAGCGCCACCAGCCCGAAATTCATCGTCCCACAAGCCGGATCGCAAATGCGAATCTCCTCAACCCTCTTTGCATTTCCTTGGCGTTCTTGGCGTCTTGGCGGTAAAAAATTCTTTGAACCGCCAAGACGCCAAGAGACTTCGGCGAGCTCAGTCGAGCCGCGCCAAGAAGAGCAAATCCATTTCCATTTGTTGCGCAGTGCCGAATCGGGATGCCATTCGAGCCACAGTTTTCCCAGAGTATTTTGCAGTAGAAATTCAACCACCCACCTCGGCGTAAACAATTGCGTCACCGCCGGAATTTCCGCTTCGGCAAACTTCCTCCTCTCCCGCGCCGTTCCCCGATATGCCGCCTCCAGCGCCGGCGCATTGATCGCCTGGTAAATCTGCCCCAGCGCATCATCGTCCCGCAGGATCGGCTCCAACTCCTCGATTTGTCGGCAATCCCCATCGCGCATCGCCTCGGCTACGAGGTCCAGCAACTTCCGCCCCCCGCCCACGCGCGGTAACAACTCCGCCACCACATTGTAAAGCTGACGCCGGTCCACCGTGGGCAGCGCTTATACCGCAATCCGATCCGAAAAAATAGACCGGCGGAAACTCGAAACCCGAAACTCGGAGGCTGGACGCCTCCGGGGCGTATTCGCCGATTACGGCCCGGAGCCGTCCGCGGCTCCGGACGAATCAAATTCGAATGACCGAAATTCGAAACCCAAGCCGCCCCGTCCTTTCGAAGTTCGAATATCTCCCCAGCGTTCCGGGTTAGCCCCACCCCGACTCTTTATTCCGTAAGCATCCTTCGCCAGCCGAATCCGAATCGCACCAGCACAATGATCGCAGCAATCGGCCCGCCCGGGTAAGCCCCCCAAATCGAGCCGCCCACCCATGCGTACCGAAGCATCTGCTCGCGGTCGCTTGGCACACCGAGGAACGAGCTTTGAAAAAACTGCGGATACATGTCCGCTAGGACGCCGCCGCAGATTCCACCGATAACCCAGAAAAAATAGGCCAACGCGACAATGCCCGCCAGCAACTTCAAACCTTTTCGATAGGGACACGATCCGCGAGTAACCAACCCCACCGTCACCCCTACGGCTATGGCCTCAAGGACCCCTGCAACCGATCCTTCGAGCACCCCTTCATCGATGCCGGCCCTCCATACATTCGTAACATTTTGCCAACCCATCACGGCCACAAAGTAGCCACGACTCACAATCCCATTGACCGCATTCATGCTGGCGCCGACGATCACTCCCGCAAGAACAGTCGTCAAAACAATTCCGGCGAGATCAAGCGGCCGCATCGGACGAGCTGGCGGCAGGGTTGCGTAATCCAATGCGGGCGGTCGCTGCTCGCGCATACCACTATTCTAATCCAATGATCGCAATTCGTTTCACTTTTCGAATTTCGGTAGTGGGTCCGTTTGAAATAAAATAATAAAAAAGCCAGCGGGAAACCCGCTGGCCACTACTTCTTCCGTCTATGTCTTTTCATCAATCTAGTTTTCTTAAGCGAATACTCGTTGGCAACGCCTCATATTTGGCCGGCAATTGCCCATCAGTTGTCGCATCCGGTTTGCTAATCCAGGACGGGATACGTTGCGGCAGGCCATCTGCACCCGAGTAATTTAGCCGGTCTCGGGATCACACCGCACGAATGCGGGTAAGCAACGTCGGCCCATTCAAAATGGCCTTCAAAATCCGGCCCTCCTTTCTGGCCTTTGGGCCAAACAATAATATGCGCCTTCAATCCATCAGGGCAACCAGTTTCTTCAAGCTCCCAGGAATGATCGGTAAGTCCAACTTGCAAGACTGGCGTGACGCGAAGTGCTTGGTGAATCCAGCAGTTGTTGTAGTGGATGAATGCAAACTGACCCACTACTCGAATTTCGGATTTCGAGCTTCGCCCGCAGGGCGCCTACCACTTTATCGCCTCCGGCGCAAACCGCTTGTACTTGCTATGCGGCGAAAACGCCTCCCCCAATTTTTCCACCTGCTGTCGATACGCCAAATACGCTTCTCCGCTCGCCCGCGGAAACCCCTGCAATCCGATCACCTGGTAAAAATCCGACCGCCACCCCTTTACGCCGCGCTCGATGGTGCACGCGATCCCATGCTGATTGAGAAAATCCCGCGCCTCTTCAGCCGTCTTCTCATCAAAATAGCTCTGCATCAGCACATAATGCAGATTGACCACGCGCTCCCCCGGCTGCGCCAGGTTGGCCCCCTCGGTCTCACTTGCCGTCTGGCTCGCCTGTGCCACATCCGCCTGCATCTCCGGCGACAACCCACCGGAAGACGTCTGGCCCGAATACGTCTCCTGCGGAAGCTGCATGCTCCTTGGCGTCACCGCCAAAACCTCCGGATGCACCGGTCCCGCCTCAATCTGCGCCTCCACAGACCCCGCGCCGAGTTTCGGCGACATAAAATGCCGCGCCAAAACAACCCCGCCGATGACAATCGCCGCCGCCATCGCCCCCGTCGCCACCCCATGAATCCGCGCCAGCCACGCCATCCCCGCGCGCATTGCCGCCGAGCAATTCACACAAACCGCCTGCCATGCGGATTTCACCCCCGCCCCAAAATCTCCCCAAAGACTCACCAGCGACTTGCCGATCTTTTCCTTCGGAAACGTCCACGTCTCCGGATCGGAATTCTTCTTCCGCCAAAGATCCGCGGCCTCTTCCGCCATCTTCGCGGAAAAGCTCGCCGCCTTCGGCGGAGCCTCCGCCGACTTCAGCCCAAACCGTTTGTCCTGTTGAATCACTTCAAACAGCGCGACCGCGCGTTTCCCCTTGGCCATCCTTGACCATCCTTTCCAGTTACGTCCGCGACAAAATTACGATTCGGCCCGCACGAAATCAAGACGTTAAAAAAATAAAAAGCTCACGCAGAGGCGCAAAGGCGCAGAGAAATGATTTTAAACCTCTGCGCCTTGCGCCTCTGCGTGAGATTCTCTTTACCGAATTTCAAAAATAAATTCGATTTCCACCGAAGCATTGAGCGGCAGCGCCGCCGCCCCGACTGCCGCCCGCGCGTGTCTCCCGGCATCGGCAAAAATTGCCTGTAGCAGCTCGCTCGCCCCATTCGCCACCTTCGCCTGATCCCGAAAATCACGATCGCTCTGCACGAACACCCCGATCCTCACCACGCGAACGATCCGCTCCCATTTCCCCGCCAGCTCCGCCCCCACGATGGCCAGCGCGTTCACGACGCACTGTGCCGCCGCCTTCTGGGCCGACTCGACGCTCACCGCCGACGGCACCGGCCCCTCCGCCAGCAGTTTCCCCCCGCTCATTGGAAGCTGTCCGCTCACAAAAATCAGATTTCCACTCACCACGGCCGGCAGATAAGCCCCCACCGGCCTCGGCGGCTCCGGCATTTTCCATCCCAATTCCGCTAATTTCTCCGCTACATCCATGACGGCTATGATACTCCCACTCCGGCGCGCAAGAAACGACAGTGCGCCTCCTTTTTATCTGTGAACGCCCACGGCGCCGCCGTGGGGGAAATCCCTCGAATGAAACCTCGCCGCCCCCATCCCGACGCTTCCCGCAAATATCACGACCGCGTCGCTCGCAAGTACGACGCCATCTACGATGACCCATACTGGGAATTCCACGACCGCCTCACCTGGCAGGCCATCAAACCCCACATCCCCACCGACGCCTCCGCTCCCTGCTGCGACCTCGGCTGCGGCACCGGAAAATGGGGCCTCAAGCTCCTCAAGAGCGGCTACCCCACCACCTTCGTCGACAACGCCGCCGCCATGATCGAAAAAACCCGCGCAAAAATCTCCGACCTCGGCCCCAAATCCGACAAAGCCACCCTCCTGGTCGCCGACATCGTCGATCTCAGCCAACTCGAATCCGATCGTTTCAACCTGATCCTCGCCATGGGCGACCCGCTATCGATTTGCTCCGACGCCAATCGCGCCGTCCAGGAAATGCGCCGAATCTGCGCCCCCGGCGGCATCGTCATCGCCACAGCGGACAACAAACTGGCCGCCCTCGACCACTACCTCGAAAAATCCGACATCGACTCCCTCGAATCCTTCCTAAAAACCGGCAAAACCCACTGGCTAACCCCCGACAACCGCGAACAGTTCCAGCTCACGACGTTTACGCCCCCCGATTTCCAAAAACTCTTCCAACGCGTCGGCTTCGAGATCATAAAACTCACCGGCAAAACCATCCTCCCCATCCGCGCCCACAAAGACCTCCTCGCGGATGAACAAAATTTCGACCGCCTCCTAAAACTAGAGCTGGAATTATCCCGCGACCCCGCCTCAGCCGCCAAAGCCGCCCACCTGCAAATCACCGCGCGAAAGCCGGCCCTTCACCTTGTCACCCCTTCACCTTGTCACCTTGTCACCTAGTCAGGCAAATGACCGGGTGACAAGGTGACAAGGTGACCAGGTGAAAAGCTGAACCCCCCTCACATCTTCGGCGCCACATCCCCAAGCCCGGGCGGCCGCGGCTTTCTCCCCACCTGTGTGCCAAAACTCTGTAAATACGCGATCCACATCATCGACAGCCCAAAGCTATATGCCCCCTGCACCACCATCTCCATGTAATGCTGCGTCGGCGGAATGTGATATTTCTCCACCGAAATCCCCTGATAGGTCATGGCACTCACCGGGTCCCCCTTCCCCAGCGGGGCCACTTTCACGATCGTCCGCGCATACGTCCCCACCTCTTTTTCCGTCGTCGGATCCATTTTCCTGCCGACTTTGGCATCCAGAATCTTAAGGTCCGCCTCGCTCAGATCAAAGAGTGCTCCCGCGACGTATTTCCCCGGATCGTAGACGATGTCCGCGATCCCTCCTCCGTAATATTCGCTGAATATTGGAAAGCAAAGCCGGTAGTTATCCAAAACCGCCGGCTTTCCCGGCTTCAGCGCCGGCACCCGATTCCCATAGTGCCGGCACCACTCCGTCACCGCCCGGATGTTCAGGTTTGATCCATACGCAAAATACCACATGCCTTCGATCCCTTAGCCAGCCGCATTCTTGCGATTAACGCGCCAATTGCAAAAGCGCAGGCACGCGCGTCGTTTTTTGAACGATCCGAACGCATCAATTCACTTCCATCCATTAGGATTATTGGCGCTAAAGCGCGAAACTCGAAACCCGAAACCCGAATGACGAATCAAGCCCGAATGACCAAAACTCGAAACGAATGTCCACGCAACCGTTTCGAACATTTGAATTTCGAATTTGATTCGTCATTCGAGTTTCGGATTTCGAGTTTCGGCGACGAGCCTTTCTGCCACTCGCGCAATAACCCCATCCCAATCCCCACCCCTCTTCTGCCGAAACAACCTCATCGTCGGATACCACGCGTTATCCTCCCGCTCCAGCATCCACCGCCAGTCCGGCGTAAACGGAATCAAATCCCAGACCGGCTTCCCCATCGCCCCCGCGACGTGCGCGACCGACGTATCCACTGAAATCACCAGATCCAGGTTCGCAATCAGCCCTGCCGTATCCGCAAAATCCTTCAGCTCCGCGCTATAGTTCATCACTTCCATCCCCGGCGGGGGGGTATCCGCCTGCGCCGCGCTCGCCCCAACCTGCAGGCTAAAAAACCGCACATTCTTTGCCCCCGCTAGCGGCCCAAACTTCGCCAGGCCGATCGTCCGAGTCAGGTCATTCTTATTCTTCGGATTCCCCGCCCAAACCAGCCCCACCCGCAGCTTCCCCTCCTCCATCGGCACCTTCGCCGCCCAGGCTTTCGCACGCACCGGATCGGCAAAAAGATAGGGAATCTCCGCCGGAATCGTCTCCACCCTCGTCCTAAAACAGAGCGGCAAACTCATCATCGGACATGCCACATCAAACGCCGGGGGTGTCTCACCCGCCGCTAGAATCTGCTCCAATCCCGCTAACTGCTTCAGCAGCGAAACCAGCTCCGGCTGGACCTCCAGAATCACCCTGGCCCCGCGCTCGGCCAGCAGCGGCACATACCGCGCAAAATGGATCGCATCCCCCAATCCCCCTTCCCAATAAATAAAAATTCGCTTTCCCGAAATGTCTCCCCCATCCCACTGAAGCTCCGGAAACCGCCGAGCGATGCCCGCGTAAATCGACGATTTCCACCGCCACTCAAATTCCTTCCATCCGCGCTCGTAGTTCCCCAGCAGCAGCATATTCCACCCCAGATTCCAATGCGCATCCCCATCCTCCGGCCGCAGGCGCACCGCCTCCTCCAACTCCGCCACCCCCTCCTCATATTTCCTTTTCTTAAGCAGCGCCTGTCCCAGATGTCCCCGTGCCGTGACATGATCCGGCTGAATCCGCAGCGCTAGCCGATATTTCCCAATCGCCCCATCCAGATCCCCCAACCCTGCCATCACCACCCCCAGATTATGATGCACCAGCGCCACATCGGGCCGCAGCTTTGCCGCCTCGGCAAACTCCCGCAGCGCCTCCTCCAGTTTGTTCTGATCCTTCAGCGCATTCCCCAGGTTCGTCCGAAAGGGCCCACTGCCCGGCTGCAATTTCACCGCCCTGGCAAACGCCTCCTCCGCCTCCGCGAATTTCCCCTGATCCTTCAGCGCCATCCCCAGCTCATTCCACCCATCCGCAAACCCGCTCTGCAATTCCACCGCCTTGCGAAAACACGTAGCCGCCTCCTCAAACCGACCCAATCCCGCCAGCAATCTGCCGCAGTTAATTTGCCCCATCACCGAGCCCGGGTTCAATTCGACTGCCCGCCGCGCCGCGACGACCGCCTCTTCGCGCCGGTTCATCGCTCCCAGCACCGTCGCCAGGTTGACAAAAAATTCCCCCATCCCCGGCTTGATCCCAATCGCCCGCCCGATCAGCTCCACTGCACGGGGATTGTCCCCCCGCTGATGCGCCAAAACCCCCATCAAATTCAGCGCATCCGCATTCCCCGGCTCCTTCTCCAGCACCAGGCGATAAAGCGCTTCCGCCTCCGCCAATCTCCCCCCCTGGTGCGCCGCCACGGCCCGCCGCAATATTTCGTTGGTCTTTTGGTCCACTCCTTAATTATTGCAGCAGACTCAAAAAATCTCACGTCCCCGTTTCGATCATTCGAATTTCGAATTTCGAATTTCGAATTTGATTCGTCATTCGAGTTTCGAGTTTCGAATTTCGCGACCCAGCTCGCGCGCAATCTCCTCCGCAACCTCCTCCCACTTCCCCCCATTCCGCTGCCGAAAGAGCCTCATCGTCGGATACCACGGCGTATCCGCCCTCTTCAGCAGCCATCGAAAATCGCTATGCGACGGAATCAGCACCCACACCTTCTTCCCCAGCGCCCCGCGAGATGCGCCGTCGAAGTATCCACGCTGATCACCAGGTCCATCGAATCCACCACCGCCGCCGTATCCGCAAAATCCCCGATCTTCGAAGTCAAATCCACCCAATCGATCCCCGCCGGCGGCCGCTGCTTCCCGTCCTCCCCCATCTGCAAACTGAAAAACTGAAACCCCGAAAAGTTCAAAAACGGATTGAACATCTCCAGCGTCCGCGATCGAAACTCCATGTCATTGTTGGGACTTCCCGCCCAAACCAACCCAACCCGCGTCTTCCCATTCCTCTCCGGAATTTTCCCCGCCCATTTCGCCGCTCGCTCCTCCGGCACCCGAACATACGGAACCTGGTTCGGAACATTCTCCACCCGAACCCCCAGAACCCGTGGCAACCCCTGAAACGGAATATGAACGTCAAACCCCGGCAGCTCCTTCCCCTTGGTAACGATTTCCCCTACCCCCTCAACCTCCTGAAACAGCGACACCAGCGCCGCCTGACATTCCAGAATCACTTTCCCCCCGCGCCGCGCCACGATCGGCACAAACCTCACGAATTGCAACGCATCTCCCAATCCCCCCTCGGCATGCAGCAAAATCCTCTTCCCCGCCAAATCCGATCCATCCCACTGCGGCTGCTCAAACCCGCGGTTCAGCCGCATCGTCGGATGCTTCAATCGCCATTCAAATTCCTCCCAACCCTCCCCCATCTCTCCCATCTGAAGCAGCACCCGCGCCACGCTCCAGTGGGCATACACATCGTCCGGCTTCATCGCCACCGCCCGTCGAAACGCCGCCAGCGCGGCATCATGCTCGTGCGTCGCCCAGTGCGCATTGCCCAGATTGATCTCCAAATCCGCGTCCGCCCCCGCAAGCGCTCTCGCGTTCAAAAACGCCAGCTTCGCCTCGTCCATTTTCCCGATGTCCCGGTAAACGTACCCCAGGTTCGCATGCGCGCCGCCCATCTGCGGACAAAGCTCCACCGCCCGCAGCGAATGCGCCAGCCCTTTGTCGAATTTCCCCGCCCGGCGGTAACACTCCCCAAGATTGAGATGATATTCCCCCACGCCCGGGTTAATCGCCAGGGCCCGCTCCGTTAACTCAATCGCGATCTCATATTTCCCCACCTGCGCCGCCAGCGCCCCCAGAAGCTGTAGCGCCGTTGGATGATTCGGCGCAACCGCCAGCACCTTCCGGTAAATCCCCTCCGCCTCCGCCAGCCTCCCGGTGCGGTGGTGCTGCACGCCTATCTCAAGAGCCTGTTCTAGGGTGACTTCCGCCATCGCCGGTCAATTATATTCACCGCTGTCACTTTCGCCCGTCGCAATTAATTCCAGCATCGGCGCCGCCGCGTCCAGCGCCGCGATCACCCGCCCAACCCGCCTCGGTATGTCCCCCTCCCCCAGCAGCGACTGCTTAAGCCCCACATCGCTCAGCAGGTGATACGCGATCAGATCCGCCACCTCCCCCGTCCCCAGGCTGCTCCCCACGATCTTCCGCATCTCCTCCGAAGCCGGCAGCTTCGCCAGCGGGCGCACGCTGAACATCTCCATCAGCCGCTGCCGCTGGTTCGTGAGGTCGATCTCCATCACCTTCGTTTCTGAGATGGTTTCAATCCGCGCCCGGCGGTAGGGGGCCGACGGCTCTTCCGTCACGATCCTCCCCCGCGACTGCCCCTGGAGCAGAAAGTTATAGTTCCCATCCTCCAGCTTTTCCCAGCTCAGGATCTTCCCCACGCACACCACCGGCTCAATCGCCGGCCGCCCGTAATACTCCTTCGCCCACCCCGGCGCAGCAGCGCCATCGCGACCAGGCGCTCGCCCGCCAGCGCGTCGACAGTCATCTTCTTATATCGATCTTCAAAAATATGCAGCGGCAGCACCGCGCGCGGGAAAAGCACGATATTCGGCAATGGAAACAGCGGCGCCGTGCAAACACGACTCGCCGCGGCTTCCGTTTGGTTATCCATTGCGCCTATATCATAGGCTTTTCACGCGCGGGGAATATCCCTGCTTTGAGAATAGGGATTCTACCCTAGAGGGAATTTCGCTTGAGAACGCCCACGGCGCTGCCGTGGGATTATCCCAGGACTATTGCCCCCGCAGCTCTCGCTCAGCGCGAAGCCAGTTGTCCGTCTGCGAACCGCCCTTGCCCGAAGCGAAGATCTCAAACGCACGCTTTGCGATCTGATCGTGCGTCACTTCACGCTTCGTCGTCCGGGGGATCGCGGTGTTCCGCGAAACCGTGGACGCCGGGGTGGACTTCGATGTGCTCCGATACGTCGATGAATAAGTGGGCTTCTTTGGCATGGTAAAAACTCCTTCTTCTTAAAAACGATCTCGAGAAACGATATGGATGGGTTTGGTCATATCCCATCCCTGCGAGCGCGTTTTCTCACCCCGCGCCGCATCTTCCACATCTATCGGCAAACCGCAAGACGGGTACCGATCTTTTTCACTTCCCTGCCAGCGCCTTTCGCAAAAATTGGTTCGCTGCCGTTGGGTCCACTAACCCGCCGTGCGCTTCATGAATGCCCCCATTGCCTGCCCGAACTGTTTTTCCGTGAATTGGTGCTTTGCCAGGAAGTCGTTTACCAACTTTTCGGTATCTTCCGTAGAGGCCTTTTTGGGCAGATATTCGTCAACAACGGAAATCTCATACTTTAATTTCCGGACCTCCTCCTCCTTTCCTAGCCTCTCATACTCCTCCAGGCTCTTTTTCAGCTTCTTCCCATACGCCGCCACCGCTTCCTCCGCCGTCGTCGGTTTGGGGGCAAGATCGATGTTCTTCACGTCGCTCAGCAGCATGCGAATCACCATAAGCCGGTCTTTCTGACCGCCTTTTAGTGCCTGTTTCATCTCCTCCTGCAATCGTTCCCGCAGTTCCATTGTCAGCTCCTGTTTACATTTCCCTTTGTGCGTCTATAATCACACATTCTACCGTAGGGCTTTCCCCATCGCACCTGTGGTTCGCACCAGATGCAAACAGTAACGACTGCCTTAGAAGGCATATTGCATATTCCCGATGAGCGCCGCGATGGCCAGCTTCGCGACCCCGATCAGCCTCTTCGCCCGCTTCGCCGCGGAATTGTCCCGCGCAAGCTCATTCGCGAGCTGAATCTCCGTCCCGGCGTTCTCCTCCGCGGCGTCCCACGCGGTGACGCCATCCTCCACATCGATTCCATCGAGGGCCGCAGCCCCGCCGACTTCGCTGAGAAGATCACCCTCTACGACTCCACCGCGCTCGACCCCGAGCCGATGATCAAGCTCGAGCACAACCCAACCGAATTCACCACCCGCGTGATCGACATCCTCGCCCCCGTCGGCTTCGGACAGCGCGGGCTGATCGTATCTCCCCCCCGGTCCGGCAAGACCATCCTGCTCCAGAACATCGCCCGCGGAATCCATGCCAACTATCCCGATATCCAGCTCGTCCTTCTTCTCGTCGACGAACGGCCCGAAGAAGTCACCGACATGAAGCGAAACGTCCCCGGTAAGGTTTACGCTTCCAGCAACGACAACACCGTTGAAAAGCACCTCGATCTCGCCCAGCTCGTGATCGAGCGCTGCAAACGCCAGGTGGAAATGGGCGCCAACATCGTCGTCCTTCTCGACTCTCTCACCCGCCTCGGCCGCGCCTTCAACACCGGCGGCCCCAGCGGCGGCCGCACCCTCTCCGGCGGACTCGACAACCGCGCCCTGGAAATCCCCAAACGCCTCTTCGGCGCCGCTAGAAAAATCGAGAACGGCGGCAGCCTCACCATCCTCGCCACCTGCCTCATCGACACCGGCAGCCGCATGGACCAGGTGATCTTCGAGGAGTTCAAAGGCACCGGAAACATGGAACTGGTCCTCGACCGCGACCTGGCCAACCAGCGCATCTACCCCGCGCTCGACATCGCCGGCAGCGGCACCCGAAAAGAAGAAAAGCTCCTATCTCCCGAACAACTAAGAGCCGCCCAGCACATCCGCCGATTGTTGACAGGCATGCCTCCCGCCCAGGCGATCAAGACCCTGCTGGAGGTGATGAAAAAACAAAAAACCAACGCCGAGCTCCTCGCCGCCGCTGGCGCTCGCACTACCGAGGCTAAATAATTGTTCGTCGCTCCTCTCTCTTGCCCCCTCGCCTGGTATTCCGGGAGGGTTGGGGTGAGGGCCTTGAAAGAAATTCGAATTGCACGCGATCGCCCTGGCACCACCACTAATCCCGATTTCTAACCTCGCTCCAAACGCGTGATAAAATACGACGCTTGCCCGAGACTATATGACCGCGCGTATCACCCGCAGAATCACGATTGCCCTGATTATCCTGCTGATTTTCGTCGTCGCCGCCGTGGTGACGCTCATACCGGCCAACGCGCACATAAATCGCTGGAAATGCGCCAAAAACCTGGGCGCAATCGGACAGTCGATCCTGCTCTACACCAACGGCCATCAACACAATTTCCCTCCCAACCTCGGAACCTTAGCCTCGGCAGAGGACATCGCCCCCGCGGTCTTTATCTGTCCCGCCACCGGCAATTCCGCGCCGGAGAACTTAGCTCCCGACCAGCTTGCCGATTGGGTTAACGCAAATTCGGATTACCTCTACATCGGCGGGCCCATCAGGGACGCAAGTTTCTTCGATTCAAAATCCAATCAGGAAACCCTCGCGTTCGAGGACAAGGATGATCCCACTGTGCGCTGGGACAGCGCCCAATCACAGCGGCTCGTCCTGGCGTATGAAAAAGATCAGGACCACGGCGGAACAGCCATGAACGTCCTTTTCGCCGACGGCCGCGTCGAATGGATGACCATCGACGCCGCGCATGACGCCATTGCTCTCACCCAGGCGAAGATCGCAACAGCAAAGAAATCCACGCCCGCATCAACCCGGCCATGAAACTCCAACTGGTCTCCCCGTGTAGCCGCCGTGCTTGCACGGCGCTTTACCCCCAACACCCCAAAGCCGCCCCGAAAGTCACCAGAGCAGCCACGTATCCTCGCAGCGGAAACGCCTGTCACATTTAGATGAAAGCGTCACAACTAAGCGCACCACCCAAAAATATATTTTCCAGAAAATCTACGGAATTCCAAAAAATAGGTACAAAACGTACACCTTTTGGACCTGTATATAGATGCACGCGCTTTTTCATCCATTTTCTATTGCTCCCGTTCCCCGCGGCTGAAACTCACTTAGGGAAGAAAAAAACTCACCGACGAATCCCGGGCACTTTCGGACATTTTCGGACATTCCTCACCACTTCGGTCGACAATGCCCGGATCGCCGAGACAATTTAAGAGGGGTTCGCGCAGAGGCGCTGAGGCGCAGAGAGAGGCAGGATTCAAGCTTCCTCTCTCCGCGCTCAGCGCTCTGCGCGAAACATTCCCCCCTCCCCCCCAAAAATGGGGAACTCTTGGGAACTGTGGGAAATCGGCCTTGATGCCCCCGTCCGTCAGCCACCGTCGCAAAAAAAGCTGGACGGGCCCGCGACAGGCCCGTCCAGCCCCAATATCGCGATCACTTTATCGAACTCCCTTTATCAAGTCCCTCGCCGCCTCCGCGCCAGCAGCGCTGGTATCGACAACGCCAGCAATCCAATACTGGCCGGCTCAGGCACCGGAGTCGTGTAGAGCGCAAACGCCAAATCCATCGAGCTGCCGATCCCATCGAAGTTGGGGTTATAGTCGAGCGGCGAATATCCGCCCGCCACTCCATTGTTGTAGCTCCCGTTTACCGCGTCATCGAGGAAGTGATACGGATACGGGGTCTCGCTTCCCTCCGGCGTCGGGGCTGCCAGCGGATCGGCAATCCCATAATCCCGATCGTGCCAACCCCAGTCCAGCGTCGGGGTCGTGGTCGTCGGCGGAACCAGTGCCACGATGCTCAGCCATTCGATGTTCCCGTTAAACGCGTCGGGAAACGCAATCTGCTGCCAGTTCAACTCCGCGTTGTACTGAATCAGCCCGCTTTCCCCAGCCGGCGGCGGAACATTGCTCTGCCCCGCCGGCACCGGCTTGGCCGTAAACTCGCCATCTGAATATGCCAGCGTCCCGGTCGTCGATTGCGTCACCGTCTGCGTGGCAATCAGCGTTCCCGGATGACTGAACGTAGCCGTTGTGCCCGCCACCGCCGGAACATTCGAGTAGAGCGAAATCTGAAACTGCTGCACCAGCGGCGCGCCCGATGGGTTGGTGTCATCCAGATAGGAGCCCCACCAGGTGATGTGCCCGATGTTCATCGGGTTGAAATCCGAAAAATCATCCGCCGCCATGTTCCCCTGGTTTCCCCCGGCCGACGTTGTGATTGCCGTGCTGACAATGTCCTGCCCCGGAAACGGCGCAGGATTGTCCGTCGGCAGGGGGGTCGCGCCCACGGGATAAACGCCCGGCGGCGCATCGTTCAGCGGCGACTGGTAAAACTTCAACTGCTCATTCGGCAGCGGATCGGCAAAGGCAAGCGACCCGATGCCCATGGCTGATGTAATCATAGAGGAAACAACCAAAACCGACGTGCGATTCCTTCGACGAGACATGACAACCTCCAGTTTAGTTGGGGACACGCAGAGCGCACCCGAAGCACTTCGAATCGCGCTTGCGCGGTCCGAGCTGTTTTTCATTTCGCTGTGCGCGGAGGGTCCACTGCCGGCGTCAAGTGCGTTTGCGCAAGACGCCTCCGGTTACAGCCGTATCACGAAATTTTGGAAGTCGGGCGCGAGATCATCTCCGAGCATGCCGAGGCGCCCGGCCGAAAATTCTGCACGAACCTGAAGACTCAAATGTTACTACTGCGAACCAAGTCAGTCAAGTTAAATTTGCGATATCTATCGGTAATTTCGCGACTTACGTTCGTCGCAAAAAAGTGTTAAGATGTCACTTTATGGGAAAGCCCCTTCGGCGCGTAAATCCTTCTCCGGCTTAGGTCGGCAAATAGCTCCGTGCGTAAATGCTTTGCCCCGCGCACCGTGTCCACCTTAATTCAACGCATTTTTCCGCACCACAGAAATGTGGCGCTCGGAGAAATCAGGTCAAAATATTTTCGGAGATTTGGGATTTACAACTCCGCCGTCACCAGGCTCGCCAGCTCCGATCGCTCGCTCTTTTCGAGCGTCACGTGCCCCACAATCCCCTTCCCCTTCAATCGCTCGACCAGATATGAAAGCCCATTGCTGCTCGAATCGAGATACGGATTATCAATCTGCGTCGCATCCCCCGTCAGCACCAGCTTCGTCCCCTCGCCAACCCGGCTGGCGATCGTCTTCACCTCGTGCGGCGTAAGATTCTGCGCCTCATCCACGATCATGAACTGATGCGGAATGCTCCGCCCCCGGATATACGTCAACGGCTCCAGCACCACCTGCCCGCTGTCCATCAACTGCGTGATCCGCTGCTCCACGCTTGAAAGGCTCGTGTGCGGCGTATGCCCGTTCCCTTCCTGCGTGAGCCGATTTGAAAGCAGATACGCAATATTATCGAAGATCGGCTGCATCCAGGCGGTCAGTTTTTGATCCTTATCGCCGGGCAGATAGCCAATGTCCCGGCCCAGCGGCATGATCGGCCGGGCGCACAGCATCTTCTGATAGACCTCCTCATTCAGCGTCTTGGCCAGTCCCGCGGCCAGCGCCAGCAGCGTTTTGCCGGTGCCGGCTGCGCCGATCAGCGACACCAGCTTCACCGAATCGTCCAGCAGCAGGTCCAGGGCCATGGTCTGCTGCAAATTCCTGGGCATGATGCCGAAGACCGGGCCCCGCCGGGCCCTTACGGGGGCCAGCAAATTTTCCCCCCGCACCCGCGCCACGGCCGTATGGCTGGGATCGTTCTCCGTCTTCATCAGCACGAACTCGTTCATGTACGCATCGGGAACCTCTAAATGAAGCTGCTTCTCCGAATACATCCGGTCGATCGTCCCGGCAGGCACTTCGAGTTCCCGCCACCCTGTATACAGCCGCTCAAAATCCACCTTCTCCGCTTCAAAATCCTCCGCCGGAATCCCCAGCGAATCGCTCTTGATCCGCGCGTTGATGTCCTTGGTAATGAACACCACACGCTTCCCTTCGCGGTGCAGGGCAAACGCGCAGCAGATGATGCGATTATCCGGCGTATTCCCGTTCAGCCCCGGACAAAGCTTCTGATCCTGCTCCAGGATTACCCTCACGTGCCCGCCCGATTGGGCAATCGCCACCCCATCCGAAAGCCGCCCCTGCTGACGCAACGAATCGAGATACCGGATCACGGTCCGGGCATTTCGGCCCAGGTCGTCGCTGTTGGTTTTGAATTTATCCAGCTCCTCCAGCACGTCGAAGGGAATGATCACCTCGTTTTCGGCAAACATGAACAGCGCATTGGCATTATGCAGCAAAACGCTGGTATCGAGCACGAAATGTTTGATATGTCCGTTGGTTTCAGTCATGTAAGAATCCGTTCCGGCATTGCTCCGCATATTGCCGATTGCCAATTGCCGATTGCCGATTGAAAAGGCGGCTTCTCATTCGGCAATTGGCAATCGGCAATCGGCAATCCGAATGTTCATCCTCCGCCATTTATGGCACAATGCAGTTATGTCCCTCTATCCATTGAAATTCAAGCCGCGCTACGTGCAGAAAATGTGGGGCGGGCGGAAACTCGAATCAATCCTTAACAAAAGTCTCCCCACCGGCCCCTTCGGCGAGAGCTGGGAGCTGTACGATTTTCCACCCGGCGTGGTGGATGGTTCCTCGAATTGGATCAGCAGCGTAGTCGCCGAAGGCCATCTCGCCGGCATCACCCTTCACGAGCTGGTCGAGCGCTATGGCCGCGACCTCACCGGCGACGTTCCCGTCATCGCCCCGCACGGCCAGTTCCCGATCCTCATCAAATTTCTCGATGCCCGCGAAGACCTTTCCATTCAGGTCCACCCCGACGCCGCCTACTGCAAGGCCCACCCCGGCGCTCACCTGAAAAACGAAGCCTGGTATATCGTCCAGTCCGACAAAGGCTCACGCATTTTGAAAGGCCTCAAGCCGGGCGCCACGAGAAATGATTTCGCCCAAAAACTCCAGGGCGGCTCAGTCGAATCCGTCATCAATTCGATCCCCGTCCAGCCCGGCGACTGCTTTTACCTCCCCAGCGGCACCGTCCATGCGCTGGGGGCCGGCATCCTTGCCGCCGAGGTTCAGACGCCCAGCGACACCACCTACCGAGTGTTCGATTTCAACCGGGTTGATCCGTCCACTGGCAAGAAGCGCACCCTGCACATCGACCAGGCGATGGAATGTATCGATTTCACAACGCCGCCTCACGAGCATCATCCGATAGGACAATTGCTCGCCAGATGCGAACATTTCTCCATCCGCAAACTCCTCGCCACCCCAGGCGAGAACTTCCACATCGAGAACGGGCCGGTCGTGCTGATGGTCATTGAAGGCTCCGGCCAACTATTTACCTCCGGCGGCACCACCCCCTTCACCGCCGGCGAGACAATTCTCCTGCCCGACATCATCAAACAGCGCGTCGGCGACGCGGAAACTAACGCCGTGCTACTTGAGGTTGTCTTAGGCAATAGAGAATGATTGCCGAACCCTATACTCCCTCTTATCCCCGCCCCTGGTACTCCGGGGGAGGGCGAGGGTGGGGGCCGTGCACCATTTGGCCACCGCTTCGCATATTGCCATGCTTTCTTCTGCTGGTTCTCTGGGCCTGCGCATCCACTCCTCCTCAACCCGCAGCACTTTCTCAACCGGCCCAGATGACATTCGATTCCGATCTGATGATGACACCGCCTCCCGCCGTTGTCGTCGCCTCTGGCATACCGAGACTCAAAGGACACATATCTGCATCGATTAAAGCCCAGCAGATCCGCATTGATCCCCCGCGCTCAAGCTACTCCGGCACACTCCACGTTAATCTCGAAAACCCCGACACCGGACAGCTTTACCTGAACTTCACCACAAAACTCGACGGACAAATCGACGGCATCCCCAACGATGCAGTATCCGCGTGCCTCGATCAAGCTTCCCGGCTTTTCAACGCTTTAAACACCGCGGGACTTACAGGCGCGGCCACAAAACCCTCACAAATGTTTTCCAACGTCCAGATGGATGGAATCCTTAGCAACTCGACCCAACTGCCGTTGCTTCCAGGCTTGATTTCATCGATGCAAATCCACGCGATTATGGACTCAGCGACTGAGCCCTCAACCCGCCCCTGATCGACAATACTCATCCCACATTCCCCGATACGCTTTCTCCACTTCAGCGGCAAACTTTTTCCCATCCATCAAGGCCGACCCGCGCGTCCGATCCCTTAGCGAACTTCTCAACTGCAAAAGCCTCTCCCAATCCCCCGCGAGTTCGATTGCGATCTCCACAAATTCTCGATCCGTCTTCGCCACAAGTTCCGTCAACCCCAGATTCGAAAGCTGGCTAAACCCCGCTCTCCCCACCACAGTCTTCCCAATCATCGTCACCACCGGCACGCCCATCCACAGCGAATCCAGGCTCGTCGTATGCCCGTTATACGGCAGCGTATCCAGCCCAATATCGATGCGATTATAAAAAGCCAGATACTTCGCCCTCGGCTGCCGCTGCACAAAATCGACCCGGTCCCCCAGCGTCTTGCGCACCCAATCCCGCCGCGATCCCAGCGGCGCCAGAATCACCATCCTTGAATCCTTCACGCCATCCAGCACCTGCTTCCAAAGCTCCAGCAGCGGCTGATTCAACTTGCAAAAATTATTTAGACACCCAAACGTCACAAATCCATTCCGCTTGGCCGGCAATTCGTTCACCGCGGGAATCTCCGGACCCTCGAGCGCTTCGCGATCCAGGCACCAGAAGGTGTGCGGCAGGCGGATCGATCTTTCCGCGTATGCCTCGCTCCCCCTCTCCTGGTACTCCGGGAGAGGGTTGGGGTGAGGGCGGTTTTCGTCTTGTGGATCCAGATACGGATCCGTCAGCCGATAATCCATCGCCTCCAGGCCGCTCGTTCCCGGATATCCCAGCCATGTCACCTGCACCGGGGCAGCCTTGGCGCGAACAGGAGCATCCGGTTCTCGGCCATGTGCACCGTTAGATCGACGAGGATGTCGATCCCATCCCGGTGGATCATCTCGGCGACAGTTTCGTCGCTCATCCCCACGATGCTTCGCCAATGATCGGCCCATCCCCGTATTTTGGCCGTAGCCGCATCGGGCACTTTCACATCCGAGTAACAGAAAATCTCAAACTTCCCATGATCGTGATTCGAAAACAGCGGCGCGGTGAAAAACGACTGACAATGGCCCCAGAAATTAGGCGAGACATAGCCGATCTTCAGCCGGCGATCCGGGGATCGATCGTTGGCAAACGACGCTTCTTTGGGCGCAAATTTACGCGCCACCGCATCATTCCATTTGCGGTGCTCGGCAAGAATCCCTGCCGCATCGATGTCTGGATGGTAATAAAGGGTATAAAGGCGGTTGCTGTGCGCGACGGAATAGTCGGGCCGAATCGTTGTCGCTTTTTCAAACTCGGCGACCGATTCTTCAATCCGCGCGTCTGTCGAAATAGATTCCCCAGGTTGTTAAACCCATCGGGTGAGTTGGGGAGCATCCTGATCGCCGTCTGCGTCGCCTCGATGGCATCGTCGATCAGATCCTTCTCGTAGAGCGCCCGCCCCAGGTTGTAGTACGCCAGCGGATGCGCTCCGCGGCCACCACCCGCCGCCACATGGCGATGGCCTCGTCCGTCCGGCCCATCGCCTGGTAGACATTCCCAAGATTATTTCCGATATCCGCCGGCGCGGGGGCTAGTTCCAACGCCCGCTGAAAGCAGACGATGGCCCGTTGAAAAAAAGCATTCCGCGTTTTCGCCGCCGCCTCCACGCCGGCCTCCCCATCCATCCGCGCCTCGTGGCCCTTGCGCGCCCAGCAGTTTCCGAGGTTGAAATAGACGCCCGCCTCCCGGGGCAACAATCGCGCCGCGGATTCAAACCATTTGATGGCTTCGTCAATCTCCCCCAGCTCCGCGTGGATGTTTCCCAGTTGGACCAGCGTCATTGGCAAATCGGGCTTCAAGGCAACCGCCCGGGAGAAAGCCTCCACCGCCTCGCGCCGTTTGCCCTGAACCATCAACATAAACCCGAGATTATTGAAATAGACCGCCTCCCGCGGGTTCACCCCAATCGCCCGCCGGACCATTTCCACACCGTCGCCGGGCCGGCCCATTTTTGAAAGCGTGCAGCCGAGCAGATGCAGCGCATCGGCGTGCGAGGGATTCTTTGCGACGACCCCGCGAAAAAGCTTCTCGGCGTCCACGAGCCGCCCCGCGGCAGGTGTTCCGTGGCCAGATTCATCGTCCGTTGAAAATCCATAAAAATTGTCGCGCCGCGCAGTTACCCCCGCCCCCGGTAATCCGGGGGAGGGTTGGGGAGGGGGTTTGCTCGGTCAATGCAAGATTACGCTGAGGCCTTGCTGCCCACAAATTCCCGCAGCGCCTTCCCGATCTCCAAAAATGGCGTGCGATTGTCCCCTCGCTTCGGATCCTGGAACAGCCGCATCGTCGGATACCACGGCGAATCCGTCCGTTTATACATCCACCGGAAATCCGCCGTCCACGGGATCTGAATCCACACCGGCTTGCCCAATGCCCCGGCGAGATGGGCCGTGGAAGTATCCACCGAGATCACCAGGTCCAGGTTCTGCACGAAGGCCGCGCTTTCCGCGAAATCGCTGAATTCGCCCGTGTAATCCGCCAGTTCCATTCCCGCGGGAGGAATCTGCCCCGCCTCAGCGCCCTTCTGCAAGCTAAAAAACTTGACGCCCTCGATCCCCGCCAGCGGCGCGTACACTTCAATCGATCGCGTTCGCGAATCCCCCGCCACTCCAGAACTCCCCGCCCACGCGAGTCCCACCTTCACCCGTTTCTCATCCGCCAGTCTTTCTGCCCATCTCTTCACGGCATATTCGGGCGGGAACAAATATGGAACCTTATTCGGAATCGTCTCCTTCCGAATCTTCAAAATCCGCGATAACCCCTGAAGCGGAATGCGCAAATCAAAATGCGGCAACTCCCCGCCGCGGGGAATCATCTCAGGTACCCCGGGCAAACTCGAAAATAATCGCATCAGTTCCGGCTGACATTCCAGAATCCACTTCGCGTTCCGACCGGTCACCAACGGCGCCAGCCGGATGAAATTCAACGCATCCCCAAATCCACCCTCGGTATAAAGCAAAATCGTCTTTCCCCCTGGATCGGCCCCATCCCACTGCGGCTGCCTGAACTGCCGGTTCACACCCAACCCCGGAATCCGAAACCGCCACTCGAACTCCTCCCACCCCTCCTCAAAATGCCCCAGTGCCAAAAGCACCCGCGCGTAATTCCAATGCGCCCCCGCATATCGCGGATCATGCTTCACCGCGTTTCCCCAGGCGATCCTCGCCCCTTCGAGATCCCCATCCTCGAAATACATATTGCCGAGATTATTCTGGACGCCCGGGAAATTCGGATCGATCGCCGCGGCTTTTCTGATCGCCTCCCACGCTTCTTCGTGCCGGCCCAACTCGCGCAGCACCGCTGAGCGATTGCTGTGGAGCACCGCTAGGGATGGGTTCAGCACCACGCATTTATCGAATGCATCGAGCGATTCGATATGTCGCCCCGCCTCGGCCAGGGCCGCGCCCAGGTCCAGCCAATAGCGCAAATCACCCGGGGCAAGCCGGGTTCCCTGCTGAAGCTCCGCGACGGCCAGGTTCGCCTTGCCTCCGCGCAAATACGCCGCCGCCAGAGATCCGCGGAACTCGGCCACATCCGGCCGGAGCTTCACGGCTTTCTCACCCACCTCGATCGCCTGCGGGTATTGTCCCAGCCTAACGTATAAAACGCAGAGGCGCTCGTAGGTCGTGGGATCCATCGGCTCCAGCGCAGCGACTTTCTGAAACGCCTCAATCGCGGCCACATGCTGATTGGTCTGCTTATATGCGAGGCCCAGGTTTCGATGATAAGAAGCCGTCCCCGGCGAAAGCGCTGCCGCCCGTCGCAGCAGCTCTATCGCGATCCCCACCTGTCCTTTTTGCAGCAGCAAGACCCCCAGGGCATTAACCGTATCCGCATGATTCGGCTGCCGGGCCAAAATCTGGCGATACCCCAACTCCGCCTCATCGAGCCTTCCAACTCGATGCAACTGCGCCAGCGTCTGGAGCACATCTCCGCTCATTGATTTCGCCGGGGATAACCCGGCGCACCCCAAAATCGCGGTTACGCTTTTGAACTCCTGGAAATCATCCGCTCCGCCGCTTTCTCTGCCCTTCGCACGCGGGTCTCCGGCTGCTTCGCCTCCATGATATGCTTGATGTATTCCCGCTGATGCGAAGGGGGCAGCGCGTCAAACACCCGCCACGCCTGCGGCTTCGCCGCAAGCACCGCCGACAGTTCCTTCGGGGGCGACGGTTCGCTCATTGAATCTATCTTACCCTAAGGACTGCCATTTACGCGCGACAATCCCTCTCCTCCATTCGGCATTCCCCCACCCTTTTCCCCCGTTTGACGCCAAGCCCACACCCCTCTAACATCTTCCCGTCAGTCCGCGGCGAGCCGTAGCCTTGCCGGACGAAGGACGTTCGGCATGTTCGCCATTGTCAGCGATATACACGCCAATCTTGAGGCTTTTACCACCGTCCTGGCGGAGATCGACCGCCGTGGCATTCAGCACATCGTATGTCTCGGCGACATCATCGGATACGGCCCAAACCCGATGGAATGCCTCGACCTTGTCGCCACCCGGTGTCGCGCCTCGCTCATGGGGAACCACGATTTCGCTGTTTTTTACGAGCCTTTCAACTTCAACCAGGGGGCGGAGCAGGCCTGTTATTGGACCCGAAAATGCTTTGAGTCCGACCCCGATCCCGCTCGCCGGGCCGCTCGATGGAAATTCCTGGGAAACCTCCCTGTCCGCATCCGAACCAACGATTTCGTCGCGGTCCATGCCTCACCTCGGAGGCCTATTAACGAATACATTTTCCCCGACGACATTTACACGAATCCTGGCAAATTCGTCAGCATCTTTGAACGCTTCGACCACCTTTGCTTCGTCGGCCACACGCACGTCCCCGGCGTGTTCCTCGAAGGGCCGGATTTCTACAGCCCCGATGAGCTCGACTACAAGTTCGAGCTCACCCAGGAAAAAGCCATCGTCAACGTCGGCTCCGTCGGCCAGCCCCGCGACCGCGACCCGCGCACCAGCTTCGTCATCGTTACGGACACCCACCTTGAATTCGTCCGGCTCGTCTACGATGTCGATACTACCGTCAAAAAAGTCGAAGCCATCGACGAGCTCGACAATTTCCTCGGCAGCCGACTACTCGATGGAAGGTAACCAACAAATATTCGCCCCCGCGCGGGGAGTTGCGGCCAAAGTCCACTCATGAGCACCAAACAAACCATCCTCGGCATGACCGCACTCTTCGTGCTCTGCATGGGGTATTACTTCTTCCTCGTCTACTACGTCTATCCCAAGCACCCCCAGTGGATGGTCGCCCAAACCCAGCCCGATCAAACCGAATCGGCTCCGCTATCTTCGCAGCAATCCGGTAACTCGATTTCCTCCTCCACTTTCCCCTCCAGCCAATCCTCCATTTCCCCCGCCACCATGCCTTCCGGCCTGCAGGCAATTGTCACCGGGCCGAGCGTCGCCTCCGCCAAAATCGGTTCCACGCAACCGAGTGATCCAACTTACGCACTGGGGATGGATGTCTCGCCTCTCGCGGCCAGCCTTGATTCTGTCACCATCAACTCCTTTAAAAATATCGACGCCGACGGTCTCTACGTCTTTCAGCAGCCGATCGATCCCTCCATGCCGGCCCGCTTGCCACCGGTAATCTCTCCGTCGATGGCCAAACCATTGATCTCTCGCATTACGTCTGGGGGCTCGAATCCTCCTCGCGCGACGCGGCCACCTTCGGGCTCCAAATCGTCGGCGCCGATCACAAACCCCTGCTTCACCTGACCAAGACATTCCAGGTCAAAGCCCGCGGCCCCAGCTCCAATCGCGATCAGACCGCTGCCGGTTATTTCACGGAAATCACCTATCACATTCAAAACTTATCGAGCAAAACCCTCGGCAATGTGCAGATCGATACCGCCGGGCCTACTATGCCTTCGCGCGAGATGGAACGATTCGACGACCGCACCGTCGTATCGGGTTACGACCGGGGCGATCAGACAGTCGAATTCAGCCGCGACATGCTTGCCGAGTTCAAGCCGGAAAACGCCGACAAAGACATCACTGTTTACAAGGGGTATAAATTTCTCTGGGCGGGGACGTCGAGCAATTATTTCGCCGCCATCGTGCTTCCGGATAACGAAGGGGCGATGAGCCAGGTGCAGATCCACTGCCTTAACCCGCAGGCGCCGTCGGATGAGCGGATCGTCGAGACCGATTTCAACAGCGCTGCCGTCTCCATCGCGCCAGGCGCGACGGCGGACCTGCCTCTGTCCGTCTTCTTCGGGCCCAAGGATCGCAGCCTGCTGGAAGGGGATTTCTATTCCAGCTTCCCGCGATTCTTCAACCAGCTCCTGGGGACCTCGTCCAGCATGTGCGGCTTCTGCGCATTCCCCTGGCTCGTCGACGGACTGGTCGATCTTCTTCGCGCCTTTCACTTCGTCTTTCGCGATTGGGGACTGGCGATCATCGCGCTGGTCGTGCTGGTCGCGCGTTATCCTCCATCCGATCAGCAAGCATTCGCAGGTCTCCATGATGCGCCTTCAGAAGATGGGGCCGGAGATGGAGCGGCTGAAAAAGAAATACGGCAGCGACAAGGAAGGGCTCTCGAAAGCCCAGATGGAAATGCACAAGGAAATGGGGATCGCCCCGTTCCTGGGGTGCCTGCCGATGTTTTTGCAGATGCCGATCTGGATCGCGCTTTACTCCGCGCTGCAAAACGACATTGCGCTGCGCCAGTCGCCGTTTTTGTGGGGGCTGACGTGGATTCATGACCTGGCCCGTCCCGACCGGCTGATTCACTGGGATTCGCATCCGTTCATCGTCCCGTTCCTGGGACTTAAAATCGTATCGCTGAACATCCTTCCACTGGCGGTGGCCGTGGTGATGTTCCTGCAGCAAAAGCTGAATCCGCAGGCGCCGGCGATCACGGAAGAGCAGCAGCAGCAGCAGAAGATGATGCGGTATATGTCGCTGCTCTTTTCGCTGTTTTTCTACTGGATGCCCAGCGGGTTGAATCTTTACATCCTGACCAGCTCGACGATCGCCATCGTCGAAAGCAAGATCATCCGCAAGCACGTGAAGAAGAAGGAAGAGGAGGAAAAAAGGAATCGGGTGATCATTGACGCCAAGCCGACGCGACAGGGGAAGCAGAGCAAGAGCGACCGGGAGAACCTGAGCAAGCAAACGAAGCAGGGGTGGCTGGCGGGGATGTGGTCGCGGCTTCAGGAGAAGGCGGAAGAGGTTCGGCGCGATGCGGAGAAAAAAGGGAAGCGGTAGGGGATTTAGTTCGCGCAGAGGCGCGGAGGCGCTGAGTCTGAAATTGATTTTCTCCGCGAGCTTTGCGCCTCAGCGCGAACCTTGTATTTTTGCGGCGTTTCAGGAGAAGAGGATGGAGCCACGGATTTCGCAGGCGCCTCTATGCCCAGCTCCGCCCTCGCTCAACTTGCCGCCGACGCCCAAAGCCCCAACCAGGCGATTCGCGGGAAAGCGGTGCAGGATTTGCTGCTCTGGTGCCAGCGCGATCCCTCCATCGCTTTCTCGGCTCTGCCGATTTTTCAGAGGATGGTTGGCGACTGGCGGGATGCGTGGTCGTGCCGATGCGCGGTTCGCGGGATCGAATTGATCCAGGGCGTTGCTGCGGCGCGGGAGATTCGGCTTAGGCTTCTCAGCGATTCGCGGGAGGAGGTTGTGATGGGGGCCGCGCTGGAGATCACCGATCCGGCGATGACGCCCGATCTCATCGCGGCGCTGTCGTATTGGCGTGAGCCGCGCGTCAGGCAGACTTTTCTGGCGGCGCTGGGGAGATTGCATCATCCGGAGGCGCTGCCGGTGCTGGCGGCGGAGTTGAGCGATCCGCGGAACCGGCCGCATGCGGTGGAAGCGCTTAAGCATTTGGGCGACCCGCGGGCGATCGGGATGCTTTTGCCGTATCGGAACGACGGGTCGCCGGCGTGGCCGGTGGATAATCATGGGCCGATGCTTTATGTGCGTGATCTGGTTGCGGAGGCGATTGCTAGTTTGAGCAGGGAATCGCCGCCGCCGATTACGAGGGGGGCGGAGGGTTTGGGTATTCCGGAGGCATTGCCGGGATTTGCGAATGGCGGGGATGGAAAGACGCGCCCGCAAGCGGGGCGGCTACACGAGGAGGGGTGGTGACGGGGGCGTTTGGCATCGTCTGCATTTTCGTCGGGCTGCTGAGCATTCTTGCCAACCTCTACGCTCTGACCGTTGCGCAGGGGGCCTACGAATTCTCTCGGACTCCCTCCGTCGCGGGCGGCCCTGCGATCCCGATTGCCCCTGTACCGGGTTCGACGCCTTCGGCCGCCCTCGACGCGAACCTCGCGGTGCGCATCGCTAAGGCGGCTAACGAGACGGCTGGATGGAAATTCACTCCCGCCGAGGTAGATACGATCCAGTCGCAGCTCCAGACCGACAAAATCGGATTTGCGCGGGCGCACGACGAGTCGGCCGTTGTTGCAGCGTTCGTCAACTCGGTTGGCAACGCCGTCGTTACGTTCGACACAGCCCGAACGCTGGCGATCTCGCCCAACGGGCAGGTTGTTGCCGTCTTCTCGCCAACCCTCCCCGGCGGGGGGGTAAAGGTGAGCCTCGCCATGATCCTCATCGAAGCTCTGACCGCTGCCGGGCTGCTGGCTCTGGGCGTTTTTCTAATCCTGCGCGGGTATCGTGATGCGGGCCGATGTCTCCCGCGCCCGGGGAATGTTGCGCACTTACATCGTTCTGAAAATTCCGCTTGCCATTGTCGGCGCGATTTCGATTGCCGCCTTGAACTATCAAACCGACGCCGGAAGTATTCTTGGCGAAGCCGGGTTGATGGGGCGGATTGTTCTTCAGGGAATTCTGCTGCTCGCAATCGGGCTGGCCTTTCCGATTCTCGTGCTGATGTTTCTGGGGACGGGAGCCTTGCGAATGCGGCATTGAAGAAGATTCTCACGCAGAGGCGCAGAGGCGCGGAGGATAAGAAATGCAGTTTTGCCACAGATTTAAAGGCAGATGAACACGGATAATTGGCCAGCCCCTGGGGCGAGCCCTTTGGTTTCCGGGAGGATTTCGCCACGCTAAACTTCTCTGGCTCCTAAACTAATGTTTTCGCAGGACACCATCGTCGCTGTCAGCTCTCCGGTCGCCTCCGCTGCCAGGATTATTGTGCGCGTCAGTGGGACGAGTGCATTTTCCATCGCGGAGGAATTTGGGGTTGAATCGCATGAACCCGCCTCGGCTTCCTGGATCGAATTGCAATTCGACGGGCTGCGCTGCCCGGCTTGGGTGTATCAATTCAAATCGCCGGCCAGTTATACCGGCGAGGATTTGGTCGAGCTGCATTTGCCGGGCAATCCGCTGCTGGCGCGGATGGCTGTTGATTGGGCCTTGCGCCATGGCGCGTTGCGCGGCCGAGCCGGGAGAGTTTACGGCGCGGGCGTATTTTCATGGGAAGCTTGATCTTTCCCAGGCCGAGGGGGTGGCGGCGACGATCGCGGCGCATAATCAGCAGCAGCTCGCGGCATCGAGGCAGCTTATGGCTGGCGAGCTTGCTCGCCGGCTGCGGCCGACGATGGACTCGCTTGCGGAATCTCTTGCTCTGCTCGAGGCGGGAATCGATTTTGCGGATGAAGGGATCGAATTCATCAAGGCGCCCGATCTGCTTCAGCGGATCGAATCGGCGATTGACGATCTCGAATCTCTCGCTCGACAGAGCGTGCGATTTGAGAAGCTTACGCATGAGCCGACGATCGTCCTTGCCGGGCGGGCCAACGCGGGGAAGAGCACGCTTACCAATGCGCTTTCGGGGCAGGAACGCTCGATTGTTTCGCCGGTCTCAGGGACGACGCGCGATGCGCTTTCGGTCGAGATCGTACTGCGGCGCGGGATTGCCCGCCTTTTTGACGTGGCGGGGATTGAGCCGGGGATTGGGGAGATCGAAACGCAGATGCAATCGATGGCCTTGTCGGCGATCGAGCGGGCGGATGTGCTGGTGCTGGTACGCGATTGCACGGATGGGCGGGGGCCGCTGGAATTGCCGCGGAGGGCGGATATTTGTGTGGCGTCGAAGTGCGATTTGGGTTCGGCGCCTTGGGGGGATTATTTGTCGATCAGCGCTGTGACGGGGGTGGGAATTTCTGAGCTTCGGGAGAAGCTGGATCAGGCGGCGTTTGGTGCGGATTCGGCGGGGGCGAGTTTGGTGCTCAGCGGGCGGCATGTGCAGTTGCTGGAGGAAGCCGTTGCGGCTTTGCGGTGCGCAGGATTGGAAAAGACTTCTGTCGAGGTTGCGGCTGCTGAAATCAGGTCGGCGCTGGATTCGCTGGGGGAGATTCTGGGAGTTATCACAGCCGACGATATTCTAGGTCGGATTTTTTCCAAATTCTGTATTGGGAAATAAACGCTGCTTTGCTTTAGGCCCCGCGCTGCGAGAGAGTAGAGCAGGAGAAAGTAGAGCAGTAGAGAGGACCCCCACCCTAGCCCTCCCCCGGAGTACCAGGGGAGGGGATAAAGGCGCGGTGGTGGGAGAGGGAGTAAATGCGCCGGCGGCGGCTGAGGGTAGTGAGTCCGAATGCAACCAGAATTCCGACCGAGCCTGGCTCTGGTACATCGGCCAGCAGGCCATTTGCCGCGGCGAAGGCGTTTAGCGCGGCGATGTCGCTGGCGGAGACGACGGCGGCGCCGCTGTCGCCTTGGCCGAAGTTGGCGGCGAGGGCGCTGAAGTCGGAGCCGTTGACGGAGGTGCCGAAGAGGAAATTTCCCTGGTCCCAGTTGGTTACGCCCAAGCCGAAGTTGGCGGCGAGGATCGAGAAGTCGGAGCCGTTGACGGCTCCATCGAGATTGGCGTCGCCGAGGAGGGTGTATTTGAGGAGGATTTCACCGCTGGTGAGGCCGGCGACGTTTCCGGTTTTGTCGTTGCCGTCGGCCCAGCCTACGCCGTAGTGAAGGCCGTTGGTTGGAGATTGGGCGGTGCTGGAGATGATCCCGGTGGTTCCGTTCCAGGCGCCGTTGTTGAAGCCGGTTTGCAAATATCCGTAGATGGCGGCGATGGGGTCGCTGCTGCCGTAGGTGATGATGAGATGGTTGTTGGTGATGTCCAGCAGCCCGCCTGTGGCGATGGTGAGGGAGGAAATATTTACGTTGCTCGTGGGGCTTGTCGTGGAGATGGAGGTATTTTTGGCGATCTGGATTGTTCCAGCCGAAATGTTGACGCTTCCGGCGGTCAGTCCGGTGCCGATGGTGAGGGTGCCGGTGCCGTATTTTGCGAAGGATCCGGTGTCCGCGATTGTGCCGCTGCCGGTGATGGAATAGTTTCCGGTGCTGTTGTTGAAGGTGACGGACATGGGGCTGACGGTGGTGTTGACCGTGACGGAATATCGGCCCGAGGCGGAGCCGTTGCTGTCGTTGAAGGAGACGTTGTCCTGCGGCGTGAAGACGGTGGTGACGCCGCCATTAAGCCAGTTGGCGCTGGAACTGGTGTTCCAGAGGTTGTTGGCGGTGGAGTCTTTCCATGCGGCTGACTGCGATTCAAGGGCGAGGCCGGCGGAGGTGAGGTTCCATCCGACGATGTCGAGTGCGGCGAGCTCGTTGGGCCCGATGTTGGGCTCAAACGCCGGCGTGATGCCGGGGTCCTGGTAGGCGTCTTGAACCTGGGCGACAGGATTCGGTAGGCCGTCGGCGGGGACGATGCCGTCACCCCAATCGCCGTAATCGGTGGTGTCGTTGTTCTGATTGAAATGGACGAAATCGGTGTTTCCGCCGTCGATGGAGAAATAGGAGGAGACGTTGGTGAAGGTTGAGTAGCTTCGACTGCCGGGCGAGCTATAGCGGAAGAGGTCGAGGGGTCCGACGCTGCCGTCGCTGGAGCCTTTAAGGACGGCGTCGAGCTGCGAGCCTGCTCCGCCAGCGCCGAGGACTTCGTCCATTTCGTGGGCGACGACCGATTCAAGATCGTAGTGGCTGGCGTTGGTTCCCGGGCGGGAATCGTTAACGATTGTCGAATTAAAGGAGATGGTGCTATCGGGATCGCCCACGGGGGGAGTTGCGCCGGAGTCGCCGAGGGCGCGAAGGAGGGGGAGGGTGGTTTCGATGTTGGCGTTGCCGTCAACCGGATTTCCGGAGGTGGCTGGGAGGGTCGCGATCGCCGTCACGTCGTCGCGCGATTGGGTCTGCGCCCTGCAGGGCGGCGAGATACTCGGTGTAGGGAACCTCGGCGAAATATGTCTGGCTCTGCCCCAGGCCGGTGCTGATTTCGGCGAAGGTGATGTTTACCGTCACCGGGTTGGCGATATAGCTCTCGATATTGGAGATGGCGGTGTTGATGGTGGCTTCGATGGCGGCGGAATTGGGGTCGTTCTGGATGGTGCTGTCGAAGGCGGGGACAATGGTGAGATTGGCCTGGGCCGGAGCGGAGAAGGCGAGGAATCCGCCTGAAACCAGACCAAAACCACCGACCGCGCGCTTGAGGGCTGTCGCCTTTGACGTTCGCATTGTTCGCCTCCAGGAGAATGGAGAACTGCCAGCGGAATGCTCCAACCGCTGGAGGGTATATATACTGTGCGCGCGTAAGAGTTGATAGGGAAAATTCGAAAATGCGTCGGAAGCAAAGCTGGCGCGGGTCGATTTGGGGGCGACTTGCCATAACTGTCGCCGGCTGCGATCATTGAGAGCGCGGAGCCTGAATCGGACATCCATTCTGCATTCTCGGCCGGAATCCCCGGCCGAGAGCCGGAAAATGAAGCTGGTTAAGATCATCGTCTTTGCATTGCTCGGGGCGACGGGGTTGGGATTTTTATTATTTGGGTCGCGGCCGAATTTTTCCGATGTGCCGCCGGGGTATACCGTTGTCGAATACTGGGAGAAGTGGAACGGGCCGGAATTCCTGGGGATGAAGCAGATCGTCGATGACTTCAACAATTCGGTGGGGAAGGAAAAGAAGATTTATGTGCGCTACATGTCGATGAGCGAGATCGACCGCAAGACGTTGATGTCGATCGCGGCAGGTGTGCCGCCGGATATCGCGGGGATATGGGACCAGCAGGTGGCGCAATACGCGGCGATCGGCGCGGCGCAGCCGCTGGATGAATTGGCGAAAGAGCATGGGATTACCGAGGATTATTATCTGCCGGTTTTCTGGAAGGGGTGCTCGTATAAGGGGCATCTGTATGCGCTGGTGAGCACGCCGGGGACGGTGGCGCTGATTTACAACAAGCAGATTTATCAGCAGTGTGCCGACAAGCTGCGGGCGGCGGGGCTGGACCCAAATCGCGCGCCGCGGACGATCGCGGAGTTTGACAAATATTCCCAGTGTCTGGACGAGCGGGATGCGGACGGGAACATCACCCGGGCGGGATTTATTCCGCTTCAGAGCTGGTATGTCCCGCACCTTGGCTACTGGTTTGGGGCGGATATCGTCGACCCGCAGACGGGGCGGCCGGAGCTGGATTCGCCGCAGATGCTGGCGGCGTTTGCGTGGGTGCAGGCTTATGCGAAACGGCTGGGGGAAAGATCGCTCAACGATTTCAAGAACAGTTTGGGGAATTTCGATTCGCCGCAGAATCCGTTTCTGGTGGGGAAGGAAGTGATGGATCAGCAGGGCCCGTGGATGGCGAACTATATTCGGAACAATAAGCCGCAGCTTTCGGAGGTTTTGGTTCCGCTGGATCGGCAGTTTGAATTGAAGGATCGGCGGGCGAATTGCGCCTGGGGCGTGGCGCCGTTTCCGTCGGCCGTGCCGGGGGAGGGGATGGTAAGCTACAACAGCTTTGATGGGCTGATGATTCCAACCGGCGCGCGGCATCCGAAAGAGGCGTTTGAATTCATCGCCTATGTGAATCGGGAAGACGTGGCGGAAAAGCTGAACCTGCTGCACTGCAAGAACTGCCAGCTTCGGCATGTGAGCGAGTATTTTCTGACGCATCATCCCAATCCGTATATCGCGGTGTTTCAGGAGCTGTCGGCGAGTCCGAACGCGCGGCCGGTTCCGCCGAGCCCGATCTGGGCGGAGATTTATCAGGAGCTGATCGACGCCTCGCAGGCGGTTTCGCTGGAGCCGGTTGCCTCGGACGATGCGATGCACCGGGCGCAGCAGCGGATGATGGAGAGGTACAATCGTTTTACGGCCATTGAAGAGCAGCGCGTGAAACTGGGAATTGATTGAATGTCAATTGCGATCGGTGAAACATCCCGAGGGCGAAGCGACGTGGTCCGGGTTCCCCGGCAGCGGAGCGGAGGATCGCCCGAGCAGCGAAGGAACCTCGTCAAGGGGCTGCTCTTTCTTTCGCCGTGGATCATCGGATTTGCCGCGTTCACGGCGGTGCCGATCGGGCTCTCGTTTTACTACAGCTTTTGCGATTTCGAGCTGACGGCGCACGAAGCACGCGCCGCTTTGGATCGGGCTGGATAATTACCGCCAGCTCATGGCGGACGCGACTTTCTGGAAGTCGCTGAAGAACACGATGTATTACGCGGCGCTGTCGCTGCCGGCAGCCATGCTGGTTTCGCTGGGGCTGGCGCTGATGCTCAACGCGCCGATCGCGGGGCAGAAGTTTTACCGGGCGATTATCTTTTTGCCGTCGCTGGTGCCGGCGTTTGCGTCGGCGATGATCTGGATGTGGATGTATAACCCCAGCATGGGGGTCTTCAACATGCTGCTGGCGAAAATGGGCCTCCCGCCGCCGGACTGGCTGGGAGAAAAATTGGCGATGCCGTCGCTGGCGGTGATGAGCGTGTGGGGCGTTGGGAATACGGTCATTATTTATCTTGCCGGTTTGCAGGATATTCCCAAGGAATTGCACGAGGCGGCGGAGATCGATGGGGCGGGCGTGGTCCGCCGGCTCTTTTCCGTCACGCTGCCGATGCTAACGCCGGTGATCTTCTTCAATCTGGTGATGGCGATCATCGGGACGTTTTCGATTTTGGTTGTGCCGTACATCATGACCGCGGGCGGGCCGAACAAGGCGACTTATTTTTACACCATGTACAACTACGACGAGGCGTTCAAATATCTCAACATGGGTTACGCCAGCGCCCTGGCGTGGATTCAATTGACGATTACCCTGGGGCTAACGGGGATCGCCTTCTGGTCGGCGAAGAAATGGGTGCATTACGGATGAAAGTGACCGCGGAAAATCGACTTCGCAATCCTTGGGCGGCGGCCTCGCTGCATCTGGGGCTCGTTCTCGTTTGCGTCGGCTATTTGCTGCCGTTTATCTGGATGGTCTCGACGAGCCTCAAGACCGGCGACCAGACGCAGGAAACTCCGCCGCGGTTTGAGCCGCATCCGTGGATGTGGCGGAATTACCACGACGTCTTTACGCATCCGACATTTCATGCCTCGCTTTACACCCGCAATACGCTGGTGATCGCGGTGCTGACGGTGCTGGGTACGACGCTTTCCAGCGCCGTCGTGGCGTATGGATTTGCACGAATCCCGTTCCGGGGCAGCGGCATTTTGTTCGCGATCATGCTGGCGACGATCATGATTCCGTTCCCGGTGGTGATGGTGTCGCTCTTCCGCGTCTTCCGGTGGATGGACGAGCAGACCGCCGCCTGGCTGGGGCCGGACAACCTGTTTCAGATGCTGGGGACGTTCAAGCCGCTTTGGCTGCCGGCATGGTTTGGATCGGCGTTCAATATCTTTCTCCTGCGGCAATTCTTTATGACGCTGCCGAAGGAACTATCCGAGGCGGCGCGGATCGACGGATGCAACGAATTCGAAATATTCTGGCGGATAGTTTTGCCCCTTGCCAAGCCAGCACTGGCGGTCGTGGCGCTCTTCAGCTTCATGGGCGTTTGGAATGATTTCCTTGGTCCGCTCGTTTATATTCAGAGGCCGGAGCAATATACGCTGGCACTGGGGCTTCAGGCGTTTCAGAGCCGAATCGGCGGCACGCCCTGGCAATTGCTGATGGCGGCTTCGACGCTGGTTTGTCTGCCGACGTTGATCCTGTTTTTCCTCGCCCAGCGCACGTTTATCCAGGGGATTGCGACGACGGGGGGGAAATAGGGCGGAAATTCGAATGACGAAATTCGAATGACGAATCAAATTCGAATGACCGAAATTCGAAACAAGAATCTCAGTTGGCCGTCTCGGCTAGGATTAATCGTATGTTTGGCTCTCATCTTTCCATCGTCGGCGGAATGCACAACGCGCTTCTGGCGGCGGAAACGCACGGCTGTGATACCGTGCAGGTTTTCACTAAGAATCAGCAGCAGTGGAAGTGCAAGCCGCTGGATCCTGTGACGATTGCGGATTGGAAGGAGCAGCTTCGAAGATTGAAATTCGAGCGGACGGTGAGCCACGACAGTTATCTGATCAACGTCGCCTCGCCGGACGATCGGCTCTGGAATGCCAGCGCGGAATTGCTGGCCGAGGAGATAACACGGTGCGAGGCGCTGGAGATTCCGTATCTGGTGATGCATCCCGGGGCGCACATGGGGTCGGGAGAGGAAATCGGCCTCAAACGCGTGGCGAAGGGTATTGACGCGGCCTGCGCCGCGGCGGGGGGGCGGAATACGATCGTCTGCCTTGAGATCACCGCCGGGCAGGGGAGTTCGCTGGGTTATCGACTTGAGCACCTGGCGGAGATTATTTCGGCGTCGAATGTGTCGGAGAAATTGGGGGTCTGCCTGGACACGGCCCATCTGTTTGCCGCGGGGTACGATTTTCGGGGCGAAAAGTATGCGATGTTTCGCAAGGACCTGGAACGGATCGTGGGGCTGAAGCGCGTGAAGGTGTGGCATTTGAACGATTCGAAAAAGGAGCTGGGAAGCCGGGTGGATCGGCACGATCATATCGGGCGCGGCAAGATTGGGGTGGAGGGATTTATTCCGATCGTTCGCGACGAGACGTTTGCGAATGTGCCCAAGATTCTGGAGACGCCGAAGGAGAAGGAACCGGAGTCGGGAAGGCTGTGGGATGAGATAAATCTTGAGGTGCTGAGGGGGATGATGGGGTAGGGCAGACATCGCTTCGTTCAATTTGTTTTTGCAGGCCCTCACCCCAGCCCTCTCCCGGAGTACCGGGCGAGGGGGTAAGAAGCAGGGCAATCGCATGTCCCTCTTTTCCCCCTCGCCCTGTACTCAGGGAGAGGGTTGGGGTGAGGGTTCTTCGTATTTTTTGCGGCCACATGCGATTGCCCTGGAATAAGAAGGAGCTGAGAGGGGATAAGCTTCGCGCCTTCGCGGTCGTTCGATTACACTTTGCTGAATGGCCACCGCACAGCAGCGAATCAACAGGCTCCGGTCCGAACTCGAGCGGCACAACTATCTCTATTACCAGGGATCCCCCGAAATCAGCGATCGCGATTTTGACGCGATGATGAAGGAGTTGATCGACCTGGAGAAGGCCCATCCGGAGTTTGATTCGCCCTACTCGCCGAGCCGGCGGGTAGGGGGGCAGCCGATCGAGGGGTTCAAGACCGTCGAGCATGCCGTGCCGATGATGAGCATCGATAATACTTATGACGAAGAGGAAGTTCGGGCGTTCGACACCCGGGTGCGCAAGGGGCTGGGGGAGGCGAAGATTGAGTATGTCGTCGAGCCGAAAGTCGATGGCGTGGCCGCGAGCATCCGTTACGAAAACGGCAAACTGGTTTTGGCCGCCACGCGCGGGGATGGACGGCGCGGGGATGACATCACCTCCAACGCCCGCACCATCAAATCGCTTCCGCTGCGACTGCATGGCGACGATGCCCCAAAGCTGCTGGAAGTCCGCGGGGAGATTTTCATGTCCAGCGCCGAATTTCAGCGGATCAACAAGGAGCGCGAGGCGGAAGGGGAAGAGATTTTCAAGAATCCCCGGAACCTCACGGTGGGAGCGCTTAAGCAGCTCGATCCCAAAATCACGGCATCACGGAATCTTCGATTTGTCTCGCACGGGCTGGGGGAAGTCGCCGGGATCGACACCGACAGTTACTGGCAGTGCCTGAAGCTGCTGAAGAAATGGCATCTGCCGATCAACGAGCAGACGACGCGGGCGGAAACGATTGACGAAGTAATCGACGCCATCGAGAAGTTCGAAAACGTGCGCGGCAAGCTGGCGTATCAGACCGATGGGGCGGTGATCAAGATCGATTCATTCGCCCAGCGCGAAAAGCTGGGTGCGACCAGCAAGACGCCCCGGTGGGTGATCGCTTTCAAATATGCCGCCGAGCAGATGCAGACGGTTTTGAAGGAGGTGGACTGGCAGGTTGGGAAGGGGGGCACGCTGACGCCCGTGGCCCGGCTGGAGCCGGTTTTCCTGGCCGGCACCACTGTTCAAAACGCCAGCCTGCACAACATCGAGCAGATACGTAAGCTCGATCTGCACATCGGCGATACCGTGGTCGTGGAAAAAGCGGGGGAAGTGATTCCTTATGTCAGCCAGGCCCTGGTCGACAAGCGGCCGAAGGGGGCCAAGGCGATCGAGCCGCCGACGAAATGCCCGTCCTGCGGCTCGAAGGTGGAGAAGGAAGTGGATGGGCCGTTTATTCGCTGCATCAATCCGGAATGCCCGGCACAGTTCCGGGAAAGATTGCGCTGGTTCTGCGGGCGCGGGCAGATGGATATCGAAAACGTCGGCGAGGCACTGGTCGATCAGCTTATCGACGCGGGTTTGGTCAAGACCTTCGCGGACCTCTATCGCGTAACCAAAGAGCAGCTCCTGGAGCTGGAGCGGATGGGCGACAAGAGCGCGCAGAACGTGATCGACTCGATCGCCGCCAGCAAATCCCAGCCTCTTCCGCGGCTCCTGGCCGGGCTGGGAATCCGCCACGTGGGCGGGCGCGTTGCGCTGGTGCTGGCGCAGAATTTCGGCGATCTCGCGGCGCTCGGCAAAGCCTCGGCCGAGGAACTCTCGGCGATTCATGAGATCGGCGACGTGATCGCCCAGTCAGTCTGCGATTTCTTCCACAGCGAATCAGGCAAACACACGATCCGCGAGCTTCACAGCGTCGGGATTGATCCGAAGATGGAAAAGCCCAAGGCGTCGAGCCAGCCACTGGCGGGGAAAACCGTGGTGGTGACCGGGACGATGAAGACCTTGAAGCGGGAGGAGATCGAGCAATTGATCGTTGACCTCGGCGGCCGGGCCGCGGGAAGCGTCAGCAAAAAAACCAGTTTTCTCGTCGCCGGCGAAGAGGCTGGGAGCAAATTGGCCAAGGCGAAGGAGCTGGGGGTGGAGGTTTTGAGCGAAGAGCAGTTTCTGTCGCGAATCGGAAAGCGGTAGGGCGGAAGACGAACGGAGCCCTGGGGATTGGTATTCCGCCGGTGAGGACACCGGCGGCACAAAAAGCGGTAGAGGTAAAAAATATAAACCGCCCGCGGGGAAAGCCGCAGGCGGTTTATCGTGGTGAGCGGGGTTGTGAATCGCTCTTTAAGCCAACTTACCGGTTAATGAGAAACCGGCTCGTAGTTGAACTTCTGTCCACCGACGGCTGCGTCGGCCATCAGGCCACCCTTTACATCGGTGAAGATGGCGATTCCATTTTCCCAGCGGGCGTTAGCCGCAGCGCCGTCTTTAGCGGCGACAGCGGAAGCATCCGCGTCAAAGGTCAACTGACCCGACTGAAAGCGGGCAATCGCATCGCCGCTTTGGAAGACGATCAGCTCGGAAAAAGTTTGGCCGCCGATGGATGCGCCGGCGGTGGCCTGGGTCATGTCGGCGTAACCGATCAGGTTGCCGCCCTGATAGACTTGGCCCTGGCCGTATGCACCGCCCACTCCGACGGCGCCTTTGCCGACCGAGGGGAAAATGGCATAGCCGTAGGAGTGACGCAGGACATTGTCCAGCGACGAATCCTGGGTCTTCAGGTCGTTGATGGCAGCATCAGAATCGGTCTGAAGCTGCGTACGATCGGGGCCCGTCTGCGGCGCAGTCGAGCATCCGGCAAGAAACATTGCAGCAGCACCCGCCGCCGCGAGACAAAACATTGGAATTCGGAACATGGGTAAACCTCCCGTTGGTTAAATGGCTAAGCGTAAAGGCTGGACACATCCCAGCGCACTCAACCGGGAGAGAGCAAACGGTATGCGAGAGGCGGTGTAAGCGCGATTTTGCGCCAGCGCGTCGGGGCCATTCGGATCAAGCTGGCCCGTGATGCGCAAGAGATTTAGATAAAAAATGGAGCGGCTTATTAGCTCGTTGCTGTAATTGAGCTGGGCCGTCAACAAAGTGTCCTGGGCCGTCAAAACGTCCAGGGGAATGGCCAGCTCGTTCTTAAGTAATTGCTGCGACTGGACCAGCGCGTCGCTGGCGGCCTTTACCTGCTCGCTGCAGGCTGGGCAGAAGCTGCTCGGAATTGATCAGATCGTCGTAGGCGACCTGCACGTCACGGTCAATCTGTCGGCTCAGCTCGGATTGATAAAGCGCCGCCTGCCGGAGCTTCGACCAGGCGTTGCGGACATCCGCCTCGATGATGCCGGCGGAGAAGATCGGAAGGTTGGCGATCAGGATCGCGTCCCATTTGCTGGCGTCCGAAAAATATTCCCGGTAAAGGAACCCGGCGACATTGATCGAGACGGAGGGGTAATACTCGGCGATTGCCGCGTCCACGGAATACTTGGCCGCGCGGACGGCGGCCTCGGCGCCGAGAAGGTCCTGGCGATGGGTGGCGGCATAGGCGGCGAAGTCCCGCGCCGTGGGGAGTTTGTCCGGAACGATGGCTTCATCGAGCAGCGGCCCGTCCACCTCGGCAACGCCGACGAGAAACGCCAGCATGTGCCGGCCGTCGCGGACGTCGTTTTGCGCCTGGATCAGTGAAGATTCGGTGGCGGCAACCTGGGCCTCGGTCTGGGAAACTTCCAGGGCCAGGGCCAGATGGTTCTTATACTGGCTTTCCACATCCACCAGCCGCGCCTGCTGAACCTTCAGAGAATCTTCCAGCACCCGTACCTGGGCTTCAGAGAGAAGGATCTGGTAATAGGTCTGCGCGACGCTGAGGAGGACGGTTTGCTGGGTGTCGAGAAGAAGCTGCCGCTGCTGGATGATGGTCTGGCCGGCACTTTGGATGTTGGGGTAGGAGACGAAGCTGAGGTTCATCGCGCCGGTGACGGGGGCTTCGAAGCGCTGCCAGGTTTGGCCATTATTTTGGAATCCACCGGCGGTGGCGGCCGTTTGCGGCGTGACGTTGGGGCCGGCCGAAGTGAGACCACTGCCCGGCGCCTGCTCGATGGTGAAATCGGGCTGGAGGGCGACCGTCGGCAGAAACGCGGCGACGGCGCGGCTCTTGGCAACCAGCGCCTGGATATAGTTTTCGCCCTGCAGGCCGATCTGCTCATTGTCCTGGTCGGCCAGCAAAAGAGCCTGCTCGACGGAGAGAGGCTGGCCGTCCTGGTAGGTCTTGGGGCGCGGGACGTTTGCGTCGACGATGTTGCGATAGGTCTGCACCTCGGCGCGCTGATTGACACAGCCCGCAAGGGCGCACAGCAACAACAGCAGGACGGACAATCTGGACGCGCTCACCTTGCGGCGCCTCCGGACGGCGGATCGGTATCGGCCTGGGCGACGCGCGTGGTCGGTTGCTCGCTCGCGGCCACGGCAGTGGGGGGAGGAACCGGTTGCGCGGCGATCTGCACCTGCCCACCATCAACCAGTTTCTCGCCGGGATTGGTGATGACCTGGTCTTGCGGCGCCAGGCCGCCAACGACTTCAAGGATCTGGCCCAGATCGCGGCCGATTGTCACTTTACGGAAGTGGAGGTGACTGTCGGAATCGACGATCGCCAGTAGAGTGCCGTTCGCTTCGAAAAGCATGGCGGCCGTCGGAACGGTCAGGGTCGGGTGGTCGCGATGCACGTTGATGTGTACCTCGCCATACATCCCCGACCAGAGCTGGTGGTGGGAGTTGTCGAAGTTCAACTGCGTGAGCAGAGTTCGGGTGCCGGGGTCGAGGGCGCCGGCGGTACGTGCCACGTAGCCGGTGAATTGACGCGTTCCGTAATTCCGCTGCGAGAGGAAATAGACCGGCTGATTCACCTGGATGAAGGTGACATATGCCTGGGGCACGTTAACGAAAATGCGGAGGGTATCGGTGTCGGCAATGTCGTATAGCTCGCTGCCGGCCGCGGTGGTGGTGGAGGAAATGCGGGCGCCGAGATCATAATTTCGGGTGGTGATCGTTCCGGAGAACGGGGCGATGATTCGCTTGAAGCTTTCCAGCGCGGCGAGGCGATCGACGGTGGCCTGCGAGCTTTTCACCGCGGCGTCGTCGGCGTCCCGCTCGGCCTGCGCCTGGCTGGCGTTGGTTTGACGCGTGTCGAGGTCCTGTTGCGTAACGCTGCCCGTGGCGAGCAGGCCGTAATAACGCTTGTACGTGGCATCGGCCAACTCAAGATTATTCTCGGCGCTGACGAGATTGGCCCTTGACTGGAGGAGCGTCGCCCTTGCCTGAGCGTAGGCGGCATCGGTGTCGGGGGCGTCGATGAGGGCGAGCAGCTCGCCCGACTTCACGTGATCGCCGATATCGACGAACCATTTGCCGACGAATCCGTCCACACGCGCGTAAATGGCCGTCTGGGCGTTTGGCCGCACGTCGGCCGGAAGGCTCAGGGTTTCTTCCACGGCCTGGGGCGTGGGGTAGGCGACGTTGACAATCGGCGGTGCATCCGCCTCCTGCTGCGCCTGCTCCGCAAGCTCGCGGGTGTGGGCCATGTCAGGAATAATTCGAGCGACAAAAGCAATCACAACGATGAGAATAACGACAACGAAAATCGCAATCAGCTTGCCCCTGCTAATCGGGGCGAGCTTGACGGGCGATTCGCCATGACCGGCGGGGGGGCCGTTTGGCTGCAGCTCATGATCGCCGTTGCGGCGCTGGTCGGGTGAACGCTGCTCGGGAGAGCGCGGGGATTCCTGCGGCCGATGGATCGGCTGGGTTTCCTGCGTCGTGGCCGTTTGATTTTCCTGCATGGGCATCACCGTAATTCCTCCTCCACCTTGGTCTGCGGAGGCTTCTGACGAAGCAGACTGTAAACAACCGGTACAAAGAAAAGCGTGGCGAAGGTGGCGACGGATAGCCCACCGATCACGGCCCGGCCCAGGGGCGCGTTTTGCTCGCCCCCCTCGCCAAGGCCCAGGGACATGGGAAGCATGCCGATAATCATCGCCAGCGCGGTCATGATGACCGGCCGCAGGCGGGTGATGCCGGCAGAGAGCGCCGCTTCATAGGCGTTGTGGCCGATCTTCCGCTGATCGTTCGCGAACGTGATGAGAAGAATGCTGTTAGAGGTCGCGACGCCGATGCTCATGATCGCTCCCATAAGGGATGGCACGTTGATCGTAGTGCCGGAAAGAAAGAGCATCCACAGGATTCCCGAAAGAGCGCCGGGCAGCGCCATGAGGATGATCATCGGGTCGAGCCAGGATTGGAAATTGATGACCATGAGCAGATAGACCAGCACGATGGCGAAAATCAGGCCGAAGCCCATGTCCTCGAACGAATCGTGCATGCTCTGGACCTGCCCGCGGATAGTGATGCTGCTTCCGCGCGGCAGGGCCTTGCGCCGCGTCGACAATGGCGTTGATTCCCTTCGCCAGCGAGCCAAGGTCGGTGTGGCGGGGATTGGCAAGCACATCGTACGTGTTGCGGACCTGGTAGTGGGTAATGTTCGCCGGTGAACGGCCGGGAACGATGTCGGCGATATTCCCAAGCAGTTGCGATCGCTGAACCAATTCGTTGCCTTCCTGGTACCCCTCCGGAACCACGGGCGAATTGCTCAGATCGGATATCGTGTCCATCTTGTACTGCGGCGTCTGAACCAGCACGTTGTATTGGATCCCCGTCTTGGGGTTGATCCAGAAATTGGGGGCGATCTGCGCCGTGCCGCTGAGGGAGACCAGCAGATCATTGGCGACCTGCGATTGGGTGACGCCGACTTCGCTGGCCATCGTCCGGTCGACATTGACGCGCACATCCGGCTGGTCGGTAATCTGCGCCATGCGCGCACGTCGGCCGCGCCGGGCAGGGCGCGAATCTTGCGGAGCATGTCGCGGGCGATGCCCAGGTTGATTGCCTGATTCTGCGGCGGGCCGTCGATCTGAACGTCAACCGGGGCGGAGATGCCGAAGTTCAGCACCTGCGTGACGATATCCGCAGGCAGGAAGTAAAACTGCGATGCCGGAAATTTCTTCGGGAGGTCTTCGGTCAGGGCATCGATAAATTTTTGCGTCGGCTCATGTCCCGGGCGCAGGGAGATGAGGATTTCGCCGTCCGCAGAAGAGTCGAGCGTTTCGTCGCTGAGCGAAAGGTTGATCGAGCTGTTGGGGATTCCCATGTTGTCGATCAGCGTCTCAATTTGGCTGGCGGGAATGTCCTTGCGGATTTGCCGCTCGACGTTGCCGAAAATCCGCTCCGTCTCTTCGATGCGCGTGCCGGGGGGATTTCGGACATGTAGGCGCATCTCGCCGGCATCGACGGTTGGGAAAAAGTCGGTGCCTATGAAAGCGATCAGCCCGCAGGAGAGGAGGACCATGATGGCGAAGCCCACGATGGTTACATAAGCGTGCTTCAGGGCCAGGTCCAGCATCCCGCCGTAGAAGCTGCGGAGTTTCTCGAACTGGACGTTGAATCCTTCGTGGAATCGCCAGATGTAATTGTTGGCGATCAGGTAGTGGAAAAGGGTCAGGGCCGCCAGGCCGGCGACGATGACGGTGACGGCCGTTTTCCAGTCGAAACTCCTCAGTTGACCCTTGGCGCCGGCAACGGCCGCGCCCCACGCATCGGGCAGAAACGCGACGACGAGGAGGATGATCGCGAGCAACAGAACCGCCAGCCCAATTCGCGTGAAAACCCACCAGACGCTGGCCAGGATTGAAACGTGTTTGTGCTTGAGATGGGGATCAAGCTCGTGCGCCTTTTTGGGATCGGCGTGAGGGTCGTCGGGGTCGAGCGTTCCGCCGTAGATTTCCACTTCGCTGGCCAGCAGATAGTGGACCATTGTCGGCACCAGCGTTCGGCTGAGGAGGTAGCTGGTCAACATCGCAAACACAACCGCCATGGCCAGCGGGGTGAAGAGATATTTCGCGGCGCCGCTGATGAACAGAACCGGCACGAACACGATGCAAATGCAAAGTGTGGAGACAAACGCCGGCACGGCAATCTGTGAAGCGCCGTCAAGGATCGCCTGTACCAGGCGTTTTTTCATTCCCAGATTGCGGTGAATGTTTTCGATTTCGACCGTGGCGTCGTCGACCAGGATTCCCACCGCCAGCGCCATGCCGCCGAGCGTCATCACGTTGAGCGTGTGGCCCAGAAGTCCCAGGATGATGATCGAAACCAGGATCGACAGGGGAATCGAGACGACGACGATCAGCGTGCTGCGCCAGGAGCCCAGGAAGACCAGGATCATGAGGGCGGTCAACCCCGCGGCAATGGCCGCTTCGCGCTCGACCCCTTCAACCGACGCCTTCACGAAAATCGACTGATCGAAGAGGGGGACGACCTTGATCGACTTATCCATCTGCGCTTCGATCGAAGGCAGCGCCGCCTTGAGGTGATTGACCACGTCGAGGGTCGAAGCGCCGCCGGCCTTCAGGACCACCATTAGCACGCCCTTTTTGCCGTCCTGGTGGACAATGCTCTGCTGGACCTGGAATCCGTCGCGAACAAAGGCCACGTCTTTCAGGTAAACGGGGATGCCATTGACGGTCTTGATGGGCAGATTATTAAGCTCGTCGATGACGGTGGGGCTGGCGTTGAGGATGATCGGCTCGTCATGCGGGCCAAACTTGGCCGAGCCGGCCGGGAGAATCAGGTTCTGGGCGTTGACCGCTTGGACAACGTCGGAGGGGGATATACCCCAGGAGTAAAGGCGCTGCGGGTCGATATCGACCATCACCTGCTTCGCCTTGCCCCCATAGGGCCAGGGCACCTGCACACCGGCAACAGAGGCGAGATTAATGCGTACCGTCGTATTGGCCGCGTCGAATATGTCCTGCTCGGAAAGCCGGTCGCTGCTCATGCCGAGCTGAATGATCGGCACGTCGGAAGCGCTATATCGAAGGATCAGCGGCGGCTGAATCCCCGGCGGAAGCTGGCGCAGCGCGGTTTGCGAGATCGCCGTCACCTGCGCCACCGCTTCCTCGATGTTCACGTTCGGATGGAAGAATATCTTGACGACGCAGATGCCGGTCAGCGACTGGCTCTCGGTATGCTCGATGAAGTTGACCGTCGTGGGGAGAATGCGCTCGAACTGGTAAACGATGCGCTGCTCCATGTCCGTCGGGGTCATCCCGCTGTAGTTGAACGCGACTGCGATGACGGGAATATTGATGTTGGGAAATATGTCCGTCGGCATCCGGAGAATGGTCAGGATGCCCAGGACGCCACCAGCATGGCGGCCACGACGAAGGTATAAGGTCTGCGAAGGGCTAGACGTACAATCCACATAAAACTTCCGAATCAGGAATTCTCTTCCGCGGCAGCGGCTGCTCCATCGGCCGCCTCAATGCGGTCGGCCCCGAAGACATTGCCCAGCCAGAGCATCGCTTCATAGATTGTTTGGCGCTGTTCCTCAGAAAGAACCGCAAGCTGCTTGTCGAGCTGACGATGGGTCGCCTCGCGTGATTCCAGGTAGGCGCTGCGTCCCAGCTTGGTAAGCTGCAGGGAGACCTGCCGCCGATCCCGGCAGCACTCTTTGCGGGCGATCAGGTTCTTGGCCACCATGCCATCGATCATTCGCGACGCGGCGGGAAGGGACGAGCCGATATGGTCGGCAACCACCGAAAGGGAAACATCCGGCACCTTTGCCAGCAGCCCAAGGGCTCGGAATTGGGGAACGGAAAGCTCCGGCAACCGATGCTCCCGCATCATTTTTCGGATCACCCGAACCACGGGGGGGACGACGTTCAAAATCGCTCGGGCGCAATCAGCCGATGTCGGCTCCACGCCGGAACCGTCCCCCTGCTTGTTAATTTCATCGGGCAATAATTGCATGAGCTAACCATATACCGCATCGGGCAACGGGTCAAACGGCTTTAAAGGAATGCGGTCAGCATCAAAATGAGTCCCCTATCGAACTGCCAAAGAACCTATTTAAATGGTGAGACTTATCTATCTTAACATCGGAACTGTCAACGAGTTGCGGATTCCATTCTGAAATCGTGAAGATTTGAAACAATTTCCACAGTCTATCGTATATTAAATTGTAACGATCCTCCTTCCCTGGGTAGCGTGGAAAGCCGAGAGGTCCACGCTACCTTTTTTATGCGCCGCTAAACGCCAAGGCAGGCGCTTAAAAATGCAAATCCTTAGTCAGGTAGTGAATTGATTTCCTCCTGAATCTCCGCCTGCTGCTGGAGGGTCAGACGCTTGGGCTCCGCTTTATCCAACTGATCGTTGTAGTCCAGCGCGAGCTTGAATTGCTTCTTCGCCTCGGGGAGCAGATCGAGGAGTTTCAAACCGCGAGCATAATCCAGCCGCAGCGAGACTTCGTTGGGGTTCAGCTCCATGACCTGGTCGAAATCCTGCACCATCTGTTTCGCATCCCCCATCTGGAGATCGAAGATCGCCCGCAGGTGATAAGCGGCAAGGAATGCGGGGTCTTTATCGATGGCGATGTCATACCAGGTTTGAAGCTGCGGCCGCAGCCGGATCGCCCGATCGAGCTGCCGCGGATCGCTTAGCGGCTCGGGCGGGCCGATGCTCAGGTGCAGCGCGGGGCGGCGCGGTACGCGTAATCGGCATTGATCGGCAGCGTCATGGCGGCGTAACCGTATTCGTTGGAAGCGCCCTGAACGTCGCCGGCGCGGAGCTTGGCGTCACCCTCCTGGGCCATCGTTTCGGCACGAGCAATCGGGGCGGCGATCCAGATCGCGACGCCCAGCCAGATCGCACCCGCGGCCGCGAGAGAAGCAATCGCCGATATTGAAATGCCCGGCGCGCGCACCGGTGGATTCGCCTGGCGAAGCCCCAGCGCCGATCCGATCAGCACCGCCAGCAGGCAGGTCGGGCCCGATTCAAACATCGAAAACTCGATGAGGTTGTGGATCAGGAATACGCCCACGCCGATCAGGATGCCATAAAGAATCCAGGGCGCGGCCCGCTGATCGACCTGCGGATTCTCCAAGGTGCGCAGCGAAACCACCATCAGCCCGATCACCAGGGCGCAGAAGTAGAGAAGCTCTTTGATCAGCTCGATGGTGATGAAGCTGCCGTTCTGATTGAAATCGACCGTCGCCCAGATATTAAGGACGATGCCGGCAACCGCGATGGCGGCCAGAAAAAGCACCTGGCCCAGTTGAGCCGTTCGCGAAACAGGGGCGAGTGTCGCCGGTGGGGCGGCGGGGCGGGTCAGTTCCCACCACAAGCGGCCCATCCAGGCGAGCAACAGGATTCCCCCCACAGCGCCAAGCTCCACGAAGAATCGAACGATAAAATCGTGCGGATCGTGAATTTCCTCGGATGCAACCGGCAGCCGGTCGCGGACGTATTGCTCCCCAAAATTCTCCCACCCCATTCCGCGAATGGGGTGTCGCAGATACATGTGGCAGGACGCGACCCAGTATCGCCACCGGAAATTCAGGCTGTCCGTCGGAAGCGAATGGTGATAAAGCCCATGCGCAACGACGGCGAATATGAAAAACGAAACGATTCCCACACCGATCCAGAACCAGCGCTTCGCTTGCCCGGCCAGCAGCCCGCGCCATTTCCACAGGATGGCGAGCAAAGCGATGACCAGAAGCGGCATCACCATCGCGGCTTTGGATTGGGTCAGGATCAGCAGCCAGATCGCCAGCGGCGCGCTGAGGCCAAGCGCGACCGTCCAACCGGGGTCGTCGCGGTCCTTGATCCGCTGAATGCCAACCCCCAGGCCGATGGTCAGAAACAGGACGAGGAGGCCCGCGAAGGAGTTGGCCGAGGAATTGAATCCGACCAGTTCGGTAATTTTCTTCGCGAACTGTATCCCGCTGAAACTGTGCGGATCGAACCCCTGCTGCTGAAGCATCTTGGACTGCTGCTCGAGCATGGTAGGCATGTCGACGAACTTGTAATAGAAGCCCTGGACGAGGAAGACAAGCAGCAGCCCGAACGCCACCCCCGCGACCATCCGCAGGCGCATCCAGCTTCGGACGAGCTGCGTCATGGCCCACAAGAGCGCCATCGCGCCGGCGAAATTGCACGCCGAGACGATGCACGCAAATTTGTCGTCAGCCCATCTGGCGCTGAAGGCCATCCAGACAACCAGCGGCAAAAGGATTACCAGCGACCAGCTTCCCCGCAGGCGATAAGTCTTATCTGTACAGCGGCGGACCAGCACCATGATCGCAGGCAGGCCACAGAGCAAGTCCAAAACCAGCGAGGTATTCGCGCCGCGCCAGAGGAATATCGGAGCTGCCGATGCTGACCTCTAATGGATCGCGGATGGTCTCCAGTGCCATGCATCGCGCCACCACCAGCGCCAGCGCCAGCCCGAAGGCAATCTGCGTAAGCCCTACCCGCCAATCAATCGCCGGCCGTGATTCGCGAACGGTTTGGTAGTAACGCGTTCGCGTCATTTGCTTTGCTCCAGCAGGGCCACGACGCCGAGGATCAGCACCGTTTGTGCGACGATCAAAAGCGCCAAATCGCCGTCCACATGCGGCAGCACGATTGCCGCGATGCTGGTGGCGGCCGCCACGAGATAGAGGCAAAGCACCGCCCTTCGCCGCGACATCCCGCGTGCCACCAGCCGATGGCTGAAATGGTTGGTGTCGCCCACGAACGGGCTCTTCCCGCGCATGAGGCGGATAATGCTCACCACGATTAAATCATACAACGGCAGCGCCAAAACAATCACCGGCGCGAAGACCGCATACCAGTGATTCCGCCAGGTCATGTTCGGGGCCACGTAAGTTGTTCGAACCGTCAGGACGCCCAGCATCAGGCCGATAAGCATGCTTCCGCCGTCGCCCATGAAAATTTTGGCCGGTGGAAAATTGTGCCAGAGAAATCCCAGCATCGCGCCAGCAGCAGCGACAGGCCCGCCGCCACAAACCACTGGCCGATCGACAGCGTCGCGATCAGAAACGCGATCGTGCACACCGATGCCACGCCGGCGGAAAGACCATCCATGTTGTCGAGAAAATTGAACGCGTTCGTGACCGCCGCGATCCACAGCACGGTCAGAACCAATGAGACCACCTTTCCGCCCGGCATCTTGCCGTCTAGGAACGTCAGGATTCTCGTTTTCGCGATGAAGACCAGCGCCGTGATGATCAGAAGCTGGGCGAAAAGCTTGACCATCGGCCCAAGGGCTCTTTTGTCGTCCCACAAACCCAGCAGATGGATCGCCGTCCCCGCCAAGAGAATCCCGCAGGCGATCGGCGCCTGGAGTCGTGCCCCCGACCAGTAGGCGTCGATGTTGCCGGCAATCTCGCGCCCGACCAATCCGGGCGAGTGAAGGAAACCAGGCGGATCTGTCCACGTCAAAAGCGCCAGGCCCGCCACGATCGGCAGCGCCAGCCCGCAGAATATTCCCACGCCTCCCCCCAGCGGTTTTGGATTGTCGTGGATTTTTCTGCCGCCCGGTTTGTCGACGAACCCGATGCGCACGGCGATGTGCCGCATCCAAAACGTCACCAGCCAGGAAATGGCAAAGCTAACCGCGATGAGGCAGACGATGACCCAGCTCATGTATCAACTAACCGCGGAAGCCGGCGAAAAATTCAATGAAAAAGAAGGACCCCAATTGCGGGGTCCACTCCTAATTTTTTTGAAGTCAGCACGCCCGTTTATGGTAACCGCTTGCGCAGGAATCCGATCCGGTCCTTCAATTCCTGCAACTGCCTGTTGAGCACGCGGCGGTCCTCCGGACCTCGCACGTGTTCGATGGTTCGCCGAATCTGCCGCGCGTCGAGCTCCAGACGCTCGATCTCGGCAATCACTTCGGCCTCGGGATTGTAAACTGCGCTCATCGCGCCTCCATGTATGCGACTAACTACATCTTATGTGCCGATTTTCGACGTTTCAATCGGTATTACCACTGATTTCGGCTAAATTGTCGCAGGCTCTAAGCTCGGCTTCCCCATCTTAATGACCCGGGCCGGAACACCCACGACGGTTGCCCCCATCGGTACGTCTTCGATGACCACAGCCCCTGCCCCCACAATACAATACGAGCCGAGCTTAAGACACTGAACAATATTCGCCCCCATCCCAATAAAGGCCTGCTCCCCCACGCTGACCCTCCCCGCGAGCGTTGCGGAGGGGCAAATATGGGCGGCTGCGCCAATCTGGCATTCGTGATCCACGACCGCGGAGGTGTTGATGATCACCGCGTCACTGATATGGGCGTCGGTCGATATCACCGCCCCCGCAGCAACGACCACGTTTCGCCCAAGTCGTGCCGTCTCTGAGACAAAGCTTGAAGGATGGATTGCGTTGACTAAGTCAAAACCCTGGCCGGAGATTTTTCGGAAGTACTGCCAGCGCGGATGGTTATCGCCAATCGAAATGATGGCTGCCTTCACCTTCTGCGCTTTGAGCTTGGGCAGCATATTTAGCTGACCCATGACCGGCAGTCCGCCAACTTCCTGCCCGGTAAGTTGGGGGTCGGCATCGAGAAAGCCCACGGGTTTGTGGATTCCCCCGGCACGAAGAATGTCCAAAACCACCCGCCCATGCCCGCCGGCGCCAATCAGAACGACATCCATGGCGGAATTATCGGACGTATTGGATTGAGGGCAACAGTTTAATTGCCGATTGCCGATTGCCAATTGCCGAATGTAAAGACCTGCTGATGCTTGTTCATTCGGCAATTGGCAATCGGCAATCGGCCTCATTGCCAAACCCCAACCATCCCAATAGATTCGGTCGTTTCGATGGAAGCGTCTCAATCCCCCCCAATGCTTCGCCGCTGGTTGACGGCGTTCGTCATCATCGGGGTCGCCCTGCGGCTATTCCGATATGGCCTGGGACTCCCTTTCTGGGGGGATGAGGGATTTCTGGGGGTCAATATTCTCGACCGGTCCTACCTCGGCCTGCTTAAGCCGCTGGAATATATACAGGTCGCGCCCCTTGGATTTCTCTGGGCCGAGCGCGCCATGTATCAGGCACTGGGAATGTCGGAATATGTGATGCGATTGATCCCCGTCCTCGCGGGAATTGGAGGGCTCATTCTCTTTGCCATGTGGGCAAGGAAAATCGCCGATCCGCTGGCGGCGACGATTGCCACCGGCGTTTTGGCAGTTTCGGATGAGGCCATCCGCCATTCCGCCGAGCTGAAGCCCTACAGCATCGACCTCTTCATCTCGGTCCTGCTGCTCTACCTCGCGACCCGGTTTCTGCTCGACCGCAAAAACCAATGGCTGATTGCCCTGATCGCGGTTATCCCCGTTGCGCTGTTTATTTCGCTCCCCTCGGTCTTTGTGGGAGCGGGCGTGGCCGCCACGCTGGTGCTGAACTTTCGATCTTTTACCGCCCTCCAGCGGGCGCTTTCGCTTGGATTTGGCGTTGTGCTCACCGCCGTGTTCGGGCTGCTCGTCTGGAAATATCTAGGGCCACAATTCGCCGGCTCCGGACCATGGCAGCAGGTCTGCTGGGTCTTTCCGCCATTGAATCCGTTTCAGTTCATCAACTGGTTCATCATCGTTCACACCGGAAATTATTTTGGTTATCCAGCCGATTCCGGATCGCCCGGCGGGGCACCCAGCTTCATCCTATTTGTCATCGGCGGCATCATATTGGTCATGCGCCGCCCGCGCGCTTGGCCTGCTGGTGCTTTCGCCCTTTGTGATGACGTTTCTGGCGGCGGCGCTGCGGCATTATCCCTATGGCGACAGCCCGCGCATCGGCCAGCACGTGGCCGCGCCGATTTGCCTGCTCATCGGCGTCGGAGTCGCCGGGATCATCCACCGATTCGCAAAAACGCCCGAAACCCTGCGCCTCACCTGCCTCGTGGGGTTCTGGGCGCTGATCGTCTTCGGATGCGTGGGAATCATCGCCACGGCTTTTTTCCCGACCAGCGAGGTTCGCCGCGACCTGGCCACCCGGCGGTTTATCCGCGACGCCCTGCATCGCGCCCGGCGGATACCACCATTGCCGTCGTCGAGGGGGCCGATCAATCCCCCATCCTGGAGCGCTGGTATCTTCACGAATGGCCGCACGCGATTCACTGGGCTGTGAACCCGGTGGATCTGCCCTCGATGACGAGCGGACCCCTCTGGATCGTCAATGCCCGCTTTTTCCCGGAACAGTGGGCTCGGCAGATCAGCGCCCAGATCGGTCCGCCCAGGCAGGACATTTATCAATCCTTCGGCGGCGACGAAGGGATCTGCGAAATCCTCATTTATTCAACCCCGTCTTGACAGGCCGGTGCATTTCGTTGAACTCTCAGTGAACACGGTATGAGTAGGAGGGTTTTCATCAGCGTCGGCGAAGTCAGCGGGGACCAGCACGCCGCCCTTCTCATCCGCGAACTAAAGCTCCTCGACAAGGACATCATCGTTGAGGGGATTGGTGGCCCCGCCATGGCCGCCGCCGGCGCGATGATCCACTACAACACCGTCAATCGCGCCGCCATGGGCCTCAAGGCGTTCCTCCGCTATTTCGAGCTGAACCGGATTCTAAAGTGGACGCGCAACCACTACCGCCAGCGCCCGCCCGACCTTGCGATCTGCGTCGATTCCTGGACCATGAACTGGCACTGGGGAATGCTGGCGAAGGAAATGAGAATCCCCGTGCTCTATTACGTGGCCCCCCAGATGTGGGCCAGCCGTCCGGGACGCGTGAAAAAGCTGCGAAAGTTTGTCGATCGCGTCGCCTGCATCCTTCCCTTCGAAGAGAAATTCTTCCGCGACCACGGCGTGGAAGCTACCTTCGTCGGCCATCCACTCTTTGATGAAATTCCGCCCCACCCGCCTTTTGATCCCGCGACTGCGCTTTCCCAACCGCCCGCCGGTGATCGGCGTCGTTCCCGGCTCCCGGTCGGGGGTGGCCCGCATCAGTTTTCCACCCATGCTGGATGTCTGCAATACCATCCGCCGCTCGTTCCCGCAGGCGACTTTCCTGGTGCCGACGACGACGATGACGCATCCCGTCGTGAAACGCTCCCTCGAAGCCCAGTTTGGTCCCGGTCCGCAGACCGCGGACACCGAAACCTTCGGGCCCTTTACCCTCGGCCTGAATCAGTTCAACACGCTGATCCCGCGCTGCGACCTCTGCCTGATCGTCTCCGGCACCGCAACCCTCCATGCCGCCGGCCATGGCGCGCCGCAAATCGTTGTCTATCGCGGCAACCCCATCGGCTGGCACCTCCTGCGCGCTGGCTCATCAAGACGCGCACCTATTCCCTCGTGAACCTGCTCAACGATTCACACCAGACGATCGTGCCAGAATTCGTTCCCTGGTATGGCTCTAATCAGCCCGTCGCGGACAAGGCCCTGGAATATCTGAACAATCCCGATCTCCTGTTGCAGCAGCGGGAAAGGGTGCAAAACCTGCTGCGAACGATTGCCCATCCCGGCGCGAGCAGGAATGCGGCGCGGCTGGCCAAGGATTTGATGGACGGCAGAGACACCACGTTGATGGGGCCGGGCTAGAAATTCGAATGCCGGATTTCTCTTGGCGTCAGAAATACCAGGTTGATTCCCACCACTTTTTTGCCGCAGATTTTGGCGACGGCTTCGGCGTAGAGCTGCATCTGTTTTTGATAGGCCAGAGCACGCTCTTCCAACTGAGGACCGGAGACTCGGTCTGTCTTGTAATCCACGATGGTGAGCCCGCCCGGAACCGGCAACATCAGGTCGATCCGCCCGCGGATCATCATTTGGTCGAGAGGATCAGCGCTCGGCGGACAATCGGCGGGGGGCGCATAAGGGCAAAGGGCGTTTCACGAATGAGTTTGGAATGATTCGCGCGGAGAACATTCCCCAGCGGCGTGCCAAGGAGCCATTTTATCGCCTCGCGATCAACCCATTTCGCCTCCCGCGCGGCGAGCAATTTGCGATCCACGAGCCCCTGAATCTGCGCTTCGACCTCACCCGAGCTGAAATCGAAATACTGAAGCACCGTGTGCGTCGCGTTCCCCACGTCAGTTGCCTTCGGCGCTGCCTCAGTCTGAAAAAAAACCGGCAGATCCAACTTTCGCTGCATTGCGGCGCCCTGTTCGCCGGATTTGTCCTTCGCCAGCGAGGTAACCGATATCGCCCCCTGCATGCGCGTGAAAGGCTCCATCGCATATCGGCGTTCGAATCGCTGGATAAGCTGCTTCGCGTGTTCGTTCATCGCGGGCGCTTTATCCAGCGGCTCAAGCCGGAACATTTTCTGCTGAAGTGGCGTGATTGTCTTGTGCTCGTGGCGCGGATTTCTCCAACTCCCAATCTCCTCGGCCGCCGTGCGGAATCTTCTCGAAAACACCGCGCGTGCCCGCCTCCACCGGCCCAAGCCAGTCGACCACGCGCTTCGCCCCCCGCACGACATCCGCCGGCAAGGGCTCGGCGCGGTTTTTCCACTGTGTCTCCCATTTCTGCCGGTCCTCCTCGCTGCACGCGCCGATCAAAACCAGGTGTTCCCGCGCCCGCGTCATGGCGACATAAAGCAAGCGAAGCTCCTCCGACATCGTCTGCCGCATCAGGCTCTGGCCGACGAGCGTCGATGCCAGCGAGGGATAGCGGATTAGCCGCCGCTCATCGATGACATCCATCCCGAGCCCCATCTCGCGGTCTACCAGGATCGACCCGCGCGTGTCCGAAAGATTGAATTGCTTGCCCAAATCGGGCAGAAAAACGACGGGAAATTCCAGCCCCTTCGATCGATGAATGCTCATGATCCGCACCGCCCCCCGGCTCTGCGGCGCGGCTGAGGGCCGGCGAATGTCCGTCTCTTCCGCCAGGCTTTGCATGAATCTCAGAAACCGGTGCAGTCCCTGCCGCAGGAACGTCCCAAACTGCGCCGCCCGATCGTGCAGCTCCAATAGGTTTGCAACCCGCTGAGAGCCGTCCTCCAGCGCGGCGCAAAAACCAAGATAGCCCGTCTCCTGGTAAATCCGCCAAAGCGTTTCGGCAACAGGCCGCTTGTTGGCGGCGTCGCGTGATTTCCCAAGCCGGTTCAGAAAATCACGCAAAAATGCAGCCAGCTCATCGTCTTTTTCGTCCGCGTATTTGCTCACCGCCTCATGGAACGGCACGGTATCAACAGGAAACGCCAGCCGAATCCGCGCCAGGCAATCATCCGCATCCGGCAAACCGCAGATCGGCGAGCGCAGAAGGGCGGCCAGCGGAATATCCTGCTTTTGGTTATCCAGGATCTGCAGCAGCGAAAGGATGTCGCGCACTTCGGTCGCCTCGAAAAGCCCGCCCCCCGCTTCGTTGTGAACTTCAATTCCATGCGCGCGGATCACATCCGCAAATCGATCCGCCTTTTTCCGCATCGTGCGCAGAAGAATGACAATGTCCCCCAGCTCGATGGAATGCATGGCCTCCTCGCGGAAAACGTGCATGCCCGGCGAACCCTCCAGCCCCATCATCTCGCGAATCCGCCGGGCGATGAGCATCGCCTCGTAATCGACCCGCTCAAGCTGCTGTGCCGAAACCTCATCGTTTTCGGATGCGCCGGGATCATCCGGCAGAAAATGCAGCTCGATCGGCGACCCCTTGAACGTCGCAAGTCCCCCGGCGTCCGGGAAGCTCAGCCCCGGCATCAGCCGATGCGACTGATCGTATTCAATCTCTGCCGCCTCGCGCGTCATCAGCTTTTCAAAAACCGAATTGATTGCCCCCAGAAGCGGCGCCCGGCTCCGGAAATTCTCGCGCAGATCGATCACCGCGCCCGCGCCCTCCTTTTCCCGAAACCGCCGATGCCGATCCAGAAACCTCAGCGGCTCCGCCAGCCGAAACCGGAAAATGCTCTGCTTCACGTCCCCCACGCAAAACAGATTCGCCCTGCGCTCGTCGAGACATTCCGTGCTCACCAGCCGAAGGATCGCGTCCTGGACCGGATTGATGTCCTGATACTCATCCACCAGCACATGCCGGAACTGCGCGTGCAGCGCCTTCGCCAGCGCCGAGGGACGATTGCTCTCCCCCTTGCGCAGGATTTTCAGCGCCAGTTGCTCCAGGTCCGAAAAATCCAGCGCCCGGTCAGCCGACTTGGCCGCCGAATATTCCGTCCCGAAATCCAGCACCAGCGACAAAAACGCCTGCGCGTGCGGCCCGAATCCGCTCCATTCCATCGCGCCACTGTCCGCTGTCACATGCCAGCAGCGCCTCCAACGGCGATCTGTCGACTGCGCGCTTGATCTCCTCAATCAGCGACTTGGCCAGCTCTTTTCCGTCCACCTCTCCCTTAATCGCCGGCAGCCTGGGCCGATTCGCCCGGAAATCACGCACCTCGCTGACGAGGCTGTCGAGACCGTCCTGGTGAAGCACTTTCTGAAAATGCTCGAAGAACGGCCGAATCTCCTCCACATGCTCCCCATAGCGGCGAAGCGCGGGTCCAAACCCCGCGATGGTCCGCGCGACGTCGTCACATTTCCGAATCAGTCTCGCCAGCGCATTGTCGATTTGCGCCAGCAGATCCCGCCCCAACTCCGATTCCTCCAGCGGCGTCTCCGTGGCTTGCCGCATCGCGGCGGCACTCTCCGCGATCCATCGTTTCGGATCGGTAAGGCTCGCCAGCAATTCATGCGTCGAGATCACCCGCTCGATCAGCCGCCGGTCTTCCCCATCGCCATAGGCGTCGATGAGCCGATGAAAATCGCCCGACGCATCCGATTCATATCGGCGATGAAAAAGGTCCGTAGCGATTTCGTGCGGAGAAGCGCTGCCTCATCCGCATCCAAAATCGCAAACGCCGGATCAACCCCCGCCAGCGTGAAATTCTGTTTCAGCAGCCGGTGGCAAAACCCGTGAAGCGTGCTGACGTGGCGCGTGCTGGCAAGCTTCACCTGCCGGGCCAGCCGCGGCGAAGGCTGATCCAACAGCTTCTGGCGCAGCGCCTTCTGAATCCTGCGCCTTCATCTCCGCCGCCGCGGACTCCGTAAAAGTAACCACCAGAAGTTGATCGATTTCGCACGGATTCGCCGTATCGCACACCAGATGGGCACATCGCTGCGCCAGCACCGCCGTCTTCCCAGAACCGGCCGCGGCGCTGACGAGAATGCTTTGCCCCACGCGTTCGATCCCCTCGCGCTGTCCCGGCGTCCATTGAATCGGCCCGCTCATCGCTCCCCTCCCTGCTCCTCCATCACCCGCGCCAGCATTTCCGGGCGGGCAATCGGCTGAAGATCGTCATAACAACCCGGCGCCGGCTCCAGCCGGCACAGCGCCCGGAACTCGCAGCGCGGGCACGGGGTCTCCGTTCCAATCCGATAGGGCCGAATGTCAATCCGCCCCCCAATGATCTCATCCGCGATCTGCCCGATCCTGCGCCTCGACATGCCGGAGCAGCGCCGCAAATTCCCCGCTAGTCGTAGCATCCGATTTATCCAGATGCCCGACGCCCCCATCCCGCTTCAAATAAAGCTGCACGACCTGCGAATAGCCCTCAGTCAGCTCGCGATCCAACTCCCGCGCAACCCTCAAATCAAAAATCCCCCGCGGCTTCACCTGCAGATGAAATTCCGGCTCCTCCGGAGAAAGCGCCTCCCCAGGATCCCCCGCGCGAACCGGCCGCAAAAGCTGAACGCAAAACGCCGCGCTGGCGCGACCTTCGCATCCTTGATCACACCCGACCCCAGTTTTTCCAGCACCAGCAGATTTACCAGCAGCCGCAAGTAAAGCCCGTGATACACCTCCGCCGCGTTGATCGCACTGCCCCGCATCCGGTAGTCGATCGCGCACGCCGACCCGTCTTTCAGCAGATCGACCCGATCGATTTTCCCCGAAAGCTCGACGCGATTTCCCACCGGTGTGGCGATCTCAACAGCCGGGTTCGCATCCCCCTCTTTCCCAAACCGCAAGTTCACCAGCCGCGGCCGAAAACCGCCGCGCCCGGCCGCCGCTTTTTGCGCCTCGGCCACCAGTTTCACCGTCCGCTGAACGAAATCCACCAGATATCGATTCTGCGCCTCCGAAAGCATCAGCTCTTCCCCAAGCTGATCGCGAATTTCCCCCGTCAGTCGCTCCACCGCCGCCGCATCGAGATCATTCCACGATTTCTGCGCATTCGATCAGCTCCCGCACCAACCGCTGCAATATCTCCCGAAAAACCCGCGTTAGATCCCCGCGGCCAAATTCCCGCGTCTTGCGTTCCGATAGCTTCAGCCCATACCGCGCAAAGTGCTGATACGGGCACATCCGAAATGATTCCAACTGATACGCATCCGCACGAAGCGGCGAAGGAAACAATTCCCCCGCCCGCTTCGCATCGATCTTCGCCTCATTGCGATAGCTGAGCGCTTTCCACGCCGACCGCCGCGCGAAGTCAACGGGATCATTATTGGACGAATATTGCGCCAGCCATTGATACACTGGCCCCCACTCCCCATCGCCACCCCCCGATTTCACCCAATTGATCAGCGACCCCACCAGTTGCCGCGGCGTCGCGATCAATTGCAGCGGAAGACCGTCTTCGCGCGGAACCGGCTTCGCCTTCGCGTCCCCCTCAGCCTCGAGCCACAGCGACGACCCCGCGACCTCACGCCCCGCTGCATCCGTAACACTGCGCGTCAGCAGCAGCTTCTCCGTCGCCCGCGTCATCGCGATATACCCGAGGAAATTTTCATCGAGCAATCGCCGCGACGAATCGGGATTCAGCTCAATCCGATGCTTCCCCAAATTCCGCCGATCCGCATCCGTAAAAATCGAATCCTCACCCGCTGACCGCGGAAATTGCCCTTCCGAAAGCCCCAGCACAACGCACGCCTTCACCTGCGGCGTGCGCGTCCGATCCACCGCGCCCACCAGCACCTGATCGACGGTAGGGGGCAGTGCGCAGATCAAATCCTTCCAGCGCCGAATCCAGCATCGCCGCGAACTCTTTCAGCGGCATCACCTCCGAGCCGAGCAAATCGACCAATTCGTCAAAAAGTGTCACCGTCTCGTCCCACACGCGTTCGTGCTCGCCCGCCTCTTCCAACTGTCCGGCGTTGGTCGCCTCATCAATCCACTTCACAATTTTGGTCCGGCATTCAAACGCTTCGAGCAACCTGAAAACTGCCCCGGCAAAATCCCGAACCGTCGTCGCCCTGCTTTCGCACCGCCACAACAAACGGCCCCAGCCGATCCACCACCCTTCGCCGAATCGCATCCATCTTCGCCGCTTCATCGATCGCGACCGGGTTGTCCTCATCCCGCCGCCGTCCCGTCCAATTCTTCTCGGTCGGCCAGACGTTGTGATCGATCCCGTGCCGAAGCACATAATTCTCCAACCCATCCGCCTCCTCGGATTTGAGGCCCACCAGCGCGGTCTTAATCACACCCATCATCGCATCATGCGACCAGTTGGTTATCGCTGCCGCGAGTGCCGCCCGAATCAGCCGCACCAGCGGATGATGCGACGCCGTGCGCCGCTCGTCCATGAAAAAAGGAATCTGATGCTCCGCAAACGAGGCCTGGAGAATGTGATGATATTCCTCCTGCGCTCCGCATCAGCACGACGATGTCCCGAAAGCGCATGCCGCCAGAGACGAGCTTGCGAATCCACCGCGCCGCGGCATCAACCTCCGCCTGGCGATCAGGCGCTTTGACGAGCTGGGTTTCAACTTTCGCGTCCGTATTAGATTTGCCAAGAAGAACCGACTCCGCGATTTCCACATCCGCTTCGGTCAGTGCCAGCCGCAACTGGCGCAAAGCCATTTCACTTCGATAAAATAAACTCATTTCATCCGGCAAATGATGTAAGTTTTTCAGTATCTCGCTCTTCGGATCCATCGTGAACGTAACCGCCAGCGACTTGCACACCCCGGCCAGCGCCGCGACGACCTTTCGCTCCGACCCCGTGAAATCGTAAAACGAATCGAGAAAAACTTCCGACTCCCTCAGCGATTTGCAATCCCCGATCGCTTTCAGCGCCTCATCCAATCGCCGCTTGGGATCGAGCCGGTCCTGCCCAAGAAATTTGCGGTATTCCGAATAAATCAGCGCCAGGTCATGGATCTTCGCCCGCAGCGCTGCAGTCGCCCCCGATGACGCGATCTGATTCTGAATCGCATCCGCATCCTGCCCCGCCCGCTCCAGTTCCCCCAGCGTGGCATCCAGCTCCGCCGCCACTCCAGGCTGATTCGCCACCGACCCGAAAAATTTCAGCTTCCCTCCCAGCCCGCGCAGCAGATGCCCCAGGATCATCCGCCGCCCGCGATCGGTAATCTCCGGCCGCGCGATCCCCCCGCACTCCGCCAGAATCTCCTCCCCCAATTCCTCCAGCGAAATCACCCGGCGCGGAAATATCCCCCCAGCCCCGTCGCCGTCGCAAGCTGCCGCTGTGCGATGAACGTCGCCTGCCGCGGCAGAATCCAATAGACCGGTGGCCCCAGCGGATCCTTCCGGATCGCCTCGACAATTCGATCCAGGCACCATTTTGTCTTGCCCGCCCCAGCGCGACCGATGACAAATGTTACCGCCATGAGGGCAAACAATAACCTAACATCGAAGGAAAGTCGATTTCGATTCTTTGGAAATAGACAAGCTATACAGCCCCGGAGGACCGCCGTGACAGTCTAATTATCCGCTGGGTCTTGTTCACCAAGGCGATCGTGGCAGTGATTGTATCCCCTAATCGGGGGTAGTCGTCTGGGTAATTAAATTGCAGAGGCGGGTCACCGAAATCGACAACTAGAAGTAAACCCTGAACGCCATCGGAAAGTTGGCAAAAAGCTCCGAAGTGACGGACATCTTCGACGCGCCCTGTCACGACACTGCCAATCGGATGTGAATTGACGAATGCGTCGAACTGTCCAGGATTATTGGGCTGCATGACGCACGACTCTCCGCGGCCGCCAATGCGACGCGCGAGATTGATGCGCAAATTATATCAAGCGGGCCGTTTCACGCACAAAACTGCTTTTCTTACGGAAATGCCGCGACAAATATAATCCCCAGCATTACCACCCCAATCGCCATCTTCAGCACCACGCCCATCAGCCGCCCCTTTGCCGCTCCCATGCCCACGCGAAACGCCAGATTCGGATCGGCCGATCCTAACAGTTCAACACCCGCCGCCCCGACAAAGCTCCCGATGCAGATGCCGACGATCGATCCCACGACCGGCAAGACAAAGCTGCCGACGATCCCTCCCACAATCCCCCCCAGAATCGCCCCCACAGCGCTATTCCTCCCACCCCCCGCGCTTCGCCATCGCGCCCCCCGCGGTAAATTCCAGAACTTCGCCTCCCAGGCTCAGCACAAACAGCGCGATCAAACTATCGCGCCCCACAAAATGCGTATGCGTCAGCAGCGCATACACGGCACACGCAGCCGTCATCACCCAAAGCCCCGGCAACGTCAAAGCCACCAGCCCCAGCGACGCGAAGCAAATCAGGATCAGCAGAATGTAATAAACCCAGGCCAATCTCCTCGCACTATCCCCGAAAAACGCCGTCACTGCCACCGGGCTCTCCGCTCACCCTGATTGCCCCCGCCCCCGGTACTCCGGGGGAGGGTTGGGGGAGGGGGTCATCGAGTTTATCTCGTGAGAACAATCAGCGTATAAGGCCCAATCCCCACATTCCCCTGATACGCGAGCCCATCCATCCCCGGCCCACCCGCCGTCGTGTTGTAACTGTTCACCGCCCCAAAGTCGTTCAAATCGCTGTAATCATTCGAGTCGCTGTTCAGCCGCACGTTCCACGCCCCCGAATACGGGAGCCCGATCGTATAGCTCGGAAAGTTCGTATCCGAAAAATTCGCCACCACCACCACGTCGTCGATTCCCGACCCCTGGTCCCACCGTTGCCAGGCGAGCACTTTCGAATTGGTATCGACGTGAAAAACATTCAGCCCCGACCCGCACAATCCCTGCGTCGTTTGCCGCAATTGAATCATGTCGTGATAAAACTGAAAAAGCTTCGGGTACTGCTTCAGCAGATTGAAATTCATCATCGTCCCCGGAACCACCGGCGGTGCCGCGCTCCCCGGGCTCCACAACCGCGTGTCCAGCAGCTCCGCCCCCTGGAAAAACATCGGAATCCCCGGCGTCGCCAGCACCGCCGCGAAACCCAGCATCGATTTCTTCCTCGCAAACCAGCCTGTCGGATTCGCGGGATCGATCAGCGCCGGCACCCTCCCCTTGTCCGCCTGGTCGTGCGATTCCAGGTAAATCACCCGCTCCCACACATTATTCTCGAACGGGTTTTGCATCGCGTTCGCAATCGCCCCCACATCGACATTGATATCCTGCGCCTGCGTCAGCGCATTCCGCAGCGCCCCCATCAGGTCCGTATCCCATTGCGCATCAAACCCCGCGCCGCCTCCGGAGGTTGGAGACGTGATCGCCGCATTGCCGTCCAAATCCTCCGCGATCGTCAGCTTCCAGGGCGTGGCCGCATTTACCTGATTGTTGACTGCCTGCATCAGCTCCCATCCCAAATTTGGCCCATCACCGATGTCCGCACCCTGGCATGTGCTCTGGCAATTTATTTGGCGCTTGCGGATGCAGATGGTCGAATCGAACCGCACCCCGTCGAACTGATATTCATTCAGCCACATCATCGCGTTATCGACCAGAAACTGCGTCACCGCCGGCCGGCCATAGTTCGGGCGCGGCCCCCACGGCGTTTTCATTTCATCCATATCCGAATAAAAGAAAATCCCGCACTGCCCGTCATTCCATCCGTCCCATTGAAAAAGCGAATAGGGAAACGGCGTGCCATTGTTCACCGACACGTCGAGATGATTAAAAACCACATCAACCAAAACGCTGATCCCTGCATCGTGCAGAGCCTGCACCAACCGCTTGAAATCCTGGGGCGACCCATAATCCCGCTCTAGTGCAAACGGAAGCACCGGGTCATACCCCAGCGAAAGCGCCGACGAGAATTCCACAAAAGGCAAAAGCTGCACGCAGTTGATTCCCAGCTTTTGCAAATAAGAAATCTGCCCGATCAAATCGTCGATCTTGTCCGGCGCCCCAATCGTCGGGTTATAAAAAGTCCCGATGTGAATCTGATAAATTACCAGTTGCCGCCACCCCGGCGCTGAAACTTCTTTCCCCACGTAAAATCCCGGCTGGTGACAACCGATCGCGCATCGGTGGCGTCCTGCGACGCGTCCGTCCAGTTCGGATAAACAATCGACCGCGCCTGCGGATCGACATGATCGTAAACCGTTCCCCCAGGCCCGGTGACTTCATACCGGTAATTCGTCCCCTCAATTATCCCCGGGATATAAACCGACCAGACATTACTGCCATACCCCCCAGCCGCACTATCCGCCGCCATCGCGGTCATCGTCGTCGTGGCGTCCGCGTTCCAGGTCTTGACCGACATGGCCGATGCAAACAGCGCCCACGCCCGAAACGTGCATCCCCCCGAATCCGGAAAGCACCCCATCACGTTGGCAACCGGACTGGGCGCAGTAACTGAAGTGATCGCGCTCATAAAATTAGCAAGCGACTACATTAGCGGCCGATTCCGCCCCAAGTGTCACCGCCCGTGCAATAGATTGCAAACATTTTAACGTCGAGCGACAGGACTACCCCCTTTTATCCCCTCCCCTGGTACTCCGGGGGAGGGTTAGGGTGGGGGTCTGCTTTTATTCCAACGTCCCGCGCGTCACCCCAAGCTGATTCAGCACTCTCAACTGCCGCCAAGCCGTCCTCGGCGCTTCGATCCCCGCCAGCACCCGCGCATATCGGTCTAGCACCGGGCTAACCTCCCCCTCATCATGCCGTAACAATTCCACCCGAAAATGCCGTAAACCGCTCTCCAGCATCCGCGGCACAAACTCCGCCGCCGATTGCGCCGACCCGTTGTAAACCGTGTTCCTGCACCCCACATCCGCCACCAGCGGGTGCGGTGTACCCGCCCGGTCCTTCAGCTCCACCTTGTGCGACTCGCAAGGCCTCCCGCAATCACGGTAATCCTTCCCACTCGAAAGCGTGTGCGCCAAACACACAATGCTCCATGTGAAACATCGGCATATGCTGATGGATCACCACTTCAAACATCTCCACCGGAAACCGCTCCAGCATCGCCGAAAGCTGCACCCAGTTCAGGTCATAGCTCGGCGTCATCCGCACGACGCCGTGCCGCTTTTAAAATTGCCGCCGTCAATTCGTTGGAAACATTCAGCGAATAATCCGCCACCAGGGGAATCTCCGGACAGATCTCCCGATACAAACAAAGCCCCGCCAGATTGCGGATTAAAATCAGATCCGGCTCCGCCGCCGCGACAAGCTTCAGCAGCCCCTGCTCCGGCGGCTTCACGATCCGAATCGTCGCCAACCCAATCTTCACCCCCGCATCCCGCGCCATCCGCACCGCATCCGGATATTTGCGAATGTCCTCCAACTCGCAGTAAACCGCCGCGAACTCCACCCCATCGGCAGGGGGCCTCCACTTCACCGCCGCCTGAAGCTGCTCCATCGTCCGCGCCAGAACGTAAATCCGCTTCTCCACATTCCCCCGCCCCCGGTACTCCGGGGGAGGGCAGGGCAGGGGGTCTTCGGTGTTCCTGTCAATCTCCCCTCGCATCTCCGCCAGCGCACCAACATTGATCAACATCTCTCCCCCATCTCCGCCTTCGCATCAATTCCCCACTTGCCTGCCTTCTCAAATCATTCAGCACGCTCTTAGGAATCATCACCGGCGGAAACTCCGCCGTCCCATCCCCATTCACAAAAACCTCCCCCAATTCCAGCGGCGTATCCCCCAGCCTCCCAAACTGCTCCCGAAAAATCTCCCGCGTCATCGGAAACTTCACCGCACGCTCAAGATTCCGCTCCCATCCAACCTCCACACAATTCCCCGATTCATCCCTCACCGAAATTCGCAATGGCTCCCCCTCAATCGCCTTCACATGCACACCTATCGGAATCCGCCGCGCCACCCGGTCCCGGCTGAACGAACGCTCCAGCCTCTTGCGGATTTCCGGATCATCCGTCTTCCACACGATCGACCCAACCGACACCGCATGCAGACTCACGTCCCCGCGATAAAACCCAATCGCAATCCGCCCGCTGCCAACCGCCTCCGCGTTGACGATCCTTCCACCCTGTTCATCCTGCTCAGGATGCCCTTCATCAAAGACAACCCCGTCCCCGATTTTCAGATTCGCCCCGCGCTCCAGTTGCACGAAAACTCCCCGCTCCGATTTTCCCACCACGCTTCCCGCTCTCACCCCCCGGCTCTTGGGAAACCGCGCGTGTACCAGTTTCTGATGATTCACCCCATCCAGAAACCCATGCGTAAACCCGCGCGAAAAGCTCTGCGCCAAATCCATCCGCTGCTGCGCGGACGGATCAAACGGCCTCGCCTCCCTCGCCGCATCCACCGCCGCCCGGTAAATCTGCGTCGTCGCCGCCACGTAATGCGCGCTCTTCAGCCTCCCCTCGATCTTCAAACATTTCACCCCGATCTCCGCCAGCTCCTTCACCAGATCAAACGCCGCCAGATCCTGCGGGCTGAGCAGATATGCCTTATCCCCCATTTCCCGCCGATTCCCATCCACGATCAGATCATAAGGCAACCGGCAAGCCTGCGCACACTGCCCGCGATTCGCACTCCGCTGCCCAATCGATTCGCTGGTCAAACACTGCCCGCTGTACGAAACGCACAATGCCCCATGCACGAACACTTCCACCGGAACCGCGCTCTCGGCCGCGATCTTCGCAATGTCCCCGGTCGAAAGCTCGCGCGCAGAATCACCCGCCCCACCCCCAGCGCTCGAACAAATTCCACCCCCAGCGGCTCCGTCAGCGTCATCTGCGTCGACCCATGCACCGCCAGCCCCGGACAAATCCGCCGCGACCAGTTCCGCCAACCCCAGGTCCTGCACGATAATCGCATCCGCCCCCGCCGCGGCAATCGCCTCGATAAACCGCGCCGCCTCCTCCAGCTCATCCGAAAAAATCAGCGTATTCATCGCAACATATCCCCGCACATTGCGATGGTGCAGAAACGTCATAATCTCCGGCAACTCCTCGACCGCGAAATTCGCCGCCCGATGCCGCGCATTAAACGCCGACAACCCAAAGTAAACCGCATCCGCCCCATTCGCCACCGCCGCGCGCATCGCCTCCCAGTCCCCTGCGGGGGAAAGCAACTCAGGACCGTTCATCTCTTCGGTCTTCGACATCTGTCTACCGAATGATACACCGTCACTCGTCCCCATTCACTTTCGATTCCCAAAACAGCAATCTGATTTTCTTGGCGCTTTTTTTGTGCCGCCGGTGTCCTCACCGGCGGTTTTCGGAATGCGATTCCGCCGGTGAGGACACCGGCGGTACTAGACGATTTTAAACCGCCAAGAGCGCCAAGAAAATGCAACGAGGCAAATTCAAATCGCGCTCGCGAAGAACCACCGAACTGATTTTCTTCAAGAAGCTCTTAAAATCTTCAGCCCACACGCAAATTCATTGGGCGCCCGATCGGGCATGTTGACCACCAGCACGTTTTCATCCCGAGAAAACCCAACCGCACCCACCCCCAGCAATTCCACTCCCCCAATCTGCCACGGATAATCCCGCGACCCCGCCGCCAGCGTCTTGATCCTGATCTTCCCATCCACCGGCCACCCCAGCGCAAACGCGTAAAGCGTCTCCCCGTTCGTGGTAAAGCGAATGTCCTGGGCCGTATAAGCCCGCATCGACCTCTCATTAAAATTCCCCGATCCTTTCACATCCGGCGGCCCCTCCCCAAAAACCGAAAATGGCCGCGTCCCAAATATCCCCTCGCCATTCGCCGGCATCCACGAACCCAGCCCCGCCAGAACCTTTCGCTCATCCTCGTCGATCGTCCCATCCCCGCGCACCGGAATATTCAGCAGCAGGTTCCCGTTCTTGCTGACGATATCGACCAGCATCGCAATGACCGTCTTCGCGGTTTTATATCGATGCTTCTCGAAGAGCGACCGCTCATAGTGCCAGCTTCCGATGCACGTATCCGTCTGCCACGCATCGGCCAGAATGTGATCTGCACGCCCGCGCTCGATATCCAGCACCATCGTCCCGACATGCTCAGGCTCGAGCTGCTTTGAATTGAGCACCGCCTGAAGCGACCCATGCCGCGCAATATTGGAATTGTAAAAATGCGCCGCGATATCCAACCCCGCCTGGAGCAGCGGCAACTCCAAGTCGTCGAAATAAAGCAAATCCGGCTCATAACTATCCACCAGATCCTGACACCGCAAAAACCATTTGTTCGCGAAATCGGGATACCTCGGCGGTGGCTGCTCGGTCCATACCCTGTCATGCGAATCATGCCACGCCTGCATCTCCGCGATCGTGGTGATCCCATCGGGAAGCACAAACGACGGCCCCACATACAGCTCCTGCGGGTCCATCCCCTCCCACCATTTCCCTTTCCCATCTTCTTTTCTCAGCGTATAGGCGTCATACCGAACCCCCGCCATGTCCCCGACGGGATCGTACCCATACGCCGTCTGAAACCAGTGCCACGCATGCGCGCTGTGATTGGTCACCCCGAATTTCAGTCCCCGCTCCCGCGCCGTGGTCGCCCAGATCCCCACGATGTCGCATCTTGGGCCCACGTTCACCGAATTCCACGCGTGAAATCTCGAGTCATAGCAATCGAAGTTGTCGTGATGGTTCGCCAGTGCGACGAAATATTTCGCCCCCGCCTTCACGTACAGATCCATCAGCGCATCCGGGTCCCAGTTCCCCGCCGACCACAGCCGGTCGATCTCCATGAACCCCACTTTCGACGGATGCCCGTAATGCTCGACGTGATATTTGTTATGCGGATGTCCCTGGATATACATCTGCCGCGCATACCAATCCCCCTGTTCCGGCACACACTGCGCCGTCCAGTGCGCCCAGATCCCAAACTTCGCGTCGCGAAACCATTGGGCGCTCTGTATTGATGCAGCGAATCCCAATTCGCCTGAAACGGCCCCGGCGCAATGATTCGCGACGGCTGCGATGTCGCTTCACCCGCCCGCGCGCTGATGCCCCCCGACAGATACGCCGCCGCGGTAGCGCCCGCCAGCGCCTTGATCATTTTTCTTCTCGACAAGTTCATGGATGCAAAGAATACGCGCCCGCCGAAATCTAACAAAATCGTAAACTCCCCCTGCGCAACCCCTAAAACTTATCTCACCCAGCAAATACCCCATTCTGCCGCCCCATTTTATCGGCACATTTGCCCCGCGGAATTGGGGAGCCACATCCCCCGCCCATCTGCTATAATCACCCCGAATTCCATTCGGCACCGAATCCTGGAGAGGGAACGAAATGCAACGACCCGGATCGAACTATCGGCGCCTCAAACGCCTGTCCCACGCCGTCCTCGAAGCCCTCGAGCCGCGCCGGCTCCTCTCCACCGACATCGTCACCAATCTCAGTGACAGCGGCGCAGGCTCCCTCCGCCAGACCCTCGCCGGCGCCGCTCCGGGCGACACCGTCCAATTCGCCTCCGGCCTCACCGGCACACTTACCCTCACCAGCGGCCAGCTCAACGTCAATCAAAACGTCACCATCACCGGCCCCGGCACTTCCAGCCTCAGCATCAGCGGTGGAAACAACTCCACCGTCTTCAACGTCTCCGCCGGCGTCAACGCCTCCATCTCCGGCCTCACCATCACCCAAGGCTTCGCCGGCCCCCGCGGCGACGGAGGCGACATCGACAACACAGGAACCCTCTCCCTCTCCTCCGTCAACGTAAACCTCGGATCCGCAGAACTCGGCGGCGGCCTCTACAACGCCGGCTCCGTCATCATCACCAGCTCCGTCTTCTCCTCCAACACCGCCGGCCAACTCGGTGGCGCCATCCTCAACGCCGCCGGCGGAATTGTCACCGTCTCCGGGTCCACCTTCTCCTCAAACTCCACAATCCAGGAAGCCGGTGGCGCCGATCTGCAACGAAAACGCCACCCTCTCCCTCACCAACTCCACCCTCACCGCCAACACCGCCGGAACCTACGGCGGCGCCATCTCCAACTTCGCCCTCGGCACCCTCATCATCAATAACAGCACCCTCTCCAACAACACCGCCGACCTCTGGGGCGGCGCCATCTTCAATTTCACCGCCGCCTCCCTCACCATCACCAACGCCACCATCTCCAACAACAAGGCCGACGACATCTTCGGCGGCGGAATCTACAACTACCAGGGCACCGCCGACATCACCGGCGCTATCCTCTCCAACAACACCAGCGACTACGGCGGTGGCGCCATCGCCAGCTTCCTCGGCACCCTCGCCGTCTCCGGCTGCACCATCTCCAACAACGGCAACTCCACCACCCAAACCATCGGTGGTGGCATCTACACCCTCGACTACGCCGCCTCCATCACCAACTCCACCATCTCCGGAAACAAATCCCAGTACGGCGCCGGCGTCTTTGAAGACGGCAGCGGAAGCCTCGTGATTTCCGGCACGACCTTCTCCAGCAACATCGCCAGCCAATCCGGCGGCGCTGGATACATCGCCGGAACCCTCTACATCGACAACTCCACCATCGCCTCCAATCAGGCCACCTACGGCGCCGGTCTCATGGCCATCGGAACCATCACCGCCGCCAACGTCACCATCGCCAGCAACCTCGCCGGACTCAGCGCCGGTGGCATCTACATCAACTCCGGCGACACCACCATCTACAACTCCATCGTCGCCAACAACACACTCAGCAACGGCAAAACCGCCAGCAACATCGTCAACACCCTCGACGCCAGCCTCGCCAGCGGCGAGACCGCCAGTTCCTTTAATCTCGTCGGCTCCGGCGGCACAGGCGGCCTCACCAACGGCACCCGCGGAAACATCGTCGGCGCAAACCCCTTGCTCGGTACACTCCAAAACAACGGCGGCCCCACCAACACGATGGCCATCCCCAGCAACAGCCCCGCCATCAACACCGGCAGCGTCACCTTCGCCAAGTCCTATACCGGCGCCGCTCTTACTACCGACCAGCGCGGCTCCGGTTTCCCGCGCACCATCGGCAACACCGTCGACATCGGCGCATACGAATACGAAGGCTCCTCCCCCAGCGTCGCCGGCCCAATCGTCGGCCAAAATTCCCCCGCTGTCTCCGGCGCAAAAATCCCCGGCCCTCCCGCCCCTCCCGGCTCCGGATCCGCCACCCCCTCCTTCGAAATCGCACCCACGGGATCATCGGGCGTCTCCCCCGCGACCGGCGCCTACACGCCCACCGAAGTCCGCGACGCCTACGGCGTCAACGACATCCTCTTCAACGGCGTCAGCGGAAACGGCAGCGGCGAAACCATCGCCATCGTCGACGCCTACAACGACCCCGACATCATCTCCGACGCCAACACTTTCAGCTCCGACTTCGGCCTCCCCACCTTCAACTCCGGCGGTCCAACCCTCCAGGTCCTCAACCAAACCGGCGGCACATCGCTCCCCACCAATTCCACCCCCGGCGGCTGGGACATCGAAGAATCTCTCGACGTCGAATGGGCCCACGCCATCGCCCCCAACGCCAACATCATCCTTTTCGAGGCCAACAGCGCCGCCAACACCGATCTTTACACCGCCATCGCCACCGCCGCCGACTGGACCGGCGTCTCCGTCGTCTCCATGAGCTTCAACAGCTTCGAGCTCGACAACGTCTACGGCGGTGTCGAAGAAACTAGCACCGACTCCACCTTCACCACACCCACCGGCCACCAGGGCGTCACCTTCCTCGGCGCCGCCGGCGACCAGGGCGCGCCCGCCGTCGGTTATCCTTCCCTCTCCCCCAACGTCGTCAGCGTTGGCGGAACTTCCCTCCTCGTCGGCACCGACAACAGCTATCTCGGCGAATCCGCCTGGTCCGGTGGCGGCGGCGGAATCAGCCTCCAGGAATCCCTTCCCTCCTACCAAATCCCTGACGCACTCAACTGGAGCTTCGTCGCCCGCACCGGCCCCGATGTCTCCATGGACGCCGACCCCGAAACCGGTGTTCTCATCATCGACTCCTTCGGCGGTGGCTCCTTCCAGATCGGTGGCACCAGCTTGGCGACCCCCATGTGGGCGGCACTCATCGCCATCGTTAACCAGGGCCGCGCCCTCAAAGGCGAAACCTCACTCGACGGCCGCCAGCCAGACCCTCCCCATGCTCTACGGCCTCCCCAGCGTCGACTTCCACGACATCACCACCGGCAACAACGGCTACCCTGCCGTCACCGGCTACGACCTTGCCACCGGCCTCGGCTCCCCAATCGCCAATCTCCTCGTCCCCAACCTCGCCGGCTACGACGGCACCGCCGTCTGGACCGGGCTCGTCTCCAACAACTGGTTCGTCGCCGACAACTGGAACACCTTCTCCGTCCCCAACAGCACGACGGATGTCATCATCAATTTCGGCAACCCCACCGCCGCCACCCCCATCGACGTCGCCGCCCTCACCATCAACGGCGGCACCCTCCAGCTCGCCATCGGCGGTGGCTCCTCCATCGTCACATCCGTGACAATCGACGGCAACGGCATCTTCGACCTCACCAACAACAAGCTCTTCATCGACTACGGCTCCACGTCCGACCCCATCGCCAGCATCTACACCTGGCTGACCGCCGGCTATAACAACGGCGCCTGGAACGGCCCCGGCATCGACTCCTCCGCCGCCGCCCAAAACTCCTCCTACGCCCTCGGCTTCGCCGACGGCGCCGACAACGTCGTCTCCGGCCTCGCCACCGGCGAGATCGAAATCGCCTACACCCTCTACGGCGACGCCAACCTCGACGGCACCGTCAACGGCTCCGATTTCTCCATCGTCGCCGCCAATTTCGGCATGGGCACCACAGACTGGGACGAAGGAAATTTCCATTACAACGGCGTCGTCAACGGCTCCGACTTCTCCTCCCTCGCCGCCAACTTCGGCCTCGCCGCTTCCCAAGCCGCCGTTTCTCTCTCCACTTTCGCCGCCGCCTCCACGCCGACCGACGATTCGACAACGCTCAAACTCCTCACGCCGTCGAAGATTATCTCCGGCGGCGTGATGGCCCGCCTCGCCGCCGATCCGCCCGCCAAAACCACGCCTCCGCCAAAATCCCCAAAACAAAATCGCCCGGCCTTTTTCGCTCTCGCCGTCCGCCGATGATTTTTGTGTGCGCACCCCTTGGGTACAAAAGGTAACAGTCCGCAACAAGCTGGGTAAGATGGGTAGGTTGGGGCACGCGATTCGGGGTATTTGGACAGTATTTATATTCGATTGTTGTCTTTATATGATACCGGGTCTTTGGGGGCAAATTCGAAACCCGAAACTCGAATGGGTGAATCAAATTCGGTATTCCAATATTCGAAAAAATAGATCCGCAGCGAGATTTGTGAGATCCGGCTCGCTGCTTGACGTAAAGGAAGAGTAGCTTTTCAGGATACAAATAAAATGTAAATTGCCCCGGAATCTTTTTGCATATCCATGCGACGAAGATAAGATGTTCCGCAAATCTCGGCGTCGAATGGATAGACACGGTTCATCTCATGCGCTTGAATGCTTGATGTCCAGTTTGGGTTAGAAGCAGCACACACATCAGGCAATTGCGTTGCCATTTCCGTTTCCTTTGGGGGCGAGAGGAGCAAAAATGCATTGCACCTATTTCCAGTTGAAATCCCAATCCCCGCGCCGGCGGAAGCTGTTGGGCATGGCCGTCCTTGCGGCCACTACGGGAATTTCCTTTTCGAGCGCCTTCGCGGCGACGACCAGCGTAACCTGGACGGGGGGAACCGGGTCCTGGAGCAACCCCGCCGATTGGACTCCCAATACGGTCCCGCAAAATAGCGGCTCCAATCTCTACAATGCTACGATCAGCAGCGGGGCTGTAACACTTGATATCAGTCCAACCATCCAGCAATTCAACCTTACCAATGGATCACTGACTGGAACCACGACCACCCTGACCACCACCGGCCTGGTCACCTGGAGCGGCGGCCAGTTGGGAAGCAGCGGCAGCAGCGAGACCCTCAACGCCAACGGGGGCATCAGCATCTCCAACGGCGTCACCTTCGCCGGCGGCACCATCAACGCCAACGGCTCGACCACCTGGGCGAGCGGGAGTATCGGCGCCTTCGGCAACCAGACCGCCGGTGGAAACACCATCTTCAACAACCCCCTGAGCCAGACCTTCACTGTGGAATGCGACGCATCTTACGTTGGCTACGGCCTGGAATATACCAGCAGCAACAACGATGTATTCAACAACCTGGGAACGTTCACCAAGTCCACAACCACGGGCATCACCCGCTTCGGCGTGCTGTTTGACAGCAGCGGCACGGTGAACGTGCAGACCGGCACCCTCTCGCTGGACGGCGGCGGCACCGAGACCGGCGGCTTCACCATCAGCAGCGGGGCCGTTCTGCAGCTCACCAATTCCACGTCCTTCACCAGCGCCAGCACGATCGCGGGAGCGGGCAGCGTGACATTCGGAGGCGGCGTCTCCACCGTCAGCGGAACCTACAACCCCTCGGGAGCCACCAACGTCAGCAACGGTTCCATCACCTTCGGCTCCTCCCATGTCTCGATCTCCAATGCGCTGAACATCAGCGGCGGAACCGCCAACTTCACCACAGGGGATGCCAACATCAAGCCTACGTCGATCACCCTCAGCGGCGGCGTCCTCACCGGCTCCGACACCCTGACCACCTCCGGGCTGTTCACCTGGAGCGGCGGCCAGTTGGGCAGCAGCGGCAGCAGCGAGACCCTCAACGCCAACGGGGGCATCAGCATCTCCAACGGCGTCACCTTCGCCGGCGGCACCATCAACGCCAACGGCTCGACCACCTGGGCGAGCGGGAGTATCGGCGCCTTCGGCAACCAGACCGCCGGTGGAAACACCATCTTCAACAACCCCCTGAGCCAGACCTTCACTGTGGAATGCGACGCATCTTACGTTGGCTACGGCCTGGAATATACCAGCAGCAACAACGATGTATTCAACAACCTGGGAACGTTCACCAAGTCCACAACCACGGGCATCACCCGCTTCGGCGTGCTGTTTGACAGCAGCGGCACGGTGAACGTGCAGACCGGCACCCTCTCGCTGGACGGCGGCGGCACCGAGACCGGCGGCTTCACCATCAGCAGCGGGGCCGTTCTGCAGCTCACCAATTCCACGTCCTTCACCAGCGCCAGCACGATCGCGGGAGCGGGCAGCGTGACATTCGGAGGCGGCGTCTCCACCGTCAGCGGAACCTACAACCCCTCGGGAGCCACCAACGTCAGCAACGGTTCCATCACCTTCGGCTCCTCCCATGTCTCGATCTCCAATGCGCTGAACATCAGCGGCGGAACCGCCAACTTCACCACAGGGGATGCCAACATCAAGCCTACGTCGATCACCCTCAGCGGCGGCGTCCTCACCGGCTCCGACACCCTGACCACCTCCGGGCTGTTCACCTGGAGCGGCGGCCAGTTGGGCAGCAGCGGCAGCAGCGAGACCCTCAACGCCAACGGGGGCATCAGCATCTCCAACGGCGTCACCTTCGCCGGCGGCACCATCAACGCCAACGGCTCGACCACCTGGGCGAGCGGGAGTATCGGCGCCTTCGGCAACCAGACCGCCGGTGGAAACACCATCTTCAACAACCCCCTGAGCCAGACCTTCACTGTGGAATGCGACGCATCTTACGTTGGCTACGGCCTGGAATATACCAGCAGCAACAACGATGTATTCAACAACCTGGGAACGTTCACCAAGTCCACAACCACGGGCATCACCCGCTTCGGCGTGCTGTTTGACAGCAGCGGCACGGTGAACGTGCAGACCGGCACCCTCTCGCTGGACGGCGGCGGCACCGAGACCGGCGGCTTCACCATCAGCAGCGGGGCCGTTCTGCAGCTCACCAATTCCACGTCCTTCACCAGCGCCAGCACGATCGCGGGAGCGGGCAGCGTGACATTCGGAGGCGGCGTCTCCACCGTCAGCGGAACCTACAACCCCTCGGGAGCCACCAATGTCAGCAACGGTTCGGTCACCTTCGGCTCCTCCCATGCTTCAATCTCGAGTCTGACAATCTCGGGTGGGGAAGCGATCCTGTCTCAGAACACCGGACCGCAAACTTTGACATCGATTACCATCACCGGTGGGTCGCTCGACATCACGAACAATCATATTTTTATCAATTACGGCAGCGGTTCCGATCCGATTGCCACAATCGCCCAATACCTCGCCTCCGGTTATGCCGGCGGCGGATGGTCCGGCTCGGGAATTATCTCCTCGACGGCGCGAAACACGACCAATGGCCTCGCCTACGGCGTCGGCTGGGCGGATAGCAAAGACCACATCGTCACGGGTCTTTCCTCCGGGGAAATCGAGCTTAAATACACCCTGCTGGGCGACGCCAATCTCGACGGCACGGTCAACGGCAGCGATTTCAGCATCCTCGCCGCGAATTTTGGGCTTGGGCATACCAACTGGGATCAAGGCAATTTCCTCTACACTAGTAGTGTAAACGGATCCGACTTCAGCGCCCTCGCCGCAAACTTCGGCCAGGGGGACAGCGGCGCGGACGTTCAAGTTACCCAAGCCGACATTGCCGCACTGGATTCCTTCGCGATTGCCAACGATTTACCCCTCCCGACGATCGCCGTCGTCCCCGAGCCTGCCGCCGCCGCGCTGATATTCTCCCTTCCCGCGGTCCTCTGTCTTCGTCGTCGGGCAATTAAAACGCGATAGACATCGCGTAGCGCGGTTTTTTCCTGTCACCGTCACCGCGCCTCCGCCGGTGGACGGTCCAAAAACCGTGCCGAGATTCGCGGCACCGCCGTTGCCGCTAAAATTTTTTGCCTCCCGTGGAATTGGCTGTCACCGAGCCTCTGCCAAAAGGTGGCTCACGTGCGCGTGAAGTTATTTAGAATCGACAATTTCGCATCTCCGTCCGATTACCCATTGAATCGGAGCATGGCAATACTTTGCGGAATTGTCTTGACGTCGGGAAGCGAGAGAGTTAGCGTTTTATCGACTTCAGGGGGTCAATCACTTCTGCGTCACGCTGGAAATAGGATGCTTGGCCATTTCTTACGGGCGCCTTGATTCGGTCTTATCCTTATTCTGACCGTATTTGGATGGGGGTCTTCGCCAATGTCATTTGGTGAGGACATCGAAAGCCACCCCACGGGCGGCGGAGACCTGACCGCCTTGGGGCCCGGCGACGGCAATCAACAGACCGCAGTGATCAAAATCGAACTGAAGCACTACCTGCGGCGGCGTCTAATTGTCCAGAGATCTATCGTGCCAAGAAACAAATATGCATGAAGGAGTGATGCCGATGAGATCGCATTTGACCTATCGCCGTTCCATAGTCCTCGCCGCTGCCCTGTCGGGTGTTTCCCTGGCGGCCGCGCCGGCGCCAACACCACCTGGACGTACGATGTGCGCTCCGGCGACTGGGGCACTTCCCCCAACTGGACTAACGGCAGCACGGGCGGAATCCCCGCCGCCGGCGATGATGCCCAAATCACCGGCATCTTCACCGTGGGAAGGCTTCTCGCTGGTTCCATCGTCACCTTTGACGGCGGGTACTCAACCTCCAACCCGCTCAACGACCTTCTCATCGACGGCGTGTTCGGCGAAACCTTCGACCAGCCGATGGACTACACTCTCTCCGCCAATTCCGAGGAAGTCGCTTACAGTTATACCGCTCAATACACGCAGAGTGCCGGCGCCAACAATGTCGGCACCCTCGGCATCGCCTTGGAATCCGGCAGCAGCGGCAGCTACCAAATTTCCGGCTCCGCCATCCTCAACGTCGTCGACCTCGAGGTCGGATCCAACTTAAACGGCAATCCCTCCGGCGCCGGAAGCTTCGTCCAGGACGGCGGGAGCGTTTCCGTGTCGTCCGATCTGCTAATGGGATCATTGAACAGCCCCACCTCCTCCAATCCGGTGGGAACCGGCACCTACACGCTTGAATCGGGATCCCTGCAGGTTGGCGCCATGAGCCCATCGTCCCCGGAAGGCGGCCTGGGAATTGGGTATGTCGGACCGGGGACATTCATACAAACGGGGGGAACAGCCACTTTCTCCCAGCTTGATGTTCACAATGGCAGCTATTCGCTCAGCGGTTCCAGCGCCGCCAGCCTGGTTGTGAACGACGGCGAAATTATCGGCCAAAACTCTACCGATCCGGGAGTAGGGGCCACTTTCAACCAGAGCGGGGGAACCCATCTGGTGATGGATGAATTCAACGATTACGGTCTCGACGTCGGCTCCGATCGGGCGGGAACGTACAACCTCTCCGATGGGTCTCTAAGCACCGGCGGCGCCTACAGCATGGAGGTGATCGGTTATGGAGGCGGAACCGGGACATTCAACCAGAGCGGCGGGACCAACACCACCGCGACGATGTTTCTCGGAACCGATTTTAAGGGCCTTGGCAGCTCCTCCGGCTCCTATTCTCTCAGCGCGGGAGCATGCACCGTGGGCGCCATGTTTATCGCAGAAAACGGCTCCAGTCCCGGCGCCGACGGCACCCTCGGCATCTCCGGCGGCACCATGACGGTCACCGGCGCCCTTCAAAACGGGGGCGCCATCCAGCAAAGCGGCGGCAGCGCCAGCCTGGGGCCGGTCACAGGCAACGGGACGATCGTTCTCAACGCCACCGCGGGATCGACCGCGACCATGACGGTCAGCTCCATCGCGCAGGCATCCCTGTCGATCTCCGCGGGCGCGGGCGGCAACGCTTTCGTGCAGATCGGCTCCAATTCCAGCCCTGTTACCAATTCGCTTGAGATCCTGTCCATAGGATCCAACGGCACCCTGGACATCACCAACAACACGCTACTTATCAACTACGGCCTGGGTCAGGTCGCCGACCCGATTGCCTCGGTGGAGGCGTGGATCAAGAGTGGCTACAACGGCGGCGCCTGGAATGGACCGGGAATCATCTCCTCAACCGCCCAATCTCTCACCAATGGCCTCCGCTACGGCGTCGGCTTCGCCGACAGCGCCGACGGCGTCGTTTCCGGGCTCTCCTCCGGTCAGATCGAAATCAAATACACACTGCTCGGAGACGCCAATCTCGACGGTACCGTCAACGGCAGCGACTTCTCCATCCTCGCCGCCAACTTCGGCTTGGGCACAACGAACTGGGACCAGGGAAATTTCCTTTACGGCAGTTCAGTCAACGGCTCCGACTTCAGCGCGTTGGCCGCCAACTTCGGACAGGGCGACAGCGGCGCAGCAGTCTCAGTTTCCTCAGCCGACATCGCTGCGCTTGATTCCTTCGCCATCGCCAACGGCTTGCCCCTCCCAACCTTCACCCCCGTCCCCGAACCCGCCACCGGCACATTACTACTTTCCGCGGCCGCGTCTACCGTAATGACCAGACGAAGAAAAATGAGTCTTAACCCCTCGGCGATTCAAACATTCGAGTTTCGAGTTTGATTCGTCATTCGAATTTCGAGTTTCGAATTTGCATCCCTCATCTCCCCCACTCCCCCCAATTTGTTGCGGACTGTCCAATTTTGTCTTGAAGGGGTCGACCGCGAAAATCAATACCCCGCCGTGTTCCAAGAAATCAGCGCACCATTAAGAAACCCATCCGCCCCCGCAAGCTGTGCCCGCGCCGATTCCATCTGCTGCCGCGCCGCGACGACATCCGGATTGCGATAAAGCTGCGACTCAAAAACCTTCTCCTTCAGCGATAGAACCTGATGGGTGGCGACCAGCCGAACCCGCGCGTCGGTCACCGTCGGATCATCCTCCAGCGCCTTCGCTTCCATCACCGTGATCAACGATCCATCGTGCATCGCCTGCACAGCCGTCACGTTTCGCGTGCCCGTGCCGACGGCCGTCGAATTCACTATCGCCTGCTCTTCGGTCCGTCTCTCCGCCAGCTTTTTGTACTGCGGATCCTCATGCACCCGGCTCAGCACGGCCTCGACAGCCGCTTCGTAGTTGGCCTGCGCCGATTCATAATCATCCTTGGCCGCCAGGTAATCCCCGGAGATTTTGAAATCATCACGTGCCCGCGCGATCAGCACCTGCAGGTCGCCCCATCGGGTGTCATATTGAGCCTGCGAAAAGGCCGCCTGTCCCATCGCCGGCGCAAGGTTGTAAACCGGAATCGGCTGGCTGGGCTGCGCCCATAAACGGCGCAAATCCCGCTCCCTGCCAGGGGGCATATCCCCCCATATTCTGGGCAAACGCCCCGGCTGCAAACGTCGTCAGGGCAAGGGCCGCTATGAAGGTTCGACCGAGCATAAAGACCTCCCTACGAGAAGCTTATCCATATAGATAAGCGTCAAATGCCGACAGCTACCGCATTATAGCGACAGGAAACGGATTCTCGACCGCCGATAACCAGTTTTTCCCCCACCTGATTCTTGCTTCGCTTGACGCTATGATAGCCCTGACCGATATTGAGTCGGCTTGGTGGTCTGTGCTTTTGCAGCCGAAAGACCCCCACCCTAGCCCTCCCCCGGAGTACCAGGGGAGGGGAGAAGAGTAATGAGAAACGCCCGACACGTCATTGCGGTAACTCTGATGGCGACGGCCATTTGCGCCGATCGCTCCCTGGCCGCCGCCCCATCCGAACCCCAGGCTTCGCACCTCGCGGGCCGGATCATCACCAGGCTTTCCATAAAACTCCGCAGCGTCGTGCCCGCCGTCTGCATTTACAACCCCCGGCAATTTGGCCTCGCCTGTGCGCGGGCAGCCGCGCCGCGGTTCAACCTCATCCTTGCCGATTTCGTTTCGCCTCAGCTTTCCCCCTTCCAGTTCCGCCTTCCTCCGCCCAGCGCCCTGATTTTCTCTCTCCGTCCGTTTTTTCGAGCTTTCGCCGTCATTCTTTGATTAGAGGCGCTGTATGGCAGTCAATGTCTCTAAAGTCCTGACCAACGTTTTCGGCAGCCGCAATGAGCGGCTGCTGAAGCGCTACCACAAAACCGTCGATCAGATCAATGCGCTGGAACCGAAAATCCGCGCCATGACCGACGTCCAGCTTCGCGAGCGGCACGCAGGAAATGCGCACGCGGCCTGACCACGCGGCAAAATCCGCTCCGAGGACATCCTGCCGGAGGCGTTTGCCATCATCCGCGAATCGATGGACCGCAACATCGGCATCCGCTCGATCTTCGATCCGGACAACAATTTCGATCCGGACCAGTTCGACGATGAGATGCTGGAGGCCTACGACGAGCGTGCAGCGCGAGCTGATCAGCACGGGCGTCTCCTGGCGGCAGGTGCCGATTCCGCCGAAGATTTACGATGCGGTCCGCAAGCTGTATCCCGAAAGCCGGCCGCCGTTCCGCGCGCGGTGTTTCGATGTGCAGATCATCGGCGGGCTGGTGCTGTACGAAGGCAAGATCGCGGAGATGGCCACCGGCGAGGGCAAGACGTTCGTCGCGCCGCTGGCGTGTTTCATGCGCGTGCTGGAGGGGTATCATTGCCATGTCGTGACGGTGAACGATTATCTGGTCCGCCGCGACGCCACCTGGATTCGGCCGGCGTTTGAGAACCTGGGCCTGACCGTCGGATTCATTCAGGCGGACATGGAGCCGGGCGGCGACACGCGCCGGGCGGCGTATCAACTGCGACGTCACCTACGGCACCAACAGCGAATTTGGCTTTGATTTCCTGCGCGACAACATGAAATCGAGCGTCGACCCAGCAGGTGCAGGGGCCGCTGCAATTCGTGATCGTGGACGAGGTGGATTCGATTCTGATCGACGAAGCCCGCACGCCGCTGATTATCAGCGGCGCGGCGCACGATGATGCGGCGAAATATCGCGCGGCGGATGTGGTGGCGCGGAAGGTGATGGAGATTGAACAAGCCCTAGGCCGCCGCCGAAGCCGCGGAGGATGCCGCCAAGCGCGCGATCAAGGCCGCCGAGGGGGATGAAGACAAGGCCAAGAATGCCGGCGGAAAAGGAAGCCGCCCGCAAGCGGCAGGCGCGAGGCGAAGAAGCAGCTCGCCGAGGCGGAGCAAGCGAAAGGAGGGGCTGACGCAATATTACGAGGTGGAGCTGGATCGCAAGAGCGTTCATCTGACGCACGAAGGGATCGCCGCGGCGCAGGAAGCGGCGGGCGTGGGATCGTTTTACGTCGGCAACAACATGGAGTGGCCGCACCTGATGGAGCAGTCGATGCGGGCCCATGTCGTTTACGAGCGCGACAAGGATTACGTGGTCGAGCGCGGGCCAACGGGGAAGATGGAAGTCGTCATCGTCGATGAATACACCGGCCGAAAAATGGCCGGCCGGCAATGGTCGGACGGGCTTGCACCAGGCCGTCGAAGCCAAGGAGAAGGTGCCGATCAAGGAGGAAACGCAGACGCTGGCGACGATCACGCTGCAGAATTTCTTCAAGATGTACAAGATCCGCTGTCGGGCATGACCGGCACGGCCCAGACCGAGGCGGAGGAATTCAGCAAGATCTACAAGCTGGACGTGGTGACCATTCCCACCAACCGCCCGGTGGTCCGCGCGGATCAACGAAGACCGCGTCTATCGCACCGAGCGCGAAAAATGGGATGCGATCATCGAGGAGATCAAGGAGATCTCCGACAAGGGCCGGCCGGTTCTGGTCGGCACCACCAGCGTGGAAAAGAGCGAAATGCTTTCGAACATGCTGAAGCGGAAATATGGCATCGACCATGAAGTGCTCAACGCCAAGTTTCACGAGCGCGAGGCCCAGATCGTCGCCGTCGCCGGGCAGCAGCATAAGAATCACGCACGGCGAAATGGTCGGCAACGTGACCATCGCCACCAACATGGCCGGCCGCGGAACCGACATCAAGCTGACCACCGAAACCACCAAGGCCGGGGGACTGCACGTCATCGGCACCGAGCGGCACACCGCCCGGCGAATCGACAACCAGCTCCGCGGCGCGGTCCGGCCGGCAGGGCGATCCCGGGCTCCAGCCGGTTTTACGTCAGCCTGCAGGACGATCTGATGAAGATGTTCGCCGGCGAGTGGACGATCAAAGTCCTCGGCTGGCTCGGCATGGAAGAGGGGATGGCCATCGAGGACAAGCGCATCAGCAAGGGAATTCTCCGCGCGCAAAAGAAAGTCGAAGAGCGAAATTTCCTGCCCGCAAGAATCTTCTCGAATACGACGAAGTGATGGACCACCAGCGCACGACGTTTTACGGCATGCGCCAGAAAGTCCTGCGCGGGCAGGACGTCGATCGAATCATCTGGGACATGATCGGCGAAGCGATCGCCGATGCCGTCGATAAATACATCACGCAGGATTACGTCGCCGCCACCGTTGCCGAATGGGCGCGCGTCAATTTCGATGTCGACGATCGATCCGGACGATCTGCACGGCAAGCGCAACATCGACGAGCTGGAAGCAGTACATCAAGGACCAGGCCCGCGCCGAAGCGGAGACCAACATCACCGCCACGCTCGGCGAATTCATGGGCGAGGCGAAGACGAAGAAGATACGCAAGACTGGGACACCAAGGGCCTGCAGAGCTGGGCGATGAGCCGGTTCCACGTGAACCTCTCGCAGAACCAGATCCGCCAGATGACCGCCGACGAGGTCGAGAGCAAGCTTGCGCATCGCCGCCGTCGAGCAGATCGATCACCGCGACTGCGACGGGGCTGATGAAATACCTCGAGCCCAATTTTGCCGAGCAGGAACTGGCGAACTGGGCGAAGGAGAAATTCGGCATCGAGATCAAGACCGGAGGAATTCGTTCTCGATCCGCAAGGGCCATAGCCTTCTGCCGGCCGAGCAGATTGTCGAGCTGATCGACAACGCGCGCGCGGTCGGCATACGCCCGGCGCGAAATCGACTATCCGGTCGAGCACGCCCTGACCTTCGCCTACGGCGGACCCGAAGGTTTCACCGATCATCCCTATTCCGCCGAGTACATCCAGAAATGGGCGACGCAGAAAATACGGCGTCGATCTGACGCATCGACCAGATTCGCGCCGGCACGCTGCAGCAGCTTCACGGCCGCGCTGATCGCGCTGCAGGAGAAATTTCGTGACGGGCGGCGAAATGGAAAAAACCGTCGACGCCCTCATCGCGGCCCACCCGGAGACGCGAAGCGCTTGCGCAAGGCGTTCAACGAGCGCTTCGGCACGAAGCTGACGCCGCGCGATTTCGAAATCGAGGTGAAGACCGACGAGAAAGACACTGCGGATGCGTCTGCGCAGCCGGCAATCGCCCGAGCAGGTTCGCGCAGATTCTCACTGGAACGGGCCCGGCAGGTTCTGCGCGAAGAACTGACCGATCTGGAGCAATTCGTGCTGATCCAGATTTTCGACCAGAGCTGGAAGGATCATCTCTATGCGATGGACATGCTCAAAAACGGCATCGGCCTGCTGGCGTTCGCCGAGCAGGATCCGCGCGTGCAGTACAAGAAGGAAGGCTTCCGCTACTTCCAGGAGATGATGGCATCCGTGCGCGACAAGGTGACGGACCTGATCTTCCGCGCCCGCGTCGTCGGCGCGACGCAGGCCCGCAACGCCTACAAGGAAACCGCCGCGGTCCACGAAGCGCCGAGCGGGTATGGCGTCGCCGAAAACGTCGCCGCCACGGCGTCGGCTGCGCAAGGCCAGCCCGCAGGCGAAATGCAGGAAGCCGCCGGCCAAACTCAGGGCGAAGCCGCCAAGGTCAAAACGATCGTCCGCGAAGCGCCAAAGGTCGGACGCAACGATCCGTGCCCGTGCGGAAGCGGAAAGAAATATAAGAAATGCCACGGGGTCGGCGTTGTGTGAGCCTCCAGGGCCAGGACAGTCCCATCTCCTTTTTTCCCCCGCCCCCGGTACTCCGGCCTTCGGCTCTGAGGCTCAGGCTCGAAGAGGGGAGGGTTGGGGAGGGGGTTTATCGCCCCGCGCTCAGCGACCGCAGAACTCCCGCCACATCGCGCGATACGCGCCCTCAAGATTCCGCACGAATCGCGGCGCATCCATCAGCGGCGACGATTGCATTCGCGCCCGCAGATCCTGCCGAACTCGCCCCCGATCCCCCGCGAGCCGCACCGCGATTTCCTCATATTCCGCGGTTGTCTTTGCGGTCAAATCCGTCAGCCCGGCATTCGTAAGAATGCTCACCCCCGCCCGCGACATCCCCGACAACCCCGCCAGCGTCACCACCGGCACTCCCATGAATAATGCATCCAGTGTCGTCGTCCCCCCGTTATACGGAAACGGATCCAGCGCGATATCCACCTGGTTGTACATCGGAAAATAATCCGCGTAATTGACCTTCTCGAAAAGCTCGACCCGATCCGGATCGACGCCGTGCGCTGCGAACCCGCGCGTAAGGTGCTCGTTCCCCCGCCTACCACCGGCGACGATCAATCGCAGTCGCGAACCGCCGACCTGAAGCAAAATCCGCGACCACACCGCGATCACCGCCGGATTGATCTTCGCGCACGTGTTGAACGACGCGAAAACCACCGGCCCCTCGCCCCCGCGACGCCACCGCCGGCACGTCGATCTGCGGCTGATAACACCAATACGTCTCCGCCAACCGAACCACCCGCTCCGGCCCCAGCGTCTCCGCGCCCGCCGGATCCAGATGCGGATCGCTGAACCGATAATCCATCGCCGGCAATCCCGTCGTTCCCGCATACGCCAGATAGCTCACCTGCACCGGCGCCGGCTTGCGGGCAAACACCTGCATCCGATTCCCCGGCATGTGCGCCGTCAAATCGACAAGAATATCGATCCCATCCTCCCGAATCCGTTTCGCAAGAGTAGCGTCCGACATGCCATTGGTAGCCACCCACCCATCGCAATCCGCTTTCAGCCGATCCGTCATGAAATCGGTCTTGGAGACGTCGGCATAGCAAATCGACTCAAACCCGGCTCGATCCCGATGATGCAAAATCGGCTGCATGAACAGCGCGATCACATGCTGCCGAAAATCCGGCGAAACATACCCGACTCTCAATCGCCGCTCCGGATCGCGCAAATTCCGATGCGCATGAATCTCCCCCTCCAGCGGCTTGGCCCACCGCTGCGCCCAGCGCCCGTGCTCTTCCTCAATTTCTTTCGCCGACGCCCCGGCATCAAACCACATCGTATAAAGCAAATGGCTGTGTGTGATCGCATTCGGCCGAAGCGCAAGCGATTTCCGCAGCCAATTCACCGCCTCGGAAACTCTCCCCTGAGACCGCAGGCACGCCGCCAGATAATCCAGTGGTCGCGGATCGTTCGGGCTCATCGCAAACGCCCGCTCAAACGCTTCGATTGCCTCGGAAGGGCGATTGAGCTGCTGAATTGCCCCCCCAAGATTCGCCCAATACGCTGGCGATGCTCCATTGATCGCAATCGCCCGCCGAATGAGTTCTTCTGCCTCCGCAAATTTCCCCTGCTGAAGACAAAGCAGCCCCGTTTGATTGAGCAGGTCGCCATGCCGCGGTGCGTGCTCGATCAGCCTACGAAGAATCCCTTCCGCCTCCGCCAGCCGCCCGGAATCGACCAGCCCCGCGACCTGTGCAAGCATTTGCTGGGGATTAATGTGGCTCATTTTCCCCCGCCGCTTTCGAAATCCCCTCCAGGAACCCTCCAAGATTTCCCCGATCAAGTCGCACCCCGAAATCCGAAATATGCTCACCCGCCGGCGGCGGAAAATTCGTCAATCGATCGATTACCAGGTCCCCCAGCCCCTTCTTGAAATGCCCGGGGTCCCAATACCAGCGCATGTCCGTCTCGGTTTGTCCGTCGGTCGGATAAGGCTCCGTCGTATATTTCGTATACGAGCAAAAATCCCACAGCGCCACGGGATTGTCCGGATACTTCTGATTCTGCCGCTCGACCATCGCCGCCAGATCGCCGATCCACCCCAGATACGTCTGCCACTTTCCTGCCAGGATCACCCGCTCAAAAAAAATCACGTGCGCCGGCAACACAACCAGGTCCACCTTGATTCCAAGCGCTGTCGCGTCATCGAGCAATTTCTCCAGCCTCTGCATTCTGCCCTGATCCACATAAAACCCCGCCGTCGTCCCTTCCGCCCCGGAAAAGTTGTAATACGTCGGCACCGCCACCCAATCGGCGGCGCCGTGATTGACGAAGTGCTCATCCATCTGCCCCAGCCGCCAGTCCATCGCACGCCGATCGTTCATCCGATTCTTCACCGTCGTCACCGATCGCTGCAATGCACTGACGCTCAGGAGCGTCCCCAGATAATAGTCCACTGAATTGATCGACGGATTCAGACGCGTCGTCGAATCCTCGTCAGGCGCCGCCCGCCCCGCGTCAAAATCGCTCAGATCGACGCATAAAACAATCCTCCTCGGCGGATGCCCGCCAATCGCCAGCCGCGCCGCCCGATCGACCTCATCAAACATCGCCCCTGGCAATCCCCCATTGAAAACCCGCGCCCGCGCCACCCCGGATGCTGCGGATCGAGCCCCACTTCCACCCGCGAATTCCCCAGCAAAACCACGTCCCACCTCCCGGCCGCAAGCGCCTGGGCCTTGCCCAGCCGGGTCCCGATCCCGTCCCGAAACGGCGACCCGTTCGATCGATAAATCCCGAACGGATCGACCATCGCATTCGTCCCGGCGACACAAACCAGCGCGACAAGGATGCCAGCCATCAGCCCGCGAAGATATTTCCAGTACGCCGCGCTCATTCAGAACTGGTAGTAGATAAATTCGCTCGCTCTCGACAAGTATAAAATGCACGCGATCGCTATGACCGCGACAACTCCGCACCAGAACCAATCCGGCCGCCACAGCAGCCGCCGGCCCTGCTGATCCGGCGCCGGCGGCACAACCCCCAGCGCCGGCCGCGCCAGGGACATCACATGCTGCGAATTCGGCGCACAAAAACAAACGTCAGAAGCCCCAGCACCGAAATCCACCGCGTTCGAAAGATCCACGCCTTCCCCAAATCAAATCCATCATATCCCGACATCCCGATCAGCATCCGCCGCGCCGTCGAAAAATCCGGCGCGGAACATAACCCACGCGATCGCCACCGACACAAACGTCACCCCTCTCGTCCAAATGCCTCTCTTGCGATTTCCGCCCAGCGCCCGAAACCCGTGGTTAATCACCAGGTATGCTCCATGCAGCCCGCCCCACACGACGAACGTCCAGTTTGCCCCATGCCACAGCCCGCCGAGCAGCATCGTGATCATGAGGTTCACATATCTCCTCGCTTTCCCGAGCCGGTTTCCCCCCAGCGGGATATACAGATAATCGCGCAGAAACCGCGACAGTGTGATGTGCCACCGATGCCAGAAATCGATCACGCTGCTCGCCTGGTAAGGCGAATTGAAATTCACCGGCAACCGAAACCCAAACATCCGCGCCAACCCCAGCGCCATGTCCGTGTACCCCGAAAAATCGAAATAAATCTGCAGCGTATATGCCAGCGTCCCCAGCCATGCCGTCGCCACGTCTGGCGTCGCTCCCGCCGCCGCGGCGCCGAAGATCCGGTTGGCCGTCGGCGCAATCGAATCCGCGATCAAAACCTTCTTGCACAACCCAAAGAAAAAAAGCGTCAATCCCACTGCCAGATTTTTGCGCTGATACCCATGACGGTTCGCCGCGCAAACTGCGGCAAAACCTCGCGCGGATGCACGATCAGGACCCGCGATCAACTGCGGAAAAAAAAGCACCATCAAGCAGTAATACAGAAAATTCCGGGAATATCCCCGGCCCTTATACGTATCCACCAGATACGCGATCTTCTGAAACGTAAAAAACGAAATCCCCAGCGGCAGAATGATCGGGCCTAGGGACCACGATTTCCCCATCGCCGCGTCCAGCGTGCCGACCAGGAACCCCGCATATTTGAAATAAGCCAGGACGGTGAGATTAAAAACCAGGCCGGCGATCAGGCCCGCCTTTCGAACCCCCGCGCTCCGGCGGCGAGCCAGACGGTGCCGATCAGATAATTGATCGTCAGCGAGACCACCAGCAGCGCCAGAAATTTGGGGCTCCACCAGGCGTAGAAGAACATCGAGCAGGCCACGAGCCACGTGAGGGCAGCGGTGCGCCAGGCGAAGTGACCGAGAACGGCAAAGCCGAAGATCGTGACGGGCAGGAAGGCAAAGATGAAGCAGTAGGAATTGAAAAGCATCCGCGGCTGCGAGGGCAGCCGGGCACCATCTTAATCCGATTGCGGGCTGCGGGTGTAGCGGGCTTTAGCGTACGCAATACTTGCGCATCGCCATGCGGTCGAGCTGGCGGGCGGCGTCCTGGAGGTTGGTCACGTCGCTCTGCATCTGCTCGGACGCGAAACTCCCATACGACTCCGGCGATTGCCGGCCATAAACCCGCATCAAAACCGCCATGGCGCTGTTCGCCTGGCCACCCTCGTTCATGCGGGCGTCGAGGCTGATCGTGTTCTCGGCCGCGATGTAGCGGGCGACGGCATAGCGGAAATCAGGCGGACACTTGGAAACGTCGATCTGGGCCTGCTTGGCGATGCAATCATCCACCGCGGCCATCGGCGCCATCCGGCCGGAATTCTCGGCCATCAGCGCGCTGCGCTGAAGATAGGAGAGGCGATTCATCACATTCTGGCACGGCGGCCGTTGGCGCTGCTTTGCCAGGAGGGGTTCGCGAGGGAATAAGACGCCGCGCTAGCGGACTCGGGGGCGGGTTGTCCGCCTTTGAGCACCGCGATCGCGACAGAGAAAGTGCAGGCCACAACAGCCGCCCAGCCAACAATTCGGATATTCATATAAGTGCGTCCTCCGCGAGTTATTCGACATGCGAAGAGCGAAACTGAAGGTGTGGCGTGGTCCGATTAATTTTGGGTGGCGGGGGCATCGATACAAAAGGTTACAGTCCGTGGCAGGATAGGTTGTTTGGGGGGCTTGGGTGGGCGATTTTCGTGATATCAATGATATCATTGATAGCATTGATATCAGATTGGATTTACGGGCTGGGTCGGAGACGGGTCCTTACTTCTTTTTTTTGATCTTGTACGGCCCCATGAATTTTGGTCCGTTGAAATGAATCATGTGATCGGGGTTATCCCTTAGCCATACCTCCGTTTCCCAGGCAACGTCGGCCGCATCACGCCGGAATTTGGCGGCCGAGGGGAATGCCGTGACATAGACACGGTCGGCGGTGCAATTGGCGAACATGCGCTCGAGTTCAATGTAACGCTTCGGGGTCACCGGACCATGTGACGTTACCGCTTCAATCAAGTAGAGCCAGTTAACGTCGCGGCGATAGAGGATAAAATCCGGTAACTTATCATGCTCCGTCACGCGCACATTCAGCGTGGCGAGGCGCTCTGATTCGAGCACGACGTGCTTCATAGCGGTATCCCCGACATATAAAACTTCCGCGCCCGGTGCAAAGCGGGGCCCAAATTCTTCGATGATTGCCGCCTGAAGCTCGTTGTGATCGCCAGGGGATAATTGAATTGTTTTGCCGCCCGGCAGTTTCAGTGGGACGCGCAGCGAATTGCGGGCGCGGCATATTTTTTCCGCAATGAGCCGAATTTGGCTTGGAACCCCTGAACCGCTGCATCAAATTCATCGGAGTTCTTAAAAACGGCCACGACTGCCGCGGCATGGGGAGTGAGTTGATATGCGTTTTTACCGCTATTTGTGGGTCTGCCTGGATCATCGGGGTTGCGGTCCACGATGCGTGCCTGCTCGAACTGGTGAATCGTTTGCCTGCGGACCGTTTCTCGCGTGTTGGGGGCGTAGTCTTTTTTGTATTTACGCCGCATGAAATCCATTATGTCAACGATTCGGAGGAGCGGACGCCTGACCTGCGACCAATCGGTTCGTGGCCCGACCTGAGCCAGCGCGAGCAGCGTGAGGGCGGAACGCTCATTTTGCTGTGCCCTTGGAAGCCCCAATGCGTCCAGTATCGCAATCGCGTCATCAACTTTGCTCAAGTTGGAGTCCCCAAAAGTTTTCTCGATATCGGCCCATTGATCTTCAATTCGTCCAGCACAATTTGTTCGACGCGATCGTCCTCAAAATCGGAAAGCTCGCGGATCCGTTCACCAATTTGTGAAATGGCTTTGAGTTCAGGAAAAGGCATGGTGCGAATCTCCGTGGCGTTGACCTGCGTGTTGCCGCTTAGAATGCGGAAATACCGGTCTAGCAGGGCGGAATTGAACATGGCGGCAAGGCCAATTGTCTCCGGCTCGCTTAATTCGCGTTCGCATGCGTAGACATAATTAATATGATTTTCCAGGGCCACGGGGTGCTGCGCTCCTGGGCGCTGGGAATATAGCAAGACGCTGTGAGGCGGCGATGTTCTTCCTTTGCGCTGAACCGGCGCAAAAGGACATAATTTCTACTGGGAAGCAATTGACTCTTCGTGGATGGGCAATCACGAAACGCGACCGGTTTGTTTCCTTTGGCCATTGGCCAAACGGTCTTGAAGCGGCGGACATTGTGGACGGATAGAAGAGGAACCGCATCCGCGCCAACTTTTTGGGCAAGCAAATACTGTTTCGCACGGAAAGAAACGACGGGGCCGGTGGATATTCGCAGTCCGCGATCGGCGAAAGTCGTCTTCCACGATTCCACGGCATCCATTATCGCCGCGTCGGTTGACTCGGTCGGTACGCGGACCACTAAATCGCCGGCCGAGTTATCGAGAATCGCGGAAGTGGGATATTTCTGCTCGCGGAACTCCGTAAAATCACCGTCGTTTGAGGTGGAGACGACGATAAAAGGATCGGCCTGTGATTCGTCCGGCCGGCGGGTGGCCACCGTGATCAAGCTTTCCTGCAACACCTGTGATTCCGTGAACGTCGCGGTTCTGGATTCAAAGAGGTGAAGCCGGCGAAGAGCCGTCTGCTGAAAGAACCACCGCCGGAATTCGCGGAAATAGAGGCCGTTGCAATAACTCCGTGGCGTGATGGCGACAATGGTGCCTCCCGGTCGAAGCATCTCGGCTCCGACCGCCATGAACAAGGCGTAGATGTTTGGCTGCCCGTGTACGATGTCGGCCATGACTCGGGCGTGAGCGGAGTCCTTCGCAAGCTTGAAATAGGGCGGATTCATGACAACGCCATCGAATTTCGGTCCCAGTCCGTCGTCAAAAAGTGAGCGTTGGGCACGCGCCAGCACGAAATCATCCTGGCGAATCGTGAAATCGAATAAATGGCCAGCCGACTCAAGGGTTCGTTTGCACTGGTCCATGCAACGTCGAAGAAACGGGATCACAGTGCTGTCGGTTTCAAAAAGGACAGCGGAAAGGCAGGTGGGGGTGTCCTGGCGCATAACGCGATCACATACGGCCGCCGTCAGCGAGCCGGTACCTGCGCCCGGATCAAGGAGGCTATAAGTCGATGCGATGCGCCCTAACCCAGCGGCGACGAATCGGCACACCGTCGCAGGTGTAAACACTTGGCCAATGCTGCGGCGAGAATGGTGATCGGAAGCATCCTGGTGCTCCTGGGCAAGAGCCATCGAGTGGTCCACAAGGTCCTTGCCGATGAGATCAGTTTGCGCGGGCGCGGATGGAGCGAAACAGCTCTGAGTCTTCGATTTCGATTGGACGCCAATGTCTCCATGCCGTTGGTTCCCGATGGGGAATCAGTATAACGGCTGAAGGTTTAGGTGACAGCTAAGGTCGCGTTGGCTGATCGAGGCCCAAGGCCAGCGAGGGAAGAGGGCGGCACAATTACACCCCCCGACGCGTCTTCAAGCTACGCAAAACGTCGAAACAGCGGTCAATCCGATATCCCCCTACGCCATCCCCGATTCCCTCCCCACCATCATCTCATATGCCCCATCCACCATCTCCAGAATCCTCTTGAGCAACCTCGGCTCATCCTTCATCAACGTGGAATCCACCGCCGAGTCGAACATCACCCGTGGTAACCCCGCCCGACCTAAATGATATTGCAGAAGCAGCCGATTCAGAATTCCGTTGAAGCTCGGCACCAGCGGCTCGGCGTTGAGCTGCACGTGCACGTGGGCGATCTCGGTAATCGCCGGCTGAAGCCGAAAGCGGGGTGAGTTGATCCGCCTCACCACGTTTTCAAGGCGGAGCAGATTGCTCTCATCGAGGGCCGCGAGGGACAGGCCGCAACTGATCGACGTATACCAGCGCAGCACGGTTTGGGAAGTGAGGGTCGCGCCGCGCGGAGGGAGGATTCGATCCGGCGAAGGATTGCCACATGGTTTCGAATGCGCTGGGCGGTGCGCGATCGAAACCCCCTCGCCGACCATCCGTGCGAGATCGCTGCCGCGATTTCGTCCTGATCGAGGGTGATCCCTTCAAGCTGAAAGCTGCTGAGGGTATTGATCGCGAAATATTCCGCTGGCAGGTTTGCCGGCGCGGGTGAATTTGCTTGGGCTGCCATGCGGCGTTTGCGCTGGATCACCCTGAGCCAGCGCGGCCAGTCGATTCGAATGCCCACCTTCCCGATCCGCAAAGAGCGGGAGTGACCATTCCCCGAGTGACCATTCCTGTCGTTGGGACGCGAATGCCCTGAACTGCTCACGAATTACCCCAGTTCTTTCCCGCCCTAGAGACTGCCCCCAAATGACGAATCAGCCGTTTAAAGGGCTTGTTCGTTGGTCTCACCCGTTCGGATGCGAACCACCTGTGCGACGGGATAGACGAATATCTTTCCATCACCAACTTCCCCGGACCTGGCCGCCTCGACGATGGCATTGACGGCCTTTTCGCTTTCATCTTCTTTGACGCAGACCTTGATCAGAACTTTCGGGACGAATCCCACGTCCATCCTCGCGCCACGATAGCGCTCGGTGTGGCCCATCTGCCGGCCGAAGCCTTTGCATTCGATGGCGGTGACGCCCAGAATTCCGATTTTCGCCAAGCCCTGCTTTACCGCGTCGATCTTGTGCGGCTTAATAACGGCTTCGATCATTTGCATAGGAGTTCCTCAGAGCAGACTTCAACCAGCGGCAAATCCCGCTCGCTGGGGAGTCTACCCGGAACGCCGACGCTCAACCACTGGCCTTTCGGGATACAAGATTGATGCCAATTCCAATTTTGCGTAATGGGAAGGGCGGTCCCGCTTAAAAACAAAGCATCGGCTGCGCCGTGCCCCCTGAAAATGCTTCCCATTTTGGCAGGAGGCTACATGTGGGACCACGATTTGTGGACATCGGAAGACGCGCCCCGCAAGCGGGGGCGGCTACACGGGGAGAGAGGATGTCTTTGGATCGTGATCTCCTATTTACAGCTTTCCAAGCTGCATCACCGCCGCGCGGAAATCCTTGGGTGGGGGGGATTCGATGGTCATTTCGTTGCCGTTGGGATGCTGGAATCGTAGCCGATGCGCGTGCAGCGTCAGTCGCCCGATCAGGGGCCGCTCTGGGTCCCGGCCGGAAGGGCGGTAACCCGGCTTAAACTGGCTCAAAAATAATCCCGGCGCATCACCCGATTTTGACGGGTGGTAGAGCGGATCGATCGCCAGCGGCAGCCCGATCGATTTCAAATGCACGCGGATCTGATGCGTCCGGCCGGTCTTGGGAAAGCATCTCAGCAGCGTGAATCGCCGCATCCGCCGCTCGACTTTCCAGTCGGTCCGCGCCGCCCGGCCGTGCTTCGTGACCGCCATTCGATCCCGGCTGGAGGGATGCGGCGCGAGCGCGGCGTCGATTTGCCCTTCGTCTGCCGGCGGCTTGCCCCAGACCAGGGCCAGATACTCTTTCTCGATTAGGTTGTTCTGGAACTGGGCGGAGATTTGCCGCTGGGCGTCGATGTCTTTCGCGAAAAGCAGGACGCCGCTGGTCTCCTTGTCGAGGCGATGGACGACCCGCAGCCGGGGGTCGGCCGTGCCCGCGCAGGGAATGCCGATCTGCGCGAGAGCATTTGCAGGACGCTGTCGGTTTCACCCCGTCCGGGGATGGTGGCAAGATAGGGCGGCTTCGCAACCGCGATAATCCGCTCATCTTCCGCCAGAACAACAAGTTCGCTCGATTTGATAGGCAAAACTCCGGTTGACGCTCTATTCCAGGGGTTCTACTATGACGGCAGCATCGGGTGAATATCAAGGAGTAGACCGCTTGCGATTACTGATAGCCGTCCCGGTCTTCAATGAGATGAAGTACGTCGACCGGGTGCTGGACAAAATCCGCACCTTCTGGCCCGACGTGCTGGTCGTCGACGACGGCAGCACCGACGGCACCGGCGAACTGCTGGCCGCCCGAACCGATATCCGGCTCATCCGCAGGTCCGATAACCGCGGCTATGGGCAAAGCCTGATTGACGCCTTCGATTTAGCGGATGGGGCCGGGTATGACTGGGTCATCACTATGGACTGCGACGAGCAGCATGAGCCTGAGACCATCCCCGATTTCATCCGCGAGATCGAAACCGACCGCTGGGACCTGATCAGCGGCTCGCGCTATCTCCGCCCGCGGGGGGATGATGATTTGCCGCCGACCGAACGCCGGGCGGTGAACACGACCATCACGACCATCGTCAACGATCTGTTCCATCTGGGCCTGACCGACGCCTTCTGCGGGTTTAAGGCCCACCGGGTTTCGGCGATGCGCCGGCTTCGCCTCGATGAGCCGGGCTATGCGTTTCCCCTTCAGCTTTGGCCGCAGGTGGCGGCGGCGAAGCTGCGGGTGACGGAAATCCCGGTGCGCCTTATCTACAACGATCCGAGCCGGCACTTTGGCGGCAACCTGGATGACGTCGGCCATCGCCTGCGGCATTATCTCGATGTCCTGACCCGCGAGGTGGAGCGTCTGGCGCTCGAATCCTCTGCCCCCGCCGGTGCAGCGCGAGGCCGAGCAGTCCTGCTGTTGTTGCGAATAATTATCGATCCACATGATCCAGGAATTCTCCGCGTATCCCGACTGGAAAGTCGCCGGCCGAGGACTCGGCCATGGTCATCTGGCCGGAGCCGGCGAGAATTCTTTCCGAGACTCTTGAGAATCATCAGCGATTGTCGGCGTGGGATTCGCCGCTGGGGGATCTTCGCCGCCGGCAGCGGGAAATGCTTCGGTTCAGCGAAGACCGCCCGGTGATTGCCAGCGGGCATCAGACGGAATTATTTCACCCCGGTGTCTGGGCCAAGCTGGCGATGCTCGACGCCGTGGCCAGGCCGCTCGATGCGGATTGCCTCTTCGCGGCAGTCGATACGGATGCGCCAAAGCACCTGCAATTTCGCTGGCCGGGGCATTCGATGCCGATTACCGATGATCCGCGATTGGCCGTCGGCCAGTGGTGCGGCCTGCTGGAAGGGCCATCGACGGAGCACATCGAGAGAATCCGCAATGCCTTTCGCACTACGTCCGATCGCTGGCCGTTCCACTCGATGGCGGGGGATTTTCTGGACGACCTCGCCGAGCAAACCTCGCGGAAATCGACTTTGTCCGCGGACCTGACCAGCGCGATGTATCGCCTCGATTGGAATCTGGGTTTGCGGCATCAATCGATCGTCGTTTCGGGGCTTTGGAGCAATGAGCCGTATCTGGCCTTTGTTTGTCACCTGCTTGGAAATGCCGATTCGTTTGCGGAGGCGTACAACCGGGCGCTGGACGAATATCGCCTGGCGCATGGAATCGACAATCCCGGCCGGCCGATGCCCGACCTCTGCTGGAAAGAGGGCAAATGCGAAGTGCCGTTCTGGCTGGACGACCTTGCGGGGCAGAAGCGCTCGCGGGCTTGCGTGCAGGAAGATGGGCATAATTGGCGATTGAATGCCGGGGGCGATTCGATTGCGTTCAGCTCCGAATTCGATTCCGCGGCGGCGGGTCGCCTTCACGAATTTCTTCAGAGGCACAATCTTCGGCTTTCGCCGCGGGCGCTGACGCTGACGATGTTTCTGCGGCTGATGGTGGTCGATCAGTTCGTCCACGGAATCGGCGGCGGAAGATACGAGCAGGTGAACGATCGCGTGATCCACGCATTTTTGGCATCGAGCCACCGGCGTTTTCGGTGACGACGGCGACGCTTTATTTTCCGGCGGCGGTGGGGCGGCAGCGCGTCTGTTTGCCGTGCCTGGCCCACGAGGGGCATCGGCTTCGCCATGCCGTCATGGGGGACGACAAGATGCAGCTCGTTCGCCAGATTGCCGAGGCCCCGCGGCGATCGATGCAGCGGCAGCAGATGTTCAGCCAGATGCATTCCCGCCGGGCGACGGCGGTTCAGATCGACCCCGGCGTCCACAAATGGCAGCAGCGATTGGCCGAGGCCGTGCGGAGGAATGCCGATGAGCAGGGGATGTTCGACCGCGAGCTTTTCTACGGAATCCAGCCCAAAAACCGGCTCGAGGGGTTGATTCAACGGTATCAACAGCAATTCGTTTGATTTTGCGAGCCGGCCCTTGCCTGGAAAATCCGTTCCGCTAGGCTACCGCCGTTCCGTGGTTTTGTTAAATACGATTTAACCGCAGAGCACGCAGAGAGCGCCGAGAAAACGCGGAGAGAGAAATGGTCTTTTCTCAGCGCTCTCCGCGATCTCCGCGGTGAGAATTCCGTTTAAAAGTAAGGAGTAGCTGGAATGTCGCTGGTTGCGCCGCATGGGGGGAAGCTTGTGAATCGAATTGTCGAGGGGTCCGCCGCCGCTGCGTTGTCGAAGGAGGCGGGCTCGCTGCCGTCGCTGGTGCTTTCGCCGCGTGAGCAGTTCGACCTGGAAATGATCTCCATCGGCGCCTTTTCGCCGCTGACGGGGTTTCAGGGCAAGGCGGATTTTGAATCCGTGTGCAAGAACCTTCGGCTCGCCAACGGCACCGTCTGGCCGATTCCAGTCGTCCTCTGTCCCCCGAACGACCAGGCGGAAAAAATCCAGGTCGGGCAGCGCATCGCGCTCAAGGATTCCCAGGGCCGGCTGCTGGCCGTCATCAAGGTCGACGAAAAATACCGGCACGATAAAGAGCTGGAGATTCCCAACGTCTATAAGACCCAGGAAGATGCCCATCCCGGCGTGGCCCTGGTGCGCAAGCAGGGGGACTTCTGCCTCGGTGGGGCGGTCGACGTTATTCAGGCCAATTACGAGCCCGAGTTTCCCGAATACCGCCTTCCCCCCGCAAAGACTGCGCGAAGCCTTCGCATCGCGCGGGTGGAGCACGGTCGCTGCTTTCCAGACCCGCAACCCCATCCATCGGTCGCACGAATATCTCACCAAGTGCGCCCTGGAAATGACAGATGGGCTGCTCATCCATCCCCTCGTCGGCGAAACCAAGTCGGACGACATCCCCGCCAACGTCAGAATGGAGTGCTACAAAACTCTCATTGATGGGTATTACAACAAAGAGCGGACCATGCTGACGGTGATGCCCCTGGCCATGCGTTATGCCGGGCCCCGGGAAGCCATTTTGCACGCGATTATCCGCAAGAATTACGGGTGCACGCATTTCATCGTCGGCCGCGATCACGCCGGCGTCGGCAATTATTACGGCACCTACGATGCCCAGAAAATCTTCGATCAGTTCGACATTCCCCGCGATATCGGCGTGACGATCCTGAAGTTCGAGCATACCGCATGGTGCAAAGCGTGTGCGGCCGTGGTGTCGGTGAAGACCTGCCCGCACGGTCCGGAGCAGAAGGTGGCCCCAAGCGGAACCAAGGTAAGGGAACTGCTCCGCGCCGGGCAGCGGCCCCCCAATGAGTTCAGCCGGCCGGAGGTTGCCGACATTCTCATCAAGTGGGCGCAGTCCGTCTGAGCGCGCGACTCCGCGGAAATTTTTTAGCGACAGGGTGGTGCCGGGCATTGCATCGCGCGGTTGAACTCGCTAGGCTCTGTTTTTCGTAGCTCACAATTAAAAATATGAATCGACTCCCCGACCCCGAAGTCCCGGGCGGCAACGGCCCGTCCGTACCTCAGCCGTCTATACCTCGGCAATCCGCGCCGCGAGCGCACGCCGCGGCGCCGCGTCCCGTCGTCAGTGTCGAGCGCGACCGAAGGCGCGAAAACCGCAAGCCGGTGCAAGGCAAAGCGACCCTCACCGTTCTCGACGGAGCCAATGCCGGCGCGGCCTTTGAAATCATGACCCGCGACCTCTCCTTCAGCGGCATCTCCTTTCTCCTCCGCGAATCGCTGGCCGTCGGACAAACCTGCAAAATCGAAATCACCGGCAACGGCCCGACGCAGAGAAAGATCTGCGAGGTCGTCCGCTCCCGCCCCCTTAGCAACGGCAAGTTTGAAATGGCCGTAAAAATCAGGGATTAATTGATCGTCGCCACCGGCGGAGCTTTAATCCCCCATTCCCTTCCGATACAATAGCCCCGCGCTCACACAGTCCCTTTGGGAGATAAAATTCGTGGCCCAGGCCGACATTGACATTGCCGATGAGAAAATGCTTCCCCGCGCCGTGGAGCTTTACAACGCGATTTTCCGTCCCAAGCGCGAGGTCGATTTCTTCAAACGCCGGTTCATGGGCCGCTACAATACACTGACCCTGATCGCCCGCATGGACAACAAGCCGGTCGGCTTCTGGATCGGGTTTGAGCTCAAGCCGGGGATGTTTTACCAATGGCTCGGGGCGGTCCTGCCCGACGTTCGCCGGCATGGGGTCGGCCGGCAGCTTCAGGAAGCCCAGCAGGCCTGGTCGAAGGATCATGGATACGAATACATCCGCTGCGAATGCATGAACCATCAGCGCGAGTTCATCCATTTCGCGATTGCGATGGGGTATGACATTGTCGGAATTCGCTGGGATTCAACCCACGCCGACAATTTAATTGTCTTTGAGAAGAACCTGCTGGAGTGAGCCGTTGACTGGGATAGTTTCGACTGGGGTAGCTTCGACTGGGGTAGCTTCGACGGGGGTAGTTTCGACTGGGGTGGCTTTGACGGAATGGCTTGGCACTTCCAACGCCGGCCAATATTTCCTGTCGGCTTGCGCCTGCAAATCGCTGCTCCAGCCGACAACCCAAACCGTACCAATGACCAGACTGGTTACTATCGGAAACAGCAAACGATGAAATGCGTCGTACAACATTACCGAACTTCCACCTATCATTAATACGTTCTTAGCGCTTCGTTATTGTGATGTTAATAAAAAATATCGGCAAAAACCTTATCCGCTGCGAAGAAATCGCGATTTTTTTTGTCCCGGACGTGAAATTGGAGCACTTCCCCACGCTCCTAAACTAAATATTCTGATAGATCGTCGGTTAAATCAGGCCTCGACATGACCTCGGACGCGTTCAATCAATGGCTCATGACGCCAGTGCGACCTCCGCTGGTCATGGGAATCATCAACCTCACCCCCGACAGCTTCAGCGATGGTGGCCGCCTCGCCGGCCTGGATGCAGCCGCCGCCTATGCACAGCAGCTTGAGCAGGGGGGGGCCGATTGGCTGGATGTCGGCGGAGAATCCACCCGCCCCGGCGCCCTCCCTGTCGCGCCCGCGGAACAGATGCGCCGCACCATCGCGGCGATTGCTGAAATCCGCCGTCAGACCGCCATCCTGATCTCCATTGATACCACCAGCTCCGAAGTCGCCCGCGCGGCTCTCGACGCTGGGGCCAATGTAGTCAACGATATTTCCGCCGGCCGCGACGACCCGGCAATGTTCCCCCTCGTCGCCGAGCGCGGGGTCCCGATCATCCTCATGCACATGCAGGGAACACCCCAGACCATGCATCTTTCCCCGGTTTATGCGGACGTAACCGCCGAGGTCAGTGCCTTCCTTACCGATCGTCGGGATCAGGCCGTCGCGTCAGGGGTAAACCTGGACAAAATCCTCTTCGACCCTGGCATCGGCTTCGGAAAAAACGCCCCGCACGATCTTCAGCTTGTCCGCGACACTTCGGCACTGGCCGCCCTGGGAAGCCCGCTGGTTGTCGGACCAAGCCGAAAGCGATTCATCGGGCATATCACCGGTCAAGAGCGTCCCGACCAGCGCCTCTTCGGCACCGCCGCGGTCGTCGCCTGGTGTGTCGCTAACGGCGCGGCGGTTGTACGTGTCCATGATGTGGGTCCGATTTCGCAGGTCGTGCGGGTCGTTCAGGCCATCATCTCTCAAAAAAAAGAGAGAATTTCTTAAGGATGTTTGCCCCGCCGCCCGTTTCTTTAATATAGTCCCCAGAGGCCGTTGGCATCCGGCCCAGCCGGGGGGTGCAGGCGAGCCTCAATTGGTCCCTGAACTCGGCACTGAAAGCATTTCATGTTCGACTGGCTCCTCGTCAACCTCGCAAACTTCTACCACGCCGTCCTGGCAATGGGGTGGTGGCGGGTCATCATCGAGCTTTTGCTGATCGGCATCGTCGTCTTCTGGGTCATCCGATTCCTTCAGGGAACGCGCGGCGACCGGATGCTCAAGGGGATTGCCGTTGTCCTCATCACCCTGCACCTGCTGGTGACCTTCGTCGGCGAGGCCGCCCGGCTCGACCGCCTCGTCTTCCTCTACGAGAAATTCCTGCTTTTTGCTTCGTTCGCCCTTGCCGTCGTGTTCCAGCCCGAGCTACGCCGCGGGCTGATGCGGCTGGGCGAAACGCGCCTCTTCCGCGGCTTCAGCGACGTCATTACCCAGGACATCGAGCAATTGGTCGAATCCGCCGTCTTTCTCTCCCGGCGCAAACTCGGCGGCCTGGTGGCCATCGAGCGCGAAGTCGGCCTCGGCGGCATCGCCGAAACCGGCACCCGCATCAATGCCGATCTCTCGGCCGATCTTCTGGACACGATCTTCTGGCCTAATTCCCCTCTGCACGATCTTGGCGTGGTGGTAAGCGGCGGACGGATTGCCTATGCCGGAGTTCAGTTTCCCCTGGCTGAGAGCGGCGAACTGGAGCGCGAGCTTGGCAGCCGCCATCGCGCGGCTGTCGGACTCAGCCAGGAGAGCGATGCCGTCGTCATGGTTATTTCGGAGGAGACCGGAGACATCAGCATTGCCGAAAGCGGCAAACTGATTCGAAAGCTGACTCCCGAAGCGTTACACGGACTGTTGAACGATTTACTGGGGGCCGGCGGAGGCGAGCGATGGCGCCGCCATCTGTCGACCTGAGCGTGATGGACCTGAAGGTGGAAAACAAACCGGACCAGGATACCGAGGGCAACCCGCCTGCCCAGCCGCGCCGCGCCGGCCCCATCTCCATCTGGATTCGGGGGATGATCTCCGAATTCCGCCGGTTTTATTATTCCATCACCAAAGATGCCGTCATCAGCTATCTCAAGACCTTCGCCTGGGCGGCCCCGCTGACCGTGCTCATCTGGGTCTATGCCGAAAGCGAAGAACAGGTCCGCGATGAGGGCCAGCCGATCAATATTGAAATCGTCACCAACAATCCAAACAAAATTGCCATCGTCGATCGCGACGAAAACGTGATCATCTGCGACCTTGAAGGCCCGCAGGCCAATATCGATCGCTTCAAGGCCACTCTCTCCACCGGCGCGCACCATTCCGATCGAAATCGACGCCGACCAGAAAAACGGCCAGGAGCGAATTCCCATTCTCGACAGCCTTCAGAAAAGCCCGCGCTTCAAGGAAGCGGGCATCACCGTCGTGAAGTGCAACCCGGTCGTCCTGACGGCAACCGTCGACGATCTCGTCCGCGACCGCCAGGTTCCCGTCCGGCCGCCCGGCGATATTCCCAACCTTCAAACCGTCAGCTTCGATCCGCCCACCATTAAGGTCAGCGGTCCAAAGAGCGTCGTCGATCATCTCGGCCAGGTGATTGCCGACATGGCGTCGATGAAAGAACTCTATCTGCCCGGCACCCACACGCTCGACGATGTCGCCCTCATCTCCGATCCTTCGCAGCACCTGACCTACGACCTTAACCAGGTGAAGGTAACGATCACCGTCGCCGAGACCGACGTGCGCGGCACGATTTCCGTTCCAGTCTGGGAGGCCTTTGCGCCAACATCAACCAGCAATATTCGATTTCGCTGAACGGCCGCACATTCACGCCGAAGTTTGACGTGATTGGCCCGCCGGACCAGATTGAGAAGCTAAAGAACGGCGAAGTAACCCCCCAGCCGCATGCGCTGCTGGAGATCAGCTCTGAGAATGTGAACGATACGAATCCGGTGACGGTGGAGATTGAGAATCTTCCGGACGGCGTTCGCGTTGCGGGTTCGCCGCCGGAGGTAAGTTTCACGGCGACGCGGATTGGGCAGTAAGTCCGCTTTTGATTCCTGAAATTACCTTTGGTGTGGTGCCATTTTCCCCTCTCCTGGTACTCCGGGAGAGGGACAGGGTGAGGGTCTTTGAAAAGCAGTGAATGTTGAGGCGATTGTCTCCGTTCTCGACCCTCACCCCAGCCCTCTCCCGGAGTACCAGGAGAGGGGGTAAGAGGAGTAAAACGCGGAGCGTCAATCGCCGCTTTCTAGGATCGCCATGAAGGCTTCCTGCGGAATATCCACGCTCCCCACCCGCTTCATTCGCTTCTTCCCTTCCTTCTGCTTCTCGAGCAATTTTCGTTTTCGCGTCACGTCGCCCCCGTAGCATTTCGCGGTGACGTTCTTCCCGACCGATTTAATCGTCTCGCGGGCGATCACTTTCCCTCCGATCGCGGCCTGCAAGGGTATTTCGAACAGGTGGCGGGCGATTTCCTGCTTCAGCCGTACCAGCAGCTTGCGGCCGCGCTGCTCCGAGTGGTCGGCGTGAACGATCACGCTTAGGGCGTCGATGCGGTCGCCGTTGACGAGAATATCCATCTTCACCAGCTTCCCCGGCCGAAACCCGATGAAGTCGTAGTCCATCGTTCCGTAGCCGCGGGTGGCGCTCTTCAGCCGGTCGTAAAAATCGTAAATCACCTCCGCCAGCGGCATTTCATAAACCAGGATCACCCGCGACGTGCCGATGTATTCCGTCTTCTTGTAGATTCCGCGCCGGTCTTCGCAAAGCTTCATCAATGCGCCCACCCCATCCGTCGGAAGTATCAAGTTCATCAAAATGTATGGCTCGCGGATTTCCTCCAGATGATTCGGATTCGGCAATTCACTCGGTGCATCGATCCGCTTGATCGTCCCGTCGGTCAGTTTCACCTCGTAGGTGACGGTGGGGGCGGTCTGGACGATTTCGATATGAAATTCCCGCTCCAGCCGCTCCTGGATGATCTCCATGTGCAGCAGCCCCAGGAACCCGCAGCGAAAACCAAAGCCCAGGGCATCCGATGATTCCGGCGCGAACGAAAAACTGCTGTCGTTGAGTTGGAGCCGGTCCATCGCGTCGCGGAGCTCGTCATACTGGGTCGTTCCCCCCGGATAAAAATCGCAGTAGACCATCTGCTGGATCGGCTTATACCCTGGCAACTGCTCTGTCGCCGGCGCCGCCGCATCCGTCACGGTGTCCCCCACGCGCACGTCGTGCAAATCCTTGATTGCCGCCACGAAGTAGCCCACTTCTCCGGTGCCGATTTTCTCAACCTGCTTGGGCCGCGGCATCAGCTTGCCCAGGTCGGTGACCTGATACAGTTTGTCCGTCCCCATCAGCCGGACTTTCTGCCCCTTCACCAGCTCCCCATCCACCACGCGAACGTAGACGATCACCCCGCGGTAATCGTCATAAATACTGTCAAAAATCAGCGCCCGCGTCGTCCCGGCCGGATTCCCCTTGGGCGGCGGAAGCTTGCGGCAAAGCGTCGCGATCAGCTCGTCAATTCCCTGCCCCGTCTTGGCCGAAACCAGGATCGCATCCTCTGCCGGAAACCCCAGAATCTGCTCGATTTCCTCCGCCACTTCCACCGGCCGGGCGCTGGGCAGATCGATCTTGTTGATCACCGGAATGATCTCCAGCCCCACCTCCACCGCCGCATAAGCATTGGCCACGGTCTGCGCCTGCACGCCCTGCGTTGCGTCCACGACCAGGATCGCCCCTTCGCACGCCTGCAGGGCCTTTTGCACCTCGTAGTGAAAATCGACGTGGCCCGGCGTATCAATGAAATTGAGCATGAACTGCTCCCCGTCCTGCTCGTGAAAGACGGTGACCGCGGACGCCTTGATGGTGATTCCCCGCTCCCGCTCCAAATCCATGTCGTCCAGGATCTGCTCCTTGAACTCCCGCTCGGTGATGGCGCCGGCGCGCATCAGCAGCCGGTCTGAAAGGGTGCTCTTGCCGTGGTCAATGTGGGCGATAATGGAGAAATTACGAATTTGCATTGGCTTGGTGGATTCTATGGGGGAGGGGGGATAGTTGCGAGTTACGAGTTGCGAGTTGCGGGAAAAGCCCGATGGCACTTTCTCGCAACTCGCAACTCGCAACTCGCAACTGCATTCCCGATTGACAATCGGCCCGAAAAGTGAACCCTACACGCCAACAACAAGGAGAACCAGCCCATGCCCGGTAAGCAGTATTCGCAACCCCCGAAGGCGACGATCGACGCCAACAAGAAATACACCGCCACGTTCGACACGACAAAGGGGAAGATCGTCTGCGACCTTTATGCCAAGGACGCGCCCAACACCGTTAACAATTTCGTCTTCCTCGCCCGCGAGAATTTTTACGACGGCACCAAATTCCACCGCGTCATCCCCGACTTCATGGTCCAGGGCGGCGACCCCACCGGCACCGGCAGCGGGGGGCCGGGATATAAGTTCGCCGACGAGGTGAAGAACAATCCCCGCAAGCACCAGGTTGGTTCCCTTTCCATGGCCAACGCCGGCCCCAACACCAACGGCAGTCAGTTTTTCATCACCCACGTGGTCACCAATTGGCTCGATGGAAAGCACACCGTCTTCGGCCAGGTGAAAGACGCTGCCAGCCAGGAGATCGTCAACGCCATCAAGCAGGGCGACGTCCTAAACAGCGTGACCATCGCCGAAGGATAAGCCATCCCCGAAGTGAGGGCCCTGTGCGTTTCCGCGCGAGCGCGAGCATATTCGTTCTATTGCTTGCCGCACTCTTCCGTATAGCGCCCGCCGCCGACATTTCCGCGGCAATGTATCAGGCCGAGCTAGGCGACCAGTTCCAGCCCTCGCCATTGCCCAGGCTCCAGGATGTCCACGCCCTGATCGAGCAATATTTCGGCGCTGCCACGCAATCCCAGCGCCAGCGCCTGGTCGACGAAATCCAAGCCTCCGGCCTCTCCCCCTCCGTCATCGGCCGGATCGTCCGCCTGCGCTCCGGCTGGGCCGACCTCACTCCCGGCGTCTACTTCATCAACAAAAAGGTCGGCACCTTCAGCGTCCGCTATTTCCTCGGAATTCCCCCGCAATATGACCGCACCCATTCCTGGCCCCTGGTGATAAAGCTTCCCGTCCCCAACGCGTTTCTCACCGACCCTCCGCCGGACGCGCAAACGGTCAGCCAGATTTACACCGGCTGGATGCAGGATGAATTGAAGCGTCATCCCGATGCGGTGGTCGTCATGCCGCTGCTGAATCTGGATGAGCTTTACGGCCCCGGCCCCGTCGGCATGAACCTGGTGATGCAGCCGATCCTCGACGCCGCGGACCAGGCCAACATCGACCCCGCCCGCGTCTATCTCATCGGCCACTCCATGGCCGCCAGTGCCGTCTGGAACCTGGCCATCCATTACCCCACCTTCTTCGCCGCCATCAACCCTTTGGCCGGCCAGGCCCACGACAGTTGGCAGCGCGTCCGGCTCGGCAACCTTGCCAACATCCTCTGCATCGTCTGGCACGACGCCTCCGACGACGTCATCAACGTCGACGAATCGCGCTCGACTCGTGCGCTATCTCCGCAACATGAAATTCGACGTCGATTACGACGAAACCCAGGGCCTTGGCCACGCCCCCCCAGAGCAAATCGTCGAGGACGAATACACCAAAACCCGCTCGCGCACCCGCGATCTATATCCGGCCGCCGTCTTCATCCAGTCCAACAGTCTCGAAACCATTTTCAACCGCGCCGACTGGATTCAAATCTACCAGCCGCTCGATCCCGGCGAGCAGGCCAAGGTCCAGTTCTCCCACGGCAGCCAGGGCATGTACATCTACCAAAACACGTTCCGGGTAATCGGCGAAATCACCGACAGGCATACGATTACGCTCACGACCCGCAACGTCCGCCTCGTCCGCGTCTATCTCAACGATCAGATGGTGGACATGAGCGCCCCCGTAAAAATCATCGCCAACGGCCTCACCCGTTATAACGCAATCCCCACCCAGAGCATTGCGGAAATGCTCAAAGACCAGACATTCATCGGCCGCGGCTGGCGCTATTACACCGCGGTCATCGACCTCGACCTCACCGAATCCCCCGCGACGCGAAACTAACCAAAGCCGCAGGATGGCTATCTTGCGGGCATCGCTTTCAGTTCCCCAATCATCTCCCGCAAGCGCATCTCCAGCGTCTGAATAATTTCCTCCCCCTTCTTCCCCTCAAAATTAATCGCCTTCCCATATTTCACACGAATCCGATGTCCATGGAACACTTTCGAATCCTTCGGCCAAGCCGCAAACGAACCCTCGATCGCCACCGGCACCACCGGCACCCGCGCCCTGCGAATCACCAGCGCCACCCCTTTTTCCAGCGGGGCCATTTCCCCCGTCTCGGTTCGCGATCCTTCCGGATAAATATTCAGCACGTGCCCCTCTTTCAGCCGGCGGATGACTTCCTTCACCGCCCCGATATCCCCCTCCCCCTGCCGAACCGGAAACGCGTGAAGCGTCCGAATGAACCAGCTAAAATAGGGATTCTCAAACAGCTCGCTCTTGGCCAGGAAACTCACCGGCCGTCGCAGATGCACCGCCACCAGCACCGGGTCGAGATAACTCTGATGATTCGCCACCAGCAAGACGCCTCCCGTCGCCGGCACGTTTTCCCGCCCGTAGGTTTTCAGATCAAACAGCAATGTGGTTCCGACCCGCGCGATGATCTGAAGCGATTTCCACGTCAGCGAGCGCTCGGTCATGTTTCGATCGACCTCTTCTGTATCGCCCGCGCTTTGGCCACGATCTGCTCCACGACCTGCGGAATCGAAAGATTCGTCGTGTCGATGATTTCCGCCCCCTGCGGCACCATCAGCGGGCTCGCCGCCCGGCGGCTGTCGCGCAAATCCCGGTCGGCGATCTGCTTCTGCAAAACCTCGACATTCACGACTTCCCCCCGCGCCCGAAGCTGCTCCGCCCGCCGCCGGGTCCGCTCGACCGGGTTAGCGTCCAGATAAATCTTCAATTCCGCATGCGGAAAAACCACGCTCCCCTGGTCCCGCCCCTCGGTCACGATATTCGGCCGCGACGCCCCGATCTCCTGCTGCTGCTTCACGAGCAACTCCCGCACGCCCGGCACCACCGCCACATACGACGCGGCCTGCGTGGCCTCGCCCGATCTGAGCAGCCGCCCCACGGGTTCGCCGTTGAGCAACACGGTGGGGGGCTGCTGCGAAAAATCAAACACGATCCGCGTCATCCGCGCGATATAGACCAGCCCGCGCTCATCGTGCATGTCGGCTTTTCGCCGCAGCGCCGCCAGTCCCACCGCCCGATACATCGCCCCGGTGTCCAGAAAATCGAACCCCAGCTCCCGCGCCACCTCGTGCGCCACCGTCGATTTGCCCGTACCGGCCGGTCCGTCGATCGTGATGATCATGCCCCTCGAAACATATCCGCAATCCACGGGCGCGGGCAAGCAGGCCTGCCGCGATCAACCCTCAATCATAATTCCAGAACCCCATCCGCTTCTTATGCGCTACGCTCTGAGCGCGGCTGATATCCGCATAAAAAGTGCAATGGGCCGTCCAGTCTCCCCGCACCAAGCCCTCCGCCGCCAATTGCGCGCCCAATAGCTGGTTCGAATCCGTAAAAACATCTGCCAGCAGCCGTCCGTTTTCATCGCGTGTCTGCGTCGGCTCCAGATGGATCGAAACAATCTGCCCCGCCAAAAACGCATCCATCCGGCTCCTCGCCCGCTCATCCCAATCCGCATTGGCCGACCTGATCCCCAGAATCCGCACGATCGTGACGTCGTCGCCCCCGTCAGCGATTGCAATCGATTGCCCATCCGCCGCACGAACGAACGGAAGCTTTCGCCCGTCAAATCGCATCCAATCATCGCCACCCCGGTTCTGCGCGCGCAGGTGGTCCACAACGCTGCTAAGCAAAAGGGCGGAAACCAGCACCATCCCCGCAATCCGCCACTTCCGCCGCCGCCGCAGAGCCGTCGCGGCAGTCCCTTCATCCCATTTCGTAACCGACCGCGGCATAGCGTAACGGTATTCGCACGCGCGACCCGCATCAAGCCATTCGCGATTGACGCGAGGCCTTTATTGATGACCATGAACCCCACATGCTCTCGATCGTCGTAAATTTCTTCAACAACCGCCGCGAAGCCCAAAACACCCTCTTCTCCCTCACCCGCGCCTATCAAATCGCAGCCGCAGATCTAAAATTCGAAGTCATCGTCCTGGACAACGGCTCCTCCGACCCCCTTTCCGAACCCGACGTTCAAAAATTCGGCCCCGAATTCAAATACCATTTCATCCAGACGAATTCCCTCTCCCCCGCCAAAGCCATCAACGCCGCCTGCCGCGACGCCGCCGGGGATGAGTTGCTGGTCATCATCGACGGCGCTCACATCGTCTCCCCAGGAATCTTCACCCTCACCGATTCCGCCTTCGGCCTCTTCGATTCCGCATTCATCGTCACCATTCCTTTCCACCTCGGCCCCAAACGCCAGAACATCTCCATCCAGGAAGGCTACACCAAGCAGCTCGAGGACCGATTGCTCGAAACCAGCAACTGGAAGAAAAATGGCTACGCCCTCTATCGCATCGCCGGTGATTTCTCGGATGGCAACCTCGGCTGGTTCGGCCGCCCCTCCGAATCCGGCTGCTTCGCAATCCGCAAAGCCGATTTCCTGGCTCTGGGCGGCTTCGACGAACGCTTCGAATCCCCCGGCGGTGGCCTGGTAAACCTCGATTTCTTTTTGCGTGCTGTCTCCGGCCCCGAGATGCAATATGTCATGCTCCTGGGCGAAGGCACGTTCCATCAGCTCCACGGCGGCGTAGCCAGCAACGCCCCCCTCGCCAACCACCCCGGCGCAAAATTCCACGACGAATATGTCCGCCTGCGCGGAATCCCTTTCAAACGCACCATCCGCCGCCCATTTTTCATCGGCGCCATCCCCCCCGAAGCCACCCAAACCGCCGCCTTCTCCGCCCAGCACGGCCTGGAAGCCTGGCGAAAACTTGCCGAAACGGAAAAGCCATAGCCGTTCGAAAATACCTCCTCACCGCAGAGAGCGCGGAGAAAAAGGCAAATTGAATTTTTTTCCTTGGCGCGATTCGACTGAGGCTCATCGAAGTCTCTTGGCGTCTTGGCGGTTAAAAATCTTATAACCGCCCGCTTCGCTCAAGACGCCAAGAGCGCGAAGAAAAAAAGAAATTTGTTCTCAGCGCTCTCCGCGATCTCCGCGGTGAAACATCTCCCCGCTTTCCAGACTGCTTTTCCATGACTACGATTCCATCATGACGCAACGAAATCAAACATTGAAAGCGGGCGAGAAGTTGGACGGTTTTTCAGTTCGGCGGGTAGTCCCGCTGGAAAACATGAAATCCACCGCCATCGAGCTCTCCCACGAAAAAACCGGCGCGAGAATCCTCCATATCCACAACGCCGACGCCGAGAACCTCTTTTCCGTCACATTTCCCACGCCGCCACCGGATGACACCGGCGTCCCCCACATCCTCGAGCACAGCGTCCTCGCCGGTTCGCGAAAATACCGCGTCAAGGACCCCTTCTTCGAAATGGTCAAATGCTCGATGGCCACCTTCATCAACGCCATGACCGGCAGCGACTACACCGTCTACCCCGTCGCCAGCAACGTCCGCCAGGATTTCTTCAACCTCGCCGAGGTCTACTGGGACGCCGTCTTTCATCCCCTCCTCACCGAAAAAACCTTCGAGCGCGAAGGTCATCACCTCGAATTCGCCAAGCGCGGCGACATCGCCAGCGATCTGATCGTCAAGGGAATCGTCTTTAACGAAATGAAGGGCGCCCGCTCCAGCCCCGACTCAAAGGTTTACGACCTGATCGAGAAAAATCTCTGGCCCGACACGCCCTACGGCAAAGACTCCGGCGGAGATCCCGACATCATCCCCGAACTCACCTGGCCCGGCCTCACCGATTTCCACCGCCGCTTCTACCACCCCAGCAACGCCTTTATCTTCCTCTACGGCGACATCCCCACCGCCGACCAACTCGAATTCCTTAGCGGACGCCTGGCGGAATTTCAGAAAACCGATGTCCGCCCGCAATTCCCGCCCCAGCCGCGCTGGAGCAGCCCGAAGATATTGGAATCCGTCTACCCCGTCGCTCCAACGGATGCGGTCGACGGCAAAACATTCATCGTCCTCAACTGGCTCATCGGATCGGGAATCGACGTCGAGGAATTATTCGCCTTCAGTGCCCTCGATCGAATCCTTTTGGGCAACCAATCCGCGCCCCTTCGCAAAGCCCTCATCGATTCAAAGCTCGGCGAAGACGTCACCCACAGCGGCTTCTGGGCCAACGGCGTTGATACCTCTTTCCACGTCGGCCTCAAAGGCAGCGAGCCCGGCCGCGCCGAAAAAGTTCTTCACGTCGTCGAATCCGCCCTCCGCGAAATCGCCCAGCGCGGCGTCTCTCGCGAGCAGTTCGACGCCGCCATCCAGCAGATCAAATACCGCTACCTCGAAATCGGCGCCATGTATCCCCTCCAAATCATGGGCTACATCATGGGCATGTGGCAGCATGGCGGCGATCCCCTCACCCTCCTCGAAGCCGACCGTCATATCCGCGCCCTTCAGCAAAAATTCGCCGCAGAATTCCGCATTTTTCGGCGATCTGATCCGCCGCAAGCTGCTCGATAATTCCCATCGCCTGATGCTCGTTGTGCGCCCCGATGGCAACGTCCAGCAGAAAAAAGACGCCGAATTCACCGCCAAAATGAGCCAGTTGAAAGCCGCGCTTTCGCCGAAGGAGCTCGAAGCCATTCGCGACAACCAGGAGGAGCTGGAGAAACTGCTCAACCAGCCAAACTCCCCCGAGGCGATCGCCTCTCTTCCCCAGCTTCGCGTCATCGACCTTCCGCGAAAGCCGCGCCACATTTCCACCTCCGTCGAAAAGCTCACCGCCGGCGGTGTCTTCCTCAACAACGACGTCTTTGCCAACGGCGTCAACTATCTCCACATCAGCTTCGACCTCCGCGGCCTCCCCCGCGACCTCTTTGAATACCTGCCCCTCTATGGCGATTGCGTCCAGAAAATGGGAGCCGCCGGCCAGGACTTTGCCGCCATCGCCCAGCGCATCGCCGGCTTCACCGGCGGGGTTGCCTTCAGCGCCGGCGTCGGTGGTAGGGCGGATAACCCCAAGGAAATCGTCGCCCAGGCCGTCTTCTCCACCAAATTCCTCGACGACAACACCGACCAGGCCCTGAGCGTCCTGCGCGATCTCATGTTCCAGATGGAGCCTGGCGACGTCCCGCGCCTCAAAGACGTCCTCCTCCAGGCCCGCGCCCGTCAGCGTATGCGCCCGGCCAGCGATGGGCTCACCCTCGCCATGCGTCACGCCGCCCGGGGACTCAGCATGGAAGGCCACCTCCAGGAAATCCTCGCCGGCCTTCCGCAGATTCACCTCTACGAGAAAATCACCGAAGCCCCGGTCGAGCCGCTGCTGGAAAAACTTGCGGCCGTCCGTCAATTCGTCCTCAACCGGCGAAGGATAAACGTCAGCTTCACCGGCTCGAAACACGTCAAGCACACCGTCCGCAAACGCCTCGACGAATGGGCCGCGGCCATGTCCGATTCCACCGCCGAAAACAAATCTCTCGACCACACTCCATTTGCTCATCGCGAAGGCCTCGCCGCTCCGATGAACGTCGCCTACTGCGGCATGTCCATGCCCGCGGTCCATATCTCCAGCGCCGAGGGCCCCAAACTCGCCGTCGCCGCGCGGCTCCTCAGCCTCGGCTACGTCCTCGAAGAAGTCCGCTTCAAAGGCACCGCCTACGGCGGCGGCTGCACCTACAACGGCGCCGCCGGCCTCTGGGCCTTCCATTCCTACCGCGACCCCTGGGTCAACCGCACCCTCGACGTCTATTCCGCCGCCCTGAAACACGTGAAATCCGCCGACTGGTCCCAGGGCGATGTCGATCGCTCGATCATCGGCACCGCCAAAGAAGGCGAACGCCCCATCCGCCCCACGCAAGCCACCGGCACCGCCCTCTCCCGCTATCTCACCGGCGACACCCCCGACCGCCGCGAAGCCCGCCACTCCGCAATGCTCGGCGTCACCGTCGCCGACGTGAAACGCGTCCTCGCCGAACAGCTTGAAAAAAATCAAAAAAACGCCGCGATATGCGTAGTCTCCAGCCGGGAAAAATTGGAGGAAGCCAACGGCCAAAGGCCGGAAAATCCGCTGAAGATTGCCGATATTCTGGCGAAATAGTGATTTGTTTTGATCACCGGAAGGAAGTCCCTACAATTTGGATATGGCGGACAAAGAGACACTTCAAATTCAATGCACGCCTGAATTCCGCCTGCAGCTCGAATCGGCAGCCGCGAAGCTCAACTTGTCCGTCTCCGCATATATTTTTTATCTGCACGAGCGCACTACGATGGGCAAGGGCGCCGACCGCTTTGATCGTCACGTTCGAGAAATTTTTGGCAGGCACGGCGAGCTAATGCGAAGGCTCGCGAAGTAAATCCAGATTAAAACGCCGGACATCCAGCCGACATCCACCTCCTGTGTTCCGCCGTATATCCCCCGGGAGGTAAAGATGAATCGTCTCTCTCGGATTCTGTTCGCGGTTGCCTTCATGGCGTCCGTCGCCCAAGCCCAAACCATCCCCTGGCAACCGTGGTCCTCCAATGTTTTCGCCCAGGCAAAACGAGAGCACAAATTCATCCTTCTCGATCTCGGCACCCAATGGTGCCACTGGTGTCACGTCATGGACGTGCAGACCTACGCCGACGCAAAGGTCCAGCACCTCATCGCCGAAAAATTTATCCCCGTAAAAGTCGACGCCGATTCCCGCCCCGATCTTTCCGACCGCTACGAAGACTACGGCTGGCCCGCCACAGTCGTCTTCAATGCCAACGGCGGCGAGATCGTCAAACGCCAAGGCTACCTCGAACCCGCTGAAATGGCCTCGATGCTCCAGGCGATCATCGACGACCCCACGCCCGGGCCGTCCGTCGTCGCGGAGAAGAAGCTGCACTTTGGCGACCGAAGCGCACTCACCCCTGATATCGAATCTGAGCTGATCCACCGCCACACCTCCACCTATGACACCGACCAAGGCGCCTGGGGTCACGGCCAGAAATTCCTCGACGCCGCCAACACCGAATGGGCCATCCGCCAGGCCGCCCGCGGCGACGCCGCCGAAGCCCACATGGCCACCCAAACCCTCGCCGCCCAACTCAATCTCCTCGACCCCGCCTGGGGCGGCGTCTACCAATATTCCACCGACGACGACTGGCATCACCCCCATTTCGAAAAAATCATGCAGATGCAGACCGACGACCTGCGCATTTACGCTCTCGCCTACGCCCAGTGGAAAGGCCCAACTTATCTAACCGCCGCCCAGTCGATCCACCGCTATCTCACCCGCTTTCTCCTCGGCGACAATGGTGCTTTCTTTACCAGCCAGGACGCCGACCTCATCGACGGCATACACAGCTCCGATTATTTCGCCCTGACCGACGCCCAAAGAACCGCTCAGGGAATCCCGCGGATAGATCGCCGCCAATACGCCCGCGAAAACGGCTGGGCCATCCGCAGCCTGACGATCCTCTACGAAATGACCGGCGATGAATCCGCCCTCCGCGAGGCCCAGCGCGCCGCCGATTGGATTTGCGATCATCGCGCAATTTCCGACGGCGGATTCTCCCACGACTCAATCGACGCTTCCGATCCCGCCGGCCCCTACCTCGGCGACACCCTCGCCATGGGCCAGGCATTTCTCGAACTCTACGCCGCCACCGGCGATCGAACCTTTCTCTCCCGCGCCCAGGGCGCCTCCGATTTCATCGCCCGCCATTTCACCCGCGAATCCGACCCCGGCGTCATGACCAGCGACGTTCACATCCCCCAGCAATTCGCCCCCCAGCAAGAGCTGCAAGAGAACATCGAATTCGCTTGCTGGGCCAACCTGCTTAGCCAATATTCCGGACGAAAATCCGACGACGCCCTCGCCCACAGCGCCATGCGATATCTCGCAACTCCCGCCGTTGCCCTCCAACAGCGCGTAGCGGTAGGGGGGATCCTTCTGGCCAACGACGAACTTGGCCGCCCCGCCCTCCACATCACCGTCGTCGGCCCAAAGCTCGACGTCGGTGCCATAACCCTCTTCCGCGCCGCCCTCGCCTATCCCTCCCTCTATAAGCGCACCGAGTGGTACGACCCGGCCGAGGGCTCCCTGCCCAATTCCGACGTGATCTACCCGCATTTCCCCAGCGCCGCCGGTTTCGTCTGCACCGGAACCACCTGCTCCCGTCCCGCGTTTACCACCTCCGATTTCCAGCGCCATCTAAGCAGGGTGAAAAATTAACCCCCGCCGGTTAACCTCAAGTACCCGGCGGCCCAGAGAAAAGTCTTCTGGCCCGCCGGCAACTTATGGCCACCGTTGGAATCTGCATGCTCGGCTGCGGCGTCGTCGGCACCGGGGTTGCGCGCATCCTTCACGATCAGCGCCCCTCATCGAAGCCCGCACCGGCCTCAAACTTGAAATCCGCCACGTCGTCGTCCGCGATGCCGCCAAAACCCGCCTCCACGCGCAGTTACCCTTCCACACCGACGCCGAAAAGGCCATCAACGACCCCAGCACAAAAATCGTCATCGAACTCATGGGCGGCACCGAAACCGCCGCGAAATATGTCGAGCGCGCCCTCACCCTCGGCAAACCAGTCGTCACCGCAAATAAGAGTCTGCTTTCCAGCAAGGGCCCCGAACTTTTCGCCATCGCCCGAAAAAATAAAACCTGCATCGCCTTCGAAGCAAGCTGCGCCGGCGGCATTCCCATCATCGACGCCCTCATGCACGGCCTCGTCGCCAACCGCTTCGACGCCATGGTCGGAATCGTCAACGGCACCTGCAATTTCATCCTCACCCAGATGACCCGCAACGGCTGGAAATACCAGCAGGCACTCGCCGAGGCTCAAAAGCTTGGCTTCGCCGAGGCCGACCCCACGCTCGACGTCTCCGGCCGCGACGCCGCCCAGAAGCTCGCCATCCTCGCCTCCCTCGCCTTCAACGTCCGCGTCAAAGAGTCCGACATTTTCATCGAAGGCATCGACCGTTTGCAGGAAGCGGAAATCAAATTCGCGAGTGAACTGGGATACGTCTTAAAGCTCCTCGCCATCGCCCGCCGCCACGGCTCAAAAATCTCCCTGCGCGTTCACCCCACCCTGGTCAAACAGGATGACGTCCTTGCTGACGTCAGCGGCAGCTTCAACGCCATCAGCGTCTACGGCCACGCCCTCGGTCACGCCCTCTTCTACGGCCGCGGCGCGGGCCAGATGCCCACCGCCAGCGCCGTCGTCGCCGACCTCGTAAACGTCGCCCTGGGCGTCACCCCCCTCGCCTTCTCCCAACTCCGCATTTTCCCCGACCAGATACCCAGCGCCGATGTTCTCCCCGTCGAAGACACCACCGGTAGATATTATTTGCGCCTCGCGGCCCGCGACGAGCCCGGCGTCCTCGCCCAGGTCACCAGAATTCTCGGCGAAAAAAAAATCAGCCTCTCCGCAATCCTCCAGCGCGAAGCAAACAACGGCGGCAACGTGCCCGTCGTCATCACCACCCACATCGCCCGCGAAGGCTCCGTCCAGGCCGCCCTTAAGGAAATCGATAAGCTCGCCACCATCCAGCCGCCGACCGTCTGTCTGCGGATTCTCGATCAGCCCCAGGAGTTTGGGGATGGGTGAGGCAGAAGCGAATTTGCCCGAGAGTCTGCGCCGCGTTTCGGATGGACACCCGCTGAAAATCCTTGCAAACGGTCTGGTCATTATCCGCCGCAAGAAGCACGAGCCTATCGATATGACTGGGTTGTCGCGACAGGATATCGTGGACTGGACATCTAAACGTTCGGGTAGCAAGTTTTCGTCCGATTGGACTCTTGTTCGATGTGTACAGTGGATTGAGGATCAAGTAACGGCACTCGGGTGGACGCCGGAAACCGGTCCCGTAACAACCACCGTGGTTTTCGAACAAACCGTAGGCATTTCCGCTGGCAAAAATGCGTGTACAATAAGACTGAGGAGCGATGGGCGCTACGTTCATGCCTATCCCGAGGAGTGATATCTATGACAAATCCAATTGATCTCCCATTGGACGACAACGGGCATTTGGTAGATCCTCCGATGGTCGATCTTCTGCATCGCGACAGAAAATCGAGCAGCTTCGTGATTACCTTCATCCCCGAAGACAACGTCTCGAAACACGAAAAGGAAACAACGGTAATTTCTGAAAATTCCGTCGATGGCCGGATGATTACCACTCTTCTCAAGGCGATTGAGGCGATAAAAGGAAAATCGATAGAACGTATCTTTCATCGTGGCGATGGAGACTTTGGATTTGAATCCGAAGACCGACAAGGCTGGAGCCTGTCCGACGAAGGAAGCACGAACGAGATCAGCCAGCGAGTCTGCGATTATCTCAAAAAGATCGGCGAGCTTGCACAGATCGCATATCTACAAAACAAATCCCGTACAGCTCGGGCAGGCTGAGGGCCGAGCGGTTGAAATACGCAATCATCATCCCCGACGGCGCCGCCGACGACCCCCTCAAAGAGCTCAACGGCAAAACCCCTCTCGAAGCCGCCAACACGCCCCACATGGATCCCATCGCCCGCGCCGGCAAGCTCGGCCTCGCCCGCACCGTCCCGGAAGGCTTCGAGAGCGGCAGCGACGTCGCCACCATGTGCCTCCTCGGCTACGACCCCAAAGTCTACCACACCGGCCGCGCCCCCTCGAAGCCGCCGCCCAGCGCATTCCTCTCTCGCCCACCGACTGGGTCTTCCGCTGCAATCTCGTCACCGTCACCGGCGGCGTCATGAAAGACCACTCCGCCGGCGGCATCTCCGACGCCGAAGCCAAACGCCTCATCACCGACCTCGCCAATCATCTCAACCTCCCCGGCTTCGAATTCCACACCGGCGTCAGCTACCGCAATCTCCTTGTCTATCGCGGCAAGGAAGAATTCGACGTCACGACTCGCCCTCCCCACGAAGTGCCCGAGGAGCCGATCGCAAAAAATCTTCCCAAGGGGACAGGCAGCGAAATTCTCATCGATATCATGGACCGCTCGGCAAAGTTCTTTGCCGATCACGAAGTCAATCGCGCCCGTCGCGCCGCCGGCAAAAATCCCGCCACCCAGGTCTGGCTCTGGGGTCAGGGCCACGCCCCCAATATGCCAAAATTCCAGCAGAAATTCGGCGTAAATACCGGCTGCATGATCACCGGCGTCGATCTCCTCCGCGGCCTCGCCTGCCTCCTCGGCTGGGACGTCCACGAAGTCCAGGGCATGACCAGCTTCCACGACACCGACTACGCCGGCCAGGGCTTCGAAACCGCCAAAATGCTCGACAAATATGACCTGGTCTTCAGCCACATCGAAGCCCCGGACGAGGCCAGCCACCAGGCCGATTGGAAAACCAAAATCTCCGCCATCGAGCACATCGATAAATTTGTCGTCGGCCCGGTGCTCGAAAAATTGAAGTCCCAGCCCGATTGGCGAATCCTCATCATGCCCGACCATCCCACCAACATCGCCACCCGCAAGCACGGCTATGCCCCCACGCTCTTCGCCATCGCCGGCTCCGACATCAAAACCGGCTCAAACGCCAATTACACTGAAACAAACGCCCGCGCTGGAGGTTTGTATATTGAGCGCGGTTATGAATTGATGGACTATTTCCTCCACGGCGCAAAAGGCTGAAAGCGAGGATTCCATGCCCCTGCTTGACGACCCGGCCCGCCTCCGGCGGATCATGCTCTGGGTCATGCTCGGAGCCCTTGCCGCCTCCGGGCTTCTCGCCGTCGTCGGAGTTGTCTCCGGCAACAGCGACGATGCATGGCGCATGGTCGGCAGCGGCATCGCCGCCGTCATCGCCGCCGGGCTTATGCTGGCCGCCTGCAAGCTTCTCGATTCCGACAAAACCCGTCGCACCGGACTCTTTATCCTTGCCACAATCGCCGCCCAGTTCATCCTAACCCTGCTTGCCTTTTGGGACCCCCTGCGGAATTGGTCCGTGCGCGACAGCGACGAAAAACAGTGGGTCACAGCAGCTCTCTTCACCGTCACTGCGATCCCCTCGATCTTATTTTTTTACGTGAACGGCCTCCGTGGCGGCCGCGTGGCCGGAACCTTTGGAATCATCGGAAACCTTGCCCGCTACGCTCTGTTCCTAACCGCGACCTGGACATCCGCCTTCAACCTGACCGCCGACGACGAGCGGCTCTGGGAGACCGCCTGGGGCGTCTGGTTCTTCACCCTCGTCGTCTCCGCCTCCCTCGCCGGGGTGGGAATCGATCGCCGATACTGGCGCTGGCTTGGACTCCCCGTTGCCACCGCTGCCCTCGCCATCGCCCTTCGAAACGTCTGGTCCGACACGGATCGATTCGTCAATCTCCTCACCATACTGATCACCCTCGCGATCATCATCGGCCACACCAACATCGTCTTTCTCTGTGCCCTCAAGGGACGCCAGGAATGGCTCCGGTGGGCCACCCTCCTCTGCACTCTCTTCGCAGGCGCCGCATTCGATTACACCGTGATCGACCATCCCAATGACGACGGTATGTGGCGCATCGCCTCGGCTGGCGAATCTCCGCCGCCTGCGCCACCGTCGCCCTCGGAATCCTCGCTGCCTTCAACCGCAAGCCCGCCCCCCACACCGGCGACGGCATCGAAGCCGCCGAAATCTCCGTCGTTTGCCCCAACTGCCACAAAAAACAATCCGTCCCCCTCACCCGCGGAATCGGCGAAACCCCCTGCACCGGCTGTGGAATGATCTTCTCAATCCGCATCCGCGCCCCGCTGCGCAGCTTGCGGCTACTTGCTCCTCATGTTCAAGGGCGAAGCCTGCCCCGAATGCGGCGCGAAGGTTTCGCCCCCAATCAGCGAACCCCAGGCGCTAACCAGTCACATGTCGGTCTAAGGATCGAGACCCCCGTGTAGCCGCCGTGCTTGCACGGCGCTTTCCCGCCCAATACTCCCCGCTTGGTTCCGCCAGCGCCGTGACATTGAGTCTCCCGCCACCTCTCCTATAATCCCCAACCCCTGACACCTATGCCCCTGATCGTCCAAAAATTCGGCGGAACCAGTGTAGCAAACGCCCAGCGGATCCACACCGCCGCCCAGCGCGCCATCGCCGCCAAGCAGAACGGAAACCAGGTCTGCGTCGTCGTCTCCGCCATGGGCGACACAACCGACCACCTCATCGACCTCGCCAGACAGGTTTGCGAAAACCCTCCCAAGCGCGAGCTCGATCAGCTCCTCGCCACCGGCGAGCAGCAGTACCATCGCCCTCATGGCCATGGCCATCCACGCCCAGGGCCACGAAGCCATCAGCTTCACCGGCGGCCAGATCGGCCTCGTCACCGACAACGCCTTCAGCAAAGCCCGAATCCAATCCATCAACCAGAAACGGATCTTCGATCAGCTCTCTGCCGGAAAAATCGTCATCATCGCCGGCTTTCAGGGCGTCACCGCCGAGGGCGATTACACCACCCTCGGCCGCGGCGGCAGCAACGCCACCCTCGTCGCCATCGGCGCCGTCCTCAAGGCCGACGTCTGCGAAAACTACACCGACGTCGACGGCATCTTCACCGCCGACCCCCGCATCGTCCCAACGCGCGCAAGATCGAGCGCATCAGTTATGATGAAATGCTCGAGCTCTCCGGCCTGGGCGCCAGCGTCCTCCAGACCCGCGCCGTCGAGTTCGCCAAAAAATATAATGTTCGCATTCACGTGCGAAACAGCCAGAACGACAAGGAAGGAACGTGGATCGTGGCCGAAACCCAGAACATGGAACACATCGTTGTCTCCGGCGCCGCCATTAAAAAAGACCTGGTCCGCGTCACCGTCAAAAACGTCCCCGACAAGCCCGGCATCGCCGCCAAAATCTTCAGCGACATTGCCGCCGCCAACATCGTCGTCGACGACATCATCCAGAACGTCATGGACGACAACACCGCCAACATCAGCTTTACCGTCGAGCACGGCGACCTCCAGGAAATCAAGCCCGTGGTCGACCGCCTCGTCAAAGAGCTCGCCGGCAAAACCGCCCCCATCTACCACGACGGCCTCGCCAAAGTCAGCGCCGTAGGCGTAGGCATGAAAACCCACACCGGCGTCGCCCAGCGAATGTTCAAGGCCCTCGCCGACGGCAAGATCAACATCCAGAACATCACCACCAGCGAAATCAAAATCAGTTGCATCATCAGCAAGGAAGACGCCAACCGCGCCCTGCAAATCGTCCACGACGCCTTCGACCTCGGAACCGTACGCTGATTCCCACCCCTCCGACCTCCCCAATGTGCGCCGATCCCGAAAATGAGCCGGGGCGTCCCCGCCCCGGTTCGACCGCCAAAAACCCCTCGATCGCCCCTCTCATCCCTTACCTTGTCCGATAAGACTAAAGTTATTCACCCACCCCTCCCGATGAATTGAGGGGATGCGCTGCGGTGCGCGGGCGAGCGAATGGGCGACGCGCACTTTTTTCCGGGCCGACGGAACGGCCCGGCTGACGCAGCCATCCAGGCAACCAAGGAAGGTCGGCCATGCGAGCGATTGCCATCATCAACCAAAAGGGCGGCTGCGGTAAAACCACCACGAGCATCAACTTAGCGGCCTGTCTGGCCAGGCTTGGTCAAAAAACCTTGCTTGTTGACATGGACCCCCAGGGACACTGCGCCATCGGTCTGGCCGTCCCCGAAGAGCAGATCGAACGCACCATCTACGACTGCCTTATCGAAGAACGCGACGGCAAGCCCGCCCGCCTCCAGGACATCGTCTGGCAGATCGCCACCGATTTCGACCTCGCCCCCGCCAACATCAAGCTCGCCGCTTTCGAGCAAACTTTCTCCGGCCGCCTCGGCCGCGAAGACCGCCTGCGGAAAGCCATCGAATCCATCAGGCAGAATTACAAGTGGTGCATCATCGACTGCCCCCCAAGCGTCGGACTGATCACCTTCAACGCCCTCCGCGCCTGCGACGAAGTCATCGTCCCCGTCGAAACCGGCTATTTCAGCCTTCACGGCCTCGCGAAAATGATGGAAACGCTCGAGCTCCTCCGCGACAAGTGCGACAAGGAAATCCTCATCCGCGTCCTCCCCACGCTCTACGACACCCGCACCAAGCTCGCCCGCGAGGTCCTTTCCGAGCTTCGCAACAAGTTCCGCGAATACCTCATGGAAAGCACCGTCAACTTCAACACCAAGCTCAAGGAAGCCGCCAGCTTCGGCCAGCCCATCACCGAATACGATCCCGGCAGCCGCGGCTACAAGGATTTCGTCAACCTCGCCCGCGAGCTCATGGGCCACATCCCCATGGATGTCGAGCCTACCCCCATGGATAAACTCTCCCGTCCCGCGGAGCTCGTCCAGCGCGCCAAGCAATTGGCGCAGCTCACGACGCTGCAGTTCGGCCGCAACGCTATCCCGGCCGCTCCCCCGGCTGTCGCGCCGGCGCCCGCACCAGCGCCGCAGCCCGAACCGGCCCCCATGGAGGCAATCTCCATCGCTCCCGCCATATCCAGCAGCGGCTCTGTCGCCCTCTCCATTCCCCGCACTCAGCTCCAATTAACCGGCCGTTTGGCCGAGGAACCCGTCGCCCAGGCGGTTTCCGTCCCCATGGCTCTTTCCTCTATCGACGAAGAAATCGCCGACTCGAGCCAGACGACCTATCCCCGCGCCGTTGCCCCAACCCCAACTTTAACTCCCCCCAAGCCCCCCTCAGGAAACGGCAACGGAAACGCCCCCAGCAATGGAAACGGCAACGGAAACCCAAAAATCGCCCCCGGCCCCAGTGGCAACGGAAACGGCAACAGCCACCCCCAGCCCCTCAAATCCACGGCACAAAAAATCGACGAATTCTACGGCGTCAAAAAAATCGGCGACGAAGTCATCTTCGCCGCCCGTTTCGACCGCGCCAAAAAAGTTCTCATCGCCGGCGATTTCAACAACTGGTCTCCAATGTCCACCCCCATGATCAACCGCGGCCGGCCAGGTGAGTTCTATACCTCCCTCCCACTCCCTCCCGGCCGCTATCGCTATCGCTTTGTCGTGGATGGGAAATGGATGACCGATCCAAACAACAAGTACGTTGAGGTCAATCAGTTCGGAGAACTGAACAACGTGATCGAAGTCGAATGAACACTGGAGTGAATTGGGGCATCCCATGGACCCAAAGCGACCTCTCAGCGAAATCAGCCATCTTTTCCTAAGCGAAATCCGCGCCCGCCCCGGCTCGCCGGGACGCCCCGCCCGGATTCCACCTCCCAAATCCGCCGACGTCAGTGTCGACATGACCCCCGAAGAATTCGCCGCCTCGATCGAAGCCGCTGCCGACGATTCCGTCGAAACCCCGGCTGAGCCCTCCGCCGCGATGAACTATCCCGCCCGGCAGCCAACTATTTCCATCGTTCTCTCCTCCCACCTGATGGAACACCCGTCCCAAAGCGTTCGCCAATACGCGCGATCACTTGCCGCGGAATCAAAAAATGTCGGTCTCATCGAACTCGAAGGCGGCGAGCTTTGCCTCACCACCTTTGAAATCAACGGCGTCCAGGCCCCCTCGCCCGCCGTCGTCGAATCGATGGACCCGCGCCGAATCTCCGAAATCCTCACCGAAATGGCCGTCGATGTTGAACGTTGGATCATCTCCCTCCCCAACGCGCGCACCACCGAAGCCCGCGAGCTCCTCCGCGAAGCGCCCCACTGGGTGATGCTCACCACCGCGGATCACGAAGGCGTTGTCGCCACCTATCGCGCCCTCAAGGGCCTGACCGAGCTCGGACGGCATCGAATCTCCCTCGTCGTCCTCGACGCCCGCGACGATTCCCACGCCCAGGCCGTCTACCGCAAGCTGGACGCCGTCAGCCGCCAGTTCCTCCACTGCGCCCTCGAAGCGGTCTCTCCTCTTCGCCAGGCGCAAAACGTCGCGGAGCAGTCGATCCTCCAATGCGGCCGCACCGGCGACACCGCCGCTTCATCCGATTACTGGAATGTTATCCGTCAGTTCGCCGCGGTCGCCGTCGCCCCTCACGAAGAAAAAAATAACGAAGAAAAAACCGCACCGTCAACTTATCAAGAGCAACCCAAACCCATGAAACTCAACACCCCCGAAGCCCCTCGGATCTCCGTCGTGGACGATTCTCTCCCCGAAGTCATCGACCTTCCCGCCGACGCCTCCGACCGCGCCATTCTCGACGCCGTCGTCCGGCAGGGGGGCGCCGACGGCCGCTGGGTTCTTTGCCCGATCCACCCGCCCATGTGCCCCGAAGCGTTGCTGGCGGTCGGACGTGACCAGCGCCTCATGCTCCTGGCCGTCGCCGGCCGCGGACTCGGCCAGCTCCTCTCCATTGGCCAGGCGCTCCGCTGGATGTCCGAAAACACGGAACTCCTCCGCATGGCCCTCCCCCAACTCGCCATCGACGCCTCCGCGGCTCCCTGTGTGCGCGTCCTCGTCGATCACAACGACCTCAGCGCCGACGTCCTCCAGCCGCTTCTGCAAAGCGGCACGGTCACCATCCAGGCCTACCGCCGCATCAAATGGGCCGGCAAAACCGGACTCCTGCTCGAAGCGGCCTAGTCTTATTATCCCCTCCCCTGGTACTCCGGGGGAGGGTTAGGGTGGGGGCTGTATTTCGCTGTCGAGACCCCATCGCGCCCGACAGGCATGGATTCCGCCGTACTGATCGTAAAGTTCATCGCCTCTCCAGGATCCGTCCACTGCATCAACAGCCCCTCCGGCAGGTACCCCATCATCTTCCCATTGCCGATCTGCGACGCCGACGGAATCGACCGCAGCAAAACCCGCACGTTTCGCGCCCGCCCATCTCCGCTGAGCGTAATCTGCTGCCCCGACCTCCGGCACTGAATCTTCGCCGTGCTTTCTCCATCTGATGCGACAAGCCGCAGCGAAATCTCCGCCCCATCGGCAATCTGAAAAAGCTGCAACGTCAGCTCATCCTCCAGCAGCCAGGAAGGATTCCGCTTCTCGCCGGCGACCGGGACAATCGAATTCTCCCGCACCATCAGCGGAATATGCAGAAAATCCACCTTTTCCGAAACCCATCGCCCCCCAACGATCACCCGCCCGCTGAGAAAATTCGTCCACTTCCCCTTCGGCAGGTAATACTCCACCGTGTTATCCATCCGGAAAACCGGCGCCACCAGCAGCGACGACCCCAGCATATATTGCCGATCCAGATACGGCACCGCCGGATCCTCCGGAAATTCCAGCACCATCGCCCGCATCACCGGCCAGCCAAATTCCCCCGCATCCTTCGCCGCCGCGAACAAATACGGAAAAAGCTGGTTCTTCAATTCCGCGAAGTGCCGCATCACCTGCACCGATTCCTCGTCAAATAGCCACGGCACCCGATACGACGTCGACCCATGCAAACGGCTATGCGTGCTCAGCAGCCCAAACGCCGCCCACCGCTTATAGACCGCCGGATTCGCCGTGCCGGAAAATCCCCCGATGTCATGGCTCCAGAACGCCGGCCCCGACATGCAAAAGCTCAACCCCCCGCGCAAGCTCTCCGCCATCGATTCAAACGTCGCCTCATTATCCCCGCCCCAGTGCACCGGAAACTTCTGGCTCCCGATCGCCCCCGCACGCGCGAAAACGACGGCGTTATTTTTTCCATGATGCTTCTCAAGCAATTCGAAGACCGCTTTGTTGTACAGATAGCTAAAATGATTGTGCATCAAATGCGGATCGCCCCCATTGTGATACACCACGTCTTCCGGAATGAATTCCCCAAAATCCGTCTTGAAAGAATCAACCCCCATTTCCAGCAGGTTGCGAAGTTTCGACTGATACCATTCCACCGCCTTGGGATTGGTAAAATCCACTAGCCCCATCCCCGGCTGCCAGGCATCTCGCTGAAACGTGCTTCCATCCGCCCGCTTCAGCAGATACCCCTCCCTCGCCCCCTCCGCGAAAAGCTCCGAAAGCTGAGAAATATACGGGTTGATCCAAACGCAAATATGCAGCCCGCGCTCCTTCAGCCGCTTCAGCATTCCCCGCGGATCGGGAAAAGCGTCGGTGTCCCACTGAAAATTGCACCAGTGCCGCTCCTTCATCCAGAAGCAGTCAAAATGAAATACGCTGAGCGGAATCTGCCGCTGCGCCATTCCCTCGACGAATTCCGTTACCGTCTTTTCGTCATACTTGGTCGTAAACGACGTGCTCAGCCAAAGCCCCCACGACCACGCCGGCGGCAGGGGCGGCCGCCCGCTCAGCCGCGTATACTTTTCCAGGACTTCCTTCGGCCCCGGCCCGCGAAAAACGTAATAATCCAGCTCTTCCCCGCCCACGCTGAACTGAAGCTGCGATACCCGTTCCGTCGCGATATCAAAATCGACCCGCCCGGTTGAATTGACCAGGATTCCATACCCCCGGTTCGAAAGCACAAAGGGAATATTCTTATACGCCAGCTCGCTTCCCGTCCCCCCGTCCTCGTTCCAGATGGAAACGCTCTGTCCATTCTTCACCAGCGGCCCAAACCGCTCCCCCAGCCCATACAAACATTCCCCCACCCCCAGCCGCAGCCGCTGCATCATCCAATGCTGGCCATCCCGGCCGCTCATCTGCCCCAGGCTCTCGCGCTCCCCGCCGGTAATCGCCGTCCCCCCGTCCTCAAACTGCATCGACCACCGGTTCTTGCACACCCGCAGCGAAAGCCGCCCGCTGGTGAATACAATCTCATCATCCCGGTCTTCAATCTTCACCCCGCTTGCCGCCAGCGAATAGTCCAGGTCCGCCTTCACCGCGCACCGCGCATCGGGCGCATGATGGACAATCCTTACGCGGATTACATCCGGCATTGGCGAGCTGACGTGCAACTGAAGAACCAGCCCCTCAAACCGGTCCACCGCGTCGATATCATCCCGATCGACCGCCGCGATCCAGAGCGAGTCTCTGGAAACGCGGTACTCCGTCACCCGCCGCACGCAAAACGGCGTAACGCCTTCGGCCCACTTCCATACACCATGGCTGAACTTCATTGCCTGGTCCTTACTACTACGACTGTTACAAAAAATACGGGCGAGTCGTTATTCGACTCGCCCGCCATTCCACAATTCTTTACAGCACAGCCTCACGCAACCATTCAAATCGTGGTCGCTGCGCGACGCCTTCGCAATACCAACAACGCGAGCCCGGCGCTAGACTCCCCAGCGATGCGGGTTCGGGAACCTGAATATCGTCCACGTAAAATGTTCCCGGCGAAGCGTAATTCGTGTTGCTCCAGAGTTGGAAATCAAAATATGTGAGTGACCCGGCCCCAATCGTGTACGGAATCGTCGCTACCGCCGTAGTCAGGCCACCCACGCTTGTGAAAGTGTTGCTGCTTGGCAAAAACGGATTGTATCCATGCCCGTCGTAATTCAGACCAATTCCCACCTCGAAATAACTTCCACCGGCGTTGGTCGGAATCGTATATGCGAGTGTAAGTGTTCCGCTATAAGCGGTAGTGGTTCCGTCGACTTGGTTAAAACTCGGCCCCGGATAGGACACAGCGGTCGAACCCGGATCGAGCACACTCAGAAATGCCGAATTGGTGCTTTCCCCAATGTCGACGATGTTCCCGTAACCCACCGCCGGTCCGCTGATCGCCAGCGATCCCGCCGTGCCCGTCCCACCGGGATTGGTGCCGTTTCCCGCGCCGTTGGTCGTGCTTGCATCAAAATCCCAGGCAGTAGTCGGAGTGTTGGAAACTCCCCCGACGTCGTTGCCCCACCCAGTAAAATCGCCTGTCGTGGTAAACAAAGTTGCTGCACCGGCGAATGACGAAACCCCCAGGCACAACCCCGCGCACACGCCCAGCACTCTCGTCGAGCGCCGCGTAATCCGTGGGAAAATGGATATGGAAGACCGCAATTCTCCAAACATTTCTGACCTCCTCCGAATTTGCCTGCCGGCGGGGTTCGGAACCCCAAGATTTGTTCTCCAGCGATCCAACCGCACTTAAGACCGCCTACAGCAACCGTTTGCTGCAATGTCGCAAATTTAATCTTCTTTGTCGGAAAGTCAACCAAAAAATGAGCCCAAGCCGCCTTATTGACTATAAGTTATTGCAGATAATTGTCTTAAATGGTGCCCCGCTACAGAAATCGGTTGCCGTCCGCTCTGTCAACTCGCGCCTTTAACCGCCTGCATTTGACCTGAACGCATTCAAACTATGCACAAAATCATCCGGAATTCCAAAATCAAACCGCTCGCAATCGCTCACTTCCATCGCCACATACCCCTGCCGCTGTCTCTGAATCTCCTGCGCCCGCGTAAGCTGAAACTCCCCGTTATCTCGCACCTCACCCCGGATCATCTCCTCCAGCACCACATAGATCGAAGGCGCCAGCGCGTGCATCCCAAACCACCCCAAAAAAACATTCTCTTCAAGACCATCCACCCGCAGCTTCTCCCGAGCCGTCGCCACATCCGGCTTCTCAATAATCAGGCTCACATCAATCAGCCCAGGATTCTCCCTCCGCCGCCTCCCCGCGATCGTTCCAAACCCTTTCAATTCCCTCGGCCCGATCCGATTCACCGCCGAAACGCTCTTCCCCCCGCACAGCGGCGCCGCCTTCACCAGCCGCCGGTAAGGCGACCTTGGCTCCCCTCGAAACAAATGATCCCCCAGACACAGCAGCACCATCTCATCCCCCGCGAACGATCTGGTCTGATACACGGCATGTCCATACCCCTCCTGTTCATGCTGAACCGCAAACGAAATCCGCTCATTCATCCCCCGCATCTCCCGCGCCTCCGCCGCCAGCGCCGGATATTTCTCCAGCCGCTTCAAATACTCCGCGTCCGGTCCCGCGAAGTAATCCCGTATCGCCTTGTCGTCCCCCGGCTGCACGATAATGCAAACCTCCTCCATTCCCGCCGCCAGCAGTTCGATCAGGTGATAGTGGATCAGCGCCCGGGCGATCCCATCCCGCCCCACGATCGGAAACAGCTCCTTCTTCACCGCGTGCGACGCGGGAAAATGCCGGGTGCCCAGACCAGCCGCGGGGATAACCGCTTTGCGAATGCGTGTGTTCATATCGCCGGTCTGTGTACAGTCCCTCCCGTCCCGTTGCAACAACACGGGATTTTGTTGCGATCCCACGCCCCGGCAACGTAAACTACCCCGCACATGGACTTCCAAATGCTGATGCACTTCGCCGCCGATCGCGACGCATCGGACATCCACCTCCAGGCGGGCCTTGCCCCAAAGCTCCGCATCCAGGGAACCCTCCACACCGTCGATCAACCGGTCATGACCGACGACGACATCCGTAACTTTATCGCCACCATCGCCCCCGCGCAGGTGCGCGACAAAATCGACGAACGCCTCACCGTCGGCCTTGACTTTTCCTACGCCGCCCCCGGCCTCTGTCGCTTCCGATGCTCCGGCTATCGCGTCCTCGGCAGCCCCGGCATGACCATGCGCCTCATCAAATCCAAAATCCCCTCCATTCCCGAACTCCATCTTCCCCCCGTCGTCAACGACATCGCCCTTTCCGGACGCGGACTCACCCTTGTGACGGGCACCACCGGCTCGGGAAAATCCACCACCCTTGCCTCGATGATCGAGCTCATCAACAGCACCCGGGCCAGCAAGATCATCAGCATCGAAGATCCCGTCGAATACCTCCACACGCCCAAGCTCTCACTGATCGCCCAGCTTGAAGTCGGCATGGACACGCCGAGCTTCGAGCAGGCCCTTCGCCAATCCCTGCGCAGGACCCCGACGTCGTTCTCGTCGGCGAGCTTCGCGACATGGACACCCTGCGCATCGCCCTTCGCGCTGCCGACACCGGCCACCAGGTCTTCTCCACCGTTCACTCCGCCAGCGCCCCGCAGACCATCGAACGCATTATCGCGATGTTCCCCCCGTCCGAGCACAAGCTCCTCCTCACCCAGCTTGCGGGCAATCTCGAGGCCATCATCTCCCAGCGCCTCGTCGCCGCCCGCGACGGCAAGCGCCGCCCCGCGACTGAGATTCTCCGCGGTGGCCCCGTTCCTCAAAAATACATTCTCGAGGGCCGAGCCCTCGAACTCAGCGACTACATGAAAACCGCCGGCGACGGCCAGCAAACCTTCGACCAGAACCTCCTCCAGCTTTTCAAGCAGGAGCTGATTACCCACAGCGAAGCCATCCGCCACGCCACCAACCGCGAAGCCCTGGAAATGGCCGTCCGCGGCATCGGCGCAAAAGGCGTCGGTGAAACCATCCCCAAACTCGCCACCCCCACCCCACGCTCCAAACCTTGAAGGAAGTTGCGAGTTACGAGTTGCGAGTTGCGTGAAAATGCAATGGATTTCACTCGCAACGCGCAACTCGTAACTCGCAACTCCTCTTTCATGTGTTAAAATTTATAACGATATGACACAACCCCTACCGCCAGGTCAGGCCCCCGTTGATCCTCGCGGTCTCTTCTCCATGCCCCCGTCCCCCGGAATGCCCGCGGGAACGCCCCCCGGCTATCCCCCGCCCGGAATCCCAATGCCTCCCATGATGTTTCCGCCCCCTCCGCCTTCCCCCATGCCCCCTCACCGCCGCTGCACCGCCAAGTGGGCCCTCATTATCCTCCTTTTCCTCGCCCTCGGAATCTCCATCATCGTAAATCTCTTCCAGTTCGCCCTAACCCTCTCCGACGTAAAGCAAACCGTCCTCACCTCCGGCGGATCCGACAAAGTCGCGGTTGTCCCCATCGACGGCCTCATCGACGACGCCTCCGCCGACGCCTTCGACACCGTCCTCAGGGAAGTCGATAAAGACGCCTCCGTCAAAGCCCTCGTCGTCGCGGTCAACACTCCAGGCGGCTCCGCCACCGCTTCCGACGAAATGTACCACCGCCTCGACCTCTTCAAGACCACCCACAAAATCCCCGTCATCATCGCCATGCGCGGCATGGCCACCAGCGGCGGCTACTACGTCTCCGCCGCCGGTGACTATCTCTTCGCCGAACCCGGCTGTCTCACCGGAAACATCGGCGTCCTCTTCCCCCGCTTCAACCTCGCCCAGACCATTAACAAATACGGCGCCTACGAAACAACCCTCACCGCCACCACCACCGGCCATTCCTTCAAAAACGCCGGCTCCATGTTCCAGCCCCCCGACCCCCGCGACGAAACCTATCTCCAGGGCCTGGTTGACGGCATCTTCACCCAATTCAAGCACGTCGTCCTCACCGGCCGCAAAGGTAAACTCACCGACATCCAGAATGACGTCTTCAGCGGCAAAGCCTTTATCGCCGCCGACGCGCTCTCCCGCGGCCTCATCGACCAGATCGGCTATCCCGACGCCGCCTGCGACTACGCCGCCAAAACCGCCGGACTCACCTCCTGGTCCGTCGTCAAATATCAGAAAAACGTCAGCCTCTTCGACACGCTGTCATCCCGCTCAAATTTGCCGACCGGACAGGCAAGCAGCTCCGAAGCCGGACTATCCCTCAATGGCGTAGCCATCGACGCAAAAACCGCCGCCGCGCTCTTTACTTCGCGACCGCTGCTCCTTTGGCGAGGAAACTGAAAATGCGTCCCGCATTCCTCTGCATCCTGGCCCTCATCTGCGCCTCTCGCACGCGCCGCCACCCCCGGCGAAGTCCAAAACGCCATCGACAAGGCCGAGCAATATATTCTCGCCCACCAGAAAGATGGGCACTGGGAAGTCTCCAAAAAAATGAAACGCGCTTTTCCCGACCAAAACGCCCCCGGCGCCATCACCTCCACCGCCGCCTACGCCCTCCTCGTCGCCGGCGAACCTCCCGACAACCCCAAAATGGCCGCTACCATCACCTATCTCCAATCCACCAATTTCACCAGCGTCTTCACCCTCGGTATGCGCTGCCAGGTCTGGCGAATGCTCCTGCCCAACGATCAGATCAAAGCCGCCCTCCGCCAAGATGGCCAAACCCTCCAGAAAGGCATCTCCCAGGACGGCATGTACGACGCCGATCTCGCCACCCCCATGACCCCCCCCGACCACGCCGTCAGCCAGTACGGCCCTCTCGGTGTCTGGGCCTGCTCCGAAGAAGGAATGGAAATCCCCACCTCCTATTGGCAAACCGTCAGCGACGGCTGCGCGCCGCCCAGCAGCAGGGCGGTAGCTGGAACTACAGCCGCAATAAAGACTTCGCCCAGACCATTTCAATGACCGCCGCCGGTGTCGCAACCCTCTTCATCGCCCAGGACGCTCTCGCCATGGGCACCAGCCCCTCCTGCAAAGGCAACTCCTCCGACCCCGACATCGACCGCGGCCTAAGTTGGCTCGGCGAGCACTACGCTGACGTTTTCAAATCCGCCTACCGCTATTACACCCTCTACTCCATCGAAGAACTCGGCGCCGCCTGCGGACGAAAATTCTTCGGCACCACCGATTGGTACGCCCAGGGCGCAGACTATCTTGTCCGCATCCAAAAACCCGACGGCTCCTGGAATTCCAATGTCGCCGACACCTCCTTCGCCATCCTCTTCCTCACCCGAGGCCGCGCCCCCATTGGCATGAACAAGCTCGAATATTTCACCGCGCCCGACCCAGACTCTGCCGACAACCACCCCGTCCAGGCCGACTGGAACCAGCGCCGCGCGACCTCGCCAACTTCAACCGCTGGATGGGAAAACAGGTCGAGCTCGACCGCCTCCTCAACTGGCAGGTCGTCAATCTCAGCGGCGACCCCGCCGACCTCCACGACGCCTCCATCCTCTTTATCACCGGCGACAAAGCCCTCACCCTCGCCGACTCCGACAAGCAAAAAATCAAAACCTTCATCCAGCAGGGGGGCATGGTCCTCTTCAACGCCGACTGCGGCAGCACCGCTTTCTCCGCTTCCGTCAAGCAACTCGCCGCCGAGCTCTTCCCCCAGATCGGCGAATTCCGCGAGCTCCCCATCGATCACTGCATCCTCGAAAATGAGCAGTTCCTCGCCTCCGACTGGACCAACCCGCCCACCGTCCTGGGCCTCTCCAACGGCGTGCGCGAACTCATGATCCTCCTCCCCAAAGCCGACGCCTCCCGCGCCTGGCAAGCCCAACTCACCTCTTCCAAGGAAGAACTCTTCGAGCTCGGCGCCGACCTTCTCCTCTACGCCTCCGATAAACAAAACATCCGCGAAAAAGGCGACTCCTTCATCGTCCAGCCCAGCTCCCGCATCCAGGCCACCCGCTCCATGAAAATCGCCCGCATCCGCTACGACGGCATGTGGGACCCCGAACCCGGCGCCTGGCAGCGCATGGCCGCCATCATGCACAACCGCGACCAGCTCGACATCGAAGTCGATCCCCTCAAGCTCGACCAGTCCACCGACATGACCGACTATAAAATCGCCGTCCTCACCGGCTCAGGACACGTCAAGCTCAACATCGACCAGTGGATTCAGCTCCACTCCTTCGTCGAAAACGGCGGCACCCTCATCATCGACGCCGCTGGTGGCTCCCAAACCTTCAACGACGACATCCTCCCCCAGCTCCAAACCACTTTCTTCGACCAGGCGACTCAACTCGACCAGCCCCTCCGCCCCGGCCACATCCTCTACACCGAGATCGGCAGCAAGATCGACCAGGTCGCCTACCGCACCTTCGCCCATCACGTCCTCAACTCCGACGATCTCACCGTCCCCCGAATCCGCGGCATCAAAATCAACCGTCGGATCGCTGTCTTCTACAGCCCCGAAGACATCACCGCCGGCCTGGTCGGTGAACCCGTCGACGGAATCATCGGCTACGACCCCGACTCCGCCACCACCCTCATGGAACACATGATCCTCTACGCCGAAAGCGCCGGAAAACCCACCAACACCAACACCGGAGGTTGAACCCCAACTTCCACCTCTTATCTCCCCTTGACCTCCGCCCCTCCCCCTCACAACAATATCAAAGCGTGCTTCGTTACCCCGCTCTATTCCTCCTCACCATCTTCTTCTTGATTGGCACCGGCCCCTTCGACCGCGCCCACGCCGCCGAGGTTCAGCGCGAACTAGACGCCATTCCCGCTCCGCGTCTCCCCGCCAACTCCCCCTTGAGAAAACTCCCCCAGCGTTTCCCCATCCATAACCCCGCCACCTGCTCCATCTGCATCGCTATCCACTCCGCCGCAACGATTGACTCCTCCGCCCCTCCCACGATTTCTCCCCTGTCGATAACTGGCCGTATCACCCTCGATCCGCCGTCATCACCAACGCCAACAACCCTGATCACCGAACAATCCCGCGCCCCGCCTACGCTCTGATCCTCCCCCATCCAATCTTTTCCAACTGAATCCGCACCCCGGCGCAAAAATTGCCGCGCACCATCATCAATCAAGGACCTCCAATGGGCCTCCTCATCCATAAACTAAAAAAAACCTACCTCGCCCCGGACGGCACCGCGTCCCCGTCATCGACATCCCCGAACTTTATCTCGCCGACGCGCGAGCAGGTCGCCCTCATCGGCACCAGCGGCTCCGGAAAAACCACCCTCCTCCACATGATCGCCGGAATCCTCACCCCCGACAGCGGCAACGTCGTCTTCGGCTACGACCCCGCCAACCCCGACTCCCCCGACGTCCATCGATCTCACCCTCCTCTCCGAAGCCGAGCGCGACATTTTCCGCGGCCGAAACATCGGCTACATCTTCCAAACCCACCACCTTCTCCCCGGATTCACCGCCCTGGAAAACGTCCTGCTCGGCATGACCTTCACCGGCCGCGCCCACGACCGAAACTGGGCCGAGCATCTCCTCGACGAAGTCGGCCTCAGCCGACCGCCTGAACTATCAGCCCCCAAAAACTCTCCGTCGGCCAGCAGCAGCGCGTCGCCGTCGCCCGCGCTCTGGCCAATCGCCCCAAGCTCGTCCTCGCCGATGAGCCCACCGGCGCCCTCGACGCCACCAACGCCCAGCAAGTGCTGGACCTGATCCGCCAGTCTCTGCTCCGAAGTCGGCATCCTCCCTGCTGCTGGTCAGCCACGACCTCAACATCGCCCGCCAGCTCCCGCGCGTCCTCACTCTGACCGAAATCAACCAGGCCATGTACGCCCACCGCCATCGCCGTCGCGCTTAAAAAAAGGGTTACCAACCATGAATTATTTCCAACTCGTCCTCAAACAAATGCGCCAGCGGGCCCTCTCCACCTGGCTCACCACTCTCTCCGTCATGCTCGGCGTCGCCCTCGCCATCGCCATCATGGTCCTCGGCCGCGAGAGCGAATCCCTCTTCGGCCAAAACGATTACGGCTACGACGCCATCATCGGGAAAAAAGGCTCCACCTTGCAACTGGTCCTCAACACCATCTATCACCTCGACGTCAGCCCCGGCAACATCCCCTACGACCAGTACACCCGCCTGCTAAATCCCCATCTCCCCAAGGGCGTCCCCTATCCTCCCGGACAATTATTTCAAATACGTCAAGGTCGCCGTCCCCACCGTGCGTCGGCGACACACTCAACGGCCATTACCGCATCGTCGGCACGCCACCCATCTTTTTCGGCTACGACGAAAACGGCAATCAGCTCCCCGACGAAGACTGGCTGGACTACCGCCCCGGCAAAAAGCTCCAGATCGCCCAGGGAAGACCTCTTCGCCTATAATAAATTCGAAGCCGTCGTCGGCAGCGAAATCCCCCGCCTCACCGGCAAAACCATCGGCAGCGACTTCCAGGCCACCCACGGCATCGCCGTCCCCGGCCGCCCACCTGATATTCACATGCAGGATCTGGACCATCGTCGGCGTTCTCGCCCCCACCCACACCGCCATCGATCGCTGCGTCTATATCCCCCTCGAAAGCTTCTACACCATCGCCGAGCACGGCGCCGGCCTCATCGCCCAAGCCGCCATCCGCAACGGCGTGGCCACCCCGCCTTCGATCCCGATTCCGATGAAACCATGGATCACACCCCGGACGCAGAGCGGAATCTCCGCACTACAGCAATTACGACCTCAACACCAAGGACGGAACCTTCCATCTCAAAATCCCCCCCGAAATCCGCGCCGTTTCCGCGATCCTGGTCGAATCCCGCGGCGGCGACACCGAGCAGCAACTCGAATACGCCCTCAACAACGGCACCGACGTCATGGCCTTCAACCCCGCCTCCGTCATGCGCGGGTTCTTCGACACCTTCCTCAAGCCCACCCGCCTCGTCCTCCTCATCATCTGCTCGCTGGTGACCATCGTCGCCGCCGTCGGAATCCTCGTCAGCATCTACAACTCCGTCTCCGCCCGCCTGAAAGAAATCGCCATCCTCCGCGCCCTGGCGCCACCCGCAAAACCATTCTGACTCTCATCTGCCTGGAAGCCGGCATCGTCGCCCTCATCGGCTCCATCCTCGGCCTCTTCGCTCGGCCACGCCGTCAATGCCGCCGGCGCCTGGTACATGCTCCAAAACTACGGAGAAGTCCTCGCCTTTAACCCCGTCGAATATCTCTACGAAGTTTATTACGTCATCGCCGTCGTCATCCTCGCCACCATCGCCGGCCTCGTCCCCGCCCTCAAGGCCTACCGCACCCCCGTCGCCACCAACCTGGTAGCCACATGATCCCCTCCTGGCGAACCCTCGCCCTCATCGCCACCGCAATCTTCCTCTTCGGCTACCCCATTTTCGAGTATGCCGACATCTGGCTCACCGGTGGCATCACCCACCAGGGCAATCTCCTCGTCGTCGACCTCAAGGCCCTCTCCAGCTTTGAGATGGACCAGGACAACGGCACCGACAACGACATCCCCCAGCGCTACCGACAGCTCGACGGAAAAAAAGTCCTCCTCATCGGCCAGATGTACGACCCCTACGCCGCCGACGACGGACAGGTCCGCGTATTCACGCTCGTTTACTCCATCTCCAACTGCTGCTTCAACGGCCCCCCCAAAGTCCAGCATTTCATCCAGGCCACGGTCCCCCCCAACAAAAACGTCACCGACTCCACCGGCGATTTCGTAAACGTCATCGGCACCCTCCACGTAGGCGTCCAATCCTCCGCAGGCCACATCCAAAGCGTCTACCGCATCGACGTAGACACCGTCTCCAAAAACTAGTTGCGAGTTGCAAGTTGCGCGTTGCGAGTTAAATGCATTTGCCTTTGCTCGCAACTCGCAACTCGCAACTACTTGAGCCCCCTCAACCCCGGATCCAACTCATACGCCCTCCCCAACTCCACCTCAGCGATTTTCTTATCCCCAAACCTCCGCTCCCACATCCCCAGCTCAAAATGCGCATTCGCATCCCCTGGATTGCTCTTAATCACCGCCTCAAACCAAGACTTCCCCGCATCTCGAAACCCGGCATTCTTCTGTTGCACCCCCAGCATCTCCAGCGCGATCCCATAATTCACCATGATCTGCGGATCATGAATCTCCGCCTCGATATCCACCCGCAGATGTTTCTCCGCCTCCCAGTAATCCCCCCGGTGCAAAAGGATCACGCCCAAATTATCGTTCGCCGTCCAGTCCCCCGGACTACACGCCAGCGCCGCCTCATATTCCGCGACCGCGTTGTCCGTCTCCCCCATCTTTTCATACGCCACTCCCAGCCCCGAATGCGCCACGGAGGATTTCGGATTCGTCCGTTCCCACTGCCCATCAAACGCAAAATCATCGGAATAATATTGCCCCCTCCCAAACGAAATCACCCCCATCCCCAAAACCCACAAGACCGCCGTTGCCGCACAAGCCCCGATCACCCTCGGCTTCTTAACCCGCGACACCACCCCCGCAACCACCGCCGCAAACCCCACTCCCGCCAGCGCCACATACCTCTCCGAATACCCCGCCTCCTGTTCCGCGACTAGATGCGCCGTCGGAAGCTGCATCAAGACGAACCACGCTCCCCAGAAAACTCCCGCCCGCCAAATCCCCACCTTCCAGACCGCCACAACCACCCCAACCAAAAAAATCCCCGCCACAACCACCCTCCACCCCGAAAACCAAACCTCAAATGGCGGCTCATACCGTAATTCCCCAAACGGCAACACCACCGTCTGCACCCCATACAAAATCGACAACCCCACCTCCCCCGGATGCTCCCAAAAATCCAGATGAATCGACCTTCCCGAAAAAATAAAATGCCGCAAAACAAAATACCCCGCCAAAACAGCAACGACGATAGCCCATCGAACCATCGCTCTATCTCGTCGCCAAATCAAATCCCCCACAAAAAACATTCCCCCCAAAACCACCGCCTGCTCCTTCGAAAGCAACCCCAGCACAAAAACAAACATCGCCCCCGCAAACCATCCCCATCCGTTTTTCAAATACATCCACATCCCCAGCGGAATAAAAAACATCGGCATCAGCGATTCCCTCCCCGAAGCCGCCGGATAAACACACTCGCTCGTCGCCGGATGCACCGCCACCCAAAGCGCTCCCAGCCCCGCCGCCAACGCTCCAATCCCAAACTCCCCGCTCCTAAGCAGCAGATAAACTGCAATAAACACGAACCCCGCCAACCCCGCATTAAAAACATGAAACGCCCGCGGCTGGATCCCCCAAACCCCGCGCTGAATCGCCAGCGTCGCCCGAGTCACCGGCCGGTAATACAAAAAATTCAAATAATGCGGCTCCCCAAACAACCCCGCCAATTCCCGTCCACTCACCTTCGCCGGCAACCCCTCAATCACAATATGATCATCAAAGACAAACTGATTATTCCAGGCCGCGACAGAATAAAAGATCGCCACCCCCACCCCAATCACCCCCACCCAAACCAACTCCCGCCAGCCCCCTCTTACCCCCTCGCCCGGTACTCCGGGAGAGGGCTGGGGTGAGGGCCGTGAAAAATTCCGAGACCACATGCGATCGCCCAACACTCCCCAAGTGCCGCCGGTGTCCTCACCGGCGGAATCCCATAGCGCCAAGCTCTTACAATGGATACAGTACTCCGCCCAACACCTCTAGGCCGCCCCGAACGTCACCCGGCCAGCCATGTGTTATCGCGGCGAAACCGCCTGTTATATTCGAGTGACCGCCTCTTCTCGTCACACAAACCATAACCGATAAAAATTCTTCTCTCCTTAACGCCCTCAACGCTCCCAAACCATATAGATCTTTCAATCGCACAAAATCCCTCATCCTCCCGCCCCAGGGTTCGCATTCTCCTGCGGCGGCTGAATATTCACCGTCTGCTGTTTCCCATCCAACCTCGTCACCTCCAGCACCACCGGCTCATCCGCATGATCCTTCCGAAAATCCAAATAATCTTTTTTAAATTCATCCAACCCCGACACCGGCTTCCCATTCATCTGCGTAATCAAATCGTTCATCCCAAGCTGTGCCGCCTGCGCCGCCGCCTGCGGCCGAAGCAGCGCTACCACCACCCCTTCCGTATCCGCCGGGATATGCCGGTAATACGTATCCCCAAACGTCACCTCTCTCACCACAAACCCCAGCTCCCGCGCATAAAACCGCCGCACTTCCTGCGGCTCCTTCGGCCGAGCCTCCAGCGTCAACACAATCTGCCGCGGCGCATCTCCCTTCCCCCGCGTCACCGTAAACGTCACCTTATCTCCCACGTTCATCCGCTGAATCTTCCGCGTCACAATCTCCGGCAGCTCCACCGGCAAATCCCCGCGCTCGATCGGCTTCCCGTCGATCTGCGTGATAATGTCCAGCTTCGTCAACCCTGCCTTCGCCGCCGGTGAATCCGGGATCACATCCGCGATCGAAACCGACGGCACATTCTTGAGCCCAAAATACTCCGCCTCCTCTTTCTCCAGCCCAATCATCTGGCACCCGATCCACGGAATCACCAGCGGATGATCCGGAGTAGGGGGGGCCTCGATGCTGGGAAGGAAATCGCTCGCCGGGATATACATCCGCGGCGGATTGTTCACCATCGGCATGTCCTCCGGATTCTCCGGATTATCCAACAGCGCATCCGCCAGTGCCCGCGGATGCACCAGCCCGATCGCCTGTCCCTCCCCATCCAGCACAACGGCGCCAGTCCCCGCCAATTCCCCCGAAACCAAAATCTGCGGCACCGGCCCGCGCAAAACCGTCGCCATCCGTCGCCGTCGTCACCCAAGACTTATACCCCGCCGACTTCGGCAGCATCCCCACCGAATAAAGCCGGTCTCCAACCACCGGCGTCTCCCCCACAAACTTAATCGCCTGCCACTTCACCGGATTCTCCGGCTTCACAAACGCCAGGTCCGACCTCTCATCCCTCCCCTGAAACGTCCCATCAATCTCCGTCTCGTCCTGCGTATCGCTCGGCACAATGATCTTAAACCGCTTGATCTGATCGTTCGGCACCAGCGCCGGCGGCATAATCTCAATCGAAAAAGCCACGAGCCCATCCTCCCGCACGATAACTCCCGCCGCCGACAATTCCTGCGACCCCAGCTCGTTCTCCCAGGTATATTTCACCGCGACGAGAGACGGCTTCGCAAACTCATACATCTTCTTGACGGTCCCTGCCTCATCATCCGCGCGGGCAAGCCCCAGCGGGGCGGCCAAGATCACTATCAGCGCCACACTCAGTTTCCAAATCTCATCAGCCCGCTTCATGATTCTCCTATTCGTCTCTTTCGCTTTTCCCCTCTTTCCCCTCTTATCCCCTCTCCTGGTACTCCGGGGGAGGGTTAGGGTGGGGGTCTTTTTTCTACTGCTCTACTCTCTACTGCTCACCTCTCTCGCAGCGCCCTATTCACTCGAATCATCCCCCGGCGCATATTCCTTCACCTTCAATATCGCCGTAAACACCGCCCGATCCCGCTGCACTTCAAGCGCAACCTCGTCTTCCGACTTCGTCTGGTCATACAACTTCTCAAACCCATCCATATCCGTCACCGGCTTCCCATCCACCGACAAAATCACATCCCCCGCCTGCAAATGCGCCCGTTCCATTGGCTCCCCATCCGACATGCTCGTTATCCAAACCCCCGCCACGTCATCAAGCTGGTTCGCCACCGCATAAGGCCTCGTTACCCCGCACCGACCCACCCCATTTCGCAAATCCCTTCTCTACCCCCAGATATCCCTCCAGTCGCGTCGTCTTCGCCGTCAGCGTCATCGTCTCCTTCCCGCGCTTAATGAGAAGCTGCACATCGCCCCCAATCGGCAGCGACGCAATCCGCTGCCTCACCGCCGCCAGCTCTTCCGGAAACCGCACATTCGTGGGCACTCCATTCACCGCCAATAAAATATCCTGCGCCTTCCCTCCCGCATCCTTATACGGCCCAACCCGGTCCACGCTGTTGATCAGCACGCCTTTATTGATATCGATGTCGTAAAACGTCTCCAGCTCGTGCATCGGCATCAACTCAAACCCCAAATCGCTTCTCTCAACTGTCCCCACTTTTCCCGGCGCCGCCGACTGCAATATCGCCCAGATCACCGGCTTGGCCGTGTCGATCGGTATCGCGAAATTCAAATTCTGCCCGCCCCCGCGCGTGTTGATCCCCACCACGTCCCCATTCATATCCACCAGCGGCCCACCGCTGTTCCCCGGATTGATGGGCACATCCATCTGGATCCAGTTCGAAAAATCCCCCGTCTCATACCCATCAATATCCATGTGCGGCGAAACGTCATAAAACGTCCGGTCCGTATTCGAAACGCTCCCGCGCGTCGCCGTCCGCGCCAGCCCGAAGGGCGTCCCAAACGCCATCACATCCTGCCCCACGACCAGCTTTCCGCTCGCCCCCAGCTTCGCCGGCTCAAACGCAAACTTGCCTTTGCGAACCGCGTTCATATCCATCTGAATAATCGCCAAATCCGTCCAGTGATCGTCCCCGATCAAATGCGCCGGCACCCGCTCTTTGTCCGCCAGCGTCACATAAATCTCAATCGCCCGCCCCGCGACGTGATAATTCGTCAAGATCCGCCCCTGCTCGTCGATGATCACCCCCGACCCATTCCCCCGCACCAGACTCTGCTTCCCATCCTTATATTCCGCCTGCGCGATATCCACCCGCACCACCGCCGGTGAAATCTTCCCCGTCACGTCCGTCACCCGCCGCGGCGTTGCGCCCGGATAGGGCTCAACCTCGCAGCCCGCGATTATCAGACACACCAGCCAGGCAATATTTCGAATCAATATTCGATTCATTGAAAAAGTTGTGGATAACATGCGCGAAGCCTGTCGATGCCGCAACCCTCCTGCAAAAGATTTCCTCTCTTCCGCTACATTCTCCCCCCTATGTCATTTTCTTCAGGCACCGTCTCCATGCGTCGTTTCTCCGTCCTCGGCTCCCAACCAAAGTCCATCGACCAGTCCCATCTCGACGCCCTGGAAAAGCACAAAATCAACCCCCAGGACTCCGGAAGCGTCGAAATCGACTACGGCTGGACCGCCGGCCGCCACGTCTTCGACACCCAGTTTTCCTTCGAGCACAACGTCTTCAACGACGCCCTCTCTTTCGCTCTCCGCGTCGACACCAACCGCGTCCCCGCCGAAATTCGCGCCGCCTTTAAAATCATGGAGGAAGACGCCCTCGCCGCCCAGAATCCCTCCGGTTTCATCAGCAACAAACAAAAAAAGACCGTCCGCGAAACTCTAACGCAAAAAATCGACGACGAGCTTCGCACCGGCAAATACCGCCGCAGCAAGCTCACCCCCATCCTCTGGGATTTCCCTACCAGCACCCTCTACACCTCCGCCACAAGCTCCGCCGCGGAGAAATTGATGGAACTCTTCGAACGCACCTTCGGCCTCGAGCTCCAGCCCCTCTGCGCCGGCTCCCTGGCCCTGAATCTTCTGAAATCGCAAGCCCACCGCCGCGACTACGAAGACCTCCGCCCCACGCGTTTCGTCCTTACCGACGGCGGTGATTCCCATTACCCCGACTACCCCTGGGCCGCCAAAGGCCCCCAGCCCAAAGACTTCCTCGGCAACGAATTCCTCCTCTGGCTCTGGCACGAAGCCGACCGCAACCAGGGCGTAATCAAAACCGACCCGGCCGAAATCACCCTGTTTATCGACAAGCTTCTCGACCTAGATTGCGCCTACGGCCAGACTGGCCGCGACACCCTCCGCGCCGCCGGCCCCGCCCAAATGCCCGAAGCCCTCGACGCCCTCCGCTCCGCCAAAGTCCCCAGAAAACTAGGCCTCATCCTCGACACCGGCCAGCAATTCTCCCTAACCCTCAGCGCCGAACCCCTCTCAATTTCCTCCGCCCGTCTCCCCGAAGTAGAAGACGCCGAAACCCCGCGCGTCCTCTTCGAAGAGCGCATCATGCTCTTAAGAGACCTCTGGCGCGCCATCGACCATCTCTTCGCCACATTCCTGAAGAATCGCACCACGTCCCACTGGGAATCCCAAACCAACACAATCCGCAAATGGATTCTCACCCCCTCTCCCCGTCCAACTGCCCCCCGAAGGGAAGCGCTCCCCGAACCCGCCTCCGTCTGATACGGTTATTCCAATGAGCCCTGAATCTGCCAATCCCGAGACCGATGAATTTGGCCCTGAAAAGGAATTCACCTCCGAGCACGAAGCCTATCTTCGCCGCGAGCTTCAGCGCGGAATTGACGAATTAGACCGGGGTCAATACGCCGAGTTTGACGCCAAGAAAATAATCGCAGAAATGCGCTGCGCGTTCCGGCGCTTAATTTGTCACCGCCGAGTCGGGCCCAGCTTGATCTCCAATTTCTTCTCTTTCCCCCTCGCCCGGTACTCCGGGAGAGGGGAGGGGTGAGGGCAAGCAAAAAATCAATCTCGCGCCAAATGCCAGAACCCTCCCCATGTAGCCGCCGCACTTCTGCGGCGCTCTCCCCAAATCTCAAATTTCAAATTCTCAATTTTTCCTAAGGCATCGTACTCGGCCCCGTAGCCGGCACCTCCGCCTCCCCCAACACCCCCTTCACCGCCGTAAAAATCCCCTCCCCCGTCAAATCCTTCCCCACCACTTTCCCATCCCGTCCAATCAGCCACGCATGTCCCGTCCCAAAATTCGTATTCAAAATCTGAAACGCATAATTATTCGCCACCACCGCCGCCTGCGTCCACGGATCATTCCCCATCCTCGCCGGCGTCTCCCCTTTCTGCATGAACTCCGGCGTAATCTCCAGCATCACCAGCCGATCATCATGCCCATACTGCCCATAAACCTCCTTCATCGGCTGCTCAAGCATGTTCCCAAACCCCGCCGGCCCATACGTCAGCAACACATACTTCCCCTTCAAATCCGACATCTTCATGCTCTTCCCATCCGTCGTCATCAGGTCTAAATCCGCCACCTCATCCCCCACGTCATAATGCCCGATCTTCTCCACCTCCACCGGCTGAATCAGCAGCGGCTGATCGCTCCGCCCACCAGGCATATCCGCAACCGTAAACTGCATCGCTCCCGTCCCGATCGCCATCCCTCCAAAATTCTGTCCGCTTACCTGCTGAATATTGATCATCAACTGATACGTCCCCGCCGGCACGTCGTCGATCCGGAACGACCCGTCGCTGGCAATCGTGAACGGAATGTTCCGGTTATTCGCCATCGCCTTCATCCGCTTCTCCTGCCACGCCTTCCCCTCGTCGCTCTTCGTCCAGTTCCGCATCCACTCCCGCTGCCTCTCCTCCGAAAGCATCCGCACGATCAGCGGCATCGGTGGCATCATATTCATCCCGCTGTTCCACGTATTCACCTGGCAAAACCCATACTGCCAATCCGAATGCGTCTGAAAATACCCCGGCAAAATCACCTTCCCCACCACCGGCCTTCCCGTTCCCCCCAAGCTCACCGTCACCGTCTCCCCCGCCTTCACCTCCGTCATCCCCAGCGTCGCCGTCGTTGAAGAGTTTGCGCTCAGCGGAATCGTTCTCCCCAAACTCCAATGCCCCGCCGGCACACGATCCGCCGAAAAATTCCCCGCCGCATCCGTCTGCGCATTGATCCCCATATACACCCGCGGCTCCTGCGGATCGTACGGACCCTGATTCTCATCCATCGACGAAATGCTCACTTGCTGGTTCGCCGCCGGCTTCGAACCAATCATCATCTTCCCCTCAATCTTCCCCCACGCCGACACCGTCACCACCCCCGTCTTCGCGATCGCATCCCCGTCCGCTTCCCCATACCCCTCATCCGCGATCACCGCCACTTTGAATTTCCCCTCCTCCTCCGGCGGCAAATCCACTTTCCCATCCGCTCCGCTCTCCGTCGCCGCACTCATCCCATTCCCAAACTGCCTCGCGTCCTGCACAAACAATTGCTCCCCCGGCATCGCGATCCCCACCTTCGCATTCGCCACCGGCTTCCCATCCGCCGTCTCCACCGTAAAAATCAAATCCTTCCCCACCTCCATCTTCAGCGCCAGCGTCGCATCCCCTTCGCTCGACATCACCACCCGCGACTCCGCCGGCTTATACCCCTTCGCCTCCACTTTCACCGCGATCCCCTGGTACGGCCACGTGTTCTCAAACGAAAACCTCCCCCCGGGCTCCACCGCATTCTGCGCAAAATCCCACCCCGGCTGCCAATTCACTTGGTCATTCCCTTGAAACATAATCCCCATCGTCAGCGTAAACTTCTCGATCGGCTCCCCCGTCCCCGCATCCACCACGGTCCCGCTGATCCGCGACGTCTTCCCCAGCCGGATCACATTCGCCTGCCCGGCCGAAATCGTCTGGTTTTGCACCCCGCGCAGCCCGCGCATCCACGCTTACCTGCACCGGCCCATCCGGAGCTCCCGCCCACTTAAAATTCCCGTCCCCATCCGTCTGAATTCTCGGCGTCAGCGCCCCATTTATCCCATTCCAGTTGTCGATATTGATAAACGCCCCCCGCACCGGCTGCCCATTCCCATCCAAAACCCTCCCTGTAATCGTCTGCCCCTTACTCAACTGGATCGTCACGCTCTGATCCGCCTGCCCTACCCCAAACTGCTTCATCGTCGGCGCAAATCCCGGCGACTCCGCCACCACTGACGCCGATTCTCCCGCATTAAAGTGATGCACGACCTGCCCCGAACCATCCGTCTTCTGCACCGGAATGCTGTTCGAGCTGAATCGGTTTTGCCCCAGCGAAACCGTCGCTCCCGTGACGGGAGTACCGTCCGGCCCCAGCACTTTCACCGTCACCGCCACCCCCCGGTGCAGCGTATAAACCGCCGTCCCATCATAAAACGCCGACACCGGCGAATACGGCTGCGGATAATAAAAAGTCCCCGTCACATAATTCAGATTCCATGCCACGATCCCAATCTGCTCGCAATCCACCGGCGCCCCGTTGTAACTCCACTTCCCTTCCGCATCCGTCTTGATCGCGTGCGTCGGATTGCTCCAGTTGTAATCCACCTCCGCGCGTGGGTTCGACAAATCCTCCGTAAAATCCAGCGCCACGTTCGCCCCCTCCACCGCCTGCCCCGAATCGTCCACCACCTTCCCCGAAATTTTCGTAGCCTTCCCCATCCCCAGCGTCATACTTGCCGGAATCGGACCCCGATACGATTGATTGTACGGCGCCCACATCAGCCGCTGCGCCACATACCCCTTCCCGCTCACCCGCAAACTAAAATTCGGATTCTCCGCATCCGGCACCGGCACCGTCACATGCCCATCCGCCCCCGTCGTCCCATTAAACCGTGGCCGATTCACGCTCACCCTCAACCCCGCCACCGGCTCCTTCGTCTTCCGGTCCACCACCACCAAATCCATCGTCTTGCTCCCCGCCGCAATAGGTGTATTCACCACCGGCGTAGCCGCCCTCGCCCCAGCCGCCGGCCCACCGCCACCACCCGCCACTGCCGCCGGCGCAGAATTCGCGACAATTCCCGTATCCGGCGTACTCAAATTCGCCCCCGAACTCCCATTCGTAAACGACAGCGTCCCCACCCAATACAACCCCGCCGGCACCAACACCGCCGCCAGCACGATCAGCCCAATCAAAACCCAAGTCTTCGCCCCGCCCCAGCGATTCCAGGAATTGCTCTTCATGATATCCCTCAGTCAAACGCGCCTTCGTTACCCGCCCGCCAGCAATAAATTCTAACGGCCTTCCCCCTTCATAAGCCAATTTCCCGCTTTCTCCCCTTTCTCCCTCTCCCCTGGTACTCCGGGGGAGGGCTAGGGTGGGGGTCCTCCGCATTTTCTAATCCATATGCGATTGCGCATCATTTTCTGATTTTTTTCCTTCGCGCTCTTCGCGCCTTCGCGGTTAATCTCTTCCCCAATGGCGACAAGCAGCAAGAACTCCGTCATCGCCCTAACCGCCAACCCCAGCTCCCAGGGATCCGCCATCGCCGTCATCCGCATCCACGGCCCCCTCGTCCCTCAATTCCTCGCCGTCCATTTCTCCAAATCCCCCATTCCCGGAAAATGCCTCCACGCCCAACTCCGCGACCAATCCGAAATCATTGACGATCCCATCCTCCTCCTCTCCCAAGATTCCCAATGGGCCGACATCTCCCTCCACGGCGGCCCCTGGATCCTCGCCTCCGCCCTCGCCCTCTGCCAACGCGAAGGCTTCACTCATATCCCCTCTTTCCCCTCCCCTGGTACTCCGGGGGAGGGTGAGGGTGGGGGGCCCCTTCCCCACGAATCCTTTGCCGAAGCCTCCGACGATTTCCAACGCGAGATGCTCACCCATCTTCCGCAAGCGTTGACCCGCCAATCCCTGAGATTGCTCCTCAACCAGCCCACCCTCTGGCACGAAGCCCTCAAAAATAAATCGCTGGACCCCACCCTAATCCTCCAGGACCAAACCCTCTGGCGCCTATTACATCCCCCACAAATCGCCATCGTAGGCGAGCCCAACGTCGGAAAATCCACCCTCGCCAATCTCCTCTTCGCCGCCCCGCGCTCCATCACCGCCGACATCCCCGGCACCACCCGCGACTACGTCGCCGAACTCGCCGACATCGCCGGCCTTCCCGCCACCATCATCGACACCCCCGGCCACCGTCAAACCCCCGACCCCCTAGAACGCGCCGCCATCGCCTCCAGCCAAAAAAAAATCGCCCAATCCGACCTCCTCCTCATCCTCCTCGACGCCACCCATCCGCCCCAGACCCCGCTCACTTTTCCCGCATCCCCCCAAAAAATCACCATCATCAACAAGATCGATCAACCCTCAGCCTGGGATTTCCAATCTCTAAACCCTATCCCCATCTCCGCCAAAACCGCCCAGGGAATCGAAGCCCTCCACGCCGCGATTCACCGCGAACTAGGCATTACCGATCTAAACGAAAACCGCCCCCGCTGGTGGACCGACCGCCAAAAGCTTCTCCTCCAGAAACTGCCAGTCGCCACCTCTCCTCTTTTCCCCTCCCCTGGTACTCCGGCCTTCGGCTCTGAGGCTCAGGCTCGAAGAGGGGAGGGCTAGGGTGGGGGTCGCTTTCCATTCGGCAATTGGCAATCGGCATTCGGCAATCTATTCCATTCTGGATTTCGGATTTCCTACTCCCATTCCCCTCCCCCGTCCGATAATCAACAAATATGCTCGTCTCCACCGACCCCAAAATGGAATTCGTCAACTACCACGCCAACACCAGTCTCTTCGCCCTCTCCATCATCCAGCAGAACAAGCCCCTCAATCAGCAAAAGCTTTTCAGCATCGCCTGCCTCATGCCCCACCTCGCCGACTATTTGGCTCTCTTCCACACCGTCCACCACAGCTCTCTCGTCGAAACCCACTGGCCCGCCCCCCCGGACCGATTCCCCGCCAAACTCTTCGAACATCGCAATGACTTCTTCGAACTCCCTCCCCTCGACATCGACTGCGTCATCTCACACGCCGCCATCCACTGCTTCAACGACACCCGCTACGGCAACACCAACAATTCCACCGGCTGGCAACGCCCATACCAAGTCCCCGCCAAGCTCCGCCAGATCATCGGCAAAAAACAAATCCCCATCATCCTCAGCATTTCCGTTAACAAAGACGAAGCCTTCATCGACAACAACACCCACCTCTCCCACGATAAGTTCATCCAATCCTTCCGCGCCTCAGGCTTCGAGCTCCAGGACCACTTCTTCGACTACGTCTGCGGCGGAATCCCCCAAAAACCCGACTATCTCAAACTGGAATACCGCCGCTCCAAAACCCTCCCCCCCATTGGCGGCCCCCAAAAAGATTGGATCGTAGGAAACTACCACTTCCAGTGAACAGGCGCAGCAAGATCCCACCCCGGCCTGCCGACTTTAGTCGGCAGGTTTCCCCGTGCTTAAATTCACTCATTCGGATTTCAGATTTGATTCTGCTCTGCTGAAATCCTCTATCAGCAACCCTTCTTATCCCCTCCCCTGGTACTCCGGGGGAGGGTTAGGGTGGGGGCCGGATACCAAAAGGCGAGGATTTCAGCAGAGCAATTTGATTCGTCATTCGAGTTTCGAATTTCGGGTTTTCCCTAATATCCCGCCCACCGCGCGATATCCTGATAAGTGACCAGCAGAAAAACCCCCAGGATAAGAACCAGCCCCACCATCTGCACAATCCTCTGCGTCTCCGCCGACAGCGGCTTCCCCTGAATCTTCTCCAGAATCAGCAGCGTAAAAAGTCCCCCATCCACAATCGGAATCGGCAAAAAGTTAACCACTGCCAGATTCGCCGAAATCAAACACAAAAACCAAAGCAACCACGTATACCCCCGGCTAGCCACCTGCGCCCCCTCATGCGCCATCCCCACAGGTCCCATCACATTCGAAAGCGCCACGCCACCGGTAACCATCCGCTGCAGCGTTACGTAAAACTGCAAGATCAAATCCCGCGTCTCATCCACGCCCCATCCCATCGCCAGCAGCGGATTATGCGTATGCCGCTCGCTCATCATCGCATGCAGCGGCAGATACTGCGTCAGCGTCACCGCCTTCGCGTCATCAATATCATTCTGCGCCAGCTCGATCGTCGCCACCGCCGCCTTCCCATCAACGTCCGGCGGCAAATACGTAATCGCCAGCTTCTCTCCCGCCTTCCCACCCGCCACGATCTTCCGCAACTCAAACCAATTACTGATCGCCTGCCCATTAATCTCCGTCAACGTCGCCCCCGCGGGAATCTTCCCCGCAACAGGCCCGTCTTTAACGACCTCCGCCACCACCAGATGCTGCTCATCCGTCCCCAGCGGCGCAATTCCCAGCCCCATCCGACCGCCGCTCTTCGGCAGCCGGTACGGCTGCAAATCCGCCACCACCCGCGGCGTCGTCTGTCCAGGATCCAGCACCGTCAGCGAAACCTTCACATCATTATCCCCAGCCCGCAAAATCGTCTGCCGAAGCTGCTGCACCGTCGGATGCGACAAATGATCCGACGCCGCATCCACCGCCAATATCACATCCCCGGGAATCAGCCGCCCCAGCGCCGGCGACGTATCGATCAGCCCCATCACGGTCGCCCGAGGCGCCATCCCCAAAATCGACAAATCCGCCTCCGTAAACGGCAACCCAAAATACGCCGTCACCGATGTATGCCGGATCTTCCCATCCGGTCCTTCCACCGTCAGCGCCACCGCCTTCCCATTCGAATCCTCCAGCGCCCCATACAACTGCGCTATCGCAGCGGCGGGGGGGTTCCGATTCACTGGCTTCCCATCAATCTGCGTCACCCGATCCCCAGGATTCAGCGCGTTCTCATCCGGCAATTCCATCTTCGCCAGCGTCGCGTCGTCGTCCGTATCATCCTCTGCAAAAACCTCTGGCCCCGAAAGCTCAAACGGCTGAATCACCCCAAGCTGCAGCAATCCCTTCCCATCCTCCCCCTCCCGCTGCGGCGTCGTATACAAAGTCTCGCTCTTCCCATTCGGATGCTTCACTTCCAGCGCCACGTTCGTCCCCGCATACGTCAGCGCAACATTCAGTGGTATCCGCGAAAATCCCCCATCATCGGCTTCCCGCGATACGAAACAATCTCATCCCCAGGCTGCAACCCCACCACGTTCCCATCCGCCGTCACCGCCCGCGCCGCCGGACTCCCCGCGATCACGCCTCCCACAATCGCCGGCGGAACCGGATATCCCACCATGAACAAAATCATGAACCCGATCGCCGCGAAGATGATGTTCATCACCACGCCGGCGGAAACAATGATCATCCGCGCCCCCACGGACTTTTTGTTATACGCCCGTGGATCCTCCGCCGTCACCCCCGGCCGAAGGTCATCCTGCCCCAGCATCTTCACATACCCGCCCAGCGGCACCCAGTTAAACCGGTATTCCGTCTCCCCCAGCCCGATCCGCGCCGCCACCGTCGCCGCATAATCCAGCGTCGGCATCGCTTGCTCATGCAGTTGCAACTCGTTCTTTTCCGCCTCTTCGATATGCTTGTGAATCGCCTTGTTATAGTCCGGCGTAGTCGTCCCCCATCGAAACCCGATTCCCTTCCGATACGCCACGATCGCCGGCCCAAACCCAATCGCAAACTGCTCCACCTTCACGTCGCAATATTTCGCCGCCAGGAAATGCCCCAGCTCGTGAACGAATATCACGATCCCCAGCCCAAGCGCCAACTGCGCGTAATCCAACACGTTATGAAGGTAGATCATCGATGTCCCGTGTAGCCGCCGGGCTTGCCCGGCGCTTTCTTAACCCAACGGCGCACAAACCCTCGCCGCTATCGAACTTTCGGCCGTCTCTCTCGCCCATCGGTCCGCTTCGAGCAAATCGTCCAGAGACGGTTGCTCCTGAATACGATGAGTCGAAATTGTATGTTCCACAATACCCGAAATCTCGCCAAAGGCGATTCGACCCCCCATAAAGGCCGCAACTCCTACCTCATTTGCCGCGTTTAACACCGCCCCAGCCGTCCCTCCAGCCTCCGCCACCCTATACGCCAGCTTCAAAGCCGGAAACCGCTCAAAATCCGGTGGCTCCAGGTTCAGACTATGACATTTCGTCCAATCCATCCGTCTCGAACATCCCACCGCACGATCCGGATAAGTCAGCGCATACTGAATCGGCGTCCGCATATCCGGCGGTGACATCTGCGCCATCACCGACCCATCCACAAACTCCACCATCGAATGAATCACCGACTCCGGATGCACCATGATCTGCACCTGCTCCGGCTTCAGATCAAACAACCAGCAAGCCTCAATAAGTTCCAGCGCTTTGTTAAACATCGTCGCCGAATCAATCGTAATCTTATTTCCCATCCTCCAAGTAGGATGATTCAGCGCGTCCTCCACAGTCGCGCTCCGAATCTTCTCCAAAGGCGCATTTCGAAACGGACCCCCGCTAGCCGTAAGAACCACCCGCTTGACTTCGCTTCTCCTCCCACAAGCCATCGCCTGAAATATCGCCGAATGCTCCGAATCCACAGGAAGCAACTTCACCCCGCGCTTCCGAGCCTCCGGAATCAGCAATGACCCCGCGACGACAAGCGCCTCCTTATTCGCCAGCGCCAATGTCTTCCCCGCCCTCACCGCCGCCAGCGCCGCCGGCAGCCCCGCCGCCCCGACCACGGCCGCGACAACAATATCCACCTCCTCATGCCGCGCCAGATCCACCAGCCCGCTCTCCCCCGCATAAATCCGCGGCCCCGCCACCCCCAGCAATTCCTTCAACTCCTCCACCCGCGCCCGATCCACAATCGCCACCGAATGCGGGCTGAACTCTTTACATTGCCCGGCCAGCTTCCCCACCTGCCGATGCGCCCCCAATCCCACCGCCCGGTAGGGGGGCCCCAGATGCCGAACCACATCCAGCGTGCTGCACCCAATCGACCCCGTAGACCCAAGAATCGCAACTCGTTTGCTCACCCCCACACTATAACTATTTTCCCCGTATTTTCCCCTCCCCTGGTACGCCGGGGGAGCCCTCCCTGTCCTCTTCCGCCAGTTTCGGCACGATGGGCGGGGGTCTATTCTCGCAACTTTTCTTCCCCTTCCCTCATCGCCCACGGCAACGCAACCCCCGCCCCCAGCAATACCAGCACCTCGCCCGAATAGACCATCATCGAAATCCCATGCAACTTCTTAAACTCCTCCCCCGACGACAAACCCTCCTCCCTCAACCGTTCCATTTTGGAAGTAACAAAAATCGGCCCCAACGCCGCCGGCACCGCCGCAACCGCCAGCAGCGAAAAAATAACGCTGACTCTCACCGACCCCGACAAAACTCTCCAACCCACCGCTCCCACCAACCCCGCCGCCGCGACAATCAATTGATACCTCTCCCAAACCAAAAACATCTCCGGCGCCGCAACCAAAGCGGTAGGGCGGTCCTTAGCAAACAAATCGGAGACAAACAAAAACAGCGCCCCCAACCCCCCAAACCAAAGCCCCCACGCAACACACACCAGCGCCGCCGCCATCTTCCGCAACATGTCCACAAATATACTCGAATCCCAGAATTACCTAGAGCGTGTTGTGAACTTTCCCCATCATCTGCGATATTGGGTGGATGGCAAGGAAGCCTTACCCAACTGACGTGACGGATGAAGAATGGGCATTTGTGGCGCCGTATCTGACGCTGATGCGGGAAGATGCTCCGCAGCGAGAACATTCGCTACGTGAGGTCTTCGATGCGTTGCGATACGTGGTTCGAGCCGGCGAAGCCTGGCGAATGATGCCCAACGACCTGCCGCCGTGGGACATCGTTTATCAGCAGACCCGGCGCTGGATCAAAGCCGGCGTGTTCGAGGCCATGACGCATGATCTGCGAGAATTGCTGCGAATGCTGTCGGGCCGCGATCCCAAACCATCGGCGGCGATCTTCGACAGTCGCACGCTGCAGAGCACGCCCGAGAGCGGCGGACGCGGCGGTTACGACGGCGCCAAGCGGAAGAAAGGAAGCAAAACGCACATGGCGGTAGACACGCTGGGACATCTGCTGGCGCTGCACGTGACATCGGCCGATCAGCAAGATCGTTCACGCGTGAAGCAACTGGCCAGGGACGTGCAGAAAGCCACCGGCGATTCGGTGGCGTTGGCATTTGTGGATCAGGGATACACCGGCGAACAACCCGCTGCCGACGCGGCGAAAAGCGACATCGAATTGTCGGTGGTTAAACTTCCGCAGGCCAAACGAGGCTTCGTGCTGCTCCCCCGGCGATGGGTTGTCGAGCGATCGTTCGGTTGGCTCGGACGCTTCCGCCGATTGGCTCGTGACTACGAACGGTTGGCCACAACTCTGGCCGGTCTTCACTTTGTCGCCTTCGCCTGCGTGATGCTGCGTCGGCTCATGATGACAGGAGTGGCGTAAAGTGCACAACACGCTCTAAGTCCAACACCCCAAAGCCGTCCCGAACGTCACCAGGCCAGCCATGTGTTATCGCTGCGGAACCCGCGTGATATTCGAGCAACCGCCTTCCCTCGTCACACAAACCACAACCGATAAAAATCTCTCTCCTCCAAACCTCAACAGGGCGCCACTGCCACTAAAGCTCCCTCCCTGAACATTTGCCCATATGCCGGTTTTGCACATACAATATGCGTGCCTCATGAGGGATGGATGCCCCGGGCAGTTGTTTTTAAGCAAGGACGCTTAACACGGAGACCTGATTTATGCCCAAAGCCGAAGTAACGGAATACACCTTTCCCCAGGGATGGAACGACCCTGCCCGCTCTGACGAACTCTCAAGAAAATACTGCGAAGCCCTCGAAGACGGCGACATCGTCGTCTTCAACTCCACCCCCTTCGATTTCTCCAAAGACGACCGCGATTTTTTGCTATCCCAAAAACAATCCGGCCTGAAAGTCCACAAAAACGTCTCCTACCGCCCCAGCCAAGACCTCCTCCGCGGCGACGCCTGCGAAACCCCCGAAGAAAACCAGCGCCTTCACGACATCATGCGCCGCTACTCCAAAGAAGTCACCCGCTTCCTAACCCAGTTCCTGGCCCCCTACGCCCCTCACTGGACCCTGGATTTCGCCAGCTACCGCCCCCTGGAAGAAAAAGGCCGCGACCTCCCCCTCCACAAACGCAACGACCTCATGCACGTAGACGCTTTCCCCAGCCGCCCGACCCACGGCGGACGCATCCTCCGCGTCTTCACCAACATCAACCCCACCCGCCCCCGCGTCTGGGAAACAACAGACAAATTCCCCGCGCTCGTTAAGACCTTCGCCGACGACGCGGGTCTGCCAACCTTCGCCCGCGAGTCCGGCTCCGCCGGTGAAAAACTCCGCAAAGCCTTCGCCCCCGTCTTCCGAGCCGTTGGCGTCAAAGGCCTAGACCGCAGCGCCTACGACCGCTTCATGCTCCGCTTTCACGACTACCTCAAAGAAAACACCGACTACCAAACCAACTGGCCCAAAATCCGCATGGAGTTCCCGCCGGGAAGCACCTGGATGGTCTACACCGACCAGGTCCCCCACGCCGCCATGTCCGGCCAGTTTATGACCGAACAAACCTACATCATCCCCCTGAAAGCCATGGTAACCCCCGACCGCAGCCCCCTAAGAGTCCTGGAAAAACACTGTGGAAAAGCCCTGGTCGGATAATCTCCACCCACGTTTAGCGGCCGCGTTTACGCGGCGCGTCTTCATTCGAACTTCGAATTTGATTCGTCGGAGCCGCGGACGGCTCCGGGCCGTAATCGGCGAGTACGCCCCGGAGGCGTCCGCGCCTCCGAGTTTCGGATTTCGAATTTCGCGTATTCACGCGCCCCCCATCTCCCCAAACCTCTCCCTCAAATCCCCATACAACTTCCCATAAACCCCATACCCCCTCCCATAAACCCCCTCCAACTTTTTATTCGGCTTCCGCCTCCTCACGCTCTTCACACAAACCTTCGCCGCCTCCTCCACACTATTCCAAACCCCCGTCCCCACCCCTGCCAAAATCGCCACCCCATACGCCGGACCCTCCGCCGCGCTCGTGCTCACGATCGGCTGCCGATAAATATCCGCCTGCAATTGCAGCCAGAAATCGCTCCGCGCCCCGCCCCCGCTCGCCCTCACCTCCGAAACCGGTATCCCCATCTCCTGCATAATCGAAAGCCCATCTTTCATCCCATACGTCACCCCCTCCAATAGCGCTCGAATCATCATCCCCCGCGTCGTCCGCGCCGTAATCCCAATCCACCCCCCGCGCGCAGCGGATCCGGATACGGACATCTCTCCCCGGTGAGATAAGGCAAAAACTGCAACCCCTCACACCCCGCCGGCGCCTTGGTCGCTTCTTCTATCAACAACCCATACGGATCCACTTTCTTCTTCTTCGCCACCGCCACCTCTGCTTCCGCCAGATTATTCCGAAACCACTGAAACGATCCACCCGCCGACAGCATGCACCCAAACACGCACCACTTCCCCGGCACCGCGTGACACATCGTATGCACCCGCCCTTTCGGATCCCTAGTAGGCTCATCGCTATGCGCAAACACCACCCCGCTAGTTCCCAGCGTCGCGCTCACAATCCCTGTAGAAGTGATCCCATTCCCCACCGCCCCCGCGGCCTGATCCCCGCCGCCCCCGACGACTGCCGTCCCCGGCGCCAGCCCCAACTCCTCCGCCGCCGAAACCGTCAGATACCCGGTAATCTTCGGCGACTCAAACACCTCCGGCATCAGCGCCTTATCGATCCCCAACAACCCCATCAACCGATCCGACCACTTCCGATTCACCACATCCAGCAGCAGCGTCCCGCTCGCATCGCTCACCTCCGTCGCATACTCCCCCGTCATCCGCAACCGGATAAAATCCTTCGGCAGCAAAATATGTTTCGTCTTCTCATAAATCCGCGGCTCATTCTTCCTCACCCACAAAATCTTCGGCGCCGTAAACCCGGTGAGCGCAGGATTCGCCACCATCTCAATCAATCCCTCCCTCCCACCCGCCGCCCGCTCAATCTCCTCACACTCAAGCGAAGTCCTCTGATCATTCCAAAGCAGCGCCGGCCGCAGCGCCTTAACCCCATCCCCAAGAAAAACGCTCCCATGCATCTGCCCCGAAAGCCCAATCCCCGAAATCTCCTTCTCCCTGACTTTCGCCTTCTTCCGTACTTCCCGCGTCGCCCGCACGGTCGACTTCCACCAATCCCCCGGATCCTGCTCCGACCACCCCGGCTTAGGCGAATAAATCGGATGCTCCGCCATCCCCGTCGCAATCACCTTCCCCCTCTCATCACAAATGACAGTCTTCGTCCCCGAAGTCCCAACATCAATTCCCAGCAAATAACCCATTGCGCGCTACTCCTTCTCAAAGTGCCGCCGGTGTCCCCACCGGCGGAATCCCCCCGTATTCCCATTCCGCATTTGGCATTCTCTACCAGATACCAAATAATGCCCCTCAAACAATGACAATATCCATTTCCCACTTAGCCGAAAAGCTCAACGCCGCCGTAGTCGGCGACGGTGGGGCGGTCATCACTTCAATCGCCACCCTCGAAGACGCCCAGCCCGGCCAACTCTCCTTCCTCTCCAACCCCAAATACGAAAAGCTCCTCTCCACCACCAAAGCCACCGCGGTAATCGCCCCCAAACACACCCGCTCGAAATCCGTCACCCTCCTCCGCTGCGACGACCCCTACTTCGCCTTCATGCAAGCCATGGTCCTTATCCACGGCCACCGCAAACACCCGCATTCAGGAATCCACCCCGCTGCCCACATCGACCCCACCGCCAAAATCGCCGAAGGCTGCACAATTTATCCCGGCGTCTATGTAGGCCCCCGCGCCACCCTCGGCCGCGATTGCCTCCTCTACCCCAACGCCGTCGTCTACGACGACTGCATCCTCCACGACCGCGTCACCCTACACGCCGGCGCCGTTATCGGCGTCGACGGCTTCGGCTACGCCACCCACGCCGGCATCCACCACAAAATCCCCCAGATCGGCATCGTAGAACTCATGAACGACGTGGAAATCGGCGCCAACGCCACCATCCAGCGCGCCACATTGGGAAAAACCACCATCGGCGCCGGCACCAAAATCGACGACCTCGCCGTCATCGGCCACGGCACCACCATCGGCGACCATGCCCTCATCGTCTCCCTCTCCGGAATCGCCGGCTCCACCAAAATCGGCCACCACCTCACCCTCGGCGGCCAAGCCGGCATCGCCGGCCACCTCCTCCTCGGCAACCACGTCACCATCGCCGCCCGCGCCGGCGTCGCCACCAACGCCCCCGACAACGTCATCCTCTACGGAGCCCCCGCAACCCCCGCCCCCCACGGCCGAAAAGCCATCACCCTCCTAGCCCAACTCCCCGAAATCAACGACCGAATCCGAAACCTAGAAAAAAAACGAAAGAAATCCCCCCCCAAACGTCACAAATAAGCGATGAGACGACATCTACTAATGGAAACGCCCACGGCGCCGCCGTGGGGCTTTTGAATTTCCATTCGGCATTTGGCAATCGGCAATCGGCATTGCAATGGTTGCTCACGCTTGTCCCCCACCCCCCAAAATGCTCTAATCTAATCACCCAAGAAAACCCTGCACAAATATGGGCTTCATAGAACGCATGAAATGGTGGCACTGGACCCTCATCAGCATCGCTCTCGGTGCGTTCCTCGCCTACATCAACTCCGGCGGCGCCGACACCTCCGTCAATCACGAATCTGTCTCCACCGTAACTTTCGAAACCGGCCTCCTCCTCCGCCCCTGGGTCGACCCCAACAACCCCAGCCGCCGCGAGGCCTGGTACAGTGGCCTCGTCATCCACCCCGTCCAGGACGTCCCCGTCGGCGATCACACCGTCAAAATGCAGCTCATCAGCTTCACCCGTCTCCTCGCCCCCGACAAAGACCACCCCTCCGGCTCCACTCAAACCCAATGGTGCTGGACCCCTTTCCCCTACGAGCCCACCCCACGCGCCAACGCCCGTCCGAGCAGCCAGCCTTATCCCGGCACCAGCCTCTACATCGGAAAAAAAGGCGACACCCTCGACTCCCTCGCCGCCCGCTTCTATCACAAGTCCACGCCCCTCGGCATCCACTCCATCATCTACGCCAACTCCTCCCTCCGCGAAGCCCACGGCCCATCCCAAATCAAAATCACCCCCGGCCGCGCCTACTGGATCCCCTGGAACCCCGCCGACGGGCACAATGTCACCGATTTCATCCTCGCCGCCAACCAATATCTCCAAAAGCAGCAGGGCGATAACGCTCTCCTCATCTCCTTCCATTACCGCTGGTGGGAAAACTCCAAGTACACCTACGAAGCCTGGATGATCGCCTCCTTCCTCCTCGTCGGCGTCATCTGGCCCACACTCCTCACCGTCATGCTTAAGGGCGGCTACGGCCGCCTGACCCCCGACGAATTTAACCTCGCCCGCTTCAAGCCCAGCTCCGAACCCGCAACCGCCAAATCCACCGCCCCCGTGGTTACCCAATCTGACATGGACCGTCTCCGCGAGCTCGAAGAATCCCTCTCCGCCTCCATCAAAGCCGCCCCAACCGAAACGCCCATCTCCGCACCCGTCGCCGCCGCCCCCCCCGAAGTCAAAAAACTCACCCCCACCACCGAAGCCCCCAAGGTCATTCCCAAACCGCCCGAAGAACCCGCAGAATACATGGGTGAATTTTACCCCGTTGTAAAACCCCACGAAAAACCCAAAGATACCCCGTAGTCCGTCCTTCATTCGGCATTTGGCATTCGGCATTTTCCTCAAAAGTTCGCCTAAACTCACAAGATGACCCCACCCCCTCCCATCCTCGCCCTGGTCCGCGACCTGATGTTCTCCTCCCGCATCACCGCCGAAGCCCGCGCCGCCAGCGCACCCATAAAAATCATCCGCGACCCCGCCGCACTCGAACTCTCGGACCCCACCTCCACCCTGATGCTGGTAGACCTCAACCTCCCCGGCGCAATCCAGGCCGCCGCCGCCTGGCAATCCCAATCCCCCACCCGCACCGCCGTAGGTTTCGTCTCCCACGAAGACGCGACGACTATCTCTGAAGCCCGCTCCGCAGGCCTCCACCAAATCCTAGCCCGCAGCCGCTTCGTCCAAATCCTCCCCCAGCTATTAGTAAAAAAAATATAAACCCCGCCCTCGCACAAATGGAAACGCCCACGGCGCCGCCGTGGGTCCCCCCGCAATCCATCCACCAATTTCAAATTGACCCACCACCCCATCCCCCATTGCAACCTCCTTCCCCATCCATAAACTCTACACCCTCTTTTCAAGGAGTTCCCAAATGTCTACCGCAAACCGTCAACTAATCGATCTCCTCGGCCCCGACGCCGATTCCCTTCTCTCCTACACCGCCAAAGGTTTCAAACGCGATCTCCTCCACCTCCCCGGCCCCGACTTCGTCGACCGAATCCTCGCCTCCACCGACCGTTCCTCCAACGTCCTCCGAAATTTCCACCTCATCATGAACACCGGCCGTCTCGCCAAGACCGGCTACGTCTCCATCCTCCCCGTCGATCAGGGAATCGAACACACCGCCGGCGCCAGCTTCTCCCCCAACCCCATCTACTTCGACCCCGAAAACATCGTCAAGCTCGCCGTCGAAGGTGGCTGCAACGCCGTCGCCTCAACCCTCGGCGTCCTCGGCTCCTGCTCCCGAAAATACGCCCATAAAATCCCCTTCCTCGTCAAACTCAACCACAACGAGCTCTTGTCCTACCCCAACAAGTTCGACCAGATCATGTTCGCCCAGGTCAAACAGGCCTTCGACATGGGCGCCGTCGCCATCGGCGCAACCATCTATTTCGGCTCCCCCGAATCCGACCGCCAGATCCAGGAAGTCTCCCGCGCCTTCGCTGCCGCCCACGAGCTAGGCCTCGTTACCGTCCTCTGGTGTTACCTCCGCAACCCCGCCTTCTCCACCCCCGACAAAAATTTCGACCTCGCCGCCGACCTCACCGGCCAGGCCAACCACCTCGGCGTCACCATCCAAGCCGACATCATCAAACAAAAACTCCCCGAAAATAACGGCGGCTTCACCACCTTAAAATTCGGCAAGACCAGCAAAAAGGTCTATTCCGATCTAACCCCCGGCGACCACCCCATCGAACTCTGCCGCTATCAAGTCGCAAATTGTTACATGGGCCGCAGCCCATTAATCAACTCCGGCGGCGCCTCCGGCGAGCACGACTTCGCCGACGCCGTCCGCACCTCCGTCATCAACAAACGCGCCGGTGGCATGGGCCTGATCTCGGGAAGAAAAGCCTTCCAACGCCCCATTCAAGACGGCGTAAAACTCCTGAACGTAATCCAAGACGTCTATCTAGATCAAGGAATCACCATCGCATAACCACCCCACTAAAACCCGGCCTGCCGACTTCAGTCGGCAGGTCTTTCCGCAGGTTTTTTTTATGTTCAAAAAAGGCTCCTCCACCCAAAAAGAATTCCACGAAAACCAACATCGCAAAGAGCACTGGTACCGCGACAACACCCTCTATTTCATCACTACCCGCTGCACCGATCGCCACCCCGCTTTCTCCTCCCCCCAAGCCAAAGCCATCTTCTGGCGCCAACTGGAAAAATACGCCGCCCAACATCATTTCGATCTCTGGATCTGCACCCTGATGAACAACCACTATCACGTAATAGGCTACCTCCCCCGCGCACCAGACCTCGCCCCCATGATCCGCAAAATCCACGGCTCAGTCGCAAAGCTCGTAAACGACCTTCTCCCGAACCGGATTCTCCCTTTCTGGGAAGACTATTTCGACGGCTGCCTCCGCGACGAATCCCAATATTGCCGCGCCTACCGCTACACCCTATTCCAATCCGTCCGCGCCGGCCTATGCCTCGACTACCGAATCTATTCCGACACCAAAATCCGCATCGCCCTTCGCGATGGCCTCCGATTCGCCCAACAACGCCAAGTATTTTTACGACATGTCCCCTATAAGCGTTATGAAAAAGCAAATTAAACCCACCGAAACCAAACACGACACAGTAAGGACAACCCCACGCAACTTCCCCCACCCGGCGCGCCACCACCCGGCCTGCCGACTTCAGTCGGCAGGTCCCCTCCAAAAATGACCCCCACCCCAAAAAAAACCGCCCTAATCACCGGCGCCTCCACAGGCATCGGCCGCGACCTCGCCTACCTCTTCGCCCAAGACCACCACAACCTAATCCTAATCTCCCGCACCCAACCCGCTCTCGAAAAACTCGCCGCCACTCTAAAACACCAACATAAAATCGAAGTCCAAATCATCTCCCAGGACCTCTCCGACCCCACATCCCCCCAAAAAATCTTCGACCAACTCCAATCCCAACCCATCGACTTCCTGATCAACAACGCGGGCTTCGGCTCCCACGGCCCCTTTGCCGACTCCGACATCCAGACAACTCTCTCCATGCTCCAACTAAACATCACCACCCTAACCCACCTCACCCGCCTCTTCCTCCCCCACATGCTCGCCCGCAACAGCGGAAAAATCCTCAACGTCGCCTCCCTAGCCGCCTTCCTCCCCGGCCCCCTTATGTCCGTCTACTACGCCACCAAAGCCTACGTCCTCTCCTTCTCCGAAGCCCTCTCCTCCGAGCTGGCCGGAACCGGCATCACCGTCACCGCCCTCTGCCCCGGCCCCACAAAAACCGAATTCCAATCCCGCGCCGGCATCTCCCACTCCCTCCTCTTCAAATCCAAGGTAATGCCTTCCATGACCGCCGCCCGCATCGGCTATCACGCCATGATGAAAGGCCGTCGCACCTCCATCCCCGGCCCCCTAAACAAACTCTCCGCCTTCTCCACCCGCCTCCTCCCGCGCCAAATGACTGCCGCGGTCGCCAAAAAACTAAACCAATCCCGCTAATCCCCTTTCACCCCAAGTCACCAAGTCACCTAGTCACCAAGTCACCTAGTCACCTAGTCACCTTGTCACCAAGTCACTCTTCACACCGCGATCTTCTCCCACCCCCCACCCCAAAACCTCCCAAAAATCACACACCCTCGAATAAACAACTCACCCGCCAGCACCACCCAAACCGCCTCCAGCCCCATCTTCAAAAACAACCCCACCACGATCACCCCCGTAAACCGAAGCCCAATCACACTCGCCAAATTCAAACACATCACGACGAAAGTATCCCCCGCCCCCCGCAGCGCCCCTCCAAAGATCAAGCTGGAAGCAAACCCCGCCTGTATAAAACCGGTAATCCTCAAACACCGCGCCGTCATTTCCACGATATGCCCATCATTCGGCGACAACCACTCCGCCGGATACCTCCCCAGCGTAATCATCAGGACACCACACAAAACCATCGCCCCTCCACCCCCCGCATACGCCAGCAGCGCGCTCCGCATCGCCCGCCCCGGATCCTTCCTCCCCAAACTGATCCCCACCATCGTCGCCGCCGCCGTAGCGAACGCGATCCCCGACAAAAAGCTCACGCTCTCCAGCCTGACGGTATTGATATGCGCCGCCGAAGAAGCATTCGTAGGATCCATCCGGTTGATCACCGCGATCACCGCAAAATTCGCAATCCACGCCAGCAGATTTTCCACCCCCGCCGGAATCCCAATCTTGAACAGCCTCTTGATCGTAAGCCAGTCCGGCGACATCCGATGGATATAAAGCCGCGCCCCGCTAGTCCCAACCCACACAACGAGGAACTCCAGCACACCCCCCGTCACATACGCGATGATGGTTCCCGCCGCGATCCCCGTAAATCCCATCACCGGCAACCCCCACCACCCCCGCGTCAGCGCAAAACTGCAAACCATATTCACGACGTCCACAATCACCATCACAATCGCCGGCGTCAGCGTATCCCCACCCCCGCGCCGGCAAGCCCCCGCGATAAACATCACCATTGTAAACGGCAGCGCCGCGCTCAGCATCCTCAGATACTCCAGCGCAAACCCCTTCCCCATCCCCTGCAACTGCGTCGCCTCAATAATCGGCCGTCCCCCGATGGATAACATCACCCCACAAACCACCCCCAAAATAATCGCCGCCGACACCGACTGTCCCGTCACCCGGTTACTTAGCGACCGATGCCGCGCCCCCTTCGCCCGCGCGATCAGCGCCGTGCTCCCCGTCCCTATCGAAGAAACCAAAAGCCCAATCAGCCACAAAAAATACGTAACCGTCCCCACCGCCGCCCCCGCATCCGCCGCATGCGAAGGAAGATGATTCGCCAGATACGTATCGTTAAGCCCCACCAGCATGTGCAAAACTTGCTCAACCCAAACCGGTCCCGCCAGCGCGAACAACTGCCCAAAAAGCCCCCAATTGCTCTCCCGCTCGAGAGAGATTTCCGCGGAACCTCGGGTAACAACAGTCTGGGTCATAGGGCGGACAATGTTAGGCCAAAAATTGCCGATTGCCGATTGCTAATTGCCGATTGAAATGCACTCTCCCGCCTTTTCAATCGGCAATCGGCAATCGGCAATCGGCAATCCCCCATCAACTCTTGAACTTTCCCCCATTTCCCCATAATCCTTCCCTACCAAGAAAGGATCTCACCCCCCATGCGTCGTCCCAAAATCTCCATCATCGGTGCCGGAAACGTCGGAGCAACCGCCGCCCACTGGGCCGCCTCCAAAGAGCTCGGCGACATCGTCCTCGTCGACGTCCCCCAGGTCGAAGGAATGCCCCAGGGCAAAGCCCTCGACCTCTGCCAATCCGCACCCGTCGAAGGCTTCGACTCCAAAATCACCGGCACCTGCTCCTACGAACCCACCGCCGGCTCCGACGTCGTCATCGTCACCGCTGGAATCGCCCGCAAACCCGGTATGTCCCGCGACGACCTCATCAACATCAACACCGGCATCGTCAAACAAGTCTCCGAAAATGTCGCGAAATTCTCCCCAAATGCCGTCATGATCGTCGTCTCCAATCCCCTCGACGCCATGGTCTATGTCGCCTGGAAATCCAGCGGCTTCCCCACCCATCGCATCCTCGGCCAAGCCGGTGTCCTCGACGCCGCCCGCTACCGCGCCTTCCTCGCCGCCGAGATCGGCTGCTCCGTCGAAGACGTCCACGCCCTCCTCCTCGGCGGTCACGGCGACGACATGGTCCCCCTCCCACGCTACTCCTTCGCCGGTGGCATCCCCGTCTCCCAACTCATCCCCCCGCAACGCCTCGAAGAAATCGTCGAACGCACAAGAAAAGGCGGCGCCGAAATCGTAGGCCTCCTCAAAACCGGCTCCGCCTACTACGCTCCCGCCTCTGCAACCGTCGCCATGGCCGAAGCCATCATCAAGGACAAAAAACGCATCCTCGCCTGCGCCGCCTATTGCGATAAAGAATACGCCGTCGGTGGCTACTTCGTCGGCGTCCCCTGCATCCTCGGCACCGACGGTGTCGAAAAAATCATCGAAATCCAACTCGACGATGCTGAGAAAAAAATGCTCGCCACCAGCGTCCAGCACGTCAAAGACCTTGTCAAAACCGTCAAAATCTAGCGGATTTATCGGACCCACCCAATCACAGTGACACCGCCCCCACACTGAGTTATACATATCACCCAGTGACCGTAGTTCGCGTTATTCCCGCCGACTCTTCCCGTGTAGCCGCCGGGCTCCCCCGTTTAGCGGCCGCGTTTACGCGGCGCATTCTCCTCCTCTCCCTGTTGCTAGCCACCGCCTGCACCACAGGTCCCACCTACTACCCCTCCTCCACCCGCACCCCCATCGACCGCCGACTCGTCGAGTACCCCGAAAACTTCCAGCTCCAGGAAGTCATGACCGGCCTCACCAGCCCAACTGCAATGTGCTTCGACGACGCCGGAAACATGTTCGTCGCCGAAGGTGGCCTCGATGGCCGCGATCCGCGCATCTTCTATATCCGCAAATCCGACGGCGCTCGCGTCGACATCTACCCCGTCGGCACCCGCATCCCCATCCCCCTCGTCTCCTCCGTCGGCTATCACATCTACGGCCCCATCGGTGGCATGGCCGCCTACCACGGAAAACTCTACGTCTCCCACCGCGATTACAACGACATGGGCGCCATCACCGCCTTCGACAACAACGGCAACCACCAGACCATCATCGCCAATCTCCCCGCCCAGGGAGATTTCGGCGTCACCGACGTCGCCATCCCTTCCTCCTCCCCAGACCCACGCCTCTACTTCGGCGTCGGCGCCGCCACCAACTCCGGCGTCGTCGGTCTCGACAACTGGGAAGCAGGCTGGACTCGCGAACATCCCCAGGCCTGCGACATCCCCTACGTCCCCCTCTTCCTCCTCGGCTTCCGTTTCGACGTCCCCAACCCCCAGGCCTCCCTCTTCTCCCCCGGCACACTCGTGACGGTTCCCTTCCAGCCCCTCGGCATCAGCGACATCGAACAAGTTCCCGCCGCCGATTTCCCCCTCCAAAAACCCACCGGCGCCGTCATGAGCGTCGCCCTCGACGGTGGCGACGAACGCGTCGAAGCCCACGGCCTACGCGATCCCGTCGGCCTTTCCCTCGACGACTACGGCAACATCTACGTCACAAACCGCGGCATGGAACTCCGCGGCACCCGGCCCATCGACAACGATCCCGACGCCCTCTACCGCTGGACCTTCCCCGGCACCTGGTTCGGCTTCCCCGACTACTCCAGCACCTTCGACCCCATCTATCTCCCCAAATACCAACCCCCTCCATGGATGGTTCTCCCCACCGGCTACCCCGACGTTCGCTTCGTCGTCGATCACGAAACCAGCAAGCTCCAACCCCCGCCCGCCCAAGACCTCCTCTCCCAATTCCCCTGGCAGTCCGGCGTCTCCAAAATGGCTTGGATCCCCGAATCCGGACCCTTCCACATCCCCCGCTACGAGGGCCAGCTCCTCGTCGCCCTCTGGGGCGACTCCGCTCCCTTCTCCACCAGTGGCCGACCCATCCCCAATCCCCTCCCCGGCTACCGCGTCGTCCTCGTAGACCCCAACCAGCACGGCAAAGTCTCCGACTTCGTCTTCAACACCCAGGCCGGCCCCGCCAGCAAAGTCCCCGGCTCAACCTCCCACGCCCTAGAACGCCCCATCGACGTAAAATTCTCCCCCGACGGCAACCTCTTTATCCTCGACTTCGGACAAGCCGAATTCAAACACTCCCAACTAACCACCCCCACAGGAACCGGAAAAATCTACGAACTAATCCCCACCCCCACCCCCTAACCAACTTTCGCATCTGGTCACCTTGTCACCTTGTCACCTAGTCACCTAGTCACCAAGTCACCCTCCCACCTCTCCACATTGACCCCCCCAAGACGCGCACATAAAGTCCCCCAAGCATGCCCCTCGCCGACACCGACCCCCTCGACATCTTCCTAGCCTGCTTCTTCCTCTTGATTTTCGTCCTAGCCGGCTTCTACGCCGTCTACTGGCTACGCAAACGCATCTGGGGCGTGGATGACTCCGCTCCCCCCTCCCTCGGTTTCACCATCGGCGACCTCCGCGACCTACACCGCTCCGGAAAACTCACCGACGAAGAATTCCAAAAAGCCAAACAAAAAATCGTCTCCTCTCTCCAATCCCCACCCGCCCCCCCCAAACCGCCCCATAACCAGTAATAGTGCCGCCGGTGTCCCCACCGGCGGAATTCCCCCGTATTCCATTCGGCAATTGGCAATCGGCAATCGGCAATCCATCTACCAATAATCTCTCACTCCATTCCCCCAAAACCGCACCCCAAAAATTCTTTTCCAAGGCCCACATTTTGCCTTTTCCCTTTCCCATATTCCCGCTGTAAGATTGCCTGTCCCTCGTGGATTGGAGGTCAAGTCTCCACCCATGAATGTTCGATACTTAACTTGACGTTAAGTTTTGCTCTTACTGACGTTTGGCGCTCAATAATGTATTGACCGGGCCGCTCATCGGCCCCGAAGGATCGAAAGTCGATGGCAACCACGAATCGCACCGGCAACGGCGGCCCCCCCGGAAATCTTCCCCCTCCAGGCAACAATCCCAACAACCAAACCGGGTTCCGCGGCCGCAGGATCACCACCTGCTCCTTCTGCGGCAAGTCCTCCCGCGACGTCGGCCCCATGGTCGAAGGTCCCAGCGAGGTCTACATCTGCGCCAACTGCGTCGACCTCGCCCACAACATCATCCGCCAGGAAAAACGAAAGCTCTCCGCCTCCCAGCCCCTTTTCAGTTCCATCCCCTCCCCGCGCCAAGTCAAGGAATTCCTGGACCAATACGTCGTCGGCCAACCCCACGCCAAAAAAGCCCTCGCCGTCGCCGTTCACAACCACTACAAACGCCTCACAACTTCCGACTCCACCGCCAGCGCGAGTGCCGCCTCCCCCGACTCCGTCGCCCCGGTGACTCCCACGGTCGCCGATGTCGAAATCGACAAGAGCAACGTCCTTCTCATCGGACCCACAGGCTCCGGCAAAACCCTTCTCGCCAAAACCCTGGCGCGAATCTTGAATGTCCCCTTCGCCATCGGCGACGCCACCACCCTCACCGAGGCCGGCTACGTTGGTGAAGACGTAGAAAACATTCTCCTCAAGCTTCTTCAAAACGCCGACTACGACCTCGAATCCGCCCAGCGCGGAATCGTCTACATCGACGAAATCGACAAGATCGGCAAAACCCAGAACAACGTCTCCATCACCCGCGACGTCTCCGGCGAAGGTGTCCAGCAAGCGCTACTAAAGATGCTGGAAGGCACCATCGCCAACATCCCCCCGCAAGGCGGCCGCAAGCACCCCGAGCAGCAATACATCCAGATGGACACGTCCCAGATCCTCTTCATCTGCGGCGGCACCTTCGTCGGACTCGAAGACATCATCCGCAAACGCCTCGGCAAGCGCCAAATCGGTTTCAACTCCGAAACCTCCCCGGCAGAAACCTCCCGCGACCGCGCCCGCATCCTCGCCCAGGTCCAGCCCGAGGACTTAGTCGAGTTCGGCATGATCCCAGAATTCGTAGGCCGTCTCCCCGTCGCCGCCACGCTGGACCCACTAGACATCAAGACCCTGATCAACATCCTGACCGAGCCCAAAAACGCCCTGGTCAAACAGTTCCAGAAATTCTTCCGCATAGAAGGCAGTGAGTTAGATTTCACCCCCGGCGCCCTGGAATTAATCGCCGAACGCGCCCTAAAACGCGACACCGGCGCCGGCGCCTCCGCGCCGTAGTCGAAGAAATCATGATGGACCTCATGTACCGCCTCCCCGACCAGGAGCAGGGGGGCAAGTACCTCATCACGGAAGACATCGTAGAAGGCCGCCAAAGCCTCTTCGACCTAAAACCCGAGCGCCGCAAAGAATCCGCCTAACCCCCCGCCCCTGCCTTCCGTTATCAAAGCCGCCGGGTGCTTGCACCCGCGGGATTCCGCAATTGTTTACCCGCGCCCGAAGGGAAGCGCTTTCCCGCCTGCGCTCAAAACTCCTCAGCGCCCTGCCGCCCTCCCCAACCTCTCCCCGTGTAGCCGCCGTGCTTGATTTCGGTGAGCTGTGTCGAACCGCAAGGCGCTTTCCAGCCCAACACCCCAAGGCCGCCCGAACGTCACCAGGCCAGCCATGTGCCATCGCGGCGGAACCGCGTTTTATATTCGAGCCAACAAATCTTCTCGTCACACAAACCATAACCGAAAATACTCTTCATTCTCTCTTCGATATGAATCAAGCCGTTCGCTCCAACAAGTGCAGTAAATGACAAGTGGGGGGCTCGCACCGCAAAGCAAGTCCAGCTACCCCGTTTTCCCAAACCCAAACACCACCGTCCGCGAACCACCCCCATCAACATTCACCTCCACATCCCCACCCCCCGAAGGATCCGCCTGAACCCCATCCGCCCCCATCACCCTCACCCGAGAACCCCCGCGCACCAGATCAACCCCATCCCCCTCCCTCACAACTTTCACCCCCCGCGCCAATTTCAAATGAAACCCCACCCGATCCTTCGGATTTACAGACAAATCCTCAATCCTCACAGTCATCGAATCCGCCGAAAACGAATACGTCTCCCTAACCCCCAAATCGCTGAAACAAATCGAACTCCCCGTCTTCTCCACCACGTTCTGCAACTGTCGCGGCCCAAAAAAAGTCGGAAAATTCCCCGCCCCAAACCCATCCAGATCATTAGAAACAAACTGCTCTTTATCGACCCCCAAGCTCAACAAATCCCCATTTCCGGAAATAACCACATCATACAAATCCGTCCCCACCCGCCGCGACCCAATCACTGGCTTAATCTCAATCCCCACCGTCGGCGCAAAATCATCCGTCCGAAACGGCCCCGCCGGCAGCCCCGCCGAATTATAAAGATCACACACCGGCACCGCCCCCCACGCATACCTCACAAACCGCGGCTCCTTCACATCCTCACACCTCACCACCACCGCATCCTCCCCCTCGATCGTCCCTTCCGCAAAATGAAAAACCCCATCCCCACCCGCCACCCCAAACCCCGTCACCTGTTTCCCACCCCCGCGCGCCACCAGCTCCCCATCATGCGTATCAAACGCAACCCGCATCCCATCCCCCTCGCGCACCGCGCTCTTAAACGTAGGCCCATCCGCCACCACATCCTCGTGATACGCCAGCCGCCGCGCCTGCAGCGCCGCCCGCCTCCCAATCTCCCCCTTCTCCCGCGGATGCAAATTAAACCCATTCGTCGTATCGATCGAAACCACCAGCCCACAGTCCGGATTCTCATTCACAACTTTGCTCTGCGCCTCCCTCACCCACGTAAACGGAAACCCCGCATAAAGATCCGTAAACGCCGGCAACTGCACCACAACAAACGGCACATCCCCACGCCCAAACTGCTCCCGCCACCCCCCAATCAACTCATGCATGATCCCCGCATAAAACTGCGACTTCCCCGAATTGTTCTCCCCCTGATACCAAACCACTCCGCTAAGCCCCAACGCCCCCAGCGGCGCAATCATCCCGTTGTATAAAGCTCCCGGCCCCAAATTAAACATCGAAGGCGAAAACTCGGCTTTAGAAAAACCCTTCAACCTCCCCACCGGCGTCCACCCCTCCGCCGAAGTCCCCCCAAACGAGCTATCAATCAACCCAATCGGCACCCCCTTAAGTTTCGGATCCCGCAAAAGCGCCAACCCAAAATGCACCCCCACCGCGCTGAATTTCTCCAGCTCCGGCGAGTCGCAAGTCACCCAATGCCCCTCCACCCGATAGCTCGGCTCATCCGCCCCAGCCTTCGGCATCGAAAGCAGCCGCAAATCCCCCATCCCCCGCGCCTCCCTCTCCATCTCCTGCGACTCCGCATCTTCCCCCACCCCCAGTTGCATATTCGACTGCCCCGCACATAGCCACACATCCCCGCAAAGAATATTCCTCAGCTCAATCGCTTCACTCCCGCTCGAAACACTCCCCACATAAGGCCCACCCACCCCCAGCCCCTTCAGCGCGATCCTCCAATGACCCGAAGCATCCGCCACCGTCGACCCCCTCTCCTCCCCCAATTGAACATCAACCCCCGCCCCCGGCTTCGCCTCCCCCCAGACAATCACCTCCTGCCCCCGCTGCACCACCATATTGTCCGAAAACGTAGACCCCAGCCGCAACTGCCCACGAGCCGTTTGCACACTGCTCGAGAGAATGACCACTGCCGCCCACCCCGTCACGAAAAACACCATTGACCTGACTGCCCGATTACCGCGCGCCATCATTCTCATTCTCATTCCGCCATTCTCCCTCAATACGATCGCAACAAACACCCCCTTCGCACAAACGCAAAGTTCTTCCCCACCCCATCAAGAACCGCAACCGAAAAAAGCCTTCTCATCTACTTCTTTTAAACCAAAAAAACACACTCCCGCAAAAAAAAATCACCGCACGTTCCAAAAATAGGTCCAAAACGTGCACCCTTTGGACCCATATATAGAGTCCCGTATAAAAACCCAAGTGCCGCCGGTGTCCCCACCGGCGGAATCCACCGGAGACCCAACCCATGACCGATACCCAACAAATCCTCCCCCATCTCCCCCCAATCCTCCGCGATTTCTGCGCCCAAACCCAGGAATCTCTCAATCTCGACCCCCTAGCCCCCATCCTCCCCATGCTTTCCGTCGCCTCCGCTGCCATTGGCAACTCCCGTCCCCTTTCCCCCACCCCCGACCTCCTCATCCGCCCCGTCATCTGGTCCGCTCTCCTCTCCCCCGAATCCCCGCGCTACGCCCACCTTCTCCGCCTTATCCTCAACCCCCTCACCCTCCACCAAGCCCACATCGCCGACAATTTTGAAAGAGACCTCGCCGACAACCAAGCCCAGCGCCTCGCTTTTAACGAGCTCCCCCCCAAGCTTCGCCAATCACGCCCCCACATCGTCGAGCTTCGCCACCCCATGCTCTACCTATCGGATCCCAATCCCCGCCTCATCGCCCGCAACCTCCACGCCAACCCGCGCGGCCTCCTCCTCTTCCTCGAAAACCTCCATCCCGCTCTCCCCAACCTCCGCGACGAATTCTTCACTGCCTCCCCCCTCAGCTTCGACCAACCCAAATCCCTTCCCCCAACCCTCTTCATCCGCAACCCCTTCCTCTCCATCACCGGCCTCTTCCCTCTTTCGACTGCTCCCCTGCTCGACTGCTCTACTGTTCTGACTTTCCTCCTCTATTTCCCCGCCCCTCCCGGACCCCACATCCCACTCCCCGCTCTCCCCCTCCCCATCCGTCAATCCTGGCACGACCACGTCCACAACCTTCTCGACATCCCCATGCCCGGCTTCGGCCACGACCCCCAGCCCCTCTCCCTGGCCCCAGAATCCAAAAAAATCTACACATCTGCCCACAATCGTCTCCGCCGTCTAGCCGACTCCCAGTCCAACCCCGTTCTCCGCGACCACCTCCACAACCTCATCTCCCTCGCCCCGCGCCTAGCCCTCATCTTCCACCTCCTGGAATCCCCCAAACCCGCGCAAGAAACCACCGTCCCCACCCACCAGTTAGAGAATGCCATCACGGTCCTCGAATTCTTCCTCCATCACACCATCCATCTCCACGCCACTCTCCCCCAGCTCGCCCAAAACGAAGACCCCGACTTCGACCACCATCTCCACATCATCCGTTCCCTGGGCGGCGTCATCACCCCGCGCCAACTCGTCCACTCCTCCCGCTTCTTCCGCTCCTCCACCGCCATCGCCGTCAACTTCCTAAACGCCCTGGAAAAAGCCGGCCTAGGACAAATCACCTGGCCCCACCGCAACGGCCACCCCTCCATGCTTTTTAAACTCTTCGACCCCGTCAACGGTAACGAAACCCCCCGCAGCACCCCCAAAAACCGCGTTTCCCCAAAACCCAAACCCCATTCACATAAACGAAAGTAGATATATATCGGAACGCCCACCGCGCCGCGGTGGGGTATTTCAATTATTCTAAGCGATGAAAAAAACGCCCATGTCCAACCCCACAGAATCAAACTTCACCCTCCCCCAGGCCCTCGCCCTCGCTCTCCAGCACCACCAGGCCGGCCGCCTCCGCGACGCCCAATCCATCTACCAGAAAATCCTCGCCGCCGATCCCAACAACCCCGACGCCCTTCACCTCCTCGGCCTCCTCTTCTCCCAAACCGGTCATCACCCCCAGGCCATCGAATTAGTCCGCCGCGCCATCCACCTCCATCCCAATGCTCCCACCTTCCACGCCAGCCTCGCCAACATCCATCACGCCGCCGGCCAATTCGACGAATCCATCGCCTGCTATCGACGCGCCATAGCGCTCCGCCCCGACTACGTCGAAGCCCTCTCCAACCTCGGCGGCCTCTATTTCGAACGCCGCCTTTTTAACGATGCCGCCGACTGCTGCCGAGCCGTCTTAAAAATCCGCCCCGATTTCGTCATCGCCTGGTCCAACCTCGCCCACATCCTCAACGAGCAGAAAAAATTCACCGAAGCTCTCGACTGCGCCGACAAAGCCCTCTCCCTCCAGCCCCATTTCCCCGACGCCGCCGCCGCCCGCGGAAATTCCCTCCGCGAGCTCGGCCGAATCGACGAATCCATCACCTGCTTCAATCAGGCCCTCACCCTCCAGCCCAACGCCCCCAAAATCCTCAACAACCTCTCTATCTCCCTCACCGCCCGAAAGCGTTTCGACGAAGCCCTCGTCGCCCTCGACAAGGCCATCGCCCTCCAGCCCAACTGGCCCACCCCCTGGGTCAACCGCGCCACCACCCTCCGCGATGCCGGCCGCCCCCATGAGGCCGCCCTTGCCGCCCAGCGCGCCATCGACATCGATCCCAACCTCCCCGAGGCCCACATCAACCTCGCCGGCTCCCTCCTCATCCTCGAACGCATCGACGACGCTCTCACCCCCGCGCGCCGCGCCGTCGAGCTCAACCCCCGCTCCCCCGAAGCCCTCGCCACCCTGGCCTGGGCCCTCAAAGACGCCGGCGACATCCCCGCCTCCATCGCCTCCCTCGATCGCGCCCTGGAACTCGATCCAGCCAACCCCACCCATCGCAGCAACAAAATCTACACCCTAGAATTCGACCCCCGCGCCGATGCAAAGTCCCTCCTCGCCGAACAAAGAAAATGGAACGAACTCCACCGCGTTTCCCCATCTCCCTCTACTGCTCCCCTTTCTCGCGCAGCGCAGTCCTCTGCGCATAGGATATCTCTCCCCCTATTTCCACGGCCACGCCGAATCCTTCTTCGTCCTCCCCCTCCTGGAATCCCACGACCACGAAAATTTCGAAATCCACTGCTACAGCGACGCCATCCGCACCGACGAAATCACCGACCGCCTCAAGCGCACCGCCAACGTATGGCACATCACCACCGCCCTTTCCCACAACCAGCTCGCCGAAAAAATCCGCGCCGATCGCATCGACATCCTCATCGACCTCGCCATGCACATGTCCCACAACCGCCTCCTGACCCTCGTCCAAAAAACCGCCCCCATCCAGATCGCCTGGTTAGCCTACCCGGGGGGTTCCGGACTCGACACCATCGACTACCGCATCACCGACCCGTACCTGGATCCGCAATCCCGAAACGCCCACGGCGCCGCCGTGGGGAATTCGATTACTAAAGACGAAAATTACCATGAGCAATCGATCCTCCTCCCCCACACCTGGGCCTGCTACAACCCCCTCACCGACATCCCCGCCGCCCCAATGAGCAACTCGGGCCCCATCCGTTTCGGCTGCCTTAACAACCCCTGCAAACTCAGCGACCCCACCCTCAGCCTCTGGGCCAAACTCCTCAGCGCAGTCCCCGATTCAACCCTCGTCATCCAATCCCTCTCCCAGGAGCAGCGCGACAAGATCACTGCCATCTTCGATTCCGCCGCCGTCTCCTCCGCCCGCCTCCACTTCGCCTCGCGCCTGAACCGCGACCAATATCTCCGCCTCTACGACCAGATCGATATCTGCCTCGATCCCCTCCCCTACAACGGAATCACCACCACCTGCGACGCCCTCTGGATGGGCGTCCCCGTCATCACTCTCCCCGGCCGCACCGCCGCCGGCAGGGCCGGAAAAAGCATCCTCGCCAACGTCGGCCTCCCCGAACTCATCGCCCCCGGCGAAGACCAATTCATCGAAATCGCCCGGGAATTAGCCAATAATCGCGCCCGTCTGAAAGAATTACGGTCCACCCTGCGCGATCGCCTTCGCCTTCTCCCCTGATGGATTTCCTCCAATTCGCCCGCGACTTTGAATCCGCCCTTCGGCAAATATGGATCGGGGGAATCGCCCAATGAACCTCCACCAGCAACTAACCGCCGCCATGGCCCACCATCAGGCCGGCCGTTTCAGTGAGGCCGAACGTCTCTACCGCCAGGCCCTCGCAACCTCGCCCGATTCCCCCGACGCCCTCCACCTCCTCGGCGTCCTCTGCGCCCAAAAAGGCGCACACTCTGAAGCCATCGACCTGATCCGCAAAGCCATCACCCTCCAGCCCAACACCCCCGGCTTTCACATCAATCTCGCCCGCGCCCGAAAATCCGCCGCGGATTCCAAGGGCGCCGTCGAATCCTATCGCCGCGCCATCGAACTCCATCCCTCCGCCCCCGAAGCTTTCGAAGCCCACTACTATCTTGCCGTCACCCTCATGGACCTCGCCAACATCGACGAGGCCCTTCCCGCCGCCCGCCGCGCCGTCGAGCTCAATCCCACCAGCGGCGCCGCCCACAACACCCTTGGCGCATCCTGAAAGAAGATGGCCAACTCGAAGCCGCCCTCGCCGAAATGGACAAATCCCTCCAGCTCGAACCCAATCACCCCGTCTTCCTCAGTAACCGCGCCTACAGCCTCGAATTCGACCCGCGCTCCACGCCCCAGTCCCTCCTGGCGAATCAGCGCCTCCTGAACCAGCGATTCAAGGAATCGCTCAAGATCGAATTCCGCCCCCACGAAAACGACCGCGACCCGAATCGCCGACTGCGGATCGCCTACGTCTCCCCCTATTTCCGCCAGCACGCCGAGACATTCTTCGTCCTCCCCCTCCTCGAATCCCACGACCCCGCCCAAGTCGAAATCCACTGCTACAGCGACTGCAAAGAACCGGATGAGATCACCGACCGCCTCCGAAAATCCGCCCACGCCTGGCACGAAACCGCCTCCCTCACCCACAACCAGCTCGCCGAAAAAATCCGCGGCGATCGAATCGACATCCTCATCGACCTAGCCATGCACATGGCCCATAACCGCGCCCCAGCCATCGCCCAAAAACCCGCCCCCATCCAGATCGCCTGGTTAGCCTACCCCGGGGGCTCCGGACTCGACGCCATCGACTACCGCATCACGGATCCCTACTTAGATCCTCTTTCCCCGAACGCCCACGGCGCCGCCGTGGGTCCCACAATCACCCACGACGACAATTACCACGAGCAATCCATCCATCTCCTCACCACTTGGATCTGCTACAACCCCATGAGCGACGAGCCCCCCGCAACCCCGCGCCCTACAGGCCCCATCCGTTTCGGCTCCGTGAACAACCCCTGCAAGCTCAACGACCCTTTGCTGGATCTCTGGTCAAAAGTCCTCCACGCCGTCCCCGATTCCCAGATATTCCTTCAGGCCAACTCCGCCGCCCACCGCGCCCGCATCCGCGCCTTCTTCGAATCCCGCGGAATCCCCGGCGACCGCGTTAAATTCGCCGTCCGCTGCCCGCGCCCCAAATATCTCCGCGCCTACGACCGCATCGACATCTGCCTCGACCCCCTCCCTTATAACGGCATCACCACCTCCTGCGACGCCCTCTGGATGGGCGTCCCTGTCATCACCCTCCTCGGCCAAACCGCCGCCGGCCGCGCCGGTGCAAGCATCCTCCAAAACGTCGGCCTCCCCGACCTCATCGCCAAAACCCCGGATGAATTCGTGAAGATCGCCGCGAACCTCGCCGCCGACTCCCCGCGGCTCGCCGACCTGCGCCAATCCCTCCGCGGCCGAATCGAATCCTCGTCCATGATGAACGCAAAAAAAATTCGCCCGCGACATCGAAGCCGCCTATCGAAACGTCTGGTCCGTCTGGTGCAACCCGAGTCCCGCCGATCCCGAACATTACCATGCCCTGACCGTCAAACTCGTCAATGAAAACCGCTACGCCGACGCCCTAACCTCCCTCGACCAGCTCCTCGAACTCCGTCCGCAGTGGCCCCAGGGTTGGGCCAATCGCGCCTGGCTTCTTCGCCACCTCGCCCGCGCCGAAGACGGCATCGCCGCCGCCCACCGCGCCATCGCACTCGACTCGAACTGCTCCGACGCACATCACATTCTCGCCCTCTGCCTCTACGACCTCGGCCGCATCGACGAAGCCCTCCCCTCCGCCCAAACCGCGACGCAGCTCAACCCGCGCGAAGCCTCCTACCGAAACACCCTCGGGCTCATTCTCAAGGAAGACGGCCAGATCGAACCCGCCGTCGATGCGTTCAAGCAGGCCGCCGAGCTCGATCCCCACAACCCCATCATTCACAGCGGAATGGTTTACACCCTGGAATTCGATCCCCGAAGCACACCCCAATCCCTTCTCGCCGAGCAGCGCCGTTGGAATCAGTTTCATGCCGCTCCGCTGAAGCCCCTCATCCGCCCCCACGAAAATAATCGCGACCCCGATCGTCCCCTTCGCATCGCCTACGTCTCCCCCTATTTCTGGAAGCACGCCGAGTCATTTTTCGTCCTCCCCCTCCTCGAATCCCACGACCGCCAGAATTTCGAAATCCACTGCTTTAGCGACAGTAACCGCCCCGACGCCGTCACCCAGCGCCTGAAAAACGCCGCCCACGTCTGGCACGACGTCGCCGGCTTCACGCGCCAGCAACTCGTACAAAAATCCGCGCCGCCCACATCGACATCGCTATCGACCTCGCCATGCACATGGCCAACAATCGCCCCCTGGCCTTCGCCCAAAAACCCGCCCCCATCCAGATCGCCTGGCTCGCCTACCCCGGCGGTTCAGGCCTCGACGCCATAGACTACCGCATCACGGATCCCTACTTAGATCCTCTTTCCCCGAACGCCCACGGACTTCGGCGAGCTCAGTCGAGCCGCGCCGCCGTGGGTTCTTCGATTACCCAAGACGAAAATTACAACGAGCAATCGATCCATCTCTCCAGCACCTGGATCTGCTACGACCCGATGAGCACCGAACCACCCGCAACCCCGCACCGCCCGGACCGATTTGTTTCGGCTCCCTCAACAATCCCTGCAAGCTCAACGACCCGCTGCTAAAGCTCTGGTCCCAGGTCCTTTGCGCCGTCCCCGATTCCCAAATCCTCATCCAGGCCATCTCCAACGCCCACCGCGCCCGCATCCTCTCCACTTTCGAATCTAACGGCATCTCCTCCAACCGCGTCCAATTCGCCCCGCGCTGCGACCGACGCCAATATCTCCGCGCCTACGACCACATCGACATCTGCCTCGACCCCCTCCCCTACAACGGCATCACCACCTCCTGCGACGCCCTCTGGATGGGCCTCCCCGTCATCACCCTCCCCGGCCGCACCGCCGCCGGCCGCGCCGGTGCAAGCATCCTCCAAAACACCGGCCTCCCCGACCTCATCGCCAAATCCCCTGACGATTTCGTGAAGATCGCCGCAAATCTCGCCGCCGACACCGCCCGCCTCACAAATCTCCGCTCAACTCTCCGCGCAAAATTCCAATCCTCCCCCCTCATGAATTTCCCGAAATTCACCCGCGACATGGAAACCGCCTACCGCCAAACCTGGAAAACCCATTGCGCCTCCGGATGAATCCAACTGTTGTCTTTTCTTGGCACTCTTGGCGTCTTGGCGGTTAAAAATCTTATAACCGCTCGCTTCGCTCAAGGCGCCAGAGCGCAAGAATTCATTTGTGTTTCGGCAGCCCTTCGCAACCGCCTTCGCGGTAAGCGGATCATCCGGCCAGGAATGTTTCGGATATCTGACTCTAAGGTCTTTCCGAACCTGAAAATACATCGTTTTCCAAAAGCTCCGCAGATCATCCGTGATCTGCACCGGCCGAAAATTAGGTCCAAGCAAATGCAAAACCACCGCAACTCTTCCCGCCGCAACCCTCGGCGTATCCTGCCAGGAGAAAACCTCCTGCAATCGCACCGCCAATATCGGCGACTGCTCCCCGCGATACTGCAAACGAATCGTGCTCCCGCTCGGAACCTCCAGCGCCTCCGGCGCTTCACGCCGAAGAACCTGATCCAGCGGATATTGAAGCCGCCCCTCCAGCGCCGCCCCCAGCCCGGATCGGCGGACCTCCTCCACCCTCCGCTTTCCCGCGCACAGCTCTGCGAAAATCTCCCCAAGCTGCGCATCGTCGAACTTCGGCCAGCCATGCTCCGGCATCGCCCGCCGCAGCAGCGCCACCCGACCGAGAATGTTTGCCGCCCCCTTATCCGCCGCAAAAAACTCTCCCGCACGCGCCCCAAGCGCCTCACCCAGCTTTTTCCCGGCTTCGGCCGGATTAACCGCCGCATCCATTTCTTCCGACAAAACCAGGTCGCGATACCGCACAATCCTTCGCCCAACCACCGCCTCGCGCTTAGGATCAAACTCCGCAACCTGCTCCCGAACGATCGACTGAGGAAACATCTCCACCAGCCACCCCGGCTCGATCGCGCTCGCGATCCGCACCGCCGCCTCCCGGCTCGACATTCGCGGGTCGCTGCGCGCATCCAGCGCCAGAAAAAATTCCCCCTGGCGCACCACCGATTCCCGATCCAGCCTCACACCCCCTCCGCCCACCATCACCGCCGCCGACGGATCTCGCTCCCTCCGCCGGCAAACCCGATCCGGATACCCAAAAAGCGGCAGCTTCAAAAGCGTCTCCCGATCCGGCGATCTCCGCGCCGATCCCCCCAATCTTCGCCCAATCCGCAGCAATTCCGCGCTCACCCGCCGCACGTCAGGGTCCTGCGAACCATCCATCATCACCAGCAAATCGCTATCCCCAATGGTCGCCGGCGCGCCCTTCTTCGCCTGCCTCACCTCCTCCGAAAGCATCGCCGCCAGAATTGCCCCCTCCTCGGCGCACCCCCGATCCGCCGCCTCGCACAGCATCCTTCCAATCCGCGGATGCACCGGCAATTTCATCAGCCGCCCACCCAATTCCGTTACGCCCTGCGAATCCACCGCCCCCAGCATCCCCAGCAAACTCCTCGCATGTTCGAGCGCCTCCGGCGGGGGGGCTTCAAACCATCCAAACCCCCCCGGATCGGATTTCCCCCAGGCATGCAAATCCAGCACCGCCCCGCACAGATCCACCCGCTGGATCTCCGGCAATTCAAATTCCTCGAGCCCCGCCTGCTCCTTCGCCGACCAGAGCCGCAAACATTTTCCCGGCGCGGTCCGGCCCGCGCACCCGCTCGCTGCGTGGCCGAAGCCTTGCTGATCCGTTTCAGCTCCAGCCGGTCCAGTCCCCGTCGCACGTCAAACATCGGCACCCGCGCCAATCCCGCGTCGATCACCCAGCGCACGCCCTCGATGGTCAGCGAAGTCTCCGCGATGTTCGTCGCCAGAATGATCTTCCGCCGGCTCGATGGCTGAAGCGCGGTCATCTGCTCCTCAGCCGGCAAACTCCCATACAGCGGCAGCACCGCCAGATCATGCCGCTGCCCAATACCAGCCAGCTCGCGCTGCGCCCCGAATCTCCTGTGCCCCAGGCAGAAAAACCAGCACATCCCCCGCGCTTTCCTTCCGACCCACAACCTCTTCCACCGCATCCCTCACCCGCTCGACGGCCGAAACTCCACCACCCCCCCGATACTCAATCTCCACCCCAAACGTCCTACCCGGCACATCGATAATCGGGCAATCCCCCAAAATTTCGCTGCCGGCCCGGCGTCCATCGTCGCCGACATCACCACGATCAGCAGGTCCGGCCGAACCGTCTGCCGCATCTCCCGAAGCATCGCGATCGCCAGATCGACATGCAGCGACCGCTCATGAAACTCATCCAAAATCACCGCCCCCACGCCCTCCAGAAACGGATCGTCCAACATCTGCCGGGTAAGCACCCCCTCAGTCAAAACCCGCAGCCGGGTCTGAGCCGTGATCCGCTTTTCAAACCGTATCTGATACCCCACTTCCCGCCCGACGTCCCACCCGTTTTCCTGCGCAATCCGCGCCGCCGCCGCCCGCGCCGCAACCCGCCGCGGTTGAAGCATCACGATATTCGGATGCTCGCGGGAAAGAACCCCACCCCGCAAAATCCCCGGCGCCACCCGCGTCGTCTTCCCCGCCCCCGGCTCAGCCACCACCACCACCGATTTCGCGCCCCGCAGCGCATCGACAATCTCCCCCAGATACCCATCAATCGGCAGCGAAATCATCTACGCATCTTGACCGAAACGAAGACCGATTTCACCGCCCGCTGCGCTAGAGATCGCCGAGAGCGCGGAGAAAAAGAAATTAAAAATATTTTCAACCCAAATCCCCCTCCGCGCCTCAGCGCCTCTGCGCGAAACCTCTTCCATTTCCCTCAGCGCTCTCTGCGATCTCTAGCGAAGCGGGCGGTGAGATATTCCTTACGTTCCGATGTGCTATTTCAGCTTTTCAGGATTCAGCCCCAGCAGCTCTTTCACGATAAACCGCCCATCCCGCCGGATCACTTTGCCGTCGAACCACACTTCCCCTCCGCCCGCTTCCGGCGTTTGCCGCATCACCATGTCCCAGTGGATCTCGCTCTTGTTCCCGTTGCTCGCATCGTCGTAGCAGGCGCCGGGCGTGAAGTGGATGCTGCCGGCGATTTTCTCGTCGAACAGAATGTCCTTCATCGGCTTCGTCACGTAGGGGTTGAACCCGATCGCGAACTCGCCGACGTAACGCGCGCCGGCATCAGTGTCGAAAACTTCGTTCAGTTTCTCGGTCGCCGAACTCGTCGCTTCGACAATCTTCCCATTTCGGAAAACCAGCCGCACGTCGTTAAACGTCGTGCCGCGGTAGATGGTGGGGCAGTTGTAATGGATGACGCCGTTCACGCTCGTTTTCACCGGGGCGGTAAAAACCTCCCCGTCCGGGATGTTCACCCGGCCGTCGCACGGAATCGCCGGAATGCCCTTGATGCTGAAGCTAAGGTCCGTATCCCCCGGCCCCTTGAGCCGCACCGCGTCCGTCTTCTCCATCAGCTTTTTCAACGGCTGCATCGCCCGGCTCATCTTCGCATAATCCAGCGTGCAGACGTTGAAATAAAAATCCTCGAACGCCTCGGTGCTCATCTCCGCCATCTGCGCCATCGAAGGCGTCGGCCAGCGCAAAACGCACCAGCGGGTCTTGGCGATCCGCACCTCCCGATGAACCTTTTCCCACACCGTCGATTCGTAAAGCTTTTGCTTTTCGCCGCTGACATCCGAAAGCTCGGACACATTCTGGCTGCCCCGCGCGCCGATGTAGCACTGCACCCCTTCCATCTGCAATCGCTCGACGCGGGAGATCAGGTCCCACTGCTCCTTCTGGCCTACAAGCTGGAGGGCGCGCGTGATCGGATTGCTCTTGAGCAGGACCAGCGGATGGCCACCGGCTTTGGCCGCGTGATTGATCAGAGCGATGGTGAATTCCTCCGGCACGTCGATCGCTTCAATCAGGATCTTTTCCCCCTTTTTCACCGCGCAGGAGTAGTCAATAAGCATTTTCGCGAAGTGGTCAATGCGTGGGTCTAGCATGGCGGTTATATACTGGAGGGGAGGGGAAGTTGCGAGTGCCGCACGCGACGGTGTAAGCGGCAGATCAGCGCTGGAGAGTGCCTTTGACGAGCTCTTTGGCAAGCTCGTCCCCGAGCGAGCTTAGATCGAACTGGATCAGCCCTTTTCGCACCAGGGAAAGAAGCACAGGCTCCGGCGTCCTGATCGAACTGCGCCTTCGATCCGCCAGTTCCATGAGGAACCTACGCTCCTCGTCGGTGATATTGATGCCGGTCGCGATTCGCATGGCCTCATAATAAATCGGCCGGAATGGTGGGCCTCTTTATCTGAAAACAGCTCCGCCGCTTGAAGGCCGGCGGCCGTCGCGATACCATCAAAAACCGTCGGGCGATTAGCTCAGTTGGCCAGAGCGTACGGATCACACCCGTAAGGTCACAGGTTCGAGCCCTGTATCGCCCAGTGGGATAAAACCCGCCGAATCCTTGGATTAGGATACCTGCCCGAGTGGGACAGAGCGGCCGAAAACGCCTCCAAAAACGGAAGATTCAGTTTTTGGTCTTTTCGAAGGCTCTGTAATGCCCCGTTTCCTTTCAAACCATGTTCCGTCGTATCGGCTGAGAGCTATAACCAAAAGTCGTGGATGGTTGGCGGCTGAATAAAAGCGGCGTACCTTCGGTGGATCGTCTCAAACGGTTCACCAGCGTCCCACGCGGGACAGAAAAGGATACCCGAACCGAGATTCCGTCCCTTGAAATCGGGGTGTCAAGAGACCGGTTAAACTTTTTCCAAGCTCATGCGCCGAAATCGGCGTTTTTGCCTTTGGGTGGCTCCATCAACCAATCGGCTCAGTCTTCGCCCGAACTTTTTCGTCCCGATGAGATATTCCAAAATTGACAATTTTAAGCCGTCCGCGCATGGTTAACGTCCATGTGTTTTTTTAATTCGCCGTCTCCAAATCCTCTCGATTCTTTCGTTCCTGTTTTTTTTGGGGAACACCTCTTCAGTCCAAGCTCAGGGGGACCCGGCGGCGGGAAGGACCGGAGCTTCGGACGCGGCTGCGACCAACAAACCCGTCTGGCTCGGAAACAAAATCGGCATCTCGGATCAGGTGCCTAAACCGTGGGCGCCGGTCGAGGCAAAGGCTTCCTCCGATGGCAAGGCCACCTTTGATGTTTGGGGTCGCAGCTACCAGTATGACGGAGGCCTCTTTCCCAGCCAGATCACGGCACTCAACAACCCCCTGCTGGCGGCCCCAATTCAACTGGTCATGGCCGCCCGCCCCCAATTCTCCTCCCGCAGCCGCCACCCTGGCGATGGGGGAGGTGAAACCGGGCGTCGTCCATTTCCAGACGACCCAGGGTGCGATCAAGGTTGACAGCCGGATCGAGTTCGACGGCATGATGTGGTTTGAAGTCACTGTTCCGCCGATACGCATCGAGTCACTCGCGCATTTGGCTGGACTCGGATCATCCATTGGAACTCGAGAATATAGGTGAAGCTATAGCAGCCGTTCGACATCGCAAATGCATCAAGGCGCTCGTACGATTAAGCGGGGCGCATTAACTGCAATCGCAGGAGTCAAGATGGGAATACTCGATTCTTTTCGACTGACCGGAAAGGTGGCCTTGGTTACGGGTGGCGACGGATTATTTGGTCGGCAGATCGTTCGGGCCGTAGCCGAAGCGGGCGCCAAAGTTTTCGTCGCCAGCCGCGACCTCGATAAGCTGAAGCGGCAGGCAGAAGACTTAATCGCCGATGGGTTGGATCTAACCGCGCTCAGTTTCGATCAGGCATCCGAAGACTCCATTCATAAGCTTCTCGCCGAAATCCTCAAACGGGCCGGGAAAATCGACATCCTTGTCAACAATGCGGTTCTTCGAACCATGGGAGGCTGGTCCTCGGAATCGCACAAGTTTGCCCAAAGCATGGCCGTGAACGCGACCGGACTGTTCATAATGACGCGGACCTTCGGCGATCACATGGCCAAGCATGGCGGTGGCAGCATCATCAATGTTGGCTCTATCCAGGGCTGCGTCGGGCCCGACCTCACACTTTACGAAGGCCTCGACCTGGAAACACCGCCCGACTACTTCTTCCACAAAGGCGGCTTGCTCCAGCTCACGCGATACGCTGCCGCCAAACTTGGACCCAATGGTGTTCGCGTGAATGCAATCAGCCCCGGCGGATTCCTGTACGGGCAGAGCGATGCTTTTGTCCAGCGATACGCCGCCCGCACATTCCTGGGACGAATGGCCAACGAAACCGATCTCGCCGGTATCATCGTATTTCTTGCCTCCGACGCCTCCGCATACATTACCGGCGCCAACATTCCCGTTGATGGTGGCTACACTGCAAAGTAACTTCGGCGAAATAAGCATTTCCCGGACTTGTCATTGCAACTCTTCGAAAGGAAACAGTGGACGGCGCCGATGCTCAAATGGAAGCCGCGCCATATTTGCGGTCGTGACGCCAGGTGTGTCTACGCGGATAAATGTTCGGCACACTGGCGAATACGCCGCGATCGGCGCATTGACGCCCTTGGCAACAAGAACGGAGAATTTCCCCGGCTCAATCGAACACGAGATCAACTGATTCAAGCTGAAAGGCGGCGTGCGCAATGAATGCACCAGCAAAGTCAACGATTCCGATTCAATCACTACTGTCTTTCCCATATCAAATCGCCCCTGCCCGCCATGGCGGATCTGGTCTTCGTGAAATACCCCGTCGTGAAGGCTTCGAACGCGCCCTTTGACCAGCAGCGGCTCGCCATGCATTTGGTCGCTTTTGCCGCCGACAAACCCTTCAAACTTCGCGCCCACGCCGAGAGACGCTGCCGCATTGACCGCCCCCGCATCGCAAATCGCCACAAAGCTACGTTCAACCTTGCGCCTTTGCAGCGCGTGCGCTATGATCGTCCCATCCCCCGGCGAGCCGCCACCGACGTTGTCCCCCAAGTCCAGCAGGCACACCGGCATATCAGATCGCATCGCCAGGTCGATCGCTTCTTCGACCGTCGGTAAATGCGCCACAAAATCCCGCCGGTGCGCGACGAGATATTTACCCAAGTCATCCGCCAATCCGCGTGCCCGCTCATGATCGTTGTCCGTCACCACAACGAGGCTGGACCCCATTTCCGGGACATCGGCATAGGGAAATCCCAGAACAACGCCGTTGCCCAGCACGCCCGGCAGTTTTAACTGGGCGTCGGCCAAACGTAGCAGGTTAACGCAAGGGGGGGTCTCGGTGTGTTGTGCGGCAATATTGATTGCGACCGGCGAAAAGTTCGCTGCCATTGTCGGCCGTACTTCGCCCCGAAGCGTCCGCACGATCAGCGTCGCGGCCTCAAGACCCCGAACGTGCTGATCGACGTGAGGATTTGTGCGATACGGAATAATCGCCTGGCAGGCGCTGACCATGGCGAGCGATAGATTCGCATGCGGATCAATTGTGGCAATGATCGGTTTGGCGCTGCCGAGTCGCTGGCGAATCAGGCCAAGCCAATGCCCATCCATGTCGGGAATTTGTTCGCTCACACCGGCCCCGTGGGGCGCAGCCAATAATCCGTCCAGCGGCCCCGCTCGATCAAAACAATCGAGCATCGTCGCCAGAAGATGCTCGAAAGCGTCAGCGGTAACGACGCCGCCCGGCGTGGCGATCGCCGCGAATAGTGGGACGGCTTCCACATCCGCCGCCTTCAGCCCGTCGAAAAATCCCCCCACCTCATGATGGCTGTTGTGAAAATGGTCTCGGACCGCTTCACCCGTCAGCAGCACGTTTCTGCGGAAATCATCCAAAGCCGTTGCCCGCGATAAAAACGTATTTGATTCGTGCTGGAGAGCTATGATTCCAATACGCATGCGGTTTGCGGGCATGATTCGTCGTGCCGATCAAATCGGGACGGGGCCACCGGGGTACGCCATCACATCCACTTCGAACTTTACGCGCTTTGCCCAGAACTCCGACCTGGGTGGTGCGAGCCGGCAACGGCTGTTTAAAATACTCGCGATAGATCCGATTGTATTCGGCGAGATCCTCTTCGCGGCCCAAGTAGCTGCGCACCTGAACAACATCCTTCAGGTTCATTCCAATGCCGGCGAGTACCGCCGACACATTGGCGATTGATCGACGCATTTCCCCCTCGAAAGAATCGGTCACTATCCGGCCGGCAAAATCGACCGAAGCCTGCCCCGAAACCAGCACAAATTCCCCAGCGCGCACAGCCGGGGAAAAAGGCAAAGACGGCCTTGGAACTTCTAATTTTGCCAGAACAACCTCCAACGATGGAAGCACTTGCATTCCACTATACGAAACGATATATTCAGAATAATGGAATCCAGTTCGATTGTCAAAGCCTTTTCCCTCGTGGAATTACTGGCCGAGTTGAAAGGTTCCGGCTCGCTCAACCAGGTTGCGCTCGGCACCGGCATGACAAAGCCAAGCGCACATCGCATCCTGCGCTGTCTCGTCGAGCTCGGATACGTTCAGCATGATTCGGGAGGGATTTACCGGCTCACGCCCAAGCTTCACTGGGTCGCGCTCGGAAGAAGCGATCGCCGGCTGGCATCGGTCGCCGACCCGCTCCTCCGTCGGCTTCATCAGCAAACCGCAGAAACTGTCAACCTGGGCGTCCTGCGCCGCAATCGCGTCGTTTACATCACGGTACTAGAGTCCTCTCATCCTTTGCGGCGCGTCGCCGAACCCCACGAGAGTGACCCGATCTTTTCCACCGCTCTCGGTCGCGCAATCGGCGCTTTTTGCCCGAGACAAAGATCAACCAACTGTTCTCCACAGCGGCGATTGAAGTGCGAACTCCTCGAACAACCAGGGACGAAGAAGACCTGCGGCGAATTCTCGCGAGGGTTTCACGGGTGGGATATGCCATCGAACGGGATGAAACGGATCTCGGTGTGACGTGCATTGCCGCACCCGTCCTGGTTGAGACGCAGCCGGTGGCGGCAATCAGCCTCAGCGTTCCCTCGGCCCGCGTCGATTCAACTTCGGAAAAACGGTGGATCGCCGATGTGCAGGCGACTGCCCACTCGCTCGCCCGCGAACTTGCCGCTTCGCAGCGCATCACCGCCTAAGACGGTTCGATTATGACTAATACAACAGATGAAATTACGCTCGGCATGATGAGGGGAAAGCTCTACAGTGCGGTTGTGAGCGACGCCCTGGACGCAATTGGACTGCGCAACCAATCTCCTCGTATCCCCTTGGGACCAATGACCGGAATCTCCCGTCTTATCGGGCGATGCCGGACCACACTCTGGGCCGATATGGCTCACGAAGACCCGCGTCCTTACGAATTGGAACTTCAGGCGGTGGATGGCTGCCTGGCCGACGAAGTGTTGATCTGCGCGGCGGGGGGATCGATGCGGTCGGGAATCTGGGGTGAACTCCTATCGACCGCCGCGCGCAACAGCGGTTGTGTCGGTGCGATTGTTGACGGCGCCGTCCGGGATGTCCAAAAAATGACGGCGATGCGCTTTCCCGTCTTCGCGCGTGGAACGTGCGTCTATGACAGCCTGCACCGCCAGCGCGTCATCGACCTTGATGTGCCGCTCGAAATCGACGGTGTTGCCTTTCGCAGCGGAGATCTTGTGATTGCGGATTCGGACGGCGTTGTTGTCATCCCGCGCGAGGCCGAAACCGAGGCAATCCAGCGAGCCTGGGAAAAAGTTCACGCCGAAGATCATATGCGCAATGAAATTCGCGCCGGAATGAAAGCCGCCGCGGCTTTCTCGAAGTACGGAATTCTCTGATGTCCGAGCCATACACGGAGCCGCGCGTCACTCGAGACGGTTGTCAGGCGCGGCAAATGCGCTTTGCCGAATTGCTGGGTGAAAATGGATATGACGGCGCCATCCTGACCGACGCCGGACAAATCTTCTCCCTCGCCGGCCATTGGACGCGCGGCGTCTATCAATCGCTTCTTTTCATCAGTAGCGAGGGGAAAGCCATCCTTGCCACTCCAATTCCCCCGGGGCTGCACGTGTTCGTCACGGACACAATCGTTTTCCGTGGCGACAAGCTCGGAACGCTAGTCGACGATCAGCAGGCGGCCGCACTGGAAGCGCTTGCGCCTTTGATTTCCGGCCGGAAACGAATCGGTTCCGACATGCCGACAGGACCGCTCGCCGGCGGAGAAATCTATCCCCAGGACATCACTCCCCTGCTGCGAAAAGTTCGACGCACAAAGCTTCCCGATGAGATCGAACTGATTCGGCGAGGCATCGTGGGATGCGAGGCTGCTTATGCAGTGGCAAAGGAGAGCATCCGTCCCGGGTACTGTGAATGGGAAATGTATTTACAGCTTCACGCCACCGCGATTGCCGCCGTGGGAGAGCCGATCGGTGAATTCGGCAACGATTTTCAGGCGGGCACGCCTGGCGGCCCGCCTCGAAGACGCACGATGGGAGATGGCGAGCTGCTGCCGCTCGATTTATCCGTCGTCGTTCGCGGCTATTCGTCCGACATGTGCCGAACGTTTTGCGTCGGCAGAAAACCGACTGCCGCGCAGACGGAGGCTCGACAGCGCGTCGCCGACGCTCTGAGTTACGTTGAACAAAACGCCAGGCCGGGCGTAAATTGCCGCCGTCTTTATCTCGACGTCGCGGAAATGCTGCGCAAATCCCAATGGGCTTTTCCCCATCATCTTGGGCATGGGATCGGCCTGTCGGCCCACGAGGCTCCCCGTCTGAATCCGAATTGGGACGATAGCTTTCAGGAAGGCGACGTCTTTACCGCCGAGCCCGGCCTCTACGGCGAAGACCTGCGCGGCGGTGTTCGATTGGAAAATGACTACGTTGTCACGGCCGATGGAGTCCGTTCGTTATGTAGTTTTCGGCTCGAGTTTTAGTTTTTCAGGCGCGATTGAGTGTCACAAGAGCAGATTATTTCGACTAACTATTCCAGAGCCGAGGGCCCGACTCTTTTGATTACAGCGGGCGTCCACGGTGACGAATACGAGCCCATGCTGGCGATTCGCAGCCTGTTCCCCATTCTCGAATCGACGAGCTTGCGCGGCAAAGTAATTCTTGTGCCGGTGGTAAATGCCGCCGCCTATCAGCGCGGCGCACGGACGGCCGAAGATGGGCTCGATCTCGCGGGTCTGCCCAGGACAGATCGATGGCTCTATCACGCAGCGCATCGCTCATCATCTCAGCGAATTGATTCGCAGTGCCGACTTTTATATTGATCTTCACACCGGCGGTGCGGCGCTGACGCTGATTCCATTGTCCGGATATCTTTTGCATAGCGATGCAACAGTGCTTGAGACCCAGCGTCGAATGGCGCGGGCATTCAATTTGCCCTTTATTTGGGGAACCACTCCCACCCTCAACGGCCGATCTATTTCTGTTGCGCGTGACGCCAACGTCCCGGCGATCTATGTCGAACATGGTGGGGGCGCTGAATTCAGCGCGGCGGCCGTCGCTGAGCTTACTTCCGGCTGCCTGAACGTCATGACCGAGTTGAAAATGCTCGATCGACCTATGCCACCGCAACGAAAGCAGAAAATCGTCGAAGATCCCAGTCCGCAGAGCGGTCATCTTCAAATCAACTATCCTTCGCCGTTGAACGGGATCTTCGAACCTGCGGCGACTTTGGGCCGATATATGGAGCCTGGCGAAATCATCGGCCGCGTTACCGATCTGCAAACCGGCGATTCTTCCGCAGTTCGCGCGGAAAAAGCCGGCTTGCTCGTGATGCTTCGCGCAATGCCGCGCGTTCAGGTGGGCGACGCGCTGGCCACGATAGTCCCCCGACAATTGGCGGTGCCTGGAGGAACCGATGCCTGAAAAACGCGTCGCGCTTATTACCGGCGCCTCCACCGGAATTGGTCAAGCGACCGCACAGGAATTCGCTGCCAGGGGATACGACCTCGGCGTCACAGCTCTCGAATCGGAAACGCTCAATGGTGTCGCTGACCAATTGCGCACCAAAGGCGCCAAAGTAGTAGCCCGCCCGGGCGATCTGGCGGATCTGCATTTCGCGCAATCTTTTGTTCAAGCTTCTGCGGCTGAGCTGGGTGCGCCACATGTGCTCGTCAACAACGCGGCGTGGCGTGAGCTCGTCACGATGCGCGAAATTTCCACCGATTCCTGGGAACGAACCCTGCGCGTGTGTGTCACGGCCCCGGCCTTTATGGCTCGTTGGGCGGCCGAACAAATGGAACCGCTGCACCGCGGTGTGATCATCAACGTCTCGAGCATCATGTCCGGCCACGCAAACGGTGTGGCTCCGGCCTATGTGGCGTCAAAAGGTGCAATCGATTCACTGACATACGATCTGGCCGCGCTCTACGGACCTTCGGGCATCCGAGTCTTGTCCGTGCAACCCGGAGCGGTCGACACCGCCATGGGCGCCGACATCGCCCCGAACGGATCGAAAGAGTCCGCCGACGTGCGACAGTGGTCGGAGCAAATGATTAGCATGCGGCGATGGGCCCAGCCGCAGGAAATCGCTCGTGCCATCGTTTGGCTCGCCGGCGACGAAGCGTCGTACATCAGTGGAACGGCGATCGTTCTCGACGGCGGTTGGAGTCACCAGCTGTATCCCTACAGCCTGAAAAACGCCCTTCACCCGACGCAATTTCCCAACGGATGATTGAATGTCCTATTTACAGTCACCAAAACTGGCCGCAAAAAATGAGGCTGAATCTCAATTCGGCCTTGGTGAGGGTCAAACGCCGCTGATTCTGTCGCGCCGCATAGGTCCGTCCGTTGGCCTGCGCAATCTCTATTTCAAACTTGAGACCGTCAATCCTTCAGGATCCTACAAAGATCGATTCGCCGCAGCGGCCATCTCCTTGATGTTAAGGGAGGGAAAAAAGCGCTGCCTCGCTACGTCCAGCGGAAATACCGGCTCCGCCCTGGCAGCCTACAGCGCGGCGGCTGGAATATCGTGCGATATCGTCACCGTCGAAACGGCGCCCAGCGAAAAGTTGCGCCAGATGGCCGCCTATGGGGCTCGGATTTTCAAGGTCCGCGGCTTCGGCCCCGATCCCGATATCACTCGGCGCGTTTTCGCGTGGATAGAGCAGACAGGAAATCGCGCCAATTCGGCCTTGCAAATCAGCGCATACTGCTATTCTCCAGGCGGAATGACCGGGGTCGAAACGATCAGCGCTGAATTAGCCGCCCAATTGCCGGCGGGAATCGATCATGTTTTCGTTCCCGCGGGCGGCGGTGGATTGACGCTCGCCGTAGCCCGTGGATTCGATCGCGCGCCCTCGAGTTTTTCCCGACCTGGCATCCATTGCGTTCAACCGGAAGGCAACGACACAATCGCAAGCTGCCCTTCGATCCGGCGCTATAAAAGCTCGTCCCGTTACCTGCACGACAAAAATCAGCGGACTGCAGGTTGCCAGCGTGCTTGATGGCGATGCTGTCATTTCCGCCTGCCGGAACTCTGGTGGAACCGGCCATCTGGTTTCAGATGATGCCGTCTGGGAAATGCAGCGACGCATGGCCCGCGAGGAGGGAATATTCTGCGAGCCTGCGGCAGCCGTCGCGCTCGCGGCGGTGGTCAAGGCATTCTCCGCAGGGGAAATTCGCGGCGATGATCGCCTTGTTTGCATCGTCACTGGAATCGGATTCAAAGATCTTCAGTCCATCGAACGAATGATCGCGGCCCATGAGTGGCCTATTCTCGATCTCTCACAACTCGAGCAGATGTTGCGATAACAATCGCGAAGGAGTTCCTCCACGTATGTTCGATCTCAGCGGAAAATTTGCCGTAGTAACCGGTGCAGGCTCTGGAATCGGAGAGGCGATTGCCCGCGTTTTCGCCGATGCCGGCGCCGCAGTGTTTGTGCTTGATCGTGACGCCTCCACCGCAAAGGGCGTCGCGGAGAAACTTCCCAACAGCAAGGCGATTGTCGCGGATGTGTCCGATGAAAATTCCATCAATCAGGCCGTTGGGCAAGTTCTTGAGCATTCCGGCCGGCGAATCGATGTGTTGGTCAACAATGCCGGAATCGGCCACGTTGGAACCGTCCTGACCACCACCCCCGCAGATCTCGATCGCCTCTATCGCGTCAACGTCCAGGGGATTCTGATGATGACCCGCGCGGTCCTTCCCCTGATGATCGCCTGCGGCGCAGGCTCGGTCATCAACCTCGCGTCTATCGGCGGCATAGTCGGCATCCGCGACAGGCTCGCCTATTGCACAACCAAATTTGCCGTCGTGGGAATGACCAAGTGCATGGCGCTGGACCATGCGACGACCGGCGTACGATTCAACGCCATTTGTCCCGGCCGAGTCGAAACGCCTTTTGTGACCGCGCGTATTGCCGAATATGCCGACTCGCAAAAAGCCCGGCAGGAAATGGCCGCTTCCCAGGCCATCGGCCGAATGGGCCGTCCAGAAGAAATCGCCGCCGCCGCGCTTTATCTCGGTTCGGATGAATCCCGGTTCGTGACCGGTAGTTCATTCATCATTGACGGGGGTTTCTCCGCAGGAAAATAAAAGGTAGTTTCGCTGGAAGTCTTCGTCTGCGTCGTCATTCATTCATACTCTGCGCCATTTCCAACCCCGCGCTCGCTCCCCGAACGACCACACGATCACCCGCGGCCAATCCACCGATAATTTCATCGTTCGCCCCGTCGCTGATTCCCAGTTGCACGGTTCGATCCTGCTGCCGGCCATCCTTCCCCATCACCGTCACAAATGGTCCCTGCTCTCCGTGCTCCACCGCGCGGTTGGGTACAAGCAGCACATCCGCCCGCGTCTCTTGAATGATACGCGTCGTCGCCGTCATCGGCGGTTTCAATAGCGATTTGTCTGTTCCCGTCACTTCAACCTTTACTTCGAACGCCACCCCATCCCCATTGGTGACGCCCGTCGGCGACACGCCGACGATCACGCCGGAAAAACTTCGCCCCGGATACGAATCCGCGCTGATCTCGGCCTTCTCACCGGCATGCACCGATCCGATCTTCGCTTCCGCGACCAAAACATTTACAAAAATCCGCGACAGATCGGAAATCGTCATCACCGGAACGCTTGCATATTCGCCTCCTGATTGTTCGATCCATGTATTGAGTGCGGTTTTCAGATCAGAAATAACCCCATCCATTGGAGCCGTGATCGTGGTGGAATTCAGCCGGCTGTCCGCATCTTTCAGCGCGACTTCGTCGTTCCTTACTTCGTCTTCGATTGTCTCGATGTCCATCGCCTTTTGGGTTTTGAGCATATCGGTGCGGTCCTTCAAATCCCGCTTCGCCAGGATGGCATTGCGGAATTCCGTGCCGCCCTCGCTTGCGTCCGTCTCAGCCGACTCGAATTCCTCCTGCGACGAGAGCGATTGCGCCAAAAGCAGTTTCTGGCGATCCGCCTTGTTCTGAAGGTTCGTCGCCTTGACGCGCAATGAGTTGATGCTCTCCTCCGCCTGCTGGAGGGAGATTTCCATATCGTCTTCCGCGAGCTTGGCCATCTGCTGCGTCTCTTCCAGGCTTCGCACCGCGCGCGACAGCGCCGACTTGGCGTGATCGACGGCCGTTTGTTCCTGGCTCGGATCGAGCTGAAAGATCACCTGCCCCTTCTTTATGAAATCTCCGACCATAACCGGCAGCTTCACGACCTTGCCGCTGGCCACGCAGTCGATAACCAGGGCCTGATTGCCCGACACGGTCCCAGTTGCCACAATAACCTCTGAAATGTCTCCCCGTTTCGCGTCGACAACACAGATATTGGTTTTTTGAGCAGAAACCGTAGCCGGCGCCCAGCCTACCGCGCAATAAGTACGCGCCGCACACCACCCCAAGCGCGGCAACAGTCCCCAAAATTACCCGGCTTCGATTCATTTCAACGTCTCCATGTGCTATCGGTACACACGTCTCTTCGGTATTTCAACACGCAAACATTGAACAGATGAAGGGTCCGGACACCAAGAATCTTGATCAATAAACGCTAATATTTCAGGCGTTTTATGATCTTACCTGCAATAACGATCCATCCCCTTGCGGTTTGGTCGGAATTCCGCGGAGGTGCGTGTTTCGGGCCGTCCTAGAACCATGGTCCGCTATTTAGGGGCCGATTGTTGGTCGAGTATGTCGAAATTTCGGTAGTGGTGCAGCTTCAAATAAAAATACTCTTTTGAGGTAATCGTTCCGCATTCCGGAATCCTGTCGGGTTGGCGCGGAGATCGTAGCGACATCCTGGTTTCATTCAACAAGAATAGTTCCGCGCCCTGAGCTATTACATACGAAAGCTCGGTGTTTCCGAACTTATTTCATTGTGGAGTTTGTTTTAGTCGGCGATTTGTTCAGCTTTTGTCCATTGAAATATGAACATGTCTATAAGTTGGCGGTCGAAAGTTTGGGATGTGGACTAAACATACATCAGCAGGTGGGAAGCCTGTCGATTCGGGAGGGGCAGTCTACCGCGCTGTTCGAAGCGATCTGGAATCCGCTGACCTTGGAAGAGTAAACAAATCAGTCGTGGCCGGTGGTGGAGAATTATGTGGAAGCGGGGGATTGCGGAGAGTGACAGGTCTGTCGGTTCGGCAGGAATCCGACGACGGGAACATTTTTTGCGAGACCAAGACAAAGGCTCTGTTACGCAAGTAGTCGGCAACGCCAAAGTGTGTTCCGCGCCCGTTCGGATTTGGCTTGACATCGTATGAATGAATTGGCAACGTAGTGATTCAGAGATATTCAGAAATGTGTCAATCGCATATTTCACTCGGTCCGCTGCAGTGCTGGCAATGAGAGCTTCTCCAAGGGAAGAATGGCCTTAATGCGCGACATTTCATTGATTGCTGCGATAGGAACTCCCCTTACCGAGGATGAATCACTTCATCTTGAAGGGCTGGAAGCGCATTTGGCGGAGCAGTGGCGCGGCGGCATGACGGGCGTGTTGGTCGGCGGAACCATGGGCGCCATGCAAATGCTGACCGACGCCACGTATCGATCGCTTGTGGATCGTGCCATCCAGTTTTCGCGGAGAAAAGGCGAAGTGATGGTCGGTGTCGGCGATACCGGTCAAAGCCGAACGCTGGAGCGAATCCAGTTTCTCAATGAGCGAAAAGTGGATGGCGTCGTCGTTCTGACTCCGTACCTCTTTCGATTCAGCCAGGCGGAACTCATTGCATATTTCCGCGCCTTGGCTGATCGCTCGCGCAATCCAGTGTTCCTGTACGACCTGCCGGTGCTGACCAAGACGGGACTTGAGATTGAGACGGTACAGAAACTTGCCCAGCACAAGAACATCCGCGGGATCAAATGCTCGGGCGAAATTGGGCAGACGCGGCGACTCATTGATGGGGTGCCGAACGGATTCAGAGTGATCGTTGCCCATGCGCATTTGGTGGACATGCTGCTTCGACACGGAGTGCGGGAGCAATTGGATGGAGTGTTTGCTTTGGCTCCGGCGTGGGTAACGGCCATTCGAATCGCGGCCGAAGCCGAGAAATGGACGGCCGCTGCGGCGATGCAGCAGAAGTTGTCCGCGTTACTTGGGATTCTTCACAAATATGGCGTTTTTCAGACCTTCTCCGTGGTTTGCAACGCGAAGGGAATCCCCGGAAATTTCATGCCGGCGCCGTTCGCAAGACCAACCGAAGTACAAACGGCTCAACTCCTGGCCGAACCCGTGAGTGCGCGAACTGCTGCATGATTCGAGCGATGAGGAATTGTCTCGAAGTTTGACCAAAGGCAAAAGAGACCGAATGAGGAAGTAATATCCCGGTTGTGGATGACGACGCAAATCGTCCATTGGTGTGGGCGATCCGTGCGAAATGTATTGGGATATTTGCGGCCGGTCAAACCGGAATAACACCCGATGATGCGAAAACCATTCATTGTCAGCGCGTTTTTACGAGGGTCGCTTTCAAGCTTGGCGATTGGGGTCGCTATGGGGTTGTTGTTGAGTCAGTTGGCCCTTAAATCGCCGAACCACCGTCGGAATGAACTTGAAAACTCGCAATTTTCAGTGGAGGTGAGGGAAGGACCAAGGCTAGTTACCAGCCGGGGCAGCGCGGCCGCGGGCATGGTTGCGGAAAAGCTGATTGTTGCGGGCGGAACTTCGTGGAATGCGGATGGCACTGTCAAAAGTTTCCTGAGCGACAGTGAAGTACTCGAGAATGGCGTCTGGAAGAAAGGGCCCGAGCTGCCCAGCGGACTGGCCGAGAGCGCCTTTGCGCAGGGACGCCGGCCTATATCTGGCCGGTGGGTTAGTTGCGGCAGATCGCGCCTGTGCGCTTGCATGTTATGTCACTTCGGTTGGCGGAAGCATGCAGGTTATCATGCTACCTGATCTGCCCGATGCGATTTGCAGTTGTAGTGGAACAATCGCGGATGGGAAATTTTTCGTTTTCTGCGGTCAGCTTGGGGGGAAGACGGCCACCAATCGGGTTTGGTCGCTTGATCTGTCCGCCGCGAACGGGAAATGGGTTGAAATGACGCCCCTGCCCGGTCCTGGCCGCGCGTTTCCCGGCGTCGTGGAGTGCGCGGGAAATGTCTATGTACTGGGCGGTTTAGCCGATGGGGCTGGCACGGTCCGGGATAGAACTCTGCGCGATGGATACAGATATGATCCGAAAGCGGACAAGTGGTCCTCAATGGCCCCACTGCCGATGGCGGGCTATTACTGGGGCGCAGCCCCGGTGGATTCGAGCCATTTACTTCTCGCTGGCCGCAGCGATGGAGAGGCGCACGATGAAATCTGGCTGCTCGATCTTTCCACGATGACCGTCATTCAGGTCGGAAAGACGGTACTCGCGACCACTTGCGCGCCACTTGTGACCACGTCGCCAAATAACTGGTGGCTGATCGGCGGAGAGCCGGATTCCCACAAGCATCGGACAAACCGAGTCAGCGAAATATCGATGCGATAACGGAACGGGATTTGACGCGAGGTCGACTGAATCTGCATGTATTTAATCGACCCGATACGCTCGCAAATCGCACCGGTGGCTAAAGCGGCTGCGGCGCTGGAACTACGAAGCTACAAAACCAAGGGAGATGCACGCTTGAAACACAACACGTTTAAACGGCACAATCCGGGAGCGATTCTGGTTTTCGCAATTGTAGCCGCCAATTGTGCATTAATGGCAATAAAAACTATAGCGGCAGAGACCGACCAACCAGGGCGTGTGCGATTGCTGTTGCCGCCGAAGATTTATGCTGTTCCAGGTATTGAAACGAATCTTTACTTCGACAATGTCGTACTGGTTCTGAACCCGCGTAATTATGCGTTTGACGTTAATTGTCCTAAGGGCATGCAGCTCGACGAGCGATGGACATTCACTCCAGCGGCCAAGGATGTTGGAGATTATCCGATCGAAATCACTGTTCGCGATGAAAGTAACAATGTGGTAGCGGAGGGGCATTCGATTGTGCATGTCGTTCCAAAGGAGAGGGGATCAGAACAGCCGACAACATTGCTGATTGTTGGCGACAGCTATACGGAAGCCTCGATTTATCCGCAACACTTATTGGATCTGGCAATACATGATGACCGCTTGCATCTGAAGTTCATCGGTTGCCGGGGTCCGGATGACGCACCTGCGCAGGGCGAACTTCGAGACGAGGGCTATAGTGGCTGGACGGCTGAGGCTTTCGTAACGATGCGGGGTCCTTATGCGCGTTCGGGTCAGTATGTACCATCACAGACGGGTAGCCCATTTGTTTATGATGATGCTGGGGGCAAGGCCGAGCTGGACTTCGGTCGATACTGCAAGCAGTTCAACGACGGGCATGGGCCTGACGCCATCAGTATCTGCCTGGGAGTGAACGACATTTTTACGGCTACTGACGAAAACATCGAGCAGCGAGTTGACACCACGATTGGTTATTTCGACCAACTGGTTGATGCGTTTCACAAGGTGCGGCCGGACACGGAAATTGGCGTGGTTCTCGTCACCCCGCCGTCACGAAGTCAGGATGGATTTCGGAACTACACCGGGGCGGGGCGGCAAACGCGCTGGCAATATCGTCGGAACCTCCATCGATTGCTTGAGAAGTTGGTCAAGCATTTTGGTGGGCGCGAAAGTGAACATATCTACATTGTGCCGGCATATATCAACATCGACGCGGAGCGAGATTTTCCTACCTGGACTTCGCACGCGAGTACGGATTCAACGGTGGATCTCGTGCGGGTAAATAATGGTTCTCACCCATCAGAGGCGGGCTACTTCAAAATCGCGGATTCCATTTACTGCTGGCTCAAAGCTGTGACGCCTCCAGGCACCCCATAAAGCGCACCCTAAAAGAGAGGTTTTGTGGCATTTCGCGCTGCATATCATATTCGCCCGATCAGTCGACTCTAACGGGACTATACATGCCTGAATCTATACCTAATTAGCAATTGGCTCGTCACGTAGATGGTGTTTTGGCTTTGGATGAGTCCGCGGTCGGTTTTCTGCCAGTTGCTTCGATGTAACAGTCTTATTTTAATTGACTTACGGATAGAATCTTTGGGCGATTATCGTAACAGAAATTGGAGGCGAAGGGTTATATTGGACTCCTCTTTACGTTCGTCAGCAGAGGTTTTTCCGGGGAACATTTCTATGTGAAAAAGTTTTGAGTTATTTTGTTGCATTCTACTGTATCCAGTAGTATCCTGCCGCCGCCGTGCAGGCCTGAATCAAGTCTGAGTAGTGAATGGAAGTTTTTTGATGCACATCGACCAAGGAGAACCAAGAACCGCCCCAAGATAAGGTTGGAGAGAAAGATATGAATCGATCCACAATGGTAGTTCGAACGTATGGGTTGGGGTCATTTGGAAAGTCGGGTCGCCGGACCAGTCCCCGGGTTTCAAAATCGTATGGCATAATCTCTGTCGGGGCGGCGGCCCTGTCAGTGGCGAGTTTAGCGCGTGCCGGCAGTATCACCTGGGGCAGCAGCAGTGGTGGAAACTTCAACGTCGGTACGAACTGGGCAGGGGGTACGCGCCCTCTACCGGCAGCGACTGGGCGTTCTTCAGTGACGATACTTTGGACAACGGCACGATCACCATGGCGTCAAGCACCTCTATTGAGGGAATGACCATGAACAATACGACTCCGGGAACCCTGACCTTTAATCTCGGCGCCTCAACGACCTATTCGTTGTCGCTCTATCTGATTATGGGAGACGACACCACAACGCCGTTGGAGAATATGGGCCTGGACCTGACCAGCGGAACGATGACCTCGAACCTGGCTCTGATCGGAAATGATCCGAATTCAACGGCCACTGTTAATGTGAGCGGGGCCAATTCGGCGTTCAATGCCTCGGGCAGTATCCGTGTCGGCAGCGATAGCGGCAGCGACAGCGCTATGATGCTCAGCGGCGGGGCGCAATCGACAGCGCTGCATTGTGGGTCGGGCTTCAGACGGCAACCGGCTGCGTATTAACCGTCACGGACCCGGGCACAAAAATGTCCATTACCGGTGCTGCCCAAGTTGCGGGGGCTAACGAAGGCGGCTTTACCGGCGGCGACGATCAGATCAACGTGCTCAACGGCGGCGAATTAGACCTCGGACAATTGCTCATCGGCGTGGGAGACACGACCGCTGTTGACAACGAAAATGTTACGGTTTCGGGCACAAACTCGGTGCTAAAAATCTCCGCCAACAACGGCGGTTCTACTACGGCCGTATCTCTCGGATATCACTATTCCGACAACCAGATGAACATTGACAACGGTGCGAGTTTTACAGCGACACATGGGAACATCGTGATTGGGGCAAATGCTCAAAGTGGTAACAATGTACTTAACATCGATGACGGAACGGCATCGATAGCAGGTGGGGTTTACGTGGGAGGAAACACTTCCGGGCGCTTGGATCGGGAAAAGTGACGATAAGCGATAACAGCCAGGTGACCATCGGTGGAACGCTGGAAGTGTACAACACCAGCGGATCGACGGTTACAGAGAGCAGCGGAAGTCTGACGGCGGGAAATACGATAAATGCGGCGAGCATCAGCGTGACGGGTGGCACGGCAAACCTTGGTCCAATCACGGGCACGGGTACGCTGAACATCGGCGGCGGTCCCGCGACCGTGACGGCTGCCGGGCTTCAGCAATCGACGGTGAACCTCTCGGCAGGCGGCGAGCTGAAATTGACGGCGGGTGGTGCGACCAATGCGGTTAACTCACTGTCCCTCAGTGGCAACAGCGTTCTGGATTTGACCACGACGAAGCTGTTAATCAATTACGGGTCTGGTTCTGATCCGATCGCCGCGATCAGGGGTGCACTCAAAACCGGCTACAATAGCGGGGGCTGGAACGGCACGGGCATCATTTCTTCCAGCGCAAGTACTCTAACCAATGGATTGCAATATGGCGTGGGATGGGCTGACGGAGCTGATGGGACGAATGCCGTTGCCGGCCTCACCAGCGGCGAGATCGAGTTGAAGTACACACTGCTTGGCGACGCAAACCTTGACGGGACTGTCAACGGCTCCGACTTCTGATCCTTGCGGCGAACTTCGGGCTGGGTGTCACGAACTGGGATCAAGGTAACTTCCTTTTATGGCAGCTCTGTGAACGGTTCGGACTTCAGCGCTTTGGCGGCGAACTTCGGCCAGGGCGACAGCGGCACAACGGTCGCCGTATCTGCCCAGGACTGGGCAGCATTGGATGCATTCGCGGCCGCAAATGGCCTGCAGGTGAATGTTCCGGAACCTGGATCGGCGGCGATTTGTGCATTCGCTGGAGTCTGTGTTTTACGCCGGAAACGCCGAAACTCTTGATAAATCATTGCCGCGCATTTGGAACAATCCGCTGAACGATTTTCTGATGGATGCTTGGTAGACCCAAAAGCAATTCGCCGGGACAGCAGTGGAGAGTAGCCATGTGGAAAGCTGCAAAGGCATTCACACTTGTGGAATTGCTGGTAGTGATTGGAATTATAGCGACTCTCATCGCGATACTGCTTCCCGCTTTGCAGAAAGCCAGGGTTGCGGCACTGGGCACTCAATGCCTCAGCAATGAACGACAGTTGGGTCAGGCGTTGGTGATGTACGAGAATGACAGCAGAGGCTACTTACCGCCGCTCGCACTACCTGGGCCGAAGGCGACGGTGAGCTATTGGCTCTTCCAGTTTTTGCCTGCCATGTACTGCGGGGAGAATCCGGGTGTTTTCATTTGTCCCTCTGATTTGTTGTTCCGGCAGGATTTGCCAAACATAATGCGTGGCCCGTATCCTCGAATGATCACGGGAATTAACGATGTCTACTACAGCTATGCGATAAACATCGATCTTCCGAAATCGGGCCATCCTGTTTATTCGGCGTATCCCTATTCCTGGTATGCGGAAGAATTCAACCCGGTGCCCGGATCTTATATTAAGGCGGCTTCGGAGACGGCGTTTCTATTTGAAACAGGAAACGGGGCCGACCTCGACTGGGCAACTTGGTATAGCCAGGGTCTGACCGGTCAAGCATACTACCGTTTCAGCCATGGTTCCAAGAGCGATACCATGGCCGTGCTCTACTGTGACGGTCATTGCGGATTTCTAAATCGAAAGCAGATGACTCCCGGCGCCAACATTTACGACACCACGCAGTGGCCACCCGGATTTCAAAGTCTATTTTTCGGACAGCCAAACGCGACCCTCCCGATCATTCTTCCGTGATCCCGATCAAGAGACATAGGAATCGCCTGCAACGACGATATTGCATGGAAAGCTATCAAACGATTGAAGGCCAGAGCAGGCGCGCATTTATTCGGACTGCACTGAGTGCAACCGTTGTGGCTGCCGGCTTGCAGGTATCCCCCGCCGTCGCATCCGATACCAGCGGCGGGACTGACGCGCCGCGAACCAGGCGATTACTTACGCCACAACAGTTCAACGAGCGGCTGCAGGGTCCGATTCAGTCTCATCCCAGTCCAATGGCCGCGGATCGCAGCGTAGACTTTGAAGCCATTCATAAGATCATCGCCAGGGGCCAGCGCTTCGGCGTTCGCATTTTCGAACTCACGGCTGGAAACAGCCAATATTTTGCGCTTAGTTTCGAAGAAATCCGGCAGATTACGCAGGCAATTGTGGGGGCGGTTGGCGATGACGAAATCGTTATCGCGGCGGCGGGAGATTGGTGGACGGACCGTGTCGTAGACTACGCGAGATTCAGCGAACGCGTCGGCGCGGATGCATTGCAGGTCATGCTCCCCTCGCTCGCCCCGGACGAGGCAGCGATCATAGAGCACTTTGGCTCAATTTCTAACGCTACCCGCCTGCCGCTTGTGCTTCACGGAACCTATTCAGAGTCTCTTCTGCGGGAGCTGCTTGGTAAGTTTCCCTCAATTGTTGCAATGAAGGAGGATGGGGAACTCGCCTACTACATCGATCGTGAAATGGATTTCGGCGATCGACTGAACATTTTTGCGGGCGGCGCCGAAAGTCGTTTCCTTGTCGGATACCCTTATGGAGCAAAGGCATTTTTCAGCACGTATACCTCTTTCGCGCCGGATATTTCAATGAAGTTCTGGAATGCCCTGAAGAGCAACGACGTTTCCAGTGCCGTTGAAATTACAAAGAAGTACGACCATCCATTCATCGAGCGATTTTCCCACTCGTTCTGGCACGCTACGCTGGAATACTTCGGCGTTGCCAAGCGTTATATGAGACCACCGCAGTCAACGTATTCCGACGAACAAATGATTGAAGTCAAGCAGTTCTTCGATGGACAAGGGCTGAACCCACAAACGTATATGTAGCCTCAGGCTGAATGGGAAGTCTGTCATTGAAATTCAGAGCCTACTCATGCAATTCGCATTCAGCAACATTTCCGCGGTAATTCCAATTTGTGGTGTCGTATTTGTTTCATGCGCCATAATGCTGGGCTGCACCGCTGGCGATAGAGTTTCATCGCAGGAACTGAAGCCGGGCGGTTTTCACGAGTCGCGTCTGCCTGATCTTCCTGATCCCATTGGGCTTGCAGGTCCGTTCGCGGGAGTAAGCAACGGCGCGTTGGTCGTTGCCGGGGGGGCGAATTTTCCGGATAAGATGCCATGGGAAGGTGGCGTGAAGACGTGGCACGACGCCGCGTATGTTCTGGAGTCGAAGAATGGCCGTTGGAGAAGTGGATACCGGCTTCCGCGAGCGCTCGCCTATGGGCTCTCACTGAACACTAAGGACGGCGTGCTTTGCATTGGGGGAAATGATAGTCAGCATGTCTTCGCAGATGTATTCCTAATGCAGTGGGATCGTGGGGAATTGCTATATCGGAAATTGCCGGATCTGCCGACTCCTGTGGCAGGCCCTGCGGTGCGATACTTGGGGATACAGTTTACGTCGCAGGCGGCTATACGACTGTGAATAATATTGATCGCGAATCACAACACAGTTTTTGGTCGCTGGACCTCTCTCGGCCAGACAGTTCGTGGAAGGTTCTGGAGCCGTGGCCAGGACCCGGCCGCTTTTTTGCGGTTGCGGGAGCGACGGATGAGTCGTTTTACCTATTCAGCGGCATGTGCCAAAGGCCTGGTCCGACTGGAAAGCCGCGGCTGGGATTCCTGACCGATTGCTATCGCTATAGTCCGGCTGCATCCGGCGGCCGGGGTGAATGGACAAGAATTGCGGACTTGCCTCGTGCATACGCTGCCGCTCCAGGCCCGGCGGCATTTCTCGAGGATCGATGGCTGGTCATCGTTGGGGGCGGGGCTGATGAATCGGTTCTTTCGTATCGAATGCAGGATGTGCCGGAGTTCCCGAAGGTGCTGACCGCTTACGATACGCGGAACAATAGCTGGCATTCAGCGGGCACGATATCACAGGCTCGAGTCGCAACGCCATTGGTTCCATGGGGAAATCAATTCGTTGTTTCCTCTGGAGAAATCCGGAGCGGAGTTCGGACTCCGGAAGCGTGGGCCTATGAGTGGTAGAAGCGAACGATTCGTCATCGTGCAGAGAATTTCGAATAACCCCTAACGTGGAGAATGAACGATGAGCATGCAAAATAATTTGACGACCAAAGATACTGACACGCGGGCCGCGAAGGTTCCCCGCCGCTCGTTTCTCGGCGGGGCGGTCTTGGGATTGATCGCATCGCAAGTACCCGGATCGTTGCTCGCTGCGGATTCGACATCGTCGCAAGCCGATACTACCGGCGGAACATCTCTCGACTTTTCCCAGTCGTATATGTATTGCTCTCCCACCAAAACAGGGATCTGGGTGCGAATCCGAATCGAATGTTTCTGCCGGCTCATCGATGTGGCCACGGGAAACGCCGACGAGTTCGCCCTCGCGGTTGTAGCCAAAACAGGGCTGACTAAGAATCCGGCCACTGGCAAACTTTTCCCTGGATACGATTACTGGTTGATTTTCTCGAAGGACAAGGTTTATACGCGACGAACGCATGCGACGGTGTACTGCAAAAATCCAACCACGCTGGAGAAAAGCGACTTCGGTGAAGCCGACTGGCATCTGGTGTCTGTACCCTCGACCGAATTGCGAACGCCCGCTGATATAAAGAAGGCGCTTACTTCTGGCAAACAGATCGTGGCGAAGACGGAATTCCAAAGTTCCGACGGAGCGCGTTTCGTACGTCATTGAATATCCGGTGAAATGGGCGGATTGTGGAACCGAACGAGATTCATTCCGTGTCGAGACCGGTCCCGTCGTGTTGCTCGATCCTGAGAACATGGTCCCGGGTAAACCACCCATATTGGACGATTTCCAGTGGGCCTATGTGGATTATCATTCCGGCGATGAAGTGCGGCTCCTGCTGGATCGTCCGACCCCAATTCTCAGCGAGGCGACATTCTTCCCACCCAATGAAGACAAGCGTGAAGCACGAGAGAACCCTGCGCTGACGGAGGAACAGAAAGCGGCGATCGAGAATCGACTCTTCCAGGGCTGGGACATGCCTATCTCGCCGGAGGCCATGCGCGAATTGTTTTCGACGGATCACTATTCCGATGCCGTGGACCGAAAAGCATCGAACACTCTCTTCGCGCTGGACTAATGTGCAACGACGTTCGTGTCGGATGAAAGAGATGTCATGACGCTATCGAATCGTGGTCGATTGTGGCTGCTTATTGGGGGTGTGGTATTTATAGTTGCGGCGGCGGCTCTTGCCGTTTTCAGCCGGTCCGATCACATGGGATCGGGCCCGCGTTCGGGCGCGATGGCGTGGTACACGTCTGACGACGGCAAGACGTGGTTTGCGGACACCAGGGGCAAGCTCACGCCTTTTGACCACCACGGTGATCCCGCCTATCGCTGTTACGTCTACAGTTGTAACGACGGGAAGACAATGTTCGTGGGCTATCTCGAGCGTTTTACCCCGGAATCAAAGCAGCAGCTTGAGGCGATTATGGAAGCGAAAAGTCCGCCGCAGCCTGATGTTATTGAGCGGCTGCTTACTGCGGGGGTTGAGATCGCGCTGCCGAATTCTCAGGATTGGATCAAAGCGACGGATCCACGGGCAGCGTTGATCAGATACCCCAAATGTCCGGATGGCTCGCCGCAGCGACCTGTGCAGGTTTTCCCATCTGAATAGACTGACGAGGCGGGGGGGGGGCGCGATTCGAGTTTTCGTCAATAGGAACATCAATCAGAGACTTGGCTCATTCCTCTTGACCTCGCAGGCCGCCAACGAGGTCCCGGGTTCGTTGTCCGGGGTCGGAAATGCCAGGCTTCCAAGCCAACCCGCGGCAAAGGTGATCAGTGCGGCGACGAACGAGATCCATAAGATTGAGATTGGGTAGGCAAACAACTGCTTGGAAAATGCAATCAGGACGCCTGCCGCACCACCGAGGACTGCGCCTAGCAAAGCCCCATTTCCATTGGTTCGTTTGGAACAGACGCCGAGAAAGAACATACCCAGCAATGGTCCCCCGAAGACACCGCTGATAGTGATGATCGCTTCGATCAATGATCCGAGGTATTGCATGATGAAAAGGGCCATCAATGTCGGAATCAGGCCGAAAAGCGCGGTAAGGCATCGTGCTCGAAGAACGAGTTTAGCCTCAGTCCGGGCAGGCGCCGTGGTTTTTCCAAAATCCATGAGCGCCGCGGTTGCCAGAGCATTTGTACCGGCGGAAACGACGGCGATGGTAGCGCCAAGAATTGCCGCAATGAGCAAACCCGGTAGCGGTGTGGGAAGCTGATGTGTAATGAAGTAAGGCAGCAGACGGTCATTGGGGAGGGCGGCAGTTCCTGGGACGGAGGCGGGCTGGGAGAGATACGGAACCAATTGCGAGTTGGCTAGTGGCGGAACGAGCGCAGAATTGACTCGATAATAACCATAGAGCACCGTTCCAGTAATATAGAATAGTCCGATGAGAGGAAGCGTCACCCAGAACTTCAGCCACAACGCGCGCTTGGTGTCTCTAAGGGTCGGGGCGGTGAGATATCGCTGGACAGCGATCTGATCGGTAACGAGTTGTACCAGGTTAAAGCAGGTTCCCCCTAAGATCGCTGCCCATATTGTTATGCGATCGCGCGGATCGAAGCTAAAGTCGACAAGCCGTGTTTTGCCGTCGTGTACTGCGACTCGCCAGATGATCGAGAGTCCGCCCGGGGTATGGTGAATGGCGAAGCCGAGTATTAAGAGAATGCCGCCGCACAATATTAAGAATTGGAGCGTATCGGTAATGATTACTGCCTTCATTCCGCCCATCACCGTGTAAGCGGTTGAAATCATGCCCATCATGAGTACCGAGATCCAGAACGGCCAACCGGTTACTTCCATGAGAGCCAGCGCCGGAGCATAGATCGCCAATGCCAGATAGAAGGTCACTCGAAGGATAAAGAGCGCCGAGGCGATTCGACGAATCCGGGCGTCGAAACGCCGTTCAAAGTATTCGTAAGCGGTAAAGAGCTGGAGCTGCCGGAATTTTGGAACAAAGATATAGATTGTAATAGGCGTGGCGATGCAGAAAGAGGCGATGACCCCGAGATATCGGAGGTCGTGGAAGAATGACTCGGCGGGTGCGCCAGATAGCTGATTCCGCTGAACAGTGCCGCCAGGACGGAGACGCCCACAATGACCCAATGGACATTCTGGTCGGCCAGCAGATACGTTTTGAGGGTTTTCTTTTGTCGGGTGAAGTAAGCGCCAGCGCTGAAAAGCACCAGCATATAACCGGCAACGACGAGCAGATCGAATCGAGACAGTGTGCCCAAGGCTGCAGATTCCGACAAGCCCATTGTCAACCATGATTTTCGGTGGTGGACGCGGAGTTCCGTTCTTACCAGGCTGTCCAGCCTCCGTCGACGACCAAATGGGTGCCGGTGACATAGGTGGAGGCGTTGGAGGCCAGATAAACGACCGCGCCGGCGATCTCCGAGTGATCCCCAACTCGGCCCATGGGACATTTGTCGCCGAGTTTCTGAAGGAACTCAGGATCCGCGCCCTGTGAAGCGGGATCAGGGAATGGCCCGGGCACAATTGCGTTTACGCGCACCTTATAAGGCGCCAGCATCACCGCTTGATAGCGAACCATTTGCAGAACGCCTGCCTTGGCGACGCCATAATCGATGGGATTGACCTCGTGCCTGGGTGCATACATTCGCGGGTCTGGACTGACCAGGCCGTACATGCTGCTGAACTGGATGATGCTGCCGCCGCCTTGACGCTTCATGATACGTGCGCTCTTGCGCCCGACAATAAACGCGCCCGTCAAGGTAACGCGCATGCCCGCCTCCCACTCGCGAATGGTGATTCGGTCCGCGGGCGTTTTCGTATAGTAGTAGGCCATGTTGACGACGACATCAATGCGCTCTGCGCTTGGCAAGGATATCATCGGCGCATTTCAGAATACCGGCTTCGTCCCCGGCATCTAATACGGTTGCTTCGGCGGAAAGACCCGCCGCACGCAGCTCTTTACCAAGTTCCTGAACGGCTTCGCGACGAATATCTCCGACGACTACATGCGCGCCATGTTCGCCCAAAGCATGACAGACCGACTTGCCTAAAACTCCCGCGCCACCGACGACCCACGCCGTGCGACCGCTGAGGTCAAATCTCTTGGATGCGTTCGAGTTCATTCGCCTATCGCTTCATTCTCGGGAGGAAGAGTGGCGTTTGCTCTCTGCACCATCAGAGATTCAACATCCGCGACATGACGCTCTTTTCCTTCGCGGAGCTGTTTCTTGATCCAGGCATCGGCACCCGCCGCATCTCCACGCTGGATGGCGCGCAGAGCGCAGCATGATGACGGTAGCTTCGTGCCGCCGACCGAAGCGTGATATAGAGTCCATGACCGTGTTGGCGGACATCCAAAGTCCGGCTAAGAAGGTGCATATCTTTGGCGATCTTCAATAGCAGGCCATTTCTCGCGGCGGTCAACAAAATCGTATGGAAGTTCTCGTCCGCCCTGCTCCACAGAGATTGTATTTTTTTCTGGTCCGCCGCCGACAAAGGCTCGGCGCGGAGTTTCTTGGCCAGTTCATGTAGTTGCTCGCAGCAGTTCGACATCTGCTCGATTTCGGTTTTCGAAATAAATTTGATGGTCAAACTGGTCGCGTACGACTCGAGAACCTCGCGCATTCCATAAAGCTCTTCGAGTTCCTGGCGATCCGGTAGCTGCACGTAGATCCCAAATCCGGCGAGTTCTCGGACCAGCCCCTGGCTGGCAAGCTGGCTCAAGGCCTCACGAACTGGCGTACGACTGATGCCAAGTTGCTTGGCTAATTCCTGCGTCGAGACGCGGATGCCCATGGGGAATTTCCCGCGCCCCAACATGTCGCGAATTCGGTCGTAAGCCAGTCGACGCAGATTAAATGGCGCAATTTCCCGACTGACCATAAATGGCATTATCCATTTGTATACACCACGTGTCAATGGAGCGTCGAACAACATATTCGGAAAGCCATGTGACCCCTGGAAATAACCCCCCAGCGACCCCATATTACCCACGTAATTACCTATGAGCAATATATTTGTGAAACGTCGAGGGTCAACGCGGCACGCTTATGATTAATCTCGTATGAGGCGAGAGACTATTTAAATTTAATTGTTGCATTAGCTGTATACAGTGTGTATCCTGATGCGCTTGGGGCTCGTTGGAACCCCTTGGTTGGGAAAAATGTCGCAATGAGACGGTAGCACGTCGCAAGAACGGGAGAAAGATATGAATCGCTTGATGAATCCAGTTCGGTTGTGTGGGTTTGGGCTATTTGGAAAGTCGGGTCGCGGGGCCAATCACCTGCGTGCAAAATCATATGGCATGATCGCTGTCGGGCGCGGCGGCCCTGTCAGTGGCGAGTTTGCGCGTGCCGGCAGTATCACCTGGGGCAGCAGCAGTGGTGGAAATTTCAACGTCGGTACGAACTGGGCAGGCGGCACAGCCCCCTCTACCGGCAGCGATTGGGCTTACTTCAGCAACAATACTTTGACCAACGGCACAATCACCATGGCTTCAAATACCTCAATTGAGGGAATGACCATGAACAACACCTCGGGAATTCTGAACTTTAACCTGGGCGCCTCAACCACCTATTCGTTGTCGCTCTACCTGATCATGGGAGACAACACGACAACGCCGTTGGAGAATATGGGCCTGGATCTGACCAGCGGAACGATGAACTCGAACCTGGCGCTAATCGGAAATGATCCGAATTCGACAGCCACTGTTACTGTGAGCGGGGCCAATTCGGCGTTCAATGCATCCGGCAGCGTTCGTATCGGCAGCGATGGGGGCAACAATAGCGTCATGACGCTGAACGGCGGGGCGCAATTCACCAGCGCTGGGTTGTGGGTCGGGCTTCAGACGGCAACCGGCTGCGTATTAACCGTCACCGACCCCGGTACGAAGATGTCGATTTCCGGTGATGCCCAGGTCGCAGGCGCCAACGAAGGCGCCACTGTTGGCGGCAACGATCAGATCAACGTGCTGAACGGCGGCGAACTGGACCTCGGACGATTGCTTGTTGGCGTCGGAGACACGACTGCTGTTGACAACGAAAATATCATTGTTTCAGGCACAAACTCATTGTTAAAGGTCTCCGGCAGTAACGGCAGTTCTAACACCGCTGTGTATCTCGGACTGAATTACTCCGACAATCACATGACCATTGAAAACGGCGGCAGCTTTTTGGCAACACATGGTGACGTCGCACTGGGCGTCGGGGCGGCCAGCACTGGGAACTCCCTTACTGTTAGCGGTGGCAACTTCACGCTGACCGGTACCGGTCTCGCGAGTGGCCAGGGCAGATTGAATATCACCAAGGGCACATTCACATTGAGTGGCGGTATTGCTGTTCTGCCGGCATTGCTCGCAACCACGAGCACAAGCACGGTTCAATTGAACAGCGGCACGGCAGACGTCGCCAACGCCACTGTCAGCAATGGCTCCCCGCTGGTGCTTGGAGACGGAATCAGCAGCACGGCAACTTACGACATGACAAGTCCGACCGGCACGCACACGTTTTCCAACGGTTTGCAAATTCAATCCAATGGCGTGCTGACGGGCGCGGCAACGATCGTCGGAAATGTCAGCAATGGTGGAGCCGTGGCCGTTGGATCTGAGCCCACTACGCCCGGCACGATCGACCTCACCGGAAACTACAGTCAGACCAGCGCAGGCACACTCGATATTGGGTTGGACGGCACGACTCCGGGCACTCAATTCGACGATTTGGACATTACCGGCACGGCCTCGCTCGCCGGAACGCTCGATGTCGACTCTGAACAGCTTCGTACCCTCGGGCACGGAATCGTTCGACATTCTACAGTCCACTGGTTTGGGTGGAACACAATTCTCGAGCGTAGATCTTCCGACCGTGCCGGGCGAACAGTTGAGCGTCTCCTACACAGCCACCGATGTGGTTATCAATGCGACCGCGGTTCCCGAGCCGGCATCATTGGGCATATTGGCGCTCGGCGGTATCCTGCTGCGTCGCCGCCGTTCCGCCTAAACGTTGTTCGGATCTCTGTGCATCCAGCTTTGTAATTGAGCGTGAATTAAGTCCGGGATAAATGGCTCGATACTCATCAATAAGTTGGTTTTGGGTCGCGTCAGTTCTTGTCTCGCTTCTTTTACCGCGCGTGGTTCATGGTGACGCTCCTACGTCACAACCAGCACCATCGCTGATCTCGCAATCGGAGGTCTTCAGGTACAACCGGGCCGATCCGTACGACCTGGAAAACCTATACGGCTTTAACCACGCCCCCAGTGTTGCGTTGTTGCCGGATGGAAGACTGGTCGCAGCGTGGTTTTCGGGGCCGTTTGAGGCGTCGATTCATCAGGTTATCCTGGGCAGTTACTCCGCCGACGGCGGAGTAACTTGGTCGCCGGCCGAGGTGCTCAATCGCACACCACACGATTCCGACTTCGATCCAGCGCTCATCATGGATAGGAACCAGACTTGGCTATTTTTCACTGCCGGCCGTTGGGACCGCTACCCCTTTGTCGGCCCCGGCGGCCGGGAGGCGACCGAGGTAGGCGTCAAATCATTTAAGCTCATGGCGCGACTGTACGGCGGATTCGGGGCGGTCATGGTCCGAGCCAAAGCAGATTTATGAAATCCCGGGACATGGCTGCCGCAGCAACGGCATTCGTTTGTCGACCGGCGAGCTCCTTTTACCGCTTTACTCATTCGATGCGCCCTATGTATCCGAGGTGCTGAAGTCGGTTGACGACGGCAAAACGTGGAAGTGCTTTGGAAAGGTCGCTCCCCCGGCAAAGATCGGAGCTGGCAGAGCCCACCATCGCCGAAACCGGCGACGGCAAGGTGCTTATGGCGCTCCGGAGCAACGATGGTTTTTTGTGGACCTCGCTGTCGAGCGATCGGGGGGAAACCTGGTCCGAGCCGCGCAATACCGGCATGATTGCATCCGCGGCATCGCACAACCTGTTTCACCTTGCCGATGGGCGTGTCGTGTTGACTCACGATGAGTGCCCGGCGTCGCAACGAAGCCGCTTGACCATGCGCATTTCATCGGATGATGGAGAAACATGGGGGGCCCCGTTGATCCTGGCTCAAACCGGTGAATCGCGACCCCAGGATGAAATTTGGGACCGCGAAGTCACTTATCCTTCCGTAACACAGTTGCCCGATGGAACACTCGTGGTGGTCTGGACGCGGATTGTATTGTCGCCCGATGTGCAGCGCGGCGTTATCGAATCGGCGCGCGTTTCCGTTCCGTGATATTGTTGGTCGCCATTACTCGCCTCATTGAGCCCTTGCATGCTTAGAATAATCATCCGGTTTGCCTGCTTATCGTGTCTTTTGTCTTCTTTTGATTGCGCCAGCGGCCAAAACCAAGCTGTTCCTGGTGGTCAAACGCTAGAGAGTAAGGCACCTGGGACATCCTCCATAGCATGGGCTGGAAAGGGTGCCTATCGATTGCTCGTAAAGGTGGATCCGGAAGATATCGGCAATCGCTCGTTCGACGTAATGCCGACTGATCTGGCAATTGATCTGGCATCAAAGCTCAAAGAGATCGGAATAAGCGCAAAGGCTGACCTCTGTTCTCTTCAAGTCATCCGATATGATCCGGAGACCGGCCAGCCGCTTCCATTCCCAACGGGTTATCTTTATGGCATTGGTCCCGACGACCGACCATTCCGGTGGTACGACGCGGCAATACCGTATGATTTCCCCCAGATTTTGGGGCCGATTACATATGTGAATGGGGAGCTTCGTTACTCGAACAAACTGCGCCACGGCTACTTTTTTAATACGATGGGTGACTGGAATGCGGGACACCTCGCCTGGTCGCATACACAGAACGGTAACTCGCCTTCTTACTACGCGATTTATTTCAATCTGCTGGCGAACGGCGAAGAGCCCACGCAGGTGCCGCCGCGTGGATGGCTGGGCGACGGGATGCCGTGCGCGGACCGATGGGGCACCACAACCACCGGAATGGGCGATGTAACAATCACGCTGGACGATTGGTACGACGACGGCCGGACCGACATCGTTGTTGGGGAGCAATATGGAAACGTGTTCGTCTATCCAAATCGCGGCTCGCAGGGATATCCTGACTTCCCTTACGCAAGAATGATCTTCGATGACCAGGGTAGGCCCATCGATATCGGCTTGCACAGTTCGCCGCTTGTGGTCGATTGGGATGGAGATGGCGTAAAGGATCTTCTCCTGGGCGTCTACGAAAACAGGGTCGTTTGGTACAAAAACGTCGGCACAAACCGTGACCGAAAATTTGTCTACAAGGGATATATCAAGGCGGATGGGAAAGATCTGCAGTTACCATTTCGGCCCATCCTCGGGCGGCCGGAAGCGCCGTTCACCAACGATTACTACCCCGTGATGCAGTGGGTGGACTGGTATGGGACCGGCCGGCCGGGACTCCTGGCCGGAGGCTATGTCACCGGGCGAATCTACTTTTTCGAAAATACCGGTACAGCTCCGGACGGTACGCCTCTGCTGAAGTTTCGCGGGCCAATTGACCTGGACGGCAAACCTCTCAATGTCGGTGATTGGTGCGCATCGCCATGTGCGGCCGATTTTCGTGGTGTCGGAAAGCTGGACCTCATCAGCGGCAGCTATGCAATGTCTGATGATGCCCGCAAGAATTATTCTTTACTGCGTTATTACGAGAACATAGGATCAAAGACGCATCCGATTTTGAAGGAACGGCCGTTCCCCAAAAAGGGTAACTTCCCGAGCGGATCGATGGCCGTGCCTCGCGCAGTGGATTTTGGGGGACATGGATTGCTCGATCTGGTTGTAAGCACGTCTGGTGGAGAGATCTATATTTTTCGAAATATCGGGACCGCCCAGGAGCCATTGTTTGATGTCGACGTACCGCCGATTCGGAACGCCTGGGGAAATTCGACATTGTCAACGCATCAGTTTATTGACTGGCGTAACGATGGATATCCCGACTATGTGGAGAGCTACCAGGTACATCTCAATTCGCATCTGGGCAACCCATATCAATGGGACAAGGTTGTAAATGTTCTCCAGCCGGGTGCGATGATTGCACATCCATATGGCATTGGGGACGATTGGTTTTGGCCTTACCTTTGCGATTTTAGAAAGACGGGCAACTTCGATGTTTTGTTTGGCGATTGGGCCGGCAACATCTGGATGCATCGCAACCTTGGCACACGCGATAAACCGCAGTTTGACCTCACTGGCTACCGATTGAAGACGACCGACGGACAGGACATTAAAGTTGGTCCGATCAACGTCGATATCCACCAAAGCTTCCGAGCTTTGCAAGGCGACCGAACTACCTTTGCCGTCGGAGATGTCGATGGCGACGGCAATAACGATCTGGTCGTGGCGGACACCTACGGCATTATCCGCTTCTATCGAAACGCGGGAACCAATGAGAATCCGGTTTTCGATCCGCCGATTGTGGTGGGAAACGTGCATTCAGATTCAGTGCTCGATGTGGATGATTGGTACAATGATGGCAGGCTCGACATTATCGTGGGATCAGCCGATCACGAAGTCCATCTCTTTCGAAACATCGGAACAAAAGGACATGCTCAATTTGACTCCGGAACAAAGCTCAATCTTCCCTGGGTCCTGGAGCCTCGGGCAATCATGGTGGATATGGATCATGACGGGAATAAGGATTTATTCCTCTTGAGCACTCAGGGATCAGTTTTGATAAACAAATTCTTCGCGCTGCACGGATACGCGCTGCGCAGTTGATCGGGATGGAGCAGCGAGCGGACGAAAAGGGGCTTCCGTAAAAGACCTGAAACAGTTGTGAATCATTTGTGCAAGATTTGGTTTGACAAACCATCCGGGCATTGTAAGCATAAAATCATGAGTCTAACTTCGATCAAGGGCTCCCGATTGGGGCAGCTTGCCAGAAAGATCGAAGGCGATATTCGGGCGCGGGGTCTTAGGCCTGGGGACCGGTATCACAGTTGTGCTGATGTTGGGTCGTTTCTTGGCGTAAGCGCGGCGACCGCGCATCGTGCGATGAATCTTTTGGTGCAAGGGAAGGTGCTGACGCGCGAACACGGCCGGGGAACATTTATCGGGAACGCGATTCAGCCCATGTCCACGGTTTCCGTGCGCACGGTTTATATCTTGATCGAAGAGCAACAACGCGATCTGACGAGCGTTCCGCTGGATCTTCTCGTGGCCGCCGTTCGCACGGAACTGCCACAAACCAATGTGCAGTTCAGCTTTATCTCCAGCCGATCGAGTCTGGAATTCCTCAGGCAATTGGTGGAGGTTGCTCAACTGGCGGGGCAGTTTGCGGGGGCCATTGCGATCAGTTGTTCGCGCGAGGTCTACCAGTTCCTTTCGGATACCGGGGAGCCAGTTGTGGTTTTGGGCTCGCTTTACGCGGATCAGTGGCACTTGCCGTCGGTGGATTTGGATTACCAGCAATCGGGCTATCTGATGGGCGAATACCTTGCATCGCGGGGGCATCGCAAGATTGCATTGCTTGCGACGGGTGGCGGGCGTCCCGGCGACAACGCGCTTTATGATGGGGTGACCGACGCGATTACCATCGCGGGATTGCCCCCGAATTCTTTGCTGATGCGGATTTTTCCGCAGGATTTTGAGGCGTTCCGCAGCCAGATCAGGGAGATGTTGCAGCGCGACGACCGCCCGACGGGAATTCTGTGCGCAAGCGATCAGTTGGTTGGCGCCGTGGCAGTCACTGCACAGGAAATTGGAATACGGATACCGCAAGACCTCGAACTGGTGTTCGAGAGCCAATCGACGCCGAGCGAGACATTGAGCAAGTATCCGTACGTGAAGCCGAGGCTTTCGTTTTACGAAATCGCGACGACCGTCGCCCGAATGCTCAATCAAGTGATGACGCGGGTTCCGCTCGATAATAAACGGGTCATCGTTCCGGTGGAATTGCATTCTGATTCGAAATTGGCGAAGACCTCTCGAACCGGGCAATGACAATTGGCGGGTGGCGCGATGCGAGCAAAGTAGGATTCATAGTGATCGAGTGAGACATGTCTATCCTCAAAAATCCTAACGATATTCGCATTGGAGTTGCTGGCATGGTGGAAGAGAACGGCCATCCGCTCAGTTGGTCGTCGATCATCAACGGGTTTAATCCCGATGAGATGGCGAAAACGGGCTATCCGATGATCTTCAATTATTTGAGCGCGGAAAATCGCGCTGAATTTGGAATTCCAGGTGTTCGCGTTACGCATGCGTGGTGCGACCGCCCGGAGGATGCGCTGCTACTCAGCAGAGCGAGTCTTATTCCCAACATCGTCGATCGGCCCGAACAAATGATCGGAAGTGTTGACGCGGTGCTGATCCCGACGGACAAGGGATTTGAGCACGTTGATCGCGCCCGGAGCTTTGTCGAAGCCGGTGTACCCGTTTTTATCGACAAGCCGTTGGTTGATCGCGAAGACGACCTGAGGACGTTTGTGCGATGGCACAATAAGGGAGCAATTATTCTTTCGACCAGCATGATGCGATACAGCGTGGAATATGCTCAGTGCCGTGCGCGTCTCTGCGAAGTTGGGTCGCTTCGAGTGATGATTCTTTGCATGGCTAAGAGCTGGGAACGATATGGAATACATGCGCTGGAGGGCGTATATCCATTCCTGCGGCCGGGAGGCTGGGAATGGGTTGTAAATTCCGGAAGCGCCACGGCAAACATGGTTCATATCCATCACGATTCAGGAACGGATGTTTTTATTCCGAACGTCGACGATATGCTGGGGGGATTCGCCCATTTGTCGTTGTTTGGCACTGCGGGCTCGCTCTCAACGCGCATCAACGATAGTTCTCGCTTCATCGCCTTCAAGCGGCAGTTGTTGGATTTCGTGGAGTATTTGCGAACCGGGCGTTCACCGGTGCCATTCGAACATATCGTTGAAGTGATGAAGATGGTGATCGCGGGCATTCGAAGCCGTGATGAAGGCGGCCGGAAGGTGTTGTTGAGCGAAATTCAGACCGCGTAATCGCGTCGCCTTATTCGACAGCTTTCGATATGCCGTCGGCGATCGATTGATGGCCGATGTCGTTTTGGGGGCGAGCAATTGCTGAGCAGGTCGGCGGGATGGGGGTGGATGCGACGCCCGGGAACTGATTCATCGCCAAGTTCAAGAATACGAAGGCTCTTGGCCAAAACATTCACGTTCACACTGTTGCCAGCTTTGGACACGTCACCCACGCCAAAGACATTTTTCCACGGCATGCCCGGGTCGATGCCGGTCGCTCCAAGGTTTGCCGGATTGAGGGTAACGGTCGCGGTCTGCGAGTCTGTCCCGAGATTGGCCACTACCAGCCAGGGCTTGTCCTTCTTCACGTAGACGCTTGCCTTGAGGGTGTCGCTTTCATTCTGCAAGGTCAGGTCGGGATTTTTTTCCCAGCATCCGACGAACCGGGTGTCGGCCATGCTGAATTTCGCGCGCTTCCATCGGAGGGCCCACGTGTCCCGCAACTGCGGAAGTTGGGTTAGCGACCTAAAAAGTCTCGACGCAACCCAACATCATTAAGCCGGTGAGATTTGCTGGGGAACCGCCCGCTTGCCATTACGCAGTTGCCAAAGATTTTCGGCAAAACATTCGCCAAAAGACTGCTGACGATGTCCGAGCATTTCCTACCCAAGTATTTCCCGCCGCAATTCCACCATCTGCCCGATGAAATCGTTCACATCGTAGACGCATGCCCGTATCTCCCGCGCCGAGTTGGGATTGGGCCGATGGCAATAGCCGTTGGCTCTAGACCGGTGCTTGCCCTCCTGGGTCAGCGGGCCGCAGGATTTCAGCCAAGGTTGGCGCTTCAGGCACTGCTCCCGCAGCCTCTGGCGGTCCTGTTCATCCCAGACCTGGCGTTTCCTGTCGTTGGTTATGCCGGCAACAACTCTCCGCAAATTCTTCGGTTTCGGCTCCAAAACGGCCTCCGATCGGCTTATCTTCTAGTTCGCTTTGACGGGACGAAAAAGATACTTGGTTTTTTTCGGTGGTTGATTGATCGACATACGAGTTTTGCTGGCCGGCCACCCCGGTGGCGACATTCTGCTAATGGATGACGGCGAACGACTTGTGTGACGGCGCTCGCCTACGAGCATCCCGATGCCCCGGTTTTGAGGCATTCACCCCGCTCCGGATCGCGAACAAATCTCGCTTGCGAGCCCCCCTCTGAACCTGCTAAAATAGCTGAATATTCAGAGGGTTTCGTGTTTTTCGGTTTCTTGCAACTGGAGCAGCATGACGATCGGCAGGGCCATTCGGTGGTTGCTCGCCTGGGGGGCTGCTTTAGTCGTTATCGGGTCGTTTATTTCGGTCGGTATCCGCGTCTGGCGCGAGCACGATTCGTCCGATCGCCGCACCAATATTATCGTCCTCCAGTGGGGCGATCCGTCTGAAGAGGCAATCGTCCGCAATATGGTCGCGCAATACGAGCGCGATCATCCCAACATCAAAATCACCCGCGTTCACGCGGATGGGCCCGATTATGCTTCCAAGCTCAAGACGATGCTGGCGTCGGGAGATCCGCCGGATTTGTTTTATCTCAGCTACGAGTTCGTTCCGGAATTTGCCAGGATGCACCTGTTGGCCGACCTTGGGCCGCAGATCGCGGGGCTGGCGGATGGCAAGCAGTGGCTGGGCGGATTTTATCCAATTCTGCTCGACGCCTTCCGGTTTGACGGACAGGAAATCGGTAGGGGGCCTCTTTATGGCATACCTAAAGATTTCTCGACGATGGTCATGTACGTGAACTGCGATTTGTTCGCCCGCGCGGGCATCTCGGTTCCGTATGGCGGCTGGACCTGGGACGAGTATGAAGCGGATTGCCGCAGGATTTCCGCGCTTCCGCCCGATGCGGCGGGGCCGAATTACGGCGGGGCGCTGAATACCTGGCCCCTGATGCTTCAGAATATCGTGCAGTGTTACGGCGGAGATTTTTTCAACGGGTCTGATTTCCGCCACATGATTATCGATTCCCCGCAGGCAGTCGGGGCGCTCGGTATGATTCAGCGGACACGCTTCCAAGACCGCTCGGTCTATCCCGCGGCAGGCCCGGCGGCGGCGGATAACAATGTCCAGCTTTTCTACACCGGAAAAATTGCCGCCATCGGCCCGGTGGGGCGGTGGGAAACACCCCATTTCCGCGGCACCGGGCCGGGCGATCCCGGCATTACCAAATTCCACTGGGACATCGTTCCCCTGCCGCACCAAAAGCGAACGATTTCCGATATTGCCGTGGTCGCCTGGGTCATGTCCTCGCAAGCGAAGCATCCGAAAGAAGCCTTCGATGCTGCTGCATTTCCTCACCGGCCCGGATGGACAGGCGATGGCCGCGCACCTGGGGCTGGCGATTCCATCTTTGAAAGCAGTCGCGCACAGCGACGCGTTTCTCAGTGGCAAGCCCGATCACACTGCAGTTGTTCCTCGACGCCGTAAACGATGGACATATCTCGCAATTTCCTGCCGAGCAAGAATACGACGCAGGACATGACCGACGAATTGGCCGGATGCATCGAGCTCAATACGCTTTCGCCGGGGCAGGCGGCCAAAAATCTTGCCGCCCGCTGGGATCGGGAGATGTCCTCGCCGCTGAAACGCGACGATTATCCGCGGATGAACTGGCGGCTGGTCGAGATCGTCGCGGCGCTGGCGATTCTGACTGTGGGCACCGTCGCCTGGCTCGCCAGTCGGCGGCAAAAACTGGGCGTCTTGGACAAAAAAATCGAGCGCACCGGGTGGCTTTTCGTCTCGCCCTGGGTGATTGGTTTTCTGGCGCTGACGCTGGGGCCGATGGTGATGTCCCTCCTGCTTTCGCTGACGAGGTGGACGGCAATGACCCCGATCAGCGACGCGAAATTCGTTGGCCTGGACAACTTCAAGGTCATGGCCCGCTTCGACGAGGATTTAATTCCATCGCTGCGCGTGACTGCCTGTTTTGCGCTGCTCGCCGTTCCGCTCGGGCAAATCGCGGCGCTTGGCGTGGCCCTGCTGATGAATACCAGGGTGAAGGGCATCACGGCGTTCCGCACGATTTATTATGTTCCCACCCTCGTCGGCGGCGTGACGATGGCGACGATCTGGCTCTGGCTTTTCGACAAAAATTACGGCCTGATCAATCACCTGCTGATGCCGATCGCGCGGTTGTTCGGCACGACGCCGCCCGACTGGTTGCATCAGGATGCCTACCGGTGGGGGGTTCCGGCGTTTGTCATCATGAGCCTCTGGACGGTGGGGGGCGGGATGCTCACCTATCTAGCGGCCCTGAAAAATGTGCCGGGCTCGCTTTATGAAGCGGCCCACATCGACGGGGCGGGGATGATCCGGCAATTTTTTGCCGTAACGATCCCGATGATCTCGCCGCTGATCTTCTTCAACCTCATCATGGCGATCATCGGCAGCTTCCAGGTCTTTGCCCAGGTCTACGTGATGACCAAGGGCGGGCCGAATGACGCGACGCTCTTTTACGTGCTTTATCTCTATCGCCAGGCGTTTGATTTCCACAACATGGGATATGCCAGCGCGCTGGCCTGGCTGTTGTTTGTGCTGGTGCTGCTGCTGACGCTGGCGGTGATCCGCGGCAGCCGGCGGTTTGTGTATTACGAGGGTTTGAAAGCATGAGCAGCCTGACGACGACATTTCCGCATGGCGGCGAAATTGACGGCGTTCTGCGCCGACGCAGGTTCGGGAATCTGCGCCCGCCGAAATTTTCGACCTGGCTGACGTATGGGCTTCTAATCGCCGGCGCAATCGCGATGCTGGTGCCGTTTGTTTTCATGATCAGCAGCAGTCTGAAAACCGATCCGGAGATTCAGCAGGTTCCGCCGACGATTTTGCCGCAGACGATCCAATGGCATAACTACATCGAGGCGTTGGGCCCGGACAAAATGGATTTCGCCCACACGCTGCCCAATACGGTGGTAATCACCTTCTGCTGCGTGGTGGGGCAGATTATTTCCAGCAGTTTGGTTGGATTTGGATTTGCGCGGTTTCGCTTTCGGGGACGAAACGCGCTGTTCCTGCTGATGCTCAGCACGATGATGCTGCCGGCACAGGTGACGATGATCCCGCTGTTCGTCATGTTCAAGAAGCTGGGGTGGATCGACACATTTTTGCCGCTGATCGTTCCGGCATTTTTCGGCGGTCCGTTTTTTGTCTTTATGTTCCGGCAATTTTTCGCGGCGATTCCCGAAGAGCTCATGGAAGCCGCCCGCATCGACGGGGCGGGGGCGCTGCGGATTTACTGGCAGATCATGATGCCGCTCTGCGGGCCGGTGATCGCCATCACGGCGATCTACACCTTCATGAACACGTGGAACGATTTTCTGAATCCGCTGATTTATCTGAATTCGCCGCAGAATCAGACGCTGGCACTGGCGCTGGCGTCGTTCAACGGGCAGTACGGCGTTTCGCACGTGAACCAGCTCATGGCGGCAAGCTTTGTCACGATGCTCCCATGCCTGCTGCTGTTTGCGGCGGCGCAGCGGTATTTCGTCGAGAACATCGCGATGACGGGCGGGAAGAATTAGCCCTGGGCTTAGATCCAATCCGCCGCCATTTTCCGCGATTGCGTCAACATATTTAGCGGCGTGAAAATCATGAGATGTTAGTAGTTGCAAATGCGTTTCCTTGGTGCGGCGGCGGGGGGTTTCGTTACCGTTGACACTTTCGATTTTTTTAAAGATGGGGGCGGAGGGTGTACGTATTTTTCGCGAATTGCGACGCGGGGTTGAAGGGGGTTTGGGGTGATCGTCAACATGTTGTGCCTCTATATACAGGGCCAAAGGCGCACGTTTTGTACCTATTTTGTACGTATAGCGCGGATTTTTTCTGGATTTTTTCACCGCGAGGGCGCGGAGCGAAATCAAAATGGTTTTTTTTAATTGAATTTCTTGCGCGATTCGACTGAGGCTCATCGAAGTCTCTTGGCGTCTTGAGCGAAGCGGGCGGTTAAGAAAATTGATCGGCCTCCGGCCTACCTTTCGCGGAGTACCGCCCGTCGCCGTCCGCGGCTCCTTTTTAACCGCCAAGACGCCAAGAGACTTCGATGAGCCTCAGTCGAATCGCGCCAAGAAATGCAAATGCATTATTTAGAACTCATTTTGTGGTGCCGGCGGTGATATGAATGTTCTGGTTTAGAACTTCGCTGGATAAATAAAAAAAGCCACAGGACCTTGCCCTGTGGCTTCATTTTCTCCCCGGGATCATCTGCTTTTGCGGCGGCGGGAGAGCATTCCGATTCCGGCGAAACCTAGAAGTGCGAGCGAAGCCGGTTCGGGGACTGCGCCGATCGCTGGCAATGGGAGGCCGTTGGCGACGGCGAAAGCATCGAGGGCTGCGACGTCTGCCGGGGTGACGGCGGCGCCGCTGTCGCCCTGGCCGAAGTTGGCCGCGAGGGCCGAAAAGTCGGAGCCGTTGACGGACGTGCCATAGAGGAAGTTGCCCTGGTCCCAGTTGGTGGTTCCGAGTCCGAAGTTGGCGGCGAGGATGCTGAAGTCGGAACCGTTGACGGTGCCGTCGAGGTTGGCGTCGCCGAGCAGGGTAAATTTCAGTTCGATCTGTCCGCTGGAGAGTCCGACGACGACGTGATCTGCGCCGTCGGCCCAGCCGACGCCGTATTTGGCGCCGCCGGAGGCGTTCTGGGTTGCGGCGGCGGAAGAGATGATGCCTGTTCCGTTCCAGGCGCCGTTGTTGTATCCAGAGAGGAGATAGGCCCGAACGGCGGCGATGGGATCGCTGGTTGTGTAGTCGATGATCAGATGGTCGTTGTTGATGTCCATGACCCCGTTGCCGCTGATGGCGAGGGAGGAAATATTGATGTTGCTAGTAGCGTTGCCGGTGCCGGCGGTGGCGCCGGACTTAAGCTGGACGAGGCCTTCGTTGATGATGAACTGGCTCGCGGTGAGCCCCGTGCCCAGGACCAGGGCACCGCTGCCGGTTTTTTCGAAGAAGCTGGTGTCGACGATCAATCCGGTAGGAGTTCCCGATGGGGTGGTTGTGCTGCTGGCGATGGTGTAGTTTCCGTTGCTGTCGTTGACGATGACAGCGCCAGGGCTGACAGTCGTATTGAGCGTAACGCCGTAGTTAGTGTTGTTGGTATCGGTGAACAGCACCTGGTCGCCGTCGGCATAGGTCTGCGCGGCGGTGGTGTTGTTCCAGTTATTATTCAGGGTGTCCCAGGTTGCGCCGTCAGCGGGGGCGGTGGCGCCGGTGTTGTTCCAGGCGAGTGTGAAAACACCCGACAGATTTTGATAGGTTATGTCATAGCTTTTATTGGTTCCGGGATCGGCTTCGACATTCAAACCGGTGATTTGGGTGAAATCGAACCCGCCAGGCGTCGGAGGAGATGCCGCCATGGGCTCGCTGTAGGGAACGTTGAACGGAACGTCGACGATGTAAACCCCGGGCCCGTAGCCAAAGCCGAACGAATACTGCCATTCATCCCCTTCGCCGTCGTCCAGATCGACAAGCGGTCCGACCCCCTGGGTGTAACCGGCCTTGGCTTCGTTCACATCATTGTTCACCGTGAACATGAGCTGAACATAATTGTCCGCGCCGCAATCGATCGCCGGCCCCGCAGCGTTAAGTTGGGCATAGCCACTGCCGTACGGAGTAGTGGTAAGGCCGGGCACCTCTTGTGCGAAAACTTCATAACCGGTAGAGGTGGAGGTAATGACCGTATAGGGCGCTGGGTAGGTCCAGGCGTCGAATTTTTGGCTAGGGGCAAAATCGTCAAAGCCTTCGATCACCTGAGCGCTGGCCGCCGAAGTAACCAAAGCGGCCACAGTCGCCGACGCGGCAAGAATTACCGATCGTTTCCTGGACATTTCTCACCTCAAAAATATTTCGCAAAGGTTTCGAAGAAACTGAACAATCGAGCGGAAGTTGAGCCATTTCCTCCACCCGTAAATTACCTCAACGAAAACAGAAGTCAAGGAAATTTTAACGTTACTGTTATAGTTACCTTCTTCGAGAAAAAACCTCTGCTTTGCCATAAAGTTACGTACGGATTAACTCACGGTTCGACGGGAACCGCGTCGTTAGGGCTCGTTCCGTCGGGGCACTTGAAGGCGACCACTTGCGCAAGCGCGCGTCCATTGGTAACCGAAACCCAGTCTTTGTCCCCAGGCCGCTTCACTTCCCGGCCCCCCTCGTACGCGCCCTGCGTCGCGCTCATCTCGCTGGCGGCGCTGCTCGACGTACCCTCTAGGTTGCGCTTCGCATCGGGGGTATATCGTTCCAGATAGGCGACGAACTTCGTGCCCGCTGGGCAGCGGAAAACATGAGCGCGCACCGCCTGTTCTCCATCCTTGTCGTAAGGCGGCAAGTTTGTCGCCGCATCCGCAAACCACGTTTTGCCATCATCCACTGTAAAATAATATTGGGCTGGCGCAGCAGCGGCGCGGGATTTCGCATTTCCAGGCAGATCACAACGATACCGATGAGAAAGAGTCCGCCGGCAGTTGCGATGCCTATGCGTGGATTCCCGATGATCGCCTCCCGCACGCTCATGAAACCCTACCTCGACCTTAACCGCCTCGACCTTAACGCTTTTCGGAACCGCGCATCGCCCTTTAGTAGGGGGTTACGCCGGGTGCCCAGTGCAGATCCTGTGTGCGATTGTCGTCGAGCATGAAGTTCCTGAATTGCAGATCCGTTCCCCCCGAACCTGGCTTTTTCCAATGGAACGTATCCACATGCCCATCAACAAACAGGAAATTAGCCGTCGTGTTGTTCAGGTGCCGGAAACGCAGGTCATTTCCCTGCGAATTATTTGGGCCTGTTGCGCCTTCCATCGCCGAGTAGGTCTGCCAATCCTTGTTCAGGCCCGCGTCGGGACCCAAGGGGTCAATGAGCTGCTGGATCTGCTGGATATTTGGGGTGGCCCAATAGAGCTGGAACTGATTGTTCTGAAGTTCCCAGAAATCCGCGTCCGACTGCCATGTTCCGGTGAGCGGGCTGGTAAGACCCTGGTTGCCGATCAGCGCAGCGTCTCCGAGCATGATGATCTCGCCAGCCCGCTTTACCTGCTCAAGCTTCATGGGGATCGAACCGGGATTAATGGGCCCGTTCGCCGGCGGCGGTACGCAGGTTGTGGGATTAGTAAGCAGCCCGGGCTGGAAGCGGAAGAGGACGGAAAGCACACTATAGGTATTGGCTTGGGATGGATCCCATGTCGGATAAGGGGCGGTTGGGCCTGAGGGTACATAGGTGCTATCGATGGTGTCTTTGTCCTTGAAGAGCGCCCCCAAAGACTGTGCGCCCTGGCCACTGTATAAACCGTTCGAGCCTCCCTTGATGAACGGCAGAATCAGATAATGCCAATCCGTCGCGCCCTGATCATTGGAACTGCCTGCGCCCGTCCAATAGTAGATCGGAAAGTGATCGTTGTAAGCCTGGGCATACTGAAAGATCGCCATCCCAATCTGCCGTTCATTCGACGCGCACCAGATCAGGTTTCCCTGTTGCCGCGCCTTGCTGAGCGCCGGCAGAAGGATCCCGACCAGCAGCGCGATGATGCCGATCACTACGAGCAACTCAACGAGAGTAAATCCTGGGGTAAATCCCGCTTTCTTTCGCATGCCTGCCTCCGGCATAGGGGTAAAATTCGATCTCTGAATCATGGCGCCACCGATGCATGTTGGATGCCGACTTCGTTCACTGCGGCGGCGTCTGTGCTTCCTACGAAATTGAACGTGGCTGGTGCGGCATTCTTGATATTCACAGACTGAGCGCCAGTGATGGACACATCAATCATCGCTGCCGACCCTGCGGCGCCGGCGTTGGCATAGATGCCATAGCCTGTCCCGGACAATCCGGGATTAACGATCCGAACGCGATCGAACGCGATGTCGTTTATGGGCAGGCTCTTAACGCAGGTGAACTTGATTCCGTCGGTTGGGCTATCGAGGACGTTGATGTCCTGAAATCGCACGCCGGAGAGGGTGCGAAGGTTGGTCATGACGGCGATGGCGCCGTCGCGGTCGCCGGCACGGGTGATTTGGATATCGCGGAAATTGGTGACTCCATGGAAACCGGATTCGGTGGGGAACATGGTGCTGACCAGAAGGCCTGCCCCGTAGGGGATGTCGATTGCCTGGCAGTTTTCGACGCTGTTTCCGGTTCCGCCGTAGACCGAAAACGCCTGGGCGAGGGTGGGGAGCTGGGCGGCGCAATGGATGAAGCGGTTGTTGCCGGCGGGGTATTTGGCATCCGCATAGGTGGCGGGCCACATGGCGAAGCAATCATCGCCGGTGTTTCGGGCGGAGCAGTTGCGGACGATGGTATTTCGCATCCCCAGGCAGAGGTTGATTCCATCGGCGATGGTGTCGCGGAATCGGCAGCCTTCGACGAGCAGGCCGTCGGAATTGACGAGCCAGGCGCCGGTCTTTGTGTGCTCGACCCAGATATTGCGGATTGAGGAGCCTGTGCCGAAGGATCCGCCAAGGCCGTCGTTGGGCTGCGAATCGTTGCGATAAGTGAGATTGCCGATGATGGCGAAATTGGAGAGGGATACGTTGGAGCCGTTGCCGAGAATGGCGAGGCGATTTGCGGGGGAGTAGTCGTCGATGCCGCGCAGGGTGGAATACCACATCCCAGCGCCGGCAATGGCGACATCGCTGACCTGGATAGGTCCCTTGACCTGATATTCACCGGCGGGAATCCAGACCGTTTTGTGTTCGGATTTCGCAGCGGAAATGGCGGCGATAAAGGGATCGTGGGCGTCTGCCCGCCCGGCGGCGTTGGCGCCGAAATCTGTGACCGCCAGGGAATTCGTTGGCCTGGGGAGTGGGGCGGGGACGGCTTCGAGATCAATGAAATCGATCAGGTATGCGCTGGCGAGATCGCCCGGGTCTTTTTGGAGGCGAATCGTGTCTCCCGCATGAATCTGGCCGGGCATTTGCCTGACCTCATCCCAGAAATGCCGAGGGGAGCCTGAGGCCGGATTGTTGTTAAATGGATATTTGCCATAGACATAGCAGTATTTAGAGGTCATCGGCAGGCGGGAGCGGAGTGTGCCGTTGACGTAGAGGCTGAGGGTGGCGGTATCAGTGTTGGGCGGGAGGCAGTAGCGGACGACGATTCCGTTGGCGTCGGCTTTGGCGTTAAACTCGATAAAGTCACCGGTTTGGGAGAGGCGGACGCATTGTCTGCCGCTGGCTTCTCTCGTGGGGGTTTGGCCAATATAATCCGGTCCGAGAACCAGGCCGTTGGATTTGGCTGTTTCAGCTTCGTAGGTAGTCCAAGGGAGGACCGCTCCCGGCGGGCTGGTTTGAACCGCCGCGCAACCGCCGAGCGATGCCAGCATGGCTGCAAGTCCAAGCATCGCGCGGCAAATGTGCATTAAGTCCTCAAGTGAAGGGCGGTCCGCCGACCTATAACACCTGTGTACTAGTCTACTGGGCATCTAAGCAATGTCAACGCTTTTTTCTAGTGAATTCCCAAAAGCGCGGGTAAAATAGCACACAGGTGAGATAGCTTTGAAAGAAAGTTTCTAACATGCCTCAGCGGCAAAAGTTCCGAGACGTGATGTCGGTGATCGAGCGGCGGATACGCCAGGGCGATTATGTCTTGTCGCCCATTCCCGGTGAGCGAAAGATCGCCGAGGAGACGGGTGTGAGCCATATGACCGCGCGCAAAGCCGTGCGCGGGCTGCTGGAGAGAAAGGTCCTGATCCGGCGGCCCAACGGCTCGCTGGATGTTCACCCCCGGCAGCAGAGCAACGGCGGTGGGGCACATTTCCTGCTCCTTTATCCGGCGTATGCGTCGACTTATCTGACGCATTTACGGCAGACGGTTGATGAGGCGGCTCAGAAGTATGGTTTGGCGATGCGGCCGGTGCAGTATGTCCATTGGGATGATCCGGTAGTCGCCAGTGCGGCGGGCAATCCGGCGGGGGTGATCTTTATCGCCAGTGCCGTGAATGTGCCTGAGCATGTGATGGCAATGCTGCGCATGAGCAAGAGCGTTTCGCTGGACCTGGACCTGAGCGACCGTGCCATTCCATCAATAAGCGTTTTTCCGGATGCCCACATCGTGAGGGTGTTCGACCATCTGCGCCAGCTTGGGCATCAGCAGGTTTGGTGCGTTAGCACGCAGGCGCACAACCCGGAGATCGAGCGGCGGATTTGCCTGTGGCGGCGTTATCTGGAAGACCACGGGATGACGGGGGAGCTTCTTGAGCGTCCGACGACCTCGTTTCAGGATGCGACGCCGACGGGATACGACCTGATGCGCGAGCTGCTGGAGCAGGGGCCGCTGAAATCGACGGCGTTTGTGGGCACGACGTTTCCGGCGGCGGTTGGGGCGATGCGGGCCTGCTGGGAGCAGGGAATGGTGGTTGGAAAGGACGTTTCGATTTGCGCGATCAATATTGAGTCGCCGGCCCGGTTCATGACTCCATCGGTAACGGGGCTGGAGATTCCAAATCTTTCCAAACTGCTGGGGCAATGCTTCGACTGGTTCACCGAAGATTATGAGTGGACGGGGGCGCGGCGAATGGAGCCCGGGCGGGCCGAATTCATCGAGGGGGAGTCGACCGGTCCGGCCAACATGCCTTCCTGAAACCTTCCTGATACCTTCCTGAAAATCACCCGAAGTCTATAAATAGTTCTGTGACGTTATATCCTAATTTGCGTCACTTGGGGCTGTGTCAGCGACGCGGCGGTTTTCGAATGTCCGCATTTCTGCGAGATGAAATCGAGGGACCCCGCGGACCGCAAAATCTGCATTTCGACCCGGAGAATCTTCGGTTTTCGCGACATATAACACGCGCGTTAAAATTTCGCTTGACGCCCGCGAAAAGCAGCGGTATTTTATGCCTTCGAGGAAATGATTTCGGGTCATTTCGAACTGGCATTCATGCCCTTACGGGCGCTAAACTTTGAGGGAGAAAAACGCATGAAACGGTTCTCAATTCTAGCGGCGAGCGGTATCGGTTTGGCAATGATGGCATCGGGCGCTTATGCCCAATATACGCCTATTGCAAACTTTGACTCGCCCTATCCACCGATCGGCCAAGTAGGTCCCAACGGTCCCTTCCCTTCTTTCGCCTACGCCAATTACGGCGCTTGGGCGGATTCGTCTCCAACGACGGTGATCACTTCCAATCCGACCAATTGGGAAGTCGCTTCAAGCGCCGGCTACGGCAGTAACTTCTTCAATATCTATTTCGCCAACTATGGTCCCACTGTTAACGCCAGCGCTGACAACACACTGCTCCTTCAGGTAAACGTTGTTTCCGGCACGGTTCAGGGCGGCGATTTCTTCGTCGATCTGACCGACGGCGACAGCGGTGGCAACGAGGGCTTCCAATACAACATCAGCGGCAATCCCGTTCTCGGTCCCGGCTCCTATACCTTTACCATCCCGCTCGACGCCCCAACGGCTCCATTTGGGAACTACGGCGCCGAGTCAGTCGAGCCCGGAAATCCGTCCCAGCTCTCCGCCAACTTCGGCGGTCTGACTTGGTACCTCGATACTTCATCGCTCATCGGATATCACCTTGAGCTTGATCCCGGCGTCCTCCCCGGCACCAACACTCCCAGTCCCTACGACGTGCAGTACGTCGCGCTTGCGGCCGTGCCCGAGCCGGCAAGCTTGGGAATTGGCGCAATGAGCCTGATTTACCTCGCCGGCCGTCGTCGCCGAGCGGTTGCGAAAACCGCGTAAATCGCCTCGCAGGCACAGCGATGTTCAGACATTCGCCTCCTCGTCAGAAATGATGAGGAGGCTTTTTTTGTTGAAGTGCAATCTGCCGGAAGGATGCCGTGGGCGTTCAGGGGTGCAAAGCTTGTTTTTTGGAGCGGCGGCGGACGCTTAAGACAGCCATGATTCCAAGTGCCGGCAGGGCGACCGGCTCGGGGACATCGGCAAGAAGTCCATTGGCGGCGGCGAAGGCTTCAAGGGCGGCGCGGTCTCCGGAAGTGACGCTGCTGCCGCCGCTGTCGCCCTGGCCAAAATTAGCGGCCAGGGCGGCGAAATCGCTGCCGTTTACGGTGGTGCCGTAGAGGAAATTTCCCTGGTCCCAGTTGGTGGTGCCGAGTCCGAAATTCGCCGCCAGGATGCTGAAGTCTGTCCCATTGACGACGCCATCGAGATTTGCATCGCCGAGGAGGGTGTATTTGATTTCGATCTGTCCGGAGGAGAGGCCGGCAACGACGCCGTCTTTTCCGTCGGCGAAGCCAAGCGCATAGGCGTGATTTGCGGCGGCGTAGGATGAATCGATTCCCAGGCCGTTCCAACCACCGTTGTTAAATCCGGAGACCAGGTAGGCGCGGACGGCGGCGATGGGGTCGGAACTGCTGTAGGTGACGATGAGCTGATCGTTGGTCAGGTCCAGGCTCGCGGTGCCATTGAGCGTGTAGGTGTTGATGGAGGTGATCGTGGCGGTGGTTGAGGTGATCGCATCCGCCAGCGTCTTGAGCGCGTCGGGGAAATCCAGGTTATTGATGTCGCTGGACGTCTGGCTCAGTTTCGTTTCTTCGGTGCTGTTATTGAGGAACTGCTCGCGCGCTTCGTAGAGCTGGTAGACGAGTTGCAATTGGGAAAGGCCGTAGGGGACGCCGGTGAATTGCTGGACCTGCTGGAGGGAGGAGAAGCCGTTCTGGACGGTTGGCTCGATCATGGTGCCTTCGCCGTAGTCGTTCCAGGTGGCGATCTGGATTCCGCCGCCGAGGTTCTTGGCGTAGGTTTCGTCCTCGTCGAGGGTTTCGGTGAGGGTTGAGCCGTTGCTGTCGCTTTCGGGGATGACGAAGCCTGCGGCGGCGGAGGGGTCGCCGCCAGCGGTGTAGAAGTCGTTGTAGCCTACGAAGGCATCGCCGATGGAGTTGCTGAAGTTGCCTGCTTCGTACTGGACAAAATTCTGCTGGACGGTGTGGTAGTTGACGGTTGAGTTTTCGTAGATCCAGCCCATTTCGCCGTCGGCGGGGGGGACGCCGACTTCGGAGGATTGATATTGGAGCGGGACGATCGCGGGGGTCTGGCTGACGCTGGAAAGAATCGAGGACCACTCGGTGGAGGTGTTGTCTACGCTCGAGATGGGGCCGAACAAGGGCATCAGTGGGGCGTTGCCGACCTTGATGTAGTTGGACTGGGTGGCGTAGTTCTGCTCCATGTAGTTGATGTTGGTGGTGACCTCGCTGGCGGAAGTTGCGAAGCGATCCTCGAGTTGGGCGGCGACCTGCAGGCCGTAGGTTTGGGTGGCGGGGATGATCTTGTTGGAGGCGTTGAGGAGGGATTGTTCGTCGCTGTTGGAGCCTTGCTCGCCGTACCAGTCGACGATGGTGCCGCTGATTCCGGAAAGCTTCATGAGGAGCATCTGGTATTCGATGACGTAGGGGTCGCTGGAGTCGTAGGGGCCGATGAGTGGGTTGTAGTAGGAGGCGATGTCGCGCTGGCCGTTGGGTTCGATGACGTTGGGGTTTTGGTTGTTCATGGTCCAGTGCCAGCCCCAATTGGTGCCTTTGAGGGTTTCGGGGGTTTGGAACCAGGGCATGAGCTGGACGTAAACGGGGGTGGGATTGGTCTTGGGGACGGTGGCTTGAGCCAGGAGGGCGGAGGGGATGCTGAGTAGGCAGCCGGTTGTGAGAACCTGATGCTGTTTCAACTTAGCTCCTTGGGAAGGGGGGTGCATTTCCTCGGGCAACACTCTGAGCGTTAGTATAACAGTGTTGTTCTAATTAAACAATTGAAACTTGTCGCTAAGAATTCGAAGCGATAATAAAATGATCATCGATGAAGGGACGCTTACGGCTGGGCACATCACTGTGCGATATGCAAAACGCCCTTGGGGCGAATCACATAGGCGATTTCGGTCGACTCATCTTGCTTATATTTGCGATGACGATTCCATCTGGCACATGCCGGGGGCAAAACGCCTCCGGGCCGACGGCGGCGGACCTTACTTCCAGGGCCAATGGTGGGGACGCCAAGGCGATGGAAAGTTTGGGAGATATGTATCGAGACGGAACTGGGGGAGTTGCATCGGACCAGGCGACCGCGCTGGGATGGTATCGGAAGGCGGCGGCCGCGGGTAACGCGGACGGAATGGACAACGTCGGTTCGATGTACGAGAGCGGGGGCGTCGTTCCACAGGATTATTCGCAGGCCTTGAGCTGGTTCCGCAAGTCCGCAGATGCGGGGTGCGGCGCGGGAATGTTCGACTTGGGGACGATGTACGAGCACGGCGTCGGCGTTGCGCAGGATTATGCGCAAGCGATGACCTGGATGAGCAAATCCGCGGACGCGGGAGACACCGACGCGATGTACGACATTGGATCAATGTTCCAGGACGGGCGAGGCGTTGAGCAGAATACGCCGCAAGCGCTGAGTTGGTATCACAAGTCCGCGGACGCGGGGAACACGGGCGCAATGATTGTGATCGGTTCGATCTACCGGCGCGGCATGGGGGTTCGGGTGGATTACTCGCAGGCGATGACATGGTTCCGCAAGGGTGCTGACGCCGGAGATCCTAACGCAATGGATCTGATCGGGCTCATGTATCAACAGGGTCAAGGCGTTGCGCAGGATTACGCACAAGCACTGATCTGGTTTAAGAAGTCCGCCGACGGGGGAGACGCGGATGCGATGCTCAATATTGCAGCGCTCTACCAGCATGGCTGGGGCGTTGCACAGGATTACGCGCAGGCGAGGACATGGCTCGGCAAGTCGGCCGACGCCGGCGACAGGATCGCAATGGTCACTTTGGGTGTCGTTTTCGCGAACGGCATTGGGGTCAAACAGGATGATGCCCAGGCCGTACAATGGTTCCAAAAGAGCGCAGATAACGGCGAGCCGATGGCCATGGACTTGCTGGCATCATTTTATGAACAGGGGCGTGGAGTCGCGAAGGACGAAAATCAGGCCCGCGTCTGGTATAGCAAGGCGGCCGACGCCGGCAATGCTGACGCTAAAAAATGGATTGCGGAACATGGGGGAAATTGAACTTTAGTGGGTGGGGAAAATGTAGTCAGGGGTGGCGATGTCCGAAAATGTCCGGAAATGTCCGGGATTTGAGCGCGAGATTTCTTCTCCCTCGTCGGGGGTGGATTGGGGAGGTTGATGTGTTCGTGGGCCATGGTGGTTCCTTTTTTTAGAAGGTGAAGGGGAAAAAGTGCAGGCGTCTACTAATAGGTCCAAAAGGTGTACGTTTTGGACCTATTTTTGAGAAATCCGGGAATTTTGGGTTGAAGATTTGGTGGATTGACAAGAATTTGAAATCAGATCGCAGAGGCGCGTATATGCTCCGCGCAAAACTATCCACTTTTATAGACAAGCAGCGGCCGCAGTCGGCGGGTGACTTGGGCGAGGTCGGCCTGGGCCGTCAGTACGGCGCGAAGGTCCTTGTAGGCGCGGGGGGCTTCTTCGGTCAGGTTTTGGGAACGGGCGTCGAACCAGACGTTTTGCATCTGGCGGCGGAGGTCTGACTTGGTGATGCGCTGACGGGCGGCGTGGCGAGAGAGCTTGCGGCCGGCGCCGTGGGCGCTGGAGCGGAGGGAGTCGGGGTTGCCGCGGCCGAGGACGTGAACGCTGAAGGTGCCCATGGAGCCGGGGATGACGCCGGGAGCGCCGGTCTCGGCGGGCATCGCGCCTTTGCGGTGGACGAGTAGAGTTTGGCCGTGGTGGGGCTCGAATTGGACGTGGTTGTGGTCGATCGAGATCAGGGTGGCCTGATCGGGGGGGCCTGAGCCGTGTTGGGCGAGCACTTCGGCGACGCGCTGGGCCATTGCGCGGCGGCTGGCGTCGGCGAAGCGGCGGGCCCAGTGGGCGTCGTTGAGGTAGGCCTTGCCTTCGTCGGTGGCGGAATCCAGGGCCGGCATGCCTGCCGAGCGGATTGCAGCGCGTGCAACGTGGTGGTCACGAATTGCCTGCCCCATGGCGCGGCTGCCACTGTGGACCATGAGCCAGAGGCAGCCCTCCTCATCTGATTGGATTTCGATGAAGTGATTGCCGCCGCCCAGGGTGGCAAACTGAAGTGCGCCCTCGCCACGTGCGATTGCGGCGAGGGATCCGTGCGAGAGGTCGGTAGGGAGGGAGGTTGGGGGCAGCGGTACGGTTGCCGAGCGGTGATGGCGGCGCGGCGGGACACGACTTGCGATGTCGCGCAGGATAAGGCCGGCGCGGCGCGGATCTGTCAGCAGGTCGGCGCTCGCTTCGAAGGCAAGGGCCAGCATGCCACAACCGATGTCGCCGCCAACGGCGCCGGGATAGATCAGCCGGCGTGTGGCCATTGCGGTGCCTACGCAGACGTCGGTTGCAAGGTGGACGTCGGGCATGACGGCCATGTGGATTACATCATCGGCGCGGCAGATGCGTTGAAGCGCCTGGCGAACGGCGGTCTCCAGGGGTGCTGCCAGCCAAGTGTGGAAAGCGGGGGGTTGGTCAGACATTGCCGTCTCCTTCTGTCAGCGTTGCCGGCAGGCAAATGAAGGTGAGTGCCGGGGCGCGTTTACGACAGATCGCGCCGGCGACGATGAAGCGCAGCCTGGGGGCGTGGCGATCGAGCCGTTGGAGCACGTCTACCAGGTCCAGCGCGGCGGGGACGCGAAGGCGTACCACGAGCTGCGCCGTGCCGCCTGCCGGCTCGACGGTCTCGACCGTTAAATCTCGCAGCACATCGTCGTGGCACTCGCCGGCCAGCGCGAGGGCGATTGCCCGCTCGACCTGGCGGCAGAGCTGCATGGCCTTATGATCTTGCTGTCCGTTGTCGCGTCGTCCCGGCTTTTGCGGGCGCAGTGCTTGTTCAAATTCGTCAAACGAAGACTCTGCCATCGCCCTTGGGGCGTGGCGATTACGCTTGTGATGTCTCACAAAAATCTCCCTTGCGCAGCGCGGCAAATGACTGACCGCGTGTTAGGCGCACAACATCAAGTTAAGAAACGAGAAACCCGTCGCTGAGAATCAGCGGGTTGCAGAAGGGAGGATGAGATGCCGGAGCAGCATGGGGAATCCTTATTGAACGAGGGGAATATACACCAGGGATTGACGGGTGCCAAGGGGATTAGATTCCATCAGGGGAGGGGGAAGCCGCTTCATTTAATGCGAAAAAAGAGGAAGAGTTTTATCGGTTACGGTTTTGGTGACGAGAAGATTCGTTGGCTCGAATGTAAAACGCGGTTCCGCTGCGATGGCACATGGCTGTCCGGGTGACGTTCTGGGCGGCCTGGGGTGTTGGGCGGGAAAGCGCCGTGCGAACGGCGTCCGGCCTAAGCTCGCGGAGTACCGCCCAAGCGTCTCCGGCTTTTGCGGCTACATGGGGAGTGGTTGGGGACGGCACCGATTTAGCTTTTTTGCGGGGTGGGGAATGGCAACGGCGTGCCAGTGGAGGGGGAAGACGGGCGGAAACCACGAAAAAAAGATTCTTTCGAGCGATATTGAACTTATCGGTTCAATATACCTATGGTTGGGGGTTATGGATTCTGACAACTCGACTATCTCGGCGTCGATCGCGCTGGCAAGAAATTGGGATATGAACATGAAATTACTGCGGTCCGTTTTATTCATGATTATTGGAGCGATGGTGGTTCCGGTGCTGGCGGGTTGCGGGAATAAGCCGCCTGCGGCGATGGCGCCGCCGCCGGCGGGGGTGACTGTTGCTCATCCGGTTTCGAGGGCGGTTGTGGAGTGGGATACCTATACGGGGCATCTGGAATCGCCGGAGCTGGTTAATTTGGAGGCGCGGGTCAGCGGGTTGATCGTTTCCGCGCCGTTTGTGGAGGGGTCGATCGTTAAGAAGGGGGAACTGCTTTATGAGATCGATGAGCGGCCGTTCAAGGCGGATCTGGATGCGCGGCTGGCGGATGAACAAAAGGCGCAGGCGGCGCAGGAGAATGCGAAATTGACCTATGACCGGCTCAAGGCGCTGGAGGACGGGAAGGCGGTTTCGCAACAGGATGTGGATGACGCGAGGGGAAATTACGATCAGGCGGTTGCGGCGGTGGCCGCGGCTAAGGCGGGGATTGAAAGCTCGCGTTTGAACCTGGAATGGTGCAGAGTCACTTCGCCGATCGATGGACGGATCAGTAACAAGCTTGTGAATGTTGGAAACCTGGTGAATGGAGGCCAGGGGGAGGCGACGCTGCTGACGACGGTGGTATCGGTGTCGCCGATTTATTGCTATGTGGATATCGACGAACTTTCGGTGCTGAAATATCAGAAGCTGGTGGAGGAGAAAAAGCGGGTCAGCTCGCGGGATGGGAGGTTGCCGTGCCGGGTGCAGTTGAGCGACGAGGCGGGGTATCCGTATTCGGGATATATTGATTTTGAGGACAATCATGTCGATTCGACGACGGGGACGCTGAGAGTGCGCGGGGTGCTGGAGAACAAGGATGGGCTGCTGACGCCGGGGTTTTTGCGCGGTTGTGCATTCCGGGGAGTGCGCGGTATCAGACGCTGCTGGTGCCGGATACGGCGATCGGGAACGATCAGAATCAGCATCTGGTGCTGGTGGTGAATAAGGACAACGTGGTTGAGCCGCGGGTGGTGCAGACGGGAGCGTTGTTTGGGAATTTGCGGTCGGTTGTGTCGGGGATCAGCGTGGAGGATCGGGTGATTACGAACGGGCTGATGCACGCGAGGCCGGGGAGCGAGGTTGCGCCGACGGAGCAGCCGATCGTGGTGGATGAATCGGCGTTTATGGATCTGGATACGAAGGACACGCGGGTGGCGATGGAGACGGGTACGAGGTAGACGGGGCAATAACGCAAGCGGGCGGTGAGACTCATCCGATGAAATTCGCGCATTTTTTCATAGAGCGGCCGGTATTCGCGGCGGTGCTGTCGATCGTGACGGTGATCGTCGGTGGTCTGGCGATTTTTGCGTTGCCGATTTCGCAGTATCCGGAAATCGCGCCACCGACGGTAACGGTGAGCGCGAGTTATCCGGGGGCGAATGCCAAGACGGTTGCCGAGACGGTGGCGACGCCGATTGAAGAGCAGATCAACGGCGTCGAGGGGATGCTCTACATGTCGAGCCAGAGCACGAACGACGGCAATATGAAGCTGACGATCACGTTTAAGCTGGGGACGAACCTGGATATCGCGCAGGTGCAGGTGCAGAACCGGGTGGCGATTGCGCAGCCGGTGTTGCCATCGGAGGTTCAGCGGGCGGGGATCGTGGTGAAGAAGGCGTCGCCGGACATTACGCTGGCGGTGGCGCTTTATTCACCGGACGGGAGCCGGGATCCGCTTTATCTGAGCAACTATGCGACGCTGCAGATCAAAGATGAGCTGGCGCGTTTGCCGGGGGTTGGGGATATTTTTGTTTTCGGGCGCGGGATTATTCGATGCGGATTTGGCTCAATCCGGAGCAATTGGCGTCGCGGGATTTGACGGCGGGGGATGTGGTGACGGCGGTGCAGGAACAGAACGTGCAGGTGGCGGCGGGAATTATTGGCGGGCCGCCGGTGCCGAACGGGACGCCGCCGTTCCAATATACTGTGAACACGCAGGGGCGGCTGGTTGAGCCGAGCCAGTTTGCCAATATTGTCGTTAAGACGGGAAGCGACGGGCGGGTGACGCGCTTGAAGGATGTGGCGCGGGTGGAACTGGGGGCGGCGGATTATTCGACGACGACGCATTTTGACGGGAAGCCGGCGGTGGGGATTCCGGTATTTCAGTTGCCGGGGTCGAACGCGATTGAGACGGCCAATGCGGTTTACGCGAAGATGGAGGAGCTGAAACAGGATTTTCCTTCGGGCGTTGCGTATTCGATTCCGTACGACACGACGATTTTCGTGCGCAGCAGCATTCGGGACGTGGTGAAGACGCTGTTTGAGGCGATTGGGCTGGTGGCGCTGGTGGTGCTGGTGTTTTTGCAGAGCTGGCGGGCATCGCTGGTGCCGCTGCTGGCGATTCCCGTTTCGCTGGTGGGGACTTTTGCGGTGATGGCGGCGTTTGGGTTTTCGCTGAACAATCTCTCGCTGTTTGGGATGGTGCTGGCGATCGGGATCGTGGTGGACGACGCGATCGTGGTGGTTGAAAACGTCGACCGGTGGGTGGAGCATGGGATGGCGCCGAAGCAGGCGGCGTATCGGGCGATGCGGGAAGTGACGCCGGCGGTGATCGCAATCGCGTTTGGCCTGACGGCGGTGTTTGTGCCGGTGGCGTTTATCAGCGGGATCACGGGGCAGTTTTACCGTCAATTCGCGCTGACGATTTCATTTTCGACCTTGCTGTCGGCGTTTAATTCGCTGACGCTGAGCCCGGCGCTGAGCCTGCGCTGTTGCTGAAGCCGAATACCGGGAAAAAGGATGTGCTGACACATGTGTTTGATTTCTTGTTCGGGTGGTTTTTCAAGCTTTTCAACCGGGGAATGGAGAAGCTGAATTCGGGGTATGTGACATTGGTGGGGCACGTGGTGCGTTTGTCGGCGGTCGTGCTGGTGGTTTATGCGGGGTTGATCGGGCTGACGTATCTTGGATTCAGGACGGTGCCGCTGGGATTCATACCGCAGCAGGACCAGGGGTATTTGATCGCGGCGGTGCAATTGCCGGATGCGGCGTCTGTCGATCGGACCGACGCGGTGCTGTCGCGAATGGAGGAGATGGGGCTGAAAGTGCCGGGGGTGCTGGGGACTTTCTCGATCACGGGATTCAATTTGCTCACTGGCACGAACGAAACGAACACCGGGACGATGTTTTTGCCGCTGAAGAATTTCGACGAGCGGGCGAAACATCCGGAGCAATCGGCGACGGCGCTTACCGGCAAGCTCATGGGAATGTTCAGCCAGATTCAGGAAGGATTCTGCCTGGTGCTGCAGCCACCGCCGGTGCAGGGAATTGGGCAGGCGGGGGGGTTTAAGATGCAGGTTGAAGACCGGGCGGGGCAATCGACGCCGCAGGAGTTGGAGGCGGCGACGGCAGGCTTGATCGCCGATGCGAGGCAGGATCCACGGATTACTTCGCTTTTTACAACTTTCCATGCGAGCGTGCCGCAGCTTTACGCGAACGTGGACCGGGAAAAGGCGAAGAAGCAGAATGTTTCGTTGTCGGATATTTTCCAGACGCTGCAGGTTTATCTGGGGAGCTATTACATCAATGACTTCAATTACCTGGGGAGGACCTTCAAGGTGATGGCGCAGGCGGATGCGCCGTATCGATTGCTGGCAACGGATGTGGCGCAGCTCAAAACGCGGAACGCGGCGGGGGCGATGGTGCCGCTGGGGGCGGTCATGGATTTGAAAGACATTGCCGATGCGGATCGAATCAATCGCTACAACCTGCATCCGTCGGCGGAGATCAACGGCGCCGGGGCTCCGGGCGTCAGCAGCGGGCAGGCGCTGGAGATTATGGCCAGCCTGGCAAGGAAGGATTTGCCGGCGGGATTTACTTACGAATGGACGGAACTGGCGTATCAGGAAGATACGGCCGGAAACACGGCGCTGTGGATTTTTCCGCTCTGCGTGCTGTTCGTCTTTCTGACGCACTCAGCGGAATATGAGAGTTTTGCGCTGTCGTCGGCGATTATTTTGATCGTGCCAATGTGTTTGTTGTGCGGGATCACGGGAGTTTACCTGAGCGGTTTGGACGACAGCATTTTTACGCAGATCGGATTCGTGGTTTTGGCGGGAATGAGCGTGAAAAACGCGGTGCTGATCGTGGAGTTTGCCAAGCAGCAGCAGGAAAACAATCCCGGTATGCGCAGCGGCGCGGCCGCCATTGAAGCGGCGCGGCTTCGGCTGCGGCCGATTCTGATGACCAGCTTCGCGTTTATCTTTGGCGTTCTTCCACTGCTGGTGGCGACCGGTGCCGGTTCGGAAATGCGGCAGGCGCTGGGAACGGTGGTGTTTTACGGAATGATCGGCGTGACCTTCTTCGGATTGTTTTTGACGCCGGTGTTTTATACCGTCATTCGGAGGCTCGGGGGAGATCGACCGATTGTCTCTCCTGAAGGAAGTGAGCAATCGGAAATCCTGGAGCCGGCGTTGGCGCAATAATGGGCAGACACAAGGAATTCACTCGCGAAGAGGTGTTAAAAAAGGCGATTCCCGTCTTTTGGGAGCATGGGTACGCGGACACGGGGGTCCATGAGCTGGAAAAGGCGACCGGGGTGAACAAGTCGGGGCTCTACTCGGAATTCAAGAGCAAGGAAGATTTGTTTATTTGCAGCCTGCAGCACTACCTGGAGACCAGCAGCGGAAGGCGGATACTGTCGACGGAGCCGTTGGGCTGGAACAACGTGGAGGAATTGCTGCGGTGCAGCCTGCTTTGTCCGGATGGGCAAAAGGGGTGCTTTGCGATCAGCTCGATGCGGGAGTTCGCGATATTGCCGCAGAAGGCACACGAGATCATCGCGAGAGATCGGGCGGAGATGAAGGAATTGCTGCTGAAGAACATTCGGGCTGAAAAGCCAAAGACGGATCCGACGGTGCTGGCCGAATTGATATCGACCTTTTTTTCGGGGCTTTGCGTTGAACAGAATCTGGACAGGAAGCGTCCGTCGACGGAGCGGGAGATCCGGGCGCTGATGACGGCGATGCGGGGCAGTTGATCGGTTTTTACGATGGGGCATCAGCAGTGAATGGACTAAGCGCACGTTGGATGGCAGCGGTGATTGTGGTGATTTGCGCGGTTCATTCGTGCGTGATAGGATCGGACAGCCTGGATCAAACTTCGATTGAGGCGCGGGTTGAGCGGCTCCTGGGCGAGATGAACCAGGAGGAGAAATTGTCGCTGCTGACGGGGACGGGCTTCGCCACGAGGGCGATTCCTCGCCTGGGGATTCCGCCGATGGCGATGGCGGATGCCGGGCAGGGAGTTCGCGGGGGGGAGGATCGGACGCTGGGGCCTGCTACCGCATTTCCTTCGGCCGTTGCGATGGCTGCAACCTGGGATTTCGATTTGCTGACGCGGATCGGCGCGGCCATAGGGGAAGAGGCTCGGAATAAGAAGACCGGCATACAGATGATGCTCGGGCCGGCGGTGAACATCCAGCGTTCGCCGCTGGGCGGGCGCGATGGGGAATATTTCAGCGAAGACCCATATCTAGCAGGCCGGGCGGCGGTCGCTTTCATCCGGGGAATGCAGGAGACCGGGGTTGGTTCGTGCATCAAGCATTTTGCCTGCAATAACGAGGAAGACGACCGGACGGATGTAAACGTGCGCGTCGGCGAGCGCCGCTTTGCGGGAGATTTATCTCCCCGCCTTTGAGGCCGGCGTGCGGCAAGGGCACGTCTGGGCGGTCATGAGTTCCTACAACCTGGTCAATGGCTATCACGCCAGCGCGAACGCTTATCTGCTTCGGGAGGTGCTTAAAGACGGGTGGGGGTTTGACGGAGTTGTCATGTCAGACTGGGGGGGCGTCCACCAGACGGATGTGGCCCAGTATGGAAATGATCTGGAGATGCCCGGCGGGGAGTTCGCGACGGTTGACAAGCTCAAGGCGGCGCTTGTCGAGGGAAAACTCACGCAGGCGGCCGTGGACGATTCGGTGCGGCGGATTCTGCGAACGATTGTGCGAACGGGTCTGTTGGACCCGATGCCGCCCCGCGATCCGGCGGTGGTGAATTCTCCCGCGCATCAGGCCCTGGCTTTGGAGACGGCGGCGAAGGGAATTGTGCTTTTGAAGAACGACGGGGCGGTCTTGCCGATTGACCCGCGGAAGGTTCACTCCATCGCGGTGTTTGGCGATGCGGCGCAATCCATGATCGTTAACGCCCAGGGCAGTCCGGAAGTGAAGACATTTTTCACTCTGCAGTTCCTGGACGGAATTCGCGCACGGGCTGGCGCGGATATCTCCGTGCGGTATACAACCGGCGAGTATGACGAACCGCTGCCGGCTTCGGTGGTCACCGCAATGGACGGCGGCCAAGCGGGATTCACCGCTGAGTATTTCAACGGCATGAACCTTGAGGGGAAGCCGTTCTTGCAGCGGGTGGATCCGCAAATTCAGTTTGACACCAACCACGCCCCCTGGCCCGGTGTGCCTAAAGAGCACTTCAGCGCCCGCTGGACCGGCCGGCTTACGGCGCCGGAAACGGGGCGATATCACCTGTTTCTTTCCGGGGATGATGGGTATCGCGTGAAGCTGGACGGGAAAACGATCGTGGATTTCTGGCGCGACGGCATCACCATGGGGCAGGCGGTCGTCGATCTGCAAGCCGGGCGGAAATATTCGCTGGAGGTGGATTACTTTCAGGACGGAGGGGCGGCGACCGCGAAGCTAAGCTGGATTACGCCTGGCAGTAAACTGTTTCAGCCCGCGATTGAATCGGCACGTCAGGCTGACCTGGCCGTCGTTTGTGTTTCGACGGGGCACGAGGAAGGTGAAGGGCATGACCGGCAGACGATGGACTTGCCCGCTGGTCAGGATGAGCTTATCTCCGCGGTGGCAGCGGCAAATCGGAACACGGTCGTCGTGATGAACAACGGCGGACCGGTGACGCTGACGCCCTGGATCGACGCCGTGCCGGCGGTGCTGGAGACGTGGTTTCCCGGCGAGGAGGGGGGCGCGGCGCTGGCGAAAATTCTCTTTGGCGACATGAATCCTTCCGGCAAGCTTCCGACGACTTTTGGCGCGGCGCGAGGACTATCCCGATTACGGCCACTTTCACGGCGTGAATGGCGCCGTCGATTATACGGAAGGCATCTACGTCGGGTATCGACACTTCGACAAGGCAGGCATCGAGCCGGTTTTTCCCTTTGGATACGGTCTGTCGTATACGACGTTTGCCTATTCGAATCCGCATCTCTCATCCGCAAACATGGAGGATGGACAATCGGTGACGGCAAGCGTGGATGTGACGAATACGGGTTCGCGAGCGGGGGATGAAGTTGTCGAGTTGTTTGTGCATGATGCGCAGCCGAGGATCGATAAGCCGGTTCGGGAGCTAAAAGGATTCGCGCGTGTTTCGCTGGCCCCCGGACAGACGGGCACGGCGGCCTTTACGCTGACCCCGAGGGATTTGGCTTATTTCGATGTGCCGGAAAAGCAGTGGAAAGCCGACGCCGGTTTGTATGACGTTGAATTTGCGGCATCATCGCGTGATATCCGCCAGAAGAGGTCATTGAAATTGCAACGGACGTGGACGCAATCAGTGCCGCTTTCTCAGCAGTTTTGATTTGCCCTCTTTGGCCGACTGCGGAGTCAATTGCGAGCATTTCCGAAGCCGATTTTGAATCACTGGATTCAATTGCGGCATGCAATAGTTTGTCAATCCACAATCGGAGAGGTTGCTGAACCCGCTTCAATCGCTCAAGTATTTCGCTTCGCTTTCGCAGGTGACGAATTGGTGGCGACTACGACAAAGTGCCTATTAAATGTTTTACCGGCGTTTGTCGATACCACCTTTGTAGACCGCAAATCGCCAAGGAACCAGACAGAAGCAGGGGTGAGTTATGAGTGAAACCAATCAAATGGCCGAATCGATTATTCGGCTCCTTGACGACAACCAACTCCAGGCGGTCAAGACGAATTTTGCCGACGGCGAAACAATCTTTGCCGCGGGGCAGCCGGCAACGAATTTCTATATCATCGAGTCGGGGGAGGTTCACGTATTCGCCTCGATGGATGCCCGTAAGCAGAACCAGCTTCTGGACATCTTCGGCCCCAGGCAGTGCTTCGGATTCACAGCGCTTGGCCGCCTGCCGAACTACGGCAAAACGACGAAATCCGTTGGCCCGTCAGTGCTTTACGTGATTGACGCGGATCATTTACGGCAGGTGATCGCCGCCCGCGGCGACCTCACGCTTCAGCTCGTCGAGACGATGGCTCGTCAGTTGTATCTGTCGTGGGCGGCTCATCGTGATTCCGTATGCTCGGATTGCCGCCATCGGTTAATCAAAGCCCTGCTGCGGTTTCGCAATTCTCCCGTGGCGGAGCCCAGCGTCGACGGGGTGCGATTGCATATGACCCACGCGCAGCTTGCCGAGGCCATTGGGGTCGCCCGGGAAACCGTCAGTACGTGCCTGATTCAATTGCGTCACGAAAACCTGGTCCAGACGGGCAGGAATTGTATCAATTTCAATCCGCTCGATCTTTTCAGGATTTGCCCGGAGGAACCGTCGCTGCCAAGCTCAACGGTTGCCATTTGAACGGCCTGATTTAATCATCCTGATTTCATCTTTCACTTCGCAAAAACTGTAGCTCTCCATATTCGAAAATTCTGTGCGCGAGAGGCTATAAAGACCTGCGCCGGCATAGCCGAATGAATGGATATGAGAAGCTGTCGCGGGGAACAATCCGCGCCTGTTTTTCGCATTGATTCGGGATGTTGGATCGACGTTTGAGCGGAAAGAACGTCTGGGAGCCGGGCATGAAATCGATTCTGATTGTGGACGACCAGGCAGTGCTGCGGGAGCCGCTGGCGGCAAGCCTGCGGCAGGTCGGGCACACGGTCGAATGCGCCGCCAATGGCAAGGAGGCCATCGATGTGCTCCACAAATTTCATCCGGATCTGATCCTGCTCGATGTCGCGATGCCGACGATGGACGGGATCGCGTTCCTGAGGCGGCTGCGGGCCGAACCGGCGCATGCCGGCACGCGCGTGATTCTGCTCACCGTCGTCAGCGCCAGGGATCAGGTCCTGGCCGCTCGGTCGCTGGGGGTCAAGGAATATATTCTCAAGGCAAACTTCCGGCTCGCGGAATTGGTGGAGCGAATCGCAAAGGGGGACGGACAACACGCATCGGAACAAAAGGTCCCTTCGCCAACTGGCGATAAAGACAAACCCCGGGTAGCGAATGTCCCGGCGGCGAAGAAGGCCGAAGATATTCCGCAGCTTTTGACGCGGGATCAACTGCTTCAAAAGGTGGAGCGGGTCTTCCAGACGAAGACCCTTTCGGGCGTCGTCGCTGAGGTAATCGCGGTGGCAAGCTCCGACCGTGGCGAGACGAGCCAGTTGGCCACCCTGATTTCGCGCGACCCGATGCTTTCGGCACGCGTGCTGCAGGTCGCCAACAGCGCGTCCTATGCCAACGGCACGCCGGTAACCACCGTCGCCGACGCGATACGGAAAGTGGGCTACACCGCGATCCGCAACATCGCGGCGGCGCTGGGGGTTTTTGACTGCATGCCGGAGGCGGGGAAAGACGGTTTCAGCCCGATTCATTGCTGGCAACATTCATTCGCGGTTGCGCAGATTTGCGAAATGTTCGCCAATGAGGGGCATTTGCAACAAACCGGCCTCGCTTACCTCGTCGGCCTGTGTCACGATCTGGGGGATATCTTTATTCACACGCAGTTTGCCGACGAGTATCGGCGCGTGATCGATCTGGCGGCGCAAACCGGCCGGTCGAGGGAAGAAGTGTTTGGCTTGATGATGGGGATGACGCCGTCGCAGATGATCGCAGCCGTGCACAAATGCCTTCTGCTCCCGCAGACCATTTGCAAGCCGATTGAAATGCTTCACACGGGGAACGGCGCGAAATCGGACGACCCGCTGACGCGAGTCCTGTGGATGGCGGAAAATTATGCCAACGCGGTGATGCTGGCATCGAGCCCCAGTTCCAACGTAGCGCCGCTGACGCAGCAGTTTTGCCGCGCGACAGTAGGGCAGCCCAGCCCCAAGCGGCCCGATCCGGCGAAGATGCGGGCGGAAGTGGTGGCGCTGACGGTTGCGCTGGCGCGGCTTTCGCGGCTGGAGGAGCGCAAGCTGCTGGCGCCGATGTTCAAGATGCAGAAGTCGGGCCTCTATATTGCCCGAAGTCCGGGCATTTCCGAATTCGATCCCATCGAACTGGCCCTTGAATCGCTGGTGAAGACGAAATTGGGCGATCGCCTGCCGGCGAATCGCGAGGCGGACGGATTCGGCGGCATGCTGGTGATCTCCGCCTCGACGGAGCAGGCGGGGTTCTCCAAAATGGAGATCGAGAGCGTGGCGGCGAAGTATCGCGTGGGCGGACGGGCCTTTCCGGTGGTGTTGGTTGCTCCTGACGCGAAACAAACTGATGGAACGGTGGAGAATCCGTGGCGAGCGGAGTTGGCGCTTTCGGATCTGGTCGGATTTGTCGAAAGGCTGGACAAAGGGGCGGCGGTGCAGGCGGCGGCGTGATGGGGGGGATAAGAATCCTAGACTAAGTTGGGCACATCAAGCGGAAAACGGCCCTCACCCCGACGCTGCGCGAGAGAGTGGAGCAGGAGAAAGTAGAACAGTAGAGAAGACCCCCACCCCAACCCTCCCCCGGAGTACCAGGGGAGGGGGAAAGAGGGAGTACCAGGCGAGGGGAAAGACGTGCACAATCATTTTCTGTTGTTACTTAGGAATCGTTGGTGAGAAGCAGGCGGTTGACTGCATCTGACAATTGGCCGAACACGAAGGGGCAGGTGATCTTTACGTGATCGCGTCCGCCAAGCAGGGCCCGGTCGAGGGGCGAAGCTGCCGGGTGCGTCAGGACGATGACGGGCAGGGGCTTGATGCAAAGCTCGGTCTCCCTCTGGCGAACTAATTGGAAGAGTGCCTGTGCGTCGGTCTTTTCGCCGAGATAGAGGACTGCCAGGTTTTCCGTGCGGCTCTCGTCCGGCTGGCGCAGGCGATCGAGGAGAATTCGGTGGGCGTCGATGACCGGATCGGCGCTGACGTAAAAGGGACGAAACGGGCGCTGCAATTTTGTCAGCAGGCGCTGCCTGTAATCCTGTCTGGGCGAGGAATTGTCGCCGCTGAGCATGACATGTTTCATGTCCGCCGTCTGGGAAGGAATCTGGTGCTCGATGAGGGAAATCGCGTCGGATTGCAGCGCGAGATATTTTGCCAGCTCCTCGGTTGGGTAGACGCAAGAGTTACCGCTGCTTCCCAGCAGCAATGCGTGGGCGAGCCGATCGGCCAGAACGACCGTCGCGACGTCGGTCGCTTGCTGCGCCGGCAAGGCAACTATTTTCGGGGTTCGCAGGTGGTGCATGGAGATGGCGTCAATCAGCCGGCGCGGAAAACTCCATGCCCCAAGCAGACGGCTGACGATTTCCGCATGATTGACCAGCAGCATGCGCGATTCGACCAGCTCCAGCGGCAATTGCGAATGATCGGCGGTGTCGAGAACGCGCTTGTAAATGTCGTCGAGCTGCTCGACGAACACCATCCGTGCCACATCGTGGAGCAGGCCCATCGTGAAGGCGAAATCGGTTGCCCGCTTGTCAGCCTCGCGGAAGCGGGCGATTGACGCGGCGATGAGCCCCGTTGCGATGGAATGTTCCCAGAATAGCTCGCTGTTGAAATGCTGGCCCAGACCGCCGCCGCGGAAATTGTCGATCACGGTCATGCTCAGGACAAGCTGGCGGATCTGGGAAATCCCAATCCGCAGGACCGCCTGATGAACCGTGTCGATGGTTCCGCTGTAGCCGTAGACGACGGAATTGGCGATCTTGAGAATCTTCGCGGCGATGCCCGGATCGTTCTTGATGATTCCGGCGACCTGATCGATCGAACAATCCGGATCGGCGGTGGCGACCGTCAGTTGCGAGACGGCGGGGGAAAGAGCTTTCAACTCGACGCAGCGATCGATCAGCTCGAGGATCTGAGAGCGCGAGACGATCGGCAGGATCGATCGAAGCAATTCATGCTGAAGATCGGTATCAGGCCTCGGCGGTGGGGCGGGGTTGGCCGGCGCGGGTGGGGCGGCCGGCGCGAGGCGCGGCTGCGAAATCGGCGCAGGTCGTTGCGCCGGGGGTTCCGCACTCGGAATGGCCGGCTGCGAATCCCGCTTTTGAAGGATTTGTTCGATGCGCGCCGTGAGGTCTTTGCGCGAAAACTGGTGCTTCAGCACATAGCCCTGGACGCCAAGATGCGCCGCCTCGAGCACAATTTCCCGGCTCGCCAGCCCGGTCAGCAGGATCACCGGTAGTTTTTCATAGCCGGGGATTGCGCGAATCGACTTGAGCAATTCGATGCCGCTTTCCGCGCCGAGCTTCAGGTCGAGGAGGAGCAAATCGACATGCCGCGATTGCAGGAAGGCGAGGGTCTCGCTGCAACTGCCGGCGGCGATCACGTCGAATTCGTTGGCTTCCAACGCGAGCACGAGAAGCTCGCGCACGGGAACCTCGTCTTCTACAACCATGATCGTCGCCGTCGTTGTTGCGGTGCTCATCGCTTTATCCTTGTTGCTGGTGTGAAAATCTCCCTCCCGGAAGACACCTAGGCACACCTGGCAACTGCCTCCGGCTGAATCCCGCGACCGAGGCATTCTCTCACGTTTTCAACGAACAGTTGCGGCTCCAGCGGTTTGCGAAGCAGCTTCACGTTCTGATATCGGTTAATCAGAGATTCGTATTCGCGTGAGTGGCCGGTAATGACCAGAATGGGAACACCACTTTGGCTTCGTATCATCGCCAGCACGCTGAGCCCGTCGATTCCGGGCATGGTGATGTCCGTAATGACGAGGTCGAAATTGCGGACGGCGAATTGAAGCATGGCCTCGCTGGCGTTGCCGCAGGGGTTGCAGCGATATCCGAACTTCGAGAGCTGGGTGCTCAGGGCCCAGAGAAGCGGGCGGTCGTCGTCGACGATGAGGACGTTTGCGGGTCGAGACTTTTGGCGAATGCTAAGCTGCATGGAGAACTCCCTTCAAAGAAGGTTGTTGGATTGGGGGCTGTGAGTCATTTGAAGCTTTGGCCGCCTGGGTCAAATCGCGAATGGGCAGGGAGACCCAGAAGGTCGGCGCCCTGCTTGGGCTTGGAATCGATCCAGATACGACCTCCGTGCATGCCGATGATGCGGACCACGATGGCCAATCCCATGCCGCTGCCTTCCTTGTCGGTACGGAGCCGGCGGAAGGGCTCCAGGATCTGGGCATGGTGGGCGGGGTCGATGCCGTTGCCGTTGTCGCGAACGTAAAACTGGTGCTCTTTTTCCGTGTCTACGCAACCGACGGTAATGCGCGGATGCGGATTGTCGCATCCATATTTCATGGCGTTGGTGATGAGGTTCTCAAATACTTCCGTGAACCAGCGGGCGTCGGCCAAAACGTGCGGGAGCTTGGTCTCAATTTCAAAGGCCGCGTTAAGCTTTTCGAAGCGCGGTTTGAACTCGTCGCCAATCGAATGCAGGAGCGTATCGGCGTCGACGTCAACGAGCTCGAAGCGGACCTTGCCGATCTTGCTCAGATTCAGCAGGTCTTCGATCAGTTGCCGCATGCGAGTGGCCGATCGTTCGATGCGGTTGATCGAGTCGATGGATTCATCAACGCGCCCCGCCTTCACGTCGTCGCGCAACATGCCTGTGAGCCCAAGGCAGGTCACGACGGGGCTTTTGAGGTCGTGGGAAACTGTGTTGAGGAACTGTTCCATTTCCTGGTTTTTCTGGGCCAGTTCGGCGGTGCGCTGCTCGATGACCCCTTCAAGCTCGGCGTGGATGCGGCGCATTTCCAGTTCGGTTTTTCGCCGCTGGACGAGTTCGCGCTGAAACTCGACGGGACTGCGCAGGGAAGCGACCTTCGGCAGCGTGGGTACGAATGCCATGACCGTGGCCAGCGACAGGACCGCCGCCGCGGTCAGGACCAGGGTGGCCAGGCGATAGGCGGGCCACCAGAACATGAGTCCGTCGAGGAGGTGGGTTTCGCCACTGGCAATAAAGAAGATGCCAAAGATACAAAGGAGCCTGGAAAACGGGGCGCGCGGCGCAGGCGATAGATGTGCCAGAGCGCCGCGCCGATGACGCCATATGAGGCCGCGATGAGGAGATCCGCCGCGATATGCAGCCAGGCATGGGGCGTACCCCATGTCTCGGTTTGCCATCGCGGGCGAAATCCGGCGGTGTCGAAGGCATTTCGCACGAAGGCGATGGCATCATTCGCGCCGGCGGCGAGAGTGTGATCGGCTGAAACCGCGCACGGCAAGGGAGCGAGCGCAGTGTGGCTGCCGTCGCTTGCCGCGGCCACTGCCGCCAGGATTATCGTGAGGATAAAAATCCCCAGCGCGACCAGCGGGTGGGCCGGGGGCTTGTGCCCGGACTGACGGCGAATTTGATCCAGTTCACGAGTCATCGAATTACGCCTTCACGCGGCCCGCCGGCCGTCTATCGCATCGCGAATCGCTTCCATCACCTGCTTGGCCTGGTATGGCTTGGCGACAAAATTGGTGGCGCCCGCGTCGAGCGCGGCCCGCCGGGCCAACTGGTGCGTGATCGCCGACATGATGATGATCGGCGTCGTGCTGAGCCGGTCGGCTTCGCGAAGCGTGCGGCAGACGGCCAGTCCGTCCATTCCCGGCATATTGACGTCGAGAATGATGAGCTGCGGCAGCACCTGCCTGGCAGTGGCGACGCCGTCCTGGCCGTTGTAGGCGACGTGCACACCATATCCCGCCGCCTCGAGGCGAATCTGCAGCGCCTCGACAAGCCTGGGATCGTCATCGATCAATAGGATCTTGTTAGACATAGCTGAAGTTCCTCCCAAGCGCTTCGAAAAGAGCTGCCTGAAGTTCTGCCGGATCACCGTTGCGCTTCCACGGGCCGGCAACTTTGATCTCCAATTCCGTGGGCTGTTGGCCCATGGACCGATAGAAGCGGGCGATGGACTCGCGAATTTTGCCCGACCAGGCGTCGGGATTGCCGCAAATACCGAGCATGTTGACCGACTGGTCCTCGGCGCTTTGAAGCGCGAGGTCCATCGGATAGGAGCAGGAGGCGATGAGACGCCGCAGCATCGCCCGGTCTCCCTCGGCGCGCCAGCGAACCTGGAGCATTCGCAGATCGTCAGTGTTGTCCACGGCGCGGATGCTTTGCAGGTAGCAGCTTAGAACGCGCATCAGATCGTTTCCCGGCATCGTGAAACTGAAGGTGCTGCCTTTGCCGAATTCGCTTTGCACGTCCACGGTTCCGAGGTTGAACCAGACCAGTTGCTGGACGATGCTCAGTCCAAGCCCAAACCCCTTGGTGCCGGACATCTGCGGAGTTTCGATCTGCTTGAAGCGATCGAAAATGAATTTCAGGTCTTCGGGTTGCAGGCCGGGGCCTTCATCGGTGATTCCGATGCGGACATCGCCGTCATCCGTCGCCGCGGCCGACAGTTTCAGGGGTTTGCCCTGGGGGCTCACCTTGATCGCGTTGACCGCGAGATTGGTAATTACCCTGCCGGCCTTGGAAAGATCGGCGAAGAAGACGGCCGAGCCGTCGACCTGGGAAATGTCGATCGTAATACCCCGGGGCTGGGCGCGGGCGGTCAGGATCGGCACGACCGAATCGAAAAGCTCCTGCACCGAGTGCGGCTCCCGATCGATGGAAAGGGCGCGTGCCTTGAGTTTGCTGGAGTCGAGGAAATCGTCGATCATCTCGGACATCTCATGGCTGGCGGTCATGATGACGCCGAGATGATCGTGCTGGCGACTGGTGACGGGACCGCCCATCCCGTCTGCAATGATCGACGCGTATTGTCCGATCACGGTCAGCGGGGTCCTGAGGTCATGGGCCACGTCGTCCACAAATCGGTGGGCGGTCTCCGTCAACTCCCTCAAATTCTTGTTGCTCGCTTCCAATTCCACGTTGACCAGTTTCAGCTCGCGGGTCAGCGTGTTGTTTCGCGTTTCCAGCCGGTAGCGATGCACCGCTTCGCGAATGGCGCGGCCGAGCAGCGGGTTTTCCGCGACCGCATCGGCCTTGGCCAGGTAATTCGCCGCGCCCGCGCGGAACGCCGCCGCGGTCACGTTCGCGTCGTTCTGGTTGGTCAGCAGGAGCACCGGCCCCACGCCGGCGTTGACCAGCTTGGGAATCCAATCCAGCCCGGTGCAGCCCGGCATGTTGTAGTCGATGAGGATGACGCAGATCGGGTCGGCCGGGAGGTTCACGACCGCCTCCACCGGATCGGAATAGGTCTTTATTTCCAGTGGGCCGGCGGTCGCGAACTCCGTCCGCTGCGCCTGCAGGCGACGCTGCAGGACGTGCAGAAAATCCGCATCGTCATCGATCAACACGAGCGTGCGAACCGTGCTTGAATCTTCGGTTGCCATGGTTATGCCTCTCCAATCGAAGTCGCTCCGCTGGCGGCCGTCATCGGGAAATCGGCGGTCTTCTGGGCATCCTCGGTCGCCCCATCGCACAGCGCGCGCGTCTGCGAAGCCAGTTCCACCATCTTCAGCAGGCTCGCGAAATTGACCGGCTTGTGGATCAGACCAAACGCGCCCAGTTGCTTTGCGCCACGTCCAGTTGCGGGGAATTCTGCCCTGTAATGTAGATTACAGGAATTCCCTGGGTCTCCGGCAGTTTGTTGATGCGCTCGATCACGCCAAACCCGTTGCCGCTGCCGCTCAGGATCAGGCGGCTGCCTTCGTCCATCCAGATATCGATGACCATGACATCCGGCTTGTGCTTCTGTGCATGGGCCACCGCGGCGTCGGCGTTGATGCACGTGATCACCTCGTATCCATGCACCAGGAGCTGGATCTCCAGCCCCGAGCGAAGGTCCAAATTGTCATCCGCGACCAGAACTTTTGTCTTTCTCATAAGCGTTCCTCGTAAGAGTTATTTTTTCCATCGCACCATTCGTACAATAGGTTTAGCTACGGGGTAGGGGCTGATAACTCGCGATCAGCCACCCCAGGGGTATCACCATCCAACGGGGTTGAAACGTCCTGCCCCGCGACGTGGCAGGTCGCAGCCAGCTCCTTCGCGGCGGCGGCGAGCTCTTCGAGCTTGCCAAGATGCCCGGTGTCGCCCTCGCCGTTAAACCGCCGACGAAATTGGGCGATTTCCTCCCCGGCTTCGTTGAATTTCGCGATAAATCGGGTCAATTCGAGGTTGTCCGACTCGACCGACGTCTGGTCGTCAAACGTCACCAGAACGCCCCGGCAGGCCCCATGGGGGTCGACGATAGGGGAGGCATTGACCTTCAGCCGGCGTTCATGGCGGCTTCCCACCTGGAGCCGAAGCTGCACGCCGCGCTCTGGTAAATTGCTCTCCTGGACGGCTTTCCAGGGGTAGGCCTCCGGGTTATTCGGACGGTCCGGAGCCAGCCAGGGGAGCGAGGTCAGGGGTTGTCCGATGAGCCGCTCCACCGGCAGATAGGCCAGGCGGGCGAAAGCCTGGTTGGCCATGACGATCTGGTCTTGGTTGTCGAGGATCACCATCCCCTCCACGAGCGTGTCCATCATGACCTGCATTCGCTGGGGAACAGCCCCTGACGGATCGAGCGTTTTGAGCATCCGCGAGAGAAAGAGCCAAAAGAGCAAAAAGGTGGCTCCCAGGATGAAAAATGCCGGCCGCTGGTTTTGCATCTCTAAAGATTTGAGAAATGGCTGCTGCTCATGCAGCGGCCGAAACGCGATTTCCAGCCGGCCCCATGGAAGCTTGTTTTCGTAAAGCGCGACGTGCAGGTGCGTGGGCGTACTTTCGTCGCCTGATGCGCCGGACCAGTAGTGGTCGTGCCCCGGCGTCTCCATGGCGATTTTTCCATCCAGCCGGCGCAGGGCCGCCGAATAGATTTCCTCGTGGTCGCGCACCAGCCACTCGAGAAATGCGCGCGCCCCTGGATAGTCTCCCGCGGCAATCTGCGTCGCCACCCGCGACGACGCCATCTCCGCCAGCACGATACGCACGCGCACCAGCGCCGCGTCTTCGCTGGAGACCAGTTGCAGGGCCTTGGCGAATTGCAGGACGCAGGCCAACAGCATCACCAGTCCCAGCACGATTTGCATCGGCGGGCGGACACCGGCCCGTTCAAGCCAGCTCTGAGGGCTAATCCATGTTCTATAAATCTGGCCCAACGTCATTCAAGCAATCCCTTCAATTTCGACTCCTCCTCGGCAGACTTGCCGGGTTGCTTTGTTTTGCCGGTACGCGACGGATCGAGAATTGAGACGGGGTCTACCCATTTCCATGCCGGCAGGGAGGAAAACATGCTGGCCACGAATGAGCCGGGGAGGAGCAATTGGGCGATGATTCCCGTGGTGACCGCGACGGCCGCGGCGATAATCGACTGCGATGCCTCGACCGGCTCTGCGGAAGTGCTGACCGGCGCGGCCAGGCCAACCGGTAATGCGGTGTTCGACTGGTTCAGCACGGGCGGCGTTCCCCCATGTCCCGCGAGCGCCGTCGGCAAACCGGGCGTCGGCAGGGCCGGGTCAACCACTACGATGATCGGCTGCACTGTTACCGTGACCGTCTGCGTCGGCGTTGTTGGGGTCGTCGGAGTCGTCGGCGGCGTTGGAAGCACCGGAACGATGGGGTTGATCGGCGGCGTCGGAATGATCGGATTCGTAGGCGGCGTGGGGGCGACCGCGGTGATCGTTACGATTCCGGTGCCGCTGTGCAGCAAATCCGCGGTCGCGCGAATTACGTCACTGCCGGGATCGGCCGGGGCCGTGTATAGGCCGTTCTGGTCGATCGTTCCCTCGCCGGGAACATCGACGGACCACGTAAACGCCGGCTGGGTGGCCATCGGCTTGCCAAATTGGTCCAGGGCCACCGCGCTAAATTGCTCAGTCCCGTCGACCAGAACCGTCGAGGTTGCCGGTGTCACGGTCACCGTCGTCAGCGTCTGATCGACTACCACGTTCACGCTGCTTTGGGCGGTGTGCGTTCCATCGGAGACGACTACCGTGAATGTATAGTTGCCCGCCTCGTCGAAGGTGGCGGTTGTCAGGGCCGATGCACCTGTTCCGTTTGAGCTGAAGAGCAGCTTCGCGCCGTTGGGGGAATTGGTGGCGGACCACGTATAAGTAAGGCTCTCGGCGCTGCCGAGCTCCGTGGCGGTCACGCTGAGCAAGGTGGTGGTGCCGGTTACGGGGTTGGGCGTCGCCGTCGCCGTGGTCACGATCTGCGGCCCCACATTTCCCGCGACGGTTACCGAGGCCGTGCCGCTGAATAGCGTGTCCGCCGTCGTGCGCACCGTGGCAGTGCCCGCGGAATTGGGCGCGGTGTAGAGTCCCGAGGTACTCACGCTCCCCACGCCCAGCGGATCGATCGACCAGGTGAATCCTGGCTCAGTCGCCATTTGATTTCCGAATTGGTCCAGCCCCGTGGCGGCAAACTGCTGGGTCTGACCATATCCCACGCTGGCCGTCGTTGGGGAAACGCTGACCGTGGTGAGCGTTTGCTCGACGGTTACGTTCACGCTGCTAAACGTCGTCACGGTGCCATCGCTGATGGCGACCTGGAAGGTGTAATTTCCCGCCTCGTTGAACGTGGCGGTTGTAATGTCCGACAAGCCGCTGCCATTGAGGCTGAAAGTGGGATCCGCCCCGGCGGGTGCGCTTGTGGCGGACCACGTGTACGTCAAATTCAGCAGCGAATTGAGGTCGATCGCCACTACGCTTAGCACTGTGGTTGTCCCAGTTACCGGGTTCGGAGTTGCGGTTGCCGCAACAAGCACCGTTGGCGGGCTGTCGGTTACCGCCACGGATCCCAACGCGCTGTAGAGCGAATCCGCCGTGGCCCGCACGTCCGCGGTTCCTGTTGAATTCGGCGCGGTGTACAGCCCTGAAGAATTTACGCTTCCGACGCCCAGCGGATCGATTGACCAGGTAAATCCTGGCTGCGTCGCCATCGGATGCCGAATTGATCCAGCCCGTTGGCCGCAAACTGCTGGGTCTGTCGAATTCCCAGGTTCGCGGTGCCGGGAGTGACATTCACCGTCGTCATGGTCTGCTCGACCGTGACGTTCACGCTGCTGTAGGTCGTTGCATTTCCATCACTGATCGCCACCTGGAATGTGTAATCCCCGGCCTCATTGAATGTAACCGTGGTGATATCCGACAGCCCATTCCCGTTAACGCTAAACGTCGGATCGGCGTTGGCCGGCTCGCTGGTCGCGCTCCACGTGTAGGTGAGGATTCCCAATCCGCCAAGATCAGCGGCAACGACCGTTAGAAGAGTCGATGTCCCGGTGACGGGATTGGGCGTCGCCGTCGCCGGCAAAATGACCGTTGGCGGCGTGTCGCCGACGGTGACAGATGCCGTGCCGCTGTAAAGGAGGTCGGCGGTGGCGCGCACGGTTGCGTTTCCAGATGTGGTGGAGGAGGTGTAGAGCCCGGAAGTGCTCACGCTTCCGACCCCCAGCGGATCGATTGACCAGGTGAACGTCGGCTGGGTGGCCATTGCGTTGTCGAACTGGTCGAGTGCGGAGGCTGCAAATTGCTGGGTCTCGCTATACCCAAGACCGGCGGTCGTTGGAGATACGGTGACAGTCGTCAGTGTTTGCTCGACCGTCACGTTCACACTGCTAAAGGTGGTCGCGCTTCCGTCGGTGATGGCGACTTGGAAGGTGTAATCTCCCGCCTCGTTAAACGTGACCGTCGTGATATTTGAGAGGCTGCTACCGTTAAGGCTAAAGGAGGGACTGGCATCGACCGGCTCGCTTGTGGCGCTCCACGTGTAGGTTAAGAGTTCCCAGCCCGCCCAAATCTGCCGCGACAACGGAAAGAAGAGTCGTTGTGCCGGTCACTGGGTTGGGCGTTGCCGTGGCGGGAATGATAACGGTAGGGGGGGTATCGCCGACGGTGACCGATGCCGTGCCGCTGTAGAGCGAATCGGCAGTTGCGCGCACCGTTGCAGTTCCAGATGTTGCCGGGGAGGTGTAGAGTCCTGAAGTGTTCACGCTCCCGACCCCCAGCGGGTCGATCGACCAGGTGAACGTCGGTTGCGTGGCCATTGCGTTGCCGAATTGGTCTAGTGCTGACGCTGCGAACTGTTGGGTCTCGTTGTATCCAAGGTCGGCGGTCGATGGAGATACGGTGACAGTCGTCAGCGTTTGCTCCACCGTCACGTTTACGCTGCTAAAGGTTGTCGCACTTCCATCGGTGATGGCGACCTGGAAGGTGTAATCCCCGGCCTCGTTAAATGTGACAGTCGTAATGTTGGAGAGGCTGCTGCCGTTGAGACTAAAGGAGGGATTGGCATCTGCCGGCTCGCTTGTAGCACTCCAGGTGTAGGTCAGTGTCCCCAGCCCGCCCAAATCCGCCGCGACAACGGAAAGAAGAGTCGTTGTGCCGGTTACCGGGTTGGGCGTCGCCGTCGCGGGAATGATTACGGTGGGGGGGGTATCGCCGACGGTGACAGATGCGGTGCCGCTGTAGAGTGTATCGGCCGTGGTGCGCACTGTTGCAGTTCCAGATGTTGCGGGGGAGGTGTAGAGCCCCGAAGTGCTGACGCTCCCGACCCCCAGGGGATCAATTGACCACGTGAATGTAGGCTGCGTGGCCATTGCGTTGCCGAATTGGTCTAGTGCTGACGCCGCGAACTGTTGGGTTTCGTTGTATCCAAGATCGGCGGTTGTTGGAGATACTGTTACAGTCGTCAGTGTTTGCTCGACGGTTACGTTCACGCTGCTGTAGGTTGTCGCACTCCCATCGGTGATGGCAACCTGGAACGTGTAATCTCCAGCCTCATCGAAGGTGACGGTCGTGATGTCTGAAAGAACAGAGCCGTTGAGGCTAAGCGTGGGATTTGCTCCAGACGGTTCACTTGTGGCGGACCATGTATAGGTGAGTGTCCCCAGGCCGCCCAAATCCGCCGCCACGACCGTGAGCACGGTTGTTGTCCCGGTTACCGGGTTGGGTGTAGCCGTTGCCGGAACGATTATGGTGGGCGGCGTATCGCCGACGGTGACAGATGCAGTTCCGCTGTAGAGTGTATCGGCTGTTGCGCGGACCGTTGCAGTTCCAGATGTCGTTGAGGAGGTGTAGAGCCCCGAAGTGCTCACGCTTCCTACGCCGAGCGGGTCAATCGACCACGTAAACGTCGGTTGCGAGGCCATTGCGTTGCCGAACTGGTCCAGTGCGGACGCTGCGAACTGTTGCGTCTCGTTGTACCCCATATTTGCGGTCGTTGGCGACACCGTAACGCTCCTCAGTGTTTGCTCGACCGTCACGTTCACGCTGCTATACGTTGTTGCGCTTCCATCGGTGATGGCGACCTGGAAGGTGTAATCTCCAGCTTCATCAAAGGTCACGGTGGTGACGTCTGAAAGAACAGAGCCGTTAAGGCTGAGCGTGGGATTTGCTCCAGACGGTTCACTCGTTGCGGACCATGTATAGGTGAGTGTCCCCAGGCCGCCCAGATCCGCCGCCACCACTGCCAGTACGGTTGTTGTCCCGGTCACCGGGTTCGGGGTAGCCGTTGCCGGCACGATCACCGTCGGCGGCGTGTCGCCGACGGTGACAGATGCGGTGCCGCTGTAGAGCGTATCGGCTGTTGCGCGAACCGTTGCATTTCCAGATGTCGCTGGGGAGGTGTAGAGCCCCGTAGTGCTCACGCTCCCCACGCCCAGCGGATCGATCGACCATGTAAACGTCGGTTGCGTGGCCATCGAATCGCCGAACTGGTCGAGCGCCGTCGCCGCAAATTGCTGCGTCTCGTTGTACCCCATATTTGCGGTCGTTGGGGACACTGTTACGGTTGTCAGCGTTTGCTCCACCGTCACGTTCACGCTGCTATACGTCGTCGCGCTTCCATCCGTGATAGCGACCTGAAACGTATAATCCCCAGCTTCGTCGAAAGTGACAGTAGTAGTATTAGACAGGCTGCTGCCGTTTAGGCTAAAGGAGGGATTGGCATCCGCCGGCTCGCTTGTGGCACTCCACGTGTAGGTCAGTGTCCCCAGCCCGCCGAGATCGGCGGCAACCACGGCAAGGACGGTCGTTGTCCCGGTCACCGGGTTGGGCGTAGCCGTTGCGGGAATGATTACGGTAGGGGCGGTATCGCCGACGGTGACGGATGCCGTGCCGCTGTAAAGAGTGTCAGCCGTGGCGCGTACTGTTGCATTTCCAGACGTAGCCGCTGAAGTGTACAGGCCCGAAGTGCTTACGCTCCCCACCCCCAGCGGATCGATCGACCAGGTAAACGTCGGCTGCGAGGCCATTGCATTGCCAAACTGATCCAGCGCCGTCGCCGTAAATTGCTCCGTCTCGTTGTAGCCGAGATTCGCGGTCGAGGGAGAGACTGTAACACTCGTCAGCGTTTGCTCGACGGTCACGTTTACGGTGCTGTCGGTCGTGGCCTCGCCGTCCGAAATGGCGACCTGAAGCAGATAGTCGCCCGCCTCATTGAAGGTGACCGTCGTGGTATCGGAAAGATCCGACCCGTTCAGGCTGAACGACGGATTCGCGCCGGCAGGTTTGGTGATGGCGCTCCAGGTGTAGGTTAGATTTCCCAGGCCTCCCAAGTCGGTCGCCACGACGGCCAGCACGCTTGTGGTTGTCGTCACCGGATTGGGTACGGCAGTCGCCGGCACAGTCACACTGGCGCGGCGTCGGTTACCGTCACATCTGAAGTCCCGCTGACCGCTCCGCTCGTCGCCCGCACTATCGCCGAACCCGCCGTCGTTCCAGCAGAATATAATCCCAGGGCATCGACGGACCCCACCCCGCCCGAATCCACCGACCAGGTAAACGTCGGCCCAAGCGTCAGCGCGTTCCCAAACTGATCGTACCCTGTTGCCGTGAACAGTTGTTCCCCGTTGAAATTCAGCGAAGCCGTGTTTGGAGAGACGGTGACGGTGGTAAGCGTCTGATCCACCGTCACCGTCACCGAACTTGTGGCAAGGGAAAGTCCGTCTTGCGCCGTGACCGTAAAGACGTACACGCCGGATTGCGAGAACGTCGCCGTCGTGTTCTTCGCCGCGTTGGTTCCATTGGCGCTGTACGTCGGAGTGGCACTGAGCGTCACCGCCAACCAGGTGTAGGTGACATTCGATTCCCCACCCGTGTCCGCGGCCAGCACGCTCAAATTTGTCGTCTTCCCGGTGACCGTTGTTGGATTCGCCGCGGCGGCTGTCTGAATTGTGACAATACCGAGGAGGTCCGCGGGATAGCTGGACAGAAGCACCGTGTTGATCGGCGGAGCGAGATCGCTGGTACCGCACGAATGGGCTTCCAAGATCCAGTCCCCATCCTTGCCGGTGATGTTCGTCGATGCGAACACGCCGGCGCCGGTCAGTGCGTGCAATTGATTGAGGAGGCCAAGCCCCTGAGGATCGGCTGCAAGGTCGCACGCAAACAGATCGATCGCCGCGCCCGCGCCAGGTCTTTTCCGAGCGCCTGCCACAGCGGCGCCGTTGCCCCCAGCGACTCGCTGGAAATGACGTTGTCCCCAAGCTCAAACTCTCCCGGCACGCCGTGCGAAAGAACGATCACCGTCCCCACTCCACCGCCCATTTGATTCGCAACCTGGATTGTTCGCTCGAGGACGCTTGTGGCCGATTCGGTGCGCGGATCAAAAAAGATCTTCCGGGCATTTCCCACGCTCTGGATCAAAAGCGACTGGTCCGGCAGCGTCGAATCAATCAGCGCCAAAACCGGCGGATTCGACTTTGCCTCGGGCGAGGTTGCAGCCAACTCAGCCGTCGCGTCCAGAAGCAGCCGCCTCTCCAGCGGCTCGATCCACGGAAGACGCATCAACCGCTTTCGAACCCGCGCGGACGGCTTTCGCGCGGTCGTTAAAGCTTCACAAATATCGTTCTTGGCAGTTCCCACACTTTCGTAATCGGGTATTGATGATTCAATAATTGGTATTTAAATAGCCTCTCCAGTGCAGGATAATCCGCTCTCGGGCGCCTTCCGATTTTGAGCTCGCCTACATTCGCAGAAGCGGGGTGCATCAATTGTTCGTGAGTGTTGAAAGGGGAAGGATTTGCCGCAATTTCCGAGAGATATTCAGTAAAGTGCAACCGCAGTATCAGCCAATTGCAGAGACCGGTCCACCGACGGAATGTTGCTCGCCGTCCTGTGTGAGGTGAATTACATTTGAGTCCGATTGTGAAAAAGCTCACGCTCGGAATCACGTATCCAGCGTTGCCGCATAGGCTTGGGCGAGCTTGGAGAGATCCGCGCAAGCGTCAGCATATTTGGGGTCATTTGCCAGGTTTTTAAGCTCCAGCGGGTCGGATTTCGGATCCAGCAGCATCGCCCCGTTTACGCCGTTGGGTCCGAATTCGGCATATCGAAATTCCTCGGTTCGCACAGCCACGCCGTGCAGCGTTGCGCCGTCCTCGCTCCAGACCGAATAGGCCGGCTTTGTCCATGGAGCATCGGGTTTGGCCAGGAGCGGCGCGATGCTCGTTCCTTCGTTGCCCGCCGGCAGATCCAGACCGCAGAGTTCGACAAGCGTGGCATACAGATCCAGCGACTGCACGATCCGCGTCGAGCTTTTCCCATTACCCGCCATCCCCGGCGCGTGAATGATCAGCGGCACGCGCGTTCCCATTTCAAACAGCGATCCCGCCTTCGACCATTTCCCTTTTTCGCCAAGCTGATATCCGTGATCGGCCAAAAAAACGATGATCGTGTTTTCGCGAAGACCGAGCCGATCCAGCTCCCCGATCACCCGGCCGATGTTCCAGTCGGTCCACGAAATCGATGCCAGATAAGCGCGGATCACCTGCTTCGCTTCTTCCTCACTCGCGCCCCGCCCGATGAAAAGGTCGGCGTTTCGCCGGCGGATCGCGGCGCTGGGAAATCCTTTAGGCACTGTCGGCCAGGCCGCGAAATCCGGCGTCAGCTTGATTTTCTCCGGATCGTACAAGTCGAAAAACTTTTGCGGCGCCGTCGGCGGGCTGTGAGGCTTCACGAACCCGCAGGCGATGAAAAACGGCCGGTCCTTGTACTTCCGCAGATTCGCGATCGTATGGTCGGCAGTGAGATAATCTCCATGCCCTTCACCGTTGCCGTCGAGGAGGACGATCCGGTCTGAATAAGCCGCGCGGGAGTTGTCGGCCGGAAGCGGCGGCAATTCACCATCCGGCATCGGAATCTGCTTGCGCGGAAGCTGCATCGTCCGGCCCACTTGTCGATTGGTGACGTCCTCGCCCGGGGCCGCATCACTCGTGGCGCTCCAGGAAGGGGCATCGTCGATTCCGCCGTGGTAAATCTTGCCGGCCCGGACTGTCACGTATCCATTCCGCATAAAAACCTGCGGCAAAGTCGTCCAATCGGGATGGGCATCGCGGAAATAGGTTCGGTTGCCCAGCACGCTTGTTCGCGTCGGATTCTTCCCCGTCAGAAGGGACGAGCGCGATGGGTTGCACAACGGAAACTGGCAATAATTCCGGTCGAATCTCACGCCGGCGCTCGCCAGCGTATCTAAATTCGGGGTCTTCGCACCGAACATCGAGGCATAACAACCGAGCTCGACCCGCATGTCGTCCGACATAAGGAATAGCACGTTGGGTCTGCGGCGGGGAGGCGGCGCTGCTTGGGCGTGGAGTTTATCCGCCACGGCAGTGCCGATGGTCGCCGCCGCGATTTGACCCAGGAACTGGCGCCTTGAACTCGTCCTGCTCATGCGGAAAAGCTTATTATTTCCGACAGTGCGAATCCATGTTCCGCCGCAAAGCGCCTAAAACTATATACTTTTACGCGTATGCCACCTTTTCACGTCCTTGCCAAACCGATTGGGCCGATCTGCAATTTGGATTGCAGATATTGTTTTTATCTCGAAAAGGAACATCTCTATCCCGGCGAGCGGAAATGGGCCATGCCGGCGGATGTGCTGGAGAGTTTTATCCGGCAATACATCGAGGCGCAGGAGGCAGACGAGATTTATTTCGCCTGGCAAGGCGGCGAGCCGACGCTGCTTGGTGTTGAGTTTTTTCAAACGGTGGTCGAGCTTCAGCGTAAATATGCCGGCGGCAAGATCATTCACAATGCGATGCAAACCAACGGCACGCTGCTGGATGATCATTGGTGCCAGTTCCTGCGCGAGAACGATTTTCTCATCGGGCTTTCCATCGACGGCCCGGCTGATCTGCACGACGCCTATCGCGTGGACAAGAATGGGCGGGCAAGTTTCGAAGCTGTCATGCGCGGTCTGCGCTTCATCCAGAAGCACGGCGTTCAGTTCAATACCCTTACCGTTGTCCACCGCTTGAACGCGAAAGAGCCGCTGAAAGTTTACGAATTCCTTAAGTCCATCGGCAGCAGCTTCATGCAGTTCATCCCGGTTGTTGAACGACTGGCACAAACCACAAACCTCACCATCCGCGGCCTCGATTTCGCTGAGCCTCCTGTCGCGGGGGAGAATGGCGCGGCACGCTTCGGTCACTCCCTGGTCGGTGGATCCGATCGACTATGGGAACTTTCTCTGTGCGATTTTCGATCAATGGGTTCGCCGCGACGTTGGCGAAGTGTTTGTGCAGCATTTTGATGTTGCGCTTAGCAATTGGATGGGGTTGGGATCGCCGCTGTGCGTCTTTGCCGAGAAATGTGGGTCAGCGCTGGCGGTCGAGCATAACGGGGATCTTTATTCTTGCGATCATTATGTTTATCCGCGCTATCGGCTTGGGAACTTGGTGAACAACTCGCTTGCCGAGATGACGCAGTCGCCGGCGCAGCGGAAGTTTGGGAGCGACAAGTTTGATTCTTTGCCGAGGTTTTGCCGGGAGTGCGAGGTTCGGTTTGCGTGCAATGGGGAGTGTCCGAAGCATCGGTTTGCGCGGACGCCGGATGGGGAAGAGGGGCTGAATTATCTTTGCCCGGCGTATAAGCAATTTTTCAATCACATTGATCCATTTATGCGGAGGATGGGGCAACTGCTGAATGAGGGGCGGTCTGCTTCGGATATCATGGAGACGTTGCAAGTTTGATGCGTTCGGATTTTTTTTCTGCGCAGGGGACATCGGGTACAAAAGGTAACCTCGACTTTTGCACATTTCCGCCTACGCCGCGGCGGCCAGTTGCCTGATAATCGTGGACCGCAACGATCTTGGCAACGATTCAAATCCGCCACTGGGACATCGACGCGAATCGCGATGTCCCAGCAGCGTTTCTTTCCACAGCTCCCGCCGGACCCAAAACAACGCATCGGCAAACGTCATCGCCGACTTTCGATAACAGGGCGTTTGGCTGAATCGCTGCCGTTGGACGCCCTTCGTCTGTCTGGACAATTCCTTCCAGATCAGAGCCACACCCGTGAACAGACCCAGCAGAATCGGCGTGACGCGCAACACCGATTGCCTGCACCAGTGCCGAGTCGTTTGCCATCCCAAAAGGGCCCGCGACTCCTCGAAGGTGACCTCGATATTCCACCGTAGCGCGTAAAGCTCGATGATTCGCTTGGCCGGCAGATCAGGATCGGTGCAGTAAAAGTAGGCCGCTTCCATCTTCAGCTTTAAATCCGCCAAAACACAGACCCAGCGGATCGGCACCACCTGGTGGTTGTGATGGGAGTACCATAGCGCCGTGTCAGTGACATGACGGACCTTCCGTCGGCTGGCGCCGTACCAGCTCACTGTCTGGGTGACGCGCGGCAGATGCTCGGCCTGCTCCTGCGGGGAGGGCTTCTTGGGTCCTTTCTTGGCGCGTCCTTTCAGGGTTGGAGGCCCGTACAGATTTGCATCGGCGCGCAGCCGGCTGATCACCGTCACCCGGTCCCGATGCCGGCAGGCGAAGCAGGCCACGGCATTGGAAACGGCCCTGGAATCTCCGAGCAAAATGAACCGCCGCCGGGGGAACCAGCGCATCATCCGCATCAGCAGTTGCAGGCTCAGTTGACAGGGCGTTTTTTGACGCTGGCCCGTGCCGGCGGCGGTCTTGGGTGGACGGCACAGTCCGCACAACACCGGCAGAGCCCACGGGTGCGCCATTCCCGGCAACGTGACCAGCACGCACATCACCAGCCACTTGTGCCCGAAGGTGATGCCGTCATGGGACCGGGAGGAGCGATGAGCATCCCGATGCGCCCCTTTGGCCCAGACCTTCCGTCCCCTCTTCTCCTGCACCGTATCGTCCACGATCAGAACGATCGCCTCGTTGGCGGGAAGCAGCGCCACAACCTGCCGAGCCAGCACCGCCGCCAGTTTCCACATCGAGAACCGCGCCTGAGAGTAGACCCGGTGATAATTGCTCCAGTGTCCCTTCAGGTGCGGTTGCATAACCCGCAGCGCCCGGCTGACACTTCGCCGGCCCATGGTTACAATCACGCCGCACATTAACGTGAGGAACCGTTCGAAGGTCCGGCGGGTGAACGCGTCGCGGAACGATTGCACCAGCGGCTCCGCCGCTGAGGGCACACGAAACATGGTGGACTCCTTTCCACGGATGAGATTTGAGAACCCCATCATGGCGGGGAGTCCGCCTATTTTTCAATTTTCAAAGTGCAAAAGTCGAGGTAACAGTCCACAACAAGCTGGGTAGGATGGGCAAAATGGGGTACTGAATATTTAAGTTTTGGAATAGTTTGTATTCTATTGTGTCTTTTTAATGACCAAGTAAAAGCGGCGGGGACGCCGCTTCCACTCGCAACTGGCGGCGCGGGATCGGCATTTGGAACCGTTTTGCCATCCCCATCTGGATAGACCATCCAAATAAGTTAGGGCGATTGGTATCTCAACGCGCGGTGGTAAAATGAAGGTATGAAAGGCGCGGTTAAAAGCGATCCGAAGATCATGCACGGGACGCCCTGTTTTTTGGGGACACGCGTTCCCGTTCAGACCTTTTTTGATTGGATTGAAGAAGGTCAGACCATCGATTATTTCCTCGAGCAGTTTCCCAGCGTAAAACGGAAGCAGGTCATGGCGGTCCTGGAGTCGGCCAAGCAGCGCGTGAAAGGACGCGCTGGCGGTCCGATGAAGCTATTACTGGACGAAAATCTGCCCCACAAATTGAGAAAACTTCTGCCTGGGCATGAGTGTATTACCGCCGGTTACATGAAGTGGAACGGAATTGAGAACGGAAAGCTGCTGCGGCTCGCCGCCAAAAACGGCTTCGATGCACTCATCACGACGGATAAAGGTCTCGAATACGAGCAGCACATGGGGAGCCTGCCGGTCGCTGTCGTTGTCCTGGTAGCCAAAGACAACAAGCTCAAAACGATCGAGTCTCTCGTCCCGGCGCTACTTCGTTCACTGAAATCGCTTCAACCGAGAAAGTTGTTGAAGGTCGGGCAGTAGCGAGGTCTTGCGAAGCCGGGTGAAAAGGGGGCAGGAATCGGAACCTGACCCCGTAGTTTGACCCCGTAGTTTGACCCCGTAGTTCAATTGACCCCGTAGTTCAATTGCTGAATGAGGGGCGGGAGGCTTCGGATGTCATGGAGACGCTGCATATTTGATGCGTTCAGATTTTTTTCTGCGTTTCCCGCGTTTCTCCAGCACCACCGGGAACGGTGCTGGGAGAGAGAAGAGTTGAGGGGACAAGTGACATTATTCATAGCCGAGGTAAGATTTGTTCATGGGCCACATCTATCACCATTCCGGCCATCTCGGTGACATGATCTACGCGATGCCCGCGATGCGTGTGGTGGCGTCGGTCGAGGGACCAATCGACCTGGAGATTTCCCCCGTCCAGCATTTTCCCGGTCTTCCTCCGCTTAACGCGGGCAATGTGGGAGCGATCAAGCCGCTGCTACTTTCCCAGCGTTACGTCCGTTCCGTGACGTTCGTCGAGAAGATGACGCCCGGAGCTCGTGACCTCGACGTTTCCCGCCATGCCCTCGCGTCGCCGGCGGAAAGGAATCTCGCCGCCGTGCACCTGCGCAAGCTCGCGCGATTACAAAGTCAGTTGGCTCGCCGAACCCTGGCTCGTCGTTGATCCGATCAAAATCGCGACGGTCATCCTCAACCGTTCCCCCCGTTGGCACGAGCCCGGTTCCGAATCGACCTGGAAGCGAATTATCCAGCGGTGTCCGTTTGACACGATGATGATCGGCGTGCCTGACGACTTCGCCGCCTTCGAATCTGAAGTCGGGAAAATTCAGTGCTACAAGCCCCCGGACCTTCTCGCTGCCGCCCAGGTGATCGCCGGCGCCGAATTCTTCATCGGCAACCAAAGCGCCTGCCTAGCCATCGCCCAGGGGCTGCGCCATCCCGGCATCGCTTTTGAGCGTTGCCGCGGCGTCGACAACTGCGACATTCCACAGATCCCCACCGTCAAATTTGACGAGGGGCGACCCTTCGAAGATTTCCTAGAGCGGCTCGCGCATCACAACGCCGTCGCGTAATCCACCTTGGAAACGAGAGGAATGAGGGGCGGTCACCTATTATTGCGATCGAAATAGGTGATTTTCTCTCGTGTTCTCGTGCACTGATTTCACGGATAAAAATTCCTCTCTTTTTATCCGCGCCCATCCGCGGTTCAATGAATCTTCCTCTCAAGGCAGAAAGAAAAGAGATAGATCGCGCAAGAGGCGCAGAGCTCGCTGGGAAGTTGCTTTTTAAACTCTACGCCCCCGCGCTCGGCGCGAAACCGATGGGTGTTAATAATTCTTCTCTTGGAATCTAAACATGTCCAAGAGAAAAGAGGGATGACAGGATTGATTTCCCTTTATCCGGTTCGATTCAGAGGCGGGTTGTCTCGGTTGTTTTTGCGTGCGATCGTTTTGAATTGTGCTTTGTGAAGTGCCGCCGGTGTCCTCACCCGCGGAATTTACCGCCAGCACATTCCGCCGGTGAGGACACCAATACTGTCCGGCATTTTCTATCACAAACGTGCGGTTGCGCCCGATTCGCTGTTGTGGTACATCAAGCCTCATGGCGCGAGCCAAACGTCCCCAGATCACCGAAGCCAACGTGAGCGTCCCGGGAATTGTCCGCCACGTTCAGACGCTCGATAAATATTGGCGTGATCACGTTCCGCCGGAGCATGGGAACGTCACGCTGGGCGAGTTGGACGTCCTGATTGTTTTGCTCTGCGCCTTTTTTGATCCGCTGGTTCGCTCGCTGCGGACGCTTGAGCAACTGGCGCAGGTTCCTTCGGTCAAATCGCATCTCAAGGCCCGTCAGGCTCCCAAAAGCACGCTCTCCGATGCGATGGCACGCTTTCGCGTCGAGCATCTGCGTCCGCTGATTCAAGAGCTTCAAAAGCAACTGCCGGCGCTTCAGCAGGTAGACCCGGATCTGGATCGAGTCGCCGAGAAGATCGTGGCCGGCGACGGGTCTCTTTTTCACCTGGCCGGCGAGGTGACCTGGGCCCTGCAGCGACGCAAAAACGGGGAGGGCGACATCGATTCGCAGGTGCGACTGAACCTGCAGGTGGACGTCAAACATTGGACGATGGAGAACTTTTCCATCAGCGGCAATGCCCACCAGGGAGGCGAGGCGGCGGCGATGAAGCCGATGCTCCAGTCCGGCGTGCTCTACCTCTTCGACCGCGCCTATTACCCCTATGAGTTCATCTGCTCCATCCTGGAGATCGGCTCAGACTTCGTCGTGCGACTCAAAAAGGACCTGACGCTTCGCGTGCAGGAGAATCGTCCGCGGTGCGAAAAAGATATCGAATCAGAAGTACGGGAAGACCAATTCGGTCTGCTGGGCGTGGAGAATGGCTGCAAAAGCCAGCCCCCAACCCAGACGCTGCGCCTGGTGACCGTGTGGGATCCAGTCAAGCAGGAACCCGTGCGATTGCTGACCAATCTGCTGGACGTGGAGGCATGGGTGATCGCCATGCTCTATCGTTGCCGCTGGATCATCGAACTGTTCCTGCGCTGGTTGAAGGTGACGGCGGGATTCTCTCATCTGCTGAGCACCAGCGCCAACGGCATCACCCTGCAGTTTTACGCGGCGACAATCTGCACGCTGCTGATTCACATTCGCACAGGCCTGCCGGTGGATAAATACAGCCTGGTGGCTCTGAGCCTGGTTTACCGCGGGCAATGCAGCTACGAGGATCAGTTGCCGGTGCTCATCAAGCGTCAGAGAGAGCGGATGCTGGAGAAAGCGCGGCTGGCCCGCAAGAAACAACTGCAAAAAACGCCCTGATTGCCGCGCGGGTTCATTCCTGGCTCAGGCGGCAAAGTGCCGATGCTGCGCGGAAATAAGCATTTTTCTCGCCGACCGCCCCAACACGCGTCACCGGCAAGCCTCACTTTTGAAAACCCGATCTCACCCCCCATCCATTCGGCTTATAATGCCGGACAATATTGGTGAGGACACCGGCGGCACTTCAATTCCGGGCTTCCAGGCTTGGGCTGTGGGGTGCCCATTGAGTCACGCCCATTCCCCCCAAACCACCCAGTTTGTTGCGGACTGTCAAGTTTTGTATTGAATGCCCCGGCGCTGCGAAAGAGTGGAGCAGGGGAAAGTAGCTAGCGAAGCATCCGGCACTTTGTCTTCGGGTTGGACTTGAGAATTCTGTCGCTTGGAGTCGTCGTGTCAGTGGTGCTGACGGTCGTGTTTGTCGTTGTTGTCACGGCCGGGGATACGCGGGCTTCGACAATTGCGACTGCGGGTAGGGTCGTGCCCTGGCCGAAGTTGGCGGAGAGGGCGGCGAAATCGGAGCCGTTGATTGATGAGGTGAAGAGGAAATTGCCCTGGTCCCAATTCGTAAAACCAAGCCCGAAATTGCCGGCGAGGATGCTGAAATCGGAGCCGTTTACCGTGCCGTCGAGATTGGCGTCGCCTAACAGGGTGTATTTGATTTCGATCTGGCCGGTGGGGAGGCCGGGGACGACTTTGTCCTTTCCGTCGGCGAAGCCGAGGGCGTATTTGAGGCCGTTGGTTGGAGTTTGGGCAGCGGTGGAGATGATGCCGGGGCCGTTCCAGTTTCCATTGTTAAAGCCGGATTTGATGTCGCCGTAGATGGTGGAGATCGGATCGCTGCCGCTGCCGTAGGTGATGAAGATTTCGTTGTCGTTGAGATCAAGCTTGCCGGAAGCGATGGAAAGACTGCTGAGCAGGAGCCGGGTTTGTGCGGAAGAGTCGACGGGGACGGCGGCGAGGGCGCCGGAGCTGATGTTGAGGGCGCCGAGGGAAATCGTGGAAGCGGCGGCGAAATTGAGGGTGCCGCTGTTGACGTTGATGGTTGAGGCGGCTGTGCCGGAGAAGGTCAGTGGGGCGGTTATTCCGCCATTGAAGTTGAGGGTGTCGCCCGAGCCGGAATCGGTGACGACAATGCTGGTGATGCCGGTGAAGCTGTCCTGGGACCCGTTTTCGGTGGCAGTGATGGTGTTTCCCGAGCCGGCGATGGCGACGGGGCTACCGGTGTTGAGGTTGATGTCGAGGGTTGAGCCGGATTGGGTGGCGAAGGCGGATGCAACGACAACATTGGTGAAAGTGGCGCTGGTGAGCTGGGGGTTAAAATTGGCGGTGGCGGCGAGGCCGACATTCAAGCTTCCGGTGGTGGCGACCGTGACACCGACGCCGATTTGCGTCCAGGTCGATCCGGTGGAGCTATAGTAGCCGGTAAAGCTGTCGTTGCTGCCGACGATCCTGAGATATTCGGATCCGACGGGAATTCCGGAGACGGTTTGGGTTTGGAGGGCGCCATTGCTGCGGTCTTCGAATACGAGGGAGCCGGATGCGGTCTGGAAGAGGGCGACGAAGGGACTGATTGGGCTGGCGCCGTTGCGGATCATGATGCCGGCTTCGGGAGTGACGTCGCCGGTGTCGGCGTTGGTGAGGCCGGTGAGCTGGGCGGAAACCGTGATGGAATTTCCGGTGATTGGCTCGTAGGCGAAATTGAACTGGTCTTGGAGGGTGGCGGTGATGGAGCCGGCGACGGTTGCATTCGGCTCGCTGATGTTGAAGGTGAATTCGGTGGCTGCGCCAATGTCGGGGTCGTTGTTGGCGAGGCCGGTGATGACGAAGTTGCCGTCGTAGACGGGATTGGAGGCACCATTGATGGAGATGGTTTGTCCAACCTGAAAGCCGCTGGCGGCGGAAGTGACGGCGGTGGCGACGTCGCCGGAGACGGTGAGGGAGGAAAGCGGAATGGTTGTCGGGGCGATTCCCGCGCCGCCGCCATTGATGGTCCACTGATTGACCACGGCGCCGGTAGAGAGGGTTGTGGAGTTGGTGGCCCAACCGGGGTTGCCGGGCTCGTTGATGTCGCTGTCGGTCCAGCCGGCGGGGAGGGAGCTGGCGGGGTTTCCCATGATGATTCCGCGGCCGTTAACGCCGATAAAAACGCGACCGAAGACGTTGGGATCGGCGGCGAGGCCGGCAATGAGTCCGCCCCATTGCTGGTTGGTGGTATTGAGCTGGAGCCAGGTGTTTCCGCCGTCATCGGAACGATAGATGCCCTCAAATGAGTCGCCGGGGGGCGTACCGTAAATATAGATTGCGGGGTAAGAACTGCCCGGTGCACGTGCGCCAACGGCGATCGATGACACGTTGGTGCTGTAGCTAAATGGGTGGGAGAAGCTGGCCCCGAAGTTAGTCGATTCGTAGATGCCGTCGTAGGTTCCGAGCCATAGTTGACCGGCGACGTTTGGATTCACAACCAGGGTCGCATTTCCAGTGGCGAGGGATCCACCGGCCGACTGCGTGAAGGAAACGCCGCCGTTAGAACTGATAAAGAGCGTCCATGAATTGTCGTCGGCGTTTTCGGTCCAGTAGTAGAAGTAGTTGGGGTTGACCTTGTCGGAGACGATGGTCCCGCCGGTGGGTAGCGCGCTTCCGCCGGTGAGGGTGGCAGTGTTCCAGGATGACCCATCGTTGGTGGAGTAATAAGCCGTCTCCCAGGAGGGCGACCAAACGATGGTGGACCCGTTGGCGGAAATGGCGACGGAGTCGCCGCTGCCGTCATCTTCGGCACCCGGATTGGGATTTGCAGCGAAGGCCGTGAAGTTAGTCCCGTCGGTGGTGTAGACACCGTTGGTGTTGCCGACGCTGCTGCCGACCATTACCGCGTCGTTGGGATCAAGGCCGGCGTAGTCGGTGGCGTCGGTGCTGCCGGGTCCGATGGATCCCTGGGTGGGGGAAAACATGAGGGAGGTATTGGCGAAGCCGCCGATGTCGTTCATGGCGCTGTAGAGGGGAGTGCCGGCGGTCGGCGCGGCGACGGCGTCGATGTCGGTGAATTCGATGCCGGTGTTGGGGAAATACCAGCTATTGGCTTCGGTGAGCTGGGTATAGGTTCCGTTATTGGAAAGGTTGTTGGTGGCCCAGATTCCCTCGCCGGTGCCGTACATGAGCTGATTGGAATTGAACGGGTCGATGGCAATGGTTGCGACCCAGTTCCCGACACCGTCGCCGAAGGGGGCGACCCAGGGAGCGCTCGTGGTGTTGCGTGTGGTGTCGTAGCCGTCGTATCCGTAGTTCTGCGCGGTGGAGTAGTCGTAGACTTCGTCGCTCCAATTGGGGGAGGCGTCTTGGGCATCGACGGTGAGCCACATCTGGTCGGGGCCGGAGTAATAATCGAAGGATGCCGCGACAACGATGTTGGGGTTATTCGGATCGGCGGCGACGCCGTCATAGCCGAAGCTAGTCATTGAACCGTCGGGGGAAACGGGGGAAATATTGGCCCAGTTTCCCGTGCTTAACTGAAGACGATAGAGGCCGCCGTCGGTAAGCAATCCGGTGGTTCCGATGTTAGGCGCCGGGGCGTTGGCGTAGCCGAGGTACATATATCCGCCGGAAATGACGGCGTGGCCGGGAAGATAACCAGTGGGGAGGGATCCGGTTCCGGCGACCTGGGACCAGGAGGTTCCGCCGTTGGTGGTTTCGAAGAGGTTGGTGCCGGAGGAAGTGGAATCGATTCCGACGAAGATGTTTTGGGTGGCGCCGCCGGAGACGCCGCCGGCGGAATTGAAGAGGACGAAGGTGGTGCTTGTGGGGCTGAAACTGGGGACCAGCGAAAACGACTGCCCTGCGTTGGTGCTTTCCCAGAGTCCGTTGGCATTGGTTCCGAGGAAGATGATGTTGCTGTTGTTGGGATCGACGGCAAGTTGGTCGCCGTCACCGCGGCCATCGGAGTTCCCGCCGACGGAGAAGCTGAGATTGTCGATGCCCCAGGATTGACCGCCGTTGGTGGAATAGAAGACGGCGCCGTTGGTTCCGGAGTATTCGCCGACGTTGGCGTAGAGGTTGTTGGAATTTTCCGGATCGATGGCGAAGGAGAGGACGCCCATTTCCTGGGCTTGAGTTCCGTTCTGGGAGCCGCTGGTGTTGTTGCCGACGAAATCGAGGAGCTCGGTCCAGGTGGTTGCGTCGTTGGTGGATTTATAGAGGCCACCGATGTCGGTGTGAGCGTAGAGGACATTTTGGTTTTTGGGGTCGTAGTAGATTCCATCGACGAAACCGCCGGCGCCGATGTTGACGTTTTGGAAGGTGTAGGAAACGGTGGTTAGAAGGAGGCGGTGCTCGAGCGCCTCGATAAGAGAGGTGTGGCGGACTGCCTTCTGGAAATCGGGGTTGGATGGGGACAGCCCTTTGGCGCAAAACCTCCGCTTGGTACCCATTGACGCCTCCCTGAGGACACCCCGTAGGCCCGAGTATACAGGCTCACGCTTTCGAGGACCACGATAGGGCGGTATCGCTTCGCATCATGGGTATTCTGTGCGGCTTCCGGGCGCGTCGTTTCCTTGGAGGGAAGGCTGAAAATTGGGCCGGAGTCTACGGTGGTTTTATACGTGGGGCGGGATTAACCATTACCCCCGTGAGGCGTGTGAGTCGAGGCAATCGGGTTCTTCACGATTGCCTCCTCTCAAGTCCATTGATCAATCCCGAAAGCATACGAGCGATCTCTTCCAAGTCGCTCCTGAGTTTTGAGTGAACTTCTGGTTTGAGCAAACCCTGACGGGAGGCCAGCTCCAATAGCGGCACGCATTCCTGCACACTGCCCCGCGCGATGCCGAAGAAGTTGCGTCGATCGGCTTTGGTGAATCGTCCATTGCCCTCGGCGATATTCGCAGCAATGGAAAGTGAGGCTCGGCTCAATTGATCGCCGAGGAAGAAATAACCTCGCGGCAGTTCCCGCATGATCGTGCAAACCGCATCGGCGAAAGTGATTGCCTTCTGATAGACAAGCAGTTTCTCGAAGGCGAAGGACATCAGTGGGATCGTACCGGAAGAAAGTAGAGAGTAGAAAGGAGACCGCAGGAGGTTGCCCGGTCAAGCAAGTTGGCGGTCGAATGCTGGTCTTGCCTTTGCTCTCCTCTCTACTTTCTACACCTCTCCTGCTCTATTTTTCGCTACCGCGAAAAATCGGGGCGACAGGATTCGAACCTGCGACCTCTTGACCCCCAGTCAAGCGTTCTAGGCCAAACTGAACTACGCCCCGGAATTGCCGCACCCTACTTCCCCCGGCCTCTTGCGTCAACGCCAACGCCGGCAACGGGCAACTTGCAACTTCGCCGCCTTGCCTTGCCGCGCAACATTGCTAATTTACCCCTCTCAAAACTATGACCGTTTTAATCATTGGTAGCGGGGGTCGCGAACATGCCTTGGCCTGGAAGCTTGCCGGCTCCACGCAGGTGACCGATCTATTCTGCATCCCTGGAAACCCGGGCATTGCCGAACTGGCCGACTGCTTCCCCATCTCCGTCACCGATTTTCCTTCCATCGAAAAATTCGTCCGCAACAACGCCGTCGATCTCGTCGTCATCGGCCCGGAAGATCCGCTCGCCCTCGGCCTTGCCGACCGGCTCCGCGACATGGGCGTGATCGTCTTCGGACCAAACAAGGCGGCCGCCCAAATCGAATCCGACAAGTGGTTCGCCAAGGAAATCATGCGCCATCAGTCGATCCCCACTGCCGAGGCGCGCGTCTTCATCGACCCCGATCAAGCCGACCAATACGTCAAAGTCCGCGACGAGGCTCTCGTCATAAAAGCCTCCGGCCTCGCCAAGGGCAAAGGCGTTTCCGTCTGCTATCGCCCCTCCGATGCCCTGGAAGCCATCGACGCCATCATGCGTAAAAAGCGTTTCGGCGAAGCCGGGAAACGCATCGTCATCGAGGAACTCCTCGTCGGTCCCGAATGCTCGGTTATGGCGCTCGGTGCAAAAACGGACGATCTATCTCCTGGAAACCGCCCAGGATCACAAAACCATCGACGACGGCGACACCGGCCCCATGACCGGCGGCATGGGCGCCATTCCCCCACGCCTGTCGTCACCGAAGAGATCCTCAAACAAATCGAACGCGACATTTTCGTCCCCGTCGTCGACGGAATGCTCCGTGAGGGAATCGAATACCAGGGCTGCCTCTATGCCGGCCTGATGATCACCCCCAACGGCCCCAAGGTGCTGGAATTCAATTGCCGCTTCGGCGACCCCGAATGCCAGCCGCTCATGATGCGCCTCAAAACCGATCTCGTCGAAGTCATGACTGCCATGTCCGAAGGCAAGCTCGATCAGGTCGCGCTCGAATGGGATCCGCGCCCCGCGATGTGCGTCGTCGTCACCAGCAAGGGCTACCCCGGCGAATACCCCACCGGCCTTCCCATCACCGGCATCGCCGACGCCGACGCGATGCCCGATGTCAAAGTCTTTCACAGCGGCACAAAATTGAAGGACGGCAAAGTCGTCACCGACGGGGGCCGCGTTCTGGGCATCACCGCCCTGGGCAAAAATATTGTCGACGTACGCAGGCGCGTTTACCTGGCCATCCAAAAAATTCATTTTGACGGAATGCACTTTCGCAAGGATATTGGTCACCAGGCTCTATCAACCTAAAGGGAGAGAATCATGAAAATGGGGTCAAAGTGGGCAATTGCGCTGATCGTCCCGATGGCGATGTGCCGCCTCGGCTATCACTGCCGAGGCCAAATACGTCAAAGCCGACGATTTCGATTTCAAAACGCTGCTCGGACCACCCCCCGCGCTTGATTCCCAGCAACAAAAAGACGAAATCACCGCAATGCTAAAACTCCAGGCCGCCCGCTCTCCCGATGATTCCAAGCGCGTCATGGCCGAGGCCAAGTTCACCCCCTTCGTTTTCTCCCAGGAATTGGGCACCTGGTTCAACCCCGACGATCTGCCACAGACCGCCGTCTTCCTGGTGAAGGTCAACAAAGAAGCCGGGGAAGTTTGCGCCGCGGGGAAATTAATCTTCCAGCGCCCTGCGCCCTTTTCTCACCGACTCCAGGATCCACCCCTGTGTGGAAAACGAAAAATCGTTCTCCTACCCCAGCTCCCACTCCACCCGCGCCATGACATTGGCCCTGACTCTGTCGCTGATGTTCCCCGATCACAAAGACGCCCTGATCGCCCACGGCAAACTGATCGGCGACGACCGTGTCGTCGCCGGCCAGCATTTCCCCAGCGACGTTGCTGCCGGGCGGGTCCTCGCTAAAGCCATCTTCGAAAAAATGCAAAAAGACGACGATTTCCAGGAGGATTTTGCAAAAGCCAAAGCCGAGTGCCTCGCCAAGGAAAAACAACCCGCAACGCCCTGATGGCGCCCGCAGCGTAAATCCCAATTTTATTATCCTCCGCTCCTCAGCCTCTGGAAATATCCCCGAGATGTCCCCGTCGCCAGCACAATCAAAAGCGCCACCGGATAAACCAGCGAAATCGCCGCCATCATTACCGCTTCGATCACGGCCATTGAATTGGCAAAATTCGTCTGCGCCCCGGCAGTGCCGGTCGCGATAAACATCCCGCTCATCATTCCCGTGTAGAGCCACCACGTAGCAAATGCCGCCACCGCGATCAGCGGGATCTTCAGCGCGACGTAAATTCGGTGGAGCCGATCCGCCCGCGGCGAATCGCGGAGCATCATGCTGCCGGCGACAATCAGCAGGATTGCCGCGCAAACGCTCAACCCTGATTCAACGATCGTCAGCACCGAAGCTCCGCGCGCTACATTAAACCGAAACCCCGGCACTGGCGTTGCCACTGCCGTCCCAGCGCTTGGAGCGGTTGTTGACGTAAATGTCACGACACTTGTCCCTGCCGGCATCGTTGTCGCGACTGGCATCGCCATCTTCACCTGCACATTCGCCATCGCGATATACATGAACCCCGACGCGATGCCCATGAGACTTGCCAGAGCACTTAGCGCGCCGACGACGATGCTGATGACCCCCCCGGCCGTCAAAACCCCCGGTCGCGGCGACACCGGCTGGGCATAGCCCAGCGGCTCATAAGGCGTCGGATATCCGGGCGGCGGTTGCGACATGTCCACCAACCACAAATCCTACCGCATTCGTCGCCCAATCGAAAAAATTGCCGAAAAAATACCGGGACAACCCTGAAATACCGGGACAACCCTGAAATACCGGGACAACCCTGAAATACCGGGACAACCCTGAATCCACTCTCACCCTTATTTGATGTACATTGGATAACGGAGTTGCTCAATGTCCGTGACATTTGAAACCAGCGTATGGGAGCGCGACTGGCAGAAGATTCTTTGCACGCCTCTATTGGGCGAAATGATTGCCCGTTGTCATCATCCCTTCCAGCGAAAGCGACTTTATATCAATAACGTCGAAAACCTCCCCGCCGTCCGGCAAGCCGCAGCGCAGCTCGTCGGACAAGGGATCATCGACGAGTACACCGTCGTCGACGACTATGCCGATGAGGCCCTCAATTACTTCAAATTGTCCAGGGAAACCCTGGGCCGCGGCTACTTTTATTCAATTCAGTTGCTCGTCTCGGTCTTCCTCACCGCAACTGAATATCTGCTGCATTTCTCCGGCGACTCCATCGCCGATGCGCCGCACAGGCCCGATTGGTTGAGTGCAGGACTCTCCATCCTGCAGCGCAAACCGGAGATAAAAGTCTTCAATCTCACCTGGAACCATCGCTATTGGGAAGCCGAACTGGAGTCCGATTCACAGGACGAAGACTTCTACTACGGCTACGGCTTCTCCGACCAGATGTACCTGGTGCGCACGCAGGATTTCAAGACCGCGGATTTTAACCAGTTCCACCCTGCCTCCGCCCGCTACCCGTCCTACGGCGGCGACTCCTTCGAAAAGCGAGTCGATTCCTGGATGCGAAACGCCCTACACCGCCGCGCCACTTATAAGCATGCCAGCTACCTTCACCCCACTCTATAGCTTGCCCCCGCCTCATTGTCATTTCCTCTTCCAACCCATATCTAAAACCGCAATGCCGAAATCCAACCCACCCGTTACCTTCCACATCATGCAAGACCGACGGCATTCCGCGGATGTCGCTGCAATGATGTCCCGCCTCTATGCTGAAGACCCCGCGCAACACCCCATAAACCCCCGATCCTTCGCCAAAACGCTGGGCTTTCTCCTGGCCAACCCCACCCGCGGCCGCGTGATTCTTTTTAAGAACCACCGCCTGCTCGTCGGCTACGCCCTCCTGATTCCCTTCTGGAGCAATGAGTTCGGCGGCAGCCTCCTCTTCATCGACGAGCTCTTTGTCCTTCCGGAATATCGCGGGCAGGGGATTGCGACGAGGTTCTTTTCCGGGCTCAAGCGCCGACCGCCGTTTAAGGCGATTGCCCTGGCGTTGGAAGTTACCCGTGCTAACCGTCGGGCGAGGCGACTCTACCAGTCATTTGGGTTCGTCCGTCGAACGAATGAGGTGAGGGTCTTCAGGCGATCGTGAGATCGGGGCAAAGGGCTACATTCTGTGGTGTTGGCACAACGGAACGCTTTGCACAACGAGAGATCGGCTGCACAACAAAGGGACTACCCAATGTCTTGTTGTGTCGCGATGGACAGGCTCCGGACCATTATGAAGTAGTGTTTCTTTTCCTCTGGATCGTACGTCGGCTCGTCGCTTAGTTTCTCGAAACCGCTTTTCTCATAGGTTCTGATGCCTGCGACGTTGTCGGTATACACCTCCAGGAAAACTGCCGGATAGCAATTAAGGCCCGGCCAGTGAGCCCTCAAGACCGCGTCTCCGATCAAGTGACTGACGATTGAAGTGCCAATTCCCTTGCCTCTCAAATCTGGTCTCACAGCGAGCAGCGGAATGTGCGGGTGTGGCCTGTCCCCAGTTACGTATTTATAGTCCCAGCAAACGTCGATTGTTCCAAATCCTATTATCTCCTTGTTGACATCCGCGTAGAGCCAAATTCCCGCTCGCCCCCTTCGCACCCGCTGCTTTATGTCGGTCTGGAAAAGCCGAGGAATGTAGGAATCTTCAAAAGGCCAGCAGCAGATCTGCTGAATCACCTGCTCTACTACAGGAATCAACGGGACAACTGGAATCGGAATGACATCAGTTTTCTTCTGGGAGGACATGCCTTCCCCTTGGCGGCAAGCCTGGGGCTAACGACGAGTGGCCCGTTGAATCATCGCGGCCTGTTGCTTGTTAAATGGTTTCCAGTCGGGCGGCAACGGCGGAAGAGATGCCAGTTTTTTTCTGCCTTCCTCAAGTTTCGTCTGATCAGTTGAATAGGGCTGTCGCGCGGACGGACCGACCGCTGATGTTGGAGTAATCCAGGGATGCAGCAGTTGGCTCATTTGAAAGAGCGCTATTCTCAGCTTGTTTGTGCCGTCCATGGTGTCGCATCCGTGTTCGCCCGATGCCGCGTTGCCATTCGAAAGTAGTCGGGTTGCACGCTGGAAGAAGTTTTCCAAAGTTGCTTTCCATAGCGTCTCTGCTGCCGCATCAAAGATGACCCTTCCACAGAAAACGTCGTCAGCCCAGCGGCGCACGTCCTCCGCAAATTTGAAGTATCGTTCCGCCGAGTATGTGAGGGTTCTGTCGAGGTTGTCGCAATACGAGGCACCGCCGCTTTCACACTTGTCCAGTTCGGCCGCGAGCCTGTCGGTTTTTTCTTTCACTTCAGCAAAATCGCAGGTGACCATTTTCGTCTTCTTTCAACGGGATATGTTCAATATCGGCAAAAGCAGGAATCGGATGCACCTTTGCTGCCAACTATCATAGCGACCACGGGGACGGAAGTCTGCAAAAAAGCCCGTCGCCTCACGCCATAAGCCCCGAATAATGAATAATCAGGATGACCTCACTGTGCCTTGACGATTAATGCTTTGTTTCTTCCCACCCAACCCGCTTCGCATCCCCGCGCGCGAGAGGGTTGAGCAGTAGAAAGTAGAACAGTAGAGAAATTTGCCGGCAAAATGCGTGCGGGGTTAGGCCCTGTCTCATGAATCCTCGCGGGCCATACTCGCGTATTTTGGCCGCGTGCGGCGACGCTCCTCCTCGCCGTATTTCCTTACAATACTGCTCGCCGTCGCTCCTAGCCCGCGGCCAAAATCAGCTTCGTCTGGCCGCGCGAGGATTCATGAGACAGGGCCTAGTGCTGTTTTTCTTCCCAAGCGATCCGCTTGGCGTCGCCCCAGAGGTTTTCCAGATCGTAATACATCCGCGCATCGTGGTTGAAGACGTGGACGACCACATCGACATAATCCACAGCAATCCAAGTCTCCCCTTCATACCCCGACCGGTGAAAGCTGGGGAATCCCATCTTTGCGGCCAGCTCGTCGATCTCATCACACACGCTGCGCATCTGCCGGGCACTCGTGCCGGTGGCGATGACGTAAAAGTCGGTGAGGGGAGAGATGCCGGCCATGTCGAGCACGATCACGCCATGGCAGCGTGTGCTCTTCGCCAGCCGGGCGGCTTCTATCGCGAACTTTCGGGATGCTTCGAGGCGCTGGGCCTCGGTTTGCGGCGAAGTCGCCGCGGCCTCCGCTCCTGTTTCCCTTCCTATGACACACCAACCTTTCTCAAATGTATTTCTATCACTTCCGCCGGGCAGAATAAACGGATGGGGATTGAGGAAAATCCCAGTCCGCGATTGACGATGAGCCAGGTGCCGCCCCAGCGATTGATGCCGCCGATGAACTGTGCGGGGAGGGAGTCGTGACGAATGATGGGACGCCGGCCGGGGAGACAGACCTGTCCGCCGTGTGTGTGGCCGGCGAGATAGAGGTCAGCATTCAGGAACTGCGTTTTGCGGATCAGGTCGGGGAAATGCGAAAGCAGGATTCGCAGCGTTTGCGGTTTTTTGGGGCCGAGGGAATGGAGAAAGACGGGGTCGAGATCGGTGCGCTCGACGCCGGCGATGCCGATGAGTTCAATCGTGGCGGAGCCGGAATGGATGGCGAGGCATTTGTGTTCGACCAGCGTCAGATTGAGGCTGGCGAGTGGGGGGCCGAGGAGGTCGCCGTCGTGGTTGCCGAGGATGGTGACGAAACCGAGGCGGGCTTGCAGGGAATTTACCAGCCGGCGGGCGATGGGGAATTGGAGGCGGGAGTCGTGCTTGTCGTCGACGAAATCGCCGGTGTGGACGATGAGGTCGGGGGGGTTGGATTTTACGCGGGCGATGAGGTCGTCATACGCATCATCCCAGGTTCGGCGGGCGTGGATGTCGGTGATGTGGAGGATTCGGAAGCCTTCGAGATCGTCAGGGAGATTGGGGACGGGGAGCTGGACGTCCGTCCATTCGAAGCCTTTGGCGGTGAAGAGCTGGAGATTGGGGCCGATGTGGTCGGGGCGGATGATGGGTTTCAGGCCCTCACCCCTGCCCTCTCCCTGAGTACCGGGAGAGGGGGTAGGACGGGGGGAACGGGAGGGGGGTTCGACGGTCGTGGTTCTCAAATCGGCTTCACCTTGCAGCTTCCAAGGCTGATGGGCTAAAATGCCTGGGCGATCAAAGTAGTTTCTGACGCCCTCCCATTGGTAGCCGGTCGGTTAAGATGAATCAACCGCAATTTTCAAAAGCGCTGGTTTACGGGCTATATATAAACGCCGCGTTATTGGTGGCGATTTTTGCGGCTCTGCTCACCCGGGGCCGGTTGGGGGGGGAGTTGGCGTTGGGACAGGCGGCTGGGGATGCTCCGCCGATCGCGGGAGGGGGCGGCATATACGTTATGCCTTGCCAGCTTCATCCGGAGATTTGGGGGTGCTATCTGCTGGATACGCAGCGGCAAACACTGTGCGTGTATGAATATAGGGCGGGGGAAAAGGCGCTGGTTTTGTCGGCGGCGCGGAATTTCGGTTATGATTTGGACCTAAAGAACTATAATACGTTTCCGGCTTGGTATGATATCCAGAAGGCGGTTCAGGACGCTGCCGCGAGCCAGAATCAGCAGAAGAATGAATCGCAGCTTCCGCCACTGGCCCCGAGTGGGCCGGGTGATAATAATCCATAGGATTTTGACGTTTCAGGAGTTTCGATCATGGCAAAGATGTTTTACACGCTTGACGAGGCCAAGGGTGTGCTCGGCAAGAATGAAGAGGAAATCAAGCAGTACACGCGCGAGGGGCGGCTCCGGGAATTCCGCGATGGGCCGCGGTTTATGTACAAGGCCGACCAGGTGGAAGCGCTCAAGGCGGAACTGGCGGGTGGAGATCCCGTGGATCTCGGGGCTTCCGACAGCGGCGCTGCGATTGGATTGGCGGATAGCAGGGGGATTGGGAGCGGAATCAGTAGCGGACTTGGAAGCGGCATGGGGAGCGGAATCGGCAGCGGCGCGACGAGTCCGGGGAGTGGAATCCCCAGCGGAATCGGCAGCGGCGTGGGTAGCGGGCTTGGTAGCGGTTTAAGCGGAACGGGATCGGGGCTGAGTCTTGTTGACACCGAAAGCGGGCGAAGTGGATCTTCGGCGGGGGGGATGTCTCTGAAAGAAGATACTGCCCTGGCCGCGGATCTGGGGCTGTCGGGATCGGTGGGAGGCGTTCCTTCGCCGGCGGCGCGGGCGGCGGGAAGCGGGACGGGGCTTTCGGGGTCGCAGGGAAGCCGGCCGGGCGTGGATGTGTTTCAGAATGATGAAGTCGAGCCGCGTGGACCCATCGGCGCAGACGGCGATTGCGCCGGGGATTGGTGATGTTCCATCGGAAGGGGTGGGCTCAGGATCGGGATTGCTGGACCTGACGCGCGAGAGCGATGATACGTCGCTGGGCGCGGAGCTTCTGGATGAAATTGCTCCGGGTGGAACGGCGGCCGGACGGCGCGGGATACCTGGGGAGACGGGGGTTGCCGCAGCCGCGGGGACGGCGGCGGGAAAAGTGGTTGAAATTCGAGGGACATTGAGCGGGGCGCAGGCGGCGCGAGTGACCACGGTTGCGGTGGAAGAGGAACCGGACCCGATGTCGCCGGCATTTGGCGCGGCGGCGCTCGGGGCGGCGCTGGTGGCACTGTTTGGGGCTTATGCGCTGATTTCGGGAGTGCTCGAAACCAATGCCGACATCCTCCAGAACGCCGGGAAATATGGATTCATTGGCGTGGCGGCGGGGGGATTGGCGGTGACGCTGGTTTTCTTTGTCGTGGGACTGATCATCGGGAAGACGACGACGAGGTAAGGGCGCAGAAATTTTCATTGCCGGCGCAAAATTAGCGTGAATTGTGCGCGCAGCCTCTTGCAAAACTTTAATTTTTTGGCACAATCCGTCGCCAACGGGCGTATTTCAGCGGAAAAAGAGAGATTTTCCCGGGCACGCTCAAAAAATTAAATCGCATGGAGGCTCACTCATGGCAAGGACGCTCAAGTGGCTCGGATTAGCCGCACTCGCCTTTTCACTCACCGGTTGCGTATCCGCAGAACAATACAATGGAATGAAGCTCAGCCGCGATCAGGCGCTGCAGCAGGCCGATCAGGCCGAGGCCGATGCGCAGGCGCTCGGTCGCAGGCGGATGCGTATAAGGCGCAGCTCGATTCGATCGCGAATTCCGGCAACACGCAGCAGGCGATGCTGGCGAATTTTTCGCAGCAGGTTGCGGGTTTGCAGTCGCAGAACGCGGCGATTACCCAGAAATATGAGGATTTGCTGAATCGTCCGCCGCAGGTGGTGGAGATGGGCGAGCGTGCGCTGCCGCCGGATTTGAGCAATGCGCTGACCGAGTTTGCGAATGAGAATCCGGACATCGTAACGTTTGACCCCGCGCGGGGCGTGGTCAAATTCAAGAGCGATGTGACGTTTGCCTCGGGCAGCACGGACCTCAATGAGCGGGCGGTTGGGACGCTGCAGAGGTTTTCGGAGATTTTGAATTCGCCGCAGGCGGTTGGATATGAGCTGATGGTGGCAGGGCATACGGATAATCAGCGTGTGACCCGGCAGACGACGATCGACGCGGGGAATTTCGATAATTGGTATCTGTCGGCGCACCGGGCGATTTCGGTGGCGGCGGAGCTGGTGAAGAACGGGGTCAATCGCGGACGCCTGGGCGTGGCGGGATATGCGGATCAGCAGCCGATCGCGTCGAACTCGTCGTCGGCGGGGCGAGCCGAGAACCGGCGGGTTGAGATCGTCATTCTGCCGACGCATGCACGCGGCGGGACGATGACCAGCGAGGCGCCGTCAGCGGCAGGTGAGCGTATGAGCGCGCGGCCGCTGGATAAGGATTCGATGACAGCGTCCAACGATCAGCGGCCGATTTTGTCAAAGTAGTGATTGCGAGCAATTAGACCCACGGTCTGCATTTTCTCTCTCCGCATCGCCTCGTCGCATCGCAACGACGGGGCGATTTTGTTTTCGATGCTGATTGAAATTACCGGGGGAACGGGCCGGGGACGGCCCGGCTCTTCAGGGAATCGGTGGCTCGTCTGATTTTGTGTGGTAGTCGGCAAATGTTGCTTGCGTTCGTCCGATAACACTTTATACTGCGGTTGTCGGTCAGGATGACCTTCGGAATTGACAAAGGCAGGGATGCCCATGTCCAACTCTCTGTCCCACACCCGCGCGAGCCGGTCTTCGAGCCAGCGATTTTCCCAGCTTTGGCAGCTTCCACTTTTTGTACTGTCGATCGGGCTGTTTATTTACGCGGGGTATCTCTTTATCAGTCCGGGGCCGGGGGCGACCATCGATCAGAAGATCCAGGTGGCGCGGGATTATCTGAAAGACAATCGTCCCAATGCGGCGCTTCAGCAGCTTTCGCGGATTTTGGATTCGGAGAAACCGGAGCCGCTGAAGGAGGGGGAGATACATTATCTCATCGCGCAGTCGCTGGAGGCGGGGCAGACGCTGGAGAAGATCCAGGTTCCGGCGAACTATCAGCGGATCATCGAGCAGACGGAAATCGCGGTGGAGATGGGCGTGAAGCCGGACGCGGACATGCACCGGCGGCTAGGGGACAGTTATGCAGCGCTGGGACACGACGACGAGGCGGCGGATAACTATCGGCAGGCGATCGCGATGGATCCGCATCAGTCGCTGGCGCTGCGGCGGAAATTGATCGAGCTGGAATTGTCGAATGACGATCCGGCGAACGCGGATGCTTCGCTGGAGGATTATCTCAAGCAGACGGGCCTGACGGATGCGGAGAGGGCGTGGGCGCTGGATCAGCGGGCGGGGATTCTGATTGACCGCAAACAATTTGCCGATGCGCGCAAACTGCTGGGGGATGCGGCGCGGCTGGATTCCGATCCGGTGGACCAGGGGACGTTTAACTATCAGCTTGGATATTGCTCTTATCGCGAAGGTTTGCCGGATGACGCGGAGCGATATCTGCGGCTGGCCCGCGATCAGCTTCGGGTGAGCCATCCGCTCGATGCGGACGCGGCGTATTACCTGGGGCGGATTTACGAGGAGCGTGGCGATGCCGCCAACGCGATCTCGTTTTATCAGGATATTCTCGACACGCATCCGGAGTCGAAGCCGGCGCCGCTGGCGCTGCTGGGGCGGGGACTTTGCCGGGTCATGTCGGGGCAGACGGACGGGGGATTGCAGGATTTCCATGACGTGGTGGCGCAGATCGATCGGCGGGCGTCGCGGACAAAATATAAGCCGGAAGCGATCGGCACGTTTCGCGAAGCCGGGGAAGTGCTGACCCAGGCGCAGGATTATCAATCGGCGCTGGAGGTGATCCAGGACGAGCAGGACCTACAAGCGACGCCGCCTCCGGGTTTTTACGCGCGTCTGGGTGAGCTGTGCGAGCGGAGGGCGGATCAGATCGAGGCGACGCTTCCGGATGCCGGTCCCGTGGAGAAGATTCATCGGACGCAGGAAGTTTCGGCGCTGCTGAACAAGGCGGGGGATGCTTACGTGGAATATTCGCATCAGCTTACGCTGCTGGATGATCATGGGTATTCCGATGCGCTGTGGAAAGGGGTCGATCTGTACGATCAGGCGGGGAACCTTCAAGCGGCGATTGCGGCGCTGGAGCTTTTCGTGGCCGAGCGTCCGAGCGATCGGATGGCGCCCGATGCGCTGCTTCGGTTGGGCCAGGCGTATCAGGCGGCGGGGATGTTCGACAAGGCGATTGGGGCGTTTCAGCGGCTTCAGCTCGAATATTTCAAATCGCTGGCCGCGAGCAAGGCGGCGGTTCCGTTGGCTGAGGCGTATATCGCCAAGGGGCCGACGATGTATGGGCGGGCGGAAAATACTTTGTTGAGCGTCGTTGAAAATAATCCGCTGGTGGACCCGAACGCGGAGGAGTTCAGGCAATCTCTGCGAGGGTTGGCACAGCTTTACTACCGCACGGGGCGCTATGAAGAGGCGATTGCGCGGCTTCAGGAGCTTACGCAGCGGTATCCCGCTGACGAGCAGAAGGCGCAGATGGTTTTCCTGATGGCGGACAGCTACCGGAAGAGCGCCGGGCTGCTGGATGCGAAGCTGGCGTCGGCGCAAACATCGCCCGGGGCGGTGGCGGCGCAGGTTGCAGAAGCGGCGGCGGCGAAGCGGGACCGGCTTACCAAAGCGCGGAGTCTGTTCGACGATGTGATCGACATGTATCGGGCGAATGCACCAACGGACGACACGGACAAGCTTTACCAGAAGCTCTCGTATTTTTATCGCGCCGATTGCATGTACGACCTGGGAAATTACGAGGACGCGATCAAGCTCTACGACTCGGCGGCGTTCAGCTATCAGGACGATCCTTCGAGCGTGGCAGCGTACGTGCAGATCGTGAACGCCTACTTCGCCCTGGGCAAACCGGAGGAGGCCAAGGCGGCCAACAACCGGGCCAAGTGGATGCTCCAGCACATGCCGCCCGAGGCGTTCACGGACGGGACATTTTCGATGCCAAAGAAATATTGGGAACAGTGGCTCCAGTGGACCAACGACAGCGGCATGTGGTGAAACCGCGAGAGATAAATGGAAAACGATCAAATCTTACAGGCGATGAAACTGGAGCTGGAATGCTATCGCAGCCTCGCCAAGCTCACCAACACGCAGCACGAGTGCATCCAGAACTCGCAGAACGCGGAGCTGCTGGCGGTCCTGGGAAAACGGCAGCAATTTTTGCGGGAGATTACGAAGCTTCGGCAGATCAGCGCGGTGGCGCGGCGGAATTGGGCCGAGTTCATCGCGCAGTTGCCGGCGGAGAAGCGATCCGAGGCGGAGAGCCTGCACCTGGAAACGCGGCACCTGATCGAGCAGATCGCGGCGGCCGACCGGGACGACACGCTGGTGATGCAGCAGCGGAAGCTGAACGTGGGGAAGAAGATCAACCAGGCGACTTCGGCGCGGAAGTTCAACCGCGCATATGCCGCCGCCGCTTATGGGCAGGGAAAGCCGGGATTGGACATTCATCGTTGAGATTTATGGACACGACCACCGACACTCAAACTTCCAACGCCGCCCGCATCGAGGAGCTGGGGGGGATTATCCGCGAGTACAACCATCTCACGGAAAAGTTGCAGCATTCGCACGCGCAGCTTCAGAAGACGGTTCAATCGCTGCGCAGCGAGCTTTCGGATAAGAACCGGCAGTTGGAGCGGCGCAAGCGGCTGGCCGCGCTGGGGGAAATGGCGGCGGGGATGGCGCACGAAATCCGCAACCCGCTCGGCGGTATTGAACTTTACGCGTCGCTGCTTTCGCGCGATGTGGCGGCACAGCCGACGTCGCTGGAGCTGGTGAAGAAGATTTCCACCGGCGTGAAGCGGCTGGAGGCGCTGGTGAGCCAGGTGCTCCAGTTTTCGCGGGAGATTCACACACAGCTTTCGCCGGTCGATCTTGCGGAGCTTGTCGATCAGTCGATCGAGCTTGCCGGAGAGCGGCTGCGCGGGGCAATCGGATGCGAAGCGACGGGCCACGGCCGATGATTGTGCCGGTCGATCCGCTGCTCATTGGGCAGGCCGTTTTGAACCTGCTGATCAACGCCATCGAAGCGGTGGGGAGCGCGGGCGTGGTCAGTATCTCGTGGGCGCCCAATCCGCCGGAGCATTTCCGGCTTTGCATCCGGGATACCGGGCCGGGGATTTCTCCGGCGGCGCTGGACAAAATTTTCAATCCGTTCTTTACGACGAAGGAAGCCGGCACGGGCCTGGGCCTGGCGATCGTTCACCGGATCGTGGAAGCGCACGACGGGACGATCACCGCGGGCAACGCGCCGGACGGTGGGGCGATATTCGAAATCAGGATTTAGCAACAGGATCAGGAGACCGCATGGCTCGAATACTTATTGTTGACGATCAGGACATGATGCGAGACTCGCTCGCGCAGTCACTCGTGCGTGAAGGTCACGAGGTGGTGGCGGCCACGGACGGCTCCGCCGCCGTGGCGCGCGCTCGGCGCCGCCCGGTTTGACCTTCTGATCACCGATCTGCGCATGCCGAAGATGACTGGCCTGGAACTTCTCGCCGAGGCGAAGCGACTGCGCCCGGAGATGCCGGTCGTTCTGATGACGGCATTCGCTTCGGTGGCCAACGCCGTCGAGGCGATGAAGCTGGGGGCGTATGATTACATCCAGAAGCCGTTTAACGGGGATGAAATCAAGCTGCTGGTCGACCGGACGCTGGAGCACAGCCGGTTGCGGCTGGAAAACCAGGCCTATCGCAGCATGACGGAGATCGGTTCGCCTCGGCCGCTGGTGGGGGACAGCGCGGCGATGCAGGAAGTGCGAAATCAGATCGACCTGGTGGCGCGCAGCAATGCGACGGTGCTGATTCGCGGCGAAAGCGGGACCGGCAAGGAAGTTGTGGCGCGGGCGATCCACCTGGCGTCGTCGCGGCGCGATCGGCCGATGCTGGCGGTCAATTGCGCGGCGCTTTCGGAAAACCTGCTCGAGTCCGAGCTTTTTGGGCATGAGAAAGGCGCTTTCACCGGCGCCGACAAGCTCCGCCGCGGGCGCTTCGAGCTGGCCGACGGAGGCACGCTGCTTCTGGACGAAATCAGCGAAATTGCGGCGCCACTCCAGGCTAAGCTTTTGCGGGTGCTCCAGGAGAGCTGTTTCGAGCGTGTGGGAAGCAGCCTGACGCAGCAGGTGGATGTTCGCGTGATCGCCACCACCAATCGCAATCTCGAGCGCTGCGTGGAAGAGGGGGATTTCCGGCAGGACCTGTTCTATCGGCTCAACGTGGTGCCGATCGAAATTCCGCCGCTTCGGAACCGGCTGGAGGATATTCCGGATTTGTCGCGTAATTTCATTCATCAGGCGAGCCAGCGCGAAAAGACACCGTTCCGTCACATTGAGCCGGAGGCGATTGCGCTGCTTCAGCACTACGATTGGCCGGGCAATGTGCGCGAGCTTCAGAACATCATCGAGCGCGCGGTGGTTTTGGAAAGTGAACCGGGGCTTATCCGATCGCAAACGATTGAGCCGTGGCTGAAGCGGCAGATCGGGACGCCCATTGCCGACGGGCTGGCCGGGCGTCCGCTGGCTGACATTGAAAAACAGGTGATCCTCAGCACGCTGCAGCAGTTCAAGGGTCATCGCGTTCGGACGGCCAGCGCGCTGGGCATTGGCGTGCGAACGCTGGGCATGAAGCTGAAGCGCTGGCGTGAAGAAGGCGAGCTTGCCGAGGCAATTGCCCAATGAAACAGCGCAGCAATTGCCGGTTTCGGCGCAGGTTCAGCTTTGCTAAGAGAAAGACGAAGCTGAATTTTCCGAATGAACTGTTGTGGCATACGGTTTGTGGCAGGAGGTACTGAATGTTTATCGATCGCCTGCTAAATCAGGGAAGCGAGCCGGTACTTGAGCAGACGCTTCAGTTTACGGAAGCGCGGCAGCGGCTTCTGGCCGAAGATGTGGCGAATTCTTCCACGCCGAATTATGTGCAGAAGGACCTGTCCCTCGATCAGTTCCAGAAGGTTCTTGTTAAGAAGATCGACGAGCAGTCCTCGGAGGTGCCGGGAACGGTGAGTTTCCAGGACGTCTCGATGGACATCCAGCATCCGGACCACGGCATTCTGTTTCACGACGGCAACAACCGCTCGATGGAACAGCTTATGAGCGACCAGGCCAAGAACGCGCTGATGCATAACATGGCGGTCGAGCTGCTCCGCGACCAGTATTCGATGATCGAAACCGCATTAAAGGAAGGGAAATAAACGATGTTTGACATTCTGGACATGGGAGCGAGCGCGCTCACGGCACAGCGGATCCGGATGGATACGATCGCCGGCAACATCGCCAACATCAACACGCTTCGCGACGCCAGCGGCAAGCACGATCCGTATCGGCGGCGCTTTGTGGTCTTTGCACCGGGGCAGGCGGATGACCCGAGCAAGCCGGGCGTGCATGTGCAGCAGGTGCGGCTGGATCAGACGCCGCTTCCCAAGCGATTTGATCCGGGGAATCCGGATGCCGACAAGGACGGATACGTGACCTATCCGAACGTCGACCTGGCGATTGAGTTCGTGAACGCCCTGGAAGCCTCGCGGGCCTACGAGGCCAACGTGACGATGATGGATACGGCCAAGTCGATGTTTAATTCCAGTTTGAGACTGCTGGCATAATGGGGTGAGAAGGTGAGAAAGTAAGAAGGTTTGAAGGTGGAGAATGATTGATCCGGTGATTAATGGGCTGGGCAATGTCGGCGGGATCACGCCGACAGGGGGGCAATCGCCGGCTTCGGGCGCCAGCCGGCGAGCAGCTTCTCCGATGTGCTCAAGAAGAGCATCGATGAGGTCTCGAAGCTTCAGCAGGACGCATCGCAGGCCGTTGATGCGGTTTCAACCGGGCAAACGGAAAACGTCACTGGGGTGATGAGCGCGGTGGAAAAGGCCGATCTTGCCTTCAAAACGCTTTTGGCGATTCGTTCGAAACTGATGGAGGCGTATGATGAGATTAAGCAGATATCCATCTAGTTTTTGTTCGCGACAGTCGCGCGGGATTCGGAATTTATTTTTCAGGCCCTCACCCCAGCCCTCTCCCGGAGTACCGGGAGAGGGGGTAAGAGGTTTTTGATCCGGTTGTTGCAATTTGGAGCGCGGCATGTTCTAACAGCAGCAACGTTCGCAGGATGCGAACCTTAGTCTCGGCCAAGGAGGGCTGAGCAATGGATTTCCTCAAAGCCCAGATCACCCGCATACAAGAGCAGCTTGCCGGGCTCAGCGCCACCCAGAAGATGCTGGTTTTCTGCCTGCTGACCATCATGGTCATGACGCTGGTGTGGTGGTCGCGCTGGGCGGCGGAGCCGGAAATGTCTCCGCTGCTGGATCAATCGCTTACCACCGAGGACATCGGCCAGATCTCCGCAAATCTCGACGCCCGCGATATTCCGCACACTGTAAACGGTGACAAGGTCCTGGTTCCCGCGGACCGGAAGATGGAAATCCTTGCGACGCTTGGTTACTCGAATGCGCTGCCAAAGGATTTCGACAAGAGCTTCGACTCGATCATTAAAGAAATGAACTGGCTCGATCCGCCGGACAAAACCGCGGAGATGTTTTTGCGGGCTAGGGAGCAGACGCTTTCGGCGATGATGCGCAACTGGCCGGGGGTTTCCGATGCGGAAGTGGTGATCGATCCGCACACGGATCGCGACATCGGCTCCAATGACGCGGTTCCAGTGGCGACGGTCACGCTGACGACGGGCCGGGACAACCAGATGTCGGCGCGGCAACTGGCGCAATCGGCGGCGGCGGTTGTGTGCGGGCGCAGGCGGGTCTGCTGCGCAGCAATGTCAATGTGGTGATCGACGGCGTTTCTTATCCCGTTAAAGATCACACCGACCAGACCACAATCGGCGACGACGGCGATCCCGTGCAAATGCAGAAGAATTGGGAAGACCTGTATACGCAAAAGATCGAGAACTCGCTGTCTGATATTCACGGGTTGTTTGTATCGGTGACGGTGAAGCTGGACACCGCGCTTTCGCGAAAGACGATTCATACGGTCGATCCAAAGCAGACCGTCTCGGTGCCGACGAAAACCGAGGAGACCAATTCGGAGACGCAGGCCGAGCCGGCGGCTTCGCAGGACCCCGGGGCGGTGTCGAACACGGCGCTGTCGCTTCCATCATCCGGTGGCGGTGGGGGCGGAAATACCAGCAGCTCCGATTCCACCGAGCTCAAAGCCGATTACAGCAACACCAGCGAAGAGGTGACCCAAGAGGGGGGAATGGCGACGGTGGAATCAGCCTCGGTTCGCGTCCCGCGCAGCTACTTCGTCGACCAGTATAAAAATGAGAATGATGGGAAGGATCCGGACGACCCGGCGACGTTCAAGGCGTTTATCGATGACACATCGCAGAAGATTCACAACGTGGTGAAGGGTTGCGCGGTTTTTCCCACCGACGATGCGCTGGTTGTCGAGGAATACAGCGATGCAGTGCCGCCGGAGCTTCCGCTGGGTCAGCAGGCGGCGGCCTCGCCGCTCAATGGCATCGTCACCAAGCACAGCAAGGAGCTGGGGATCGGAGTGCTGGCGGTCGTGAGCTTGTTCATGGTTTCGATGATGGCTCGCAAGGGAGCGGTGACTCCAGCTCTGGCCCAGGGTATGCCTGAGGCGGATCCGCAGACGCTGAAGTCGGGCGAAACCGTCGTGGGCAACGCCGCGGAAAACAGTGCGACGCTCGATGGAATGGAGCTGGACGATGAAACGGTGAAGGCACAGCAAATGGTGGACCAGGTGCAACAGATGGTTTCCGCCAACCCGGAAGCTGCCGCGAATCTAGTGAAGCGCTGGCTTAACCGATAGGGTGATATATGGCAGAGGTCAACGGCGTACGAAAATCCGCGATTCTGCTGCTGTCGCTTCCGCAGGAGCAGGCGGCGGAAATCCTCAAACGGCTTCCGCCCGAGGCGGTTGAGGAAGTCAGCCGAGAGATCGCCGGGATTCGCGATGTCGCCGCTGATTCTCGAAAGGAAGTTTTCGGAGAGTTTTACAATCTGGCGCTGGCCAACTCGTATCTCAACGAAGGGGGACTTGAATATGCCAAGGCGCTGATTCGCAAATCGCTGAGCGATGACGACGCGAATCGTGTGATCAAGCAGGTGACGCAGCAGGTGCAGACGACGCCGTTTTCGTTTCCTTGCAGAAGGCCGAAAGCGAAAACCTGCTGACGTTTATCCAGGATGAGCATCCGCAGACGATTGCGTTGATATTGGCGCACCTTCCGTCGCAGAAGGCGAGCGAAATTCTTGGTGGGCCTGCCCAGTCAGAAACAGATCGAGGTGGTGAAGCGCGTCGCCAACATGGAGCAGACCAACCCGGAGGTGATCAAGGAAGTGGAGCGGGGGTTGGAGCATCGGCTTTCGGACATCGTCAGCCAGACGTTCGAAAAGGCGGGGGGGGTGGACACCGTCGCGGAGATTCTCAATCTCGCGGATCGGTCGACGGAAAAGGGAATCATGGAAGGGCTCGAGGCGGAAGACCCCGATCTCGTCGAGCAGATTCGGCGGCTGATGTTCGTCTTCGAGGATATCCTGCTGGTCAACGACAAGGGGATTCAGTCGGTGCTGAAGGAAGTGGACAACGAGGAGCTGGCGCTGGCGCTGAAGACGGCCAGCGAAGATTTGAAACAGAAGATTTTCAAGAATATGTCGGAGCGGGCGGCGCAGCTGATTCAGGAAGACATGCAATATATGGGGCCGGTGCGCGTCAGCGATGTGGAGTCGGCCCAGCAGAAGATCGTCGATGTCGTTCGCCGCCTGGAAGACGCGGGCGAAATCATCATCGCGGGCCGGGGCGGGGAAAAGGAAATGGTTGTCTGATCGCTTTAGTTGCTTAGTCGCGACCCGAAGGGAATCGGGTTTTATTCGATTTCATGGAGGAAATCATGGGCCTCATCAAAGCCACCGACGTTCCGCTGGGCGTTTCCGCGTTTTCCATGCAGGATATCGAGGCGGCGGCGCGATCAGTCCTTCTTCGGGCACGCGGGAAGGCCGATCAGATTATCGCGGGGGCGCGCACGGAATCGGAGCAAATCAAGCAGAGGGCGAAAACCGAAGGCCTGGCCGAAGGGCGACAGCAGGGGCGGCGCGAGGGATTTGAGGAAGGCCGGAAAACGGGGCACGCGCAGGCCCTGGCGCAAAACAGCGAGGCGATGAAGCAGTTGATCAATTCCCTCACCCAGGCGTGCCGGGTTTTGGATGATGCTCGGGATCAGCTTCACACGCACGTCATCAGCGAAGTTGTGGGGCTTGCCAGCGCAATTGCCCGCAAAATCGTGCGACGGGAGGCGGATTTCGATGACCAGGTTCTCGCTCGGAATTTGAAGGAGGCGCTGTCGCTGACGGTTCACGCTGCCGACGTGCGAATCGCGGTGAATCCGGCGCAGCTTAAGACGCTTCAGGCGGAGCTTCCAAATCTGCGGCTCGCGTGGCCGCAATTGAAACACGTCGAGCTGACGGAAGACGCGGGCATTTCCGCCGGCGGGGCGCGCGTTTTCACGGCGCAGGGGCAGATCGATGCGGATGTAAACGTGCAGCTTGACCGCATTATCGCGGATCTGCTTCCTGATAAGCGCGCGGAGGCGAAGTGACGTATCTCGCCTCGCAGGTTGATGTGGTTGAAGCGGCGCTGCCTTATCGCGTGGTGGGGCGGGTGCAGGCGATTGGCGGACTGACTATAGAAGCCAGCGACCTGTCGCTGCCCGTCGGCTCGCTATGCAAGATCATCAGCATGGGAGGCTCGGAAAGTATCGCCGAGGTCGTCGGCTTTCAGCACGACCGAACACTGCTGATGTCTCTTGAATCGTCTTCGGGCGTTGCGCGGGGAGATTGCGTTGAAAACCTCTCGGCGGCGCCGACGATCAACTGCACCCATCGGATGCTCGGGCGCGTGCTGAACGGGCTTGGCAACCCGATTGACGGGCGCGAGTCGCTTCCCCTGGGAATCCGACGCCGGATCGACGCGCGGGCGGTCGAGCCGATGGCGCGGATCAACATCGACCGTCCCATCTCCACGAGCGTCCGCTGCGTCGACGCACTGCACACCTGCGGGCTTGGGCAACGCATGGGAATCTTCTCCGGCCCGGGAGTCGGCAAAAGCACGCTGCTGGGCCAGATCGCGAAGCACACCAGCGCGGATGTGTCCGTCGTCGCGCTGGTCGGCGAGCGCGGACGGGAGGTGCAGGAATTCCTCCAGAAAATCATTGGTGAGCAGGGCATGCGTCGCTGCGTTGTCATTGTCAGCAGCGGAGATGAAGCGCCGCTGCTTCGCGTGCGGAGCGTAAAGGTTGCCTGCACGATTGCGGAGTTTTTCCGGGACGAGGGGATGAATGTTTTGCTGCTGGTGGATTCGATCACGCGAATGTGCCACGCGCAGCGGCAGATTGGGCTGGCGGCGCGGGAGCCCCCGGCGACCAAGGGATATCCGCCGAGCGTGTTCGCGCTTTTGCCGCAGGTTTTGGAGCGCGCCGGGCGGAGCAGAGCGGGTCTATTACGGGGTTCTATACGGTTCTTGTCGAGGGGGACGATTTTAACGAGCCGATTTCCGACGCGGTCAAGGGAATCGTGGACGGGCATTTGTGGCTGAGCCGTGCGCTGGCCAATCGATCTCATTTCCCGGCGATCGACGTTCTCCAGAGCATCAGCCGCGTGCGCGGCGACGTTATTGCGTCCGAGCAGCTTGGCCATATCCGACGCGTCATGAATTTAATCGCCGTCTTTCAGGACATCGAAGATCTCGTCAACATTGGGGCTTACGTTCCCGGCGTGAACATGGAATTTGACATGGCGGTCCAGTCGCGGCCGCGCATCCTCCAGTTTCTTCAGCAGGATTCGAATTCGCCGTTGAAAATGGAGCAATCGGTGACGCAGCTTACGGAATTGTCGCTCTGGCTGGACCAGTTGGAAAAGGCCCTGCGAGCCCAGGCGCAGAAAGCCAAGCCGGCAGGCGCTGCAAAATGATCTGATATCCCATGGCCCGCTTTACTTTCCAACTCGAAGGTGTTCTTCGTCATCGAACGAACATCGAACACCAGCGCAAGCGTGAGCTGGCCGTGATCCAATCGCAGATGGCGGCGCTTGATGCGGAACTGCGCGGTTTGGATGCTTCAGTCCGCGCTTCCGACGAAGATCTAAGAAAGAATCGCCTGACGGGGCGGCTGGATTTGGCGTTTCTCGCGGCGCATCGCCGATTTTCTGTGGCGATGCACCGCAAGGCGATGGGGATTGCTCAGAAAATGGGGGCGGTGAAGGTCCAGATCGACCAGGCGACGCGCAACCTCGCGGAAGCGGCCAGGGGCGCAAGATTCTGGAGAAGCTCAAGGAACGCCAGTTCAACCGCTGGCGCGAGGAGATTCGCCGCCGCGAGGACGTGGAAATGGACGAAATCGCCATGCACATCGGCCACGACAATTTCGTGCATGCCGGCGGCACAAGCCGCAGCGAAGGGGGGCGTGAATGAAAAAGCTCCTGCTGATTCTGGCCTTCACGCTGGCGCTGAATTTTCTGGCCGCCGTGGGCGGCGTAGCGTATCTTTTTCAATCGGGAAAACTCGATAAGGCGAAGCTTGCCGCAGGTAAAGACGCTGGTTTTCTCGCCACCGCCGCCGGTCGCGGCCACGCAGCCGAGTGCGCCAACGTCATCGACCCCGGGACCCCGGCTCAATCTTGCCGACCTTCTGGCCAGCCACGCCGGCCTTTCCGCGATCCAGCAGGTTGATTTCGTCCGCCGCACATTCGACGCCCAGATGATGCAGCTCGATCAGCGGCAGAGGGAACTGCTGGACCTCAAAAAACAGATTGATTTAGCCAACGCCAAGCTCGCCGCCGACCGGACCGCACTGGAAAAACGTGAAAAAGACCTTGCCGACCGCGAGCAGCAGGCCGAGAAGCTCCAGGACGATCAGGGGTTCCAGACGAGCTTGTCCCTCTACAGCGCCATGCCGTCGCGGCAGGTCAAAAATATTTTTATGACGCTGAATGAAACGACGGTACAGCAGTACTTACAGGCGATGGACACGCGGACGGCCGGAAAAATTATCAAGGAATTCAAAACGAGTGACGAAACAGCATTCATACAGCGCGTGTTCGAGCGCATACGGCTGGCCCAGGTTTCCGCCACGGATGGTAAATCCCCATGACCTCCTCGATTCTGAGCGTCCTTCCCAACCCACCACCACCGCCACCCTCTACTCCACCCAGCACGCAGCCCAGTTCTCCGGAAGAGAGCGATTTTTCGAAGCAGTTGACCAAGGCGCAATCGAAGCCGCAATCTGCACGCGCCGCGGCGCAAGCCCAGTCGGCGCCGCAAATGCGCCCGCGACGCCAACCAAGCCCGAGAAGGATTCGGGCCAGTTAGGCGATCGTTCCAACTCCCAGCAGAAACAGCAGAATTCAACCTCGGCCAAGGCTGAAACCGCCGTGGAAACCGAAACCGAGGTGCAGACGCAGACCTCGGACGAACAGGCGAATTCCGCCGACACAGTGCAGAAATCTCCGCTCGCGGTCTTGCTTAAATTGCCAAACCTGAATCTCGCTCAAATCGCCCAGGCGACGAGCGCGAAACCGACCGCGACGAAATCGACAAATCAAAAAGCAACGCCGCAGACGAATCAAACAGCAAACCAAAACGCCACCGCCCAGAATGCGGCTGCGACCGCAGCGGCCGCCACAGCGCAGACAAATGCGCCGGCCCAAACGAAGCCGGTTTCGAACGCGAATGACTCTGACAACACCGATTCGACGGCCGATTCAACTCTGAAGCCGTCCAGTTCCCACGTCAACGTCTCTCCCTTCGCCGCCGAGAATGCCGCCGCAAATGCCGCGGCTGAAACCGAAACCGCCGCTGCGACCGCCGCGGCTCCCACGACAGGCAAGGAAAAAGGCGCCGACGTTCCCGCGACTGCTTTTGCCGATCTGCTTCCGGCGCCCACGCCGGTTTCTTCGCAGTCCGCGACGCCAGCCGTCGTCTCGCAGCCCGCTGTGCCGCAAACCCCCGTCGCCCAATTCGCCCAGGCCAATCAGCAGTCCATTGTCTCCACCATCAACGGCAAGCTGCTCCCTAACGGCGGGACGATGAACATCACGCTCAACCCGCCCGATCTGGGCGCCATGCAGATCTCCGTCCACATGGAAAACGGCGTGATGTCCGCCTCGTTCGAAACCAGCAGCGATCAGGCCACGCGCCTGCTGACGCACACCCTTGGCCAGCTCAAAAACGCACTGGAAACGCAGGGGGTCAGCGTCGATCGCCTTCACGTCCGCCAGAGTTCAAGCTCCGACAGCTCTTCCAGCAACGATTCCGACAGCAACGGCCAATCCTCCAGCGACGGCCGCAGCGCCAGCAGGAGCAGCAGCGCCGCGAAACGCTTCGCCGCATGTGGCGGAAGATTCGGGGTGGAAATGATCCGCTGGATCTGGTGGCCTGAATCGCCCGAAGCGCAGCTTTCACTGCGCAACCGCGCAGATTTCGCTTTACTCCAATTTACCAGGTCGGATTTTTGATCGCCGCGAATATTTCCGGCCGAAAGGGTTTAAACCATGAGTGCCATAAACTCTCTAAACTCGATTTTCAATTCCAGCACGGCCCAGGCGAATGCCGCCAACTCGTCTTCGAGCAGCTCGACCAACTCGAGCAACTCGCTCACGCCCAGCGACTTTATCAACTTCATGGTGACCGAGCTTCAGAACCAGAACCCGCTCGATCCCACCGACAGCAACGAAATGCTTCAGCAGATGAGCGAGATCGGCCAGTTGCAATCGCAGGACAGCCTCCAGACCAACCTCACCAGCATGGTGCAGCAGAACCAGGTGTCGGCGGCTTCCGGCATGATTGGAAAACTTGTCCAGGGGACCGACGCAAACAGCAACTCAATCAGCGGAATCGTGACCGGCGTGCAGGTCAGCAGTAGCGGAGTCAGCCTGTCGCTCAGCAGCGGCTCGACGATGTCGATGGCCAACGTGACCGCAATCACCAACGCCCCGACCACCCCCACAAGCTCAACCGGCGCCTCCTGATCGCTCGGAACGCAATTCTCCGTGCCGGCGACGGTTTTCGCCGTGGAAACTGAATGAATCCGGATGTCCAAGAATTTCCAGGCGGGTTTTAAATGTCATTAGCCAGCTCACTTTTCACGGGACTATCCGGCCTCGACGCCAACCAGTCGTGGATGAACGTCGTGGCAAACAACATTGCCAACGCCAACACCACCGCGTTCAAATCCAGCAACGTCTCATTCTCTTCACAGTTTTACGTGACCGACCGCCCCAGCAGCGGTCCCAACGGTGATTTCGGCGGCACGAATCCAAGCCAGGAAGGCATGGGCGTGCAGATCGGCGCCATTACCACCAATTTCACACCGGGCCAGATCCAGACGACGGGCGTTGATACCAACATGGCCATCAGCGGCAATGGCTTTTTCGTGCTCAATTCCCATTCTGGGCAACAATTCACCCGCGACGGCACGTTTTCGCTCAACGGCGCCAACCAGCTTGTGACTTCCACCGGCGACTATGTCCAAGGATATCGCGCCGACGCAAACGGTAATATCATCACCGGCAGCCTGGGAAATCTGACGATCCCGATCGGCCAGGCGACGATCGCCGCAGCTACCCAAAATGTCTCGCTGGAGGGAAATCTCGACGCCAGCGGCCCCGTCGCCAGCGGTGCGACCATCCTCACCAGCCAGGATCTTACAACACTCAATACCCTTGCCATACCCAGCAGCACGACCGACCTGGTCAATCTCGCCAGCACGGCGACCCCTACGGTACCGCTGGTCGCTGTCAACGACGTGCTATCGATCAGCGGGACTCAAGGGGGCAACAATCTGCCCACCCAAACTCTCACCGTCACGGGCACTACGACCTTGGGCGACCTGCAAAGCTTCCTCAATAATGCGCTTGCCATTAACACCAGTGTTACTGGCCCCCCGGCTCCCGGCGCGGCACTTCAGGCAAGTACCACGAATCCGGCTAGCTCCGTAGATCTCACCGTCATCGGCAACACCGGTACAGCCAACGCCATCACCCTCGGCTCACAGGGACTTGTCGATACGACATCCAACGCAACGCCATTTACTCTGACCGCCGGCACCGACGGAACCTTTACCGACAACCCGGTCGGCGAGAGCACCAACACCACGATCACCGCCTACGACTCGCTCGGCACGCCGATCACCATTAATCTGACAACCGTCCTTCAGAGCAGCACGCCCGGTGGGGGAGACGTGTGGCAGTTCTACGCCTCGAGCCCCGATAATACGGGTGGAGCGGGCCCGATCGTCGGCAGCGGAACCCTTACCTACAACAGCGCTGGCGCCCTGGTTTCAACGACCGGCACGCAGCTCTCCATCAACCGCACCGGCACCGGCGCTGCAACCCCGCTGAACATCAACCTTAACTTCGGCAACACCACCGCGTTATCGTCGACCAGCTCCAACGTCGTGATGTCCACCCAGGACGGCGAGCCGATCGGAACACTCACTTCCTTCTCCGTCGGAGGGGATGGAACGATCACCGGCCAGTTCACCAACGGCCTGACCAAGACGCTCGGTCAGGTTGTCCTGGCCAATTTTAATAATCCCAACGGCCTGATCGCCCAGGGGGGCAATGTTTACATTTCAGGCCCCAACAGCGGCAACCCCGTCATCGGCGCGGCCACTGCCAACGGCACCGGAACCGTCGAATCCGGCGCGCTGGAGCAGAGCAACGTGAACCTTTCGCAGGAGTTCATCAACCTGATCATCGCCTCGACCGGTTTCAGCGCCTCCAGCAAGGTCATCACGACCAGCGATGAGCTCCTGACGGACCTGCTTAACTCGCAGAGATAATGCATGAGGACCCATCATGATCCAGCTCACCCGTCTTAACGGCCAGGCATTTGTGATAAACGCCGAAAAAATCCGCTACGTGGAGGCCACGCCCGACACGGTCGTTTGCTGCGACACCGGCGAAAAGATGATGGTGAAGGAGCCGATCGCCGAGGTTATCCGGCGGGCGATCGAATACTCTCGGATAATCCGCCGCCCGATAACCGACTGAAACCCGGCCGCAAATCGCCCTCCGGCCCTCTTTTTAGCACTTCCCTTAGCAAACCATCTCCGGCACTGCTCAGATTCGTCCATTTTCTTCCGATAGAGAATAGGTGGGGCCTTCGGACCCGCCCGATTATCGGACGCAGAAAAGGACGTAACGGATCATGGCCGAAAAAGCGGAAAAGAAACCAGAGTCGCCGGCAGAAAAGAAGGCTCCAGCAAAAGGGGAAGCCGCACCGGCGGCAGCCGCCGCGCCGGCAGCCAAGGGCGGTGGATTCCTGACCAAATTGCCCGTGCTCATTGGCGGGGTGATGTTCATCGAAGCCGTGGTGCTTTTCGCGGGATTTAAATTCCTGAACAGCGGCCCGAAAAACGCCAACGCCGCCGACCTCACCACGCCGGAAAAAAAAGACGCCACTGGCGCCGACGTCTCGGCCTCTCCCGACGACAGCCCCACGGTCGAAATGCCCCTGCTTGAATCGCGCTTCCCCAACAAGCGGAGCGGCAAGAGCTATTTGTATGACGTAAAAATCGTCCTCTCGGTGAAGAAAGAGTTCGCGGACAAGGTAAAAGCGATAATTGGCGAGCACGACGCCTTGATTCAGGACCGCGTGCGCACCATAATCGCGGAGTCCGATCCCGATAAACTCGGGGGCGGATCCGAGCCGGGCTTGGAAACCCTCCGCCGGCAGGTGAAATATCAGTTGGATGAGATCGTCGGTGATGGAATGATCGACGACGTTTTGGTTCCGCAGTGCATTTCGTTCCCTGCGGACTACTAAAGGCGCGGCTGATTGCCGCGTCAAATTCACCAAGGATGGTGACCCATGGCCCAGGGCGATCCTCAATCGCAGCCACCCGCCGATGCTCCTGCCGCGCCCGCGGAGCCAGCGCCTCCCCAACCGGCGCCTGCGCAGGCGGCCGCGCCCGAGCCTGCTGCAGCCGCAGCGCCGACTGAACCAGCACCAGCAGCAGGAGCCTCCGCTGAAGCAGCGCCGGCGGAGGCCGATGCCGCCGCATTGAGCCAGGATTCGATCGACGCATTACTGAAACAAGCCAACTTCGACAGCCCCGATGCCGCCGAAACCGACGGCAAGGGCCCCTCTGTCGAGGAACTCCTCAAGCAGGCCAATTTCGAAGACGGCAACGGCGGCGAGCTTCCCGGCGCGGATGCCGAGGCGTTTAAGCTCCCCAGCTTTCAGCAGGTGATGGCGGACGCTCAGGTCTCCAGCATCGATCTGCTTCGGGATGTCGAGCTAAACGTAAAGATTGAGCTTGGCCGCAGCCGGATGCTCGTGGACGAGGTCCTGAAGCTCAGCGAGGGGAGCGTCGTGGAACTGGACAAGCTGGCCGGCGATCCTGTCGACGTTTTCGTCAATGATCGCCTCGTTGCCCGCGGTGAAGTGCTGGTCCTCAACGACAATTTCTGCGTCCGCGTGAATGAAATCGTCCCTGCCGCCAAAGAGGAGGCGATGTGATCTCGTCGCTTGGCCTGCGCTGCGCGATCACGGTCGCCGCGGTTATTTTTCTCGCCACAGCCGCCAAATCCTTCGCCGCCGCGGCATTGCCGACGGACGAACAGCTCGAATCCACCCCCATCGGCATCGATGCCTCATCCAGCTCGGCGGCAAAATTCGACGCCGCCCCGGGCTCCGCCAGTTCTTTCGACATCCCGCGCGTCCTCTTGGCTTTGACCGCAATTCTCGCCCTGATTTTCCTCATGCGCGCGGCCGTGCGGCGGATGGTTCCTGGGGCAGCGGTTCACCGCTCGGCATCCGCGGTCAAAATTGTCGCCCGAACCGCTATCGCGCCGCGCCAGCACCTGCTGGTGATCCAATTCGGCAAGCGGCTGATCCTGGTAGGCGACACGGGCGCTCACCTCAACAGCTTGTGTGAGATCACCGACCCTGACGAAGTCGCCGCCATCGTTGCGCGCACCGCCGAAGAGACTATTTCCGTCGCCCGGCGATTTGAATCCCTCTTCGGCCGTGCCCGCAAAGAATTCTCGGAGGAGACGGCCGAGCCGGAGGCGTTCGACGCCAGCAACGAAATCGCGGCGAGCAGCCCAACGATCGACGAAACCAAAAAAGAGCTGGCGGGGCTGCGCGACAAAGTGCGCGAAGTCGCCCAGCAATTTGGTCGCGCATAATTTGCGCCGTTCCCCCCGAGAAAGTTTTCCGGAAAATTTCCCCAAAAATTTTCAACTTTTCGCGCTTAACGCTACCGCTTGCGCACATCGCGTGTTATAAACTCCGTCGCTTTACGACACGATGAGAAAGGATGCTCTCGTGAATCAGTTTCTATGGGGTACTTGCGCGGTTTGTGTTCTCATTTTTGCAGGCATTGCCCGCGCTGATGACGCATCGACTGTAATCTCGACGAGTACCCCTTCCGCGACGACTGACAATCCCTTTGCTTCTGTTCAGCACGCGCTGCCGGACCTCTCCAATCGCGAAAACTTTTCCTCCGCGATGCAGATCATCGTCCTGCTGACGGTTCTCTCCCTCGCGCCGGCCATCCTGCTGATGATGACCAGCTTCACGCGCATCGTCATCGTCTTTGCGCTTCTGCGCCAGGCGATGGGCACACAGCAATTGCCGCCGAACCAGATCCTCGTCGGCCTCGCGATGTTCATGACGTTCCTGGTCATGTCTCCAACCTGGCAGCGGGTGAACGACACGGCGATCCAGCCCTACATGAGCGGCAAACTGTCTCAGGTCGAGGCCCTGACCGCGGCCCAGGTTCCAGTGCGCGATTTCATGATCAACCAGATCCGCCAGTGTCACAACGAAACGGATGTCGATCTTTTCGTGCAGTTTGCCCATCAGCCGCGGGCAAATACGTTCCGCGATGTGGGCACCATGACGCTCGTCCCGGCCTTCATGCTCAGCGAATTGAAAACCGCTTTCCTTCTGGGCTTTCGCGTCTATCTTCCGTTCGTCATCATCGACATGGTGATTTCGTCGGTCCTGGTGAGCATGGGCATGATGATGCTGCCTCCGGTGCTCATTTCGTTGCCGTTCAAGCTTTTGCTTTTTGTTCTCGTGAACGGCTGGCACTTGATTACCGCCAGCCTGATGGGTAGTTTTGTCATGTGAAGCCCAAGGATGGGCCTCGCAGTGAAACTCAAGGATGGGTGTGCATGTCTACCGAGCAAGCCTCCGAACTGATCCGGGACACGCTTCTTCTGGCGCTGGTGATCTCCTCGCCAATGCTCGTCATCGGGCTGATCGTGGGCATCATCATCTCGCTGCTCCAGGCCCTCACCCAGATTCAGGAGCAGACGCTCACCTTTATCCCCAAGATCGTTTCGATGGTCGTGGCGGCCATCGCGCTGATGCCGTGGATGAGCCATCGGCTCATGCAATACGCCATGGACATGTTCACCAACGGGCACGCGCGATGAAGTATTTTTATGATCCAATCCGCGATCAACTTCATTCCGATCTACGTGCTGGTGCTCTTCCGCATCGCCGGGATGATGATCTGGGCGCCGCTGCTGGGCAGCCAGCAGATTCCGCGGCGGGTGAAGGCGATGATCGCCATCGTCCTTGCCGCCTCGATCGCGCCGATGCTTCACGTCAACATCGAAATGCCGCAGTCGTCCTGGGACTTGGCGGTCGCCATCGCCGGCGAAATCGTCTTCGGCGCAGCCATCGGCTTTATCCTCAGCCTGGTTTTCATCGGCGGCCAGTGGGCCGGCGAAATGATCGGCCAGCAAATGGGCCTGAATCTCGGCCAAACACTCAACCCCCAATATGGCGGCGGTGGGGCGGTTGTCAGCGACCTTTACTTTTTCCTCTCCCTGCTCATTTTCCTTTCGATCGGCGGCCATATGGCGCTGGTGAAGGCCGTTTTCGACAGCTTCGCTTCGCTCCCCCTGCTTTCGGTATCGCTGAGCCATTCCCTCTTCAACCTGATTGTTTCGGTATTTCAGGCGGCCGTGGTCCTTGCGCTACAGTTGTCGGCGCCGATGCTGGTGACGATGCTGATCGTCGATCTCGTTCTCGGATTCGTCGGCAAAACAGTTCCCCAGCTCAACATCATGACCGCCGGCATCTCCATTCGCGCGCTGGTGGGAATGATGGTTCTCATCGTCGGCCTGGGTCTTACGAGTTCGATTATCCGCTACAACCTCCTCATCGCGATGAGGCAAGTGTGGCAGGCGTACCAGATGCATTGAAGGGCGTTTTGAAGCATGGCTGAATCCGAAGGCGACAAAACCGAAGCCCCAACGGCGCGGCGACGCACCGAAGCCCGTCAGCAGGGGAACATCGCCCGCAGCCATGACCTCACCAGTTCCGTCCTCCTGGTAGGGGGGCTGCTGCTCATGAAATGGTTCGGCTCGGGGATCATTTTCTCCCTCCGCGACATCGTCCGCGAAATGCTCTCTGCCACTTCGCTCTCGGATTTCAGCACCGGTCTGATCGGCGAGCAGGTTGTCCAATACCTTCACGCTGTCGGCATGGCACTGCTCCCGCTGCTCGGTGGGGCGATGATCCTGGTCATCGTCACCAACCTCGCCCAGGTGGGATTCAATTTCAGCCCCCAGCGCCTCGCGATCAACTTCGGCGCGCTCAACCCCGTCCGCGGCTTCAGCAAAATCTTCGCCTTCCGGCAGGGGGGCATTCAACTGCTGCTCAACATGGCCAAGCTTGTCCTGGTTACCCTGGTCGCCTGGTCGGCCGTCGCCAGTCGCCTCGGACAGATCATCGGCGTCCAGCAGCTTACCACCCTCCAGATCTTCGGCTTGGGCGCCGACATGGTCTTCGCCATCGGCATTCGCGTCGGTGTGCTCCTCTTCATCCTCGCGATCATCGACTACATCAACCAGCGATTCCGCGTCGAACGCTCGCTGCGCATGACCAAATCCGAAGTGAAGGACGAAATGCGCAGCATGGAAGGCGATCCGATGACCAAGCAGCGCCGCCGCCAGATCGCCACCCAGCGCCACATGCAGCGATTGAAAAAAGAGGTCCCCAAGGCCGACGTGGTCGTCACCAATCCCACGCACTATGCCGTTGCGCTTAAGTACGACCAGACCAAAATGCGGGCCCCAAAGCTGGTGGCCAAAGGCGCCGATTTCATGGCCCAGCGCATCCGCTCGCTCGCTTCCGAGGCCGGCATTCCCATCGTCGAGCGCCCGTCCGTGGCTCGCGCGATCTATCGCATGGTCGAAGTCGGCGAGGAAATCCCCGAGGAATTTTACGGCCGCCGTCGCCGAAATCCTCGCTTACGTCTACGAACTGTCCGGAAAACAACTGGTGGCGACCCGAACCGGCGCTCCCGTGGCGATCTAAATAAATGGCGTCCATTGCTGCCCATCCCGCCTTCGTCAAGCTTCGCGAAAACCGCGGGATGATCTTCCCCATCGCCTTCATCAGCCTCGTGCTGGTGATCCTCGTTCCCCTCCCCACGCAGGTGCTCGACATCCTGCTCTGCTTTAACATCACCCTGTCGATTATCGTCCTGGTGACGACGATATACGTCTCCAGCGCCCTGGAACTGGCCGTCTTCCCATCCCTGCTTCTGGCCCTGACCCTCTTTCGGCTGGTGCTGAATGTGGCGACGGTTCGCCTGATCCTCACCGCGGGCGACCGCGCCGCCGACGCCAACACCGCCATGACCAGTGCCGGCGAGGTGATCTACACCTTCTCCGATTTCGTCACCAAGGGTTCGCTCGCCGTTGGCGTCATCATCTTCATCATCATCGTGGTCATTCAGTTTGCCGTCATCACCAAGGGCGCCACGCGAATCTCGGAAGTCGCAGCCCGATTCACTTTGGACGCAATGCCCGGCAAGCAGATGGCCATCGACGCCGACCTCAACGCCGGCACTATCAACGAAGCCGAGGCCCGAAAACGCCGATCCGATATTTCCCAGGAAGCCGACTTCTACGGAGCCATGGACGGTGCCAGCAAATTCGTGCGCGGCGACGCCGTCGCCGGCATCATCATCACCTTCGTCAACGTCCTCGGCGGTCTCTACGTCGGAATGTTCGAGCACAACTGGGGCCTCCTCGATTGCCTCCAGCTCTACACCAAGCTAAGCATCGGCGACGGCCTCGCCAGCCAGGTGCCCGCCTTCATCGTCTCGCTTGCCGCCGGCCTTATCGTCACCCGCACCAGCAGCAAGAACAATCTCGGCGAGGAAGTCCTGAACCAGCTCTTCGCCAAGCCCAAGGCCCTTGTCATCGCCTGCATCTTCATCATCCTGATGATGTTCACGGGCCTGCCGAAAATTCCGTTGATGATCCTCGGCTCCTGCTGCGGGGCACTTTCGTTCACCCTCTCCCGGAACCAGCAGAAATCCGCCAAGGCGACCGCGGCCAAGGAAAAGGAAAAAACCTCCAAGAAAGAGCCCGAGAAAGTTGAGAAGCTCCTCGATCTCGACTCGATGGAGCTTGAAGTCGGCTACGGCCTGGTGAAATTGGTCGATGCCTCCAAGGGCGGCGATCTGCTCGACCGGATCAGCATGATCCGCCGGCAGATCGCCATCGACCTGGGCATCATCGTTCCTCCGGTCCGCATTCGCGACAACATCCAGCTCGGCGCCAACGATTATCTCGTCCGCATCAAGGGCCAGGTCGTCGGCAAGGGCGTCGCCTATCCCGAACAGTTCCTGGCGATGGACAATGGCGCAACCTCCGGCCCCATCGCCGGCGCGACCCAAATCACCGAACCCGCCTTTGGCCTTCCCGCCTATTGGATCACCGAATCCCAGCGGCAGCAGGCCGAGGTGCACAATTACACCGTGGTCGAAGCCACCGCCGTCATCGCGACGCATCTCACGGAGCTGATCAAGAGCCACGCTTACGAGTTACTGACGCGCCAAGCCGTGAAAAACCTCATCGACAACCTCAAAAACCGCGTCCCCGCGCTTGTCGAAGAAGTGGTCCCCACGCAGGTCAAACCGGGCGAGCTCCAGAAGGTCATGCAAAACCTGCTCCGCGAACGCGTGCCCGTCCGCGACCTGGAAACGATTCTCGAAACCCTCAGCGACTATGTCGGCCGCACCAAGGACCTGGAAGTCCTCAGTGAATACGTCCGCCACGCGCTGGCGCGCACCATCTGCAAGCAATACGTCGACGAGCGCGACAAGCTCTGGTGCCTCACGCTCGATCCCGCGATGGAGGAGGTCATCAACAGCCACCTCGAGCGCAGCGATCGCGGCACCAGCAACACGCTCGCCCCGCAAACCGCCCAGCAGATCGTCCAGGCCATCGTCGCCAAGTCTTCGGAACTTACGCAGGCGGGGCGGTCGGCTGTCCTTCTATGCGGCCCGCTGATTCGCAGCGCCGTCCGCCGAATGATCGAAAACAGCGCCCCGCAGCTTGCCGTGCTGGGCTACAACGAAATTGTCCCCGAAGTGACGGTCGAAGCCGTCGCTTTGGTTGGAATGAATGGCTAGGCATCGAATGGAAAAGGCTATGGACTACAGGACTTTTCGAGGCAACACGATGAGCGCCGCCCTGGCCGAGGTCAAAAATGAACTCGGCCCGCAGGCCGTCATCCTGCACACGCGCAGCTACGTGAAAAATCGCTGGCTGGGCCTGCGCCGGCGGGAAATCTTCGAAATCACCGCCGGCCGAAACGTCCGCACCCAGGATCGGGCTCCGCGCCCCCAACCGGCTCCCAAGCCGCCCGTCCAATCGATCCTCGATTCGCGCCGCCAGCTTCTCGAATCCCCCCCCGGCCAAAACGCCGCGATGCTGGGACTCTTCCAGGAACTGTCCGGCGTGAAGACGATGCTTAAAGATCTCGTCGCCCACGCCGACCGCGCTCGGGCTCCCCAGATTCCCGAAGAACTCGTCTCCTTCTACACAAAGCTGATCCAGAACCAGGTCGCCGAGGAACTTGCCGCCGATATGATCAAAACCCTCCAGCGCCAGATTCGCCCCGAGCACGCCAACCACACGGAATTCATTCACTCGAAATTGGCCGAGCAGATCGAGCGACATTTGCCCGTCTCGGGCCCCATCGTCCGCACCAAGACCAAGGGCCCGCACGTCGTGGCTCTCATCGGCCCCACCGGCGTCGGCAAAACGACCACCCTGGCCAAGCTCGCTGCAAACCTCAAGCTCCGCGAAAAGCGCCGGGTCGGGCTCGTTACCCTCGACACCTATCGCATCGCCGCCATCGACCAGCTCAGAAAATACGCCGACATCATGGCCGCCCCCCTGAAAGTCGTCGGCAACGGCGAAGAGCTCTCGGCCGCCATCGCTGCGATGAGCGACTGCGAATTTGTCCTCATCGACACGGCCGGCCGCAGCCCCAACGATGCCCTGAAGCTTAGCGAATTGAAAAGCTTCCTCGCCGCGGCGCATCCCGATGAGGTTCACCTCGTCCTCTCCAGCACGGCCAGCCAGCAATGCGTGGAATTGGCGATCGCCCGATTCGGCGAAGTTCGCGTCGACAAGATCATCTTCACGAAACTCGATGAGGCGGCCCACGTCGGTGTCGTTCTCAACGTCGTCCATAAGGTCCAGAAGGCGCTTTCATACGTCACCACCGGCCAGGACGTTCCCGACGACATCGAAGTCGGCCAGCCGCGGCGGCTCGCTCAGCTCATCCTCTCCAATTCGCCCCGGCCCTATTACTGGGAAAACAAGCAGTAACGATTGAGGAAACCCCAATGTCCATCATGATCGATCAGGCCAGTCAACTGCGGCGAATCACCAAGCAAGTCAGCCGCGCCACCGTCATCGCCGTCACCAGCGGCAAGGGCGGCGTGGGCAAAAGCAATATCGCCGTCAACCTGGCCATCAAGCTCGCCTCCGTCGGAAAACGCGTCGTTCTCATGGACGCTGACCTCGGCCTCGCCAACGCCGATGTCCTTTGCAATATCGATCTCCCCTCGAACCTGTCGCACGTGATCTCGCGCAAGCGCGAATTGGCCGACGTGATGGTCGACGGCCCCGGTGGATTCCGCCTCATTGGCGGCGCCTCCGGTCTGGCCCGCATGGCCGACCTCACCGACTACGACCGCCAGCGCCTCGTCACCGCCCTGGCCGAGCTTGAGGCCCAAAACGACATCATCCTCATCGACACCGGCGCCGGCATCAGCCCCAACGTCCTGAGCTTCACCCGCTGCGCTGACCAGGTCCTGGTGGTAACCACGCCGGAGCCTACCGCCATCACCGATGCGTATGCCGTGATTAAAGTCATCAGCCGCGATGCCCCCGATCGCCCGCTCAGCTTGCTGATCAACCAGATCCGCAGCCCGGGAGAAGGACAACTCGTTTACGAGCGCATCGCCAAAGTCGCCAAGCAATTCCTCAGCGTTCACGTTCTGGATGCCGGCTGTGTACCCTCCGACCCCGAAGTCCCGAACGCGGTCCGCCGACGAACGCCGTTTTTGCTTGCCAGCCCCAAGTGCCCGGCGAGCCTGTGCATTTCCCAACTGGCCATGCGTCTCGAGCGCGGAGTCGCCCCCAGCATGAACGCCGCCGGCGGTGGCTTCTTCAATCGCATGAGCCGCTGGTTCAGGAGATAAAAAATGTCACGCGCAAGAACAATTCCCATACCCCAGGAGCCCAACATGGCCAATCGAATCGCCGGCGTCACGGCGCTCATCGTCTTCTCCGTCTGTCTCGTCGTCGGAGGCATCGAGGCCGACAACACCTTCACCACCACCGTCGAGCGGGCATTGACGGCAATGGCGGTTACGCTCGTTATCGGACTGGTCCTCGGCACTATGGCCAGCAAAATGCTGCAGGAAAATCTAAAGTCACACGAAGAAAAACTGAAAAAAGAGTACACGACCCCTGCCCAGGGTGACCGATAAATCAAAGTGATTCCGGATTCGGCTCCGCCAAATCCATTAACCCCTAACCCGAAGGGCCGAAATGCCAGCCGCGTTCAAAACTCACGGACCGGGAGGATACATGCCTAAGCCACCCCTTAAGGATATCAAGCAGGTCTGGATCGATTACAAAAAATCTAAAACCGAGAAGCTCCGCAATCTTCTCATGGAGAACTATCTCCACCTCGTCCGCTACAACGCGGAGCGCATCCACGTCAAATTGCCCGACGAGGTCGAGCTCGACGACTTAATGTCCGCCGGCATTTTCGGCCTGATGGACGCCATCAACGCCTTCGACCTGGAGCGCGGCGTCAAATTCGAAACCTACTGCGCCCGAAGAATCCGCGGCGCCATCCTTGACGAGCTGCGCTCCATGGACTGGGTCCCGCGCCTGGTGCGCTCCCGCGCCCACAAGCTCGACACCGCCGCCAAGGCCCTCGAGGCCGAGTTGGGCCGTTCCCCCACCAACAACGAGATCGCCCATCGCCTTAAGGTTTCCATCCCCGAATTCGAGAAAATGGCCAAGGACGCCAGTGCCGTCGGCGTAGTCTCTCTCTCCCGTCGCTGGTTCGAGACTGACAGCAATAAAGACGTCCGGGAGATCGACGTCCTGGAGGACAAGCGCGGCGCCGATCCCGTCCGCGAAATCCAGCGCAAGGACCTAAAGGAACTGATGACCAAGGGCCTCTCCCGCGCCGAGCGCCTGATCATCATCCTTTATTATTTCGAAGAGATGACTATGAAAGAGATCGGCCTGACCCTCGACCTCAGCGAGTCCCGCGTCAGCCAGATGCACAGTTCCATTCTGGCCCGATTGAAAGCCCAGATGGCCGACCGCCGAAAGGAATTCCAGCAGGCGACGGCGGTGTGAAGTTTCTCTAACTTTTGGCGCGCTTCTTCCTCTTACCCCCTCGCCCGGTACTCCGGGAGAGGGTTGGGGTGAGGGTCTTGGAAGAACCTTCCGACACGCGCCCGAGCCAACGCTAACTTCAATCCATTCGCCCGAATTCTTCGCCACTCCCGCCGGTCCAATCGGATGGCTTCCCGCTGTTCAATCCCTCATCGAGCAGGTCATCAATCCTCTTTTTGTTTTCTTTGCGTTGTTGCTTTGTCAAAATACCTCCACAGTATTCGCATTTCTTTGCTGCATGAGAAACCCCATCTCCTGCTAAATCTTTACACTCCACCCCTCCCGCGCCGACTGATAAATCGCCTCGATTATCTGCAAATCCCGCAGCCCCTCCTCCCCCGTCGCCTTGAACGGCCCATCTCCCATGATCGCCCGCGCAAACCCATCCATCTCCCCCACAAACTGATCCGCCGGCGTCACATCCACCGCTTCCAAACCCCTCCCGCGATTGATCTGAAACTTCACCCCGGTATACGCCTCCCCCGGCTCCAGCACGCAATACCCGTTTCTCCCATGCACCTCATACCGATTCAGGTTTGTGTTATAGCTCGATAGACAACTCGCCAGCACCCCGCTGGGAAATTTGAGTTGAAAATCGCAGTGCTGCTCCACTTCCCGGAAATGTGGATCGCGCGTGTCCTGATAGGTATGGGCAAACACTTCCGTCGGCTCTTCCCCGCTCAGATATCTCGCCGCGCTCAGCGAATAGATTCCAATGTCCATCAGGCACCCGCCGCCGGCTAATTTACGATTCAATCGCCACTGCTTCGGATCACCAATCGTGAACCCTGTTGCCGTCTGAATAATCTCTATCGGCCCGATTTCCCCATCGCGAAGCGCCGCGATGCACGCCAGTGTCGCCGCGTCCCAGTGCATCCGATATCCAATTTGCAATCGTTTCCCCGCCTTCTTCCCCGCTTCAATCATCTGCCGGCACTCTTCGGCCGTATTTGCCATCGGCTTCTCACACATCACATGCTTCCCCGCCCCAAACGCCCGAATCGTATATTCCGCGTGCATTCCATTCGGCAGCACGACATACACAACATCCACCGCCGGATTCTCCCCAATCGTGTCAAAGTTCTCGTAGTTGTAAATATTCTTAGAATCGATCCCATATTTCGCCGCAACGGTCGCCGCCTTGGCGGGATGCCCGCTCACCAGCGCCACCGGCTTGCAAAACGAGCACCCCATCATCCCCGGGAGCAGATGATTCCGGCAAAAATCTCCCAGCCCCACAAACGCAAATCCAAGCTTTCGATCCGCATCCGCCGCCATCAAAGGCTTCACTCCCACATTCGCGAGCGCCACAGCCCCCAGCGCCATCGCTGAGCTTTTCAGCATATTCCGACGCGAAACAGTTCCATGAAACATGCAGCCTCCTCGTTCCCCGCAATTTTCTCCCCCATTCGGCATTTGGCAATCGCCATTCGGCATTCCCCATTGACCCCCACTCTACATTCCTTACCATTCCAATAGGTTTTATCGACGCGGAGACGTATTGCGCCTTTCCAAGCGAACCGAATATGGATTGCGGGCTGTTGTGCAGTTGGCCAGGCTCTGGCCCACGGGGTTCGTGCAATCCCGCGATCTCGCCCAGCATGAGGACCTGCCCAATAAATTCCTCGAGGCGATCCTTCTGGCCCTGCGCCGCGGCGGGTTCCTGGAAAGCAAGGTCGGCAGCGGAGGAGGATACCGCCTGTCTCGATCCCCACGTGAAATCGGCGTGGGCGATCTCATTCGCCGGCTCGAAGGCCGCCTTACCATCAAGGAAAAGGAAGGCGTTTCCACCGCCGACCTCTCCCCGGGAAAGGCTGCCGTGCGTCTCGTCAACGAACGCCTCACCGATGCCACCGATCAGGTCCTCGACAAGATGACCCTCGAGCAACTGATGGAGCAGGTCAGTCGATTCTCCAGCGTCGATCAGTCGATGTATTACATCTGATGCTTCCTCTCTCGACAATTTTTGAAGTCCACACCCTTCTCCATTGGCTCCGCCGAGGGAAATACGGCGCGCTCTTCGGCCTCCTCTTTTCCTGCGGACTCGGACTCCCCATGCCCGAGGATGTCCCCCTCCTCGCCGCCGGAATCATGATCTTTCACGGCGAAATGCACCTCTGGCTCGCCGCCCCCATCGCCTGGCTTGGCATCATCGGCGGCGATTGCGTCCTCTACACCCTCGGCTACTTCCTCGGCGAGAAGATCACCAAAATCCCCATCCTCGGCTCCCACGTCACACACGCACGCCTCGAACGCGCCGAAAATCTCTTCCGAAAATATGGCGTTTGGATGGTCGCCCTCGGCAGAATGTTCATGGGAATCCGGGGCGCCATGGTCGTTGCCGCCGGCACCAGCAAGCTCAAATTTCACAAGTTCATCATCGCCGACGGACTCGCCGCCATCGTCAGCGGTGGTGTCTTCGTCTACCTCGGATACTGGGGCGGGGAATACGGCCCCCAAATGGCGCGCCGCGTCAGCCATTTCAAGTACGGCCTCTGGATCGCCGCGGGAGTTCTCGCCATCGTCCTGATATTCTGCTTCTTCCGGCGTGACCGCGGTCCCGAAGGCGCGCCGCCAACGGAATGACCATCCGCTCCCTCGCCATCGAAACCTCCTCGCGCGTGGGCTCCGTCGCCCTGGCCGAAGACGGCCGCACGATTCTCGAAGACACTTTTCCCCACGGCCTGCAGAACGCGGCGCGAATCGTCCCCTCCATCGATGCCCTCACCCGCCGCCTCGGCTGGACGCCGCGCGATCTGGCCGAAATCTACGTCTCCGCCGGCCCCGGTTCCTTCACCGGCCTGCGCATCGGAATTACCCTCGCCAAGACCCTCGCCTTCGTCACCGGCGCAAAGCTCGTGGCCGTTCCTTCCGTCCGCGTCATCGCCGAAAACGCCCCGGCTGATGCCAATTTCATCGTTATTGTCCTCGACGCCAAGCGCGACCAGATCTTCACCGCCTCATTCCAGCGTGCCCAGGACGATTGGAAAGAAATCGAACCCGCGCACCTCTCCTCCCTCTCCGAAGTCCTCGCCCGCTCCTCCCGGCCCCTCTCTCTGATTGGCGAAGGAATCCCCTGGCACCAGAAATTTCTCGATGCCGCCGACAAACAAATTCACATCACCGAAGAATCCCTCTGGCGTCCGCGCGCCGCGGCCGTCGCGACTCTTGGCTGGAAAATGGCCCGCCGCGGCGAGTTTGCCGACTCTCTCTCCCTCACCCCGATCTACATCCGCCGCCCCGAAGCCGAGGAAAAGTTCGACGCCGACTTCCGGAAAAGATAATTCGGATTTTGCACCGCAATCTCATACGTCCCCATCCGTTTCACTTCCTCAATCACGCTGCAAACCTCCCACTTCGACCCATCCGCCGAATCATCAAAGAGCACAAATCCGCCCGGCTCCAAAAACTCGTCCGTATTCAGGAAATCCCGCAGCGCATATTCATACCCGTGATTCCCGTCGATAAAGCAAAAACTGATCGCTCCTCCGAGCTTCGCCTTCTGCCCAAACACATCCGTCACCGTTATCCCCGCCCGCCAAAATTCAAAGAACTCCTCCGACCGCTTCTCAATCGTATGCGGCAGCGCCTCCGCGCTGAACATCTCCGCATTGCGCACGAAGCTGCCCTTCACAAACTCGCGGTACTTCGAGTGCGGAATATGCGATTCGCCCACGTTCCCCTCCGCCCCCTCGAATTCCCATTTGTCGCAAGTGAACAGCTTGTTCTCGACCCCATGCTTCCGCTTGAAATAAGTCATGATGTTCGTCGAAAGCCCGCAAAATGATCCGATCTCCAGCATGGGATTGTTCGAAGGCAGATTCCGGATCGCGAAGTCGAAGCAAAGCAGATTCCCCTGGTTCAGCATCCCCGCGTTGGCAAATGAAAGATACGCCAGGTAATCGTCCATCAGGTTGATGAACTCCGTCCCCCGCGCGTCCGGCCGACCGGGTACTGCTTGTAAATCTCCGGGATCGGCCGCTTGAATTCCTTCAGGGTTGTCATTTGTCACCTACGCTGTTGTAAATTTCTGCCACATCGAATCGCTGATCGGCTTCGGATCCTCCGACTCTTTCCCTTTCCCGCGCACGCCCGGAATCGCCAGTGGATCAACCGGATCATCCGCCCGATTCTTGAATCTTGCCGTACTCTTGAGCAGCCCCAGTGCCGCGCACGTAATGATCAACCCGCTCCCCCCGCGCTCACCAGCGGCAGCGACAAACCCTTGGTCGGCACGCTCACCGTCGCCACCGCGATGTTGATCATCGCCTGAAGCGCCACCATGATCCCCACCCCAAACGCCAGCATCTTCCCAAAACTGTCCCCCTTCATTTTCACCGTCTGCCAGGCGCAGTACAGAATCCCCAGGTAAAACGCCACGGTCAGCATCGCCCCAAAAATTCCCAGCTCTTCGCAGATCACCGAGAAAATGAAATCGGTCGTATCCTCCGGCAAATATCCCAGCTTCTGCACCCCATTCCCCAGCCCACGTCCCGTCCAGCCGCCGGTCGCGAAGCTGAGCAGGCTCTGGATCATGTGATACCCCTCGCGCTGCGGCGCCGCATACGGATTTTCGAACGCCGTGATCCGCCGCCAGCGGTATTCCTTATGCATTACGAACCAAAGCCCCGCCGCCACAACCGGCGGAATCACAATCGCCAGATGCCACCACCGCACCCGTCCCACCAGCAGCATCAGCAGCGCCGTCAAGGCGATCAACGTCGCCGTCCCGAAATCCTCAATAATCACCAGCAGACAAAGCGCCGCAACCGGAATCAGCGTCGGCAGAAACCCGCGAAAAAATCGGTTCAGGTCGATCGGCCGCTTCGAGAGCCAATACGCCAGGTAAATCACCACCGCCCACTTCGCCAGCTCTGACGGCTGCACCTGCATCGGCCCCAGCCGAAGCCACCGCCGCGCTCCATTCACCGCCACCCCCACGTGCGGCACAAGCACCACCGCGTTGGCCAGCGCCGTAACCCCGAGCATCCACATCACCGGGCTACGCCAACGGCTCGAGCGCCGGCGTCCAATCCACGCATAATTGATCGCGCCGACTATAAAGAATATCCCCACTCCCGCCGCGGCAAACGCTGATTCCTTCAGTGCCCCCGCCGACCACTGCCAGTCCGTGCGCATCGCCGCCCCCGCCGATGCCGATTGCACCATCACCACGCCCAGGAGCAGCAGCCCAAGTACGGACAGCGTCAGCACGTCCCGCGTTCGCAGGTGATAAATCGTGACTTCCATCTCTTTCTATTTATCGGACCCCCCGATTCCCGAACTTGAAGTTCCTCTTCTACCCCCGCTGCCCGACCTGACCGATTGAGTTTTGGCAGATGCTCTGTACCATTGAAATTCGCTAGCCCATTAACAAATGGTTAACGAAACCATGACCGTCGAAGCCCCAACCTCCCAACCCCAACAGGCCCCTAAGCCGGTGACCGGCGCCACCGTTGACGGCCCTCTCCGCCGCACCCGTCTGGTCATTACCAAGGTATCTGTCGTCATCCCCGTCTTTAACGAGGAAGCCACCATCCAGGACCTTGTCCGCCTCGTCGTTGACGCCCCCCTGCCCAAGGGCCTGGTCCGCGAAATCATCATCGTTAACGACTGCTCCACCGACGGCACCGGCGCCAAGCTCGATCAGCTCAAAAGCCTCTTCCCCGAAACCGACATCCGCGTCTTCCATAAGCCCGTAAATCAAGGCAAAGGCGCTGCCCTCCGCGACGGCTTCAAACACGCCGCCGGAGATGTCATCCTCATCCAGGATGCCGATTTGGAATACGATCCTAAGGATTATCCCCGCCTGCTCCAGCCCATCGCCGACGATAAGGCCGACGTTGTTTACGGCAGCCGATTCATTGGCGAGCCCCACCGCGTTCTCTATTTCTACCACACCCTCGGCAACAAGTTCCTGACCTCATTCAGCAATCTCTTCACCAACCTTAACCTCACCGACATGGAGGTCTGCTACAAGGTCTTCCGCAAGTCGGTTCTCGATCGCATTAAGCTCAAGTGCGACCGTTTCGGCTTCGAGCCCGAAGTCACCGCCAAAATCGCCAGGATCCGCCCGCGCCTCCGCATTTATGAGGTCGGTGTCGCCTACTATGGACGAAGCTACGAAGAGGGGAAGAAAATTACCTGGAAAGATGGTATTAAGGCGCTGCTGACCATCGTGCGGTTTCGATTCTGGGACTAAATAGCCACTGAATTGAGTATCCATTTATGTCGATGAGGCGGATAATCGCGGTCTTGACGCTCGCGCTGTTGGCAGGGTGCATGGATGCTCCGCTGGGCTCGGGCATCAACGGCCCGACGGGCCGCGCCAGTGATAGCGGAAAAATCACGGTCGTTCGCGTCCGGCCCGTCTGGATGTACGACCTGAAACAGCGGTCGCAGGATATGGTGGTCAGGAAACTGACCTACGGCCAGACGGCCCGGTTCGACGACGTGCATTTTGAAGGCTTCTACGACGCGACCCTGAACGTGACGCGCGTTTCCGTTTTTGGAAACGTCAGTTCCGCGAGCGACTATGGAACCACGTATAACAATGGTTACTACGTGACCTGGGAACAGGAAGGCCGCGTCAGCGGCGATGATCTCCCGCCGTGGCGCATCGTGGATGTCGTTGTTCTCGATCAGACGTATTGACTAGTCGCCTGTAGATTCACGATATGCGTATTCTCATTTCCGGCGCGCGGGATTTCTTGGATCGCATTTGAGCGATCTGCTCCTCTCGCAGGGGCACGACGTCGTCTGCGTCGACAACCTCCTCACCGGCAAGCTGGAAAACATCGCCCACCTGCGCGATAACCGCCATTTCTCCTTCATCAAGGCCGACGTTACTGGCCCGGTCAAAATCGAAGGCGTGCTCGATCGCATCTATCACATGGCCTCGCCGGCCAGTCCGATGGGGTACGTCAAGCACCAGGTCGCGACGCTGAAGGTGAACAGCCAGGGCACTTGGAATCTGCTGGAGCTGGCCGAGTCTAAGAAGTCCCGCTTCCTCATGGCCAGCACCAGCGAATGCTACGGCGACCCGGCCATCAATCCCCAGGTCGAATCCTACTGGGGCAACGTGAATCCCATCGGCATGCGGAGCATGTACGACGAGGCCAAGCGCTTCAGCGAAGCCTGCACGATGGCTTACTATCGCGAGCGCAAGGTCGATACCCGCATCATCCGCATCTTCAACACCTATGGGCCGCGGATGGATCCGTATGATGGGCGGGTGGTCATCAGCTTCATTCGGCAGGCGCTGCACAATGAGCCGCTGACTGTGTTTGGGGAGGGGCAGCAGACGCGGAGCCTTTGCTATGTTTCGGACCTGATTCGTGGGATTAACCTGACGATGGAGAGCGATTTCCGGGAGCCGATCAATCTGGGGAATCCGGATGAGATTACGATTTTGGACATTGCGAAGGTGGTGCTGAAGCTGATTCCGCAGAGCAAGAGCACGATCTCGTTTCACCCGATGCCGCCGGACGATCCGAAGGTTCGGTGTCCGGATATCTCGCGGGCGAAGCAGGTGTTGGGGTGGACGCCGGTGGTTTCGCGGGAAGAGGGGCTGAAGAAGATGATTGAGTTTTATCGGGAAAGCCTTTCGAATCGATAGATGAAGGTGGATTGAACAAAATTGAACAGAATTGAACAGTTTTGAGATTTTAATTAGTGGATGCTAGTTTTCTTGCTCGCCGTATCTATCGGTGGGATAATCGGTTGGAGCGAAGGGCCAAGGTAAATGGGCCGGGGGTCGGGAAAAAGTGTTCAATTTGTCGATAAACTGGATTTACCTTTGGCGTTGCAGCAAACATCTGATTTGAAATCGAGGCTAGAGACAGAGCTGGTACGTCCCCTTTACTCCCTTCCCCGTCGAACCGCGGGACGCTTTTCCCCCTTACGTGCGCTCTATCGCAACACTATTTCGCGAAACGGGAACGAATTCCACCTCCCTCCTCGCTACCCTATATAAACCCAGGAGCGGCGCCCGCACTAAACGCCCCTTCAGATACGCGTTCGCCGCTCCGTAACATTTCTCTGTCCTTTGCGCGAAAAACGAGGTCAGAATGTCCCCAAATTTTCGCCAATCAAAACAAACCGGTCGGCCCACCGCTTTCACACTCGTCGAGCTCCTCGTCGTCATTGGCATCATTGCCATCCTGGTGGGTCTGCTCCTCCCCGCGCTTAATAAAGCTCGTAAACAGGCTCAAGGCACGCAGTGTCTGAGCAATCTCCGCCAACTGACCATGGCTGTCATTGGGTATGCCAACGACAACGGCGGCTGGATGGTCTTTGGCTCGCCGCAGAAAAATTTTGGAGGGTGGATAACGAATGGTCCAAGCGCTTCTGCCGGAACATTTTACAATAGCTCCAACTGGATCGCCTGGGAAAGAACCATCGATCCGGTCCTGGGGACGCAAGTACCCAATTTGCAGAGTGTTCCTCCCGACCAGAACATTTCTTATTCCGCCATCGCGCAGTATCTCGGTATCCCCTACACCATTACCAGTTGGAATGGTGTTTCCGGGCCGAGCACAGCCAACAACAATATTCCAGTGAGCATTTTGGCGTCTGGTACCGTTGTTCCGAATACCAATATATGGGACGCCGGCCATGATGGAGTCTTCATCTGTCCCGCGGACACGCGCGAACAACGTGCGGGCATCATCGTGGGCAATAACAACACGGGTTATTTCCGTTACAGCTACACGTTGAACCGATATTTTTCGTTGCCACTGAAGAATCTTGCGACGGGTAGTTCAAGCTTTCCTGCATCGGGATATCGCTGCGGCTCAGACGGTCCGTTCTCATATGATGGCAAGCTTTCATCACTAAAAGGCAGCTCAGACCTGATCATGTTCATCTGTGAAGATCCTGTAGCCATCTCAGCGGGTGACATGTCGAATTTAAACCAAAATACCTGGTTTACCGGGCCATCGGGGACGTCGGTAGCACCCCTTGATGTGCTCTCTCCCCTGCATTACACCAACGCCACCTCGGGCGGGTATACCGTTAATCAGCATGTCCCTTACACCGATGGCAACGGCAACGCATCATTCATGGACGGTCACGCGGGTGTCATCGGACGAAAGGATGCCTTGCGACAAATTCACACGGGCAGCCCCGCGGCCGACATTCCCGGGTTCTAGTTCCTGGCTTTATCCTTAATGAACTGTCCCCTCCATTCACGGTTTGCGCACATCCAGCTCCTCAATTTTTGGTTTTCGGCGCTGGTTCTCTTATCATTTTTTCCTTGGATGGCGCGAGCTGCGTTGTCTGCGGTGGTTGATGCTTCGACACTCACTGGCAAGGTGATGTGCGGCTACCAGGGGTGGTTTGAGGCGCCCGGGGATGGGTCGAAACTTAACCGTTGGATCCACTGGGGAAATAATGCGATGTCGCCGGGGACGGCGACGGTGGACCTCTGGCCGGATATGTCCGAGCTGGATTCCGATGAACAGTTCCCCACCGGCTTCTATTTTCCAGGCGGCCGCGTTGCCACGGTGTTCAGCTCGTACGATTCGAAAACCGTGATGCGGCATTTTCAGTGGATGCGCCGAATACGGAATCGACGGCGTTTTCCTTCAGCGCTTTGCCACGGGCCTGGGCGACGATGCCGTGATGGATCACTACGATCACGTCCTCGCCAGCGTCCGCGCTGGGGCGAATGCCTATGGCCGCGTCTTTGGCTTGATGTACGACCTCTCCGGCCTGCGCGACAGCGATGTCGGCCGGGTCATCGCCGATTGGAAACATCTCACCGACGACACGGGGATGACGCGCGACCCCCGCTACATCCATCATCACGGCAAACCCGTTGTCGCACTCTGGGGAATTGGCTTCGTCGATCGCAAAGACCCGCTCCTCTCAGGCGGTGGATTGCGGCTGGTGCAATTTCTGGCCGGCGATAAAACCTATGGGAACAACTGTGTGATGCTCGGTGTGCCCACGAGCTGGCGCACTGGCGGCGGTGATTCGGCAGACAGCGCCAAGCTTCTCGCTGTGATCGATGCAGCAGATATCGTCAGCCCCTGGACGGTTGGGCGATACAGCAACCTGAATCAGGTAAAATCGCACGCCGCCAATCACTGGGCTCCCGATCAGCAGTGGTGTACTGCGCACGGCAAGGAATATATGCCGGTGGTTTTCCCCGGCTTCAGTTGGCACAACCTCCGCCACGGCAGGTCACCGCTGAACGAGATTCCCCGGCTCGGCGGCCGCTTCCTTTGGGCCCAGTACGTGGCCGCTAAACAATCCGGGGCGACCATGGTCTATCAGGCGATGTTCGACGAAGTCGATGAAGGGACGGCGATTTTCAAATGTGCCAACAACGTCCCCGACGGTCAGGGCAAAAGTCAGTTCCTTACCTACCAAGGCCTGCCAAGTGATTTTTATTTGAAGCTGGTTGGGGAAGCGTCCCAACTGATTCGCGGAGAAATCAGCGAAGAGGATGAAAAGCTCATTGAAAGGAATTGAGGATGCGGGCGGAGTTTTTCTGTGGGTGTGAGCACCCACAGCTTTGGTATGGGGTGGGATTGGATCGCGGGTGTCGAGGGGCGAGGCGGATCGTTTGTTCGGTAGGGCCCCAGCATGGCCATGCTGGGGCTTTGCGGGGGGGTGTTGGGCGGTGAGACAGGAGACGTTAAACGGGAAGCGTAACATAGAACGCTCCGTTTCTGCCGGAACTGGGGAAGTTGCGAAATCGCTCGGCGTCAGGATAGAACTGTCGCTCACAGTCTATGCCAACACCTAACCCCGGGCGTCCGCTCAGAACGATCAGTGTTGTAATTTGGGTTTCTCTTTTGGCGACGGGGCTGGCAGCGGCGCCGCAGGCCTTCGGGCAAGATGGCTCGGCGGATCACGCCTACCCGCACGCGCCGGCATGGGTTGAGGACCAAACGCTTTACGAAGTGAATCTGCGCCAATTCTCGCCCGAAGGAAATGTGGAGGGCTTGCGCAAGCAACTGCCGCGACTTAAAGAATTGGGGGTCGGGACGCTGTGGCTTATGCCGGTCAATCCGATTGGGTCGGACGGGCGTACGGGCAGACTCGGCAGTCCATACGCCGTCAAGAACTATACGCAATTCAATCCCGAGTTTGGCACGCTGGCGGAGTTCAAAGCGGTTGTGGATCAAGCCCATCGAATGGGGATGTACGTGATCATTGACTGGGTGGGGAATCACACGGCGCTCGACCACGAATGGGTGGGTGAGCATCCGGATTGGTATAAGCATGACTCCAGCGGCCAGCTCGTTCATCCGATGCCGACGTGGAGGGACGTTATCGCGCTGAACTACCAGTCCGTGGCGCTGCGGAGGGAGATGATTGAATCGATGGCCTTCTGGGTGCGTGACGTTGGCGTGGACGGATTTCGCTGCGACGCGGCCGAATTCGTGCCGCTGGATTTTTGGGCTCAGGCGCGGGATTCGCTGCGAAAGATCAAACCGGTGTTCATGCTTGCCGAAGGCGTGAAACCGGAATTGCTGAGTTATGCATTTGACGCGGCTTACGCCTGGGACTTGTCCGCGAATATGGAAAATATCTTCAAGGGGACAAAGACGGTGCCGGATCTGATCAATTACCTGAAGGCGGACGCCGCGATCCTGCCGCAGGGAAAATTCCGTCTGAACTTCACCACCAACCACGATAAGAACGCCTTTCAGGGTACGACCCGGGAAGTGTTTGGCCCCGCGGCCGACGCGTTTACAGTGCTGACGTTCACGGTGCCCGGCATGCCGCTGATCTATAACGGGCAGGAAACAGGCGATGAGCATCAACTGAACCTTTTCGACCATGACCCGATCGCCTGGCGGGAAGACCGCGAAGCCAAGCTCTACTCCACGCTGGCCCGCCTGAAGCGCAACAACGTGGCGCTATGGGAAGGGGGCAGCTCCGCGCCGGTGCAGTTCATCGAAACGGGGGCGGGAAGGTCTTTTCTTGTTTTCAGGCGCGAGGCGGGGGGTGATAGCGTCATTGTGGCGCTGAATCTCAGTAGCCGGACGGCAAAGATGCACGTTCCGTCCGACGTAGGGCAAATGCAAATGCTGCTCGGGGACGATTCATTGCCGGTTGAAAATGGGGAGGTGACTCTTGGGGCGTGGGGATATCGGGTCTGGTCGAATGAAAGATGATGCGGGATTCGCTGGGGTGGGGATGGGGATTTTCTGTGGGTGCAAGCACCCCACAGCTTTGATACGGGGCGGGATTAGACTGCGGGTCTTGAGCGGCGGCTGATCTTTTGGGGGGTAGGCCTCCAGCATGGCTATGCTGGGGCTTTCGAGGGGGATATTGAACAGTGGAGTAGTGGGGGCGCTGAAACGCGAAGGCGCGGTAGAAGGCGGCCGTTTTCGTCGGAACGCTCCCAGGCGTCGGCTAGTGTGCCGGCGGAATATTGGGCATCGACGGTGTAGCCGACCATGCCATTGGTCAGCTTTTGGATCGGGGTGTACCAGACGAGGTTGGGTTGCTTGCAGCAGGCCATGTCGGGCATGGATTGGACGTCCATGCTGGCGAAGCCTGGCGAGGAGACGGTGTACTCGTTGTCGATGTGTTGGAATTGGATCCGTCCGCGACGGATGGCGGTGACGGTGCCGAGGGCGGAGCCATTGCGCGAAATAATTGCGTTGATCGCGGCGTCGGATTGGGCTCGTGTCGCGGAGCTGTCGACCAGGATTTCGCATTTGCGCGGGGCGGATTGATCTTTGAGGTTTGAGGCGGAGGTCACGACGGCCATCACGCGGACGCCGGTGATGTCCGTGCCGCGCCATTGGCCGGAGGTGAAGTTCCAGGCCATGACGGCGTCGTCGCCAGTGGTGACCCATTCGCCGTTATAGTGGCAGGGGCCGGCGAAGACGCTGGCCGTTCGCGCTTCGACATAGTCGCCCGCCGGGCGGGCGGCGACCGTTGGGGTTTTTGAAGAGGGGACCAGGGCGGAGATCAGGGCGATGGCGAATGCGATGTTCATGTTGGCCTCGCGATCATCATTTGCTTTTGTCCAGTGCCGAGCGATAGCAGGAGCGGCCAGGGACGCAGTCTTCGGGGGCGACGATGTTGCCGTCGGGGCCGACGACCTGCTGTGTATGATAGCACCAGCAGTGGCCGCTGGGGTCTAAATAATCTTCGGGTTTGGTGGCGATCTGGTCGAGGAGGAAGAATTTTTTGGAGCGTAAGTCGCCGCAGAAGGGGGTGGTTATGGGAGAAAGACCCTCAGTCTTGCACTGACCAGGTGACAAGGTGACTGGGTGACAAGGTGATGGAGGAGTAGCGGGAGAGGGGGAAAACATGGGGGATTGTGAGGGGGAGTTGTTAGGCATTTTTTATTTGGTTGAGGGCTCGGCGGACGAGGACTTTGGCGAGCGGGACTTTATAGGCGTTGTGCTCGAGCGGCGCGCGCCCTGGAGGGCGGCTTCGGCGGCGTCGTGAATGGTTTGGGTGGTGAGGGGTTTGCCGACGAGCATGGCTTCCGCGTTCGGAACGCGCCAAGGGATTGGGGCGACGGCGCCGAGGACCAGACGGGCCTGGCGAACTGTGCCATCGGGGGCGAAGTCGAGCGCGGCGGCGGCGGCGACCATCGCGAAATCGAGGGATTCTCGCTCCTTGAATTTGACGTAGACGGAGCGCGCGGCAAATGCGGTTGGGGGAACGTGGATCTGGGTGATGATTTCACCGTCCTGCAAAATGTTTTCGACGGAGGCGTTTTCGCTGGGGAGGGTGAAGAATTTTGTGATCGGGACGTCCTTCGCGCCACTTGGGCCGTTGATGGTGATGGTGGCGTCGAGGGCGGTGAGCATGTTTCCCAGGTCGGAGGGGTGGACGATGAAGGAGGGGCCGCCGCCGAGGATGGCGTTATATTTGTTCTGGCCGTTTTCGGAGTAGCAGGTGTCGCCCCCTTTTTTGAGGCAGACGACGTGGGGGAGGCGAAAGTACCAGCAGCGCGGGCGCTGACAGAGATTGCCGCCGATGGTGCCGAGGTTGCGGAGCTGCACCGTCGCGATGGAATGGGCGGCTTGGGCGATGCCGGGATAATTTTTGATGATCTGGGGGTTGGATTCGATGTCGCAGAGTTTTGTCAGGGCGCCGATATTTAGTCCGGTCGTTGGGGAGTAATCGATTCCGTCGAGGCCGGGGATTGTTTTGAGGTTGACGACGCGTTTGGGGGTGAGGATGCGCTCCTTCATGGTGGTGAGGAGGTCCTGGCCGCCGGACATGGGGCGGGCGGATTCGGAGTCATCGTCGGCCTGGACTTCGCTGAGAAGGCGGACGGCGTCGGCGATTGTGGTGGCGTTGGACCATTCGAAGGCTTTCATAATTCGCTCCGGTTAAGTAGCGAAAGATTTTCTGAATTCGAAAACATCTGCACATATGTGCCAAACACCTGACGGCTACGCACTTTTATAATGTGTTGGATTAGGGGCGCTCGCGTAAAGACAAATTGCAAATGCAATGCAGGAGGGGCGAGGGGACACCATATAAGGCCCCAAAAGTTTTCCCCTCGCCCCTCCCGCACCCACCCCACTCCCCTTCCTTTTCCCCTCAACGCTCTCCCTGAAATGCGGGGAGGATGACACGTTGGCAATGGTGTGCCTCGGTGCTTATGTGGATGAGGTGCGCGCATTGTTCGGGAAACCTCGGAATAGTTTGCATTTCGTACTGGACGGTTAGGGGAAGGGAAAGAGGGTGGAGGGGGTGCGGGGGAGGCGGGAGAAAAACCTTGGGGCCTTATGGGTTGTCTCCCGCCTCCCCTGCATTGCATTTCGCATTCGTATTTAAAATCGCACGCCGATATGCATCTAAAATAAGAAAATCTCCGCGCGCAGTGCGGGGTACCCGAGGAGGTGAGATAGGGCGAAGATTTGTACGTTTTAGAATCATGGGAACGTATTCAGGCTTTCTGGGTCAGGCCCATGATGATTTTGTCGGGGGTGATGGGGAGTTCGCGGACGCGCACGCCGCAGGCGTTGAAGACGGCGTTGGCGATGGCGGCGGCGGGGGGGACGGACGGGGGTTCGCCCACGCCAACGACCGCCTGGCGCGGGTCGTCGTCGTCGATCAGGGGGAGCATTTCTTCGGGCATTTCGAGGCAGCCGGCCATTTTGTAGTCCATGAAGCTGGAGTTGACCATGACGCCGAGGGTTTCGTCCATGACGCGGCCTTCGAGGAGGGCCATGCCGATCCCTTGCACCATTCCGCCGTTGATCTGGCTTTCGACGGCGAAGCGATTGAGCGGGAGGCCGCAATCCTGGACGTCGAGAATGCGAATGACGCGGGTGTGGCCGGTTTCGGTGTCGACTTCAACTTCGGCGAAGCAGGCGCCGTGAGCGCCGCCGGAGGAGAGGCCGGGTTTCCACTGGCCGAGGACGTCTACGCCGGCGGAGGGGAGAGTGAGGCAGGCTTGTTCCCAGGAGAGGGAATTTTTGCCGGCGCTGATGGTGCGGTTGGCAAAGACGAGGTCTTCGGGTTGGGCGCCGAGGATGGGGGCGACGCGCTTGGCGATTTCGGCTTTGGCGTTCATGGCGGCGTCTTTGACGGCGGGCGAGAGGGAGGGAGCGGTGGAAGAGCCGCCGGAGAAATTGGCCTCGGTGAGGCGGGTGTCGCCGATTTGTTCTTTGACGTCGGCCATTTCCAGGCCGAGTTCTTCGGCGACGATGGCGACCATGTAGGTGCGCGTTCCGGTGCCGAGGTCTTGGGTGCCGCAGGAGACGTTGACGGAGCCGTCGCGCCGGACGGTGAGGTTGACGATGCACTGGGGTCGGCCGGCGCCGCCCCAGATTCCGCAGGCGCAGCCGAATCCGCGCTTGAGGACGCCGGGGGTTGCGCCGGGGTCATACTGCGGCGGACCCAGCCGATTTCGCGTGCGCCGCGCTGAAGCTGGCGGATGTGGTCGTCGTCGGCGCGGAGATTTTTGATTCGGAATTCGACCGGATCGAGGTTGAGCTTATAGGCCAGCTCGTCCATGAGGGATTCCATGGCGAAACAGGCGGGGGGATGGCCGGGGGCGCGCAGGGGGCGGGAGGCGTCTTCGTTGGTGTAGATGGAGCCGGCGTTTCGGAAGATGTGCTCGGCGTGATAGATGTATGGCTGATTGGCAAGGCTGCCGTTGGCGAGGCCGCCCAGGCCGTATTGTTCGATGCTGATGGCGTTTAGGGTTCCGTCGCGATTGGCGCGGCGCGGAATCTTTGCAGGCTGCCGGGGCCGTTGCCGGCCATGAGGAATTCGTCGCGACGGGGGAGGGCCATTTTTACGGGGGCGCTGGCCTGCTGGGAGAGGAAGCAGGCGAGTTGGCCTTCGACGCCGATACCGCCCTTGGAGCCGAAACCGCCGCCCATGTAGTGGACGATTCCGACGACTTTGCTTTCGTCGAGCCTGAGGATTCGCGCGGCGTCGCCGGGGATGGAGAAGGTGCCTTGCGTGGAGCAGTAGACGGTGGCGGAATCTCCACCGCGATAATCGACGACGACGACATGCGTTTCGAGGCAGGTGTGATGGAGGCGGGGCGTGCGGTATTCGGCTTCGACGAGCACGTCGGAGGATTTGATCGCGTCCTCGACGGTGGCCTGGTTTCCGGCGGAATTGGTGTGGCGGATGTTGTTTTTCACCCGGCGGTCGTTGGGATAGACCGAGGGGGCACCGGGCTTCATGGCCTGATCGGGGGTGACGGCGTGGGGGAGGACGTCGTATTCGATGTCGATGGCGTGGATGGCATCTTCGGCGATTTCGGTGGTGACGGCGGCGACGGCGGCGATGGGGTCGCCTTCGAATCGGAGGGTGCCGCCGACCTTGACGCGGGCGTAGACGGCTTTTACGCCGGGGATTTTCTGGGCGGCGGAGAGATCGAGCTTGGTGATGCGGTGCTGGCGTGGGGGGAAGTGAGGATCCGGCCGTGGAGCATGCCGGGGAGTTTTACGTCGTAGGAATAGACGGCAGTGCCGGTTGTTTTAAAGGGGAAATCGACGCGGGGGAGGCGCGTATTGATGAGGCGATGCTGGTCGTTGGGGCCCCAGGAAAGTTTGTTGGAATTCGCGGCGTTTGCGGTCGCGGCTTGCATGTTGGCTTCAGCCATTGGCGTTTCCTCCCTTCGCACTGGCGGCGGCGAGGGCGGCCTGGAAGATTCTTGGATATGTGCCGCAGCGGCAGAAATTTCCTTTGCAGGCTTCGCGGACCTGTTGTTCGGTGGGGTGGGGATTTCTTTTCAGGAGGCCGGTGATGGAGGTGACGAAGCCGTCGGTGCAGTAGCCGCACATCATGGCATCTTTCTCGCCGAAAGCGGCTTGGACGGGGCTGAGATTGTCGGGGGTGCCGATGCCTTCGACGGTGAGGATTTTTTTGCCGACGACATCGACGGCGAGGTTCATGCAGCCGTAGACGGGTTTGTCGTCGAGCAGGACGGTGCAGTCGCCGCAGGTGGCCATGTCGCAGACGAGCTTGGGACCGGTGACGGGAGGGTCCATGTTGTTGCGAAGGGCGTTGAGGAGGGTGGTGCGCGGTTCGACAATTACTTTGCGGTCCTGGCCGTTGACGTTGAGGGTGATTTCGATGTTGCCGGAGATGGGTTTGTTGGTGGCGTCGGCGGGATCGACTTTGGGTTCGTCGGCTTTGAGGAGGGAGGAGTCGCCGACGATTGCGCCGACGCCGGCGACGCCGACGCCTTGCAGAAATCGGCGGCGGGTAAATCCAGCGGCTAAGTTCCCCGGGGAATTCCCCGTCGAGTTCCCGCCCTTGCCATTCGCATGATCCATCGCGAATCCTCCGGATTAGAGCGGATTGTAGCTTAAGGGGCGGCATAATCCATTGCTCCAGCAGGATGATGTAACAATTCGAGGCAGGGCGATTAAGATATTTCAAACGATGCCCGACAAACCGCCGCTGATCGATTTTGCGACGAAGCCCGGCGAGCCGTACTGCGGAAACTGCGGGTACAACCTTTCGGGGCTGGCGGATTCGGCGCGGTGTCCGGAATGCGGCAAGCCGATCATTGAAGTCCTCATGCGGCGTGAATTTCAGCGCGCCAGCGGTAAAAGATATCGCTCTAGCGCGGAGCTTTTCGGTTTGCCGGTCGTCGACATCGCGCTGGGCCCATCGGGCGCGGAGCGGCGGGGAAAGGCGCGGGATCATCGCTATTGGCGATTCTGCCGTGGGGTGGATCGCGATTGGAAGCTTTGCGCGGGGGATTGTCGCGATCGGTGCGATGGCCATCGGCGTGTTCGCCATGGGGGCGTGGGCGATCGGCCTGCTTACCGCTTTCGGAGGTGGGGCGATCGCACTCACCGTCTCCACTGGCGGGTTATCGGTTGGAGGGATTTCTTTCGGCGGACTGGCCATCGGATTCATCGCACAAGGGGGGATGTCGATCGGGCATTATGCGCGGGGCTTCGACAGTCGGGCGGCGATTTCCGCCGCGCTTGAGACAACTTCATTGGTTGCTTGGGAAATTTCCACCGACGCCGCTGGATTCGCTGCGTCCGATGTTGCTTGCGCTGGGGCCGTTGCTGGTCGCTGGTGGATTGATTTGCCTGCTGGCGCTGGCGCGTGCGAATTCTGTAAAGGGGGAGGATTCATCTGCCAGTTAAAAGTGCCCGGAACGATCAATACACAAAGCGCGATTTCAGGTCCGGATTGCTGCAATCTCGCGGTAGAGGGCGGAGATGATCTTTTCAATATCGTCCATACCCATCGCCAATGGGGGCATAAGGACGATGACGTCGCCGAGGGGGCGGAGGATTACGCCGTGCTGGCGGACGCGGGCGCAGACGGCGGCGCCAGTGCGGGATTTGGGGCCGAAGGGTTTGTTGCGATTTTTGTCGGCGGTGAGTTCGACGCCGGCCATGAAGCCTTTTTGGCGAACTTCGATCACGTGTTTGAGGGGGCGGAGTTGCTGGAGCATGTGGGCCATTTGGACGGATTTTTCCTGGACGGATTCGATGAGACGGTGTCTTTCGAAGAGGTCGAGGGAGGCGAGGGCGGCGGCGCAGGCGATGGGGTTGCCGGTATAGGTGTGGCCGTGGAAGAAGGTTTTGCCTTCCCAGGGTTCGCCGAGGAAGGCGTCGAAGATTTTCTGGGTGGCGAAGGTGGCGGCGAGGGGGAGATAGCCGCCGGTGATTCCTTTGCCTACGCACATCAGATCGGGGGAGACGTTTTCGTGCTCGCAGGCGAACATTTTTCCAGTCCGGCCGAAACCGGTGGCGACTTCGTCGGCGATGAGCAGGACGTTGTGGCGGTCGCAGAGTTCGCGGATGCCGCGCAGAAAGCCGGAGGGTTGAAGGATGATTCCGCCGGCGCCTTGGACGATGGGCTCGATGCAGATGGCGGCAATCTTTTCCGCGCGGTCTTTCAATATTGCTTCGACCGCCGGCAGGTCGAGGGGGGCGGAATGGACCGGGAACATGAGGGGGAAATAAGGGTGGTGGAATTCGGGGATGCGGCCGACGGAGATGGCGCCGACGGTGTCGCCGTGATAGCGCCTTTGAAGGCGATGAATTCGGTGCGCGAGGGTTGGCCGATGTTGTGCCAATACTGGACGGCCATTTTGAAGGCGATTTCGGTGGCGGTTGCGCCGGCGTCGCTATAGAAGATCTTGGTTAGTCCCGCGGGGACGATTTTCATCAGGCGCTCGGCGAGGAGGATCGCGGGCTCGCTGGAGAGGCCGAGCATCGTGGTGTGGGCTACGCGGGAGAGTTGCCAACGGACGGCGCCGTCGATTTCCATGACGCGGTGGCCGTGGACGTTGCACCAGAGACTGGAGACGCCGTCGAGGTAGCGGTTGCCGTCGCTGTCGATGAGGTACATTCCCTCGGCGTCGGTGATGATGAGGGGTTCGTCGGCGAGCCACTGCTTCATGTGGGTGAAGGGGTGCCAGAGAAATTGGCGGTCGAGCTCGCGGAGGGTTTTGGTGTTGCGCGGGGCGTGGGGATCCTTTGCCGGCTCCGGCGGTGGCTCGGGCTGGAGCTGCTGCTGTGGCTCCGGCTCCGGCGGCTCGGGGACTTGGCGCGAGGGGAAATAAGAGAATGGGCTGTCGGGCGTCATTTCAGTTCCACCGTGTCTCCCACGCGCAGGCCGAGCTGTTTGGCGGCGGAGCCGTCGCGGATGGCGATTTCGACCAGGCCTGAACTGCCGAACAGGGCCAACGGGTGGCCCGGGGCGACGTCGAAATAGGTGCGTTTGAATCCACCGAGGCGTTTTCGTTTTACGGAGATTTTGCGGCGAGCGAGCGCGCTGAGCGACTCGCGGGCGATGTTGGTGGTGGCGTTTCCGAAATGGTCGATGTGGATGATCTGGCCGGATTCTGAGCCGGACTGAGCAGGGGCGATTTGAAGGAGGATGGGGTCGTCGATGGGTTTGGCAAATTCACTGATGGGGCGGCCATTGGCGAGCATGGCGGCGACGGGGGCCATGATGTCGCGTCCGTGAAAAGTGTCGCTGAAGCTTCCGGTGGGGCGCCAGGTGATTTCATGGGCTTTGCCGGGGCCAAGGCGACGCCAGGTCCAGGTGAGCAAGCCGTTATCGGGGCAGACGATGAGACTTTGGGCGATTTGGGCGATGAGAAGCCTGCGGCTGGTGCCGACACCGGGGTCTACGACGGCCAGGTGGATAGCACCCGGGCCGAAGCCGTCCACGGCGCGTTCCAGGGTGATGGAGCCGCAGAGGATGTCCTGGGGGGGGACGTTATGGGTGATGTCGATCAGGACGGCGGTGGGGCAGTGGCGGAGGATCGCGCCTTTCATGGCGGCGACATAGGCATCCGACAAACCAAAGTCGCTGGTCAGCGTAACAATTGGTGGCTTATGTTTCGCGGGCATGATGGGATAGAATATCAGTATGAATCAAGTTGGTGAAATCAGCCCCCAGGATTTAATGATCCGCCAGCAGATCATCGAGCGGGGGATTCGTGATGAGCGGGTGATCGAGGCGATGCGGGGGGTCCCGCGGGAGAAATTCTTTCTGGCCGATTCGCGGGATACGGCCTACGCGGACCGGGCGGCGCCGATCGGGCATGGGCAGACGATTTCACAGCCTTATATGGTGGCACTGATGACGGCGCGGCTTCAAGTCGGGCCGGAGCATAAGGTTTTGGAAATCGGGACGGGGAGCGGATATCAGACCGCCATTTTGTGCAAGCTGGCGCGGGAGGTCTATTCGATCGAGCGCGTGAAGCCGCTGCTGGATGAAGCGTTTGAGCGGCTGCTTTCGCAGGATATCCGGAATGTGCACTTTCGGTTCGGGGATGGGACGCTGGGATGGCCGGAGGCAGCGCCGTTTGACCGGATCTTGATCGCGGCAGGGGCGCCGAAAATTCCTGAGGCGCTGCTGAAGAGCCAACTTGCGGATGGGGGGATTGCCGTGCTTCCGGTCGGTCCGGCGGATCAGCAGACGCTTGTGGAAGTGCATCGCAAGGGGGATTTGCTTGAGACGGTGGATATCTGCGCGTGCCGGTTTGTGAAACTGATCGGATCTGAGGGATGGTCAGAGGAATGAGCGCCTTCTTACGCTCGAAAAGGGATGCTTCACCGCGGAGCACGCGGAGAGCGCAGAGGCAAAAAGCAATTTCTTTCTTGGCGCTCTTGGTGTCTTGGCGGTTAAACTCTTTTTGATGTCTCCCGAAAAAGAATTAACCGCCAAGACGCCAAGAGCGCCAAGAAAAGAGGTTAATTCTTCCTCTGCGCTCTCTGCGAACTCTGCGGTGAAGATTCCGGTGAATCGGGAAGTGGGGGTGGGGGAAAAATCACCACTTGAGGAATTGGCGGAAGTTGGGCCGGCGCGGGGAAGGCGCTGCGCGGGCTGGGGGTTTCTACCCTTGGGGATCTGCTCGAATATTTTCCGCGCGATTATCAGTATGAGTCTGAGGAGAAGGCGATCAACCTTCTGCGCGATGGAGAGCTGGGGCTGGCGCGGGGAAGTGACGGCTGTCAATTACATCACCGGCGGGCATGGGAGGCCGCGGTTTGAGGCGACGCTGTCGGAAGGAACGCATCGGCTTTCGCTGGTTTTTTTTCATGGGGCGTATCTGCGGCGGCTGATTCATCCGGGGCTGATGCTGCGGGTGCGGGGGAGGGTGCAGTTTTTCAAGGGGATTGCCCAGATGGTGAATCCCAAGTGGGAAGGGGTGGATGAATCGACGCAGCCGGTGGAAGACTCGAAGTTTCGGGCGATTTATCCGGCGAGCTTGAAAATTTCGAGCGAGACCATCGAGCGGATTGTTTCGGCCAATCTCGATCAGGCCGTCAGCGCGATTGAGGAGTGGTTCCCGCGGCCGCTGTTGTCGAAGCGAAAACTGATGTCGCGGGCGGATGCGTATCGGGCGATTCATAAGCCCACGGACCGATCGCAGGCGATCGCGGCGCGGCGGCGGCTGGTTTATGACGAGCTGATGCTCATGCAGCTTGGGCTGATCACCAGCCGGCGGATGGCTTCGACCAAAATCTCCGCGCCGGTAATGCGGATCGATAAGACGCTCGACCGGCATATCCGGGCGCGGTTTCCGTTCAAACTCACGGGGCGCAGGACCAGGCCATCTGGCAAATCGTCGCGGATATGAAAAGCGGCAAGCCGATGAAACGGCTGCTCCAGGGGGATGTTGGGAGCGGGAAGACCGTGGTGGCGCTCTACGCCATGCTCGTAGCCATCACCAACAAGATGCAGGCGGCGCTGCTGGCTCCGACGGAAGTGCTCGCGGAACAGCACTACCTGACGCTGCGGAATCTGCTGGCGGATTCGCGGGTTCATATCGATCTGCTCACGTCCCGGACGCGCAGGCAGAGCCGGGGCGCTTTGGCGGAGCGGATTTCGGAGGGGCAGACGCATCTTGCGGTGGGGACTCAGGCATTGATTCAGGAAGGGATTCAGTTTGCCAACCTGGGGCTGGTGATCGTCGATGAGCAGCATCGGCTGGGCGTACGGCAGCGCGCTACCCTTAGTGATAAAGCGGTCAGCCCACACTACCTGGTGATGACGGCTACGCCGATCCCGCGAACCCTGGCCCTTTCCTATTTCGCGGACTTTGATTTCACGGCGATCGACGAGCTACCGCCCGGGCGGCAGCCCATACGCACGCGGTGGTTGCGCTCAGGTCAGGCTTCCGAGGCGTGGCAGTTTGTCCGCCAGCAGGTTCGGGATGGGCGGCAGGCGTATGTTGTTCTGCCGCAGATTGAAGAGGATGAGGAGGGGAAATCGGTACTCGGGCAAATGCGCAGCCTGTCGGTGGGGCCTCTCAAAGAGTTGCGGTTGGCTTGCCTTCATGGGCAGATGTCGACGGAGGACAAAGAGTTAACGATGGCCAATTTCCGAGAGGGGAAGATCGATTGTCTTATCGCGACGACGGTTATCGAAGTTGGCATAGACGTGCCGAACGCGACGGTGATGGTTGTGGACGGGGCGGACCGCTTTGGGCTTTCGCAGCTTCATCAGTTGCGCGGGCGCGTGGGGCGTGGGCAGTGGGCGTCGGATTGCATTCTGATCGCCGATGCGGCGACGCCGTCGGCGGAGGCTCGGATTGGGGCGATGCTCCGGACGACCAGCGGGTTTGAGATCGCGGAGTTGGATTTGCAACTTCGCGGGCCCGGTGAATTCTTCGGAACCAGGCAGCATGGGCTCCCGGAGTTCAAGCTTGCCGATGTCACCAGTGAACTGGAGCTGCTGCGTCTGGCCAAGGACGATGCACAGGCAATAATTGCCGATGATGCCGCGCTCTCGCAAGCGGGGAATCGGGCGCTGAAAACCGCTCTCGTATCCAAATTTGGTCCCAGCCTCGACTTGGCACAAATTGGCTGAAATCCATTCTCCCGGCATCCGCATTTAAAAATAATTTTAAGCGGACTCATCTTTGTTTTTGTTCAATCATCGGGCCCATCAATAATTCGTAATCAAAATATTTTTATAACACATTATAAATACTGCGCTTAAGCCAATAGCAGACCTATGCTCCAGAGGCGTGGAGGACCTGCCGGAAATGAACCAGCGTCGGATAATCCCGTATTGATTGGGCGAAGGTGGCAAGGCGGTGGTGGCCTTGACAGGTAGCTGTTAGGTTTGCAAACTGCCCCGCCCCTGGCCTGACCGACCGGCAATTTCGTGAAGAAACGATAGGGATCGGTCGATACGAGCGAACAGTTATCAGGCTTTCGGATACAGGAGGCCGCTTCCCGCGAATTAAAATTTATGGCACGCAAGAGCGGAAAACATCTCGTGATCGTTGAGTCGCCCGCGAAGGCGAAGACGATCAACAAATACCTCGGCGACGACTACATCGTAAAAGCCAGCATGGGGCATGTCCGCGATCTGCCTTCCAAGGGGATGGGCGTGGACCTCAAGACCTTCAAGCCGGATTATGAAGTGCTGGAAAGCCGGAGCAAGGTGATCGGGGAGCTGAAAAAGCTGGCGAAGGAAAGCGACAAGATATATCTGGCGACCGACTTGGACCGCGAGGGGGAGGCGATCGCCTGGCATCTGAAGGAAGCGCTGGAGATTCCGGATGACCGGGTGAACCGGGTCATCTTCAACGCGATCACCAAGAGCGAAATCCAGAAGGCGTTCAAGACGCCACACAATATAGATATAGACCGGGTGAACGCCCAGCAGGCGCGGCGAATCCTGGACCGGATCGTGGGATATGAAATCAGCCCGCTGCTGTGGCGAAAGGTCGCACGGGGGCTGTCGGCAGGGCGGGTGCAGTCGGTGGCGGTGCGGCTGGTCGTGGAGCGGGAACGGGAAATCGAGAAATTCCTGCCGGATGAGTTCTGGAAAATCGCGGCGATCTTTACGCCCGCGTCCCGGGGGGCCCATGAACTAGCGGGCCAGTGGATCGACTTCCTGACCAATACCGGCAATGGCGAGCGGACCAAAATAGAGCGGGATAAATGGCTTGCGGAGCACTCCGCATTCGCGGCCGAGCTTGTCGAGTTCGCGGGGAAGAAATTTGAGGCGAATAACAAGGCGGACACGCGGAAAATCGCCGAAGCGCTGGGGTTTGTTATCAGCGATGAGCAGAACACCAAAGACGCGCAGGGGAAGGGGCCGGCGGCGAATCTGACCAAATTTGTCGGGCGCATCGAGAAGGCGCCGACGTTTACCGTCCGGTCGATTGAGACAAAACGGGCGACGAGCAAGCCTTCGGCGCCGTTCATTACCAGCACGCTTCAGCAGGGGGCGAGCAGCCGGCTCGGATTTGGGGCGCAGCGGACGATGCGGATCGCGCAGTCGCTGTATGAAGCGGGGCATATTACTTACATGCGAACGGACAGCACGAATATTTCCGCCGATGCGCTGTCGATGGCTCGCGATTACGTCGGCAAAACATTCGGTCCGCGGTATCTGCCGGAAAAGGCGGTCGTATATGCTTCCAGCAATAAATCGGCCCAGGAAGCTCACGAGGCGATTCGCCCGACGGATCTTTCCCTGAATCCCGAAGCGGCGCATGCGAAGCTGGGGGCGGATGATTCACGGCTGTATCAGCTTATCTGGAACCGTTTCGTGGCGTGCCAGATGTCGCCGGCGGAGTTTGATGCGACGACCGTCGTCATCGACGCGCCGACAAGCTCTGGTCAGGCGGTGTTCCGGGCGGCGGGGCGGAAACTGGTGTTTGACGGGTTCATGCGGGTGACGGGCGTTTCCAGCGAAGACCAGCTCTTGCCGGAGTTGTCGGAGGGCAAGCCGGTGGTTCCGGTGCAAATCGATCCGAGCCAGCATTTCACGCAGCCACCGCCGCGGTTTAGCGAGGCGTCGCTGGTGAAAGAATTGGAACGGCTCGGGATCGGGCGGCCGAGCACCTACGCTTCGATCATCCAGACGATTCAGGATCGGGAATACGTCGAGCAGATCAATCGGCGGTTCTTTGCCACCATGCTCGGGTCGATCGTTACCGACAAACTGATTCAAGCCTTCCCGGAAATCATGGATGTCAGCTTTACGGCGGACATGGAAGGGAAGCTGGACGAGATCGAGGAGCATCACCTCGACTGGGTCAAGCTGCTGAAGAACTTTTACGGGCCGTTCCATGAAACCGTTGATGGAGGCGCTGGATAAGCTCGAACACGCGGGTGGGACGGCGTCGCCTTATACGTGCGAAAAATGCAGCTCGCCGATGGTCTACCGCATCAGCAAGAACGGATTTTTCCTGAGCTGCACGCGCTATCCGGAGTGCGACGGGATCAAGGCGGTGGATAAGCAGGGCAAGCCGAAGATGATGGAGAAGAGCGAATTCAAATGCCCCAACTGCGGACGTGAGATGCGGAAGATGAAGGGGCGGTTTGGGGAGTTTTTGGGGTGCACGGGATACAACATCAAGAAAGAGGATGGGACGCGGGAGTGTGAGACGATCATCAATCTGGATAAAGAGGGGAAACCGATGCCGCCGAAGGCGAAGGTTCTTACTCCGATCAAGTGCGAGAAATGCAGCAACGCGATGATCCTGCGGAACAGCAAGCGCGGGCCGTTCCTGGGTTGCAGCAATTTCCCCAAGTGCCGGGCGACGAAGCAGGTGGCGAAGATGACGGGGGAGGATTTGAAGATCGTCGAAGGACTGCTTCCGAAGTTGCAGGAAGGTGGGGATAAGGCGCTCAAGCTTGTCGCCCAGCTCACCGGAGTACCCGTGGCGGCGGCCAATGGGAATACCGGGCCGATTGCGACGGATATCGATTGCGACGAGTGCGGCAAGCCGATGGTGATCCGCAACGGGCGACGCGGGAAATTTTTGGGGTGCAGCGGGTATCCGAAGTGCAAGAATACGGCGGAAGTGCCGGCGAAATTGCTTGAGGAGCTGGGGTTGAATGAGAATGGAAATGGGGAGGCGGCGAAGCCGCTTACGCCGCCGATTGCTCCGCTGGATCATGAAGAGGAAGCGGACGCGGCGTAGGGTTTTGGGGCAATTCCACTCTTACCTTTTCTTACCCCCTCGCCCGGTACTCCGGGAGAGGGTTGGGGTGAGGGCCGGGCGATCAAAAACCGTCCAAAATAAGTAACCATAGATTCCAAAGATTCTCCAAGTTTCCCCTTGACTTAATCAACGGAAGTTAGGTATAAGTTAGGTCTCGGAAATCCCGGACTTGTCGTCTTTCATGGAGCCATCCATATGCCCGAACGCCCCTTCCCCCTCCCCGAATTCCCCGGTGACCCCAATCCCGATCATCCCGGCTCTACTGCTCCACTTTCTACTCCTCAACCCTCTAGCGAAGCTACCCCCGGGGGGGAAATGGGACATTCTGAGACACATCGGGACATTGCGGGCGCCGAAACCATCTCCGAACGCCAACTACAGGCCATCGAGCTCACGATGCTGGGCTACTCCGATGTCCATATCGCCGAAACCCTCCGCATCAATCGCCGTACCCTCTTTCGATGGAGGAATCTCGACGACGATTTCCGCCGCGTCCTCAACAACGCCCGCATCCAGATGTACGCCTCCGCCGCCGACCGTTATCAAACGCTTCTTGCTCGCGCCACCGGCATCATGTCCCAGTGTCTCCAGGACCCCGCCGACGAAAACCGCTTCCGCGCCGCCACCCTCGTCCTCAGCATGGCCGGCTGCTTCCGACCCCTCCCGCCAAAATTTTTCCCCACACGCGATAAAGCCCTTCCCGAGCGAAAGCCGAAGCCAAAACGCTGGCCAGAACCTCAACTACCCTATAAGTGCGGTTAACCAAATGAAAAACGAAGCAGCCGGGATTTGGTTCATTGCTCTAAATAGCAGACCACGATTCAAAGACATCCCCTCTCCCCGTGTAGCCGCCCCGCTTGCGGGGCGCGTCTTTCGATGTCCACAAATCGTGAACCCTCATTTAGCCGAATTGTCCGGTTCATCGTTCCGCCGTCCATTACCGGCAGTTTTGGGCGAAAAGCTGCGAAGTCGCTCCGTTCGCGTACAGAATCAAAACTTTGCCTTAATCGGTGTCTCCGCGACAATGGCCTCCATGGGCGAACTCTTCTTCTTTCAGCTTGGCAAGATCATGGAGGTGTACCAGTGTGACACGTTTTTTGAAACCGGGACGGGATTCGGGTTTGGGGTGCAGATCGCACGAATGTTTCCGTTCAAAAATATTCTCTCCGTTGAGATTCTGCTCAGCGAAGTTGAGCGGCTGAAGCCGGCGTTTGCGTCGGATCGGCGGGTGCAGCTCTTCGCGGGGAAGAGCAGCGACGTCATGAGCCAGGTTTTGCCGCAGGTTCCGGGGAATATTATTTTTTGGCTCGATGCGCATTTTCCCGGGGCGCATCATCATTATGTGAATTATGACGCCGAGAAGGATATCGATACGCGGCTGCCGCTGGAGCGGGAGCTTTCGCTCATCAAGCAGCTTCGGCCTGGGAAACGCGATGTGATCCTCATCGATGACCTGCGGATTTATGAGCGGGACAATTTTGAGTGGGGGAACATGAGTGATCATGGGCTGGGCGAGTTGGCGAAGCTGGATTCGCGGTTTCTCTATACGACGTTTGAGCAGACGCATGTACCGCAGCGATTTTTGAACCATTCGGGGTATCTGGCGCTGCTGCCGAAGCCCGTGGGTGAAAATCCGAAACCAGAAACCAGAATGCCGAATCAATGACTGAATGACGAAATCCGAAAAGGCGGCAGTCGTCATTCGGTCATTCGGGTTTCGGATTTGATTCGGGATTCTGGTTTCGGAATTCGGATTTCTCAGGCTGGCGATAAGCCTTGATTCCTGTCAAACTATTTCCCAATGTCTTTCCCTCGCTTATTTCTCGTCCGGCATGGCAACACCGATTGGGCGGAAACGCACCATTTCACGGGACGGACGGATATTCCCTTGAACGCGCACGGCGAAGAGAACGCGCGAAAATTAGCGGGGCGGCTCAAGGGCTTGTCATTTACGAAGATTTTCACCAGCCCCCTGCAACGCGCCCGAAGGACCTGCGAGCTGGCCGGTCTTGCGACCGGCGCAGATCGATCCCGATCTGATGGAATGGGATTACGGAGAGTACGAGGGGCGCTCATCGATTGAAGTGCATCAGCAGCATCCGGAGTGGGATATGTTTCGCGACGACGCCCCGGCGGTGAATCCCCGTCGGCGATCGCGGCGCGGGCCGACCGGTTTATCGCAAAGGCCCGGCAAATTTCGGGCGATGTGGCGGCGTTTTCGAGCGGGCATATCTCGCGCGTCATTCGTCGCCCGCTGGCTGAATCTGTCGCCGGAATTTGCGGGGAAACTGCTTTGCGATACCGCCAGCGTCAGCATTTTAAGTTATGAACACGACCTGAATCACCCGGCCATCCAGCTTTGGAATGATGATGGAAGGATTCCTTCCTAGCCGCTTAAGAAAATGAGCTTATGGGACTGGTAAAAGTTGCCGACATCGTATTGAGGCGATCCGCTCATCCGATGCACAAGCTTGAGTTTACGTTTCGTCGCGGCGTTGCAGGGGATGGAGAGGCCATCGCCGGGGTGCACTATTGCGCGGTTCGCGGGATTTCATCACAGACCTATTCGCGCGAGATTCTGGAAGCGTGGTCGCCGGATCCTTCGCCGGCAAGGGCGGAAAGCTTTTCGAAGGCGATCTTGTCGGGTAAGGAGATTTTCGTTGTCGCGGAGTTTAAGTCGATTGTGTGTGCATTTGGGTCAGTCGTTCCGGAGGCAGGCGAGGTTCGTACCGTTTACGTTGACCCCGGGTTTAGACGCAAAGGAGTTGGATCGAAGATCTTGGGACAACTCGAGAAGATTGCCGCCGAGCACGGGGTGAAACGGCTGAATCTCGATTCGTCGCTGAACGCGGAGGCTTTTTATCTCGCCCAAGGCTACGAGCCCGTGGAGCGTGGCCTGCACCAGCTCAGCGGCGGGATGGAGATGGCTTGCGTGAAGATGACGAAAACACTGGGCGCCGCGGCGGCCGAATGATCGCCATCTGTGGTTCGGATCATCGCGTGGCAGTAAGACCGAACCGCGTATGGACGCTTCGTTCCAGCGGTCCGAAGGCAAAGCGGTCGGCGAGCATTCCGATCAGGACCATCACGATCATGACGGCGACGACTTGGGAGATCAGGGAATTGTTCTCTCCCATGTTGAGAAGAAATCCGAGGCCCTGGTGATCGCCGACGAGAGGGAAAATCAGCTCGGCGCCCATGAGGGATCGCCAGGCGAAGCTGAAGCCCTGGCGGAGGCTGCTGGCGAGTGCGGGAAGACTTGCGGGGAAAAGGACGTAGCGATAGAGGCGCCAGCCGTGCGCGCCCATCATGAGGCCTGCGCGGCGGTAGAGGGGGGGAATGGCGCGGAGTCCGTCGCGCATGGAGATGGCAATGCCGAAGGTGCTGCCCATGACCAGGACGAACAGGATGCCGGTTTCGCTGAAGCTGAAGACGAGGATGGCGAGGGGCACCCAACAGACGCTGGGGAGGGTCTGAAGGCCGAGAAAGACGGGCCTGAGAAATTCATCCAATGCCGGCCAGCGCCACATTGCGGCTCCGAGCGCCGCGCCGAGAATGATGCTGATTGAAAATCCGGCGATGAGGCGGACGCCGCTGACGATGTTTGCTTTGATCAACTGGCTGTGAATGATGCGGGAGGGGAGGGATCCCTCGCTGGGCTGGGCGTCGGTGAGGGCGGGCCAGCCTTTGTGGAGGTCTTCACCGAAGCCGGTTTGGATGCCGAGCATGTCGAGCATCGAATCGAGGACCTGGCTGGGGGCGGGGAAAATGAAGGCGCGCCAGTGGATGATCCTATATGCCGCTTCCCATGTCGTCAGCAAAAGCACCCAGATCAGCGTTCTCTTCAGGGCGCCAAGTATCCTCTGCCGAGCGGGCGTTAGCACGATTGACCTCTTCGGTGATTTCCTTTCGGACGGCCCGCGCCAGTTCGTTGATGTCCGGGCTGTCGAATTTTCTGGGATGGGGTAGCTCAACGCAAATCTCCTTGCGAATCCTGCCCGGATGGGTGTGGAGGACGATGATGCGGTCGGCAAGCCGGACGGCTTCGCCGACCGAGTGGGTTACGAACAAGATGGTTTTTTTGGTTTCGATCCAGAGGGACTGAAGCTGGGCGTGCATATCGGTGCGTGTCTGGGCGTCGAGGGCAGCGAAGGGTTCGTCCATGAGGAGGACGGCGGGGTTGACGACCATGGCGCGGGCGATGGCGATGCGCTGGCGCATTCCGCCGGAGAGTTCGTGAACGAGCTTTTCGGCGCTGCCAGAGAGATGGACCATGGCCAGGGCCTGGGCGACGCGGTGGGCGCGTTCGGATTTGGAGATTCCAGACATTTTGAGGCCGAATTCGACGTTTTGGGAGGCGGTGAGCCAGGGGAAAAGGCCGTGGTCCTGGAAGACCATGGCGCGCTCGGGGCCGGGGGCGGTGATGGGCTTGCCATCGAGCTGTGCAGCGCCGGCGTCGGGGGAAATCATACCGGCGGCGATGTTGAGGAGGGTTGATTTGCCGCTGCCGCTGGGGCCGACGACGACGACGAATTCGCCGGGGCGGCAATCGAGGGTGATGTCCTGGATGGCGGCCATATCGGAGGCGCCGAAGCGTTTGGAAACGTGATCGAGCTTGAGCCAACCGACGGTTGTCTGCGAGTCGGCTTCGGCGACGGCTGATTTTCCGCTGAAAAACATCATCTTTCATTCCCGGGTTCAGGGCTGGGTAGCCGCGGGAGCCGCATCAAGCTGGTGAATCATGTCGGTTGCGAACAATCCTGTGAGCGGCGGCGCCGACTTGATGAATTTCAGGTTGTACGACCACTGTTCCATGGTGGCGAATGTCTCCGGGAGGGGATCGTCGGTGAATTCGGTGCGCTTGAGGGCGTCCTGCATCACATTTTCGGGGAGTTTCTTTCCCCCCAGGGCCACGAGGGCGTCGTTGAGTTGACCAGCATATTCGGTCGGATTCTGCTTGAGGCGGGCGGTCCAGGTTCGATGCACCGTCAGGATTTTTTCCAGGACATCGGAGTGATTGGCAAGAAAATCGGGCGTGGTTACCACGACCGTGAGCGAGAATTCATGATTGGGCCAAAGGTCTTTCTCTTCGCCGACGAGGACGGCTCCGGTCTGATCGATCAGGCACGCACCCAGGGTTCGGGTTCCCAGGCGGCGTCGATGGCGCCGCGGGCCATCAGGCCGCTTTGCTGGCTGTTGGGAATTCCCTTGACGTTGTCGGCGTCAGGCTGGCCGAGGACGGCGGTGACGTAATGCCGGGCGGAAACGTCCTGGGTGTTGCCGAGCTGGGGGGTGGCGATGAGCTTGTCTTTGAGCTGCGACATCGATTGGATGCCGGAATTTTTGGAGGCGACGATGACCACGCCATTGGCAGCGGAGCCGCTGATGACGCGGATTGCTTGGCCGTTGGTGTTTACGTCCTCGGAAATGACGGGGCCGGGACCGACGTAGGCGACGTCGATCGCGCCGGCGTTGAGGGCCTGTATCAACTCAGGGCCGGCGTTGAAGACCTTGGTGGTGAGCTTTGTGGGTCCAAGGGCGTTCTGTAATTCTCCGGAGGCGACTTCGAGGACGGCCTGGGCGTGGGTGACGTTTGCGAAGTAGCCGAGGCGGAGTTCGGGGAGGGGTGGGGGGGTGGTGGAAGTGGGGGGTGGGGCGGTGGCCTTATCGCACCCGGCGAGGGCAAAGAAGATCGCGAAGATGTGGAGGGCGAGCCAATTGTGCTTTTTCACCGTCACGTAAATATAATCGAGTTTGGTTGTGGTTGCAATTTATCCTAGCGAAATAGTAGGTTATGCCGAAACTCTATGAATACTTTGGAGTTATAGCTTTCTTTTATTCGAATGAGCATGAGCCGGTACACCTCCACGGTCGCTCCGGAGGCCGCGAAAGCCGTGCTGAATTGATCGTTGATAATGGTAAGGTGGTTGGCATTAGAATTAGCTCGGTGCATGGAAGGCGGCCATTGAAGCAGGCGCAACTCGCCGATTTTCAGGAGTTGGTTGAGCATCGTGCACAGGAGATACTGGAAAAATGGATCGATTATTTCGTTCTCCACAGAAAGATAGAGCCGAGAAAGATTACGCGGAGACTCAAATGAAAACTGCCGAAAGAAAGCCAAAACGCGCGGCCAACAAAGTTTTAAAAGTCGTGAGGGCGACGGCTCTGAGGGGCTACAAATTGAAGATAGAGTTTGACGATGGCGTAGTACGCACAATCGACTTCGGCCCATTCCTGGAATCGTCGCACAATCCGCAGATTCGCGAATTCCTTGATGCGAAGCGGTTCGCAGAATTCCAGATTCAGGATGGCGACCTGATGTGGGGTGACTTCGAGCTATGCTTCCCAATCGCCGATCTGTACGAGGGACGGATTTGAGATTCCCGCTCAATCCCTAAAGCGCCGAACGATAATCGTGTCGTTCTGCCCGCCGAATCCAAAACTGTTGGACATCACGGTGTCGACCTTGGCGGGGCGTGCTTTGCCGGGGACATAATCGAGGTCGCATTCCGGATCGGGATGCTCGAGATTTGTTGTCGGGGGGAGAACATTGTCGCGAATCGCCAGGACGCAGCAGATTAATTCGACCGCGCCGGCGGCGGCGATGAGGTGGCCCATCATGCTCTTGATGCTGCTGACGGGACATTTTCGGGCGGAATCGCAAAAGACGGCTTTGATGGCGCCGGTTTCGTTGCCGTCGTTTTCGCGGGTTCCGGTGCCGTGGGCGTTGATGTAGTCGATATCCTTTGGCGTGAGGTGGGCGTCGGCGAGGGCCTCCTTCATTGCGGTGATGGCGCCTTCGCCTTCGGGGTGCTGATCGGTGATGCGGAAAGCGTCGGCGGTTGATCCGTATCCGACAACTTCAGCGAGAATCGGTGCGCCGCGTTTTGTGGCGTGCTCCAGGGTTTCGAGGATGACCATGCCGGCGCCTTCGCCGAGGACGAAACCACCGCGCTGGGCGTCGAAGGGGCGGCTGGCCCTGGGGGGATTTTCGTTTGCAGTTGAGAGGGCGGTGAGGCGATTGAATCCGGTTACGCCGAAGGGATGGATCATGCTGTGAGCGCCGCCGCCGATCATGATGTCGGCGTCGCCGCGGCGGAGGATTTCTGTGGCCTCGCCGATCGCTTGTGTGCTGGCGGCACAGGCGGTGAGGCAGTTCATGGCCGGTCCGCGAGCGCCGGTGAGAAGGGCGAGATGGGAGAGGGGCATGTTGGGCTCCTGCTCAAGCTCGCGGACGACGTTCATGTGTTCGAAGGCGACCTGGGCCCATTTCACGGAGTCGATTGCGGTGGTGTCGGGCTTCCAGGCGGTGAGGGCGGCGCAGGTGTATGCGTCGAAATCGAGGGAGCCTTCGCCGCTGCCGAGGTAGATTCCTACGCGGTCGAGGTCGAGGGTTGCGTTGTCCAGGCGGGCGGCTTGCCAGGCCTGCTGGCAGGCGCCGAGGGCGAACTGGGTGTTGCGGCCAGCGCCGGCGTGGGGACCAATGTCTTTGATGAAATCGGCGAGGCGATAATCCTTCACTTCCGCGGAGATGCTGGTGGGGAAGGTTCCGGCGTCGAAGATCGTGGTGCGGGAGATTCCGGATTCGCCGGCGAGGAGGCGTTTCCAGACGCTTTCGAGGGAATTGCCCATTGGGGTGACCCAACCCATTCCGGTGATGACGACTCGGCTCATGCGGTCTTCCTTTTTCTTTTGATAAGCCGGAGAACGTCCGGCACTAGGTCTTGTGGGATGTCCATCCAGACTATTCTTCCAATGCTCGCTACTTCTGCCGAATCCAGAACGGGGCGATCCTTCATGCGATCGTAATACTTGATCACCCGCTCGACGCGCTTAGCATTCCATCCGGCTGGGTAGACATTCGGATCTTTCTTGCCGTTTCGTTTCGAGATTTGTTTAGAGTGTTTCATCGTTTTCTTCGACGCCTGCGACGATAGGCTGCCTTTGCGTTGCCCACAAGATCATAGGCCATGATTACGAAAATAGAACCATCCGGGTTATTGGCAAAAATGACTCGAAGGTATCTTCCCTGTGCCGTTTGTCCCTCTGCGATGCGAGTGCCATTGCGTCCCGGACCCTGATCGGATGGGCCACGGAGTATGTCGAGCACCTCTTCCACTCCAACACCGTGGGATTCACAATGCGGGCGGCCGGTGTCTTTATCAATGTTGAATCGAACGCGCATAAAAATGCCCAAGATGCGTCAGACGGATTTGAACACCAGCGCCGCGTTCTGCCCGCCAAGGCTGAAAACGCTGCTGACGCTGACGGCAATATCCGCATCGCGGGCGGTGGAGGCAATGTTCAGTTTCGCTGAATCGATTGGTTTGCTGGTGTTGACGGCGGGGGGGATTTTTTTTGCGTGCAGAGCGAGGGCGGCAGTTGCCGCTTCGACGCCACTGCCGGCGGCGAGGCTGCCGGTTTGGGCTTTGGTTAGTCCCATGGGGACTTCGGGGAGCCTGGGGCCAAATGCGAGTTTCAGGCCGGCGAGTTCGGCGCGGTCGTGCAGGGGAATGCCCAGGCCGTTGGGGATGAGCAAATCGACCTGGTCGGCGGATAATTTTGCGTCATTGAGCGCCGCGGCGATGGCGCGGGCGTAGCTGGTTCCGTTGGGATCGGGCTCGCTGACTTTGTAGGTGTCCTGGGTGGCGGCGAAGCCGACAAGCTCGGCATAAATCCGCGCGCTGCGCGACTTGGCAGATTCGAATTCTTCCAATATGAGTAGGCCGCCGCCTTCGGCGAGAACGGTTCCGGCGGCGTCGGTGTCGAAGGGGCGGACGGCGGCTGGGGGGAATCGTTGTTGGATTCGTTGAGGCGATGGAGCATTCCGTGGCGGAGAAGGCCCATTTCGTTGACCTTGGTTTCGGCGCCGCCGCAGATGGCGAGGTCGGCCTTTCCGCGCTGGATGGTGCGGAATGCTTCGCCGATGGCGAGGTGGCTGCTGGCGTCGGCACAGGTGATGGTGTTGCTGGGGCCTTTGAGCTGGTGAACGATGGTTACGTGGCAGGCGAGCATGTTGGGGAGATATTTGAGAAGCCAAAGGGGGGTAAGCTGGGTCATGCCGTCGCGGCCCCAGCGCTGCATGTCGAGATGATTGGCATCGTCTGTCCGTCGGGCGGTGCTCATGGCGGCCGTCAGCTCGTTAAGCTCGGCGTTGATGAGGCCAGCGCCGATGTTGCAGCCGAAGCGCTTGCCATCGAAGTTGGGCTTCTCGGTGTATGCGGCGGACTGGAGGCCGGCGTCTTTGAAGGCGTCGTCGGCGGCGATGATGGCGAGCTCGATGTCGCGGGCCATGACTTTGGTGGCTTTGCGGTAGCTTCGGGGTACGAAGTCGCCGATTTTGAAGGGGGGGGCTTCGCCACCGATCTGGCAGGCGAAGCCGGAGGGATTCAGGGAGTTGATGCGTTTGACGCCGACTTCGCCGGCGATGAGAGCCTGCCAGTGGGCTTTGTTGCCGATGCCCAGTGGGGAAATGATGCCGACGCCGGTGACGACCACTCGCCTCATATTTTCACTTCTATAACGGAATCTGGGTCTCGGATCGATAGCCCTTGAGCAAATCCTTGAACTGGTCGGTGAAAACGAAGTTGTGCTCGGGGAAGGCCGTTCCAGCCAGGTTTTTGTCGATGTGGCTGAACATGAGGTCGATTTCGGCGACGAGTGGCGCGGCGGCGTCGAGGCCGGTGCGCACGAGGCCGGTGATGGAGGCGCCGGTTTCGTTGAGCTGCTCGATGCGGGCGAAATAATAAAGGGTGTCGCCGGGCCTGACGAGGCGGTGAAAGCGGGCCTTGCCGATTTTGGCGAGGATTACTTTTTCCTGGAAGTTGCGGGCTTCGCCGACGAGGATGCCGGAGGTTTGAGCCATTCCTTCGATGATCAGGCTATTGGGCATGATCGGGAAGGCGGGATAGAGATCGTGGAGATGCTCCTCGGCGAGCGAGACGTTTTTGATCGCGATCGCCGACTCTTTCGGCTTGAATTCGACGAATTTGTCTATCCAGATCCAGCGCACGGGAGTTAACGGCTGCTACCCGACCTTGGACTGCATATATTTGACGATGGTGTCGACGGTGAGAAGCGAATCGGCCGTCTCCATCGAAGGGTTCTTTTCGAATTCGGAGAAGTCGGAGTAGGGGAGGCGCTTCTTGAGCTCGGCGAGTCCTTCGGGGGTGAGCTTGCCGTCTTTCACGTTTTTCTCGTCGTTCATGATCGTGGGGAGATCGTCGGGGAAGAGTTCGCCGCGGGGGATTTTAAAGGGCTTGGCGGGGTCGGTGGTGAAGGCTTTTTCGAGGCGGAAGACGATGTCGAGAAAATCGATGCTTTCGGCGCCGAGGTCTTCGCGCAGCTTTGCGGCGGGCTTGACCTCGTCGGCGTCGACGCCGAGGGCATCGACGAGCACGCCCTGAACCTTGGTGTAAACCTCATCCCGAGACATTGGCATAGGATCCATCCTTCCCTTGATTGATTACTTTGCGATCGCGTTGCCTGATTGAGTCAGACCCGATTGAGTCAGAACGGCCCATCTGAATTGATTGTGGTCGGTGAGTCGTCGATCGACGCGGCCATCGTCGTCGGGCGCAAACGACCCTACGTTAAAATATGACATTTCGAGACGGGCGGAAACGGCGACTTGGCCGTTGACGGTTCCGGAGGCTTTGAATGTTCCGCCCTGGTCTTCGAATTTGACGGCGTCTACTTCGACGCGAAGGGCGTTTCCCGGGGCGACGAAGGTGCCGTATTTCACGTTTTTGGCTTCCTTAAGGACAGCCATGGACTTTGCGAAATTGCTGCGACGGTGGAGGAGCCAACCGGCGCCTTGCACGAGGGCTTCGAGCATGAGGACGCCGGGGAGGACCGGAAAGCTGGGGAAATGGTCGCCGAGATATTCCTCGGCAAGGCTGACATACTTGACGGCCACGAGGCGATTCTCGGAGACGTCCTCAATGCGGTCGATCAGGTTAAACCTCATTCGTCAATCACCGTTGCTGCAAGGTTTTAGCGGTGGCTGGCGGGCATTGCAAGCGGGTGAGGCGTCTGGAGGCGGGCAAAACAGTCGGGTCAGAAGAGATAGAAGTTATCGTCCATTGACAGGCAAGGCGCGGCGACTGACCATTTACTTCTGAGATGGTCGATTGCGTACACCCAGGGCGGGCAGGCGGCTCGCCGTTTGTTGTCGTTGCGGGCTATGGCCTGCCCGGCCGAACGCTGGTTGAGCTGCTGATTCGGTCCAAAGTTGAATATATCGTGATCGAATTGAATCCGCAGACTTGCGAGCGGGCATCGGCGGGGGGCGTGCGAATCATTGGGGGGAGCGCTTCGGATCCGCAGGCGCTTTCAAGGGCCGAGGTGCAGTGCGCCACCCTGGTAGCGTTGATGGTTCCAAATGATGAAGTGGTGCTGGCGGCGATTCCGCAGGTGCGGCGGATCAATGCATCGGCCTATGTTATCGCCCGTTGTTCGTTCACATCTACCGGCATTGAAGCCATCAAGCGCGGGGCAAATCAGAGCATCGTAGCCGAGCAGGTGATCGCGAGAGAGCTTGAAACTATCACGACTGAATTGCTTCATTCTTTGCGCATTTGATCAAAATCCAATCGTGCCGGGGCGTTACATCGAATTTGCAAAGTTGGGTCGGTATAAGCGGAAAGGCTTCTCGGTACAGGATTAGTAACAAGTGATTTTTTTTGTAAAACAAGTTTGTTTAAAGAATCCCGGCTGCCTTCACGATACAGGTCTGGAATGGATGATCTTTTTGTCGCAATAGCAAATGTCTGTTGGAAAGGGCCGATAAATTCGAATGACTACTCGATCTCGCAGCATTATCGCCGTTGATGAGAACGTCCGCCTCCTCGATCAGATTGCCACGATGTTCGATGCTTCGCATCGGGTGCTGGCAACCTCAGACCCAAACCGAGCGGTATCATGGCTGAAGACCGACCTGAGTGTTTGCGCCGTGATAGCCGCTGAGAGCCTGCGTGCCCCGACGGGAATGGAGATCCTAAGTCTCGCCCGGGAACTTCGCCCCGAGGCCCGCAGAATTCTGGTGACGAACTACAGCGACCTTTCGTCGATCGTGGGAAAGGTTCATTCAGGGATCGTTCAGAGAACGATTTCGCCACCGATCGAACCGGAAACCTTAATTAAGGTTATTGGCACATCACCGGCACATTCCGCACCCCATCAGCCGGGTGCGGAAGCGGCGGCCTGAATCGCCCCATTTGCCATTTTGGACCGCCTGCGCGGCGGGTTTAATCGCCCCGAAACGGGTGGGACGGATATAGGCCCAATTCCACCGTCTTCTGGGACCTTTGGACGTTTGAATGCCGCTGCATATTGTGGCACAATGCCCTTGTTCATACCCTTTGAACGAGGATTGTGTGAATGCTCCTTCAGACCAATAGCTACATCGTCCCCCGAGATAAGCGCGCCGAGCACGCGCGGCTTTTGCGGCGTTTCCGGCAGACTCTTCTGCGGCTGGGTTGCGACCATTTCGAGGTGTACGAGCAGGTGGGTCCGAACTGGAGCTCGGCCGATTCCTCGGGCCGGTTCGTGCAGATCATGCGATTCCGCGATCGGAAGCACCAGACGGCGGTTCAGGGCGCCGAGCGGAGTGATCCGGCTGCACAGTCGCTGCTCAAGGAATTCTGCGACCTGATTAACCTTCCCTACCAACAGCAGCAGGGGCTGTTTGCGGTGGGGTACTACACGAGCTTCCTGCGAATGCCGCAGCGGTTGGAGGGGCCGGACTCTTTTGCAGTGCCGGCGGAAACGTCGGAAGAGGCTGCTGGCGAATCGTCCGAAACCGCTGAATCTCCCGCCATAGAGGAGATGGGGTCAGCGGAGGGGTCGGAAGCCATTGGAGTGTCCGAGGTGGCCGACGAGACGTCAGATGCGACGTCAACTGAGGAACCCGCGGCTGAGGAGCCTGCTGCTGACGGCGAAGCCGAGAATATCGAGACCGAATCTGAGTCCCATTCCGATTCGGAGGCGGCGACTGCCGACGGTGATTCGGAAGATTCGCTGGATCACGGCGGAATTTTCGCGCCTGATAACAACGGCGATCCTACGGAAGTCGCCGGACCTTGCGCATCCGGTTTCCGACCCCGAGGACGAGACGGAAAGCTTGTCTTCGGGGACGGAAGCCCAATCGGATGAAACCCACGCAGAAGACGATGAGAGTGAGGTTTCGCCCAAGGAAAACCCCTCCACACCGTTCAGCTCGTGAAGTCGGAATAAGCGGCCCGGCTTTTTGCCTGATAACTCCCAATTTCGGAATTCGGTTGCAAAGAGGCGTATGATTTAGAGCCGATCCGTGATTCGTTGGAACTTGCCGGGAGCCAGAAAGTGAAATCTATTTTTCGGCTGATTTGTCTAGGCGTGATGCTGAGCGGATGGATCGTGGCGGGACTGTGCCTTTATGTGGTGCGCGTTCCCGATCCGGCGAATCCGCAGCAGTCGAACCTCATTGTGATTCCGAAAAACCGGCTGGCGGTGACGGACACGTACGTCGATGCACGAAGCTGGAGGATGACGGACGTGGCTTCGCATCCGCTGGTGGTGCTGCGACTACTGCGGGCGGGGAAAGCGGACGATCTGAAATTCCTGGCCGACCCGAAAAGCAAGAAGGATGTGGAAGGGCAGTTGCTGGACGTTCTGTCGAATCTGCCCGCGCCGACAACGACGGCGTCTTCCATTTTTGCATCGCTTCGTGGGCGGGCATCCTCCAGTAATATCGGGGCGATGAACGCCCATTTGATTCTCCACGCTGATAGTTCCGGACCGATCATTAATCCAAACATTTACGGGCAGTTTGCCGAGCACCTGGGCGGCTGCATCTATGGAGGGATCTGGGTTGGGGAGGATTCTCCCATTCCCAACATGCGCGGGCTTCGCAATGATGTTTTGGCGGCGCTGAAGAATCTGCGTGTGCCGGTGGTGAGATGGCCGGGGGGGTGCTTTGCGGATGAATATCATTGGCGCGACGGGATTGGGCCGCGAGATCAGCGTCCGAGGCGGATCAATACGCACTGGGGGGCGGTTGTCGAAAACAATCACTTCGGCACGCACGAGTTTCTCGATTTCTGCGAGTTGATTGGGACACAGCCATACGTTTGCGGGAACGTGGGGAGCGGGACGCCTCAGGAAATGATGGAGTGGGTGGAATATATGACGTCGGATTCGGATTCGACGCTGGCCAACGAGAGGCGAAGAAATGGCCGGGAGAAGCCGTGGAACGTGCCCTGGTTCGGGGTCGGAAATGAGAGCTGGGGTTGCGGGGGGAACATGCGGCCGGAGTATTACGCGGATAAATACCGGCAATATCGCACGTTCGTGAAAAACTATTCGGGCAACCGCGTGCAGGCGATCGCCTGCGGGTCCAACGGGACGGATTTCAACTGGACGGACGTGCTGATGCGCGAGGCGCAACGGCTGATGCATGGGCTTTCGATGCACTGGTACGCGCTGCCGACCAACGTCTGGGCGAAGAAAGGCTCGGCAACGGAGTTCGGCGAAGACCAGTACCACTCGCTGCTGCGGCAGACGCTGGAGATGGAGAGGCTCGTCTCGAAGCACAGCGAAATCATGGATAAGCATGATCCCGAGAAACGGATCGGGCTGATCGTGGACGAATGGGGGACGTGGTATGACCCGGAGCCGGGGACGAATCCGGGGTTCCTTTATCAGCAGAATACGCTTCGCGACTGCGCTGGCGGCGGCGGTCAACTTCCACATTTTTCACCAGCATTGCGATCGGGTGACGATGGCCAACATTGCGCAGATGATCAATGTGCTTCAGGCGATGATTTTGACGGAGGGGGAGAAGATGGTGCTGACGCCGACCTATCACGTGTTTGAGATGTATAAGGAGCACCAGGGGGGTGCGAGCATTCCGATTGAGATCGAGTCGCCGCAGTATAAATTCGCTGAACATTCGATTGCGGCGCTGAGCGCTTCGGCGTTGCGCGATTCGGCGGGCAAAATCCACCTTTCCGTTGCCAATCTCGATCCGCATCATTCGATTGCGCTGAAGAGCGGATTTTCGGGAGCAGCGCCTAAATCGGTGGCTCGCGAATTCTGACGGCCCCGGCGATCAACAGCCACAACACTTTTACGAATCCCACCGCCGTGAAACCGGCCGAATTTTCGGGAATCATGGTAACAAATGACAAGGTGCAGATGGAATTGCCGCCCAAGTCCGTCGTGGTGGTGGAAATTCGAATGGAATAGAATGGATCTCACGCAGAGGCGCAGAGCGCGGAGGGATTCAATTCAGATTCCGGCGACTTTTCTTGGGAACATCTAGGGCGAAAAGGGTAGGACAATGGAACATAACGAAATTTCGGCGATCATTATTGATACCGCGATGCAAATTCATCGATCGCTTGGACCGGGGTTGCTTGAGTCAGTGTATCACCAGGTTTTGGCGTACGAGCTTCGAAAGCGCGGCCTAAAAGTCGAGACCGAAGTCGCAATTCCGCTGGTATGGGAGCGAATCGCGTTTGATATTGGGTTCAAGGCCGACCTCATCGTCGAGGGGATGGTTATCATCGAACTGAAATCGGTAGAGGCGATCGCAGCCGTCCACAAAAAGCAGCTATTGACCTACCTGCGATTGGCGGACAAGAAACTTGGACTTCTGTTGAATTTTGGGTCGGAACTCATGAAGGATGGAGTGTTTCGAGTGGTCAACGGATTGAAAGAATAGCTCACGCAGAGCGCAAAGCGCAGAGGAGCCAAATCCGAGACTCCGCGCCTCTGCGCCTCTGCGTGAGATTGATTTTATGAGATGAAAATCACCCGCAGAACAATGTTGATGGGCGCTGTGCTCGCCGGCGGAGAGATGATCGGGCTTGGGCCGCTGGCGCGAATTGTCCGGGGAGCGCCTGCCTCGATCGATCGCAAATCGCTGGTGCAGCGGCACAATCCGAATATCACTAAATTTGATCCGTTCAGCGCGCTAACGGTCGGCAATGGCTCGTTTGCGTTTACGGCCGACGTCACGGGGCTGCAGACATTTTACAAGGAATGCCAACCGGATTTTCCGCTTTGCACGGGTGCACATTGGGCCTGGCATACAACGCCGTCGCCGCTGGGTGTCGAGGCGAAGAATTACCGCTTCAAAATGTACAATGCTCACGGGCGTAAGGTCGGCTACGCCACTGACGGCAAGGGACAGGAGCCGTTATACGAGTGGCTCCGGGAAAATCCTCATCGGTTACATCTCGGTGCATTGCGCTGAATCTGCGGAATGCCGACGGTTCAACCGCCGCTCCCTCGGACATTCGCAACGTCAATCAAACGCTCGATCTCTGGACCGGCATGCTTAACAGCCAATTCCAGTTCGCGGGGCAATCGATGCGCGTGCAGACGGCGGCGCATCCCAAACTCGATCAACTGGCCGTTCGAATTACGGGGTTGGCGGATGTTTCGATCTCGTTTCCTTATGCGTCGCCGGAAATGGATATGGCGGATTGGGAATCGCCGCGGAAGCATCAATCGGTTTGCGCGATCTGGAAATCGGGCCGAGATTTCTCGCACGCTGGATGCGGACAAGTATTACGCGGGGATTGCCTGGACATCGGGCGATTTCACGCAAACGGGGCCGCACGAATTTCATCTGCGGGGCAGCGGGATTGAATTCGTTGTGCAGTTCAATCCGAGGCCGATTGGCGATGGGATAAGTTCGGCCGACGCGGTTTTCAATGATTCTGCCGACGCCTGGCAGAACTTCTGGTCGAGCGGTGGGGCGATCGATCTCTCGGCGTCTACTGATCCCAGGGCTGCGGAATTGGAGCGGCGGATTGTGCTTTCGCAATACAACACGGCATTGCATTGCGCTGGCCCGATGCCGCCGCCGGAGTCGGGGTTGATGTTCAATACCTGGTACGGCAAATCACACCTGGAAATGCACTGGTGGCATGGGGTGCATTTCGCGGCTTGGAATCGGATCGAATTGCTGGAACGAAGTCTCGACTACTATCATCGCGTCATGCCTCTTGCGCGGGCGACGGCACAGAGGCAGGGGTATGCGGGCGTGCGGTGGCAGAAGATGGTGGGGCCGCATGGCGTTGATTCGCCTTCGCCTATTGCGCCGCTGCTCATCTGGCAGCAGCCGCACCCGATTTATTATGCGGAGCTTTGTTATCGTCAATCGCCAAACCGGGGGACACTAGCCGACTGGTCGGACATTGTTTTTCAGACGGCGGATTTCATGGCCAGCTATGCGGCGATGGATCATGGGCGGTATGTGCTGGGGCCGCCGCTGAAACCTGTGCCGGAGAATACGGATACGACCGCGACGTGCGATCCGGCGTTTGAGCTTGGGTATTGGCGGTTCGGGCTGGCCACGGCGCAGAAATGGCGGGCACGTCTGGATCTTCCTCCGGATCCGAATTGGCAGAATGTGCTGGATCACCTGGCGCCGTTGCCGCAGGACGATGGGCGGTATTTGATGATGGAAGGGATGGCTGATACGTACACGAAGTGGAATTGGGAACATCCGTCGCTGCTGGGGATCTATGGCGTGCAGCCTGGGGAGGGGGTTGATCGGCAGACCATGCTCCGGACGCTTCAGAAGGTGATGGAAGTGTGGCAATGGGAGCGGTGCTGGGGATGGGATTTTCCGATGGCGGCGCCGTGCGCAGCGAAATTAAATCAGCCGGAAATTGCGGTGAAAGCGTTGATGATCGAATCGGTTAAGAATCGCTGGCTGCCCAACGGTCATGTCTATCAGCGCCCAAATCTTCCGGCGTATTTGCCCGCGAACGGGGGATTGCTCGCAGCAACCGCGATGATGGCGCAGCTCGATGCCTTCCCTCGCGACTGGAACATTAAGTATGAGAATCTTTCGCCGCTGCTTTAAAGCCTGATCCAGCTCTCAGGGACGATATCCTTAGTGGAAATGCCGGGATCGGCGAACCATACTTTGGGGGCAACGACGATTTTGTCCGCGGCCGCGCCGAGCCACGCTCCCCACCAACTGAACGTGCTGTTGGCGATAACAAAATGCCGGCAGGCGGACATCAGCCGGATGTCCTCCCAATCGGCGACGTTGCAGTTGTGCGAAATGAAAACGCGCGGCTCGGGGACGTCGAGATTTTCCCGCGTCCATTGTGGATCGTCGGAGAAAACAAAAAACGTCGGAGACGCAACGCGCCCGCGAACCAGTTCGATCGCGGCGCGATAGTAATCGAGCCCGCAGATTCCGATCACCTTATTGATGTGCGGATCGGAGACATAGTCACCGCGCCTAACGTGAACGCTCACCGCCGCGGATGACGCGATTTGCTGCAGGCATTTGCGGTTTTCGTCGGAAGGGGGCTGACGCAGTTGAAGCTCCCGGCGGATCAGGTCGCCGTTTTCTCGAAAATATAATTCGCTCTGAAACCAGCCCTCAAGAAACGTCGTCTTTCGAATCTCGAAGACGGAGGGATCGAACCCGTGCTTTCTTCGGCGAACGACATCAGGAATCAGCCCCGGCGCGGATTTGTGAAAGAGTTGGGCGATGCGGCGGGTGCGCGGGGAATCGACAAACCGGCACAGGGCGCTCTCCATTGCCGTTGCAAACCGCGCCTGGATATTGAACTTATCGAGCACTACCGGGCGGCTTCGGCCTCGCTGGGTTTCCCAGGTATCAAGGACGAGCTCTGCGCCGGACTTGATCGCCAGCGATCTGGCCAGGGCATATTGAAATAGCTGGTTGCCGAGTCCCCCCTCGCAATGAAGAAAAAGCTTCATCCGAGAAACTCCATGGCGCAATGTCTATGCGGGGGCCTGGGTCGGGGCGGGGGCGACGGCCTTCATGGCCGGGGGCGGCCCGCGGCCGCGTTTTCCCCGGCGGCTGAGCAGGGCGTCCAGCAGGGCGCCGAGCAAAATCACCGCGCCCATGACCGCGAAATTTAGGGAGCTGTTGATGCCGAGCAGATTCACCAGGTTCTGCAGAACCTGGAGCAGGGCGGTGCCGAGGACGATTCCGAGGATCGAACCCTCGCCGCCGCGGAGGCTGCAACCACCAAGGACGGCGGCGGCGATGCCGTAGACTTCGTAGAAGTTGGCGTGGGAGCTGGGGACGATGGCGTTGGCGTCGAAAGCCATGATGATTCCGGAGATTGCGGCCAGGAGCATTCCCAGGGCGTAGGCGCTGCCGATGACGAGGTTGGTGTTAATGCCGGAAAATCGGGCGGCTTCCTCGTTTCTTCCGACGGCGAAGAGATATCGGCCATAGACCGAGCGGTGCAGGACGACGTACATGATGATCGCCACGATGATGAGGATAATGAACGAGGTGGGGACGCGATGGATATAGCCGGAGGCGAGAAAGCGCAGGGAGCCGAAATCGCTGTCGCCGAAGCCTTTTGTCTCGTCGCCGGCGATGAAGCGGGCGAGACCTCGATAGAGAAGCAGCCCGCCAACGTCACGATGAACGGTTGCAATTTGGCCTTGGTCACTGAAAGTTCCATGGAATATCCCGAGCATGACGACGCCGGCGATGGCGGCAAAACGTTGCCACGGGCCAGGGCCACTGCTTGTCGACGAGCATGATGGAAAGGCAGACGCCCTGGAGGGCGAAGACTGAGCCGACGGAGAGGTCGATTCCGCCGGTGATGATGATGATGCCCATTCCGATGCTGTAGATGCCGAACATTCCGATCTGATGCTCCTGGTTGCGGAGATTGACTCTGGACAAGAATCGGGGATTTTTGAAATCCACGATGGCGCAGACGATCAGGAGGAGCAGACCGATGCCAATTTCTTTCTTCATAAAAATAATCCAACCGACCGCGTCGTTTGCGCGGCAAGGGCTTCGACTAGGCCGCGACCGTTTTACCGAATGCCAGGTCCATGATTCGTTGCTCGCTGAAATCTTTGCGGTCGACGAAGCCGGCGATGGCGCCTTCGTGCATGACCGCGATGCGGTCGCTGATTCCAAGGACTTCCTCGATATCGCTGGAGATGATGATGACTGCCACGCCTCGATCCGCAAGGCCGCGCAGGAAGCGGTAGATTTCGGCCTTGGCGCCGACGTCGATGCCGCGGGTGGGCTCGTCGACGATCATGACTTTTGGCTCCAGGGACAGCCATTTGCCGAGGACGACCTTTTGCTGGTTTCCGCCGCTGAGATTCATGACCAGGGTTTCGACGCCCGGGCGTTCGGATTCGCAGGGCGTCGATTTGTTTGCGGGCTTCTTTGGCCTCGGCCCGGCGGCTGATGAGCGAGGCGGTGGTGTATTTCCACAAGCCGGGAAGGGTGATGTTCTCGCGGATGGTCATCGCGGTGATCAGGCCGGTTTTGCGGCGGTCTTCGGGTACCAGAAAAATTCCGGCGGCGATGGCATCGCCGGCGTCGCGAATGCGCAGCTGTTTGCCATCGAGGGTCAGGTGTCCGTCCAGAGGCCCGGCGGACGCCGAATATTGTTTCGGCCAGTTCTGATCGTGCCGGCGCCGACCAATCCGGCGATGCCGAGAATCTCGCCGCCGGCGGCGTCGAGAGTGACGGCCGTTTGCGGCCAGGCTTCGGTGCGGACGTCCTTGACGCGAAATCGCGGCTGCGTGGCGGTTGCCGGTTCCGGGGACGTAAAAGCTGCGCAGATCCCGGCCGATCATCAGGCGGACCATGTTGTCATGGGTGATCTGATCGCGCGGCAGTTCACCGGCGTTGCGGCCGTCGCGCAGGCCCACCACGCGGTCGGCAATCTGGGAGATCTCGCCGAGGCGGTGCGAAATATAAATGACGCTGACGCCCTGGTTTGCGAGCTCTTTCACGGTTTGCAAGAAGGCGGGTTGGTCTCCGCGGCGGTGAGGGAACTGGTCGGCTCGTCGAGGACGAGGATGCGGGCGTTCTGCGAAAGGGCCTTGGCGATCTCGACGAGCTGCTGCTGGGCGATGGAGAGATTTTTGACCAGGCGTGCGCGGATCGATATCCAAGCCGAGGCGTTTCAGGTGGGGCCGGCTGTCGTCGACGATTTTTCGACGGTCGATCAGCTTCAGCGGCCCGCCCCAGAGCGGCTCGCGGCCGAGGAAAATGTTGGCGGCGACTTCGAGATTTTCCAGGTTGTTCAATTCCTGGTGGACGAAGCCGATCCCCAGCTTCACCGCATCGGCGACAGAGCGGATGACGACCGGCTGTGGCCGTCAATGACGATTTTGCCTTCGTCTGGCTGGTGAACACCGCCGAGGATTTTCATCAGGGTGCTTTTGCCGGCGCCGTTTTCACCGATCAGGGCGACGACCTCGCCGCGCCCGACCTCGAGGGAGACATCCTGGCAGCGCGACCACGCCGGGAAACCGCTTGCAGATTTGCTGGAGTTGGAGAATCGGCGTCGCCGGTCATTCGGATATTCACCGCAACTTATTTCCCCAGCAACTTGTTCTGCTTGGCTACGAAGTCATCGACATTGTCTTTCTTGATCGCGAGCGTGGGGATGAAAATCTGCTTGGTGGCGCGGAACGACCGATTTATCGCCATTGATCACCTTGGCCAGGTTGAGCATGGAGAGCCTGCCGAATTCGAACGGCTGCTGGACGACGGTGGCGTAGATGTCGCCGCTCTTGATGCCGGCGAGGGTTTCGGCGTCGGAATCGAAGCAGACGATCTTGACCTGCCCTGCTTTGCCGGCATCCCTGACGGCTCCGAGGATGGCGGGGCCGTTGTAGCTCCAGAGGCCGACGAGGCCGGAGATGTCGGGATATTTCACCAGAGTGTCCTGGACGTTGGCCTTGGCGCGGACGGCGTCGGTGTCGTCGGTGCGGATGTCGAGGATCTGGACGTTGGAGCCGTCGAGCGCCTGCGGATACCGGCGATGCGGTCCTTGGCGTTTTGGGCGTCGAGCTTTCCGACGAAGAGCATGATTTTCCCGCCGTTGGGAAGGGCCTCTTTGATCAGGCCACCGGCCTGTTTGCCGGCGTCGTCGTTGTTGGTGCCGATGTAGCAGGCCCGCTGGGAATTGGGGGCGTCGCTGTCGCTGCAGAAGACGGTGATCTGCTGGGCGGCGTCGTTGAGCATTGGGGTTTCGTTGGAGGGGTCGACGGGGCTGATAGCCATGCCGTCGATTCCGCGGGCCAGGAGGTCATCGATGACGCGTTTCTGGCCGCCGGCGCTGGGGTCGCCCAGCATCTGAAAATCGACGTCGATATCGGGATTCTCTTCGGCGGCCTTCAGGCAACCGGCCCGGCAGATGGTCCAGAAATCGGCGGCGTTGTTGGTGACGAAAGCCAGCTTCACCTTCTTCGCCTGCGCGGTGGTAACCCACGGCGCGAGGGCCAATGCAAGGGTCGCGGCCAGCGCGATGCAAAGAAATCTTTTGGCAGACATGCTCGCTCCTTCCGCAAAACCGGCAAGTTGTGCGGAGGAGTATAATATCTTCCCGCTATTGAAGTTCCAGCCTCAGGTAGTCGTAAATAATCCCGGAATAGAGCAGGCCGGAGGGAATGGTGAGGGTCATGGCATTGTCGCCTGGCTGCATCATGGCGGCGTCGAAGTTGAGGTCTTTCTCGACCCAATATCCACCGATGCCGTCGCGGTTGAGGGTGGCGTTGTACATCAGGCCCATGATCGTTCCGGCCGGCTTTCCGTTGACGCCGACGGCGATGCTGCGCGCTCCGACGCCGCAGATTCCCAGCCTCAAAATCGCCCGGCCGCTGAGCGCCGCGGGAGATTGAATCGAATGGTCCAGGTTGTCGAGCGGCCGACGCTCCGGCCGTCGCCCTTGTCGTTGACGGCGTGGGGGACCTGCTCGAAATACCAATCTTTGTGGTAATCGCTGACGCCGATCGTAAAATTCACGTCGTTGGGAAAGAGCTGGGCATATTGCAGGTACATTCCCCAGTGGAAATATTGATCGCCTTTAAAGAACTCGCGAGCCGGTTCGGTTTGGGGTGCCGATGTCCCAAATCTGGCGGCCATAGCGCACAGGCTTCCAGGTCATTGACCCGAGGTCCACCGTGAAACCCGGATAGACCCGGATGTTTCCTTGCGCAAATTCGCCTAGAATTCCGTCGGCGATTGCGTGCAGTTCGTAGTTGCCTGGCCGGACCTTGGGAATCGTGAATGTTCCATCGGGGTTGCCGCGGACCCAGAACTCATAATGCTTGGCGTCGTTCTGCCAGTTCAGGGGGGCGCCGAAGCGACGAGAGCCCGAAGAAGAAGAATCGGGATATGCCAGCCCGACGAGCAGATTCTGAAACGGCCCGACCGGGCGCGGGGCAAGCGGATCGTTGACGACCAGTTGTCCTTCGACGGTGCCGCGCTGAGCGGCCTGGGGGATAATCGACGCCCTGCACCCATTCGTAAGGCCACTTGTGGGCTTCTTTGTCGGCCTGGGCGAGCGCGTCCTTGAACATCGCATCGGGCGTGGGGGCGGAGTTGACGTAGATCATCATCGGGCCGACGACCTTCTGCCACTTTTCGCCGGCGTTGACGAAGCACATGCTGCCGCCGTAATGGGATCCTCGCCAGTAATTCAGGAGGGTTGGGTCGCCGCCGGCGCCGTCGTCGAGATGGCCGGTCAATTCGTATTTGGTGGCTCCACCGCTGAGGTATTCGGTGCTGGGGTTGATGAAAAAGAAACCGATATGGCGGGTTGTGCTCGACCAGCCGAAGGCGGGAATTTCGAATTGATAAGCGGAGTAATCGTATTTGTGCTCGGGCTGGCCGGCATAAATTCCGGTGGTCAGGCGGCGAGCTTCTTTCATGTTGAGCGGGGAGCCGTGGTCCCAGTCGTAGCCGGTGGCCATCTTGTTGTTTCGGTCGGCATCGATGGAAAGCCAATCGAAGACCAGGCCACTGAGTTTGACGCCAAAGCGGCTCTCGCCAATACCGCCGGCGGGGTCGGCGGGGGATGGGTGAAGATGGCGTAGGAATAGATTCCCTGGTCTTCGCGGCCGAGGGAGTAGCGCTCGTCGAGTTGGAAATTGCCGAACCATCCCTTGATGGAAACTTCGGCGCGCTCGCCGGCGTTTGTTTTCGGATCGATGGTGACGGAGGGCGTGGCGGGGCGCGGCATCTGCTCCCAATATCCCGCGTGGTGGCCCGAGACGTAGCCCATGGTCTCGACGCCCTTATATTTGAGGGACCAGAGTTCCCCGGTGCGCATGCCCACCTGGGCGGTCACGTAGCCGTTGCTGAGGGTGTAATACTGGCCGTCGCTGGAAAGCTTTACCGGAGGTTCATCCGCCAGCGCGGGCGAAGAGTTTACGGGTGGCAAAACATTCAGGACGAACGACCCCAGCGCGATGAACAAAAACACTGCGCCCCATGTTTGATTCCTCCGCCAACCAGTAACTAACTTTTCACGGCCGCGACCCGTCGGGTGGCCTTGGAAGGTTGCAATATCGTCAGTTTTCCGTCGCCGGCGCTGGCGCCGGGGACACTTCGCGGCGCAGCGGGTGAACCGTGACCGGTTTGCCGGGCGCCGACCAGGGAATATTCAGTTCACTGGGCAGCTTCGATTGCTCGTAGCACTTGTCGAGGCAGACATCCAGATCGCGCACCCAGGTTTTGTGCTCGCCCGGCTCTCCCTCGGTCACCACGACTTCGGAGGGAAATTGGACGATATCGGGCCTGGAAAAGCTGGGCGGCGTAGATGCAGGCAGTTTGGGCGCCGGCGGCTTCGGGGCCGCACACGACCGGGCGATTGGCGCGGATCGATTCGAGCATGTCGAAGAGCTTTTGGGGCGAATCCGCCGAGGCGGGGGAGCCGTAATCGATCTGTGTGCCATCGGGGCGCTGGGCGTAAATCCTGTCGCCGATTTTTCCGCCGTAATGAATCGTTCCTTTTTCGAATTCGTAGCTGAAGAATGGATCGCGTTGAAAGCGGGTTGCGTGGGAGGCGAAGAACATGATTTCGACGCCGCGATCGGTGAGACATCGCAGGGCGATGGTGTCGTAATTTTCGATTGGGTTGGCGCGGTAGAGTTCCGCTTCGACGGTTGCGGGCCAGGCGCTGCGGTCGGGGGCGTCGCCAAGAACGTAGAACATGTTGTGCAGGTGATGGGCGCAGGCGTTGTTGGCGGGGCTGTCGAGGACGAGGCGGCCTTCGGTGTCGCGCTGGCGGCCGGCCCAGTAGCTGCGGCTGTAATATTTTTCGTCGCGCGGCCAATAGACGCGGGTGCGAAGCCGCTTGGCGCGGCCAAACCGGCCGGCAGGCGATATCGCTTTTCAAAGTATTGGATGGCGGGGGAGATAGGACCACTGATAGCCGATGGCGAGCTGCAGCCCGGATTTGATCGCGCGCCTCGACCATCTGGCGACCTGATCGGGGTGAGAGCCGAGCGGCTTTTCGCACAGGACGTGCGACCCTTTGCTGAGGGCGAGGCAGGCCTGGTCGCAGTGCAATTGCAGGGGAGTTGCCAGGACGACCAGTTCGGCGTGGGCGGTGGCGTAGAATTCTTCCAGGCTTTTGAAAATCGGGATGCCGAGGCGGCTTACCTCGGCGAGGCGTTGGCAGGCCTCCGGCCAGGGGTCGATGCCCGCGACGAATTGAATGCCGGATGCCGGCTCGGCACCGAGCAATGCGTTGAGGTAAATGTGCCCGTAGCCTCCCAAACCGACGAGTGCTACGGAGTTTACGCCTTCCATCAGAATTCGCTCCCGATCAAATCCGATCCATTCGATCGGCGGTTCGCGACCTCAGTGCGCGAAATCGATTCCAACTTTGCACGGTAATTCGCGACAAACCCATTACGGTCGATAAGACCCGCAGCATAGTATACCCATGGGGACGTTGGCTTGTCACCTTGAAATGGGGTAGTGGGTCAGTTTGAATCTTCGGAAATTTGACGCCGGGCGAAGATCGTGTCAGAGTCCAGTCATGCTTAAGCGCTCAAAGATGCCCCGCGATCCGAACCAGCTTGCCAAGATGATCGTCGATATGGCCACGGGAACCGCCCCGGCAGAGCCGAAGAAGCCCGCTAAGAACCCCGCTGCGGTTGCGCTGGGGAAACTGGGGGGTCCGAAGGGCGGTGCTGCTAGGGCAAAGGCGCTGTCACCAGCTAAACGCAAGGCTATCGCGAAGAAGGCGGCGGCGAAGCGGTGGGGTCAAAAATGAACCTGTCGAGGAACGCCGTTCACGGAAATCTCTAAAATCGCTTGCTGTTTTAATGCCCCAATGACGTTCAATACTGTGGGCCAATATTTTACAATCTTCCATGAGTTTAAATGCTGATCCTGTTTTCTCCATCCGCGAGCTAGATAAACGAATGAGCACCCCGATTGTTTAAGCTGTTGCCTGGAAACCGCGTTTGAAAGAATCTCGTTATCAGCGCTCAGAATAATTGGCCTAGGTCTCTCTTTTCCAACGCACCCGACCCATGCGTAATCTGATTCTCCGGGCGGATATTTGTCGTGGAAAATCTCAATTTTGTTTCTGCCATCTTCAAACGCCCGTATCAGGATCGCAAGGTAATGAGGGAAGTTCTCAGCAGTGAAGAAGTTCAAGCAGCCAATCGTCCGTAGTCGCGCTCAAAATTGAAGGCCGCTAAGACACCTTCTTGGGTGATCTTAAAAAGCCTCGCAACCAGAGCCGCGTCTTTCCCATTTGCCAAGTACTGGTGAGCTACGATATTTGTAGACAATCCAGTCTTCTTAATTACTGGCTTTCCAAAACCGATGCCGGGGCTAATTTGGATGCCATCATATATTCCCCATTCATCGGCCAGTCGCGTAGCCTTATTATAACCGAAACCCTTAAGAGTTTTAGCAAATTGCGGAATAAGAAGCTGTTTAGAAATCGCGTCCACCCATCGTACCGTCAGTTTTTTGCCGGACTTTTCGCGGATTATTCTTGCGCCATCCGTCCTTAAATCCTCATGGGCAAACGGATGCGGTGTGTGAAGTTCTTCTTGCAGGATTTCGTGGGTGCGCCGTATAATTGGGGGCTGAACACCTTCACTACGGAAAAACGAGGCAACGCGAACCTCGATCAAATTAAGGAAACTGACGGCGAAATCCTCGCCGATACGCTCGAAATCCGATTGGAATATCGGCCCCCTGCCTTTTGTCTTTGCCCCAGACAGAAACCAACTGCGCACCGTAGACCAAGGCACTCTAGTGAGCTGGGAAACCTCGCTAATGGTGTAGACACCATGTCCAATCATCCGCATTAAGCCTTTCTATTACCTTCGGTAGAATAGCACGTGAAACGTTAAAATGGAAGCGATAATTGCTTGTGGTTATTGGGTTTGCGCTAAGTGCAATTGCCACGGATGTTTATGGAGGAAAATTTATAGTCCTAAAACAATTGACTATTCTTAAGCGATCAAGTATAAGGGTCAGTATGAATAAGCTGAGCACTGCTGATCGGGTTCGCGTGATTTCCGCTCTGGTGGAAGGCTGCTCGATCCGTTCAACCGTGCGTATGACCGGTGTCGCAAAGAACACCATCGTCAAGCTCTTGGCCGAAATAGGCGAAGCCTGCAAAGCCTATCACAATGACCACGTTGCCCATCTGCTGACGCGGCGCGTGCAGTGCGACGAAATCTGGGCCTTCGTTTACTCGAAGCAAAAAAATGTTCCCGAGCCGCTCAAGGGCGAATTCGGCTACGGCGACGTTTGGACGTGGACGGCGATTGATGCCGATTCAAAACTCATCATCAGCTACATGGTCGGCCTGCGCAGCGCGGAATATGCCAACGAATTCATGCGTGACGTTGCGAGCCGACTGGCCCGCAAGGTGCAACTGACAACCGACGGCCTGCGCGTCTATTTGGATGCTGTTGACGATGCTTTCGGCGGTGATATCGATTATGCCCAACTCATCAAGGTTTACGGGCAGGACAAGTCTGGCCCCGGTCGCTACAGCCCGCCAGAGGTTGTCAGTGTGACACACGAAGAGGTTTGCGGAACCCCGGATATCGGCAGCGTTTCAACGTCCTACGTCGAACGCCAGAACCTCACGATGCGTATGTCGATGCGCCGGTTTACACGGCTCACGAACGCATTCAGCAAAAAGATTGAGAACCATGAAGCGATGGTTGCCCTTCACTTCATGCACTACAACTTCTGCCGGATTCACCAGAGTCTACGGGTTACACCCGCGATGGCTGCTGGACTCACCAAGCATGTTTGGGAACTTGAGGAACTGGTGGGCCTTATATAATTTGCTATGCGTTTGTGGCCTTTTTATAATCGCCATGATGAGCGAACCGGATAAGTTACCCGTCGCGTTTGTCCCGAATAACCCGGATTGTAAAACTGATTCCCTCTATGAAATCATTGGATATCGACAGCAGGCCCTAGACGCGACGATTTGGCAGTTTCCGATTCTAAGTCTCACTGGACAAGCATTTCTGATGATGATTTCTCTCGGACCCGGTTACAGTATACTGGCGCGAGGTATTTCATCGTTTCTATCAATTGCCGTGTCGTTGGCATCAATCCATAACATGCGGAGGGCGAGAGAATTTGAAATTGAAGATTCTCGATGGGTGCGGAATACGAACGACTGCGATGGGGAAAAGATGCGGAAGGCAAGCCCGCGCCGCATGATGGACGTCGCGTCATTCCATCAAACCCGATTATTCGCGAGCGATCAGTTCGAGTATGGACCATTACGCTAGGTTTATTCGCCTTCGTTTCGCTGGTAATTCTCATTGCAGCGATCTTTCCATGCTGCCACACTTTTTTTTGCCTATTAAACTAAATAATTTCAAACTGACCCACTACCGAAATTCCGACGCGGCGGATGAATATCTGACGGCGCGAAGGAAAGCGACTTGATAAAGAGGAGATTTCCCGGCAGATTCGTACGCGTCCACGATCTCCGATCGAAATGATGGTCGATAAGGCATGTGGAATTGGATGAAGGGAGGTGATGTGAAAATGAACTGCTCGGAATGTGGAGGACAATTCGGTTATCACAACGTAAATTGTTCTCGGCACCGTCGTCAGACCGGCGCAATGCCCTCCGGCGTCACCTGCCGGTAGTGAGTGGTGAGTGCGGGGCCGCTGGGCCCCGGAATTGGAAGGAAAATGGACACAGAACTCGACATCTCTTCGGCTCGAAAGCAATTGAATGCAATGGACGAAATGCTCAGCAATGGGCCTGTCGTTTACGTAACTCGGCACAAACGCCGCGTTTTCGCCATCATACTCCACGATCCGCAGGCCATGCACGTGCTGGCGCACTCTCTGGAAGACATCGCACAGGGTCGGCTTCACAACCACGCCGAAATCGAGGCGGAATTAGGATGACTGCGCCCGGATGGGCTCGAACCACCGACCCTCCCGTTATATGCGGGACGCTCTGAGGGTTATACCTTTCCTCGCTTGCGGGCATCAGAGGCGTCAGACAGCAACTGGATGATCGCCCCATCCGACGCGTTATCGAATGCCTCCGAAAGCGCGGCAGAAAAAGGCGTCGCGGGCAGCGGGTCATCATCGAATCGAACGAAATGCGCCGCGGCATTCTCGTTATCCTCCATCTCATATTCGGCGATGAAGTATTGCGGGGAAGGCGGCGATTTTCCTCCGAAATTCGGAACCCATTTCTCTTGGACTACGCCGCGAATTCGGGCGTATCCGTCGCGAAACAGGTCCGCGCATAAAATCGCCCCGACCATTCCTGGCCGGGGCTTCGCTTGATCCGCCGTGGGGGGGGTCGGTAGAGGGGAGGGGGGCTACTTCGCCTGGATCAATGATCCGCCAGAAGGGGTAATCATAAAGGCCGTTCCATTCTTGTCGATCCAGGCTTCTTCGATGAATTTGTCCTGCTGCTGTGCGCTGCTTGGAGGCGTCGTCACCACCGGATCCGATGAGGAGACGAAGTAATTCAAATCCCAATCATTGAACGCCTGTCCATCTCCGATCGAGGTTTGCACTGAGGGGGATTGGCTTACGTCCATCACTTGCATCGTCGCATGTTGGGTGTGATAGGAATCCAGATCAAACAATACCAATCCCGGCGAAGAATAGAGGGGAATCGCGGTCGGTGAGCTTGTCGCCGGCGGAACATAATTGCTGGCGAGGTCGTTATCGTACATCCCGATTTTCTGACAGAGCAGATTTGGGGTGTACGTCGGCTGCGATCCGGCCGTCGGTTGCGTCATGCATTCGTTGAGGGGGACACCATAGGGAATCTGCGCGAGATTTCCGTCAGCGTCGAACATGATGCAGCCGATGCGGCGGTATCGGTCAAGCGGCGCGTTGTGCTGGTTCGGCGTTCCGGAACCACCCTGCCAGTTCCATGAATTGTTCAGGTTGTAGGTGAAGGTTTGAGAGTTCAGCGCCACGCCGACGCCCTTGGGCAGAATCGTCACGTCGCGATAGAAGGTGTAAGTGGCCCGAGCATTTGGATTGCCGCTCGGCTGGGAGTAGTTGACGAGTTCCAGTGATTCAATCTGCCCATTCTGGTAGAGCGATGCTGTCCAGGCATTGTTCGCCGCCCATGTGCCGGGGACGAAATAGGGCGTCATTTGGGGGTTGGCCATCCCATTGATTTGGTAGAGGGTTTGGACCTGAACTTCGGCGACCGCCGTCTGCTGCGTCTTTGAGTCGATATAGAAGAAAAGTCCGGTCGGCTGTCGGTTCATTACCGCATCGGATCGCGCATTGGCGAGAAGCGCCGAAATCTGATTATGTGCCGACGCCAGATTCGTTCCCCCCAGCATGGCGTTGAAGACCGGAACCGCGATCGACAGGACGATGACGATGATGACTAGGACGGTAATGATTTCGATGAGGGTGAAGGCTGCTTCACCATCCACGATCCGCCGCGTTTTTCGCATCCGGTCATCTCCGCTTTCCGTGCCCAAAAGAACAATGGAATGTTCCAGCCAACCGCGAGCACCCCAATTATAACTGATGTCCTCCACGAAATGGTTTCCAGACGCCACCAGTGAAACGCCAGAAGGGCGGCGCCAAATGACGGGATATTCATCAGGATTATCGGCAATGCGTGCTTCTGTCGCATCGGGAGGGGGATTATACCAGCTTCTACGGCCTGCGAAAGAAAAATGGCCGATTCGTCGGAAAATCCAGCCAGTAATCCCAATAGGGCCGCTTCGAGGCCTCGCACCACACCCTCAATCCCAGCGCCAGCGCCGGATAAACAGGACCTGAGTGGGGGGATATCAAGAGGTCTGATCGCCTCAATTCCTCCACTAGGCGATGCACGGTTCGATCGTCGTCACAACGGTTGTCAATGACCCCGAATTCTCTCAGGATCGGCTCATGGGGTGCCCAGTTATGCCGATGCCCGACAAGCTGGAAGGTGTGATCGGGGTAGAAGATTCTCGCCCTCGCCAGCATGGTCCGGAGCGTTTCATTGGAGAGGGGTCCATTGGTATGTGATACCTGGACGATGGAGACCCTATCCCGAACTGGATAGGCCGAGACGTTCATCCGCAATTCCCCGTCCCCCATTTTCCCCCGCATGGCTTTTAGTTCCCAACTGACCTTGTTGAAATTCTGAGGCGGATGAGGTTCGACCCCGGTATCAATGACCTCGAATTGCTCGCGCTGGCGCGGGGAGAGCTTGTATTCGTCGGGGAGTTCGGGGGTGATGTATTTCACTCCGTCAAAATAATCCGCCCAACCCTTAAACGCGCCCCAGAACGAGACGAAGGTGTCGGCTCCGGTTTCGCGGGAATACTGGCTTGCCGCGGCGCAGAGCACGCAGGTATCCCCAAGCCCTTTGTTCCAATGCGTAAAGATTCGCGGTTTCACGGTTCGATTTGATCCTGATGCACGATTTCACGCCTGATCTTGCCGAAGGAATTGCGGCGTTTCAGGACGTACCAAACGTCATATTCGCCAGACGGCAGCGCATCGACGTCCCAATGCGCCACGGTCCATGCGGATTTTTCGTTTTTCTTGTGGACGGCATCCCCCGCGTTGTAGATGCGCACGCCGGCGGGGATTTCATCGGCCATGCGTTCACTGCTCCTCTGCGACCCGGATTCCGATGCCGCAGATTGTCCCACACTCATCGAAGCAATTGTGAACTTATCGCTTTCCATTTTCAACCAGCACTGGCTTGCATCGTTGCGCGTGAATGATCGCTGGTGTAACCTTTCGACGCTTGCTCTGATCGAACCATTGCCTCCACTCCCACTCCCGGTCATCCGGCAAATCTTTTCCAAACACCGAAAACACCTCTCTCGCCCACAGGTCTAGGAAATTCACATCCCCATGTGATTCGGGGTTTTTGCTCATCGCCGTCACGGCGTAGCTTAACGCCGGCTCATCCGCCACATACGTCCCGGTTTTGTCATGCACGAATTTCCAGAACTCCATCGCCTTATCGCAAAACTCCTCGATCGCATCCCTTCGGACGATGAACGCACCTCCGTTGACGCCGTAGCATCGGCGGAAGGGGCCGTCCTTGGCCGGCGCATCCGGCTTTTGCGGCGTACCGCCCGCTTCCGTCCGGGAAGCGAGTTCCCTCATTAGTTGCGTGATCCGCGAATTCTTCACCCCCCACCAGGTCCAGTCGGGATTGGTGTCCATATCCGCTTCCAGGAAGGCGTGGGCCGGATCGCCGCCCATGACTCTCAGAATATCCCCCGGATTCCGGACGCAGATGGAGTCCGAATCGAGCCACAGGAAATGCTCGGCGTCCAGTTTGGAAACCTCCTCCCGCAGCAGTTTTAATTTGAACGTCCACCAGCGTTTTTCGGGTGAGCCATCGGCTACTTTGTATTGGTGGCAGTAATCCGCACAAGGGACGTTGTTCGGGGACCAGACGTGGAATTCAGCATTGCATCCATGTTGCTTCAGGCTCCGCGCCAACCCATTGGCCTGCCAGACGCAATCCCCGTCGGCGTAGGTCCAGATGGCGAGCTTGGGAGGGGGTTTGATCCACTCGGAAAGAGGGAAGAGAACATTCAGCTTGTCCCGCTTGTCCGCACAACCGCATTCGAATCCGGCAATTGATTGGAAAACGGACGCGAGTAGTCCTTCGCGGATTCCCTTGGGAATCACGCCTATGGCAGCTCGCTTTAATGCGCCAAGAACCGCCCCCTTGACCGTGCTGGCGATCCCAAACTGATCGAACAATTCCCCGCCAGCGGAAAATAATCCCCTCCGTTCGGCAATCTGCCGCTCTAGTACGTCGCCAATCCCAGAATCAGATTGAATGAATTCCGCCGCGAGCTTTTTCTGCCGCTCTGCCCACAGGCTGCGGTGAATGGTGCGGAATCTGTCGAAGTCGGGAAGCTTGGCGGGTTTGGGAACTCGCGCAATAGCGGGCGCAGGGCGAACATTCTTCGCCCTGAGAGCCGCCGCCCTCGCCTCGATTCGCGCGAATCTTGGGATGCTTAATATTATGGAACGAAATCATGTGCAGGTCGGGTCGTTCACAACGGAGAGATTTCCGATGGCGCTGTTCGCGGGGATGCTTTCGATCTGGCAGTAATCCCCGGTCGAGTCAACACTTCCCAGCAGCCCAAGGATGTTGCTGTTGTTGTTTCCCAACCATAATTGATTGTCTTCGTCGTCAACGGATAGTTGGAACTGTGTTTGCGAAGCGCCGGCGGGATAACCGACAACGCCCACGCCCAGCGCATGACTCAGGCCGTCCACATTTCCGGTGTAGGCTACTTCGTAGCCATACTCGCAATCACTACATGCCGAAGGGATGCCATTTAAACTCAAGACGGCATAGCCGGCCCCGCTGGCGCCGAGGTTATTGCCAAAGCTGTCGGTAAGACCACCTACGTTGACCGAGGTGCATTCCGGCAGGAGGCCAACGGTGCAGTTGCCCGGAGTTCCGCAAGTGCCGCTACTGCTCGAACTCGACGAAGACGATCCGCCGCCGCTTGATGACGAACTGCTGCTTGATGACGAACTGCTGGAACTTACCCCTCCCCCCGAACTCGACGAACTGCTGCTCGACGACGAGCTACTGCTGCTCGATGAGGAGGACGAGCTGCTGGAGGATGAACTAGAGGAGCTACTGCTGGAAGTGGAGGACGAGCTAGAAGACGAATTGCAGTTGCAATCGAGCGGCGGATTTGGAGAGCATTCGGAATCCGATGCCCATGACAATTCAAGCGTTCCCCCGATGGAAACCCCGGCGATTCCGCAATCCCCCGAAGAACTGGACGACGACGATCCTTCAAGCCCATTGAAATTTGAAATCGTGAGCGTGCCGCCGCTTTCCGAACTGCTGCTGCTGCTGCTGCTGCCCTGACCCGGACAGAGAGTTTGACTATCCGGACCGTAAAATAATGCCCAAATCGTCGTCGTTCCCAGGGCCGACCCATAACATCCGACCCCCCACGATACTGGCGCACCGCCACAGCCTCCACTTCCCAGCGGATTGCAGAAGATAATGCTCCCCGTAATCTGGCCCCCATAGAACTGCCCTGGACCATAAAGCGTGACCGTAAGGCGAAAATAATCCTCGTACCAGATTTCCCCTGCGCCATAATTAAGCGATCCGCTGATCGGAGTAATTGACTGCCACTGGCAAAGGTACCCCCCGGCAGACGCAACGCGCGGTAGATAATACGTACCGTCATGCGTCGGGATTGAATCGCCATACACATCAGAAGGAGAGGTGGGGAGCGTCGTCCCGCTAATGACAACCTTGAGGCAGTTGGTGGACTCGGCGCAGTCTCCGCAGATACATCCACAGGGACATGCCAGACTGCTCGACGACGATGAAGACGAATTATCCCAACCCGTTCCAGCTTGGTAATACTGACCTGTTGCTGAATTGATGTAATCGCGCCCGGTGCTGGCATCCTGGAGATATCTTCCCTGAACCGAATTGAGGAGCGGAAATTGGCGATGCCACATGGGCGCACCGCGGGGATGGCGCGGAAATCGCGGCGGCAGCGCAATCTGCCTGTCGGCGCAGGCCAAGCGCATCAAGGATGGGTCTTTTTGTGCCAAGCAAGGCGTTAGGTTTGATTACAGAGCTGCGGGGCGATGACGTTGCACCAGACGATGGGGGTGTTGGCGGGGACTCCTGAGGGAGGAGACGATCCCGTATTTCCGATCCTGTCGCCGACGGCGGGGAAATTTGAGGGAATAGGGGAAGCCGAAAGAGGAATGTCCGGCACGTTGATGATTACGCAAGCCTGACTGCTCGAAGTGTAGAGGCCTCCGCCGGACGGGGGGGATGTCGGTAGTGCCTGCCAAGACCCACTGCTGAATGTCGGGAGGGCCTGAGTGAGTGAAGAAGCAGAGCCAAGAATCAAGAGGCCGTTATAGCAGCCTTGCTGACCGGAAATGGGCGATCCGAATTGAACGGGGATTGCGCCGGGCGGCGGCTCCGGCCTTTGCATCCTCCGCCCCAGCAGCAACCCCAGGTTCCGCTCCACAAAGCGAACGGCCCGCAGGATTCTGCGGGCCGTGGAGGGATCGAAATTTACCGGTCCGTCGCCCAATGATTAATTCTTTCACGCCAAGGCGATCCAATTTCCACTGATCAAGTTCTGCCGCTACGATGCCGCAATGCCCGATTCGTCAAGGAAGCTCTTGGCTGCGGCGCCGATGGTTATCTCACTGATGGGCGCGATCGTCTGCTTGGTCTTTTCCGTCGCCTCCGCCGCTTCCGATTCCTGGGCCGGCGCCATCTTCTTTGTTGTCATTGCCGCCGTTCTGTTCGCGTTTGCCTTCTATTTCGCGGCGGAAGCGAAAATCTCCCCATTCATCTCTTTCGCCTCGAGATGGGGGCAGATCGCCTGTCCCCGCTGCGGCTTTGTCGGCCCACCCCACAAAATCGCCCGCGGCTTCCTCGCCGTCGGATGCCTTTTAATGCTCCTCTTCGTCATCCCCGGATTGATCTATCTGATCGTCTTCAGCGGATATCAGTCCTTCTGCCCGCGCTGCGGAATGCGGCTGAAGTAAACACCAAACTTCCAGGTCTTCCGCTTGGCGCGATTCGACTGAGGCTCATCGAAGTCTCTTGGAGGCGCGGATGCCTCCGGGGCGTACTCGCCGATTACGGCCCGGAGCCATCCGCGGCTCCGCTTGGCGGTTAAAAAATCTCAAATCGCCGACAGCAGGCTCGTAAAATCCACCGCATCCTCAATCTCAAAGGCGTCGAACACCGCATCGCTGTTCTGATACATATTCGTGGAGTTGTCGGCGTTTCCGTTCCCGTCCAGCCAGGGAGGAGTTACCGACCACGACCCATCGGCATTGTAAATCGCGTTATACCCGGCGCCGCCGCTCCCACTTCCGCCGCCGCTTGAAAACGATTCCCACCCCGTATCCGGCACAAAGTCAATGAACCCCACCGTGGTATCCGACAAGCTTGCGTACGGCGCCGCCACCGTCTGCGGAGCCGTCTGGGTTCGGGTCAAAAAATCATACGACACGTCCCACCACGGCTGGGAGTTGACGATCTTGCTGGAATATTTCCCATTGGTCAGTTTCAAACACCGGGTCGCGAAGGTTCGGGAATACCCCAGCGCCGAGACTGAAATCGTGCAACTGCCCGAATTCACCTTCCCCCGGCAGGCCGCGATATTCGTTGTGTCCGGAGAGGCCGTGGCGAATTTCACCCGGATCGCTTCATCGTAAAACGTCTTTTGCAGGGTGGGTTCAAATCGCTTCCCCGCCGTATTGACGATCGGATAACCATTGCTGTCGAAATAGGCGTCCTGGGTGTACTCAACTCCCTCCACTTCAATCTGCACGTTCCAGTTGCCGGAGTCCGTGGAGTAGTTTTGCAGCGCGTTGGAAAACTCCACCATCACTTCAAAACTGGTGGCGTCCTCATCCCCCAATCGCGTTGCCTGTACGCTCCGGCAGGACATATACGTGCCGGACAAATACGCTCCCACCGGCGGCACCGTGACGGTGTTCCCATACCCATCCGGCCCCGAGGCCACCTCCGCCAGTTCCGCCGTTCCGGTGTTATCCGTGAACTTGACGATCAGGGTGAGGATCTTCGTCTGCTCGATGTAATAGAGCGACGAAGAGAGTTTCAGCGTCCCGATATCGCGCTTTTTGGGGGCCAGGAAGATTTCTGAAACAGTAGCCAACTATCTTTGCTCGCTTCCGCGCTCGCCCCTTCGCGGCGTACCGCCCGTCGCCCTCCCCGGCTCCGTCGCCATCCCGATCCGTTTCAATTCAGCCGGAATTGATTCCCGGTCGACGGCGTAGGTCTCTCCGTCGATGGAAATGCTTTCGATGTTTTCCACCGCATAATCGCGCAGCATGATTTCCTTCTCGACGCCCTGATGCTCCGCATTGCTATGCCTGTCGGGCAGAAAGGGAAAGACTTCCATCTCGCTCAACGGTTTTCCGTCGGCGCCCAGATATTCATGCGACAGGCACCGCTCGATTTTGCACTCCAGATAGATCTTGCCGTTATGGACAACGAATGGGCTTTTGGGAATTCTGCGGCCCCACGTTCTGGTGTCGGGAACAAAGTCGGGCGTAGGCTTGGAGGCCTCCGGGCCGTAATCGGCGCGTACGCCCCAATTGAATCCTCTGGGGGGTAGTGGGTCAGTTTGAATCTTCGGAAATTTGACGCCGGGCGAAGATCGTGTCAGAGTCCAGTCATGCTTAAGCGCTCAAAGATGCCCCGCGATCCGAACCAGCTTGCCAAGATGATCGTCGATATGGCCACGGGAACCGCCCCGGCAGAGCCGAAGAAGCCCGCTAAGAACCCCGCTGCGGTTGCGCTGGGGAAACTGGGGGGTCCGAAGGGCGGTGCTGCTAGGGCAAAGGCGCTGTCACCAGCTAAACGCAAGGCTATCGCGAAGAAGGCGGCGGCGAAGCGGTGGGGTCACTCTTCGTCATCTACATCGTCGTCGTGATCCTCAAAGTCCCCATATTCTGACGATGATTCCATTTCCGCCAAGTCTTCGGTGTAATCGAAACTCATTTGGATGAAGGCCCCGTGCGGATTGTTATCGTTGTAGCTATCTGTGTCGCGTTTCAATTGCGCGTTGTCAGCCAATATGCCGGTTCTTCGCTGTTGAAGTGACACTCTCATGTGACCGGGATTAGAATTTCGCAGGTCTTCCCAAAAGACTAGCTGCTTCGGTTTTCCGTCGATCATCACGTTTTCTCGACGCGCGTGCTTCAGTCTTACGCTTCTCCCCTGCGGATCGGTATATCTCTGCTCGCGAGAAGCTTGTGACAATTCGCGCGCAACATCTTAATTGCGCTGCGAGCCGGAGGCGTCCATCGTCTGGTTCGGATCGCCCATCCAGCCGCGTCTTCCATTGACCAATCTTGTTGGTCTGGATGAGCGGCCCGATAGTCATCAACTATGGCCTGTCGTTCTTCCGCCCACGTCTTCTTATAGTCCGTCTGCATAAATAATCCTTCGATCTATCCGGCCGATAGATCAACGCCAATTGTTTTGCCCCATCCATCGGTAAGCGCAGTTTCGCTAATCATCCCGCGAACCTTTTCAAGCATTCCGCGATTGGCTTTCCAATCCACTTCACCACGATGATGCAATTGACCCACGATGATTCCGGGGTGAAGCTTCATGCGGTTCGCGAACTGATTAATTCTTATTCTCGAATACAATGGTCCAACGCGGACGATGAAAGAATCCAATTTGTCCGCCGGAAGTAGTGCATTCGCAGCTTCAAAATCGGCCCGGCGTTCGATGTCTGGCTTCGCCTCAGTAAGAATCGCGCTCTCTCCAACCAGATCAGAATCCACTGAAGCTGCATCGCCATTTTGAATATGCTTGAATTCGTGGAAAAGTGTAAACCAGAAGGAATCTATCCTGTCGTACCGCACCGACATTGCAATCACTGGAGAATCATCCGCAAGCCAAAAAGCAGCGCCATCAATTCGGCTGTTTTGGAGCGGTTCGACAATCACGAATCGAATTCCGAAACCGGCTAGGACCGTCGGAATTCTTTTTGTCTCTTCGGGATAAGTCGCCAGCGATCTAAGCCTTTGTTCGCATTGAGGCATCAACTCTGGCTTGAACTTTTCAGCGTGAACGACATGGGCTAATTGTTTTGCGCGGAAGCACCACGCTCGCTGCGGCGAACTTAATTGCTCTTGTGGAGAGCTTCGGCGTGTTGCAACAGCGATGTCCGGATCGCTCGCCAAAACATCCGTTCCAAAGAAATGATCCAGTTCTCGTTTCAGTTCTTCTGCATCGTTCGTTGGCTTAATCCAACCGCGCCGCTCCATTTCTTTGACTGGAGCTATGTCGAACAATCGGACGCGTCTCGCAACAGCATCAACATCGTCGCGATGCGTTAACGACAGACGATAATCCGATTCCAATTTCATCCAATATTCGGCCCCGTTTTCAAATGCAGTTCCCAGCGCAACCGCCATTTCGGGCGTCAATGATTTCTTGCCATTAATTAACTGAACGATGCCAAGTCGCGGACGCTTTAATATTGTTGCTAGGTTGTCTTGAGTCCATCGACGCGCTTCTAGAAGTTCCCGTATCCGATCACCCGGTATTTTGTGGCCGTCAATTGCTTCCATCTAGGGACAGTGTACCAAATCTATTTGCAAAGTCAATGTATCTTTGTATGCTACATACATACTTTTGTATTGACATTTCTTGCACGCTCAAGTATAAGGGTCAGTATGAATAAGCTGAGCACTGCCGATCGCGTTCGCGTGATTTCCGCTTTGGTGGAAGGGTGCTCGATCCGCTCGACCGTGCGTATGACCGGCGTGGCCAAGAACACAATCGCCAAACTGCTGACCGAAATCGGGGAAGCCTGCAAAGCCTATCACAATGACCACGTTGCCCACCTGCTAACAAAGCGCGTGCAGTGCGATGAAATTTGGGCATTCTGCTACGCGAAGCAAAAAAATGTACCGGAAGAAAAGCGCGGCCAGTTTGGCTATGGCGACGTTTGGACGTGGACGGCGATTGATGCCGATTCAAAACTCATCATCAGCTACATGGTCGGCCTGCGCAGCGCGGAATATGCCAACGAATTCATGCGTGACGTTGCGAGCCGACTGGCCCGCAAGGTGCAACTGACAACCGACGGCCTGCGCGTCTATTTGGATGCTGTTGACGATGCTTTCGGCGGTGATATCGATTATGCCCAACTCATCAAGGTTTACGGGCAGGACAAGTCTGGCCCCGGTCGCTACAGCCCGCCAGAGGTTGTCAGTGTGACACACGAAGAGGTTTGCGGAACCCCGGATATCGGCAGCGTTTCAACGTCCTACGTCGAACGCCAGAACCTCACGATGCGTATGTCGATGCGCCGGTTTACACGGCTCACGAACGCATTCAGCAAAAAGATTGAGAACCATGAAGCGATGGTTGCCCTTCACTTCATGCACTACAACTTCTGCCGGATTCACCAGAGTCTACGGGTTACACCCGCGATGGCTGCTGGACTCACCAAGCATGTTTGGGAACTTGAGGAACTGGTGGGCCTTATATAATTTGCTATGCGTTTGTGGCCTTTTTATAATCGCCATGATGAGCGAACCGGATAAGTTACCCGTCGCGTTTGTCCCGAATAACCCGGATTGTAAAACTGATTCCCTCTATGAAATCATTGGATATCGACAGCAGGCCCTAGACGCGACGATTTGGCAGTTTCCGATTCTAAGTCTCACTGGACAAGCATTTCTGATGATGATTTCTCTCGGACCCGGTTACAGTATACTGGCGCGAGGTATTTCATCGTTTCTATCAATTGCCGTGTCGTTGGCATCAATCCATAACATGCGGAGGGCGAGAGAATTTGAAATTGAAGATTCTCGATGGTGCGCGGAATACGAACGACTGCGATGGGGAAAAGATGCGGAAGGCAAGCCCGCGCCGCATGATGGACGTCGCGTCATTCCATCAAACCCGATTATTCGCGAGCGATCAGTTCGAGTATGGACCATTACGCTAGGTTTATTCGCCTTCGTTTCGCTGGTAATTCTCATTGCAGCGATCTTTCCATGCTGCCACACTTTTTTTTGCCTATTAAACTAAATAATTTCAAACTGACCCACTACCTGAAATGGGAATTTCTATGTAAATTGCAAAAGCAGGCGCGGGAGCAGGCTCTACGGCAGGTTTTCGGTTTGTTTTGCTGACGATGGCGTACCCAATTATCGCTGGAAACGGGGATTAAGAAGCTCACGAGGCTCTTGTCAGCAAAACGCCCAGATTCGCAGCCGCGTTGTGATAACTTGGTGCGGTTGCCAGACGCGATGGGCGGAAGTAAATTAAGCAAACGGTTTTTTCATCGATTTTCATGAAATGATGCCCCGAGCCGACGCTCTTCAGCTCAGTTCGATTTCCAAGAGCTTTGGTGGGGTGCGCGCGCTGGATGACGTATCGTTCGATCTGAATCTGGGGGAAGTCCACGCGCTGGTTGGAGAAAACGGGGCGGGAAAGTCGACCCTCATCAAGATCATTACCGGGGCGATTCAGCCGGATGGGGGATCGATCCGCGCTTTCGGGAAATTGATCGACTCGAATGACCCGGCGACTTCACGCCGACTGGGAATCGCTGCGATTTATCAGCAGCCGGCGCTGTTTCCCGATCTGACGGTGGCGGAGAACATTTCGCTGCGGCTGCGATCGGCGTTGCCGCTGAAAATCGTCCGGTGGAAAAAACATCACCGGGAAGCGGAGGAGCTTCTGCGGCGGATCGGGGCGAACATTTCCAGCGACGCGCTGGTTCGCAACCTGACCATGCCGCAGCAGCAGCTTGTGGAGATTGCCTCGGCGCTGGGGGGATCGGCACGGGTGCTGATCCTTGACGAGCCGACTTCTTCGCTCACCGATCGGGAAGTGGACAACCTTTTCCGGGTGATCGATCAGCTTCGACGGCAGAATGTGGGGATGATATACATATCGCACCGCATGGAAGAGCTTCCGCGGATCGCGGACCGGGTGACGATCCTGCGGGATGGAAAGACCGTTGGCACAAAACGGATGGGGGAAATTACGCGGCCGGAGCTCATCCGGCTGATGGTGGGGCGGGAACTTTCCGCGGTGTTTCCCAAGATTGCGGTGCAGCCGGGGGAAGTTGTTTTACGGACGCGGAACCTTGGGTGCTGCGAATCGCAGGTTCATTCGATTAACCTGGAATTGCGAGCCGGGGAGATTCTGGGGCTGGCGGGGCTTGTCGGCGCGGGGAGGTCGGAACTGGCGCGGATTCTTTTTGGGCTGACTCCGGCTGATGGTGGGGAGATATTGCTCGGCGATAAGGTTGTTCGCATTCACACTCCCGGCGGATGCGCTGCGGCGGCAGATTGCGTATGTGCCGGAAGATCGGCGGCGATATGGGGTGATTCTGGAAATGTCAATCGCGGCTAATACGACGCTGGCGATCTTGCAGCGAATCTCGCGGATGGGGCTGATCGATTTTTCGCGCGAGCAGGCGATTGCCTCTGAGCTGGCGACGCGGCTGGCGACGAAGACGCCGTCGGTCTTCGTCCCGGCCGGGCAGCTTTCTGGGGGGAATCAGCAGAAAGTGGCGCTGGCGCGGTGGCTGGCGACGCAGCCGAGGATCATCATTCTGGATGAGCCTACGCAGGGAGTTGACGTGGGGGCGAAGGCGGAGATTCACCGGTTGATCAGCGAGCTGGCGGCGCGCGGGCTGGCGGTGCTGATGATTTCGTCGGAACTGCCGGAGATTTTGGGGATGAGCGATCGGATCGCGGTAATGCATGCGGGGACGATTGCCGGAACGCTGGCGCGGGCGGAGGCTACGCAGGAGAAGATTCTGGAGCTGGCGCTGGGGCATACGGCGGAGGCGGCGGCGTGATCGCGAAATATAAGCGCGAACTTTCGGTTGCCGGGGCGTATGCGGGGCTGCTGCTGCTTCTGGGCTTGGCGACGCCGCGATTTTTTGAGCGGGAATTCTCGGATACGTGGGTGCGGGCGGCGCCGACGCTGGTGGTGGCGGTGGGGATGACGCTGGTCATCATCGCGCGGGAAATTGACATCTCCGTCGGCTCGCAGTTTTCGATCTGCGCGGTCGCGGCGGGGCTGATGGCGCAGGCGGGGTATCACCTTCCGATTGTTATCGGCGTAACGCTGCTCACCGGGGCCGCGATGGGGGCGCTCAATGGGTGGCTGATCGCGGGGTTGCGATTGCCGTCGATTGTGGTGACGCTGGCCACGATGGTCATCTTCCGGCAGGCGCTCTCCTGGGTGCGGCAGGGGGCGTTGGTTACGGGGATGCCGTCGTATTTTCAGTGGTTTGGCCAGGGGCAGATGATTGGGGAAAAGCTGGTTGTCTTTTTCGCGATTGCGGTGTTCGTGATATTCGCGTGGTCGGCGCGGTGGCTCGGGCTGGGCAGGCAGGTTTATGCGGTGGGGTCGGACTCGGAAGCGGCCCGGCTCTCGGGGATCAATCCGACCCGTGTGGTGTTTGGTGTGTTCGTGCTGATGGGGGTGCTCGTCGGGCTGGCGGCGATTTTGGATTCGGTTCGGTTTGGGGAAGTCGATCCCAAGGCGGGGGTGGGGCGCGAGCTTCAGGTCATAGCGGCGGTGGTTGTCGGGGGAACGGCTATCACCGGCGGGCGGGGGCGAATGGTCGGGAGTTTGCTGGGGGTCATTTTGCTGGGGACTATTGGGGGGGCGATGGTGTTTCTTAGCCCTGAAGCTAACTGGGACAAGGCGATTCAGGGGGCGATTATATTGTTGGCCGTGGCGTCGGATGGGTTGGGGCGTCGAACGGGAGGGGCGCACGTATGACGACGGTTGCCGTTAATCCGCCGACTCCTTCGGGCAACGTCCGGCTTGGGCAGCAGGGGATGCTGGGTGGGCTGGTGCTGGTGGAGATTCTGGTCTTCTCGATCATCGGGACGAACTTCCTTACCTGGCAGAATTTCTTTCAGATTCCGCGGATCAATGTTGAGCTGGGGCTGCTGGCGCTGGCAATGACTCCCGTGATCGTCACGGGGGGAATCGATCTTTCTGTCGGCTCGCTGCTGGGGTTGTGTGCCGTGGTATTCGGAAAGCTCTGGCGTGATGCGCATTTCGATCCGGCGCTGGCGGCGGCGGCGGCGGTTGCAGTTGGCGACGCGGCGGGGGGGCTTAATGCCGTGCTCATTACGCGGCTGCGGATTCCGCCGCTTATTGTTACCTTGGGGTCGTATTCGCTGTTCCGTGGAGTCGCTGAGGGCGTCACGCGCGGCGTCGATAATTTCACAGATTTTCCGAGCTCGTTCGTCTATCTTGGGCAGGGATATTTCCTGAAATGGATTCCGGTGCAGCTCCCGATCTTTGTCGTCGCGGCCATCTTCTTCTGGTTTTTACTGCACCGCAGCGCAATTGGACGGACGCTGAGCGCGATCGGATATTCGATGGAGGGTTCGCGTCACGCGGGGATGCCGGTCGAGAAGCGGATCGCTCTCACCTACATCCTTTCGGGGCTGTGCGCCGGCCTTGCGGCCGTCATCTACGCGGCTCGGGTCGGGCAGGCGAAGGCGGACGCGGGGACGGATTATGAGCTTGCCGCGATCACCGCCGTTGTTCTCGGCGGCACGTCGATCTTCGGCGGGCGCGGCACCATCGTTGGCACGCTGCTGGGTTTGTTCGCCATCGCGATTCTCCAGAATGGCCTGAGGCTTTCCGATCTTCCCAGCGAATTGGCCGGAATCCTTACCGGGGTATTATTATTACTCGCGATCGGCGCTGACTGGCGGCTTCGGCCGCCGGCGGCTAGAAACATGCGCCGCATGGCGCGGAGGAATTTGAGATGAAGAACTCGCAGCTTGCGGTGCTGTGCCTGGTGATCCTGGCCGCCGCCGTCATTGTCACCGGCGGAAACTTTTTGATGATCAAGAACCTTCCGGCGATCACGCCAGTGCCGGCGTCGAGTTCGAATTCGACTGCTCCGCAGACATCCATCGCCGCTCCAGCCGGCAAGACGCTGACCATCGGCGATGATGCCAAAGGCGAAGGGGAACGCCTACTTTATCGCGTGCGAAAAAGGGGCCGAGGAAGCGGCGAAGCAGCTTGGGGTCAATCTGATCTGGGACGGCCCTGACAACACCGACCCTGCCAAGCAAAACGAAATCGTCGAAACGTGGATCACCCGCGGCGTGGATGCCATCGCCATCTCGTGCGAAAATAAGGAAGGGGTCTCGACGGTTTTGCAAAAAGCCCGCGCTGCCGGGATCAAAGTCGTCACCTTTGACGCGGATGCCAATACCGATGCGCGGGACTTCTTCGTGAACCAGGCTACGCCGGAGGGGATCGGCGATATTCTGATGGACGACGCGGCCAAATCGCTTGGTGGCAAAGGGGATTTTGCCATCATCACTTCCACCCTCACCGCGTCCAATCAGAATGAATGGATCAAGTGGATCAAGAAACGGCTGGCGGACAAATACCCAACGATCAACCTCGCAACGCTGCAGCCATGCGATGACAACCCGGATGAGGCGTTTGAGAAGGCGCAGTCGATTCTCAATGCGTATCCGAATGTGAAGTGCATCATGGCGATCTGCACGCCGGCGGTGCCGAAGGCGGCGGAGGCGGTGGAGCAGGCGGGGCGATCGGATGTGCACGTCGTCGGCCTGGGTCTGCCCAATGACAATAAAAAATATGTCCACGAAGGGATTACGACTTCGGTGGTTCTCTGGAACACGATGGACCTGGGCTATCTGACGATCTATGCCGCCGAGGCGGATGTTAATGGGACGCTTAAGCCCGGGGATACGTCGCTGGACGCGGGGCGGCTGGGGAAGAGGCAGGTTCTCGGCGACAACGTGATGCTGGGGATTCCGTTTACGTTTACGAAGGACAATATTGACGGTTTTGATTTCTAGAAAAAAGAAACGCGCACCCCTGCGGGGTTGCGGCTAAACGACAGTGGGTCACTGAAATTACGGGCGACTGATTAGACTTTTCTGCGATTTATTTTTTTTTCGCATCCCCAGAATTCCCATCCCGCAAAGGACGATTGCGGCACTCACCGGCTCGGGGACCTGCGAAGCAGCGGGGGAAGGGGATCCGACGGTCACGATAAACCCGTCCGTCGAGGCTGCAACCGGTGCGGGGGCGGCGGCGATTAATGTGGTGCTGCCCTGGCCGAAATTGGCGGCGAGGGCGGAGAAATCGGAGCCGTCGACGGAAGAGCCATAGAGGAAATTCCCCTCGTCCCAGTTGGTGAGGCCCGTGCCGAAGTTGGCGGCGAGGATGCTGAAGTCGGAGCCGTTGACGGTGCCTTCGAGGTTGGCGCTGGCGGGCAAGGGTATGGGCGTGGAATCGCTGATCAATATTGTGCCGGAGGTCAGGGCGCCGGCGGTTACTGTGCCGGCGATAATCACCGGAATGAGTGGCGTGGCGGAGAGGGTAAGAGTTCCGCTGGCGGCTGCGGGGTTGATGAGGACCGGGAAGGGTGGGGGCGGATTGCTGCCGTACGTTATCGTCATGGCGGCTGAGTGTGTGTGCGAGAAAATGGCGGCGTTGTCGGAGACGCTGGCTTTGGGAGCGGCGAAAGTCGCGACGGCGCATCCGAGGACTGCGCCGAGAAGGCTGCGGCGGCGAGGGTTGCGTGGGATTTGAGTTTGATCTTCTGCATCCTTTTTCCTCCCGATCAAGGTTTTGGTTGTCGAAATAATGAGATGCCGGACTATTTAATCTTCAATTCCAGTGTAGCAAGCTCTGGTTGGGGAGCAAATTTTGGGGTTGCTCGCGCGGTCAACGGTCGCCGGGGGCGGCGGCCAATTAGACAAAGTTCCCCAAAATTTCCCAGTTTGGGAGGGGTTCGCTGTGATTGTGAGCGTTTGATGAGATATCCCTAAATATCTCACTTTATCCCACATTTAGAGGCTTGATTGGATGGACCTACCCACTTTTCGTTGGCGCGGGATTTAGGGGCATTTGTGGGACGGCGTAAGAGGAACAGTAGTGGATTTCAGAGCTGGGAAGGGGAATGGGTGTCCCCGAATGTCCCGTTTGTCGCCGATTTGAGGGAATTTGTTTTCCCGGTCGGGTAGACCTGCCGACTGAAGTCGGCAGGCCGGGTGAGAGGCGCAGTGGAAAAAGTGTGTACATCTACATATAGGTCCAAAAGGTGTTCGTTTTGTACCTATTTTTCGAAAATCGCGGAATTTTTTTCTTGAGATTGATGAGAATGCAAAGAATCTGAAAAGATCGGGGAGTTTGGGGAAGGCGATTTTTATCGGTTACGGTTTTGGTGACGAGAAGAGGCGGCGACTCGTATATAACGCGCGGTTCCGCCGCGGGAGCACATGGCTACCCCGGTGACGTTCGGTGCGGCCTTGGGGTGTTGGGCTTATGATGGAGCGAATGCCGCAGTCGCCTGTGCTCTATCTTGGGTTGGATATTGGCGGGACGAAATCGGCTGCGCCTGGTCGGGGACTCTACCGGAAACATTTTGGCGCGATCGGTTTTTGCGTCACGGACCGATCGTGGGCCTGGGGAGATGCTTGAAGAGATCGTGTTTCATTCGCAAACGCTTTTGAGGGCGGCACCCTGGGGTAAAGGGGATTGGGGTATCGATTGGCGGGCCGCTTAACTCTGAGACGGGAGTGATTCTTTCGCCGCCTAACTTGCCTGGGTGGGACAATATTCCTCTGAAACAGATTCTTGAAGAGCGGCTGAAACTGCCCGTCCGCGTCGAGCATGATGCGGCGGCGTGCTGTCTGGCGGAATTTTTTTGGGGGGCGGGGTGCGGGTGCTCGCGGGTGATTTATTTGACCTGTGGGACGGGGTTTGGGGTGGGGATGGTGTTTGATGGAAAAATCTATCACGGCGTAAATGGGCTCTCGCCGGAGATTGGGCATAGTCGTTTGCGTGATGATGGGCCGGAGGCGTTTGGAAAGATTGGGAGTGTTGAGGCGTTTTGTGCGGGGGCTTCGCTGGGGAAACTGGCGCGGTGGAAATTTCCGGGGCGGTGGGGGGAGCCGCCGAGTGGGGAGGAGCTTGCGAAGCTTTGGCGGGCGGGGGATTCTGAGGCGAGGGAAATTATTGAACGGAATGGGCGGTCGGTGGGGCAGGTGTGTGCGAATCTTGCGGATCTGCTGCGGCCGGAGGCGATTCTGCTGGGGTCTTTGGCGATTCATCTTGGGGATCGGTGGGTGGAAATTGTTCGAGGGAGGTTTCGGGAAGAGGCGCTGGATGCGGGGAGTTGCCGCGTTGAGCCGGCGGGGCTGGGGGGGAGATTGCAGGATTGCTCGGCGGTGGCGGTGGGCGTTTGTGGTGGTGGAGATCCTGGATGAGTTTTGCGCTCTGAAATCCGCCGGTGGGGACACCGGCGGCACTAAATCGTGGTTCGAATTTCTGAGTCACGGGAACGCGCACCCCTGCGGGGTTGCGGCTAAACGGCGGGGGGAATCTATCCTTTCAGGACCTGTCCCTGGACGAGGTCTTTGAACATTCCGGGCTGGGCTACTAGTTGGTCGTAGGTTCCGTCCTGGATGATGCGGCCGCCGTCGATGACCAGGATTCGATCGCAGTTTTTTACCGTTGCCAGGCGGTGGGCGATGATCAGGGAGGTCTTGCCGGACACGGCATTCTCCATGGCCTGCTGGACGAGGCCTTCGCTCATGGTGTCCAGGGCGCTGGTGGCTTCGTCGAAAATGAAGAAGTCGGGCTCGGCGAGGAGGGCGCGGGCGATGGCGAGGCGTTGGCGTTGGCCGCCGGAGAGGGTGGAGCCGCCTTCGCCAACGCGGCGTGTCGAGTCCTTCGGGGAAGGCGGAGATGATATTCCCAGATGTTGGCCAGTTCGCAGGCGCGCTTCAGCTGGGCGTCGGTGGCGTTTGGGTTGGAGACGCAGAGGTTGTTGCGGATGCTGGTGCGGAAGATGAAGGGGTCCTGGGGGACTACGCCGAAGTGGTGGCGGAGGTCGTGGCCCTGGCAATGGCGGATGTTGAGGCCGCCGATCAGGATGGCGCCCTTGTTCGGGATCGTAGAGACGAAGGAGGAGTTGGGTGATGGTGCTCTTGCCGGCACCGGAGGGACCGACCAGGGCCACGCGCTGGCCGTAGGGGATGGTGAGGTTGACGTCTTTGAGGACGGGGCGGTCGGGCTCGTAGCCGAAGGTTACGTTATAGAAAATGATCGGGCCTTTGGCGGGTGCGGCGGCTTCGTAGCCGATGGGGTCGGGGGTGGTGCTGGCAGTTTTGAGGACGGCGGCGATGCGTTCAACACCTGCCTGGGCGGCGGCTTTGAAGGTGGCCATCTGGAACAAGACGGTTAGAGAGCCCTGGAGGGATGCGAAGGCGGCGAGATAGGCCTGGATCTGGCCGATGGTGACCTGCTGGGCGGGGGGCTTGTGCTGGCGGTCGTAGAAATATCTCCAGGCAAGGACGGCGCAGAGCAGGGCGAAGCAGAAATAGCCGAGGGTTTCCTGCTTCATCCACTCGAGGTGAGCTTTGACGTCGCGGCGGTAGCTCATCCTGCCGATTTCCCAGACGCGGTTGTCGAAATCGGCGGCGACCTGCTCTTCCATGGCGTAGAGCTTTACGTCGCGCGAGCCGCGCAGAACATCGGCGACGTAGCCGGTGACGGTGGTTTCGGTTTTCTGATAGTCGCTGTGATATTTCTGGATTTTCAGGCGGGTGCGATGCATGAGCCATGCGGTGCTCAGGACGGTCAGGAGCAGGACGGCGGTGAGCATGCGGTCCCAGATGCCGACCCAGATGACCGTGCTTAGGACGATAAAGAGGCCGCGGGGCGCCGAAGGTGAACTGCTGGAAATAATTTTGGATCTGGAGGAGGGGGCTGCCGAACATGTAGCTGAAAAGCTCGCCGCTGTGGTGCTTGGCGATGGAAGCGGAGGCAGAGGTGATTGACGTGGCGGAAGAATTCGGCGCGGAGATCGAAGAGGACGCGTTCGCGGACGTAGGTGAAAACGCGATAGCCGATGTGCCAGACGAGCATCCGGCCGATGATGGAAACGAGGAGCCAGATGATGACGAGGATTCCGAGGCGTTTCCAGCGCTCTTGCATGGTGAGGCCGGAGGCGAGGATGACCTGGTCGATGAGATATTTGGGGGCGAAGGTCTGAGCGGCGAAGGAGATGCCGTGGAGGGCATTGAGGCCGAGGGCGATGAAAACGAGCCAGCGGTATTTGCCGATGGAGGGCCAGAGATAGCGCCAGAAGGAAACCTTTTCCGCGGGACCGCTGGGGGCGGCGGGGGGGATGGTTTCCATCGGCGCGGTCGGGTTGGCCTTGGCGCCGGGGGGCGAATCTTTTTCAGTGACATCCGTGTCTGTTAACCCACGCATCGATATTTATTATCGGATAATCGAATGTCTTCCGCTATGCATTGGCGATTGACTGTCTGGCGGGGCGTTGGCAACATCTGAGCAATGGAATTTGAATCAAATAGGGGATACGTGCATCTTGCCATCATCCTGGGATTCGTGGTTGCCATGGCGATTTGCTGCGGCGAACCCTGCCAGGGGGCTGATGTGCCGAGCACGCAGCCTGGCGGGGCGGCGCGGACGGGGGATTTTGATTTGAGCTTTACGCAGCGCAGCCCGCTGAGCTCGCGCGAGGAGCTTTCCAAACGGTTCAATTTCCAGCTTGCCGACATGGGGGACGATTACGATCTAACGAAATGCGTGTTCAAGACGTATGTTCCGGCGAACTATGATCCGTCCGTCCCGGTGGGGATTTTCGTTTATCTCGGGTACAAGGGATCGGTTGATACGCCGCCTTTGTGGCATCCGGTGCTGGATAAATATCATCTGATTTTCATTTCCCCCGCGTGGCATAGTGGAACGATGTATCCGCCGTCGGTTCCCCTGTGGGAGGCCGCGGGCCTGGCGGTCGATGCCGTCGATAACCTCAAGAAGCAATATTCCATCGACGGCAAGCGTGTTTACCTGATGGCCTGGAATGAGGGGGCGACGAAGCAGGCGTTTGCCACGTCCGATGTTTTCACGGGGTACGTCCTGGCGCTGGATCAAAGCTGGTGGCAGAGAATTTGGCTCTCGAATAACGAATACTTTGGCCCCAGTTTTTCGCTCGGGGCAGCGCACCTCCATCAGCTCGCCAAATCCCATCCGTTTTTCCTGATTGATGACAAATCTGATGAGCTGGCGAAGCAAATCGGATTGAAGCGCACGGCGATGGTTCGGGAAGATTTTGATCACGTTGCGCAGATGGGGTGTTCGCTTTCGGATCAATTGCATTACCCGAATTTGACGGCGGATTGGTTTGAGGGGCAGGTGCTTCCGTACCTGGACAAGAATTCGAGTTCGACGGGGAGCACTGCGCCGGTTGCGGCGGCCGCCACAGCGCCTTCAAGTGCCACGGCGCCTTCGGGGGGGCCGAGCCGGGCGAAGTCGCTTCTGTCGGTGGCGAAGCTGCTGATCGCCAATGGGCAGACGGATTTGGCGCGGGCCAAGCTGCAGGAAATCATCCGGGGATATCCGACGGATCCCGCGGCTGGGGAGGCGAAGCAGCTTTTGGATCAGATCGGGGCGCAGTAGGGGGGCGGGTTATTGATCGGTGTGGACGACCATGGCGGTCGGCTTGATGAAAATGAGGCCCATGCCGAGGAAGTGTTCGTCTTTGCTGAGGCGGCCGCGGATACCGATGATGGGGGTTCCGTCGCCGTCGAGTTGGGAGAGGTTGTTTGCGTCCATGCCGATGGTGGGGGTGACGCAGCGGTCGGTGGGATCGAGACGGGTTCCGTTGAAGCGCATGAAGGTGATTTTGATGGAATCCAAGCCACCGCCTCCGCCGATGCTGACGGCGCCGACGGCATAACCGGGAGGGGCTATGGCGGTGACGGTGCGATAGGCCTGGTCCTGGTCGCCGAAGCCGCGGCCCAATTTCCGCTGCGCGGGGTGAGGTAGATGGGGTCGACGCGTTTGATGACATCGTTGTTGAAGAAGGTTCCGATGCCGAGGCGCAAGCCTATGAGGACGCCGTCGGTGCAGTACGAGTCGGCGCCTTCGACGGTGAAGGCGCCGCCTTTGATCTCGGATTCCTGGTAGAGCTGGCGAGAGACGGAGTCTCTGACGTCGGCGGCGATTTTGGGGTCGAGGGTTGGGCCGGGGGTTTGCTTGGGTGTGGAGACGGAGGGTTGAGTCGCGGGGGTGGTTCCATCGGCCGAGGCGCGGGGCAGGGCTGCGGCGAAACAGAGGAAGAGGGCTGCCACGGCTAATTTATACGTATTCATATGGGGAGATTATCGGCCGGAATTGAGGGGTGGTTTATTGCTGGCGGGGGTCCGCCGGTGAGGACACCGGCGGCACTATCTGGCTAGGTGGCGGAGGGGGTAGACGGTCCAGAAATACATGAGCAGGAGAAGGGCGATCCAGATTGCAAAAACGATGCACAATATTCGAAAGAGGAGGGGATGCGGTTTCAACTGCCTGGGTGGGGGCGGGGTTGTCGGTTGTTCTTTGGCCCGGCTATTCAGGATTTCACCGGAATGTGGTAGCCGGATTCGAAGGCTTTTGCGAAATCGTAGACGTTGCGGAAATCTTCGATGGTGTCCTGGGGCGTGGTGGCCATGGCTTTGTGGCGGGCGAGGCTGAAGACGATTCGTCCGAAATCGAGGGTGGAGGTGATGTTCCAGCGTTGAAGGACGAGTTGGGCGAGAAACCCCCATTGGCGGGTGGCGAGCTCGCGGAGACCCTGGCAAAGTTGCTGGCCGGTGACGTGTTTTTGGACGCCGGGTTTGGTGCCGGTTCCGTAGACGCGGCTGACGGTGTAGGCCAAACCCTGTTGAACGAATTCGTAAGCTGGGACGGGATAGACCCCCAAATCCTCGGCCACAACTTCCAGCATTGCCGGAGGCTCGATCTTCCCAGTGGGCGGCATAGAGACTGAATTTAACATGAAGCATTCAAATCGCAAATGGCGAACTTCCGGTTAGACATATTTATTTGTTAGCGGCGGTTCCCCAAGAGCCGCGCTGGCGGTTGCGCAAATGCTAAAAAAAACGCCGCACCGTATTGCAGAAATTCATGTGCGTTCTGTTATTATGGGCCCATGCTCCATCGACAAGTTTTGTGTGCTGGTGTATCGCTGGTGTCGGTTATCTGGGCGATCGCGGGGTGTGAGACACCGCCGCCGGAAGTGTTTGATCCCCGGGTGATCCAGCAAACGGAACGGGACAGCGCAACGGATATTCCGATGGAGATTCTGCGGCCGCTGCCGACGACGCGGCAGGGGGCGTATACGGACATTGGTCCGAATGGGCAGACGGAGGAGGATGATCATCCGTATCGTCCGGCGACGGGGCCGTCGCTGTCGGATGAGTTGTCGGTGCGCATGTCTTTGCAGGAAATCATTCACCGGGCGGTGATCAATAACCATGACGTGAAGGTGGCGGCGTATCAGCCGGCGATTGAAGGGGCGCGGGTGATTGAAGCGGCGGCGAATTTTGATCCGGTCTTCTTTGCCAATGGGCAATATCAGCAGAAGCATGAGATCAATGGGGGTGAATTCATCAACAGTTTCAACGGCGGGGAGCCGGTGATTACCAATCTGGCCGACGCCGAACTGGGACAGGTGCAGATGGGGGTGCAGCAGAACCTGGCCAGCGGCGGGCAGATTCAGTTGCAATATCAGACAACCTATAACTGGTTCAATCCGCAGCAAACGGCGTCGAATCCTTATTGGCAGAACAATCTGTCGCTGTCGCTGACTCAGCCGCTGCTGCGGAATTTTGGGTACGACGTGAACCAGGCGCAGATCGTGATCAACCAGCTCAACCAGAAGGTGAGCCGGCTGGAATTTCGCAAGGCGGTGGAGACGAACGTCGCGAATATCGAAAAGGCGTATTGGCAGCTCGTGCAGGCGTATCGGGACATCGCGATCCAGGAGCAGCTCATCGACCAAACCGAGAAGACTTACAACGTGCTTTACAACCGGATGCTGAACCTGGACGTGAGCCCGCTGCAAACTTCGCAGGCGCAGACGCAGCTTGAATTGAGGCGCTCGCAGCTTATTCAATTTAAATCGCAGGCGCGGGATTTGTCGTATCAGCTCAAGGGGCTGATGAGCGATCCGGAGTTTCCGGTGACAAGTTCGGTGCAGATCGTGCCGGCGGATGCGCCGGTGGATGAGCAGATTCAGTTCGACTTGCAGGACCAGGTGAATACGGCGATGGAAAACCGTTTCGAGCTGGGCGAGCAGCAGCTCAAGATTGACGAGGCGGCGGTGACGCTGGTGGTAGCCAAGAACAATCTTCTGCCGGAGCTGGATTTCATCGCGTCGGGAGGTCCGGAAGGGGCGGACAGCGATGTGGGGGTGGCGACGGTGGACAGCCTGAACTTCAACCACACGGATTTCAGCGTTGGATTCAAATTCCAGCTTCCGATCGGTAATCGGGCGGCTCGTGCGATCTATCAGCGCTCGCTCTACCAGCACATGCAGGCGATCGAGCAATATAGCTCGTTCATCGAAACCATTTCGGTGGACGTGACGTCGGGGCTGAACGCGGTGAACACGGATTGGGACGTGGTGCGGTCGAGCCGCCGGGCACGATTCGCGGCGGAGGATGCGCTGGACCGGATTAACAAGCGGGAGGCGAATGGCGAGCCGCTTACGCCGGAGTTCGTGCAGTTGAAGTTGCAGATTCAGGATTCGCTGGCGGAGGCATATCAAAACGAGGCGGAGGCGATCGCAAATTACAATATTGCGCTTTCGCAGTTGGAGTTCGTGAAGGGGACGATTCTGCGGTATGACAATGTTGTGCTGCAGGAGGATCCGCTGGAGACGCAGCGGAGGAATATTTTTCATTGAGCGGAGCGTTCATCGACCGGAAGAATTCGTCTGGATAGGATTGACCAATGGCCTCGGTACCGCACACTCTTCGGCTTCCCCCGCTTGGAAAGCGAACCATGGCGCAGCTTTTGGCTGAAGCGCGCGCGCCGGCATGACGCCGGAAGGTTTCGCCAAGCGCCTTGTCGAAACCAGCCTGTCTTTGAGGCGGCAGGCCGAGCGCCTGACGTTCGCGGAAATTATGGGCCCGGTTCGCAAGGCCACCGGGAGGGTTGAAGAGGCTGAAATCATAGGGCTGGTGGAAAAGGCGAGGGGCGCTCATCATGGCAAAAATGGGACAGGAAAGAGAAGATAATCTTGGCGGACGCGGCGCCTCGTGTTGTTCTGGACACAAATGTTCTACTGGCCGGCCTCGTTTCCGAGTCTTCCTTATCTCAAAAAGTCGTCGATGCGCTTCAGGATCGCCGGCTGATACCCCTTCTAAGTCTCTCTGTAATCGCTGAATATCGGGCGGTCCTTTTCAGCCCTGCAATTCGAAATCGTTTTGAAAGCCTGACCACCGCACGCGTCGAATTGGCATTGCAGCGGCTACGCTACATTGGCGAGACCGTTTCCACGGTTGGCGTAAGATTTGAATTTCGTCGCGATCCACGCGACGCGAAGTTTATCGAACTCGCGATCGCGGGAGCGGCGACTTACATCATCACACTCGACGCGGATCTGCTTTCGCTTCCCGGAGGTCGGACGATTGATTCGCGACAGTATCGGCAGCGCTGCCGCCGAACGGAGATATTGAGCCCGCGAGAATTCGGAAACCGCAATCGAGATTTGCTGGATTTGGATTGAATCACGCTGCAACGAATGGCTTAGGCGGCTTTCGTGGCAGCGCCAGCTTTACCCTACCATCGCCTCTGCTATCTCAGATTTGTTGAGCTTTTCTGGTCGCGCTTCGTGTATCGGCATCCAGCGGGAGATGACCAGTTGCAGGATCGCCACGCAGAGCATTCCGATGAAGACCCAGTGGAGGCCGGCGTCGATCATCCAGCCGGCGGAGTGGAGAACTTCGAGGGATAGCTGTGAGCGTAGATGGGGGTCGAGGAGCTTTGCCGGGGTGACGCCGGCGGATTCGAGGGCGGCGAGTTTTGGGAGGGTGACGATGTTGAAGATGGCGCCCAGGATTCCGATTCCCATTGAGCCGCCGGCGGTTCGGAAGAACTGGATGCTGCTGGTGACGATTCCGCGGCGCTGCCAGCTTACGGCGTTTTGAGCGGAGAGGAGAAAGCTCATGGCGCAGGGGCCGAATCCGAAACCGGTCACGGCGAGAACGCCGGCGAGCACCTGCTTGGATGCGCCGTAGGCGGTGCAGACGAGGAGGCCGCTGAAGCCGATGGTGACGAGGACCGAGCCGAGGATTGCGACGTTGCGGAATCCCCAGCGAACGACCAAGGGGGCGGCGATGATTCCGGAGAGGGCCCAGGTGAGCATGACCGGGGTGACGACCCAGGCGGCGGCGCCGGCGCCGCCGAGGCGCACGCCCTGAACGTAAAGCGGGACAAAAGTGTCGAGGCTTAGAAATCCGATTCCCATGAGGCAGCTTCCGAGCAGGGAGGGTCCGATGGAGCGGTTCATCAGCAGATCGACCGGCATGATGGGATTGGTCGATTTCCGTTCGTTGGCGACGAAAAAACAACCGGCCACGAGGGCGACGGCCAGAAGCGCGAGAGAGATTCCCAGCGGCCAACCTCCGGGACCGAGGCGGGAGACCAGGGCCAATAGCGCCATACATCCGATCGCCAGCGAGACGATGCCGGGCAAGTCCAGGTCTACGTTTCGTGACTTTTCGGTGTCGTGGTAGAAGCGCATGAGGACGAGCATCCCCAGGAGGCCGAAGGGAAGGTTGACGAAAAAGATCGCCCGCCAGCCGAGCGTGGCGATCAGAAACCATCCGAGGATGGGGCCGGCCAATGAAGACGTTCCCCAGACTCCGCTGAAAAGACCCTGGATGCGTGCGCGTTCTTCGAGCGTGAAAATGTCGCCAAGGATGGTCAGGACGACCGGCATGATCCCACCCGCGCCCAGTCCCTGTATTCCTCGGAAGGCGATCAATTGCGGCATCGTGCGCGCGGTTGACGCGAGGAGGGAGCTGATTGAGAAGAGGAGGATCGAAAAGAGGATGACGCGCTTGCGGCCGAGAGTGTCGGCAAGGCGGCCGTAGAGCGGCATGCTTACGGTGCAGGCGAGCAGATAGATTGAGGCGACCCAGGAATAATGTTCGAGCCCGTGGAGCGATCCGATGATCGTGGGCATGGCCGTGCTGGTGACGGTCTGCTCCATTGAGGCGAGTACCATCACGAGCATCAGCGCGGCGGTTACCCATCTGCGGTCCATGCGCGGGCCGGTTTTTCGCGCCTGGACGATTTGAACGGGGGACGGCGGGACCATGTCGACGGACATTGGGCCGTCGTCCGGGGGGCCGTTACCTGAACCATTCGTGAATCTTTCCCCCGCTGTCGGCTCCGCCGATTTCAAACCCTCCGTTGAACTGTCCATTTGCTTACAGCGTCCTTCCGAAAGAAGTCTGTCTACTATAGATCGGAGAGTATAGGCTGAATGCATGCGTCAAGGCGACGCACCCTAATTTGAGGGTATCGGATGCGGATCGCAAAAGCTCAAAACACGCGCAATTTCTGGGGAATTTCGGCGGAATTTCTTGCAATCACGAAATGGCTCGATACTATCCGTCCGTCGTTTATTTCGGTAAACATTTCGCACTACGATCAGTTTGAAAAACAACGGGAAGGGAAAAATGAGCGATCACCAAATTGGTCTCTCGGCTGTTGGGCTATCCAGGATTTCGCAGAAGTCGGCAGGGTCTCGCAAGCGCGGCGCGGCGTTGCGACGGCGGTTATCTCGGCTATCGCGCTGGTGGACTGTACGTCGCACCTTTTGGGCGCTACGACAACTTCGACGTGGACGGGAATCTCGAATAATGTTTGGAACAACGCGGCGAACTGGAATCCTGCTGCCGAATATCCGAACAATGGCAACAATTCGATCAGCGATTTCAGTGTTGTGATTACCGCCGCGGGATCCCTGGTGAATGTGCCGAATCTGAATGTTAATGTGACCATCGACGCTTTGAATGTCGCGGCTTTGGCGACACTTGATATTAATGGCAATAACAGCATGGTGCTCAACAGCACGCTGACAAATAATGGTTTGATCGTTGTAAATAACAATCAGACTTACGGTTCCGGTTTAACTGGCACGGGGACCATTGGGGGGAGTGGAGAAATCTGGCTCGATTCGAGCGGTAACAGCGCTCTGCTGGAAGGAACGGTGGCCACGGGCAGTTCACAGACGGTTGCCGGTGAAGGCCAGATTAACGGGAGCTTCACCAATAACGGAACCGTCGACGCCAACATGAGCGGCGACGTATTGGGGCTGGTCAACAGCAATATGACGAACAATTCCACGATGGAAGCGACTTCCAATGGAATTCTGGATATCAGCGGGATCACCGTTACGCAGGGAGCGTCGGGAAAAATCAGCGCCGCGAATGGGACGGTTGATCTGGACACGGGAACAGTGTCGACGGGGACACTGACAACTTCGGCGGGGGGCATCATCCAAGTGACCAGCGGGACCTCGGCGCTGGTGGGGCCGATCACCAATTCGGGCACGTTTTATATTCAAGGCAACACGGGGCTGAATGTCACGGGAAACCTCACGAACAACGGGACGATCACCGTCAACAAAAACCAGACCTATGGTTCCCAGGTAACATTCAGCAGTACAACGCTCTCGGGTAGTGGAACGGTCATTCTCAACAATAGCGGCAACAGCGCGTTGCTTTCCGGCACGTTTACGCAGGCGGCGGGCAGCACGATTGCCGGTGAGGGGCAGATCAGCGCAACCTTTACCAATAACGGCACGGTGGACGCGAATTACAGCGGCGATACGCTGGCGCTAGTTTCCAATAACATGACCAACAATTCCACGATGGAAGCGACTTCCAATGGAATTCTGGACATCAGCCAGATCACCATTACGCAGTCGGCATCCGCGGTACTCAGCGCCGCAAATGGGACGGTTGATCTGGACACGGGAACAGTGTCGACGGGGACACTGACAACTTCGGCGGGGGGCATCATCCAAGTGACCAGCGGGACCTCGGCGCTGGTGGGGCCGATCACCAATTCGGGCACGTTTTATATTCAAGGCAACACGGGGCTGAATGTCACGGGAAACCTCACGAACAACGGGACGATCACCGTCAACAAAAACCAGACCTATGGTTCCCAGGTAACATTCAGCAATACAACGCTCTCGGGGAGTGGAACGGTCATTCTCAACAATAGCGGCAACAATGCGTTGCTTTCCGGCACGTTTACGCAGGCGGCGGGCAGCACGATTGCCGGTGAGGGGCAGATCGGCGCAACCTTTACCAACAACGGCACGGTGGACGCGAATTACAGCGGGGATACGCTGGCGCTTGTTTCCAACAACATGTCCAACAACTCCACCATGGAAGCCACTTCCGGCGGGATTCTTGACATCAGCGGAATCACGGTCACACAGGGGACGTCGGGAAAACTGATCGCGTCAAATGGGACCGTTGACCTGGACACCGCAACGATTTCCGGGGGGACGCTGAGTACGGGTTCGGGCGGCATTATCCAAACGACGAACAGCACCAGCGCGCTAATTGGACCCATCATCAACTCGGGCAGCCTGATCATCGAAGGCAATACCTACCTGAATGTCACTGGGAATCTTACGGATAACGGAACGATCACAGTTAATAACAATCAATCTTACGCCTCAGCTTTGACTTTCAGCAACACGACACTGTCCGGAACGGGCACGATTATCCTGGACTCCACTTCCACCAACGCGGAGGTAGCGGGAACGGTCATCCAATCCTCGGGCCACACCATCGACGGATATGGCGAAATTACCGCGACCCTGACGAACAATGGCCTGATTAACGCCAATGTCCCTACCACTGTTAGTAGCGATAACACGCTTTTTATCAGCGGCGCCAGCATGTCAAATACTACGACGATGGAAGCGACCAGCGGAGTTCTGGCATTCAACAATGGCGTGGTTGTCACCAATACGGGCGGAAACATCAATGCCGTCGGCGATGATGTGGTAATCAATGGTGCGACCATCAGCGGTGGTACTTTAAATGCCACAAGCCCGAATGTGATCCAGATCCAGGACAGCAGCGGTACCAATACGTTTGGGGCGCTGACCATATCGGCGGGTACGACGGTCAATGTCGGTGGGAACGAACAACTGAACCTTACCGGTGCGAGCCTGACCAACAACGGACTGATGGTGATCAACAACGACCAGTTTTACAGTACGACGTTGGAGGACAACGCCAACACGCTGCTCACTGGGAATGGCACGGTCGAGCTTAATGCCGGCGGTTCAAGCGCGGCCATCGCCACCGGCACAAACGATACGTTAACCCTCGACACTCACCAGACAGTCTCCGGCTACGGCGAAATCATCGCGAGTTTCATCAATAACGGCACGGTGAACGCCAACGCGAACAATCAGTCGCTCACGCTTTCGTCCAACAACATGACGAATAACTCTTTGATGGAGGCGACAAGCGGTGGGACTCTGATCATCAATGGCATTGAGGTCACCGAGTCCTCCGCCGGCCAGATTTCCGCCGCGAACGGCACGGTGGACCTGATCACGGCGACCATTTCCGGAGGAACTTTGAAGACCTCCTCCGGCGGAGTGATTCAGACAATCAACGGCTCGACGAGCGTGCTTTCGGGCGTCACCAACTCGGGCACTTTGCACGTCAACGGTAATTCGGACCTCAACACCTCGGGGAACTTCGTCAACAACGGCGTGGTGAGCGTGGATCCGGACACTTATTACAACTCGGCGCTGACGACGACGGGGCCGATTACGGGCACGGGTTCACTGGCGATCTATAACGGCGGTCTCGTCAAGCTCGGAACCAACACCAGCCAGAGCAGCCAGGGTTCGGTGACGATCAGTCAGTATGGCCAACTGGATATCACGAACAATCATATGTACATCAACTACGGATCGGGGAGCGATCCGATTGCGACGATTTACGGGTATCTATTGAGCGGATACGACGCGGGCAATTGGAACGGAGGTGGGATTATTTCTTCGACGGCCGCGGGGGAAAACTCGACCAACGGGGCGCTGAAATATGGCGTTGGGTGGGCGGATGGAAAGGACAAAATTGTCACGGGCATCGGCTCGGGAACGATCGAGCTGAAATATACGCTGCTGGGCGATGCGAATTTGGATGGCACGGTTAACGGGTCGGACTTCAGCATCCTGGCGGCGAATTTCGGGCTGGGGGTGACCAACTGGGACCAGGGGAATTTCCTGTTCAGCACCTCGGTAAACGGAAGCGATTTCAGCTCGCTGGCGGCGAATTTTGGTCAGGGGGACAGCGGGGCGGATGCGTCGGTAACACCGGCGGATATTGCCGCGCTGGACGCGTTCGCGGTGGCGAATGGCTTGCCATTGCCGACGTTCGCGGCGGTGCCGGAGCCGGCGTCGGTGATGGGCGCGGTGGTTTGTGGGTCGATGCTGCTGGCGGCGCCGGCGGAGATCACGGCTTATCTAGGTTGCCAACATAAGGGCGAGTTGGTATTTCGGCATTTTCGCTTGGTTTGAGGCGAGCCAATTCCTCACAGGCTGCGCGAATTTGACAGGTAGTAATTCCGCGCTGGATCAAAGGGGATTTTCTTGCAATTTCGTGCGGCCTCGATATCATTTTTTTGTCGAGCTATCTCAAGCATTTCTGCGATGAGTTGTTTGTAAAAGGAAGGGAAAAATGAGCGATCTAAAAACGGGTCTCCGCGCTGTCCGATCCTGCACGTTTTTGAAAAATTCAGCAGCTTCACGCAAGCGCCGGCGGGTTGCGGCGACGGCGATCGTCTCGGCGATCGCGCTGGTGGATTGCAGGTCCCGGGTCATGGGCGCTACGCAAACCTCCACGTGGGTTGGCGTTTCCAGCTCCAGTTGGAGCACCGCGACAAACTGGAACCCCAGCAACACGGATCCCAACAACGGCACTGATTCGATCAGCGACTTCAACGTCGTCATCAAATCAGTCACGACGCCGGATGTCTCGCCCACCCTCAACATCTCGGCAACGATCGATTCGATGACGATTGGCACGGGTGGGTCCTTGGGTATCCAGGGGGGCAGCAACCTGACGCTGAATGGGCCTACGCTTTCAAACAACGGCGTTATCGTCGTCAACAGCAATCAAAGCTCGTTCTCCACTCTTTCGTTGACCGGCACACTTTCCGGCACCGGCACGGTTTCGCTCAATGAGGGGACCACCCAGGCCGTTCTTGCGGGGACAATCACGCAATCTGCCGGCCAGACCATCAGCGGCTTCGGCGAGATTAGCGCCAGCCTGACCAACAATGGTACGGTCGACGCCAATACGTCCAACCAGGCCTTATCCCTCATCACCAGCACGATGATCAATAGCGCGACAATGGAGGCCACCGGCGGTGGAACCCTTGCCATCAGCGGGATCGAGGTTGCCCAGACGGGAGGCCAGGTCGTGGCGTCCAACGGCGTGGTGGAACTCATCAATAGCGGGCAGATTTCCGGCGGGACGATCACCACCTCGGCGGGAGGTTTTGTCGAGGCGACCAACTCGACCACCAGTTCACTGACCAATGTCACTAACTCAGGCCTGATCGACATCGTTGGGGGCTCGAATATCGACGTCGGCGGGACCCTGACCAATAACGGCACGATTACCATCAACAGCAACAGCTCAGCTACTTCGGAAATGAGCTTCGGTGGAGTAACCGTTTCCGGCACGGGCGCGATCGTGCTCAATTCTTCGGGCACCGGCGCCAATATTGCCGGTACGCTTACGCAGGACGCCGGTCACACCATCAGCGGATATGGGGAGATCACTGCGAGCCTTACGAACGACGGCGTGGTTAACGCCAACTCCGCCAACCAGATCCTCTCGCTTACGTCGAACATGAACAACAATTTGACGATGGAAGCAACCGGGGGCGGAACGCTCGCTCTGGGCGGCATGAATGTTCACGTCACGCAGGGGACGAGCGGCGAGATCCTGGCATCGAATGGAGTCGTCGATCTCATTAACGGCGACAACGTTGCCAGTGGGACACTGAACACGGGTTCCGGCGGCGTCATACAGGTGATCAATTCCAGCACCGCCGGGCTTAGCGGCGACCCGACGAACCTGGGCACGCTCAATATTCAGGGGGGTTCAAATCTGAACGTCAGCGGAAACCTCACCAACAACGGCACGATCACGATCAACAGCAATAGTTCATCGAGTTCCACACTGGATTGCTTTTCAACGACGCTTTCCGGCAGTGGCACGATTGTGCTGAACGGTCCAACCGCGCAGGCTGTCCTGGCTGGAACCCTCACGCAATCCAGCGGCAACACCATCAGCGGCTTTGGAGAAATCACCGCCTCGCTCACGAATAATGGCCTGGTCAACGCCAATGTAAGCAGTGAGACCTTGTTCGTCAGTGGGACCAGCGCGATCAACACATCGACGATGGAAGCCACCTCGGGCGTGCTGGTTTTCAACAATGGCGTGGCGGTTACCAATACCGGTGGGAATATTAACGCGAGCGGGAATAGCGTCATTATCGGCAGTGCTACCATTACCGGCGGCACGCTCAATTCCGCCAGCTCCCAGGTGATTTTCGCCGAAGGCGCGACGTTTGGGGCGTTGACGATCTCCGCTAATTCCACGGTTGACGTGCCTGGTGGCCTGAACCTCACTCTGAATGGTTCCACGCTGACCAACAACGGCACGATCAACTTGAATTACAACGATACGAGTTTGTCCACGTTGCAGGTGGATTCCAATACGTTGCTCACCGGCACGGGCAGCCTGACGCTTGATGCGCCCACTACTCAAGCCGTGATTGCAACGGGAACCAGCGACACGCTAACCCAGGACATCCACCACACCATCAGCGGCTTTGGAGAAATCACCGCCCAGTTCGTGAACAATGGTACGGTTGACGCCAACATCAGCAGCGAAACTCTTACGCTGCTGACCAGCAACATGACCAATAACGCGACGATGGAAGCCACCAGCGGGGGAATTCTGAACATAGATGGCATCACGCTCACGCAAGGGAGCGGCGGACAGGTGATTGCCAACAATGCCACCGTCGACCTCATCAGCGCCACGCTTTCCGGGGGAAGCCTGAGCACACCTTCCGGCGGCGTCATCCAGGCGACGGGGTCAAGCACCGATGTCCTCACGGGTGACCCGACCAATTCCGGCACGTTCAACATTGTGAGCGGTTCGAATCTAAGCGTCAGCGGAAACCTGACCAACAACGGCACTATTACGGTCAACAACAATGATTCCAGTTTCTCAACGCTGACCTTTACGAGCACCACGCTGTCCGGCACGGGCACGATTGTGCTTAACGGCGCCACTACGCAGGCTGTGGTGGCCGGAACTCTCAGCCAATCTTCCACGAATGCCATCAGCGGCTTTGGGGAAATCACTGCCGCGCTCACCAACAACGGGACCGTGAACACCAACGTCGGCAGCCAAACCCTCACGCTGCTGACCAGCAACATGACCAACAACGCCACGATGGAGGCAACCGGCGGCGCGACTCTCAGCATAGATGGGATCACGCTCACGCAAGGGAGCGGCGGCCAGGTTGTTGCCAATAATTCCACCGTCGATCTCATCGGCGGCGCCACCATTTCCGGCGGGACCCTGACGACGTTGTCCAGCGGCGTCATCCAGGCGACGAATTCCAGCACCGATCTGCTCGCTGGGGACCCGACCGTCTCCGGCACGTTCGACATTGTGGGCGGTTCAAATCTTGGCGTCAGCGGAAACCTGACCAACGATGGCACGATCACGGTCAACAACAATGATTCCTCGTTCTCAACGATGAGCTTCACGGGGACAACGCTCTCCGGCACGGGCACGATCGTGCTTAACGGCGCCACCACCCAGGCGGTCGTGGCGGGAACGCTTACCCAATCCTCGACGAATACCATGAGCGGTTATGGTGAGATTACCGCGGCGCTGACCAACAACGGCACCGTGGACACCAACGTCATCGGCGAAACCCTGACGTTGCTGACCAGCAACATGACCAACAACGCAACGATGGAGGCGACCAACGGGGCGACTCTAAGCATCAATGGCATCACGCTCGCGCAGGGGAGCGGCGGCCAGGTCGTCGCGAATAATTCCACGGTTGACCTCAGCGGCGGCGCTACGATTTCCGGCGGAACGCTGACCACACCTTCCGGCGGGATCATACAGACGATCACCTCCAGTACCGACGCCCTCATTGGGGTCACCAATTCCGGCACTTTCAATATTGTCGGCGGGTCGAACCTGACGGTGTCCGGCGGACTGGTGAACAACGGAACCATCACGGTTAATTCCAACTCGTCTTCGACTTCCACCCTCACCGCAAACAGCGCGATTACGGGCAGCGGTTCCCTGGTCATCAATCCGAACGCGCTTGTGCGCTTCGCGGTCAACACCGGAGGCAGCAGCCAGGGTTCCCTGACGATCTCCGGCAACGGCCAGATGGACGTGAACAACAATCATTTCTTCATCAATTACGGCTCCGGTTCGGATCCGGTCGTGACGATCTATGGATACCTCAAATCCGGCTACAACAGCGGCAACTGGAACGGTCCGGGGATCATGTCCACAGCCGCGGCGACCGAGGACGCCACCGTTGGAGCGCTGAAGTACGGCATCGGCTGGGCGGACGGAAAGGACAAGATTGCCACCGGCATCAGCTCGGGAACGATCGAGCTGAAATATACGCTGGTGGGCGATGCGAATTTGGACGGCACCGTTAACGGATCGGACTTCAGCCTTCTTGCGGCGAATTTCGGGCTGGGCGTCACCAACTGGGACCAGGGGAATTTCCTGTTCACCTCTTCGGTCAACGGCAGCGATTTCAGCGCTCTGGCCGCCAATTTCGGGCAGGGGGACAGCGGGGCGGATGCGTCGGTGACGCCGGCGGATATCGCCGCGCTGGACGCGTTTGCGGTCGCGAATGGGTTGCCTGTTCCCGTCATTACCCCGGTGCCCGAACCGGCGTGCATGGCAGTGACTTTCCTGGCGGCGTCGACGCTGGCGTCTCGCAGGCGGAGGTGGTCTTCCTTGAGCTGATGGGTTGCGCGAGAAAGCGAATTCAGCGCGGGGCGTTGTTGCCCACGGGGGCTCCGCTGGTTGATCCGCGGACAATGAGATGCTCGGGGAGGCGAAATTCCCGAGGGGTCAGGGGCTTGGGGGAGAGAAGGTGATTCAAAAGAATCTCCGCTGCCAGGCGTCCCATTTCCCGGCCGGGGACGGCGACCGTGGTGATCGCGGGGCAGATCGTCGACATGGGGAAAACGTCGTTGAAGCAGACGAGGCTCAGGTCCATCGGAATCCGCAGGCCCATCGCCTGGGCGGCGCCGAGAATCATGAAGGCGACGTGATGGTCGTAGGCGACGATTGCCGTGGCTCCGGCGCTCATGATGTCGCGTACGAATTGTCCCGGGGCGTGGGTTTGAAAGGGTTGATCGTGGCCCGGCGCCAGCCGCAGGTGGACGGATGGGGCAAAGTCCACCAGGGTCTTGTGCCGTTCCTGCATGCTGTAGTGCGGAAAGTAATAGCTGGGGGCGTTGGCGTAGGCGATCAGCTCATGATGGCAGTCGGAGAGGTGGAGCAGGATGCTTTTCATTCCCGATACGTCGTCCGCCAGCACCCAGGCAGCGGGATTTCCGATCCGCTCGTTGACGCAGACGTATGGAACGTGGCGGAGGTCGAGTTCATCGACGATTTCCTTGCGGGGGGCCTGCATCAGGACGGCGCCGTCGAACCGCCAGAAGGGGACGGGATTTTTGGTTCGTCGCCGGCGGCTGAGACCATAGAAAACGTCGTACCCGGCGGTGTGGAGAATCTCGGTGATGCCCTCGACAAGTAACTCGTTGATTCCGTCGGCGAGGTGTGTGTGGGGGGAGGCGAAGAGGCCGACGACGCGGGAATTTCGCATGCTCAGGTTGCGGGCGCTGATGTCGGGGACGTAGCCGAGCTTGGCGGCGGTATCCTGAATTTTTTCGCGGACGGCGGGGGAGGTGGAGAAATTTGAATGGTTGTTCAGGACCCGGCTGACTGTGGCCGGGGTGACGCTGCAAAGACGTGCGATGTCGGCGATAGTCGGACGCTTTTGAGCCACCCCAAAAGTATACAACACCCCTTCTCAGGCGGGAAATTCCTCCGACATCGGCGCAGACACAAATGCCCGTCCTATCCGGACATATATTCCATCTTCACTTTTTCGCGAGGGTGGTTTTCCCGAGCTCTCAGACTATGTCTTCGGCGGGCATGTGGACCCGCGGACGATCAGATCCTCGGCAACGCGCACCTCCTTCCCGATGTTTCTGCTGGGAGAAATGAATTGATTCAGCAAGAGGTCGGCGGCCATCCGGCCCATCTCCCGGCCCGGCACCGAGACGACCGACAAGGGGGGATAGAGCGTGGCCACGGGAAAGACGTCGTTAAAGCAGACGAGGCTGAAGTCGATGGGAACGCGCAGGCCCATTTCCTGGGCGGCGCCAGGAGGGTGATGGCGCGCTTGTGATCGTAGGCGATTACCGCGGTGGCGGATTGCTTCACGACGGTTTTCAGGAGGAATTCGGAAGCGCAGTGGCAGGGCGTTTCGTGCCCGCTAACCAGCTCGAGGCTGCCGGCGGCGGCGGCGGCGAGCAGGGTGTCGTAGCGGTCCATGACGCTGTAGTGCCTGGGGTCGGCGATTCGCGCGTTGGCGTAGGCAAAACGCCGGTGGCCGAGCTGCACGAGATGGTCGATGGCGCGGTTCATGCCCATGACGTCGTCGGCAAGGACGTAGGCGGTCGCCTGTCCGACCCGCTCGTTGACGCAGACGTAGGGGACGCCGCGGGTGTCGAGCTCGATGACGGTGTCGGGTTTGGGGTCCTGCATGAGGATCGCGCCGTCGAATCGCCAGGGGGGAAGGCGCTCGCGGGTTTTGTGGATGGGGGTCATCTCGAAGAAGACTTCGTAGCCGCCGCTGTGAAGGGTCTCGACGATCCCTTCGATCAGGGGCTCGTTGATCCCTTCGGCGACGTGGGTGCGCGGGGAGGCGAACAAGCCCACGACGTTGGTGTTTCCGGTGCTCAGGGAGCGTGCGTTGGGGTCTGGGCGGTAGCCGAGATCCTGCGTGGCGATGAGGATTTTCTGGCGCACTTCCTCCGTGGTGGAGAAATTGTTGTCGCGTTTGTGGTTGAGGACGCGACTGACCGTCGCGGCGCTCACCCCGCAGCTTCTGGCGACATCTGACAACGTCGGACGCTTGTCCACCGGTACTACACTCCCCGCGGTACAAAAAAGTGTTTGCAGATCATGTGCGCCGTTTCCGCCGTGCGGCAAGCGCGGCTCCGGAGACCAGCAACAGCCCGACCGATGCCGGCTCGGGAACGGCGCCGATTACCGGCGCCGGCAATCCGTTGGCGGCGGCAAACGCATCGAGCGCAGTGACGTCGGCGAGAGTGACCAGACCGTCGGCGCCGCTGTCACCCTGACCGAAATTCGCGGCCAAGGCCGAGAAATCGCTGCCGTTTACCGACGAGGAGTAGAGGAAGTTTCCCTGGTCCCAGTTGGTAACGCCGAGGCCGAAATTGGCGGCGAGGATGCTGAAATCGGAGCCGTTGACGCTTCCGTCAAGGTTGGCATCGCCGACGAGCGTATATTTCAGCTCGAGCTGCCCGCTGGAAAGGCCGGCGACGGCGTGCGTTCCGTCATCCCCGTCCGCGAAGCCTACGCCGTATTTGAGGCCGTTGGTGGGGACCTGTGCCGTTGAGGAAATGATCCCGCGCGCCGTTCCATGTGCCGTTGTTGAAGCCGGATTTCAGGTAGCCGTAAATCGATGACAGCGGGTCGCTGCCACTGCCGTAATTGATAAAGACGTGGTTGTTTGTGATATCGAGCGAGCCGTTGCCGCTGATTGTGAGGCTGGAAAGCGTTTCGCCGGTGGCGTTGGTCGCGAGCTGAAGCAGGCCGCCGGTGATGTTGACGTTGCTGTTGGCGGGGAGGGCGGAGGCTTTGGCGATGAGAAGTGTTCCACCGGTGACGGTTGTGCCTCCGCCGTAACTGTTAGAGCCGCTGAGGGCGACGGTTCCGACGCTGAGCGCGGTGGTCGTGGAGACCAGGTCGATCCCGCCATTGCCGCTGATATTGCCGGAAATGGTGAAGGTGTTGGTGGCCTGGCCCACGGCGATATCGACGCTTGTCGCGAGACTCACCGGCGCGGAAATCGTGTGGTTGCCGAAGGCATCGTTGATCTGGGCGACGGCATTGGTGGTTGTGAGCGTCGACGCTGCAAAGGTCTGGCTGTAGGTGAGACTCGGCGTGTTGCCGTTGAGGGTGAGCGTTCCGCCTGTGCCTTGTGCGATCGTGTAGGACTCTCCGCTGGTGAAGTTCATCGTTCCGACGCTGACCTGGAATTCCTCGTCGCCGTTGAGCGAAATGGTGGTGGGGACTCCGATCGAATTGCCGAAGGTGACGATGTCGCCGGGGTTGGAGGGCAGAGAGGTGGCCGGCTGGGAGTTGCCGTTCCAGTTCGCCAGCGTGCCCCAGTGATAGGTTCCGTCGGCATTCGCCCCGGCCTGGTTGGTCCACGTTGCATTCACCTGGTTGTTGTTGAGGCGGAAGTTGTCGAAATGAAAGGTGCCGACGACGTTGGAGCTGGAAACCAGAATGAATTCCACCCATTGTGGATTGGGTCCGATGAGCTGGCTGAGCGTTTGGGTTGAGCCGGAGGGAACATAATCGCCGTAGTCCCAGATGAGCGTGCGGGTTGTGGTGCCGGGGTAGTTGGTTGGGTCCCAGCCGCCCGGGAAGGTCGAATTTGAAGTGTCGTAGGCGGGAAAGCCCTGGTAACTCTGCTCGCCCTTGGGGCTGAGGGTGAGGAAGCCGTTGTTCGTGCCGCCCGCGCTGGAATAGTTGATGACCAATCCCAGGTTTGCATAGTTCGCGCCGGACCACTCGGCGGAGTTGTAGGTGACATCCATTTCGTAGAATTTGTTATCGACGACGTCTTGCAGGGCGCTGTTGCCTTCGGTGTCGTTCTCCCACTCGCTTTTCCAGGAGAGGCCCTGGTAATAGCCGGAGGTATTGGCGGTGGGCCCGGTGAAGGCGAGGGCCGAGGAGCCAAGCGTCGCGCCTTCTGAGCTGTAGGAGTAAAAGGGGGCGGGCAAATCGGTGGTGGGGGTGGCGCCGGGGTTATAACCGTTGTCGCTCCCGCCGTTGCTGATTGTCCAATCGAAGAATCCCTCGTTATTGCCGTTCTCAAAATCGCCGACGGTGATATAGGCACGAGCCGCCGCGGACCACAGCGCCGTCGCGGCCAGCGAGCCGGCGAGGCATATCGCCTTGGCGTTTTTCTTTCGGATTGACATGGGCCCTCCAGTTTCGATTCCAGGTTTCCTCTAACTGACCTCCGCAATTCCTACGCCGGTTGCGGGCTTAATCGCCTTATTGATTCCTGTTGACCAACAGATTTTTCAGAAGCAGGGATGAAGTGTTGTTGTGCGGATTGAACGCGTATGTTTCGACGTGCCCATCGACCATCAGGGCATTGGCGGCAGTGTTCCCCAGGTGGCGGAAGCGAATGTTGCGGGCGTTGCACGGCAGCCCTTTGGGATCGGTTCCGGCGGGGTTGCCGTCGTCCTGGTTCACATGGGCAAGCGAATCCGAGACCGCGGCGAAGACGTCGCCAAGCGGCACAGGCGTGCTCTGGTTTACATTGCCCGGTATGAGGCTGTAATTGTTGTTGGTAAGCCCGCCGAAGTTGGAACTGAAATAGATCCAGCCGTCGCAGAGGCCTTCGCCAACCGGAGTTCCGGCGTTTCCCGAGACGCGCCAGGAACCGCTGGTCATCTGCGCCAGCGCCCCGTCCATGATCAGCGCGATCTCCGCGGAGCGGCTGATTTTCGCTATTTTGTAGGGGACCAGAAACTTCGGATTGGTGATGATGTTGAAGAGCGTGTCGTAGTCGCCGAGGGCGGGCATCAACCGGGGATGGCAGATGTACTGGTAAGTCAGGTTGTTGGGGTCATATTGGGGGCCCGGCGGCGCGCTGGGGCACATAAAGACCTGGCGCACTTTGCTTTGAATTTGATTCTGGCTTTGGGTTCCGCTGTTGTAGATGGCGCTGATAGAGCCGTTGAGATCACTTTGAATTAAGGTCGTCCAGTCCGACCCGTTGACCCAGCCGGCGGGTGGGGTGCTGGTCCAATTTGGGTTGGCGTTGGGATTTCCCGATCCGTATCCAGTCCAAATCCCGTAGGGAAGCGTCCCGCTGTTATCGATGAGATAAATATTGATCGCTTGTCCGATCTGGCGCAGATTCGACTGGCAGGAGACCAGGTTGGCCTGTTCGCGAGCCCGCTGTAATGCCGGGAGGAGAACGGCCACCAGGATTGCAATAATCCCAATGACAACCAGGAGCTCGACAAGGGTGAAGGCCCCGGGCAGTTTCTTCTCTCTTTTGCAACGCCCAATGTTTCCGCTGTGCGGCTGAATTGCGGTGTTTTTCATGGATAGACCATCTCCGCCAGGGCCACAGTCTTTCCTGTCGCCGGTTTTGAATGCCGTGAGCACTCAAATCGACATGCTTAGGTAACCGTTTACCTATGGTATATTCCGGCAGATTTTAGTCAATAGAAAAAGCGCGGGAATTTTTGAAACCCGCGCGATTCGGGCTTATTTCCGTGCAGGAATTGGCGTTTACGGAACGATCGTTGAGATTTTTTTCGCAAACCCCGGAAACGGTTTCGGTCGGAAACGGATTCATCCGTAAATGGGTTTATCCAGAAACGGTGTCATCCGGGGACCGGCGCTGCTGTCGCCTGATCCCCGGATGTTCCGTGTGCCCTATTGAGCGCGATCTGGAGGGAGATCGTGCCAAGCCTATCGGGCCGCGCGGCTTTGACGATGGCGCCGGAGGAGGCCGAGCGCCGCAAAGCTGACGATGCCAAGTGAGGCCGGTTCCGGCACCTGGCTCAGGACGAAGTTGTCGAAGAGAATATCCGCGGGGTCGCCGCCGCCGTTGTTGGTCTGGAACTCGATCTGGGCATAGCCCGGGTTGTCGCGCCATAGCGGCCTTCCAGCCGTCGTAGTTGATGCTGACCTGATTGATCTGGCCAGAATAGCCCGGATTCTGGTTTACGGTTCCGGTGACAGTGGCAAGTGTGAGATCGGTTGCGTTGCTGGAGCCACCGATGGCATGGAATCCTGCGTTGGCGCCGTTGAGGATGATGTTGTAGAGCTGAGAGTAGCCACTGTTCGTGCTGGAAACAGGGACGATCCAGTCGAAGGTGAGGACGTCGTTGGCCTCGAGAGCGCCTATGGTGCCGCTCTGCACAAAGTCATAGCCAAGGTCGGCGCCATTCGCGAGACCGCCATTGAACCCGCTGGCGGTGAGGTCCAGGACATTCGTGGGATCGGTTGCCGGACCGGTGTCGATGACGGCGGAAGTCGGCGCGAAAACACACCGGGCGTAACGCCGCTGTTGGTTCCGGTGCCAAACCCGTCGAACGTGTTGTCTTCAAAATTGGCGATGGTGGTTTGGGCGCCGGCGTTAGTGCACCAGCAAATCGAACCCAAAGCCACTGCACCAGCGAGCAGCGCTGCACAGCGCTTTGAACGTGAACCATTTTGCATAAGGCCCTCCGAAGTGTATTGGATCTCCGCGTGACGCTTTTTAAGAGTCCGCTGTCGCAATTACCTGCATTCAGGTAATCGCTTACCTAAACCAATATATCGCAGTTAGTGCCGCAAGCAAGAGAAAAAGTGATGGTTAAAATGCCCATTTTCTGGCGATTTAGTTAAACGATTACCTAGAGAGAGGTTGCGTGTCGGCGCGGATGGGGGGCGGGGGCGAAATTTCCCGCAAATTGTGGAGATGATTTAGCTGCCGGACGGCGCGCGTGGTCGACGAGCGCGGGCTTGGGGGAATGTTTACTTGCGAAACCGGATCGGGGTGCCCCGGATCGAACGGCTTCCAGTCGTCCACGACAAATTTTGCCAGGTCGAGCTTGTCATCCTCAATGCCCTGAACGATGCATTTGGCAATCTCGTAACTTCCGTACGCGTTGTGATGCGTCTGATCCACGAACGCTTTTGCAAGCTCCTTGGCGCCGATGGCTTCATACAGCGTTTTGCTCATGGCGTTCAGATCGATCAGCGGAACGTTTTCCTCTTTTGCCAGCTTTCGCACGGCGTCGGGATAATCTTTCAGGGAATTTGTGACGTGCCCGGCTGAATCCATCATCCGGCGATTCACGGAAGTCACCAGCACAACCATTGCCCCCTTCGCTCGTGCCCCATCCACGAAATTTTCAGCGCGGCGGTGTAGGATGAATACGGCCCGATGCCGGCACCTTTTTCCTTCATGTCGTTGTGGCCGAACTGGACGAAGAGATAGTCGCCAGGCTTGCATGGTGCTGAGAACCTTATCGAGCCGATGGGCGCGGATTGACCCATCGGCGGTTTCGCCGGATTCCGCCTGGTTCGAAACCGCCACGCCCGGCTTGAAAAATCGGGTAAGCATCTGCCCCCAACTATTCCATGGCTCTTCCGGCTGGTCGCAGACGGTGGAATCGCCCAGAAGATAAACCGTCGGAACGTCCGCCGGCGAGATTTCCAGCGAATCCACGCACGGCCGCGCGCCGTTAAATTCCAGCGTCAGGCTTGCTCGTCCCACGCCCATGCCTCGGTGGTCTTCTCGCGCGGCTTGAGGATCACATGCTCTCCGTCGGAAATCTTCGGCGTGCGGATATTGACCGTAATGTTCTTCGAACGTTTGGCCCGGTATCGGTGTGAATATTTTCGAGCATGAGCCGGCGCAGTTCCGCTTTCACTGTGGTCGTTGATTCGCCGGCGGGATCGTCCAAGTTCGACGTTACATTGTAATTTCCCTCCGGAAGCGCAACCGAAAAATAGAACGGCTTATCGCTGGTGACGAATCCATTTCCACTCCGCCAATGTCCGCCCGGCTTCCCAGCCATATCCCGTGCTCGAATGTATAAACATCGCTTGGCGAAACCACGAATGCAAATCCGCTCCGCATCGCCGGAGCGAAGCTGAATCTATGGTCAGATGTCTGGCGTGCGGCGAATTCGCACCAGTGCGAGCAGGCAGAGATGCCGCGCATCATGCCGAGTTTCCGCATCAATCGCTCCTATTTCGGCGCATTCGACCGGCATTTGATCTGGCACCAGTTGCAACAGCTCGATCGCGTTCAAACACCACTGCGACGTGCTGTTGGTTGAAACATCCTGATTTCATCGATCGGCTCGGCCACCGCTGCTCCGCTGACGTGATGACGAATCAAACCGCATCGCCCGCTGCCCGGTGGACGGTGCGGAAATTGCTGCCCAGGCGGCCGCCCCCAGCTGCGGGTCCTTCTTGTACATACGCCGCGTAGGCCGTCAGCCGGGCGTTGTCGGCTTCCGGGGATCATGTCGTCGGCGCAGTACGCCACCCAGGCCGCCGTCCACTGCGGGATCGTTGATGACGGGGATCATCTCCATGTTCAGCTCCGGCCCGCCAAACAGCGAGAGCAGCGACGGCGTCCTGCCGTCATGCGTCAACTGTTGCAATGTCCGTGTTTCGCCGGGTCATATCCATAATTCTCCCCGGACATGATTTTGTTCGGCATTGCCGTGATGCTGTCCATGCCCGCCAGAATCCGCGCTTATATTGTCGGATCGCCGGTGCGTTCCCAGGCGGCGTACCAGTTGCTGACCAGCGCCAGCCAATCGGGGCCGATGCGGACGTGCGTCGGATATTTCTTGTCCTCCGCGATCCCCGGCAATTCCCGAACGGGATCGACCACCAGCAGCGCCTTGTCCGCATCGATCTCCTCGTTCATCAAATCGCCGGTGCGCTCGTCGGTGCGTCAGATAATAGTAAAACCGTTTGAAAAGCGATTGGCTGATGCGCAGTTCCTTGGCCCCGTCGCCCCAGTGCCGGACATTGTGCCGCGAGCCCAACCCTTTCCACGGCCCGATGTGATAGACATCCGCTTCCTGGCTTTGGCGGGTCAGCGCTTCGGCCATGCGATAAATATCGGCCCGGCCGGTGCGGAGAAAGCTGTACCAGAGCCACAGATTGGGCGCGAGCTCGGTATCGTCCCAGGCGAACCCACCGACGTCATATTTCCATTCATGCCGCGGCGTGTCGTAGGTGTGCATCACGTCGCCGAAATCCCAGAAGCCATACCAGCGCCGCTGTTCAACCTGGCCCTGGTAAAATGCGAATGCTTTATCGAGTTGATCCTCGAGCCAACTCTTCGTCGGCGGTCGATCGATCGGGCAGGCTCCACAACCCAAAAACACTTAGCCAGTGGTAATACTCCGGCGAGCAGACCAGCAGCGGCGCCTGCTGATCCATCTGCGACCTGCCGAAGCAATTCGGCGTCGCGGGAACTTTCGGCATAGGGGCGGATCGTCAAGTTCGCTCGTCCGGGCCACGCCATACGGCGCTGCTATATCCCGGCTGAACATCTTCGTAAGAAGCCTCCAGGCCGTGGGCGATCGACGTCGTAATGCCGCATGTCCATCGCCTGGGCGTCGGGGGACCAGAGCCACATCGTCAGTTCGGCCGCGTCGGTTGCCGGCGCCTTTGATCTCCATTTCGGTGGGATAGAGCTTCCAGAAATTCTTCAGGTCGATGGAGAGGCCGCCGGAAACGTCGCCGATGAAAACGTCGCCCAGCGACCGCTTTCCACCCAGGACGTTGATCCAGGCGCTTTTGGGATTCGTGCGCTTCTGAATCTGAAATCCGTCGGGCGTCAGCTGGGTGAGTTTGTAAGAATCCCAGACCGCCATTTGGCTGATCAGGGTTTTGTAATCCGCCGGCTGGCGGCGAGCGCGCCGCTGGGCCGATCGGGCCTTTGGGCATGCTGGCGAGATTCGGAATTCGCATGCCCCTCGATTTGCCGTTCATACATCTGCGGATGCGGGTTCCGGCGGCCGGAAATCAGTTGCATTGGCTCGCCGAAAATCCCTGATCGCCCGCGATGCGCACGTGGCGATTTTGCAATTCCTCGCGCATCGGCACGTCAAATCGGACGCCAAGCCCACGAATGAAATCCTTCTCCTGGTCCCCGTCGAAAATAAATGTGTGAACCATCCGTACACTGTCCATGCCGGCGTAGAAATAGAGCCGCACGACGAACGGCAGCCACTCGCGGCCGCCGGTATCGAATTTGTGCTTGCCCTCGACTCTTCACGACGATTCGCACTGGGCCGGATTGTTCCACTTCGGCCGATGTGACTTCGCTGACGAATTGTCTTGACCCGCAACATGTGATCTGTGTCCCAATCCGTGCGGTCTTCGATTTCGCCGACCAATCGGCCATTGCGTGCGACTCCTGTCCCGCCGATCGATATCGATTGCACCAGGTCGGTTCCGGATCGCCCGATCCTCCACATCGGACTTGCCGTTGCGATCTCAATCGCATCATCCGTTTCTGCGATCGAGAAGTGGGGTCCGAAATTGCGAAGCCAGCCCGCGGGCATCAATTTTAATTCCGTTCCGGATTGCGGACCGATCACCGCGGCCACGCCGGTCCATTTGATCGACCCATCCGGCCAATATGCCAGCGGCCACGTCTGAATCGGCACGTTGTTTCCATCCGCATCCCGTGAGCGCGAAACGTCGTCGTCCTTCTGAATCGTTCCCTGCGGCCAGGGCACGCCCCAGCTTACGCCGCGATCATCGTCGGCGGCGGCACCATCCAGCCAATGAAGATCCACCCCTTTCCAGACATCAAAACTCACCGGCGCCGGCGGCGGTGGGGGGGCACCGGCGCGGGCACCGGAGGCGCATTCTTTGCCGCATGGCTCGCGCAGCCGACGACGCACAGCAGCAAACCCAACCCGATCCAACTTCGCATGACTAGGCTCCGATCTGCAAAATTCCCCAAAGCACCACCAGGATCGCCCCCACGATCAGCCAGCACCCCAAAAATCCCAGCACGTCCTCTTTTTTCCATCGCGTAAATTGCCAATGCGAGCGCGGGAAAATCTTCTTATAGTCAAACCGATCCGGCTTCTGATAGCTGAACTCCACTTCCTCCTTGTCGAGCTGCGGCGTCGGGGCGACGGGCGTGCGCATCTTCGCGAAAAAGCGGTCCGCTCGCTCCAACTCGTCGGGCTTTGTCAGCAGGCTGAAAACGACCAGCGAAATAAAGGGAAACAAGCCGTCAAATCCCCATCGCACCGCGATCATCTGGCTGGGCGTGAATTTCTCGACAGGAACGCCAATCAGCTATAGCGAATAATTTTCGACATTGAATCGGCCCAATCCCCTCCTGGGGTGAATTTGGATCCTCAGGATCTTCCCGCGTTACTGTTTCGAAATAGACCGCGGTGGGCGGCATGGTCGTCTGGCGTTTGATCGCCTGGCCGACGCGCTGGGCTCTGCCGGCCGCTACGTCCTCGCTGGTCGCCCCGCCGGTCGTCTCGTCATCTGCGGCGCGGTCTGCTTCAGGAAAGCGGGAATCGTCCGAAAGCCCGGCATCAGCGGTAGCGCCCGCGGAATGATTCCCATCGCGATAATCCAAAGCGCTAAGCTGATGACGATCGATTTCGAGGTAAGCCTGCCGCCAAAAGAGGATCAGAAAAACCGCCGCTCCGAAAAAGGTATTGAAGGTGACGAGATCGGTATACGCCGAGGCGACGTCCGACATGCATTCGGCAAACATCACGGCGAAAATAAGGACGCCCGCGATCGCAAACTGCCCGACGCGAAAGTAATGCTTTTCCGTTTTCCCTTTCACGAGCGGCTCATAAATATTCCGCGTCGCCAGTCCTGCCACCGACACCGAATAGACCCCCATCGACGGCATGTTCCCCAGCAGCATTCCAGAAAGCATAAGCCCCATCAGCCCCGGCCCCAGCAGTTCGCGCGAGAGCGCCCCCCAGGTATTGTCCGGATCCGACTGCCTCAGGCTGCCGCTCAGGACGGCCAGACCGATCATGCCGCAGAGCGTCCACGCGATCAGCACGAGGCGCTTGGTGAATCCGCCGGAAATCATGCCGAACCGTGCGGTGTTTTCGTCCTTTGCTGAGCCCGCGGTGGACATGTTGTGAAGCAAGCCGACGATCTGGACCAGGCTCGCGAAGGTGATCGCCAGAATCGCGTACCATGACGTCGATGCCGTCGCGCTGAAGAGGTATTCGGGAACGATCCGGTGCAATCCGCTGAATCCGCCGATGCGGTTTAGGCCCACCGGGATCAGCAGGATCGACATGATCAGGATGAGAAGGCCCTGCACGGCATCGGTAATTGCCGCCGCTTTCAGTCCGCCCAGGGCGATATAAACTCCCACGACTGAAGAGTAACAAATGAAAAACGGCGTCGGTGAGATAAAGGAAATAAATGCGTTGAGTTTTCGCTGCTTGATCAAGCCGTCCAATTCCTTGAAGCGTTCGGTGTCGAGGATTTTCGTATTACCGGCGTCGATCTCGCTTTTCAGGTGCTGATACTCTTGATAGCTCGCCATCTGCTGCCCGGTCCTGGGCTGTGTATGCCGACTCGGGCTTGACGATCATCGCGCTGGCCACCTTAAACGCGAAGAAATTCCCCATCCCCATCACAAAGAGCGCCATGAAAATATTGAATCCCGCATAAGCAACCGCGAGGCCCTTGCTGTTGAAGCGGTCGACAAACAGATCCCCCATGGTGACGAGCCTTGCCCTTCGCCACCACGGCTGGGTGAACCAGAAGAAGGGGGTGATGAAGAGCGTTTGAAACCCTGATGCCCAGATGCCCCCGGCCCCCATCCGGTAGACATTGGTGGAAATCGTCACCGCCCCCGTGGCATCTGTGGAATTCCCGAAATTCAGAAAAAACTGAAGCAGCCGCCCGAGCTTGCGGCCGCCAAGATAGAAATCCGATTCCTTCTTAACACTGCGGGAAACGAAGAACCCCACCGCCAGGATTGAGACCAGGAACGCCAGCAGGATCGCCAGGTCCCACACGTTCAAACCAAACACCATCATGGCGATCACGCTTGATTCCCTCAATTTCCACACGATAATCTGCCGCTAATGGGAATTACCACAACAACCCGTGCAATTCAAATACCGCCTTGTTTTTTCCATCGCAATTCTCGTATTCGCCCCTGCGGTTCGGGCTGACATACCGTTGCCAAACGACGGTAAATCCCACCAATTTTCGGCCGCCGACAAACAGTTCACAATCGACGGCCAGCCGATCGAAATCATCGCCGGCGAAATGCATCCCTCCCGCATCCCCTACCAGTTCTGGGAAGACCGCATCAAAAAAGCGCGGGCGATGGGCCTTAACACCGTCAGCGTCTACATCTTCTGGAACCAGCTCGAACCGACCGAGGGCAAGTTCGATTTCACTGGAAATAACGACATCCGCCGATTCGTCAAACTTTGCCAGGACAACGGGCTGTGGGTCGCCCTCCGCCCGGGTCCATACGTGTGTGCCGAAACCGAATTTGGCGGATATCCCTCGTGGCTTCTCAAACATCACGACATGAAAGTCCGCACCGACGATCCCCAGTTCATGCAGTATTGCCGAGCCTATATGCAGGCGCTGCACGACCAGGTCGGCGATCTGCAAGTTACGCATGGCGGACCCATTCTCATGGTGCAGATCGAAAACGAATACGGCGGGATCGACAAATATCTCGACGACCTCGAAAGATGTTCATCGACGTCGGCTTCGATGGCCAGCTCTACACCTGCGATCACAGCGGCACCGTCTGGAACAAACTCAATGGAATGCCCGGCATCCTCCGCGCCACCAACGGCCTGCCCAACGCCAATAAGCTGACGCTTGCCGAGGAGGTCTCGGGCAATTTCCCCGTCTACGGCTCCGAAGTCTATACTTCCTGGTTCTGCGTCTGGGCCGACCGCGTTGGCGGGCCGCGGGCAAAGGTAAAATCTCCCGCCGCCCAGATCACCGACACCAAGTGGCTCGTCGATCGCCATCTCTCTTTCTGCTTCTACCTTTTCGACGGCGGCACTAACTTTGGATTCTCCAACGGCGCCAACGGCTGGCGTCCCGTGCAAACCACCTACGATTACGATGCCCCCATCGACGAACTTGGCCGGGTAACGCCGAAATATAAGGCTCTTCGCGACTATTTCTCCCAAGCCCTGAAGATCGATCCGCCCCCGATCCCGCCCGATCCCAAGGTCATCGAAATCCCGCCGTTTCAGGTCGCCACGGCCTCGCCGCTGCTCACGTCCATTATGACGACGCCTCTCACGGCCGCCGTCCCCTCCGATCCTCCGCCGATCCATTCCGACAACGTGGTGACGATGGAAGACCTCGATCAATCCTACGGGTTCGTGCTCTATCGGAAGGTCTTTCCCACCGGTATCAAGGGGACGCTCGATCTTCGCAAAGCGCTCGACTATTCGATCGTCATGATCGACGGCAACGTGGTCGGCCAGGCGTTTCAGGGCTACGGTTCGGATAGTTTCCAGATGAATCTCAATCACCCCGGCCTCTGCACGCTGGACATTCTGGTTTACAACCTCGGCCGCAACAGCGTCGGCATCAACCAGTCCATCAGCCGCAAGGGCCTCAACGAAAATCCGACGCTCGACGGCCAGGAACTTACCGGCTGGGAAATCCGTTCGCTTCCCATGACCGAGCCCCCATTCGCCGCCGCTCCATCGACAAATCTCGCCCCCTTAGCGCCCGCCATTTACACCGGCACGTTCAATCTCACCGAAACCGGCGAAACCTACCTCGACATGCGCAACTGGAATTTCGGCGTGGTCTGGCTCAACGGGCATAACCTCGGCCGCTATTGGGACGTCGGCGCTGATCGCGGCCTTTATCTCCCCAGCGTCTGGCAAAACGTCGGCGTCAATCAGATTGTTATCCTGGAACTCGCCGGCCCTCCCAAAAGCACGGCAATTCAAGGCGCTACTCAGCTTGTAAATCTGCCGTACAAGAAGTTCACGCCATACCCACACAACAATTGATTCGCGATTTCCAATTGCGGAAACGTGCTGGCCAATTATAATGCAACGGTATCAGTCGCATCAGTGAGTGGGGGGGATTTTGGCTGAATCAATTTGCCCACCGGGAGGGGGCAGCCATGCGTCACCGAAATATCGCACCTCGGACGGCCCGCCGCTCCGCATCTATTTCCAATCGTTCGCGCCGCACTTCTCTGGCGCTCCTGGCCGTTTCGGCGGCCACGTGCGCCCAGTTCGCTCGCGCCGCCACCGATAGCTGGACGCTTGCCAACTCCGGAAACTGGGCCAACGCGGCCAACTGGTCCGCCGGCGTTCCCGTCGCCAACGATGTGGTCGACATCACCGATAACGATGCCGTCGGCCGCGTCGTCAACTACAACTATTCCGGCGCCGCCGTCACGCTGGCCAGCCTCACCGTCGATAACTACGGAGCCGCCAACAATACGCTCACCATGGCCACCAGCGTCTCCCTGAACGCCAACAACGAATACTTCGGCGATTCCGGCACCAATACAGAAGATGGCTTTGGATTCATGATCCAGTCCAACGGCAACAACTCCATTACAAACGGTGGCCAGCTCGTCCTTGGTAATGGGACCGACGATCTGGGGTCCTATACCCTCAGCGGCACCGGTGTCCTTTCTACTGGCGCCACTGCTACTGGCGGTGGTGAAACCATCGGCAACAACGGTAACGGTGACTTCGTCCAAACCGGCGGGCAAAATAGCGTTGTCACGACAAGCAGCGATGCAACGGGTCTTATCGACGTCGGCGCCGGCGTTGGTGGCATTGGCTCTTACACCCTCGGGGGCGGCACCGTCTCCTGCGATGGAGTTCTGGTCCTCGGTTTTGCTGGCACCGGCTCATTCTTCCAAAGCGGTGGCGCAGTCAGCTTCTCCGGATCGGTCGCGCAATTGATTTTCGGCTTCGACACCGGCGGTACCGGCTATTACTCCCTCAGCGCCGGTAACATCACCGGCTCCCAAACCGAAAACATCGGCTCTGCCGGCAATGGTACGTTCGTCCAAAGCGGCGGCACGCATAGCGCAGGCACGCTCAATTTGGGCGGTAGCTCGGGTATCACGGGCTATTACAACCTCAGCGCCGGCTCGCTCTCCGCCGGCGGCGAAACAATCGGCCAAACTGGAGCGGGCTCGTTTACCCAAAGCGGCGGCACGAACACCGTTGGCATAGACGGTCTGAATATCGCCTCCTACCCCGGCAGCACCGGCTATTACTCTCTCGCCGCCGGAACTTTGACTTCGACCAGCCAGGAATTAATTGGCGTCCAGGGAAACGGCACATTCGTCCAGACCGGCGGAACTAACAACGCCACCGAGCTTCTTATCGGCTCCGGGTCAAGCTCCTCTGCCAGTGGGGCCTATTTGCTCGAGGGAGGGTTGCTCACCTCAAACGACGGCATTTCCGCCGGAGATGGTTCCACTGGCACTTTCATCCAGTCCGCCGGCACCTGTCTCGTCACCGGCGCTCTCGATTTCCAGTCAAGTTCTCCCCTCTCAGCCGGGACTCTTTGCCATCGGCGGCGGCACCGCCAGTTTCACCGGCGGTGCTAACATCGGTGGAACCACCAGCGAGAGCCAGGGCTTGCTCGAAGTCGGCGGCGGGTCCGTCACCTTCGACGGAATCGTCACCGGCTACACATCCCCCTATTCATCCATCCAACTCACCGACGGAACACTTTCCGTCGGCGGGTTGAATCTCAACGGCGATCCATCCGTACTTCAATGGACGGGCGGCACCCTCAATTTCCTCGACGGATTCACCCTCGATGCCAATTCCGCCCTCGGCGAATTCGTGTCGCTCACCAGCGGCATGACCCTCTCTTCCAGCAGCACGCTCAACGACAACGGCCAAATCTCCCTCTCCCCCGGCGGAGCCCTGGTGGCCGATCTCCTCACCATCGGCGGAATTCTCAACGCCGGCGGAGGATCGCTATCGTATTCCGCCCTCACCGTCTCTTCCGGCGGCTCCTTCAATCTCAACTCTCCCCTCACAAACGCAGGCCCAATCACCGTCGGCACCGGCGGCGGCATCTACCTAAACGGCCAAAACCTCACCAACAATGGCATCATCCAATCCCAATCCGGCGGCCTCATTTCCGGAACCGGCACCCTCGTTAACAGCGCCGCCGGAATCATCTCCGGCGCGGGAAACATCAGCGCCCCCATCACCAGCAGCGGTACTATCGAACCCCTAAACGGAATGCTGATCCTCTCCGGCTCCCTCACCAACACCGGCACCATCTCCGTCCCCATCGGTGGCGAAGCCCTCGTCGAAGACATGCCCACCAACTCCGCGACGATCTCCCTCGCCGGCGGAAACTTCAGCACCAACACCGCCGCGCTTCACAACACCGGCCAGATCCTCGGCTACGGCATCCTCACCACTGGCGGCCTCACGAACGACAGCACCCTCGCCCTGGCCGGAAATTCCTCCGTTTACGGCCCTGTCACCAACACCGTCAATGGCCTGATCCATCTCTCCGGCGATCTTCCCAACGTCTTTTACGGCCCCGTCACCAATCGCGGCCAGCTCACCGTCGATGCCGGCGGCAACGGAACCCTCTACGGTGCTTACACAGGCTCAGGCCCCATTTTGGACAATGGCACGCTCTATGTTTACGCCAGTTCCGTCGCCGGCCCCATTAGTGGCACAGGCGTCATCACCATCGGCTCCACATCATCCGGACCCGCCGTCGTCATGCTGAACACCAACAGCGGGTTGAGCTTTCAAAATGGTCTGAACCTCGTCGACGGCTCGACGCTCGACATCACCAACAACCATTTCCTCATCAATTATGGCAGCGGCTCCGACCCGGTCTCCACGATCTACTCCTATTTGAAATCTGGCTACAACGGCGGTGGATGGAATGGCCCTGGAATCATCTCTTCCTCTGCCCAGACCCTAACGAATGGTCTTCGCTACGGCGTCGGCTGGGCCGACGGCGACGACGGCGTCCACGACGTCGCAGGCCTCTCCTCTGGACAAATCGAATTGAAATACACGTTGCTCGGCGACGCCAACCTCGATGGCACCGTCAACGGCTCCGACTTCAGCATCCTCGCCGCCAACTTCGGGCTCGGAGTCACTAACTGGGACCAGGGAAACTTTCTCTACGGCAGTTCCGTCAACGGCAGCGACTTCGCGGCCCTCGCCGCCAACTTCGGCCAGGGGGACAGCGGCGCGGACGTCGCAGTGTCACCAGCCGACATTGCCGCGCTGGATTCCTTCGCGATCGCGAACAATCTTCCGTTTCCCACAATTGGCGTCGTTCCGGAACCCGCCAGTGCCGCCATCCTGGTTGCTGGAATCACCGTCGCTGCCAGGCGCCGACGACGCTTCCCACCTTCCGGATCTTGGGCCGCCCGCGGTCGGTTTTGGGCCGGCGAGCCATTATTTGCCCAATGAGTAGAATTTGGCATTTCAAAATTTAGTTGCTAAACAGACAAGCTCACCTTAATTTCACGTGACTGTTCGGAGCGTGGGTGTGGATTAATCGCTACTAAACCCGGCCTGCCCGGGACCAACGCACTTCACAGAGGAGATCATGCCGAAAAAAAATGCGAAGAAGCGGGCTGCGGTGCGGGCTTGTCTCGTGCAGTCAGCGGTCGTGGGATATCTGGCGCTTCCCAGTCGCGCGCAATATTATTATCAGCACGCCGGCGGCGGAGACTGGAACAGCACAAGCGATTCCTATTCCGCCTGGTTCGATCAGGATACCGATTCGAGCGTGAGCGTTCCGCCGGGTGGGTCGGACTCAGAGGTCTATATCGAAACCGGGTCGAACGGAGTGAGCGATGTGAACGTCACGTTCAATCAGACGTACTCGACGGCGCTTGCATATTTTGAGATTGCTTCGGGCAACACGCTGACACAATCGGGGTCCGGGACGGCGATGATAGCCACGGAAGAATCAATCGCCGGCGAAGAGGCGGAAGGCACCGGCACGTACGATCAGTCTGCCGGGTCCAACAAGGTTTCGACAGAGTTAACCGTCGGTTCTGAAGACGGGGCGGGGAATTACACTCTGAGCGGGTCCGGATCGGTTACCACAAGCGTCCTGGAGATTTCCGGCGTTTACAACGGCGAATGTTCATTCAATCAGTCCGGAGGATCCGTGCAGGTCACCAGCAGCCTCGCGATCGGTGACGGGGAAGGGGATAGCGATACTGGCTTGAGTTTGTACACCCAGACGGGCGGCACGGATGCGATCACCGGCAGCCTGATAATCGGGGATGAAACCAACGGTTTCTATTCGCTGGGCGGAACCGCAAGCCTCAATGTCACCGGTAGCGAAACGATCGGTGAATATGCTTCAGGAGTTTTCCAGCAGACCGGTGGAACACACACCATTTCCGGCACCCTTAATATCGGCAACGAGGATGGGGCCGGCACGTATAACCTCAACGGCGGCACCCTCACGACGGGATACGAGCAAATCGGCAGCGGGGGAATCGCACAGTTCACTCAAACCGGCAGAGCGCAGACGATCTCGAACAATCTGCTGATCAGCGGTGGGAATCTGGAAGATAACAGTGTGCCGGCCATGATGTCGATCGACGGCGGTGCGACGCAGGTGAATGGTAACGCCTATGTGGGAGGAAACGCTTCCAGCAGCGGCAACGCGGGCTACCTTTTCGTCGCCGGTGGATCGCTGGCCGTGACCGGCACGCTCGACATTTACGCGGACGGTGCCAGCAACATCCTATCTCTGTCATCAGGAGCGCTGACGGCTGGGTTCATCAACGTCAATAGCACCCCGGGCAACTTCTCCTTTACCGGCGGAACACTGACGCTGACCAATCAGCAGGTTGATTTCTCCAGCGGAACCGATCCAACTTATAACTCCATTCTGTTCGGCAACACGCTCGCGCTGAATTCGGGAATGACACTGGTTGATACGAGCAGCAGTACAACCGGCGTGGAATACCTCTACGGCGACGCGAGCCTTATTACTCAGAACACGGGAAGCAGCAACAGCGCGTTCGCTCTTTATCTTGGCAACGTCAGTGGCAACGGCGCCGCCGCTCAATACGCGCTTGCCGGCGGCTCGCTGAGCGTCACGGAGGCCTTGGACGGATATATCGGAACCTATACCGGCGGCAACGGCGCGGGCGCTATCAACCAATCCGCTGGCAGCGCAACGTACGGCTTTATCGAGATCGGCTATAACGCGCCGGGCTCTTATAACCAGTCGGGCGGCACGCTGGTAAGTATCTTCGGCGAATACGTTGGAGCGTACCTTGGGACGGGAAGTCTTACGGTCAGCGGCAATGCGACCAGCAACATAACGAGCACTTTGATCGTAGGCACTTCGGGCAGCATCAATATAAACGGGGGTTCACTGACCAGCTACGTGACAACCAATAACGGGCCGATCTTGCAGAACGGCGGAACGTCGCAACTGGGGGTGCTGGGCGGCATTGGAACGATCACCGTCGGCGGCGACGGAATGCCGGCGTCGATGTCCGTAACGCAGTTTACCCAGGATAAAATTACCGTTGGCAGTCAGGGCCTTTTCAGTGTCGAGCCGAATTCCAGTTTCGATAACTCGGTTTTGACGCTGAACCTTCAGGGAGGCCAATTCGACCTGTCGAACAATCACATGTTCATCGATTACGGCTCCGCCTCCGACCCGATCGCCACGATTGTCGGCTTTATCAAGTCGGGCTTTAACGGCGGCAATTGGAACGGTCCCGGCATCATTTCCTCCACCGCTCAAATTCCGACCAACGGCTTCCGCTACGGCATAGGCTGGGCCGACGGCAACGACGGCACCCATGCCGTCGCGGGTCTTTCGTCCGGTCAAATTGAATTGAAATACACGCTTCTCGGCGACGCCAACCTCGATGGGATCGTCAACGGCTCCGACTTCAGCATCCTCGCCGCTAATTTCGGCAAGGGCGTCACCAATTGGGACCAGGGGAATTTCCTCTATACGTCCTCGGTCAACGGGTCCGACTTCGCCGCCCTCGCCGCCAACTTCGGGCAGGGGGACAGCGGCGCCGATACCGCCGTCTCTCAAGCCGATATCGCGGCGCTGGACGCGTTCGCGATCGCCAATGGTTTGCCTCTTCCCGCGATCGGCGCTGTCCCCGAACCGGCTGCCGGTTCGTCGCTCTTGCTCTTGTCCGTCGTGGGAACCCTGCATCGTCGGCGAAGGACTATCCCCGCCCCTCTTCTCCCCTCCCCTGGTACTCCGGGGGAGGATTAGGGTGGGGGCATTCCCATGTTCTCACGCCATATGCGATTGCGTTGTGGGTGTGAGCCCGTCTTCCCGTCCCTAAAACTTTTCCCCAACCATCTCCTCACTCTTCTTCCAAAGTTTCTCGGCCATCTCCCGATCCAGCGCATACGCCCGCACTCCTTCGCTTACACCCGTCATCTCATTCGGAAAAACGCTCCCTACATGGCAATTCTCGCAATACCTGCCGCAGACTTCGTCGCCCGATGCAACCACCGCTGCCCACACTGAAGTCGCCGCCCCCTGCGGAATCGTCTTCAACTGAATCGGCGGCTTCCCCGCTGCCACCAGTTGCCGGCTCATCTCCTCAAGCCTCGCCCGCAGTTGCTCTGGATCCATGTGCCTAGCCAGTTCGGTCTGAATGACTCCCGGATGCACCGCCGTCGCGCGAACCCCGCGGCCGCGGTGCCGCTCGTCCAGCGCCACCGCAAACAGGATATTCGCCGTCTTCGACCGCCCATAAGCCACGAACGGCTCATATTTCGTCCGCTCGAAGTTCGGATCCTCCAGATCGACGTTGGAAAATCGATGGCCGGCCGAGGAAAGATTCACGATCCTTCCCCCGCTACGGATCAGCGGCGCCAGACGGTTGATCAGCACAAAATGCCCCAGGTGGTTCGTCCCGAACTGCGTCTCGAATCCATCCATGGTGTGCCCGAACGGCGTCGCCATCACCCCCGCATTGGCGATGATCCCATCCAGCGGTTTCCCCCTTTTCACCAGCCCATCCGCGCAAGCCCGCACGCTGCGAAGGTCCCCCAAGTCCAGCTCCACCAATTCCAATGCTCCGCCCCCCGCGGTGGCATCCTCGCGCACCTGTTCCGTTGCCTTCTGTGCCTTGGTCAAATCCCGCGCCGCTCCGATCACGGTTGCCCCATGTGCCGTCAGCGCCCGCGCCGTCTCCACCCCCAGTCCTGCCGAAACCCCGGTCACCAATATCCGCTTCCCATCCAGCCGAACGCCGGCCAGAACATCTTCCGTCGTTGAATTCGCTCCAAATAGACTTGCCATGAGAAAAGAGTAGGACGCAAATCGCGATTTGGCCACTCTACCTGATGACCAAACACACCCCTGCAAGGCCAAATTCCCAAAAAACTCTCACGCAGAGGCGCGGAGGCGCAGAGAGGCAGAGGAAAAAACCTCTGCGCCTTTGCGCCTCTGCGTGAGATCCGTCTTTACGCCTGACTTTTCAACGCGGTTAGCAATGCTTGCAGATGGCCTTCATAATGCCGCCATCGCCCAACCGACCGCGTATAGATCGGCTGGCGCACCTGCCAGGCGCTGGCCGTCAAAACAGTGTTGCGGCTGCGATGAAATTCTAGACACGCCTGGTCCCACTTCACGCCTAGAAATTCGATCAATCGCCGGCTCTGCCCCTCCAGGTCGGTCACCACTGATTCGTATTCGATCTCGATCATCCGCAGCGGCAGCGCCTGGCGCCAATGCTCCGCCAGACGGTCGATTTCCCTCTGCCAGTGCCCGCAGTGCGCCAGGTCAAACGAAAATGTGTTCCCGGTCCGGAATCGCCGGAAATAACAGGACAGGCAAGTGTCCCGCGCATCGCGCCGGCAGATCACCACCCGTGCGCCGGGGAACATCAACGCAACCATTCCCAGGTAAAGAATATTACTGGGCGTCTTATCGATGATCCGCAGTGCGGCTGCGTCCAATTCACGCAGGTGCCGCAGATGCTGCGCCGCCGCGCCTTTAATTGCGTCGCGTGTCCACGCCACGGGCGCCATACGTCCGTCTGTCCCGCCCGACGATTCCGCGATCCGCCGGATGGCCCACATTTCCCCGGCTCCGTGAATCTGCGGATGGCTCGCCGCGATCTGCTGCACCAGCGTCGTCCCCGAGCGCGGCATTCCCACCACGAACACCGGCATTTCCGTCTCCTCCCCCCAATCCCGCCGCTGAGCAAAAAATGACGCCGAAAATGTTTCGATCAGGTCACTGATTTGCTGATGCGACTCGGCCGGGTCATACCTGTCCCCCGTCGCCTCTCGAAGCCGCTTTTCGCTTGCGTTCGCTTTCGCAAACAGTGCGAAAGCCTCTTCAAACCGCTCGGCATCATCCAGCGCGCTCGCCAGCGCGAACTCCATCCCCACCCGCTGCTCATCAGTGAGATTCGTCTCTTTCAGCGCTAGCGCCAACTGCTCGATCTCCTGCTCCGATTTAATCGCCCCGGTCCCCGCGAGGTTGTAATGGGCAGCCGGCGAATTTGGCTGCATCTCCAGGACCTTTCGGAAACAATTGGCCGCCTCATCGAATTCCCCCATCGACCGCAGGACCAATCCCAGGTCATTCCACGCCGAAACCATCGCCGGATTGATGGCCAGCGCCGCGCGGAAACATCTCACGGCTTCTCGCGCCGACGCCGCGTCGCGCCGGTGCAGCAAAATCTCTCCCATCGCATAATGCGTCAGCGCCGCCTCCGGATTCAGCGCCGCCGCCCGCGCCTGGCAGGCCAGCGCCTCCTCAAACCGCTGCAAGGCTGCCAGCATCACCGCCATTCGCGCGTGCGCCTCATAAAAATCCGGCTTGGCCGCCGCCGCCTTCGCATAACTCGCCAGCGCGTCCTCAAATCGCCCCAGCCAGTCATAAACCCGCGCCAACCCGCTCAGCGCCTCGAAAGAATCCGGCTTGAATTGCAGCGCCCGGCGATAAGAGGCAATCGATTCTTCCCCGCGCGCCAACGCGATGCACCTCCCCCAGGCTGATATGTGCCTGGACGAAATCCGGCTTAAGCGCGATGGCCCGCGAAAGCCCCGCCAGTGCTTCGTCAATACGATTCTGTCTGACCCGCACATTCCCCAGCTCATAGAAAGCCCAAAGGTCATTGGGATTGAGTTCAGTTGCGCGCCCAAGTTCAACAGCCGCCTCCTCCAGCCTTCCTCCCAGCGCGAGCATCGCCCCCAGATTGCGATGCGCCATGGCGTCGCCGGGCCGAAGCTTCAGCACCGCCCGGTAGCTCTCGCCGGCGCTATCCATGTCTCCCTTGCTGGCCCGCAACGCCGCCATCGTCTTATGCGCATCCGGATCATCAGGATTGATTTCGATTGCCCGACCCGCGAGCTCCGTCGCTTCCTCAAGCTTTCCCTGCTGCCCCAGCACTGTCGCAAGCCGATGCATCACCTGTGGATGCAAAGGATGGCGAGCCAAAATCTCGCGATAGATGCTTTCCGCCCCGAATAAATCCCCACGCTGACGGCGCAACCGCGCCGAATCAATCTGCCTCTCAATTTCAGCCCATTCGGACTCCATGCGCGCTCGCATTTTCATTCGGCAATTGGAAATCGGCAATCGGCAATATCCCCATCCTGCCCAATCCACCCACCTTGTTGCGGAGTGTTACCTTTTGTACCCACATAGTCCCCGCTAAAATTTCTTCACTCCGTTGAGAACTGATAATTCCCCGACTCAATTTCAAACACCGCGTCGCTCCCATCCATCCTCAAAAATTTCCCATCCGTTAGGTGCACCGACTTCTGCGACTTTGCCGGAATATACACCGTTCCCGTCACCCCGGGCGGAATCGTCACCCCCAGCCGCACGCCGGTTGCATCCCGATGCCATTCCGTCGAGATCGGACCGCGGATCGAGTCATACCGCGCCTTCGCCCAGGTGATATCTCCCGCCATCGCCGGCTTAATCACCACTTTGTCCCAAGCCACCGAATCGTCCGCCGGCTGAATCCCCGCCAGATCCCGGTAAAACCATTCAAACAGATGCCCCAGCATCAGATGATCCTGCGAAGCATTCGGGTTCGCATCCCACGCCTCGGTCAGGCTCGTCGCCCCGCGTGCCAGTTGCAGGCCATACCCAGGCCGGTCCGTCTGGTTGTTCACTTCAAAAATCTCATCCGACTTTCCATGCTCCGCCAGCGCCTGAAGCACGAATCGATATCCGACATCCCCCGCGGTCAGCCCATCCCCGCGCGATTTCATATCGGCAACGATGTGATCGACGATCGCCGGCACATCCGCCGCGGCGCAAGCCCGAACACCACGGGCATCGCGTTAGCCGTCTGGCTCCCCGTCGCATAGAACTTCCGGTCGGCGTGATAAAACGCCTTGTTAAACGCCTCCTTCACGGCCGCCGCCCGCGCATCAAACTCCCGCGCATCGTCGCCATTACCCAGCACCCGCGCCGCATCCGCCGCCGTGCACAGATCGCGATAATAAAACGCCGTCGCCGTCAGCGGGATCGGCGTGAGCTGCGAAACCCCCGGCGCGTGCGGACCAAGGTCATACCAGTCCCCCAGCCCATAACTCACCAGCCCATCTTTCGATTTGCTCGAAAGATACCCCACATAATTCTTCATCATCTCATACGAATCCCCCAGCACCTGCGTATCCCCGTACCATTTAAACATCATCCACGGAATCATCACCGAGGCGCTTCCCCACTCCGGCGAATCCTGAAAGGCATTTTTAAAATTCACATACTCCGGCGCAATATCCGGCACCAGCCCATTCTTATGCTGCGCATCCCGCATGTCTCCCGAAACCTTGGTGAGCAGCGCCGCCAGATCGTGATCGTAAAGCAGCGAGGGCCCCATCAGGTGGTCCTGCTCCAGCCAGCCGAGCCTCTCGCGGTGCGGGCAGTCGGTGATGATGCTCATCGTGTTGCTGCGAATCGCCCAGTCGATCAGCGTCGCGACGCGATTAAACAGATCGCTCGAACAGGAAAATTCCCCCGCCGGCGCCGACGAGCTGGTGATGAAATTCCCTTCGATCGAAATCAACGTCGGCCGATTGGGACTTCCCACCGCCCCCGGCGGCGACGCGCCGCGCACCTGAAAATATCGGCACCCGTAATACGAAAACGACGGCGTCCAATTCTCCCGCCCTTTTCCCGAAAGCGTAAACGTAAAATACATCGGCCCCTTCCCCATCGACCGCTGCGCCACCATCCCATCGGCATTCAGCAGCTCCCCCGGAAAGATTCGCACCTCAGCGCCCGCGCGCTTCCACCGCGATCGAAGGAATCATGGCGCAGTTCTGACCCATGTCGTATAGATAATCCCCATTTTTGAGAGGAGTTACTGACACCGGATCGAGGACATACGCCACGCGAATCGGCGGCGCTGACTGGCTCGAGCAGCGCAACACGCCCCCCGGTCCGTTCATGACCGTCGCGCTCGCCCAATCCGAATCCGCGAAATCCGGCAGGTCCCACCCCGGCGGCCTCAAACTCGCGTCAAAATCCTCTCCGCCGTAAATGCTCGAAAAGGTGATCGGACCGGCCGCGACTTTCCAGGTCTGGTCGGTCGCCACGTGCTGCACCGATCCATCCTGGTTTTCGATGGTCATCTGCGCGATAAGCTGTGGCGAGCCCATGGAGCCGATGAATTTTACGTAGCGTCCCGGCGTCGAGTTATACATCCCGTTGCCCAGCATGACGCCGATCGCATTCGCGCCCGGCTTGAGGAGCGACGTCACGTCATATCCGACATACAAACACGTTTTGCGATAATCGGTCCACCCTGGCTGAAGCAGATCGCTGCTCAACACCTGCCCGTTGATGTGCAGCTCAAATTGCCCCAGCCCGCAGATATAAAGGACCGCGCGTTTCGGCGCGGCCGGCAGCGTAAATTCCTTCCGCAGAATCGGCAGTGCCGGCCCCTGGACCGGCGGCACGCGCCACGGCTTGTCGCCGTAATGCGCCAGCGTCTGCGCCGGATGCCAGTCGCCGCCTCCGGCGATTCCCGATTCAAGCATCGAATCCCAGGAGGCATTGGTCGCGAAAACCCGCGGCCCATCCGCCGAATCCTGGATAACGGCGCCCACGATCCCGTCCCGCTGGCCCGTCGAGGTTGCCATGACGGAAAGATCATGCTTGCCGGGCGCGAGCGGACCGAGATTGAACGTGCGGGCGCGAAGCGGATCGTCCACGCTGCCGACGTCTTTGCCGTCGAGATAGATGGTGGCGGTATCCGAAGCGGCCAGGACCAGCCACGTCTGCGCCGCGGGATCGGTCGATTCCATTTCGAACGACTTGCGAAAGACCGCCAGCGCCCCGGCGCTGAAGTCGAATTGCCGCTCTGCGGCCAGATCCACTGGGCGGTTTGCAGGTCCGCGGCGCGAGGCTCATCGCCGCGCCCGATCCACTGCGCCCGCCAATCGCCCGGCGTGAGCAGACCCATGGTCCACGTCGCCGGCTCCGTCCAGTCGGACGGGCTGTCGTTCTTGTCCCACACCCGCACTTTCCAGAAATATCGCTCGCCGGAAACAAGCGCCTTGCCGGCGTAGGGGATTTGGATGGCGTCCGAGGACTTCGCCTTACCCGTGTCCCACAGATCGCCGGTGTCCTTGCCTAGAAGATCGGCAGTCGTGGCCACGAGGATTTGATAGGCCGTTTGGGATTCGGCCTGCTGATCGGAGTTCAATACCCAGCTAAAGCGGGGTGAGGGCGTATCGATGCCAATCGGGTTCTCGCGATACTCGCAGCGAAGGTCCCCGACGTTCAGGTCGGCGGCGCGCAATACCGGCGCAACCAACAGCATTACAAAGATCGAAATAGTTATTGAGCGCATTGCAACGTCAAATCGTAAACAAACACCGGCTCGACGCCGACCAGGTCTGCACGCTCGTCCGGACGGCGATCGGACTGGATAAAGATCGGAGATTTTTCAGGCATAGGCAGAATTTTAACCGTAATCCCGGTTTTAAAAACATCCGGTGCGAAACGCTTCAACTCGATCTCCCATGGAGCGCCGTAATAGAAATCGTCGTCGATAAGTTTATCGCCAACATATGCCCGTGCGGCGTCGCCGACATAATCGATCCGCAGTAGCGTGTTTTCGACCCCATCCAGGGCATCGGGAGAGGGCTTGATCTCCCAGACGCCGGCGGAGTCAAAATCCGCATCGTCGGGGGGAAGGGGCTTGTGCCTTGCGCCTATTCCCAAGGTTCGCGGAAGACCGGCCGATTGGAGCTGATGCACATCGATCGCCATCGTTTTTGCCGGCACTGAAGCGGAATAAATTCCCATGATCCCGTCATTCAATTGCATAAGCTGTTGCCCTTCTGCCACTGGTGCTTTCGGCGGCGGGGGGAAGATACCGACAGACAGATCTTTCGGGTTTTCCGAGCGCAGGCTTAATGTGGAACCGTCGACGATCATATCGGCGCGAGACAGCAGCAGCCGATCCTGGCCCCACAATGCTGCTTTGCAGCAGTGCATCGCCTGGTCGCGGGTCAGAAGCAAAACGCGAACGGAATTTCCGCTGGGAGATTTGAACGTGCCGGTCCCGTTGTGAATTAGCGCGCCGATCTGTTCGGCTGTCGCCCCCGCGATGTCGAACTGCGGATCGGTTCCCGGAATCGAAAAGAAAACGTAACACGGCACCGGACCATCCAGCCGGCAAAGCAATTGCGCCGTGGATGAACGCAGCGTGACGCCGTCCATATCGAGATTAAACGGCCAGATCATGTACGACCCACTGGCGATATTCGCAGGCGCGGCGGGCACAACTTGATTGCCGTTGGCCAGCTCCAGCGTGAATTGAACACTGGAATGATCCGGCATGTTCGTGCCGCGCTCGTAATTATTGATGAAAACGAATCCTGAGTTTCCGTCCGATCGCACGGCCCAGCGTAAAGTCTGATTGTCGGCAAGAGAACTCGGCATGGTGGTTGGAAAAACCGAACGCATTGGCGCCAGCTTTGAACCGAAATCGGCAAGGAACATATGTAACAGCCGCAGGGCCCGATAGGAATCCCTGATTTGCCCGAATTGTCCTATTGGGGCCTGGAAATCGTAGTCGATCACCGGCAGATCATTCGGATATCCGGTCGCCTGCGATTCCTGAAGCGTCGAGAGATTTCCAATCAGATCGCCGCCGCCGTGATACATGTAGTATCCGAGACCGTTGGCCCCCGAGCCGATTTTGACCAGCGGAAGGGCGGCGATGTCGTCGGTGCTCATGGTGACGCGGCGGGCGTAGGAGATTGCCATGCCCCCGCCAATTTCGCACGTCACGTAGGGGTAGTGATCCGCCGGTCCCAGTACCATTGCGCCGGGCCGGCCGGTCAGATGCTCGGTGATGTTGGCGTCATCGAGAACGTGCGTGAAGACATACTGCCGCCGGCCGGTTCGCGAGACACCGGGATCCGTCAGCCAGAATCCATCCGGATATCCGCCGTAGAATGGGATCATCTCGTTTTCAGGCCCGCGCGAGCGGTTCCAGCCGGTATAGGAATAAAACGGCACGTCAAAACCCGCGTTAACGGCCATCTGCTTCAGCGCAGCCAGATACGGAACCGCGTTTCCGGTTTCGTTGTCGAGTTGAATGCCGATGACTGGCCCACCGTCCTTATAGAGCAGGCCGGCGAGTTGCTGGAAGACCTGCTCGTACCACGTGCGCGTGTAGCTTAGGAAAACCGAATCGTTTTTTCGCAAGGCCTTGGTTTTTTTCAGCAGCCAGTCCGGGAACCCGCCGTTGCGGACTTCGCCGTGACACCAGGGTCCGATGCGTGCATAGACATACATTCCATGTTTGGCGCAAAGCTGGACGAATCGCCGCAGGTCGCGATTGCCCGTCCAGTCGAATTTTCCCTCCTGCTCCTCGTGGTAAATCCAGATGCAGTACATTGAGACGACGGTGATTCCGCCGGCCTTCATTTTGAGAATTTCGTCCTCCCACTGACTTTCCGGCACGCGGACGTAATGGATTTCTCCCATGACCGGAAACCACGGCTTGCCGCCGAGGGTGAGATACTGGCTGTTGGCGCTGATTTCGACGCCGGAAGGATTTTTACCGCCCATTTTCAGTTGGCCGGTGATTGGTGGGGAAATCGGATCCGTTAGATCGGCGGTGAGCGCGGCAGAATCCGCCCAGCCGTGCGGTGCGCAGGCCGCGACCACAAGAATGGCCGATACAAATATGCCAATCGACTTCATCGCTCGCATCCACCGCGACCTGGCGGTCTTGAAAACTTCAGTTGCTTGCGCCGCTCGGCTGGGTGGTCGAGCCAACCATTCCCTGGGCCTGCTGCTTCAGCGCCTGCGCTTCGCGCTCCTCGGCATCGGCCCGGCGCTGCGCGGAATCGGCTTTCTTCTGCGCCTCGGTCTTCGCCTCGAGGTCTTGAAGCTCTTTCTTCTGATTGTCCGACAGAAGCGCAAAAATCTCGTCGTGCTCTTTGTCGCGAAGCTCTTTCTCCTGGAGAAGGGTCTCGGCATGAATCGCGCGAATCTGGGCCTTCTGATCGTCGCTCAGATCCGGCAGCACATTGAACGGCGAAACGATCCGGCTGTGCAGCCCCGACACCTCCGGCTCGGCCGTCGGCTGAGTCGTCGCTTCATCGGCGAAAACATAAATCCCCGCGCCCAGGAAACCGGCGCACATACACGCGATCAGGCGGTGTCTGGTCTTCATGTCGGCTCCCAAAAGCCAAACGAGCGTGGTCTCACCCTCAGGACTGTAAATCCTTACTGCATCGTCAATAATAAACTTTGGGCGCGATTGAACGCAAATGGAGGGACATTATGCGACAGCCAGGCGGCAAAGCGGCTTGTGGGAGGCGTTTATGTTAAACCGCCGTCCGCCCCTCGTATTGCCCATATTCCAACCAGTGCTGGAATCCGTCAGGAAATTCCCCATCCATGACGGCGGCGGCTACATCGGGATTGTCCGTAAGATAGGTCTGCTCGTCATAGAGGTCTGAGGCAATCCGGCCCTCGTACTGGCCGTACAAAATGTACTGCTCATATGCGGACGTGAACGGCTGCCCTGTGATGAAGGGAACGATGTCCTGGTTGTCCGCGATATAGAGCGAGTTATCGTAGTACAAAATCGGGCTGCGGCCGTCATATTGCCCGAACAGCACGAAGTGTTCGAAGCCCGAGGTCACTGACCCCGCGCTGATCGCGGCCCCGACATCCGGATTGTTGTCGAGGTAATAAGTATTGTCGTAATACAAAAGCCCGCCGCGCCCCTCGTACTGGCCGTATAAATAATATTGCATGAACCCGGAGCTGACTTTTCCGGCTCGCACCGCGGCCGCCACATCGGGGTTCTGCTTCAAATACCAGGATTCGTTCCAATATGGATTTGGGTTGTATCCTTCGTACTGGCCGTACTTGATGTAATGATCGTACCCCGTCGCGAACTGCCCATCGGCCACCGCGGCGGCGACGTTGGGGTATTCCATCAGATAATAATGCTCGTCGAAAAGCGGATTCTGGCTCGTGACGGTCGTCGTTTCGATCAGCGTTTTTACATTGCCCGGGGTAATGGAATAAATTGAGACCGAATGTGTGCCCAGGCTCAGCTCCGGCACCGCGTAGTCGAAGCCGTGATTGCCGATTGCTTCGCCGAGATCGGGAGTGGAGAGATTGGCGGTGATCGTCTGTGCCGTTGGGCCGCCGGCGATGACCACCTGAATGGTGTTGTCCGAGCCGAGGGCGTTGCGATCGTAAGAATAGCCCTTGATGTCCGCGTCACTGACGGAGGTGACCACCGACGTTTTCAATTCGCCAAAGACCGCGAGTTCGTCCTGCGTTCCCACAAAAACCTGGCCGTTGGCGACCGTGGGAACCGAGAATGGCACGGTGGAATCAAGCGAATCAACTCCGCCCGCTTCCTGGCCGCTGTTCCATAATTCGTTCGCGAGATCGGTTGCGTCGAAAGCGCGAAGTGTATTGGTGTTGCGGTCAATGAGCCAAAGCACGGGATCCTGGCCGTTGTTGGAGGTGACAAACGGAGACCCGGTTTCGCTGCCGAGGCTCGATTCGGGCGTGGTGGAGGAGGCAGTCATTGCCCCCTCAATGTTGATAGTGAATGCGTTGGCGGGTCCGCCGCTGCCCGTTACCCACAGCAGTTGCCCATCGTAATAAACCGGCGTGCTGGTGGACCCGCCCGAGCCCAGGATATTCGGCGGCGTGTTGTTGCCCTGGCCGTTGGGAACGGAATTGAGCACGTTGTCGTTGCTGGAGTCGAACTTGCCAAGACTGCCGGGATTTACCAGATAAACTTTTCCGCCGTCGCCGGCAACGGCGAGCGCCTCGTCGGTTGGGTACGAATTGATGAAGGGAATGAGCGCCACTCCGCCGTCGCCGATGCTGCTTTCGGATTGATCTAGCGTCGATCGGTTGTATGGCGTGAAAAAGTTGTAGACGCTGAAGCCCCAGCCATTGAGTCCCTGGCTTTTGGCGCTGGTTGAGCCGTCGAGAACGAGTTCGACGACGGAATTGTCATAGTTTCCGTCGAGCGGGAAACCAGTGGGGCCATAGTCGCCCGTGGCGCCGGTTCCGAAGTTTGTCGAAAAGAAGAATGACGAGGAATTCAAAAAGGCCGGCTGTCCGCCGCCAAGGGAGATTCCGCCGCCGCCTCCGTTTGGAGTGACGTTGAAGACGCCCTGCAGCGCAAAGCCGCTGGTGCTGAGGCTGTAGGTGTTCCAGGCGACCAGCCAGCCGTGATAGGGGGAGACGTTGGCGTTGGAAGTCCAGGTGGCATAGATGACGCCGTTCTGGAGGGTGAGGGCGCCCTGATTCAGCTCGCGCAGCGCGTTGAACTGCACGACCTGGCGGCCGGTGTTGTTGTACGGATCCGTGACGCTGCCATTGCCGGTGCCGTAGACGTAGATGTTGGTGTTGATCGCGCCGCTGGTGGGAGTGTCGGAAATGAGATAGGGGGCGGTGACGTCGAGCCCGGTGCTCAAGCTGATGGCGTGCAGGCGCTGCACCCAGTTGGCGACGCCGTTGATGGTCTCCTTCGTTTCGACGATGACGTAGAGGCAGTTGTGGGTCGTGTCGATGACCGGGGTGCCGGTGATGCCGATCTCCGGCGAGATCAGCGTGCCGCCGCTGTCGGATGCGGGAACGGTGGTGATGGCGGTTGCGCCAAGCGTGTTGTTGACGTCCGAGCCGGCTTTGGTGCCGGTCCCCAGGCCGAGGAATGATCGTTGCCAGAGGATTGCGCCGCTGGTGGTTTCGATCGCATAGATCGAGTCGTTGGCTGTCGCGACGAAGACGACATTGTGTGTACCCGCGGAACCCGCCGTGGTGTTTGCGCCGGCCGTGATGCTGACGCCGGGATCGGTGAGCGGCTCGGCGTAGACCGGTCCATCGACGGCGACCGTGTATTGTTTGCCAAACGTGTCGGTGCTCAGCGTTGTCGATATGAGGATCGACTCCTGCTGGTTCACGCCGGCGTCTATGTTGTTGTTTTGGTATTGGGTAACGCTGACCGAGAGCAGAACCCTGCTCTCCAGCACTTCAATGAGAGGCTTGGCTCGTTTCATATTGGCCCCCGCGAATATATTACGACGGCATCCGAGGGGGTCAATCGCAAAAAGGCTTTAGCGCTTTCGTGCGGTTACGTTTTCGAAGAGGGGATTGTTCAGCTTTATGTTGCCCGCAGGCTTTTCCGGCGCGGCCTTTTCCGCCGCGGGCGGTGGGGCGGTGGGCGCCGGGGGTGGTTCGGCGGCGCTGTCGGCGGGGGCGACGTCGGGGCGGTAGAGGCGGCCGTTGAAGGCTTTTTGCCAATCGGTCCAATTGGCTTCGGTGAGACTCGCGTCGCCACGTGTGAGGCTTAACGCCATCATCATTTTTGCGTCGAGGTTTTCGATGGTGTGGACGGCGATGGCTTCGGGAGTGGAGGGGACGCGGGCGGCGCCGAATTCGGGTTCGCCGTGGTGGCTTAGGATGATGTGCTGAATCACGTCGATGAGTGGGCGGGGGAGCTTTTCGCCGAGGATTTTTTCGGCGGCTTCGGCTTTCGCTCGACCCAGATGGCGCCCATGACGATGTGACCGACGAGCTGGCCGCCGTCGGTGTAGGCGAAGGCGCTGTCGTAGGAAAGCTCGGCGGTTTTGGCGAGGTCGTGAAGGAAGATGCCAGCGACGACGAGATCGCGATTAAGGGCGGGATAAAATTTGCATACGGCGTCGGCGACTTCCATGGCGTTGAGCGTGTGCTCGAGCAGGCCGCCGATGAAGGCGTGGTGGAAGTTCATGGCGGCGGGGGCGCGGCGGAATCTGGCCATCAGTTCGACGTCGTCGAGATAGGTTTGGATGAGGGCGGCGAGGGGGCGGTTTTTGATGGTGCCGCAGACCTCAAGGACGCGGGCATACATCTGATCGACGTCCTTGTCGGTGTGAGGCATGAGGTCGGCGATGTCGAAGGTGTCGGGCTTGGCGGCCCACATCTGCTCGACGATGAGTTGGAGATTGTTCTGGTAGTTTTCGACGCGGCCGCGGACGCGAAGGAAGCCGCCGTCGGGGATGGTGGAGAACATGTCGCGGGTGGCGTTCCAGATGCGGACGTTGATCTGTGCGGTGCGATCGGAACAGAAGGCTTTGATGTAGTGCTTGCCGTTGGAGGTGGCGGCGAGCTGCTTGTTGGTGATGATGAAAACGTCTTCGATGATGTCGCCGGGCTGGGAGTCGCGGAGGAAAAGGCGTCGCATGGGTTGGTTATAGCCGCGTAGCGGTGAAGTTGCGAGTTGTGAGTTGCGCGTTGCGAGTTGGGGGTGTTGAGGACAAAAGGTTACCTCGACTTTTGCACATTTCCGCCTACGCCGCGGCGGCCAGTTGCCTGATAATCGTGGACCGCAACGATCTTGGCAACGATTCAAATCCGCCACTGGGACATCGACGCGAATCGCGATGTCCCAGCAGCGTTTCTTTCCACAGCTCCCGCCGGACCCAAAACAACGCATCGGCAAACGTCATCGCCGACTTTCGATAACAGGGCGTTTGGCTGAATCGCTGCCGTTGGACGCCCTTCGTCTGTCTGGACAATTCCTTCCAGATCAGAGCCACACCCGTGAACAGACCCAGCAGAATCGGCGTGACGCGCAACACCGATTGCCTGCACCAGTGCCGAGTCGTTTGCCATCCCAAAAGGGCCCGCGACTCCTCGAAGGTGACCTCGATATTCCACCGTAGCGCGTAAAGCTCGATGATTCGCTTGGCCGGCAGATCAGGATCGGTGCAGTAAAAGTAGGCCGCTTCCATCTTCAGCTTTAAATCCGCCAAAACACAGACCCAGCGGATCGGCACCACCTGGTGGTTGTGATGGGAGTACCATAGCGCCGTGTCAGTGACATGACGGACCTTCCGTCGGCTGGCGCCGTACCAGCTCACTGTCTGGGTGACGCGCGGCAGATGCTCGGCCTGCTCCTGCGGGGAGGGCTTCTTGGGTCCTTTCTTGGCGCGTCCTTTCAGGGTTGGAGGCCCGTACAGATTTGCATCGGCGCAGCCGGCTGATCACCGTCACCCGGTCCCGATGCCGGCAGGCGAAGCAGGCCACGGCATTGGAAACGGCCCTGGAATCTCCGAGCAAAATGAACCGCCGCCGGGGGAACCAGCGCATCATCCGCATCAGCAGTTGCAGGCTCAGTTGACAGGGCGTTTTTTGACGCTGGCCCGTGCCGGCGGCGGTCTTGGGTGGACGGCACAGTCCGCACAACACCGGCAGAGCCCACGGGCGCAGCCATTCCCGGCAACGTGACCAGCACGCACATCACCAGCCACTTGTGCCCGAAGGTGATGCCGTCATGGGACCGGGAGGAGCGATGAGCATCCCGATGCGCCCCTTTGGCCCAGACCTTCCGTCCCCTCTTCTCCTGCACCGTATCGTCCACGATCAGAACGATCGCCTCGTTGGCGGGAAGCAGCGCCACAACCTGCCGAGCCAGCACCGCCGCCAGTTTCCACATCGAGAACCGCGCCTGAGAGTAGACCCGGTGATAATTGCTCCAGTGTCCCTTCAGGTGCGGTTGCATAACCCGCAGCGCCCGGCTGACACTTCGCCGGCCCATGGTTACAATCACGCCGCACATTAACGTGAGGAACCGTTCGAAGGTCCGGCGGGTGAACGCGTCGCGGAACGATTGCACCAGCGGCTCCGCCGCTGAGGGCACACGAAACATGGTGGACTCCTTTCCACGGATGAGATTTGAGAACCCCATCATGGCGGGGAGTCCGCCTATTTTTCAATTTTCAAAGTGCAAAAGTCGAGGTTACAGTCTGTAACAAGCTGGGTGGATTGGGGGGGATGGGGGTAGGGTTTTCGTGATATCAATGATATCAATGATATCGTTGATATCAGGTGTGAAAGTGGGATTAAAAAGTTGCGAGTTGCGAGTAGCGGGTTGCGAGTGAAGGCGCGCAGTTTGCTCGCAACGCGCAACTCGTTACTCGCAACTCAATTGTTCGGTACCACCACGGTTTTTAGGTATCGGGTGGTGGGGTCGGCGTTGACGCCGGTGCGGTCGACGATGAAGGCGTAGCGACGGGTGATGACGGGGGAGGCAATTGATTTTCCGCCGCTGGTGAGGCCGACGTTCTGCCAGCCCTGGACTTCAATGTAGACGGTGAAGGTGTCGCTGCGGGTGGTCACCAGATTACTGATGCGATCGAGGGTGAAGGTGTCCCACTGGTAGTCTTCGCCGATGCCGGTGGGGGCGTTGGATGCGGCGCTGGTTCCGAAGCCTGGATCAGCGGGGCTGAGAAGACCCTCGGCAGACGATGGGCCTGCGGCCCCTGTGCCCCAAGGGATGGTAGGGCGGGCAGAGCGGTCGAGAGAACGTTGGATGGGGTCCAACTCACGGAGGTGCCGCTTTGGAATCCGGGGACCTGATTCAGATCGAAGATGGAGGTAAAGGGGCCGTGCGTGAGACGGTAATTGACGATGTTCTGGGCGATCTGCTGATCGATTCCGGCCGCGCCACCCACGCTGCTGGGGACGAATGGAAGCATGCTCAATACTTTCCACGACGCGGTATTTATGTTGACGAGTCCCTCGACGCCGACGTTGTCCTGTTTAGTCTCGTCGGTGGCGGTGGCGTCGCCTGTGAATACCGGAGTGGGAGGTACGGGCGTTGCGCTGTTGTACGGCGGGTAGAGGAATGGATAAGAGGGAGCATTGTTCGGTAGCCAGAGGGCTTCGGGCGAAATATTAGGATCGATGTTGGGCAGGTAAGCGTCAGAGCTAGATTGGACAGTGAAATAATTGAATAGATTGCGGGCCCACGAGTAGTAGTCCGACAATTGTGGGGTGGCCGGAGGGGCCGCTTGCGGGGTTGCCGCGAGATATTTCACGTACTGATAGCTGGCGGTCATTGGAACGAATCGGCCGACATTTTCCGCGGCATCCTCAATTGGCGCGATGCGCCGGGGGAATTCCGGGCGCAGCGTTCTCAACTGCCACGAATGAAATATCCTTTGGCAGGGAGTTCATTTCGAGAAAGTTAGCTGTGCCGACCTGGCTTGATGCGCCTACGCCGATGCGTACCCGGTAAGCCCCGACGAACGGAATGTCGAGCATGTCACCGTTGCGGGCGAATTGACCGAGGGGAAAGAAGCCAGGCGTTCCCGTCGCTATGCCTGCCTGGTGGCCAGTCACAGGCGAAACTAGGGAATTGGGGAAGTGCATCGGGTCGCCGCCCGCGTTTCCGAAACCGATGTCATATATCTGGATTGGCGGGTAAGGATTAGAGTAGCTGCCGTTCAGTGAGTCGTTCCCGAAGATTGGCGTCTGGTCGATCTCGGTTACGCCGCTCCCGCTCGTCGGCCACGCCATGTTCTGTGTGGCGGGTGTGACGGATATTAGGCCCGTGCCCTGGAGACCAGTCGGCGGGTAGGCTGCCTCCCTTGGGTTCGGGGCAGTTGCGAAGCCGTTGTAGAAGCCCGGGAAAAATGCCTTGAACCAGGTGTTTGGAGTCGTCGGGGTCGTGACGTTGCTTTGGCCGCCCTTCACGCGGATGTAGCTCCACGCGACGGCGAGGGTTCCGTTTGGCGCTGGAATTCCCGAAAAGTCAAAGGAGTCGACGGGGACGAGATCGAAGAGGTATGGGGCCGCGTAGGTTCCCTCGGTGAAGGTGTTTTGGGGATCGGAACTTTGAGAATATGTTCCATCGGCGCGTCGGGGGCGGAGGAGAACGAGCTCGCCGCCGGTCGATCCGGTGCCGCTCGTGCTTCCCAGGGCTCCGGTGATGACGAGCTGAAGATTCTGGACGTACACATCGCAGACATTGGGAGTGTTTATGCCTCCGGGACCATACCAAATTCCCGTCTGCTCGATCGTATTTGGAGGGGTCGCGGCTGCGCTAGTGTAGAAGCTTCCTCCGCCGGTGCCGGTTATGGGCTTGCTTACGGCGCTGATCGGCCGGCAGGTTGCGTCACCGGTGTTCGCGGTCCCGCTGGTGTTGGCGTTGTAATTCTCAAGAAGCGCGTAGCCGTGCGCGGGAATGTATATGTAGCCTTGCGTTGGTGCCAAATCGTAAACGCCGGGCTTGCTCGGATCCGGCAGAGGATTGTTTTGGGTGTAAATCATCGGGCCGATAATCGAGGGGCTGTTCAGAAGGGCGGCCGAATGTTTCAAAAGCGAGTTTGTTAGGTGCAGCGCCTGTGGTCGTCGCGCGGTTGATAAGCCCAAGTTGCCACTGGTAGAGCGTCATGGGTACGGAAGTCGGATTGTAAAGCTCGACAGCTATGTAGCCCTGGGGGTTGGCGGTGTTAGTAACTGCGTCCGCGCCGGTGAAGGTACTGGCGTATACCTCGCTAATGACGGGTTGTGGAGCATTGCTGAAAACTTCGACCTCGAGCTGTGCTGGTGTGGCAGCGCCGCCGGAGTCGACTTGAGAGCTATTTTGAAGAACAATTGTCTTGCTGATGACGTTCTGCCGGTTGTCGCGCAGGGCAATCGTGTTCGCAGCCGCCAATGCCGCGCGAATGAGCATCATGTTTGTATTTGTGACGTTGGGTTGGGGAACGCCGTTGACGGTGGTGGTAGTGTTGGGGATATCCGTGAGCGAGACGTTGGCTGCGGCGGTGGCGTTGAAATCGCGCAGGGTTGAGCGGAATATCAATTGGCTTTGGAGTTGGCCAGTCGCTGATACGGTGGGCGCGTTATCGTAGATGTTGTAGTTGTCGACGCCGGTTTCTCCGAAGGGGGTCATATTGGAGGGATTGCCGGCCATGACCAGCCAGAAGTCGCGGAAGAGCTCTGCGAAGGTGGCGGTATTGATGTTGGCCTTGGCCGGATTGGTGTTCCATGGCTGAATCCTCCAAGCGGTGCCAACCGTTGTATTCGGGGTATTGCCGGTGTTGGCGTTGCCCAGCGAAATGTAGGTCGTGATGAGGCCCGGGGGCGTGGGGCCAGCGGCAACGACAATGTCATTTAAGTTATAAGCAGTGGTGTTGCTCCAAACGCCCTTAAATCGCGGGGCATTTGTTGACGAGCCGGAAACTGGCTCCGACGTGCCGTACGGCAGCATGTAGCTGGGCAGGAGCGGGTCGTAGGCGGTGGGACCGGGAAGGACGGTGACGCCACCGTTGGCGGTTTCGTTGTTGTTGTTGTAGCCCTGCCAAATGTAATTGGAGACTGGATTGTGGACGACGAACAGTGGCCGAGCGGGAAGTGTGAGGGCGTCGGTTGCAGTTGCGGCGTAATTGAAGTTCGCGGCAAACCATCCTGCGACGTTGCTTGGATCGTAGGGTGTGGATTGATTCGGCGTCGTTGTGCTGTTCGCCTGCCAATAGAGGGTTGAGGGAAGCAGGCTTTCAAGCACGGTTTCCGGCGTGGAAGTGCTGGGGTTGGTTAGAACGTAGTGCGATGCAAGCGAGGCCTGGTCGCCGTAAGGTATCGCAGCGTAGCGCTCGGCTGCGGTGTTATAGCCAGGGTTGGCCATTCGGCGGATGAACTGCATGTAGTAGGCTTCGGTAGGGCCGATGAAGGTGTAGTCCTTTGTGCCGCTGGTGCGATCAACGGTCCCGGGGTACATGTTGCCGGCGATAATTGATTCATCCAGCGGGTCGGCAGCAGCGGTGGCGGTGTTGCCGAAGCGGTAGGTGTTGAACGCGGTGAATTTGGGGGTCGGGGCAGAGTTGTCGCTGGCATTGATTAGTTCGTAGAGTCCAACGCTGGTTGGGAAGAGGTTCCAATTGTCGGGTTCGCCGCTGGTGAGCTGGGCACCGCTGGCGGCGGCGCCGTCGCGGCTCCAGGCGGTGTTGACGTTAATGGCGGAGTTGTTGTCGATGATTTTAACGGCGGCATACCAAGTGAGGCCGTTGAGGCTGGCGCCGGGGATTTGGAATAAGAGCGAATCGGCGATGCCATCGCCGCTCGCATTGCCGGCGAGAAACTTACCGCCGGCGCCGTAGGAAAACGCGGGAACATTGAGTCCGTTGGCAAGCGTCTCGTAGGTTGGGGTCAGGGCACTGGCGGTTCGCCGCCTGGAACCCCGACTAATCCCGGCACGTTGGGGTTTGCAGCAGCGATATCGGCTTCGAGCGTCGACGTGAGCGACGGAGGGTTCAAGGTGGGGTCGTCGAAATCGGTGCCGATGATCGATTGGGGCGCAAGGGTCGCCGGGGTGGGCGTTGCGCCGGCGGTAGCGGGGACGTATTGCAGCGTTTGGGTGATTGCGGTCCAGAGCGGGCTTTTAGTGCCCGCGGGATCTGGAATTCGCTCGGCCAGCCAGGGGGTGCTGCCGAGCGCTGTGACGGGCAGATGGCCGTTCATCACGTCAAATGTTCCCGCCGGGGCGGCAGTGAGGTTCGTGCTGAGGGTGACGGCCGCCGAGCCGCCGCCCGCGGTGGGCGGGACGTAATAGAAGGTCACGGGGTCGGTGGTGTCGTTGAGGATGTCACCTGGGTTGTAGGTGTAGGTGTATGCCCCGGCGTTGGTGGTTGTGTAGACGTTGGGCAGGAGTGGGGGCGAAGCGCCAGCCTGGCCCTGATAAAAGGAGCGGTTCGTGACTGTGTTGCCGGTGTAGGCGGTGTTTCCGTGCAGGTTTCCGAAGGTGTCGTTGAGGTCATCGACGATGGTGCCTTCGCAGATCTTGGCGACGCCGTTGAGCATCGAGTCGACGTCATTGTTCATGACGTTTTGGGCAGAGGCGACGCGGGAGGAGCGGGTGGTGGAGATGTAAGCGGCACCCAGGATGGCGAGGAGAAGCAGGAGGACGATGACGATGATTAGAACTGAGGCAGAGTTGCGTGTTGCGTGTTGCGAGTTGCGAGCGGCGCGATTGCCGATTGCGGCTCGACTGAGCTCGCCGAAGTCCGATTGCCTATTGCCGATTGAAAATCTCATCTCGCTAAATCCTCACTTCAACTTGAAAACGTATTCGTACCAGGGTCCGTCCTTGACCTTATTATTCGGGTCGTCCACCTTGATGAGGATGCGGATGAGGGCGGGCATATCGTCGTGCCAGGCGGCGACGTAGCGGGGTGGGTTTTGGGGGTCGCCGAAGGCGGGGAGGTTAAAGGAATTGCCCTTGGTGAGTACGCCATTGACAGTGGTGTACGTGGCGTAGCCGTACGATGTGGGGATTGCGCCGTAGGAACCATAATCGCGAGCGCTGGCGAAATTGACGTCGACTTCCCAGGGAGGGCAGCCGTAGGCTGGTGTTGTGACGGCGGCCAGAAGTGAAATCTGAAAGGCCGTGTAGTAGTCGCGGAGCGGGATTACGTCGGTGAAAAAATTAAGCGGAGCCATATTCGCTGTGGCACCCGCCGCAGTTGGATCGTCCACCCCGCCTATGACGGGGTCGGTCGGATTAAACCCGCGGATCAAGACCGGCTTGCCAGTAGGGTCGCCCGGATGTGGAACACCCGTGGAGCTACGGGGCATTCCGTACCAGCGGATGTGCTTGTTGCCGTTGGCGTCGACGTAGTAGTCGATCTGGCCATCGGGGCCGAGGCCGGTCATTGCGCCGTAGCTCGTGCCGGGGGTGTTGTTTTGCTGTATGTAATCGCCGGCGTATTCGACAATGAACTGGCTGCAATGCTGGAGGAAATAGGGCGCCATCTGGGCCAGCGATGCGGAGGTGACGGGGTTTTGGATGGTGGGGTTGCACTGAGTGCGGGCGTACCATTGGCCGGGGTCGCTGCCCGCCGAACCGGGTGCGGCGGGTAGTCCGGAGTATTGCGGAGAGGTGCCATAGAATTGGCAGGTATATGGCGAAGGCGTTATCGGAAGTATTGTTGGCGGCGTGGCGGTGTTTTGCATCAAAGGCCAGGTGTAGACGAGGGGATTCCACCAAAGCGAGGCGCCGGCATAGGCACCAGTGATTTGCCAGTTAAGGATCGCATTGTCGATACACATGCGGTCGAAATTTTCGGGTGTGATGCCGGCGAGATCATAGCGGGAGGATTGGAAGAGATTGCTGGGTTGGCGCCGCCAGTTGGGTTGTCGGTTGGATTGTTGTCAACGGTTCCGTAGCTCAGGGGGAGCAGGTTGGGGATATAGTTGCCGTTTGCGTTGTAGATTCCGTGCGGATAGCGGGCATTGTAGGTGTAGTAGTAGTTGCCGGCGGTAGTGATCGTGGACGGATCTTTCATGAGCGTCATTCGCCGGGAGAGGACCCAATCGGAGGCAAAGGCGCCGAGGCGTGGGACGCCGGGGGTGGGAGTGGCGGGAGTGAGCTGATCGACGTAGCTGTCGTAGCCGGAATTTCCGGCGGGGAGCTCGCTGGGGCCGTAGTAGGCGGATTGGTCGAGGGTGGGTAGGGCGGCGTGGCCGATCTCGACGTAGGCGTCGTTGGAGGAGTCGGGAGAGAAAAAGGTGCCATCCGGGCCGGTGCGGCGGGGATAGAGGTAGTGGGCGATGAATTTCAGCAAGTCGGCGCGGTGATTGCGCGAGTTGAGGGTGGCCAGAGAAATATATTGCTGGGGCGCGGTGGAGAGATAGGTGGGCGGTTTCTGGAGCGCGTCGATAAAGGCGTAGTTTCCCGCGTTATCCAGGGCGATGACGTTGGGATCGGAACTGGTCTTGGCGTCGTCGGCGTTGAGGAACTGGGTGACGAACTGGCTGGAGATGATGAAGAGAGGCGGGGGCTTGGCGACGTTGTTGAGGTCGTTGAAGAGGACGGGCTGAGTGGACTGGGCGTCGGAGTTGATCTGGTTGAGGGCCTGGCCGGCGCCGACGGCGTCGGCGGCGCTGCGGAAGACGAAGTTGATGCCGACGATGAGGATGAGGACGAGGGCGAGGGAGATCATTAATTCGATTAACGTAAATCCTGAGTTGCGAGTTGCGAGTTGCGAGTTGCGAGTGGGGGGTCGCAGCCCGGAAGGCTGCGGGCGGTACTCCGCGAGGGTTTGGCCGGAGGGGGATTTCGGATTGCCGATTGCCGATTGCCAATTGCCGATTTGAAGAGGGGAGTGGAAATCCGAAACTCGAAACCAGAATTCCGAATCAAATCCGAAACCAGAATGACGAATGTGCGGCCCGACGATTCGGGATTCGTCATTCGGGATTGATTCTGGTTTCTGGTTTCTGATTTCTGGTTTCATGCTAGTTGTTGGCCGTGTTTACGCGGATGAAAGCGGAGGCGACGCCGATGTCCTGGTTGGGGCCTGTGAAGGGGCCGGTGAATTCGCCGGCGTTGTCGGGGGCGGGGGCGGCGCCGATGCAGAAGATATTGGCGGTGAATCCGGCGGCGGAGGTGCCGGCGGTGGTGGTCCATGGCGGAGTCTGGGCGGCGGCGTCGGCGGGGGTGATGTCGGAGCCGGACTGGACCGTGAAGATCTGGTTGATGACGTTTCCGGTGGGGAGGTTATAGCCGGTGGGGAGGACGGTTGAGGGGGCGGCGTTGCCGAGGCGGAAGAAGCGGCCGACCATGTTGGCTTGAGCCGCTGGAGCTGAGCCGACGAGGACGTAGGCGCCGGTGGTGCCGTTGGGTTGCTGGGGAGGGTTGGCGCTGGTGTTATAGGTGAGGATGGCGGTCGTTGTTCCGTCACTGTTGTAGAAGAATTGTGCGGCGATGGCGGCGGCCTGGGGGGGCGACTGGCCGTAGGTGCTCGGGGGGACGGGCGGGGGAACGGAGGCGGAGATTGTGGTCTGGCCGGAGGCGGGGACGGGGTAGAGATAGTTGGGGAAGTTGGGGTTTTGCAGGGCGACGACGTAGATGTTGGCGTAGGGGCCGACGGGGGGGCCGGCGGCGGCGGTGGTGGAGTCGCGGCGATAGAAGCCAACCCAGCCGAAGCGTTTGTCGGCGGAATAAAGCGAATCGGCGCCGAGGGCGGGGAGGAGGCCGGTGGGGGGAGTGGCCAGGCCGAGAATAGGCTGGCCGGGGGCGGGGGCAATTGTTGTGATGGCGTAAATGGCGGGGGCGGCGCTGGTGCCGGTGGTGGGGAAGAGTGTGTTGGCGCCGGGGGTGTCGGCGGCGTTTTGGATTTTTCTGATGGCGTCGCGGGTGATGAGGGAGCCTTGGGTTTCGCTCGTGACGACGGCGGTTTGCTGGATGGCGACGGGGAAGACGCCGGCGATCATGATGAAGCCGATGCCGAGGATAATGACGGCGAAGAGGACTTCGATGAAGGTGAACGCAGCCCGGACGGGTGCGGGCGGTACTCCGCGAAAGTTAGGCCGGAGGCCGCGGGGCGAGTTGCGAGTTGCGAGTTGCGCGTTGCGAGTGGGGGGTCGCAGCCCGGAAGGCTGCGGGCGGTACTCCGCGAAATTTAGGACGGATTCAGCTTCGTCGGGTGCGGGCGGTACTCCGCGAAAGTTAGGCCGGAGGCCGCGGGTACCGAAATTCGAAATTCGAAATCGGAGCCGCGGATGGCTCCGGGCCGTAATCGGCGAATACGCCCCGGAGGCGTCCGCGCCTCCGGACGAATCAAATCCGAAATTCGAATGACCGAATGACGAATGAAAAGGCGAGGAGCTCACGCGGAGGCGCAGAGGCGCAGAGGTTTTTTCTCGCAACTCGTCACTCGCAACTCGCAACTTCTTCTCCATTATTTTGCCTGGATGAGTGCTCCGCTGGTGGGGTTGATGAGGAAGGCGGTGCCGTTTTTGTCGATCCAGGCTTCTTCGATGAATTTGTCCTGGGCAGGGTAGCCGCCGATAGTCGGAGCGGCGGGAGGGGGGTTGGCGATGGTGTAATTCAGGTCGACGTCGGAGAACGGGTTGCCGTCGCCGATCGTGGTTTGCGTCGGCGGGTTATTCTTGAAGTCCATCACCTGCATACTGCAATGTTGGGTGGCGTAGACGTCGTGATCGAAGACGATGAGGCCGGGGGAGGAGGTAAGGGGAAGCGTGGCGGGAGTTCCCCCCGCCGCCGGCGTGGCGATGCTGGCGAGATCCAGGTCGTTCTGCATTCCGATTTTTTCGCACAGGAGATTGTAGGAGTACTGGCTCGCGGACGTGAACTGTTCGTAATAGGGAATTCCGAAGGCGACGGACGGCGCTGCGAGTGTGCCGTCGGGGTTGAACATGATTACACCAAGGCGGACATAGCGGTCGACGGGGCTGACGGAGGTCCAACTTGGGGTACTGTTGTTGTTGTTCCACCCGTTCTGGTAGTTGTAGCCGTATGTAGGGCTGTTAAAGACGACGCCTACGCCTTTGGGGAGGATGAGCGGGTCGCGGTAAAAGACGTAGTTGCCGGGATTGTTGGGGTCGGGGTTGTTGACGAGTTCGAGGGAGTTAATGGGGCCGTTGGCGGTGGAACCGCCGGAGTATGGCCATGCTGCCCAGGTGGGAGTTGGAAGGGTGCCGGTCCAGTAGCCGGGAATGAATTGAGACGTGTAGGACGTGCCTCCGCTGTAGGGGTGGACTTGCCAAAGGGTTTGCACCTGAACCTCGGCTACAGCGGTTTGTTGGGTTTTGGGGTCAATGTAGAAGCAGACGCCGATGGTTTGGCGGTTGAAGATGGCGTCGGCGCGGGCGTTGGTGAGGTAGGCGGAGATTTGGTTTTGGGCGGAGGCGAGGTTGGTGCCGCCTAGCAGGGCGTTCCAGACGGGGATGGCGATGGCCAGGACGATGATGATGATCGTTAGGACGGTGATCATCTCGATCAGGGTGAACGCAGCCCGGAGGGATGCGGGCGGTACTCCGCGAAACTTAGGCCGGAGGCCGGGTGCCCGGAGGGATGCGGGCGGTACTCCGCGAAACTTAGGCCGGAGGCCGGGTGCCCGGAGGGATGCGGGCGGTACTCCGCAAAGGCTGGAGGCCGTTGGGCTGGATGCCCGCGTCTGGGAGTTGCGAGTTGCGAGTTGCGAGTTGCGAGTAAGAAGGCGCGCATTTGCTCGCAACTCGTAACGCGCAACTCGCAACTCGTTATTTTCCGATTCGGCTTTCTGGTTTTTGGGTTGGAGCGTCATGGCTCGATCCTGGTTGAGAGTGCGTGCCGAATCATGGTTGGAAGGAATAGATGTTGTCGTCGGTCATGTCGGAGGTCGTCGGGTTGCCGGAGGTGTAGCCGTGGGCGTTGCTCATGTCTCCATCGGGGCCGGCGGAAACAAAAATGGTTTGTTGGGAAGTGGGACCGTGGAGCTGCCGGGATTGTAGGCACTGGGGCCGCTAGGGTTTTTGACGCCCTCGGTGGTGATGACTTCAGTTTGGTTGAGGGTGGGATCAACCCACACGACCGCGAGTCCTCCACCGGGGACGAAGAGGATGGGGTTGCCATAGCCGTCGAGGAGGAGGGGTATGCCGTTGGCGGCGTCCTTAACGACCTTGCTGGAGGGGAGATTATTCACAATCGTCTGGTTTTCGGGCACGGTCAGCATCGCCTGCATGATGGCTTCAGTGTTCGCTATTGTTTCATCCAGAGCGCCGTGGTTTGGATTTGACAGGCCCAGGGCATCGGGAGTGATAGCGCCCTGGGGCGCGGGCACTTCACCTTCAGACCATACGAGCGAGGCGGCCTGCGCGAACGATTGAGTCGATTGGCCGATAAGGTTGTAGAGCTGAATCAGGTTTGCGGGATTCGCGCCCTTGATCGCAAGTGTGTGAATGGGGGGGGGGCCGGGTTGGGCGAGATTATACGGCACGGTTGTATTCAAGCCGCCGGCCTGCTCGTAATTGGCAAACATCGTGGCGGCGATTTGGAGCATCGTTTTGGTGTCGCGGGCTTTGGCCTGGGCGGTGACGACTTTTGCGCCGGCGAAGAAGAGGCCCATGAGGATGAGGATGATGCCGATGACGACGAGGAGTTCGATCATGGTGAAGGCGTGCGAAGCCCGGAAGGCTGCGGGCGGTACGCCGCGAAGCCGAGGCCGGAGGCCGCATTCGGAGTTGCGCAGTTGCGCGTTGCGAGTTGCGAGAGGGGAAAAGACGGGTCTCGCGCAGAGGCGCGGAGGCGCGGAGGGAAGAACTCTGCGGCTCTGCGCCTCTGCGTGAGATTCTTGTATTTCCATTCGGCATTTGGCAATCGGCAATCGGCATTACGAAGAACTTTCCGCCTGCTGAATCATTCATGATGTCTTGTGGTTTGGGCAAGATGGCCGGGGGGAAATTCACTGGGAGACGTCGCCGAAACTCGTGATGTCGTCAGTAGTTCCGTAAATTCCGTCCGGTCCCGCGGAGATGAGGATGAATTGATCGACGGCGCGGGGACGGCCGTAGTAGTTGGGGTCGGAGGCTTTTGTGGGAAGGGCGGGGACGATGCTGGCGTTCACGAAATAAGAGAATCCGTCCGGGAGGCAGACCGTCTGTTTGGCTCCTTGATTCCCGTTCGGAGGCCCGGCGGGAACGATTGGGGATTGGGTGTAGTTGCTGACGGGCGCAGGGGGATAGTTTACCGCGCCTAACCCGGAGAGATCGTGATAGATATTCGTGAGGCTCCAAGTACCGGGCGATGGGAGGCCAATGCATGTGAGCTGTTTATTGTTGTAGGTGTAAGGGGTGATGTCCCGGAGGTCGTATTGGTAGAGAGCGACCCCTCCATTGACCGCGTCTGGGATCGTTCCGTCGGAAAGGACGCCCTTTGCGCCGGTTCTGGCGCGGAGGTAAAGAATGGGCATGGGAGTTGGGAACCGATCGGCGAAGACGGGTATCGGACAATCCAAGGCCGAGGTTCCGGTTTGATCGGTGTAGGAGGTGCCGGTGAAGGTGGAGGGGGTGGTGCCGCTGAGGCTCTGGTAGGTGCCGGTATTCTGGACATCTTGCCCGGCAGCATTTGTCTGACACCACACCAGATAGTTTGATCCGGTTGAGAGGAATGAAGGTGTTCGGGCTGGTGCAATCGGGTTTAGATTCATCGGTCCGAGGCCGACTTCGGTGGGAGCGAAGGCAAAAACGCCCGTTTTCGAGTCATAATGGAGTCCTCCCATCAATCCGAGCACAAGGTTTTCCGCGCCTGTGACCGTCCAGGTCGAGGTTGCGGGACCGTAGGTTGAATTGGTGGGCAAAGGACTAGTAAAGGCCCCATTGAAATAGAGTTCGCCCAGCGTCGTAGTGGGAACTCCAAGTGACTTGCCAACCACGCCCGTAGCGGTCTGGTCGTTACTGAAGGGTCCCGGATAGGCGTTGAAAGTCGAGTAATACTGATTGCAGGCATTGGCGAGCTGGCTGATTTCGTTTTGGGTGTCGGCGACATAGGCGGCGCGGCGGACGCGGCCGATGACGGGGAAGAGGATGCCGACGAGGATGGCGATGATGCCGATGACGACGAGGAGCTCGGTGAGGGTAAAACCGCTGTCGCGGAAATCCGAATTCCGAAACCCGAATGACGAATCAAATCCGAAATTCGAATGACCGAATGCTCGAATGGGATACCTGTCCATGTTTCGAATTTCGGGTTTCGGGTTTGATTCGAATTTCGGGTTTCGGGTTTCGGGTTTATCCATCGGGGCTGTGGGGGTAAATGCGGTTTATGAAATCCACCGGGCCGGGGACGGCCCGGCTCAAACCGGCTTTGCGGGGATCCTCGGTCCTCTCACGTATTTTACGGGGTGTCCAGTGGGTTGGAAGTGGGGCGGCTTTCTTTTGATTTGTGGGGGGTTTCTGGTAGGTTTAGGCGATCCATGCAATGCCCTTATTGCGATGCGCCGAAGGAGAGTCTGAAGGTCATCGATTCCCGGACCTGCGACTCTGGGAAGGCGATTCGCCGGCGGCGGCAGTGCCTGGCGTGCCAGAAGCGGTTTACGACCTATGAGAAGGTTGAGCAAAACATCCGGCTGAGCGTAATAAAGAGGGACGGGCGGCGTACGCCGTGGGATCAGAAGAAGATATACGTGGGTCTGGAGCGGGCCTGCTTCAAGAGGCCGGTTGGGCCGGATGATCTTCAGAAGATCGTGGACGATGTGGAGGAGGAGATTTTCAAGACGTTTGACCGGGAGGTGCCTTCGACGGCGGTGGGACAATTAGTCACTGAACGCCTCCGGCGGGTGGATCAGGTGGCTTATGTGAGGTTTGCCAGCGTTTACAAGCAGTTTAAGACGCTGGAAGAGTTGGTGGATGAGGCGAAGGCGGTAATCGATGCGCGGAGATATGAGGATCCGGGCCAGGGGGTGTTTTGGGAGGCGCGGAAGCCGGTGGTTTTGCACGAGGTGGAAGGGGAAAATGGGGCGGAAAGAAAAGTCAGGCGCGGCCGGGCGGGGAAGACTGCGGAGGCGGCGGAAGCGCGGGCTAGTTAGGTGTGTGCTTGGGGCGGGGTGGGAAACTCGAAACCCGAAATTCGAATGACGAATCAAATTCGAAATTCAAAATTCGAAACAGCCGTGCGAGGGGCTAACGGCGCGGGGGAGGTGTTTGACCTGGAGGAGCGGACGGCGGTGTTTGGGGAGCGGATCATCAAGCTGGCAAAGGGTGTTCGGACCGGTCCGGTGAACTCGCCCCTCATCAGCCAGCTTGTGCGAGCGGGCACCAGCGTCGGGGCGAATTACTGCGAGGCGAATGATGCGGAGTCTAAGAAGGACTTCCGGCACAAGATGGGCATTTGCCGTAAAGAATCGCGAGAGACGAAATACTGGCTGCGAATGCTGGCGGCTGCTGAACCCGCGATCGCGGAGAAGGCGCGGCCCATCTGGAAGGAAGCGAAGGAGTTAAACCTGATTTTCGGCGCAATCTGCCGACGATCCCGCGCCTGACGTTTTAGTCATTCGAATTTCGAATTTGATTCGTCATTCGAATTTCGAATTTCGAATTTCCGCCACCCCCCACCCCAACCCTCCCCCGGAGTACCAGGGGAGGGGGTAAGAGCGCCGGCGAGGCAAAGGTGTTAATGCGGTGGCGGTCGGCGGTCCGATAATGTGTGGAGGCGCTTTATGCGGCGATGGTTTTGTATTCTGTTGATCATCGTGGTTGCGGGTTGTGCGGTGACGCAGAAGCCGCCGGCGCCGAAGGCGCCGTTGTATCCGACCTTGCCGCTGGAGCAGGTTCCGGATTTTATGCGGGGGACGCTGTTTGAGCAGGTGCGGTTTACGGGGTTGGAGCCGCTGCCGGTGTATGGGTATAGCCTGGTGGTTAACCTGCACAATACGGGGGATACGCGGTCGCCTTCTTTTGTGCGGGATTACATCGTTAAGCAGATGCTTTTGCGGGGGTTCGACAGCTATGTGATGGGGGCTTACAAGAACCTCGCGCCTGATGACGTGCTGCGCGACAAGCGGGTGGCGATCGTGATGGTGGAGGGGCGGATTCCTGTCGGGGCGCGGGTGGGGCAGAGCTTTGATGTGATGGTGCGGGCGCTGGAACACAACAATACGACGAGCCTGGCACATGGGGATTTGTATGAAGCGGATATGAGCTCGCTGGGGTATCTGGAGCCCCAGCAGGCGTCGGTACACGAGCAGGCTTATACACCGGGCGGGCCGGTGTTTGTGAATCCGGCGTATGCGCTGAACGAGTCGCCGGCCGGGAGCAAGCCGGGGGTTGAGGCGTCGCTGCGGGTGGGGACGGTTCTCGACGGCGGAGTGACGCGGTTCGACCGGCCGATCGGAATGCAGCTTCGCAATCCGCAGGCGAGCACGGCGGAATATATCGAGCAGCTCATCGGCGAGCGCTGGCAGGCGCCTACGCCGCTGGGGATGGTGCATGGGGATGGGACGGATGTGATTGCCCGGGCGGAGAATCCGGGGCTGGTGGATCTGTACGTTCCGCCGACGTATCGCGGGGATTGGAAGCATTTTCTGGGGGTGGTTTCGCATCTTTATCTGAATCAGAGTTCCGGATTCCAGGCGGTGAAGATGCAGCAATTGCTGCGGATCGTGCATCAGCCCAATGCGCCGCTGGCGGATATTTCGCTCTGCTGGGAGGCGATGGGGGAAACGGTGATCCCGCAGATCGAGCCGCTGATCGCGGATGACAATCCGGACATCGCCTTCGCGGCGGCCCGGGCGGCGGCGTTTTTGGGGGATTCAGCCGCTCGGCAGGCGCTGGTTTCGATGGCGCTGGATCCGAGCCAGCCGAACCAGCTTCAGGCGGTACACGTGCTGGGGGAGCTGCCGGATTCGCCGGAGGTGGATCATATGATCGCCCAGCTCCTGGATTCGGACCGGGCCGACGTTCGCATCGAGGCGTATAAGATGCTCGTCGCGAATCCGGCCAGCGAGGATGCGAGTGACGATGGTGTTTCGCATCATTACGGGGTGATTACCTACAACATCAACCACCGGTTTCTGCTGGACATCGTGCCGAGCGGGGGCCCGCCGATGATTTATTCGACAGCCACCGGCGTGCCGCGGATAGCGGTGATCGGGCATCACCTTTCGCTGCGTACGCCGCTGACGTTTACGGCGATGGATTTGCGATTGAGCATCAGTTCGAGCGACGACACCAAGCTGCTGTCGATGTTTTATCGCGATCCGCTGTCGCCCGATCCGGCACAGGCGAATTCGGATAATGATCTGCCGGAGATATTGGCCCGGCTGGGTGGCGAAGGGCCGGAGGATGGGCAGCCGCGGTTTAATCTGAGCTTTGGGGATGTGGTGGCGGTGGCGCAGCAGATGGTGGCGCAGCATGACGTGTATGGGGCGAGCCTGGATCAGGTGGCGAGCCGGGAGTGCATGTTTGAGATGGAGCATCCGAATATCGATGCGGACCAGTGGTCGAGTATTCCGTATGAGAATCGGGAGGGACGTCCGCAGGGAGGGGCGGCCGCCGCCGCGAGATAGGGGAGTTTTTGGGCCGTTTTTGGGCGGCGGAAACTCGAAATTCGAAACTCGAATGACGAATCAAATTCGAAATTCGAATGATCGAATGACGAAACAAAAACGCCGGTCATTGTTTCGGATTTCAGTTATTCGAGCTTGATTCGTCATTAAAGATTGAAACCACGGCCTCGGGCCGTGGACGCGAATAGGCTCTGCCGTTCCGGCGTGAACAACGTCTGCAAGTAAAATGGGCTCTCCTTTCGGGAAGGCCCGTTGGGGCTGGAAAGGAGAGCCATATGCACGAGTGGCAAAGCCAGTCCCATGTACGGTGGGAGTGCAAGTACCACGTTGTGATTGTACCGAAGTATCGGAAGAAGTTGTTGTACGGAAAACTGAGAAAACAAGTCGGACCGATTTTGAAAGAATTGTGCCGACAGAAAGGAGTAGAGGTGATCGAAGGACACGTGATGCCTGATCATGTGCACATGTGCCTGTCGATCCCACCAAAGTATAGCGTTGCGTTCCTGATCGGCTTCTTGAAAGGCAAGAGTGCGGTGAGGATTCACCGCCAGTCTGGTGAGAAGCGAGTGTTCGGTCTGCACTTCTGGTCGGTAGGATATTGCGTAAGCACCGTCGGCTTGGATGAGCAGAAGATTCGCGAGTACATCCAGCAGCAAGAGAAGCTGGAGACCGGCCAGAACGCGTTGGAATTCGAATAACCATTACGTCGGCCCCAACGGGGCCTTCCCTATGTGCCCGCCCCGAATCGGGGCTTCTAATCTCAACGCCCCCCCTGGGGGGCTTCCTGATACCACCCCCTATGGGGGTGGAGACTCATTCGAGTTTCGGGTTTCGAATTTCGGCGGCCCAACTGGGTTGGAAAATCATGATGACGTTGGTTACACTACTAAACATCGCGGGACCCCAGGCCACGGATTGGCCGCCGCGACCGGTCATGGAGGATCGCCAGCCATGCGTCTGAAAAAGCTTATCCTTCACGGTTTTAAGAGTTTCGCGGATCGGACGGAGTTTCTGTTCGATCAGCCGATCACCGGCATTGTCGGGCCCAATGGGTGCGGCAAATCGAACGTGGTCGATGGGTTTAAGTGGGTGCTGGGGGAGCAGTCCGCCAAGAGCCTGCGCGGCGACGCGATGATGGACGTGATCTTCAACGGCGCGTCGAACCGCAAGCCGGCGGGGATGGCGGAAGTCGTGCTCGTGTTCGAGAACCCGCCGCGCGCCGATGGCAAACGCATGCTGAATTGCGATACCGATGAAGTGTCGGTCGGGCGGCGGCTGTTTCGGGATGGGACCAGCGAATATCACGTCAATAACGGCGTCACCCGGCTCAAAGACGTGCGCGAGCTTTTTCTCGACACCGGCGTCGGCGTGGATGCGTATAGCGTGATCGAGCAGGGGCGAGTGGCGGCGATGCTGGAGGCCAACCCCGAAGAACGCCGGCTGATTTTCGAGGAGGCGGCGGGGATTTCGAAATTCAAGGCGCGCAAGAAAGAATCGCAGCGGAAACTGGAACGCGTCGATCAGAATCTGCTGCGCGTGAACGACATTGTGGAGGAAGTCGAAAAGCGGCTGCGCAGCGTGAAAATCCAGGCGGGGAAGGCGAAGACTTATCAGGAACATTCGACGAGGCTTGCCGAGCTGCGGCTGAGCTATAGCTTGCAGGAATATCATGCGATGAGCGAATCTCGCGCGAAGCTGGAATCTTCGCGCGAAGAGATTCAGTTTCGCATGGACGACACCAGCGGGGACTTGGCCACCGCCCAGAACGGACTGGCTTCCAAAAAGGATTCGCTCGACAGCCTTTCGCAGACGCGGCAGAGGCTTGAATATCAGCTTGTGCAGGCGCGGTCGCAGATTCAGTCGGCCCGGCAGCAGCAGCAATATGCGGTGCAGCAGCTTGAGCAGATCGCCGAGCAACTGGAGGGGTTTGGGCGGGATAAATCGGAGATCGAAGCGAAGCTGGCGGAGATGGGGCGATCGCTGGCGGCGGATACGGAATCGCTTCAGACGCTGACAGCCGATCTGGATAAGCAGCGGAAATTGATCGAATCTCGCCAGAAGCAGTTCAGCGATGGGCAACTGGAATTGAACTCGGCGGGGGCGCAAATTGAGAGGCAGAAGTCGGCGATCCTGGAACTGATGCGCAAGCTGGCGGGCATCGGCAGCCGGCTGGGGGCGATCGATATCGAGCGGAAAAATGTCGCTTCGGAGGAAGCTCGCCTGGGGGCCCGGCGGGAGCAGGTGCGCGGTGAATTGGACAAGCTGGAGGCGGCCGCCGAGGAACTGGCGGGAAAGATGCGCGAAATTATTCAGCGCATCGAGCGGCAGCAGGCGGAACTCGAAGAGAAGCGCGGGGGGCGGCGGCGCTGGGCAAACAGATTCAGCAGGTTGGCGAGCGTCTGGGGGCGGCGAAGGAGCATCGCTCGGGGCTCATCTCGCGGCAGAAATTGCTGGCCGATCTGGAAGCCAAACGCGAGGGAGTCAGTGAAGGCGTGAAATCGGTGCTGCGGCGCAAGGAGAAGGAATTTCCGTTTATCCGCGGGCTGGTGGCGGATGTTCTTCGCGTGGATGTGGAGCATGCGCAGATCATCGAAGCGGCGCTGGATGGGCGCGATCAGATGCTGGTGACGTCCGATTCCGCGGCAGCGTTGAAGGCGGCGGAGGTGCTGGAGGAATTGGAGGGGCGGGTCAATATTTTGTGCGCGGATCGGCTGGAATCGAAAATTGTTGGCGATGGGGCGGCGAGCGGAATCGTCTTCCCCGCGCCGGGTGGGCAGGCGGGGGGCGATGGGGCGACTGTTGAGCTTCCGCCGGCGGCGCTGGCGGGGGATAGCTACGACTGGAACCGTCATCCGCAGGGGATTCGATTGGCGATCGATCTGGTGAGATTTGAGCCCGCGGATGCGGCAATTGCGCGGTATCTGCTGGGGCGAACGATTGTGGTGGACGATCTGACGGCGGCGCGCGAGCTGCTGGAGGCGGGGCCGGGTGGGTATCGGTTTGTGACCAGGAGCGGGGAGGTTTTGGAGGCAGATGGCGTCGTTCGCATGGGGCCGCTGACAGCGGCGATGGGGTTGCTCTCGCGAAGGTCGGAACTGGAAGTGCTGGGGCAGCAGATTCGCGATGTGGATGAACGCATTGAGCGGCTGGGGAAGGAGCTGGCGGAGGGAAGTTCGCAGGTGAGGACGCTGGATGAGAATATCTCTTCGCTGCGGAATGAGGTGTATCAATCGAATACGGTGAAGGTGGAGCTGAGCAGCGCGGCGGCGCAGAATGCGGATCGGCGCGGGGCGCTGAAGCGCGAGTTGCCGATTTTGGATGGGGAAATCGAGATGCTGGCTTCGCAGGGGCAGAAGCTGGCGGAGGATCAGGAAGCGCTCGTGAAGCAGCGCGGCGAGCTGGAAGGGCAGCAGGCCGAGGCGGGGAAGATGGTCGATCGGCTTACAGCCGAGCAAGCAAGCATCTCGGCGAATCTGCAGAAGCTTGGCGAAGAGTTGACGGCGCTGCGCGTGCAACTGGGTCAGGTGGAAGAGAAGCAGATTTCGCTGCGGCAGGCCGTGCAGCGGCAGACGGCGGCGCAGGGGGAACTTAAGCAGCAGATCGAGCGCGTGGAGAAGGCGGCCAAGGCCGTCGCGGCGCGAAGGGCGGATGTGCAGGCGCAGCAGCAGGCTGCGGCGCATGAGGAGGAGACGCTGAGCCGCAGCGTGGCGGCGGATGAGGAAAAGTCCGGCGAATTTGCTGGGAAGATTGATGAGGCGTCGCAGCAGGTGGCGGAGCTTTCGGCGGCCGTTGAAAAAGCCCGGCAGCAGCGCGAAAACATCGAGCAGGAGATGCATGATGTGGAATTGAAGTCCGGTGAAGTGCGGGTGCGCATCGAAACGCTCGTGCAGCGGACGATCGAGGAATCCCAGCTTGATTTGCCCGTGAAATATGCGGAGCTCACGTCGGATGGGAAAACATACGAGCCGGCGGCGATGGATTGGGATGCCGTGGCGGAGGAGATCAAGGAGCTTCGTGAGAAGATTCAGCGGCTGGGGAATGTGAACGTGGAATCGATCGGCGAGCTCGATGAGCTGGAGCAGCGCCGGCAGTTCCTGCAGACGCAGACGGACGATTTGATCGCGTCGAAGGCGCAGCTCGAGCAGCTTATTCAGGAGATCAACGCGGAGAGCGGCGTTCGCTTTGAGCAGACGTTCAACGCCGTGCGCGAGCATTTTCAGGGGATGTTCCGAAAGTTGTTCGGCGGCGGGAAGGCGGATGTTTATCTGGAGACCGAGCTTGATCCGCCGAAGAATGCGCCGGTGCAGCTTGATGAGGCGGGGCAGCCCATCCCGCCGCAGAAGATCAAGGTGGATATTCTGGACGCGGGGATTGAGATCATCGCGCGACCGCCCGGCAAGCAGCCGGCGTCGATCAGCCAGCTTTCCGGCGGCGAGAAGACGATGGTCTGCGTGGCGCTGCTGATGAGCATTTTCAAATCCAAGCCGAGCCCCTTCTGCATCCTCGACGAAGTGGATGCCGCGCTGGATGAGGCGAACAACCAGCGGTTTAACATGATCGTGCAGGAATTCCTGGAGTACAGCCAGTTCATCGTCATCACCCACAGCAAGCGGACGATGCAGATCGCCGACATGCTGTATGGCGTGACCATGCAGGAGCAGGGCGTGAGCAAGCGCGTGAGCGTGAAGTTCGATCAGGTCGACTCGCAGGGCCGGATCAGCGAGCACGCGGCGGCTTGAGCTCCAATTCAATTCGAATCAAGATTTCACCGCCCGCTGCGCGTAGAGAGCGCGGAGATCGCAGAGAAAAACTCAGGAGAGGTTCGCGCTGAGGCGCGGAGAAAGAAGCTTTTTATTTTTCTCTCAGCGCCTCTGCGCGAAACCTGCTTTTTGCTTTTTTAAGAGCTCAATTCTGCCCTCCGCGCTCTCTGCGGGCTCTAGAGCGTGTTGTGCACTTTACGCCACTCCTGTCATCATGAGCCGACGCAGCATCACGCAGGCGAAGGCGACAAAGTGAAGACCGGCCAGAGTTGTGGCCAACCGTTCGTAGTCACGAGCCAATCGGCGGAAGCGTCCGAGCCAGCCGAACGATCGCTCGACAACCCATCGCCGGGGGAGCAGTACGAAGCCTCGTTTGGCCTGCGGAAGTTTAACCACTGACAATTCGATGTCGCTTTTCGCCGCGTCGGCAGCGGGTTGTTCGCCGGTGTATCCCTGATCCACAAATGCCAACGCCACCGAATCGCCGGTGGCTTTCTGCACGTCCCTGGCCAGTTGCTTCACGCGTGAACGATCTTGCTGATCGGCCGATGTCACGTGCAGCGCCAGCAGATGTCCCAGCGTGTCTACCGCCATGTGCGTTTTGCTTCCTTTCTTCCGCTTGGCGCCGTCGTAACCGCCGCGTCCGCCGCTCTCGGGCGTGCTCTGCAGCGTGCGACTGTCGAAGATCGCCGCCGATGGTTTGGGATCGCGGCCCGACAGCATTCGCAGCAATTCTCGCAGATCATGCGTCATGGCCTCGAACACGCCGGCTTTGATCCATCGCCGGGTCTGCTGATAAACGATGTCCCACGGCGGCAGGTCGTTGGGCATCATTCGCCAGGCTTCGCCGGCTCGAACCACGTATCGCAACGCATCGAAGACCTCACGTAGCGAATGTTCTCGCTGCGGAGCATCTTCCCGCATCAGCGTCAGATACGGCGCCACAAATGCCCATTCTTCATCCGTCACGTCAGTTGGGTAAGGCTTCCTTGCCATCCACCCAATATCGCCGATGATGGGGAAAGTTCACAACACGCTCTAGCGAAGCGGGCGGTGAGACGTGTTCATTCGCATCGCGGCATCGTTGACGGTAAAAAGCTGGGACTGGATGAACCGCTGGAGCGCGCAAAGACTGGTCCTGACCCTGATCGCGTGCGCGGCTTGCGTGGCGGGGGGGATGGCGGTGGCGCTTTGTGTCGGGTCCAACGGTTTCGGATGGCCGGTGGGGGAGATCCGGCAATTTCGGGCGGAATCGGTTATCGACGCGGCCCTGATCGGAGCGGCACTGGCGGCGGCGGGGGTGGCTTATCAGGCGATTCTGCGCAATCCCCTGGCCGACCCCTATTTGCTTGGCGTCAGCAGCGGGGCGTCGCTGGTGGCTTATCTTTGGCAGCTTCCCGTGTTCGCGGCCGTGGCCAAGGGGATGGGAATGCTTGCGCCGGTGAGCCAGGAGTCGGCGGCGTTTGTGGGGGCATTGGGCGCGGTGGCGATTGTGCTGGGGATTGCCGGGCGGCGCGGGCGGCTGGAGCCGGTTACCTTGCTGCTCGTGGGGGTGATTGTGAATGCGGTGAATGGGTCGATCTTTCTGCTGGTCAATGCACTGGTGGAGCAACTGCCGGGCAATGGGGGGCCGATTGGGTTTCTGGTGGGGGGGATTCAGGCGATCACGCGCGAGCAGCGGGTTGTGGCGACGGTGCTGATTGCCGTGGGGTGGGTCGTGCTGCTCTATTTTGCGGGGCAGCTTAATGTGGCCGTGCTGGATGATGGGGAGGCGGAGTCGATGGGCGTGCGGATTCATCGGCTGCGGTGGATCGCGCTAGTGGCGGCGTCGCTGGTGACCGCGGCCGCGGTGGCGATCAGCGGGCCGATCGGGTTCGTCGGCCTCGTCTGCCCGCACGTGGCCCGCCTGATCGTCGGGACCGACCAGCGGCGGCTTCTGCCGATTTCGACTGCGATCGGGGCGATTCTGCTCATGGGAGCGGATGCCCTTTCGCGGTATCTGAGCGCCGAGGGACTTCTGGCGAGTCTGCTGCCGGTTGGAGTGCTTACAGGTTTGATGGGGGGGCCTGTTTTTCTATGGCTCCTGCTGCGGACAAGGCCGAGGGTGTGAAGGTATGAAGGTGAGAAAGTATGAAAGGGGCAGGAATTGGCGTGGCTTTACAATTGGCCTCAAATCAATAAACTTCCCTACCCTTCCGTCCATTGGGTCGGAGGAAAATTCGACCGGTTTTTGGAGATTATTAAGTGGCTCACTCACTGTCGGCTAAGAAGCGAATTCGTCAGAGTATTAAGCGCCGGGCCCGTAACCGCGCCCGCAAAGAGGTACTCAAGGACCAGACCAAGGCTTACCTCACCGCCTTGGCGAGTAACGATATCGCCAAGGCGACGGCGGAACTGCGCAAAACCGTCATCAGGCTCGATAAGGTCGCGGCGAAGCACACGATCCACAAAAACACGGCGTCGCGCCGCCGCAGCCGGTTGACGTGCAGGCTGAACGCATTGAAGGCTGGTGGGAAGCCGGCCGCGGCAGCAAAATAGGACGGCGGGAAACCAGAAACCCGAAACTCGAATGACCTGTCGAGAGCCTCAAGGTCGAGCGACGAATCAAATCCGAAATCCGAATGACTGAAACAGACTGCGCCGCCTTTGTTTCGGATTTCGTCATTCGGGTTTGATTCGCCATTCTGGTTTCGGGTTTCGGATTTAAGCCTCTGTTTCATCGAGAGCAATTTATTCGGATAACCGCCCCATGCCCGACGCCTCCGTGATGGAACAGATCGTTTCCCTCTGCAAGCGCCGCGGCTTCATCTACCCGGCCAGCGAAATCTACGGCGGCCTCAACGGCTTCTGGGATTACGGCCCGCTCGGCGTCCTCCTCAAAAACAACATCCGCGACTGGTGGTGGCACGAACATGGTCCACTGCCCGCCGCTCGGCCCCGATGGCCATCCCATCGAAATGGTCGGCCTCGATTCCTCGATCATTCAAAATCCCAAGACCTGGGTCGCCTCCGGCCACGCAGGGGGGTTTTCAGCGATCCGATGGTCGATTGCCGGGAATCCAAGCAGCGCTATCGCGCCGATCATCTTCGGGTCCTTGGTTACGCCCCTGAAGCAGACACCGGAATGTTGTTTGCCTTCGTGCAGGGCGACGAGGAAAGTATCGAGCGCGCAAGAAGAAGCTCGAAAAACGCTACAAGGTCTCGTTTCCGGCGACTGAAGCCTTTGATCGTCCGCTGACGGACTTTGACGTTTCTCATTACGGTCGGGTCGTCGGCCCCGATGCCAAGGAAAAAGGCACGCTTACCGAGCCGCGTCAATTCAATCTGATGCTGACGACCAAAATCGGCGCCGTCGATACAGTCGAGGCCTATCTCCGCCCCGAAACCGCCCAGGGCATCTTCCTGGAATTCAAAAACATCCTCGACACCACGCCGCGTGCGCGTCCCATTCGGCGTCGCCCAGATCGGCAAGAGTTTCCGCAACGAAGTCACGCCGCGAAATTTCATTTTCCGCTCGCGCGAGTTCGAGCAGATGGAGATGGAATGGTTCTGCCATCCCGATGAAGCCGCCAAGTGGTATGAATTCTGGAAGGCCAAACGGATGAAATGGTGGCGTTCGCTCGGCGTTGCCGAGTCGAATCTGCGGTTCCGCGATCATGAGAAGGATGAGTTGAGCCTCTATTCAAAAATGACGGTCGATATCGAATACAAATATCCCTTCACCGCCCCCGATTTCGGCGAACTTGAAGGCATCGCCCATCGCGGCGAATACGATCTCGCCCAGCATTCCAAGCACTCCGGCCAGAAGCTCGATTACTTTGATCAGGAACTGCAATTGAAATTGAAGGAAGAGGGCAGTGCCCGAGAAGAGATCAAGGCCCGAAGCCGGTACATCCCCAACGTCATCGAGCCGGCTCAGCGGTCTAACGCGGGCCGTGCTCGTGTTGCTTTGCGAGGCGTTTACGCCGGATGAATCGCGGCCGAGCAAGATGTTTATGAAATTCAAACCGCAGTTCGCCCCGATCAAGGTGGGCATTTTCCCGCTGGTGAATAAAGACGGCATGCCCGAGGTTGCCGAGAAACTTTATCTGGATCTGCGCGGCGATTTCACCTGCGAATACGACGCCAAGCAGTCGATCGGCAAGCGCTACGCCCGCATGGACGAAATCGGCACGCCTTTCTGCGTCACCATCGACGGGCAGACGATTCAGGACCGCACCGTTACCGTTCGCGACCGCGATGCGATGTCGCAAGTTCGCGTGGGGCTGGACAATGTGAAGGCCTATCTCAAAGAACGGCTGTAAAGCGAGATAGTTGCGAGTTGCGAGTTGCGAGTAAATGCGGCGGATTTTCGCTCGCAACTCGCAACTCGCAACTCGCAACTCGTAACTCGCAACTGCCTTGGCATTCCCAACCGCACGTCATATCCTTTTCATCCATGTCCTCTCAACTGGACATTCTGGCCCTGGAGCCGTTTTACGGCGGCGTCCGCAAGGCGATGCTCGAGACGGTCATGCGTTGCAGCCGGCATCGGTGGACGCTTCTGAAGCTTCCGCCGCGGCGGATCGAGCGGCGGCTTTCGGCGGCGGCGCACTGGTTTGCCGAGCAGCTTTCGCGCCATTGGGCGGGAAAGCTGGATCTACTGTTTACCAGCGAGGCGCTGAATCTGGCCGATTTACTTCGACTTGTGCCGGAGCTGGTGGATAAGCCGTCGGTTGTCTATTTCCACAACAACCAGCTTCCCGATCCGGATGGGCCGGAGAGCAAATCGGCCCATGACCTGGTGAATCTCAACACCGCGCAGTCGGCGCATGAGCTTTGGTTCAACAGTGAATTTCATGTGAACCTCTTCGCGTACCGTGCGGCGGCGATGGTGGAGCGGCATCCGGAACTTTCTAGCCGGAATCCGGTGCCGGAGATGCTGGCCAAGTCGCGCGTGATGCCGCCGCCGTTTGATCTGCATATGGCGAGCAACATCCAGTTGTCGAATCCCGTGAAGCGGCAGGAGCGGACGGTTTTTGTCAGCACGCGGGACGCTGATATGGATCTGCTGAACCTTGGCCTTCAGACACTGGCCATGCGGGGCGAGCGATTCGACCTGTTCACGGTGGGGCCGCTGGAGAAGCTCTCGAATGCCTTCCCGCGGACGGCGATCGACGAGAGCGATGAATACGGCCAGACTGCGGCACTGCTGAAGGCGGATATTTTCCTCGAGTGCGCAGCGCTGGTCGCCGATCGACCTGTTTGCGATCCGCGCCCTCACGGCCGGCTGCTGGCCGGTGTTGCCGGATGATGGGGTTTATCCGGAGATGATTCCCAAGGGGTTGCGCGGGCGGTGCCTTTATGACGGCAGTCCGGACATGCTCTCCAGCCGGATCCAGGATGTTTGGCATCTGGGGATTGAAGATGAGAGCAAATCGGAAATGGCGTTTATCGAGGCGATCAAGCCGTTCGATGCGATCACGGCTTGCAAAGCGATGGATGAGAGGTTGAGTGCGCTGGTGTCGAAGCACGGCGCCCGCAGGTGAGTCGCGGTCGTCTGTTGGGGGCAACGCGGGGGAATTCCGGTCGGTCGGGGCATTTGTGATCGAAATCTCGCTTTTGGCAAGGCTATAGGACGTTGCGCCGGCATTATCGGACAATGCTGTGGAATATCGGTCGTATGGCTTTGGCTAACCTCAATTCGTTGTTATTGTCTGACGAATAATGATTTAACTGCCGTGAGAATTGAAATGGCCAGGGAAGGTCTGGATGTCTAAAATACGACGTTGAAATTTTTAAAGTTTTTCGAGGCCGGCCGCGCGAGGGCGAAATGAAAAAATGTGAGTGGGTGGGATAAGGGACTATCCTTATGTCGTTGCTGACTGAGAGAGAATCTGCGCCTGTAAGGCCGTCCGGCATCGCGATGCTGGAGGGATCGGGGCGTCATCGCCGCAGCGAACCGGTTTCCAACCGGGTTCGGCGCGACGGGAAATTCTTCCGGCTGGGGAGCGAGAAGTTTTATGTCAAGGGGGTGACGTACGGGCCGTTTAAGCCCGGGGCGGATGGGTGCTCGCTGCCGGGCGTGGAGCAGGCGCGGCGCGATTTTGGGCAGATGTTGGAGCTGGGGGCGAATTGCGTTCGGATATATCAGAACCCGCCGACGTGGTTTCTCGATCTGGCGCAGGAGATGGGGCTGAAGATTTTTCTGGATGTCGCCTGGGCGAAGAACCTGACGTTCACGGTTGACGAGGCGCTGATGGAGCAGGCGCAGGAGGCGATTCGCGCGCGGCCAGGGAGTGCGGAAATCATCCGGCGATATTTGCGATCAGCGTGGTGAACGAAATTCCGCCGGACATCGTGCGCTACGTGGGGCGGGAGAAGATCGAGGACTTCGTTGATGAGTTGGTGGGTATCGCAAAGCGGGAAGCGCCGGATTGTCTGGTGACGTTCGCCAATTTTCCGACGACCGAATACATCAATCCGCAGGGGGTCGATTTCGTCTGCTTCAATGTTTATCTGCACGATGGGCAGGTGTTTCCGGAATTATCTGGCGCGGCTGCAGAACATCGCGGGGGATAAGCCGCTGATGCTCGGGGAATATGGGATCGATACGTTTCGGGAACATTCGCCGGAGAGCCAGGCGAAGATTCTGGCGAGCATGTGCGGGCGGTGTTTGAGGAGGGGCTGGTCGGGACGTTTATTTTCAGCTTTACGGATGACTGGTTTCGGCATGGATATCAGATCGAGGATTGGGCGTTTGGATTGACGACGCGGGATCGCAGCCCAAGCCGGCGTTTGAGGCGGTGCGGGAGGTTTTCGGAAAGGTGCCGCAGACGGCGGACGTGAAGCTGCCGATGTGCAGCGTGGTCATTTGCTCCTACAACGGCGCGAGCACCGTGGAATCGTGCCTGTCTTCGATGGCAGCGGCTGCGGTATCCGAATTTTGAAGTGATTTTTGTTGATGATGGTTCGAAGGACAACACGCAGGAGATTCTGCGAAAGTTTCCGTGGGTGCGGAACATCCGGCAGAAGAACATGGGGCTGAGCTTTGCCGCGCAACGTGGGGATGAACGCGGCGCGCGGGGAAGTGGTCGTCTATACCGACAGCGACTGCGAAGCGGATGAAGACTGGCTCTATTACCTGGCGCTCTCGCTGGTGCGCAGCGGACATGCGGGGATGGGCGGGCCGAACCTGATTCCGGATGAGGAATCGTGGGTGGCGGATTGCGTGGGACTTTCGCCGGGCGGGCCGACGCACGTGATGATCGACGACCGCAGGCCGAGCACGTGCCGGGCTGCAACATGGCGTTTTACACGCCGGTCCTCAAGCAGATGAACGGATTTGATTCGCAGTTCCGCAAGGCGGGGGACGACGTCGACGTGATCTGGCGAATTCAGAACCTGGGGCAGGCGATCGGATTTTGCGCCGGCGGCGCAGGTGTGGCACTATCGCCGCAATACCGTCAAGGCATATCTGAAGCAGCAGCGCGGATATGGCGAAGCGGAGGCGCTGCTGAAATATAAGCATCCCGATCATTTCAACACGCTGGGGGCGAGCCATTGGCGCGGGAAGATTTATGGGGGCGATCAGATCGGCGTGAAGCTGGGCGGAGACGTGGTCTATCACGGGGTGTTTGGGACGGGGCTTTTTCAGACGATTTATCGCCGGCCGGCGTCGATCCTGGCGATGATGCTGATGAGCATCGAGTGGCATCTGCTGGCCGGGTTTACGCTGCTGCTTTCGCTGGCGTTTGCGCCGCTGTTTTTTGTGGCGGTGCGCGATGTTTCTGACGCCGGTGGTGCTGGCGCTGGTGGCGGCGTTTCAGGCGCCGATGCCGCGGCACCGGCACTGGCTGACGCGGCCGCTGATCGCGTATCTGCATTTCCGCCAGCCGATCGCGCGGGGATGGGCACGGTATAGCGTCCGGCTTCGCGAGAAGGTGCTGAAGGGGGAAGCGAGCGGATATCAGCGCAGCGAGAAGTTTCCGTTTGACCCGATCGAGCCGGGGACGCTGCGGTATTGGAGCGCCGAGCACGACCGGCTGCGCGCTGCTGCACCAGATCAACGAAGAAGTTCACGCGGCGGGATGGCGGGCCCGGATGGACAGCGGCTGGCATGACTGGGACATGGAAATTTACGGCAGCCGGTACGCGAAAGTGCGGCTGACGACGGCAACGGAATATCACGATGGCAAGGGGATGCTGACGCGGGTGCGGGTCGAGCTGCGGCAGAGCCGGTTTGGGCAGGTGCTGATGGTCGGGACGATGTTGCTGGCGTGTTTGCTGCTGGTGCACCTGTGGCCGTTCAGCCGGCCGGCGGTGCTGATTCCAGTGGGGTGGTGGGCGATGTATCTGGTGAATCGCCGGAAGGTTTCGGCGCCGGTGCTGGGGTTGATCGACGCGGCGGCGGAGAAGGCGGGGTATATGCCGCTGCCGGCGGATTCCGGTCAGAAGGCAGAGCAGGCACCGAAGCCGGAGGCGAAATCGGGCGATATTTTGACGCCGGTGTTGGATGAAGGGGATGGGGAGTTAGCGCTAGAAAGTTGAGCTGCAGAGAGTACGAAAGTAGAGCATCCCCCACCCCTACCCTCCCCTCTTCGAGCCTGAGCCTCAGAGCCGAAGGCCGGAGTACCAGGGGAGGGAGAGATCACAAGTATGCGATTTTATCTTCGGGCTATCGCTTATTTTCGCGAGGATTTGCCGCTGATCCTGGCGTCGCTGGGATTGATCGCGCTGTCGACGCTGGCGGCGTTGCTTCAGCCATTTCTCGCGGCCATTCTGATCGATAGTATTCTTGGGACCGACCGCAACAGCATGTGGGTCTACCGGGTTTTTTTCCGGGGGACACGCGCGATGGGGATCAGGGCGGACGATCTGAAGGGGCAAATCATTACGCTCGCGGTGCTCGCGGTCGGGCTGCGGGTGTTGCAGGAATTACTGGCGATGTCGCAGCGCCTGACGGCGGTAAACATCGGATATAACGGGCTGATTCGGGTTCGCTGCGATCTGTTCAAGAAGCTTCAGCAGCTCAGTCTTCGGTATCATAAATCGCAGCCGCAGGGGGATGCGATTTATCGGCTCTCTTTCGACACCGGCGGATTTCAGACGATCCTGACGGTGCTGATCAACGGGGTGCTGGTGAGCGCGGTGACGCTGATCATTATGGCCTGCCTGATGGTGCAGATGAATTGGCAACTGGCGCTGGTGACGCTGTCGGTGGCGCCACTGCTGATGCTGGTGACGAAGCTGTTTGCGGGGTCGCTGAAGCAGCGGTGGCTGGAAGCGAAGGAAGTGGATACCCGGCTGACGACGGTCATTCAGCGCTCGGTGGCGGCCATCGGGCTGGTCCAGGCCTTTGGGCGCGAAGCGGATGAATTCAACCGGTTTCAGACGACCGCGATCGACAGCAAGAAAGCCAACATCCGGCAGGCGTGGCAGGACTCGTGGTACTGGTTGCTGGTGGGGACCATTTTCGGGCTGGGTTATGCAGTGATATTCGGCTACGGCGGATGGATGGTGGTGAACCACCACAGCGCGATCTTACGGTCGGGAGCCTGACGATTTTCTTTCAGTACGTGAACCAGGTTTACGCGCCGCTTCAGGCGCTCAGCGGCAGCGGGGCGAATATCCAGGGCGGCGTGGCAAGTGCGCAGCGCGTGTTCGATGTGCTGGATCGGGATCCGATCATCAAGGATGCGCCGGATGCGATTCATCTCCCCCGGCAGGCGCGGACCCTTTCGCTGAAGGACGTGGGGTTTGAATATCGGGCGGGCGAGCCGGTGCTTCGGGACATTGATGTAACGGTGCGGCCGGGGCAGATGGTGGCGTTTGTGGGATCGAGCGGGGTGGGAAAAACGACGCTGCTGAATCTGCTGCCGCGGTTTTACGATCCGAGCAGCGGGGCGCTCTTGATGGATGAGATCGATATCCGCAAGGCGAAGATCAAGGATGTGCGGCGCATGTGGCGCTGGTGCTTCAGGATAATCTGATTCTGCCGACGACGGTGGCGGAGAATATTTCGTATGGGCGGCCAGAGGCAACGGGCGCGCAGATTCGCAAGGCGGCGGAAATGGCCGGGGCGGCGGGGTTCATCGACAAGCTGCCGGAGAAATACGATACCGTCATCAGCGAAAGCGGCGGCAACATCTCCGGTGGCCAGCGGCAGCGCATCGGGATCGCCCGGGCGATCCTCACCGAAGCCCCCATCATGGTTTTCGACGAGCCAACCAGCGCGCTCGATCCGCAGAACGAGGCATTGATTACTGAAACGCTCCGCAGCCTCAAACGCCAGCGGACGATCATCCTCGTCAGCCATCGGCTCAGCACCGTGATGGATTGCGATCAGATTTTCGTGATGGATGAAGGGCGGATCGTGGAGCAGGGGACACATGCGGAGCTGGTGGCTGCACATGGGCTGTACGCGGAGATGGCGCGGCAGCAATTAAAGATCGAGGAAGCTTCGCCGGCGTAAAGCCGGTATGATTCCACTTGGAACACCGCCGCAGTTTGTCTAATGACCGGGCAAAAACAGAAACTTCGCATCATCGTGGGCGGGCTGGTGGGGCAGTTTCCGCTGGGGGGCGTGGCGTGGGATTATTTTCATTATGTGCTGGGGCTCGCCGAGCTGGGGCATGATGTGTATTACCACGAGGATACGTGGGTTTGGCCGTTCGATCCGCATCTGAAATATCCGACCGATGACCCTTCGTATACGGTGAAGTTTCTTGACGAATTTTTTGCCACGCATGCGCCGCAGCTCAAGAGCAAGTGGCATTATGTGCTGTTTCACGACAAGCATTTCGGCATGACGCGGGAGGCCTTCGCGGAAGTGGCCCGAACGGCGGATATTTTTCTCAACGTCAGCGGGGCCTGCTTCATCCCGGAGGAGCTGGGAAGCGGATGCGTGAAGGTGTTTCTCGACACCGATCCGGGCTACAACCAGATCATGCTCAGCGAGCGGTTTGCCTGGTCGCAGAACGTGGAGCGGTGGTGCCAATCGGTGGCGGATCACGATCGGCATCTGACCTATGCGGAGAATCTGTATGGCGACGATTGCCTGGTTCCGCGGCTGAACTTTGATTGGCAGACGACGCGGTGCGTGGTGACGCTGCCGCAGTGGCGGGCGGTGCGCGAAGCGCCGGTGCCGGCGGAGGCGGGGATGACGACGATCATGACCTGGGACTGGTTCCGCGGGCCGCTGACGTATAACGGGCGTGGAATATTTCGCGAAGGCGACGGAGTTTGAGAAATTCATGGGATCTTCCCAGCCGCACCCATTCGCCGATGGTCGCTGGCGATCAATGGATTGAAAGCGCCGCTGAAGAAAGTCGAGGGGTTTGGGTGGAAGGTGCATGGACGCGCATGCGGTGACGCTGACGCCGGGGAATTATCAGCGGTTTATTGCCGAGAGCGCGGGGGAATGGTCGGTGGCGAAGAATGTTTATGTGGCAATGAAGACGGGATGGTTCAGTTGCCGGACGGCGTGCTATCTGGCCGGGGGCGGCCGGCGGTGGTGGAGGATACGGGCTGGAGCGAAGTTCATCCCAGCGGGAAATGGACTCGATGGCGTTTAATACGATGGAAGAGGCGATCGCGGGGATCGACGCCGTGGCGGCTGATCCAGACGGGCATCGGGCGGCGGCGTATGAGATTGCCCGGGAATATCTGGCGCCGGATCGGGTGTTGCCGCGGATGATCGAATCGATCTACGCGGCAAGCCGCGGAGCTCGGTTCGAAAATCGGGTGATGGGCAAGGGCCTGACCATCGTCGTCGGCGGCTACATCGTCGCCTATCCCTTGGGGGGGATGACGTGGCATCATCTCAATTATCTGCTGGGGCTCCACGAGATGGGGCATGAAGTCTGGTTCCTGGAGGACAGCGGGTCGTATTCCTATCCGTATAACCCGGTGACCTGGCAAAGCTCCGCGGATTCCACCTACGGGCGGGAATATCTGGAGCGAACCTTCGCGCAATATCGGGTTTCCAAAGCGATATTGCTATTACTCGGAGTTTGAGGACAAGCATTATGGACTCAGCGGCGAGGAGCTGAACGATCTTTTGCGGCGGGCCGATTTGCTGCTGTGCGTGAGCGGGGTGACGCCGCTGCGGGAGGAGCGGCCCGACCGCGGCAAGACGGCGGTGATTGATACCGATCCGGTGTTCACGCAGCTTCGGATGAACTAGGACTCGGAATTTCTGGACTATTACCGACAAGTTCGATTCGGTGGCGACGTTTGGAAGGCTGATCGGAACCGACGCCTGTCCGTTGCCGACGCATGGATTCAATTGGATTCCGACCAATCAGCCGATCGCGCTGCGGCATTGGCCGGTGACGCAATCGCAGAGTTCGGCATTGACGACGATCGGGAAATGGGAGCACACATCCGACCGCAATCTGGAATTCAACGGCAAGAGTTTTCGCAGCAGCAAGGGCGTGGAGTGGATGAAGATGATCGATCTTCCGCGGCGGTCGCCTGGAAGATGACGCTGGGAATGCTGGCGATGCCGAAGGAGATCTCGGACGAATTTTCGCGGCATGGGTGGAAACGTGGTCGATGCCGGAAAAAGCGACGCTGAGCTGCGAGGCGTATGCGGATTTCATTCGGGGAAGTGCCGGGGAGTTTACGGTTGCGAAGGAGATTTATGCGGGATTGCCCAGCGGGTGGTTCAGCGACCGCAGTGCGGCCTATCTTGCCAGCGGCCGGCCGGTGGTGACGCAGGCGAGCGGATTCGACCAGTGGCTGCCGACGGGGCAGGGGCTTGTTTTCGTATCAGACGGTGGATGAGGCGGCCGAGGCGCTGAATGTGATCGCGAAGGATTATCCGCGGCATGCGTGCCGCGGCGCGGGGAATCGCGGAACAATATTTTGATTCGAAAAAAGTGCTGGCGCGATTGACTGGAACGGATTGTGTGAAAGGTGGGGGACTAAAATTCGGGGGTGCGGGCTTTGCAATTGTACCTACAATGGCTGAGCGATGTTGAAATTTAATCGATGGATCGCCGCGGGTGTCGCCGGCTTCGCTCGCGCTGGCGGCGTGCTCGGGACAGCATTCGGCGCTCTGTCGGATACGATGGACGGGCCGACGGTGCTGGCTTCGGTGACGATGCAGGATGCTTCGCCCGACAATCGACGCGGTGAAGGTTGTTCGCAGCCGAGCATTACGAGATTTATTCGACCATCCCCGATCGGCCCGACATGTTGAGCCGGCTGGCGCAGCTGATGGAGGGGGCATTTCAGCATGTATCGAAGGCTGGCGCCGTCGGTGACGCCGACGGATCATCCGATGCGCTGCTATATGTTTGCCGATCGTCCGCAGTGGATGGACGTTCACGCGTGATGCACACCGGGCTGGACGCGAATATTTATCTCCAGATCAGCCGGGGGGGATACACGATTCACGACTGGTATGTCGCCTATTACATCGGGGATATGGCGACGTATTCGGTGGCGGCCCATGAGGGTTGGCATCAGTTTGTGGCCCGGCATTTCAAGGGGCGGCTTCCGCCGTTTCTGGAAGAGGGGCTGGCGTGCATGTTTGAGGACGTGCAGTGGGACCAACGATCTGCCGCGATTTAATCTTTCGCTGAATCCGGAGCGGGCGCTTTCGCTGCGCCGGGCGATGGACGCGAACGAGCTGTTTCCGCTCAGCGAGCTGATCACGCTTCATGCGGGGAAGATCGTGGGGAAGGCCGGGGATTCGGATCGAGGCGTTTTATGCCCAGAACTGGGCCTTTGCCCGGTATCTGTGGGAGGGGAAAACGGCAAGTTTCGGCCGGCACTTGCAGAGCCTGCTGGCCGATACGGCCGCGGGAACGGTTTATGACCCGACGGGTTCGCTTCGGTTGGCCTATCTGGGCTGGAATCCCGGCGGGCGTTCAGCCGCTTTTGGAGCACTATCTTGGCGAGGACCTGCCGACGCATCGAGGCGGGTTATAAACAATTCATGCAGAAGGTCGCATACGACGAAATGACAGGAACAATTTCAGATGCGAGTGAGCGAAATTATCCGAAAAAATTGATCCCTTGGTATGATGCACGCTCCATCGCGTTATATTTGCGCTATGGCGTTCGGTAGTCCACCTTTATCACCGGAGGGAATGTCGATTCAGGGGTCGTGTGCAGGGGGTGGGGTTTCGATATACTGTTCAGAATCTTGCGATGCAGTACAATGTGCTGGGTTATGTGCGTAACTTGCCAGATGGGCGGGTGGAGCTTGTAATGGAAGGCCCGGACGAGGAAATGGACGGGCTGCTGGAAGACGTGAATCGGAAGATGAACTGTATATATCAAAGGGCTCGATCAGACCGTCGCCAGCGCCGACCGGGGAATTCGATCACTTCGCATTCGCACTGATCAGGCATCTATTGCAATGTCACCTATGTACCGCACTCTGGTCATCATTCGATATACGTTTCTCGAAGCGGTTCTGCAGCCGATCTATTCGCTGCTGCTGACGCTCGGGGCGGCGATCCTGTTTATCTTCGGGCTGCTGCCGTTTTTCACGCTTGGCGAAGACACCAAGATGTTCAAATCGGTGGCGCTGGACGTGATCCTGCTGCTGGTGCTGCTGGCGACGCTGTTTGCCACGAGCAAGTCGATCTACGAAGAGATTGAAGACCGGACCATGCTCACGCTGATGAGCAAGCCGGTGCGGCGATGGGAAGTGATGCTGGGGAAATATCTCGGCATCATCCTGCCGCGGCGGCGCTTGGGCGTGTTCGTTTCTGGGGTTCGTGGTGATCCTGGGCACCTGGATGCGCATTCCCACCGATTACCTGCTTAATGCGAATTCGCTGAACGATCTGGTCCGCAAGCAGATCTGGAATTATCGCCTGATGCACATCTCGGGCCTGCTGCCGCAATTGGTGCTGACCTGGCTGCAGATCAGCGTGCTGGCGGCGGTGGGGGTGGCGCTTTCGACGCGGTTTTCGCTGGTGGTGAATCTGCCGACGGTGATCATTCTTTATCTCGCGGGCAACCTGACGCGGTTTATGTTTCCGATCGCCGGCCGGCCCGCTGGCGGATAAGCCGGAGGTTGTGCAGGTGATCGGGCGGGTGGTCGGTGCTTGCTGCTTCCGTATCTGGGGACGTTTGATCTGAAGGACCTGACGGTGCTTTCCACGATCAAAGTGGGCGACTTTGCGAACAGACACCGATGCGATTCCGCTGGGACCGCTGTGGGGATACGTGGGCCTGGCGGCGCTGTACGCGATTTCCTACTGCACGTTTGTGCTTGTGCGCGGGGATGTGGAGCTTCCAACGCCGCGAGCTGGGCGGCGGCGAAGGCTAAATGGGGTAATTTGAAATTTGAAATTTGAGATTTGAAACGTCGAGCCGCGGACGGCTCCGGGCCGTAATCGGCGAGTACGCCCCGGAGGCGTCCGCGCCTCCGAGTTTCGAATTTCGAGTTTCCCTGCGGGGCGGTCTATAATCAGGTATGGAATCTCCTACGCGCGAGCAATTCGTCAACGAAGTCCTCAAAGTCGTGGGTGAGCGATTTCCGCTGGTGAAGATCGCCCGCGGCGGACCAGCCATTTTCCATGCGGGTTAATGGGCACGTGGCGTCGCTGGAAAATCTCTATCGCATGTCGGTGCTTCGGCCGGAGGGAACCCGCCGGCACGTGGAGCGGTGGATTGTGGAGTTGCTGCGGGCCGCGGAGGGAACGCCGGATCTGGATGGGATCGTTCGAAGAATTGTCCGAGCGGATTCATGCCGATGGTGGTGCCTGAGAATTCGGATCCGCAACCAGCTTTCCGTCACGCAGCCGCTGGTGGGGGGGTTGGTCGTGGCCTATGGGATTGATAACGACCGGACGATTTCGCACGTCACGAAAAAGCGGCTGGATAAATGGAACGTGGAGATCGACGATCTGCACGAGACCGCGATGGGGAACCTGACAAAAAAAAGCCAGGCGGTCGCGGCCCATGCGGCCCAGGACGATGACGGGCGGATGGAGCTGATCCTTTTCCAGACGATGGATGGCTATGACGCCAGCCGGGTGCTTTTGCCCGATCTTCACGACCGGTTGCGGGAGCATCTGGGAAGCCCGTTTGCGGCCGGCGATTCCCAATCGGGACATCCTGCTGTGCTTCCGAAATGAAGAGGCGACGGTCGCGCGGCTGCGGCCCCAGATCGAGCGGGATTTCGAGCAGATGCCTCACCAGATTACCAGCAAGCTGCTCCTGATAACCGCGGATGGGATCGCGGTGCGGGATTGAGGGGGAAATGCCGATTGCCGATTGCCAAATGCCGAATGAAAATGCTGGGTTTTTTGCGTTATTTTCCGACTTCCTGCTGGGGTTGAGCCGATGTGGGAAATGCGGTTGTAAAACCGCCCGGTTCAAATTAAAATCTTTCACATGCGTTTCGGAATTTGCACCAAGGCCTCAGCGTGCAGGCGAAGTTCGCACGGCCGGCGCGGATTTTGTGGAGGAAAACATCCAGACGTTCCTGCGCGGCCTCGTCGAGGATGCGGAATGGCAGGGGACGATCGGACGGCGACCAGCGCACTGCCGATCTCGGCGGCGAATTCACTGGTTCCAGGCGATCTGAAAATCGTCGGCCCAGTGGTGGATTTTGAGCGGCTGCGGAAATACATCGGCAACGTGACCGCGCGGGCACAAAGGGTCGGCATGAAAACACTGGTGTTTGGCAGCGGGGGGGCGAGAAATGTTCCGGATGGGTTTGACCGCGCCAGGCGCAGGAACAGATCGTCGCCTTTTGCAAAATGGCGGCCGATGCCTGCGCGCGCACGGGGATTACGCTGGTGGCGGAGCCGCTGAACAAGGGGGAGTGCAACATCATCAACACCGTCGGCGAGGCGATGACGTATGTCCGGCAGGTGAATCACAAGAGCTTTCAATGTCTTGCGGACAGCTATCATTTCTGGATGGAGAACGAACAGCTTTCGGAGCTTGAGGCGGCCGCGCCGTGGGTTCGGCATGTACACGTGGCCGATCAGGAAGGGCGGGTGGCGGCGGGCGAGAGCGGGAAATCGGACTACCGGCCGTTTTTCCGGATTCTGAAGCGCGCGAAATATGCCGGGGCGATCAGCGTCGAAGCGCTGAACTTCAACGATTTTGAAACGGTGGGGAAGCGCGTGATCGCGTTTCTGCACCGCCAGTGGGACGAAGCTTGAACAGTTGTTTACCGAAGGAATGAAATTATGTCGAACCGCATTTATAATTTCAGTGCCGGGCCCGCGATGTTGCCGACCGAGGTCCTGGAAAAATCCGCGACCGCCTTGCTCGATTACCAGGGCAAGGGGTTTGGGATTGCCGAGGTGAGCCATCGCGGCAAGGAATTCGAGGGCGTCATCGATGAGGCGATCACCCGCTGCAAGCAGCTTCTGGGGCTGGGCGACACGCACGATGTGCTGTTTCCTCAAGGCGGAGCCACGCAGCTTTTCACGCTCGATCCCGATGAATTTCCTGCACGGCAGCGCCGACTATCTCGTCAGCGGCGAGTGGAGCAAAAAGGCCGCTTCGTTCGGAAAGGAAGTCGGAAGCGTGAACGTGGTCGCCAGCAGCGAAGCGAGCAATTTCGACCATTCTCCGGCCTCGGGCGATTGGAAGCTTTCCGACAAGGCGGACTATTTCCATGTCTGCTCGAACGAAACCGTACACGGCCATCGCCTGCCCCATTGGCCGAAGCATCCGAATCTGATCGTGGACGCCAGCAGCGAATTCATGTCCCGGCCGCATCCGGTGAAGGATTGCGCGCTGGTTTATGGCGGGTCGCAGAAGAACCTGGGCCCGGCCGGCGTGGTGCTGACGATTGTCCGCAAGGACCTTTACCCGAAGCAGAAGAAGGTCCCCGAGCAAGCTCTGGAGCTTCAAGGACCAGGCTGAGAACAAGTCGATGATCAACACGCCGCCGACGTTCGGCATTTATATGCTGCTGGAAATCTTCCGCTGGCTGGAAGCGCAGGGCGGACTGGCGGCCATGGAGAAGCGAAACACGACCAAGGCCGGCCTGATCTACGGCGCGATCGACAACAGCAACGGATTCTACAAGGGCACCGTTTCCAACAAGGAGCAGCGGTCGCACATGAACGTGACCTATCGCCTCCCCAGCGAAGAGCTGACGGACGAATTCGTGAAGACCGCCGCGAAGAACGGCATGGTCGGCCTCAAGGGCTACCGCACCGTCGGCGGAATTCGCGCCAGCATCTACAACGCGATGCCGGTGGAAGGGTGCCAGGCGTTGGCGCAGTTCATGAAGGATTTCGCGTCGAAGAAATCCTAGAGCGTGATATGTAATCAGGGGGCAGCGAGCAGGTGGCGGCGGTGGTGTTATTCCGCGGTGCGATGCGGCGCGCCGAATCCGCCGGAGGCGTGTTTTGATTTTGGCGATGCATTGGTGATGGCCGGCCCCCCAAAGCGAGGAGAACGAGATGTCTGATCAGTCCATCGAATCGGCAATGAAAGAGACGCGTGTTTTTCCGCCCAGCCCGGCGCTGGCGGCCAAGGCGTGGATCAAATCGCGCGAGCAGTACGAGCAAATGTACCGCGAGTCGCTGGACCATCCTGAACAATTTTGGTCGAAAATTGCCGAAGAGCTGAGCTGGTTCAAGAAGTGGGACCGCGTGCTGGAGTGGAAGCTGCCCAACGCGAAGTGGTTCCTGGGCGGAAAGACAAACGTCTCGCACAACTGCCTCGACTATCAGATCGCCAAAGGGCGGGGGAAGAAGACGGCGATTTTGTGGGAGGCCGAGCCGGAAATCGGGCCGGGGCAGGGGGGCAAGATCAGGGCGATCTCGTTTGAAGAGCTTCGCCAGGATGTGTGCAGGTTCGCCAACGCACTGAAGAGCCTGGGCGTGCGCAAGGGAACGCGGGTGACGATCTACATGCCGATGATTCCCGAGGCCGCGGTGGCGATGCTGGCGTGCGCCCGGCTTGGAGCGCCGCATAGCGTCATCTTCGGCGGGTTCTCCAGCCAGGCGATCGCCGACAGGGTCGAGGACGCGAAGAGCGAAATCGTCATCACGGCCGACGCCGGCCGGCGGCGGGGGCAGATCGTCCAGCTCAAACGCAACGTCGACGAAGCGGCCAGGAAGACTTCCCTGATCAAGAAAGTGATCGTCTTCAAACACACCGGCGAAAAAATCGACTGGGTGGAAGGGCGCGACATCTGGTGGAACGACCTGACGGCGAATCAGTCGGATCAGTGCGAGCCCGAGCCGATGGATTCCGAAGATCCGCTCTTTGTGCTCTACACCAGCGGATCGACCGGCAAGCCCAAGGGAATTATCCACACCACCGGCGGATACATGATCGGAACGTATATCACGACCAAATACGTCTTCGATCTGCACGACGACGATATCTACTGGTGTACGGCCGACGTCGGGTGGATTACGGGTCACAGCTACGTGATTTACGGCCCGCTGGCCAACGGCGGAACGACGCTGATGTACGAGGGCGCCCGAATTTTCCGGACTTCAGCCGTTTCTGGAAGATCATCGCGCGGCACAAGGTTTCGATTTTTTATACCGCTCCAACCGCGATCCGCGCGTTCATGCGGGCCGGAAGGCAGCTTGTGGATGGCCACGATCTTTCTTCCCTTCGCGTGCTGGGAACGGTGGGTGAGCCGATCAATCCAGAGGCGTGGATGTGGTATCACGAAGTGATCGGTCAAAAGAAATGCCCGATCGTTGATACGTGGTGGCAGACGGAAACAGGGGCGATCATGATTACGCCCCTGCCGGGCGTGACGCCGACGAAACCGGGAACGGCGACGCTGCCATTTTTCGGGGTGGATGCGGCGATTGTCGACCGCGAAGGCCGCGAGATGGGGCCGAATCAGGGGGGCCTGCTGGCGATCCGCAGGCCGTGGCCTTCGATGCTGCGCGGAATTTTCAACGATCCGGACCGCTACGTCCGGCAATACTGGTCGGACGTCAAGGACTGCTATTTCACCGGCGACGGAGCGCGGCGCGATTCGGACGGATATTTCTGGATCATGGGACGCGTGGACGACGTCATCAATGTTTCGGGCCACCGGCTCGGGACGGCGGAGATCGAGAGCGCGCTCGTTTCCCACGCGTCGGTCGCGGAAGCCGCGGTCGTCGGCATGCCGCACGAGATGAAGGGGCAGGGAATCGCCGCCTTCGTGACCCTGCGCAGCGGGTTCAAGCCGGGCGATGATCTCAAGAAGCAGCTTGGCGTTGTGGTGACCGAACAGATCGGGAGCTTGGCGCGTCCGGATCAGATTCGCTTCACCGAAGCCCTGCCGAAAACCCGCAGCGGAAAGATCATGCGCCGGCTGCTGAAGGAGATTGCCTCGGGGGGCGAAGTGAAAGGAGACACCAGCACGCTGGAGGATTTCAGCGTGGTCGCCAAATTGAAGGAGCAGGACGAGGCGTGAGATTCAAACCCGTTGCTGCAACGTCGGGAAACCTCATTTATGGATAGATCGGGCTTTCGTCCTGTCGAAAACGCGTGGGCGCGGGCGTTGGCCCATCCAGGCGATTGATCATCAGGTCATCAAAGAACGCCTTGTGCCGGTCGTTTCCTTCGCCGGCGGCGATCAGCCCTGCCAGGCCGTTTGAAAATGTTCGATCGTTCGCCGAACAGACCAGTGAACCATCCACAAGGACGGAAATCTTCGAGCCATCGAATCGCAGCATCACGCGATGCCAGTGGTTCCACCGCCAATGCTCCACGTTTCCCAGGGCCAGTTCATGCTGACGCGAGCCGCGGATGTTCCGATCGGCCAGGTAGAGCGCGCAGCCACCGTCAGCATAAAGGCGCACATAATATCCGTTGGGGTCGCCGTCCCATCCGTTGCCGGTGCTGCTCACTCGCCCCATCACCCCCGCCCACCCGCCATCCGGCAGGTAGATATCGGCGCTGACTTCGTAATCCGTCCAATTGGCGTCGCCCAGGACGGTATACGGCATCCATTCCGGCGCCCAGCTTTGGGCCTTGGCGTCGAGCACCTGCTGGAGGCACTTTCCCTTTCCATCGGGGCGGTTGCCGATTTCGAAAACGCCGCAGATGTCCGCGGTGTAGTGGGGCAGATACCCGAACTGCCTCGGGTTCGCGTAGTGGTTGAAATCGTCCCGGTACGGCAGGGGGAAAGGCGCATCGGGGGGAATCTCACCGGCGGCGCCTTTTTGCTGGCCGGTGGTCGTGGAAATCGAGTAGATGGAATTCGGGTCGAGTCGGATCGCAAACGCGCCGCGCGGCGGGAATGATGTCGGCGAGCCGGATGAACTGCGCAGCGCGGTCGGAACGCCACACGCAAAGCGTTTTTGCCTGAAGCCCCGGACCGATATCGAAGCTAATTTTTTGAGCTGCCGATGCGCCGGCGGTTTCGGCGATCAGACTGAAGTCTCCCTCCGGAGATTTCAGCGCCACGACCGAGCCGCCCGCTGAGAGGTTGCGACACGCCGCGGTCATGTACTGCCAACCCGCCCGCGAAAACTGCCCGTAATGTGCGTAGCTCCACAGGATCGGTTTGATGGAGTAATGGCCGCTCCATGGGGAGTTGGCGATCATCGCCGGGGGCTGCTGGGCATAGGGCTCGATTCCATAGACCGAACCGACAAGGTACCAGTTCACGATTTTAGTCACCCCGCTTTTGATAAAGTTCTCGTTGAACTGATGAACGGTGCCGATGGCGCAGTCCCAGTCGTCGCCATAGGAATGCTCCGAGTCGCTGTAAATGTGCTCTTCGGTGTTCCAGATCGGTTTGCCAAGCCGCTCGGAGAGCGCTATCACCCCCTGGGGCGTGGGGACCACGGACATCGTGTGATTGCTGATGATATCGACCGAGCTTCTAAGGTCGGCGTCGGTAGCCAGGTCAGCGCACCAATCCCATTTGCTCGGGCCGTTGCCGTCAAACGCGTGAATCTTGACGCTTTGCAGCCCGCTTCGGTCGAGGGTTTTGCGAAGCAGTTTCGGAAAGAATTCGACCGACCCGCGTTCGTTGCGGCAGCCCACGGCATCCAGGTCGAGCCGGTAAACTTTCTTGAGTCCCAGAATCCAATTGACGTAGTAGTCGCACATGTCCTGCGTCCAGAACTCTCCCTCCCCGACCCAGCCGGGGCAGCTCCACGCGCAGGCGTCGAGCGTGAGAAAGGGATTTCTCTTTTTCGCTTCGCGCATGATCCACCATTCGTAACCGCGCGAATAATTGAGATCATCGCGCGTGTGCATGTGACTGGGCTCCGTGCCCTGGGTGGAATTTCCATCTCCCGGCACCTCGACATAGAGCGCGGACATCGAGGCCCCGAACCTGGGCCTGAAAAGAAGATCAAGGATCTCGCTGCGCTGCGGCTCAGGATAGTCCTTCAGCAGAACGGAGGTCGCGCCGCCTCCACTGACAGCGCCGATGCCATCGAACTGTTTCCCGGGGGCGCTGCCGTCGAGTAAAATGGTCTCGTCGGCCGCCGCCCATTGAATTCCGCAAACGATCAGCCCCAAAGCCAAAGTGAACGTGAGTTGCAGTGGTTTGCTCCGATTCATGGGCAATATTCTGGCCTCTGAAAACCAATTCAGCAAGCGCTTGCTGGACTTGCGCACTTTCGCCATTTACCCCATTTTGACGCGGAGTGTTACCTTTTGTACCGGAGAGGTCTCACCTCTAAAAAATGTCCGTGAAACTCGCGCTCTATATCCTCTCCGTAGAATCTCAGGCCCATCCCGATTAAAACAGGGAAGTTCGTCGTGCTCATGGGCTTAAGGAGAATCCTATGAATGTTTCAGATGTCTTTAACATGGATGCCTTCGCGGCGGCGCCTCTGCTTCACGATCCTTACGATTTCCTGATCATCGATCAGTTCGTGAAGCCCGATGCCCTGACGAAAATCAACGCCGACTATCCGAAGATCGACGATGCGGGGAGCCTTCCGCTTGCCGGGCTGAAGTTCGGCCCCAATTTCCAGGCGATGGTGGATGCCCTCAATTCGGACGAATTCCGGCAGGCGTTTGAGAAAAAATTCAGCCTGGATCTTTCCGGCCGCCCCTCGACGATCACCGTCCGCGGCCGCTGCGGAACGCGGGATGGGAACATCCACACCGACTCGACGAGCAAAATCATCACCGTGCTTTTGTACCTCAACACCAATTGGGAAAATCAGGGCGGCCGGCTGCGGCTGCTGCGCTCGGGGAACAACCTGGAAGACTTTGCCGCGGAGGTTCCGCCGATGGGTGGGGCGCTTCTGGCGTTTTTGCGCTCGGATAAATCGTGGCATGGGCATCTCCCATTCATCGGCGAGCGGCGCGTGATCCAATTCAACTGGGTGAAGGGCGAGGCCAATAAGCAGATGGCGATGATCCGCCATGGGATTTCCGGCGCGATCAAGAAAATGCTCGGCAAGGTAAAAGGCGGAAACGCCTCCGCGGAAACCGAGAATGCGTCGAATTATTGACGCTCTTTTTGCTCGCGCTTGTCCCCGAAGTAGTTTGGCATAGGATTGTTTGCAGACCCCCCAAAAAGGAAACGTTTTTTGGCCAGTAGCAATCTCAGCACCAGAGAATTCCACAGGATTCTTTTGATTAAACCCTCTGCCCTGGGGGACGTGATTCACACCGTTCCGGTGCTGGTGAAACTGCGGCAGAGGTATCCCGATGCGCAGATCGACTGGATGATGAGCCCGGCGATCGCGGAATGGGTCGGGCACCATCCCGCGCTGAATCGCGTTCTGGAATTCGACCGCAAGGCCCTCGTGCAGCCGCGCAAGGCCGGCGGCGCTTTTCTGGAAGCTGATGAAGGAGCTGACGACCGGCGGGTATGACCTGGTGATCGATCTGCACGGGCAGTTTCGCTCTGCGTTCTTCACGCTGGCGACCGGGCCGCCGGTGCGGATCGGGTTTGACCGGCCGCGCAGAAAATCATTCAGTTCGCTCAGGCAATTGCCGCCCGAAGCGTACAAGCACGGATGGACGGGTGCGCGGGAGATTTCCTGGGTGGCGTATTCGCATCACATCGCGATTCCCACGCTGGAAGCGCACGCGGTGGATCGATATCTGTGGCTGGGGGAGATGCTCGGTTTTTCACCGGAAGCGCCGGATTTTCATGTGCCGATTCCAGCCGAGGCAGCCGCGCACGCGGCGGAGCTGCTGGCGCAGCACGGCGCAGTGGATCGGCCGCTGCTGCTCATCAGTCCGGGGACGGTGTGGGACACGAAGCGTTGGCGCACGGATGGATTCGCGGAAGTGGCGCGGCATTTCTCAAGCCAGGGGTGGAGCGTTGCCGCGATCGGATCGGGCAACGACCGCCCGGTATGCAACGAGCTGGTGAATATGTGCCCGGCGGTGCTGAATTTGTGCGGGCAGACGAAGATCAGCGAGTTGGCCGCCCTCACGCAGCGCGCAGATTTGTGCATCACCAACGATTCGGGTCCGATGCACCTGGCGGTGGCACTGCATCGCCCGGTCGTGAGCATTTTCGGGCCGACGGATCCGCTGTGGATCGGGCCGTACGGAAGGCCGCATGCCGTGGTGCGACTGGAGCTTCCGTGCTCGCCGTGTTATCTGCGGTCGGTTCGGCAATGTCCGCATGGGCATGCGTGCATGCGGGATATCGAAGCGCGGGATGTGATTGAGCGGGCGAACGAAGTTTTGCGGGAATCGCGTCGATCGATCGCGATCTAAATTGAATTTTGTTTTTGGGGCATCGGGACAAAAGGTAACACTCGGTAGTGGTTCACTCAGGGAAAACCGAATCTCGGTCAGTTAGGCGATCTAGGGTATAATCCGGCCATGAAGAAGGCCAAACTACCAGACCCCGCCGTAACCGCCAAGCGGATCGTAGACCGGACAATTGCAAAGCACGAGAAGCCATTGCCGCCCGGCATTGAGGCGGCGTGGCAGGCGTGGTCTCGTGGCGTCGGCAAGGTGGATGAGCGGGGCATGGCGCTGCTACGGGCGGCGTTTGAGGTGGGCGTGGAAGCGGCTCTTGGCGGGAAGAGGCAGTAGTTGGTTACAATTGGGGAATGGCAGAAGATTACATTGCGCGACTGAGGGCTGTTTTGGTCCCAGTAGAGGAAGCGGAGGACGCCGACGTAATTCTGTATAGCGGAGGCATCTATCCTCCGGCGGATGAGCGCGTCCTAGATAATTGCTATTTCAAATATCGCCCCAACGTCATTTTGATGTTGACAACGCTGGGCGGATCGCCGGACACGGCATACCGAATAGCCAGATTTATCAGGAACGCCTACAAGGGGGGCAGGTTCACGGTCTTTTTGACCGGAGCATGCAAAAGCGCCGGAACACTGATCGCGTTGGCGTGTGATCGCCTGATTATGGCGGAGGCGGCGCATTTAGGGCCGCTGGACATACAGATCAGGAGCGCGGCCGAAGTGGGGGAAATGAGTTCGGGTCTAATCGTAAGTCAGGCATTAATGGCGCTAAAGAAAGAGGCGTGGAATCTATTTGATGATCTATTTGTAAAACTTAGGACCAGAGAGGGATTCAGCTTCCCTACTCGGATGGCTGCACAAGTGGCCGCAAAAATTACGGTTGGTCTTCTTCAGCCAATCTATAAGCAGATTGATCCAATGCGCCTTGGCGAAAACACTAGGGCAATGGGCATAACCGCCGACTATGGAGAGCGACTTTCGGCCCGTTCCGCGACCGGCGCAACGAGCAATTTGAAGAACGATGCCTTGGCCAGACTCGTCCGAGGGTATCCATCCCATAGCTTTGTAATTGATCGCGACGAAGCCAAGGAGTTGTTCCACGATGTTCGTGAGCCAACCCCAGCGGAATTGGCACTATTTTACGAAAATCGCTATTTAATCGCAGCAGGGCAGAGGGACGATATAAATGGTAAACGCGCCACGGTGTATTCGCTATCGTTTGTTGTCAGACCGAATACAGCGGATACAATGGAAGGAACGGCCAATGACAAAAACTCTGGAGAAACAGATCGAAATGCAACTTCGCGCGGCCGACCAAAGGCTGGAGAGGATTCTAGAGGCGGCGCGAAGGCCGCAGACTCCATCAAGTCCGCTGACGCAGGAGATGGAAAGACTGACGGCGCGACACCGACGGATGGAAGATGATTTATTTAGCCCTGCTCCGATTCAACGCGCTTTTCCCGAGCCGTAACTCTGCGGCCCGCAGCAAAATTGGCCTTATCCATGCCGCTAAATCAGACTGCGCATCAGCAGCAGCTTTGCTGATTAGCTCTTTTTGATCTTCGGTGACGGGAATCCGCAGATCAACTTTCATCAGCAACGAAGGATCTTTTGGGGGGCGTCCTCTGGGCATTGAATAAGTGTAGTAATAAATTTTCGGATTGTCAACGATTTTCCTTTGACATCTGATTAATTATTACTACAATTATTCGCATGAAAAAGCTGAACATCGAAACGCGAGCAGCAGTCCTTACGGCTCTAGTTGAGGGGAACAGCATCGCGTCAACGTGCCGGATGTTCCATTGCTCCAAAATCACGGTTTTGCGCCTTTTGGCCGATTCTGGAACGCTTGCCGCGCAGTACCACGATTTAACGGTTCGCGATCTAACGACGCGCCGCGTCCAGTGCGATGAAATTTGGGGATTCATAGGGGCGAAGCAAAAGAACGTCCCGACCGATCTTCAAGGCGTGTTTGGTATCGGCGATGCGTGGACGTGGGTTGCAATCGACGCGGATTCAAAGCTGGTGATCGGCTACACTGTTGGCCAGCGCAACGGATGGTATGCCCACAAATTCATGACCGATGTTGCGGATCGGCTGGCCAATCGCGTGCAGCTAACGACCGATGGATTGAAAGCATATCTAGACGCAGTGGACAGCGCTTTTGGAAACAACATCGACTTTGCGCAGCTCATCAAGATTTACGGGAGTGCCGGTATGTCCCCCGGACGGTACAGCCCACCAGACGTAATCGGCGTTGAAAAAGAGGCAATCTGCGGCTCCCGAGCCGAAGAAAATCTCCACGAGCTATATCGAGCGCAGAATTTGACGGTGCGCATGGGCAATCGCCGATTCACTCGCCTTACCAATGCATTCTCAAAGAAGCTGGCGAATCACGAGCACATGGTTGCTCTGCAATACTTCCATTACAATTTCTGTCGCGTTCACATGACTATTAAGACAACGCCCGCGCGTATGGCGGGCCTTTCGAACAAGGTTTGGACGATGGTTGATTTCGTTGAATTGCTGGAGCGGGAAGAGCGGTTACTTGGCGGTCGATTGACGAACTATTTGCCCGCGAAAAAGAAGCTGGCGTGAGGCCTGCCGACTAGCGAGCTGTCCGCTTCAGAAAGTCCAAAATTCGGCACATCACGCCGATATGCTTGATGATAATGCGCTCAAGATCACTATCGCGTTTGCAGCCAACCTTTTTGACCATGTATTCGCGCAGCGCCCATCATCAACACCGCAACCATATTCGCGTTGATATTGGTTGACGAAATCGTACCACCGATCCCAGTCCAAGGGATGTCCAGAAGCCCATGTATCGACGCCGAGAAATCCTTTCAGTGCCTTGTCGGTTTGTTCGCTAAGCTGCATGGCTTCCCCGTTTGAGATAAACTAGACATCGACCGGCATGGGCAGCAACTTAACACTAAAGCGCCATGGAATTTTCGTTCCGTCAAGGCCAATTTGATGCGCGAAATTGCGAATCTCTTTCGATTACTTGAGAGTGAACCACTACCTAACACTCCGCAACAAGATGGGCAATTTGGGTAATCTGCGAAGAATTTGGGGGAAATGCCTGATGGATATGCATTTCGCAGTCGCTTTTACTTTTTTTTGGCTACGCCTGATTACTCTTGTTTGCGCAAGCTATTTGCGAGAGTTCAAATCCCACTTATGCCCAAGCGTAAATATCAGCCAATTCGAGGGCCCGGGATAATCCGGGGAACTGTCGATTCGCGGGGCATTACGTGCATCAGATGTAGCCATTAGATAATCTAGGGTTGGACAGATCAATCGGGAGATCGGCGCATTTCGATTGGGATAATTCGTTGGACGGGAAGGGCGATGGTTCGTCAGCACCAAAGGGCGGGGAATTGTGGCGTGCTGCTGACAATGTTCAGCAGCCTGCTGTTAACCGCGTGCCATACCGCGACGGAATCGACGCTTCTTGGGGTGGGATTGGTCACAGCCTTTGGCGGGCAGGCGCCGACGCAGGAGATCGAGCAGATTTATTACCTGGGGGTTTACGATCCGCAGCAGCAGATTCCGGAGGCGGTGTACCGGATTCGGGTACATGGTCAGGCGAGCGTGATCAGTTTTATGCGTTTCGCGTCGGGGTGGGTGCCGGCGAAGTTCGTGGATTCGCTGAATACGAGCCTGGGATTTCAGGGGGCGACGACGCAGCCGACGATTACGACGGGGGATCAGGCGCAGACCGGTGAATTGAATGTTGGAAGGCGGCTGATTTTATTTGGGCCGCAGGGGTTTCGGGAAAGCGCCGGCGGATCAGCGGCTGGTGATTATCATGGGGGCGAGTCCGGAGGATTTTTTCAAGGCCATGGACCTGGCGACGGGAGCGGTGGCGCAGGCAACGCACCAGCAATTGAACGCGGCGTATAACCAACAGTTATTCAAGTCGCTGGCGCAGGCGCAGAGCGATGAACAGCAACTGAAAGATACGAAGAATGAGGTCGATGATGAGCTTAGCGACTGATTATCGCTGGCGGCTCTTCTCGACGGCGGTGGGGACATTGTTCCTCGCGGCCATGAGCGTGATCTATGGGTGCGCCGTGGCGCAGATTGATGTGGATGTTTACAAGGGGCCGCTGGTTAATGAGCAGGACGTGCAGATCGAGCAGACGGCGGCAATGGCGATGGGGGCGAAGCCGCTGCTGGTGGAGTTGAGGGATAAGTTGGAGTGGGGCACGCAGGAGGCGCGTGATGCCGCGAGAGCTTCCCCCTGGTATCGTCCGGGGTGCATAACGGAGTATCCGCCCAATCCCCGTTTGAAAGATGATCTGGCAATTCAAGTGAATGAGGTGCTTGAGCTATACGATGACGAGCCGACTATTGCGATCGACGCGCTATTCGGTAAAGCGAAGGCGCATATGGATGATTTTAAAACCGCGACCGACAAGTTGAATAGTCTGGATTACCCTCTTGCTGACAGGGTTATGGCCTCGACGGCCCCATCGAATTTGCCAGCGAAGGATTTTGCCCATTTACGCAATGCATATGCACAGTTTTTAACACCGGATGAGAACGGATATCGCCCGGCACAGCAATTGCTTGACGCCCACGTTGCGCTTTGGAAATCCCTATCGCAGTCGCCGGCGGACGAGCAAAATTATCTGCCGCACGGCGATCCCACCAATTTGGATCGCACATCGACGAATGGCATATATCATAGCCTGGAAAACGATCTATTGATTCGGGATCACGCGGAATTGTTGTTTCCGAATGACAAGGTCGATCAAGACAAATTGGTATCCATCGTAACCGGTATTGCCGTGGGCTTTCGGACGGCGCGGGAAGACGAGGCTGCGCTTATGGACGAGGCCCTGGAAATGATCAAAGATCGGGCCAAACTGAGTATTCCATGGCAAATGGAGCGACTTGTTAAAGGGGGATCGAAGATGGCCGCCGGGCTCATCGAGCTGACGTATTTGGACATGGCTTTCGATCTTTGCTCGAAGGATAACAATCCGGAACTGGAAAATTTGAAGGAGCAGCTACAGAGCCTTCTGGGCGACGCGGATTGGAAATCGTTTCACGACGTATCGCACAACCTGGCGGCGACCACATCTCCCTCAAGTATTTTTGCATCGGCGACAACATTGCCCGCCGCGGCATCGGCGGCTGTCGCCTCATCGTCCACAACGGCGGCGCGGACCGCGTTGGCTGCAACCGAACCCGCGACGAGGAGCAGTCGGGACATTGATTGGCTGGCCGAACACGACCATCAAATTCGCCAGAGAATTCAAGACCTTCTAACGCAGGATCCCGATACGTACGTGAAGGCGCTTGAGGAAGCAGGCCAAGCCGTCGAGCTGGGTTGGAGTCCCGAGAAGGAAAAGTGGGGTATCTTTCGAACGAGTCCGACGCGGCGCATTTACGGGATTGTGAGCGGTCCCGTCGGTTCGACCAAAGAGTTGACGGAAAAGTTCCAAGAAGAGCTGGCGGCAGATGAGACGTTCGTGACGAATTTCGGATCCACCATTTCCGGCGCTTTTTCCGGAGGCAGGATAGAGCAAGGGATCGAGAGGCTCATGCGGGATTATTCGACAATGGTCAATGACGCGGGTGCCGGCGCCAGTACGCAACCCATGGTATTGGCGGCGCGCGAGCGAATGCTGGTCCAGTTGACTCATTTCGCGCAAAAGGTGCTATTCGTGGCCAATTACAGCATCCTCGACGAAGACGAGCCTGACAAGTCCGAGGCTACAACGACCGCTCCGACAACGCGAGAATCAAAGGGCGCGCAGCCCTATATTGCGGAGACGAACGCCGCGCCGGACGACAATGAACGCGCCGAGGACGAGTCCCGGATGTTGCAGGCGGTGGGGAATTCGCTCATCACCGAGATCAATGAGATTCGTGCGCACGAAGAGGCATCTCAAGCGAAAGATGTGCAAGAGGAATTGATGGCGATCGCGGCGGCGCGGTTGGCGACGTATCCGACGACGCTGCCGACGACTCGTGGGACGCCGACGACTGAGATGAGCTATCCTCCGTTATGTGCCGCGCTCCCTTCGACGCTACCGACGGGTTATACGCGGTCGGATGTGATCGACATGCTGCGGAGACAATTGCGCTATGAATATGATGACATGGTGATCTGGCGAGGGATTAATGATCCGATCACCGTCAATTACAAGAACGCGCTGACGGTGTTGGATCAGCAGTATGCCAACAGCGAATATATCCGTCCGCCGTGGTTTTATCTTCGGAACAGTTATCCGGTGACGTCGCTGGAATCGGACACATCGTCGCGATGGACGAATATGCTGGGGCGGCAGGTTTGGCGGTCCATACCAAACATCGAATATATGCGTGACTTCTTTGATTCTAGTGATGCGAAAGATGCCTTGACCAACGACGAGATCGACAAGACATTCTGGCAGAACATCAATCGGGTTCGCGTCGCGGGGACGGGCAACACGAATTATGTGATCGTGCAGGACGACATCGGCAACTGGTATGTGAAGGGCTACTCGGCCGATCCGAAGGACATCATTCAATCGGCACAACAGATGGCGAGCCTGGCGATCGGGGGTCCTGTGAGCAGCGCCGCGATCAGCCAGGCGCTGAATCAGCCGGCGTCGGTTCCAAACCTGGGAAAATATGCCGTCAATAACCTGACACCCCAAGCCCCGGCAGCGACGCAGCCATCGGTGAGCGATACGAATGTTTTGCAAGGTGAGTACAACACCTCTACCACGGGGTACAACAGCGATGTTCAAAATGAATATAGCGAAGCTCTGACGGCGGCGCGCACTCTGAACGACAAACTGAAGTCGGCGTGGGCAAATGATGCCGCGACTAAATCCGTTGCGACTGCCGTGGGCAAAGAGGCGGACGCGATTGCGGCGAAGGAATTGCAAGCGACGACGCAGCCGACGACGCAGCCCTCGGCCGGACAGTCGCAATCACAGAGCCAGACGACGGCGTCGCAGTTGGAAGAGACGCTGCGGGCGATGATGCTCTATGGCGAAAAGGTTTCGTCACAGGCGTATCAATTCAAGGACGGCAGTGGAACCGCGCTGACAGCGGACGTTGCGGCAGAGGTTGCGAAGGATGTGCGCGATACGGTGCGAACGGCGCTGGATGCTCAACTCGGGACGGACCTGGCGCGGCGCAGCGATATGAAATCGAGCTGAATTTGATCAGCGGTGCAAATGGGCAATAGGCGTTCGCGGTGGCGGAAAGAGGCGGCAGTGCGCTTGCTTTTCTGAGTTAATTAATCCCAAATATACGTATGGTCACTGCGGAACGGATTCTGCAAGAGGCGACGGAGCACCATCTGGCTGGCAGGGCGGAACAGGCTGAGGGGCTATACCGGGAAATCTTGTCTTCCGATCCGGGGAATGCCGGGGCGCTGCATCGGATGGGCATCCTGGCACTGCAGCGGAATGATTATCTTGCGGCCATCAATTTTCTAGAGAAGGCGCTGGAGATTTCACCGGAAATTCCGGAGGCGCTCTTTGGGCTGGGGCTGGCGCTTCAAGGTGCGGGGGATCGGGAGCGGGCGATTGAGACGTATCAGAAGCTGCTGAAGATCAAGCCGGATAATTGGGAATGCCTGAATAATCTCGGCAATGCGTATTTCGGGCTGGGGCGGATCGCCGAGGCGGCGGGGGCTTATCGCAAGGCGACTGAGATCAAGCCAGACTGTGTCGATGCGATGGGGAATCTGGGGAGCGCGCTGAATGCGCTGCGAAAAACGGATGAAGCGATCGAAGTTTTCCGGCGCGGGTTGGCGATTGCGCCGGATTCGCCGATCTTGCTGACGAATCTAGGCAACGCGCTCTGTTCGCGAAAAAGGTTTCAGGAAGCAGTGATTGTCCTGAGCCGGGCCGTGGAGCTAAAGCCGGATTTTGCCCAGGCGTTTTACAATTTTGGGAACGCCCTGTCGGGCACCGGAGATTATCCGCGGGCCGTGGAGATGTACCGCAAGGCGGTGGCACTGAGCCCGCAATACATCGACGCCCACAACAACCTTGGCAATGCGCTTCAGCGCTGCGGGATTACAAGGGTGCGGCCGAGTCGTATCTGGCGGCGCTGAAAATCCGGCCCGATTTTCTGGCGGGGTATAACAACCTGGGCAATGCGCTGCGGACGATGAGCAAGACCGACGAGGCGATCCTCGCCTTCCAGCAGGCGCTGCGCCTGCGGCCGGATTACGCGGCGGCGCATTGCAATCTGGGCAATGCCTTTAAGGACGCCGGCAGGCTGGGGGATGCGATTGAATGCTATCGCCGGGCCGTCGATTTTCAGCCGCGCGATTCGATATCCCACAGCAACCTGATTTTTACCATGCAGTATCATCCGGATTGCACGGCCAACGACATTCTGCGCGAGGCGCTGCGGTGGAACGCGCTGCACGCGCAGCGGGTGAGCAGCGAGATTCGGCCGCATGAGAACGATCGCAATCCGGATCGGAAGCTGCGCATCGGATACGTCGGGGCTGATTTCCGCGACCATTGCCAGTCGTTTTTCACGATTCCGCTGTTTGCCAATCATGGCCGCGAGAATTTTGAGATTTTCTGCTATTCGCACGTGGCGCTGCGCGATGCGGCGACGGAGCGGATCGAGAAGCTGGTGGATCGTTATGAGCCGATCATCGGGATTTCGGACAAAGCGGTGGCAGGGAAAATTCGCGAAGACCGGATCGATATCCTGGTGGATCTGACGATGCACATGTCGCATGGCAGGTCGCTGGTCTTTGCCGCAAGCCAGCGCCCGTGCAAGTGGCGTGGCTGGCATATCCAGGGACGACGGGGCTGTCGGCTGTGGATTACCGCATCAGCGATCCCTATCTCGATCCGCCCGGCGAAGAGCATCTTTACAGCGAAAAAACCGTGCGGCTGCCGGAGACTTTCTGGTGCTACAACCCGGGCTGCGGTGGATGTCGAGCCTGGGCCGCTGCCGGCGATCAGAAATGGATTTTTCACCTTCGGCTGTCTCAACAATTTCTGCAAGGTGACCGTGCGGACGCTCGATCTTTGGATGCCAATTTTCAAATCGGTGGGCGAATTTCGGCTCCTGCTTCTGGCGGCAAATGGCGGGCATCGGGAAAGGATTCGCCAGAAGCTGTCAGAAAATGGGATTAACCCGGATTGGGTCGAGTTCATTGAGTTTCAGCAGCGGCGGAATTATCTGGAGCTTTATCGGCGAATCGACATCGGGCTCGATACGCTGCCGTACAACGGACACACGACAAGCCTCGATTCGTTTTGGATGGGTGTGCCGGTGGTGAGCCGGATCGGATCGACGGTGGTGGGGCGGGCGGGGCTGAGCCAGTTATCGAATCTGAATCTCAAGCATTTCGCCGCGGAAACGGATGAGCAATTTCACGGAATCGTGCTCGAGCTTTGCCGCGATGCGGCCCGCCTGGCGGACTTGCGGCGCAATTTGCGGCGCGGATGATGGCCTCGCCGCTGATGGATGCGCCGCGGTTTGCGCGGAATATGGAAGCGGCCTATCGGCAGATGTGGAAGGATTACTGTAACGCGGGGTGAAGCTGGGCCAGGAGAAATTGGGCAAAGGAGTGCCAACATGCCGGGAGAAACGGATCTGCATAAGCGTCTGAAGAAGGAAGCATGCCGTTGGCTGCTGCGGATGGGGTATCGGTGCATCGCCGCTGAAGTCCGCTTGCCGCCGGTGGGGATTGTCGACGCCGTCGGTACCGGCACGTTTCGCTCCTATCAGAATTACCTGGCCATTCCGCGCGAGCTGCCGCAGGTTTGTTTTATCGAATGCAAGGCAAGCCGATCCGATTTTCTTCGCGATATTTCCAATGACGGCCAGATGGATTTCTGCATGCTCCATCGCAAGAATCCCCGCCGGCGGAAGCGTCGGCAGGCGCGCAGTCATAGCCTGGGGCTGGGGAAATTCGACACCTGCCTGATGCAGCCCATGGCCAATTTGCATTACGTCCTCGCGCCGGCGGGGTTGGTGCAGAAAAAGGACCTGCCGCCACGATGGGGCTTGCTGAGTTATGGCGATACGGGCGTGAGCGTGGTGGTGAAGGCGCTTTGGCAGGATGAGTCGCAAATGCTCTTCGTGGAATCGTCGATCGCGCAGCACGCTGACGGGGGATATTTTCCGGGCCGATGACCGGGCCATGGCATCGGTCAATCGAGAACTCTTTGCCCAGCAGATGGCCCTGGCGGATAAGATTCGCTCGATCCGGCCTCGGGCGGTTCTTGCCCCCAAAGCAGGCGCCGACCTGAAAACGATTTGAGCGCCTTCGCCGGGGCGGTTAACCTTGCGTGAATGCTCGATGCGGTGCTCAAGACCCTGGATTCGCGGCGGGAGGAATCCATCGCCGGCCTGAAGGAATTTCTGGCCATCCCCAGCGTGAGCACAAAGCCGGACCATGGGCCGCAGATCGCGCGCTGTGCCCAGTGGGTTGCGGACAAGCTTAAAGCCGCGGGGCTGGAAGTGAATGTCTACCCAACGGGCGGCGGGAAAGGGGCGCCGATTGTGGTCGGCAAGAATAAGCCTATCGAGGGGCGTCCAACGGTCCTGTTTTACGGCCACTATGACGTCCAGCCACCAGAGCCGCTCGATTTATGGACCACGCCGGCATTTGAACCGACGATCCGCGATGGGGCGATCTATGCCCGCGGCGCCGCCGATGACAAAGGCCAGGTTTGGGCCCATATCGAGGCGGTGGCGGCATGGCAGAAACACGGCGGAATTCCCGTCAATCTCACCATGCTGATCGAGGGGGAAGAGGAGGTCGGATCGGCGAATTTGGCACAGTTTGTCGAGGGGAATCGGGATCTGCTCCAGGCGGATATCGGATTGATCAGCGATACGAACCAGTTTGACCGCGGTGTGCCGGCCATTGCATGCGGGCTGCGCGGGCTGGTCTACATGGAAGTGACTGTGACCGGTGTTTCCCACGATCTGCACAGCGGCCTGTTTGGTGGGGCGGTGCCCAATGCGGCCAACGTGCTCTGCGAGCTTCTCGCCAGCCTGCATGACAAGGACGGCCGGGTCAATATTCCTGGCTTTTATGACAAGGTGATTCCCCTCTCCACCGAGGAGCGGATGATGTGGGCCAAGCTGCCGATGGACGAAAAACAGTTTGCCGCCGAGCTAGGTTTCAAGGGAGCCACCGGAGAGGTGGGCTACAGCGTCCTGGAGCAAATCTGGGCCCGGCCCACCTGCGACATTAATGGCCTCAGCTCCGGCTGGGAAGGCCCCGGCGCGAAAACGGTCATTCCTTCCAAGGCCACGGCGAAGGTTTCGATGCGGTTGGTGGCCGAGCAGGATCCCGAGGCCATTCGAATTGCCTTTACCGAGACGCTGAAGAAACGCTGCCCCAGTTCCGTGAAGCTGGAGGTGACGCTGCACAGCCACACTCCCGCGGTGCTGGTGCCGCTTCACAGTCCCGCCATGGAGCTGGCATGCGAGGCCGTGGAAGTCGGCTTTGGCGTGCGGCCGGCGCTGATCCGCGGGCGGAAGCGTACCGATTGTCGGCATGCTTAAATCAGCGCTGGGGATCGATACGCTGCTGGTGGGATTTGGATTACCGGATGATCGGGTGCATTCGCCGAATGAGAAATTCGACCTTGACTCCCTGCACGCGGGGACGCGGACAGCAGCGGCGCTCTATGAACGCCTCGCGCGCCTCGAGGGTGTACACTAAATTTCGTGCGTCATCCGGATGCTTCGCTCTCCCATTTCTTCTGTAGCGCGTGATCCGTCAGATCGAATTGCAGCGGAGTCACCGTGATATGCCGGCTCCCCAGGGCGGCCACGTCAGAATCAGACTCCGGGGAGTCCAGGGCGAAGACGCTGGAGTTCCAGAAATAGTCTCGCCCGCGCGGGTCTTTGCGGCGCTCATAGACGTCGGCCCAGGGGCGGGTGCATTGGCGTACGATCCTGACGCCCACGGGCGATTCTTCCGGCCGCAGGGCGGGAATGTTGATGGTCGCCGCCCGGCCCGGAGGAACTCCCACTCGAGCACCGTGTCGATCGTTTGGCGGGCGAGTTTCGCCGAACGCTTGTAGTCCGTAGGAATATCCTTACCAAGGTGCAGCGAAACCGCGATCGCGGGGAGTCCCAAAAACGCCGCTTCGAGGGCGGCCGCGATGGTGCCGCTGTAAATCACGTTGATGCCCACGTTCGCGCCGCTGTTCATCCCGCTGATGACCAGGTCAGGCGGTTTGGGGAGGAAGTGGGCAACCGCGAGTTTAACGCAGTCCGCCGGGCGTCCATCCACCGCGATCCCGGTGAACGCATCCGGGACCGTCACCCGGCTCGTCAGCAGCGGCGTCGAAAGCGTGATGCCATGGCTCGTGGCGCTCTGAACTGACGCCGGGGCGACGACATGAACCTCGCCCAGGTCGGTAAGCTCGCGATAGAGCGCCACCAGCCCCGGAGCGGAAATACCGTCGTCATTGGTGAGGAGAATCAGCATTGCCGCGCAGTATAATGGGGCAGATGCTTCGACTCACGCGAGAGCGGGTGCGGAATATCGATCGATTGTCGGTCGAGAAGTATCACATTCCCGGCGCGGTGCTGATGGAGAACGCCGCCATTGCGGCCTCTAACCTGGCCGTGAAAATCGGCGCCCCGGGCCAAGGGCCGGTGATGATCGTATGCGGCGGTGGGAATAACGGCGGCGATGGCCTGACCATCGCGCGCCATCTGCACAATCGCGGATATGACGTGCGAATCTTTCTCACGACCGATCCGGAAAAATATGCCGGGGAGGCGAAAATCAACTGGGAGATCGTGCAGGCGATGAAACTGCCAATGGAATTGCGGGATTTAAAGCAGATCGGCGCCTGCCGGCCGGCACTGATTCTCGACGCGATCTTCGGAACCGGGTTGACGCCAGCCGCCGCGGGATCCGTTTGATTCGATCGTCATGGAAATCGAGGCCAGCGGCGCGCCGGTCCTGGCGATCGATATCCCCAGTGGGCTCGATTGCGATACCGGCCAACCTCTCGGCAAAAAATGTGTGCGGGCGAAGCGAACCATTACTTTTGTCGCCGAAAAAGTCGGCTTCTCCCGGCCGGAGGCAAAGGAATTTCTTGGAGAAGTGATCGTCGGCGACATTGGCTGCCCTCGGGAACTTATCGATGACCAAGCTAAGCGTTAACGTTAACAAAGTCGCGACCCTGCGGAACACCCGCGCCATCGGCATCCCCAGCGTCGTTCACGCCGCCCGGCTGTGCCTCGACGCCGGGGCGGACGGAATCACAGTCCATCCGCGTCCCGATCAGCGTCACATCCTGCCCGATGACGTCCGGCAGATCGCCGGGCTCCTCAAGGAATATCCCGGCGCGGAATTCAATATCGAGGGGAATCCGTTTATCGAATTTGTCCACTTCGCCCGGGATTTTCGCCCAACGCAATGCACGCTGGTCCCCGACTCCCCGGAAGCGGCGACCAGCGATCACGGATGGGACCTCAAACGCGACGCCCAGCGGCTTGCCCCCGTGGTGAAAGAGCTGCAATCACTGGGATGCCGGGTGAGCATTTTTATGGATCCCGTGCCCGAGGCCATGGATTTGACGGCGAAGCTGGGCGTGGATCGGATCGAGCTTTACACCGCTCCCTATGCGGAGGAATTTGCCGAAAATATCCCGACCGCTGCGGATCCATATGCGGCGGCTGGGAAACGCGCGTCGGAATTGGGGCTGGGGATCAACGCCGGGCACGATCTGAGCCTGGAGAATCTGGGCCATTTCCTTGCGGCCGTGCCAGGGGTTTTGGAAGTTTCCATCGGGCATGCCTTAATCGCCGATGCTCTGGAATTCGGGCTTGCCGAGACGGTTCGGAAATATTTGGCCGCCGCAGGCCGATAAACCGTACAGAGTTTTGGAATTTCTGCATTTTGCCGGAACTGTGCTAAGATATTCATGGAGACAGTCGATGGCGCTGACCATTCAATTGCCGCAGGAGCTCGAACAAAGCCTTCGCAAGGAGTTGGGCAATCTCGACGAAGTCGCCAAGGAGGCGATGCTCGTTGAGCTGTATCGTCAGGACAAGCTCACGCAGCACGAGCTGTCGATGGCATTGGGGATAACGCGCCTGGAAGTCGAGGCGTTTCTGAAGAGGCACAAGGTAGTGGAAGATCTGCCGAGTTCCGAGGAATACGAAGCCGCGCTCACCCGGTTACGCGAGATGACTGCTGATTGATCGTCGTTTCAGATACCACCCCGCTGAATTACCTGGTGCTCATCGACGCGGTCGATGTGCTGGCCACGCTCTTCGACGAGGTCTACGCTCCTGCAGAGGTTGTAGCTGAACTCTCCAACGCCCGGGCTCCCGCGGCGGTTAGAAAGTGGTCAAAAGCGCCGCCGTCCTGGCTCAAGGTTGCCGATCCTTTGAAATTACTCCCCTCGACTGCCCGCCTCGATGCCGGCGAAGCCAAGGCCATTTCACTCGCGAAGGAACGGGACATTGTCAGCATCTTGATCGACGAACGACGCGGAAGGCGGGTTGCACTGAACGAGGGATTATTCCCAATTCCTACGCTCGCCGTGTTGGAAAGGGCCGCGGAGCGAAGTCTTTTGGACTTGCCTGACACGATCGAAAAGCTAAGAAGAACCACAATTCGAGTCCCAATGGATCAGGTTCAAGCCGCGCCTGCCCGCGATGCCGCAAGAAAGCGGCGGGGCAATGTTCCTTGAGAAAACCGGCGACGCTCCTAGAATTGTCACACAATGACTATTCAAGGCGCCATGACTGCGATGATCACTCCCTTCCGCGAAGGCCGCGTTGATGAGGAGCGGCTCAAGCAACAGGTCGAGTTTCAAATCCGCAACGGGATCGACGGCCTGGTTCCCGTTGGCACCACCGGTGAATCCCCCACGCTGGATTTCAAGGAACACGCCCGCGTGATCGAGCTGACGGTGCAGTTCGCGGCCGGGCGCGTCCCTGTGATCCCCGGCACAGGTGCGAACGCAACCACCGAGGCCCTGGAGCTTCACCAGATCGCCAAGCGAGCCGGCGCACCCGCATGTCTTTCGGTCAACCCCTATTACAACAAGCCCACGCAAGAAGGACTCTATCGCCATTTCATGACCCTGGCCGACCGCGTCGATCTGCCGATCGTTCTCTACAACATTCCCGGACGCACCGGCGTGACCATGTCCGCCCAGACGGTCGCCCGGCTCTCGAAGCATCGCAACATCATCGCCGTCAAGGAATCCACCGGCGACTTGAATATGTCGAGCGAAATCCGCTCGCTCTGCGATATCACGCTCATCAGCGGCGATGATTCCCTCACGGTGCCCATCATGTCCATCGGCGGGCGCGGCGTCATCAGCGTCTTGTCGAATGTCATTCCCCAGCAAATCAAATCGCTGACGAAGCTCTGCCTCGCCGGCCAATACGAGCAGGCGGCCAGCCTGCATCGCAAGCTCTTCCCCCTCATGCGGGTGATGTTCCTCGACGGCAACCCCGTCGGCATCAAGCACGCCATGAAGTTTGCCGGCCTCGACACCGGCGAGCTGCGCCTCCCACTTTGGGAGGCCAGCGACAGCACCAAAAAGCAGATCGAGGAATGTATGAAGGAGGCGGGGGCGCTGCCCGCGAATTGACGTTGGGGGCGCAGTTGGGCAGGTGGAATGACGCATCTTTGCGCTCCGATTTTCGTAACCGAGCTGGCCCGGGCCCGGCATGACATCGCCGCCGCGCGGGCCGGGGCGCTGACATGGTCGAGCTGCGAATCGACCATCTGCGCGATCCGGCCGTTCTGCGTCTGCTTCTGGAAGACGCAATCTTGCCGGCCATCGTCACCTGCCGGTCGGCGGCGGAAGGGGGGCATTCGAACCTTGCAGACCAGCAGCGTATCGAGCTTCTGGCCGAGGCGCTGCGCAGTGGCGCACCGCTCGTCGATATCGAACTCAAGTCGATTGAGGACAAAACCGGCAATCCCCTCTTTCGCGAGATATCTTCGCGCTCGATCCTCAGCTTCCACGATTTTTCGGGCAAGCCCGCGAATCTCGCGGAGATCGTCTCCCGGATGGGCCGAATCAATGCTCAGGTCAATAAGATCGTCTGGCGGGCCGCTGGAATCGTCGAAAATCTCGATGCCCTGGAGCTTTTGAAAATTGCCAAAAGGCCCACAATTGCCCTGTGCATGGGAGAGGCGGGGCTGGTCAGCCGGATTCTGGCGAAAAAATTTGGGGCGTATCTTACGTTTGCCTCGCTCGATCCCACATCGGCGACCGCGCCGGGACAAGTGACCATCAGCGATGCGAAATATCTCTATCGCTGGGATGCGATCGGGGCCCAGACGAAGGTCTATGGCGTCGTCGGTCATCCCATCGCCCATTCCATGTCCCCCGCGATTCACAACGCCGCCTTTGCCGCGACGGCTCACGATGGCGTTTATCTGCCCATGCTCGTCGAGCCCGACTATGGCAAATTCAAGCGATTTATCGACGGCTTTCTGAATTTCCCCGGCATGAACCTGGCCGGGTTGTCGGTGACGATTCCCCACAAGGAGAATGCCCTGCGCTATCTGACCGAAACCGGCGGCGAAGTCGAGGAACTAGCCCGGCGAATCGGCGCGGTCAATACCATCATTATCCGCCCGCACGGTCTAAGCGGCATCAACACCGATTACGCGGCTATCCTGGACAGCATTACCACGGAACTGAAATGCGACCGCGCCGGCCTCGCCGGTCTGCGCGTGTCGGTCCTGGGCGCCGGTGGAACCGCCCGATCCGCCGTGGCGGCGTTGGCGCATTACGGGGCGACTGTGGTGATCTCCAATCGCACCCAGGGGCGTGCCGCGGCATTGGCCGCGGAGTTCAACGGCCGGCGCGGGGCGGTATCCGCCGTTGGTTTCGACGATTTCTGCGCCATACCCTGCGATGTTTTGATCAACACCACCTCCGTGGGGATGCATCCAAAGGTTGCCGAGAATCCTTTTGGCAATCGGCAGCCGCCGATCACCGACAAAACCGTCGTTTTCGACACCATCTACAATCCGCCAAAGACCGCTCTCCTGGCACTGGCCGAGGCATTAGGCGCCCGCACGATCAGCGGCGTGGAAATGTTTATCCGGCAGGCGGTGGCGCAATTTGAAGCGTGGACCGGCTTGCCGGCACGGCGCAGGTGATGCGACGGGTGATCTCGGAGAAGATTGGGGCTCCCACATAATTTTGTTTTTGCTTGCGTTCACCGGTGCACGGCCCCCACCCCTGCCCTCCCCCGGAGTACCAGGGGAGGGGGAAAAACCTATCTTCCCGCGGTTTTCGCGGCGATGGGGATCACCGTGATGCTCTTGGGCGATGTCGGGCATTCGAGCTGACACACGCCGCAGCCGATGCAGCCCAGCGGCTTCACTGCGATCTGGCCGAATTTCAATTCGATGGCCGCGGAACCGAGGGGGCATTTGTCGACGCAGATCGTGCACTCTTGGCCGTTGGTTCGCAGGCAGCTTGCCGAATGCCAGACGGCTGTGCCCATGTCGATGTCGTTGATGGAGGTTGGTTTGAGGGCGCCGCTGGGACAGGCGGACATGCATTGAAGGCCGGTGCAGACCACGCACGCCGCCGCGTCGGCGTCGATATAGGGAACACCGCCCGCCTTTCCGGGCTCGAGTTGTATCGCTTTGGCCGGACAGACCCTTACGCAATCGCCCGAGCGCGTGCAGGTTTCGCGAAACTTCGCCTCCGGCAATGATCCGGGCGGACGCAGCCAGACCTGCGGGCGCGATGGAATGGGTTGATCGAGCTTGCCGATTTCCCGCGCCATCCGCTCGAGCGGCTTGGCTGCCGAGGCCAGCGGACGCAATAGCTCCGACAATCCCAGGCGGAAAAATCTGCGGCGATCGACCGGCTTGTCGCTATTTGGATCCACTTACATCCCCCACGAGATTCGAGAAGGCATTGACGTTTCGAATGAAATCCGGCGTCGGATCGATTCCCTGGCTGGTTTTGCATCCCACGGCACAGATGCCCTGGAATCCATCGGCCTTCAATTGCGCCAAAAGATCCGCCCCAGCTTGGTCGGGCAGGTCGCCGAAACGCACTTCGAGAATATGCCCGTGGAGCAGTTGGGCACGGTGAAACAGCAAGTACCCGGCCTGCTGCCACCCCGCGACATCGGCGCAGACTCCCAGGCGGCTGGAATGCCCGGATATGTCGCCGAGCAGCGACGCCGCCGGCCTCGAGACATTTAGAATCGCCACGTTGATCGAATATTCGTTGGCCAATCGGTCCAGCAAATCCAGGGAATCATCGGTGGTATTTGCGACAATGGTTTTTATTTGTAGTTGCCTGCCGGCAGAAAATATTTTCCGATCGTCGTCTTCCGACGCGGTCAAATCCACTGGTCCGATGCTGACAACGTCCATGTGATCCGATTTCAGCTTGGCCGCCAGGGCATCCACCGCATCGGGCGAGGGAATTTGCGCGGGCGATAACTCGATATGATGTACGGTTAACGAATGCAGCAGATCGACCATCTGAGAAGTGGATCGATCCGCGAAGCTTGAGCTGATCGCGGCAAGCTGCCAGTGGAGCTTCAGCAGGTCGGTGTGGTCGACGTAAATCGCCGGCCGCGTCGTGGCCGCATCATCGGCTTTCAGCGGGGAGGCGATCAGGCCCAAAGCGCACGCGATCAGGATAATTGCTGGCTTCATGCCGATTATTCTACCGCAAGTCACGCGGATTTCGCTTGGCGCGAAGTGTCGGTGAGAATACCGAAGCCATTTTCACATCTCACGGACCCATTCGAAACCAGTCGATGTCGGCAAAGCCGGCGGAGGGTTTTCCGGGCGGCGCGTTGCAGAAGAGGCCGACCTTGGCGCCGATCCACAGATCATTCACGGCCTGGAAATTGTCGCCGAGGGCGATGAAATTGCTGCCGTCGGAGCTAAAGCTGAAGGCGCATTGGCCGCCGGGTTCGACATGCAGCCGCAGGAAAACCTGTGGGCCGGGAACGGTCGCCGCCGCCTCCTCGTTTTGCGGCCCGGTCGTCGGATGGCCCCGAAGTCCGTGCGGGCGTTCGCTCATCGAGCTGGTGCGGAAGATTTTTAAGCCGGTGGAATGTTTCTCGACCTGAAGCGCCGCCATTCGCATCCCCGCGATGACGAGGCCGGCGCCGTCGCCAGGGGTTAATCCGGATAGATCAAGGCTTACCGTGGCTGTGAAACGCTCCGCGGGGAATTTCTGAAGCAGCAGGTTGGGATGATCGAAGAGAGGAAGGGAGGCCGGGAACGTGAGGGCCTTAAGGCGCAGAAATCCGGGCCGGGCGGTGAGGGAATACCAATCGTCCTGATAGTTGGCCCACCATTGCCATTGCAGCCCCAGCGCCCGGGAATCGAATTCGTCACTGGTTTGTGGAACCGCAACAGGCCAATTTCGGCCGACGTCGGGCTTTTTGAAAGTGGTGACGGGGTTCCCGTCAACTCCCATCACCGGCCAGTCGTCCACCCACTGCATCGGCTGCAAATGAAGGATGCGCCCATAGGGCAGCACTTCCTGAAAATGGATGAACCAGTCCTGCCCGGACTGCGTCTGCACCCATCCGCCCTGGTGGGGGCCGTTGACGGGCGTGTCGCCCTGCGCCAGGACGACGCGCGAATCGTATGGGCCATAGATATTCTTTGAACGAAAGACGATCTGGTATCCCTGAGCTACGCCGCCGCCGGGGGCGAAGATATAGTAATATCCATTGCGTTTGTAGAGCTTGGGGCCCTCCAGGGTGGTAAAATTGGCGGCGTCGCCGTCGACGACGAGCTTGCCGTCGTCCAGCAGGCGCGTGCCGTCGGGGGTCATCTGGTTGATATGGAGAATATTTTTCACGCCCGCGCGCGAACCGGCGAAGGCGTGGATCAGATAGGCTTTGCCGTCGTCGTCCCAAAAGGGGCAGGTGTCGATCCAGCCTTTGGAGTCCTTCACGCGTACCAGCGGGTCCCATGGTCCGGCCGGATTCTTAGCCCGGGCCATGAAGACGCCGTAATCCGGGTCGCCGAAATAGATGAAGAAATGGCCGTCGTGATATCGAATCGCCGGCGCCCAGACACCGCAGCCGTGCTGGGGAAGGGCGAACTGCTCCACCGGATATTTCTGGATCGCGTGGCCGATGATGGTCCAGTTCACCAGGTCGCGCGAGTGGAGGATGGGAAGCCCCGGAAAGCAACTGAAGCTGGAGCTGGTGAGATAGAAATCATCGCCGACGCGGATGACGTCGGGATCGGAATAGTCGGCGAAGATGATCGGATTGGAATAGGTTCCGTCGCCGTTATCGGGCGACCAGGGGGCGGAAACGGTTGCGGCGAATGTCATTCGTGGTACCAGAAACAGGAAGAAAAATAGTGAACGGGCAAAAAATCTAAATGAGAATCGTCTCGCCTCCATCATGCCGCCAAAATGTTTGAATGTCACCCCTGCTGTTTTGTTTCGACCGCGGGACTTTCCAGGGGATTGGTCGATGGAAAATCCGGCACTTTCCAGCGCAGGACTTTCGTCCTCACAAGCTCGGCAAGAACCTGGATGATCGCTGCGGTGATGCACCCGGCGATGACCGCGATCAGGCGCTGGAGTCCGTTACTTTTCGCGAGTCCATCGCTCATGATCATAATGACGGCCAGGCTCGTGCAGGCGGTTCGCAATCCTTCGTCGAGCTTGATGAATTCGCAGATAAAGACGACGAGGATCAGGGCCACGCAGAATTGCCAGATGCCGTCGCCGTAAAAATGGTCGATGACGATGCCCGCCGTCGCGCCGACGATATTGGCCGCGATCTGTACGCACGAAGCGGAGATCGTCTGCTGCATCACCGGCTGGATGACGTTGGCGGCCGCCACGACGGCCCAGACCGAGGCGGACGAGCCTTCGATGTAGAACCCCTCAAGGATGATGATCGAGCAGAGCACAAGCTGCCCGGCGTAAAGGACGGCGGTTTGCAGGCTCTGAACCGTGCTGCGCCGATCGGCACGGAAGAGCCGCAGGACCGGAAATTGCCCTGGCGGTTGCGACATTACGGTTGAGTGGCGGAGCCAACCGTGCCCGTGATGAAGTTGGCGATGTTGTGTTTCAGCTCGCGCAGCGAGGCGGGGTCGTGATAGATCATGTGTCCGCTGTGGTAAAACGTCTGCGTGATGTTTGGCCGGAGGCGGTCCAGAAGATCCAGATGGTCGAAGGTGAATTTCGTAGCGAGGAATGGCGTGGCCAGGTCTTCGTAGCCGCTGCAGACCAGCACCTTGAGGTGCGGATTCTCCATCATCGCCGAGCGCAGTGAGTCGGAAACGTCCAGATATCCCATTCCACTTTTGCCGAAATCCCACGGGCCGACTTCGTTAAGGACGCCATATCTGAAGTCGGAATCGTATTTCAGTGTGCGGCGCACGTAGTCGTTGAACGTGCTGGTGTAAACCGGCAGAAAGAGTGAAAGGCTTGGGTCGTACATATCGCGGTCGTCCGATCCGGGATTGGGGTCGGGGCCAGTGATTCGCGCGTCGAAGCGGCCGATGATTTCCCGCTCGTCTCCCATCAGGTGTTTGCGGAAAAGGGTCGGGTCGATGCGCAGGTTGGCGCGGTCGATGAAATCGGGCGACAGGCCGGTGTATCGAGCGAGATGGGCGATCACTTCGGCGCGCTGGTCTTTGTCGATGGCGCCGCCCTTGGCGAGGTCCTGAAGATATTGGTGCAGCGCATAGTCCTGCACTTCCGCCAGCAGCTTGTCTTCATCGGCGGTTTGAAGCTTGTGGTGATAGAGTGCGATCGCGGTGTAAGAGGGCAGATAAAGCGCGAACGGCAATTCGTTGCCGGCGCTGGGAACAAGATTTTCAAAATTGAGGACGGTGGAAATGAGGATGATGCCGTTTACGTCGATGCCGTTGTCGTCGAGCAGGGTTTGCGAAAGTGCCGCGGCGCGGGTCGTTCCATAGCTTTCGCCGGCGAGGAATTTGGGACTGTCCCAGCGCTCGTGGCGGGTCAGATAGAGCCGTATGAAATCGCTGATCGAATCCAGATCCCCCTGCACGCCGAAAAATTGCTGTGCCGATTGTCCCTCCGCCGGCCGGCTGAACCCCGTTCCCACCGGGTCGATGAAGACAAGGTCGGTGACGTCCAGCCAGCTTTGATCGTTTTCCACGAGTCCATGCGGCGGCGCGCCTGGAAGGCCATCGTCGTTCAATCTGATCCGGCGCGGTCCCGCGGCTCCGAGGTGCAGCCACACCGCCGCGGCGCCGGGGCCGCCATTAAAAACGAAGGTAATCGGCCGATTGGGCTCCTTTCCCCCAGGCTCCTTTACATACGACACAAAAAAGAAATTTGCCTTGGGTTTTCCCGAATCGTCCTTGATCAGCATCGTGCCGGCAGTGGCCTCGTAATTGACGCTCTGGCCGTTGATCGTCACCGATCCATGCGTGACGGACACCTTGTCCTCGGCTGCCGCATGATCTGCCTGCGTCGTTGGCTCGGTGCTTGGCGCGGTCTGAGCCAGCAACGTGCCCGTCCACAACACCACCGCGATCCCAATCCATCTCATGCGGGAATGCTCCTTTGGCGATTTCAGAGGCGGACATAATAGCCGCAAATCCGCCCATTGTGGTGTTACAATGGAAATCCTCAATGGCTACCAATCCTCCCAGTCCAAATCGCGTGGCACTTGTAACCGGAGGCGCGATCCGCGTCGGCCGGGCCGTGGCGCTTCGAATGGCGGACGGCGGGTACGATATTGCCGTCACCTTTCTTACCAATCAGAAGCCTGCTCAGGAGTTGATCGACCAGGTGCGGTCCAAAGGGAGAACCGCGATCGCGATTCGGGCCGATTTACTTGATTCGAAGTCCGCGAGCGAGGAAATATACGGGCAGATTTCACAGAAATTCGGCCGCCTGGATCTGCTCGTGCACAACGCCTCGATCTATGAGCCTGACGCCGCCCCCGATGCCGCCATTGCCCAGATGCGGCGCTTTTGGGCGATCCATGTCGAATCGCCGACACTACTCACCCGCGCATTTGCACCCATGCTGAAAGCGGCAGGGGGGCTCGTGGTCAACATGGTCGATCTCAACGCCCAGCGTCCCATTCCCCGCTATCTCAACTATTGCGCCAGCAAGGCCGGGTTGTTGAACCTTACGCTCGGCTTTGCCCGGGAACTGGCTCCGCAGGTGCGGGTAAATGGTATCGCCCCGGGGGTTGTGGAATGGGCCGAGCAGATCACGCCCGACGAGCGGGAGAAATATCTTCGCCGAGTGCCGCTGGCGCGGGCCGGGTCGCCAACCGATGTCGCGGAGGCAATTTATTTTCTGGCCACCACCGGCACCTATATAACCGGGCACATTCTTCCGATTGATGGGGGACGATCAATTACGTGACTTATCCCCTCCGACGTGATCCGTTTTGTCGCCTGGGAATCGGCCGTGCGATCCCCGTCACCAATAGCAAATCGAGCGTCACAACGTGATCCGGCATCGCGATCGCCAGGAGCCGTCCATTTCCGGTCGTCATAAAATTTTCCGGATGCCTGATGTCATAATGTTTTCCATCGCCTACCAAAATTCGAAAAGACTCGAATGGTTGCGATGCACGCAGGCGTTGAATCTCCTGGATCTTCATACCGCTATTATATCGCCAACTGGAAATGCGACGCAGTTCGCCGATCCGATTGCTGTACAATCCTCCGATGCACTCAAATTCCTCCGAAGTCGCCATCATCGGCGCCGGCCCCGTCGGCATTGAAATCGCCGTCGCCCTGAAAAAAGCCGGGATCGATTACCTTCATTTCGACGCAAAACAGATCGGCTACACCATCTCCTGGTTTGCCCCGCAAACGCGATTTTTCAGCTCCAATGAGCGCATCGCCATCGCCGGCGTTCCGCTGGCCACGCCGGATCAGACCAAATGCACGCGCGAGCAATACCTGGCTTATCTCCGCACCGTCGTGACGCTCTTCGATCTGAAGATCAACACCTTCGAGCCGGTAACCAAAATCCAACGCGATGGCGATGAATTCCGGCTTGCCACCCAGCGCGGCGGCGTCGCAGCGGAATATCGCGTTAAGAAACTGATCCTCGCCACTGGCGGCACCGATCGCCCGCGGCGTTTGGGCGTCCCCGGCGAAAATCTCCCGCACGTCAGCTCCTATTTTCAGGATCCCCACGAATATTTCCGAAAAAATCTCCTCATCGTCGGCGGCCGTAATTCAGCCGTCGAGGCGATCCTCCGTTCCCATCATTGCGGAGCCAATGTTTCCGTAACCTATCGCCGCGAAAAGTTCGATGCCGCCAGCATCAAATACTGGCTCTGGCCGGAACTGAACGGCCTCATTCAAGACGGCCGCATTAAGGCATTCATGAGTTCCACCATCCGCGAAATCCGCCCAAACGGAGTGCTCATCACGCTTGCGGACGGAAAAACCATTGAAGTCCCCGCCGATTTTGTCCTCCTGCTCATCGGCTACGAAGCCGACATGGCGCTCTGCCGAATGGCGGGGGTGGACTTGAAGGAGCCGGGAGATATTCCCACATTCAACCCCCAGACGATGGAAACAAATGTGCCCGGCGTTTATGTCGCGGGGACCGCCATCGCGGGCACGCAATCAAAATACCGAATCTTCATCGAGAACTGCCACGTCCATGCGGATCGGATCCTTGCCTCGCTGACCGGGACCACGCCGCCCCAATTGCCACAGGCGATTGAGCAGCCTGAGAGCTAAAACCGCATCCCCTATGTCAGATTCCTGGCATTCTGAAATATCTCACTCAAAAAATTCCCGGATTTTCCAAAAATAGGTACAAAACGTACACCTTTTGGACCTGTATATAGATGCACCTTGTTATCGATCCATATTCAGCCGCGATCTCACCCGGCCGCTCAAACTCAGCGAGGAGAAAAAAACTCACCGACAAATCCCGGACACTTTCGGGCATTTTCGGACATGCTGCTCCGCAATACGTATTTCGTAATCTCACGCATGCACGCATTTTCTTGGCGTTCTTGGCGTCTTGAGCGAAGCGAGCGGTTAAAGCGGAGCCGCGGACGGCGACGGGCGGTACACCGCGAAAGGTAGGCGGGAGGCCGATCAATTTGTTTAACCGCCAAGACGCCAAGAACGCCAAGAAAAACCGCGGCGACTCGATTCAGTCTCCAAATGTGGGATAAAGTGAGAGTTTCTGAGATAGGGGGTTACAACGCCGTATAAACAGTTACCCCCCCCAAAAGTGCGGAACTTTGGGGAAATTGGGGAATAGACCCGCGCCTAATCCGCTTTGCGCAAAACAATCGTGCAATCCCCATCCCGATAGCTGTCGTCGATCGCTACATCCGTTGTTAACCCCCAAACAAACTTGCGAATATCCGAAAGCGCATGCCAGGTGAGATGCGTTCCATAAGCCAGCCGAGGCGAGCAAAGAAAATTAAACGCCAGCTCGCTGCGCGTATGCTGCCAGCCGAGTTGAAGCGATTGATAGAACTGCGCCACCGAAAGGGTGTTCAGCGATCCGCTGAAGATGACCACATCCGCGCCGCGGTCCAGAAGCGACGGACCATCGATAAAATCCCCGGAGACAATTTCGGTCCGCGGTAAATCTTTGTGTCTGGCGGCCGCCGCCAGGTCTTCGACCGCTTCGATTCCAATGTATCGCGCCGGCCGGATTCCCTTCGCCAGCACATAATCGAGAAAATCCGCTCGCCCGCACCCCGCGTCCAGGATGACCCGATTTTCCAGCTCGCACCAGCGCACCAAGGCCGCGAATCGCGCCGCCTGCGATGCGGGATTGGCCCACAGGAGCGATTCAAATCCCGCCCCATGCCGCTCAACGGCGTCGAGATAGGGCTTCAAATAGGCGGGGCTGGGCATAATCGATTTCTAAAAGTATGTTACCTGCTATCGCCTGGAATTGGATCTGCTCTGCTAAATCCTTCGGCGATTCTCCTTCTTATCCCCTCCCCTGGTACTCCGGGGGAGGGTTAGGGTGGGGGCTGGAATACCAAATGGCGTGGATTTCAGCAGAACAAATTGGACCGTATTATTCTTTGGAGAATTCATGTCATTGCTGGTTACCGGCTCCATCGGGATCGATAACGTCGAAACGCCCTTCGGCTCGCGGCAGGATGTCATCGGCGGCTCGGCCGTCTATTTCTCGCACGCCGCCTCCTTCTTCACGCCCGTGCGCCTCGTCGGCGTCGTGGGGGAGGATTGTCCGAAATCACTCCTCGACGTTTTCCGCGGGCGAAACATCGACACCGCCGGCCTGGAGATCCGCAAAGGCTCGAAAACCTTCCGCTGGCACGGATCATATCTGAAAGATCTCAACGCCGCCGAAACCGTTGAGGTTGATCTGAACGTGCTTGCCGAGCGGGCCCCCAAAATTCCGGCGGAGTTTCTCGACAGCCGCTTCGTGTTTCTTGCCAATACGCATCCGGCGCTCCAGCAGGAAACGTTGGGCATGCTGAAATCGCCCCAGCTCGTCGTGGCCGACACGATGAACCTCTGGATTCAAACCGAGCGCCAGCACCTGGAAAAACTGCTGTCGAAAATCCACGGCCTGGTCCTCAACGACGGCGAAGCCCGCTTGCTCACCGAGCAGAAGAATCTGATCGCCGCGGCGCACGACGTTCTGAAAATGGGCCCGAAATTCGTCGTCATCAAAAAGGGGGAGCACGGCTGCCTTCTGGTCAACGATCGCGAAACATTCGTGCTGCCCGCCTATCCGGCAGAAAAAGTGGTCGATCCCACCGGCGCCGGCGACAGTTTCGCCGGCGGAATGATGGGGTATCTTGCCACCCAGGGATCCATCTCCGGCGCCACCATTAAGCGAGCCCTCGCGTTTGGAACGGTGGTCGCCAGCTTCACGATTTCCGATTTCTCTCTTGGCGGACTCGCCGCCGCCACCCGCGAGCAGATCGACCAGCGCTGGGAAAGCCTCAAGTCGGCAATGTCGTTTTGAATATTCCCCATGCGCCTTTTCGTCTCCATCGAGCTTCCCGATGAGGTGCGAAATTCTCTGCGGCGCGCTCAGGAGCAACTGGCGGAAATCGTCAAAGCAAAGTGGACGCCGGCCGATCAGTTTCACCTCACGCTTAAATTTCTTGGCGAAACCGCGGATCCATACCTCCCCAGAATAATCGAGGAACTGCGCCGCGTGCGTTTCGATGAACCGCTGACCCTGCGAACCGCGGGGCTTGTTTGCTTCCCGCCGCATGGGCCGATCCGAATTATCGCGGCCGCGATGAAGGACGAGGGTGGACTTTGTGCGAAATTGCAATCTGAAATCGACCAGGCATGTCACGCCGCGGGCTTTCCGCTGGAAGGCCGGCGATGGACCCCGCACGCCACGGTTGGTCGCGTGAAGGATCGCACCGCCGCCGGCGCCCGGTCCGCGGTGATGGCACATCAATTGCCCGCCTTGGATTTCGAGATCGACGAATTTGCCCTGATGGAAAGCAACTTGGACCGCGTCGGGCCGACGTACATCCGGGTTGCAACCTTCGTCAATGTGGCTCGCCGAACGGCATAAAACCCGAGCTGTTGAGGCCGAAATAGAAGTGGTAATACGTCGCGGGCACGCCAAAAACGTCGATGTTGTTGATCGCCAACACCAGGAGGATAAAGCAATAGGGCGCGACTCTGGCAACGCGCGGCCATCTCCCAGGAGAATTTCCGAACCCTCCACCAGTCCCAACGCCGCCAGGAAATAGATCCCCGGGTAAGCGATAAAAGCCAGCCGCGGCAGCGCCGCCAAAGGCCACTCCTGCATCTGGGCATCCGTGAATTCCAAGACCGCAATTGCTGCCAGTGCGGGCAGGATGAAGGCGATCATCGCCAGCGCCAATTTTTTCTCCCGCAGAAATGCAATTCCCACCAGTGCCGGTAGCACGGGCAAAATCAGAAAGGCATGCAACAGGTCCATCGCAAATCGGTTCAGGAATTGAAGGGTCGTGATGTAAATCTTGTTGATTGAGTTGAGCTGCCCCGCCGGGCTGGCCAGAAACTCGAAATTCCCCAGCAGATTCGGCACATGCGCCACGTGAGCCAGAAACGCCAGGCTCGTGCCATAAACGCACAGGCCGAAAATCACCGGCAAAAGCGCGCGCTTCATGCGGACATTTCGAGCTAAGGCATAGAAGGGGAAGAACAGAATCAGCGGCGTCAGGTCGGAGGTCAGCATTGCCAACCCAAAGATTAATCCAAACAACCAGCCCGCCGCGCCTGTTTTTTCCTCGACAAGCAGGCGCTCGAAAAAATAGCAGACGATCATGACCGCCGCATATCCGCTGATATAGCTTGTCGGCTGATTGGCGAAGAAATTAAACCCCGACCCGGTGGCGATAAACAGGGCGAACACCAGCGCCACGCGTTCATTGCTCAGCCGCGCATGAGCGCAAATCCCGCCAGCGTCGCCAGCAGCCAGCAGGCGGTGTTGAGAAACATAAAGACGTAATAGGGATTGAAAAAGCAGACAAATTGGCTGGAGATATAAAATGTCAGAATCCGCCGGGCGATCGGCGTCGATTGGTCCGGTGGCACCCCCTGAAAAATCTCTTCACAGGCGCGGAACAATGGATAGTCGTAAGTGACCGCGCCGCGATAATTCGGAAACAGATAAATATGCCACCAGCCGTGCGGCTTGGGGACCTGGTCGATATGAATCGCCGGATGGCCATTTGGAGCGTATGTGATCCACGCCTTCTGGGTCGCCTTCGGTTCGGCATAATGCATCAGGTAGGTGTATGGAGCCCGCAGCGAAAGATGCAGCCATGACTGAAAGACAATTAGCCCCAGCGCCAAAAACCCCACCGCCGTCGCCGGACGGCTGATTGCGCGGCGACTACCAAGAAAATCAACACCGCTGCCGCGCATCCAATCAACAGTCCGAAAACCAGAAGCTCATGCGGAATCACCGGCTCCTCGCGCAGCGCCGCCGGGAACCAGGTTATTTGTGGCAGAGGTGGATTCGTTTCCTTGATCCAGTCCGCATAGACAAACCTGTCCGACCAAAACCGCGACCCCGCAAACCCCAGCCATCGGTAGGGGAGCACGCACACCAGCCAAACCACCCCGGCGGCGCCTCGCGCAACAGCTCGTCCGCACAGAATCTGTACCGTATAGAAAACGCCCGGCAGAAGAAGCATCAGCATCCACGCCGAGGCGAGATACGCTTCGGTCGAATATCCCCGCCGCCCCGCGCTCCAGTCATATCGCCCGAGCAGCAGCACCAGTCCCGCGGTGGCAACGATCGGCCAACGCTTCAGGTCATGCTTTATCGCATTCACCTCGGCAACGGATTCAGATGTGGATTGTGTCATCGACGCCGAACAACTCTATCGACAACCCCAAAAATATTTTCCGTGAAAATTTTTGTTTTTCCGGTTGCAATCCATCCGATGACAGATATGATGCCACCCGAACAAACACTGAACAGGGACGGTATGGTGACTTCCGTCGAGTTCAGTTGCGGGGTTTGGTCGGATGCCGCCCGGCGAGAGCCGTCCGGCATGACAATCGCCCGCATTAAGTCACCGCTAAATAGCGCCGGCTGAACAAGATACCCGGCGGAAATGGAGTCTACCGTGATCAAGTCCCCCGAAAGGACGGAGTCTAAGACGGACGCGAAGAAGGACCAGTCCGCGTCCACCGCAACGGCCGTTCGTGAACCAGTTGTCCGTGAAGTAAAAGAGCCGGCCAAGGAAGCGCCCAAGTCATCGGCGCCTGAAGCAAAAAAGGCCGCGCCGAAGGAAACCGCGCCGCCCCACGATCCCGCCCGCGATTCCGCCCTCTCCCGCGCCGTCCAGCAGATTGAAAAACAATTCGGCAAGGGCGCGGTCATGAAGCTCGACGAGCAGAAGGCCAGCGTTGCCGGAATCCCCACCGGCTCACTGAGCCTCGACATCGCCCTCGGTGGCAACGGTGTGCCGCGCGGACGGGTTCTCGAAGTATTCGGCCCGGAATCCAGCGGCAAAACAACCCTTACCCTCCACATCATCGCCAATGCCCAGAAGGGCGGCGGCGTCGCCGCCTTCATCGATGCCGAGCACGCCCTCGATCCCTCCTGGGCCAAGCGCCTCGGCGTTCAGCTCGACGACCTGCTGGTTTCCCAGCCCGATACCGGCGAACAGGGGCTGGAAATCTGCGAATTGCTCGTGCGATCCAACGCCGTCGATGTCATTGTCATCGACTCCGTCGCCGCCCTCATCCCTCGCGCGGAAATTGAAGGCGAGATGGGCGACACCCACGTCGGCCTCCAGGCCAGGCTCATGAGCCAGGCCATGCGCAAACTTACCGGCGCCATCTCCAAGAGCCGGTCCACCGTCATTTTCATTAACCAGATCCGCGAGAAAATCGGGGTCATGTTCGGCAATCCCGAGACGACCCCCGGCGGCCGGGCCCTGAAGTTCTATTCCAGCGTCCGAATCGACGTTCGCCGCACCGGCACCATCAAGGACGGAGAGGTTTCCGTCGGCTGCCGTACCCGCGCCAGGGTCGTCAAAAACAAGATTGCCCCCCCCTTCCGCGATGCCGAGTTTGACATCATGTTCGACCGCGGAATCAGCTATGAAGGAGATGTGCTGGACCTGGCGGTTTTAGCGAATGTAGTGGAAAAGAGCGGGGCATGGTTCAATTTCAAGACCACCCGCCTCGGCCAGGGCCGGGAAAATGCCAAGCAATTCCTGGTAGATAATAAGGACCTTGCCGAGGAAATTCGCAAGGCGGTCCTCGAAAACCGCAGTGCCGTGAGCCAGCGCAGCGGCGGAACAGCCCCGGCGGAGGCTTAAGCCGCCGGCCTTAACAAATCCCTTCGCCCGGAAATCGAAGCTCAGCGGCCCGCTGACCGATAATACGTCCGTATGGGTCTACCTCTCATCGGGCGCGCTCGCGGTGCGGCAGCGATCTTTGCAGGGCTCTCGCTTGTCGCCGGACTGGGAGGCCGTGGTTGGAGCCACGGCGGAAACTGCGCATCGGGCGCGAATCTTGCGCCCGTCGCGCAGGGAAGTTCCGCCGCGGCCGGCGGGTCGGCCGTTAATGATGTTCCGCCCAACGCACCGCCCCGCGCCGATCGGATCGCGGGCAATCCCGCGGATATGCCGGTTGTGACCGACGACGTGGATGATCTCGATGTCGCCGCGCTTCAGGGGCAATTTGAAGCCGTCGCGCGTCGCGTGGCCCCGGCGGTGGTTTCGATCTCCGCCGCCGAAGTCGCCAGCCCAGCGGACGACACGGTTCGCTCCGAGGCGATGAACCCACAGCTCCTTCAGACGGTTCTCGACAAAACGACGCGAACCATCGGCACCGGCTTCATCGTCGACGCCGACGGGTTTATCGTCACCAACGAGCATGTCATTGAAGGCTCCGAGCAGTTCTGGGTGACGACCGACGATCACCGCGTCTTTCCCGCGATCATCGTTGGCGCCGATCCGCGGGCCGACCTCGCGGTTCTCAAAATCCCCGCAACGAACCTGCCCACGGTTAGTTTCGCGGCCGATCCGTGCCAGCGCGGGCAATGGGCTATCACCATCGGCAATCCATATGGCCTGGCGACCGAGGGGCAGATGGCGATGAGCGTCGGCGTCGTCAGCGCCACCGATCGGTCCCTGCCGCGGCTGGCGATCAAGGAAGACCGGCTCTATTTCAACCTCATCCAGACCACGGCGCAGATCAATCCGGGGAATTCCGGTGGACCGCTGCTGGATCTTGACGGCCGAGTCATCGGCATCGACACGGCAGTGATCCTGCCGCAGAAGCAGACCAACGGAATCGGCTTTGCGCTTCCGGTCACGCGGACCCTTCTCGATGAAATCAGCCAGCTCGAGCAGGGCGCGAAGTGATTTATGGATATGTCGGGGTGACCGTCGCTACGCCGACGATGAAGCAGCGGGAAGATGCCGGCTTGCGTGAAGACATCGGCGTCTGCGTCGAGACGATCGAAGACGCCTCGCCCGCGGCGGCGGATGGGCTCAAGACCGGAGACCTCATCATCGGCATCAATGGGCAGGCTGTGCCGGATACCGATCATTTCGTGCGGATGGTCGGCGCGACGCCGGTCGGACATGCAGTGACGATCGGCATCGCCCGGGGCGGTAAAAAACTCTCCATCAACGTCACGCCCGTCAAACGGCCGGTGCAGTTCGTCGTCAGCAACGAAAACCAGCGGCTCTATTGGCGCGGCATGGTGCTCGGACCTGTGCCGGCCAACTGGACGCCGGTCGCGGGGGATGACAAGCATCGCAACGGAATCCTGGTCGTCGGCATCCAGGACGACAGCCCGCTGAAGAAGCAGGGGGTTTGCGCGGGAATGGTGATTACTTCCATCGCGGGCAAGCCGGTGGCCAGCATGATCGAGGTTCAGCGGATTTTGAACGATATCCCGCCAGAGCAATGCACCGTCGAGACCGCGGCGGATACGACGGAAGTTGCGACGGCGAAGAAATGAGCGGGGCAGACGGAATTCGCGGGTCGGGGAAAATCAAAATTCAACTGTTTATCCGCGAAGGCTCAATCCGAGCCATCAAGCCGAGGGTTCATCGCGTTAGCAATAACAGCCATGCCCCAGAGATAAAGTCCTGTGGGCAGGATATACCAATATTCGCCTAACATTTCGAAATTGAAGCACTTAAGCGAAACGAGTGTCACGATGATGGCACTAAGGATTATGCAAACACCCTTGCCGATTTGCAGGGCAATTCGAGAGCGTTTGTCCGGAGTGAAGCTGCGGAGCCGCGACCACATACCCAAGGCAGCTAGTGCCAAAACAATCGGGTCGACGAAATAAATAAGCACTGCGTTATCAAACGAGTCAGCGTCGCGTTGACGCGGATCCGAATTGCTCGAACTCAAGACCCATGCAGCAATCGTAATCCCTAAAAAAATAAACCCGGTCAACACGAACGCCGCCTGCCAAGAAATTTGTGTTTGTCCATGGCGATTGCTGGAGCGCTTCATTCAGTTGGCAACAGATTACACAACTGAACCAAGCATTTACAGACAGCATAAATGTCAGGGAGGTAAAGCCAATTGATAAGCTTGACGCTGGACTGCTTATGCTCTCGCCCCGCCGCGACGGTTCCTCAGCCGGCGACCTGCCGCGAGTTGGCCGATGACAAGCAAGCCAAGGGCGGCCGTGCCGGGCTCGGGGACGGTGATGGCGCCGACCAGGCCGTTGGTCGCATCAGCGGTATATCCGGCGGTGAAATAGAGGATATCCGATGAACCGGCGCTGGAGCCGTTACCGAAGCTCAGCGCCCACAATTGTTGTTCACTGAAGAGGCCCGTGTTGAGGTTGATCTGGCCCTGCTGGACACCGGCGAGGTTGTAGGCGTTGATGCTGCCATCTCCGGCGTTATTTCCGATGAGCAGGTCGCCACCGAAAGGCCCCCAGCCCGCAGGGGCAATGGCAAGGCCCCACGGCGTGTTCAGATGCGTGCCGGCGGTGTCGGTGATCAGGCGGGAGATCATGGCGCCGTTGGTGCTGAATTCGTCGACGAGTCCGCCGGTGGGATCATTGGGATTTGCGTAGGTGACGAAGAGGGTTCCGCCGAGGTTCTGGACATTGAAAGCCGTGAAGCCGGCGGGAAGGTTGGGATCGGTGAGGGTGCCGACCTGGTCCCACGCGCCATTAAATATATCGACGTTGTCGCTGTTCTGATCGGCGGCAAAGATTTCGGCGGTGCCGCCCGAGGTGTTTCCGATCGCCAGGCCAGTAAACAATGCGCCTGCAACCGTGGCGGTGATGGCCGAGCTGCTCAGCCCTCCGCGCCAGGCTGAGATCGAGCCGTCGAGATTGTCGAAAATGAAGGCTGATTTGCTGCCCGTGACCTCAAAATCCGTCGCCGCGGTCGTGACCCCTGGGGCGGCTACGCTGACCTGGCCGGTGGGGCCGTTCGAGTCGCTTGGGGCAGCGCCGCCGATGTTGGCGACGCCCTCGGTCAGCGCGTTTCCTGGGGTGGTGGTGTTGGTGATTTTGTAGACCGTCGCGGTTCCCGAGCCCTGGTTGGAAACCCAAAGCGGGCTGGTTGCGGAAAAGGCGACGCCCCAGGGGTCTATCAGGTTTGGGTCGACTACCGGGGCTACGCCCGTCTCATTGGAAACCAGATTTGTCTCGGTGTACTGGGCCAAGGCCTGCCCGGCCGCCAGACAGATAGGCGCAATGAGAGCCAATACGCGGTAGGAATTGCGTTGAACCATGAGAGATCCTCCTTTTGTTTGAGTGAATCGTCCCCTCCGTAGACCCGGAATTGCGCAGAGCTATTCCCTGATTGCGAAAAAAAAAATTGGGCTGGATCAATCTTTTATTATGAAGATTTGATTAAGCAACGGTCTCGAGCAATCGGAATGGGGGTGGATGCGGAAAGCGGGACCGCCAGCCCGTGATTAATTCTTCACAATCCAGCCCATCGATCAGGTTGCACGATGATCGCTTGCGTGCTCAAGAGGACTTTCCCGCGTCCGCGCACCACTCACCCCAGGCCCTGCGATAGGCTCCCTCCAGATTTCGCGTGAAGCCTTTCGCATCAAACAGCGGTGAATTAAACAGGCGGTCCCGCATCGTGAGCCGTAGCTGAGCGATTCGCTGAGGATCATTGGCAAGGCCGCTGGCGATTTGCGTGAACTCCGCTGCATCGCGGGCGATCAACTCACTCAATCCGACGGTGCCCAGAATGCTTGCCCCCATTCGAGAAATGCCCAGGCCCCCATCAGTGTGACACTCGGCACTCCCATCCACAGTGCATCGCAAGTCGTTGTGCCTCCGGTGTAAGGAAATGTATCGAGGGCGATATCGATTCTTTGGTAGCATTGCGTGTACGCTGCCATAGGCTGCAATCCCACAAAGCTGAATCGGCTTTGGTCAATGCCCTGACCCGTCATGTCACTGAGAAACTTCTCGCGAGCGCTTCCTTCCGACGCGAGAACAATCATCCGTGAAGTTGGTACGGCCCGCAGAACGTCAGCCCACAACTTGCGAGTCGTTTGGCTCGCTTTCTTGAAGCTGTTGAGACTCCCGAACGTCGGGAAACCGTTTCGCTCAATTGGGGCGGGCCCAGGCTCGACCTTGTAAAGCGATGGCTTGTAGCACCAGTAATGCGGGATCATCAGCGGTTTTTCGACGAAGCGTGAGGGAGTCGGTTCCAGCGTTGGATCGACGATTCGCCAATCCATGGCGTCCATGCCAGTCGTGCCGACGTATGCTAAATAGGTAATTTGGACGGGGGCGGGCTTTAGCGCAAATAGACCGAGATGGCGGTCCATGTGCATCGACAAGTCGATAAGGATGTCGATGCCGTGCTGGCGGATCAGCGATGCCGTTGCGTCATCGCTGAGATTTTCAATCTGATGCCAGCCGTCGATTCGCTGTTTGATTTTCTCCGACAGAGCGTCCGTGGTGCCTCCGGAATAGACATGGATCGCGAATTGCGAGCGGTCATGCTCCACAAACACCGGAAGCATGAATCGGCCCACGGGATGGATTCTCAGATCGGATGAGACATAGCCGATCTTCAATTTCCGTTTTGTATCGCGGGAATTGGTGTGAGGCGTCCACGCTGATTTCAGGGGATCGGCAAACTTCGCGGCCCACGCCCGATGTTCGTCGATAATCCGATCCTCGGTCAGATCGTCAGCAAACAAAAGTGAGAAGAGCAACGTGCCGGTGGCTTTGCTGTTGGCGGGATCAAGCGACAGGGCGATCCTGAATTGCTCGATAGCGGCTTCGATTTCCGAACACTCGCCAAGGGCTGTTCCGTAATTGTGGTGGGCCGGGCCGCTATGCGGCGTGAGCGACACAAGGCGATGAAAGGCTTCGGCGGCCTCGCCAAATCGCCCCTCGCTTTGAAGGGCCTTGCCGAGTGAATCCCAGGCGACGTCGCAAAACGGGTCGATTTCCGCGGCACGTCGATACTCGGGGATCGCGAGATCGGGTCGGCCGGCCACAAAATGGGTGTGCCCTCGCGCAATGCAATCCGCGATTTGTTTGGACTTCCCGTTTTCCACGCGGCGGAATTATACAAGGGCACGGCTAACCATTCCCTTGCTTTGTAATGTTCTTCCATCAGTATCGGATTGCTCAGGCTTCGATCCACTGGTGGCCCACCCAGGGAATATCTTCGCCAACGTCGATTCGCAAGCGGAGAATCAACTGGGCCGCGTGGTGCTGGATGTGGCGGATGTTGTAGACGTGAAGCTCGGCGCGCGAGCACTTACGCCAGTGAAATCCCGACGCCCCGGCGAGCACGTCGGCCGATTCCCGCGCGATCGTCTCCTGCGCCTTGCGGCGAACATTCTGCAGATAGCTCAGTACAAACGGTTTCTCGTACAGCAAAGCCGGTTCGCGGTCTTCCAATTCTTCGTAATCGCGAAATTCCGGCTTGTGCTCGACGTGAAACGGCTGGCGCTTGAGCGCATCGATATCGTCACTCGGCTGAAGGTATAGGTCCGTGAAGAAGACCGCATGAAAAGCAGCCTGGCAAAAGTTCCATGCGGCGACGCGCTGGTTCCAAAGTGGTTCCGGGCAGCGGGTCACGGCGAGATTCAGCATGGAAAGCGACGCTTCGTATTGGTGGGAGAGGAGTTCGGCCAGGGTGTCACGCATAGTGCCTTGCAGAATTACCGGCCGGCGATGATGAGTCAAGGATGGCGAAACGCTGCGATCATCGAATTGAGCGGCACACTCTTGCTTTTAAAATCACGTGAATCAAAACTGGTTGCACTTCGTTGAGCGCAGCGATGACTATCCTCGAAAAGCTCCTCCGGCACGATGCCTGGACCACCCGCCTCCTTTTGACTCGCGCTGCTGACCTGACGGATTCGGCGCTCGATCAGCCGTTCGATATGGGCCACCGAACCCTCCGGCGCACGTTTCAGCACATGATCGCCAACATGGAATGCTGGTGTGACCTTATCCTTGCCCGTCCACAACGTGCCGGCACGCCCCGGATTAGTGCCGGCATCAATGGCCTGATCGCCCGTTTGGACGTTGTCACTGCGGAGCTTGTCGCTCTTGGCCAATCCTTCTCAAATTCCGGCGGCAATGACGACCTTTTTACCGATTATCTCGACAATCCGCCGGGCAAGAAATCCGTCGGCACCGCCCTTGTACATATCGCCACGCATGGCATGCACCATCGCGCTCAGTGCCTGTGGATGATGCGCCACCTGGGTCTTCAGAACCTTCCGGAGGGAGACGTGTTCAGTTGGGAGAATGCTTGAGTAGAAGCGGCGTCCCGCCGCTTTGAGTGGGCAAGCGGCGAGACGCCGCTTCTACTAATGCCATCTACGGCAGCGGAACGAGCAAATACGGATCCCCGGTGTCCTGCAATCCCTGCCCCAAGGCTCCCCAGCCCATGTCGGTGTAATACTGCTTGAGCACGGCATAGCAATTGGTTCGCGAGGTCGCGTCGCTGGGCATTTCAACGACCATCCGGAAGGCGTTGCCTTTGCCGTTGATGTCACGGTCGGTTTCGAACCAGACATTTTTCGCGCCGGCTTTATACCAGCCTTCAATGGCAGACTTATAGGCGGAGAGGCCGTTGGTGTCGGCGTATTGGCGGGCCTCGTGCAGGAGGTTCTGGGCCTTGGCCTGGTTGACGGTGTCGATGATCGGGCTGACGGAGACGGCGCCGCCTCCGCCGAAGGTTGGCAGGGGGATGTTGGCGGCAGCGACGCCGCCGAAGCTGAGGACCAGCTTTAGAATCAGGATGATGAGGACGACGCTCACAATGCGAGAGAAGACGGCGATGATGATGACGACGAGCCAGGCATCGCCCGGGTCCATGGTGAAGAGATAGGTCATGGTGACCCAGTAAACGCCGGCGGCGACGGGGAGTCCGATGACGCCGAAGCCGAAAATCCCGCCACCGCCGACGCCGCCGGTCCAGGTTGCGAACATTCCGTCGACCCAGGTGGTGATGCCGTCGCAGAAGAGGGCGATCGCGGCGAATTTCAGGAGCGCGGTCCATATTCCCTCGAAATTCACGCCCAGCGGCCCGGCGATGGCCAGGCCGAAGCCGAAGAGAAGGATCGTCTCGAAGACGGTCATGATGAGCAGGCCGATGCTGATGGCAAGCAACGGCCCCAGCCCGAGGCCGTAATGAATTGCGTAATAGCTGACGTAAAGAATTGCGCCGGCGGCAAGCAATGCGATGGGGACCTTGATGTCGCGATTTTTATCGATCTGGCTGGAATCTGCATCGCGTTTTTTCTCGGCGGCGGTGGGCCCACGGCGATAGGCGAGGGGGATTCCTGATTTCGACGTCCCGGTCGCTACCGCTGCAACGGCCGCGGCAGGGACTGCCTGCTGGAATTCGGCGGGATCGACGATCGTCGGTTCGATATTCGCGGCGGCGTTTCGCGCGTCGTCCGCCAGTGCATAAAGATCATCTTCCGAGGCTTGTGCCTCCGGTTCAGGCTCCGGCTCCGCCCCGTTGGGATAGGGGGGGATTGCCATGGCGTGTCCGCAGGATTTGCATTTGATTTTTCGGCCGACGAATTCCTGTTTCCAGGTTAGCTCGTTCCCGCAGCCCCCGCAGGAGAATTTCTGTGCCGTTGCCGACATCGTTCCCATTCCTGAGCTGAAATGCGAGACAAATAATCCGTACCTTAAGGCGAAAATGCAAGGAAAATTGGCAGCTTTCAACAAACATTAAAAGTGGCGCGAATTCGTGCTTCTTTGATGTGTCGGCCCCTCGTCGTCCCCAACTCCTCCCCGTGTAGCCGCCGTGCTTGCACGGCGCTTTGCGGCCAACACCTCAAAGGCGCCTCGAACGTCACCAGGCATACCCATGTGCTATGGCAGCGCAACCGCCTGTGACATAAAAGCGGCGTTCTGGGGACGGAGGGAAATGCGCGTTTACATCGGCCGGCTGATGACGAAATCGGCCAGGGTGTCGAGGATTTGTTTGGCGGGCGAATCAGGCAGAGAGGCGATCGCCTCGTGGGCCTGGATGATCAGGGCTTTTGCTTTTGACGTGGCGTAGCCGACGGAACGGCTCGGCAGAATCAGATTGCGGATTCGCTCGACCTTGTCGGCATCGTGGCTCCGCAGCAGCGATCGCAAAAGGATGCGATGCTCCTGCGGGGCGTTGGCCAGGAAATGAATGATGGGGAGCGTGAGCTTCCCTTTTAAGACGTCGATGCCGAGGGTTTTGCCGACGGTGGATTCGTCGCCGACGATGTCGAGGATGTCGTCCTGAATCTGAAACGCGGTGCCGAGGCAGAGGCCGAATTGGCGCAGGTTTTCGACGCGCGCGGCATCGGCGCCGGCGAAAGTTGCGCCGAGCAGGCAGCAGGAGGCGCACAGGACGGCCGTTTTGCAGGTGATGATCTGGAGATAGGTTTCTTCCGTCAAATCGAGGTTATTGCGATTGTGGATTTGCAGGAGTTCGCCTTCGCAGACCTGGTTGGTGGTGCGGCCGATGATCCGCGAGGCGAACTGAGAATCGAGGCTGGAGCAAAGGTGGTAGCTGTGGCTGATGAGATAATCGCCGAGCAGGACGGCGGCCTCGTTGCCGCGGAGATGGTTGATGGTCGCGCCCTTGCGGCGAAGCTCGGCTTCGTCAAGAACGTCGTCGTGGATCAGGGTGGCCATGTGGACCATCTCAACGACGGTGGCCAGCACGATGTGGGCGTCGTCGAGGTTTCCGCTGGCCTTGCCGGCAAGCAGCACCAGAATCGGGCGCAGCATTTTTCCGCGAAACCGACTGACGTGCTTCACGAGGGAATTCACGCACGACACAGAACTCTTGAGTTCTTCGTTGAAGAGCTTTTCGACCGCTTCGAGTTGGGGCTGGACGTAAAGGGAGAGGGCATCGAGTGCGAGAGGCATCGCGTGCGGATTATAGAGATTGCCATGAAAGAGCAAACGGGCTGCGCCCAAGTTTCGTAAGAATTGAAAGTTCCCCTATAATCGGTCTTGTGCCGATAACTGAATCCGCATTTCAAAAGTGCATCAATCCGACCTGTGCGGCGACGTACGAGGTTTCGCAGGTGCTGGTCGCCTGCCGGAAATGCGGGGGGCTGCTGGATATTCGCTACGACTGGGGGAAGCTTCCGAAAATCAAGGGAATGGGATTTTTCGAGCATCGCTGGAGCACCAAGGGCGCGGGCGTCGAAGGCCGGCTGGATTTTTCCGGGGTCTGGCGGTTTCGCGAACTGCTGCCGTTTTATCGCAGCGAAGAGGAGATCGTCACCATCGGCGAGGGGCGGACCGTGCTCCAGCAGGCGGACCTGCTGGCAAGTCACATTGGGATGGAAGCAGGGGAAACTGCTGTTGCAATATGAAGGGCTGAATCCCAGCGGGAGCTTCAAAGACAACGGCATGACGGCCGCGTTCACGCACGCGCGCATGGTGGGGGCGAAGAAGGTGGCGTGTGCGTCCACGGGCAACACCAGCGCGTCGCTGGCGATGTTCGCCACCCTGGCCGAGATGCGCGGAATCGTCTTCATCGGCAGCGGGAAAATCGCGCTCGGGAAACTGAGCCAGGCGCTGGATTACGGCGCGCTGACGCTGCAAATCCAGCGGGGATTTCGACGATTGCCTGCGCCGGATCCGCGCAGATCGCGGTCGAATGTGCCGGCGCTGGGCATCTACCTGATGAACAGCGTCAATCCCTTCCGGCTGGAAGGGCAGAAAAGCATCATGTATCGCATGCTGGAGGCGCTGGACTGGCAAAGCCCGGATTGGGTCATCGTCCCCGGCGGAAATCTGGGGAATTGCTCGGCGTTCGGCAAGGCGTTTGTGGAATTGAAGGAGCTGGGGCTGGTGAAAAAGATCCCGCGGCTGGCGATCATCAATGCCAGCGGGGCGAATACGCTGAATGAACTGGTCAGCCGGCGCGGACTGAAATGGAATGGAGGGGCGTTACGATGCGTCGGTGATTCAGAAGCATTACGCGGCCCTGGATGAATCGAATTATCGCCCGCACACGGTGGCCAGCGCGATCGAGATCAGCCGGCCGGTGAATCTGCCGAAGGCACTGCGGGCGTTGGATGCGATGAACGGCGTGACGCTGGAAGTGAGCGACGAGGAGATTCTCGAGCATCGCGCGATGGTGGCCCGCTGGGGATTCGGCTGCGAGCCGGCCAGCGCCGCCAGCGTCGCCGGATTGCACCAGCTGCTGCGAAGCACAGACGATTTCGCGCGGATGAAACGGTCGTCTGCATTCTCACCGGCCACGAGCTGAAAGATGCCAACGCGACGGTGAAATATCACACCGGCATCGACATGAGCGCGGCCCAGGATTCGGCGCCGCGGAAGGAGCCGACGGGAAGGCTCGCGAATCGGCCGGTTGTGGTGGAGGATGATTTGGACGCGATCATCGCGGCGATGGAGGAGAAATAATGGCGGCGATCAAGCTGGCAATCACCGGCGCCTGCGGGCGGATGGGCAAACGGCTGATCGCGCTGGCGCGGGTGGATAAATCGTTTGATCTTAGTCGCGGCCATCGACCGCCCGGACAGCACCGATATTTCCCGCGACGCGGGGGAGATCGCTGGGATCGGGGCGATTGGGCTTCCGATCACATCCGACATGCGGCCGACGCCGGATGTGCTGATCGATTTCACGAGCCCGGAATCGACCCGGCGATGGCTGAAGACGTGCCAGGACCGCGAGATCGCGATGGTCATCGGAACCACCGGGCTGAAGGAAAAGGATCACGCGGCGATTGATGTGGCCTCGGCGCATATTCCGATTCTCCAGGCGCCGAACATGAGCGTGGGCGTGAATGTGCTGCTGAAGCTCGCGGCCCTGGCGGCGAAGGGACTGGGAGAAGATTACGACATCGAAATCGTCGAAGGACATCATCGGTTCAAGAAAGACGCGCCCAGCGGCACAGCCCTGGCCCTGGCGGATTCGATTCTCAAGTCGCTGGGAAAAACGCGCAAGTCGCTGGTGATGGGGCGGCATGGCGATGACGTCGAAAGAAAAGCGGGGCAGATCGGGATGCACTCGCTGCGGATGGGGGATGAGGTGGGCAAGCACACGGTTTATTTCGCGGCCCTGGGGGAGCGCGTGGAGATTGGCCATGTGGCCACGAGCCGGGATACGTTTGCCAGCGGGGCGCTGCGGGCAGCCAAATGGTTGAAAGACCAGAAGCCGGGGAGATATTCGATGGCCGAAGTGCTGGGGCTCGGCTGAGAATTTACAGGGTTCTAATAACCCCTTTGGTTCGGGACGACGTTGGTTGCGTGGCCGAACGGCTCGGTATTGCCGAGGACATGCTGCGTCGCAATCGCGTAGCCGACGAGAACCAGGCCGACGGCAACGAGTACGCAGATCACCAGGACCGACACGATTAGAACAAAGCGCAGGTTAATTTTGCCCCCTTGCATACCTTCTATTTTTGCATTGGCGGGCCGTGGTTGTCAAGCAGGGGGCGGGGCAGGAAAACGTAGTATTGGCCGACCTGGGCGATGAGCTTATAGGACGCCTGAATGTGGGGCAGGGCCTCGTAGCCGAAACTGCCGGGATGGGTCCATTCGTCGGGGCCGCCGACCGGGCAGAGGATGACGGCGCGGAACTTCTGGTGGGACAGATCGTTCCAGAGCTGCTGGGCGAGCGGCGGGTTCGATTGCGTGAAGACGCGGAACATGAAGGGGTCGAGCATGTAGGGCCGCTGGCCCGTCAGGATGGGGAGCAGGGGGTTTTCGGAGAGGATGGGGCCGGTGGAGGGGGATTTCTGGGTGATGGCAAGTGCCCGTGAAATCTGGTCGCGGCGGGATTCGTAATCGATTCTCATGGCGTCTTTGGCGGAAACAGCGCCGCCGCAGAGGGCGAGGAATACCAAGAGCGGGAAGAGCGAGGCGGCGCGATTCAGGCAGATAGCCAGGCAGATGAGGGAGGCGGCTTCGAGATCAATGAGGTGGTTCATGTCGGTGCCCGGGGAGCCGTAGATCGCCAGGGTTCCGAGAGTGCTGGTGAGGAGGAGAATTCCCGGCAATGAGAATGCTTGTCGAGTCGAGAAGATGGTGATGAGCGCCAGAATCCAAATCGCACCGGCGACGGGGTCGAACCGGCAGAGGATGCCGCTGAAGACGATGGGCGCCTGGAGGATTTGAGAGAGTCCCGCGCCGCCGCTGGCGCAGGCGCGGAAAATTTCGAGCATTCGGCCGTGGCTGACGAATTGGAAGACAGCGAAAAGAACACCCGCGGTCAGGGCCGTCGTCACCGCGCATAAAATCGCGCGGCGATATTGCTTTTGGGAAACCATCCAAATCACAACCGCGGCGATGCCGAAGACACTGGTGACTTTCGTGGCGACCGCAAGGGAGAAGAAAATCGAGCTTACGAGAATCGAGAACCTGCCAGTCGACGTAACCGCGACAAGTCCCCAAATCGCCAGCGCGGCGGCCAGTGGATCGGACATGCCGGCCAGCGTGCTGGCGCGAACGGCATTTGAGGCGAACATCATCGCGGTCATTGCCGCGGCCAATGGGACGGACACCTCAAACTTTCGCATGAGCGTGTAGCAGCCCATGAGCAGCAGTGCCGTTGAGGCGGCGATGGTGGCCAAAGCGCTGTTGATCGCGCCCAGCGAAGTCCATTTAAGAATTGCTGCCTGGACCAGGGTGCGAACCGGCGCATACCGCGTACCGCCGTACCCGTCATTTGAGACGAGCGGGCGATAGAGAACACCCTGCTTGGCATCCACCGATGTTGCGATCCAGGTTCCGCCGGTCGAGCTGAGGTCCCCGAGATTGCGCAGCGATTCGAATTCCCGGGCGGCGGTGGAGATTAAAAAGATCGCCAGGCCGAGGGATAGCGCGATGGGGCCGATCGGGGTGCGGGTCCGATCCTTGCGGGCGACGGGATATTCAGCGGTGGCAGTCAACGCATTAGATATCGGCAGTTTTCTGGCGCATTTCCCAAACAAAAGTGCCGCCGGTGTCCTCACCGGCGGGAATTCCGGTGGTCATCCGGTATTCCGCCGCCGAGGACACCGGCGGCACTTTTGCCTGGGTGGGTTCTCTTTACCTGCCCGGCTCCAGGCGCTAGGATGTCAGGACCATGGATTCGACCATTCCCGCCGTTGTCGGGCGGCTTGCCGCTGCGCGCGAATTGGCGCAGCTATCGGAAACCCTCACCCGCAGTCGCTCCGCGGCCGTCTCCGGCTTGTGGGGCGGGAGCGTGGCCGCGGTAATCGCCGGCGTTCGCCGCGCACTGCCGCGCCCCGTGCTGCTGATCTGCGGGCATCTTGATGAAGCGGAAGACCTGGCTGATGACGTCGAGCTGTTTACAGGCCGTCGGCCGGAAATCCTTCCCGCGCTGGAACTGGCCGGCAGCCTGGGACGGGTCTCCGAAGAGCAGGTTTCCAATCGCCTTCGCCTGGTCGCGCGACTGGCATCGGAGAAAGGCAAATGGACCGATTCGGGCGTCCTGATCGCCTCCGTGCAATCGCTGATGCAGTCGGTCCCCTCGCGCTCAGCAGTTGGAACAACTGATCAAACCGGTGCGTGTCGGGCAGAAGCTGGAGGCGGAGAAGCTGATCGTCTGGCTCTCCGAGCATGGGTACAACCGGCTCGAGCAGGTCGAAGTCCCCGGCGATTTCGCCGTCCGCGGCGGGATCATCGATGTCTATCTCCCCGGCGATTTTCGAAAGCCGGCGAGCAGGTCGGCCTCACCGTCCGCGTCGATTTCTTCGGCGATCAGATCGAATCCATCAAGCGGTTCGATCTCGACACGCTCGGCTCGGGCGACAAGCTGGAATCGGTTTCGGTCATCGACATCAAGGGCCAGCTTCCGGAAACCGGCGACTCGACGCAGCTGTTCAGCTATCTGCCGGCGGATACGATCGTCGCCCTCTGGGCGCCGCTGGAAATTGCCGAGCAGGCCAAGAGCTATCTCGATCGGTTGCCGGAAGTGAAGGGGATTTATCCGCTGCAGCGCGCTGCTGAATCTGTCGGCGCATTCACGCGGCTGGAGCTGAGCCAGTTCGATCAGGGCAGCGCGATGATCGATCGTGGTGGCGATGCGGTCCCGCACGTGCACTGCCGGTCGGGTCGCTTCAGCGATTTGAGACCGAAGCGAAGAAGGCGATCGTGGAACTTGGCGGAACTGGCGCAGACGCACGACGTCACGGTCTTCTGCGAAAACGACGGCGAGAAGCAGCGGTTCGCCGAGCTTGCTGGAAGCGGGAAATCACCGGGGCTGCAGCGCGAAGATCGACATCCGTCTCGGATATCTGCATCGCGGATTCGTCTGGGATTTCGCAGGACGGCAGCCGCCCGGCGGCATTGCTCGGCCATCACGAGCTCTTCCATCGCTACGAGCAGCGCCGGCGCGTCGGCAAAGTCATCGCCTCGCGGCCGGTCGATTCGTTCCTCGATCTCAAGGACGGGGATTACGTCGTTCACGTCGCCCACGGCATCGCCAGTTTCACGGGCATGCACACGATCACCAAGGACGGCAAGCAGCGAAGAATATCTCACGCTGCGCTTCGCCGAGAACGCGACGCTGCACGTCCCGGCGGCGCGGATCAATCTGATTCAGAAATACGTCGGCGGATTTCAGCGGGCATCCGCAGCTCTCGCGGCTCGGCAGCGGGGCGTGGGAAAAACAAAAGGCCAAGGTCGCCGAAGCGGTCATGGACATGGCCGCCGAGCTGCTCGACATCCAGGCGGCCCGCGCGGCGGAGCAGGGCGTGGCTTATCCGCCGGACACGGAATGGCAGAAGGAATTCGAAGCGGAGTTTCCGTATGAGCCGACGCGAGGATCAGATCATCGGCGCCGAGGAGATCAAGCAGGACATGCAGAAGCGCCGGCCGATGGATCGGCTGCTCTGCGGCGACGTCGGATACGGCAAAACCGAACTGGCCATGCGGGCGGCGTTCAAGGCGGTGGAATTTGGCAAGCAGGTCGCCATCCTGGTGCCGACGACGGTGCTGGCCGAGCAGCACTACCGCTCGTTCAACGAGCGGATGGCCAATTATCCGTTTCACGTCGATTCGATCAGCCGATTCAAGAGCGGCCAAGGAGCAGAAGGAAACGGTCAAGCGAACTGGCAGCGGGGGAGGTCGATATCCTCATCGGCACGCATCGGCTGATCAGCAAAGACGTGAAATTCGCCGACCTGGGACTGGTCGTCATCGACGAAGAGCAGCGCTTCGGCGTCACGCACAAAGAGCGGCTGAAGCAGATGCGCAAGACGGTGGATGTGCTGACGATGTCGGCCACGCCGATCCCGCGCACGCTGCACATGAGCATGCTGGGCCTGCGCGATATCAGCTCGCTGACCACCGCCCCGCAGGATCGGCGCAGCATCGTCACGGAGGTGATCGCCTACGACAAGCAGCGCATCAAGCAGGCGATCCTGCGCGAGCTGCAATCGCGAGGGGCAGATCTATTTCGTCCACAACCGCGTCCACAACATCACTGAAATGGCCGACGAGATTCAGCAGCTGGTGCCCGATGCCCGCATCATCATCGGGCACGGCCAGATGGGCGAGGGGGAGCTGGAAGATGTGATGCTGAAGTTCATCCGCCACGAGGCGGACATCCTGGTCTGCACGACGATCATCGAAAGCGGCCTGGATATTCCCAATGCCAACACGATCTTCATCAACAACGCCGACCGATTCGGCCTGAGCGAATTGCACCAGCTTCGCGGCCGAGTGGGGCGGTACAAGCATCGGGCGTATTGCTATCTGCTGCTTGCCGGCGGATCGGCCGGTGACGCCGGTTGCGGCCAAGCGGCTGAAGGCGATCGAGGAATACAGCCATCTGGGCGCGGGCTTCAAGATCGCCATGCGCGATCTGGAAATTCGCGGCGCGGGAAACATCCTCGGCCCGGAGCAAAGCGGGCACATCGCCACCGTCGGCTACGAGATGTATTGCCAGCTTCTGGAAGAAGCGACGCGGCAACTCAAGAACGAGCCCAAGGAAACCAAGCCCGAAGCGCATGTCGATATCGGCGTCACCGCGCTCGTCCCAAAGCAATGGATCGCCGCCGATCGGCAGCGGATGGATGTTTATCGCCGGCTGACGCGCTGCACGTCGATGGAGATGCTGAACATGCTGGAGCAGGATTTGAAAGACGCGTTCGGCGAGCCGCCGCGGCAGGCGGTCATCCTTCTGGCGCTGACCGAATTGCGGCTGCTCGCCGGGATCTTTGGGATCGAAAGCATCATCAGCAAGGAGCCGGACGTGGTGCTGACGGTGCGCGACGCCTCGCGTGCCCAGGCGGGGCTGACCGGCGCGCCGGGGCGACTTACCGTCATCGATGAGAAAACGGTTTATCTGCGCATGCCGCCGAGTTTCCTGGAGTCGGATACTTTGCTGATGATTTTGCGGAATCTTCTCAAAGCCGCCTGGGAGCGGGAGAACAATAAAACCGGGCTTGAAACTGCTCCGGCGAGCCGCGAGGATGCACAAAATGAACCCAGACGTCTCAAACCTGCACATCGATAAAAAAACGCCCGAGACCGAGCTCGTCGACATCATGGCCGGCTCCGCGCGCTGGGAGATCAAGGTCCACGATCACGGGCTGGTGGCGCTGTGCGACGTCATGCCGCGGCTGGTGCCGGCGGGGAAGACGGCCGATTTCGCCATCGTGCAGGCCGCCCGGGTTTCGTACGGGCAGGGGACCAAGCAAGTCAACGAAGATCGCGGGTTGATCCGCTATCTCGCCCGCCATCGCCATACGACGCCGTTTGAGATGGTGGAATTCAAGTTCCATCACGTGATGCCGATCTTCATCGCCCGGCAATGGATCCGCCATCGCACCGCCAACGTGAACGAATACTCCGCCCGATATTCCGTGGTGAAAGACCGCTTTTACAAGCCGACGATGCAGAACGTCCGCAAACAGAGCCTTCAAAATCGGCAGGGGGGCGAAGAACCGATCGACGAGATGACCGCCCGGGAATTCTGCGACTACCTGGACAAAGCGCAGGCGATCTATGAGCAGTACGAGAAATTGCTCGAAAAAGGCGTCTCCCGCGAGCTGGCCCGCATCGCCCTGCCGGTGAATGTTTACACCGAGTGGTACTGGAAGTGCGACCTGCACAACGTCCTGCACTTCCTTTCGCTGCGGATGGACGCCCACGCCCAGCAGGAAATTCGCGATTATGCGACCGCGATGTTCGCCCTGATTCAGCCGATCGTTCCTATCGCGGCGGAAGCGTTTCTGGACTATCAGCTTCGCGCGGTTCACCTCTCGCGCCTGGAGGTCGAGGCGCTGAAGTCGGGTAAGCCGCTTCAGACGGAAAACAAGCGCGAAACCGCCGAGTGGGAAACCAAAAAGAAGGAGTTTGGACTGTGATACGAAACGAGGCTGGTAAGGACGGGTGGCGGATTTTCCGCATCATGGCCGAGTTCGTCGAAGGGTTCGACACCATGGGCAAGGTCGGCAAAGCCGTCTCAATCTTCGGCAGCGCCCGCACCAAACCCGGTCACTCACAATACAAAGCCGCCGAGGAAACTGGCCGGCTCCTGGCAAAATCAAAATTCGCCGTCATCACTGGCGGTGGCCCCGGAATCATGGAAGCCGCCAACAAGGGCGCCATGGACGCCGGCGGAAAAAGCGTCGGCCTCAACATCTCCCTGCCCCACGAGCAGGAGAGCAATCCATATCTCAACGTCAGCGTTGATTTTCACTATTTCTACGCCCGCAAAGTGATGTTCGTGAAATACGCATCCGCCTTCATCTGTTTCCCCGGCGGGTTCGGCACGCTCGACGAATGTTTCGAAACGCTCACACTGATCCAGACCCTAAAAATTGAGCCGTTCCCGGTCATTCTCTTCGGCACCGAATATTGGACAGGCCTCGTCGAGTGGATGCGCCACAGGCTCCTCCCCGATTTCATCGACTCTGAAGACATGGACATTTTCCGCATCGTCGATCGTCCGGAAGACGCGGTGGCGATCGTCAAGGAAGGGCAGAAGCGGCGCTGGTGGCATCCGCACGATCGGGATTTACCGACGAACGGCAACGGAAAGAAAACCCCGCTTTCGGCGCAGGGGCAACCGAGACCGGCGAAGGCACCCGCTATGGCGTGCGCCCGAAACATCCCAAAACCAAGCACGTCATTCAGGGGAAAAAGCCGGCACAGTCCTAAGCTCGCAGCTGCCGTTCATACTGCAGATTTGGATCCGGCGCAGCGCGGGCATCAGCGCGGTAATCTCCTCATATAGCTGCTGCGCCAGTTTTTTCTGGCTGCCGGGACGACTGATCCATTTCGTCACCCGCGGCGCGATGGGGGCTTCCCAGGGACCACTTGCGGTGTTCCCTTGAACCACAACCAGCCAATATTCGATCTGGCTTGACCCTGCCGTGCTGAAATAGCAGACCATCTGGCAATTGGTGATGGCCGATATCGGAATCCGGAACCGCTCAACGTCTCCCTCGAATCGAATCTCGCGGCCGCGCGGATCGATCTCGGTGAATCCGATATCGGTCGCCATTTCCATCGCCAGCTTCCCCCACCGCTCGCGCGGCACGATACCGTTGAAATAGGTTTCCGAACCCGTGGGGCGCTGCGGATCGACCCATTTGTTCAGCCGCGACGCGATCGAGCTGCGCGATCGGAACCAGTAATACCGGTTTCCCACCACGCCCGGATTTTTCAGGGCCATATAAATACTCAGACAAAAGAGGACAAAGAAGGCCAGTGAGACAATTACGGCCAATGCCGCAATGATCGGGTTCACATAATGGGAATTTGAAACGGCGTTAAACACCATAATCATCGGGGCCGCCATTCCGACGATCGAGCCGATGAAAACCACCAGCACCGACAACGCGACCAGGTTACCCATCGCAATTCCCGCTTTGGTCAAGACTTTGTGTGCTTCGCCGTCGGGAATCGCCTGGACTTCAATGAGCGCGCCGCGATTTATGGCCGGCGCCGCCGTGCTCGCCGGTATTTGTGCCGGCGCGGATTCAACAGTCGTATTCCCCGCCAGCTTCGGAAAGAGCGGCTGAATCATCGTCCATTCCGGCTCGCTGATCTGTAAATGGGGGACTCCGGTCAACTGCACCGCGTTGTGAATCCCTCCGCCGGTGCTGGAACTCATGTTCTTCGCCGAGAGATAGGTTGCGCAGGTTTCAGCGCCGGCGGCGCACCGTTCCGCCTGGACCACCGTCGCCAGACGTTTTTTGCCGATGGGCGTATAGAGCGGGAGGGTTCTGAGATTTGCAACCTCGCCGTTGTTGATCCATTCGTAGATATTCTTTTGATTGCCGGGCGCAAAAACGGCCGTGGCGCGGCGTTTCCAGTCGCCGCATGTTTCGCAATACGCCTGCTGGGCAGCCCGATATCCGCCCAGGGTACACAGGAGCAAAACAACCCCGCCTTCCATGATAAAAGCGAAACCGTTCATGAAAACGCTCGGCGTGCTCTTTTGATCGGGCATGTCCATGTCGTGCGTGACGTCGCTGTGGATTCGCACCGAGATATATCGCGGCAGCAGATCAAAGCGCGTCCAGTTGTCGTATCCGATGAGCCCGAGCAAACCAAAATAATATTGCCCCCCGTAAAGCAGCACGCCCATGACCAGCCCATAAAATGCCGCCAGTCCCGGCGCAGGCACCTGCCCCACCTGACTGCAAGCCAGATGTTCACGACGAGAAAAAACGCCGCGAAGAAGGGGACGATAACGACGAGGTACCACCCCCGGGTGAAGAGCCAATCCATCAGGAATGCCAGCCCCAGCGCCAGGACCGTGGTACCGAGAACCAATGGAAAGAATCGAGTCCACGCCACTCGCCCGCTGGGACGATAGCGCACTCGCCCAACCTGTTCAGGAATTTCCTGCATCGCGTCCTCCCGCTATTCACTCGCTCCTTGGTTTGAAAAACTGGACGTCTCGAAATACTCGCCGATTTCGGTCCGTTTCCACCAGTTGCCCGTCTTTCCTCGCTCCTGGAAGTTCGTGAATTTGTAATCAAAGAGCATCGTCCGCACAAACCTGGGCGGCTGGTCGGGAAAGGGATTGGTCTTCAATAAACCAATTACCGGCGGAGAATTCTCCAGTAGCCTCTGCATGAACGCCGCCAGCCACTGATTATTCGACGTATCTCCCGCCTGCGCATAGAGGGCGGCGAACCAAAGCTGCCAATCGAGCCGCGGCATGTGCGGCGTCGCAAACGCGGGCCGGCTGCCCAGATCACCCATTTTCCACTTAAACTCGTAGGGTTTCCAACTTACGCCATCGTCGCTGCCTTCGATGATCAGTTCGGGGCGGGTAGTGGTCATGACCGCAAACAGGCCATAGCTGTTGACGATGCCAAATCGCCCAAGCACCGCGTCCAGATATTCGACGAACGACGGCCAGGGAACCTCAACGCGAAATGCGCTGATGCCGACCGGCAAGCTTGCCGCAAGATAGACAACCGCCAGCGGCGCGGTGATCCATTTCCGCCCTCGAGGTGAAGCGTTGGGCGCTGTGGCCGCCTTCCCGCGGCGCAATATCCAGCGCCAGAACGCATCATCCGGCAGGACACAGCAGAGCGCGATCGCAAGGATATTGAAGAACCCATAGTTCCCGGTAAGCGTGATCAGCAACTGAAAAATGACCAGCATCCAGAAGCCCAGGATCCGCAATCGCCGCGGGGTGAATATCAGGAACGGCACGACAAGTTCGGCGAAAAATACCACGCCGCACGAAAATGCCTGAAACCAATTGGGCCCCTGCTCGAAATACCAGCTCACCCAGTTCGGCAGCGGTTGGGTCATGTAGTGATAGCGCAGGGCCGCGAGCGATCGCCAGGCGACATCGCCGCTGGAAAGTTTCACAACGCCCGACATGAGCATCAGGCGAAAGAGCAGCCAACGTAAGAGCCAGCGCACCACCCACGAAGGCTCGGTCCCCGGCCGGCGCGAAGGCCACAAACGCAGGGGCGCGAAAAATATCGCGAGGAACCCCGTCTCCAGCAGCAGGGAGTCCCACTGATATCCCAGGAAATCCTGGCCGACAGTTGTGAGGGAAAGGTAGCAGACGAAAAGCAGAATTAGTGCCGGCAACTGTGCGATTCCCAGGACCACCAGCACTGCCAGCACCGCGCCTCCTCCACAGAGCCAATGGAGCATCGCATCGCTCTGGCTGAACCAGCAAAGGGTCGGATACCCCCAAAATCCCTGCCGGCCAAAGGCCTGATATACCGCGGCCAAAAACTCCCGCACCGGCAAAATCCCCCGGCTCCCGATCAATCCATCAATTTGCACCCAAAGCGAAACAAACGCGATGAAATAAACCACCCCCAGCAACCGCAAAAAAATCTGCCGCGTGAGCCGATAACTCGCCGGCTCGATCCCCGGCCCGATCAGCCGCATATCGAGCCAGTCGAACAAATCCCGGTGCGACGCGACGACGCGGTAAAACGCCTCGGAAACCAGCGCGAAGCCTGGAGCGAATTCATATGCCTGCCAAAGCCACGCATATTTCCCCGACAGCGCCAGCGCCCGAAAAACCGCCTCGGCGCTATGCGAGATCCTTCCATCCGGCTCGGCGAGATAAACCGCTTTCCCAAACCCAGCCGGATCTATTTGAGGAAACCTCGGCCCCGCCACCTGCGACGGCTCAAAATCAACCGCCTCCCCAAGGTGCGCCTTCCATCGTTCCACCCATCTCCGGCAAAACGCACAGCGGCCGTCGAAGAGCATCACGGGTCGCGCCAATGTCTCCGCCATGGATATGTTGTACCGCGCTTCGCGGCTCTTCCGCACTCAGGCGTCTATCGCCACGAACTTCTGAATCCCCTCTACCAGCTCCGCCATCTCATACGGCTTGCTCAAATCAATCGGCAAAAACACCCCCTGATTATGATCCGAAGCCAAAATCAGATGCTGATCCCCATTCGTCGCATACCCGGATTCCTGCGGCTGATGCCCGGTGATCAGAATCTTCGTATCCACCTTCTCCGCAAATTTCGCCACCGTCTCGGGCGTCATATTCCTTCCCCAGATGAGCTGATAAACCGGCCCCACCCGCCGCTGGTAATCGCGGCCATTGAGCGCCCGGTCGAAAATCGTGAAATCAAAACTGTCGATCTGCGAATCATTAGGAAGGCTGTGGCAGAAAAACAGCCCGTTCGGGCAGCGAATCGACAAAGGCAGCGAGAGAAGAAACTCGCTGATGGAAAAATTTACCGCGTCCGCATGTTCCCCGAAATCCCGCTTAACCCCGGCGATAAACGCCTCGCACACGCTGAAGCCGGCCTTCATGATCCCCTCCCCCTGAATCTGCGCCAGGTCGTGATTGGCGAGCATGAAATGCACCTGCGACGCGAAGGAGCATTTGAGCGCCGCCGCCTGGTAAAGCGTGTGCCAACTGTCTTCAGCCCCGGCGGCGTCGTAATGGTCGCCGTGAATCAACTCGTGGAGCACTAAATGCCGCTGCGGATTGTTTCCCAGGTCGGCCACGCGAAGCAGCTTGGCGAAGTTGGTGCGGTGGTCGTGAATGTCCCCCGTCATCCAGACTTCTCCGGTGGCGGGGAGATTGACGGTCTGCTCCTGCCGCAGCGAGGAAAGCTTGTTTTCCTCGGCCGCGGTGTCAAAGGTTTCAATGACCTCGGCAGCACTGACATTCATGAAAATAATTGGAAGGGATGGAGTTGGGGTAAGTCAAGGAGTAGTTGCGAGTAACGAGTTGCGAGAAATACCGCGCATTTCCTCGCAACTCGCAACTCGTTACTCGCAACTTCCCCTCACCCATACCTCGCCGCGAACGACTCGGGCACATTCCTCGCCACATCCTCCAGGAACTGGGTGTACAGCATCGTCCCATAGATCACTGTATCCCGAGCCATCATCCGCAGACGGGATTGCAGCGCCGGACTCTTGAGCCGCCCCTCCTCGTCAAGGTCGTGCTTCCCGTCGATGGCCAGCCCATAGGGAAGGCTCCACCCATAGCACTGCCGAACGGCCACCCGCATTCCCTCCATCACCGTCAATCCCTTTTCGTGCGAAGCGCATGCATATCCGAAAAGCTTCCCGCTGAATTCCGACCAGTGGTAATCCAGGAAATTCTTCATCGCCCCGGACATGGCTCCGTGATAGTCCGGCGTCGCCAGCAGAAACGCCTCCGCCCAGGTCACATCCCCAGTATCCGTGTCACATGTGCATCCGGCTCGGCATCAGGGCTGTACATCGGCAGGTCAGCCTGCCGCAGGTCCAGCAGCCGGGTCTCCGCGCCGAATTCCCTCGCCTGGTCGAGCAAAACGGTCAGCGCCCGCAAACTGGTGGAGCGCGATCGAAGGCTGCCGCTGACGCCAAGGATTTTCAGTGCCATAGGCTATGCAATAAACTGTTTTTTCTTTCGCCCGCTGAGATAGCTTTCCATGATGCACGATGCCAGCTCGCCGCTGCTGGTGTAAAACGCCACGCCCTTGGTCAGCTTTGTAAGCTGATCGACGAACCCGACCCAATCCATGCCCCAGTAATCTTCGATCAAGGCAAACGTGCTGATTCGGCACCCCTCGCGCACCGCCGTCACGGCTTCCTTCAGCGTCGCTACGGTGCTTCGCGGATCGGGCGGATATAGCAGCCAGACAAAGTCTCCCTCCACGTGCGCCGTCGGCTGGCCATCCGTGATGATGAATATCTGCTTATTCTCGCTGGAACGCTTGCGCAGAATCCGCCGGGCAAGCTGCAGGCCCATGTGCAGGTTCGTGAAATGCTGCGGCGCCTTGTCGAGCTGACTGAGCGGCACCTTCAGCCGGACCTGGTAATCGTAAATCGTCACCGGCTTGGGCATCGTCAGCGGCAGCATCGCTTCCGGGATGCGCAAAGCGCCGGAATAAAAGCCGACAAAATCGATGCTGTCCTGCGGAAACCTGCCGCGAACCAGCGCCTGCATGGCCATCGCTACCCGCTTTGCGGAAAGAAATCGCCCATACGCGCATCATCGACCCGCTCATGTCGATCAGCACAACGGTCGAGCAACTTGTGACGCCCTCATGCAAGTGCAGCTCAAAATCTTTCTCGTCGAACCGAATTTTGCTTTGCCCACCCGTTTTTGCAGGCAGGCCGTGGCGGGTCAAAGCATTGTGCAGCGTCTGATGCAGATCGAGTTCGGATACGGGATCGCCATAGGAATAAGGCTTGGTCCCTTCAATGCGTTCGCCTCCCAGGCCCGGCGTGACGCGTTCATGCCCCTCGCGCTGCCCCTCCTTAAGGTTGGCGAATACCTCCATCAAAGCCTTGCGCTGCATTTTCGAAACCGCCCGGGGCGTGAGCCGGAGCCGGCCCTGGCCGTCCTTGTCGAGCATTCCGTCCTTCAGCAATTGCTCCAGTAAATCCGATTGGGCCTCATTTTTCGGGTCGTTCATCATTTGCTGAATGGCTTTCAGCGCCTGCTCGCCATGCTCCATGATGAACTGCATCAGCTGATCAAACCCGAAAAGCTGGTCGGGGGTGGGAAACTCCTGGCCGTCGAATTCACCATAAAAATACTTCATGTTGGGGGATTGTATGGGGTTTAAGGCGAAGTTTCGAGTTTCGAGTTGCGAGCAAATTCAGGGAATTTTTCTCGCAACTCGCAACTCGCAACACGCAACTCGCAACTTCTCCCCCAATTCGCAACTTTTTCAGGTATCGCGAGCATGTTAGAATACCCCCCACATGGATCGGGTTGACACGATCGTTTACAGCATATCGGCGGTTCTTCAGCTTGCGGCAATCCTGTTTGCCCTCCGCATGTCCGGCGAGGTCAACGACCGCCGCCCCTGGCTCATGCTGGCCGCGGCGCTGCTGGTCATGTTCGCCGCCCGCCTCCTTGCCCTGAAAGTTCCCCTTCAAACCCGCGAGCACATCAACCCTTTCATCGCCACGACGATTTCCCTTTTACTTTTGATCTCGCTTTTCGCGATTCGCAAGGTCGCCTGGGCAGAGCGCATGAGCCGCCAGGCTGCCGTCAAAAGCGCCGCGGAACGCGATGAAAGCGAGGGACGCTATCGCCTGCTGTTCGATCTGAGCCCCGATGCGAAGTTTGTCATCGCCGATGGAAAAATCGCCTTCGTCAACAAGGCCGCGGTGAAAATGTTCGGCGCCGGCCGCGTGGAAGACATGTTGGGCCGTTCACCGGTCGATTTCATCGCGCCCCGCAGCCGGACAGGCGCTCAGGCGAGAATGAATCGTCTGCTGGAAGAGGGGGGGAGTGTGGCAGCCGTGTATGAGGATTGGTTGGGCGTGGACGGCAGTACCATTCCCGTCGAGTCCCTCGCCGCTGCCGCATCGTGGCACGGTGGGCGCGGCGTGCAGATCATCCTTCGCGACATTTCCGAGCGTAAACGCGCCGAAGACGAAAAATCCCGCCTCCTCGCCAGCGAGCGCGCCGCCCGCAGCGCCGCCGAACACGCCAACCGGATGAAGGACGAATTTCTGGCCACGCTTTCCCACGAGCTGCGCACGCCGCTGAACGCCATCGTTGGCTGGTCGCAGCTCCTCAAGGCCGGCTACGACGAGAAAGATCTGGAGCAGGGCCTCGCGACCATCGAGCGCAACGCCCGACTCCAGACCCGGCTCATCGAAGACCTGCTCGACATGAGCCGGATCATCTCCGGCAAGCTCCGCCTCGACATTCAGCGGGTGATGCCCTCGAAAATCATCGAAGCCGCGACCGAATCGATCCGGCCCGCCGCCCAGGCCAAGGGGATCAACCTCGAACAGATCCTCGATCCCAACGCCGGCCCCGTCGCCGCCGATCCCGGCCGCCTTCAGCAAATCGTCTGGAACCTGCTTTCAAACGCCATCAAGTTCACCCCCAAGGGCGGGCACATTCAGGTCCAGCTTGCGCGGGTGAATTCGCATGTGGAACTCTCCGTCGCCGACAACGGCCAGGGAATCGCGCCGCAGTTCATGCCCTATCTGTTCGATCGCTTCCGCCAGGCCGATCCCTCCACCACCCGGCGACACGGCGGCTTGGGAATCGGTCTGGCCATTACTAAACAACTGGTCGATCTTCAAGGCGGTGAAATCAGCGCCCACAGCGACGGCGAAGGTCACGGCGCCTCCTTCCGCGTCACGCTTCCCCTCTACGTTCTCCGCGGGGAAATCGACAAGGGCGACGGCGAATTCACGCGAACGACCGCCGCCATGGATGCCCTCAACGCCTCGCGCATGTCGCTCCAGGGCCTGAAAATCCTGGTCGTTGACGACGAACAGGACGCCCGCGACCTCATCAAGCGGATGCTCGAGGGATGCAACGCCAGCGTTATCACCGCCGGTTCGGCGGCCGAGGCCATGCCGATCCTTCAATCGCAGAAGCTGGACGTCCTGGTGAGCGATATCGGAATGCCCGAAATCGATGGCTACGAATTTATCAAGCAGGTTCGATCGATGCCCCCCGAAGAAGGGGGCAAAACCCCGGCCATCGCACTGACCGCGTTCGCGCGCTCCGAAGACCGCACCCGCCCCTGATGGCCGGATACCAGGTTCACGTATCCAAGCCGGTCGAGGCGTCCGAATTGCTTGCGACAGTCGCCTCCGTCGCCGGTCGCACGGCCGAGACTCCCGCGGTCTCACCGGTTAAATCGTCGTAGCTGGGCCGTTCGGATTTTTGCCGATGCGGCCGGTCATGATTTTCCGCTATGCTTGCTGACGTCAGGAAAACATGAAAATCTCCGCCGCCCTCCTTGCCTTCACGATGTCCGTCCTCGTCGGTTGCGCGTCTCACCAATCGTCCTCAACCGCGGCGGGCCAATCTTCCTCGCTCACGTCCGACGGCGGCCTCATTCACGCACGATACCAGGGATACAGCATTCTCTACCGCCTGATGAGCGACGAGGGCAACGTCGACAAGATCCTCGTCGTCAAGAGCGTCGATGACCCGGTGAAGCAGCTCATCAAGCAGATTGCCTCGACCTGCTCCGACGCCAAGACGCAGTTGGACGACTACCAGAAACAGGACGGCCGCTCCGAGTTCAATGTTCCCGATCTACCACGAATGGAGCAGGAGACCCGCGACCTGGAATCCAAAACCGACGAAAAGGAAATCCTGTTTTCCAGCGGAAAAACCTTTCAGCTTCGCCTGATCCTCACCCAGCTTCAGGCCACCCGCTACGGCCAATTGCTCTGCACCGCGCTGGTACAGATCGAAGACAATCCCCAGCGCAAGGATTTTCTGACGAAGCTCGCCTCCAATCTCGGCGTCTATCACGACCAGCTCACGGATATGATCGCCGCGAAATAACCACCCATCCCCCGAACGAAGACTTTCCTACCACCGGCTCCTCGTGTAGCCGGCGAGCTTGCTCGCCGTTCCCCCCCTCGAATGTCCACTCTTTCCCCCTCTCCCGGTAATCCGGGAAAGGGGGCAAGGGTCTTTCGCTTACATCAGCGCAACTGCGATTGCCCTGTGTCACTCCCAGGGCGCATCTCGTAACTTTCACCGCCTTCCGGTATGCTCGCCCCCATGCGGGCCATCCTGATTTCCGTACTGACAACCCTCCTCTGCGCCACCGCTTTCGCGGACCAAACCTACACCATCCACGAAAACCTGCCGCAAGGCGAAGTCGCCGCCTTCCACGTCGTTTCCGATGACAAATCGAAGACGAACTCCACCACCAACGGCGTGCAGACAAACCTCAACACCGACACCATCGAAGATTGGACCGTCACGCTGACCGTTCTGGACCAGAAAGACGGCTCATCCCTTCGCTCTAAAGCCGAGATCGACTCCACCAGCTTCGACGGCTCGGCCGACAACGGCGGCGCCGTTAAGAAAACTCCCTGCCCCTACGCGGGAAAAGCAATCATCCTCTCACGCCATCCCGATGAAACCTTCAGCGACGATTTCAGCGGCAGCGCCGGCGACGACGACTCCAACCTCCTCGACAATTTCATGACCCCCGACGAGGATTTCTATCCCGACCATCCCATTGCCGTCGGCCAGACCTTCGATTGCAGCGACAAGGTCGCCAAACACTCTGACCTCGGACCCACCGACAAGCTGATGGCCATCGGCCGGCTCGATTGGGTGAAGACCATCAACGGCCGGCAAATGGCCCAGATCTCCGTCTCCGTCGCCACCGCCTATCACGAAACCGGCCACATCGAGGAAGACGTCAGCTCCAGCCTCACCCTCCTGGTCGACATCGCCGCGGGAATGATCGTCAAGAGCGACCAGACCGGCTCCAGTAAATACTCCACCGCGCCAGGCGAAGCCACCCAGCTTACCGGCGGCACCGAATTCACCTTCCACGCAGACATGCCGCGCGGGCCTGCGACCATGCCGGATTCGAATCCATAAAAAGAAATCTCACGCAGAGGCGCAAAGGCGCGGAGGAATGTCCGTTCTTTGTTGCACAGCCTCGGCCGCGCTAGAATAATCCGAGGAATCGGAGCAAGCCGAACCATGCCGCCCACGCGCCACAAAATCTTTCGTTACGGACTGGCGGTTATCTCCACCGCCACGGCGATGGTGTTGACCTGGCTGCTGCGCGGATACTTCGATCCAGGGATCGCACCCCTGTTCTTTGCGCGGTGCTGCTGAGCGCCTGGTATGGCGGCCTGGGGCCGGGATTGCTCGCCACGCTTCTTGCCAGCGCGGGGGCGGCTCTTTTGCTCCTTCAAGGCCATCCCATCACCCTCTCCGCCGTCAGCGAACATTTTCTCCGTCTCATCATTTTCGGCGTCGTCTCGATTCTTGCCAGCTCTCTCCAGGACGCCATAAAGCGCACTGCCGAGGCCTCCAAACGCGCCAGGAAGCCGCCGAGGCCGCCAGCGAGGCCAAGAGTTTGTTTCTGGCCATGGTGAGCCACGAACTGCGGACGCCTCTCAGCCCTGTCCTGATGATCGCCGACCTGCTTGAGAAAACTCCGAACCTCCCGCCGAAAGTTTTGGAAGACATCCGCTCCATCCGCCGAAACGTCGATCTGGAAATTCGCCTGATCGACGACCTTGTCGACCTCACCCGCATCAGCACTGGCAAGATGCGCCTCCGCGAAGAAGTCGTCGAGATCGGCCAGGTGATCAACGACGCGATTGCCGTCTGCCAGGAAGCGATCCGCGACAAGGGACTTGAGTTCGTCTTCGACCCGCCCGCGACCGAATCGCACGTCAAGGGCGATCCCGTTCGCCTTCAGCAGGTCTTCTGGAATCTCATTCGCAACGCCATCAAATTCACCCCCGAGGCCGGGCGGATTGCCGTCACCGTGCGAAACGACAAACCCAGCTTCGTAACCGTCGAAATTTCCGATACCGGCATCGGCATCGACCCCCAGCGCCTGGCGAAAATTTTCGAAGCCTTCGAGCAGGGCGGCCGCGAAATCCAAACCCGCTTCGGTGGCCTGGGGCTGGGACTGGCCATCTGTCAGACCCTCACCGAGGCCCACCGCGGAACCATCACCGCGCGCAGCCCCGGCAAGGGCCATGGAGCGACCTTCATCGTCGAGTTTCCCACGGTCCTCTTACCCCCTCGCCCTGTACCCAGGGAGAGGGCAGGGGTGAGGGCCTGAGAAGAATCTTGGATCAGCTTGTATAATTTTTCCCGATGCCCGCCCAGACGATCCTCGTCATCGACGATGAAAAAGAATTAGCCCGCCTCGTCATGCGCGCCCTCGAGCAGGAGGGCTACGACGTGATCCACGCCTCCGACGGCACCACCGGCCTGCGCATCGCCCGCGACCATCGCCCCGATCTGGTCGTCCTCGACCTCACCATGCCCGACATCGACGGCCTCGAAGTTTGCAAATCCCTTCGTTCCGAGCCGCGCGTCGCCCGGCTTCCCATCCTGGTCCTCTCCGCCCGCGCCAGCGCCGCCGACCGAATCCTGGGCCTGGAACTGGGCGCCGATGATTACCTCATCAAACCTTTCGTTTCACAGGAACTGGTCGTCCGCGTCAAAGCCCTGTTGCGCCGCAGCGATCTGAACGCCCTTAAACCGGTCGTCATTCAATCGGGCGATCTGACCATCGACCTCGCCGGCCATCGCGTCCTCCATCGCGGCGAAAAAGTACAGCTCACGGCCACCGAATTCCGCATCCTCGAGCTGCTCGCTTCCCACAAGGGCCGCGCCTTCTCGCGCGACGAAATCATCGACGCCGCCCTCAGCGGCGAGGAGGCCGTCACCGAGCCGCACCGTCGATGCCCACATCGTTGGAATCCGTAAAGCCCTTGGCCCCGCCGCTAGGTTTATCCAGACCGTCCGCAGCGTTGGTTACTGCTACCAGGATACCTGAAGATCCCACCTCCTTGCGGCAATTGTTGCGATTCTGTGAAGAGGTCGGATTCTCCATTGTACCCATTCAAAAACGCTTCTAGAGTCGGTTCAGTTAGCTTCATCTGAAAATGATTGCCTGGCTCCTGAAACGTCCATATACGATTGCATCCCTCCTGGTCCTGATAGTGGTGCTCGGGGTGGGCTCGGCGTGCGCATGCCCACCGACATCTTCCCCGAAATCAACATCCCCGTCGTCAGCGTCGTCTGGACCTACGCCGGCATGAGCCCCACCGAAATTCAAAACCGCGTGCTCACCCTCCATGAGCGACAAATGCCCGCCCTCGTCGACGACATCGACCACCTCGAAGCCAACAGCTACCAGGGCGTCGGCGTCATCAAGGTTTATCTGCACGAAGGCGCCGACGTCAGCCGCGCCGTCGCCCAGGTCGCCAGCAGCGCGCTGGTCGTCCTGAAATACATGCCCCCCGGCATCACCCCGCCGATGGTCATCCGCTACAGCGCCACCGATGTGCCGATCCTCCAGCTCAGCCTTAGCAGCAAGAACCTCACCGACACCGCCCTGAACGATTTCGGCCAGAACCTCATCCGCCCCGACCTCGCCGCCGTGCCCGGCGTCTCCCTTCCCCAGCCCTACGGCGGAAAGCCGCGCGTCATCATGGTCGACATGAACCAGCAGGCCATGGACGCCGTCGGAATCTCACCCGGCGACATCACCAACGTCCTGCTCGACAACAACGTCATCCTCCCCTCCGGCGACGTCAAGCTCGGCTCGCGCGATTACCCCGTCACCATGAACAACAGCCCCGACGCCATCGACCGCATGAACGATTTCCCCGTCAAATTCGTCGATGGCCGCCAGGTCTTCCTCCGCGACGTCGCCCACGTCCACAGCGGCTACCAGACCCAGACCAACCTCGTCACCGAGAACGGCGCTCCCGGCGCCTGCTCACCATCCGCAAAACCGGCGGCGTCTCCACGCTGGCAGTCGTCGCCGGTGTCCGCGATTACCTGCCGGAACTCAAAAAGCAGCTTCCCAAAAGCGTCAACATCGAGCCGCTCTTCGACCAATCCGTCTTCGTTCGCGCCAGCCTTGAAGGCGTTCTCCGCGAAGGCGCCATCGCCGCCGGTCTCACCGCCGTGATGATCCTGCTTTTCCTGGGCAACTGGCGTCTCACCCTGATCGTCATGCTCTCCATCCCCTCCTCCATCCTCTGCGCCCTGATCGTCATGTACTGCCTCGGCGAATCGCTCAACACCATGACCCTTGGCGGCTTCGCCCTGGCCGTCGGAATCCTCGTCGATAACGGCACCGTCGTCATCGAAAACATCGAACGCCGCTGGGGCGAAGGCGGATCGCTCGTGGAGGCCATCGTCAACGGCGCCAACGAAGTCGCCATGCCAACGCTCCTCGCTACCCTCTCCATCTGCATCGTTTTCGTTCCCGTTTTCCTCCTCACCGGCGTGGCTAAATATCTCTTCTCGCCGTTGTCGTTCGCCGTTTTGCTCTCCTTGCTCGCCAGCTTTGCGATCTCTTTCACGGTCGTGCCGGTCATGTTCGATTATCTGATGTCGCAAAGCTCTTCAGGTCATGGCGAGGGCGACGCACGCAGCCACAATCCCTTCATCTGGGTCTACCGCAAATTCAACGCCGGCTTCTATCGCCTTCGCAACCGCTATCGAAACGTCGTCGCCTGGGCGGTGGGGGCTCCTTGGATCACGGCGGCCTTCTTCGTCTCCCTGATGATCGTCTCTCTTGCAATGTTCCCCATCCTCGGCCGCGACTTTTTCCCCTCCGTCGATGCCGGCCAGATGCGCTTCACATCCGCGCCCCGGCCGGAAGCCGGATCGAAATCACCGCCCAATACTTCGCCGAAATCGAAAAGGCCGTCCGCGAAATCGTCGGCCAGGATCAGGTCAAAACCATCCTCTCCAACATTGGCCTCCCCTACAGCGGCATGAACATGGCCATTGGCGATACCTCCACCGTCGGCGTCATGGACGGCGAAATGCTCATCGCCCTGAATGAAAACCACACCCCCACCGCCCAGCACATTGCCGACCTCCGCCGCGAGCTCCCCAAACGATTCCCCGATTGCCAGTTCTTCTTCCAGGCCGCCGACATCGTCAATCAGGTGTTGAACTTCGGCCAGCCCGCCCCGATCGACGTCCGCGTCGTCGGCTCCGATCCCGACAAAGCCTACGCCCACGCGAAAAGGATCGCCGCCGACCTGGCCCTCGTCCCCGGCGTGGTCGACAGCCACGTCTACCAGATGCCCGACGTCCCCGGCCTCCGTTTCAACATCGACCGCGTCCTCGCCCAGCAGCTTGGCCTCACTCAAAAACAAGCCGGTAGCAGCCTCCTCGTCGCCCTCACCTCGAGCATCCAGGTCGGCCCGAATTTCTGGGTAAATCCCAAAAACGGCGTCAGCTATCCGCTCGTCGCGCAAACGCCCACGTACACTCTGAATTCTCTCCAGGATCTCCGCACCATGCCCCTTCCCCCCTCGGCCGGCACGAGCGACCAGGCGCAGCTCCTCATGAACATCGCCCGCGTCGATCGCGTCAAAACGCCCGCTCTCATCAGCCAGCTCAACGTCCGCCCCGTCTTCGACGTCAACGCCTCGGTCCAGGGTCGCGATCTCTATGGCGTCTCCAAAGACATCCAGAAAGTCCTGGCCAACGACCAGCCCCCGCCAAACGAACCGATGAGCGTCACCCTTTCCGGCCAGATCGACACCATGACCCGCAGCTACAACGGCCTCTTTGGCGGCATGGCCCTGGCCGTCATCCTTGTCTTCCTTCTCATGGTCATCCAATTCCAAAGCTGGGTCAGCCCGCTGGTCGTTCTCCTTGCCATCCCCTTCGCTCTTTCAGGTGTGATGTGGGGCCTCTTCCTCACCCATACCTACCTTAGCGTCCCCGGCCTGATGGGCGGCTTAATGTGCATCGGCCTGGCCACCGCCAACAGTATTCTCGTCGTCGTCTTCGCCGATGAGCGCATGGCCGAGGGATACACCGCCTCCGAGGCCGCCGTCGCCGCGGGATATACCCGCCTGCGCCCGGTGCTGATGACCGCACTGGCCATGATGCTTGGCATGCTGCCTATGTCCCTGGCCCTTGGCGAAGGGGGCGAGCAAAACGCGCCTCTGGGCCGCGCCGTTATCGGCGGCCTCTGTTTCGCCACTTTTGCGACTCTCGTTTTCGTTCCCACGATGTACGCTCTGATTAATAGAAATAAACTTGTTGGAGAATCCCATGCCCACTGAGAGCCAGCACGACCAGGCCTTCAGTGAGGGCAATGGAGAATCGATGGCCCACGACTCCCCGTCTGCGCGAATATCCACCGAAGCTTCCTGCGGTACCGGACGATTCCTCGCCCTGGCGGTCACGCTTCTCATCGTCGCCCTGGCCGTCGCATTCGGCTTCGCCTACTGGATCCACACCCGAACGGAAACCCAGGCCCAGGATTTGGCCGCCGACGTCGCCTCCGCCAAACCCGTCGTCGTTGCCGTCGCAGCCCGTCCCGCGGCCAGCAGTTTCCCGCTTATGCTCCCGGGCGCAACCGCCGGTTGGTACCAGAGCACGATCTTCGCTCGCGTCGATGGATACGTGAAAGCCTGGTATTCCGATATCGGCGACCGTGTGAAGCAGGGCCAGGTCCTGGCCGTCATCGAAACCCCCGATCTCGACCAGCAGCTCAATGTCGCCAAGGCCAAGGCGGCAACGTCCGACGCGCAGGTCAACGTCGCCAAGGCGAACCTGAACATCGCCAAAGTCACCTGGGATCGCTGGCGTGAGGCGCCCAAGGGGATCGTTTCCGATCAGGAACGCCAGGACAAACAAGCCGCCTACGAAGAAGCAGTCGCCGGGCTGGTCGCGGCGCAGGCCGTCGCCAAAGCTGACGAAGCCGACGTCGACCGATACCTGGCCTTGGAGGGCTTCAAAAACGTTACGGCGCCCTACAACGGCATCATCACCGCCCGCAAGATCGACGTTGGCGATTTGATCAGCGCCGGCAGCAGCACCTCCACCACCTCCCTCTACAACATCGCTCAGTCCAACGTCATCCGCGTTTTCGTCAACGTCCCGCAAAGCGCCGCCGCGCAGATGACCGTCGGCGTGCCCGCCGACATCACCTCCGACCAATATCCCGGCCGGGTTTTCCACGGCAAGGTCGCCCGCTCCGCCATGAGCATCGACCCTCAAACCAGCACCCAGCGCACCGAAATCGACATCAAAAATCCCGACATGGCTCTGGTCCCTGGAATGTACGTGCAGGTTGCCTTCGAGCTGAAACAGACGGGCCTGCCCGAAGTCCCCGCCGCCGCTATCCTCATGCGACCCCAGGGATTGCAGGTCGCCGTCATCGGCGATGACAACACCGTCACCTTCCGCGACATCACCGTCTTCAAAGACAACGGCGACGTCGTCATCGTCCAGAGCGGCCTGAAACCCGGCGAAAGAGTCGCCCTCAACATCAGCAGCGCCATCACCCCCGGCGAGGAAGTCACCGTGCAGGAAGACAACGCCAACGATGTCTGGCCCATTAATTCGAATTGAAAGGAAATTTCACCGCAGAGATCGCTGAAAGCGCAGAGACGAAGAACATGAATCCGCCGACATCTTCCATCACCTCGACTTCTCCTCTTAATCCCCTCCCCCGGTACCCCGGGGGAGGGCTAGGGTGGGGGCTGATTCTTGCTGTGATTGCCCTTCTCGCCGGCTGCAACGCAGGCCCCAATTACCAGCGCCCGCGCATGCAGATATCGGCGAATTTCAGCACCTGGCCGGCTACCCGGCCGTCCGAGCGCCGAATGCAAAAACGGTCGTCTCCACGCGTTCCGCCCCCCTGATCGACCTCGCCCACTGGTGGCAAGCTCTGCACGATCCGGAGCTGGACTCGCTGCTGGATCGTGCGGTTGCCGGGAATCTCGACATGCAGGTCGCGATCGACCGCCTTCAGCAGTCGCGCGCCCTTCTGGCTGAATTCACCGGCCAATCGCTGCCCGATCTGGACCTGAGCGGCGTCGGTGGGGGGGAACCAGTTCCAACATCAGCCGTGGCGGACTGGTCAACGGCCCCCTCGCGGCCGCCGTCAACACCACCGGCCTGCGCGAAGTCACCCAGGTCCTCGGCGTCGATACCGATTTCCAGCTCGACCTCTTCGGCAACCTCCGCCGCCAGCAGCAGGCCCTCGCCGCCGACGCGGCCGCCGCAGCGGAAGTGCGCAACCAGGTCCTCGTGACCCTCCTCGGCGATGTCGCCCGAAGCTACGTCGAAATCCGCACCCTTCAGATGCGCGTGGCCATCGCCCAGCAGGCGATCTCCGTCGAGCGCAACGCCGCCGATGTGCAGCTTCAGCGCTATCAGCGCGGCATCACCAACGAGCTCGATTCCGCCCTGGCCGACCGCGAAGTGGAAACAACCGAAGCCTCGCTTCCCCCGCTGGAGGCGCAGCTCATGATTTCGAAGCGCAACCTCGCGGTCCTTCTGGGAATCGACCCTGACGCCCTGATGCTCGAGCTGAATGCGACGGCCCCGCTCCCCCAGCCTCCTGAGGAAGTGGATACCGGCTTGCCGATCGAACTTCTCCGCCGCCGCCCGGATGTGCGCCAGGCCGAGGCCCAGCTCATCGCCGCCAACGCCCGGCTCGGCGTTGCAACTTCTTATCTCTACCCGCGCGTCTTCCTGACCGCGTCGGGCGGGTTCCAGAGCCAGGGCTTCGGGCGATTGCCGATCTCCTTCCGCGGCATCTGGGAAGCCGCCCCGGATTTCGTCTGGCCGATCCTCGATTTCGGAACCGTCGATGCCCAAATCCAGGCCGAGAATCAGGCCACGCGCACCCAAGTCGCGAATTTCCGCAAGGTCGTCCTCTCGGCCGTTGGCGAAGTCGATAACTCGCTCACCAGCTACGACGCCCAGCGGCGGCGGCTCCAGAGCCTCGACGGTGCAGTCATCGACGCCCAGCGTTCCTATCGCCTCGCCGGCGAGCGTTACGATCGCGGGATCATCGATTATCTCAACGTCCTCGATGCCGAGCGCCACCTGTATAACCTTGAGGACCAGCACGCAATGAGCGAGGACCAGGCGGTCTCCAATTTCATCGACGTCTGCCAAAGCCTCGGCGGCGGCTGGGAGGGTTTCCCCCCGCCCCCGCCGCTGAAGTCGCCCCTGCCCGCGATTTTTGCGACGGTCCGGGATCTCACCGGCAATTCGGACCGCCCGATCCGGGACTAGCCGTCGCATCCACGCTTTCTTCCCCCGCCCCCGGTACTCCGGGGGAGGGTTGGGGAGGGGGCTATGCCCATACGTGCCATCCATGTCAAACGATGTTTATGGAGTCAACATTCGGAGGAAATTGACCGCACACAGCTCGCACCGGAATTTGATTTGTGCCCATCCAGATCAAACGCCGCCAAATGGCTTCGCGTATCTTCCCGATCCCCCCCAAATTAAACCAAAAAACCATTCAACTCACACTGAAAGAAAAGCCTTCAGATTTTGATTGACATGGTCGCACTTCACGACATAATGGGATTCTTTCACGTCGAAAGTAATTCGGATTGGTTGGAACCTTTGGAGGAAGAGATGAAAATGAACATGCGACGCGGCGGAATCACTTGCGGCCTTTTGCTTGTCGGGCTCTGCGCGGTCACTCCGGCTCACGCGGATCTCACCCATGAATACAGCTTCACCAACGGTGCCACCGATTCCATCGGCGGCGCCAACGGCACGCTGATGAACTCCGCGACCGTCTCGGGCGGTATGCTCAATTTGAATAACCCCAACTTCACCGGAAACACTTCCGGACAAACCGACATGAGCGGTTATCTCTCGCTCCCCGTCAGCATCCTGCCGACCAGCGGCGCCGTCACCATCGAAACCTGGTTCACATTTACCGGCTCCGGCTTCTACACCGAGGCCTGGACCTTCTCCAACGCTACCGATGCCAATCCACCTGTCGCCGGTGAATACATGATGGACACCATCTCCGCCCCCCAACCCGCCGGAACCCCCGGAAGTGGAAATAACACCGGTGGAAACCACATCGTCCAGGGACTCCACGGCTACAACCCGGGCCCCGAAATCGACGCCTACAGCACCACCCCCGGAATAGGCGCTTTTGGCGGCGGCTACCTCGACAACGGAGATACCTGCTTCTCCGCGGTTACCATCGATAGCGCCGGTAACCTCAGCTATTACCTCTACGATGAAACCGCCGGTGTCGGCGGGCTCCAAAGCGTCGTCGCCGGTGACCCGCTCAGCGACTTCGCTTTCACCAACGCCTATCTCGGCCGCTCCGCGTTCTCCGGCGACAACGCCACCTCCGGAAGCATCGATGAGTTCCGGATTTACACTAATTTGGAGAGCGCCAGCAACATCGCCGCCGACTACGCCGCCGGGCCCAATGTGGTCCTCGCGGTACCCGAGCCGGTCTCCTTCTCCGTCCTCGGTATCGGCGCGGCAGGCCTTCTCCTCCGTCGCCGCAACACCGGAAAATAAGCGGAGCACGGCTAGAAGAGTATTTGCCACGGCTCGACTGAGCTCGCCGAAGTCAGATTCAAATCAGATGCACACGGATGAAGAGCAATTGCCTTTATCCGTGTGCATCTGTCTTTAAATCTGTGGCAAAATTTATTTCGGGTCTTAGCGCCTTACCGATTTGTCCAGCGCGTTCTTGTTCAGCGACAAGGTCTCCGCAAATTTCGCCTGCGTACGCCTTTTGATCTCCGCCGCGGATCCCCGATCACGCACGGCCGCGCCAAATTCGTCCAGCGCCGGACCCTGCAACGCCCGGCTGAACGAAGAACTCACCGCGTAAGGCAAACGCGCCTGATTTGCCGCGTTGCGCATCGCTTCCAATCGCCTCATCCCGTCTTCCGTCGCCTGACCGCCCGATAGAAATACCATCGCCCCGAGGTTCGCAGGCGCCGCCGCCTGAAGCATCGCGATCGTCTGCTTGACGCTCTCCGCCTCGGAAAACTTCGGGCCCTCAACGCCGGCAAGAACCATGTTGGTTTTCAGGATAACCCCCGGCAAGAAAATCTTCCGCCGCTGCAGAGCCGCAAAAGTCGCCTTCACAAAACGCTCGGTCGCCTGCCGCGATTGCTCCAAAGTGTGCGTCCCATCCATCGGCACTTCCGGCTCGACGATCGGCACCACTCCGAACTTATGGTTGATCTCCGCATACCCCGCCAGCAGTTCGGCATTGGCCGCCAGGCATTCGTCGCTCGGTAGGTCTTTCCCGTTCTCCGCCCCGATGTTCCCCACAACCCTGAATTTCGTAAACCGCACGTCCTTCGAAGCGTATTCTTCCATCCGCTTCGAAAGCGCCGCCAATTCATCTTTCCCGACTTGTTCGACCTTCGAACTCCCAAAGGCCTGCAAACCCGAATCTACCTTGACGCCGATAACCACCCCCTGTTGTTTCAGGATATCGGTGACGCTTTTGCCCTCATAGCTTTGACGAAACGTCTCGTCAAAGAGGATGACGCCCCCGATGACGTCGCCATATCCGGGCGTGGTAATCATCGCGCCGCGATAGGCGATACGATTCTCCGGCGTGTCAGCGACGCCGAGCTGCTGAAACTTCTTCCCGATGTTCCCGCCGCTCTCATCGGCAGCGTGCAGGCAATGTGTCCCAAGCCGTATCTGCTTTATCCCGTCTATGAGTCTCTCTTGCGCGACCATGTCACACCTTCCTTTTGTTGTTTGCGACGAAAATAATAGCACGGCTCTTTCGCGATGGCGAACCCCTCCTGCCACCGTCAGGTTGTATTTTCCATATCCACCGCCCCCAATCTTTCCAGAAACCCCGCTTCACCCGCCATGATCTTTTCTTTCGCTTCCCCCAGCGAAAAAAACGCCGCCCTGTCCACTTCCGGAAATTTCTCCCGTTTCCCCGATCTCGGCGGCCACTCGATTTCAAACGTATTGCTCCGAAGCCGCGCCGGATCGGAATCCCCCCGAAACGCCCAAACGTAAATCCGCTTTCCCGATTTCTGCCGGGCTTCTCCAAGCGAAATATACGGACCCGTCGATTCGAATCCGGTCTCCTCGGTAAACTCTCGCTTTGCCGCCGCCAGCGGCTCTTCCCCTTCCTCCATCTCCCCGCGTGGAATCACCCACGCCCCCACATCCTTTTTCTTCCAGAACGGTCCCCCAAGATGCACCAGCAAAACCTCCGGCTTCCCGCCCACGACGCGATACATCAATAGTCCTGCACTTATCCTGCCCATTCAACCACCAAAATGATCTTCCGCCCCTTCGATGGTCGCCAGCTTCTCCAGTCCGGGAGCACGAAAGCCCGGGCTCCGCTGCCAATTATCGATCGGTTCCGAATCCGTAATGAACGGCGGAAGGGTCAGCAGGAACCGTTTGGCCAGCGCATTGGCGAACGGCTCATACATCGCCCGAAGTTCCCGGATCTTTTTCGCCGCTTCCCCCGCGGGGTAAATCTCCAGCCCCGAGTCGCGCAGGGTTTGTTGAAGCCGGCGGCATTTGTCTTCGGGAAGCCGGTCCACCTTCGGCGCCTCGGGAGTGAGCCGAAACACCAGCGCCAGGTCGACCACGGCGTGGTGCGCCATCGCAAACGTGAGCTGCGCCGGTAGACGTTGCAATCCTTCAGCTCCGCCAGCATCACGGCGCAGGTGTCCAGCATGCAGGTGATGGCGGCCAGCCAGGATTGGTTGTCGTGCTGCGACCGGAAAAACGTCAGGATGGGAAAGGAAAGATGCGATTCCAGAAGCTCGGCCGACCAGGCCTCCCATTCGGCCAGGAACGAATCGAGCTGCGGCATGCTCGCTGACTTTCCAATCCGGCTAAGCAGTTGCGCCGCACTGGGCGGCGATCCCGCCCGGGCATCCAGCAGCGAAATGGTCACTTCACGCCGCGAAAAGGCCTGGTTGATCCCTGGCAGATAGCTAATGACGATGGCCAGGAACGCAAATCCCAGCCCCGATTCACACACGGCAAGGGTCCGCCCGAAATGGTCCAGCGGAACAACGTCCCCATAACCAAGCGTGAAGATCGTCGTCCCGCTCATGTAAAGGTAGTCGAAGAAATTGATGGGAGTTTCGGGGGCCTGGATTCTTTCGTGGATGGACCAGGCGAGCAGGGCGAAGCCGAAAATGAGCGAACAAATCCAGATCACAAAGAGGCCGAGGACCGAAAGGGGGCCGAAAAAGGAGAGATAGGCCTCGCGGCGTTTTCCGGACGGAAAAATCAGTGCTATTTTCGTGCAAAGATCCCAGCAGGTGCGGTAATAGAAGCGCGCAAGGCGAAAGCGGTGCGTCACCCGGCGCGGCTGGATGATCGTCTCAAACGTGTCGAGAAGAACGAAAAAGATCAATGCGAAACCGATCGGGAATCCCAAAATACGCACTGCCAATACTCCTTGATTCCGGTGATGTCCTAGCCTACCCGCGTAGTGGTATAACCGCAGCGATGAAGGAGACGAAATCTGACGGCCTTAACAACAGGGGGATGGTTAAATTTTTGGTTGCAATGCTGATTGCCATCGCCTCGCCCCGGTTGGTGCGCGCATCGCTGACGGTAGGGGGGCTGCGCTGCGAATATCAAACCGGGGTCCCGGTGATCGACGCACCAACGCCACGGCTAAGCTGGACCATCGACTCGGATTCGCGGGGCGAGATTCAGTCCGCCTATCAAATCCAGGTGACCCAAAACAATAAAATCATCTGGGACACCGGGCAAGTGCCGTCGGATGACTCGGTGAATGTTGAATACGGCGGTGAGCCGCTGATTTCCGCACAAACATACGAATGGAGGGTGCGTATCTGGGATCAGAAAGGGAACATCTCCGATTGGAGCGTGCCAGGTACTTGGCAGATGGGACTCCTCGATCCCGCCGATTGGCACGCCCGATGGATCATGCCCAATCTCCCAGCGAGTCCCCCAGGGTTCACCAACGAGCCGCAACTCCGGCGTGATTTCGATCTCGACGGCAACGTCGATTCGGCCATCGCACGCGTGAACGTCATGGGCTGGTACGAACTTTATGTGAACGGCCAAAAAGTTGGCGCGGACATCATCAGCCCCCACGTGACGGATTATTCCAAGCGTTCGCTCTACCTCACCTATGACGTGAAAAGCTATTTACACAGAGGCCCAAACTGCATCGGCCTCTGGCTCAGCCGCGGCTGGTATTGGCCGGGGCGCCGCGGAGTGGTCAACGACGGGCCCATCGCCCGCTTGCAGCTCGATCTCACCGTCGGCGGCAAGCCCATCACCATCGGCACCGATTCGAGTTGGCGATGCGCTGCAACTGGCCGCGCCATCCTCGGAACCTGGAGCGTAGCCCAGTTTGGGGGCGAACTCGTCATTCCCCGCGCACTTCAACCCAAGTGGTGCGATCCCGATTTCTCCGACGCCGATTGGGCAGCCGCAAAGGAAGTCCCCAGTCCATCGGTCCAAGCCGATGCCCAGCGCGGTCCCCCCGACCAGGTCATCAAAACAATTCCCGCCGTTTCGTGCTCCGACCTGGGCAGCGGGCTTTACAGCTTCGATTTCGGCCAAAATCTCACCGGATTTCTAAGCCTGAATCTTCCCCGCCTCCCGGCCGGGCATGTCGTGACGATTCACTACTCCGACCGAGCCGTCACCGCCCAGGACAATGAAGTCTTCAATCAGCGCGACCTGCTGATCTCCTCCGGCAACGACGGAGATGTTTTCACCAACAAGTTCAACTACCACGGATTTCGATACGCGACGGTCGAGGGCCTCCCTTCGCCACCGAGCCCCGGCGACGCAACCGCCCTCGCCATCGGAGCCGCCTGGGATGAGGCGGGAGAATTCGAATGCTCCGACCCGCTCATCAATCGCATGCACGAAGTCGATCTACGGACGATGCACTCCCTCAGCCAGGGGGGATATATGTCCGATTGCCCCCACCGCGAGCGACTCGGTTACGGCGGCGATGGGCAGGTCTCCATCGACAGTTGCATCATGAATTTCCAGATGCCGGGGTTTTACGAGAAGTGGATCGCCGACTGGCGCGACGTCCAGGACCCGGCAACTGGATTTATCCCGCACACGGCCCCGCAGGGCGAAGGGGGCGGCGGCCCGCCGTGGGGCGCGGCGCTTCAGGAGCTGGCGTGCAGGCTGAATCTCTATTACGGAGATCGCGCCGCGATCAGCGAAAATTATTCCGCCTGCCGGCGCGATGTTCAGATGCTTCAGTCCCACGAAACAGATGGACTGCTTCGCGCCTTTGCGAAGAACGGCATAGACAACCTGGGAGACTGGCTTCCGCCCGGGCCGTTGAATGCCAAGGGACTCTGGGGCTTCCCCTCACCCCACGAGGCTGAGTTTTTCAACAACTGCTATCTCGTCTATCTGCTCGACCAGCTCGGACAGATGGCAGGGGGGTTAGGCCGAACGGCCGACGTTACGAAATTGTCTGCCCAGGCCGATGCCCTACGATCGCGAATCCAGGAAAACTATTTCGATCCGGCGAGGAATTGTTATTTGAATGACAAGCAGGCCTATCTCGTGATGCCCCTGGTCGCGGATGTGACGCCGGAAAAGTTGCGCGATACCGTCCAGCAGACCCTCTTTCGCAGCATCACAAGCCGCAGCGGGCATCTCGATACCGGACTCACAGGCACCTATTTTCTCATTCATTACCTGCAAGACATCGACCGCGACGATCTCTTGTGGATGATCGTCCACAACACAAGTTACCCCGGCTGGGGATATTGCCTAAAGCAAGGCGACACGACCTGGCCGGAGCAATGGGACGGCGGAGCGTCGTTTATTCATGCCTGCTTCAATTCACTGGACAGTTGGTTTTACCAGGGCTTGGCCGGGATTCGGCCAGATCCCAGTGCGCCGGGCTTCAAGAAATTCATCATAAGGCCTGCGATGGTAGGGGACCTTGCCTGGGTGCGAGCGCATTACGATTGCGTATATGGACGAATCGACAGCGAGTGGGTGCGGAAATCGGGAAGCGTTTCCATGCACGTAGTGATTCCGGTAAACACGACGGCGACGGTTTATGTCCCGGCGCGGGATGCGCAGTCGGTGTCGGAAGGGGGGAAGCCGGTAGCGCAAGCGATGGGGGTGAAGTTTGTACGATTCGAACCGGGCGCCGCAATTCTTGAGGTGGGGTCGGGGGAATATAACTTTGCCAGCGTGATTCTTATCCCCCTCTCCCGGTAATCCGGGAGAGGGTAGGGGTGAGGGCCAAATGCAACGGCCCTCAATCTATTGTGCGCTTATCTGATGAACCGCACTGATCGGAGTTTCAGGCCGCTTCACCGACGAATCAACCCTCCGCCGCATTCCAAACAGATGCAGCAAAACAAGCTCGATCCCCTCCCACACCCGAAGCCCATCGAGGATCGGGTTGAGGAAATCCGTGATCACGCAGTAATTGCTGTCCTTGGGGTTAGTGTGATGCCGGGCGTGATGGCGCACGCTCTGCACCAGATGAAGCCGCTGAAGCGCGGTGATGATCCTGCCGTTTTCCCGCGGCGTGCGGTGGGTCCACTTGTGTATCTGGTTCGCGTTTGCCCCGACGACCGCAAACACCCACACCGGCCAGCTCAAACACCCCATCGCCCAGGCGATGAGCACGACAATCGCCACCACCAGGGTCAGGTCCCATGAGCTTTGCCACCATGAATTATGCACGAAGGCTCGCGGGTTGTGATGGTGCAGGACGTTCAACCGCGTAATCCATTTCCCGGTGAAGGGAAAGTCCTCACGGCCATACGCGTCTTCAAACCAGTGAAAAACCCCGGAGATAAAATCGGTGACCAAAACCGCGGCGATGAATTTGAAAAGACATTTTCCCGCCAAGATCAAAACACCGGATGACAGAAGTGAAGCAGGCATGCGCGTCTCCTTTCCGGCCCAAGGGCCGTAAGTAATTACTTACAGACAATAAAAAAAAGGGGTCATTGGATGAGCAGTTGCAAAAGCCGGGTAAAAAGCTGCGCCCGTTCACGGGGGCTGAAGAGCTTCAACTCGCGGTCGATGTTGACGACCGTAGCGATCCCCAGCACGCCCCAGGGCGCATCTCGTTGGAAGGATCTCCACCCGAATCCCCGCCCGGGGATTGCTCCCGCATGGCGTGCACCTGGCTGGTGATGAACTCGTGGAAGCTGCGGTACATATTCCGCAGGGCGGCCGCAACCTGCGGGTCATCGAGTTCCGTCAGGCCGGCGAATACAACCTTGTAAAGCCCCGTTTCGCCGTGATGTTTCGATTCGTATTCGAGGATCAGCTTGGCCGCCTCGGCCCCGGTTTTTCCCGATTCCTCGACCAGCCCCTGCCAGATATCCATCGACCGCTGCCAGACAAATTCGATGGAGGCGATGAACATCGCTTTCTTGTCGGGCCAGGCGCGGTAGAGGACGTTTTCCCGCACCCCGCACCGCTTCGCCAGCGCGGCCGTCGTCGCCCGGCGATATCCAAGGTCCGCGAAGGCTCGCGCCACCAGGGGAAGCATTCGTTTAAGATCGCCGCTGGCCATGATGGGTGGTAAGTATATACTTACCACCCGGGGGATGCAAGGGAAATCCACAAGTTCTTTATTTTTTGCGTGCCGCCTCAGTCTTATCGCAGCGTTATATTTGGTTATGCTCTCCACGAAACTGTTCGCTCAATTCTCGAGAAAGGACATTCATGCCATCTCAGGAAGTCAATGGAATTGTCAATGTTCCCAGCAGCCACAGTGTCAGCGAGACCGTCATGAGGTTGGAGACCGTCCTCGCCGAGAAAGGCGTCAAGATCTTCGCCCTGATCGACCACAGCGGCGAGGCGGGACTCGCCGGGATGACCATGCGGCCCACCAAGTTGCTCATCTTCGGCAGCCCCAAGGCAGGCACGCCCCTGATGCTGGCCGCACCGACCATCGCCATCGACTTGCCCTTGAAGCTTCTCGTCTGGGAAGACGAGCAGGGAAACGCGTGGATTTCGTTTAATTCAGTCGAATATCTCCGCGACCGGCATCATCTGCCGCAGGAACTCGCGGCGGCCATAGCCGTCGTGGCGACGCTGGCTTCCAACGTGGCGAAGTGAGCAGGAAACCGCTTCAATTGCCGGGGCAGAATGGAAGTGCTGCAATTTTTAGACGCAAAATTATTCTGCCCAATCGAGATTTTCAGCGCATCGGCCCAACGGCTTGGGCGATACGATCCAGAAATGGCGCGTTCTAGTAGTGGAAGATCACGCCGATTCTTCCGAAGCCTTGGCTGTTTATCTAGGCCGTGAGGGTCACACGGTTGACTGCGCCGCCGACGGCCGCTCCGCGATGACCTATATCGTCGAGCGCACGCCGGATCTCGTCCTGCTCGACCTGAATATCCCCGAAATGAACGGCGCTGATCTCGTCGAAATGCTTCGCTCCTATGTCCGCCTCCATTCGGTTCCCGTGGTTGTCTTCACCGCCGCTCCCGACGGTCCGCTGGCGGTCAGGGCAAAATCCCTTCAGGTGAGTCGCGGTTCTGGCCAAGGGATCGACCTCGCTGCGCGACATCGCCGATACCATCACCGCCGTTCTGACCGAGGGGCCGCAGCGCAAGATAATTCCTCTTGAAAAATGGCGGCAAGATGAGATATCACCGCTTTAATGAAGGCGATGGCGCTCAGGGAGCCCGGGCCGATCGATTCCTCGCCGCTTGAATTGCGCGAAGTCCCCACGCCTGAGCCGAAAGCGGGGGAGATTCGCCTTCGCGTCCTGGTTTGCGCACTCTGCCGAACCGATCTCCACGTCATCGAGGGCGATCTTCCGCCCCATCGCCCGCACATCATTCCCGGACACCAGGTGGTCGGAACGGTCGATCGCCTGGGCGACGGCGTAACCAAATTCAAAATCGGCGACCGCGCGGGAATCGCCTGGCTTCGCCACACCTGCGGCCAATGCCGCTATTGCAAAGCACAAAAAGAAAATCTCTGCCCCTACGCAAAATTCACCGGCTACGACGAAGACGGGGGATACGCACAATACGCCGTCATCAGCGAAAATTTCGCCTACCACCTGCCCGCAACGATCGACCCCGCGACGATTTCCCCCATCCTCTGCGCCGGGATCATCGGCTACCGCGCCCTGAAGGCGCGAAGATAAAGCCCGGATGCCGCCTCGGCCTCTATGGCTTCGGCTCATCCGCCAGCATCGCCATCCAGATCGCCCGCCATCTCGGCTGCACCGTGTTTGTCATGACCCGCGACGAAATGCACCGAAAACTCGCCCTTGAATTCGGCGCCGACCTGGGCCGGCCCAGCCGACGCCAAGCCCCCCGATTCCCTAGAGCGTGTTGTGCACTTTACGCCACTCCTGTCATCATGAGCCGACGCAGCATCACACAGGCAAAGGCGACAAAGTGAAGACCGGCCAGAGTCGTGGCCAACCGTTCGTAGTCACGAGCCAATCGGCGGAAGCGTCCGAGCCAGCCGAACGATCTCTCGACAACCCATCGCCGGGGGAGCAGTACGAAGCCTCGTTTGGCCTGCGGAAGTTTAACCACTGACAATTCGATGTCGCTTTTGGCTGCGTCGACGGCGGGTTGTTCGCCGGTGTATCCCTGATCGACAAATGCCAACGCCACCGAATCGCCGGTGGCTTTCTGCACATCCCGGGCCAGTTGCTTCACACGTGAACGGTCCTGCTGATCGGCCGATGTTACGTGCAGCGCCAGCAGATGTCCCAGCGTGTCCACCGCCATGTGCGTCTTGCTTCCTTTCTTTCGCTTGGCTCCGTCGTAACCGCCACGGCCGCCGCTCTCGGGCGTGCTCTGCAGCGTGCGACTATCGAAGATCGCTGCCGATGGTTTGGGATCGCGGCCGGCCAGCATCCGCAGCAATTCACGCAGATCATGCGTCATGGCCTCGAACACGCCGGCTTTGATCCAGCGCCGGGTCTGCTGATAAACGATGTCCCAGGGCGGCAGATCGTTGGGCATCATTCGCCAGGCTTCGCCGGCTCGAACCACGTATCGCAACGCATCGAAGACCTCACGTAGCGAATGTTCTCGCTGCGGAGCATCTTCCCGCATCAGCGTCAGATACGGCGCCACAAATGCCCATTCTTCATCCGTCACGTCAGTTGGGTAAGGCTTCCTTGCCATCCACCCAATATCGCCGATGATGGGGAAAGTTCACAACACGCTCTAGACAGCGCGGTGATGTTCGCGCCAGTCGGCAACCTGGTCCTGCCCGCCCTGGAAGCACTCGACCGGGGCGGGACGCTGTCGATCGCCGGAATCCATCTCACCGACATCCCCACCTTGAATTACCAGCAACATCTCTTCTACGAAAAAGAGCTGTGCAGCGTCACCGCCAACACCCGCACCGACGGCGAAGAGCTCCTCCGCCTCGCCGCCGAAATTCCCCTGAAGCCCAAAACAACGGTCTTCCCGCTGGAGGACGCCAACCGCGGCCTGCAGATGCTCAAGCATGACGGGATCTCGGGAACGGGCGTGCTCGAGATCGGATGACAACAGTCTTCCCCCGCCCCCGGTACGCCGGGGGAGGGTTGGGGAGGGGGTCGTTAAGCAACAGAAGTCAATTATATTTCCAGCGACGGGCAACCGCCGATTAGCTTAAATTTCCAATCCCCCCCCATATCGTGTAATTTCATCTTCCGATGAAAAACATCCTCGTGATCGACGTCGGTGGGACCCACATCAAAATTCTCGCAACCGGACAGACCGAGCACCGGATGTTCATCTCCGGCCCGTCAATGACCGCCGAGCAGATGGCGGCCGGAGTCGTCGAGAATGCGGGCGACTGGCAATATGAAGTCGTATCGATGGGTTACCCCGGCCCGGTCCTGAATAACCGCCCGGTCGCCGAGCCCCACAACCTCGCCAGTGGGTGGGTGGGCTTTGACTATTCCGCGGCCTTCGCCAACAAGCCCATCAAAATCATCAACGACGCCGCCATGCAAGCCCTGGGCAGCTACGAAGGCGGCAAAATGCTTTTCCTCGGCCTTGGCACCGGCCTCGGAACCGCCCTGATCGTCGACGGCGTCATCGAGCCCATGGAACTGGGCCATCTTCCCTACCGCAAAAAAACCTACGAAGATTACGTCGGCCTGCGCGGCTTGAAAAAACGCGGAAAAAAGAAGTGGCGCAAATCCGTTGAAGACGTCGTCTGGCGTCTGGCGCGGCGCTGGAGCCCGACTACATCGTCCTCGGCGGCGGCAATGTTCACAATCTGAAAAAGATCCCGCCCAACTGCCGCGTCGGCGACAACGACAACGCGTTCCTCGGCGGCTACCGCATGTGGGACCCCTCGATCAAGCCGCCGACCCTTGGCGAACAGTCAGCCGAAAAAAGCGGTTGAATATCCAATAAGCGTAACCACCAGGACACCTCCGCTCGCGATTCAATTCTAAAAAAAATTTTCTTTTCACCACGCCTCCAAAGGCATATACCTATAATCCGCATCAACGAAGGAGTTCCTATGCAACTCGGCATGATCGGACTTGGACGAATGGGCGCGGCCATGGTTCGCCGCCTCATGAAGCGCGGACACAAATGTGTCGTCAACGACATCTCGCAGGATACGGTTCAAGGCCTCATCAAAGATGGCGCCGACGGATCCACCCAACTTGCGGAGTTCGTGAAAAAACTCAGCAAGCCCCGCGCCATCTGGCTCATGGTTCCCGCCGCAATCGTCGACAAAGCGATTTCACAGCTTCTTCCCCTCATCGAACCCGGCGATATCCTCATCGACGGCGGCAATTCTTACTATCACGACGACATCCGCCGCGCCGCATCGCTTCGCGAGAAGAAAATTCACTATGTCGACGTCGGCACCAGCGGCGGTGTCTGGGGCCTGGAGCGCGGATTCTGTCTGATGATCGGCGGCGAGCCCGACATCGCCAAGCATCTCGAGCCTCTCTTCGCCTCCCTCGCTCCCGGAATCGAAGCCGCCCCGCGCACGCCCGAGCGTGCCAAGGGACCTCCCACCGCCTCCGAGCAGGGATATCTCTACTGCGGCCCCAACGGCGCCGGCCATTTCGTGAAGATGGTCCACAACGGCATCGAGTATGGCATCATGGCCGCGTATGCCGAGGGGCTCAATGTGCTTCGTCACGCCGATGCCGGCAAGACCGAGCAGGCCATCAACGCCGAGACGACCCCGCTGCGAAATCCCGAATATTACCGCTATAATATGAACCTTTCCGACATCGCCGAAGTCTGGCGCCGCGGCAGCGTCATCGGCGGCTGGCTAATGGACCTGACGGCCTCCGCCCTGGCCAAGAATCCCAGCCTCGAAGATTTCTCCGGCCACGTCGCCGACTCCGGCGAAGGCCGCTGGACCGTCGCCGCCGCCATCGACGAGGCCGTCCCCGTCCCCGTCCTCAGTGCCGCGCTCTATGCCCGCTTCAGCTCGCGCGGCGAAAACACCTTTGCCGAGAAGCTTCTCTCCGCCCTGCGATTTGAGTTCGGCGGACACAAGGAAGTCGATCCCGCTCCGCGAAAAATTCCACCCAGACAATAACTAAAGGGGTAATCACCGTGGCCAACCAAAATCAAACCTCCGATACCTTCGTCTTCTTCGGCGCGACGGGCGACCTCGCCTATAAAAAAGTCTTCCCTTCGCTTCTATCGATGGTCCAGCACGGGCGATTAAACGTCCCGGTTATCGGCGTCGCCAAGGCCGGCTGGGATCTCGCCCGCTTCAAAGAGCGCAGTGCGCCAGAGCCTCGCCCAACACGGCGGCGTCGACCGCGCCGCCTCCGACAAGCTCTTCTCCCTCCTCCAATACATCGACGGCGACTACGGCGACCCCCAAACCTTCAAAGCCCTCCACAAAGCAATCGGCTCCGCCCAGCGCCCCCTTCACTACCTCGCCATTCCCCCCAGCCTCTTCGGAAAGGTGGCCGAAGGCCTTGCCTCGTCCGACGTCAATCGCAACGCCCGCATCGTCGTCGAAAAACCATTTGGCCGAGATTTCGATTCCGCCCACCAGCTCAGCGACACGCTCCACCGCTTCTTCCCCGAAAATTCCATCTTCCGCATCGACCACTACCTCGGCAAAGAGCCCGTCCAGAACCTCATCTATTTCCGTTTCGCCAACGCTTTCCTCGAGCCCATCTGGAACCGCAACTACATCGCCAGCGTGCAGATCACCATGGCCGAGACCATCGGCGTCGAAGACCGCGGAAAACTCTACGAGGAAGTCGGCGCGATCCGCGATGTCATCCAGAACCACATGCTTCAGATAGTCGCCTGCATCGCCGCCGAGGCGCCGGCCGCCCACGACGGTGAAGCCATCCGCGATGAGCGCGCCAAGCTCCTCAACGCCGTCCTGCCCCTGAAACCCGAAGACTGCGTCCGCGGCCAGTACACCGGCTACCGAAAGGACAAAGACGTCGCCCCCAACTCCACCGTCGAAACCTTCGCCGCCGTCCGCTTGCACATCGATAGTTGGCGCTGGGCCGGCGTCCCGTTCTGTATCCGCGCGGGCAAAAAACTCCCCACCGCCGCCGTCGAGGTCCTCGTCCAGTTCCACAAGCCCCCCACGAATGTCTTCAGCGAACCCGGCCTCTCCTGCCCGAACTACATGCGCTTCCGCCTCAGTCCCGAAATGATCATCGGCCTCGGCGCCCGCGTGAAATCACCAGGCCAGGCCATGACCGGAAAAGACGTTGAGCTTCTCGCCCACTATCAACCCCCCGGCGAACTCGAACCCTACGAACGCCTCCTCTCCGACGCCGCCAACGGCGAAACCGCCTACTTCGCCCGCCAGGACGGCGTCGAAGCCGCCTGGAAAATCGTCGATCCCATCGTCGGCGACGCCGTCCCCATCGAGTTCTACGAACCCGGAACCTGGGGTCCGCCCTCTTCCGAAAGAGTTATCGAACCGCAGGATTGCTGGCATCAGCCCAGTCCCATCGTCGATGCCCAAACCGCCGCAGCCGCCGTCGCGGCGACCAAGTAGGAGCAAATTCGCCGATGCCTCTTTCTCCACTGGCCGGCAAACTCCCGCCCCCGAGCTTGCTCATCGATCGCGACGTTTTGATCCGCGCCTATTTCGATCGCAAGCCCGATCTCTCCGATCCTCGCCAGCTCGTCGCCTTCGGCACCAGCGGCCATCGCGGAACCCCCGAAGACGGCTCCTTCACCGAGTCCCACATCCTCGCCATCTCCCAGGCCATCTGCGAATACCGCGCCAGTCAAAAACATCACCGGCCCCCTCATCCTCGCCAAGGATTCTCACGCCGTCGACATCCCCGCTCACGATACCGCCCTCGAAGTCCTCGCCGCCAACGGCGTCGAAACCATCATCGCTGCCGACGATGAATTCACCCCCGTCCCCGTCCTCTCTCACGCCATCCTCGCCTATAACCGCGGCCGCAAAACCAACCTCGCTGACGGCATCGCCGTAACCCCCTCCCACAACCCGCCCCGCGACGGCGGATTCAAATACAACCCACCCACCGCCGGCCCCGCCGATGTCGATGTCACCAAATGGGTCCAGGACCGCGCCAACGCACTGCTTCGCGAAAATAACGCCGGCGTCAAACGCATTACCTTCGAACGTGCCCTCGCCGCCCCAACGACGCATCGCCAGAATCTGCTCCAGCCCTACGTCGAAGACCTCGCCGCCGTCATCGACATGGACGTCATCCGCTCCTCCGGCCTGCGCATCGGCGCCGATCCCTCTCGGCGGCGCCAGCGTCCACATCTGGCATCCCGTCATCGAGCGCTACAAGTTGAATATCACCGTCGTCAATCCCACCGTCGACATGACCTTCCGCTTCATGACCGTCGATCACGACGGCCAGATCCGCATGGATTGCTCCAGCCCCTACGCGATGGCCAGCCTCGTCGCCCTCAAGGACAAATACCAGATCGCCTTCGGCAACGACACCGACGCCGACCGCCACGGCATCGTCGCCCCCTCCGTCGGCCTGCTTCCCCCGAATCACAACCTCGCCGTCGCCGTCCAATACCTTTTCGCCAATCGCCCCAACTGGCCCGCCAAAGCGATGATCGGAAAAACGCTGGTGAGCAGCAGCATCATTGATCGCGTCGCCGCCTCGCTGAAGCGAAAGGTCTACGAAGTCCCCGTCGGCTTCAAATGGTTCGTCTCAGGCCTTTTCGATGGCTCGCTGGGATTCGTCGGCGAAGAATCCGCCGGCGCCACCTTCCTCCGCAAGGACGGCTCCGTCTGGACCACCGACAAGGACGGCCCCGTGATGGACCTCCTCGCCTGCGAAATCACCGCCCGCACCGGCAAAGACCCCGGCGAGCATTACGCCCAGATCGAAAGCCAGTTCGGCCAGTCCCACTACCGCCGCGAAGACCAGCCCGCGACGCTCAAGGAAAAAGCCGTCCTCGGCAAACTCAGTCCCACCGCCGTTCACCACAAAGAAATCGCCGGCGAACCGATCACCTCTGTCCTCACCACCGCCCCCGGCAACAACGCCCCCATCGGCGGCCTAAAAGTCACCACCGAAAACGGCTGGTTCGCCGCCCGCCCCAGCGGCACCGAAAACGTCTACAAAATCTACGCCGAAAGTTTGAAATCAGAATCCCACCTCAACCAGATTTTCGAAGAAGCCCGCACCCTGGTAAAATCGACCCTCTCTTCCTCAGGCGCCTAATTCCCCACCACAACCCCCGAACTCGCTGCTGAGCTCTTACCCCCTCGCCCGGTACTCCGGGAGAGGGTTGGGGTGAGGGCTCTTCTCTACTGCTCCACTCTCTACTGCTCCACTCTCTACTGCTCTACTTTCTCGCGCAGGCGTCTTCCCCTCCACAAACCCCAACGCCCACCTCACCACAAAAACATTGATAAAAATCGAAATCAGCGAAGCCGCCACCGTCGCATTAAACACCTCATCCCCCACCATCCCCGCATCGCGCACAACTTTGACCACCACAAACGAAAGCTCCCCGATCTGCGTCAATCCCGCAGCAACGCCGATTGCCGTCTTCGTCGGATACCCGAATATCCTCACCACAATCGCCCAGGAAATAAATTTCCCCGGCACGATCAGCAGCAGCATCACCCCCAGCAACCCCAAACTCCGCATCAAAATCGCCGGCTGAATCAGCGTTCCCAGCGACACGAAAAACAGCGCCACAAAAATATCCCGCAACGGCAGCAGGCTATGATGCACCTCGTCGAGATCCTTCGCTCCGCTGATGGAAAACCCCGCCAGAAATGCCCCCAGCGCCATCGAAAACCCCGCGACAGTCGAAAGGGCAGCCGTCCCCAAGCAGATCGCCAGTGCCGTCAGCAGGAAAAGCTCCTTATCCTTCGTCCGGCGGACGAGGCGCAAAAGCCGCGGAATCAGTGTCCGTGTCAAAATCGCCAGCGGGATCAGCAGAATGACGGCTTTGCCCAGCGTCCATGCCGCCTTGGTAAAGCGGTCCGCCTCCGTCCCCGCGAACGCGGGAAGCACAACCGTGATCAGAACGATGGCCAAATCCTCAAAGAGCGTGATGCCGATCATCACCCGGCCATACGAACTCCCCATCGCCCCGCGCTCCTGGAGAACGCGCGCCAGCACCATCGTGCTGGCCACCGAAACCGTCGCCCCAACCACCAGCGACTGGTTGGTTGTCCAATCAAGAAGATGTCCGATCCCCAGCGTGGTCGCGACGATCATCGCAATTCCCAGCGACCCTCCCAACACCGCCACCCACTTCACGCTCAGCAATTCCTCCAGCGAAAACTCCGCCCCCACCGAAAACATCAGCAGAACCACCCCAACTTCCGCCATCTCCTCGAACGTATGTACATCGTGCAGCCGAATCCCCGGCGTAAACGGGCTGATGACAATCCCCCCGATCACAAATCCGATGATCAGCGGCAAGCGCACCAGCCACGCCAATATCCCGCCGGCCACCGCCGCCAGAAAAATCACCGTCAAATCTTGAAAAAGATGCGATTCCATCTAAATCCCATTCAAAGCCCCCGGACTTCATATATCTCCAGCATGGCCATCCTGGGGCCTTCCCTTATTATCATGCCCCAAGTCTAACAAATGTACGACCCCGATCTCCTCAAATACATGCAGGACATCCGCATCCGCGGCTCGGCCCGCACGCGCGAATGGTTCTGGAAAAAAAACGCTGACCGCCCCAAACCCCTCGCCTACGCACTGGAGTATGAACCTTTCACCCTGATTTTGAAGGTGCATCAATATATCAGCCGAACGCGCGAAAATCCGCCCGCTCATGCGCGCCCAGCACCCGACGGGCCAGCGACTTTCCCCCCAGGACTTTTCGGGCATCATCTCCGCCCCGATCCGCCTTGCCGGAAGCAAAAAACTGATCCTCGTGCACGCCTTCTATGAGGACGAAGCGAGAATCATTTTCGAAAAGCTAAAAGATTTCACCGACTACGACCTTCTCCTGACCACCCCCAAGCCGGCGATCCAGGCAGAATTTCTCTCCCGATTCCCTCGCCCCCGCGCCGATGCCATCCTTCTCCCCAACCACGGCCGCGACATCATTCCATTTCTGCTCAGCGCCGCCCATCTCGATCTCTTCCCCTACGATTATTTCATCAAGGTCCACACCAAGCGCTCCACCCATCTCACCTACGGCGGCGACTGGTTCTGGATGAACCTCGAATCCCTCATCGGCAACAAACAAATGACCGACAAATTCCTCTCCCACATCGACCCCTCCAAGCCGTCCATCTACGGCGTACAAACCCGCCCCCTGCACGACCACTACCGCAACAACCGCCCCTGGCTCACCGAGCTTATGCAAACCGACCCACGCCAGATTCGTGCCGATTTCATTCCGGGCACCATGTTCGCCGGTTCGGCGCAGTTCCTCCGACTACTGGCCTCGAAGAATCTGCATCTACACAAACCCGAACCCGAAGCCGGCCAACTCGACGGCTGCTTTATCCACGCCCTCGAGCGCTATTTCGGATACCTCGCCCAATCCCACGGCGGGCAATGCGCGACCCTCGAATCCCTAATCAGCTCCAGCTAATCAATCTCTTTCATTCGGCAATTGGCAATCGGCAATGCTTCCCCCATCTCGCAACTCTCCCCCCATCCCGTATAATCCCTCCATCCCTATGCCTCCCCAATTCGTCCGCAATACCATCCGCGAAATGCACGGCTACACGCCCGGCGAGCAGCCCGCCCCCGGCGAGCGCATCGTCAAGCTCAACACCAACGAAAATCCCTTCCCCCCAGCGACCGCGTCATGCAAGCCATCGCCGCCGCCAGCGCCGAGCTCCTTCGCCGATATCCCAACCCCACCGCCGATCTTTTCCGCGACGCCGCCGCCAAACTTCACGGCCTCACCCGCAATCACATTCTCGCCGGCAACGGCAGCGACGATATCCTCACCATCGCCACCCGCACCTTCATTCCCCCGCACGGAATCCTGGCCTTCCCCGATCCCACGTATTCCCTCTACCCGGTTCTCGCAAAATTGCAGGATGCCAAATCCCTGCCCATCTCCTGGGACCGCGACTGGTCCCTGCCAACGGCAGCATTGGCCGCGAGCAACGCCCAGGCGATTTTCCTCGCCAACCCAAACGCCCCCAGCGCCACCTTTGTCTCGCCCCTGAAAGTGGCCGACTTGGCCCGGAAATTCCCGGGTCTCCTTTTGGTTGACGAAGCCTACGCCGATTTCGCGGACGATAACTGCGCCTCACTGGTCGCCGAATTTCCAAATCTCGTCGTCATTCGCACCCTCAGCAAAGCCTACAGTCTCGCTGGCCTGCGCTTCGGATATGCGATCGCCCAGCCGGACGTGATCGCCCAAATGATGAAGGTAAAGGACAGCTACAACTGCGACGCCCTCTCGATCGTTGCCGCCACCGCGGCCCTTGAAGATCAGGCCTATGCCCGAAGCACCTGGGAAAACATCAAGGCCGAGCGTACCCGCCTCAGCGCCGAGCTAACCCAGCTCGGCTGGACCGTCCTCCCCAGTCAGGCGAATTTCCTCCTCGCCTCCGTCCCCAACGGCGACGGCAAATCCATGTACCAAGGCCTCAAGGAGCAGGGCATACTCGTCCGTTATTTCGATCTCCCCGGCCTCAAGGACAAAATCCGCATCACCATCGGCCACAGCCACGAAAACAACGCCCTGCTCGCCGGAATTAAAATGCTAACCGCCGCCGGCAAAGCCGCCTGAAATCTGAAATCTCAAATTTCAAATCTCAAATCCCCATGTCCAACCCCGTCCAATACGCCCATCACAACCCCCCCAGCGCCGAGGACGCCGCCAACCTCCGCTTGCTGGCCATCTGCCAAATCGCCTTCGGCGGCCTCGGCCTGCTGATCGGCGCACTCCTCGCCATGACCATCACTGCCGATCCGCAATTCCAGCGCCTTGTCCTGGCATTCCTCATCGCGGACTTGTTTTGTGTCTTGTCAGGAATCTGTATGTTCATCACCCGATTCCGCATTTTCAGCATATTCGTCGCCGCCATCACCTGTGTCGTTTTTCCCATTGGCCCAATCATGGGAGTCTGGGCCCTGATCGTTCTCTGCCGCGGCGGGGTTAAAGAACTCTACAGACTTCACCACGAATAACTTCACGGTTATCGCGCATTTTTCCGATAACTATTTGTAGCCATGAAACTTACGTATTAAATAAGCATATACTAACTTATTTTCGAAAAAGTGTAACATTTCGTAACATTCTGTAACATTCGCCCATGCCCCGCACCGCCAAAATCTCGCGCCAAACCAAAGAAACCAAGATCAAAATCTCCCTCGACCTCGACGGCTCCGGCAAAACCGTCGCCGAGACCGGCGTCGGGTTCTTCGATCACATGCTCGACCTCCTCGGCCGCCACAGCCTGATCGATCTGACCATCCATGCCGAGGGTGACCTGAAAGTCGACGCCCATCACACCGTCGAAGACGTCGGCATCGTGCTCGGCCAGGCCCTGGAAAAAGCCCTCGGCGAGAAACGCGGAATTCAACGCTACGGCTGGGCAATCGTCCCCATGGACGAGACCCTGGCGCAAGTCGCCATCGACCTCTCAGGCCGTCCGGCGTTTGTCTATAAAGCGAAATATCGCGGCGGAAGCGTCGGTAACTTCCCCGTCGAGCTGATCGAGGAATTCTTCAAAGCCGTCGCCACCAACGCCAAGATGAACCTGCACATCAACGTCCCCTACGGCGGCAACAACCACCACATCGCCGAGGCCATCTTCAAAGCCACCGCCCGCGCCCTCCGCCAGGCCGTCTCCCCCGATCCGCGCAACCCCGGCGTCCCCAGCACCAAGGGCTCGCTGAACTACGCCCGTGCACTACTCCAATCCGTCCCACCGCTCCGGATCGCGGGCATACGCCTCCAGCAAGGCTTCGAACGTCTGATCGAACTGGTAAACCCCATCCCGGAAATCCAGGGCCTGCTTTTGCTGCGCAGGCTCCCGCAACTCCCGATTATCCAACGTCTGGCGCTCACCCTGCCCGGTCGTCTCTTCTGGCTTCATGTGAACCTCCTCGATTGATGAGGTGCAATACAGCCGGGAGGGGGGCAACCGATCGCTCAAAAATCGCCGTGATTATCCGGACCTGCCGCGATAAACCAGATAAGTTCAAACGAGTAGACGATCAAAAAAAAGAAAGCCGCAGGATAGCGATCCCGCGGGCTTCGTTTTACAACGTCCGATTTTCTTCAATTCACCGGTGCCGGCACGCGATGGCCCTGCGGCGGCTGCACCGGGATCTCCTTCGCCGAGCGATGGCTATGAATCCGCATCCCATAGAAGGAGCGGTAGACGAAGATCATCGCGATCAGGAAGAATGCGGCTGCCAGTCCGTATTTAAGCGAATTGTCCTTCACCGTCACCGCCAGTTCAACCGCCAGTAATCCGAAGAGCGTGGTGAACTTGATGATCGGATTCATCGCGACCGACGAGGTGTCTTTGAACGGATCGCCGACGGTATCGCCCACGACCGTGGCAGCGTGAAGCGGCGTTCCTTTCTGTCGCAATTCCACTTCCACGACCTTCTTCGCGTTATCCCAGGCGCCGCCGGCGTTGGCCATGAAGATCGCCTGGAACAATCCGAAGGTCGAAATCGAAATCAGGAACCCAATGAAGAAGTAAGGCTCCACGCAGGCAAACGCCAAAGTGATGAAGAAGACGGTCAAAAAGATATTGACCATGCCGCCTGCGCGAAGACCGTGCAAATCTCTACGACCCGGCGGCTATCCTCGGCGGATGCCTTTGCTGCGCCTTCCAGATGCATGTTTCGCTTGATGAATTCCACGGCCCGGTAAGCGCCGGTGACCACGGCCTGCATGCTTGCGCCGGTGAACCAGTAAATGACCGCGCCGCCGCAAATCAGGCCCAGCAGGAACGGGGCGTGCAGGATCGAAAGATTGGCGATGGCGGCCTGGTCGGTCAGCCCCTTGGTCAGCAGCATGATGATCGAAAAGATCAGCGTGGTTGCACCGACGACGGCGGTTCCGATCAGCACCGGCTTGGCCGTCGCCTTGAAGGTATTTCCGGCGCCGTCGTTGGCTTCGAGGAGCAGCTTGGCCCGCTCGAAATCAACGTCCATGCCGAATTCGCGTTTAAGGTCAGCCTTGAATATTCGGAAGCGTTTCGATGAGGCTCAGCTCGTAAATGCTCTGCGGCGTTGTCGGTCACCGGGCCGTAGCTGTCGACCGCGATGGTGACCGGGCCCATTCCCAGGAATCCGAAGGCGACGAGACCAAACGCGAAGATCGCGACCGCCGCACCCGCGCCGGGGTTCAGCAGTGATTCCACGCCGGAAACATTGCCACCGATCGTGGCGACGCCATAGCGCGATTGCCATCAGAGCGGCGATGACGAATCCGAGCCAGAGTGCAGAGAAATTACCGGCGGTCAGGCCGCTGAGGACGTTCAGCGAAGCCCCGCCTTCCTGGCTGGCATCGACGATCTCACGAACGTGGCGGCTGTTGGTGCTCGTGAAGACTTTGACGAATTCAGGGATCAACGCCCCGGCAGCGGTGCCGCAGGTGATGATCGTCGAAAGCCTCCACCAAAGCTGGCCATCGCCCAGGTCGGGGATCAGCAGCCAGGAGAAGAAGTAGGTGGTGACGATGGAAATGAAGCTGGTGAGGAAGATCAGCGATGGTCAGCGGGTGCTCGAAGTTCATTTCCTCGGCGTTGCCATATTTCGCCTTCGCAATGGCTTCGTTGAGGAGATAGGAGACGCCGCTGGTCAGGAGCATCACCAGGCGCATCGCGAAGATCCAGACGAGGAGCTGGGCCTGGATGTTGGCCGGGCAGGCGAGGAGGATAAAGGTGATGAGTGCGACGCCGGTGACGCCATAGGTTTCGAAACCGTCGGCGGTGGGGCCGCAGCTATCGCCGGCGTTGTCGCCGGTGCAGTCGGCGATGACGCCGGGGTTGCGGGCGTCGTCTTCCTTGACGTTGAAGACGATCTTCATCAGGTCGGCGCCGATGTCGGCGATTTTCGTGAAGATTCCGCCCGCCACGCGCAGGGCCGCGGCGCCAAGCGATTCACCGACGGCAAACCCGATGAAAGCACGGCCCGGCCAGTGCCTTGGGCACGAACAGCAGAATGAAGAGCATCATGATCAGCTCGACGCTGATCAGGACCATCCCCACGCTCATTCCTGCCTGAAGGGGAATCGAATAGCAGGGATACGGCTTGCCGCGCAGCGAGCCCATGGCCGTTCGGCTGTTGGCGAAGGTATTGATGCGAATGCCAAACCATGCCACCGAGACACTCCCCCCGATGCCGATCGAGGCTGAAGAGGAGAATGATTGCCACATTCTGCGGCGGCATGGCGTGGCCTGCTGCATCGCGCGAAAGAAACCCGAAGTAAACAACCAGGATTGACCCGATGAATATTTCCAGGAATAAGAATGAACTTGATCTGGGTTTTGAGATACGTTTTGCAGGTGAGGTAAATGGTCTCGGACACTTCGCGCATGGACTCGTGAACCGGGAGGTTCTTCAGGCGGCTGTAGATGACGATGCCGAAGAGAAATCCGAGCCCGCAAATGGCGATGCCCGCAGGCGAGCAGGGTCCAGCCGCCAATGGAATCATGGAAGAATCGGGCGGCTGTTGAGGTCGGGAATCGGAGGCAGATCCGCTTCGCTGGCGGAAGCGATCGCCGGAGCGAGGAACAAAGCCACAAGAGCGAGGGCGAGCGTTGCAATAGGTCGGCCCGCCACAAATCGGAAAAATCGCATGATGAAATGCCCTTTCAGGGATCGACAATCCTGCACAATCTGTTTCGTCCAAACGCCAACCCAGATTAACAGGGGTTTGCTCTTTTTTGCAACCGTTTTGCTCAATTTTATAAGCGACTATGATGGCAGGACCGACTTCACGACGGCCTGCGCCTCCACGATCAATTTTTCGGCTTTTGCCCGGTCGGGAGCTTCAGCAATAATGCGCATGATGGGCTCGGTATTGCTGGGCCGGGCGTGAAGCCACGCCTGGGGGAAATCGACGCGAATACCATCCTGAACGTCGATTTTCTCGGAAGCATAATGCGTTGCGAAGCGCCGCGACGGCTCGTTCGGCATCCTCCCGCCGGCAGGAAAATTTTGTTTTGACGATCTCATATCGCGGAATCTGCGCGACGAGCTGGCTGATCGAAAGTTCTGTGGCGGCCATCAGTTGCAGGACGTACGCCATTCCCACCAGGCTGTCCCGGCCGGGAACGATTCGGGGATCGATGACGCCGCCGTTGCCTTCGCCGCCGATGGTTGCGCCGCTGGCAAGCATTGCCTGAATGACGTTCGCTTCGCCGACGGGCGTTCGAATGACCTGGCTGTTATACGTCGGCGGCGATGTCGTCCAGCATTCGGCTGCGAAGACAAATTGGTGACCGCCATCCCGGGTTGGCGCGACAAAATCCATTTGGCACAGAGGACGAGGGAATATTCCTCACCGATATAGACGCCAGTTTTCATCGACGATCGCGAGGCGATCGGCATCGGGGTCCTGGGCAAATCCGACGGCCGCGCGCTGCCGGCGAACCTCATCGCAGAGGGAAACGAGGTTTTTCTCGGTCGGCTCGGGCTCGTGGGCGAAGCGGCCGTCGGGGGTGGCGTTCATGTGGATCAGCTCGCATCCGAGTTTTCCAAGCATCGTGGCGCTGGACACGCATCCGGCGCCATTAACACTGTCTAATACCACCTTATACCTTTTAGAGCAAATTCCAAGTGACGTCTACATAATCTAGCACGCGCTTGACATGAAGGGCATGGGTTTGGGTGTCGCGGCGGGCCGGAAAAAGCTCGGTGACCTCCGAAAAATCAGCGCGTTATTATGCGTCATAGAGCTCAGCGATCATTTTCGCCTCGGCCGGCGGGGGGGCGGTGGCATCGCGAGTTGAGCAATTTAAGACCATTCCATTCTATGGGGTTGTGGGATGCGGTGGCGATGACCCCGGCATCGGCCTGGAGATGGCGCACCATCATCGCCACGCCGGGTGTTGTTACGATGTCCAGGTCGATGACTTCCATCCCACTGGCGACGAGTGCGGAGACTGCCGCGTCCCGGACCCACGGCCCGCTGGGACGCGATGTCGCGGCCGAAAGACCACTTTCAATCGTCCGCCGCCGGTATTTCGGCTCTTGAGAAACCGCGCGAAGGCCGCGGCCATGCGGGAGACGACCATCGGCGTCAGCGAACCACCGATCGTGCCCCGCATTCCCGATATGCCTATCATTAGCTCCGACTGCATAACGCCGATTATGGATAAAGTGTTTGCCGGATGCTAGAGATACGACTGCGGCGTCGATGGATCAGAAAGGATCTAACCGCTCGTTTCCCGGCCGTTGTCGATGCGCTGGTGAAGAGCATCGTGGCGGAGCCGCGCATGCAGCACCTGAATCGGGTCTTTCTGCCGAGCCGCGATGCGATCATCAGCGCGATCGGGCTCCTTGCGGCAGATCATCTATCCGGGCTATTTCGGGCAGCAGGGTTTCACCGATGCACAATATCACTTTGCGCATGACTGAGCTGGTCACCGAACTATCGGAAATTCTGTATGACCAGACCCGCTGCTGCCTTCGATACAAGCGGCAACTGCCGGGTTCGGATGGGGACAGCGACGAATGCGATGAATGCGATGCAGAGGCGGCGCGGATCGTCGCGACATTCTTCGATCGCCTGCCGGCGGTGCGCGAGCTTCTGGCGGACGATGTTCAGGCGGCATTCGAGGCGATCCGGCGGCGCAAAGCACGGATGAAACGATCTTTTCCTATCCGGGATTGCTGGCGATCACCGTGCAGCGGGTGGCGCACGAGTTTTATAATCAGAAGGTCCCGCTGCTGCCCCGGATCATGACGGAATACGCGCACGGCCTGACCGGGATCGATATTCATCCCGGCGCGAAGCTCGGCCACCGGATCTTCATCGACCACGGCACTGGCGTCGTGATCGGCGAAACCACGGAGATCGGCGATAACGTGAAGATTTATCAGGGCGTAACGCTGGGGGCACTGGCCCCGGCATTTCGGACAACTTGCTGCGCGGCCAGAAGCGGCATCCGACGATCAAAATGATGTCACGATTTACGCCGGGGCGACGATTCTCGGCGGCGAAACGGTTATCGGGGAAGGGTGCACCATCGGGGGCAATGTGTTCATCACCGCAGCGTGCCGAAATTCAATCAGGTGACGTGCGGAGCCGCCGAATTTGAAGTACCGGGATCGGAGGGCGCGGGAGCAGGCGGATTTTGTGCCGGATTTTCAGATTTGAAGAGTTGGTGGGGCATATGGGGTCGCAATGGCGGCAACGCGTTTCGCCTACGGCACACATCGCGTATGTTGATTTCCCGCAACAAACGGAACAGGCTGATCTCATAACGGCTAAAATCAGCACGGTTTGCAGGCCAGTGCGAAGGATGGCACTGGATTTGAAATAACCAGCGGTATGCGTTGGTTCGCACTTCATGATGATTCTGGCGATGGCGCTTGGGTGGCTGTGCTTCGCAGCCGGCAAGTGTTGCCCCGGTGCAACAAGCACGACGTTTACTCACCGGCGGTTGCCAATGCCCTGGCGTTTGACCCTCCGGTGATCGCAGGGACTCCTCGGCTCGACCTCTCCCGCGATGGGCGCGGCCCGGCGGCTTTTGCGGGCTTTTACGACGGAACGACCAGCTTTTACTCCATCAGATACCTACGATTTATATCCCGGCTTTGCTGGCGGCTGGGAGGCAACGGCGGGTGGGCTGGTGGGTATTATCAACGCCAGGCAGTCAGCCAAACCTACGGTATCTCCTACCGTTAAATCATCTCCATCTAAATCTTGCTTTAAATTGGGCTGTTATGAGCCCGTTTTGTTCTTGCATTAACGCTGAGCCGGTAAGCGATATTATTTTAAGTCTGTTTCCCATCGTACGTTAACTTCAATTCGAGGGAGCCATGGCTACCATCACGAAGAAGGAACTGATCGACCGCATCGCCGACAACGCTGCGCAGCGGCGAGTTCAGGTAAAACGGGTCGTTCAGCAGTTCCTCGACGAGATCGTGAATGAGCTGGGTAAAGGCAACCGTTGGAATTTCGAGACTTCGGTGTTTTCGAGACCAAAGTCCGAAAAGCCCGCAAGGCTCAGAATCCCAAAACCCTGGAACCCGTCGAAGTTCCGGAAAAGCGGACCGTTAAGTTTAAAGTCGGCCGGCTGATGAAACAGCGGCTGGCAAGCCTGACAGGAGCGGCTGTCGATGATGAGGCCGGTGATGTGGCTGAGATGTCCGACAACGGGGATGACGGCGAGGATGACGATCAGGAATGAGCCAGCCTCAATGCCGGATTCGATCAGATTGATCTGAAAGAGAGCTGGCGGCGTCTGGATCAGTCGCAAATCTGCTCCGCACTCGCCGTGTCGTCCGGCCGATTGACGCAGTTCATGTCGAAATCGACGGCAAGCTCTGCACGAATTTCTGCTCAAACAATTACCTTGGACTGACGCATCACCCGCGCGTTGATTGAAGCGACGCGTGCCGCGGTCGCGAATTATGGCGCGGGTCGGGGGCTTCGGCGCTGATCAGCGGATATTCGACCGCAACATGCAGCGGCGGAATCGGCGATGGCGCGATGGAAGGGCACCGAGTCGGCGCTGCTGTTTCCCAGCGGATACCAGGCGAACGTGGCGGCGATTCAAACGCTCTGCGCCGTGGGTGAGTCGCAGAAGCGCGGAGGGTGCGATTTGTCATCGACAAGCTCGCGCATGCCTCGCTCATCGACGCCGTGCGAGCGATCCGATGCGCCGTGGCGGGTGTTTCCACATAATTCGATGGAAAAGCTGCACGGCCTGCTGGAAGACGCGGAAGCGGACCAGATCCAAGTGGTGGTCACCGAATCGATCTTCAGCATGGACGGCGATGAGGCCGACCTCGCGGCTCTGCACCGCCTACAGAATGACCGGTATTTCCTGCTTGTTATGGATGAAGCTCACGCCAGCGGCGTATACGGGCCGAACGGTGCCGGACTCATCGCGGAGCGAGGCTATCGCGATCTTGTCGACATCTTTGTGGTGACTTTTTCGAAAGCGATCGGATGCGCGGGCGGGGCGGTGTGTGCGAAGAAGAATTGGGAGCAGGCGCGTTTTGAATTTCGGAAGGGCGTACATTTATTTCGACGAGCATTGCCGCCCGCGACTGCGGCGGGGATCGAAGAGGCAATCGCGGTTATGCGCGATGAGCCGCAGCGGCAGCAGCGCGTGCGCGACTTTCCAGAGAGTTTCGCGATGCGCTTGCGGCCAAAGGAATTGAGATCGCGAAGGGCGATTCGCCGATCGTTCCGATTATTCTGGGGTCAGAGTCGGCGGCGATGGAGATATCGCGGCGGCTGCTGGAGAAGGGATTCTTGGTTGCGGCGGTGCGCCCGCCGACGGTGCCGCGCGGAACAAGCCGGCTGCGCGTGACGTTAAGCTGCGAGCATTCAGAAAAGGAAATCGGGGAACTTACATCGGCACTGCTGGCGTAGGGGGAAAGGAGCGGGGCGGCGCGTCAGGAGAGGCGCTGCTGATCGCTGTCGCCATTGGGCGTAGACGTGCGAAGGATCGCGGAGCTCCCCGCTCCCGAAGCATAGACCCGCCGAAGCGTCTTTCCCGCGAGGTCCGCGGGAGGGTCGGCCGCCGGCATCTCCTTAAGGAGATTGAGAACATGCTTCACCGATCGAACGCGTTGATGATCGACGTCAACCGATTTCACAAAAACTCCGCTGTCTGCAAGGCTTCTCATGTAAAAGCCATCCGTGGGCCGGTCCAGCAGCAGATCCACTGCTGCCTGATCCTGTTCGTTAAGCTTTTTCTTTCGCATACTCTTCCCCTGTGTTTCTCTGTTCAGCCAATCGTACAATGGCCTGACCTGGGCTTAGGCACCTTGCTGACCGCACGGACGTAAGTCCACGACCGATATGTAGATCTGAACGACGACCAGGGGTTACAACAAGTTTTTCAGTCGTTTTACATCGGAGATATGTGTGCAACCGATGAAAAAACAACCAAGGGTATCTACGAATCAAAACTGCCCTGGTTCAGCAATCGCCAGCGATCCGCAAAAAATGCAACCGCTGCGTGCAAGCGTGATTTTACCGTCCCCAGGGGAATTTCAAGTATTTCTCCAATTTGTTTGTATGAAAATTGATGGAAATACGATAAGAGCAAGATTTCCCGGAAATTGGCAGGCATCTCCATGACGGTTTTTTGTACCAGTTCCTGAATTTCCTGGCGTTCGAGGGGTGTTGCCGGACCGAGATCGTCGCTTTTCATCAGGTCGATGAATTCCCCGCTATCGTCGTTACCGGGGTTGATGGCGGCCTGGAGCTGGTTGGCCGGGCGGCGCGACTGGGCGCGGAGATAGTCTCGCGCTTTGTTGGCGGCAATTGTAAACAACCAGGGTCGGAAGCGGCGCTGCGGATCGAAGAGCTTGGCGCTCTGATGCACCTGGAGGAAGGATTCCTGGAAGATATCTTCCGCGGCGGCGCGGTCGCCGACGAACCGGACCAGGAAATGGAACAGCTCGCGCTGGTATCGTTCGACGAGTCGAGAGAAGCCAGTGCGGTCACCCTGGCGATAAGCAGCGAGGAGCTGCTCGTCGGTGGGGGAAGTTGGTACGACGGCGGGCATGTTGGATAGTTGTGTGCTCACAACCGATATATCCGGAATTTTTCCGCCGCCGGATTTTCGGATCGCCTTGAAGTGCCTTTACTGCTCGACTTCGCGTGCTGGCGCCGCCAGCCTGATCGATGCCGTGCATTAGGAAACCTCCTTCTTCCGTTCACCCCATTGCCCAAGTGTTTCCACAGCAGATAATATGCCACACAAGATGCCGATTCCTGCGAAGAGAAACTTTTTTTCGCTGTTTAGCGAAGAGCTCGACCAGATGCTGGTCGAGCGGGGCTGGCCGCGCTATCGCGGGCGGCAAATCCGCGAGGCGATTTACCATCATCTCAAGTCATCTCCGGCGGAAATTTCCACCCTGTCAAAACAGGACAGGCAAACGCTTGGCGAGGCGATTGACTTCAGCATTGGGCAGGTCGTGAAGCAGCAGAAAAGCAGCGACGGGACGCGGAAAATCCTTGCGGACTGGGACGGGTGCAGCGGCGGAATGCGTGGTAATTCCGGACGAAAACCGCCGGACTGCGTGCATTAGTTCACAAGTGGGGTGTCCCGTGGGATGCAAATTTTGCGCAAGCGGTCTGAACGGATTGCAGCAGCAGCCTCAGCGCCGATCGCATCGTGCAGCAGATCTATCTTTGCAACCGCTTACTTTCTGATGAAAGAACGCACATCACCAATATCGTTTTTATGGGGATGGGGGAACCGCTTGCCAATTACACCAATGTTATAAGAGCCATTCGAATCATCCACGATCCCGGATGCTTCAACATCGGGGCCAGGAAGATCACCGTTTCGACGGTCGGGGTTCCGGAAAGAATGCGCTCGCTGGCGCACGAGAATCTGCCGCTGAATCTGGCCATCTCTCTGCATGCGCCGACCGAGGAGCTGCGGCGCGAGCTGATTCCATGGGCCGAGCATTTCTCGCTGAAGGATATCCTCGATGCGGCCCGGTATTACTTCGAGCAGACCGGGCGCGAGGTCACGCTGGAATACATCCTGCTTCACGGCGTGAACGACAAACCTCAACAAGCCCACCAACTGGCGGCGATCTGCAAAACGCTGCGCGCGAACGTGAATCTCATCCGCTATAACGAGGTGGAGGGCCTGCCCTTCGAGCGGCCGACGTCGGAAAACGTCTTTGCGTTCCAGAGGGTCCTGCGAAACGCGGGCGTGAATGCTCACGTGCGCAAGAGCCGGGGGAGGGACATCGACGCGGCGTGCGGGCAGTTAAAGCGGAAAGTCGAGATAGGCGGCGAGGCCGCCGCGGGCCGATAGAGTATCTCATGAGAAAGACAATTCTCTTCTGGCTTTTGTTATCGGTCCTTCCCGCCGGCGGCTGCGCCACCCTTCTTCGCGGACCACGCCAGACGCTGACGTTCCACACCGATCCGACCGAGGCCCAGGTGATCGTCGACGGAAAGGCATACATATCGCCGGTGAGCATAAACCTCGCACGGAAATACAAGCATGACGTGGAGATCAAAAAGTGGGGCTACCGAACGCTTAAATTCTCAATCGATCCGCAGTGGGATGGCGTGAGCCTGGTGGGGAACATCATCCTTCCCGGCGGAAGTGCGGGGCTGGTGATCGATCACGTGGTGGGCTCGGATGAGATGTTTTACGCGCTGGCGCGAATCAAGCTGATGCCGGCAACGCAGCCGGATGAGCCGCCGCTGGTGCTCGACGATTTCAAGGGGCATCTGATGACGGAGACCGAAGTCGCCGCCGACGTGCAGGCGGAGCGCCGGGACCGGGCGCAATTCTTCAGGGGCGAGCCGTGACCCGCGCCAGGAGAAGGAGCGCGTTCACGCTCATCGAATTCCTGGTAGCCATTGGCATCCTGACGATCCTGGCGGCGATTATTCTTCCCTATCTGGAGATGGTGCGGGAAGATGCCCGGCGGATGGATTGCAGCGCCCACCTGTATCAGATCGGTGTCGCGCTTCAGGAATACGGCAAAGCCAACGGCTCAAGTTTTCTGCCGCTGCCGGAATCTCCATATGACTGGGTTCACAAACCGCTCGGTTACGTGGCGTTCACCGGTCCGGATGGCGGCATAAAGCCAAACGACATCACGGCCTCCCTTTGGCTTCTCGTGCGCGGCGGATACGTGAAGGACCTGGCGGTTTTCGTCTGCCCGAGCACGGGCGATGAGCCGGATACGATGACCGATGCGAGCGGAGCATCCACCGTGGCGATGAAGCGGTGGAATTTCCGCTCGCCGACGAATCTCAGCTACTCATATGATTCGCCTTTTACCGATGCCTTCAACATGGCCTTCAGCAGCGATCGGCTGCCCGAGCAATGCGCCATTCTTGCCGACAAGAATCCGGGATTTGATTGCGATGGGAACCGGGTTCTGGGACCTGCACGCGACGCGCCGCCGTTTGAATTGGCGAAAGGCAATTCATTGAACCATCAGCAGGCGGGGCAGAACGTGCTGTACCCGTCCGGGGAGGTGTCGTTTGAGACGACGCCTTATTGCGGGCTGGCGGGTGACAATATTTATACTGCCATCGCGCCGCAAAGGCTCAGCGGACAGCGGACCTCGGTCGATGATCCGGGATATATAGGCGTGGACGTGGGACCGGCATACAATTATGACAGCTATCTGGTGCCCACGGCTCGCGATGGGTGGGGGCAATCGCAAGTGACCACAAAAAACGAAGAACCCTCACCCCAACCCTCTCCCTGAGTACAGGGCGAGGGGGTAAGAGGGGGGTTGCGGAGGGTGATGTCCGAAAAAGTCCGAAAAGGCCCGGGATTCGTGCGCGGTTATTTTTCTTTCCGCGTTGGATTTGGTCGGTTGGGTAAGATCGCCAGCGAATATGGATCGAAGATAAGGTGCATCTATATACAGGTCCAAAAGGTGTTCATTTTGTACCTATTTTTGAAAAATCGGCGGATTTTTGTGAAAAAAAATTGAGGGGGGTGGCTGAATTGTCGCTGGGTAACATTCCGCGTTAGCCCCTCGACGGAGCGTCGCGACAAGGCTTTCTTGACACTGAAATTAGCGGCGGTTACGGTTGCCGCTCTGGCCTGAATCTCGCCGGAGAATCCTAAGCATGCTAAGACGTTGCGTAATCTGTATTGTTCTCGCCCTCGGAGTCGGTTCGATGCGCGCGGCGGCGGATATTCCCGCGATGCCCGCGGATCCCAGCATCAGCGACGCCGCCAAAGACGCTCCAGATGCCACCAGCTTTTCTGATGAGATCAATCAGAAGATCGGCGGCGTGATGGACAAGCTGGTGAAGAATTCGGACGACAAGCCGACCGTCAGCATGGTCCGCAACTGGCTGATCAACGAGGACCCCGCGACGGCGTCGACCTCGTATCAAAACACCTACACGGCGGCGTTGAACACCGTTTTCGTGGGCTTGCTCTCGCAGGGAGATCCACCGGTTTCGGCGCGCTTAAATATGGCGCTGGTCATTCGCAGCCTTGCCGGGCAGAAGGCAAACCTTACCCCTGCACTGATCAAATTACTGGGGGACAAGTCACCGGCGGTGGTTTATATAAGCGTACAGGCAGCTAAGTTGATGTTGCCGCTGGCGCTTAAGAGTCAGGCATTTGTGGCCGGGCCGTGCGTCTCTCTGCTGGATGCCATCATCAAATGCGTCAAGGATAGCAGCGATAGTTCGATGGCGGGCCTGATCGCTTCCGAAGCATATAAGGCCATGAATCCAAGGCAATGGACCTCCGGTGGGATGCCGGACCCGGTTGCGATGGCGCCGCTGATCGGTGCTCTGCTTAAGCTGCAATCGACCCGCCTTGAGCTTTACAAGACGAGTTATCCTCCAAATCCAGTGGCGGATACCTATGCCGAGTATTTGTTGCTTACCCCGGATGGGTGGGGCGTGATGTCGCAAGACCAGCAGCTCCAGGCCGTGCAAAACGCCGCGAACCTGGTTTCATGGGCGGGGCAGCGTGCGGGGAACCTGCGGCCCGACCAGGTTCACGATTTGATCGACGCCCTCACCTCAGAGGGTTATTGGATGGGCGAGGATGGGCTTGGCAAAATCACGCAGGACCCGAATCTGATAACTGCGGGCGCCGCCCTTCACAATCTTTCTGCCGCCGCGCCGGCAGAGTCTGTCAAAGCGGTGTCTGATGCCTTGATTCAGGAGCTAACCCAGATTCCCGCTTTCCAAGGTCTTAAGCCCCCGGCAGATCTTTCCGCTGCGTCGACTGCTCCATCCCCCGCATCGACTGAAGCGGCGCAATGATCCGACTGCTCACGATCCCGGTGATCCTCGCCGGGCTTGCGGCCGCGGCTCTCTATTGGTCCAACGACACCTCAGGTCAGCAGCGCGCCGATTTTGCCTTCATCAACCGCGGCGATAACAAATGCCTCGATCCGAATGGCATGAGCTGGATGCAGGACATCCGCATTGCCTATGGGCTGTGGGAGGGGCTTTACACCCTGGACGCGAAAACGCTTGAGCCGGTCCTCGGCTGCGCCGACAGCGCGACCACCGATCCGACGCGAACGATCTGGACCATCCATATTCGTCCGGATGCGAAATGGACCAATGGCGATCCTGTCACAGCGCAGGATTTTCTTTTCGGCTGGCGGCGGTTCCTGGAGACGCCGGGGGAATATACCTATCTGCACTTTTACATTCGCGGCGCGAAACAATATTCCGATGACTTTGCGAATTACCTGGCTGCGAAAGAGGCCGGTAAACCTGCCACCGCGCCGGACATGTCTGCGGTGGGGGAGCGGGCGCTGGACGATCATACGCTTGTCGTCACGCTGACCGATCCCGTTCCATTTTTCCCATCGTTGCTAGCCTTCCCAGCCTTTTTTCCGATGAACGAAGCTTCCATGCGCGATTTTTTGGAATCCGATGGGCTGCACTACAACCTCGATTTCACGCGCCCGCCGCACCTGGTGACCAATGGACCCTATCGGCTGGCGCAGTGGAGCTTCAAGCGCCGGCTGCGTTTGGTGGCGTCGGACTATTACTGGAATCGGGCCAGCATTAAGAGTCGGGTGATCGACCAGATTTATGCCGAGGACGGCCTGGCGGCGTTGCGGATATACGATCAGGGCGATGTAGATTGGCTTTCGGATGTCGATCCAAACCTGGCCGCCCAGATGCTCGTCGAGGGCGGGCGCGATGACCTGCACGTTTTTCCAGCGTTCGGGACCTACTTTTATTCGCTGAATTGTCTGCCGACGCTGCCGGATGGGCGGAAGAATCCGCTGGCGGATGTGCGCGTGCGGCAGGCGCTGGCGATGTCGATCGATCGCGATCCGATCGTCCGCAACGTGGGAAGATTCGGGCAGCCGCAGTCGTTTACCTATGTTCCGCCGGGTGTTTTCGCGGGATATGTCTCACCGCCAGGCTTGCCATTCGACGTTCCAGCGGCGCAAAAGCTACTGGCAGAAGCCGGATATCCCGGCGGACGCGGGTTTCCCTCGCTCAGCATCCTCTATAACACGGAAAGTTTTCACGGCGACGTGGCCCAGATCGTCCGGCGGCAGTGGTTCACGAATCTGGGAATCGACATGAAGCTCGAAGGCGTCGAAGTGAAAGTCTTCGGCGCGGACCTGAACACCCAGCAATATGACATCGCCCGGGCAGGCTGGTTTGGCGATTACCATGATCCGACGACCTTCACCGACAAATATAAATCCGACAGCGACGAGAACAACAGTAAGTGGGCGAACGCCGAATATGACCGCCTCTGTGCCGAGGCACAGCGCGAGGCCGATCCGCAGCGGCGAATGCAGCTTTTCGCGCAGGCCGAAAAATCCTGCTGCGTGAGGCCCCGATCATTCCGCTCTTCACCTACGTCAATGCCTATCTTTTCCGTCCCCAGGTAAAAGGGGTCGCACTGGCGGCCAACGGCACCGTAATGTTCAATGGCGTGCAGGTGAATCACTAAATGGCACGCTTCATCGCATGGCGGATCGTTCAGTTGCCCCTGATCCTGGCGATCATCTATGTCATCACCTTCGCGCTGGTCTGGATCGTTCCCGGGTCTCCCTATGAGAACAACGACCGGGCCCTGAGCGAAGCCGCCAAGAACGATCTGAAGGCCCGCTTCCATGCCCAAACATGGCACCAATTCCTGACGTATTATCCCTGGCGGATCGTTCGCCATGGGGATTTTGGGCCGAGTCTTTCGTACGAGGGATGGAGCGTGAACGACATCCTGCGCAGCAGCCTGCCGGTCTCGATGGGGCTGGGATTGGTGGCGATCTGGATCGCACTGATCGGCGGCTGCGGCGTCGGCGTTCTGGCCGCGATGCGACGCGGGTCGGTCCTTGATTTTGCGAGCCTGGCTATTGCGCTGATGGGAATCAGCCTTCCGGCTTTTGTCGTGGCGGGAATGCTCATCGTGGTCTTTTCCGATTGGCTCCGCTGGTTCCCGGCAGGGGGGTGGGGCGAATTTCGGCAACTGGTTTTGCCGGGCGTTGCCTTGGCGCTGATGCCCATGGCCTATATCGCGCGGCTTACCCGCGTTTCGATGCTCGACACCCTGGGCAATGACTATATCCGCACCGCGCGAGCCAAGGGCCTCTCGCAAACGGCTGTCATCTGGAAGCACGCGTTCCGCAATGCATTCCTGCCGGTCTTCACCTATCTCGGCCCCGCGACAGCTTACGCCATGACCGGCTCATTTGTCGTCGAAACCGTCTTCAATATTCCCGGTCTCGGGCAGCATTTCGTCAACGGGGTGAAGAACCGCGATCAGACGCTGATCCTGGGGACGGTGCTGGTCTACGCGGCGTTTCTGCTGGGGCTGAATTTGATGGTGGATATCGGATATGCATTCGTTGATCCCCGCATCGAGATCGCGGGGAAAGTGGAATGAAACTCGAAACCCGAAACCAGAATGACGAATCAAGCCCGAATGACGAAATCCGAATGGGCGGTCGTCATTCGGTCATTCGAATTTCGAATTTGATTCGTCATTCGAATTTCGGGTTTCGGATTTCCATCGGCGGCCTGGTTCTCGCCATACTTCTCGGCGCCTGCATCATCACCCTTCCCTGGACGCTCAACTCCTCCTCTTCTCTCTACTACGACCAGCAGCGCACCGACGCCGCCCTCCTCGCGCCCCAGACTCACTCGCTCTGGCTTCTGTTCGGTACGAGCAAACTTGGCCAGAGCCTTCTGGGCCAGTGCCTGGCCGGCGGAGTGATCAGCCTTGCCATCGGTCTGGCCGCCGCCGCAATCAGCGTGGCCCTCGGCGTCAGCGTTGGACTCATTTCCGGCTATCGCGGCGGGTGGATCGATTCATTGCTCATGCGCATTGTCGATATCCTCTATGCCCTGCCGTATATCCTCCTGGTGATTCTCTTCAAATTCGCGATGGAGACGCCGCTGGGGAATCTGCTGCATTCCAGCATGGCGGCGAACCTGGTGGTGCTCTTTCTCTCCATCGGCCTGGTGAGTTGGCTGACAATGGCCCGCGTCATCCGCGGCCAGGTGCTGTCGCTGCGCACGCTCCCCTTCATCGAGGCCGCCCGCGCGGCGGGGCGCCGAGCCACCGGATTTTCCTGCGCCACCTGCTTCCCAATCTCATCGGCCCGATCACGGTCTACGCGACGCTGACGGTTCCCCAGGCGATCCTGCAGGAATCGCTCCTCAGTTTCCTCGGCATCGGCATCCAGAAGCCACTGCCCACCTGGGGCTCTCTCGCCAGCGACGGCCTGACGCTGGCCCTGGGCCCGATGGCCTCGTGCTGGTGGCTGCTGCTTTTTCCGTGTACCCTGCTGGGCCTGACGCTGCTGGCGCTCAATTTCGTCGGAGACGGATTGAGGGATGCTTTTGATCCCAAGCGCGAGGCGGCCAAAATTTAGCTCAATGCGCAAGACGAAGTGGATCTTCTTTATTTATCTGGCGATCGTCGCCCTCTTCGTCGTTGGCGTTGGGATTTCCCTCTCTTTCACCCCCGCACGCGATCCCAGCACCCTATACGTCGAAGATTTCGGCTCGCTCAAGTCACTCGACCCGGCCGAGGTGAACGATACAGAGGGGGCTGGTTATATCGGGGACGTCTATGAGTGCCTCTATAATTACGAGTATGGGGTGAAGCCCTACAAACTGTTCCCGGAAATCGCGGCCGACTTGCCGCTGTATTCCAGCGACAATACGTCCATGACAATTCGTCTCCGCCGGGGGATCCGCTTCTACGACCACGAAAAGAAGGTTTGGCCGGATGGCATAGGACCCGAAATCACCGCCCGTGACGTCATTTACAGCTTTAAGCGCGTATGCGATTTCAATCTCGGCAGCCCCAATTATTCCATCGTTTTTCAGGGCCAGATTGTCGGTGTCGACGACTGGTGGGATTACACGAAAAGAGTCGGTGAGGCCAATATCGATTGGGACCGGCCCGTGCCCGGTTTCCAGATTGTCGATGATCATACAATCCGGCTTGTCCAGCCTCAGCCCAACCCGCAAATGATTTTTAATCTCGCGGCCAGTTGGACTTCCATTGTTTCCCGTGACGCGGTGAATTACTGGGGGAGGGATTTTCGGTGGCATCCCACCGGAACCGGGCCGTACTACATTTCCCAGTTCCTGCGCGACCAGCGCATCGTCCTTGAGGCAAACCCCACCTATCGCGGCAGACCCGACATCGATGGGGACACGGCTCGTGGCGCCCGAAGGGAAAATGCCATTCGTAAAACGCGTCGATTTTGACTATTTCCAGGAGTCGGTCCCTCCCTGGCTGCTCTTCATCCAGGGGCTTTTCGATGTTTCCGGCATTCCCAAGGAATCGTTCAACCAGGCGATCAATGTGACGACCGGAAGCCTCACGCCTACGCTGGCGAGCAAGGGAATCGTCCTGAGAAAATCGCCACTTTCTGTTACGGACTACATCGGCTTCAACATGAGTGATCCAATCCTCGGCAAAAATAAGCCGCTGCGGCAGGCCATGTCGATGGCATTCGATCGTCGGGCGTACATTGCCAACTTTCTCAACGGCCGCGGCCTTGCCGCCATCGGCCCGATACCACCGGGCTTTCCCACCTTCGATCCCAACGAGATCAATCCCTACACTCAGTTCAATCTTCCCGCCGCGCGGGAAAAAATGCGCGAGGCCATCGAGATCAATGGCGGACCCATCCCCACGCTTCACATCCTTATGCGCGATGCCGACACGCTAAGCCGCCAGATGGCGGAAAATTTTTCCAGCAATATGAGGCAGATCGGCGTCGAAGTGGAACCCGAATTCCGCGATTTCGCACGGTGGCTGGAAATGACCGACAATCGCCAGGACCAGCTTTTTGACGCGGGCTGGGAAGCTGATTATCCGGATGAGCAGGATTTCCTTCAACTATTCTACGGCAAAAACGCCCCTCCGCTTGGGGTGAATTCCGCGGCCTATGTCAACCCCGAGTTCGACAAGCTCTATGACCAGGCCGCCGTGATGCAGGACACGCCACAGCGGCGCAGACTCTACATGCAAATGGAAAAGATCGTCATGGAAGACTGCCCATGGCTCATCACCGATTATCCGATTGCATATGGGCTTCGATACAATTGGGTCAGCAACAGTGCCGGGATGGATTATGGCTACGGCTTCACCCAGCACTTGAGGCTGGACGAAAACTTACGGCAACAGCGTTTGGGAACCCACTAGATCATGCTGGCATATATCATTCGCAAACTGCTGTTGTCCGTCCCCATCCTGCTCGGAATCGTCGCCATTACTTTTCTCCTTTTCTGCGTCGTCGCCCCCGATCCCGCTCGAGTGCAGGCGGGAAAATTTGTCAGCGCGGCCCAGCTCCAATCCATCCGCCATCGACTTGGCACCGACATTCCAAAATGGAAGCAGTTCGTCAACATTCTGACGTTTCATTTCGCCAACTCAACGCGATACCAGGAATCCGTCTGGCTGCTGCTCGCCCAAAAAGGACCGGTCTCACTGGCGATTCAGGTTCCCGCATTTTTCATCGAACTGGGTCTGCAAATGGCACTCGCCCTCCTGGCCGCCTCAAAGCGGGGAACGATTCTCGATTACGGAGTCACTTTTCTGGCCGTCCTCGGGATGAGCGTCCCAGCCATCAGTATGTATGTTGGTGCACAGTGGGTCTTCGGAGGGTGGCTCAAATGGTTCCCTGTCGCGGGCTGGAGTTCCGGATTTTTCTACGCGCTTCATTTCGCCGCCCTGCCGATCATCGTCAGCGTCATCGGCGGTCTGGGTGGCGGAGTGCGTTTCTACCGAACCATCATCCTCGAGGAAATTTACACCGACTATGTTCGCACCTCCCGCGCCAAAGGAGTCAGCAGCCGCGAGACGCTCTTTACCCACGTTCTGGGCAATGTCTTGATTCCTGTCATTACCAACACAGTGATCGCGCTTCCTCTCCTCTTTACCGGGTCGCTTCTTCTCGAACGCTTGTTCCAGGTTCCCGGCTTCGGCGCTGCTCTGGTCGACTCCATCCACACGCAGGACCAGCCGGTCGTCATGTTCATTGTCTATATTACGTCTGTCATCTATCTGCTTATGCTGATCGTGACCGATGTGCTATACACCGTCGTTGATCCGCGGGTGACCCTGAGATGACCCTTACCGAAACTCCGGTCACGGTGCCCGCGCCTCTGTCCCGTTCACTTGGACGGGAGGCCTGGAGCCGCCTTGTAAGCCAGAAAATTTCCGTTATCAGCCTCATCATCGTCGGAATCTATGTTGCGATTGGACTGTTTAGTTTTGCCCCGGTGATGGAGGACAGGATTGAACAGCCTTTGACAGCAGAAAAAACCTATGCCCCACCGAGATTCTATGTAACTCGCCTTGATGGCTCGCGCACGATCTCTCCGGCGCGCTGGCTGGGTCTGGACATCGAAGGCCGCAGCGTTCTTTGGCGTCTCGCCTACGGCACGCGCATCGCGCTGCTCATCATGATCTGCACCTCAACCCTCACGATTAGCATCGGCCTGGTCCTCGGGCTCGTCGCCGGATATTTCGGAGGCTGGGTCGATGATGCCATCACCTGGCTCTATTCCACCGTCAGCAGCATCCCCTGGCTGCTCCTTGTTATCGCGATGGCTTACGTCATCCAAAACCTCGAGACCGAGAATTCCAGGTCCCTCATTGGCTGGGCTGCTGACAAGTTGGGCGGCCTTCCCACGGTCGTTCTCGCCATGGGCCTGACCGATTGGGTTGGTCTTTGCCGCTTGATTCGCGGTGAAGCGATCAAGCTGCGCGATCAGGATTTCGTCACCGCCGCCCGCGCCGTCGGCGTCGGCGGCAACCGAATTCTGATTCGCCATATTCTTCCCAACACCTTCCACATCGTGGTTATCACTTTTTCCCTCGCCTCGGTTGGATACGTCCAGGCGGAAACCGTTCTTGCATTCCTGGGACTTGGCATCACGACCAAGCCCAGTTGGGGTCGAATGATTGACGACTCGAAGCTCGAACTGCTTCAAGGAGTCTGGTGGGAATTCGCCGCCGCGTCCATCGCGATCGTGATTCTCTCCCTGGCCCTCAACACTCTCGGTGACGCGCTGCGCGATGCGCTGGATCCAAAACTGCACGGGGTGAAATAATGCCCAAGCCCCTGCTTGAACTTCGCGATCTGACAGTGGCGTTTGACACGCCACGAGGCGAAATCCGCCCCGTTCAAGGCGTTTCGCTGACGATTTTTCCGGGGCAGACCGTCGCGGTGGTGGGGGAGAGCGGCTGCGGAAAATCGGTGACGGCGCTTTCGATCCTCCGCCTGATTCCCAGCCCGCCAGGCAAGGTCCTCGGCGGCCAGGTTCTGTTCGAAGGGCGGGATTTGCTGTCGCTGACCGAAAAGCAAATGCGCGGCGTGCGCGGCTCCGACATCGCCATGATCTTTCAGGAGCCGATGACCTCGCTCAATCCGGTCTTCACCGTCGGCGAGCAGATCGTCGAAGCGGTGCAGCTTCATCAGAATGTTGGCACGCAGCAAGGCCTACGAAATTGCCGAGCAGGCGATGCATGATGTGGGGATCGCCGATGCCGGCAAGCGAATTCACGAGTATCCGCACCGCCTTTCCGGCGGAATGCGGCAGCGCGTGATGATTGCCATGGCGCTTTCGTGCCGGCCGAAGCTTTTGATCGCGGACGAGCCGACGACGGCGCTGGACGTGACGATCCAGGCGCAGATTCTGGAGCTGCTGCGGAAATTGCAGAACGAGCGCGGCATGGCCGTGATGCTGATCACGCACGACCTTGGCGTTGTCGCCGAAAACGCGGACGCGGTGGCGGTGATGTACGCCAGCAAGGTTGTCGAATTCGCGGGGGTGGGGGAGCTGTTTGATTCGCCGAAACATCCGTACACGGAGGGTTTGTTTCGGGCGATGCCGCGGCTGGGGCACGTCAGCGAGCGGCTTGCAGACGATTTCCGGGACGGTGCCGAACCCGCGGCAGTTTCCCGGCGGGTGCAAGTTTCATCCGCGCTGCCCGCGGATGAACGGTGATCCGCTGTGCGCGAATCAGGAGCCGGCGCTGCGGGAATTGTCGCCGGGACATTGGGGATCGTGTCATCACATCGAGGGATTCGCGGCGGGAAACCGATTACGCCGCCGGTGATTGATGCCCGAAGGCCGGCCGCCGAGGTGACGCGATGAACAACGGCGAGCCGCTGCTGCAAGTCCGCGATCTCAAAACTTATTTCCCGATCGAAGCGGGATGCTTCTCGCGAACGGTGGGATGGGTGAAAGCCGTTGATGGCGTGTCGCTTCGATGTCCACCGCGGCAAACGCTGGGCCTTGTCGGCGAGAGCGGGTGCGGGAAGACGACGGTGGGGCGGTCGATCCTGCGGCTCATTCCGCCGACCTCGGGATCGATCAGATACGACGGGCATGATTTTCTCGCCTATCGCGGAGAAGCGCTTCGCAACATGCGGCGGCGGATGCAGATCATTTTTCAGGACCCGGTGAGCAGTCTGAATCCGCGCATGCGCGTGGGGAACATCATCGGCGAGCCGATCGAGGTGCATAAGATCGCGCGCGGCGCGGAGAAGCGGGCGATGGTGGCGTCGCTGCTGCAGCGAGTGGGGCTGGATGAAGGGGATGCCAACAAATATCCGCACGAGTTTTCGGGCGGGCAGCGGCAGCGGATCGGGATTGCGCGGGCGCTGTCGCTTTCGCCGGATTTTATTGTGTGCGATGAGCCGGTCTCGGCGCTGGACGTTTCGATCCAGAGCCAGATTCTCAATCTGCTGGCCGATCTGCGGGCGGAGCGGAATATCGCGTATCTGTTCATTGCGCATAACCTGGCCGTGGTCGAGCACTTTTCGGATGACGTGGCGGTGATGTATCTGGGGCGGATCGTGGAGCGGGCGGAGGCGCGGGAGCTTTATGCGAATCCGAAGCATCCGTACACGGCGGCGCTGTTGTCGGCGGCGCCGGAGCCTGATCCGCGGCGAAGCCGGGAGCGGATTGTGCTGGGGGGCGAGGTGCCGTCGCCGACGAATCCGCCGAGCGGGTGTCCGTTTCATCCGAGGTGTCCGCTGACGCGCGCGGGGGCGATGACGGCGCGGATCAAAATGCGGTTGTGAATATTTCTCAGCAGGGGACGAGCCGGACGATTTCGCTTCGCGTCGCGGATTATGGAGGGACGATGGAGGTGAGCAGCGGGGCGGAGAAGTTTCGCGTGTTGCGGAAGTGCGCGACGGAAGTGCCGATGCTGGAAATGAAAGAGGGAAAGCCCAATCATCTGGCAGCGTGCTGGGTGACGAAATAATTCGAGAGTTTCTGTGGATTTTCCCCCTCTCCTGGTACTCCGGGAGAGGGTTGGGGTGAGGGTCTTGACTTGGCAACACCAAACAGCGGACGATCTGGCGAATGCAGCTTCCGCGCAACCATGATCCGCGCAATATCGGCTTCGCGCGGGAAATGCGCCGCACCCAAACGGACACTGAGCGAAAGCTTTGGTCTATGCTTCGCGATCGACAACTGGGTGGGTTCAAGTTTCGCAGACAATTCCCAGTGGATTGTTTCATTCTTGATTTTTATTGCGCTGAATGTCGGCTTGCCGTCGAAGCCGACGGCGGACAGCATCTCGACCTGGAGGCGCAGCAGTATGATGCGAGGCGCACAGATCAACTGGCGAAATTTGGCGTTAAAGTTCTTCGGTTTCCAGATGATGAGATTTTGAAATTTTCCGATGCGGTCGCTGAGACAATTTTGGCCACCTTGTCGGAACGGAAAGGACCCTCACCCCAACCCTCTCCCGGCGTACCAGGAGAGGGGGAAATACCGGCGACTCACGTATGATCCCGATTCTGTCACTAGATAAGCTCGCCGACTCCGCCCGCGTGGAAACGCTGCTGGCGCGAGCTTGCGCTGGACCCGGCTGGCACTGGCCACCGGGAAAGGCGAGCTCGCCAAACAGATCGCCTCGGTGCAGAAAATTCTGGCGGATGTTTCGCAGCGCGGGGATGCCGCCCTCGTCGATAGTGCGCGGCAGTTTGACGATCCGGATTTCCGGGCGGATCAAATTCGAGTTTCGGCGAAGGAGATGGCGGAGGCGCATTCGCGCACGCCCGCGAAACAGTTGGATGCGATCCGCCGATCGATTGCGCAGGTGCGGGAGTATCAGCAGCACATCATGCCGAGCGAAATTACGCCGCTCAAACGGCCGGGCGTCCAGCTTTCGATGCGGTTTATGCCGCTGGATTCGGCGGGGCTTTATTTTCCGGGTGGAAAGGCCGCGTATCCGTCAACCCTGATTATGCTCGCTGTTCCCGCGCAGGTAGCGGGGGTGAAGAAGATCGTCGTCTGTTCTCCGCCGAGTAAATTTGGGAAGATCGACCTGGTGCTGGCGGCTTGCCATGAGCTGAAGCTGACGGAAGTTTTCCGCGCCGGCGGGGCGGCCGCGATTGCGGCGATGGCGTTTGGGACGCAAACGATTCCGCGCGTCGACAAGATCGTTGGGCCCGGCAATGTCTATGTGCAGCTTGCCAAGCGGGCGTTGGCGGGATGCGTGGGGATCGATGGATTTTTGGGGCCGAGCGAAATCCTGGTGCTGGCGGATGAGACGGGGAATGCGAAATTCATTGCGGCCGATCTGCTGGCCCAGGCGGAGCATGATCCGGGGAGCTGCTTTCTGCTGACGGACTCCAAAAAACTCGCGGAGGCAGTGGTGCGGCGAAATAGGATTGCAGTTTCCCGGGCTTTCGCGAAAGCCGGCGATCGAGAAGGCGCTGAAAGAGCACAGCGCAATCATCGTCGGCAATTCGATGGATTTGCTGATCGACTTGGCAAATAGATTTGCGGCGGAGCACGTAAACATTCAGACGCGCGATGATGAATCGGTACTGAAAAAACTGCGCAGCGGCGGGGCGATTTTCGTTGGGCCGTATTCACCGGTGGCGGCGGGGGATTATGTGGCGGGGCCGAGCCACTGTTTGCCGACGAATACGACGGCGCGGTTTTCCAGTGGGATCAGCGTCTTTGAGTTTATGAAGCGGGCGAGCGTGGAGAAATACGATGAGAAGGGCCTGCGGGCGGATGCGGAGGCGATTGTGACGATGGCGGAGGCGGAGGGGTTGGATGGACATGCTCAGAGTGTAAAAATGCGGACCAAGTCTTGACGGCGGTTTTGTGTATGCCTGAAAAATTTGGGGCGGCCTTAACCTCAAATGTCGTTTTGACTATTTAGAGCCTCTAACAGAATGAACGGCGTTTTCGCGAAAATCGCTGATTTTCTGGCCATTTCACTGGTTCGAGGTTCATTTTGTTTTAGGCTCTTAGGACCCATTCCATAGATTCGCGTTGGTGACGTGGTCAGAACTGGCGAACATCCATCGATATGCGGCCGAGCATCTGCTCGATGAACGGGATGATAACCTTTACCGCGCATCGTGCACGCAGGCTTACTACAGCGCGTACGCCGCGATCACGGAGCGGCTTCCAGCCGGAACCGTTTTTACGCATGGCTGGCAGAATCCTGCGCACGCCGCCTTGCCCGGGCTCATCGGCAATGTGGCTGGATTGTCCGAGTCTAAAAAGGATGCGATTCGCGTGGCGCTGGGACGACTTCGTCAGCGCAGGGAAAACGCCGATTATCGCCCAAAAATGCTTGTGAATCGCACGTCGGCTCGCGAAAGCAGGCGAGACCTTGCTACAATTATGGCACTATTGCCTTGAGGATGATTATGAGCAAGCAAAAGGTCATTAGCGCCGTGAAAAAACGGCTCAAGAATGTTGGGCACGGCATTGAGTTCGATATTATTGATGCTGGCGTGCGGGCCGAAGACAAGTGGTGGTATGTCCCTGTTCTGTCTCGCAAAAACGGAAGAGACATAAACCGTGAAGCGACCGTGAATATCTTCGCGAATGTTGAAAATGAACTTTACAAATCGGATAAGTTAACGGTTTTGCTCATTCCCGTGGTCGATTGAATAGATTTATGTGCCTGACGATGCCGGTGATAGACATTTCTTGATTAAGCGCCCCGTCCCCGGTAGATGACTGGCACGCATGACTCGATACTGGCGGGCGATCCTATTCCTTCTGTTTTTTATATCGGGGTTCTCGGGGCTGGTGTATCAGGTCGTCTGGGCGCGGCTGGCATTCGCGTCGTTCGGGATCATTACGCCGGTGCTGTCGGTCGTCCTTTCGGTGTTCATGCTTGGGCTGGCCGTTGGGTCATGGTGGGGGGGGCGGTCGATCGCGTGGCTGGTTGAGCGAACTGGATTGTCGGCCGCGATCTTTTACGGCGCGACGGAGTTCCTGATCGGGGTGGGAGCGTTCGCGGCGCCCACGCTGTTCGCCGTGTGCGAGCGAATTCTGCTTCCGGCGGGGCAAATGAATTCGTCGGGATATCTGCTGCTGTCGGCGCTGGCGGTGGCGATATCGATCTTTCCCTGGTGTTTTTGCATGGGGACGACGTTTCCGTTCATGATGGCGTACGTCCGGGAACGGGTCGAGGGGAACAACAGCAGCTTCAGCTTTCTCTACCTGGCCAATGTGCTGGGGGCGATGTGCGGTACGCTGGCGACGGCCGTCGCGCTGATCGAGGTGTTTGGGTTTCATGGCACGCTGTGCGTCGCGGCGGGGGGGAATTTCATCATTACGGCGATCAGCGTTTGGCTGGGAGTGAGGTCTCGGCGGGAAGTTAAGACGTTTCCGCAGGCGCAAGTCAGGCTCAACGTACCGCAATCGCCGGAAGTGCTGCCGGACGGGGTTATCCGGGCGGTGCTGTTTTCGACAGGTTTTGCGTCAATGGCAATGGAGGTGGTGTGGTCGCGCGCGTTTACGCCGCTGCTGGGGACGCAGGTCTATTCGTTCGCGTCGGTTGTTTTTACCTATTTGGGCGCGACATTTTTGGGATCGTGGATTTATCGGCGGGATATTTCACGCCGTCGGGTGATTTCATATGGGACACTGCTCATTGCCCTTGGCTTCACGGTATTTTTTCCGGTGCTCGTGAATGATCCGCGCGTGGTGGCGATAAGCTCGCGCCCGGGGACGATGGATCTTTCGAGCGATATTGCGTTGCTGGCGAGCATCTGTCCGTTTTGCGCGGTGCTGGGGTACCTGACGCCGAGCCTGATCGATCGATATGCGTCGGGCCGGCCGCGGCGCGCGGGGCAGGCATATGCGATTAATGTCGTGGGGTGCATCCTGGGGCCACTGGCGGGCGGGTATCTGTTGTTGCCCTATATCAGCGAGCGATGGGCGCTGATTTTGCTCGGGATGCCGTTTGTGGTGTATTGGATTGGGCATCGCGGTCTCCGTTTTGGGCTGGTTAGGGTGGGGTTGACGGCGGCTCTGATTGCCGAGCTGGGTTTCACGCTATTTTTTTCGCACGATGCGGAGTGGATGTATCGCGAGACTGACCCGGGTTGCGTGATCCGGCGGGATTACGCGGCGACGGTTATTTCGAGCGGGACGGGTATGGGGAAAATTCTGCTGGTAAACGGAGTGGGGGTGACGTACCTGACACCGATCACAAAATTCATGGCGGATTTGCCGCTCGGATTGCATGAAGGTCCGGCGAAATCGACGCTGGTGATTTGTTTCGGGATGGGAACGACGTATCGGTCGGCGCTGTCATGGAATATTGATACCAGCGCGGTGGAGCTGGTTCCGGCGGTGCCGCAGGCGTTTGGTTATTATCATGCCGATGCGGATAAATGTCTGAGCAACCCCAATGGACACATCATTATCGACGACGGCAGGCGCTATCTTCGGCGCTGCGGGAGGAAATTTGACGTGATCGTGATCGATCCACCACCGCCAATCGAGACGGCTGGGTCGAGTCTTTTGTATTCGACGGGATTTTATTCGCTGGCGAAGCAGGATTTGAACCGGTATGGGATCGTGCAGATGTGGCTGCCGGGCGGGATCAACGTGACGGCGCTGGCGATTATTCGCTCGTTCCGGGAATCGTTTCCGTACGTTCGAGGATTTCTTCCGCTTGGAGGAGGGGGATTGCATATGCTGGGCTCGATGGAGCCGATTCCAAGGCAGGATGGGCTGGAGGTCGCGGCCCGGATGCCGGAGTCTGCCAGGACGGATCTTCTGGAATGGTCGAATGGGGAGGGCGCGGCGGGTTATCTCGACAAAGTATTGAAGAGCGAGATTGATTTCCGGGCTTTGCCGGCTCCGGGCGAGCGGGTGATCCTGACGGATGATCAGCCGTTCAATGAGTATTTTTTGCTTCGTTGGATGGGATGGTTGCATGTGCAATCGGGGGAAACGCCGGGGATGCGGTAGGGGGGTGGTGGAGCAAATACCCCCGAGGCGCGATTTACGGGAATCGAAAACCACCATTTTCCCAACTTGACAACCCAAAGCTCGTCCGTAAACTGTTTCGTCCTTCCTGAAGGAATAAAAGGAAGGGGTTAAGGACTCGAAAGACGTTTGCGAGAATCGTATGCAAGGTGATCGGATTCGAATTCGGATGGAAGCGTACGACCACCGGGCACTTGATGCTTCGGCGAAGGAGATCGTCGACCACGCCAAGCGGACCAATGCCCGGGTTTGCGGCCCGATTCCGATTCCGACGCGGATCGAGCGGTATACCGTGCTGCGCAGCCCGCACATTGATAAGAAGAGCCGCGAGCAGTTCGAGATGCGCACGCACAAGCGCGTGATTGACATCTTTGAGCCGACGGCCCGGACGGTGGAAGCGCTTGAATCGCCTGGTCGTGCCGGCCGGTGTGTTTGTGAAGATCAAGGCCTAATTTTTCTAATTGATACATGCCCCTGCTTTAAGGGGCATTTTTTTTTGCCAGACCGTGGGGTTCATCCAAGAACCCGATTGCCCGAAAGGGCCGCGTGTCTGCGAGAGTTTGCATTGTCGTCGGTGTCTCACGGCGGTTTTGAAGGTGCAGATTCGCGGTGAGGACACCGGCGCATTAGTTAAGAGCGAAAGTGCCATGACTCCCGCACTGCTTGGAAAAAAGTCGGCATGACCCGCATCTACGACGAGAAGGGGAGCGTTGTCCCCGTGACCGTCGTGCAGGCCGGGCCATGCCATGTGACGCAGGTGAAGACGGTCGAGACCGACGGGTATTACGCCGTGCAGCTTGGCTTTGACGACATCAAGGCCGAAGCTCAGCACGTATGCCGCTGATCGGCCATCGTGCCAAGGCGGGCGTCGGGCCGCAGAGGCATTTCCGCGAAATTCGACTTGAAGGACGCCACCGATCTGCCGCCGGGCGCGACGGTCAACGTCGGATCTGTTCAACGACGTGCAGTTCGTCGACGTGATCGGCACCAGCAAGGGCAAGGGATTCGCCGGCGTCATGAAGCGGCACCACTTCGGCGGCCAGCCCGCTTCGCACGGCACCGAACGCAAGCACCGCTCGCCCGGCTCGATCGCCTCCCGCGCGACGTGGCGCGGCCAGTGCGGCAAGCCCAAGAAGGGCGTCCGCATGGCCGGGCACATGGGCATGGATCAGGTCACCACCCGCAATCATCCCCTGGTTAAGATCGACACCGAAAACAACCTGCTGCTGATCAAAGGAGCCCTGCCCGGACCAAACGGCGGCGCTCCTTTTCGTTCGTAAGTCCATCACGCGCATGCCAAGGAACAGTCGAAGAGAAGTCGCAACAGCCCTTCCGAGAGACTAGCCATGATCGAAGTTCCAGTATTCAATCAGACCGGCCAGAAGGTCGAAACGCTTCAGGTCGACGAGGCCAAGCTCGGCGGCAACCGTGCGCAAGAACCTGCTCAAGCAGGCGCTGGTGATGTATCACGCCAACCAGCGGCAGGGCACCGTTCGGACGCTAGGCCCGCGGCGAAGTCGCCGGCTCGACCCGCAAGATGTTCCGCCAGAAGGGCACCGGCAACGCCCGCACCGGCGGCATCCGCAACCCGATCAAGAAGGGCGGCGGTCACGCCAAGCAGAAGCGGCCCAAAGATTGGCGCCAGGCGATGCCCAAGAAAGCCCGCCGGCTGGCCCGCAACAGCGCCATCCTCGCCAAGATTCAGAGCAACGACATTCGCGTCGTCGATCGAGATCAAGCTTGAGCAGCCCAAGACCAAGTTGATGGCCCAGGTGTTCAAGGCGCTGGGCATCGATCGGAGCTGCCTGTTCGCCCTTGATGGCCGGGACGAACAGATCTGGAACGATCGGCCCGCAATCTCGATCGCACGACGCTGACGACGGTGTCGCAGCTCAATGCGTGGGACATTTTGCGGAATCGCACGCTGCTGATGACCAAGGCCGGGCCTGGAACAGATTCTGGCATAAGCGAATAAACGGTTAATCACTATGGACAACACAAACGTCATCATCAAGCCGCTGATCACCGAAAAGAGCACGCACCAGCAGGACGACGCGGAATGTCTATGCGTTTCAGGTGCACCGCGGCGGCCAACAAGCAGCAGATCCGCCAGGCGGTCGAGAAGATCTACAACGTGAAAGTGATCGACGTTCGCACGATGAATCGCAAGGGCAAGCCGCGCCGGTCGCGGACGAAGATGGCGCACACCAGCGACTGGAAGCGGGCGATCGTGGTGCTGGACGAGAATTCGAGGATCGAACTGTTCTAAGATTGAATTGCAGGCGGGCAACTACGACCATGGCCGATCAAATTTTACAATCCGACCTCCCCCGGCCGCCGAGCCGGGAGCGGTGATCGATTACAAGGCGGTGCTGACCAAGTTCAAGCCGGAGAAGTCGCTGATGGTGGGGCGGATCCGCGCCAACGGCCGCAATCATCACGGCGTCATCACCGCCAAGCATCGCGGCGGCGGCAACAAGAGGCTCTATCGCATCATCGATTTCAAGCGCACGCAAAGACGGCATGCCCGCCAAGGTGATCGCGATCGAATACGATCCCAACCGCTCGGTGCTTCATCGCCCTGATCCAATACGAAGACGGCGAGAAGAGCTACATCCTGGCTCCCAACGGCCTGAAGGTCGGCGCGAAGGTCGTCAGCGGCCCGGATTCGCCGCCGGAACTGGGCAACTGCCATGCCGCTGGCCAACATCCCGACCGGCCTGGAAATTCACAACATCGAAATGAACCCCGGCCAGGGCGGCAAGCTGGTCCGCTCGGCCGGCGGCGTCGGCCGGCTTGGGCGCGCGCGAAGGCGAGTGGGCGGTGATCATTCTGCCCTCCGGCGAAATGCGCCGCGTTCGCAGTGCCTGCCGGGCGACGATCGGCCAGCTTGGCAATCTCGACTGGATCAACGTCAGCATCGGCAAGGCCGGCCGCAGCCGGCACATGGGCATTCGCCCGCACACCCGGGCCAAGGCGATGAACCCGATCGACCATCCGCTGGGCGGCGGCGAAGGCCGCAGCAACGGCGGACGTCATCCGGTCTGCAAGACCGGCGTGCCGTCCAAGGGCGGCATCACCCGCAGCCCGCGAAAGAACAGCGAAAAGCTGATCCTCCGCCGCCGCAAGTTCGGCAAGCATCAGCAGCGGCCGCAGACGGTGAATGCGAGTGATCGTAACCAAGTGAGCAACAATGAGCCGCAGTGCAAAAAAGGTCCGTTCGTCGACGAGAAGCTTTTCCGCAAGGTCTCGAAGCTCAACGAGAACCGCGCCAAGCAGCCGCATCAAGACCTGGGCGCGGGCCTGCACGATCATCCCGGAATTCGTGGGCCATACGTTTGAGGTTCACAACGGGAACAAGTTTCTGAAGGTCTTCGTGCAGGAAGACATGGTCGGGCACAAGCTCGGCGAATTTTCCCCGACGCGGATCTTCAAGGGCCACAGCGGCAAGAAAGCGACGCCGCAGTGACCGGCGTAAGGCGGCGCGAGTCCGCAGTCGGCGCCGGCGGCTGAAGCTGAATAGCTGAAGAATCAGGAGCCAATCGATTATGCCATTCCAAGCCACACATCGCTTCGCACGGATTTCGCCGCGGAAGGCGCGGCTGCTGATGAACCTGATCCGCGGCCGCGACGTGGACGATGCGATCACGCTGCTGCGATTCGCCAAGCAGCGCGCCAGCGGGATGATCGAAAAGGTCGTCCGCTCGGCCGTGGCCAATGCCAACGAGCAGGACGTTCCGCTCGCGCAATACGCTGTTACGTGCCGAAGTGCTGGGTCGATCCCGGTCCGGTGATCAAGCGGTTTCAGCCGAAGGATCGCGGCAAGGCTATCCGATCAAGAAGCGCACGAGCCATCTGGTCGTGACGCTGGACGAGCGGGAAGACGAAAATCCGTGCGAAAAGCGGCGAAAAGCCGGCGAAAGGAATAAAGGTAGACAGCCATGGGTCAAAAAGTCAATCCAACCGGGTTTCGCGTCGGCATCACCGAAGACTGGAAGAGCCGGTGGTATGCCCCGAAGGCGGCCTACGGCAACTTCCTGGTCGAGGACTTCAAGGTCCGCAAGCTCATCGACACCAAGCTGAACCGCAGGCCGCCGTTCGCGGCGGTCAGCGACATCCTGATCGAGCGCACCCGCGAAGAAGTGACGATCACGCTGCAAGACCGCTCGGCCGGGCCTGGTCATCGGGCCCAAGGGTGCCGAAGTCGACAAGCTTCGCGAAGAGCTGGAAGACCTGATCAAGCGCAAGGTCGCGCCGATCAAGGTCATCGAGATCAAGAATCCGGATCTGAACGCGCAGCTGGTCGCCGAGGCGATCGCCGAGCAGTTGAAGAAGCGGGCCAGTTTCCGCCGCGTGCTGAAGATGCGGATGGAAGCGACGATGCAGGCGGGAGCCAAGGGAATTCGAGATTAGCGTCAGCGGCCGGCTCGGCGGCGCGGAAATCGCCCGCAGCGAAAAAGCGACGACCGGGTCGGTGCCGCTGACGACGCTGCAGGCGGACGTGAACTATGGCTATGCGATCGCGTTCACGACCTACGGCACGATCGGCGTCAAGGTCTGGATCTATCGCGGGATGTACGGTGAAGAAGTTCTGGAGACGGATGTGCGTCCCGGCGGCGGCCCGCGCCGCGGCCGGCGGTAGAGACGATTGAGATTCTGACTGCGATTTGAGATCACGGCAATTGTGATTTGAATTGGAATTGAGGTGTTCTATGCCAATGATGCCCAAGCGGGTGAAGTTCCGCAAAAGCCAGCGCGGCAAGATGAAAGGCAACGCCACCCGCGGCAATACGGTCGCCTTCGGCGAATTCGGCCTGCAGTCGCTCAAGGCGGCGTGGATCACCGCCCGGCAGATCGAAGCCGGCCGCGTGGCGTGCAGCCACTTCCTTCGCCGCGAAGGCCGCGTGTTCATCCGCATCTTCCCGCACAAGCCGGTCTCCGGCAAGCCGCTGGAAACCCGCATGGGCAAGGGCAAGGGCGAGCCGGAATACTGGGTGCGCCGTCGTGAAGCCGGGAACGATGATGTTTGAGATCACCGGCGTGGATGAGCCGACCGCCAAGCGGGCCCTGGCCCGCGTGGCCCACAAGATGCCGGTGCCGTGCCGGTTCGTGCATCGCAAGCATGCGGTAGCTGTGTAAAGCAGGAGACGTGTCATGAAGACTCAAAGAAATTCGCGAGAAAGAGACCGATCACCTTCGAGCACGAGCTGGCCGAGCAGCAGAAGCATCTGTTCGACGCTGCGGACGCAGGCGGTGACGGAAAAGCTGGAAGACCCGAGCCAGCTCGGCAAGACCCGCAAGGAGATCGCCCGGATCAAGACGATCCTTCGTCAGCGCGAAGTGGACGGCGGCCAAGACCGCCGAGAACGAAGCAAGCGTAAGACGAATAACCGGAAAGAATGATCTATGGCCGAGACATCAACGCATCCGAAACAACCCAAGCGGGCCGCTGCTTCGCACGATTCGTGGGCGTCGTCGCGTCGGACAAGGGCGACAAGACCATCAAGGTCGTCGTGAACTACCAGACCCGGCACCCCAAGTACGGCAAGTATCTAAGCGCCGCACCGTGCTGCACGCCCACGACGAGAAGAACGAAGCCAAGGAAGGCGACACGGTGGAAATCGCCGAGTGCCGCCCGCTGAGCAAGACCAAGCACCATCGGCTGCTGCGCATCGTGCGAGAAGGCGCCGGAGCGGGCGGTGCAGGTGTCGGCCGAGGAAGTGATGACCGGCAAGGCGCCGGAAGACAGGTAAAGGAGTTGCGAGTTGCGAGTTGCGAGTTGCGAGTGAATTCAGTCAGTGTTGCATTGACTCGCAACTCGCAACTCGCAACTCGCAACTAATTCAAAATGATTCAGCAACAGACCTATGTCGACATCGCCGACAACACCGGCGCCAAGCAGGCGATGTGCATCAAGGTGCTTGCGCGGCAGCAGCAGCAAGGGCAAGTTCAAGCGCAAGGTCGCCGCACGTCGGCGACGTGATCATCTGCGCCGTGAAGAAGGCGATGCCCGCCGGCGACGTCAAGCAGGGCGAAATCATCCGCTGCGTGGTGGTCCGCACCAAGCAGCCGACGCTGCGGACCGACGGCAGCTACGTGCGGTTCGACCACAACGCCGCCGTGGTGATCGACAAGGAAAACAACCCGCGCGGCACCCGAATCTTCGGCGCCGTCGCCCGCGAGCTGCGCGACAAGAATTTCATGAAGATCGTCTCGCTGGCCAGCGAAGTGGTTTGAGGAAGTGAGTGGATGATTGAGGATGAACGAAGACAGGAAATGGCACGACACATTAAACGAGGCGACAGGTGATGGTGATCACCGGAGCCGACAAGGGCAAGACCGGCAAGGTCCTGCGCGTCCTGACCGACAAGGACCGCGTCGTGGTCGAAGGGATCAATCGCGTCTGGAAGCACGTGCGGCCCATCGCAGCGGAATCCGCAGGGCGGCCGCATCCAGAAGGACGCGCCGATCCACATCAGCAACGTGATGCCGCTGGATCCGACCACCGGCAAGGGCACGCGCGTGCGGTTCGAAGATGCGCGACGGCGAGAAGCATCGCATCGCCGTCGAGCAGCGGAACGGACCTGGGCACGCGTCGGCAGAAAGTAAGCCGGCATAGCACTCGTACGACTGTGGACTCCGGAGACGGTTCGAGCGAAGGCCGATGAGGCGAGTTATGGCAGAAGAAAAGAAAGAAAAGAAGAAGAAGCACGAAGCAAGGCCAAGGGCCGGCGCAAGGTCAGCCGAGGCCAGGCAAGGGCGGCAGCAAGGGCGGCAAGAAGAAGAAGCCCAAGGCCGCCGAGCCGCAGGTCGAGGCCGCCGATGACGCGTCCGCAGCAGCCGGCGCCGCCGCCGCGGCTTGATCGCACTTATCGCGAGCAGGTCGTGCCCGGCCCTGAAGCAGAAGTTCGGCTACAAGAACGCGCTGGCCGTTCCGCGGCTGGAAAAGATCGTGATCTCGATGGGCCTGGGCAAGCTCGCCACCGCCGGCGAGCAAGGGCAAGATCGAGCAGGCCGAAAAAGAACTGGGCGTCATCGCCGGCCAGAAGCCGGTTCGCTGCAAGGCCAAGAAGAGCGTCGCGAACTTCAAGGTGCGCGAAGGCAGGAGACCGGCCTGAAGGTCACGCTCCGCGGCACCCGGATGTACGAATTCCTCGATCGCCTGATCGCCCTGGCGATCCCCCGCGTGAAGGACTTCCGCGGCCTTGACCCCAACGGCTTCGACAAGGACGGCAATTACAACTTCGGGTTCACCGAACAGACGGTTTTCCCGGAAGTCGACAGCGCCGCGGTGACGTTCCAGCAGGGCATGAACATCACGATGGTGACCACCGCCCGCAATCCGGAGCAGGGCCGCGAATTGCTCAAGCAGTTCGGATTTCCCGTTCCGGACGGACGAAAAGGAAACGAAGGTCCGAAGTAACTAAAGGACGAACATGGCAACCAAAGCCTGGGTAGCAAAACAGAAGCGGCGCGAAGCGCTGGTGAAGAAATACGCCGACCTTCGCCGCCAGCTCAAGAAGGAGAAGAATTTCGCCGCGCTGGCCAAGCTGCCGCGCGATTCGAGCCCGACGCGTTCGCACAACCGCTGTCAGTTGACCGGCCGGTCGCGGGGCGTGTCTGCGCAAGTTCAAGGTTTCGCGCATCATGCTTCGCGAGCTGGCGCTGGCCGGCAAAATCCCGGGTCTGAAGAAAGCAAGTTGGTAGACACTGAAGGAAACAAGTGCGATGAACAATCAAGATCCCATCGCGGACATGCTGACCCGGATTCGCAACGCCAACCGCGTCGGCCGGCGCTGGTCCTGATCCCCAAGAGCAAGATCTGCACGCGGCATCGCGCAGGTGCTCAAGGACGAGGGCTACATCGAGGAGTTCGACGTCGATCGACGACGGCCAGCAGGGCCAGATCCGCGTCAAGCTCAAGTACTCGATCAACGGCGAGAAGGTGATTCACGCGATCGACCGCGAGAGCAAGCCCGGCTGCCGGGTCTACCGCAAGGTCGGCGATCTGCCCAACGTCCTCAACGGCATGGGCATCGCCGTGTCAGCACCAGCAAAGGCGTCATGAGCGACCGCAAGGCCCGCGAGCAAAACGTCGGCGGCGAATTGCTCTGCACCGTGTCAGCTAAGGATCGAGATTGAACATGAGTCGAATTGGAAAAAAACCTGTCCCGATCGGTGCCGCCAAGGTGACGGTCGCAGGATCGGCTCGTCAAGGTCGAAGGCCCCAAGGGCAAGCTCGAGCTGAACGTTCATCCGCTGATCACGGTGAAGCTCGACGCCGCCAAGAAGGAATTGGTCGTCACCCGCCCCGACGATGAGAAGCCAGAGCAAGGCCCTGCACGGCCTGACCCGCTCGCTGCTGGCCAACATGGTCGAAGGCGTCACCAATGGCTACAAAAAGATCGCTGGAAATCCAGGGCGTCGGCTACAAGGCCGAGATGAAGGGCAAGAACCTGGTGCTGTCCGTCGGCTATGCCAATCACGATCACGCGTGCCGATCCCGGCGGGCGTGACGGTGAAGCTCGAAGGCCCGACGAAGATTCACATCACCGGCCCGGACAAGCAGCTGGTCGGCCAGTTCGCCAGCGACATCCGCCGCGTGCGCAAGCCCGAGCCGTACAAGGGCAAGGGCATTCGCTACGAGGGCGAAGTCGTCAAGATCAAGCCGGGCAAGGCGTTTGCCGGCGCTGGAGCGGCCAAGTAAGTTAGCAGGCATCGAGCGAGGCAAGCAAGAATCATGGCAGACAAGAATAAAGACAAACAGGTGCGTCTGCAGCGGCGCAAGTGGTCGCATCCGCTCGCGGCTGTTCGGCAGCCCCGAGCGTCCGCGGCTGACGGTTTTCCGCAGCGACAAGCATATTTACGCCCAGGTCATCGACGACTACGCCGGCAAGACGCTGGCCGCCGCGTCGCACGACGCTGAGCGACGTGCGCGGCGAACTGAAGAACGGCGGCAACATCGCCGCGGCCAAGAAGGTCGGCAAGGCGATCGCCGAGCGCGCCAAGGCAGCGGCATCACCAAGGTTGCCTTCGACCGCGGCGGCCGGCAGTATCATGGCCGGGTCAAGGCCCTGGCCGACGCCGCCCGCGAGGGCGGCCTGAAGTTTTAAACTGTAGCGAGCATCGCGACCATGACCGGAACGATGAATTATGGCCGAAGAACGCAACCCCAACTCCGTCCCCAGACCCCCGCAACGCCGCCAGCCCCGGCCGCCGAGGCCGCCGCACCGGCAGCCGCCGCGCACGCAGGCATCCGCGCAGCGCGCGACGGCCGCGGCGAGGCGGCGGCGGCGGACGCGGCGGACGCGGCGGCGGCGGCGGACGCGGCGGCGGTCGGCGGACAGGCGGCCGCCGCGGCGGACGCGACGCGATCGCGGCGCGCGACGAAAGCGGCATCGAATCCTCCGTCGTTCGCATCTATCGCTGCTCCAAGGTCGTCAAGGGCGGCCGAACGTTCAGCTTCGGCGCGCTGGTCGTCGCCGGCGATCGTCAAGGGCAACGTCGGCATCGGCTACGGCAAGGCCAACGAAGTTCCGCCCGCCGTCGAAAAAGCCACCAAGGACGCCCGCAAGCAGATGTTCAAGGTGAACCTCAAGGGCACGACCATCCCGCACACCGTCAAGGGCACCAGCGGCGCCAGCACCGTCATCCTGGTCCCGGCCCGTCCGGGCACCGGCGTCACCGCCGGCAAGAGCGTTCGCCCCTGCGTCGAACTCGCCGGCATCACCGACATCCTCACCAAGGCCTACGGCTCCACCAGCCCCAAGAATCTGGTCAAGGCGACCATCGCCGCCCTCCGTCAGCTTGCAGAACCGCGAGCAGGTCGAAGCAAACTCGCGGCGTGAAGCTGGCCAAAGGCGCCGGAGAATTGGTATCCGCTTAGATCGTTGCGTTGAAGATCGGACGTGACCATCATGAGCATGATTCACGAAATCACGACCGGCGCGCCGCGAAACAAGCAGCCGCAAGCGCAAAGGCCGCGGCGAATCCAGCGGCCACGGCAAGACCTCCGGCCGCGGCAACAAGGGCGCCAAGGCCCGCGTCGGCACCTACATCAAGCGCGGCCACGAAGGCGGCCAGACGCCGATCTTCCGCCGCTTCCCCAAGCGCGGCTTCAGCAACTACGATTTCGAGCGCCGCTTCTCACATCGTCAATCTCGCCGATCTCGAACGTCTTCGACGACGGCGCGACCGTCGATGCCGCCGCCCTGATCGAAGCGGGCCTGGTTCCCGACGACGAGCAGCCGGTCAAGATCCTCGGCGACGGCGAGCTCGACAAGAAGCTGACGTCATGGCCGGCTGGTTCAGCAAGTCGGCCCACGAGAAAATCACCGCCGCGGGCGGCACTGCTCAGAACCTCAAGGGCGAAGCCTTCGAATTCCCCAAGCCCAAGAAGAAGTTCGTCCCGCGTGAGCCGGTCAAGAAGAAGCCGCCGAAGAGCCCGCCGCCGAAGCCGCCGCTGCCGAAGCGAAGGGCGAGCCGAAACCCGACGGCAAAGCGGCAGCGAAGGCTGAATCCGAAGCCGAAGGAAGCTCGCCCGCGACGGCCGAATAGGCCTGCGATATGCTGCCTGAACGCCCACGGCATTGCCGTGAGCTCTGACAGTTAAGGCTGGTAACGCATGTTCAAGACACTTCTCAACATCTTCCGCGTCCCCGAACTGCGGAACAAGGTTCTCTTCACCTTGTTCATGCTGGTGATTTACCGCATCGGCTTCCACGTCCCGCTGCCCGGCGTCGATCAGCAGGCCATGTCGCAGATCGCCAAGAACCAGGACGACACCAGCGCCGCCGGCCGCATGGCCAGCTACGTCTCGATCTTCTCCGGCGGCAGCCTCTCGCAAAGCACGATCTTCGGCCTGGGCATCATGCCGTACATCTCCTCCTCGATTATTTTCCAGCTTCTGGGCACGGTCGTTCCCTCGCTGGAAAAGCTGCAGAAGGAAGGCGAGACCGGCCGCAAGAAGATTCAGGAATGGAGCCGCTACGTCACCGTCCCCCTGTGCATCGTCCAGGCGGTCTTTCTGCTGAGCTACATGCAGACTGGCAACAGCGGCCGCGCATGGTGCATGCCTCTCTTTCAGCGATCAATATGCCGGCGTCTTCTGGCTCATGGGCCTTATCTCCCTCACCGCCGGCAGCATCTTCCTGATGTGGCTCGGCGAACAGATCGACGAATACGGCCTGGGCAACGGCGTCAGCTTCGTCATCCTCGCCGGCATCGTCGCCCGCATGCCCGGCGCCATCGGCCTGCTGGCCCAGCCAGACCAACCTCACCGGCCAGGCCAGCGGCATCAAGCCAGATCAACCTCGGCAAGATCTGTTCCTGGTCGCCTGCTTTCGTCTTCGTCGTCGCCGGCTCGATCCTGATCACCCAGGCCCAGCGCCGCATTCCCATCCAGCAGGCCAAGCACACCCGCGGCCGGCGCGTCTACGGCGGCCAGCAGCAGTTCCTTCCGCTTCGCGTCAATCACGGCGGCGTCATGCCGATCATCTTCGCCCAGTCGCTGATGCTTTTCCCCGGCGTGGTGCTCGCCTGGGTTGCCAGACATAGCTCGGCACGCCGGCGGGCTCCACAGACTTCCTCGAGCTGGCTCAACGACGAATTCCGCCGCGGCAGTTCATCTATCTCATCACCGAAGCGGCGATGATCTATTTCTTCGCCTACTTCTGGACCACCGTGCAGTTCCAGCCCAAGGAAATGGCCAACCAGCTTCGCGATTACGGCAGCTTCATCCCCGGCCTGCGCCCGGCAAGCGAACCGCCGATTATCTCGAAAAAGTGATGATGCGCATCACCTACGTCGGCGCGCGCGTTCCTCTGCGTCATCGCCGTCGTGCCCGTACGATCATCACCAGCTGGCTCGGCATCGATCCCAGAATCACCGCCTTCCTCGGCGGCACCGGCCTGCTGATCGTCGTCAGCGTCGCCCTGGACATGGTTCAGCGCATCGAAGCCAACCTGCTGATGCGAAACTACGGCGGCTTCCTCGGCGGCGCCGGCAGCAAAGGCAAGCGAATCAAGGGCCGGCAGTATTAGAGTTGCTACGTTCATGCGGCAACCCGATAACGGTCAGCGATTTCTGCTCCAATGCCCATCATCATTAAAAGCCGCTCGAGATCGAGCTGATGCGGCGCGCCGGGCAGGTCGGCTGCGAGATCCTCGACAAAATGCAGCAGGCCGCCGTCGCCGGCGTCACCACCCTGGAACTGGACGACCTCGCCCGCGTCGAACTGGAACAAGGCCGGCGCCATAGGCCCTGTCCAAGAACTATCCGACCTACAAGCCGGCGAAGGTTTCCCCGGCCACACCTGCATCAGCGTCAACGAAGAGGTCGTCCACGGCATCCCCGGCCCGCGCACGCTGAAAGACGGCGACGTCGTCACCCTCGACCTGGCCCTGTCGCTCGACGGCTACTGCTGCCGACACCGCCATTACCGTCGCCGATCGGCAAGATCAGCCCCGCGCTGCCAGAAGCTGCTCGATGTCACCAGCCAATCGCTCGACCTGGCGCATCAGCAACATGCAGCCGGGCCGCAAATGGTCCGACATCGCCCGGCTGATGCAGCACTACGTCGAGAAAAACGGCTTCAACGTCGTCCGCGAATTCGTCGGCCACGGCATCGGCCGCGGCATGCACGAAGACCCCAAGGTCCCGAATTTCGTCACCGCCGAGCAGTTAACGCGGCGATTTCGTGCTGCGGCCGGGATGACCCTGGCGGTCGAGCCGATGGTCGTCGCCGGGCCGGCGCGAGTGGATCTATATCGCGATGGCTGGACGGTGGTCACGGTCGACCGCATGCCCGCCGCCCATTTCGAGCATACGGTTGCGGTGACCGACACCGGCGTGGATATCCTCACCGACGGCCGCGTCGCCGCGGAGACCGCGCCAATTGCCGTCGCACCCACCGGGACTTGAGGACTCGAGCATCATTCTGTGCTATAGATAGACGATTCGCCGATTGCAGAGCAGGAAAGCGTTTTGCAGGGTAGTCAGTCCATGAAAGTTCGTAGCCAGCGTCAGACGGATTTGTGAAAACTGCAAGATCGTCCGCCGCAAAGGCGTCGTGCGCGTGATCTGCACGAACACCAAACATAAGCAGAAGCAGGGTATCTGGAGAAATTATGCCGCGTATCTCAGGCGTCGACATTCCGCCGGACAAGCCGATCTGGATCAGCCTCGACGTATCTCTACGGCGTCGGCCGGACCAACAGCCGAGTGATCCTCAAGGAGCTGGGCATCGATCCGCAGCGCCGCGCCAAGGAACTCACCGAAGACGAACTGGCCAAGATCATCGGCATCATCGACCGCGACTATCTGGTCGAAGGCGGCCTGCGCCGCCATGATCAGCAGAACATCGCCCGCCTGCGCGACATCGGCAGCTATCGCGGCAACCGCCATCGCCGCAGCCTGCCCGTCCGCGGCCAGCGCACCCGCTCCAACGCCCGCACCCGCAAGGGTCCGCGCAAGACCGTCGCCGGCAAGAAGGGCGTCAAGGAACTCGGCAAGTAAGAAATAGAGAACTGTTTAGCCGCGACCACCGAGCGAAGCGGTAGACTTATCTTGGAGACAGCGATTCCTGATTCGGAACAAGCATATGAGCGAACAAGCCAAACCAGCCGCCGGCGCAAAAGCCGCCAAAAAGAAAAAGATCCGCAAGGGCGTGACCCGCGGCATCGCCCACATCAAGGCGACGTTCAACAACACGATGGTCACCATCACCGACACCAACGGCGAAACCATCTCCTGGGCGTCGGCCGGCAACGGTCGGTCTTCAAGGGCGCCCGCAAGAGCACCCCCTTCGCCGCCGGCCGCGCCGCTGAAAACGCCGCGCCGAGGCCGCGCAAGCAGCGGCATGATGGAAGTCGAAGTGAAGGTCAAAGGCCCCGGCGCCGGCCGCGAGCAGGCGATCTTGAATCTTCAGAACGCCGGTCTGAAAATCACCGGCATCGAAGATGTGACGCCGCTGCCGCACAACGGCTGCCGGCCGCCGAAGAAGCGGCGAGTATGAGATTTTGAATTGTTTAGCCGCGACCCGACAGGGATGCGTTCGATCCGTGGAGATACGAACCAGATAAACTGAAAATTTAACCCGCGTCCCTTCGGCGAGGCGGAAGACAGATGGCCCCTAACGGTTGGGGCGGTAACCTTCCGCAATCCGACGGGATGCACAGCTTAGGAGAACAATCTTATGAGAATTCGTTGGCGTGGACTGGAACTGCCCTCGCGCGTCGTTCGCGACGAGCAGGTTTCCACCGACACCTACGGCAAATTCACCGCCGAGCCCTTCGAACGCGGCTTCGGCACCACCGTCGGCAACAGCCTGCGGCGAATCCTGCTCTCAGCTCCCTCGAAGGCGCCGCCGTCACCCACATCCGCCTCAAGGGCGCGGAGCACGAATTCTCCAGCCTCCCCGGCGTGATGGAAGATGTCACCGACATCATCCTCAACATCAAGAGCCTGGTCGTGAAGCTCGACAGCGATGACGACCAAGGAAATGAAGCTCATCGTCCAACAAGGCCGGCGCCATCACCGCCGGCATGATCGAAGCCGATCCCGTCGATCACCATCGTCAACAAGGATCTGGTCATCGCCACCCTCACCGAGGATGTTCCCTTCGAGATGACGCTCACCGTCAACAAGGGCCGCGGCTACGTCACCGCCTCCGAAAACATCGCCGACACCGAAGAGCAGGAAATCGGCCTGATCGCCGTCGACAGCATCTATTCCCCGGTCACCCGCGTTCGCTACGCCACCGAAGACGCCCGCGTCGGCCAGAAGACCGACTACGACCGCCTGATCCTGGAAATCTGGACCAACGGCACGCTCACCCCGGAGATGGCGCTGGTCGAAGCCAGCAAGATTCTCCGCAAGCACCTCAACCCGTTCGTGCAATATTTCGAGCTCGGCACCGACACCGCCAACGACGACGCCATCGCCGCTCTGCGCGACGCCACCAAGGCCATGATCGACCCCGAGCTTCAGCAGAAGCTCAACATGACGGTCCAGGAACTGGATCTGTCCGTCCGGGCCAACAACTGCCTGGAATCGGCCAAGATCGCCACCGTCCGCGACCTGGTGAAGAAGACCGATGCGGATCTGCTCAAGGTTCGCAGCTTCGGCAAGACCAGCCTGCGCGAAGTGAAGCGCAAGCTGGCCGACATGGGCCTGAGCCTCGGCATGGATCTCGACGCCGCTCCGCAGAACGCCGCAACCATGCCCGACGACGACGACGAGGACGACGAAACCGAAGAAACCGCCCCCGGTGGCCACGAGCCGCCAGCCCAGCGGAGCCGCGGATACGTCCACCACGGAGTAATGACGCGGGTAATCATCACCATCGTTTAGATTTGGAATTGAAATCAGGTACCAGCCATGAGTAGCCATCAGAATCTTCGGCCGCCAGCTCAGCCGCGATACCGAGCATCGCAAGGCGCATCCGCCGCAACCTCGTGCAGAGCCTTTTCGAGCACGGCAAGGTCCGCACCACGCTTCCCAAGGCCAAGGAAGTCCGCGCCATGGCCGAGAAGCTCATCACCCTCGCCCGCCGCAACACGCTCATCGCCCGCCGCAAGGTCATCTCCGATGCTCCAGGACCGCCGGCTTACCGATGAAGACCAGGAATTCACCGGCCAAACCGTCGTCCAGAAGCTGTTCAACGACATCGCCCCCAAATTCGCCGATCGCCCCGGCGGCTACACCCGCATCATCAAGCTGAGCGATTTCCGCATCGGCGACGGCGGCACGCTCGTCCTCCTCCAGCTCCTCACCGAGGAAAACGTCCCCCGCGGCACCGTCCGCCGCAGCGCCGGCCTTCGCCGAAAACGCAACGAGCGCCGCCACGAATTCGCCGGTCGGGCATGAAGAAGACCAAGCCTGAAGAGGCGGCATCTAAACCGGCCGACGAAAAGCCCGCCGCCGAGAAGTCTCCCGAAGCGCCCAAAGAATACAAAACGCGCGAATTTTGCGCTGCGCATCACGTTTTCCACGAATTCGGCCCGGAAAGTGCCTGCTCCACATGGTTCCGCTCGACGCGGACCTCCCATTGACACAAAATCAGTAAATCCTCTACAATCCGTTCCGCCATCGTCAGCACGGAGGATGGCAAAAGGGAACCCGTCGTTAGAGCCTTATGGTGGATCGTTTTTCAGACGATGTAGTAGTTTTGATTTACGTGTCCGTCCTCGCGATCGTGGCACTCTATGGGTTCCATCGCTACGTTCTGGTCTATCTCTACCTGAAGCACCGTCACGACAACTACCAGCCCAAGAGCCAATTTAACGAGCTGCCCCGCGTCACCGTTCAGTTGCCGATGTACAACGAGGACGAGGTCGCCGAGCGCATCATCGACGCCACCTGCCAGATCGATTATCCGCTGGAAAAGCTCGAAATTCAGGTTCTCGACGACAGCACCGATCACTCCGCCGACATCGCCCGCGAGGCCTGCGAAGAATGGGCCGCCAAGGGCTATCCCGTCAGCTACATCCACCGCGCCAACCGCGTCGGCTACAAGGCCGGCGCCCTCGCCGCGGGGCTTGCCCAGGCCACCGGCGAATTCATCGCCATCTTCGACGCCGATTTCGTTCCGCCCCGCGACATCCTTTACAACGTCGTCGATTATTTCACCGACGACAAAGTCGGCATGGTGCAGGTCCGCTGGGACCACCTCAATCGCGACGCGTCCCTGCTCACCAAGAGCCAGGCGATTTTCCTCGACGGCCACTTCGTCATCGAGCACACCGCCCGCAACCGCAGCGGCCGGTTCATGCACTTCAACGGCACCGCCGGTGTCTGGCGCCGCAACAACCATCGACGACGCCGGCGGCTGGCAGCACGACACCCTCACCGAAGACCTCGACCTCAGCTATCGCGCCCAGATGAAGGGCTGGCAGTTCGTCTATCTCCCGCAGTTCTGCGCCCCGGCCGAGCTTCCGCCGGAAATGATCGGCTTCAAGCAGCAGGCCCACCGCTGGACCAAGGGAAGCTTCCAGACCGCCATCAAGCTTCTGCCCAGCGTCTTAAGGTCCAAGCATCTCCCCTGGCGCATCAAGACCGAAGCCTTCTTCCACCTGACCAACACCATCGTCTACGTCGCTGATGGTGCTGCTCACGCTGCTGATGTATCCCGCGTTCTTCAGCTTCTACAGCCCGCTGAAAGAACATACGCACTGGGGCCAATCTCTTTTCAGCGTCAGCCTCTTCATCCTCGCCACCTGCTCCGCCAGCACGTTTTTCATCTTCGGCCAGCGCGAACTGTTCGGCAAAGTCGCCGGCTGGAAAACCCTTCTCTATATGCCGTCTGCTGATGGCGCTGGGCGTCGGTGTCAGCCTGAATAACTGCCAAGGCCGTTCTCGAAGCCATCTGGGGCGCAATCCGCCGCAAGCCCAGCGAATTCGTCCGCACGCCGAAATACGGCGTCGCCGGATTCGCCAAAACCGCCTGGCTCAGCCCGAGCGTCTTCACCTTCGCAAGCTCGGCCTTCCCATCATCGAAATCGCCTTCGGCTGCTACATGTACAAGCTGGATTTTCATCAGCCTACGCTATGAGTTCTGCCTCCAGGCCGTTCCCTTCCTCGCCATCTTTGCCGGCGGATATTTCTACGTTGGCTTCAACAGCCTTCTGGTCCTCCGCCGCATGGCCCGCGATAACGCCGAGGCCGAGCTGGCCCTCGCTGTTAAAGCCGTTGTCGACCCGGTATCTTCATAATTGGCCTTTTCCCCCGCCCCCGGTAATCCGGGGGAGGGCTAGGGGAGGGGGTTTCGCCATTGGCCGCACCTACGCCAGGGCCCAAAGCATGCACCTTCTAGAACTCCCCCACACCGCCGGTTGCGTCGTCTGCGGACCGGCCAACGCAAAAGGATTGCGCCTGCGGCTCTTTGTCGATCCGCCGACCGGCGTCGTCCACACCGAATTCACCCCGGACGACCACCACATCGGCTTCTTCGATATGACCCACGGCGGTATCGTCGCCACCGTCCTTGATGAGGTCATGGTCTGGGCCGCCTCCTGGTCGAACCATCGGTTCTGCGTCTGTGCCGAGATGAACGTCCGCTTCCGCCGCAAGGCCCGCCTGCGCGAGCCGCTGAAATTCACGGCGCGGGTTGAGTCCAGCCGGCCGAAACTCATCCTCACCTCCGCGACGGCCAAGGACAATTTCGGGAACCTGATCGCGGAGGCGACCGGCAAATACATGCCCCTCACCCCCGCCGAGAACCGCCAGTTCGTCGCCACCTTCGTCCCCGACCCCGCAACCGCCAAAGCGGCCGAGCAGATGCGAAACCGGGCATAATCGCCACATTCCTTCTTACCCCCTCGCCCAGTACTTTGGGAGAGGGTTGGGGTGAGGGCAGTGAACCATTTGATCCATTTGCGACCGGTCCTATTGCCCTGTTTGGAATCAATTTCGCATCTGTGTCCATCTGATTTATATCTGTGGCAATAAAAGCTTTGAGGAGCCCTCAGTATGTCGCGCTTATATCTCATCGTCAGCGAGATCATCTTCGTCGCCATCATCTGCGGCGTCGCCGTCGAGATGTTCCGGCAGCATTCCCCGGTCCCCGGCGCCGTCCACGTCGACATGCGGCTGCCCGACTCCCGCGCCCAGGTCTATCTCCTCCGCCAGGCCGGCGGATCGTACCAATATTTTATCTGCCATCCGGGCGAAGCCCCTCAGCCCGTAAGCTTCCAGCAGCTCACCGACCAGACCTACCACGCCGCCACCGCCGGCGCTCTCGCCTCCGTCTTCGGCGGCTCCAGCACCATCATCTTCTGGCTCTCCCTCGGCCTCCTCGGCCAACTTCTCTTCACCGGCCGAATGATCGTCCAGTGGATCGTCAGCGAACGCCACGGCACCAGCGTCGTCCCCCCCATGTTCTGGTGGATGAGCCTCGTCGGCTCCCTGCTTCTCCTGAGCTATTTTATGTGGCGTCGCGACCCCATCGGCCTGCTGGGCCAGGCGTTTGGATCGTTCGTCTATCTGCGGAACATTATCTGGATTCTGGAGGGAAAGAAGATTTCGGTAGCGGCAAGTGCGCAGGCGGATGAGCCATTGCCGCAGGGGTAGGGCGGGGACTGAACACTTCTGAACACTTTTGAGTATTTTGTTAGTTTGTGCTGACTTACATTGCTTTCGTATCGTTTGGTGGTTCCTGGCGTTGGACGTGGTTGACGCGAATTGAGAACTGTTGTGACGGAGAAAGTGTTCGATTTTATTGGGGTTTAACAAATACTGGTTCGGGGGAGTGCATTTAAAGCCGCATGCGGGATTATTCCGCCGACAAGGAGGCGCCTCAACCGTCCCTTGCAGCCCCGACTGTGCGACCTGCCCTTGATTCAAGAGATGCGGTTTCGGGAAATAGATGACCTTCCCTCGAAGTCTGTTGCCGCAGGGGTAGGGTTATTCGGGGTTCGTAAGAGCTTTGCTCCTTGGGCGGCGCACGATTAATTCGATTGTCTCGCGACATACCGCAGAATAATTGCATCCTCGTTTAATTTTTCCTGTGCCTTTTTCACGATTGTGGGAATCCCGTGTTCATCAATCTCTTTCTGCGAAACGAACCTCAAAACAGTACCGCCAGTACCTTTCACCGTGAGGTCAATTCCGCCGGCAACTGGTTTTGCCACAAAGCCATAGCTCAGCAATGGGAGCTCATAATCAATAACTCTCTTCACCTTTAGATTCTGTTCAATATCGCGACGCGCTTTGATATTTGGAATTGCCTCGGATATTTGCAGCCGCGACAAAACGTCAACGGCTTTCGATCTCACTCGCGAAGATCGGTCGTTAAGAGCCGGTAGGAGCATTTCCAATTGAAACGCGCGAGGCGACCGCCGGGTCACGCAACATAGTGCGCTGAATCGGACACCTGCCAGCGGGTCGCCCGCAATTTTGCGAATCTCTTGCTGCACATTCGTGTGATCTGACGCCAACTGGCGTACCCATTCGACCGCGCTTTCCCACATCACTGCTTTTTTGCTCCTGGCCGCATTAATGATTGTGGCGAGATCTGCGCTCTCGACGAGGCGATTCTCCAGGCATCGCAAGAATGCATGCCACGCCGTGCGATATTCGGCCTCACATTCGGGATGGTGCCTGCGCAAAGATCGCTCAATCCATGTCTCTGTTTCTTCGGGAGTAATGATAACGTCCAGGGGCATGCAGGCACTTTTAGACCCCAGAATAACCGACGGTCGCGGCTTTCGGCAAAGGCCGGAGAATGACCAATCCGTAGGCTTTGCACGGCAAATCTTTACAGGCGTTAGGAACGATCATCGCCTTCACTCCTCGCCCGATTGATCAAATCGCAAAGCCGCTGCGGATCATCCGATCCCAGGAGAATTCCCCCCAGTTTGTCCTCGATCAACAGCCGAACCCCATCGCCCCCAAACATCACGCTCGTCCAGCCGATCGTTCGCCCCAGTGCATTAAACTTCCTCATCAACGGGATAGAAATGCGAGGCGCATCATCCAGCACCGGCTCCCAGTTCCTGCAAACATCGCACCGCGCCACTTGCGGCCAGCGCACGATCCGCCTCCAAATCTCAAATCCAAACATTCCAACCCGAATCTCCAACCGATCCGCAAAAATGCAAACAAGCGACTGCACCGAAAACGTGGCCGCGATCCCCAGGCAAGCCAGCGTCAAGCCCGCTGCAATCAGTAGCGCTAAGCCCAGCGCATCGTGGATTCGATGTTTGTTAAGCACGAGCAAAACTGGGGCAATCCCCCCTAATGCCACTAGGCCCCCCAGCCCAATCGCCGCCGCCAACGGCGCACCCCTGACCCGCTGATACTCCTTCCACACGCGAGTCTCATAGCTGAGCGACATGCGTTGCCTCAGCGCTCAATCATACTTTGCAGACTCGCGCAGAATGTAACAAAACGTAAAAAAACGTAATGTCGCGATGACTGGGCTAACGCCCCACGGCCTAAGGATTGATCGCCTCCACCCGCATCTCCCCGCCCACATACGTCCGCCCATCCGCATCCGTCATCGCCTCGATATGCCGGTGCCTTTCCCCGGGGCCGGCCCAGATCATGCTCGTTTGCACGAAGTAGAGCTGGCCGGCGGCTACCGTCAGCGGCAGGTCTTCCTGGTTGGTGGGCCCGACCACGGACAGGACGTGCTGCCCGGGGTTGAGGGTGATCAGCATATAGGTGTTCTGGGAGAGCGACCCGATGTTTAGGCCGTCAACCTGGGTCATGATCAGGTGCTCCGGGTTGATGCCGTAGCCGCGGACGATATAGACGCTCGCTTTGGCGGGATTCGGCTGAAAGGTCTTGGCGGCTGCGTCATCGGTGCTGCTGGTCATCGGCACCGTTGCCGCACATCCCCCGAGGATCACAAGGGTGCAGAAAACTCCAGCCAATTGGATCGATTTGGGTAGACGCATCATGACGTTACCTCCCATGTAGCGAGCGATTTTGAAGTGAACCCCATCATCCCTTTTGGGGGCGATTATAACACGGCAAAAGGAAGTTACGAGTTGCGCGTTGCGAGTAAAACGCCTTGGTCTTTACTCGCAACGCGCAACTCGTAACTCGCAACTCGCAACTACTCACCCCCTGGGTCCTCGCCTCAGCGGATTAAAGCCGCCAAAATCGAGGATGTTTTCATCGTCCGGCCGCTGCTTGGAAGCGGCGGCGAGGCGTGGTTTGCGGCGCGGGGGGAGGAGATGGACGCCGTGCGAGCGCAACCAGGGGCGAACTCGACGCCGCACGTGCGGAAGAATGCGGATGACGACATTGACAGCCAGGAGAAATCCCCACATGAAGAGCCACGCGGCGACGATCGTGATGGCGTAGAGCGCGCAGAGGTGGGCGAGGGTCATCTGAGAAGGGTGCAGGATCGGGTGGCGCTGAAAGGCCAGGAACCAGACGACAGCGGGGGGAAGAAGCAGTGAGCCCGCCAGCCGCCAGGTATGGGCGGTCCGGCTGTTCAGCTTTATCGTGATTCCGCGCAGAGCGCCGCTGGTGAGCCGGCGTTTGCCGGGAAGGGTGATCATGGCGAAGCCGATGATGAACATCGGGGTGCCGATGGGGATGGGGAAAAATCCGCCCAGGACCAGGGCCGAGAGCATCAGCACGTAGCCGACGACGTTTTTGACCAGGACGGCGGCGTAGCGCACGAAGTAGGATTCAGCCTGCCTGGCGATCCCCGGAGGCGTTGGCGTTGGGTCTGGTTGGGTCATTACAGGATACGCGGCACCTTAATCATAGGGCGGTGTTCTGCGGTTCGTGCATGCGCTGGCGGAGGGTCTCCATCATATCCCGCACCTCCTGGGCCATGCGGGTGTTCGGGAAGTCGTTCATGATCTCCTCGCCCAATCGAATCGCATCGACGATCCGCTGCTCCTTGACGGCCTGGGAGAAGCGGATGCGAAGGGCCTCGCGTTTTTCCTTGAAGACATTGCGGGCGATTTCCTGCATCGATTCGGCTTCTGCCGGGGTGAGATAGAGGTCGAGCCGTTTGAGGATTTCGATGCTGCCATCCACGTCGTGGCGGTCGATGGCGTCCTGCCAACTCTGGCGAAGCTGCTGCTTGCGCTGCTGCCGCCGCGATTCGATCTCTTCGGGGAGGCGCTGGCACTGGGAGTCTTCGGGAAAGCGCTCCATGAGCTGATGCGCTTCCTGAAGGGCGGCGCCCCAGGCTTCCCCTTTGATGTGCCGGTCGATGGGGGCCAGCATTTCCGCCAGTTGGCGGCGGTGAATGTCGGTGCGCTTGGCGGTAATTTCCTTGCGGAAGTCGTCCGCTTCCTGCTTGAAGCCGAACTGGGTTTCGATGTCGTTGGAGAGGAGATAGGCGGCTTCCCAGTTTTGGTGGCCAATTTCTTCGATAACGGCCCGACGCATGGCGTCGTGGTCTTTATCACGGAAGGCGACCGCCTTGGCGCGGTCGGAAAGGAGCTGCTGCTCGCTCATCAGGTTCAGGAGGATGGAAATACCCTCGAGCCGCTCGCTAAGGGTGGTCATGAATTCGGCCTGATGGCGGAGGTGGCTACGTCGAGCGGCGGCGAGGTTTAAGGCGATAGGGAGGGTGACCAGGATCGAAACCAGCCCGATATACCCGGCGGCCAGCAGGGCAGCGCCTGTGGCGATCGAAGCGGTGGGGGCGTCGGGATGCCGCAAGAGGAGAACGCCCGCCCCGAGTGAGGCGATGACGGCCACGAGGGCCAGAGCAAATATCCAGATATACGTCGGAAGGGGGCGTTGATCCACGTTTCCCTCGCGTGAGTAGGAATTGGCGAGTGTACGCTATATCAAGCGTACGCCGGGGGATGCAGGCAAGTCAATGCTTGGCTTTTTGAGCGGGAGCGGGGGGCTTTTTGGCTGCCGGTGGGGCTGGTTTCGCCGGCGCCGGCGGAGGTTTGGCGGCTCCCGTCGTCTGGGGCATGGGCTCAGGGCCGCCGACGACAATGGGCTCATCGGGATCTACCTTGGGCTTTTCGGCCTCCTTCTTAAGACGCGATTCGATCGCGCGGATTTGCTGGGTGCGCTCGCCCCCCACGACCCGGAGCATCGCCCAGGCGCAGACTACGCAGCTTAGAATCAGGAAGAAGGTCATTGTGGCCGAGATACCCTCCTTCATATGATCGGACATTGAGGGCCGCTGGGTTTACAAGGGAATGTCCGGTAATTTATTGAATGATGCTAATTACCCCTCCGCAGGTTCTTCGTGGCCGGATTCGTCAAAGTGTTTGCCGGTGGTGCTTTGACGCCATTCCGATGGTTCCATTTGCCGAGCAGGTGGCGTCGCTGGGGTTGCGCGGGATCGATCTTGTCGAGCCGGCGCAGTGGGACATCCTGAAGCGCTTCGGGCTGATCTGCACGATGACGCCGTCGCATGGGATCGTGAAAGGGCTGAACGATCCCGCGAATCATGATGAATGCCTGATGCGAATCCGCAACGCGATCGAGGCGACTGCGGCGGCGCGATTTCCCAACGTCATCTGTTTTTCCGGGAACCGGACGGGGAAAATTTCCGATGAAGCGGGGCTGCGAAACTGCAACCGGGCGATCAAACGCGTGATCCGCCTGGCGGAGAAGAAAAAAGTCACGCTCTGCATGGAGCTGCTGAACAGCAAGATCAACCACCCCCGCTATATGTGCGACAACACGCAATGGGGGGCTGAACTGGTGAAGCGGGTGGGGTCGGAGCGGTTTAAGCTTCTCTATGACATCTATCACATGCAGGTGCAGGAGGGGGATGTGATTGATACGATCCGCAAACATGCGGAGATCATCGGGCATTACCACACGGCGGGGGTGCCGGGGCGAGGGGAGATTCACGAAGGGCAGGAGCTTTATTACCCGGCCATCATGCGGGCCATCGCCCAGACGGGTTTCAAAGGGTATGTGGCGCATGAGTTTACGGTGAAGCACCGGCATATCGACGCGCTGCGGCGGGCGGCGATGATTTGCGATGTATAATGGACCGACTACTTGAGGGAGGTTCGCATGTCTGAGAGGAATCGATGGGGGATTGCGATCGCGACTTGCGTGGCACTGTTGTGCCTTACGCCACTGACATCGTTTGCGCAGCGAGATCTGGCCAATCGGCGTTCTTACGCGGTTCTTGACCGTTATCAGCAGGCGTTGACGCATGTGACCCTGACGGCGGACCAGAAGCCCGCCGTCGCGCAGATTATGGCGAATGCCTCATCGCAGGCGGACCAGTTCGCGGCGACGGCGCGGGGGACGCCGCTTTCACAACGTCAGCAGGCGCTGGGGGATTTTGCCAGGAGCCTTCACCAGCAGCTCGCACAGGTGTTTACTTCGGACCAGATGGCGACACTGGATATCTATCTGACCCCTGGGCCGTCGTCGCGTCCCACTGAGGATGATTTTGCGGGGCCCACCCTAATGCGTTATCTGCCAAGGGCGCTGAACAAGATCGATCTGACCGCGGACCAGCGGCAAAAAGTTGACGGGCTATTGCAGAGCTTTCGGCAGAACACCGCGAATCTGCGCGCAAACGGCGAATGGATCGTTGGTTTATTCACAGCTTCGCGACCTTCGCGGGAACCTCAAAACTCAGCTCGAGTCAGTGCTAACGCCTGAGCAGATGCAATCGCTGATCCAGGCGATGGCGGACCTGCGCGAGAGCGGTTCAGGGGCCGCGACGCGGCCGGAAGCGGGGACATCGGATTCCGCGGCGCCTCAGCAGACGGGCGAGAATTCGGGCGAGGATTCGGACCATCCTTTGCCGGACGTTGGCGCTGCGGCACCGAGCCTCAAAATTCCGGAGCTGAACGATGAGAACTCGTTCGACACCGCCAAATACCGGGGGCACGTATTGGTGCTTGAATTTGGGTCGATGTCGTGCCCGCAGTTCCGGGACCAGGTTTCGGCGATGGAATCGCTGCGATCGGAAGAGGGGCCCCGGGCGTTTTTCCTGCTGGTTTATACTCGCGAAGCGCATCCGGCCGGGGGCGATGAATTACAAACCAACAAAGACCAGAACATTTCGATCGCGCAAACGATGACGCTTGCCGGGCGAAGGCTGCAGGCGCAGCGGACGGCAGAAGTTCTGGGGATCACGATGGCGGTTTCCGTCGATTCGATGGACGATGCGGTTTCCAACGCGTTCGGCGCGTTCCCGAACGGGGCTGTGGTGATCGGGAAAGACGGGAAGATCGCGGCGATCCAGCATTGGGCGGCGGCCGAGGGGCTTCGGCAGGCGATTGATGACGCGTACGATGCGCCCGCGCCTCTGGGGAATTGAAGGACCTGGCTCAGCCTGGAAATCGATTCGAGGGAGCATCCGGGAGCGGACGGTGCTATTGTCGGCGATTGCAGGCGCGCATGGAAATAGCGGTCCGGCAGTCGCCACTGGCGGATTAAATTGAGATTTTGTAGCATCCGAAAGAGTTCAGCCTCTTTGCGGAATTGGCAGACGCGTTGGACTCAAAATCCAATGTGCCAAATTTGCAATCACAAACAGACACACCAGTTACGGACAGTCCCGAAAACTCCTTGCCTGCTGGCTTGTCACTAAACCTGCAAAAAGCGACTGAAATCGACGCGGAATTGCGAACCGTGATTGATGCTTGGCCCAGCCTGCCTGGCGACGTGCGGATGATGATCGCTGGCGTCGTCAAGGCGACGTTGGGAGCGGCGACGGCCCGGCGGTAGCTTCACCACCGGTGGTGGACGGATGGTAGAATGAAGCGGGAACGCCGGCTTGATCCCCGGCGACGGCCCGGCCAGCGGCGACGGCGGCACCACCACGTCTCCGCGGCCTGGCCTTGCCCTGAAAGGTGGTGCAACATGCCCGAATCGATCGAGTCAGAGGTTGCGTATTTACTGAACAGCACCACCGAAATTTGGGCTGAATATGACCCCGACGCGGTGAGTGCGCTCCGGCAACAGGCTTTGGGCCTCCTTGTTGCGGCCGGCCTTGTTGAGCGCAGGTCTCGCCTCTGTTTGCGAATGTTCGACCAGCCCCAGGCAATCGAATTTACAGTGACTACCACCGGAGAGGCTGGAATACAGGAGGCTTACACGCGTGTTGCCGCGGCGATGTACGGCAAATGGGGAAAGGCTTGGGCGGAACGGAAGAAAGGCCCGGCAGGAAACGATCCATCGTTCAATTGCGAGCGGATCGGCCCAACATCGAAGCGGCTCACTCCCAATGGGATCGAGGCCCGCAGGGCAATTGGCGATGGTCAGTCAGAAATGATTTTTGCTTACGTTCTGAAGCGGGGGTTTTTTGATGGCACGCGGTGGAAGATGCCCGATGGGAGTATCAGCCAACGAACGCCGGTGAGGGGCAGTGGGTCGATAGAGCAAGTAAAGATCGTTGCCGCCGACGCCTCACCCGGAATGAGAGTTGTGAACTGGCAAGAGGGCGCGAGGGTGTTTGCAGATGCATTCGGGGGGAAAAAGCAGCAGATTGAGGGAGCCCCCGGCGCCGAAGCTGGCCAAACGCCAAGCAAGCCTGGGAAAACTAGGGAGGTCCCCAAGGCGCCAGATGGCCCGAAGAGCGACGAAAAATCAAATGGCGCTACAAGCCGCCGCGGACGGTTAAACAAGGCTGATTCGGAGATAAAGCACACTGAAATGCTGGCCAAGCTTCGTCAACACCCGACACTAAAGGACGAACCCGCGAGGCTGGCAGTAAATATCGGGGTCAGTGAATCAACCGTGCGCCGATGGCTTGCCGAGGATGATAAAAAGTATCGGGAGAGCCAAGCCAAAGACGACGAAGCGGCATGAATATTGACTGGGAAATGACAAAATCTCGCCTCGCTTTTCGCCCGGAAAATCCGGGATTTTTCATTTAATAATGACGTGGAAATGACAGGAATGCCCTTAGGTCAGAGGCACCTATGAGCCGATCCACGTTCGACCCCGATGTGATCCGCCGCGACGATCCCGCTTATTGGGCTGCCGCGGCTGTTTTGGCTGATCGCGCTGGTGACACTGCCAGGGCAAGTTCGGCCCGCGAGGCATTACGCCGGCTCGGATATCGCCTTGAGTCCAATCGACAGTTAGATCGATCAGCGAAGGCCCTCGATGCCCGCTGACCCTGCAATCAATCTCGCCGCCGCCGCTACGCCGCCGCTTCTACTGCTACTGGACGTGGCGGCGGTGTGTGAGGCGCTGAAGATCGGTCGGACGAAGTTGCACGAAATGCGGCGGGCCGGGCTGTTTCCCCTCAAAGCGATTCCCCTGGGCGGCCGGGCGGTTCGGTATTCGGTTGATGAGCTTAAACGGTGGGTTGCGGCCGGCTGTCCCGCGGCCGATCGGTGGCGGATGCTCCAACAGGCGCCAATGCGAAGGACGGGTTGAATCTAAAATAAAACGCCGCCGGTTCCCGCGAAGGCCGGTCAGCGTGAAAAATCATGCGAACCGAATTGTATCGAACATCATCTCAAAGAAACAAGTGGCGAAGGGCGGTGCGCTGATGGCTCGCCCTGGATTTATCCAACATCACAAACTGATCAGATTGGCCCGGATTCTCAAATGCCCACTGCCCCACGCGCTGGGTTATTGCGAGTGCATTTGGCAAGCATCATGGAGCGCTGGATCGCCAACACTTGGCGACGCCGATGACGTGGAGTCGATGGCACAATGGCCCGGTAAGCAAGGGCAACTTACCAAAGCTCTTCACGATTGTGGAATCCAGAGCGGGGACGGCACGCGCGGTGCTGGCCTGATCGAGCATATTCCGGGCAACGCCACGGCGTATCAGGTTCACGATTGGCACGATCACGCGCCAGATTTCATTATGCGCCGGCAGCTCTCTGAGGGAGAGCGGAAAAAGGCAAAGACTTGTGAAGTCTGCGGAGCTGAGTACCGATCAACCCGGCGCGACAGTCGGTTTTGCTCTGAAGCTTGCAAGTCGGCCAACCACAGAAACAAAACGGATCGTCACGGCTCTGCAACGGTTCGCAACGGATATGCAACGGATAATTCCGACACCCCGAAAAGTGACGAAACGTTTCGTCACGGCCCCCAGACCAGCCCAGACCAGCCCAACCCAGACCAGCCCAATACAACCCAACCCAACCCAGACCATCGCAATCCGTCCAACGGCAATGGCAAGCATGTGGGCGGGGGGGCGGGTAATTTAAATTTTCTGGCTGGGTTGGGCGGGGGGGAAAACGGGCAAGAGGCAAGACGCACGATAACCAACAGCGCTGAATATTCAAAAAAATTAACGGCCCTCACAGAAGCGGGGGTGTCGAGCACAGCGGCGGATCGAATTGCCAAGAATCCCCGCGTTTCGTCGGATTTGGTTGAAACCACCGTTCGTGACGTGCGCGGGTGGCGGCGCGAACGACGTCGGGGCTGTAGTTGTCAGCCGGTTGGAACCGAAACCGGGTCGATCCGCGGGTGCCGATCGGCCGGCACACCTGGCGACGCGCGAAACCCCCGTGAAAACTTTTGATTGAGGATTTGCATGAAGAGTAACAGAACCAGCATCGAGTTCGCCGAGGCACAACACCGCCAGCTAATTGTTGGCCGTGTGGATTCTGAGAAACGCCGGGCCCTCATCGCGGATTGCATCAACGCGGGCTACAGCGTGGACGATGCCGAGCGGGTCGCCGACCGGATCAGTGCCACGATGCCGGGCTTGGCGAATTCCCCGTCGTCACGGCGCGATTCCACGGCCGCCGACAGATCGGATGTGGCGGCATGAACGGCCAGCGAATCACCATCGAACTCGAATCACTGCCGCACGCCGTGCCCGTCACGATCCGTTTGCGACGGTTGCTCAAAATGATGTTGCGATCTTTCGGCTTTAGGGCCGTCGTGAAGGAATTGCCCCCTGATTCGCAAGCTACTGTAAATCCTGTGGGTCCTTCCTGCGACCCTTCGGCGCAGGACAGCCCTCGGCGCAGGCAAACAGCAGCAGGAGTTTTTAACCAAGGTTCAACAATGACCTCGATCAAGCCAAAAAAACGACGGCGGAGGCTATCGAAGGCCAAGGCGAAAAAGCTCTACAGCTCGATTTCGGAGCGTTCGACGGCCCGTGTCATGGAAGCAAGTCGCATCATTCGCGACATTGCCCCCGCGCCGACGTGGCTGATCGCGGCCGGCGGAACGCCGCGGCTGGGAGCCTGTTGGCTTTCCTCGAAACTTATTTCTGTAACACATTCACGAAACCCTGGTGTGATGACCATCGAAAAACCATTGCCCGGTTGGAGGCGACGATCACCAGCGGCGGTCAATTTGCGCTGGCGATGCCCCGCGGGTCGGGAAAGACCTCGACCGTCGAAAGGGCGGCGCTGGGCGGTGCTTACAGGGCGTCGGCGGTTCGTCGTCATTGCGGCTGCAAACGAATCGCTCGCCGAGCAATCATTGGGCCGGCTAAAAGCGGAGCTCGAACACAATGATTTGCTGCTCGCTGATTTCCCGAAGGCGGTGTATCCCATCCGCAAGCTGGAATCGCAGGCGCGGCGGTGCGTCGGGCAACTGTTCGGCGGCCAGAGAACGTCAATCGTTTGGCAGCGGAAGCGGCTCGTATTACCCACCATGCCCGACCCCGACAACGAATCGACCGGCGCTGTGCTGCACGTCGCGGGGCTCACCGGCGCGGTGCGTGGATTATCCCATGTGGACGCGGAGGGCCGAACGATTCGCCCCGATCTGCTGTTGGTCGATGACCCCCAGGACCGTGAATCGGCGCGAAGCGTCATTCAGACCGCAGAGCGGTTGGCGCTGCTCAACGGGGATCTGCTGGGACTCGCCGGCCCCGGCCAGAAAATTGCAGCACTTGCCACTGTCACCGTCATTCACCGAAGGGACCTGGCTGACCAACTTCTCGACCGGGAGCGGAACCCGGCTTGGCAGGGGGAACGGTTCAAGCTGGTTTATAGTTTCCCGTCCAACACGGAACGTTGGGAGGAGTATGCGAAACTCCGAAACCAGAGCTTGCGCCGGTGGTGATGGAAGTGAAGCCACTGAATTCTACCGCCGGCATCAATCGGCGATGGATGCCGGCGCTATAGTGGCGTGGGCGGAACGGTTCAACTCTGACGAGCTTTCGGCCGTTCAACACGCGATGAATCTTAAGCTTGACCGTGGCGATGAATTCGATGCCGAATACCAGAATGAACCCCGGCAAGATGCGGCCACAAGAAACGCGCTGAACCCCGTGTCGATCGCCGAACGCTGCAACGGTTTCGAGTGTGGTGTTGCCCCGCCTGAATGTGAGCTGCTTACCACCTTCATCGACGTTGGGCAGTTCGTCCTATGGTGGATGACCTGCGGTTGGGCCGACGATTTCTCCGGATTCGTGCTGAACTATGGCACGTGGCCGAGCCAGCGCACGCGGATGTTTCTCGCGCGCAACGCCTCTCCGACATTGGAGCAAACTTATCCCGGTGGAACTGAGGCGGCGATATACGCCGGCCTGGGCGCGCTGGTGAGCCAAATTTTCGGTCAGGCGCATCATCGCAGCGACGGGGCCGAAATTCCGATTCGCGGCATGATCGATTCTGGCTGGCAGTCGGACGTGGTGCGCGCGCTCATTCGGTCCAGCAGCCGAAGAAATCTGCTGATTCCCAGCAAGGGTGTTGGCATTGGGCCCGGCCAGACTGCAATTTCAGACTACCACGCCAGACCGGGTGAGAAGATCGGCAAAGGCTGGGTGCATGGCACGGCCGGCACCGATCGTTTGCGTTTGCTTCGATTTGACGCCAATGAGTGGAAAACGCGCGTGGCTGGGATGCTCACCAGGCCGATGCCCGGCAAAGGTGGAATCACGCTCTACGGCGATCAGCCACGGCATCACGAAATGTTGTCGCTGCACCTGGCATCCGAATATCCCACGCCCACCACAGCGAGGGGTGTGACGGTGGACACGTGGCGCGCTGCCGGACGCGGATAATCATTGGTGGGATTGTCTCATCGGATGTGCTGTTGCGGCGAGCGTGGCGGGGATAAACCCTTTGGTGATAATGGGTGGCAATCCCATTAAACGTCGCTACCGATTGGCGGGGGAGGCGATGGAGCGGCCTAGACTCCGCGGCTTGGGCGAAGCGGCATACGACCATTCGTACAGTTGAAAGGAAGAAGGCGATGGCACAACACGACTTCACTCCGGCGATAGTCAAAAGGCTTCGTGAGCTACAGAGCTATTTTGAGAACCTCGACAGCACTGATCCCGACTTCAATTTTTATTTCGTGTGGATTCACAACAACATTGCCGCCGGCGAATCCGAGGTCAGCGATGCCAATTTCGTGTTGAAGGCGACGCGCCTTTGTGACAAACCTGAATGCGCGTTCCACGGAAGTAGTTATTACCACTCCGATAACTGGCCCCAGTTTCCGGATTTTCAGGCCGAGATCGATTCACAAAACGAACTTACGAACATCATGGATGAATTCCCCCTCGTTGAACCAAGCCAGTGGCCAGATTGGGCGGCGGCATTTGGTGACGGGCAGGATTGGGACGCACTGGCTGTGCTTGCAGCGGTTGTCGGCATTGAGTTTCCGAGCGTTGGGATTCCTGTGGAGAAGCTGATCGTCACTGCCAGATCGATTCGGCCGGAATCACGACAACATCCCGCGCTTTATGGGATTTTCCGCGAGGAGGCCGACGAGCCGATTGCGACTGTTGATTATTCTGCTGAGACAAAGCATGGCCTGGACCTACTGGCCCGGACGCCTGTTACCCTCGTCAGGTTGTACGGGTTGTTCGCCGCGGCCGCGAAGCTGGCACAGGCAACTATCGCGAAGTGGAACAAAGCGAAATGAGCTGTTGAAGGGAAAGGTGAACGATGGCCGGTAGCACAGTAAGACGACTTGTCCTCGCGATGACGATTGACGCCAGCGGCGTTTCGCCGGGGTTTGCCGACCTTCAAAAGCAGGCGATTGAGAACAATGCCAAGATCGCCCAGATCAACGCCGAGGCGAAAAACCTCCGCGATAAATTCAAAGAGTCGGGGCTTAAGGACGATCCCGAAGCCAAGGCGGCTTACGAGCAGGCGCAGCAGCTTCTCTCGTACAAGAAAACATACTACCAGTCCCTCAATGAGCTTCGACTGCAAGACATGGAGATGGAGCGGGCGCGGTTGCGGCAAGAGGTTGGGATCACCCAGCAAATGCGCACTGAGGATGAGCAGCGGCAGAAGGATTTCTCCAACTCACTCAGGTTGCGGCTGGAAGCTAAGGAACGCGCAGGCACAGGAATCGAACAGGATAGACGACGAGCAATTCCAGGAATTCTTGAGGCTGGAACGGGCGCGCAATCAGATTTCGGAGAGATTTGAGCGGGCGCAGGACATGGCGTGGCTCTCCGGCGGATCACCGTCCGAGCCGCACGGGGGTTCGATCAATATGACTCCGGAGGAAATGGCGGCGCGGGGAGGCGGTGGTGGCGCGGGGGGCGGTTTCGGCGCTGGGTGGATGAGACGCATGGCGGGAATGGACATCGCCCGGAGCATCGCTGACATCGTCGCGACGGGAAGCGGGGAGGCGTTCGGCATGTCTGGGGGCTTTGCCGCAATGGGCGGCGCTGGGATGGCTGCGATCGGCGGCTCAATGGCGGCACTGGGGGTGCTTGCTCTAGAAGTCAAAAATATCCGCGACACGATCCGTGAGGAAAAAGAGCAGCAGATTTCGTTCAACACCGAAATCGACATGAGCAGACTCAAATACGGGATGCTGCTCGAAAGCGCCGAGAAGCTTGGCCCGCTCACGCAAGCGGCGCGGGCTGGGCTGGAAAGCGCCACCGGTGAGTACTTGGATGCTCATGCGGCGGTTGCCAATGCACAAATCGCGCTCGACGCCACCTATTTTATGAGCGGCCCGGAGCAAGCCAAGCTCACCGGCGCAGAGCGCACCGAAAAATACAAGGCGCAGATTCGGGACATTCAGGAGGTCTACGACTACGGCGCGAAAGCGTTGTCGGCATCGACGGCCATCGGGCAGGCAATGTTGCCGGTGGTGGGAGCGGGCGGCGTTCCCGCCATCGAGCGACAGCAGGCACTTCGCGATCTTGGCTTCGCTAAAACTGAGTATGCACACCAAATTGCGGCACAAGGCGCGGAAGTTTCAATCGCCGGGATGCAACCGGGCTGGGCCAAAGAGCGCGCAGACGGCGGCCGCGTTCGCGGCGAAGCAAAACGAGCTTGACGACAAAGAGGTGCGCGATCGCGCGGCTTGGCAGGATGAACGCAACGCCGCACGCATCAAGGCGGCCGGCGACTACCTTTCCAAGCATGTCAATCCCATCACTGGCATCCCGGATTTTTCTGGACGCATCGAGGATCAGCCCGGATACAAGGCGCAGCTCGCTCTGGACTATATGCCGATTGATACAAGATATCGGCAGACGGCCATTGGTGAGCAAGCGGCGCGAATGCAATCGCAGGCGCAGCGCGATGCCGACGCGGCAAGGCAGGCCATCGAAAAGGCCGACTTTGATCGTCAGCAGGGGAATGAGCTGGCGCTTGGGAAAATCCGTCTGCAAGGCGACCCTTTGCAGCAGCGCATTGATGAACAAAAAGAACTGAACAAGCAAAAAGAGGAAGAGGTTTGGCTACAGACGCAGAGCACAGCCGAGCTGGACGCGCAGAAGCAAATCGACACCGACAAGCTGGCGCTGACGCAACGCGAGGTCGATTATCAGCGCGAGCTTTTGCGGATATCCCACGAACTTGCCGACCTCGATCACCGCCGAGGCGCAGGACGAAGTTTCACGCATACATCAGCGCGCCAGTTCGGAGCCAACCTTGCCGGTGCCTCACGTGAGCAGCGGCTTGCGCAGGCGATGGGTATGGGCTACGCGGCCCAGCAGTGGGGCGTTTATGGCGAGGGGTTGCAGGCGCAGCAGTCGGGCGTCGATGCGGCGAATACACAAAAAGATGCGGCGATCGCCCAGCAGCAGGCGATGATTGAGGCGCAAAAGGTTCCGGCTTACCTCAAAGCCCATCCTGGCATTGCGGCGGATGACAAGGGACTGCGGGCCGTCCAAGATGAGGCCCGTGCCAGCCAGGACGCGGCCAACAAGGCCCAGGCCGAAGCCGACGCGGCCCACGTCAAATCCCAGCAGGATTACCTCAACTACCTCAACGACGCCCAGGCGTTGCAGATAGAGCACGCGCGAGAGGTTCACAACGAGCTTCAGGATGTCCTCGATGCGACGGCTGTTGCTAATCGACGTATGACGCCGCTCGGGGCCGAACGCGACAAATTCGAGCGAGATCATCCCGACGTGAATATCAACCCCCAGCTCAAGGCCGAGGAAAATGCCTTGTTTGCAGCCAAGCAGCAGCAGACCGACGCAGAATTTGCAAGGCAGATTTGGGAGCGGGAGATCGACGTGGCGGTGCGGCTCGGCATGAACCCGATGGAAGCGGATTATGACCGGCTGAAGCTGGATCATCCGGACGTGAGCGACTCACTGTTGAAGAAAATGGCGGTGCTTGACCGGATTGGAAAGGGCGGTGAGCTAAGCACCAAATACACGATGGGCGAAACCAATTTCGCTGCGCTGAAGGGCGAGATCACTTTTGGGGGTGCCCCGCCGTCATGGGCCAGTGGCCAAGGCGCCGCCGGCTTTGGTAACCCGTTCGACAGCGCCGCTGCAATGGATTCTTTCAAAAACGCTCGCGAGAGCGCGTTGTCAGTATTCCGCAACCCGCTTCAGCCTGGAGGATCCCACACCCTAAATTCGGTGAACAGGGATAATCCAGCGGATCGGACGAACCTGATTTTGTCGCGACTCGAAAGGATTCTCGAAAAGATCGAAAATAACACGGCCGAATTGAAGTTATGACGGTGCTGACTTTGCCGTTGGGATAGCCGGCGGCGCTCTTTGACAAGTAAATAGTCGATTGGGGGGGGGTCACCAAAGACGCTTGACTACGGCGCGAATGGCTTCACTGTCCATCTTTTTCAACGCGTCGGCGCGGCGCTTTCCGCGAAGGCGAGAGGCTTCGGCGATTCTCTTGCGAACGCTGATCAGGCTGTCGGCGACCTGTTGCATGACTTTTAGTGAAACCTCTTCGCTCTCACGAATGCCCTCCACGGCGATCGTCGGAAAAGGCGCGCGGTGCGGATCGGCGGGATAAGCCACCATCACGGCGTGGCCTTCGGAGAAGTCACGGTAAAGCGATTTGAGAAAACGAATGGTGGCGTCTGATTCCAACTGCGATATCGTCGTGATTTTGGACAGGTTTGAATATCTGAAACGCCTCTGAGCTTCCCAAAGCGCCTCCTGGATCGTCTTGCCGGTGGGGTCAACATCATTGAACACAAAACCGGGAACGGCGCGGATTTGATCTGCATATTTGAAGTAGAGAATATCCAGGTTCGCTTCGATCAGCGCCAGAATCCGGTCGCAAACCTCTTTGCCGCCCTGGCGGTATTCCGGTGTGTCTTGAAACCGTGTGGACATGTGCGTCCTTTCAATTCAGATCGTGTTGCGTCGCCAAGTTTTCGAGGATTTTCCGCGACTTCGCGAGGCAGTCGAGAGCGCCAGCTTTGAACGGGGCCGCATCGCCGCGTTTTCGCCTGGCCTCCAGTTCCCGACTCAGTGTTTGCTCCAATTGCTTCATCACCGCCGCCCCCTTGGCATACACCCGACGTTGTTTAAGCGACGGCACGCCCAGTTTCGTGAGCTTGGTTGATCGTCGTCGTTTTGCCATAAATACCTCCGAGGGTTCACGGCACGCGCTGCTGTGTTTGGCCGTTCGGACGCATCGAAAGCTATCAATCGCGCGGAGGGCGCTCCGCCTGGCACATTTCCTCAAGTGAACACTTCCAAGCGGTCGCAACCGAATGAAAGCAAGCCCCTGGTGGCTTCTGCCCAATCTGTAAGATGGGTACGCGCGGACCATCGCCGTATTGCAGCTCCGGTTCTACAAGTACCCGACTGTTCATTTTCCCCGACACAATCAACCGCCCCCAGCGTACGCCAGCCTGATCGGGTTCAAACTCCACTGTCACCGGCATCGGTTTTTGATCCTTCTCGTAGAGGGTGCATATTGCGTTTGCCATATCTCACTCCTTTTTCTTCGGCCGGCCCGGCTTGCGGTTGCGGACCTTGGCTAAATCGGCGCGGTTGATGATGTACGTTCCACCAAGAATTTGCGCTGGGAGCTTTCCAGCGGTTATGAGTGCCTGAACCCGTCGCGGTGAAATGCCAAGTTCCTTTGCGGCGGTCTTTGTATCAAGAACTGTGCTTGGCTTGGCGGGCATGAAGAAACTATACGCGAATACGAAATTTCTTCAACATTATTCTTGACAAATAATCTCCAATGAGTATAGTTTCTCTCGGTTGCTGGCGATGGGCTGGCAACAAAATGGCCCGGCGGTGCTGGAAACACCCCGGACCCGGCCAAACCTGTTTGAGAGGTTCGACATGCTTACCGTACTCACTTCACCGTCCGATTCCAATTCTTCAACCTTCGCCGAAGACATGCTCCGCCTGGAACAAGACATCATCGCCGGCCAGATGCAGCGTGAATCCCAGCAAATCCGCGAATGGCAGCGAATTCAGCGCCAAGACGAATGCCGGTGCCGCGGCTGTGGCGATCCGACTGACGGCCTGACGATTTGCGGCCAGCAATTGCAGGTCTGCCCGACGTGCTTCGCTGGATTCGTTGCGACGCGGGATTATCCAGCCGTCGCCAGCGTCTAACCCCGGTCAATTTGTGCCGGGCTGGCAACGTGCTGGCCCGGCAAACCCATTCATTAAAACCAAAAATGGGCCGGGCGGCGCTGAGCCTGGATGTCCCGGCCCTCACACACACACAGGAAATTCATCATGCAGGAAACACCAGACTACAACGACGAACGGGAAATCACTGTCCACGAGGCGAGAGAAGCCGCGAGGGAAATTTTTCGAGATATCGCCCCGAGCGGCAGTGGAGAATGTGTCGAGTTATTCATTGGAGTTGACCAATCCGACGAAGAGAAACGGGTCGAGTGGGTCGCCAGAACACGCAACGCGGACCAATATTACGGCGGGGCAATGCAGGTGATTGTGCCCATTGAAATGACTCACAAGGAGCGACGGGAGATTTTGGGAACCATTAAACACATGTTCCTCAGGGATGTGTGGATGGAAATGCTCAAGTGCCCAGAGTCGGCGACGTTGATTCACGAAAGCATCAGGCGCGAAGACGTAGAGGAGAAAGCCGCAGTTGCCGCCGTTGCTATTGACTGCGACCACAAAACATGGCCGCACATCCGCAGGAAGTGGGCAAGACGGAGGATGTATTACCTGGGCGTGCTGGCGATGTCACACATGGACCCAACAGAGTTCAGGAAGCTTGCAGAGCACTGGTTTGGGAATCTGTCACCACGGGACCGCGAAGATGCAATACTTTGGACGTCGCTTCAGATCAAAGAGATTATTCCTCGCGATCCGCATCTGCAAGAGCTGTGGAACTTCCCCACCCACGAAGGATTGCAGGATAAGCCGGCCGCGTGAACAGGGAGGACAAGCCATGAAAATAACGACTCTTGATGGGATCGGCGACGATCAATTCTTCCTGCACTTGGTCATGAGCTTGGCGGACGGGATTCGCGACCTACAACATGTCACCGAAAACATCGGCGATGGGTCGTTGCTCGGAATCCCAAATGACGAGGTGATGAGGATTCACGCGCGACTGAGCAATGCGGCGCAGCCGCTGGTCGATGCCGCCAACCAATTGCTCGCGAGTGTTCCGGCGATGGATTTCCACGATTGAGATCTTCGAAAGACGGTGACGCAATGGCATTCCTTAGACAAACCAAAACCGGCCGATGGCAGATAGTTTTCATGGGCATCTACGGCAACCAGAATCGGATAACCTGGATGAAAGGACAAAAGCCGCCGGAGTCGTTTGGCGATTACATCGAGAGGCTCGTGGGGGCGAGCAAGAGAGGAAGCAAAGGGATCATCGACGCCGAGCTTCGCGGCTGGCTGATCGGTCTGGACGATTTCGTGTACGAACGGCTGGTGCATTACGGATTGGCGTCCCCGCGTGAGCCTGAGTCAGGCAACCCAATTTCAAAGGATGGTGCAGTATGAAACTTCGACGAATGACGTTCACAGAGAAGCAGCCGGACGGCAGCGCCTGCGCCGGAAATCCGCCAAATGGTACGGCGTGTTTGTGGACTTCAACGGCATCCTTCGCCGGCTTCCCCTGGACACCGATCGCCGGGCTTGCGAATCGCTCGCCCGGACAGTGGACCGGCTCAACAGCGTGCGTGGTGGGAATGATTCAGTGTTGCCGCCCGACCTGGCCCGCGACGTGGAGACGATGCCGGCGGATATCCGTGACCGCCTGGCCAAGTGGGATATCATCCTGCCCGAGCGCCATGCATCCACAAAGCCACTGCTGGCCCACGCCGAGGATTGGCGGGCGGCGATTCTCGCCAAAGGTGGAACCGAACATCATGCCGGCGTTTCTGCAAGTCGGGTGAAGCGAGTTATCACCGGCTGTGGATTCGCCACCGTGGGGGATGTTTCCGCGAGCAAAGTGCAGCGGTTCATTTCTGATCTTCGCCAGGATCGCACAGACGACAAGGGCAATGTTCACCGCGGCATCAGCGCCGCCAGCTTCAATTACTACCTCCGCGATGCCCGCAGTTTCTTCCGTTGGATGGTCCGCGACGGCCGGGCCCTGGCAAGCCCACTGGAACACTTGCAGGGGATGAATGCAAAAACGGATCGGCGGCATGAACGCCGGGCGCTGTCCGTCGATGAGCTTCGATGGTTGCTGGACGTGACTGAGCGCGGCTTCGTCGGTGTTGGCCCCGATGGGATGGCCGCACAACTCGCCGAATCTGTGACCCGATTCAACATGACCCCATCGGATCGCGCGATGCTGTACCTGTTGGCCGTCGAAACTGGTTTGCGATCGAGCGAGCTTCGAAGCCTCACGCGCGGGAGCTTCAACCTTGAAGGTGATGAGCCCAGTGTGACCATCGACGCAGCCTACGCCAAGAATCGGCGACAGGACACACTACCGTTGAAACTGGAAACCGCCGCCACCGTCGCCCGGTTCTTGTCGGGCAAGATGCCAACGGCGCCGGCGTTCGTAATGCCGAAATCCGATCGCATCGTGGAAATGATTCAGGCCGACCTTGCCGCCGCCCGTAAAGCATGGCTGGGAACGCACAGGAAGAACGCTGAGCGATTTGAGGCTGAACGCAGCAGCTTTCTTGCGTATCGTGACGAGGCTGGCCGCTGCGCTGATTTCCACGCGTTGCGGCACACGTTCATCAGCAACCTCGCCGCCGGCGGCATTCATCCAAAGACTGCCCAGCGTTTGGCCCGGCACTCAACGATCACCCTCACGATGGATCGGTACACGCATTTGCGACGCGAGGACTTGGCTGGGGCATTGGATGCGCTACCCGATCTTTCGAGCGCCCGGCAAGCCGCAATGAGGACTGGAACGGACGGGGAAAACATTTCCTTGTCACCCAGCTTGCCACCAAACCGCGAATTCCAGCGAACAACGGCGAACACTGGCGGCGTGAAATCCGATCGTGTAGCATCCCGCGAATCGCTCGGTAATACCGTGCAAAACACTGGTTTTTCCGAGTCAAATTCAACTAACGGCCTCTTGGCGGAATTGGCAGACGCGTTGGACTCAAAATCCAATGCCCGCAAGGGCGTATCGGTTCGACTCCGATAGAGGCCATCCCCCATCTTGCACGATCTCGCAAGGTGCAGAATAACTCGGAAAAACCGAGTGATTGTTGTTTGGTGTCTGAACGGGTTGCGAGGCATTTCCACCCTTTTCGTGCGGTTGCTGTGCCGGATTCTGTGCCGCGCTGTCCAGAGTGGCTACAGACGTAGCTGACGCCCGGTCGAAATGGGCTTGAGTGACTTGCAGGTAGTGGGCCTGGGCGACGGCTTGGGTATTTCCAAGCCATGCGCAAACAACGTGGGCCGGAAATGTCTCGGCAAGTTCGGTCTGGCGGCTCGACCGGAGATTGTGGAAAAGCTTCGGCCACGGCTCCAGGCCGGCCCGGCTGATGATCCGTTTGAAGTGCGTCCGCAAATTCTGCTTGCCGTCCCTGTAACGAGTGACGACATACTCATCCCTTGGCACCGCCGCCTCGAACGCTTCCATCAGCGGCGCGCGCAGCTCAGGAAATAGCGGAATATACCGGCTCGCCCGGCCTTCGATATGCTCGGTCTTAGGCGATGGCACGCGGATGCGATTTCGATCCCACTCTACATCAGCCCAAGTCAACGCCAATGTTTCAGACGGGCAGCGAATGCCTCCATAGCGGCTCAGCGCGACGATCACCCGCCACTGGCAGTCTGGGCATGCCTCAATTGCCGCGTCCGCCATTTTACGAGTCACAAAGAATTGCCTCGCTGGATTGCTGCGGACGTTGGATTCAAGACCTGTAAACGGATTCTCGCGGATCATCCGCTTACGGACCGCGAATCGAAAGAATTGTTTCGCCCGACCGCAGAGCCGGTGCCGGTATTCACGGATAATTTGCCCAAGAGATATCGGCGATATTCCTCGGCATCGCCTTCTGTGATGTCGCCCAACGGCTTGTTCTCGCCGAAGAATGCGACAAGATTCCGGCGCGCCTGCCCCAAACCAATCCGCGTGTTCGGCTTAATGTCGGACCGTCCTGCGATATATGCGTCAATAAACGCGCCGAGTGCCAAGTCGCCCGAAGATTTCCGCGGCTTCGTCAGTCCGACAGCCGCAAGCCGCGCGTGCATCAGGTCATCCAGTCCCGCCAGCCACCGCGAAACCTCATCGTCAATTGAGCCGGTGATTCCCTGTGCAATCAGCGATTCCACCTTGACTTTGAACGACTCGGCCTGCCGTTGAGATGCTTTGCCGAGTCGAATTGTCTTGCGAGTGCCGTCGCCCGCAACAAAAAGGATTCGCCGCCGGCCGTTTCCATCTGAACCGATGCTTGCCATAACTCACCGTCTCTTTCAATTGCTCGAAGTATCGCGCACTGTAGATACCGTTCCGTTCTTTCCGCGTCCATCCAAATCATCGCTCTGTCGATTCTCTCGTTGCGCGATCACGGCGCGAAGCGTGTCCAGTGAATATCGAACCGATTTGCCCAACCGAACGCACGGAACCACTCCCTCACGGGTAAGTGTCCATAAAGTTCGCGTGGAAATCGACAGCAGTTTAGCTGCCTCACCCGGCTTGATCAGCAGTGATGGCGGAGATGATAAGTGAGACACCATGGATAACCCGTCACCTGTTAGGCAAATGTTATAGTCGATATAAAAAAAGTCAATCGGTAACTTTTGTGGGGTGATGAATCAAGAATCCATCGCCTTTGTCGTTATGGCGCGCGCGGTAAAATAGCCGGTATGCCAAGCTCAAAATCATCTGCCAGGTCAGCCAAGAGTCCCGAGAAGCCCAAGACGATCCAGCGTACCTACCGCTTTGATACAAAGCTGTTTGAAGCTTTCGAGGACGACTGCGCTACCCATCTTGCCAATCCCAAGCGCGTCATTGAAGCCTTGATTCTATATTGGTTGGATGCCGGCAGGGACGAACGCGCGGCAATGGCCCACAAACATCGGGAACGGATTGGCTCTGGATCGCGCGACGAGGATTGAATCTTTCCGCGGCACAGACTTTCCCGCACCCACCTCATGGCGGACGGCTTTCACGCGGACGGGGCGGCGGTCAATCTGGATCGCCCGGAGGGAGGGACCCGCGCAGCGGGAGGGAGATTGACGGCCGCCCTGGCCGCGCACAATCGAGCCGTGAGGTGGGGCGGGATTTCCCCGACTCTTTTTTACTTGCCAAACAGGCCGGGGGAATTACCTGGCGGGGCGTCTTTGGGCTGTTGTTTCAGCGGGGATGGGCGATCTGGCTCCGGTCTTGGCAGTGATTTGGGCACTTCCTGCGTTGGTGCCGGGTCCATGACGGACCGACGGTTACGGCGATTGGTCGCCAGGGCATCGAGGAAAACTTCAAAACGGTTAGCGGCACTGGCCCACGCTGTATCCTTGTGTTCCGGCCTGACCGCCGGCGTGTGGCGAAGGAACGTGCGCACAAACATCGCCAACATCTCCCGGACCAGCTCATGCTGTGTTTGTTGATCCTCGTGCATCTTCATCAGCCGATTGAAGCAACGATCCATGGCTTTGAGCAATGTTTGCTCCTGCTTCTCCCGGTATTCGGGCATCAGCGCTTGGCGCGCCGCATCCACAACGACTGAGCCAAGGGACGATCTGGTTAGCGAAGCCTGCACCTTTACGACTTTAAGCAATTCGTCGTCCAGCCGGATTGTCAGGGGGTACTTGTCCATTAAAGTTCAAGCCCGCTATCCCGGCCCTGTTCCAGTTCCAACGTGACATTGTTCACGTCAGTAATGCCGATAGCCGCTTCCTGGTCGGTCTGCTTGCCCATGAATTTCTCGAAGTCGGCTACGTCCACTTCATAATCGCCGCCGTCGCCGCGGCTGATTCCGCTGTCGGGATTGCCAGCCCAACGCTCAACCAACCGTTCGGCGGCGTCCGATATCGAGTGCGCCCGCTGCCAAGCCACGTCACCGTCGGCGCGGTCCAGCAGATTGTCAAGGTGCTTGGTCAGGGAATAGATGCCATTGTTCGCCTTGGCCTGTTCAATGATCTCCTGCGCAATCTCCCGGCGATCTTGCGCCCCTCTGCCAAGCTCCGCCACGTCACCGATGTTCAAGGATTGGTACGCCTCCCCGTCATAGACCCGCGCGTAGTGCAGCATTCCTGACTCCTCCCGGATGACCACAAAGCGCTTATCCGTGATCTCGTCCACTCGGCCCAACGCCACTACTTCGCCACTGGTCGGCTGCGCAATCGGCTCCCTCGATACATACATGGACTGGTTCCCCAGGTGTCCGTAAAGCTGCTTGATGATGTCATGGTGCGCGCCCAGTTCCATCAATTGCTGCCTGAAGTCGGGTTCAAGCTGCCATTTGGTCCCATGTATCTTCTCGGCCAGTTCCATGCTCTCCAGCCATTGCAGGCGCAATCACCAGCGGCCTGTCGGACCTTCTCCAGCCAATCTGCGCATCCGGTGACACGTCGATGATATTCCGCTCGTCCATATGCCGCTCGATGGTCCGGTCCAAGGATGTGAACCGCTGGGCCTGCACTTCCTTCTCTTGGGCCTGCTCCATCTCCCTCTCGGTGCGCTCCCCAAGCAGGTCGGTTGCCGCCTCGGATGCCCTCTGCCGGATGCCGTAACCGATGTACTCCCGGCGCAGGATGAGGTCTTGACCCTGCTCGTCCTTCCCCCGGAATAGGATGTGCGCATGCGGATTGTCGGTGTTGTGGTGCTCGATGGCGATCCAGTCGAGTTTGGTGCCGACATCGCGCTCGACACGCTGCATGACATCGCGCACATAGGCGCGCATGTCGGCGATCTCGTACCCCTTCTCCGGCGAGAGGATGAGCCGGAAGTGGTGCCGATCCTCCTCCCATTCCCGTGTCACGGATCGACCATCCACCTTGTCTTGCTGCGCATCGAAGAACGTCCCGCGCTCCCCATCCCTGCTAGCGCTGTCGCGGCCAAGGTAGCCGGTATGGCGCGCAAGTCCGCTGCCAGACCTGCGCGAATGGAAGCGGGAAAGCATCTTGACCGTCGCTCTTTGTGCGCGGATTGCTGCCGAAAGGCATCGTCCCGTGCCCCCTGAACCCGCCACGGCGCGCGCCATCTGCGCGCATCTTGGTGTGCCAGAACCCCCGCCCGAGCCGCTTGGCAATCTCCCCATTGACGCTCCGCTCGCGGCCTCGGCGTCCGCCAGTGCGCCCGATGCGATCCGAATCAACGCCGTCTCTGGCATTCGACCGATTTGCACGTTTCGCCATGACACCGCTCCCGAAGTTCAATGGTGACAGTCACTTGCGCATCCAACGCAGACAAACCCACTTGCCAAAATGCGGATGATTCGCCGAAAGTGGTTGTAATTGCTACAGATACGAAACACCTGAATCACCCCTTTATCTTGCATTCCAATTTCATTATTTAACTTCTGCATTTCAAAACCATCGTCATACTCAAATGCGATTATACCTAACGGGAGCCTAACGTCAAGTGGCGGATTGTTGAGCCTACAAATGAACGAAAGTCATGCAAACAAAAAGATCGGCAGAGGCAAAACTTGGCTCGTGCTCAGCCGTAATCGGCGTGACGGTTGGTGCGTCGAACACTGCGGATGCTTCAAGAGATGGTTCACAGGGAATGATATTTGGACAGTCAGGTATGCCAAAATCAGCGTCTTCATGTATTGAGGTAACACCGCAATCGGTGCGCACGAACACTGTGGGATGGGCATGTGATTCTGAAGTTGAACACGTCAGGCGGCTGAAAAGATCAGTTGCTCTAGTCACTTCAACCGTGATTCACCAACCCATTCCGTCGCCAGTTCGTGGCTCCCGGATGCCTGAGTTTTGAGCCGACAGAAGCGGGTTTGGGGAAGCAAATCAGAGTCAAATGAACGACAAGCATTGGGATGTAGTGCGCCAGGATTTGCGGTGGGATGCTTCCAAAACCGCAGATCAGAACCCCGGAAATGGACCGACGAGCGTGTTCAAATTCGGTGTCGATTGTGGGCGTCGTTGGTGGCTTAATGAACGCGGAATCCCGCAAATTGACGGCCCGATATGGATCGCCGACGGCCTCGCCAGCAACAGGATCGAAACCACAAGCAATGATAGGGGTGGAAGTGAGGATGGCCTCGATATGGTGTTTCTGTATGCATCGCGCACTGGCTTGGAAATGCAATGTGCCGATCGCGAGCAATCCAGGTGCATCGTGGCGCGAACTAAGCTGTGCGGCCTTATTCACACATTCGCGTTTCACCAAATCGGTCAATGTGCCATAATTTGCGGCTTGCCCGGTAGCCGAAGGAGTTAGTTTTGTCGCGTTGGTTACTGCATCGATGGTGAGACAGGTGCTTTCGACGTAGAAGATTCGGCCTCCCCTTCGGCAACGGAAATCAGGTCCGCCGGATGCCAAATCTTCGGCGGGCTCGACCGAATTCACCTGGCCTGCTAGATAGCTCCGCACACACGCTTCGACGATAGCAGGTTCAGGTTGGTCTTTTAGCCGGTGCTCCCATTGGGCGGCATGTTCGGGGAACATCGCCAACCAGTTACGGTGATCGGCGAGTTCGTCCTGGTAGAGTTTGATTAAATTGGCCACGTCATTCCTACCCAGGGCTGGACTTATCCACCTCGTTGGCTCACTGTTGCAGCCGCGCAATTTGGCGATCATTTGAGGCAAATCACAGGATCTAAAGGTCGGGCATCTTTGATTTTGATGTCCCTTGCAGAATGATGGTCGTTAAAGCATGATCCGGCCAAAATACCTCTCTCTTCAAGCATGAACCACAATTGTTGAAGCGCCCCATTCCTGTCTGTGTAAAAGGCCGACTCTCTTACACGGAAAAACTCCCATCCGCAACGTTCAAGTTGCCTTTGGCGTTGCATATCATCCTCGTAACGGTCGGCACCATGCCAATGGTCTCCATCGCACTCGATAGCCAGCCGTGCCTGCCCGCCCTCAACCACGAGATCAATTCGCTTTCCCGCAACTTCGTGCTGGGCAAGTACTGTGAAATCTCTGCGAAGAAGTTCCAAGGCAACGTCAAGCTCGAACCAGCTATCGAATGGCGCGGGAGGATTTACGACGCGTCGATTGTCCTGAGCCGCCCGCCGTTCCAATTCATCCCCCTCAACCCCAGCGATCTGTTGCGGCTTAGTGTTTTCGAAAAAGGCAAGCAACTGTCGCCGAAGACACGAGGTGCTAAGATCGTCACAGGTGACGGAATGGAAAAGAATCATCATGTCACGGGCGCGACTGGCCGCGACATTGAAGCGCCGCTCGTCCGCCGCCTTTGTGAGAGGCCCGATTGTTTCATTGCTGGCTGCAACGAGCGACAGAAATATGATATCGCGTTCATCGCCTTGAAAACTGTAAGGATTGCCACAAACCAGGTGACGCCGTTCCATTTCCTCGGCACCCAATCGTTCGAGCAACTGGTCCTTGATCAAATCTGCTTGCGCCTCGCCTTGAAGCACGACCACGCCCATCGTCTTACTATCGTACCGGCTATCGCCGCACATTTGGACGATTCTTTCGACAATAGCTTCGGCTTCCGGTCGGTTGATCGCCCGGTTGTTTGAACCCTCACGATATCCACCGCTCACAAAAACATGCTCAAGCGGCGGTAGCCGGTTCGGGCCATACTGCCTCAAGGGAATCAATGGCGTATCCGAATAACAAAGGTCGTTGCTGAAACGGATGATTTCAGGCATGCAGCGAAAGTGTTCACGCAGCGTGATCCGACTGGTTCCATACCGAAGTTTCCCATGATCGAACAGACTGCTCTCAATATCGAACGATGACTTGAACTGGAAATCGTAAAGGAATTGTTCCATCAAGCGATGCGCCGCATCGCGAGGCACACCTACGGCATCCGGGCTGATCTGCTTGTCATCGCCAACGATCAATATCTTCTTGGCGAGATAGAACAAGGCAAGCGCCTCGACGCCGCATTGCGATGCCTCGTCAATGATAATCACGTCAAACATGCCGGGCGCGGGGCACACCGTATCCCAGACGCGGTGTAGCGGCATTACCCATGCCGGAACCGCCTCGCGGCATTCATTGAGGTGCCCTTGCGCCTCTCGTCGGTGGCGTGGTGCGTGCTTCCCCGTCCCTTTGCCAAGGCGCCGCATGGACTGTTGCCAGGCTTCCATATGGCGGCGATAGTCTTCCTTGAGCCGCGAGAAACAGAACGACCAGGCGAGAAGCGAGGCAAGCTTTGCGATAATGCTGTTTATCTCGTTCTCAACCTGCTTGGCGCGCTGGGCAAGCGCCGGAACATCTGCCTTGCAGATGTAATCCCTGATCCAGTACCGCACTGCGCCCAATGCCAGGCGTTTTCAATGCAGAACTCGTTCCTCCCAATACGACTCCTTGCAAGTTTGTTCCAAGGACTTTGCGAACTGCGGAAGCCAATGGCGGAGTTTCGAGAGATATTCGTCCACATCTTGAAGGTGCTGACGCTGTTTCTCCAAATCCTGAATAGTACTTACGCAGCGCGAGAACCTGTCCATGTCGCGGCTGCGAATGGCGCTTAGCAAATCGTTTGTTACCGGATGTGCGCCACTTTTAGCGGCCATACGAGAAATCGAAGTTTCGACACTCAGGATTTCTTCAGCGGCAAGTCGCTTGCGGATTCGGGCCAAGGCAAGGCGACACGAGGATACAATACTTTCAATTCGAGATTCATCGGCCCATACCGGCTCGCCCAAGGTTGGGCATTGATTTATAGCTTCCCGGCACTTGGCAATGAGTTCTTCAAGCGCCAAGGCTTTTTCGAGCGCATCGCGCAATGATTTGAGAGCGGTCACTTGGAGAGTGTATGGCCCCTCAATCTTTTCACTTCGCCCTTTCCAGATACCCCATGCCTTTTCACATTCAATACGAACGTGCAGGACATCTGCAAGATTTGAGAAATGCTCGATTGTGGCGCAAGGACGTCCGTCAATCTTTATCGCCTTGATAACGTATAATCGTTCTTTCACCGGTCTTGGCCGAAATACTCCCCAACCCAGTTTCCCGCCATTCTTCAAATGCTCTTTCAGTTTACGAGCGTCTTCATGCAATAACCTAATCTCAGTAGTGTCCGGAAATTCAATTCGCATCTCGTCGGCGACTGCAACGAGTTGTTCGACGGATGCAATAACGTCTTGCGTTACACGCAGAATTTCATGCCAAAGGGACGAGTTGCCGCCCAGAATATCGCGCACTGCATCGTTCATCCATGACAGTGACGTTGCGACAAGCCTTCTCCGAGTGTCTTGAAAAGTCCTAAAAAAGTCGCGGACCGCCGCGATGGCGGGAGGATCGTTTTTTGTCAACAGATCGGCGACATTTTCATCGGCCCCGCGCGTTGAGTTTTGCTCTTCTTCAGTCGCACTTGTCTCATTCCTCACGAGATTGGCAAAGCACTCAAGAGACGGCAACGCTTCCGGCCATGCAAGGCCCAATTCTCGGCGCTTATTTGGCGCGAATTGGCGTAAAGCCGTCAGAGCGCTTCGCAAATCGTTTGCGGAGATCTGGCATGTCTTGTCTAAAGGAATGGAATCCGAGAACCATTCAAAGTCAGCTCGATCCCGATTCACGGCTTCGGCGATTCTGGCCGCAGTCCCTCGATAGGCTCCCTCCGCAATGGACTGCGCATGTGTTTCAGACTCCCGGATGTCGCGGAGCCGCCGGTCAACCCTAGCCTTCTCCTCGCGGAGATTCTGAAGGCGCTTTTCAAGTTCCATGCGCTCAATATTGGCGAGATCTTCGTTCCATTCCTCCTGCTTTCGGAGAATGCCGCCAACGCTGGATTCGAGGGAACGGCGTTCCTCAAGTCCGCTGCCAAGCAGGTTGATACATAGTGGACGCAACTCATCCGGCACCAGCCCTTCAAGAACCTGAAGAGCGCGCGGCGTTTTTGCCGTGATGAGCGTTCGCTGTCCGGTGGCAAGCAGATGGCAAATTAGATTGGCGATAGTATGCGATTTCCCGGTGCCGGGCGGTCCTTGGACCAGTACGGCGCTCGCCGCTCGAATCTTATTAACAATGCGGCGTTGCTCATCATTCGATGGTTTGGGGAAGAAGACCTCACCATCAAATGTCGCGTTTATCTCTTCCGGCTCATCAGGCCGTGCGTCGTCATCTTCCTGGCGGATTTCCGCAAGGTCCGCGAATTCGCCGGGGATGTTTTCGCCGTGCTCGATCTGTTCCTTGATCCGTTTCAAGGTTTCTGTAAGACCTTTGGCGGAACGCTTTCGCAGGATCAGAGCCGGAGCATATTCTACGATAGGCTTCGCCGAGGCGCGGATGCTTTTCGTTTCCAGCGAGTCGTCAAAGTCGCCATGTGAGTTGATCGAATGCACCAAGGCCTGAAGGACGCCTTCGATACAAACTTTTTCCCAAGGATCGTCTTCGGCTGCGGCCAATGACGCTTTCGCGGTTTCCTCCGCGCGTGCCGGTTGATCCTCAATGTCCAGCATATCAAGTTCGGGCGCAACTTGGCACCTTCGGTGTGGGGACGGACGGTGAATTTCCCCAAGCGGGCTTCAAACTCCAGAATGGCGTCAGCGACAATCAAATGACGCCGAGTGCGTTGCCCGGTGGGCGTCTGCCATGTCAGCAGGCCCAGACCAAGCACTAGTTCGTATTCTTCGCCAAGCCGGAGTTGTTTTTGATAGATGCCAAAGAGCGCGGAATAGACCTTGTGTACCTTCTCCCACGAATTATGTTCTTCCGTCCACGGCAGCCATTTGTCTTCAACATAGCGATCCCATGCTTGTTGAACTTCGGGATGATCCACAATGCATTCGGTGTGCTGGATGGTTTTCGGCTGGTCCGAACCCTCGCGCCAATTGGGATTCGGCATTTGCTGGGTAATTTCTGAAAGGAGTTCAGGAAGGTTATTCTTGTTGCGCAGTAACGACCGGTCTACCCAATCTTCGCATCGAATGGGAACGGTGGGCAATTCCGGCTCCCGCCGGTTCTGTACTTCAAGCCATTCATCCGGCTCGTGTTCCTCATCGCGCCCCCATACCTGCGTGAAGCAGCCTCGCTCATGTGGAACGCTCGAAACCCAAAGAACCTCGTATTCGTCAATGTCGCGGATCAGTTTCGCACGCAAATTTGCTAGCTGTAGCAGATATTCCACCAAGCGAATAGCTCTTTCATTGAGGAGGCCCTGAGTTTTTGAGAAGTTAATTCCGTTCCCCGGAGGGCAAATTTCCCGCCGCGGATCTCGGGCTTCGGCCGTCTGGTTTCCCATTTTAGACCCTTATACATAACACGGTTCACGGGCTAGCGCACCCCGCCGCCTTTGTATTTGCGTTGCGTAACGGTTCGACGTTCAATGCGTAACTAGCGCGTAATTTCATTATCCGTATCGGTTGTGATGAAGAGCGCCTTGATAACAGAGCGGCAAGCAGGGATTCGGATCGTCAATTTTGATGTAAACAGGGGATTTGTGTGCCGATAACCGCTGGGCGATACCCGAGAACCTCCAAAGTCACCCGTTTAGACTGGCGATAAAATTGAGGTGGGAACAAATTCAAATGTGAGTCGTGGTCATACATCGCTTGTCGGCGAGCTATACGCCAGAAGTCCCAGGACTCTCGATGACCTTCCGTACACCGCTGAATTCGAGCAGCTCTACACCGAATTTATGGCACGATCGGAGCGCCAATTATCGCGGCACGAATTTTGGCAAGCGATGGCCAACGCTCGTAAAGCGGGTCGGCTCGTCCGCAAGGCGCGATGAACAGTATTACAATCGCTAACGCCAAGCTACAGGCTAATGGTGGGGCGAAGTTCGCTGTCGTGATTCGAGCAATCTGCGACTCTTTTCCAACTCATCGGCGAGCAACTTTTCATTCGGCAGGGTAGTTTTGTATTGCGCCGCCATGATCTTGTTGGGCAGGCCATCGAGGGAGTAATGGGCGACGGCATCATTTCTGTCGGTGCAAAGAATCAGACCGACCGGCGGATTCTCATCGGGATGCGTCCAATGCTCTTTGGCGTAATTGCAGTAAAGGTGCATTTGACCGGCGTCGGCATGAGTAAATTTTCCGGTCTTCAAGTCGATTATGACCAGGCAGCGCAGCCGGCGATGGAACAATAGCAGATCGACTCGATACCACGTGTCGCCGACACGCAAACGGCGCTGCGCCCGATGAAGGTGAAGTCGTTGCCGAGTTCGAGCAAGAATGTTTCCAGCTTGAGGATGAGGGCTTCTTCAAGCTGGCTTTCGGAGTATTCATCTTTGAGGCCGAGGAATTCGAGCAGGAATGGGTCTTTGACTTCCTCCTCGGCGGTGACGGCATCTTCGGGCCGGCGGCGATTGTGTTTGGTCAGCATCGCGACCTTGTTGCGGGAAAGCGCCGTGCGCTCGTAGAACTGCGTGTCGATCTGGCGATTGAGTTGCTTGACGGTCCAACCGCCGCGGAGGACTTCGGTTTCATAGAATTGGCGGGCGTGGGGATTTTCTACGGACAGTAAACGAACGTAATGTGTCCAAGGAAGCGGGAATTGCGGTATTTTTGCCAACGAAGATTGTGCAATCGTCGATTGCACAATTGGCGGGACTGGCTCTTGGGCAGATTGTGCAGTCGGCGATTGCACAATTGACGGATAGTTCTGGTAAAAGGCGCGCATCTGGTAAACCGCGCGGCGCGAAAAACCCCTGCCGAAACGAGCCGTCAAACCGGCGGAGAGGTGATCGATTAACTGCTCGCCGTATTCTGCTCGATGCTTGCCTTGCATCTCTGACTCGACGATCCGCCGTCCAATCTGCCAGTATGCGGACACCATGACGGTATTGACCGCGCGTGCCGATGTGCGACGGGCGGTTTCAAGCAAATCAATCACTTCCGCCAGGATCGCGTCATACGAATCCGGACGAGCGACAACGAGAGAAGTTTGGCGAGATTTCTTTGCCATTTGATCCTTCGCAGTTTATCACACCGGCGAGTGATCTTGCTTAACCGCGCGTACTATCGCCAAAATGCCCGCCTTCACCGCGGCTGGCAGCGTTGGCCAAGCCTCGTGCAACAACTGGAAATCTTGGTCGGCTATTTCATGCACGGCCGCTTTGCCCGCACCAACTGTGCCGGATTCTGTGCCGCGCTTACCTGAGAGTTGTGGTTTTCCCGAGGGAATTCGAGTAGTGTTCGACCCCGATAGAGGCCAGTGGCAGTTAATCCCTCTGGGAGCGGGGTCGCTCATCGAATTCTGGCCCAAGGTTGAATAGAATGGGGGGTGCGTCGGTTTATTGTGGTGGCTCTGGGCGCCGATGGGAGATGTCGTGAGGGAAATCAGGCACATCATGGGGATGGTGCTGGCCGCCATGATTCTCGCGACGGTGCTCGCGTGCCTGCCCGCCTTCGCTGACGGCGATTACACCGCTCCTCCGGTGACGCCGCCTCCCGAGGTGGTCAGCCAGCCGCCGATGAGCGCGGACCAGCTCGACGATTTGCTGTCTCCCATAGCGTTGTATCCCGATCCGCTGCTGGCGCAGATTCTCCCTGCGGCAGCGGAGCCGGATGACATCGCGGCGGCGACGGCGTGGATTGCCGCGGGCAACGATCCCAATCAGATTGACGACCAGCCGTGGGACCCGTCGGTGCAGGCGATTGCGCGGTACCCAAGCGTTCTTCAAATGTTGGCGGGGTATCCGGACTGGACGACGGAAGTCGGCAACGCCTTCGCCACGCAACAGGCGGATGTCGCGGCCTCGATCCAGCGGCTTCGAGCTCAGGCCACCAGCGCGGGGTCGCTCGTGAACACGCAGCAGCAGACCGTCGTCACCGACGATGATGGCATTCAGATTGTGCCGACCGACCCGCAATACGTTTACGTTCCCGTTTACGATCCACAGGTGGTTTACGTGGCTCCCCCGCCGGGGATCGTGGCAAATGCGCGCATCACTTTTGGACCGCCACTGGCTACGGGAATCTGGCTGGACAACGGTTGGAGCTGGCGTGGCGGATACATCGTCGTGGGTGGGGGATGGAGATACTGCGCGGGGCGCATGGGTGCCGATTTACAACCGCCCTGGGGTTTGGCCGCCGTATCGATATGGATATCGGCCCGGGTGGGACGGGAGGCCGCATCCTTGGCGTCCGCGTCCGGGCCGTCCTCCGTATCGTCCGCCGATACGGCCGCCAATTATTCCCGGCCGGCCGAATCCGAATCGTCCGTGGCCAGGTGGTGGAGGGCCGGGCGGTGGAGGGCCCGGGATGCGCCCTCCAGTGAATAGGCCGCCAGCCAATCGCCCTCCAGGAATTTATCCGCCGCGTCGGCAGCCGGGTGATGATCGTGGCCGACCGGGCCCCGGTAATCCTGGAGCGGGGCGACCAGGCGCTTCGCCACCTCCGCCAGGTCGGGGCGGGGGGATTGGCGATGCCGACCGCCCTGGCGGCGGACGACCGGATTCCGATCGCGGCCGCGACAGCCGCTCAAGGCCGGCTCCTCCTTCCGGCGGTTCCAGGCCAGGGATGGGGAGCGATGGCTCGGCTCGTTCCGCCGCGGCACAAAGCCAGCGCGGCGCGGAGAGCCGCGGGGCAGCGAGAAGCGGGGGAGGCGCCAGTGCTGGTGGGAGCAGTGGAGGAGGCCGGCGTTAGTGAGGGCTTACGAATATCGGCTCGCGAATTTCGCGGACTTTTTGGGAGCAGTGTTATGGGCAGTTTTCGGAAAACCTCGATATCGTGGCTGATCCTAAGTCAGATATGCCTCGCGGCCGGTTTCGTGCTCACATTCAGCCCTGCTCGCGCCGACCGAGTCGGGCCGACCACCGTTCCGTCGGATCCGTCGGCAGATCAAGCCACCTACGATTCGCCTAAGGACGCGGCCGACGCCCTGATCGGCGCCGCGAAGGACAAAGACAAATCGGAACTTCGCAAAATCCTTGGACCCTCGCTGGACGACCTGATTTCCGGGGATCCGGTTCAGGACGCCAATGACATGGACCATTTCGCCAAACACGCCGGTGAAGCAGACCGCGTCGAGCAGGTGGACGACGGCAAGGCGATCGTCCATATCGGAAACAAGGATTGGCCGTTCCCTATTCCGATTTTAAAAGATGGTTCGGGGCGATGGTATTTCGACACCGCGTCGGGGGAAGACGAAATCCTGAATCGCCGGATCGGTGACGACGAATTGACCACCATCAGCGTGATGCACGCCTACGTGGAGGCGCAGCGCGAATATGCCTCAAAGGACCGGATGGGTGATTCGGTTTTGCAATACGCGCAGAAGATAAAATCATCTCTGGGCAAAAAGGACGGCCTTTATTGGCCGGGTGGTGAAGGTGAAGAGGAAAGCCCCTTCGGTCCGCTGGTGGCGGACGCACAGGCCCAGGGCTACGGGAAAAAACTCGGCTCCGGCGCCGAGCCGTATCATGGTTACTTTTTCCGAATTCTCACGAAGCAAGGCCCCGACACACCGGCAGGGGCTTACAGCTACATCATCAACGGCCGCATGTTCGCGGGATTTGCCATGATTGCCTACCCCGCGCAATACGGTAACACCGGGATCATGAGCTTCATCGTGAACCATGAAGGGAAAGTCTACCAAAAGGATCTGGGGTCAAACACGCGGGAGATTGCATCGCAGATCGATGCGTACGATCCGGACGATACGTGGACGCTGGTGCAGTGAGACGGGGGAAATTCAGTCGCTGCAATTTATTTGTTGGGCGAAAAACTAACCGCCAAAAACTCACCCGCGGCGTTGACGGCGGCGGGCCAGCATTGCTGAGCCGATCACAGCGACCAATCCGGCCGACGCCGGCTCTGGGACTGCTGCCGGGTCGGTATTGTCGCTCGTGCTGGTCATGCAGTTGGAGGGTGTGAATTCGTCGCTTGCCGAGGAGTCGGTGCCGGCCGAGTTGCAATCGCTGGGGTTGCCGCAGGTTGTCGATGTATCGTCGCTGGTCGAATCACCAGCGATCGAACACGATGAACTGGAATCGTTATTCTGGGGCGATATGCCGCAGTTTTGCCTGCTGGGATCGGTTTGCCCATCGGTGGAGGATTGAGAGTCGCTGGAATTGGAGCAATCCTGATTGCCGGACGATTTCCACCAGTCGGAGCCGTTCCATGGAGAATTGCCGGAATCGTTGGAGTCGGCGCAAGCCGGGCGGGTTGTGGGCTGGCGCGGCGGCAATCGCCGGGGGCAGTGAGGTCGTAATGCCATTTGAAATGGTCAGGCCAGTCAGCGCCGTCGGGACGCGTGGTGGGCGTTTTGCAGTACCACTCGCCATCATTGCGAGGCCCGGATGGGCGGGTGGTGCAACCGTTGCCTCCCGCCGATTGGGCGTTGGCAATGGCCGCGAACCAACTCAGACAGATTCCGATAACCAACACAAAAGCGCTTGGCGCGCTCAGACGTGCCGTGCTCACAAGGCCTCCTTTTTGTCACCCACGGATCGGCCGCGGACGCAGAGCCGGGTTGTGCCTCCGGCAGCGCTGAAGCCGTCCGCATGCATTTGCTCCAAAGCGGACTCGACTAGATTTACCAGGCCGGAAATTAGCGAGGGGGCGCAGGTGAAATCAACCGAAAAGCTGGCTTTTTAAGCCGAAAAACGCTATTTTTGCGTGAGGACGCAGTGACATTCAGGATGGAATTCGGATGGGCGTTGTCGCCTCAAAGAGGGAGAGGTTTGCTTCTGTCGCAGACGGGGAGGCGGGTTGTCGTTGATACGTGCAGGCGCCGGTGGAGTCTTGGCGCGAAAATGGGAAGTCTATGAGGTTTCAAACTCGCGGGGCTGGCTTGAAATCCGCGCCGCGTTCGATTCCGATAGAAGGCGATCAGCATCCTTACCAGAAATATGACTCCATCTGTGCCGTTCAAACCTGCACGCGGATTTGCGGCGGTCCTGGCGCTGGGCCTGTTGATGTCTGGCGTCGCGGCGCGGGCCGCGGATTTGCCACAGCCCGTCGAGGGAGATTTTGTCGTCCACGACTTCCGATTCCGCACCGGCGAGAATTTTCCGCAGCTTCGCATTCACTATCGCACGCTCGGCCGGCCTAAGACCGATGCAAACGGCATCGTCACCAATGCCGTTCTGATCCTCCACGGCACCACCGGAAGCGGAAAACAGTTCTTCGTCAAGGAATTTGCCGGCGAGCTTTTTAATCCTGGGCAGCTTTTGGACGCGCAGAAATATTATCTGATTTTTCCCGACGACATCGGGCATGGCAAATCCGCCAAACCAAGCGACGGGTTGCGGGCCAATTTTCCCGAGTATCGTTACGCGGATATGGTGGAAGCCGAGCATCGGCTTCTGGTTGAAGGGCTTGGGGTGAACCACCTTCGGCTGGTGATAGGGACGTCAATGGGCGGCATGCACACGTGGCTCTGGGGGGAAATGTACCCGCAGTTCATGGATGCGCTGATGCCGCTGGCGAGCCTGCCGGCGCCGATCGGCGGGCGAAACCGCATGTGGCGGCGGATGATCAGCGAGATGATCCGCACCGACCCGCAGTGGCAGGGGGGGAATTACACTTCCCAGCCACACAGCCTGCGCCTTGCCGCGGAAATGCTTTATTTTATGAGCGGCAATCCCGCGAATCGATATCGTCAGGCGCCGTCGGCACAGTCGGCCGACAAAATCCTCGACGCCTCCGCGGACGGCGCGATGAAAACGCTCGATGCCAACGATGTGCTTTATGCGGTTGAAAGCTCAACCGATTACGATCCGACGGATAAACTTGGAAAGATCGAAGCCCCGCTCATTGCCGTCAATTCGGCGGACGATCTGATCAATCCGCCCGACCTTCAGTTGCTGGAAACCAATACCCGCCTGGTGAAAAATGGCAGAGCCGTCGTGATTCGGGAAAGCGACAAGACGGATGGACACGGCACCTGCATGATGGCGGCTGTATGGAAGTCGCATCTCGAGGAACTGCTAACTGAATCTGAAAAGTAATTGGGATCCATGAGATCAAGTCTAATTGTGATGTTCGCGCTCCTCGTGGTCTTTTCCCGCGCACGGCGGAAGTCTCGACGCCCTTCGATGACGGCTGGAAGTTTCACCTCGGCGATGTGCCGGTGCGCTGGAGTCGAATTTTGACGATTCCAAGTGGCGGAATGCGGAGTTGCCGCACGACTGGTCGATCGAAGGGGCCTTCGATCAGAAGAACGCCAGTTGCAACGCCTATCTTCCTAACGGCATCGGGTGGTACCGAAAAACATTCTCCGTTCCCCAAAACGCGAGGGGTAAAATCGTCACCATCCATTTCGACGGCATTTACGACAACTCAAGCGTCTGGATGAATGGCCACCTTCTTGGCGAGCACCCAATGGCTATTTGCCGGTCGAGTACGAGATCGATAAATATCTGAACTTCGGCAACGTTGCGAACGAGCTTGCCGTCCGTGTCGATCATTCCGCCGTGGCAGATGCCCGGTGGTATACGGGCTCGGGAATTTATCGTCACGTCTTCCTCGAAACTGCCAACCCCCTTCGCATCGATCCGGACGACATCGTCGTCACAACGCCGCAAATCAGCCAGGGCGAAGCGAAGATGGTGGTCGGAGTTGATGTCGATCACGATGCAGCCAATCACGCCGGCACTCTCGTTTACACGCTGTTGGACACAGACGGAAAGGAAGTCGCCAGCACGGCTGGGCCATTCGTTCTGCCGGCCCAGGATCCTGGCCATTTTTCGGAATCTTTGACGATTCCCAATCCCCATCTCTGGTCCACCGACGATCCCTATCTCTATCGCCTGCAAATCGACATTCAATTGTCGGGCCAAATCGTCGATTCTCATTCGCTTGCGGTTGGCATTCGTTTTTTTCATTTCGATCCCAATCAAGGTTTCTCGCTCAACGGGCAATCGATGAAGCTCAAGGGCGTCTGTCTTCACGAGGACGCCGGCGCGCTGGGTTCGGCGATTCCCATTGAAGTCTGGCAGCGCCGTCTCGATTTGCTCAGGCAAATGGGCGCCAACGCCATCCGCACCAGCCATAATCCGCCGGCGCCGGAATTTCTCGATCTGTGCGACCGCATGGGTTTTCTGGTGATGGACGAAGCCTTCGACGAATGGACGCGCGGCAAGCGCAAATGGACCAACGGCCATAACCAGGGCAAGTTCGTCACCGGCGGATACTCGAAAGATTTCGATGAATGGTCGACCATCGACCTGTCCGCGATGATTCGCCGCGATCGCAATCACCCGTCGATTGTCCTCTGGTCGATCGGCAATGAAATCGACTACCGCAACGATGCCTATCCGCCCAACTCGCCCGAACTTCCGCCCATCGCGGCGCGGCTGATCCGCACCGTCCGCGGTCTGGACAACACCCGGCCGATCACGGCTGCATGCGCCTCGATCGCGAGCAATCTTTATGCCAATCAGCTCGATGTCGTCGGATACAACTACCAGGAAATGCGTATGCGCAGGATCACGCGCAATATCCAACGCGCATCATCCTGGGCAGCGAAAACGCCCAGTCCCTGCCTGCCTGGCTGGCGGTGCAGAACAACCCCTATGTCGCCGGGCAATTCCTGTGGACGGGGATCGACTATCTGGGGGAGTCGCCGGCCTGGCCGCGGCGCAGCAATGAAGCGGGCCTGCTGGATCTGGCGGGGTTTCCGAAGCCGCGCTATTACTATCGCAAGAGCCTCTGGTCATCGGAGCCGATGTGCTATCTATGGTCGACGGCCCACTTCGTGGTGTGCTACACCAATTGCGATTCCGTGGAGCTGATTCACGACGGGAAATCTCTCGGCATGAAGCGGTTGGCGGCGAGCCATATTCTCGTTTGGTCGCTGGTGTTCGATTCCGGCAAGCTGACGGCGATTGGGCGCGATTCGCGCGAGGGACAGTCAACAGAGGTGTGCCGATTCGATCTCGCGCATGCGAACCCCGCCCAGGCGTTATCGATTGACGCTGACAGGACAAAACTCTCCGGCATGGGTGACGGCCGGGTCGCGCAGGTCGAGATTCAATGCGTGGACGAAAACGGAAATCGCGACGCCGCTGCCGCCCCGGAAATCACGGCCGAAATCACCGGCCCGGTGCGAATCCTCGGCATCGAAAACGGCGATGCATCGAGCCACGAAAGCTATCAGGCTCCGCAGCACCATGCCTATCGCGGGCGAATGCTGATCTACCTGCAGACAACCGGAGCGGTGGGGCGGGCACGACTCGGCGTATCATCCGCCGGCTTCAAAAGCGCGTCGGTTGATTTTGATATTCAATGATCCCCATTTCCATTGTTCCCCGCCTCCGAATGCCCGGGTTTGATTTCGCGCGGGCTTATATTTGCAAAAGTCCAAAGCACCAACCCAAAGTAAGCCGCGATCAACAGCGTCCAGGCAATCCACGGCAAGGCCGGGCCCACATCATTCGGATCGCCATACCCGCTGAGAAGCTGCAAAAAATATTGTTTGTCCCAGTTCAACTGCGTGATCGTCGCATAGACGATCGAGCCCAGCGTAATGAGGCCCCAGAACATGACGGCCGTGAAGATCGTCTGGTTATGCGGGTGCTGCAGGCGCTTGATCGCGAAAATAACCAACCCTGCCATCGCGCCAACAGCGATGATTCCGCCGGCGCAGAGCAGGATCAGGACGAGTTCCGTTTGCGACGGGTCCCAGCTCTCGGCGTTGGCGAGCAATCCGTTCACTTCTGAATCGCTGTCTCCTGCGTCGTGGGCCACTGCTCGACTTGGCGGGTGGTGGGCAATTGCGTGCTGTCCCATCCGCCGCCGAGGGAGGTGATCAATTGTACCGCAGACGTCATCTCCTCGATCTGCACGTTCAAAAGCGTTTGCTCATTACTGAGCAGCGTGTTCTGGGCGATGACGACGTCGAGATAGGGGTCGATTCCGGTCTCGTATCGGCTCATTTCCAGGTTCAAATAGTTGGTTGCGAGTTGAACGGCCTGGGTCTCCTGGACCAACTGGCGCGAGAGGATCCGCAGTGCCGCGAGATTGTCTTCGACCTGCTGAAACGCGACGAGAACGGTCTGGCGATAGGAGGCGAGGTCGGCGTTGTAGGTGGCTATGTACTGGTTGACCGTTGCCTGGCGCAGGCCGGCGTCGAAGATTGTGTAGGAGACGGTCGGGCCCACGGAAAAGAATCGCGACGGCCAGTTGAAGAGCGCACCGAGGTACTCGTTTTCAAACCCGGCGCTGCCGCTGAGGGTGAGCTCGGGATAGTAGGCCGTTTCCGCGATGCCGATCTGGGCATTCGCGGCGGCCATGGTGCGTTCAGCGGCGGCGACGTCGGGACGGCGCTCCAGGAGCTGCGAAGGGACGCCGATTGGGATCGTCGGGGCCGTGGCCACCAGTGTTTTTATGGGAATGGAGAATTGTGATGGGCTTTTGCCGATGAGGACGGCCATCGCGTGCTCATATTGCGCCTGCGCGATTTGAAGATTCGTGGCCGCGGCTTCGTTGGTGGCTAAGGTGCTTTGCGCTTCGACGACGGAAATCTGGTCGCCGACGCCCGTCTGATATTGCGACTGCGTGTACTGGACCTGCTTCTTGTCGAAGTCGATGGTGTCGTTGAAGAGCTTGATCAGGGCGTCCTGGCCACGGATTTCGAAGAAATAGACGGCGAGGCTTGCCTGCTCGGATAACTGCTCGTTGGCGAGACCGGCGGCGCTCGTCTGGCTGGTGTACGCGGCTGAATTGACCTGGTTGCGCAACTTGCCCCAAAGATCGATTTCCCAGGACGCGTCAAAAGGAACGCTCCAGAAATTCCTGGCGCCCGCGGTAAACGACTGGGCCGAGGATGAGGGAGTACGCGAGTATGAATAGGTCGGCCCGACGCTTACTGTCGGATAGAGCTGCGAATTGGCCTCGCCGATCAGGGCCCGCGCTTCCATGAAATTCTGGAAGAACTGCCTGATGTCCTGGTTGTTGATATTGAGCTGGTTTTCCAGGTCGTTCAGTTGCGGGTCTTTGAAAATCTCCCACCAGTTTCCGCGCAGCATGGCATCGCGCGGGTCGGCGACTTTCCACTCGCCGGAGTCGCTCGGCTGGGTCGAAACCTCCTTATAGGCATCGGGCGGCGCTTCGGTTAGACCGCGCGGGGTCTGATATTTCGGGCCCACCATGCATGCCGTCAGCGCGCAGCGCCAGCGCCCCGGCCACAGAGATATAAGCGAATCGAAGTTTGATGGTCATGATGTTTTGTTAAATGCCCTTAGTTGATCGCCACCGGCACCAATCCCGCATCTCCATGGAACGTATCGCGTGGCTTGCCCTGCATGTAAAGCCTCATGCGGTCGAATGCGAGGTAAACGACCGGGGTTGTATAAAGCGTCAGCAACTGGCTCACGATCAGCCCGCCGACGATCGTGATTCCCAGCGGCCGGCGCAGCTCCGAGCCGGTTCCCGATCCAAATGCCAGCGGAAGGGCGCCGAAGAGGGCCGCTGTTGTCGTCATCATGATCGGGCGGAATCGCAGCAGGCAGGCTTCGAAGATCGCGTCGGCACTGGTCTTCCCTTCGACACGCTCGGCCTGCAGCGCAAAGTCGATCATCATGATGGCGTTCTTTTTGACGATTCCGATGAGCAGCACGATGCCGATGATGGAAATGACGTCAAGCTCTTGCTTGAAGATCATCAGGGCCAGCATGGCGCCGACGCTTGCCGAGGGGAGCGTAGAGATGATCGTAATGGGATGGACGAGGCTTTCGTAGAGGATCCCAAGCACGATATAGACGGCCAGCAGGGCAGTGATGATGAGGACGTATTCGGAGCTTTTGGATTGCTGATAGGCGGCGGCCGTTCCCGCGAAGAACCCGTGGACCGTGTCGGGCAGCCCGATCTTCTTCTGCATGTTGTTGAGAAGCGTCGTCACCTGGCTGAGGGAAACACCCGGGGCCAGGTTGAACGAAAGGGTGACCGATGGAAACAGGCCGGTGTGATTTACGGCCAGTGGTGTGGTGCCGCTATTGTTTTCGGAGACGGTTCCGATGGGAACGGCATTTGTGCCGCCGGAAGAGTTTTGGAGGTAAATCGCCTTGAGGCCTGCGGGGCTCTGCCAGTATTGGGGGCTGGCCTCGAGGACGACGTAGTATTGGTTGAGCTGCGTATAGATCACGGAGACTTCGGACTGGCCGAAGGCGCTGTAGAGTTCCGAGTCGAGGGTTTGCGGCGTAAGGCCGAGTTTGGCGGCGGCAACGCGGTCGTAAGTGAGCATTTCGTCGAGCCCGCCGTTTTGCTGGTCGGTGTTTACGTCCTGGAGGCCCGGCAGTTTCTTCATCGCCGAAAGCATCTTGGGGCCCCAGGTGAGGAGATCATTCACGTTGTCGGATTGAATCGTGTATTGATACATCGCGTTGCCCATGCGCCCGCCCATTCTCAAATCCTGCGCGGCCTGCATGAAGACAGAGGCGCCGGGAAGACGATTGAGCTTCGGCCGCAGACGGTTGATCACGTCGAACGCGCTGATTTTACGCTGATTGAGCGGCTTCAGTGCCGTATATACGAACCCGGTGTTCGTAGCCCCACCACCGCCGGTAAATGCGACAACATTCTGCACGGCAGGATCATTCTTCACCACCGAGGCGATCATGCGGATCGAATTGTCCATGAACGGAAACGACGCATCCTGCGGTCCCTGCAGGCCGCCCACGATTGCGCCGGTATCTTGCTGGGGGAAAAATCCCTGGGGCAGTTTGAAAATCATGACGACGTTCAGAGCGACGATCAGCACAAGGGTGAAAAGTATTGGGGCGGGATTGAGCAGGACCCACTGAAGCGTGCGGTCGTAGAGCTTGAGCATGGAATCGAACATCCGTTCGGATGCGGCATAAATCCGGCCGTGCTTTTGATTGTGAATGGGTTTGAGAAAGTGAGCGCACATCATGGGCGTAGTGCTCAGTGAAACGACCATCGAAACCATGATTGCCGTCGAAAGCGTCACCGCGAACTCGCGGAAGAGCCGTCCGACGATTCCGCCCATGAGCAGCAGCGGAATGAAGACGGCGATGAGAGAAATGCTGATGCTTACGACGGTAAAACCAATTTCCTGTGCGCCCTTCAGCGCCGCCTCGAAAGGCTTCATACCGGCCTCGAGGTGGCGGGTAATGTTTTCCATCACCACGATGGCATCGTCGACGACGAAACCGGTGCAGATCGTCAGGGCCATCAGCGAAAGGTTGTCAAGGCTGTATCCGAAGAGGTACATGATCGCGAACGTCCCGATCAGGGAGATCGGAACGGCCACTCCCGGAATCAGCGTCGCCCGCGCATTTCGCAGAAACGCGAAGACGACTACGACCACCAGGGCGATCGCGATCACCAGCGTGACTTCGACGTTGTTCACGGAGGCCTTGATGGTGGTCGTCCTGTCGAGGACGACAGTAAGGTCGATGCCCTGCGGGATTGAGGCCTTGATGGCGGGCAATTGGGCAAGAACGCGCTTATTTGTCTCGATGATATTTGCGCCGGGCTGGCGCAAAACAATCACGGGAACCGCGCGTTTGCCGTTTAGAAATCCACCGGCACGGATGTTCTGCACCGAATCGGTAACTGTGGCCACATCCTCCAGGCGCACGGCAAGACCGTTGTGATAGCCAATAATTAGCGGCGCGTAATCGGCGGCGTGCGAGATCTGTCCGTTGGTAACGATGTCCGCGGTCGTTCCCGCGTTGGCGATCTGCCCGCGCGGCATGTCCGAATTTTGAAGGCTCAGAACCTTCTGCACATCGCTTAGGCCCAGGCCATAGTTGGCCAGTTGCGCCGGATTCGCATCGACGCGCACGGACGGCAGCGCTCCGCCGCCGGGGCTTACCTGGCCCACCCCCTCAATCTGCGACAGCTTTTGCTCGATGATGGTTGACGCCACATCGTAGAGCTTGTCCGGCCCATAGATGTCGGAGGTGAGGCCCAGGATCAGGATCGGCGCGTCGGCTGGATTTACCTTTCGATAGGTCGGATTCGAGGGCAGATTCGCCGGGAGATATGTGCGCGCGTTGTTAATCGCCGCCTCTACGTCCCGCGCGGCTCCGTCGATATTGCGGCTCAGGTCAAACTGAAGCGTGACCGTCGTCGTCCCAAGGGAGCTGGATGACGTCATTTCCGTCACGCCCGCGATATGCCCAAACTGCCGCTCCAGCGGCGTGGCGACCGAAGAGGCCATGATCTCCGCGCTGGCGCCTGGCAAACCCGCTCCGACGGAGATCGTCGGGAAATCAACCTGGGGCAGCGGTGAGACGGGCAAGACCTTGAACGCAATCATCCCCGCAATCGCGATTGCCACCGTCAGCAGCGTAGTCGCAACCGGCCGGCGAATGAATGGGTCGGACACGTTCATGCAAGCTGCGCTCCCCGAAGGTCGTTGGGATTTGCCTCAGCCTTGTGCCCAAAGCGCTGCGCGAGATTATCAAAGAAGATGTAAATCACCGGCGTTGTATAGAGCGTCAGCGCCTGGCTGAGCAGAAGTCCGCCCACCATCGCGATGCCAAGAGGCCGCCGAAGTTCAGAGCCAATGCCGCCGCCAAACGCCAGCGGAAGCCCGGCCAGCAGGGCGGCCATCGTTGTCATCATGATCGGCCTGAATCGCAGCAGCGACGCCTCGTAAATCGCCTCGGTTGCATTCTTGCCCTGCTTGCGCTCGGCCTCCAGCGCGAAGTCGACCATCATGATGCCGTTCTTCTTCACGATGCCGATCAGCAAAACGATTCCGATGATCGCCACCACGCTCAGATCCTGGTGGAAAAGCATCAATGCCAGAAACGCACCTACTCCAGCGGATGGCAGCGTGGAGAGAATTGTGATCGCGTGGACAAAGCTCTCGTACAAAACGCCAAGCACGATATAGACCGTCACAATAGCCGCGAGGATCAGCAGCGGTTCATTCGTTAAGGAATTTCGGAAGGAGGCAGCCGTTCCCTGGTAAGAGGCATCGAGGCTGGCCGGGAAATTTATATCCGCCTGTACCTTGTCGATCGCGGTCATCGCCTGGCTCAGGGCATAGCCCGGCGCGAGATTGAAGGAAACGGTAATGACGGGAAACTGGCCCTGGTGATTGATGGAAAGGGGCTCGCTGGTCGGCTGGAAATGCGTGAACGTGCCCAGAGGCACGGCTTGCGCAACTGGGAGCTTGGCGTTCCCGCCGAACCGGCGCCGGTCGCCGGCGTCGACGATGTTGGCGCGAGAGCATTGGTGGGGGGGACAAGCGTGTTTGCTGATGGGGTGTAAAGGACCGATCCGGTCAGCGCATTTGATCCCGCGGTCGCCGATCCCGAGGCCGAAAAGGATGATGCCGCCGCCGCCCCGCTTGCGCCGGAAGAGGTGTTGGAGCGGATATATATCTGGTTCAGCCGCTTCGGGTCCTGCTGAAACGCCGGATCGGTCTCCAGGATCACGTGATATTGGTTCACCTGCGTGTACATGGTGTTGATCTGCCGCTGGCCGAAGGCGTCGTAGAGCGTGTTGTCGATGGTCGATGGGGCAATGCCCAGGCGCGAGGCGGTTACGCGGTCGATCACCAAATTCACCGCCGCCCCTCCCAGTTGCTGGTCGGTCGCCACGTCCGCGAGTTGCGGCAACTGCTTGAGCCGATCGACAAATCGCGCCGTCCATTTGTTCAGCTCATTCGCGTCGGCGTCTTCCAGCGTGTACTGATACTGCGTTCGGCTCACACGATCGTCCACCGTGATATTCTGCACCGGCTGCATGTAGAGCGTGATTCCCTCAACCTGCTCAAGCTTCGGCTGCAAGCGCAGAATCACATCCGAGGCGCTGATCTTCCGCTGCTCCAGCGGCTTGAGATTGATCGAAAACCGCCCGCTGTTCAGCGTTGTGTTGGTGCCATCGGCCCCGATGAAGGACGAAAGACTTTGCACCGCCGGGTCCTGCAAGATTACCTCGGCAAGCTGGCGCTGTTTCAGCGCCATGGCCGTCGAGCTGATCGTCGGCGCCGCCTGCGAGATCCCCTGGATCACCCCCGTGTCCTGCACGGGGAACAGCCCCTTCGGAATCACGATATACATCACAACCGTCAGCGCCATTGTGCCGACGGCCACGAGCAAGGTTGCCGTCTGGTGTCTGAGGACGAATTGAAGTGTTCGGCCGTAAAAGGCGATCATCGAATTAAACGCCCATTCCGACCACTGGAAGAATCGCCCGTGCGATTGCTCCGCCGTCGCCCGCAAAATGCGCGAGCTCATCATCGGCGTAAGCGTCAGCGAAACAACCGCGGAAACGATGATCGTCACTGCCAGCGTCACCGCGAACTCGCGGAAGAGCCGGCCGACGACATCACCCATGAAAAGCAGCGGGATCAACACAGCGATCAGCGAAACCGTCAGCGAAATAATCGTGAAGCCAATCTGTGCCGACCCCTTCAGCGCCGCTTCCATCGGCGATTCGCCTTCTTCGATGTACCGCGAAATGTTTTCGATCATCACGATCGCGTCATCGACGACAAAGCCGGTCGAAATCGTCAGGGCCATCATCGACAGATTGTCGAGGCTATACCCAAACGCCCACATCGCCGCGAACGTCCCCACCAGCGACAGCGGCACCGCCACGCTGGGGATGATCGTCGCATTCAGATTCCGCAGGAAAACGAAGATCACCATCACCACCAGCGCGATGGTGAGAAACAGCTCGAATTTCACGTCTGAAATCGAAGCCTCGATCGGCGTGGTGAGGTCCGTCAGCGTCGTCAGCTCGATACCCGCGGGCAGGTTGGTCTCCAGTGACGGCAAAAGCTTCTTGATGCTGGCGACAACATTGATCGTGTTGGCCCCCGGCTGGCGCTGCACGTTGACGATCACGGCCGGCGTCAGGTTCATCCAGGCCGCCTGCGAGCTGTTTTCAACCCCGTTTACGATCTTCGCCACGTCGGTCAGCATCACCGGCGATCCGTTCCGATAGGCAACCACGACGTTCTTATAGTCGTCGCTGGTGACGAGCTGATCGTTGGCGTCGATCTGCCAGTCCTGTCGCGGGCCGTCGAAGTTTCCCTTCGCCGCATTTACGCTTGCCTGTGTGAGTGCGGTGCGCAAATCTTCCAGATTGATCCCGTAGGACGACAGCGCCGTCGGGTTCGCCTGGATTCTCACCGCCGGCTTATGGCCGCCGCTGATGCTCACCAGCCCGACGCCGCTGAGCTGCGAAATCTTCGGCGCCAGCCGGGTGTCGATCAGGTCTTCCACCTGGGAAAGCGGAATCGTCTTGGAGGTAGCGGCCAGGGTCAGAATCGGCGCATCCGCCGGATTTGTCTTGCTGTAGATCGGCGGCGATGGAAGATTCGACGGCAGATAGCTCTGCCCCGCGTTAATCGCCGACTGCACTTCCTCTTCCGCGACGTCGAGCCCGAGGTTGAGATCAAACTGGAGGACGATGACCGATGTCCCCCCTGAACTCGTCGAAGTCATCTGGCTCAGCCCCTGGATCTCGCCAAACTGCCGCTCCAGCGGCGCGGTCACCGTCGTCGCCATCACGTCGGGGCTCGCGCCCGGATAAAACGTAACGATCTCAATGGTTGGATAATCGACCTGCGGCAGCGCCGAGACCGGCAACTGCGTGTAGCACACAATCCCCACCAGCAGAATCGCTGCCATCAGCAGCGACGTGGCGACCGGCCTTAAAATGAACAGGCGGGAAGGGCTCACGGCGACTTCGCTCTCGGTGCTGCTCGACGGCGCTGTCGAAGGCCTCGTGGTTACGTTCACCTTCGACCCATCATCGAGCCGCTCAAATCCGCTGTTAGCGACCTTTTGCCCCGACTTGATTCCGGTCACCTGCGTGCGCCCGTTGTCGGTAACGCCCGGCGTCACAGTCACAAGGTGCGCCACCCCGTCCTCAATCGAATACACAAACGAATCATCCCCGTTATGCTGAATCGCCGACGCCGGCACCAGCGTCACGCCCTTCAGCGTCGTCACCAGCAGGTGCACGTTCACAAACTCATTGGGAAATAGCGGCGTGTTCTTATTCGGAAACAGCGCCCGCGCTTGACTGTTCCCGTCGTTGTATCGATCTGGTTGTCGATCGTGATCAGATTTCCCGAATCCAGCTTCTTCTGGTCCGCCCGGTCATACGCGTCCGCCTTGAGGTTGGTTCCGTCCTGCATGTGCGACTGAAGCAGGTCCAGATTGTCCTCCGCCACCGGGAAGACCACCGTAATCGGTGAAATTTGCGTCACCACCGCCAGCACCGTATTGCCCGAAGCCTGCACCACATTGCCGGGGTCTACGAGCCGCAGGCCAACGCGTCCGGTGATCGGCGATGTGATGTGGCAGAAATCCAACTGCACCTGGTCATAATCGACCGCGCCTTGATCGTTTTTGACGGTTCCCTGATTTTGAAGGACCAGCTTTTCCTGGTCGTCCAGCGTCTGCTTCTGAATTGCATTGCGCCCCACGCCTGCTGGTAACGGTCCAGGTCCATCTCGGACTGCGCCAGGACGTTCTGGTCCTTCTCCAATGTCCCTTGCGCTGCAGAAGAGTCGCCGCATACGGCCGCGGGTCGATATCGATCAGCGGGTCCCCCTTTTTCACCAATTGCCCCTCGGTGAAATGCACCGCGACGACCTGCCCATTGACCTGGCTGGTGATGGAAACCGTATAGACCGGCGTCACCGTTCCGATCGAATCCAGATACAACCCCACATTCCCCGTGCGCACGGTGGCGGCGGAAATCGTGACGGCCTGCCCGGCCGCGCCAGCCCGTCCACCCGCCGCTTGCGGCTCATTCTGCTTTCGCAAGACAAGGATGAACGCGACTGCAAAAACAAGAATGATCACCAGCCACAAAATCACGGTAACAATCTTGTGACGCGTGGTAGAGCGCGGCGGCGTGGTTTGGGGCTGCGGCGCGACGATGGGGCGTTGAGGGTCTTTTATAGTGGTCAATTTCCAAATCCCGCTAGTAACCTACGAGTGTTTAGTTAAACGATTTCCTGACTGGGCCCGACCGCCTTGCGGACCCCCTAGTCTGTTTTCATCTCTCTACCAATCAAACCGATTTGGCCGATAAAATCCAGCAACTTTCATCGACAGATTGCCCGCCGTCGCATTGGTAATTGCATTTACCCCTGAGGACAACGCATCGACCTGCCGCAATCGACCGCGACGACCGGCCCAAAAACCCGCACTGATTTTTTTCATGAGAATCGAATCAGGCGGCCTCGGGCACGCGAAAGAAGCCATAAATCGGCCCGTGCGCTTCCGTAACGCCATTTAGGAGTGCAGTGTTTCTCTATGATCGCGGAGTGGTCGAGCTTTGCGCATCTGCGCGGGTTTTTGCAATGGATAAAAGAGCTGATCCGTAAGTGACTCCGGAAGCTTATCCACAGTGCCGTAGGCGGTGGGGAATTCCTTGGGGAGGTGGTGGGTGCCAAAGATTCGGTCGAGCCAGGGCAAGGTGGAGGCGTAGTTGCGGTTGATCGGCCCCGAGAGTGTGTGATGCCAGTGATGAAACGCGGGGGTGGAAACGAGCCATTCCAGGGGGCCGAACCGGAAACGAATGTTCGCGTGAATGAAAAAGCCCCAGGAGGTCGTGATCAGTGTGGCAATCACGGGCACCAGGCTTCCGGCAGCCGTCTTTGGGCTGCCAAGGCCCAGAACGTAGATCGGAACCAGCGCACAGAATCGGCTGAACACCAGGTCCACGGGGTGCGCGGTGTTGACCAGGAAATCGACGTGCTCGGCGCTGTGGTGGATGGAATGGAAACGCCAGAGAAACGGAATTTCATGGCTCAGGCGATGGGCCCAGTAGTACCCGATTTCAGAAACGAACAGTGCAGCGATGGCCTGAACCCAAATCGGCCACGATCCCGTGATCGCGAGAAAGCCACTGGGAACGGCGCGGTGGATGACTAACGCCAGGAAAGCCATCGGACCGCTGATGACGGCGGCGGGGATAAGGCTGCTGACAAAAAAATATCCCAGATCGGCGCCGATCCCCTTGCGGAAGATTTTTTGCGGGTGCGCCGCAAAGAGACGCTCAAGCGGGACGAAGATGACCACCAGAATCGTCAGCCAGGCGGAAAAGCGGAAAATTGTCAGAAGCATTGCATGGAATTGAACGGCCATGATGTCAAATTCTGGAAGTGGCGTATCCCCTTCTCACAATCGGAGAAGGGGACGACAGATCGGTCGATAAAGCCCAATTACGCCGGCACACGCATTCGATTTGCAAGCATCCGCCGGCCCACTCTGCCGATGGCGATAACGATACCCACGCCCGCAAGCAAAAGGAAGGCGGAGGGTTCCGGCACGTTGGCCTCCAGGTCTGGATCAGAGAAAAAGACCATGGGCGGATCTCCGGGGGTGCCGATGGCGAAAAAGCTCAGTACCTCGGACGTGCCCGTGGCCGTGAACGACATCGTTTGCGGCTGCCAGGGCACCACGGCGCCCTGCGGGACGTTCATCACAGTCGAATACTGGGTATCGCTCCCCAGGCTGACCTCCCAATTCTCCAACGACCCGACGGCGCCGTTCAGTTCCTGGTCACCGGCCTGATAGAAAGTCAGGCTGTAATTCTGTCCGTTCGTGAGGCCGTTGATGGTTTGAGTGATCGCGACGGACAAACTCGGAGTGCCGTCGGCCTGGATGAAATTGTCACCGGCGGGGCTGTTGACGGGGAACGGTGGATACACGGGTATGCCGGGCGCCGAGGGATCATCGGCGGTACCGGGGGCATCGACGTATGTGAAGCCCGCCCCGGTCCAGTCAGTCGGCGAAACTTGCTGTATTTGATTCTTGGGGGCGAGGCCCGTGTAGGACAAGAATAAGGGATTGGTCACCAGGTTCGCGTTAGCGATACCGCAGGTAAGCAGGGCCAGCGCGATTGCGGGAACTACGAGGATGGGAAACATTTTTGCGGTCATGAGTTTCTCTCTTCTGGGATGCATAGGACGGGAATTGCTAATCGACCCGGCGCCGAGTTATGCGGTGGAAGGTTTGGCTCGCAATCTGCGGGCGAGCCTGCCGATGCCGACGACCGTGCCCACGCCGGCGAGTAGCAGACAAGCGGATGGCTCGGGGACGTTGGCTTCGAGATCCGGGTTGCCGAGAAAGACGATCGGCGGGAGTCCGGTGCCGATGGGCACAAAGCTGAGCAGTTCGGAACTGCTGGTGGCGGTGAAGGTCATTGTCTGCGACTGCCAGGGGATGACGCCGCCCGCCGGATCGGACATCAAAGTGGAAGATTGAGCAGGGCTGCTCCCCAGGCTGACTTGCCACTGCTCGGTGGTGGGGCCGGCGAAGGCGTCACCCAACTGCTGTCCGGCGGCCTGATAGAAGGAAAGGGTGTAGCTGTCGCCGGCGATCAAAGTATTGATGGTCTGGGTAAGGGGGCTGGATAATCCCGTGGTGCCATCGGCCTCGATAAAATTTCCACCGAGAGGGGTGTTCACGGGGAAAGACGGATAGACGGGGATGCCTAGATCCGAGGGATTATCCGCGCTGCCGGGGGTATCGACAAAAACATAACCGCCGCTACTCCAGTCCGTGGGCAGCACATGGCTGAAAAAGTCCTTGGGAGGGGAACCGGTGTAGGAAAGGAAGTCGCTGTTGGTGACGAGGTTCCCGCGGGCTACGTCGGCGGCAAACGATGCCCACCCGATGATGGATAAAACGATTTTGAACGATTTTTTCGAGAACATTTTTCTCCTTTCTGTGAACGAGGACCGGCACTCACAAGGAGGCGGCGCGGCGGCGCAGCTTGCGGAGGCCGGCGGCGACCACCGCAACGCCGGCAATCAAGAGCACCGAAGACGGCTCCGGAACTTCCGCATCAACGCCATCCAGCAGCGAGAAGGGGGGTTCGCCCGTGGGCGTTCCCACCGCCAGGAACGAAAGCAGATCGCTCGCGCCGCTGGCGGTGAAATTCATCGTCTGATACTGCCAGCCGGTAAAGCCTTCGCTCGCGTTGTTTACGACGGGGGTGAACTGCGTCTGGCTGCCAAAGCTAACCTGCCACTGCTCGGTGGTTGGCCCGAATCCGGGGCGCGACTGCCGCCCCGGCCCACCAGAATCCGACGGAGACCGGCTCACCGAGGGTCAATCCATTGATGGACTGCGACAGCGGCCCGGGGTCGTAGCCACCATCCGCGGCGACGAAGTTTCCCCCATTTGGGCTGATCGTCAGGCCGTTGGCCGAGCCATTGCCCGGGCCCCAGAGATAATCCGTCCCGATCGAGCCGGGGGCGCGGTAGTATCCGCCGTCCCCGGCGAAGATGAACGTATATCCGGTGGCGGTCCAGCCGATCGCGTTGGTGTTGTATCCCAACTGACCGTTTCCGTTGGTTGTCGACTCAAACCCGCCGTTGGTTACCAGGTTCGCCCGGACCGTTGCGCAGGTGAGCAGGCTCAAACCGCCGGCGGCAATCAGGAGGGTTGATAATCCTCTCGAAAACATATTCTCTCCCGTCTTTGTAAGAACGACACAAATTGGAACGCACCAACGCTCACTTTCAGGTGGACAGCCGTTTTCGCCGGCGCATGAGCAGGGCAGGGACCGTCAGACCGATCAATCCGAGCGTCGCTGGTTCCGGGACGCTGGTGGGAATCGTGTAAAGGGCGAACGCCATATCCATCGAGCTGTTGACCCCGTCGAACTGCGGGTTGTAGTCCAGCGGACCGAATCCGCCGACGGTCGATGGGCTGCTGAAAACGCCGGAAACCGCGTCATCGAGGAAGTGATAGGGAGCCGGCGAAGTTTCGTCTCCCGCCGGGGCGTAGGGATCGGCGATGCCGTAGTCTCGATCGTGCCAGCCCCAGTCGATTGGTGTGGTCGAGGAGTTTGGAACCAGCGCGACGATGCTGAGCCATTCGACGTTTCCGTTGGTCGCGTCGGGAAAAGTGATGTTCTGCCAATTCAGTTCGGCGTTGTACTCGATCAATCCGCTGTCGCCGGGAGGCGGCGGAACTTTGGTAGACGTGCCGGGTGCAACCGGGGCCGCGGTGAACGTGCCTGACGAATAACTCAGCGAGAGCGCCTGGGTTACCGTCTGCGTTGCGATGAGCGTTCCCGGATGGCTGAAATCCGCGCTGGTTCCCAGGGCCGCCGGCACGTCGGTATACAGCGAAATCTGGAACGCGGGGACCGGGTCGGTGCCGCTGGCGTTCGTGCCGTTCAGGTAAGAGCCCCAAAAGGTGATGTGGCCGATGGGCAGCGGATTGCTATCGGAAAAGTCGTCTGCCACCATGGTTCCCTTGGCGACCCCGCTGGCGGCGTCGTAGTTCGCCGTGCTCAATATATCCTGGCCGGGAAACGGCGCGGGGGTGTCCGTGGACAGCGGCGTTGCCCCGACCGGATATATTCCGGGAGGCGCGTTATTCAGCGGCGATTGGTAGAACTTCAACTGTTCATTCGGCAGCGGGTCGCCGGAGGCGAACGAGCCGATGCTTAGAGATGTGAAAACTCCGATTGTTGTAAGTCCAATCGAACGAGTTGTGAACGTGGGTCGTGTCATAGGAAGCTCCTGTCAGTTAGAGGGTTTTCTTCGAAGCGACGCCGAACTATTTCGGGTCGCGCGGATGTTTCGAATCTGAGTGCTAGCTTGCATCCATTCTTATGTTCCGAGTGGGCTGGGCCGGTTTTCCTTGTGGTGAACGCGTACCGAGGATCGATTCCAGCATGTGGCCGAGCCGCTGGTGGGCCTCATTCGCGCAAATGTACAAGGCCCCGGCCTGGCGCAGCACGGATTCCGTGTATGGGTCGTGCATTTCGGCAACGGCAATCACGATCGGCAACCCGGCGCCTAAAAGCAGGCCAATCAGCCTTTCGCCTCGATCTATGGTGTCGCCCGCTCCAACCCAAACGACTACGGCGCGGGCGTCCATGCGCAAAATTGAGCGCACTTGAATGGAAGGCGGACCTTCCGGCACAAGCCGCCAGCAAAATCCCTGCGGCGCGGCAAAGACTTCGCCGAGCGCCGGCTGCCAGTGCCCCGGAACGTCGCCGATCACCGTCATGACAATTACCGACATCATCTGATTCGTCCTTCGTGCCGCTTGATGAAGCCAAGAGAGCAAAATGCCGCGTTTGCTGGAGGTGTTTTATGGAGAACTCCGTAGTCGTCGGCGTCGGCGATTAAGCAGGCCAAAGGCCGCAACGCACAACAAGCCGGCGGAGCCCGGCTCCGGAACGTACCCCACGCTGAATCCGATTCCGTCGCCCGCGACCTGATTGACATCGAGATCAAGGCTGGTGAAGGGCGCTCCGGTAAACTGCGTGAGAGACCAGCCGGTGTTGTAGACGTCGCCATCGCCGATGCTGCTGTAGGTCCAGGCGCCCGTTGCCACGCTCAAGAGCGTGGTAGAAGAAGGCGAGTTCCGCGTATGGGCCGTGGTCTTCGCCGACCAGGGACGGTACGTCATTGGTCGAAGTAAGGGTTGCTGTGGTGCCGCCGTTGTCGTTCGGGCCGGCGAGTCCTGCGACGACGAGATAAAGATCTGAGAGGTCGGGCGCGCCATTGAGGAAATCAAAACCGAGCGTGTATTGTTCGTTGAAGGTGTTGAGGTTGTTGATGCCGATGTTGTCGGCGTTGGTTCCCCACGTGAACGTGTTGCCCGTCGGTACGCCCGTGCCAACATAAGAGGTGCCCGAATTTGAAACCGTCTGCGATGTACCGGAATTTGTCACCTGTGCAGTGGACCGCGTCTCTTCGGAGGGGCTGTCGTATAAGGTGCCGGTGTACTGTGAAGTGACGGGATTGAAATTGCTCGCCGTCAATGAAACTGCCACGGTTCCGTATCCCGGCAAAAGGAAGTTTTCTGGTCCGATTTCATTGGGATTGAGGATGTTTGGGGAGGGCTGGAGCGTTGGGCTGCTCGCGGTGAAGGGGCCGAATTCCGTGCCGTTGGTGTTCTCAAGATAATTAATTCCTATCTGAGCGATCGCCGCGCGGGCGGCGCCGAAAGCCAAAGCGCCGGCCGCCAGAGCGGCCAGGGTATGCTTGCGTTGGGCCAACGATTTTGCGCCGCGCGCTGGGTGTGCCAACGCCTGTCTCCGGGATGATTGGTAAGCCGACATGATTTTCTCCTGGCCGATGAGGGACGGTCTGTTCCCTTTCGCCGGCGGATGCCGGCTGCGCTTCGTGCTTCAAATACGCCGGTCGCCCGGCGCAGCAGAACTGAAAAACTGATTTACGCGGCTTTGCCGTAGAGGCGCTTCGGCTCCGACGCTGCGCGGGCGAGGCGCTCGTAGCCGTCGGCCTCGTGCGTGTCGAGGATTTTGAAAAGGTCGTGCCGAATGTGATCGGAAATCAATCGATTGCCGTTGAGTTCAGCCGCTCCGAGGAGCGTTTCCAATAATGCTTGTCGCTTGCTCATGGTTCTCTCCGTTCCAAAAAGGTTGAATGTTTCAATCGCACTGGAGAGCTAAAGCGAAAGCGGAGCCAGACCCCGCCGGGCGCGCGGAATGTTCTCAACCACCGGCAGATCGGTGGGTTGCGTCGTTTTTTCCAAAACCACCCCACTTAGGGAAATTCGCGGGTCTCAGGAACGTATTGTTCCACTGTTCAGGCGGGAGGCGAATGCAAATCACGACTTGCGCGGGCCAGGAACGCTTCGTACCGATTGGAATGTTTTGCTCCAAGCCGCGGCGCGCAGGCAAGCCCCGGAAATCCCGCCCGAAAATTCAATGAATCAGGGATTGCAAGCCAAGCCGCCGAATCATCCGGCCCAGCCGGTGCCGTTCGACCTTCAGCGCGACCGCTGCTGCGCGTCTGGTTTCCCCCGCTGTCTCGCAGCGCCGACGTAATCACCTGGCGCTCCATGTCGGCCAGGGAGGCAATGGCCTTCGCTACAGTCGGTGTTTGTTCCACCGCTCGCGTCTCCAGTTCCGCCGGAAGGTCCTCCACACCCAGCGTCTGGTTCTGCGTCAGCGCGCCACGCCCGCTCCAGCACGTTCCGCAGCTCGCGAACATTGCCCGGCCAGTCATATTCCACCAGCCGATCCATCGCCTCCCGCGAAATCGCACGCTTTGGCTCGTCATACGCCCGGGCCATATCCCTCAAAAACTGTTCCGCCAGCAGGGCGATGTCCTCGCGCCGGTTCCGCAACGGCGGTATCTCCAACCCCACCACATTGATCCGAAAATAAAGGTCCATGCGGAATGAACCCTGCCGGACCATTTCCGCCAGGGGTCGATGCGTGGCCGCTATGATCCGCACGTTTACGGGAATCGCCCGGACGGTCCCCAGCGGCACGACCGCGCGCTCCTGAAGACATCTCAGCAACCGCGCCTGAGCCTCAGGCGGCAGCTCCCCAATCTCATCCAGAAAAATCGTCCCCCCATCGGCGGCCCGAAAGAACCCCAGCGTATTGCACGCCGCCCCGGTAAACGCGCCGCGCACATGCCCGAAGAGTTGCGATTCCAAAAGGGAATCCCTGAGCGTTGAACAGTCGACGGGAACAAACGGTCCCGAGGCCCGGAGGCTTGCCAAATGGATTTGCCGCGCCAGCAGTTCCTTGCCGGTGCCGCTTTCCCCGCGAATCAAAACGGTGCATTCCCTGCGGCCGACCGCCGCCGAGAGTTTGCGCAGCCGCCGCATCGTCGGGTGCTCGCCTACCATTCGCAGATGCACGGCGTTCTCCCTCGCCTGCAGCATTGCGGATTCCTCTTCCCCCCCAGCAATTGTCCGATTGAGAAAGAAACGAACTTCAATACTTCGGGAATGACGCCTTACGAGCGCACCGACGGTCACAGCGAACTGAACCGGGATTTTAATTGTTAGCACACGCAAAGCCAGCAAAATCTTAAAAAATTCTTAATGTGTCCATAGAAATAGGCAAATAGGGAACCGGAACCTGGAAATTTCCTGGGGTTGGCTATTTCCATCCCTGCCCATCCTCAGTTTGCTTCACCAGCCCGTTGTATTTACCCGCCAGATCATTGAATTTTGCGATCGCATCGTTCCGCTGCTTCAGGACTTCGGTAAGTGCTGCGTCGCGCGCCTTCACCGCGGCCACCCATTTGTCCAGCGCCGCCCCGAACTGTTTATTTTCCAATCCCAATTGATCGCGCTGAGCAATCGCCTTGCTGAGATCGGATTCGCACGTCGTCAACCGCCCGCGCAGGTCCTCCAGGTCGGCCGCATCATCTTTCAGTTCCCGCGCCTGCTCGTCGATCTTCGCCGATTGCTCGATTCGCGTCTGGTCAAGCTCACGCTCCCGGGCTTCCAAACGGCTGTTGACCTCCCATTGAATCGCGCAGAGAAGCGTGACTGCCACAATGCCCGTGAAATTGAAAATCGAAAAGAATCGATTCACGGCGTGCCTCCCCCCCGGTTCTCGCTTGCCCGGATCTCAAACGCCACCTTTTCAATCCCCGCCAAACGCACCAGGTCGAGCACGTGAATTACATCCCCATGCCGGGCCTCCGCATCTCCACTAATGATGATCCGCACATCGGGATTTGCCTGCCGCAGGCCTGAAAGCGCCGCGATCAGTTGATTATCGTCCAGCGCCCTTCTTATCCAGATACGCTGCACCTGCCTTGTCGATAGATATATCCACGAAATCTCGCCTCTGCTCATTGGTTGCCGAAGCCGCCGTCGGCAAATTTACCATCACGCTTTTCAGGTTGACCATGCTCAGGCTGACCAGCATGAACGACGCCAGCAGGAAAAACATGATGTCGATCAGGGGAATGATTTCGATCCGGGCCTCCGCGCTCTCGCCCGGCAGTCGCGTATCCAATTTAACGGGCATGTCCGCCTCCCAGCGCCCGCTCGCGCGCAAACTTTTCCAGATCGTGTCCGTGATGCTTCGCCGATTCGACGAGCAATTCGACGTGATTGATCGTCCGTTCCAGCCGGGCCCGGAATTGCCACAGTTGGCGGTTGAAATAGTTAAAGGGAATGAGGCACATGATGGCGATCCCCAGCCCGCAGGCGGTTGCGATGAGCGCTTCAGCGATCCCGCCGCTCACTTTGATGGGGGCAAGCTGCTCCTCGCCGACGAAATGAAACGACCGCATGATCCCGGTGATCGTCCCCAGCAGCCCCAGGAGGGGGGCGAGCGTAATCAGCGTCCCCAGCACCCACTGCCGCCGCTCTCCCGATTCCAGCTCCTTCGAAGCCCGAAGCTGCATCGCCCCCAGCAGCGAGCTGTGCGCATGCACCAGCCCTTCATGAATCGTCTCCAGCATCGGATCGTGCGGCACATCCGTGATCTTTAAAGCCCGATCGAACTGTCCATCGGAAATCGCCTCAAAACTCTGCTCCGCGGCGGCGGAATTGGTCCGCCTCCAAAGCGTCCACCACCACAACGACCGCTCAATGATGACGGTCAGCGCGGCGATTAATGCGATCAGGATCGGCCACATGATCGGCCCACCCTGCTGGAAATAATCCACGACAACATTGGCAAGCAACGCATTCATAAAAAAAGCTCCTCAATCATGCCGATTGATCACAAACTCAATGGAAACCTCGTAGATCCGCACCGGACCTTTCCGAAACCGCCAGGTGGTTCGGATCGTTCTTACCGCGGCATTGTTCAGCAGCAGCCAGCGGCTTGGCACAACCGCCTCCGCTTCCCTCACCCTCCCGTCTTCATCGACCGTCATGCGCACCACCACCGTCCCTTCCTCCCCGTCCAGGACTGCCTCCGGCGGCTCAGCAGGCGGCGGCTGGTCGCCCTCGCCCTCACCGAGCGTAAGCTGAACCGGCGCCGGTTTATTCGCTGCTTGCGGAAGCTTTCGCGGCTCTGCAAATTCGGGCGATGCCGACGGCAGCACGAGCGCCGGCAATGCATTTTGCGATTTCGACGGCTGCGCCTGAACCACCTTTGGCGGAACCACCGTCGGCTGATTCACCGTCGTTACGCTGATCACCTCAGTCTCCACCACGGCCGGCGCAGGAGGATTCGACGGCTTTCCACGCATTAAAATTCCCGCCAATCCGACGGCCACACACCCGCACCACAAAACCGTTGTGGCTACTGGCAACAATCCCACTTCCTCAAGGTTTCGCCGTTTATCAAAAGACATAAGACAACCCCATAAGAAACGTGCGTCTCTGCCCATATTGTGGCGCCGCTACGCCCACACCCGTCCCGCTGCGAATCTGATAAACCTCATCAAACAGATTGATGACATCGAACCGCAGCTTCACCAGGTCCCTTCGCGATCCGGCTACGTGAAACGTGTGCTGATAGCCCACATTCACCGGATACGAGGAGGGTTCTTCCAGGAGATTTGCGAAACCGGACCTCAGGCCGGAGCTGAAAACCCAGTCCAGGTAAATGTCGTTGTCCTTCCATTCATACGAAATCCCCGCCGAGGCGCTGTACTCGGCTTCGTGGTCGAGCTTGATGTAATTGGACTGGATGTAACTCAGCTCCGCCGGATCGATGGTGAACTGCTGCGAATCGATATCCTTCCCCGCAGTCTCAACCCAACCGAAATTGCCGAACATCGACAACCCATCCTGTTTATAGGTGGTCCCGAAATCGGCTCCGTACACCCGGCCATATCGATAGTTGAAGGGCGTAAAAATGACCGCATCCCCAAACTGGCCCAGGTCGATCAGGTTCTTGGCCTCCTTGTAGTAACCGTCGAAGTTAACCGTCCATGGTTTCGTGATCTGCTGCGAAATGCCGATGTCGTAATAGTTAGATCGCTCCACCAGCGGCGGCCCGTCCAACGTGTTCGCCGGCGCGTTGGTGGTATTCACAAATTTGTTGATCGTGCCCGGCGGCACGTACTGGATCGGCGGGGGCACGAAATATCTCGCGTAACCAATATGGGCGGTCGTCTGAGGGGTGATCTTCCAAACCAGATTCACGCGCGGGCTGATTTGTGCTTCGTTATCAAAATTCGCGTCGAATTCGTCCAACCGGGCGCCGTAGTTCAGCGTGAGCGTTTTCGTCAGCTTCCATTCGTCCTGCAAATATCCGCCGATTTCCAGGCCATCGTTTCGCGTGTCATCGACGACCAGCGCGGGGATGACCGATGTTTGCGCCCCGGTCACGGGATCGATGGGAAAAACATTGGTATTCGTGTTGTTCCGCTCGACCGTATAGTCGCCGACCAGGCCGGCGCGCAGTGTGTTCTGATCGTTGAGGTTATACGAGCTGTCCACCTGGAACCCTTCGGTGGAATAGGAATTGAACACCTCGCCGGCCACGCCCTGGAGAATCAGGTCTCCCGTGAAATCGGGGACGAAATGAATTTGCCCATAGCGATAAAACGCGGAGGCGAGGAGGGAAAAGTCTTCCGTGCTCTTCTGGTAAGAGATCACTCCGTAATATTCCTGCTCGTTCTGAGTTTCATTCAGGTCGGTGGAATTGAAATTGGTGATGGGGCCCAACTGAAACAGGGACGGTGCCCCCGGAACATTGGGAATCTGGAAATCCTGGTTCGCCCCGTTCGCGATAACGGTAATTCTGCTGGTATCGTCGAGATGATACGCGGCATAGATGAAGCCGCGCTGCTGGCTCGTGTCATCGTGAATCGGCCGGACGCTTCCGGTGGGATTTTCGATTCCGATACTGTCGTGCTTGTAGGAGCCCGTGACGAAGAAATCCCACTTTCCCTGGGACCATCCCAATTCCAACGACGGCTCAAACCAGTCGTAGCTGCCGCCGTATAGCGATACCTCGCCCCCCTGAGTTCTGCGCCGGTCTTGCTGGTAACGTCGATGATTCCCGCGGTATGAAATCCGTATTGGGCCGGCAGGCTTCCATCAACGAGAGTGACCGATTGGATCAGCCGGGTGTCGAGTTCCTGTCCGAACGTGTTGATCGGCTGTGGCAGCAGAACGCCGTTGATGTCATAGGTCGCATTGGCGTGCTCGCCGCGGATGTGGAACTGGCCAAACGAATCCCCGACCACGCCCGGGCTGCGCAGGATCACCTGCTGAAATGTCGCGTTTTGCCCCCCGGGAATGTCGTTGATCTGGTTGGGGCCGATGGTGTATTGCGTAGCGCCCAGGCTCGGCACGATCCGGTCGCGGAGCAAATCCAGGTCGCTGGTAACAACAACCTTCCCGAGCCGCGCCGTCACGCCGGAGGCCGTTACACCCGCGCCGGTTTGACTCGGCTGGCTCGCCGCCTCGGTTGTCGGGGGCGCCGCGATCGACACCATGGGCGGCGGCGGGGGAATCCAAATCGCCGGCGATTCCTGCGTGCTCGCGGTTGTCGCGGGAAGCGACTCACCGGGCTGCGTTGTATTCTCGCTCTTGCCGATCGCCGCGCAGACCATCAGCGCCGCGGCCGCCCAAACGAATAAAATTCGCATGAGGCTTTGCCTCCAGGATTTCTTTGCCGCACTTTTTTAGAACGCTCAGCCCGCGGCTCTTCGCGTTGATTGGGCGCGCACCAACCCGAACCCCGTTTGGCACAAGCTCAATTCACGCTTAAAGAGCCGAAAGAAATGGGGGCGCGGGCGAGATGAATCAGAACCAACGCCATCTGCGGCGCATCCGGCAGAGGCAGGGGGGTGGATTTAATGGCCGGCAGCGAAGGCTCGGGCACTTTGGGCGAATCCGGCGGATGCGCCTTCATCGCCTTGAGGGTCTGGCAGGTCAGGCACTCATCATGATCATCCGCTTCATGCAGCGGCTGCGGTTTGTCTTTCCCGCTGGAAACCGCCAGTTCAACCGGATCGTGATGATGCTCAATCTTCTCATGCAGAAATTGCCCCACTCCGGTCGCCCAATACCCAAAGGACGCGAGGAGCAGAAGATTGACCGGGCGGAAGTGCATGGACCGGAGATTTCCAGCACAATATCCGCCTCAAAGATTAAATGCAACTCAGTTGCATATGGAAAGCCGCAAAAAAACTGTGTGGGGGCAGACGGGCAGCAAGGCGCGTGGAAATTTCCCCCGAATGTCGCGCGCGTTTACAGGTTGTCGCGGCGCAACCGATACCCGCATCCCCTCACGGTCTCGATGGCGTTCTCGCCGTCGCCGAGCTTCCTCCGGATATTCTTGATATGGGCGTCGATGGCCCGATCCTGCATCCCGCTCGTGTCGCCTCCGGTTGAGGCATAGATCGCCTGCCGGGAATGGACGGATCCGGGTCTCTCGGCCAGGAATTTCATGATCCGGAACTCCGCGGCAGTAAGTCGCACTCTCGATCCGGCGTAGGTGACTTCATGCTCATCGGGGTCGATGGTCAGGCGGCCGATCTCCAGGCGTCCGCCGACCTTTCCCCGCCGGTTGCGTCTCACCAGGCAATCGACCCGGGCCACCAGCTCGCGCGGATGAAAAGGCTTGAGCACAAAATCATCCGCTCCAAGTTCCAGTGCGGTAATTCCCTGGTCCTTGTCCTCGGGTGCAGTCAGGAGGAGGATGGGAAGGTGGGCAGTTTTGGGCTGGGCGAAAATACCGGCAGACCGCCAACCCGCCCGAGGGCGAGACGTGCATATCAACAATCGCCACGTCGGGCGGAGAGGCGATCGCAATATCGGCGGCCGCTTCACCATCTTCGGAGGTCTTGACGTTATACTCATGCCGCTGGAGCAATGCCTGCAATATCTCTCGATTGTCGAAATTCCCATCAATCACCAGCACCATGGGGCGTTCCTTCGCCAAAAAAATCTCCTTTCTTTCGAGATTAAAGTCCGTTTCCCTCTCGCGGCACTCATTCGGATTTTCCAGAGCAACTGGCATAAGTGCCTTGTCCTTCAAGCTGTTAATTCCGACCGGGCGTTCACGTATGTTTGGAGGTTCAATGACTTCCAACGTCCTAGGCGCAACAGGTGGACATCGCAGGTTTATGGTATGATTGCGTCCCAGCGACGGGGGCCACCATGATGGCCGAAGAGCGCACTACCGACGCCGTCCAGCGCTACCTCAACGAGCTCACGGGAGATGCCCCGGTTCAACCGGTCGTGCGTGCGCTGCTCGATCGGGCGATCCGTCGTCTGCGACTTCTCTGTACAAATCTGCTGCACCGTAATTATCCCCGGCTTCAGCAGCCGCCGTTGAATTTGCAGCCGGATGAATTGCTCGGGGCGGTCATCGAGCGCGTTCTCAAAGCCATGCGGGTCGCACGTCCCACCAACGTCCGGCAGTTCTTTTCGCTTGCCAACAAGCACATCCTCTGGGAGCTGAACGACCTGGTGCGCCGGCTGGATAAGCAGCCCCGCTCGGTGGAACTGCACGAAAGCATCATCCCGGCCGACACGGACGCGCCCTGGGATATCACCCCTGAGTATTCACGGATCATGGAGGCCATCGGCCGGCTGCCGGACGACGAGCGTGAAGTTTTCGAGTTCGCGCGAATTCAGGGGTTGACTCACGCCGAAGTCGCTGGTGTGATTGGGGTGTCGGTAAAGACAGTCCAGCGCCGGCTGAATCGCAGCCTTCAACTGCTGGCGGAACAACTGGGGGATCTAAAGCCTGATGAGGATTCCTCCGGCGCACGTTAGCGGCGACGGCTGGTAAGCCAAGTATGTCCCCCGATCCCAGCATCCAACAGCTCGTCGATCAGATCCTGGAATCAAATCGAGCGCCCGAGGAAGTCTGCATCGATTACCCCCAGCTTCTTCCGGTCGTCCGCCAGCGGCTGAATGTTCTGAGCGCCGTGGAAGCACGCGTGAGCCTGCTCTTTCCACCGGCCGGATCGACGCGGTCGGATGCGGATGGGGGGGCGAGGCAATCGGCCTTCGATCTGCCTCGAATCCCCGGGTACGAACTTCAGGCGGTGCTCGGCCGCGGCGGCATCGGGGTGGTCTACAAAGCCTGGGACCTGCGACTCAACCGCCCGGTGGCGCTGAAAATGCTCCTCTCGGGCGAATATGCCCAGCTTCACCAGCTCGAACGGTTTCACCGGGAGGTAGAGGCGATTGCGGGCATACGCCACCCGAATATCGTGCAGGTCTTCGACATCGGCAATCACAACGACGTTCCCTATTTCACGATGGAATACGTGGAGGACGGGAACCTGGCGCAGCGGCTTACCGGCGCTCCACTGCACGCCCGACAGGCGGCCAGCCTGGCCGCAACCCTCGCCGACGCCATCGGGGCGGTCCACGGAAAAGGGATCATTCACCGCGACATCAAACCGGCCAACGTGCTGATGACGGCGGATGGGATCCCGAAGCTGACTGATTTCGGGCTCGCCCTGCAGATGAGCGGGCAGTCGGGGCTCACCGAAGTGGGCATGCCCGTTGGGACGCCAAGCTACATGTCGCCGGAACAAGCGGGTGGTAACTCCGGGCCGCTGGATCCCTCCACGGACATCTATTCGCTGGGGGCCATCCTGTACGAATTCCTGACGGGGCGACCGCCGTTTCGGGCCGTCACGTCTGTCGAAACGCGCCGGCAGGTCATTGAAAACGAACCGGCTGCCCCGTCCAAGTTGAATGCCAAGGTGCCCGGCGATCTGGAAACGATCTGCCTCAAATGTTTGAACAAGGATCCCACCCGGCGGTACGCGACGGCCGGCGACTTGTCGGCCGATCTTCGACGGTTTCTTGCGGCGCAGCCCATTCACGCGCGTCCGGTGGGGGCCGCGGAGCGAGCATTTTTGTGGGCCCGGCGGCAACCGGCCAAAGCGGCCGCGGCGGCCAGCGCGGTTCTGCTGGCGCTGCTGATCGGGGCGGCCGGGTTCGTGCTCGCATCCCAGCGTGCCCAAAACGTGCGCGAAGTGACGGATGAGCTGAACGAAGTCAAACAGCTCCAGCTTCAGTCGGATTGGTCGGGCGGCGATGCGAAGCTGGAGCGCGTGAAGGTTCAACTCGGGGCGGGCGGGCCGGATGTTTTGCGCCAACGCCTGCTTCTGCTGGAACAATTGAGCCAGGGCCACCAGCTTATCGACCGGCTCGACGCGATCTGCCTGGACCGGGCCTCGGAGGTGGACGGGCTGATAAGCAATGCCCAGGCCGACCAGGGATACGAGACCGAGTTCCGGGTCTCGGGCCTTGGGTCGGTCGGGGATGCGCGAAAATCGTGGCGGCCAGGATCGCGGCTTCGCCGTTTCGCGCGGAATTGGTGGCGGCGCTGGACGACTGGTCGGGGTGCGCGAAAAATCAGATCCGCCGGGCGTGGCTGATGGACGTGGCGCGCCGGGCCGACCCCGACCCTTGGCGAGACATCGCCCGCGACCCGGCTAAATGGAGCAACAAGGCGGCAGTGACCGCACTGGTGCAAAGCGTTCCCCCCAGCGAGAACTCGGTACACTTGCTGCTGGCGCTGGCGGTCTCGCTGGAAGGCCAGGGTGGGGATGCGCGGCCGCTGCTGACCTCGATCCAGCGTCAGCATCCGGACGATTTCTGGGCCAACTTCTGGCTGGGCCGGGCGCTGCGTAAGAGCGATCCCGAGGAAGCGGTGGGATATTTCCGGGCGGCCCTGGCGCTGCGTCCGGGGACCGCGATCGTCTATGCAAACTTGGGGAGCGCCCTCCAATACGCCAACCATACCGACGACGCGGTCGATGCATTCGAGGAGGCGGTGAAAATCAATCCGGATTACCCCTGGGCGTACGGGTTCCTCGGCAAGGTCTACTGGTTTAGAGGCAACCACACCCAGGCTATTTTGGAGTACGAGCACATCATTCACCTTCAGCCGACCAACGCGACGGCTCGGTATAACCTGGCGAAGGCATTGTGGATGGAAGGCCGGTTCGACGAAGCGGCGGAGCAATTCTGGCAATCGCTTCAGCTCGATCCGAACAAGGCGCTGACGCACTTCGGGCTGGGCCAGTTGTTCCAGGCGGAGGGGAAAAACGACCAGGCCGTCGTGGAACTCAAGCGGGCGATCGAGCTTCAACCGGGATTGATCCGGGCCCATTTCGCACTCGCCGAGGTTTACCGAGACCAGCATAAATTCGCGGAGGCGACGGCGGAATATCAGGAGGTCCTGTCGCAGTCTTCCTGGCACGGGCGGGCGAACTACGGGCTGGGAGTCATCCTGCAAAGGCAGGGGGATTTCACGGGGGCGATCGAGCAATATCGCAGGTCGGTCGAATTGGATCCGACGTTCGAGGAGGCGAGCGAAAGCCTCGCGGCGGCGCTCAAATCGCAAGGGCTCAACCACTAAGTTTGTTTTTGGGTCGCCGCTTTTTTCCGCGATTGCGTCAACATATTTAGCGGGGTGGAAATGATAAGAAGTTAGTGATAGCAAACGCGTCGCCGTGGGGGTGCGGCGGGGGGTTTCGTTACCGTTGACACTTTCGATATTTTTAAAAACGAGGGCGGAGGGTGTCCGTGTTTTTTCGCGAATTGCGACGGGGGGTTGGAGGGAGTTTGGGGCGATCGTCATCATGCGGTGCCTCTATATACAGGTCCAAAGGTGCACGTTTTGGACCTATTTTGTACCTATGGCGCGGATTTTTTTTGCGGGTTGAAGAGATTTGGAGGGATTGTTTCACCGCGGAGAACGCAGAGAGCGCTGAGATAAATCCAGAATTCGGCTCAGCGCTCTCTGCGATCTCTAGCGAAGCGGGCGGTGAATCATTTCTTCTTGCCGCGGGCTAATTTGATTAGGCCGTCGATGGAGAGCCAGCCGGGGCCGAAGAGGAGGACGATGAGGGTGGTGGCGAGGAAGGGGAAGGCGGTGTCGTTTAGAATGGGGGTTTGGTCTTTCCAGATTTGGGCGCCTAGCTGTTTGTAGGAGAAGTCGTACTGCGAAAGCTCTACGGTGAGCATGGCGACGAAGAAGTTGATGGTGAGGACGAGGGAGATGAGGCGGGAGCCGAAGCCGACGATGAGGATGATGCCGCCGAAGAGTTCGGTGGTGGCGGACATGATGACGCTGAGCTCGGGGAAGGGGATGTGCAGGGTGGTGAAGAAATCGGTGGTTTTCTGGAGGTTATGGATGTGGGCCCAGCCGGAGATGATGCACTGGTATCCGATGTAGAGGCGGATGAAGAGGAGGAAGGGCGATGCGCCATTTTTCGGCGAAGCTGATGAAATGGCCGTAGAGGGAAGCGAGAGGAGAACCGGGTTTCATGGTGGAGGTCGCGGTGGCAGTCATGAGGGAGCTCCTTTCATCGGGAATCATACGTTAAAATCGGCTAAGCAGATGAATCGGGCTCTACTTTCATGAGTTCCCGGAGGAAAACTGTAGCGAAGGAACCGGCTGGGAGGGTGAAGGCGGCGGTGATGTGGGGGCCGTTGTCGTCTACGCCGGCGGAGAGTTCGATCTCTTCGGGCTTCACGCGGAGGGGCCGGCGCTGGCCTTTGACCTTCAGACGGCCGGCGGCGCGGAAATCCTGGGGGCGGATGTGCCGGGCGGCGAAGATTTCCTGCTCGATTTGCAGAGGCTCGGCTTCGGGGAGGGTCATGCGGTAGCCGATGAGGGGGCCGGTCGGGCTGATCTCAAAGGCGTCGCAGCGGGGTTGCTCCGTTTGTGGATCGATCACGCGAAAAACGGCGCCGTTTTCGTGCTTCTCGGCGAGGTCGCCGAGGAAGAGCTTGTCGAGCGAATCGATGCGGCGGGCGACGACGAGGTTGAAGAGATCGGACTGGAGGGCGGAGATCCAGAGCCGGCGGATGCGCTGATCGACGGCGCGGACGGCGGCGGCGGGTTTTTCGGTTTTGATCAGACGGGCGAGGATTCGGCGTTCCATGCCGCTGGAACGGGGCCAGTGTTTCATGGCGCTGCGGGAATCGCCGGCGTCGAAAGCTTCGCGGGCGGCGCGCTGTTTGGGGTTGTCGAGAGATTTGTCGGGGGAGCCGAGGAGGAGTTTTAAGACTTCCAGATCGTCGCCGCGCAAGAGGGCGGCGCCGAGGAGGTGGTTGTTCTGGCGGCGGCCGAAGCGCTGCTCACCGAAATAGTTGGGCATGCCGTGTTTTTGGAGGGTTTGGATGACGGGGGTGAGCTTGACGACGTCGGTGGGGTTGACGTGGCGGATTTTGATGGCGAAGCGATTGGCCCGGAGATGGCCGAGGCGAAGCTTGTTGCCGTGACGGGCGGCCCATTTGACGGTCATCTGGGGGAGATGGAGATTGGCGACGGCGGATTCGTCGAGACCGGGAAGTGAGAAAAGCTGCCGGGTGATGGCGGCGGCGTCCTTAAGGCCGGCGTAGCCGATCTCGCGGGAGGGGATATTGAGCGCGCGGGCGAGCCGGTCGATGGCGTCGAACGTGGAGAGATCTATTTTTTCGATTTCGCAGTAGAGGTGCTCGCCCTGGCCGGAGGGCTCGTAGAGGGGGATTTCCTGGACGAAGAAATCTTCGGGGCGCTGTTTGATGGAGCCGCCGATGCCGGGGATATCGCGGGTGAGGAGGGGGAGATCCATGGGGGGATTGTAGCGGTGAATGCCGATTGCCGATTGCCAATTGCCGAATGAAAATGGCGTAGAACTTGTTTGAGTCGCGAAAAGGGTTGAAGTGGATTGATGGTCCGAGTATTTATCGCCGTGGGCTAAAAAAGGAGAATGGGATGAACAAATCGTGGGTTTGGGTGGGCATGTTGTGCGCAACGATTCTGGCGACGGGGTGTGCGTCGAATCGGCCGGAGCCGCTTTATGATCGGGTTGGGGGGGACATGATGGTTTCGGCCATCGTGGATGATTTCATCAACAATGCGATGGGCGATCCGCGCGTGAATTTTACGCGGGCGGGGACGAGTGCGGAGTGGCAGCCGACGCCGGAGAATGTGCAGATGGTGAGGAACCATCTGGTGGAGTTCACTCGAAGCGGCGGCGGGGGGGCCGCAGGAGTATGAGGGGAAGGATATGAAGGCGGCGCATGCGGGGATGCAGATTACCAATGCGCAGTTCACGGCCGCGGAGGAGGATTTCAAACGGTCGCTGGAGAAATATCAGGTCGGGGTGAATGAGACGAATGAGCTGATGGGGATTATTGAGGGGACGAGGAAGGATATTGTGGGGCAGTAGTTGCTTTATGGAATGCGGCGACCTTGAGGTGTTGGGCGGGAAAGCGCCGTGCGGTTCGACACAGCTCACCGAAGTCAAGCACGGCGGCAACACGGGGAGAAGTTGGGGCGGGGGAAAAATCGGGCGTTATCGTTGGGCGAAAAGTGGTGGGGCGGCGGAGGAGTAATTCCATTCCCCTGGTTTCAGGTTTTGGAACCAGAACGTCTGGCCGCCGATGGCGACTTCGAACATGAGGCCAGTCGTCGGCTGGACCATCGATGCCGAGCCGGAGGGGACGGCGAGCGTCAGACCGGAGCCTTGGTGGATGAAGATTCCGGAGGCGTTGCCGACGCCGACGGTGGGGCCGTCGCGGAGGTTGTCGAGGTCGGTTTTTTCGGGGAGCAGGATGAGCTGCCAGTATTGCTGCCCACCAAGTGCGGCGCCGACGTTGTATTGGAGCACGGACGCCTGCCCGATCTGCCGGTGGTGCTGGAAGACAATTCCGCGGCCGTAGCCGATGTCGATGCCGGCGGCGATTTTGACGATCGAGGGGAAGAGGGCGAACCCGTAGGAGCGGTCGATCTGGGCCTGGATGTTGGGGTCCTGCTGCTGGATCTGGGTGAGGATGGTGGTGACCTGGGATTCCAGGGTGGTGATTTGCGGGGGCGAATCCGTCGCGGCGCAGCCGGTGCAGAGGAGGGGGGCGAGGGGGAGAAGTAGCCAGCGGAAAAGACGGGGAATAGAATGGTCCATGTGGGCGGAGACGATAACGAAATGGGTGCTGTCGGGCAAAATTGGGGGAGATTGTTGTTGACAACGCCTGAAAGTTCGGGCATTGTTCCGGCTCAAGCGAGGAGAAATATCCGTAACATGCTCAACTACTCGACGCACAACTTTGCAGTGACCATCAGGCGGCGCAGCCGCGTTGGAATGGTTGCTACGGTGCGCACGTGGGAGGCGGATCGAGGCTGAATCTGCCGATAGAACTGGAAATTCCCGCCACGCGGCCTTGAATCAAGACCGCGTGGCTTTTTTTTGGAGATGGCGATGAGTCAGGGGACAACGAGCGAATTGGAAACGGAAGCGGTGGGGAAGAGCGGCTTGCCGCCGATGGTAGCGGTGCGCCTGGATGGGGAGCTGAGCGGGCAGACGATTTTGGGGTGGTCGGAATTCGATCTGGATTCTGGCAATCGGTTTGCGCGGCAGTTTGTGGTGCTGACGGATCGGGAGATCTTGCTGATTGGGTTGGATGGGAGTGCGAGTTTGGGGGAACAGGGTTCACGGCCCTCACCCCAACCCTCTCCCGGAGTACCGGGAGAGGGGGTAATAAGGGAGGGGAGGCGGCGGGCGATTGCACTGGAGAAGATCGAGGAGAGCCGCATCGTCGAGGGGCTGGGTGTGGATCGGCTGGTGATCGTGTCGGAAGGGAAGGCCGCGGGTGAACTGCGCTATTCGCGGCGGCATCGCACGACCATGACCCGGCTGAACCGGAAATTGCAGAGGCAGATCAAGCGCGGGGAGGATTCGAAAGAGAAGACGGAGAAGAGGCCGGAATGGCTCGATGCGGTGGAGCGCGAGGCGGAGCGGAAGACGCATTGCCCGAAATGCGGCGAGCTGATTCCATCCTATGCGGAAGGCGTCTGCCCGCAGTGCGCGGCGAAGCGGAAGATTTTGTGGCGGTTGCTGGATGTGGCTAAGCCGTACAAGTGGCGGACGCGGTATGCGCTGGTGCTGACCATTGCAGTATCGGCGATGGCAGCCATACCAGCGTGGATGAACCGGCAACTGGTGGACCGGGCGATTGCGCCGGCGCACGCGAGCGCGGCGGCGATGACCCTGGGGTATCGCATGCACGAGCTCGTGTTCTGGTCAACGGCGCTGCTGGTTGTCGTCATCGTCAGTGAATGGCTGAATGCGCTGCGTCTGCGGACGCTGGCGCTGATGGGGGAAAAAATCACCGCCGACCTGCGGCACAAGGTTTACGAGCATCTGCACGATCTGAGCCTGCGCTATTTTTCCAAGCGAAGGACGGGGTCGCTGATTACCCGGGTGACCAGCGATACGGACCGGCTCTGGGATTTCATCGTCTTCGGGTCGATCGACCTGATTCGCGACGTGGCGATGATCGCGGCGATCGCGGCAATGATGTTCAAGATGAACTGGGAGCTGGCGGCGATCGCGCTCCTGCCCCTGCCGGTGCTGGGAGTGCTGACCTATAAGCGCGGCATGAAGATGCAGCGGATGTTTGGGAGATTGTGGACGTACTATTCACGGATGAGCGCGGTGGTGGGAGATGCGCTGCCGGGCGTGCGGGTGGTGAAGGCGTTCGCCAATGAGCAGAAAGAGATTCGGCGGTTTGACCGGCGCAGCGACGAATATACCGACAAGGCGAGCGAGATTCACATCGTCTGGACCGCGCTGGCGCCGTGGGTCAGTGGGCTCATGCGGTTTGGGGCGCTGCTGATCTGGGTGATCGGAGGGTGGCTGGTGATCCGGCATCCGAACGATCCGCGCTATACGCTGGGGGTGTTGATCGCGTTTACGCAGTTCGTCTGGCAGTTCTATCAGCCGATCATGGAGCTGGCCAACAGCAACCGGATGGTGACGCGTGCAGCGACCAGCGCGAGCGGATTTTTGAGATTCTGGACACACCGCCCGACGTTTATTCGCGGGCCGATGCGGTAGTGAAAGACCGGCTGGAGGGGCGCGTTGAGTTTCGCAATGTCTCGTTCAGTTATGAGGGGGCGCAGCCGGCGCTGCGCGAGGTTTCGATGTCGGCGGAACCGGGGCAGATGATCGGCCTGTGCGGAAAAAGCGGGGCCGGGAAGAGCACGCTGGTGAATTTGCTCTGCCGGTTTTACGACGTGACGGAGGGGCAGATTTTGATCGATGGGATTGACGTTCGCGATTTTGACGTGAAGTTTTTGCGAAGGCAGATTGGCCTGGTCTTGCAGGAGCCATATCTTTTTCACGGCACGATCGCCGACAATATCCGGTATGGCAACGCCGAGGCCAGCGAGGAGGCGGTGATTTCCGCCGCCCGGGCGGCCAACGCGCATGATTTCATCGTGGGATTCCCCGATGGATATGACACGCTGGTGGGGGAGCGCGGGCAGAGCCTGTCGGGCGGCGAAAGACAACGCATCAGTATCGCCCGGGCGATCCTGCACAATCCGCGGATATTGATCCTGGATGAGGCGACCAGCTCCGTCGATACCGAGACCGAACGGGAAATTCAGCAGGCGTTGAACCGTCTAGTTGAGGGAAGGACGACGTTTGCGATCGCGCATCGCCTGAGCACGCTGACCAGCGCCGACCGGCTGGTGGTGCTGGAAAACGGCAAGATCGTGGAGCAGGGGACGCACCGGGAACTGGTGGACCGGGAGGGGGCGCGTATGCCAAGCTCTTCAAGACGCAGGTGGAACTGAACTCGCAGTTGGCGCTGCGGTGAGGAAAATGATGAGCAACGAATTTGATTTGAAGCTGGATCCGCAGGGTCGAATGGTGCTGGTGCGGCCTGGGGTGGAGGACGCGGTGGACGTGCGCGTTCGGCGGTCGTTTCCGTGGTCTTCGCCGGGGAGGAACGTCAGCATTCGCAGCAAGGAGGGGAAGGAGCTGGTGATGATCGACGACCTGGCGACGCTTTCGCAAGGGCTTCGCGGAATCGTCGAGAATTATCTTGCCGGGACGAGCATGATCCCGCGGATCACGCGGGTAATGGCGGTGGATGTGCGGTTCGGTTTTCAGCAATGGACGGTGGAAACGGACCGTGGGCCGGCGGATTTTCGGGTGCAGGAACGGGAGGATATCCGGTTTATGGCCGATGGTAGGTTTACGGTGAAGGATGCGGATGGGACGATTTATGAGCTGCCGAGGATGGATCAGATGGATGAGGGGAGTCGGAAGGCGGTGGAGGCTGTGGTGTGAGGCATATTTGAAATTCGAAATCCGAAACCCGAATGACGAATCAAATCCGAATGACGAAACCCGAATGGGAGCCACTTTCGTCATTCGGTCATTCGGGTTTGATTCGGAATTCTGGTTTCGGGTTTCTGGTTTTCAGCGGTGTTGGGTGATTGGAAATCGCGTGATGGGCGTTTAGGATTCAGACTTCCATGATTGTATTTGCGTGCCACGTTTGCCGTACGCCGATATCGGCAGTGCCGGAGCAGGCGGGGCAGGTTGTGCGTTGTCCGGTCTGCCGGACGACGGTGCGGGTGCCGATTGGGGAGTCAGGCGGAGTAGCACAGGCCTCGGCGGGAGTTGCGTCGGGAGCCGTGGGTGGGGCGGTGATGTCCCGGACGATCGCCCCGCCGCGGATTGGGGGAAACGGTATGGGTTTAATTGCGGGTATTGCTCGAGCTGGCTGGAGGCCACCGAGTCGATGGGGGGCCAGGATGGAACCTGCCCGACGTGCGGGAACCAGATCACGATTCCGATCCTCGATCGGTATGGGCGGCTGATCGATCCGAAAACCCGGCAGATCATCCGCCAGGATCCGCATCCGGTTCATGCCTATGCAGCCGCGGGAGGAAGGGCGCCGAAGATTCAGCGGACGAAGGAGGGGAAGCAGATCATCATTTGCCCGCGCTGTATGGCGAACAGCGCGATCTCCGCGAATAACTGCAAGAGCTGCGGCATGCCGTTCACGATGGAAGGAACGACGCTGGAGGCGACCGGGACCAACAACGGGTTCTGCGTGGCATCGCTGGTGCTGGGGATCATCAGCTTGCCCGCGTTCATGATCGTAATCCCCGCAATGCTGGCGGTTATTTTCGGGATCGTGGGATTAAAGCAGGTGGCCAGCCCGGATTCGGCGACGCGCGGTGGGAAGGGGATGGCGATCGCGGGGATCGTCTGCGGAGGGATCGGGTGTTTGATTGGGGCGGCGTTTATATTGCATATTTGATTCGACCGGTCGCCGCTGGGTGTGACTCTTCTTTATGGCTCCGTCGTATTTTCCCCCTCCCCTGGTACTCCGGGGGAGGGCAGGGTGGGGGGGACGCCAAATGATTGCGGATGTCTTTCCCCTCGCCCAGTAATCCGCTTGCCATTCCCCGCATCTATTTTGTCGCCCAGTGGCCCCGACGCCGAAAGCACCGGACCTGTCCCCAACTTCTCCCCGTGTAGCCGCCGTGCTTGACTTCGGTGAGCTGTGTCGAACCGCACGGCGCTATTCCGTGGGTGAGGGCCAAGTGTGCGTCAGATTTTTCCAATGCCCTCACTCCGGCCCTCAGGGCAATCGCATGTTCCCTCTTTCCCCCGCTCCCGGTACTCCGGGGGAGGGTTGGGGGAGGGGGTCTTTCGTCGCCTTTTGAGTCACATGCGATTGCCCTGGGTCGTACCTCCGCACAGCACTAACTTTGGCTTACTTCAGGTCCGAGTAGAAGCGGCGTCCCCGCCGCTTGAAGATGCCGAGCGGCGAAAACGCCGCTTCCACCAACAATCCGGGCCGCTGTTCGAGTGTGGATCGAGTCGTGATCATCGGAGCGGCGATTTGCACCGGAATTCGAAATGTGTCGGGCGGTCAGCCCGGAGTGCCTGGGAAGAGGGTAAAGCCAAGTGCTTTCGAAAGCGGACCAAGATATTTCTCATAATTTCTCCACCGCCTGATCGACTGCTTATAGAGCGGCTGCCGGACTTGCCAGGCGCTGGCGGTGTGGATCGGGCGCCGGGTGCGGTGGAAATCGAGGCAGGCGGCGTCCCAGGGGAGTCCCAGAAATTCAATAATGCGGCGAGATTGCGGCTCGGGGTCTTGCACCAGGGTTTCGTATTGGACTTCCAGCATGCGCAGCGGCAGCACCGATTTCCAATGCTCGATCAGTCGGTCGATCTGCGCATGATGGCGGCCGCAGTCGGCGAGGTCGAAGGTAAAAAGATTTCCTTCAAGGAAGGGTTGGAAGAAGCAGGAGAGACAGGTGTCGCGCGGGTCGCGGCGGGAAAAAATAATTCTGGCTTCGGGAAAGAGGGCGGCGATGAAATGGAGATGCTCGACGTTGGCGGGCATTTTGTCGATGACCCGCGATGCCGAGGAGGCAAGCGAGCGAAGGCGGTCGAGGTGGTGCTGGGCGGATTGGGCGATTTTGTCGGGGGCGCAGTGGGGGAATTTTAGTTTTGTGGCGAGAGTGGAGATGTCATTGAGCTCGCCGGCGCCGAAAACTTCGGGGTGGCTGGCGGCGATCTGTTCGATGAGGGTGGTTCCGGAGCGGGGCATTCCGACGATAAAAACGGGGAGATCGGAGCGGACGCCGGTGTTGTGCCAGCGGTTGAAGAAGTCGGGGGTGGTGAGGGCGATGAGGTTGTCGATGTGGCGGGCGAATTGTTCGCTGTTGTAGCGTTCGCCGGCGGCGCGGCAGTTCCCGCGCGGCCGCGTTGGTGCGCGAGAAGTGGGCGAACGCTTCGTCGAAACGCCCGGATTTGTCGAGGAATTTTCCCAGCGCGAAGCCGAGGGCAGCGCGGTTGGCGTTTGAGAGCTGCGGGTTGTCGAGAGATTCGGACAGGCGGGAGATTTCCGAGGGATCGAGATCGGCCCCGAGGCTGGAGAGCAGGCCGTAGGCGTGGGAGGAATTCGGCCGGCGGGCCAGGATGCGGGGGACACACTGGGCGGCTTCGGAAAAGCGGCCGGTTTCGCGCAGGGCGTTGCCGAGGTTGAACCAGGTGCGCCAGGAATCGGGGTCGAGCTGAGCGGCGCGGCGCAGAAATTCGATCGCTTTTTCGGATTGCCCGGCGCGGTGCAGAATTCGCCCGCGAGTGAGCGCGACCAGGGCAGGCGCAGTGCCGTGGGCGACCGCCTCGGTGAGCGCGGCCTCGGCTTCGGGGCCGCGGCCGAGGGCCGCAAGCGCGACGGCGAGGTCGCACCGGGCGTCGGCGTAATTGGGGTCGATCTCGATCTGCGCGCCGGTAGGCGGCGATCGCGGGCTCGTGCTCCGGGGGAGATTTTAGTTCGTATGCATCGGCAAGCGAGTAGTGATAACCCGCGGCATTGGGGTTAAGTTCAATCGCCTTCTGGCAAGCGGCGATGGAGGGGTCGATCTGGCCGGCCTCCTTGAGGACGGTCGCGAGGGCGAACCAGTCGCTCGTCATGCCGGGGGAGAGCTGGATCGCCTGGCGAAGGTTGGCGATGGCCTGCTCGTCCTGCTTCATTTGCCAATGGCACATTCCCAGGTTGTAAAAAGCGGCTGCGAAATCCGGCTGAAGCGCAATGGCCCGGCGATAAGCCGCCAGCGCGAGATCGAAACGCCCCTTGTCGCGAAGAAGGTTGCCGAGATTGCTTTGGGCGAAGGCGTCGTTGGGGGCGAGGGCGACGCAGCGACCGACAAGCTCAAGTGCGGCGTCGTCATTGCCGGTGAGTTTGGCGATGACGCCGAGCAGATGCAGGGCGGCGGCGTTGTTGGGATCGTGGGTGAGGAGCTGGCGACAGATGGCTTCGGCTTCGTGGAGGCGGCCGGCTTGCTGGTGCTGCCAGGCGAGGTCGATGGGGGGGAGGAGATTCACGTGGGGGGATTATAGTATGATCGTGCCTATCCAGAACCGCCGCGAAGTGAGCCGTCGACTTAGCGGGGCCAATTCCTATCCAAAATATTCCACCCCGCGTTTATTGAAAATTAACCAAACTCCGTACAACTAATCCGCCGAAAACGTAGCAAAACGTAAAATGATGTAACACGCTGCGCAGAGAGTTGAGCGGCCCGTCTTACGTAGGGTGGCGCGTACTCGCCCACCGTTCCGTGATCGGCAGACCAAACGGTGGGCGAGTACGCACCACCCTACGAAAATCGCGTAAAACGTAACAAAACGTAAAATTATGTAAGGGGCTGCGAGACTGTGCAACAACGGGGGGCTCGCGGTTGCTTTTGGGCTATCCGGCGCTACCATCAAACCCGGATGAGGATCGTCGGGTTTAACATTCTGGATGGGGGGGTCGGACGTGCCGATCCGCTCGCGGAAGTCATTGAGGCGCAGCGGGCGGATATCGTCGCGCTGGTGGAGGCGGATGATGACGCCGTCGTGGAGCGGATCGCGAAGCGGCTGAAGATGGAATATCTGCGGGTGGACGGGAAAAAGCATGGGGCGGCCATCCTGGTGCGGGGGAACATTATTGAATCGGTAAATCATTCGGTGCTGCGAATCGTCCTCTCGGACTGCCTGCTGGAGGCAACCGTGTCCGTTGATGGACAAGAGTGGACGGTGGCGGCGGTGCATCTGCATCCGCATGCGAAGGTGGAGGATGAGAAGGTCCGGGAGCGGGAGATTGACGCGATATTGGAGATCTTCGCGGGGCATCGGAAGCAGAATCGGCCGCACGTTTTGGTGGGGGATTTTAATGCAAACTCGCCAATCCAGGCGATTGAAATTGAGAAGTGCAAGGAGCGTACGAAGGGGGATTTCGAGGCGAATGGGGGGATGCTGCCGCGGACGGCGATCCATAAACTGCTGGATGCGGGGTATGTGGATACGTTCTATGCGCACGATCCGTGGAAGGCAGCCAAGACGGGAAGCTTTTCAACCCAATTTCCGGGGCAGCGGGTGGATTATATCTTCACGTTTGGGATCGATATTTCGAAGATCAAGGAAGCGGCGATCGAGCGGGATCGGTTGGCGAAATATGCGAGCGACCATTTTCCGGTGATTGCAGAAATCGTGGGGGCGGAGATCCAGTGAAATCAGTCTGGCGCACGGTCACGGATGTTTTGAAGCGCAGGCCGTTCGCGCTGGAGCTGGCGGCAAAGCTGGGAAGGGGGCGGGGGCAGATGCGGATTTTCGATCAGGTGAATCCACCGCCGGCGGCGAAATTGCGGCCGGACATTCGTGATTGGGAGGATCGGGAATTGTCCGCGGTTTGGATCGGGCATGCGACGATTCTGCTGCGGATTGGGGGGATGACGGTGCTGACCGATCCGGTGTTTGGGAATCGGATTGGGCTGGGATTGGGATTGGGGACCCTGGGGCCGCGGAGATATATCGGGGCGGCGCTGAGACTCAATCAGTTGCCGAAGATTGATTTGATTTTGAGTTCGCATGCGCATTTCGATCATCTGGATCGGCCGAGTCTTGCGGCGCTGGATAAAAAGACGCCGATCGTGATGGCGGACCGGACGCGCGATCTGGTGTGGGACCTCGGGTTTCGGAATGTGCATGAGCTTCGGTGGGGGGAGACGGCACGGTTTAACGGGTTGGCCGTGACGGCGCGGAAGGTTCGAGCACTGGGGGCGCGGACGTTTCTGGATACGTATCGCGGGTACAACGCTTATCTTCTGGAGACGAGCAAGCGGAAAATTCTCTACGGCGGGGATACGGCTTACCAGGAATGGTTTAAGGATATCGGGGCGGTGGATTTGGCGATTCTTGGGATCGGGGCGTATGACCCGTATATCCGGGCGCACGCTTCGCCGGAACAGGCTTGGACGATGGCGGGGCATGTGCAGGCGGAGTTTGTGATGCCGATGCATCATAGTACGTTTCGGTTGAGCCATGAGGCGATGGGGGAGCCGATGGAAAGAATGCTGACGGCGGCGGGACGGGATTCAGAGAGGGTGGTGAATCGTGAGGTGGGGCAGGAATGGCAAATCAAAAAGTGAGCGAGGATCGGGCTAACAATACAGGCAGAGCAGATCGACCCCCTCCCCTGCCCTCCCCCGGAGTACCGGGGGCGGGTGGAAATTGGGGATTTTTTCGATCGTTTGGGTTTGCGTTTGCGGGGTTGGGGTATCTCCTACGGACGCAGAGGAATGCGCGGGTTGAGGTGGTGATCGGGGCGGGGGCGTGTGGGGTGGGGTGGTGGGTGGGGATCGGGAGGGTGGAGTGGGCGATTTTGGCGATGACTATTGCGATTGTGCTAATTCTGGAGGGGGTGAATACGGCGATTGAAGCGGCGATTGATCTGGCGATCCCGAACGTGCATCCGCTGGCGAAAACTGCGAAGGACGTGGCGGCGGGGATGGTGCTGATCGCTTCGATCATGGCCATTGTGGTGGGGCTGCTGATTCTGGGGCCGGGGGTGTGGAACAGGCTGGTGAGATAGCGGGGTTAGAAATTGCGGGTATTTTTAGCGGGTGGCGCGAATACTCCTGGTGAATGTCCATAGAATTCGCTTAGACGTTCAAGGAGTGCGCGATGAAAAACGTGATCTGGTTTTTGCTGGTAGTGCTCGGGACGGCATCAATGGCGTTCGGGCAGGCGACGACGATGCCAGTGGTTCAGCAGGCGCTGACCAGGGTGCTGGTGGTCCCGTTTACGCAGATTGGGGGGAGCGGCCATGAATGGGTGGGGGCGGCACTGCAAGAGAATTTGCTTACGGAAATCGCGGGCGATCCGCAGCTTCAGGCGATGAGCCTGAGCGGGCCCGTGAACGGGGAAGCAGCGGCGACGACGGCGGCGGCGAATGCGGGGGCGACGCTGGTGGTGTTTGGATCGTATCAGTTTTCGGAGAGCGAGCTTCGGGTGAATGGGCAGGTTTATGATCTGGCGAACCAGCGCACGGTCACGACATTGACGGCAACCGGGGCGCTGACGGATTTGTTTAAGATGGAGGATTCGATCAGTGCGCAACTGGGAGCGGTGCTTCCGCAGCCGGCGGGCGAGCTTTCGAGCGTGACGTATTGGGCGCAGGGATCACCGGTGCCGTATTACACGTCGGCGGATGAAAGCGGGGGGAATGCAGTGACAACCTACGTTTATCCTTACCCGGCTTATTCGGATGATGGTTCTGATTATGGGTACGGTGGGCCAGTGTACCTGTCGGGCGGATATGGAGGGTGGGGATATCCGCATGGAGGGTTTTATCATGGGGGGTATTTCCATGGTGGTTTTCATGGTGGTGGCGGGTTTCATGGTGGTGGGGGATTTCATGGGGGAGGCGGTTTCCATGGGGGTGGAGGCGGATTCCATGGCGGCGGGGGTGGGCATGGGCGATAAAGGGTGCGAATTGGGGGATTATTTATAGGGGGTGCGCGGTTTGCTCTTGGATGCCGCGTATAATGTTGGTTGAACAGGAGCCCCTATGAGAAATTTCCCCTATTGGATGCTGGTTGTTTTGGGGTGTGCTTCCATGAGCCTGGGGCAGGCGACGACGATGCCTGATCCGGCGGTGCAGACAAAGGTGCTGGTGGTGCCGTTTGTGCAGATCGGGGCGACGGATCATGAATGGGTGGGGCAGGCGATCAACGAGAACCTGGTGACGCAGGTTGCGGGGAATTCGGCTGTGCGGGCGATCAACCTGAACGTGCCGCTGAACGGGCAGGCGGAAGCCGTGAGCGCGGCTCAGCATGTGGGAGCGCCGCTGGTGATTTTGGGACGTACCAGTTTGCCGATACACAGCTTCGGGTAACCGGGCAGTTGTTTGATACGGTAAATAACCGGACGGTGGCGGCGCTGACGTCGACGGGGCGCTGACGGATCTGTTTAAGATCGAGGACGCGATTTCAAACCAGGTGAGCGCGGCGCTGCCGCAGGTGGCGGCGAATCAGAATCAGACTGCGAGTCAGATGCCGGTGTCGACGTATGGGCCGGATCAATCGCCGACGGACCCGACTGTGGCGACGGCTGATTCGCAGCCGCAGCCGACGCAGACGTATGTTTATGGGCAGGCACAGCAGCCGACGTATGTTTATGCGGCGCAGCCTTCGTATGCGTATTCGTATCCGTATCCTTATTCGTATGGTTACTACGGCGGCTACTACGGGTATCCGTATTACGGCGGGATCGTGGTGATCGGCGGGGGGCGTGGTTGGGGATATCGTGGCGGCGGGTGGGGTGGTCGCGGGGGCTGGGGTGGTGGTGGTCGCGGTGGATTTATTGGCGGGGGCGGGGGGATGAGAGGTGGTGGAGGATTTGGTGGGGGTGGGCACAGGTAGGTTGAAATTCGTTGATTGATAACAACCCACGGCGAAGAGCTGTGGGTTTTTTTTGCACATGTTGGGGGTCGGAAAGGTCGCCCTGCGGTTCGACTTGGCTCACCGAAGTCAAGCAGGGCGGCTACACGGGGAGAATGATTTGTTGATCAGTCTGTGAACCCGTGGCGCATGGTGTTTTCGGTGATGCATTTTGGCATCAGGAATTGGCGGAGGTAGTCGGGGCCACCGGCCTTGGAGCCGACGCCGGAGAGTTTGAAACCGCCGAAGGGTTGGCGGCTGACGAGGGCACCGGTGATCTGGCGGTTGATGTAGAGGTTTCCGACGCGGAATTCGCGGCGGGCGCGGGCGATGTTGGCGGGGCTGCGGGAGTAGATGCCGCCCGTCAGCGCGTAATGCGGTGCCGTTGGCGATGCTTAGGGCGTCATCGAGGTTGTCGGCTTTCAATACGGCGAGGACGGGGCCGAAGATTTCTTCTGCGGCGAGGGAGCGCGTCGGGGGGGACGTCGGCGAAGATGTGCGGGGCGACGAAGATAGCCCTCGTCGAGAGAGGGCCGGGGCTCGCCTGCGTAGGCGAGCGCGGCCTTCGGTTTTGCCGCTGCCGATGGCAGCGAGGATGCGGCTGCGGGCTCGGCATCGATGACCGGGCCGACCGGCAGGCCGGGTCTTCGGCGGGGCCGATTTTCAGAGCTGGCGGTGGCCTCGATCAGGCGGGAGAGGAAGGGGTCGTAGTCGCCGGGAGCGACGATGGCGCGCGAGCAGGCGGAGCACTTTTGGCCGGCGTAGCCGAAGGCGCTGGCGACGACGCCGTGCGACGGCCTCGTCGAGGTCGGCGTCTTCGTCGATGATGATGGCGTTCTTGCCGCCCATTTCGGCGATGACGCGCTTGACGTGCGTCTGACCGGCGGGGTTTGGCGGCCGCTAGTCGATGCAGAGACCGACGGCCTTGGAGCCGGTGAAGGCGATCATGGCGACGTCGGGATGGTCGCACGAGAGATGGGGCCGATCTCTTCGCCGATGCCGGGGAGGAAGTTGACGACGCCGGGCGGGCCGGCTTCTTCGAAAGCTTTGGCGAGGTGGTGGTGGCGGTGGTGGGTGTGTGTGGTCGTTGTCGTGGCCGTGCCGGCGAGGATGGACGGGGAGTTCGGCGGCGATGGTGAGCAGGCCGACGATGACGTCCATCTCCAGGAATGGCGCTGGCTGAAGGCTTCCATCGAGTGGGTGGTGGGTGTGTGGTGGCCGTGTGGCCTGTGGCGGCTTTGGTGCGATTTCAATGGCCAGGGTGAAGCGCCTGACTGTGGAAGGGTTTTTTTCGTCGTCGGAGGAGGCCGCCTGGTGGTGTAGGATGGAGATGTTGGTGGAGGTGATGGAGCCTGTAGCCGAGCAGTTGAGAAGATAGTGGGGCTCCGTTGTCCCAACTGATGGTGGAGGCATTGGAACTGGAGGAGGGGGATGTGGGCGCGTTGGTGCGCGATCGATGGCCCGCCGTGGCTCACAGGAGGCCGAGCAACGGAGGTGTCCAGCTCACTTCGAGGCAGCCGGGCTTGGTAGCTCTCGTGCTGTTGGTAAGAGCTAAACTGGCAGCAGCGTGCTGCTGCTGGTGGTGGCAGAAGCACAAGGACCCATTGATTTGGAGAAATTTTTTTTCAGAATAGCAGCAGGGTGGTGGGCCTGGCACATGGCGGGGCACACAAGCTGGTGGGCAACTGGGCAGGTCCTTGGATGACAGGCAGATTGGTGACATGCCATGAAGCTGGATTTGAACCATTTTGCTAGATTTTTTTTTTTTCTGGTGGTGGAGGCAATGCAACATTTGGGGCAATGGCACAGCGCTGATTTTTTTTTTTTTTTTAAAATAGATAGGGAAGGCAGTTGAATTGGGCAAGGCTTAAGAATTGTGGCGGGCGATGGGCCGGGTGTGGTGGCGTGGTTCAGTCCCAAGGTACGAGGCTCCAGCAGACAGGACAGTGCAGTGAGACCATGGTGAGATTGATGATGATGATGACACCGCAATGGGGGGCCACATGGCAATACAGTGCGCTGTGAACTGATTTTTGGTGACAGACATTTGAAAGTTTTAAGACATATTGAAGGCCTTGCTTCATGCAGTTGGTGGAGCCCTGGGTCGGCAGAGGCAAGGAACAAGGTGAAGGCAGAGGTTGTTGGGGGTGCAGAGGTGGATGAGGTTGGAGGAAGAGTTCGAGGAGTAGTGTGTGAGAAGTTGCGCTCCACGATGGATGGAGTAATGGGCGGGGCGGCAACTCGGCCGGGCGCTGGAAGGTGCGGGTGTGCAGGTGGCTGCTGGCCTGGTGCGACAAGGCTCAGGCAGATGAAAGTGAAGGCCAGTGTGGGCCAGGAGGAGCTGATGACAAGGGCAGGGCCTGATTCGCAATAATTTTCATGGGCTGCCTCCTTCATCTACTTCATCGACAAGCCATATGGCGGTGCGGGGTATTCTTCCTCCAGGCAGGTGGACAACGGAGCAATCGGTGGTGGAGGAGAAGCAATCAACAAAACAAAAAGCTGGAGTTTGCAGATCCAACAGGTGGTTGGTGGTTGGGTGGTGAAGAGCCAGCCACATGGGGAGGGGCTGCATCACACTAGCTGGTGTAGATCTTGATGTTCAGGCGTTCCATGGTGGCATTAAGTTCAGGTTCAGCTACAGTGCACTTGTTTCTTCATTCACAACTTGACTCACTGGCAACTCGTTCTATCAATAAGTCATAACACTGATGGGCAAAATGATCAGGTGGTGGGGGGGGGTGGTTGGAGACAAGGTTGCACCAGCCATGCTCACATGTGGTTGAAGCAAAAGAGGTGGTGGGCGTGGAAGATCAACGTGAATGTTTGAATTTGGCAGGTGACGTGGTGTGGGATGTGGCGGCATACCACTGATGGCGGTGGAGAGCTGCGGCGGTGTGCTGGAGCTTGGCCTGGCTGGAGTGGCGGTGATGGTTCCTGCTGTTGGTGAGTGCATGGCATCCAGTGGTGCCGGCCCGGTCCTGTTCGTGGTGGCCAGTGACATCACGATGACCAACAGGTATCCGCAAGACAACCTTCCTGCGCCAGGCATGGGCGCCTGCATGGCCGTCGCAGCAGCAGAATCCGATGATGGCAAGCCTGGTGGTGGGAGCACGGGCTGCAGGGCTGCCCGATTCCTCAGCACACGGCCAGGGTCTCGCATCCACCCTGTTCCACAAGCTCCACAGTCCGTCAAGTGTTTCAGAGCCATGGAACTGTAGCAGCCAGTGAGCAACCTACGCCCAGTGACTCAACAGTCTTCAACAGCTCAGCACCA
>CAWFRU010000003.1:0-1403171 GCA_963818385.1 uncultured Phycisphaerales bacterium | reverse complement strand
GTATCGCCAGTTGCGTGCTTGTACACGTGCCGATCCGATCCGATCATCCCAGGCCGCCGCGGCGCGAGCGTAGGGATTGTGACTGTCACCCGATCCGCCGTTCTTGCCATAACTGGTTGTCATATTTGGAAAACTCATGTTGGTGTCCCTCCAGTGTTGGTTGGACCGCTTTTGCCCGGTGTGTTCGACCCCGGCACCCGGCTGGCCGTGTTGGAAGCCGTTGGGCTACCGCCCGCTTGAGTCGCAGTTGTTCCAGAGACAGCCGACGCGACTGTTGTCCCAGGCTTATTGCCGGCGCTGTTGCCGCTGCCGGTGATTTTCCGAAAGACAGCCGTTCCCGCCGAGGCAGCAAGCATCACACCCTTCGCAGGCACGGTCGCCGCCATCTTCACGGCCTTAACAGCCGAGTTCGTTTTCTCTGCGGTCGCCGCCGTTGTGCGCAGCGCTATTGCGCTCGTATTGATCGCCGTGCCGACGCCCAGGCTCGGACCGCCGATAATCAGGTCAGATGCGAGCCGGGATGCGACCAGCGACAAGACCATCAACAACAGCGCCGCCAGCGCAATGCAGAATGCCTGATAGGTCGTCACTGTCTGGCCAGGTGGCACCTTCAGCTCTTGGAAAATGTTATTTCCCACCCCGAGTACAAGTGTCAGCACCATCAGCCGGACGCCGGAACCGACCACCCATCCAAGCGGGCGCTCCGCGATAAATGCCGTCTTGGACAGGACGGCGAATGGCACCAGCACAAAGGCCGCCAAGCTGCCGAACTTGAATGTGAGCAGTGCAACGACAACTTGAATGGTGATGATGCAAAACGCCGCGACGATGGCGCAGATCGCGAGGAACAAAAACGCGATCTCGACAAAGTTTTTGAAGAACGCGACCGGCCCGGTCAACCGGCTGATTTGATCCATGAGGGGCTGCGCCGTTGTGTAGCCCAAGTAGGCGATGTTTCCCGGCTGCTGCGTGTAATAGGTAGCGCCATCGAAGCCGCCGGCCTTGAGGCCCAGATCCATAAATGAGCGCGCCAGCGTGTCGGTCAACTTCTGCCAGTTCTGGATGATCCAGGCGAACAGGCCGATGTAGACGATCTTGCGGGCGAACTGGACGATGATGTGGTCATCGCTCAGCGCCCACAGCGCCGCCGACCACATGATGCTCAGAATGATGAGCACGTTCAGCAGCCAGGTGACATCGCCCTTGATGAGGCCAAAGCCGCTGTTGATCGCGTTGATGTATTGGTTGGCCACGTCATTGATCAGATCGGGGCCGTAATCCAGTGCTAAAATATTCATCATCGTGGCACTCACTTCCTTCGGGAAACGTCAGCCCTTATTGGTTTGCCGCGGGGAATGCGTCCACAACGGAGCTGGTTGGTTGCGCCGGATTGGCCCAATTGCCGCGAACCGCCTGTTGCTGCTGCAACGCATACGCATGTTCGGCCTGAGCCTGAGCATCGCGTTCCACTTCGGCGCGGGCATCGGTGATTTCCTGTGCCTGTAGCGCTTGAAGCTGCGCCACTAGCGTCGCGACTTCCTCATTGCCCGCCTGCATGGCGGAGGTGGCGCCGGACGCGGAATTGGAATGTTCGATGTAAGATTGAATCCGCTGGGCAGTCGGCTGGAGATTCAGGTACGTCTGGTTCTGGACGGTGCGATTTTCAATCAGGACGCTGCGCTCTTCCTGATCCCAGCCGGTTTGCATCGACTGGTAGCTGGCATCCGTCATGTTGGCGTAATTGTTCGGATCGGATGGATATTGGCTGTCCAGCGTGCTAGCGGGAGCGGTGGACGTGTAGGTGCTTCCGGCTTGACCGAACACCTGCTGCCAGACGTTCATGCTTTGCAGGATTCCGGGCAACTGAGTGAAGTTCCAGCTTTTCAGCATGGCCACTTCGTTGGTGACCTCCTGATAGAGCTGGTCAACCATTTGCACGTCGTCCGCCACCTGGAGCACCGCTTCGGCGAAGTTCGTCGGATCAAAAACGATGTCGGCGAACGTCGCCGCTGGCAAAACCAAAATCGCAGCGGCACCCGCTATCAAAATTCGTTTCTTCAAGCGTGTCATGGCAAATCTCCTGTGTTCAAACCATTTCGAGCGTGTTCTCAGCGATCAATTCTGGAACGGATCGACGACCGTCTCTGTCGGCGGCGCCGGGTTATCCCAACCGCTGCGCACCCGTTGCCGTTCGGCTTCGGCATAGGACGACTCGGATTGCTGTTGGGCCAGCTTTTCTGTCCTGAGCCGGGAGCGGGCGAGTTTCAGGGATTGCAATTTGGCCAGTTCGCCCGATGCAACCGCCAGTAGATCGTTGTGGGCTTGAACTGCGGACGTTTCGCCGGAAGCCGAATTGGACGCATTAACGATGTCCTGTACCTGTTGGGTCGTCGTATCCATGTCCTGATAAACCTGATTTTGTAATTGCCGGTTCTCCGCCAGCGATTGACGTTGATCATCCGTCCAGTTGGATTCATCCGACTGGTACTGCGCCCACGTCGCGTTGCTCATATCCGCTGGATAGCGCGTGTTGAGTTGGCCGGCGGGGTTTGGGGTGTCGTAAAGACTGGACTCTAATTGCCCTTCGACACCCGAGATGATTCCGGCGATGTTCGGGACACTGCTCAGGTTGAGATGCTCAAGCTGCTTCACTTGGTCCTCAACTTCCTGGACCACCGCATCAATCTGCTCGCCGAGGTCCACCACCTTCAGGACATTTTCCACCAGCGCAATCGGGTCCAGCACAATGTCGAACAAGAAAGCATTGGCCCGGCGTGCCGGCAGAAAAACGACCGCCGCACCCGTTGCGAGAAGCAGAACCGCCAGACCCTTACGTCGCAGCCGCGGAGGCTTCGTCAGGTTTGCCGTCGAATTCAAGGTTAAGTTGCTCATGATCGATCCTTTCGGTGTTGAGGGTTTCCAGACGATCGGCCCAATGTCCCAGGCCCCGTTCGTTCAGGTACGCACGCGCAAAATGCGTCCGGCCATTCTCATTCAGCACATGGCTGATTCGCGCTTGATCTTGTGGTGATCCGGCGGCGCAGAAGGCCAGCGCCAATTCACCCAGGCCGAGTTCAAAAAGCCGGTTACCTTCCCGGCTCTGGTAGTAGTAATCGCGCTTGGGGATCGACTGCTGTAGGATTTGCAGTTGCCGCTCATTCAGCCCAAACGATTCATAAACTTTGCGCGTCCGCTCCTCGAGCGCATTGCCGTTGGGCAGGAAAATGCGAGTCGGACAGTTCTCGATGATCGCCGGCGCAATCGCACTGTCGGCGATGTCGGAAAGGCTTTGCGTGGCGAAGATGACCGCCACGTTCTTCTTGCGAAGCACCTTTAGCCATTCGCGGATCTTGGCGGCAAAGAGGGATTCGGTCAGGTACAGCCACGCCTCATCGAGAATCATCAGCGTCGGCGAGCCGTCGAATCGCTTCTCCAATCGGCGGAACAGGTAGGTCAGCACCGGGAGCAGCGCCTGCGCGAGTGCATCAGGTGTTCCATCTCAAACGCCTGCCATCGGGCACCGCGCTCCACGTCACCATCGCCCAGTGTGTCATGGTTCGCATCCAGCAGTCGCCCGTGCGGTCCGTCGAGCGTGTAACTCCGCATCGCCTGCCGAACATCGGCATCTTGAACCAGGCCGAGGAGCGTGCTGAGCGTGCGTTGCACCCGCGGCATCGAAGCCAGGTTGGACAGCGCGGCCCAAAGCTCCTGTTTGGTCGCGGGTGTGATTTCAGCTTTTTCGCGGTGCAGAAGGTCCGCGATCCAGTCCTGCGCCCAGGCCAATTCCGATTCATCTTCGATCCCGGCGAAGGGTTGGAAGCAAATCTCTTCGCCTTCACCGCCCAGGTCGTAGAAATCGCCGCCCATCGCCAACGTCATGGCCCGGCAGCTTGCGCCCTTGTCGAAGATGTAAACACGAGCGCCGGGATAACGCAGCCATTGGCAGGCGATAAGATTCAGAAGCGTTGATTTACCCGCGCCGGTGGGACCGGCAATGATCGTGTGTCCAACATCACCCTGATGTAGAGACATTCGGAATGGAGTTGAGCCCTTCGTGCGCGTGACAAGCAGCGGTGGACCGTCCAGGTGCGCACATCGCGCCGGCCCGGACCAAACGGCACTGAGCGGCACCAGATCGCAGACGTTCAAAGATGAAACCAGCGGCCGGCGCACGTCCGCGTAGGCATGGCCCGGCAGGCTGCCCATCCAAGCCTGAACCGCGTTGAAATCCTCGATTTCGGTGACGAGGCCCACACCGTCCACGACTTGCTGAACGGCGCGGGCCTTTTCGGTGGCCGTTTGCTCATCTTCATCCCACACCGTGATCGTCAACGTGAAATCCCCAAACGAGCAGTGATCGCCGCCAAGTTCCTGCAGCGCGGCATCGACATCTTCCGATTTGTTCAAGCTGTCGGAATCCTCCAGCTTGGATTCCTGCTTGGTGATCGCTTCTTTGAGCAGGGTCACCATCCCCTTGCGCTTGGCGAACCACTGGCGCCGCAGCTTGTTCAGTTGGCGTGTGGCATCGGTCTTGTCCATCGGCAGGTAGCGGCCGATCCATCGGTACTCGATCGGCAATTCGTTCAGTCGGTCCAGCAGACAGGGAAGCGTGCGATTGACGTATGCGCGGACCGAGACGGTTTTGAGAAAGAGCCGTCCGAGACGCGGCGACAGCCCACCGGCCAGAGGCCGGTCAGTAATCATTTCGTCCAGATAGAACGGAACGTCCGGCACGGCGACCGTCAACCGCCGATCCGAAATGCACGAGTGCAGGTAAGTCAGCGTCTCGCCATCATCCAGCGGATGGACTTCGGGCATGAAGGAGGCCATCAGGTTTACGATCTGATCCACTTGGCCCAGGAAGTGATCGAAATGGGCGCGATAGGAAACTCTTCCCTCCACTTTGTTGTTGGGCCTGTCGATGAAGAAATCGCCCAGCCGCGTCATCCCTTCTGCCGGCGGCAGATAGGTGAAGGTGATGAAGCACTGGCTTTCAAAGTGGAGGGCATCCGCCGTGAAAGAATCGCGGCGTTCCTGATCGATCATTGCCGCGACTGGATTTGGGAAGTCGCTGGCCGGATAGACATACGCCAATCGCCTTGACGCCTCCACATGCACGCACCAGTGAGAACCGAGGCGACGGAGTACGTTGTTCATCCGGCGCGTGCGGCGACGAGTTCATAGGGCGTGGAGCTGTCCAGATCCGGCCCCCGAAATGCGATGGTTTTCTGCAAGCTGCCATCCTTATTGAGAATCACGCCTGGCGCGATGAGCGTTGCCCAGGGCAGATGGTCAGCGAGGCGCTTCGGATGTTTGCGGTATTCACCAAGGTTCCACATGAACGTATCTCCCTACAGAGGTCAGGCGGTGTCACGAATCCAAATGGGTCGGCTGGCGGACATGACGCCGGAAAATGTCAAACCAGTGCGGGTCGCGTTTGCTCATCAGCACCGCCGCCATGTGCAGACCCGCGCCCGCAGGAAATCCAAGCCACCACAGATGCAAACCCATTCCGACCACCAGAGCGACCGTGCCGTTGAGAATGGCGAATGTCCGCGGTGCGCCGCCCATGAGGATCGGCTGGGTCAATGCCACATGGAGCGGCACTTCGTAACCTTCGATTTCTTCGGGGCGCGACATAGCCATTCTCCTACCGAGCGCTTGGACAGGCGGTGAGCTCGCCGAACCGTTACCAGCCAGCGCCGCCATCGAAACCGAAGAACGTCACGCCGAAGCTCGTGGCCGTGACCGCAATCGACACACCGAGCAGCAGACCGAGAATGCGACGGAGTCCGCCGCCTTCGCTGAAGGCGAAACCAAATCCGATGACCACGATGGCCAGGATGCACAGCGCCTTAGCCACCGGACCGGTGAAGCTGGCCAGCACTTGATTCAATGGACCTTCCCACGGAAGCGGCTGGCCACCGTTGGCGGCTGCCGCGCGAGCGGTGTTTGGAATTGCGATGGACATTGCTGCCCCGACGAGCGTCGGCACCAGCAGCGAGGATCGACGCAGAATTCGGCTTTTCATCGGATGACTCCTATTGATTAACCACTACCGATCCGCATTGAATAATGCGATGACTTAATCGGTATGGACAATACCGTACGCATGCCGAACATCGGAGTCAAGAATACAGTTCGCATTTTGTTTGGGTTCAATTGAAATTGTCTGAGCGTCCGAATCGGCGGGATGCAGTAGAGTAGCGAGATCGCTGGGCGCGACTAAACGCCCGCTCAAAAGATGCGGTGGTTGGAGAAGGCGCTAATTTCGCAGAGTGGGATAGGCAGAGAGTTGCGGATTCAATGCCGTGGACAGGTGTGCCGGAGCGGATTCGCCCCAACGGTTAGAAATAACCGCATTCAGGCCTTTGGGCGCGGCATGATCAAGGGAGAAAAGCCACACCGTTGTGAATCGAGACTCTCATGCGGAGCGGATCATTCTTCGTCTTGAGAACCAGCCCCGATCCGCTGGCGATGTATTTGAGCCATTGCGGCACGCTCTTCGGCACTCGCATCCAACCAGTGGAGGATCAGAGCTTCTATGACCCGCTTCGGATTAGACAAATGCTGAGCGCAGTCATCTTCAAACGCAGCAAAAGTCTTGTTGTCAAACCGATAAGTCCTTTGCACCGTTTTGGGGGATGGTTCCGGTTTGGAAGCGCCGCGGGTCGAGCGGGAAGTGGCCATAAGTTTCATTCTATGGGTAAATGCATCGGTATGCAAGGGGTTAAATATGCCAACTGCTGTGGCGTCAGCGGCGGATACAAGGTCCACACAGCGAACAAAACCGTCGAACTGAATAAAGTCAAATAAACCGTTGACTTCGACAATACCGAACAATATGCTAACTCCGGCGGTGAAGAGAGCGGTGAAGACCGCGTAGCGGTCGAAGACGATCAATGTCGTCAGCCTTCGTTACCCAAGAAGGTCGAAATATCCATGAGTAATCAATTGGCATGGCCCGAGTCGGCTAAAGCGCCCCAATCAAAGAGCGGGGCTGTCAGTGGAGGATACGTTTCCCTCAAGGCGGTTGCCGATCGCTGGGCCTGTGATCGAAGCACCGTGCGGCGAAATCTGGAGGCCGCGGGTGTGAAAGCATTCTGTCTCGGGCATGGGACGCACGGCATTGTGCGATACCTGCTCAAGGACATAGAGGATTACGAAAGGAGGTGCCGTGAACCATAGATGATTTCTTGTTCTGTCTGAGTAAGGGAAACGAAGACCCCGCGTTCGAGCGGGGTCTTCGCGTTAGATGGAAAGTTATCCACACGAGCGACAGGCGCAGGCGCTATAGTTGCGACCCTGAACGCAATCCCTCGACCACCTGCCATACCAAGTCGATCTGACCTCGCTCGACCGCTTCAACCGGCTTAAGGCCGGCAAGCATTTCGTTCGGCTCATCCAACCAGCGGCCGACGTAGCTGGATTCCATTGCTTCGGCCAACGCACCACAGAGGCGATTCACCTGCATTAGGTTTCGCCGCAGTTGTGCCGGGACGACCGATCCGGATTCCAAACCGGAAACCGTGCGCAGCGATACGTCAAGCAGTCGAGCCAGAAGGCCCTGAGATAGCGCGTGGCATCGTCGCAAATCGCGCACCTCGACGCCGGCGGACTGACCGGAAACCGGTTTGCGTACCTTCGAATGAACGCGAGAGTGCTTTATTGCCGTGGCCATGATCGTTACCTCTTAAGACATCCTTGCCTATATCGTGCAAGAAGTCAAGCACGATAACACGCAAATGTGCGTGTACGGATTCATATCGACGATTGAGGCCATTATTTCGTGGGGCGTCGAAGCACTGCTACGCGGCTGGGCGGCTTGAGGTGGTCCGGTAATACAATGACGTTGATGCCCTGATCCACGGCGTGCGCTGATGCGGCCAGAAGCGATTGGATGCCGCAGTCGTGAGCGGCCCTGCCAATCGCTTGAGTCAAAGATTCCTCACCGCGAGCCCGAGCCAGCCACCAAGTTTCGGTCCGAATCTGATCGAGTGTCAGACCGATATCAGCGAGTACCACGGCTTCGGTTAGGTCCACACACCGCTGGACATCGACCGAGATGGCTTTGAACACCAATGGCATCGCCCGCTCCAACGGAAGATTGGCGCGGCGCTGGTAGGCCAACGATTCAATCATGGCCAGTTCTGGCGTCGTGCTGCCGTAAATGGCGGGGAAGCTACCGGGCGCGTTAAACCGAGCGCCGGACTTCATGCTCCCAACGCCGGTGAGCATTTCCTTGCCGGTGGCCCATTTCGGCGGCGCGGAGCGAAAGATATTGCCCGCCCATGGCCGACCGCGACCAGCGGCGACTTTCATCGCCTCCAGCAGTCGCGGGAAATCGGGATGCTCCTTCGCCATCACATACCTGTCCGTCCTCGCGGTCGCGCGTTTAGCTTTGACTCACTGCGCTCAGGCCGCGAAATTCACGTCGCCGACAAACTGGTCCGGGATGAGCGCCGCATAGTGGCGGCGGCAAATCTCCGGCGAGTTACCCATCATCGCGCTGATTTTGTACAGGCTGATGCCGCGCTGGGCCAGCATCGAACCAAACGTGTGCCGAAAATCCAAGCACGTCCAGGGCAGCTTTGCCTTCGCATTTTCATCGGCGAGCTTGTGGCTGAAATTATCCGGGTCCCATCGTGCGCCTTCGGGACTTGGCAGCAACCAAGGCCCGGCTGCCGATGGTTTGTATTTGTCCAAGACCGCAGCGAGCGCGATGCTGATCGGTACGGCACGATTTCGCCCCGTCTTTGGTTGCCAAAATTGGCCGTCGATCGTTTTGGCCCGGATGCGAATCAAGCCCGCTTTGCGGTCCAGATCCTCGCGCGTGAGCCACAACGCTTCTTCACGCCGAAGGCCCGCGTAGATCAAAATCGCCACGGCTGCATGCAGCGCCGATTCATCCTTCACGGCTTCCAACTGCCCTTTGATCTGCTCAGGGTTGAGAAATCGGATGTCGTGGGCCAGGAGCTTCCGGGGACGAACGCTGTCCACCGGATTCTTGAGGTGCGCGTCGGGGTAGACCAGGCCGTGATGCTCGATGGCGTACCGGAACAGCCGGTAGAGTATTTCACGGTCGGCGTTCAGAGTTTTCGGGCCGACCACCGCCGCGCGGTGATCCAGGTAACGGTTGATGAGCGGTGGATTGATTTGTTCGGCATATTCGGCCGCTACACGGGGCGGTTCCGTGGCTTCCGGCTCTTGCGGCTTCCCCTGAACTTCCCCTGTCAAATTGTCCTTTTTGGCGGCAAGTTCCAAGGCTGGCGTCAGCGGACCAAAGATCATCCGCAGTCGGGAGAGATCATTCTTGACCGACTTTTGCCGATGGTTTGCGCGGAGATGGGCGACGAAATCCTCAAGCAGCTTGGCCAGCGGCGTTCTGGTGGCCGTGGCAAGCTGGCCAGTGGCATTCTCGTATTCCACCTTCTGCAACAGCTTTTCCGCGATCTTGATGTTGGTCGTTTTGGTCGCGATATCCTTCGCTTTTCCATTGACATACACGCGGATATAGAACTTGCTCCCGCGTTTGAGAAGACTGGCCATGGACGCATACCTCCTCGAGCGCCGAAGTGCTTGAAACAAAGCCGCAACGAGTACCGGCTCTGCGTGAAGTGCACATCCACAGGGGAAGTTTAGGGGAAGCGACGGAACGTGCCCCTAAAATAAAATCAGGCAGAGCCACATAAGTTGTTGGCTCTGCCTGAGTAAGGGAAGTAGCGGGGGGAGGATTCGAACCTCCGACCTCCGGGTTATGAGCCCGACGAGCTACCAGGCTGCTCTACCCCGCGATCTTGTTACCTAGATATTAGGTTGGGGGATGAAGGTGTCAAGCCGGTGGCCCATTATCGATAGCCAATTTCCTGTTGGGCAACGACTTCGGGTAAGTTTTTTGCATGCGATTGGCGTTTTCGACCAATGCCTACACGCGATTTGCGCTTTCAGAGGCGCTTGCGGGATCGCCCGCGCCGGGTTTCCGGGGGTGGAGATTCTGGCGGATAGGCCACACGCTTATCCGGCGTCCGTCCAGCCGAAGGATTTGGAGCGAATAGAAAGGGACCTTGCCGAGCTGCATCTTGATGTGAGCAATGTGAATGTCAATTGTAGTTTTGGGTATTGGAAGGACGCGCCGCCGGAGCCTTATTTTGAGCCGAGTCTTATTTCGCCGAATCTGATTCATCGGGAGGATCGGATTGAGTTGATCGGGAAGGCAATGAAACTGGCGAAGGGAGTGGGGGCAAAGAATATCAGCATCACCAGCGGCAAAATGCTGGGGCCGATGAATCCCGTGAAGGCGGCGCGGCAGTTTGAGCAATCGATCGTGCGCGTGCTGGAAATGGCGGATGAGAATGAGATCGACGTGGGAATTGAGTGTGAGCCGGGGCTTTTCATCGAATATGTGGCCGAGCTGCGGGAGTGGATTGATCGCCTGGGGCACCCGCGGCTGGGGGCCAATCTGGACGTCGGGCATTGCCAGGTGATCGGTGAATCGATTCCCGCGGCAATCGAGCTGCTGGCGGGCCGGATCTGGAACCTGCACGTGGAGGACATTCCCGGCAGAAAGCACTATCATCTGATCCCCGGACGCGGGACGCTGGACTGGATGGGTTTGAAGGACGCGCTGCGGGCGATTGGGTATGAACGATATTTGACCGTGGAGCTCTATACGCATACGGAGGACCCGCAATCGGCAGCGGAAGAGAGCTTTAAATTTCTCGAGAGGTTGGTGGGATAGAAAAATGCGCGTGGTGACGATTTTCGGGAAGCCGGAGTGTGAGCTTTGCCGCGAGGCGGAGGCCGTTATCCGGCAGGTGGCGATGCGACGGCGGTTTCGATTGGAGAAGAAAAATATTCTCGATGATCCGTCGCTGCACGATCAGTTTAGGACGGAGATTCCCGTGATTCATGTGGACGGGCAGGAGATCGCGCGGCATCGCCTGACAGCTTTTGCGCTGGAGGCGGCGCTGACTTCATGAGGCAGCAAGTGCGACGGCGGACGTTTTAGCGATGATGACGATCGGAAAATTTTATCGCCAGACGTGGTGGCTTTGGGTGATCTTCGCGGGGCTGATCGCGGGGCTTTGTTATTTTGTATCATTGATCTTCGTGCTGGGGTTTCCGCTGCTGGTTGTGTATTCGGTTTTCTTTGGGATTACCCGGGTGAAGGACATTCGCGAGGAAGAGGAGGAGAAGGCTCGAAATTCGGAGCGGGTTTGAGGTGAGTTCGCCGGGCGCGGAGGGGGAGTTAATCTTTACTTAACGGGATGGGGGGCTTATAGTTTTCGCTTTCCACGCTCCCAGGTGTGTTCATGACGGAAGCGAATCCGATTCCCAAGCCCGATCCCAATACCGAAACATTCCTGCCGCAGTCGACGGTGCTTATCGTGGATGACAACCCGCAGAACGTGGAGCTGCTCCAGGCGTTTCTCGAAAGCTTGCCCGTGAAACTCGTCACGGCATCGGACGGGGTCGAGGCGCTGGCGAAGGTGGCGGAGCATAATCCCGATTTAATATTGCTCGACATCATGATGCCCCGGATGAGCGGGTTTCAGGTCTGCAAGCGGATCAAGTCGGATCGCAAGACCAAGGATATCCAGGTGCTGATGGTGACGGCCCTGAACGAGCTGGGGGACATCGAACAGGCGACGGAATGCGGGACGGACGATTTTGTCAGCAAGCCGGTGAACAAATTTGAACTGTTGACGCGGGTGAAGAGCCTGCTGCGAGTCAGGCATTTGAAGGGGGAGTTGGAGCGGGCGCTTACCTATTTGAATGAGATTGAACAAGACGATGAGGCGAGATGAGCAAGCCGCGATTTGAAATCCGAAATCCGAAACCAGAAATCCGAATCAAATCCGAAACCCGAGTGAGCGAAGGGATTCCAGTTCGTCATTCGCCATTGTGGTTTCTGGTTTCTGGTTTGATGAGCTTTCTGCTCTGTGCGCGTGCGTTTGCGCAAACCGCGCCTTCGCAGGGTCAGGAACTGCTGCAAAGCAAGGCGGCGATGCCGGGATATGGGGCGGAGGTGTATCGGATCGTCAGCCAGCCGGATGAGATTATTTCCGTGCTGAGGAATGGCGCGGTGGTGATTTGCAAGCACGTCTCGTCTCCCGTGGCGGCAGTGAGGGGTTATGCCGAGACGGGCGGAGTTTATGAAGGGCAATGGCTTGGTGGCGGTTTGAGCCATTTGCTGGAGCATCTGGTCGCCGGTGGCAGCAGCGAGCGGCGGACGGAGACGCAGAATAAGCAGTTGCTTCAGGTGATCGGCAACGATTCAAACGCCTATACAACGTACGATCACACCGCGTTTTTTGTGAATACGACCACGCCGCATTTTGAGCAGGCGGTCGATCTGGTAACCGGCTGGATGCTGGTGCAAAGATCACGGTTCCGGAATATCGGCGCGAATACCAGGTCGTGCAACGGGAACTGGAGCGCAACAAGGGCAATCCCGACATGGTCTTCTGGAACCTCGTGCAAAGCACGCGCTACGTGGTGAGCCCGGCACACGTGCCGGTGATCGGCTATCAGGAAGTGATCCAGGGCCTCTCGCGCGATGATGTGTACAACTATTACAAGATCGCCTATCAGCCGAACAACATGGTTTTCGCGGTGGCGGCGAACCTGGACCCTTCCGAGATGCTCGATACGATGAGCAAATACCTGGCCGATTCCAAGCCCGGCCGGGCGTTTTCGCACAATGTCCCGGCTGAGCCGCCCGTTCTCGCGCCGCGAACGGTGGTCGCGACGTTTCCGCGCCTCGGCCAGGCGCGGCTGGACCTCGCCTTTCCATCCGTCGAGCAGAGCAGTCCCGATTTATACGCCCTGGATCTTCTGGCCGAAGTCCTGGGGGGCGGCGAGAGTTCGATTCTGGTCGAAGACCTCCGCGACAATCGGCAGCTTTGCAGCGGGATCGATTGCGAGGACGACACGCCGGCATATGTGTCGGGATCGTTCGATATCGAGATGGAACTGGACACCCCGAACATTGCTCCCGCGACCGCGGCAGTGATGGAGGACATCGAGAAGATCAAGACGGACGGGATCGATGAGGATCGTCTGGACCGCGCCAAGGCAGAGATGAAAATCGGCCATCTGAAGGGAATGCAGAGCGCGGAAGACGTGGCCGCGACGATGGCCACTGATTATCTCTCAACCGGCGACGCCCATTTCAGTGATCGATACGTCGAGCGCGTGGCGGCCGTCACCGCGGAGCAGGTGAAGGACGCGGCGATCAGATATCTCGATAAGCAAAGACTGCTGACAACCGCACTGTTGCCGAAGGAAGCCGTGGGTGACGGCGGATTGGCCAAGGCCGAAGAGCTGATGCGAGCTCCCGCGACAACGCAGCCGGAGGCTTCCACCGTGCAGATTGCCGGGGGAATTACCCGGACGGTTTTAGATAACGGGCTGGTCGTTTTGCATAAGCGGATTACGACCACCCCGCTGGTGAATATCAACATGTACGCCCTCGGCGGCGTCACCGCGGAGGATTCTTCGACCAATGGGCTCGGGAATCTGACGATGGAGCTGCTGCCGCGGGGAACGACGACGAGATCCGCCGAGCAGATCGCGGATTTCTTTGATCTGACCGGCGGCGCGCTCGAAACAGTCTGCGGCAACAACACCTGGTACTGGACCGTGGGGTGCACGAAAGAGGATTTCGCCAAAACGATGGAGGTCTATGCCGACGTCGTGAACCATCCCGCGTTTGCGGCCGCACAAGTGGATGAGATGAAAGCTGCGCACGGAGGCCGCGATCGCCGGCGAAGACGCCGCCTGGAACGCGCAGGCGTTTCGGTATTTCAAGTCGCAGTTTTATGGCCCCAGCGGCTCGCCCTACCAGTTCCAGCCGATCGGCACGAAAGACAATGTCGCGAAGTTCACGGCTGATGAGATTGCATCCTGGTATCAGAGCAAAGTCCTGAATGCCCCGCGCGTGCTGGCCATCTACGGCGACATCGATAACGACACTGCGGTGGCCATGGCGCGAAAATATTTCGGCGGTGGACAATTGCCCGCGCCCCAGTGCCTCGCGACCGACTCGGCCAACGCACCCCCGGCGAGCGCAAAGCCGACGATCGTCGTCGATCGCGTTGCGGTCCAGAAGACCGAACAGGAAGTCGCTGCGGTGGTCATCGGTTTCGAGTCCGACAGCGTCATCGGAGAGCACGACGAGGCGCCGCTGACCGTCGCCCAGTGTCTCACCGGCGGATATGGCTACCCAACCGGATATATCTTCGAAACCCTTCGCGGCCAGGGATGGTCTTACGAAGCAGCGACGGAAAACATCGGCGGCCAGAGCGCCAAGTTGCCCGGAACTTTCCTGGTCTATGCGGTATGCGATCCGAAGAACATCAACAAGGTGACGACTTCTATTCTTCTCAACATGGCCCGGCTGCAAGGTTCAGCTCAGGACATTCAGCCCGACTGGTTTGGCCGCTGCAAGGGGCTGATCACCACCGCCGAGGCGCTGGAGACGGAGAAGCCGGCCGATCAGGCTTCGACGGATTCTCTGGATGAGCTGTTTGGATTGGGCTATCAATATCACGCCGGGTTTGACGATCGCATCAACGCGGTGCAGCTTGAGCAGGTTCAGAATATCGCTCGAACGCGGCTGGCGAAGTGCGTCGTGACGATCTGCACGCCAACGCCGGAAAATGTGCAGGTTCAGCCGGGAACGCTGACGTATGATTCGTTCCCGGCAATCGATCTGACGCCGCGCGGGGTGCAGCACGACGTGATTCAGAGGTAGGATGGTGGGGCGTGCTCGACAAAACCGCCACGATTGAGAAGTTTCTGGACGCTGCCGCGGCCAAACAGCCCACGCCCGGCGGCGGAAGCGTCAGCGCCGCTTGCCGGGGCGCTGGCGGCTTCGATGGGGGAAATGGTCCTGAATTACAGCATCGGAAAAAAAGGCCTCGAGGCCCAGCAGGAGAAATTGAAAGCGGCCCTCGCCGAGTTTACGCGTGCCCGCGGGATGATGCTGGAATTAATGGTGGAAGACCAGGCGGCGTTCGACGAATTGTCCGGCGCCCGCAAATCGCAGGATGCGAAAAAGATCGCGGCCGCCGTGACGATTTGCGTGAACGTGCCCCTGACCATGGCGGCGACGGCGCTGGCGGTCATCGAGCTGGCGGAATCGCTGGTGGGGGGCGTGAATAAATATCTGCTGTCAGATCTCGCGGTTTGCGCGGAGTTGGCCATGGCCACCGTGCGCGTCGTGCGCTCTACAACGTGCGGGTGAATTTGCCGGAGATCAGTGATTCGACTCAGAAAAAACGGATCGAGCAGGAGGAGGCCCGCCTTCTGAACCTTGGAGTTGAGGCCATGAAGCGCGTGATCCCCGCCATCTGGGATCGTGCCAAAGGGGGATCGTGATGGCCGAGTATGGCGAGCAAAAGTCCAAACAGGGGACTTTGGCCGGCCGGCCCTATTTAAGCGTCCTCTTTGCATGCTGCTCGGTTTATCAGAGAATCTACCGCAACGCGGAGGGTACGGCCTACACCGGCCGCTGCCCGCGCTGCGGCAGGCAGGTGACGTTTGCAGTTGGGCCGGGCGGAACGGATACTCGGCAGTTTGTTGTTTACTGACATGGAGGTTGCCAATGGAAAATACCCAGACACAAACGACGCCTAAGCCGGGAGGAGCAGCCGGATATTCCCTCGCCCGGGCCGAGGGAAAATGCAGTGCGTGCGGCCGCCTCATCGAGACCAACCAAAAAATGATGACCGCCCTGCGCGAGACCCCCGCGGCGCTGGAGCGCGTCGACGTCTGCCTCGATTGCTGGAACGGTTTCGACCGCACCAACCTCCTCGGCTTCTGGCAGGCGACCATGCATCCCCTGGAGGTGAAGAAGAAGGTCTTCGTCGATGACGACGTTCTTTGCGAGCTCTTCGAGCGTCTGTCCGAGGCACAGGAGCAGGTGAAGATCAATTTCCGCTTTGTGCTCGGGCTGATTCTCATGCGTAAACGCCGCATTATTTACGAATCCACTCGCCACGAAGGCGACAGGGAGCTCTGGTCGGTCAGATTCAAGGGCAGGGAAGAATTGATCGATCTGCTCAACCCCCGGCTGGATGAACAGCAGGTAGGCGAGGTGAGCTTGCAACTGGGGGAAATTCTGAACGGGGAGCTATGAGGCCTCGGGCGTGCCAATACTTTGTAGCCGGACCAACAGCTTTTTCCCCTCCCCTGGTACTCCGGGGGAGGGTTAGGGTGGGGGTCTCGTCGGGAGCTTCGTGGCTGATCATACTTTCGTTGCTCTCTCTCTCCGGCTGCAATACACCGGCCCCGCCGACCAGCGCCTACTACGGCCCCACCTTGCCGCTCGACCAGGTGGTGGAGGGCGTGAACGACAATAATGCGAAGGTGCCCTCGCTTTGGGCCCGCGAGCATTTCGAGGCCACCATCGTCGATCGCGAAAAGAACAAAACCAACCGCATCGATGGCTATGGCAATCTGCTCTACACCTCGCCGAATGAAATGCTCCTGAAGGCCAAGGATGAGTTCACGGATTTTTTCCAGATGGGCTCCGACGGCAAGCGATTCTGGTTCTGGGATCAGCAGGGGAAGATGATGTGGTGGGGCAATTATGCCGATGTGGGCAGCTCCGATACGCCCGAAGTTCCCGTCCGTCCCGACCTGGTGATGGAGATTCTGGGGATCCGTCCGCTGGATCCTTCGCTGCTCGATCAGCCTGTGCCCACGCTGCGGTTCAACAACATCGGCGATGCCTACATGATCGACTGGCAGCAGCGCGACGGCGATCGCTGGATCGTCGCCAAGGAAATCTGGTACGACCGCCAGACCCTCCTGCCGCAGCGGGTGCTCCTGTTCGACCGCGCCGGGCGGGTGACGATGTGGGCGCGCCTAAGCAATTATCAGCGCGTAAAGACGGCCGATGCCGACCAAAGCCAGTGGCCCATGGTCGCCGGCAGCTACCAATTGTTTTTTCCCTACACCGGCAGCACAATACGCTTTGATTTGAGCGATATCAGCTTGTCCTATCACGGTTTTCCCAATTCCGCGTCCTATCTCATGCCCAGCCCGGTCACGCTGAGCGCTTCCGGGGTTGGCGTGAAGCAAATAGATTCAGGCGGTCCCCATTGAGGCGAAGTGCGCTGGTAAGCATTGGGGCGTTGCTCCTGCTCTGTCTGGTGGTGGGAGCGGCGGAGACGCCGTCGCTGTCCCAGGCCCCGCCGCAGGCGCGGCCGCGCGATCTTCTCGCCGAGGCCGGCGAAGATCATTTCTGGATCGCCCATGTCGTTCACGATCCGACGGATAATTCAACCGAAACCGACATCTTCTACCGTTCGAAATGGACGGGAAACGCCGAGTGGGTCGAGCTCGACCCCGTTTCCGATCGCGTCGTCAGCATGGCGACCAGCAACGGCGAGCTGCTGGTCGTGCTCGCCGACGGTCAGTGGCAAATCGCCGACGACGACAGCATGCGCCGGGCCCGACGGGCCCGATTGGAAAGAAATGGTCGCCGTCGGCAGCGATTCCAGCGCCGTCTGGTCGATCGTCCGCTGGCAGCCGCCCAGCACCATGCCGAGCGAAACTGCCGCCACCGTTCCATCTACAGCTCCCGCCACGCAACCCGCGGTTGCCGAGGCGTCCGCCGAGCCGCCGCCGCGGCTCATGGTTTGCCAGTTCAGCGATGGACAGTGGATGGAGCCGGAGCGTCTGCCCGATGGCGTCAGCGACGACCCCGCCCAGATGTCCATGACGGTCGTTGGCGGCATGCCCGTCCTTGCCTGGCGGACGCCCGATGGACGTTTGTGCGTCAGCCGGCTCGGCGAAAACCACGTCTGGAGCAGGCCCGTCTTCGTCGATGTTCCGGCCGACCCGTTTGACTTCAAGCTGCTGACCATCCGCGAGCGAAGCGTCTTGTGGATCGGCGCCACGTCCTCCACCACGCGCCCCACGACGCAGGCGTCCACGGCCGCGGCAGTCGGTGAAGTCCTCATCGGCGATGATTTCAAAAGGCGGATCCCGCTGAAGCTCCCGGCCACGCTGCCGGCGACCATCGGGCCGCAGACATTGGTGGCGGCGTTTGGGAACCTGCGGTGGATTGCCTACGCGGGAAGCCAGCAGATCGAGCAGGATTTCAACCTCGACACCTTTCCAAGCGCCTTTCCGCCGGTGCGCGCCAATGAGCGCCGTTCCCGCCGCCCGGCAACAGGACATTCCGCTGGACCCCTGGATCGCCGGCGATGCGCTGCTGGTGCTGGTGGCTGGCGTCTCGGCGTTTCGCCAGAGAAACCAGGCGGAGACCGAGGCCAGCGCGGCAAAGGAGAAGCCCAAGCCGAGCCTCGCACCGCTTGGGGTTCGATTCGTCGCCGGGCTGGTCGATTTCGCCCCGATCTTCGCCATTGGCGCCCTCGTCCAGGAGCCCAACGGGCCCAACCCGCTGAGCGCGATCACCAGGTCGCTGTTTGAATTGCTGATGCTGGGGATCGGGACCTATGTCCTGCACACCCTTATCGCGGAACTGATTTGTGGGCAGAGCATAGGGAAGATGGTTTTCGGCTTGCGCGTGCTGGATACGGAAGGTAAGCCGCCCGGCACTGGGGCGATTATTATGCGGAACCTGCTGCGGGGATTTGACGTGATGCTGGTCGTGCCGCTGCTGATCATGCTGATCACGCCGCTGCATCAGCGGGTTGGGGATCTGATCGCGGGGACGGTGGTGGTTTCGCTGAATGGGGAAGAGGAAGAGGAATCGCAGTAGCCGCAGCCGGAGGCGAGGAGCGGTACTCCGCATAGGCTGGAGGCCGTTGGGCGGGATGCCCCGGTTGGTTGCGAGTTACTAGTTGCGTGTTGCGAGTTAAGAAATTTCGGTCGGGAGACTTCAGTACAAAAGGTTACAGTCCGGGGAAAAATGGAGAGGTTGGGGGGATTGGGGTACGGGTTTTCGTGATATCATTGATATCATTGATATCAACGATATCAATCATATCGAAACTGGGAGGGGGGACTTGATCTCCACCGCGCCGGGACAAAATTGAACGCGAAATTTAGCCGGGGGGCTTCTTTGACAGGCTGGGGTAGCGAGGGCGGATGCGTTTCAAGCGAGGCGGCGCGTCGTCATGAGCTGATGGCGTGTCAGAATCTGAATCCTTCGATCAAGGTCAGCGGCAAAGATGTAAGTCCGCCGGGGCGGTTTGTTATCCCTCACGTATTTTCTTCTTGAGAGTCTCCACGAACTCCTGTATCTGATCTCGCATTGGGAATGAAGGATAGAAGATTAGGCCGCCATATTTGTTGGCCTCATCAAACATCCCTGCCGCGGCGTTTGCGAAACGGATAGGAATCACAGCTCCCTGTTCGAATCGCTGTTTAAATGCATCGGATTCCATTTTTGTCCAGATCTTTTTCGGGTAGGTGGGACTCAATAGTGGTAGCACGTACCTCGCTTCGCTTTGATAAATTGGGAGCAGATATTCTTCAACATCTTCACCCGCAATGCGATGCTGCTCATTGTGATCGTAGAATACCTCAAATTCTTCCTCCTGAAGTCTTTCGAACAATGCCTTTGCGACAGTGCGGTCTTCTCCAGCAAACGAAAGGGCGAAGTCGTACCTGTTCTTGAAATCGATAGATTGATATCCAACCTCCTTTGCGAATTTGTTCCACGGAATATTCCGGATGTAGAAAACAAATTGCGGGTCTTCGACAGTGAGCTGTCGGGACGCGACGTCATAATGCAGGACTTGGCTGAGCTCGGGATCGTCGTGGAGCAAATCTTGCAAGTATCCTTTTTCCACAACTTGGCCAACGCTTCCGCGCATCAATGAATGTGTCCTTAGAGCGTCTGGCAAGGATAGCGTCCATTCTTGGCCCATCGCAAGCCAATGAAGAATGTGAAGGTAAGGAGCGCGTCCTTCGGGCCGAAGTTTGGATCCGCGGCAGAAGCGTTTGCAGCGTTCTTCGAAAACGCCTCCGAGTCGCTGTAATACTTGTGATTTAATTGATTCAAAACTGACTTCGATGTTCTGGTGTTCCGTACATGCTTCCAGGATGTTCGTGCGTACACAAACTTCGTGGCACAGCATCTGCGCGATGTAGAAGCTTCCCTGAGACGCCGCGACAATCTCAGTTGCGATATTCAGAGAGATGTTCAAAGTCTTTTGGCCCTTTGTGAGGAGCTCCTGAACCTTGTATTCGGGATTACTCTCGAAACGGATGATGTCGAGTCGATTTGCGAGATCATGGGCAGTCGAAATGAGCCTCTCCCCCGCCTTATTGATGCCGATGATAATCAACTTTGTGTCGGTAGCCTCCTCATCCGCTAATGTTTTGGCTCGATCCGCAAGTACTGCTTTGAGGTTGTCCGGGAGGCGATGGAAGTCATCAATTATGACGTATCCGAGGTGTTCCATTTCAGGAAGCGCGGCGATGTATTCGAGATGGTCCTTTTTGCGGGGCGTGAGTTTAGTCACCTTCGCGCCGAGGTTAAGATGGGCGAGTGCAGTCTCGACAGCAGAGGTTTTGCCTATGCCTGAAGGGCCTTCTACGACAACGCCTCGACCAGGGGTTCGCAGGTTGACTACCAGTTTCTGGAATTCGACTGGTTGCACGAACGTGTAAGTCGGAACGCCATTGATCTTGAAAACCTCTTCAAGTTTCGGATCTGGCATATAGGGTCTCCGTCAGATGGTCTGCAATACGGATTACGAAGTTGTTCCGCTGAATTCGACGGTGCCACTGGGGCTTTCAATACAAAGCAACGTATAATTTCGTCGACAAATTTCCGGTGAATTGCCCATCAAGGTACTAATTTTGTACAGCGATTTGTCTTTCATGGCTATTTGGCTGCCGATCGTATAGCGAAAATCCAGGGAGGTTCATGATGAATAGGTTGCTCCCGAGTAAACTTTTCTGAGCGGGAGTAGGGCTCAGAGAAATTCCGGCTGCAACTGTAACTTGGGGGGAGGGTTTTGCAAAAGATTTGGGATTTGGGATTTCAGGTGGGGGGATTGCGGGGGGGGGAGAATTTCAAATTTGAGATTTGAGATTTCAGATTGGGATTTGGGATTTCAGGTTGGGTCCTTTTTGGTCGGATCAGTGGTTGGGGAGCGGAGGCGCTCGAGCTTCTGGCGGAACGCCTCGGATCGGCGGTTCTGGTCGAAGTTTTGGCGGGTCGTGTCGTTCAAGTGGCGGTGGCCTTTGATTTCGGTGTTTTGGAGGTGGTCGGCCCAGGCGCGGAGTTGGCGGGAGCAGGACTCTGCCAGGGATTTCAGATTTGAAATTTGAGATTTCAGATGGGCGAAGCGATTCATGTGCTCCAGGAGGCAAAGGATTGAACGGACTTCGCCGGCGGAGCCGCGGGCGTAGTAGAGGAAGGTGATGAGATCGGGCGTGGAGCCGCGCTCGAAGCCTTCGGCGATGTTGTTGGGGATGGAGAGGGCGGCGCGCTGGAGTTGGTTGGCGATGTCGCCTTGTGCGGAAAACGCGCGGTCGGTGGTGAGGGCAAAGGCGTTTTCGGCTACGTCGATGCCAGCTTGCCAGACGGGGACGTCTTCGAAACGCTGGTAAGTCATTTCTCGCCCTTTCACAGGCTAGAATCGCACATCCAATCTGAAATCTCAAATTTTAAATCTGAAATTGATCAGTGGGATGCGCTTAAACTTAGGACGCTGTGGAGGACAAACAGGGCCAGGATCGCAAACACGATGACGATCGTGAGATACATCAGCACCGGCGCCCTGAACCACACCGGTTTCTTGGAGGATGTACGCGCGGGGTTCATATCGAGCACGCAACGATCGGTTCGTCGTCGTTGCCCGAGTGCAGCCAGCGGCGGCCGTCCAGTTCGATCAGGTCCATCGCGGCTTTGGGGCCCCAGGTGTTCGGGGCGTATTGCTGCGGGGCAGCTGGGGCTTTCGGCCCAGGCTTGCTCGATGGGGTCGATGACCTGCCAGGCGGCTTCGGCTTCGTCGCCGCGGATGAAAAGGGTTTGGTCGCCGAGCAGGCAGTCGTAGAGCAGGCGCTCGTAGGCTTCGGGGGCTTCGGCTTTGAAGGCGGTTTTGTAGAGGAAATCGAGGGCGACGGATTTGATGTTCATGGCTCCGCCGGGCACTTTGCCGTTGAGACGCCAACTGATTCCCTCTTCGGGCTGGACGCGGATGACCAGGTCGTTGGGGAAGACCTGGTCGCATTGTTTCTGGAAGAGCGTCAGCGGCGGGGAGCGGAAGCGGACGACGATTTCGCTCAGCTTTTCGGGGAGGCATTTGCCGGTGCGGAGGTAGAAGGGCATGCCGCTCCAGCGCCAGTTGTCGATGAAGAGTTTGATGGCGGAGAAGGTTTCGGTGTGGGAGTTTGCGGCGACGCCGCGGGCTTTGAGATAGCCGGGCGTGGGCTTCGATTTTGATTTGTCCTTGAACTGGCCGGCGGCCGTATTGGCCGCGGACGGCCTGGGCGTCGACGAGATTGTCGCGGATCGGGCGGACGCATTTGTAGACTTTCACCTTTTCATCGCGGATGCTGGTGGCATCGAGAGCGGCGGGGGGCTCCATCGCGACCAGGGCCATGAGCTGGAACATGTGGTTCTGGATCATGTCGCGGGTGGCGCCGCTCTTGTCGTAGTAGCCGGCCCGGTCGTCGGCGCTGACGGTTTCGCTGACGGTGATCTGCACGTGATCGATGTATTTGTAATTCCAGATCGGCTCGAAGATCGAGTTGGCGAAGCGCATCACCATGAGGTTCTGGACGGTTTCCTTGCCGAGGTAATGGTCGATGCGGAAGACCTGCTTTTCCTCGAAATATTTGAGGAGGACGGCATTGAGGTGTTTGGCGGATTCGTAGTCCCGGCCGAAGGGCTTTTCGATGATGATGCGCTGGAAGCCAGTGGGGCTGTCGGGGCTGCCGTTGAGGCGTTCACCGAGGCGGGTGATGATTCCGTCGAAGACTTCGGGCGGCGTGGAGATGTAGAAGAGGCGGTTGCCGCCGGTGTCGTGGGTTTTGTCGAGCTCCTTGAGGCGGGAGGCGAGGCGGGCGTGGTCTTCGGAGGAATCGTAGGCGCCGGAGATGTAATAGATGTTGGGCTCCATGCGTTTCCAGACGTCTTCGTCGATGGGTTGCCGGCGGGCGTGTTTCTTGATGGCCTCGTAGCAGTCCTTGCGGTATTGGGCGTCGATGAGGGGCGTGCCGTCTTTTTTTTCCTTGGAGCGCGCGTAGCCGACGAGGACGAATTTGTCGGAGACGAGGCTTTCGCGGCAGAGTTCGTAGATGGCGGGGATGAGTTTGAGCTGGGCGAGATCGCCGGAGGCGCCGAAGATGACGATTGCGCAGGGTACGGGGTTGGGCATAGGGAGGGTAGGATACTATGGGGACCGGGGAGTGGAAACTGGGGAGAGGGATAGCGGCGGGGATTTTGGTTAGAATCTTTTCATGCGTGATCCACGGCTGACGAAGTTGGCGGGAGTGCTGGTGAATTACAGCGTGGGGGTGAAGCAGGGGGAATTGGTGCGTATCAACGCGTGGGAGGGGACGGGGCCGCTGATGGCGGAAGTCTACCGGGCGGTGATCGCGGCGGGGGGGCATCCGATGGTGCGGTCGGCTTCGGAGGAATTATCCGAAATATTTCTAAAATCGGCCAGCGACGAACAACTGGATTATGTGAATCCGGTTTCCAAGTTTGAGATTGAGAAGATCGACTGCTCGATCGGTATATGGGCGAGTGATAATACGCGGGCGATGACCAACGTGGATCCGAAGCGGTCGGCGCGAAATGCAGTGGCGCGCAAGCCGGTCATGGATATTTTCATGCAGCGGTCGGCGGAGGGGAAGCTGCGGTGGACGGGGACGCAGTATCCCTGCCAGGCGAGCGCGCAGGATGCGGAGATGTCGCTGGCGGAATATGAGGAATTTGTTTTCGGGGCGGGGCTGCTGAATGAGCCGGACCCGGTGGCGGCATGGAAAAAGGTTTCGCAGCGGCAGCAGGGGCTGACGGATTTTTTGAATGGGAAGTCGGATTATCACGTCGTGGCGGCGAATGGGACGGATATCCGCATGTCGGTGGCCGAGAAAAAATGGATCAACTGCGACGGGCATGCTAATTTCCCGGACGGGGAAGTTTTCACGGGGCCGGTGATCGATAGCGCCAGTGGGGTGGTGAATTTCAGCTTTCCAGCCATGCACGGGGGAAGGGAAGTGGAGGGGGTGAGGCTGAAATTCAGGGATGGGAAAGTGGTGGATGCATCGGCCACAAAGGGGCAGGATTTTTTGATCTCAATGCTGGATATGGATGGAGGGAGCCGATTTTTGGGGGAGTGCGCGATCGGTACGAATTACGGGATCAAGAAATATACGAAGAACACGCTGTTTGATGAGAAGATCGGGGGGACAGTGCATTTTGCGCTGGGGGCGGGGTATCCGGAGACGGGGAACTCGAACCAGAGCGGGTTGCATTGGGATATGGTGGTCGATCTGCGCCAGGGGGGTTATGTGGAGATCGATGGAACGAAGATCAGCATTGATGGAAAGCTTGCAGAGCAATTCAGGTGATTTCCGGGCGCCGGATCCGCTGCCGGGGTGGAGAGCGAGGTGGATTCTGGCGGCGTGCGCGGTGCTGGCGCGCGCGGCGGTGATGTCGGTCTGGCCGGAGCGGGCGTTTTCGTGCGATCTTAAGGATTGGCGGATCATCGCGGGGGCGATGATCGTGGGGCTCAATCCCTACGACCAGCACTATGGCCCGCTGCTGAACTGGCCGCCGATGTGGTTGGAGGTTTTGTATTTTCTGGGGAAATTCTCGGATCGGTTTGATGTGTCGTTTTTCGGGTGCGTGCGGGTTTTGCTGACGGGGTGTGATGCGATCCTGGTGCTCTCGACGTTTGCACTGTTGCGGTTGCTGAAGGGGAAGCACGACTTTTTCTGGGTGATTTTTTGGGGGATTTGCGTCAATCCATATTTAATATTGCTGACGATTCAGCAGGGGAATTTTGACGTGATTCCGACGATCGGGATCGTGTGGTTTATTTATTTCCTGATTCGATTTCAGCGGAACGGTGAGGCTGTGGATTGGCTCTATTCGGCCGGCGTCCTGGGGTTGTCGGTTTTTGCCAAGACGTTTCCGCTGGTTCTGTTGCCGCTTCTGGCGGGGTCGGCTCAGAAGCTGAACTGGAAGGTGCGATGGCTCGGAGGGGCGTTGTGTTTTGGGCCGACGATTTTATCCCTGGCGCCGATGTATGTTTTGTATAGCGCGGACATTGCGCACAACGTCTTGTTTTATCGTGGAGTTCCCGGTTTCGTGGGAGTTTCAGGGTTGCTGATGTTCGTTGGGTGGTTTCCGGCGGTTTCGCGGTACACGCCATTTTTTACTGGCGGATTGATCGTCGCAATGGTTTTCACAACGACTGCGCTGCGGCGCAGGCCGCTGGGCGCGGAAAGCGATGTTGTGTTGCTGGCGTCGATAATTCTGGTCGGGGTGTTCGAATTTGGGACGGGATATTGCCCGCAGTATTGGATGTGGAGTGCGCCGCTGTTGTTGGTTTCGTACGTCTATCAGCCGCGGGTGTTCCGGATTCTGGCGGTGATCACAGGGGTGATCCTCGTTTTGAGCGGGACACTGGGGTTCGCGTTTGACAAGGACATCGGCGCGTTTCTTGACGGAGCATGGACGGGCTTCGCCGGTTCGAAATTTAATTCCTGGTTTAATGAACAGCCGCGGTACAAAGCGGCGATCTATTTGCCCTTGTCGGTTTCAACGCTGACGCTGTGGGTGTATTCGGTTTGGCTGGTTGTGCGATCCTGGGGCGGGCGGCGCGCGACGGGGCGGGAATTGACTGGTGCGATCGGATGAGTTCAACGGTTTCCCATCCTGTGGCGATTCGATTGGCGCGAGGGGGATCTTCTGGCGATCAACGACATTTATAATTACTACGTTTTGCATTCGGCGTGCACGTATCAGGAGGAGCCGGAGACGATCGAAGCGCGGAAGGCGTGGTTTGCGCGGCACGATGAGAAGCATCCGGTTACGGTTGCGGAGATGGACGGGAAGGTGGTGGGGTGGGGGTCGCTGTCGGCGTTTCATGCGCGGTCGGCGTATCGGTTTACCGTGGAGAATTCGGTTTATGTGCATCATGAGTTTCAGGGACGAGGGATTGGATCGGCGATATTGAGGGATCTGATCGAGCGGGGGCGGGCAATTGGGCATCATGCGATTGTGGCGCTGATCGATGCGGAGCAGAAGCGGAGCGTGGCGATGCATGCGCGGGCGGGATTTAAAGAAGTCGGCAAGTTGCAGGAGGTGGGGCTGAAGTTTGGGAAGTGGCTGGATGTGGTTTATTTGGAGCTGGTGATTTGAGGGGACGGGGGGAGGCCGCGTAAACGCGGCCGCTAAACGGGGGAGTTTGGAATCTTTTTTACGAAGGACCAGCGTTGGGGTTTGAGTCCTGCCTTGATGGGATTCGATTCGACATATCTGATTCTTTGAAGAATCTCGTCATTCGAATTCAAGTAGACTTTCCAGCAACGGTGCGCCGAGACGGAGGGGAATCGTTGCCTTGGGTCGGCCAGATGAGCGAAGGGATGGAGGGATTCTTCGACCAACTGATGCGTAGCGCGGGCCTTGAGGTGCGAGAAAATCCGTTCGAAGGAATGCGCGTGTTTCCGCACAACGACGTGCGAGTGATCCGGCATGATTGCACATGCAAGGATTTCGTAATTTGATTCTTCGACTGCCTGGGCAAAACCTCGCGCGACGGCGCGGGCCTGGAGGCCGGTGAATCGGACAGGCTTTAACTCAAGAGCCTTTTTCGCGTTTAGTCGCGCGATTTTGTCGTGTGACCGGTGAGCGACGGATCGACGCTCATCTATTTTCGTCGCAGGACCGAAGCGTCGTAATTCAGCGGATCTGACAAAATCGGACCAGGATCCTCGCGGATCATTCGGCAACCAAAATCCATAGGTGCTGAAAATCCCATGCGCTGCAAGGATCATGTTTGGCGGCCGCGTTTACGCGACGCGTCCTATGCCACCGCGGCGACGACTTTTTTGGCGGCGTCGGTCAGATCCGTCGCGGTTTGAAGCGTCGGCATCTGGGACTGCGCCTCGGCCAGAATTTTTCGCGCCTTTTCGACGTTGGTGCCTTCGAGGCGGACGACGACGGGGATTTTGAAGCCGACTTCGCGGCCGGCGTTGACGAGTGCGTCGGCGATGAGGTCGCACTTGGCGATGCCGCCGAAGATGTTGACGAGGATTCCTTTTACGTTTTTGTCGGAGAGGATGATGCGGAAGGCTTCGATGGCGCCTTCGGCAGTAACGGAGCCGCCGACGTCGAGAAAGTTGGCGGGCTCGGCGCCGTGGAGCTTGATGATGTCCATGGTCGCCATGGCGAGCCCGGCGCCGTTGACGAGGCAGCCGATGTTGCCGTCGAGGGCGATGTAGTTGAGGCTGGCCTTTTGGGCGCGCACGTCGAGGGGGCGTTCCTGCGATTCGTCGACGATGGCGGCGAGGTCGGAATGGCGGAAGCCGGCGTTGTCGTCGAAATTGAACTTGGCGTCGATGGCCAGGAGCTTGCCGTCTTTGGTGACGACCAGCGGATTGATTTCGGCGAGGGAGGCGTCCATTTTCAGGAAGGCTTTGGCGAGGTTGAGCATCAGCTTGGTGGCTTCGGAGGCGAGCTTGTCTTTGAAGCCGAGCTTGTAAGCGAGCTCGCGGGCCTGAAAGGGCTGGAGGCCCAGGAGCGGATGGAGAGGCTCCTTGAGCACTTTTTCGGGGGATTGGCGGGCGACTTCTTCGATTTCCATGCCGCCCTCGGCGGAGGCGATCATCACCGCGCCGGCGCGGGCGCGGTCGATGGTGATGCCGAGATAATATTCCTTGGCGATATCGACGGCGGGGGCGACGAGGAGGACGGAGACGGGGACGCCTTCGGGGCCGGTCTGGTTGTTGATCATGCGATGGGAGAGCATGAACTTGGCGGCGTCCCGGGCTTCGTCGGCAGATTTGACGAGCTTGACGAAGCCGGCCTTCCCGCGGCCGCCGGCGTAGACCTGGGCCTTGACGACGCAGGCGGGGGATTTGAGTTGCTTGAAGGCGTCCGCGGCGGCTTCGGGGGAGCGGACGACTTCGGCGCAGGGGACGGGGATGCCCTGATCGGCGAGGATCTGGCGGGCCTGGTATTCGTGGATTTTCATGTTGGGGGGGATTGTAATGCGGCGGGGGTGAATGCCGAAAGGGCGTGGGGACGAGCAGCAGTGTTCCGGGAGATTCCGCACTTTATCCCAAATTTCCTCAAAAAAAAGGGGGGGTCGGATTCAGCGAGCGGGATGATGTCCCGGAATGTCCCGTTTTGTCTCTGTTTGACGGAATTTCTTTCGGGGTGAGTGCGCCCGCCGACTGAAGTCGGCGGGCCGGGTAAGAGGCGCGATGGAAGCAACGGTGTGCATATGGGTCCGAAAGGTGCAGGGTTTGCATGTGTTTTTTGGGGAATCGCGGATTTTTTTGAAATTTTTTTTGGAGTGAAGATACAGTATCGCTCGTTGGGCTATGGCTTAGTTATGTGAGGATCTTTTATGATGGGCCAAGAGGGGAGGGAGACGGGGGGAAGCGCGATTGCTCTGCGGGGAAGCGCGCACTGAATTGCTGTTCAAGAAGTCGCGGTAATTTTTGAAAGTGGCGGGTTTCGTCCGTTCGTTTGGATGAGGGCTTGATGAATGAGACTGCAGGATCGAATTCTTCGTTTGAGCTTGCGCTGAAACCACTTTTGGTCATACTGACAAGTTGGATCCTTTTTTGCGGCTCGGCAGCGGCACTCTATACCAGCTCCAGGGATGTGTGGGCCGTGGCGTGCTTTGCGTGTCTTGCGGCCGCGGGATTGGTTTTGGCAAGGATTGTTTGGGCTCCTCCGCGCGCACTAAGCCTGGTGTTGCAAAGCCGACTGAGCGACTTTACGTCGGCGATTGACAGCATTCCAAGTAAAAGGTTGGGAATCTGGATCGCGCTGGCGGCGGGGTTGGGTTTGTACCTGGAATTGGCAATCATTCGGTTCCATGCATCGTGCTTTCAGGTTTTCGCATTTTTCAAGAACTTCAGCTTGTTGTCGTGCTTTTTGGGGCTGGGGGCCGGGTATCTGTTGAAGCGTCGGCGTCCGATGTATTTACCGCTGTTTGTGTCGCTTCTGGGAGCACAGGTCATTTTTCTTCAAATTCTGCGATACACGATCATCGGTGAGTCACTTCACAATCCCATTCCTGAATATGCGACGCTGGGTTTGTCGAATATACTCGATCTGACTTCCGCGGTGATGGTTTACGCTCTGCTGGTCTGGGTGTTCAGCTACAACGCGATTTGCTTCATGGGACTGGGCCAGATCGCTTCGCGATTGATGGAGCGAATGCCGAAACTGACGGCCTATAGCTGGAACCTGGTGGGAAGCCTCGCTGGAATTGCCGTCTTCTATTTGCTTTCGTTTTTCTGGACCCCACCCGCGGTGTGGTTCGCGGCCGGATTTGCGGGGGTTCTGCTTCTGCTGGGGAAATATCGATATGCGGGAATAGTGCCGGCAATTGTTGTGATCGCAGTTCTGGCGGCGACGTTTGAAGTCGCGAGCTATGACGTCTACTCCCCATACCAGATTCTCACCATCCACCCTGGTACAACGGGCGGCGACAAGATTGAAGTGAACCATGCGTTTTTTCAAAAGATCGAAAATCTTGGTCCAGATGCTCCGGCCAACGAAGAGACACAACTAGCGAGCGATTATTACGGCGCACCGTATATATTTCAGCCGCGTCCGCAAAATGTACTGATCGTGGGAAGTGGAACGGGCAACGACGTTGCTTCGGCGATTCGGCACGGCGCAGAGCACATCGACGCCGTGGAAATCGATCCGGTGATCCTGAAATTGGGCGGGGACCTGCATCCGGAGAAGCCTTACGAGTCGCCTCGCGTGACGGCGTACGTTCAGGATGCCCGGGCGTTTATCCGTTATAGTCGCAAGAAATATGATCTGATCATCTTCGGGCTTTTGGATTCGCACACACTGCTTTCAGGAATGGGAGGGGTGCGCCTGGATAGTTACATTTACACGGTTAATGCGCTGCGCGAGGCGCGGTCGCGTCTGAGCGAGGATGGCGTCATCTATATGGCCTTCAGCCTGCTGAACCAGCAACTGAACCGCAAAATGGATTTGATGCTTAGTGAGGCATTTGATGGTCAGGAGCCTCTGTGTCTTCAGTGCCGTTACGGGGGCGCGGCGATTTTTGTTGCCGGGAACCACGTGCGTAATCACAGGTATATTCTTTCCCGGGGGGTGCGGCCGGCGGCCGTGCTTGATGTACCAGCGGACCCGTCGACTGACGACTGGCCGTTTTTCTACATGGCCGTGCGAAAGTATCCGGGCTCGTACCTTTTTGTAATAACGGTGCTTCTACTGATTTCGTGGATGTTTGTAGGTCAGAGTCTACGAGGCGCCGGCGGCGGGTTTTCTGCACCGTGCTTCCTGCTCGGCGCGGGATTCATGCTGCTGGAGACCAAGGCGATCACTGAGCTGGCGCTTTTTTATGGCAGTACTTGGATGGTAATCGCGGCGGTGATCACGGCGGTGCTGCTGATGGGGTTTCTGGCCAACCTGTTGATAATTGCCATGCCGGGTTTCCCGAAGGGGGCCTCGTACGCGCTTCTGCTGGTGAGCATGGCCTTCAGCGTTTGGTTTTCAACGCGGGCCCATGCGGCGTTTGGCGAATCGGCAGCGCGGCTCATCGCCACGTGCGTGATCACGCTGCCGCTGCTGTTTTCGGGGCTGGCATTCTCGAGTGAACTTAATGGGGGAACAACTGTGGCGTCGGCGATGGGCTCAAATCTGATCGGGGCAATGCTAGGCGGGTGCCTGGAATACAACTCGATGTACTTCGGGTATTTCTCGCTGTATCTGCTCGCGATGGGAATCTACGGCGTGAGCATGTTCATATCGCTGGGGCGGATGAAGGTTCCCTCCATGGGGAAGCTCGTTGTGGAGAGTTCCTGAGCTGCGAAGAGATTGGCGTCAATCGTGCGTGCTGAAAGGGACGGCGGGGAGGCCATCCCCGTTATACAGCGTGGCGATGGGGTTGGCTTGCCAGGCGTAGCGGGCGTCGGTGGGGTTGGGGATTTGCGGGGAAGAAAGGACGATCGTGTCACCGAGGATTTTGGCGTCGGCCCAGTGCCATTGGTGGTCGGGGCCGGCGATGGAGAATTCTTTGGGGGGGCCGTTTGAGGCGAGGCCGCCGTCGGTGTGGTCGAAGTTGATTTGGAGGGAGCTGCCAAGTTGTTGCAGGGAATGGAAGGTTGGGCCCTGGTAGTCGACGGTCTGGCCGTAGGTTTGGGCTAAGGCGCAGAGGGCGAGGCGATGGCCTACGGGGCGCTTTTCCTTGGGGTGGATGCTGTCGGGGTCGCCGGTGTCGACGGTAATGGCGACGGCGGAATTGGGGACGGCGCCGGCGGTTTGGATTTGGGCTTCGCGGAGATTGGTCCAGCCGTCGGCGGCGGGGTTTTCGCGGTGGTGCTGAAAGGCGGGCAGGCTGACGATATAGAAAGGGAAATTTCCCTGGGCGAAGAGGGCACGCCAATCGCCGATCATGGCGGTGAGGACTTTTTCGTATTGGTTGGCGCGGGTGACGTTGGCTTCGCCCTGGTACCAGATTGCGCCGGTGAGGGAGAGGGGGGTTAGGGGCTGGATCATTCCCTGGTAAAGGACGGAGGGCATGGAGGGCCAGTTCTCAAAGCTGAGGGGCATGGGATGGGGTGGGCGGGCGTCGACGCTGAGATTGCCTTTCCACTGGCCGGCTAGGGGGATTGCGGTGTTATCGCCGAGGACGAGGCGGAGGGTTTTAGCGTCGCTGAGGAATCCGCCGTTCTTTTTGACTTTGAAGATGCGGAGGGTGATGAGGTTGGGGCCGGGTTTCAGGAGGCCCGGGGGGACAGTCCAGATGCGCGGGTTTTCGACCCAGGCGCTGGCGCCGATCCAGCGGCCGTTGACCCAGACGGTGTCCATCTGCTCGATTTCACCGAGGTAAATGCGGGATGGGCCGGGGGGGAGGGGATCGGGGAGGGTGACTTGTTTGCGGAACCAGCAGACGGCGGGGGTGCTCGGGACACCTAGGTCGACGAAACCGCCGGGGATTTGGACGGATTGCCAGTGGGAGTCGTCGAAATCGGCAGCGAACCAGGTTGGGTTTTTGATGCCGGGGTCGTATTGGTCGTACCAGTGCATGATGAAGTTGCCGTACTGCGGGCCGCCGAGTTTTGCGAGGCGGTCGATCTCGGCGAACTGGGCGTCGTAGCCGCCGAGGGAGGTGAGGGTGGGGCGGCTGGTCCAGGTTTCGGCGGAGGTGCCGCCGATACAATCTTCGATCAGGCCGATGGGGATGTGGAGCTTGTCGTTGAGATCGGAGCCGAAGAAATAGGCGACGGCAGAGAAGCCGCCCCAGCCGCCTTCGGCGACCGATTTTGGGGAGCAGACTTTCCAGGTTCCCTGGGGAGTTGCGGCCGGCGCGTAGGAGACGTGAGAGGCGACCATGAAAAGACGGACTTGTGGATAATTTGCGGCAGCGACTTCTTTTGGGCCATCGCGGACCTGGGAGAGGCCGAGTTCCATGTTGGATTGACCGCCGCAGAGCCAGACATCGCCGACGAGAACATCCTGGAGTTGGGCCGATTGTGCGCCGACGATATCAACGGTGTAGGGTCCGCCGGGAGGCGGGGGAGTAAGGTTCACCTGCCATCGGCCGTCGGGGGCGGCAGTGGCGGTTGCGGAGTCGTTGCCGATGGAGACGCGGACGGTGTCGCCGGGGGTGGACCATCCCCAGATGGCATCCGGTTTGCCGCGTTGAAGGACCATGTGGGAGCCGAAAATAGGGCTGAGGAAGGGGAGAGAAGATGGAATCGCATCCGCCTTAGCAACCGTTTTCTTGGCCGGGTAAAATAGCAGAAGGGGGGCGCAGAGAATGAGGGCCAGGAATTTTGGCTTCATGTTCTGCAAATTAGGGCATATACAATGGATCTTTGCAATAGTTTGGCGTTTTTGAGGCTTTAGAGGTGCTTTTTTCATGGAATCGAAGAACCGAGCGGCCATTGTTTTGAGCAGCGGGGGGCTGGACAGCACCACCTGCCTGGCTATCGCGAAATCGGAGGGATTTTCGCCGATTTATTCGCTGTCGTTCGATTACGGTCAGAGGCATCGGCAGGAGCTTCGCGCCGCGGAGGAGATTGCGCGGGCGTTTGGGGCCAAGGAGCATCGGATCATCCGGATCGATCTGCGGCAGTTTGGGAAGAGCGCGCTGACGGATTCGATCGACGTGCCCAAGGACCGGGAGGAGGGGGAGATGGGAAAGGGGATTCCGATCACCTATGTGCCGGCGCGGAATACGATTTTTCTCAGCTATGCATTGGCATGGGCGGAGGTGTTGGAGGTGGCGGACGTTTTCATCGGGGTGAACGCGATTGATTACAGCGGGTATCCGGATTGCCGGCCGGAGTTTGTCGAGGCGTTTGAGCAAATGGCCAACCTGGCGACGCGGATGACAACCGCGGGCGGAGGGAAGTTTGCGATTCACGCGCCGCTGATTCGGATGACCAAGGCGCAGATCATTCGGCGCGGGGTGGAGCTGGGGGTGGATTATTCGCTGACGCATAGCTGTTACGATCCGGATGAGATGGGGCGGGCGTGTGGGAGGTGTGATAGTTGTGTCTTGCGGAGGAAGGGGTTTGGGGAGGCGGGCGTGAGTGATCCGACGGTGTATCGGGATTGAGCGGCAGCGAGTTGATGGGCGTTATCGGGGTCTTTGTCGCAAGCGCTGGTCGAATATTTGAAAGCTATGCTCCGCCGCTTCTGTCTGACACCATTTGCGGACCTCTTCCAGGTCGATTTGCTGGGACTTTGCAACCATTAGCGCCTGTTCGAGGGACTGCTTGTCGTTCCAAAATATAAAGGCGGCAAGCCTGTCTTTGACGCAGTCTGTTGGAGTGAGGAGTCGCAAGTCGCCCGCGGCCGTTTGACGTACAGAAAATTTTTCGATCCGCTCACCGCCGATTGCGAGCGGTCCGGTGGGAAATTCAACAATGATATTTGTTTCAGGATGGACAAAGTGGCGTCGTTCCTCGTGGAATCCAAGCTGTCCGAGGGCTTGGCGGATTTGGTTTCGAGGCACAGGTCCTTCTTCGATGAAGTCCAGGTCGTGCGATACGTATTTGGATTCGGACCAGATAGTCACGCAAGCGCCGCCGGTGAGGGTTACGGTTATTCCGGCCTTCTTGAGCGCGTCGCAGACAAATCCGCCCAGTTCTTCCACCGACATGTCAGCGACGGGTTTCAAAGTGGCTTGCCCTTTCGTCGAGGTCGCGAACGAACCAGAACCAAATTGTCGCGTATTTTTGCAGGGTAAAAGTAAAGCGCACGGTCAAGAAGAGCCTTTAGCTCATTGCGGGCGGGATATCTTGGGTTGAATTCATACTCGCGCGTGTTACCGACAGACCGGCCCACGATGACGCCGGCGGCCTCCAAACTATCGATCGCCTTCTGGATCGGAAACAGCGGTGCGTCAAAGAAACGGGCGATTTCACGCGCATATCCGCGGCCTCGCCCGGTGAGGTAGATCACCACGCGCTCCTTATTCAGTGAGCCTAATAGTTTGGCAAGCATCGTTACTCATAGGATTATATCGGATGACCTATGCATTGGGTCAATCGACCCATAAAATATGTCAGCAATTATTTATAAATAATGGATGCTACGACGACGAGCACGTTTTGCCGAACCTCAACCAATCGCGGCGGGGCGCTCATCGGAAATCTCCATTGAATAGATCTCGAGCTGCCGGCCGTTGACGACGTTTTCGGAAGGAGTTCCGCAGGCGGCGCAGGCGATCTCCTGGATCGAGACGATGGGCTGCGTTTTGCCGCATTTTTCGCAGTGGATTTGGACGGGGATATCTTCGATGAGAAGCTTCGAGCCGGCGAGAGCGGTTTTCTCGGTGGCCAGGTCGTAGGCGGAAAGAAGGGCTTCCTTTACGACGCCGCTGAGCGGGCCGAGGCGGAGATTGACGATCTCCACGCGGCCACCGCCATTTTTGGCGAGGTACTCGTCGGCAACTTCGATAATGCTCATTGCGATCGACAGTTCGTGCATGGGAGGAACTTGGAGGGATTACGTGCGGTGAATGCGGATTGTCCGTTTGGGGTTGTTCCCGATGCGTTCAGTGAGTTGGGCCAGGGGCCGCGGCCAATGTTTCCGCCTGGTGGAAAGCATGTTGCACCTGCATGAGGGGTAAAGAGGAATCGGTCATGATATCAGAGACAAGTGCCCCGACGGCGCGGACGGCGGGCTCGATGGCGGCGGCGACCTGAGGGGATAGCTCCATCTGAATGTCGGAATCGGGATCGAGCGGGGTGGGCTCGCAGCCGACGAGAAGAATCCGGCGGAGGGTTCCACCCATCTGGCGGACAGCGCGGAGAACTTTGACGGGGTCTATGGAGTGGGCGTCGAGGAGGGGAGCGCCCGGGCCGGGAACGGTTTGCTCGGGTAGTTCGGGTTCGATGACGTAAATGGTGCCGGGCGTTTGGCCGCGCGGGGCGGCGTCGACGAGGATGGCGGCGTCCCAGTCTTCGAGCAGGGCGTAAACGAGGTCAAGCCCGCGGATTCCGAAGTCGACAATTTTGACGGATTTGGGGAAATGGCAGCGCAGGAGACGCTGGGCGACGTGGACGCCGAAGGCGTCGTCGCCGAGGAAGATATTGCCGATGCAGGCGATGAGGATTTTTTTTGGACGGTTCATGGTGCGAAGACCTCCTTGTGCTCGCGATGGGATTCGACTTCTTCGGGCTTAAAGTAAAAGCGATGCCCGATTTTGCCGGCAGCGCCTATGCCGGCGCCCTGGACGATTCCTTCTGTTGCGACCGCGCAACGCTTGATGGGGGCTCCGGATATTTGACAAGATATAGCATAAACTCTGTGGGGTTGGTCAGGGAACGGCAAATGCCGGCGAATATTGGCGCTGGCGCGGCCTTGATAGGCGATTAAGGTGTTTTTGCGATGAGCCTCAGCACATATCGCAGCAAGCGGAATTTCAAGGTAACGCCCGAGCCGAAGGGCAAGACCTTGCCGGCCCACAAGGCGGCCTTGCGTTATGTGATCCAGAAGCACGACGCCTCGCGGCTGCATTACGATTTTCGCCTGGAGTTGCAGGGGACGCTGAAAAGCTGGGCCGTCCCCAAGGGACCCTCCCTCGATCCCGGGAAAAAATCGCTCGCGGTGCAGGTGGAAGATCATCCCATCGATTACGGCGATTTTGAGGGCGTCATTCCCAAGGGCGAATATGGCGGTGGAACCGTGCTCCTCTGGGACCGCGGAACGTGGGAGCCGCTCGGTGATCCGGTCGAAGGATACCGAGCGGGCAAACTCCATTTTATTTTGCATGGCGAGAAGCTCAAGGGGGGATGGGCATTGGTTCGCATGGGCGGAAAGGCCGGAGAAGGGGGCAAGAACTGGCTGCTGATCAAGAGCAAGGACAAATTTGCCAGCGCAACGCGCGATATTCTTGAGGAATCGCCGCGCAGCGTGAAGTCGAAGAAAACGCTGGAGCGGATCGGCGAAGATCGGGAGGACGTCTGGAGCGATGAGGCGCGAGAGACGTCGAAGCTGGGAAACGCGAAGAAATCGGCGATGCCAACGACGCTCGCGCCGCAACTGGCGGTGCTGGCGGAGCATCCGCCGGCGGGGGATCAGTGGATTCACGAGTTGAAATTCGATGGGTATCGGGTGCTGGCCTTTATCAAGGCGGGGAAAGTGAAATTGCTTACCCGGCGCGGGTTGGACTGGACGGCCAAATTCGCCGGGATTGCGCGAGCCCTCGAAAAGTTGAAAGCCGATTCTGCGATCATTGATGGTGAGGCGGTTGTGCTCGACGCCCAAGGTCGCAGCGATTTTCAGGCGCTCCAGGGTTTGATGAAAGATGGCGGAGGCACTGCGCCCGTCTATTTTGCCTTCGATTTATTGTTTTTGGATGGAGTCGATCTGCGCGGCGTTCCCCTGATTGAGCGGAAGGAGCGATTGGAGAAATTGCTGAAGCAGAGCCGGCTGGAGCCGCGAATCAATTTTAGCGATCACGTGCAGGGAGAAGGCGAAGGCGTCATTCAGAAGGCATGCGGAATGGGCCTGGAAGGCATCGTCTCCAAGAAAATCGATTCGTCATACGTCTCCCGTCGCGAGCCGACCTGGGTGAAGAGCAAATGCGGGAATCGCCAGGAATTCATCATCATCGGTTATACCGATCCGCAGGGCAGCCGTACGGGGTTTGGTTCGCTGCTGCTGGGATATCACGATGATAAGGGCCGCCTGGTTTACGGCGGCAGGGTGGGCACAGGATTTGACGCCAAGGGATTGCGGGAGCTTGGCGCGCGGCTGGAGAAATTGCATCAGGACGATCCACCGACCGACGTCGCTCCGCCCCGGCGCGAGCAGATCGGCGCCCATTGGATGAAGCCCCAGCTCGTCGGAGAAGTTCGATTTACCGCCTGGACGCGCGATGGCGTTCTCCGGCATCCGGCGTTTATTGCGCTACGGTCAGATAAAGAACCCGAAAAAGTCGTCCGCGAAAAACCGGTCGAGCCGCAAAAACTGGATCGGCTGGGGAGCAACATGAAATCAAAATCCAATCCTTCGGATGATTCCCCACTCGCCGGCGTAAAGCTGACCCATCCGGACAAAGAGCTTTATCCCCAGGAGCACGTCACCAAGCGCGACGTGGCCGAATATTACCAGGCCGTTCAGGAGTGGATGCTCCCGCGCGTTGTCGATCGGCCTCTTGCGCTGCTCCGATGTCCCGACGGCTTGAAGTCCAAGTGTTTCTTCCAGCGCAACTGGAGCGAAACAATGCCCGGCGCGATCGACAAAATTCAAGTCGGCGACAGCAAGAAGAAAGAGCAACACGTAACCCTCCACGATCTGGCGGGTGTGATCTCGCTGGTCCAGATCAGCGTTCTGGAAATTCACTGCTGGAACTGCACCAACAAAGATATCAAGCATCCCGATCAGCTCGTCTTCGATTTTGATCCGGGCCCGGGCGTGCAATGGAAACGGCTCATCGAAGGCGCTCGCGACCTGAAAAAAATGCTCGATTCCCTCAAACTCCCCGGCTTCGTCAAAACCACCGGCGGAAAAGGTTTGCACGTCATCGTTCCCATCGAGCCGAATATCGATTGGACCTCCGCCAAATCCTTCTCCAAAACCATCGCCGAGGCCATGGCCCGCCAGTCCGACGCCTTCGTCACCAACATGCGAAAAGACCTGCGCGGCGGAAAAATTTACATCGACTTCAACCGCAACGACCACTTCGCCACCGCGGTCGCCGCCTATTCCACGCGCGGGCGACCCGGCGCGGCCGTCTCCATGCCGATATCGTGGGAAGATCTCGGCAAGCTCAGATCCGCCGACCAATTCACCGTCGAAAACGCCGCGGAACATTGCCGCAAGCGCAAATCCGATCCCTGGAAAGACTTCGAAAAATCCCGCGTCGACCTGCACGAAGCCATCGAGCAACCTTCACGAAACTAAGGAGTTTGTTATGCCTCGCCCCATCTGGAAAGGCTCCATCACCTTTGGCCTCGTCAACATCCCGATTCAACTGGAGATGGCGGTGCACGAGAAAAGCGTGAGCTTCCACATGATGTCCAAGGACGGCGCCTGCCGCCTGCGGCGAAGGCTCTATTGCCCCGATACAGGCAAGGAATTCGATTTTGCGGACACCGCCCGCGGCATCGAAATCGGCAAAGGGGAATACGCCATCCTCGAAGAGAAAGAAATTAAGCGCCTTCGCCCCGAAAGCGGCCGGGCGCTGGAAATAAGCCAGTTCGTCGATTTGGACGAGCTCGACCCGATCTATTTCGATCGCGCGTATTTCGTCGCTCCCGCCGAGGGAAGCGCGCGGCCCTATCAATTGCTCTACCAGGCCATGCACAAAAGCGGCAAGATCGCCCTGGCACAATTCGTCATGCGCGAACGCCAATATCTCTGCGCGATCCGCATTTATGGCGACGGCCTCATCCTCCACACCATGCATTACGTCGATGAGGTGGAATCAATCGACGATTCCCTGCCGGCGGCAGAGCGCAGCGCCAAGCCGGCGGCGAAGGAAGTCGAGGTAGCCGTCCAATTGGTTGATTCGATGACCCGGAAGCTCGACTTGTCCGAGTACCACGACAAATACCGGGAAGAGCTGGAGGAACTGGTGGAGCGTAAGAAGCATGGGGAGACGGTGAAGATAGAAGGAGAGGTCGAGGAGAAGCCACTGACGAAGACAGTGAACCTGATGGATGCCCTGCGGCGGTCACTGAAGTCGGCCAGGCCGGCGGCGTCGAATGGCAGGCCCCCGAGGCGGCAGTTGGTGGCGCGGCGGCCTCGCGTCGCCCGCAGGAAGAGATAATCGCGTCGCAGACCTCCCCGTGTAGCCGCCCAGCTTGCTGGCGCTTTCCCCCCCAACACCTCAAGGCCACCCCGAACGTCACCAGGGACAGCCATGTGCTATAGCAGCGGAACCGCCCCTGACATACGAGTCACCGTATCTTCTCGTCACACCAACCGTTACCGAAACTCTTCCTCTTCTTTTTCATGTAAATCCAGCCGTTTCCCTCCAATAAGTGTGGGTACAAGCGGAGCAAAGACGTCATCGCCCTGAATTTCCCGCGCTCTTGAACACCCCAAGGCCTCCCCGTATCATACCCCGCTCAAAACTGGCGGCCGTAGCCGACGTTTGAAGCGAGGAATAGACAGTAAGATGCCGACGATCAATCAGTTGATCAAAAAGCCGCGGCGAAGTCTGCCGCGGATCAACAAGGTGAAAGACCTTGAAGCGTGCCCGCAGAAGCGGGGGGTTTGCCTTCAGGTCAAGACCATGACCCCGAAGAAGCCGAACTCGGCCCTTCGGAAAATCGCCCGCGTGCGACTCAGCAACGGAAGCGAAGTCACGGCTTACATCCCCGGCGAAGAGCACAACCTCCAGGAACACAGCATCGTGCTGGTTCGCGGCGGACGCGTGCGCGATCTGCCGGGCGTGCGATATCATATCGTCCGCGGAACCCTCGACGCGCTGGGCGTCGAAGGCCGAAAACGCGGCCGAAGCAAATATGGCAGCAAGGCCAGCAAGTAGGAACCGATGAGTGCGCTGCGACTGCTCCTCGATGATGCGAGCAGTGCCGGAGCCTGGGGCGACAGCCTCAAGAGTCTCGTTATCATTCTGGTGATGATCGTGGTAGGCGTTGGCGCGGTTGTCTGGTGGATCAGGCGAGGTTAAGGAATCAAGGAAAATTGAGCAGGTTGAAATCAAATGGCATTCAAGAAATTCACGGCAAGCGAAGACATTCTTAAACCCGACCCGCGCTACAACAGCAAGCTGGTCAGCAAGTTCATCAACTGCCTCATGTGGCAGGGGAAAAAGACCGTCGCACAGAAGGTGGTCTACGGGGCGATGGACCAGGTCACCAAGAAGATGAAGGACGTTCCGCCGCTTGAGCTCTTCGAGACGGCGATCAATAACATCAAGCCCTACGTCGAGGTTCGCAGCCGGCGCGTCGGCGGGGCCAACTACCAGGTGCCGATGCAGGTGAACAAGCGCCGGCAGCAGAGCCTGGCCTTCCGCTGGCTTCTGGATGCCTGCCGCGATGCGGCGGGCGGCCGATGGCCGATCGGCTTGCCGACGAGCTCATGGCCGCCTTCAAGAAAGAAGGCAAGGCCATGGCCACCCGCGAAAATACCCACCGCATGGCCGACGCCAACAAGGCGTTTGCGCATTTCGCGTGGTAGAGATTAATGTGGGAAGTAACTTTGATTCGCAAAGTGCCGCCGGTGTCCTCACCGGCGGATTTCGAGCTGCCGAAGACCGCCGGTGGGGACACCGGCGGCACTAATTTGGTCGCGTGGTGATCCATGATCGACATCAAGGACCTGCGCGAGAACCCCGAAAAATACCGCCGCGGCGCGGAGCTTAAAAACGTCTCCGTGAACATTGCCGCCGTGCTCGATCTCGATGGGCAGTGCCTTCGCGCCCAGCAGGATTTCGACCGCCTCCGGGCCGAGCAGAACGAGCTTTCCCGCCAGATCGGCAAAGCCAAGGACCCGCAGGAGCGCGAGAGCATCAAGGCCAAAGCCGGCGCCATGAAGCCGCAGCTTCAGGAATTGGAGCAGAAGCGCAAAACCGCCGAGGCCGCGCGAGACCAGCTATTGCTTCAAATTCCCCAGCCGCCGGATGACGATGTGCCCGTCGGGAAGGATGCGGCCGACAACGTCGTCCTCTACGCGCACGGCGAGCCGCGGCATTTCGAGTTCAAGCCCAAGTCCCATATCGAACTGGGCAAATCGCTGGATATTTTAGATTTCGAGGCCGGCGTTACCCTGGCCGGTTCGCGGTCTTATTTCCTCAAAGGCGCCGGCGCCGACTTGCACCAGGCGGTGCTTCGCCTGGCGCTGGAGATGATGACCCGCGAAAAGGGATTCACCCAACTGACCGTTCCGGTCCTGGTGCGCGATGTCGCCATGCAGGGCACGGGATTTTTCCCGGCCAGTCGCGAGCAGGCTTATCACGTTTCCGAGGACGATCTGTTCCTCACCGGCACCGCCGAGGTCGGCCTGACGGCATATCATCTCGATCAGATGCTCGACGAATCGGCTCTCCCCGCGGAAATACGTCGCCTGGAGCACCTGCTTCCGCCGCGAGGCGGGCACCTACGGCAAGGACACCGCCGGGCTCTATCGCGTCCACCAGTTCGACAAGGTCGAGCAGGTCGTCATCTGCAAAAACGACGTCGAGGAATCCAAGCGCTGGCACAAGGAAATGCTCAGCTACGCCGAGGAGGTCCTGAAGCGGCTGAAGCTGCCATACCGCGTGATTCAGTGCTGCACCGGCGACATCGGCGTGAAAAACGCCTCGATGATGGACATCGAAACCTGGATGCCCAGCCGCTTCGACGGCAAGAACCAGGCCAGCGGATATGGCGAAACGCATTCCGCCTCGCGCTTTACGAATTCCAGGCCCGACGGCTCAACCTTCGCTACAAAACCGCGGATGGAAAGATCCGCTTTGTGCATACCCTCAACAACACCGTGGTCGCCAGCCCGCGCATTTTGATTCCGATCCTGGAGAATTATCAGAATGCCGATGGCTCAGTGACGATCCCCGAAGCGCTGCGGCCGCTCATGGGTGGGAGAGATCGGATCGGATAGTCGCCTCGCGTATCCGGCGATTAAATTGAGTCCGCCGGGCCGGGCCTCCCCAGCAGTGCAATGGCCATGTTGCGGGTTACCGTAGGGAAGCACTCCAGAAATTCGTCCAGCGTGTAGTTATCTTCAAGATATTCAAAAAGGCTCTTGATCGGGACGCGGGTTCCTTTGAAGACGGGGGTTCCGCCAAGAATTTCAGGATCAATCGTTATCAAGTCACGACCGCTCATGGTGACTAATTATAGTCGGATGGATTCGGCGATCCAATTAATGGGCCGACGAGGAGGTTTTGAATTGAGTCGAAGTCGCCGGGAATTTAGAGAACTGCACAGTCTCACCCACCATCCCTGAATAATCGACCTCAACGTAATTTGTTTCCACTGGTGCCGCTCCAACGCCAATGCCGTCCGACACCCGCACGACGCGAAACGCCCGGTTTTTCTCCATCCCGGCGAACGATCCCACGCGTTGCCCAATCGTCAGACTCTGGGCAGCATCGTCCCAAATGAGAGGTATGGTCGCATAACCCCCTTTCTCGTATTCGTATCCATCCCCTTGATCCTCATAGAAGTTAAACGATCCATCCGCCCCCGGATAAACCCGCAGCTCGATCGGGTCATCCTTCTCCATCGCCGATTGCATCGGCGGCGCGAATGGAATGATCGAGCCGCCACGCACGAACAGGGGAATCGTCTGTAGCCGAGCCGCCGCTTCGATGGTTTGCCCGCCGGCGTACGTTTTTCCCGTCCAGAAGTCGATCCATTTACAGCCGGCGGGCAGATAGACCGAGCGGCTGGTTGCGCCGGCTTTCGTCACCGGATTAACCATGATCGCCGGCCCAAACATAAATTGATCCGCGATCGAAAAAACCTTGGGATCGTCGCGAAAATCCATCACCAATGCCCGCATCATCGTGGAGCGGTTATGGGTGACCTCCCAGGAATCCGAATAGATATACGGCAGCAACCGATAGCGCAGCCGGTCGTAAGCAAGAAGCGTGTCATAAATATCGCCGCTGAAGCGCCAGATTTCCTTGGGCTGATCGGTGCCATGGATGCGGAACAACGGGCAGAATGCGCCATACTGGAACCAGCGCACGAAAAGCTCGCGGAAGCCGGGATCGGCGGGCTTGCTGCCGAAAAATCCGCCGATGTCCGTGTTCCAGTATGGGATGCCGCTGAGACAAAAATTGAGCCCGGCCGGAATCTGTTTCGCGAAAACGTCCCACCTGGCATTGATGTCTCCCGACCAGGTGATCGCCGCGTTGCGCTGCTGGCCTGCGTAGGCGCTGACGCGTGAGAATCATCGCGCGCGGTCCGCGCGCTCGCCCGCGCGCCTGATAGACGGCTGTAGTCGTCATCAGGGGATAGGCGTTAAACACCCTCGCGCCCGGTCCAGCGCCCGTGGCGATATCGCGAAACTCCCCCCAATGACCCGCGAGTTCCGGTTCCGTGGCATCCAGCCACCAGCCGTCGATCCCCAAATGTCCCAGGTTCGACCAAATCTGCTCCCAATAAAGTGCTCGCGCCTTGGCTTGGAACGGGTCATACCATCGCTGCTGCCCCTCCGGATAAACGCTGGTGTAAATGGGTTTGTAGAGCGCGCCGGCCTTTTCCAATTGCTGGTAATTGTCGCCATGAAGATCGAATTTCGCCCACACGGAAATGAGCAGATGAATCTTTTCGTCGTGAAGCTTTTTAATCATCCCCACGGGGTCGTAATAGCGCGAAGAATCGAGCTTGTGCGACCCCCACGGCCCCGGCGACCAGTATTGCCAATCCTGCACGATCCCATCCAGCGGAATCTGCCGGCTGCGATATTGATCGACCACCCACAGCAATTCGTCCTGCGACGCATACCGCTCCCGTGATTGCCACAGCCCCCAGGCCCATTTGGCCAGCATCGGCGCATCCCCCGTCAGAAACCGATATCCCGCGATCGCCTGATCCAGCTCGGGCCCGTAAAGCACGTAATAGTCGATGCATTCCCCCGCCTCGGAAGACCACTGAATCGTCCCCGGCGCCTCGGCCGATGCCCCGGATGCCACTTCCGTGATCGACGGATTGTCCCACAGAATTCCATACCCGCGTGACGACATCAGCACCGGAATACCCACCAGCCTATTCTCCTGCTGCAGCCGAACTTTTTTCCCCGCATAATTCATCCACCCGTCCTGATGCTGACCAAGGCCGAAAATCGCCTCATCCGCCGGAAACCGAAAGACCTGTTTGATGTTCCACGCCGCCCGCCGCCGCTGATCGAGCGGGGCCATCCATTTGCCCCCGCCCGCCGGCTCGGCGAGAAAGGATTTTCCCGCGGCATCCTGGAAGTCGATGGCGCCCAATTGCGGGTCAATCGCAACGCGCAGGAATTTTGTCGTGAGAATGATCGAGCCTGCCGACTCAACGGCATTCCACTGCGTCTCGGCAGGTTTGGCGATAACCGCCAGGCTGTTGTCGGCGGGAAGAGTCGTCGCCGTCGTGTAAGTCACGCGAATGATTCGGTCCGACCAGACCTGGAGCCGTAGCGTGCCCGTCTTGAGATTCAGCACAATTCCGTGCTGATCTTTCTGAAATGATTCCGCGGCTGCAATGTGGGGAAACGCGAATGCTATGAGCACTGCCACGGAAAGGAATCGCAATAGAAGGTTCGGTTTCATCCTGCCCAGGAGTTTGTTCAACTATCCGCCGAAAGCGTCTGCTGATATTTCCGCATCAACCCCGCCCGGCTGATCAGCCCAATCACATGATTCGGTCGGCTGTTCATCGTCACCGGAAGGTGAGCGACTTCGTGCTGGGCAAATTGCGCCAGCACGGTTCCAAGATCATCGGTGTGCCTGACCAGCGGAACCTCCGTTCGCATTAGCTCGCTGACAACCAGCAGCGGGATCGCATCGCGGTCGAGCAGGGCCATCTGAATATCATCCGACACGACCATCGCCTGGTACGCCCCCTCGTTGTCGACGACCACGAAATTATTGCGCCGGTGGCGGCGGACAGTTCGAGAACTTTCTGGAATGGCTCGCCGGCGCGCACGACGCTCGCCGGTTCCAGCGTCACGTCCTCGACGCGGAGCCGGCGCAGGATTCCGCGGTCCGCCCCCTCGCCGGTGCGCACGCCGCGCATGCGCAGGCTCAGGGTGTAGATCGAGTCGGTGTACAGCACCCTTGCCGTGGCCGTGGCGACCACGCACGCCAGCATCGCCGGGACCATCACCTTGTAATCCTCCGTCACTTCAAAGCAGATCAGGATCGACGCCAGCGGCGCATGGACAACCGCGGCCAGCGCCGCCCCCATGCCAACCAAGGCGTATGCTTCCGGCCGAACCGAGGGAAACCAGTGCAGTTGCTGCAAAACCATCCCCATGACCGCCCCGGCGGTTCCGCCGAGAAAAAGCGACGGAGCGATCACACCGCCGCTGCCGCCGCTGCCCAGGGTGACGCACGTCGAAACGATTTTGATGCCGCACAGGCACCCCAGCAGCACGAGGATTTTCTTCGCGTCGACGGCATGGGCTGCGTAGTAGTTAGGAGAAAGCAGTTGTTCGAGGAACCCATATCCGTCGCCATAAAACGCCGGCATCGGATAGACCGGAAACTGCACCGGCTTGGGCACGCCCAGCAAAACCCGGCCGAGAATCAGGATATAAAAAATTCCCATCACCCCCAGCACGGCCCCGCCTGCCGCAGGTTTGAAAACTTTGGGGATTTTGAATCCGTTAAAAAGCTGTTCCGTCTTATACATCAGCCGCGTCAGCGCCACGCCGACCAGCCCGCAGATCAGCCCCAGCAGCACGAAGTTGCCCACCTGTCCCCATCGCAGCGCTTCGCCTCCGCGAATCGCATCGGGCGACACCGCGAAGATCGGATGAAACTCCTGGCTGTGATGGATGAGCTGGAAAAGGAGCAACTCGCTCACCTGCGCAATCACGCTGGCCACAACCACCGGCGTAAAGGCCCGGATCGAAAAATCCTGGAGAATAACTTCAAGCGTAAACAGCACGCCCCCGAACGGCGCATTGAATATCGCGCTGATTCCCGCCGCGCTTCCGCAGCCGATCAGCACCGGCATCTGGCTCCGCGCCACGCGAAAAAATTGTCCGATCCCCGAGGCGATTCCCGCCCCAATCTGCACGATCGGCCCTTCCGCCCCGGCCGACCCGCCGCTGCCGATCGTGACGCCCGCCGTGACGATCTTTTCCAGCGCCACCAGAGGGCTTTGAAACCCGCTGGTGGTCACCACCGATTCCATCACATCAACGATTCCGTGCCCCTCGCGCACGCGAAAGAGATATTTGCTGACGATCCCCACCACCAGTCCGCCCGCCGCAGGGAAAACGATCAGCAGCGACATCCCCAGCCCGTGATAGAGCGTGGCTTCCCCAGTGTTCGAATAAAGCACGTCGCGAACCAGCAGGATCAGCTCGTGAAATCCCACCGCCGCGGCGGCCGTTATCACCCCCACAAAAACCGCGAGGATGAGCAGAAACGAATCATCCCGAAACCCGAACCTAGTGAGCGCTCGCGTAATCGCCCCCCGAAGCCGCGCGGCGGGCTCAGTAATGTCCAGAGCCATTAGGTCTGAGAATAACGTGGTTTGCGTCGAGGCGATAGCTGTGAATTGGAGAGAAGTTACGAGTTGCGAGTTGCGAGTTGCGAGAAAATGCCCTGTCTTTGCTCGCAACTCGCAACTCGCAACTATTCCCCATACAATTTCCCCGTGCCCCCAAATCGCGGAAAAGTTCTAGTCGCCATGAGCGGCGGCGTCGATAGCTCCGTCGCCGCGGCCCTCCTGCTGCGCGAGGGATACGACGTCATGGGCGCCTTCCTTCGCCTCGGCACACCCGCCGGCGTGGAGAATCATTCCGATGAATCCTGTTCCACCCCCAAAAGCAAGCAGGGCTGCTGCTCCGTCCTCGACGCCGCCGATGCCCGCCGCATCGCCGACATGCTGGGAATCCCGTTCTACGTCCTCAATTTTCAGGACGAGTTTTCCCGAGTGATCGATTATTTCGTCGACGAATACAACCGCGGCCGCACCCCAAATCCGTGCGTCCGCTGCAACGACTGGCTCAAATTCGGCCGCCTGGCCAAATATGCCGAGGCCGTCGGCGCGGACTTTATCGCCTCCGGCCATTATGCCCGCGTCGGCGTCGATCCGGTTACCGGCCGAAGTTGCCTGATGCGCGGCCGCGATCGCCGCAAGGATCAAAGTTACGTCCTTTTCGGCATGACCCGAAAAACGCTCGACCATACTCTGCTCCCCATCGGCGACATGGAAAAGCACGAAGTTCGCGCCATCGCCGAGGAGTTGAAGCTCCCCGTCTATAACAAGCCCGATTCCCAGGAAATCTGCTTTGTTCCCGATCAGGATTATGCCGCCCTGGTTCAGCGGCGCAGCCCGGAGATGGTGCGGCAGGGCGAATTGGTCACCCACGACGGCGCCGTCGTCGGCCGTCACGAAGGCCATCAGCATTTCACCATCGGCCAGCGCAAAGGCGTCGGCGTTGCCTTCGGGCGCCCGATCTATGTCGTCGGCATCGATGCCGATTCAAATCGCGTAACCCTCGGCGAAAAAGAGATGCTCCGGCGAAACGCGCTCATCGCCGGCGAAATCAATTGGCTTTCCGATCGGTCCGACCAGCAGCCCATCCGCTGCCAGGCGAAGATTCGCTACAACCACGATCCTCAGCCCGCCACCGCGACCGTTTCCGCCAATAAGCTCACGCTGCGATTCGACGAGCCTCAGTCCGCCATCACGCCCGGCCAGGCCGTTGTGGCTTATGATGGGGATCTCCTCCTCGGCGGCGGTTGGATCGAAAGCGCGATGGATTAGACCCACATATGCTTGCTCGCAACATTCTCATTTTCCATTCCGGCGCACTCGGCGATTTTATCCAGACCTGGCCCCTCGGCCTCGCACTCGGCCGCCTCTATCCGCAGAGCCGGGTCATCTATATCACCCAGCGCCAGAAGGGCCTGCTCGCCGAAAAAGTCCTCCGACTGGAATTTATGGACGTCGAATCCGGCTGGCATCATCTTTTTGGCGATGCCGCAAAACTGCCCGACATTTGCCGCGCAAATTGGCCTCGGCCCAATCGGTCTTCACCTTCATCGCCAAGCCGGGCGATGCGTGGCATTCATCGGTCGCTTCGATCGCTCCCAAAGCACAGATTGTTCCCGTCGCCCCCGGCGCGATTTCCCAGATGCTCGAATCCCTCGCCCCCGTACCCGTAGTTTCAACCGCGGTAGGGCAGTTGCTCGCGTCGATCACCCAGCGCGGCGTCCAGAATTTCATCCCCCCATCCGACGGCCCCGTCGCGATCCATCCTGGCAACGGCGCACCGGAAAATGTTGGCCCATCGATCATTATCTGGATCTGATCCACCGCCTCCACGACACCGGCCATCATTGCCGAATCATTCTCGGCGAAGTCGAGCTCGAACGCTGGCGCAACGACGAAATTCGCCGCCTTCATTCCGCCGATGAAGTCGTCCAACCCGCGACCTATCTCGATCTCTATCGCGAGCTTTGCGACTGCTGCGCCTTCATCGGCAACGACAGCGGCCCCGGCCAACTCGCCGGAATCGTCGGCTTGCCCAGCGTGATCCTCTTCGGCCCCACCGACCCCACTCTCTGGAAGCCCCTCGGTCCGCGCGTCCAGACGCTCCGCGCCCAGCCGCTCACATCCCTTTCGACCCAAAGCGTTTTCGAAGCGGTAGGGGGGCTTTTGCCCCAGGCGCTTTCGCCCGCCCAAGTGGAATAGAATTCGATAACAATCCTCATGTCTTCCGCCCCTCCATCTCCCCCGCAACTGACTCCCGAAAATCTCAACGAACTGCAACTCGCTCGCCAACGGCTGAAAGGCATCCGCCGTGCCGTGAGCGCAGGGCGGTTCGAGGGATATTCAATCGCCATCTGCGGCGGCCTGTCCTTTCTCGCCGGAATCGGCAGCCTCACCTCAATGGCCGGCGGCGCACTCCTGCTCGGCGTCGGCGTGGTCGAAGTCTTTATGGTCGGCCAGCTTCGCAAGCTCGACGTGCCGCCCCCCGCATCCTCGCCGCAAATCAGCTCGTCCTTGCCGCTCTCATCGTCCTCTACGCCTGCTGGAGCCTCTACTCCTCCGGCACAAGCACCAGCTCCGACACCTCCGGCATGAGCCCCGCCGACGTCCAGGCAATGAACCAGATGATCGGCCCGGTAACAGAAATCGCCCACTCGGTTTCGATCCTCCTCTTCGGCTCCCTGCTGATCGCCGCCGTCTTCGAAGGCGGAATGGCCTGGTATTACTATTCAAAAGCCGAGCCCCTGCGGGAATATCTGGCGGAAACCCCCGAGTGGATCCTGCAAATGCAGAGGGCTGGGGTGTCGGTTTAGTTCGCCGCGACGATTTGCTCAAAACCTCTCACATCGAGTGCGATTTATTCCGCGGCCAGCGTTCGTACTTCAGAGTAGCCAAGAATTTTACTGTCAGCGGTTGCAAGTTCCGACCCAAGACGACGTGCCAGCGCGACAATCAGCCGGTCGGCTGGATCGCGGTGAAAATTTCCCGGCAGGCTTACCGATTCGAGGCAAAGTAAGTCGGTGAGTGGCTCAATTCGAATGCTCTGCGCCGTCTGCGCAATTTCGAGCCAATACTGCGCGCTTGGACGAAGCGTCAACCGATTCAATGATACGGCGGTTGCGATTTCGAGAAGCGAGATTGCCGAGACGCGGACGTCGTTATCCGCGTCTATCCGGTCTCTTACGGTTCGATTCAACCTAGGGTGGTCATCCACCCACCAAATCCAGACGTGAGTATCGAGCACGATCACTTAAGCATCTCCCATTGATCCGAAGGGATCATGGGCTCAAATGGATCTTCAAATCGCTCCACGCACCCCTTCAGCGACTGACGAATCTGCGCGATCGAAGGGCGATCTCCCGTGGGCTGCTCTGTGACAAGGACTCGAACGTGCTGGCCGTCGGCAAAGGGCAAATTGGAAAGCTCGATTTTCCCGGCACGAACGACGGCATCGTTGATCTGGTGCATCCGCATATTCTACCGCGCGGACCAACCAGCAAATAGCCTGAGAAACCTCAGCCCCGCAAGGGCCAATCCGTTATTTCGGCAACAGCGGGTCCGACCCGCCGCCTGACCCCCAATCTTTGACCGCCGTATCCATGAATGCCCCTGGCCCTTTGGGCATTCTACCCTCCGCGCAAAACCCGGCCTGCGCCGGCCATTTTCGGTGCAGGCGCAACAGCTATATAGTTATCCGATAAAGGAGCACGCCTATGACCATCCAGACCATTTCCCCCCAGGCCGTAGGCCTCGAAATGCGCGATGGAAAACAAATTTGCCTGATCGACGTCCGCAGCCCCGCCGAGTTCGACAGCGTTCACGCCCGCGGCGCGCGATTGATCCCCCTGGATCGAATCAGCCCCGCCGAAATCGCCGCCGTGCGCAGCAGACCAACCGATCCGATCTACCTGATATGCCAGGCCGGTTCACGTTCCACAAAGGCATGCGAAAAGCTTTCAGAAACCGGGATCGGACAAGTGTTTTCCGTCGAAGGCGGAACCGCCGCCTGGGAAGCCGCAGGCCTTCCCGTCGATCGCGGCCCCGGCCGCGTGATCTCCCTCGAGCGCCAAGTCCGCATCGCTGCCGGCTCCCTCGTCCTCATCGCCGTCACACTGACCCTGGCCGTCCACTGGGCCTTCATATTTCTCGCCGCATTTGTCGGAGCCGGCCTGATCTTCGCAGGAATCACCGATTTCTGCGGCGTGGGACTTCTTCTCGCGAAAATGCCCTGGAATAATCGTACAGCCGGTTGCGGGGCGCGTTCCCAAATCCCAGAAACACCAAACATTGTTTAGATCGGCAACAGCGGATCCGGCCCGCCCCCCGAAGCCGGCGGCACGTTCGGCGCAGCAGACGCAGGCGGCGCCTCAAGCGGAAGCGGCGGAGGTTTCACCTGCGTATTCCCCGCCGCGGCCGGCTGCGGAAGCGGAACCACCGGGAACCCCTGCCCACGCGCCGGCGCCGGCCGCGGAGCGCTTATCGCCGCCACATATTTCACCACCTGCCCCGGCGTCACTCCCGTTCGCGCTGCGATATCGCGCGCCACCGTCCCAAGATCCTCCTGCTGGTTCAGCCGCGCCACGAGCTGCGCATGCTGCCCCCGGATTTTCCCGATCGTCTGCTCATCCAGGACCGGAACCCGCGCCCCAGGCGGAACCGTCGCGCATCCCCAGCGCTCCCAGATACTGCACCGTATTCATGATGATAAAAATCGGCGCGATCACGATGGAGATCATTCGCAGCCAACCCACCCCAAGGGTTATGCCCGTCATTTTCCAATACTTCTTATGAACGCAGCTCTTGCACATTCGGCCCCCGATCTTGCGGTGAAACCGCGCGACGAGGGCCCCAATGTTCTGGTGAAATTCAACCTGTCGAGCCGGTGCCTCGATTCCACAAACCTGGCAGATGATCCCTTCGGCGGCCATGGAGCCTCCCAGTAGATGAATGCGGATTAAACTATCTTGTGATTAGAGAGCTGGCAAATCGAGTGAATGCTCACGCCATCGCGCTGGCCGCTGACGACGCCATCGCATGCCGCACGATCTCCAGCCGCGTGCAGATTTCCTGCATGTTGGACGGGCGCTTGGCCGGCGTGATCCGGCAGCATTCCATCACCAGGTTCGAGAAATTCTCCGGAACCCGCGGATTTAGCTCGTGCGGCGGCTTGATCGCGTCCGCCACCAGAAAGCTGTTCCGCGATTTCTTCAGCGTAAACAGCGTCGGCAGCTTCGACCCGCTCAGCAGCCAGTAAAACGTCGCCCCCAGGTTGTAAACATCCGTCTGCACCGTCACCGGCTCGCACCGCACCTGCTCGGGCGCGATGAAGTCGGGCGTCCCCTGAATCCGCTTCTTCACCGATCCCGAAGGGCACGCCTGCCCGAAGTCGATGATTTTAACTTTCCCCTTCGGCTGAAGCATGATGTTGTTCGGCTTCAAATCGCAGTGGATGAAATTCTGCTGGTGCAGCGCCGCCAATGCCGAGGCCGACTGGTGGAAAACATCCAGCAGCACGTTCATGTCGGTAGGGGGGCGGGCTTCGCAACTGGCGCCTTCGACAAGCTCCATCACCAGTGCCGCATCGGTAATTTTTCGCAACAGTGTCTTGCTGGTTTTCAGATCGATGCACCGCCGAAGCGCCGGGTGCGAAAGCTTCGACGCCACTTCGAATTCGTTCAAAAGCTGCTCGACAAACCGCTGGTCTTTCTCGACCTTCACCGCCACGTGTTTGATCGCGTAAAGCTGCTTGGTGATCGGGTCAGAGGCAACGTAGATCATGCTCCCGGCCCCTTCGCCAAGAAAGTCGATGACCTCAAACCCGTAGAGGTTCCGCGGCGAGCCGGAGGGCGCACGATCCATTAACGGGTTGCCATAAATCGGTTCTGTACTCATCGGCGACGTTTCCCCCCCAAATTGGGACATCTGGGAACTGTGTGTCCGGCTCGAACTCAGGCTGCTCCACAACATGGCTTGGGTCTCTGGCTCATTACTCTATACGCTCTAATCGCTGCAATATTGATCGCACAACCACATAAAATGCGACCCGCTCCGGTTTATCGGGCAAAAAACAGGCAGTCTATTCCAGCAATTCCTGCCATGCGGCCCAAACTGCCAATTGTAGGCCGACTATCCCCCCTTATCAGCAAAAACCGTGCGCCGGGCAGGTAAATTCCCCGAATTCGGGTCCCAGTTACAACTCCACCGCTACAGTCCCAACCCTACAGTACCCCTGCAGTGTTCATTTCTTCCAAACTCTTGATTTGAAGTCGTTGAGCGCTTGTTTAAGTTTTGCTTCAATGTCGGGCGTCATCTCCGCCTTGGAGGCCAAATCGCTGCGAAGTTCTGCCGCGCTGGCGTCCACATAGGAAAGAAACCCGCTCTGGAACTCCTGCACGCGGTTGATGGGAATCTCATCCAGCAACCCCTGCGTGCCGGCGTAAACGACCATCACTTCCTGCTCCACTGACATCGGCTTGAACTGCGGCTGCTTGAGCAGCTCCACCAGCCGCGACCCGCGGTCGAGCTGCTTCTGCGTCGCCTTGTCCAGTTCGGTTCCAAGCTGCGCAAACGCTTCAAGCTCGCGGTAAGCCGCGAGGTCGAGCTTGAGGCCGCCGGCGACTTTCTTCATCGCCTTGTTCTGCGCGTTTCCGCCCACTCGACTCACGCTGATGCCCACGTCGATGGCCGGCCGCACGCCCGCGAAGAACAATTCCGGCACGAGGTATATCTGCCCGTCGGTGATGCTGATCACGTTCGTCGGAATATACGCCGACACTTCCCCTTCCTGCGTCTCGATGATCGGCAGAGCCGTAAGGCTCCCGCCCCCTTTGTCGCTGCTCAGCTTCACCGCGCGTTCCAGCAATCGGCTATGGAGATAAAACACGTCGCCCGGATACGCCTCGCGACCCGGTGGCCGCCGCAGAAGCAGCGAAAGCTGGCGATAGGCAGCCGCTTGTTTGCTCAGGTCGTCATAAACGCACAGGGTCGCCTGCCCCTTCCACATGAAGTATTCCGCCATCGCGCAGCCCGCGTAGGGGGCGATATATTGCATCGGCGCGGGATCGGCTGCGCCCGCCACGACAACCGTCGTATATTCCATCGCCCCGTGCGATTTCAGCAGGTCCACCACCTGCGCAACCGACGACTCTTTTTGTCCCACCGCGACATAAAAGCATTTCACCCCGGTCCCTTTTTGATTGATGATCGTGTCCAGCGCGATCGCGGTCTTGCCCGTCTTCCGGTCGCCGATAATCAGCTCGCGCTGCCCGCGGCCGATGGGGATCATGCTGTCGATCGCCTTGATGCCCGTCTGCAGCGGCTCCTTCACCGGCTGCCGCTCCGCGATCCCCGGAGCCACGATGTCCATCTTTCGCGTCTCAGTCGCGTGGATCGGCGCCCCGCCGTCCAGCGGCTGGCCCAGCGGATTCACCACCCGCCCAATCACCGCGTCGCCGACCGGCACCTCCAGCAGCCGACCCGTGCTCTTGACCGAATCTCCCTCCCGGATCCCGAAATACTCGCCGAAAATAACCGCCCCGATCGAGTCCTCTTCCAGGTTGAACACCTGCCCCATCACTCCGTTCTGGAATTCCAGCAGTTCACCCGCCATGGCGTTGCGCAGCCCGTAAATGCGCGCGATCCCGTCGCCGACCTCGATGACCGTCCCCACTTCGTTGATCTGAAGCCGCTGATCGAACTCAGAGATTTCCTTCTTTAAGATGCTGGTGATTTCCGCAACATTAATGGCCATTTATCTCTCACTTTCTTCCTGATTCACAAACATTATTGAGTTTCGAGTTGCGAGTTGCGAGTAAAACGCAATCGTCTTTTCTCGCAACGCGCAACTCGAAACTCGCAACTATTAACCCGTCGGCTTGGCGCTCAAAAGCTTCCGCCGCATGGCAGACAACTGCGTCGCACGCTGCCGTCGATCAACTGGTCCTGCACCCGAAGCACCAATCCGCCGATGATCGACTCATCGACATACTGGTGTACAACCGCTTCGCGCTTGAGCGTGTCGCTGACTTTCTGGGCAAGGCCTTCCAGTTCCTTGCTGCTCAGCGCCTGGGCAACCGTTACATCCACCTCGATGATTCCCTGCTGCTCCTGAAGCAGATCGTCATACGCCAGGGAGATCGAAGAGAGCAGCGCCAGCCGCCCCTTCTGGTTCACCAGGCCGAGGAAATGCATGACAAGCTGCGAAGCCCGCCCCTCGAAGATACGGTGCAGGAATTGCTTTCGCTCATCGGTGCCGATCGACGGGTTGGCCAGCACCTCCGCAAACTTCTCGTTCTCCGAAATAACCTGCCGGATGTCGCGCAGCTCCTGCCCCGTCTCGTCGGCGCTCTTGGCTTCGTTGGCCAGCTCCAGTAGCGCCTCCGCATACGCGATTGCCGTCGAAGATTGATGGTCCTGGGTCGGCATAATCAGTTGTGTCCTGCCGTCTGAAATTCATCGATGCCCTGTTTCACAAGGTCGCGCTGATCGTCTGCGTTGAGGTTCCGGCGAATGATCTTCTCCGCGATCGACGTCGCCAGGTTCGCCGACTGCTCGTAAATCTCCGAGAGTGCGTTCCGCTTGGCCGCTTCGATTTCCTTCGTCGCCCGGTCCTTGGCCTCTTCAGCTTCCTGCTGCGCCTTCATGCGAAGGCTCGTGCCGATCTGCTCGGCATCGATCGTCGCCTTGTCGATGATTTCCCGCACCTTCTTGTCGGCGTCGGCCAGACGACTGTCATATTCCTTCAGCGTATCCTCGGCCTTGCGGCGCGCGGCCTCGGCATCCGCAATGTCGGTGCGGATGCGCTCTTCGCGGGCCTTCAGGCCCACCAGCACGTTTTTCCAGGCCGTCTTGTACAGAATGATGACGACAATCAGAAAAATGCCTAAGACCCAGAGTTCCGAGCCGAAATCGAGTTGAAGCAATTCCGGGTCAGCCAGGGGAATGGGGGGAAGCATCATATCGATTCTCAAAAAGCTGTTGCCGGGAGATTATCCCGGCGACAGCGGTATTACAGATGGTTTGCAAGCACGAAGCCAAGCACCACCGCGGCGAAGGCGACGCCTTCGACCAGTGCCGCGGCGATCAGCATGTTGGTGCCGATGCGTCCGGCGGCGTCCGGCTGACGGGCGATGCCTTCGCACGCCTGACCGCCGATCTGCCCAATGCCGCGGCCCGCGCCGATGACGGCCAGGCCCATGCCGATCACAGCGCCGCCCACGCCAACCCCCTTGTCGGAGATCAGCGGCGCGGCCTGCGCGACGAGATTCATCAGATCCTGCATTTGAAACTCCTTCCGGGAAATTCCCGGACCGTTATGTATGCCGACGTTTTGTTTGGGAAGGCCCGGTCGTCGGCTAAACCGGGGAGGTCCGTAAAAAATATTCCAATATCACCAACCAAGACGCGAAACCATTCTCCCGTTTAGCGGCCCCGCTTGCGGGGCGCTTTCGATATCCATTTAATGCTCCGGCGCCACCGCACTGGCGATAAACAGCGTCGTCAGGAACGTGAAGATATACGCCTGAAGCAGGGCCACGAAAAGCTCCAAAAATTGAATCGCCAGGTTCAGCAGCCCCAGCGGCACACCGATGGCAAACTGCTCGATACCAAACGGCACCGCGACGATCAGGCTGATAAGCACCGCCAGCACGGCGTGACCGGCAACCATGTTCGCGAAAAGACGCATGCACAGCGCGAACGGTTTGATGACCGCGCCCACGAGTTCCAATACCAGAAGGAAGAGGAAGAACGGAACGTCGACCAGCCACTTGGCCTTGGATTCGCCTTCCTGCGGCCTGAAAGGGTGCGGCGCGAAATTCCACAGATAGATTGGAATCGCCAGCAGAATTGCTATTCCCGGTGAAAGCTTTTTCGCGTGGAGCTCATATTCCGCGGCGGCTTCCCGTTCGTGATCGGCGCCCGGGTAGTCGCCGTCGGCATAATGACCGGTGGGATCGCGCAGGGCGTCGAGATTTCCCGGGACATCAGCCGCGAGACCCTCACCCCGCATATGCTCCAGATCGTGGGCCGCTTCGTGGGGGGGATGACCGTCGCTGGAGTGCTCCTGGTGATGGCCATGGCCGTAGGTGCCGTCCATCAAATGTTTGGCGACCATGTTGATGCCGTGGAAGTGAATGAAAAAGAAAGCAATGATCGCCAGCGTCGCGGTTGTGTTGATGGAAGCCGTCGCTGTGCCGCCGAGATGCTCTACCACGCCTCCCGTTACCAGGTAAAAGAAGTCGGCAAACGGGATGCATCCAAGGACGTTGCAAAAGGCGATAAAAAAGAAAACCGTCCAGAGAAACGGAGTGAACTTATCGGTGTTCTCCTTCAGCGCGGGGCGGAAGACCTCGATGCGCAGAAACTCCAGGATCGATTCGAAAAAATTCCTCGACCCGGTCGGGGCGGAACTGTCGGGCCGGGGGAAAAGCTGCGGGAAAATGATCAGCATCAGCCCCCCGGCGACGAAGGCCATGAAGCTCTGATTCGTGAACCATGTAAAGTGATCCCCGAACATCGGGTGAGGGAGCACATGTTCCATCGGATCGGCGGCGAGGGGGAAGATCATGTTAATGTGTCACCTTGGTGAGTCCGAAAGTCGCCAAAAGCAATTTCCGCAGTTGCCAGACCAGGCCAACCAGGGAAACCCAATAGCCGGCAAGCATCCAGGAGATAAAGCTCATTTTGGGCGAGACGAGGTGGGTTGCCAGCGCGGCGGCCGTGAGTCCGACGGCCGCGAGCAGATGCAGCACGGTTCCCACGAGCGCAAGCTGAAACGCTCCCACCGCGTCCCTGCGTTTGCCCGCCAGCGGTGGAAAAATCCCGACGGCGCCCGCTCCGGCCGCGATAAAGGCCGCCGTGATCGGTTCCACGGGATTGAAACGCACGCCGATTGCCGCAAGCACTCCCATCGTGCAGGCGAAGAATGCAACCGTAATCGTCGAGATGAGAAGCAAAGGTTTCATCGGGCAAGCGGCTTGGTCAAGCGATCAGTTTTTATTCGCCTTCATGGCTTCCTTGATCAGCACATACATTCCGGCGCAGATTCCCAGCAGGGTTCCAATCAGCACACCCCAGGGACCGCAATGCCACCTGCGATCGACCCAAGCTCCAACGAACGCGCCGATGAAGGCGCCGGCCGCGATTTCCAGACCGAGGGAGGCCATCCTTCCCCAGTTGGAATCATCCTGCTTTGCCATGCACCGCTCCGCAGGAGGACTTTGTGACATATTGCACAAAGTGATGCGCTCTGCAAGGCTTCTACCGCCAAAATCAGCGGTGGCAAACCAAAGGGCGGTACACTAGTGACCACGCCAAATTTGGTCAAGCCAACCCATTTCCTCTAAACTCCCACCATGGCGGAAAAAACGCGGACCAGCCTCCTGGCGGGGGGGCTTATCCTCATTTCGGCAATCGTTTTTGGCCTGGGAATCAATTGGGGCCTCCCTTCGCATGACATCGACCCCATCCTCTTCGGCGCGGGCCCCGATTCCGCGACCACAGCCCTCAATTCCTACCATCTCACCGGCGTCGGAATTGAACAGCTCGCCGGCAAATGGAAGGACGATGCCAATCTCCCCGCCGATGTCGCCGAGCACCCCATCGAAGACCGCACCCAGCCCCTCACCCTGCTTGAAAATACTCACATCCCAGCCGCCGATGAGCTGATCGCCCAGGGCGATGATACTCTTGCCGCCCTCGTCGCCAAGGCCAACGCCACCGATGCCGCCTACGGCCGCGCCCGCCTCGGCAGCTCCGATTCCGTCGCCGAGGCCGCGCAGAAAAAAGCCTCAGCCGCCCAGCTTAAGCTTCACCAATATCTCGAAAAATATGATCAGGATCACTTCGGCGACACCTCCGCCGCCGTCGCCAAAGACGATGCCGCTCGCGCCCAGATTCTTCGCCGCTACCGCCTCTACACCTTTCAGCCCGACGAAATGATCTCCTTCCGCGCCCTGGCCATGATGCATCCCGACAATCTGAATTTCGATCCCAAGCTCTACCAATACGGCGGACTCTGGCTCTATCCCCTCGCCGCCATCCTGAAAGCCGGTTCGATGGTCGGCTACGCAACTGTCACCAGCGACACAACCTATTACTACGATAGCCCCGAAGTCTTCGGCCGCTTCTTTATCCTTGCCCGCGCCTATTCCGCCGCGTGGGGAATCGTGGCGGTGCTGGCCGTCTTCGCGATCGTTCGCCGAGTCTCCGGCGGATCCCTGCTGCCGTTTCTGGCGGCGCTCTGTTTCCTGTGCATGCCGATCGTCGTCGATCTCGGCCATGAGGCCAAACCCCATCTCGCCGGCGTCGCATTAATTCTGCTCGCCGTGCTCGCGGCCGGAAAATATGTCGAAACCGGAAAAACAAAATGGTCCATCTGGACCGCCATCGCCTGCGGCGCCTCCGCCGCGATGGTCCTTTCGGGGGCAATTGCCCTGGTGATTCTCCCCGTCATGTCCGTCCTCCGCCTCGACAAAACCCCAAAATTTCTAAAGGTCTGCATCCTCGGCGGCCTGATCGCCGCCGCCGTCTATTTCGCAGCAAATCCCTATGTCGCGATGCATCTCGTTGGCGACCGCACCGTGCTTGATGCCAATCTCGCCAACACCCGCGCCATGTATCCGGCCGCGCCGAACCCGCTGCACGCCGCCGCCCTCGTCGCGATCGGAGCATCCTGGCCCCTGGCAATCCTCGGCGCAGTTGCCGCCGTGATCCTCCTCGTTCGCCGCATCCCTTCCCCCCAGCGCCTCGGCTGGCTCCTTGGCATCCCCGCGGCAATCGTCCTCATCGACTTCGTGATCTTCGCCGGCAACAAACCGCCGGAATACGCCCGCTTTGCCCTCTTCGCGGATACGGCCCTGATGCTCGCGATATTTTTTTGGCTGAGCCGCTGGAAGGCGCCCGCGGCCGCGAAGGCATTCGCTGGTCTCGTCTTCGTCATCATTCCAGCGGTCTATTCCCTCCCCTACATCCGCGGCTTCCTCGCCGATTCCACCCCCAACAACTCCCGCGCAACCGCCGCCAACCAGATAGATTCCCTTCTCCCCCAGGGCACCGCAACCGGCAACCTCTATATCACCGCCGACCCCGCCCCCTATGTCCTCCCCCCCGTCAATCTTTTCCGCTGGCGGATCGTCTTACTCCCAACCGGCGGCGAAATCCCCCCCGGCTCCCCCCCCGGCGTACTCGTAAAGCCCGCCGATTCATTCAACGTCTTCGATCCCATCTCCTCTCCCATCAGTTGGGCCGCCAAATCTTTTGACGTAGTCCAAACCCCCGCGAAGTGATATCTTGCACTTCTCATGGAAGGCGTAACCACTGCCATCGTCCTGTTTCTCTTCACCGGCCTGGTCCTCCCTTCCCTCATCCAGGATAAAAACCAGTATTACGTCGCCTTCATTACCGTCCTGGGAATCATCTTCTTCGAAGCCATCGCCCACATGGGCACCATCGGCGGCGGATTCAGCAATCTCTGTTACGTCATCACCGGTATCCTCCAGATCATCGCCGTCGTCATGCTCTTCCTCGCCACCGGTGGCCTCACCCTTCGCGCCCTCCGAGGCGACATGATCGAAGTCCTCCGCCGCGGCGACGACGAAAAGGAAATCATCATCCCCCTCAGCGAAGAGGCGAAACAAAAAATCCGCGCCAACCAGGAAGAAGCCGCACGCCGCACAAAAAAGGACGACCCCGAGCCCAAGGTATTCAAAATCGACGACCCCGCCCCCACGCCCGCTTCCCCCGCCCCTCCCCGCCACCCACCGGCGACAGGCTCCCTCCCGCTCGACTGACGGAATCCACCGCCATTTTCCCCTCCCCTGGTACTCCGGGGGAGGGTTAGGGTGGGGGTTCTTTTGTCGTAGCATTTCCATTAACCGTCCGCCTCGATGGTGAATTCATCCCCTTCAATGTTTGGAACTCCCCCACCTCACCCCGTACAATAACCATCAGAGTTTTTTCCCCGCAGTTTCCGAGGAGTTAACGAATGTCCCTAGCCCTGGCCGCAGTTCAGTACGGAGGTTATGTCAACCCATATAAGGCCGGGGCGCCATTCTATTGCTCATTATCTGGGTGAAGCTCCTCGCCTGGATGGACAAAGACGCCATCGAAGCACGCCTTCCCCGCGAGATGATGAACGCCGGCACCATGGCCGGCCTCGTCGCCGGTTACTTCCTCTTCTTCTTCCTCCCCGGCTTCGGTCTTGCCCTCGGCGTCCTCCTCGGCCTCTTCGTCGCCGACATCGGCGCATACCTTGGCATGCGCTCCCGAACCATCGGTTTGGGTGATCTCACCGATAAGGTCAAGGACGGTTTCGCGGCAATGCTCAAACGCGATCGCGCCAAGCAGGTCAAAGCCGTCGCCGGTGAAGTCCTCATCATGGACAAAAGCGGCGCCGCCGACCTCCCTCCCGCTCCCGATTCCCCCGAGGCCCTCCGCTTCGAAGCCGCCCAGCAGTTCCTCACCAAGCCCCTCCGCCTCGGCGCTGAGCGTCTCGATCTCGTCGCCGGCGAGCCCGCTGGTGTCCACTATTTCGTCGACGGCATGCGTTACGACGGCGACGCCATGGACCGCAACAAGGCCGGCGCCGCCGTCCAATATCTCAAGAGCATCGCCGAACTCGACATGAACGAGCGACGAAAACCCCAGACCGGCACCTTCAAAGCCTCCGTCAACGGCAAAAAATTTACCATCCAGATCACCTCCCAGGGCAGCACCCAAGGCGAATCCGTCAAGCTCATCACCAATCCCAAAGACCGCCAGAATTTCAAAATCGATGCCCTCGGCTTCAGCGAAGAACAACTGAAAACCATCCAGGGCCTCCTCACCGACGGCGGCGTCGTCCTCCTCGGCGCCCCAAGCAGCAGGGCCTCACCAGCCTTTGCTACGCCATGCTCCGCTCCCACGACGCTTTCCTCTATCACGTCCACACCATCGAGCGTCTCCCCGAATTCGACCTTGAAGGCGTCACCCAAAACGCCCTCGCCGCCAACGCTCCGCCCGCCGAGGAGGCCAAGCAGGTCAGTTGGGTCGTCAGCCAGGAGCCTGATGTTCTTCTCGTCAGTTCCATCGAAGATCCCCAAAGCGCCACCGACCTCGCCAAGTTCGCCGCCGGCGAACGCCGCGCCTACGTCGGTCTCCGCGCCGGCAGCTCGCTCGACGCCCTCCGCCAGTGGCGCAAGCTCGTTAACAACGACGCCCTGGCCATGAAAAACCTCAAGGCCATCATCGTCGGCCGGCTCGTCCGCCGGCTCTGCGCCGCCTGCAAGATCGGCTACACCCCCGACCCCAACACCCTCAAAAAACTCAATATGAACCCCGACGTCGTCGGTAAGCTCTACCAGGCCCGCAAGGAGCCCATGCGCGACGCCAAGGGAAATGCCGTCCCCTGCAACTTCTGCAACGACCTCGCCTTCAACGGCCGCTTTGGAATCTTCGAGGTGATGGTCATCGACGACGACATCCGCAACGTCATCGCCCAGGGCGGCTCCGATAGCCAGATCAAGCAGGCCCAGCGCGGCAAACGCACCCGCTCCCTGCAGGAAATGGCTCTCGCCCAGGTGCAGGCCGGTGAAACCAGCGTCGAGGAAGTTCTGCGGGTCCTCAAGCCCGATGCCGAAGCCGCCAAGCCCCGCAGTGGTGGTAGCCCGCCCCCCGCGGCCCCCGGTGGTGGCAAGCCTCCCGCGGCCCCGCGCGGCCCGGCGCCCGCGCCTCGAAAACCCTCCTCGGCCCCAAGACCCGCGGGACCCAGATGACTCAATCGCTAATTATTCGAAATAACGGAACCCACCCATGATTTTCAGCGTCGTCTTATTCGCTCTCACCGGAATCATCGCCTTCTTCCTCTACACCCAGGCGCCTTCAGCGCCATCATCTCCGCCATCCTCGCCACCTTCGCCGCCGCTCTCGCCCTCGGCTGGTATGAGCCCCTCGCCCAGCTCCTCTTCGCCACCAAGCTTTATGACGAGGCCCCCTCCATCTCCCTCGTCCTTATCTTCGCCGCCGCCTACCTCATCCCCCGGGTCATCATCGATTCCATGGTCCCCGGCAACGTCCGCCTTCCCTTCATCGTCGACAAAGTCCTCTCCGGCGTCGCCGGCCTCATCGCCGGACTCATGGCCGCCGGCATCGTCGGTATCGCCGCCGACGCTCTCCCCTTCGGACCCACCATCGGAATGTACTCCCGATTCAACACCGCCGATTCCGGTGACATCGAGTACATGGGCAACAACGGCCAGATGCAGGACAGCAAAGCCCGCGACACCGTCGCCGCCGACAAGATCGACCCCGACGACTCCACCAAAGCCCACGTCTGGCTCGGTCAGGACGACCTGGTCGTCAGCCTCGCCAGGCACCTCAGCGACCCGGCCGGCTCCCTTACCACCGATCACCCCTTCACCAACTTCCATCCCGATTTCCTCGACGAACTCTATGCCCAGCGCATCGGCATTCAAACCGGCGCCAAGCACTCCGCCGTCTCCACCGACCAAACCCCCACCGTCTCCCTCGGCGGTGTCTATACCCCTCCCTTCCCCATCCCCCAGATCGACGGCGAAACCCACGAGATGCGCAACGGCACCCCCGCGCCCCCGCGGTCGTCACCCCCGAGGCCGACCAGATCGTCCTCGTCGTCCGCCTCACCTTCAACGGCCGCGACCTCGCCGACGAAGCCGACAATCTCATGCGCTTCTCCGCATCCTCCATCCGCCTCGTCACCGGTGTCCCCGACAACGGCGCACCCATCAAAAATTATTACGCCGTCGGCACCCTCGACGGCCGCGGTGTCGCCGTCGCCAATCGCCCTGACGATTTCCTTTTCGCCGACACCTCCGGCTCCCGCACCATCGATTTCGTCTTCATCGTCGATCGCGATCACGTCATGAGCGGCGACGAAACCAAGCCCCCGTTCCATCTCCCCCCCGGCGCCTTCGTCGAATTCAAACGCTACGCCGCCTTCGATCTCACCGGAAAAACCGTCGATTTCGGCCCGCCCCCCAACACAGATAAAACCCCCATCGTCCGCCCCACTGAAGTCGGCAAAACCCTCGATAAAACCGACGGAATCTGGACCGGCGCTACTCCTCCCGCAGGTTCCACGGCCGAAGCCCCCTCCGCCGCCTCCCCAGCCCCAGCATCCGGTGAAACCGCCGGCACACCTCCCGCCGAAACCCCCAGCGGCCGCGCCATGGGCGACTCCGGCCTCAGCTACGAAGACATCGCCGTCTCCAACAAGCTCCCCGCCCCCATCAACTGCGGCACCGGCAACGACAGCGGCGCCGTCCAACTCCCCTCCGGCGTGGGCGGCCAGCTCCAGGCCCGCAAATGGTCCCAGCTCACCCTCTCCGCCGACACCACCGTCGAGCAGCTCGGCACCCCCATCGACGACAACATCCAAACCCTCGCCGTCACCCCCAACTCCGTCCTCGTCCAGGTCCACTGCTCCCCACCCGTCGCCGGCAGCGCCAGTAAAATCTGGGCCTGGGGCAAAAACATCGCCGACTTCGAGATCGCCGACGCCGTCGGAAAAACCTACCCCTGCGTCGGCGCTGGGCCACCGTCCAGCGCACCGCCCAGCATTTTATGGTGGTGAATTACAAGAGCTTCGACGACCAGCAGCGCCTACAACCCCTCCCCAGCGCCAAAGGCCGCCCCGTCGACGTCTGGCTCGCCTTCGAAGTCCCCGCAGGAACCCGCCTCTTCGAAATCCGCTATAACGCCAACACCGTCGTAGACAACCTCGCCTTCACCGCACAGTAATCAGTGCATCGGATTTCTCTCGGAACGCCCACGGCGCCGCCGTGGGGAATTGAATCGATTCCCCTCAAGGCACCGGCTGCGTCGTCGCAACCCCAGCCCGCGTCCCCTGCGGCGCCCGCCCCGCCACATCCCGAAACTGCCCCCCATGCTTCTGCCGCGCCACCGGCAAGTTCGATCCATCCGAACTGTAATAATCGTATTGCGGCTCATCCGTCCGGAAAAACAATCCATCCTTCATCCGCTCCCGCGAATAAACCAGCGGTCGATCCGAACCATCCGGCAACCCCCCCGCGATCAGCACATACCCCAGCGTCTGCTTCCCATCCCCAAACGCATCCACCGGCACCCCCGGCAGCTCCGTCCCCACCTCCGCAAGATTCGCCGGCCACCGGCCGTTTTTAAACTGATACACATGCGCCGCCAGCGACATCGCCGCCAGATCCCGCTCCGTCTGCGCTCGGTGAACCGTTAGAAGAATCCGAACCAGCGACGGCTTCGCGATCGGATCATTCCGAATTCCCGCCGGCTCGCTCTTGAGCGACTGCTCCAATTCCGCCTCTGCATCCGGATGATCCAGCAGCCGCCCGATCCACTGCGTCGCCGTCGCCACCGGCAGATCGTGCGCGTCCGAAGGATCGTCCGTGATTTTCGCGTTCGCGACCATCACCATCAATCGCGATTGCGCCAGCGCATCGATCCCCTCGCCAACCAGCAACCGCACCAGAATTTCCCCGGGTTGATCCTTGAGCAGCGATTCCAGCCGCAGCAAATCTCCCGCCGTCCCAAACGCCGCCGGCTGCTGGTTCAGAATCAGGCTCTGAAACTTCGCCGCATCGCCAAGTTCGTTCGCCAGGTTCCGCGTTTCGTTCAGGTAGCTGAAATTATTCGGCCCGCCCTTCTTGAACGCCGGCCAATTCGCCCGCTGCATCAGCCCCGCTTCGTGCGCAAGCTCCCGCACCTCGGCATGAAGCTCGTAATCCCGCCTCTCCATCCGCACCCACTCGTCCGGCAGCGGTGGATATTCGCGCGGAAACACCGCATTCGACGAAGCCGGAGACATGATATTCCGCGCATCGTCATCCCGAATCAGTTGCGCCGCCTGCAAATACAGTTCGGCCGCGTCTCCCGATGGCTGTGTAGTCTGTCCCACAACGCCCAGCGGCATCGCGCCAAATAGCGCACCGATCACAAGAGATTTGATCGCCATAATTGATCCTTTCCGCCCCGACGTGAAAAAACCCGCCTCTACGACTATAGACGGAATCCGCCCATCGTCCATTCAAAATCCTCCCCATTCCCCTTTCAAATTCTTGTCAACCTGCAAGATTTTCTTCACAAAAATTTCCAGATTTCTCAAAAATAGGTCCTAAACGTACACCTTTTGGACCTACTAGTAGACGCGTGCACTTTTTCCTCTGCATCCACTAAAAAAAAGGAACCGCCATATGTCCAACGAAGACACCAATATCCCTCCTCACCCACACGAATATTCCCAACCCGAAGAGGGAGAAGAAATCTCGCGCTCAAATCCCGGGAACTTCCGGGCATCTTCGGACATCGCCCCCATCGCCAATCTCTCCAACGTCCAATCCCGCGCCATCGAGCTCGCCCTCCAGGGCCTCCGCGATTCCCAGATCGCCAAAGCCCTCGCCCTCTCTCCCAAGACCCTTTGGCGATGGAAAACCCAAGACGACGATTACCGCCAGGCTCTCGCCGACGCCCGAATCCAGCTCCATCAGGCCGCCACCGACCGCTGCCAGACCTACGCCCTCAGCGCGGCCGCCGTCCTTTCCAAGTTCCTCGCCGACGAAAACGATAAAAATCGCTTCCGCGCCGCCCACATCCTTCTCTCCGCGGCCTCCCGTTTCAAATCCCCAACCCCCCCAAAAGAAAAACCCCCAGAGCCCGAATATGAACCCTGGCCCCTCCCCAAGCTCCCCCCCAAAGTCGGATAAGCCCCCATCCCCGTGTAGCCGCCGTGCTTGCTCTTATCCCCTCCCCTGGTACTCCGGGGGAGGGCTGGGGTGGGGGCCCGAATACCAATTAGTGTCCCAAATGTTCAAACCAGGTCCTCCTCCCCCGTGTAGCCGCCGTGCTTGCACGGCGCTTTCCGTGCCCCCAAAAACACAAAGCCCGCAACTCTAACACCCCGCTCGCGGAGCTCACCCATGCCCAAAAAACCCAAACCATTCTTCAAAAACCCCGCCCGCGCAATCGATTTCCTCATCTGGCTCGCTGATCCCCACTTTCGCCCCCTCCCAAACTCTCTTCGGTCCCTCCTAGCTCCACCTCGATCTGATGTTCCCGATGATCATCCACCAGCGGAATCGTCTTATCCGCCTGCTCCACGCCGTCCACGACGACCCGGCTCACACCCGTTCCGCCGCGATTCTGAACCTGAATATGATGAAACGTCTCCCGGTACCGATAATGAATCTTAAACGACTCCCACCCCTTCGGCGTCCGCGGCGAAAAGTGCAGCCGGTCCACCTTCAACTGCACCCCCAGCAGCGATTCCACCAGCAAACGATAGCTCCATCCCGCCGACCCCGTATACCAGGTCCACCCCCCGCGCCCGGCATGCCGCGGATTCTTGTAAACATCCGCCGCCATCACATACGGCTCCACTTTGTATTTCTCAATCCCCGTCTCGCTGTCTCCGTGATGCACCGGGTTGATCAGATTAAACAGCTCCCATGCCCGCTCCACGTCCCCCATTTCCGCGAACGCGATCACCGCCCAAACCGCCGCGTGCGTGTATTGCCCCCCGTTCTCGCGCACGCCCGGCACATACCCCTTGATGTACCCCGGATTCAAATGCGATTTATCGAACGGCGGATCGAAAAGCTGGATCAGCCCCAGATCGCGCTTCACCAGTTGCCGGTCCACCTGCTCCATCCCCTTCCGCGCCCGCTCCGCCGGCGCCGCCTTGGAGATAACCGCCCAGCTCTGCGCGATCGAATCGATCCGGCATTCATCGTTCGACGCCGACCCCAGCGGCTCCCCATCATCAAAATACGCCCGCTTATACCACTCGCCGTCCCACGCATGCTCCTCGACATTCGCCTTCAGCCTCGCCGCCTCGGATGCGCACAGGTCGGCGAACGCCGCATCATTCCGCTGCCGCGCCACCGGCTCAAACTGCATCAGCACGTCGTAAAGGAAAAACGCCAGCCACACGCTCTCCCCTTTTCCATGCTCGCCGACAAGATTCATCCCGTCGTTCCAGTCTCCAGTCCCCATCAGCGGCAATCCATGATCCCCAAACTTCAACCCATTCTTGATCGCCCGCACGCAGTGCTCATAAAGCGACGCCGATTCCTCCGACCGCACCGGCGAATCAAAGTAACTGTCCTCGTCCGGCTTAACCTGCCGCCCCTCCAAAAAGTTCGTCTTCTCATCCAGCACCCCCGTGTCCCCCAGCGCCGCGATATACCGGCACGTCGCATACGGCAGCCAAAGAAAATCATCCGACATCCGCGTCCGAACCCCGCGCCCGTTTGGCGTGTGCCACCAGTGCTGCACGTCCCCCTCCCGAAATTGCCGCGACGCGCACCGCAGCAGATGCGCCCGCATGATCGCCGGCTCGGCATGCACAAACGCGCACACGTCCTGAAGCTGATCGCGAAACCCAAACGCTCCGCCCGACTGATAAAACCCGCTGCGCCCGAAAATCGGCACGCCATCGTCTGATACAGCAGCCACCCGTTCGCCAAATAATTGACCGCCGCGTCCGGCGTCTCCACATGCACCGCTCCCAGTGCGTGATTCCAGTAATCCCACACCTTCCCCTGCGCTCCCGCGCCGATCGACGCCGCGAAACCGCCCGATCAGCGTTCGCGCATCCGCCGCGTCCTGCCCCGACCCGATGATGAACGCCACCTCCCGCTCGCGCCCGTCCGGCAGATCGATCATCACCTGCATCGCCGCGCAAGGATCGAAGTTCGCCCCCACCCGCCCCGACAGCCGCGTCCGCGACATGCACGCCGGCCGCCCCGGTCCGCCGTTGCGCCCCAGAAATTCCGTCCGGTCTCCCGTTACCGTCCGCTGCGCTTCGCTGCATTCCATGAACGCAATCCGCTGCGCAAACTCCGCGCCGTACGAATTTCGCGCAAAAGCGCACCCGTCTTCGCGTCCATTTCCGTAACCACGTGCATCGCATTGACCGGCCGCCGCTCTCCCAGCACCAGTTCCAGAAACGCCGTGATCGACACCCGCCGCGGACGCCCGGAGTTGTTCTGCAGCTTCAAAACCACAAACTTCACCGGCGCATCCGTCGCCACAAACGTGCTCGTCTCCGCGCTGATTCCATCCTCCGAATATTCGAAGATCGTGTACCCAAACCCGTGCCGCGTCGTGTACGGCATCGCCCCGCGCCGGCAGGGGAGTCGGCGACCAGAAACGCCCGCTCTCCTCGTCGCGGATATAAAACGCCTCCCCGCTGGCGTCGCGAATCCAGTCGTTGTACCACGGCGTCAGCCGGTACGACTGCGCATTCTCGCACCACGTATAAGCCCCGCCGCTTTCAGTCATCACCATCCCAAAATACGGATTGGCGATCACATTCGCCCAAGGCGCCGGCGTCGGCCGCTCCGCGTGTCGTCGTGATCACATATTCCCGCCCATCCTGCGTAAATCCTCCGATCCCGTTAAACGCCACCAGATCGCGCCGCGGAATTTCCACCCCCACCGGCACCTCCCGCTGTCGCGGCCGCACCGGGGTGAACCGTGGCACCATCGCCTCCGCCCGCGGACGCCGATCCACCTGCTCCGCCAGTGTACCCGCCGTGTCGCTGATAATTATCCGCGCCACCGTCTGCATCAGCACCTTGTCCTCTTCCGACATCTGTTCCACACGCCGAACGAAAATCCCCCCCGGCTTATCCACCAGGCTGCTCTCCGCCCGCGACCCGATCACCCCCATGATCGCGTCCTGAAGCGCCTGCCGATATCCCGATTGGTCCTCGTTCCAGATCACCAGGTCCACCGTCAGACCTTTCACCCGCCAATACGCATGCGCCACCACCAACTGCCGCACCAGCGCAATCTGGTTCACGTCGCTCACCCGCAGCAGCACGATCGGCAGATCCCCCGAAATGCTGTACCCCCACAATCCCGATTGCCCGCGCCGATTCCGCGCGATCACGCTCCCGGAGCGCGCATCAGCGGATTCATGTAGAGAATGCTGCTCGCCATCCGGCTATAAAGCTGCGCCTCCGCCTCGCTCGCGTCGAGCTGCCGCAGCGTCACCTGGCTGTGCGTCCACGCCAGCTCGAATACGCGGTCCGCCAGATGCGCGATCGTGATATTTCTCGATCAGCGCCGTCGCGGCTTCCTGCGTCTCGCCCATGCCGGTCACCAGGTTCACCCGCACCGTCTCGTCCGGCCCGATCATCACCGTCGTCCGGATCGCCGCGATCGGATCCAGCACCGACCCTTCGCTGTCGGAAAGATTGCTCCGATGCATCGCCGCCGGATCGGCCAGCGTCCGCCCCCGCCCGATGAATTCGTCCCGCTCCGTCTCATACGATTCGCTCCCAACCGCGTTCCCCTGCACCGTAACCAAATGCAGCATCCACGCCGGAGTTTCCGCCGCCGACCGCGGCCGCCGTGTGCACAGAATCGCCTGCCGGTGCCGGATGATCTGCGTCTGCACGAACAAATTGCTGAACGCCGGATGCGCCGAATCCCCCGCCGGATTGGCGATCACCACCTCCGCATAACTCGTCAGCTCGATCGTCCGCGGCCGGCTCCCGCGGTTCGTGATCGCAATCCGCCGAAGCTCGATGTTATCCTCCGGCGAAACCGCGATCTCCACGTGCGTGTCGATGTCCCGGTCCCGCCGCCGATATTCCGCCCGACCCTGCGAAAAAATCGCCTCGTACGACGAAGCCCGCTTGAGCGTCGGCTGATGCGTGATCGACCAGAACTCCCCCGACTCGACATCCCGCAGATAACAGAACGTCCCCCAGCAATCCCGCGTCGTGTCCTCTTGCCACCGCGTCACCGCCAAATCGCGCCACCGGCTATACCCTCCGCCGGCCGCGGTAACCGCCACGTGATATTGCCCGTTGGAAAGCAGGTGAACTTCCGGCACCGCCGTGCCGGGCGTGTTGAACACCCGTATGTTCGACGTCGTCTCCGCCGCCGCCCGCGCGCCTCCGAAACCTCCGCCGGATGCGGATAAATCGACGGTGTCTTCGGAACCCGCTCGTGCAGCAGCAAATCCGTCGATCGCATCTCCGGATCGGAGTCAAACCGCCGCTGCATCGGCTTACCCGCCAGCAAATACGCAGCGAATTCAACGCCATCCCCTGGTGGTGCGCCATGAACGAGCGCACCGCCGCGCTGCTCTTGTCCGGCGGCAACCGCGACGCGCAGTGAAATCGACCGCCTCATAAAACCCGTAATTCCCCAGGTAACCTTCCGCCGCCATTCGCCGCAAATCCGCCAGCGAAGCCTTCGGCACCACCATCACGCCATCACCGCCGCGTAAGGCGCGATCACCAAATCGTCCGCCAACCCCCGCCGGAAGCCCAATCCCGGAACCCCGAATGCGCGGTATTGATAGTTGAGCTGCGCATCCGTCTTGTTGTATCCCGATTCCGAAATTCCCCACGGCACCCCGCGCTCCCGCCCATACTCAATCTGCCGCTTCACCACCGCATTGATACGTCTCATCCAGCAGCGTGTGCGTATACGTCGGCATCACCAGCAGCGGCATAAGATATTCAAACATCGACCCGCTCCACGACAGCAGCGCCGTCCGCCCCCCGCCTCGTCAGCAGCCGCCCCAGCGCAAACCAGTGCTCCTGCGGCAATTTCCCCTGCGCGATCGCCACATAGCTCGTCAGCCGCGCCTCGGACGCCAGCAGATCGTAATACCCCGCGTCGCGCCGCCGCTCGCCGACGTCAAATCCAATCGCCAGCAGCCGCCGCGATTCGTCGTAGAGGAACGAATAATCCAGATCGGCAAATTCCCGGCACCGCGCCGTCAGTTGCTCGGCATCCGCCAGACGCTTCGCCGCATGTTCCGCCGATTCCAGAACCGCCTTGCGCAACTCGCGTCAGCCACTGCTCGGCCGTTTCAATTTTCCGCAGCTTCTGCGTGACAGCATCAATCACCGGCAGCAAATCGCTCTCCAGTTGCGCCGCCTTTCCAAGCGTTGGAATCTCATCCAGCCGATTCAGCAACTGCCGCAGCTCGGAAAGATGAACGAGCGTCTCCCCCTTCTCCTGCTTCCAGATCAGCTCCGAAGGGGGCGGCAGCTCCACCCACGGCACCAGCAGCGCCAGCTCATCGATAAACTGCCGGCACTGCCGCGAAAACGCCTGCATCCACCACTTCAGCTCCGAATTGTCCGCCGCTCGAACCGATGTCTCCAATTCCCCCGCCAATCTCGAAACCCGCTGCAGAAGCCGATACATCGCCGAGAGCGTCAGCGCCGGCGATTGCAATGCCGCGCACGGCGCGCGAATATCTCCGTCGATTGCGCTGCGGATTTTCCCGCCGTCGCCCGATGCACCTCCGCGATGACATTCAGCGTCGCCTCCAGCCCCGAGAACGCCGCCGAGCTGAAAATCGGCCGCCCTCCCATCTCATTGAACCCCGCCGCCACCGTAAGCAGAAACCCCGCCATGTTCCCGCTATCGACGGTCGAAACGTACAGCGGCCGCAATGCCTCCAACGTTCGCGTGTCGTACCAGTTGAAAAAATGCCCCCGGTGCCGCGGCAGTTTATCCAGCGTCCCCAATGTCTGCGTCGTCATCTCCAAAGCCCGGCCGGCCGGAATGAATCCCAGGTCCATCGCCGCCAGGTTCGACAACAGCGCCAGCCCGAAATTCGTCGGCGAGGTTCGATGCGCCACGCCCACCGCCGGGTCCTCCTGGAAATTATCGGGCGGAAGAAAATTATCCGGCGCCGCCACGAACGTCTCGAAAATCTCCACGTCCGCCGCGCCACCACCTGCAGAAACGCCACCTCCTCGGCCGAGAATTTCGCCTTCGCCGGCTGCATCGGCAGGCTCACCCACCACGCCAGCCCCGGTCCAATCAGCCATAGCGCCGCAAACGGCGCCGCTACGGCCAGCGCCGGAGCATGCAGCAGCCGCACCCCGGCCAGCACCGCCAACGCCACCGCCGGCTGAATCCACATCGTCATGTAAAATCCCGCCAGGTCCGTCCGCGTCAATCGCTCCGCGTCAGCCGCCGTCCGCCACTCCAGCAGGTTCCGCCCGGTAACCAGCATTCGCGCCGCCGTTCGCCCGATCGCCTCGGCGCTGATATACGCCTCGTACGGCAGGCACGCGAAAACGAAAAGCTCCTGCATAAGCTGCCGCCCCACGCCCCGCAGAACGAATCGAGCGTGCTGCTGGATCGGCAGGTCCTGCTGCCGCCGCGTGAAATCGGAAAACCCATTCAGCAGCGGCGGCAACGCCAGGATCGCGATCACCACGCCGCAATAAAACAGCGCACTGCCCGCCAGCAGCCATCCCGCCATCAGCGCCAGCAGCAGCGCCGGCGGCACCAGGCTCCGCCGCAGATTGTCGAAAATCTTCCACCGCGAAAGCGCCGAGATCGGATTCTCTTCGCTCTCCTCCCCACCGCGCGGCACGCGAAGCCCCAGCCACGGCAGAATCTGCCAGTCCCCACGCATCCACCGGTGCCGCCGGCTCACGTCCACCGGATACGCGCGACGGAAAATCCTCAAACAGCGTCACATCGCTCACGATCCCCGACCGCGCGTAAGCGCCTTCCAGCAGATCGTGGCTCAGAATGCGATTCTCCGGCAACCGTCCCGCCAACCGTCTTGCTGAACGCATCGACGTCATAAATCCCTTTGCCCGATGAATGAGCCTTCCCCGAAAATATCCTGGTAAGCATTCGAAACCGCCCGCGTATACGGATCGATTCCCGGCTCCCCCGCAAACAGCCGCGCGAAACGCGACCGATTGGCGCTGGGAATGCTTATTCCCAGCCGCGGTTGCAAAATGCTATACCCCGCCACAACCTCGCCCCGCTCCCCATCACAGCAGCGGCCGATTCAGCGGATGCGCCATCGTCCCCACCAGTTGCCGCGCCGAATCGCGCGGAAGCTGCGTGTCGCTGTCCAGCGTGATGACGAATTTCGCCCCCTCAAGGTCGTCGATGTTCCCCACGATCGTATCGAATTTCTCCCCCGCCCCCAGCAGCATCGCGTTCAGGTCTTCCAGCTTCCCGCGTTTACGCTCCCACCCCATCCAAACGCCTTCCTTCTCATTCCACCGCCGCGACCGATGCAGCAGGAAAAACGCGTCGTGCGCATGCCCATTCCCATTGGCATTTTCATTCCCGTTCCCATCCCCATTCCCCTCCGCCGCGACAGTCGTATATTTCGCATTCAGACCATTGATCGCATCCCGCCCCGTTCCAGCAGCGCCTCGTCCTCCGGCATATTCTCGCTCGGCGCATCGCGAAAATCCGTCAGCAGCGCGAAATAAAGCGACTCATCCCGATTCGCCAGATACCGCAGCTCCAGCGCCTCCACCATCTCATCGATATGTTCCGGCTCACCAAAAATCGTCGGCACCACCACGATCGTCCGGAACTCCTTCGGAATCCCGGCCGAAAAATCCAGCCGCGGCAAAACCTCCGGCTGAACCAGCAGCGCCGACGCCCAGTGCGCCGCCGCAACCGCAAGATGGCTCGCGCAAATCACCATCAGCACCCCCAGCCCGACGATCCCCCACGGCCCCGCCCCAAAACGCGCCGCCATCCCCACCACAAACCCGCTCACCAGCACCGTCGCCACCACGATCGACCCCAGATAAACCGCCAGCGGCATCCCGCCCGCCGCCCGTCTGATATGCTCGCGCACCGTCGGCCGCGCCTGCGACGCCTTTTCCAGTTCCCGCCTTCCCCGATCGACCAGGAAATACCCCACGTGCCCCTCGCGCCCGTCCGAGTCCGTCGTCGATCGCGCCGCCCGCCCGCTGGCAAGCTCGATCGCCTTGCGGGCAACGTCATCTTCCGAAAGCCGGCTGTGCCGCGCGATTTCCTCGACGGCATGCCGATAATTATCCCGAGTCGAAAAATCCATCCTCGAATAAACCCCCGCCGGGTCCGTCAGCAGCGTGTGCTCCACGGTGCTCATCGCCTCCACGAAGTCCCGCCACTCCGTTGTCCCCAGAAACCGCAGACTGGTGATGCTGTTCCCGACCGAAACCTGATCCGCCGCCTGGTTCTGGCTCGCCTCGCGATAAACCTGCTCGATCGTCAGCCCCTGTTCCGCCAGCCGCTGTTCCAGCCAGGTGATCGGAAAAAGCAGCGTCGAGCTATGCCCCTGCAACTGCGTCGCAAACTCCGCCGCGAACGCGGTCGTCAGCGGCGGGTCCTCCCGAACCATGTCCGCCAAAACCAGCACCACATGCGCCGGATTCCCCGCCGCCGTATCGAGCATCTGCTCCACCCAATACTGCCGCCCTTTCCCGCTCGCGCCTTCCCGCCGCCAGTCGAATCGCCACCCGCCGCAGATTCTCCAGCAGCGCCAATCGCAGCATGATCGGAATCGCCCACAATTCCCCCAGCATCAGCGGGCTCACCGACTCATACGACGCGATAAACGCCCGCACGCTCTCCGCGTCGATCCTTCCATCCACGTGCGAAATCAGCTCCAGCGCAATGTCATATACCCGCGGATACCCCGCGCTCGGCCCGCTGATCAATTGCCGCAACTGCCGGCTGTAATTCCGCGGCAAATGCCGCCGCGCCGTCCGAACCTGGTCTTCAATCAAATGAAAATTGTCGAGAAACCACTCCGAAGCCGGGGTAATCCGCCGCCCGCGCTTCACCGCGTCCGCGATCACCTCATACGCGTCGCGCAAAACGACTTCGTTCTCCGCCAGCCGCGGCAGCAGCCGATCGCGCCGCCCCCACGCCTTCCCACCCCCCGATACGATATGCGACCCCGCCATCGACTTGGCATGCCGTTCCAGTTGCACGACGCTGAACAGCTCCGACCGTAGCGGCTGCTCATCCACGACCTTGCCATTTTTGCCCCCATTTCCATCAGCCGAGCCGTTCCCGCTCCGAAACCGGCCCAGCGCCAAGCGCAGAAATTGCAGCCTTTCGGTTTCCACGGATTGCAGGGTACGTTCATCCTCGATTTATCGCTATAGAGAAAAGCGGCAGATGTCCCACCCATAAGAATTTGAACTCTTCCGCCGCACCGCAATAATCAACCCATCTCTATGGGCTGGTTTCTCTTTTATCTCACCTACGCCGTCATCGGCTGGAGCATCCGGGCGATCATGGTCACCGTCGTGCTCCGCCGCCAGTTCGCGCCGGGAGCCTCCGTCGCCTGGCTCGGAATTATCTTTCTTCATCCGTATATCGGGGTGGTTCTATATCTCCTGCTCGGCGAGAGCCGTCTCGGCCCGCGCCGAACCCAGCGCCATCGCGACATCATCGCCCGCTTCCGCGACCCCCAGCGCCACGCCGAGCGCCGCCCACGCAACCACCCCCGACGCCACCCCCTCCTACCAGCCCATGATCCTCCAGGCCGAAAAAATCAGCGGCATGCCCGTCCTCGCCGGCAACCGCCTCGATTTCGTCCCCGACTCCGGCGTCTTCCGCGACCGCCTCTGCGCCGACATCGCCGCCGCCAAGCAGTCCGTCAACCTCCTCTATTACATCTTCGCCGGCGACTCCGCTGCCCGCGCCGTTGCCCTCGAGCTGAAACGCGCCGTCGGCCGCGGCGTCAAATGCCGCCTCCTCGTCGATGCCCTCGCCTCCCGGAAATTCTTCCAGCCTCACGGCCTTTCCCGCGAGCTCATCTCCGACGGCGTTCACGTCGCCGCCGCTCTTCCCGTCACCCCCATCCGGCGCCGCCTCGCCCGCATGGACCTGCGCAACCACCGCAAGCTCGCCGTCATCGACGGCCAGGTCGCCTATGTCGGCAGCCAGAACATCATCAACCCCGACTATGGCGGCCGCCACGGAAATCCCTGGGTCGACGTCTCCGCCCGTTTCACCGGCCCCATTGTCGGCGAGGTCGCCTCCGTCTTCGCCGAAGACTGGGCCTTCGAAACCGGCGAAGAAATCGACATCCCCTATCCCCAGCGACAGGATTCACCTTCCAGCAACCCCGCCGATCAGGAATTCCCCGCCCAGGTGGTTCCCACCGGCCCCACCAATCGCGATCTCACCTATCGCCGTCTCCTCCTTGCCGCAATCCAGTCCGCCCAGCACCAGCTCATCCTGACCACCCCCTATTTCGTTCCCGATGAGGCAACTATCCTATCCCTCATGATGGCCGCCGATCGCGGCGTCGATGTAAAGCTCATCCTCCCCCTCGTCGCCGACCATTTCTTTGCCGCCGCCGCCGGCCGATCCCATTACTGCTCCCTCCTTCGAGGAGGCGTCAAAATCCACCTCTATGAAGGAGGACTCCTTCACTCCAAAACCACCACCGTCGACGACGCCTTCGCCCTCTTCGGCTCCGCCAACCTCGACGTCCGCAGCTTCACCCTCAATTTCGAGATCAGCGTCCTCCTCTACGGCCAACCCATCACCCAGCGCCTCCGCGATATTCAAAACATTTATCTCTCCCACTCCCGCCAGCTAACGTCCAACGAATGGGAAAAGCGCCCCGCCATCAGCGAATACGCCGACAACGCCGTCTCGCTGCTCTCCCCGCTGCTGTAGTAACCCCGGGAATTTGAGTGCCGCCGGTGTCCTCACCGGCGGAACCGCATTGCGAAAACCGCCGGTGAGGACACCGGCGGCACCGCGTTAACAGAGTCAAAAATGAACGAAAACTACTGCGCCTCTTCCAGCGTATGAATCACCGCAAACCGCAAAAGCTCCGCACTGCTCCGCATCCCCAGCTTCTCTTTCACGTGCTCCCGATGCACTTCAACGGTCTTGCTGCTCAAAAATAGCTGCTGCGCAATCTCTTTAACCGACAACCCCAGCCCGATCATCTGAAAAATCTCCAGCTCCCGATCGCTCAGTCTGGACAACGGCGTATCGCGCGTCACCGTCTGCCGCCGGCTCGTCAGCCGCCCCAATAGCGCGGAACTCATATGCTCGCTCAGCCACAGCCCGCCGCCCAGCACGCGCCGCATCGCTTCCAGCACTTTCTCCGTCGCCTGCGATTTCATCACGTATCCCTGCGCCCCGGCCCGCAGCACCCGCTCCGCCCACAATTCCTCATCATGAATCGACAGCACCAGGATCGGCAGCCCCGGCCAGTGCGTCCGGATATCCTTGATCAGCTCCAGCCCCGGCCGTCCGGATAGCGAAAGATCCGTCACCACAATATCCGGCTCTTCCTTCTGAATCCGCTCGATCGCTTGGTCCGCCGTCTCGGCCATGTCGCTCACGACCATGTCCCCCTCCATCTCGATGCGCGTCGCCAGGCCCTCGCGCACGATCGGATGGTCATCGACCAGAAGGACGCGCGACCGCGGCCGCGCTGAGGAGAGCGGCCGTTTCCTGCTGTCGGCTGGTTGTGGGTGATTCATGATCGCTCGTGTTCGGACAACGACAAATGACCGAGGTCCCGGCGGTTGTGCTCTTTATCTCCAGCGATCCGCCGATCATCCTCGCCCGATATTGCATGACGCTGATGCCCATCCCCTTGCTTCGCGGTCCCGCGACCGGCAGCCCGGCGCCATCGTCATGCACCGACAACGTCGTCCCATCCTCCACTGTAACAAGTTCGATCCGAATTTGCCCGCATTTTGAGTGCCGTACCGCATTATTAACCGCCTCCTGCGCAATTCGAAACAAATGGATAGAAGCCGTATCGTCCGCAAGCTTCAATGCCCCCCGGCACGATACGGCGCAAGACCTCTGCATGCTCGTCTGCACCTTGATCGCCATGTCCCGAAGCGCCGTTTCCAATCCCTGCGGCCCCAGCTCCACCGGTGAAAATCCGCGGGCAAGCTTCCGCGTCTGCTCCAGCGCCCGGTTGATCAGCGACGCGATTCGCGCCGCATGCGCCTCCTCCGGCAGCCCCTGCTGCGCCAAACGCTGCCGAAGGTTCTGCGTCAGCAGCGCAACCCCCGTCAGCTCCTGCCCCACGCCGTCGTGAAGGTCATGCCCGATGCGAATCTGCTCGCGCTCGCTGATCTCCAGGATCTCCTTTTCCAGCGACCGGAGTTCAGTCACGTCCCGGGTAATCTGCGCAAAGCCCCGCAGGTTCCCCGTCTCATCCCGCAGCGCGGTAGTAATCACGTTCGCCCAGAACCGCCCACCGTCGCGCCGCACGCGCCATCCTTCATCCTCGCGCCGCCCCTTATGCGCCGTTTCCAGAAGATCCGCCGCCGGTGCTCCGCGCGTCGCGTCCTCAGGCGGATAGAACGCCGAGAAGTTCATTCCCATCGCCTCATCGTGCGGAAACCCGAAAATGCGGTGCGCGCCCGGATTCCAACTGATCACCCGCCCCATCGAGTCGAGCATCACGATGGCATAGTCCGCCACCCCTTCCACCATCAGGCGGAACCGCTCCTCGCTTTCCCGAAGCAGGGCGTTGGATCGCGTCAGTTCGCTCGTCCGCTGCTCGATCCGCGCCTCCAGCTCTTCAAACGATTTCTGCACCGCGCGTTCCGCCTGCCGCCGCATTGATGTCAGTGAGCTGATGAGCACCGCGACGGCAAAAAACACGCCCCCCTGAAGCCAGTCATCCCACCCAAAGCCGGGCGAGCCTACAGGGTTCAGCCGGTAAAAATCCCCCGCGAGAAACGCCGCCAGCGCCGACGCCAGCAAACCCGGTCCCAATCCTCCCCACCAGGCGCTGATCACCACCGCCCCGAAGAAGAGCGAGGCCATGTTCTGCCCCATCGGCGGCTTGATGGAATAGGCCACCGTAGCCGCGACAATCACCAGCGCAATCGCCAGCAGATACCGGCTCGCTACCCGGGCATACGAACCGAACTCGTTGGCCGATGGTTCCACGCAACGCCATTATACAAGGGAACCACCGCACCGGGGAAAATAGAGAACCCCAATCGCAATCATGATTTATCCCCTCCCCGTGTAGCCGCCGCACTTGTGCGGCGCGTCTTGTGCCGCGCGTCTCTCAATGGGAGCACTCGGATTCGAACCGAGGACCAAGGGTTTATGAGACCCCTGCTCTTACCGCTGAGCTATGCTCCCCAGATGAAAACCTCTTCGCTTCAGTATCTCAGGACATTCCCAAAAGTAAAACGCGGTACCCCAATCGCATTTTTGACACTTCCACCCCCAACTTCTAGACTCTTCCGCTTTCGTTTTGGCTCGAACCGCCCATGGAAAACCTGATCGACAGAATCGCCATCGACAAAGCCTCCGCACTCGTGGAGGCGCTCGGATATATCCAGCGATTTCACAACAAAGTCGTCGTCGTAAAAGTCGGCGGTTCGATCATGGACGATGAGAAGGCCCTCACCGATCTTCTTAACGACATTGTCTTCATGAACTACGTCGGCATGCAGCCGATCCTCGTCCACGGCGGGGGCAAGGCGATCAACCAGAAGATGGAAACCGCCGGACTTCAACCCCAGATGGTGATGGGACGCCGATACACCGATGAGCGCACCCTCGCCATCGCCGAGCAGGTCCTCTGCAACGAGATCAACGCCTTCATCGTCAATTTTATCCAGACGCAGGGATGCGAGGCGATGGGCCTCCACTCCCTTTCCAGCGTGGTCCTCTTCGCCGAAAAAACCTATCTCCCCGGCCCCGACGGCCGGCGAATCGATCTCGGTCTTGTCGGCGAGGTCACCACCGTCAACGCCCGCTTGTTGCAGCTCCTGGTGCAGGCCGACTCAATCCCCTGCATCGCGACGATCGCCCGCGACGCGGCGGGAAATAAGCTCAACGTCAACGCCGACACCGCCGCCGGCGCCGTTGCCGCGGCGATGAAGGCCGAAAAGCTGGTCGTTGTTTCCGACACCCACGGTATTCGCACCGATCCCCGCGACCCCGAAAGTCTCGTCCGCCACCTGAATGCAGGCCAGATCGATGAGCTGGTCAAGAGCGGCGTCATCACCAGCGGCATGCTTCCCAAAGTCGAAGCCTGCCTCGCCGCCCTCAAGGGCGGGGTTAATAAAACCCACATCATCGACGGCCAAATTCCCCACGCGCTCCTCCTGGAAATTTATACGGAAGCCGGTATCGGAACAGAAATTGTCAGATGAGTTGCGAGCGGCGGTAAGATTCTTACTCGCGACCCGCACCTGCTATTCATGAAGAACTTCATTTCCATCGCGTCATGCAGCGTTGCCGAAATTGAGCATCTGCTCGACGTCTCCGCGCGCCTGAAACGCCAGCACGAACAGACGGGAAAGAACGATCCCATCCTCCAGGGCAAAACCCTGGCGATGATCTTCGAGAAACCCAGCCTGCGGACCCACGTCGCCTTCGACGTGGCAATGGCCCACCTCGGCGGCGCGGGCGTCATGCTTCGCGATGACGAAGTGGGTCTTGGCAAGCGCGAGCCGGTCAAGGATGTCGCCCGCGTCCTCTCCGGCATGTGCGATGGAATTGCCGCCCGAGTGTTCCTGCACCAGAACATGCTCGATCTCGCGAAATATGCCACCGTCCCAGTCATCAACGGCCTGACCGATTACAGCCACCCCTGCCAGGCGATGAGTGACATCATGACCATGCGCGAAAAGTTCGGCGACCTCAAAGGCCGCACCATGGCCTTCATCGGCGACGGCAACAACGTCGCCCGCTCCCTCTCCGTCGTCTGCGGCAAGCTGGGCGTTCGCTTCATCCTCGCATCCCCCGCCGGCTACGAACTGCCCACGGCCGACATGGACCGAATCATGTCCCAGGTCCCCGAGATGGATTTCCAGACCACCCACAGCCCCGCGGAGGCCGTCAAGGAAGCCGATGTCATCTACACCGACACCTGGGTGAGCATGGGCCAGGAATCGGAAAAAGAGCGCCGCCAGCAGGTGTTTTCCGGATTCGTAATCGACGAAAAACTCCTCGCGGCTGCGCCGGATCGCGCGATCGTCATGCACTGTCTTCCCGCCTACCGCGGAATGGAAATCACCGACGGCGTGATCGAGGGGAAACAGTCGGTCGTCTTCCAGCAAGCCGCCAATCGGCTCCATTTCAAAAAGGGATTGCTGGCGGTGTTGCTGGGGAATTTGTAATTGGAATCCGCAACGCCCACGGCGCCGCCTCATCCTTACCTACATCTTTGCATTTCCTGCCAGAGCTCAGCCCCTAAAACCATTTGATGAATGTCGTACCACCCACGCCAGATGACCTTCCAACCCGGCCGACCGTCGCGTTTGCGGGCTAAAAAGCCCCCGCGCCGCGCGATCGCCAGCCAGAATTGCCGCGGCGTCAAGCTCGTCGCCGGCTGTTTTGCCAGCTTGCCCACGATTTGGATCCACATCGCAGGCGTCTGCTCGCGCAGCGCTGACGCCTCGTCGCATCGGTTCGATTCGGCCTCATCACGCAGGTTCAGCAGTCGCACCCCCACCACCCCCAGCACCGTCCCATCCGGCAAAACCGCCAGGCTCGCATGCTCCACCTGTTCCCCACAACGCGTGAACAAATGCCTGTCATCCTGCAGGCACAACACCACCGCCTGACCGGCCATCCGCTGCCTCACCCAGCGCTGGTGCGGCTCCAGCAATGCCTCAGGCTCAATGGCGTCGTTGGACAACAGGCGATAAGCCGATTTCAATTCCGACCAACTGGAATTTTGCTTCGGCAAAGACTGCCCCGGCCTTTCCGCCATGACGCTGGCCTAACCTTTTGAACGTCTCAGGTCGCCAAACTCAGCTCCGCCGAATTGGCATAGCGACCAGCTTTTGGCATCAAAGGACATGGGACCGGCCTCCTTGTCGGGAAAGAAAAAGGGCTGTTTATACGATCATTGCCCGGGGTCAAGAAATGTGGGTAAGGATGAGGCGCCGCCGTGGGCGTTCCGGCAGCGAACTGACCCTCTATCGGGAGGGGGGGAGCCTAAGCCGTTGACGTGACTGCCGCACGCCACTTATGATGAACGCCCTCCCGCCCCGGCTGCGTTTCGGCCGGCCGGGACGAGCACACTTTCTTTTTCCCACTGGAATGACCACGATATGAGCGAAGCCACAGTCTCTTCCATTAACGAGCGGGCGGCAGAAGAATATTACCGGCGTGGGATCGATGCAGAGCAGCAGGCACTGCATGAAAAGGCGGTCGAATTTTACGAGCGCTCCCTCAACGAAAACCCCGATCACGAGCAGGCGGCGTTTCACCTGGCGGTGCTCTACGATCGCCGGGCGGAGGACGCCAAGGCGATTGAGCTTTACGAGCGCATCTGCACCAGCCCGCCGGTGCATCTCAATGCGCTGATGAACCTGGCGATCCTTTACGAAGACAACAATCACTACGACGAAGCCCACCGCTGCCTCGACGCGGTTCTTCGCACCAGCCCGAACAACATTCGCGCCCGGCTTTACATGAAGGACGTGGAATCGGCGCGGAGCATGTACTACGACGACGATCTCGATGGCCGCGGCGATCGCCGCAACGCGGTGCTCGAGATTCCCGATCACCGATTTTGAGCTTTCGGTCCGCAGCCGGAACTGCCTGAAGAAGATGAACATCCGCACGCTTGGGCGATCTGCTGCAGACCACCGAGCAGGAATTGCTGAGCTACAAGAATTTCGGCGAAACCAGCCTGAACGAAATCAAGGCGCTGCTGGCGCAGAAGGGCTTGCGTCTGGGCCAGGCGGCCGATGAATCGAAGACGGCGGTGCGACGCACCACTCCGATCGCCGGGCAATGTTCCGCCGGAAGTGCTGGGCAAGAACGTGGCCGATCTGGAATTGTCAGTCCGCAGCCGCAAGGCGCTGCAGCGGCTGAACATCAACACCCTGGGCGAACTCGCCGCCCGCACCGAAGACGAACTGCTGGGCTGCAAGAATTTCGGCCAGACCAGCCTGAACGAAATCAAGCAGCAGCTCACGACATTTGGGATATCGCTGCGCAAGCTCGAAGAAGTAGGCGCCTCAAATTTCGACCGCAATCTTGGCAAGGAGGCCATGATGCTGGGAAGAGTTTTTTGGAAAATCGTTGCGCCATTGCGGCGAAATTCGAAATTCGAAACTCGAAATTCGAATTTGCGGATTCTGCTGGCCGCATATCTTGCTTTAGCGTTATTCCTCCTTCTGCCCTTTGGCTGTAGCGAAGATAACTCGGTTGCGCCGATTGCCGTGAATTCACCGCAGTTGCGGGTGCTAATCGTGCAGGGGGCGTCGCTGATCAATCTCCAGGCTGATAGTCCGCAGGTTTTGCTTGATTCGCAGCCGGTGGCGCTGAGTTTTCCAGGCGGGATGGCGGTTCCCATCGCGCTGACGCCGCAGGGATGGCACATTGGGCGTCTCATGCTTCGCTCCGGCACGCTTGATCTACAGCCCACGGCGGGGGGGCCGATTGCGATTAACGGAATCACCTATCGCGGCTCGATCCGCCTGGTGCCGCTGGCGGGGGGGCGAATCAATGTCATCAACAATGTTGCTGTCGAAGACTATCTTGCGGGGGTGGTGACGAAGGAGATGTATCCCGACTGGCCCGTCGAGGCACTCAAGGCCCAGGCAGTGGCGTCGCGGACCTATGCACTTTACGAGACGCATACAAGCGGCATGGGCAGGCCGTGGGATGTTTATGGAGATCAGCGCAGCCAGATGTACGGCGGTATGAACGCCGAGACGGCGAATGGCCGTCAGGCCGTCGCTTCGACGCAGGGGATCGTTCTGACCTACGGCCCCGGCAACGGCACGATTTTCCGGTCCTACTTCAGCAGTTGCTGCGGCGGTGTTACGCAGGCCGCGTCGGATGCTTTTCCGGGGGAGCCGTATATTCCGCCGCTGGCGGAGCAGTCGCACGGAACGCTGTCCAGCGGGTGCAAATATTTTAACTGGGGTCCGATCACTATTTCCAAGCAGGAGCTAACGCGTCGGATCCACGTCTGGGCGCAGCGTACCGGCGGACAGATCGGCCGGACGATCGCGGAGCAAAGCATGGCCGATGTCCTCTCCATCCAGATACAAAGCTATAACCGTTTCGGTCGCCCGAACCGTGTGCTGGTCGTCGATGAGCGCGGCACACAATATAGTTGGCCTGCCGAGCAGCTTCGCGCGGTGGTGAACACCGATGCCGGAAAAGGCCCGACGCTGCCGAGCAGTTTTTGCAAGATCAGCGCCAGTCCGGGTTCTTCGGAGGTGACGTTTTATGATGGCCATGGCTTTGGCCACGGCGTGGGGATGTGCCAGTGGACCGCGGATGCGGAGGCTGCGAGAGGAGAGAATTTCGAGCAGATCCTGGCGGACGGATATCCGCAGGCGAAGCTGGAAAGAGCGTATTAAAAGGGAGTGAAAAAAGAGCCGCCGTTATCCGCGAGTCCGGCCCCCCCTGGGGAGCCCGGACGCGCTAAGAAAACGGCGGCTGGATTCGCCAAGGCCGATTACAACGTGCATAGCAGACCGTGACGGGCGGTTTTCGTCACGATTACGATCCCTCATTTTGGCATAGGGATTTTCCCTATAGCGGTTACAAGGCGTTACATTCGGATTAGAATATGTGTCTTAACTTTCTGTAATTATTGATTTTAGATGGAGATTTGCATCAGAGTAGGCCGATCCGACACGGTTGGATTTTTACAAGAAATATGAAGCCGGATTTGTTTTGCAGAGGCGAATCCCTATTCGCCGAGCAGATTCTTTGGCCGGAGGGGCTGGGTCAAGGCAATCGCATATGGCCTAAGAATGGCGAAAGACCCCCAACCTAACCCTCCCCTCTTCGAGCCTGAGCCTCAGAGCCGAAGGCCGGAGTACCAGGGGAGGGGATAAAAGGGGAGATGCGATTGCCCTTTGAGCGCGGCTGAGTTCCCAATATTCCCGACGTGCAAGGATGCAAGGCCAGCAGTATCGTATTCGCCCGCGTAGTGGCTCGATGGAAAAACCCGGCAGTACAACCATGTCCCTTCAGCAGGCGCTGGACCTCGCGGTACAGCACCATCAGGCCGGCCGCCTGCGCGAAGCCGATACGATCTACCGAAAAATCCTCGCGGCCGATCCCAACAATGCCCATGCCCTGCATCTGACGGGGCTTCTGGCGAGCCAGGTGGGGCAGACGGATGTCGCTGTGGATTACATACGCCGGGCGATTACGCTGAACCCGACGGCGGCGCACTTTCATTCGAACCTGGTCGCCGCTCACGCGACGGCCGGACGTTCGCAGCAGGCCCTTGAGGCCTTTGACCGGGCGCTGCTCCTTCAGCCGGACCTGGCCGACGCTCATGAAAACAAAGGGATGACACTGCTGCGGCTCAAGCGCTTTCAGGAAGCGATCGATTCTTTGCACAAGGCGCTGCGATCGCGGCCCAGTGATTTCCGGATCCTCGATCACCTCGGCAGCGCGCTCTCGCAGGCCGGCCGGCAGGAAGAGGCGGTCGAGATTCTTCAGCGGGCCCTGGCGATTCGATCGGACTACGCGCCCACGCACCATAACCTGGGCAACGCGCTCCTGCGGCTCAATCGTATCGACGAGGCGGTGGCGTCGTTCCGAACGGCACTGGCGCTTCGCCCGGATTATCCCGAGGTGATGACCACGCTGGGCGGACTTTTGTGCCAGCGCGGACAAACCGATGAGGCGATCGACATGACTCGCCGGGCCCTGGTCGCGCGGCCCGATTCCGCGCCGCTGCATTTCAACCTCGGTCGGGCGCTGCATCTGCAAAATCGTTTCGAGGAATCGGCCCAGGAACTTCGGCAGGCGCTGGCGCTGGATAGCCGGTTTGCGATGGCTTTTAACGAGCTGGGGAACGTGATGCTGGGGCTTAAATCGCGCGAGGGGGCGATCGAAGCGTTCGGCAAATCGCTTCAGATCGAGGATTCGCTGGAGGTGCGTTACAACCTCGCCACGGCGTACTTCGAAAGCGGCCGGCTTCAGGAGGCCATCGCGGAATATCAGGCGGCCGAGTCGCGCGGATTCCGCATTCCGCCGGTCTACAACAATCTGGCGCCATTTACCGCCAGCTTGGGCAGAACAAGCAGGCGATGCAGTTTTTCCAGAAGGCGCTGTCGCTGGATCCGCAGTTCAATCTGGCGCGATTTAACCTGGCGATGATGCAGCTTCTCACGGGAAATTTCACCGACGGATGGGCGGGATATGAGACCCGCTGGAAGGCGCGCAACCTCATCCAGCCGACGCGCTATGCGCAGCGGGGAATCTGGGAGGGGGAAGAAGTCGCGGGCAAGCGGTTTCTCATCGACAGCGAGCAGGGCTTTGGCGATTCGATCCAATTCGCGCGGTTCATCCCGGTGATTTCCGCGCGCGCGCCAAAACGATTTTGATCACGCATCCGGAGCTGCGGCGGTTGCTTAAGACGGTGCCATGCCTGGACGAAATCCTTTCGCAGCCGCAGGAGCTGCCGCATTTCGATTTGCAGTGTCCGATGATGAGCCTTCCCTACCGGCTCGGGACGACGGTGGAAACGATCCCGCTGAGCATCCCGTATGTTTTTCCGGATGCGGAGTTGGTAGAGCGTTGGAAGTCGCGGATTCCGCGTGATGAGAGAAAGAAGGTGGGCCTCTGCTGGTGGGGGAATCCGACGCACTCGGACGATCAGCGGCGCTCTTTTTCGCTGGAGGCGCTGCGCCGCTGGGATCGGTCGCGGATACATGGCTGTGCAGCCTTCAGAAAGGCCCGGCCGCGCGCAGGCGGCGACGCCGCCCGGGGGAATGCAGATCGCCGACTGGACGGCCGAGCTGAACGATTTCGCCGACACCGCGGCGCTGCTGACGAACCTGGATCTGGTCATCGCCTGCGACACGGCGGTTGCCCATCTCGCCGGCGCGATGGGCAAGCCGATCTGGCTGATGCTTCCCCATGTGGCCGACTGGCGGTGGATGGTGGATCGCGACGATTCTCCGTGGTATCCCACGATGCGGATTTTCCGGCAGGAAACGCCGGGGGATTGGGCGGGGCTTGGGGAGCAGATTGCCGCGCAACTGCGAAAATTCAAGGTCAAACGCTAACGGCGTTGCCCACGTAGGATTGCCACATCTTTCGATACGCGCCTTCCAGGCTTTTCGTAAATCCCTTTGCATCGAGAATCGGCGCTGATGTCAGATGGTCGCGCATATTGCGCCGGAGATTGGCAAGGGACGGAATATCACCGGCCACGCCACGGGCGATCTGCACATATTCCTCCGGTGTCTGGGCAATCCACTGCGGAAACCGGGCCTGCGTCAATGTGCTGGCACTCATGCGCCCCGCATAGGTTTGCCCGGCGAGCGTGACGACGGGCACGCCTTGCCAGATGGCGTCGCAGGTTGTCGTGTGGCCGCTAAACGGAAATGGATCTAGTGCGACGTCGATCTGGTCGTACACTTTGAGATACGCGGTACGCGAGCGTTTGCCAGCGAACAAGATTCGCGAGCCTTCGATTCCCTCCGCTTCGAAAAGTCGGGTGACGCGCGGATCGGCGTCCTGCCGGCTCGGCCCCAGAAGAAGCATTTGTGAATTCGGCAGCGCCTTCAGCAACTCGGCCCAAAGTTTGATCACAGCCGGCCCCGATTTTCCGGGGTTGTTTAAACATCCGAACGTAATATATCCATTCGCCTCCGCCGGCGGCGGCGCCACCGGCGGAGCATAGTCGCTGGGACGATAGATAAAGAAGCTAGGGTCCAGGCGAACGAGTTTCTCGACATACAACGAGTCGGTCTGCCCGGGCGGGTCCGCAATTGCATCGGTGAGTCGATAATCCATCACGTCTATCCCCGTAGAATGCTGGTAGCCCAGGTATGTGACCTGGATGGGTGCGGGCTTGCGAGCGAAAACAAGGAGGCGATTGCCTCCGATATGGCCGCAGAGATCGATCAGGACATCAATGCGATCGTTCCTGATCAGCCGGGCGACCTCGTCATCCGTCACCGTGGCGATGTCGTGCCACTGCGAAGCCACTGAGCGAAACGCGTCTGTTGCCCAATCGTGCGTATCGCCGTTGTTATAGAAAAACAGCTCGAATTTCTTGCGGTCGTGGGCCAGGATCATCGGCAAACTGAAAAGCGCTGCCGCATGGTCCCAGAAATGCCCTGAGACGTAGCCGATTCGAAGCCGGCGCTGCGGATCGGGGTCATAATCAAACGAAATATCTTTGGGCCGAAGTGGATCGGCATATGTGCGTCCCCAGTTTTTGTGCTCTTCGGCAACTTCCGCATGATTGTGCCCGGGGTCGTAAAGCAGGGTGTAGAGAAAATTGCTTTGGTCGCCATCGGATGGTCTGCGGCTCAGGGCCTTGGCGTAGCAGTCCAGGGCCAGATCCATGTACCCGAGGTCCTTGTACACATTTCCCAGCACGCCGAAGGCTTGCGGATCGGTTCGGGCCGCTTCGATCAACATGACTTCCGCCTCTTCAGGGGCGGCGCAGCCGACAAGCAGTTGGGAGAGAATGACTTTGGCGCCGGCGTTTTCCTTGTCGAATTTCAAAAGATCGAGCAGAGCTCGAACCGCCGCCGGCCGATCGCCGGTTTCCGCGTAGGCCGATGCCAGGTTCAGCCAATGCTCGGGCTTTTTTGGGACGAGCTCGATGAGGCGTTGTAGTGCGGGGATCGCGTCGCCGAAGCGTTTCACTCGAAATAAATGGGCTGAAACCGCGCCGAGCGCCGCGTTCGCTGTCGGGAAAACGTTGGGCCGCTGATTGCAACGTTTTGAGGCCCTGAGGGAGATTGCCGCGAAGCTCCTCATAGCTGGCGAGGTTGAGCCAGGCATCCAGGTAATTCGGATCGATCTCCAAGGCGCGCTGATAGAGCCGGCGCGCTTCCTCGCCGCTTTGCTCTCGCAACAGGTTGGCGAGGTTGTTGCAATGGACGGCGTTTTGCTCGCCGGTCGCCTCAACTGCTGCCCGCATCAGTTTGCGCACGCCCAAAGTTCCCGTCTGCTTTGGCGAGCAATCCCATGAGGTGCAGGGCATCGGGGTGGACCGGGTTTTCCTTCAGAACCGAGCGATAGAGCGCCGCGGCGTTACGCAAACGCCCCTCGGTTTGCAGTTGCCAGCCCCGCGCCAGCATCTCGCTGTGGCGGGATTCGGGCGAAGCTTCGCTCGGTGCGCATTTCTCTCCCATTCCCGCATTTTACCGATTATGACCTTCCCGCACCGGTATAAGCCCTTTGCCGTTCGAAATTAACAAGAACTTAACCCGAAATTAGCTGGGCGCTTCTCCATTCGCGACAACTGCTTCGCTATTTTGGCCACTCGCAATCGAACGGAGAACGCCAAGGCTGGGTGCCGAGGAATTCCCTGTTTAAAACAACCTCTTGAAAGGAATGGGTGGAGAAATGTCGATTCTTGAACGCAGAAAACTAAAAGCCTCGGGGCTGATGCTCACTGCCCCGATTTCGGCGCTGGCCATCACCGGGATGGTGAATAAGGTCATGGCGTCGCCGATTGGCGCTTCCGACCTGCTGGTCTATACCAGCGGTAATTCAACCCAGGCGGATGGCAATGGGGCATCAGACTTGAGCATCATCGATATCAGCTCAACAACGCCCCTCCAGACCTCCCCGATTCAGACGTTTGATGTCAGCGCCCTAACCGGCAGCAATAACGCGTCGAATTCCACGACGCTCTATTCCAACAGCAACGGCAGCAACGGACAGTTGGCGCTGTCGGACAACGGAACCGAGGTGACCTTCGGCGGATATCAGGGCGCCAACAGCACGTCGGAGCTCGTCCAGAACATTCACCAAGGCGCCTACCTCACTGCCAACGGCACGTTCTCCACAGCCGCGACGTACAACGAAAACTCCAACGGCACGGGCAATGGACAGGTTCGCTCAGCCTACACTGCGGACGGCACCAACTACGTCTTTGCCGACAAGAACGGTGTCTACTCCGGCGGCGCGACCGCCGCGAACAATTCCACGAACCTTCGCTACCTCGCCGGGTTTGGCGGTACGATTTACGGTCTGGCGCAGGGCTCCGGCAGCTCCCCAAGCACCAGCGCGTTTTTTACCTACAACACCGCCAATTCCGTGCTGACGCCCATCAGCGTCCCCAACAGCAATTTCAGCAGCGGAACGGATTTCGACCTTCTGCAGTCCGGTGACAACGGCTCCGCATATGACACGCTCTATGTCGCCTCCGGCGCCGACATCTTGAAGTATGACCTGGTTGGCGGCGTGCTGACCGCTGAAGGGTCTTCCGCCGCGATCAGCCCCAAGGTCACCGACCTGGTTGCGGTTGAAAACGGGAACGGCACCGTGAACATCTACTACACCGAAGGCAACAGCACGGTGGAAGAGGTCACGGATTCGGATCCATGGAATCAGACGATCGACCTTGGCAGTGCAACCACGCTTTACACCTCGCCGGCCGGCGTCGATCTCTTCGGCATCGAAACGGCGCCCGTCGCCGTTCCCGAGCCGGCCAGCATCGGCCTGCTCGCCTGCGGGCTGGGCCTGATCGCACGCCGCACCCGCCGGCGTCGCGTGGAAGCCTAAGCCTCCGCAGCGGCACAATTGGATATCGAAACGGCCTTCGGCATCGCCGAAGGCCGTTTTGTTTGTGGCACGGTTGCGTTTTGTTCAGATTCTCCGCAATTATTTAAGCTGTGTTTAACCATAAAAAACTGGAAACGAAGCCAGATGGTCGCGGAACCGCGATTTTCAATTGCCTCGTTTTTCATTTTCGTGTCATCAAAAAATTGCGTTGCGCAAACCTTCAATTGATGAGGCGCACATGTTGCTCCGTAAACTTCCTCTTCGTCAATTGCGATTTCGCGATTCTGTTTTGCGGCATTGCATTGAACCGGCTGGGTGCGGTTCGTTTCGATAGGTTCGAAATGCGCATTCCCATCCGATGGTCCACGAATCCCCCAAAAGGGGAGGGGAGTTTTTGTGATAAAGACGAAAAAGAGCATCGCGCTTCTGTCGGCGGCGGTCATCGCCGGCATGGGTATCCGAGTTGCCTCGGCTGACGTTGTCGCCCAATGGTCGTTTACAGCGATCGCGGCCCAGGGATCGCCCGGGGTTAATTCACCCGCGGCAACCGGGGGCACCAACGCAGGTTCCTCAAGCTCCGTGACGCTTGGCATGAACAACAATTACACCTACACCGGCGGAGAAACGACACCGACCAACGCTGGTGACGACATTGTCAGTACGACCGCGAGCGGTATCACCGAAGATACCTGGCGCGTTCGTGGGACAAGCAACACCAGCGGTATGCCCGGCAATGGCTGGAATAATTCGGCCCCCAATGGCACCCAGGGCGACGCTTTCTCCATCCCAACCACTGGCTATGCACCGACCTCCTTCTCGTTCGATTGGTATTCCACCAACCAGGCCCCCGCGAATCTTCAGGTGGCCTATACCCTCGACGATACGGCCGGTGCTGGTTTCAATTATACGGGTGATGAGGGAACCAATCCTCCCGGTGGCCTGAATCCTCCGGGAGTCGCCGATCCGAGCATCGCCTGGACGAATCTTGGCAGCGACTACGTGATTTCGGCTGGAAGCATTTTCTATGGCAATTCCTCGCCGAGTATCACCATCAACCTGATGGGTCTTCCCGCCGGCGCACCAACGACCCCAATTTCGCCATAGAACTGGTGTCGGTGCGCCCGACCGCGGGTGACGCGGATTACGCGGCGTATGCTCTTGGCGATACCAGCGGTGGAGCGGATTATTGGGCCGCTGCCGGCGGCGATTACAACAATAACTCCGGAAACTGGCGCTTTGATAATATCACGCTCTCAGGGACGGCGGTCCCCGAGCCTGCGAGCTTCGGGCTGTTGGGTCTCGCAGGTCTTGGCCTGCTGAATCGACGCCGCGCCAGAAGACGAAGTAGTTACTTACGCATAGGCGTAGGGCACAAGCGCCATGTGCTTTAAGTAGTGCTCGAATAGCCCCCGGGAAACCCCCGGGGGCTTTTGTTTGTAAAATGGCGGACATGGCGCTGAATGCCAATTCGATCGCGGAATCCTTGCCGCCCGGCCCCTGGGCCGTCGGCGTCAGCGGCGGCGCGGATAGCGTTGCATTGCTGCTGCTTCTCAAGGAGTTGCCGAGGGTTGAATTGCACGTCGTTCACCTCGATCACCAGACGCGCGGGCAGGAGAGCACCGCGGATGCGGCATTCGTGGCAGACCTGGCGCAGCAGCTTTCGATTCCCGCGATCATCCGCAGGCGCGATCAATTCGAGCCGGAGATGCCCGACCTGTCCAAAATCCTTCCGCCCGTTACCGGGCGATTCGATTTGAATTATTCCGCCGGGTTGTCCTCAGTAACAAGCTCATGGGTGTGATCCTCGGTCATCATGCCGATGACCAGGCGGAAACGATTTTGTTTCGGCTCCTCCGCGGCTCCGGCCCGGCGGGATTGGCCGGGATGAAGGCGAAGGGAACCGTGGCCGGAATTACCGTGCTGCGGCCGCTGCTGGACGTCCGCCGAACCGAATTGCGCGAGTATCTCAAACAGCGCGGCCAGATCTGCGCGAGGATGCGAGCAATCAGTCGGATCGGTATGCGCCAATCGCGTCCGGCGATTCCTGCAATCGCGTCAGGATTTGCATGACCCGATCATTTTCCTCGGAAACGCCTGCGCGGAATTTAACCGCTGGGTTCGTGCAACCGCCCCGAAGCTGGAGCCGCGCTTTCCCGCGACCAGGCTCGCAAAATTGCCCGCGGTTCTGGGACGAGAATCAGCTCGGCGATGGCTCATCACGCAGGGAGCTGCGGCAGGAGAATTGAGCGGCGACGCGCTCGATCGCCTTCGCGAAATGGCCGGTGACGCGGCCACCCCCAGCCGCCAGATTTTCCCCGGAAATCTCTTCGTACACCGCCGGGCAGGATGGATTTCGCTTTAAGGTTTGGTTGTCGGGCGCTGCTTCGCCGCCATGTCCATCGCGTGCGCCATCGCGCCTGCATTGAGCCGGCCGGATACAGATCGAATGCCCGCTTCCAATCCTTCACCGCCCGCGGCCACTTGTTTTCCTTTTCGTCGATGAGCGCCGTCATTTTCCAAAGCTGCCAGTAGTCGGGGTAAATCGCCTCGGCATCGTCCATGATCTGCCGGGATTCCGTCAGTTTGTTTTCCTCATAGTCGGCGAAAGACACCAGCAGGTGCAGCTTGAGCGAGCGGGGCTGCTGAAGCAGCGAATATTGATAAAAATCATCCCGATCGTTCCACCGCTGAACGTAGGTGAAAGTGCGAAGAGACGCGAGGCAAAGCAGCGCCGCCAACACGAGATTTCCCGATGAACGAGGCAGTTTCGCGATCGCCATGCCGACGAGAATCAGGAAGAACGCGGATGGAAGGTACATGAGCCTCTCGCCGAAGATGGCGGCGAGGATGACGATGTTGGATGCGACAGAATAAGTGAGAGCCGTCCCCACCAGACAAAAGAGCGCAACCCAACTCCGGCGAACCAGGCAAACGACCGTCGCAACGGCCCACCCCGCCAGCACAATCGCCCCCACGATCAGATACGGATCGCTACCGCTAATCGTCGGCCCGATGACCGCCAGGTTGTAATCGATGGACAGCTTCACCGGCGCGACCAGCAGCAGGAAATATCTCCCCAAAACCGCCAGCGGAATCAGCCAGCGGTCGATGCCATGCGAAAGCACCAGCGGCTGCATTGCGATGTCGAGAAAGCTGCGGTCCCACTCGAACTTCATGTGCAGGACATATTCGCGGAGATAAAACAGCGCGATGAACGCCCAGATGACCAGGCAAAACGCCAGGAGAATCGGCTCCCGCTGCTTTTTGGTCAGCGGCCCGGGAAAAAATTTCTGCCGCACCGGAAGCAAGGCTGCAAGCAATCCCGGCATGAGCAGCCCCTGCTCTTTGCTCAGCATCGCGACAAGCGAAAGAGCGCCGATCGCGATCGCCCGCCGGGTGGTGACGATCGGCTTGAGAAACAAAACCAGCGCCGCAAACATCCCCACTGCGCACGCCAGCTCAGCCCGGCCGACAATCGAAGCGACGGCCTCGCTATGCACCGGGTGTGCCGCGAAAAGAAGCCCCGCGATAAGCCCCACGCGCCACCCCGCCAACCGTCGCGCCAGCTCAGCCACGAGAGCCGACGCCCCCGCGTGAAGCAGAATATTCACCAGATGGAACGCCCAGGCCCGGTTCCCCAAGGCCCACCACTGAAGCCCAAACGACTGCGACACCAGCGGCCGATAGAGATTGTCCACCGCGCCGTTGTTCCACCAGTCGTGCGTCCAGAATTGACCCCACAGATGCGGGTCCTTGACCCGCGGGTCGAGCCCGATGACGACGGCGTCGTCGTAAATATATGTCCCGCCAAGACTCACCGCATAAAGGCCCAGTGCCAAAACTGCGCTAAGGGTCGCGGGAAGCCACGCTGGGGAGGGGCGATCGTGGTCCACACCCGGATTCTAACGGAAGATCAACAAGCGGTGAGACATTCCCGATTTAAACCCCAACCTGCCATTTTTTGCCACCTTTTTTAAGATTTTCTTGTCCTGTTTCAAGGGTGTGCGGCCACAATATAGTGACCCCGAAATTAGTTTCCCGCCCCTGCAATGTTTGCTGGCGGGATGCGTCAAAGAGGGTAGAATGCTTCGACCATTCACAGGGTCATCGGGCATGGGAAGTCGCAAATCAATCCGCGCCGGGTTTACGCTGGTCGAATTGCTGGTAGTCATCGGCATCATCGCCGTCGTCATTTCGTTTCTGATGCCGGCTCTCACAAAAGCCCGCCAGCAATCCGAAGCCGTCCAATGCGCCAGCAACATGCGGCAATGCGGCGTCGCCATGCTGGCCTACGCCGATCAGTGGGACGGCTGGCTCTTCCCGACGGGAATGGGGTGGGGCACAAATACGGTCTATTACAAAACACCGGGCGACGACGGCTTGACTCCGGGTACACAATATGTCCCCGGCCAAACGAACCTCGTTCGGAATCCTTTGCACGAGCCGTATTGGGACATCTATACCTACAACACCTGGTCAAGTGTTGTACTAGGTAAATGGAATTCCGGCGTCATGATGTGCCCAACCGACAACACCGACCCGCCGCCGAACGGCTTACATACCTATATCCTCAACGATTACATGTCCTACTACAACGAGAAATACGGCACGCCCCTCCCCAACCACATGTCAGCCTCCAACGCTATCCTCATGGGCGAAAAAGTTTCTGCCGTTGGCGACTATTATATGGAATACGGCGACTACGAGAACGGCAAAATCGACGCGACTCGCCATGGCATACATTTGGGTTCCAACTATTTGTTCCTCGACATGCACGTCGAAATGAAACTGCTCCTGAACAACAACAGCGACTTTGAGGCCTTTCTCGATCCCTGGGATTTCGGCAACGGCGGAACGCCAGCAGAGCCGAACCCCACGAATCAGTAAAATCCCTCCGATTGCATTTCCTCCCCCCTTCGCTTCCACTCTTTTCGCATGGCGATGGAGCTGATCCGCTTTCTCGCGGCCGCCGCAGTTTTTCTAATCCCGGGAATTTGCCTGGCTCGCGCTCTGGCACTTGGCGAGGGGTGGCTGGACTGGTTTGCGACCGGAAGTTCGCTCGGCCTGGCGGGGGCTGTCTACCTTGGGGCCATTGTCAGTCACTTTGATCTGAGATTGTTTTTTCCGGTTTGGGGAATTTTTACGCTCATCAGCATCGTGGGTTGTATGAGGTCGCGCGCGGCTCCTGGCACAAGCAGAAATCCCTCGCAAATATGGCTGGTTTTGATCCTCGTCGTCGTCGGCGTCAGCCGCTATGCCGTCGCCCTCCCGCGCATTTTGCCTCCCGGCTCCCTCGATCCAACCTTCCACATGATTCTGGCCCGCCAGATACAGCTCACCCATCACGCGATCAACCGCTGGCCCTTCGCCAACGTGCCGCTGAATTATCCGACCGGGAGCCATCTCCTTCTCGCACTGCTTTCAGATATCAGCGGCTTGCCCCTGCACACTGTTTTCAAGGATTTCATCCCGCTGCTGGGCGTCCTGACGACGGCGCAAATCTATGTCCTGGCTCGCAGAGTAGCCGCCAATTCGACCATCGCCATTTACGCAGCCGGAATCTACGGACTGTGGGCCTGGTACGGCAGCATCGATTATTTCCGCTGGGGCGGCCTACCCAATGAGTTGGGAATGCTTCTTTTCATCGCGATGTTGAGTCTGAGTCTTTCCCCCGCCCCCGGTAATCCGGGGGAGGGTCGGGGAGGGGGTTCGCCCACCAGCGCCAGAAAATACCGCCAAACCTTCGCAATGGCGTTGCTCTTCGCATCAACCATTCTCGTCCACCACCACGTGATGATTACCGCGTCGGTGATTTTGTTCTTCATCGCCTTGTGGCAGATCGTCCGGCATAAACTTTGGCCCCCCCTCGCCACCGCCGCGATCGGCAGCGTGGTCCTCGATGCGTTTTATCTCATCCCCTACGCCACGCATCTCACCACATTTCACTCCACCGCCATGGCCACAGCCGGCGAGCCAATGTTCGCCCTGGCGACTCTTCCCCACGAGCTCGGATTTGTCCTAAGCGGTTTCGCCCTCGCGGGGATCATCCTGACCATCGCTCGAAAGGCTCGGCTCGACGCCATCCTCACCATCGCGGCCACGGCGCTCGTGGCATTGTTTCTCCTCTGCGAATTCCTCGTCCCCGCCGCCTTCCATCTCACCGGCGGATTTTTTACCCCCTCTCGATTCTTCGCCGATCTGAATTACTTCCTCCCGATTTTCGCCGCCGCCGCGCTAAGTTGTCTTCAGACCCGGTTGCGCGCGCCGCTGTGGATTGGCATCTTGGTGATATTCATCGCGCCGCTCGTCGACATGAGGCGCTGGCAGGCAATGGCCAATCTCGGGGACGCGCCTCCGCAATATCTGGAAGCCTGCCAGTGGATTCAGCAAAACACGCCCGTGGATACTTTGGTCGACAACGCCGGCCCATGGACGACATATCTCTGCTGGCGCGAGGCCGCGCTGGTCCCCATGCCGATCTCCGAGCCAACTGGAGAATATCATCCCGCCGCCGAGCGAATTCCTCTGATTATCGCCAGAAAAATAGCGCCGCAGCCCCCCGATCTCACCATCGTGGCCATGCGCGATCAGGGCTCTTATAATGGCGAAAAGATTTTGTGGCACGATGAATTTGGGGATCTGGTAGTCCAGGAATGGCCGGTTACGACATCATCATCATCGGCGGAGGTCACGCCGGCGCCGAAGCCGCCTGGGCCGTCTCCCGCCTCGGCGCCAGCGTCGCCCTGATCACCATGGACCCGACCAAAATCGGCCAGATGTCCTGCAATCCGGCCATCGGAGGACTCGCCAAAGGCCAGATGGTCCGCGAAATCGACGCCCTCGGCGGCCTGATGGGCCTCGCCACCGACGACACCGGAATTCAGTTCCGCATGCTCAATCGCTCCAAGGGCCCGGCAGTGTGGGGGCCCCGGGCGCAGGCGGACAAATATAAATATGCAAAGCGCGTTCAGGAACTTTTGCGGACGTGCCCGAATCTGACAATCGTCCAAGGCGAAGTCGCCGAAATCTGCGCGACCCCTATTTCCCCTTATTCCCCCGCCCCCGGTACTCCGGGGGAGGGTTGGGGAGGGGGCCGACTTAACTCCGCGCCCAAGGTCAACGCAGTGATCCTCAAAGACGGCGCCCACCTCCATTGCCGCGCCACAATCGTCACCACCGGCACCTTCCTCCGCGGCCTCATGCACACCGGCGAAAAGCAAACCGCAGGCGGCCGCGTCGGCGAAGCCGCCGCCACCGGCCTCACCGCCTGTCTCCAAAAACTCGGCCTGGAAATGGGCCGCCTCAAGACCGGCACCCCGCCGCGCCTGCAGCGCCAGTCGATCGATTTTTCGGCCCTGGAAAATCAGCCCGGCGACGATCGGCCCGCGCCGTTTTCTTATTTGAATGAATATGCGGGTAAATGGTCCCCTCCGCTGCCCCAGGTCCACTGCTGGATCACCGGCACGTGCCAGGAGATCCACGAGATCATCCGCCAGAATCTCCACCGCGCCCCAATGTACAGCGGCCAGATTCAAAGCACCGGCCCGCGCTATTGCCCCAGCATCGAGGACAAGGTTGTCCGCTTCGCCGCCAAGGATCGCCACCAGATATTTCTCGAGCCCGAAGGCCTCGACACCGATGAGATTTACTGCAACGGCATCAGCACTTCCCTCCCCGCCGACGTGCAGGAAAAAATCGTCCGCCTCATCCCCGGCCTCGAGCACGCGAAATTTCTCCGCCATGGATACGCGGTCGAATACGACATGGTCTGGCCGACCCAGATTCAATGCACGCTGCAGACCAAGCGCATCGCCGGCTTGTTTCTCGCCGGCCAGATCAACGGCACCAGCGGCTACGAAGAAGCCGCCGCCCAAGGCCTCATCGCCGGCATCAATGCCGCCCGCTATGCCGCCGACAACGAGCCTGATTTCGTCCTGCGGCGAGATCAGGCCTACATCGGCGTCCTCGATCGACGACCTGGTGACCAAACCCCCGACGGAGCCTTACCGCATGTTCACCAGCCGCGCCGAGCATCGCCTGCATCTCCGCAACGACAATGCCGATGAGCGACTCACCCCCATCGGCCGCGAAATCGGGCTGGTGGACGACCATCGCTGGGCACAATTCTCCGCCCGCCGCGACGCGATCTCCGCCGGCGTTGATTTGATCCGCGCGCTTCGGGCGGAAAGTTTTTTCCGCAGCCCCGATTTCGCGTATGAGGAGATGGCCCTCCGCTATCCGCAATTGGCATCACTTTCCGCCGACGTCGCCCAGCGGCTGGAAATCCGCATCAAATACGAGGGTTACATCGCCCGCCAGGACCGCGAAATTGAACGCTTTGCCAAGCTGGAGACAAAGCTGATCCCCCTGGCCACCGATTATTCGACGGTCGTCGGACTGCGCAACGAAGCGAAGCAGAAGTTCACGAAATTCAATCCGCGAAGTCTTGGCCAAGCTCTTCGCATCAGCGGCATCACGCCCTCGGATGTAACCGTTCTGGCGATTCATCTCGGCCGGACCTGAAAAATATTTTTAACCGCCAAGACGCCAAGAGACTTCGATGAGCCTCAGTCGAATCGCGCGAAGAAAATTTAAAAATAACCACGGATTTCACGGATGGGCACCGATAAGAAATTTCTTTTTTATCCGCGAAATCCGTGTAATCCGTGGGCTAAATTTTTTTTCTTTCTTGGCGCGGCTCGACTGAGCTCGCCGAAGTCTCTTCGCGACTTGGCGGTTAAACGCCTTTAATCGCAACCGACTTCCAAACTGGACCCGATACTGATCGCAGGTAACATGCAAAACAATGCCGCTGAGGATCCTTCGATTCTGCCCAAAGTGCCTGGCGGTCCGTCAGACATTATCCCGCGAGGTTTGTGAAACGTGTGCCGGCCAGTTGCTTCCGTTTCTCGATGAGGACGGCGCGATCTCACGCGATTTCCTTCTCGCCCGCGGTTCCTGCTGCGGCAATGGCTGCCGAAACTGCCCGTATCCACAGAGCAAGGCTGCCAGTGCCGAATGTTCCGTGTAAATCGAGTTAAACGAGCTGCGGTTCGTGCGATTGGGAGAATGATAAATGAAAACGCCCGTGATCATGTCCTGGAGCGGCGGCAAAGATAGCGCCATGGCTGTCTATGAGCTGCTCAAGAGCGGCCAGTTTGAAATCGTCGCCCTGCTCGTTTCGATCTCCGAAGAATACCGCAGGATCAGCCATCACGGCGTGCGCGAAATTCTTCTCGACCAGCAGGCCGAAGCACTCGGCATCGCCCTGGAGAAAATCTACCTCCCCTCCGGCGGTTCCCATCCCTGCACCAACGAAATCTACGAGCAGATCATGGGCAATGCGCTGGCCAAGTTTCAGGCGCGAGGCGTCCAAACCGTCGCCTTTGGAGACCTGTTTCTGGAAGACCTTCGCGCCTGGCGTGAAGCCAACCTGGCCAAGGCCGGTATGCGGGGCGTTTTTCCCGTTTGGAAGCGCGACACCACGCAGTTTGCCCGCGAGGTGATCGCCATGGGATTCAAGGCCTTCATTTCCTGCGTCGAGGGAAAGGTGGGACCGGGATTTGTCGGCAGGCCCTTCGACGCGGAATTTCTGCGCGATCTGCCACCCGGCATCGACCCCTGCGGCGAGTACGGTGAATTTCACTCCTTCGTCTACGACGGCCCCATTTTCCACCGCCCCGTTGCCGTGCGGGTGGGCGAGACCGTGATTCGGGACGGCCGGTATTATGCCGACCTTCTGCCCGAGGGAGTGCCAGCGTCGCCAGCGCCGGTGGCGGAAATGATTCCACCGGTGTAAGAGGTGAACCAGCCATGCGAGTGATTTCACTTCTCGCCAGCGCGACGGAAATCGTCTGTGCCCTCGGCGCGGGCGATTCGCTGGTGGGTCGATCTCACGAATGCGATAACCCGCCCTGGGTCCGCAAGCTGCCCGCCTGCACCAGCGCGGCGTTCGATGTCAACATGCCCAGCGGGAAGATAGACGCCGAGGTCACACGCCGGCTCAAGGCCGGCGAGCCGCTTTACCACGTCGATTCGGACCTCATCCGCGAATTGCGCCCGATCTGCTGATCGCACAGGCGCACTGCGAGGTATGCGCCGTGACGCCGCGGGATGTCGAGCGCGCGGGTTGCGGCCTCATCGCCCCGCAGGTATTGGCCCTCACCGCCGGCTCCGTCGATGGGATCTTTGCGGGCGTCAGAAGCGTCGCCCACGCGATGAATCTTCATGCGGCCGGCGAAGCGCTCATCGCACAAATGCAAGCCCGCATCCAAGCCGTCACGGACGCCGTACAAGACCGGCCCACTCCGACGGTCGTCATGCTGGAGTGGACCGACCCGATCTTTTCAATGGGCAATTGGGGCCCCGAACTGGTCGAAGCCGCCAACGGCAAGCTGCTGCTCGGAGAAAAGGGACAATATTCCTGCCCGATTTCCTGGCAATCCGTCCGCGACGCCGACCCCGACCACTTAATCATCGCCCCCTGCGGCTACGCCATCGAGAAAACACTCCGTGAGTTGCCGATGCTCGAAGGCCGGCCGGGATGGGACCAGCTCAAAGCCGTCAGAACTGGCCAAGTTGCCGTGGCGGATGGAAATCTCTATTTCAATCGCTCAGGGACGACCATCGTCGAAACGGTCGAGATGATCGCGGAAATATTACACGGACACCGGGCAAGGGCCACCGGCCATGCAAATGCCTGGCGACGTTATGCCGATTCGAGCACGAAGAAAAAACTCGCCGCCCTCTCCTCCTCGCATTTCCCCGCCCCCGGTATTCCGGGGGAGGGTTAGGGAGGGGGTTCTTGCTTTTTCGCGCGCCCGCCCGAAAGATCCCCGTAGCACCATGAAAGATGCAATGACAATTGGCGAGCTTGCCAGGGCTGCTGACGTTCCCACGTCCACGGTCAGGTTCTATGAACGCCGTGGATTGTTAAAGCCGGACGCTCGCACGCACGCAAATTACCGCACTTACACCCCTCGCGCCGCCGAACGCCTGAAGTTTATCCGCGCTGCGCAGGCGACCGGATTTCGCTTGAAAGACATTCGCGAAATGCTCGCATTGGCCTACTCGGATGGATCGCCATGCGATGAAGTTGCCTCGCTTATCCAGCGCCGCCTTGCCGATGTGAAGCAGCGGCTCGTCGAATTGAAGCGCATAGACCGGGCGTTGTCCATTGCCCTCAAATCCTGCTGTAAGGGCGGCCCTGACTGGTGCAATGAAATTGAGCGAATAAAGACCGGCAAATCCACCCTGTGCGCCTCGCCGCGCTCTTCCACGCGCAAGCCCTTGACCTTGCACTAAGGTGCAACCTCTACACTGTTACACGGTTCGGAACTGTGCTATCGCGCGATGGCTTTCGGGCCGTGTCTAACCACGAGGTGTGCCATGGTTGATTCGTCATGCATCTGCTGCTCTTGCTGTCCCGAGTGCCCGCCCGGTTGCCCGTGCGGAACCAGAAAGTAGGCATCATTTCCCGCGCGGCGGGTTCACAACCGCCGCGTGGTTCTTTCCAGGAATCCAAATGAGTGACAAACCCATGATCCTGGTGCTGTGTACCGGCAATTCCGCGCGGAGCCAAATGGCCGAGGCATTCCTGAAGAAGTACAAAGCCGATGATTTCTCTGCCGCCAGTGCCGGCACACAGCCAAAGCCGGAAGTACATCCGCTGGCCGTGCGCGTGATGAACGAAGTCGGAATCGACATCAGTGGCCAGCGGCCCAAAGATCTCCGCGATTTTCTGAGCCAAACGTCGGTTCGCCACGTGCTGATCGTCTGCGACAACGCTAACCAGTCGTGCCCGCGCGTCTGGCCCGGTACGTTCTCCCGAACTTTCATGCCGTTTGATGACCCCGCCGCTGCCACCGGAAGCGAATCCGAACGGCTCAAAGTATTTCGCCGCGTCCGAGACGAAATTGATGAAGCAATGCGAAAGTGGATTCCCGAATGAGACGCTACATCGCCGAGACAATAGGGACGTTTGCCCTGGTGTTCGCGGGCACCGGCGCGATCGTGATCGACGATCTGACACATGCCATCACGCACGTCGGCGTCGCCATGACCTTCGGCCTGATTGTGATGGCGATGATCTATACCTTTGGCGATAAATCGGGAGCACACTTAAATCCGGCGGTGACCATTGGCTTTTGGCTGGCGCGTCGTCTGCCAGGCCGCAGCGTCGTGCCGTACATTGTCTCCCAGCTTTTGGGTGCATTTGTCGCGAGCGGAGCATTGCTCGCCATGTTCGGCAACCGCGCCGCGTTGGGCACGACAATTCCGGCAGGCTCGCCGTGGCAATCGTTCGCGCTGGAGGCGGTGCTGACCGGCTTGCTGATGCTCGTTATCCTGAACGTCTCTACCGGCCCAAAGGAAACCGGCGTGATTGCAGGAATCGCCGTGGGCGGCATCATCGGCCTCGAAGCGATGTTCGCCGGGCCGATTTGTGGCGCGTCCATGAATCCCGCTCGTTCGCTCGCGCCCGCCGTAGTGTCGGGGCATCTCGCCGCCCTGTGGATTTATCTGACCGCGCCGATTCTGGGGGCGGCACTCGCAGTGCCGCTTTGGAGGCTCACCAGGCGCCCCATAAACGGCGAAGTGCCAAGTTTCGGATCCGAGTAGAAGCGGCGTCCTCGCCGCTTGCCTGATTAACGGGGTGACCTGCATTCCGCCCTACAACCAAATCGCCAGGAAATACAGTTCAACCACGGATTTCACGGATAAGAATTCAAAAAGCGATTTCTTTGTTTTTATCCGTGCCCATCCGGGTAATCCGTGGTCCTTTACGCGGCCAAGGGTGGGGGCGGTTGGACGCCTGCTAATTCTCGTCCGTCGCCGGTACCCTGGTTTTTTCCCACGTCTTCATGAATTTGCCGAACGCCCAAAGCGCTTGATCCGCGCGTCTGGGAACATCAATTTCCTTGAAGTGCTCGTCATAGAACGGAAGGTAAGCCTCCAGATATGAGTCAATCTTTGGCGCGTCAGTTTCAGGCAACTCCTCGATCTTGCCCGTCTGAACGTACACCATGGCGCGATGGACATGCTGGTCATAGATCGGAAACCGTTGGTTCCAGCAATGCAGCCAGAAGATTCGCCAAATCGGCACGCCCGTTTTAAAGATCTGTTCAAGAAACTCCGCGGCGCCAGTATCAGGTGGCAGGCTTTTCCATTCATCTATCCGGCTGATAAAGCATTTATTGACGTGTTCTTTGTTCGATTCGTAAAGCCACGCGCCGATCTTCCATTGGAACAGAGCCAATAGCGATTCGGGAGTACGCAGCGAAATATTTTCGCGGTAGGTCCTGTCGCTATACGAGTATCGCGGCTGCCAAAAAGCCACAAAATCGGCAGGCGACACCACGCATTTATTAAGCACGATTAAGGGCATTCCCGAAGTCTATCCGGCCGGATTGCTCTAGAAAAGTAGCCTACGGGCCCTTCAGGTCGGAAGCTGTAGGTGAGCCCTCAAATTTAGTTGTTCAAAATTCGCTGAATTAGAGTTTATGGAGGTCTCGGTTCTTAACCGCTGGGCAATCACGAACAAGGGCCGCCAACGAAACTACATGAGTATTCATACGATGCCGAAGAATGGCAAAATCCGCAATTTTGCCTTATCTAAACTTCCCAAATTACCCAGCTTATTGCGGACTGTTACCTTTTGTACCGATGCCCCCAGCACTCAAAAAAAAATCCCCTTCGCGCGACTCGACTGAGCTCGTCGAAGTCTCTTCGCGCCCTTTGCGGTTAAAAAAATATTCAATCCGATTCCCGCAAACCCACCGGCGGACCAACAACTTCCGAGAGAACATAAACCGTTCGCAGCGCCGACCGGCGCGAGAGAAGAAGCTGCCGGATGGCGGCCGCGGTGATCGCAGGCGGCGGAGCTGCCGCGACAGTCGCCGCGGCCTGCGGTTTATGTGCCACGGCTCTCGCCGGCAGCGGTGGGGCGGCAGGAAGCGGAACCGGCGGCATGCCGCGCTGGGCTGCCGCGAGATGGCATATTGCGCGTGGTCCGCGGCCCATGGCCGGCGGACGCTGGGGATATTGCCGATTGATTGGTTGCCCACCAGGCCGCCGAGCCTGCGGCGTCCTGGGCGGCGGGCGAGGCGTCGGAGATTGACCCTGCTGGTTCCCACCAGAGAAGAGGGCGATCAGCGCGCGGACGATTAGTTCGATCAGGTCCATATCAAGAGCCCTGTGGCTTCGTCTGCTGGTCGCCCGGCTTGGCGATCGCTTCGCGCATCGACGTATCCGATTGAATGTTCTTCAGCTTGTAATAGTCCATCACGCCGATATGCCCGCTGCGAAGGGCGTCGGCCATTGCCTTGGGAATCTCCGCTTCCGCCAGCACGACGATCGCCCGGTTGGCCGCCTGGTTGGCGACGTTCTCCTGCTCCTGCGCGACGGCCATCGCTCGCCGCTGCTCGGCCTCCGCCTGGAAGCGGCGTTTGTCCGACTCGGCACGATCAGCCGCCAGCTTCGCGCCGATGTTTTCGCCCACGGTGATCTCGGCAATGTCGATTGAGAGGATTTCAAATGCCGTGTTGGCGTCGAGCCCTTTGCCCAGCACCGCCTTGGAAATATTGTCCGGATTCTCCAGCACATGCTTGTAATCCGCGGCAGAGCCGATGGCGTTGACGATTCCCTCCCCCACGCGGGCGACCACCGTTTCCTCGGTTGCCCCGCCGACGAGAGAGCGGATGTTGGTGCGGACCGTGACTCGGGCTTTTACTTTGAGCTGAATTCCATCCTTGGAGACGCCGTCGATCGTCGGCTGCCCAAACTGCGGATTGGGCACGTCAATAACCTTGGGGTTCACGCTGGTCTGCACGGCTTCCAAAATATCGCGACCGGCAAGATCGATTGCCGTGGCGGTCTGCCAGGGCAGATCGATGGCCGCCTTGTTGGCGGCGATCATGGCGCGAATGACGCGCTGCACGTCGCCGCCGGCGAGCATGTGGCTTTCCATTTCCGGCTGGCTGATAGGCAACCCGGCGCGGGCGGCCTGGATTCGGCTGTTGACGATGACCAGGGCGTTGACTTTCCGCAGCCGCATCCCCATCAGCTCCAGCCAGCCGACGCGTGCCCCGCTGACGCGGGCACGAATATACAGCCCCAGAAAATTCGCGATCAGCGCCAGGAAGACGAGGCAGACGATGATGACGACGATGGCCACGATGATCCAGATCATCTGAGGCCCGGATGAAGAGCTGTCGTCGGCTAGAAATGTGAGCATGGAGAGGTTCCTTGTTCGAGGGAGGGCATTTTAGAGGGTTTTCTGATGGGTTGCGAGGGCGTCACACCCGGCAATTTGGTGGGTGGGACGAATGGGACGAAATGGGACGATTTTGAGCAATAGTGTCCGGAACGCAGCCCCATGAATAGCGAGATCTTGCGCCTTGCGCGAGGCGGCGTTTTGTGGTTCACTTCCCTCCGGTGCAGCCGAACCTCTCTGCATCTTCCGGATCGCCGGCCAAGCCGGGACGAAAGCCGCGGCCGGCGGTGCGGGGGGAAGATTTGTTCGGCGGCAAGTACGTGCCTATTTTACAGGATCATCTGACCCGGCTGAGGGCGACGCATCCCCATCCCAATCGCACGCTTTTTTACGACGATGTGGCCATCGCCTACCTGCTGGCTTTTTTCACGCCGGCGATTCGCAGCCTGCGGACGATGGAGGATTTCAGCCAGACCGAGCAGATGCAGGAGCAGCTTTCGGTCGATCGCCTGCCGCGTTCCACGCTTTCCGACGCCAACGCCCTGTTCGATCCGACGCTGCTGGAGCCGATCATCGAGGATCTGCGGGCGCGGCTTCCCCATCTGCGTCATGCCGATCCGAAGCTGGCGGAGCTGACCGAGCGGGTGCGGGTGGTGGATGGGTCGCTGTTCACCGTTGCCGCCGACGTGGCCTGGGCGTGCATCAAAGCCGACCCAACGGAAAGCCCATGGACACGATTCGCCTGAATCTTCAATGGGCGGCGGGCGTGGGGATTCCCGAGGGAGTCGCCATCAGCGGCGAGGGATGCTCCGAGGCGCAGGCGCTGATGCAGGCCCTGGAGCCGGGGCAGATTTATGTCATGGACCGCGGCTATGTCTGTTTCGAGCTGCTGGACCGGATCGTGCACGCCTGCAGCGATTTTGTGCTCCGGCTCAAGTCAAACAACTATTTCATTGCCATCGAAAACAATGACTTGACCCCTAAATCCCTGCCGCTGAGCGACGAGGATCGCGCCGCCGGCATTCTGAGCGACCGGATCGGATACCTGGGCTCAGAAGGGCCACGCTTTGCTCCTCCGGCGGGAAAATGGCTTCGGGAAGTGACGATCTTCGACCCGGACAAACCCGACAAGCCCCTGCGGCTGCTGACCAACATTCTCAATGTTCCCGCCCAGGTCATCGGCCTGCTCTACCGCTGGCGATGGAAGATCGAGCTGTTTTTCCGCTGGCTGAAGGTGCACGCCCACTTCCGTCATCTCACCAGTCACAGCAAAAACGGCGTCACCACCGGGTTCTACATTGCGGTCATCGGGGTGTTGTTGATCTACCTGCACACGCAGCGTCCGGTGAGCAAATATGCCTACGCGATGCTGAGCCTCGTCGCCGCGGGAGGGGCCACGTTGCAGGAGATAATTCCAATCTTGCAGCGTAGAGAACGGGAATGCGAGCTGCACGCGCCAGCGTGTGGCACGGAAGAAGGTTGGAAAAATCGTCAAGTAAGTCATCAGGGGCTTTTCTTGTCCGGCCGCTGGTGCACGCCGCCGCATGCGCTGCAAGCCCACCGCTGAACCTTCCACCACGGCCGCCATCCACCCGAAAGGGAAACCTTCCTATCAACCTTCAAAGATTCCCAGAATTTAGATGCGGAGGTCCCGGACAATATTGGATTTTGAGGTTTTCCATTAGTGATCGCTAATTCGAAGACTATTGTAGTTATCCATGGTCTTTTCCGGCGTTTATCGCCTGCTGGCATTTACCGCGCCAATGGCATGCGAGTAGCTCGTTCCGCGCCAATCAACCCGGCGGGTGAGGCACATCCACATGGCGCGGGCCAGGACGGCCAGGAGAAACCAGATGGAGACGAAGAAGGTGGCCGCATAGAGAGCGCGGTTTCCCATCCAGCGGTAGACGATGGCGATGAGCGTGAACATCAGGCCGAAATGGACGGCGGCGGCGGATAGCCAGCCCAAAGCGCCGGGGAAAGCAGCGGGGTGAAAGATGCGGTAGAGGCCCCAGGCGCCCGCCGCGCCGGCGGAAAAGCAACTGAAGATGATGAAGGCGATGAGAACGAGGATTCGCCAGGGGGATCCGCTGCTGGAGCCGAAGAAGATCCGGCTCCAGCCGCGCATGATGGTGGCCAGCGAGTCGTACATTCGCACCGAGCCGAGGTGGGTACCCCAGAAAATGCGCGGCGCAGGCCGGAGAGTTTCATGATCCGGGCCAGGGCCATGTCTTCGTTGTATTGCGACTTGACGGCTTCGTGCCCGCCGATGCGGTCGTAGATGTCGCGGCGGAAGAGCATGAACTGGCCGTTGCCGAAGAAATAGTTGTTGGATTCGGAATTGCTCAGGCCCATCATGTAAACCGAGCCGAACGCGGTCGAGGCCAGGGGCACCAGCACGTCTTCCCAGACTCCTAAGGTTTCGCTCTTGAGGATGAGGCTGAGCATGTCGTAGCGCCGTCTGACGGCCGCCTGCAAAGTTTGCGAGAGGGCGATGGGCTGGAGAATCACGTCGGAATCGATGAAGAGGAGCCAGGGGGAGTTGACCTGTTGGACGGCGCTGTGCAGGGCGTGATTTTTTCCGGTCCAGCCGGGGGGAAGATCGGCGATGTGAAGGACGCTCATGCGCGGGTCGCGGGAGGCCAGTTCGTCCATGATTTTGCCGGTGCCGTCTTTGCTGCGATCGTCGACGGCGAGGAGGCGGAAATCGGGGTAGTCCTGGGCAAGGGCCGAGGCAAGGCATTGGCCGATGCGTCCTTCTTCGTCCTTCGCGGGGACGATGATCGTTGCCGATGGTGGGGGGTCTGGAAGCGGGGAAACGGTTTTGGAGACGAGCATCATCCGCCTGCGGCTGGAGGCGGAGCCGATGGCGAAAAGAATCCAGAAGATCGGGCCGACGAAGAGGTAGAGTGCGAAGAGAGAAAGCTCCAGGATCATGTGCAGGCTCGCCGCCGGGGGGTGAGATTAACGGAGAAGGGGCGTGAGTGCTAATCGCGTTTACGGACGACGACGCTGGGGCCGGAGACTTCGCGCACGACGATTTCGCTGCCGGCTTCCACGTAGCCGGATTCGCTGACGACGAAGGCGATGCGTTTGTCCGCGGTGGTTGGGTCGAAGAATTCCGCGCGGCCGCCGGGGCGGAGCTCGGAGAGGGCTTTGCCGATGGCGCCGGGCGGAGGCCAACGGTCGATTCCGGCCGCTCTGGCGACGTTGCCGGAGGCGGCGGTCATCGGGGAGTTTCCGGAAGTGGCGGTGAGGATCAGGCGATTGAGGACCGGCACTTTGGGCAGGTAATGCCCCAGCCAGAACCAGAGGAGTACGGAGATCGCCATCGAGCTGGCGACGACGACCAGGCCTTTTTCAACAAGGGGCAGCGCATTGCGCGAGGGTAGGAAGGTGGGACCATTGAAGCCGGCTGGGACGAAGGTCATGACCAGCCCGAAGAGGACCAGGATTGCCCCGGTGACCCCGGGGAAAATGTGGCCCGGGAGGATGATTTCCAGGGAGACCAGGACCAGGCCGAGGAAGATGACGAGGATTTCCCACCACTGGGCGTAGCCGGTGAGCAGCGGCACGCCGAGCATGAGGACCAGGGCGATGAGGCCGAGCACCTCGGCAACTCCGTGACCCGGAGCGTGAATGACGACGTAGAGACACTGGAGAAAAACGATGATGAGGATTCCGCGCATGACAGCGCCGCCGAGGAATTCGACCGCTTCTTCGCCGAAGCCGGGGGTAAGGTCGGCGACGACGTTGTAATTGCGCGCCTGGGCGAGAGCGTCGATGGAAGTGAATTTCGCGGTTGCCAGGCCATAGTGAACGGCCTGATCGCTATCGACAGTGAGCAGCGCGTCGGCGGCGACGATGGGAACGGGTGCACCGGGTACGTCTTTCCATTTTTTCGTCGCGATCATTGCGTCGTAATCTTTTTGATTGACGAACTGACGATCGCCTTTGTCGTTTTGGATCCAGTAGACGGCATGTTGGACATCGACCATGGCGGCCGCAAGGAGGGGGTCGTGATGATTGCGGACGGCGCTTTCGTTGAAATCGGTGAGGACAGGGCCGACCGCTTTCGCTCGCTCGGCGGGAGCCATGTTCTCCAGGCCTTCGGGGCCGAAAATGATCGGGGCGCAATCGCCCAGCGAGGCGGAATCGCTCATGACGATTTCGTCGCAGGCCATGGCGATCATCGCGCCGGCGGAGATGGCTTTGTCCTGCACGTAGGCGACGACGTGAACGTCGTCCTGGCGTTTGATGAAGCGGGAGATATCCAGGCCGCTGGTAAGCAGGCCGCCGTAGGTGTCGATGTTGAGGATGACGACGGTGGCGCCGAGTTTTCGGGCCTGGTCGAATTTTCGCATCAGCTCATCCCGGCTGTAGTCGTTCACTTCGCCGGAGAGGGTGATGACAACGGTTTTCTGGGATGGGGAGGGGGCGGTGGCAGGGGAGTCGGCTCTGACGGGCAGTTGCGATCCGAGGAGAGCGATTGCACCGACCAGGGCCAGTAAAATCGCGCGGTTCATATGGAGTATTGTATGCCAACCATCTGCCATTAGCATCAAGAGGGAATTGGGTTTTGATTGCGAGATGGCCCCACGGCGGCGCCGTGGGCGTTCCGGGATCGGGCTTAGTCTAACCCTTGGATTGGGCAATCAGGGCTTGCAGGGCGTTTTGGGCGCTGCCGGTTTCCAGTGATTTGCGGGCGATTTCGAGGCCTTCCCTGATGTCGGCGGCGCGTTCGGCAACGACCAAGGCGGCGGCGGCGTTAAGCAGGGCGATGTCGCGCTTGGGGCCCGGTTTGTTTTGGAGGACGGAATTCAGCGCCTCGGCGGCTTCGTCCATGGTGGCGACCTGGAGGTCGGGAAGGCGGGCGTAGGGGATGTCAAAGTCTTTTGGGTCGAGCGTCCAGGTGTGGATGTGCCGGCCCGGCATCAGGTCGCTGATGCGGGTGGGGCCGAGGGTGGAGATTTCATCGAGGCCGTCTTCGGCATGAACGACCCAGGCGCGGGCGCTGCCAAGCTCGCGCAGGACGGCGGCGAGGCGGTCGGTCAGTTCCGGCGCGAAGACGCCCAGCAGTTGGTGCTTGGCTCGGCCGGGGTTGGTCAGAGGGCCGAGGAGATTGAAGATTGTGGGGATGCCCAGGCTTTTGCGGGCCTGGGCGACGTATTTCATCGCGGGATGATGGGCACGGGCGAAGGCAAAGCAGATGTTGGCGCGATCGAGGCATCGGCGGAGAGTCTTCGGGCGAGATTTCGAGCTTCAAGCCGAGTTTTTCCAGGACGTCGGCGGCGCCGGCAGTGGCCGGAGGCGGAGCGGTTGCCGTGCTTGACGACCTTGACGCCCGCGCCGGCGGCGATCAGGGCGGCGGCGGTGGAGATGTTGAAGGTGTGGCGGATGTCGCCACCGGTGCCGCAGGTGTCGAGGACGATTTCCATGCCGGCGGAATCGATGGGGATGACGTTTTCGCGCGAAGACTGCGGCTGCGCCGACGAGTTCATCGACGGTGGTTCCCTTGGCGGCCAGACCGACGAGCAACCCGCCGATTTGCGCCTCGGCGGCTTGACCGGACATGATGTGCAGGAAGGCCTCAGCGGCCTCGTCGCGGGTGAGGTCTTCGCGGCGGCAGAGTTTCAGGAGGATGTCGCGAAAGAGCTGGACATGGTTGACATGGCCGCTATTCGATGACCGATGCGCCGGCGGTGGCGGTGGTGACGAAAACGCTGGGCTGGCGGTCGAATTTGGCGGTGTAGGTCTTGTGCAGATGCTCGGTGAGGGCCTCGACGGAGCGGGGCTGGACGAGGGCGACGATGCACCCGCCGAACCCGCCGCCGGTCATTCTGGCGCCGTAGACGCCTTTGACGGTCATCGCCTCTCGACCAGGAAATCCAGCTCGGGGCAGCTCACTTCGTAATCGTCGCGCAGGGAATTGTGGCTCTTGACCATCAGTTCGCCGGCGTCTGTCGTAGTGCTGGAGGAGGAGCTTCTGCGCCATTTCGATGGTGCGGAGGTTTTCGGTGACGACGTGCCGGCAGCGGCGATAGACGACTTCGCTCATGCTGCCCTTGGCGGCTTCCACCTGCTCCAGCGTGACGTCGCGCAGGGCTTTGATCTTGGGATGGTCGCGCTTGAGGATGGCGACGCCTTCCTCGCATTGCTTTCGGCGGCGGGCGTATTCGCCGTCGCCCAGGATCGTGCTTCACCATGCTGTTGGCGATCGACGACGCGCAAATCCTTGGGGTCGATGGGGACAAATTGCTTATTGAGATCGCGGCAATCGAGCATCATGGCGTGCCCGGCCCGGGCGGAGGCGACGATCATCTGGTCCATGATGCCGCAGGGAACCTGGGCATATTCGTGCTCGGCCTTCTGGCAGATCAGGGCCAGGCGGTTGTGTTCCATTTCCAGGCCGGCCAGAAGAAGCAACGCCCGGGCGACGCCGACTTCGATGGCCGCGCTGCTGGAAAGGCCGCCGCCGACGGGCAGGGAATTGGAAATCAGGGCGTCCATCCCGGATAGCGGAATTCCCGCCCTGATCAGCTCGGCGGCGACGCCGCGGGCATAGTTGCCCCAGGCGGGCTTGGCGCGCTCGATTTTCTTCTGCAGGGAGAATTCGACGAATTCGTTGGGATAGACGGTGGAGGCGATTTTGACGATCTCATCCGATCGGCCTCGGCAGACGACCTTGATGTCAGGCTCGATGGCCATGGGAAAGACGAAACCGTCGTTATAATCGGTATGCTCACCGATGAGATTCACTCGGCCGGGGGCGCGTACGACGCGTATTTTGCCCCCTTCGCCAAAAAGTTGGGTGAAGCGCTGCTTCAACTGGTGAATTTCATCATTCTGCATATCAAGTGACTGTAAAAGCATCCCGAAATGGGGTCAAGGAAAGGCAGATTGCCGATTGCCGATTGCCAAATGCCGAATTGAGGGATCAGCCTTGAATTATAAGAGGTGTCTGGGGGTATACTGTCTGGTTTGAATGAGGAGTCGAAATATGTCACGGCGAACCATTCGATTCTTTCCGGTGGTGATTCTTGTCCTGGCCTCGGCTGCGTTTTGCGACGTACCGGCAACGCAGCCTGTCGTGCCAAAGGCGTTCATGCGGTTTGTGGACGACGGGCAGGGAGGGGGCTCGCTGCAGACGGCTGACGTCGAGTTTCAAAACGCGGCCGGGGCTTCGGTCCATCTCGTCGGGGCGATTCATATTGGGGAGAAGTCGTATTACGACGGATTGAACCGCGATTTTCAGGGGTATGACGCGGTGTTGTATGAATTGGTCAAATCGCGCGATGTGCCGCCCCCTTCGCCGGGCGATGCGGAAAATAGTGATAACCCAATCACCGAAATTCAATGCTTCATGAAGGATTCGCTGGATCTGGACTTCCAGCTTGATGACATCGATTACACGGCTCCAAACTTCGTCCATGCCGACATGGACAAGGAGACGTTTGAAAAGCTCCAGGAGGAGCGCGGCGAGACGTTTGAGATGATCTTTCTAAAGATGTTGATGAAGTCGCTTACCGACCCTCCGCCGATCAATCCGACCGCGGCGGCGGACGATTCGACGGCTGACCTGATCTCAATCCTCACGCACCCGGATATGGAGCGGCAGATCAAGCTCGTCCTGGCCAAACAACTGACGCAAATGGATTTCTCAACCTTCGGTTTTGACGGGCCCGGCGGGAGCGTGCTGGTGACGGAACGAAACAAAGTCGCGATCCAAGTGCTGTCGGATTCGCTTGCGGGCGGGAAGAAAAAGATCGCCATTTTCTATGGCGCGGCTCACATGCCGGACATGACCAAGCGGCTGGAAGCGATGGGTTTCCAGCCGGTGGCGACGCATTGGAATGTGGCGTGGGATTTGACGATCCGGCCGCAGGAGCCGTCCGCCATGGAGATGATTTTGCGGAAGCTCAGCGATCTGGCGAGCGATGATAATAATTAGGCCGGGGGTCTTCGCGGCATTTTTCAAGCCATATGCGATTGCCTCGGAGATTAACTCCAGCGATTTCACAATACCGCGCTTAACTCGTATAAATGGCACGTACTTTTACCCCCTCTCCCGGTACTCCGCGAGAGGGTTGGGGTGAGGGTCTTGAGTGAATCGCACGGAAAACGGCCCTCACCCGCGCTCCGCTTGCCCTCTCCCGGAGTACCGGGCGAGGGGAAGAACATGCGTAATCGTGTTGCGTTGTTGTTTCGTTGAACTGAATTGCTTGCAATGCTCGATTGAAGTTCATTTTCAGAATGGATTCCGAGACGATGACCTATTTTCGCGGCGATTTTCCAATCGCAGTTCATCCGGGCGAGATCCTTCAGGAAATGCTGGATGAAGGCGGAATCAACCAGGCACGTCTGGCCAGACACCTGAAAACCGACGTGGCCCGCATCAACGAAATCTGCAGAGGAAAGCGCGGGGTTTCGGCTCCAATGGCGATAATGCTTGGCAAGGCGTGGGCACCTCGCCGCAATTATGGATGAACCTGCAAAAGAACTGGGAGCTGAGCCAGGTGGACAAACATGTTGGGCAGCACGTGCGGCCCCTGCTGAAATCCGCTTAGTCGGCTTTACCGAATGAAGCATCTCCGCAAAAAATTCATCGTGTTCGACGGCAACGAAGGCTGCGGCAAAAGCACGCAGACACAGTTGCTGCAGGCGGAGCTGGAAAAGGCGGGCGTCGATTCGCTGATCGTCCGTGATCCGGGAACCACGCGGATTGGGGAATCGATCAGGAAAGTCCTGCTTGACCCCGAAAACACCGACATGGCCATGCGCTGCGAGATGCTTTTATACATGGCGGCTCGGGCACAGATGATGAAAGAGATCGTTCAGCCGGCGCTGGACGCGGGGAAGGCCGTCATCAGCGACCGCTTCATTTCCAGCACGCTTGCCTATCAGCTTGGGGGAGATGGTCTGACGGAGGCGGAGATTCTCTCGGTGGGGCAGATCGCGATCGATAAGCGCTGGCCGGACCTGACGATCATCCTCGATTTGCCGGTCGAAGTAAGCGCGTCCCGCGTGCGGCCGAAGTTTTCCCTCTTTCCCGACGACCCCGAGGCAGGGATGGAGATGGACCGCATCGAACTTCGCTCCCGCGATTATCATGAGAAGGTGCGCGAGAATTACCTGCGGCAATCGCGGCTTCATCGCAGCAAATATCGCGTCGTCGATGCGAGCCGATCGCCGGCGGAAGTTCACGTGGACGTGATGCAGCTTCTGGCAGTCGCTGAAATGAACCCTATGACCCGGCTGAAGGATATTTTCGGGCAGGATGCGGTGATCGCCGATCTTCGCGGGGCGATGTCGGTGGATCGGCTGGCGCACGGGCTGGTCTTTGCCGGTCCCGAAGGCATCGGCAAGGGAACGACGGCGGCGGTGCTGGCGGCGTTTTTTCTTTGCCAGACGCCGACGAAGGACGACGCCTGCGGGCGCTGCGAAAGCTGCCGGGCGATCGCGGCCAATGTCGCATCCGGATTATCACGTGATCACCAAGGAACTGGCTCGGGTCTACGACAAGAGCGGGACGAGCAAGGCGACGCAGGTTTCCATCCAGGTTATCCGCCACAGCGTCGCCGAGCCGGCGGGGCGAAAGACGGTCATGGGCAAGGGGAAAGTCTTCGTGATCGAGCAGGCGGAATTGATGACACCGGCGGCTCAGAATGCGCTTCTGAAAACCCTCGAAGAGCCGGCCGGGCGGGCGCTGATTATTCTGTTGACGACGCATGCGGGCGAATTGCTGCCGACGATCCGCAGCCGATGCCGGATTTTTCAGTTTGCAAGCTTGCCGATGGATCTCGTCGTAAGCCAGTTGAAGCTGCGCGGATCGAATCCGGCAACCGCGGCCCAGGCGACCGAGCTGGCCGAAGGCTCGCTGGGTGTGGCGCTGCGTTGGATCGAAGAGGGGCTGATGGATTCCGTGTCGGCGGTTGCCGGCGCGGTGGATGCGGCCATGGCCGGGAAAGGAAGCGACCTGGCCGAGACTTCGCGCAGCAGCGCCGAGATCTATACGCAGAAGGTGCTGGACCGCGATGAATTCGCGAGCAAGGACACCACGATGCGCGTGGCGCTGGGGCTCTATCTCGGCATCGCCGCCCGGCGGATTCGCCAGCGGCTGACCAATCCGCAAACCGCCGAGCGGGCCTGCGCCGCCATCGACGCCATCGCCCAGGCGGAGAAATATCTGGATGCGAACGTGAACACGGGGGTGGTGATTGCCCAACTGGCCGGGTCGGTTTGAAATTCCCTGACGGGTGGGGACAAAATGGCCGATTTGACTCTCGATCAGGCGTTGGCCCTGGCCAGCGAGCATCATCGCAACGGCCGGCTGGAGCAGGCGGAATCGATCTGCCGGCAGATTCTTTCCCATGCTCCGAATCACCTCGGTGCGCTGCATTTATTGACGATTGTGCAGGGGCAGCAGGGGCGAACGAACGAGGCCATCGAGCTGGCCCGTCGCGTTGTCGACCTGAAACCCGACTTTTCCGATGCCCATAACAACCTCGGCATCGTGCTCCGCCAGGCGGGGCAGCTCGATGCGGCGCTGGCTTCGTTTCGCCGGGCGGTGGAGCTTCGCCCGGATTCCGCGATCGCGTTGAAGAATCTCGGAAACGCCTCTCGCGAAGCGGGAAAAATCGACGAGGCGATCAAGTGCTATCAACGGCTTGCCGAGCTGACGCCCGGCGATGGGCAGGTTTTCAACCGTCTTGGGCTGCTTCAGGGAATCGCGTGTCGATTTGAGGAAGCGATTGCGTCGCTGCGCCGCGCCGTCGAGTTGGATCCTCGGTTGGCCGAGGCGCACAGCAACCTCGGCACAACGCTGTCGAAAGTCGGGCGATGCGAGGAAATGCTGCCGCATCTTCAGAAGGCGGTCGAGCTGAACCCGCGGTTTGCCAGGGCGTATCTCAGTCTGGGCGTGGTTCGCGGCCTGATGGGCGATGTCGAACAGGCGGCGGCGTGCTACCAGCGTGCGCTGGAAATCGAACTGAATCTTGCCGAGTCGCACAGCAACCTTGCCGCGGCGCTGCGGGAGATGGGGATGTGGAGGGGTCGATTGCCGAAAGCCGCAGGGCGCTGGAATTGCGGCCCGATTCGCCTGCCCTTCACAGCAACCTGATTTTCGCGATGCATTTTTCGCCAAATAGCGATGCGCAGGCGATTTTGGCCGAGACACGCCGTTTCGCTGATCGGTTCGAGCGGCCGTTGCGTGCGAAATGGGTTTCGCATTCCAACGATTCCGATCCGGATCGCAGGCTGCGGGTCGGTTATCTCTCCGCGGATTTTCGGCTGCACCCGATGGCAAACTGCCTGATTCCCCTGCTGAAGAATCACGATCCGGCCGCCGTCGAGGTCTTTTGCTACGCCAATGTGGAGCGGGCGGACGACATCACCGGGTTGCTGCGTTCGCACTCAAATCACTGGCGAAACGTCTGGGGCAAGTCCGACGATGAAGTGGCCGCCCAGGTTCGCGAAGATCGGATCGATATCCTCGTCGATCTCTCGCTTCACACCGCGGATAACCGGCTGCCGGTCCTGGCCCGCAAACCCTCGCCCGTACAGGCGACGTTTTTGGCTTATCCCGGCGGCTCCGGCCTTAGCGCGATCGACTACCGGATCACTGACGCCTGCCTCGATCCGCCCGGCGCCGGTGAAAATGATTTCGTCGAGAAGCCCATTCGTCTGCGGCATTGCTATTGGTGTTACGAGCCCCTCCTCGGCCAGGAAATCGATGTCGCCCCTCCGTCGGTTCTGGCTACTGGCCACATCACCTTCGGTTGTCTAAACAAATTCTCCAAGATGTCCGCCGACGTGCAGGAATTGTGGGCAGCGATTCTGACTCGCGCTGGGGGATCGCGCTTGCTCCTGAATGTGGACGCCGGCAAACATCGCCAGGCGCTGATGGAGAGATTTGAGAAGAAGGGTGTCGATCCCGGGCGGCTGGAATTCGTAAGCCGACAAGCCATTGGTGCTTATATGCGGACCTATGACCGGATCGACATCGCGCTCGATCCTTTTCCATTTTGCGGGGGCATCACGACCGGCGATGCCCTCTGGATGGGGGTGCCGGTGGTAACGCTCGCGGGGCCAACGCCGATTTGCGCGGCGGATGCAGCATTCTCACCAGTTTGGGACTCACGGAATTGATCGCGCAAAGTCCCGAAGAATATCAGCAGATTGCCGCTGATCTTTCGGCAGATGCCGGGCGTCTTGCCGGAATGCGAGAAGGCATGCGCCAGCGGATGCGAAACTCGCCATTAACGGATGGCAAGGGATACGCAGCCGATGTCGAGGCGGCGCTGCGCGAAATGTGGAAGTCGTGGTGCGCCGGCCGGAAGCAATCAGGCTCCTGAATCCCGAAGCATTTCGGCAATCCGGATTTGCGGGCGGGAAAGGGGATACTCGTCCAGGTTTTCGAGGCGGACCCATCGTCGGTCTTGTGAGATTTCCGGTGGGGAACCGATGGCTTGGCAGTCCGCGATTGCGGAGAACGCCGTGAACTCATACCGCCGATGCGTGAGGGCGTGGCGGATTTCGCCAATCCGGGTCAGTCGATCAAGGGACAGCCCAATTTTGTTTGCGATCGCGCCCCCGGAAGGTAGCGATCCGTTAGCCTCGAAGGTCGGAAACTGCCAGAGCCCCGCCCACCGGCCGCGACTAGGGCGGCGCTCAATCAAATATTCGTCCCCCCGGCAAACGCAGATCGTCCACCGTTTTTCCAGAGGAACGGGCCGAGCCCGGCGCGGCGGGGGGATTTTATCCTGCACTCCCGCCGCTCTGGCCTTGCATAAGCTCCGGACCGGGCACCGGTTGCAGGCCGGCTGGCGGGGAGTGCAGATCACCGCCCCGAGTTCCATCAACGCCGAATTGAAATCGCCGCATCGGCGGCGGGGGAGGATCCCCTCGGCAATTTGCCACAGGCGTTTGGCGGTGTCGGGGCGGCGTGGGTCTCCGGTTATTTTTTCGATCCGGCACAGAACGCGCGACACGTTGCCGTCAAGAATGGGGGCGCGGCAGTCGAACGCGATCGAGGCGATCGCGCCGGCCGTGTAAGGGCCAACCCCGGGAAGGGAGCGCAACTGCTCGGGCGAGCGCGGAACCTCGCCGCCGAAATCGGAAACGACCTTGCGGGCCGCCCCCAAAAGGTTGCGGGCACGGGAGTAGTAGCCGAGCCCCTGCCAGAGGCGAAGGACATCCTGTTCGCCCGCCGCCGCCAGCGACTGGATGGTCGGGAATCTCTCCAGGAATCTCCCAAAGTAGGGAACAACCGTCGCCACCTGCGTCTGCTGGAGCATAAATTCGCTGACGAGCACGGCGTAAGGATCGGGAAGCAACCGCTTTCCCGGCGGTGGCCGCCAGGGAAGATCGCGGCGCTGCCGGTCGTACCAGCGGAGAAGCCTGGACGCCAATCCCAAGAGGCGGACAAGAGAAATCTGCTTCGAGCGGCTCACAGTGTTAAAATAGAGCGAATTCTGCGCCTTTCTATTGCGACTACAAAAAAATGGTTTATTTTGACGGTTACTTCGGAGGCGAGCAAAGCATACAGTTCATGGATCGATTGTTTTAGTGAAGCAGCATTCACGGAGGATGCCATGAGATCGCCGCACGTTGATGATTTTGTTCGGCTCACCCTGGACATTCCAGAGCTTTCGTTGAGCCGGGGCGAAATTGGCGTCGTCCGGAGCACTTGGTTCGCGCCGTCTGTTGCGTACGAAGTCGAGTTCCACCAGATCGGTCACGATTACCAAACCCGGGCATTGCTGCGTCCGGACCAGCTTCAGGTGGAAGAAGGGGAGTTATTCCACCAGACTGGCGAGCCGGAGCCGCATCTTGCCGCGGTATCGGAGGCCATGGCCTCCGCCACCGCGACGATCACCAAGAGTAGCTGATTTCGCGAAAGACCGGCCCTGACCGTTTACTTCGGGCTGCCGGCCCAAAAGAGGGGGTCCCTGCGCGTATTGCAACCGCGATGGCCGTCAGAGATAATCCTGCCCCCGCTGAAAAAGCGGACCGCTGAAAGGGCGGAATTTTTTCGGGCGTGTACCGAAGTGGTCAAACGGGTCAGACTGTAAATCTGATGGCTCTGCCTTCGAAGGTTCGAATCCTTCCGCGCCCAATATTAATGATGCTTTTTGGGGGGATTGTTTGTGAACATATTTGGGGTTCGAAGAGAATCGATAAGAGGATTATTTTCGGTAACGGTTTTTGTGACGAGAGAATCCGGTGGCTCGAATATGCCAACGCGGTTCCGCCGCGGGGGCACATGGCTGTCCTGGTTACGCTCGGGGCGGCCTTGAGGTGGGGTTCAGAGGTTGCCAATACAATTCGCGGCGGCCCATGTTTGAGGTTTCAAATTGAAACCTCAACGCGTTCTTTTGGTGCGTTCGGTTTGATATCCAATGGGTGGACGCTTCGAATCGTCGTCGGGCTCGGCCATGAGGGCGTGGATGGCGTCGCTCTAGGCAAGCGGCCTAAAGTCACAATTTGTGATTTTAGATCCGATGAACTCCCGGCGGATAAATTCGAACACGAAATCCGCAGAAAATTCATTGCCCATGAACTTGAGATGCCAACCTGGAATCTCAAGCCGTCGGATCGCAGAGGAATCAAATTCCGCCTGTTTTCTTGGCGTTCTTGGCGTCTTGAGCGAAGCGGGCGGTTATAAGATTTTTAACCGCCAAGACGCCAAGAGCGCAAAGAAATGCATTTTTATTAAATAAAACCGGTATCTGATTTTCAAATGTAATTTTTCCGCACTCCATGATCTTTGCGATCTCGGCGGTGAAATCTCCGCTTCAGATGCGGGATAAAGCAAAATTAAAATTTGTCATGAGCTACCAGGGAAGGAGCACAACGCGGCTTTACTTACTCTTCACCACCACAATCGTCACCCTCCCGGGCTGATCCGGCGCGGACGGATTGAACTGCGGATTCGCCATATGAATCCGCTCGGGCGAGAGATGCTTTCCCCCGGCGGCGAGAAGGTATCGGCGGACAGCCTCCAGTCGCGCCTGCGCAATCGTCAGGCCGGCGAAACGCGTTCGTCGCATGGCTTGCCGGTCGGCGCCGGCCCTTAGCAGGTCGTAAACGTGATCCAGCGAATCATCCGTCTGGGCAAGCTGCGAATTGATCGTCCGCAGCCGCTGGCGGGCCCGCTCGGCACTCGTCGCGTCATCGGAGGCGGTAAACGCCCGCACATCGCTGGAAGCGCTCAGTCGTGCCGCCATGAGCTGGTCGCGCTGGAGGTTCAGGTCGTTGGCCAGGGCCAGGGCATCATCCGATGTGGGGTTGGATCGCTGGCTCACCAGCGCGATATCGGCGCTGCCCAGATCGTGGCGAAGCGTAACGTCCAGCGACTTGTCGTCCTTGAGGTGCTTGACCAGCGCGTTGAGGACTGCCACCTCATCCGGAAGCAAGTCGCTGTACCCCGGTGGAAAACTTACGACGACCGGCGGCTGGGCATTGGAATGCGGGCCGCCAAGTCCGATCAGGTTGACGACCTTCAGCGGCGATGACGCCAGCGCCGTCGCGATCACTTCCCCCAGAGCGCCGACGCCCGACGCGGCCACCGCGCCGGTGTCGAGATTGCCCTGAGCGAAAACGACGTTCAGCGGAATCGTAATCGACCCGTCCTGGTCCTGAAGGGCGACGATCACCACGTCCAGCGGCGCCGGCAGTTTGAGCGTTCTTCGAATAATTCCGTCCGGCGGCTCGGAAAGCGAAAGATCGGTGAGCACAAGCTTTGTGCTGCTGTCGACCGAACCGTCCCCCGGAAAACGCGCGTCGATGTCGGCATCGAAGGTTCCGCCCCCAAGCTTCACCTTCTCCTGCTCGGCAATCCCATAAAGACTCGTCAGCTCAAACCCGTTGAGCGACGCCTTCGCCCACCCCTTGAGATTGGGATAGAGCGTCACGTCTCCATCGCTGGTGACCTGCGAGAAAAGCTGCCGCTTCTCCAGTTTGTCAAACCCCGCCTGCTGTGAAGGCAGCGGCACCCGGTCGGCGGAAACCAGCAAGCTATAGCGAATCGGAATCGGCTCGGAGACAGCAAGGTTCGAAAGCCCCTGCGCTTCCAGATCGAGCCCGTTGATCGGGAAGTCAAAAGTCGGAGTCGCCGTCCGATCTTGGAAACGGAAATTCATCCCGCTGACCAAAAGGCGATCGACCTTAATCTCGGAAGCCCTCTTGTTTTCGACCGCCACTGCCGGCGGATTAGAAGCAGCCGCGACCGATTTTCCCGCCGGTTGCGTCGTCGCGGGTGGCGGCGTCTTTATCGTCAATCCCAGGGCGTGAATGCCATCGTTGTCTCGCATCGCCTGACCAACGATGTTGTCGATCTCCAGTTCGCGAGCCTCCACGCCGGCAGATTTGGGCTTGATGACGATCCCTTCCGAGCGAATTTCGCCGACGCCCGCCAGGACAGGCCCACCTGGCTCGGCACGAAACGCGATGTCGTGCGCGTCGAAATCCACCTTGCCGCCGTAGCCAAGATTAAAATCGGTCGGTTCGACGGTTTTGAGGGTCAGGGCTGCATTGAAAGCTGCCGTCAATTCCCCAGATTTCAAACCATCCGCATCGATCTTTGAAGCCAGTTGCGGCTGAAGCGCAACCAGCCCCTTGCCATGTATTCCAGAAACAGACACCTCCACGCCGAGCGTCTTCTGTTTTGCGAAGGGCGTGGCGTGCAGATCGACTTTCAAATCGTCCGCGACGGGCGCAACGTGCCCGGTGATTTCAAGATCGGTCGGCGGATTGGCTTCGGTATCCCGGCCCAAAAGGACAATCTTGTGCTTGTTTCGCACGTGCAAATCGGAAACGACCAGCGGGGCGGCGCTGGGGGTCGTCTCGTCGAGATAGTCGAAATTACGGATGCCAAGATCGAGGCTGGTCAAAGAAATGAGCGGGTATTTGTTCCGCTGCTGTGCGATCTGCGCCAGGATGTTGCTGCTCGGCCGCGTTGCCGCTGGCGGGGCGTTTGTTGGCGCCGGAGGCGGATCCGCCAGGGCGGTTGAAGAATTCACCGGTGTTATCTTCAGCCCCAGAAATTCGATTCCATCGGCGGTTTTGCGAGCACCGGCATCGAGATTCTTCAGCGTCACATCGTCGACCGCGACCACCTTGGCAGTAGTGTCGAGGCGCGCGACTTTGGCGTGGAACGAATCGAAATCCAGCAGCGAAGAGGCCGCGCCCTGCTCGCGCAAATCCATGCCGGAGACGGCGACTTCAAGAGTCTGGCCGCCGGCGGGGTTTACCGCGCCGGAGCAATCGATTGCCGCGCGAAGGGCACCATTTTTCAGGGTCGATTCGATCCCCGGCGGCAAATAGGCTGCGGCGGGGCCGGCGCGAATGCCATTTCCGAGGACGCTCAACCTCAGCGATTGGCGATCCAGAGAGAGTGCGATGGTGCCATTGGCGGAGAGATTATCGAGCGTCGCGGGAACCGCGGCCGAGATTTGGAGAGACGCAGGTGTTGAGCCGCCCAGATGAAAATTCTGGATATCGGCGTCGAGTCTGGGAGCGATATTCACCGCCGGACGCACGGCCGCGTCGCTCCAATCCAACGCGGCGTTTTTGAGCCGAAATTCCCCAAGATCAAGCGTAAGTGCCGACGCGCTCGGCGCCGCCGGCTGGGTAGTCGCCGCCAGAGGCGCGGCAGGGGGCGGGGGCACAGGAACAATTCGCACGCCGGCAACTTCAAGCGTTCCATCCGCCAGCCGTTCGGCCCGAATTCGCGGAGAGTCAATCTCGATGCTGTCGGCGCTGCGCCGCTGGGCTGCGCCTGTGCGTTTTTAACGCCGAAGGATGCGAGAGAGGCAAGCGTTTGATCGCCGTCGGAAAATTTCACATCCGCGGCGCTCACGGATGCATTCATCGCGCCATTCTCATATCCCACATCGATCCGCGTGTGTGCGCTCACCGATGCATGTTTCCATGTCGGCTCGATGCCCGCCGCACGGAGGTAGGGGGCAATCGTAGCTCCGCTGATTCCCGCGGCCGAGAGATTGAGTGCGAGACTCGTTTGAGAGTCGTCCGAGTCAAGGGTTCCGTCCAACTGCATCTTGGACGCGACGCCCGGAAGGCTAAGCCACCCCTTGATCGTTCCTGCAGTGACGGGGTGGATATATGCGTTAAGATAAATGCCGACTTCGTCCGCGGTGAGGCCCGCATCGGTGATATTGATATTCGTCGGCGGCTGCACCGCCGAATCCGAAATGTTCACGTGAATATTTTTCCACGAGAAATGGTCCAGCACGATGTTGGGCAGAATCGTCGGTCCGGCGGCGGATTGCGCGGGCGGCGGCGCCACGCTGGCGATGGTTGGTGACGGTCGCGTTGTGGTCTTGAAACCCAGGAGATGCAGGTTCGAATCCGCATCACGCCGGACGGCAACATCGGGACCGTTGATTTCGATGGAGCCGACGTGAATCGTATTCGTGGCGGGGTCCAGCGTGGCATTGGTGATGCTCGTGTCGCCAATATCAAGCAGCTTGTCCTGGTCGGCGAGCGCGAACTTTGCCAGATGGGCCGATGCCGTCGGAGTTCCGTTCTTATCGGTTTGAACCGTTCCATCGGCCGATAGACTGAGACTTCCGTTTTTCCATTCCGATTCCAACCCGGCGGCTTTCAAGTAGGGCGCGATCGCATCAGGCGCGATTCCGGCCGCATCGACGGTTACAAGAAACGGCCTGTTTGCCGAGAACGGCTCAGCGTGGCCTCTAACCTGAATCGACCGCACGATCCCGGGCGCGGAAAGATCGGCCGAAAAATCCGCCTGGGCATTGGGATTGGCCGGATCGCAAACCAGATTTCCAACCTTGAGCTGCTGAACGTCCAGCCCCGTCGAAACCGGCGGCGAAACCGAATCATCCCCGAATCCCGCCTGCAGATCCTGCAGCGTGAACTGCGCCAGACTCCAGCGGAAATTCGACGGAGAAGGGGACGCGGCGGGCGATGGCGGAGGAGAGGCCGGTTGGGTTGTCGCAACCACCTCCATCCCCAGCGCCGCCAGGTTCCCCGCCTGATTCTGCCCCGCAAACACGCGCACGCCGCTAATTCCCAACCCCGCCAGCTTCGCCGATCCGGGCGTGATGGAATCCACATCCAGCGACAGCCGATCCAGCGCGGCCGCCGTGCGTCCGTCGCAAGTGATCAGCCAACCCGTCAGCGTGAGATTCCCTTTCAGCCCATCCGCGGCGTTCGGATTGACCTGTGCCGAAATCGTTCCATCGATCGACGCGGAAATATCGTCCGCGGTCGGCCGCAATCCAACCTGTGCGAGATACCCGGCAACAGGCTTGGGATGCAGCCCGCGCATCACCACGTGCAGATCGGCGCTGAGGCTCTTTCCATCCCCATTGCCTCGCCCGTAAATCTGCAAAGTGTCGAGAATGGGCGTCGAAGAGAAATCCAGCTCAAATCGCGTCGGCTCGCCGGTTGTTCCCAGGTCGTTCAGCCGCAGGTCCAGCGCCATGTGCGTGTCCACCTCCGGCTTCACAAATTCATCGTGAAACCTCGCGCGAATATGCTCCAGCCGCAGCGCGTCGATCCGCAGCGGCGGTTGAAGCTCGATCGGCTGCGGCTGCGACGAGTTCGCGGCGCCGCTGCGCGCAGATGAGGCGGATGATGTAAACCGCGCGAGCAGCGGAATCCGCCCATCAGCCGTGCGTTCGATCGTCGTATCAACCCCGTCCGCGGCCACGCGATAAACCACCAGCCGCCCCCGGAAAAGCTTGAGAATCGAGATGTCTCCCTGGCAATAATCCGCGCTGAAAATCGGATCCCCTCCCTCGCGCGGCGTAAACCGCAACCCCCAGATCGACGCGTTGCCCCCCAGCATGTTCAGATCGAGCCGGTCATAATCGCACGTCAGGTCGTACGATTTGGCGATTTTGTTCAGCACCGCGGGAAGAAGAATCGACACCGAAACCCGCAGCGCCAGCACCAGCGCGATGAAAACACAAAGCGCCCAGATCAATCTCCGCCGCCAGCGCCCCGGCTTGCGCGTTGGCTTCGGTTTCTCGGCAGGCTTGGGCGTTTCGCTCATTGCGCCCCTCCCGCCTGCTCGGCGTCAAGGGCCTTGTCGAGCGCTACGCGTCTCTGCTTCGGCGACGCCAGCGGATCGAAACCCGCCGGCTCCAGACGCCGAGCCTTCAGCCAGTCATACGATCGCACCCGCGCGGCCGGCGCCTGTCCTCAAGATAAATAAAATTCTCCGCCAGCAGCCGATCCTGCAAATCCTTCTTGCTCGACACCGCCCGCATGATCTCATCCACCGCGGCCGCGTGACGCCCCGGCTCCCCCATGTGCAGCGTCAGCACTTCAAAAAGCTCCGGCGGCAGCGTCGCTTTCGCCAGCAGCGGCTGCATCGCCGCAATCGACGAGCGGTCCATGATCCATCCAAACTGGTCCAGCGTTGGCTCCTGAAGCGCCGCCGGTCCATCTTTGCGAACAGAATCGGCAATCTGCTCGAGGATCGAATCGTCGCAGACGCAAACCACATCGAGGCAAATTTCAGCATCGCTCTGTCCGGCCAGAAAGATCAGCGCCGCCCGCCGGTGCGCGGGAGCATTCAGCGCTTCCATCGCCCGCTGCAATCCCATCGCCCACGCCGGCCCGGAATTCTCCATCGGCCGCGGGGACGCGAGTTCGGACTTGCGCCGTCCACCAGTTTCCCGAAATCCGCATCGGCCGGATGCGGCGAAATCGTGACGATCACGGCCACCGCCTGCGTATTCGTGGCGGTAAACTTAAACGGCGCGGCAATGAAGAGATTCAGCGGAGCCGCGGAAAGAGGATGCTCGACAATGGCCGTCTCCGTCTGAAAGACGCCGGACGCCGCCGCTCCCGGCGGATTGTCCTGAACCGTGAATCCGATCTGAACCGCACCAGTGCCGCCGGCCTGCGCCAGATGAGTCAGCGCCACCTCCAGATATCTCGGTTGCGGCCGATTCAGTGTCTGATCGGCCGAGCCCGCCCCGTCGATCGCCCGAAATGCGACTGTGCCACCCGAAGGCAAAGCCCCGCGGGAGGCCCCAATCGGCCCACTTCGCCCTACCCCCAGCAGTGGATCGGGAGAAACGTCCGTCCAGACCAGGCGGGCATCAGCCGTCAAAGTTCCCGACGGCAGAACCGCCAGCGCACCCGGCCGCGACGTGATCAGCCGCGCCTGCGACGCCAGCAGCGGAAGCTGCGTCACGTCGAAATGCTCGAGGACGAACCATTGCGCATGCACGTCCAGCGAATCGTCAAAGGATATTTTTTTGAGGTCGCCAGCCTGCGGCCCCGAAAGGGGCGTGCCCGGATAGTAACTCGCGGTAATCTGCGCCGCGGGAAGAATCAGCGGCGGGGGGGTGCGATGTGACGATGCACATCCGCCGACCACCGCCAGCGCGAAAAAAACAAAAATCAGTCGCAACCGCAGCATAACCGTCGGCTCTTTTCAGGGCCAACAGCTTAACCATCGCAACGGCATTCGCCACTGCAATTTTATTTCGCCCGTTTTATTTCGCCCGTTTTACTTCGCCCGCAGCAGCAGCACCGGAACACTGATCTGATGTTGCACCCGGCTGGCAGTCGTCCCCAGAACCATGTCGGCAATGAACTGGTGCCCATGCGTGCTCATGGCCACCAGATCGCACCCGTTGGTCTCGATCCACTTCACGATTTCGCGAACCGGGTCGCCATAGGCAAGCTCGGCCTTCGCCGGAATTCCCGCGGATTCAAATTCGTTCTGCACCTTGCGCAGATAGGCCATGTCTTCGCCGATCTCCTCTCCCGCCGCATCCGCGCCCAGCAACTGCGCCGGAACGCTGGTGGCCACGTGCAGCAGCACCAGGTTACTGCCCAGTCCTTTGGCAAGCTGCTTGATGTGATCGATGATCGCCCGATCGGTCGGTGTGGCGTCGAGAGTGACGAGAATCTTCTGATACATCAGGTTTCCCGCTTCGTCGCAATTCTAACCGCGCGACCGGCATCGAGCGAAATTGAACGCTCATCCACCGGCTATCACCTGCCAGGCTTGCTTCAGTGCATCCGGCAATCCATAAAAATCCATCACGGTAATCAGAATAGCACTTGTCCAGCCCGCCACCAGCAGGAAATATCCCAGCTTCCATTTCCCCATCCGCTTTTCAGAGCTGCTGAAATGCAGCAGCGGAAACATGGCCAGGGGCAACTGAAGTGCCAGGACGACCTGGCTCAGGTTCAGCAAATCGTTCACGCTGCTGTTTCCGCGCACGCCAATGATGAAAATCGCCGGCGCAATCGCCAGGCACCGGGTGATCAGCCGGCGGACCCACGGCGTGATCCGCCAGTGCATGAATCCTTCCATCACGACCTGCCCCGCAAGCGTCCCCGTGATCGTGCTGCTTTGCCCGCTGGCAAGCAGGCCGATGGCAAACAGGAAGCTCGCCGCAAACGTCCCCAGCAGCGGCGCCAGCGTGAGATAAGCGACGCGAATCCAATCCGTGTTCGCGTCAAACGTATAAATCTGCCCACCCGCGACGGCATGGGTCCGGCCGTAAAATACGATCGCCGCCAGCACCAAAATCGCCGCGTTCACGAAAAACGCGATCGTCAGTGCCAACGTCGAATCAATCGCATTAAACCGAATCGCGCTGCGAATCGAATCATCATCGCGCTGCAGCCGACGGCTCTGCACCAGCGCCGAATGAAGATATAGATTATGCGGCATCACCGTCGCCCCGATGATCCCAATTGCCAGAAACGCCATCGTCTGCGGATCATTCCGATATCCCACCCCATGCAGCGACGGATGAATCAGCGCCCACCCCATTTCCCGAAAGCTAGGCTGCGTCTGCGGCAGCACAAAGATTTCCACGAAATAGCACAGCGCAATCGTCGCAACCAGCAGCAGCACGATCGCCTCGATGGTCCTCATCCCATAACGCTGCAGCGCCAGCAGCAGCAGCACATCCGCGCTGGTGATCACCACACACCACAGCAGCGGAATATGAAAAAGCAGGTTCAGCGCCACAGCGCTGCCAAGCACCTCCGCCAGGTCGCACGCCCCAATGGCGATCTCGCACACCAGCCAGTTGGGCAACCGCGTCCACCGCGGATACCAGTCCCGGCAGCATTGCGCGAGGTCCTTTCCCGTGGCAACCCCCAGCCGCGAGGAGATCACCTGCAAAAAAATCGCCATGATGCTCGCCACCGCGACCACCCACAGCAGTTGATATTTATATTCCGCCCCGCTGGAAAGATCCGTCCCCCAGTTCCCCGGATCCATGTACCCGACGCTGACCAGAATCGCCGGCCCAACGAACGCTCGCCACTTCGGCCAAAACCCGGCCGTGTGCTTCGGCACCTCCACCGACCCGTGCATCCCCTCCAGCGAGAAATTCCTCCCAGCCTTGCCAGGCGCGTACTCATGGGGGGTTGTGGACGGGATGTTCATCGCACTGCGGAAAAACGAAGGACAATATTTATTCGGACGTTCGATCTGATTATTTTGATTACTCAAAATACGATATAATCATATATCGTAATTGTCAACCGCCATCTGTAGCAGTAATATTTTTGCGTTCTCTCCCCGCCCCCGGTAATCCGGCCTTCGGCTCTGAGGCTCAGGCTCGAAGAGGGGAGGGTTAGGGAGGGGGCTCTTTTTTGTTTAGTGAATAGCAGCAGGATATGGCCACCAGCACCGTCGAAAACTACCTCAAGCAGCTTTACCTTGAGCAGCGCACCACCGGCCCCGACCCCATGGTCCCGATGGGCCGCCTCGCCGCCGCGATGGGCGTCGTACCCGGAACCGCCACCTCAATGGTCAAAGCCCTCGCCGATTCCGGCCTCGTCGTCTACGAGCCGCGCGGCGGCGTAAAACTCACCCGCAGCGGCGAGCAACTCGCCCTCCACGTCCTCCGCCGCCACCGCCTCGTGGAGCTCTTTCTCGTCAAGGTCCTCGGCCTAGACTGGTCCGTCGTCCACGACGAAGCTGACACCCTCGAGCACGCCATCTCCGACCGCGTCCTGGAGCGCATGGACGCGCTGCTCAATCACCCCACGGTCGATCCCCACGGCGACCCCATTCCCACCCCCAAAGGCCATCTCCACGAACGCCCCCTCATGAGCCTCGCCGATTGCCCAATTGGCTCCCCTCAAAAAATCGCCCGCATGCTCGACCAGCAACCAGAATTTTTGCAGTTCGTCGAACGCACCGGCCTCATGCCCGGGTCGGCCGTAACCGTCCTCACCCGCGATCCCGTCGCCGAAGCCGTCAAAATCCGCATCACCCGCCGCGGCGAGGTATCCCTCGGAACCGCCGCCGCCGCCAAGATCCTTGTCGACGCGCCGGAGCCAGCGGCAAAGCCAACCTGAATAGCGCCGATCCCCACGTTTAGCGGCCCCGCTTGCGGGCGCATTCCATACCCCAGAAACACAAAACATTATCTAGTCCGCAGGCCGACCACTGCCACTGCGATCTGCTTCCCTCACCAATCAACCCCCGTCCCCGGCCGCCACGCAAACAGCCCCTTCGAAAACGGCCGCTCCCCCGCCTCCAGCAGCCCCCGAACCTCCTCCACCGCCTCGCGGCATTGCGTCACCAGCTCCCCCGGATATGCAAACCGCACCCGGTGCTGCTCGAATTCATCCTCATCGTCCAGATGAATCGCCGTCGCGTCATTCCGCAGGATCAAGTCCAGATCCAGGTCGATATACCGCACCGTCCGATCGTCCCAATTCGTGCGCGTGGCAATATCGACATACAAAAATTCCGGCGTCCACACCTCATCCCACCGCACGTGCAGCACATACGGCTTATCCGTCCAAAACGTGCTCAGAAAATGCTTCTTCCCAATCCAGCGCCCCCGATAACTCTCAATCGGCGTCCCCGGCGCGATAAAGGTTGTCAGCCGGTCGTCGCGGCGATCAACCTCCCGCACGCCATAATGATAATGCAGGCTGCCGTCGTATTTCGTCGAGTGGAGATTCAAATTGCTCAAGCCGGGGGATTCTAAACAAGCACCCGCAATTCCGATACACTTCCCGCCCTTGTTTAGCGGCCCCGCTTGACTTCGGTGAGCTGAGTCGAACCGCGGGGCGTACTCGGCGCAATCGCGTTATATTCACAGAATCAGCATGAAGCCCCTCGCGATTCTCCTCTCGCTCTGCCTCCTCGGCTGCACCCATTCCCCGCCTGCTCCGCAGCCCCACTATATCGCGTTCGTGAAAAACGAATTGAAGCTTCCCATCGTCCTCGGCACGATCAACATCGACCCCTCCAACCCCGCTCTGCATCCGCCGGCCATCCGCCTCGGCATCGACAAAACCGCCGCCCACACGTCGATCTATCTCTCGCCGCAAACCGTGGCCAATCTCGCTGCGCTCGTTCCGGGGGCAACCCTCCAGCAGCGCCAGGACGCCGCCGGAAACACCCTCCAGTTCTGCCGATTCCCCAATGGCCGCGTGACCGTCGGCGACGTCACGGTTGATATGCCGGTCGATGCCGTCGCCGGCACCGGCGAACTCGATTCCGGCCTCGACGGCGTCATCGGCAACGATTTCCTCTCCCGCTTCGATCTGAAGCTCGATTTCAAAAGCAATGTGATGGTCCTCACCCGCAGACCGTAAAAAGATTGACTCGCGCGGAGGCGCAGAGCCCGCAGAGCCGCAAATCGGGTGTGGCATACGTTTTTTTCAGCGTGGGCAAATTATTTTTTGCCGGCGGAACTTCAAGACAAAATTGGACAGTCCGCAACAAAATGGGTGGGATGGGTAAAATGGGTAAGGGCAAAACTGGGGTTTGGACGTCGTTTAATAACAAATGTGGATTAATAATGTCAATGACTCACGTCGCCCCCTTGCGATTCATAGGCGGCGGTTTTCGTGGATCGGCGTTAAGGTGGACGAGCGGGGCATGGCGCTGCTCCGGGCGGCGTTTGACGGCGGAGCGGAGGCAGCAAGTCGCCTACGCCGCTAAGATGGCGTTGGTTTTTCGTGGGTCGTCAAGCGAAACGAACGTGTACTTTTTTAGTTCATCGAGCAAGACATTCTCGCGATGGGCGAGCAGCGCGTTGCAATGCGCAGTGACCAGCGGGTCTCTTGATCCAATCAAATCCTCGACTGTCAGAGGCTCAGACCCGCAATAGACGAAGCCTTTTTCTGCCTCTCTTTGACCAGCGCGGATCGGCCCCCATAAAGAATCCTTCAGCTCTGGAAATCCGTTTTCTATTTCCACGCTCGCCGCTGAAATTGCCAGTTCAAGTCGCAGGAGTGTGGGCGGATGCTGATAGCCCACTAGATCATGCGGGTCGATGGCAAGACCCCAGAGCCGAAAAAGAGAATGAATCGCAAAGCTCCAAAGAAATAATTTCGATTCCTGTGTCGGGAAAACTCGGTCAATCATTTCTTCGTGGGTCTTTAGGAGTAGGCCGCGTAGCCCTACAGATACAGCCTTGCTGTCCGACCAAAGTTCGAGGGACTGAAAATCCAAATCATCAATAGAAAGCTGCGAGGTCGATTGAGGGGCGTCCCCGACAGCCGGAATGTTATTCCCCTTTCTTGTGTACTGAAGATAGCCTACATGCCCGTGAATAATGTGAACGATTTCGTGAAGTACTAGGAAATGCCAGACGATTTCGGGCATAGTTCGGCGATGAATTTTCGGATCGGGTCAACTGGTGGCTGGGGTATAGTGGGGTATCCAGCAAACCCGCGCATCTGAACAAGATCATAGTAATTGGTTGGCATCCCTTCCGAATGCCTTTCGTTTCGGCGCTCTCTGCCGCGATCACCCGCGAAATTCCAAATTTCTGGGTGCGAAAGCATTTTATAGAACATATCGATGGGAAGGAGCATCGCCCCCTTATTCATGCCGATTAGACCGAGTCCCTTGTGAATCCAGGCCCCCGCGTTGCAACGGCCATCATCGATGTAGTCAAAATAGACATCAATACTCCGATCATCCAGGAACATGTTCTGAAGTTCTTCTTTTCGTCGATTGAATCTCTCGCGTTGGCCTTCAAACGGCATCGCAATCTCAATCGGGATTGGATGGAATCGCTTTTTTAGATTTGCAGCACGAAGCCAGTCATCAAATATCTGAACAGATGTATCCATGTTATGCTCCCGTCAAATTACGCTGACGCAGTTAAATCCTATTTCATCGTTGAACAACCAAGAGTTGAGGATCGCCATTGCCAAGGAAATATTCGGCTGGAAAAACGTCCGTTTACACAGCGGGGGTAGGATCACAGCATCGCATTCCATGGCGCTGACAAGGAATGCGAGAAAAAGCCTGTTAGATTGAAACATGCTATTTCTTTTTCTTCTTGGCAATCCGATCCTCGGCAGCGCTCAGGACTATAGGACGTAGCCATGTGGCAACGTCCGAGCCGTCCGATGATGCCGCTTCAGAGACGAGTTCCTTTTGCTCTTCAGTCAAAGGGATTCGAACGTCAACGGTTTTCCGTTCCGATGGGTCTTTGGGTGGTCTTGCCATATATGGATTATTATCGCCAAATAAATCCATAGAGTCAAGGCAAAATTCCTTGGCTATCTTAGATTAGTTTGGCTATAATAATCCACGCGACAAAACTGAATATCGAAACGCGGGCAGCAGTCCTTACGGCTCTGGTAGAGGGGAACAGCATTGCGTCAACCTGCCGGATGTTCTGCGTGAACAAGGTGAGGTGCATGACCAAAAATATTATCGCCGGGGATTCAATTCGGGAAATCCACCGACAGCGTTGGCTACCCCAGTAGGCCGCAAATCGGCAATAATCGCCCGACCGCCTTTTATCCCCTCGGCTGTTCTCAGTCGCGGGCTGTAGTAGAAGCGGCGTCCCGCCGCTTGTCCGAATGCAAGCGGCGGGACGCCGCTTCTACCTGGGCAATCTAAAACCACAATAGATCACAAACGGCGTCAAAAGCCCGGTGCGCGTACCCTATATTGCCCATCTTACCCAGTTTGTTGCGGACTGTTACCTTTTGTACCCGATGCCCCCGGCGCAGAAAAAAATCAAACCCCCGCAAGAAAAAATCTCAATACGTCGGCAGCGCATGCAGCCGCTGGTGCAGCTCATCCATCGTTCCGTTCTCGCTGCCGTCGTTCGACTTCCCTTCCTGCTGCTTCTCGGTTTGCTGGGCGGTCTGCTGCTGCTTAGCCGCGAGCTGCTGGGATTGCGGTGAAGGAGTTGGCTGATTTGGGGGCTGATTTTGGGCCGTCACATTCGCCGGCGCCGCCGGCGGAGCCGTCTTCGCCAGCGGCAGGGTGATCGTCTGGCTGTTGCGAATCACCACGAGCTGCCCGCCGTCGCCCGTATACGCATCGCGGATTGCATCTTTTCCAGCCTGTTCATCATCCAATCCGTTCAGATCGGTCCGAACCAGATGTGAATCAATTGCGGCGACGACCACGTCGTTGGGCATGACGCCAAACCGCGTCTGGAAGACGCTGCCGGGCACTACTTTGGTGATCTGAAGGTCCTGCAGCTTGCCGTCATCGCGCATGTCGGCATAGACCGAGTACATCTCAGTGATCGGCACGCCGTTCTCATCCTGGGCATTGAGGGTGTCCACAAACGTCTGCGCCTTCTGCTGGACCGCCTGCGACGCCTGGATATCCGGCAGATAAATCTCGTGCATGATCCACACGATCACCGCGATGGTGACCAGCAACCCAACCAAACCAAAGGCGACTCGCATAGGGATGCCTCCGTTTCTTCCTTATTATTAACCCGCCTCAGGGTGGAGGGTAACACAAAAGCACCGCTTTTTGCGATTTTGCGCCTCCTTTCGCCCCTATTTTAGATGATTCCATGCCGATTTTGTTCATCTCGCGTGCTATTATCTGGCTGCGAAGCGAGCAACGAGGAGATTGGCCATGCGCATCCTATGTTTGTGGATGCTCGCGACTGGCTTCGTGCTGGTGGGTGCGGAAGCTTCGATCGCGAGCCATCTGTATGGCGGGGGTCACGGGAAAAACAATTCCAACCAGAATGCGGCTCCGCCACCCGCGTCTCAGCCGTCGGAAGCACCGACGCAGCTTTCGATCGATGAAACCGCCCAGAAAGCCGCGGCCGATGAGCTGGCCAAGGACCAGCAGGCGATGCAGGCGATCAGCGATGCAGCGTGGAGCCAATACCAGCAGAATCAGGACTGGATCGATCTTCAGACAACATTGACCAGCGCCCAGTCCGCTCTTGACTCGGCCAAACAGGCTTCTAAGGACGCTCTGGCGAATAATCCTGACTATCAATCCGCGCTTGCGGCAAAGAAAAAGGCTTCGGACGACTTGGACGCCGCCAAGGCCTCCGGCGAGAGCGACCCCAATGTGCTGGCACCCTTGCCGAGGCCAAAATGCAGGCGACTCTAAGTGTTAGAACATTCGAGAAGCAGGCTCAGACCAACGACACCACCGTTCAATCTGCCAGTGAGCAGGTGGCGATCGCCCAGCATGGCGTGGAGATGGCCAAGAGGAAGTTTCAGCAGACGCTTTCGCTGGATAAAAGCTACGCTGCCGCAAAAGCGGTCGTGGCCGCTGCCCAGAGCCGGTATGACGCGATTCATGCCAAGGTGCTGGCAGATAATTCAGCAAGCGGGGACAACTAGGTAAATGGGGCAGGCTGAGCTTTTTGGCTCGGAACGGCGCACGCGTCATTTGCTGAAGTTCCTAGAAATAAACGCGCATAAATGCCAACTATTTCCTTAATTTATGTACAAATTCGCTCGACAAGGGTGAAACCCGTGCTATATTTTCCACGCGGGCCGGAGAGACAAGTTTGAGGCCCCGCGTCGCGTACAGTTGTCCCTTCAACGCGACGGGCGAACGAACGATATTTCAATTTGGTTTTGTGCGAAGGATCGTGCGGTTGAAATATCGAGACTGAATCGCGAGTTTGAGTCGCGAATCAAAATCAGATCGAGTGGACGCCTATCAGATTCGAGTAACAAATAACGGTCAGGTTGTCGAGACGGCCTGGGTTTCAGAAAAAAAACAGAACATGAGTGACAGCGGCGACAGCCGGAGGGGCGGTCGGCCGCTGTTTTTTTGCGCCTTTCCGATATGTAAATAGGGGTCAGTGATTGGAGGAGATTGTGCAAAGGACGCCCCGCAAGCGGGGCCGCTAAACGGGGGAGGAATGTATCCGAATTGCTGATGGTTATTTAGACGAATTAAAACTTGGAAGGAGTTTTGATGCAGTACACCACTCTCGGCCGGACCGGACTAAAAGTCTCCCGCCTTTGTTTGGGGACGATGAATTTTGGTCCGCACACCGAGGAAGCGGAAAGCCATGCCGTGATGGATAAGTCGATCGAGCTGGGGATCAATTTCTTCGACACCGCCGATGTTTATGGGTGGAAAAAGGGAGAGGGAGTTACCGAGCAGATCATCGGGCGATGGTTTGCGCAAGGAGGGGGACGGCGCGAAAACACCATCATCGCGACGAAAGTTTTCGGGGACATGGATTTTCAGCCGGTGGACCTGACGATGAAGCGCGGTCTGAGCGCCGTGAAGATTCGCCGGGCGTGCGACAACAGCTTGAGGCGGATGAAAACGGATTACATCGACATCTACCAAATGCACCACGTCGCGCGGGAAGCGCCGTGGGATGAAATCTGGCAGGCGATGGATGTGCTGATCAACCAGGGGAAAATTCTGTACGTCGGCAGCAGCAATTTTGCTGGCTGGCACATTGTGCAGGCGTGCGAGGCGGCGCAACGGCGAAATATGCTGGGGCTGATTTCCGAGCAGAGCAAATATAGTTTGGCGGCGCGAATGGTGGAGCTGGAAGTGCTGCCGGCGTGCCGGACGTATGGCGTGGGAGTGATTCCGTGGAGCCCGCTGGATGGCGGGATGCTTGGGGGCGTGCTTCAGAAGATGGAGAAGGGTCGAAGGGCGGGCGAGCATGTGCAGAAGCGGATTGATGCGCTGCGGCCGCAACTGGAAGCGTGGGAGAATTTCTGCAGGGAGCTGGGGCACAAGCCCGCGGATGTCGCACTGGCATGGCTCATTGCCAACCCGGCGGTGACGGCGCCGATCATCGGGCCGCGGACGATGGATCAGCTTACCGGATCGCTGGCGGCGCTGGAGATCAAGCTTGATGAGGTCGCCATGAAACAGTTGAATTCCATCTGGCCGGGGCCCGGCGGAGAAGCTCCTGAAGCCTATGCCTGGTGAACAAACATGAAAAATCGCAAGCTCGGGAAAAGCGGGATCAAAGTTTCTGAGATCGGTTTCGGCGGCTGGCAGATTGGCGGCGGCTTCGGGAAGCAGGATGACGCCGAGGCGATCGCCTGCATTCACCGGGCGATCGAACTGGGAGTGAATTTCATCGATACCGCAGCGGTTTATGGGAATGGGCATAGCGAGCGACTGATCGGAAAGGCGATCGCGGATGGCAGGCGCAAAAAAGTCGCGATCGCCAGCAAGATCCCACCTAAGAACGGGCGGCAGGCGATTGAATCGGATTCGATCAAAGATGTTTTTCCGGTCGATTGGATCGTGGAGTTCACGGAGCGATCGCTTTCGAATCTGAAGATCGATTGTCTCGATCTCCAGCAGCTTCATTCCTGGACGCCGGCCTTTTTGAAGCAGACGGATTGGCTCGATGCGCTGAGCAAGCTGAAAAAGCAGGGGAAAATCAAATCGTTTGGCGTCTCGGCCAACGACTGGGATCCATACGGCGCGACCGAGCTGACCAAGAGCGGGCTGATCGACAGCGTGCAGGTGATTTATAATATTTTCGAGCAGCGCCCTGCCGAGAAACTGCTGCCGGCGGCGATAGAAGCGAACGTGGGGATCATCGCGCGGGTTCCGTTTGAGGAGGGGCTTCTCACCGGAAATTTCGGGCCGGACGTGAAAATGGATCCGACCGACTGGCGGGCGAAGTGGATGACGCCGGATCGGCGACGCGATGCGGCGGGGCGAGTGGAGGCACTGAAGAAATTTCTCAAGCCGGACCGGCAAACGCTGGCGGCGCTGGCGCTGAAATTTTGCCTGAGTCATCCGGCGGTTTCGACGGTGATTCCGGGGATGCGAAAGCTGTCGCACGTTGATTCCAATTGCGCCGTTTCGGATGGAACACTCTTGCCGGCCGCAGAGCTGCGGGAACTTGGAAAAGCACAAGTGGGTGCATGGATGGCTCTATCCGTGGGCCGAAAAGAAGAAGTAGCTGTCGTGACGCGCAGTCTCCATTCTGCAAACTGGCCGATCCCGAAGTGTTATGTCGCCTGCTCGTGGGACCTCACCGCGGACGAGGCGGGAAGGAATCATTGGGTTCCATTTTTCAAGCGGCATCTGGAAACCCTGCTGAAGCTGGGGGTTGAGGATGCTGATTCGCCGGGGGATGCGACAAAACGGGCGGAAGAGTGCCGGCGGGAATATCTCTCAGTGTTTGATGCCTATGCCGCGAATCCGGAATCGTATGGAAGCGTTACGATTCTGACGCTGGACGCCTGGCGGGACGGGATTCTGCGCAAGTGGGGGTTTGATGATCCGTTTGCGGCGATGAAGCAGCGCGAGAACGAGAAGATGCTGCCGCTGCTGGCGGGCGTTTGCCGGGAGATCGATTCGCTGCCGCTGGGGGAGCAATTTAAATCGCTGATCGTTGGTTTGTTCGCGGGGAATATTTTCGACATGGGGGCGGACGCGACGGCGAAGAAATTTCTGGGGGCCAGTCCGGATTTTTTTGCGACGCGGGAGACGATTACGCCGCGGCCGTGGCTTATTGATGATTTCGATTTGTTCGCGCGTCGAATCTTGGAAGGTCCAGTTAAGCGAAAAGCCGTATTTTTCATCGATAACGCCGGCAGCGATTTTCTGCTGGGGGCGGTTCCGATGATCCGCTGGCTGGCGCAGCGCGGGACGCGCGTGGTGATCGCGGCAAATGAGCGTCCGACGCTGAATGACATGACGATCGCGGAGGTACGGGCCTGGTGGCCGCGAATTGCCGCGGCGGAGCCGTCGATTGCTTCGCTGCCGATTCGAGCTTGTGGGGACGGGCATGGGGGAGCCGCTGATTGATCTTTCGGCGATTTCGCCGGAGCTGAACGACGCCTCTGCGGATGCCGACCTGGTGATTCTTGAGGGGATGGGCCGGGGCGTGGAAAGTAATTTGGACGCGGAATTCTCGTGTGATGCCGTGAATCTTGCGATGGTCAAGGATACGGCGGTAGCGTCCCGGCACAATGGCAAGGTTTTTGACGTGGTTTGCCGATTCTGGCAGGTGGCATGAGCGATTCGCAGCCCCAAGGGTCGGCCGTCATCGCGAAAATCTATCGACGGTTGATTCCGTTTCTCTGCCTGCTGTTTATCGTGAATTATCTCGACCGCACGAACGTGGCGATGGCCGCGCTGAAGATGCAGGCCGACGCCGGTCTGACGGATGCGGCGTATGGGTTCGGGGCGGGGCTGTTTTTCGTGGGATATTTTCTTTTCGAGGTGCCGAGCAACCTGATTCTCCATCGCGTGGGGGCGCGGCGGTGGATTGCGCGGATCATGATCACCTGGGGCTTGCTCTCGGCCGCGATGATGCTTACGCGGGGGCCGCGGAGTTTTTATACGCTTCGGCTGCTGCTGGGCGTTGCCGAGGCGGGATTTTTTCCGGGGATCGTTTTTTATCTGACGGCATGGGTACCGGCTTCGCGGCGTTCGGGCGTATTGGCGGCTTTTCTTACCTCGACCGCAACGTCTGGCCTCATAGGAACTCCCCTGGCCGGGGCGCTGATGCAAATGGAAGGCATTGGCGGGTTGCATGGCTGGCAGTGGCTTTTTCTGCTCGAGGGAATTCCGGCGGTCGTTTTGGGGATCGCGGTCCTGGCGACGGGGCTGCTTCCGGATACGCCGGCCGAGGCGGCGTGGGTGACGCCGGAAGAGAGGGCGTGGATTGAATCGGAGCTGTCGGAGGATCATTCGCATCCGGATGTGAATCACGTGATGGAGCTTGGCGCTGCCGTCAAAGACGGGCGGCTGTGGCTTTTGAGCATCATTTATTTCACGCTGGTGATGGGGTTGTACGGATTTGTCTATTGGGTGCCGAAAATTGTTAAATCGCTCAGCGGCGCGGACGATTTTACGGTCGGGTGGATTGCGGCGATTCCATATGCGGTGGGGGCAATATCAATGGTGTTGATCGGCCTCGCCACCGACCGGGCGGGGCGGCGGCGGGTGTGCGTGGCGGCTTGTGCGATTGTGGCGTCCGCGGGGATGGCTCTGCTGGGATATACAAGGACGCCGGTGGCGGGGGTGCTGGCGATGTGTTTGGCGGCGGTGGGGATTTTCGGGACACTGGGGCCGTTCTGGACGCTGCCGACGCGGTATCTTCGCGGCGCGCTGCGGCGGCGGGAATCGCGGTTATCAATTCCACCGGCGCGATCTCCGGTTTTGTGGCGCCGACCGTCATTGGCTGGGCCAGGCAGGCACGGGAATGTTCACCGCGGGGCTGCTCGTGGTGGCGGCGTCACTGGCAGTTGGCGCGGTGCTGGTTTTATCGGTCCCCAGGAGCGCAGACGTTTGATTGGCCTGCCGGGCCTCCGTTTAATTGAAAATGCACGGACAAGGGCATAACATCGGCCAGCGCAGAAACCTAGGCGTCTGCATGAAGGAGACGATGTGTTGAATTTGGATTCGAACAATCTTGACCCAAGACTTCTGGACCGGGCGGCCCGATACCTCGGCGCCGATCCGCGAACCATGCCGGTGAACATGCCGGTGGCCATGCCCGGCCCGCCCGGCGGCGGCTACAACCGCTATCGCGAGATGACCCTCGAGGAAATGCTCCTGGAAAACCGGGTGCTCTTCCTTGTCGGCGAGATCAATCACGTCTCGGCCAGCCGGATCATGATGCAGATGCTCTATCTCCAGAGCGTGAAACGCGACCAGGACATCAACCTCTACATCAACAGCCCCGGCGGCGTAGTGGACGACACGCTGGCGATCTACGACATCATGAAATTCCTCACCTGCGACGTCGCCACCTACTGCATCGGCCGGGCCGAGAGCGGCGGGGCGATCGTTCTCATGGCAGGAAAGAAGGGGAAACGGTTTATCCTTCCCAATGCCAAGGTGATGATCCACCAGCCCTTCGGCGGGGTTTACGGGCAGGCGGCCGATATCGCAGATCCAGGCGGAGGAAATCCTCAAGACCAAGAATACGCTGATCGGCATCATGGCCAAGTGCACGGGGCAATCGACGGAGCGCATCCGCGAAGACAGCGAGCGCGACCGGTTCTTCGACGCCAAGCAGTCGGTGGAGTATGGCATCTGCGACGAGGTGCTCGGCGAGGATTCGCCCGCCGCGGTGGCCGCCAGCGACGGGACCAAGCCGAAGTAACGGATGCTCTACACCTGCATCGATCATCCCGCGATTTCCTGCCAGGACGTTAAGGGCAGGTGGATTGGTATTGCCGGAATTTCGGAATGAAGATCATCTTCAACGACGGCAACACCCCGCCGAGCGTGTTGATTGGATTCGGAGACGGCGGGGGGATGATCGAGTTGATGCCGGTGAAGAATCCCGGCCCGCCGCCGGTGGAAGTGCCGCGGTTTCAGCCGGGGCTTCGGCATCTGGCGCTGCGGGTAAGTGATTTCAAGGAAGCTTACCGGCGGCTGAAGGATCTGAAGGTGCCGTTTTTGTTCGAGCCGATGCCGGGTGTCGGAGGAGATATGGTGGTCTCGTTCCGGGACCCCGAAGGAAACGAATTGCAAATTGTGGAGCGGAAAGGCAAGTAAGAATTATGTCTCAGAACAGTCTCATTCCGATCGTCATCGAAAAGTCCGGCCGCGGCGAGCGCGCCTATGACATCTATTCCCGGCTGCTGAAAGACCGCATCATCATCCTCGGCGGACCGGTGACCGATGACTCGGCCAACACGATCATCGCGCAGCTGCTGTTTCTCTCCAACGACGATCCCAAGATCGGACATCCAGTTTTACATCAACTCCCCCGGCGGCAGCGTGTCGGCGGGGCTGGGGATCATCGACACGATGAGGTTCCTCCGCTGCGACGTGGCGACCACGTGCATCGGCATGGCCGCCAGCATGGGAGCGTTTCTGCTCGCCGGCGGAAAGAAGGGCAAGCGCGCCGTGCTGGCGAACAGCCAGGTGATGCTGCACCAGCCGCTGATCGGCGGCGTTCTGCAGGGCCCGGCGACCGATCTTGGCATCGAAGCCGCCCACATGCTTCGCATGCGCGACCGCATGTACAAGATGATGGCCGATTTCACGGGCAAACCTGCCGAGCAGATTCATCGCGATTTCGACCGCAACAAATGGCTGTTTGCCGAAGAAGCGATTGAATACGGCTGTGCCGATCGCGTCCTGGAGCGGGTTCCCGACATGGTCGCCGCCAACCGCAACGAGGATTCGGATGAGGCCAAGGAATAGCCCGCTGATTCTGGCCATTCTCGTCAGTTTGTTCGCAGGGGGGTGTTTCAACAACACCCCGAGCCAGGCCAACATCGAATTGCGAAAGCAAAATCAGCAGCTCCAGGACCAGCTAGCGGTCCTGGACCGCCGACACTCCGCCGATGAGGCGACCATCCGCGGCCTTCTGGCGAATGCCACCACCGTGCCGGTTCTGCCGCAGGACCAGCTCGACCAGCTTTTCACCACCGCGGGATTGAAATTCGGATCGCTGACCGGCGGATATCACCCCGATCCAAACCAGTACGGCGACACGATGGTGAAAGTCTACGTCTGCCCGATCGATCAGGATGGAAACAAGATCACGGCGACGGGGACGTTTCACGTCGATCTGTTCGACCTTGCCCTGCATTCAAACAACCGCATCGGCACGTGGGATTTTGACCTCAAGCAGAGCCGGGCGAGCTGGTTTAACTCGTTGATCATGGAGAACTATGTGCTGGACTGTCCGTGGCAGACGGTGCCCGCGCATGCGTCATTGATGTTGCACGTTCAGTTCACGGATCAACTGACGCATCGCATTTTTACGGTCGATAAGGGGATCAATATCGAGCCGCCCTCAAAATGATCGGTAATGGGTCAATTTGGAGCGCAGCAGCGAATTTGAAATTCCCCACGGCGCCGCCGTGGGCGTTCTGAAATTAAACTGACCCACTGACAAATAATCACGGCTTGGCGATGGTCCAGACGGTTTGATCGTCCGCGATGATGGCGGTGTGGGCGAGGTCGATGAAGAGGCCGGATTCGACGATTCCGGCGCGGGTGGCCAGCGTAACATTTAGTGCGCGGGCGTCGGGGATTTCGGGGAATTTGCAGTGAAATATGTAGTTGCCGTTGTCGGTGACGAAGACGTCGCCGTTGGCGTTTCGCCGCAGGGTTGGCGTGCACCCCTGGGCGCGGAGGAATCGCTCGCTGGCTTCGAGTCCAAATGGGGTGACTTCAACGGGCAGGGGCGACTTGGTGCCGAGCTTGGTCACCAGCTTGCTGGCGTCGGCGATGATGACGAGCTTGGTGGAGTTTTGGGCGACGAGTTTTTCGCGAAGAAGCGCGCCGCCGAGGCCCTTGATGAGAGTGAGGTCGGGAGCGACTTCATCGGCGCCGTCTACGGTTAGATCGATGGTGGCCGTCTGTGCGAAGGTAACGACCTTCAGGCCGTCGGCTTCGGCCAGCTTTTCAGAATTGACGCTGGTGGGGACGACCCGGATATCGCGCAGCTTTCCCGACCGGACCGCCCCGGCAACGGCCTCGATGAAGAATTTGGCCGTCGATCCGGTTCCCAGGCCGACGATCATCCCGTCCTTCACATGCTGAAGCGCCGCCTCACCGGCTCGTTGCTTTGCGTCCATATCGGGAGGATATGCGATGTCCACGCCGGAAACCAGAAATCCGAAACCAGAATTCCGAATCAAATCCGAATGACCGAATGACGAATTATTTGGGCATTCGTCATTTGGATTTCTGGTTTAATTCGGAATTCTGGTTTCGGGTTTCGGATTTCGATATTGCAATATGCCGTTGATTTGCAGACCGGGCCTCATTCCCTTATCTTCCGTCTTTTAATGCGCACCGTTTACGACGCGTCGGACGTCGGGCGAATGATCGATACCCTGGTCGATCGCCTCGCGGGGGCGTTTTCGGCTGATTCACAGCTAAATATCATCGGAATCCGCACCCGCGGCGAAATCCTCGCCCAGCGGTTGGCTCGTGCTTTGGGGGATCGTGGCTTCGGTCGGATTGGGCGCGGGGTGCTGGATATTACGCTCTATCGCGACGATCTGTCGGAAATCGGGCCCAGCCCGATCGTGCGTCCGACGGAGATCAGCATTCCCATCGACGCCGCTCCTCTGCTTCTGGTCGACGATGTGCTGTTCACGGGTCGTTCAGTTCGCGCCGCGCTCAATGCCCTCAGCGATTTCGGCAGGCCCGGCGTGGTGCGGCTTCTGGTGCTGATCGATCGCGGTGGGCGCGAGCTGCCGATCCAGGCGGATTTCGTCGGGCTGGCGCTAGAAGACGTTCCCCGCGATTATCGTGTCAATGTCCGTCTGGCCGAAGTCGACGGCCGGGATGAAATTCTTGTGGAACCCAGATCCTGATGGCCGAACTCGAGAAATCCCGCAGCGACGTATGGAAGCGCAAGCACCTGCTTGCGCTGGAGTCGCTTTCGCCGGCGGAGCTGGAATTTGTGCTCGATACCGCTTATTCGATTCGCGATGTCTCCAGGCGCAGCATCAAGAAAGTATCCCGCCCTGCGCGGCCGGGTGGTGGTGAACGCCTTCTTCGAAGACAGCACGCGAACCCGAACCAGTTTTTCGCTCGCCGCCTCCCGGCTGGGAGCGGATGTCATCGACTTTTCCGAAAAAGGGTCGAGCGTCAGCAAGGGCGAAACGCTGATCGACACCGCCCGCAATATCGAGGCGATGGGGGTCGATGTGATCGTCCTTCGCCACCAGGCAGCCGGGGCGGCGGAGATTTTGTCGCGCTCGGTGAATTGCAGCGTGGTCAACGCCGGGGACGGGGCCCATGAGCATCCCACGCAGGGGCTGCTCGATCTTTACACCATCCGCGAACGCTTCGGGAAGATCGCGGGGTTAAAGGTCGCGATTGTGGGGGATATCGCCAACAGCCGGGTTGCGAGGTCAAATTTGTGGGGTCTGAAAAAACTGGGCGCCGAGGTGATCCTGGTCGGCCCGCCCACGCTGCTTCCGCGGGCCTTTGAATCGCTGGGACGCGCGCTGCGTCAACGATTTCGATTCCATCGTCGAGGAAGTGGATGTCATTAACATGCTCCGTGTGCAGTTCGAGCGGATCAAGAGCAGCCAGTTCCCATCCGTTCGCGAATTCACGCGGCTATTTGGACTCAACACCGATCGCTTCGCCCGCTGCAAACGCGATGTGTTCGTGATGCATCCGGGCCCGATGAACCGCGGCATCGAAATCGGATCGAAGATCGCCGATGGCCCCAACAGCGGAATCCTCACGCAGGTCACCAACGGCCTGGCGATTCGCATGGCTGTTCTTTTCCTTGTCACCCAGGCGGGCAACTGAAACTATGGCAAGTCTGCTGATCCAAAACGGCACGATTCTCGACCCTTCGCAGCGGATGCAGCGTAAAGACGATCTGCTGATCCGGGACGGCAAGATCGCGGCAATTGGCCAGAATCTAGGCAAAGCCGACCGCACGATTGACGCGGCCGGATGTTTCGTCACGCCGGGGCTGATCGACATTCATGTCCATTTCCGCGAGCCGGGCGATGAGGAGGAGGAGACGATCGCCACCGGCTCGGCAGCAGCCGTGGCGGGCGGATTTACAACCGTCTGCTGCATGCCCAATACCAAGCCCCCGCTTGATAACGAGGGGCAGGTTGAATTTGTTTTGCGAGAAGCGCAGCGGGTGGGACTGGCCAATGTGCTACCGATCGGGGCGATTACCAAAGGCCGGGAGGGCAAGGAGCTTGCCGAAATCGGATCGATGCTTCAACGAGGGGCGATTGCCCTGAGCGATGATGGCGTAGGCGTTGCCGATGCGTCGGTCATGCGCAAGGCGCTGCAATATTCGAAAATGTTTGATGCCTGCATCATGCAACATTGCGAAGAGCCGACGCTCGCCGGCGGCGCGATGCACGGCGGGGTTGTCTCCACCACCCTTGGGCTAACCGGAATTCCCGCCGAGGCGGAGCAGCTCATGATCGCCCGCGATCTGCTCCTGAACCGCACCATTGGCTGCCGGTATCACGTGCAGCACATCAGCACGGCTTGGAGCGTCGAGCTGATCCGCCGGGCCAAGCGCGACAAGCAGGTGGTGACCGCGGAGGTGTCGCCACATCATTTGCTTCTGACCGATGAATCGTGCCGGGGATATGACACGAATTTCAAGATGAATCCGCCCCTGCGCACAAAGGCGGACGTGGAAGCATGTATTGAGGGAGTTAAGGACGGCACGATTGATTGTCTGGCGACCGATCATGCGCCGCATCGTGCCGAGGAGAAGGAGCTGGAATTTCCCTTCGCGCCGATGGGGATCCTGGGGCTGGAATGCGCCCTGGCACTTTACATCAAGGCGCTCGTTGATCCGGGCCATGTCGATTGGATGAAGTTGATCGAGCTGATGTCCACCTCGCCGGCGAAAGTCGTGAAGCTCGATCGCGGTACGTTGCAGGTCGGCGCGGTCGCCGATGTCACGGTGATTGATCCGCAGCGAGCCTGGACGATCGACGTTCAGAAATTTCAGAGCAAGAGCCGCAATTGCCCGTTCCACGGCTGGAATGTGAATGGCGCGGCGAGGGTGACCGTCGTTGGGGGGGAAGTCAAATGGGCCGCTGGCGAATGAGTCAGTTAAAATATCGATTCCAGATCGCGATTGACCAATAGATGCAGGTGAGCAGGGAAATCAGGGGGAAGATCAATTTCATGGCACGTGGCTGAAGCAGCGATTTCAGGCCCATGCGATTGAAAGCTGCACAAAGAAGAATGAAAACCGCCGGCGAGAGTGGGATGAGATAGCGTCCGTGGATGCCGTCAATTTGCGACGCGCCTACGGGGGTCCAGTAGAGATAACTGAGCAGTGCGATCATCAGCAATGAACTCAGAACCGCTGAGAGGATGAGGATTGTCGCTCTGGTGAGAGTCGGAAAAGTTGGTTGATCCCTGGGGGGCAGGCACGCGAAGAAAAGAATCGCGATATACCCGGCCGTCAGCCACGCGGGGGCCAGCACGTCATACCACCCGATCAGTCCTACGTAGAGCCGGAGAAACGTCCAACCCTGCGCGGCGAACGTCGTCCATAGCACCGCGGCAAAATGGAGAGGATTTTGCTCAAGCTGATGCAGTTGATCGGGGGGCGAAATGTTGGGGGAGCTGTTGATCCGCGAATTCAAACCCGCGGAACTGCTGACTGTCCAGATTGCCCACGCGGCGGCGGCCATGACAACCACAATCGCCAGCATGCACGCGTACTTCTTTCCAGATCCGATATTTCTGACGGGTATCAGCAGCAACAGAAGCAACAGCGGGGCGTAGACGAATTTGCAGAGGCAAATGCCGACCGAAAGAAGCAGGAGACCCAGCCAGCGGCGGTCGCCGACGGAATTGGCGGGGCCGGTCGAATAACGAAAAACCATCGCCGTGAAGAGAATGGCCAGCGCACTTGTTGGGGCATCGGCTGAATTTGTCGCGGCGAGATAAAGAGCCATCGGCATCAGCAAAAGCAGAAATACCGGCGGCGCGATGATCGGGCGCATCGCAGGGTCACATAGCCGGCCAGAATCCAGCCCAGCATGTTGCCCTCGCGGCCTAAATAGAAAAGAGTTAACGGGCCCGCGCCCATCAAACGTCCCAGGGCAATTCCGATAGACTGCGGCAAATAGCAGACGGGACTGTAGTGAGACGTATTGGGCAGTGCGATCAGCATCCGCTTATCCGCTTCCAGCGGAATCGAAAACGCCTCTCGAATCTGGCGAAGTGAGGTCCTGGCCTCGGGATGAAATCCAATGTGCGAGAAGGGGAGCCAGATTTTATAGAGGCTGACAGGAAATGCGTCGCAGGGGATTCCGCGGGCATCGGTTTGCCGGACGGCTAGCCGGCCCTCGGAAATCTCATAGGCACGGTAAAAGTGCCACGGCTCGTCGGCGGATTGAAATGGCGGAATCAGAAAAACGAGGAGATTGCCGAAAACGACGGAAAGAATAAAAAAAATTCGCGCAAGCGTTTTGGGGTGAACTTTCGTGGGTTTCTCACTCAACTCGCCGCGAGAAATCATTTGATTCGTCGTCTAGCCAAAAGTTTCAGCCGGCCCTTGTCACCAGCAATCAGCGCCAGTTTCTTCTGTGATGTTCAGCGCTTGATCTGGCGTTCTCGTGCGATCGCTTGTTCCAGCGAAGGCCAAGGTTCCTTGTACATTAACGTCACAGGTCGCCGAACGGATGTCCATAGCGCGCCGCGGCCGTCGTTGTGTAATTTTACTCGTTCCTCAACATCGGAGGTGTGACCGACGTAGAGGCTTCCGTCGGAACAGCGAAGGATGTAAACAAAAAATGAATCTGCTATCGCAGATGCGGACATGGATTAGCCCTTCGATGCGCTTTGCTTACTCAGGGCATTCGACCCGCTGCTTATTGTTTTCGTTAACCTTGCCGCCTGGCAAGCCAGCATGGATTCCGTAGATGGCCTGCCATGAGCGAGCGCAGCGAGTCGAATGGAGCCGACCGGGATTGAACCGGCAACCTCCGAGTTGCAAACCCGGCGCTCTCCCAATTGAGCTACGGCCCCGAATAAGGCTTACAGTTTATCGATCGGCCGCAGGTTTGAAAGCGATAGCTCAAACTCATTAAGTGCCGCCGGTGTCCTCACCGGCGGAATAATTCGTATGAAATGTGCGCGATTCCGCCGGTGAGGACACCAATACTGTCCGGCATTTTCTATCACAAACGTGCGGTTGCGCCCGATTCGCTGTTGTGGTACATCAAGCCTCATGGCGCGAGCCAAACGTCCCCAGATCACCGAAGCCAACGTGAGCGTCCCGGGAATTGTCCGCCACGTTCAGACGCTCGATAAATATTGGCGTGATCACGTTCCGCCGGAGCATGGGAACGTCACGCTGGGCGAGTTGGACGTCCTGATTGTTTTGCTCTGCGCCTTTTTTGATCCGCTGGTTCGCTCGCTGCGGACGCTTGAGCAACTGGCGCAGGTTCCTTCGGTCAAATCGCATCTCAAGGCCCGTCAGGCTCCCAAAAGCACGCTCTCCGATGCGATGGCACGCTTTCGCGTCGAGCATCTGCGTCCGCTGATTCAAGAGCTTCAAAAGCAACTGCCGGCGCTTCAGCAGGTAGACCCGGATCTGGATCGAGTCGCCGAGAAGATCGTGGCCGGCGACGGGTCTCTTTTTCACCTGGCCGGCGAGGTGACCTGGGCCCTGCAGCGACGCAAAAACGGGGAGGGCGACATCGATTCGCAGGTGCGACTGAACCTGCAGGTGGACGTCAAACATTGGACGATGGAGAACTTTTCCATCAGCGGCAATGCCCACCAGGGAGGCGAGGCGGCGGCGATGAAGCCGATGCTCCAGTCCGGCGTGCTCTACCTCTTCGACCGCGCCTATTACCCCTATGAGTTCATCTGCTCCATCCTGGAGATCGGCTCAGACTTTGTCGTGCGACTCAAAAAGGACCTGACGCTTCGCGTGCAGGAGAATCGTCCGCGGTGCGAAAAAGATATCGAATCAGAAGTACGGGAAGACCAATTCGGTCTGCTGGGCGTGGAGAATGGCTGCAAAAGCCAGCCCCCAACCCAGACGCTGCGCCTGGTGACCGTGTGGGATCCAGTCAAGCAGGAACCCGTGCGATTGCTGACCAATCTGCTGGACGTGGAGGCATGGGTGATCGCCATGCTCTATCGTTGCCGCTGGATCATCGAACTGTTCCTGCGCTGGTTGAAGGTGACGGCGGGATTCTCTCATCTGCTGAGCACCAGCGCCAACGGCATCACCCTGCAGTTTTACGCGGCGACAATCTGCACGCTGCTGATTCACATTCGCACAGGCCTGCCGGTGGATAAATACAGCCTGGTGGCTCTGAGCCTGGTTTACCGCGGGCAATGCAGCTACGAGGATCAGTTGCCGGTGCTCATCAAGCGTCAGAGAGAGCGGATGCTGGAGAAAGCGCGGCTGGCCCGCAAGAAACAACTGCAAAAAACGCCCTGATTGCCGCGCGGGTTCATTCCTGGCTCAGGCGGCAAAGTGCCGATGCTGCGCGGAAATAAGCATTTTTCTCGCCGACCGCCCCAACACGCGTCACCGGCAAGCCTCACTTTTGAAAACCCGATCTCACCCCCCATCCATTCGGCTTATAATGCCGGACAATATTGGTGAGGACACCGGCGGCACTAATCCGTGGCGTCTTCCATCCGGATATCGACCGCCCAGGTTCCCCCCGGGGTGCTCGTGCTCGAAAACTGATCGGGTTTGGAAACGTCGTGAACGTCGCAATCAACTCTGCTGGCTCGATAAGCTTGTCCCGCCTGCACATTCACGTATTCGACGATGGGATGTCCGTACTGGTGGTATTTGAACTGCACAAAACTGATTCGGTGCGTGCCTGGAAGAAGGGCAACGGGCTTCGTGCCGGTATTGAGATAAGTTCCATCGATCTCGATGATCGCAATATCGGTGTTGGTGACATAAGCGCCTACACCTTCGTTAGGTGTGAGGACAGCGACTTTCTGCCGCGGAAGGCTTGGTCCGTTATAGGCTTGAAACGGCTGTGACTCGCAGCCGCTCAAAATCAGCGCCGAACAGGGCAATCAGACCGAATTTCGCAATTGATTTTATGTTGTGGATATGCACCTTTCTCTTATCGGCTATCCCAGACTGAAGCATTTGAAATCGGGAGTTGAGGATGCGTCTTATCGCACGCCCATAAGAAGTTCCATCGTCAACTGATCGAGCCGCTCATACGGAAGCGGCGCTGATGCCAGTTCCACCCGATCCAGATCGGCGTCCAGGAGTTTGGCGGCGCTCGCCTTGGTAAATTTGTGCGTGAGCTGCGACAGGCCCGCGTCCTGAACATTGATCATCTTGACGATCTGCTGGATCTCCTTGTCCGCGTTCCAGCGGGCCGCCTTTTCCTTCAGGATCATGTACGTCCTCATGCATCCGCGGGCGAATTCCTTCACATCGGGGTAATTGCTCTGGCGATAGGCATGTGCGTCGAAATGGCGCGGGCCGTTATAGCCATGATCTTCCAGCAGCTTCACCAGGAAAAATGCATGCTTGAGGTTCACGCTGCCGAAGCGGAAGTCCTGGTCGTAGCGGCCGAATTCCTGGTCGTTCAGATCGATGTGGAAGAGTTTTTTGGCTTCCAGCGCCGCGGCGACTTGATGCACGAAGTTCAGTCCCGCCATGTGCTCGTGGGCGACCTCCGGGTTCACGCCGCACATTTCCGGATGATCGAGCGTCGGAATCAGCGCCAGATAACTTCCCGTCACCGCGAAATAGATATGCCCGCGCGGCTCATTGGGCTTGGCCTCAAAAGCAAACTTGTATCCGAACTTCCGGTCGATGCTAAATTCGCACAGGAAATTGATCGCCTCGCGGAAGCGCTTGATGGCTTCGACGGGGCTCTTGGTGGCATCCGATTCGACGCCCTCGCGGCCGCCCCAGAAGACATAGATCTTCGCGCCGCATTCCGCGCCCAGCTCCATCGCCCGCATGGTTTTTTGAATCGCGTAAGCCCGGATTTTGGCGTTGTTGCTCGTGAACGCGCCGTCCTTGAAGACGGGATCGCCGAATAGATTCGTCGTCGCCATCGGCACCACAAGCCCATTTTCCTTTAGCGATTTCTTGAACTCGCGGACGATATGATCGCGTTGGGATGGAGAGGCGTCGATGGGAACCAGGTCGTTGTCGTGGAAGTTGACGCCATAGGCGCCGACGTCGCCGAGCAGGTCGCAAATCTCCATCGGGGAAAGCTGCTCGCGCACGGGTCCGCCGAACGGATCGCGGCCGGTATTGCCGACCGTCCACAGGCCGAAGGTGAATTTGAGCTTGGGGTCCGGTTTAAAATTACTGGGCATAGTACACGTTTCCTATAAGGGGGACGGCATTCTTACGAAAAGCCAGTTATGATGCAACTTCGACATGGCTACATTTCCAAGCAAACAGGTTCGCGTAACGGTGGACCTGGAGCGCATCCGCGATCACGTGACCAAAATCCACCGGCGGACGGGCGTCGATGTCATCGCCGTGATCAAGGCCGATGCCTACGGCCTGGGCGCGGCGGCGGTCGCCAAAGCGATTGCCGATCTCGTTTCCGGCTTCTGCCTCTTCAGCTTTGACGAGGCGGAGGCGATTTCCCTTTGGGACATCACGCACAAGCCGGCGATGACCCTGGGTCCATCCCGGGGAATCGAGTCGGAACGATTTATCGCCGCCCATGTTCGCCCGGCCGTATGGACGGTCGAAGAAGCGAAAAGACTCCGCGAAGCGCAGTCCCATCATCTCCGTCGACACCGGCATGCGGCGTTTTGCGTGCGAGAAGGATCAGATCGATTCGGTGATCTCAGCCGGCGCGATCGACGAAGCCTTCACGCATGCCTTCCAAATTGAGCACGTGCGAAAGCTAAAGGCCCTGGCAGGCGGGCGCGGGCGGCGGCTGCACGCGGCGGCCTCCGCGCTGCTCGATCAGCCGGAGGCGTATCTCGACGCGGTGCGTCCTGGCATGGCGATTTATCGGGGGGCGGTTCGCGTTGCCACGCCGATCGTTGAGACGCATGAGGGAAGGTCGCCGGCAGGGTACAGCGGGTTTGTCGCCGACCGGTTTGGGGTAATCCTTGGCGGGTATTCGCAGGGTCTGGCAGTCGGCCCGTGCCTGATCAACGGGGCACGCCGGTTGATTCGCGAAGTCGGGATGCAAACGGCACTGATTGAAATCGGGCCTACTGACAAAGCCGGCGACGAAGTTGTGTTATTGGGGGATGGATTGACGGAAGCGGAAATTGCCGCTGCTCGCGGCGTCAGCGAGCAAAACGCGTTGCTCGCCCTGGCCGGGGCTGGAAACCGCGACTATCGCGGTCTCTGAATGCGGGTTGGGTTTAGAGGCTGCTGTTGACCGAGTTCCAGCGCCAGCACCTTGCTGCCGAAGGCGCCGATGACCGCGATGGCGGCAATGGAAATAAGACCAGCGACGATGGCGTACTCGATGACTTCGCCGCCGGACTCGTCATTGGCGATATGCGTCAGCGATTTGAGAATGCGGGACATGAAAATGCCTCCATCAGATTGGGTCATATCAATCGCGACGGCTTCCCAATTCAGGGGCGCTAACCCACGGCATCGGCCGAAATCGCCGCTGTCTTAACAATCCACCCATTCAAAAGCCCTTCCCGGATTGCCGGGAAGGGCTGGTGGGTTTGTAACGACTAAGTTATCGGGGAGACGACTTTACGCCCGGGCTTGCCGGCGCGAACGAAACCAGCGGAACAGGCCCATGGCCGCGATACCGGCGCCGGCCATTGCGGCGGAGTTGGGCGCCGGCACCGAAGCCGGATCGCATCCACCGCCACCCATGTCTCCACCAGGGTTGGTTGGAGTCGTGGGACCGTTATCGGGCGGTCCAGGGGGGTTCACGTCCCCGTTCGTCGGATTGCTGGGCGGATTGCTAGGGGGATTGTTGGGGGGCCCAGGATTCCCCGGCTTGTTACCGCCCGGAGGGGTGTTGTTGCCCTTCGGAGGCGGCGGGGGCGTGAAGACGATCGTCGGATAGACCGGCTTCTGGCCGATCACGCAGTTGTAGGAGCGGTAGTAGCAGGAACTGGGCAGATCGCACCCTCCGCTGCCCTGGGGGTTGAACAGAAGCTCGTATTGCGACCCGCTGATCTCAAACGTCAGCACCGAAGCCTTGGACAGGCTCGGAAGCCCGATCAGAATCCCCGCTGCACTCGCCCACAAAAACTTTTTCATGTTGCATCCTTTATTGGTACGACGTTCAGTTCCGCTACATGAAGATCGTTGATCTAAAAAACAATCAACTTCACTGATAGGCGGCGCTCGTTGCGCCGACAGGGATCCACATGCCAGGGAAATGAACTTGAAATGAGTCTATCCCGTTTTTGCCCCCCAGGTCGGGCAATCGAGCGCTTTTCAGGTATTCGACAGCTCGGGCGCGTTGAAGTGGGGGAATCTTTTCCGTGCGCACCGCGTGCAACTGCTGCACAGCCCCCGCTGCGGGGACTCGCAAAAGGGCCTCAAGTTAATCTGGTGAAAATGGCGGAATGCCCGCGGGACTCCTAGGCATGGTGCGAATCGCACATAGCAAAATTTGCACTGGATGATCGCACTGGAAAATGAGGCAAACGCCAACGAAAAGAGGCCGGGAGGCAACGAGCCTCCCGGCCGAGTAGGGGATGCAGAACCGTTCAGTTAGCAGTAGGACTTGGCGCTGCGGCGGGACTTAATCCAGCCGGCGGCGATCACGCCCAGGAGGCCGAATCCGCTCATCGCGGAGGCCGCCGGAGCGGGCACCGAGGCGCAGGAGCAGCCACCGTCGCCACAACCGGGATCGGTCGGGCAGACCGGATGGCAGCCGCCATCGTTGCCATTGCCCTTGCAGGGATCAGGGTTGCAATCGCCCTTGGGGGGGATATTGCAGTGCGAATGGTCCTTGATCCAGGTATCGATGCAGACGAGTTCGAATCCCTTTTTGTCGAACTTATCGCCTTTGCCGATATCGCATTCCTTATCGCCTTTGAGGTCTTTAAGGATCTCTTTGCAGTCCTTGTCCGACTTGAAGTCGATTTTGCCGTCGTGCTTGTCGTTCTTCTTGTCGTCCTTGCAGACATCGTGCTTGTCATCGCCACCACAAGTGTTGATGACGCCGGCCCGGCAGTAGCTCGCTCCGCAGTAGGCGGAAAAGGCAAGTGCCAGGCAGGTGATTCCAAGTCCCGTGCGCTTGAACATTGCAGTCCCTTTCAGGAATTAGGTCTCCAGCGGCCCAGCGGTGCGCGAACGTCGCACGCCTCTGCATTCCGCAGTGTTTCTCCAAACCAGTCCGGGTTACCGTTGCTGATGGCCGGAAATGGCTGACGACTGGAACTTACACCGCCTTCAGAAACGTGCCAGAAAAATGGAGAGAAAATGAGCCGCGCATGAAGGCCGGCGCGTTAACTGTGGGAATTCAAAACGTCCCTGCCGCGTTTGACGTAAATTACGTCCGCATTTTCAGCGTATTTTTCGAATGGTCCCTTTTTGAGGCTAAGAAATTGGAAGAAAAATGGGATGAGAAGAGAGGGAAGTTTTGCCGATAATTACTCCTGTAGGACACGCCGGTTTTAAGAGACAGAATCCTGGGGGAAGAGAATTCAACCGGCAGCAATATGAGTCAGATCAATCCCATCCTCGGGTCGATCGTTCAAACCCCCATGGCCCAGCGCCAGCAGGAGCTTGGCAAGGCGGAGCAGATTCGTCATCGCCAGGACCAGCGCAAGAACACCGCCGCGTCGTCGGAAGAGGAAGTCGAAGAATCCGTCACAAGCCCCGATGAGCTTCCTCCGTCCGACGGCGACACCCATCCCCGCCAGCAGGGAAAAGGGACCTATTCCCGCAAGAAAGATGAAGAGGAATCCGAAACGCCCGCCGACGGGGACGGTCTCGATCTCACTGCCTAGTCCCCGACGTCACTCCCCAGCCTTAAGCGTGAACACCGAAATCTCCGGCCTGCACCAATCCTGCACGCGCTGGCCGTAGCTCAGCCCGCGATTGACGTACAGATGCCGGCCGCCGACCGAATAATATCCGTGCGTGTAATGGCGATAGCGATGCGGATAAAACGCCCGCCCGACTTTGCTCGTCGCCACTTGCCGGCCATGCGTGTGGCCGCTGAGCATCCATTGCCAGGGATATTCCAGCAGCTCGCGCACGTTCGCGGGATTGTGATTGAGGCAGATGATCGGCAGCGATGAATCGACGCCGGCGAACGCCTGGTGCGGATCGATATTGCCCGACCATTCATCATCCAGCCCGACGATCACCAGCGGCTTCTTCGCGCCCGGCGCGTTTGAGCTCCAGCGACTGATTCCGCAGGACGATCAGCCCGCGCTTCTTCAGACATTTTTCCAGATAATCCGCCCGGCGTTTCCCTTCGCCGTTTACGCGCTTTCCGTAGATGCTGTAGTCGTGATTGCCGAAGCGTGCAGATCACGCCGTGCGGCGCTTTCAGATGCGACAGCATCGTCGCGATGCGATGCGGCGTAGCGATATCCGCCGGTGATCAGATCGCCCGTGACGACGACAACGTCCGGCTCCAGTTCGTTCACCCAGTGCATGTATTGGATCAGATATCGCTGCCAGACCACCGGGCTGTAATGCAGATCGGAAATCTGCACGATCTTCATCCCTCCATCGCCGGATCGAGATTTTTCAGCGGCATGGGCCGGCGATGAATATCCACCCATCGCCGATTCACCGGCAGCGCGTGCATCCCGGTCAGCCCAGCCGGCCATGTTCGATCCAGATCGCCTTGCGCCAGCGATGCTGCCGGCGCCAGTGCGGCTTGTCGAGAAATTCGAGAAGTTGGATTGGACATGCGAACTATTCAATCATCGCCAGCGCCGCGGCGATTTCCTGTGCCGGCGTGCTGATCCCCTTTGCGCGGCGCGCGTCGATCCCCTGCGCGATACGCCTGCCGCGCGCCGTCAGATCTCCCGATCGATTCCAGATCAGCCCCTTCTGGTGGTAGGCGTAGCAGTATCCCCAATCGTGCTGGATCACGCTGATCGAGAAATTCCAGCGCCGATTTCGGCATCGCCGGATTTTCTGTGCTCCAGCGCCATGGCGTAGAGCAGAAATGTATCGCCCGGCGATTTCTCCAGCATCCGCCTGCAATTTCTCCAGACGCGACGGTCTGCTCGCTCATCTTTCACGCCTATCCCGCCTTGGCCTGCAGCGGCTTGTGCTGCATGTGCAGCGACTCCGCCACCGCCGGATTGGTGATCCGCCCGCCGCCAGATTGATCCCTTCGCCAGCCCCGGATCCTCCGCCGCGGCCTTTTCGTAACCCGCGATTGGCGATCCTCAGCGCATACGGCAGCGTCGCATTGCACAGCGCGATCGTGCTCGTGCGCCCCACCGCGCCGGGCATGTTGGTCACGCAATAATGCACGACGCCCTCGACGACAAACGTCGGCTGCTGATGCGTCGTCGGCCGGCTGGTTTCGACGCAGCCGCCCTGGTCGATCGCCACATCCACGATCACGCTGCCGTTGCGCATCTCCGCCAGATCCTGCCGCGTCACCAGCCGCGGCGCCTTGGCGCCGGGAATCAGCACCGCGCCGATCACCAGATCGGCCTGCCGCAGATGTTCGCGAACGGTGTGGGCATCGCTGAAAATCGTCTTGCACGTTCGCCGGCATCACATCGACGAGATATCGCAGCCGATCGAGATTGATGTCCATGAGCACGACGTTCGCCCCCAGCCCCGCCGCCACTCTGGCCGCATGGGTGCCGACCACGCCCGCCCCCAGCACCACCACATCCGCCGGCGCAACGCCCGGCACGCCGCCGAGCAGAATCCCGCGGCCCATCATCGGCTTTTCCAGATATTTCGCCCCTTCCTGAATGCTCATCTTCCCGGCGATTTCGCTCATCGGCGTCAGGCACGGCAGCCGGCCCGGCGCGTCCTTGATCGTCTCATACGCGATCGCCACGATCTCCGCTTCCAGGCACGCCTGCGTCAGCTCCGGCGAAGCCGCGAAATGGAAATAGGTGAAGACGATCTGCCCCGGCCGAAACAGCGCGATCTCCGCGCCTGCGGCTCCTTCACCTTGATGATCATCTCCATGTCCGACGATCGCCTCGGCATGGGTGGGAACAATGCTCGCCCCGGCCTTGACGTAATCCTCGTCGGTAAATCCGCTGGCCACCCCCGCCGAGGCTTCGACGAAGACCTGATGCCCGCTCTTGACCAGCGTTTCGACGCCGACCGGCATCATCGACGACACGATATTCATCCGGTTTGATTTCTTTGGGAACTCCGATTCGCATGGTCTACAAACCTTCCCTTCGTCCTCGAATTCGGTATGAACCGAACGTCGTTATGCTCGACCCGATGTTACACGCAGCCGTCCGCGTAAGAAAATCCCGTCCTGATGCTAGAAAATCATCCAAAATTTCAAACTGTTGCTTACCGTCAACATGATTTTGTGCCGATGCTTAAAAGCAGCAGACCGTTGATCTCGCGAAACATCATGGCGGATAACACATCAATGCTTCAAGCCAACACGCCCCATAAGCCGCGGATTCTGATTCTCGATGAGGACCGGATCATTCTGCAGTCCCTTTCGCAGTTCCTGAGCCGCGAGGGATACGACGTGCGCACGTTGCGATCGCCCGCCGAGGACGCCTTGCCCAGCTCGGAAAGCGGGCAGATCGAACTGCTGCTGGCGGACATCAACATGCCCGGCATCAAGCCGGCGGATTTTCTGCGCGATGTCCGCCGGCGGTCGCCGCATGTCGTGATCATCGTCATCACCGGCTACGGCTCGATCGAAGGCGCCGTCGAAGCGACGAAGATGGGGGCGTTCGATTATCTCACCAAGCCGATCGTGGATGATGAAATCCGCGTGGTCGTCGAGAAAGCGGTTCGGCAGCAATCGCTGCTGTTCGAAAACCAGACGCTCCGGCAGCAGCTCGATCTGCGCTTCGGCTTGGAGAACATCGTCGGGCACGATTACAAGATGCTGAAGATTTTCGATCTGGTCGAGGCGGTCGCCGACAGCCGGACGACGGTGCTGATGACCGGCGAAAGCGGCACGGGCAAATCGCTGCTGGCCCGGGCGATTCATCATCGCTCGCCGCGGCGGGACAAGCCGTTCGTCGAAGTCAGTTGCGGCGCACTGCCCGAAACGCTGCTGGAAAGCGAACTGTTCGGGCACATGAAAGGCGCGTTCACCGGCGCGATCGCCGACAAGCCCGGCCGATTCCTGGCCGCCGACGGCGGCACGCTCTTTCTCGACGAGATCAACTCCGCCTCGCCCGCCATGCAGGTGAAGCTGCTGCGCGTGTTGCAGGAGCGCGCGTTCGAGCCGGTCGGCAGCTCGCAGACGCAAGCACGTCGATGTGCGCGTGATCCTCGCCAGCAATGTCGATCTGACCGGCTCTGGTCGCCGAGCAGAAATTCCGCCAGGATCTGTATTACCGGATCAACGTCGTCACCATCCGCCTGCCGAGCCTGCGCGAGCGGCTGGGCGATATTCCGCTGCTGGCCGGGCATTTCCTGCGCCAGTTCTGCAAGGAAAGCGGCCGGGAGATCCTCGGATTCACCGAAGCGGCGATGGCGGCGCTGCAGCGCTACAACTGGCCGGGCAATGTGCGCGAGCTGGAAAATGCGATCGAGCGGGCGGTGGTGCTCTGCCGCCGGCCGCAGATCGATCTGGAGGATCTGCCCGAGCAACTTCAGCCGAACGTCTCCGCGAAAGCGCCGATGAGTTCCGTGGCGGCGGATATTCCGGAATCGGCGATGCCGCTGGAGACGGCCCTGGAAGGCCCAGAGCGGCGGATCATCGAAGCCGCGCTGAAGCGAAACGCCTGGAACCGCCAGGCGACGGCGGCGGAGCTGGATATCAATCGCACGACGCTCTACAAGAAGATGCGGAAGTATCAGTTGGATGTGGGCGGGGTGGGGTGATTTAGCCGTGAGACGAAATGAGACGAAATGAGACGAAATGACACGATTTTGGGCAATAGTGTCCGGAACGCAGCCCCATGAATAGCGAGATCTTGCGCCTTGCGCGAGGCGGCGTTTTGTGGTTCACTTCCCTCCGGTGCAGCCGAACCTCTCTGCATCTTCCGGATCGCCGGCCAAGCCGGGACGAAAGCCGCGGCCGGCGGTGCGGGGGGAAGATTTGTTCGGCGGCAAGTACGTGCCTATTTTACAGGATCATCTGACCCGGCTGAGGGCGACGCATCCCCATCCCAATCGCACGCTTTTTTACGACGATGTGGCCATCGCCTACCTGCTGGCTTTTTTCACGCCGGCGATTCGCAGCCTGCGGACGATGGAGGATTTCAGCCAGACCGAGCAGATGCAGGAGCAGCTTTCGGTCGATCGCCTGCCGCGTTCCACGCTTTCCGACGCCAACGCCCTGTTCGATCCGACGCTGCTGGAGCCGATCATCGAGGATCTGCGGGCGCGGCTTCCCCATCTGCGTCATGCCGATCCGAAGCTGGCGGAGCTGACCGAGCGGGTGCGGGTGGTGGATGGGTCGCTGTTCACCGTTGCCGCCGACGTGGCCTGGGCGCTGCATCAAAGCCGACCCAACGGAAAGCCCATGGACACGATTCGCCTGAATCTTCAATGGGCGGCGGGCGTGGGGATTCCCGAGGGAGTCGCCATCAGCGGCGAGGGATGCTCCGAGGCGCAGGCGCTGATGCAGGCCCTGGAGCCGGGGCAGATTTATGTCATGGACCGCGGCTATGTCTGTTTCGAGCTGCTGGACCGGATCGTGCACGCCTGCAGCGATTTTGTGCTCCGGCTCAAGTCAAACAACTATTTCATTGCCATCGAAAACAATGACTTGACCCCTAAATCCCTGCCGCTGAGCGACGAGGATCGCGCCGCCGGCATTCTGAGCGACCGGATCGGATACCTGGGCTCAGAAGGGCCACGCTTTGCTCCTCCGGCGGGAAAATGGCTTCGGGAAGTGACGATCTTCGACCCGGACAAACCCGACAAGCCCCTGCGGCTGCTGACCAACATTCTCAATGTTCCCGCCCAGGTCATCGGCCTGCTCTACCGCTGGCGATGGAAGATCGAGCTGTTTTTCCGCTGGCTGAAGGTGCACGCCCACTTCCGTCATCTCACCAGTCACAGCAAAAACGGCGTCACCACCGGGTTCTACATTGCGGTCATCGGGGTGTTGTTGATCTACCTGCACACGCAGCGTCCGGTGAGCAAATATGCCTACGCGATGCTGAGCCTCGTCGCCGCGGGAGGGGCCACGTTGCAGGAGATAATTCCAATCTTGCAGCGTAGAGAACGGGAATGCGAGCTGCAGCGCCAGCGTGTGGCACGGAAGAAGGTTGGAAAAATCGTCAAGTAAGTCATCAGGGGCTTTTCTTGTCCGGCCGCTGGTGCACGCCGCCGCATGCGCTGCAAGCCCACCGCTGAACCTTCCACCACGGCCGCCATCCACCCGAAAGGGAAACCTTCCTATCAACCTTCAAAGATTCCCAGAATTTAGATGCGGAGGTCCCGGACAATATTGGATTTTGGGGGTTTCTGTTAGTGGTCGCTAGTGTGTATATTATTGTAGATATTTGTGGTTTTCGGGCGTGGGAAGAGGAAATCCGAAACTCGAATGACGAATCAAATTCGAAATTTAAATGTTCGAATGACGAATGAATCCGAGAAGAGGGGACTTGAGCCGTTTTACCTCGTGGTGACTTTCAGTCTTCCTCGCGGTTCAAATAATCCTCCAGACGCTCCTCAAGCTCGAGCCAGTGATCCTCCCGACAGACTTCGAAAATCTCTTTAAAAGATCGCATTCCAAACTTCTCCTTAGGTGCGTCCAGCCCAATCATGGACCAGAACGGTTTGACGATCTTCCTGGTGCCGGAGGGAACCAAATCCAACATACGCTGGAGATTATCTTTGCGGACTTGGTTGACCTCTTCGTCAAAAGCCTTCCTCAGCATCTTTACCGACCCGACGATGTAGTCATACACAAACTCCCCGTACTCGAAAGCCTCACCGTCGGTCGGAATCATACCTTTGTGAATGACACTGTTTCGGAATTCCGTTTTCATCTGATTTGCAGACGGAGCAGAATTGAAATGGGCCAAGTGCAGGAAGTAATAGCCGCCCACCTGTCTCTCGGTCTGATTCGCCGCGAGCTTCCAGGTTAAGTCAAATTGCTCCCTGGAGACTTTTTGTTTTGCCAAGAACACCCTAATGGCGAACTCATGGAATCTCTCAAGAGTAGCGGCGAAACTCGAAACAGCCTCCCGGCCATACCCATCTAACAACGCCGACGAGCCCATGTTGAAGAGCGCTTCGAATTTTTCTGCATCGCAGACGATAACCGCCTTGTGTCTCCGGGGGCATTCGAGGTCCATAATCATGCCTTCGCGGAGCTCGCTCCGGATCATTAGGGGGCTTCCGCCCCTCTTCATGACATTTTAGGCACTCAATGTTTGTGACGTTCATATAGACCTCGCTATCCTGCGGAAATCTTCAGCGCCACTATGGCCCTGACCATTTCGGCATTATCGTGTCTCGGGATTTTTCAACAATAAATTACGCCGTAAATCGAATCCAAAGAGCACCGATTGGATCGGACAGCCAGACGGGATACTTTTGACCCTCGGCTGTTGAGAAATATTGTGAAAATGCACCATTGCAACCTGCGATGCTAAACTATTTAGCATGCGCATAATGCGACTGGCTTGGCCCTTATTGTTGCTCGCATCCGGATGCCAATACTACGAAATTACGGATCCAAATAGCGGCAGGACGTATATTACCGATAATTGGCACATGGGGGATAAGCGCTGGTTCTCCGGTGCCATTACCTTTCAAGACCTACACTCCGGCGATACGGTTACACTGCAGTCCTCGGATGTAAAGAACATTTCAGGGGATCGAGTGCAATTGGATATTCAAGGAGGCGCTCAATCCGACACGTCGCCACCCACGCCACCGCCAGACTACAGGTAGAATTGGGGGGTTATCCCCTTCCCGCACAATCTGCAACTCTCGAATCGCAAATCCTGAGGTTCTAAATCCTTTTCATTCACTCTTCCGCAGATTTGTTGGAAACGATTGAGCCCGTTCAATCGCCCTTATAACACCACGAAACTCAATGCTAATCTCTTCCGGCCTAAGCGCCCGTGCGATCCGAACCGGCCCAAATGACGCGCCAAACGAACTCTTCGCCCATTCCGAAAGCCGCGAAATCGTGTCCTTTCCGGGAATAATTCCCCACCTCCCATCCCGAGTTTTCCAGGCCTCTTCAAGCCGCGTCCTCGCCCTTTTGTTAGCCGCTGGCACACCTCCGGCCCGATCATGACTGATGTACTCGTGGGATAGCGCGTCAAAAATAACGTCTTTCATATCATCCGCGATCTTGTCCACAGCCTTCTCCACATCCTCTGGACTTGGTATCACTTTCGGATTGCTGGCCCCATCGGATATTAGTCGCGCGATTGCTTTCGGGACGAGCAGATAGTTCTCGATTTCTTTCATCTTCCATATATGAAGCTGAATATTATGTGCGGCCGCGTCGGCATAACGCTCGCTAATTTCCTGGTCGGTATGGTAGTCGCTATCAAATATGCAATAACTAATGATTGATTCGCCGGCCGCATTCTTCAGTGACATGCTCGCGCCGATTGCATAGCTCCATCCCGCCCAACCCCCTAAGGACAGGCGCGGATGACATCGAAGGAACAGTGCGAAGACGGAAAGAGCGCGTCCTGAAACGCCTTGAGAATCGCAATGTCCTTACCCTCCAGGTAAAGACTTTGACGGGATCCCCACAAACGCGCCAAATGAATATTATGAACACCTCCGAGCCGATCAATTGCCTGCTGAACTGCGGGAAGTGAAGGGGCAAACAATGAGCGCCTTCTTGACTTATCGACGATCAAAATGTTCTCAGGCTCGACCTCAGACATAATCTCAACCGAATGAGTTGCAATTACAGTCTGGCCTGGGCGCTTTCGAAGGAGTCGAATCAATCGGCGCTGCAGGTCAGCATGCATATATACGTCCGGTTCGTCCAGGATCACCGTGCTCGCGCCCGCAGACCGAGACAAAAACCACATCGTTTGAAGCCACATTTGAAGCCCATGGCCCATCCATCCGACTTCCGCTACGAAATTAGAGTCCCTAACATGGAAACTAAGAAATGAGTCCGTCGCTTCTCCCTCCACATTCAGGCTTTCAATTTTCAGGTGCTGCCATGACTCTTCCGCTCGTTGCTTGAAATCATCGTAGAAATCGGGCCTCAGCCAATACATTTGATTGCGAAAATGTCTCGAAGCTAAAGCCGTATCCATAGAATCGAGCACATAATCCTGCGTCAAAACCGGCTCACTCTCGATCAGCGGACCGATCTGAGGCAAAATCGCAATTTGAGGGACGTCTATGGCACTCGCATGCGCTTTATTCTTCACCAAATTCCCGGTTGAGTCGTGGATCACACCGAATATCCGATTTTCGCCTCCGACATACACTTCGACCGTGCTCCCTTCAGAGAACTTCGCCGTCACGACGGCCGGCGGATTTCCATAACGATGAAAAACGCTCCCGCCGCGCAAATCAATGTCGCGCATCGCCGGACAAATTCCTGCCAAGCTGCCAGCTAGCTCGGTCCACTCCGGCGGACGTACGTAAGTGATGCCTTTATAATTGCGTACAACCAAGCGTAATAGACGAAGCGATTCCACTAACGTCGATTTTCCGGCATTGTTCGCACCGACCACAACATTTAAGTCATGAAACGCAACTTCATGCTTATCAAAGCAACGATAATTAAGCAGCTGTAGCGACGTGAGCATGGACATCCCATTAAAAATACAATCATCGTCTCCTAGCCAAAAGCCTTCAAAGCGGCCCTCCTGCCTGAGAATTGCACACTATATTTCAACCTAATCGAGGCGGACAATCAAAAGCGACGGCAGCGGAACGACGATACATAAAAAACTAAAATACCAGAGATGGACGAGATCACTTGTGAAAACTGCATTAGGTCGACCACGCCAAAAACCGGATCCGTCTTTGCCCTTTGCCGCAATTGCAGCGCAACTATTTGTGCGGACTGGCAAGATACAACCATGCCCAATCTGCGGAAAACGGCCAGAGGACTGCATCGCTGTTATCCCCCCACGCGGCAGGCTATGACACACAAGCTACAGGTCTATAGCTGGCCCCCTAAAAACTCATGTGAAGACTTACTATGCCAGAAACGGAGCCCTCTGCCAAGATTGGCCCTCCCAAATCACCCATTTTACCCATTTTGTCGCAGACTGTTAACTTTTGTACCGCATGTCCCCGAAACGAAAATCACCTTCCCTCGCTAACATAAATACATGCCTCGCCCCTCACTCACTCATCTCGACAAAACCGGCAAAGCGAAAATGGTGGACGTCGGCTCAAAGCCCATCTCCAAGCGCTTGGCCATCGCCGAAGGTTTCATCACGATCCAGCGATCCACGCTCGAAGCGATCGCCAATGAGACAGTTCCCAAAGGCGAGGTCCTTTCAGTCGCGCGGCTTGCGGGGATTATGGCCGCCAAGCGCACCGGGGATTTGATTCCCCTTTGCCATCCGCTTCCTGTCGAGTGTGTCGAAGTCGATTTCGACCTCCCCGATCTCACCTCCGATGGCAATCGCCCGGTAAAAATCCGCATCAAAGCCATCGCCCGAATCTCCGCCAAGACCGGGGTGGAGATGGAAGCCCTCACCGCCGTCGCCGTCGCCGCCCTTACCATCTACGATATGTGCAAGGCGATTGATAAGACGATGGTGATTGGGGAGATTCGGCTGGTCGAAAAGACCGGAGGAACGCGCAAGCGGGCGATCATTTGACAGGGCAATCGCATACAGCCCGAAATTCTTTTACTGTCCTCGCCCGAACTACCGACAGGTCGGGACTTCGCTTCGCTCAGCCTCGAATTCCCCGGAGTAGGACTGACCTGCCAACATTTTTTGTTTTCGGGCGCAAAATGGCTGCATTTTTTAAATGCGAAATGCAATGCAGGAGGGCGGGAAAACCATATAAGGCCCCAAAAGTTTTTCCCGCCCTCCCGCCCCCTCCCACCCTTTCCTTTTCCCCTAACCGTCCAGCCCCCAAATTCAGAATGCGGAGGCGTTTCGCAAGAAATCGGCGGGTCTCGTCCATGTGAGCGGTGGGATTGCGATGCGGAAGTCTTTTTCGTGTGCGCATTTCCGGGGGAGAGTTGAGGGGAAAAGGAAGGGGAGTGAGGAGGGTGCGGGAGGGGCGAGGGGAAAACTTTTGGGGCATTATATGGTTGCCCCTCGCCCCTCCTGCATTGCATTTGCTTTTTGTCTTTAAGGGAGTGCCGCCAGGCCAACGGCCTGAAAAAGTGTTGGGAGGTCAGGAGGGTCGGGGAAGACGCGTGAGATAAAACAGGAATATTCCGGCGGCGACGGCGACGTTGAGGGAATCGGTGTTGAGCTGCATGGGGATGGTGATGCGGCGCTCGCAGTGGGCGATCGTCTCGGCATCTAGTCCCTGGGCTTCGCTGCCGAAGACGATTGCGAGCCGCGGTGGGGGGATGACAGCTTCCAGGGGTTCGGCATCTTTATCCAGGACTGTTGCGAAACGATGGATCTGCAGTTCCTTTAGCTGATCGAGATCGGTCGTGAGATTCTCGCTGCGCACGATCGGCAGGGCGAAGATCGTGCCCATGGAGACGCGAACGCTTTGGCGGAAGTAGGGGTCGCAGGAGCGCTCGCCGATCAGGATGGCATTGGCCCGAAAGCGGCGGAGATGCGAATGAGCGAGCCCAGGTTTTCTGCGTTGGTGATTTCCTGGCAGATGGTGATCAGAGTGGGTTTTGGCGGTGGGGGGATAAGCGAAGGGAGAGAAGGGGAAGGGGGGCGGATGCCGCAGGCGAGGACGCCGCTGTGGAATTCGAAGCCGATTAGGTGTTCGATCAGGTCGTCGGTGGCGACAAATAATTTGACGCTTTGAGGAACCAGGGGGGCGATCGCGGATTCTTTTCGTTTGGAGAGGAGGACGGATTCTACGGAGGTCGCGCTGGCGAGCAGGCGGCGTACGACGTGCTCTCCCTCGGCGATGAATCGGCCGCCATCTCGCGCGAGTTCCTTGTCTTTCAGGTTTCGATAGTGGGCCAGGAGGGGATCGTCGAGAGAATTGACGGGATCGGAGGGCATGTCAGGACCAGGTCGTTCTGGATTGCGGGGGCTTTTCGCGGCGGAGATTGGGGCGGGGAATGTTGGTCGACGGTGGGGGCGTCTTGAATTTCAGTGGGGCGGGGTGGGGCGGTTTTGGGGGCGGAGGCGTTTGGATGATTCGCGGGGTGCCGCGCGGGCGGCGGGAGCGGGTGCGGTTCATTTCGGTGAGGTCCTCCCAGGCGTAGGCGCAGCCGACGCTGAGGGTCGCGCAGAGGAGTCTGACCGGGATTTCGCATCCGAGGGGGGGATCGAAATAGGGGCCGGTCATGGGGACGAGCAGGAAGGCGAGCTTGAAGAGGGAGAGGATGCTGATGAGGAAGACGATGACGGCGGCCCAGAGGCGGCCGGTTCGGACCAGGGCACCGCTGATGAAGAGGATCGTTCCGGGGATGAAATAGAGGATGGTGGCGGGCCAGAAGGCGGCCATGAATTCGGGGCCGGGATTGGAATTGAACTGAGGGTCCGAAAAGACGGCGATTCCGACGGCAACGATCCAGACGAAGAGGCAGAGCCCGGCGACGGCGCGGGTGGCGCGGGAGAGGAAGATGACGGTGGAGTAGGCTCGGGCCATGGGGCGGTGATCGGATTGCGAAATTCCCCACGGCAGCGCCGCGGGCGTTCAGGGATCAAAGGGACCCATTATCTATCGGATTGGAATCGAAACGAATGTTGAATATATTGCGGGTGCGCGAGGTGCCTCCTAATGGATGTGGCCTGGCGTGAATTCAAGGATGGATGGAATTGACCACCACGCCCCAGAACTCACTGGAAAACGGCAATGATATCGCATCTGCACGGGTGAAACCGCTGCGGTGGGGGGATTATTTTTTGCTGGGGGCGTTTTGCGCGGTTCTGTTCGGCTATGTGGCGGTGAGCGGGCGGCCGCTGACGCTGCATGAGGCGAGGCTGCCGGAGCTTTCGCGGGAAATGATGGCGACGCACAACTGGCTGGTGCCGATGGACGGCGACCGGCCGTGGCTGGAGCGGCCGCCGCTGCCGCACTGGTGCATGATCGCGGTGGCGAAGGTGATCGGGCAGAAGTGCGATACGCGGTGGTCGGTGGGGATTCCGCCGGCGCTGGCGGGGTTGTTAATCGTCCTGATGATCGGCGCGGGTTGCGGGGTTGTTGTTTGGGAGGGGGATCGGGATCGTTTCGGGGCTGGTGCTGGCGACGATGTACGAGTTTTACACCTACTCGACGCTGGCGGAGGACGACATTTTTCTGGGGGTGCTGGTGATGGGGGCGATGGCGCTGTTTGTGGGGCAGGAATTTCGTGTGGATGCGATGGTGGAGGAGGGGCGGATCGGATTTTTGGGGTGGCGGCCTTGGCGGGTGGTGGCGTTTTTTGTTTTTCTGGGGCTGACGAATCTGGCGAAGGGGCCGGTGGTGGGGGCGGCGGTGGTGATTGGGGCGATTGGGGCCTATTTTGTCATGCCGTCGATTTTGTGGGAGGGGGGTGAGGATCTTTCATTTGTGTTCCACTTTCCGCCGGAGCAGCGGAGGCGAATTCGCAGGTATTGGTGGCTTTGGGGGATTCTTGGGGCGGCAGTCATTGCGCTGAGCTGGCATGTTTATGTGGCGCGTCTTTATCCGGGGGCGGGGGGATATCTGGCGAATCTTCGGTACGATTTTCGGAGACGCATGAGTTTGACGAGCCGTGGTGGTATTACCCGGTGATGCTGCTGGGGCGGGCGATGCCGTGGATTCCGGCGGCGATCGTTGCGCTGGTGTTGACGGCGCGGCAGGCGTGGGGCGATCCAAAGCAGTTGCTATTGGACCACGGAAACGACCAAACCCCCACCCCAACCCTCCCCCGGAGTACCTGGGGAGGGGGTAACTCCGCGCTGCGATTTTTGTGGTGCTGGGCGATTGTTCCGATCATCGTGCTGTCGATCCCGCATCGGAAGCATCATCATTATCTGGTGCCAAGTTTGCCGCCTTGGGCGATTCTTTCGGCATTGGGCTTGAAGCCGATTGCGGAATTGATGTTCAAGGGCCCTGCTTCGACGCGGCGGGCGCGGTTTGGATTGATGGTGGTTGGGGTGCCGCTGGGGATTGTGATTTTGATTTTGGGGTGGAAGCGGTTGTTGTCGCCTTCGGGCGCGATGCTGTCGCAGCTTGAATCGGGGGTGTTTTTGGCAGGGCTGGCGGGGGGGTGTATCTGGCTTTTTTATCATGGGCTGTGGACTAAGAACGGGAAGTGGATGCTGGCGGCGCTCGTGATTGGAATGAGCGGGGTGTTTAGTTGGGAGCAGACGCAGTTGCGGGATGATTATGTGCCGGACACGGTATTTTTGCGGCAGGATGTGGCGGCGGTGGTGCCGGGGGATAAATTGCTGGTGATCAACGCGGCGATCGGGCCGCTCGATTTTTTCCGGGTGCAGTTTTATTTGCGGGGGGATGCGCTGCTGGTTCATAATTTGACGTATCTGCGGAGCGATCGGATTCATGCTTCGGAGGCGTATGTGGTGGGGCAGGTGGGGGATTTGCAATTTTTGCGGACGCTGGGGGATGCGAGGATGATGTCGAGGTCATCGCGGCCGGAGAAGAAGGATACGCCTGCGCTGGCGCTGTTTCATTTGACGTTTTCGGGTGATTTGAAGCGGTATCCGGCGCCGGCGGTTAATCCGATGCAGGCGATGATGAGGGAGAGTGGACCTTGGTGTGGGCCGGAGGGGGGAGGGTGAAAGGGGGATCGGGGGACAAGGTGACTTGGTGACAAGGTGAGGGGGGGGTTGGGGGTTAGATTCCTTGGGCTACGGTGGAGATGAAGGCTTCGAGGTAGTTGAGGGATGTGGGGTAGGGGGCTGCGGTGATGTGGGGGGGGATGGGGGGTTGGGATGCGGGGGGGCGTGAGGTGAGCCAGAGGGTGGGGAGATGGGAGGCGTCGGCGGTGCTGGAAGCGGTGATGATGTCGCTGAGGGTGAATCCGAGGGCGGTGGGTTCGCGTGCGAGGATGACGAGGCCGTGATATTCGGCGGATTCGGCGGTTGTGGGTAGGAGATTGCGAATGGTGGCTTCGGCGAGTCCGTCGAGGGCGGCGGCGACAGGGTCGATGGGGGAGAAGGCTTCTTCACGAGCGAGCCAGAGGCGAACGGGGCGGCGGGTGGCGCAGGATTCGGTTAGCTCGTCCTGCTGCGATTGGGTGAGTCGGGGCGCAGATTGAGGTCAAAGCGAAAAGCTCGCTTCGGAGCCTGGAAGCGTCGGGGGGCGTCTGCTCGTCCTTGCCGGTGACGTCGCGCATTTCAGGGCGGGTCCAGGGGCGGATGAGATTATCGTGAGAGAATTCGAGGAGCATTCCGCTGGCGTAGGAGCTGGCGACGGTGAGGAGGCGTGCAAGGGGTTCGTTTGAGACGGCGCCGCGGCGGTCGCCGCGGTGATAGGCGATGATGGGGTTGCAAACGGCGGGCGGCAATGCGAGGCGGCGGAGGATGCGTTCGACGAGCTCGCCGCGGCTGATGCCGAGCATGGCGCGTTCGACTTCCCAGATGGGTTTTCCGGAGGATTTTTTGGCGTCGAGTACGAGGCGGTATTCCGCGCCGAACTGGCCGCGAAAGAGGAGTTCGCCGAGGTTGTGGCAGAGTCCGACGACGTAGGCGAGTCCGCGGTTTTCTTCGCGCGAGGAGGGAGCACATGGTTGCGGCGGCGAGAGAATGCTGCCAGCATTGAACGGGGTTGAACCCATCGGGACCGGGAGGGGGCATGGATTCAAAGAGACCGACGGAGGCGGCGATGTCGCGGATGGTGGCGCTGCCGACGATGCGAACGGCGTCGGCGAGGGAGGAAATCATTCCGCGGTGGGAGGCGTAGGCGGAGCTGTTGGCGGTCTGAAGAATGCGTGCGGTGAGGACGTAGTCGCGGCCGATGAGGGAGGCGACGTCGGAAAGCTCGGCGCGTGAGGAATCGGTGGCGGCGATGACTTCGGTGACGACGCCGGGGAGGGCGCGTCCCTCGATTGCGGTGTCGACGCGCTGGATGCTTTGTTCGCGGGTTAGAAGGGGCTTGAATTCACAGCCGGCCGGTGCGGGCTCGTGGGCCTGGCGCCGGGCGGCGGGAAGTGGGGTGGAAACTGCCGGGGCGGTGGGGCGGGCGCCCGCGAGAGGGATTCGTTTGCCTACGCGTTCGAGCAAATCGGAAACGCTGAATCGGGATTTGAGGATATAGTCGACGGCGCCGAGCTTTTTGGCGAGGAGAATATCGTCCTTGACCGTATCTCCGGTAAGTATAATTACGGGCAGGTCCTTCCAATCTTTGTTCTGGCGCACCTGGCCGAGGAAGTGGAGGCCGGACATGCGGGGCATTTCGACGTCGAGGAGAATGAGGTCGGCGCCATCGCGGCGAAGGGCGGCGAGGCCTTCGACGCCGTCGGCGGCGGTGAAGACATTGTGGCCTTTGGAGCGGAGGATATCGGCGGCGGTATCGCGCCAGAACTGGGTGTCGTCAACGACGAGTATTTTGCTCATGGCTGGCCTGAGCCTTTCTTGATGGCCCGAACTTAAGCAGCAAGAGCGGCGGGTGGTGCGGGATTTTTGTCGAGCCAGGCCAACGCGGCTTCGATCTCGCGGCGAAGCTGGGATATGAGGGGGAGGCGCCTCGGCAAGGCGGTGCTCACGGGCGGTGTCCTCGATGGTTTTGCAAAGGGCGGAGGTGGTCTCCAGGGACATATAGGCGGCCATGCTTTTGAGAGTGTGGGCGAGGCGTGTGGCGTTGATTGCATCGCCGTTGGCGACCGATTCCTCGAGACGGGCGAGGTCGGACGGGGCCTGTTTTGCGAAGCGCTGGGCGACGGCGGCGGCGAAGGCGGCATCGCCACCGCAGCGGGCGATGAGCTGGTCCCATTTGATCAGTGCTTCGTCGCCGAGGGGAAGGGGGGCGGTTTTAGGGGTTTGGGGAGGACTTGCGTCTGACATGGTTGTCTCCTCTGAATGATCCTGGTGAGCTGCGTTGCAGACCCGGTTACGTCCGGTACGTTTCGCGGTGTAGAGGGCGCGGTCGGCGGCGCGGAGCAAATCGGGAAATTGGGGGGTGTCGCCGGAGCGGTGGGCGATGCCGACGCTGATGGTGACGGGCAACTGTACGTCACCGACGCGAAAGGGGCTGGCCTCGACGGCGGCGCGACAGCGCTGGCAGCAGGCGATTGCCTCCTGGTCGGTTTCGGATGGGAAAATAATGAGAAATTCTTCGCCACCGATGCGGCAGACGGCATCGGTGCCTCGGGTCTGGTCGCGGAGAATGCCGGCGATGCGGCGGAGGACGATGTCGCCGGCATCGTGGCCGTGAGTGTCGTTGACGTTCTTGAAGCGGTCGATGTCGATCATGGCGACGGTGAGCGGCCGGCTGTAGCGCTCGGAGGTGGCCCACTGTTCCTCGAGCCGGACCATGGCGTGACGGCGGTTGAAGAGGCCTGTGAGGTTGTCGGTAATCGACAAGCGGTCGAGTCGCCCATTCATCTGCCGGAGGCGGACGTTCACCTCCTGGAGATGGGAAGTTTTTCGGGTCAATTCCTGGTGAAGCCGGAAGGTTCGGAGGCCGGCTTTTACGCGGGCCAGGAGTTCGTCGGAACTGAAGGATTTTCCGACGAAGTCGTCGACACCGGCCTTGTAGGCTTCGAGCGTGGAGTTCTCGTCGGTGTGACCGGTGAGCATGATGAAGTGGACGGGTCCGGCATTGGCGAGGGAGCGAATCTGTCGGCAGAGATCCAACCCGCTGGCGCCGGGCATTTCCAGGTCGGACACGATGAGGCCCGGGTGCTGGGCGCGGAAGACCTGCATAGCCTCGATGGAATTTTTGGCGGTGAAGACGGGTTCACCGGTGCGGGCGAGTGCGGCGGCCTGAAGCTTTAATTCGGTGGGGCTGTCGTCGACGAGGAGGATGGGGCAAGGCCGCAGCGCGACCGGGGCCGATTCTTCTTCCATCCGGGCCTCGGTGAATTCGGGAACGGTGGAGGGGTCGCGCAAGCGCTCGCGGACGGAAATGATTTCTTTTTCTGCGGCGAGAAAGGCGTCGACGATATCGGGATCGAAATGCTTGCCGCGTTCGCGGAGAATGGCTTCGCGGGCTTTTTCGTGGGGCAAGGCTTCTTTGTAGACGCGTCGGCTGGTGAGGGCGTCGTAGACGTCGGCGAGGGCGACGACGCGGCCGCAGAAGGGGATCTGCTGTCCGGCGAGGCATTGGGGATATCCGGTGCCGTCGAATTTTTCGTGATGGGAGGCGGCAATGTCGCGGGCCATCTGGAGGAAGCGTACGTTTGGAAAGCGCTGGAGGGCGGCGTCGAGGGTTTGGCGCCGAGCATGGTGTGGGTCTTCATGATCTCAAATTCTTCGGGGTCGAGTTTGCCCGGCTTGAGGAGGACGCGGTCGGGGATTCCGACTTTTCCGAGGTCGTGCAGGGGCGTTGTCTGGTAGAGAAGGCGGATGTATTCGGCGTCGACGCCGTGTATTTCCTTGACGCGCGGCGCGAGGGATTGGGCGAGAAGGCGGGTGTAGCTCTGGACGCGCTCGATGTGTCCACCGACTTCCATGTCGCGGCTTTCGGCGAGCTTAGCGAGGGCGAAGAGCGCCACGTCGCGTGTTTCCAGGGAAAGGATTCGCTCGGCGTTTCGAAGGACGACCTCCATTTCCTTCATATCGAGCGGCTTGGTGAGAAAGGCATCGGCACCGGCGGTGAGTCCTTGGCAGCGGCTCTTGGAACCTTCGCGTCCGGTGAGCATGATGAGATAGACATAACCGTTGAAATCGTTCGCGCGGACGGAGCGGCAAAACTCCAGGCCGTCCACTTCGGGCATTTCCCAGTCGGTGACGACGAGGCGTATTCCGCCGTGGCGGAGGAGGTCGAGCGCTTCGGTCGCGCTGCCGGCGCGGACCACGGCGTGGCCCAACTTGGTGAGGGCGCGGGCGAGAACGTCGAGGTGGAAGGCGTCGTCATCTACGGCCAGGATCTGCATGCGTCACCTTGCCGATTCCTCTTTGACGGGGGTGTTGGCGGAAGCTTGTTCGATGAGCCCGATGAGCTGGGGAACATAATCGGCGCAGCGGCGGGCTTCGGCGCAAAGGTCGGGCAGGCGATGCGCGAGGAATTCGAGGTCGGCGCGGGCGGCGGCCTGCTCCATGGCAAAGGCGAGGCGGCGCAGTTCTGCGGCGCCAATGTGAGAGGCGACGGCCTTGAGATTGTGAGCGATCTCTGCGGTCTTTTTGGGGGATTGGGACCGGTTTCAGTTAAGTCGTCGGCGTCTTTGGCGGCGCGGCGGCGAAACTTTTCCAGAGTTTGAATCGCATATTCGCGGTCGCCCATGCAGCGATCGAGGAGGACGGAGGTTTCGATGGGGGTGGGGGCGCCTGGAGCGGGCGTTGCCGCCTTTGCGGGGGTCGGCGCTGTTGCCTGGGTCTTGAGTACGGTATCAACTTCGCGGAAGAGCTCGCGGGGATTGATGGGCTTGGTGACGTAGCCGTCCATTCCGGCGGCGATGCATTTTTCGCGGTCTCCGGCAATTGCTTCAGCGGTGAGGGCGATGATCGCCATTCGCGGCGACCCCGGCGTGGCGGCTTCCCGTTCGCGAATGAGGCGGCTGGCTTCGAGGCCGTCCATGTCGGGCATCTGGCAGTCCATGAGTATTGCATTGAAACCTCCCTTGGCGGATTCCTCGACGGCGAGTCGGCCGTCTCCGACGATTTTGCAGGTACACCCGGCGCGGCGAAGGAATTCTTCGGTGACGAACTGGTTCATCTCGTTGTCTTCAGCGACCAGGAAATGCAGTTTGCGCGTCTGCTGGGCGGGGACGGAGGAGGGATCCGGGCGGCCTTCCCGGGGCTCGACGAGCGAGGAGATCGCGTCCAGTAGACGTGACTGGGTCAGAGGCCGGTGCAAACGGGCCGAAAACCCCAGTCCGCGCAACATCTCGAGTTCGGTGCGGTTGTCGATGTCGAGGACCGCGAGCAACTTGGTCGTCTGGAGGCGCGGGTCAGACTCGATCGCCTGGACCAGGGGGCGATATTCATCGCTCTGGTGTGGGAGAAGGGCGACCTGAAACGGAGAGCCCGCGGCGGCGCCTCGCTTCAGCGCAGCAGCGCGCTTGCGCATCGGACACGATTGTTACCGAGGAAAAACGTTGTTCCAACTGTTTTTGAAGGATCGCCCGATAGGCCGGATCGGGTTCCAGTGCCAGGACGCGAATCTGGCTCCCGGGCCGGCAACCGGAGTCGGCGGCGGCGTCGACAGCGGGCAGGTCGATGGTGAACCAGAAGGTGGTCCCGTGTCCTTCCTGGCTGTGGACGCCGATTTCTCCTCCCATCAGCTCGACCAATCGTTTGCAGATGGCCAGTCCGAGGCCGGTTCCACCGAATTTGCGGGTGGTCGAAGTATCGACCTGTGAGAAGCCCTTGAAGAGCCTGTCCATACGGCTCTTGGGAATGCCAATGCCGGTGTCTTCGACGTTGACACGAATGGTGCGACGAGGCCCGATCTGAGCGGCGAGTTCGACGCGAACGCTGACCGAACCGCGTGTGGTAAATTTGATGGCGTTTCCGACGAGATTTGTGAGGACCTGACCGATGCGGATGGGATCTCCGACCATGCGGTGGGGAATGTTGTCGGGAAGAAGGCAACCGAGGGCGAGTTGTTTTTTGGCGGCGATGGGGGCGAGGAGTTCGATCAGGTCCTCGACGACGCGGTGGAGGTCGAATTCGATGGCCTCAAGCTCGACTTTGCCGGCTTCGATTTTCGAGAAGTCGAGGATGTCATTGATGACGGAGAGGAGATTCGCGGCGGCGGCGCGTGCGGAATCGGTGTAACGGCGCTGGTTGGAGGCGAGTTCGGTTTCTCCGAGCAGGTCGATCATTCCGACGACGCCGTTGAGGGGGGTGCGAATCTCGTGACTCATGCGGGCGAGAAATTCGCTTTTTGCGCGACTGGCGGATTCGGCGGCCTCCTTGGCGCGGCTGAGGGAGGCGGTCATCGACTTGGCGAGGGCGAGCGCCCGATGGCGGCTTTTGGAAAGCGTCCAGGCGACGGCGGCGAAGGCGACGGTCAGGATGCTTCCAAATCCCAAGATGAATCTGGATTGTGCGGCGACCCAGGCGAAATCGTCGCCCTTGTAGAAGACGTCGGCGGGGACGGAGACGTCGAGTCTCCAGGGCGCCATGTCGACGATAAAGACGCTGTCCGACTGGGTATAACCGAATTGTTCGTTGGGCGGCGGGGCGGAATCATCGGCGAACATGGTGCGGAATCCGGACTGGCGCAGGAGAGTCATGAAATGGATATCGAGCCAGCCGGCGATGATAGACGTTCGCACGGTGCAGGCGACAATTCCGGCAAATTTTCCGTCTGGACCGTAGATGGGGACGGCGTAGACGATGCCGCGTACGCTGGCGCCGGTGTTGGTGCGGGCAAACTCAATTTCGTCGCTGGCCAAAGCGGGAGCAAGCCCCTGTCGAACCGAGCGGGCGTCGGGACACTCGCGCCGAAAACTTTGGATCTGGGCGGCCATGATTTCGTACAACGGCAACATGGCGCGATAAGAGTCACCGGAGGAGCGTAAATCGCTGAGGGCGCTGACGGCGCCGGGTCCACCGCTGAAGGCGATGATGGGGGTCTGCGGCCGGCCCGTCGCCGCGTTGAGTTGGCCCGGCGTGAAATCCTTCGAAACGATAAAGATGTTGGATACACCAACATCGCTGACGAGGTTTTCGTAGATTGCGTCCGCGGCGATCTGGGCGTTCTGGTGAAAATCGGCGGTGTTGTTGTCGATTTTCTCGACACCGGGCACAATCGCGATGAGGCGTATGGCGTCGTAGATCCGATCGAACTGGTCTTCGATGATTTTTTTGCCGCGGGTGAAGTCGTCCTGGTAGTCGGCACTGGCAAGCTGGGTTGCCCGAATCATGGCGGTGCGATTGAGGAATCTCCACGAGATCAGGGACCCGGTGAGGCCAAGGACGATCACCAGGGCGACGTAGCGGAGTTCACTCATCCGGGAAACGGGCTCTTCGTCCTGGGTACTTGTCAGCTTCGGCAAAGTCATTTGTCCCATCCGTTCGGTTGGACGAATCTGCGCGATGCGTCGAGTACGGGAAATGACTTCCCCGCCCGCGCTTACACAAAAAACATCGAACGAAAGCAAACCCCGCAAAATAGGGATTTATACCCAAGGGCGATGAAGCGAGGGGCGATATTGTCAGACGTTGGCGGACAAGCGGCTGCGGCACGGAATCAGGGGTGGGGAATCAGGGGAGGGTTAGGCCCTGTCTCATGAATCCTCGCGGGCCATACTCGCGTATTTTGGCCGCGTGCGTCGTCGCTCCTCCTCGCCGTATTTCCTTACAATACTGCTCGTCGTCGCTCCTAGCCCGCGGCCAAAATCCGCTTCGTCTGGCCGCGCGAGGATTCATGAGACAGGGCCTAGCGCGGCGGGCGGGTTTTCGGGCGGGAAAAAACGCAGCACAACGTCGGAAAGCCTGTCCAAGGATGCGGGTTTGCGAATGAACTCGTCGCATCCGGCGGCGAGGCATCGATCGGCGAGGTTTTGCTCGTCGCTGCCGCTGATGGCCACGATCTGGCCTTTGAAGCCCAGGGAGCGCATGAGGCGAGCGGCTTCGATGCCGCCCATGACGGGCATCTGAACGTCGGTCAAGACGATGTCGAAAGCCAAGCCATGCTGGTCCGCGAGGCGGACAATTTCGACGGCTTCGGCGCCATTATTGGCAATGGTGATTTGGCCGCCCATGGAGCTGAGCGCCATTCCGGTTGCCTGGCAGTTGGAGGTGACGTCGTCCACTACCAGTCTGCGCCAGCATTTTCGTTTCAGATCCATAAAGTTTCCATCAAAGGCGCGTCGCGGCGAGCGCATTAACCTATGCCGGAGATATCGGAAACCGAAAGGAGATGGGGAATGGGCATTTTTACCCAGATAGGACAGTTTTTTTGTTAGCTGGAAACTTTGGTGCGATGGCTGGAAGCGGCTCCGGAGTCGGCGATCGTATAGAGCGTGTTGTGCACTTTACGCCACTCCTGTCATCATGAGCCGACGCAGCATCACGCAGGCGAAGGCGACAAAGTGAAGACCGGCCAGAGTTGTGGCCAACCGTTCGTAGTCACGAGCCAATCGGCGGAAGCGTCCGAGCCAACCGAACGATCGCTCGACAACCCATCGCCGGGGGAGCAGCACGAAGCCTCGTTTGGCCTGCGGAAGTTTAACCACCGACAATTCGATGTCGCTTTTCGCCGCGTCGGCAGCGGGTTGTTCGCCGGTGTATCCCTGATCCACAAATGCCAACGCCACCGAATCGCCGGTGGCTTTCTGCACGTCCCTGGCCAGTTGCTTCACGCGTGAACGATCTTGCTGATCGGCCGATGTCACGTGCAGCGCCAGCAGATGTCCCAGCGTGTCTACCGCCATGTGCGTTTTGCTTCCTTTCTTCCGCTTGGCGCCGTCGTAACCGCCGCGTCCGCCGCTCTCGGGCGGCGCCTGCAGCGTGCGACTGTCGAAGATCGCCGCCGATGGTTTGGGATCGCGGCCCGACAGCATTCGCAGCAATTCTCGCAGATCATGCGTCATGGCCTCGAACACGCCGGCTTTGATCCAGCGCCGGGTCTGCTGATAAACGATGTCCCACGGCGGCAGATCGTTGGGCATCATTCGCCAGGCTTCGCCGGCTCGAACCACGTATCGCAACGCATTGAAGACCTCGCGCAGCGAATGTTCCCGCTGCGGAGCATCTTCCCTCATCAACGTCAGATACGGCGCCACAAATGCCCATTCCTCATCCGTCACGTCAGTTGGGTAAGGCTTCCTTGCCATCCACCCAATATCGCCGATGATGGGGAAAGTTCACAACACGCTCTAGAGCCGGGCGAGGTCGGCGGCGTTGCTTGCGCCGGTCTTGGTCATCAGGCTGGCGCGATGGTTGGCGACGGTTTTGATAGATATGCCCATGTCGAACGCGATGCGTTTGTTGGAATGCCCCTGGACAATCCATGTCAAGAGTTCCAATTCGCGCGGGGTCAGGGACTCAAAGCGCTGGCGAACCGATTCCTGGTCGCAGCGCCGGTGATGCATCGATGCCGACAGATCGAGGCTGCGGCGAATTGCCTCGATAAGAACCTCGGGTTCGACGGGTTTTTGCAGGAGGTCGACGGCGCCGAGTTTCATTCCGCGGACGGCGGTAGGGACGTCGGCGTGCCCGCTGATGAGGATGACGGGAATATCGACCATCTCTGCCCGCAGTTGCTGTAGGAGCTCGATGCCGCTCATTCCGGGCATGCGGAGGTCGAGGACAATGCAGCCGGGCCGGGCGACATTGGCTTCGGCGAGGAATTCCTCGGCGGATTGATATCCGCGCATGGGGAGCGACGCCGATTGGGCGAGCATGGTAAGGCTCTTGCGCATTCCCGGATCGTCATCGATGATGTGGACTACCGGCTTGAGTTCGTCGGACATGGCGCCACCCCTGTTTCGATTGGAAGCGTAAAGCGAAAGCGCATGCCACCGTCGGGATTTGCCGAGGCCGTGAGGCGCCCGCCATGACTTTCGATGATCGACCGGCTGATGTTGAGGCCCATGCCGAGGCCATTGGGTTTAGTCGTGAAGAATGGGTCGAAGAGCTGGCGAATGTTTTGGTCGGACATTCCGGCTCCGGAATCGATCACGGTTACCCAGACCTGGTTTGAATCCTGCTGCCGCTCGGTTTGCACGGAGATTTTCCGCGGACCGGCGGGGTTTTCGGCGATTGCCTCGATCGCATTGCAGATCAGGTTGACGAGGACCTGTTCGATCTGGATGTCGTCGGCCAAGACCTGCGGGAGGTCGGAGACGAGATCGACGTCGGCGGCAATGGTGTGCCGGTCGAGGTCAAACTGGAGCAACTGAAGCGATCTTTGAACGATCTGGTTGAGATCGACGGGCCTGGTTTTGGGTTGGCGCTTTTGGACGAATTCGCGCATCCGGGTGACGATCAGGCCGGCGCGGCGGGTCTCATTCATCATCTCTTCCAGGCCGGTTTTTACGGTTGTGAGCGACTGGTTTGTGTCATCCATCTGGGCGAGGCAGGCGCCGCCATAGCTTAAAATGGCGCCCAGGGGCTGATTGAGCTCGTGGGCGAGGCCTGAGGCCATCTGCCCCATGGTGCTGACGCGTGAGAGGTGTGCCAGATCGGCCTCGCGGGTTTTGGCGGCTTCGTCGGCGGCCTTGCGCTGGGTGATTTCGACGATGGTGCCCATCATCCGGCTGGCTTTGCCGTCATCGTCGAAAAACGCGCGTCCGCGGCCCTCGAGCCAGTGCAGGGTGCCGTCGGGCCAGACGACGCGGTATTCGATTCGAAAAGGCTCCTGTGAGGTGATAGCGTCGCGGGAGGTTTTGTGGACTTCCAGGCGATCATTGGGATGGATGCAGCGGTCGAAGGCTTCGAAAGAGCAGTCGCGGCCCTGGATTCCCAGGAGTTGGGCCTGGATCGGGGACCAGACAACGGTGTCGCGCTTCAGATCCCAATCCCAGATTCCGATTTGCGCCGCCTCGACGGCAAGCTGGAGGCGGCGCTCGGCGTCGACGGAGGCGCGCTCGGCGCGGGTGCGCTCGATGACATATCGGACGGCGCGGCCGATCAGGCCGCGCTCGACTTCGCTTTTGACGAGGTAATCCTGTGCTCCCTCCTTCATGGCCTGGATGGCGAGGTTCTCGTCGGAGAGACCGGTGAGGACGATGATGGGGGCGTTGGCGGCCCTGGGCCTCATCCGCTGGAGCGTCTGGAGGCCCTGGGATTCGGGGAGGCCCCGATCGAGGAGGATCGCATCGAACGATTCGCGGGAGAGGCGTGAGATGGCCTCGTCCAGACGCCTGACGATGGTTACCTGGAAATTTCCGTAGACGGATTCGGTGAGGGACATTTCCAGCAGTGCGGCGTCGCCGGGGCTGTCCTCGACCAGCAGAACTTGCAGGTATCGGTCGCTCATTTTGGGGGGAGAGTCGCGGTTCGACGCCAGAAGCGGTCGATGCATTTCAGGGCGTCGTTGAACTGATCCATGTCTACGGGCTTGACGACATAGGCGTTGGCGTAATGGTGGTAGCTCCTGGCGATGTCGGATTCGGAGCTGGAAGTGGTGAGGACAATGACCGGGATTTTTCTGAAATTCTCGTCGGTCTTGATCTCCTGAAGGACCTCCTGGCCATTTTTTCGTGGAAGATTGAGATCGAGGAAGATGAGGTCGGGGCGGGAGGCGGTTCCGTAGGGGCCTTCGCGGCGGAGATAAGCGAGGGCCTCAACGCCGTCCTTGACGACGTTCAACCTGCTGGCGATGTTGCCCTCGCGAAAGGCTTCTTTGGTGAGAAGGACGTCGGCGGGGTTGTCTTCGACCATCAGGATTTCGAGATTTTCCGGTTTCATGAAACGCTCTTCCGCTTGGGGATGGTGAAGTGGAAGGTGGAACCCTTTCCGAGGGTTGATTCCACCCAGATTCGTCCCTTGTGGCGCTCGACGATTTTTTTGCAAATGGCAAGACCGATGCCGGTGCCGCTGTATTCCTCGATGGTGTGAAGGCGCTGGAAGACGACGAAGATGCGCTGGAAGTATTGCGGTGCGATGCCGATGCCGTTGTCGTGAACGGAGAAAGTCCAGTTTTGCTCATCTTCCTTGGCCCAGAGGTGGACGTGAGGCTCGGATTCCTTGCAGAACTTGACGGCGTTGGAGATGAGGTTCTGAAAGACCTGGCCGAGCTGCGTGGGATCGCCGACGAGAATGGGGAGGGCGTCGACGGTTATTTTGGCATTGCGCGAATCGATCGAGGCCTTGAGGTTTTCGGTAACCAGTTGGAGGATGGTGTTGCAGTCGGCTTTTTTGAAGGGGTCTCCCCGCGAATCGATGCGGGAATAGTTGAGGAGGTCGCGGATGAGGGTTTCCATGCGCTCGACGCCGCCGGTGACGAATTTGAGATATTCTTTTGCTTCCTCACCGAGCTCGTTGGAATGTTTTCTGTCGAGGAGCTTTGCGAAGCTGCTGACGGTTCGGAGGGGCTCCTGAAGATCGTGGGAGGCGATGTAAGCGAAGCGTTCGAGCTCGGTGTTGGAGCGAGCGAGGGCCTCGGCCTGGCGCGCCATGCCTTCCTCGGCCTTTTTTCTGTCGGTTACATCCATCGCCAGAGCGGCGAACTGCCCGATGCCGGGGCTGTAGGCGTAGACATCGAAATAGCGGTCGAGCTGGGCGACGTAGTTGGTGTAACGAACGGCCTCTCCGGTGAGGGCGGGAGTAGCGAGGACCTGAATCCAGTGGTCCTCGAGGCCGGGGAGAATTTCCTTCGCGTTTGCCCACGACGTCCTGGGCCTTCATCCCGAGAATGTTTTCCTGAGCCGGATTGATCGCCAGGAATATGAAATCGTTGGGTTTTCCGTTTTCATCGAAGAGCATCTGGCAGAGGCAGAATCCTTCGCTCATCGAGTTGAACAGATTACGATAGCGTTCGTCGCTTTCGCGTCTTTCGGCCTCGGCGGACTTGCGTGCAGAGACGTCAATGTTGGACTCAAGGACGGCGGGGACCTCTCCGCCGGGACCGCGATAGACGGTCCATTGGCTGGCAACAGTGATCTGTTTTCCGTCACTGGTGGTGTGCAGAAGCTCTCCCTCCCAGGATCCGGTGGACCACAAATGCCCGAGAATCTTGTCGAGGGGCTGAGGAAATTCGGTTCGGAGAAGCTGGTGGCTCTCGCGTCCGATGGCCTGTTCAGCGGTATAGCCGTAGAGTTTTTCGGCCCCTTTGTTCCAGTGGGTGATGCGATCTTCTTCATCGCGCACGATGAGGCTGGCGAGGTCCAAGAGGCGGAGGAGGCGATCGGAATCGGCGCGGGTTCGTTTGAGCTCGGTTATGTCGCGGGCTATTTTCGACGCGCCCACGATTTGCCCCTCTTCGTCTCGAATCGGGGAAACCGAGAGGGAGACATCGATAAGATGTCCGTCTTTAGCGCGGCGTATGGTTTCGAAGTGCTCAACCCGCTCGCCCTGGGCGATGCGCGCAGGATTTCCTGCTCTTCGGCGCACCGATCCGGGGGAATCAGCATGGAGACTGGTTGTCCGATCGCCTCGTCCGGGGTGTAGCCGAATATGCGTTGTGCACCGTGGTTCCAATCGGTGATGATTCCATCGAGCGTCTTGCCGATGATGGCGTCGTCGGAAGATTCGACGAGGGCGGCGAGGCGCACCTTGGCCTGATGATCCATCTCTGCATCCGATTTAAACGTAACGGCCGAATTCAATGGCCCACCGTCCCTCGGTTTGTTTCCTGGCCGCAGAAGGCTTTATTTTGGGCGTCTGGCAGCGCAAATGCGACGTTAGTCTGCCTGGTATTGGATCGGTTGAAAATTAATTTTTCCGAAGTTATTTGGACGCGAATTGAAGATTTCTGCATAACCGGCGCAGCCTCCAGCGGGGGCGGCGGAGCCATCTGTTGGGGCTTCTAAACAAAAACGTCCAGCCGGTCGATGACGACTGTAACAGAATCGTCGCCATCAACCGGACTGGACGGGGATGGGGGAACTGGGGCCTGGGGCAGCAACCGTGATCGCAAATCAAGAAATATGCGCGATTTCTCGGAAGCTGCGTATGTCGTTAAACAGGAGCCGTACGGTCCATGGAAATATCGCTCGGACGGCTTCTGGTTTCTTTTTCTTAAGCTGCAGGGCGCCCTTCAGACCCTCCTGTCTTAAGGGCACCCAGCGACTGAAAACCACCTTCTCCTTCTCCCGCTGATCTCTTCCGTGCAGATCAAGCGTCGGTGTTCATCTCATCGGCGCGCAGCCGGCACATTAAATAGGGATTTCTACCCATCGGCTGATTATTTGCGGGGGCTGCTGACATGGCCCGGCAATCGCAGTTATGGTATTGGGCTGAAAACGTCATGAATGTTCTTGCCCTGAATGCCGGCAGTTCATCGCTGAAGTTTCGGTTGCTGCGCGTGGATGAGAGTGATTCGGAGTTAGATTCTGCGTCGCTTGCCGCGGGCCTGGTGGAGAAATGGGGAACGCCGGAGGCGATGCTTCGTTTGGAATTGCCCGGCAAGGCGGATGAGCACCATGCCGTTGCGGCGGAGACTCCGCAACAGGCTGCCGAGGAGGCCATTAAGGCGTGCCTTCCGCTGGGGATCGACGCGATTGCGCATCGGGTGGTTCATGGCGGGCCGAGTTTCACGCAGCCGGTGCGGATCACGCGGGATGTCATGACTGCGATTGGTGCTGCCGAGCAATTCGCGCCGCTTCACAATGGCTTGGCGCTGGCGGGCATGCGGGCTGCGATGGATGTGGCGCCGCAAGCGGCGTCGGTGGCCATCTTTGACACAGCTTTTCATCGCACAATTCCTGAGTATGCAAGTACTTATGCGATTCCAGTCGATTTATCGCGCAAGCATTCGATCCGGCGATATGGGTTTCACGGAATCTCGCACGAGTATGTTTCGGGGCAATTGATCAAGCGCCTTGGCCGCCCGGCTCAGGGGACGCGACTGATAACGTGCCATCTTGGCAACGGATGTAGTGTCTGCGCCGTTCGCGACGGCAAGAGCATCGACACGAGCATGGGAATGACGCCGATGGAAGGGCTGGTGATGGGCACGCGCTGCGGCGACGTCGATCCGGGGCTGATGCTCTATCTTATGAACTTGCCCGACGTCACTGCGAAAGAGCTGGACGAGATGCTTAACCATCGCAGCGGGTTGGCCGGGCTCACGGGCACCGGAGGAGACGTTCGCGACATCGAAAAGAAGGCTTTGGCCGGCAACGCGCAGGCAAAACTCGCCCTGGAAATTTTCGCTTACCGCGCACGGAAATATATCGGCGCATTCGCGGTTGCACTTGGCGGCATTGATGCCATCTCGTTCGCCGGCGGCATTGGGGAGCACTCCGCCGGGATCCGCCGGCAAATCTGCGCCGGGTTGGAATTCCTGGGGATCGTTCTTGATGGGCAACGAAACGACGGCGCTGATTCAGATCAATCTGCCCGGCTTCATGCGGATGAATCGAAAGTCGAAATCTGGCTGATTCCGGCGGACGAGGAGCGGCAGATGGCTGCGGAAGTGTTCGCGCTGCTTCAGGAAAAGTGAATCGGGCGGGATTCCTGCGGCGGCTGGTTACATGCGAAACATGAGCCCCACATATCCTTCGATGGCGTTGAGAGAGGGGTTTCGATCGGGGCCCTCCTGGCGGGCGTTGGAAAGGTGCCAGTACCTCAATCCGAACATAAGCGAGGTGGTATCGGTGAGGCGGAATGCGGAGCCGATTCCGGTGCGGACGGTGAAATTGAAATCGGTGCCGCCCGGCGGGAGGCGGTAGTCGGCTTCGAGGACGCCGGCGGAGAAGTCGCCGTAGAAGGAAAATCGTTCGTAGTTCCAGAGATGGGTGCGGAGGATAATGTCGGCGCCGCCGGCGGCAATGTTGTTTTCATCCTGGGAAACGCCGACGCCTGTCGCCTCGAATCCGAAGGCCCAGTTGTCGGCGAAATAGTAATTGAGGCCGACGTTACAGAATCCGATCTGCTCGCGTTCGCCGGTGGGCTGCTGGGCGTAGCCGGTATATACGGTGACCAGGCGCAGGCCCCGGGGATATGGGTCTGGGGAATCGACATTGCTGGCAAGGGTGGTGGGGAAGAGGTCTGAGCCCGGTTCGTCGGCGTAAACGTGAGAGCAAAAGAACAGGAGGACGATTATTGCGGCGGAGGCCGGTGATGGGTCAGTTTGGGTTCTGAGTCGAAATACGAAATCCCCACGGCAGCGCCGTGGGCGTTTCGGGAGGGAACTGACCCAGTACGGGGTGGGCGGTTTCATTGCCATCTCAAATATTGACGCCCGTCGCGGGTGCGGTAATCATGCGGGTGCCGCCGATATTCCCATCGGGATTATGCAAGTCGAGCCTATGCCGTCAACATCCACCCTTGAGTCGGATCGGGCCGAGGGAGAGCCAGCGCCAAAGCGTGGAAGCTGGGTCTCCAGGGTGGTCCGGCGGCTGATTTTCTGGTTCAGCCCGGTGCGTGCCTGGCGGGAACTGAAGCTGGCGCAAACGGCCCGCAAGAATTTCGCGGCCGGCCTGGCGGTTGGTGTGTTTATCGCGTGTATCCCGCTATACGGGCTGCAGACGATTCTGAGCCTATACACCGCCCGGCGGTTTTCCCTTCATCCGTTGTCGGTGATCGCGGGATCGCAATTGTCGGCTCCTCCGATCGGGCCGGTGCTGAGCATCGTTTCCATCATTGCCGGGCGATTTTTGATTACCGGAAAAGTTCCGCACATCGCTGACTGGCGTAATCCGCAGCTGCCGCGCATGTCGCTGGCGGTTTTTAATTCGATCTTCGTTTCCTGGATGCTGGGTGGAATCCTTCTGGGCGTTGCGCTGGCGCTGGTCACATACCTTCTGGCGGTGGTTGTTTTGCGGCTGATGTTTGCGCAATGAGGCTTCGGCGCTACCCTGAACGATCGAGATTTTCTCGCAAATGAAAATGGCCCCACCTTGGCGAAGGGGCCATTGGTTTCGACAGGCGCTATTTGCTGCGCTCAATGTTGGCGTTTGCGCCGATTCATCAGGCCAAGAGAGCCGATTGCCAGCAATCCAAGTGAGGCGGGCTCGGGCACCGTGCTGAAGGAAGGTGTCGCCAAGCCATTGGCGGCAGCAAAGGCGTCGAGGGCCGCGACGTCGGCAACGGTCACGGCGTTGTCGCTGTCACCCTGGCCGAAGTTGGCGGCCAAGGCGCTGAAGTCCGAACCGTTCACAGAGCTGCCAAACAGGAAGTTGCCCTGGTCCCAGTTGGTAACGCCCAGCCCGAAGTTGGCGGCCAGGATCGAGAAGTCTGACCCATTGACGCTGCCGTCGAGATTGGCATCGCCGATCAGCGTGTACTTGAGTTCGATTTCACCGCTGGTGAGGCCGGCGACATCGCCAACTTTGTCGCCGCCGTCTGCCCAACCGATGCTGTATTTGAGGGCGCCGGCGGTGGAGTCCTGAAGGGCAGCGGCCGAGGAGATGATGCCGGTACCGTTCCATGCCGCCGTTGTTGTAGCCGGTTTGCATGTATCCCAGGATCGTGGACATGGGACTAGTGCCGGTGTAGGTGAGGATGATGTGGTTGTTGCCGATGTCGAAGACGCCGTTGCCGGAGATGGTGAGGGAGCTGAGGGTCACGTTGCTGGCGGGGTGTGAAACGGATCCTGATCCGGAGGTTACGTTTGATGCCAGGACAACCGACCCGCCGGTGATGGTGGCAGCGTTGCCGATGGGCAAGGGGCTGACAGTGGCGGAACCACTGGGTGCAACGAGCAGTTCGCCGCCGGCGACGGAGGTTGGGCCGGAATAACTGTTGGCGCCGCTGATTTCGACGGTACCGACCATGACGGCATTGGTGTCGCCAGCCAGCGAGATACCGCCGACGCCGGTGATGGCGCCGGAGAGAGTCAGGGTATTGGCCGTTTGCCCGACGGCGATTTGCACACTGGATTCGAGCGAAATCGGGGCGGTAATGGTTGAGCTGTTAAACAGATCGTCGATGTGGGCCGTGGTAAGGTTGACGTTCTCGATGACCAGCGATCCGCTGTTGGTTCCCGGGGCAATCGTGTAAGCGGGGCCGTTGAAGGTGATTGCACCGAGCGTTTGCGTGCCGTTCAGGTCGGCGGTGGTGGAGGAACTTCCGGTTGTAAAGAGCGCTGTGTCGCCCGGCAGCGCCGCTGGAACGCCACCGGTCCAGTTGGTGGCATCGGTCCAGTTGGTGTTGTTCGTCGCCGAGGCGCCGGTCCAAGTGGCGTTGACGTTGGTCGGGGGCGCTTGATAGAGGGAGAAGAGAAGATCGCGCGTGGAACCGGCGACTTCGCCGCGCACAACGGAGCTATGGTCCGATTGGCCGGCGTTGGTGCCCGTGCCTGACGCCACGGTAAAGCCCTGCACGAAATACGCCTGCCCACCCGTGTAAGGCCACGCGATCGGGTTGGCGCCGCTGTTGCGAAAGGCCCCAATGCTTTCGCCGCTATTTTGGTTTCCCCAAAGCTCGAGGGCATATTCGGTGTTGGGGAGCAGGCTGACCTGATCGCTGCCGCTGAAGACGAACTGTTGGATCGAGTTGGGACGCCCGCCGTTAAAATTAAAGGTTAGTCCACTGCCGCCGCCGAGCAGATCACTTGTGCCGGCTGCCTCGGCGGTGCTCAGGGTATAGCCGGTCGACGTCGGTACTACTGTGTTGTTAAGTTGGAAAAGATGGATGCTGAAATCGGGGTTTGCGTCCGGGCCGGCGCTCATCACGAAGGCAATCTCGCCGAGGGTGAAGCCCGAGGCTCCGGTTTGAAATGTCTGTGCCAATACGGAGAAAGCGCCTGAGCCGACGCTCTCCTGGACAACACCACCGTTTGCATTGCCGTCGTTGGGTGAACCTTCGGCGCCGGGACCATCACCGCTGTCAATGGATGGATTAAACCCGACCACGGACGACGCAGCGGGTCCGCTCGGTGCGGAGGGCCAGTAGTCGCCGGGGGCAGTACCGGTCACGGTTCCGGTGTAACTGGTAACGGTGAGTCCCGCATGTGCCGCCTGGGCAAATGCGATAGAAGCGGCCGCGCTGGCTGCAATGGACAATGCCTTTTTTCCGCGTGACATGTTGGCCCTCCGCCAAAAACCGCAGGATACTGGAATGTGCTGACGTAAACGCTTACTATATATTACTGGGCGCATATACGTGTCAAGAAAAAAAGGGCAATTCAGATGTTTACCTGGGAATAATTTGAGGAATCTGCGCTTTACGCGGCCGGTGGAGGGGCCGTCGAACCGCGGACGATCAGGTCCTCGGAAACTCGAATCTCCCGTCCACTATGCGGTTGCGGCGAAAGCAAATGATTCAGGAGCAAGTCCGCGCCAAGGCGGCCCATTTCTCGGCCGGCGACGGCGACGGCCGTCAGCGGGGGATAGAGCATCGCCACCGGGAAAACATCGTTAAAGCAAATTAGGCTGAAGTCCTCGGGAATCCGTATCCCCATTCCATAGGCGGCGCCGAGCAGCATCACGGCGATCTGGTGATCGTAGGTGATGACCGCGGTGGCGCCCCCTTCGCCAACCATCACTTTCAGGAATTCAGCGGGTGAATGGAAGGGGGTGTCGTGGCCGGGGACAAGCTTGATGGTCCCATCGCGCGCCGCTGCCAGCAATGTTCCGTATCTTTCGTTGACGCTGTAGTGGCTGAAATAAGCCGCCCGGGCGTTGGCGTAGGCGAAACGCTTGTGGCCGAGTTGGGTGAGGTGAGAGATAGCGCGTTTCATTCCCATGGCGTCGTCGGCAACCACGTAAGCGGCTGGATTTCCGACGCGTTCGTTGACGCAGACGTAGGGCACGCGCCGCAGGCCCAGCTCCGTTACGGTCTCGGGTTTGGGGGCCTGCATGAGGATTGCGCCGTCGAATCGCCAGAAGGGGAGGGGATTTTTGGTGCTGCGGATGGGGCTCATGCCGAAGAAAACGTCGTAGCCGCCTGAGTGGAGCGTTTCGGCGATTCCTTCCAGCAATGATTCGTTGATGCCTTCGGCGACGTGGGTCTGGGGCGAGGCGAACAAGCCGATGACGCGGGTGTTGCGAAGGCTGAGGCTTCGGGCGCTCAGATCGGGAACGTAACCCAGTTCGCGCACGGTGTCCCAGATTTTCTGGCGAACCGCTTCGGTGGTTGAAAAGTTCTTTTTCTTGTCGTTGAGAACCCGGCTGACCGTGGCGGCGGTTACGCCGCAGAGGCGGGCAACATCGGTGATCGTTGGCCGTTTGCTCATTTCACCCGAATTATACACGAATCGATTCATGGCTGCTTAACTTTGCAATACCCTGCTCCGGCGAACTCCTGTGCGTGCGCGATGATTTGGATCGGTTCCGCGGATCTTACGCGGACTCGTCCGAGATAGGCACGATATAGTAAGCGGTTGCCTTGGGCGATATCGACGCCGGTGGCAAAATGGGAGGGTTCTGCCTGTTGTGCGGAGCGCGTCCGGTAAGTCGTCATTTGCTCGGGCGCGAGGCCTGCGATGAGCTGTGCGTCGCAGCCGGATTCGCACCAGAAGAAAGCGTATACGTCGTAAACGCCGGCCTGGTCGGCAGGCGGCAGGACGAAACCGGATTTTGATTTTTCCAGGGCTGCGGGCGGGAAAAACTGTAGCTTCTCCTGCTGCTCGCCCCTTCGCTGCTGAATGCCGACGATCGCGCAATCGTAAACCTGCGAGCGGCTCATCGTTCCGCGGAACCATGCGATCAAGGAATTATCGCGGTCCCAGGCGACCACCAGAGGGCGGAGATTTTCGACCGTGGAATTCTGCGTGATCGGTCGCCAGGTCCAGGTTTGTGCTTCATCTTCCGTTGTGCCCTGAAAGATTTCGTGATGCGAAAGGCGGGAATCATCGCGCGGATCGATTGTGGTCGAGATAAAGACCTCGTTCGGATTGGCGGGATTCAGCGCAGCGAGGCCAGTGTAATCCTCCTCGGCGGCCCACAGGCCGGCACCGGCCTTGGCGAGTTGATGGGTTTGCCATTGCCGGCCGTCATAGCGAAGGTAGAAGAAGCGGTGATCCTGGAAATGGGTGTTTTCGGGGTCGTCGTTGGCGCGGGCGGAAATGAGGGCGTAGGGATTGCCGCGGGCGTCGATGTTAATTGCGATTGTCCATGCGTGCGTCATCTTTTCGCCGTCGAAAATGCCGCCAGCCGCGAAGGCTTTTGTGAGCTCGGTTTGGGAATGGCCGGGGGATGCGAAGAGGTTTTGCTCGACGACCGATCCATTCGAACGATAAAGTTTGCCGCCCTTGATAAAGCCGTGATAGATGTTGTTGTTGAAATCGCGCGGGTGGTGCTCGGTGGTGAGGAAATCGATTCGGTCGATGCCGTTTGAGGTGTATTTCGTGTAGCCGTTGACGTATCCGAGCTTCTTTTCGGTGAGGAGTTTTGCGCCGTAGATCCAGTCGTCGCCCTGGTTGGGGGAGATCAGGATCGAGGGGTTGTCGTTGATTGCACGCGAGAAATTGTACGTTATTTTTTCGGCGGCGAGATGGAAGAGATTTGAATAGGTGATGTGGCTGTTCGCGCCGGCGGCGGCGATGGCATGGGACCAGTCGAAAGTGCGCTCGGCTTCCCAATCTCGGGCGTCGTGGGGGCGGGTCGATATTCGGTAATACGAGAGGTTGTCGCGATTGTGGCGTGAATACATCGCCAGGTAGCGCCCGTCCGGGCGGATCAGGAGCGCCGCGGCGTTGTGATCGTCTTGGGGCTCTAGGTTGTGATGCAGAACAAATCGAGTGGTTCGGCCGGTATCGGGATAAAATGTTACTACATCGACATCGCCGCCGCGATTTTCGCGGGGGAGGCGTGCCTGGCTGCAAGTTTTTTCAAGGCCCTCACCCCAGCCCTCTCCCTGGGTACAGGGAGAGGGGGTAAGAGGGGATGAGCCGGCGATTGAGGAGATCAGCACGGTGTTGTTGGTGCGGTCGATCACCATCCGGGGATCCTGAAACCAGCACCAGGCGCCGTTGTCGTTGAGCTGGATCAGGGTTCCATCGACGAGATCGGCGGCGAGAGAGATTTTCATCGTTGCCATCGTCATGGCCGGGATTCTTACTCCATGTGAACTTCAAGCCGGGACCCGCCGGGCTTCAATTCGGTGGTAAGGGTCTGCTGCTTTGAGCCGGTGGTGATGGTGATTTCGTAGGTTCCGTAGAAGCCGCGCACGCTGGCGACGCCGCTGGAGTCGGTGGTGGCGGTAGCGTCGGTGGTCCACTGTTTTTGCGTGAGGTCGATCCATGTCTGGCCGATCGGACGGATGTTCCACTGGAGGTCATAGAGCGCCGCTTCGGGCCGCCAGTGGCGGCCGGCCCAGAATCCCCACATCATGATTGCTTCGACCCGGGGCTCGGAAAAGCAGGCGATCATGTAATCACGCAAATAATCCGCCTGGAGCTGGCGGTCCTGGAGATTGATGCTCACTTCGGTCAATTCGATCGGCAGATTGAATTTGGAAAACCGGTCGAGGATCTTGATGATGTTTTCGGGGGGTGGGATTTCGGTCCCGAAGTGGGATTGAATTCCGATGCCGCCGAGGGGGGCGCCGTTCTCTTTCAGATACGAGATGTTTTCGGAAAAGTTTTCGCGATGCTCGCTAAAGGCGGGGCCGTCGAGAATGCCAAAGTCGTTCAGAAACAACCGGCAGTCTGGATCGGCCTGGTGGGCGAGCTGATACCACTGCACGACGAGTTGGCCCGCGCCCATTCCCAGATCGTCGAAGAGGTCGTAATTGGTGAAGGGCTCGTTGACCACGTCCCAGTCGATCATCTGGCCACGAAAATGGGTTACCGTATCGGTGATGTGCTTGGCGATGATTTCACGGAGCTTTTTCGGATCGTAGGCATACGCCTCCAGTTGCGGGGGCATCCATTGCCAGCTTGGCCAGATCAGATTGTGGCCGCGGATCTTGAAGTGGTGATCGAGGAGCCATTTCACAGATTGGTCGACCATCGGCGGAACGCCGTCGTATATCTCCGGCCACTTCATGTCGTTCTCGAAGACCGCGCGGTTAAAGAGCGATAGAACGGTTTGGCGATACCGCTCGTCATCGGGGGTATTTCCTGTCAGGAAGCTGGCGTCTACGCAGGTTCCGAATCCAAAGGCATGCCGGCGAAGAACCGCGTGGGCAGTGGCGCCTTCGATGGGCCGGCCGTCGGAATCGGTCACGTAAATGTCCAGGTTTCCCTTGCGGATTTTTTCAATGCGGGCCAGGGCGTCCTTACGCCACTGGGCGTTGGGGTCGCGGCCGGCGTAAGTAATCTTCGTCGCCGGCAGGTCTGACAGCTTCATCCGGTCGTGAAAGTTCAGAAGCTCGATGCCGCCGAGCTGGATGGTCTGCTGATCGAACCCGGTTCGAAAGCAGATGCGGGCCTCGCCGAGGGGGAAATCGCGGTCGGCCTCGAAGGGTACGAAAACCTCTTTCCATTGCTGCTCGGCGCTGATTCGAAAATCGACGGCCTTGTCATATTCGCCGTGATTCAACTCGAATTCGAAGGAGGTGTATCCCTCGCCGGTCATCGAATTTGTGCAGCGCAGCCAGAAGTGGGCCAGAAGCACATCGCCGCGTTTAACAGGCTTAGTGACCGGCGCGACGATCTCGGTGTTCCAATCGACCCTTGCTCCGCCCTGGGTTTGGACCTCGATCGCAGAATTGAATTTTGGATGATCGACGGGGACGATCTGGAGCTTCTCCAGTTGCATCTGATCGCCAAACGGAGAAAACGCGCCCAGGGTCTGGGGCGGGAGCATTTTTTCGCCGTGATCCAGTGGATTGGGGGGAGGGTCGGATGCGCAGGCGGTCAGGGCGCTCAATGCGAGGATCGCGAGCAGAATGGCCGGCAAGGGGCCGAAAGTTCGGTGGTGGGTCAGTTTGGGTTCCGTGTCGAAATACGAATTCCCCACGGCAACGCCGTGGGCGTTCCGGGAGCGAACTGACCCTGTACCGAATGTTCGCTTACGGAATGTCTTCATTTTCCTGTACTGTTAGGGAAGCGCGGGCTCGAACGGTCCGGGCGAATTATCCGGGCTCTTCAAATCATTGACGACATGCTGCCCCTGCTGGCTCAATTCCGGGAACCAATTCTTATCCTTTGGCTTTTTGACGAGCAAACCTGAGGCTGTGGGCATCGGCGGACCAGATGTCTGCCCTCCGCCAGTTAATTGATTGTGCATCTGCTTTGTGTATGCCTCCAGATATCCTGCGAACTGCGTCCCGGTGGAGGTCTTAAAAACATAACACCTTACTGCAGGCGAGCCGGTGTGGTCATACGGAGGAATTTTCTCGGCTCCGTCGGCAAACCAGGTTTGGCCGTCGTCGGTGGTGTAATAAACCTGCAAGCCACTGGGGTCGGAGGGACGATGGGGGACGACCTGCCAGAAAGTGAACCAGGCCAGGGCGAGAATCGCGACGCCTATTGCGGCGCTGGCAACGACGGATTTTTGGTTGATTTGCTCACGAAGCCCCACAGGACGAACCGCCTTCCAGTCGCCCATCGGCTCTCATTGATTGAGGTTGACGTTGACGTTGAGTTGGAGTAGGTCCGTTTGCTGGAGCACGGGCTTGTTGGGATTGTAGTTGAAGACCTGGACGTGCCCGTCGGCCATGAGGACCGGGCCTTCCGCATTATTCATGTGTCGGAAACGGATGTTGCCCGACCCACCGAAAGTTGGTCCCCCGCTGCCGCCCGGAGGCGGCGGTGGAAGCAGCCCCGAGCAATAATACAAATCCTGGTTGATGTAGTGGCTGTAGGGAGGATATTCCAAGGCTCGAACATCTACGGATGAATTGGCCTGCTGTGCGGAAGCGCCGATGTTGTCCTTGTATTGATAGTTATCGGTGAGGTGAGTCGTTGGGAGGCCATTGCCTCCCGAGCTTCGTCCGAAGGCGCCTCCGTTAATCAGTTGGGCAATTGGGATATCAGACGGGATATTCCAGTAGGGGGACACATTTGTAACCTGGTTATTGATGGTGGCGGTGGTCTCTATAAGCAGGGATGCATCGAAGATCATTCCGATATCGGAGCTGCGCCTGATTTGGGAAAGCTTGTAGGGGACCATCACCTGGCCGGTGACGGGGTCTACAACCCATCCCTGCATCCAGGGCATGAGCCTGGGATGACACACATACTCACAAACTGCGCTTGCAGTGCCCGGGTCAGACGCTGCTTCGATCGGCGCTGAGGGGCAGACGAAAATTTGCCAGATGCGGTTCAGGGCGTTGTTGTTGGCGGCACTATCGACAAAGGTCGTTCCGCCCTTGCTCATGTAGGTTTCGACCAGAGTTTTCCAGGTACAGGCGTGAAATACGTAGCCGTCCGCGGGATAGGTTCCGGGCCATTCTCCCGGGGGATAATTGTTCTCGCCGTCAAAATAGCCGGGCGGAAGCGAGCCACCGAAGTCTCCGGCATACATGAAGAGCGCTTGCCCGATTTGCCGCTCGTTTGAGGAGCACTGGACCAACTGGGCTTGCATTCGCCGCGGTTGAGGGCGGGGAGAAGAATTGCAACCAGGATTGCAATGATCCCAATAACAACCAGAAGTTCGACCAGGGTGAAGCCGGCCGCTCGAAACAGGCGGGCTTTTAGTTGTTTAGGGGTTCGTTTGCACATGAGTTTCTCGCCTTTCCGGACCTCCGCCAGCCCCCAAGCCGCACCGAATACCCGCCAACATGTGTCTAAACCTTCAAGTAATCGCTTACTAGTTATAACTTGGGCCTCTTTGCGTTGTCAACATAATTTTTGCTATTCCGCAGTCCCCGGGGTCGCAAACCGAACTGCCATAACCTCCTGAAACCGATTTCGCGTCGGCGTTGTCCGCTTCCCCAAAGGGCACGATTATACAGCCCATTTGAGGATTTTCCGCGCATATTCCGTTGGAGAATCGGGGGACAGATCGTGCGGAAAATCGCGGGCAGGAGCAGTCGGTAGAGCGGATCGCGGCGTAACCCGCCAGTCGCGAAGCTGACTCGCCCGTTTTCCGCAACGCCGTGCCTCGATTACGACAAAATCCGCAATAATTTTCTTGACATGCGTCCTTGGCGGTGTAAATTCAGTAATCGTTTACGTGGCGTGCTTACGCCGCGAACAAAAAACTGCGGACAACCTGGAAGCGGGAGATAGTTGCAGTTCGGTTCTCATCTCAGGCGCCGCTCGAACAGGTCCTATTTTCAACTCTTTGGAGGGCTCTTATGCGGCGGAATCTTGCAGTCCTGGCGGCATCAACCTTGGGCCTGTGCGCCTCGGGAGCGTTCGCTTCCACCGGTAATTTCAGCGGACCTCTTACCAACGCCTTTCTGTCGGTTGATCTCAATGGGGGACCACTGGGCGGCGCACAAACGCCTACCAATGGCTGGAATGAAAATACCAGTACCGGGGCGTTCAGTGCCGATCCGTACGGCGTTCTTTGGTCCCCCTGGGGAGGTAATGCCTATTCGGGCGGCGATAACACCCAATTGCCGTCGAGCCAGTCGAGCCCGGCCGTGAATGCCTCGAGCATAACGAAAACCTTCACTTTCAACGGTCCTCCCTTAATTAGTCCTTACAACTATGGTCCGCAGAATCCGATCACGCCCACGACGGTGACGATCGGCATCGACACCACGAACAATTCGTCCGACTATGCCACGGTGAACGGGAGCGCGTCGATGAACTCGCGTGATCGCGGCTCCCCGACGGGCGTCAGCGGCGCGGGCGACAATGATATGTTTCAGGACTTTATCTTCGCTGGTACCAGCGGCAGCAACGTGCAGGGCACAAACTACGTTCAGGTTCAATTCGGCGGTTTGATTCCCGAGGCCCCCTATGAGCTTGCCCTGTATTCCTATGACTCATCGGGAAGTCATACGACGAACTGGACCGCAACGGCTCCGACGACCTCCAATGGGGTTGATGGCTGGTGGGCGTCAACTCCGGTGGGCAACAATACGTTCACGGCGCCGGGCGATATGGAGTCCATTACCTGGTCGGCGGGTACGACTCCGGCACCGGCGATCTTCACTTTGACCGCCTCTGCCACCGGAACCGCGACGCTGTGGGGGTTTGGCGGCTCGGGCTCCGGCCAGAATTCGGACTCTACGTATCTCGACGGATTCCAGGTGGCGCTCGTGCCGGAACCCGCATCCATTGGATTGCTGGCGCTGGGCGGCCTGGGCTTAATGGCCCGTCGGCGAGCCAAAAAGGCCTGATGACGAAATTTCCTCCCGGTTTTTGTGATCCGGGATGACTTGACGTAACATACCCTCCTCTTTGAAGTTCCCCTGCTTACCACGAGTAGGGGACTTTTTTTGGTACAATCACGTAAACGATTACGTGGCGATTACGTCAAGCGGCGGAGGAAAATTGAGCTTCTCGTCCCATCCAGCGATGATGGTGCTCCCATGGCGGTGTCCATGATTCGCTTTTTCACTTCGATCCTCACTCTCTTTTTCCTCGTTCGCCTTGCCGGCGGCCAGGAAATTGCAACCGTCAATTTGGATGTCGATACCCAGCAGGACGTCAAACCGATTTCCCGTTTCATCTACGGAATCAACCAGTTCCACGGCTACATCGACGGTCTCACCGGCCAATATTCGAACCTGACGTTCACCCGCCTTGGTGGAAATCGCTTCACCGCGTTTAACTGGACCAACAACGCCTCCAACGCCGGCACTGACTACCTCTGCCAGAACGATGACTACCTGGTTTCCGGCGACATGTTCAAGGGGAAGGAGGATGCACCCGGCGGAGCGCTCATGCCGGCGTTGGATGCTGCGTCCCAGCACCACGCGGGAATTCTTCTGACGATTCCGATGGCTGGGTATGTTTCCGCTGACAAATCTCCGCCGGGCGATGTGCGCAGCCGCGGTCCTGATTATCTTCGCAAACGATTCAAACCCAGCCGGCCGTCCAAAAATGGGCCGTTTTATCTCTGGCCCGAGTCAAAGGCGCCGGCGATCTATCAGGATGAATTCGTTAACTGGGTGAAGACGAATTATTCCTACTGCCTGAGAGACATCAATCGTCCGATTTGGTTTAGCCTCGATAACGAGCCGGATTGGTGGACCAAGACCCATCCGGAAATCCATCCCGACCCGATCACCTACGAAGAGCTGGTGGATACATCGATCGCCTACGCCGGCGCGATCAAGAATGTCATGGATTCCACGCTGATTTTTGGGCCGGTGAACTACGGATGGTTTGGATATATCCGGCTCCAGGGGGCTGCCGACGCGCAGAATCGGGATTTCCAGGAATATTACCTTCAGCGCATGGCCGAAGCGGGGAAAGCCCAGGGCGCCGGCTCCTGGACGTGCTGGACGTTCACTGGTATCCCGAAGCCACCGGCGGAGGGGTGCGAATCACCGGGCCGGCGACAAACAGCTCTCCCGCGGTCGTGGCTGCCCGCGTGCAGGCGCCCCGGTCTCTTTGGGACCCGACTTATACCGAAAACAGTTGGATCACGCAGGATTCGACGGGCGTGCCGATCTGTCTCATTCCCACCCTGCGAGCCAAAATCGAAAAGTGCTATCCCGGCACGAAGCTTTCGATCAGCGAATACAATTACGGCGGCGGGGGGGACGTGTCGGGCGCAATCGCCCAGGCGGATGTGCTGGGGATCTTCGGGCGTGAGGGAATTTTTGCTGCGGCATTATGGCCCGACATGACTGCCATGCCTTTTATCGGCGGCGCCTTTGAGATGTATCGCAATTACGACGGCAAAGACTCAACATTTGGCGACGTTTCCATTCGCGCCGACAGCGGCAATGCCGCCAAATGCTCCATCTACGCCAGCGTCGATTCACACGTCGATGGGCGCATGGTCATAGTCCTGATTAACAAATCGCAACATCCGCTTGAGGGGCACATTTCGCTTCACAACGCGGATGACTACGCCCATGCCGATATCTATCAGCTCACCGCGGGCGGCGCCGATCCCAAATATGTTGGCGGGCAGGTGATCGGTATTTCGCACGAGTTGAATTACACGATGCCGCCGTTCAGCGTGAGCACGCTGTGTCTCACCGCACCACCGGAGGCGCCATGAAATTCCCCTTCGGTCCTGCTCCGCTGGCGATTCTGATCATCGCTCTGGCCACGGGCATTTGCCTGGCACTTTGGGCGCCGGTCTCACGCCATAACGGTTATCAGGAGCCGGACCTGGTGCTGGCGACGTTTGTTCCCGAGCAGGCGGACGTATATCGGGCGGCCGTTGAGCGATTTGACGAGGAAAACCACTGCAACGTGCAGATTCAGTTGACTGACCAGAACGCGCTTCAGAGCCGGCTTCAGGCGGCGCTGCAAGTTGGCGCGGATGTGCCGGACATGGTCGAGCTGATGTACGGCACCATCGGCTTCTTTACCAGGGGGCCGATTCAGGATGTCGGCTTTGTCGATCTAACCGACAAGATCAAATCCAGCGGGCTTGGCGATCAGCTTGTCACGAATCGTCTCGCGAAATGGTCGTCGCGGGGGCATGTGTTTGCGTTGCCGCACGATGTTCATCCGGTGATGCTTGTTTACCGCCGCGATCTTTGCGAGCAGCTTGGGATTGACGTCAACAAGCTCAGTACGTGGGACGAATTTGCGCGAGTCGGCCGGCAGGTGGTGAAGGAAACGACGCAGGCCGACGGCGTTCCCAAGCACTACATGCTCGATCTCCAGACCGACGGCAATGACACGCTCATCCTCCTTCTCCTCCAGCACGGCGTCACCGTTTTCGACGCGCAGGGCCGCGTCAGTTTCGACAACGAAGCTGCCCTGGATGTGATCTGCTGGTATGTACAGCAGATCGAAGGACCGGGCCAAATCGCGTTTCCGTGCGGCGAGGGGCAGGACTTCGCCATGGCCATGATCGACGGGTTGTGCCTCTTCTATTTTTGTCCCGATTGGCGCTCCAACCGAATCGAGCTGGAAATCCCGAGCCTGTCTGGAAAACTTGCTCTCATGCCGCTGCCGGTCTGGGAACCGGGCGGCCTGCCGACCAGCACCTGGGGCGGCTGCGGGCTGGCGATCACGAAGCATTGCAGGAATTTCGATCTTGCCTGGAAGCTGGCGATGTATCTTTACTACGACCCCGCCCAGCTCGGCCCGCGATTTGCCGCGACCCATATTCTGCCGCCGCTGAAGGCGGCGTGGGGGCGGCCGGAGCTTCAGCAGCCGGAGCCGTTCTACAGCAATCTTTCCCTTGGCAAGGTTTATTCCGCGCTCGCGCCGCTGGTGCCGCAGGAGCATGACACTGCCTATAACGTCCTGGGGAAGGCGAAGCTTTCCGAAGCGTTTACCAACATTTCCCTGTATTACAAACAGCACGGCGCGGACGGGCTGCGCGAGTATCGGCGCGCCGAATTGAAGCGATGTGCCGACCGGGTGCGCATGGCCATGAGCCGAAATGTTTTCCTGAATTCCCAATGACCGCCGCCACACTTCCCAAACCCGCTGTGATCGAGCGAAAACCCGCCGCGGTTCGCCGGCCGCGCGGGCGGGCTGCCCCTTATTTTTTCCTGGCGCCGTACGTCATTCTCAATCTCGTTTTCTTCCTTTATCCGCTGATTTACGCGAGTGTTCTGGCCTTCTATGAGACCGACGGACCGCGGAGCCGGGCGTTTGTGGGTTGGGGGAACTTTTCCTTCGTCATCAAAGATCCGGATTTCCACAGGGCGCTGTGGAACACAACGGTCTTTGCCCTGTTTTCGATCTGCCTTCAGCTTCCACTAAGCCTGGGTCTGGCGATGCTCCTGAACGCCAAAAATGACCGGCTTAAGGGAATCTTCCGGCTGGCGATCTTCGCGCCGAATCTCGTCGGGCAGGTCTTCGTGGGAATTATTTTCTCAGTTCTTTTTGCGCCGCACTACGGGCTGCTCAACGTCGCCCTGCACGCGCTGGTCGGCTGGGGGCTGGAAGAGCAATGGCTGGGAAATCCGCAGCTCGTCATGCCGGCCATCATCATCGCGGCCATGTGGATGTACGTGGGCTTCAACATGATCTACTTCCTCGCGGCACTGCAGAATGTGGATCAAAGTTTGGTCGAAGCCGCCCGCATCGACGGCGCCGGGCCGGCGGGGATTTTCTGGAACGTCACCGTCCCGGCGATCGCGCCCGTCGCAACCTTTGTTATCGTCACCAGCACCATCGGCTCCTACCAGCTCTTCGAACTCCCCTTCAACCTCCTTCAAAACAACGGCGGAGGATATGGACCGAGCAACAGCGGGCTGACCGTCGTTGGCTACCTCTATCAGAACGCTTTCACCAACGGCGATCTTGGTACCGGGGCGGTCGTCGGCTGGCTTCTCACGGCGATCATTCTCGTCATCAGCCTGATTCAGATTCGCATCATCAGTTCCGTCGGGAGCGAAACATGAACGGGATGCAGATATTTCTCCTCGTTCTTGCCGGCATCTTCGTGGTGCTCTTGCCGATCTCGCGGCAGGCGGCCTTTAAATATGCGCACGTTGCCGTGCTGATTCTGGTGGCAACGATCATGCTCACGCCCTTTGCGTGGCTCATCTGCTCGGCGTTCAAGGACACGAACATCATGAATCAGTATGCTTTCCTTCCGCCTCCCTCGCAGATCTCCTCCCAAACCGTGAACCTCTCAAACTTTCGCGGTCTGTTCACACCCACCCTCACCCGCGACGGGCCGATCGGCTTCTGGCGATATGTCGTGAACTCCCTTTTCCTGGCCTCGGCGATCACGTTCATCTCCCTTTTCTTCAGCTCTCTCGGCGGGTTTGCGCTGGCCAAATATCGCTTCCGCGGGCGCAATGTTTTGATGGTTTACATGCTGGCGTCCATGACCATTCCCGCGGTCGTTCTTCTCGCACCAATTTCGAAGTTATCTGGCGTTTAGGTTGGATGGACACCTACAAAGCCCTGATCATTCCAGGAGCAGTGAGTGCCTTTGGAATATTTCTTTTCCGCCAGGCGATGTTCAATGTTCCCAACGAGCTTTTAGAGGCGGCCCGGATCGACGGATGCAGCGAGTTTCGGATATATCTGACCCTGGTCATGCCCCTGGTTCGTCCCATGAGCGGGGCCTTTTGCCTGATCAGTTTTATGGGGGCGTGGAACGCCTTCCTCGGCCCGAACATCTTTTTGACATCCCAGGCGAAGCTGACTTTGCCCGTGGTGCTGAACCAGTATATGGGCACGTATGTCGAGCACTACGGCATCTTTCTGGCGGGCACGCTGATTGCCATGATTCCGCCGGCAATCCTGTTCTTTTCGCTTCAGAAGGAATTTATTAGCGGGCTTACCAGCGGTGCGGTGAAGCAATAGTCGTTTTTAAGCTGGTTTCGCCTAGCAAACGATTTCTCTTCCCTTGCATTTAAAAATCGCTAGAATGATTCGAGTCAAGTAAACGCTTACGAAGGGAGTCCGGGTAGCCATCGTGTTTTGTGAACTCTTGCCCTTCCAGGGCAATATCAACTTCAACGCCCAGCACGCGCCCCTCGGTGCGTACATGAGTTTTACCTGCGGGCATTTCAACACCGCCGGCGGGATCGGTATCGAAATCGGAAAGCCTGCCAATCAAAACCTTTACATCGGGGTGAAGCACGGCGGAAAAAAGTCGTTCAACCCCATCCGCTGCCTCCCTTTTTTCAAGGTGGGATCGGGGCTCCATGACCCGGCTTCATCATACGAAGTGAATGAAGAGCACGCGCCGCCGGTGCATCATTCGCTTCAGCCGTACAAAGTCAGCGAAATTCAGCGCATGTTTGGGTGGGCGACCGATACCTGGCAGACGCCCGATTTTAAGTTCACGATCTATTCACCCTTTTTTCCAATTCCCGAGCCCAATGGGGAATCGGAAACGCTGAAGGCCTGCCTCTTGCCGGGCGTCGTTGCCACGCTGGAAGTGGATAACCGGCTGGGGACGGAAACCAAGACCGGGGTCTTTGCGATTGATTTCATCAACCCTGGCGCTGCGCATTTTGCAATTTGAGTCGAACGATCCGGGCCAGGCGAAGATCGGCTTTGCCTGGCGGCGAAGCATGGGGGTGCTGGGAACCATCGAATCTGATTTTGCGAATGCCGGCGGGGAATTTTTTCCGCTGCAGCGCTGGCTGGTGGCCGAGGGACTGACGGACATCAATTCGGTGCATGCGTTGGGAACTTGCGCGGGGCTGGCGATGGAAGTGCCGGCGGGGTGCCGTAAAACTTTGGTGCTTTCAATCGGCGTGCATCTCGATGGCATCGCGACTACCGGGCTTGAAGGGCAGTATTACTACAACCGCTATTACACGAATCTTGACGAAGTCCTGATGGCGGGGTTGGATCGCGCCGGCGAGCTTCGCGCGGCGGCGGTGGACCTGGATTCGAAGCTGATGGATTCGGGACTTTCGGAAGACCAGCAATTTCAGATCGCACAAGGGACGCGCGGATATTACGGGAATACGCAACTGCTCGATGTGGGCGGGGAGCCGGTGTGGATCGTGAACGAGGGTGAATACTGCATGATGAACACGCTCGACCTGGCGGTCGATCAGATGTTCTGGGAGCTGAAATATAATCCGTGGGCGGTGCGGAATATTCTTTCGCTGGCGGCGCGAAGGTATAGCTATCACGACCAGGTGAAATCGCGCTGGCGCTGCTGCCGGGGGGGATTTCGTTCTGTCATGACATGGGGATCAATAATAATTTTTCGCGCCGGGGGACAGCAGTTATGAGCTGGCGCACCTGAAGGGGTGCTTCTCGTACATGACGCAGGAGCAGCTTTGTAATTGGGTGCTGATGGCTGCTTCGTATGTTGTCGCGACGCGGGATATCGACTGGATGCTGGCCAATAAGCATCTGCTCGATGCCTGCGCCAGAGCATGGCGGCCCGCGCCAATCCGCGGACGGGGCTGATGGCGCATGACAGCTCGCGGTGCGAGGATGGGAAGGAAATCACCACGTATGACTCGCTGGATGAATCGCTGGGGCAGGCGCGGGCGAACACCTATCTGGGAACCAAGTGCTGGGCGACGTGGATCGCGCTGGAGGTGATGTCGCGGCTGCGGATCGTGGCGGGCGACGTGCCGGCGGAGCCGCTGGGGAGCCTGGCGGATCAACTGGCGCAGACGCTGGTGGATTCGGCCATGGATGGGGCCATTCCCGCGGTGCTGGAGAAGAATAATCCGGGGTATGCTTCGAGGATTCTGCCGGTGGCGGAAGCGCTGGTTTATCCGGCGTATTGGCTGGATTTGATTCGGCAATGGCCGATCCTTACGGCAGGGGATGCGCCGGAATTGCTGGCGCGGCATCTTCAGGGAGACCTGATCGCGGCGCTGCGGCGGCATACCGTCAAGCTGCTGACGGAGCGGGATTCCGCCAACCTCTTCGCGGATGGGGGGATCAAGCTGTCTTCCACTTCGAATAACTCGTGGATGAGCAAGATTGCTATTTTTCAGTACGTCGCCCGGGCGATCCTGCGGCTGGAGCAGACCGATCCGCGGGTCGCGGCGATCATGCGCAGGGCGGATGGGGCGCACGTTCGGTGGCAGACGGATGGGAGCGGGTACTGGGCGTGCTCGGATCAGTTCGTCAGCGGGGAGGCGAAGGGGAGCCGATATTATCCGAGGATAATTACGGCGGCGCTGTGGCTGGAGGAGCCACATAGCGTGCGGGTGACGACGATGCCGATGGAGAATCGGCCTTCGACGATATTGGGGAAAGTGTAGCCGCCGGAAATTCGAAATCCGAAATTCGAAGCCCGGATGACTCCGGGCCGTACTCGGCGATTACGCCACGGAGGCATCCGCGCCTCCGGACGAATCAAACTCGAAATCCGAAATCCTAAACGGGGAGGGGAGCCAAGTGGGGTATTGTCGCCGGAGGGGGGTGTGATAATTTCATGCGGACGGATTTTGGATCATGCTGATCGGAAGAAGAAATTTTCGCGCAGAGGCGCGGAGGCGCTGAGCTTTTAAATCGAATTTCTCTGCGAGCCCTGCGCGACTCGACTGAGCTCGTCGAAGTCCTCTGCGCGATCTATCGGTTTTGAAATCTGGGTACAGAAAGATGGTGGAACCGCGGATTACGCGGATGGACTTCGGCGAGCGCTCAGTCGAGCCGGCGCGGATGAAGAGAAGATTTTTTATGGGGAGAATCCGGCTGATCCGTCGCGCTAAAACAAAAGGCGCAACGGCGCGATCAATTTGGGAAGTGGCCTTCGCTGTGACGGCCCATTCAGCTGCTGAAGATCGCAAGGGCCACGGAAAGCACGCTGCCGGCCAGAATGATCCAACCCATTTTCTTGTGTTTCATTGCCGCTTCTCCCTGGTATTTGGCCTCGCGGTATGCGGGCCATACTCAAACCCATCGTCCACAAAGCACCGCAAAGTTAGATAACCTGTGGAACGGGAAGGGTTGCATAATCGTCCGCCGATAATCAATCATGCCGGGAGGGCTGGAGCAGTGATTTATCTCGCAGTAGCGTCCGCGTCGCCCCATTTTTCAGCCAATGGATGGGGATGAACCCGAGAAATTCTGTCCTTCCTTCACGCTTATTATTAAGGCGGAAAGTAAGGGGCGGCGGCATGTGAGGCCGAGGTTGGTGATGCATTCCATGAAATGCCGGCGCCGAAGGAGTTTTTGCGTAGGTTTCGGATCATGGAGATGCGATGATTTTGCAACAACCGACAAACCCAACGGGTCTTCCCGGCGCGGCGTCGTTGCCTGCGGGGGTGGAGCAGGCCAAGGCGCATCTGCTGCCGATCATTGCGCACGAGTTGCGCCAGCCGCTCACCGCTATTCTGTTTGCGATCGAGCAGGCGCGGGACGTATCTGGCAATCCGTCCGCCGCCCAGGAACTTCGGGAGGTGGCGCGGCGTGAGGCGGCGCAGATGTCCCGCATTATCGATGACGTGATGGAGATGTATTGCGGGGAAACCGCGGGGGTGCGGCTTCGCATTGAAGACGTTGATTTGGCCTCGGTTGCTCGTGAGGCGATCGCGACGGTGGAGCCTTCCCTAACTGCGCGGGGGCACAGCATTTCGGTCTCACTCCCCGAACATCCCATTTCGCTTCGTGCCGATCGGGCGCGGCTGCGGCAGGTTCTCACCAATCTTCTTTCCAATGCCGCAAAATATACGGGGCCTGGTGGGCTCATCTATCTTTCGGCGGATGTCTCGGATGAAAAAGTGGTTCTGCGGGTGCGCAGACAACGGCAGAGGAATCGGGCCGGACCTTTTGCCGCGCATCTTTTGAGCCCTTTCAACGCCTGGGGAATTTCGGGGATCAGAAGGGGGAAGGACTTGGGATCGGGCTTTCGCTGGTGAAGTCACTGGTCGAATTGCATGGGGGGAGCGTTTCGGCGCAAAGCAGGGGGTGGGGAATGGGGGCGGAATTCATCGTTCAATTGCCGCTGAATTGCCAGAAGCAGTAATAAAATCGGAAAACCCGGGTGGAATGTTGTCTTATCCAACTGAATTGGCGCGGATTATTCACCGCGGAGAACGCAGAGAGCGCGGAGATCGAATTCAGACGAAGTGGGCTGAGAGAGAAATTTTCCGGTTTAGTGCCGCCGGTGTCCTCACCGGCGGGTTTCCGCACATTTCGAACGACCATTCCGCCGGTGAGAACACCGGCGGCACTTAACGCGGTAGCGCGTTCTTTGCGGTGAATCATTCGAATTACCGGCCGCAGTAGAGAATCAGCGAAGCAAATCCAACGAGGGCGAGGCTGAGAATCGCGAATCCGGTGATGCGATCGAGTTTTCGTGCGGAAGCCGGGCGGTCAATTGGATCGAGTGAATCTGACTCGCGCTGCGTATTGTTCGTTGAGTCAGTCATCTGCGTCTGCCGATCTGTCAGGGTGGGCAATGGCAAGTGGACTGACCTGCCACGGCGCGCGCCTTCGTTCAAGATCGCAGGCGATCTCGCGAAGTGCCCCGCGGACACCGGCCAGGGCGGCCGCGATGGCGGGGGTGGCAAGCTCATCCTTGCGGGCCAGTTCCAGTAGATTCATTTCTATTTTTCGTGTCATTGCGCTTCCTGATCGCTTTTAGGAAATTGAGCGGGGGGGTCGGACAATGATTGCCCCGGGGGCAGTACGGCAGATGTCCATACGCGCGCTTAGGGTTTTAAGAATTCGGAGGGCCGCAGGATGGCGATCACCCTAAGAAAGGACTCTCCCAGGCTTGCCTTCATAACCACGGTGGTGGGGGGCATCGTGTGCGTTTTTCTTTACTGCGGGGGTTGGCTGACGCCCAATGGGTTGACGCCCGCACGGATTACCGATGGGTTGGAACAGGTGAGCGGCGTCCATCCCGGGTTCCGTCGGAACCATGCCAAGGGGGTGGACGTTTACGGGTTCTTTGAGAGCAATGGCAACGGCGCCGGTCTCTCGAAGGCGGTGGTGTTTCGCCCCGGGCGCGTACCGGTGATCGGCCGCTTCTCACTCGGGAGCCGCCAGCCCTATGTTGCCGACGGGCCTGATACGGTTCGGGGGCTGGGGCTTCAGTTTACGCTGCCCGACGGTGAGTATTGGCGAACCGGGATGGTCAACTTGCCGGTGTTTCCGGTGAGTACGCCCGAAGCTTTTTACGGGCTGCTGCTGGCATCGAAACCCGATTCAGCAACGGGCAAGCCCGATCCTGCAAAGATGGGCGCGTTCCTTGCAAGCTACCCCGAATCGGGTGCGGCGCTGAAGATCATTAAGAGCCAGACGCCTTCATCGGGATTCGGCAACAGCACTTTTCATAGCCTCAATGCGTTTTGGTTTGTCAGTGCGGCAGGGGATTCTGTGTCGGTTCGCTGGATCCTGACGCCAATGCAGCCGTTCGAGGCGGCGAAGATGGATTCAACCTCCGCGGATAAGAACTATCTGTTCGATGCAGTGATCGCACAGATCCACGACCAGCCGTTGCAGTGGCGGCTCATCATCATCGTTGGCCAAAGCGGCGATCCGACCGACGACGCGACAATCCCATGGCCGCCGGAGCGGCAGCAGGTGGACGTGGGGACGGTTACGCTTGACCGAGTGGAGAGCGACGACACCGGCGCGGGCGGGATATCAATTTCGATCCGTTGGTGCTTCCGGCAGGGATTGAGCCCTCGGATGATCCGCTCTTGAGCGCTCGGTCGGCGGTTTATTCGCAGTCGTTTACCAGGAGGGAAGGGGAGGCGAAGGAGCCCAGTGCGGTTTCGAGTGCGGAGGTGGGGAAATGAGTGAGCAGGACGTAACTCAACCGGCGCGGTTTCCGGTGCTGATGCGGATTCTGCATTGGCTGATGGCGGCGATGGTTCTGAGTATGTTGTTCATCGGAGTCGCGATGGTGGCGTCGCTGGCTGATTATCATCGGCTGGTGTCGATCCATCGGCCGCTGGGAATTGCGATTTTGATCGTGGTGGTGATCCGTTTTGTGAATCGGAAGATCAGCAGATTGCCGCCGTTTCCGCCGACGATGTCACGGCAGGAGCGGCGGGTGGCGCACGCATCGGAGATTCTGCTCTATTCGCTGATGTTCGTGCTTCCGCTGGTGGGCTGGGGAATGCTCTCGGCGGGGAGCTATCCGATCGTGATGGTTGGAGCGATTCATCTGCCGCCTATTTTGCCGGCGAGTCCGATGCTTTATGCGGTGTTGCGCAAGTCGCACACGGTCCTGGCTTATGCGCTGTTTGCGACTTTTTTGGCTCATTTCAGCGCCGTGCTGTTTCATACCCTGGTTGTGCGGGACAAGCTGCTGGATCGGATGTCGGTGTGGTAGGTCCATCTGCGTAAGGGGGGGCGAAGAAGAGATTTTCGCGCAGAGGCGCAGAGGCGCGGAGGGGGTTAGGTTTTAAATTGAATTTCTCTGCGAGCCCTGCACCTCTGCGCGATCTATCTCTTATGGGATCTGGTTTAAAAAATTATGGAACCGCCGATTGCGCGGATGGACTTCGGCGAGCGCTCAGTCGAGCCGGCGCGGATTAAGAAGAGAGCTCATACTTTATGCGAGCCTTCGCGAAGCGGGTCGGAGTGCCCAGGATGCGATGGCGAGTCCCGCGAGGGCGAGGGGGACGATGATGTGGAATGCGCCGGGGCCGTAGTCTGCGCTGGCGGCGTGGGAAATGGCGGCGCCGGTGAGGTCGAAGAAAATGCCGGCGTAGGCCCATTCTTTGAGGCGCGGGAAACGGGGGATCAGGATGGCGACGAAGCCGAGGATTTTCCAGACGCCGAGGAGGGTCATGACGTATGGGCGGTACCCGAGGAGGGCCATTCCTTTGACGGCGTCGGGGGGGCGGAGGAGCTCGCCGATGCCGCCGGTGAGGAGGAAGAAGGAGAGGAGGGCCGTGGTGGTCCAGTAGGCGATTGGTTTGGGTTTCATGTGATTGAATTTTTGTTGAAAGGTGATTTCCTCGTTCGGTGACGCTTCGCAGTGCGCTTTGCTAGGGGGGTCGCGGCTAAACGGACTCACAGTGCGTTTGCAGCATTTTAAGGAGCCACGGCCAGCCCTGGTATTGCTCGCGGGTTTGGGGGTGGGTGAAGCCGCGGTGGGTGAGGCGGACCGTGGTGTGGCCGTCTTTTTCGGTCAGGTCGAAGCGGATGACCATTTGGGGCTCGTTTTCGTGCCAGTCGGCGAGCCAGGTGAATTCGAGGAGACGAGGCGGATCGATCGTTCGGTATTCGCCGCGAACTACGAAGGGTTTTCCGCCCATGGCAGAGCCGCGCATCGACCAGGCGCCGCCGACGCGGAGATCGGAGTGCATTTGCGTGGCTTCGAAGCGGCCTTCGGATCGCCACCACTGGACGCGTTTTTGAGGGTCGGTGAGGGCGTCGAAGACTCGAGCGGCGGGGGCGCTGATGGTGATTTCCTTGACGATTTCGTTGGCGGGGGCGTTGGAAGTTTGTGGAGCGTTCATGCGTTCTCCTCGACATATTTTTTGAGGTTGGCAAGGCTTTGGTTCCAGAATTCGTGGTAATCGCGGAGCCAGAGGTCGATGGCGCAGGGGGCGTGCGTTGAGACGGCAAATGCGGACGGCGCCGCGTTTTTGGGTGGCGACGAGGCCGGCGAGGCGGAGGAGGCGGATGTGTTTGGAGATGGCGGGCCGGCTGGTACGGAAGTTGGCGGCGATGTGACCGACGGATTGGCCGCCGGTGCGGAGCAGGCCGAGGATCTGGCGGCGGGTGGGGTCGGCGAGGGCCCGGAAGACGGCCTGGGATTGTCTCGGCGCGGTAACCATTTGATTACTCATATGGTAACCGGGAGGTTACGGAAGTCAAATGGGGGAAAATTTAGTTTGTTTAGTTGGCTGGAGTGTGTTGGCATTTCGCGAACAGCCCCCACCCCTGCCCTCCCCCGGAGTACCAGGGGAGGGGGGCAAGAGCGGAAATTGTTGTCTAACGGGAGTGCTTGTGCGCACATTGCCTGGGTAATGAGAGACGAAGTGGCTATGGCGGAACCATCGGAATTGCTCGCGGAATATGCCTCCACGGGGTCGGAGGAGGCGTTCAGGGGGGTGGTGGAGTTTTATCTTGGGCTGGTTTTTTCGGCCTGCTGCCGGCAGCTTCGGGACCGGCATCTGGCTGAGGATGCGACGCAGGCGGTGTTTTTGCTACTTAGCGAAAAGGCGGGCTCGGTGGCGGGGGAGCGTTTGGGGGGCTGGCTCCTGACGACGTCACGATTCGTGTGCGCCAACATTCGCAAAAGCCGGCAGCGAAGGCAGCGCCGGGAGCAGGTGGTTGCCATGAACCGGGATGAAACTTCCGAGCGATCCAACTCCACCGACTTGCTCGATTTTCTGGACGATGCGCTTGGGCGGCTGGGCGCGGACGACCGCGAGGCGCTGATCCTCAGTTTTCTGCGTGAACAGCCGATCGCGGAAGTGGCGGCGAACCTGGCGGTTTCGGAGCCGGCAGCGCGAAAGCGCGTTGTCCGCGCGATGGAGAAGCTGCGCAGCTATTTCCGGCGTCGTGGAATCACGGCCGATTCGTCGCTGCTGGCGGGGGTTTTGGGGGAACAGTTGCGCGGCAGCGGGCTGAGTCTGGAAGCTCGCCGGGCGGTGATGCAGGGGGTGATTCGGGTGGTTGCGCGCCGATTCCAGGCAGCGGGCCGGGAGTTGCAATCGCCAAAGGGACCAAGGCGATGATGCTCATCAACCAGGTGAAGTTGGCCGCGATCGCGGCGGCCGCTGTCGCGGCGCTGGCGACGGGGGGATGGGGAATTTTCCGTGGGTTTGGGGGGCAATCGTTGCCAGTTCCGGCGAAAGGAGTGCAGGCGGCGACGCCGATGCCGCAGATTTCTACGTTGACACTGCCCGCGTCAGCGCCGGCGACGCAACCGACGATGATCGACCTGACGACGCCGCGCAGCGCGCTGAGGTCATTTTTCTATGCGATGTGGCAGGGGGACCGCGATTCGACGTATGCGTGCCTCGATGTCGATCCGAATCGCGCCCGACGCTGATGGATGGGATTATTGCCCAGGACCTGGCGCAGAATCGGCTGATCCATGCCGGCATCGCGACGTTTGGCGGCGATGGGTCGGGATTTCGACAGGGTGCTACGCTCGACTCGGTGGCGGAGCTGATTGCCAATGTTCCGCCGCCGGAAATAGAGGGGGACAGCGCGACCTTTACCATCCGCATTCCGCCGCAATTGATCGCACTGGCGCGCGCAGAATTATCGGGATATCCTGGCGGCGTGGGCGTCGGCGCGGTTGCACGTGGAGCGGCGGGAGGGGAAGTGGCAATTTGATATCGATCGCTCGATGCGGGTGGTGGGGAATGTTCAGCTCCATGGGACGCTAACGGCGGATCCGTCGAAGATGACGCCGATCTTTCTGGCGACGGCGCAAGCTTATGATCGGGTGGCGAAGGGGATCTTGGAACATCGATATCCGACCGAGGGGGCGGCGGAAAAAGGTTTGAAATCGGCAGTATCGAAAGTCAGAAGGAAATTTGCGGAGGAATCAGAGCAGACGACAGTTCTGCCGGCCGATGCGCCGCCGACGACACAGAATTGAACGGTTGGCGATTGGGAAATAGAATTGGCCGTCGGCATGAGAGGGTTTTGTAGAATTGGATTGCTGGTGGTGTTGACGGCTGGCATGGATAGCGCCATGTGCAGCGCGCAGGCGACGCGCCCTGCCGCCGCCGACGCGGGATCCGCATACGCCGGGATATGTGACGGCCGCCGAGTTGCCGGATGGAGAGGTGCCGGCGGCGGATGCCGATGGGAATTTTATCATTGGGCGGAGGCATCCGCGCGGGGGGAGATGGCGGAGCAGGATGGGGTGCCGCGGGGGAAGATATTTAATTTCACGATGAACTCGGGCGATAGCATGATTTATCCGGGGATTGCGCGGGAGCCGCATACGTCTGGGGTGCCCGATCCGGCCGATCCCGCGAAGATGATTGTTACGACCAGCCATCCAGCGCCGTATACGCGGAAGGTTTCGGTGTATGTGCCGGCGCAATATGTGGCGGGGACGGCAGCGCCGTTTATCGTGGGAGCGGATGGGCCGGACCGGGGGCTGTTTACGGCGCTAGATAATCTGATTGCCGAGCGGAAGGTTCCGGCGATGGTGGCGATTTCGATCGGGAATGGGGGCGGAGATGCGCAGGGGAGCGAGCGCGGGTTGGAATATGACACCATGTCGGGGAAATATGCGGAGTTTGTGGAAACGGAAGTGTTGCCGATGGTGGAAGCGAAGTGCGGGGTGAAGCTGACGAACGATCCGGACGGGCGGGCGACGATGGGGGGCAGCTCGGGCGGGGCGGCGGCGATGATCATGGCGTGGTTTCATCCGGAGTGGTATCACCGGGTGCTCAGCTATTCGGGGACGTTTGTGAATCAGCAGTGGCCGAGCGATCCGAAGTTGCCGCATGGGGCTTGGGAGTTTCATGAACATCTGATTGCGGAGAATTCGGCGAAGCCGATCCGGATCTGGATGGAGGTGGGGGATCGGGACAATTTTAACCCCAATGGCATGCGCGACAACATGCATGATTGGGTGGTGGCGAATGAGAACATGGCGAAGGTTCTCGCCGCCAAGGGGTATCATTATCAGTTCATCTTTGCGCGGCAGCGGGGCACACCGATCGGGCGGTGAAGGGGCAGACGCTCGCGGAGGCGCTGGAGTATTTGTGGCAGGGGTATCCGATTGCAACGCCGGTTAGATGATCGGGTTATAAACTTCCCTGAAATATCTCGCGTCGGCGGCGTCAGTTGAGAGGGGGGATTGGGTGTATATCAGCAGACCGGCATGATGCTCCTGGACCGCCAACTTATCGAGCAGTTCGTCGCGGAACGATCGGATGCGGCGTTCCGCCAGATCGTCGAAAGGCATTCGCGCTGGCTTTTCAGCGTTTGCCTGCGGCGGCTGGGTGATCGTGCGCTGGCGGAAGATGCGACACAGGCGGTGTTCCTTGCACTCGCGCAGCGTGCGCCGCGGCTCGTCAAACTCAACACCCTCAGCCCCTGGCTTCATCAAGCGGCGAAATATTGTGCCTTGAACATGCTGCGAGCACGCGACGGCGCGAGTGCCATGAATCGGAGGCGGCCAAGATGAAAACCCTTCAGATGGACTCTTCGGCCGATTCGCAATGGGGGGCGATTGAAGGGGATTTGGAGTCCGCGCTGGATCGGCTTCGGCCGCGCGAGAGGACGGCGGTGCTCCTGCGGTTTTACGAGCAGAAGACGCATGCGGAGATCGCGGCGCTGCTGGGGATTTCGCTGGAGGCTTCGCAGAAGCGGTTGAGCCGGGCGCTGGATCGGCTTCGGGGAATCCTGGTGAGAAGCGCGGGGGCGGACGCGGCGCTTTCGGCGAGCGCCATCGAGGGGCTGCTGGCGAAACATGCGGTGAGCGCAGGGCCGCCTTCACTGCAAATTTCGGCATTGGCGGCCGGGAACCATCTGGCGCCGGTTGCGAAACAGATTCAGATATCGATGAGCCTTGCGGCGTTCAAAGCGGCGGCGATTGCAGCGACGGTGCTGGTCCTGGCGCTTCCATCGAGCGTGGTTCTGCTGCGCGGATGGATGGCAACGCCTGTGATGGGGCAGACGTCGCAACCGGTTGCGGTGGCTGCGCCGGTGTCGTCGACGCAGCCGGCGGCGAGTTTGGGGGTTTACAAGGTTCCCAATGGATTATTTCTTGTGAGGACCAACCCGGGAGATTTTTATATCGGCGTAGACGCCAACACGAAACGGACGCCTGATTCGTGGCCGGCCGGATTTATCAAATCGCTTCGGGCCAGCTATCCGCCCAACAATCAGCAGGCAGGCTTGAAGATTTTCGGTGGTCCCTATCCCGATCTGCGCGGCAAGCGGGTTCGTCTTTCGGCGTGGGTGAAGACGAAAAGTGTGGGCCAATGGTGCGGATTGCAGCTCTACATGGTTGGTCAAGGCGATAAATTGATCTTGAACGATGATATGTCGGACCGGCCGGTTCACGGTACGACCGACTGGACCCTTTTGCAGATGGTCGTTGATGTGCCGAGCGACATGACGCGGATTGCCGTGGGAACATTTCTATATGGCAAGGGGGAAGTTTGGTCGGACGATATGCAGCTTGAAATCGTCGATCCGCAGACGCCGCTGACGGATCCGGGGGCGTGGCATCGGTTCAGCTTTTTCGATGCGAACTACACGGCGGCTCCGGACCCGTCGGTGATGCATGATGGAAACGCGACGGTGTGCATTTCCTCGACGCCGCTGGCGCGGCGTCCGCAATGGGTCAGTTACAACCGCGAGGATCTGAACATCGATCAATTTCGCGGGCATCACATCGTGGTCACGCTTTGGTTGAAATCGCGCGGCGTGGCCGGTGGGACCGGCCCATGGATCAAGGTGTATGGCCAGGACCCGAATCCAATCGCGGATGAGGGGCAGGTCGGCCATCGGCCTCTGAAGGGGACCACCGACTGGAAGCAGTACATAGCCGAGGTAAATGTTCCGCAGCAGGCGACCGGAATCGACTGGGGCGTGGTGATGAACGGGACGGGGAAAGTGTGGCTGGACGTTGATAGGCGCAGTGCGTTATCAATGACCAGGGCGACACGAGCGGACTTTAGCCGCATTATTAGGTCTTATGCCGGAGAACCCGTTGGCGCGGAGGATGTGCCCTCTTCGCCGTCGCGCTTTGAGGAGGATGGGGGCTCCGCAAAATCCATTTCACCCAGGATATATTGCTGCAAAGCGCCAGCGCCGCGGTCTCGACGCTCTTTTCGAGCTTCGAAAGATCGTGCGCCGGAATGGCGGCGTGCCACTGGGTGGTGACGTCCCGCGCGTGTTCCAGATAATCGAACGCGGCTTTGATCCTCGGCGGTAGTTCGCCGACATTGTTTTCGGACTTCTCGCCCATAAAAATCTCATGGCACAACATCGCCGCAAATGCGGCGAGTGGTCCGTTTGATTCATTTTGGTAACTGGAGAAACCTGTCCGCCTGAAGACGCCCAGGCAAACGGACAAGGCCTGGGGTCAGCCAACTGGCGGGAGGGAACTGAAGAAAACGTAACTCTGCAAATGACACCTCTTTCGGCCCGGCGATGTATGTCTGTCGCGCGAGCGGCGGGGGATTATGCGCGGGCAATACGCGAAATTCAACTGAAAAATGTCCGTTCTGCGGTTTGGGTTTTACTGCGTCCACCAGGGGGGCTGGACGATTTGGATGGGCTGGCCGTTGAGCAATCCTTTGCCCTGGCCGGGGGATTTTGGAGTTGGTCGCCGATCCTGGCGTGGTTGAAGAGGAGATTGGTGACGTTCTCCATGCGCGTTTCGGATCCGTCGGCGTTGACGACGGCGAGGGAGGGGACGCTGTGGTCGTCTTGGGAGTGGTAGATCTCAGCGATTTTGCCGTCGCAGGTCCAGTCGAGATCGGAAAGATATCGGCCGCGCACGACCCAGGGGGTGATGATGGACATCACGAGAATCGCCAGGCCGATGAGGGTGAGCAGTTCGCGCGGTTTGGCGGGGGAGGGATCTTTGGCGAGATCGAGGACCAGGCCGATGACCGCGGTAAGGGAGATGACGGCGGCGAGGTTTAAAAGCGCGGGCGAGTTGATGCCGGCGAAGGGGAAGGGGCCGGTGAGGAGGCTGAAGCAGGCTGCGCATAGAATGGCGACGAAGATCAGGATCGGGCGTCGGGGCATCGCGCGGTCGCCAGAGAATTCCGAAGATTGCCGCAAGGATTGCGAAAAAGAGAAATGCCAAACCGTTCTGCCTATATTTTTCTGGCGAGACCTTTGAGTGTACAGCGATTACAGTAGGTTGAGTAGTCAACATCAGAAACTTGGATGAAAAAGAGCAAACTGCCAAAGACCGATTCGATCGAGGAGCTTGCCCGGTTTTGGGATACGCATGATTTGACCGATTTTGAGGATGAATTGGCCGAAGTTAAGGAGCCGGTGTTTGAACGGGACGAATCCATCCGTGTTCAACTTGATGCACGTCAGGCAAAGGCGGTGCGTCAAATGGCGCGGTCAAAGGGCGTTTCCCAGGGGGAATTGGTTCGGAAGTGGGTGCTGGAAAAACTGAATGCACCGAGGCGTCGCGTTCAGAGCTAGAGCGACTTCGCGTAGTCGACCATTCCCTGGAAATCGACGATGACAACCTGTTCGTTTCCGACGACCCAGGCGTCGTGGCCGGACGGGAGCATGGAGACATCGCCCGGCTTGCAGTCGAATTCGGTTCCATCGTCCATGCGAATGCGCAGAATTCCCGAGACGTGGTATTGAAAGTGCGGCGCTTGGCAGCTCTTGGTTTTTGCGATCGGCTGGACGGATGTCGCCCAGCGCCAGCCTGGCTCGAAGACGGCCCGACCGACGGTCGCGCCGGCGACTTTAATCAGCTCCAGTCTCCCGTTGGGAAATTCGCGAACCTCGTCGGCTTTTGCAAAGTTTTTCAGTTCCGCTTTTTTCATCGTCGTCTCCAGTTGTGAGGGCAAGACGCCTCCTGTCGTAATCCTGCGGAAGTATATCGATCATTGACGCATGCCGGCAAAAGAATCTGTCGCTCATGACATGCGCTTATCTTTCAGCGGCGCAAGGCGAGCGCGAAAGATTTCGTTTCCGGCGCGGGGGTTAGTTTCCGCTTCCTTTGCCGCAATCATACAGGCCCGCCCATGCGCCGCTCTCGCTGTGCTGGAGGAGTGGGTGGCCGATGGAGTTGAACGCCGTGATTGTCGGCGTATGGAAGTCCATATTGCCAATGAAGTCATGGATGAGGATGACCCACACCCGGCGATGGCCGGACATTGATTTCGCGTCTTCGAGAACCTGGCGGGGTTCGCTCAGGTTGGGCTGAATGTGCAGGAGGCCGGCGGATTGGACGTCGAGCGGCCAGGCGGATTGGGGACGGTAATAATCAAATGACGGCTCGGCGAAATGGGAGAGATAAATTTCGTCGCCGGCTCGGTCGCGCTGGGCGACCCATTGATAGATGGGCAGGGATTCTTCGCGGCCGGGAGGATGAAGCAGCAGATTCCAGGCGCGGTCGGCGGAGGGAAGGATAATTAGTCCGGCGATGGCGACGGCCGCGACTTTGGCGGGGAGCCGTGTCCAGAGAGATTCAACGGCGGCGGCGATCAGGATGAGATATTGCGGGACGAAGAAGAGGGCGAGTCGGTCGGCGAAGGGGTATTGATGCAGGGCTGATGCGGCCAAAGCGATCGGGAGGGGAGCGAGAATCAGGAGCAGGTTGCCGCGGCGGGCGAATGCGATGGCGCTGCCGACGATCAGGCCGATGAGGGCGACATCCGGAAACGCGAGCCACATGGCGCCGGGACTGGCGGCGATGGCGCTGAGCGCGGGGAAAAGCCAGCGAAGGGCGTCGACCGGGTCCGTGGGCATGAAAGCGTTTTGGGCAGACCAATATTCCACGAGATGGGGGTGAGCGTCGCCGGAGGCCTGGGGGCGGATAAAGATGAAATAGTCGGCGGCGAGAGCCACGGTCCAGGCGCTGAAGATGATCGCAGCGCGCGCAATGGTGTGGCGCTCGCGGTGCTTCCAGAGCATCCAGAGGCCGGCGCCGGCGAGGACGAAGAGCGCCGGGAAGGAGAAGAAGATTGCCAGGGCGCCGATGATGGCGGCAATGGCCGTGCGCCGGGGGCTGGGATTTTCGGCCCAGCGGAGGGCGAGGAGGGTGATGGCCAGTGAGGCGGCCACGTCGCAGGAATAGGGCTTCAGCTCGTTGCTGTAATAGACGAGTGGACCGAGGAGGCTGAAGGCCGTCATTGCGATGACGACGCCGCTCTTGCCCAGGACCCGGCGCGAGATGGTGAGCATCATGGGGAGAGAGGCGAGGCCGAAGAGGGTCGAGGGGAGGCGGAGCCAGCGTTCGCCGTCGCCGAGGGTCCGGGTGATGGCGTAGACCATCGCCAGGAAACCGGCGGGGGCGGCTTGCCAATCGTCGAGGGGGTGAAGGAGCAGGCCGGTCAGGGAGCGATGGGTGATGCTGCGGGCGAGATAGATTTCATCGAGCCAAAGGGCGCGCCAGTGCCACCAGCGGGCGATGCGCAGAACAGCGCCGGCGGCGAGGGCGAGCCAGAGGAGCAGGTCGACCTGGCCGTGGCGGGGCGAGGGGTGCGTTTTGGGCGTGGAGGTCGCATGGTCTTCGCTGAGGGCGGTCATTCCCCTGATATGGTATCCGGAGACTGGAAACTGGAAACGGGAGGCTGGAGAATGGCCGGCATGACGAAACTGCACGTGACTTTTGGCTTTATTCTGGCGGTTGGGATTTCGATTGGGTTTTGCGGACAGGTGGGCGCGCAGGCGACAACTGCGACAACGGCGCCGTCGGCCGCCCCGGAGCCGGTGCCACAACCGGCGGATGTTCCCGCGCCCAAGCTCACGGCCGATGGGCGGATGAATCCGCGGTTTGAGCAGCTCCATAATTCGTTTCTCGCCCGGCGGTCGGAGGGTCCGATCGGGGTTTTGTTTCTGGGGGATTCGATTACCGAGGGATGGAACGGGCCGGGCAGGGCGGTGTGGCTGAAATATTATGCGCCGATGGATGCGGCGAATTTCGGGATCGGAGGGGATCAGACGCAGCATGTGCTGTGGAGAATTGCCAACGGGGAGCTGGATGGGATCAATCCGAAAGTCGTGGTGCTGCTCATCGGGACGAACAACATCGGGTATCCGCAGGAGGATATTCTGGGGGCGGATGAGGCGATCGTGCAGCGGATTCACGAAAAGCTGCCGGGGACGCGGGTGCTGGTGCTGGGGATTTTTCCGCGGGGGAGGAATCCGCAGGATCCCTTGACGGCCCGGATGCGGGAAAAGATCGCGTTTGTGAACGCGGGGCTGGCGAAGCTGGAGGATGGGGACAAGACGCGGTTTTTGGATATTGGGGAGAAGTTTATGCAGGCGGATGGGACGCTTCCGCCGCAGATCATGCCGGATGCGCTGCATCCGAATGCGGCGGGGTATCAGATTTGGGCGGATGCGATGAATGAGCTGCTGGGGGATATGATGGCGGGGAGGGGGGCGCAGCCTGTGGGGCATTGAACACTTTTGAACATATTTGAACAGTTTTTGGAGTTTTGTTTGTGGGTGCTAACTTAATGGGGATTTTTAATCTTTCTTTTTGATTGAGGTTGCGGTTGTTTGTCTTGATATTGTCTGGAGTACTCAAAAATAAGTGTTCAATTTGTCGTAGTGCTGCGATTTGGTGGCCATAAATCTAATGTGGGCGTAGATTTGCGCCGTTGGTTGACCGGTCTTCTGGAGCGTTGATTGCCCTCGGGCAAACATCACTAATTCGACGCCTTCTTATAGAAAAGTGGCAGCGTGATCGTGCTGCTGACAGTCCGGGAAATTCGGGGCGAGGAGAGCCTGCGGGAGCTTGCTTAGATGCCGGAGTCGAAGCTCAGCAATATGCGGTCGTTCCGATTATAGGTTTTAAGCATTGTCTTTGCCGGGGGTATTAGTGATTCAAGGCTCCGGTTGATTCCTCGAATAATAACTGGGAGCGCTGCGAATATGACTACGGCGGTACAGAGCACTGCGAACACGGCTATGCACCTAAATAATATTTTCCAGAACTTTCCGGTACCATTTTGAATCTCTTCGGTGACCTTCGATACCATCGCGAATAGGACAATCCCCATGAGAAGCAATAGCACGCCGATAATTGCAATAAATGGGTTTCCGAGTCGCGCGATAACGATCGCAACTGCACCTCCCGCCGTCGGCACGAGCGCTATCCATTTCTGCATCTGACTTTGAGGCGATTGGGTCGTTTCCTTACCGTTCCTTTCCCTGGTTATTTTCTGCGCCGCCCCTATTGCGGCTTGGGTGCATGAATATCTAACGCGCGGTACCGGGCCGTTCGCTGCTCGCAAATTACTGCCGCACTCCGGACATGAAACAACGGTTTGTGATTTAGCACCGTTTCCGAACATTGCGGCGGTGGGTGCGTCCAGGGAGATCGTTTCGTCGCAGGAGGGGCAATCCACAGTCACAGATGCGACAATCAAATGCTCCGTGTTTTGCAGCTCTCCAGCGGCAGCCGATATCTCGTCCTTACTCAACTCTAATGCAGCGGCGGCGCTGTACTGGCTGAATATCTGGACCCCCTCCGACGCTTTCAAAAGAATGTAGGCGCGGAGGGCATCTTTTGCGCTTTCTTTCGCCACATGCATCTACTGCTTAAAGAACTTCTTAAGTTTTGCGTACACGTCTCGCCAGACTTCTTCAGGTTCAAGCGTCCGGAAAACCGTAGTTCCGCTTCCGAAACCAAATCCGACCTTCACGACGCGTTTTTTAAACGTGTAGGCGAGTTCCGCATCCGTGGTGTAGACTGCGAGCAAAAACTCTTGGTAATCCGCCGTTCCACGAAGGTCCTGAAGCTTTGGGTCAAGTTCGCCAGAGACTTTGTCGAAGCCTTTGCTCTCATGTTTGTGCCCTTTACACTTTCGCACAGAACCGTTGATAAAAGATACGAACCTTTCGAACTCCTTAATACCCCTAATGCCTAGATTCCGAATCTTCTTGTCGGGGTCAATTTCGTTTAGTGCCGCCCATTGGGCGGTAATCTTCGAGGCAACTGAATAGTTGCGCGAATCTGCAATATGCGAGATTTTGTATCGTAGAAAGTGTCGATTACGTCTGCTTCCTCCGCCTCTTGCAGATGCAGGCCCGTATCTATGAAATCGTTCTTCCCAACGATTAGTGCCCAGACGATATGCGTCAAGCCGTCGAAGAGTTCATCAGGCTTGCCCACGCTGACGATCTTTGGCACTCGGGATGCCGTGTCGAAGTCCGGTTGGACGGATGGAACCTGGTCTTCGTCGGTGAACTGAGCCATGGCCATCGAACCGATCCCGGCCAGGACAAAGCGGCGCATGGCATCCAACTTTTGATCGGTGGACATTGTTGTTGATAGAACACGGACAAGATTATCCTTTGTCGGGGATCGTGGCATTTGTTTTCTGTACATTGCGACCAGCTTCTTTAGCTGCGCAATAGACAGGCGTTGCAAGGCGAGCTTAAAGGAGTCGATAAGTTGGTGCTGAACTTTGCGCATAGGTCTGGCTTGAGGGCACCACAGGATTTAGCAGATTTCACTCATAACGGCAAAGTCTTGGGGCCGCACGATAGCGCGCCAATATTGATCAACTTCTGTCGGCGCGCATTTACTAATTATTGGATACTCGGCGGCTATTGTCTCGATCTCGATTATTCTGCAAAAGCAGAGATTTACACTCGTATCCAACGGAAGCCAAAACGGAAACATGGCTAGTCGTGGCAAATCATGCTTGGGGACGGATGGTTTGGCCGAGTTATGCTTCCTCTTACTCATTAAGTCGCTTCTCGGCGTGCTAGGGACAGCCGATGGTGACGGCGCAACCAAAGTTGACGCAAATGGTTATATCGATTCCAGAAACGCTTGCGGTTGCATGGTCATTCGACTGATCGTATCACAGTCCGAGGGAGACCGATTCGTGAATCGTACTTTTGTTATTTGGGGCCGACGATCACTTCCCCAACATACCGGTTTTGGGCGATGCCCTGAGATCGCAGCGGTTGGCCCGCGATGAGGACGTGTTCGAAGCGGACGTTTGGATGGCGTGATCGGGGTCGAAGCCTACGAGTTCGGCGGGGATGGAGTTGGGGTTGGAGATTCGGGGGGAGCCGAGATCCGGGGCGTTGTTGATTGGGCTTGCGTTTTGCGTGTGAGGCTGAGGTGGAGGCGGGTTCGCTGAGAGGCCGAAGCGCAATCGGCGAGGCCCGCGGCTGCGAGCAGCACGCGGCTTTGATATCACGGTTTTTGGGGGAGTTGGTGGTTTTTGGGGGGCGGAAGGGGGCGCCGCGTAAACGCGGCCGCTAAACGGGGAAAGCGCCGCACGAGTGTGGCGGCTACACGGGGGAGGGGATAGGGTCCGGGTGGGAGGAGGTCTCGAATGAGGAGTTTATCCCGGCTTGAGAGCAATTTGCAACTCACTTCCGTTCCAAGCCGCCGAAGACGGTGTCGATCAGGGCATCGATATACGCGTCGGAGAGGTGGACGGCGTCGCCGTCGTAGGGAAGTAAGAGGCGGTGGTAGAGGGGGCCGTAAAGTGCATCGAGGACGATGTCGGGTTCGAGACCGGCGCGAAGCTCGCCGGAGGCGATGCCTCGGCGGACGATCTTGCGGGAGAATTCGCGACGGGCGGATATCCATCGCTCGGCAAGGGCCTGTCGCACGGTCTTGTCGACCTGGGCGCGGCCGATCAGCGGCCGGAGGATTTCTCCGAAGTGGCCGCGGAATGAGCGGGCGATGAGGCGCATGGAGACCTGAAAACTCTCGCGGGCGGTTGCGCGCTGCAGGACGGGCGCGATCCGGGCGGCATCGTCGAACACGGCGTCGACGACAATCGACCAGGCATCGCGCCAGCGTCGATAGATCGTCGACTTGCCAACACCAGCACGCGCGGCGACGCCCTCGACAGTCAGGCCGTCGAATCCCAATTCTATTCCAAGTTCGAGTGCCGCTTTAAGAATACTCTGAGTCGTCTTTTCGTCGCGCGGCCGGCCGACGGCTTTATTCCCATCTTTGGGTGTGCTGCTCTTTTTCATTCCCGGGCTTCCTTTAAAAAAATTCCAAGATTCAGCTTGCTTATTTTCGATACGATACGTATCGTATTGCCATTGTCAAGGCTATGGCGCTTTTTGAAGGCCCCGGCGAAGGAGTCAATTATGTATGCCATTACTGGGATTACGGGAAAGGTTGGGGGTGAGGTTGCCCGCACCCTTTCGGAAGGGGGCTGTGCCGTGCGGGCCGTGGTCCGCGATCCCGGCAAAGGGGCTGTCTGGGCAGATTTAGGTTGCGATGTCGCGGTCGCTGACATGAGCGACGTTGCGGCACTCACCGCCGCATTTTCAGGGGCCCGCGGCGTGTTTGTGCTGCTTCCGCCTGTTTTCGATCCGTTGCCGGATTTCCCCGAGACTCGGGCGACGGTTGCAGCATTGCGACAAGCTCTGGAAGACGCACGTCCGGCAAGGGTTGTCTGCATTTCGACGATCGGCGCACAAGCGAAGCGGGAAAACCTGCTGACGCAGTTGAGCATCATGGAGCAATCGCTGGGCGATTTGCCGATCCCCATCACCTTCCTGCGGCCGGCGTGGTTCATGGAGAATTACAGTTGGGACGTCGCGGCAGCGCGCGAGAAGGGGGTGATCTCAAGTTTCCTGCAACCGCTCGACAGGCCGGTGCCAATGGTGGCGACCGCGGACATTGGGCGGGTCGCGGCTGAATTGCTACAGGAAAACGGAGCCGGCCGGCAGGTCATTGAACTCGAAGGGCCGGCACGCGTGTCTCCAAACGAGATTGCGGCGGCATTCGGCGAAATCATCGGGCATCCGGTCCGCGCCGAGGCCGTTGCTCGCCAGACGTGGGAGCAGCTTTTCAAGTCACAGGGGATGAAGCATCCGGAGCCGCGGATGCAAATGCTGGATGGCTTCAACGAAGGATGGATTGAATTCGAGCAGGGCGAATCGAAGCGACGGAGGGGCCGGATCGGATTGAAAGAGGTTTTGACGAAATTAGTGCACGGCAAATAAGCGAGATCCGCGATCTCTTTGATTCGGCGGAATCGTAAATAACTCTCACCGAAAGGAAGGAATGTCATGGGCGACACATTTAAAAAAGCAGCTCTTGTCACCGGCGGTTCAGGTGGAATCGGACAAGCAGTTACGAAGAGACTGGCGGGGGACGGCTTTGCCGTCGCGGTGCATTATTCAGGCAAGGCGGATAGCGCCCAGCGTGTCGTGGATGAGATCAACGGCCGAGGAGGACGGGCGGTGGCCGTCCAGGCGGACGTTGCCGACGCCGCCCAGGTCGAGCGCCTGTTTGAAGTGAGCATCAAGGCCTTCGGCCGGCTCGATGTGGTGGTGAACACCGCAGGCATCCTGGCGCTCTCTCCGATCGCCAAGCTCGATGTTGAGGCGTTCGACAGAGTGATCGCCACCAACCTCCGCGGCACCTTTTTGGTGCTGGGGCAGGCGGCGCAGGCGCCTTTCGCCGGGGGGTCGAATCATCGCTTTCTCCAGCAGCGTGATCGCCAAGGCATTCCCAACCTACGGTCCTTACATCGCTGCCAAAGCGGGCGTGGAAGGCCTGGTGCGGGTTCTTGCCAATGAGTTGCGGGGCCGAAACATCACCGTCAACGCGGTTGCGCCTGGCCCGGTGGGAACGGACTTGTTCCTCAAGGGCAAGAGCGAAACGCTGATCGACGAACTGAAGAAGATGAATCCACTGGAACGGCTCGGCCTGCCGGAAGACATGGCAAATATAGTGTCATTCCTCGCCGGCCCCGACGGCGGATGGGTAAACGCGCAGGTGCTGCGTTCCAACGGCGGTTTTGTCTGAATTTTTCCGAATCTTGATTTTGCCGCATCGGCCCGTCGAGAACGTCACGGCAATTCTCATCGCCAGCCTGCCGAGCGCACTGAAAGGAGCACCTATGCAATACAACACTCTTGGAAACACCGGACTGCTTATCTCTCGATTGTGTCTTGGGACGATGACCTTCGGCTCCGGCAAGGGCATCTTCAAGCCGATTGCCGGGATCAATCAGAATGAAGCCGATGCGCTGGTCAGGGGATCGATCGAAGCCGGCATTAACTTCTTCGACACGGCGGACGTTTATTCGGAAGGCGAAAGCGAACAGGCGCTGGGGCAATCGTTCAGAAATCTCAACCTCGCGCAAGGATATTGTCGTTGCCACTAAAGTTTATTCGCGTGTTGGCCTGGGTCCGAATGACGTGGGCGCTTCGCGGGGACACATCATGGACGGGGTTGAAGGCAGTCTTCGGCGACTGCGGACCGACTACATCGATCTCTACCAGATTCATGGCAACGATTCTGTGACCCCGGTGGAAGAAACCTTGCGGGCCCTGGATTCGCTGGTTCAGCAGGGAAAAGTTCGCTACATCGGCGTCTCCAACTGGCAGGCATGGAAGATTGCCAAAGCGCTGGGTATTTCGGAGCGAAAGAACTTCGCTTGCGTCGATACGGTTCAAGCGTATTACTCGGTTGCCGGACGGGATATCGAGCGCGAACTCGTTCCTTTCCTCGAGGCTGAGAAAATGGGTCTGCTGGTCTGGAGCCCGCTCGCGGGAGGGTTGCTCTCCGGCAAATACAGTCGCGCGAACCCCAAGCCGCAGGATTCGCGGCGTTCTGAGTTTGACTTTCCGATCGTGGACAAGGAGCGGGCCTGGAAAATCCTCGATGCGATGGTGGCGATGGCCAAGACGCATGAATGCAGCCCGGCCCGAATCGCCCTCGCGTGGGTGCTGGCAAAGCCGGTTGTTACCTCGGTGATTATCGGGGCGAAGCGGGTCGACCAGCTCAATGACAATCTTGCCGCCGAACAACTCAGGCTCACCGAAGATCAACTGAAGGGCCTCGATGAAGTGAGCGCGCTTCCGCCGGAGTATCCGGGATGGATGTCCGCGGTGCAGGGCGCCAGTCGCCTGGGACTGCGGAGGGGGCCCGCGGCTGCAAGCAGCACGCGGCTTTGATATCACGGTTTTTTGCGCGGTGGGTGGCTCCGTGGGAACGCGGGGCGTCGGTGGGAATGGATGGGTGTCACTTCGGGGTGACGGTGACTTGCCCGACAAACTGGTTTTGGTGGATGTCCTGAAATCGCAGGGGTTGGCCCCCGATGGTTACGCGATCGAAGCGGACATTGTGGATCGCGTGATCGGTGTCGAAGCCTATGAGTTCGGCAGGGGCGGAGCCGGGGCGGGTGGGGATTACTGAGGTGATGTTTGAGAAGGTGATGCCGTCGATGTGGCCGCGGTCGGATTGCTTGCTCCAGACGGCTTTGCCGATCCATAGGGAGAAGAGGCGGCGGGATTCTTCGATTCTTATGTTGCTGAAAAGAATGTTGGAGACGGGGGCGGAATCGCAGTTGTAAACCCGCAAGTCCCATTCGCGGCCTTTGTCGTGGATGATGTCGCAATCGGAGAACGTGATGTTTTGCAGGGGGGTTCGCAGTTCGGCGCCGAGGCTGAGGGCGTGGGCGAATTCGTTCCAGAGGACACAGCGTTTGACGGAGATGTTTTGCGAGGGGCCGGCGGTGGGGTCGTTGGTTTTAACGACGATCAGATCGTCGAAGGTGCGGAGGAAGGAGTCGGTGACGGTGACGTTTTGGCTGTTGCAGATGTCGATGCCGTCGGAGTTGCCGCGCCAGCCGAAGACTTTGAGGTCGCGGACGATCAACTGGTCGGAGCGGGCGATGTGGCAGGTCCAGGAGGGGGAATCTCTCAGGACGACGCCTTCGATCGTAATGTTCTGGCCCTGGGCGAAGAGGATGCCGGGGTTTGGGCGGGGCATGTGGCTTGCGTCGATGATGCCGCGGCCGCGGAGGGTGATGTTGGAGCCGATGAGGTTGAGGAGGGCGGGGCCGACTCTTTTTCCGGGCTGGCCGTAGAGGACGGCGCCGCCAGCGACATAGACGGTTTTGTTGGAGCCGATTTGTTGCGGGGGGATTTCGTGGATGCCGGGGGGGAAATAGATGACGTTGGGATCGGTGGGGGACGAGGGTCCGGGTCGATGGGATTGGCGAATAGGTGGAGGGAGTGGAGCCAGTCGCCGTTGATTTCTATGGTGAGATTGGCGGGGTTTAATATCTTGAAGCGGAGCTGGGTGGGGGAATTGATGATCGGGGTCAGCGTGAGGGAGGTGGGGAGGATTTTGGCGGATGTGATTGGACGGAGGCTGGAGATGGAGATTTGGGTGGGGGCGGCGATGTCGAAGGAGGCGAAGGAGGTTTGGGTGGTGGCGGAGAGGGGCCAGGATCCGCGGAGTTTTTCGCGATCTTCGGGGCTGAGGGCGACGACGCGGGCGAGGTAGACGGGGACTTCGCGATCATCGGCTTTAACGGTGAAGTCGGAGGAGAGGGGCTCACCGGGCGGGGCGGGATAGATGATTGGCGCGGGGGCGGGGTCTGGATTGGATGAGGCGGCGAGGGAGGGGAGAAGCGTCAAGGCGAGGAGGGCAAGGAGCCATGCACGGGTTGCCGGTTTCATCGCTGGAGGAAGATAGTTCAAAAATCCGGATTTCCAATAGTGTCGCTGACTGCGAAGCGGTTGTCGTGTTTTGGGAATCAGTTGGATTGCCTTCTGTAAGTTTTTTTGTGGTTTCTTAGAGGATGCGTCGGGAATTCGTGATTGCAAAATAAACATTCGTATTGCACCCCGATTGGGGGATTGTTAAACTCCTGCTCCGAATCGTGGATGGGATTGGTTGAAAATTTTGGGGAGAGTTATGCAATCTGGATTAAGCGGCAAAAGTAAGCGCACTCTTGGTTTGGCAACCCTGGGCACGGCAGTTTCGCTGCTGGGGTATGTGGATCGGGCAGGCGCAGATCATTACGCGGCCGTCGGCTTCATTTGATATCGCGGATTTCAGCACGACGACAAGCACCGCTCTGGATATTGATGGGGATGGGAACACAGATTTTTCGCTGGTCAACGCCGGCGCGGGCGCCATCTCAATCACGGGGGTAGTTGCGGAAAATGATCTTGTCGAGACGAACGGGCTGGGGGATCCGCTTTTGTTTCAGCCTGGGGATGTGATCAGTTATACGGGTCCGTCGTTTGTGACGTCGGTGGCGTTTATGCTGAGTTCATTGTCGTCGCCGCAGTTTTTTGGGGTGATGTTTGATGCGGGCGGGGTGGGTCCGCCTGACCTGGCTTATTTTTCGCTGGCTTATAATTCCAATGCGGATCAACTGGACGTGAGCAACATCACCTACAATTCGGTTTCGGGTGGGAACCTTACGGTTGTGCCGGAGCCGGGATCATTGGCTGGACTGGCGGTGGGGGCGGCGGGGTTGCTGTCGCGCCGGCGGGGCAAGCTGGGCTGGGGCAAGCGCGCTGATGTCAGAGCTGATCGTACTGCTGGAGGGCCTTGGCAGTGATTTTCTTCTTGAAGCGGCGAGGGGCGGCAAGGCTCCGAATATTGCAAGCATATTAGGAGAGAGCAAGCCGGCGGAATTCTTTTCGCCGGAGGATCTTTGCGCGGGCGACGCTTATATCGGGGCTGACGGGGGCGTGGGGAACTTCCCATGGAATGCTGTGCGCGGTGGAGCTGGACGGGAAGGGGGGCTTGCGGGCGACGCCGGGGGAGCGGCGGGGGTGTTTTACGGTTCCGGAGATCGCGGATATGCGGGGGCGGAAATGTTTGGGGGTGAATATTCCCGCCTGCGGGGCCAGGACGGAGGGGACTATTTTTGTGACGGATGATTTTTTTTCGTCGTCCGGATCGGTTTTTCCGGCGGAGGTGCGGGAGGAGCTTTTGCCGCTGATCGTGCCTGCCGGGGCGATTACAGATGCACACCTGGCGACGCTGGGCGGGCGATTGGGGGAGTTTGCGGCCGACGACCGGAGGCGCAGATCAGCCGCGGGGCTGCTGGCGCGGCGCTTTCAATTCATAATGTGGCGACTGCGCTGGGGGATTCGGATGAATTCGACTTGGTTGTCGTGCGGTATGACACGGTGGATTTGTTCTTCTCGGTATTGATCGATCATTGGCCCAAGCCGGCGGCATATGTTCCAGCAGTCGATGCGCAGCGCGTGGCAGGGGTGATGCCGGCGGTGATTCAACTGCACGATCAGTTTTTGGGCCGGCTGCGGGAACTGACTTCGCCGAGCACGACGGTGATTTGCTCGTTTCACGGATACTGGGCGGAGCCGAGGCGGCCGGCGCCGGCGGCGGATGTGAACAATCCACAGGTTCCGGTGCATTTGAGTGAGTATCTTCGGCCGGTGGGGTGGGTCGCCTGTTCGGATCCGGCGGTTCTGGCGGGGCCGGTGCGGAGCATTGTGGATGTGGGGAAGGTTTTTGGGCGGGTGGCTGGGATACCGGTGGGGGAGTTGCCGATGACGAGGGAGGGGGAGAAATATCCGGGCGAGTGGCTGGAGTCGGAGCGCGAATTGGATGATGAGATAGAGCTGGGGCTGGTGTCGCTGGGGGATATGGGGGATTCGTCGCGCGAGCAGACGATTGTGGAAACGCTACGGACCCAGGCGGTCCATGCGATCGGAGCGGGGGATTTTTCGCGGGCGATTGAGAGCTTTGACGCGCTGCTGGGGCGGTCGTTTGATTTCGCGGATGCGATTCGGCTGCTTCAGTTGCTGATCCAGATTCAGCGCTTTGATCTTGCCGGGAATTTGGCGGAAATGGCGGCGCGGCTGGCGACCCAGAGCGTTATGGCGCAGCTTGCGGAGGCGCACGTGCTGCTGAAGTCGGGCCGGCGCGGCGGGGATTGTGGCGCTGGAGCGGGCGGCGGGGATCGATGCGGGGGATGCACGCGTGAAGCGGCTGGTGGAGGAATTTGGAGTCGAGAATCTGGTTCCGCGGAAGCCCGGTCCGTTTGTCGGGGTGGATAATTGCGCGGGGGCCCGGTTGGTTTTGGAAAAGGCGGACGATTGGTGGGGATGGTTTTCAGAGGAGATGAGGGATGTGACAGCGGAGGCGGAAGAGGCGCACGCGCGATTGCGGGAGGAGGTTGGGCGTTTGGACGGGGAGGCGCGGTTGCGAACGGTTGGAGAAGCGGAAGGGGAGGAGAACGATCCCCGGCGGCGGTTTCGGGCGGGGGGGCTTTCATCGGTGAGCCGGCATTTCGATCCGCGGGAGGCGAGCGGGTTGAAGGACGCGCTGGTGGAGATTCTGGATCCGGGGTTTGAAATACCGGGGGAAACATTTGCTGAGCGGGCGAAGTTTATGCATGGCCGGATATTCGCGGGGACGCCGAAACATGCGGGGGTGTATCGGTCCAGAGAAGGGTTGGGGTTTCCGGCTTGGCTTGACGGGACGTACGGTCCGGTGACGAAATTTACGGCCCCGGAGTTTATCCAGAGAGATATGAATCGACTGGGGGTCGTCCTGGCGGCGAGGAGATCGTCTCATTCGCTGCTGGTGGCAGGGGCTCTGCTGCTGGATTATTGTTCGATCCATCCATTTGTGGATGGGAACGGCCGGTCCGGGCGGACGATGGCATTGCGGTATTTGCTGGAGCACGGGTTTGATTGCGTTCGATGGATCAATTTTGAGAGACGGCTCGATCGGAGCCGGGCGGTCTATTCGGCGAGCTTCAGTATCAGCCGAACCAGTGAGAGTGACGAGATCATCCGGTTTTTCTGCCGGGCGATTCGGGATGGGTTTGTGGATGCGGAGCGGAGGGTGGAGCGGTTGGGGCGGGTTAACCGGGCCTGAGCTATTTTTGCGGCTGGACGGTTACGCTTTGCTGGGTGACGGTGCATTGGCCCAAATACCAGGTACGGAATTCCAGGTTGGCGTGGGGCGGGGCGGTGAAGGGGATCTGGAAATCCTGGTAGACGTTGGGCTGGGTGAACTGGCGGCGGGTGAGCGTAAGGTCGCCGAGCCGCTGCTTTGAGACGTTGTCGTTGATATCGAGATTGAGGACGGTGGCGTTGTCGGTGGTGACGTTGTCGATCATTAAACGAAAGGTTGCAACGGCGGGGCCGGGGGGGATGAGGTGGGTGTAGGGGCCGTAGTTGAGGTAGGCGTTGATGCGATCGTTGGGAGTGGCGACCCAGCCGTCGGGCTGGGGGTGTCCGGTTTGGTGGTAGCTGCTGTGGGTGGTGCGGAAGACAAGGCTTAAGGGCTGGGTTGTGGAGGCGGAGACGGTCGATGCGTCGGTGGGGAGAGTGGGGCTGTTGAGAAGGGAGGTGAGGTAGAGCAGGCCGACAACGATCGTGATCAGCTCGACGGCGAGCAGAGAGATGGTGCGGACAGGCAACGTCTTCCCCTTTTGCATAGTCTCGACGCTGGAAACTTGTGCTAGAGATTAAATACCTTGGACGCGCCGCACAAGTGCGGCGGCTACACGAAGAGAGATTGGGGGAGATTGGGGTAAATTGCCAACCTTAACACCCGTTCTACGCGGTACTTGACCTCTCATATCCGTTCACGTGTAATGGCAGGGCGAAATTTTTTTCGGCGGCTCTCGTCTGACGCTTCAAAGTATGTCCAACAGGGTCTGATCTCATGCGAAGTCTTCCGGCTCCCTGCAAACAGCGTGTGTCTAAAACAATTCGGCGCTTCTCGATTTTCTGCCTGATCGGGATGGTCGGAGCGGGTGTTTTCGGGTCGAGGGCGCGAGGGGATGACAATTCAAACGCCGGCGGGTCGAACGACAGCGGGGCGTCCAGCGAGAAGTTTTACGACATTGATTATTTTTCACCCGTGTTTGAGACGCGGGAAGGGCAGCCAACGGCCGATCCGGCGTTTCAGGCGAATCTCGATGCGATCATCGGGGACACGGAAGTTGTGCTGGGGCAGTCGTCGGAGGGGTATGTCGCGCCGGGGAAAAATATTCCAACGGCGCAGCGGAAGATCGCGGAGTTAAACCTGGAAGGGTCGGCGCAGTTCAGCGAGGGAGCGATCCTGGCGATCGATAAGGGGATTGTGGCTGGTCTGAATGCGCGGGGGTATGGGGCGGTGCTGGCGGTGCCTAGCCCGACCGATATCGATCCGCAGGATTTGAGCGATCTGCGGTTTCGCAAGAAGGGGACGCTGCACATCCTGGTGTCGGTGCCGACGGCGGGGCAGGTGCGGACGATCGCGTCGGGGGATCGGATTGCCTCGAACCATCGGATCGATAATCCGGCGCTGAAGCGGATCGTTCATAATTCGCCGGTGCAGGCGACGACGGAGCCTACGAAGCATTCGACGCCGTTTTTCAATCAGGTGGCGGTGAATGATTATGTGGATCGGCTGGATCGGCAGCCGGGGCGGCGGGTGGACGTGGCCATATCGGCGGCGGATGAGCCGGACCAATATACGCTCGATTATCTCGTGAATGAGACCAAGCCGTGGTACGTATATGCGCAGTCGTCGAACACCGGGACGCCGGTGACGGGGGAATGGCGGGAGAGGTTTGGGTTTACGGATGATCAGCTGACGGGGAACGACGACATTATCAATGTCGATGGGGTCACGGATTTTGAGAAATCGACCAATGTGACGGGGTCGTACGAGCTTCCGCTGCTGGCGAATGATCCGTCCTTCGGGACCTATGGGCTGCGGGTGCGGATCTATGGACTTTGGGACCAGTACGAGGCGGCTGACCTGGGGGTGCAGAACAACTCCTTCAGCGGCAACGATTATTCAGGCGGCGCCGAAGCGGAGTGGAATTTCTTCCAGGCGCATAACATGTTCTGGGATTTCATCGGGGGGGCGAGGTATCAGAGCTCGCAGGTGAAATCGCAGTTCTCGGACAGCTCGGAGACGGGGAATTATATTCTACCTTATGTCGGGGTGAGGGTGCAGGACAATCAACCGACGTTTAATTATGTGGCCGCGCTGAACGTGCAGGGTGGAATCACCAGCACCAGCAAGGCGGAGCTGGCGGATTTGGGCCGGGCGAATCCGGACCAGGATTGGATCATCCTGCAGCCGAGCGGGATCGGGTCGTTTTATCTTGAGCCGCTAATCGACCCGAACGATTACGTGGCGGGCCGGAGCACGCTGGCGAATGAGATGTATTTCTCGCTGCGTGGGCAGTGGGCGCTGAATTACCGGTTGATCCCGCAGTATGAGCAGTCGGCGGGCGGGTTTTACACCGTGAGAGGCTATCCAGAGGCGGCGACGATCGGGGATACGGTTTTCGTCGGAACGGCGGAATATCGGTTTCACCTGGGGCGGATTTTGTCGGCGTCGCCAAACCCGACCAATGTTTCGATTTTCGGCGAGCCCTTCCGGCTCGTGCCCCAGCAGCCCTATCAACGGCCGGATTGGGACCTGATTGCCCGCGGGTTCGTGGATGCCGGCGAGGTGATTCAGAGCAGGATTGTGACGGGGGAGAATAACAATACCCTCGTCAGTGCCGGCGCGGGGCTGGAGCTTCAGGTGAGGCAGAACATCGATATCCGTGGCGACTGGGGGATTGTGCTGTCGGGATTGGCGGGGACGAACGGCGCGGGCGTGGGGACCAGCCGGTTTACGTTGGTTGTGACGATTCTTTATTGAGGTTTAGCCGTGAAATTCAGCAAATATCAAAGCGAAAGCTTTTCAGAATTCGGCCCCCTCCCCAGCCCTCCCCTCTTCGAGCCTGAGCCTCAGAGCCGAAGGCCGGATTACCGGGGGCGGGGGAAGAGGCGGGGAATGCGGCGCGGATGATGCTGCTGGGGGCGATTGCTCCGATCGCGGCGGCGTTGGCGCCGGTTTGCGGGCGGGCGGCGGTGCAGCTTAGCGGTGTCGCCGCCGGGACTGCGGCGATTTCGCAGCGCGGGGCGGTGACCAATATCCGGACGAGCAACAACGCGATTTTGAACTTTTCGCAGTTTAATATTCCGGTGGGGAGCACGGTCGATTTCATTCGGCCCAGCGCGGCAAGCCGGGAGCTGAATCGAATCAGCTCGGCGGCGCCGTCGGCGATTAACGGGTCGCTGATTTCCAACGGAACGGTTTACCTGGTGAATCCGGCGGGGGTGATTTTTGGGCCTGGCGCGGTCATTAATGTCAACCAGATTTTCGCGGCGGGGGCGTATATTTCCAACCAGGATTTCCTGGCGGGGAACAACCATTTCACGGGCGTTGCCGGGATGGTTTCAAACAGCGGGCAGATTCGTGCCAACGGGGTGTATCTGGTCGGGTCGCAGGTTTTGAACCAGGGGACCATCGTCGCGCCCGGTGGATTGGTGGCGATGGTGGCGGGTTCGGACGTGCTGCTGGGGGAGGAAGACAGCCATATCGTGGCCAAGGTGATTCCGCTGGCGAAGGCATCGAGCGGAAGCGCGGGGAGCAGCGCGCCCGCGGATTTGCGATCGTCGCCAATGGCGGCGGGAGATGTCTATTCGATGGCGATCCGGCACACCGGGTCGATCGTGGCGAATAATGTGCTCATCAACGGAGGCGGGGGTCAGGTGCAGGTTTCGGGGTCGATCAATGCGTCGTCCAGCACGCCGGGGACGAGCGGGGGGACGGTGGAGATTACCGGCGGCCAAGTCGAGCTGACCGGGGCGACGATCGATGCGAGCGGCCCGGCGGGCGGCGGCGGCATCTACATTGGCGGGTTGGAGCATGGGGCGGCGGGCCTCGATCTGGCGCAGTATGTCTCGGCGGATTCGAATACGACAATTGACGCAGATGCAACCAGCAACGGTAACGGCGGGACGGTCGTTTTGTGGTCGACGAATACGACGGATACTTCCGCCGCGCTGACGGCGCGCGGGGGGCCGGGCGGGGGGAATGGCGGGTTTATCGAGACGTCCGGCGAATATCTGTCGGTTGGCGGGACAGCGCCGAATGCGTCGGCGCCGCATGGCGACGCGGGCACCTGGTTAATGGATCCGATCGATATCACCATCGTCAACAACGCGACTGCAACGGGCAGCTTCACGGGGTCTTCGACGATAAACAACAGCCTGATCGTATTGACATTGAACGGAGGAACGAGCGTCGCCATTCAGACAAACAACACGACGAATGGTTCGGACACGGGGACGTTGACGCAGAATACCGATGCGATCATTGGCGCGACGATCCCGAGCGGTGCCGTAACGCTCACGCTGCAAGGCCAGGATACGATGACGCTGGGCGGCGGAATTACCAATAACGGGGCGGGGACGCTGAATGTTGAAATAGATCAGCTCAGCGGCCCGGCGAGCGCGGTCGTGATCAATACCGTCCCAATCAACATCAACGGCACACTGAAGATCCTTGGCGGAGCCGTGACCACGAGCGTTGGGCTTACCGCACAGGCAGTTACCATCGCCTCAGGCATAACGACCATCGGGTCCACGTCGGTCACGACGGGCACCGTTTCAATCGGCGGCGCGATCACGACGACGGGCGGCGCGTTTACCGGCGGCGGCAGCACGTTCAGCGTAATCACGGGAGGTTCGATCTCGACGGCCGGAGGCGCGATCAACATCTCGCCGTCGGCGGCGACTTCGATTGCCGGGGCCCTGAGTTCGGGAGGCGGGCCGATTACGGGTGCCGGGATTTCCTTTACAACCACGACCGGTGGAACGATCAGCAGCGCGAACGGGAATGTCGTTCTGGATCCGACCGGCCCGGTGTCGCTGGCGGCGGCGGTTACCACCGGAACGGGTTCGTTTACCAGCAACGGGTTAACGTTCACGTCTTTGACCGGTGGAACGATTACCACGACGGGCGGGGCGGTGAGCCTGACGCCTCCCTCGGGAACGGTGACGGTGGGGGATGAAATTAGCACGGGCGGCGGTGCCTTTACGGCCACGAGCGAAAGTTTCACCGAAACAGCGGAGATCACCGACGGAGGCGTCGGGACCGCCGCGGGAACGATGTCCGTCACTACGACCCAGGGGGGCGGCACTGGCGCGATTTCGATTTCCTCGCCGATCAGTTGGACGGCCGGCACCAGTCGTGCGGTTCTGCTGGAGGCGAGCGGGAATATCACCATCGCCGCCACGGGAAGTATCTCCGCGACGTCGGGCGGCGCACTGCCGATTTCGCTTTACTCGACTCTGGGCAGCAATGATGTGGCGGTGAATGGGATCATCAGCACGACCGGGCCGTTCGTGAGCGCGGGCGGAATTTTCTCGGTGGGGAATCCGAACGCGAATCCTGCGCCGACGATCATTGCGGCGTCGTCGATCAGTATCAATACCGCGACAGCCATTCCCGGGGCGCCGCCGTCGCCAGCGGCTCGGTCGCCATCAATGGGCCGATCGTCAGCACCGGTGCGATTGCCATCGGGGGAATCACGAGTTTCACGACGGGAGGGTCGGGGTCGCTTACTTCCACCGGTGCAATCACCATTACGAATCCCGGAGCCGTCACGATCGACACACCGGTTGCGACCAACGGCGGAAATCTCACCGCGACGATGAGCTCCGGGTTCACCACCGGGGCCACCAGCACGACCACCCTGGGGACGATCACCACCAGCGGCGGGAGCATAGCCCTCTCCGGCACGGACGGAGTGACGATCGGCGAGACCGTCAACACGGGCGGCGGGGCATTCACCGTCACCGGCTTCTCCTTTTCCGATAGCGGGATGATTACCGACGGCGGGCTTGCGTCGCCGCCGTCGAATGACGCTTTTTCCGTCAACACCACCACCAGCACCGGGCCGATCAACATAACTGCCGCGATTGTCTGGACGGGCGGAACCGGGCGTTCGGTCCTCATTGAGGGGGGCGCCAACATCGACATCTCGACCACCGGCAGTATTACCGAAAGCGGTTCAGGGGCTCTGCCGATTTCGCTATACACCACGGGATCCACTTCCGCGGTCGACGTGAATGGGGTTATCGACACGAACAACGGGGCATTTACCTCGGCGGGGGGATCATTCACGATCGGCCTGCCCTCGGCGACGCCCGCCCCCACGATCCTGACGGCAACGACCGCGAGCATCAACACCGCGACGGCAACACCCAGCGGCACGGCTGTCACCAACGGGGCCGTCCAATTCTCCGGGCCGATCGTCACCACCGGGGCGCTGACCGTCGGCGGGACGGCGGAATTTACGGAAAATCAATCCGGCACGGTCACGACGCACGGCGGCGCGTACGTGATCAACAACAGCGGCGAAATATCGATTGGCGCCGCGGTGAATACCGGCGGCGGCGAGTTCGATGTTCCAAGCTGCGCCGAGTTCACCGCCGAGGACAACGGGACGATCAACACTGGCGGCGGCGCGGTGATCGTGACGACCAACACCAGCACGACAGAGGGCGTGCAGTTTAACTCGGCCATCGATACCGTCGGCGGGGCGTTTATCGTTTCGACCGTCGCCTTCACGGGGACCGGATCAATCACCGACGGTGGGCAAGCCCTGGCCAATGGGGCATTTTCAGTCGAGACGCCTGCGGTCGATGCGGCAGACGGCACGACCTTCACCTTCGGCGGCGCGATTACCTGGGCCGGAGGGACCGGGCGGTCGATCACCATCGTGGGCGCCTCCGACATTCAGATTGACGCTCCGATCACTTCAACCGGCGCGACGCCCCTGCCCGTCCGGATTGATACATCCGGCAGTTCCGCCAACGTGGAGATCAACGCGCCCGTCGACATTTCCGGCGCCTTCGTCACCGATGGCGGCAACTTCACCATGGTCACCGGCACGGCCAGCACCGGGTCCGTGACGGCGCTGACTTTCTCATTGAACACCAATGCAACCACCGTCACCGGCCTTGGCGTGACGGGCGGGGCCATGATCCTTCAGGGCCCGATCGTCACCCACGGCGCGGTCACCCTCGACGCCGCCACCATCACCCAGAGCCAGGGCGGCAACATCACCTCCAACGGTGGCGCCGTCTCGATGAACACGGACAATACCCAGAATCCGGGGGAAATCACCGTCGGCAGCCCGATCATCACCGGCGGCGGTGAATATTTCGCGGTCGCCGGCGACACCTTCACCGCCGCGGGCAGCGGCAATATCGCCACCAACGGCGGCGAGGTCGACATCAGCGCCAACAACGAGCTGGAGATCGCGTCGACCATCAGCACCGGCGGCGGAAGCTTCATCACCAATTCGCCGGAGTTCGACATCGTCGCGGGCGGCACGGTGACCGACGGCGGCGTCGCCAACACCAATCCCAACGGCTTTATCATCACAGTGCCTAACGACGCCATCGACATCGACGGCAACATCAACTGGGCCGCCAGCACCAGCCCGCTGCAATTTGATTATGGCGCGGGAACCGGCGTGGTGCTGACCGGGACGATCAACGTGAATCCCACCGTGCCGCTGACGTTCGCCAGCGGGGCACTGGCGCTCAACGGCGGCGCCGCCACGATCACTGGTGGAAATGTCACGATTGGCACGGTGCTGGTGAATCCCGGGACGACCTCGCCCCTGACGATTAATTCCTCCGGGGTGGTGAGCCTCTCGGGGAACCTGGGATCGACCTCAGCTCCGATTGGCACGCTGACGATTGCCGGGAACAACTCCGCCGGCGCCGACGACAACGCTCAATGGAGTCGTCTTCTCCGGCGGTGATGTGGTCTTCGGCGGCACGCTGGATCTGACCGGCATCAGCACGGTGGAAGACGTCAGCACCGGCTCGCAGAAGGTCGAATTTGACGGGGCCATCGAAGGGCCGTCCGGATTGTCGGTCTTCATGGAGGGAACCAATGACGACACCATCCGGATCAACAACGACGTCGGGAACGTCACGCCGGTGGCGTATATGAACCTCTTCCCGGGGCAACTGGGGCTTGTCGGCATTCGCTGGGGAACGGGATTTTTGCCGCCTCCATATCCCGACCAGCAGCCCGCGACGACCATCAACATCGCCTCAGGGGGAACCTTTGAGGTGAACGACCAGAGTCCCAGCCCGCGAAATTTCTCGTCGATCGACTCGACGATCGACTCCTATGGCCCGCTGACGATCAACATCGGCGCCGGGCAGGCGGCCAATTCAGCCAATACGTACGCCGTGGGCACGAATGAGAAGCTGGCCGTGTTTGGGCCGCTGAATATCAACGTCAACGGCGGAACGATCCAGACGGGCGATATCAGCACAACGGGCAACATGTCGCTGGAGGCTTCGACCGTCCGCTTCATGCTTCGCGGGCCGACCACCGACGGAAATGCCACGGTGGACAGCGGGATGGACCTGATTTCGCTGGCGCAGATTTCTCTGCCGGCAAACGCCCAGTACATCGGCGTCAAGGAGTCCAATGGCGTTGGGACGATCGACGATCCGGGATTTGTCGCCAACTCCTTCAATCCGGCGTCGAATATCGCCAGCATCGCCGGGCGGCTCAATACCGCTTATTCGTTCATCGGGCTGTTCTCGGCCAGCACGATCTTCGGGTCGGACAATCTGCTGATCGATTACTCGCCCTCAACATTCACGTCCTCGTCGATTCCCAGCTTTGTGCCGCCGATTCCCGGTCCGTTTGATTATCCGCTCGCCGGCGCTTATCCGCAGCAGTGGCTGACGGCGGGCAACGTGCCGACCGATTTCAAGCTGGCGTTCCAGGTCGCTTATCCGGGGCCGATCCAGGAGCAGGACCTCAAGGACACCGGACTCTATACCCGCGACGTGACGACGGAAGAGATTGTCGACGCCACCGGGACGATGGTGGTGTACGAAGACGTTCCGCAGCGCCCGCGGCCCAAGCCGTCGGATTACAAGGCGGCAACGCCGCGGCTGGATCCGGCCCAGGTGCAGATTTTCCTCAAGGCGTATAACCAGGCCTTCGGGACCGATCCGCAGGCGCGCAAGCAGCAGATGGCCTCGGATATCCAAAGCGCCTGGGATTCCTACGCCACACAGAACGGCGGACAGGACCTCACCGGCGCGGGCTTTGCGCAGTATTGCGCAACAACATCCTCCGCCGGCGGCGCTTATGGCGACCTGGTCGCCCTGCGGCAGGTGCGCGGCAGCCTGGCGACGCTGGGGCTGAGCTATAAAGAAGCCCAGGTGGCGTTCCAGTACAACATGCTGGCGGGAATGCGGGCCAATGGAATGCGCGCCGGGGATTTGGCCGAGGCGGTGGCGAATACGAACGGCAAGTAATGTTGCCGATCGCGGAGTAGCAAACTCATCACACCGAAAATCCAGCCCATGCGCTGCAATCGCAAATTCCCAATAAACTGAACACATTTTTGCCACTCCACCATCCCCCCGTCACGCCATTCGCCCGAACCTCTTCCCACCTCAACAGATACATCAATCCGATAAGTTAGTGATTACTAATTAATGTCTGGAAAGTGTTCTGTTTTGTTCAGTTCTGTTCAGTCGAAGTCTTTGGGCTGTCATCCTGTCGCGTAAGACGGAATAAGACTACTGGCGCCGGAAGATTGAGGTCGAGCCTGGTTGTAACCGCTTGGCAGCGTGGTGATTGGAGGATTTGCATTTAACGCGCCGGCAACTCGCAAAAATCTGAAGCACTCCTTCAATTCGCGCACTAAAAAATCTATCTGTCGCAAACAAAATAAGCATTGGCAAGAAGAGCTTGATGGATTTATTATCGGACTCGACCAATCAAGTCTTTTGGGAGGCACATATGGTGAATCGCGAAATCCTGCCGGTGTCGAGTCATTTTTATTCATCGAGGAGCCGGGACTTTCGTCGGGGCATTCGCCGCGGGAAAGCCGCGGATCACAAAGCGCGTGACGATCGAAAGCCTGGAAGGGCGGATCCTGCTTTCGAGTTATGCCCTGAGCAACGGAACTTTGACCTACGGATCGCAGACGGTCGCGACAAACGTAGTGTCGTTTGAAGTCGGCCGAAGCGGCTATGCTTATTTCGAGCAGTGGGGAAACCTGCTTTCCATCAATGAACTTCCCACCGGGGGCGGGACGACGGCGCTTGCGACCGTCTACAGCTACGGCCTTCGCAGCGACGGGGATTGCTACTACTGGAGCACGGCAGACAATCATCTTTACATCAACTACTCCGGCGGCAACGCGCTGGTCGATCAGAACCCGATCAAAGCATTTGGAGTCCGCAGCGACGGCGCGGGATACTTCTGGGATGGATCTAACAATGAACTGTATTTGAATACGGTCACGGGCTTCCAGACGATCGACGCGAATCCGATCCAGGGCTTCGGCATGCGCTCGGACGGCTCGGGATATTACTGGGAAGCCGGCGGGAACTTTTACATCAACACCCAATACCAGGCCCAGGTGGCGCTGAACAACGGCAACCCGATCTCGGGATTCGGCATGTCCAGCGCCGGCAGCGCTTACTATTGGGATTCGGTGAGCAATCTGCTCTATCTCACCAACACGCTGGGGACCTATCAAATCTCTTCGGGCACGATTCAGGCATTCGCAGCCGACGCGGCGGGCAACGCATATTACATTCCGAGTGGAACGACGCAGGTCTGGTGCAGCTCCTACGGAGGAAACGGATACACGAGCGGATTGAAGGAAAGCGACGTTATCGATTCAACCTTTGGATTGGAGCTTCGAGCGGCGAGCGCTCCGGGGTATGGGGGAACGGTGGTATTCGACACCTATAACGGCACGAATTCGAACCTTGTGTTCGAGCCGATCTACGGAATCGAATCGACGTCGGGTTCGACCTCCGGAGTCGAACTGACGGGTAACGTGCCGGTCTACCTCATTTACTGGGGCACGGCGTGGAATAATTCGCAAAATTCGCCGTCAATGTCGGGAGTGTCGAGCTCGATTGGTTCGATTCTCAGCAGCGGCTATCTTGGCGGGTTGACGCAGTACGGCGCATCGAACACGGCGCATATTGCCGGCTCCGCGCAGTTCACGACCAGTGATCCTACGAACAATTTCAGCGGGAATGCGCTAATCAATGTGCTGGTGACGACGATTTTAGCCCAGGACTGGCCGCAGGCCGGCCAGCACGGCGTCGATGCGGGCGCGGTCTATCTGGTGATCACCCCGCCCGGAATCGCTCAAGCCAACTATGGCACCCAGAGCTACCACAACAGCTACAATCCAAACAACGGCTATTTCGATTACGCGTGGATTTACAACAGCGGGCAGATCGGGGCCGTGACGTTGAATGTCAGCCAGCAGTTGTCGGACGCGTTGACGGACCCGTATCCAAACGGCTCGCCGAATTGGACGACGGAGTCAGGTGGTTTGTGGTCGACGGGTGGACCGTTCAGCGGGTACATGGGCGACTTTGAAGCCCAATTCGATCAAACCGTATTGAACGGCCAGGTGGTGCAGGCGTATTGGTCGGTGAGCGACCAGGCGTTCATCATCGGCATTTTGGACTGACGGTGATCCGCTCTAGAGCCGAGCGATGGTCATGCCACCGTCGATGTGGAGGACCTGTCCGGTGGCGTAGGAAAGTTCGCCCTTGGCCAGTACGGCCGCGGCGCGGCCGACATCTTCGGGCGTTCCCCAGCGTTTTTCGATCGTCAGGCCGCCGGCGATCAGGCGGTCATATTTCTCCGTAACCCCTGAAGTCATGTCGGTGGCGATCACGCCGGGGCGGATTTCGTAGACATCGATGCTGAATTCGGCGAGGCGTGTCGCCCAGAGCTGGGAAGCCATGGCGATGCCGGCCTTGGTGATGCAGTAGTCGCCACGGTTGACGGAAGTGACGGTGGCGCTGACGGAGGAGATGTTGATGATGCAGCCGCGCCAGGAATTTCCGGCCGATTCGCGCTGCCGGACCATCCAGCGGGCGACCTGCTGGGTGAGGAAATAGGGGCCTTTCAAATTGATCGAAACGAGGCGGTCGAAGCTTTCCTCGCCGGCGTCGAGGATGTCGGCGCGGACATCAGGGGCGACGCCGGCGTTGTTTACCAACACGTCGAGGCGTCCATACTTTTTTTCGATCTGGGTGACCATTTCGCTTCGCGAAGCGCGATCGGAAACGTCGGCCTGGAGGTAGAGGACCTTGCGCCAGAAGACTCAAGATCGGCGATGGTCGCGGCGACGTCATTGGCTGCACGGCGGCCGTTGATGGCGAGATCGAAGTTTGCGGCGGCCAGGGCTTTGGCGATCCCCAGACCGATGCCACGGGATCCGCCGGTGACGAGAGCGACTTTTTTGGGATTTGGCATCGGTTAATCTTTCGAATCGAAGAAGGTGAGATATTTATTGCCCGTGGCAAGGCGCTGGAGATAGAGGGCGAGTTCGGCGGCGTGATAGTCGCCCCACATGCTCGATTCGCCGCTGGGGATTTTTCGGTTGGGGGGGATAAAGTCCCAGCCGTTGGGGCGATGGTAAATCGAATGGAGGATCAGGCCTTGGTGATCGGTCGATTCAGCGAGATAGCCGGCTGTGAACAAGGTCTTGGCGACGGTGAGGCCGGCGGAGAAATATTTTGTCCCGGCCGCTCCCAGATATTTGCCGAGGCGCAGGAGGCCCTGCGCGGCGATGGCAGCGGCGCTGGAATCTACGGGTTCGTAGTCGTTGAACGGTTCGGCGGGGCGGGACTGCCAGTCGCCGAGGCGATGGAGATTTGGCGCGCCGGTGTCCCAGTAGGGGATGCCGTCGGTGGCAGTGGCGCGATCGATATAGAAATCCGCCGTGGCGGTGGCGGCTTCTTCGAAGGATCTTTCGGGGGCGTTGATTTCGCGCAGGAATTCGAGTTGCTCGGCGAAACCGAGGATGGTCCAGGCCAGGCCGCGTGTCCAGGTGGTGAAGGGCGAATAGCCCTGCTGCGAGTTGGGGCAGCGGAAGCGGCCGTCGTTGCGGTTGAAGATCGCTTCGTGGGCGACGCGGCCGGGAAGGTCGTAGGCATCGCGGCTTTTGCCGTAATAGATGTTAAATTTCGCGGTGGTTTTCGCGTGCTGGAGGAGACGGGAGAGTAGGGAGATTTTGGCGTCGTTTTCGGCCATGAGGATATGGCCGAGCTGGTGGGCCAGAGCGAGGATTCGCAGCGATCGCATGGTGTCGATGAAAAGGGAGTGGGGGCCGTTGAAGGAATAGATAAATCCGCCGTTGTCGTCGGTGGAGGCCCATCGAGCGGCCTGGACGGCGCCGCTGGTTTTGATGGCGAGCTCGTAGAACGCCAGTTCCCACTCGTTATGCAGGATTCGGCCTTCGCGCATGAGTCGGCGGAGGTTTCCGTAGGTGGAGAGGTTGTTGAATCCGTGATCGTGGACGCCGACGTGGGAGACGTGGGGGGCCATGAATTTCAGGGTGCTGATGCGTCCGAGGTCCAGGAGGTCGGTCTCGCCGGTGGCGTCGAAGGCGAGGATGGGGATGCCGTACTGGAATCCCTGGGTCCATTCGGTCCAGCCGCGGGTGGTATATTTTCCGGCGGCGGTGAAGACGGGTGTGCCGCGAGAGATGTCCCAGGTGCGGTGGAGCGCACGGGCTTTCTCGCCGGCGAGTTCGAGGACTCTCGCGGCGGGTTTGGCGAGATCGGCAGGGGTTAATTTTTCGTCGATCTTCACGCGTGCTCCAGGTAGCGGGATTTGATTTTACTGACGAATTCGAGTTGATCCATTTTCCAGAGCTCGCTGGAAAAAATTTCCACTTCGATCATGCCGGTGAATCCGGCGGCTTGGACCCAGGAGCGGATCTGGCGGAGGGGGATGCAGCCGTCGCCCATGAGGCCGCGGTCGAGGAGGAGATCGCGGGTGGGGTTTCGCCAGTCGCAGACGTGGTAGGAGAAGATGGCGTTGAGTTTGCCGCTGCGGTGGATTTGGTTTTGGAGCTGGTCGTCCCACCAGAGGTGATAGACGTCGATGGTGACTCCGACGGTGGCGGAGCGGAGCTGCTCGACGATATCGTTGGCCTGGGCGAGAGTATTGATGGCGCTGCGGTCGCCGGCGTACATCGGATGGAGGGGCTCGATGCCGAGCTTAACGCCGGCGGCGGCGGCGTGGGGGACGCAGGCGGCAATGCCGTCCGCGATCTGCTTGCGGGCTTCGGCCAGGGGGATGCCGGGAACGGCGCCGCAGACGAGCACGACGAGAGGGGCGCCGATGGCGGCGGCTTCGTCAATGATGGCGTGGTTTTCGTCGATGGCTTTCTGCCGATCGGCGAGGGTTTTGCCGGGGAAGAAGCCGCCGCGGCAGAGGCTGACGACTTTCAGGCCGGAACCGGCGAGCATATTGGCGGATTCTTTCACGCCCTGGGGTTGGAGGGCGTCACGCCAGACGGTGATGCCGGCGACTCTGGCGGCGCGGTAGGCGTCGAGGGCTTGTGGAAGGGACAGGGGTTTGGTGGTGATCGTGTGGATGCAGAAGCGCGAGAGGGGTGCTGGTCCTTCCATTTCGAATTTCGGATTTTGAATTTGATTCGTCATTCGAATTTCGGATTTCGAATTTGAGATTTCAAATTTCAGACAGAGAAGACTACGCGAGCGCCGGGATGTCAATCCACTGGCGCTGTTTCCACGATTCGATTCCCAGCTCGGCAAGCTGCACGCCCTTGGCGGCTTCGCGGAGGGTCCAGCGGAAATCTTCGCCCAAGGCGACGTGGCGGAGGAAGAGCTCCCACTGGGCCTTGAAGGCGTTGTCGTAATTCTGGTTGGTCGGCACGGTGGGCCAGCCGGCGTGGAAATCGATGGGGCTGTCGATGTCAGGGTTCCAGACGGGCTTGGGGGTGATCGAGGCGTGCTGAGTGCGGCATTCGCGGAGGCCGGCGACGGCGGAGCCATCGGTGCCGTCGACTTGCAACGTCAGCAGATCGTCGCGTCGGACTCGCACGCACCAGGAGGAATTGAAATGGCAGACGATGTCCTTTTCGGTGACGAGGGTTGCGTAGGCGCTGTCGTCGGCGGTGCATTTGTAGCGGCGTCCGTTTTCGTCGACGCGATAGTCGATGTGGGTGGCGCCGAGGCAGGAGACAGCGGTGACGTTGCCGAAGAGATTGTCCACGAGGTATCGCCAGTGGCAGAGCATATCGACGATGATTCCGCCGCCGTCTTCGGCGCGGTAGTTCCAGCTTGGCCGTTGTGCGGGCTGGTCTTCACCGGTGAAGACCCAGTAGCCGAATTCACCGCGGACGGAGAGGATTCTGCCGAAGAATCCGGTGTCGATGAGGTATTTGAGTTTTCGGATTCCCGGGAGCCAGAGCTTGTCCTGGACGACGCCGTTTTTGACACCGGCGGCTTCGGCTTTTTCGACGAGCTGCATGGCTTCGGCGCTGGTGGAGGCGACGGGCTTTTCGCAGTAGAGGTGCTTGCCGGCGGCGATGGCTTGCTGACGCGGCGCTGAAACGGAGGGGGGTGGTTTGGGCGTCGAAATAGACGGGGTATTTGGGGTCGTTGAGGAGGGCGGAGAAATCGGTGGAGTAGGCGATTCCGCCGTGGCGTTCGGAAAGGTGTTTGAGCTTATCGACGTTGCGGCCGACGAGGATCGGGTCGGGCATGATGACGGTGCCGGGGCCGACTTTAACGCCGCCCTGTTTTCGGATGGCGATGATGGAGCGTTCGAGGTGTTGGTTGGTGCCCATGCGTCCGGTGACGCCGTTCATGATGATGCCGACGCGATGGGTTTCCATTTTTGCTCCAGAAAAGAATCGAGGCGAGCCGTTCGATGGACTCACGGCGAGCAAGCTCGCCGGCTACGCGAATTGATCTGTACTCCGCGGCCATATATTAGATTCAAAATAACAGCTAAACTATGGATTTTAGAGCCATCTTTTGTATTATACGGCCAATATGCGCCGCTCCATTCAATTTCTGTTTGGGCAGTTTGTGCCGGAATGCAACCACGACATCGACAAGTATTTTGAGGATTACTACGTGCTTCAGTTTATGGATGGGGGGGAGGTGGAACTGCGGGTGGATTCGCAGGTGTATCGGCTGGGGGGGAGATGGTTCTGGTCGAGCTATCCGAGGCCGCGAATCAGCTTTCATGCGGCCGGGGAGGGGAAGACGTGGGTACACCGGTATCTGGCGTTTAAGGGGCCGGTGGTGAAGCAGTGGATCGGACAGGGGATATTTCCGATTTCGCCGCAGCAACCGCCGCCCGGGTCGGATTATTCAGGGAGGTTTGATGAGATGCTGGCGCTTTCGCGGCGGGGGGGATTGGGGGGGACCGTTGGGGGAGTGCACGGGCGCTGCTGCTGCTGGAGACGATTTTGACGGAGCTTGCGGAGGCCCGGGCGATGCCGAAGAGTATTCCGGAATGGCTGGAAGGGGGGTTAGCGGCGATTAACGTGCTGGGGGCGAAGGTTGACTACGGCGAGATGGCGCGGGAGGCGGGGATGTCGACGCGCAGTTTTCGCCGGCGGTTTGCGGAGGCGATGGGCATGTCGCCGCAAGCGTATGCAATTGGTTGCCGGATCGGGCACGCGCGGCATTTGCTGGGGGCGACGGACCTGCCGATCAAGACGGTTTCGCAGCGGCTGGGGTATGGCGATATCTTCTTTTTCTCGCGGCAGTTCAAGCGGTTCACGGGGATGTCGCCGGCGGCGTATCGGCGGACGAAAGAGGCGTAGCCTGGAGGGGTGTTTGCGCCGTTTGTGAATGCCAACATGAGGGGGTGAAAATGGGAAGGGATGATAAAGCCATCATTCACGGCATTGAAAGTTAGGTTTTGCTGGGGATGCCTAGACGTTAGGCACCTGTCGAAATCTCCACATCATTTGCAAATACCGGGTTTTGCCGTGGTATCATCGCAGGCGTTCAAAAACTCGCCGGTTCGCGCATATGGCACTCATTTTGCCCTGCACTCAAATCAGACGGGCAAACGCCGCGCATTTACTCCACGAAGGAAGGAGACATCGATCATGTCTTTGAAAAGTTTGGCCAGCGCAGCTGCAGTCGCAGTGCTGGCTTTGGGATCTTACGCATTTGCAGATAATGGGCAGTTGAATGGGGGGGCCTCAGCCGACCCATCACAGATTGCCTTGGGCTCTCCGGTCGCAAACCCGGTGATGCTCGACGACACCACCGCTCCATCGACCGCCCCGGCGGTGGCGGCGCCGGCATCGGCTCCGTCGCTGACGACATCGACGCCTTTCATGTATCTGATCGGCAACACCGGCGTCGGAACGTGGTTGTCGAACAATAAGTTCAACATCACGGGCTTTGTCGAAGGCGGATATTTCTACGACACGAACAATCCGAACCTCGGCACGGGTCCCAAGGGGGACGCGCCTACGTATGTGACCTTCCCCGGAGCATACAGCAATCGTTTCCTCCTCGATCAGCTCGACCTGACGCTTGAGAAAACGATCGACACGACCAAGAAATGGGACTGGGGATTCCTGTTTGAAAACGGGTACGGCACCGACGATTCGTATACGCATTCGCACGGGATGCTCGACAATCGGCCGCCGAACGATCCGCAGAACCAGTACGATATCCTTCAGGCGAACGTGTCGCTGCTGGTGCCGCTTGGCACCGGCCTGACGATCACCGCCGGCAAGTTCGTCGCGCTGCTGGGCGACGAAGTGATCAGCCCGTTGGGCAATGCGTTCTTCACGCACAGCTACAACTTCTTCTACGGCATTCCGGCGACGAACACCGGAATCATGGGCCTGTATACGCTGTCGAAGCTGATCAACGGCAATGACTGGACGATCAACGGCGGCATCACCGAGGGCTGGAATCAGAGCCTTCGCAACAACAACGGCGATATCGACTTCCTCGCCGAGATGAAGGGAAACATCACCAGCAACGTGGCGTTGACCATCAACATTGAAGAAGGCCCCGAGGCGGCGAACAACTCTTCGGACTACTGGACGGCGATCGAAGCGATTCCTTCGTGGACGGTGTCAGATCAGTTGACGATCACCGGCGACTTCCTGTACGTGGATGCGCCGGGCGACTCGGCGACGACGACGGGCTCGGCTGCCCAGTGGTATGGGGCGGTTGGGTATGTCTCGTACAAGATTAACGGGATGTTCACCCCGAATCTCCGAATCGAGTGGTATCGCGACCAAGGCGCGGCCACGACGGGCAACCAGGCCAACTACGGCGAGCTTACCGTTGGCGTGCAGATTCACCCGCTGCCCAACGACCCCATCTTCCAGTGGTTACAAATTCGCCCCGAAATTCGCGGCGATTGCGCGGACCGGCCGGTGTTTGACACGAGCTATAAGCCCGAATACAGCGAGCTGACGGCCGCGTTTGACGTGATCATGCAGTTCTAAGTTAGCCGGTCGATTCTCTGAAACCTTCGCAGCCCCGGTTGATGAAACCGGGGCTTTTTTGTTGACAAAACTTCGTTTATGCCCAAAATCCCGCGTCGGAGGTCACCTTTTATGACTCGATGGATGAATAAAGCGGCGCTGACGTTGACGGTTCTGGCCCTGGGATTTTTCGCGTCCCGCTCGGTTCGGGCGGATGATGCGGCAAGCACGCAGCCCAGCGCTTCGGCCGCCACGCAGCCGAGCGATTCAACGGGAAGCATTACCGTTACGGTGCTGGATTCCAGCAGCAACCCGGTCCACAAGGCGACGGTGAGACTGTATTCAACCGCCAAGCCCGCAGATACCGACGACAACGGTGCCCGGCGAAACCGAAGGCGGTTGCCTCCGGGAAGACGGATGAGGATGGGAAGTTTACGTTCCCGAACATCGCGGCGGGCGATTATCGCGTGCGGGCGACCATGAGGAAGACCGGCGGGAAGGGATCGGCGGATGTGACGGTGAGCAGCGATACGCTGAACCCGACGGTGACGATTACCTTTGCGGCCCCAGCCGATAGTGGCGGGGCGACGACGGCGCCGAGTGCGGCGGCGCAGTGATTTGAAATCTGAAATTTGAGATTTCAGATTTGAATGAAGAATTAGAGCATTTTCACGTAGCCTCTAGCGCCAGCCACAATAATGCGATAAGTTGAATGCCGACAGGAGGTTGTCGGCATGGAAGCGTATTCCTTGGATCTTCGTAAGCGAGTTCTGGCCGCGTGCGATGCGGGCCAATCCACCAAAAAAGTCGCGGAGCAATTCGATGTGTCGCCGGCATGGGTGCGACGCTTAAAACAACGTCGCCGGGAAGACGGCAGCATCGAGCCGCGGCCCATCCCGGCGCGAAGCCCAAGCTGGATCAGGCCGCTCGCGATTGGCTGCTGGAGCGGGTGCGTCGTCAGCCCGATGCGACGTTAGAGGAACTGAGACACCAGCTCAAGACGGAATTGGGGATCGGGATCAGCATCGGCGCATTGTGGATGGCGCTGCGGAAGCGGAAGTTCTCTTTTAAAAAAAGTCGGTCCACGCCGCCGAACAGCAGCGGCCCGACGTCCAGGCGCAGCGGGCGATCTGGTTCGAGCAGTTGAAGGATATACCGCTGAACAACCTTGTGGTGATCGATGAAGCTGCGCCGTGACTAACATGATGCGGACGCGGGGAAGATGCTTACGATCCGATCGCCTGGTCAGCGCGGTTCCGCATGGGCATTGGAAGGTGCTGACGATCATCGCGGCCATGACGCTTGGCGGCGTTCAAACCGCCGTGACCGTCGACGCTCCCTGCGATGGCGAGATCTTCCGCAACTTTGTCCGGGACGCCTTGGTCCCCACGCTGCGGCCCGGGCAGGTGGTGATCATGGATAATCTGCAATCTCACAAAGTCAGCGGGATTCGCCAGGCGATTGAGGCCACGGGGGCTCGTCTGCTGTATCTGCCGCCGTACAGTCCCGACTTCAGCCCCATCGAACCGATGTGGTCCAAGGTGAAGCAGAAGCTTCGTTCACTGGCGGCCCGGACGGTGGAGACATTGGGCCAAGCCGTGGAGGAAGCGCTAGCCACGGTCAGCGCCTCCGACTGCGAAGGTTTTTTCAGGCATACAGGGTACACGCTACATGATAAATGAAAATGCTCTAGATTCGAAACCCGAAATTCGGGTTTCGAATTTTTTTTGCGCGGGTTAAGAGTTTTTCTTCACTGCGTCGATCACAAATTCATTTCGCTGCAGTTCCTCGCTTAACCTGCTGGGTGGGCCGTGGCCGGAGAGAAGCTGCGTTTCGGCGGGGAGTTTCATTACTGTTCGGATCGATTCTTGGAGTTGGACGAAGTCTGAGTCAGGGAAATCGGTGCGGCCGACGGAGTTCATGATGATGAGGTCCCCGCCGATGAGGATGCGCTGGTCGGGGAAGTGATACATGACGTGTCCGGGGGAGTGGCCGGGGGTGTGGATGACGCGGCAAACGAGGTTTCCGATTTTCAGTTCCTGGCCGTCCTGGACGTAGTCGTCGGGCTTGCGCGGGGGGATTTCTAGTGGGATGCCGAAGTCCCGGCCCGGGGGTGTGGCAAGCTTGGACTCGTCGAGCTTGTGCATGAGGATTTTGGCGGAGGGGAATTTTTCGGTAACGACGGCGTGGTCGGCGACGTGATCGAAATGGCCGTGCGTGAGCCAGAGGCCGATGAGGTCCCAGCCGCGACTTTTGGCTTCTTCCAGCAGCAGCGCGGTGGTGTCGTTGGGGGCATCGAAGAGGACGGCCTTTCCCGTGGTTTCGTCGACGATGAGATAGCAGTTGGTTTCGGCGATTCCGCCGGAGTCTGCGAGGATTTGCATTAGAACTCCAAGCCGATTTGAGATCGCATTTCGTCAAGGACGCGCATGTTTCCCAGGGAATCTTCGCCGGTGAGGCGGGGGGCGGCTCCGTCGAGGGCGGCGGCGGCGAAATCGTCGGCTTCGATGCCATACATGTTCGCGGGGGATTCGATTTTGCGAATGTCTTTGGGCGGGGGGACCTGGGATTTGGGGCCGTCCATCTTGGGCTCGTTGCCGCGGGTGACGATGAAAGTTGAACCGGGCATGGGTTTCCAAGGGACGGGGATTTCGATGAAACCTTCGGTGCCGCAGAGGTAGGCGGTGTTGTCGGCGTGGGCGCACATTCCGCAGGTGAAGCTAGAGAGGATACCGCCGGGGAATTCCATGGTGGCGATGGCGAGTTCGTCCACGCCGCTGGGATGGAAGTGCGCCGAGGCGTGAACTTTTGTCGGTTCGGATTGCGCGAAGTAGCGGGCGAAATTGATGCAGTAGCAGCCGATGTCCATGAGCCCGCCGCCGCCAAGGCTGCGGACGAAGCGGACGTTGCCTTCAATTTTTCGGGTTCGGTAGCAGAAGCTGGTGCGGATGAGCCGCAGTTCGCCGATGGCGCCGGATTGGAGGGCCTCCATCACCGCGAGGGTCTGCGGGTGGGAGCGGTACATGAAGGCCTCGACGAGGAGGCGGCGGTGTTTTGCGGCGGCGTCAAACATTCGCGCCGCCTCGGCGGCCGTGTTGGCGAGAGGTTTTTCGCAGAGAACGTGCTTGCCGGCTTCGAGGGCGCGGATGGTCCATAGTTCATGCAGGGAGTTGGGTAGGGCATTGTAGATGGCGTCGATCTGTGGGTCGGAGATCAGGTCTTCGTAGCTGGCGTGAGCGCGGGGGAGGGCGTGGGTTTGGGCGAAAGATTCCGCGCTATGCTTTTGGCGCGAGCCCGCCGCCGCGAGGATTCCGCGGGCGCTGTTTTTGACGCCGACGGTGAACTGAGTGGCGATGTTGCCGGTGCCGAGGATTCCCCAGCGGAGTTTCTGTGGCATGTTCAAAGGATAAGCGTGGAGTGCGGAGGCGCGCAAGATGTTTTCAAGTAGAAGCGGCGTCCTCGCCGCTTGAGCATGGGAAAGCGGCGAGGACGCCGCTTCTACGGTGAAGTCTAAGATCTAGGTCTCTGCTGTGACGAATTCAATTTGTTGAATAGGGGGAACAAGTCCGGCCTGGCAGCGCGCTTTAGGAGAGTGGAGATTGCCTCGCGCCCGCGCTCGCCGTAGTTGAGGGTCCAGTCGTTGACGTACATGCCGACGAATTTGTCGGCAAGGTCGCGATCGAGATCGCGGCCGAATTGGAGGGAATATTCGACCGCCTCCTTGCGGTGGTCAAGGCTGAACTGGATCGAGCGGCGAATAATGTTGGTGACTTCCTGGCAGACGGTTTTGCCGAGGTCTTTGCGGATGCAGTTGCCGCCGAGGGGGAGGGGGAGAGTGGTTTTCTCCTGCCACCAGACGCCGAGATCGACGACGAGGTGAAGGCCGAGTTTCTGGTAGGTGAGTTGGCCTTCGTGAATGATCAGGCCGGCGTCGGCTTTTCCCTGCTTCACGTAGTCGGGGATTTGATCGAAGTGGACGGAAACGGCGCGAAAGGCTTCGCCGGCTTTTCCCAGGCAGAGCTGAAGGGCGAGAAAGGCGGTGGTGAGCTCGCCGGGGATGGCGATGGTTTTGCCCTTGAGGTCGGCGATTTTTCGGGGTTCGCGGGTGACGACCATGGGGCCGTATTTGTCCCCCATGCTGCTGCCGCAACTGGTGAGAGCGTATTTGTCGGCGACGTAGGGGTAGGCGTGGATGGAGATCGCGGTGATTTCAAGCTCGCCTTTGCATGGCGCGCTGATTGAGGGTCTGGATGTCCTGGAGGACGTGCTCGAACTGGTAGGGGCCGGAGTCGATCAGGTTTTTGGCCAGGCCGTAGAACATGAAGGCGTCGTCGGGGTCGGGGGAGTGGCCGAGGCGTAATTTTTTGGTTTGCATGGAATGTTAATTAGCTTTTTCGCACCAACTTCGCCACATCTGGCGATATGCCTCTTCCATGTCCAGCGCGAATTGCCTGGCGTCGGTGATGGGAGATTTTTGCATCGTGGGGCGGATCGTGGAGCGAAGCTGGGCGAGGCGATCGATGTTTGCCGCGAGGTTAGCGGCGATTTCGACATATTGCGCGGGAGATTGGGCGATGAGGTCCGGCAGTCCGCCGTTGGAGAGGACGCTGACGCCGCCGCGCTGGATGGCGGTTTTGCCGGCGAGGGTGACGACCGGGACGCCCATCCAGAGGGCGTCGCAGGTGGTGGTGCCACCGACGTAGGGGAAGGGGTCGAGGGCGATGTCGATTTCGTTGTAGGTTTGCATGTACTGGGAAACGGTCATTTTGCTTTTGAAGAGGATTCGGTTGGCGTCCACGCCCGCGCGCTCGAAAGTCTGGCGGAGGCGACCGCGATGGGCGCCTTCGCGGCGTGGAGGATCAGTTTTGAGCCGGGGGATTTTCGGAGGATTTCGGTCCAGGCGGAGAGGGTCGCGGGCGTCGCCTTGCAGAAATTGTTCAAGGAGCCGAAGGAGACAAAACCATTTTTGGCCGCGGGCAGCGGGCCAACCTGCATTTCGGGGAAGAGGGGCTCGTAACACCAATAGGTGCGCGGCAGGCGATAGGTTTGTTCGGTGTAGTAGTCGAGGGATGCGCCGGGGGGATCGAGATACGGGTCGGTGATGCGGTAGTCAAAAGCGTCCATTCCGCTGGAGCCGGGGTAGGCGAGGTAAATGACCTGGATGGGGGCGGGTTTTCGGGCCATCAGCAGGAGGCGGTCCTTGGCCGTGTGCATGGTGAGATCAATGAGGATGTCGATCTGATCGGAATGAATGAGCTGGGCGGCCTGCTGGTCCGTTAACGGGTTGATATCGCGCCAGACATCCGAGCTTGTCTGGGCCTTGGCGGTGAGATCATCGGGAGTCCGGACGGAGGCGTAGCAAAAGATCTCGAAATCTTTGTGATTGTGATTGGCGAGCAGCGGGTTCATGAATCGGCCGACAGGATGGGCGCGGAAGTCGGCGGAGACGTAGCCGATGCGGAGCCGCCGGCTGGGGTTGCGGTCGTTGGTGTAAGCGGGCCACTCGGATTTGAGTGGGTCGGCGTGAACCTGGGCCCAGCGTCGTTCCTCGGCGAGGAGCTCGGCGGGGCCGCACGTGGGGTCGAACTGCAGGCCGTAAATCAGGCTGCTGTGAACGCGGGCGTCGCTGGGGGCGATGCTGACGGCCAGGCGGTAGTTTTCGATTGCCTGGACGATTTCGCCTTTGTCTTTGAGGGCGTTGCCAAGGGAGCTAAAGGCGCGGGCCATGGTGGGCAGGAGGGAGATGGCGCGGTTGAGAGACTCGATGGCGAGGTCGGGCTGGCCGGCGTTAATGAGGGCGTTGCCAAGGTTGTCGTGGGCTTCGGCGTAATCGGGCTTCAACTCAATGGCCCGGCGGTAGGCGCCGATGGCCTCGTCGATTTTGCTTGCGCCAAGCAGCGAGTTGCCCAGGTTGAACCAGGCTTCGGGATAATCGGGCTTAAGCTGGATGGCCCGGTTGCAGGCGGCGATGGCGCCTTCGAGATCGCCCTTGTCGGCGAGCATGCTGCTTAGGTTGCTATGCGCTTCGGTGAAGTCAGGCTTGAGCTGGATCGCGCTGGCAGGCGGCGAGGGCATCGTCGAGCCGGCCGACTTTTTTCAGCGGCTGCGCCATGTTGTTAAAGGCTTCGGCCATATTGGAGTTGAAGGAGACGGTGCGCTGGTATTGAGCAATCGCTTCCTGGTGTTCGCCCTTGGCGACGAGGGCATCGCCGAGCAGGGCATAGGCCTGGGCATATCCGAGTTTCGACTGGACGGCGGCTTTTATAGAGTCGATGGCTTCGTCGAGGCGTTTGGTTCTCAGGAGCGCGCTGGCAAGATTCAGGTGAGCTTCCGGATAGTTGCCCTGAAGCTGGATGGCGCGTCGATATGAGGCGATGGCCCGATCGAGTAGCCCGCGTCCAGCGAGGACATTGCCAAGATTGAAATGAGCCTCCGCATACTCGGGATCAAGCTGGATTGCGCGCTCGATGAGCTGGGTGGCTTCATCTTTACGGCCGGTTTGGTTGGCTAGAACGCCTAAGAGATGGGCGACATCGGCGTCTTCCGGGTCCTCGGCCAAAAGCTGGCGGTAGGCCTGCTCGGCCTGGGGCAGTCGGCCGGCGCGGTGGTGGTCGACGGCGGATTGGAAGGCCTCGTCACTCATACACTTAACTATTCACATGGTCTAATTCTTGGCAAGCAGGGCGGAAGGGGCGATAACCGCAAATTACGACACGTTCGGCCACCGCCGGGGGCAGGATCGGCCGATGACACGATTATTACTGTACAAAGGCCCGAAATAACCTGAACATGGCTACGTTGTATTAGGTAAAAGGCGGTACCAAGGACACGGTATGGCGGTAATCCATCCACTATTAGCTCCTTATATTCCATCGGATTCTGATCCCTTTGATGACGTGAAGGCCGCACATTTGCTGAATCGTGCTGGCTTCGGAGGGGTGCCCGAAGAAGTGGAATATGTGCGCAAGATGGGGCCGAAGAGGGCCGTGGAATGGCTGATGGATTTTCCGGATGCGCCGGCGGAGGAGATGGGCGGGGATTATGATTCGCCGGATCTGAGCACGATCGCGGGGTCGCCGGCGAATTTCCGCGAATACGCCCGGAAGCTTTTCGGGAAGAGCCGCGAGGAAAAACAGGCTCTTATCCAGCAGCTCATGCAGGCCAATCGCCAGGCGATCAGCGCCACCATCGGTTGGTGGCTGAATCGGATGGCGTTCGGCAAATATCCGCTGCAGGAGAAGCTGACGCTTTTCTGGCATGGGCATTTCACGACCAGCGCGAAAGACGAGCGGTCGGCGATGCTGATGTGGCGGCAGAACGAACTGCTGCGGCGATATGCGGCGGAAATTTTGAGCCCTTCGTGCGGGCGATCTCGCGCGATCCGGCCATGCTCGATTACCTCAACAACAACGAAAATCGCAAAGCGCATCCGAACGAAAACTATGCCCGCGAGCTGATGGAGCTCTTTACGCTGGGCATCGGGAACTACACCGAAGACGGACGTGAAGCAGGGGGCGCGGGCATTCACCGGCTGGGGGCATGACGGCGTGGATTTCGTCTATCGCGAGGAGCAGCACGATGACGGGGTCAAAAATTTCCTCGGACGCAGCGGGAATTTTGACGGCGATGACGTCATCACGCATCATTCTGCAGCAGCCGGTCTGCTCGCAATTTATCGCCGGGGAGCTGTTCAAATATTTCGCGTATGAGAATACGGATGCGTCGCTGGCCACGGCGCTGGGGCAGCTTTTGCTGAATAATCATTATCAGATTCGCCCGCTGCTGCGGACGATTTTGACGAGCCGGGCATTCTACAGCCCCAGATTCGGTCGGGGTGCAGATCAAGAGCCCGGTGCAGCTCGTGGTGGGAACGATCCGGATGCTGGGGCTCCAGATGCCGCCGGGCCGGCGGTGGAATCGGCGCTGAACCAGATGGGGCAGCTTCCGCTGATGCCGCCCAATGTTCGCGGGTGGGTTGGCGGGAGGATGTGGATCAACACCAGCACGCTGTTCATTCGGTACAACACTGGCGTTTGGCTGGCGGGCGGGCAGGTTCCGGCGCTGACGCGCTATAACCGCAAGGGCGCGCCACGGACAATCTGCTGGGGCCGGGATTGGCCCGGCCCACGGATTTCGATCCGAACGACCAGGGCGATGCCGATGCTGTCGCCGATGCGTGGGTCAAACGGCTGATCCAGCGGCCGGTCGAGGACGACAAAAAGAAGATTCTGGTCGATGTGCTGAGCGATGGAGTGAACGACGATTCGGTGCGGAAGATGGTGCAGTTGATCGTTTCGATGCCTGAATATCAGTTGTGCTAAAGCACGGAGCAGCCATGGAAAAGATTGTCTCCACCCGGCGGGTCTTTTTGCAGAAGGGTCTGACGCTTCTGGCGGTTGCGCCGACGATTCCGACGTTTCTCGATCAGACCGTGCTGGCGCTGAACAATCCGCTGGACAGCAATCTCACCCAGCAGACTTCCGGCAAGGATGGGAAGATTCTGGTGGTCGTCCAGCTTTCCGGCGGCAACGACGGGCTGAGCATGGTGATCCCCTACGGCGACGATGTCTATTACCGCGCCCGCACAAGGATTTCGCATCCGGCCAATCAGATTCTCAAGATCGACAATTACGTCGGCCTCCATCCAAATCTGACCTCGCTGAAGGATCATGTACGACAGCGGCGATTTGGGAATCGTGCAGGGCGTCGGATATCCGAACCCCAACCGGTCGCACTTCCGGTCGATGGATATCTGGCAGAGCGCCCAGCCGGAAATCCAGCAGCCGGGCAGCGGCTGGCTCGGGCGATATTTCGACAACACTTGCCCGGGTTGCGATCCGCAGGTGGGGATTGCGATCGGCGAGACGTTGCCGCTGGCGATGCAGGGGGAGAAGGTTTTGCCGCTGAGTTTCGAGCGGCCCGACAGCTATCGCTACAACGGCCGGGCGAAGGTCGAATTACTTCAAGCTCAATCAAGCGAGAATCTTCCGGCGGGGTCGCGAAACGGATCGGCGGTCACGCCGGCGACGCAGCTTGATTTTCTTGCATCGCACGGCGATGGATGCCCAGCTCAGCAGCGAGGAGATTCTGCGGCTCACGCGGAACCATCGCTCGCCGATGGCGTATCCAGCCAACTGAATTTGGCAACGGTCTCAAGACCATCGCGGCGATGATCGCCGGCGGGCTGCCGACGCGGGTTTATTATGTCGCCCTGGGCGGATTCGACACGCACGCGCAACAGCTCACCGCGGCATGATGCGCTGATGAAGCAGTTGTCCGATGGGCTCGGCGCATTCTGGAAAGATCTGAAGCAGCAGAAGAACGACGATCGCGTTCTGGCGATGACTTTCAGCGAATTTGGCCGGCGGGTTGTGGACAACGCCAGCAACGGCACCGATCACGGCGCGGCGGCGCCGATGTTCGTGATGGGCTCGAGCATTCGGCAGGGGCTCGTCAGCCCGCATCCGTCGCTGACGGACCTGGATCAGGGCGATCTCAAGTTTGTCGTGGATTTCCGGTCGGTCTATGCGAGCGTTCTGCAGAACTGGCTGGAGACGCCCAGCAAGCCGATTCTGGGCGATCAGTATCCAGATGCTTCCGATGGTGAAGAACGCATAACTGCGGTAATGTTGCCGATTTGTGCCTGCAAATGGGGACGGTTGAGTCCTGCGGAATGCGCTAATAACTGTCGGGGGTTTTTTTTGTTTTGGAGGTTTATAACGGCCTGTAAGGGAAACCGGATAGGTCATTTCGTCGTAGACACGTATAGGGACTGAACGGTAAGCTGTGTGTTCGGCAGATATTTCTGGACCACGGGCTACCAGCCGATGCCGGAAATCCACTCCGGGCCTCGCTCTTTCGCAATGAATTGTCTGCGATCCGGTCGATGATGTTATTGAGAGAACCGGCGTGCAACTCCATGTTTGCGACTGGGATGATAATTTATAGCCAGCAAATGTCTGGTCCTGCTGAGTCGGCTGGCTTTAATCGGAGAAAGCTGACCATGCCTTCAAAAACAAATTCACTGGTATCGTTGATCGATAAGAAGCTGGATGTCTCCAACTTCCGCGAACAGCACTGGGAAGGGTCGTTCTGGGATTATCTGGACCTCGTCGGCGGAGAATCCCGATCGTCGCGCGCAATGCGTTTCAGCGCGTGTACGACATGATCCTGACCTACGGCTCGCGAGTCGTACACGCAGTTCAAGCAGGAATACATCCGCTACAAATTCTTCGCCGACCCGATCGACCACGGCGCCGATGCGATCTTCGGCCTGGAACGGCCGCTGATGCAGCTGGTCGATTTCTTCAAATCCGCCGCCCAGGGCTACGGCACCGAAAAGCGCATCCTGCTGCTGCACGGCCCGGTCGGCTCGTCCAAATCGACCATCGCCCGGCTGCTGAAAAAGGGCCTGGAGATATTACAGCCGCACCGATGCCGGGCAAGTGCTACACCTATACCTGGCGGCTGCCGCATCGCGGCCGGGACGGCGATGAAGGCGAGCAATATCTCGAATGCCCGATGCACGAAGAGCCGCTGCTGCTGATTCCGCGCGAGGCCCGGCAGGATGTGCTCGACGCGATCAACGAAAAGCTTCCCGATGGCCGCAAGATTCGCCTCTACGGCGATGTCTGCCCCTTCTGCCGGAAGATTCACGGCGATCTGCTGGAAATGCTACGGCGGCGACTGGAAGAAGGTGATGGAGCACGTCAAGGTCAAGCGGCTGATCCTCTCGGAAAAGGATCGCCGCGGCATCGGCACGTTCCAGCCGAAGGACGAAAAGAACCAGGACTAGCACCGAACTCACCGGCGACATCAACTACCGCAAGATCGCCGAGTATCGGCTCCGATTCCGATCCGCGCGCGTTCAATTTCGACGGCGAGCTGAACATCGCCAATCGCGGCATCGTCGAGTTCATCGAAGTGCTCAAGCTCGATGTGGCGTTCCTGTACGACCTGCTGGGCGCCAGCCAGGAACATCTGATCAAGCCGAAGAAATTCGCCCAGACCTACATCGACGAAGTGATTCTCGGCCACACCAATGAGCCGGAATACAAGAAGCTGCAGGGCAACGAAATGATGGAGGCGTTCCGCGACCGCACCATCAAGATCGACGTTCCCTACAACATCCGCCTCGACGATGAGATCAAGATTTACCTGAAGGATTTCGGCCCCGAGCGAGATCAAGGGCATGCACATCGCGCCGCACACGATCGAAGTGGCGGCGATGTGGGCGGTGCTGACGCGCCTGGCCGAGCCGAAAAAGGCCGGCATCACCAAGATGCAGAAGCTGAAGCTCTACAACGGCAAGAGCATCCCCGGCTTCACCGAAGACAGCATCAAGGAACTGAAGGAAGAAGCCCCGCGCGAAGGAATGCAGGGCATCAGCCCGCGATACATTCAGGACAAGATCAGCAACGCGCTGGTGAGCCATCAGGCCCAGCTCGAGAAGGCGATCAATCCGTTCATGGTGATGAACGAGCTGGAAGGCGGGCTTGAGCCATCATTCGCTGATCACCGATGAGGAGCTGAAGAAGGAATACAAGGAACTGCTGGCCGTCGTCCGCGAGGAATACGAAGACATCCTCAAAGGCGAAGTGCAGCGGGCGATCAGCGCCGACGAAGACGCGATCAAGCGCCTGGCCGCCAACTACATCGAAAACGTCCGGGCCTACACGCAGCACGAGCGCGTGCGCAATCGCTACACCGGCCGCGACGAGGAGCCGGATGAACGGCTCATGCGCTCGATCGAGGACAAGATCGACATCCCCGACAGCCGCAAGGACGATTTCCGCCAGGAGATCATGAACTACATCGGCGCCCTGGCGCTGGACGGCAAGAAGTTCGAATACAACACCAACGCCCGGCTGCTCAAGGCGCTGGAGCTGAAACTGTTCGAAGACCAGCGCGACACGATCAAGCTGAAGAACCTGGTCAGCAGCGTGGTCGACGATGAAACGCAGCAGAAGATCGACGTGGTCAAGCAGCGGCTGATCAAATATTTCGGCTACAACGAAACCAGCGCGACCGACGTGCTGAACTATGTCGCCAGCATCTTCGCCCGCGGCGACAGCAAGCAGGATGAGTAAAGGAGATTCAGCCGCCGTTCCGGATTGTCGCTGGTGCTCGTGGGAGTGATGGGCGATCGCATTTTCTGGATCACGATCCCGCATCGGCATTCGCTGCATGAGCATGGTCCGCGAATCCGACGATCTGGCATCTGCGCTGGTACTCCTGGGATGGCCGGGTCGGGCTGTTCTTCTGGATCGACCGATCCGCGGTATCGGGCCGGCGTGCATCTGATCGCCGGAGTCGTTCGATTGGCGATACTGGCTGTTTCTGACTCGCGGATCGCCGGACAATTTCGATCGATGCCGCCAATCAGGCCCGGTCAGCACGATCGTCGGCAGTCGCTCGGTTGCGATCGGCGCTGATCGTCAGTCGGACTATTGGCTGACGTCGGACCGGAACGGTCTGCGCCTGAGCCAGATCGTCGCCGTTGAGAATGAATTAGCAAAGTCATGATCCTCAAGATCGAAAAAGATCATCAGCGCTTCCGGCAGATCGTCAAAGGCCGGATCCGCGACGATCTGCGCAAATTTCTCACCAAGGGCGAACTGATCGGCAAAGAAGGCAAGCACCTGATCAGCATCCCCGTGCGCGGCATCGAGCTGCCGCATTTCCGCTACGGCGACAACTCCGGCGGCGTCGGCGCCGGCGACGGCAAAGAAGGCGATGTCGTCGGCAAAGGCACAGGGCAAAGGCCAGGGCGGCACCGAGCCCGGCCAGCACATCATGGAGGTGGATCTCACCCTCGACGAACTGGCCGAGATTCTTGCCGAGGAACTGAAGCTCCCGCGCATCGAGCCCAAGGGCAAGCATCGCATCACCACCATCCGCGACAAATACAGCGGCATCCGCCGGGTCGGCCCCGAATCACTCCGGCATTTCAAGCGGTCGTTCAAGGAAGCGCTCAAGCGGCAGATCATGATCGGCGATTACGACCCCGATAATCCCGATCATCATCCCGCAGAAAAAGGACATCCGCTATCGAAGCTGGAAGGAAGTCAAAAGCCCGCAGTCCAACGCCGTCATCATTTTCATGATGGACGTCTCCGGCTCGATGGGCGAAGAGCAAAAGGAACTGGTCCGCCTCGAAAGCTTCTGGATCGACACCTGGCTGCGCAAGAATTACGAGGGAATCGAAAGCCGCTACATCGTCCACGATGTCTCGCGCCAAGGAAGTGGACAAGCACACCTTCTATCACCTCCGCGAAGACGGCGGCACCAAGATCAGCAGCGCCTTCCGCACTGCCAAGCAGCTGCTCGACGCCCATTATTCGCCCCGATGAGTGGAACATCTATCTCTTCCATTTCAGCGACGGCGACAACAGCTCCGAAGCCGACAGCCGCGACTGCGTGAAGCTGCTGAAGGAGCAGCTCCTGCCCATCTGCAACATGTTCGGCTACTGCCAGGTCGCCAGCGCCTATGGCTCGCGGCAATTTCATCAACGTCCTGCACGAGCATCTGCGCAACCACGAAAAGGTGCTGACCAGCCGGGTGAACTCGAAGGATGATATTTACGATTCGATCAAGACGTTTTTTGGGAAGGGGCATTGAACGATGGGCGATGACAAGAGCCCACATGATGCCCCCGCTCTTTGAAATCATCGGCGCCATTCGAGATGTTCAAACAATCGCGGCCGGAAAGTCCGTTCGCTGTCGCCGAAAACTCATTCGTCAATACGGGCAGGGCCGGTGGAAAAAAATGAAGGGAGTCTGTCTGATTCAATATACAAACGGGAGAACCTGCGAGGCCGAAATTCACTGGTACGAGGCACACGGGCGCGGTAGATTTGATTATAAGGTAAAGAAGGAATTCATTTAATTGGCTATGGCGAAGCATACAACATCACGCTTTCCTCGCTACGTAGTTTGTGTCGAACGCGGCACCTATCGAATTGATTTGGACGTTGGAAAAATCTATCGAGAGATCCGGCCTCTCAAAAATGACCCTCCCGAGATGGTGCGCGTCATAGATGGGTCCGGCGAAGACTATCTCTATCCGTCCGATTGGTTCGTGTCGATCGAACTTCCGGCAAAGGCAAAAAAGGCCCTGGTTGCGGCGGGTTCCGGTGATTGAATTTATGTTTTAACTATCCCGCCGCGTTAAAAGGCAGGAAGTTAAAGCGCCATCCTCTTCCTCCGCTTACGCTTTAGTGTCCGCTTCCGTTCAGGAGATCGCGAGTGAAAGCCGTCGCCGTCTTCCCCAAGACCAGACAAGTCAAGCTGATCGACCACCCCGAGCCCTCCATCTCCTCGCCCACCGAAGTCAAGCTCCGCATGATCGACATCGGCATCTGCGGCACCGACAAGGAAATCGTCACCTTCCAATACGGCACGCCCCCGCCCGGCTCCGAATATCTCGATCATCGGCCATGAATCCCTCGGCGAAGTCGTCGAAACCGGTTCAGGTGTGCAATCGCTCAAAAAGGGAGATATTGTCGTGACGATGGTCCGCCGGCCCTGCGATCATCCCGGATGCGTCGCCTGCCGCGCCGGCCGCCAGGACTTCTGCTATACCGGCGATTTCACAGAACGCGGCATCAAGGGACGGCATGGCTTCATGACCGAGTTTGTGGTCGATGATGAGAAATACATGAACCACGTTCCGCCTGATCTGCGAAATGTGGCCGTTCTGGTAGAGCCGCTCACCATCGCCGAGAAAGCGATCGAACAATTGTGGCAGGTCCAATCCCGGCTTCCCTGGGCCTGTGCAACCCAGCCCGGCGAGCCGCCCAACTATTGTCACAAAGCCCTCGTGCTCGGCGCAGGCCCGGTTGGGCTGCTCGGGGCGATGGCCCTGGTCGTCCGCGGGTTTCAGACCTTTGTCTATTCCGAAAACCCCCGTGCCCAACCCTGCGCCGATCTCTGCTCCTCCATCGGCGTGAAATACATTTCCTCCGACCAGACTTCCGTGGACGAGATGGCCAAGATCATTGGCGCCGATCGATGTCGTCTATGAAGCGGTCGGGGCTTCTTCACTGGCGTTTGATGTCATGCGCGTGCTCGGCACCAACGGCGGTGTTTATATTCACCGGAGTTCCCGGCAGAAAAGGCCCGATCTCAATCGACACCGATCTCCTCATGCGCGATTTCGTGCTGAAAAATCAGGTCATCTACGGCACGGTCAACGCCGGAAAACAGGCGTTTAAGGATGCGATCACAGACCTTTCGGAATACCGCCGGCGATGGCCGGGCGTTTTGGAGAAGCTCATCACCGGCCGATATCACGATCGATCAGGCGGTCGAGTTGTTGACCGGAAGCCCCGACGGAATTAAAAACGTGGTAAGCCTGCAATGAGCGAGACCGCCGAACACCATCGCCTTACGCGAAGATTCCGCCCGCGACGGCCAACTGGAAGCGCTGGGGGCCGTATCTCTCCGAACGGCAGTGGGGCACCGTCCGCGAGGATTATTCCGCCGACGGCGACTGCTGGAATTATTTCCCGCACGATCACGCCCGCAGCCGCGCCTATCGATGGGGCGAAGACGGACTGCTGGGGATTACCGATCGCGAATGCCGGCTCTGCTTTGCCCTGGCCCTGTGGAACGGCGCGATCCGATTCTCAAGGAGCGACTTTTCGGCCTGACCGGCCCCGAAGGGAATCACGGCGAGGACGTCAAAGAGCAATATTTCTATCTCGATTCCACGCCCACGCATTCCTACATGAAGGGGCTCTACAAATATCCCCAGGCCGCCGTTTCCCTATAGCCGTCTTGTCGATGAAAACAACCGCCGGGGTCGCGGGCCAACGCGAATTTGAAATCGCCGACACCGGGGTTTTCGATCAGAACCGATATTTCGACGTTTTCGCCGAATACGCGAAGAATACGCCCGGACGACATTCTCATCCGAATCACCGTCTCCAATCGCGGACCCGATGCGGCCACGATTCACCTCCTGCCGACCCTCTGGGCCCGCAATTCCTGGATCTGGGGATGTCTGCACGAAGGCTGCGAAGTGAAGCCTTACATCGCCCAAATCCGGTCCGGCCTCCATCGATTTCGATCACGTCACTCTCGGCAAATTTCGCCTCGGTCGCCCAGCAGCAGGGCGATCAGCCGCAAATTGCTCTTCACCGAAAACGAAACCAACAACGAGCGCCTCTTCAAGTCCCCAAAGCGTGTCCCCCTTCGTGAAGGACGCCTTTCACCGCTTTATCGTTAATGGCGAAAAAGACGCGATGAATCCGCTCAGCCTCGGCACCAAGGCGGCGCTGCAATATATCCTCGACCATTCCCGCCGGCGGGCAGGTCACGATCCGCCTGCGGCTATTCTCGCCTCGCCCAGGCTCCGCCAAACTTTTCGGCGCCGATTTCGATCAGATTTTGCAGAAACGAATCGCCGAAGCGGATGAGTTTTACGAGCGTGCGCATTGCCAAATCCCTGCCGGCCGACAATCGGCGGATCGCCCGGCAGGCCTTTGCCGGGCTGTTCTGGTCGAAGCAGTTTTATCATTACATCGTCGCGACTGGCTCGAGGGCGATCCCGATCAGCCCCGCCCGCCCGATTCGCGCTGGAACGGCCGCAATCGCGACTGGCTGCATCTCTTCAACCGCGACGTCATCTCCATGCCCGACAAATGGGAATATCCCTGGTACGCCGCCTGGGATCTGGCGTTTCACATGATCACCTTCGCCACCATCGACGCCGAATTCGCCAAGGAGCAACTGATGCTGATGCTCCGCGAATGGTACATGCACCCCAACGGCGCAGCTGCCGGCCTACGAATTTGAGTTCTCCGACGTCAATCCGCCCGTGCACGCCTGGGCCTGCTGGCGCGTCTACAAAATGACCGGCCCCGCGCGGTCGGCGCGATCGAATGTTCCTCGAGCGCACCTTCCAGAAGCTCCTGATCAATTTCACCTGGTGGGTCAACCGCAAGGACATCACCGGCAAAAACATTTTCGGCGGCGGCTTCCTCGGCCTCGATAACATCGGCGTCTTCGACCGCTCCAAGCCGCTGCCCACCGGCGGCGTACTCGACCAGGCCGATGGCACCGCCTGGATGGCCTTCTACTGCTCCACCATGCTTTCCATGGCCCTCGAGCTGGCCCGCGAAGACCCGGTGTATGAAGACATCGCCTCCAAATTCTTCGAGCACTTCGTCGCCATCGTCGATGCCATGAACACCCTCGGCGGCACCGGCCTCTGGGACGAGCAGGATGGATTTTATTACGACCAGCTCTTTCTCGACAACCGGGCGATTCCACTTCGCGTCCGCTCGATGGTCGGCACGATCCCGCTCTTTGCCGTCGAGGTTCTGGAAAGCGATGTCATCGATCACCTGCAAGGGTTTCCGCAAGCGGATGGATTGGTTTCTGAACAACCGCAAGGACCTCGCCCGCCACATCTCCTACATGAAGCCGTCCGACAGCGACAAGTCCCATTATCTGCTCGCCATCCCCTCCCAACAGCGGCTCGTGCGCGTGCTGAAATATCTGCTCGATCGAATCCGAATTTCTTTCCCCATATGGCGTGCGCTCGCTCTCGCAGTTTCACCGCGATCATCCCTACGTCTTCTATGCCGACGGCAAGCCAATACGTCGTCAACTATTGCCCCGGCGAGGGAGACACCGGATCTGTTCGGCGGCAACAGCAACTGGCGCGGGCCCGTCTGGTTCCCCTATAATTTCCTGCTCCTGGAATCCCTCGAAAAATATCACCATTTCTACGGCGACGATTTCAAGGTCGAATGCCCCACCGGCTCCGGCAAGATGCTCAACCTGCAGGAGGTCGCCGACGAATTGGGCAATCGCCTGATGGCGATTTTCATCGCCGACAAATCCGGCCGACGGCCCTGCCACGGAGACGATCCCCGCTTCGCCGAAGATCCCGCACTGGAAGGATCTCCTGCTCTATCCACGAATATTTCCACGGCGAAACCGGCCGCGGCTGCGGCGCCAGCCATCAGACGGGTTGGACCTCGCTGGTCGCCCGAATCGTCATCGGCCGCGGGCGCAAGGTCGATTCAGACAAGAAGCCCCATCCGCCCGTGGCTCGGGCGACGAAATAAGGCCCGCGATTCCCCCAATAAACCCAGCCCCGCAAAAAGGCCGGAGACCGTCCACAACTTCTCCCCGTGTAGCCGCCGTGCTTGCAAGGCGCTTACCCGCCAACACCTCAAGGCCGCGCCGAACGTCACCAGGGCCCAGGTTTTGCTTCCCAACAGATTTCTGTCATTATTTTCCTGCGATTACGTCTAACTGATAGCGAAAGGAACACCCCATGACCGCGCGCATCGTATCCATCCTCTCAATTCTGCTCCTGACGATCTCCACCACCCGCGCCCAAACCCCATCCGCCCCGCCCCCCAAACCCATCATCCCCGTCTTCGACCTCGCCGGCCAAATGACCGAAACGCCAACCGATGCTTCGCTCGCCCTCTTCGGCCCCCAGCCCCCAAATCTTCACGACGTTGTCTCCCGCATGGACAAAGCCGCCAAAGACCCTGCCGTCAAAGCCGTCGTGATCCTCGAGGACGACGCCAGTTTCGGCATCGCCCAGTGCGAAGAGCTCCGCGAAGCGATGAAAAATCTCCGCGACAGCGGCAAAGACGTCTACGCCCACGCCGACGAGCTGGAGTTCGCGCAATATCTCCTCGCCTCCGGCGCCACCAATATCAGCGTCGCTCCCGAAAGCATCGTCTGGGTCGGTGGAATCCATGCCGATGAACCCTACATCCACGGCCTGCTCCTCAAGCTCGGCATCCAGCCCGATTTCATCCACAGCGGCGCTTACAAAAGTGCCTCCGAAATCTTCATGCGCGACGGACCCAGCCCCGAAGCCGACGCCATGACCAACTGGCTCGTCGATTCCCTCTACGGCACCGCGATTCAGCTCGTCTCCACCGGCCGCGGCGTCGGCGCGAATCAATCGAAATCCTGGTTCGACACCGCCCTCTTTACTCCCGACACAGCCAAACAGGCCGGCCTCATCGATTCCATCCTCGACCGCGACGAGCTCACTTCGATGCTCAAAGACAAGTACGGCCCCGACGCCGTCTTCGACAAGCGCTACGCCCAGGAAAAACCGCCCGAGCTCAATTTCTCCAACCCCTTCGCCCTGATGCAGATCTTCGCGCAGATGATGAATCCCCCCGGTTCTTCCACCGGCAAACCCGCCGTCGGCATCGTTTATGTCGATGGCATGATCGTCCCAGGTAAAAATAATTCCGGCCTTTTCGCCAGCGAAATGGCCGCCTCGGACGACATCGTCAAAGCCCTGCGCCAGGCCCAGGACGATGATTCCGTCAAAGCCGTCGTCCTGCGGGTTGCCTCACCCGGCGGCTCCGCCACCGCCAGCGAAATCATCCTCCGCGCCACCCAGCGGCTTCAAGCGAAAAAACCCCTCATCGTCTCCATGGGCGATGTCGCCGGCAGCGGAGGCTATTACGTCACCTGCGCCTCGGACACCCTCTTTGCCGACGCCTCCACCCTCACCGCATCCATCGGCGGACTCACCGGCAAATTCGCCACCACCGACATGTGGAACAAGATCGGCGTCACCTTCAAAGCCTACCAGCGCGGCGCCAACGCCGACCTCCTCTCAACCGACAGCGTCTTCTCCCCCGACCAGCACCAGCAGATGCTGGCCTTCACCAATGAACTGGTCGCGATCTTCGAAAATCACGTCACGACAAACCGTGCCGGGAAGCTGAAAAAACCCTTCACCGATCTCAACGCCGGCCGAGTCTTCACCGGCCAGCAAGCCGTCGATAACGGCCTCGTCGATCGCATCGGCACCCTGGCTGACGCGATTTCCTTCGCCGCCGACGAAGCAAAAATCACCGACTATGACGTCCGCACGATTCCACCACCCAAGAATTTCCTCCAGCAACTCATGGAGCAATCCGCCGGCGGCGATAGTGACCAGACCAATCTCGCCACCGGCCCGAGCCGGGATTGGCTCATCAAGCTTGCCCAGCCTTACCTGATCGGCCTCGACGCCCAACACGCCGCCGCCATCAACGCCGCGCTCGTGCAAGTTGAAATGTTCCAACGCGATTCCGTTTTGCTGGCGATGCCCGCGACGTTCTGCGTCAGACCGGCGATTCACTAGAAAAAGAGATTCACCGCCCGCTTCGCTTGAGATCGCAGAAGAGCGCGGAGAAATAAAATCTAGATTTTCTCTCTGCGATCTCTGCGTTCTCCGCGGTGAGATTCCGCTATTATTCCGCCACAACCTATGATTTGTGCGCGGCCATAATTGTGATGTTCGTTGTCCCGCGCGAGCAGTTTTCGCCCAGACCGCCCCCGATCAATGGATCGACCCCTCCCCCCATAAAGAAGCCTTCGCCCAAGTCAACGGAATCAATCTCGAATACCTCGACTGGGGCGGCACCGGAGAGCCGCTGGTCTTTCTGGCCGGACTGGGCAGCACCGCCCATATATTCGATCGTCTCGCCCCTCACTTCACCGATCATTTCCACGTCCTGGCCCTCACCCGCCGCGGATTCGGCAAATCCGATAAACCCGCCGTCGGATACGACGGCATGACCCTCGTCCAGGACGTGCGTGGATTCCTGGACACGATGAAAATCGACCACGCCATCCTCGCCGGCCATTCCTTCGCCGAGGTAGAGCTGACCGGCTTCGCCCAGCTCTTCCCCACCCGCGTCGATAAGCTCGTCTATTTCGATTGTGCCTACACCTACGACCAGCCCGGGACCGTCGATCTCCTAAGCCAAATCGAATCCATCATCCCCCAGCGCACCTCAGCCGACAGCGCCAACTTTCCGGCTCTCCTCCACTGGTTCCAAACCCATCGCCCCGGCTGGAACGACGCCTGCGAAGCCGATCTCCGCGCCACCTGCATCGTCACCCCGCAAGGCATCACCGCCCGCTCCTCCACCCCCGCGAGCGCCTGGGAAGCCCTCGGCATCGTCTATTTCTCCACCCCACGCGACTACGCCACCCTCAAATGCCCCATCCAGGCCTTCTTCGCCGACCACCGCCTCCAGCGACTGGTTCCCTCTCCCGGCGACCCCAATCACGCCCGCGTCCAGCAAATCGTCGATCACGCGATGGATTGGTGGCACGATCAAATCCAATCCTTCAAACAAAAAGTGCCCACCGCCAGCGTCATCGAAATGCCCGACACCGACCATTTCTGTTTCATCCAGCGCCAGGATGAAGTCGTCCGCGACATGAAATCATTTCTCAAAAGCAACTGATGCACCACCGCCTTCACCGAAGATCGACCATAAAAAAATCTTCTGTATTTCTTGCGCTCTTGGCGTCTTGGCGGTTAAAAATCTTATAACCGCCCGCTTCGCTCAAGACGCCAAGAGCGCCAAGAAAAAATTAATGCGTGGACCAAAGCAGTTTTCCGGCCATCTGCTCCGGCTCGCGACCCCAAAAATAAAATGCGGGTTTCTGCGCCGAGGCGCAGAGGGAAGAAAATTGAACCCCGCCTCTCTCCGCGCTCAGCGCCTCTGCGCGAACCTCTGTTAAATTTTCTCTGCGATCTCCGCGTTCTCCAGCGAAGCGGGCGGTAAAACATCTTCCTCAGGGTCGTGTGGCACTTTCGTCGCTCGCGATTTCCGCATGCACCGGCACATCATCCGTAAGTTTCACCCACCCCACGGCCTCCGGCTTTCCCGGATAGATTTCCACGCCGGTCAACGACGTCTGCGGATGAAACCTCAAACTTCGCCGACCCGTTTCGATCTTATCGAACGACGAGAGCCCCTTCGCATCCACAAAATCCGCATCGGGCCAGGAGACATCGACATCGACGGCCAGCAAACCCGGCGCGTTGCCGTCATTTACCAGGTCGATTTCCGTCAGGTCGGTCTCAGTGTGGCGAACTTCCGCGTGAATGTTTGGCGATCCCGCCGAAGCCGAAGGGCCCCTTCGCACGTACAGAAAGTAGAAAATAATCCCAGCGACAAAAATGAGATCGACAACGACAAACGGAACGAGGAATCTCTTCAATGGTCACCGCGAGAAAAATTTCTTGATCAGGTGAACGGTCTCCTGCCTCTGCACGCTGGCGATGCTTTCCAGAAGCGGGATCTCCTTCGGACAGACCTCCACGCAGTTGCCGGCCTTGGCGCAGTCACCGGCGCCCCTTGGCCCATCAGGGCGTCCAGCCGCTGCGATTTCAGCGCGCGCCCGTCGGATGATCGTTAAAGAGCCTCACCTGATTGATGACGGCCGCGCCGACGAAATGATTCACCGCCGTGTATTGCGGGCACGCCTCCAGGCAGCAGCCGCAACTGATGCAGCGCGAAAGCGGGTAGCGCTCTTCCTGCAAATTCTTGGAAATGGCCGGTCCCTTGCCAAGGTCATAGGTTCCGTCCACCGGCACCCAGGCTTTCACGCGCTTCAAATCGTTGAACAGCCGCGAGCGATCGACAAAAAGGTCGCGCACCAGCGGAAATTTCTGCATGGGTTCCAGCGTGATTGCCTGCGCGGTGTCAAGTTTATCGACCAGCGTCGAGCAGCTCTGCCGCACCCGGCCGTTGATTACCATCGTGCACGCGCCGCAGACTTCCTCCAGGCAGTTGCTGTCGTAAACCACCGGCGTCGTCCCCTTGCCTTCAACAGTCGTCGGATGGGCCGCGATATATTGCAGGCACGAAATAATGTTCATGTTCGGCCGTCGTGGGATGGCAAATTCCTCCCACCGCCCCGGCTGATCAGGCCCATCCTGCCGCCGGACGCGAAGCCGCACCGGCCGTTCCGCTGTCGCGGGCTGCGTTGTCTCGGTCATTGTCGGGTTCATCAACGGAAACTGTAAGAGGCCCAGGGCCAATGGACAAGATGGCGGGGTTCAATGCCGAATCGCGGTGTGGGGCGGTCGTTGCTAGGCTGCGTCTTTTTGCGAGCAATTCCCGATCATCCGCACGCAATTTCGCCCGCCCTCTTTCGCCGTGTAGAGCGCTCGATCGGCCGCTCCGATGATTTCATCCGGGGAAGTGAACGCCGTGGCCTGATCCATCGTCGCCACGCCGAAACTGGCGGTCACGGGGATCGTCAGTGAATCAATCGAGGTTTTAATATCCGCGACGGCAGCGCGGATTTGTTCCGCGAATTCCATCGCGTCGGCGGCAGAAACCCCTTTCAAAATGATCGCCATTTCCTCACCGCCATATCGTGCGCAAAGGCCAACTTCGGCCGTTGCGGACTTGACGACCGCGGCGACATTCTCCAACACCGCATCGCCGGCTTGGTGGCCATAAGAGTCGTTCACCGCCTTGAAGCGGTCGATGTCGAGCATGATGAGGCTCAGCGGCTTGTTTTCCGCGACCGCCTCGGTGAATGCCTCGAGCAAAAACTCACTGAAATGCCGCCGGTTTGAAAGACCCGTGAGTCCGTCGGTTCTGGCCAGGGCGTTCAATCGCTTGTTCTGCACCAGCGCCGCCTCCGCCTGACGCTGGGCGACCAGGGTGAGCTGTATCAGTGCCTCGCGCGCTTCTTCTTCGACTTCCGGATAGCTGCGACCGGGATGCATCCCGATTTCCAGAAGCCCCGCCATTTCGCTGGTTTTGGCGTCAATCTCGGCAAACAGGTCGTTGGTTTGCGTCCAGGAGAGACCGAACACCGTGTCCAGCCGCTTGCGCCGACTTCGAAGAATCCACTCTGGGTGGCGGCGAAGACCTGCGCAAAGGGCGCTGAATGGACGGCTTCATTCAAATCGCGGCCATCCGATCCGTTTTCGAAGGTTAGATGATTCCTGATCGGCACCACCAGCGACGGCGGCAGGTTCCATCGCTCCGCTAAAGCCGCGCCCACGACCGCATGATCGAGGTCAAACGTCTCGTTCGAAAGACGCAGAAGCTTTTCCTGGCTTCCGCCACAAGCCTCGAGAACCGCGTCGTATTCCTTTCCCAGCGCCCGATGCATCGTCAGAGTCCCAAGGTCCGACAGCAGCCCGGCCAGGAAAGCCTCTTCGCAGTCCTCAGAAGATTGCAGCTTGGCAAGGGCGCGGGCGAAGACGGCCGTATAGAGCGACTGCCGCCAGAACCGCACGTAATCGAATGCTTCGCTGCGCCGAGCATTGACGCCGCGCACCAGCGAAAAGCCGACGGCGACGGCTTTAATGGTTTGCAGCCCCAGAAGCACCAGGGCATGGTTGATGGTCTTAACCGGCTGGGAGATGCCGTAGAAGCTGCTGTTGACCATCTTGAGGATTTTGGCTGCCAGGACCGGGTTGTCACATATCGCTTCCGCGATACGTCCGAAACTCACGTCCTTTTCCTTCGCGAGGTCCAAAACCCGCACGGCCACACGTGGCAGAGTCGGCAGTTCCCTCGTCTCCAGAATCTCGCTTAGCAACTTATTGTTCATTAATGCCCTGTTCGTTCATAAATCGGTAATCTTGCAGTGCTTCTGTATAATTAATTATTCGTATAACCTGGATTGACCCCTGGTGACGAAGAGAACACGTTTACCTATGCAACCAATGAGTTGTGTTATCGCACCAGTGCGCAAAATATTTATTCATATGCGGTTGTATCCCCATGACGCTGTGTAACTCGCTCAGCTTCATCAGGTGACATTTTTAGATGCAGGGCGGGAAGTGCCGGGGCCAATAACTCAGGGGATAAACGCGCAGCCATCGATGCGGCGAGCGATGTCCAAACCCCTACGCCGGCCGGCTGTGGTACATCGACGTCGTCGTCGGTGGATGCATTGGAATCACCGAGTCCACCCCGGTCACGCTCGGGTAGCCCAGAATCTCCACTGTGCGGTCGAAGATCTGGTGCACTTCCTTCACCTGCGAATCCGTCAGATCCTTCCGCCACCGGCCGACCATTCCGCTGCCGATGTGGTTGTCGTGCAGCAGCGTAACCTTCTCGCGACGATGCCCATCGAAATCGATCCCATCCGCCTTCTCGGGATGCTGCTTCAGGTTGTCGCAGATTTTCCGGCAGGCGTCAATATTGGTTTCCCGGTCGATCATCTCCACCTGGTTTCGATCGAGCTGGATGTTTAAATAGGCCGCGATTTTCCGGATCTGCCATTGCCGGTCCATGATCATGTCTTCATAGCGCACGAAGAAGCGTGCGCCCGAAATCCTGCGCGTGCTTCTGAAGTGAACTGAAGCTGAGGATCACCCGTTTGATAGAGGCGTCGAATCCGCGGCCGTTGAAGACCATGTCCGAGGCGACGCAGTCGCGCGGATCGCGCATCGTGCAAATGCATTTCGCCTCCCCCTTGCGGATGCGCGTCAGCGCTTCGGGGCCAAGCTCGTGACTCTTGATCACGACCGGGCCCTCGCGCATCAGCGAATCGACCAGCAGAAAGCGATCGAACGCTTCCTGGGCGAGATATGCGCTTCCCAAGGACTGGCCACGCTGCTTTGCCAGGATCCCCGCCATCATCCGGCAAACATTAAATGACCATGTGGAACCAGACCGGATAACGCCGCTACAAATAATAATTGGCGATACCATCGAACCTAGTCGCATTTTTGAGGACCCCCACGGGTTTTGCCTGGCACGCAGACAAGCAAAATATCCCCGCGTAGAAGATTTATCATTTTTGTAATTCGATCTCAATAGGAAAATATGAAATCTATTCCCGTTTTTGTCCAACCGGGTTCCAACCTTAAGATTCCCTGAAACTGGCGCTTGATTCTTCACATGTGCGCCCCCAGACCCTACTATTGCCCGTAAGGAGTATCTCAAAATGGAAAACATGCCTTTAAAACCAGGCCAAACCGCCCCGGAATTCGAGCTGATGAATCAGGATAAAACAAAAGTGAAGCTCTCCGATTATCGCGGCAAGAAGAAGGTAATCCTGCTCTTCTATCCGATGGATTTCAGCCCTGTCTGTACACAGGAGCACTGCACTTTCGGCCCGGAATTGGGCAGAATTGCCAAGGACGATGAAACGGTCGTCTTCGGCGTTAGTTGCGACAGCCCCTTCTGCCACGCGGCTTTCCGGAAACAATACGGCATCCCCTACGACCTTCTTTCCGACGCCACCCGGAAAATGGCCAAGGCCTACGGCATGTGGGCCGGTGAAGAACCCTACAACTGCACCAAACGCGGAACCGTGATCGTCGGAAAGGACGGCAAGGTCGCCTACTACCACGAGCAGCCGATGAAAGAGCCGCGATCCGTCGACGACATGGAAAAAGCTTCGCTCATCGCCGATGAGCTGGCGAACCGCTCCGACGAATTCGGCGTGAGTGTTTGAGAAGCCTGTGCAGATCGGCCCCACAAAGCTCTCATCCGTCAAACTCTCATCGCCATTTTGCCAGGCGGGCCTGGCGGGATATAGCGACCGCGCCATGCGCGTGGTCGCCCGCCGCAGGGGTTGCCCTTACGCCGTCACCGAGGCGCTGCTCGACATCACCCTCTGCAACGGCGGCGAGGGGCTGCGAAAATCAATCGACATCAACGACGAAGACCACCCCGTCGCCGGCCAGATCATCGGCAGCGATCCCGAAACGATGTCGGAAGCCGCCCGAATCCTCGCCGGCGCCGGCTACGACGTCATCGATCTCAACTTCGCCTGCCCCGTCAAGAAGATCAAAAACAAGGCCCGCGGCGGCCACATGCTGCTCGACGTCCAGCGCGGAATCTCAATCATGCGCGCCGTTCGCGACACGGTTGCCAATATCCCGCTGACTGTGAGCCTGCGCCGGGGCTTCGACGATTCAGCCGAATCGGAAGAGCGATTTTTTCAGATCATGGAGACAGCTTGGTCGCTCGGTCTTTCCGCCGCGCGCGTCCATGCCCGTACCGTCGAGCAGAAATACCTCGGCTCGTCGCACTGGCCGTTCCTAACGCGTCTCAAGCAGCAATATCCAAACCGCACGATTCTGGGCAGTGGCGACGTTTTCACAGCCCACGATGCCGTCCGCATGTATCGTCAGACCGGCGTCGATGCCGTCTGGATTGCCCGCGGCGCAATCGGAAATCCCTGGATCTTCGATCACGCCCGCCAACTTCTGAAAAACCCTGAGGTCGAAATCTCCCCACCAACCATCCCCCAGCAGCGCGACGCCCTCGCCGAGCATTTCCAGATCGCCCAGCTGATTCACGGCGAATCGCTCGCCGGCCGGCGGATGCGGAAAATGGGCATCAAGTACAGCCGGTTTCATCCGCACGCCATCGAAGTCAAACAGGAATTTATCCGAGTGCAGAGCCTCCGCGATTGGCAGGCGGTTCTCGATCGGTGGTACGCCGGCGATGGGCCCGGCATTTGGCCGCCTGATTCTGCCGCTGACGAGGTCAATTGCGCCGAAGCGATCGCTTAAGATTCACCGCCTCTTGGCGCTTTTGGTGTCTTAGCGGTTAGAAATCTTTAGTGCCGCCGGTGTCCTCACCGGCGGTCTTTCTTCTCCAACAGACTTCCGCCGGTGAGGACACCGGCGGCACCAAGAAAGAGTTTTTTCTCCGCGCTCTCTGCGTTCTCCGCGGAGAAGTACTCTTTTTGCAGTTTGAGCGCGACGGATGGCGGCAATATCATCCAGTCACACATGCACTCCCGCACTCCGCCCAGAAATCGCCTTGCTAAAGTTTTGCCCGAGGACTGGCGGAAATACCTCGTCGAAAACGGCTCCCCCAAGCGAAAATATACGGCAATCTGCCGGGCAACCCTTACCGATGGGCGGGTCATCGAAGAGTTGATCGTCGAGGAAGGCTGGATCATCGCCCTAAACCGCGACGGCCTTGCCGGGACGTTCGAGCAGCGAATCGATTTCGATCCCAGGACGATCGCGCAGCTCCAGCTTTTGCAGGTCATTTGAAACCCTCCCATTTTTCTCTTGCAATGCCCCAAAATTGGGGTATCTCAAAAGGTGCGGCCGGATTCAGTAACCGACGCCGTGTGCGGTTTCAAAACAGGCGATCTTGCATGGGTCATTCACAGGCACTTCGGCTCGGCGAAATACGCGGGGTCTTTCATCTCATCGCCGAGATCAGCGAGCGCGGAACCGACCCCAACGCCTGGCGGTTGCACATGCTCCAGGGCTTGTGCCGGCTCACCGGCGCGCGCCTCGGCATCTCGATGGGCCTGCGAAACGCGCTGCCCGGCAAGATACCAATCCCAGTCGAGCCGATGACTTTTGGATTCACCACCGAACATGAGTATCGCCTCTGGGGCAGGTATTTGGATTCCTCCGAGCTCGGCGAGGATCCCGCGACGGAGGCACTGCTGAATCTCCATGCGAATCGCCCGTTCCTCCTCAGGCCGCGTGTGGAAATGGTCGACTCGAAACGCTGGTATTCCTCGCCGGTCGTCATGGAATCGCGCCGCCCGGCAGGCGTGGATGATTACCTGATGGCCTCCACCCGCGCTTCCCGGCCGGACGTGATCCTCGGCTCCGCGATCTATCGCCCCTGGGGAGACAAGCCCTTCACCGTTCGCGAGCAGCGGATCGCCCGCCTGTTTCACGTCGAGCTGCTGCGCAGGCTCTGGCCGATCAGCCAATCCACCGATCCGGCATATCTTTCCCTGCCGCATCGCCTGCGGCTTACGCTGCGGTCGCTTCTCCAGGGCAAAACTTCCAAGGAAGTAGCCACCGAAATGGGACTTTCCGCCCAGACCGTCGCGACCTACATCAAGGATTTGTACGCCCGCCTGAACATCGAATCGCGCGGCCAGCTCATGAGCCGATTCCTGAATCTTCCCGATGGCCGCCCAGTTTTCGTACCGGCCGCGTTTGAGCAATGAAGCGCCGCCCCTTTGCGCCTACCCGATAAATCAATATGATGCCCCCTCGAACCGAATGGATGCGGTCAATCCCCTCAATTACGCGCGTAAGCCGCCCCCGGCGAGCCGGATCATGTTGTGGCTCTATCGCGCCATTTTTGTCGGCGCCATGCTGGCCGTCCTGATCTTCTGGGGACCGGGGCTCTGGCGATGGGGAAATTTTCTCTACTGGCAGCATCGCTGCATGATCTACCGGCAATCGCCTGCTCATCTGGTCCTGGAAACCAGCAACTGCAATATTCTTTATTCCGAGTTTTGCCCGCCTCTCAATTCGATGCAGAGATACCTCGACGATCGAACCGCCGACGATGGCACCGTCTTCCTTCACGAAATGCAAACCCCGTCAGGAGAGCGCCGGTTGGTGCTCCTCTCCATCTCCAGTTTCTCCCAGCTCGCCTACGACGCCAACATGCTCCGGCTCGAATATCGCGAATGGTCTGCGGTCGTGAATCCCCAATTGCTGAAATCCGATGAGGCAACCTTCGCCGGCCTCGAGAGCCCCTTCATCAGCAAGCGCCACTGGAAATTCTTTGCTGCCCAACCCGACACCGTCGACCCCTCCCATTTCACTTTCGATTACGACCTCGACGGCACCCGCCACACCTGCGACGCCTGGCTGAAGGACGACGGCCAACTCATCGTCTCCCAGCGATCCTGATTAATTCAGGAATCGATTCGTCGCCCCTCTTCCCGTGTAGCCGCCCTGCTTGCAGGGCGCGTCTTCGAATGCCCAAATCGTTTTACGGCACCGCCCCCATCGTCTCCGGAGAAATCTCGCGCATCGGCTCAACCCGCCCAACCACCGGCCCAAGCCGGCCGATCAACCTCGGCGCCGCCACCGCCACGATCATCGATGCGCCGATCACCGCATACAGCGCAAAATAGCTCGACTGCACATGCGCCGCCGGCAGCCGGTCCGTCCATGCTCCCATTACCCACGGCCCCAGCGCCCCGAACGTGCCGGCGATCTGCAAAAAAAGCCCCGAAACCCGCCCGCGAAATTCCGGCGCCACCCGCTCAAACGTAGCGCCGTCGCTCACCGCATAGCTGGCAAGCTGAAGCGTTTGAAAAACGCACAAAATCACCAGCGCTCCCGCCAACGGCCAAAGCGGCGTCGTCATCGCCGCCAATCCACCGACGATCAGAATCACGCTCAATCCCGGCAAACGCCGCCGCCCCGGCGTCAGATAAACCGACAGCGGATTGAAGATCACGCTCGGCAGCATCATCACCCCCACGAACAACCCCGCCTGGCTCACGTTGAGGTGAAACACGTTGCGGACATAAATCGCCGCCAGCGAAAGTCCCGCAACCCCCGCAAAATCGCGGAACATCAAAACGAGCGCCATGCGAACGACGCGCGGGCCCAGACCCTTACTTCCCCTCCCCTGGTACTCCGGGGGAGGGTTAGGGTGGGGGCTCTGTGCGTCCGCCCCAAACAAGATGAAGACAACTCCCACAACCAGCCCCGCAATCGCCATCTCTATACAAGGCTTCTGCCACTGCGCCACATTCCACAAATGCCAAGTGGCATCCCTCGCGCCACCCCGAAATCAGCGGACCAAAGAAAAATCCCAGCCCAGAGCCGATCCCCAAAATCCCAATCGCCATCCCTGGTGATTTCGGATAATGGCTGCTCGCCAGCGCGTTGGCCGAGGGGTGAAAAATCGTTCCGAAGATTCCCGCCGCCACTCCCAGCGCTAAAATCCCCCAATAATCCCGGCACAATCCCATCCCCCCAATCGCCAGCGCATTGCCAAGCAGCCCAATCGCCAGCAGCTTCTTTCGGCTGAATCGATCCGCCGCCAGACCGGCCGCGTAGCTTCCCAGGTTGTAGACCGCCCCATAGATCGTAACGATCAGCGTAGCCCGGCCCACGCCCGGCAATTTCAAATCGTCGGCAATCCGATAATAAAGCGGCACCAGCATCGACCCATACGCGTGCGTAAAGCCGTGCAGAATCGTGCACAGCGCCAGCGTCAGATGGCTCACGAATGAACTGCTTTCCTTTGTCTTTTTCGCGGTCACTCGCTTCTGAGGACCTCCAGAAATGCCGCCCCATACATTTTGATTTTATACGGCCCCATTCCCTTCACGCCCGCCAGCTCGGTCTCGCTGCCAGGCGCTTCCCTCGCAAGCTGCTGAAGCGTCGAATCATGGCAGATGACAAAGGCCGGCATCCCGCGCTCCCTCGCGATTCTCGCCCGAAGCTCACGCAGCGCCTCGAAACGAACCTGCATCTCCTGCGTCATGTGCTCGTTCTCATACGATCGATCACGCGGCGCTGCTCGCTCGCGCGGCGCTGCCGATCGCTCGGCCCGCCTCGGCAATAAATCCGCCAGTGAATTGGGCGGCTGCTGCTCCCCCCGCATCACCGAAACGCCCGCCGCCGTAATCTCCACGACCGGCCGGAACTTCACGCCGTCCGGGTCCTTCTGCCGCGCCAACCCGGATTCGAGAATCCGGTGAATCATCGCGACAACGCGCTTCACCGAATAAATCTTCAGCAGTCCGAACGTGGAAAGCTGGTCCAGCCCCCATTTCTGCATACGATCGCTTTCGGACCCCGTCAGCATTTCCGCCACCACACCCACGCCAAACTTTCCCCGGCAGCGCGCGATGGCCGAGAGAATCTGCCGGGCGATCGTCACGACTTCATCCGCCATGAGGATCGGCGCTTCCGCGACCCCGGGCGACCTTTCGCCCCCGCCGCATACGTCGCAATGGCACTCGTTCACCTCCGCGGTGTCGCCAAAATAATCGAGGATCATCTTTCGCCGGCACAAGTGCGTCCGGGCGTACTGGATCATCAGCTCCAGCTTCTCCCGCGCATGCTGCTGCCGTTTGGCAATGATTTGCGGATCGGCCTGCGAGTTGTCCTCCCCCAGCTTGTCGATAAAAAATTCCTGCACAAACCGGTCCTGATAGCTGAAAAGAATCACGCACCGCGCCGGCCTCCCATCCCGACCGGCCCGGCCCGCCTCCTGGTAATACGCCTCCAGCGTCCCCGGCATGTTGTAGTGGACGACGAGACGAATATCCGGCTTGTTGATCCCCATCCCGAACGCATTGGTCGCGATCGCGATCGCCCCCGCCGATTCCATGAACTTCTCCTGGCTCGCCGTACGCGAGGCAGGGTCCATCCCGCCGTGATAACGAACGACAACCCGACCGCCCAGATGCCGCTTCAAAATCCCGTTCAGCTCGTCCACGACTTTCCGCGTCGCGCAATAAACGATCGCACTCCCCGGCGCTTCGCGAAGCAGGTTGACGAGGATTGCATCTTTATCATCCTCCCTGTTGATGCGCTTAGACCCATACCGCAGCCCCGGCCGATCAAACCCCGTGACCACCACGCGCGGCTCCCGCAAGCCAAGCTGCGCCACGATGTCCGCCCGCACGTCCTCCGTTGCGGTCGCCGTCAGCGCAATCGTCGGCGGATTCCCCAATTTCTTTCGAGCCTCCCCAAGCCGCGAATATTCCGGCCGAAAATCGTGCCCCCACTGGCTGATGCAATGCGCCTCATCCACCGCGAGCAGCTTGGGCCGCAGTTTTTGCAGCAGCGCCTGAAAATTCCCCGCGAAAAGCCGCTCCGGCGCCACATAAAGCAGCCCCGAAAAACCCTCCTCCAGTTCCGCCATCACCTGCCGCTGCATCGCCGGCGTCAGTGAGCTATTTAGAAGCGCCGCGGCGATCCCCTCATCGCGAAGCTGCTGAACCTGATCCTCCATCAGCGAAATTAGCGGCGAGACCACCATCGTCAGCCCGCCATTCACAGCCGCCGGCAACTGAAAGCACAAACTTTTCCCCGCCCCGGTGGGCATCACGCAAAGCACGTCCCGCCCGCCGAGAACGTCTTCAATCACCTCGCGCTGCGACGGACGAAATTCGTCCAGACCGAAGTGATTCTGTAATTGTTCGCGGAGGTCGGGCATGTTGATCTTTTTACTCTATCAGATTGGTTCCTTCCTTTTTACCCCCGCCCCCGGTATTCCCGGGGGAGGGCTCGGGAGGGGGGGCAATCGCAGTTTTTCGACCCTACAAGCGATTGCCTCGCCCTCATCCCCTCTCCGCCTCATTCCCCCACTTCGCAAACCGCGAAAGCATCTCCCCCGTCACCGACTTGGGCGTATCGTGCATCGCATCCTCGAAAATCGCCGCCGTAATCTGCCCCTCCTCCCCCGTTGCAACGCTCTGCAAGAACGGCACCGTCGCCGCTCGATCACAGATATATCTGATGTCCGCGCCGCTATACCCCTCCAGAGCGACGGAAATCCGATCCAGCACCACATCCCCCGCCAGCGGCCGATGCCCCAGGTACATCTCCAGCATCTTCCGCCGCGCCTCCAGATCGGGCAGCGGAATATAAACCTTCTCATCAAACCGCCCCGGCCGCAGCACCGCCGGATCAAGCTGCCACGGCACGTTAGTCGCCCCCATAAACAGAATCGGCTGCCCCGACTTCTTATCGAACCCTTCCATCCCTTGCAAAATCTGCGGCACCACCCGCTGCATCACGCTCGACCCCTCGTCCCTCCGTGCCGGAACCAGCGATTCAATCTCATCGATAAAAATAATACTCCGCGGCTCCGCCGCCGCCGCGTCGAAAAGCTTCTTGATATTCTGTTCCGCTTCCCCCACCCATTTGCTCAGCACATCCGCCGGCGAAATCCGAAAAAACGCCGCGTCGATCTCCCCGGCTGTCGCCTTGGCGAGCATCGTCTTCCCCGTCCCCGGCGGCCCATAAAGCAGCACGCCCCCACCCGGGCGAATCCCAAATTTCGCCGCCAGGTCGGCATGTGCAAACGGATAAATCATCTTCAGCCGGATGTCCTCTTTCACATCCTCCAACCCCGCGACGTCGGCAAAGCGAATGCTCGGCCGCTCCTTCACGAGCCACCGATTGGCGGAAGTCGTCCCCTCGCTTTCCCCGGCCGATTCCCGCGGCGAGCCGCTCGCCGCCGGCTGCCTGCGATTTTCGTTTTTCGCCTTCTCGCAATCCTTGGCCAGCTCCAGCAGCCGCGTCGCCGTCTCCCGCCGGGCGTTCTTCAATTCCTCTCCCTGAGCCTCCTTGCTCAGCGCCACCATAGCCCGCGCCGCTTCCAAAAGATAAATCCGCGCCGAATCCCACTGCCCGGCCCGCCGGGCGTCGAGGCCCTTTTGCCGATACCGCTCAAACGTGTCGCGGGAGATGGACATCCTCGAAATGATAGCAAAATTGCCCAGCAGAGATGAAACTTCATCGCCCGCTTCGCTCGAGAACGCGAAGATCGCCGAGCAAAACGGTCTCTGAGACTGATTTCTTGGCGCTCTTGGCGTCTTGGCGGTTAAAAAATCTTATAACCGCCCGCTTCGCTCAAGACGCCAAGAAAAAAAGAATTTTATCTCAGCGCTCTCCGCGTGCTCCGCGGTGAACTGCTTTGAATTAACCATTCGTCCTTCGCGGCACATTCCGCCGGCTCACGTCCGCCCCAAACGTCTGGTTATGCCCGACCTGCTTCCCGCCCCCAAACGGCAGCCCCGACTTCTTCTGTCCGCCCGGCGAAATCTTATCCAGCACATTCCCCATCGTCTGCGAGTGCGGCTTGGAAAGAGACTCCTTCAAATTCCGAAAACTGCTCGACTCCGTCGCAGGACCCGCCGTCCCCGGTCCCGCAGTGCCTCCCGACGCCGAAACTTTATGCCCCACCAACGCCGCGGCCGCAGCAGCAGATTGCAGCGGATCAATCAGCGGCGCCGTTCCCAGCGTCGCGGGCGCCTTACGTTCCAATTTCTTCTTACCCTGAGTTTTGCTCGGTTTTTGTTCCTTAGCCATGGGTAACATTCTAACGGAAAAAGTTGTGAGTTACGAGTTGCGCGTTGCGAGTAGAAAATCCGGCCTTTCCCTCGCAACTCGCAACTCGAAACTTCTCTCACAAATTCTCCAACCTCTGCTGCTTATCCATCTCCAGCAGCGCATTCAGCAGCGGATCCAGCAACCCCTGCATGATCTGATCCAGATTAAAATTCTTCTCCCCACCCCCCTCGCCGCCAAGGCGGTGATCCGTACACCGATTCTGCGGAAAGTTATACGTCCGAATCCGCTGGCTCCGGTCCCCGCTCCCCATCATCGCCTTGCGGGCGCTGGTGACGGCCGCGTGTTGCTTTGCCTGTTCAGTCTCGTAAAGCGTCGCCCGGAGCAGAGCCCATGCCCGCTCCTTATTCTGCGTCTGGCTCTTGTGCTCCGTCATTTTGAATTGCAATCCCGATGGCTTGTGTAAAATTCGCCAGCCCGTTTCGACTTTGTTGACGTTCTGCCCCCCCGGCCCGCCGCCTCGGCAGCCGAATTCTTCGACATCCTTGGGATTAATCTCGATCTTCACATCCGGCAGTTCCGGCAGCACCGCCACCGTGGCCGCGCTGGTATGAATTCGCCCCTGCGCTTCCGTCTCCGGAACGCGCTGAACCCGATGCCCGCCTCCCTCGAATTGCAGCCGGCGATACGCGCCGCGCCCGCGGATGTTGACGATGACTTCCTTGAAGCCGCCGCGTTCCGCAGTCGAAAAATCACTAACATCGAATCGGTATCCCTTCGACTCGCAATATTTGCGGTACATCTCGTACAAATCCCGGCCAAAAAGCGCCGCCTCCTCGCCACCGGTGCCGGCACGGACTTCCAGAAAGAACGAATCAACCGCATTGTCCTCCGCGGAAACCAACTCGTCCTTCAGCGATTCGAGCAGCCCATCCGCCTGTTTTTGGGCCGAAGGAAGCTCCGATGCCGCCAGCTTGGCCATCTCCGCGTCGCCGGGATGGGCGGCCATCTCTTCCAGCTCCCCGATCGTCTGGATCGACTTCTGATATTCCCTGTACCGGCTGACGATCGGTTCCAGCTTCCCCGCCTCCTTGCTCGCGGCGATCAGTTTCTGCGAATTCGCCTGAACCGCGGGGTCGTTCATCGACTCCTGGAGCGATTCATGTCGCTGGCGCATTTCCTCCAGCTTGCGAATCAGTGGTGTTTGGGGCGCGGACATGGTTGGTTCTCGTCAAATAATAGAATGAAGAATCGCCCGCCGCGATACTCGGGGACGCAAAAACGCGTGATCGTGAATCAATCGCCGCGCAACAGCAGATTTGAAAGTAAAGCAGCTAGTCTTCGCCGGAGGCCGCCGCGCGCGATTGCGTTCGTGCGTTGCCCTCGGATTGTGATTGTAATTCCGTCGCCGGCTCGGGCGATGGCGGCGATTCGACCAATTGGATCGATTCCTGCGCGTTTTCCTCCATGGCCCTGGTCGCGATCTTGAAGCGGATGTTCGGCAATCGCGCCACCGCCACGCGCAGCGCCTGCTGCCATCTCTGCCCGATTTTCATCAGGTCCGCATCGTCCGCCATGAAGCGCCGCTGATGCGTGACCGACAGCGAATTGACTTCATACGCCAGCAGATCGATCGGCGGTCCGACCGTCACGTTCGATTTCATCGTCGAATCCAGGGACAGCAGCGCATATTTCGCCGCCTCTTCCAGGGTCGTTTTCTCGAAACGAATTCCGCGGTCGAGGATCGGCCGCCCGTATTTCGTCTCCCCGATCTGGAGATAGGGCGACTCTTCGGTCGCCTGAAGGGGATTGCCCTGCGGATAAATCAGGAAGAGCCCCGGCGCTTCCCCCTGCATCTGTCCGCCGAGCAGAAAATGGACGTTGAATTTGTAATCGTCCCGCTCCAGGGCCGAGCGGTCCAGCTCTGCCACCTTGCGCACTTCCTGCCCGATGATCCGGGCGGCGTCATACATCGTCGACACCTGCGCAAGCCCAAGCCCCGCGGCAAAGTCGCGCCGCAATTGGGTGATGACCGATTGCGTGCAGGAAAGACTTCCGCTCGCCAGGAGAACGAAGACCCGCTCCCCGTCCTTCACGAACGTGTACATCTTTCGGCACGTGTTCACCTGGTCATAACCCGCGTTGGTCCGCGAGTCAGAGGCCATGACCAGCCCGAATTTCGTTACAATGCCCAAACAATACGTCATCGCAGCAGGAAATCCTTTCACGCTTCATTCCGCGGCGGCTCCGCTGTATGTTAGCAACCGAACTCGGCGTCTGCAAAACGAATTAAGAAGTTGCGAGTTGCGCGTTACGAGTTGCGAGCAACAAGCACTTTGCACAAACTTAGGTTCCCACCATGAATACGTCCATTGCCGCCCAGATGTATACCCTTCGCGACTTCACCAAAACGCCTGCCGACATTGCTCAGGCGCTGAAGCGCGTGAAGAAGATCGGCTACGACGCAGTGCAGCTTTCGGCGTGGGCAAAATCGACCCAAAGGAGCTGGCGAAGATATTGCAAGGCGAAGATCTCATCTGCTGCGCGACGCATGTATCGCTGGAGCGCATGCGCGATGAGACTGCCGCGGTCATCGAGGAGCACCGCCTCTGGAACTGCAAATTTACGGCGATAGGGGGGTACTTTCCCAAGGCCCCCAAGGCAGCCGATTGGCCCAAGTTCGCGAAAGAGTTCAGCGACGTCGCGGCAAAGTTCCGCGGGTCGGGCGTTCGCGTCGGGTATCACAATCACAGCCACGAGCTGGCCCGCTTCGACGGGAAGGTGGCGCTGCAGACGCTGCTGGATCATTTCTCGGCCGAAATCTGGATGGAGATTGATACGTACTGGATCCAGCACGGCGGGGGGGATCCGGCGGCGTGGATCGCCAAAGTCTCGGGCCGGATTCCCTGCGTTCATTTCAAGGACTTCGCCATCGACGCGGATCGCAATCCGCTCATGGCGGAAGTGGGGGAGGGGAATCTGAACTGGCCGGCGATCCTCGAGGCTTGCCGGGGCGCAGGCGTCGAGTGGTATATCATCGAGCAGGACATCTGCCAGCGCGATCCGTTTGAGAGTTTGGCAATCAGTTTGAAGAATGTGCGGGGGATGGGGTTGAGCTGAAAAGGTTTAGATGAGAGGGGATCAATGTTACCTAATGTTACGTTTTGTTAATCTCGTTCGGCACGCGGTTCGCGCAAGCAGCAAGATATTGAGATTGCGCCTTTGATCTTTTTATGGCATGCTGCCCAACGTGCAGGCAAGGCTGAAGGAAAAAGACATCCTGTGCCTCGGACATCTGCGCCGCGTCTTCGCGCTGCTGGCCACATTGCGGGATGTGGGCTGTGAGCGCGATCGAGCCGGGAACCGTCAGCTTCACTTCGACGATTATTGCAAGCTGGTTTTGCTTTACACCTGGAATCCGCTGATCCAATCCCTGCGGGATCTTCAGGAGGTTGCAGAACTGCCCAAGGTGGCCAAGGCGCTGGGAATCAAGCGATTCTCCGTGGGCAGTTTCTCCGAATCGGTTCGGGTGTTCGAGCCGGGACGTTTGATGCCGCTGATCGAGGAATTGGCGGGGGAACTGCCCCAGGCACCCGATCCGCGGCTTGCGGACTTTGGGCAGGCGATCACGCTGGTCGACGGGACGGTGCTGACGGCGTGGGCCGGCTGGCCAAATCCGCCTGCGGCATCGATGCCCGCTACAACACCTCCCGGGACGGGAAAGCGGTCTATGGCTGGCGTTTGCACGTTCAATTCGACCTGGAGACGTTCAAAGTCCATCGCCTCGACCGCACTGGCGCGCGCAACGCGGGGGCCAACCGTGAAAACAACGTCCTGCGGCGCAGCCTGGAAGCAGGACGGTGCTATGTGGGAGACGGCGGCTACGCCGACCGGAGCCTCTTTGCGGACATCGCCGCGGCGCAAAGCTCCTTTGTGATGCGGGCCGCGGAAAACTCGGTGTTTGAGCTGTTTGAAGAACGATTGCTTTCCCAGGAGGCATTGGACGGCGGCGTGGTGCGAGACGCGCTGGTGAAACTCGATGGCGCGGAGACGGCGGCGGACAGGGTGGTGCGACGGGTGGAAGTGCAGGTAAAACCTCATCCGCGCCGCACGCGCGTCGGCAACAAGCCGACGGACCTGATCATCCTGTACACGAACCTGCTGGACCTGCCGGCGGAATTGATCGCCCTGATTTATCTGTACCGCTACACCGTTGAGTTGTTCTTCCGAATCTTCAAGCAGCTGCTGGGCATGCGTCACCTGCTGAGCCAACGCCAGGAGGGGATCGACATCCAAATCCACTGCGCGCTGATCGTCTGCGTGCTGATTCAGCTGATCAGCGGCAGGAAGCCGAACAAGGCGATGCGGAACATGATCGGCTGGTACCTGCTGGGGCTGGCCGAGGAGCAGGACGTGCTTCAATTCCTGAACAAGCCGGATAACACCGGGATTAAGCTGCGGGCAAGAGCGGAGGCCTTGAAAAAACTGGGAGTAATCTGAAGGGGAATCCGCCGCCGCGGAGACCTCGCGGTTGACGCTGCGCTCTTGCGGACGCCGGTGTGCAGCAGGGGAAAGTAAAAGCATCTAAGCTTCAACTGTTTCGCGTCCTCCACAGCTTTGGAGCGTTCCGATGCAGCCTGCATGCCGAACGGGATTAACGTTTTGTTACGTTTTTCGCGGATTTGAATAGTATATGCTAACTTAATTTGTTGGGTGGTGGTGGGATTTGGTTAGTTATAAACAAACCGGGGCATGTTGAGGTCGCGTGTGCAAAGCGATTTGGTTCAGGTTCCTGCTTCGGGTTTTGGGCAGCGTGAGTTCAAATCTTGTCACTCCGATGATTTTGTAACCCCTTGCACTGTAAGGGGTTTTTCGTTGGGGGTGCGACGGGATTTGAACTTATCTCCAATATTCGAGCAGAATCGCATTCAAATCGGTAAACTGAACTGATATTTTCGGTTGAACTTCAAAAATGGTGGTTCCGAAAGCGCAATCCTCAATAGAGTGGTTTACCAACTGCGGCGGTTGGAGTGCCTCGCGCGACCTCCACGTCCTGCGCCGGGGTATCGCGGAGGGCTTGCTCAATGAGCAGGATGAATACGGGATGACAGCGCTCAGCCTCGCGGTAATGTCAGGGTGGACGGAAGGTGTTGACGAACTGCTGAGGGCGGGAGCCGACACGGAGTTGCGATATTTTCGAACTGGCGAGACTGCACTGTATATGGCGGTACAACAGAAGAATGAACAGATGATCGGCGCCTTGATCTCGGCAGGAGCAAATCCAGATTCTCCGAATTACTGGGGAATCACCCCACGTGCTTGGACGATACGTGTTGGCTCGACATACTTCGATCGGCTGCCGGTCCGAACGACGCCATTACCTCCGCCTCATATTCAGAACGCCGAACACCTCGCGGACCACTACCACCCGAACTTCGAGATCCCTGATCGGGAAGAACGCGAGGCAATGAGCGTCGGAGAGGCCGTGGATTTGTATATCTACGGTCCGAAAGCGGACACCAAGCAGGATACGGTCAAGGTTCGAATTACTGCGGGTCGGAGCACGGCCGCAGGTGCGTTACACCGCGTCCGTCGAGACGCCTATTGAGCGCACGCACCTTCCAGATGGCACGGCCGTGCTTGATTTTTGGCCAGAGAATATTGCGTCAATCTACGTGGCACGGCGGGCGAAGAAAAAAGACTAGCTGGCCGGAACGCTCATTTCATCGCAGAAACGCAGGAAAAGTTCAACTGGTGTCTTGTCACCCCGATTCGATGAGCGTACGTGCCCAATTCCATAGGGCGTCATTTAACACGGTCCTCCAGTTCCACAATTAATTTCCTACTTTTTGCGCGGGCGAAGGAAGTCGAGGAGAGGCGGCAGGGCTTCTGGCCATATAGTCGTTGCACTCTTTTGATGCACTGAGATCGCTCCACAGCCGTCCGCGACCAAATCTCGCATGATCCGCAGGTCGATGATCTGAGCCGTGCGCCGGCCATGCAGTGCGGGTTCCGTCATTTGCCAATAGCAAAACCCGGCCGGACTCGTTGAAATCACTCCCGTTCGCCCTCCGATCGCGACAGCCTCCGGGCCTTTCTGCGGAATCTGGTCGCCAATGCTGAACAAGTAGTCGAACTGCAGCAGATCGATGTCTCGCTGGATGGCATGGTGAAGTGCAATAGCCGCACGGAGCAAATTAAGCCCGCGTCGCGCGACATGCCTGCGCCTTTAGGGATTCCGCCCGCGATGGAGAAGTTTTCGTAAAAGCCGAAGTTCCAGCTAAAGATCGATCCCTCGACGAAGAATGGCCCCCAAAGCAGCCCGATGTCGCGGTCAGCAATCACTGTGCGATGTTGTGATTCCGCGTCCCTAACTATGAACGCCGACCTTGGCATCTGTTTCGATCCTATGTCAGACTGCGCACGACTTTACGGCCGCATGGTTAACTTTACTACAGATGCCAAATGGGTTGGGAGTCTAATTCATTGCTAAATGGTGACGCCGGACTTTCCGCAGGCCAGTTTTCAATCGGAGAATCGCGTTAATCGATCCAATCCTCTAACCGCCGCTACTGAACTGGTCAAAGCGATGCTGAATCGGGAAGCCAAGCTAGTGTAGCCCGGATGGGTGATTTCTGAGCAAAAAACACAGAAAAGTTCAACTGGTGTCTTGTCACCCCGATTTCTGTACTCCCTATCTTGGCCAAAGGGGTGGGTATTGACAGGATATCGAACTCTCCTCACTGCCGGATTGCATGGAAAATTCAATTTGCTTCTGCATAACCGGCCTGCTTTATTGCTGGATCATGAACGCGGAGAGAGCGATCATCCTGCCAGATTGGCATCAACCTGCTAGATTCGGAATCGTGGAAACACCTGCTCAATGCAGCGAAGCTATCCGCGAGATGCTTCGCAATGGGATCAACCGCGAGCGAGAGGCTGGCTTTCCGCAACTGCGACAAGTGCCAAGTACGCATGCACTAAAGGTCCTGCGATACTTCGGCACATTGGACGCTGAAGCGTCCGATGCGTTTTGCGCTAGCTTGGCGGAGTCCGCAGTCGACGCTCTTTTTCCCAAGAGTGGTTCCATCCCGCTGTACAAGCGGAGTGAGGCGTATCGTAGGTACGTCGATGCCACGGGAAAGACGGCCTATCTGGGTTATCGGGGGCTTCGCGGCTATCTGGCGGTAGCTCGCCAAGGAGGAAAGCAACTCTCCCCGAAGACACGAGAGCGAGCCGAAGCCATAATTCCCATAACAGCAGCCGAATTGCGTAAGCGGGTTAAGATTGGCCTATCAGGTGTCATCCAAACAATGAAGGTAATCCATGAGGGTCAGTATTGGGTGTATAGAGGTGGTTGCGAAGATAGCAATATATCGGTCACCGTCGATTACTCTTGCCCCCAGTATCAGTTGGAATATTGGGTAACGAAGAATGACGCTCGCCCAAGCTTTTGGGGATCGAGTTTTGAGCGCCTCTTGGGCCTCAATTTCGCTCATTGGGATTGTGTGGACCAACGAAATGCCGACGCCGCGATTCAGCTTTTATCGAAACACATTCGCTACTGTGTCCAAATGCTCTCTCGCCTGCCGGAATGAATTGTGTTCATCTTACTCGCTCACCAAGCGATTAACCCAAAGCGGGCTTGTGAGTGAGCCTTCGATTTGGTTTCTGCACAGAAAACGCAGAAAAGTTCAACTGGTGTCTTGTCACCCCGATTTGACTTAATGACAATTACTCACACGCAAACTTGCCTAAGCATCTCCTTCATTGACGCTCAGCCGCGTCAAAGGTGAAATCGGAACATCGGTCACTTTTCCCACCGGAAGGAGTTACTTCATGGATGCACAAAAACTGCGCTCGATCGAAGCGAAAGCGTTTGTGCCGGCTCGCGATTTCGAGCTTTCTAAACGGTTCTATCAAAGCATCGGTTTCACGTTGGTATGGTCAACTTCGACATTGGCATATTTCCGTCACGACGGCTCATGCTTTTTGCTCCAGAATTTCTACGTAAAAGAGCACGCCGATAATTTCAAGATGCATTTATGGGTCGAGCAGGTTGACGACTGGTGGCGGCATATCTCGACTATCGCGGCACAATTTGATATTGCCGTTGAGCAACCCGAAGACCGACCATGGGGCATGCGGGATTTTCCGCTGTTTGATCCAAGTGGCGTTCTGTGGCGCATTGGCCAACCCATCGCGAATAACTGACCGCTAGATCTATATTCGTCTCATCTCACAGACCTTGATTTATGTGATCAATGTACAGGACGAGCGCTCTCGACGGTGAGTTTTAAGCCAACCGCTTTCATGATGCCCAGTAAGGTCGACAGACGAGGGTTGCCATTCTCTGATAGAGCCTGGTAGAGACTTTCTCGTTCGAGTCCGGCCATCTTGGCAACCTTGGCTAGGCCGCCCTTTGCTTTGGCGATGTGGCGCAGGGCGATCAAGAGGACTTCCGGATCGTCGAGGTCCTCCATCGCCGCTTTCAGGTATTCGGCCGCAAATTGCGGTCGTTGGCGCAGCTTCTTCACCATCACATCATCGTGGGAAATACTGGTTCTGTCTTTCATGATCGAATTTCGAACACGGGTTTAATTGTAAGTTATAAATTACAGTCGGTCAAGCGGAGAACTCGCGATTCGCAGAAAGCCAAAAGGAGGCGAGTTCCGTTTACTCGGAAAACGTAACCCGTTCCCTTTCTTTCCTATTCCTAGCAATTCGCGCCACGCCGCCGCGGATAAACGATTCCCAAGAGTGCCGCGCCCAAGAGCGAAAGCGTACTGGGCTCGGGTACGGGGGTGTATGCGTCATTGGCGATGCCTGCCTCGTCGGAGTTGAGGGTGTAACCACCTGGCAGCGTCGCGACGGTCGGCTGGAACGAGAGAGAATAATTGGCTACCGCTGAGCCGGTGAAGTTCGGTTCCTCCCCTTCCGTGCCTGAGACTTCGGCTTCCCACATGCTGCCGACGGTGAGCTCGGCGGAGAACGTAATGGGGGTGTTGACCGGGACGGTCAAGGGGCCAAGCGTGAAATCGTACGGCCCGGTTCCCTCAAAGGTGTTCAAAAGCCCGAAGTTCGAATCGGATTCCCCTTGTTGGGCGCCAACGCCGGAAGACGCGGTAACGGCACTAAAGGATCCAACATAATTGCCTCCCAGGATGCCAAGCTGGAGTGAAACATTGGAGGTTGATTGAGAGTTTCCGTCGTAACTTCCTGGCCCGACATTGTTCAACGCGTTCGCTACGGAGTAGCCTCCGTTGAGCACCAGATTGAAAATCATGGAGACTCCGCTGGGGTTCGACGGTCCGCTGACGATCATGTCGTTATAGGTGAAGCTCGCATAGCCGCCGGCGGACCAGGAGGGGCCAGGGATGCCGTAATACGCTTGCTCGACGGTTGTGTTGCCTTGGGCTTGGACGATCCCCTGGTTCGCACTGGCCGCACCGTACTCCAACAGTGTTCCATAAGGCGCGTCCCCGCTATTCCCTGAGAGGCCGGTGGAATTCGAGATGGGAGAAGACGATTCCTGCGAATCGTTGGGGAGGTTGATTGCCGAAGAGACCACGTCGTACGACGCCTGGCCAAAAGACGCCAGAGGGAGGAGAACGAACGTCCCGCAGAAAATAACGACCGAAGCGAAATATCGGAAATGTTGCTGTAACACCGGTTTCTCCCTTCATGAGGTCTTGGTGTTCAACTACTCCAAGTCTTCTCAACACGCGAGAATCAGTTTTCGCTCAAAACGACCCGCCGAAAAGCGCTGCCGACTGCATGAGCATGCGCCGGACTGGCTTACAAGGACGAGCCGTCAATGCACCCAAGGAAAAATGAAACGCCAAAGACCCTTTTGTTAGTCTGCTTTCGGTGCGTGGCGGACGCCGCCGAATGCAGCCAAACGGACAATTATCCTCACGGACGCGATGTTATCGTTCTGGCTGCGAACGCTGCCGCAGTTGGTACCTGAAACGAAGTGGTTAAATTTTAGCATACCAGAATCTTGCGTTTGTGCAAGCGTCTGGCAGGAGCCCTGAGACGGTGGGCGAGTACGCCTCAGGTTTAGCCACATCTTTTGATCCGTCCTAAGAGCATGCCTTCTACCAGTGGTTGAAGCGCCATCCAGCCGCGCCACAACACGAGCCATCCGGGAACTCGATCCGACGGTCTGCCCAGGTGGCCCCCAAGGCGTGCCAGCGCAAACAGAAATTCCCGCGCACTCAAATTTATTTTCGCTTCCTTCCAACGCCACAAACTCAGTGCCTCGACATACGACTCATCCACCACCTCAACGGCCAGTCGTTCATCGTCAAGCCGTGCCAGGTCCCGCAGCCGCAGCAACTGCACCGCCACCACCGACAGCATCGCAATCGTCACCTCCAGCGCCTTGCGCGTGGTGAACTGCGGCAGTTCCATGCCGCATCCCGTCTTCTGCGCTTTGTGAAACTCCTCGACCATCGGACGGCACTGATACCAATCCACGCGTTCCCATGCCTGGCCAAGCGTCGTCGTGGGCCGGCTGGTCAGAAGAATCCATTCCAACGCTTCCTGTCCCGGCGGCGGGTCGAGTTCCTTGACGTGAATCACCCAGCCCGTGAGCGGTTCACGTCCGTGCTCGCCGTATTTGACGTGTGGAACCTGCAATTCCACCGGTCCCGCCGCCACGCGCACCCGCGCTTCTCGCGTGAGTTGATGATGATTGCCGCTCACCGCGACGATTCGCTCACCCAGCATTGGCAAATTCCGGGCGTAGTTATGCAGCTTCCGCCGTCGCCAGCGCCCGGTCGCATCCTTCACTCTCACGTTGCGGTTGGTGCGGCTTCGCACCAGATAAAACTGCCCCAGACGCTGCTGACGATCCAAGCTTTCGAAACTGTCTCCGCCCCGGTCCATCAGGTTGACCCAGACGGCTCCCTCGGGCGGTCGGCCCACCGCTTCCACGCCCCTGGGCCAGAGGCGGCTCTCTCGCTGCGGATGTTCCCGCGAGGTTTTGACGCTCTCGGTTTTGCCGACCTTGCGCCGGATCTGCAGAATCTGGCCGATCAGTCCAAGAACCTCGTGTTTTGCATAATCGATCGCCAGCACGTTGTGGATGAGCATGCCGCGGCAGTAGCCGTTGCCGATCGGTCCCAGATCGCCAATGGTCAGCCCGCTGTAATCTCCTTCGGTGGTGTCATGGAGGAACAGCACCGTGCCCGGACACTTCTCCATCAGCCCGCGCGTGCGGTGATAGTGGCAGGCCAGCACATTGTCATGATTGACCTTCACGTTGTTGGCAAAATCATAAAAGCCACACAGCTCGGTTTTGGGCAGCTTTTCCGGCAGTGTTCCACCGGGATGGCGCATCAGCGCATCGCCGCTTTTAACGGCTCTTGCGGTCAGGCGTTTATCACCAAAGACGCACTCACCAAAATGGTCCTGACCAAAGCTGGTCGTCGAATCAATCGCCACCGTCGGACAAATCCTGGCGTCCATGCCATCTCCAAGTCAGAACTGACGGGCCTCCAGCCCGTTACGAATCAAAACAGCATAGCAAAGATGTGGCTAAACCTGAGGCGAGTACGCCCACCCCACTTTTGAAGAGAGTGGCTCACGAGTGCTCTTCACGTACAATATTCGGCTTCTCGCCCATCCAGACCCAAATAGATGACCAACCCATCATCCAATCCAGCTTCGAACATTAACACCGGACACCGCACGGCCAGGGCAATTTTTTTCCAGTTCATGCGCGACCTGATTCAGATGCCGCGCTGGCATAAGGGTGTTCTCGGCACGGCCCTCGCCATCGTGCTGTTGGGCTGGGCTCATCGAGGATATCACGCCCTGGCCGACTCCAATCTCCCGCCAACATCAGCCGCCGGTATTCAGCAGCCGGCACCCACGACCCAGCCCGCGCCTTCACTGCTGGCGAGCTGGGCACGCCGGGCGGGGGCAAGCGTCCTTCTTGGGTTTCTCGTCGGCTGGTTATTTCGGACATTCGTGAAAATCATGGCCTCTATCACCACTCTCGTCCTCGGCGGATTGGTTCTGCTCTCCTATTTCAATGTGATGAATATCGATTTCAGCGCGGCTGAGAACAAGTATAAGGATACGAGCAGTTGGGTTACCGACCAGGCCGGCCGGTTGCGCGATTCAGCGACCGGACACATTCATTCGACCCTTGGCGGTGCGCTCGGCCTGTTCATCGGTTGGAGAAAGAAAACCCATATAATCCCTATCGCATGAACCTCGCGACCCTTTTCAATTCCATCGGATCGTCCAGCCTTTTTTCGACGCGGATCTTTTTACCCGCGTCTCTGACGGCTCTGCTGCTTCGGTTTGGGCCGGATATTCCCGTCGTCCAGCATCTCGGGTTGCTTGCCCATCTCCGGCACAGTGAGCCGACCTGGTTTACCAGCGATATTTCATTGATTGTGCTGGCCGTGCTGTCGGTTGTGGAGATTTTCGGGCAGAAGAACCCCGAAATTCGTCAGGTGATTCATGAATTCGACATCTACCTGAAACCCGCCCTGGCCGCGCTGACATCGCTCGGCGTGATCAGCTCCGGCGATGCTTCGTTCGTCAACCAAACCGTTCATACGGCGGGATTCTCGCAGGCCATATTTCCTCTCATTTCCGCACTTCTGACCTGGCGCCTCGCCATTCTTCGCAAGAGCGTGGCGCTGGCGGTCTTCGATCACCTCGACGGCACCGGTCTGGACAAGTTAATCAGTTGGCTGGAAGAGGCGTGGACTGTTTTCGGGGTATTTCTGCTGTTTATTTTCCCGCTCCTGATGCTGCTGATCATCGGCATCGCGACGGGCGTGCTTTTTGCACTTCGCAAACGTCTGGAAATCACCGAAGACCAGCGCAAGCTCGCCTGTCCTCACTGCCAAACGCTGATGTACCCCAGCGCCGTTGCATGTCCGGCATGTCATCAGGCCAATGCGACGCCCAGCGCCGTCGGTTTTCTGGGCCAATCCAAGCCATATCCATCGCCCGAGCCGGCGAACCAGGCGTATCGCCTTGTCGAAAAACGCCGCTGCCCGAGCTGCGCCTCGCGATTTCCCGCGCGAAAGCCGTTTGCTGCCTGTCAGACATGCTCAGGGTCTTCTTCGGCGGATGCGAAATTCGCGTCGCAATATGCCGACTTCATTGCCCGCCGGGTTCCGGTGGTTTTGATGGTTTGTTTTTTGATGAGCCTTGTGCCGATTCTCGGGCTGATTGTGGCCAGCGTCTACTATCGCATGGAGATCGTTCTGCCGTTCAGCCAATATCTGCCGCTGGGACGGCGATTCATGCTGCGGTGGGGCATCCGCCTGCTTTTTCTGGTCCTCATCTTTTTTCAAATCATTCCCCTGCTCGGCGGATTGGTTGCTCCGCTGATGGCGTATGTCAGTTATATCGCGTATCGGAACAGCTACGTTTCCCTCATGGAATCGCCCCGTGCGGCTGCGGCGGAAGGTAGTGTCTCGCTGTCGGTTGTGCCGAGGTAATTCGGCTGGGGCAGTCATGTAGGGTGGGTGTAGCCCACCAATTGGATTTACTCGCCCGCCCGGATTGCGATTGTATCGATCGCCAGCTCGACGACAACGCGCCGTGAGACGGTGGGGCGATTTTATACCCACCCTACAAATGTTACGAGATTTAGTATGGGGTCCGCACTATTGCCATGGTGCGGCTTTTGGTTTGTGGGGCGGGGGCTCGTTGGTTTTCGGGGATGGCGGGAGAATCGTCGGCGGTGCTACTTCTTCGCCGGCTCAGCCGCGGCCGCTACCGGCTTGCGAACTTCCGGCACACGGAACGTCGTCTGGCAATACTGGCACTTCACCTGTTTCCCGCGAACTTCATCCGGAACCGACAGAATCTTCCGGCATTGAAGATTCGGGCAAATGATCTGAACGGCCATGCAGGGAATATCGGTCAATCATCCACGCAACTTGAATCAACCCCCACGCTTTCCGTTCAAAATCTTGCGGATTATTGGAACGCCCGCCGAAGACCGGGGGGTAAATCCTCGATCTTCATCGCCGGATCGTTCTTATATGGCGTATAAAGGGGGTCGCCGATGAACGAGATCATCCAGCTCGTGTAAGGAGTTGTTTTCCAATAGACCTCGGCAAGCGTCAGCTTCCCCGTCAGCAGCAGCGGAAAGAAATCATCCGGCTTGGGAAATGAATCGAGATAGGGCTCGGCAACCGCGCCAAGGGTTGCCACAACGCCATCGTGCAAAAGCCCGGATACCCATTCGGACGTGGGGGCGTGCAGCGTGGTCAACTCGAAGCTGGCGACATGAAACCCCACCGCACCGGGATTGAAATCGCAACCGGGAATGTATTTCTGCAGGCTGTACCAGCCGACATACAGGGCCACGTTTTTCACGGTATGAGGCGGAAAAACGATGTCCTCGTTGCCGAGCTTGATCTTTAGATTGGTTTTCAGGCGCAGCATGTAGGCAAGCTGGCGCAGCGTCTCGTCGAACTCGCCATAGGTGTTCAGATTCCCCTTGTCGTCAATCGGCTGCAATCCCTGCGCGTCGATGGCGACGATCCCCTGGAGCCCGGTCTTCTCCACCGCGATCGAGGTCCGCATCATCTTCTCAACCGTGACCGGGTCCGGGGCATCGAGCCGCATGGTCATCATCGTCGGCTGCAAGCGCCCCATGAAATCGACCTTCATCGGGTTCGGCAGCCTGCCCGGACGCGGGTAGTAATCCCACATGAGCAGCGACAATTCGCTGTCGGTCGCCGAGGCGGTGTCGCCAGTCTCGAAATATTGAATCTGCGCATCGAGCAGGCGGAGAAGCCCGACGAGGCCCAGATTCAGCTCCGTCCAGTGGCGAAGATCGGATCTTGCCTGCCGGTCCCAGCGCTGCACGCCGAGCGTGTCGATCTGCCGGCGGGCCTCCATAACCTGATCGTGCAGCGGCCCGGGTTGCCCATGCTCGGCGTTGTCGATCGCGCTTCGGCCGTTGATCGTCTCCACGTCCTCCCAGAGGCGGCCTCTTTGTGCCCGCTGCTGCTCTGGGTCGGCGATGGCGGGAATCTTTGAAACAATATCGATCATCGCCGCCTTCGATCGCGCATCGAGCGCTTCGGGCGTATCACCACGCCCGGGCTTGAAGTTTGGATCCAGCCCTGCCGCGTTGGATTCGATCGACCTCACCAGGTCGGCAAACTCCTGCGCCGTTGCCGAGCGAAGATCCTTCAGCTCGGCCTGCTCCTGCAAGTCCTCCTCGGTGTTGACTCTGGCGGCAATGCGGAACGGCACGCCGTAAAACGTCAGCAGGCATTTGATTTTCGATTGGAGCTGGTTATCCGCCAGATACTGCCGCAACGGACCCATGACATTTTGCTCATAGGTCAGAAACGGCATTTCCTCGGCATTGGGCAGATCGAGCGCCACCGTCTGATCAACCGGCACGCCGCGAAGCTGGCAATAGAGCGCCGCGAGGCGCTGACTGTCGGGCGAATTCTTGTTGGTGATCAGCAGAATCTGCGAAGGATCAAGCGCCACGCGGGCGCGGCTGCAAACAGCGCCAGGAATGCCAAGCCCCCGACCACCACCCGGCGAACAAAACTTTGGATAGATTTCACGCGAGATTCTAGCCCGGCTGGGGCATGGCCGCCGGATCGCCGGTAAAATTTGGCGTGGGATTCACCAGCGTACCCGGCGGGTTCCCCTGTCCGGCGCTGGCCTGCTGCTGCTGTTGGACCGATTCGATCATCGCGATCAGCGCTTTCACTTCCTGGATCGATTCGGGGCTGCCCCACATCAGGACCCGATCGACGTGCCAGTTGCAGCGGTCGAACGTACACCCCTCGAGATAATAAACCGTCTCCCGCAGCACCAGCGTACAGGCGATGAACGTACAGCGGACGAACGCCTGCCCGCTGATGTAGATGGTCTGGTTTTGAAAAGTCGTGCCCTCGTGTTTGGTCAGCAGCATGGCAGGTTCCTTGAATGTTTCCGAAATTCTCTCTCCGCCGATCCCGGCCCTTGGGCGAGCATTGTCCATTTGGAGGCGGGGAATGCAACGGACTTCGCAGGCCTCCCCGCTTTAACACCCATCCCGGTATTCCTTTCCAATCCCCACTCGGCATTTGGCAATCGGCAATCGGCATTCGTTACCCAAATTACCGAAGGCACAGCATCACAAATTTCCCTTGCCACCCGCCCCCGTTTCCCTAGAATCGCCCCCGGCGGCTTTGAGAGAGACGGGAGAACGGATCCGTCGGAATGTTTGAAAATTACGAGGTGAACGGCCTGTTCGACGAGGTCTTCGCCGCGAGGGAACCCCTCGCGATCACTACAAGTCCCTCGTCAACCGACTCCGAAACCTCGGTCAGACGGCGATTGAAAAACGCCGCCGGATGACCGACATCCTCTTCCGAAACCAGGGGATCACCTTCACCGTCTACTCCGACACCCGCGGCGTCGAAAAAATCTTCCCCTTCGATCTCGTCCCCCGCATCGTCCCCGCTGACGAGTGGGACGTCATCGAGCGCGGCCTCACCCAGCGCATCACCGCCCTCAATCTCTTCTGCCACGACATCTACCACGATCAGCGCATCCTTCGCGAACGCGTGATTCCCCCCGAACTGATCTACGGCGCGAAAATGTTCCGCCGCGAGATGTTCGGCGTCCGCGTGCCGCGCGATATCTACATCCACATCTGCGGCACCGATCTCATTCGCGACAAGGATGGAAAATATTACGTCCTGGAAGACAACGGCCGCACCCCCAGCGGCGTGAGCTACGTCCTCGAAAACCGCACCGTCATGAAACGCGTCTTCCCCACCCTCTTCAGCGCCTACCGCGTCCGCGCCGTCGAGGACTATCCGTATAACCTGCTCCAGGTTCTCAAATATGTCGCCGCCCATCACGCCGACGACGCCGGGATCGCGATTCTCACCCCGGGCATTTACAACTCCGCCTATTTCGAGCACAGCTTCCTCGCCCGGCAGATGGGCATCGAGCTCGTCGAAGGCCGCGACCTCGTCGTCGACAAAGGCTTCCTCTACATGCGCACCACCGCCGGCCTGCGCCGAATCGACGTTCTCTATCGCCGCGTCGACGACGATTTTCTCGACCCCCTCTGTTTCCGCTCCGACAGCGCTCTCGGCGTGCCCGGCCTGATGAACGCCTACCGCGTTGGAAATCTGGCCCTCGTCAACGCCGTCGGCACCGGCGTCGCCGACGACAAAGCCATCTATCCCTTCGTCCCCGATATGATCAAGTTTTACCTGAATCAGGAGCCGATCCTCCCCAACGTCCCGACCTACATTTGCGCCCGCGATTCCGACAGAAAATACGTCCTCGAACACCTCGAAGAGCTGGTCGTCAAAAGCACCAACGAATCGGGCGGCTACGGCATGCTCATGGGCCACCAGGCCAGCGCCGACGAACGCGCCATCTTCGCCGAAAAAATCAACGCCGACCCCCGGAATTTCATTGCCCAGCCCGTGGTCCAGCTCAGCCAGCATCCCAGCCTTGTCGAGGATCACTTCGAAGGCCGCCGCGTCGATCTCCGCCCCTACATTCTTTATGGCCAGAAGGTTATCGTCATGCCCGGCGGCCTGACCCGCGTCGCCCTCCGCAAAGGGAGCCTCGTCGTCAACAGCAGCCAGGGAGGCGGAAGCAAAGACACCTGGGTCTTGGAGGAAGAATGATATGAACATTGTCCTTAATCCCACTGCGTCACCAAAATTAACCCGGCGCGGCGACTTTAGTCGCCGTGTGTCCCAACTTTTCGAATCTCGCATATGAGCGCCGCCGCCGAATCCTCCGCCTCCGTTACTTTCCGAACCCTCGGCATCCCCGTCGCCATGGCCCTGGCGCTCAAGCCCGAGCGCCCATGCTTTCGCGCGACGCGGACGCGATGTACTGGATGGCCCGCTACGTCGAGCGTGCCGAGCACATCGCCCGCCTGTTGCTCGTCAATTCCAATCTCCTCATCGACGTCGGCGATCTCGCCCCCGCGCTCCAGGCTCGCCAGTGGCAAAGCCTGCTGACGATCTTCCACCTCCCCGAGCTTGCCGAAGGCCCCGATCTCCCCCAGCGCGTTGGACAGCATTTGACGTTCAACCTCGACAACCCCAGCAGCATCCTCAATTGCCTCACCCACGCCCGCGAAAATGCCCGCGGCATCCGCGAAAACATCTCCGCCGAGATGTGGGAAAACCTCAACACCCTCTACTGGTCCCTCCGCAGCGACGACACCCCGGGCCGATTCGACGAATCCCCGGATGATCTCTACCGCTCGGTCATGGGCGGCTCCATGCTCTTCCAGGGCCTCACCGACCAGACCCTCCCCCACGACCAGCGCTGGCTCTTCACCCAACTCGCCAAATTCCTGGAGCGCACGGACGTCACCTGCAGGGTCATCCAGACGAAATATGAAATCCTCAAATCCAACGAGCAGATGTTCGACAGCACGCTGAGGAATCTCCACCTGATGGCGGTCCTGCGGAGCTGCTGCTCGATCGAAGCCTACCGCCGCAACTACGTCGGCGACATGGACCCCACCCGCGTGGCAGGATTCCTGATCCTCGAGCGCAGTTTCCCCCGCAGCATTCGTTTCACGGTGACGGGCGCGTTGGCTGCCATCACCGCCATCCGCGCCGGCGCCCGTGGAAATGTCATCGACCCCGCCGAGCGAATCCTCGGCCGCCTCGACGCCCAGCTAGAATATTCAGAATTGTCCGAAATCCTTTCGGAAGGAATTCCAGTCTATTTGCAGCGAATCCAAACCGCGGTTCACGAGGCCGCGGTTGCGGTCCAGCAGTCTTATTTTATGCACTGAGAGCAAGCGAAACTCGAAACTCGAAATTCGAATGACGAATCAAATTCAAATGACCAAAACTCGAAACAAAACGCTGGCAAAAGCCTCGCGCCTTTACCCCCGCCCCCGGTACTCCGGGGGAGGGCAGGGGAGGGGGTCTGCTCGCTCCAAGTGCCGCCGGACTTCGGCGAGCTCAGTCGAGCCGTGTCCTCACCGGCGGAATCGCCCCCGTTTCGGATTTCGTCATTCGGATTTGATTCGTCGGAGCCGCGGACGGCTCCGGGCCGTAATCGGCGAGTACGCCCCGGAGGCGTCCGCGCCTCCGAATTTCGGGCTTCGGATTTACGCCAACCGTCTCCACTCTACCTTCAGGTCGCCATGCTATTGAAGATCACCCACCAAACCGACCTCCGCTACTCCGATTTCATCAACGAATCGATCATGGAGCTCCGCATGGTCCCGCGCCAGGAGCAGGACCAGCACCGCCTCTCCTTCGACCTCGCCATCGGCCCGCCCACCACCGTCAACAGCTATTTCGACTGGCTCGGCAACACCGTCCACACCTTCAGCGTCAACATGTTCCACCGCCAGATTTCCATCATCGCCACGAGTGTCGTCGAAACCGACCGCCCCAGAAAAGAGCCCGAGCGCTTCGCCGACCCCTGGCCCGTCGCCCCGGAGGCCTACGACTACACCGCCTACGATTTCCTCCAGTTCGGCGGCCCCATCGTCGACTGCCCGCAGCTTCACGATCTCGCCGGCATGCTCACCCCCCACAGCCCGATCAGCTCCGGCGAAATGGGCCTGCGAATCCTGCATTTGATCGACGACAAATTCACCTACAAAAAAGGAATCACCAACGCCGCCAGCCCCATCACCGACATCCTCACCACCGGCTACGGCGTCTGCCAGGACTTCACCCACCTGATGATCGCGCTGGCTCGATTATTAAAAATCCCCGCCAGATACGTCAGCGGTTTCATCCACCCCGACGCCCAGAAATACCGCGGCTACACCCAAACCCACGCCTGGTGCGAAATGCTCTTCCCCTCCGCCGGCTGGGTCGGCTTCGACGCCGCCAACCGCTGCGTCATCGGCGGAAACTTCGTCAAGGTCGCCGTAGGGCGCGACTTCCGGGATGTGCCGCCGAACCGCGGCGTCTACCGCGGCAACGCCACCGAAACCATCGACGTCGCCGTCAAAAGCGAGGAACTCCCCACCATCCCCGCCGAACTCGCGGCGGAAAGAATGCAATCCCTCGAAATCCCGGCCTATGCCACCGGCGCCGCGGCACTCCGCGAAGCGGCCGATCAGCAGGAAGTGCAGCAGCAGCAGCAGTAGTCGCAGCTACTCTTCCCCTCTACCGGCACTCCCCTTTTTCCCCCTCGCCCGGTACTCCGGGAGAGGGCTGGGGTGAGGGTCTTCATCGGGTTTCGATTATTCCAGATTATTCCCACTCTTGTTTAGCCGCGACCCAAAGGGGAGCGTCTATACGCTCCACCAAAGGAGCATATTATACTCCTCAAGATGGCAATGTTGGTGCATCTCGCCCCGGAATCAAAGGCAAAACTAATTCGCCGTAACGGAATCTCGCAACTGCGAAGATCATTTGGCAGCGTACCCTCCGGCATCTTTGCAGTACCTGTGACCCGGAACTTTTTCGCTTCCCATCAATGGCTCAGAGAATTGAAGCGTCGTAGTAAGGGGCCGATCGTGGGCATTTATTTTCGAATTCCCGATGACGAATTCATCTGGATAGGACACTACGGCCAAGCGTACCAATTGCTCCCCGCTGCCGCAGCGGTCGCCACCTTTGCGGAATCGCGCGATGCAATGGGATGGGAGGCTATCATTCCGCGCAGAATCGAGGCAGGCGAGATTCATCGCGTTCGAACTCTCCCACAGGTCATTGGATGGCGCTACAGCCCAAACGCCAAGGGCAAACGCCCATGCGCCTGCGAATTTTGCACGCGCGGCCAATATGGAGGCGCGCGTCTGCGAATGCGCCTCGGAATCAAATAAAAAAGATCAGTGCCAACTGTCCCGTTTATTTCGCTCACCGACACTCGAACCAAAGTGCTCGCTACTCACGTCTACGACTCCCGCATGATTGCTATCTAGAACAATTGCATTTCTTGGCGCTCTTGGCATCTTGGCGGTTAAAAAATCTTATAACCGCCCGCTTCGCTCAAGACGCCAAGATCGCCAAGAAATACGGGTAGCCAGTCTCTATTTAATCGCTGTTCCATGCAGATAGCGGTCAATATTCCGCCCTGGCCTGCCGGCAAAGTCAAATACGACACTCCCATCACAACACCCATGGCTTTTTGTTGTCTTATCTATCCCTTGCGGTTACACTTTGGCCGCAATCCAAAACTCGCTGAGGGAGGTCAGAAAATGCGTCTTTCACCCATGCTCCGCTGCATTGTTGTCCCGCTGGCCGCTCTCGCTTTCACCGCGGCCGCCAAGGCAGCCAACTATCAGATCATCATCACGCCCGAGTTAAACCCCAACTTTTTTTTCGCCCCCGGCGAGCCATCCGATGAGTTTACTTCAGATTTCCAGGACATCGACTTCACAGGCTCGCTCGCCCCGCCGCAGTTCCTCCAGGCGGTCATCACCTTCAGCGCCCCAAGCCTCAACGCCAGCGAGACCGATGTCGCCTCCACGGTCTCCGTCGACATCCCCGAGGCCAACCCGCTCTCCAACATTCCGCTCGGCACCAACCTCGTCGGCGCATCTCCCTGGTCCGTTCATTCGGCCGTCTACATCGTCTCACCGCCGGGTGACGACGAGTTCGATATCGATCTCGACACCGGCACCCAGGGATTAGATCAGGAATGGACCATCGATCTCAATTTCCCCCCGAATTCCGACGGCAACGGAACTGCCCTGTCCGGAAGCATCGTCTATTACGATAACGACAACTTTAACGGCAATAATAACGCCACCACATTCGTTCTGAATTCCGCCGTCATCTCCGAAGTAGTCCCCGAACCCGCCTCCTTGGCCCTCCTCTCCTGCCTCGGCATCGGCCTCCTGCGGCGCAAGCGGCGTTGATCAGCGCCCCGCGCCTAATTGCCGGCGAGATCGAGTGCGAGCGTCCCGTTGTCACTACTCATAAATCGAATAACCCCATCGCCAGGTTGAATCGTGCCCTGAATCGCGCGGATCGTATACATCGTTCCGCCTGATTCGTATTCCAGTGAGTCAGGCGCTGTGTTATGGATTACATCTTTCATCGCCTGATTTCCACGAAGTTCCCATCCCCATTTCAACGGCTTACCCACCTCGTCCATCGCTTCGCACCTGACCTGCCTCTCATCACACGTAATGTTGATCTCTCCGCCTCCCCTGAGCTTTTGCGCAATGGAAAGCGTATTGCCATCATTTTGAATGATTTCGAGATCCCCATCGGCCAGCATCGGCGTCTCCTTCACGTTCCCCCCGACAATCACCGGCCACCCACCCGCCCGAACCTCTTTCGATGACCACCTCGCCCCATCTATCACCGGAAGCGCTTCATACGCCAGCGCCGTCGTCTTCATCGCCACATCATGCGTCGGCGAAGCCACCCGCTCATCAAATCGTTGTAAATCCCGAATAAAAAACGTGTCCCCCTCCCACAAAAAATTCACCCGGTAAAATCGGCTGTCATACCAGACTGATTTCCGCCCCTCGTTCTTCCAGTCTTCCGTAGCCACAACCGCCGTTGCCGGCGTCACCTCAAAATTCCGCCTGAACCACTCCCCCGACTGCGCCAACGTCTCCACCCGTATTTCCCCCGCCCGCCGCCTCTTCGCCAGCGTCTCCACCTGCAACGCGTACCCCTTCCGCATCGCATCCCACCCAAACGAGTTCTCCTGCCCCGCCTGCGCATACGCATATGCCAAACACGGCTCATGAACCATCTGATCGAAAAACCACTTCACCCACTGCTCCGATCCCCCCGCCCACGGATAAACCGGCTCCAGCGTCGTAATCCGCTCTGCTGCTCCATACTGATAAATCGGATCACTCCCCAGCATCCGGAAAATCGGCACATCGATCTGCCCCGCTCTCGTCTGTGCCGGCATATACGCATTCACCCGGCTCGGATAATACGCCCCGCACCAGTACCCGCCCCACAGCGTATACCCGTCCGTCCCGATCTGGTCCTTACAATTGCACGACGCGATCACGCCATACTTCTCGGCCATATACGCCAGCGTCACCTCATCGATATACCATGATCCCACCGACTTCGGATAAACCCCAAACACCCGCCGAAACTCCGCCATATAAACATCCACAAGTTTCTTCCGCTCAACCGGCGTATACCCCGGCGAGAATCCCACGTTCGCCTGCGAATCCCATTCATGTTTTCCCCGCCAGACGATTCCCGCCCTCCGCACCAGCGTCTCCGGCAATTCCCACCACCCCCCGATTTCATCTCCCTTTCCAATCTCTTCCTTCAGCAGCCGCTGATACCGGGGATTGATCAGCGCGTCATATTGCACCGCCCAGGTTGTCGGCAGCCCCGCCTCCTTCAGCATCTCCATCTGCCGCGACGTCGCCTCATACAGCACGTCCTGCGAATTCGAAAGTCGATAATCCGAATTCCGAATGAAGTTGTAGATATTCACGATCCGTGGCGAATTCGCATCCCCGGTCGCGAAACTCTCCGCGCGGGCATAGGAGGCTGCCGCCACAACACCCGCCACGATGCACACCCATTCAAATGCAGGAAACTTGATCATGTATGGTGAGCCATTGTGCGGCTCGCGCCCAACACCTCAAGGCCGCATCGAACCCTACCCGGGGGAGCCATCTGCTTCCGCGGCCCAACCGCATATCCCCATTTCGAGCCCCCGCGTTTTCCTCGTCAAATTCAACGGTCCTCCATTGCTTGGCGTCATATTTAATAATCGTATGTGGTCAAACAGTTACCGAAATCACATTTCTGCGTTGCCTATATTGCCCATATTTCCCATTTTGTTGCGGAGTGTTACCTTTTGTACCGATGCCCCCAACACCCGAAAAATTTCCCATCCCCGTAAAATGAAAATCAGCCCCCTACAATCCCCGATCACAAAGGAACTCACATGAATCGATCCACCCTCTATCTGATCATCGCAACGATCGGCATTCTCGCGGTTTATTCACTCGCCCAATGGCAGGTCCAGCCGCAGATCGACACTCGCGTCGGCCCGATCTATCCCCAAAATCCTTCCTACAACTTCCGCACCCGCGGCAATTCCGATCCCTTCCAGTTCAACTGGTACACCGGCCGCTTTGACTACGTCCCCATTCCCTACGACTCGGCCGGTTCTTCCAACCAAAACTGGCAATACTCTCCGCCCCCCTCCGCCCCCGGCGTGGCCGGCAGCGTTCCGCAGTACGTATTCGGGGGCCCCCCCGCGAGCAACGTCGCCCCTCAGCCCAGCGCCCCATCGCCCACTGCCATTTCACCCAACATTCCCTCCGCTCCCACCCCGGACGATACAACCCTGTGGATGCCCGCCCCCGCGACCCAGCCCAGCGACGCCGCTCCCCCCAAGCCGGTCACGTTCGAAGGCCGGATCTGCGGCATCCGTGCCGCCGACCTCATGGGCGATTCAACCCCCGAATTGCTCATGCGACTCCGCACCGACGCCGGCGCCATCGGCACCGTCGATGTCGGCGAAAGACTCATCTTCCCCCAGGGCACTTTCGACTCCAACGCCAGGGGTTACATCACTGCCACCGGCATGCTCGGCGAACTCGACGGCCACCTCATCCTCTTCGCCCAAAAAATCACCATCGGAAAAACCACCATCCCCATCGAGCGCGATGGAATGACCAACACTCAGAAATAGGCTCGATTAAGCCCCGCAAATCTCCTCTTTGCGCAATTCTAACCTTAAGCTAACACTTCGCGCAACCGCTCCCCTTACGCTGGCGAGTGACTGAACGCTGTTTGAAGTTTTCACAGAAACCTATAGGGTTAGGGCACCAGTTCTATGAACCTTCTGGCAGACTCCCTCTCCATGGGTAACTGTGCCTTTCTGGTGCTGGCGCTTGGACTTGCGCTGGGGTTTGAGTTCGTCAACGGATTTCACGACACCGCCAACGCGGTCGCCACCGTCATCTACACCGACACGCTTCCCCCGTGGGTTGCCGTGATCTGGTCGGGTCTCTGGAACCTCATCGGCGTCCTCACCTCTTCAGGCGCGGTTGCCTTCAGCGTGGTCGCGCTATTGCCCGTCGAGCTGGTCATCAACATCGGTTCCGACGCCGGCTTCGCGATGATCTTCGCGCTGCTGATCTCCGCCATCTTCTGGAATCTCGGCACCTGGTACCTCGGCCTCCCCGCCTCCAGCTCGCACTCCCTGATCGGCTCCATCATGGGCGTTGGCCTGGCCAACGCGATGCTTTCCAAAGGGCACGTCTTTGGCGAAGGCGTTAACTGGAGCAAAGCCACCGAGGTCTTCTCATCGCTGCTGATTTCGCCCCTGTTGGGATTCGTCGGCGCGGCGCTGCTTTTATGGATGGCGAGGCTGCTGATTCGCAATCCAGCGCTCTATAAGTCGCCGCCCAAGGGGACGCCTCCGCCAATGCCGATCCGCGCGCTGCTGGTTCTCACCTGCACGGGTGTAAGCTTTGCACATGGTTCAAACGACGGGCAGAAGGGGATGGGCCTGGTGGTTCTGATCCTGATCGGAATTCTGCCTGGCACGTACGCCCTGAACATGGAGGCCGGTCCGGGGCAACTGAGGGAGTTGCAGAAATCGGCCCAGACGGTCGGCGCGCAGCTCGAAACCCAGGCGGCTTCCGCTTCATCGCTGTCTCTGGACGACGCCTCCGGTCTCCTGTCGGATTATTTGAAAACCGCGGGCACTTTCAGCGAAAACACGATCCCCGCCCTGGCGGTCGTCAACCGCGAAGTGGAACACGACCTCGAAGGCAAAAACAGCTTCAGCGAATTCACCGGCGATGAAAGAAAGCTCGTCCGAAGCCGGCTTTATCTCCTCTCCGGCGCCATCACCAAACTTCAGGCCCAGAAGCAGATTCAGGACCCGGCCGAGGCAACGTCGCTCGCCTCCTACAAAAAGGAACTCACGGGAGTCACGCAATTTATTCCCGTGTGGGTGAAAGTGGCGGTCGCTTGCGCACTGGGATTTGGCACGATGATCGGTTGGAAGCGGATCGTGGTGACCGTCGGTGAAAAAATCGGCAAAGAACATCTAACTTATGCGCAAGGGGCGTGTGCGGAACTGGTCGCCATGGCGACGATCGGCGCCGCCGACATGTTTGGAATGCCGGTGAGTACGACGCACGTCTTGTCGTCCGGTGTCGCGGGAACCATGGCCGCGAATCGCTCAGGACTGCAGGTCGCCACTCTCAGGAATATCGCCCTGGCCTGGATTCTGACGCTGCCTGCCTGTCTTCTGTTGGGCGGGGCGACTTTTTCCGCGACGCTCTTCGTCATCTTCACGAGTCCGCTGATGAAGATTCTGTTGGGCCTGGCGCTCGTGGCTTTTGCCGCACTGGTCTGGTGGCTGTGGCGGAACTTCAGAATGGCGACACGGCCACCGGTTTCGGCCAGTCAGGCCGAACCGGCTTAGATCATCCTATTGCCAACTCGATTTGAGCTCGTAGACGAAAAGCGAACGCACACGCGCGGTGCCGCCTTTGTCGATGAGTGACAAGGGCGTGTCTCTTTCGCCGGTCGGCGGGAGATAGCAGCTTGTCAGGGAGACGCGGCCATCTTGTGCGAAGGTTTCGATTGATGTGCGATCGACCAGCACGCGAAGGTGCAGGACGGTCCGCCTTTGTCCAACGGCAGGGGGGCATCACCCAGTGATCGGACAAGCTCGGTTGGCCTTTCGTAGGTGACGGTTTGATTGCCGATTCGCAAACCGACGACGGCGGCGTCGCCCGTGTCGATGTCGGCTTGGATATCGAATAGACCGCCGGTTGGGCCGTCGAGTGGTTTGTCGCCGGGCGTTAGGGCGAGATCAGTCCAGTGATATTGCTTCGCATGAAGCAGATCTATTTCTCGCACCGGATATCGGAACAATCGCGGGCCGTCGGCTGTTGAATGAAGCGTCAGTTCGCAGGGAAAACTCATCTGCTGGTTGAACGGCATGCCGGGATATTGTCCGCCGCGCATCCAGGTGATCTGGATTCGCCGTCCATCGGCAGGGGGAATGTCATTGAAGGTCTGAACCGCATAAAAACTCGCGCCGAAATCGACCTCGCGCACTTCCTGCTGCGGCGTGAATTTATGCCCGTCGAAATCGCCAACCAGATACTTGCCGTTGGCGGCTGTGAAAACCCACTTCAGTTTTGACGAGTCGCCATCCAGTGGCAGGGGAAAGAAATCCGGGCATTCGCCGCAACCGGGCATTTGAAATTCCTGCTGCTCAGCCCAATGCTTAAGGTCGGGAGAACTCAGGATGCAAAATGTGCTGTCCACGTCCTTGAACAGCACCATCACCCACTGCTTCGCGGGCTCAAACCAGAATGCGTGCGGATCACGGTTGTCGTTGGCGATGTGGGCGACCACTGGATTGCCGGCGTATTTGGTCCAGGTTCTGCCGCGATCGTTGCTGTAGGCGATCGCCTGTGCGAACGGGTCTTTCGCGGCGGTGTATATCGCGACAAGCGGCGGCTTTCCATCGCGCCCCAAACCGCTGGTATCGTGCCAGTCAACCACTGCCGAGCCGGACCAGATCCATCCGTCGTGGTCATCCGGGCGGAGCGCCGTATCCAATTGCGTCCAGTGCACCAGATCAGGACTGACCGCATGGCCCCAGGACATCACCGGCGGCACTAGCACCAGGGCATCGGGACGATATTGAAAGAAGAGATGGTATTCGCCGTCAAAGAAAACCAGCCCGTTCGGATCGTTCAGCCAACCCTTGTCGGCAGTGAAATGAAATTGCGGGCGGTACTGCTCGTCATAAAGCGGAGTTGCGGCTTGAGCGTTCGTGCCGTCCGCCCGGGTCAATGCCGTGCACCACAAAAAAAGAGCGGCGATACCCCCGCACGCAATCCACTTTTTCACCGGCATATTGCTTCCATTCTTTCCTATCCTCCCTAAACCAAATGTATCCGCGACAAACCACAGGACGACCGATAAGATGTAAGTATAGGGTTTTAATGACTCAAAGAGTGTAACTTTGCCGGAGTCGGCGCGTGTCACAGGAAGAGAACGGGCGGCAAGATGCCGCTGCACTGAGTACGACTGAGCTGTTTGAGCGTGCCGTGCGGCAGCATTCACGACGGATGCTGGCAATTGCCAGGGCCATCGTCGGTACCCGCGCCTCGCCAGAAGATGTGGTGCAACAGGCTTTTATGAACCTGTACCAGCACCGCGACCGTTACGACTGGCGGGAAGCGGGGGGGCTGATGCGGCGAACCGTCGTGAACGAGGCGCTTCGCATTTTGCGACAGCCTCACATGTCGGTTTTGCCGGATGAAGCAAGTGACCCCAGCGGCTCTTCACAGTCGCCAAGTCGTCACATGATCGAAAGTGAAACCGTTCTCCAGGTCAGACGCGCCATCGACCGCTTACCCGAGAACTTCCGGGCGGCTCTGGTGCTCTGCGAGTATGAGAAGATGTCTTATGCCCAGATTGCTGAAACACTTGGGGCAAGCATTCCACAGGTCAAAACCTGGATACATCGCGGCCGCCGTCAGCTTGCCGAGCTGTTGCGGGCTTATGCCGATCAGGTCTAATGGACGGAGCCACAGGTTGGGAGATATTCGGGGGACGGAGGAAGGACAATTATGCCGGTAAACGACAGCGATCTCGAACTTCTTCACGCCTATCTCGACGGCGAGCTGCCCACGGCCGAGTGCGAGGGCCTCTGGCGACGCCTCGCCAGCGAACGCGAGCTTAAGACCGAGCTCGACCAGCTCCGGGCCGACAGCTCACTCCGCTCGATGGCCTGGAACAGCCTGGAGCCGGACGACAGGACCATGGTCCGCCTCGAAGCCAACATCATGCGGGCCACCAGGCGCGAAGACATCATGGGGTGGGCGTTCAACGGGCTTCGCATCGTCGCGTCGGCGGCGGCGCTGATTCTTTTCGGATTCACCGTCGGCTGGCTCGGCCGCGATCGAATGTATGCCACGCCGATCAGCGGCATCGCCTCGGGCGGAAGTCAGCAGGTGGTCCCGACCTCGGCCGGCACCATGAACATGACCTCGCCCCAGTACAACGTGGAAATGCTCGATGCCAATGGAAAGATCGTCAAGATTTTTACCGCCCACTCGGAGGCGGAGGCGATGCAATTCCTTCAGGAGCTGAAAAGCCATTCGGCAATGCAGAATTCGGGAGATGCCAGTGGGGGTTCCGGTCCGGATAAGTTTTAGATGTTAAATTTTGGCTTACTGCTCGATGTCTGAATCAGCGCCTGTCTTTTTCCCCAAAACCCGCGGCATTGCCGCCGCGCTTTGTGCGATATTCGTTTCCACCGCCTGCGAAGCCTCGTTCGCTCAGACCACGCAAAGTTCTTCCGAACGTCCTCTCCTCGAGCAACTCAATCGCGAAACCCAGGATCTTTTCAAGCACGTTGCCCCCAGCATCGTCCGCGTGCAGTTGCCCATGCCCACGACCTTCACCCTGCCGCCGGACGATCCGCTGGCGAAGTGGGCGCCGCAGCTCGATCCGGCATCGCTGGCGCGCCTCGCGGCCATGGAGCACAGCGCGGCGGGCGTTCCATTTTCAACCGTGGAGATTCGCCCAACCACTGAGCCCGCCTCCGCCCAGGAAGTGCAGCAATCGCCTCACCTGATTGTTTTACGAGTCGATCGCTTTGTGCCCAACGGCGTTGGAATCGTGGTGGACGACCAAAATCGGCTGCTTGTTCCCCGATATGTCGACCAAGCCGCCTGCCAGTGGCCGATTCCAGTCGCCGTCGGGGATGGGCGCTGGGCCACGGCATCATTCGTCGCCTCCGATCGCCAGGCCGACCTGACCATCCTCCGGCTCAACGACCCCAAGCTCCAGCTTCCCCCCGCAACGGTTTCAACGGTAGCCCCGCAGGCTGGAACATTGTTGCTGGTCATGTCGCTGAATCCCGCTTCCAACCGTCTCGCCGTCTGGCAGGGATGGGAGCCGGATGTCGCCACGCTGGTTAACATCGACGGCACCATCGCGGGATTTACGAAAGAGGGGCGATATATCTCGGCGGCCGGGTGTACACCGGTTGTTGAGGAATTGATCCAGCACGGTGTCGTTCGCCGTCCATTTCTCGGTGTCGTCATCGAATCGTTTTCGCCGGACGACCCCGATCGGCAGCTCATTCCCGGCCTCGTCGGCCACGCCGGCCCTTCGCATTCGCAGTGTGATTCCAGGCTCCGCCGCCGAGCGCGCGGGTTTGCAGCCGGAAGACCTGATCCTCACCCTGGCCGACCAATCCGTCGGCGACGCCACCGCTTTCGCCGCCGCCATCGCCGAGCGCCGCGGCAGGACGCAGATCGAAATCCTCCGCAAGGGGCAGCGGCATGTGGTGAATGTGGATTTGCAGGTGCAGAAATAACCACCGGTCATGCCGCCCGGCTGGAAGTGATCGCGCGACCGAGCTGTTTCCGGCTCAATCCCAAAGCGAATAGAGCCTTGAATATCAGGTCCAGGGTAACATCAGGCGCTCTGCGCTCGATCGCCGCGACGCGCGATTGGCTGGAACGCATTAAACGCGCCAATTGCTGCTGCGTAACGCCTTTTGCAGTTCTCGTTCTCTTGAGCTTTTCGATCAAACCGATTTTCATGTCGATCAGGGCGACTTCTTCATCCGAGAGTCCCAGATATTTCTGTGTGCTGATAATTTGATACCCAAGTTTCGTCAGTTTTTGCCATTTATTCGGTTTCATACGCGTCTCCCATCTTCATCGTACCGGGTATATTCCCAGCCGGACAATCGGACTTGCTGCTCTTTCCCCCTCGCCCAGTACTCTGGGAGAGGGTCGGGGTGAGGGCCTCCGGGATCTCTAGAGCATAACGTGATTGTCCTGAACTAGAAGGCACAAGCCTGACGGCGAGGAGCGATCGATGCAATTCAAAAGCGCCTTTCTACTTCTTGCAACAACCATCATATTAATCGGAGGCGCGGGATGGGCCCGCGCCGAAGACAACGTCCGCGGCAGCTCCGAACCCATCGTCACCTCCATCAACCCTTCCAAGCTCACCTACGACTACCTGGTCGACGGAAACCTCCCCCAAGACGACCCCGCAAATAAAAAATTCAAAACCTTCCAGGCCGCCTACGCCGCCGCGCCGGCTGGAACCGAAGCTCACCCAACGGTCATCGGAATCGAGCCCAATGTTTATTTCATCACGGGAAGCGAGGATCCGGCCCCCAGCCTCAGCATCACCAAGGACTGGATCACCCTCCTTGGCCTCACCAACAACCGCCGCTCCGTCGTCCTTGCCGACAACCGCGGCCTCGACGAAGGCGCCGGCGATGACGGCTTCCTCTTCGACGTCAACGCCACCGGCTTCACCGTCAGGAATCTGACGATCCTCAACTACTGCAACTGCGATTACGAATATCCCGGCGACGCAAGTAAGAATCTGAAGATGCGAAACCCCACCGTCACCCAGGCCGTCGCCCTTCAGGCCGCGGGAGACAGGCATGTCTACGAAAACGTCGCGATCCTCAGCCGGCTCGACACCATGTTCCTGCGAACCACCCGGTCCTATTTCCACAACGTCTATATTGAAGGCACCGACGACTGGATGGGCGGCGGCCAGATCAGCGTCTGGCAGGACTGCACGCTTGTCTACCCCAGAGGCAGCGGCGTAATGTCCGCCTCCAACGTCGTCTTCTTCAACTGCAAATTCGAGGCATCCCGCCGATGGAGTTTTACAAGGCCGAATTCGGCAGCGCCGCTCGGCCCGACGTTTTCATCAACTGCCAGTTCCCCGGCACCAGCGCCGAGGCCTGCACCGCCTGGGTCCGCGGCATCGCCGCGCCGCGCCCCAATCAATTTACGCTGACCTTTAACAATAAAACCGAAGACGGAAACCCCGCTGTCGTTCACGACGCCACCGTCGGCCCGCGCGCGTTCACCTATAGCCGTGAATTGTCCGCGCAGGAGCTTCCCGCTTTTAATCCCTGGAATCTTTTGCGATCGGCCCCCAACAACGCCACGCCCGACGATTGGGACCCGGCCGGCGTCCGCCAGCAATTTGAAAAGGCCGGCCAGGAAAAGCTTGTCTATCGTATGTCTCTCCGCGTCGGCGAGACAACAACCGTCGCCGGCGGACCGTTCGGGCTCGGCATCGCCTCCCCGGGCTCAATCTGGTTCGCCCCGACGATCCGCACCGGCGGGCCCGGCGTTAAACTGAGCGCCGCCGTCACTCCGCGCGACGCCGCCGATCCAACCATTTCCTGGTCAACCGATTCAAACCTCATCTCCCTCAGCACCTCCACCGGCCCAAAAATCGAAGTCATCGGCAAAAACAGCACTGAGGAAGCCGAGTACGTGCCGATTAAGGCAACCGCATCCGACGGCTATTACCTCACCGCCTGGGTCTTCGTCCAGCCGAAATTTATCGATCCCCCGGTCCTGGTCTCTCCCCTGAAACTCGATCCACCCGCCGGCGGAGCCGTCAGCGTTGATTACGCTCTCAACCTGGGCAAACGCAAGGATCAGTCGCAGATCACCTGGTATACCTGCGATGATGCCACTGGAAAGAACGCCACGCAGATTGCAGTCAGCCGCGGAAATGAGCCGCTGAAATCCTGTACCCTCCTACCCGGCGACGTGGGCAAATTCCTCCGCGTCAGCCTCGAGCCAAAGATTCCCATTTCCGATCCCGGCCCCGCCGTTGTTGCGACGGCCGATGCGCCGATCGCTGCCGCCGACATTTCTTCGGCGAGCATTAATCCCAATTTCCGCAACTTCGTCCCCGATCCCAGCCCCGCGCCGGCAGGGGGGCTCTGGACGGTCGAAGGCGCATGGTCCATCATCGCCGGCGATAATCTCGTCAACGGCTACGGCATCCGCGCCGGCACCAACGCCCGGAATTCCCGCGACCCCGGCAACAAACTCTTCTATTTCAAAAGCGGAACCACTGGCGACATGCAGGTCGATCTGGTGATCACCCCCGATAAAACCGAAGGCACCGTCTTCGCCGTCCCCGGCTCGCCCGACGACAGCGGAGGCCGCAACTATCACGGCGACATCTTTATCAAATACGACCCGATCACCCAGACGGGCTACTCGCTGCGCGATCCGGCGCACCACCAAAACCGCCGCCGCGTGTACCTACCAGTTCTACAAAATCACCGGCGGCGCCGGATCGCCCCTGACGGGCACGCAAGTTGTCTCCGGCGTCTTCAAGCAAAACACCCTGCTCACCCTCAAAGTCAGCGGATCAACTCTAATAGCCGAAGCCCACAACACGGTAGACGCCCAGACCCTCTCCATGCAGGCCACGATAACGCCCAACCCCTTCAGCGGCGCAGGCGTCTGCGCCACCGGCGCGGCAAGCATCTACAGCCAGATCAAAATTACCTACCCCTGACGTCCCCGTGTAGCCAGCGAGCTTGCTCGCCGCTCGATTCCCTCGCACGAGTTAAGTCAACGAATCCCAATTCACCCCGGCGACGGCAGCGGCCCACCGCCCAGCGTCACGTCCGGTCCTTTGACATCCGTCGCGGCTGAATCACCACACCACGCCGGCTCTGCTCTTTTTCCAGCAGATCGCCAACCGTGGGCTTGGTGAGCGTTTCGCCCTTCATGACGCGATCCACTTCCGAGGCGTCGAGCGTCTCATATCGCGTCAGCGCCTTGGCCACGGCCTCAACGCGATCCTTGTTGGCTTCGAGAATCTTTCGCGTCTCGTCATAGAGCCGATCGATCAGCGCCCTTGTCTCTTCGTCGATGGCCTTGGCGGTTTCCTCGGAGTAGTCGCGCCCGCCGTTCATTTCGAAATAGCCGGGGCGGTTGTCATCTTCGCCGTAGAAAACGAAGCCGAGGCGATCGCTCATGCCCCAGTCGCGGATCATCTTCCGCGCCAGCGAAGTCGCCTGCCGGATATCGCCCGCGGCGCCGGTGTTCACGTCGCCGGTGAACATCTCCTCGGCGATTCGCCCGCCGAAGCAGACCTTCATGAACGCGACGCACCATTTCTTGGAATGGGACATCCGGTCTTTTTCCGGCAGTGCCATCGTCGCCCCGCCGTAGTTTCCGCGCGGGATGATGGTCACCTTGTGAATCGGATCGGCGTCTTTCTCCAGATACTGCACGACCGCATGGCCGGCCTCGTGATAGGCCGTGGCAATCTTCTCTTTTTCGTCGATCACGCGGCTCTTTCTCGCCCGGCCCCAGCGGACTTTGTCGCGGGCTTCCTCGAGATCGTCCATCTCGATGAATTCTTTGCCCGCCAGCGTCGCCCCGAGGGCCGATTCGTTGATGATGGCCGCCAGATCCGCGCCGCTGAATCCCGGCGTCGCCCGGGCCAGCCGCTGCAAATCCACGTTGGGCCCAAGTTTCACCTTCCGGCTATGGACCTTCAGGATTTCCAGCCGCCCCTTGACGTCCGGCAGCGGCACATAAATCTGCCGATCGAATCGTCCCGGCCGAGTCAGGGCCGGATCAAGCACGTCCACGCGGTTCGTCGCCGCACAGACGATCACCTGGTCATTCGTGTCGAAACCGTCCATCTCAACGAGGATGGCGTTTAATGTCTGTTCGCGCTCGTCATGTCCGCCGCTGGAAAACCCGCTTCCCCGCCGGCGTCCCACCGCGTCGATTTCATCCAGAAAGATGATGCACGGGCTGTTGTCCTTCGCCTGCTTAAACAGATCGCGCACCCGGCTGGCGCCGACGCCGACGAACATCTCGACGAAGTCGGACCCGCTGATGCTGAAGAACGGGCAATCCGCCTCGCCGGCGATTGCCTTGGCCAGCAGCGTTTTACCCGTGCCCGGCTCACCGACAAGCAGCACGCCGCGCGGAATTCGTCCGCCCAGGCGCTGGAATTTCTTGGGGTTCTTCAGGAACTCCACGATTTCCATCACCTCTTCCTTGGCCTCTTCAACGCCGGCCACATCATCGAAGGTGATGTTGGTGTGATCCTTCGCGGTAATCTTGTGTTTGCTCTTGCCGAAGCTTCCCAGCATCCCGCCCGCCCCCGCGCTGTTGCGAAGCTGGCGGAAGACGAAGAACCAGATGAACCCGAAGATCAGCAGCCACGGCACCAGCGGCAGCAGGATGTTGATCAACAGGTTGGACTCATTCTTGGCGTCAACCTTGCTGTCGCCATGCATCGTCATCAACTGCGCCAGGTACGTTCCGTTGGAAAAGGTTCCTTCAGGGTATTCCGTCTTAAAAAAGTGTGTACCGGCCGGCGCTCCGGGGATCTGTATGTTTTCCTTCACCTGGCCTTCGACGTCGTTTCCGTCGATGGTGAATTCCTGCACATGATCGTTTTTCAGAAGCGTCTCAAAGTCGGAAATGGGAATCTGCTGGCTATTGGGTCCCGTGCTCCGGAGCAGCATCACCAGCATGATCAGCAGGCTGATGAAAAGCACCCACGCGAACAAACCCCGCGGGACGCGCATGCCGTTCCCGTTTGGGTTATTCCGGCCATTCTTTCGGAAAGGGGCTCCGGGAGGTCGTGGTTCTGACATAATTATCCTTAATTCGGTCGCAATTCCTTTGCTGCAAGCGGCTCACCGGTCTGGTGTGACGCCAGGCTGCGACCGGAAAACATACGTCCATGCCATCATAAGGGGTTCGCCCCCCCGTTTTCCAGCCGCAATCACTCGTATTAACGAATCAATCGGCAAATTATGGCCCTGGCGTGTGATAAAGCGCAACCGGTAGCGTCTACCAGGGCCCCTCCATCTCGTTTACGATCCCCAGGGCGAGCTTTTCGACCGCGTTCTCGGACGCCACGTATTGCCCTTCCCCGAGGCTCGGGAAGTAGGTCGTGGCCTGCTCAAACCCCTGCCGGCTCAATAATATCTTCCCCGTTCGCAGGTCCTTCCACGTGAAATTCACGATGATCGAATATTCCTGCTCCTGCGGCGTGGCCGTGTAAGGGTTGAGCGACAGCGTCGAAGGCGTAATCGCCACGATCTCCCCCTCAAGAACCGTATCCGCCCGATCGCGCGGTTCGACCTTATAGGGAGTGTACTCCTCGATTTTCTTGACCAGCGAGTCGGTTAATTGCGACTCAACCCCCCGGCGGTAGTCCTTCGACGTAAACACCGGCACCGCCACGCTATGGATGTCCTCCCGGTAGACTGAACCCCAGTGCCAGCCGGTTTGCGAATCCGAGGCGCACCCACTCAAACAGCCAGCGGCCATTGATATCAGCACCAGCAGATATAACCGCAGAGACCGCTGAGAAAGAATTTGGGGGCTTCTCATCAATTTATTCTCAGCGCTCTCCGCGTTCTCCGCGGTTAAACCTGATCTTCACTGTGCATCCGCGCTCGGCTCCGTCGCCGGAGCATATCCGCTCGCCGGTGGCGGTGGGGGGTCGGTCAGCGCCCACGCCGGCATGCGCCGCAATCGTACCATCGCCTCGGCAGCGTCGGTCGAGCCGGGATACGTCTCCAGCAGAAAGCGATACTGATACACCGCCCCCTTAAGCTGGTGCGTCCGCTCATAAAAATCCCCCTCCTCGAACAATTTGCGGGCGAAGGCCGCATCGATCCGGTCCAGCGCCGCCTGCACGTTTTCCTCGGCCGCCAGTTCCGGATATTCCCGCTGAATCACCAGAAGCTGTGCCTGTGCATCGATAATATGGCTGGCATCGAACTTCGTCCCCCGGAACTGCGCCCACGACGCATAAGCCGCCCGAAGCTTGACGGCCGGAACCCGCGTGCTGTTGGGGTAGTTCTGAACATAAAAATTGTACGCGTCCTCGGCCAGATCGTAATCGCGGTCGTTGAAGTAATAGTCGGCCGTGTCGAGCAATCCCTTTTCCGCCAGCGGCGAGCCGGGGCTGCGCTGCTGGATTCGCCACATCATTTCCACGGCCTCGCCGCCGCGGTCGAGGATCGGCATCCCCAGAAAACTGTCCTTGTATCCGTCCAGATACGCCTTGGCGATGTCATATTGCCACTGCAGGGCCGTCTGGAACAACTTGCTCTCCGGATATTCATCCATCAGCTCATCGCAGTAGAAAAAGGACTTGATTCGATTGTTTTTCTGGAAGTAAAGCTTTGCGAAATCGAAAACGCACCGGTCCCTTGAGGGCGAATGCTTATGCGTCTTCTCCCAGTTCATCAGCACGATCTTGGCCTGTTTCAGATTTTCGTCTGCCAGCAGTCTCTCGGCTTCGTCGAGGACCGGCTCAGGCTGGGGAACCTGCGGAATCATCCGCGGGGCTTGCACCCATCGGCCCTCGCGATATTCCCACGTGGTGTATTCCCTTCCCAGGGCGGCTGTGGAAAACAGAAACATCGCGATCGCGATGGCAAAACCCCCTGAAATCAGTCGTGAATTCGCCCGAGAAACCATCGCTCCGAATTGTAATGGAACCCGCAATGATGACAAACAACGCCACCGCACTAAAATCAGCAGCCATGGCCGGGAATTCAAATCTGCAGCAGCGCCCGCGCCGGCTTCGTCTCTCGCCGCTGATGCGCGGCAGCCTCGCCGGTGTGCGCCTCCAGCGGCGCGATCTGATCCTTCCCCTCTTCGTACGCGACGGCAGGGGGGATCGCAAAGAAATCCCCTCGATGCCAGGCATTTTTCAAATGTCGGTCGACGTCGCCGCCGATTGGCTCCAGGAGCGACACGGCGAAGGATTTCCGGCCTATCTCGTCTTCGGCGTGATCGATCGCGCCGCCAAGGATCCGCAGGGATCAGCCGCGCTCGATCCCGAAAACGTCGTCTGCCGGCTGCTGCGCGAAATGAAATCGCGAAAATCGGCGATGCTTGCCATCACCGACCTTTGCTTCTGCGAATACACCAGCCACGGCCACTGCGGAATTCTTTCCGAGAATGGTTCCACGGTCCTGAACGATGCAACGCTCCCCCGCCTCGCGGAGCAGGCGATCAACCACGCCAAAGCCGGCGCCGATTTGGTTGCCCCCAGCGGAATGATGGACGGAGCTGTCGGAGCCCTTCGCAGCGGCTTGGACACAGCCGGCTTCGGCGACGTCGGAATCCTCGCCTACTCCGTCAAATACGCCAGCGCCTTCTACGGCCCCTTCCGCGATGCCGCAGATTCTGCGCCCCAGTTTGGCGACCGCCGCTCCTATCAGATGGACCCCGCCCGAGGCATATCGGAGGCGATCCGCGAAGCCCTGCTAGACGTCGAGCAGGGGGCCGACCTGGTAATGGTCAAGCCCGGCCTCCCCTATCTGGATATTCTCGCCGCAGTCAAACAAGCGGTGAATGTGCCCGTGGTGGCCTATCAGGTGAGCGGTGAATATTCGATGATCGAAGCGGCTGCAGCAAAGGGTTGGCTCGATCGCGATGCGGCAGTTCTGGAATCCCTGACAGCGCTGAAGCGGGCGGGCGCCGATATGATTATCACCTATTTTTCCGCGGCCGCCGCGAAGCTGCTGACCCCTTAGTTTTTTCTACTTGCAAATTTCTCAAAAGATCGGATACTAGGTAAGTTAGTGCTTTGTTCGTATAAAAGGCAGAGCCGGGCATCCTGCCCGCCCTCGGTTGCAGCCGAGGGATCCCATCCAACTTGCGATGACTCTACCAGCACTTCTTCTACAAATGGCCGGTTTGGCAGTGGATTTCGTTCCGATCCGTGGAGCGAAACCCACAGCCTTCCCCGGTCTCTAAGCCCCATTCCGAGGCCCCATTCCGAGGCATCGCACAACCCGTCGATGCCGCGAAATGGCTGCTGCCATCGCGTTCGATCCCGCATCCGCAAACAACGGGCATCCATTCCCTTGCGGATTCGGACGATGAGCGCGGGGCATCCGTGCCGCCGACACTTCATCCGTCGTCGCGATAAGCAACTCTTTCAACTGCTAAGATTTAACGGAGACCCAAACCTTCCCTGATTCAGGCTCCCGATATTTCCTCACGGCGTTGAATACGCCCGCGCCGCGAGAAAAAATTCCCACAAACATGATTCAACCAAAGCGTCCTTTAAAATGCCGGTCGCGGTCGGTTCCAATGCCCTGACAACATCTTTCTTTCCCAATGCCCGATATGAGGCCGAATCTACCTGTCCAAAACACGAGGCTCAGTCTTAAATCCCGATTCCCGAAATGCGACCCATGCCGATCGATTCCAAAGTTCCAAATGTTCGTTCGCACCGACGAGAGTCACTTCCTTTCCGAGACTGGCCCGGCCAAGGATCTTTTCTGATAAAACTACTCGTCCCTGATTATCCCACTCCAATTCGTCTGCGATCGAAAGTGTTTCATACGTGAACTTGAGTTGCTGCTCATCTGGTGCTAAAACGGCCGGAGCTCCTTGTTTCACGAGGCTCATGAAAAAAGCCTCCGGATAAAACCACGGGATCATGCCATGGTTGTTACGTTTCAAGGTTACAAACAAACTTCTTCCATCGACTTCCGGATCAATCTTTTTCCGAATCTGCGCCGGAATAAGGAGGCGATTTTTGTCATCGATTGCGAGGTCATGTTCGCCAAAGAATACCGGCATCAGGGTCTAGGATTTCTCCCCACATGACCATTCACATGTGGGATTGACAGGGAAACTTTACCAAGCCTCCAAAAGGATGCAAGAGTTCGCGCAAAAAAATCATGAAAATCATTTTCGCGCCGATAAGGCTTCGTTTGCGATTTTCAACCAAAAAAACCGCGATTCAGCCTGTCTCTTCGATGTGAAATTTCAGTGGATAACTTGTCGCAACCTGTCGCGACGCTTCCAAATTACAAAATTTAAACCCGCGCCGAAAGCGATCATCGCCGCTGGAATCGCCCACGCGACGATGGATTGTCCTGGCCAGATCTGGGAAAGCGCACCATCGATCGGGCCGAACCATGCGAACGATTGCAACGGCACGCTCGCATCGGCAGCGAATTCCAAACGCAGATAAAAATCAAAGGCCCACCCAGCGTAACCATGGTTGCCAGCGCCGCGCCAATCAGTTTCGCCGACTCCTTTCGAAGCAGCGGAGAATAAAATGCCAGCCCCAGCATCCAGGCCGAAACATAAAGCTCTCCCCCCGCGGCTTGAGTTAGCGACGCGTCCGACAAATACGCTGCCAGTTGTGCCAGCGGCCAACCGGTCACTATCGCAAGTATCGTCGAGCCGCGACCGTTCAACAGATAGGGGAATATCACCGCGCTCGCTCCGATCTGCACACAGAGCATCACCGCCAGCGCCAATTGCTCTCCAGCCGCCGGCGAGCGCGCCCAAAACGTGATTCGATCCGCGCACGCCGCCAAAGCCGCGAGCTGGACCAACAGCCAGATCGCGATCGCCGCGGAATTCAGACCTGTCTTTGAGCGTTCCATTTCCCGCGAAGGTTCCCGGATAGACGCCGCAAGTCTATCGCATCCGGGCGGATTTATTGAGCGTTCGAGGCGCTATCGACTTGTGCCGTGGCATTTTGCGCCTCCCCCGGGCAGGTGACGCGATCAAAACGCACATCAATCCACGGCTGATTGGCGTCCACGCGCTGGTCGCGCCGGTAGATGTTTTCGATCGCCGCCAGTTTCTGGGCCGGCGAAACCTCAACAAACGCATCCGCTGCGCTGGGCGGCCGGCCCCAGCGGATTTGCGTGCCAAAACGCGTCACTAAAACGATTTGCGCCTCGCGCATGTCGCGCCGCCCGGAGAGGTTGCTGACGTCGATCACGCGAATTTGATCCGCCCAATCGACCGTCGAAAGCACCCGGGCCATTTCCAGCGCACTGGCAATATCCTCCCCCGGCCAGACACGCCCTGGTTCGCACGGCGGCCGCGAAACGCCGTCAATAATCCGAATATTCGCCTTTCCATCCGGTCCCACGATGATCTTCGGCAACTGATCCGCGGTGTATTGCTCCGGAAGCTTCACCCCATGCGAGTCTACAAGCCAGAAAAACTGCCCCCATTTCACGACCGCCGCGGCGACCGGTAAACGCAATCGATTTGCAGCGTATCCCCAGGATGGTCCTGGTAGGCCCTTCGCACCTCGTTCACAGACTGAATCCACGGGTTGGCCCCCAGCGACCGGGCCGTTTCGATGAGCAACTGACGATCGAACGAAGAATGCAATCCAACCGGCTGAATCGACCGCATGATTTGATCCGCCAGAAAATCGGTCATCCAAACCGGCCGATCGACCAGCACAACCTTCGGCGGCTCCGTCGGAAAAGCGATTCGCCGATCCACATAAATCTCGCTGAACCGAAACAGCGACACGATCCCCGATGCGAAGATAAGAAAAATCGTCCCATGAAGCGCACAGCGCCACCACAGTTCGTTGGAGATAGAGGATTTGCGGCTCGGCGCGGAGGCCGATTTCCGGGGCTTGGCCATGGTCTTGTATCTTTATCGGACGTTTCCAGCGGCTGACGTTAGAGTTGCCGCCCCCATGATTGGCTGCGATAATTCGGCAATGGGTTTAATTCGCGCCAAAATCAAATTGGCCAATCCGAAGGATGTCAGTTTGGCTCCGATGGAAGTCGACGCCCTGGTCGATACGGGCGCGTTGCATTTGTGCATTCCCCAGCACATCGCCGTTCAACTTCAATTGACCGAGATCTACAAGCGCGAAGTCACCACCGCCGATGGGAACAAGCGACTTTGCGGTTATGTGGGACCCTTGCAGGTTACATTCGCGAATCGAGGCTGTTTCGTGGGTGCGCTGGTGCTTGGGGATGACGTGCTTCTCGGGGCCGTGCCAATGGAAGATATGGACCTTGTTGTTTCTCCGGCGTCCCTGAAGCTTGAAGTCAATCCGAATTCGCCCAACATCGCGGCGTCGGTAGCCAAGTAACGAATCGTTTTTGCCGCGTCTAATCTCGCCCCGCCGCCCGCCTCACCAACCGGTCCACCAGCGGCCCAAACTCAATCCCCGCATGTTTCGCCGCCTCCGGCAAAAGACTCCGGGACGTGAACCCCGGCAACGTATTGATCTCCAGCAGATAAGGCTTACTCGTCCGATCTACATCGAACGAGGCATGGCCATTGGCTCTATCTTTGTCCGACGATTAGCACTTTCGACGTGAGCTTCGACCCCAGCTAAACAAGCTGAAATCCCCACGGAACAAACGGCAGAAAATCCGCCTTATTTTCAGCGGCGAAGCGAGCCCCAAGCCGAAAGGCCACGGCGGCGATCATGCAATCGGACAGAGTCCCACGCCGGCGGCCACTGCGATTAAACCAGTCGGCGGCGACTCGCCCGTCGTCGGGAAGAAACGGCTCAGGGTTCGCAAACAGTTTTTCCGCCATTAAAATGTGGTCGGATGAAACCGGACCACACAGAAACTCGGTCCAGACGATTGCGCTTAAGGCTACGGTCTCGCCGTTCGTAAGCCAGGCTCGCAGTTGCACGTTTTGCGGAGACCCAGAAATCAAACCGCGAATTAGGAAATTTGTATCGAGGTGTATCATCCGGCGTGCGGACCGATCCGTCGCCGATCGCTGTGCCGCTCCTCGTTCGCTTGCTGAATCCAGGATTCCGCTGCCTCATGACTCAGCGATATCGCCCGCTGCAACTCTTCAAGTTTCGCAAGCTTTTCGTCCGCGGAATCTGTCCCACTAACCAAAACAATCACTTCCGCAGTCTCCCCTGGATGGAGTTCCGGCGATCGTATTTCAATCCGACCGCCTTGCTGTACAGTGATGGTTTGCCGAATCGCTTTGGTCATCCCCCAATTATACCACGACGGCTTACCCCTAAACCACGTCGGCGCCTCGCCCCGCCGCCCGCCTCACCAACCGGTCTACCAGCGGCCCAAACTCAATCCCCGCATGTTTCGCCGCCTCCGGCAAAAGACTCCGGGGCGTGAACCCCGGCAACGTATTGATCTCCAGCAGATAAGGCTTATTCGCCCGATCCACCATGATGTCGATCCGCGCCAGATCCCGCGCCCCCACGGCCGCATTGGCCCGCTGGGCCAGATCCCGGCACGTCTCCACAACCTCCCCCGGCAGACCCGTCTCAAACCGGTGCTCCGTTTCGTTGGATTTATACTTCGCCTCGTAATCAAAAAACTCCCGCTTTGGCACGATGCGAATCGGCGCCAGCGGCTTCTCTTCCAGTATTCCCACCGTCAGCTCGATCCCATCGATGAATTTCTCCACCAGCGCCGACTCATGCCGCGAGAGAACTTCCTGAATCGCCGTCGCGGTCTGTGCCGAGCATTCCGCCGGCGATTTGCAGAGATAAACGTCGATGCTGCTCCCGCTGTCGATCGCTTTGACGACGCACGCGCCCGGCGACTGCATAAGTTTCCTCCCCGCGCCGAATTACGCGATATGCCGGCGTCGGAAGCCCCGCCTTTTCCCACTCCTGCTTGGTATGAACCTTGTTCATCCCCAGGCGCGACGCTTTCGAGCCGCTGCCGACGAATCGCAGTCCCCGCTGCTCCAAAATCTCCTGCAACTCCCCGCTTTCCCCAAAAGCCCCGTGCAAAACCGGAAAGACAACGTCGGCAGGATGATCGAGTCCCGAAAGATCGGTAGGGGAGACGTCGCTGGCAAAAACCTCATGCCCCATCCCCCGAAGCGCTTCGATAACGGCCCCTCCGCTTACCAGGCTCACCTCGCGCTCCGCGCTTGGGCCGCCGTAGAGGACCGTCACTCTCATGGCCAGATCTGCACTTCGCTTTCCAGGTGAATCTGATTGCGATCGAACACTTTTTCCCGGATCAGCTTGATCATCGTCATCACATCATCCGCCGTGCATCCGGGATGGGCGATGATGAAGTTCGCGTGCTTGGCCGAAACCTCGGCCCCCCCGATGCGCATCCCCTTCATTCCCGCCTGGTCGATCAGCGCCCCGGCGCTCAGTCCCGGCGGATTCTTGAAGATGCACCCGGCATTCTTGGTATTCAGCGGCTGCGTATTCCGCTTGTACATCCAGATCTCCTTCGTCTTTCGAAGGATGCGCTCCGGCTCTTCTTCCTCGAGGTCCAACGTCGCGCCCAGGATGAAAGGGGCGGATATATTCGTGGTGCGGTAATCGAAGACCAAGTCGTCCTTGTGGCGCTCGTACAGATTTCCGTAGCTGTCCATCACCTGAACGGACTGCACGACCGAGCCGATATCCCCGAATTTTCCACCCGCGTTCATACGGATTCCGCCGCCGATGGTGCCGGGAATGCCGGCGAGGCATTCGACTCCCGAACGTCCCTGCCGGATCGTGCGCAGCAGCAGCTTCTGCATATCCATGCCGGCGCCGACTTCAACCTTGTTTTCCCCGAATTCGCACCGCCGCCAGAAATCGCTGTCGAATCGAAACACCGCCGCGTCGATGCCGCCGTCGCTCACAAGAATGTTGGCCCCAAACCCCAGCACATACGTTCGGATATTCGCCTCGGCACATCGCCGGGCCGCTTCCTGCAAATCCTCGATGTTTCCCGGCCGGACAAACCACCGCGCCGGCCCGCCAATGCGATACCACGTAAACCGCGCCAGCGGAACATTCTGCTGCACGAACGAATCAAGCCCCGAAAATGGATTGGATAATTTCAGCATGTCACTTCGAGACCCGATCTTTCTCAATCAGGTCTTTCCCGATCTCCCAGATATTTCCCGCCCCCATCGTCACCACCAGGTCGTCCTCACGGACGTTATGTTTAAGATACTCCACAATCTGCCCAAATGTTGGCAGATGGATCGCATTTTGCCCATTCGCCCGCACCCGCTGCACCAGGTCGGCCGCGGTCACCTTTTGCCGCTCCGCCTCGCTGTCGCGGACGAAGAAGATATCCGGCACGATCGTCTCATCCGCCAGCACGAAGCTCGCCGCGAAGTCCTCCATGAGGAAACGCGTCCGGCTGTGCTGATGCGGCTGAAAAACACAAATCAGCCGACGCGGATCAAACCTTTGCCGCAGCGCCCGAAGCGTGGTGCGAATTTCGGTGGGATGATGCCCATAATCATCCACCACGGTCGCCCCATGATACCGTCCCACGACGCTCATCCGCCGATCGACTCCCTGAAATCTTCCCAGCGCTTCGATCGCCTCTCCCGGCGGCACACCGCAGGCGGCACATGCCGCCGCCGCCATCGTCGCATTCATCAGATTGTGTTCGCCCGCGATCGAAAGGTGCAGCGTCCCAACACTCTGATTCCGGTGCGATACTTCGCCGCTGTAGCACCCGTTGTCAATACCTGAAACCCGCGCTGACCAAATATTATTCTCCCCCACGGAAACCGTCTCAATCGGCGTCGTCAATCCGCTCAGTGCCTGCGCCACCCGCCGATCTTTCCCGCCCGCGATGATCACCCCATCCGCCGGAACCCGCCGCGCAAATCGCGAAAACTCTCCACGATCTCGTCGATGTCCCGGTAATAATCCAGATGATCCGGCTCGATATTCGTTATCAACGCGATCTTCGGCCGCAGGTTATGAAAGCTGCGATCAAACTCGCACGCCTCCGCCACAAAAATGTTCCCCTTCCCCGAATGGCTTCCCCCGCCAAGCTGCGGAACCGTTCCCCCGATCACAAAGCTCGGGTCCGCGCCGCACTCGCGGAGAGCAAACGCGATCATCGCACTCGTCGTCGACTTCCCGTGCGTCCCGGAAACCGCCACCCCAAACCGCTCCCCCATCACCATCCCCAGCATCTGCGCATATTTGACCGTTTTAAGCCCCAGCCGGCCCGCCACCAGCATCTCGATATTGTTATCGGGCACGGCCGCGGTTCGAACGACCAAATCGACTTTTGGATCGATAAATTCCCCGGTTTGCTCGCGCGAAATTTTTGCACCTTTCCGCACCAGTTCCAGCGTCTGCGGCCCCAGCCGCGGCTCCGAACCGGTCACGATCGCGCCAGCATCCAGCAACGTACCTGCCAGGCCGCTCATTCCGCTGCCGCCCACTCCGATAAAATGCACTCGTTTCCCCTGGAACTGACTAGCAGCCGGCGAGTCCGTTCGCTTCTCAATTAATGCAGCGTCCATGCTTTATTTATCGTACAACGACCGCGATTCACTTGGAAGAGAAATGGGAAGAAATTGCCGATTGCCGATTTCCAATTGCCGAATGAGAGGCCGGTCTTCAAATCGGCAATTGGAAATCGGCAATCGGCAATTCTCCTACCGTCCCTTTCGCTTGGACGACAACGACGGTCCCACCTTCGCCGCCTTCGGCAACTCCGCCGGTTTTGTAACCTTCTTCTCCCCATGGTGGCGCGAGATCAGCGCCTTCTCCTTCGCCCCGGCTGAGTTCGATCCCGTCGCCCGGCTCAGCACCGCGCGGGCTCGCGACACATCCTGCGGCGAGCGGCAAATCTGCGCCACCCGCTTGAGGATCGCCGAATCCGGGTTCGGCTCTTCCCCGCACGATTCGCACAGCACCGAGTTGGGATCATAAACCTCGCCGCAGTGAAGGCAGACGCCGCACTCCCGCCGGAAGGCGATCAGCCGCTCCCGCTCGCGCTGCTTGAGATATGCCTCGATCCCGCGGTAAAGCACCACCCCGACGCCAAGGATCAAAAAGATCGGATGCACCGCCCACAGGCACATGACCACCACTAGCCACGCCACCCCGATCCCGATGAAAAACGCATAGACCTGAAACGGCGGAATCCCCTGCCCATTCCGCTCGACCGCCTCGTTAATGATGGTCAGCATCGCAAACGCCAGGACGACCGGCCACACCGTCCACCCATGCGCAAACACCAGGTTAACAATCACCCCCAGCACGACCATTCCCCCCACGATCAGGTGCGAAGGGCGTAAATCCAGCCGAGCGAAGTCGCGGAAGGCAGCGGATATGCGGTCTTTAACTTCCTGATTCATGGATATGCATCAATTCTATCGGTTACGCCCCCGAAAACCGCGTTCCGCCCGCTACCGGATCACTGATCGATCAGCACCCATAGGTCATCATAATCGCCCCCATGTTCATTTTATCCCTGAAACTTCCGTATCTTTAGTCCGTACAGTTAAATATAATACGTACCTCACTCGTTTGGCGGCGGAAATGAAGTCGTTCTTCGGACAACTCGGTTTTTGTCTGGCAATCCTTGCCGCGTCGTTTGCCGACGCGTCGACGCTCGTTCCCGCCAGTCCCCTCCCAATCAACTCGCTTTCCCCGCGCCGTCCGTTTCGCTTCTCCCTTCAACCCGTCCATCGCGAATACTAACCGTCCAATGGATCCCCAAGGGCTTTCATGTCGTCCGCGATATTTCCTACGTCACCGGAGCAGGCCGCTCCCGCTCCCTCGATCTTTATCTCCCCGATGTCCGAACCAACCCCCGCCCCCTAATGATTTGGATTCACGGCGGTGGTTGGCGCAGCGGTGATAAATCCGCTCCCCCCGGCTTAGGGATACTCACCCGTGGCTATGTCGTCGCCAGCATCAACTATCGCCTCAGCTCCGAGGCCCCATTCCCCGCTCAAATCTTCGATTGCAAAGCCGCCGTCCGATTCCTTCGCTTTCACGCCCGCGATTACGGAATTTCGCCCGATCGCATCGGCGTATGGGGTGATTCCGCCGGTGGGCAGCTTGCCTCCCTCCTCGGCACCACCAACGGCTGCCGCGAGTACGAGGGAACCGAAGGCGTTATTGGTCCTTCCAGCAACGTGCAGGCCGTCTGCGACTGGTTCGGCCCTTCCGATTTTCAGGCCGCCGACGATTGGACCGGCCCCGGCGGAACCGCCGTGAATCTCCTCTTCGGAGGTTCTGTGGCAACCCAATCGCGCCTCGCCCGCTTCGCCAGTCCGGCCGATCAGATCGGCAAAGGCCCTCTCGCCCCCTTCCTCATCATGCATGGCAATCAGGACCGCTACGTTCCCCTCCACCAAAGCCAGGAGTTCTATCAGCGGCTCACCGCCGCCGGCGCCAAGGTCCGATTTGTAATCATTCCCAACGCTGGACACGGATACGGCTGGTTCCGCAATCACGACGACCTCTCAATGGTCTACGATTTCTTCGACCGCTCTCTTGCCAAGCCACACGTCTTGCTAAATATCCCGACCAGTCGCCCTTCGCTCCAATAACCACAAGTCCCAAGTGCCGCCGGTGTCCCCACCGGCGGAATTCGTTTACCGGACCACGTCCTTCTTAAATCACGCCTTTCGCCTCGCCAATCCCATAAATTAGGACCGCGTCAATCCTTCCGATCTGCCCCTTTTGAAGGCTGAATCGAGTATTGGCGTTTCTTATGCCCATTCGCAAAGCGGCCGATACTTCAACCATGCCTGAAATGAATGGGTCCAAGCCAGCCGAGCAGGGGGACACCTCCGCAAAGGCCCAACTGCGCAAAATCCGAAAGCGATTGGTCGAGCATTTCTTCAAACAGGCACAACCCTCCGGAACCGCCGCGACCGATGTGGCCAACCGCAAAAAGATCGAAGACGAACTCCCCGCCGCCCTGCGCGCCGCCGACGCCAGCCTCCCCGACGACGTGCGCAATACCCTCCTCAACGAGGTCCTCGCCGAACTCTACGGCTTTGGCCCCATTCAGCCCCTGCTCGACGATCCCACCGTCACCGAAGTAATGATCAACCGCACCGACCGCGTTTACGTCGAGCGCTTGGGCAAGCCAATGCGAACCGACATCGTTTTCGACGACGATGCCCACCTCAGGGCCGTCATCGACCGCATCATCAAACCCCTCGGCAAACGCCTCGACGGCAATAGCCCACTCGTCGATGCCCGTCTGCCCGACGGCTCGCGCGTCAACGTCGTCATTCCCCCCATCGCCATCGCCGGCGCCTGCGTCACCATCCGAAAATTCAGCCGCAAACGCCTCACCATGGAAGACCTGGTGAAGTTCGGTTCCATCACCGCCCCCGTCGGCGATTTCCTCAAGGGCTGCGTCCAGGCCCGCCTCAACATCGTCGTCTGCGGCGGCACAGGATCCGGCAAAACCACTCTTCTCAATATTCTTTCCAGTTGCATCGGCGACGACGAACGAATCATCACCATCGAAGACGCCGCCGAACTCCAGCTTAACCAGGACCACGTCATCACCCTCGAAGCCAAACGCGCCGGCTCCGACACCGGCGCCGAAGTCACCATTCGCGAGCTCGTCCGCAACGCCCTGCGTATGCGTCCCGAGCGCATCGTCGTCGGTGAGTGCCGCGGCGCCGAAGCCCTCGACATGCTCCAGGCCATGAACACCGGCCACGACGGCTCTCTCACCACCCTGCACGCCAACAGCCCGCGCGACGCCATCTCCCGTATCGAGACCATGTCCCTCATGGCCGGCATCGACTTCCCCATCCGCGTCATCCGCGAGCAGATCGGCTCCGCCGTCCAGGTGATGGTCCAGCAATCCCGCCTCCGCGACGGATCCAGAAAGGTCACCAGCGTCACCGAGATCGCCGGCATGGAAGGCGACCGCGTCCTCATGCAGGAACTCTTCAAGTTCAAGGAAGTCGCCACCGGACAGGTCAACAAGGTTGACGGCTCCCTCGTCGCCTGCGGACTCCGCCCCATGTTCATGCAAAAGCTCGAAAACGCCGGTGTGAAGATACCCCCCGAAACCTTCGCCCCCGGCGCCGTCTCCCGTGCCCGGGCGGCGTGACTTCTCACCCAGCCCCTGTAAATCCAAACTCTCAGCCGGGAAATGTCGTCTACCGACTATGCCCCTGAGCGACACCATTTAATGCAAAGAAAAAGCCGCCTCAACACCGAGGCGGCTTTGTGTGATCGTTTCAAAAAAGGATCTTATCTCAGGCGGCCGCGCGCGCGCCGGCGCAGTCCCATCGCCCCAGCCGCCAAAATCAAAACACACGACGATGGCTCCGGGGCCGGACTCGAAAAACCATACGTCAAAGTACCCGAATCGTAATAGTAAACGTACTCGGGGGCCGCCACACTTCCATCCTGGTTCAGCGACGCTTCTCCAACAAACAATGTGTACAAGCCGGGAGACAGGTTGCCATACACATCGCCTCCGTTCAGGCCAACAAGCGTATTGTAATGACTCGGAGGACTGTATAGGTCAGAGCCAAAACCCAATCCGTTGCCATCCAAAATCGGATCATTCGCAAAGTTCACGAGGTTGTCATACGTCACGACATCGCCGTTGTGGTTCTCCACGTTCTGCACCGACCCGTCGCCCGGAAGCAACGGCGCATTCACGTCGATTAATGTGCTTGGGCTTGCCTCAACTGGCACCCCTGTTACATCGATTGTGCCGGTCGTAGCCAATCCGCCCGTGACGTCGATTGTCCCCGTCGCATCCATGCCCCCACTGCTGGTGAACGTGAAGCTATAAGTCTGGGCGGACGCCGATCCCGCTGCGATAAAAAGCATGGTTGCCGCGGCGGTTCCAATCAGTGAAAAGAATCTCGTGGGAAACCATCCTGTTCCCGTTGTGCCTACGTTCATTTTCATCTCCGCTCCCAAGTTTTTGCCCCCTGAACCAATCTTTATTCGCAAACCATACCATCGCTGTCGCAAACTGCAATTATTTGCCAGATTAAAACCATCGTTTTCTAGACACGGTTTGCTTGGCCGCTCTGGCAGTTCGTCCAGAGGGGTCCCGCCGGATGCGCCAACTCAGACGCAACCCACAAGGATATATTGCAAAAATACCTTACGTACTTTCCCCATCTCGCCTAAGTTGCCGCGGACGGTTATCTTTTGTCCCGCAGGGTGGCTGCGCACAATGTTTTTCCAGCGAGCAAACTACGGCTTCACATCAATCTTGAGCACATCCACCGAATACGCCGGAAACTCATGTGTAAACGTCGCCCCCGCATCGCTGATGTCCTGGTCCTGCGGATAAACCTTCTGCGGATTCGCCAGCGAATTCTCATCCGTCGGTTTCCCCGTCAGCACGATCGCCTTCGCTGCCGCGGAAACATCTTTCGCCCCGCTCAGATTAATCTGCAAGCTCTGCGGCGAAGACGAAATATTCACCACCTTCAAAATCACCTGACCCGTCGAATCCACCCGGCTCGCCGTCGCATAAATCGGATCCGGCGGCGACGGTGGGGGGTCTGTCGCCTCGGTCACCAGTTTCCCGTCCAGATAGCACTTGATATCCGTCCCGCTCACTTCAACGCTGATGTCGTACCACCGATTCGTTTCGACGGTGATATTCGCCGATGTCCCGAACTCCTTCTTCTGCCCATCATCGATTTTTTCCAGCGCAGTCCGCCCGTTCCCCCACCCGCCGACGTTCCACCACAGATAATCATTCCGCCCGCGCATGTGGAACAGGATCAAAAATCCTTCCGACCCGCCCGTTTTCATCGCCTTCAGGCTATACGTGTAATCCGTCCAGCCCGGATCGCCCCTGGTGATTCGGGTATCCTGAGCATCGCCGGACTGCGTCAGCACCCCGCCCGTCGCCGACCATGTTCCATTGCGTCCCTTTCGCCAACCCTCCGTGCCGCTCGAGAAAGTCCGACTGCAAAATCGTCTGATCCCCATGTGTAACCTTGATGTCTTTGAACTGCGCCTGCGTTTCCCACGTCCCCACCCCCACGCCTCCCGTGTCCAGCGGTGGAGGGATGCTGTTATCGACCGGTGGCTGCGAGATCGCGACCGGGATAATCGTATCCCCCATATTCGCCGCAAACATCCGCTGCGCGTAATACGACGTCGATCCGAAGCTGTTCATCGCATCGTATCCGATCAGATTCGTACCCCACTGCGACGCGTTGTGATTCACATTCACCAGCAGCGGCGCATAGCAGTTCATCACCACCACGTCCGAGTTGCGTTCCAGCCCCGTCATCCACGCCGCGTCCGCCATCGCCGCCCCGAAGTTCGGCGTCGGACGCCCTTCCGTCGTCGCCCATTCACCCACAAAAATCTTCGGCCCGTTTCGATCCGTCTTATCGTAATGCGTCGCGTCCCGCTCCATCTGCCGCGACGAACGATAATAGTGGTCATCCACCACATCCGGCGTCCGGCTCTTCACCGGCACCGTTGCGATCAGCAGCAAATTCGGATATTTCGCCTTGATCGCGTCATAAAACTGCGCGAAACGCTTGTCGTAACCTGCTGAATCAAAGAAATCCTCGTTCCCGACCTCAATATATTTGATATCGAACGGCTGCGGATGCCCATCCTTGGCCCGCTCCGCCCCCCATTTCGTCGAAATATCCCCAGTGCAATATTCGATTTCATCCAGCGCTTCCTGCACGAACGGCACCAGGTCCGGCCCCGCATCCACGTGAATATGCTGCAGCGAATACCCCGCATAAACCGCCAGCAGCGGCTGCATGTGCAAATCCTCGCACCACTCCAGAAACTCCAGCAACCCCATCCCGTCCGTGGAATGGTAATTCCAAGGGCTGCGATGTCCCGCCCGCTGCGCCGGGTCGCCAATTGTGTTTTCCCAAATGAATCGCTCTTTGACGTAATCCCCCTCCAGGTAATTTCCCCCGGGGAATCGCAGGAACGCCGGATGCAGATCCGCCATCAAATCCATCAGATCGATCCGAAATCCGTTCGGCCGATTGTTATACGTCGGCGGGAAGAGCGACACCTGATCAAACCAAACCGATCCCTTCCCCCCCGCGGAGATCACAAACCGAGCATCCTTCGTCGCGTCGAGCTTTTGAGTCGTGAGCGTAAGGTCATATTTCTTCCAGTCGCCGCTGATTTGCGAAACCGTCCCCGTCGCATAGATGGTATTGCCATCATTGCTCTCGATATCAACGGTCAACGGCCCCGCAAACCCGTTCCCCCCCTTCGCGTAAAACGAAGCCTGATATTGCGTATCCGGTTTGACAGGTATGCCCCAATACCCCTCGTTTGCGACACCAACCCGCTGCCCCTGCCCCACGTTGGCAACATCAAGCCGCAAGCTCGCCTTCAGCGCGTCGTTCAGAGGCACGCCCGTATCCAGCGCAATCGACCCATCCGCCCCATCGCTCTTTACAACCGACCAGTGCCTCGGCTCATGCACACTATCCCCCATTGCGCGATTCTGGATCAATTCCGCATACAAACCGCCGTCATAGGAATGATTGATCTCCTCCGTCATCAATCCATAAAAGGTCGGGCTGATCTTCGCCCCGGGGTGGTCCAGATCGACCGTAATCCCGGCCGGATCACCCGCCGCGCTGCGAAGGAAAATGGCCAGAAACGCCGCTGGTACTGCGAGAGCGATTTTTTTCATGGGGAAAGTAAGTTTTGTGGATTCGCGCCGAAAATGCAAGCCTTACCCAATTTTCACAAACCCGGCCTGCCGACTTTAGTCGGCAGGTGATTCAATTCGTCATAACCTCCAACTCACCCTCCCCGCATATCAAATTCTTTCCAATCTCACGCCCCGAAAAATAATTCCCCCCGCATTTTTCCAAAAATAGGTACAAAACGTGCACTTCCGGACCTGTATATAGAAGCGTGATGTTTTTTCGGAGAACTCTCCATGTCCACCCATCTCAAATCTCAAATTCCCAGACTCCGCCCACTTTCCCAAAAAGTGGGTACTGGGTCACATCGTTCCGGAACGCCCACGGCGCTGCCGTGGGGAATTCGTATTTCAACACAGAACCCAAACTGACTCACTACCCAAATAGTGAGATATTTTGGGATAACCTGGGAGGGGCCCCGTGCCTCAACGAAGAGTCATCTTTCAAATTCCCAACTTCCGCCCACTTCCCCCAAAAGTGTGATATTTTGAGATATCTTGGGAGCACCCTCGCGCCTCAACGAAGAGTGACCCCAATTTGAATCCCCATTTTGAATTCCCGCGCCTGTGCCCGACAATACCCTCATGAAATATCGCCGCCTCGGAAAAACCAATCTGCGTGTCTCCGTCATCGGCATCGGCACCTGGCAATTTGGCGGCGAGTGGGGAAAGGATTTCACCCAACTCGAGGTCGATCGAATCTTCAACGCCGCCCGCGAAACCGGCATCAACCTCATCGACACCGCCGAATGCTACGGCGACCATCTTTCCGAACGCTTCGTCGGCGCCGCCATCCGCCGCGACCGCGAGAAATGGATCGTCGCCACCAAATTCGGCCACAAATTCCATTCCCACATGAACCGCACCGACGAACGCACCGCCGCCGATATGATCGTGCAGGTCGAAGACTCCCTGAAGGCACTTGAGACCGACTGGATCGATCTCCTCCAGTATCACAGCATCCGATTCAGCGAATTCGACAACGACGAGTTATCCACCGCCCTGGAAAAATTGCACAAGTCCGGAAAAGTCCGCCACCTCGGCAATTCAATCTCCGGCCAGACCCAAAAAAATATCGACCAGGTAGAAGCCTCCACCCGCCGAAACGTCCAGGCCATCCAGGTCATCTACAACCGCCTCGATCGCACCCCCGAAGAGGCCGTGTTTAACAGTTGTCAAACCCAGAACCTTGGCGTCCTCGCCCGCGTCCCCCTCGCCAGCGGGTTCTTGAGCGGAAAATATAAGCCGGGCAGTAAATTCGGATCGAATGATGTCCGCAGCAACCAGGACAAATCCACCGTCGACCAGCGCCTCCGCGAAGTTCAGGAAATCGCCCGCACCGAAGTCCCCCCCGGCGTCGAAATGGCCCAATGGGCTCTCGCCTGGTGTCTCCAGCATCAGGCCGTCACATCCGTCATCCCCGGCTGCAAAGACGAAAAGCAAACCCGCTCCAACGCCGCCGCCGCCGATTTGCCGATGCTCCCGGAACATCATCCCCAGGCATGGAAATGATCGAGATAACCCGCGTCGATGTGGAGCAAATCATCGATCTCCGCCACGCCGTCCTGCGCATCGGCCTCCCCAGATCCGAAGCCTATTTTCCCGGCGACGCAGAACCGACAACCCTCCACTTGGCCGCGAAAACCCAAAACCGAGTCATCGGATGCGCCACGATTCTATTGAACGAGTGGAACGGCCACCCCGCTTGCCAGCTCCGCGGAATGGCCGTCGATCCAGCCCATCAGCGCTTTGGTCTCGGAAGCAAATTGCTCGCAGACGTTCACCAATCGCCCAAGAAAAAGCCGTCCCCCTGCTCTGGGCCAACGCCCGCAAACCCGCCGCCCCGTTCTACGAAAAGCACGGCTGGAAAATCGTCTCCGAAGAATTCGACATCCCCACAGCCGGCCCGCACTACAAAATGATTTTTCAATTATGAATTTGTATTTCTTGGCGCCGAATCGCGCAAGAAAACAAATTTCTCTCCGCGATCTCTTCGCTCTCCGCGGTGAGATGAATTCAAGGATTAGCCTGATTACCGAAAAAGGCTAAAATTCCCTGCCATGGCAAAAGAAAAATCCTGGCAAGCCCGCATCAGCGAAGCCACCGACGCCCTAGGCCAGTCCTTCGTCGAATCCATCTGCTACGATCGCCGCCTCTATAAGCACGACATCGCCGGCTCCATCGCCCACGCCACCATGCTCGCCAAAGTCGGCCTCATCACCGATCCCGAGCGCGACGCGATCATCGCCGGCCTGAAAGAAATCGAAAAAGACATCGAATCCGGCAAATTCAAATTCGACGAAAGCCTCGAAGACATCCACATGGTCATCGAAGCTGCCCTGATCGACCGCATCGGCGAACCCGGAAAAAAGCTGCACACAGGCCGGAGCCGCAACGATCAGGTCGCGACGGACCTGCTGTTGTGGCTCGATGAAGCGAGCGGCAAAATCGATACCGCTTTGGAATCCCTTTGCCGCGCATTCATCGGTCTGGCCGACCGGAGCCGTGATATTGTGATGCCCTCATTTACCCATCTTGCAGCGCGCCAGCCGATCGTCGCCGGCGCGGAAGCGCTGGCCTGGTGCTCGATGCTCTCCGAAAACTTCAACCGGATGTGCGCGATTTCGGCTCAAGGAGATGGAGAACCCCCTCGGCACCGGCGCAATCGCCGGAACCTCACTCCCGCTCGATCTCGAAGCGACGCGTTCCCTCCTGGGCTTCGGCAGCGTACATCCCCAAGCAGCATCGAGCAGACCGCCAAGCGCGATCTGGCAATCGAATTTGTCTTTCACCTCGCCATGATCTCCATGCACCTCTCCCGCTGGGCCGAGCAGTGGATCATTTACATGACCACCGAATTCTCCTTCATCAAAATCGCCGACCAGTACACCACCAGCAGCTCGATGATGCCGCAGAAGCGGAACCCCGACATGCTCGAACTGATCCGCGGCCGCTGCGGAAACGTCTACGGCGATCTCTTCGCCCTCATGACCATCCTCAAGGGCCTGCCCATCGGCTACAACCGCGACCTGCAGGAAGACAAGCGCATCGTCTTCCGCGCCTACGACACCGTCAGCAGTTGCCTGACCATGGCCGCCGCCATCGTGAACTCCGCGAATTTCGTGAAGGAAAACATCGAGCCGACGCTGGATCGCGGATTTCTCGATGCCACCAGCCTCGCCGAATATCTCGTCACCAAAGGCATCCCCTTCCGCACCGCCCATCACATCGTCGGCACCCTCGTCGCCAGATGCGAAAAAGAAGGAAAAACCGCCCTCGCGCACCTAAAGCTAGAAGATTTCCAAGAAGCCCTGAAAGCCCACGGATGGCAATCCGTGGGCCTCAACCAAGACATCTACGACTCCCTCGGCGCAAAAAACGTAGTAAAACGCTACCGCAGCGCCGGCGCCGCCGGTGGCAAACCATTCGAAGACCAACTGGCCAATTGGAAAAAACGCCTCAAAATCGACTGACAAAAAAAGCCAATTCATGCCCCGCGTGATCGACTATTCCCAAGTCCTGGCCCAGCTAACCGCCGACGGACTCCAATGCCACTATTTCAACGGCGGCGCTTTCGGCTTCCCATCCGGCGGAATCATAAGAGGCTGGGTTGAATCCCAAGATCCAACCATCAAGCCCCAGATGCGCGACAATCTTCGCATTGTCACCTCGGCAGACCAATCCAAATTCGCGACCCAGGCATGGCTTGACCTCCTCCCCGGCGTCGCCTGGATAATGCCCGGCAGTCACTGGTCCTTCGAATTGAACTACGGCAGCCGAACCTGGCTCCCGCAACTCTTGCACGAGATCGGCATTGATCCCCAGGTCCTGATCGGATTAACCAGTGCCGCCGCACTCGAATTTACCCCCACCGAGCAACCTCTTTTCGAAATAACCCTCCGCACCCTCCTGCAAAACCTCACCGCCAGCGACTTCTCCCTCGCATTCCCCGCACGAAAAACCGTTTGCACAATCCACCATCACCGCCAGCTCTGGTGGACAACCCGCGACCCGGAAGTAATTTCCGGCCTGGATCGTCTTGCCGCCGCCTCTCCACCCCCTCCAGTTGTGCCCGGTCCCCCATATTCCCACCATTCCTAGCCCAATGGTTGATCTTGAAACTTAACGCCATGTGCGTAAAATATGAGCAGTAGATTTGGATCGCATTCGGTCTTTTTTGATTCCGTGTGCATCCGAAAGGGCGGTGGTCAGGAGCGGATAGACCCTCGCCCCACAGTTCCTTGATTCGACGGTTCGAAATGAACGTCCTCATTTTGGGAATACTCACGAAGACAGTTCTCATGGCTCTGGGCCTGCTCGGGCTGCTGCTCGCGCTCTCCCATCGCCTGGCGGAGCTCTGGCGCCGGCAACTTTTGCCGGCCCAGCTTGCAGTGTGGCTCGATCTAAACTCCCCGGCTCGGTCCAATACCCGCCGGTGGATCATCCTCCCTTCGCGAGCACCTCCCACAGTGACTTTCATTGGGCAATGTCAGGCACGCGCTTCAGATTGCTGCTGAAACGCGCTCCTAAACACCCACCCGTCTAATCAGGGGTATTTCGTTTATATCCGCATTGCGAGTTAACCAACTCGGGTGGGATTCATGGAAATCACTTTGTATCTCCTGATCGGCCTGGTCGCCGGTGTCGCCTGTACCGCCGTCGCGATGAAAATGATGGCCAACAGCGCCATCAACCGCAGCAAGTTCGAAGCCGAACAGCTTCGCAATAACGCCCAATCCGAGGCCCAGAACAAGGCCAAGGAAATTGAGCTAGCCGCCCGTCAGGAGCAGCTCAAGCGCAAGGAGCAGTTCGAGAAGGAAACCGAAAAAGACCGCAACGAGCTCAAGTCGCTCGAAGCACGCCTCGCCAAGCGCGAAGACAACCTCGACCGCAAGCTTGACACCCTTTCAGTCAAGGAGAAGCACCTCGACGACCAGGACGCCAAAATCGCCCAGCGCGAAAAGTCCCTGGCCGGAAAAGAGGACGAGCTCTCAAAAACCCTCCGCGAACAGCGCGACCGCCTGCTCCAGCTCACCAGCCTAACCCCCGAGCAGGCCAGGGAAATGCTCCTCAAGCGCATCGAGGACGATTGCAAGCTCGAGGCAGGCGCCATCATCCAGCGCATTTCCGAGCAGACCCAGGACGAAGCAAAGGAAAAGAGCCGGCAGATCATCCTCCAGGCCATCCAGCGCTACGCCGCCGAGCAGGTGGCCGATCATACCGTCAGCACCGTCACCATCCCCACCGACGACATGAAAGGCCGCGTCATCGGCCGCGAGGGCCGCAACATCCGCGCCTTCGAGAAAGCCACGGGGGTGGATGTCATCATCGACGACACGCCCGGCGTCGTCGTCGTGAGCTGCTTCGATCCCGTTCGCCGCGAAATCGCCCGCATTTCCCTCGACCGTCTGGTGCAGGACGGCCGCATCCATCCCGCCCGCATCGAGGAAGTCGTCACCACCACCACCAAGGAAATGGACGAAGAGCTGATCCGCCTCGGAAAGGAAGCTGCCCAGGAGGCCAACCTCCAGGTCGCCAAACCCGTGATCCCCATGCTCGGCCGCCTGGCCTTCCGCACCAGCTACGGCCAGAACGTGCTGAAGCATTCCCTCGAGGTCGCCTATCTCTCCCAGGTCATCGCCGACGAGCTTGGCCTTGACGGCAACCTCGCCCGCCGCGCCGGCCTGCTCCACGACATCGGCAAAGCGCTCGACCACGAACAGGAAGGCGCCCACCCCCAGCTAGGCAAGGAATTTCTGCGCCGATTAGACGAGCCCGAAGCGGTCCTCAACGCCGCCGAGGCCCATCACGGCGACGTGCCCGCCACCACGCCCTACACCGCCATTATTATGGCCGCCGATGCCATGAGCGCCAGTCGCCCCGGCGCCCGTCGCGAAAGCCTCGAACGCTACGTCAAGCGATTGCAGGAATTGGAAGACTTGGCCATGACGTTCGAAGGCGTCCGCCAGGCCTACGCCATCCAGGCCGGACGCGAGGTTCGCGTCATCGTCGACGCCAAGCTCGTCGACGACCGCATCAGCGCCAAAATCGCCCACGACATCGCCCAAAAAATCGAGCAGGAGCTCAACTACCCGGGCGAGATCAAGGTAACCCTCATCCGCGAGGTCCGCTCGGTGGAATATGCGCGGTAATCGGGCTTGAATTCTCTATCTAATCCCCTTCCCTGGTACTCCGGGGGAGGGTCAGGGTGGGGGCTGGAATGCCAACTTGTGCAAATTTTTCGAAGGCACTTCAAATCGGGCGCTAAAACGCCTTCAACAAAACCCTCACCACCCGGTTCAACCCCGCCCGCGCATTCCCCACGAACTGCTGAAACACCTTGTTGGTCACTTCCATAAACTCTTCCATCCCCGCCAGGCGCTGCCGGGTCAGTTGAACCGCCTCGCACCGCGCCGCGCTTTTCCCCAACGACTGCTCATCGAGCATGTTCCGGCACTGCCGGATCGTCTCCAGAACCGGGTCCATCTCGCGCCGCTTGCGCTCCGCCGCGATCAGGCTGAACAGATCCCACACGTCCGACAGGCTCTCAAAATATTCCCGCCGCTGCCCGCGCTTGTGCAGCCGGCGGACAATCCCCCAGTCGCATAGCGACCGCAGCGACATGCTGGCATTCCCCCGGCTGATGTTCAGCCGCTCCATCACGTCGTCCGTGCAGAGCGGATCGCCCACGACGTACAGCAGCGCGTGGATTTCCGCCATCGTCCGGTTGATCCCCCAGGTCGCCCCCATTTCCCCCCAGCGGCGAATGAACAAATCCTGCGCCGACTGGAGCTGCCGCTGAGCCTCCGCAGAGAGGGTTTGGCGGGAAGAGTCCTTTTGAGGGGGTTCGAGGGCTGTGGTCACAGGTTCCTCCAGTTTCAGTAAGTACTGAAAACAGGATAACCCGCACGGTTTGCGAATGCAAAAATAGGTTTAGAATCGAACTGACCGCTCAAACGACCTGCACCCGCCGGCCCGCCCGGCGCTTGCGGTTGATCATCTGCCGCCCCTTTTTCGTCTTCATCCTTGCCCGGAATCCGATGTTGCGGGCTCGCTTGATCTTGCTGGTCTTGTGCGGATAGTGCATGGCTCGTTTGTTCCTAAGTCTTAAAAAGGGCTATTGCGTTCCCGCCGTCGCCGACTCCACTTTGATCACGATCGTGTGCAGCGCCTGCGTGCCGCGCGTGTTCGTCGCGCGGATCGTCACCTGATGCTCGCCCGGCGTCAAGCCCGTCACCGAAAATTTCACCTGCTCATCCAAACTGTCGAAAATCCCGCTCACCGGCAGAACCGTCTGCCACTCGTCGTTGGAATCCAGGGCATATTCAACCGAAGCGATCGTGCTGATCTGGTCCTGGGCCCGCAGGGAAATCGTTGCCGCCCCTCCCGCTACCTTCCAGTCCACGTCCCCGATCGTCGGAGGCGTATTGTCAACCACAAACGGATCGCTGATCCGGCTCGTCGTCTTCCCTTCGCCCGGAGCGTTGGCCAGCGCATCAGACGCGACCACCTTCACCTGGTATTCCCCGTCGGCGACGGTCCGCGTGTCCCATTCGTAGGTAAGCTGCGTGAGCCGGTCCTTCAGCAGAATCCACGGCGCATGCGGCCCGCGCCGGAAAAAGAGCGTGTAGACCAGAGAATCCCCGTTCGGGTCCGAGGCATCCCAGGTAATCGTCTGCGCCCCCGTCCCACCGATCGGTTTGCTGGCATCCGCGTGCACGCCGCCGGCGGAATTGCTCGCGGAAGAATCCGGCGCCTGTTGTCGGCCTGCGAGTTGTCCCCCGGGGCGGTGCCACTCGGGCTGTTTTCCGGCGCGGCATCTGTTCCACCGATGCGGATCGACTTCACCACCGGCGCCATGTTGGGAATCTGATACGCCACGTCCACCCGATCGACTACCGCCGTGCGCGCGGAATCCGTCGTGCTGAACGTCAATCGATACTGAAGAAACCGCGCCGAGGGCGACGCGACCGGTAGAAACTCCGCCGCATCGACGTCCGGCGACCATTCCGACCACCCCGGTGAATTCGCATCCTTCACATTTCCGCTCCGCGTCGCCACCTGCAACCGTGCACCGTCCGGCAGTTCGCCATGAAGCTGCATCTTCCCAAACCGGCTCACCTGCGTCGCATCAAGCACGGGGCTCAAAAAAGTTCCCGCCGGGGCATACCCGCCGGTCATCGCGGCGATTCCCCCGGTGTTCGCCAGCCCCATGAAAATCCGCCCATCCCTGGCCGGCAACAGGCACATCACCTGCTTCGCATCAACCTTCGCGAGGACCGCGGTTTCCTCGGCGGCGGGATTGACCTGGTAGATATCCCCATCGTCGCCGGTCCCCACGAGCAGAACATTGTTCTGCAGGATCATCGAGTAAATCACCACGTCTTCGCGGAAGATTTCGGTGACGAACCCGTCGGCATCGATCTTATAGATCGCGTTGCCCTCCGGCCCGGAAGACTGCTGTTCCTGCTGATTCTGAGGCTGGTTTTGATTGGCCACCTGCCGCGTCTGCGCGGGCTGCGGAGCCGCCGGGTTCTGCCCGGGCCCGGCGGCTGGCGCGCCTGGAGAATTTCCACCGCCGGGCTGATCGCCGCCCCCTGGATCATCCCCGCCGCCGCCCGGATCGTCATTCCCGGCCCGGGCGATGACATCCATCATTCTGGGCAAGCTTGCCGCTGGAACGGCCATCGATTGCCCCTTCGGCAGCGGGGCGGGCTGGCCCGGATTCGGATTTGGAACCGGCGCCGGCTGCACCGGATTTGGCGTCGGGCCCGGCGGAATCGGTGTCGATGACGCCCCGGAATCCTCCGGCTTCCCCGCGCTCTTCTCCTCAGGCGGCTGCGTCTCCGCCGTCTGATGGTCCGTCTCTTCCCCCGTCGCGGCGTACAAATTTCCCGATGAATCCAGCGCCAGCGCCGTGATCTCCGCCTCGCTGGCGTTGTACATGATGAACGCTTCTTTGGTCTGGCGGTTCAGCCGGATCACCATCCCATCCGGATCGGTCCCCAGATACAGAACGTCCTTCCCATCGCTGATCATGCTGGTGATGTTGTCTTCCGAGCTTTTGTAAAGCTCCTTGTGCGACCCGTCCGGCTTGATCTCAAACACCTGCCCGTTCGGACCGGTTGCCGCATAAATATTGCCGTCCGGCGTCTGACGCAGCGCCCAGATATATTGCACGTTGTCTTCCGCGAAGATCTCGACAGGCTTATCGCCGGGCTTATCGATCCGCAGCACGCGCCCTTTTTCACCGCCCGTCCCCAGCAGGATCGCCCCGTCGGAATCCACCATGAGCGATAGAACATTTACCGCATTGTCCAGCGTCGCAACAGTGCTGACCTTGTCATCCTTCACCGCCAGAAGCATCGCCCGCGGCCCGGTGCCCGCGTAGATCGTCCCGTCCGGCGCCTCGACCAGTGCATTGACGGAGGTAATGTTCGCATCCTGTTCCTTGATCACTTTCACCGCCCGCGAAAGCTTCACCTCGCCCTGGTTGGTAACCACCACGTCGTGCGACGTCCCCGCTTTGAAATCCGACTGATTATCCTGCGACCAGTGCGACGTCGTCACCGCCCGAACCGAGGGGATCGCAATCAGTACCAGCGCAGCCATAAAAACCAGGATCTCACGCAGAGGCGCAGAGCGCGGAGAAACCGGGAACTGTAAATCCGTCCAATTCTCTGCGCTCTTGCGCCTCTGCGTGAGATCATCTTCATTTGAAATTCCACCCAATTAAAATTCATTTTGCCGACGTGGGGGTTTCCACTTTCCCTTTGCGCTCGATGGTAATCGTAAACTCCGCGGACCCGTTCATCACCAGCCCCGTCGGCACGATCTTCACCGTTGAATCAATCAGCGGCGTGATGTCGCTCCGCCCCGAATCCAGCAGCACCTCACGCTGACTGGGCGGCAAACGCCGAAGTTCGGTGTGCCCCACGGCCACGCCATCCGCCTGGCGAACCAGCCGGATGAATATCGCATCGTGCCGGATCTCCTCCACGTCGCGAATCACCGAAAACATCTCTCCCACATTTTCCGCGTTGAATTTGTATGGATTGGCCGTCCGCTCGTCGTCCAGATATCGCGTCCAGTCCGAAACCACCAGTTGATATTGCCCATCCACAAGGTCGTGCGGAAGCTCGAACGTGATCGGCAGATTGGCCTCGTCCGCGTGAAACGGCAGATACGAAACAAAGCCCTTGATCGTCTCCCCAGGCTCATATTTCGTCCGCGGAATCGTTACCGAAAGAATATCCGCCGCCCGCGCGTCGCCGCTGACGTGAAACGTACCCGTCAGTTGCTTGATCGGCACATACGCGAACGGATTGTCCGCCGCCGCAATCAGCGGCAGCGCCAGGTCGGCCACGATTTCGCTCCCGTCGCCATTCACGCTGCAATTGTTGACGCGAATCTTGTGCCCGTCCGCAAACTCCGCGTTCAGGTCATAATCCACGGTGTGATATTCCGGCAGATTCTTCTCCCCGCTGAGCACCATCTGCACCGCCGTCGCCGCGATCAGCGGCGTCAGCTTCGGATGCAGCGCCGCCGAAAAATGATACGTCTCATCCAGCGAGCCGTCATCGTAAACGATCCGGAATTGCAGCGGCGCCATCGGCGCCGTCGATCCAACCCGTCCCGCCACGCCCACCGTCTCATCCGTAAACAGCGCCCCGCTGGTCTTCGAAATGAACCCCAGCTTGAAGCTCGTCTCCACGTTCGCCACTACCGCCGCGATCGACCCGGCCCCAATCGGAAGATCGATCGGCCCCTCATTGTTGAATGAATGTCCAAACCCGAAAATCCGGTCGCCCACGATTTCCGTGCACGTGCCTACCGCCGTCAGTTCCATGTCCCCCGTCAGAAGCGGAACCGCCAGCACCGACCCCGGCTCCAGATGGGGCGGATCCTGTTCCCCCGACAAAGACCCCGTCCCACTCCCCACCTGCATCGGCACCAATCCCGACCCCTCAAACAGCGGCGAGATCCGCGCGAGCGTCAGCGAATTCACGCCCCCCACCATGAGCGGCGTCGCCAGCGCACGCATTCGCATCGGTGAATCCGACCCGCCCGTCATCGCATCTGCTCGTGCCCGATGCCCCCACGGCCGCACCGGAACCTGCTCCAGCGACCACCGCCGCGCGATCAAATGCCCGCTGGCCCCAACCGTCATCGGCGGATTCGCCGGCATCGCATTGGGGCTAAAGCTGGTCGGCAGCTCCAGCATATATTCAATCGGCTGCACCCCCGCCAGGCATTCCTTCGCAAACGGCCATCCATAGGCAAATGCCCCCGCAAGTCGCGGTTTTCCCGAATCGTCATATAGATATATCGGCGAACCGCTCATCCCCTCAATCGGACCCGTATCCTTCAAAAAATCCTGTGGGCACCGGATCAGGATCGCATCGTACTTCGGATTGAAATCCTTGATCACATCCACAACGTCGACATCAAACTTCTCGATCTTGGTTCCCCGGAAAACCGAAAGTCCATACCCTTTCATCCCCGGATGAATTTCCGCGATCCGCATATCGCGAGACGGGTCGAAGAGCGATTGCGGCTGCGTCTGCCCCGCTGCCGACCCTGCGAGGACCATTGCCATCGCCGTCCATGCGAATACCACGAATTTGCCCATATTCAGCGCCCATCTTTACATCTTGCCGCACCCTCAGATCGTAGGTTTCCTACCGCCCCATCGCAAGCCAACGCCCTTTCCTTCGAGCCAAGTATCGAATCGAAAACCAGTTAAGCATTTCATACGTCTTTCAGGTCCGCGCGTTCATCTTTGGCATTGAAATCTGACCGCCCATAACTTATCGTCACCCACTGCGTGAATACCGAAGCCCGCGAGCGCGCTGAGAAGATAATTCAATATACCTTCACCGATCCTAACCTTCTTAAGGAATCTCTCACCCACGCCTCGATTGCCGACAGCCGCCTGCAAAGCAATGAGCGAATGGAGTTTCTGGGCGATGCCGTCCTCGATCTGATCATCTGCGAAGCACTTTACAAGCGTTTCCCCGAATATCTGGAAGGCGATCTCACCAAAATCAAATCCGCCGTCGTTTCACGGCGAACCTGTGCCGAAGTTTCAAACGAAACCGGACTGATCGATCTTCTGATCATCGGCAAAGGGATCAGCAGTCGCGAGGCAATGCCCAGCTCGCTTGCGGCAGCGGTTTATGAATCCATCGTCGCCGCGATTTATCTCGACGGCGGATTCGACGTCGTCAAGCAATACGTCCTGCGCACGATGACCGGAAAGATCGATTCCATCGCCTCCAACACCCACCAGCAGAACTTCAAAGCCGTGCTCCAGCAGCACTCCCAAAAAATCCTCAGCGCCACGCCCGGCTATGAATTGCTCGACGAAAAAGGCCCGGACCACAGCAAATGCTTCGAAGTCTGCGTGGTCATCGACGGCCGCCGTTTTCCCAGTGCCTGGGGCCCCAACAAGAAAATGGCCGAGCAGAAGGCCGCGCTGCTCGCCCTCGAAGAACTCGGCGTCTACGACGCCAGCGAGGTCGATCAGGCCATCGATCAGATTTCCCACGAGCCTCAGCAAACCACCGAAGACGGCTCAACCCCTCACGTTTGATTGAAAGCATAAAAGAAATCGTACGGTCTTGGAGGCCGGACCTTTGTTATTCGACATTGGGACAAAACTAGCCGATAATAAAGGAAGATAAATGTCGGCAGTGCATAAACATTCCCGAAAATCGACGGCTTCGAAGCGGCGAACAGGCCGCTCGCGTGGCAAGTCCAGAGGCCTGACTGAATTTGCCCAGATGGCCGTTTGGTGGAACGACAAAAGGGAACTCTGGAATGTTGCACTATTGACGCTGATTGAATCTCAAAAAAGAAGTCGTCGCAACCCGTTACCTGAGTATGCGAAGGTTGTCGGATTTGGAGAGGCTGATGAAGTGGCCGGTGTGCGGGGGCACGTGGGTATTGTGCTTGAAGCGGCCGCCGATGAAGCTGGCAGGACGTACACCGTCTATTTTCCAACGAAGCAGGAAAGCGCGCGTGGTTCATGAGCAGTCTCTATGGGACACGGGCGAGACCGTGCCGGAAGACGTGATTTATGGTGGGGGGGAGACTCACCGCGTACGTGTGGATCGAAACGGGAACGGAACCCTCATCGCATAAACAAAGGGATCTGTGAGCCAGGACGATCCAGCAGACATTGAGCCTGTCAAGGAACCAATTCAGGACGCCGAAGAGCTAACCCACCAGGTGCTGCGCCAAGCCAATTTGCCGACGGGCGGCAGTTATCCCTTTATTCCTCCGAAGTACTGGCGCACCCATCAGCCTTTGAGAAAGAATTCAAAGGGAGAGTTCATTGATGTCAGAGGCCGTCGCTGGCGCAAGGGGCCGACTCGTACGGAGGGCGAAACTTGGGAGTGGGACGTACAATTACCCAACGGAGATCATTTAAATATCGATTGGAGCGGTAATATTACACATCCCAAACCGAGTTATCCGCGTTCAAAAGGGCAGCGTTCCGCGGGACTAGGAGGAAAGGCAAAGAATCGCCGCAGGAAAAACAAAAAATAATCCTCCGTTAGTGCGTTGTCCCCATCGTCTTCACCAGCCAATCCACCATCTTCTGCTCAAAATCCGCATCAAACTGCGTCCACTTCCGAATATCATGCGGAGCCCCATTCAGCGTAATCAAATCACACGGCACCCCATTGGCCTTCAGTTTCGCCTGGAAATTCAACGACCCCTGATACGGCACGCTCCTATCCAAATCCCCCTGCATCAAAAGAAACGGCGGCAACCCTGGCCCCACGTGATCGATCGCCGACATCTCCCGCAATATTTTCCGCGCGTCGTCCGTCACCTGCTTCGGCCGATTCAGCAGATGCTGAAGCGACGTACTCAGCCCCCCGCGCTGTGGAAGATCAAGCTCCAGATCCGTCGGCGGCGAAAGCCCCACCACCGCCTGCACTCGGGTATCATCCCCCGCGGTTGTCGCCGCCAGGCAGACAAGCTGCCCGCCGGCCGAATATCCCACCAGCGCAATCCGCGTCGGGTCTCCCTTGTATTCTGCCGCATGCGCCTTCACCCACCGAATCGCTGCCTGCATATCCTCAAAGCAATCCGGCCACAGATATTTTGGCGCCATCCGATAGTTGATGCTGAACCAGGTGAATTTGGCTTTGGTGAGTGCTGCCGTCGGAATGCTGTAAAGCCCCGCCTTGTCCCCAATGGCCCACCCGCCGCCATGAACCAGAATCGCCACCGGAAACGGCCCATCCCCATCCGGAACGCCCGCATCAAGCTTTACGCTAAAATCGTCGCCCTTGGCGTACTCGATATCGGTTTTGACATCGCCGCGCGCCCGCGCGCCGCCATCAGACAGATCATCAGCAGAATCGCCAGTCGCTTCATGACTATTTGCTGATTCCCAGGTCGTCGGTCGTGAACAGAGCCTCGAAGATATACCCCGCTGATTCGATATTTTGCCGCGCCCCCTCCTGGCGATCGATAACGGCCACGATCCTGTCGATCTTTGCCCCCGCATCCTTGAGGCTCTTGGCCGCCTCCAGAACCTGCCCGCCAGTGGTAAGCACATCCTCGACGATCAGCACGGTATCCCCCGCGTTCAAAACGCCCTCGACCAATTTACTCGTGCCATAATCCTTCTTCTGATTCCGCACGATGACAAACGGCTTTCCGCACGCCATGGCCGCCGCCGCCGCCAGCGGCACCGCCCCCAGCTCCGCCCCCGCGATCCGATTCACCTTCTCGCTGACGCGCTCGGCAAACAGCTTCCCCAGCTCCACGAGCACGTCCGGCTGCGTTTCAAACCGGTATTTATCCAGGTAATAATTACTCTTTCGCCCGCTGCGGAGAATAAATTCCCCGCGAAGCAGCGAAACCTCGGCAATCCGTTTGGCAAGTTGTTCTCGATTCATCTTGACCGCGAATCATCTGCGCGGCCGGGCTAAAAGCAATCTCACCAACCGTGAACCGGCGTGACGACGGGAAGAACCGAAGCCCCTCCAAACCCGAACCCGCCTCCCCCAAAGCAGGAACCCCCGCAGAAGCCACCATAGAAGGGGAACGGCGCGCCGTAGCACGACCCGGCCGCGGCCGTATCCGCGGAATAGTAATAATACCGGTCGTAATCATCCTGGTGCCCCGGCGGGGGGGTAATCGCGCTCATCACGTCCCCACTCCCATACCGCGGCCCGCCCCCCGTCGCGACGGTCGGGCCGACCAATTGAATCGTCGGTGCCGGCGTGGAAGACGGCTTATGAGCCGCGGGAACAACCGCCGTCAAAATCCGCTGCGCCTCTGCCGCAAGCTGGTCCTCGGCATCAAACAGCCCGCTCTCCGCGGCATCGCACCGCAATGTCCCCAGCGACTTGCCGGTGCTCATCGAGATGATCTGTCCAAGAATACGTATCTGGTTGTCGATGACCTGCACCGACCCAAACACCGCCACGTCCGCGCCGGTCGGCTTAGCCATCGCGATGGCGCTGAGGGAATCCGTAGGAGCGAGTCCCGGCACGATAATTCCCGTTATCCCCGAAGTCTTCTGAATCCCCGTCGCAATCCCCTCCTGAAGTGCTTGGCCGAGCCACTGATTGTCGGCGGCGGCAAGGACATGGAAGGGGGTCACCGCAACCGACACTGAACGTCCGGCCGTCGTTGCATCCGCTCGGGCGCAGCGGCGAAGCCGAAGCTGATTATGCAAGCTGCAATCACTATCCACTTCATGGCTTACCCATCATACCGCCAACCCCCGCAAATTCGCTCACCGCAGCGACGCGGATTTCCGGGGCCGCCAATTTACCGATCCTTCGGGAGGATTTATGCCGTCTTTAAGGCCGCTCTTGGCAAGATCAATGCTTGCAACGCAATCATCGCCTCTAAAATTGACCCACTTCTGATTCGCATTCATAAAATGGATCAGCCCCTATTCTGTGACCACCCATCCATTGCTTAAAGAAACTCGACGCGCCCACGGATTTCTTCGTCAGTTACGTTCGATGCCAGCGCCAGGAGTCTGCGCCACCAAAGTTCCGACTCTATATTTGCTCTGATGGCAATAGGCGATGCCAGCATGGGGAATCCCGGCAGCCGCAAGGCGCAATAAATCCTCGTCATGGCTTATGATAGCTCGCCCTTCGCGCAGGCAATGAACCAGTTGTGCGTCGTCGGTCGCGCCAATTAAACCGGCATGTGGGGTCGTTGTGACGTCGAAGCCGCGCCGCCTCAGACCCAGCGCCACGGCCTCGGCGACGTTCTCGTCGCAGTGAAATTTCATTTCCGTCGAGACTCAGTCGCGCCACTTTGGCGGCCCGTTTTTCTTCCAGCGGTCCAGGGCCCATTTTATGACGCATAGATCGCACAAAGCGTTTGTCCGCGCCGTCGCACGATCAATCGCCTCCTGATTGTCATAGTAGTACGCGAGAGCTGCGTGAACGTCCGCCAGCTTCAGCCTCGGGAAGTTGGCAAGGATTTCGTCAGGAGAATGGCCTGATTGGGCAAGCGCAGCCACGTCGGACACACGAATGCGAGTTCCCGCGATGCAGGGCCTGCCCCCACATACGCCCGGACTGCTGGTGACATGCTGTTTAAACCGCGTGGTTGTGGTCACACTCAAATTATATCCTACTTTCGATTGACCAGGTAATCGTTTCACGAACCGCATTCCATTCAAAGCTGATGCGGTTTTTGGCGTGCGCAAGCTTATTTGCTTGGAACGCCTCGCGCAGCGAGGGTCACGGAGTTATCGGCATGGAGGTATCCGTCGATGACGCCGCTTTGAGGGCCGAAGGTATAGGCGATCGTGAAATGAGATGGGTCGGTGGGATCGGGCTGGCCGGCGTAGCAACGAAGGTAGAGCGGAGATTTGGCGTTGTCGGCGAGGGAGCGGTCGGCAAGGGGGACCATGCCGATCGTGCAGTCGATACTGTTAGTGGGCATGATGATTTCAGCCCAGGGGCTGATCCTGACTTGCTCATCACCTGAAGCGCCGACGGGTCCGCAGCGCATGCCATTGCCGGGGGAATAGACCAGAAGAAGGCAGCGCTTATGGCCTATTGCCTGACGCCAACCCGCGAAGAGGCAGAAGGGGGGGACACGTTTGTTCGCATCGGCATCCTCGAGCTTTTGTAAAACCGGCTCGTTCCAGGCGACGAACGGGAGCCAGCCATTGGTCGCGAAGTTTAGGAAACGATAATCGGGAGAAGAGGTGAGCAGGGATTGCTTGTTGGCGGGGTCTTCATCATAAACGACCCGCGAGGCGGGGGCGGAGAGGCTCATCGTGTGGTGGTAATAGTAGCGCCAGACGAGGGAGCGGAAGAGAGGCGGGGTTTGCCAAATGAGTAGCGGAATCGCCGCGAGGAGGGCGAGCGAGATCGCCAGAAGCTGAACGCGCCTGCGGCGGAGGGCGGGGGGCTTCGGCTCGTAGGAGAGGTCGGTCACCGGCAGCTCCCCATCGTGCCCATTCTGTTGCCGACTGTAAAGTTTTGTATCGAAGGGGTACTGGGCTCGTTTGGAGCACAGTCGGGCGATTCAAATTCCCCACGGCGGCGCGGCTCGACTGAGCTCGCCGAAGTCCGTGGGCGTTTACGGATCGAAGTGAGCGGCTACCATCAAAGGTGTGGAACTCAGATATCGAAAGCGAGGAATTCAAAATGCTTCTGGCAGAATTCAGCATTTGGCCTATGGACAAGGGGGAAAGCGTGGGCGTGTACGTCGCACGCTGCCTTGACATCGTCGATCGTAGCGGCCTGCCTTACAAACTCGGCCCGCTGGGGACTTGCATTGAGGGGGAGTGGCCGGAAGTGATGGCCGTGGTGCAGAAGTGTTATGAAGCTCTGGCCGATGATTGCAATCGGATCTCTTGCACGCTCAAGATGGACTGGCGCAAAGGCCGCACGGGGGCGCTCGAGACCAAGGTAGACTCGGTGGAGAAAAAACTCGGCCGGAAACTCAGGCAGTAATTCAGTCCAGCATCCCGCTCGACCAGCACCGCTTCCTGGCGGATCGTTAGAATCGATCGCAGACCATCGCGCGCGACCGACAGGTCCTGTGTGGCCTTGGCCTTGGCGTCGCGGAGAATCTGGAGCTTGTTTTTGATCAGGTCGTCGCTGCTGTTGGTGTCATCGAGGGCGGCCTGGAGATCTTGCGATGCCTGATCGACGGGCGAGACCTCCTGGCCCGGCTGCTGGGTATTGCCCGTGCGCCGGGTGGCCCGCCAAACTGCCGCCGGAATCGGGCGAAGCCGCCTTGCGATTCCCGCTGCGCATCAGCGACCTTTTCCAGCGCGGGAAGGATGGCGTTGAATTCGTCGTCGGAAGCGCCGAGCGGCTCCTGCAGGTCGAGCAAAAAGGCGGTTTGCATGGCCTTTTGAATCTTGGCCTGATTTCGCTGCATGACCGGGATGTATTGCTCCATCACGCCACGGCGCCACTGCTGCGCCTGGTCGGGGTCCATCGCCTGGCTGACGGTGCGGAAATCCGTAAACGCCTTTTGGATGAGCTTAGGCAGCCGGGCCTCGTCGAAAGACGAATCGTCCAGGTCGGCCATGAGCGTTTTCAATTCCTGCTCGACGTCATACTGCGTTGGCGGCGGCGCTGCTGCGGCGGGCTGCTGGTTGGACTGATTGTTGCCGGCGTTGGCATTGGAGTTCTGGGGAGGCTGCGCCTGACCAAAGGCGCACGCACGCCGCCGGCGATAACGAAACTGCATGCGATCAAGCCGAGTTTTTTCGATAGATTCATGGCCTCACCTTTTGAGATGGCATCGACTGGTTATTGTACGCGTCAATTGAAGCCGAATTCCGCAATGTTGGGGATTATCGCCTGATTTTTTGTGGAGATCAATGTTGATGACGCAATAGTGGTGGGTCGGATTGGGTTCCGTGTCGAAAAATGAAATCCCCACGGCGGCGCCGTGGGCGTTCCGGGAGCGAACTAACCCAGTACCGGGGCGATTGTCGGGTTACAAACACGAGGCTGGTTTGTAGGGCAGAAATAGGCCGCCGGCGCGTACTATGATCGTGTTAGAAGGACAAAAATATGTCGAGTCAGTTTTATAACAACATCAAGACAGGCCTGTTTTTAGCGATTCTTACGGGGATCATTCTGGCCGGCGGTGTATTGATCGCCGGGGAGCGGGGGCTGGTGATTGCGGTGGTAATTGCCGCGGCGACCAACTTTGCCAGCTATTTTTACAGCGATCAGATTGCGCTGGCGTCCGCGGGAGCGCAAGAAGTCGGGCCGGATCATCCGCTTTTTCAGATCGTTCAGCGGCTGGCGTCTCGCGCGGGGCTGCCGATGCCGCGGGTTTATGTTTCGCCGCAGCAGGCGCCCAATGCGTTTGCGACCGGACGGAATCCGCAGCATGCCGCGGTTTGCGCGACGCAGGGGCTGCTGGATATGCTGAATGAGAATGAGATTGCGGGCGTTATGTCGCACGAGCTGGCGCACGTGCTGCACCGGGATATTCTGATTACCTCCGTTGCCGCGACGATCGCGGGGGCGATCAGCGCGTTTGGGTGGATGTTCTGGTGGGGCGGAATGGGAGGCAGGTCGGATCGGCGGGATGGCGGGTTGGAATCGCTGCTGTTTTTGATCCTCGCGCCCATCGCGGCGACGCTGACGCAACTGGCGATCAGCCGGTCGCGCGAATTTAACGCCGACGCGGGCGGGGCGCAGATTTCCGGCGATCCGATGTACCTGGCGACGGCGCTGGAGAAAATCCACTTTGCGAATCAGCGGATTCCGATGAACGTGAACCCGGCGTTTAACAGCATGTATATTGCGGAGCCGAAGAATTCGATGGGGACGATTGCCGAGCTGTTTCAGAGCCATCCGCCGCTGGAGAAGCGGCTGGTGAATTTGATTGGGCGGGAGTCGACGGGAGCGGTGAGGTAAATCCGAATTCCGAAACCAGAATGACGAAACAAATCCGAATGACCGAATGACGAAAAAAGCTTTTCGCTCATTCGGATTTCTGGTTTGGTTCGTCATTCTGGTTTCGGATTTCTGGTTTCCGCGACCATGGGGGAGGGGGCTTCAAGTTCTTTTCCAGCGGCGCTGCCTCGCATCCTGCGTTTGAGCTTCAGCGTGTCGCGGAACATGCTCCAGCCGTGGCTGATCATGCGGACCGTAGTTGGGTCGATGTATTTGACCTTGATGGGTGTTTCGTCGATGCGCATTTTCGCAGCGCCGGCCCAGGCGAGGAGCTCGACGTCGAAGAAGAAGCCGTCGGTGGCGATTTTCGGGGCGATGGTTTCCCAGGCTTGCGCGGAGATGCCTTTCAGGCCGGCCTGAGTGTCGAGAATTTTGATGGGGAGCATCCGGCGGAGCCACCAGTTGAAGGCCCGGCTCATGAGGTGACGACGGTAGATTGTCGGGAAATCGCGGGGGCTCATCCAGAAGAGCGATTCGGGGCTGGCGCGGTTGGCGACGGCCAGATCGGCGCCGTTTTGGAGAAGGTTCAGTATTTTGATCGCTTCGTCGGGGTCGTAGGCGAGATCGACATCGGTGAAAATCCGGTAGGGGGTGCCGGCCATGCTTAAACCGCGGCGGAGGGCGTAGCCTTTGCCGCGATTGGTTTCGTAGCTGTCGATGTGGACCTGGTGCGCGAGGTCTGACATGAGGCGGGCGAGGATCGTTTGTGTGTCATCGACCTGGCCGTCGCAGACAAAAAGCACGGACCACGTGGGATGAGCTTTTAGAAACTCCCGCAAGCGATGAGCGGTCGATTCGATGAAGCTGGCGGCTTTGTAGGTCGGAAGCACCAGGCAGCATTCAAAATCGCTGCGCGGCTCGGGGGCGACGGGCGTGGAATCATCTGGCATCTAGAGCATGTTGTCTGCGCGGGACGTTGAATTGCAAGGCAGGACGAAGATGAGTCGAAAGTGAAAGGAATTCGTCAGCTTGCGGCGAACGCGGCCTCGGTATTCTCGAATATTTCGAAGACTTTCGTCATGCGGCAGCGTTGCAGGACCTCCATCATGCGCGGCTGAAGGGCGCAGAGGCGAATGCGCCCGTCGTGCTGGCGCAGGCCGCGATGGGCTTCGGCGAGTAGGCCGATGCCGAGGCTGGACATGAATGTCAGGCCGGAGAGATCGATTACCACGACGCGCGGATGAGTTTCGGTGATGCGGTTTAGCTCAGAGCGGAGGGATTCCGTGTTAGGAGGCATGCCGAGCTCGCCGGACATGGAGACGAGTAGGCCGGCGGGGCGCTGCTCCAGGGAAAAGACCAATTTGACTGGTTCACGCTGCGGCATGGGCGGGCCCGTCTGAACACCGATGTCCCAAAACCTTACCGAGGGGGAAGGGAGATTACAAATATCTTGTGAGCTTGCGGGTGAGAATTTTGTGTACGGGAATTCGGAAATTCCCCACGGCGGCGCGGCTCGACTGAGCTCGCCGAAGTCCGTGGGCGTTTCGGGATGGGGGCATCAGCGGAGTTTGATTGTCGCCAGGGCCAGCATGGCAAGCATTGCGCCGATGAGCCAGAAGCGGATTACGACCTGTGTTTCCGCCCAGCCTTTGCGCTGGAAATGGTGGTGGAGCGGGGCCATGAGGAAGATTCGGCGGCCCTGGCCGTATCTGCGTTTGGTGACCTTGAACCAGCCGACCTGAAGAATGACGCTGAGAGCCTCGGCGACGAAGATTCCGCCGCAGAGGACGAGGAGCAATTCCTGGCGGATGACGACGGCGATGTAGCCGAGGAGACCGCCGAGGGCGAGGGAGCCGGTGTCGCCCATGAAGACGGCGGCGGGGGCGCAGTTGAACCAGAGGAATCCGAGACAGGCGCCGACCATGCGCCGGCGACGACGGCCATCTGCGCGCTGCCGGGGATGCGGGGGAGGAAGAGAACGTCGACGAGATATCCGCCGCCGACGCGGTAGCCCTGAAGGAGGGCGAGGATGAGGAAGGTGAAGCTGACGATGCCGGCGCAGCCGGCGGCGAGGCCGTCGAGGCCATCGGTAAGATTGACGGCGTTGCTCGTTCCGGTGAGGACGAGGGTGCCGAGGATGATGAAAGCGGCGGGGGTGAGGACTTCTTTGAGATTCTTGAAAAATGGGAAATAGAGGGTGTGGCTGTTGGGATCGCGGCTGTAGTAGTAAGTGAAATAGGAGAGAAGAACGCCGAGGCCGATCTGGAAGAGGATTTTTTCCAGGGAAGTGAGGCCCTGGCGGCTCACCTGCTGGCCGGCGGGAAGGAGAAGGGCGCGGCGGTGGGTGGTGAGCTTGAGCCAGTCATCGACTGCCCCGACCGCGCCGAGCCAGACGAGGCAGATGAGGGCCATGCCGATGTAGAAATTGTCCAGGTCGGCCAGCGAGGAGGACGGTGACGGCGATGGCGAAGATGATGAGGATGCCGCCCATGGTGGGGGTGCCTTTTTTGCCGTGCATCATCTGGTCCATCTGGGCCTGATCGAAGGTCGGCTCATCGCCGATTTTCTGGCGGCGGAGCCATTGGATGACCCTGGGGCCAGTGAGCATGACCAGCGCGAAGCTGAGGATGACGGCGGCGGTGGATTGGAAGGTGACGTCGTTGAATACCCGCAGGAACCCGAGGCGGTGGGCTTCGAGCCAGGCGTAGTGGTATTGGACGAGGAGATAGATCATGGAATTAAGGGGTGGTCGTGGCCGCCTCCTGGCCGGTGATTTTTTCTGGCGGGAGGCGACGATCGCACGGCGATTTTTTCCAGGCCGATTGCGCGCGAACCCTTTAGAAGCACCAGGTCGCCGGATTTGAGGTTGCGAGGTGAATGTCTGGGCGGCGGCGGCATCGGGGAACTGTTCGATGTTTGCGCCGGGAACCCGAAGCGCATCGCTTCGGAGGCGATGGCGCGGCATTCCGCGCCGACGCAGACCATTACGTCGGGGCGGAATTTTTTCGCGAGCAGCGCGGCCGATTTCGCGGTGGCAGCCTGCCGAGGCGGAACCAAGTTCGCGCATATCGCCAAGGAAGGCAATGCGCCGTCCACGGGCCGGGAGCGAGACGAAGACTTCGATGGCGGCCTTCATGGAGGCGGGATTGGCGTTGTAGGCGTCGTTGAGCACGCGCACGCCACCGGCTTCCATGCGCTGAAGGCGCATGTTCGGGGCGCTGGCGGCGGCGAGGCTGGTGACGATGTCGGCGTCGCTGAGGCCCATGCAGCGGGCGACCGCGATGGCCGCCAGGGCGTTGGCGGCGTTGTGCATCCCAGAAGCGGGATGAAGGTTGTCAGGCCCGCGGGCTGGATGGTGAAGCGGGTGCCGTCCCAGGAAGTGTGGGCGTCGGAGACCCACAGATCGTTGGTGTTTTGGAATCCGAAAGTGAGGCAATCGCCAGGGAATTGGGAGACGGACTGCGCGAGGGCGGGGTCGTCGCCGTTGACGATCAGCGTGCCGTCGGATTTGAGGCCCTCGATGATGCTGGCGTTTTCGTGGCGAACGCCGGCGAGGTCGCCAAGGCCTTCGAGATGCTCGGCCGAGCAATTGGTGATGACGGCGATGTCCGGTTCGGCGATGTGCGTGAGGTTGGCGATTTCGCCGGGATGATTGGTGCCGAGCTCCAGGACGAGGTAATCCTGCGTCGGGTCGGCGGGGAAGATGGCCAGGGGGACGCCGATGTCGTTGTTGAAGCTTTTGGGCGAGATCGAGCCGCGGCGGCCCTCGCGAAGGACGGAATCGATGAGATGCTTGGTGCCGGTTTTGCCGTTGCTGCCGGCGACGGCGATGACTTTCCCGGCAAATGAGCGGCGGACGTGACGGGCGAGCTATCCCATCGCCTTGCGGGTATCGGGGACGCAGAGCAGGGGCAGGCCCTGGGGGGCGTTTGGGGGGATATGCTGGACGAGTGCGGCGATGGCCGCCGCCACGGTGGGCTTGATCGAGGAAATGATGGCCGTCGAATTTGTCGCCGTGGATGGCGATGAAGAGAGACTGGGCGGACATCTGGCGGGTGTCGGTGCAGACGGCCGCGATCTGGACGTCGGGGCCGGCGACCGATAATTCGCTGCCGGTGATGCGCCGGATTTCCGAAAGCCAAAGTGGGTTCATGCGATTGTCTATCGGAATACTTGTCAAAAATGGGAGAGGGGTAGTTGCTCCAAAACGGCGGTGGCTTCCTCCACGTCGTCAAAATGGTGTTTCGTGGCTCCGATGATCTGATAATTCTCGTGTCCCTTGCCGGCGAGGAGCACCACGTCGCCGGGCTGGGCGTCGCGCAGGATTTTGGCGATGGCCGTCCGGCGGTCGGCTTCCACGAAGATCGGCTTCTCGCGCAGGTTTCGAAAACCGGCGATGATTTCTTCGATGATGACGCGAGGGTCTTCGGTGCGCGGATTGTCGCTGGTGACATAGACGGCGTCGGCATGGTCGCTCGGCGGCGTGGGCCATGAGGGGCGCTTGGTGCGGTCGCGATCGCCGCCGCAGCCGAACAGGACCCGCAGCTTTCCCTTGGTGAGGGGGCGCAGGGCGGTGAGCGCCTTCGTCAGCGCGTCGTCGGTGTGGGCGTAATCGACGAGGACGGCGAATGGCTGGCTGCGATCGACGGGCTGCAATCGGCCCGGGCGCGCCTGGCGCATCTTTCAGGCCCGCGGCGATCTGATGAACGCTGAGCAGGAAAACTTCCCCGGCGATGGCGGCGGCGGTGAGGGCGTTGGCGATGTTGTGGCGGCCGATCATGGCCAGCGAAACTTCGGCGCTGCCGTCGGGGGTGTGCAGAATGAAATTCGATCCCCGGCTGGTCATCGCCGATATCTCTTGCGCAGTAGTCGGCGGAGGACCCGAAACCGAAGCGGGTGACCCTGGCCTCGCAGCCGGCGACCATTCGCTCTGCATATGAGTCGTCGGCGTTGACCACGGCGACGGCGTCGTGGCCCAGCATGTGGAAAAGAATGGCCTTGGCGGCGGCGTATTTTTCCATCGTGCCGTGATAGTCGAGATGATCGCCGGTGAGGTTGGTGAACGCGGCGCCGCAGAAATCGAAACCGAGGACGCGTCCCTGGTGCAAGGCGTGGCTCGAGACTTCCATGGCGCAGGCGCGGCAGCCGTTGTCGCGCATTTTGGCCAGGAGCTTGACGAGATCAACCGCGCCCGGCGTGGTCATGGCGGCTTCGCTGCGAGTTTTGCCGTCGTCGGTTTCGACGGTGCCGATCATGCCGCAGGGGATGGCGAATTTTCGCAGAAGATGGCGGAGGAGATAGGTGGTGGTGGTTTTTCCGTTCGTGCCGGTGACGCCGATCGACTTCACTTTTCGGGAGGGATGATCGTAAAAGATATGTGCCAGGGGACCTGCGACGGCGGCGGGGTTGGGGACCACAACCTGCGGGAGGGGGCAAGTTTCGATCTTTCCGCCGCAGACGACCGCGACTGCGCCGCGCCGCGGCATCGCCGATGAAGCGGGCGCCCTCGGTTTTGGTTCCGGAGCGGGCGATAAAGAGATCGCCGGGCTCAGCGGTGCGGGAATCTTCGCAGATGCCGCGGATTTCCAGGTCGGGAAGACCGGGCAGGTCTATTGCGGTGTTAAGTTCGAAAATGAGCCGGCGGAGAAGCATCGGGACATCCTTTTCCCAACGAAAATCGGCAACCTTGCCGCTGGGTGGTAATTTAACAGTGGGGGGGCAAAAAGCAACGGGAGGGAGAGTCCCGTGGGTGCAAGCACCCACGGCTTTGATACGGTTAGTCTGTTCCGAGATAAACCACCGACCCCGGTTTGATCTGCTTCACGGGCAGCGGTTTGCCCTTCAAATCGTCGGGACTGACTGCCTTTAGCGGCGAAATCTCGATCTTCGCGTCCGGTTCGGTTCCGCGGTAGGGAACCTCCGCCCCTGCGTCACGCAGCCAGCGGGCGGGGCGGCGGATCTGGTCGCGGCGGCAGGTTTCCGGCGAATCGACCCCCTCGGCATTCTTCACCGGGGAGAATTCCTCGGCGCGGTCGGTCGTGTAGACCATCGCGTTCTTTGCCAGCGGAATCGCGTCGAACACGAATTGCTCGAGCTTCACGGCGTTGGGCTTGTCCGGCTTGATCGAGCTTGCCGTTATCGTCGACATACGGGACCTTCTTTTCGGCGCGATGCCAGGGGAGCCGGAGGCGGCCGCCTTCGTTGAGCCGCTCGATGAAGCTGACGCGCAGGGCGTGAATCGCAATCGAGCCGGCGTTGAATCTGCAGCGCGCCGTCGGGGTTGGTCTGCTGGGCAAGTGATTCGGGCAGATCGCTGTATTCGATGACCTGAAGCACGCCGTCGCCGACGACGAAGTTGCCGACTTTTTCCATGGCGTGCGGCCTTGGGGATGGTCTTGCTGGTCATTTCGCTGCCGGTGATGTCGTGCAGGCCGAGGAAGAGCGGATCGATGCAGTGGACGAGCGGGATTGTCGACCTGGAAATAGGAGAGATGCTCGACGCCGCGTTTGCGCATGTCGGCCAGGGCGCCGCTCTTGTCCATGGCGCGGAGGCTGCCGCCGTGGCCGTCGGGGGAGAGGGCCAGGGAATCTTTTTCCGCCAGCAGCAGTTTTCCGTCCATCGCGAAGGCGGGCATCATTCCCTGCTGGAAGAAGAAGACGGCGTCCTCGGCGTAGCCGAAGAATTTGTGCTTGTGGAAAAACGCGCGGGTCGGCACGTCGTTGTTGTCGCTGGTCATGATGTACCAGGGAATCGTCTTGCCAGATTGGCGGCCGTGAGCCAGAAGCTGCTCGGCGAAAACCTGGAAAAGCGGCTTATTCTTGATCGGCGTGATGGGGTATTCCCCCTTGGGGCCGTCGTAACCGAGGCGGGTTCCCTGGCCGCCGGCGACGAGAAACGCGCCGACTTTTCCAGCCGCGAGAAGTTCATGTCCGCGGCGCTGCGCTTCCTCGTACATCGCCTTGCGGGAAGCGTCAGCCAGAGCGCGGATAAACCGGCACCGGCTCAATGTTCGTGGGGAGAGCGAGCGTGGGCTTACTCTTGACGTATTGCTCGATCAGCTCGCCGAGGGAATTGAAATCGAGTGACTGAAGCTGCTTGAGGAGGTTCTGCCGCGCGACGGGATCCAGCGTTTCGTAAAACGCCAGAACGTGAGATTGCCCGACCTCCTTAAGCTTGCGGCGGACAGCGGCGATGTCCAATAACTTCTTCAAGCAACCGCTACGAATATCGTAAATGGGCCATGCTGGCAACTGCGCGGGCAACACTTGACGGCAGAGGCCATTTGGGCTTTCCTGATTGATTATGCTCCCACGCTCCACCGCCCAGTGCGTCCTGTCTATTTTGCTGTTTGCCGCCCCGGTTCTGGCGGACTGGAAGCCGCCCGCGGACGGTAAAATTACCGAAGACCGGCTGAAGGTTTTCCTGGACACCCAAAATGACTGGCTGGGCGAGCTGGCGAGCGTGGTTCACCAGGCCGGGGGTGGACAATCGGGCGATGCCAAACCGCCGACAGTGGCGGACGTGGGGAAGCTTTACCAGGCTTGCCTGGATCGCCACCACATCAGCCGGGCGGAGTTTGAATGGCTCGGCAAGGCCGCCGGCGATGCCTGGGGGGCGGTTGCTTATCTGGATGGCTCGTGCAAGACCCAGCAGGACCAACTCGACGAGCAGCAAAAGGAGCTCGACGCCCAGGTTGCCGATGCGCAAAAGCGCCTTGAGACATACAAAGAAGCGCAAGCCAACGGCTGGCGCATCCTGGGCGACAGTGACCGTGATGCGATTGTGAAGCTGGCCCAGTCGGACCAGCAGGCGGCGGCGGATGAGGCGAGCCAGCGGGCCGATGAAGTCGCCGCTCGCGAGGGCGAGGCGGTCAACGACCTGGCTGATGCCAAAACCGCCGAGGAAGAGGCGGCCAACCCACCCGCGGATGTTTCGCCGGACGATCGGACTGAATACGTGCAGAACAAGAAAATGAGGCCCACGCCGCGCGCGAGGCGGCCAGCGAGGCGCGGAACGAAGAGGCGGACGAGAAGAAGGCGCTGGCGGACGTGCAGGCTCAGGTTGATGCGGCGTCGCATCGCGCGGCACATCCGGAGATTCCGGTAACCGCTGATGAGAAGACGCAGGCGAATGGAGATGACGATGCCGGGGTCGCGGCGGCAACTTCGGATATTCAGAGATTGCAGGCAGAGAAGGCGGAACTGGCAAAGTCAGAGGGGCAGTTGAAGCAGACGGCGGCGAAGGTAATCGGGAATGTGCCGGCGGAGAATATTGCGATCATGAGGAAATATGGGGATGAGTATAAGGCGGAACTGGCGCGGGCTCAGGGAGGCGGGGCGACTACGCAAGCGGGGGGGTGATTTGGACAGGGTTGCCTACCCCCGAGCGCGTTCACCGTTGGACGTACCGCCGGCGAAGGCGAGGATTTGCGCGAACGGCGGGGTATAGCCATCGGTTGTATCCACTTCTAGCGAGGGAACTTCGAACCTGGGCGGATCATATTCTCCGATCGGCATCTGGCGGCCCTCGCGCGCGGCCTGTACCTCATAATCTCCGTGAAATCGTTCTCGCTGTGGGTCATTCAATCCGCGTTGAACGTGCCGCGCACGGGCAAGCTCCGGGTCTGCCTTGCATAAAATAATTCGCGTTTTTGCCACGTACAGGAGAGGTTCCAACCGCAGAGCCCAAAGCCTGTGCTGGAATGCCCCCTCCGCGATGAGGGTGACGCCGCGCCGCAGCAATTGTTCGATGGTGTCGAAAAAGATTTCATTCGCGAGACGCTGCGTGCCGTCGGCATGGGCGAGGCCGGAGTTAACCAGACCTTCCTTAATCTCGTCCCGGGAGAGAAGGGGGCAGCGGATTGCCTGGGCCAAGGCGCGGGCGAGCGTGGTTTTGCCGGAACCGGGGCGTCCGGAAACAATTGTGAGAAGGGGACGGCAAGTGGGGGGCGTCTCAACCACCGCGTGATATCCCTGGCACTTGCGGCCAAACCCCCTCCCCAACCCTCCCCCGGATTACCGGGGGCGGGGGAAATACGCGCGGGGTGACGGCACAGTATGGTCTGCGCCGGCCGGTTTACGAACCAGCCTGCGGCACCGGCTCTGTCGCTGCCGTCGCCTGAGGCGCCGGTTGCGGCGGGGCCGGGCGGGAAACCGGTGTCGGCTCCTCGATCGGCAGGGGCTGGGCCAGATGCTTGATCTTCAGGTTCAGGTGCGGCGAGAAGGCCGTGCCCGCCGGGATCAGGTGGCCGAGGATCACGTTTTCCTTCAGGCCGACCAGCGTGTCGACGGCGCCGGCGAGGGAAGCCTCGGTGAGCACCTTGGTCGTTTCCTGGAAGCTGGCGGCGCTGATAAAGCTTTCGCTCTGCAGCGACGCCTTGGTGATTCCCAGCAGCAGCGTCTTGGCGCGGGCCGGCTTGGGCTTCTTGGCCTTGGCCGGTTCCTTGCCGGCCGCCTCGGCGGTGTCGTTGGCTTCCTTGTATTCGGACTTCAGGACAACGTCGCCCTCCTTGAAGCTGGTGCCGCCCGGCTCGGCGACCTTCACGCTTTGCGAGAGCAGGTCGTTCCCCTGGCGGAAGCGGAAGCGATCGACCACTTCACCCGGCAGGAACTTGCTGTCGCCCGCGTCTTCGACCTTCACCTTGCGGAGCATCTGGTTAAGGATGATCTCAATGTGCTTGTCGTTGATCTTCACGCCCTGGCTGCGGTAGACGTTCTGCACCTCGGCCAGAAGATATTGATACAGCGACTCTTCGCCTTTGATGCGGAGAATGTCGTGGGGAATGATCGGCCCGTGGATCAGCGGGTCGCCGGCTTCGACGGAGTCGCCGGCGTGGACTTGGAGCTCCTTGTCGTTGGGGACGTGGTGCTCGCGTTCCATGCCGGTTTCGGAACGGACGATCATTGTCGTCTTTCCGCGCCGCTTCTCGGAGCGGATTTCCACCGTGCCGGAAATCTCCGCCAGCACCGACGGATCCTTCGGCTTGCGGGCCTCGAAGATTTCGGTGACGCGGGGCAGACCACCGACGATGTCCATCGTTCCCGCGGCCTCGCGCGGCTGGCGGGCCAGCATCTGGCCGGGAGTAATCTTTTGGCCGTTGCGGACTTCGATACGCGCCTTGGCCGGGAGATAGTGGAAGTCGAGGATTTTGCCGTCTTCGCCTTCGATGGTGATGCGGGGATGGCGTTCGCCCTTGTGCTCGATGACGACGAGCTTGGCTTCACCCGTGCTGGTGCCGCCCTTGCGCTCTTCTTCCATGCGGACGGTTTCACCCTCTTCGATGTCCTCGTAGCGGATGATTCCGCCTTTTTCGGCAAGGATGGGGGTGATGTGCGCGTCCCAGACGACGAGCTGCTGCCGCGGCTTGACCTTCTCGCCGTCGGCGACGAGGACGGTTGAGCCGTAGGGCACCTTGTATTTCTCGAGTTCGCGGCCCTTGGGGTCGACGATCGAAATTTCGCCGTTGCGCTTCAGGGCGACCAGATGGCTGGTGCCGTCCGCGTCGGTGACCGAGACGGCGTTGATGTCGTGATGCTGGACGTTTCCACCGGCGACGGCCTTGATGTCGTTTTCGATCAGGCTTCCCATGGCGACGCCGCCCGCGTGGAACGTGCGCATGGTGAGCTGGGTTCCCGGTTCGCCGATGGACTGTGCGGCGATGATGCCGACGGCCAGCCCTTCCTCGACGACCTGGTTGGTCGACATATCGACGCCGTAGCAGCCGGCGCACACGCCGCGCGGGCTTTCGCACGTCAGCGGCGAGCGGACGCGGATGCTTTCCAGCTTCAGGTCCTTGATGTTGTCGGCGATCTCGTTGGTGATCACCTGGTTTTCCGCGACGATGGTTTCGTCGGTAACCGGGTTGCGGATCGTGTCGCGGGCCGTGCGGCCGACGATCATGTCCTTCAACTCCACTTCGACGGTTTCGCCCTTGTAGATCGTCGTCTTCGTGACTCCATTGAGCGTCTTGCAATCCAGCTCGTTGATGATGACGTTCTGCGCCACGTCGGCGAGCTTGCGGGTGAGGTAGCCCGAGTCGGCGGTCTTCAGCGCCGTGTCGGCCAGACCCTTGCGGGCGCCGTGGGTGGAGGTGAAATATTCCAGCACGCTCAGGCCTTCACGGAAATTGGCCTTGATCGGTGTTTCGATGATTTCACCGGAGGGCTTGGCCATGAGGCCGCGCATTCCACCGAGCTGGCGCATCTGGTCGACCGAACCGCGGGCCTTGCTGGTGGCCATCATGTTGATGGGGTTGAGATATTTGAGGTAGCCCTTCTGCTTGCCGACGTCGCGGCCAACGGGCTTGCCGTTTTCGTCGCGATAGTCGTTTTCCAGGCCGGTCATGAGGTCTTCGGTGACCTGCTTGCGGGCGTGGCCCCACAGATCGATGAGCTGCGAATAGCGCTCCTGATCGGTGATGGCGCCCATCCGGTAGTGCTTTTCGATGTTGTCGGCCTTCTTCTGGCCTTCGTTGAGGATGGTCTGCTTCGACTCGGGCGTGCGGATGTCGGTGACGCCGAAGCTCAGACCGGCCAGCGTGGAACGCTTGAAGCCCAGCGACTTCATGTCGTCCAGCAGCTTGATGGTGGCGGGGCGGCCCAGCGTCGAATAAGTGTCGGCGATAACCCGGCTGCCGCCGGCGCTGGTCAGGGCGTAGTTATAGAACGGCATCTCGTGCGGAAGGATGTCGTTGAAAATGCAGCGCCCGACGGTGGTGAGAACCACCTGCCCGTCGAAGTCTTCGGGCTTTGCCTTGGCCTGATATTCGGGCTTTTTCCGCTTGCGGTTGGATTCGAGGGTTTTCCACGATTCATCAGCAAGCGGACCGGGGCCGATTTTTCGTTGGGGACAATCAGCGTGCGATCGCGCAGCCGCACGAAAATGCGCGTGTGCGTGGAGATTTTGCCAAGCTCGTAGGCGAGCATCGCTTCGCGCTCGCTGTTGTACATCGTGTATTCGCCCTTATCGCCCATCGCGATCGACCGTCATGTAGTAAATGCCCAGCACGATGTCCTGCGACGGCGTGATGATCGGCGTGCCGTTGGCGGGGGAGAAGATGTTGTTCGGCGCCAGCATCAGAATGTGCGTCTCCGCCTGGGCCTCGATGCTCAGCGGAAGATGCACGGCCATCTGGTCGCCGTCGAAGTCGGCGTTGAAGCCTTTGCACACCAGCGGGTGAATCTTGATGGCGTTGCCTTCCACCAGCACCGGCTCAAAAGCCTGGATGCCCATGCGGTGAAGCGTGGGGGCGCGGTTCAGCATTACCGGATGCTGATAGATGACTTCTTCGAGAATGTCCCAGACCTCCGGGTCGCGGCGCTCGAGCATTTTCTTGGCCGATTTGATCGTGTCGGCCAGGCCGTGCTCCTTGAGCTTGCGGATGATGAACGGCTGATAGAGCTCCAGCGCGATCTTCTTGGGCAGGCCGCACTGGTGGAGCTTCAGCTCCGGGCCGACGACGATGACCGAACGGGCGGAATAGTCGACGCGCTTGCCAAGCAGGTTTTCGCGGAAGCGGCCCTGCTTGCCCTTGATCATGTCAGTGAGCGACTTCAGCGGGCGATTGCTGCTGCCCAGCACCGGCCGGCGGCAGCGGCCGTTGTCGAACAGCGCGTCGACCGCCTGCTGCAGCATGCGCTTTTCGTTGCGGATGATGACTTCGGGCGCATTGAGATCGACCAGCTTCTTCAGCCGGTTGTTGCGGTTGATGATTCGGCGATAGAGATCGTTCAGGTCGCTGGTGGCGAAGTTGCCGCTTTCCAGCAGAACCAGCGGGCGCAGATCGGGCGGGATCACCGGGATCACGTCCATGACCATCCATTCGCACTTGTTTTCAGAGTTGCGGATGGCTTCGACGATCTTCAGCCGCTTGGTCAGGTCCTTGATCTTCTGCTTGCTGTTGGTCTTTTCGATGTCGCGGCGGATTTTCTCGGCTTCGAAATTGAGATCGAGCAGGCCAAGAAGCTTCTTGATAGCCTCGGCGCCCATCTCGGCTTCGAATTCATCCTGATATTTCTCGTAAGCGGCGCGGTATTCGTCTTCCGTCAGAAGCTGCTTTTTCTTCAGCGGCGTCTTGCCCGGATCGGTGACGACGTAGTCCTGGAAATAAACGATTTTTTCGATGTCGCTGGTCTTCATGTCCAGCAGCGAGCCGAGGCGGCTGGGGAGCGCCTTGAAGAACCAGATATGGACGATGGGGGCGGCCAGATTGATGTGCCCCATGCGCTTGCGGCGGACACGGCTGTGGGTGACCTTCACGCCGCAGCGGTCGCAGATGATGCCCTTATATTTCGTCCCCTTGTACTTGCCGCAGGAGCATTCCCAGTCGCGCTCGGGGCCGAAGATGCGCTCACAGAACAGGCCGTCCTTTTCGGCGCGATAGGTGCGGTAGTTGATCGTCTCCGGCTTTTTGACCTCGCCGAAGGACCAGGAACGAATGTCGTTCGGGCTGGCCAACTGGATCCGAACCGAGCCGTAATCATTGATGCGATCGTAAACGCTTTCAGCCATGGTTAAACTCTCTTTTCCAATGTTGTCTACTGGTCGTCCGTGTCAATCGGCGATGACGGGAACCAGCAAATACTGGTGACCGTTGCCATCCTGCAATTCTCCTTCAGCCTCGGCCAGGGCATCGTAAAAATCCCGGTCCCGCACATCATTCGGCGTCGTTACCAGAATGTGATACCAGCCGTCGTCCTCGAGTATCGCGCTCGGATCAACCGAGACACGGTATTTCCTGGGCTGGTGGCGATCGAGTGCCTCCTGGGCCAGCTTGGCGATTTTCTTGCGCGTTTTGGAGTCAGCCAGTTTCTTCATGGCGTCACTCCAAGCAACCGAAACATTGTGCAAGCATCCCGGATCGACTCCTTGGCTCTTGCGGTATCAACAGAAACCGTCTGGCGATAATCGGCGTCGAGCCGATAGGCATAAAGCCTCCGAATGACTGCGCTCAATTCTCGAACTGATCGGCGTCCCAATTTGCCCAGAAAAGAACTTATCAATGTTCCTTGGCGATCATGGGGCGGAGTTTGCCGTCCGGCTCCGGGTTTGTAGCCGGCTCGAATCAGTGATCCCGCAAGGACCGCGTGCGCCGCGTAATAGCGCGAGACGACGAGCTACGTGGGAACTCGCGTGCCCAGCGTTTTGCCGCTTCGAGATTGCTGCGTCCAATGTCGATCCAAGTCATATGACTCGCCTCAAAATCACATCAAATCCGCGTCCTCATCTTCTCTTCCAACGCCTTTCTTCTTCTCAAGCTGAATATTCAAACCCAGCCCGCGGATTTCGTTGCACAGCACGTCGAAGCTGACCGGCGTGCCGGCTTCCAGCGTGTTGGTGCCTTTCACCATGCTTTCGTAAATCTTGGTGCGGCCCTCCACGTCGTCCGACTTGACGGTCAGCAGTTCCTGCAGGACGTAGGAAGCGCCATAGGCTTCGAGGCCCCAGACTTCCATCTCGCCGAAGCGCTGGCCTCCGGTGCGGGCCTTGCCGCCCAGCGGCTGCTGCGTGATCAGGCTGTATGGGCCGGTCGCGCGGGCGTGAATCTTGTCGTCGACCAGGTGGTGCAGCTTCATCATATAGATGTAGCCAACCGTGGTTCTCTGCTCGAACTTTTCGCCGGTGCGCCCGTCAAGGAGCTGGATCTTGCCGCCCCAGGGCATAACGATGTCAAGCTCGCGCTCGGCAAGCGTCGCCCGGCGGGTTTTGCGATCCTTGCGCCGCTCGCGAACCGCCTCGTTAGACTGCTCGATGGCATTGTGGATCTCGTCCTCGGTGGCGCCGTCGAAGACGGGCGTCACGGCCTGCTGGCCCAGGACCATCATCGCCCAGCCCAGGTGCGTCTCGAGGATCTGGCCGACGTTCATTCGGCTCGGCACGCCCAGCGGATTCAACAGAATGTCCACCGGCGTTCCGTCTTCGAGGAACGGCATGTCTTCCTCAGGCACGATGCGGGCGATGACGCCCTTGTTGCCGTGACGGCCGGCCATCTTGTCGCCGACGGAAAGCTGGCGCTTCGTCGACACGTAAATCTTCACCATTTCCAGCACGCCGCTCGGCAATTCGTCGCCGCGCTTCATGTGTTCCATGCGGCGGTTCTTTTCCTTCAGCACCGCCTGCACGCGCGGCCAGAACCGGCTGTGCGTGTTAAGGCCCTGCTCCTTGGCTTCCTTGTTCCCTTTGACCCAGTCGGCGTTGAAGCCCTCGACCTGCTCGAGAATAACGTCCACGTTTTCCGACTGGCCAACCTTCTGGCGGGTGCCGGGGTCGACCATCTGCTGGCCAGAGACTTCGTTGATCTCCGCCACCATCTGCTTGAAGATCTCCACGGCCCGCTGGTTCATCTCCTTTTCGTACTTGTCGATGTCCTTCTTCAGCGCCTTCTTCTGGTCGTCGGTCATGTGCATCCGGCGGCTGAACCGCTGGGTGTTGATGACCACGCCTTCTTCACCAGCCGGCATTTCCAGCGAGTCGTTCTTCACATCTTCGCCTGCCCGGCCGAAGATGGCGTGCAGAAGCTTTTCTTCCGGCGTCAGTTCGCTCTTGCTCTTGGGGGCGATCTTGCCCACGAGAATATCGCCGGGGCCGACGCGCGTTCCAACGCGCACCACGCCGTTCTCGTCCAGGTTGGCCAGCGCCCGCTCCGAGACATTCGGAATGTCGCGGGTGAATTCCTCGCGACCGAGCTTGGTCTCACGGATTTCCACGTCATATTCCTCGATGTGAATCGAGGTGAACGTGTCGTCCTTCACCAGCCGCTGGCTGATGACGATGGCGTCTTCGAAGTTGTAGCCATCGTAGGTCAGGAAGGCGACGAGCACGTTGCGCCCAGCGCCAGCTCGCCGAGATGCGTTGCCGCGCCGTCAGCAATGATCTGGCCCTTCTTCACGCGCTGGCCCTTGCGAACGATCGGCTTCTGGTTGAGGCACGTGCGCTCGTTGAGGCCGACAAACTTGCGGAGGACGTATTCATCCGCGTTGTCGATGAGAATGCGCGAGGAATCGACATAGGTAATGATTCCGCCGCGCTCCGCACGGACAACCATTCCGCTGTTCTGCGCCACCGGCTTTTCCATGCCGGTGCTGATGATCGGAGGATCGGTCCGCAGAAGCGGGACCGCCTGGCGCTGCATGTTGCTGCCCATCAGCGCGCGGTTGGCGTCATCGTGTTCGAGGAACGGAATCAACGCCGCGGAAACGGAAACTGTCTGCCGGGGGCTGATATCCACATACTGCACATCGCGGCTGGGCACCGTCGCCAGGTCGCCCTGCACGCGCGCCAGCACCAGGCCCTTGCGAAGCTGTCCGTCTTTTTCGACGACGTCCGGCGGCGCAAGGATCGCCTTCATCTCTTCATCCGCACGCAGATATTTGTGCTGACCATTAACCTTTCCATCCTCCACCACGCGGTAGGGCGTAATGAGGAAGCCGTATTCATCGATGTCGCTGTAAATCGACAGCGAGGCGATCAGCCCGATGTTCGTGCCTTCCGGCGTCTCGATCGGACAAATGCGCCCATAGTGCGAAATGTGCACGTCGCGCACTTCGAACCCCGCTCGCTTGCGATTCAGACCGCCCGGCCCAAGGGCCGATAGACGGCGCTCGTGCGTGAGCTGGCTCAGAGGATTGGTCTGATCGACCACCTGCGAAAGCTCGCCGCGGCCGAAGAAGAAATCGATCGAGCTGCTGATGCTCTTGGAATTGACGATCTCGGCGATTCGCCCCAGCTCGTTCGGGTCTTTAAGGCTCATGCGCTCCTGTACAGTGCGCTTGAGCTTGAGGAACCCCTTGCGAAGCTCTTCCCCAGCCAGCTCGTCGATGGTGCGAAGCCGGCGGTTGCCCAGGTGGTCGATGTCGTCGACATAACCTTCGCCGCTGCGGAGCTTGAACATGTACTTCAGCGAATTGACAAGGTCCTCGCTCCGGAGGGTCATCACCGTTTCCGGAACGTTCTGGTCAAATTTTCGGTTAATGCGGAAGCGACCGACGCGGCCAAGCCGATAGCGGTTCTCATCGAAGAATTTCTCTTCGAAGAGGGTTTGCGCCTTATCAATCTGCGGCGGATTCCCGGGCCGGAGCCGGGCGTAAATCCTCAGCAGCGCGTCGTTGTGGCTTTCCGCCGGATCATCCGCAAGCGTATTGAGAATCAGGGGGTCCGAAACCTTCGTCACGCACGCGACGGTCTTCAGGCTGCTCGCCTGAATCTTGTTGATCGCTTCGCCGATCTGCGCCGGCCTTCACCAGCTCTTCGCCGCTCTCGGCATCGACGATCGGCGCGGCCGCGTAATACGCCGCCTGAAGCTGCCCGACCTTCACGTTCTCAATCGTGTAGAACTCCCTGATGATCGCTTCGCTCGTGCTGTACTTCTCATCGAGGGCGCGGAGAAACGTCGTCGCCGCGATCTTGCTGCTCTGGTCGATGCGAACCGCCAGCGCGTCTTTCTTGGTCACCGAGCATTCAATCCAGCTTCCGCGCTCAGGAATCACGCGGCATCCGTGCAGCGGCCGGTCCCCTTCCTGCACTTCAACCAGGAAGTCAACGCCGGGAGACCGGTGGAGCTGATTCACGATCACGCGCTCAGCACCGTTGATGATGAATTCCCCGCCGCCGATCATGATGGGGATTTCGCCGAGGTAGATCGAATCCTCGACCACCTCGTCCTTGTCCTTGCGGACAAACCGCACCTGAATGCGGAAGGGCATCCCGTAGGTCAGCCGCAGCGCCCGGCATTCATCCGTCGTATAGCGCGGCTCAGACAGGTCGTAGCTGATGTATTCCAGCCGAAGGTTCCCGTCGTAGCTTTCGATCGGAAACACTTCACGGAGCAGTGCCTCAAGCCCTTCGTTTTTGCGGTGCTTGGGGTCCACGTCCTTTTGCAGGAACTTTTTGTACGACTCGATCTGAACATCGATCAAATTTGGGATCGGCAGGCTGTCCCCACGCTTGCTGAAATCGCGCGGTTCATACACTCGCATCAGTTTTTCCTTTTGCCTATGGTGGTTATCACCATTTCCCGGCAGGTGTTAGTTTCGTTACACCGACAAAATTAGCCGCCTTACGTAAAGTTAAGCGGCTTGTCAGCGGCAGCAATATCTCCTTTTGTGCCGCGTACTTACACTAAATATTAGGGAACAAACAACTTACCACTCAAGCGCAATAAAAGGACCCACGACCCGTCCGTCTCGTCCGAAACGGAAGATTCGTGGTCACATGCACCGAGATTTTTATGTCCCTAGCTCCAAAAGCGACACAACACTTATAGTCACCTCCCACACCAGTGTCAATAAAAAACGAGCCCCCAGTATTGCCGCAACCTTGGCCCGGCCTTCCGCGGGTATAGTTCGGGCATGAACAGCCCGGCCAAGACATTCATCCCCGGATTGGTCTCGGTAACCTTTCGAAAACTGTCGCCAGACCAGGTCGTCGAACTTGCCGCCGAGGCGGGCCTCAAAAGCATCGAGTGGGGGGGCGATATCCACGTTCCCCACGGCGATTTAGCCAAAGCCGCCCAAGCCCGAAAGCTCTGCAATGACGCCGGACTTTCCATCAGCGCCTACGGCTCCTATTACCGCGCTGGGCCAGCGAAACCAACGGCGTCAGCTTCTCCGCCATCCTCGACACCGCCCAGGCACTTGGAACGAGCTCGATCCGCGTCTGGGCCGGCAATCTCGGCTCAGAAGCCGCCCCCTCCAATCTCAAATTCGCCGTTGCCAACGATCTCAAGCGGATCTGCCACCTCGCCGCCGAGCGCAATTGCTCCATTTCATTAGAGTTTCATGGCGGCACCCTCACCGACACCGCTCCCGCCGCCACCGCCCTCATCGACGCCGTCGCCGCCCCCAATCTCACCACCTATTGGCAGCCTCCCGTCGGGATACCCACTGAGCAGTGTCTCGACGGCCTGCGGATGGTCCTGCCCCATCTTCAGAACCTGCATGTCTTTCATTGGTGGCCCGATCAGCATTACCGCCTTCCCCTGGCCGACGGCGCCGACGCCTGGCGTCAGTACCTCCATCTGGCGTCCAACCCTGGCAAACCCCGCCCCCAGGAACCTCGCCACGCCTCCCTCGAATTCGTCCGCGCCGACAATCCCGAGCAGTTCCGCCAGGACGCGAAAACCCTCCTGAATTTGCTCCAGTTCGCCGGCTAGTTTATATTCCGGGTAAGCGGTTTCCTGTCTCACCCCCTTTGCGCGGAGGAATTCAACATGCTAAAGCGTTCCATTTTTGGATTCGTTTCCATTCTCGCTATGTCGGCCGTTGCAGCCCTTGCCGACAGCAAGGACGACATCAAGGCCGCCCTCCAGAAGGTCACCGACAGCTCCAGCTATAGCTGGACAACCAGTGTCCAGGGTGGAATGATGCGCGGAACCACCCAGGGCAAGCAGGACAAAGACGGCACCATCTGGCTCTCCATGCAGTTCCGCGACAACACCTTCGACATCATCATCAAGGGGGACAAAATCGCCGTGAAAACCGACGACGGCTGGAAGTCCTCCGCCGAGCTGATGGAAGCCGCCGGCGACGATGCCGGTGGCCCGCCGCCCCCCGAACGCTTCGCCGCCATGATCGCGCAGAACTTTAAGGCCCCCGTCGCCCAGGCAACGGAAAACATCGGCAACCTCCAGAACATCCAGAAAACCGATGACGGCTTCAGCGCCGATCTCTCCGACGACGCCGCCAAGAAGCTCCTCATGTTCCGCCCGCGCCGCCAGGCCGCGGCCACCACCAATCCCGACGACAACAACGCTCCGCCGCAGATCGACGTCAGCGACGCCAAGGCCACCATGGGCCTGAAGATCGCCGACGGAAGCGTTAGCCAGATCCAGCTCCACACCACCGGCACCATCAGCTTCAACGGCAACGACCGCGATGTCGATCGCACCACCACCACCGACATCACCAACGTCGGCTCGACAACCATTGATATCCCCGCTGATGCGAAGGCGAAGCTGCAATAAACGGAACTTTTTTCAGTTCGGTTGCGGCGGGCGTCCTGAAACCCGAAATCCGAAACCAGAATGACGAATCAAGCCCGAATGACCGAATGACGAAGGGCTGCTTTCATTCGGTCATTCGGATTTCGGATTTGATTCGTCATTCGGGTTTCGGATTTCGAGTTTCCCTCAAAATCCAGGCGGTGGCCCTAACCCCGGCATCCCTCCCCCAGGCGGCGGCCCAAACCCGCCCCCCATTCCCCGCCCCGGTCTGCCTGCCATCCGATCCCGCCCATCTTCCGTCCCCCAATACCCCCCGATGATGTAAGGAAACTTCCCCGGCGTCACGTGATAGTGCCACCCGCGCTCTTTGTCCCAGTGCAAATTAAAATCATTCAGCGCATTGGACCCCGTCAAATCCTTCGCCATCACCCCCGCGCTTTCAAACGGCCCATAAATCGGAAACCCGTCAAACGCCCACCCGATCAGCGGCGAATGCTCCTTCCCCTCGTCCGACCAGGGCGAATTCACGCACACCGGATATTTGTGATAGTGATACGTCCCATCCGGAGCCGGATGCCCGCAGCACCGGTCCATCATGTTCGTCGCATCCTGGCTCTGCGCGTCGAACGGATTAAAAAACACCACCCCATTCACAGCAATCCCGATCGGCCCCATCGGCAGCGCATGATTCGAATTGTCCGTCGTCGTGAAAATGTGCCGCGGATTCACCTTCGGATTCAGCGGAATAAAATACGTCCGGTCGTGCTCCTGGATAAAATTCGGATTGCTCTGCGGGCCAAAACCCTCCTGCGGAAATTTTCCCGTCGGATGATTCGGCAGTCCCTTGGTGTGAATAATCATCGTCTCCCCGTCGAATTCCACGGTCACGTTGTCAGCCACAAACTGGTCCGCCGTCGCGATGATTCCCTGGCGGTCCTTGTCCCCCGCCCGCAGCCACGAGGTCATGTTTCCATCAAACGGCGCCTGCCACTTCGCATCGTGATAGAGCAGCCGATCGGCGTTGGTGTGATCGAAAATCGCCGGCGGCTGCGTTTCGCCGCTCTTGGCTTCGTAATACCACCTTCCGCCCAGCGGCAGCAGCGTTCCCTTCGGATACATTTGCGTTAGCGTTTGCGAATTCACCGGCCCCTTCGCCTCGCCCGGCGGCGCATCCGTCAATCGCGTCAGGCCGAAATCCGTGACATAAAAATCGGAAACGATCGCTCGTCGCGCCGTTCCATGCCCAAAATCCACGCTGAGCCGCAGTGTGTCGATCTGTACGAATGGCAGCCAGAAATCGAGCTGATATGTCCGCCAGACGGCCGCTCCGCTACGGTGCTCGTCGCCGTTGACGTTCAAATCCCGCCGCGCCTCTTCCACAACGCTAAAAATCTCCCGGCTCTTCCCGTCCATGGCCGTCTTCCCCCAATCCCCGAAAATTCCACCCGCATCGAAAGATCGTTATCGCCGACCGCAAAATTATCCTGCGGCAATCCCCGGAACGTAAACCGATACCACCGCCCCGCGCTGGCGTCGATCCCCAAAACCGTCTGCGAAACCGATCCTGCCCTCCCGCTCGATTTCAGCGCCACGCCCCACGGCGCCGAGTCGCGATGCGGGTCGCCGAGATAGCGATATTCGACATCGCCGCTCAACACATAATCCGCGGGGCCGGTTCCGTCGGAGGAGCGGACATTGAAGTCCGGATTTTTGACGAGATTGGACTCCTCGGCACTTGCCGCCGTCGCCCCTACCCCCGCTACCGTCGCAATCACCAGCCCGATGACGCACATTGCCCGTCTGCGCATCAGTTCCTCCGCCATGGTTTCCATCCCGATAATGGATCCTCCGGGCTGAAGGTAACACCCGCGACCACGCCAATCGCATCGCCTCCTCTTGCCCCTTCTTTCCCCCGCCCCCGGTACTCCGGGGGAGGGTTGGGGAGGGGGCATTTGCAGCTTTTCCGCCACATCCATTTACCCCGCATCAGCAAGCGCACTCTTCTCTCGCCAGCCAGTCCGATTGCCCATCGGAACGCGCCCAAAAAGTTGAGAAATTTGGGGAAATCTCGACCTTAAACCTGCGCCGCTCCTCCATCCACCGACAAATCAATCCCCGTAATGAAACTGGAATCATCCGACGCCAGGAACAGCGCCACGGTTGCAATCTCCTCTGACCTTCCCAGCCGCCCCAGTGGAACAAACGACTTGAACTGCTCCTTTACCTCCGCAGGTTTCCCAACGAATATGGCGGTATCAATCGGCCCAGGGCTGATCACATTCACCCGAATCCGCCGCGCGCCAGTTCCGCCGCCCACGTTCGGCCAAAGGAACGCACCGCGGCTTTACTCGCATTGTAAACGCTCATATTTGGGAACCCCTTCACCCCGGCGATCGACCCGTTCAAAATGACCGAACCCCCATCCCGCAAAAGCGGCAGCGCCTTCTGCACCGCGAACAGCGTCCCCCGCACGTTCACCCCAAACACATCGTCAAACCCCTTTTCCGTAACCGTGCCCAGCGGACTGTTCAAATCCCCAATCCCCGCACTCGCAAAGAGCACGTCGATCTGTCCCTTTTTCTCCTTCACCGCCGCGAAGAGCCGATCCAGGTCCGCCAGCTTCCCCGCGTCTCCCTGCACCCCCGTCACGTTCCTGCCGATTTCTCTCACTGCCGCATCAAGTTGCTCCTGCCGCCGGCCCGTAATGAACACATACGCCCCCTCCTGCACAAACAGTTTTGCCGTGGCCAGGGCCATGCCGGAGGTCGCCCCCGTAATCACCGCCACTTTTCCGCTGAGCTTCGCCATGTTGTGGCTCCTTTCTTTAATCCAATTGTTCCGTACTCTAGAACCATTGCCAAGTGCCGGTGTCCTCACCGGCGGATCTCAAAGCGCCAAACCCCCCGCGCAACATGGGAAAGTGCATAACACGCTCTAAAGGCAATGCCAATTGAAAGGCCTCTTCTACAACATCATCGGAAATCCAGGCCGCGTTCGCGGCGTAACCGATATCACGCCAAATTTCCGCCTCATCGATCTGGAAGCCCAGGCCCTTCAATCCGCCCAATATGCACCGGGCCAGAAAATCATGCTCCGCGTCGACCGATTCTCGGCCCGAACCTACACACCCTTTCGATGGGATGCCGCAAAGGGCGCGGTATCGATCCTGGTCTATCTCCATCGCGCCGCGCCCGGCACGACCTGGGCAAAATCAATCAAGCCCGGCGATCCCTGCCAGTTCATCGGCCCAAAGCATTCCCTCGACCTCGCCAATCTTTGTCTCCCCGCGATATTCTTCGGCGATGAAACGTCCGTTGCCCTCGCCGCCGCCCTAAACGCAGAGCCAAAGCCCGCGGCGAATATTCGCTTCCTCTTCGAGTTTTCTTCCGTCTTCGAAAGCCGCCAGGTACTCGACACCTTGCATATCAATGACGCCACCGCAATCCCGCGAGAGCCGGATGACGCACATTTCCCCAAGTGCGAGGCCGCACTGAAGCAAGCCGCCGAACAAACAACTCCACTTAATTTTATTCTTACTGGAAAGGCACAAACGATTCGCCGCCTGCGAATCTCCATGCGCGATCTGGGGACCGACGCTTCTCGGTTCAAAATCCGGCCCTACTGGTCCCCGGGCAAGGTTGGGATGGATTAGCGATTAAATCGGCGTGAATTTCTCGCCGACACCCGGGGCCTGATAGGACTTACTTCATCGTTGATGCTGTCGAGGGCGTCTCTGCAAGGGAAGCCGGCACATGAGGCGATAATATTACGACTTGTACTATCTGAAAAATCACAAAGGTAGCCCACTATGGCCAAAACCCGCGAAAGGCCGTACCCCAGCTTGCCCATCTTCCCCAGCTTGTTGCGGACTGTCCAATTTTGTATTGCAGTGGCAAGAAGCAGAAATGTTTTTCCCGCCTGGAAAAACCTTCACCCGCTCTTCGAAAAATGCCCGACTTCATACACCGGCCCAAACACCCCCGGCCGGCTTTGCATCTGCTGGATCTTTTCTTTCTTCAAAATTTTCTCCGCCGCGCCGGCAACGTCGATCTCCGTTGAGAAATGTTCCTTGCGGATATCGCACCCAAGCATTTTGAACATGAAAACCATCAGCGGCCGTTCGATCGGTACGCCATAGACCACTTGCCCGCCCGGCTTCAGCACCCGCGAGATTTCGCCGAAAGCTTTAGGCTGCTCTTCGGGTTTCAGGTGCTCGAGAATGCTGATCAGCAGCACCGTGTCGAAATAGTTGTCTTCGTACGGCATCTCCAGCACGTTCCCCTTTCGAAGATCCGTTTCCACCCCCCGTGCCGCAAACGCGTCGTGTACCGCTTTCGTGTCGGCCGTCAGGTCCAGCCCGTGAATCTCCTTGTACATCTCGTGCAGGTTCATGAACGTCAGTCCCGTCCCGAACCCGATCTCCAAAATCCGTTCCCCGCCCCGGCATTCCCCCAGGCACAGCTCCACCCGCTTGCGATACATCGCCCCGAAGATCGGCCAGTGGTAAAACCGGATCGGATCCAGCTCGTTCACGCCCACATATTCGTCCCGGCGAAGCAGCTTCAGTTTCGGCTTTGCGGATTGGGTTTGAGTAGTCATCGTGATCTCAGATAAACTTCATTCGTCTGGCCGCGAACATCACCATGCGCAGCAGCAGCAGCCCGTGTTTCCATCGCTGAATGTTCGTGGTGCCGTACGTTCGCTGCCGGTATCGCACCGGGACATCGACGATCTTAAGGCTCATTCGTGCCGCCCCGAAGAGCAGGTCAAAGTCTCCAAACGGATCGAAATCCCCGAAATATGCTCTGTTCGCCGCAATGAGTTCATAATCTGTTTTCCAAAGCGTCTTGGTGCCGCACAGCGTGTCCTTGACGCGTTGCCCAATGAGCCAGGAGAAGGCCCGGCCAAAAAATTTATTGCCGATGAGGTTGGCCATTCGCATCGCCTTTTCCTCCAGCGGATAGACCAGCCGCACGCCGTTGGCGAAATCCGCTTTGCCCGAACTCAGCACATCGAAAAACGCCGGTAGATCTTCGGGAGGCACGGTCAGGTCCGCATCCAGAATCGTAAGAATATCTCCGCTAGCAGCCGCAAACCCACATCGCACGGCGTCGCCCTTTCCCTTGCCGGTTTGCTTCAGCAGCTTGCAAGGCCGATCCGGATGCCGCGCGATCGCCTGCTCGATGGCCGACCACGTGTTATCCGTCGAGTGCCCCTCGACGAAAATAATTTCCGTCCCGCCTCCCATTTCCGGAATTCGCTCGATCATCTGCTCCATGTTCCCCGCTTCATTGGCGCCGGAACAATGACTGAAATCCGCGGCTCCGCGGATCGCTCCCTCTCTTCCGGCAGCGGACGGGCCACCGCAAAATTCGTCAGCCCAAGTTGATGCAGCAGCGGCAGTTTCACAACGTACCGATTGAGGAGCGGCTCAACGAGCGGCGTAGGCACCGGCCAGAGAACTTCATTCCACGAGCGCATCATCTCAAATCCGGCAAGATAGAGCAGGTTGTTTACGTCGCTGACGTCCAGCCAGTTTTGCTGCAGCGTGGGATTGGCCAGCCGCATTTTCTGGGCGACGCTGAGCGGCAATTCCCACAGCCGGCTGTAAAAATTTAGGATGACCCTTGTGCGCGGGTGGCACATTCGCCGCACCTGCTGCAAGGCGGTCTGGACGTTCCAGAGATCGTTGATGAGATCGGAGAGGATGATGACGTCGAAAGATTGATCGAGGACGCAATCGTGAACGTCCGCCTGGATGAAGTGGAGATCTGGATAGCGCGTGCGGGCGCGAGAGAGCATTTCGGGCGAAAAGTCGACACCGCAGCCGACCGACGGTTTAAGCGCGGCGAGGAGATCGCCCTGCGAGGAGCCAAGCTCGGCGATTTTCAGTCCTGGGGCGACGAGGTAGCGGTAGACTTGCGTCAGCCGGCGGCGGTAGCAGCCGCCAAGGCCCTTGCGCGGGTCACAGGATTTCGCGAGCGCATCCCAATGGTCGATCCGGCTTTGGCGGTGGTGAAGCGCGGCGGGATCGGCGACGGATGCGAGGGTGTCGTGCATCTTTGATGCTGAAATATCAGATGTAGAATGCGTGTACAAGGACTACGAGGGTGTAGAGGGAAAAGAGGGCGGAGAATGCGGCGATAATTGGGCCGGGATTGCCGCGGGCCGCGTGTGGCTTGGGGTAAAACTGGCAGCATAAACGGCAATGTGACGGGGATCATGTATCGGCCCTGAAGCCCATTGATACTTTTGCCCCCGACGGCTGTGAACGTGAGATAGATGAGGGAAAAGACCGCGATCCAGCAGCCGACGACTGCGAGGGCGAGGACCGTTCGCTGCCGGGCTTTCATGCGGAAGTTGCGCGGGGGGAGGCGCGTGGACCAGAACAGGATTGCCCAGTAGGCGATGGCGCATGGGAGCCAGAGGCGGATGGCGTGCCAGCCGAGCTGGCCGATGATGGAGGCGATGAAGGGGACGGCCACGAGCATTCCGATTTCCATGTGGGCCATCTGGAGGGGGTGATGAAGCATGTAAAGGGCCTGGTCGTGCGGATTGACGCCGGGCATGGAATACGTTTTTGCGCCGAACGTGCAGAGGGACCACGCGATTATCGCGCCCAGGCAGACGAGGAGAAACATGGCGAAGGTGACCCAGTAACGACGCTTGCTCAAAAAGCGATGAGGCGGGATCAGGAGGAACAAAATCGTCAGGGGGAGATAGGCAGTTTTAGCCAGGGAGACGGCGGCGCCGAGGACGGTGAGGAAGATGAGCTGGAAAGGAGTGATGCGGGAGTCGGTTGATGCGAGGCGCATGACGGCGGCGGTGAAGAGAAAGCAGATGCCGTTGACGGTGGCATCAGCAGAGAGTGATGCAGCCTGGGCGAGTGACATCGGGGTCAGGGCGAGCAGGACTGCCGTCCAATTCAAGATCGGGATCAAGCGAATGGCGGCGTAAACGAGCAGGCTCCAGACGAAGAGATTTCCCAGCCGGCCGGCGTAGAAGATTGCCATTGCGCCGAGGCCTAAATGGCGCGCGAGGGCGATGGAGGCGCCCTGAGCGAAATAGTTCATGGGGGAGTGCCATGAGACGTTGCCGAAGGAATAGAAACGCGTGTCGCCGGGATTCAGGGGGATGGTTCGCGAGGACCAGATGCGGCTGCGATCGGCCTTGGCGTCGGGGGAGAATTTGTCTTGGCCCCAGACCTTGTCGGAGAAGAGTTTCAAGCTTGTGGGGAGGAAGCCACCGATTTCGGTTCCGTATTTTATCGCGGTGAGGCGACCAGTGGAGACCTGGTAAGCGCGGTAGAACTGCTGGAATTCATCGGGAACCTGGAAGGGAGGAGTGACGATGGCGAAGAGGGAGCCGAAGATCCAGGCGAACGCGAGGAACACGCGCGCGGGGGTGAGGAGGGTTTGGCGCGATGGTGGGGGGGCGACGAGCGCGTCGTGCTTGAGTTCGCCGAGGGGGTGGGTCATTTCTGCGGGGGCAGTTTAGCATCGGCGCAGAAAAAAGCCGCCTTGCGGCGGCGGACTCGGCGAGCCGTTCGACGGCTCACGGCGAGCAAGCTCGCCGGCTACACGCAATACCGTTCAACGGGGTCTTCCAAAATCGAGCCTCCCGCCATGATGGTGTTGTCATAAATACCACGTGGCAAGGAGGCTACGATGTTGACCGTGCACAAGGAAGTCGCGGCGCTGTCGTGCGCCGATTGTCTTGCGGGCCTTAAACGTATCATCCCTGTCGCCCGGATCAAGCGGGTGCTTCGAGACAATGGCAAAGATCGAGCCGTTTGTCCTCGTCTTCCGGCGGCGGCCGTGGTCCACTTCGTGCTGGGGTTGGGTCTGTTCGCCAGGGACTGCTATCGGCAGGTGTTCCGCTGGATCAATCCCCACAGCCCGGTCCCCGGTCGTTCCACGTTGTGTGAAGCGCGGCAGCGGATCGGCGTCAAGCCGCTGGTGGACCTTGCAATCAAGACCGTCAGGCCGTTGGCCGATCCGGCGACCACGCCCGGAGCGTTTTACCGCGGGATGCGTTTGGTGGCCTTGGATGGATTTGTCCTGGATATTCCCGACAGCTCCGAGAACGCCCGGGTCTTCGGCCGGCCGCAGGGCGGACGCACGCCCGGCGCTTTTCCCCAGGTTCGGGTCGTCGCCCTGTGCGAGATCGGGACCCATGTGCTGTTCCGCTGGCTCATCAAGCCGATCACCACCGACGAGCGTCCCATGGCCCAGCGTCTGATCGGGGAACTATCGCGCAACTCGCTGCTGATCTGGGACCGCAATTTCCTCAGCTTTGGTCGGGTCCGGCAGGTCCTGGGCCAGCACGCCCATCTTCTGGCCAAGATCAAAAAGAACCTGGTTTTTCAGCCGATTCGCAGGCTCGGCGACGGTTCGTACCTGGCCAAGATCTATCCCACGGCCTGGCATCGCCGCGACGACCGCCACGGCCTGATCGTGCGCATCATCGAGTACCGTCTGGACGATCCGTTGCGGGGCGACCCCCAGGAGAAACATCGTCTGCTCAGCACGCTATTGGATCCGACGCTCGATCCGGCCCCGGTGCTGATCGAACTCTATCACGAGCGTTGGGAAGAGGAGTTGACCCTCGACGAGTTTAAGACCCACGAGATCGAGCGTGTTCCCCTGCGCAGCCAGACGCCGGCCGGCGTGATCCAGGAATTGACGGGGTTGTTGCTGGACCACTTTGTGATCCGAACGCTGATGCACGAGGCGGCCCAAAGCCGGGGGATCACCTCTTTGCGGCTGTCGTTCACGGGCACGCTGAAAATCCTGCGGTGCCGGCTTCCGCAGTGTCCCAGCAGTCGGCGGGCGCAAAGCCGATGGTGGGATCGGTTGATCGCGGAGATTGCGGAGGAGCGCATCGAGCCGCGAAGGAATCGGATCAACCCGAGGGTGATCAAGAAGAAGATGAGCAAATGGGCCAAAAAAAGCCCGGAAGATCGACATTACCCCCAGCCAGCCAAGCGGTTCGGGGATAGCATCGTCATGCTCCGTTGAACGGTATTGCGGCTACACGGGTTACCATCCCCAGTTGACTACGTGGAAGAGCATGAGGATGACGAGGACCAGGAGAAGGGCGCTGACGCCACCGGAGGGGCCGTAACCCCATTCGCGGCTGTAGGGCCACGCCGGAACCGCGCCGAGGAGAAGGACCAGAACGATAATCAAGAGGACTAATCCCATGATTGCACCTCAAAAACAGCGGAGTCAACAGTGAGACGCCACCGCGGTGTCCTGAATGCACGGCTGACTTTATACGGAGACACAAAATGCAAACGGCGGGCCGAAGCTCGGCCCGCCGTTTCGTTGGGGTTTCTGAAATTTCTAAGGCTGCGCCGGCGGTTAGACCGCGCAATTTTGACGGAGGTCAGGTCGCATCGGAAGAAGCTTCGGCCAGCGGCTTCTCGCCTTTTTCCTCATTCGTATCGAAGGCCTCGAAGTAGAGGTGCTTCTCGCCGCCTTCTTCGGCCTTGACGGTGATGCGAACCAGGTCCTTGCCTTTGAAGCTGCCGCGGAGGATTTCCTCGCTGAGAGGATCTTCCACGTGCTGTTCGATGGCACGGCGGAGGGGTCGAGCGCCGAAGTCGCTGCTGGTTCCCTTATCGATCAGGAAATCCTTTGCTTCGAGGTTCATCTCGATTTTAACGCCGTGCTCGGTGAGGCGTTTGGTGACCTTGTTAAGCTCGAACTCAACGATGGATTCGAGATTGGTCCGGCTCAGCGGACGGAAGACGATGACATCGTCGAGACGGCCGATGAATTCCGGGCGGAAGTAGCGCTCGATTTCCTTGGTCAAGGTTTGCTTGATCGTCTGGTAGGTGCGCTCTTCCTTTTCGCCCTTACGACTGGGCTGGAGGCCGAACTGCGGGCCACCGTCCTTGATCAGTTCCGCGCCGATGTTGCTGGTCATGATCAGCACGACGTTGCGGAAATCGACGTGCCGGCCAAAGCTGTCGGTGAGCCGGCCTTCTTCCATGATCTGGAGGAGCATGTTGAAGACATCGGGGTGAGCCTTCTCCACTTCGTCAAGGAGGACGACGCTGTAGGGCCGGCGGCGGATGCGCTCGGTAAGCTGACCGCCTTCCTCGTAGCCGACGTAGCCCGGAGGTGCGCCGATGAGCCGGCTGACGTTGTGCTTCTCCATGTACTCGCTCATGTCGATCTGCACGAGCGCATCTTCGTCGCCGAACATGAATTCGGCGAGCGCCTTGGAGAGCAGCGTTTTGCCGACGCCGGAGGGGCCGAGGAACAGGAACGAGCCCATGGGGCGGTGCGGATCTTTCAGCCCGGAGCGGGCACGGCGGATCGTTTTGCTGATCGTCCTTGATCGCTTCGTCCTGCGAGACGACGCGCTTGTGGAGCTCGTTTTCGAGCTCCAGCAACCGCTGGGCTTCTTCTTTTTCGAGACGGGTAAGCGGAACGCCGGTCATCTTGCTGACGACCTCGGCGATGACTTCGTCATCGACGACGCCGTCCACTTCCTTAGCGCGTTCGCGCCACTGGCGCTGCATTTCTTCTTTCTTGGCGCGGAGGCCTTCGGCCGTATCGCGAAGCTTGGCGGCCTCTTCGTATTCGGCGTTGCGGACGGCTTCGTCCTTCTGAATGCTCAAACGCTCGATCTGTTCCTCGATCTCGGCGAGATTCGGGGGCTTGGTCATGCTGCGCAGACGGATGCGAGCGCCGGCTTCGTCGAGGACGTCGATGGCCTTGTCAGGAAGGCACCGGCCGGTGATGTAACGGTCGGAAAGCTCGACGGCGGCCGCGAGGGCCGAGTCGAGAATCTGAACGCGGTGGTGGGCTTCGTAGCGGTCGCGCAGGCCCTTGAGAATTTCCATGGTGTCGGTCGGGCTGGGCGGATCGACGGTGATCGGCTGGAATCGCCGGGCAAGGGCAGCGTCTTTCTCGATGTATTTTCGGTATTCATCGAACGTGGTGGCGCCGATGCACTGGATCTCACCGCGGGAGAGGGCGGGCTTGAGCACGTTGCTGGCGTCGATCGCGCCTTCGGCGCCGCCGGCGCCGACCAGCGTGTGAAGCTCGTCGATGAAGAGGATGACGTTCTTGGCCCGGCGGACTTCGTTCATGACCGCCTTGATGCGCTCCTCGAACTGGCCGCGATATTTGGTGCCGGCGACCATCATGGCCAGATCGAGCACGACGATCCGGCGGTCGTGCAGGAGTTCGGGGACGGTGCTGGAGATGACCATCTGGGCGAGGCCCTCGACGATGGCGGTCTTGCCCACGCCCGCTTCACCCAGCAGAACCGGGTTGTTCTTCTGCCGGCGGCAAAGGATCTGGATGACCCGCTCGATCTCCTTCTGACGGCCGATGACCGGGTCGAGCTGCCCTTCGCGGGCAAGTTCGGTCAAGTCCCGGCCGAAGCTGTCCAGCGCGGGGGTTTTGCTCTTGCGGTTCTGACCTTGTTTTTCCTGTGCCTGGGGTTCTTCGCTTTCCACGCCAGCTCCCAAAAGATTGAGAACCTCTTCCCGAACTTCTTCCAACTTCAGACCCAGGTTCATTAAGGACCTGGGCGGCTACGCCATCGTGTTCACGTAGCAGGCCGAGCAAAAGATGTTCCGTACCTACATAATTGTGGTTCAGGTTCCTCGCTTCTTCGATGGCATATTCGATAACCTTTTTGGCCCTGGGGGTCTGGGGCAATTTGCCCATGGTGACCATGTCCGGGCCGCTCTTGACGAGCTTCTCGACCTCGAGGCGAACCTTGCGGAGGTCTACGTCCAGATTCTTAAGGACGTTCGCCCCGACGCCGCTGCCTTCCTTGACGAGGCCGAGCAGGATATGTTCTGTGCCGATGTATTCGTGGTTGAAGCGCTGGGCCTCCTGATTGGCCAGCGCCATGACCTTCCGTGCCCTGTCCGTAAAGCGTTCAAACATGTCCATCTCCTAGATGGCCGGCAGGGTTGAGTGCCGACCCCTCACCGTAACTTGCGAGACGCACGATTGTAGGGGGGTAGTCCCTATAATCAAGCCGAACCCATACAACGCAGGCCCCCTGCTGAAAGGCGTTGAGGGTGCCAGTTGGGTATATCGGCTTAGGTTATACGTTCGATGAAGAGGAAGGGTCGGATGAAGCCACCGGATGGCTATCCGGTGGCTTTGCGGTTTAGGGATAAGCTCATTGGTGATTCACCTCCGATCGAATCGTCGAGGGTAATTTTGACGTGAATCTTGCAGGAAATCTGCAATTCGCCGATAAACAAATCGCTGGGATTAGTGTTCTTCAAAGTTTGTTGGAACACGGCCCCCACCCCTACCCTCCCCCGGAATACCAGGGGAGGGGGGAGAAATTTTCCGCAAGGGAATGAATGTCGCTAATCCATCAGGCCATCGATCTGTTTCTGCATCTCGATAAGCACCTGAACTGGTTTGCCAGCGCGCACCAGGTCGGGGTGTATGTATTGCTCGTCATGATTGTGTTCTGTGAGACGGGCCTGGTGGTCTGGCCATTTTTGCCGGGGGATTCGCTGCTATTCGCGGTGGGGGCTCTGGCGGCCGCCAGCGGGTCGCCGATCAGCCTGCCGCTGATCATTGTGCTGCTCTGCCTGGCGGCCAACTGCGGGGACGTTCTCAATTATACAATTGGGCGCAATATCGGGCCGAGGATTTTCAGCACCGAGTCGTCCTGGCTGCTGAATAAGCGCCACCTGGAGGAGGCGCACCGGTTTTATGAGAAGCATGGACGCAAAACGATCATCCTGGCGCGGTTTGTGCCGATCATCCGCACGTTTGCACCGTTCGTGGCAGGGATCGGGCAGATGCCGTTTGCGCGGTTTATCGGCTTCAGCGTCAGCGGGGGGATTCTGTGGGTGGTGAGCGTGACGATCGCGGGGTACTACTTCAACCAGATCGAATTCGTGCGGACGCATTTCCAGTTTGTCGTTCTGGCAATTGTCTTTATATCGCTGATTCCCGCGGTGATGCATGCGCTCCAGGCAAGGGGTAGGCGGGCGGAAGCAGCAACTTCAGTCGATGTGATGAGCGGTCGATAGCGCTATCGGCGGCAGCTCCGTTGCCGATAACCGCGCATGCCCGAAACCACCTCGAATTACACCCTGGAAGAACTTCGCTTTCTCAATGGAGACAGCCAGCGCGCTGTGGTCGATGAGCAGAGCCGGGGAAGGGCATTTCTGGCGGTAAGCGGGGCGATGGTTTGGCCCGGGCTGGGACATCTGCTGGCAGGGAAAACGCGGTGGGGACTTTTCTGGTTTATCACCTGGACGATTCTGGCCGGTATTGTCGTCGCGACGCTTTTTGAGCCGCAATTGCTTCCGGCGCTGGTGGTCGCGCTGCCGCTGGGGGTGCTGGTGCAGTTTTGCCAATTGGCTCACGCCGGACGGTGTGCGGAACGCTCCAGCGCCCAGATGCTGGGGGATGTTTCCAACCGCTTTCTGGTTGGGACGGCTCTGGCCGTGTTGGGGCTGGGGGAATGTTACGCGACCGTTACCTACTTGCAGAACAACTTCATTGAGATCTGCTACAGCCCAACGGACAGCATGGGACCGAATATTTCGCCGGGGGATTTCTTCTTGAATTTCAAGCAGGAACCATACGGGCGGTGGGACATCGTTGGGGCGAATCCACCCCCGGATCTGGCTGCTAAGTATCCGAATTTGTGCAAGCGGATTGTCGGGCTGCCTGGGGACACGGTTGAGATCACTGGCCCGGCGCTGCTCATCAACGGGAAGCCGGCGACGTTGCCGGCGGAGGTGGGGCCGTATGTTCCGGTCGATACGTGGAACACACCGATGAGCGACGCGGAGCCCCTGGCGGCGGCGAATGGGTGTTGGGGCAAGCCGATCACCCTGGGACCGGATGAGTATTTTCTGTTGGGGGACAACAGCTCGGTTTCGGATGATGCGCGGTTCTGGCCGGCGTTTCCGGATCATCAGGCGGGGGCGACGCCGAAAGGTCAGTTGTGCGGGAGGATCGTGGCAATCATCTGGCCACCGGATCGGTGGAGGGTGTTTCCAAGAGGCGGGAATTAGAACAGTAGAGCAGTTGATCAGTAGGTGGGGATCTCAAAGAGTAAAAATCAAAGTCCAGCTTTGACGATCAATTCCTGGCACCATGCGGGTTGCGTGAGGTATTGCCGGATGGCGGTGAAGGCGCGCCAGGAAACGACCGCGAAGGCGATTTCGAAGGCGATGCCGACGACGCCGCCGACGAGTTGAGGCGCGGCGTCCGAGGGGCTGCCGGGTGCGCCGGCTCTCGACGCCGTCGCCACCGTTCCCAGGATTTGAACGAGAATGGTAAGCACGTAAATGATGAACATGGTGAGAGGCGCCAGGCCTGGGAGCGGCGGGTGGCGCGATTGGCGAAATAGTAGAGGACGGTGAATCCGCCGATGACTGCGCTGAGGATGGCCATCGGCACCATCGCCATTGATTGCCCGCCGCGCAAAACTCCGACGCTAAAAATTGTGATGGGAATGAAGATGCCGAGGGATATTCCGCTGAGCAGAAGCAGGCCGCGATAGAGGGAGGCGGCCGCGGAGATTTTTTTTCGGAGCTTGATCGCCTCCTCGAACTGCTGCATGTGAGGTTCGTCCAGGGGCCAGTCGGAGGTGTCGCCGATAGGCTGGGCGTGGCCTTTAAGATTTTCGACGGCGCGCTGGGGCATTCCCAGGGTGGAGGTGTAGTAGCCGACAGGTGCCGGGGCGGCGGCTTGGGATGACGGCATGAGATCGGCGGCCTGGCTTGCCGGGATCCAGTTCGGCATGCCTTCGCGCCAGACCATGTCAGTGGGAGTGATCTGGCCGCGGGCAACGAGGTCGCGCATTTCGGCGACGGACAGGGGGCCGGTTTGTTGACCGCCGCGACCGTAAAACCATTTGGGTTCCGCCATGGTTTCCTCCGGTAAGAGCCAGTATTTTACCACGAGTGGGGAGCGCCATCGAGGTCTGTGGAATCGGGTGGCAGTATGATTTGGGGAATCCGAGCGCGATCCGCGGACATTTTGCTTGTAGAGTCACAATGTTGAGATGTCTCAGCTTTTTAATGGGCGGCGAGGTCGAGCGATCATGGCGGCTATAAGCAATCCGCACAATACCGGAGCAGATGCCGCCGGTTCTGGAACGATAATCTCGCTGAGCAAATAAGTACTGTGGAGATAAGACAGGCTGTTGGACTGCCCAATCACGTAACCGTCGCCGATGATATATTGCGGCGAGCTGTCGGGGCCCGAAGGAATCGAATCGTTCGTGATCGCGTCGGCGAGGTATTGCCACCCAGCGGCAGTGAGGCCTCCGTTGACGAGCGAGCCGAGATCTTCAAAACCGTAGAGGCTGCTCCACAGAAAGGCGCGGTCTCCGACGAAGGTTGACCCGTTGTACAGATCGTATTGGCCAAGAACGACGCCGCTGTCCGTAACAACCTCCGGGTCGGTGTAGCTGTCGCCGTTGGCCGAATCGATGCTGAATCGCAGGAGCGTGGTGGCGTCGGTCTTGCTGTTGAAAAGCCATCCATCCTGGCCCAGCGAATCGCCAGTGGAGTCGAAGCGATAGGAATAGCCGATGACGTCGCCAACGTCGTTGATCTGAATGGGTTCGCTCAACTCGTATGTACCAGAGGAATTCGTGTAACTATAACCCGATCCGGTGAGGCCTATTTGCTGTGTTGAACCATTGGAATAAATCCAGGAATCGAGGCCGAGGGTGAAATCATCGCGGTACGAAAAGCCGATAACCTGACCACTGGTATTCATCTGCACATACCGGCTCTGCTGGTAAGTACCACCGGTGGAAGGTGTCGATTGGTAAATCGAGCCGGTCAGACCGATCTGCTGAGTGGTTGAACCGTTGTAAAACCAGACATCGCTTCCAAGATCGTTTCCGGAAGAATCGAAGCGCGACGAAATGCCGACGGCATCGCCGGCATTGTTCAAAGCCTGGACGACGCTGTTTCGAAAGATCCCACCGGTGGTGGGCGTGTACTGATAAACTCCGCCGGTAAGACCGATCTGCACGGTAGATGTTCCGTTGAAGTACCATATGTCCTGGCCGAGGGAGTTTCCTGATGAGTCGTATCGATCTGCCGCTCCGGTGACATCGCCGGAATCGTTAATCTGCTCAGGAGTGTTGATCTGGTAGGTTCCGGTGGCTGTAGCATAGCTGTAGGCGGCGCCTGCCAGACCGATTTGCTGAGTGCTAGCGCCATTAAAAAACCAGGCATCCGCTCCCAGGTCGTCGCCGGATGCGTCGTAACGCTGGGTGTAACCGGCTACCTGCCCCGCATTATTCAGGCCGATCAGATAGCTATAGTGATAGTTCCCGGCCGAGGTGGTGTAGCTGTCGTTCGCGCCGCCTGGAAGTGGGATGAGCTGGAGGGTGGTTCCACTGATGATCCACTCGTCATCACCGAGGCTTGTTCCCGAGGAGGTATATCTTCCAGAAGTACCAATGATGGCGCCCTTGTTGTTGATCTGCACGGCCTCGCTTCCTTCATGCGTGCCATCGGAAGTAACGTAGGTGTAACCGGGTCCCGTGAGACCGATCTGCGAAGTCATCGTGCCGTTGAAGAGCCAGGCGTCGATGCCGATATTTGTTCCCGTTGAGGAGAATCGATCGGAGTAGCCAATGACTTCGCCGGAGGGGTTCATCTGCTGCGGATAATCGTAGTAATCGTTTCCACCGGTGTAGGCGTAGGCTCCTCCGGTCAGGCCGATCGATTGCGTGCCGATACCGTTATAGAACCAAGCCTCGGTGCTCGCCGGCCCACCAATTCCGTACGACCATCCCGCGACCTGACCGGCGTTGTCGACGGCCAGGTTGTAACTCGTCTGCGTAAGTCCAATGGTCTGGATGGCGTAATTTGGCTGAGAACGGGCCGATCTGGAAAAAAGCAGGAGGGCGCAGAAAATCGCCTGGAAAAGAAGAGTTCCACGAAAACCGTGAGACGCGAATAGCCGAGCGCACATTGGAAAGCCCTCCGAAGAGACAATCTTCCGTAGTCCAAGCGTGAGCAAACCTCGGTGCCGCGGTAGCCCTTATAATTCTGGAACATTAGGCGGCGATTAAATAGCAATAATTTTGCCGCTTTTGCAATCTTTATGGCCAGAGGGGCGAGCCCTCGAGCCCCGCGGATTCGGTGAGTCCGCACATGAGATTTGCGTTTTGGATGGCCTGACCGGCAGCGCCCTTGCCCAGGTTGTCGATCGCGCCCATGGCGATGATTGTACCTGCGTCGGCGGCGTAGGAAATCAGGGCGAGATTGGATCCGGTCGCCCACTTCGTGTGGGGCGGCTGATCGACGATCCGGATGAAGGGACGTCCCGCATAGAATTTTCGGGCAGCTTCCAGGCATTGGGCCGTTGTCGCGTTGCCGCTGAGGTAGCAGGTGGCGAGAATGCCGCGGGTCATTGGAATCAGGTGCGGCGTGAAGACGACCTTTGCACTGGTTTTGCCGCTGAGCTGATTGATGGTCGCGGTCATCTCGGCGAGGTGCGGATGCTTGAGCAGGCCGTAGGCGCAGACGTCTTCATTCAGTTCCGCGAAGGAGAATTTTGCATCGCTGCCGCCGCGGCCGGCGCCGCTGATGCCGCTCTTGGCGTCGATGACGATGGATTCGACGGCACCGAGACCCGCGGCCACGATCGGCGCGACGGCCAGCAGGGCCGCGGAGGGGTAGCAGCCGGGGTTGGCGACGCGCGTGGCGGAACGGCTTTTCTCTGGCCAGACGTCGGCCAGACCGTAGACCCAGCCGGCGGCGTAACGATGGTCGCCGCCGATGTCGACGATCTTGACCTCACGCGGGACAGCCGCGAGGGCGGCTTTGGATTGGCCGCTGGGAAGGGACGCAATCAGCAGATCGAGATCGGGCAACGTTGCCGGGTCCCATTTCTGGATGACGAGTTCGGCGAGTTTTGGAGCGATGCCCGGAAATCGCTCGACAAGCTTCTGGCCGGCTGAGGATTCGCCGGCCACGTAAGCGACCTCGAACGCGGGATGGGCAGCGCAGAGGCGGAGAACTTCTCCGCCGCCGTAGCCACTCACGCCGGTGATTCCAATTCGAATGGGCACGACCGCCAGCATAGCGAAATTATTTCGGTTCAGCGAATGAGGGGGTGCTGGCGGAAATTCGAAACCCGAAACTCGAATGACGAATCAAATTCGAAATTCGAAATCGGAATCAAAAGCCCTCACCCATCGTGCCGAAACTACCGGAAGAGGACAGGGAGGGGTCTCCCAGAGTACCAGGAGAGGGGATAAAGGCGGCGCGCGCGGCTCAGCCCATGTGATAGAAGAATTCCTCGTGGATGATCTTCCCGTCCTTGACGGTGTAGAGTGCGGTCTCGTCCAGGGTCATTCGCTTGCCCGCCATCGGGCCGGCTTTGGCGGTGACGTCGAGGATGAAGCGGACGATGAAGCGGTCGCCGTGGGGCCAGGGGCCTTCCACTTTGCTGCTGTGAACTTCGTGATTCTTTTCCCACCATTCGGTCTTGCCTTTGATCGCGGCGATGCCTTCCATTTTCGCGGGCATATCGGGGCCGGCCATGGGTTCCACGCTGACGATCTTGGGGCTGTAGGTGGCGTTGATCGCATCCATGAATTTGCCCTTCTTACAATGATCCACAAGGGTTTTTGCGACTTCCATTGTGCTGCTCATGCGAGTCTCCTTTTTGGGTTAAATGTGGGGGAATGGTAGCACCTGTTTACGGCGTCGTCGTGGGGAAAATATAAGGATTTGTTCAAAGAATATTGAATTCCCGATATTGCATGTAATCATGGGCTCGAAATAGAATTGCTCAAGAAGTCGCCGCCGGGATTTTCCATTGCTGCATAATAAGAAGGTCATCGTCGTATTGCCCGCCTATCGAGCCGCCAAGACGCTCGAGAAGACGTACAAAGATTTGCCGATGGACGTTGTCGATGAAGTTTTGCTGGTCGATGACGCCGGGGGTGACGAAACGGTTGAAATCGCCAGGGGGCTGGGAATCAAGACCATTCTGCACCGCAAAAACCTGGGGTATGGCGGAAATCAGAAGACCTGCTATCACGAAGCCCTCCGCGCGGGCGCGGACATCGTCGTGATGGTGCATCCGGATTACCAGTATGACCCGCGGCTGGTGACGGCGATGGCGGCGATGGTGGCGTCCGGAATCTATGACGCCGTCCTCGGCTCGCGCATCGGGACGGCGCGAAGAGGGGGGATGCCGCTGTGGAAATATGCGGCGAATCGCTCCCTGACGGCGATCGAGAATTTTTTTCTGGGGACGAAACTGACGGAATTTCACACGGGGTATCGGGCGTTCTCCCGGAGGGTGTTGTATGAGCTGCCGCTGCTGTCGAATTCGGATGATTTTGTTTTCGACAATCAGATGATCGCCCAGCTCGTGGCGTTTAATTTCCGCATCGGCGAAATTTCCTGCCCGACGAAATATTTCAAGGACGCGAGCTCGATCAATTTCCGCAGATCGGTGACCTACGGGTTCGGGGTTTTGCAAACAAGCTTGCAATATCGGCTCTGGAAATGGGGCCTCGCAAAGCCGAAGATTTTCGTGGACAACCCGGCTTCGCGGATCGATTCGAGGAATGCGGAGACCCGGCAGATGCAGAGCGTGGTGGGGTAGACGCCGTCAGAAGACTTTTTGAAAACCGGCTTGTTCAAAGTGATGGTCGCCGGTCAAAACTTGCCTGATGTTTAAGTCGCGCATAACGATAAATGATGTACAGTCGGTTAGGGACCATTCTTTGTCAGAAGATCGCTCGTAGAGTTTCCAGGCTCGTTCAAGCAATAGATTGCCTACCGGAATAATTTCCACGGCCGTTTGGGCTCGGAGCCCTCGCACAAAATCACAGACGAGTTGTCGCGTCAAAATGCCGCAAAGTCCGTCGGCGAGTTCCGTCAGGACCCAGTCGGTAGTCACGATCGATCCAGTGAACGATTTCAAGAAATTCTTCGCAGCAGAATGGGCCAGGTCCGTGGGATTTAAAATCGCGATGTAAAAAAACGTATCGGCAAACGCAGCATTCATCGGAGGGGAGTTCCGTGGATGTAATGATCATGATTCTTTGCCATGTCGGGCGGGAGACCTTTGGCAAGGCCGGCAAATTTCAACAGCCAAGTTGCAAGGGTATTCTCTGCGAGCTTTCCGTTTTTGCGGCGGCGGATTTTGCGTGGACCAATCGCTTTACCTTTGCCTTTGCGGAGGGTGGACTTTCGAGACAAAATCGTCGCCCGTTTTTTGGTTTGGCCACGGAGGCTCATCAGGGTGCTCCAACCGCATTCTATAGCGTTGCGGTAGCAAGGGAAAGCAGCTACTGCCCCAATTTCGCCTGCGCCGCCTGTAGCTTCTGCTGCTCGTCGCTGAGCATCTGCTTGTATTCGGCCGTGTCCTGATTGGAATTACTGTTGCCCAGGAATTTCTGGAGGAGAGTGATTTTTTCCTGCGCCACGGCCTGCTGGATTTTGGCTGCCTGCTGCTCTTCGGAGTTTGCGATCGGCTGGCTTTGTGCCGGGAACCTCACGCCGATCCAGATGCCGAGGCCGACGCCTACCGCCAGGATGAGGAGATGAGATAGAAGCTTCATCGGTTTACTCCGTCAATCATTTCCGGAAGTGGGATATTGTCCAGCCTTCGGCCAAGGTCGATCCGGCGTCGTACCAACTCATGTATTTGCTGTTGCGAAGCCGATGGGTTTTCGCGGCGAATCGCCTCCCGCATCATCTCTCTGCCCAGATCAGAAAGCTCTGCGCCCGTTTCGACTCGTTTTTGGAGGGACAATCTTCGAGGCGCAAAGCCTTTTCGCGGTAAATGGCATCCGCGATTAAATCTGGCGTTGGTTCCAAGACCACCTCCAGAAAGCCGCTCAAATGCAATGACTAATGCCAGTGCAAATGCCCGGGGAGCCTTTGTGCGAGCGGCTCCAGTTCACTTCACCACCGGCAGCGCATCGCCGATCCTTCTCGACTTTCTCCCAGCCGCTGCCCAGTTCGCCGATCGGGTCGGGCGGGAGGATGTCCACCTTCTTTTCGCCGAGCTTGGCTTCGCCGCGTTCGACCTTGGCCTGGAATTTGCGGCATTCGACGAGCAGGCGCTCGAGGATTTCTTCTTCCGGCACGTTGGCGACTCGTCTCGCCCTGGACGTAAATGATTCCCTTGCGGTCGCCGGCGAAGATGGCGATGTCGGCGCCTTCGCATTCGCCGGGGCCGTTGACGACGCAGCCCATCACCGCGACCTTGATCGGCAGGCGTGATTTCCTTGGCCAGTTGCTTGCGGACATCCTGCACGAGCTTGAAGAGATCGACCTGGATTCGGCCGCAGGTCGGGCAGGCGATCAGCTCGGCGCCGATGCGCGTGCGCAGGCCCAGGACGTAGAGCAGTTCCAGGCCGTCCTCCACTTCGTAGATCGGATCGTTGGCGTAGCTGATGCGGATGGTGTCGCCGATGCCGCTGCAGAGCAGATGGCCCAGCGGAACGACGCGAGCGGATGGTGCCGGTTTCCTTGGGCCCGGCGTGGGTCACGCCCAGATGCAGCGGGATAATCGAATCGCTTGCTGATTTCCTTGTAGGCGTCGATGACCAGCAGCGGGATCGATGCTCTTGGCGCTGATGACGATGTCGTGGAAATCCTCTTCGTGGAAGATTTCCAGATATTCCTCGAGCTTGGCGATCATGATGGCCAGGAAATGGCCGTTCTTGTTGTCGGAGAAGACGCCGCCGAGTTCCTTCATGCGCTTTTGCTTGTCTTTGCGCTCGACGATGGAGCCTTCGTTGACGCCGACGCGGATGGGGATTTTTCGGGCCTTGCAGGCCTGGATGACGTCCTTGACCTGGGCGCGGTCGTTGATGTTGCCGGGGTTGAGGCGGATCTTGTGGATGCCGGCTTCGACGGCTTCCAGGCGCGCTGGAAATGGAAATGGACGTCGGCGACGATGGGCACGTCGACCTGCGGGAGGATTTCCTTGAGGGCGGCGGTGTCTTTCTTCTCCGGGACGGCCACGCGGACGATGTCAGCGCCGGCGGCGGCGAGCTTGTGGATCTCGGCGACGCATTTGTCGATGTCCTAGGTGTAGCCGGAGGTCATGGTCTGCACGGCGACGGGGGCGTCGCCGCCGATGCCGACGAAGCCGTGGGCTTCATCGCCGATGACAACTTTGCGGGTTTTTCGTCTTGGGGGCATGGTGGAGATGGTAAAAGGGGGGCCGGGGGGGTCAAACGGGAGGCGGAATGCCGATCGCGACGGGGTGGAAAAGGTTCAGGGAGGGGGGATTCCCCGTTTTTCCCCAAATTCGAACTCGGCGAGCCGTTCGACGTGCTCACGGCGAGCTGTTCGGCGTTGCTCACGACAGGCAAGCTCGCCGGCTACACGCGGGAGGAATTGGATTCCACAGGTTTCCCAATATTTCCCCAATTTTGGGGGGGGGTGGTTATTTTGGGTGGGTGGCCGTGCCCGTGAATGGGCCCGATGTCCCGGATTGCCCCATTTTGCCCCGAATTCGTGGAATTTTTCTTTGGGATGCGCGGGTGGTCACGGCGGGTTTGGCCGATGGGAAACAGGGAAGATGTTTGCGTCATAGATACCGCCTTCGGGAAACATCACGTCTCTATATACAGGTCCAATGGGTGAAAGTTTTGTACCTGTTTTTTTACAAATTCCGGAATTTTTTTTGTGCGACCGATGAGAATGCCAAGAATTTGACAGGGGGCGATGGACTCGACCAAGGATCGGGGAGCGTGGTTTGCTAAGCGGCACTTGGGAGCCACTGATGAGCCGCCGGGCGAATTCGAGGGCTTCGTCGATGTTGCCGAACATGTTCTCGACGCCGATGCAGTCCACCAGGCCGTACTGGGTCATGGCGAGCATCGGCTGGGCGTGGACGCCGGACAGCAAAAGCCGCGTGCTGCCCCGGCGGCACTTGTCGTGAAATTCCTCCAGCGCGTGCATTCCGGTGGCGTCGATGGCGGGGACGTGACGCATTCGCAGGATGAATACCTTTGGGCGGCGTTCAAGGCCGCGGAGCGTGTCCTTGAGGCGGTCGGCGACGCCGAAAAAGAACGGGCCGTTGATCTCGTACACTTCCACGCCGGCCGGCACGTCGCGCAAGGCGATGGCGTTGGGGTCTTTCAGTTCGGCCAGGCCGGGGTCGGATTCGTCCAGCTCGTCGCGGATCGCGCCGACGTTGGAGACCTCGCGTCATCCGTTTCATGAAGAGCATGGAGGCGAGGATCATTCCCACGCCGACGCCTTTGGTGAGATCGGTCAAGACGGTCAGGCCGAAGGTGGTGAGCAGCACGAGCATGTCGGCCCGCGGGGCACGGAAGATGGATCCGAAATGGTCGAACTCCGCCATGTTCCAAGCGACCATCACGAGAATCGCGGCCAGGACGGCCAGGGGAATCCGGCTGGCGTAGGGGGCGAGCAGAAGCATGAGCACCAGCAGCGTTACCGAATGAACCATCCCGGCCAGGGGCGTTCGGCCGCCGCTTTTTACGTTGGCGGCGGTCCGGGCGATCACGCCGGTGGCGGGGATGCCGCCGAAAATGATCGAGCCGATGTTGGCGATTCCCTGGGCGACCAGCTCGCAGTTGCTCTTGTGCCGGCCGCCGATCATTCCATCGGCGACGACGGCGCAAAGAAGCGATTCGACTGCGCAGCACAGCCAGGCGATGGTGGTGGCTTCGGGAATGAGCTCGACCATCGTGTTCCAGACGCGCGGGACGTCATTCCAGCTTGAGATTTTGATCGGCAGATGCGGCGCGCGGAAGCATGCTGGGGATTCCGCCGAATCGGGTGCCGAGAGTTTCAATTCCGCCGATGGGCCGATGGGTCGACACCAAGATGGAAGGACCGATACAAGCACGCGCTGAGAACCACGACGACAATCGCACCGGGAATGCGCGGGACATATCGGCGCAAGCCGGCCAGAACCAGCAGCGAGCCAAGGCCAAAGGCGGTGGCCAGCCAGTTGACCGTGTGCATTGACTCGCAGCAGCACGCGCCAGCCGGAAAGGAAAGCGGAGGGCGGATTGTGGACGAAGCGCGCCTTTTTCGTTGACATAGTTGATGGTCAGGCCGAAGAGGTCGCGGATTTGGGATGTGAAGATGATGACGGCGATGCCGGTGGTGAATCCGGTGGTGACTGGATAGGGGATAAATTTGACGAGCGTGCCGAGCTTGGCGAGGCCCATGAGAATCAGAATGACCCCGGCCATGAGCGGTGGCGATGCAAAGTCCTTCATATCCGTCGCGGGCGACGATGGCGGCGACGATGGCCATGAACGCGCCGGCAGGCCCGCCGATCTGCACCCGGCTTCCGCCGAGCAATGAAATCAGGAACCCGGCGATGATGGCGGTGAAGAGTCCCTGCTCGGGCCGAACGCCGCTGCCGATGGCCAGGGCCAGCGAAAGCGGCAGGGCGACGATGGCGACGGTAATGCCGGCGGCAGATGTCACTGAAGAAAAACGCCCGGCCATATCCTTCGCGAAGGCAGACGATGGATTTGGGCAGGAAGGCTTCGGGGAATTTGAATATCGGACGGCGCAGGAAATCGCCGGGGCTGAAATGGGGTTTTAATTCGGTTGTCATCCTGAATTCGCTCCCGATCTGATTTATCGGCAACGGGAGGGGTCGGGTTGCAATCAGGAGTGAAAATCGGCGATAATCCGGTAAGACAATCCGGAGAGGTGGCCGAGTGGCTGAAGGCGACGGTTTGCTAAACCGTTATACGGGGTCAAACTCGTATCCCGGGTTCGAATCCCGGCCTCTCCGCTGAGTTGAGATGAAGGGATTTTTCACACAAACAACGCCGCGCTCGCGATGGCGGGCGCGGCGTTGTGTTGGGCAAAAGGACCTTGATCTACAACAAGTTGCCACGGTTTCCGTGGCTCGACGGAGAGGTGACGATTCGAAATAGTCAGGTTCGAACCGACTTTTTTCAGAAAATCCCGTTTTTGTTCCTCGGTGCCGTTCTCTGTCAGAAAAACGGCTTGTTTTGCGGCTTTTACGAACCGAATGGCCGGTTCGAACCAGTCTCCTCGGTTTTGTTCCACATTGGCGTCAGTTGCTCCTTGAATTCCTGCTTTTCGTCGATCAGCTTGTTCTTTGCCTGTCGGTATTCGTCGAGCGATAGCACCTTGTCGAGATAGGCATGCATCAGGCGATCAAGCTTCTCGTCGGCCTCTTTGATCTGGACTCGCATGGATTGCAAGCATTCCTGGCGTGAGGCCGTGTCATTGTGTCTGCTCGGATTCAAGCTCGCGAATCATGCCACTCAGCCACTTCCGGCGGCAATGCGATGAGGCTGAAGATAGCTGTCGATCTGCTCGCTCACGACTTCTTCGCCGAACATAGGGCTGCGAGCAATCCTTTCTTCACTCGCTTGGTGCAGCGGAGATAATTGTGGCCCTTCTGCGTTTCAGTGGTGATGAAGCAGCCGCATTCGCCGCAACGGAAGAGGCCGCGGTAGAGGTATGGCTTGCGTTTCGGTCCGTTTGGGCTTGCTGCGGCGACCGATGGACCAGCTGTACATCGTCAAAGAGCTTCTTCGGATGATCCGCTCATGCTTGCCCTCATATTCTTCGCCGCTGTAGCGGATGATGCCGCAATAGATCGGATGCTGAAGAATCCGGTGGTAGTGGGTGCGGGATAGATGCTCGCCCTTGCGGCCGAGGAGTCCGAGGGCGTTCACTGTCTCGACAAGTCGATCAAGGGTGTACGTCACCGGACGCGTAGAGTTCGAAGGCGATTTCGAACGAGGGGTGCCCTGTGAGGATCGGGATAGATGGTTTTAGTCGATGAATCATTGAGGTACCCGACCGGAGCAAGGAGTGGCCAAATGCCGTTGCGGAGTTTTTGCCGCTGGCCGCGTTTGATGTTCTCCGAGAGGTTATCCACGTAATACTTCGACTGGCCGAACATGATCGCGAGCATGAATTTTCCCGTAGCAGTCGGATCGAAATCCATGAACGTCGGAAATTTCGAAGATCGGCGATTTTTCCCGTATCGACAAGTGAATGATCCTGCCCGCATCGAGTGAGTTGCGGGACAGGCGGTCGGGGTGCCAAGCGAGAATACCTCCTGCTTCGCCCCGTTCGATCCGGTCGAGCATCGCGTTGAATATCGGTCGGCCCGGAATTTTAGCGGTCTGTTTTTCAATGAGTACTTCGCGAACGTCGAGCTTTTCACGCCCGGCTAATTCCCGAAGCTCGGCGATCTGGTCGTCGATGCTTCTGACTTGGCGCGAAAGATCGTCGGTGGACTTGCGGGCGTAAATGAAAAATTTTGTAAGCGTCTCGTCCACGGTTAAAGCATAGCGCGATTGGCAGTATTCGTGCAAGCGAAATATGGCCTTGTTGCGCCCCAGCTCGCCGCGTGTCTCGCGCGGGCCATTTACCGTAAGGATATTTCACAGACTGCGATCTGTCTGGCGGGTAGCGTGATCGTGCGTGTTTGCCAAGGAACTTCGCAAATTGAGGCTTAAGGCCGGTCTCACGCAAGAGGAAGTCGGGGCGGGTGCCGGCGTTTCCCGCGAATATGTGAGCATGCTGGAATCCGGCAAGAATATTCCCACCATTGATGTCTTCATGCGGCTCTGTCATGCCGTCAACACCTATCCTGCCGACGTGATGGCTCGCCTCGATCACGCATCAAAGCATCGACTCCGTAAGAAACCAATCCGATAGGATGCAATCGTTGAAAGCAAAAGTAATTCTTGACGCGGAATATATAGAGTAAGTATAGTTCACATTTCGTTTCGGGCGTTATTCACTAGAAGATCAGTTTCATTGAAAGGGGCCGTCGATGCGATGTTTGGGAGCATTGTGTCTCATGATATTTCTGGCGAGTTTTGGCGGCGGATGTGTTTCAGATACAAGCGGCTCGGCGGCATTAACTGCCGAAAATGTAAAGCAAATCAAGAAAAACGTAACAACAAGGGCTGAGGTCGAGGCGATTTTCGGTCCGCCAGCAAATAGCACGTTGCTCGGCGACGGTAAACGCACGATGCAGTATTACTATGTGGAATCAAATATGCACAGCGATTGGCAGGCATTCGTTCCGATACTCCAGCTATTCGGTGCCAAAGCCTCGGGACAGACGACGACGCGATCGCTTCAAGTAATCCTTGATGCGAGCGATGTCGTGGTGGACTACCAGTACAGCGAAAGCACGAACGATCTTGAAGTCGGCACGTTTGGGTCGAGCTCCACTCCTGTTTCAAATCCGCCTCCGATAAATTCTTCACCGCCATGAGGAGGAAACAGTTGAATTTGTTCTTGATAGACTCGTTGTATTGATTGGGTTTTAGTAGATCAAGGTCCTTTTGCCCAACACAACGCCGCGCCCGCCATCGCGAGCGCGGCGTTGTTTGTGGAAAAATCCCTTCATCTCAACTCAGCGGAGACCACGTTACCACGTTCGAGCCCTGATGGGCTATTCTCCGCGTTGAGGGATTTTTTCAAGGACAATCCTGCCTGGGAATGACCTGTCTTTTATTGGTTTTGCCTATCCCCACAGGTATCCCCGCCTGGGGATACCCCCTGTTTTCATTTGAGCCTTGCATTACAAAGGTTTCCGGCTGATTTATTGTCTCTCGCACCCCCCGACAGCCGTCCTTTTTCTCTGTCGGAACCGCCTCACTCACGTTCATCGGTTCCTCTCGCTCACGCTCGGAGAAAAAGTCCGGCTCCTCGTCCCCCTCACGGGGGACTCGGTTGGTGCTTAGCAGCACCGCAACGGGTTTCTCGACACGATCTCAACCAGTTTCTTCTCTTCGTGTTTAGTTGGATTCAATAATGTTAGCATGAACATTGTGTCCAAACGAGAATGCCTGTGGATATCTCAAGATGAGATATACTGAAAGTGAAAACCGAGGCACGCTACGAACGTTCGCGGCTTTTCGGATTTCTGATCAAGCCCCCGTTACCGTGGCGGCTCGTCGACCACAACGCTTGCCGCTATGCATGTTCAGGTCCGTGAGTGTCCGGGCGTTCTCCGAAGCGCTTCAAGCGCCGCTTCGGCGGAGCGGGGGCTTGCTCGGGAATGGCGAATGAACACCTTGAGATGTATGACGGCGGTGAGCCGATCAGTTTCGTCGGCCATCGCCAAGCCTGGGGGCAAACGATCCCCTTCGGCCTCTTGCCTGCCGATCGCCGGCAGCACTTTTACTGCATCGGCAAAAGCGGCACGGGCAAGACGACGATGCTACGCAACCTGATTCTTCAGGACATCGAACACGGTTATGGCGTTGGGGTAATCGATCCGCACGGTGATTTAGCGGATTCGATTCTCGATCAAATTCCACCGTGGCGAACCGATGACCTGGTGTATTTCAATCCTGATGACATTGAATACCCCATCGGCCTCAATCTCTTGCAAGATGTTCCGCCAGAAAACAGGCACCGCATTGCCTCGGGCGTCGTGGGCGCCATGAAAGCGATTTGGTCAGAGTCGTGGGGACCGAGGATGGAATACATTCTATACGCCGCCGTGGCGGCACTTTTGGATTGCCGAAACGTTTCGATCCTGGGCGTGCAGCGAATGCTTGGAGACCGCCGCTACCGGCGGTGGGTCGTCGATCAAGTCAGTGACCCTGTAGTTAAGACGTTTTGGCTGCAGGAGTTCGAAAGCTACAGCCCCCGATTCATGCAGGAAGCGATCGCCCCGATTCAGAACAAGGTCGGGCCGCTCCTCATGTCGCCGCCGGTCAGAAATGTCCTCGGACAGGTAAAACGCAAGGTCGATCTTCGCTTCATGATGGACAACCGGCGGATCATGGTCGCCAACTTGTCGAAGGGCCTGTTGGGCGAGGATAAAGCGAATCTGCTGGGCTCACTTCTCGTCACCGGTTTCGAACTCGCGGCTCTTTCTCGCGCAAATGTGCCGGAGGAAGACCGCCAGGACTTCCATCTTTACATCGACGAATTCCACAATTTCGCCACCGATTCGTTTGCGACGGTCCTCTCGGAAGCGAGGAAGTATCGTCTGTGCCTCACCCTATCTCATCAGTACATCGACCAGCTTCGGGAGAAGATTCGGGCTGCCGTTTTCGGCAACGTAGGCACGATCATTTCTTTCCGCGTCGGCGGTAGTGACGCTAAAATTCTTGCACACGATTTTGGAAACGACTACACTTCCGGTCCATTCAGTTCTTTGGGCAATCATGAGGTGGTGGTCAAGACAATTTCAGGCGGCGACAATCTTGAGCCGTTTCGCGGACGCACATTGCCGCCGCTCCACATTCGCTCAGGTAGCCGGGACAGGGTCATTAGGCGATCAAGGCAGCGATATGCCGTCCCCAAGGAGGACGTGGAATCCAAGATTGATCGCTGGATGAAGCGTGCGCCGTAACGCTGGAAGGACACGTCATGAACGAAATAGTTCGAAAGGCTAATTCCGAAATCCAACAAATGACAGAGGCCTCGCCTCTTCGGACCGAGCATGTAAACGAGATGACGGTGGCGAGCCAGTTGACGCTCGGCGTTGAGCCGCGACTATGGATCGGCTGGCGCGTTAAGCCGTGGTACTGGGGCGACGGCTTTTCGCTGAAGATCTTCCGCAGCATGACGGGCTTTTCGGCTGAAAGGTGCCCAGAGGACCTGAACGAGCACGGGAAATTGATAATCGAAACAAAAGAGGATGGTGTTTTCGAAAACGTGGCTGAAGAAGGCACCCACTACTTCACCTTCGTATTGCACAAACAGTCCTTCTTTAAGTGGTGCGAAAAACTGGCAATCATCAGAGTCTCGGAACACGTTCCGTCGGCGAAGGTGGCGCTGGACGGATGAGGGACCAGTCGGAAATTCGAGAACTGGCAAGGCGAGAACAGGTCGGGAAGCTATCGCATAAGGCGAAGGTTAAAGAGGAAAAACTGCGATATCTGAGGGTCAGTAAGCAGCTCGACGAATTGTTGAATGCGAAACCGCCTCCGAGCGACATTGATGCCGTGATCGACGAAACGAAATCGGATATCCGCGCTCGCGGAAGCGCTGGCGGCCAGAGATCAAACAATACGGGAGGTGAAAGAAACCGATGCATTCCGCGGCCTGTCCAAACCCGACCAGGACGCGATCCTTGAGGAAATCGAACAGCGATTTGACATCGCGGAAATTCGAGCCCGTATCGAAGTAAGAAGAAGCCGAGGGAGGTAGCGGCCATGTATACGCGTCTGACAAGGAAAGGTCGGGTCGAACTTGGGGTGATGTTCAAGGTCATCGCCTGGAGCGGCGGCATTGTGCTCGCGATAGGTGGCGTGGTGGGGGTGGGATCGGCCATCCATGATGGCTTCGAGACATTAGTCAATACCCCATGGCCGGTGATTTCTCCACCGTGGGCGACACACAATCCCAACACTTTCGTGTCTGTCAGTGCAAAGAACTCGCCCCGAACAAATTCAATGCCGGTCGTCGCCGGACCGGTAAGACAAACAGCTTCAGCACCGCGTCCCTATGCCGCTTATTCACTGATGCAGAACGATTTCAATAACTTTGAGCGGCGCCTGGAGGCCCAAAACCACATCCCTGCTGGGGGGTACTATCCCGTTAATCCAAGACACCTTGTACCCGACCATATCGAGCGCGAAATATCAGCGGGCGTCGAATCTTCGCCTGGTGTGCAGCCGGTTTCTCCCGGTCAGCGTCCCTCATCGAATCCATGACGGAGAACTGCCTCTTAAATCATGATTCTGGCCCATAAATGCCGCCGTCCTGCATTCAGGCAGCGGTCAGGGTTTGCCCTGAGATCATACCCGCATTTCGGGCGATGACCGGCGCGTGCTTTCCGCCGCCACTCCCTAGCGTGCGCACATACTCTTAGTTCACTTCGTGAGGCCATTCCGCATGTTCACTCACCGCCTGTCCGCCATAGGCGGAGATGACGTAGGTTTTCCCCTCGATACTTTTGGTCCGCTTCGCGACAGCATCAGCTTCTGTCAACTGGTTGACGACAGTTATGGTCGGCAACGCGCCGTGTACCTTTTCCGTCACCTGCGTCTCCCCGAAGAACATGACGTAGCGATCCTGATTGAACGCCAGTACGCGAAACACGCCATCGTCAACTTCAGAGGAGATTTTCAAGGGCGGAACGGGGTTAAACCAAGTCGCGTATTTCACACCGGAAAAGGTAATCTTTCTGTTTTTCTCACTCATGAATTCCGCCCGGCTCATTCACTCCCATCGGGGATTATAATCTTCGGTCCAATCGGTTCCACAAGGCTCTCACCTTTGTTTGCCGGTGATTTTGCGGCGTTGGACACTGGCCATCCTTCAAGCCGATCATCGCCAATTGGCGTCGTCATTTCTGTCACTTCGTCGGCGGATGCTTTGGGGTCAAGCCACCGCTCATAGCCTTTGCTGTCGATGATAACGGGCTGGCGCTCGTGGATAGGCTTCATCAATCGATTCGGCGTGGTCGTAAGGATCGTGAACGTGTCCACCGGCTCATCCGGCTCTGGATACCACCGCTCCCATAACCCGCCGAAAGCAAACATCGAAGCGTCGGGCATTTGAAAGAAGTACCACGGTCGATTCTTTTGCGTCTTCGGCCCTTTTGGTTCGTAGAACCCATCGGCGGGAATCAGGCATCGGCGCTGTGAATACGCCTTGCGGAACATCCCGGACGTACCCGCCGTCTCGGCTTTGGCATTGATCGGCGCGAGCTTCGGCTTGCCCGGTGTCCACGACGGCACGAATCCCCACTTGGCCATTTCCAATTTCAGCGATCCGTCTTTGCTGGTGAGGACGATGGGAAGGATTTGCGATGGGGCGGCGTTGAAGGTGGGGACAATGCGCCGTTCGATAAAATCTTCCAACTCGTTTTTGCGCACGATGCCGAGTCCAGCCCGCAGCAGTTCAAGTTCCCGAATGGTGTAGCGTCCGCACATGGTTCGTTCGTTGTTCACCAAACCAATCTCGCCGGATATTCGTTGACGAGACTGATACCCAACCAATAGCCTGCCGGGCGCTAATTTGGAAGGGAAAAATGCTACTTCTCGACGGCTGGATTTCGGCGGGCTTCCCATCGGCGGCGGAGGGGATGGAAGATCAAAACCTGGACCTGCACGCGCTGCTTGTCCGGCACCCGGCAGCCACATTTTTCTATCGGGTTAAGGGGGATAGCCTGAAACAAGACTGCATCCCCGACCACTCAATTCTGGTGATTGACCGGGCGGTGAACCCATCGCCCGGCGCTCTGATATTGTCCGAAGCGGATGGCGAATTCGTCGTCAGCCGATTTACCCCCGATGTTCCCATCATTCTCTGCGGTGTTGTCGTGGCGGTTGTGGTGAGGTTTTGAATGTTCGCGCTGGTGGATGCCAACAGCTTTTATGCGGCGTGTGAAAGGGTGTTTCGCCCCGACCTTGCAGGCCGTCCGGTGGTCGTTTTGAGCAATAACGACGGCTGCATTGTGGCCCGGTCGAAAGAGGCGAAGGCGCTGGGCATCGACATGCAAAAGCCGTATTTCCAGGTGCGCCACATTTTGGAAGAGCACGACGTCGAGGTATTCAGCAGCAATTACACCCTGTACGCCGATATGAGCGCACCGACTGCATTCGATCCTGCGCGGCTTCGCCGAGCGGATGGAAACCTATTCAATCGACGAATGTTTCCTGTGGTGGAAATCATCCCCACGCGAGGGGTGGGCGGCGTTGGCCCAGCAGATTGCGGATCGCGTGAGGCAATGGACGGGATTGACGGTTGGCGTCGGAATCGGCATCACAAAGACGCTGGCGAAGCTGGGGAACCATCTGGCCAAGAGGGGCAAAAACGCCAACGGCATCCACGTAATCAAGAATGAACAAGATGCGACGGCGGCGCTTGGAGCGGTGGAGTTGGGAGATATCTGGGGCATCTCCGGTGGCTTCACGCGCAGGCTGAAACGGCTCGGCATTACCACTCCGACAGAACTTCGCGCCGCCAGCCCTCACTACATCCGGCAGCATTTGGGAGTTGTCGGCGAGAGACTCGTATACGAGCTGCGCGGGACATCGTGCATCGAACTGGAAGAAATCACGCCGGACAAACAGAATATTTGCTGCTCGCGATCCTTCGGCAAAGTCACTTCGGATTTTAACGCGATCCGCGAAGCGACGGTTACTTTTGCCTCGCAAGCGTGCGTCAAATTGCGGCGGCAAAAACTGGTGGCGGCGCGACTCTGTGTATTCATCCAAACCGACAGGCATTCTGCAGATGAGCAATACGGTGGGTGGTGGGCAAGCCGGTTGCTCGCGCCAACGGATGATACCCGCCTCATCGCTGAGCACGCGGCGTGGGCGCTACGGAGAATCTATCGACCGGAGTTCCGTTACAAAAAGGCTGGCGTTCTCTTGATGGGGTTATGTCAGCGCTCAGCAGCGCAGGGGTGTTTATTCGTGCATTGTGACCCCGACGAATCGGGCAAGTTGATGGTCGCAATGGACCGGATCAACGAAATGTTTGGGCGTGGCACAATCCGGCTGGCGTCCGCATCGCCCGTTGCGCTGAATCCATGTCGGACCTGGCACATGAGGTCGGATCGTAGATCGCCGCGATATACGACGCGATGGGAGGAGTTGCCGGTTGTTGCGGCTTCGCGGAGAAAGCCATTAGGGACAGGGCTGGATTAGCCAAGTATATAATTAAACATAAATGCCGAAATGGCAGTAAGTCGCGGGACCAGCCCCATTGTCGCCCATCATTTCCCGGAATCAATCTTATCCTTCAATTCTTTGATCGCCTCCTGGGCAACTTTCAGCCGGGCATAGTAGGTTGCCGGATGGACAATAGAGACGGGGCGCTTGACCTTCAATTCATCGCGCAGGGCGGGATTCGATTCGGCCACCCTGCGCCGAACAAATAACACGAGGTTTTGCTGCAACCACCAATGAATCGACCGGTCGAGCCAAATCTCCGCGCGAAAAACATCCAAAACTGCGTAGTCGTGGCGCGCGAAATTCTTGATCCAATAATTCAGAAAGTGTTCGTTCACGTGTCCGCAGCCGCCCTGCAATGGAATCGCTGCGGAAAAGAGGACGTAATCGCCATGAGCAACAAGTGTGTCTATGAGGCCGTCGGCTGCGTTTGAGGAAAGATGCTCGGCAACTTCACTGCATACCACCACATCAAAACGGCGACCGAGCGAGACGGGGCGTTCAAGATCAGCTTGTTTGATTAGCTCGGAAGATACGGAAAGCTTAGCCCCCGCAATCCAAGGCCCCTCAATCCCCAGCACGTCGGTAATGCCCAAATCTAAAGCGGCTTTCAGCCAGATTCCAAGTCCGCAACCGACATCAAGCAGCGACTTGGGCGACGTGTATTCGCGAAGCATCGTCAGAATTCGCGTTGCTGAGTGGTAAGTCTTCTCCGTTTCCTGGGCTAATTGCCGGTCGTGGAGGACGTGGTAAATATCGCCGCGCTCGTCGTCCGACATTCTCCGGAGTTTAACGGCCAGTGGGCACGTTTGGAAATTGCACATGGCCGTACTCCGGGCATCGCTCCAGCGTTGCGCAAATCGTAGCCGCATGTGGGGCAATGGCCCGCCGGTCAGTTCGTCCGCCGCCGATACAAATTCAGAGACCATAACGCCGGGAGGATCGTGCTGGCCAGAATGATCCACCACAAAGAAATCCGGGCTACCCAGAAATGGCCAGTAGCCGTTAGTGGCCCGGTCTGCGGCGGGACCGAACCTCTTGGAAACCCCTGAATCACCCAATGGTCCATCGATAAGCCAGCGCAATGCCATTGGCGGCTAATCGAAATGCTGCCGGCCCCACCGACCCACCCATACCCGAATTGCAATAGCGAATCGGGTGAATGCTGAATCGTCAGGTCGCCGTCACCTACCCAAACGCTCGTACCGACTGGCGGATATTCGCCGCTGTCCCCGCACAAGTTCACGACGGCGCTTCGGAAAGACGCCGCCGCGACGGCCATTCCGCAGATAGACGTGGAGAGCCACGCGCCAACCCTGAAAATCCACCGGCGAACGTTCGGTGACACGGCAGTATTTAATTCGTTTGGCGTTCAACGATCAAATCTTTCCGCTGCGGGCAGGCATTGTCGTCGCTCACGTTCTACCCTCTGCGGATGGACGGGAGCAGACTTACGGTTGCCCAGCGGGATCAGCTTGTACGATTGCTCGCCAAGCATCGCGACGAATTAGCCAAGGTGATTGATCGGATGAAAGCCGTTGGTTGGCCGACTGACGATCCGGTTTTCAATTCAGTCATCGCCGCCCGGCACGCGCTGCAAGCTGCAATCTCGGCGTTACCGGCAAGGCCAATGTCCCCGGATGCCGAGCGCGTGGTGTGGAATCGGGCAATCGGCAAATAGGCGATGTATCAATTGGGCAGATTGACGTACATGCGCATTAATTTTGACGACCGCCGTCGCATCCGTAGAATTGTACGGCCTATCTGTTTTCGGGCGATTCAAATCAAGGGAGGTTGCGATGCGACTGCATTCTGGCATGGGCAAAGGAGAAATCCTGGCCTTCATTGTTGTGCTCGGCGTTGGGGCAATGATCTTCCTGTACATGAACCAAAAACCGAAGGTCATCGAACGTACCGTGGTCATCCAACAAGCCCCGCCCCCGCCGGTTCAGGAAGCGCCGCCGCCCCCTCCGGTCGTTGTTCAAACCCCAACGCCGCCTCCACCAGCGCCGAAGCCCGTTGTGGTTGCGCCGCCACCGCCACCGCCTACTCCCGAATGCGTCATCATCGAACAAAAACTTCGTGCCGCGCAAGCGGACGCCGTCGCGATTCAGACTCAGATTGGTGCAGCGAAACAAGCCGCATTGAACGATTTTCATAATTCCGATGATTACAAAAACGCCGCCGCCGATCTTGACGCCAAACAAAAAGCTCACGATGCGGCGGTTGCTCAGATAGCGTCGGATAATGCCACTAACAGCGATAGCTCACAGGATGCGGTTACCCTTCAAACCGCCGCCACCGACTTGCTGAATGCGAAGGCCAAATTGCAGGCATTGCAAGCCGATGCGTTTGCAGGCAACACGGCGGTCGCCGACAAACAGCAAGCGTTAAGCGACGCGAACGATAGGGTAGCTGATTTGCAAAACCAATTGAGTGACTACATCGCGAATGCAATCACCCAGGATGTTCAGGCGAATTGCTCAATCGAATCGGTGAAGGCCGATCCAAAGACGGAGATTATTGAGGCGAAAATGTTGCCTTCAGCACTGAACGACTCCAGGGCGTCCGCCGATGCCGCGTTCAACCAAATCGGCTATGTGCTGGCTAACACACTTCAGCACTCGCCATTCACGTGGAGTATTGCGAAATTCACGGTGTTTGTGGATTATCACGACAAAAAGGTGCCCGAATTTCAGGCGACATATCTCCGCGATGCGATTGATCGAAACACGCTGAAAAAGCCGGATGGCAGCCACTTCGATAATCAGCAGCTTGTCAGTCTTGCAGAACTGATTTGGCTGAACCGCTCAGTGAATGATTTGCAAGGTATTCCAGCCCCGTCGCCGATGAGGCAATTTGCGATGGATGCGAACGCCACGCCGAAGATTCAGTACACCTACAGTTTGGCCGTTGGAGGCTGTAGGAGAAGCGACGGGAGCTTTAGCCCTCCGACGATTGTTAGCCAAACATACACGGAGGACATGCCCGTGACGGCGGCCGTGCAAAATCGAGTAGCCCCGTTGCGGATGCCGCTCTACTCAAATACCAACCCCATCACCAATACCCCGCCGTAATCAGCGCAGCGAACAAAAAACCGTGCCTACCGACGCCATCTTGACTCAAATCCGCTCCCTCGGCTGGATCGTCAAAACCTTTCGGGTGAACGGTACCGTCGAAATGCACGCGGTCCAACTTGCGTGCAAGAAAAAGCCACAAATCGCCCGGTGCAATGATGGGGATGGGCCGGAGGAGGAGTATCGGTGTGCCTGCCTTTTAGCTGAGGCCGTCGGAATTGCGATTGATGACGGCTAGCTTTCAGAATAAGGCACCCCACCCGTGCGTTATCCACACCCCCCTCTCGACATGTGCTGCAGCGTGTGATTCTCTGACAAAAGACGGGTTCATTCGTTTTTTGACTGACGTTCACTTCCCCTACCGATGCACGGCCATGGCCTAGCCAAACCGCGCACTCAAAGGAGACAAAATGCCGAAACGAAAGCAGTCGCGTCGATTTGAACCGCGCTATGGCGTCGGCGCCAGCGTGGTCGCTGAGGAAGCCAAGGCCCTTGGCCGTGAAGTCGAGGATTACGAAGTCCAAGCTGCCAACTCGATAGATGAGTGGCTAAACGAGCGGCATGCGTTATGCCGCCAACGATGGGACGAGCTCCAAGTTCTGCTCGGTCACGTGTCAGAGCGGGACATCCGGATTATCCGGTGCCTTCTCTTCCGCGACTTCCATCACATCTTGGAACTGTACCTGTGTCACGTTCGCGCCAAATACCCTGAGGTGTCGGCACCGACATCATCCCTGCCAACTCCCGCGAAAAGACGGGATTGCGAATTCCATGAATGGCTATTTGACCTCTAACCCCGAAAGGAGATTGTTATGCCCCGATCAGCTACCCAGAGGAAGCCGGATTCCAGCCCGCCCCAGGCGCGGGAAAGCCGGCCCGTGCACACGATCCGCCATAGAAGCATCAAAGCTTCTATCTGGCGAAATGTCACAGCCAAAGGTCCGGTATATAACGTCATGATCGTCCGCGGTTTCAAAGATGGCGATGAATGGAAGGATAGTCACAGCTTCGGATATGACGATTTGCCAATCGTGGCGAAGCTCCTCAATGACTGCCATTCGTTCATCACGAACCTGCGAGACAAGGAAACGGCGGAAAGTCGAAAGGCTGCTGCTCAATAGATCCAGAGCCGCATGCCGCCATCTCATCGAACGGTCCTCCAGGATCGTTCTTTTTTATATCGCTTCGTCCACGACCTCGCCTGAAAAGTAACGTGGTCGGACTGACAAACACCCCGGTTTTCCCTTGCGCGATTTTCCTCTCTCTGGCACGCTTAAATAAGCGTTGTTCTTTTCACCGCCGTATATCGCGGCTCATACTTTTCCTCCTTAACCCGTTTTCAAAACAGAAAGGACGTGCCATGGGAGCTTCAAAATTCCCGCTTGGTCAGACTGTCATCACGCCGAACGCGAGGGATACGTTGCACCCGGAAGATATTCCGACGGCCCTTGCTCGTCATGCAAATGGCGATTGGGGCGACGTGTCAGAAGCGGATCGTTGGCAAGATGAATTGATGCTGTCCAAAGGTTTCGCGCTGCGATCCGTCTACCACGACCGCAATGGCGTGAAGTTCTGGATCATCACCGAAGCCGATCGGTCGGCAACGACGGTTCTCCTTCCCGAAGACTACTGATTTTCCAAACCCGAAATGGAGGTGTTCTATGAGCACATGGATTGATTTCAAGGAGCTTATCCCCAGGCGGGGATACCTGTGGGGATAGGCAAAACCAATAAAAGACAGGTCATTCCCAGGCAGGATTGTCCTTGAAAAAATCCCTCAACGCGGAGAATAGCCCATCAGGGCTCGAACGTGGTAACGTGGTCTCCGTTTCCTTGCCGAGCAGTTTTGTAATGAATTGCTCGGCCTGCTTAAAAACCCAAAGACATCGGCAATGTGAACGTCCGGCCCCGCCATTGCTGGGCAGGACGCCCGGGCTACGGTCCGCCCGCGTAAGTTTGTGCCAGGTATTGCAGGATCACCCAAAGACCGATCCCGCTCGAGGGAAGAAGAATCGCCGCAAGCCATGGGTACTGTGAGAGAATTGAAAATGCTCCCTCGCGCTCCTCGTGGACCTCTTGAACGAGTAGCCCAAAGGCATCCGCGCGGACTGTTACCGTCGTTGAGACATGCGAGCTGCCGTTCTCGCAGCTTCGTCAATGCTACCTTCCGAGCCTCTTCCGCGCTTCGCCGAAGAAGTATCGCCGACAGAAGCGCCAGCGATACGTTCGCGATCAGAATAATCAGCAATGAGAGCGGCCAGTCCCAGTTATCAAAGAGGCTAATTCTCGAAACAACGATCAGGAAAAAGATGACGAATGGATAATAAATCACTTTGCCGACCACGTCCGTGCGCATCGCGATGAAGCGTATATCCAGATATTCCGTGAGCTCCTTCGGGTCGATGTGAGTTCGTTGAAATTCCTTCTGAGCGCCTTCGGGCCAGTGAGTATCCAGCTTCAAGAGATGCTGGATAAAGAGCGCGTTGAGATAGGTCGCGTCCACGACGAAGAAGGTAAATACAATGGAGCAAAACACGCCGAAGAGCATGATGCCCGTATCCCAGGCCACTACCGCGTGACCTCGCACCGGGGAACGAGGAAACCCCAGGATTGCCATAAGACAGCCGGCCGCGCCGAAATAAAACGCGGCAGGTGGGATGATGCACAAAATCGCATGCTGTACTTTGCGTGGAGAATGTATTCGCGCCAGACGGCCTCTGCGTATACCTTGGCGACGGTGGGCCTTGGCTTAACCTCCTTGGGCGAGGGGAATCTGTCTTCACCGGAATCGTCACTGCCATAGACGGCCCAGTTGCGAAAGCTATTGAGCAGAGTTTTTCGGAACAGCGACGGCGTCCTCCGGCAGTCTTCCCTGAACTGTTTACAAAGTGTCTTACAAGAAGTCAGCTTAAACTGTTCGGAAAGTTTCTTGTCGCTGCGCTCTACCTCATACTTCGCCTTGATAATAAAATGTATACAAAGCAAGGCTGCCAGCAGACGAACGGCTTCCGTCGGCCAGACGCTGATCCCCTCAATCCAGGCAAATGGTTCCTCCTTCACTTCGTACAGACTCACGAGGATGGCTATAAAAATGCCGATCCCTCCAATAGCCAGGATCACAAATGCCGTCGTATAGTTGAAGAGGTTGCAGAATTTAAGCTTTTTTTCACAAACTAGATGAAAGGTTACCGACAATAAAAGCGCAAGGAAAAAAAGCATTAGAAGCAGAAAAGATATACGATGTGGCGTGCCCCACCAGGTCTCCAAATCGAATCGCTCAGGTTGAATGATTTTCGGTTTGTCGACCGTCTGGGTGCCCGTAAAGGTGCCAAATTTCCACTCCGTCGGCTCGTCTATATTGTCAACGGACATGTCGAAAGCACTGGTCCTCCCTATCTCAAAGATGCGCGGCCAGCTAAGTTGATCATTCCACCCTTGGCTCATTTGATTTGGATCGACCGCCGCAACCGTCGCGGCAAATGCCGCAGTCTCCAATGAATCGCGAAACGGCGAAATATTTCCCTGATAGTAGCGATGCAATCGAAGGCCATAACTGGCCGCCACTACGAGGTTGTGTGTCGTTTTCCATTCCGACGGAAGGTTGTAACGGGCGTCAAGGTCCGTCGTGAAATAGACGATCCCGGACGGCAGCCGATCACGAACCGCGCGTAGGACCAGCAGCTTGTCGTAAAGGTCAGTGCCGAGGATGCCAACCGCGGCCAGACGCTTTCCATCGCGCTTCAGAATAGCATCCCAATCAGCCAACTGGTCCGCGAGGCGTCGCAGATAGTCCGATTCATTCATGCCTTCCGGCCGCTCCTCGGGTCCGTTCACCTTCAGATTGCCTTGATCCCCTGTTTGCGATTTGGAACGATCGGAGCCCATTTCGCCACCTCCTTCCTGGCCGGGCAGCGAAGACGCGGTTTTGCCGTCGATCCCGCGAAGATAAACGAACGGTTTGATCCACTCGGGAAAATGCTCTGGGTGGTCCACCAGATCTTTCAGACTATGTCCACTGGCGACGGCGGCAAATGTGAGAGGCAACGCGCGGCCAAAAAACGTGTCCCACTCGCCAATAACGGCAACGCAGTCATCCCTATCGGCGTCGGTGTCATCTCCACCATCGTCGCCCGAATTCGTTTCGTCGTAGAAATTGTCATCATGTAATGCCAGTTGTTTCCCTGCAGGAATATCGAGGTCGCGTCGATACAACTCCGCTGCCAACTCTTTGCAAATGTCTAAATCATTGTGCGTCGTGCGAACAAACTGGAATGGCACAGGCCGGTCTCCGGCAAAGCGCCGTGAAAGATACGCCTCGATGCTTTCGTACTGCCCCAGTGCACTCTTGCTGGGTTCGACGCCAAGGCTAAGCGCCTCGTCCGACGCGGTTGCCCACGGCGACAACATTCTTACCGTGCCCGAGCGGCCGAATGAATCGAGCGGACAACCCGTCGGAGGCTGTGCGGGCAGCTTTGCCGCCTCTTCGACCATCGCGCGTAATGTCGTTGATACCGATGGACCGATGATCGTTACGTCAGCATTAACATGGCACGGTATGAGAATCTGAAGCAGCCACCCTAAGCGCGTGACCGGAAAATCATAAAATACATTCTCATTGATCCAGAGAACAAGAACTCGTTTGTACTTTGTGGCCGGCGGACTTCCCCCCATGGGTATGCCGGACGCGACGCACCACTCATAGGGAACGACCAGGTCCATCGTCTGAACGCCGGGATACTCCGCGTTGGGAATCTTGGCCGGTGGTAGATCATCCAGGCGGGCCGCCGGCCATTTCGTTGTGAAATAGCCGATATGAACCGTATCGACAGGTGAATAGCCTCTGATTCCCAGCGCTTCTAAAACCGCCACGCGCGTGCGAAGTCTCCGTTCGGTTACCTCCGGGTATGCGTCCGCCTGCACCATCACCGGAAGTATCAGAATGGGGGCATCGTCGTTAGTCGCCGCATCCGTGATCTCATTCTGTATCTCTTCTAGTGAATGCCGCGCCGCATTGCGCTGTGGCTGCGTTGAGGGGTATGCCGCCGCCGTATTATCGATTCCTGACGCCTGCGTTGTCGGAATAGATTCCCCAATTTGGTGTCCTAGTCGTACGGAACCTAGAACTATATCGGTGCTACCCCTCTCGAGATCAACGGACATCGATTCTGTCCAGCTCGCCGGTGCGTGATACGTACTGTAGACGGCCTGAAACGGATCCTGCCAGAGCCTGGCTTCCACATCTTCATTACCAAGGGACTGCGCGTTCCCACCTGAGAAATCAGGTCGATCACTTGTCAGCGGATGGAAATACAACGTCGCGCCGCCTACCGCGACAACCAACGCCATCAACGTCGGCCACGGCACTGAACTGCCCGCACTTTGCTGTGGCATCATGACTCCCTGACGAGATCTTTGAGCTTCAAGATATGCGTGCGGACGCGGCCACCCGGCCCTTCATCGACCGGCAAGCGAATTCAATAGCGACAGGTCGGTAGGCCCATTGCACCACCAATGTAGAGTCTTGGGGCTAATCCAGCAAATTTTTGTGGCTCTTCTGACAGGCCCGCAGTTATTTGAAGTTGCTCAATCGCTGACGTTCTTTGAGGGCGTGGCCTTATTCGCCTTGGCGACAGATTGAGCCTCAGTGATGAGTTTCAATGGGCGCGCTTGTGGTTGGAATGCAGCCGTCAGAATCATGACAGAATAGAAAACGCAGGGGGTAAGTCACTCGCAAAATGCCCACCGCGGCGTCCAAAGGATGGGAAAAAGCCGGGTAGCGACAGCACATCTTTGAGGCGCCAACCCCTTGAAATCACCGCCTTTAATTCGCAGATATAGCTTATCAAGGAGATTGTGGATTTGATCCAGACCGAACCCCGGCCTCTCCGTATCAATGCCGAGCAGTTCCGTAAGCAGTTGCTCGGCTTTGTTTTGCGCCCCGTTCTGGATTTTTTGGGTGGCCCGTTGCCCTCAAGTTGCCCTCAGCGGCGAAGGCCGATGGTTTCAACGCGGGGGCCACAAACCCGCCCGCAAGGGCTTATGGCGGCTTTGCTGTCGCTGCCGGCGAGATCGGCCGTGAGGTCGGCGTGTGATAACGCCGCGAGCTCACGGCCCAAACGGCGTCAAGGGGATGCCTGCATTGTGGGAGCGGGAACCGGATATTTGGCGTCGGGAAGTCCGCGCGAGATCTCTGAATCTTTATAATTATTCACTTGCAGTCAAATGGGGTCCGAGACGGCAAATGGCGTACCCCATATTACCCATCTTGCCCAGTTTGTTGCGGACTGTTACCTTTTGTTAATCCCGTTCGGCATGCAGGCTGCATCGGAACGCTCCAAAGCTGTGGAGGACGCGAAACAGTTGAAGCTTAGATGCTTTTACTTTCCCCTGCTGCACACCGGCGTCCGCAAGAGCGCAGCGTCAACCGCGAGGTCTCCGCGGCGGCGGATTCCCCTTCAGATTACTCCCAGTTTTTTCAAGGCCTCCGCTCTTGCCCGCAGCTTAATCCCGGTGTTATCCGGCTTGTTCAGGAATTGAAGCACGTCCTGCTCCTCGGCCAGCCCCAGCAGGTACCAGCCGATCATGTTCCGCATCGCCTTGTTCGGCTTCCTGCCGCTGATCAGCTGAATCAGCACGCAGACGATCAGCGCGCAGTGGATTTGGATGTCGATCCCCTCCTGGCGTTGGCTCAGCAGGTGACGCATGCCCAGCAGCTGCTTGAAGATTCGGAAGAACAACTCAACGGTGTAGCGGTACAGATAAATCAGGGCGATCAATTCCGCCGGCAGGTCCAGCAGGTTCGTGTACAGGATGATCAGGTCCGTCGGCTTGTTGCCGCGGCGCGTGCGGCGCGGATGAGGTTTTACCTGCACTTCCACCCGTCGCACCACCCTGTCCGCCGCCGTCTCCGCGCCATCGAGTTTCACCAGCGCGTCTCGCACCACGCCGCCGTCCAATGCCTCCTGGGAAAGCAATCGTTCTTCAAACAGCTCAAACACCGAGTTTTCCGCGGCCCGCATCACAAAGGAGCTTTGCGCCGCGGCGATGTCCGCAAAGAGGCTCCGGTCGGCGTAGCCGCCGTCTCCCACATAGCACCGTCCTGCTTCCAGGCTGCGCCGCAGGACGTTGTTTTCACGGTTGGCCCCCGCGTTGCGCGCGCCAGTGCGGTCGAGGCGATGGACTTTGAACGTCTCCAGGTCGAATTGAACGTGCAAACGCCAGCCATAGACCGCTTTCCCGTCCCGGGAGGTGTTGTAGCGGGCATCGATGCCGCAGGCGGATTTGGCCAGCCGGCCCAGCGCCGTCAGCACCGTCCCGTCGACCAGCGTGATCGCCTGCCCAAAGTCCGCAAGCCGCGGATCGGGTGCCTGGGGCAGTTCCCCCGCCAATTCCTCGATCAGCGGCATCAAACGTCCCGGCTCGAACACCCGAACCGATTCGGAGAAACTGCCCACGGAGAATCGCTTGATTCCCAGCGCCTTGGCCACCTTGGGCAGTTCTGCAACCTCCTGAAGATCCCGCAGGGATTGGATCAGCGGATTCCAGGTGTAAAGCAAAACCAGCTTGCAATAATCGTCGAAGTGAAGCTGACGGTTCCCGGCTCGATCGCGCTCACAGCCCACATCCCGCAATGTGGCCAGCAGCGCGAAGACGCGGCGCAGATGTCCGAGGCACAGGATGTCTTTTTCCTTCAGCCTTGCCTGCACGTTGGGCAGCATGCCATAAAAAGATCAAAGGCGCAATCTCAATATCTTGCTGCTTGCGCGAACCGCGTGCCGAACGAGATTAACCTTTTGTACCCGATGCCCTCGAGGACAGATTTTTTACGGCGCCCAAATCAAAACCGCAGACTGATCGAACTTCAATGGCTCAGCGCCTGCGCCCATACCTCGATCGGATGCAGCGCCGGCAGTTTCACGCCGTCGTGGATCTGATGGCGGCAACTGGTGCCCGGAGCGCAAATCGTCGACGTCGGCTGCGCCGCGGATCGCAGGCAGAAGCGACAACTCGGCGATCTTCATGGAAAGATCGTAACGGTCGGCAGTGAATCCGAACGAACCTGCCATGCCGCAGCAGCCGGTTGCCAAAACAGTTGTCGAGGCGATCCTGCGCAGTGATGCGGCGCACTCGGTCTCGCCCCACAGCGCTTTCTGATGGCAATGGGCGTGCAGCAGAATCGCGGGAATCGAGCCGCTCATGGCCGGGCGATGCGGATGAGAGTCCCAATGCCGGTTCAGGAAGTCTTCGACCGGCATCGATTTTTCCGCAATGCGCTTGCGATCGGGAAGCGGAATCTGGAGCTTGAGATTCAGCCAGTCGTCTTTCACCGCGCTCAGGCAAGACGGCTCCAGAAAAAGAATGGCTTCAACGCCGTCGTCAGCGAGACATTTAAGAAGCCCCCGTGCCGTGGCATCCGCCTTTTGGACCGCGGATTCAAGCAGCCCCATGGAGATCGCCGGCCGTCCGCAGCATCCGACTCGCGGCAAAACAACTTCATAGCCAAAAGCCTCCAGTACGGTCACGGCAGCACGCCCGATCTGCGACTCATTGAAAGACGTGAAGCAGTCTTCAAACAGAGCAACCCGGCGCGGTGATCCGGATCGACGATCCGCCGGCGCACGCTTCTCCAGCCACCGGCGCAGCGACCGACCAAATGGCGGAAGCGATCGCCGGGGATGCAGTCCCAGCAGGCGATTTGCCATCGCGCGCATCGGCGGCAATCCCGCGAGCCAATTTGCCATCGATGGCGCAATCGATCCCATCGAATTAAGCTGCCGCACATTCGCGAACAGCCGATCGCGAAGCTTTGGCGGCGTTGTTCGATACCGTTGTGCGGTATATTCAGCCTTGAGCCGCGCGATATCGACGTTGCTCGGGCACTCGCTTTTGCAGGCTTTGCAACTGAGGCAGAGATGCAGCGTCTCAATCGTGCCTGGATCATCCCAGGATGGAGCGGCCGATTGTGAAAATTGTCCGGTGATCGCCAGCCGCAGGGCATTTCCGCGCCCGCGGGTGGCGTGCCGTTCGTCGAGGGTCGCTCGATAGCTGGGGCACATCGTTCCCCCCGAAGTTTTCCGGCAAACGCCCGCGCCGTTGCAGAGCTCTATGGCCGATGCAAAACCTCCCTGGTCGGAAAAATCGAAATAGGTGTCGACCGAGTCGAGCTGTGCGGAAAGTTTCTGCCGATCGATTCGGAGATTTTCCGAGATCGACTGCACGGGGCCGGGATCGACGATGTTTCCCGGATTCAGGAGGTTTTGCGGGTCGAAGACTTTTTTCACTTCCCGGAACGCGGAAATAAGTTCCGGCCCGTAAAAATGCTCGAGCAGCGGCCCCCTCGCCCGCCCATCTCCGTGTTCGCCGCTCATCACGCCGCCGCATTCACGGGCCAGGTCGGCAACCTCCAGGGCGATCGCTCGCATCGCGTCCCGGCCCGATTGCTGGTGAAGATCGATCAAGGGGCGGACGTGCAGCACCCCCACGGACGCGTGCGCATAGTACGCGGCGGTGGTTCCGTGACGTTTGACGATCTGCTCAAATCGCCGCACGAATTCCGACAGCCGTTCGACAGGGACTGCGTTGTCTTCCACAAACGTATGCGGCTTACGCGCATCGTGGGCTCCTCCGCCGATCTGGTGCAGCAGCGGCTCGGCAGCTTTTCGCAACGCCCAGAGACCAGCGATGGGGGCGGGATCGGTATAGCAAAGAACCTCGGTTGCGGAACGACTCAGTTCCCGCAGCTTATCAAAATCGCCCTGAAGCTCTTCGGCTGTGCCGGCGGTCTCATATTCCACGTAGAGGACGGCTTTTGGATGCACCGCACCGGATTTGGACAAGAGCGGCAGATAGTTTTTGCACTCATTGTTTCCCGCGGCTGCGTCGAGGACGACATCATCGAGAAGCTCAACGGCCGATGGCCCGGTCGCGAGGATTGAGGCGACGTGATCGATGGCCGCCTGCACCGAAGAAAAAGTTACCACCGCCAATCCGCGGGCAGCCGGTACCTGCTGCAAGCGTAAAGTCGCGGAAAGAACCACTGCCAGCGTTCCTTCGCTCCCGCAGATCAGGCCGGAAAGGTCGAGGCGATCGTCAGGCACGCCGCTGTCGAGCTGCCGCAGAATCAGATCGAGCCCATAGCCTGCGTTTCTGCGGACGGTTTTCGGAAACCGCTCGCGGATCTGCGGCGGATATTTCTTCGCAATCGCGGCGATTTCTCTGGAGAGATGCTGGACGTTTGGATCGGACGCGGCTGATTGAGTGGAGAAAGTCGGGCGCTGGCCGGTCGCGAGGATCACGTCGACCGCCACAAGGTTTTCACTGGTTCGCTTGTATTTGACTGAGCGTGCCCCGGCCGCGTTGTTTCCGATGCATCCGCCGAGGGTGCACTGTGCCTGGCTCGCCGGATCGGGAGCGAAAAACAGGCCGGACTTTTGCGACGAAAGATAACGGTTGATTTCCTCGATCGTAGCCCCCGCCTGCGCCCGGAGCGTCCGCTCGCTGGGCGACAGCCCTTCGATCTGCCGCAAATGCGGCGACAGATCCAGCACAACCGCCCGATTCGTGCATTGCCCCGCCAGGCTTGTTCCTCCGCCGCGCGGCAACAAGGGCACCTGGAGCTTCAGGCACGATTCGACGACGACCTGCACGTTGGCCTCGTCTGCCGGCGCAATCACCCCCAGCGGCATCACCTGATAGATCGAAGCATCCGTCGAATAGAGGGCCCGATCATGATCCGAAAACCTGATTTCGCCCCGAAATCGCCCGGAGAGAGCCCGTTTCAATTCGTCGAGGCGCGATTGCTCGGCATTGGAAAGGACAGTCAGTTCGAGCCGGCGACTTTGGGATGTTTGGACACTTATGGACATTATGGTACTATCTCTCCATGATTGTTCAAGAGCGTCACAGCGCGATCATGCGGGTGCTTCGCCGCCGCCGGCGACTGCCTTATGCCCGCCTGCAGCGGGAGCTCGGCGTCTCGCGCTCGACGCTTCGCCGCGATTTGCTCGAGCTGGAACATCTGGGCGAAATTGTCCGCCGCCGCGGGCTGGTCCTTCATGCCGACTATCTTAAAGGAGAACCCTCGTTTGATCGCCGCCGCGCCCGTCGCGTCGAGGAAAAGCAGGCGATTGCCCGCGTCGCCGCCGGGCTTGTGCCGGCCAATTCCACCGTCTACGTCGACGCCGGAACAACCTGCCTCGAAGTGGCCAAGGTGTTGCTGGCACGCCGCGACCTGAAAATCTTCACGCATTCGATCCGCATTCTATCCGGCGCCGTCTCCAGCGCCGCCTCCATTTTCTGCGTCGGCGGGGAATACCGCCCGGTGTCCGATGCGGTGGTAGGGGGGCTGGCCGCCGCCTGGCTCGACCAGCTCCATTTTGACATTTGTTTCGTGGCCGCTTCGGGATTGAGCGCCGAGGGTCTGTTTACGACCGAGCTTACTGAAACCGTCATCAAGCAGCAGATTCTGCGCCGCAGCGATCGGCGCCTATTGGTCGCCGACAGCGAAAAATGGGATGCACCTGCCGCCGTCCGATTTGACGACTGGTCGCGAATTACCGACTTCGTCTCCGACTCCCAGCTTTCCCCCGCGGCGAGGCGAACCGTTCGATCGCAGTCCGTTCAACTTCATCTTTCATAAAAACACAGGATGATATGAAATCATTCAGACTAAACCGTCTCTTCAACGCCCGGTCGCAAAAATGTTTTGATGTCGCCGTCGATCATGGCTTTTTCGATGATGTCTCGTTCCTTGCCGGAATCGAGAATCTGGAGCAGGCAGTGCGCACGCTCGTCGAGGCCGGCCCCGATGCCATCCAGCTCACGCAGGGCCAGGCGCATCTGCTCCAATCGATTCCCGGCAAGCAGAAGCCCGCCCTGGTGCTGCGCATTGATACCGCCAACATCTACGGAAAGACGCTGCCGGACGTCCGCTACAACACCACCATCGCCGATCCGATCGAAACCGCCGTGCGAATGGATGCCTCCTGCATTTGCATCAACCTTTTCAAAGTTCCCGGCGCTCCCGAAATTCAACAGCAATGCGTCGAGAATATTCTTTCCGTCATCCCGCAAGCCCATCGCTACGGAATGCCGGTTATGATCGAGCCGCTCGTCGCCCGCGATTACGCCTCCAGCGGAGGATACATGGTGGACGGCGACGCGAAAAAAATCATTCCCCTTGTCCGCCAGGCCGTGGAGCTTGGCGCCGACGTGATTAAGGCTGACCCAACCGAAAACGTCGCCGACTATCCGCGCGTTGTCGAAGTCGCCGGCCGGATTCCAATCCTCGTCCGAGGAGGCGGAAAAGTGAGCGACGAGGAAATCCTCAATCGCACCGAAGCCCTTCTGAAAACCGGAATCAAAGGGATCGTTTACGGCCGCAACGTCATTCAGCACCGCGACCCAGCCGGCATCACCAAGGCGCTGATGTCGATGGTTCACGAGAACGCAACCGCCAGGGACGCGATCAAATTTATCAAGCAACACTGAAGACGATATGTCGCAGAAAATCATCCGATTCGGCGTGATTGGTTGCGGCCTGATGGGCCGCGAGTTCGCCTCTGCCTGTGCGCGCTGGTGCCATCTTTCGGAGCCAGATTTCGCTCCGCAGATCGTCGCCGCCTGCGATTCCAATCCCGTTGCGATCGACTGGTTCAAAACCAGGCTTCCCACGGTACGGCAGACCAGTACCGACTACCGCGACCTCCTCTCCAGCAAAGATATCGACGCGATTTACTGCGCCGTCCCCCACAACCTTCACGCCGATATCTATTGCGACATCATCAATTCCGGCAAGCACCTCATGGGGGAAAAACCGTTCGGCATCGACAAGCCCGCCTGCGTCGAAATTCTCAAGGCGATCAAGGCAAACCCCAAAGTCCTGGTCCGGTGCAGCAGTGAAATGCCGTTCTATCCGGGCGGCTATCTCATCGGCAAGCTTGCCGCCGACCACCAATTCGGCCGCATCATGGAAGTCGAAAGCGGCCTCTGGCACAGCTCCGACCTTAATCCTCAAAAGCCCATCAACTGGAAGCGCCAAAAGCAATTCTGCGGCGAATATGGTTGCCTCGGCGACCTCGGAATGCACGGCCTCCACCTGCCCCTCCGCCTCGGCTGGAAGCCGGCGCAGGTGAGCGCCTCGCTCCTGAAAATCGTCGATTCACGCCCCGATGGAAAGGGGGGCGCGTTCCCTGCGACACTTGGGACAATGGCACGCTTCAATGCCGCGTCCGGCATCAACAGGGTTATGATTTCCAGATGCAGATCAGCGCCAAGCGAATCGCTCCTGGGCACAGCAACACCTGGTTCATCCGCATCTACGGCACGAAAATGTCGGCCGAATATTCAACCAAAAATCCCAAGGAAATCCGCATCATGCGCTACGAGCCCGGCGGTCCGCAGGCGTGGGAAGTGAAAGATGTTGGTTGGGATTCCGCTTACAAGGGAATTACCGGAGAAATATTCGAATTTGGTTTCAGCGATACGATGCTGATGATGTGGGCGGCCTTCTGCGATGAGCTGACGCATGGGCGGTCTGCAATGAAGCAGCGGTTTTATTGCGCGACGCCCGAAGAAGCCTGGACCCAGCACGAGATTTTCACGGCCGCGCTTCAGAGCCATCAGCAGTCGAGTACCGTTTCGATTTAAAACAGGCGATTGGAAGCGCTCATGAAAGCACCATCGCAACTCCCCGGCCCGATCGTAGTAGCCGGCCATGCCTGCCTCGACATCACTCCCGCTTTTCCCCCGGGCGCCGCCGTTCCGGGCCCCGGCCAGCTCACTGCCGTCGACGCCGCCGCGATCTCCAGCGGTGGGGCGGTCTCGAACGTCGGTCTAGCACTCCACAAGCTCGGCGCGCCCGTCCGCATGGTTGGCATGGTTGGCGATGATCTATTCGGTCGCGGCTTGACCGAGCTCCTTTCCTCCAGCGGAGCCGACGTACGCCTCCGCATCCGCAACCAATTGCCCACCAGCTACAGCGTCGTCCTCAGCCCTCACGGCGCAGACAGAAGCTTCATCCATTGCCCCGGCGTGAACGATGAATTCAACCCCGATTCCGACGTTAGCGATGACGACCTGCGCGGCGCCATCGCTCTCCACTTTGGCTACCCGCCCCTGATGCGCAAAACTTTCATCGACGAAGGCCAGTCTCTCTCGCGCCTCTTTCAACGGGCGCGATCGCGTCACCTGGTCACTTCGCTGGACATGAGTTTTCCGGATGCGTCAGTCGTCACCGCCGTTGACTGGTCGAGCTGGTTCAAGCGGATTCTGCCCCACGTCGACATTTTCGAGCCCAGCGTCGAAGAGCTGCGCGCACTTTTGAAATTGCCGCCGCGCGAGGATGTGCAGGATGTTCCGGGCCTCGCGGCGCGAATGCTGGACTGCGGAGCAAGAGCCGTCTGCATCAAGCTCGGCAGCCGGGGAATTTATTTGCGCCGTGGATCAGAAGAGCTCTGGCAGCCAAGCCTCCCGGCGAAATTCGTTAACGCCAACGGTTCCGGCGACTGCACGATCGCCGGACTTATTGCAGCGCTGCTGTGCGAATACTCTCTTCCGGACGCCGCGCGCATCGCCGGCTGTGTTGGCTCTGTTGCGTAGAATCGGTGACCGCGACAGGCGGCGTCGTTCCGTGGGATCAGGTTCTTTCCCGCATTAACTCTTCTGCAACTTCGTAATCCGCCCGCCTACGATCCATTCGACAATATATATATTGCCGGCCGAATCCACTGCCGCCGCGTGGGGGCTGTTAAATTTGCCCGGGAAAATCTGCGAAGCCGGAAGATTGGGCCAGCCCGGCGATTTGCAGACGGCGTCGTTTTCGCCGATGCGGGCAATCAGCATGTCCCGGTCATCCAGAATGGACAGCCGCGCTTTCAGCTCCGGCACATAAAGGATGCCATTTCGCACCGCGAATCCACAGGGGCTGGTTAAAAAATCCTGTCCAAACGACCGCTTGAATTGCCCGGCGGGGTCATAAACCTGGACGCGCCGATTGGCGCGGTCCGCGATGTAAAGCTCCGGCCCGCCGGGCCTCGGGACGAATGCAATTCCGTGCGGACAGGCAAACGCACCAGCCCGTCCCTCGGTTCCGTTGATGCTCGAGATATAAGCACCCGTTTTGCTGAATCGGTGGACATAATTCGCCCCATACCCGTCCGCAACCCACACATCGTCGTTGCCGCCAAAGCGCTCTTCATTCACTGCGACCCAGGTAGGCACAAATCGCGTTGGGCCCTGATAAACCGGAATCGGCGGCCTCTCGAGATTGAGAATCGTCCGCCCATCGAGCGACGTCTTTACAACCTCGCCGCTGTTCTGATCCGTCAGCCAAAGAACGGGCGTTTCACCCTCCTGGGCGAGACACATCCCATGTGCGCCCCCAAAGCGATCACCCCAGGCGTTTTTCAACTTCCCGGATGAATCAAATCGAAGCACACCGGGCTGCGCCTGATTGAAGATGAGCAGGTCGCCACCGTCGAGCGCGACGGCTCCGTGCGTGCGTCCATTGTTTCGGCCGGATTCCGTGTCGGGAATCCGGCCCAGTTCTCGATCCATTCAAAAGTAAATTCGCCCTCACCGACTTTCACGTTTTTTTATTCCATGCAATCAGACGATGGTCAGCGTTTCGATCACGCGCACCGCATAGTCTCCGCCGTGGCGTTCGTTGCTTGTTCCCTGGTCTTCAGAGAGCTGCGTGCCCGCGCGGATCGTGATTTTCTTGGGATAGGGCGGGCCAATGCGGAAATTCGCGACGTTCTCATAAAAGCCCATGTAGTATCCGCCGTAATACCCATCGGTCAGCATCTTCAAACACTCCGCCGCATTTTTCATTTCGCCCCCACTGACCGATTTGAACGTCAGCCCTGGAAAAGTCCCCATCATGAGCTGCGAATAGATGCTCGGATGCGTGCCATGCAGGTTGTCGATTCGCTGACGCTTGACGAGCTGATCCTTCATATTGTCGATCGATTCCCCCTCGTCCCACCACTCGCAAATGTTATATCCGCGCGGCACGCACCCGCTCCCCACCACAATCGCCCCGACGATCGGGCGGCTCTCCTCGATCGTAATAAACCCCTCCATCGACTTCAGCTCCACGCCCTTGGTCGGATCGATCTCGTAAAAATTTCCGACGACGACGTTCGCATAAATAAACGGCGTCGAATACGCCCGCCGTTGCGTGTTGATCACCTCCGCCTCGCGCATAGGCCCAAACTGCTTCAACTGTTCCGGTGTATATCCCTTAAACAATGGCAACGGCATCGAAATCTCCTTGATCTTATTTCAAAGCTCCGCCCAGTAATCGGTCTCGGCGTCAATCGTTACCCCCACATCCCCCAGCGCTACAACCCCCTTCGTCGCCCCAGCACCGACACAAGATCAAACTCAAATGGCTTGGGTGTCTTATCCAAAACACAAACCGGCTTCGCATCCTTCGCGACATCCACCGCAAAACAGATCCTGCACGGCTCGGTCACCGAGCTGAATTTAAACTCATGATTCTTCCGGTCGTATTCCCCCCAGCCCTGGCAAATCAGCCCGTTCACCAGCGACCCGTTTCGAATGCTGAACCGCCCGCTCGGCGGGGCGAGATTCCAGTCGATCTGAATATTCACGCGCATTTTGCACCTGGGGTATGTTCCACGAGTATCTCTTCGAGCCGATGTAGTTCGTCGCCTGAAAGGTCCACGTCGCACGCCTTCACATTTTCATCGATCTGCGAGGGATTCTGGACGCCGATGATGCAACTGGTAATTTCGCTTCGACGCAGAATCCAGGCGAGCGCAACCTGGCTCGCGGAAACATTCTTCTCCTGCGCAAAATTATTCAGAGCATCCGCGATCCGAATATTGCCGGGCGTAAAATATCGCCTCTGCCACTGCTCCGGTGCAAACGCGACGCTCGAACCCTTCACGATTTCGCTGGAGCGATATTTGCCCGTAAGCAATCCGCGGGCAAGGGGCGAATAGACAATCACGCCCACGCCCTCTCTTGCGCAAAGCGGAAACAGCTCTTGTTCTATTTCGTGCGCCAGCATGTGATAACACGATTGAATGCAGTCAAAGCGCGATTGCCCACTGGACAGCGCCACATGGTTCGCATCGCAAAGCTGCACGGCCGAAAAATTCGAGCATCCCACGTAGAGCACTTTTCCCTGTTTCACGAGCAAATCAAACGCCGCCATCGTCTCCTCGATCGGCGTCTCGTCGTCATATTTATGAGCCTGGTACAGATCGACATAGCTAACCCCCAGGCGTCGAAGCGACGCCTCGGCCGCTTCCACAATATGTTTCCGGCTCAGCCCCCGCCCCAGCGGCCCCGGCCAGACGGGAAACCAGCATTTTGTCGCGATTACAACCTGCTCGCGCGGCAAATCGCGCATCGCCTCCCCCAAAACCCGCTCCGTTTCTCCTCGCTCATACGCATCGGCCGTGTCGAACAAATTGATCCCAAGGTCAAATGCGCGCCGGATGCACGCGATGCCGACATCGGTCGGCGAATTTTCCGGATAGAGAATCGCGCTCCCCAGCGCAATCTCTGAAACCTTCAAACCGGTTTTTCCCATTCGGCGGTATCGCATGGCCCAATCACCAGTCCAAAATCACTCCCATCACAGACGGATCCCGGCTGTCGATCAACTTCCACGCCTCCGCGGCGTTGCTCGCCGGAAACCGATGGGTAATCATCGGAAGCGTTTTGAGCGTGCCATCCACAATCGCCGCGATTGTGGCGTCCATCCGTCCCGGCGTCAGGCTTGCGACGGAATCGAGCGAAAGCTCGGAATCACGCAGCGATTGAAGGGAGATTTGATCGTTCGTTCCGCAAAAACCCGCCGACACAATATGCCCAAAGTGCTTCAGCAGCGGAATCAGCGATTCCGTCGCATCCGGTGATCCCACGGTATCGACGCCGACGGCAAGGTTATTTTCCGCAAGCTCTCGCACTCGCGCCTTCCAATCTGAGTCGCCTGCATTGATGGTGTGACATCCGATAATCTTTCGAGCCATCTCGAGGCGCGGATTTCGCCGTCCGACGACAATGACATTCGCTTTTCGCGCCGCCAGTGTCTGTGCCGACCACTGCCCGACCTGTCCATCGCCAATGACCACGGCCCATTCCCCGGCCTCGATGGGCGCCCGCGTGCCGCAGTTATATCCAACCTGCGTCAATACTAACCCGGCAAACGCCAATGCCTCCGGTTGTGCCGGAAGCTTGTAAATCAAATTGCGCGGTGTAACCGACGGCGAAACATGGCCGCCGAACGGCTGAAACATGTGCAGTACCCGTCCGGCGACGCAGAAAACCGTTTCGCCGCGCGATAAGTCTTTGACGTTTTCCCCGACCGATTCCACTACGCCGATTTTTTGGTATCCGGCCACGATTGGGAATGGCGTTAGATCCCCCGGACGAAAGGGTGTGTCACCCGCCGTTCGTTCTCCGCGCAAAAATGATCCCTCTGTGCCGTTGCTGATCCAGGAATGCGTCACCCGAATAACCGCGTCCTGCCGCCCGGGCTCGGGACACTGCACGCTTTTGTATTCTACAGTGTTCGCTTTTGTGAATACGACGGCGCTGGCGTTCATCGCTAATGCCCTTTGCTTCCCGGCTCATTCATCAGTCGCCGCATTTTCGCGATGTCGTTGCGGATTTCATTCTCGTCGTCGGCGAATGTTTCCAGCATAACCCATCCGTCGTAGTTGACTTCGTGAATCGCCTTCATCGACGCTTCGAGGTCGAGCTTTCCCTTGCCCAGGTGCAGCGCGCCGAGTTTATCGAGCGAATCTTTTACGTGAAGCGCAATAATGCGCGACCCGAGCGTGCGAACTTCCTCAGCCGGATCAAAACCGAGCGCGACGGCATTTCCCAAATCGTAATAGATTCCCACTTGCGTGGAATTTATCCGATCCACAAGCGCCGCAAACTCGCGGGCAGGCAACGGCAGTTCCAGCGCAATTGCCACCCCAAGTTTTTGCGCAATCGGTTCGACCGCCTTCACGACGGAGGCGAGATTCTCCTGCTTTTCCTCGGTATCCGGGTTCGATACCACGAACCCACAAAGCAGCATGATTTTTGCGCCTACAGCGGAGGAAAATCGCAGCGACCGAGAGATGATTTGGACAGCTTTTTCTTTCCCGGACTTTTCGATTAGCGAGGAATCGCCATTAAAAAGCGCTACGGCAACCGACGGCACCTGCACGCCCCGTTTATTCGCCGCGTCGCGGAATCGTGTGGTTTGGGCCTCGGACCATTGCAAAAACTCGGAAGCATCGTCGATGATGACGGGCTCAACCCCCGCAACGCCGAACTTCGCGGCGGCTTCGGTAAACCCGCGCCCATCGGCGCTCGCCGCGTACTGAGTTAGTCCGAGTTTCACCGCGACACCTCAAGGCAAAACTCTAAACACCCGCGGGCTCGCGTTGTTTCACGGTCGCGGCCATTGCATCGTCGCAGATGTTCAGCGCCTCGTCGATGTCCGCCTCGGTATGCGAGTAATTCACGAACGCCACATGCCAGGGCGAAAGAACAGCCCGCGCTTGACGCACTCGCGGAAGAATTGCTGATGCACCGGATTGTCCGAGCGATTTCCTTCATGCGGATGCCAGGTAAACCGCGGCATCGAGGGCACCGGATCGGCATACGCCTTCGCCTCCTCCATCCCGCGGTCCAGGCAAATCCGCTTGAGCCCGTCAATCAACCGCTGGCCCAAATTGTACAAGTGCGGCACAACCGGCTTCTCCCGAACTTCCCGCACCGTCGCAATCGCCGCCGCGATCGACAGCGCTTCGACAAAAAATGTTCCCGAGGTAGGCGTGCCGCTCCATTGCTCCATGTACTGTGCTTTCCCGACAACCGCCGAAATCGGATATCCGTTCCCCAGCCCTTTCGACAGCGTCGTCAGGTCCGGGGTTACACCCAGATATTCCTGCGCCCTGCCCGGCGCCACGCGGAATCCCGTCTTGATCTCGTCAAACACGACCAGCGCCCATGCTTGTGCGCCACATCGACAATCGCCTGATAATTCTCCGTCGTAAACGGCCGCGTATCCGCCGGGCAGAGAATAACCGCGGCGAACTGCTGCTTCGATTTCCGGAACAATTCTTCCAGCCCCTGCGCGCTGCCGTCGAAGGGCAACACCACTTCCCAGGCCGCTCGATGCGTGCCGCCCTCTTCGCCGTTGCGCCAAAGGTCCGCCCACCCGTGATATCCGCACCGCGCGATATAGACGCGCTTGGTCACATGCCGCGCGAGTCGCGCCGCCGCGACCGTCGCTTCGGTCCCGGTTTTGAGAAATCGCACCCGGTCCGCCGACGGGACCATTTCCACCAGCAGTTTCGCCAGCTCCACCTGGTTTGGATGATTGGTCGAAGACTGAAACGAGTCCCGAATCGTCGCGATCGCCGCTTCATCGACCCGGTCATACGCATATCCAAGAATGACCGGCCCGATGCTGCAAAGCAGGTCGATGAACTCGTTTCCATCGACGTCCCACATCCGGCATCCCTTTGCCCGCGCGAAATAAATCGGGAAATCCGGATAGAGCGGCGAGCGCGTCCCCATCGTCCCGCCCGCGAAAACCTTCTTCGCTTCCTGGTAGATCTCGTTCGACCGTTTGAACTGCAAGCTTCTCATCGTACCGCCATTAGAAAGGAGGGGTTGTACCTACTTGAATCACACTGTACCAATTCTAAACCATTTGATCCTCTTCTGCAACTGAAATGTTGATTTCGGCTCGCGAGTTGGCATTTTCTGGCGAAAATCGCGTCTAATTCCCTTTGTGCCCGGTTTGGCCCTCTCTAAACAACTACAAAACATGCCTGGGTGCTTCCAGTCCGAAGCCGCCAAACCATAAGCGTGCGGCAAACCTAGAAATCCGGGTGCAAAACCCCCTCGTCGCGCCACGGCATGATCGAACTTTCCGTCGCCTTCGTCTCCAGCGCCAGGCCTGAACAATTCGAAATCAGCACCTCCAAAACCTTGTTTGCCACCAGCCGATGTCCGACATCGTTCGCATGCACCCCGTCCCGGTGCACGGTCCAGTCCGCCTCGCGATAGGCCGACAGAAGATCGACGAACAGGCAATCCAGATTTTGCGCCAGCGATCCAATGGCTGAGTTAAATTGACGCGAAAGGTCGGGCGATCCCTTGTTGAAATCCGGCACACCCAGCTCAAAATCGCGAATATGATAAGGTCCGAGCAGCACGATCAGCGGCTTAAATTTCTCCCGCACCCGGCGAATAATCTTCTCCATTTCCTCGCAATACAGCGGGATGGGCGTCCCTCCGCGCATGTCGTTGATACCATAAGCAATCAGCAGCAAATCCGGCACGATGGGATTTCCATTTGCCGTGTTCGAAAGCACGTGCCTCTCCAACCGCTCGTCCAGCGCCGGCTTCTGGCTCGCCGCATATGCGGCGCTCTTTGTCGAGATTACGTTCCCCCCAATTCCCACGTTAACCAGTTGGACCGGCGCTCGCTGAAGCTCCCCGATCATTCCTGCCAGAAGATTCGTCCACCGCCGCTCCCGGCAGCTCGCCCAGCCGCCGGCAGTAATGCTGTCGCCGACTGCGATCATCACCCTGAATTCCCGGTTCCACCAATCGCGTTTTGCCTGCATTTTTCAATCCTTTTTGATTGATCAAATCAGGTTAACCGAAATCGGATCCCCTGCGTAGAAAATCGGTCCCGCGCAAAAATCGCCGATTCACCCCGTTGTCGTCTGGCTTCCGGAATGCGATCGTCGCGACGAAGAATGATCCGGGTGCGACTTGTTGTTTTGCTTTCGCTCCAGCGCCGCAAATCGCCGTTCCCTGTCGACCAGGATATGCCGAATCATCAGGCTCTCCATCAGGTGCGGATCGCGAATCGCCAGCACTTCGACCAATTGTCTGTGCCCGATTTCCGTGGCTTCAAATTCTTCACAGTACGGCTCGATCCCATAATCCACGGCCAGCGTGCGTTCCAGCAGCTTCCGCTTGCGAAAGATCGCCTTGATCAAGCGATTAAAACTGAGGTTAACAAAATACTGGTGAAACTCGACAGCCAGAAGATCGACCGTCCGGTGATCGTTCTGATTCGCCGCCCGCTGCCGTTGAAGGCAAATCCCCCGCAAATGCTGCAATCTCGATTTGGTCACGTGAGCGCACGCCAGCCGGGCGGCAGTTGCTTCCAGGCAACACCGGACATCCCATAGATCCGTGATCTGTTCAAGGGCACGCTTGCGCATTGCCGCTTTCCTTTGTTTCAGCGCTGAGCCTGATATGAATCGCACCCCACAGGCGACAGAAATGCGCAATGGCAACCAAGCTCACAGTGGACAACTTACCCAAGTGGTTTAGTCTTGTCAATATGGAGGTCTGCTAGCGATTATGCCAAGATTACGGTCATATATACCGCAGAAAACCACCCGATGGGTCAGGCTGGCCATCAGAAAAAAGATTTGGTATAAACTGGTATAGACGCGACTGCACCCTGAGGCGTATACGCGCCTTTTTCTATGCCCGATTCAAAAAAGTCATCCACAGCGTTCATCGTCGGGGCCTCCTCCGGAATCGGCAAAGCGACCGCCCAGCGCTTTGCAAAAGAAGGCTGGACGATCATCGCCGCCGCGCCGGGAATGCAGGATGTGCAGCGAGTTGTCTCGAGCCTCGATGGCACGGGCCACCTCGCCATCGACCTCGACGTAAGATCCGAAGAGCAAATCGCCCGTGCGGCCGAAACTGTCCGCTCCCGGTTCGGCAACATCCACACACTCGTCAACAGCGCCGGAATCTGCCAGCTCCACGACAGTCTTCAATCACCTTTCGAGGTCTGGGACCAAAACCTTCAGGTCATGCTCTATGGCACGGTCAAAATCTGCCGCGCGTTCGCACCGCTTATCGTCGATGGCGGCCGCATCATTCACGTCACCTCCATCCAGGCCTACCGCGTCGAGCGTGGCTCCTCTTCCTACGGCATGGCCAAGGCCGCCGTCACCCAGTTCACCCGCTCCCTCGCCCTGGAGATGGCCCATCGCAAAATCCTTGTCAACGCGGTTGCCCCGGGTTTCGTCAACACCCCCATGTCCATCCGCGCCGACGGCTGCAATGAACTCGAATCCCAATGGTTTAAGGACATCTATGTCAACTACGACCGTCTGCCCCTCAAACGCGCGGGAGAGCCACACGAAATCGCCGGCGTGATTCTCTTTCTCGCCGGACCTGATTCCTCCTACATTACCGGCTCCGTAGTCACGGTCGACGGCGGCCTGACCATTACCGCCTGAAGCGGTATAAGAGGCGAGAAAATGTCAGCCACCAACGATCGCCTGCTCATTACCACCCTCTACTGCGAAGACCAGGTAAATCCGCTGGGAATCGATTCGCCATATCCTCGCCTTTCCTGGAAATTCGCTCCCTCGCGCCGCAACCAATCGGCGTTTCAAGTCCTGGTCGCATCTCGTTCTGGCCTGCTGACCGGAAAACCATCGCCAGATTTGTGGGACAGCGGCCGAATTGAATCGGATTCAACCATTCGCGTTCACTACGCCGGTGAGACGTTATCATCCGCTCAGCGCGCTTGGTGGATCGTCAGAATCTGGGACGACGCCGGGAATATCACCGCCGCCGCCAAATCCTGCTTTTGGGAAATGGGCCTTCTCAATTCCGCCGATTGGAAAGCGACTTGGATATCCGGTTTGTCTCCGACCGCCCTACGAATTCCCGCCGCCCACCTTCGAAAAAGTTTTGCCTTGGAAGAAAAGCCAATCCGTCAGGCCCGCCTCTACGCCACCGCCCAGGGAATTTACGTCGGCTTCCTCAACGGCCAGCGCGTCGGCCAAGACCACTTCCGTCCCGGCTGGACCGAATATAAAAAACGAATCCAATATCAAACCTACGACGTCACGTCCCTCGTGACTCCAGGCGACAACGCCATCGGCTTCATCCTCGGCGATGGCTGGTTCTGCGGCGAGCTCGGCTGGAAGGACGAGCGAAACCATTACGGCCATACGCCGCGCCTTCTCGCCCAGCTCCAAATCGATTACCAGGACGGTTCCACTCAAACCATCGTCACCGACGATTCATGGAGATGTTCCCCCGGCCCTATCCTCTCCTCCGATTTTCTCATGGGCGAAATCTACGACGCCCGCCATGAATTTCCCGGCTGGTCGCGCGCCGACTTCAACGATCAATCCTGGCGGCCCGTCAAACCCGGCCCCGCTCCCGAGGTTGCCATCGTCTCCCAGATTGGCCCGTCCGTGCGCAAGCTCATAGAATTGCCCCCAAAATCGTTCAAGCCAGGCCCCGGCGGAACATTTGTTTTCGATTTTGGCCAAAACATTGTCGGCTGGGCCCGACTGCGCGTCGGCGGACGTGCCGGTACCACCGTCATACTCCGCTTCGCCGAAGCATTAAATCCCGACGGCACGATCTACACCGAAAATCTCGCCGCGCGAGGTCCGTCGATCAATACACCCTCCGCGGCGACGCCGATGAAATCTTCGAGCCCACGTTCACCTTCCACGGCTTCCGCTTTGTTGAAATCAGCGGCTTCCCCGGTGAACCCAATCTCGACTCCATCACCGGCATCGTTGTCGGCTCTGACCTTCCCGCGACCGGCCGCTTCGAATGCTCCAATCCCCTCGTCAATCAGCTTCAAAGCAACCTCCTCTGGAGCCAGCGCGGAAATTTTCTGGAAGTCCCCACCGATTGCCCCCAGCGCGACGAGCGCCTCGGCTGGATGGCCGATGCCCAGGTCTTCCTTCCCACCGCAACATTCAACATGGACTGCCGCGCGTTCTTCGCAAAATGGATGCAGGATATCATCGACTCCCAATCTCCGGAAGGGGGGTTCTCGGATGTTTCCCCCGAATGACCGACCTCAATGACGGCGCCCCCGCCTGGGGCGATGCCGGCGTCTTCGTCCCCTGGACCCTCTATCAGGCCCATGGCGATCCCTGGATTCTCGAAAAATGTCACGATGCCATGGCCGCTTGGATCTCATACCTTGATAAGGCAAACCCCAATCACCTCTGGCAAAACCGCCTCAACGGCAACATGGGCGATTGGCTCAACATCAACGCGGAAACGCCCAAGGATCTTCTCGCCACCGCTTATTTCGCCCAGTCGACAAAAATCGCCGCCTCCGCCGCCGACATTCTCAATCGTTGGAAAGAAGCCCATCGCCTTCACGCCCTCTGGGAGCAAATTAAAATCGCGTTCAACCGTGAATTCGTCTCTGAAGATGGAAGCCTTAAGGGCGAAACGCAAACCGCCTACGCCCTTGCCCTTCGCTTCGATCTCCTTCCCGCGCATTTGCGTCCCATCGCCGCAAAACGCCTTGCCGAAAACGTGCATCGTCTCAACGATCATTTATCCACCGGCTTTGTCGGCGCGGGACAGCTCCTCTTCGCTCTTTCCGACAACGGTTATCTCGACATTGCCTATAAACTTCTCCTCAACGAAACCTTTCCCTCCTGGGGCTACACCATTCGCCGCGGCGCGACCACCATCTGGGAACGCTGGAACGGCTGGACCGACGAAAACGGCTTTTTCTACCCGGAGATGAATTCCTTCAATCATTACGCCTTTGGCTCCGTGGGACAATGGATGTATCAAACCATCGCCGGCATCAATTGGGACACCGCCAACCCTGGCTACCAGCACATCATCCTCCGTCCCCAGCCCGGTGGTGGCCTGACCCGGGCATCGGCAAGCCTCGATTCCGTCCGCGGCCTCATTGAAAGCAATTGGCAATTGAAAGACCATCAATTTCACTGGCACGCAACCGTTCCCCCGACCGCCACTGCCACGGCGTATATTCCTTCAACCGACTTCGCCAACGTAGAAGAAGGGGGCCGAAAAATTGCCGACAACGATCAGACAACTATGATCGACCGAAAGGACAAAACCCTCGTCCTCAAGTTGTCGCCCGGTTCGTATGATTTCGTTTCACCTTTGAACAACACTGGAGATCTCAAATGCGATTGATTCGTTTTGGAGAAGCAGGAAAAGAATCCCCCGGCATTCTGACCCCCGCCGGCGTTCGAAAAGACGTTTCAGAACACTTCCGCGACTGGGACCGCGCTTCTTCAATTCCGGCGGCCTGCAACGACTCCGCGATCTCCTCGCCTCCGGCGACCTCAATTCCCGTCGCGACGTGCCCAAATCCGCCCGCTGGGCGGCGCCCGTCGCCCGGCCGGGAAAAATCGTCTGCATCGGCCTCAATTATTCCGACCACGCCAAGGAATCCGGCGCCGCGATTCCCACCGAACCCATCCTCTTCATGAAAGCCGCCAACACCCTCGTCGGTCCCTACGACGACGTTCTCATTCCCCGCAACAGCACCAAGACCGATTGGGAAGTCGAGCTTGCCGTGATCATGGGCGCCGACGCGCGATATCTCTCCGATCCCTCTGAATCCCCAAAATTTATCGCCGGCTACGCCGTTGGCCACGACGTCTCCGAACGCGCCTTCCAGATGGAACGCGGCGGCCAGTGGACCAAGGGAAAAAGCTGCGACACCTTCAATCCCCTCGGTCCCTGGCTCTCCACCGTCGACGAAGTTTCCAACGTCCAGTCCCTCAAAATGTCCCTGAGGGTGAACGGAATCGAGCGCCAGCATGGAAACACTTCCACGATGGTTTTCAACGTCAACCACCTCATCCACTATGTCTCACAATTCATGACCCTCGAAGCCGGCGACGTCATCTCCACCGGCACTCCCCCCGGCGTCGGCCTGGGCATGAAGCCCCCGCAGTTCCTCAAAGCCGGCGACGTCGTCGAATTACAGATCGAAGGCCTCGGCGAGCAGCGGCAAACCTGCAAAAACGCCTAACCGGAGAGACCATCATGCATCGCTTCGAAAATCAGGTTGCAATCGTCACCGGCGCTGCCACTGGCCTGGGGCTCCAGATCGCAAGACGCCTCGCTTCCGAAGGCGCAAGGTTGCGCTCTTCGATCGTGAGGCCTCCAAAATCGAATCCGCCGCCGCGTCGATCGACGCCAAAGTCGCGCGCGGCTACGCCGTCGACATCACCCAGAAATCCGCCGTCGCATCCGCCGTCTCGCGCGTTGAAAAAGAACTCGGCCCCGTCGATGTCATGGTGAACTCCGCCGGCATCGTCGGCCCCACCAGCACCAAAATTGTCGATTACCCTGCGGAAAAATTCGAAGAGGTCTGCCGCGTAAATCTCTTCGGCTCCTTCATCATGACCCAGGCTGTTCTCCCCTCCATGCTGCGCGGAAATTACGGTCGAATCCTTCTTATCGCTTCCGTTGCCGGCAAGGAAGGCAATCCCGGAATGGCCGGCTATTCCGCCAGCAAGTCCGGCGTCATTGGCCTCGTCAAAGGCGTCGCCAAGGAATACGCCGACACCGCCATCACCATCAACGGACTCGCCCCCGCCGTCATCATGACTGACATGGTCCGCGGTATCGATCCCAAGCAAGTCGAATATATGACCTCTAAAATACCCATGAAACGTCTCGGGACTCTCGAAGAAGTCGCTGCCATCTCCGCCTGGATCACCTCCAAAGAATGCAGCTTCACTACCGGCTTCATCTTTGACCTCACCGGCGGACGCGCAACCTATTGATCGCGCTATTCCCCCGGCAGCGCCGAAAGGAAAAACCGCATCCAGTTCCCGTGAAATATTTGATCGATATCCGCGGACGAATATCCGCGCTCCCCGAGAATCGATTCCAGCTTCTGCACGTCCGCAATCGTCTCCAGCCCCGCCGGCGATTGCTCCGTCCCGAATCCGCCGTCCAGATCCGTCCCAATCGCCGCGTGATAGGTATTGCCCGCCAGTTGGCAGATGTGATCGATATGGTCCGCCACCGCCGCCAGCGTCGCCGCACTACCGGGCGTCTGCCCAATCACAAATCCTGGCTTCAGCATCCATGAATCAAACGCCACCCCAATCACTCCATTCATCGAAATCAGCAGCTTGATCTGCTCATCGGAAAACTGCCGGTCCCCCGGCACAAGCGCCCGGCAATTATTGTGGCTTGCCAGCACCGGCCCCCGAAAAATCTCCATCGCCTGGAAAAACGACGGATCCGAACTGTGCGTCACGTCCAAAATAAACCCCAGCCGATCCATCTCCTTGAGCAGCTCCACCCCCTTTGCAGTCAGCGGCCCGCTGTCCCCCGTTCCCACCGCATAATGACTCTTTCCATAGTGGGCCAATCCCACCAGCCGCAGCCCATCGGTCCACCACCCCTGCGCCTGATTCGGCGACACAATCGGATCCGCCCCCTCCATCGCCAGAATCAATCCCACTGGCAGCGCATCGGACGCCGGCGCCATCTGCCACCGGGCCCAGTGCGTCTTCAATTCCTTCCGGCTCCCGATCAGCGCAATCTCATCGCGCTGAGCCAGCAACCGGTAATATTCCATCTGCCCCCGCGCCGTCGCGCACGCGATTTCCTGAGTGGCGACATCCAGATCAATCTTCCGCACCGGCTTAACATTCCTCTTCGCCCGCACCAGAAGCGTCCCGCAGCAGACCGCCACTCCTCCGCGCCGCATTTCCGGCAGCGTTACCGTTCCATGCCCGCGCGCATCGTCGTCCGTCATCTCCGCTTCGCTCTTTCTCACTTCCGCAATCGATTGCGTCAGATCGCGATTCCACGACAGCGCATTCCATGAAAGATCAAGATGTGAATCAATAATCAGCCGCACGACGAATCCCTCTCAGGAAAGCCTTCCCCGGGCATCGACTTTCAAACGCTCCAGGTTTCCATCTTGTGCGCGAAGCCAAACCGAATCCTGCAAATTCACGCATGGGCAAATGTGATTGGGAATAATGTGAACGCGCTCCCCAATGCGCGGCCTCTGGTCGCACGCGCTCATCTCGATCTCTCCATGCTCTTCCGTCAGCCGAACCACCTTCGCTTTCGGGTATTCCACGACAAACCCAAACCCGCTGTCAGGCTGCGCCGCATTTCGATCGCTCGTCAGCGTCTTGCTTCCCGCATCGACCACAACCTTGCCCGGCACAGCATCGCTCACCACCGTGCAAACAATTCTCGCCGCACAATCGTCCAGCCTGCAAAATCCCCCCAAAACCGTATTCATATCATTATAGATGTAAGTTCCCGGCCGGATTTCCGTCAGTTGCTGAATGAGGTGCGACTGAAACGCCGTAGGAGTAGACCCTCCCGAAACGATCTTTGCTTCCATCCCGTTCCGCGCCCACAGCCCCAGTGTCTCTTCCACCCGAGCCTCGATCAGCTCCAGCGTCTTCTGTTGCTTCGAAGCAGGCTCAAACACATGCCCGGGATAAATGAAAAGCCCATCCAGCCGCAGATGCTTTGATCGACTCACACCCTGCGCCAACTCCAGCGCCGCCGCCGGGCTTTGAACCCCCGTCCGATGCATCCCCACATCCAGATCCACCAGGATCCCAATCAGAGTTCCCGCACGCGCCGCGGAATCGGCAAGCGCCTCCAGCCCCTCCCGCGAATCAACCGCCACGCGAACCGTGTTTTCTTTTGCAAGATTCGCCAACCGCTCACATCGCGCCTCATCCACCGCCGGATACGCCAGCAACAGATCTTTCGAAGCCGTTGACATTACTTCCGCCTCCCCAACTTTTGCCGTCGTCAGCCCAATTGCGCCCGCCGCCATCTGCCGTGCTGCCATCAAAATCGACTTGTGCGTCTTTGTATGCGGCCGCAGCCCGATCCCATGGTCGGCAACATATCTCCTCATCCGCGCAAGGTTGCCGGCAACAATCGCTTCGTCGATCACAATCCCCGGCGTTTGCGGAATGTCTATTGGCGGCGCCATAATGGTTCAACCTTGTCCATGCGGTTGAAATCGCCCATAAATTCGTTGCTCACCGATCATACAAATGCTATTTTATCAAGGCAGATTGAAACTTGTCCAATAAGGTGCATTTCGCAAAAGAGCCCCAAAATGATACCCCGCATCGTCGGCATAGTCGGAATTGGTTTGCTCGGGCGCGGCATCGCCACCTGCCTCCTCGCAAAACAAATCCGCGTCATCGCCTACGACCGCGCCCCCAGGCCAGACAAAACGCCCGCAAATACATCCAGACGGCTATGGAAGACCTCTTCGAGCACAAACGCGTCCCACGCTCTTCGACCAGTGATTGGCCCGGCTCCTACTCCGACCCCGCTTCCCTCGACGCCCTGCGCGAGTGCGACTACGTCATCGAAAGCGTCAACGAAGACCTTGCGCTGAAACGCTCCGTCTTCGATCAGCTTGAAGCGATCGTCGGTTCCACCGTCCCCATTGCCAGCAACACCTCCGCGTTTCCGATTTCAGTCCTCCAGAAAGATCGCCGCTTCCCCAGTCGTTTCATCGGAATGCACTGGGCCGACCCCTGCCACATCGCCCGCTTTCTCGAAGTCATCCGAGGCGAATCAACCGACGACGCCACCGCCGATGCAACCCTCGATCTCGCCCGCGCCGCCGGCAAAGATCCCTCGCTCGTCAAAAAAGACATCGTCGGCTTCATCGTAAACCGTCTGAACTACGCCATGTATCGCGAAGCCTTCAACCTTCTCGAAACCGGCGTCGCAGACGTCGAAACCATCGATCGCTCCTTCCGCAGCGCCGCCGGGCTCTGGGCCGCCATCGGTGGCCCTTTCCGCTGGATGGACCTCACCGGCGTTTCCGCCTACGCCGCCGTCATGAAACGCCTCTTCCCAACCCTCAGCAACTCCACCGAGGTCCCCGAAACCATCCGAAAAATCGTCGAAAGCGGCGCCAACGGAATCTCCACCTGCAAAGGCTTCTACGACTACACCCCCGAAGAAGTCGAGCAATGGGAAAAACTCTTCATCGAAAACGTTTGGCTGGTCCAGGAGATGAACCAGCGCGCCGCTTCCATCGGGAAAATCAAACACGACTAACCGACCAAGTTCAATGCTCAACCCCGACCTATCCCGCCGGCGTCAAGCGCGTTTGCAACCCATCATGCAATCCCGCCGCCTCGACGCCGTCGTCATCGGCCTCCCCAGGCACGTCTATTATTTCTCCACCTTCTATCCAAGTTGGGTCCACCAGGCCGCGCTGATTCTCACGTCCGATGGCCGCTCCTGCCTGATCGCCCCCAATAATCCAGCGGATGCCGCCGCCATCGATGAAAACATCGCCTACCAGGCGCAGTTGATGGGCACTCTTCGCCAGGAGCAGCCCGCCGTCGCCGCGGAGAAGGTCATCGACTGGCTCAACTCCAAAAAAATCCGCCGGCTCGGCCTCGATACGTCTCTGGTCTCTTTCCATGTTTCCCAGATCGCCAAAGCCGATACCGAGCTTATCGACGCGGAAATCCGTCAACTGCGCCGCTGCAAAGACCCCGACGAGCTCGACCTGATGAAAAAAGCCGTTGCCATCAGCGAAAAAATGTACGCCCATGCCGCGGAGATCATCGCCCCCGGCATCGAGGAGATGGAAGTCTTCTCCGAGCTCCAGCGCGTTGCCGTCGAATCAGCCGGTGAACCTCTCACAGATCTCCTCGGCAACGATTTCGCCTGCGGCGCCATGGGCGGTCCTCCGCGACCGGCCCGCGCGGCAAAAAATGGCGAGATCTACATTCTCGACCTCAGCCCCTCCAACCGCGGCTATTTCGCCGACACCTGCCGAAGTTTCCCCGTCAACCGAAACCCAACAGCCCAACAGCAGCGCGCGTGGGACGCCGTAACCTCATCTTTCGACATCGTCGAAAAACTCGCCAAGCCCGGCGTTCGTTGCCGCGACCTCGTCACCGCGGTCAACAATCACCTCCAGTCCCGCATCGGTCGCCCCTTGCCTCATCACCTTGGCCACGGCGTAGGCCTTGAACCCCACGAATTCCCCCACCTGAACCTGATGTGGGATGACGTCCTCATGGCCGGCGAAGTGATCTCCGTCGAACCGGGCGTCTATGGCGACGACTTGTCCGCCGGAATCCGAATCGAAGACCAGTACCTCGTCACCCCCACCGGCCTCAAAAGCCTCCTCTCCTTTCCCCGCCATTTCCCCCGCGCCCGGTAATCCGCTACCCCCTCATCTCCCCCATATTCCCATCCTCTTTTTCAGTTGATCTTCAATGGACCCACGTGGTATATACATGTTCACGCCTGCACAGGCGGTCCCTGTTAACGATGTTAAGCGGTTATTGCTGATCTCCCGGCATGGGCTTTTTTCCGCGAAGGGAACAAGATGCGCCTCCTCAAACACGCCTGTTACACCGATCCCAGGCTGATTCTCGCCGCCCTCTCCGTCGCCGGCGCGGCTTCCAGGTCTATCGCACAGGAAGTCGCCGTCGGAAACCCCACGATGGCCAACGGCTGGGATACGCCTCCGCCATCACCGTCACCGCTTCCAGCTCCGACGGCAGCAGCTTCCTCCCCGAAAACACCGTCCTCGGCGACGTTAACTCCGCAGACCCAAACCTCTTCGACCCCTCTGGTCAATTCATTGAAGGCCCCCAATCCACCAACACGCCCACCTTTTCCCCTTCAATCTGGATCAGCGGTACCGTCGCCCAAAGCCAGGAAAATCCCGACCCCACCGGCATTACCAATTTCAGCCACTGGATCGAATTCTCCTTCAACCAGAGCTACTCGCTCGGCAATATGTGGATCTGGAACGGCAACCAGGACGCCGCCGAATACAACTACGACGATCAGGGCCTGCAGGACGTCACGATCCAGTATTCCGACAACGGCACCACCTGGACAACCGCTTCCACCACTCCCGTCCCCGAAGCGACAAATCTCTCTGGATCAAACCTCTACAGCGGCGCCAGCCAGATCGTCAATTTCAACGGTGCGCAGGTTCAGGACGTCGTCATCACCGCCGGCTCCACCAATTACAATTACTCCAGCGGAGCAAGCCAAAACGTCGCTCTCAGCGGTGTTCGCTTCTATCTTGCGAATCAGACCCAGGTCCAGGTCCCAGCGCCGCTGCCGGCCGCTCCCACGCGCCCGTTTTACTACGGCTACTACTACTCCGAAACCAATGTCTATGGCAATTACATGGACAAGGAGATCTTCCCCGCCGCGCCGGGCAGTCCCTACAGCACGCGCCTCTACGACTATACCAATTTGATGCTCGTCGAAGACGACACCACCTACGGTTCCGCTAATCCCCACCGCACCCTCGTCGATGCCGTTAACCTCGGCTACAAAGCGGTCATCTACGGCGCCGGTTTCAACAAAAGCGAGCCCAGCACCTGGGACACCGGCTTCGCTCAAATCGCCCAGTGCATTGCCGGATACACACAGGGTGTCTACGCCGTCGATTTGGTGGATGAACCGAACATCAACGGCTGGTCGGTCAGCCAGGAGCAGTCCCTGGCCGCTGCCGCCGAAGCCTATTTCGGCCCCAGCGTTCCCATCACCATGAACCTTTACAACCCGTCCGCGTCCCAGGTGCCGAACAATCTCGATCTGTACATGTTCGACGCCTACATCAATACCAGCGGCAGCACCACGACGTTTGCACAGTACACCTCCAATATGAATTCGTATCTGAGTGCCATTCGTTCCAAGGAGTCCGGCAAACAGATTTTGATTCTCGGCGACAGCTTCAGCGGTGGGGGGTATGGATTTCCCTCCCTCCAGCAGCAGGAGTGGTACTATGACACCGCCGTCTCCAATTCCGACGTCGGCGGTCTAATGTGGTTCATGATGGCCAACGCCTCCACGAATTCTCCGCCCCTCAGCGGGGCAATCTCCTCGCCTACCAGCCTCGCCTTCCAGGAACTTCTCGGCCAGCAGATCGAAGGAAACAAGGCCACCCCCGCCCTCGACGAACGCTTCGACGAATATTCCACCCAGTCCCAGCTCGACGCCGCCTATTCCGGTCTTACCCCGGCCCTCACCGCCGCCATGGACCACGGAAGCAACGGCGGCAACTCCGCCGTCTTCGGCTATGGCAGCTCAAACGCTCTTCGTCAGGTCTCTGCCACCAACGAATCCGGCTCTTATTCCGCCTTCCTCTACAACAATCTCTCCAATTTCGGCCAGTACATCGGCCTCCGCGCCGTCAACGCCCAGGGCGATTCCATCGATATCTATTCCAACGGCGCCACCCCCGACTACTACATCAGCGATCAGGAAAACGGCGTTACCTCCCTCGACACCGGCACCGCCACCGTCAACAACGACTGGCAAAAAGCCCAATTCGTCTTTAACGGCTCCGGTGTTTCGGTCTATATCGACAGCCAGCTCGTCTACCAGGCGGCAGGGGGGTGGAGCGGCGGATTCTCCTGGGTCGGGTTCTTCGACCCGGGCGGCTATACCAACGCCGCCGGCTACGTCGACGACATGCTCGTCAACCAGAACGGTCCCACCACCATCACCTGGAACAACTGCGTCGGTACCGGCGACGGCCAGACCTGGGACACGATCAACCAAAACTGGAACGACGGCCCCGGCGCCACCTACGCCGACGGCGAAGCCGTCCTCTTCAACGACCAGAACAACGGCCACTACGCCGTCACCCTGAACTCCACCCTCAATCCCAACAACGTCGCCATCTACAACAGCCTCGGCAACTACACCTTCGCCGGCTCCGGAGGCATCGCCGGCGCCGGCTCTCTTGCCAAGTACGGCACCGGCACCGCCACCATCTCCACCGTGAATACTTACACCGGCGGCACCAGCGTTTCCGCCGGCAAACTGATCTTCGCCGCCCCAGGCGCGCTCCCCAACGGCAGCGTCACCATCACCGGTGGAACCCTCCAGCTCGCCTCGGGCATCGGTCTGGCTCAAATGACCTCCCTCTCTATCTCCGGCAACGGAATGCTCGATGTCAACAACAACGAGGTCATCCTCAGCTACACCGGCGCTTCTCCCGTCACCACCATCGAGGGCTACCTCGCCTCCGGCTTCAACGGCGGCTCCTGGAACGGACCCGGAATCATGTCCACCGCCGCCCAATCTTTGACCAACGGCCTCCATTATGGCCTTGGCTACGCAGACGGCGCCGACGGTGTCGTTGCCGGCCTTTCCTCCGGACAAATCGAAATCAAATACACCCTACTCGGCGACGCCAATCTCGACGGAACCGTGAACGGCTCCGACTTTTCCATTCTCGCCGCCAACTTCGGCACCGGCGCTACTAACTGGGACCAGGGAAATTTCCTCTACGGAACATCCGTCAACGGCTCCGACTTCTCCGCCCTCGCCGCCAACTTCGGTCAGGGCGACAGTGGGGCGGCAACCCCCATTTCCGCCTCCGACCTTGCGGCACTCGACGCCTTCGCCCTCGCCAACGGCCTTCCCCTCCCCGCCGTTCCCGAGCCCGCCACTCTCGGTCTCGTATCCCTTAGCGGCCTCGGCCTGAATGCGCGCCGCCGCCGGCGCGGTTGATATTTCCTTCCAATGTCCCCACTCAAAACATTGATCGGAGCGATGACCTCCCTCGGACAATCCACCGATTGCCTCAGTCTCGGAGCCGCGCGCAACTCCTCATCCTTCCCCACGGCGGCCGAGTCCTCGGACTCTTCCCCGGCGCCGAATCACCCAATTTCTTCTGGACCAACCCCCACCCCGATTTCTTTCCTCACTGCTGGCCTAACGTAGGCGGCGACCGAACCTGGCTCAGCCCCGAAATCGAATTCTTCATCTCTGATCTGACCAACCCCCTCGAAAATTGCGCACGTCCCTCCCGAAATCGATCCCGGCAATTACACCTGGGATCTCATTAACGGCTCTCCCCAATTGTCCATGACTTCCACTTTCCGCCTTCATCACACCCGCGAAAATCCGCGCTCGAATCACCAAATCCTTCACCCCTTCGCCCAACCCTGTGCCGAATACGCGGTCCGTCGCCTACGCCGGCTACACCACCCACCAATCGATTGAACTCCTGGAAGCACCGGAAAAATCCGCCGTTGCCCTTTCTCTTTGGACCGTCCTGCAACTCCCCCACGCCGGACTTGCGTCGTCGGCACAAAGTCCACTTGCCAGGCGACGCGAATGTTTGGCAAAGTCGCCGATTCGGATTTGAATTCTTCCAAATCCTGCGCCGCCTTCCACGCGCACTCCCAGTCCATCAGCAAAATCGGTTTCCCCGTCCGCCGCCTCACGGGCCGCATTGGATATCTCTGCAAGTCCCCCGATTCAACCTGGTCTTTGGTTCTCCGCGATTTTCCTGTCTATTCCTCCAAGACCTATCTCGACAAACCGATCATCGACTTCCAGGCCGATCCCTGTTGCGTGGAAATCTGCAACTATCACACCCCAACTCTCGCCTACACCGAGCTCGAACATCACACACCGGCAATCGGATTGGCCGCGGGAGAATTGAGCTACGCCGACTCCCACCACACGTGGGCCTATCGGGGCGGCGCCCAGCAAATCGCCCAAATCGCAGCCCAACTACTCGGCGCCCACGCCCGCACAGCGGCCGAAAAATTCATCATGTCCCGATCCGCTATCCCTTCACCGCCCCCAACTGAATCCCGCGAATCAACTGCTTCTGCATAATCAAAAACAGAATAATCAGCGGCACAATCGCCAGCGCCGTCGCCGCCATCAGCAAATGCATGCTCTGCCCCTGCGACGAATCAAACGCCAACAACCCCACCGGCAGCGTATATAGGTAACTGCTCTTCACCATCACCAGTGGCCAGAAAAAACTCTGATAATTCCCAATAAAACAAAAGATCGCCAACGTCACCAGCCCCGAGCGCGACAACGGCATGATAATCTCCCAGAAAATCCGCCACTCGCCCGCCCCATCAATGATCGCCGCCTCGTCGATGCTCAGCGGTATCGTCAGCATGAACTGCCGCAGCATAAACGTACCGAAAACCGTGCACGCACTCGGCAATATCAGCCCCAGATATGTATCCACCAGGTGCAGATCGATCATGATCTGATAATTCGGAATCACCAGCACCAAACTCGGCACCATCATCGTCATCAGATACAGAAAGAAAATCTTATCCCTTCCCGGCCATCTCAGCCGCGCAAATGCAAACGCGGCCGACGCACTCGTGAATACCTGCAAAAACGTCGCCCACGCCGCGATAAAAATCGAATTCACATACCATCGCCCAAACTGCACCCCCGGCGCAAAGAAAATGTCCTTGTAATTGTGCCACTGCGCCTTCGCCGGAATCCATCGGCTCAATTCCGTCTCCGGCGCCGTCTTCAGGCTCGTCAGAATCATCCAGACGAACGGCAGCACCATCACCGTCGCCACCGCCACCAGCCCGACATGCCTCAGTAAAGCCGACACAAAATCCCCCGCACCCGGCTCCCGCCGGCGCTTCACGATGCGCTCCCTCGTCTCCACGCGCACTTTCGGAGGCACAGTCTCAGTCATTGACATACTGCCCTCCCCATTTCCAGTTAATCGCCGTGATTCCCAGAATCATTACGAACATTACCCACGCGATCGCCGACGCATATCCCAGGTCTCCGGTTTGAAACCCCTGTGAATAGATGTAATACGCCAGCGTTGTCGTCGATCCCGCCGGCCCGCCATCCGTCATCGCCCGCGCCGAATCGAACCCGCCCTGCAACCCTCCGATGATGCTCGTGATCGTGATCAGAAACGTCGTCGGCGCCAGTTGCGGCCAAGTCACGTTCCAAAACCGCGCCATTCGTCCCGCCCCATCAATATCCGCCGCCTCGTAAAGCTCCGCAGGCATATTGCTCAGCGCCGCCAGGTATAAGAGCATATTGTTGGACCCAATTGCCGCCCACAGCCCCATCAGCATCAGCGCCGGCTTCGCCCAGTAATATTCCGTCAGCCACGCCGGTGGTGTCAGCCCCGCCGCCGCGTTCGCGCAAATCAAAAAACACAATCCCCAATCCCGCCAAAATAAACTGGAGACACACCGACCCCCCAACCAGCATCGCCGCCCCTCCCCCAGAGCCGCCCCGGCGATCCAACCTCTCCTCCCTCCGCATCATTGCAACCTGCCATCCCGCAATCACCCCACAAGCCCCCATCAGAAAAATCATCCCCGCCGTGCTCGGCAGCCAGATCACCATCAACCCCACGCACGCCACCAGCACCCCGACAAGCCCCACCCCCGCGATCAAACTCAAATCCCCATCCCCCCACAGAATCCTCAATCGCCTCGCCGTCAGCAGCAAAACCACCCCGATCATTCCCAGGCAAATCCAGTAACCCAACTGCGGCACAAACGCCGGCAACCCCATTACCATCCCCGAAATCCCTCGCAGCACAGGCCCCAGCGCCGAATTGATCGGCCCTGTATTCGGATTAAAAAGCTTCGCCCAGACGATGAAGATCGCCACGCCGGACGTAAAACTCGGAATATAAAACAGCGTTCGATACGCATTGCTCCCGCCGGCCGCCCCCAAAACAAACAGCCCGCACGGCAGCAGAATCATCAAACAAACAATCCCGCTCGCCCCCGCCCCCGCAAGCAGCAGCACTGCCACTCCCGTCACAAAAATCGCTGTCCCAATCAACCCCGCCCGGATTCCCCGCTTTCCCTTCCCCGGACTCACATTCAGCGCAATCGCCGCGAGCAAACTCGCCCCGATCCCCACCGGAACTGCCAGCAGAAAAAAGAGCGTGTTCCCGAAATATCTCCAGAAATCCCCATCCCTCCACAAGCGCGAAAAATTCTGCACCGTCGGAAACGTCAGCGAAGTATGCTGAAACCGGTTAAACCGAAGCAAATTATAGTTCGAGCACGCCATCACGATGCTGAACACCAGCGGCAGCATCGTGAACGTCGCGAATCCGAGAATGTTCGGAGCGAGGAATTGAATCCCAATCGCCAGCCGTCGCCACTCCTTACGGTTCATCATGCTCTGAAGTGTCCGCCCATCCCATCTTTTGGTAATAGGTTCGATAAAACGGATTGCTCACCCACCCGATCGGCACCTTCTTCCCCTGCGCCCGAAGCTGATCGATCCTTCCCTGCACCGCCACATCCTTCGCATATCGCTCCCGCAGCACCGGATCCTGCGCCAGATTCCGGGCAATCTCCGCATTGATGAAATCCGCCGCCTTCCTCCCCGCTTCTTCCGCCGAGCAAAGCCCCGCCATATACGCCTGCCGCGCATTCTCCTCTTCGACATACGCATCCAGCGACAGCACATACGGGCTCATTTCCACTCCAATCCCATTGTCATTGATTGCCTGGACAAACTTCTCATGCAGTCCCCACTCGTTCGGATAATCCGGCGGCCTCAAATACGCCGCCGTCGTCACCGTTGCGGGGTTCGGTGGAATCGCATCCGCGTTGACCGAGATCGCATCGCTGAATTCCTCGCTTGCCACATACGCCAGAAAATATTCCGCCAGCTCCGCATGTTTCGACCCCGCGTAAACCGCGACTTCCGTCCCTTCCACCCCCGTGTTGGGAAATCCCCCGTTCGGCGTCTCGGCAACGCTCATATCCAGGTTTCCATGCGTCCGAATCAGCGGCAGCCCGTGCCTTCCCATGAAAACCATCGCATACCTGCCATCCGCAAACATCTGAATCCGCGAATCCCCAAACTGCGTCGCCGACTTTGTCGCCACGGATTGCAAATCCGCCGACGACGGCAGCAGATGATCGTCATACGTCCACTTGTGCAGCAATTTAAGCGTCTGCGCATACCGCGGATCATCCAGCGTGCACCGCGTCATCGTCTCATTGAAAATCGACAGCCCCAGGCTACGCCACACATACGTCGCCCTCACCTCATTGGCGAAGAAGGCCGTCCTCGGCTTCCCGGGTGGGTTCGCCGCCGCCACAAATTGCTTCCCCAGTTCCTCAAACTGCTCAAAGCCCCACCTCATCGGCGGCGCCGTCAGCCCCAGGTTCCGAAGTGTTCCCTCATTCACCATAAAAACATATCCAACCACCTGGCGCGGGAAGCAGTATTGCCGCCCCTTATAAAGCATCTCCGGCTCGAGTTCCGAATACGTGTGCCCCGGATCAAACCCCAATCTCTTCCCCGCATCCGTAACATCCGCCAGAATCCCCGCCCGCTCCAGGAACTGCATTCCCAGGCGCTCTGCTCCACGATATCCCCGCAATCTCCGGAAATTCCCTGTATGATCAGTTTCGAAATATCATCATTTCCGCTGTCGATCCGAAGATCGACGCAAGGCTCTCCATCTACCTCCCCATGCCCATGCGTCTTCAGCCATTCGTAAAAACCGCTGACCTGCTCATGCCTCTCAGGATACGGATTGGTCACCCAGTAAAGAATCGGCCGCTTCGAATGAATGTCCGGGATATATGCATAGATCGCGATGCTCGACGCCAGCAGGATCAAAAGGATTGCACTGAATAGACGCGCCATGGGGGACTTTTGTTCGCGAATGACATCGACGGCGACGCCCGGTGATTCTCAGTGGTATAAACTCATCGAGAACCCGGATGAAACCGCCATGATAGCCGCGCGCCACGCCCTTTTCAATAAAATCTCAAAGTCTCCAGCGCCCGCCGATTCCCCCATTTTACCTGAAGCTCTGCGGATAAAATGAATGGACGCCACAATTGAAAAACGCCGTCAACGCGACGCGCAATGCCTCCATCGCGGCCCCGTCGCCGGCAACGTCAAACTCCCCGCATCTCATTTTCTCTTGCAATTGGTACACACTGATTTATAAAGGTATAAACTCATTGAATTGGGGCCGATCTTCGGCGGCCCGCGGAGTATAATGAGCGTCGAGTTGGATGAATGCCAGTGCAACCTCAACTTCCGCTCCTCCGCCCGGTTCCGAACTTCAATCGCCCGAGCTGATCGCCTATCGCGTTACCCCCTGGCCCGACATGAAGCTCATCCGCGCGCCCGCGCCCGCGACTGGATGGATTCCTCCCAGCAGCACGTCGCCAATCGCTGCCTCCCGCTGCTGATCGCCAACCAGTCCGGCTGGTGGGTCCTCAATAACCAGCCCATCCGCGCGACCTGGACGGGTGGCTGGGACCGCTCCTGCGTCCGCATCGAATGCCTCGACGGCGCCGAAAAATGCTCCGCCGCCGCCCATTTCGGCGAAGGTGTCCTCACCTTCACTCTCCCATTCCTCTTCCGGACTTCCCCCGGCTTCAACCTTCACGTCCGCGGACCCGCCAACCTCCAGAAAGACGGCATCGCCCCCCTCGAAGGCATCGTCGAAACCGATTGGTCCGTCGCCACCTTCACCATGAACTGGCGCTTCACACGCCCCCATCATCCCGTCGTCTTCGAAAAAGACGAACCCATCTGCATGGTCGTCCCCCAGCCCCGCGGCCTCCTCGAAAAATTCACCCCCGTCATCCGCGAGATCCGCTCCGAGCCCCCGCTCGAAGCCGCCTACATGAACTGGCACAAAGACCGAACCCGCTTCCTCAACCACCTGAAAACCACGATCCCCAAGGCCATGAAGGACACCTGGCAAAAGCATTATTTCCGCGGCGTCCAGCTCAGCGGCCGCCGAAGCCCCCGAACATCAGGTCAAGCTCGAGCTCCGCGATTTCAAAGAAGAACCCTTCAATCCCCTCCCGCCACCGCGCCGATCCCTCCCGCCGATCCCCCGCGTCTCCCCCAAACTCATCGCTCCGCTCCCTATCCCAAAGAAAAAATGCGGCCGCAACGACCCCTGCCCCTGCGGCAGCGGAAAGAAATTTAAAAAATGCTGTATGCCCAAAGAATAACCCTCATCAACACAAATTGGTACACACTTGTTAAATTGCAATTCACTCATTTCCGTATCTGCAATAAAGTGCGATTTATCCACTGATTTTTTATTTCAACCCGCCCCCAAATCTGCTATATAGGTACACAAATGTGCCATCTGGTACAATGGTTTATCCGATGATCAAATCCGCTGTAGTCCTCCTCTTTCACCGCGGCCCCACGGATTGTTCGATCGAAGTCGAATCCGGCGCCCTGCGCACCCTTCAGATGATCGACGGCAGGGGGGTAATCACCGGCAATCGCTTTTCCGCCGGCGACGGCGCACCCGCCCGCCTTGAACTCACCGTCGATTCCCAGGGCAGCGACATCGGCGCCAACCCCACCCTCATCCACGTAAAAAATGGCCCGCGCTCCTTCACCTTCATGCTCCGCGATGTCAAAGCCGATTACCCAATCCTGATCCCCCCCTACGAAGTCGGCGTCATCCCAGCTTCAGACCCCCGCACCTACGCCCAGATCCTTCAATCCATCACCGACCGCAAACAACTCACCAACCTCCAGCGCATCGCCCAGGAACCCGAAGAATCCTACGAAGAATCCATCAAACACACCCGCTCCCTCGAATGCCCCATCTGGATGGGCGTCAGCCGTGACGCTGCGCATTTTCGAAATGGGCCTCCGCCAGCCCATGCACGTCACCGACTATATCCAGCCGAGATTCCACGGCCTCGGCTACTTCAACCCCAACGTCCCCGACGATGAAAAACAATATATCTGCAAACGCTTCGGCTTCGTCGCCGGCCGTGGCTGGGAATGCACCGAAAAAACCTGGCGTCACCTCGACCAGGGCTCCCTCCCCATCCTCCACATGACCCGCGAAGACGACGACCTCACCTACGAGCTCACTTCCTTCGTCACCCTCGAACACCACCCCCTCAAGATGGAAAACATCCGGGGCACCCATTTCCTGGTCGCCGATGGCTTATCCATGTGTCACGCCTTCACTGAAAACCAGGAAAAACAGTTTAAAGCCCTCCGAGACACAGAATTGAATCCCGACGAAGAAACCGTCCTCTACTGCCGCATCGTCGCCATCAACAACGCCAAAATCCCCCGATACGCCACCTTCAAAGCCGTCCACCCCATCGAACACTACGGCTACATGAACCAGCCGAAATACCAGGTCGAATCCACCACCGGCTTCCACCGACACCCCGACTCCGACAACGTCTTCGCCGTCTCCAAAATCGACGGCCAACCTCTTCCCCAACCCGAAATCGCCGTCTTGGTAGACCCCGGCCAAACCTGCGTCTACGACTTCATGATTCCTCACCGCCCCATCCCCACTCAGCGCGCCGAATCCCTTGCCAAACAGAACATCGGCAAACGCCTCACCGAATGCCGCGCCTTCTGGAACGCCAAATTAAACGAAGCCGCCCAAATCGAACTCCCTGAAAAACGCATAGAGGAAATGGTCAAAGCCGCCTTGTTACAACTCGACCTCACCACCTACGGAAAACAATCCAACTCGCCACTCATCGCCACCAATGGCGTCTACCCCGCCGTCTCCGGCGAAATCTGGGAAAACATCGCCTTCTATGACTCCATGGGCCTTCACGATCTCGCCCGCCGGTCCCTCCAATACTTCCTCGACAAGCAGCACGAAAACGGATTCATGCAGAACTTCACCGGCTACATGGCCGACGTTGGCTGCGTCCTCTTCGGCCTCGGTCTCCACTATCGCTACACCGCCGACCACTCCTGGGCCCGCTCCATCGCCCCCAACGTCGCCAAAGCCTGTCGTTTTCTTCTCGACTGGCGAAAACGCAACCAGCGTGAAGACCTCCGCGGCAAAGGCTTCGGCCTCCTCGAAGGCCAGGTCGCCGATCCCGAAGACAACGAACGCATCTTCATGCTCAATGCCTACGCCTACGCCGGCCTCCGCTCCGCCGCCACACTACTCCAAAAAACCGATCCCCGATTCTCCGACCAGCTCGGCGAAGAAGCCGACAAGTTCAAAACCGACCTCCGGACCGCCTTCTTCGATTCCCTCGCCAACGGCCCCGTCGTCCCCCTCGCCGACGGCACCTGGTCCCCAACTGCCGCCCCCTGGGTCGGACCCACCGGCCCAAAATGCCTCTTCCTCGACAACAAAAATTGGTTCACCCACGGCTCCGCGACCGTCCGCGACGACATCCTCGGTCCCATCCACCTCATCATCCGCAACATCCTCGACCCCAAAGAGCAAGCCTCCAATTTCATCCTCAACTATTCAAACGAACTGATGTTCTCCCGCAACGTCGCCTCCAGCGAACCCTATTTCTTCCAGCACCCTGAGCTTCACCTCCGCCGCGACGAACCCAAAGCCTTCCTTAAGAGTTACTACAACGCCTTCACCGCCCTCGCCGACCGCGAAACCTATTCCTGGTGGGAACACTTCTTCCACGTCAGTCCCCACAAAACCCACGAAACCGCCGGCTTCCTCATGCAAACCCGCCACATGCTCTGGATGGAAGAAGGGGAAACGCTGAAGCTTTTACCCGCCGTCCCCCGCGCCTGGCTCGAATCGGGCAAAAAAATCGAAACTCAAAAATGTCGCCAGCTTCTTCGGCCACCTCTCCCTCACCGTCAACTCCGATCTAGCCCACGGCATCCTCGAAGCCAACATACTCTGCGACGCCTCCCGCAAACCCGCGCGATAACCATCCGCCTTCCCCATCCCTCCGCCCAAATCCCGACCTCCGTCCAGGGCGGCCGCTATCTCCCCGAATCCGAAACCGTCATCCTCGACGACTTCCCCGGCGCCGCAACCATCCGCCTCACTTTCGAAGTCTAAAAGGACCTGCCCATGAACGTGCTCTTCGTTGGCGCTGCATCCCGATGACATCGAACTCTGGGCCGGTGGCACCGCCGCTCTCTATTCCCGCCAGGGTGACCGCGTCTTCTTCTGCGTCGCCACCAACGGAAACGTCGGCTCCTCCACCGTTCCCCCCGCAGAAATCGCCGCCATCCGCCGCGCCGAAGCGCAAAACGCCGCCAACCTCATCTCCGCCCAGCTCATCTGGCTCGATTTCGACGACGAATTCCTCTTCGACTCCCGCGAATCCCGCCTTGCCATCATCAATGCCATCCGCATCGCCCAGCCCCACGTCATCTTTTGCCACTGGCGCCAGGACTACAACCCCGACCACTCAATCAGTGGAATGCTCGTCGACGAATGCGCCCACATGGCGGCCGTCCCCAACATCAAAACCGCCACGCCGCCCTCCACCGGCATCCCCCACGTCTATTTCATGGATACTCCCGCCGGCGTTGGCTTCGAACCCGAAATCTTTGTCGACATCACCGAAACCTTCCCCACCAAAGTCCAGCTCGTCCGCGCCCACAAAAGCCAGGGAACCTGGATGAAGGATCTCTTCGGCTACGACCTCGAAAGCTTCCTCGAAATCCCCGCAAAATACCGGGGCCTGCAGGCCGGCTGCAAAATGGCCGAGGCCTTCCGGCCCAGTTACCGCTGGGGCCGCACTTTCCAGGAACATTATCTCCCCAAAATCACCAAGCCACCCGAGAGGAAAATATGAAGATCAAGGAAGTCATCTGCCAGGTCCTCCGCATCCACGACGTCATGAAAAAAACTGCCGCCACCCAGGACACCGTCCTCGTTCGCATCCGCACCGACGACGGCCTTGAAGGCATCGGCGAAGCCGACGCCTCGCCCGAAGTCGTCAAAGCCATCGTCGACGCCCCCTACAGCCACAACAACGCCTGCGGGCTCCGCCAGCTCCTCATCGGTGAAAACCCCCTGGAAACCGATCGCCTCTGGCAGAAAATGTACATCCGCACCATGTTCTATGGCCGCCGCGCCGCCGCCATCGCCGCCATCTCCGCCGTCGACATGGCACTCTGGGACCTCAAAGGCAAAGCCTTCCGGCAACCCATCCACGTTCTCCTCGGTGGCAAACGCCACGACAAAATCCTCGCCTACGCCTCCATCCTCTTCGGAAAAAATGGCAAGGAAACCACCGAAATCGCCAAACGCTCGCGCGCCCAAGGCTACCGCGCCATCAAGTTCGGCTGGGAACCCATGGGAACCTCCGAGCAGCTCGATATCGAGCTCGTCGCCGGCGCCCGCGAAGGCATCGGCGACGGCCAGCTCATGATCGACGCCGGCTGCCCCTGGGATGCGCGCACCGCCCTCCAGCGCGCCCACAGCTTCGCACAATTCAAGCTCACCTGGCTGGAAGAACCCCTCGCCGAAGACGATCTCGAAGGCTACGTCTGGCTTCGCGACCGCTCACCCGTCCCCATCGCCTCCGGCGAAGGCGAGTGCGGCCGTCAATCCTTCCAACCCTGGATCGACCGCCGCGCCCTCGACGTCTACCAGGTCGACCTCGCCCGCAACGGCTTCACTGACGCCGCCTACATCCGCCAGCGCGTCGAAGAAATCGGCGCCCGCCTCTGCAACCACTGGTACAAAACTCCCATCAGTGCGGCCGCCTGCCTCCACTGGCTCTGCACCTGCCAGAAGGCCTTTGTCTTCGAAGACTGCGTCGAAGATTCCCCCCTCCGCCACAACCTCACCCACGAACGCATCCAGGCCAACAAAGACGGCTATATCACCATCCCCGACGGCTACGGCCTAGGAGTCACCCTCAACGAAGAGACCGTCAAAAATTTCCTGGTCTCAGAATCCACCAACTAAAAATGCGCCCCTCTGGCTATGATCATTAAATAAAGCCAGATGCCCCGCGACCTCTTCCACTCCGCCGCTTTCCTCCACCAATCCGGCCGCCTCGCCGAAGCCGAAAAACTCTACCGTGAAGTCCTCCAAAAAAATTCCCACCACCCCGAAGCCCTCCATAACCTCGGTGTCATCGCCTTCCAAACCAACCAACCCCGCCTCGCCGCCGATCTCATCCGCCAGGCCCTGAACATCAAGCCAAATTACCCCGAAGCCTATAGCTCCCTCGGCAACGCCCTGAAAGCCACCGGCCAATTTACCGAAGCCATCGCTGCTTTCCGCCAATCCCTCCGCCTGAATCCAAATCTTGCCGAAGCCCACAACAATCTCGGCAGCGCCCTCGCCGACGCCAACCAGTTCGACGAAGCCGTCACCCATCTCCGCCGCGCCATCGAGCTGAAACCCCGGCTCATCGAAGCTCACCGCAACCTCGCCCGCCTTCTCCGCGCCGTCGGCCGCCGTGAAGACGCCCTCGACGCCTACCGCCATGCCCTCGATTCCGACCCCAATCTCACGGAAGCGCGCACTGCCATCATCTCCCTCCTCGCCGAATCTCAGCGCTTCGACGAAGCTGCCGCCGCCCACGTCTCCCTCGCCCAGCTCCAGCCCAACGCCCCCTTCACCCTCCAATCCCTCGGCGAAATCCATTTGTACAAGCGCGAAATCCCCGCCGCCGTCGAATCCTTCCGAAAAGCCGCCGCCGCCGATCCCGACTTTCCCGACGCCTGGAACTGCCTCGGCCTTTCCCTCCAGGCTCAGGGAAATTTCGATGAAGCCGCCCAATCCTTCCGCCGCGCGCTCGAGCTCCGTCCCACCGCCGCCTATCTCTTTCGCAACCTCATCAACATCAAAGGGCACGCCTTCACGACGGACGACGTCCAATTCCTCGCCAACCTAATGAATCAACCGACTCTCCCCATCGACGATCGCATCAACGCCGGCTTCGCCCTCGGCAAACTCCTCGACGACGCCGACCGCTATGAAGAAGCTTTCGCCGCCTTCTCCAACGCCAACGCCCTCGGCAAACAACGCCTCGCCGACCAGGGCCAGCGCTACGACCCCGAAGGCTTCCACCGCCACATCGACACGCTCATAGAAATCTTCACCCCGGTTTTTTTCGCCAACAGACGCACTTGGGGCATCGACTCCGATCTCCCCGTCTTCATCGTCGGCATGCCCCGTTCCGGCACCACCCTCATCGAGCAAATTGCCGCCAGTCACCCCAATGTCCACGGCGCCGGCGAGATCAAAGACATCTCACGTATCGACTTCTCCCTCGGCGGCTCCACCGTCGAATCCGCCGCCCAAAGCTGGACTGCTCCCTCCATCCACCACGCCGCCGCCGCTCATCTGAAACACCTTCAATCCCTCTCCCCTGATTCGACCCGCATCGTAGATAAAATGCACCACAACGTTCTTGGTCTCGGCCTGATCGCCGTTCTCTTCCCCAATGCCCGAATCATCTTCTCCCGCCGCGACCCCCGCGACATTGCTCTCTCCTGCTTCTTCCAGCTCTTCTCCGAGCCCCCCGTCTTCTCCTTCGACCTCGCCCACTGTGCCGACCAGTGCAAAGGCATCGACCGCCTTATGGACCACTGGCTGCAAACCCTTCCCCTCAGGATGTTGGAAGTTCGCTACGAAGAAGTGGTCGCCGACCAGGAAACTCAATCTCGGCGCCTCATCGATTTCCTCGGTTTGCCGTGGGATCCCGCCTGCCTCGACTTCCAACGCGCCAAAAATCCCGTCCTGACCTCCAGTGTCTGGCAAGTCCGCCAACCCATCTACACCCGCTCCGTAGGCCGCTGGCGCAACTACCAGTCCCACCTGCCCATTTGACCCCAACACTCCCCGCACCTTCACGCCTTCTCGCCTCTCACAACCCGCGGCACGACAAAGAGTTGGAAACCACCATAAAGATAGCATTCGCTAACTATCTTCTCAAAAGTGTTGAATTCTGTTCAATTGTGTTCAGTGGCCGATTCTGATTACCGCTTTTTCACGACTGAAGAGTACGCGACAACATCAATTTCAAATTTCACCACCGTTCCCAGGCAATTCACCAGCGTTGTCCTCGAAGGAAACGGCTCCCTGAAATACTCGCGATAAAGTCGGTTGTATTCCCCCAGATCCTTCTGATCCGCCACGTACGCCCGGACATTCACAACGTCCTTCAAACCCAATCTCGCCGCGCTCAGGATCCCGCGCAGGTTTTCCATCGTCCTGCGCATTTCGCCCTCAAATGTGTCATGCACAATTTCCCCGCTGGGATCAACTGAAGCCTGCCCGGAAACAAACACAAACGGCCCTGCCTGCACAGCCGGCGAGTAAGGAAGCTTCGGTTTGCGAACGCCCGTCGTAATGTGGTGGATACCCAGCGATTTCATTGGTCGTCCTTTCGATGACTGAATCCGGCGAGCCGTCGCAAAAGGAACCGGCAATTGAGTATCTTCTCAACCAGCTCGCAGCGGGTGTAGTAGTAGTGGTTCGTCGCTTCGAAACCGATGCGAGAATCGCCCGCGACAAAGTCGCACATTTGCCTGGCGAGATCGATTTCAGATTTCAAAATGGTTTGCAGCAGCGCAGGTTCACCGCCGCGATCCCGAACGAACTGAATTTGATTGGCGACACTTTGGAAGTGAATCGCACCCGCCTGACTAACCCGCAGATGCTCGTCGAGCGCTGGACTTGGGAACTTCTCCCGAATCCGCGAAAGTTCGGCGACGCCGCAGTTGAATCCTTCCGCGACTTTCTCGAATTGGCGCAAGAGGGTTTCCACCTTATAGGGTCCGCGCCAACCCGCAAGGTCGTCATAGGGAATTCCGACCATAGAAGCGGCATAACCCGTCGGCTCAGCGAAAAGCAAATTCGCCGGCCCCATTTGCAGCGGCGCGAAATAGACGACTTTGATGTCGAAGGGAAACTCAGAGAATCCATCGCTGAAATGTTTCCACGCGCCGATGACAGTTTTGGCCGCCTTATTGCCGAACATTTTCTCTGCGACAGCCAGCATCGCCGCATCAGGCGAAAGCTTCGCGGTTGAATGAAGGAATTCGGAGACAATTTGAAAGTTCAGGCACGGCAAACCGCCGAGCGTCCAGCCGAGCATGAGCCCATCGACATCCGCTTCGCATAGATTGCTGATGTGGCGCCTATCAGAGCCATGGCGGGGATATAAGGAACGCTGGAGAGCTCCCACGAATTACTGACCTGAACCTTGGCAATCGTCTGTAATCCGCGCCGCGCGCCAGGCGCCAATGATGTTGCGATTGTTCGCTGGGTCCGACGACGGAGATGGAATATTCACCGACTTTCCCCTCGAAGTCGCCACGCCGAAACGGGGAATCCCATTCGCTCACGCGCATCAGCGAGCAGTTCGCCGGGAGCTTCTGGATGATTCCTTCGACCCACGGCTCGGGCCAGGCCCAGTCCCAGACGATGAGCCTTGCCGACTCGCGCACGCTGTGCATCCCGCGCGCGATCAGCTCGTTGACCTCGGCAATCACTGTTTCCGGGCCGCGGGTCCGGCACCGCGGGCAGGCGTGGGCGGGTTCGTACTGGCGTGAATAGCAATTCGTCAGGTTTTCGCTGTGAGTGATCGTGAATGCGCCTGCGAGCCGTGGAACGCTTCTAAAAACATGCTGCACGCAATCGACCAGAAACTCCTGGACCTCGGCGGTGCTGGTGCAAAGCGTGAATCGCTTCAGCGTGGCTTCTCCACGTCCTGCTTTCTCGGGTACGCCGCGCAAATGCAGGTACCGATCGAAAAAGGATTCCGACATCGATCGCGGTTCGTTCAGATAAAGATAGACCCCGATATCAAATCGAGCGGCACGATCCGCCAGGCGATTCAGATTCTCAAGGCGCTCTTCCCATCCGTCGGACTGGTCGGGAGCCAGTCTCCACGGCGCGAGCCGGGCGAGAACCCCCTGAAGCCAGATCGCATTGACGCCTTGGTCTGCAAGCTCTTCCAGAAGACTTTCGGGAACATCGTCAATCGCCGAGCCGGACAGGGGATCGCCGTAACGCAGGAAATACGGGTAGACCATTCGAAGGTGAAAGCGATCGGGAGCTTGCCGGGGTTTGGCAGGACGCGCCGTTTTTTTGTCGAGGTAATGCTTGATGAACGCAAGAGGCGGCTGTGAAGTTTCGGAATTCAGACGGCCGGCTTCTTCGTTCACGATTTCGCGAATCAACGCGGCATGCTCGCGCGCATCGCGGGACGGAGGCCGATACGCGACCGGCTCGCATTCCGGCTTTTGCATGCCAAGCTTCACCCAGAGGAAATCCTCATCCAACAGCATCTGCGACATCAATCCAGCGTCCCAGTTGAGGAGACGGCAAAGCTGCTCATATGGCAAAAGATGCCAGTTGCGCCGAATCAAAGTTACATAACATCGCTCGAGCGCATCGGGTGGGAGGGCAAATTGCTTTTCAAGTCCCATCGACAGCGCAATTTCCTCGATTTGCCGGGGAGTTGCGTTGAGAACTTCGGCGAGCCTCTCCACCGGCACCAAATCCCAATTCCGCCATACAACCGCATGAAGGGCATCGGGAAAATGATCCAGCGCAACTGGCGTGCGGGACGCGCCCGTCGGAAGGGAGGCGAAATCATCGTTGTGCTTCTTGCTCATCTCAAATCCACCGCTCGCGATGCCTTGGCCGGCAAGTGAAGGCGCGACAGCAGCAATCCATTGGAAATTGCTAACTCCCTGAATTGAGAGCCGAGTTTTTCAATGGAGTCGGGCATCGGCCAGTTTTCATGTTCGGTTTGGGCCCGTGATCGAAAGTCGTCCCAGTTAGCGAGGAACACATACATGACCGAAAGCTGGAGCGATTTCACCCTCGGCTCCATTTTTGGATTATCCTTCACCGCACTTTCAGCCATCTGCAATTGGCTCAAGGCCTTGCACATGTCGTCGAAACTCAAGAATTTCTGAGATGCCGGGGCGCCCATGCCGAGTTTGTCACCGCTGGTTTGCAGCGAGTCCTCCATGAGGTTGAGGAATGCGATAATCTGATCGCCGGCCGGGCCGTAGTATCCGTGGCAGAATTGTTCGACCAGCGTTTGCGGATCGGCATATGGATTCCAATAGAGTTTTCCCATGACCCAACTTCGCAGCGCCGCGAACGGATCACCGGGATCCCTCGCGGCAGGTGATTCGCCGAATACGCCCTTCACACCAAGATCGGCGAGGTATTTCATGTTCTGGCCGAGCACACGAAAATAGGGGTGGGGAATCAGAGGGCAGCGGAAATTGCCGACGTAATCCCAGAAGTAGAGTCGAGGGCAGATCTTCACCCAGCCGAGGAGGTCGGCACGAAATCGCTGTTGCGGTCGTCATAAAGCGGCGCCGCGAAGGAGCACTCGATATCGCAAAGCTCGACCACCACGTTGTGCCGCGGTTTAGCGTGCAGCGGCGGTTTTCGCGTGTAGTGATAGGCGAGCGTTGTGATGGTCAGATTCGGGTAATCCTTCTCCAAATCCGCGGCAACGGAATTGACGAAGCGAATCATCAGGCCCGATGGAGCGCCTTCGGCCTTCTCGATGGCAACGCAGTCATCGCACTGGCAGCGATTGGGCTCGCCGCCATCGTCATTTTGCGAGATGGCAACCATGTCCACGTCCGGACGGCCGAGCCACTGGAGCGCCAATTCCTGGTTCTTGACGAGTTCTTGCCGCATTTGTTCGTTCGTAAGGCACAGCGAAGAATGATCGGGTCTGATGCTTCGTACGCCGTTGATGAGGCTGAACCATTCCGGGTGAGTCTTGAAATAGACTTCCGGAGGGATCAGCGTCCAGAAAGTACCGCCTTCGCCCCATTTCGAGACGGCGATGAAGGAGTGTCTTCCGCCTTGTTCCGTGGTGAGATGCTGATATGAGCCGTTGAATTTGTTGCGGACCGACCAATCGCCGTTCTCGGCGCCAGGGTCGTCGGTTTCGCGGAATTCAAATGGCGGTACGTACCGAACATTCAAATCGCTGGTGCTCAGTTCGGGCCGTGAGGGGATGCTACTTACCGTTGGCGTCCACCAGTGGGCAGCCAACATTGTCTTCGAGAAACGTGTAGACAGAGTACAGGGTTCCCCGCGGCTCACCGCCGGCGAGGATCAGGTCCGTTCCTCGTGTGCGAATGACAATGCCTTCGGCGCCCAAACCGTCAGCGGAGAATTTGGGATCGGCGAGGCGGGCCGCGTCTGGTCCGACGAGAATCCTGGACCGGCCGGCGGAAGGATCATGAGTTATCTGGAATTGAGCATTCGTGACCTGGCCCAGAAAGGCGGCGAGTTCTGTGGCGGCGTGCCGATCGGGAGGTGGTGCATCGCGGTCCACGACGATGACGGCCATTGCGACGCCGTTGGAAGCAATCTCCATCCCTGAAACGCGTGCCGCGGCAAAAAGGATTGGCAGCGCGATTGCGACAAATCTCATTGGATGCCCTCCATCAATCGCATGAGATTTGCGCCGATGATTTGCCGGTGATCGTTTTCGGAGAGAAATGGCATCCCATCGAACAGCGAGAGCGTCTGCGGAAAGCTGATGTGTTCCAGGCTCGGGGCGAAATCGGATCCCCAAAGCAATCGCTGCGGTCCGAACGCGGCATGAACAAGTTCGACATAGGGCCACGCGCTGCGATGGGGATATGCGTAAGACGGCTGCGTCAAGGCATAAAAGGCGCTGAGTTTAACATTCACACCCGGGAATTCGGCGAGCCGCCAAAACGTCTGTCATGCGAAATTTCGCCCACACTTTATCCGGCTCGCGCTCCGCGGCGCAGGGAGGCCGAGGTGCGAAACCAGGACGCGCAGCGCGGGAAAGCGGGAAAGAATTGACGGCCAGATCGACCAATAGGGAACTTTTGAATTGACGCTGATGAGCCAGCGGCGTTCGGCGAGCCATTCCCACACATCGTCACGGATGGAATGCAAGGCAGAAGCCGCGGTGTTGTTGAAGAGATAGATGCTCACGCCTGCGAATCGTTGTTCGCGCCATCGCTTCAGGGTTGGCACGTCGAGTGCGGCGGGATTGTCGGCGTACGCGATGGGGACGAGCCATGGGCGGGATTCGGCAAGCTCCGCAAGGTAAGAATTATTGCCGGCCGCGAAGGGCTGCCCTTCATATCCAATCGCCAGCACGCGGCGAATGGAATATTTCTCCATAAGGGCTTCATACAGGGAAATTTCCGAGGGCCGGACTCGCCGGCAGGATTCCGGGACGGAATCGGCATATCCGCCGCGGAAAAAATGGACATGGGCGTCGGCTCGGTCAAACATTTTTCAGCCCATCCCGAAGACATTTGACGAAGCGTTCGACGTCCTCGTATGTGTTGTATCCGTGAAGCGCGATGCGCATCCGCCCTGCCTGCGACATCACGTGAATATTGCGCTGAAGGAGCAGCGTGTTTAGACGATCCATTTTGGGATGACGGAAGGAAATGATTCCAGCCAGATTTTCGGGTCGCGCGGGGTCAGAAGTTCCACCGGCAACCTGGAAATTTCGTCCAGGCATTGCCGGACGAGCGGATCGACGGCGCCGGCAATTTTTTCGACGCCGATGTTCAGGATGAATTCCAGCGCGGCGTCGATCGCGTAAACGGCCGGAAAGTTGGGCATTCCCACGCTAAAGCCGGCGGCGCCAGGCTTGGTTTCGACATGGGTGAAACGATCGGATGAAAAGGCGTCTTCCTGATTGAACCAACCGCCGGCACGAACGTGAATGCGATCCTGGGCGGCTTTTGGCACACCAACCAACGCTCCGCCGTGCGTCGCGAGGATCCATTTGTGGGAACTGCTGATTACCACGTCCAAATCGCGGCAGTCGACCGGAATCCGGCCAAGCGCCTGGGTCGCGTCAAGCGCGAAGATGGCGCTGATTTTTCTCGAACCGTGTTCAGGATTTCGCGGACGTTTATCATGTAGCCATTGAAAAAACTGACCAGCGACGTGGCTACGAGTCGCGTGCGGGGAGACAGCAATTCGCTGAGGTCTTCGACGCGGAGGCCGCCGTCTCTCGAACGCCAGAGTTTTACTTTTGCCGGGCAATTGGGCTGAAGCCAGGGCGTTGCGCCTGCAGGGAAATCGAGATCATTGATGACAACTTCATCCCCTTCGCGAAGCTGAATCGCCAGCGCCAGGAGATTAAACGCCTCCGACGAGCAGGAGCAGAGACTGACTTCGTCGGGAGTGAGATGATAGATTTCAGACACACGGCGCTTTGCGGATTCGAGCATGGCGAAATGCCCGCGCCGGCCCTGCATTCCCCGCAATTTGTCCTGCCAATATCGCTCCAGCGCAGCGCGCACGGCGGCGGGGGGAATTCCCTCGGCGGCGGTGTTGAGATACGTCATGTGCTCCAGCGATGGAAACTGATCCTGTCGTGATTTCGCGTCCAGCATTTTTATTTCCCCATCGCGCTTTGCTCGAGCGTTTCGAGCCAATTCTGTATTTGAAGGGCATCCTGATAGCGCGGCGCCGACCGGAACGCGGGCAGCGCCGCGAACAACCCGGCACATGTGGCGGAGTTCCTCGGCAAGCCAACCGCTGGGCGCTTGTGGATCATCATGAATGTTCAGGCAGATGGGCGATTGATGCCTGTCGGTCCAGATTTCGAGCGGCTGGGGATTCAAAGACAACCGCGCGGCCCAGCCATTGCTGAAAATTTCGAGGCGATCGAAGCCTTCGTCGGCCATGCCCTGCGGCGTTAGGAACGAGGCGGTGAAGGAGCCGCACAGGTCGTCCGACCATTTCAATTCGGCGAGGGCGAGATCGAAATTGGCGGTTGAATTGCGGTAGAGCCGGCCGAGAATTTGCACGGGTTGGCGGCTCTCGAGCAGGGCGCAGGCGATATATAGATCGTGCACCATGAGCAATCTGAATGGATTCTCGCCACGGAATCGCTCGCCGATCGTGGCGGGTCGATGGCGGATGGCATTGATAAAACGCAGTCCTCCGCGCTGGCGCTTCTGAAATCAGGCGCTGGAGTTCGGGGGCGAAGAGGAGGATATGGCCTGCCATGAAATTCGATGAATCGGCTTTGACGTATGATGCGAGCTTTTGCGCGCTGGCGAGATCCGTTGCCAAAGGTTTCTCGACGAGGACCATTGCGCCGCGTTTCAGAACGGCTTCGGCGATGTCGATGTGGGATTCGGTACGGGTGGCGATGACGAACGCCTCGGCACTTGATTGATCCAGGGCATCTTCGATTCGTTGCCATTGCTTAAGATTGGGCAGATCGCACGACAGCACCGTGGTGGCCTGACGATCGGTATCGACGACTCCGACCAATTCGGCTTCCGCCAGACCCGCGAGTGTGCGTGCATGGAGCCGGCCGAAATTGCCGACGCCGACGACAACCACCCGCACTGGTTCGAAAGCACTCATTGCGAGATTCCCCACCACCTGGAATAAAGCCGTGCAAGGCGATCGAGCTCGGAGATCGCGATCCATTCGGTTTCCCCATGAGCCTGTTCGATGGAGCCTGGGCCGAGCACCACGCACTGGCGGACAAGGCCCTGATAGGCCCAGGCATTGGTGCAAAATGGCGCGCCGTTGTGGGGGTTTGGCCCGTCCAAGCGGCCAATTGACCGACAAACGGCGAATCGAGGGGCTGATGGAACGCGTCGATTTCGTGGATCACGTCGATCGTGAACGGCAGGGAGATCGTTTGTGACGCAAGGGAATGAAGATATTCCCGAACGTCCGCCGCCGACTCGCGGTTGACGATTCGGCGGTCGATCGTCATTTCACACAGGTCGGGGACAATGTTTTCGCCGAGGCCACCTTTTAGAGTTGTGACGGTGAGAAGAGAAGAGCCTAATTCTGATTCAAAAGTGGGCTTTTGCAATCGCTCATTTTCTTTCTCCATAGCGAGCGCCAGTTTCGCTCCAGCCAGGACCGCGTTTTTACCGAGCTGCGGTTGAGAGGAATGGGCGGTTTTGCCGCGGATGGAGAATTTGAGCCGCAGCACGCCTTTGTGGCCGAAGACCGGGCGCATGTCGTGGGCTCGGCAACGATCATCTCGTCGATTTGGAGCTTGTTGCGGCGAATCCAGTTGGCCAGAGCCGGCATCCGCGTGCTGAGACTTCTTCATCCGCGGTTGCCGCGATCAGCAGATTGCAGGCCAAACGCTTGTCCTGTTTTTTCAGGTCGTTCAGAATGCTGAGAGCCACCGCCAGCGAGGCCTTGGTATCGACGGCGACCCGGCCAAAAACTTTCCCGTCTTCGATCCTGCCGTCGAACGGGTCGCCCCGCATCATTTCGACGCCGACGGTGTCGGTGTGAACATCGAGCGCTAACCAGCGAGAACCATTGCTTCGCCAGATTCCGTAAACGCTGGGCCGTTGAGGAAGGACCTCATCGGTAACCACCTCGGCTCCCAATTCCGTAAACCATTGCGCAATCCTGTCAGCGATTTGTGCTTCGCCCGGCGATTTCGCTCGCGCACCCGCCTGCGCCGGAGAGACGCTTGGAATCCGGATTAAATCGCTCAGCCAAGCGGCGGATTGTTCACCTGTAACCATACGACGATCTCAGGATTCAGACTTTGATTTATTTGGCCTGCGCAGATTCACTGCCGGCGCCGACGAGTATTTGTGGGTGAAACCAATCTGCCATTGTCGGGCCAAAGACCTGGCCTTCGGAGCCGAACTCGAGGATTACGTTCTGCCCGGCGAAGGAAGATACGTCGACGTCAAAGCTACGGATCTGGAAGGGCCTGTCGCCGGGTTTTACGCGCAATACCTCTTTGCCGTTGATCCGCACGACGCCATCGCCAGTGGTGGATTGGGAATCATCGCGCATGCGGTAGGCGCCCTGAAGGCGGATTTGCGCCGCCTGGGGAAATTGTCCCAGGATAACCGCGGCGCCGCCGACATGATTAAAAAATCCGTCTCCGTCCTTGATCATGCGAACAGGTCCATCGGGCGAATAATCATCGAGCAGATGTCGAGCGACATACCAGGAGCGCTGATCCGGCGGTGTTTCCCAGGGGAGATCGACCCATTTGCCGGCAAGCGGGGTGGATGTGCGATAAAAGGCCACCACCGTCGATGGAGCATCGGCGTCGGCGGAGACAGCAAATCGTGCGGTGTGCGAAGCGCGATCGACATCGAGTTCCCTGCCATTGAGAAACGCGCGGCAGTTGTCTGGAACATAGGCAGTGCACTCTCCGTGACCCGTAAAATTGATCCTGAACCAGTTGCCGTTTCGTCCGACGTCCTGACCTCGAACCCGCGTCGTTGGATTCATATAGGGCGAAAATCGGGTGGAACGCTTGTCAGATGAAAGCGATTCTGGTCCAGCGTCGCCGTGCTGCGCAGGAGATAGGACTTGGCGGGATTCAGCGACAGCATGGTCTGGCCGTTGTAGATGAGCCAGTCAGAATAAAGCCCGACCTCCGGCACCCAATCGCACAGGATTCCTGGCCCCGGCCAGGACGAAACACCGCTGATTCGCGTGGCGATCCACTGCGGCGGCTCGTTTGGTTTGGAAATCACAAAACCGCGCTTGTTGCCCTGCTTTGCATAAAACGCCGTGACTCCGTCATCGCCGCGGAAACCGAAAAGCCGGGTGACGCTATCGTTGGACGGACTTACATCTTCCGCCGGGACCAGGCCTCCCGTGTAATGACTGTCATAGCGAAGAAATTCGGTGCGCGGCAGGCGCGAATCGGGCACCAGATTATATTGCTCAAACGCTTTGGCGATCTGAAGCCACGACTCCTCCTTCGCGGCCGGGGGAAGCATGAATCCCCACGATTCCTGGGCGTCCATGAGCGGATCGTCCACGGGTTCGCTGTTGACCCCCTCCGCGACCACGTTCAAAAACCGGTGGTAAATGTACCCGCTGAGCGGATGGCCCAGCGGCATCTGGCTGAGCGAAAAATCCGCGTTGTGCGCATTCATTGGATTGAATTGCTCGGTTTCGACCGCGGCCTGGGGATAGGCTTGTTTGATTTCCTTTTCCAGAAGCATCACGCCCTGGATGGCTGTCACACCATCGACGAGAAATTTTCCGCTGGGCGCCAGGGATTCGTCGAGGTAAATCAGATCAACGCCTGCATCAACCGCGGGTTTCATCCGCGAAATCAGGTAATCCCTCCACGGCTTGTAGGCGCACGAACAATATATGTGCCGATGCGCCCCTCGATGCCAAAATAGGTGTCGTTTCCATCGGCGTCCTTGCCGGTGACCAAAAGCCCGCCGCGGAATCGCTGGATGAGGTCGGGGAAATCCTTGCTGATGCCGTTGGTGTTGAAGTGAACGCCGACGTGAAAGCCGAGCTCCCGGGCACGATGATCCATTGCGCAGCGGAATCCGCAAGCGTGTAATCCGGATATCCCACGTCCATGGGATGAATCCATGCTCCCACCATTCGGCCGACGAGCGTTTGCTTCGGATCCAATCGGGCGGCCAGATTTTCCAGACCATCGAAATCGCCGATGCGGATATAGGCCTGGTTTTTAATGTCGCCTACCCACGAAGGGGAATGACTTTTAAGCGGAATAAAACCAGCTCCGGATTCCATCCAATGGACATAGGGATCGACAGCGTCTTCCCAATGACCCTGATATGCGCGAATTCGAATCTCAAATAGCGATGGCTGAGCAGACGGCGTTGGATAGCAGCGGACCATGCCGATATCCAGGGTCGGCCCGTTGCCTTGCATCATGACATTTGCCGGACCGATATTCGGCTCGCGTCCCTCGATAAGCCAGCCGCTCGACTGACCCTCAAAGAGCACGAGAAGAGGTTGAACGAAACTCTGAGCGGGTTGACCGGTTTGCGGGTCGCCGATTTCCTGGCCCGTCCATGGAGCGTTGAAGGTGCGGCCTACACCGTAGTTGTCGATCCAGACAGCGGTGTGGTGGGCGATGTCGCAGCCGGAAAACAGGAATCGAATCTGATCGACGGGTTTTGGTGTTTTCGACGAAACATTCAAAATCAGGTCGCCGTTTCCGGGCTCGATCTTCCATTGTATTTCGAGGTCCGAACCATCGTGCGCTGTGATGTGCGTCGAAACAGATGAATCGGTGGCCTGCTGATCGACAGCCGAGTCGTTGATTGGCGGAAAGCTGCCGGGTCCCCATATGGGAAACTTTCCCAGGGCATTGTCCTGATGCGCGGAGAGCAGTTCATCGCCCGTCGCAACCTGCTTGAGGGATATGAGCATCCCCGACTGAATCGTGGCCTGAAGAGAATCGTTTTTAAGTATTGCCGTGGCCGCATTCGATACGCCTACGCCGGCCATGGAGACGCTTATCAGGATGGTCGTAAAGATTTGTTGAACGTATTGGCAGGGGTACCGTTTAAGGAGCATTTGTTTCCCGGATAGCAAAGACCAACCTCGCTCCCACTAGACCACTACGGACCACGCGTGTTCTTCCTCACATGAGATTAGTCGAGCCGCGAATTATTTCAAGACAATTTTCGAACGGAGGCCAATTCCATGGGGAAAAGGCCGCCTTGGGCAGCAAAAATCCATTGTGTACCATTTCTAACCACTGGGTAGCGCAAGTTGGTTGATGATTCGGCCACGCGGAAAAATAGAAAACCGCGTCCTGAATTGCGCCGGGGGAGGCATTCAGGACGCGGAGCCTTGGCGTTTAATTTTTAGCCGAGCTGTCGAATATTCGCCGATCAGGTTGTCGCGCGACGGCGGCGCGATGCCAGGAAAACGCTGCCTGCCGCCAGCAAACCGATTGATGCCGGCTCCGGGACGGCGGTTGTCGCAAACTCCACCGCGTCCAACGCTGAAGTGGGGTCGCCATTCGCCGCGGGGGCATAGTTCCAGTTCGTGGTAGACGCTGTGATCACGACGTATGGGCCGCTGCCAGGCCCGTATTTACGATCAGGCTCACCGGCTCGTAATAATTGGGGCCACCCAGGTCCGATTCCTGCGGTATCGCTCCCGAATAAACCTGCGTCCAGCTCGCCCCGTCATTGGAGACATCGATCGTGCAGTCCTGCATGCCCTGATAGCTGTAGGGCAGCGGCTGCTGATTGTCCTGCCAGATATAGATCCCGCCCAGGTTGTAGCTCTGGTTGAATGTGAATTCGACCCACGAAGAAAATGGAAGCCCGGCAGGATCGGCCGATCCGCTGCCTCCACCATTGCTAAGCCAGTCGGACGACTCGCCCGGATGCGGATTGCTGGGGAGAAATGCATCCGAATAGAGCCCGGATGGATCGATGTTAACGCCGCTGACCAAGTTGGCCGACGATCGGTTTGCATCGTGATTGTTGTTTGCGGACGTGGTTATGTCGGCGCTTGCGTTCCAGTTGTTGGTCGCGTTTTCGCCGATAAACGTCTGGCCCATGGATGCGGAAGCCAGGCCAAAGAGCCCGACGAGTCCCGCAGGAATCACCGCCTTAAACCTCGATTCAATCGTTTTCTCAGACATGTTGCATTCTCTCCTTTCAAATGGCCTTCAAGGCAAACCCGCCCGGTTTGTAAGGCGCGGAAAACTGCCTTCAAAGTTCCTGGATGTGTTTCAGCCGATCGTCCGGTCGCACATGCTTTTGCGACTCACCCAAATGCCAATTGCGCGAATGGACTCAACTGGTACAGAAGGTTAGCACGCCCGCTTAATATGTCAACAAAAAAGTGTACATATTAACCTCATTTACAAACATTATGCTGGTTAGATTTAACATTAGAAAATGCGGGGTCAACAAAAGATCTGATGGATATTCCGGCAACCTCACTGGTACGCGAAATCAACTTGGAAAAGCGCTGATTATCCGTAAATCTAAGTCATTCCGACTTTTACTATCCAAGTCCGACGTTCTATGGCAATCGCATTTGATATAGCGGCTGTTCGCGTGGTATCCGTCAGGTTTCCAACCCGCTCAATATTGTTCAATCTTTGGTACGATTTCGTGTCGCAAACACGCAACCCGGGCGTCGTGGATTTGGAACGCGTGGTCTAAGGTTGGTCCAATTGGCGCAAATAGCATGAAATCGGAGACCGGATGGCGGGCATTAGGCGCGGACGTGCAACTGTTGAAGTGCTCGGATTCCCATCACCGGCTTCCAATTCAAGGATTCGCTTTCGAGCCTGATTCCTGGCATCCGCGCCGCAATTGCCTGAAAGGCAATTTCCATCTCAAGCCGGGCGAGCGCTGCTCCCAGGCAGAAGTGGATGCCGTATCCAAACGCCAAATGGCGGTTGGGATTGCGGGTGATGTCGAATCGGTTCGGCTCGGAGAATTGGCTGGGATCGCGATTGGCTGCTCCCAGAAGAAAGACCACAAGCTCTCCAGCCGCGATCCTTTTTCCGGAAATCCCGGTGTCCGTTCGCGCCTGCCGGACAGCGCGCGTCACGGGAGATTCAAATCGAAGGACCTCTTCCACCGCGCCGGCTGCCAACCTTTGCGGATCGGCTTTCAGTGCCAAGAACTGATCTGGATGCTGCACGAGGGCGAGTATTCCGCTGGCCACGCCGTTGGTTGTCGTCTCGTGGCCCGCGAGGAAGATAAATACGCACATGGCGTACAGTTCCTCATTCGAGAGCCGCGTCCCATCCGCCTCTGCACTCACCAAAGCGCTCAGCAAATCTTCGCGCGGTCGCCGGCGGCGATCCTCAACCAGTTGCCGGAACATGGAAACCAATTGATCGAGCGCCTCGCCGGCTTCGTGGGCATAATCCTTCAGCGTCGGACCACCTCGCGTGCTGAATTGCATCAATCTTCCCGTGGCCACGTAGAAAGCGTCGCGGTCAGCCGTCGGGATTCCGAGCAGTTCACAGATGACCGTCGCCGGCAGGGGATAACAAAGCTGCTTCACAATATCGAACGGCTTACTCGACGGCGCCCCATTGAGAAATTCATTGGTCAGCGAAACAATCCTGGTTCGCAGCGCCTTGATCACCTTCGGCGTAAACGCGAGATTCACAAGTTTTCGCAGCCGTCCGTGATCCGGTTCATCGGTGAGCTGGATCCATTTTGAAATATGCTCCAGTAACGGCTTAACCCGCGGCTTGACCGAATCGGGCAGGGCCTGGACATACATCCCGGTCCGATTCGACGAAAGATTCGTATCCTTCAGCCCCGTGAGAACGTCGTCATATCGGGTTACGAGCCAAAGTTTCATCGGCTCGCACCAGTGAACGGGATCTTCGACTCGAAGACGATCAAAAAGCGGATAGGGATTTTGCAGGCATTCCTGGCAAAATTCGTGGTAATCAGGATGAAGCTCGATGCGGCTCATCGCAAGACCACGATTCGCGGGTTGTCCCATTCCATGGCCGGCGTGACGCCGGCGATTTCGCCTTCAGATGAAAACTCCAGCATTGCGTATGATCCGCTGAAGCTTGAAATATCGACATCGAAATTGTGCATTTCAAACGGAGGATTGCCGGGTGGGATGCGCAGGATTTCCTTGCCGTTGATTCGGACGACGCCGTCGCCAAAGAGTCCATTGCTGCCGGGCGGGATTCCGTAAGCGCCCTGCACATGCAGATGCTGGCCGGTGGGGAATTTTCCGATCAGCGTGCCGATGGCACTGGTCAAGCCGGTGAACCCCAAATCCGAGTTCGGGCGCAGATAGCCTGGAATGTACCAGGCGACTTGCCAGGGCAAAGTTACCCATTTGCCGATGAGTGGTGTCTCGGTGCGGCGGAAAGCGCGAAGAACCTGCGGGTATGCTGGATCGGCCGAAACGGTCCCGCTGGCGATTGACGTGGCGGGGTCAACCGCCATCTTCAGATCGTTCAGATATATGTCGTATCCGGACGGCACGTACGCTTCGATATCGCCGTGACCGCTGAAGGTGATGCGGTAGTACGAGTCATTTTCGCCGACGTCCTGTGAGATGATCCGGTGCGTCCCGCTGTAATATTGAAGGAAATCGGCCGGAACCCTGGTCACGTGGAATCGTTCGGGCGGCAGTATGACCGAATCTGTGAAGAAATAACTTTGCGCTGGATCGAGACCGAGAATGGTCTGACCGTTGTAGAGCAGCCAATAGGGCGCGCGCCGGCCGATCTGCTCAAACTCCGGTGCACCGGGACCTGGCCAGGTTGTAATCCCAATATGGCTCGCGCCGATCCACTGAGGATTTTTCCCCGGCGCATAAATAACCAGCCCTCGCTGATATTTTTGTTTTTCGAAATAGGCGGTCACGCCGTCATTGCCCCGATAGCCGAAGAGTCGCTGCGTTGCGCCTGGGCAATCGGCTCGCTGACTGGAATCCACCCCCCCGTTGAATGAGGCTGGTAATTACGAAACTCCTGGCGGTCGAGCCGAAAATCAGGCGTCAGATCGTAATCCTCGAATGCCCTGGCCATCTGCAACCATGATTCATCATGCGGACCGGCGCCAAACGTCATGCATCCCCAGGATTCCAGCGCATCGGTCAACGGCTCGTCAATTGGCACCGACATCACGCCTTCGGGAACCGGCTTGATAAATCGATGAAAAATGTATGCGCTGAGCGGATGACCCAGAGGCATTTCAACGAGCGCGAACGATGAATACCGCGCCGACATCGGATTGAACTGCTCCGTTTCGATCGCGACGTTCGGGTACGCCTCCAGGATTTCTTTTTCCAGCTCAACGATCCCCTGGATGCCGGTCACATCGCCGACGAGAAATTTGCCCCCCAGCCCGTTGGTCTCGTCCAGATAGATCACATCGACGCCCGCGGAAACGGCGTCGTGCATCCGCTGGATGAGCAAATCACGAAACGGCTTGTATGCGGCCGAGCAATTGATCATCTGCCCGTCGTAAATCGAATCATAGATGGGATTGCCACCGGCATCCTTCCCCGTGACGGCAAAACCGGGAGTCATCCTCTCAACCAGATCCGGAAACATTCGCGAGATGCCCATGCTGTTGAAATGGGCGCCGACATGAAAGCCCAATTCGCGGGCTCGCCTGAACCATTTGGCAGCCGCTTCAGTGGGCCGATAATCGGGATATCCCACGTCAAAGTTGTAGGCTCGATAATCGCCGTTGCGGCCGATCAAAGTCTTCGATGGGTCGACACGTTTTGCCAATGCTTCAAGGTCGTCGAAATCGCCGGCGGGAATGTACGCCTGGTTCTTGATTTGCCTGACCCACGCTGGGGATTTTTCGTTCAGCGGAACGTACCCCTGCTTTTCCATCCACTGCACATGCGGTTCGACCGCGTCTTCCCAATCGCCGTGATAACACCGGATTCGAATCTCATACATTTCCGGCCAGCTCGTCGCGAGGGGAAAGGAGCGACTCATGCCGATGTTTACGGTTGAGCCCTGGCCTTTGACCAAGCAACAGGAAGGCCCGATTTTGGGATCGCGCCCCTCGATAAACCAGCCGGCATCCTGCCCCTCGAATAGCGCCACCAGGGGCTGCACGAAACTCCAGGGAACGCCGGCTGAGAGCGGATCGCCAATGAAGCTGTCATTCCAAGGCGATCGAACCGCTCTACCGACGCCGTTGGCATCCACCCACGCAAGCTGATGGTCGGCAATGTCACATCCGAAAAACAGGACGCGCATTTCGTCGACAGGGCGCGGGGCGTGCGCGGAGGTTTGCAGAACAAGATCACCGCCGCCCGGCTGGATCGTCCAATGAAGTTCCCATTGCGAGCCGTCGTGGGCCAGAAATCTCGTCGATAGGGAATTGTCAGAAGCGTTTTGAACCACGCGACAGGCATCGAGATCCAGCGGCAGTTTTCCGAACAGGGGCACCGTTGCCGGCAGGTTCGCGGGATCGGTGTAGGCGATGACTTTTCCAGTTACGGCATCTTTCAGTTGGTACAGCAGCCCTGACTGAAAGCTTGCTTCGATCGCGCCATTTTTCAGCGTAACCCGCCGCGCTGCATCTCGCCACGGCGCCGAGGATTGCCCCATTGCGACGGCGGCGCATTGCACAATCAACGCAAAGATCGCAATTTTACAAAACCGCATCGTCTGGCTCGCCGGAGAACTATTTTGGCGGTGGATATTCGTGAACGAGATAATGCTTGCGCGGTTCGTCCTCATCGATCTTGCAGAACCTCTCGCACGGCTCAAGCCAACAGTTGTCGGTCCAATCGTCACAAACCCGGCTCACCTCTCCGCTCACGGTGTAGCGCCCCTCCCCAAGGCGAATCCCGGTTCCGCTTTCGCCCCAGAACTGATGAATCACGCCCGGCCGAATGTTGATGCTCTGCCCCGGTTCCAGGCGTACGATCCCCCCGGCAACCACCGTTCTCGTCATGCCATCGACCTGTACCGTCAGTTTCTGGTCCGGCGAAAGTTTGCCGTCCGGTGTTGATTGATACAATTGCACGAGGATATTGCCTCCTCCGCGATTAATGATGTCCTCCATCTTGTGCCGGTGGAAATGTTTCGGCGGCTTCTGGTTTTCAGGATCCAGGATCAGTTTTTCCGCATAGTCCTTCCCGGATGGGTACTTGCTTGAGCCGTTGCGGAGTGTCATGAGGATCCGCCCGGTCTCGCGGAAATTTCCCTGTCCGAAATCGGTCACGTCCCAGCCCAGCATCACGAGCCGAACTTCCTCGGCGGCAGCGGCGTTCTTCGCCCAGTCTTCAGTGGTCCAGTGGGCAAATGGCGGCAACGTAAAGCCGACGGCAGCAAAGGCTTCCTTGGCGGTCTCAATCGAGCGATTAATCGTGGAGCGTTTTAAATTCATATCCGTTGTTACTCTTCGGCCCTGAAATCAAAGCCATATAAGAATGCACGCTTCAGATAAAATCTTGCCTGCGCGCGCCAGCGGGAAGCTTTCGCCCGCCGCTCCAGCGGACAAGATGCGTGCGATGATCGCCGCGAATGGGATCGCAGTTCGACCGGCTGAAGCCTTCAATCGGTTTGCCCGCTTCGTCGAGGATTTCGATCTGCATGAATCCCTCGTCGGATCCTCCGCGCTTCGCGGGCCGCGTCGTCAGGTTTATGGATAATGTCTTTCCGGCCAGTTTTTGCGGAACCGTCGTGGCGAAGCCCAAAGTCGGCCCGCCCGTGGAACTGCACAGTGCATACAACCGGTCGAAATCCCAGCTAACGCGGCACAACGCGGTTGTGAACGGGAGGAAGTGACCGCTTTCATTGATCGCGGTGTCCTGGTAACTGATCGAAACGGATGGCGCTTTGGTTTCGACGATCTGGCGGTGAAGCCCTTCCGAACCCGCGTAGTACATAAACAGCTTGCCGCCCTCAACATAGAGGTCCTTGCTCTGCCAGTTCATCCCACCGCCGTACTCGCCCAGCGGTGTGTTGGGTACGCTGGGGATTCGGTCAGGGAACCACCACTGCCGTCCGTCGCGGGATACAGCCGTTCGGGTATTAAGCGTCTGGCTGATCGGGTGATAAACCGACACGGTGGCAATATATCCGCCTGGCACTTCCAGCGGCACCCATTCCATGAACTGCGTGTCGCGATGTTCTTTCTCATCGCGCTGAATAACCATCAGCTCATCTTTTTCCCAGTAGAGCCCGTCTTTGCTGGTACAACGGAAGCAGGTCCGCCGCGGACAATCTTCCCATGGAGGTAGATGATCGCCCACCTGCAGCGGCATGGCCGTGCGATATGAGCCGATGTAGCCCTCGCCGGTTTTATTCTTATATACAAAAAGAACGTCACCAAGAATGCAGCCGGTGATCGGCCCGCCGGTCCATTCCCATTTCTTTCCGTCCTTGGATCGATACTTGTGATATCCCGATCCGCGCACGGCTTCACCAGAGTAGTCGTCGTTTGCAGAACGAACATCTCGTAGGGCCACTGCTTATTCTCCGGATCCACCAGCACCGAGGCATATGCCTGGAGCCCAAATTCCGACGAAGGAAAAATCATATTGGTCTTCTTGTGCGAGCCATACGCGACGTCCGAAATCAATGGCTTCTCCCACTTGATTCCGTCGACGCTTTCGTAATAGCCAATGCTTCTGTCGCGATCGTTGGCGATGGAACTCCATGCGTTTGGCCAGCCTTCGGATGTCTCTTCTGCGGGTATGCAAACGATCCAGGCTTTGAAAAGTCCGTCGATTGGATCCTTGAGTACCGTTCCATGGATACCAACTCCCCCACGTTCCCACGGCAATTCTCCCTCAAGAAGAGGGTTGTGCGGATCGTGCTGACCCGGTTCCACGCGCCACGCGCAAAGGTGTAGATCGCTGAAACTGTCAGGCATCAGCAACGGCATTCGCACGTGCTGCTGGTCTTTTTTCGTCAATTGAGTTTCCTTGGCTTGGTTACCGCCAGTTGATCGAATCGCGATTGCTCACGGCACACGCAATGGCTTAACCGTTGCGTGCCAGGGGCAATCAAGATACATACGCCGGGCACTATACCATATTGGTACAAAGATATCAAAGATCAAAATCCAAAGAAAAATCTTATCGCTTTCTAGCAAATATATCTCTGTTATGTGCACAAAAAATCGATGTCTGGCCGCGGCGGCAATGTGCAAATCGATTCCTTTCCAACGCCAGAAGCTCTCAAAAATCCATATTGGTACTAAGATGTTAACATCCTGTTCCATTTTTATCCGCAGGGGAATCGGCCATGCGCAGGATTCTTTCAGCGCGATTGAAATTCGTTGAAGAGTATCCCTGCTGCATGTAAAGTGGGAGGATTGATAGCGTTCGATGAAACTACACCAGACTGAATCGTGATAGCAAAAGCCTCAAGCCCCGACCGTGCAACCCCGTCGAATCGCAGGCGGCAGAAACTGCCGTCTCCGGCGGTCATCTACGATATCCTCACCCCCGCCGCCCGCGCGGCATCCACGCTGCGCCAGGAAATTCGCGACGGGAAATACACCATCGGCCAGCGCATGGCGAACGAACGCTCCCTCGCCGAACGGTTCGGAATAAGCCGCGGGACGATCCGTCACGCGCTTCGAATCCTCGAAAACGAACGCCTCATCGCTCGCCAGCAGGGGCGCGGAACTTTCGTCGCGGATCCCACCCGTGCCCCAACGTCAGGCAGCACCGGAACCGCCCTTATCGGCGCCCTCGTCTGGGAAAAAGCGACCTTTTTCGGCTCGGTTTTACAAGCCGCAACCCTCCAGGCTTCCGAACGCGGTTTTGTGCTCACCACCGGGTCAAATATCTCCTCGGAGGCCGAATCACAGCATATCAAGGCGTTTATCCGCAGCGGCGTACGCGGCGTTTTACTCAGCCCGCTGTGGCAATTCTCCGGCGATGGGTACCGCGAACTGAAGAACAACAAGATCGCCGTGGTCATGCTCGATACGCGCCTGCCCGACTGCGACGAAGATTTCGTCAGCGTGAACGACCGGGAAGGCGCTCGCATCGCAACCAATCATCTGATCGAACTCGGCCACCACAGGATTGGTTATTTTGGATACGATCCCAATCCCAAAGACATGCCCGCCCATCGCGAGCGGGTCGGTGGATATCGGGACGCCTGCGATGTGGCTGGATTGAAAGTTCCGTCCGACTGGGCCATCGAGCAGGCCGAGGGCCAGGAAAAGCCTCCCGAGCAGATGCGCTCATTGCTCAAATCCGCCAAACGTCCCACTGCATTTGTCTGCTATAACGACGTATGGGCGATCAGGGCGATTACCATCGCCAAATCGCTGGGAATGAAAATCCCCGGGGATTTCTCGGTAGTGGGGTTCGACGACAGCGCAATCGGGCAAAAATATGAGGTTCCGCTGACCACGATCCATCCACAGTTTCGAGAGGTCGGAATCGCGGCAGTCGATTTACTGATCGATAAAATCGACAAACAAGGTCCCAAGCCTACCGTGAGCATTTTGGTCACCCCGAGGTTGATGGTGCGTTCTTCCACCGCCCCGCGCCCGTCTGGGGATTAAGCTGACCCGCCTCGCTTAAACAGACAGATCAACCACTTCCGCGGACTTTCGCCTTGCGCTAGTACGTTTATAGCGACAATTCCGCCAATCCACTCGCGGTTCACAGTGGTTCATCGATGCTCCATTGCGATCCGCAACTCTTATTGATTTGCAGTGCTTACGCGAATTAGTTGGACATATCGAGCGATCCATTGACAAAAAATCAAGATTTTCCTTGGTAAATGTTCGCGAGATGATTAAGATGGTTCAAAGTGATTAAAGTTCTGGGTGGCGATCAGCGCCTTGGATAGGTGGGCTGGCCGCAGCGTATGCCCGGAGCGAATCTTTCCGAGCCGGATTGTCGAACGAACCGCCTTTTTGGTTGACCAATGAGATTGGGTGAAAAGGAATGCATGCTGAGGGGGTTTTCAGCAAGGGCGATGCTTCGTCACGCTGGAAAGGAGTTGGCTAATTGAGTGCCGCAAACAACGGATTGCGCGACGCACTTCAGAAGCATCCGCAAATCTTCGCGGGCGCTGCGGTCGGCGTGATTCTGGCGGCAGTCGTGTCGTGCGCCTGGTGCCTCGTGAGGCCCGCCATGGGCGGCCACAAAGCCTGGTTCACCGACGACGGCGGCAAAACCTGGTTCGCCGACGATTCTCGAAAACTGCCCCCGTTCGATCATGACGGAAAACAGGCGGTCGCCTGCTTCGTCTTTACCTGTGACGGCGGCAAAACGGAATACGTCTCGTATCTGCTGCGTGTTTCTCAGGCCGGGCAAAAAGAAATCCAGGACCTCATCAAAAAACAAGAGGCCGGCGATACAAACGTACGCCTTCCCGAGCTCCCAATGGAGGTCGAATTGCCCGGCGCGGGAGACAATGGTTGGATCGGCGCTTCCAGTGCCGCCGCCCACGCGATGATCGTCCCGCACTCCCCGACCGGGGACCTGAGCAACCTTCAATTGGTCGATCCGAATGATTAATCGGCATTATGTATGATTTAATAAGTATATTGTTTGAAAATTCGATTCAAATGTATGATTTTTTGTTGACAAATTCCGCGGACGGGCTAAATTCGATCTCACTAAAGCATTTCGCAGGAGATAACTTGGCCGCAGTAGGAAACAATCTGTTGGAGCGCGTCAAAGAATCGCTGCTCCAACACGCGGATGTAGCCAACGGATTAATCACCGAACGCGCCTTGTGCAAACGCCTGAAGGTCGGCCGCAGCACGATTCGCGAAGCCCTCGGATCCTTGCAGGAACAAGGTCTCATCGAGAGACGCAAAAAGAAGGGCACCAGCCTGCGCCGTCCCGGCCTGAAGGAAATTGTCGACCTTTGGGACACGCGCTTGCGCTCGAAGGAATGGCCATCCGCCTGGCCTGCCTCAATTTCACCGAGGCCGATCTTCAAAACCTTCGTGATCTGTGCGCTAGCAGAGCCCACGCCGCCGCTTCGGGAGATCACGCGGCCGTCGATCGGCTCGATATCGAATTCCATCAGAAAATTATCGATGTGTCCGGAAACCAGGTCATCAAGGACATCGTCCAGAAAACGCATCTGTTCGATCGGATTTTCCGGATCGCTTACACCGTTCCGTCGTACTGGCCCAAAGACGAAAACCAGCCGTACGGCCACAGTGAAATCGTGGAAATGCTGTCACGCCGCGATGCGGCACGGTCCGAAGACCTGATGCGGCAGCATATCCAGGAAGCCAAGAAGCGACGCATCGAAGCCGCGATCGGAAAGCTGAACCTGTATGCCTGAGCGTAACCGCGCAGACTCTGCGATTTGGACCCCAATTCTCGCTCGTTTTTCCGGTCCAGTTCGTAGGCCGCGATCCCGGTAACCAGCCGTGATCGCCTAGGAGTGGTGATGTTCCGAGTTTCTCACCTCGCCGAGCTGAAACAAGTGCAAGGCCCATCAGGCCGACCGCGAGGTTTCACCCTCGTTGAATTACTGGTGGTAATTGGAGTTATCGCCATACTAATCTCCCTGCTCCTGCCAGCACTCCAGAAGGCCCGGACCCAGTCGATCAACGTCCAATGCCAGGCGAACCTCCGCCAATGGGGGAATATGTTCGCCAATTATGCGGGCGACTACGACGGTAAAATGGAGCCAGGCGATTGGAATTCGCCTTTTGGCAACTTCATCGAGGGCTGGTACTGGCCCAGCACAATGAGGATGTATCTGCCCGACGGTTCCAATTACACAAAAAATCCGCAGACCTTCGGCAACATCCTGCTTTGCCCGGCGGCCATGCTGGCGGCGCCTGCCGATATCTACAACCTGCCGACCTACCGTGGCAGCACCTGGTATGCGTGGACCAGCATTCCAGGACAGTTTGGGCTACTTCAAAACGGGAATGTAGTTAACCAGACCATCATGGGCAGCTATGGGAAAAATGGATGGGCCGTAGATCCAACGATGGCGCCCGCGTATTCGTGGCAAGGCAGCCCCGCCGTCACCGTTGGGGCCTCTGCTTGGAATACGTACTTCGTCCGCGGGGGAAGCAATATTCCGTTGCTTTTTGACTGTGCGTACCACGAGATTTACCCGGAAGGGACCGATCCTCCTCCGCCTACTTCCGACGACCTCGAGGCCAATCCCGGAACAAGCATGTGCTACGCCTGCCTCAATCGCCATTCGGGCGGCATCAACATGCTGTTCATGGACTCTTCCGTCCGCGCCGTTCCGCTGAAGCAGCTTTGGACCCTGGATTGGTACAAGACCTACAACCTCAACAACATCTATACCAAAACTTTTCCAGGGATATGGCCCGCCTGGATGCACAACCTTCACTAGCAGGGCCTATCCGATCCAACGAAACGCAACTGCGCATGAGTTAACAGATTTGAAGAATAAGTATGTCATCAACGTCTTACCTTTGAGAATCGTGTTGGAGCGAGAGTTGTTCGGATTGACGAACCACTGCTCGGTTCAGGGAGCTGCCCCGTCTTACAAATCCTTTACTGGAGGAAGTGCACATGTCTGAGAAAAAACGATCGTCGCCGAATGTAAAAGCGGTCATCCCCGCCGGCGTATTGGGTGTCTTTGGTATCGCCTCAGCGGCCATGGGCCAGACTTATGTCGGCGCCACCGCGACCAATGGCTGGAACGCCAGCAGCGATATTCTGGTCCAGGCAAACAATAACCACGACGGAAACCGATCCGCAGCCAATTTGATCAGCGGCGTGAACCTCGATTCAACCGGCCAATACTCTGATTCCTTCCTGCCGGCGAATCCCCATCCGGGCGAATCGTCGGACTGGCTCAGCAACGGCGGCGGCAGCGGCAGCCCGGACCCGACCGGTGCCCCATTCAGCGCCTGGGTCGAGTTCACTTTCAACCAGAGCTACAACCTCGGCGCAATCGATATATGGCAGGACAATCAGGAGCCCGAACCCTACAGCTATCAGGGCCTACAGGATTGCACGATCCAGATATCCAGCAATGGAACCAATTGGACAACTGTTTTCACCGGCGCTGTACCTGCTGAAGCAAACACCGGCGCCGAACTATTACGAGCCTCTTAGCCTGTCGGTAAATACCAGCGGCGTGGCGGCGCAATTCGTCGTCATCACGGCCGCCACAACCAATTGGAACTATGCGACCAACGGCGACCCCACCGTCGGGCTCGATGCGGTCGAATTTCAGACCTCTCCCTATGTCCCCCCGCCACCGCCACCCCCGCCGGCGTGGGGTGTCAACGGTTCCGGAAACTGGGCGACGCCCGGTAACTGGGAGAATTCAACAGTCCCAAATGGCGTCGACGCCCAAGCGGAATTCCTCAGCGCCATTACCACAAGTCAGACCGTCTATACGAACGCAGCGATCACAGAAGGTACCCTGACATTTAACAACGCAAATACCTACGAGATCACCGGAGTAGGCTCCCTGACCATGCAGGTGTCGACCGGTAGTGCGGAAATCGCAGTCCAAAATGGAACGCAGGAATTGGATCTTCCCGTCACCATTGCGAGCAACACAACACTGGACGTTTCGCCCAACTCGACGTTACTGATCGCAAACCCCGTGGTCATCAACGCCGGCAGCACGCTGACGCAAACCGGCGGTGGCACGGTTACCTATCAATCCCTTGTAACCGTAGAGAGCGGCGCCTCCGTCGCATTTGCTAACTCGACCCACGCCAACACCCTCAATGTCGCATCCGGCGGAACCGCCAGCATCACCGGCAGCGGCAGCGTCGTCCAAGTAGACAACCTGAACGATGCCGGGACCCTGGACGTTGGAAAAAATGAGTTGCTGGTCGATTACGGCAATGCATTTACGACCCCGGGATCCGATCCCGTGTCCTCGATCCGCGCTGCTTGCCAGCGGATACAACGGCGGAAACTGGAACGGCACCGGGATCATCTCGACTTCCGCACAAACACCCACCAACGGATTGAAATATGGCATCGGCTGGGCTGACGGCAAAGATAATATTGTCAACGGTCTGAGCTCTGGGCAGATCGAGCTCAAATACACGCTGCTCGGTGACGCAAACCTCGACGGCACTGTCAATGGCTCCGACTTCAGTATCCTCGCCGCCAACTTCGGCCTCGGTCATACCAATTGGGATCAGGGAGATTTCCTCTATGGTTCCTCGGTCAACGGCTCCGACTTCAGCGCATTGGCCGCCAACTTCGGCCAGGGTTCCAATTACGGAAGCGCTGTAACCGCCGCCGACTGGGACGCCCTCGAGGCTTTCGCGAGCGCCAATGGTTTATCGATCCCGGCAAGCGTGCCAGAGCCCGCGTCATTGGGACTCTTGGCGATCGGCGCCGCCGGAATGCTTCGTCGGCGACGACGAGCCTGAGCGATCTAACCGCCCGATGGGCAATCGCGCCAAAGACAGCCCTCGGTCTCCGCCTCGGAATAAAGCCGATCCGGAGACCTGAGGGCGTGCTTTTTCCGCCGGAAGGAATCCTGAAAGCGATGTTCAGTGGTAAACGCGCAATTGTCACCGGTGGCACGAGCGGAATCGGCAGAGCGATCGCTCTTGCCTTGTCCGAAGCCGGCTGCGACGTGATCGTCACCGGTGCTACCGTCGACGAGGTCCGTCGTTTCACCGGCGAACATAAAGCCCACAAAATTTCCGCGGCGGATTTGGACGTTAGTGATGCCAAGGCCGTTGAGAAGCTCGTCGCTCGCTTCGACCGAATGGATTTCCTGGTGAATGCCGCAGGAATAATTTTGCGCGACGGCGGCGAATTCAAAATGGAGAATTTTCAACGGGTTCTCGACGTGAACTTGGCCGGCGTCATGCGAATGTCCACGGCATGTCGCCCGCTTTTGGCGCGACAAGGCGGAGGCATTCTGAACGTCGCTTCAATGCTCAGTTTTTTTGGAAGCGGGTTCGCGCCGGCCTATACGCGCCAGCAAAGGCGGCGTCGCACAGTTGACCAAATCCCTGGCAATCGCCTGGCGTCCGATCGAATCCGCTGCAATGCGATTGCTCCAGGCTGGATCGTTACGCCTTTGACGCAAACGCTGCAGGATGATGAGAATCGATCACGAGCCATCGTCGATCGCACGCCGATGCGGCGCTGGGGACAGCCCGCCGACGTAACGGGTCCGGCTCTCTTTCTTTTGTCGCCTGCCGCTTCGTTTGTCACCGGCGCAATCTTGCCGGTAGACGGCGGTTATTCGATTATGTGATGGGAATTCTCCATATGAGTTCAATAAACACGGTTCGGCGCGCGCTCCCGATCGATGCGGCAATGGACATTGTCGAACGCGCGATTCCTGAAGATCCCCGGGTCTGGGTTCCGCAGGCAGAGAAAGTCTGGTTCCGGCCGCTGATGTTCAATACTGTCAATGGCGGCTGGGCGAATTTGCTGCGGGTGCAGCGGGCTGGCGTTCTAAGTCGCCACCGCCATCCAGCCCCCGTTCACGGTTACGTGATCAAAGGCTCCTGGCGATATCTCGAACACGATTGGATCGCCGAGGCCGGCATGTATGTCTTCGAGCCCCCGGGGGAAACGCACACGCTGGTTGTCGATGAAGGCGTAGAGGAGATGATCACATTTTTCAATATTTCCGGCGCGATGATCTACCTGGACGAGGAGCTCAACCAGATCGGATACGAAGACGTACACACGAAAATCGAAATGTGCCGGAATCACTACAAAGCTGTGGGCTTGGGCGCTGATTATGTGAATCGGTTCGTTCGATGATTGCCTCGTAATCGCGGTTTGCGATAATCTAGCTATTGATCGTTGACTAGCCGCTTGAACTCGGCGCACAGCACCACCAGGCCGGCCGTTTGGCTGAGGTTGAGAACATCTACCGCCATATCCTAGCCCTGCACCCCGATTATTCCGTGAGCGTTAAACCAACCGCGCCTTTTTTCTTCGGCAGCCGGTCGGCAGACTGACGCGGCATCAACAGATCACAACGCCCTGGCCCGGAAGAATGGCGTCAGATGATCGACGGTCAGCGGGCCAGCGGACTCACCGTGGCGGCCTACTATCGCGATCGCGGAATCAAAGACAGCGCCTTCTATGCCTGGAAATGGCGATTGCGTTCACGGGCGGAACCGGATCAAAGAGCAGCAGCTTGGCCTCTTCGCCGGCCGCACCAGTTGCCATCACTTTGGTGTTGCGGTTGATTTGCACCCTGGGGCGGCGGCGCGGGTTTGTCGTCGCCTTTTTGAGCCGGTGGTTTCGCTGGCGGTTTCGCCGGGGCTGCCGGGGGCTTTTTCGCCGGCGGTGGCGGTGGCGACGCCGTTTTTGGGGTTTGAGGTGGAGGCTGGCTGGGTGGCGGCGGCTTTGCCGGCGGTGGCAGAGGTTTTTGCGGCGCGGCGGGAGTGTACTGAGGCTCGTGCTCGCCGGTTGATTCATTGGGCTGTTGCTGGATCGGCTTGGGATTTTCACGCGGCGGCTCCGTCTGCGGCGGCGGTTGGGGTGCCGCCGGTGTTTCGGGCCGAGGAGGCGCCTGATATTCCGGCCGCTGCGGAGGCGGAGGCGCGGAAGGGGCAGCCTGGGGATGTTGCTCGTGTTGCGCCGATTGTTTTTCGGTTCGGCCAGCTGCCTGCTGCACCGCCGGCGGCCTGAAGGCCACCGGTTTTCCCGCGGCGGCGAGCGAACGCGCTTCCTGCGGCGTACTCGCATTCGCGAATGCGACTCTCTCCACCGGGCGGCCCGTGGCGCGCTCGACATTGTCAACCGTTACTCCGCGATTGACCACGACGTTGTTGACGACAGTGATGTTGGTGATGTTCGTCGTCTGATTGATGATCGTCGTGTCATTGCGCACGAAATGCTGATCGACGCGCGGGGCGTTCACGTATTGCTCGCTGCAATAGACGTACTGTTGCGGGGGCACGTATTGATCGACGGCGGCGACGGAAACGTCGGGCCCGAATCCGGCCTGGGGCGGCAGGGGGGCCCAGCCGCAGTAGCCATTGCCTTCCCGCCAGGCGACCCATGCGGGAGCCCAGGTGTCGCCGGGAATCCAAACCCAGCCGGCGTTGTTGTCGCGATACCAGCGGCCGTAGTGATAGCAGATCGATCCCCACTGGGCTTCATCGCCTTCGGCGACCCAGGTCCAGCCGACATCGCTATATTCCCAGTGTCCGACGGTGTAAGGCTGCCATCCATCGGGCTGGCTTGCGGGGCACCAGCACTGGCCGTAGTCCGCCACCGTTACCCACGATCCGTAGGGCGTCAAATCCTGCTGATATTCGGTAATGACCGGAGCGGGGGGCGGATCATAAGTCGCGACGGGCTGATCGACGGCGACAGGCGGCTGAGGGCTGGATTCGTAAATGCATCCACCCTGGAGCTGAAATAAACCGGTGAGCAGCCCAAATCCACCGAGCCGTAGAAGCGTTCGAGCATGTCTTGTATTCATATCAAATCCCTGCATTAACTTGCTGCTAATCTACGGCACCGCAGCGCATACGTCATCGGCAGAAATCTGTTTTTTGGAGTTTCGAATCTCAGTTGCGGAAAGACTCCATTCGTGCAGCTTTGATTGAATAGCGACAGTCGCGCGCTGCCCATCTGCTCCAATCGATTCCCGAAAAGCCGAAGCTCGCGCTGGTGATGCGCGTTGAGTGCGGATTCTTTCAGCGCGATTGAAATTCGTTGAAGAGTATCCCTGCTGCATGTAAAGTGGGAGGATTGATAGCGTTCGATGAAACTACACCAGACTGAATCGTGATAGCAAAAGCCTCAAGCCCCGACCGTGCAACCCCGTCGAATCGCAGGCGGCAGAAACTGCCGTCTCCGGCGGTCATCTACGATATCCTCACCCCCGCCGCCCGCGCGGCATCCACGCTGCGCCAGGAAATTCGCGACGGGAAATACACCATCGGCCAGCGCATGGCGAACGAACGCTCCCTCGCCGAACGGTTCGGAATAAGCCGCGGGACGATCCGTCACGCGCTTCGAATCCTCGAAAACGAACGCCTCATCGCTCGCCAGCAGGGGCGCGGAACTTTCGTCGCGGATCCCACCCGTGCCCCAACGTCAGGCAGCACCGGAACCGCCCTTATCGGCGCCCTCGTCTGGGAAAAAGCGACCTTTTTCGGCTCGGTTTTACAAGCCGCAACCCTCCAGGCTTCCGAACGCGGTTTTGTGCTCACCACCGGGTCAAATATCTCCTCGGAGGCCGAATCACAGCATATCAAGGCGTTTATCCGCAGCGGCGTACGCGGCGTTTTACTCAGCCCGCTGTGGCAATTCTCCGGCGATGGGTACCGCGAACTGAAGAACAACAAGATCGCCGTGGTCATGCTCGATACGCGCCTGCCCGACTGCGACGAAGATTTCGTCAGCGTGAACGACCGGGAAGGCGCTCGCATCGCAACCAATCATCTGATCGAACTCGGCCACCACAGGATTGGTTATTTTGGATACGATCCCAATCCCAAAGACATGCCCGCCCATCGCGAGCGGGTCGGTGGATATCGGGACGCCTGCGATGTGGCTGGATTGAAAGTTCCGTCCGACTGGGCCATCGAGCAGGCCGAGGGCCAGGAAAAGCCTCCCGAGCAGATGGCGCTCATTGCTCAAATCCGCCAAACGTCCCACTGCATTTGTCTGCTATAACGACGTATGGGCGATCAGGGCGATTACCATCGCCAAATCGCTGGGAATGAAAATCCCCGGGGATTTCTCGGTAGTGGGGTTCGACGACAGCGCAATCGGGCAAAAATATGAGGTTCCGCTGACCACGATCCATCCACAGTTTCGAGAGGTCGGAATCGCGGCAGTCGATTTACTGATCGATAAAATCGACAAACAAGGTCCCAAGCCTACCGTGAGCATTTTGGTCACCCCGAGGTTGATGGTGCGTTCTTCCACCGCCCCGCGCCCGTCTGGGGATTAAGCTGACCCGCCTCGCTGATTGCCAGATGATGGCGGTTTGAGACAATCTATCCGTTGACCGTTGAGCAGCAGCTTGAACTCGGCATACTTCACCACCAGGCGGGCCGATTGGCCCAGGCCGAGAAAATCTACCGGCAGATTCTGGACCAGAATCCCGATTACCCCGAAGCGCTGCACAATCTTGGAGTGGTCGCGTGCCAGTCAGGAGATACTGCCCGGGGAGTTGAGTTGATCAACCGGGCGATCGCGATCAAGCCCGACTATCCCGAAGCATATAGCAGTCTTGGCAGCGCCCTATGCGCTGCAGGAAAGAATCACGAGGCGATCGACGCATTTCGACGCGCGATTCAGCTCCGGCCGGAGTTCGCTGAAGCCCATTACAATCTTGGCAACGCCCTTGCCGACGTGAAGCGACTCGATGAAGCCATCGCGTCATTCCGTCAGGCGATTCAGCTCAAGGGCGAACTGGTTCAGGCCCATGCCAATCTCGCCAGGGCGCTGGAGGAGCGGGGAAATCTCAGCGAATCGATGGCGGCTTATCGTCAGGCCATCGCGCTCGATCCGCACGTCGCGCGGCCGCATTATCGGCTGGGAATCCTCCTGCATCGGACAAGACAAATGGAAGAGGCGGTCGCTTCGCTCAATCGCGCCCGGCAGATAGACCCGAATTCTCCAGAGATACATAACGATCTGGGTATCGCACTGCGAGACGCGGGGCAGACTGCCCAGGCGCTCGCGTCTTACCGCCAGGCAATCCTCCTGCGGCCTGACTATGCGGTAGCCCACAACAATCTTGGCAACCTGCTCAAAGATCTGGGGCACCTCGACGAAGCGCTGGCGGCTCATCAGCAGGCGGTTCGATTCAACCCGAAATTCGCGGAGGCGCACAACAACCTCGGCAACACGTTTAAGGAAATGGCTCTGCTCGAGGAATCCGTCGCGGCTTATCGCGAAGCGATTCGATTGAGGCCAGAATTCGATATCGCCTCGAGCAACCTGCTTTATGCGATCCATTTTCATCCGGGGTACGACGCGGCGACGATTTATGAGGAGCATACCGTGTGGAACCAGCGGCGGGGGGCGACGATGGGGAAGGGCATTTCGCCGCATTTGAATGACCGGAATCCCGATCGGCGGCTGCGGATTGGGTATGTCTCGCCGGACTTTCGGGATCATCCGGTGGGGCGTTTCCTGACGCCGCTGCTGTCGCAGCACGATCGGGAACGGTTCGAGGTCTATTGCTACAGCGATGTGCTGCGCCCGGATGGGATGACCGATCTTCTGCGAGGGCACGCTGCGCAGTGGAGAAACATCGTGGGGATTCCTGACGAACGGCTGGCGCAAGGCATCCGCGAGGACCGGATCGATATTCTGGTGGATTTGACGATGCACATGGCCCGGAACCGGCTGCTGCTGTTTGCGCAAGCCGGCGCCGGTGCAGGTGACGTATCTGGCTTACTGCTCGACGACGGGGCTGGAGACGATGGACTATCGGCTGACGGATCGATACCTGGATCCGCCGGGGAGCGGTGATGAGTATTACAGCGAGAAATCGGTGCGATTGCCGCGGACGTATTGGTGCTATCCGGTGGATGAGCGGGCTGGGGAAGTTGGGCCTTTGCCGGCGGGGAGGGATGGGGGGGTGACGTTTGGGTCGCTGAACAACTTCGGCAAGAACTCGCCGGAGGCGATTCGGACTTGGATCGAGCTGCTGAAGGGGGCGACCAAGTCGCGGCTCGTTTTGCATGCGTATCCGTTCAGCCACCGGGAGAAAGTCTGGGACTTGCTGAAGCGGAACGATGTCGATCCGGAGCGATTGAGGTTCATTGAGAAGGTTCCGTTTCGGCGATACCTGGAGCTGTATGGGGAGATCGACATTGGGCTGGACCCGTTTCCGTGCGGGGGCGGGACGACGACGTGCGATGCGCTGTGGATGGGGGTGCCGGTGATTACCTTGGCGGGAAGGACGGCCGTGGGACGGGGAGGGGTGAGTATTTTGAACAATGTGGGATTGGGGGAATTGATCGCTAAGAGCCAGGAGGAGTATGTGCGGATTGGTGTGGAGTTGGCGGGAAACCTTGGGAGACAAGAGAGTCTGCGGCGGTCAATGCGGGAGAGGATGAGGGCTTCGCCATTGATGGATGGGCAAGGGTTTGCGCGGGATGTGGAGGGGGCGTATCGGGAGATGTGGAGGAGGTGGTGTCATTGAACAGAATTGAACACTTTTGAGGAAATTGTTAGTGAATGATAGCTTTTTGGTAGTTTGTAACTCTCTTTACAAGAATTGGTTGTGGTGGATCGGAATATCTGGCGCTGCTGGACGGCTGAAAAAGTGTTCAATTTGTTTGGTTGCTGCGTTTTGCGGTGGGATTGATTCGGATTTGGAAGAAATCTTTGGGCTGGGTGTGGTCGATTGCGGTTTAAGGTTGTCGCCACCCTCAATTCTCCCGCGTCACTTTAATTCTCCTGGCGGTTCATGATCCCGGATTTCGCGAAATGATCCGCCTAAAATCTCAGGGAGTAACGATCAAGTGCAAAATGTAAATGGGTGATTCGAGGGTGCGCCAATTTACGAAGGTGAGGAAAATCATGGCAAGGTCAAATTATTTGATCCATTGGACGGGAAAGGATATCGCGACTGATCTCAGAAATTTATCTGACGACATTCGCCGCAAATATGTTGAGCGTTTGGTCGGGATCCTGCATCATGGATTCTGGATGATGCGACCCCCCGAGCGTCTAAAAGGGGCAAATACCAGGGCAAATTCGGGAAGTATTTCCTTTCAGTACAACACGCCGATGACCTGCTTCAGCGAAGTTCGTCTTTCGCAAAGTTCGCATCATGCAGCCGCTTATGGATTACTCGGCATCGGAGTTGGGCGGCCTTTTGTCTTGGAACGCTGGGGTGGACCGGTTCATTACGTTCGCAATCATTCTGACGATCAAATTGTGGGCGTCTTCTTCGATTTGCGTGTTTGGATACACGGGCAGAGTGAGCCAGAAAGAGCTATTCAAATGGTGGATTACCTTGGTACGTTCCTGAAGGGTATGTCGGAGCAAGGCAGCGATGATTTCAGGTGTCTCGACGAGCACGAATGGCGGATCGTGGTAACAGAGCAGCACGTTCGGTCCGGAAAGATCATTCGTACTTCAAATCCACCGCCCGAATTCAAGCTTCAGCTTCGACCTGGGGACATTCGGCTTATAGTCTTTCCCGACGACACAACGAGAGAAATGGCATTGGCGGATCGCGATATCTCGAATTCGATCAAGGTTGCTGGGAACTTCCCGCTCTTAACGATCGCAGAGTGCGAACAGTTTTAAGTGTCTAAGTTTGGGGTCAGAGTTTCGCGGAAGAAGCGAGATATGTTTGGTGATGGGGGAATGGGAGCGCGCGGGGTGATTTGGGAGTGTGCAAAATTTCCCCCCTGCGGGTCGGTGGGCGTCTCGGGAGGGAGAGGTTTGCGGGGGAACGGGAAGGCAGTATTATGCAAAGCCCATGCCCGACGATGGCACCACGGTCGTAGTGCAGAGATATCTGAACCAATTGGCCGCGGCATCGGGCGACGCTCCGGCGGAGCCGATTGTTCGGCAGTTGTTGACGGAGGCGGTGGGGCGGCTGCACGTGTTGAGCTCGTCGCTGCTTTTTCGCAAATATCCCCGCCTGCTGCATCCGCCGCTGAATCTTGAGCCTGATGAATTGCTGGCGGCGGTGGTGGAGCGGATGATCAAGGCACTGAGGTCGGTGCAGCCTAAGACGGTGCGGGAGTTCTTTGCGCTGGCGAACCAACATATGCGTTGGGAACTGAATGACCTTGCCCGACGCTTAGATAAAGAAGTTACGCGCGCAATTGGATCACGAATCGATGGTGGAAGCGCCGTCGGACGGGTCATCGTCGCAGTTGAGCCCGAAAGCGATGCAAATTCTGGAAGAGATCGAGCGGCTTCCGCAAGAGGAGCGGGAAGTGTTCGATCTGGTACGAATCCAGGGGCTGTCGCAGGCTGAAGCGGCGAGATTGCTGGATGTGTCGGTGAAAACGGTGCATCGACGGGTGGCGCGGGCAGTAATGCGGCTTTCGGAGAAACTGACGGGCATGGACATCGTGCCCACCCCGCGGAATATGCCGCCCGCGCCGATGTGATCGGCCCTGCGCTGGGAAGCGACGGGATTGATTGTGCCGGGGCGCGGGAGGGATCAAATCGATGGAAGACGAGTCGGCAATCACAGAACTGGTTGAGGAGATACTTGTCTCGGGACGAACGCCGGAAGAAGTCTGCGCCGAATGTCCGGAGAACCTTGAGGAAGTTCGGTTGCGTCTGCGGCGAATCCGGATGATTTCGGAGCAACTGGACGACCTGTTTCCGTCGACGGCGCTTGGACTGAGCGAAGTTCAGAGGATGAGCGTCGAGAGCGACGTCAGGCGATTGCCGCAGATTCCGGGGTATGAGGTGAAGTCGGTTGAAGGGCGCGGGGGAGTGGGGGTGGTTTACCGGGCGCGACATCTGCTGCTGGATCGGACGGTGGCGTTAAAAATGCTGTTGTCGGGCGAATTCGCGGGGGCGGCGGAACGGAAACGATTTCAGCGCGAAGCGCTGGCGGTGGCGCGGCTGAGCCATCCTCATGTTGTGCAGATCCACGACCTGGGCGAATGGGAGGGACGGCCTTATTTCACAATGGAGTTTGTGGAAGGAGGAACGCTGGCGCAAAAGCTGGACGGGCGCCGCTGCCGGCGGCGAAGGCGGCCGCGATGATCGGCACATTGGCGGAAGCGATGCAGGCGGCACACGAGGCGGGGATCGTGCATCGCGATCTGAAGCCGAGCAATATTCTTCTGACGGCAGAGGGGGTCCCGAAGATCAGCGATTTCGGGCTTGCGCGACATTTCGGCGGCGAGGGGACGATGTCGAACAGCGAGGTTCACATCGGGACGCCAAGTTATATGGCGCCGGAGCAGGCGACGGGCAAGGCGAGCGACATCGGACCCGGGGCGGATATTTACGCGCTCGGGGCGATTCTTTACGAAATGCTGACGGGGCGGCCGCCGTTCCGTGGAGAATCGCCGACGGAAACGATTCGGCAACTGCTGAACGAGGAACCGGTGGGTCCGTCGCGGCTGAATGCGCGGGTGCCGCGCGATCTGGAGACGATTTGCGTGCAGTGCCTGAGAAAGGATGCGAAGCGCCGATACGGCTCGGCGGCGGCGCTGGCGGAGGATATCAGGCGGTTTGAGCGTTCGGAACCGATCAGCGCCCGTCGGGCGGGAATGGTGGAGCGAGCCGGAAAGTGGGCGCGGCGTCGGCCGGCGCTGGCGGCGATGGTTGCGGCAACAATCCTCATGATTGCCGCGGGGATTGGCATTGGGCTGAGGCTTGCGGCGTACCGCGCTGGAACAGTTCGAGCGGTGTCGGAAGATTTGCAGGAAGCGGAGGATTCGGAGTCTGGATCGGATTGGATTTCGGCGGCGTCGGCTTTGGATCGAGCCCATGCGCGGATGCAGAACCATGCCGTTGCCTCACTGGATGAGCGGTGGGATGGCGACGAACGGGACCTGGAATTCGGGCAGCTTCTGGAATCCATCGGGCTGAATCGAACGGCGTGGGTTGAGAGCCAGTTTGCGCGGCTGTTCGACAACGCGCACGCGGACGCGGCGTATCTGGCGGCATTTCAGCAACACGGAATTGGCAGCGCCGGGGATGATCCCGCGGCGGTCGCGGGGCGGATCCGGACGTCGAACGATCGCTCGTCGCTGATCGCGGCACTGGACGATTGGGCGCTTTGCGCGACGGAGGGCGATCGGCGGCAGTGGATTTTCGAGGTGGCGTCAAAGGCCGACCCGGATTCGACGGGCTGGCGAAATCGAGTGCGGAATCCGTCGGTGAGCCGGGCGGAGCTGGTTGAGTTGGCGAAGACTGACGCGGCAATCCAGGAGCCGGTTCGTTTGCTTGCCGCGCTGGGGGAGCGTCTCGAGGACGCCGGCGCCAGCGGCGAGGCGATGGCATTTCTGCGGCGGGTGCAATGGACCTATCCCGGGGATTTCTGGGCAAACTTCATGCTTGCCGATGCGCTGCGGAAAAGCGGGAATTGCGCGGAATCGGTGCGGTACTATCAGGCGGCGATCGCCCTTCGGCCGCGATCGACGGTTGCGATCGGTAACCTGGGAATGGCCCTGGCGGCGGACAATCAGCTCACCGAAGCGGAGCGGCAGTTTCGGCAGGAAATCACACTTGATCCGGATTCGGGTCACGCCCACTACTGCCTGGGATTGATGCTGCGGAAAATGGGGCGCGTGGATGAGGCGGTGGAGCAGCTCGCCGAGTCGACCCGCCTGGAGCCGGACGACGCGAACCATCAATACAACCTGGCGCTGGCGCTGGTGGACAAAGGGGAGTTGGACGGGGCGATCGAACATTTCCAATCGGCGCTGACGATCGATCCGAATGATTCGGATTCGCGATACAACCTTGGCCTCGTGCTTATGACGCAGGGGAAAAATGAGAAGGCGATCGAGCAGTTCCGGGATGTGCTCAAGACCGATCCGGACAACTCGCAGGCGCATTACTGCCTGGGCCTGGCGCTGAAAAGCGCGGGGAACCTCAACGAGTCGATCGAGCAACTGGAGCGCGCGAGCAAACTCGATCCATCCAATGCGGCGGCGTTTTACAACCTTGGCCTGGCGTTCATGCAGGCCGGCAAGATGGATCCGGCGGTCGCTGAGTTTCAGGCCGCTCTGAAGATCGACCCGAACGAGGCGGATGACCACTATATTCTCGGTGTCGCGCTGATGAACGAGGGGAAGAATGATGCGGCGCTGGAGCAGTTCGAGGAGACCCTCAGGCTTTCGCCGGGAAAGGCCCAGGCTCATTATCTGATCGGACTGCTGCTCAAGGGGGAGGGAAAGTTTGAATTGGCCGTTCAGCACCTGCAAAAGGCCAGCGAGCTGGAGCCGGGCGATCCGTATGTCCGTTACAACCTGGGTCTTGCTCTCGTAGCCATTGGGAAAGCGCCGCAGGCCGTTTCTGAATTTGAATCATCGCTGAAAATCGATCCGAACCAGCCGGATGCGCACTTTAACCTGGCACTTGTGCTGATGAAGCAGGGGAAGAACGATTTGGCTATTGGGCAGTTTGAGGAAGCGGTTCGGCTGGATCCGAACAATTTCTCTGCGCAGTATAATTTGGGCCTGCTTCTGAAAGGGAGCGGGGCAATTGGCGAAGCGATAGACCACCTTCAAAAGGCAACGGAGCTGAATCCAGGCGATCCGTATGCGCATTATAATCTCGGCCTTGGGCTTCTGGCGGCGAAGCAAAACGAGGAGGCGGTGGAACAATTTCGAGCGTCGCTGAAGATCAATCCGAATCAGCCGGACGTGCACTACAACCTGGCGATTGGACTGATGACAATGGGCCGGCTGTACAATGCGACCGATCATTTCCGACAGGCGATTGCGCTGAATCCGTCGTTTGGGTATGCGTACGGGGGGCTGGGCGAATCACTGATGGGTGAAACGCGCTTGACGGAAGCGAGTGAGGCGCTGCAGCACTGCCTGGAGGTTCTTCCGCCGGGCGATCCATGGCGGCAGCAGTATGTGGATGTGCTGCAACAATGCAGAGAGCAGATTTTGAAGAGGGGTGAGGAAGAACAAACAACGCGGCCTGGTACAGCGGATTGACCGAGCGCACTACGGTTTGTTGGCGAGGCTTTTGTTTGGCACGACGCCGATCATTCGGCCCGTTTCGGAGTCGATGACGGGCAGCTCGGGCTCGGCGGCGGTGGCGAGGCAGTGGGCGATCTCCGTCTCGGTCATTTGGGAGTGGAGCGTGGGGATGGGGGTGACGAGGTCGGCGGCTTTGGCGGCTTCGATGGGGATGGCGCCGAGGGAGCCGATGTCTACGGATTCCAGGGCGATTTTGCCAAGCAGTTTTCCGTGGTCGTCCAGGACGTAGACAGGGGGATTCAGGCGGCGGAGCCAGAGACGCTGAACGACCGTCGCGTAGGCTTCGGCTGAGGAGATCGTGGCGAAATCTGACGAGATCATCCCGGCGAAGGCGGGGAATTGTGCGGGGTTGGGCACGTCTGGTTTGGGCTTTCGTAGATGCAAGCGGATGGAGTAAATGGAGCGGGCTTCGATTCGGCGGGCTACGAGCATTGCGCCGGCTACGGCGATGAGCATGGGGACCATCGTTCCATCGACGTGGCGGGTTAATTCTAATACGAGAACGAGCGAGGAAATGGGGCCTTGACTGGAGGCGGCGAGGAAGGCGCAGGAGCCGATCACGGAGCAACTGCCCATGGATGCGCCGGGGCAGACGGAGTTCCAGGCGTGGCCAAGGAGGCCGCCGAGGAGGGCGCCGATGGTCATTGTGGGGGTGAAGAGTCCGCCGGAGGCGCCGGCGCTGAGGCAGCCGGCGGTTGCGAGGAGCTTCAGTGCGGGGAGGATGAGGAGGAGATCGATTGCGAACTTGTCTTCGAAGGCGAGCTGGACGTCGTCTTTGCCGTTGCCGAGCAATTGGGGGTAGGCGATGGAGAGAGCGCCGAGGAGGGTGAGGATGAGGACGGGGGCGATATAGACGGCGGCGCCAGCGCGCGGTTTTTGGGCGTCGGCCCAGCCGATGAGACGGACGAGGGGGATGGTGGCAAGACCGAGCAATGGGCCGGCGAGGAGGGACCAGAGGGTGAGTTGAACGGAGAGAGGATATTCGGGGACGCGGTAGATTGGGCCGATGGGCAGGAAGAGCCAGGAAGCGGCGGTGGCGACGCCGGAGCAGAGCAAGGCGGGAAGGGCAAGGCGAAGGGTGATGCTTCCAAGGAGGACTTCGACGGTGAAGAGCGCGCCACCGACGGGGACGTTGTAGGCGGCGGCCATGCCGGCTCCGATGCCGCAGGCGACGAGGACGCGGTGCTCGGAACGGGAGAGGCGGGTGCGCTGGGCCATCCAACTGGCGACGGCGCCACCGGCTTGCTTGATGGGGGATTCTCGTCCGAGTGAACTGCCGAGGGCGACGGTGGCGATGGAATTGACGGATTTGGCGAGTGTCGAAAGCAGGGGGAGATGTCCCGAGCGAAACCAGACAGCGGCTTCGGCATCGCCGGCGGGTCCGAATGTTTTGGAGATGATGGCGCCACCGACGCCGACGAGGATTCCGGCGGTGAGAAGCATGAGGATGTGCCGGGGGGGGAGGCACGCGCTACCGCTTCGAGATATGTTCCGGAGTCGTAGGTCCAGGCGAGATGCTCGAGGGCGGCCAGCAACTTCATGAGGGCGCCGCCGATGAGGCCGGCGAAGACGCCGGTGAGTGCGGCGATCAGCCAAAAGCGGAGGGGCCAGGTGGTTTGCCCGGATGAGACATCGAGGTTGGGCTGGGCGGTGAGATCGGTGGTGCCGTCTTTCAAGGGGGCCTCAGTTCGTGAACCAACCGAAGGAAGAGAATTGGGTGACGGCCGCGGTGGGACAATTCAATTTTGGAGGTTTTCTTGTCTACTGGTCTCCGGTTCTATTTCTCGACGACTCGACTGAGCTCGTCGAAGTCTGCTCTCTTCGCAGCAGTGAATCGGGGCGATAGGATTTGAACCTACGGCCTTCTGGTCCCAAACCAGACGCTCTGCCAAGCTGAGCTACGCCCCGGAACTGCATTATTATTACCACGCCGGCAATTGCCTGTACACCAAGGCCCATCCTTGACCCGATTTCGCGGAATAAATTGACTTTTGCGGGCATCAAATAGTATATTGCGTTAAGACTATGAAGGCTTCGGACCTGCGATATTGGGGTTGGTTTGGCGGATATTTTTATCCCCGCACCCACATCGCGTCCTGAGCTTCCTCGATAAAATTGGTTTGAAATCGGCGGCCTCAGGACAAAAGTCCTGGGGCTTTTTTGTTGGACTCTTTTCGCCAGGCTGTCCAGGACTTTTTTCGCGGAGGTCGCATGATCGTGGTGATGAAACCGGGCTCGGCTCAGAAGCAGGTCGAGCATGTCATTCAACTGGTGCGCGAAATGGGACTCAAAGATCACATTATCGTCGGAGAGGAACGAACGGTCGTCGCAGTGATCGGAGACGACCGGTTCAAGGATAGGTCGGTGCTGGAATCGGCGCCGGGGGTGGACCGGGTGGTGCCGATTTTGGCGCCGTACAAGATGGCTTCCAGGGAGGTGAAGAAGGATCGGACCGTGGTTCCGCTGGGGGGAAGGATCGATGCGAAGATTGGGGGGCCGGCGATCGGGGTGATCGCGGGGCCCTGCAGCGTGGAGAGCAAATCGCAGGTGCTGGAGATTGCGCATGCGGTGAAGGAGGCCGGCGCCGTGGGGTTGCGGGGCGGGGCTTTTAAGCCGCGGACGAATCCTTATTCCTTTCAAGGGATGGGGGAAAAAGGGTTGGAGCTTTTGGCGCTGGCGCGTGAGGAGACGGGGCTGGCGGTCGTTACCGAGGTGATGTCGATCGACCAGGTTTCGCTGGTGAACCGGTACGCGGACGTGCTTCAGGTGGGGGCGAGGAATATGCAGAATTTCAACTTGCTGAACGCGGTGGGGGAGCAGAGTAAGCCGGTGCTGCTGAAGCGCGGGATGAGCGCGACGCTGGAGGAATTCCTTCTTGCGGCCGAGTACATCATGTCGCGGGGGAATTCGCGGGTGATGCTTTGCGAGCGCGGGATTCGGACCTATGAGGATTACGTGCGAAATACGCTGGCGCTGGCGGCGGTTCCGGAGCTGCATCGCGTGAGCCATTTGCCGGTGATCATTGATCCGAGCCAGGGGACGGGGAAGAGTTACCTGGTGGATTCGATGTGCCGGGCGGCGATCGCGGCCGGGGCGGATGGATTGATCGTGGAGGTTCACAATGATCCGGAGCATGCGCTGACGGATGGGGCGCAGTCGATTACGCCAAAGCAGTTTGGCGAAATGATGGGTTCAATCCGGCGGATCGCGGCGGCGGTGGATCGGACGGCGTGATGGCGAGCGATAAGATCAATCCGATTTTGCTGGATATACCGAGCGAGTTCTCAAGTGAGCGGCTTCTCATGCGGAATCCGCGCCGGTGATGGGGCAGTTATCTGGCCGACCGTCCGGCAATCGTTGCCTCAGCTCAAAGTCTGGATGCCATGGGCCACCGATGATTACAACGAGCAGGGCGCCGAGGAATGGTGCCGAAAATCTGCGGCCAATTTTTTATCCCGGCGCAATTGCAGTTTCTGATTTTTTTGAAAAACCAGATGCGGCACGTAGGCACGATGGGGGCCTTCGATTTTCAGTGGGACGTTCCAAGCTGCGAAATCGGCTATTGGCTATCCAGCGATCACACGGGCCGCGGATACATGACCGAAGCGGTGCACGCCCTAACGGAAATGCTTCGTCGCCAAATCAAAGTCCGGCGTGTTCAAATCCGCTGCGACGCCGAAAACGTGCGCAGCCGCCGCGTTTCGGAATTAGCCGGCTTTCAGTTGGAAGGAATTCTGCGCTGCGATTGTGTCGCCGAAGGTGGCCGCCTGAGAAATACCTGCGTCTATAGCCGGATTTATGACGCCGGCGATCAGGAATTATCCCACGGCTGATCCTGGCTGGGATCCTGATTGTCCAGCACATTCAGCAGCGAGCCGTACATCTGGTTTTGCACGCGGATGACGATTGCGTTGGCGCCGTACATTAAGACGGATTGGCGGAGGCTGATGATGGCAACGGTGGGGTCGGCGGAATTCCCGCTGGTTGAAATCTGGGCGACATCGACGCCATCCCCGTTGGGCAGGCTGGTGAGATCGGCCTGCTGGGCCTTGAAGCCCGGGGTGTTGGCATTGGCGATATTATTGGCCGCAACATTTAGTTGGGTCTGCGCCGCCTGCATTCCTGAGAGGGCAATTCCAAATGCGTCGTCCATAGGCCTTGCTCCGACATGAATGAACGTCGTCGCAAGGGGGGCGCAGGTTTAGGTTCGCGGGGGAATCGTTTTCATGGGTCCCCCTGGCTTAATGTAAGAGGCGAGGTTCCTCCGGCCTTTTCGCTTTAATCCAACTGGACTACTATTCGCGGAAAGAAGGGAACGGAGATTCATGAAAATAGGGACTTATTATTACCCCGAGCAGTGGCCGCGCCAGCAATGGGAACGCGATTTTGACAACATTGCGAAGATGGGGCTTCAGATCGTGCACATGGCTGAGTTCGCGTGGTACGAGCTGGAGCCGAAGCCGGGGGAGTTTAAGTTTGACTGGCTGAGCCATTGCCTGGATCTGGCGTCGAAGCGGAAGCTGGATGTGATTCTGTGCACGCCGACGGCGGCGCCACCGATCTGGCTGAGCGACGGGTCGCCGGAGACGCTGCCGGTGTATGAGGGGAATATTCGCGGGCGCTTTGGGGGGCGGCGGCATTACAACCCGCTTTCGCCGGAATTTCAGGCGGCCACGCGGCGGATCGTGCAGGCGATGGCGGATCGGTTTGGCGATCATCCCTCCGTGATCGGCTGGCAGATCGATAACGAATATAGCAACCCGTTCGACCAGTCGGAGATCACGCACGCGGCCTTCCGCAAATGGCTGCGGGAAAAATATGGGGATATTCAGAATTTAAACCGGGCATGGGGGAATCAGTTTTGGAATACGTACTACACGGATTTCAGCCAGATTCTTCTGCCGCCGACGCGCGAGCCGCGCTATGGAAATCCGCATCAGAACCTCGACGGCTCGCGGTTCTGGAGCTGGGCATTCGCGGCATATAACCGGATTCAGAGCGATATTCTGCGTTCGAAGATCGGGAAGCGATTCATCACAACCAATTTCATGCACCTTCAGCCGGATTGCGACCCGGGGGATTTTGCGAAAGATCTTTCGCTGATGGCGTGGGATTCTTATCCGGTGACCGGATGGGAAAAGGAGGGGAATGACGAAACCTATCGCATCGCCGATCCGGCGCACATCAGCCTGCTGCACGATTTTATGGCAGGGTTTAATAACCGGTGGGGGCTGATGGAGCTTCAGCCTGGGCAGGTGAACTGGAGCGGGGTGCCGGTGCGGGTATATCCGGGCGCCATCCGGCTGTGGATCTGGACGGCGTTTGCGCATGGGGCGGAATTTGTGACCACTTATCGCTTTCGCCAGCCGCGGTTTGGGATCGAATTGTTTCATCACGGATTGGTGGGGACGGACGGGGTGACGCCCTCGCCGGGCGGGCAGCAGTTTGGGCAGGTGATTCGCGAGATGCGGAATTTGGATATTTCTCGCGTTCCAAAATTTGCGGCCGAAGCATCTAACCCGCGCCAAACCGTGGGGCTGGTGCTGGATTTCGATCAGCTTTGGTATTTCATGACGCTGCCGCAGGCGCGGCGATGGAATCAGTCGCGCTGGCTCAGTTCGTGGTATGCGGCGCTGAGCCGGTTGGGGGTGAGAATTCGTATCCTGCGGCCGGGCTCGCAGTGGCCGGCGGATTTGCCGCTCATTGTCGCCCCGGGGGTGCAGATGGTCGATGACAAGCTCATGGCGCAGTTCGATTCTTATGCGCGCGGCGGGGGCAATCTGGTGCTGACCTGCCGGACGGGTTTGATGGATCGGACTGGGCAACTTTGGGAGGGGCCATGGGCGCGCGCCGATCCTTCCGCTGATTGGCGCGAGCATTGACGGTTACGACTCGCTGCGCGATGACCGGTTCGGGCAGATCAAATTCGGGGGGAACAGCTATGCGTGGGGGGTGTGGGGAGATCAACTGACGGCCAATCCCGGCACGGAGGTGCTGGCGACGTATGCCGACCAGTTTTACGCGGGTGCGGCCGCGATCACGCGGGCCAAATGCGGGAAGGGAACGGTGAATTATTTCGGGGTCTTCAGCGAGCAGCCGCTGGTGGATGCGTTTGTGGAATCGCTGGCGAGACAGATCGGGCCGGACAAGTTGCAGGCGCAATTCGTTCCAGTTCGCGTGCAGGTGCTTCAGCGCGGGCCGTATCGGATTGCCCTGAATTATCAGGATAAAACGGTGCCGACACCGGCGCGGCGTCGGCAAAATATCTCGTCGGCTCGGCGACGCTGGGTCCGGCGGATGTTGCCGTGTGGGAGGAGTGATATGCCCAATTCGGTGAATTCGGCAATCGATCAGGTTCTGATCCCGCAGGAGAAAATTGCGATGCGGGTGGGGGAACTGGCCTTGCGGATTACCGAAGATCACGGCGCGGCGGGGCTCGCGGATGCGGAGATTACCATCGTGCCGATCATGACGGGGGCGATCATCTTCGCCAGCGATCTGATCCGGAAGATCCCGATGGCGATGAAGATCGGGCTGATGACGGTTGCCAGCTATCCGGGGCGAAGCGTCCAGTCGCGCGGATCGCAATTGCTGGCGAACCAGGTGGGCAACATCGAAGGGCGGCACGTGGTGGTCGTGGACGATATCCTCGACAGCGGCGGGACGCTGCACCTGGTCGTCCCCGCGCTGCGGGAAATGGGGGCGGCTAGCGTGAAGAGCTGCGTGCTGCTGCGCAAAGACCGGCCGACGGCGCACGCGGTTCATGTGGATTACGTTGGATTTGAGATACCGGACAAATTCGTCGTCGGGTATGGGCTGGATTACAATGATTATTACCGGAATCTGCCTGACATCGTGACGCTGAAAAATCCGATGCATATGCCATGAACCTGATTGGTCCCCACTCTGCGCCTCCTGCCCATCCCGCCGAAGCGGCTGCCGCCGCCGCGCCGGGGGCGGTGGTTGCGCCGGCACGTACGACGTCGCTGGGGGCGCTGCTGGGGTCGCACATTCTGCGCGACGGGGAGCTGATCATCATGATCCTCAAGCCGTCGCTGTGGTTCATCGTGTTTGAGTCGATTGCTTTCGCGGCGGGAATTGCGATTGCCGCGATCGCGCTGGCACTGGTCGATCGGCATGCCCGGGATAACTTTTATTTCGAATCGGCCATGTTCGTCATCGGCGGACGATTGATGTGGGCGGTGCTTCAATGGATGGGACGGATTTACATTCTGACCGACCAGCGCGTGCTGCGCATCCGTGGGGTGTTCAGCGTGGATATCTTCGATTGCCCGCTGCGGAAGGTCGTTCGAGCACGGATGGTGTCGGTCTCGCGGGAGAAACTTGTGGGGGTCGGGTCCATCGAAATTATTCCCCACGATGAGGCGATGCCTACCGCGGTGTGGCAGACCGTGGCGCAGCCGAGGGAAGTGCTGGAAAGGCTGAGGGGGGCGATTACGCGGGCGAAGCAGTCGGGAACGGGCGTGGCTTGAGATGGGGCCTGCGAAATACGTTGTCGTAGGCCGTTGCCCAATGCTAAAATTGAATTATGAGCACCATCCCCGAAATTGAAGCCGCGATTGAAAAATTGTCCAGGGATCAGGTCGAGGAACTGGCGGCGTGGCTGGACCAGATTCTTCTGCGTCGGCCGGCGCAGCCCCCGATAGATCGCTGGTTGGAGCGAGCTCGAGGTGCGGCGAAACCGGGAGCGACAACCGCCGCGATTATGGCTCTCACGCGCGGGGAAGAATGAGCGGGTTCCTGGTTGATTCCAATGTTCTGCTCGACATCGCGACTTCAGACGCAACATGGATGACTTGGTCGGAGCAACAGGTTCGGAATGCGGTTTCACAGGGGCCTGTTTTGATCAATCCAATTATCTATGCGGAACTGGCACCCGCCTTCACGACCGCCGCGGACCTTGATCGTTGGCTAGACGCGGGTGTTTTCGTCAGGCGATCTATTCCCTACTCGGCCGCGTGGCTCGCAGCACAGGCATTTGTCAAATACCGTCGTGCCGGCGGGAGTCGGAGTGCGCCGCTGCCCGACTTTTTCATCGGTGCGCATGCCGAAGCGGAACAACTTACGCTTGTCACGCGCGATGTGGCACGCTATCGAACCTATTTTCCGATCGTATCGCTTATCACGCCTCCCTGATTGATAGGTCAATCGCTCAAGCCGACGCAGCGATGCGCCCTCCGATCCAAACCGAAGTTGGAAGAACATTAGTCTCCAGAATCTCAAGCAGAGGGCTCTCACTCGTGCATTCGAACAAAGTGAAGTCCGCGGCGGCGCCGGGGATTATTATTCCAGTGAAAAATTCTCCAAGACCCTCACCCCAACCCTCTCCCGGAGTACCGGGCGAGGGGGAAATACTCATCGCTCGCGCAGCTCGCCTCGTCGCCATTTCCCACAGCAACATCACCGGCTCCTCGGGATAAAGCCGATGTAGAAGGCGAAGATCGTCCACAATATTTAAATCCGGCGAGCTGGCGCAACTGTCGGTTCCCACGGCGACATTGATGCGGCATTTCAGCATCTCGCGCGAGCGGTGGGGGGGGTGGCCGAAGAATTCGTGGGTGCGGGGGCAGAATACGACGCTGGCTTTGCCCGCGGAGAGAATTTCCAGCTCCTCGTCATCGCAATAATTCACGTGAGCGAGCAGGGAGGGATAGTCGAGCAGGCCGAGTTCGCGCGCGAAGCGGATCGGGCCGCCGGGAAATTGGGGGACGTCGTCGCTCCAGGCGTTTACGCCGGTTTCCCAGAGGTTGCGGAACGGCCCAGTGTGCGCGGCGAGAAACTCGGTTTCTTCGGCGGTCTCGGCAAGATGCGTTGCCAGGGGGCGATTCTGGGATTTCGCGAAGGCGAGACAGCGGCGATAGCCCTCGGCTTCCACCGTGTAGGGCGCGTGGGGGGAGATGCCTACGCGGAGCCACTGGGATTCGCTGGATGTGTCGGCTGCCTTGGCGAAACGCTCTTCCAAAAGTCCGCGGCGTTTGGCCATTGCCTGGATTTCGCCAAAGCTGACGACGCGGAGGGGGCCGCCGCGAAGGGCGGCTCTTGTGAGGGGGCATTGCTTCGTGATGTCCCCAACACTTGTGACGCCGAATTTCATGCATTGCTCGACGCCGGCGCGAACCGCGGCATCGACCGCGTTGTTTTTCCCCTCCGCTGGTACTCCGGGGGAGGGTGAGGGTGGGGGCATCAATCGCACACTTGGATTCGATCCCCCACCCCTGCCCTCCCCCGGAGTACCAGGGGAGGGGGTGCGAAGGGCCTGCGGCATGACGCTTTTTACGATCCATTCAGCCAGATGTCCGCCTGATGAATCGCCGCAGCGAATGTGGCTCAACTCCAGATGCGTATGGGCATTCACCAGCCCGGGGAGAACAATGGCATCTCCCATCTCAACAATTTCCGCATCGGGATATTTTTCTCGAAGTTCCCCAGCCCCTCCCACCGCCTCTACTTGTCCATCGCTAAAAACAATCGCCCCATCGCGGAGCAGCGGCCCCGTCATCGGCGCCACCCACGCCGCGGTGATCATCTTACGGCTGATCTTCCTTAAGCTCATCGCCAAGTATCTTCGCCACCCGGCGGGCGCTTGCCAAACGCTTGTTCGCCACCACGCGGATTTGCTCGAAATGAAAGCCGTCTTTCAGGCGGGCTTCCCAGTAGCCGTATTCTTCGCGCTTTTCCAGGGCGTCGGAGAGGTCGTTAACGCCTTCGCCCTGCAAGCCGAGCTGGATGGTTTGAAGAACAAGGCCGATGATGCCGAAATCTTCGAGATTGAGGGCGTCGGCGAGGATTTTGGCTTCGTCGAGGACCGGCAGCCGCTGGGGGACCTCGTGCAGCAGGCGGGTGGTGCGGTCGAGCAGACCCTCTTCGATGTCAGAACTCATGAGGCTTACGAGAAGTTCGGCGGCCTGCTCGCAGCGCTCGCGGAGGTTGGTGCGGCCGAGGCGGCCGGGCATCACCCCGCGCCCTGGCGGGGGAGCTGAAGCGCGTAGCAGGCCAGCTCAAGAGCATCGACCTCGTCGCCGGAGCTGATGAGGTTCATGGAGAGCCACTTGGAAATACGCCGCCAGAGGTGCGCAGCATCTCCGCGGAGTCCTGGGCCCAAGCGTTCCCTGGTCGTCAAGGGTGCTTAGAACCTTTTCAAGTCGCTTGCGAAGGTCCGGTTGCAAAGGCATTGTCGCATCCATGCGCACGTCACCCACGTGCAGGAAACCGATTCCCGACTCCAAACTTCCATCGGCTCCGGTCCCGTTTCTACAGCAGCCATAGTATCCACGGAAGCAAACTTTTTGCGAAACTAAAAATCGGGAATTGGCTATTAAAATTTTTAAATCAGATACGCCCACCCAATTGCGTTAGCGGATGAGGATTGCGGAGCGCTCGGGCCCGACGCTGACCATCTTGATGGGCGCGTCGACGAGATGCTCGATCCGCTTGACGTATTGCTGCGCTTCGATCGGCAGCTCGGCAAAGTTGCGGCAACCGGAGATGTTGCCCCGCCAGCCGGGCAGGGTTTCGTATACCGGCTCGACCTCGGCCAGAACGTCCATGTCTGCGCGGAAATTCGGCAATCGTGCGCCGCGATATTTGTAGCCGGTGCAGATTTGAACATGATCCAGGCCCGAGAGGACGTCCAGCAGCGTGAGCGCCGCGGCGGATACCCCGCACAGATCGACGGAATATCGCACGGCCACCGCGTCAAACCAGCCGCAACGGCGCGGGCGGCGGGTGGTGGTGCCATATTCGTTGCCGCGCTCGCGGATGTAGCTGCCGATGTTGTTGTCCTGCTCGGTCGGGAACGGCCCGCCGCCGACGCGGGTGCTGTAGGCCTTCATGACGCCGAGGAAAGTTCTGGACCATCTGCGGCGGAACGCCCGCGCCGGTGTAAACGCCCAGCGCCGAACAGTTGCTGCTGGTGACGTAAGGATACGTGCCATGATCCACGTCCAGCAAGCGTCGCATGGGCGCCTTCGAAGACGATTCGCTTGCCTTCGACGGCATATTGCAGGAGTAAGAACGTCGACATCGTCGACGAACGGTCCGATCCGCCGGCCAAAATCGCGGTATTGTTCGAAAATCGGCTTCCATTCGATCGGCGGGGCAGATCGTAAAGAGCACTGCAAGACCTTGTTGCGCTCGATCACGATCTGCGAAATGCGGTCCTTGAGCTTCTCCTCGTGCTGAAGATCGGCGACGCGGAGGGCGGTGGAGCGCTGCATTTTGTCGGCGTAGGCGGGCCCGATGCCGCGCCGGGTGGTGCCGATGGCGCAGCCTTCCGAGCTCTGCTCGCGGGCGGCATCCTCCTGCATGTGATAGGGCATCACCAGGTGGGCCTTGTAGCTGATCCGCAGATTTGCCGGGGTGACGGCGATCCCGCGGGCGGCGAGCTCGTCGATTTCGCGGAAGAGGGCGGCGGGGTCGATGACCACGCCGTTGCCGATGATGTTCATCTTGCCCGGCCGAAAGACGCCGACGGGCAGGAGATGGGTGGAATATTTCTCGCTGCCGATGCGGACGGTATGCCCGGCGTTGGCGCCGCCGCAATAGCGGACGACGACGTCGGCTTGCTCGGCGAGAAAATCGACGATCTTGCCCTTGCCCTCATCGCCCCATTGCAGACCGATGACGCACACATTTTGCTCTTGCAATGGAATCACGTCGCCAATGCCCTTCCAAACGTATGGACCCACCCAATACCCATGCGAAAGTAGAACCCCGGCGGTGGAGTGTCAAGCGGCTTGCCTGATGCCCGGTTGCAAGGCAAACTCATGGGGGGGATCGAATGGCGTCGGAAACTTCGATGACCACCGAAGTGAAAGAGGACAGACCGACCGCATGCCGGCCCTACACTGGCAGCGCCTGCTTATGGGCATTACCGCCTGGGTCGCGCTTCTGATCATTTCCGCCTGCGTCTTTAAGGCCGGGATTCAGCTTCGCCGCTGGGCGTGGGACCAGACGATCAACATGCATTTCATCGGCGATGCCACCCATGCCTATACGTGGGGAAGCGATTCGGAAAACGTGGGCCTCTTCGAACGCTATCGCCAGATTCGCGCCGACTACGGCGATCAGCCCCCGATGGAATATGGCCTGGATTACACGCCGCTGCGGCTGACGATCGTCACCATCTGGGCGCACTGGGTTAACCAGCACTTCGACGCCTCCGATCAGTGGGACCCGGATAAGAGCTACGCCTTCCATCGCCCCATCCTGATGGTCAACGCCGCGTGCGAGGCGGCGGCCGCCGTCGGCGTTGTGATGGTCCTGCGCCTCATGCGAAAAACCGCACGGGGCGGGGCAACGGAATCGACGCGAATTCGCGACATTTTGGGTCGCTATGTGCCGCTGGCGATTGCCGCGCTGCTGGTCTGGTTTAACCCCTCCCTCATCTTGAACGACTGCTGGCCGCAATGGGATTGCTGGATTCTGCCGTTCTTTGTGTTCGCCCTCTACTTCTCGATGCGCGACGGGTGGTTTACCGCCGGGCTGATGCTGGGAATTGGGGCGATGCTGAAGGGGCAGATTCTGTTCGTCGCCCCGATCTTTCTGCTCTGGCCGATCTTTTCGGCGCGATGGCTCAGTGCTGCCCGGGTTGTGTTCGGCCTGGCGATGGCCATGACGCTGATCGCCATTCCCTGGACCCTCACCAGCAGGGGCGACTTCATCTTCGTCTCCTGCGGCGCTGTTGTCGCATTGGGCATTCTGATTTACCGCCAACGCTGGCGCAGCCCGATTTTTCAGCTTCTGGCTTGCGCCATATTCATCATTCCGATGTGGCTGACCCCAAAACTCCTCAGCGGCGACATGTCCTGGTTCATATTGCCTTTCGAATATGGACCGATCAAACACCCAGAAATCGCCACCGTTGGTACCGGAAATCTTCCCGCGATCCTCCACGAGCAGTGGGGCTGGGAAGCGGAAAGCCCGGTGGATCTTCCCATCGCCCCCGGGCACTGGGTTGAAATCGACCTGCGATGGCTCCTGACCGGTATGTACGCTGTGTGCCTGCTGCTTTGCGCCGTCGCGGCCGCAGTCCAGTGGCGGCGGCGCAGCCCGCGATTTCTCCTGGCGCTTTACGCTCCGTGGGTGCTTTTCTTTTCGATTCTGCCCTATCTGAACAATCGCTATCTGCTCTGGGGCGCAGCGTTGTTTCCATTGCTGATCACGCTTGGGCTGGGGATGACGCTGCTGGGGGTGGTGATCTGTCTTTCGTCTTGCGCGATGCTGATCGAGATCATGTGCCGGTTCAATTCCGATTCCAACCCCACGCTGGCCACGATTTCCCACGGCCTTTATCCCGGCCTGGGGTTCGCGGTGGTGCTGATCGCGGCGATCTTTTTGTTTACCGCCGCAAACTTCCGCCAGCGTTATCGAAATCTTTAAAAATTTTGTCTGGTTCTTTCGCCCCGGTGGGTTGACTTTGTCGATGAGCAGGTTAATTTTGGGCCGACGGCTTAAAAGCCGCCATTTTCCCCGCAAGGGATGCAGGGAAAATTAAAAAAACCGGGTAAGGAGGCCCTATGTCCGCCCGTAATCCAATTCTCGATTTGCCTCTAATGGACATCATGCGGTCCGAAATCGCGCTGCCGCTTCAGCGCATGCTGAATCTCCACACCGTCGGCAATTTCCTCAGAGCGTGGGGGAATCCCAAGAATCACCGGAATATTGAGCAGGTCTTTGACTCCCCGCAGCAAGCGCACCATGCCGCCGCGGTTTGCGCGGCTTGGCTGGGGATCAAAATCTCCGTCGGGCATGATCCAAACCTCGGCTGGTGGTGGCCCGCCGACGAGACGCAGTCCATTCAGGCCTGAGCCGTCTAGCTTATAATCGCGGGCAATGGCCACGAACGACGAGCAGGCCCGCGCCATAAAACTCCACCAGTCCGGCAACCTCGCCGAGGCGGAGAAAATCTACCAACGGATTCTCGTCAAAGATCCCAATTCCGCTCACACGTTATTCCTCCTCGGCTCCCTTGCCAATCAGACCAACCGTCCCCAATTGGCCGAGGAACTCGTCCGCAAGGCAATCTCCCTTAACCCCAATTCTGCCGACTATTTTATCAACCTCGGCGTCATCGTCGGCATGCAGAACCGCCACGCCGAGGCCGCGGAGTGCTACCGCCGGGCCGTAACCCTGAATCCCGCATACACTGAAGGCTGGTTCAATCTCGGCCTCGCGCTTTCAGCAACAGGGCGGCTCGAAGGCGCTGTCGAGGCCTTTCAGCAATCGCTCAAAATCAAGCCGGATCTCTTTGAAAGCCTCCATAACCTCGCCCGGATTCTCCCCAAGCTCGGCCGGCTTTCCGAAGCCGTCGACGCAGCGCGGGCAGCGCTGAAAATCCACCCCGACGATGCCGAGATCAACAGCGAGCTCTCCATAACCCTTGCACGCCTCGGGCGCTTGGATGAAGCCCTCGCCGCCTGCAAACGCGACACTGAGCTGATGCCCGGCTCTCCAGTGCCCTATAGCAACGCCGGCAACATCCTCTGCGCCACTGGAAAAATGGATGCCGCTCTCGCCGCTTACCGCGAGGCCATCCGGCTCGATCCCAATTTCCCCGACGCCCATGCCAATCTCAGCGTCGCCCTGCTGCGGATGTCCCACCTCGAAGAATCAATCCGCGTCGGCCGGCGGTCGATGGAGCTTAAGCCGGCAGATCCCCTCGCCCACAGCAATGTCATCTTCGCAATGTGCTTTTACGACGGATCCAGTGCCACCGACATTTTGCGCGAATGCCGGCAATGGGACCAGCGGCATGGCCAACCTGTCCGCTCCCTGATCCAGCCTCACCGCAATCCCCCCGAGCCCAATCGCCGATTGAAGATCGGCTACGTTTCTTCCGACCTACGCGCCCATGTCGTGGGTTGGAACCTTCTGCCCCTGCTGCGCTGCCATGACCGCAATAACTTCGAGATTTTCTGCTACCACACCGCCGTCTACGGCACCGACGACATGACCGTCAAATTGCGCGCCCCACGTCGATTGCTGGCGCGATGTGACCTCCCTCAAATACGACGCCCTCGCGGATCAGATCCGCCGGGACCAGATCGATGTCCTCGTCGATCTCTCCCTTCACTCCGCCGACAATCGCCTCGTCACCTTCGCCATGGAGCCCGCGCCGGTGCAGATCACTTACCTGGCCTATTGCAGCACCTCGGGGGTGCAGGCGATGCATCACCGTTTTTCCGATCCTTATCTCGATCCCCCCGATTCCGATCTGGGCGAATATTCGGAGCAAACCATCCGCCTGCCGCGCACCTACTGGTGCTACGAGCCCGGCGGCGCGATGATCGACGTCCCCCCCCCGCCCTGCGAAACCAACGGCTTCATCACCTTCGGCTGTCTGAACCAGTTCTCCAAGGTCAGCGGCGCAACCATCCAGCTCTGGAACGAGATCCTCCAGCGCGTCCCCAACTCCCGCATCATCATCCACGCCCGTGCAGGTGAATATCTCGATGATTTCCGCAACCGACTGGAAGCCAACGGCGTCGGCCCCGGGCGGGTGGAATTCATCGGACGCCAGCAGTGGGAAGCTTATTTGAAGACCTACTCACGCATCGACATCGCGCTCGATCCATTCCCATACAACGGCGGCATCACCTCCTGCGACACGCTTTTCATGGGAGTGCCGCTGGTCACGCTCTCCGGCAAAACGTCCGTCGGTCGCGGCGGGCGAAGCATTCTCTCGAATCTGGGTTTGCCGGAATTGATCGCCCACGATCCCGGGCAATACGTTCAGATCGCCGCCGACCTAGCGGGCGACCGATTCCGGCTGGGCGAATTCTCGCCGGATGCTTCGCGAGCGAATGAGATCCTCGCCGCTGATGGACGCGAAGCGATTCGCGGTTGATGTGGAGGAGGCATATCGAAACGCGTGGCGCAACTGGTGTTCGAATCGACGGTAAGATCAGGGCCATCGCATCTTCCCTCCTGCTCCCTCTTTTCCCCCTCGCCCTGTACTCAGGGAGAGGGTTGGGGTGAGGGTTCTTCGAATTTTGCGGCCTCACACGATTGCCCCAACGTGTCAAAGTTAGCTGATTGACTACCCCCAATTTCCCGATACAATCTCCAGCAATGTCGTTCACCCGCAACATGACCCCCGGCCCGATTATTATTACCCCGCGAAAACTTGGGTAGGGCTGATCTTTCATCCAAATGGAAATTGAAGCCCTGCCCGACGGCGGGGCTTTTTTATTTGACGCTTTTTCGAGAAACCTTATGCCGCGACGAATCGAAATCTACGACACCACGCTTCGCGATGGAACCCAGGGGGAAGGATTTAACCTCTCGCTTCAGGACAAGCTTCAGATCGCGCAGAAGCTCGATTTCCTCGGCGTCGACTACATCGAGGGTGGATTCCCGCTTTCCAATCCGAAGGACGCGGCTTTCTTCCGCGAAGTCGGCAGCCTGGGGCTGAAGACGGCCAAGGTGTCGGCCTTTGGCATGACCCGCCGCCGCGGGATGAGGGCCGAGGACGATCCGGGGATGAAGGCGCTGCTGGAGGCGCAGACGCCGGTCATCACGATCGTTGGCAAGACGATCCAGTCGCAGGTTGAGAATGTCTTGCAGGTTTCGCTGGAGGAAAACCTGGCGATGATCGCCGATACGATCCGCCTGTTGCGCTCGGCCGGACGGCAGGTGGTCTATGACGCGGAGCATTTCTTCGACGGGTTTGCCCAGAACCGCGAATACGCCCTGCGCACGCTCCACGCGGCCCAGGAGGCGGGCGCGACGGTGCTGGCGCTGTGCGACACCAACGGCGGGAGTCTGCCGGAATTCGTGGAGCGCGTCGTCGCGGATGTGAAGAAAGAGACTTCGGCGCGTATCGGCATCCACACCCACAACGACGCGGCCCTGGCCGTGGCCAACGCCCAGGCGGCGATTGCCGCCGGCGCCGAGCACGCCCAGGGGACTATCAACGGCGTCGGCGAACGCTGCGGAAATATGGACCTGATTTCGCTGATCGCGAACCTTCAGCTCAAATATAAGTTCGACTGCCTGCGTCCGGGTTCGCTTCAGCGGCTGACCGAAGTGAGCCGGTTTGTCTATGAAGTCGCCAATCTGAATCCCAGCGACGGGCAGCCGTATGTGGGGGCGAGCGCGTTTGCGCACAAGGGCGGGATGCACGTGCATGCGGTGCAGAAGAACACGGCCACGTATGAGCATGTCTCGCCCGAAACAGTCGGCAATACCCGCAAGATCCTCATCAGCGAGCTTTCGGGCGCCAGCAATATCTCGGCCAAGATCGGCAGCAAGTTTGACCTGGAGCGTGACAAAGCGGTCCAGCGGCGCCTCCTGCAAAAGGTTCAGGACATGGAAAACGCCGGCTACCACTTCGAGGCGGCTGAGGGAAGCTTCGAGCTGCTCGTCCGCAAGGAGATCGGCCAGTACCGCAAGTTCTTCGACCTGGACCATTACCGGGTGACGATCCTGAAGCACGACGGCAAGGAGCCCGCATCCGAGGCGACGGTTAAGATCCACGTGAACGGAAAGGCCGAGCATCACGTTGCCGAAGGGGACGGCCCCGTGAACGCGCTCGACAACGCCCTGCGGACGAGCCTGGGGGGGCACTATCCGCAGATCGCGCGGGTGCACCTGACGGATTACAAGGTGAGGGTGATCAACTCGCGCGACGAGACGGCAGCCCAGGTGCGCGTCATCATCGACTGCCGGCGGCAACGGGGGGATGGCACCAGCGAAACCTTCGGCACCATCGGCGTGAGCGGGAACATCATCGACGCGAGCTGGCAGGCGCTGGTGGATGCGTATGAGTGTCATTTGATGCATTGTGAGGAGGAGGGTGGGGCGCGGACGGAGCAGAATGGAGCATAATGGAGCGCTTTTTAGAGTTAAAATAGTGTATGCTAACTTCGTGCGTTGAGGTTAGGGGCCGATGACAGCGGGGTTTGCGAATGGGTGTTGGGATATTGCTCGGTTGGGCGCTGGATGAGGCGCTCCGTTTTGAATAATTTTGCTATTTGGGGTGGGGTCGGAAAAGAAGTGGAAGTGTGTTCTTAGCGCAAGCCGGAATCGGATTGCGATTTTTTTTGTCGTCGGTTGCGGATCGCCTGAATTATGGAAACGACGATGAATGTGATGCCGAGTATCCACGCCGCCAGAGTGACGATCCCCTGCCCAAGCTCTTCACCCTGGTTATTCGCATTTGCGGGGAGAACAACATTGCAGAAGGCGGCGATCCCGATGAGGATCAACCCAATTTGCCAGAATTGTAGACCGGTTCGCCGCATAGCAGGCGGATTCCCTTAGCGGTTACCGGGTGGCTGCCGCTGCCGTTTGCATCGACTTCCGGATCGACTTGGTGAAATTATAGCACGAAAGCCGGGTTGTGACGCGAATGCGTTTTGACGAAATCGCAAAATCGGCGGGGGAGTGAACCAAAACGGTGGGCGCGTACACCCACCCCATGTGCCTGATGGTGCATATATCGCTGGGTTTTTGATCTGAAGGGGCAGGGAATACAGAGCGATCGCATATCCCTCTTTTCCCCCTCGCCCTGTACTCAGGGAGAGGGTTGGGGTGAGGGTTCTTCGTATTTTGCGGCCACACGCGATTGCCCTGGCAGGGGTGGTCGCGGGACGTTTTTCGATTGACTGCAAGTCTGGCCGGCGAATAACATGCGCGGGAACCTCCGCGAAAAGGGCGATGAAAAAGACGACGAATATTGGCGTGGTATTTTGTTTCGCGATATGGGCTGGGCTCGCGGTGGCGGACCCGGCGTCAACGGAGCCTTCGACCACGGGGACGCCGGCTCAGGCGCTGCTTGCCTGGGAGGATCAATACGAGAATTCGACGGCGGATCAGGTTCTCAGCGAATATGCGGTGGACACGGACCAGCAGCGAGCGCTGGCGCGATCATTTGCGGATGCGTCGGTTGCGGAGGCCCATCTTGTGAAGCTGGCGCGGGAGCGATGGGGCGCAGATGGGGAAAAAGCAGTGGCGCTGGCGTGTGCGACGGATACGCGGGCGGATGATGTCCGGGCTCAGGCAACGATCGACGGGGATCACGCAGTGGTGACGTTCGATAGCGAGCAATTGGGGAAGTTTTATCTGGTCCGCCGGCAGGGGGCGTGGAAGGTAGATGTCGCGGCTTACGAGAAGGAGAATGGGCCGAATATCGCGCTGTATATTAAGGCCGACGAACAGTTGACGGCAAGCATCGGAGCCGCCACGGTGAATTTGAAGGCGGGAAAGTATGGGTCGTACGGCGAACTTGTGGCGGAGTTGAATAAGGCGCTTGGGAATCAGTAAGGGGGGTGGGGCGCGCGGCATACGCGCCGCACAAGTGCGGCGGCTACACGGGGAGAGAAGCGCGCGAATCGGTTTTATAGCGACGCGTCGAGCGCGTCGCGGAAATCTTTTTCGGGGCGTAGTCCTACGAGCTTTTGGGAAATCTGCCCGCCTTTGAAGAGGATGACCGTCGGAATCGAGCTGATGCCGAACTTGCTGGCGACGCCGTGATTGGCGTCGGTGTCGAGCTTGCCGACTTTTACTTTGCCGGCGTAGTCGGCGGCAAGCTTTTCAATCGTGGGGGCGAGACGACGGCAGGGGCCGCACCATTCGGCCCAGAAATCGACGAGAACCGGGGTGGTGGACTTGACGACTTCCTGCTCGAAGTTGGCGTCTGTGATCTGAACGACGTTATTCCCTGCCATGTATGCTCCTCAATAAGTTGCTGCGGGATAATAGAAGTGCCGCTATTAGTAGTCAATTCGGGACGGGGTGCGAAAGTGAGAAAGTGTGAAGGTGTGAAAGTAATGCCTTGCCTTCATACCTTCTCACCTTCACACCTTCTTACCTTCATGCTTTTTAACGGACCAGATGTTGATGGCGGCGAGGATGAGGAACATGGTTGCAAGGACGAAGAGGGCGAGGGGCATCCACGTGGGGAAGAGATCTGGGAGAGCGTTGTCGGGGCCGGTCAGCGTCAGGAGCGCGCCGAAGCCGGCGAGGATGAGCGTGAGCGTGAGGAGGATGGGGATCAGGGTCTTGCGGAGGAAAAGGGGATCGTCGTCGTGTGGAGTGCGGTGGGTGGTGGATTGGTGCGCGGGGGAGACGAAGGCGGCCTGGCCGCCGGCGTACATGCCGGCGATTTCGTCGGCGGGAGTGGCGGGGGATTCCGCGGGGGATTGAGCGCGGAAATCTTCGGGGCTGGTGCGCGGGCGCCGGGCGCATACGCGGAGCGGGCGCGGAGGAGGGTTTGGGAGTCAGGCCGGCGCTGGGAGCCGGAGGGCGGAAATTTTTGTCGGGGACGGGGATGAGAGGGGCTTCGAGCGGGGTGCTTGCGCGAGGAGTTGTTGGTCGATTTGGGGGGGGCGATTGGGAAGAGGGGGAACTTGTTGAGTTGTCGGACGTGGGGGAGGGGTTGTCGGGGTCCGATGGCTGCGTCATTTGAGTCATTTCGGCCCTGGGGGGTGTCGCCAAAAGTTAGTGCTTTATCAACCGCGCCAGATGGAAGATTATAATACCTGCGATGTCGGGGCCAAGTGAAGAAGCGGGTGCTGAGGCAGATCAAAACGGTTACGCTCGACCCTCACCCCAACCCTCTCCCAGAGTACTGGGCGAGGGGGAAAGAGCGGGACCAGATGGTGAAGCGGGTGGCGTGAGACATCCCGTGGTGGCGGGAATGTTTTATCCGGCGGATGCTTCGGTTTGTCGGCGGGCGACGGAAGAGCTGTTTCGGTTGGGGCGGGCGGGGTTGGAGAAGAGTTCGGCGGGGATTGGGGCGGACGTTGGGATCGGCGCGGTTGTGCCACATGCCGGGTGGATATGCAGCGGGGCGGTGGCGGCGGAAGGGATTTTGGCGCTGGCGAGGGGGCGGGCGAATGTTGATGTTGTGGTGGTGTTTGGGGCGATTCATACGCCGATTCCGGTGGATCGGGCGGTGTTTGATTCGCATGCGCGATGGGCGGCGCCGGGAGGGGAGAGCGGTGTGACGGAGGAGATGAGGCGGGAATTGTCGGCCGAATCGGGGAGATTTTTTGTGGATGATCGGTTTCATGTGAGGGAGCACGCAGTGGAGGTGGAGCTGCCGCTGATTCAGGGGGCGTGGCCCGGGGCGAGGATTTTGCCGGTGGAGGTGCCGGCCGTGGAGGGGGCGATGGAGGTGGGGCGAAGCGTGGCGCGGGCGGTGAAGAGGGCGGGGGTAACGGCGATCTATTTGGCGAGCAGCGATCTGACGCACTATGGACCGAACTATCGATTCGCGCCGGCGGGTGTCGGTCAGCAGGCGATGGCGTGGGCGATGGAAAACGACGGCCGGATTTTGCGGGTTGTAACGGATATGCGGCCGGAAAAAGTGGTGCCTGAGGTGAGATTGAGCAACAACGCATGCGGCGCCGGCGCGATAGCCGCTATGATGTCCGCCTGTCTGGACCAGGGAGCGCGAAGGGCGGTCGTTCTTCGCCACACGAATAGTTATCAGACGCTGGCAAGTGTAGCGCCGCAATCTCCCGACAATGCGGTTGGTTATGCGGCGGTGTGGGTCGGATAACTTTTCGGGAGCGTGCGGCGGAGGCAACGGGAGATTTGTTGATGCGGCGTTTGTGCATCGCGAGGAGGGGTGGATGTTGAGCGGGAGCGACAGGCCGTAAAAGCTGTCGCGGCCGCTAAGCATGGGACCGGTGCTGTGGAAGGAAAGGGCGCTCTCCGCGACGCGGTTGGCGCGGGGAAGTTGTGGGAGTGGAAAGGATGGGCGACGGATCGCCAGTCGTACATGGATGTGGTCTAAGGTTTGCTCAGGCGTGTTGGTAACGCCTTAGTGAGATTCTCGGAGAGAAAGAAGAAAGCCATGAACGAGCACGAGTTTCAGAACAAACTTGCGGAGCTGATGGGAGAGATCAGCACGCTGCCTCCCAGCGAAAGGCAAAAATTGGAAAAGCTTGCGGACGAGACCCGGGCGCGGCATGAGCGTCTGCGGCAGACGGTGAGCAGCCTGCAGGAGAGTTTGGATTATCTGCGGCTGAGCATTAAATATCTGGTGTTCGATCTGGAAGCGACGCGCCGGGAGAATTCTTATCTGCGGAAGATGCTGGAAGAGACGACTGGCGGCGGATCTGCGGATTAGGGTTTGTAATCAACGAATATCCGCCACGGCCTCTCGCCAGAAGGGCCGTGGCAATCGGATCAAGAAGCAGGCCGAGCGTGCGGCCTGCTTCGTATGTTTTTGGAAGGAGATGAGTTGGATGTTGCGAGTTGGGTTGTGGGTAGGTGACAAGGTGACTTGGTGACTTGGTGACAAGGTGAGAAAGTTCAAAGGGGGAATTTTTGGGGGGACAATCGTTATACTTGCGGGATGAGTTTTGAGGCGGTGATCGCGGGTCGCTTGGGGGAAGCGATTGCGCTGCGCCATCGGTTGCATCGGATTCCAGAATTGGCGTATGAGGAAGTTAAGACGGCGGGGGTGATTCGGGGGGAATTGGATCGGATGGGGATTGAGCATGTGGATGGGGTGGAGGGGGCGGGGACGGCGACGATTGGGGTGATTGGGGATGTGAGTAAGCCATGCGTGGCGTTGCGGGCGGATATTGATGGGTTGCCGATTTTGGAGAAGACGGGGGTGACGTATTCGAGCGAGCATGCGGGGCGGATGCATGCGTGCGGGCATGATGGGCATATCGCGACGCTGCTGGGGGCGGCGGGGGTTTTGAATGAGATGTGCGATGGGTTGGGGGTTTGTGTGAAGCTGATTTTTCAGCCGGCGGAGGAGAATGGCGGGGGGGCGGAGAGGATTGTGAAAGCGGGGGGGTTGGATGGGAGGATCGGGCCGAGGGTGAACGCGATTTTTGGGTTGCATGGGTGGCCTTGGCTGCCGGTGGGGACGGTGGCGACGAAGGCGGGGGCGATCATGGCGGCGACGGATGTGTTTAAGGCGACGATTCGAGGGAAAGGATGTCACGGGGCATTTCCGCATCTGGGGGCGGATCCGATCGTGGCGGCGGCTGAGGCAATTGTGGATTTGCAGCAGATTGTGAGTCGGGAGTTGGATCCGACGGAGCCGGGCGTGGTGACGGTGGGGATAGTTCGTGCCGGGACGGCGACGAATATTATTCCGGATGAGGCGGTGTTTGAGGGGACGGCGCGGACGGTTTCTTCGGGGGCGCGGGCGGCAATGAAGAGCGCGATTTATCGCAGGATCGGCGCGGTGGCGAGCGCTTCGCGATGTTCGGCAGAGATTGAATGGACGGAGGGGTATCCAGCGGTGGTGAATGATCCGGGGATGACGGATTACGTGGCGAAAGTGGCGCGGGAGGCGCTGGGGGCGCAGCGGTTTTTGATGGCGGGAAGGCCTTCGATGGGGGGGGAGGATTTTGCGTATTATCTGGAGAAGGTGCCGGGGTGTTTTTTTTATGTGGGCGTGGAGCCGGTGGGGGCGGGGGGGTATCCGTCGTTGCACAACGATCGGTTTGATTTTACGGATGCGGCGATTGGGGTGGGGATGAGGATGTTTGTGGAGATCGTCACGAATTTCGCGAAATGAAATCCGAAATCCGAAACCAGAATTCCGAATCAAATCCGAATGCTCGAATGACGAATGGACGGTCTTCATTCGGATTTCGGTCATTCGGGTTTGATTCGGAATTCTGGTTTCGGATTTCGAGTTTAAGCCAATCTACTTCGGCTGATCAAGCGGCGTGAAATTTACCTGGAAGGAGAGCTGTTCGAGTTGGACGGCCAAATCCACGGCTTTGATGGCGATTTCGGGGGCGACTTTTAGGGAGACGGGGGCGAAGTTGAGGAGGCCGCGGATTCCGGCTTCGACGCATTGGTCGGCGACCTCCTGGGCGTTGTCGGCGGGGACGGCGAGAATGGCTAATCGGATCGCGAGCTTTTCGATGGTTGATTTTAATTCGGTGAGCGGCTGGATGGTGAAGAAGCGTTTGCTGGTTGCGGGGTCGGAGCCGGGTTGGCCGGGGAAGGGGCCCTGGCGTTTGCCGACTTTGGTGGCGTCGGCGTCGAAGACGGCGACGAGGCGGAAGCCCTTGGCGTCGAAACCGTTGTAGGCGAGGAGGGCGCGGCCGAGGTTTCCGGCGCCGACGAGCAGGACGTTCCAGGTTTTATCGGTGCCGAGGATTTTGCGGACCTGGGCGATGAGGTTGTCGACGCGGTAACCGACGCCGGGGTGGCCGAACTGGCCGAAGTAGGCGAGGTCTTTGCGGACCTGGGCGTCGGTGAGATTGAGGCTTTCGCCGAGCTGTTTGCTGGAGATGGTGCGGCGGTCTTTTCGCTTGAAGGATTCGAGCTGGCGGAGATAGAGGCTGAGCCGATGGACGGCGGGATGGGGGATGGGGTCGGTTCGGGCGAGGTCCATCGTGTGGACGGGGATTATTCCAGCGTTGGGGCGGAGGTCAAGTGACTGGACAGAAATGAGTCGCGATGGGAAAAGGGAAGTTGGATTATGCGGGCAGAAGAAGTGCTACGAGCGGCGGCGGAGCAGATCAATGCGGGGAAGCCGGGGGAGGCGATACGTGTTTGCCGGCGATTTTTGATGCAGGAGCCGCGGGCGGCGCGGGTGCATTATGCGCTGGGGATTGCCCTGAATATCGTGGGACAGGCGGAGGAATCGATCGCGGAGTTTCGGCAGACGGTGGCGTTGAAAGCGGATTTCTATGAGGCGTATACAAATCTGGGGAATGTGCTGGTGAGCGCGGGGAGGCTGGAGGAGGCGATCGAGGCTTTTTCGGAGGCGGTGCGGCTTCAGCCGGGGCTGGCGGAGATGCACGTGAATTTGAGCAATGTGCTGCGGGATAGCTGGAGGCTGAAGGAGGCGGAAGTGGAAGCGGTGAAGGGGGTGGAGCTGAAGCCGGACATGCCGGAGGCGCAGCTTTGTTTGGGGGCGGTGGCGGCGTGTCTGGGGGAATTTGAGAGGGCGCAGGAGTGTTATCGGAAGGCGATTGCGCAGCGGCCGGGGTATTCGGCGGCGCATATGAATCTGGGGTTGATGGAATTGGTGACGGGGAATTTGGGGGAGGGGTGGAAGGAATATGAGTGGAGGCGGCAGTGTGCGGAGGCGGTGACACCGCGCGGGTTTCGGGAGCCGCAGTGGAGGGGAGAGGATGTGGCGGGGAAGAGGGTTTTGATTTTTCCGGAGCAGGGGTTTGGAGATGCGATTTTTTTTGTGAGGTATGTGCCGATGGTGGCGGCGAAGGGGGGGAAGGTGATTTTGGAGTGTGCGCCGTCGCTGGCGCGGCTGTTTGGGCGGGTGCCGGGGGTTGAGAAGCTTGTCGTGGCGGGGCAGGGATTGCCGGGGTTTGATTTTCAGTGTGCGCTGCCTAGTTTGCCGAATGCTTTTGGGACGGATTTAGGGAGGATACCGGCGAGCGTGCCGTATCTTTCGGCGGATGAGGAGATCGTTCGGAAGTGGAAAGAGAGGATTGGCGCAAGGAGGGAGTGAGACAGATCGGGATCGCCTGGGCGGGGAGCGGGGCGAATCGGAACGATCGGAACCGGTCGATTCCGCTGGAGAAGTGGGGGGCGATTCTGGGGGTGAAGGGGTGCAGGTTTCACAGTCTGGGGACTTCGCCGCCGGCGGCGGGGTTGGAGGTGGCGGATTGGTCGGGGCAACTCACGGATTTTGCGGAGACGGCCGGACTGATTGCGAATCTGGACCTGGTGATCAGCGTGGATACGGCGGTGGGGCATTTGGCGGGGGCGATGGGGAAGGAGACTTGGCTGTTGATTGCGTTTCCGCCCGATTGGAGGTGGATGCTGGAGCGGGGGGATAGTCCGTGGTATCCGACGGTGAGGTTGTACCGCCAGAAAGGCGCGGGGGAGTGGGAGGGGGTGATGGGGGAAGTAGTGGGGGAATTGTCGTGGAAACCCGAAACTCGAAATTCGAGCCCGGACGGCTCCGGGCCGTAATCGGCGAATACGCCCCGGAGGCGTCCGCGCCTCCGGACGAATCAAATTCGAAATCCGAATGACGAAATTCGAAACAGATAATTTTTCTTCGCGCTCTTCGCGCCTTCGCGGTGGAAAATTCTTCCGCGGCGATGAGAATGGACTGTTTTAGGAGCCACATCATGGAATTTCGCCAGCTTGGTCGGTCGGGGTTGAAGGTGCCGGTGCTTAGTTTGGGGACGGGGACGTTTGGCGGGAAAGGGGATTTCTTTAAGGAGTGGGGAAACACCGACGCGGAGGGGGCGACGCACCTCGTTGACGTCTGCCTGGAGGCCGGGCTGTCGATGTTTGATTCGGCGGATATTTATTCCAGCGGGGTGGCCGAGGAGATCCTGGGGAAGGCGATCAAGGGCCGGCGAAACCGCGTGCTGATTTCGACCAAGGGGACGTTTCGGTTTGGGCAGGGGCCCAATGATGTTGGGTCATCGCGACATCATCTGATCGAGGCCGTGGAGGGGAGCTTGCGGAGACTGGGGACGGATTTTATTGATCTTTATCAGTTGCATGGGTTTGATGCGCTGACGCCGGTGGAGGAGACGCTGGGGACGCTGGATGATCTGGTGAGGGTGGGGAAGATTCGGTACATCGGGTGCTCGAATTTTTCGGGTTGGCATTTGATGAAGTCGATCGCGGTGTCGGAGAGGTATGGCCTGGCGCGATATGTGGCGCATCAGGCGTATTACAGTTTGATTGGAAGGGAATATGAGTGGGAGCTGATGCCGCTCGGGGTGGATCAGGGGGTGGGATGCGTGGTGTGGAGTCCGCTGGGGTGGGGGCGATTGACGGGGAAGATTCGCAGGGGGCATCCGAAGCCTGCGGTGAGTCGGCTGAAGAGCCAGTTGGTGGTGGATATGGGGCCACAGGTTGAGGAGGAGTATGTTCATAAGGTTGTGGATGCGATGGACGTGGTGGCGAAGGAGACGGGGAAGACCGTTCCGCAAATTGCGTTGAACTGGCTGCTGCAGAGGCCGTCGGTGGCGAATCTGATTATCGGGTGCGGGACGAGAAGCAGTTGCGGGATAATTTGGGGGCGGTGGGGTGGAATTTGACTGTCGAGCAGGTGAAAAGATTGGATGAGGCGAGCGCGCTGCCGTTGACGTATCCATATTGGCATCAGGCGGGGTTTGGGGAGAGGAATCCGTTGCCCGTTTAGTTGCGCTCAAGCAATGATGGTGGTCGATCGATGGGGCGTCTGACGAACCCCCTCCCCTGCCCTCCCCCGGATTACCGGGGGCGGGAGTAAATGCAGAGAATTCTTGTGCAGAAAACGCTTGCTGATGACGGGGGTTGTGGGTATGGTTTGGGGATCCATGAAAACTTTTAAATCATCGCGTGGGCTGTGGGTTTTGGTGGTTCCGATTTTGTGCGGGTGTGTGGGGAGTGGGAATCGGACGGCGCAGTCGGTGCAGGCGCCGGAGGAAGCGAGTGGGCCTTATGTCTGGAAGAGCGTGCAAATCGTCGGCGGGGGGTTTGTGGATGGGATTGTGTTTCATCCGTCGGCCAAGGGCGTGAGGTATTGCCGGACGGATATCGGGGGGGCGTATCGGTGGGATGATGCGAAAAAAATATGGGAGCCGATGCTCGATTGGGTTTCTTATAAGGATACGAATCTGATGGGGGTGGAGAGTATTGCGGTTGATCCATCGGATCCGGATCGGGTTTATCTTGCGTGTGGGATGTACACGAATGCGACCTCGCCGAACGCGGCGATTTTGCGGTCGGATGATCGGGGGAAAAATTTTCAGCGGACGGATTTGCCGTTCAAGATGGGGGGGAATGAGGATGGGAGGGGCAATGGCGAGAGACTTCAAGTCGATCCGAATGATGGGAACGTGATTTATTTTGGCTCGCGCCTGAATGGGCTGTGGCGGAGTGTGGATCGGGGGGTGACGTGGGAAAGGGTGAACGGCTTTCCGAATGTGACAGAAAGGCCATCGACGCGGCCAATTCGGCGGCGGTTTGGGTATGTGCCGGGGCCTGCCGGAATTGTGTTTGAGATTTTCGATCCGCGCAGCGGGTCGATGGGAAAGGGGAGTGGGACGATTTATGTTGGCGTGTCACTGATCAATCGCACGAATGTTTTTCGCAGCACGGACTACGGGCAGACGTGGGATGTGGTTGCGGGAGAGCCGACTTCGTTGCGGCCTTCGCATGGGGTGATGGCTTCGAACGGCGTGATTTATTTTCGTATGGGACAGCGCCCGGACCGTCGCGGATGACCAATGGGGCGATATGGAAGTTTGACGCGGGCAGCGGCGTATGGACGGATATTACGCCGGAGAAACCGGATCCGAACAATGGGAGTGCGTTTGGATATGGGGCGGTGGCGGTGGACGCGGCCAATCCGGATGCGATTATCGCCAGCACATTTGGGCATCCGGGGGGCGAGGAACTTTATCGCAGCACCGATGGAGGGAAATCGTGGCGGGGGATTTTTGCGGGTGGGGGCGTGTACGATTATTCGGCGGCGCCGTATGTGCATCATACGCCGATCCATTGGCTGTTGGATATTCAGATCGATCCGCGCGATTCAAATCATGCGATGTTCACGACGGGGTATGGCGGATGGGAGACGTTCGATTTGAGCGATGCCGATGCTGGGAAGCCGACGCATTGGAGCGTCTTCAGCAGGGGGATTGAGGAGACCGTTGCGCTGCATCTGATCAGCCCGGAGGCGGGGCCGCATCTGGTTTCGGCGATTGGGGATTATGGGAGTTTTGAGCATTGGGACCTGGACAATCCGCCGGCGGATGTGAATACGAATCCGCGGTTTGGGAACACGACTGGGCTGGCGATGGCGGCGCGGAATCCGATGGTGCTGGTGCGGAGCGGAGACCTGGCGGGAGGTCAGAATCGCGGGGGGCCGGGTTTGGCGTATTCGCTGGATCAGGGGAAGACGTGGGCGCAGGCGAAAAAGGGGCCGGGGTTTAACAGCCGGGATGGGTCTGTGGCGGTAAACGCGGATGGGACGAGGTGGATCTGGACGTTGCCGGGCGAGGGATCCTATTTGACGACGGATCGGGGGGATTCGTGGAAGCGATGCGGGCTGCCGGACGGAGTGCGGGCGGTGGCGGATCCGGTGAATCCGATGAAGTTTTACGGGGTTGATGCGGTGGGCGGGGAGTATTTTTGGAGCGTGGATGGGGGAGAGAAATTTTCGACAGCGATATTTCTAGCGGCTCCTCCGCCAGCGGGAGCAGACCGGGGAGATGCGCGGGGGGCAGGATCAGATCTATCCTGCGCCGGATCGGGAGGGGGATTTATGGCTGGCGTCGAAGGACGGGCTGTGTCATCCGGTCGGTGCTGCCGGATTTACTTCGGTGGGGGGGCCGGTAAATATTCATGCGTTTGGGTTTGGGAAATCGGGCGCGGGAGAAGATTATCCGGCGATTTATGTCGTGGGGGATTTGAACGGTCAGCCGGGGATTTTTCGCAGCGATGATCGGCGAAGAGCTGGGTGCGGATTAATGATGATCGGCATCAATGGGGATTGATCCTACAGATCACCGGTGATCCGCGGATTTATGGGCGGGTTTATGTGGGGACGCACGGGCGGGGGATTCTGTATGGGGATCCGAGGCAGTAGAAATTATTTTGGCGGCGTTTTCGGATGGTCGGGCTTGTTGAGGAATCCCCAGAGGGCGAAGACGTTTGGGTGTTCGTAACCGCTGATTCCCTTAACGGGGGCTTTGATGCGCTTCCAGCCGGCGGTGTGGGATTTCAGGAAAAATGTGATCTGGTCCCTCCAGGAGAAATAGTAGGGGCTGTCTTCCCAGCCGCTCTGGGCGCTCGGCGCTGGGGGGAGCAATTTTGGGGGAGTGGTATTTGAGTCTGGGTATTCGAAATCGCCGAGGAGAATCACGTCGTGTCCGCTTTTGAGCGTGGCGGCGATGCGTTGCAGGACCGGGTCCATGGCGTGTACATTTTGCATGGCGGGGATGATCTGCTCGTATTTCTGGTACTTGATGAAATCCATGGGGGGGATGGTGAGATATTCCGCGGGGCCGTGATAGTAGCGCTGAAAGGTGATCGCGTAGAACCACGGGCTGATGATGATGAGGTTTCCGGGGCGCTGAAGTTCAGGGAGATCGGTGGCGATATAGTCGAGGCTGGTTTTTCGCAGGCCGGCGTCGTGCCAGACGGGCCTGAAGTTGGAAGCGCAAAAGCAGATTGCCGCGAGGCAAAGGGATACGCGGACCGCGGTGGATGGGAGCGAGCTGAAAAGGCCGTCGATGCAGGTGGCGATGAGGGCGAGAAGGGCGAGGTAATACCAGGGCTGCATGGTGTAGGCGAGGGCGTGGAGAAAGACCCAGTAGGCGCCGATGCCGATGAGGAGAACGGTGAGGTGGTAGATCAGGACGTCTTTTCGAAAATCGATGTCGGGGTGAATGGGCTGGCCCTCCGTGGTGGAGCCGCGAAAGCGACGTGAGGCGGTGAGGGCGACCAAAAGGGAAATGACGATCGCGATGCCCCACATCCAGGCGTTGTGGGGGCTGCCGGCGGCGGGATTATCTTTGTCATAGCCGACCGATTCGACGAACTTGGAAACGAGCCAGCCCATGGTGGGGGGATGGACGAGCATGGCGCGGAAGCTGGCGGAGCGGACGGTCAGAACGCGGTAGGGGAGCATGGAGACCGCGCAGACGATGCCGATCGTGAGGATGATCGCGGCGCGCTTGAAATGGCGATGTCCGAGGCAGACGAGGATGCCGCCGCTGCAGAGGGCGAAGAGGATGACGCTGTTGTAGAAGAGGGTTTGGACGGCCATGAGCGAGACGACGAGGGCGGCGACGATGCGCAGGAGGGTGGGGCGGGTGGCCACGTCCCAGATGAGGCCGAGGGTGAGCAATTCAAGCAGAACGCCGGGGCCGTAAGCGCGAATGGAATCGCCGTAGATGACCATCGCACTGGCGAATCCGAGGAGGGCGAGGGTTGCGATGGGCGTGCGATATCGGAAGCGGCGGGCGTTGAGCCAGATTGCGGCGAGCATCCCCAGGCCGGTGAGGAGGCCGGTGACGCGCAGGCCCAGGTCCGATATTCCGATTCCGCAGCCAATCCAGAACCTGATGAAGACGAACCAGAGGATGGGGAAGGAATCGTGCTGGAGATTGGCGGCGATGTCGGAAATGGTGGGGCTGGTCGCCAGATCGACGCTGTTGACCTCGTCGCGCCGCAGTGCGCCGGCGTGAAGGAAAAAACGGACGTGGAAGGCGAGCCAGGCGGCGGTGAGAGCGGTGGCGAGCGACCATTCGAAGATCCCGGCGGCGCCGAGCTTGTTTCTTTTTCGCGAGGTGTCGGCTGTTGCGACGCTTTGGCTCATCAAAAAATATTCCGCCCGCAAAAACGGGTGGGGAACAGTATTGTCAGCGGCGAGGCTTGATGCAAGGCGAGTCAGCGAAGCGCGCCGGGTTTTCGGGCGAGTTTCCAGCGGGGGCCTTCGAAGCCGTGACGGCGGTACCAGGCGGCCAGGGACTCGCGCGGCATGGGATAGGGCTTGCCGCCAAAGGGCACGGTCTTGAGGACGATTTTCACGCCATGCTGGTCGGCGAGATCGCAGATGGAGGTGAGGATTTGCGAGCCGTGGCCGATTCCGGGCTGGAGAACCCAGAGGCGGTGAATCTTGAGGCTGTCATCGGGGCCGGCGAGGAACTGGACGAAGCCGCGGCGGGAGCCGTCGGGGTTGTCGAAGGCGAAGGTCGCGGCGTTGATGCGCGAAGCGATCGCCTCAAGGGCGGTGAGGAAGGCGGTAGTGGGAGCTTCGTCGCGCATGATTATTTGGAGGCGACGACGGTCTGGCCGCTGAAGGCGGCTTCGAAATCCTGGATCGATTCCATGGCTTCCTCTGGCGTGGAAACGCGGGCGAGGGCGGTGCGCAGCTCGCGGTTCTGGAGGGCGCGGCCGGCCTTGGCGAGAAGCTGAAGATGGACGTTGGCCTTGGCGGCGGGGGAAAGCAGCAGGAACACGGCTGAAATGGGTTGCTCGGTGACGACGTCGAGCAGGCCGGAGCGGGTCAGGCCGAGGGCGACCTCCGGGTTGTCGAGCTTTTCCATGCGGGCGTGCGGAAGGGCGATGCCCTCGTTGAGGAAGATGGAGCCCAGTTGCTCGCGCTCGGCAAGTTTTTTCAAGATCTCATCGATGCTGAGGCTCGGATTGCCCGCGGCGACGGCCTCGGCGAGGCGCTGGCGGACCTCCTGGCGCGGGACGGGGTCGTCCCAGATGATGATTCGCTGGGGAGTGAGGAGGCGGCTTAGCGTGCCGGCGGGGCGCACCGACGTGATCGTCGCCTGCGTGGAGGGCTCGACGAATTCGCTGCTGCGGCGCTCTTCGCTTTCGGCGTCGACAACGATAATGCTCACGCCCTTGGCGCGCTGGATGAGGTCTTCGGCGACGCTGTGGTGGCCCACCAGGCGCTTCCACCAGGGGATGGGGTGGGGGCGGCCGATGACGATCTGGCCGACGCCGTATTCACGGGCGAAACGGAGGATAGTGTCGGCGATGTTCTGGCCCTTGAACTGGAAGACGGTTGCGCCAAGCTGCTTGGCGAGGTCCTGGGTTTCGGCGAGGAGGCGCTGGGTGACGGCGTCGATGACGGTGGGGTCTTCAGAAGGCGTCTGCACGTAGACGGCGTACCAGTTGCGGTTGAGTCGTCCGGCGAGGCGCGAGCCGATGCGCAGCAGGCGGGCGCTGTTGGGCCGCGCGAGGAGAGACAGACCATGATCTGCTCGGGCGAGCCGTCGGTGGGGGCGGCAACCTGCTGCTGCTGGCGCGTTTCGCGGCGCTTGAAGTCGATCTGCGAGGCCAGCTCGCGCAGGGCCAGCTCGCGCAGGTGCTCGAGGTTGCCGCTGGTGAAGAAATTTTCCAGGGAGGACTGCACGCGCTCCATCGGATAGATTTTTCCCTCCTTGAGGCGCTGCTGGAGGTCTTCGGCGGAGAGGTCGATGTTGATGATCTGGTCGGCCTCGGCCAGGACCGAGTCGGGGAGGCGCTCGCGCACTTTGACGCCGATGAGGTTCTCCACCATGTTGTAGAGGCTTTCGAGATGCTGGATGTTGAGGGCGGAGATCACGTGTATTCCCGCTGCGACGATGTCCTGGACGTCCTGGTAACGCTTGGTGTTTTTGCTGCCGGGGACGTTGGTGTGCGCCAGCTCATCGACGATGGCGACCGTGGGATGGCGGGCGATGACGGCATCCACATCCATTTCCTCAACGACGATCTGGTGATATTCAACCTTTCGGCGGGGGATGACTTCGAGGCCTTCGAGAAGGCTGGCGGTTTCGGCGCGGCCGTGGGTTTCGACGAGGCCGATCACGACGTCAATCCCTTCGCTTTTAAGGCGGTGCGCTTCCTGGAGCATGCGGAAGGTTTTTCCGACGCCGGGGCCATAGCCGAGATAGACCTTGAGCCGCCCCCGTTGGGAGCGGCGGATCATCTGGAGGAAAGATTGTGCTCTGTCATCAGCCATTCGCCACGGGCGGATTTTTCCTTTCCAAGTTAAAAAGGTACCGCGGGGTCGGCGTGTGGCAATAGCGCCGGTGCCCCGCAGTGCCTGTTTGCACCCGAATGCGGCGGTTTGGACGTTGATCAAGACGCCCACGCACCCAGATGACTCTTTGAACCGCGTTAGAGTTTCATTCTCTTTTCCAATATCGATCTTCGGTCTTATCCCCTCTCCCGGTACTCCGGGAGAGGGCTAGGGTGAGGGCCTGACGAGACATTACAAATCGGACAGGACCCTCACCCCTACCCTCTCCCCGAGTACCGGGAGAGGGGGAAAAAGAGGGGGAAATTTCAAAATTATTTCTGATTATCCAATGCAATATTCAGCCGCAGCACGTTGACGCCCGGATCGCCCAGAAATCCCAGATCCGGCCCGTCGGTGTACTTGGCGACGAGCTCTTTCACTTTGTCGGGCGACATTTTTCTAGCGGCGGCGACGCGATTGACCTGAAGGGCGGCGTTGGCCGGGCTGATGTGGGGGTCGAGGCCGGAGCCGGAAGCGGTGACGGCGTCGCCGGGGATCAGCACGTCGTTGCCGCTGGCGTCTTTGAAGTCTCCGGCGATCAGGCCGGCAGTGACGCCGTTATGCGGAAACGCGTCCACCATCGCCATCTGGTTGAGGGTGCCGTCCTTGTTCTGGTAGTTCTTAAGGGGGACTTCGGTTTTGGTGCCGTCGGCCGCGACGTTATAGAGCTTGAAGGAAAGGCCGTTGGTGTAGGCATAGTTGATGGTGCGGAAGCGAACCCCGTCGTAGCCCAGTTGTTCCGGTTGGGTGGTCGGCTGTGTGGTAGCTGGAGTATTGTTGCCGTTGATCAGCTTATCGCTGAGAGGGCCGAGGTTCGTACCGCCTGAGCTTGTGGCGTCGTAGCCGGCGCCGGCGGCGCTGGGGCGGGGTTGGAAGTATTGAGCGGCGGAGAAGCTCTGCCCGATGAGTGCTGATCCGACGGCCTGGGTGTCGTCGGTCGTGTGATTCCCGTACTTGTCGAGAAGCGAGCCATCGGCCTGCCACTTGAAGGCGGCCTGACCGATGCCCCAGATGAGAAATGGATAGATGCCGCAGCAGATGATGCCCAGGACGATGGTGACGGCGATGGAGGCCCAGATATGGCCAAGGAGGGAGCCGCCGGGGACATCGTTCTCCTTGTGCATGACCATTGTGAGGCCGGTGTTTTTTTCGCTTTGCATGGGAGTAATCCTTCTTTCGTTTTTTTCAGTGCATCATGGCCAAACCGGGGAGATGGATGGCGTTGATGAAAAGGTCGATCAGCTTGATTCCGATGAACGGGATGATGATGCCGCCGAGGCCGTAGATGAGCAGGTTTCGGCGCAGGATGACGACGGCGGATGCGGGGCGGAATTTCACGCCGCGCAGAGCGAGCGGGAATCAGCAGGATGATGATGATGGCGTTGAAGATGACCGCGCTGAGGATGGCGCTGTGAGGCGTCTGCGAGGTTCATGATGTTCAGCGGGGCGATCTGCGGGAAGGCGCCCATCAGCATCGCGGGGATGATGGCGAAATATTTCGCCACGTCGTTGGCGATGCTGAAGGTCGTCAGCGCGCCGCGGGTCATCAGCAGCTGTTTGCCGATCTCGACGACTTCGATCAGCTTGGTGGGATTGCTGTCGAGATCGACCATGTTGCCGGCTTCCTTGGCGGCCTGGGTGCCGGTGTTCATGGCGACGCCGACGTCGGCCTGGGCGAGGGCCGGGGCGTCGTTGGTGCCGTCGCCGGTCATGGCGACCAGATGGCCGGCGGCCTGCTCCTTCTTGAGCAGGGCCAGCTTGTCTTCCGGCGTGGCCTGGGCGAGGAAGTCATCGACGCCGGCTTCCTTGGCGATGGCGGCGGCGGTCAGCGGGTTGTCGCCGGTGATCATGACCGTCTTGATGCCCATCGCGCGGAAGCGCTGGAAGCGATCCGGCAGGCCGCCCTTGACGATGTCCTTGAGGTAAATCACGCCCAGTAGCCTTTCGTGTGCGTGGCGACGACCAGCGGCGTGCCGCCGGCGCGGCTGATCTGCTCGACGGCCTGATCGACTTGCGATACGTCTGGCTGGCGACCATCGTGCGGTGCTGCCATTGCCGCCGGCCGACCCAGTTTCGCCGGACGCGATGTCGGCGGCGCCTTTGCGGATCATGCTCGCCGTTCATGTTCACGCCGCTCATGCGGGTCTGGGCGGTGAAGGGGACGAACTCGGCCTGGGGCATTTCGCTGAATCTCGCGGCCGCGGATGCCGTACTTTTCCTTGGCCAGCACGACGATGCTGCGTCCTTCGGGCGTTTCATCGGCCAGGACTGGAGAGCTGCGCGGCGTCGGCCAGTTCCGTCTCAGTCACGCCGGGCGCGGGAATGAACTCGGTGGCCTGCGCGGTTGCCCAGCGTGATGGTGCCGGTTTTGTCGAGCAGAAGAACGTCCACGTCGCCCGCGGCTTCGACGGCTTTGCCGCTCATGGCCAGCACGTTGTGCTGCACCATGCGGTCGATGCCGGCGATGCCGATGGCGCGAGAGCAGGCCGCCGATGGTCGTCGGGATCAGGCAGACCAGCAGCGACGACCAGCACCGTCACCGAGAAGATCAGCGGTCACCTTCTGGTAGACATCAGCACTGAGATAGTCTGCGTGTAGATCACGAACGGCTTGAGCATGGTGATGCAGACCGACCAGGAAGATGATCGTCAGCGCGGAGAGCAGAATCGACAGGGCGATTTCGTTGGGCGTCTTCTGGCGCTTGGCGCCTTCGATCAGCCCGATCATGCGGTCCATGAAGCTTTCGCCGGGATTGGCGGTGACGCGGATCTTGATCTGGTCGGAAAGCACGGTGGTGCCGCCGGTGACGGCCGAGCGGTCGCCGCCGGCTTCGCGGATGACCGGGGCGGATTCGCCGGTGATGGCGGATTCGTTGACGGTTGCCGCGCCTTCGATGATCTCGCCGTCGGCGGCGATCAGCTCGTTGGCTGTTGACCACGAAGACGTCTCCCTTGCGGAAAGTCTCGGCGGGGACCGTCTCGATCGAGCCGTCGGGCATGAGCTTGTTGGCCGACGGTTTTGGTGCGGCTCTTGCGCAGGCGCATCCGCCTGGGCCTTGCCGCGGCCTTCGGCCATCGCTTCGGCGAAGTTGGCGAAGAGGACCGTGAACCAGAGCCACAGCGAAATCTGGCACGACGAACCAGATGCGGAGTCCCTGGTGAAGAACAGTTCGACCGTGGTCACGGCACGCGCCGACTTCGGTCACGAACATGACCGGGTTCTTCACCATGTGGACGGGGTTGAGCTTCTTGAAGCTCTCCCAGATCGCCGGCATGACGATCTCGGGATCGAACAGGGGTCGTGCTTTGGCAGCCATAGGATTAAACCTCAATCTCTCTCAAAATTGGTTTTAAAAGTTAGGGTCAGTACAGGACTCCACCGCCACGCATGATGAAATGCTCGAGCAGCGGTCCCATCGCCAGGCCCGGGAGGAAGTTGAGCGCCCCGACGATGACGATGACGGCAATGATGAGTAAGACGAACGTGGGCCCCACGACCGGGAAACTTCCCGCGGAGGCGGGGGCGGGTTTTTTGGCCGCCAGGCGCCGGCCAGGGCGATGATGGGAATCAGTTCCCAGTATCGGCCGATGAGGATGCAATAGGTCTGCGTCCAGTTAAACATCGTGCTGGCGTAGACATTTTGCCCGGCGGCGTTGGTGGTGGTCGGTGAGTAGCCGAAGCCGCCCATCGACGTTCCATTGTTGGCCATGCCGGAGGTGTAGGCGTAGAAGATTTCGCTGAAGCCGTGGGGGCCCTGGTTGCCGACGTTGGTATTTCCCCAGCCGGCGGCAGCGCCCCAGGCGGTGAAGCCGATGCAGTCGATGACCATGACCAGGAGGTAGAGGCAGGCGCATTTCACGCCGTAGGCATCCACCTTCTTGCCGAGGTACTCCGGCGTTCGGCCGATCATCAGCCCGGCGAGGAAGACCGACACCAGGATGAAGAGGATCATGGTGTAGAGGCCGGTGCCGATGCCGCCGAAGACTACCTCGCCCATGTGCATGTTGAACAGCAGCATGAACTGGGCCATGGGGGTCAGCGAATCGTGCTGGCAGTTGTTGGCGCCTTCGGCAGTGCAGGTGACGTCGTTGGCCCACGCGGCGGAGTTGTAGATTCCGAAGCGGACTTCCTTGCCTTCCATGTTGGCGCCGTTCGGATCAATGCCCATCGCCACGAAGTTGGGGTTGGGCTGGGCTTCGTAGTACCAGGTGACGAAGAGCGTGCCCATGAGCATGATGAACATGATGATCCAGATGTTCCATGCGTGGGCAGTGTTGCCGATCATGCGTCCGTAGTAGTAGACGATGCCGGAGGGGATGGCGAAGTAGAGCATCCACTGGAGGAACTCCAGGAGAGGCGTGGGATTTTCGAACGGATGGGCGCAGTCTGCGCCGGTGAATCCGGGGCCGTTAAGCCCCAGGACCTTAGGGGCACAGAAGGAAGCCATCGGGCCCTGGGCGATACCCTGGATCGTCGGCTGTGTTGTGGAAGCCGCGCCGGATTGGTCCAGGGCGTTGGCCTGAGTGTAGCCGCGGAAATTCATCGGAATTCCCTGCGAGATATCGACGACGGCGAAGACGATACAGATGGGGAGGAAGAGATAGAGCGTCTGGCGGGTGAGATCGACCCAGAAATTACCGATGTCGTGCGTCTCCTTGCGGCGAATGGCGCGAACCACAACGGCCGCGCCGGCAATGCCGATTTCAGACGAGAAGAAGAAATGCAGCGCCGAGGCGACGGTCTGGGAGAAGTAGGTGAACATCTGCTCCGGCTCGTAGCTTTGCCAGTCGGTATTGGTGGCGAAGCTCGAAGCCTGGATGAAGGCGATGATGCCGGGAACTTTTCCGCCGCCGTTGATCACGTCGGATTTGTCGACCGACTGGGCGAGGTTCGCCATGTTCTGCTTCAGCGGCAGGAGTCCTGCACGCGGAAGAGAGCGTAGCTGATGATCATCGTCACCAGCCCGAGCATCAGCAGCGAAAGCAGATACTGCTTCCAGTTCTGCTGCTTCTTGGGATCGACGCGGGCGATGAAATAGGTGAACCTCTCGACAGGCCCGAGTATTTTCTCGAGCGAACCGACGCCCCCTTCGACTTCGGGGTCGAGGACGCGCAACAGGTAGAGGCCCATCGGCTTGGTGATAAGAATCAAGCCGATGCAGAAGGCCAGCAACTGAACCCAACCTGAACCCGACATGTAGCTCATAGTGATATACCTTCCAACCCTCAAAAAACGTTTCTTAAAAGGTCATCCTTGATCCCCACATTTGGAAATGCTCAACGATCGGCCCCATCGCCAGCGCCGGCAGAAACGTAAGCGCGCCGACGATGATGACGGTGCCGATGAGCAGGAGCGTGAACGTGGTTCCGGAGACGGGGAAGCTGCCCGCGCTTTGCGGCAGCGATTCGCTTGGTGGCGAGGTGGCCACCCATCGCCAGCATTGGGATGATCATGAAAAACCGGCCCAGGAGCATGTCAAAGGCCAGCGTATCGTTGTACTGCGGCGTGTTGGTGGTGAGGCCCGCGAAGGCGGAGCCGTTGTTGCCGGCGCAGGAGGTGTAGGCGTAGAGAATTTCGCTGAAGCCGTGCGGGCCGTTGTTGTTGGTGCCGGCGACTCCCCAGCCTTTCTGCGATGCCCAGGCGGTGAAGCCAAGGATGCAGACGGCCGGCGCGAGGATCGCCAACACGGCGCATTTCACGTCGAAGCCTTCGATTTTTTTGCCGAGATATTCCGGCGTGCGTCCGACCATCAGGCCGGCGATGAAGATGGCGAGGATGACGAAGATCAGCATTCCATACATTCCCGCGCCGACGCCGCCGAAAATCACTTCGCCGGTCTGAATGTTGAACAGCGGCACCAGCCCGCCGAGCGGCGTCATGCTGTCATGCATGCAGTTGACGGCGCCGCATGAGGCGTCTGTTGTGATCGTGGCGAAGAGGGCCGAGTTGAAGATTCCGAAGCGGACTTCCTTGCCTTCCATGTTGCCGGCGGCGGAATTGACGCCCAGCGAGGTAAGCCGCGGATTGCCCGCGGCTTCCGCCGGCCAGGCGATCACAACGCCGGCGATGAACAGGGCAAACATCGCCGCCCAGACGGTCCAGCCGTGCCCCTGGTCCTTGACCATCCGGCCGAGGTAGTAGGTCAAACCGCTGGGAATCACGAAGATCGAAAGAATCTGGATGAAATTGCAGAGCGGCGTTGAATTCTCAAACGGATGGCAGGCGTTGGCGTTGAAGAATCCGCCGCCGTTGGTGCCGAGCATTTTGATGGCGATCTGTGAGGCGACCGGGCCCTGGCTGATGATCTGCTGGTTGGGCTGGGAAGTGGTTGCCCCGGTCTGATCGACCGTGTTGAATTTTGTGTAACTGTTGACGTTTTGAATGATCCCCTGGCTCATCAGAAACGATGCGTAAAGCACGCAGATCGGCAGCAAAAGATAAAGATGAAGCCGGACCAGATCGCGCCAGAAATTACCGATCGTCCCCGTTTTGTTTCGGGCGATCCCCCGAATCACAGCCGCGGCCACCGCGATGCCCACGGCGGCAGAGAAAAAGTTGTGGCTCGCCAGCGCCAGCATCTGCGAGAGATACGACATCGTCGATTCGCCGCCGTAGCTCTGCCAGTTGGTATTCGTGGTGAAGCTTGTGGAGGTATTGAAAGCCAGATGGTCGGCGATGGCCGGGAAATTCTGCGGATTCAGCGGCAGATGGTTCTGCAGGCGCAGAATCGCGTAGGTCATCAATGCCGTGACAACGCTGAAGATCAGCAGGGCCACGCCGTACTGTTTCCAGGTCTGCTCGCGCTTGGGATTGACGCGCAGGATGGCGTAGATGAAGCGCTCGACAGGACCGAGGGCGCGATCGAGGAACGTCCCGCCGGCGACCTCCGGGTCGAGCACCTGCAAGAGGTAAATGCCCAGCGGCTTCGTGAGGACCACGAGCACCACGACATAAACCGCGAGTTGTATCCAGCCGGACATTGACATAATTCAGCGCTCTTGCTGCGTTAGAAATGCTCCGGACGAATCAGCGTCCAGAACAGGTAAATCATCAATCCAACAGATGCGATTCCGACAATAATGTTTTCAGCCATGACGGTGACTCCCAATCTCAAATCTCAAATTTGAAATCTCAAATCTTTCCAAACGCGTGGGTGTAAAGGACGCAGATGGCGAAGAACGCGATCATTGCACCGAGATAAACACAATCCATCATATATGTGCTCCTTCATCTGGGTGGCTGCTTCTGCGAGCCCTGGTTACGGTGCTCGTCGCAGATCATTCTGAAAAATTCGTCCTGCCCGCCGAGCACTGCGTCGACGGGATTTTCGGGGTCTGCATTCAATTCGTTTAATCGCTGCAAATTCTGTTTGGCCGCTTCGCACTCGGCGCGGGAGTCGGCGGATTTCTGGTAGAAGGTCTTGGCCGCGCCGCCGGTTTCCCTCGGCTTCGAAGACGGCGCCGAGGAGGTTGAAATAAGCGGGGTCGCTCCACGCCTTGCGGAATAGCGCGGTGAGGACGCGCTCGGTGAGCCGGATGTCCTGGTTCCAGACGGCGCTGCGGATGCTCGCCAGAACGGGGCCGAGCTTTGCCGCCGGGCGCGAAGGGGTTTGCTCAACCGGTAGGGGGTTGCTTTCGGGGGCGTCCTCGAGGGCGGCGGAAACACTGAGGCGCAGATCCTCCGGCGTCGTCGGTTTTTCCAGAAAATCCGAAGCCCCCAGGCGCATTGCCTTGACGACCACAGGAACCCGGCCATGCGCCGTCAGCACGATCACCCGCGGGTGATCTTCGGGGGCCTTGCGGTTCAGGTATTCCAATACCTGCATCCCGTCGCCGCGGTGCATCCAGAGGTCGAGAAGCACCAGCGCCGGCTTCAATTGCTCGACCGATTGGATGGCCTCCTCGCCGTCGCACGCTTCAGTGACGGAGAACCCGTCCGCTTCAAGCGTGGAGCGGAGCATGAGCCGGACGTTCGGCTCATCGTCGACCACGAGGATGGATTTTCCTGCGTTGGACATGGTGTTTCGCTTTGGGTGTCTCAGTTTGCGGATTCCGGCAGCTTGGCGAACCAGAGGTCTTCGGCTTCGTCGCCGAGGCAGATCGCCTGCGAGCTGCGCCCAAATCGCCGCAGTTCCAGCAACCGGCGCAGGTTCGCGCGGGCCGGGCCGTAGTTTTCATCCGCCATCATGGCCTTGTCGTAACACTTCGCGCCAGCCTCCATTTGCCTTGCGCTTTGTAGAGCACGCCGAGAAGATTGAAATACTCCGCCGACTGCTGGTCCTTTCGATCGGCGGCTTTCATGAGCAGTCCCATCGCGGTTTCATATTCAGCGAGGCGCAGAAGCTTGCGGATGCGCGAAAGAACCAGGTCGTATCCGCCCGGAACATCGACGACAACTTCCGGCGCCGAATCGAGCTCGGGCTCATCGAGAACGCTGCGAACGGCTTGTCGGAGATCCGACGGAGTGATCGGTTTTTCGAGGAAATCGAGGGCCCCCAGGCGAGTCGCCTTCACCGCGGCCGGGATGGAACCATAGGCGGTGAGAACGATCACCCGCGGCGCGTCGCCCGTGGCCAGCGTCTTCATCTGCTCGAGCACGGCCATTCCGTCGAGCACCGGCATGTTGAGATCCAGGACAATGAGATCGGGAATGTGCGTCTTGATCGCATCGAGCGCTTCGCGCCCGTTGGCGGCTTCGGATACCGCGTAACCGTCCGATTCAAGGGCGGTGCGCAGCATCAGACGGATTCCGCTTTCATCGTCCGTTACGAGGATTGATGCTGGTTTCATAACTCACCTCTTTGACTGAACTGACCTGCGGGTCCTTCGCCCGCTCGAGGGTGAAACTGAAAACGCTTCCTTTGCCCGGCTTGCTTTCGACCGAGATATTCCCGTGATGCGCATCGACGATTTCCTTGGCAATGGCCAGCCCAAGACCCGCGCCGCTCGGTTGGTTATCCCGGGGAACGCGGAAGAAGCGCTCGAATATCCTTCCCAGGTATTCGGGCGGGATGCCGATGCCGGTGTCTTCGACGATGAAGCGGACATATTTGTCCAGCGGCTCGGCGCTGATGCGGACTTTTCCACCCGGCGGCGTGAACTTAAGGGCGTTGGTCAAAAGGTTCGAAAAAACGTGCCCGATGCGCGCCGGGTCGGCCAAAACCGCCGGCGTTTCCACCGGAACATCAACCTGCAGCGCAATGCCCTTGTCGTGAAAAGACGTTTCCAGCGGCGTTACCGCATCGGAAACCAGCCGCTCCGAGGGCTCCGATTGAAGATCGAGCTTCACCCGGCCGGATTCCAGCCGCCCCATGTCCAGCAGGTCTTCGATGATTTTCTGCAGCCGGTCGGCGTCATCCCGCGCGGCCATCATCAGCTCGGTCTGCTTCGCGTTGAGCTGGCCCACGCGCTCTTCAAGGAGCAAGTGCGTGGCCATGCGAATTGACGTCAGCGGCGTCTTCAGCTCGTGGGAGACGACCGAGAGGAGACCGCTCTTCAGCTCGTCGAGCCGGCGAAGATTGGTCACGTCTCCCAGCACAAGCGTAACGCCCAAAAGATGCCGCTGCGTGTCGATGATCGGCACGGCCTGCGGCAGGAAGAATCGCAATTGCCCGCCCTGGTCATAAATTTCGATGGCCGATTCGTATCCCTTCGGCTGCGAGGGGCGCTGGTGCGGACGACTTCCTGGTAAAGCTCGGCCAGGCGCTGGTCGCGCATCTGCAGAATCGATTGCTCGGGTGGAAGCTGGAAAAGTTTCTGGGCTGTATCGTTGGAAAGCTCCACAACGCCCGAGGCGTTTACCACGGCAATCGCATCGGGCAGGCTGTCGACCGCAAGCTGCGTCGTCCGCTGCACGCGAATCAGTTTCGCCCGGTCGCTGCGGCGAAATTCGCGCAGCTTGGCCGCCATCGAGTTAAACGCCTCGGCCAGCTTATGAAGCTCGTCATGCGAGCCCACCTGCACGACCTGATCCAGATTCCCCTGGGAGATTTCTTCCAGCGACTGCGTGAGGGTCTTAAGCGGCTGCAAGATCGCCCGGCTCATCAGGAGGATGAATACCACCGCCAAACCCACGCCGATAACCGCCAGCCGGATGATCAGGCTCGTCGCCCGGTCGGACATGTCCTTGATCCGGCCTTCCAGCGGCTGCATGTTTTCCAGGTTCAGGTCGATCACCTGCTGGGCACGATCCTTAAGCTGCGGCGAAAGACGCCTGACCGCGACATAGGCCTCGCTGCGCCCGGCGGGAGTGGTGTCGGCGGAGATCAGCTTGCTGAACCAGTCGAGGTAGGTGTCGTCCGTCGTCTTGTTGAGTTTCTCACCGCTGTGGGTGTTGATCTCGTAGCCGGACCAGAGGAGCGTCAGGCCGGAGGCTTTTTCGTCTTCGGTCGGCAGGGTGATGTTGTGATCTTCGGCGACGCTGTTGGTGTCGAAGAGTTCGATCGCCGGTTTGGCGGCAGTCGCGGCGGCGGTGATTTGTGCATCCGTCGGTTGCGCCGTTGCGCCGGAAACCGATTGGGCGATCCCGTTCGAGCGACTGCAGGCCGTCGATCATGTGCTGGCCATATTCAACGCTCCGCCAGTTCTCATAGAGGAACTGATCCAGCCAGCTTCGATGCTCGTGCAGGACGGCGACTCCCAGACTGCTGACCGCCAGCAGGATGGCTAGCAAGCCACCGAAGCCGACGAAGAGTTTTTGCGCAGGCCGAACATAAATAACCTCCATATCTCTAAGCGAAGGGGGTGACCAGCACCGGACCCTTCGGTCTTATTGGGCCAGGGGGGTTTCAGCAGATGCTTGCGGTGCTCTATCGTGCAGGATGCACTGAGATGCCCGATGCAAAATGTTGCAAGATGCACGATTGGATTAGAGTCCATATTTTCGTCTCCGGCGATATAGAGTAGCCAGATCGATGCCCAGGGTCCGGGCGGCTTCATCGAGGGACTTGGATTTGGCGAGGACTTTCCGGATGTGCAGTTCTTCCATCTTCTCAAGGGAGAGATCGTCGGCCGTTTCCCCGCCGGAAGATTTTGGCGCGGTGAATTCCGAGGGGAGATACTGCACCCCGATCTCTCCGTCCGGGCAAAGCAGCGCCGCGCGCTCGACGACGTTGTGAAGCTCGCGAATGTTGCCCGGCCATCGGTAGCTCTTCAAGGCTTCAACCGCTTCGGCGCTGAAGCCGGCGATCTGCTTGCCGCGGGCGACCTCCGACAGGAATCGCTCCGCGAACTGAGGAATGTCTTCCGGCCGCTCCCGCAGTGGCGGCAGATCGATCTGGATCACTTTAATGCGATAGAGAAGATCTTCCCGGAATCTTCCCGAGGCGACCGCCGATTCAAGGTTGACGTGCGTGGCGGTAATCACGCGTACATCCGCCCGCCGGGTGCGGGCCTCGCCCACGCGCTCGTATTCCCGGTCCTGCAGAAATCGCAGAATCTTCGGCTGAAGCTCCAGCGGCAGATCGCCAATCTCATCGAGGAAAAGCGTGCCCCCATCCGAGGCGGCGATCCGTCCCACGTTGTCGCGGACAGCCCCGGTGAAAGCCCCGCGCACGTGGCCGAAAAGCTCGCTCTCCAAAAGCTGGGGCGAAAGCGTCGGGCAGGAGATCGTCCCCATCGGCTTGGACGACGCGGTGCTCCAGGCATGGATCGCGCGGCACCAGGATTCCCTTGCCGGTGCCGCTTTCCCCGCGGATCAGGACCGTCGTGTCGCCCGGGGCGACTTTGCGGGCAAGGTCGATCGCCCGCTGCATGGCCGGGTTGGAGCTGTTGAGCATCGGCTCGCCGCTGGAGAGGCCCACCATTTCTTCAAGACCGGCGAGCCGGCTTTCCAGCGCCCGCAGCCTGGCCACCCGCTCGACGACCAGCTTCACCTGGCTTGGCGTGAAGGGCTTGGTCAGGTAATCCGTCGCGCCCCGTTTCATGGTTTCGACGGCTGTGTCGATGGAGCCGTGCCCGGTGATGATGACGATCCGCATCCATGGGCTCTGGGCCAGAAGATCGGGAAGCAGGTGCAGGCCCTGGTCGGCGCCGAGGCGCAGATCGACGAAGGCCAGGTCGAAGATCTCTGCGCCGATTCGGAAAGGGCGTCGCGGGCGTTGCTCACGCCGGTCACGGTGTGCCCGTCGAGTTCCAGGCTTATCGCCAGCGTCTTGCGGATGTTGATCTCATCATCGACGATGAGGATATTCAGCGGTTGAGATGATTCGCGGGATTGCATAGAAGGGGATGAGAATAATAAGGTAAAAAGCCACCGGATGGCATCCGGTGGCGTTCAGCTCAATGTGGCATTACCAGACCATTATAGCAGGCGCGGGACCGGCGGGCTGCGCGGCGGCACACGAGCTGGCGTCGCACGGCAAACGGGTTGTCCTCCTCGATAAATGTGAATTTCCACGCCTCAAGCCGTGCGCGGGGGCGCTGACACAAAAGACGATCAACATCCTGCCGTTCGATGTGACGCCGGTGGTGCGAAGAATCTGCGGCGAGATGAAGATTTCACTGGGAGAGAAGGGGAAAATCCTGGGCGGCGCCGGGCCGCTGATCGCGATGACGGTGCGGAGCGACTTCGATCATTTTTTTGTGAAGCAGTGCCTGGAACGTGGCGTGGATTTTTATCCCGGCCACCGGGTTGTCGCAATCCGGCGCGAGGCGGAGCAGTGGGTTGTCCAGACGAATCGCGGCGCGTTTCGCGCGGAATTTCTGATCGGCGCCGATGGCGCCAACAGCCAGGTGCGAAAACTTCTGGCTCGGGGAAAGCATCTACGCTTCGGCGTGGCAATGGAGACGTGCATTCCGTGCGACAGCGCAGGGGATTGGCCGATGGAATTCGATTTCGGCGCGGTCGAGCGAGGATATGGTTGGATATTTCCAAAGCACGATCATCTGAACGTCGGGCTATATACTCTCAATCCCACCATGCCGGCGGCGGGGGAGAAGCTTGCCGAGTTTATCGAGCACAAAACAGGACGGAAGATTTGCGGTCCAATTCATGGCCACCGCATTCCCTGGTTTGGAAGGATCGCCCGTTTCAGCGGCGAAAAGGTCTGCCTTGTCGGCGACGCGGCCGGCCTGATCGATCCGTTTCTCGGCGAGGGAATCTTTAACGCCGTCCGCAGCGGACAGCTCGCCGCCCGGGCGATTCTCAGCGCCGGTAAATTCAACGGTGCGCTGGATGAAATCCGCGAAGACCTCGCCGCCTACGACTCCCAAACCCGCCGATTCTACGCGAACATCCATCGCGGCTATCGCCGCCTGACATGCTGGCCGCTGGGACCTGCCCTGCTCAACGGCTTCGCCCGAGGCTTCACGGTCAGCAAAATCAAACGCAACATTCTCACCTGCGCATTCGCCTCAATTTAAGTGAATTGCATTTCTGGCGCTCTTGGCGTCTTGGCGGTTAAAAAATCTTATAACCGCCCGCTTCGCTCAAGACGCCAAGAGTGCCAAGAAAAATTCAAAGAGCCGAGTCGGCTTCACGAACCGCGCGGATAAAAGCTTCGATTTTCTGCGGCGATTTCTCTCGCTTGGCGGTTTCCACGCCGCTGCTCACGTCAACGGCATACGGATGCAGCAGCCGCACGACTTCACCGACGGTTTCAGGTTTGAGCCCGCCCGCGACAATTACGGGTGGCAATCCATCGAACCCTCCGGATCGCTGAAGCCTCCCGATCGAACTGAAATCATTGGGAATCCCCGTGCCACCACGCTGCGCTCCACCCGGCGTGTCCAGCAGAATTCCGACGAGATTGGACAAATTCAAATCCCGCATCGCCGTCCGCCACCGCGCCAACGGCTCCGCATCATTTCCCGCCAGATGAAGCGCCTTGATGACGCGAAGTGGTTTCAGTGCCGCAACAGTTTCAGGCGACTCTTCCCCCTGCAACTGCACCGCCGAGAGAGCAAGTTCGCCCGCGACCCGGCGAATTTGCTCAATCGGCGCATTGACGAACAGTCCAATGGTGCTGACAAACGGCGCCGCCGCCCCGGCGATCCTGCGCGGCATCTTCCATCGAAACACACCGCCCCGACGAAGGATCAAACACCATCCCAATCGCGTCCGCCCCGGCGCGCCCGGCGGCGACGGCATCTTCCGCCCGGCACACTCCGCATATTTTAACTCGCGTTCGAATCACGCTAAGATAGTAGCCAGCCAACGAGGAACCACCAATAATGGCCGCTGCGAATTTCCTGGCGTTTGATCTTGGAGCAGAAAGCGGACGCGCCATTCTCGCCACGCTCGACGCCGGGAAATTAACCCTCGCTGAGAAGCATCGATTCACCAACCCCAACGGCAAAATGCTCGGCCGCCTGCAGTGGAACCTCCTGGCCCAGTGGCAGGAGATCAAAACCGGATTGACCAGCGCCTGTGCCGACCTCCGCGGCGATCTCGCCGGCATCGGCGTCGATACCTGGGGCGTCGATTTCGGATTGCTTTCGCCCGGTGGCCAGATCCTTGGCAATCCCGTCATGTACCGCGACCCGCGCACCGACGGCATGATGGAAAAAGCCTTCGCCCTCGTCCCCCGCGAAAAAATATTCCAGGCCACCGGCATTCAGTTCATGCAGATCAATTCGCTCTTTCAACTCATGGCCGTGAAGGAGCAGAATCGCGATATCCTCGACGCCGCGGCAACGCTTCTCTTTGTGCCCGACCTGCTCAACTATCTCCTCTGCGGCTCGCGCAAGAGCGAATTCTCGATCGCCTCCACCAGCCAGATGTACGACCCCCGCCAAAAGCGCTGGGCGACCGAGGTCCTGGAGAAGCTCGGGATACCGACGCGAATATTGCCCGAGATTGTCCCCTCCGGCACGGTTCTCGGCGAATTGCGAGCCGAATTGGTGACCGATTGCAGCGCCAGCCCGGCCCCGGTGATTGCCCCCGGCTGTCACGACACCGCCAGCGCCGTCGCCGCCGTCCCCGCAACCGAGGACCAGGACTACTGCTACATCAGCTCCGGCACCTGGTCGCTGATGGGCGTCGAGCTTCCCGAACCCATCGTTTCCGACAAAGCCCTGAAATACAACTACACCAACGAAATGGGCGTCGGCAACCGGGTACGCTTCCTGAAAAATATCATGGGCCTCTGGCTCGTGCAGGAGTGCCGCCGCTATTGGCAGAAGCATGGATACGACCACGGCTACGCCGAGTTGACCGAAATGGCCGGCCGCGCCGCGCCGTTTGGGGCGCTGATCGATCCGGCTCATGCGCCCTTCCTTTCCCCCGGGCAGATCGTCGAAAAAATCGACCAGTTCTGCGCCCACGCCAAACAGCGCAAACCCGGCACGCGCGGCGAATATATCCGCTGCTGCCTTGAAAGCCTGGCTCTCACCTATCGCCGAACCGTGGAGGGCCTGGAAGATATTCTGGGCCGCAAAATTGCGGTGATCCATATCGTCGGCGGCGGAGCGCAGAACGAATTGCTCAATCAGATGACCGCCGACGCCTGCACCGCCCCGTGATCGCCGGCCCCGTGGAGGCGACCGCGATCGGAAATGTTCTCGTCCAGGCGATGGCCGTGGGGGCGGTAAAATCCCTCGCTGATGCCCGCCAGATCGTGCGCGAAAATTTCAACGTCAAACGCTTTGAGCCGCGCGACACTACTAAGTGGAACGCGGCCTACGAGCGCTTTATGAGCGTGGTGGATCGCTGATGATCCTCGATTGCCATGTTCACGTCTCCGCCTTCGAACCCGGCCATGGAACGATGTCGCAGCGGCTCGTTTCGAGCATTCCGTTCCTCTTCATGCGAATGTGCTTCGGAATCGCCGGGTCCAACGCCGAGACCGAGAGGCAGATCGCCAACCTGCTGGTGAGAACCATCAATGAAGCCAAGGAGCTCGACGGCGCGGTCGTCCTCGCCTTCGACGCCGTCTACGACGCTGAGGGAAAAATCGATCTGCCCGGCACCCATCTCTATGTCACCAACGATTACGTGATCGACCTGGCAAAGCAGAACCCCCGGATATTTTTTGCGGCCTCCATCCATCCCTACCGCAAAGACGCCGTCGCCGAGCTGGAGCGATGCGTGCAAGCCGGCGCCGTGATGGTTAAATGGCTCCCGATCACCCAGCGGTTTAACCCGGCCGACGCGAAATGCATCCCGTTCTACGAAGCCCTGGCCCATCACGGCATACCCCTGCTCAGTCACACCGGCACGGAAAACACGCTCCCAAATCTCGATCCAACGGTCGCCGATCCTATGCTCCTGATGGAACCCCTGCGCCGAGGCGTAACCGTCATCGGCGCCCACTGTGGCTCGCGCCTGTTCCCCTGGGAAATCGATTATTTCCCCAACTGGTGCCGCCTCGCGCGCGAATTCGAAAATTTCTTTGGCGACACCGCCGCCCTCAACGTCCCCAGCCGCGGATACCCCTACGACACCCTCCTCCGCGATTCCGTTCTCCGCAACAAACTCATTCACGGCAGCGACTGGCCTATCATCTCCCTCCCCCAGCCCAACCGCCTCGGCACACAAACATGCCTCGAGCTGATGCGCGAATCCAACTGGATGCGCCGCGATTACCTAATCAAGAAAAAACTCGGCTTCGACGACGATTACTTTCACCGCGGCGCGAAACTGCTGCGCATTTCGCCCAAAACCAGCTAAAACGAAAACGAAGATTCACCGCCCGCTTCGCCCGAGAGCACAGAAAAAATCAAAGGGGTCGGGAGTCTTTTCAAAGACTCCCGACCCCTTTGATTTTGTTGAGCTCGTAATTACACTGGAAGAATGCCCAGGCGTTTACGGGTTTCATCGGGTGGAATGGCATACCATGTCCTCAACCGTGCCGTTGGGAAAGGAATTTTATTCGAGGGCGATGGCGATTATCTGGCGATTGAGCGCGTCATCGACAGAACCTTCAAACTAATGCCAATGCGAATCGTCGCGTACTGCCTGATGCCAAACCATTGGCATATGGTCCTGTGGCCAAAGGAGGACGGCGAACTGAGTGAATTCATGCGCCTGCTCACGGTGACGCATACGCAACGATGGCATGCGCACCGACGCTCGGCGGGATCCGGGCCCCTCTACCAGGGTCGCTTTAAGAGTTTCCCGATTCAGCAGGACGAGCATTTTCTGACGGTATGCCGCTATGTAGAAAGGAATGCCCGCCGTGCCAACCTTGTAAAGTTGGCCCAGCGGTGGCCGTGGGGCAGTCTTTTCAAGCGCGAGCAGCCGTCGCCCCGCAGTGGCTGATGCCGGCGAAGCAATGGCCGGTCGATCCAACAACCGACTGGATCGAATTCGTGAACCGCGCCGAGACGGCCGCGGAATTAGATGCACTTAAGACAAGTGTGAAACGCGGGCGCCCATATGGCGACGAACGTTGGCAGCGCCGAACCGCCGAAAAATTGGGGTTGCAGCCGACGTTTCGTCCCCGCGGGCGACAGCGGATTCATCCGATTGAATATCCGGAAGTCTAAAAATCAAAGGGGTCGGGAGTCTTTTCAAAGACTCCCGACCCCTTTGATTTGCAAAACGTGTCTTCCTACGCGCTCTCCGCGGTGAATAATCTTCTCAGCTTTTCAGATTGTCCCCAAACAATTTCACCAGCCGCTCCCAATGCCGCTCGGCGGCAGGGGGGTCGCAGGCGGGATGATCCACCACCGCGAACCCATGCTTCACGTTCGGATAAACTTCCAGCGTGTAACGCACATGCGCGGCCTTCAGCGCCGTCTCCAGTCGTTCCTTTTCCTCCGGCGAAAAATGCGCATCAAGCCCCGCCACGCCGATATAAACCTCCCCGCGCATGTTCGGCGCCAGCAGATGCGGGCTATCCGGTTGATCCGTCGCCAGCCGTCCTCCGTGGAAGCAGGCCGTGGCGGCCATGCGCTCCCCGAACGTCCCCGCACAAATCAGCGCACATCGCCCGCCCATGCAGTAGCCCACACATCCGAATTTATCCCCGGCAACCGTCGGCTGTTTCACGAGCCAGTCCATGAAACTGCTCACATCATCTGCCAGCGCCTTGTTGGTCAGCGCCCCCATCAGGCCCATCAGCCGTTCCCTTTCCTTGGGATCATTGAATGCCGTCCCCGGATCAAACGGCTTCTGCGCCAGCGCGATAATACAAATTCGGCAGCAAAACATTAAAGCCGTAACCAGCCAGCTTCTCCGCCATCCCGCTCATCCCCGGCCGGATGCCAAACGCATCCATATACATAATGACTGCCGGCGACTTCGATTTCTTCCCCGGCGGAAAGAACTGGCAATTCGCAACGCCGTCCTTCGTTTTGATTTCTACGCTCGTCATATTTACCCCTTTACTGTGGCAGCCGACGAAGCTCCTCTTCCAGCGCCTCCATCAGCGGCCCTAAAGTCTTCTGCGAGAAGTCGAACACAATCCCCGCCGCCGCGAAAAGCTGCGGCAGCGGCCGCGTCCCGCCCAGCGCCAGCGCCGAGCGATAATTCGCGATCGCCTGCTTCGTATTCTCCCGCGATTTCATCCAAAGCTGCAGCGCCCAAGCTGCGCAATCCCATATTCGATGTAATAAAACGGTGCGTGAAACAAATGCCCCTGCCGCTGCCACAGCGATTCGCGCACCGGCTCCCACGTCGTCCAGTCGACGACGCCGCCAAAGCGATCCAGCAGCGAAATCCAGATCCGTTTGCGATCCTCCCGGCTATGCGCCGGATGCGTGTAGAGCCAGTGCTGGAACGAATCGATGATCGCCATCCATGGGAAGAAATAGATGATTCCCTCAATCATTTTCCGCCGCGCCCGCGCCGCGTCGGCTTCGCTGTAAAAGACGCCGAAATGCTCGCCCCCCAGCAATTCCATCGACATGCTGGCCACTTCACAAAATTCCATCGGCGCGCAGCGCACGAACACCAGTTCTTCCCTCGACGCCGCCAGGTGATGAAACGCGTGCCCCCCTTCGTGCAGGAGCGTCTCCACGTCGCGCTGAAGCCCCGCCGCGTTCATAAAGATGAACGGCTGCCGCGTCTCCTCCAGCGGCATCAAAAATCCCCCCGGCTGTTTCCCCTTCCGGCTCTGCAAATCCAAATTCCCCCGCTCCCGAAGCTGATCGAAATCCGACGCCAGCGCCGGCGACAGCCGATTGAAAACCTCCCGTGTCTTGCTCACGAAATCGTCGATCTTATTCTCATCAAACGGCCGCAGCGAGGGCCGCCCCTTCGTATCCACTGCCGAATCCCAAGGCCGCAAAACCTCCAGCTTCATATCCACCGCCCGCTCCCTGTCCAGCCGCCGGACGATCGGCACGCACGTCTCCGCGATCGAATCCGCAAACCGCAAACAGTCCTCCGGCGTATAGTCGAACCGCTTGTTCGCCTTCCACTGAAACGCCCGGTAATCGCTCAGCCCCGCGTTGAGCGCAATCTTATGTCGAATCGGAAACAGCGAATCGTAAATCGTTTCGATCGATTCCCGATCCACCAGCCGCCGCCGCGAGCTCGTCTCCCACGCCTCCTGGCGAGTCGGCCGGTCCGGGTCTTCCAAATAGCGCGCCGCCTGCTGCATCGTCAGCTCTTTGCCGCGCAAAATCACCGTCATCTGCCCATTGATCTGATCATATTCGGTGACTTTCCGGACGATCTCCGTCTCCAGGGCAACATTTTCATCCCGAAAAATCTCCACATCCGACTGCCACCGCCGCCCCAGGATTTCAAACCGGCTTCCCGTCAGCGCCCTGCGCACGGCGACTGGAGATATTTCTTCTGCAGCGCAAACGCCAGCGGCTTCACCCGCGGCTCAACCTCTTCCACAAACTGCAGAAACCGATTTTTGATCCCCTCGTCATCCGTGTGGCAGCTCTTGTCGATGTACCGCCGGCTCCCATATTCATCCACAACCGCCGACAGTTCCGAGAAATCCGACAGCCACGCCGACAATTTTTCCGGCGTGTCGATATCGCGCTTCAGAAGCTTCTGAAAAATCTCCTCCAGGCTTGCCACATTAGAAGGGTCCAGATCGCCAGGCACAAAATGGCGCGCGTAGGCAGTTGCAGGCATTCGCTGTTCCTTTACATTGAGCGTGTGAAGACTACTGATTCCGGCGTTGATCGGCAATCCTCCGCACCTCCCCCAGCACCTTCCCCTGCAATCGACATGCACGCCGTCGGCGTCATGCGCGACAACCGCTGGATCCTAAAGAACATCACCTGGCAAGTCCCCCGCTCGACCCTCGCCGCCATCCTCGGCCCCAACGGCAGCGGCAAAAGCACCCTCGCCCGAATCGTCGGCTGCTACCTGTGGCCCACCGCCGGCGAGTGCACCATTCTTGGCAACCGCTTCGGCGAAGCCAATTTGCCCGAAGTCCGAAAAAGCATCCGCCTCGTCCAACCCGCAGGACCCTACGATGTCGACCCGTGCCTCACCGCCCACGAAGTCGTCCTCACCGGATATTTCGGCAGCATCGGCCTCTACGAAACCCACACCGATGAAATGGCCAACCACGCCCGCGATCTCCTTAAACTCCTCGGCCTGACCCCCGTCATCGATCACTCCTACTCCTCCATGAGCAGCGGCGAACGCATGCGCAGCCTCATCGCCCGCGCCATGGTCACCCGCCCGGCGCTGTTAATCCTCGATGAGCCCACCAGCGGCCTCGATCCCCTCGCCCGCGAACAGGTCCTGGCCACCATCGACATGCTCCTCGATTCCCCCAGCGCCCCCACGATCATCCTCATCACCCACCACATCGAAGAACTCCCCCCGCGCACCGCCCAGGTCCTGCTCCTGCGCGACGGCAGCGCCGTCGCCTCCGGCCCCATGCAAAATGTCCTCGAATCTTCGATCCTGTCCCAAACCTTCGGCGTCCCCGCCACCGTCCGCACCGTCGGTGGACGCCATTACCTCGAAGTCCACCCCTCCGCCTGGAACGGACTCCTGCCAGGGCGCGTAAATGATAAAGCGCAGTCCCCCATTATTTGCCCGCGCCAATTGTCGCACTCAAACCCCCACACTAGCCCCGACCCAACTCCTCGCCTATCCTATACCAGCCCCAACTGGGAAAGAGGTCACATGCCCCCGATCACGCGCCCCCCGATCATTCGCTGGACAAGTCTCTCGCTCCTCCTCGCCGCCGCGCTCCTCGTCGGCTGCAAAGCCGCCCCCGCCCCCAGTGCCGGCTTCGCCGACCCCACGGTCCCCAACAACGACCCCAACATCCCCTTCAACAGATTCTGGCGTGACCCCGGCCTCGACCTCAATCAATACGACAAGATCTACGTCGCCGAGGTCAACACCTCTTACATGCTCAAGGTGACCAAGTGGCAGGAAGGCGATCGCAAGGCCGATATCGAGAAGGATGTGCAAACCATCGCCGACTTCACCCGCGCCTCCATCATCAAAGCCTATCGCGACGATCCCAGCCATCATTTCCAGGTGCTCGACTCCCCCGGCCACGAACCGCACACCCTGATCTTCGAGGTCGCCATCGTCCAGATCGTCCCCAGCAAGGTCCTGCTCAACCTGCTTGGCTACGCCCCGTTCTACGTCGGCACCGGCATCAGCCTCGCCCGCGACGCTGCCAACGACAAAAGCAGCATCGCCTTCGAATCGCGCACCAGCGACGCCTACTCCGGCCGCGTCGTCATGCAGGCCGCCGACCGCGAATCCGAGCAGTACGCCATCGTCGATTTCCGCGGCCTCACCTGGTACGGCGACGTCGAAGGAATCATCAAAGATTGGTCCAAGCAGTTCGTCGAGGTCACCAACGCCAAACCCGGCCAAAAAATCGCCGGGTATTCGACGTTCCGATTGCTGCCGTGGTGAATGTTGCGTGCCCGCGATCAATCGTGCCGCAATGATCTCATGATTTTTTGTGCGCAGCCCCTACGGTACAAAAGGTAACAGTCCGCAACAAACTGGGTAAGATGGGGAATTTGGGGTACGGGATCCGAGGGCGTTGACATAATTTGTATTCTAGTGTGGTTTTTCAATGACTTTGCCCCATTGCAAATTCGAAATCCGAGGTCCGAATGACCTGTTGAAAGCCTCAAGGTCGAGCGACGAATCAAATTACTCTTTCGAAATCCCGCCGCAATCCGTCCTCTTATCCCATCCCCTGGTAATCCCGAGGGACGGTCGGGGCCTTCCGATGTCTGACCGCTGAAAATCGCCCGCATGATTGCCCTCGCACCAACTGAACTAAGATTATAAAGCTACCACCGATGTGCACAGATCGACCATTATTTGCAACCAAAGAAATCACGGGATATCGTTACGGCATAACCCCGGCCAGTCGGAGTCCTATAGTTGGCTGCTCTTCTCGGAAATTGACCAAGGGAAATAATAATGGCTCGACTAGTTAATCTGGCTTTTGAGCTTGCCGGCTCTACGTATGAGGTTACGCTGGATTTTGACGACGCCGCGCTCGTGCAAGCCACCATTGCATTCGATGTCGTCGCGGAATGCACGGGCGGAAAACTCCCACGAGTTCGGGTCGACGCGCGAGTGGAGATAATCCCCCAAAAGGATACGATCATCATATATGTAGCTGGAAAGGAAGTTTTCCGCACAAATATGTTTGATCATGGTCCAACGCCGGCGGAAAAGTTCATTCAGGCCATGCCGGCCGCTTTATTCGGGGGCCACCCGATTCTTGGATGCGCGATTAAGGCTGGTGTAAGCTCGACGGTTGGACAAGCTATCGATTGTGCGCGTAGCCTTGAACAGAATGAGCGATGGGAAATAGTTTCAGAGTTCCTTCACTGCATGTCGCGCAACTTTGGCAAGATATCGATCATTACCATGTACCGAACTTTGAAGTGCATCGGGGGATTTTAGAGGGAGGGCCAAAAGGGGTCGAGTTCTGTTTCTTAGAAACGGAACTCGACCCCTTTTACCCCTTCGCGAACGTGGTTGCGTTGGACGAAGTTGAGCTTGAACATACGGGGGAGTGTGTTGTCCATGCGGTCAGAAAAGATTAATCTAAGATGCCTGGTAGAAAACAAAAACACTGGGTTAGAGATACATGCCCGACTATTCGAACGATATTCTGTCGCAACCAACGAACTTCGTGGTCGTGAATTTAAGCGAACGGAGTCATGGGACGTTCTGAAATACAAGATCGCCAAGACCGCAATGGCAATGGCGAACAAACGTGATGGGGGTATTATCGTCATCGGAGTGTCGAAGAACGGCGAAATACACGAAGCGATCGGTATGGAGGACACTCATTTTTCCACCTTTAAGGACGATGAAATAGCGGCTTTCATAAATAAATATGCGGAACCATTCGTCATTACCTCCGTTAGCAGACCGTGCGTGAAAGGTAAAAATTTCGTCGTCATTGCCATCAAAGAATTTGAGCATTTGCCCGTCATATGCGCGAAAGCGGGTCCGGAGGATCTAAAACAAGGTGCCGTCTACATTCGGGGATACGCGCAGAACGAAACCCGGATCGTCGAATGCCAGACGGAAATGCGAGAATTGCTCGATATAGCGGTTGAACGTGGTCTTCGATTCTTTTTAGGCCGCGCCGCCGGTGCCGGACTCCAAACGCGACTGTCGCCGACGGACGACGAACGCTTCAGCACAGAACAACGAGAGTTCGTTGATAGTTTAAGCGAGTCGCGCGACATGGCTCGCGGACACTTTCTATTTTCAATTCGCCCCACGTCCTACGTGGAGTCGCGAATCGAGCCAATTGACAGGCTACGTGAAATTGTACGCCTGGCGGCAGTCGAGCGCAATGGTTGGAGTTTCCCGTTCACCTATCGACTCGAGCAAGTGACTGAGAGGCGGTGTGTCGGATCACCAGGGTACGCCAAGGGCCACGACGATTTCTGGCGCATGTACCAGAGCGGTCATTTTCTCTACGCGGTGACTTATCGTGAACCGGCCGAAGCGAATCCAAGCAATACGCTAGATAGATTGGCTTTACGATTCATGCCACCCGATTTTAAGCCACTGGGGTTCCTGGACATCCACATGCTATATCTACTTGTGACAATGGCGTACGTGTTTGCAGCGCGGCAGGCGGCGGCCGGTGTCTATGAGGAAAAGCTACGCATTTCTGTATTGCTCACTAATACGCGCGACCGGGTTGCGATCAGCACCCGTCGTGCCGCACCACTTCTGAGATTCTCGCGCGCGACCGCGCCGGAAATCGATTCGGTCCGAACCATCGGTATCGAGCGGATAGTGGCCGATCCTCATGCGGAGGCGGCGTCAGCGATCGATGACTTGATGCGGCGGTTCGCGGGTGACGAGTTCTCTTCGGGCGACACTAAAGCGACACAGGAATATGTCTGGCGGTCATAAAGGAGCGGGCAGGAGCTCGCAAGGCGGTTACTTTCAAATTCTTACCGAACGAGTTAAACCCTCAACACCGCGCAAGTTTCGTCCTCTTATTCCTTGGACGGTTAGGGGAAGCCGGAAAGTGGAGGAGGGGTGCGGGGAGGAGGCGAGAACCGCTTGGGGCCTTATGGGGTGCTCGCCTCCTCCCCGCATTGCATTTGCATTGAGGCATTCTATTTTTTCGTCGCGCGACTGCGCCTGCTCGAACTCGTTCGATTGGGAATTGGATTCTCCGATAGACATAAAAAAGGTGCCCGATCCTGCTGGACCGGGCACGGTTGTGATTTAAATCCAATTGCGATCTCTTCAATGTTTCGCGAGCAACACCATCGCCTCACGATACGTCTTGAAGACGAAATCACGGGCATCTTTTTTATTCAGTTTGCGGCCCCGCAGAGGCAACTTTTTTGCCTTCTTGTCTCGGGATTTCGTTAAAATTGCCACAATGCGCTCCTGATCATTATCGACGACACAATCGTAGCGGCTGAATCCTATGCGGTAAAGCTGATTCTGAAACCAGGGACACCGGCTTATTCATCACCTCCCACGCAAACAAACAACAATTTGAACACTTTCTCCGTCAAATCCCAATTGAATGCCCGGCGACCGTATCCTCTAACAACGCATGTAGACAAATATACCCAAAAATCGTATTTTCCGCTTACCCAAATTACGTATTTCCCCCAGCTTGTTGCGGGCTGTCCAATTTTGTCTTGAAGCCCCCGCGCACCAAAAATCATCTCCCGCCTCGCAATTCGTTCAACCCGCCGCCACCAAAAACCCCGTCCGATAAAATCCCTTTCCATCTCCCTTATCTCCCCCTCCATTCCTTCAATTGCCACATCCGCACCACCCCGCAAAAATTGCCGGTCGAATGTTAAGCATGCTTCCACCGGGGCCGATGAGAAGGTTGCAATCGGGTCCCAACCCCGTCTGCCGCGGGTGCGGTGATAGGGTGGGCCTGGAGGGGCTGTGCTGCATTTGGGCGGTGCGGTCTTCAGCGCAACAGCGCCTGCGCGCGTCAGTCCAGATCGATCGGCATTACGCCGTGAAGTCCGGGACGCGGCTGCCGGCCTTGGGGCTTGGTAGTGACGCGGAAGTCATGTCGCCTCTATACGGGAGATTATATCATGAAGGCGATTTCGAATTTCGTTGCCAGCCTGGTCAAGGACGAGCAGGGTGGTGAGGTTCTTGAGTACGCTTTGATCGCTGGTCTGATCGTCGTTGCCGCTATCGCGGTCATCGGTTCGGTCGGCGGCAAAGTGCTGGCCCGCTGGAACTCGCTTAACAGCAGCATGTAAATCACAGGCAACGGCCTGGCATGCGGGCAACGCACAAGGATCGACCGACAGGCGCGGCTACCGGCCGGCGCCGTTCGTGTCGGGAATTTTCCTCGGCGTGCCGAGCCCCGCTCCGCCAGTCCAAGCCTGCGGATTTACCGCTATAGTTCCAAAACTGTATTGGGCGGTGGGTTTCCATTAACAGAGCCCACCGCCCTTTATATCTTTGAGCATGGGGGGACTTGGGTGATGTACCATGCTCACAAAATGATTCGATTTCTGGGTGACGAAACCGGCGGGGAAGTCCTTGAGTACGCACTCATCGCCGGTCTCATTGTCGTGGCCGCTATCGCGGTGATTGGCAAAGTTGGCGGCAAAGTTCTGGCTCGATGGAACAGCCTAAATTCGTCCATGTAGCTGGTCGATAACCGCCAATATGAACTGGTCCGTCCTGGTATCCACGGCCCCGCTGATTTGTGCCCTTGCCGTGGCCGCGGTCATCGACAGCCGGCAGCGCAGGATTCCCAACTGGCTGACCTTTGGCCTGCTCCTGGCCGGACTCGGACGGGCGCTTTGCTTCGGCGGCTCCGGCAGTTTCGTGCATTCCGTTCAAGGAATGCTTGCCGGAGGAGCCATCCCGCTCGTCCTCTACGCCATTTCGGCGCTGGGCGGCGGAGACGTCAAGCTGCTGGCGGCAGTTGGGGCGTGGGTGGGGCCCGGACCGGCGATTCTGATCTTCATGGTCGAATCGCTCCTGGGTTTGGCGATCGTGCTCGTTCAGGCGGCCGTGCAGCGCAAAACCGGCGCGCTGCTGCGGAACAGCGCCCTGATTGCCGTGAACTTCGCCGGTGTTTCGGAGCTGGGCCTGCAAAATGCGGTCGAAACGGGCAAATCGTGCCGGGCGATCAATCGCCCACTACCGTTCGCGGTTCCCGTTTTTTTCGCGACGTTGATCGTACTTTTTTCCGGCCCGCTGTTTGGGAGATGACGATGACCTCCATGAACGCATTGAAGAATCGGGGCTTGAGAGTTCGGACCGCGCTAACCCGGCGGTTGTTTCGCCGCAGCGGCGGCGCGACGCTGGAGCTGGCGCTGACGCTGTCGATCCTCTTCTCGATCTGCTACGGGCTGATTGAGTACGGCTATTATTTTTACGTGAAGAACACGATGGAAGGCGCGGCCCGCGAAGGCTGCCGCGCTGGCATCGTCACCGGCGCCACGCTTTCCGCGGCGAACACAGCCATCGAAACGCAGCTCCAGGCGGCGAACCTGGTCCCCAACGGCACATCCGCATCGGGATCCGGGCCGTGCACCATCGGCAATTACACGGTGGCCTACAGTGACACAACTGCCGGCACGACCATTACCTCGTCAAACCTGTCTTCAATGACCATTGGCGACACGCTTCAGGTTCAGATCACCGCCACCTGGGGAACGGTGGGCAACGGCTTCCGGCCCATGGCCCTGATCGGGTCGAGCAAACAGGTCGTGGTTGCCTCCGATATGCGCAAGGAAGGCGACTGAAGAAATTCGAAATTCGAAACTCGAATGACGAATCAAATTCGAATGACCGAAACCCGATACGGATGGTTTCGGTCATTCGAATTTTGAGTTTCCGGTTTTTGGTCCGAATCTGCGACTTTCTGTCAGGTCCGGCCGCCTCATAAAAATCGCGATGAGAGACGGGCGGGAATCGAGTCCCGGCCGGCTTGGTCAGATAACCTGCCAGCGTCTCAAAATCTAAAACTCTTCGCACCCTTCCTAAACCGGACAACCGATTCTTCCGACGATCAGAGACACAGGCAATCCGCCTACTTGGAGAACACTATGAATGTGAAAAAGATCGCACCGTTGGTCATCGCGCTCGTGCTCGGCGGGATCGCCGCCAAGATGGCTTTTAACTTCGTTCAGAAACGCCAGATCAGCAGCATCACTGACTTGAAGCACAACCAGGTGGTTGTGGCCAAGCACGCTGTTGACGCCGGCCAGGTGCTCACAAACGACGACCTGGCGATGGGCGACGTGTCCGCCGACGCGAACATGGATTCATTCTTCACGTCGGTCGATCAGGTGGCCGGACGCGTGACGGTGGTTCCTGTGGTTCAAGGGCAGGCCGTTGCCACGACCCTTCTGGCCCCCAAAGGAATGGGCGCCGGTCTTCAGGCCGCGGTTCCGATGGGAATGCGAGCCTGCACATTTGAAATCAACGAGATGACGGGCGTAGCCGGGTACCTCGTGCCTGGCTGCCACATCGACGTGATTCAGACGCTCAAGGACGAGAAGACTGGATTGCCGCTGGCGCGGACGCTGGCGGAGAACATCAAGGTGACGGCCGTTGGCGTCAGGCATAACCCGCAGGACGGCGACGGCGGTGGGCACAGCGTTACCCTGCTGCTTAAGCCTGAGCAGGCGGAACTGCTCGAGCTTGCCAGCAGCGTCGGCCGTCCGCGCTTCTCTCTCCGCGGCGGAAACGATCTTACCCCGGTGGAGACCAAGGGCGTGACCTTTGCCGAGCTGGTCGGGCATCAGAAGACCCAGAGCGAATACGCTTCGGACGAAACGGTCGCTCCGACCACTCAGCCGGTGACTACGGTGCTGACAAGCGCGACGCCTTCCACTCAGCCGACACCCTCGATGTTCGATACCGAAAGCGACCAGTGGACGATTCAAACCATCCACGGCGACTCGGCCTCCGAGGTCAAGTTCGCAGTCCACAAGAGCGACGGTGAGTTCACCAACACCGACCCCACCCAACGAAATTAACCAGTGATCCAATAACCGGAAATCTGTTCCCCAACAGGCAACGAGCAAGGAAGAACAACATGTCAAAGAAAGCTTTCAAATTCGGTCGTAAAACGATTGTGGCGCTGGGATCGGCCCTGGCGCTTTGGACCCTGGCGTGGCCGGCGGGAGTCGCTTCCCGCGCCGATGAGCCCACCACCGCTCCGTCAGACACCTCGTCCGCAACCGATGACCAGTCTATTGCGACCATCCTGCTTCAGCCCAACAAGTCGACGAAGAAGCACTTCGATGCGCGGATCAACAAGGTCAACATCCTTGCCCCGGACATCGCCGACTACGTTGCACTGGGCCCCAACGATCTGCTTCTGACCGCCAAGAAAGCGGGCTCCACGCAACTGATCGTCTGGGATGAGAACAACAACACCCAGGTCTTCAACATTGAAGTCGCCACTCCCGTGGCGATTCTTCAGAAGCGCGTGGAAGGGCTCTTCCCCGATTCAAAGATCAACGTCCAGGACGCCAACGGCACGATTACCCTGACGGGCCAGGTTCACGATCTTGAAACCGCCCGGCAGGTCGGAGGCGATCTCCCTGCCCAATTCGGCCTCGGGCAAGGTCGTCGACCTGATGGAAGTCGGCGGCGGGCAGCAGGTGATGCTCAAGGTGAAGTTCGCCGAGGTTAGCAAACAAGCCGAGCAGGAGCTTGGCTTCAACTTCGGCGGCAATGACGGAACCTCGATCTACGGCAGCAACCTCGGGCCCACCGCCATCGGCATTCAGCCCGGCGGCACGACGGCGCCGAACCTGCTCTTGATCCCCTCTACCGCACTAAGCACGGCAAGCATGTTCGGCACCGGCCAGTTCGCCAGTGTCGCCTTCGCCTACTTCGTCGAGGCCCTCGAAAGCAACAATCTCCTCCGCACGCTCGCCGAGCCCGACCTGGTTACCACCAGCGGGCAGCAGGCGACCTTCCTTGCCGGTGGTCAGATCCCCTATCCGGTGCCGCAGACGGGCTCCGGTGGTGGATCGACGATCACCATTCAGTGGCAGCAGTATGGCGTGCAGCTTCGGTTCACCCCCATTGTGCTCGGTAACGGGCGCATTCGTTTGAAGGTGAACCCCGAGGTCAGTGACCTGGACTACGCCCATGCCTACTCGATTCCCGGCGGTGGAACGGTGCCCGGGTCTGACCGACCGTGACGTTGACACCACCGTCGAGCTTGCCGAAGGCCAGACTTTCGCCCTCGGCTGGTCTGCTCGAAGACCAGGTTTCCGCCACGAACTGCGCAGTTCCCGTTCCTCGGCGACCTGCCGGTCATCGGCGCGCTCTTCCGTTCGGTGACGTATCAGAAGAATCAGACCGAGCTGGTGGTCCTCGTGACGCCGGTGCTGGTGCATGCGATCGATCCGGCCGATGTCACACCGGTCCCGGGCGAGCATTGGCGCGATCCGAATCCGCTGGCGCTTTACTTCCTGGGCGACATGGGTGGCGAGGTTGCTCCGCCCCCCCGGCGCGGCCCAACACCGAACCGGCGGACTTTGAAGGCCCGGCTGGCTTCCAGCCGCCACCGGCCACCGACACCTCCAAATAAGCGGAGGCGCCGGAGCGGTGGTGTGGTTCGAAATCTCCGGGTGGATGGAATTCACCCGGATTTTCCGAGGCTGAATAAATCAGCCTCCTCGATCAGGGACGCAGTGCTATGTACGTTCAAATGAATTGCGTCATCGTCGACGCGGACAACACCAACCGGGAGGAGCTTGCAGCCTTCCTGGTCCGATTCGGAGCGCTGCCGGTGGCGCAGTTCCCCAACGTCGAACCGCTCGCGGGCGTGCTGGGCAAGCCGGATGGCCCGCTGCTGGCGATCGTCAACCTTGATCCCAACCCCGCCGACACGCTGAGAAAGATCGCCACGCTGCCCCGGCAGTTTCCCGCGGTGAATTTCTTCCTGATGAGCCAGACGGTTGACCCCAACCTGCTCATGGAAGCGATGCACCTGGGGATCAAGGAATTCATCCCGCTGCCGATGAGCGAGGAGAAGTTCGCCGCCGCGATCGAGCGCGTGGCGCAGGTCCACGGGATGGGCAAGCGGGCCCGGATCATCCACGTCGTTCCCGACCATCGGCGGATGCGGATCGACGACCGTCGCCTGCAACGTCGCCGCGGCGCTGGCGCCGACTGGGCAAGACCGTCCTGATCGACATGGACCTGATTCGCGGCGGCGTGGCCAGCTATTTCGACATCCGCTGCCGCTACACCATCGCCGACGTCATGGACGCCGCCGAAAAGCTCGACAAGCAGCTGCTCGACAACGCCCTGACGATTCACAAGAAGAGCGGCGTGGCGATCCTGTCGCGGCCGGATCTGCCGGAAGACACCCAGCGCGTCAACCAGAGCGGGCATGGTGCGCCTGCTGAACGTGCTGAGCCGGGTGTTCGATTACGTGGTGATCGATTCGCTGATGAGCATTTCGCCGATCTATTCGTCGATGCTCCAGGGCGTCGGATATCGAATCTGCTGGTGATGCAGTTGAACGTTCCCAGCGCGAAGAATGCCGAGCGATTTGTCGGCGCGCTGCGGCGGATGGGCATCGAATCCAGCAAGATCTGCACGGTCGTCAACCGCTATGTGAAAAAGGGCAATGACATCGAGCCGGAGGAAGTCGAGCGGTCGCTGGGGATCAAGGTCTCCTGGCTGATTCCCAACGATTTCAAGAACGCGATCGCGGCGATCAATTTCGGCGAGCCGGTGGTTCTGCGGGCCCCGCGAGCGAGATCAGCGTGAGCCTGTTCAGTTGGCCGGCTGATTTCGGCCAAGCAGAACCAGGGGAACATTGCCGCTTGACGGCATGACCGGCGCGCTGAAGGTGGTCCGGTCGAACGGAGTGAATATGGGTCTGTTTTCAGGAAAACCCGCTCGACCGGCGCCGCGACAACGGCGGTGGCGGAGCCGCCGGCGATCAAGCCGCCGCCCGCTTCCAACCCGGTGGTCGAGGCTCCTGCTCCGCTGCCGAAGTCCGCGCCGATGCCGCAGATGCTGCGCAGATCTTGCCGCGACCACTGCCCTTGCTTCAGAGCGAAGCTCGCAGTTCGAGCAGCTCAAGGTGCGCATTCACCAGCAGCTGGTTCAGCGCCTGGACGTGCAGAACCTGCGCACGCTGCCGCCGGACACCGTCCGCGCCGAGGTCCGCATCGTCATCCGCGATCTGTGCCAGAACGAAAACGGCCTGCTCACCAGCCAGGACCAGGAACGCCTCATGGACGAGGTCATGGACGAGACCTTCGGTCTTGGCCCGCTCGAAGTCGCTGCTGAAGGACCCGACGATCAGCGATATTCTGGTCAACCGCTTCGACCGGATTTACGTCGAACGCCGCGGCCGGCTGGAACACGTCGAAGTGCGCTTCCGCGACAACCGCACCTGCGGCAGATCATCGACCGCATCGTCGCCCTGGTCGGCCGGCGCGTCGATGAAACCAGCCCGATGGTGGACGCCCGCCTCGCCGATGGAAGCCGCGTGAACGCGATCATTCCGCCGCTGGCCCTGGACGGCCCGGCGATGAGCATTCGCCGATTCGGCTCCAAGCCGCTGCAGCTGGAAGACCTGATCCGCCACGGCGCGTTTCCGCCGCCGGTGATGGATTTCCTCTCCGCCGCCGTGCAGGCGCGCTGCAACGTGCTCATCAGCGGCGGCACCGGCTCCGGTAAAACGACATTGCTGAACTGCTTTCGCGCTACATTCCCGCGGACGAACGCGTGATCACGATCGAAGACGCCGCCGAATTGCAGCTCCAGCAGCCGCACGTCGTGCGCCTGGAAACGCGCCCGCCGAACATCGAAGGCAGCGGCGAAGTCACCCAGCGCGATCTGGTGAAGAACTGTCTGCGTATGCGTCCCGATCGCATCATCATCGGCGAAGTGCCGATCCGGCGAAGCGCTGGACATGCTCCAGGCGATGAACACCGGCCACGAAGGATCGATGACCACCGTCCACGCCAACACCACCCGCGACGCCATGGCCCGTCTGGAAGTGATGATCGCGATGGCCGGATACGACATTCCGATCCGCGCCCTGCGGCACCAGATTTCCAGCGCGCTGCAGATCGTCGTGCAGGCGACGCGCCTGACCGGCGGCAAGCGAAAAGTCACGCGCGTCACCGAAATCACCGGCATGGAAGGCGACGGCATCCAGATGCACGACATGTTCGTCTTCGAACAGACCGGCGTGGATCCGCAGGGCATGGCGATCGGAAATTTCATCGTCACCGGCATCCGGCCGCGCTGCTGCGACACGTATCGAAAGCCGCGGAATTCCGCTGCCGGCTGAGCTGTTCCAGCGGAGGCGGATCGAAGTTGTCGTAACGACTGGAAGAAGAACCGAGGTTGTGGTCGCTATGGAACGTTATGAACGATGATTCTTCCATTCCTCGTCGCGATCGACCGTGATCCTGCTGATCTGGGGCATCTACCAGGTCGTCGGCGGGCTGCTCGGACGAGCGAAGAAGCTTGCACGAGCGCCTCAGCGGCGAAGGCAAGGCCACCGACGGGTTCGATCCCGCGACGCTCACCGTCGTGCGCCGCGTGCAGGAGATCGGCGGCTCTCCGGAATCCTGGCGCACCTGCCCGTTCCTGGGCGGACTGGCACGCCAGCATCACCCAGGTCTGGCCGCAGCTTCTCGCTGGCGAAATTCGTCTTCGTCACCGCTCGGAATGGCCGTCGCTGGGATTTTCGATCATGTATCGTGGTCACCGACTCGTGCGTTGCTCGGCGGCGCGTGTCGCGGTCGTTTTCGCCGCGATTCCGCTGCTCGTCCTCAACAATGCGCTGCAATCGCCGGCAGCGCGAATTTCATCGACCAGCTTCCCGAAGCGCTGGACTTCCTCTCCCGAATTCTGCGGGCCGGCCACAGCTTGAGCACCGGGCTTGCAGATGATGGCCGACGAACTTCCCCAGCCGCTGTCCGGCGAATTCCGCCGCTGCTATGACGCCGCACAGCGTCGGTCAGCCGCTGGAAGATTCGCTGAAGGACACGGCGCATCCGCGTCGATAACCCGGACTTCGGGTTCTTCGTCACCGCGATTCTGATTCAGCGGCAGACCGGCGGCGATCTGTCGGAAGTGCTGACCAACATCAGCGACATGATCCGCCAGCGCATCCGCCTGCAGCAGCACGTGAAGGCCAAGACCGCCGAAGGCCGCTTCACCGGATATATCCTGGTGGTCTTCCCGGTGGTCCTGTTCTTCGTGTCCTACTACCTGAACCCCAACTACGCCTCGGTGCTGCTGCACACGTCCACCGGCCTGTGGCTGCTGGCCATCGCGGCGGCAATGCTCATGCTCGGTACGTGGGCGATTCGAAAAGATCACGACGATCAAGGTGTGAGTGAAATTACCTGGCACTTTTAAGGTGTGATTATGAATCAAGAAACATTGATCATCGTTCTGGCGTTCGGGTCGATCGCCGTGCTGGTCTATTTCGTGTCGATGATGCTCTTCAAGGACAACGGCGGCGACAAGCTCCGCTCGCGTCTTCAGGGCAAGACCGAATCGCTCGGTTACCAAGAAGGAATCCGGCGCCGGCGCTAACCTCCTCAAGCAGCTGGGTGAAGCGGCGGCCAAGCCCTTCATGCCCAGCACCCGGGAGAAGCAGTGATCGCTCCAGCGCGAACTGGCCAAGGCCGGCATCTACAGCCCCGCGGCGCTGCGGACCGTCCAGGGATCCAAGGTTATCGGCATCGCGCTGGGACTGATCTCCGGCTATGTCGGCGGGATGATGCTCGGCAGCATGCTCCTGTTCCTGGCGATCGGCGGGCTGCTCGGATATGTCGCGCCGATCGATCTGGCTGAAAATGAAGGTCAAAGGAAATCAGAAGGCGCTCGAATACGGCCTGCCTGACGCGCTGGACTTGATGGTCGTCTGCGTGGAGGCGGGAATGACCGTCGACGCCGCGATGCAGCGCGTCGGCGACGAACTGGCGCTGGTGCATCCGGTGATCAGCCGCGAATTCGGAATCGCCCACATGCAGACGCGCGTCGGCATGCCGCGGCAGGAAGCCCTCAAGAGGCTGGGAACGCGGACCAGCAACTCGTCGATGACCTCGCTCTCGGCGATGTTGAATCAGGCCGAGCGTTTCGGCACCAGCATCGCCCAGGCGCTTCGCGTTCACGCGGAGAGCTTGCGAATGGCCCGCCAGCACAAGGCCGAGGAAATGGCCGCCAAGAGCGTGGTTAAAATGAGCTTCCCGCTGGTGCTGTTCATCTTCCCGGCCACGTTCATCGTGCTGCTTGGGCCGGTGATGATCTCGCTGTTTAACAGCCCGTTAATGAAATAAGGAATTTTGTGCGTAACTCAGACGACTACAGGAAAAAGCCGATTTCCCATTTGGAGAATACAATGGCTATGTTCAAGCAACTGAAAAGATCGTGCATTCTAGCGGCGGCGACGGTTCTGGCGACGAGCGGCTGCCACAGCAGCACGCCCACGACCCAGGCCAGCGCCAAGTCGCATCAGACCCTTGCGAAGGCTCCGGCCACAGCGAAGCCCGCGCAGACGGCGGCGGCTCAGCCCAAGCCTTATTCTGATTATTGGGACACGATGGCTTCCCAGGACCAGGTGACGGTGGAGGCACAGACGCCTGCGCCGGCCGAAACCCAGAAGCCGGTCCAGTCGACCAATTCGCAGTCCACAGAGACGCAGCAGAATTTCTCGCTGCCGACGTACTCGCAGACGGCGCAGACGCCGGCGCCGAGTCGGCGCCGGCTCCGCAGCCGGTCGCGCAGGCTCCGACGCCTGCGCCGACACCGCGCGCGCAGCCCGCGGTTGTGACTCCGCCGCCGGCGCCTCAGCCGGTTGCCCCAGCGCCTGCACCGACTCCCGCGCCCGCACCAACGCCTGCTCCGCAGGCGCTGGCTCAGGCTTCGGCTCCGGCCCCGCAGCCAACTGCGGCTCCCGCGCGGCTCAGTCGGCCAGCTATCTTGACGAAACCAACGCCTCTGAATCGGATGCCGAAATCACCGAGACCGAGCGGCTCGAGCATACGCAGGAAGTCAACGGCGCCCGCTCGGAAGCGACGCTTTATCCCGATCAGTTTGACGGGCCCGGCCTTACTTCGCTGGGAACCCGCGCCCTGGATCTGATGCTCCAGAGCTCGCGGAGCTGCAACCCGCTGACGCTTTACCTGGACATTCCCGATGACAATCTCGCCGAGGAGCGGCGGCTGGCGATCGGGCGGTACCTGGAAGACCGCGGCGGGTTGAAGCCGGAGCAGATCGAGTTCCACTACGGATCGAATCCGGACAACTACCACACTGCCGACGTGCAGCTTGGGTATTACTTGGTGAAGACGGACACGGCCGCGGACGGATACGGCGCGTCAAGCGCCGCCGGCGGCACGTCACATTAACGGGTCTTCCGGATGGGAGTTATCCGGTTTGCCCTTGCGAGGCGAGCATTTTCACAATGCTCGCCTCGCTTACGTTTGGGGAAGCAGAGGGTTTAACCGCAAAGAACGCCAAGAGCGCGAAGGGGTTTTGGATTTGTTTTTGCTTGGGGAGAATTTTTTTGGTGGTGGGGGCTTCGGTACAAAAGGTAACAGTCCGCAACAAGCTGGGTAAGATGGGTAATTTGGGGGTACGATTCGCTGTGTTTTGGTATTCGTGGACTTCATTTGTGGTTTAACTTAGTGGATTTCCGTTTTGCCCGATTCCATCATGCGTAGGCCGTCACCGACGATCTGTGGTGACACGTGGGGGTGAGAAATGGAACCGACTAAATTTTGACGCCAACTTTGTCCCGGTAAAGTAGGTTTTAATTGCCCACCGATACAAGACGTAAGTCCAGTTCAAACACTCAGTTCTGGCGGGAGGTCAGAACCTCTTTAGTCATTTCGCGTGCCTCCGCCTGTACCGTAGCTATTCGGCCCAATGGCTGCTGTTGGCACAGAACGTATTTATTGACGTCTTCTACCACGCCGGTCTAATGGGCGGACATGCCAACCGGTCCATCATTGCTCGACATTCGTGGACTACAGAACCTGCGTGAGGTAGGCCGAAAATACAACGTGAACTTCAAGGCATACGGCGGAATCGTGAGACGATTCGCCGAATCGCAGTTTTCCAAGCTAAGCGCTGACATCTTTGACCTAACACCGTTTGTGTCAGACATCGACCTGTTACATGATGGTGAGGAGCAGATGACGCCAGAAATTCTTCAGGCCATTCATGAACTCGTTCCAAACGCAGAATGCTTTAGATGGGAGCTGCGTTCGCAGACAGCACATTCTCAGTTCGACGCTGCTACGCTTGTCAACGGCGTAATACCATCGGCACTGATGCAACTTTCTACTGAACGCGGCGGGACGCTATATGATCCATGGGATGGCCAGACGGATATCATATCACGTCGCTATCGCTACCGACGCAATCTTTTCTACCACAAGTCTCCGCTCTACAGGGCCGGTAAAGATCTGGAGCTCTTTTCAGCTCTCCTCTATTGCGGGATCTTGATTCAATCCGGAATTAAGGATTTTGATTCTCAACCGGGAATACCCGATGCCCGCGAGGTTTTTCGCTTTGCAACCACCAACGCTGATGTTGCCTTGGCTCTTCAGGAACATGCTCATCTGCGAGCCCGCATGCTGTACTTGTTTACGAATATGGCGGCGCACGCTGAATCATCGAGCGAGCTCAGTCGCTTGCTCGATCTTGTTGGTGTGTTCAGCCTACTAAAGCATCTAAGCATGGACGTTCCCTTATTAACAGATCGGTTGTTCGATATAATCGGCGCTGATGTGAAGGCGGTCGTATCTTCAGCCCGGATTGGTGGTGATTACTTCAGGCTTCCTCATTTGACGAAGCCGTGGTCATCAGGAGGGGATGCGAATCTTATTTTCGGGCGAACATGCCAGCAGATCCGTCCTTTCCGCTCGAAGGTGAGTCTAGCTCTAGCGCCGGGGCAAGTTGTATTGCTCGCCTCTCCTTCAATCGTGGTCAATTTGGGTGCTTCTCCCTCCTCAACTGCCCGATCGCTAGGTGCCTTGGAGTTCTGCGCCTTCGCGATGAGGGACCACTTTAACGATGTTAGTCGATTCGAAGATAAAGATATGGCCCTTGTCGTTGCTGTGTGCTGCGGCATTGAGGAATCTTCGGACGTTGCGGGGATGTTTTCACTCCCAAGTGCATGCTGCCATTGGCGACCACAGCTTCATAATGGGCCTACTTCACGATTGCTATTGCGCTGCAACGGTCTAGCGCTCTTTGAAAAGATACCTGATCTCTTGCGCGGCTGGCCACGCCACTGAACTGCCAGCCATTCGGATTTTCTTAATTGGCAATGTTGGTCTCGGCGAGACCAGTTTCTTGAAGGAGAATTGACATGCCTCGCGCCGCCGTCGTGTTCGTCCATGGAATTTACTCGTCCTGCGACACATTTCGCCCATTGAGGGACCATCTGCGCCATAACAAACCGTCGCTCGAACGCTGGATTTGCGACTACGATTTTCACGAACGAATTCACGACAGCGGAAATCGGCTAAACGAGAAACTCAAACAAAATTTCGCACCGGAAGACCGTGTTGTGATCGTGGCACATAGCATGGGAGGACTGGTGGGACGTATGTCGGTGTTGCTTGGCGGGGTTACCTGCGTAAAGCGCTTAATAATGCTGGGCACACCAAATTTTGGCGCAGTTCGGACTGCTCGCATGGGTCTACTTGCGCAGAGCAGTGCCCTCATGACTAATCGTCTTCACGCGCTATTTACGCGCAAGCAAGGAATTTTGGAACTATCCAAGGTGCCTGAGGTTTTTCACGACGTGATCGAGAACGGCTCCCAAAATGCACGGACGGTCGAATATGTGACGATTCCTGGTCTTTTTTTTAACGAAGACCGCGCGACTCTGGCGGTTGGTAAGTGGGGTGGACGTGACACCCAAACAATGTTGTTTGCAGGATTGAGTGTCGGGATCGAGGTTCTGGAGAGTATGTTGCCGTTATGGAAGGTGCCAATCGAGCGGCCCCATGACGGGATCGTTGAGGAATCTAGCAATTCGTTGATCTCAGATTCTTCTCGAGCTTGGACGGAGAAGACTTCTGAGATTACCAACCCAGGGAAGGTGAGCACTCCTCCGGGACACACCTATGCGCACATCGTTGATCACGTTTGCTTAGATCTGACTCACGTCATGATTCAAGGGAATCCTCGAATTATCGCCCTCGTGTCTGATTTGATTAGTGCAAAAAACTTAGATGATTGGTACTCCGCGCAACCGTTGGGGGATATGCCATCGGTGAGGTTTTCGCAGTAATTAATGGGCGCGCAGGGTTGCTACCGCGCAAGAACTCGAATCGCTACCGCGGCCTTCATAGCCAAGCCGAAAATCGTGATTTCAGCGTTAAAGTGCAGGGAGGGTTCAACCGGTATTCGGTCAGCCGGATCGGGTGGCAGTGCGCGGCAATCGCACATTCCGTCAGATAAACGGGACAGTTTCGAAATACTTGGCAAGAATTCAGAACTGTCCCGGTTTATTTCTCGGTTTACTTCTCCAATCGATTTAGAGCAGTGCTCGCGTGGGCCCGTGGCTATACTTATTGCCATGGATCACCGTAACGCGAAAATTTTCCATGGAACGGAAGGCAGTCCGAATAACTGCTGGTATCGATGGCTTGGACGGCGGCTCGAGCAACGAGGCTATCAGGTCGAGATTCCGCATTACCCTGAGCTGAATCGAGAACCTATCGAGACGTTTCTGCCGAGGTTGCTCTCACGGCACAGATTCAATGAGCAGACGGTGCTGGTCGGACATTCCGGCGGCGCGGCGCTGCTGCTGGCTATTCTCGAGCACATTGAATCACCGGTGGCTCAGGCGATTCTCGTCGCCGGGTATATGACGCCTCCCAACCTCAACGCCGAGCCGGTGCTTCAGGCGCACTACGACTGCGAGAAAATCAAACGGAATGTACGCGACATTTATTTCGTGAATTCCATCAACGATCCGTATGGCTGCGATGACAGACAAGGCCGCGCGATGTTCAACTGTCTGGGCGGGACACAGATCATCCGCGACGAAGGCCACTTCGGATCGGCGGAGCAGGACTATCCGACGTTCGATCTACTGGACAGACTCATCCAATGAATTTTAGGGTCATCGGCAGATTGCCGGCCGCCCCAAACTAATTACGGGTCAGCGGAGAATTTGGCCAAACAAAACGCTCTTGAATCGCTCCAGCGGCTTGATGTTCTGCTCGACTTTTGATTGCAGAACGGCTCCCTGCCAGGAAGAGTAAAGAAAGGCGGCGATTTCGTTGATGTCGGTCGATGGCTGACAATTCGCCTGCATTTTCGGCAGCTTTGAGGCAATAGACGATCGACTCGTGGATGTACTTGAACATCTCGGTGAGGCGCTTGCGAATTGATTTGCTTTGTTCGCTGGCCTCGATGCTGAAATTACCGATCAAACAGCCGCGGCGGAATTCTTCCTTTCGAAGGAAGGCTATTTGCACGTCGAGCCATGCCCGCAGACGGCGAAGGGGCGGAAGAGAATCGTTGCGCAGCGTTTTGTCGATATTGGTTCGAACCATCGAGAAATAAAGGTCTAACACTTCCTCGGCAAATGCTTCTTTCGAGGTGAAATGATTGGTGAACGATCCTTGCGGGACACCGGCGGCGCGAACGATATCGCGGACGCTGGCTCCGGTATAGCCCTGGGCAAGAACGACGGCCAGACCCTCTTGCAGCAATTTGTCTCGATGGGAAGGCTTTGGCATAAACAAATCTCGCGGGTCAGATTGTGAGAACGACCCTGCCGAAGGGGCGGCTCTCGACCAGGTAGCGCAGGGCATCAGCCGCTTCGGCCAGCGGGAAGGCCTTGGCCACGATCGGCTTGACCTGGCCGGATTTCAACAACGAGACAATAACATTCCAGGCGTCCCGAATCACGGCGGGGGGCTGAAGGAACATGTTGAGACTGCGGATCGTGGCCTGTGGAACGATAAGACTTGTCACGTCGATCGTTGTCCTGCGGCTTGCGGAATAGCCTAGTGTTGTGAGGCTTCCTTCCAACGCGAGGGCGGTGAGGGCCTCGCTGAAGACTTCACCGCCGATTCCGTCGATGACGATGTCGGCGCCGTAGCCGCCGGTAATACGGCGCACTCCGTCGGCCAGCTTTTCGAGGGAGGTATCGATGACTTCATTGAATCCCAGGGCCTTGGCCTGCTCGGCTTTCGCATGATTGGTCGTGCTTGAGATCGCGTGTTTAGCACCCTGGGCCCGGGCCAATTGGGTGACGGCGTTGCCGACGGATCCTCCGATCGCCGGCGCAAGCACTGTCTTGCCGGGCCGAAAACCAGCCGCGGGTGAGAGCGACCTGGGCGGTGAGATAGGCGACGGGAATCCCCGCGGCGCTGATGTCGCTGATATTGCCCGGGATCAGGCAAAGGTCTTTCTTCCGCACGGCAATCCATTCGCTGTACGTTCCGTCCTCAAAGGCGCCATAGGGACCGAAGAACATCACGCGCGAGCCGGCGGGGAATTCGGTTCCGCCTCCTTCCTCGACGACGCCGGCGCCTTCGTTGCCGAGGACCAGCGGCGGCTTGGAGTGGTGAAATTGGCCGGAGAGAATTGTATGGTCGAGCGGCGTAACACCGGCCGCGGTGATTCGCACCAATACTTTTTCGTCCGAAGCGACTGGTTTTGGAATTTGTACGAGCTTCAAGGCGTCATAGCCGGTAAATTTGTCCGCTTTCATTGCACGCATGGCAGTTCTCCGGTTATTGGGGGAATGTTTCGCCAAACATCGGCAGCCCGCTTTTGGACTGCTGCCGGGTGGCTTCGTCTTGAAGGACGTCCCAGTGCTCGACCAGAATTCCGTCCTTGATTCGCAAGATGTCGGCTGCAATCCAATTGGTGGGGCGGCCCATGCCTGAGAATCGTCCGTGGATGATGACGAAGTCGCCGTCGGCGGCAATTACGCCCGGCTCATATTTGAGAGTGGGCGGACTACTTTTGACCAAGCTAAAGAGGCCATCGCGGCCGGGCTCGATATGGGCGCTGTGCTGAATGTAGTGCGGCGACCAATATCGCTCGGCTTCGACATAATCCCGCCTGTTGAACAGGGCGTCGAAAGCCTTGAGGACCAGTTGCTTGTTACGTGATTCTTTGCTGTCTGGCATGTTTACCTCTTTGGTTTGGATGACATCGGATGCGGTTACAGTTTTGAGCCGCCATCGACGGCGATAACTTGTCCGGTGATCCAATGCGCGGCGTCGGAGGCCAGGAAGGCGAAGACGCCGGCGATGTCGTCCGGCATGGCAATGTGCTTCAGCGCCTGCATTGACAGCGTGAATTGCCGGCCGGACTCGGTGTGGGCGAAGTTGGACATTTCCGTGTCAACGACGCCTGGCGCGATGGCGTTCACCCGAATTCCACGGGAGCCCAGCGCGGCGGCAAAGTGCTTGACCAACGTGTCTACAGCGCCTTTGGTTGCGGAATAAGCCACTATCGTGCCGACCGCGGCAGCGTGCGCCGAGGGACGAAACGAAGATCACGTTTGAGCCGTCTCCCAGGACGGGAAGCAATTGTTGAACGAGAAAGTAGGGAGCGCGGACATTGACGGCGAATAGCCGGTCGAAATCCTCGACGGTCAGTCCTTCGATGGGGACGGATTTGGATATGCCGGCGTTGGCGACCAGGATGTCCAGCCTTCCATCGACGATCTTGCGGACTTTTTCAGCGAGGATATGAGCGCCGTCGGCCGCGGCGAGGTCGGCGGTAAGGGCTTGGGCCTGACCGCCTGCACTGCGAATCTCGGATACCAACGATTCGGCTTCTTCCCGGCCTCGGCCGTAGTGCACCAGGATTCGCGCCCCCTCATGGGCAAGGGAGCGGGCGGCTGCCTGGCCGATGCCGCGCGAGGCGCCGGTAACCAGCGCGATTTTGTTTGTTAAGTTTGCCATGATGTGACTCCTCAATCTGACACTGACAGCTATGCGTTCATTCCGCCATCGACGGTAAGGTTTGCGCCGGTGATATAGGAGGATTCCGGACCGGCGATGAACGCCACCAGGGCGGCGACCTCTTCGACGCGGCCGTAGCGGTTGAGGGCCGTGGCGGCTTTCTGCGGGACCGCCCAATCACCGGTGGCGGGATTTAATTCCGTGTCGATCGGACCCGGCTGGACATTGTTGACGGTGATGCCCCGGCTGCCGATTTCGCGGGCCAGCGCCTGAGTGAACATCTTGACGGCTCCCTTGGTGCCCGCGTAGGGCACAAGCCCGGCGCGGCGACGCGCTCTCCCACGGCCGAACCGATCATGATGATGCGGCCGCCGCTGTTCATGTGCTTCAGCGCCGCCTGCGTCGCGACGTAGACGCCGCGGATGTTGATGTCGATCACGCGATCCATCTCTTCGAGCGTCGTCTCGGCGAACGGTTTCGGAAATGCGGTGCCGGCATTGTTCACCAGCACATCGAGCCGGCCGAAGGTCGCGAAGGTTTTGTCGACCGCGGCCTTGACGGCTTTCGCGTCGGCGGCGTCTGCCTGGATCGCGATTGCCTTGCCTCCCTTGCGCTCGATCGCCTGAACGACGGACGCGGCGGCGTCGGCTCCCTTGGTGTAGGTGATGGCCACATTCGCTCCATCGGCGGCCAGACGTTCGGCGATCGCGGCCCCGATGCCGCGCGAACCGCCGGTTACGAGGACTGCTTTATCGCTTAAGTTTGACATGATGCGTCTCCTTTCGAAAGTATGAACGCGTCGGTCGCCATTTAACGGATTTCGCTGAGGCCATCGCCTGGCGTTGCGTGACTGACCCAATAATACGTACGTACGTATTATTTGTCAAATGGCAGCAGGAATTTATGTATTGCGCATTTGAGTTTGATGGTTTACGAGCGAGGGGTGGAGAGATTGCAGAACAGACACGGCATTATCGCTGGGTTATGAGTGATCCGCGGGATCTGTATAATACCGTTATATGCGGTATCGTCTGCTGCGGAAGCACCAACTCCGTTGGCCCACAAGGCAGCCGCGGGCGAAAGTCATTTAGCGGCTTTCACCTTCCGCGGAAAAGGATCACATCGATGAGCGAATCCGCCCAGCCGCATCGGTTTACCGATCAGTATGAGTTCGACGCGGACTTTCCCGGCGAGACGCTGAACTATATCGAATCGGGCCGGCGGGTTTCGATCATGTGGACATGGTCGAGTGACTATCGGATTTACACGGACTCAATTCGGAGCTGGATCAATGCCGATGGAAGCCGATCATCCGTGTCGGCTGAGGAGCGAGCAGAGATCGTTCAGCGCGCGGTCAAATACGCCCGGGAAGTCCAGCATGTGACGCTCAAAGTGGAGCCCTAGCGAAAATGCAGGTTCGCCACGGATGGAAATCAGATTCACACAAATAATTCAGTCTAAAAATCTGATTTCCATCTGATTTATGCGGGGCAAAACTCCTCATTTCTTGGCGCTCTTGGCGTCTTGGCGGTTAAAAATCTTATAACCGCCCGCTTCGCTCAAGACGCCAAGAAACTATGAAGCCGAGCCTTTCTCGGGACGTGAAAGGGGTCAAAATGCCCCAAGTGTTGACGAGCGTACCGCGTGGGTCGCTCAAACGTCTTTTTGAGAAAGGACTCGGCAATGCGAATTCTCGCTTTGGACCTGGGAAAGAACAAGAGCGTTTTTGTGGATTACCTCACCGGCGGCGGAGAAAGAACATTCGGCAAGATCGGCACCAATGCCGCTGAAGTGCAGAAACTTCTGGATCGGATTCGTCCGGATCGGCTGGTGATCGAGGCCGGCCCGGCGGCCGGATGGGTTTGCGATCTGGCGGAGCGGAATAAGGTTCCCGTCCAGGTGGCCAATGGCAACGATGAGCGCTGGCGCTGGAAGACGGTGAAGGACAAGAGCGATCGGAAGGACGCGTTGAAGATGGCCGTGATGTCGGAGATGGATTCGCTGCCGACGGTTCACGTGCCTAAAGCTTCGGTTCGGCAGTGGCGGTCATTGATTGAATATAGACACGGCCTGGTGGACCGCCGCACGGCGATCAAGAACTCGATCCGCTCGATCTACGAACGTCAGGGGTTGCATCTGCCCTCGACGAAAAAGGCGTGGACGAAGGAGCGGCTGGAGGAGATGAAGAAGGAAGCGGCGGGGGCGTCGGCGGAGGATCTGTGGCTGTTTCAGATCGGTTGTGAGGTGGCGCAACTGGAGCACTTGGAGACGCAGATCGAATCTGTCGAAAGCAGGCTTCAGGAACTGGGCCAGGCCAACCGAGCGGTGAAGCGATTGCAGGAGGTGCCCGGTGTTGGCCCCCGACTGAGCGAGGCGGTGGTGGCGATTATTGATGATCCGAAGCGGTTCAGGAACGGGCGGCAGGTGGGATGTTATGTGGGACTGACCCCGCGGCGCTGGCAGAGCGGCGCCAGCGACCGGCAGGGCCGGATCAGCAAGGCGGGCAACGGGTTGCTGCGGGAGTTGCTGGTGGAGGTGGCGTGGCTGGGAGTTCACCGCGATACGTGGATGAAGGACGTATACGAGAGGGTTTGCCGCGGGAGCGAGAAGCGGAAGAAGATCGCGATTGTTGCGGTAGCCCGAAGGTTGCTGGTGAAGCTTTGGGCGATGCTGCGGGACGGAACCAAGTGGAAGGAACCTCAGCGTCCGCCGGCGGCGGCGACAGCCGCTTGAGAATCGAAAATGCGAAGACTGTCCCGACAGGTCGGGACAGGCGATGGAGTATCTCCCCTCCGGAAGACACCGTGTCAGAAAGCCGTTGTCTTCTGTGGGGGGAAATGAGGAGAGCTGAAGTGAAGTGGAATTGAAGCGTTCGTGCAGGTTGAATGAGCAAGGCCAGACCCCGGTTGGCGCTCTAAGCTTAAAAGCTTGCCGCTAAGAATGGGGCTGGCCGTTTGTATAGTTGAATAGGCCCGCCGCCAGGCGCGAGCACTGAATAGAAGGCTCACCCAATCGACCGCATGAGCGATCAACGCCCCTTGACAAGGCTCGGCTCATAGAAGAGCACAAGAAATGCAAAAATATATTCAAGAAAATGTCACGCCGTAATTGATCGCCGCTTGGCGCATCGCCTGGGGGTCGGGGGCTTTGGCCATTGTGGCGAGAAGTTTTTCGAAACCGGCGGAGGTGGCGATGAGCATGGCCCGGGCGACGGATTCCAGCGGTGTGATTTCGTGTGGTGTGCCGCGGGGGATGCGGGCGAAATCGCCTTTGCTCAGGGCGATGGTTCGATGGTCGAGGCGGAGTTGGAGGGTGCCGTCGAGAACGTAGATCGAGATGTCGTCGCGCGGAAGAGTGCGAGTGCCGAGGCCGTCGGGCTCGGAGAGGTTTGCTTCGACGGCGGCGTAGAAGCCGCCCGTATCGGCGCCGCTGGCGATGATCCGGTATTGGTTTTTCCCGATGGTGAGGGTTTGCGCGGCGCTGGCGGGCCAGTAGGTGAAGCCGCCGGCGGGGGCCGTGTCTTCGGTCCAGGCGGGGATGCGCTGGAGAATGGCGTCTTTCACCTGCTGCGAGTTGAGTCCCAGAGTTTTAAGACTTTCCGCGGCTACTCCGGGGACATCCATCAATCCCATGAGGAGGTGTTCGGTGCCGAGGAAATCGTGGTGGAGATTTCGTGCGGCCAGGCGGGCTTCTTCGATCGCCTGTCGAAGCCGCGGGGTGAGAGGAAGCCGCTCGGCCGTGACGGCCGACGTGCCGGGGGGAACCAGGCGGGCGATTTCCCGGCGGGCGGCGTCGGTGGTGATGCCGAGATCGGTAAGGACCTTGGCAGCGACGCCGGTGCCTTCGAGGAGAAGGCCCAGGAGCAGGTGCTCGGTGCCGATGTACTCGTGGCCCATGGATCGCGCCTCATTTTTAGCGATGGCCAGGGCGGTGCGCGAGCGATGCGTGAAGTCGGCGAAGAGGGGATTACCTAGCGGACTGAATGATCCGATGGCCTGGCGGATCGCCTGGGCGACGTGCCGGCGACGCCAGAACCATTTTCCTCCCCAGTGACCCCGGTGATGAGCATGGCCTCGAGATCGCCCATCGCGCGGTCCGCAGCAGGATTCTTCGGTTGCCTGCGGCTTTTGCGATTCGCCGGGTCGCCGTTTCGGAATACGATTCCGGTGGATCGAGCTCGGAGAGGACAGCCTGGACGTCCTCAAGGGTCGGCGTCTTTCCCTCGGTGCGGGCGGAGAGCATTTCTTCGATCTGCACGCGCAGGTCGGCGGTGACGTTTTGCCGCTCGTCGTTGGAAACGCCCGCCTCGGAGAGGCTGCGCTCGACGGCGGCGATGAATTGCGCGATTCGTTCCTGCGGCGTTGGCGATGGAGTCTTCTGGAACTGATTTGGCGACTGACTGGGGTCGTGGCTCATGTTCGGTCTCCGTTGAAAAATACGTCGATTGCCTTGCGGGTCTGGCGCCAGTGCTCGGTCATTTCGGCAAGACGGGTCTCGCCCTGGGTCGTGAGGCGGTAATACCTGCGCGGCGGTCCGTTGGGGCTGGGTCCTTCGCGGACTTTGACCATCCCCTCGGCGGCAAGCCGCGCGAGAATCGGATAAACGGCGCTTTCGCTGATCGTGAGTGCCTCGGCACGCGAGAGACGCTGAAGGATCTGGTAGCCGTAGGCCTCGCCGCCGCGGAGGGCGGCCATGACGCATAGCTCGATCAGCCCCTTTCGCATCTGCGCGGCCCAGGAACGGACGGATGGTGGTCCTGTACTCATTAGCGTAGTATAGCGCAATGAATGGTAGTGGTCAAATCAGATTGCCGAATGCCGATTGCCAATTGCCGAATGGAAGAGGCGCTGTCGTTTTTCAATCGGCAATCGGCAATTCCCCTGGCATCTTCGTCTTCTTCACCGCATCATATTCCCTCCATGGCATCGAACGGATTCGATCTGCCGGTCTCTCCTGATCAGGCGATTTGTATTGCCCGGGGGCAATTTGAAGCCGGGGAGGTGGGGCGGGCGGCGGAGGTTTGCCGGCGGGTGCTGAAGGAGCGGCCGGGATTTGCACCCGCCCTGCGGCTCATGGGGGAGGTGGAGTTTCACCGGGGAAATACTCTCTATTCGCGAGGAGATTTTAACGGGGCGGTCGCGACGTATGGGCGAGCCGTTGAAATGTGTCCGGGATTTCTCGATGCCCAGTGCAATCTGGGAAATGCGCTGGTGGCCGTCGGAAAAATCGCGCAGGCGATCGACGCGTATGAGCGGGCGATCTCGCTGAATCCCGATTGCTCGCGGGCTCACTGGAATCTTGCCTTGGCGCTGCTCGCGCGGGGATTTGCAGCGGGGTTGGCCGGAATATGAATGGCGGCATCGCGAGCCGTCGACGCCTAAATGTCCCGGCGTCGCGTGGAAGGGGGAGGAACTGGCGGGGAAGACGATCTTGCTGATTGCCGAGCAGGGCCTGGGGGATGCGATTCAGTTTATTCGTTACGTCCCGATGGTCGCCGCGCGAGATGGGAAAATCATTCTCGTCTGTCAGCCGGAATTGTGCCGGCTCTTCTCGGCGATTGAGGGGGTTTCGGCGGTTGTGCCGTTTCGGGAGGGGCTGCCGAAGTTTGATCTCTATTGCCATCTGATGTCCCTGCCGGGGATTTTTGTGACGCGAGTGGAGTCGATTCCGCGGCAGATTCCCTACCTGCGTCCGGAGCCAGCATTGATCGAGAAGTGGCGGGGGATTCTCGGCCCCAGGGACGCGAAAGTACGCGTGGGTTTGGCCTGGGCCGGGAGGGCCGAGCATCAATTTAATCAGCACAGATCGATACCTCTGCGCGAGCTGGCGCCGCTTCGCGAGGTACGCGGGATTGAATTTCACAGTCTTCAAATTGGGCCGGCGGCAGAAGAAGTGCATGATTTGCCGAATGGGATGATGGTACGGAATCACGCGGATCGATTAACCGATCTCAGCGAGACCGTGGCGTTGATAGCGAATCTGGATCTGGTGATCTCCGTCGACACCCTGATCCCCCATCTCGCCGGCGCTCAAGGCGCTCGCGTCTGGTTGATGCTGGCCCATGCGGCCGATTGGCGCTGGCTCCTGGATCGGGACGATTCACCCTGGTATCCGACGATGCGACTCTTCCGCCAGAGCTCGGCGGGGGATTGGCCAGGCGTTATTAACTCAATTTGCCGGGCACTTTCTGCTCCGATTTCCGTTTGACGCTCGGTGCCCCTAATATATCGGTATATGTCGATTTCCGTTTGTACAGGCAAGCTCCATCGCGTTTGGGTGACCGAGGCCAAGCTCGAATATGAAGGGAGCATCACGATTGATTCGGCCCTGATGGCCGCCGCGGGGATGGTGCCGTTCCAGCTCGTGCACATCAACAGCCTGGCCAACGCCGCCCACTGGGAGACCTACATCATCCCCGGCAAGCCGAAGTCGGGCCAGATTTGCCTGAACGGTTGCCCGGCCCGGCTGTTCCATCCGGGCGACCAGGTCATCATCTTCGCGCTTGAGCAATTGACCCGCGAGGAGGCAGCGAAGGTGGAGCAGCGCGTGGTCTTCGTGGACAAAAAGAATAAACCGACGCGGGTGCTGATTAAGAAGGCCAACAAGGTGTAGGGGCTCAACTCCGCGGGCTTTTCAATAGCGTCGCGATCGCATCGAGGATTCTCTGGACCGCGGGCCGGCGGTAATCCCACTTCGCGTCTTTCTCGGGCGGGTTGACAACCATCGTCGCGTTAGCCTCGAAGAGGACGACTTTGCCATCGGTGCTCAGACCAAAATCGATTCCCGCATATTGCAGCCCAAGCGTTTCGCAAATTCTTTCCAGGCTCGCACGGCGCGCTGGCCCAGCACGCCGGTCATGTTCTCGAGAAACGCCGCGTCTTCGGCGCGGTTTTGCTCGTTGTCCGCCATCTCGGCCGTGAAATAGTGGATCTTCCAATGGTGCGAAATCGCGGCGTGAAGGGGATAAAGATGGCCATCGATCATCATCACCCGATATTTGCGGATTTTGCCGTCGGGCTTTCGCAGGTCGACATATTGGATCACCATCATTTTCTGGCCAGGCATTTGCCCCACACCGGCACGAAGGCTGGCTGCGTCTTCGTATTGCTCGAAGAATCTTCCGGTATGGAATCCGGGAGCGCGCACCAGGACGGGAAATGAGAATCCCTCGCGCGCGAGCCAGGCCTCCGCGCCATCGCCTTCAAGAACCTCGCGAGAAATTTCAGTGATTTTCGGCGCGATCACATTCTCGATCTCGCCAAGTCTGCGGCAAATTTCCATCCGCCCGGTCAGCAGCACATTTCGCGGCTGATTGATGATCGGCGCAGTGGTCCTTTCCACGATTCGCGAAGCCGCCTCCAGCGCCTCGCGGCAAAGGTCGGCGTCGCCGATGGTGTTGAAGACGATGTCGTGCGGCGGCAACGGTTTTTGCAGATCGTAAAACTCGGCGAAGACCACCATCGTGAGAAAGATTTGTTCGTCGAGGTGATGCCGCATCGGAATCGTTCCCCCCGATGCCGACGCCAGCAAAAGCACCCGGATCGGCTGGCCCGATCCGGTGAACGGGAATTCCATCACGGCACGATTTTCGAATGCTTTTCTACGATGAACGGCGGCGCGATCTTCATCGCGAAGCCGGGTTAAAACATACGCCATGCCTCGATTGGCTTCGACGTGTTCCGGGTCGATTTTCAGCGCCGCCTCGTAATGCTCGCGGGCCCGCGCAAGGTCGCTTTCGACCAATAGGTTGGCAAGATTCACATGCCCCTTGGGATTGTTCGGATGAAGTTCCACCGCCCGCGCGTAAAGGCTCTTGGCGGCATTTCGATATCCCATGGAATAGACCAGGTTTCCCAGATTGTTCAGCGCCCCAAAATGAGCCGGTTCCTGAACCAGCAGTTCGAGGTACGCCGTCTTGGCCTCCTCGTTCCTCCCCAGCTCCGCGAGCAGCCGGCAGGCGCTGAAAGCGTGCCTCGACGTTATCCCCAGACGCCGCCACGGCAGCTTCCGTCTTCGCCAATTCCGCTTCGCGCTTTTGCCTTGGTGCCCAGTCGCTCATGGCTTGGCGCTAAGGCTAAAGTAATTTGCAGCCGACGCAATCCCACATCTCAGCTTGCCACTCCCGGCTCCGCCAATGCCGGGCGCACCCCCACATGGACGAGCAGATCCTGCGGATTCATCTTCTTCACGTACTCCCCCGGCCGCCGCATGGCGTATTTCGTCGGCCTCGAATGATCGTCATAAAAACGCTGCGCGTTGTACGTTTTCGAGAACTTAAACAGCATCCGCAGGAAGTTGGTCTGCCCCGGATCAGTTGCCCGGCCAGAATGCGCGACACCGCAACCGCGGTCCTCCACCCCATGAATTTGCGGTTGATGATCTCCTGCGTCTTCACAAGCTCCTCGTAAAACTCCCGCAGCGGCAGCGCCGTCTCCTGCACCGCGTGCTGAATGTCGTAGAGCCGATAGTCGAGCGATGTAAGCGGACGGGTATCGGTATGAAAAAGCTCCGTGCCGGGGTAAGGCGTGGCGACCGTCAGGTGCACGACCTCCGGAACCTCCGTCGCCCACTGCCGCGCGGTTTCGAATTGCTCGCGGGTCCAGGAGGGATCGGTAATCAGGTTGATCGACACGCCGATTCCCAGCCGCCGGGCCACCGCCAGCGCCTCGAAATTCTGATTCGGCGTGACCCGCTTTCGAAACTTTTTCAGTTGCTCGGCATCCAGCGATTCCAGGCCAAGGAACAGATAGCAAGCCCAAGCCCCGCCCATCGCTTGAATACCTCCTGGTTGCGAATCAGGACGTCGCAGCGCGTTTCCAGATAATATTGCTTGCGGATATTTCGCCGCTCCAGCTCGTCGGCGATCGCCATACCATGGTCGGCGTTGACGAACGCCACGTCGTCAACCACAAACACGTTGCGCTCGGCGATGGAGCTCATTTCCTCGGCAGCGCCAGCCGGATCGGCCTTGCGGTAGCTGCGGCCGTAAAACGTCCAGGCGCTGCAAAACGAGCAATCCCACGGACACCCGCGCGAAAATTCAATCGACGCGCAAGGGTCCAACTCCCCGATGAAATACCGGCCGCGCTTGCGGGTCAGCTTTCGCGCCGGGCGGATGTCGTTAATATCCGCCTGGATGGTAGGCCGGGGCCCGGGCCGCGGGCGGTGACCACCCCCGCAATGCCATCCACGCGCGGAGCGCTTTCCAGCATCGCCGGCGCGGCGATCTCCCCCTCGCCGGTAATGATCGCATCGATAGCCCCGTCGGCATGGCGCAAGACCTCCTCGGCAATGAAGCTGATGCTGTGCCCGCCGCAGAAAATAAACGCCTTCGGAAGCAACTCCCGCGCCAGCTTCGCCAGATCAATCACTTCCGGAACATTGGCCAGATAATTAACGCTGAAGCCAATGGCATCAGGGTGAAAATGGGTTAGCTGGGCTTGGTAGTGATGCTGGCGAAAGATTTGCAGGTCCAGAAGCCTCACCTCGTGCCCCCGGCGAAGCAGAGCTTCACCGACGCATTCCAGGCCCAGCGGCTCCAGGCGAAGGTAGACCTCGGAATATAAAAGTGCGCTAGGATGTACGAGCAGAATCTTCACAATCACACCCCAATCGTGGTTATTACGGCCTTGTTCCCGATCACCGGGAAATCGACTATAACTGTATAGCGCGGAAAGGTGTCCCTCTAAAAATTCTTCATCGTGTCTTAAGAATTTTGCGATTATTGTGCCGCCGGCGCATCAGTTCCCTCAGGTGCGGAATTTCAATGCAAATAAATGTGTCTATGCCAAAGCAGGGGCGCGGAGCCCTTCTCGAATGCGAGTCGTAAATCGCCGCAAATCTGCCTGCCTGGAAATGCTCGAGCAGCGGGTGCTGCTTTCGGCGTCGTCGTCGGTGAACCTTTCGCTGGATGTCCAGCCTGCCACATCGGTTACGGGCACGCCGCAGAGTCTTTCCCCAGCCATGGTCGAGCAGGCATATGACCTGGGCGCGATCACGTTTTCAGTCAGCGGCCAATCCGTTGCCGCCAACGGCGCCGGAGAGACGATCGCGATTGTGGATGCATATTCCGATCCGAATATCACCAGCGATCTTGAGACGTTTGACGCGAACTTTGGCATCAGCAACGACAATTCCTCCGGTCAGTTTGCTTTGACGATCGCAACGCCCGAGGGGGCGGGGTCGACGAACGCGGGCTGGGCGACAGAGCAGTCGCTGGATGTGGAGTGGGCACATGCGATTGCGCCAGGGGCGAGCATTCTGCTGGTCGAAACACCGTCGTCGAGCTTTACCGATCTGATGAACGCGGTGACCTGGGCGTCGGATCAGCCCGGAGTCGTCGCGGTTTCGATGAGCTGGGGGGATTCGCCCGAGTTCGCCGGGGAGACAGCATATGATTCCGATTTCACCACGCCCTCGGGTCACGTAGGCGTAACTTATGTTGCCGCGGCGGGGGATGATGCGCTGCCGAATTATCCTTCGACTTCACCCAACGTCCTGGCTGTGGGCGGAACCACCCTCAGCGTGAACAGTGCCGGCGATTGGCTAAACGAAACCTACTGGTCTGAGGGCGGCGGGGGCGTGAGTCCGTACGAGCAGACAGATAAGCCGGACGTTGCTTACGACGGCAATCCGGATACCGGAGTGCTGGTCTACGATTCGATTCCGTACGAGGGGAACGATGACTGGCAGGTGGTGGGGGGGACCAGCGCCGGTTCTCCGCAGTGGGCGGCCATCATCACCATCGCCGACCAGGGACTTGCCCTGCGCGGAATGGATTCGCTTAACGGCCCCTCGCAAACCATTCCCGATCTCTATGCCCTGCCCTCCTCCGATTTCAATTCCATCACCGGCGGAGGACTCGTCGGATTGGGCAGCCCCATCGGCGAAAAAATCATCGCCGGCCTGGTTGGCGGCGGGATTACCGTCGGCCCGCCGACGCAGCTCGTCTTTTCGCAGCAGCCCACGAACATCACGGCGGGGCAGACGATTTCGCCCGCGATCTCTGTCGATATTGAAGATGCCGCGGGGGATATCGTTACCTCCGACGACACCGACATCACGCTTTCCGTGGCCAGCGGGCCGGGAAATCTTACCGGGACCATCATCGTCCAGGCCGTCGATGGCGTGGCCACGTTCAGCAATGTGTCCGTGAATGAAGCGGGAACGTATGCCCTATCGGCGGCGGATGGGTCTCTCAGCACCGCGACGAGTTCCCATTTCACGGTGTCGCAGGGGCAATTGGTATTCGTCCAGCAGCCCAGTTCCGCGCTGGCGGGCGCTGCGATTTCACCCTCGGTGGAAGTGGCGATCGAAACGGTGGGGGGGTCGGTGATCGATTCCAATGCCACCGTCACCCTCTCCCTGGCATCGGGAGGTGGATCGCTTGCCGGAACGACAACAGTGCAAGCGAGCGATGGCGTCGCCACGTTCAGCAATCTCTCGGTCGGCTCAGCCGGAACATTCTCTCTGGCGGCTTCGGGCTCTTCGCTCACCGCGGCGGATTCGACGAGTTTCACCATCACCGAGCCGCACCTTGTGTTCGCTCAGCAGCCGACGAGTGCGCTTTCGGGGGCCAACTTCTCGACGCCGATCGAAGTGGAAATCGAGGATCCGGACGGAAATATTGTCGATTCGAACTCCACGGTCACGCTTTCGCTGTCGTCCGGACCCGGAAATCTCTCCGGAACGCTCACCTCCCAGGCGGACAACGGCATCGCCACGTTTTCATCGCTGGCGCTTTCGGCGGCGGGAAGCGCCACCATTCAGGCAACCGACAGCCCATATACTTCCGCCACTTCAACGGCGATTGCCGTCACCGCGCCCAGCTTGTCTTTGCCCAACAGCCGATCGGCACGCTGGCAGGTTTCGCCCTTTCGCCGGCGATCACCGTCGAATTCGAAAACGCTGGGGTGCTGGTCGCCAGCGACGATTCGACGGTTACTCTCTCCGTCGCCAGCGGGCCGGGAAATCTAAGCGGCACGCTCACGGCCACCGCCGTCAACGGCGTTGTCACATTCAGCGGGCTAGCGCTCAAGACAGCCGGGCAGTATGAGCTTTCTGCCGCGAGTCCCACCGCAAGCAGCGCCGCCTCTAACTCGTTCACCATCAGCGCGCCGGGGAGCGTCGATGTCGCCAATTGGGGCCAGATCAGCGGGTGGGCGTATGACCCGAGCGATCCCACTGCCGCCCTCGATGTCCAAGTCGTCTTCAGCGACGGGCCGACGCAGACGTTCCTCGCCGACAACACCCGCACCGACCTGGAGCCGTATATCGGCTCAAGCAATCACGGGTTCGACTATTCGACGCCGATCCTCACGACCGGCAGCCATACGGCGTCGATTTATGAAATCCTCACCAGCGGCACAAAGGTTTTGCTGAGCACCCAAACCATCGTCAGCCAGAATTCCCTCTTCGACGAGAGCTATTATCTCCAGCAATATCCCAACGTCGCCGCCGCCGTGGCCGATGGACAATTCACCAGCGGCTACGCCCACTATCTCCAATATGGCCAATACGAAGGCTATAGCCCCAACCCCTACTGGGACGAAAGCTGGTACCTCGCCGAAAACCCGGATGTGGCCGCGGCCGTCCATGATGGCAAGGTCAGCTCCGGCTTTATGCAGTATTACGACTACGGCCAATTCGAAAACCGCGGCGGGCTGCTCTATTTCGACACGACCTACTATTTACAAAACAGCCCCGACGTAGCGGCCGCCGTCAACGCGGGAACGCTTGCCTCGGCCTTCCAGCATTTCTGCGATTTCGGCCAATATGAGGGTCGCAGCCCGATGCGCTATTTCTCCTTCTCCGTCTACGAGGCCGACAACCAGGACATCATGCCCTATATCACGGGCGAGCCGTTTACGTCCGCCTATCAGCAGTTCGTCGAGTATGGGCAGTATGAGGACCGCGTCGCATCGAATGATTTTAACGAGCAGATCTACCTGTCCGACAATTCCGATGTGGCGGCAGCCGTTAGGGATGGGGAATTTCCGGACGGGCTTCAGCAGTGGCTGGAATACGGGCAGTATGAGGGGCGAACGGCCGTATGACGCGGACCGACGTTTCACTGCAAAGTGCTTCCGCCCCCGCGCGTCAGTTCCACCGTGCGACGTCCGCTCCGTAAGTGATTTAATAGCTCCTCTTTTTCATCCCGGTAAAACATATTGTAGGTGTCGAATGGAATGATCCGTCCATCAGGGTGCACGATATGGACGCAGGTCTTTTTTACGCTGCGCACGTCGAAATTATGCGCATCCAAAAACTGCATGATGATAATGCGAAAAATATTCTGATATCCGATCGAATCCGGCGCCTGAACCAGCGGCAGGCAGCAGAGCAGTTGCTTAAGGGTTGAAGCGCTGGAAACCGGCGACGCGGACGTCGAAAAAAGCCTCAGAAAGTGCTCGCGAAGACGGGGATCATGCTCGTATACGATTGTATTACCCTGATCGCTCAGCAGCTTTTGTGGATCGATCATGCTGGTCAGCGGAATCACCTCCCCATCGATTTTCAGCGCGTACGCCATCGCCAGGCAATCGGGGTGACAGGGAACCGGCACAACGTCCGCGGGCTTGAAAATCGGCGACTGCTTGAGAATATTCTGCCGCACCTCCGCCAGCGTCAGTCGATCGGTGGCCGGATCAAAGTGATCGAGCCGGCCCGCAATCTGCACGGGTTGAAACGTCACGCCGCGAACGCATTTTTGTTTCAACGCATAATCGATAATCGAACCGATTTCGTCATCATTCAGTCCCTTTTTCAGTGTCACCACCAGCGTCGTGGAGATATTCCGCTCGTTCAGCCTGTCCAGCGCCTTTTGCCGCGTTTCCGTCAGATCTTCGCCGCGAAGATCACGCAGACTCGAAGCCCGCAGGGAATCGAACTGCAGATAGATCTCGAAACTCGGCATATAACCCGCCAGCCGATCGCAAAATTCCTCGCTTTGCGCGATCTTTAGCCCGTTGGTATTCACCATCAGGTGCTTGATCGGTCTTTGCTTGGCGGCATCGAGAATCTGAAAGAATTCAGGATGGATCGTCGGCTCTCCGCCGCTGATCTGCACAACGTCGGGTTCTCCTTCATTTCGTACGACGCAGTCGAGCATAAACTCGATCTGCTTCAGATCGCGATGAGGGCCCCGTCTCGGCGACGACTCGCTGTAACAAACCGGACACGTGAGATTGCATTTGTCCGTCACCTCGATCAGGGTCAGACAGGAATGCTGCTCATGGTCCGGGCACAAACCACAGTCATAAGGGCAACCATATTTGATCGGCGTATTAAATTTCAGCGGCATCTGCCCCGGCTTCAATGTGCGCCGGCACAGCTTGTAATATTCGGCATCCGTCGAAACGAGCACCTTCGAAAACCGATGCTCGGGGCACCATTTATGCAGGAACACCTGCCCGTCTTCGATCACCACCTTCGCTTCCACCTTGCGCAGACAATGGTGGCACAGGCTGTTGGTAAGCTCAAAGAAGATGTACGGGCGGTCAGCCATGCAGCGTCATGAGGTAACAGAAAGCGCAAGGGCCCAGGGCCAGCAGTCCAAGACACATGCCGACGGCCACGCCCTGGGTGAAGCCCAGCATCGACCGCCTGCGGCCGATGAATACGCCCATCGTGATTGTCGCGATGACGGCGATGACCACAATCACGAGAAAGATCATTCCGGAAACTGAATTACGCGAATCAATGGTCGCCCCCAGCAGAAAAAATCCACCCGCGCACACGCCCAGCGCCGCGAAAAATCCCCCCGCGAAGGCGCGCCGCTCCAGTGAGGGCTATCGGAACGCCTGATCGACGAATACTGCAATATCTTGTCCGAATCCTCCCACGCCCGGGCCGGTGGAAGCGGCGGTGGCGTTTTCGCCGGCTTCGGCGGGCCCAGCGCGACGGCGGCCAGAATTATCACCACCACCAGTATCACTAGAACCGCCGCGAAGGCCACGGAATCGGCCGCGGGCGCGTTTATTGCGCCCATTGCCACCCAGACCCCCACACAAACAAAAATCCCGATCAGCAGAAGAATGCCGAACGCAAGCCGCGAATCGCGCTTCGCCTCTTCGTCCAGCGGAATCGCAGGTACGGGCACTCTCTGTGCAGCCGGGACCGACGCCGGACGCTGAATCTTCGCCAGGCAGCGCGGACAAGTAAGCTGCATCGGCGCGGCGTCGGAGACCGTCAAAGTCGTTCCACACGATGGGCAAATCACGCGAACGGGCATTGGGTTTAGCCGATGGCCTTACGTCCTTATCGCATCCAGCGCGACAACCGGATATCGCGCCGCGATCCGCCGAACCTGCCGAACGATCTGCCCCGCCAGAACCCCCGTCACCAGCAGCGCCAAAACAACGATCGCTTCCTGGCCTCGAGGAATTCTCAGCTCGGGCGTTGAATAGTATTTCCGGAATCCGATCACATACCACGCATAATGCGCCAACACGACGAGATACCCGCCAATCGCACACGAACTGGCGAAATAAACCAGCCGCAGCGACAGCCGAAGCGGCGCGGCCGCGATCAGCGGAAAATAGAGCAGCACCAGCGGCGATTTCGGCCCGCCCGCCAGCGCACACAAAATCGTGATCATTGCCGCGTCGTATCCTGTCACTGCGTATTTCAGCGCCGGGTGCGTTCGCCGCCGCGTCAGCCAGATATGTAGAACGATCGCCGCCGTTGCCCATAGGAGGCAAAGACAAGTGACCTTCGCATGATACGCGCCCCGCAACGGCGAATCCGCCGGCGACGAGAGCATTTCCACCAGATGCCGGCCATAAAAGGCCGCAATCGCCAGCACCCGGATCAGGTTCAATCGAGTCTCCCCCGCCCAGCTTTCCAGACGCTCTGTGTCGTTCCACTCGTTTTCATCAGGTCCGGGCATCACACACCTCGCCGGCAGGAACCTGGGGTCGGAAAAAAAAGCCGTAAACGGATATCCCAATGCCGATGACGCAGGCACATTGAATCGCACTCAAGCCTTCGGGACGATAAACAGGCTTAATGAATTCCACAAGCAGACGAAAGGTGAAATACCCCAGCATAAACAGGCGAAACAAGTCGCCCCGGGCGTAGGGCCACTGGGCGCGAAGCCAAACCACCGCGCCCCACGAAAGCGCGAACGCGATTTCATAGAGCTGCGTCGGATGCCTCCGAATTCCATCGCCGAAATCCACGCCCCAGGGAAGTTTGGTCGCGATCCCATAGGTGTGGTCGGGCAGCCCCGTCAGAAAACATCCCACCCGCCCGATCGCGATGCCAAACACCAGCGGTGCAACGTACGCATCGCCGGTTCGGCGATTGATACCATATATTCGCTTGGCGATCTCGACCGCAACCCAGCCGCCCAGCAACCCGCCCACGATCGTTTTGCCGCCGAGAAAGGATCGCCAATCGGTAATTTGTGCCAGTTCGTCCGGGGACATCTCGATCCATGCCAGGAGCTTGTCGCGACCATTGCGCCGAGCACGCACCAAACCATCACTGAAAAGGAGGCTTCCGCCGGATGGGCCGCCGTGGATTCGCGCCGGCGGTTAATCAAGTAGGTCAGCACCGCGACAACATATCCGGCCGTTTCACAGACTTCGTGAGACGGTACAGGCTGGCCGAAAAGGTGAAAGACAACGGGAAAGGTCACCCCGGGATTTTACATCTCCCCCGCACTCAATACATCAAGAGGTCGAAACGATCCGACTGCCCGCCAGTCCCATTCGCGCAGCCCGAAGCGCGGGTACTCCCTTGTGTGGCTCATCGCGCCGCCCGCGATAGCCCCACCCCTAACTCCCGTCCGATCAGTGAATTACAGCTAAATTAGTGTATACTAGTTACTTTTTAAAAAACGTAACAAAACGTAACATTTTGTAACATTTGCCCCGCCCGTCACCCCGCCGCACGCAGTTCCGGCACGGCGCTTTGCCGGTCTTGAGAAACGTCACCGCGTCCGGCGCATTCAATGGCGGGCTGAAATAAAACCCCTGCCCCTGGCTGCATTCCAGTTTCTGGAGAAGCGCCAACTGCTCGGCGGTTTCGATGCCCTCGGCCACCAGCGAAATCCCAAGACTTATCGCCAGCGTCACGATCGCACGGACGATCGCCTGGTGGCGGGTGCTGCCGGCGTTTTGGATGAAGCTCTGATCGATCTTCAGGCCCGCCAGCGGAAAGCGGTGCAGGCAACTCAGCGAAGAATAGCCGGTGCCGAAGTCATCCATGTGCAGCCGGATACCCAATTGCTCAAGCTGCTCGAGGACCGGAATGCTGGCGTCGGCGTTGCGGATCATGACCGTTTCCGTGATCTCGAAGGTCACGGTTTGCGAATCGACGCCGGTCTGACTCAGGATCTCGCGCACCCGCGAGACCAGCTCAGGATAGCAGAGCTGGCGCGCGGAGATGTTGATGCTCATGAAGAGCTTTTTCTGCGACCGGCTTTCCTGCTGGAGGATTTTGAGCTGCCGGCAGGCTTCGGAGATGATCCAGTAGCCGATCGGGATGATCAGGCCCGTTTCTTCGGCGGTGGGGATGAAGTCGCTGGGAGAGATGATGCCGCGGGTTGGGTGGTTCCACCGCACCAATGCTTCAAATCCAAGCACGGACCGGTCGGACATCGAGAAAACCGGCTGATACTGGAGGAAAAGTTCTTTACGCTCCAGCGCGTGGCGCAGGTCGTTTTCCATCTGCAGGCGCGCCGTCACCCGCTCATGCATCTGCCGGTCGAACATGACGTAGTGCGCCTTGCCCGCGGCCTTGGCGTGGTACATCGCGGTGTCGGCGTCGCGAATCATGTCGTCGGCGTTGGTGTAGGGCGTGGCACTGGTGGTGATGCCGATGCTCGCGGTGCTGGCAACCTTGTGGCCCTTGAGGTGATACGTTTCGCCAAGTGATTCCAGGAGCCGATCGGCGATTCGGCCGGCGTCGGCATCGGATTTCAGCTCGTCCGCGAGGATGACGAATTCATCGCCCCCCAGGCGGGCAGCCGTGGACATCTCCTCGGGCTTGCAGACGGCATCCGTCGCCCGCATCGCGCTGTGCAATCGGCGGGAAATCTCCACGAGAAGCTCGTCGCCCACGTCGTGGCCCAGACTGTCGTTGATCAGCTTGAACCGGTCAAAGTCGAGGAAGAAAAGGGCAAAATGGTAATCCGGGTTTCGCTTGGCGCGCTCGATCGCATGGGTGACGCGGTCTTTCAGCAGCGCCCGGTTGGGCAACCCGGTGAGCTTGTCATGCAGGGCTGCGTGGACGAGCTCCTTGGTCCGCTCCTGCACCATGCTCTCCAGCTCGTCCATGCGAAGCTGTGCCTTGCTGTGCAGCGACCACTTTTCGCTCAACGACGTTGCGATCTGGATGATCTCCAGCGGATCGAACGGCTTTTTCAGAATCAGCAGACGATCGGTCAGCCCCAGCTTGCGTGAGATTTCTTCCCAGGAGTAGTCGGAATAGGCGGTGCAGATGACGACCTGGACGTGGGGGTCGGCCTGCCAGAGGCGCTGGATGGTCTGCACGCCGTCCCATCCGGGCGGCATACGCATGTCAACGAAGGCGACCTGGAACGGCTTGCCGGTGCGCACGGATTCTTCGAGCTTGCTCAGGCCCTCCTGGCCCTGAAGCGCCGTATCGACCTCGAATTTCGGCATCACGCAGGCTTCCGCGAGCGGCGTTTTGACTTCGCCGAAGAGCGCGGCCTTGGCGCTTGACAATTTGCTTGCCCCCGGCGCGACCGTGGTGACAAGCGTCTTCTTGAAATCGTTGTGAATGGCGTCGTTGTCGTCGATGACGAGAATGCGACGCGCCGAAAGTGTTTCTGTGCCCATGGTTACGCCCTCTTTTTCTTTTCAAGTAAGATTTGTTCGACCGAGGAGAGGCCCGAGACGGGAATTTCCAGAGTGAATTTGCGCCGCTGGTCGGGCCCATCGCTGGCGACGGAAAGGTTTCCGCCCAGCTCCGTTGCCGTGTTGGCGGCACTGTGCAGGCCAAAGCCGTGTCCCTCTTGCCGGGTTGTGAAGCCGTGTGTGAATATCCTGGTGAGGTTCTCCGGGGAGATTCCAATTCCATTGTCGGCCACCTCGAATCGCAGGGTGGGGGCGCCGCTGTTTTCGAATTTGCGCGTGCTGACGACGATTTGTTTATCGGCTCGTGCGGAGCCTGCCACCGCTCTTTTGGCGTTGCTGAGGAGGTTGATCAGAATCTGGAGGAGTTTGTGCTTATCGAGGACGACAGGGCCGATCTGGGCAAAATCGCGGACGATGGTGAAGTTCTGCTCGCCGGCGATGCCGAGGTCCATGGAAATGGCCTGGTCGAACAGTTCGCTGGGGACGACTTTCTCGCGCACCATGCCGCTCTTGGCATGCTGCTGCTGGGCGCCGACGATCTGCTTGATGTGATCGAGTCCCGCCGCCATGGATTGAAGCTCAGTGAGCAGCCCCTGGTTTTCCTGGTCGAGGCATTCGGAAAGATCGATCAGGAAGCCCGGCAATTGCTTGCCGCGCTCATCGGCAGTGAGGAAGTCGGTTAGATTTTCCTGGTTGCTCTGAAGCAGCTCGCGCACTTTGACGAGGCTGGCGACTTCCGATTCCTTGAGCTTCTTGAGGGCCACGTTGGCGGAAACGTTGACGCTGTTGAGGACGTTGCCGACGTTGTGGAGGACGCCGGTGGCGATTTCCGCCATGCCGGCCCGGCGGGCGGTGCCGATGAGTTCCTGGCTGACCGATTCGAGTCGAGATGTCTGCCGGGCGACCTCCGCTTCAATCATCCGGTTGGACGCTTCCAGCTCCGCCTGCTGGGTGGCGAGCCGGGCCAGCTCACTGGCGCCGCGGATGCACGCCCAGAAAAGGATGATGTCTTCAAAGACGACCCAGCCGGCGTGTTCCATCCAGCGCCAGGGACTGGCGGTGACGATTCCAAAGACCGATTCAGGCCAGAAGATTCCGCAGGCGCAGCGTGATCGAGCGCGACGACGACGGTGGCGGGAACCAGCACGCGCCAATCGCGATAGAAGCTGAGGAAGGCCAGTGAGCCGAAGACATGAAAATGGGTTTCGATGCGCCCGCCGGAAAGGTGGATGAGCAGGGCCGAGTGCATCATCTGGGCGGTGCCGATGGTGTATCGCGTGATCGCCTGGCCGGGACAGAAAATCACCAGGCCGATGGGAAGCGCCGCGATGAATCCGCCGAGGAAGACGGCCGCCCAGACGTGGGGGTGGATGTGGCTTTCGAGACCTTCCCAGGCGCGGGGCGAAATCCACAGCGCCACGGCAACGCAGGCGAACCACTGGAGGACCAGCAGCACCGCGAACATGCGGTCGACCTGTTTCCACTGCGCCTGCTGGTACTGGCTGCGCAGCTCGACAGCGCGGTCGTCGATTTGACGCCGGATTTCCGGCGTGATCGTCAGGTCCTGATTCACGTTGCTCTCCCTTACTTTTCGGCGTTTCGGCAAATTCCCAGCGAACAGCCGTAAACCGGCGTCTGGGATAATGTTGTCTTTCCCTCGCGTACGAGGGACAAAAGCGAAAGCAGGCCGGCGTTGTCCCCTTCGTGTCCGCGCCCGTCGGTGATGCCGCCGGAGAATTCGAGATTGCCGGCGGTGTCGTAGACCATGACCTGGCCGGAGGTTGTTGCCCCGAAGGCGGCGGCGTCGCGGCCGTCTTTGTCGACTGAAACATGCAGGCCGGGGACGGCGTTGGCCTGTCGCCAGAGATCGCCATCAAGCCAGCCGGCGGGGCGCCGGGCGGCTGGACGAACAGGACGTGGGCGTCGAGCCGGCCGGATGATCGTGCCATCAGCTCGCTGAGCTCATTCACGCTGGCGCGCGAGCAGGGACATTGGGGGTGCAGCGTCATCACCAGCGTGGGAAGTCCGGGGGCGCGGGTAGTGCTGACGGATGAAGGCCAATGGCCGACCGTGTCTTTGGCGTCGGCGGCGGGGGTCATTTGATATCGGACCATCCCGTACATGCCGAGAACGACTCCGATTGCCCAGACGCACGCCAGGCAGGGAACCACTATGGTCCTCAGCGATTTCCCCGTCGCCATAACTGAAGTTTCGGCAGAAAGGGAGCGCGGTATTATTTTGTGGGGCGGTAAGTCAGGAAAGTTTCGGGTCTGATAGCGTGCGGGAAGTGATTTCGACGTTTCGTTTGGCCGACCGAGGGGTCGCCAATGAGGGCACGATGGGCCCTTAAGTTATTTCATGTCGATCGCCGTGAGCATCATGCTCGTAGTGGCCGTCATCGATCCGGTTGAATTCGATTCCATCTTCACCATGCCGCCCGGGACGTCGTCGCACATCCACGACGTGGAGGTCGCTGTCATTCCATTCTGGTTGATCGTTGCCGTGGTTTTCTTGCAGGAGAAGGTTTTCCCGGCGGCCTGCACATCCTCGGTGGCGGTGGTGGCCGAGGCGTCGACGGGCTGCGTGGTCGCGGTACCCGAGGGCCTGGTGATTTTCGCGGGGATGGTCTGGGTCTGGCCGGGCATGTCCATCTTGTTGCCGGCCACGACCATCGAGAGGGACATCTGCACGGTGACGGCGTCGGGCGACACGTCCATCAGCGTTTCGGTGGTGGTGATGTTGGAGGTGTTGCCCATCGTGGTGGCCTGGGTGGAATAGGTGACGGAGGTTCCCTTGTTGAACTTCGCCCAGGATTTGTAGGCGGGATTGTCGATCTGATCGTCAGCGCGGGCGATGTTCGCCAGGCAGATCGAAAAGAGTGCGATACAGAGAATGGTTGTGAATCGCCGCATGAAAGTTCCTCCAGTCCGCCGTGAGTCTTCGTTCATTGAATCGAGGAGAGGGAGCATATCAGGAAATGGGGATGATGCTACTAAGGTGTATTCGGAGAGGAATTGTTATTACTGATTCCATGACATCTTAGTGTTGCCCAGAAGATCCCGACCAGCGCGAAATTCCGGAGGTGGTAGGCGTCGAGCAGGCCGCTGAGGCGGGAGCCGATTAGGCCGCTTTGGAGGAGGCAGATGACTGCGAAGAAATAAAACAATGTCGCGACGACGTCTCTTGGCAGGCGGATTCCCGCGAAGGCGGCGCGGAAGATGAAATAGAATGCGGGCAGGATGGCCGGGCAGTGCTGGGCCCAGGTGAGGGGGGAATAGAGGAGAAGCGCGATGGAGAGGGCGGCGCATTCCCAGAGGATTTTTGGGTCGTTTCGATCCTGCACGCGATGGCGGAAAATCCATGCGGTGGCGGCTGCGATCAGGAGGAGGATCAGTTTGATGATTTTTCCGGCGACGGGGGGCCTGAGCGTGAGGACGTCGAAATAGAGGGGTTCGGGGGGGCGATTGGGGATGAGGGTGTCGACCGGGGTTTCCGGGCGGGCGGGGCTGCCGTAGGGGAGGTGGATGAGGTAGCGGGCGAGGGCGGTGTGGAGAGAGAGATTTCCGCTGCGGTCGGGGCCGAGGACGGTTTGGGAGGGGTCGGGATTGGAGACGCCCAGCCAGAGTTGGGTGGCCCAATACTTTTCAGTGTGCCAGTAGTTTGCTGGGCCCATCATGGTGATGGGGAGGAGGGTGAATAGGGCGGTGAAGAGGGTCGAGGCGGCGGCGATTTTCCACTGGCGCTTCCAGAAGAAGTAGGCGATGAAGGCGATGGGGGTGCATTTCAGGGCGGTGGCGAGGCCGAGGAGGAGGCCGGCGAGGATGTCGCGCTTGGCGATCCAGAAAAAGATGGCGAGCCAGGTGAGGAGGACGAGGAAGGAGTTGACGCCTAGCTCGACAAGATCGCGATGGAGGAATGGGGCGGCGAAGAGGATGGCGAGGGCGCTGCTCCAGAAGAGGGCGTCGTGGGGCAGGGGCCAGTGGCGGTCGGAGAGGCGTTTCAGAAGGATTACGAGGGCGACCATGGCGGCGACGCCTATCGGATAGATCAGGATTTCGGCGAGCTGCATTGGGAGGAGGGTGGCAGGGGCGTGGAACATGGCCCAGAGGGGTGGGTAGACTGCGCTCGAAACCGATGCCGTAGATGAATTCATTTTTGATGATCCGCTGGCCGAGGCCGTAATGGAGCATGAAGTCGCCGCGGGGCTTGGTGAGCATGGGGAAGGCGCGGGCGACGACGATGATGATCGCGATGACGATGACGATGCGCTGATAGAATTCGCCGGGGAGGGATGGTTTGGCGGGGGGGTCGGTGGCGGCGGATTTTTCCATATCGCGGCGCGATTGTAGCGGGATGGAGGGGCGGTGCCATGCTGGCCGCAACGGATTACCCTGAGGCTGGAAGTGGCTATAATGCCGGTCAGGCGGGATCGACATGAAGCTGCGGATTTATCGAAACACTTTGCGATTTCGGCTTAGTCCCGCGGATGTGGCGCAGCTTGCGGGGAGCGGGTGGATCAGGGAAATCACGCGATTTGGTTTGGGTCAGGAATTTTTGTGCTCGCTGCAGGCTCGCGCGGGGATCGAGGTGATTCGAGCGGTGTTGGGTTCGAATGCCATCTCCGTTGAGGTTCCGGTGGGGATGGCCCGCGAGTGGAGCAAGTCGGAAATGGTGGGGCTGCATTACTCGCAGCCTGTGGGGGATGGGGGTTCGCTGGAGATCGCGATTGAGAAGGATTTCGAATGCCGGGATGGGGGTGATGAGGGGGAATCGGAGCAGCTTTATCTTAATCCTAAAAAGACCTGCGATTGAATGTTGGGCTACATATGTAGGCATCGGAAGACGCGTCCCACAAGTGGGGCGGCTACACGGGGAAAGAGGGTGCGTTTGAATCCTCAGGTTTTGGTTTCCCAGGGGGAAAGATCGTGCGGATAGTTCAAATTTTCCCAGAAGCTGCCCCAATGTTGCGGTGCGCGGGCGAGCTCAATTCCGTCGCAACCGGATAGTCCGCCGAGGGAGCGCTTTCCTGAGGCGATTCGGTGGGTGAGCAATTCACGCACGCTTTGGCGAAATCCGGCGGGAAGAGGTTCGAGCTCGACTTTTCCATTGAGGATTCGCTCGATCAGGATGCCGTTCGCTGTAGGTCTTCGATTTAGTTCGTCGGCGATCCAGCGGAACACTTCGTCGTTCATGGCGGGCATGTCAACGGCGCAAACGATAACGGCTTCGGTTTGGGCATTTTCGAGGGCCGTGAGGACGCCGCGCATGGGGCCGAGGCCGGCGACGGGGTCAACGGCTTCCGCATCGAATTCTTCCGCGCCGGGCGGGGATTGGCGGCCGGGCGAAGTTACGAGGAGCGTGGGGCCGGGCCAATTGGCGTTAGCCAGGATGTGGGAGAGGATCGGGCGGCCTTTTATCTTGAGCATTCCTTTGGGGATGCCCATCCGCGATCCTTCGCCGCCGGCCAGGATTGCGAGGGTGATGGAACGCAGATACTCGATGTTGTCGTCAGGCAAATGAAATCCGATCGGGATGGGAGTAGATGTTCATGCGTTTTTCGCGGAGGAAGCCGATGAGGGTCTGGTTGTTTCGCTGGGCGAAATCTACCGCGAGACTCGAAGGGGCGGAGACTGCGGCTATCACCGGCAAACTTGCGGCGAGAGATTTCTGCATGATCTCGAAGGAAGAGCGGCCGCTGACGAGCAGGACGTGGCGATCGAGGGGGAGGCGGCGATTGAGCAGGGCCCAGCCGAGGACCTTGTCGACGGCGTTGTGGCGGCCGACGTCTTCGCGGAGGGTGAGCATTTGGCCGGCTTCGTCGAAGATGGCGGCGGCGTGGAGGCCGCCGGTGCGATCGAAATCGGATTGCGATTGGCGCATGCGATCGGGAAGGGATGCGATTGTCTCGGTGGAGAAACGGGCGTTGGAGGTGACGGGTGCGAAGCGCTGGGAGATTGCTTCGAGCGTCGTTTTTCCGCACAGGCCGCAGCTTGAGGAGGCGAAGACGTGGCGGGTGAGTTTTTCGAAATCGACCGCGACTTCTGGGGCGAGTTGGACGTTGAGAATGTTGCCATCCTCGCTGCGCTCGCAGGGGGCGATTTTCTGGAGATCGCGGGGGTCGGAGACGACGCCCTCCGTGAGGAGAAAGCCGGCGGCAAGCTCTTCATCGTGACCGGGTGTGCGCATGGTGACGCTGATGCCGCGGCCGCGGAGGCGGATTTCGAGGGGCTCTTCGACGACCAGGTCATCGGGGGTTCTTTCGATGCGGCCGTTGTGCCAGCGAAGGATATTGGCTTCGGTGCGGCTGGCTGGCGGGGATTTCGGGTTTGGGGGGCATGGAATGTTCAGTATATCCAATGGGCGTCGGGGGGCGTTCGAGGAAAATCGGGCTTGATTTCTCACGATTCCCAAAAGTTCCCCATTTTTGGGGGGAGGGGGGGTGGAACCCTCCGGGTTAGCAGGTAGAGAGTAGAAAGTTGAGAGTAGAAGCGGGGAAAACATCACGTCTCTATATACAGGTCCAAATGTGCACGTTTTGTACCTATTTTTGGAAAATTCCGGCGATTATTTTTTTGCGGGGGATGAGAATGCAAAGTATTTGACAAGCCGGCTCGCGCGAGCGATTAACAGGCCAAATTTCCGGGAGATTTTTTGCAACAATTGGGCGACATGGTCCGTTTTAAGGCGGTGGGAAGTTCCAAACGGTTCGTAATGCGGCTGCGAGCTTTTACGCTCGTGGAGCTGCTGGTGGTCATCGGGATCATTGCAGTTTTGATCGCGATGCTTTTGCCGGCGCTCAATCGGGCGCGGCGGCAATCTGAGGCGGTGCAGTGCGCGAGCAATATACGGCAAATTGGGTTGGCGATCGTGATCTATGCGGATGCGAATGACGGATGGCTGTTTCCGCCAAACCTGGGATGATGGGGGAATGCGAACGTCTATCTGCATACGCCCAACGATGGGTCGCTGGCGCCGGTGGCGGGAGAGGTGAATTGGGTTTATCCCGATCAGTGGAACCAGTACACGTACAACACGGTGACGGCGCCGATTTTCGGGGTTTGGAATCCGGCGATCATGATCTGCCCGAGCGACACCGATCCCGCGCCCAATGGGCTGCATAGTTATATGTTTAATTCGTTCATGACATACTTCAATGAGCTGTATGGGCGGCCGCTGCCGAATCATACTTCGCCGTCGGATGCGATTTTGATGGGGGAGAAGGTATCGGCGGTGGGGGATTTTTATATGGATTACGGGGACTATGCGGCGGGGAAGGTGGATGCCGTCCGGCATGGGCTGAGTATCGGGGCGAATTACCTGATGCTGGATATGCACGTCGAAACGAAGCTGATCCTGACGGATGCGTCGGCGGAGTCGGAACTGGATCCGTGGGATTTCAGCAGTGGGAGCGCGCCAACGACGCAGCCGGCTCAGTGAATTTGATCCAGCATTCCGTTTTTTGGGGCGGTCGAATATGCTTTGAGCAGTGAGCATAGACCGCATCCGCATTATTTCGCTGGGGCGCCTGGGGCTGATCCTCTGTGGCTTGGGTTCTCTGATGTGGACGCAGCCGGGGTGTTCGAGCGTTCGGGTGACGGATCCGATGGAGACGGCGGATCAGCAGTTTTTGGAATCGGAGGCGACGCGGCTGGCGATCAATCAGATTTCGACGGATCAGCTTCGGGACCGCAAGGTGTTTGTGGATCCGACGTATCTGGCGATCGTGCAGCAGAGCGCGCCGCCGCTGGCGTTTACGCAGACGCCGCAGCCTTATCTGTTTTTGCTGGCGGAGCTTCGGTCTAAGCTGCTGCTGAGCGGGGCGCGGCTGGTGGATCGTAAGGAAGACGCGGAGATTGTGGTGGAGGCGCGGACGGGGGGGATCAGCGTCAATCACCTTGAGATGCTCATCGGACTGGCGAGCATCACCATACCAACAGAAGGGGTGGCAAGCGTACCGTTCACGACGCCGGAACTGGCGATTCTGAAGAGCACGAAGCAATATGGATATGCGAGCGTGGCGTTTGTGGCGTATTGGCGCGACACGGGGGAAATCGCGGCGAGTTCGGGACCGTTTGTCGGGGCACGGCGCGGGAAGATTATTGGGTGCTGGGATTTGGGCCGAATACCGTCGGCAATGTTCCTCCGGCGCAAAGGCCGATCTCGGATTACTCGACGAAATAGATTTTGATTGCGGGGCGAACCAAGGGCAATCGCATATGGCTTGAAAAATGCGAAAGACCCCCACCCCAACCCTCCCCCGGAGTACCAGGGGAGGGGGAAAAAGGGGACATGCGATCGCCTGCTGATGTTGAAATGGGTTTGGGCGCTGCCGTTGGTTCGGGTTTCGGGTAGGTAACTTAGATGACCGCTGTGGCCAAAACGTCGCGATTCAATCACAGCCCGGCGTGGAAGCGCTGGCTTTGGCGGATTCTCTTTGGCGCGGCGATTACGGTTGCGGTGATACTTATTGCCGGGCAGATTATTTTTGCGACGAATTTGCCGCGGAATATCGTTGTGAATGTGGTGGAAAAGTCGCTTGGGCTGCGGGTGAGGGCGGATTCGCTTTCGACAAGCTGGGCGGGGAATTCGAGTTTGCGCGGGGTGAGCTTCAGTTTGCCGCTGGCGGAGAATGCGTTTGTTGAGTTTCCGAACCTGGAGATCAGCCATACGAATATCGCCTGGATTTTGCTGGGGGGATCGATTTCGATTGATGAGGTTTCGGCGCAAAATCCGACGCTGCACATCGTGCAGATGTCGGGCGGATCGTGGAACCTTTCGGCGATCTTTCGCGCTCTGGCCAAGGCGGTGCAATCGGCAAAACCGAGCAGTGAATTTACGGCGATGCCGGCGCTGAATATCAGCGATGTGACCGTGGTAGTGACCGACAACAAGAATCGGTCGGCGACGATTCAGCATCTGGATATCAGTGCGAATTCGGATGGGCCGCTGGTGTGGAACTGTAGTCTGGCGGTGGCGGGGCAATTCGACGTCGCGGCGCGGCTGACCCCGGGAGGGGATTGGGATCATGAGATTGCGATCGCGATTCATGATGTTCGGCAATATGTTGAGCCGTGGGATGAGAGTTTTCCGGCGTCGGCGCGAATCGATGCGCAGTGGCGGGGGCGGATCGATCATGACGAACTTGTTGGGCGGCTGAAAATCGACAGTGGGAATTATGGGGGCGGGGGGGTCAAGGGGAGGATCGACGTCGCGACGCAGGATGGGCAGGTGATCGTGCGGCCGGTGGATCTTTCGGTGGGGAATGGGGATCTTTCGGCGCTGCTGGGACGGATTGAATCGGGAGCGGTTTCGATCAGCGGGGGGGCGGTGCAGGTGCAGAATCTTCTGGTTGATTTTGCCGGGGGGCACGGCGCGATCAACGGGCAGTGCGATCTGGTGAATCCAAGGATCGATCTGGATTTCAACGGCAGCGGCGCCGTGGCGGCCGGGAAGTGGGATTCGCATGTGATTCTCACGGGGAGTGGGGATAATTTTCATTCTCTATCGGGTTCCATCACCGCTCCGACGCTTCGGCTTGAGCCTGAGGCTGTAAAGGCTATCGATCTGTCGGGATTCGCGGCCGATCTTGAGCCTTATCCGGGCGGGCTGGAGGTGACCCACATTCACGTCGGCGATGCGTTTCCGTTTACCGGGCACGGGGGATATGACTTCCGTTCGGCGTGCGCGTGGCTGGACCTGGATGCGCGGGAATGGCCGATTCCGCACGATCCATCGCGCACGATCAGTTTCGATCTGGATGGGTGGAGCTCGCCTGACCGGATGCACCTGGATCAGTTTTATGCGCACAGCGGGCTCTTCACGGCGTGCATGACGGGGGACTGGATTTTTGATGCGCCCAAGCCGATCGGGGCGAATCTGTGGTTTACAGAGGTTCCGCGGTTCACCGTCGCGGAGCGCGATGAGAGAATGTTTCGCGGCGGGCTGCTGGGGGATATCTCGGTGGTGGGAAAACCCAATCCGGCGGACTTGGAGCTTACCGGGTGGGCGTTCGGATCGAACCTGCGGGTTGGGCGGCGCGAACTGGGGAATTTGAGGATAACGCTGGCCGGGAGGGTGCATGACAGAGAGGTTTCGCTGGAGTCGCGCGACATTCGAGTGCTGGGGGGAATGTGGACGGTGAGCGGGGTGTGGCCCGTGGATGATGCGCTTTTCCGGCTCGACAGCGTGACGGTGCGGAAGCTGCCGATCGCGATGATCGCGGACAACCGCCGCCTGGCGGGAATGCTGGATGGAAAATGGTCGGTCAATGTGCGCGACTTCAGCCGGGATGGAGTGGACGTGTGGGGCTCGACGACGATCACCGGGGTTGCGTTTAACGATCCGGATTCGCCGTCGACGGAGATGTTGGACATCGATCAGATTCAGATCCCGGACATTCGGCTGGAATATGGGTATCTGGACCTGGACCCGATTACGCTGGTTCGCAATACGCACGCGGTGAGTGGGAAGGCGACGCTTGGTGTTTCGACGACGATGGATGTGCCGGGGCAAATTGGCTTGACGTTCAATACCGATTCTTGGCCGGTGCAATTGCCGGACCTGCCGGTGGCGGCGCGGGTGAGTTCCAGCGGGAATGTGAATCTGGATATACCCTCGAGGTCGGTTTACGGAAGCGCGGAGGTGAAGACGGAGAATACGTGGCACGACAAGCCACTGAGCGTGGTGACGACGCACCTGGACATTACCGGGCGGTCGGTGCGGGCGGATCCGATCCAGATCGAGCGCGGAGGTGGAACGGCTGCGGGTAGTGCGCAGTTTGATCTGGACCATCCGTTTCAGACGGTTGCGAGCCTGGATTGGAAAAATCTCGACATCGCGAATGTGAGCCAGATTTTTGCCGAATCGGATTCGCTGCATGGGAAATCGAGCGGAACGCTTCGGGTTGGACCGGATACGTCGCCGCGTGCGCTGGCGCCGCTGGCGGTGAAGGTGGTGGCGCACAACGTGGACGTTCGATATAAGGACCTGGCGATTGGAGACGGGCAACTTTCGGCGCATATCGGGCCGGACCAGGTGGTTTTGGACGATTCACCGCAGAGCCCGACGCGGCTTTCGGTGGCGGGTGGCTCGATGGATGTGTCGGCGCGGATCACCCGGCATGACGAGGGGATCTACCAGACGCTAATCAACCTTTATCTGAACGATCTGGATATGAACACGCTAATGCCGGCGGGGAGCAAGGTCGGGAATACGCCGGGATTTTTGAGTGGGGAAATCACGGCGATTGGGGAGCCGGGCAATCCACGCAACGCGTTTGGGCAGGGGCACCTGACATTGACACGCTCCGATTTGGCGGGGACGGGGCCGTTTTCGGTTTTGTACGATCTCATGCACTTTTCGCACAACGCGAACCAACCCGTCGGGGAAGGGACGCTGGATTTTACGATCCAGAACCAGACGGCGTTTATCAGCCCGATGCTTTATTTCGATCGCGGGCGGCAGGTGCGGCTCTCGGGGGTTATCTCCGATCTTCCGCGTCTTCCGCATAGCCCGGTGGATCTGGTGGCGGCGGGGTCGCTGCGGCCGTTCAGCTCGATCAATCTCTTTGGGGTGCAGGACGTGGACAAACTGCTTAGCGCGCTTCAGCACGATGTGGTTTCGGTGCACATCGGGGGGTATCTGGATCAGCCGGTGACGAAGCCGGTGGCGCTTGGGGCGATCAGCCGGGAGGCGCGGAATCTGCTTTTGGGGATAATTAGCCCGAGTGGGGGATAGAGGGATTGTTCACCGCGGAGAACGCTGAGAGCGCGGAGATAAGAATTCAGCTTTGACATAAAACGCCGGTTTCGCGCGGAGGGCAATTTTTGTTATTTCATTTCTTGCATTTCTTGGCGCTCTTTGCGTCTTGAGCGAAGCGGGCGGTTATAAGATTTTTTAACCGCCAAGACGCCAAGGGCGCAAGAAATTAAATGCTGGTTTCGCGCAGAGGCGCCAAGGCGCGGAGGGAGGGAGGTTTTCCCCTCCGAAATCTGGCTGATATTCTGGACACTCTTTAGATCCGCTCGCCGCTGCTGGCTGCCCATTTTTCGAAGGTGACTTTGCCGTCGATTTTGCGGGCGAAGTAGCAGGAGATTTCGACGACGCCGGTGCTCCAGAGGCGAATCTGTTCGGCGGCGCGGCGGAGGTCTTCGGATTGCTGTTCGATGACGGACTGCATGCCGGTCCAGACGTCCTTGTAATAGGCGCAGCCTTCGTGGGCGATGAGGACGATTTTTTTCAGGCCATGTTCGCGGATGAGGAAGGAGAGCTGGCGCTCGAGAGAATTTTTTTCGTGGAAGCCCTTCACGTGGCCGGCGAGGCAGGCGGCTCCGCCGGGGATGGCCATGCGGTCGTAGCGGGGAAGGTGGAGGCCGGCGTGGAGGAATTCGTCCATCTGCTCGCCGAAGCGTCCGTCGCTGCAATAGACGGCGGCGGCGGCGATGCGGTCGGCTTCGAAGGGGTGGGTGCTGACGAAGACGGGGCGGTGGGGGGCGGATTTGGAGGGGATGCTGTGCATGATCGATGAGTATCGTAACCCAGCGAGTGCACCCGGCAAAACCGGTGCTCATTAAATTGATTTTCTACTTGGGCGAGATCGTGCCGCATTCAGGACATCTGTCTGGGGTTGCGCAGATCGTAGCCGCAGGTTGTGCAGTGATTTGGCGGTGATTGCGGCCGGCGCGTGAATGCCACGATCCAGATTACGGGAAGTAACGCAAAGACTGCGACAAACGCGGCGTGGGGGATGCGAATATACGGCTGGTAGACGATATAACTATGGGTCCAAACGCCATTGCTGCCAGTTGCCGGCAGCGATTTGCCGGGCCGCTCTACTGACAGCCAGCCGTTCGAAGAACCCAATTCCAAATTCGGGCTGATGGTCAGGCGGTCGTCGAAGAAAAACGTAGGGTTGTGCTGGCAGCTTCGCCACCAGAGGATCGTGGTCGCAAGGCAGAGCAGGATCGACAGTGCAGTGAGTGCGTTGAAAGCCAATCGGCGGGCGGGTTTCACACGCGCATTGTATCGCGGCAGCTCTGGCTGCGGCGAAGATTGCGTTCTCCCGCCTCTTGCCCGTACCCTTTGGCCGCATGATCGTCTCTGTCGCCGGGCTGACCAAAACCTTCGGCAAATTTACAGCCGTGGATGATCTCAGTTTCTCGGTCGACAAGGGGGAAATCATCGGGTTGCTGGGGCCAAACGGGGCGGGGAAGACGACGACCATTCATATGCTGCTGGGGCTGATCGCTCCGACGGCGGGGGAGATACGGCTGTTTGGGAAATCGCTGGATGAGAATCGGGAGGAAATCCTGGGGCGGTCGAATTTTACGTCGCCTTACATGGCGTTTCCGGCGCGGCTTACGGTTTTGCAAAACCTGAACATCTATGCGCGGCTCTATAATGTTCCCGACTCGGCGGGCAAGATTAACGCGCTGCTGGAGCGATTTGGGATTGCGCATCTGAAAAAGAAGCCGGTGTCGCGGCTTTCGTCCGGGGAAACGACGCGGGTGGGGCTTTGCAAGGGGTTTTTGAACGATCCGGAGCTTTTGCTGCTGGATGAGCCGACGGCTTATCTGGATCCCCAGGCTGCCATGCAGGTGCGCGAGGTTTTGCTGGAGCTTCAGCGGCAGCGGGGGACGACTATTATTTATACTTCCCACAACATGCGCGAGGTGGAAAGCACCTGCACGCGGCTGATTTTTCTGAGCCATGGGCGGATCATTGCCAGCGGAACCGCCATCGAGGTGACCCGGAAAATCCTGGATGAGAAGCGCGAGAAGCCGGCGCTGGAAGAAGTCTTCGTTCACATGGCCAAGCGGCGCATTGAGGAAGTTCGATACGATGAAGATTCATCGAATTAACGCGGTCATCCTCCGCCATCTATACGAGGTGCGGCGGAACCCCAACCAGCTTACGAACATGATCTATTGGCCGATCATGAACATTGTGGTCTGGGGATTTTTCACGCTCTATCTTTCCCATCGCGGCACGCAGCAGGCGGGGATCGTGGGGGCGCTGCTGGCGGCGGTCATTCTGTGGGGGCTATTCAATGCATTTCAGCGTGACATGGCGGTTGGGTTTTTGGAAGAACTCTGGTCGCGAAACCTGTTGAACCTTTTCGGGTCGCCGCTGAGCGTTTCGGAATACATCACGGGGCTGATCGCGATAAATCTCGTCAAGGCGGCGATTGGGATGATTTTCGAGGCGGTGATCGCACTGCTTTGCTATCGATTTAATATATTTCCGCTTCTGATTGCGTTTTTGCCGTTTCTTTTCAACCTGGTGCTGTTTGGTTTGGCGGTGGGGGTGGCGGTGACGGGGCTTATTTTCCGGTATACGACGCGGTTTCAGGTGCTGGCTTGGGGGGTGGCGGGGATGCTTATGCCGGTTTCATGCGTTTTTTACCCGCTGAGCGCGCTACCGGCGTTTTTGAGGCCGGTGGCTTGGGCGTTGCCGACGGCGCACTGCTTTGAGGGGATGCGGCAGGTGCTGGCCGGGAAGGGAATTTCTTTTGAACATTTTCGGTGGGGTTTGGGGCTGAATGTCGCGTATTTCGTGCTGGCGGTATTTTTCTTTCGCTGGATGTTTCAATCGGCGCGGTCATTGGGATTGCTGGTAAAGATGGAATAGCGGAGTGTCAGAAACGCAAAAGCCGTTGCGAACGCGGCAATTACGTCGCGAAAACCGTTTTTTCTTGAACAAATGCGAACGATCCGCTATCCATTGCCCCAACCGCTGGCGACATGGAAATGATTTGAAATGACGTTGGTTAACTCTTTTTCAAGGGAGAAAGAACAAATGTTTCCTTCACTTCCGGAGACTGGATTGGGCGGGGATGGTCCGCGTCGGATTTGTGTGGCGACGTGGGAAATTGAAGGCCCGTCGCGAAATGCGGGGGTCGGGTCAGCCTATACCAGCCTCGTTGACGCCCTGAAGCACGCCGGCCATGACGTGACCGTGCTGTTCCTGCTGGGTTGTCATCCGACGGATGGGAACATCACCGACTGGGTGAATTACTATAAAAATGAGAAGGGGATCCAACTGATTCCCCTGCCGATGGCGCACGACCCGCGAATTCATGCCGCTTGGGCGTCGAGCGTTTCTTATCACACTTACGTTTGGCTGAAGGCGCATCAGGAAGATTTCGACATTATCCACTTCCCCGAATGCCAGGGATTGGGATTCTATAGCCTGCTGGCCCGCCGGCAGGGGTTGGCGTTCCGCAATTCGTTGTTTGTGGTGGGGACGCATGGGCCGACGATGTGGGTCAAGGAAGGGGGGCTCGACAACCTGCGCGCCCTCGGCGAGCTGGAAATCGATTACATGGAGCGGATGAGCGTCGCCGCGGCTGATGTTGTCGTCAGCCCGAGCCAGTATCTCCTGAACTGGATGAAGCTGAACAACTGGGAGCTGCCGGAGAGAACGTATGTGACGCCGTACGTTTTGCCGAAGGTTGCCACGGCACAGCCGGGGCATACGCCGTCGAAGCATCAGATTCGCGAGGCGGTTTTCTTTGGGCGTACTGGAGCTTCGCAAGGGGCTGGAAGTTTTCTGCGATGCGCTCGATGAGCTTAGTGCGCGGGGCGTGGGGCAGTCGTTTGAGGCCAGCTTTTTGGGCAAGGAGACGTTTCTCTATAGCCGCTCGAGCATCAGCTACATCAGCGAGCGGGCGAAGAAATGGTCGATGCCGTGGAAATTGCTGACGAACAAGCACCAGGCAGGGGCGATTGAATATCTGCGCGGCCCGGGCCGGATGGCGGTGGTGGCCTCGCTGGCGGACAATTATCCGAACACAGTTCTGGAATGTCTTGGCGCCGGCGTGCCGCTTCTGGCGGCGAACGTCGGCGGGATTCCGGAAATTATCGCGCCAGAGGATCGGGAGAAGGTTTGTTTCCAGCCGCAGCCTTTTGCACTGGTGGATCGGATTCAGGCGGCGCTGGATCATGGCTTAGCGCCGGCGCGGCCGGCGCTGTCGTTCAGCGATGTGGAACGCAAATGGATCAAGTGGCACGCGACGGTCGGCAGCGCCAGCAGCATGCAGCCGAGCATCGGCAAGGGGAAATCGGCGCGCAAGGATTCGCCGTTCCCGCTGGTCAGCATCTGCTTTGCACGCGATCCCCGCGCCGGGGCGGCCAGCGCGACGTTCGCTTCGCTGAAGCAGCAGGATTATCCCAATCTGGAGATTGTCGTCGCGGATTGCGGCGGCACGCCAACGCAGCAGGACGGGCCGGAGAAGCTCGGGTCGCATACCTTGCGGCATGTTCATTCCAAGGATTGGCGCGTTGGCGTGGGGCGAAACATCGCGGCCAAACATGCCAAGGGTGAATATCTCTTCTTTGTCGATGACCATACGTTGCTGATCCCCTCCAATGCGGTCTCGGTCTTTGCCCAGGTTGCGCAGCGCGTGCAGGCGGATGTGCTGACCTCCGCGTTGAGCTTCTACATCGGGCCGACTGAAGGGTCGGTCGATCAGCGCATGGAGCACTCGCGACGGCCGTTCCTCGGCGGCGATGTCGTCACTGGGGCGTTCATCAACAGCTTCGGGTCGAGCAGTTGCCTGATCCGTAAAGAGGCGTTCGAGCAGATCGGCGGATTTGACGACGAAGCCGCCGGCACGCTGGACGACTGGGAAATCTTCTCCAAGGCGGGGCTGGCGGGCTTGCGGATCGAGACGATGCCGGAAGTGTTCGTCTGGTATCGCGAAGACCCGGACCAGGACAACCTGGTGCACTCGATCGCCAATGCGATCCGCAGCGTTCGCTGCTACACCGCGCCGGATTACAAGATTTCTGCCGCGGCAGAGCCTGCGCTTCGGCGAATCATCCGCTACGGGCAGGGGATGAAATTCGAGAAAGACGCCGAGGTCGGCAAGCCGCTTTCCCGCGGCGAGCAGGGTCCGGCCGTCACCGGTTGAGCCAACGCATGCGAGAACGGCCTCCGGCCTAACGAAGGCGGAGTACCGCACCGCGGCATCCGGCCGCGGGGGGAATATAGTATCCAATCATGGCACCTTCACGGGCCATTGTGGTTGTCGGTATGCACCGAAGCGGCACCAGTGTGCTCGCGCGGGCTTAAGGCGCTGGGGGTTCACATCGGGGATCAATTCCTCGCCAGCCGGCCGGATAATCCGACCGGGTATTGGGAAGATAAAGGCGTCAACGATCTCAGCGAGCGGCTGCTGACGCTGCTGGGTCTGAACTGGGAAAGCATATCTGTGATTGACGAAGCCCATTGGCAGGCGAAGCCGGTGGTCGATCTCCGTGCCGAGGCGGTGAACTATCTGCGTGATTTCGCGAAAAATCCGCTGTGGGGTTTCAAGAACCCGCGCATCATCCGGCTCTTTCCGTTCTGGCGGGCGGTGTTCGATGAGCTGGGCGTCGATGACCGGTATATCGTGGCGATCCGCAATCCGGTCAGCATCGCGGCGTCGCTTCAGAAACGGCAGAACATGCCGGCCGCGACGGCCCATCTGCTTTCGCTCAGCTATATCGTTCCCTATTTTTCGCTTCTGCGCGATCGCCGGTTTGTGGTGGTCGATTACGATTTGCTGATGGCGGAACCCGAGTCGCAGCTCCGGCGCGTCGCCCATACGCTGGAGATCCCGGTCGAGGGCGACCCTCCGGATCTTCACGATTTCACGCGGAATTTCCTCGACCCTGAGCTGCGTCACAACCATTTCGGGAACGACGATTTTGATTCCATCCCGTTTATCAGCAATCTCACGCGGGAGACGTATTTTCGCCTGCATCAACTGGCGGCAGATGAGGCGGGTCCCGATTCGCCGGATTTCTGGGAGGCGTGGAAGCGGCTCAGCAATTCGCTGCACGATCTGATTGTCCGCACCGATCCGTCCGGGCCGTCGGGGCAATTCAAGTTCAAGGACCAGCCGATGTTTCCCGGAGCGGGCGCCGATTTCTTCGCGGTGATCGGGTCGCATCGCACGGGGTCAAACCTGCTGCGAAATATCCTGAATACGAGCGATGAGATTGCCATGATGGGCGAGGTTCTGTCGCCCAGCGCGGCCGCCGCGCATTGGGATAATTATCTGCGCGGCCTTCCTGCCGATACGTTTCCGCCCCTGAGTCCGGGAGAGATGGAATCGCTGCTGGACCGCTATTTCCAGTTTATGCTTTACCGCATCCGTAACCACTGGGCCGGGTCCGACAAGAGCCGGTGCCGGGCCATCGGCATCGACATCAAGTACGCGCACCTGCGGCATCTCGCGCCGATCAACTGGAGCACGACGCGTCCGCCATTTTTTTTGCTTTATCTCAAGGCGCACGGCGCGACATTGATTCACACCACGCGGCGCAACATTCTCCAGTGCGCCATTTCCGCATCGATGGCCGCCCAGAGAAACTGGCGGGAGGACGATTTCGAGCCGCATCGGCGATACAGCATCGATCCGGAAAGATGCCTGGAAGATACGCGGAAGATCGTGAACTTTCGCAAGGAATTTCTGGAGGGGGCCGCGGGGGGCAAACTGGTGGAATGTGTTTTCGAAGACCTCGCGAGGCAGGCCGGCTCGGCGGCCGGGGGACGAATACCGGATGGTCCGGGCCCGCTTCGCGATATCGCGGAGGCGCTTGGCGTGCCATTCAACTTTCGCTACGAGAGCCGGCCGCGAGTCCACATTCCTTATTGCCAGCGTCTGAAGAATCATGCACAGCTAGTCGAGGCGGTGAAGGGTTCCGATTTCGCGGAGATGGCGGGATCGATCGAATAGGCGCGGTGTTCGGTGTGGTCTTGGGGTGTTCGGCGCAAAAAAAGCGCCGTGCAAGCACGGCGGCTACACGAGGAGAAGTTGGGGACATGTCGGGTGCTTTTGGGCGAGGGGGTAAAGGGTAAGGAGAATGCGGCAATCATTTAGCGTTCCCATGTCCTATCCCTACGCTGAACTATGTGGCGGTGATGGAGCATAAGCCGCTCTTGAAGGGTCTGGAGGCCGTTATGAATAGTGTGATTGAACTGGAATCGGAGTTTCTTCTCGATGAATCAGCGATTCGGGACCCGTACCTGCGTCTGATGGCTGCGGCCATCGGGCGGCGGCTCATCCGCGGATCACCATGGCTGACGATCCGCAGGGAAGTGGCCGAGGCGTGCCTGGTTTGTGGGAACAGGAACGGACGGGCGTGTACGCGCAGCAGCCGGCAGATTGTGCGCTATAAATAGATTTGCCGAGAGCAGGTACAACCGTTGAGTCTCCGGTTAATATCCCCGTCGCAATTTGCGATTCGCACTGCTCGGGCCTCCACAGGACAAAACGAGGGATGGGTGTTGAACAAGGGAAAGGACAATGGAAGACACACTCTTCTGGAGCCGGGCTCAATTCGCTTTTACGCTCACCTATCACTACCTCTTCCCTCAACTCACGATGGGGCTCGCATGGATCATTGTCTACTTCAAGTGGAAATACCTGCGAACCGGGGATGAGCGCTTTGGGAATGCGGCGCGATTCTGGTCGCGGATATTCGGGATTAACTTTGCTGTTGGGGTGGTGACTGGAATTCCGATGGAGTTTCAGTTTGGGACCAACTGGGCCAATTTTTCGAAATATTCCGGCAATGTGATCGGCCAGACACTGGCCATGGAAGGAATGTTCGCGTTCTTTCTGGAGAGCGCGATGATCGGGGCAATGGTCTGGGGCGAAAAACGGCTGGGGCCGCGAAACCATTTTCTGGCCACTTTCGGCGTGGCTTTGGGAAGCTGGACTTCGGGCTACTTCATCCTCCTCACCAACGCGTTCATGCAACATCCCTCGGGTTATGCCTTTGCGGCCGACGGCACGCTCCGGCTGGACAACGTGGCTCATTTTCTGCTCAACCCGTGGGGGCTGGTGATGTTCATGCACAATCAATGCGCCGCGCTGGTGACCGGCTCGTTTGTCGTGGCGGCGGTGGGAGCGGGCTACGCGCTGGCCGGGAAACATCGCGAGCAGGCTTCGCTTTTTTTGAAGACGGGCACCGTCGCGGGGCTGATATTCAGCTTCCTTGTGGCCTTTCCAACCGGCGACCGGCAGGCGAAGTTCGTCGCGAAATATCAGCCCGTCGTGCTGGCCGGGATGGAGGGGCACTTCCATACCGCGACGGACGTTGAGCTTAATGTCATCGGGCAACCGAATGTGGCGCAGCAGAGGCTGGATAATGCCATTTACCTTCCACGGGCGCTTAAGCGTGCTCGCGTTCGGGCATATGAATGCCAGCGTTCAAGGGCTCGACGCCTTTCCCCAGGACCAGTGGCCGACGAATATCGACCTGCTCTATTACGCCTTCCACATCATGGCGGGGCTGGGAACCTGTTTCATCCTTTTGATGGGCATTGCCAATATTCAGCGCTGCGCGGGAGGTTGGAGCAATCGCGCAATTTGCTCTGGCTTCTCATGCTGGCTTTTCCATTTCCTTACATTGCCACGACCGCCGGCTGGATGACGGCGGAAATGGGCCGGCAGCCGTGGCTTGTCTTCAATCTCTTCCGCACCAGCCAGGGCGTTAGCGACGTCGTCAGTGGAGGGAACGTGCTCTTCACGCTGCTCGGGTTTTGCGGACTCTATTTTCTCCTGGGAGTGCTTTATCTGTTCCTCATCGGACGCGAAATTGCCCTGGGCCCAAAGGACATCCACTCTTCTGACGATTCGCACGGACTTCCTTCGGCTCAACCGGTTCAAGGTGTGGCATGATTGCAATCTGGTATTCAATCATCTCGTTTATGCTCTTGGCCTACGTCGTTTTGGAAGGGTCCGACTTCGGCGCGGGAATTCTGCAACCCATCGTCGGCAAAACGGAGGACGAGCGCCGCACCGTCATTACCGCCATTGGCCCGCTCTGGTCATGGCACGAAGTCTGGATCGTGGGCTTTGGCGGCACGTTTCTTCTCTCTTTTCCCGCGGTGATGGCGGTTACCTTCTCCGGCTTTTATTTGGCGCTGATGGTGCTTCTCTGGGGGCTGATCTTGCGCGGGGTGTCCATAGAAGTGGGGGGCCATATCAACAATCCGATGTGGCACGCCGCGTGGAATTTCTGCTTCGTCGCCTCCAACGTGCTGCTGGCGATATTGATCGGCGCTGCCCTGGGCAACGTCATCCGCGGCGTTCCGCTGGGGGGCGATGAAAAGTTCTCGCTCGCGTTTTTCACGAACTTCAGCCCATTTGGAAACGTCGGGATTCTTGATTGGTATACGCTTTCGACGGCTATTTTCGTGCTGCTGCTCTTTGTCGCCCACGGAGCCAACGCTTTGGCCGAGAGAACGGAAGGCCCGGTGCACGACCGAAGCCATGCGATTGCCTGCACGCTTTGGAAAACCGTTTTCGTATTGCTGGCCGTCATCACCGTCGAGACGTTGATCGTTCGTCCGGCTATGTTCTTGGGGATTATTCGCCAGCCCTTTGGGTGGATTGGATTGATTGCCGTCGCGATGGGCGCCCGGAACGTGGTTGTCAGCCTGCGGCGAAATGATTCCGGCCGGGCGGAGTTGGGATCGACCCTGTTTATCGCGGGATTGATGATCGCCGGGGCTGCGGGCGTTTTTCCGGTCATTCTGCGTTCGACCCTCGGGCCGCAATACTCCATGACGGCATACCAGACCGCCGCCGCGGGCAAGGGGCTGGCGATCGCCCTTGTCTGGTGGCCCATCGCTTTTATTCTCGCCGTCGGCTATTTCCTTTTTTCGTACCGGTTCTTTTACACCGGTAAAGTGAATCTCTCGAAAGACGTGCAAACGCCCTATTGAGGGCGAAAGGAGCACGCGATGGAACCGTTTCGCACCGAAACCGACAGTATGGGGGAAGTGAGCGTGCCCGCGAATAAGCTGTGGGGCGCTCAGACGCAACGCTCGCTCGAGCATTTCAGCATCGGCCGGGATCTCATCCCGCGCGAAATGATTGTCTCCTACGCGATTCTGAAGCGATCCGCGGCTATCGCAAACCGCGCTGGGGGCAGGCTCGATGCTTCGCTCGCGGATTTGATCGTGCGCAGCTGCGATGAAATACGTTCGGGCCAGCACGGCGATATGTTTCCACTGCACGTATGGATGACCGGCAGCGGCACGCAGTTCAATATGAATGTCAACGAGGTGATCTCCAACCGCTGCTGCCAGCTCGCGGGCACGCCCCTGGGAAGCAAGAAGCCGGTGCATCCCAACGATCACGTGAACATGTCGCAATCATCAAACGACACGTTTCCATCGGCGATGTATATCGCGGCCACGATGAACGTGCGCGAGCGGTTGATTCCGACCGTTACCGCCTTAAGAGATGCGATTGCCACCAAGGCGAAGGCCTGGGACGGGATCGTCAAGATCGGCCGAACCCACATGCAGGATGCGACGCCGCTGACGCTTGGGCAGGAGTGGTCCGGCTATGCCGCGCTGCTCTCCGACAATTTGAATCGCATGGAAGCCGCGCTGGGAGACGTTTATAAGCTGGCGCTGGGGGGAACGGCGGTGGGCACGGGCCTGAACGCCGCGCCGGGATTTGCCGAAGCCGCGACCGGCGAGATTGCCAAGTTGACCGGACTTCCGTTTGTCAGCGCCCCCAACAAATTCGCGGTTCAAGGCTCCCACGATGCGCTGGTGCAGCTTTCGGGAACGTTCCGCACGCTGGCGGTTTCGCTTTATAAAATCGGGAATGATATCCGCCTGATGTCGTGCGGCCCGCGGGCGGGGTTTGCGGAATTGCATCTGCCGGAAAACGAGCCGGGTTCGTCGATCATGCCTGCCAAGGTTAATCCAACGCAAGCCGAAGCGCTGACGATGCTGGCCGTGCAGGTCATGGCCAACGATATCGCCGTCGGGTTTGGCGGTGGTGGGGGATATCTCGAAATGAATGTCTACAAGCCCCTGATCATTTCCAACATCACGCAATCAATTTCATTGATCTCGGATGGCTGTACCAATTTTCGCAAGTTCCTTGTCGAAGGAACCGAGCCTAACCGGCAGAAGATCGCGGAATATGTTGGGCGGTCACTGATGCTCGTCACGGCATTATCCCCGGTGATCGGCTACGACAAGGCGTCGAAAATCGCCCACTTCGCCAACGATCATGAACTAACCCTCAAGGCCGCAGCGCTACAACTCGGTTATATCAGCGAGGAGGAGTTTGATCGGCTCGTCGATCCGGCGAAGATGGTTCGGCCTTACGTCGCGACGCGGAAATAGAGCGGGCTATCCGCCTTCGCTCATTTCTTCGCAGCCGCCGGGGCATCGGGCTTGAAATTCACTTTTGTTCCCGCCTTGAAGGCCACATAGGCGCGACGCCAAGGCTGGTCGTTGGTCAATCGCCACTTGTGCCCGGTTCCGGCGGTGTCCTCGGCGACGAGAATGTCTCCGGGATTGATGGTGAAGGTCTCGCCGCCGCGCGTCGTGAATTCCAGCACGCCGGCCAGGGTGATGACGTACTGCGTTGTCGGGGCATCGTGCCATTCCAGGGAAGAATGAGCCGGAGTTTCCTTGAACAGGATCGAATCGGCGGCGATCGTTTCGCCCAGCACCAAACTCCCGCGCGTGACGTGCGAATTTCCGTCAGGGCCCGTGAAAAGCTTATATGCGGTGATCATATTTTGTCTCCGGTCAATGGGTTACTGTATCGCCGTGAAATTTCACGGCAGAGATGTCCGCGAATACAACATAGGCGCGTTTCCACGGTTGATCGTCGATGAGCCGCCATTTGTGTCCTGAGCCGGTGGAGTCCAATACGATGAGAATGTCTCCGGGCTTTACGGTGAAGGTTTCACCGTTGCCGGTGGTGAATTCCAGCGTGCCGGAGAGCGTGATGACGTATTGGGTGGTTGGATCGTGATGCCAGTCGGACGAAGAGCCTTTGGGGCTTTCCTGAAACGCAACCGCAGTTACGGACGCCGTCTCGTTCTCGACAACACTGCCCCGCTCCACACGCGACTTTCCGTCTGGACCGGCAAATAGCTTAAACGCCCTCATCATTTGGCTACACGTTGGTCAGATTCAGGACGGCGGCCGAATCCGCACGCACCTTGCGGCACAAATCAGCGTTATCAATCAAGGATTGACCATACGACGGAATCATCTGCTTGAGCTTTGGCAGCCAGGCTTTCGGCGTCAGATTCTCCGCGAAGCACTGCTCGATCACCCGGAGCATGGCCCACACCGCGGTCGACGCGCCGGGCGAGGCGCCGAGCAACGCGCAGATCGAGCGGTCGGCGGCGACGACAAGCTCGGTCCCAAATTGCAGAATGCCCCCGTGCGTGGGATCTTTTTTGATGATCTGGACACGTTGGCCGGCGACTTCCAGGTTCCAATCGCTCTCGTTTAATTTCGGGAAATACTCTCGCAACAGCGCAAAACGCTGCTTCTGTGTCTCCAGGACCTGGCCGATCAGGTATTCCGTGAGAGCCACGTTATCCCGGCCAACCGCCAGGGCGGGCAGAATGTTTTCCGGGTCGATGGAGTCGAAGAGATCCAGATACGATCCATGTTTGAGGAACTTGCTGGAAAAACCGGCGTACGGGCCGAAGAGCAGGGAGATGTTGCCGTCGATGTGCCTGAGGTCCAAATGCGGCACCGACATCGGGGGTGATCCCACCGAAGCCTTCCCATAAACCTTCGCGTTGTGACGCCCGGCGATTTCGGCTTTGTCGCACCGCAGCCAGATTCCGCTTACGGGGAACCCGGCATAGCCCCTGCCTTCGGGAATGCCGGATTTCTGCAACAATGGAAGCGAGCCGCCGCCGGCGCCGATGAAGACGTGTTTCGCGCGGACCTCTCGCGTGGATCCGGTCGTCTCATCCCTGACCTGCACGATCCAGCGGTTTCCATCGCGGCGAAGATCCGTTACCCGGGCGGAAAACTGGGTGGAGAAGCCCTCTTCGCCCCGCAGCGAATCGAGCAGCTCATTGGTGAGCGCGCCGTAGTCCACATCCGTCCCGGTGCGCATCCGCGTCGCGGCAACCACGTCGGCGGGATCGCGCCCTTCCATCACCAGGGGAAACCAATCCGCCATCTGCTTTTTGTCGTCGGTAAATTCCATCCCGCGGTAGCAGGGGCTTGCCGTCAGCGCCGCGAAACGCTTTTTCAGGAAGGTCTTGTTTTCGGGGCCGCGAACGAAACTGCAGTGCGGAACCGAGTGGATGAAGGATTGGGGATTGCGGATCGCCCCTTTTTTCACCAGGTACGACCAGAACTGGCGCGACAGATCAAATTCGGTGTTCACGGCCAGTGCTTTGGAAATATCAATGCTGCCGTCGGGTTTTTCCGGCGTGTAGTTGAGCTCGCACAATGCGGCATGACCGGTCCCGGCGTTGTTCCAGGCGTTGGAGCTCTCCTGGGCGGCACTGTCCAGTCGCTCGAAAATCTGCACTTTCAAATCCGATTGTAATTCTTTCAGGAGAGCGGCCAGCGTGGCGCTCATGACTCCTGCGCCGATCAGAACCACATCGGATTGGTTTGTTCCCGTTGGATTTGGGGTGGTCATGTGATCCTCTCTTCTCGTATTCGGTGGGGAATCTATCTCCCCTCAGGTAAGCGGGAACCGTGGACACAGTCTTTGTCCGCTTCCTTACGCTTAAAAAGCGCGAGGATCCTTCAAGCGTTACGCAAGTCATGGATGCGAAGGTTAATGCAATGTTTGTATTGAAAGGAAATCACCATGAGTATCAAGACGATTGCCAACCACTTCGTGAAATTGTGCACGTGGAGAAGGGATTCCGTGGCAGTGCCTGCCCGGCGGTCTCGGTTTCTTCGAAGCCAGCGGCCCGGAAGCCGGTGGCAAAATCCTCGCTCCCTGGAAATGCGAGGTTTGTTCATTCCCGTCAAATCCATGGACATGGCTGAGCGTCGTGCCCGGCTTTTTGGACGGGTGGATGGCGGCCTTTAGATCAGGCCATATGACCATGCGAAAGTGAGATGACGATGCATCACTATAATGAGTACCAAATTCCCAAGCTGCCCCGACGCGTCATGTCGCGTTTATACAGCACGAACCTTTATCGCCGGCGGTCGATTCAAGATCGATTTAGAGCCACGTGGGTCATGCGCGCGATGTCTTCGTGTTTCTCACAAATCATTGGACGGACGCGTGACCGGGAGGAGTGATGGCAATTCTGTTGCCCCAGTAGAAACGGCGTCTCGCCGCTTGCACCGGAAAAGCGGCGGGACGCCGCTTCCACTCGCGCCTCGCGGCCCAGGGTCTTTATTGTGCTCCGCATCGCCGCTGATCGATTTTCCGCCGACCTGACAGACCGAAGGGTTCATGCCGGCCCGAAGAACGACAAGTGCAATTCACAGTGCCGCAGGTGCAGGGCCGTCCACTCGGCATGGGTCATCAGCCCGAATGCCCAGTGGGGACGGGTCGGTTGCTGATCGCGCAGCCGGAGGAACGACCGGCGGAAGTGCGCCAGCCCGTCGGCCGACGACGCCGGGTCGATCCCCAGGGTTCCGCCGGGCACGCGGGGAATGCGGGAGCCGGGCCGCATCGGCTTGTAAAGGATGGGCCGCTTCAGCAGCCGAATGAACAGCCGCACCGGCAGCGGGACCGCCAGGGGTGCTGCGTCGTAACTGTAGTCGGCCCAGGTAGCCAGGTGGTTCAACGACTGGCCAAAGGTCCAACGGCCCGACGAGGTCAGCGTCCCGGCCGCATCGGCGGCAGCCAAGCGGTCAACATCCGCCAGGGCGTCGTCGATCTGGTCGAAGTGCAACGATCGACGTGCAGCGGTGGGCGTCCCATCCGGCATGACAAAAGCATACCCGCCGGCGTGGCGACGGCTCAAACGAACGCGGAATGAACTTGCATCGGCGTACAAAACCCATGAGAATCCGCAGCTACGGTTTTTTGCCCGCAACCCCACAAAGACCCACGGAGGCTTTCGATGTCCAACGCTGAATTGTTTTCGAAGAATATCCTGCAGACCAAGGGAATGATCGACATGTTCCTCAAGGATTTTTCGGATGCGGACATGCTTTTCCGCCCGGCCAAAACGGCCAATCATGCGATCTGGCAGATGGGGCATCTGGCCAACTCGGTGCGCGGCATGGTCACCACCTGCGATCCGAGCGTCGCTTTCCCGTTCGAAGACGACACGCGATTTGGCAAGAGCAAGGCATCGATCGACGATCCCGCTTTTTTCCCGAGCAAAGCGGAACTTCTTGGCAGATTCGATCAGGCGATGGACATCGCAGCCGCCTGGGTAGCGAAACTCAGCGATGCTGATCTGGCCAAGCCAACACCCGCAGCGCATGCAAGCATTCGCACCGACAGTTGCCAACGTAGCGATCCTCCTTGCCTCGCACCCGTTCATGCACATCGGCCAATTCACGGTCACGCGCCGAGCGCTGGGGAAGCCGATTTTGATGTGAGACCGAAGTAGCGGGTAATTTGCGCCGCCGTCGAAAACGAGCGTTCGATCCTGATTGATTCCAACGCCCGCATGACCTGGGCTGTCGCACGTGCTGCGCGGAAGCTACAATTGAAGGTGATTCGCTCTAGCGGCAGAACAATTTCGATATTGCTGCTTATCGTTATTGCCGTGCTGTTTTTGCTTTGGAAGAGGAATCAGTCGGGGGCAGTCGTTGATGCGGTTCGGGCGAAATCGGCGCATGTGGGACAACTTCAGTTCCTGGCGTTAGGAGACTCTTACACCATTGGGCAAAGCGTAATGCCCAGCGAATCATGGCCCATGCAGTTGGCGGGGAAGCTGAGGGCGAAGGGCCTCGATCTGAGCGATCCGATCATCATTGCTCGCACGGGGTGGACGACTGGCGACTTGATGGCGGCGGTCGATGCGGCGCAGTTGGCAGACTCGTTTGATCTCGTGGTGCTGCTCATCGGCGTAAACAATCAGTTTCAAGGGCGAAGCGAAGACGAATACCGCGAGCAGTTTGCACTGTTGTTGAAAATGTCGATTGAGCTGGCCCGCGGCAATGTCCGGCATGTGGTGGTGCTCTCGATTCCGGATTGGAGCGTGATGCCCTTTGGGCAGCAGTTCGACGTGAAACGCGTGAGCGGGCAGATCGACGAGTTTAATGCCATCTGCAGGCAGGAGACCGCCAAAGCCGGCGCGGGATTCGTGGATGTTTGTCCGGTGAGCCGGGAGGCTACGAGTCGGCCCGATTTTGTTGCCGAGGATGGGCTGCATCCTTCGGGCGTGCAGTACGCGAGATGGGTCGATCTGTCGATTCCGGCGGTACAGCGGGCGATCGGAGTGGCGAAGCCATGACATCGTTTTGCTGGCGACTGATCGGTCAAACGAGGGGTCAAACGAGGGACAGTCACCTATTATTGCGCTCGAAATAGATGACTATCCCGCGCTTCGTTCGTCCCGCGTTTCCAGTCGCAACACGGCGCTTCATGTCGAAGCGGGCCGGCTGGGCATGGGCTCGTGTGTCTGGGTGCGAATTGCTTACAATGGGAGCCCTTTCGTTCAGTGTGATTTGGATTGGAGGAATATGAGTTTCGACATTTTGAGCATTCTTCCTGAGCGACCGGTGATTAGGGTGGTGGATGTAGGGGCGATGTCGCTGGGGCCGAATTCGACGCCTTATGCGAAGCTCGAGCAGGCAGGGATGGTGAAGGTTGTGGGGTTTGAGCCGGTGGAGGCCGAGTGTGATAAGTTGAACGCGACGGCGGGAGAGTCCTGCAAGTATCTGCCTTACGCGCTGGGGGATGGCCAGATGCGGACGTTTTATATTTGTAATTTTCCGATGACCTCCTCGCTGTATGAGCCGAACACCCCGCTGCTGGCGAAGTTTAATAATCTGGAGGAACTGACGCGGGTGGTCAAAACCGTGCGGATTCAGACCCATCGGATCGATGATATTCCTGAAGTGGCGGATACGGATCTTTTGAAGCTGGATGTGCAGGGGGCGGAGCTGGATGTTTTGAAGGGCGCGGAAAGAGTTTTGGCGGACGCGGTGCTGGTGCATTCGGAAGTGGAATTTGTCGAGATGTACAAGGGGCAGCCGATGTTTGCGGATGTGGATTGTCACCTGCGGGGACAGGGATTCGTGTTTCACACCTTCGCGGGGATTTCCGGGCGGGCGTTTAAGCCGCTGCTGGTAAGGAATGATCCCAATCAGCCGCAGTGTCAGGCTCTATGGGCGGACGTGGTCTATGTGAAGGATTTCATGAAGCTGGAATCGCTTCCCGCGGAGAAGCTTCTGAAATTGGCTGTGATTCTAGACATTCAATACCAGTCGGCTGATTTGGCGTTGGAGGTTTTGCGGGTGTATGACTTGAAGACGAACACGGGGATTGCGCATTGGTATGTGCATGGGCTGGTGGGAAAGTGAAATGGTCCCATGATGGATACCGATACGGGGGGGTGGCTTTTTTTGTTGATGGCGGGGAATGAAAAACGTCCGCAAACCACCGGTTTTTCAGGCGTTTATTTCAGCCGGAGTGACAAGACACCAGTTGAACTTTTCAGCGTTTTTGCACTGAAATCAAGGATTTTGGTCGTGAGGTGACGCATTTAGTGAATTTAGCCGACGGGTCGCTCCACGACCGTCGCTATCGGTATGCTGCCAGATCCTGCCCACCAAGTCGTTTATACTGGGCTTGGTCATCTGCTGCGCCTTGCTTGTCGCCGATCATTGTTCGTGCCTCAGCACGATGCCGATAGGCATTCGTAAGTTGCGGAAATGCTTCTATTGCGGCGCTGAAATCAGCAATGGCTCCATCAAATTCTCCTGCCGCAAGTTTCGCACGGCCACGAAATAGTGGACCAAAGATTGGCCTCTCGCCCTCAAGCGATATCGCCTCGGTCAAGTCGCTGATCGCTCCCGAGAGATCACCAGCCAGGCACTTGGTCGTTCCGCGATTGAGCAATCCAGACAACCTGCCGTTGGAAGAAACATCCATATTGGCGGTAAAATCTGTCTGGGCCGCCCCATAATCCCCAAGTTTCGTTCTTAATCTACCGCGTTGAAGAAAAGCAAAAGGATGCCTGGGATTTATGGCAATAGCAGAGGAATAATCATCAATAGCTCCACGCAGGTCGCCTGCACGCGCACGGGCATCTGCTCGACACGTGTATCCTTTCGGATTGGTCGGCCATTTAGCAATCATTCGGGTGAAATCCGCAATCGAACCGTTGCGATCACCGCTAAAGAGTTTCGCGCGTCCGCGTTCCTCCAGTGCCCACGCGAAGGCTGGATCGGCATTAACGATGGCGTCCAAGATCGGTATCGCATCGACAGAACGCCCGTGGCGAATCATGAAACTGGCTTCAGCCAATTTCTTGTGGAATTGATTCTCATGGGACATAGCTAGAGTCACGTTGTCCTAGCGTGACGCGCGGACGGTGACAGTTGACGGCCTTTTCTCGTTCATCTGTCAACAATAATGCAGATTGATGCCAGCAGAAGCAAATGGAATCGCGTGGCAATGACGGGGTTCGATATCCCGTCACTACTCGCCCGCTTAGGCAAGTTGGGCAGGATAGAAATCGGAGTGACAAGATTTAAACTTGCGATCTCTTGGGCCCAAAAATCGAAGACGAGTCGCCGACTTGGCTGAGATTCGCCGCTAAAGCCGGGACGCCATTAAACCACTTATGTGACTAATTAATGTCCAAAACCTCGTCTTTGCGTTACCCATTTTACCCAAATCACCCAGCTTGTTGCGGACTGTCAAGTTTTGTAACGCATGTCCCCAGGCGAAAAAAATTCTGCGCCATACAAAAATAAACCCCCGAGTCCGCAGGTAGGTTGATTCAACCTTCGGCGAGATAAACTTCAATGGGCCCGACAAGATTCGAACTTGTGACCTCGTCCTTATCAGGGACGCGCTCTAACCAACTGAGCTACGAGCCCGTGCGTCTCAGGGGAGAAGGATTTTAAGGGGCAGCCGACCCCTGTCAATCGCACGCCGCCCCGGCTTGACCGGCGGGGGATTCTTGAGAATGATGGATCGTTTGCCGGGAGGCGTATGGCGAACTTTTCTGTGGTGGTGCTGACAGCCGTTCCAAACGGCGCCGAGGGAGCGGGGGCGCTGGTTAAAATCGATGGCCGGGAGTGCCTCCTGCGCGGGGTGGAGATGTTCCTCAATCGCGACGGGGTCAAGCAAATTCAGCTCGTTGTCTCCGACGATCAGGCTGAGGAAGCGAAGCGGAAATTCGGCGGGCATCTGAGCTTCTCCGGCGCGAAACTGGTCAGCGGCGGCAAGGGGTGGATGGACCAGCTCGTGGCGGCGAGCCAGAAGATTTCGGAGGAATCGACCCATGTCATCGTTCACGATGCCGCGCGGCCGGCGGTGGCTTATGGCGATCTTGAGGCGATTGCCGAGGAAGCATCGAAGCATCCTATCGTGATGATGACTTCATCGATTCGGGGGGCGATTATTGAGACCGAAGAATCGGGCAAGCCGTTGGCTTTTCGGACGGGGCAGAGGTTTCAGAACCTGGTAACGCCATGGGCGTTTCGCAAGGACAAATTTTTGGAGATGGTCAAAAACCGGCGCGAGCCGGCGGCTTCGGAGATTTGGCTGCTGCGCGGGTCGCCCTTAAATATCCGGGTGTCGGGTGCGGGGGACGCCGGGATGGCCAAGGCGATGATCTCGATGCTTCCCAAGCCGAAGATCCGGCCGGCGGAGAATCCGTTCGAAGAAGCGCAATGGTGATGGAGATGCTTTTGCATGTGGACGATTATTCTGCTGTTTATCTCGAACGCGTTCATGACGATCGCCTGGTATGGGCACCTCAAATTTGAGAAGACCGCGCTGTGGAAAGTGATCCTCGTCAGTTGGCTGATCGCGTTTTTTGAATATTGTTTTCAGGTTCCCGCCAATCGGATCGGCCACTTGGAGGGGTGGTCGGGGTATCAATTGAAAATCGTTCAGGAGGCGATCACGCTGACGGTGTTCGTTGCGTTCGCAACGATCTATCTGAAAGAAAAGCTGCAGTGGAATTATCTGGTGGGATTCGGGCTGATGCTGGCGGGGGTGTTCTGCGTTTTTCATCGGTGGACGGCGTGAGATCCGGGAGAATGCCGATTGCCAAATGCCGAATGAAAGATTGGGGAATGCGCCCCGGTTGTAGCTGAAAGCGGGAGACCGCCGTGAGGACACCGGCGGCACTTGAAGGTGGGGGTTTATCTTAGACGACAAGCAGGACTTTACCTGCGCCTCCTTTTTCGATAGCGGCGTGGGCTTCGGCGGCGTTTTGCAGGGGGAATTTTTTGCCGATCGGCAGCACGAGCTTTTTGTCGGCGGCGGCCTGGGCCATCTCCGCCAGAATTATCGCGTCGGGATGCGAATAAATCGGGGCGATGCGAACGGATGGATAATCTTTGGCATTGGCGGGGGGGCCGACGACTGATGCGAAGACGCCGCCTTTGGCTAGCTTGGCCATGAGGGCTGCCCGAGGTGTTTCCGCCAACGGTGTCGGCGATCGCGTCGACTGACGCGAGTTTGTGGATCGCGGCCTCATCTTCGAGGGGGACTACTTCGCTGACGGCGAGGGTCTTCGCGGCATCAAGTTGTCTTTTCAGAACACCTGCGATCACGATGGCGCCGAGATGTTTGGCCATGTATACGGCGACGCGTCCGACGCCACCGACGGCGCCGACGACGAGAATTCTTTGTCCGGGCTTGATTGCGGTGCCCTTGGTGATGAGCTGGTAACCCGTGGTTGCGACGACGGGGAGTGCGGCCGCGTCAAGCAGATCAAGACCCTGGGGAACTTTGGCGGCACTCATGGCGGGGACGGCGGAGAGTTCGGCATAGGTGTGGTCGGCGAATGCGAGGACCTTGTCTCCGACGGCCAGCCTCTGGACGCCGGAGCCGAGCTTGGTGATGGTTCCGGAGACGTCGTAACCGAGGACGCCGGGGAATTTGATGGGGAAGATTTCCTTTACGGCTCCGGATCGCTTTTTCAGGTCGATTGGATTGACGGCAGCGGCGGCGACACGCAGGAGGATTTCGCGGGCTCCGACGATTGGGTCTGGATAGTCTTCATATTTCAAAACATCGGGGGGGCCGTATTGGTGAATGACGATGGCTTTCATATCGAATCTCCATTGGCGGCGAACAATGCCTCAGGTCCGCGGAGGCGGATTGGTCGTGCTGAAACAGTAGCGTGCTATCTTCCAGTTGCCGGCGATTTTTTGGAAGAGGAAAAGTTCCTGGTTTGCCTCCGGGCCGCTCTGGCCCGTCGTGTGAACGCGCACGTTTCCGGCTGAGTTGGTGCGTGCAAAGGCCCAATCGGCCGTGAGTTGCTTTATTTCTGCGATTTCAAATTTCACCTGCAGCGTAATTGCGTTAAAGACGGCTTCATATGCTTTGCGTACGGCCGCCAGTCCGACGCTCGAGGGGAAATGCTGGGGCATGAAGACACCGTCGGGTGCGTAAAGCTGCATCACTTGGTCGGTGTCGGAATGATTCAACGCGTTTTGATATGTCGCCAGCACTTCAGTGATTGTGGTTTCATCGGGAGTCATTGTATTTCCTTTTTCTGCGCCAAGTCAGCGCGCCGCAAGAATAGGAAGGCCCTATCCCTGCGACAAGTGGCAAAAAGCGGGATACACTTTCCCAAAACTGGAAAAATGATCCGGCTATAAGCAAAGCGAACATGACCGATCTCAACTCGCTGATGATTTTCGCCAAGGTGGTGGAGGCGCATGGCTTCACCGAAGCGGCGCGGCGGTTGAAGATGCCGACTTCCACGGTTAGCCGGCGCGTTGCCGAGTTGGAGGACCGGCTGGGTGTTCGGCTTCTGGAGCGCTCGACGCGCCGGTTGCGGTTGACGGACATCGGATCGGAGATCATCGAGCACGCCAACCGGGGCGCCGAGATCGCCGACGCCGTCGATCAGATCGTCTCGTATCGCCTCGCCAATGTCGCGGGCGTGCTGCGTCTTTCGGCACCGCCGAGCATTTCCGATTCCCTCGTCGTTCCGCTGGCGGTCGCGTTTCAGGCGTCATATCCCCATGTGCGGGTGCAGGTTTTGATCGCCGAACGCATGGTCGATCACATCGCCGAGGGCGTGGACCTGGTGTTTCGCGTGGGGGCGCTGAAGGATTCGTCGCTGGTGGTGCGCACGATTCTGACGTATCGGCATGTTCTGCTCGCGAGTCCGGAATATTTGAAGAAGAAGCGGAAGGCGCCGCAGTCGCCGCGCGATCTGCTGCCGCATCGACTGCTGGCCTTTTCGCGGTGGCGGCCTGAAAGCCGTTGGACGTTCGTTCACGGCAGCGGGAAGAAGAGCGAATCGATCACGTTTCAGCCGTATCTGGCGATCAACGATTTCGCGGGGCTGGCGGCGGCGCTGCTGGCCGGGGTAGGGATTGGGGATCTGCCGCCCATCGTGCAGCCTGGGCTTTTGCGGGATGGACGGCTGGTGGAGGTGATGCCCAGGTGGCATTTCCGGACGTATGACCTGGTTTTGCTGCACGTTGGGAACCGGCATGTCTCGCGCGTGGTGAGACTGTTCAAGGAATTCGCGGTGGAGAGGGCGTCGAAACTGTTTCCGGCGTTGCCGACGTGACCGGGAAAACGGGACGGCGAAAACCGGGAGGCGAGCGGTTTTCAATCTGGTCTTCCGAAATACTCGTCGGTCGGTATTCGGTCCCCCACCCATCGTCCGAAACAAGCGGAAGAGGACACGGAGGGCTCCCCCGGATTACCAGGGGAGGGATAAGAGGAGGATTGCCGGAGAATTTCAGCTGAGCAGGTTCATGCGCGACTGCGCCAAATGAACGACGGCGACCTCAAACGGGGCAACGGTTACTTTTGATTGAGTCAGAATGCTAGAGGCCGGCGGATTATCGCCGGTGGAGAGATTGACCTCTTCGATGCGTCCGTTTGCGGCTTCGTTAGGGAGGAGCGCGGTTTCGGGAGCGTTGCGTTTATTGATGAGCAGCAGTTTGCGGCCGGTTGGTGATTTCCATGCTTGAATTTCCAGGTCGGGATTTTGGGGATCGTGTGATGTCCAGGTGGTGGAGATCATCTGATCGCCGGGGGCGAAATTGTCCTTCAGAAGCTTGAGAACCCAGAAGCGGGCGTTGGGTTTTGCGGTTTTCCAGTCGATCATGCTTACGCTGGGGTATTGGGTGGGATAGCCGACGAGTTGGGATTCGCCGACGATGTCGATGCCGAGTTTCGCGAGCTCGACGTAGAGGTATGCGTAGAGGGAGGCGGCGGCGTTCCAGTAGATGGGGGGAATGCGGTTATCGGGGTCGAGGTTATTGTCCTTGGGGAGAATGACGCCGAGCTCGTCGAGGGTGGTTTTGGTCGAGGGGCTGAGGCGGAGGCGAATGGCTTCGATCTTGCGCACGGCGATGAGGAAATCGTCGGCTTGATTGAAGAATGTCGTTTGCCACTGGTCTGCGGTTTCGGTGGGGGCGGGGGTGGCGTAGAAGTGGTAGGAAATCAGATCGAGCGGGATGCCGGGGGCGTGATTTTTGGGGTTCAGAAAATATTCGAAATAGGGGAGATGTCCTCTCGGATCGGCCAGCGCGAGGCCGACGAATTGGGTGCGGGGCGAGACCGCGTGGATGGCGCTGGCGACGGCGTCGTAGCGCCGGGTGTATTGGGAGGCGCTGGTTTGATGTTCGAAGTCGATTTCGTTGAAGATTTCCCAGTAGGGAATGGAGTAGTGATAGCCGGAGTCGTGTCGGACGCCGGTTTCGTCGGTAAAGCCGCCGTTGGTGTACCAGCTCACGAGGCGGGCGTAATAATCGGCGAGTTCCTTCATGGAGGGATCGCGAAGTCTCGTTCCCTCGGTGTAATGCCAATAAACCTGGTAAGGATCGGCGGGATAAGTGACGGGCTTGTCGGTCTGGAACATCCACTGGGGGATGGTGCTGAAATTTAGGATTACCGGGTGACCCTGGGTGGCGTTGAAGAAATCGATGGTCATTGGGTCGATGACGGAGAAGTCCCAGGAGGTTTTGCCCGGGGTTGGCGGATCTAATTCGGCGACGGCGAGCCTGGGATAAGGGAGCCAGGGGACGTAGCGGACGTAGTCGGCGTTTAGGTTGCGGAGGGCGGCGTAGGCGCCGTCATGCACTTTTTCTCCGCGGCGGAGCGGAGGGTTTACCACAACCTGCAGGGTTGGGGTGGTTCGGGAGATGCGCTGGACGTTCGTCCAATCGACGGAGACGGAGGTGAGGGAGGGTTGTGACGTTTGAGCGCGGGCTGAAGATACAAATCCGGCAAGGAGAATCGAGGCGATGCAAAGGATGGAGAGAGTGAACGTGCTTCCCTCGGTGAGCTGGCGCTGCGCTTTGGGGGTGCTGGGTAAATGAGGTTCTTGTACGGTGGAATTGGGTGTTTTCATTTGGAGCGGTCATCCTCCGCGCAGCCATGCGCTTTGTTTTTCGTTTGTGAGGGATGTTGGCAATTCGTTGAGCACGGCTTCGATTTTATCGCGCGATAGGAATCGGCGAAGGTTGAAGAGTCCGTGAAATCCGAAGGGGGCGGGGCGGTTTTCGCCGCGCCATTCCTGGGCGAAGGTCCAGGCGGTTTGCTCGTCGGCGAAACGCACGCCGCGCGATTCAAGGGGTTCGCGAAGGTCACGGGAAATTACTTCGTCCTCCGGATGGATTCGAGGGGGATTGATTTGGGCGACGGTTTCGAGGAGGCGGCGGGAGCGGAGGCAAAATCCACCGTTGCCTACGCTTTTGGAGGCGTACCATGGCCAGGGTGGGCCGATGTAATCTGAGGCGAGGAATTCGTCGCGCCAGCGGGCGCCGTCTAAGACCCAGCCGTCCCAGTGGGTGAGGAGAAGATGTGAGGTTTGGATCGCGTCGATCAGTGTTTTGGAAAACATGAATCGGCTGTAGTCCTCGACGGAGGTAAATGCGGGGATCACGCGAACGTCTATACCCGGGGTTGCGATTGAACGGGAGGTGAAGAGGATGGCTTTGGCGAAGTTTGCCTGGGCCATGGACTGGCGCATGGAAAAGACGCCGCCTTCGGGATGGTTGGTGTCGACGCAGCAGAGGGTGACTGAGCGGAGGTGAGGGATAATTTTGGATTGCTCGTTGGGGGGATCGGGTGCGACGCAATTTCCCTGGCCGATGAGGGCGAGCGTCAGGCCGATGTGCAGACGGGGTTCGGTGGGGGAGTAGCGGAGGGCGTGCTGGTAGGCGGCGACGGCTTCGGCAAAGCGTTCGAGGTCGGCGAGGGCCTTGCCCATGTTGGCGGCGGCGGTCCAGAGCTCGGGGCGGGAGGCGAGGGATCGCTGATAGGCGACAATTGCCTCGGGCAGCCTTCCTTGCTTGTGCAGGGTCACGGCTTGGTCGAATGCATTTCGTTCGTTCGGGGAAGTCATGAGATGATCGAGATACACAAGGCCAACCAACTCGTCCAATCGGCGATCCCCGGCATGGTGAAATCTTCGTTCAGTCGCCGGCACCACAAGCGTCCGAAATCCGTCGCATTCGTCGATCTATCAGTCGCAAACCGCGAAGCAAAATTTTATAAAAAACCTTATGATTTGAATTGAAAATCGAACTGAGTGACCGCTAAGTTACGCGAAACACTGGCAGAGGGGGAAAACTCTGTGCGAAGGAGAGGAAATGCAGGTTGTCCCCCGGATTGGGCGAGATCGCTCGCCAAACCGCTCGATTATTCCGCGCGCCGCTTTGTTTAGCTTGATCGCCGGCGCCATTTCACTTGCACTTGCGCAAAGCTCTGAAGCTGATATTTATCTGACGAACGGCGGCGGCGAGACGATCTTCGACTACACGAACACGGGCACCCTGGTAAGCAGCCGCTCGACGGGCGGCAGCCCCAATACACTTGCGCTCGATTCCGCAGGCAATGTTTATGTCACCGATACCGATGGCGGAGTGACCAAATATCTTACCGGCGCGCCCGGTTCGATGCTCAGCACCGCCAGCTCTTCAGCGCTTTCCACGACGGGTACCGCGGAGTTCTACTACGGCACGGCCTTCGGCCCCGGCGGAAACCTGTTCATTACCACCAATGCCGACAACGGCAATTCCTCAGACATCAAATCCTTCAAGTACACCGGCGCCACCGGCACGCCGGCCGCTTTTACCGACACCGACGCCAACACCAGCTTCAGCGTCACCAACACAATTGCCGTAGATCCAACCACAGGCAACGTCTTCATCGCCGACCGTTACAACAGCGCCATCCTCGAATATCCCTCCACCGGCGGAAGCACGCCGATCAAGACCTTCACTTCCGGCGTGAGCAACCCGATTGACATCGCCGTGGACAGCCTGGGGGATCTCTATGTCTCCGATCAAAACGGCAACATCGAGAAGATTAACATCAGCAGCTCGTTGGCATCGCCGGTCGTGACGGACCTGACCTCGCTGGAGGGGATCGCGGTGGATAGTCAAAACGACCTTTACTACATCGCCGAGGACGGCAACAACAAAGGGGGGATTTTCGAGGTGAATTCCGCGGGCACATCGCTGGGGGAATTGTTCAACACGGGTTCGGGCGAGGCGGATTTCATCGCGGTGCCGGTGCCGGAACCATCGGGGGCGGCGGGGATGGTGCTGTGTGGGGTCGTTGCCGCAATGTGGCTTTTGCCGCGGAGGTTGCGCCCGGCGGGGGTGAGCGTGCTTCGTTAGGAGCGACTTCGCAACGGTGAAGGAAAAGGACCAGTCACAATCCACCGGCCCGATGATCATCGAATGGAAAAGGGCGGCGATTCTACCGCAGCCATCCGACGAATTTATGTTTTGGGATTGGCTGGCTCATCCACGACTGGTCGGGCATCGGGTCGTCCAAGCATTCTTCCACGGTTCTGAGCCGTGAAATCGGAATGGATGAGCGCGTTCCCTTTTGTGTACGCCAGGCGATTTCCCGCTGGCGGGCGATCGCCAACACGATTTCAACCGTCATGCGCGTATCGCCCAGTACATAGTCGCACACTGCCTGATGGTTGCCAGCGCGCCATTGGACGGGCGCGTCGGCGCCGTCCATGAGTTTTCGGCAGGTCAGCCCCATACCGCGCGCGACCGATTCCAGTGAAACAGGAAACCCCTTCGTCATAAAAAACTGAAACATAGGATCGCACATGCGGCGGGCGACTTTTGCCGCCTTCGGGATGTCGCCGGCTATGTGACCGATCCATTTGAGATCGAAACTGAGCCCGTTCCAAGCTACAAGAATATGACCCGCCTGCTCGGTTTGATCGAGGTAGTCCAGGAGCGCCCGCACGTCGTCACGGCAGAGGTTTGTGGCGGGTTTCCCGTCCGAATCCCTCGAATGCCAGATGCGATGCTCGCCGTCGCGGATTTGAGTCGCGGCTACCGAGATATCGAAGGGCGCATATTTTCGAGGTCCTCGCCGCTGCGGAGCGTGAACACGTTCGAGATCTCAATGTCGAACGCGAGACATTTCATGTTGGGTGAATATCGGAATCGCGAATGAAGTGTTAGTCAAGTGGGAGCGTCGATTGGGGGAATTGGAACGGTACTACCATGTTTCCTCTGCGGACTCCAGTTCCACTGCTCAATGTTGCTGTTCCGCTAAATAATGGAGCCATGGGGATTTGAACCCCAAATTCCACCATGCCATGGTGGCGTGATCCCATTTCACTATGGCCCCGAATTTTAACACTCAATCTATCGGACCGCGCCTGCGAGTCAAGTTAGGCGTCGAGCGATGTTGCCTTCGGCCGATTCCCGGCGATCATAATTGGCGAAAGATCGCATGAAGCTGGCTTTCGTCGACATGATTCCGTGGGATTACGATGCGGGGTCGCCATACCAGCGGCCGATGGGGGGGTCGCAGTCGGGGGTTTGTTATCTGAGCGTGGAGCTTGCCAACCGGGGGCATCATGTGACGATTTGCAACGGCTCGAAGCAGCCGCGAAGTTTTTGTGGCGTCTGGACGGCGCCGATCGCGAATCTATCTCGCGAAGTGTTTCAGGATTGTGCGGCGGCTATTGTGCTTAATGGGCCGCGCAGCTTTCGCAGATTTTGCGGCCGCAGATTCCGCCGGGGTGCAAGCTGGTTCTGTGGACCGGGCACCTTCCGGATTTGGGACCGCTGCAGGCGCTGGGTCAGCCGGAGATTCGGGATTTTTGGGATGCCGTCGTTTGCGTTTCGCACTGGCATCGGGAGGTGATGCTGCGGCAATATCAACTTGACCCCAATCGCGTGCATGTTTGCTCTAACGCGATTGCGCCGGGGTTTGCGGGTCAGATTGCGGATGCAGATACGTTCGCGCGGCAGAAGTCTGCTGCGCCGATTCTGGCCTACACGAGCACGCCGTTTCGGGGGCTGGATATTCTTCTGGATGTCTTTGAGCGATTGCACAAGCGGGTTCCGGCGTCGCGGCTTCAGGTTTATTCGAGCATGGGGATTTATTTCGCCGAGGAGAAGGACGATCCGTATCGGGAGTTGTATGCCCGCTGCCGGTTGATGAGCGGGGCGGAGTATGTCGGGGCGCTTGCGCAGCCGAAGTTGGCGGAGGCGCTGAAGCCAGCGTGGATTCTGGCGTATCCGAATACTTTCGTGGAGACCAGTTGCATCGCGGTGATGGAGGCGATGGCGTGCGGGATGCACGTGGTCACGAGCGGGCTGGGGGCTTTGCCGGAAACGACCTCGGGGCTGGGGACGCTTTTGCCGCCGCTTCGCGGGGAGGAAGATCGGGGGCGGTTTGTGGATGGGTTTGTCGAAGGCCTGGCCGGCGTGATCGAGGAAGCATCTCGCGATTTGCAGAAATTCTGGGCCGGCAAATGGCGGCAGGCGAGCGCGATGAGGAGCCAATGCACCTGGGCAGTTCGGGCGGCTCAGTGGGAGCAATTGTTGCTCGGATTGCTTCAAGCGCCGGGTTCTCCGCGATAGACTTGGCTTAAATAAAGGAGAAACCATTATGGCAACCCAAAATCTCTCGGCGCACGAGCTGATTTTCGGGGATCTAGAGCGGGAGCTGGCGGTTACGCGAACGGTGCTGGAGCGACTGCCCGAAGACAAATTTGCGTGGAAGCCGCACGAAAAATCGATGAACCTGGGCCGGCTGGCGATGCACGTTGCCACTTTGCCGGACTGGGCGAAATCGACGATCGCTCAAGACGGTTTGGATATGGCGACCGCGCCGCGGCCGCGGGTCGAGCCGACGGATAAAAAGGATCTTCTCGCGGAGTTCGACAAATGTGCCAATGAGCTTCGTGCAGTGGTTAAAAAATTTGACGCCGGCCGCATCGGCGATGTGTGGACCATCCGTAACGGATCGCACGTGATGGCGAGCAAGCCCAAGGCGATGATCTATCGCGTCTGGTGCATGAATCACATGATCCATCATCGCGCGCAGCTTTGCTTATATCTGCGGCTGCTCAACGTGCCCGTCCCGGCGGTCTATTTCAATTCCGCGGACGAACCGGACTGGAAATTTGATTAGTTTTTGATCGCACGGCGCCATAAAGCCGAAATGGATTTGCAGTGAGCAGCGACGATGTTGGCAGTTTGAGCGGCGGTGGGGGGGCGGCGTCTCCCCTTTCGCGGCCGCATGTGCCGGCGCTCGACGGGCTGCGCGGGGTTGCGATCCTGGCCATCATGGTGCTGCATTTTGGGGAGATGTGCGCTCATCAGACCGCAGTTCAGCGCACCTGGCATGTTGCGATCTCGCCGCTTTGGATGGGGGTCGATCTTTTCTTTGTACTCTCGGGATTTCTCATCACCCGCATCCTTCTGTGGGCCCGTGGGAAGCCGGGATTCTTCGTCAACTTTTATGGGCGGCGCACGGTGCGGATTTTCCCGCTTTATTACGGGGTGCTACTGGTGATTTTCGTGGCGATGCCGCTTATCCGGCCGGACCGGCCGTCGCCCGAACTGCGGGCGCAGCAGATTTGGTTCTGGACTTATCTGAGCAATATCCGGATGGCCTGGACAGGCAAGCTCTGGCCGGGGGATGCGGTTCGGGTGAATCATTTCTGGTCGCTGGCCGTTGAGGAGCAGTTTTATCTCATCTGGCCGACCATCGTTTATCTGCTCGATGAGCGTTCGCTGCGGCGAATGTGCGTTGCGCTGATCGCGATTACGCCGATTGCGCGCGCGGTCGCGATTCTGGGATTTCACTGCGACTGGGCAGTCGTTTTCGGGATGACGCCGTTTCGGATGGACACGCTGTGCTATGGTGCGTTGGTGGCGGTGCTGTCGCGCGATCAGCGTGCGCTGGATCGGGTCCGGGCGTGGGCTCCGGGGGTTGTCGGGATTTGCATCGCCGGTTTGGCGATTCTCTTCGGGGTGCGCGGTGGTCTGGACAGCGGCGAGCCTGTTGTGCAGCTCGTCGCGTATACACTGACCGGGCCATTGTTCGCGGGCGTGATCGTCTGGAGCCTGGCCAATCCCGCCGCGAGCGGGTTCACCTGGGCGATGGAATCGCGCTGGCTCATGATGCTGGGAAAATACAGCTATGGGCTGTACGTCTATCACTATCTATTAATGCCACAATATCTGCGCATCTTTCGGGCGGGTTTATCCACTCAAGGGCGGCCAGATGAGCCTACCGCAAACATTGGCCTATGAAATCTTTGGGGGCGGGTGTGCGCTGGCGATTTCAATCGCCAGCTACCATCTTTACGAGGCGCAATTCCTGAAGATCAAGCGGTACTTCACGTCACGGCCTGCGTCCGATAACGGCGCGCTGGCGAAGCTTTCCGAGCCCGCCATGACTCGGTCCGAATAAACACAGCCAAAAATTGGACCTGGAATCGGGCGGCAGGTCCGATAAAGGTTTCCGCATTGGATTGCCGCCAGGGCCGAAGTTACGGCCGCAGTCCTTATGATCAATTCATCCCTCCCACGCCGCACAACCTAAATAAACCTCCCATTTGCACCGATTGATATGCCAGCCGATCACCTTCGCAAAAACTGGCGAAAGAGGTACTTACATGATTGCGCGGTCAGGAAATCGGAGGGCTGCGGATTTCACATCGATCTTCATATGTGGTCTTGTCTGCGCTCTGGGGGCCCGCGCGTTGCCGCGCCCGCGACGCGGCCTAGCGCCACAACCCGGCCGATGGCGTCAACGCCGCGCAATGGCGTTAGTGAAGATCTGACGGGCCTTAGCCTCGAAGACCTGATGAATGTTCAGGTCACCAGCGTGGCCAAGGAGCCGCAGAAAATCTCCAACGCCCCTTCGGCGGTTTCCGTGATCGGGCAGGATGACATCCAACGCTCGGGTCTGGGAAGCATTCCGGAATTGCTGCGGCTTGCGCCGGGAATGGACGTCGCACAGATCACCTCCGGTCAATGGGCGATCAGCTCGCGCGGGGAGAACGCGTATATTGCCGACAACCTGCTCGTGCTCATGGACGGGCGCTCGCTTTACACCCCGGCGTTCGGGGGTGTCACCTGGAACTCGGTCAATTATCCCCTCATGGACCTCGACCGCATCGAAGTCATCAACGGACCTGGCTCGACGCTCTGGGGAGCAAATGCCGTCAACGGCGTCGTCAACGTCATCACCAAATCCGCGAAGGATACCCAGGGACTTCTTGTAGATACGCGCGGCGGAAGCCAGCAGGACTACGGCGACTTCCGTTACGGCGGGCAAATCGACGATAACACATATTACCGGGTCTATTCCCAGGTCCAGTACAACGGAAATGGATATCAGTCCAATGGCGATCCCGCGCACGACGAGTGGCGCGGCGTGCAAAGCGGCTTCCGCGTGGATCGATATGGCTCGCCCGAAGACACGCTCACCGTCTCCGGCGACTTCTTCTTCCAGCAGCTCGAACAAAACGCCAGCAATACCGGAGCAGCAACTCCCCTGGACACCAATTTCTACAATAATGGTGCGAATCTGCTTGGAAAATGGTCGCACGTGGAATCCGATCGCGCCGATACGTCGATCCTCGCCTACTACGACCGGCAGGTATTGATCGATTATCCGATCGGATACCAGCAGGATGCGTTCGACCTGGAGTTCCAGAACCGATTTCCCATTGGCGCAATGCAGGATGTGACCTGGGGCATGGCCGCGAAGGATTACTTCATTCGCATCGTGAGCCCAACCGGAGCACCGGTCTATCCAACGTATAGCAACGTCTATGACATCAATGGATTCGTTCAGGACCAGGTGTCCATTGTCCCCAACAAGTTCCAATGGTTCATCGGAACCAAGCTCGAATACAACAACCTCACCACTCTGGAGCCACAGCCCAGCACGCCGCCTGCTTTGGACGCCGGACGAGCGGAATTCGGTATGGGCCGCCTACTCACGCGCCGTGCGCATCCCATCCGTGGACCAGGAAATCCAATTCCCCGTCGGAAACGATGTCCAAATCGGCACCCTGCACCCCGACTCGGAAAAGACCGACGCCTTTGAGGTTGGATACAAGGTCCAGCCGGCCAAGCCTTTTACGGCGGCGGTGTCCGGATTCTACAACATCTATTCCGGGCTGATTGTGCCAACGATCAACCCCCAGAATTTCACCGAAGTCGATTACAACAACGGCGTCAACGCGTACAGCTACGGGGGTGAGCTGTCGCTCAATTGGCAGGTTAATCCTGCGTGGCGGCTGGGGGCGAGCTATACCTATCTTCGCATTGAGGGTCATCCGATCGTTCGCGATGTTTTCGATCTTTTCCAGCCCGCGTATGAGACGCAATACATCGAAAAAAGCGCCCCGCAGAACCAGTTTCAGATCCATTCCTATCTCGACGTGACAAAAAATATTCAGTTCAACACGTCGCTCTATTACGTCGACGCGCTGGCCTTCATAGACGCGCTTAACGACGAGGGCATTTACCAGAGCGTCAATGCCTATGTCCGCCTCGATGCGAATATTCGCTGGCTGATCAACCCCAATATGACCCTCGCCGTTGGAGTCCAAAACCTTCTCCAGGGCCGGCATTACGAATCCGGGAACGTCAACTCAGTCGCTATTCCCACCGAAGTGCCGCGCACCTTTTATGCGGAGTGGACCATGACTTACTAGCCCGCGGCTCGGGATGTGTTGGGAACTCGTTTCACGAATTGCGGGATTTATGATCGGCCTGGGTAAAGGGCGGACATTCCGAAGCTGGAGATTGGCGGCGATCGCTGCGCTGCTTGTCGCGGCGATTCCGTGCCGCGCCGATGGACCGAGCCGGGAGTATTTGATCAAGGCGGCATTTGTGTACAACTTCACGCAATTCGTCGAGTGGCCCGACTCGGCGTTCCCGTCGCGGGACGCCGCGTTTGTCGTGGCGACGGTGGGGCCGGATCCGTTCAACGGCGCGCTCGAATCGGCCATGGCCGGAAAAACCGCGGCCGACCGGAACGTGCAGGTCATTCACTACAACACTCTGGGGGACATCGGACAATGCCAGCTTCTTTTCGTTCCGGCGGCGCTTGATCCTTCACTGAAGAGTCTTTTCGACAATCTCGGCAACCGGCCGGTCCTGACGGTCGGGGAAACGGATGCCTTCGATCCTGCCGGGGGGTGCATGCGATTTTTCCTGGAGGACGATCGCATGCGCTTTGAGGTCAGCCCCGACGCCATTTCCGCCGCCGGTCTCAAGGTGAGCGCAAAACTGATGAAGCTCGCCAGAATTTATAAAAAATGAATAAAATCAGTCGCTTCAACTTCGCCCCCAAAACGCTCAAGGCCAAGCTGCTGGTGATGAGCCTGGTTTCCGCCGGCGCGGCGTTGCTCGTCGCGGTGGCGGTGCTCGCGGTCTATGACTACCACGAGATCCGCCGCGGCCTGGTCATCGACACGCAGACGTACGCGAATATTATCGCCGAAAATTCCAACGCTGATCTTTCGTTCGCCGACCCGAACGACGCGGCGCGGCTTCTGGCGTCGCTGCGGGCTGAGCCGCACGTCGTGACCGCCGCAATTTACGACAACAGCCAGCAGAAGCTGGCCAGCTATTTCCGGGACCACTCGGCTAGGCTCCCGGATTTCTCCCCATGGGAGTCGGCGAATATCGCTTCACCGCCGACTCCTTGATTGTCTCCAGCCCCGTTGAATTGAATGGACGCTTGCTTGGGTGGGTTTACATCCAGTCGGACCTCGATCTGCTCACCACCCGCACGCACGAGTACGTATCTGTATTCAGCGTTGTGCTTCTGAGTGCCCTGGGGCTGGCGTTCGCGCTTTCGCGCCGGCTTTCGCGCTCGATCATCGGCCCGGTCGAGCACCTCAGCGCCACGGCCAAGACGATCACGGTCGACCGCAATTACCAGGTGCGTGCGACAAAGACTTCTGACGACGAGCTTGGCGTTCTGGTGGATTGCTTCAACGGCATGCTGGAACAGATCGCGCAGCGGGATGCGCAGCTAAACCTGCATCGTCATCACCTAGAAGAGCTGGTGACCGCACGCACGGCGGAGCTTTCCGCCGCCAAGGACAAGGCCGAGGAGGCCAGCCGGGCGAAGACCGCTTTCCTCGCCAACATGAGCCACGAGATTCGCACGCCGATGACCGCGATCCTGGGCTATTCGGATCTGATGCTCTCGCCCGTGCAAACGATGTCCGACCGCATCAATTGCCTCCAGGTCGTGCGGCGAAACGCGCGGCACCTCATGGACCTGATCAACGACATTCTGGACATCAGCAAGATCGAAGCGGAGAAGATGACGGTCGAGAGAATTCCCTGCGACGTGGCCCGCCTCGCGGTCGACGTCGCCTCCATGCTTCGCGTTCGCGCCACCGCCAAGCAACTTGACGCTGCGCGTCGAATTCGTCGGCGACATCCCCGAAGTCATCCGGACCGACCCGCTGCGCCTCAAGCAGGTTCTCATGAACCTGACCGGCAACGCGATCAAGTTCACCGAGCGCGGCGAAATCAAAATCTCCGTCAGCGTTGCCCGCAGCGGCAACACCAGCAGGGTCATGCTCGAAGTCTCCGATACGGGCATCGGGATGACGCAGGAGCAGATCTCGCGGCTTTTCCAGCCGTTTGTGCAGGCGGACGTCTCCATGACCCGCAAATATGGCGGCTCGGGGCTGGGGCTGGTGATCAGCAAACGCCTGGCCACGCTCATGGGGGGCGATCTCTGCGTCAAATCGGAGATCGGGAAGGGAAGCAAGTTCACGCTGTTTGCCGACGGCGGCCCGCTCAGCGACGTGCCGATGCGCCACGGCCTTACCGAATCGATGCTCACGGTCTTCACCCAGGCGAGCAACACCGAAGAAATCCTCCTGCATGGAAGAATCCTGCTCGCTGAAGACGGCATCGATAATCAGCACCTGCTTACCATGCACCTCACGATGGCGGGGGCTGAAGTCGTCGTCGTTCCCAACGGCCGCGAAGCGGTCGACAAGGTTACTCCGCAGCAATTCGATCTGGTGCTCATGGACATGCAGATGCCCGAAGTCGATGGATACGAAGCGACTTCGCAACTTCGGCGGCTGGGCTACAAGCTGCCGATCATTGCGCTGACGGCTCACGCGATGAGCGGCGACCGGGCGAAGTGCCTCGACGCCGGGTGCACGGACTATCTCACCAAGCCAATTGAGAAGGAGGTCCTGCTGCGCTCGATCGACGGATATCTGCGGCAGTCGGGCAAGCACCCGCATACTGCCGCGACTGCGCACGTCGCCCACGCGGCCCCGGTGCGGACGATCGAAGAGCTGCGCCCGCTCAAAGCCGATTCGGCCGGCGCTGCGATGCAGCACGCCGTCGCGGGCTTTGTCTCGAGGCTGCCGACGCGCGTTGCCTCCATGGTCTCGCTCCTGGAGACCCAGGAAATGGACGAGCTGCGCCGACTGGTGCACCAGCTCAAGGGCGCCGGCGCGGGTTACGGCTTCCCCAGAATCACGGACGCGGCCGCCAAGGCCGAGTCACTCATCAAGGCCACCGCCGAATGCGAGGCCGTCAAAACCGCCGTCGACGAGCTGATCGACATTATCCGCGATATCGAAGGATACGACCAAAAGGGTGAAACCAATGCCAAACCAAAAACTGCTCATCATTGACGACTCTGAAGATATTCAGGAGCTCGTGCGGGTTTGGCTGGCGAGGGAACCGCTGGACTTCTTCTCCTGCGCGGACGGCGAGCGCGCCAGGCTGCCGCGTCGCAGATCGGACCGGACCTGATTCTTCTCGACGTCGATCTGCCCGGCGTCGATGGGTTTGAGGTGTGCAAACGCCTGAAGGCCGATGCCCACACCGCCGACATCCCCGTCGTCTTTCTCACCGGCGCTGCCTCCACCGACGAAAAGCTTCGCGGCCTGGCCATGGGCGCGACCGACTACGTCACCAAGCCTTTCGACCCGGCCGAGTTGTGCGCCCGCGTGCGATCTTCCCTCCACACCAAAAACCTGATCGACCTGCTCGCGCAAAAGGAAGAGCGGTTCCGGATCCTCGCGGAAAATTCTTCCGACGTAATCTCCCGGCAGTCGCTCAACGGCACGTTCATGTATGTCTCACCGGCGTCGATCGCGATTCTGGGCTATGCGCCTGAGGAGATGGTGGGCATGAACCTCAGTGCCTTCGTCCACCCGGAAGACAAAGCGGCCCTGGAAAATGTTATAGCGGCCAGGCCAACCTCGGCGAAACCGGTCAGATCGAATTCCGCTTTCGCCGATCGGACGGCAAATATGTATGGCTCGAATCGACCTGCCGGCGCGTTCTGCACGCCAGCCGGCACAAGCCCCGGTGAGTTCCAGGCATCGCGCGCGACATTACCTCGCGCAAGCAGATGGAATATCGCGAGGAGGTGCGTGCCGAGGCGCTGGAAATGATCGCCCAGGGTCGACCGCTGCTGGACACGCTGAATCGCCTGGTCGATGCGGCGCATGCGCAGGAGCCGCAGGCCGCCTCTGCCGCGATTGCCCTTATCACCCCGCCGCACACGCACCTGGCGCCGAAGCTGCCGACGGCTCTGTCCACCGCGATCGAAACAAAACTTCCTGAGATCATCGCCCGGCTCGTTAGCCTCTCCGCCAACCAGCACGATCGAATCATCGTTTGCGACGTGATGGAGGATTCCGTCTGGGGCCCGGTGCGGCCGCACCTGGCGGACCAAGGAATCCGCTCCTGCTGGGCGATGCTGATCCAGTCGCGCCACCGCGAGCCGGCCGGGGCATTTTTCATGTATCTGCGCGACAAGCAGCGGCCGGGCACCTCCGCCATCGAAATGCTCAAGCTGGCCAGCGAACTCGCCGGCCTGGCGCACGAGCATCGCCAGCTTACCGAGCAGCTTACCTTCCAAGCGCATCACGACGCCCTGACCCGTCTGCCCAATCGCATTCTCTTCAACGACCGCCTGGAGCAGGCGCTCGGCGCCGCCAACCGTACGAACAAACCGCTCGCGGTCCTGCTGGTTGACGTCGACCGCTTCAAATTCGTCAACGACACCTACGGCCACCACAACGGCGATGAGCTGCTCTGCCAGGTCAGCGAGCGCCTTCGCCAGCGGCTGCGCACATCCGACACATTGGCCCGGATGGGGGGCGACGAGTTCGCCGCCATCCTCGGCAATCTCGCCAGCGCGGCGGATGCGGAGGTCGTGGCCCGGGATCTCGTCGATGCGTTCAAGCGTCCGATCGACCTGCGCGGGCGTGAGCTGGTCGTCACCGTCACGATCGGCGCCGCGGTTTTTCCGGGGCATGGGTCCGATTCCGCCTCGCTGCTTCGAAACGCCGATTTGGCCCTCTACCGCGCCAAGGAGGCCGGCCGGAACACGGCGCTGGTCTTCCTTCCGGAAATGGGGGAGGGAATCGTGGCACGCCTCGAACTGGAAAACGCGCTCCGCTACGCCACCCAGCGCAACGAGCTTCGGCTTGAATACCAGCCGGTCGTCGATCCTTCCGGAAAAATCGTCGGCGTCGAGGGACTGGTCCGCTGGCAGCATCCGACGCTGGGACTGGTTTCCCCCTCCGCGTTTATCCCCCTTGCCGAGGACACCGGTCTTATTCTCCCGATCGGCGCGTGGGTTCTGAACGAAGCGGCGCGGCAATACCGCAAATGGCGCGAGATCGGCTGCGCTCCCAAAAGCATGGCCGTCAACGTCTCCGCGCTGCAGTTCGCACAGGCCGATTTCGTCGAGACCGTCGAATCCGCCCTCGAAATTGCCGGCTGCCCCGAGCCTTGGCTGGAACTGGAGATCACCGAGAGCATTCTGATGAAAAATATGCCCGACGCGATGGGCAAGCTCGCCACGCTGCATCAGCGCGGTGTGAGCGTCGCCATCGACGATTTCGGCACCGGATATTCCTCCCTCGCATATCTCCAACGCCTCTCGCTCCAGACTCTCAAGATCAACCACGTTTTCTTCGAGATGGTTGGCGGGGGCGATCTGAACTCAACCCACAGGCCGCTCATCGGCGCCATCGTGACGCTGGCGAAGAGTCTTAACCTCAAGGTCGTGGCCGAGGGGGTCGAAACCGAAGAACATCGCCAGCTTCTCCGCGATGTCGATGTCGATTGCATGCAGGGATTTCTCTTCGGCGGTCCCATGACCGAAGACAAGATCCAGCCCCTTTTAAAAATGGGTATTCTTCCCGCCGTCCGATCCCTGGCGAGGCCGGCATGATCGCAAAATATGTTATTTGTACGGCAGTTCAAATTTAAACTCCTCTTGATTTCCGCGGTCCTGGCGGCCATGGCGGCGCCGTCGTTTGCTCAATCCGAAGGCGATGATCTCGACTCGAAACCTGCCCTCGAAAACCTTCTGCCGACCGACGTGCAGCAATATCTCCAGATCAATGCCTGGGGATGGTTCTCCTATCTGCACAACAGCGGCGACGATTACAAAGATTATTGGTTGGGCGATGTCGCCCTCGCGGGGACAGCCAGCATCGGCGATCGCATCGCCGCTACGGCGGAGATGCACCTCATCGACGATCAGAACAGCGTCAGCGGCTTTCTGGAACAGGCATTCGTCTCGGCCAGCGTTTTCCCTTCTCTCGGCACCCTTGTCACCGTCGGCAAGTTTAACGCCAACATCGGCGTCGAGCCGCGCGACGAGTGGGACCGCTTCGGCGGAACCGCCAGCCTTCTTTTCGGCGCCGAGCCGCAGGACCTCATCGGCGTCATGGTCACGCAGCCGCTCGGAAATACCGGACTCACCCTGCGGCCCTTCATCGCCAACAATTTCAACGGAGAATCCGATTTTGATCAATCGCCTTCGGGTGGGGCGATCCTCGAATACGGGCCGACTCAAGCTCTCAAAATTGCTTTCACCAATTGGATCGGCCCCGGATTCGTCGGCGCGCCTTATGGCTATTATGAAGCCGACGAATATCCCTACTACAACTGGTCCGGACCGAACATCGGCTACTCCACGACCGGCGGAACCTTTTATATGGCCGACGCCCACATCACCTGGCAGCCGACAAAGGCGCGTCACTCTCGCTGCCGAGGGGCTTCTTGCCATGCAGGGCGCCAGCCCCGACCATCCTGCCTGGAACGGATTTCTCTTTCTCGCCAACTACAACATCACCGACAAATTCCGCGCTTTCGCCCGTTTCAGCTATTTAAACGATCCGCAGTGGCTCGTCACCGGCGCCACACAGGTTGCCCACGAAATCAGCGGCGGACTTGCCTATGAAATTCTTCCCGGCGCGGAAATCCGCGGCGAATACCGGCACGACCAGAGCAACGCCCTTGGCGGCACCGACGCCATCTCGATCCACCTGACTTTCGCTTACTGACCGGCACGCTGGAGACCCTATGCGGCAAATCACGCTGATCGTCATCATCGCCCTCTCGACAACCCTCGCGGCACTGGCGACTGGAGCAGCCGGCCACCCAGCCGGCGACGGTCTTGGCGCCATCCACTGGCCCCAGCGGAGTCACCGTCAGCGGTACCGTTGATTTCCAATCATTCCTTTCCTTTCAAAAGCCAGACCCAACTCGAGTCGTTATCTATCTCGGCTCCGATCCTACGCTCGATTCCGTACCGCCGCCGCTCAAACCCTTCACCGTTGCCCACACAACCGCGCTTCGTTCCCAACTTCATCGCGGTTCCCAAGGGTGCCCAGATCGATTTCCCCAACTGGGACCATTTCTATCACAACGTCTTCAGTCGATCCGCCGCGGCCCCCGCCTTCGACCTCGATCGCTATCCCTACGGCTTTTCCAAGACCAAAACCTTCGACAAGGTCGGCGTCGTTCAGCTCTTCTGCAACATTCACCCCTTCATGCGCACCATCATCTTCGTAACCCCCAACTCTTACTTCGCCCGCGCCGATTCGCAGGGGAATTTCCAGATTAAAGACGTCCCGCCGGGGCATTATCAGATCGTCGCCTGGCACGATCGCTGCGATGAAATCCGCGAGTCCATCGACGTCGCCGCTGCCGACGTGGACGGCCTGGCCTTCCACCTCTCCGAAAGCCGCGATGCCATCATGGACAACGACGCCCCCAGCCACCAGGGCTACACCGGCATCGATCGCGGCCTCGGCGTCAAACGCGAGCAGCTCAATCTTCCCGTCGTCCCCGATGCTCATCCGGCTTCCGAGCCGGCCCCTTCCAACTGACGCAAACCTTCATGCGCCTCCGCAACAAACTTCTCGTCTGGTGGGCCGCCGTTGTGCTTCTTCTCGTCACCGGCATGGCCTGGCCCTTCCTACACACCATTCACGCCAGCTTCGACCGCATGAGCGATGCCAACTTCGCCGGCATGCGCAGAGCCTCCACACCCTGCAGTCGGAGCGACTGCTCCGGATGCGCCAGGCCGGTGCGATGGTCATGAACATCCCCGAACTCCGCGCCTCATCGCCGAGCATAGTTATGAGGTCTCCAGCGAAAACATCCAAAGCCTCCAGGAACGCCTGGACAGCTTCTCGCAAACCCTCGATGTCGATTTCGCCGGCGTTCTCGACGACCGCGGAAACCTCATCGCGCAGAATTCCAGCTCGCCCTGGCCCTCGCTGAAAGATGTCTCCAATTTCTTCACTGCCCAACCCTCCGCCCTGGCGGTCATCCGCAACGTCTTCCAGGCGACCGGCCCAACGCGCACATCCGCACAAACCGGCTTTTGGGCTTATCACGGCAAGCTCTATCAAGTCGTCGCCATGCCCCTGATCTTCGGCGATCCCAACGACCCCGAAGAGGCCCCCAGCGGCGCCATGATTCTCGCAGACCCGTGGACCGACCAGCTCGCATCCGACCTCGGCCTCAGCCACAATTGCGAGATCGGCTTCCTCTCCTCCGATTCCATTTTCGCCTGCAGCCTCCCACCCTCTGTGAGAGCTGATCTTCTAAAAGGATACAAAACCGGCGCCTGGCCAATGAAAGCGCCATTTACTCTCAATCTCGCTGGCGCAAACTCATCGCGCCGCCCTCGATCCGCTGATCGATCCCTCCTCCGGCGCACAGGTCGCCGTCATGCTCATTCTCAGCAATCAAAGCGAAGAATCCGCCATTCGCGCCGCGATGCTGCGAAACCTGTTGATCACTGCTGTCTGCGGCACCCTCCTCGCCGTCTTCTTCAGCTTCGTCGTTACCGTTCCCATCGTCCGCCCCCTGCACGATCTGGGCGAAGGCGTGCGCCGGGTCGCCGAGGGGGATTTGAATTCCTCAATCGTTGTCACTCGTCGCGATGAGATCGGCGAGCTTGCCGCGGCCTTCAACGACATGGTGCTGCAGCTCCGCACCCGCCGGCAGCTTCAGCGGCTGGTTGAGGAGACCCAGGCCGCCAGCCGCGCCAAGAGCCAATTCCTTGCCAACATGAGCCATGAACTGCGCACGCCGCTGCACGGCGTTCTGGGCATCACCAACCTTCTGCTCGGCACCAATCTCAACGAACGCCAGCGCCACTACACCCAGCTCGTGAAGACCTCCACCGAGGTTCTCACAACACTCATCAACGACATTTTGGATTTCTCGAAGATCGAAGCCGGGAAGCTGGAGCTCGAATCGGTCGATTTCAATCTCCACGCCGTCGCCGAAGATGTCGTCGAGTTGATGTCCGGCAAAGCCTTTCGCAAAGGGGTCGAAATCGCCTGCGACATCGCACCGGAGGTCCCCGTCAATGTCACCGGCGACCCTACGCGTCTCCGCCAGATCCTGCTGAATCTCGTCGGCAACGCGATCAAGTTCACCGAAAAAGGTCAGATCATCGTCCGAATCACCCCAGAGATTTCTCCTCTTATCCCCTCCCCTGGTATTCCGGGGGAGGGCGAGGGTGGGGGCACGAATCTCACAAACGTCGCAATCCACTTCGAAATTCTCGACACCGGCATCGGCATCCCCCCAGAGCGCCTCGACCGCCTCTTCAAATCCTTCTCCCAGGTGGATGCGTCCACCACTCGAAAATATGGCGGGACCGGCCTTGGCCTTGCCATTTCCAGGCAACTCGCCGAACTCATGGGCGGAACGATCGGCGTGGAAAGTGAAGTCGGCCGCGGCTCCACGTTCTGGTTCAACGTCAAACTCACCCCCGGCCACAATGCTCCGGCATCAATCTCTGAAGCGCTAAAGGGAATGCGCATTCTGACGTTGATCCCGAACCCCACTATCCGTGACATCACACTCCGCCGTCTGACCGAAACCGGGACAGCTCCGGATTCCGCAGCCGACGGCGAACAGGCAACTTCCATCCTGGCAGCCAGCTCCCCACCCATCCAGCTCATCCTGATCGATCGTGACGCCAAAGGAATCTCAAGATTATTGTCTTCGACGGGCATTCCGTGTGCTCTCATTACCAGTGCCGACGACTCGCTTGCCGGCGAAGACCAATACCCTGCCGGCATCGCGGCGACGATCGTCAAACCGATTCGCCGCGCCCAGCTTCTCCAGGCAATCGCCGCGGCAGTGGGAATCAATCGGCCCGGCAAATCGGTTGCCGATGCGCCTTGCGATTCCACCCGTCCCAATCATTTCCACATCCTGGTAGCCGAGGACAATGAGATCAACCAGATCGTCGCCGGCGACTTCCTTAAGGGTGCGGGGTTTCATCCGATAATCGTGGGCGACGGCCGCGGCGCCGTAGACGCCGCCATCGCGGGTGGAATCGACCTCATCCTCATGGATTGCCAGATGCCCAATATGGACGGCATCGAAGCCACGCGTGCCATTCGAGAGCACGAGCGCAAGATCGCAGCGGCCGGCAATCCCGCTGGGCCAATTCCCATCATTGCGCTCACGGCGAACGTCTCCGGCGCCGATCGCGTCCGCTGCCAGGAGGCGGGCATGGACGGGTATTGCAGCAAGCCCTTCAAGCCCCGCGAGCTGCTCGACGTCGTCTGGTCTTTCCTGTCCGATAAACCTCCGCCGCGTGCTGCTGCCGATAACCGGGCGGATCAAGCGGGGGTGATCGATATCGGTCTCTTATTGGAACGATGTTCCGGAAGCTCCACCCTCGCCTTGTCGATACTGGAGAAGTTCGAGCGGCAGTCGGCCACGATTTTGGCCGACATGCGGCAGGGTCTTGCCCGGCAGAGCGCCGAGCAGTGTGCGAAGCTCGCCCACTTGCTGAAGGGATCTGCGGGGATGGTAGGCGCTGACGCGATCCGAAACGCCGCTGCGGAACTGGAAAAATTTGGGCGCGGGGGCGAACTCGGCAAAGTTGAATCCGCCCTCGCCGATCTTTCGCAGCAGGTTGATGAATGCATCCAGCAGCTTCCCAATGTTCGGCGGCAGGTATCGCAGAATTCTTTACCGGCGACCGCGAAAAGCGGTGGGGGGGTTGCATGATCCGTTTTGGTTTTCAACCGCATTAAAGGGACTTCATGCGAATTCTCCTTGCCGATGATGATGAAATCTCGCTGATGATGCTTCAGCAGGCGCTGGTGAGCGCGGGCTACGAAGTCGTGACGGCGCGCACCGGGACGGAAGCCCTGGGCCACATCCGGGAAGGTTCGTGCCGGCTGGTTCTTTCCGACTGGGAAATGCCGGAGATGAGCGGCGTGGAACTGTGCAAAGCGGTCCGTGCCGAGCAGCTTGGCGGATATGTTTATGTCATCCTTCTGACCAGCCGGGACACGCCGGAAGCACGGGTGGAAGGACTTCGCGCGGGGGCGGATGAATTTGTCTCCAAGCCGTGCACGACGTCCGAGTTGCTCGCGCGAATTGGGACCGCGGAACGGGTGCTGTCTCTGGAGACGCGTGACGTAGCGATCTTCGCGATGGCAAAACTGGCTGAGAGCCGCGATCCGGAGACTGGGGCACACCTGGAGCGGGTGCGAAGCTACTGCCGGGTGCTCGCGCAGCATTTGGGCTCGGTGGAAAAGTATCGGAGGGAGATTACACCGGAATATGCGCGACTTATTTATCTCACGAGCCCGCTGCATGACATTGGGAAGGTCGGGATTCCGGACTCCGTGCTGCTGAAGCCTGGGCGGCTGAGCGACCGGGAGTTTGAGATTATGAAAACGCACACGAGCATCGGCGCCCAGACGCTCGATGCGGCGCTGCGCGAATTTCCCGGCGTGAAGTTTTTGGAAATGGGGCGGGATATCGCGGCTTATCACCATGAACGTATGGACGGTCAGGGGTATCCGCACGGCCTGCGCGATAACGATATTCCGCTCTGTGCCCGAATCGTGGCGCTGGCGGATGTCTATGACGCGCTCACCTCCAAGCGCGTTTACAAGGCCGCTTTCACCCACGACATTGCCCGCGACCTGATCGTGCGGGAGTCCGGGACGCACTTCGATCCCGATCTCGTTGATGCGTTCCTGCAGACCGAGGAAAAGTTCATTTCCATTCACAACCGGCTAGGCGAGCACCAGGCCGAAGCGGCGTAAGCGGGATTGTTCACCGCGGAGATCGCAGAGACCGCCGAGGGGAATTCATATTCGTGCCCGTTCTGTGCCAGGATAATTGCTTTTGCTCTCTTACCCCCTCGCCCGGTACTCCGGGAGAGGGTTGGGGTGAGGGCCTGGGAGAATTTTTAGCGCAAAGGCGATTGCCCTGGGTTCTACCCGCGGCACGAGAGAAAATACCTACTTTTCGATGCGTTCATGCGATAATGAATTTATAACTAACTAATTAATAACCCTGGCGTGAGCAAGATCATGTAGTGTTTTCGTCACTTTTAATTCCCTTAATTCCCCGAATAACGCGCCGGGCAAGCCGGCGGCTTCACGGGAAGAGAGAATGGGGGGTGGCTCGTGTCTTTTTTATTGGTTCCTACTTAATTTCCACCAGCGTTCCGCGCGTGTCGTGATCCGCGCTGTTGCGGTCGATGCGAACCTGCAGGGAGACGGGAACAGCCGCAGGCCAAACTCCGACGGCGTCCTGCAATCTCGGGCGCAAATCCGTTGGCACGGCGAGCATTACGCAGTGATTGTCGCTGTCATAGATCGCGCAGGTGCCATCCTGGAAGATCGGTGATCGGCATGCCGCGGGAATCATTGCCTCGCTGCCAACGGCGGCTGATTTCAACGCCTTGGCAATCGTCGGCCGATCGGGATCGGTGACAGTTTTGGCATCCTGGAGCGGATACTGAAAATCGATCTGACCCGTCGAGCCATTTTTCTCGACGCCGAGTACCGAGCGAATCTCGTCCAGCGAAAGGAGCGAAGAATCGCCCCAGGTAAAAAACGGACGGCCGGCGATGGGGTCGTATACGTTCTGGTCGATCTCGATTTCGCGCTGGGTTACCGAGGCGGGGGACCAGTCTCCAAGGCTGGTGACGATCGCGCCGCCACGCCATTCCTTGAAGCGGTTTTGGGTGATCTGGATTCCTTTCAGGACGTGATTGTCGCGATTGGACATGGCCCGTAGTTCGACGCCTTTGGTGTTGTCATCGAAGGTGTTGGACTGGACGGTGATGTGCTCGCTCTCGGCGAGCAGGATTCCAGCGCCGGTGTTGGAATAGATGATGTTTCGTTCGACGAGGCCTGGGCCGTGACCGATTTCGAGGTCGATGCCGCTGCCTTCCCAATCGGCGGCCAGGCCGTGGTTGCCGTGGAAGATGGAATCGGTGATGGCGTAATTGGTGTTGTCGATATCGAGCCACAGGCCCGGGCCGGTGTTGTCGTAGCTCTGGTGGCGGGTGACGGTGAGGTGATCGGTCTGGCAAAATTTTCCACCGCCTCCTTCCCAGGAGGGGGAAAACCTTTCCAGTTGTTGCCGCGGACGATGCAGTCCTGGATGGTGTTGAAATTTCCGGAGCCGCTGAGGCCGCAGAATCCATTGTAGTGGAGGGTGCAATGGTCGACGAGAATGTGATCGCCGTTAAGGCTCATTCCGCCGGCGTTGTCGCCCTCGACGGTACAGTGATCGGCATGCCAGCCGGTGCCGAGGATCATGCCGCCGCGCTGGGCGAAGTTGGCTGTATCTCGGAAAACGAGACCTCGCAACGTGATATACCGCACGTCGGAGAAATTATTATTCTGCTCGAGCGGGGAGAGCGTGTATTCGCGGACGCTGCCTTCGACATCGGAATTGCGCGGGTCCATGCTTCCGGGCAGCCAGAGAGCGAGGGTGTGAAACTGCCAGTCGACGTAGAAGGTTCCGGGGGAAAGATCGTCGTTGTTCATCACCTGGCGCAGGGGATGTCCCTCGAAGAGAATTTGCTCGGCACAGCCGACGGGCGGGGGGTCGCCGTGATCGCGAACGGGGGAGCCGTCGGGGTTGTGATCGATGATGAAATCGTAGGGCCAGTCGGCAAGATAGGGGCCGGGGCGGGAAACGACAGGCGTCCAAACCGTCAGCGGATCGGCGGCGGTGATGATGGCCGTTCCCTCTTTCTGGGCGGCGAAAGTGATCGGCTGAGCCTGCGTGCCGGAGTGGGTGAGGAAGACCGTTTCGCGATAAATGCCCGGGGCGATGAGGACGGTGTCGCCGGGCTTGGCCCATTGGGCGGCGCGGGAGATGGTTTGGAAAGGATGGGTTGTATCGCCGGTCGCGGAGTCGTCGCCGGTGGGGCTGACATAAACCACGTCGGCGAAGCAGCGAATCGTGGCGATCAAAAGAATCGGGACGATCCAACTCCATCGCAGGGCGCATTTTCTTGCGCGGCTCGACTGTCTTCGACCCTGAGGCTCAGGCCCGAAGGGAGCTCGCCGAAGTCTCTTGGCGTCTTGGCGGTTGACATCTTTGAAAAGTTTACCGGCAAGGCGTCAGAAGGGTGAATAAGAGTCGGAAAATTAATGCGTGTGCTTCAAGCCGCCGAACCAATTACCGCGCGCACACCATTAGCTATCAATTCTGAACGACTCATATTGTGAGCTTTGGCAAAGTGATCGGCTTTTTTCAAAAGTCCCCGCTCCATGCTGATGTAGAGCTTCGTGGCCCCCTTGCCAACGCGCGGACGGCCCCGCTTGGCGGCGCGTCTGTGCATCCGTTGCATCGCCGGTGTCAGCGGTTTAGACTCGCGTAGCGCGACGAATGGCTCGTCAAAACGCTTTGTTGCTTCCGCCAATTCAGCGGCGTTCATCTGGTCATAGGGCTTGGATTTCCTCATCGTCTACGTCTCCTGAAGTTTCTCTTTTCGCCATCGTTCAGCGGACGGGCGTGAATCACATATACCACTTCGGGTGGGCTGAAAACGTAGATCACTTGAATGTATCTGCCCGCGGCCGTCTGTCCTTGCACGAAAACCTTGTCATCTTCGATGCTCAGCGGGAACCCGCGCGGGGGATGATTTACCAAGTATTCCGCTTCCTCCGGCGCAATTCCGTGGTCCGCTATGTGCTCGACATTCCACGCGTTCCACCGGAAACGATAAGCCACAATTAATTATCTACCATATTCCTCAAACTTGGTCCAGTAAATTTGCCTTGCTCCACCTCACCCTCATCACCCCCTTCTATCCAACAACCGATACTGAATTGCCTCCGCGAGATGATGCTCCTGAATCTCGTCGACTCGCTCCAGGTCGGCGATCGTCCGGCCCACGCGTCTCACCTTGTCATACGCCCGGCGCTCAGACCTAGTTCATTCATTGCCTGCTTCATCAGCATCAGGCAGCCGGGCGAAAGCTCGCAGAAGGATTTTAGCTGCTTTGATCCCATGTGGGCATTGAGCATGGCGTTTCCGAATCGCTTGCGCTGGATCTCTCGCGCGCCTGGACGCGAGTGCGCATTGTCTGTGTGTCGGTGCCGCGGTTTTTGCCGGTCAGTTCGGGATAGGGAACGGCCGGGACTTCGACGTGCATATCGATGCGATCGAGGAGGGGGCCGCTGAGTTTGTCCAGATAGCGGTCGCGAGCGCGCGGGTTATCCGACTGGTATCCTCTTGCGGTTGGATTCATGGCTGCGACCATCATAAAACGGGCGGGGAAGTGCATGGAGCCATAGGCGCGGGAGATGGTGACCTCGCCGCTTTCCAGCGGTTGGCGGAGGGTTTCGAGGACATAGCGGGCAAATTCGGGCAGCTCGTCGAGGAATAGAATTCCGTGATGTGCGAGGGAAACTTCGCCGGGGCGGGGGATGGTTCCGCCGCCGATGAGGGCCTGGGCGGTGGCGGAATGGTGGGGCATGCGCACGGGGCGCTCGTCCATGAGTGCGACGCCTTCCGGAAGCAGGCCGAGTGCAGAATAAATCCGCGTGGTCTCCAGCGATTCGCTGCGCGACAGCATAGGCAGAACGCCGGCCATTCGCTGAGCGAGCATCGTTTTGCCGGTGCCTGGAGGGCCGATCATCAAAAGATTGTGCGAGCCGGCGGCCGCCACCGTAATCGCACGCTTCACGGCCTCCTGCCCGCGCACATCGGCGAAATCGAGATCGGGCGATTGGGCGGAGGCGGTGTAGGCTTCGCCGTCCAACTCGTAGGCCTCGATCGGCAAGCGCTCGTTTAAAAACGAAACGGCCTGGGAAAGATGTGAAATGGGATAGACCTCAACGCCTTCGACAACCGCGGCCTCGCGGGCGTTTTCAGCGGGCAAAATCACCCCGCGCAACTTTTTCTCTTTGGCGAGCATCGCCAGGGAAAGGGCGCCTTTGATTTTCCGCAGGCGGCCATCGAGTGCTAGCTCGCCGGCGATGACGAAGTGCTTATGGACGTCGGTTTCGATCGAGCCGCTGGCGCGCAGGAGCCCGACCGCGATGGGCAAATCGAGGCTTGGGCCCTCCTTCTTCACATCCGCGGGGGCAAGATTAATCAGCTTTCCATGTCCGGGGAATGGGAAGCCCGCATTGATCATGGCGCGGCGCGACGCGCTCGATCGATTCCTTCACGGCGGTCTGGGCGAGGCCGACGATGATCGTCCTGGAAAGCCCTCGCTGGCTGACGTCTGCCTCGACCTCACAGAGGATCGCGTCGATTCCGGTAAGGACGAAGGAGTGTACGGTGGCGAGCACGGGAGGTATGGTAACCGGCCCTTAAATCCGGGCGAAATTAACGGGGGTTTATCGTCTTATGCGGTCCGGCGTGCTCTGACACGGGGCGGCGCTGGAATCGCCTGTCGCAATCCAGAGATCAATCCCTCGACCGATAGATCCAAGTCCAGGTCGGGCCAGTGGAACGCCTTGGCCGGTCCAATCATTCTCCAGCGAGACCGCTGTGCTGGCGTGGCACGCAATAGCGAAGGGTAAAGTCGCAACGGCACATGAACTTCGCGCCCGTCTTGAAAGGTGACGATCAGGCGATTGTTTTCGAAGCGCAGTCCCTTGGGGTGATTAGCCGTGATCTTGTCGTTGCCAGTGCTCATACCAACTCCTCAGAATCTCTTCTATGTATTCTATCAACAGAATCCGCTGGATGGCGAGTTCGGACTTGGAGAAATGGTCGGGGGCCGCGCATTCCATTCGATCAATATTCCAACTGCTGTATCTTTTCCCCTTGCCGAAATGAACGTGCGGCGGATGCGGATGATCGTGCGAGAATAGAAAAACGCGATATCCCCTCACTTGGGACTTTGCGACGCGTTCATTCGGCAGCAAAGTAGCCACGTGTCGGTTTACGAATCCGTTGGAAGGACGGTGGTGACCTGTGGACCCGCTTCATGCTCCCGCCAGGCTTCGTCCGCAAGCTTCCGAAGCTTGCCCGCAGAATTTGCGATCGTGGCGTCCCATTTGCGATCGGTCTCAATCTCCGCCAGCACAATTTCGGCAATGGCGTCCTGCTCCGCCTCTGGAAGAACTTCGGCCCGGGCCATTGCTTGTTCGAGTCGCTTCGTCATTACATTCATCCTATCAAACCCATATGGAATCTGCATATCTGGGGTAAATCTCGGCAGCTTCAAGCGTGTTGCGATGCAGTCCGCCAAACCCCCATAAATGACTCCCGACCTGCCAGAAATTCCAGCCCCAAACCCGCCCAATTTAAAGTTGCCCAAACCCCCCTCAGACACTAAAGTAATAGCGTAATTTCCGGTATTCGCCCCTCGAGGTATTTGCCGATGCAAGTTGTCCTGGTCATGTTCCGAGCCGATGGCGAACGACGCAGCTTTTCCATCGTCCGCGATATGACCGTCGTGGGGCGACGGGAAGATTGCGATCTTCGCATTCCTCTGGGGGAAGTTTCGCGAAAACATTGCCGGCTCATCAATGACGGCGACGCGATCCGACTTGAAGACCTCGGCAGCTCCAACGGCACTTTCCACAACGGCCAGCGCGTCCGCGAGGCGACGCTGGGCGCGGGGGACACCGTTCAGATCGGGCCGGTTACTTTCATGGTTCAGATCGACGGCGTGCCGGCGGATGAAGACATGCAGCCGGCGGCAGCGCCCGCAGAAGGCGCTGCAGGCGAGGCGGATGATTTCCTCGCCGACGATCACCCCGCCGCCGGCGATAGCGCGGATGCGGGCGAAGCGCGCGGCGCCCGCGGAAGCCGCGGCGACCGACGATATCAATTTCGACGCCGTCTCCGAAAGTGGGCATCCCTCCGGCACCGGCGCACTTGAATTCGATTTCGAGGAAGAAAGCTCTGAAGAAGAGCCCACTTCCAACGACAGGCCCGCCTGATTTATTTTCGCGGAATTGTTTTCAGATTTATTTTCAGAGTTCCCGCTTGTATCCTGATTGCTAAGCCGGATTCCATCAGATGTCCACCAGCACCGAGATTCTCGACCGAGCCAACAAGGTCTTAATCGGCAACTATGCCCGCCAGAGCCTGGTCATGTCGCGCGGCCACGGCTCTGATTTGTGGGACGCGGATGGGAAGCAATATCTCGATCTGTTTGCCGGATTCGGCGGGTGCATCCTGGGGCATTGTCACCCGGCGCTCATCGAAGCCGCCGGAGGCGCAGATGCAGAATCTCTGGCACGTTGGGAACACGTATCACACGGAGCCGCAGGTCGAGTTCGCGGAACGGCTGAATCGCCATGCCTTCGCCGGCCAGGCTTTCTTCTGCCACAGCGGGCTGGAAGCGAACGAAGCGGCCTGCAAGCTGGCGCGCTTGCGCGGTCAGGAATATTCGCCCAAGCGATGGAAGATCATCTCTCTGAACAAAAGCTTTCACGGCCGCTCGCTGGCGATGATCGCGGCGACGGCGAATCCCGCTGTCTCGCAGGGTTTTGGGCCGGAAGTCCCCGGATTCGTACACGTCGACGCCGGCGACATTTCCGGGCTTGAAAAGGCCATCGATGAGGAAACGGCCGGGATCATCATGGAGCCGATCCAGGGGGAGGGGGGCGTCAATCTTTATCCGCCGGATTTTCCTGCCGCCGTGCGAAAGATCTGCGATGAAAAATCACTGACGCTGATATTCGACGAAGTCTGGACGGGCTGCGGACGAACCGGACGCTGGTTCGGCTATCAGCATTTTCTCTCCGAAGGAAAACCCATTGAGCCGGATATCCTCACCCTCGGCAAAGCCATCGGCGGCGGTTTGCCGGTCGGGGCGATGTTTGCCAAGCCTGAAACCGCTAAATTTCTCGTCCCAGGCAGTCACGGATGCACGCTCGGCGGAAACCCGATCTGCATGTCGGTTGCTCGGACCATCTTCGACGTCATCGAGCGCGAAAATCTTCTCGCCCATGCGGCTGCTCTCGGCGAACACGCGATCGCGCGACTTCGCAGTGAAAAATCGCTCAAGGACAAAATTCACGAGGTGCGCGGCCGCGGGCTCATGCTTGGCGTGGAACTGAAAAGTGCGCCCCAGAAATTGGTTGAACGCGGCCTGGCGAATGGCATCATCATTAACCTGACCGCGCAGAAGGTGATCCGTCTCGCGCCTGCGCTGACGATTACTTCCCAGCAGTGGGACCGCGGATTGGACGCGCTGGTGAAAACCATCGAAGGTCTTTAACCATGTTGTTTCGATCATCGATTTTCGGCTCGGTTTTGCTGCTGGCTCTGGCCGCGTGCACGCCGACACCGCCGCCGACACAACCGCCGGTTCCGGCGCAGGGCCAGAATGTGATTAAAGGGGACGCGGCCCCGCCGGCCGTCACGCAGGCCAACCCGATGCTTACGAGCGCGGGCGTCATCCGCGTCACCATGTACCAGCTTCAGATGCCCTATGGGGCGAACAGCCGCGACGATTCGTTCTGGAAGCTCGTGGATGAAGACGTCGTTGATGTCGCCACCAACATCAACATGCACAACAACGGCCTGCGCGTCGGGCCGGCGCGAATGGCGGATTGGCCGGATTTCCTCTCATTCTCATCCGCGAATCCGCGATCAAGCTGCGCAAAACCGAGTACACGGCCGAGTCTTCCTTTGAGGATGCTCAGATCGAGATGTCCGACATCCTTCCCGAGGAGCTGTTGTTCATCTACGACGATCACGGCCTGACGATGCGCTCGTTTAGCGATTGCCAGAATTTCCTCTCCACGGCCTTTCAGTGGGCGCCGAAGGCAGCCGCAAACGGTGCGTCTTACCATCTGCCCGGTGGTCAAGGCGTGGCGCACGCGGCGCGATTATTCGCTGGCCGACGATCCACCCTCGGTGAAATATCTCGACCGCGAGAATTACTACAATCTGCACTGGCTGGCGGACATCCACCCCGGCGAATTTCTGGTCGTGGGAACGTCCACCGCGACCGAAGACCCGAACCGCTTCGGCAGCCGGTTTCTCACCCGCGACGGACCCAACCAGCGATTTGAGGAAGTCCTGATTTTCGTGGGACAGGATGTCGGCATGAAGGGAATCAAGTCCCGAATGCCCCCCTGCGCCAAATTCAAAGTGACTATCATTGAAAGGGAAGGAATCCATGTCCGCGGCACGTGATTTCGGGGTGCAAAGCTATTGTTTTCGCAACTTCAAGGACAACGCGAAGGTTGCCGCGCTGACCAAAAAGATCGGCCTGTCGAAGATCGAACTCTGCGCCATTCACGTCGATTTCGACAACGTCGACAGCTTCAAACGCGAGCTGGAGATTTACCAGAAGGCCGGGGTTGAAGTGGTGTCCATCGGCGTGCAGACGTTCGTCGGCGACGCGAGCCGGGAGAAGAAATGGTTCCAGTGTGCGAAGGCGGCCGGGGCTAAGCACATCTCCGCGCACTTCACGGTCAGCACGTTTCAGGATGCGGTCCCGAAAGCCGCGCGCCTTTGCGAGGAATTCGGCATTCGCATCGGCATTCATTGCCACGGCGGATATATGTTCGGCGGCTCGCCGGACGTGTTGGAAGTGCTAACCAAACTTGGCGGCCGGCATATCGGCATCAATCTCGATACCGCCTGGTGCATGCAGATCGGTCCTAACGGCGATCCGATCAAATGGGTTCGGGAAAAATTCAAAGGCAAAATCTTCGGCGTGCACTACAAGGATTTCGTCTTTGACCGCCGAGGGCAGTGGAAAGATGTTGTTGTGGGGACTGGGAACCTTGATCTGCCCGCTTTCGTCGCTGCTCTCGAGGAAACCAAATTCGACGGAATGGCCGTCATTGAATACGAAGCCGACCCGGACAATCCGGTTCCCGCGCTAACGAAGTGTGTAAAAAAAATGCGTGAGCTTACACCGGCAAAAAAGTAGTTTCACCGTAGTGCCGCCGGTGTCCTCACCGGCAGGTTTTCCGGGTGGCCATCCAGTATTCCGCCGGTGAGGACACCGGCGGCACTAAAAATTTAAAATCTATTTATCTCCGCGGTGAACCTGTCTTAACTGACTTTTGAGCCGGCAGGTACGCTTTCGGATGGCGTCAGCACAATTACCCGGTTCGCCGCGCTGTCCGTGGCGGCCAGGAGCATTCCCTGGCTGATCTCGCCGCGCATTTGGCGCGGGGCGAGGTTCGCCACCACCACGATCTGCTTGCCGACCAGCGACTGCGGATCGGCGACCTGCTGCTTCAGGCCGGCGCAAATCTGCCGCTTTTCATTCCCTATATCGATTTGCAATACAAGCAGCTTGTCGGCGTTGGGATGGGCCTTGCATTCCAATATCGTGGCCACCCGAAGGTCGAGCTTGGCGAAATCGTCGTAGCTGATTGTCGTGGTCTGAATTTGTGTCGCGTCCATATTTGTTTTTTCACCTCATAACTGACTCTGCTTGCAAATAACGCAAAAATCCTCGTTTCCCAGCATAACATCCGGGCCATTTTCTTTCATCGGCCCGCCCTTTGCTTCCTCTCCTGATGTTTGAATACTCTTTGAAAGGAGCCAACGATGATGCGCTATCTCAGTACTGCCGCGGTGGTTTTGTCGCTCACAGTCATGCCCGTGATGTTTGGCTGCGACCGGACCGTGTCGCACGAAGACTCCCAGCAAACCGAACCGAATGGTACCGTGAAATCCACGGATACCACGGTGAAGCAGGACTCTAACGGCAACACGATTACGGACAAGACGACGACGACGGACAAGCCGGCTACTAACGGGCAGTAGTCCCGGGCAAATAGTCCCCCCAGACGCCGCGTGAACCTCCGCGTTGTTTAGCGGACGCGTTTACGCGGCGTCACCTTTTTTACCCTCCGACTAAGCTGGTCCGAACTTTTTCCAGCAGCAGTCCCGCCTTCGACGGAGGCTGTTTCTTCGCGCCGTTGCTCGTTTGCCGCGATTTCTCCTGATAGAGAAAAGTCGTTGCACCGATGCCGATTTGATCCCCATGCTGAAGCCGGCATCGGGTGATCGGCTTTCCGTTGATGGTCGTCTGGCCGCCCAGCGGAAGGTCCTCGATCTCAATTCGTCCCTTGAGCAGATGAATCGCAGCATGGCGCCGTCCCACCGCGGGATCGCGGAAGAGGTAAATCTGGCAGTCTGGCGCTGAGCCGATAAAAGTGGGATTTCGATAGAGGATGAACTGTTTGCCCGCGATCACGCCGGCTACTACTTTCAGCCAACCGGTCCGCGCCGCCTGCTCCAGAAGTCCGGTCGCAGCGCCGCTGACGGCGCCGATGCAGCAGAGTGCCGCCAGCCGCGCGAATTCCGGGCTCTGCGATATCTGCGTGAGGGGAACTATCAGGAGGCCTCCCAGCGCGCCGCCCACGGCGCCTCCGGCCAGGCCGATCAACAGGCGTTTGCGATTCATGGCAATCACGCCTGGGGCGATCGATAAAAAACAGCCCAGAATGCACCAGCTTAATGTCTGGGCGAGATATTCGCGCAGCAGACCATGATCGGCCCCGCCGATCAGGCTGTAAATCCGGTCCACCAGGAGCGACGCCGCGAGGCCTCCTGCGAGCCCCAGGGCCGCGCCGACGGAACCATTAATCACCGCCGCGTGCTGGTTGCGGTCGATGACGGGCTCCGCGACGCTCAGGCTGATCGAAATGAAAATCCCGCACAGGCCAAAGCTGATGATGTGGGTAATCAGGTTCTTCCAGTAATCATCGTGCTGAAGCGCGGCGAGCCGCTCCTGCTTCTCCTGTGGAGTAAACTCCGGCTGAAGCTCAATCTTCAAATAGGTATTGTCGCCCGTGTTGGCGACGATCATCCCGATCGCGGCATCTGCCTGGGCCTGGGTGATGCCCTGTCCATTGGGCGTTGTCCGCACGAGCTGCCGGATATCCTGGATCGACGCCATCGCCTCGTCGGCGTCGCGCTGGCGATCCGGAGCCAGGTGCAGCAGCGCCGCCGCGCCCAGGCGAGCATTCCACCCACAAGCCCAAAGACGGCGAGCAAAAAAATCGGGTTGTACCAAAGCGAACCGGATGAATTGTGCGTCTCCGGCAGATCCTCCGGCGTCATCTGCGCATAGCGACGGTTCCGACCCATCGCCTGCTGCTGGCGGACGTGCTTCTCGACCTTGGCCGTCTTCAGGTCGTTCCACGAAATTTGGATTTTGTCGTCTTCCATTGATCTGTCGCCCGAACTGCTTTGCCAGCTAATCCCCCAAAACGTCTCATCCCGCGGTGATCTCCGGCTGAAGCCGCAACACATCCCCATCTTTCACGCCCACTTCCGCCAGCGTCTGCTCATCCAGCAATTGCTTCCCCGAAGCGCGGTGATGAAATTTATAACTCAGCGGCTGCCCATCCGGGGCGAACCTGCGGAAACTTCATCTTTTCCAGCAACACCGCCAACAGACGATTCACCGGCGCATCATCCGGCATCTCAACCGTCTGCCGTCTGTTGCCGGTGGCATCCCAGACTTCAACCGTTACATCCCCATGAACGTATCTCCCGAGTTGAACCCTACCTGCCGCTAAACTCTATAACCTGTAAATCTTAGAATGCTACTAGAATTTGTCGCCAGCAATTGCATGAAAAAAGCCCAGGCTTGTAGGGCCTGGGCTGTGGTGCGTTCGCAGTTGTGGATTACTGCGACAGTAACGCTTATGCCGACTTAACCACTTCGATGATCGCCTGGGTCTTGATGACCATCTGGTTCTCATCGAAGAGATGGAAGCTCTGGACCAGCAGCTCGTGGCTGCGGCGTTCGATGTCCAGCACGCTCAGCGATCCGCCGGTCTCCTGGCGTGGCGGGCACATCGGCCGTCATCAGCTCGCGCTTGGCGGCATAGCTGGAGATCTCGTGCTTCGTCGCATCGTAGAGCGTCTGCGTGAGCTGCTCTTCCTGCGTGCTGATCATGTAGCGAATGTTGCCGTAGGTGTCTTCGTGGTATTTCTCGCCCCGGCAGGGGGTGGAAAGAAGAAGGCCCGGTCGGTCATCGGTTCGCTCTTGGTGACGATGACTTCGGTGAGGGTGTTCTTGCCAGCGGTCAGGCTGATGACATGACCGCCTTCAACCAGCCAGATATCCGCTTCATAAGCGCGGCGGGTGACCTGTTCCGAAGCCAGAATCTTGAACAGCTCCGGATGGAGCGTTCGCTGGTAAAGAAGGAGGGTGAGTCCACCCATTCGACGTTGTTTGGTTCGGTTGCTCATAGCGTCCATGCTTCTTTCTAGAAGGGAAACTCCCTTCACATTGTGACAGAAGGAACGAAGTCCAAACTGTCTGAGCCTTATACTCTGTGCGGATAGACATGCTCGCCATAGGCGAGAGTTTCAGGAAAAGCCTCTGGCATCCTGCCGGCTTTTCCGATCCGCCATGCGAAGCATGATCCAGCCCACATCGGGCGGATCAACTTGAAGCATCGCAACCAGTCATCAACCGGAGGTCAGCCTCTCAATCGCCGAGCATTATAGGAGAGTTTTGGCCGTAAAGTGAAGAAAATATTTAGATGTTAATGTGGGGCAAATGCCTGCAGCGTTATGACGATTATGTCATAAGCTATGTGGCAACCAGCTGTTACACCAAATCCGCGAGTCAGAAATAATATCGCAAAATACACGCCCGCGCCTGTTCGAAACACAAAACTTTGCATTGAAATGCTCTCTGCACCCAAGTAATGGTAGAGAGAGAACAAAACTGCCGAGCTTAACACCATTAGTAGGTTTGACAGCACATTTACGCAATCTTTAGAACATCCGCCGCGAGGATCGAAATCAACGTCATCAGCCCCAGTCGAAAAACAAATTCCTCATAAACCCCTGCCCCCAAAGATAATACCGCATTGTTCGCTCCACTGCATCGACCGCGCCGCCAACGGACATGTGAATGTGCCACCGCGCAACCGCAATCCCCAGCGCCAGCAGCGGCAGCGCCAGCATCACGCTCTCCAGCAGCATCCCCCACAGCGTTTCAATTCGGATCTCCCACGGATCCTTCCGCAGCGATATGCCAAGTCAGCAGGATCGCCACGACCGACAGCACTGGCACAAATCGCCCGGTAGCGCCCAGTCTGCTGGAAAAAAATCTGCAGCATGCCGAAACGCGATCGGATCGGATCGGATGGAAGCTGACATCCCCACTTCAAACAGCACCATCGCCGGCAGAAGAAATACCAGGCTGTGCAGCGGCAATTCCGATTGCTTGAGATAATTCGATTATCCATTTCCCGGCCGACGCGATCGCCGCGTCGGCGGTCGGTGCTGCCCGGCTCATCGCCGCCGCCCCGGTCGGCGTGGCACCGGAGCTCGGCTTCTCCGTCGCCGGCACCTTCCGCCTGCCGGAGAATCTCGCGTCAATCTTCGAATCGCCCGCTTGCCCTCGAAATTGCCCCACCTGCGCCAGAAATTTCTTCTTCCCTTCCACCTGGATCAGCACATCCTCCGTGCATTCCTTATCCGTCGTGATCAAATCCCCCACCTGCAGCGTCATCAGATCGTTCAGCCGGATCGTCGTCTGCGCCAGAAAACGCGCGAACTTCCACCGGCGCGTTGCTGACATTTCGCGTCAGCCGGCGAAGATGATCTTCCTGCCGATCCCTTCCGCTGATAGCTGAACCAATTCTGCGTCGCCAGCATCCCCATGATCGGCTCGATCACGTTGTACGGAATGCACAGGCCATCGTCCCCGCCCGGCTCCCCATCTTCAGTTCAAATCCAACCACCACCACCGTCTCGTTCGGCGGCACGATCTGCACCAACTGCGGATTGCTCTCAAAATCCTCGCACGCGTGAACGTCACCGGCGTCAGATTGCTCCACGCCTCCGACAGATGATGCGTCGCCCGATCGGTGATCCGCTGCACCAGCCGCTGCTCGATCTGCGTCAGCGGCCGCTGCGGAATAAACAGCTCCGCATTGCTCCCGCCCAGCAGCCGATCGATGATCGGATAAATAATCAGCGGGCTGATTTCCAGGCAAAGCTGCCCGTCCAGTTGCTCCGCCTTCAGCAGATTAAAACAAGTCGGATTCGGCAGCGAATGAATAAACTCGCTATAAGTCAGCTGCTCGATATGCGCGACGTTGACTTCAATGATCGTTCGCAGATACCCCGAGATCGCCGCCCCGAAATTCCGCCCGAACCCTTCATGCAGCGCCTCCAGGCGCCCGCATCTGGTCCTTGCTGACCCGCTCCGGCCGCTTGAAATCGTAAACCTGAACTTCAAGCTGGGTTTTCCCCTTGGCCCCGAAGACGGTCGGGAGCGCGTCTCCTTGGTCGCCAGCCGCGCCGGTATCCACCGCCGCCAGAAGCGCATCGACTTCAGATTGATCCAATACGTCACTCAAAGATCGGCGGCCTCCATGCCGCGGAATCCCATCGTGCATTATCGGACATTGGGCCCGAATATCTACAGCCACCGCGATTTTGACGTTAGGTAAACGGTTGCTTAAACCCAAAAATCGGTTATTTTATCCATCACCCCTGCGGAGGAGCCCAATGCACTTCGACCACTTGGCCAGCATCCTGGTGGCTATCTTAATTCTCTCTTTAAAATCCCTCGCCCTCGCGGATGCGCCTGCCACGCAGTCCTCCGATCCACCCCCGGTTCATCTCAGCGCCGAGCAGGACCACAAGCGTCTCATGGACCTGCTTCACATCACCTCCATCCCGCCCGGGGCGGACGGCAGTCACCCGAACTACGACGAATCCAAGGCCAACCCCTATCCGACCCTCCCCGACCCGCTCATCCTGAACAATGGGGGAAAGGTGACCACGCCGGAAATGTGGTGGTCGCTCCGCCGGCCGGAAATCGTGGAGCTTTTCGACCGTGAGGTCTATGGCCGCGATCCAAAGATTACGCCGGCAGTCAGATGGGAGATTCTCAGCCAGACCAACGACGGCAAAGTCATCACCAAGCGCCTCGCGGGTCATGTCGATAATTCTTTCTACCCCGACATTACCGTCACCATCGGATTGACGCTCTCGACTCCGGCGAATGCGAAAGCCCCTGTGCCGGTGATGCTCCAGCTCCTTGGCTATCCCTTCATCGGCGGAAGATTCGGTGCGCTTTCGGCCGCCCATCGACCCGGCCCGGGGGCCTCGCTGCAACGACCCGTCCCAATCCCTTTTTCTTTCCCGGTCCGACCTGGCAGCAGCAGGTGCTGGCTAAGGGATGGGGATATGCCGTGCTCAACACCACCAGCGTTCAGGCTGATAACGGGGCGGGGCTTACGCAGGGAATCATCGGCCTGTGCAACAAGGGGCAGCCGCGCGCGGTCGGATGATTGGGGCGTGCTTAAGGCCTGGGCCTGGGGGGCGAGCCGGGCACTGGATTATTTCCAAACGGATCCGGCAGTCGACGCAACCCGCGTTGGCGTCGAAGGGCATTCACGCTGGGGAAAGGCGGCGCTGATCACGATGGCCTATGACCAGCGCTTCGCCATCGCTTACGTCAGTTCATCGGGCGAAGGGGGGGCGAAGCTCAATCGCCGGTACTGGGGCGAGCTCGTCGAAAATCTGACCGGCTCGGGTGAATATCACTGGATGGCGGGGAACTTCATCAAATACGCGGGCCACTGGAATGATCTGCCGGTCGACTCGCATGAAATGATTGCCCTATGCGCGCCGCGGCCGGTGCTGATTACCGGCGGGACCGCCCCGAAAGGGGACGGGTGGGTCGATGCAAAAGGGATGTTCATGGCGGCCGCGGCGGCGGGGCCGGTTTATGAATTGTTGGGCAAGAAAGATCTCGGCACTACAGAGTTGCCCGAGCTCGGCACGCCGCTTATCGATGGGGATCTGGCGTTTCAACAACATGATGGTGGGCATTCGGATATGTATAGCTGGCCGACGTTTATTACTTTCGCCAGCCGATATTTCGAGAAGGCGGGGGGATAGCGTTTTTGTTCGGGGGCATGCGGTACAGAAGGTAACAGTCCGCAACAAGCTGGGATGACTGAGTAGCTTGGGTGGGTGCGCGCGGCTCTGTCTCGACCCTCCAAATTCGCTGGCGGTACCGGTTCCCGCCCTCAGTGCCGCCGGTGTCCTCACCAATACTGTCCGGCATTTTCTATCACAAACGTGCGGTTCGCCAGGCCGACGGTTATGGTACATCAAGCCTCATGGCGCGAGCCAAACGGCCCCAGATCACTGAAGCCGATGTGAACGTCCCCGGAATTGTCCGCCATGTTCAGACGTTCGATAAATATTGGCGCGATCACGTTCCGCCGGAGCATGGGAACGTCACGCTGGGCGAGTTGGACGTCCTGATTGTTTTGCTCTGCGCCTTTTTTGATCCGCTGGTTCGCTCGCTGCGGACGCTTGAGCAACTGGCGCAGGTTCCTTCGGTCAAATCGCATCTCAAGGCCCGTCAGGCTCCCAAAAGCACGCTCTCCGATGCGATGGCACGCTTTCGCGTCGAGCATCTGCGTCCGCTGATTCAAGAGCTTCAAAAGCAACTGCCGGCGCTTCAGCAGGTAGACCCGGATCTGGATCGAGTCGCCGAGAAGATCGTGGCCGGCGACGGGTCTCTTTTTCACCTGGCCGGCGAGGTGACCTGGGCCCTGCAGCGACGCAAAAACGGGGAGGGCGACATCGATTCGCAGGTGCGACTGAACCTGCAGGTGGACGTCAAACATTGGACGATGGAGAACTTTTCCATCAGCGGCAATGCCCACCAGGGAGGCGAGGCGGCGGCGATGAAGCCGATGCTCCAGTCCGGCGTGCTCTACCTCTTCGACCGCGCCTATTACCCCTATGAGTTCATCTGCTCCATCCTGGAGATCGGCTCAGACTTTGTCGTGCGACTCAAAAAGGACCTGACGCTTCGCGTGCAGGAGAATCGTCCGCGGTGCGAAAAAGATATCGAATCAGAAGTACGGGAAGACCAATTCGGTCTGCTGGGCGTGGAGAATGGCTGCAAAAGCCAGCCCCCAACCCAGACGCTGCGCCTGGTGACCGTGTGGGATCCAGTCAAGCAGGAACCCGTGCGATTGCTGACCAATCTGCTGGACGTGGAGGCATGGGTGATCGCCATGCTCTATCGTTGCCGCTGGATCATCGAACTGTTCCTGCGCTGGTTGAAGGTGACGGCGGGATTCTCTCATCTGCTGAGCACCAGCGCCAACGGCATCACCCTGCAGTTTTACGCGGCGACAATCTGCACGCTGCTGATTCACATTCGCACAGGCCTGCCGGTGGATAAATACAGCCTGGTGGCTCTGAGCCTGGTTTACCGCGGGCAATGCAGCTACGAGGATCAGTTGCCGGTGCTCATCAAGCGTCAGAGAGAGCGGATGCTGGAGAAAGCGCGGCTGGCCCGCAAGAAACAACTGCAAAAAACGCCCTGATTGCCGCGCGGGTTCATTCCTGGCTCAGGCGGCAAAGTGCCGATGCTGCGCGGAAATAAGCATTTTTCTCGCCGACCGCCCCAACACGCGTCACCGGCAAGCCTCACTTTTGAAAACCCGATCTCACCCCCCATCCATTCGGCTTATAATGCCGGACAGTATTGGTGTCCTCACCGGCGGAAGAATGCGGATGCGGCCACGAACTTCCGCCGGTGGGGACACCGGCGGCACTACCGAGCGATCTCGAGCGAAGTCGAAAAGGGACCGGGCGCGCTGGTAACCTGGCGACTAAAGACGAGGGTTGAGACAGAGCCGGTGTGCGCCCCATTATGATCCAACTCTCTTTCGCTCATTGGCTCGTCTCCAGGACGAAGGCGATTCGCCGACCGATTGCTTAAAAACATTCGAGAAATGAAACGCGGAGCCAAACCCAAGTTCATCCGCGATGGCTTCGATTGTCAGGGACGTGTTTTGAAGCAAATCTTTGGCCTTGCGCAGTGCAATTGCAGGTGATATTGCTTGGGGGACGATCCGACGAGTTCCCTGAACGCGTGACGGAGCGTGGAATAGCATACATTTAGCTGCTCGGCGATCGCTTCGATATTGATCAAGCGGTCGAGCTGAGTCTCCAAAGCCTCCTGGGTTTTTCGGACGGCTTCACTGATGCTGGATCGGCTGCCGGGCATCAATGGTGCGTTTTGGATCAATGCCAGAATATGCAGGCCCAGAGTTCCGAGCATCGGTTGATAGCCTGCCGGTCGTTCGATTGCCAGGCGATGGCAATCTTCAAGGGATTTCTCCAGAGCCGGATGCCTGCCCATGGGCAGGAGCGGCCGTTCGCGGGAGATGACTCCGTTTCTTTCGAGCAGGCGGATGGACGGTCCCTGGAGTTCGATCCAACTTTCGACCCATCCTGTTTTCCGGTCTGGTTTGTATCGATGCCAGACGCCTGGAAAGAGCAAAAAGACCGTGCCGGCTTGAACTTCCTGAAGCCCGCGGGCATCTGATTCGAAAGTTCCCCGGCCACTCAAAATGTAAACCACCTGATACGCCTGAAGCATGCGCCCCCGTTGCCAAGTGAACAAATGATCGAGCGGATGACGACCGGGCGGATAAACCGATCCGGGGGGGATGCGGGTATAGCCGGCGGCGGTCACCGCGGCCCGCCAGACGTGCATATCGGAGCCGGCGGAGAGATAGCTCGCATAGTTTTTCATGGTTGCCAGATTCTATATGCACGCCGGCCATTTTGCGTATTTTGCGGCCGGTCGCTTGGGAGTAGCGTTTGTTTTACTGGCAACAGCCGACGGGCGGAAAATTATGACGCGATCCCTGAAACTGGGACTATTCGGCATCGGGCTTGACACTTACTGGCCGCAGTTTCCCGGCCTGGAAATGCGGCTGAAACAATATGTCGCGCGGGTTGCGGAGAAACTGGCCGGAATAACCGACGGGGTGGAGATCGTCGACCTGGGCCTGATTGACAGTCCGGAAAAAGCCGTCCTGGCGGGTCATGCTTTTCGCGAGAAGGACGTCGATCTTCTGTTTCTCCATGTGACCACCTACGCCTTGTCCAGCACGGTTCTTCCGGTTGTTCGTCGCGCCAAAGTGCCGGTGATTATTCTCAACCTTCAGCCCGGACCGGCAATTGATTACGCGACGTTCAACGCGCTGGGCGACCGAACGAAGATGACGGGCGAGTGGCTGGCGTACTGCGGCGCCTGCCCGGTGCCGGAAATTGCCAACGTCTTTTGCCGCTGTGGCATTCCGTTCTACCAGGTCACCGGGATGTTGGAGGACGACGCCGCCGCCTGGAGCGAAATCGCCGATTGGGTTCATGCGGCAAAGGTCGCGCACGTCATGGAGCACAACCGGCTGGGCGTGATGGGCCACTATTACAATGGCATGTTGGATATCTACTCCGATCTCACCCAGCAGTGCGCTTACTTCGGAGGGCATATCGAAATCGTCGAGGTCGACGAGCTGGCGGCGATATGCGCCTCCGTCACGGAAGGCGAAGTTTCCGATCGAGTGGCGCTGTTTCAGCAGGTGTTTGATGTTCAGGCGGATTGTCCCGAAGCAGAACTAAAACGAGCGGCCAGAACTTCTGCAGGTCTGGACCAGTTTGTCGCGAGGCATCGGTTGGGTTCAATGGCTTATTACTATATGGGGGTCGGTAATCCGGCGAATGAAGAGGTGATATCCTCGATCATTCTGGGGAACTCGCTGCTGACTGCGCAGGGGGTTCCGGTTGCCGGCGAGCTGGAAATCAAGAACGCCCAGGCGATGAAGATCATGGAGAGCTTCGGGGTCGGCGGATCGTTTACCGAGTATTACGCGATGGATTATTCAGACGATGTTGTGCTCATGGGGCACGACGGCCCGGGTCACATCGCGATCGCGGAGGGGAAGATCAAGGTGCGTCCGCTGAAGGTTTATCATGGAAAGGTGGGCCGCGGGCTTTCGGTTGAGATGTCGGTCAAGCATGGTCCTGTGACCTTGCTTTCGGTCGTCGAGACCAGGGAGGGGGGAATGAAGCTTGTCGTTGCCGAGGCAGAGTCGGTCCCCGGCCCCATTTTGGAAATCGGAAACACGAATTCGCGATACCGGTTTCCGACGGGGGCGCGGAATTTTGTCACGGCGTGGAATGCCCAGGGACCGGCACATCATTGTGCCGTGGGCATTGGCCACATTGCAGGGAAAATCCGAAAGCTGGGACAGCTTCTCAAGATGGAAGTTGTTCAGGTTTGCTGAAGTCCAATGTTCCTGGTGCAGCACATGAATCCCAACCCTCCGCTTGGCGTTCTTTTTCACTGGATCGGTGGTCTGGCGGCGGCAAGCTTTTACCTTCCCTTCAAGGGCGTTAAGCGCTGGTCCTGGGAAACGTACTGGTTGGTCGGCGGGGTCTTCAGTTGGATCATCGCGCCGCCCATCTTCGCCTGGTTATTCGTTCCCAACGTATGGGGGATCATCAGCGGCACCCCTTCCAGCACGCTGATTTGGACGATTTGTTTTGGATTGCTCTGGGGCGTGGGCGGATTGACCTTTGGCTTGACGGTTCGATATCTCGGTCTTGCCCTGGGCTACGCGATCGCGCTGGGGTGCTGCGCCGCCTTTGGCACGCTGATCCCACCATTGTTCAATCACCAGTTGGGCGCGATAGCGGCGACAAACGGGGGTCGTGTGGTTCTGCTGGGCGTCCTGGTTTGCCTGGTGGGCATTGCCATCGCCGGCCTGGCGGGCAGATCGAAGGAAGCGGAAATGTCGGAGACACAAAAAAAAGCGGCCGTCGCTGAATTCAATTTTCCCCGAGGACTCATCATCGCGATCGTATGCGGCATCATGTCGGCGTGCATGGCGTTTGCGTTCGCCGCCGGCCAACCGATCGCGGACGCCGCGGCACGCGATCTTGCCGACGCGGGCCGGGCCGACGTCTGGCAGAAGCTGCCGATTCTCGTTGTGGTTCTCTGGGGCGGTTTTCTCACCAACTTTGTCTGGTGCGTCATTCTTCATTTGAAAAATAAATCGGCGGGGGAGTACGTTGGGGAGTACGCGGGAAGACCCGCCGCGGGTTCTGTCGAATCGACAAGCCCGCCTACCGCACTGATCGCGAACTACCTGTTGTCGGCGGCGGCTGGAGTGATCTGGTATTTCCAATTCTTCTTTTATTCAATGGGGGAAACGAAGATGGGCCAATTCGGTTTCTCTTCCTGGACGTTGCACATGGCCAGCATCATCATCTTTTCCACGCTTTGGGGCATTGCCCTGAAGGAGTGGAAAGGGTTGTCCGCCCGAACCCACGTACTGATTGCCGGCGGACTGGCGACGCTGATCGCATCGACCATGATAATCGGCTGGGGCAATTATCTAACGGCGAAGGAATCCGCCGCCAAACAGAGCGCTGGGCTGTTCAGATTTGATTCACCGCAACGGATCGGGTACATAAAAGCGGTTGCCTTTGGACACGCTTGAAGAATTAAGAGAAGAACTGAAGGGGACACGACCCAATGCCACGAAGTTAAGCCACAACACAATGTTCCTCCCGCAGTTGTAATTTGATCGCCGCACGCGGCCGGGTCATGTACGGATACTCCTTCTTCTGTCGTTTGATCGCTCGCGGCTCCAGACGCCCCGGACGCCAGGGATTTACCTTCAATTCCACCGCCGCGCTCACGTCGCGCAGTCGCAGCCATGCCAGCGCGTCAGCAAAGCTCAGGCGATTGACGTTGATTCCCTGACGCCAGGCCGCCCGCAGCATCAACAGGCGGATCAGGTTGTAGACCAGCAGGAAGATCCGTCGCTCCTTTCGAATTCCCTCCAGCGTCTGGCATTTCAGCACATGCATTCCCAGCGTGATCTTGAGATGGCGGATGTTGGTCTCGACCATCCATCGGGTCAGTCGAAGTTCGATCAATTCGTCGGCAGGGTACGCGTCGGGATCGAGCAGGGTCGTGGCGATCGTCACCGTGATGGGGCGAAAGCCGTTGCGCTGCACCGTGCGTCGAATCTCCCGCACGATGATCGACTCCGGCAACTCCTCCCATTGCGACGGGCTCATCCAGTCGGGTTTGTTAACCGGTTTGAAGTATTCGACCAGATGGTCCTGATGTCCCAGCGATTTGATCCATCGCGAACGCGGTTTGCCCCCGCTTTTTCTCTCGGTGTTGTGTTTCCTCGGCACGTGCCATCGGCCGGGCGTGAAATCGACGATGCGGTGGTGATGCGTGGGCATGATCGCGTGCAGATTCGCCTGTAAAAGCAGGGCCAAATGCACGTAGGAGCTGAACGCGTCATCCCCCAGAAGGATGTCTCCCGCTTGCAGATGCCCGTGCATGCGCCAGGCCACGGAGGCGTCATGCGTGTCGCCGGGGGCGTCGTGACAGTCGATCAGCAATCCGCTGCGGTGGTCCATGAGCAGCAGCAGATGGGAGGTGGGAAAACCCAGGCCCGCGGCGCAGGCGGCCGGCACTCCGTAATGATCGCGCAGTTCCACGGTGTCCGGCATGGAATCGCTGGAGCCGTCGATCACGTGCAGCCGGTGCCCGCGCCAGCGATAGGACGCATCACCAACGCCATCGGCGCTGCTTAGCTCCCGCCGGCCCTGATCGACGATGTCATGATGCACCTGCTGAATCAGCTCCATCGGCAGCCGCGTGCGTGCCTGGCACCAGGCGGAATCGGAAAAGTCCTCCCCCGCCAGGTGCCGCACTGCCGAGCAGGCGACATTGCCGTGGGCAACCTGCTGAACAAACAGTCGAAGGGTATTGCCCGGCGTGAGGGTGGTGTTGCGGAACGAGTGGCCCTGAGCCAGCGCCAGTTGATTGATCCGCTCTGGCAGGAGAAGATCATCAGCGCCATCGCGAATGCAAGTGAGGGCGAGATCGAACGCAGCCATCCGTGGCCTCCTGTTGGTTGGTGAACAAAGCACCACCATTCTGACAGGAGGCTACTTGTTGCGCAATGGTAGTAAGTGCAGTAATGGCGCGGACTTGTGGCTTAACTTCGTGGCATTAGGTCGTGTCCCCTTCAGTTCCTTCGGCGTCGCGTCATTGCCAAAATCCCAGCACTGGGAACTTTCCCCGTATTTGCAGGCAGGGGCATACGCGCTATCTGTGCCGCATGACTGGTCGCAATTCGTTGAGACCCTTGTACTAGCGGATTATTCTGATGTCAGGGATAAAATATCCCGCGCCATCTTTGCGTTCGATTGGGAGAGGAGACAATTGCAGGTCTTGCCACAGGATTGGTTCAACAACGGAGAATACGATTTTGGATATCAGTGGATAACACGCGTTGCTCGGCGTGCCGATGGAAGTATTTTCGGGGATGGCATCCGGCTCGGAAGGTTCGAGCTGGATGAGACCAATCGGCAAATTAAGGGATGGTTAACTGCAGAACCTTTCTACATGATCCAGAGAAACGCATTGCAGCCCTAACGATATCGACGATCGAAAATAGGATTCGCGGATTTCATCGCAATAACGCAGAAAAAATTCAACTGGTGTCCCGTCACTCCGATTCAACGGGACGCAATCGAACCGTGTGACAGGTCGTTTGTGATATAATTCCAGCATGGAAGCGGTTGCTGTAAACGGGCTACAACTTCCTCCTCTGTTTGTTGAACTTATCCAAAACGACCGATGGCGTCACCCCGGGGACAGTATTCTCACTCAGTTGATTCCATTTTTGCGCGAGCCGGTCGACTTCCTAAGTCGCGTCGACTCAATCACCCGGGAAACCAATGGATTGGTTAAGCTTGCCAACGAACCCCGATGGGAGCAATTGTTTCACACAAAGCGATCATCCAAGTGTCGCGAGGCAATTGAGTTGCCTTGGTTAGACGCTGACTCGGCCATTCTGATCGCGGTTAACCGCGTCGCGGGCGACGACACTGGCATTGCGCTGGATTTCCGAACGCAGGCAATAGATCCGCGAGTGGTTGCCAGCGAATGGCACGAAGGCCCTGAAGGGTGTGTCTGGAGAGAAGTGGCCGAAACCTTTTCACATTTCGTGGAACTTCTGGGGATTTGATCGCCGGACCGAAATCGGAATCCCGGTGCAAAACCGCAAAAAGAGTTCAGCCGGTGTCTTGTCACCCCGGTTTGACGGCGTGCGCGGAGACCGGGGGCCGTTGGAAGCAATCACAAACTAAACGCAGAATCTCATTTCTGAGCAAAGAACGCAGAAAAGTTATTCCGCGCAAAGCACGGTCGCCACGGAAACATCTTCGTCAATTAAAGGCCAGTGGACGCCAATCCCGTTGCCGATCAATCTCCAGTTACCTCGCTGCTCCGGAGTCGCCTGCAAAAGTCTGGGGAACCAGGCCAACGGCACGCTGACCTGACGGCCATCGGCAAGCCTCATGACAAGATCATCGGCGGCGAAGGAAACATCAACCGCGAACGGTTCGACCTTGATCTCTAAGATGCTCATGCCATTTCTCCTCGAACAATCGAGCGTTCTCTTGCACTATTATACGTAGTTCGGTCAACTCGTGCGACTTAAAACCGCGATTGCGAGCAAGAGCAACGGGATTCACCCAGAATTTCGCGTAGGAGTCATCGCGTTCCACATGAATGTGCGGCGGCTCGTTTGGTTCACGGCTGAAGAAAAAGAACCGGTATGGGCCCTTTCGCAATGCAGTCGGCATTACAGCAATCTATCGTTCAATTGATCACGTGCAACCGCATCTGATATGCCATACATGCGCTGAGGAGTCAGCAATGCAAAATTATGACCCTAGAACTGGACAAAGGGGACGTACCTCTTAAACATTTAGGAACGTCCCATTTAGTCCTTTCGTTCACCTGTTTAACATCCATTAAACCCCGCACAACCCCCTCCCCGAAGGCAGTTAAAATGGCGGCACACAAGTTAGCGTATGCTATCACAAATCGCGCATAACGTAACAAAACGTAACTTTTCGTAACTCGTAGATCCCCACTTATCGCGCCGGCGAGGATTCCTGCGCGGCCATGATTTCCCCCAGGAGCCTCTGGTGCGGAGGCACAAGCGTAACATCCCCCTTGCCGGCGAGGATGTTCTGTGTTTCGAGGATCTCGAACATCGTTTTGGCAATGACGGGGTCGCGGGAGATTTTTTCCAGGGCGGCGCCGACGATTTCGGGGCGCATGGCCGCGGCCTTGGCGAATTCGATTGCCGCCTGCCGCTCGGCCGTGCTGGTGATGATGCTCACCTGGTTCGCGCCATCCTGGGTGATGGCGCTGGTGACTTGCCGCAGGCGGTTGACGACCTTGGCTTCGATCTGCTCGATCATGCCGGCGTCGCGGAAATGGACTTTGCGGATGTAGACGGAGCCGAGCTTGTAGCCCCATTCTTCGGATTGCGGGCAGACCTGATCACGGACGGTCTGGCTCATCGAGTGGCGGTTTTCGAGCATGTCGGCGAGCTTCATGTTGCTCAGGCAGCGGACGGTGGAATTGCCGACGTTGGCGGCTAGCGACCCGCGCGGGTCGGCGTTCTTGAAGAGGTATGCGACGGGATTGCTGATGAACATTTCGTACCAGATCCCGATCCCCATCGGAGTCGCCCTCCTCCGAATTGACGGGCGTGCTGCGCAGGTATTGCTGGTCGAGGCGGAGGTCGATCGAATAACACCGGCCGAATAAATTCACGATCAGAGCCTTCAATCCCAGCTTTGGGAAGAGCAAATGAAGGCCGGGTTCGTCCAGTTCACCGATGACTTTGCCGAAGAGAACATAGACTTTGCACTGGCGCTCGTTGACGGTGGTGTAGATGCCGAAGAGGCGCAGAAACATGAAGAAAATCGGCACGGCAATGAACGTGCCGAAGAACGTGCAAAAGAAGGCGATGAGAAATTCGTTGAGGGGGGAATCATTCATGGTGGTTGGCCTCGAGGATGATGCGTTTGGCCTGGGTGAAGAGGCCGAGGCGGACGTTGCGGAGGTAGGCGGGGAGAACTTCGGGGCCGCTTTTTCTGCAGGTCGGCAAGTTGTGAAGCCATGGCCATGAGGGGTTCGACTTCGGCCTGGGCCCTGAGGGTTTCGATTTCAACGGCGCGTTTGGACTGGACGATTTTCTGATCGGCGCCGCCTGGGCGAGGCTGATGTCGGAAGAGACCTGGTTGTAGGCGGTGTTGATGGCGGCGAGCGCGGATTCGACCTCCGGCGGGGGATCGATGCCGGTGATGAGGGAGGCGTCGAGGACGATGCCATAGCGGGCGTCGGAGGATGCGCATTCGCGGGCCATGTGGTCGTTGATATCGCTGAGATTTTTGCGGAGGTCGTTGATGGAGACGCCGATGGTGGCAGTGGAAGGCTCCGGTTTTGTCGACGGATCGGCGGCAGTTTTAGGGGCGGGGGCTTCGAAATTGGCGATTCGTTCGCGGAGGACGGAGACGAAATAACCCATGACGTGGATGATGGGCTGGTTTACGCCGAAAAGGTAGGCGTAGAGGTTGTTTTCGGAAGCGCGGTAGCGGATTTGGCCGCGCAGACCGGTGTTGAGCTGGTCCTTGGTGACGGCTTCGAGAACGGTACCGCCGCTGTTGGCCTTGGGGGTTTCGGGGTCATAGGCCATGTTGATGGTTTGGGTGGCGATGTCGGCCTTGTGGACGCGCTCCCAGGGCCATTTGAAATAGGGTCCGCCGGGGTGGATGACGCGGACCTGGGGATAGTTATATCGCTCGCGTTCATCAGGCTGGAGATTCTGAGCGATGGGGGATTCGAGCGTGGTGGCGGTGCCGACGCGTTCGGCACGTCCAAGGCTGGTTTTGACGGCACGCTCGTTCTGGGCGACGGTGAAGAAGCCACCGACGATGCAGCGGACGATGAACCAGGCGAGAATACCTATGGCGCAGCCGGCGAGGATCATGCGACGTGCCTCCTGCTGGGTTTATATCCGGGGGAGCGGATTCTTGCGAGCGGGGGAGGTTCACCGCGGAGAGCGCGGAGAGCGCTGAGAAAGACACAGCCGGTTCAACCTCGCCGCGGTAGAATTCCGTCTGGGCCTAACCAAACCTTAGCATTTCGCTAACGAAATTTAGAACATAAGCCAGTATCAATCTGACCTCATGAAACTTGGGTGAAGGAGCTGACTTTGGAGCGGACTTGGGGGGCGGTGACGTAGTAAAGGGAGAATATGCCTCAATCCTGGAAGCCGGCTTGCCGGGCCGTACTGGCAATCGTTCTTGTTGTCGCTGTGGCGGGTCGCGTGCGCGCTGTCACATTTACGCCCGGCGATCTGGTCGTCAGCACTTACGGCAGCGTCAATAGTAACATCACCCAGGGGGCTTCAACCCCTATCAGCCTGATTGAATTCGGCGTCACCAATGGCTCTGCCACCATGAATGAATCTCCAGTTTTTACCGACCAGCTCCCGACAACAAACTCGGGCAATAACCTGGGCATCGTGGGTCAGTACGGCTCATCCTCCGAAGGAACCCTTCAACTTTCCGGCAACGGGCAATATCTGACCATCGCGGGATATAGTGCTTCGGCGGCGGCGGGGGGAATCAATGCTTCCACCAACTCTGCCAACGGCACGAGTTATGCAACCGGGACCACCTTCAGCCATAACACTGTTTCCCTTGCCCAGTCCACCGACACGAATGTTCCGCGGATTGCTGCACTCATTGACGCCAATGGGAACGTCAACTCCTCCACGGAGTTGAATGATGTCTATAGCACCAACAATCCCCGCTCAGTTTATTCCTCCACCGGCTCGACCTTTTATATCTCCGGCCAGGGGGACGGGAACGCCTCCGACCAGGGAGTTTTCTATGGGAACGTCGGGCTGAATACGACGTCGGGCGGTGGGGCGCCTGCGGGAATCTACAACGCCCAGGACACACGGACGGTGACGGCGTATAACGGAAATCTTTATTTCTCAATCGACACAGGCTCCGGCACGGATACCGGCATCTGGAAATACACCGGACTGCCCACAACCTCTTCAACCCCGACCCGAATCATTCCCGCGAATAACGGCAAATCGGGAGGCAGCGAAGTTTTTTACAGCCCTGAAGGTTTCTATTTCGCCAACGCCAATACACTTTACGTGGCTGACACGGGCGATCCGAAGGCCGGCGACGTTGCCGACGGCGACGGCGGAATCCAGAAATGGACGCTCAACGGCAATACCTGGAGTCTTCAGTACACGCTCACGCCAAACAACTCCGCGTGGACTTCGAGTGACCAGACGGGTTTCGAAGCGCTCGCGGGCGAAGTCGTGGGGTCCGGGGCCAGCGCCAGGTCGATCTCTTCGCGGTCTCTTATACGAGCGGAAACGGAGACCCGGACGGCCTGTTCTCCATCAGCGATACTCTGAATGCGACCACTGGAGCGGGGGAAAGCTTCACCGAAATCGAATCCGCTGCTGGGAATACCGACAACAAGGGGGGCGAACTGTTCAAAGGCGTCGCCTTCGCCCCAGCCGTGCCGGAGCCGGCGACGCTCTCGCTGCTCTCATTTGGAAGCGTGGCTCTGCTTAAGCGTCGGCGGGGGATTTCACCGCGGAGCACGCAGAGAGCGCTGAGATAAGAATAAAGAGAATCTTCTCTGCGGTCTCAGCGTTCTCGGCGGTGAACTGCTTTTTTCTATTCCGGCTTCCCCTTGCCATAATCGTAGACCCACGTCTCCAGCGCCGGCTTCCATTCCAGCAGTTCTTCGTGCTTGAAGAATAGATCGAGCTCGCGCTGGCGCTCTCCGGCGAATCGGAGCCGTGAATCAGGTTGAAGGAGTTGCTCACACCAAAATCGCCGCGGATCGTACCGGGCTCTGCTTTTGAACCGAAGGTGGCGCCCATCATCTTGCGGGCGATGGCGATCGCATCCTTGCCATAAAGCGCCAGCACAATCACGGGCGAGGAGGTCATGAACTTTACGAGCCCATCATAGAACGGCTTGCCCTTGTGGGGGCCGTAATGGGTTTCCGCGAGGGCCTGGGGAATCTTCATGAACTTGAGGCCGACGATTTGCAGGCCTTTTTTTTCGAAGCGGTCGAGGATTTGGCCACACAGCCCGCGCTGAACTGCGTCGGGTTTCAGGATGATTAGCGTTCGCTCCATAGGCTCGTGGTTATATCCGAGCCGGCGGCGTGCCGCTACTTGGCGCTGTTTCGGCGAACTTATCGGACCAGGCGATGTGAATGGTTCGATGCGGATATTTTCGCACAGCGCAATGAATTACCGGCCCCGAAAAATTATCCATTGCGGGCTTGAAAGGGCGATCTATAGATTGCCTGTCCGATGCGAGGCATCGTGCGTTGAAGTTTTAAGTTTGACGTTTTGAGTTGTTTTATTTGTTTGGGAGGTTTACATGTGCAATGGAAACAAAAAGATCGCCCTGGTTGCCGCGTGCGCGGCTCTTGCGGGCTTGGGCGCGTGGCAGACGGCTTCTGCCGCGACGATCACAATTAATGGCGGGACATCCGAGGTTGTTGATGGATGGAACATCACCCCGCAGTCGGGAGTGACGCTGACAGTTACTCCGGCCACCGCGAGCACTCCGCTGGTCATCGACAAAACGGCTGACTTCACGGCCCCCAATCAGGGATTTCTGGTTTCGTTCCAGCCGGTCTCGACGACGACGGACGTCATCGATTTCAATTCCGAATCGATTCAAAACAACTCGGGGACAACGTGGGACGGCTTCCAGTTCCTGCTCAGCAGCTCGGCGACGTTTCCCTCGGTGAGCAGCACGTTTGCCCCGCCGGCCGGGTTCTTTACGACGGTGTCGCTCAACGCGGCGGGAAACAACCTGACCTACGGCGGAGGCTCGCAGGCTTCGGGAACCACTTCAACGTGGGGGAGCGGCACGATCGATTATGACAACAACGGCAACCCGACCGCCGAAAGTCCCGACAACCTGATCATCGATGCGGCTGGGACAGGCTTCGATCTGAAGGAAATCCCGGATCCCGCCAGCGGTCCGCCCAACGCGGTTCCGCTTCCCAGCGCGGCCTGGCAGAGCTTTATGGTTTTGTCGGGTCTGGCTTTTATCGGGATTGCCCGGAAACGGCTTCGCGCTGTTTGAACAGCCTGACTCCTGGCGGGTCGCGGTAAAATTTGAAAGACATAAGGGACATCACTGATCGGCGATCAGTGATGTCTCGCTTTTGTATTTGAACGTGCTCTACTGAAATCCTGGCCCCGTGGTATTTCAGCCCCCACCCTCACCCTCCCCCGGAGTACCAGGGGAGGGGATAAGAGATGGGGTCGCGTGGGATTTCAGCAGAACTATATGAACAGTGTCATGGGCTTTCGCGTTAACAAACCGGGGCGCATATACTGGATGGCCGAACCGGGGCGGCCACAATGGCATTCGATCCGCTCGATTATTCGATCATTTACACGCTGCCGGAGCGGCTGACCGCGGACTCGGCCTGGATTCGGCATGTTCCGTTTGCCTATCTGGCGATGGAGCTGCTTCGGCCGCGGAGGTTCGTCGAGCTGGGGACGCATTCGGGGGTTTCATATTCCGCGTTTTGCCACGCAGTCCAGATCCTGGTGCTTCAGACGCGGTGTACCGCGGTGGATACGTGGGCCGGGGATGCGCATGTCGGCAATCTGGGGCCGCAGGTTTTGGCGGAGTTTCGAGCTTTTCATGATGCGCGGTTTTCAAACTTTTCGGAGCTGATGCAGGCGGATTTCGAATCGGCACGCCGGGGCTTTGAGGATCGATCCATCGATTTGCTGCATATTGACGGAGCGCACGATTACGAATCCGTGCGGCATGATTTTGGATCGTATCTGCCCAAGATGTCGCAGCGCGGCGTGGTGCTGTTGCACGACTCGGCGGACCGCTCGGAGGGGTTTGGGGTCTACCGGCTCGTTGATGAACTTCGGGGGCGATTTGAATGCTTCGAGTTTTTGCATGCATCCGGGCTGGCGGTGATCCAGGTGGGGCAGGCGGCGGGAGGGGAGTTTGCCGCGTTTCTGGCGGCAGCGCAGGAAAAACCGGAGTCGTACCGGGCGCTGTTTGCGCGGCTCGGCGAATTTCTCCAGGCGGCGATGATCGGCAGGGAAATGGTCAAAGCCCAGTTTCAGCAGGTTCAGGCCGCGAACCGCGTGCTGGCGCAATGCGGGCTGCCGAGCGATCCCAATTCCGGCAATCTGCAAGTCGCGCTCGCCTCGCCGCTGGAATTTGCGGCGTTCGCGGCGAAACAGGCGGAGTCGATTTTTAGGTTGATCAAGGTGAAGTGAAGGGCGCCAACGTCCTACGAACGCCGCGCGTGGATCAGTCGCCGCAGCGCGATAATCGTAATCGGCAGCGCAACACTCGCTATCAATTGGTAGTAAAACCTGGACAATTCTATTGCGATATAGTGTCCCGCCCACTGTTGGCTGGCGTAGACAATGTGAGACAGCACATATGTGCTGTTGTACCCGATCGTGAGCACGCTACAAACCAACTGGCACCACGACCAGATAACCAGAATACGTATGTTGCTCGTGGATCCAAGTACGACCACCGCCGCCACGATTCCAAACAGAGCAACAGCGATCGGAGCCGCGTTCAGCGAATATTCGACCGGCGGTGGAGGATAGTTCGCTGGCAGCGTCGCGCGGCCGGATACGTACGGATAAAAATCCACACACGTGTACCAAATCCTGCTCGTTTCTAAGAGAATCACCAGAATGCAAATTGTCCGCAGCAACGGCAGAAAATTCGACAGAGGCTCATCCCGATAGTCGAGTTGTTCGGAAGGAAACGGAGGAGGCCCGGGGGGATCGTATGTCACACAGGAATTCTGCACTGAAATCGCGGAAACTGAAAGCCCGCGACAAACCACCGCCTGACCGCAATACCGCAGGGCCGCGACCATCGCTCAATCCGCCTTTTTCTTCCTTGGCGCTCTTGGCGTCTTGGCGGTTAAAAAATCTTATAACCGCTCGCTTCGCTCAAGACGCCAAGAGCGCCAAGAAATACAAATTGCCGCGCAGAAATTTTCAAAGATTCGCCGAATCGAGCGAATTCCGATCGACGTTGATCCCGCACTCAATTTTATCCTGCCCGGCCCATCTGCCGGCGCGCGGGTCCTCGCCCTCGCCGACGGGACGCGTGCAGCTCAGCGGATTGCATCCGATCGATACATACCCCTTCTCCCACAGCGGATGCCGCGGAAGATCGTGCTTCTTAACGTACTCGTGGAAATCCCGCGACGTCCAGTTCAGCAGGGGGGAGATCGCGTGGCACTGATACCGCTGCGACCACTCGATAAACTGCGTGCCCGCGCGCGTCTTCGCCTGGTCGCGACGAATTCCACGCAGCCACGCCTTGGGGGACAGCTCCTTCATCGCTCGCTCAAAGGGCTCATTCTTGTTGGCGGCGCAGCACGCATCGACATCTTTCCGCCAGCTTGGATTGTCCTCGCCTGCCGTGCGCAAGTACGTCAGCGGATCGTTCCGCGTGCGATAAATCCAGACGTTCAGATTCAGCTTAAGCCGAAGCTGCTCCATGTAGGCATGTGTTTCCGGAAAGAGAAATCCGGTATTCACAAAAACAATTTTGATCCCCGGTTTTACCCGCTGCACCATGTCCAGCAGCACGACCGAATCGGCCCCAAAGGACGACGACATGACCACGTCATCCCCAAACTGCGCGATCGTCCAATCAATAATGCGCGCGGCATTGCTGCCCGCCATCATCTGGTTAACGGCGGCCAGGTCGAGCTGGGCGATCGTCTCACTTTGCATTCGCCACCGCCTGCGGCTGCTTCGCCTGGACCAGCGCATCGAAGAATTCCCGCGGAATCTTCCGTCCGTTCGCATTTCCCAAATCAATCGCGGCCTTGTTGGTGCCGTGAAAATCGCTTCCGCCCGTCTTGAGCAGACCATAGCGCTGAGCCAAGGCGGAATATTTTTCCACCATTGCCGCGTCGTGATCGCTGTGCAAAACCTCGATCCCCCGCAGCCCCAGGTCGATGAGGTCTTTCACGATGCGTTCGAGCTGGGCGTCGTTCTGATAGCGCAGTTGAATCGGATGCGCCAAAACCGGTATTCCGCCGGATTCCAAAATCATCCCCACCGCCTGCTTGGGCGAGAGCCGCTCCTTGTCGAAATAGGCCAGCCCGCCAGGGGCCAGATATTTATCGAACGCCTGCTTGATCGAAGAGACGTAACCCTTTCGATGCAGAATCGCCGCGATATGCGGCCGGCCGAGCACCTTCCCTCCTGCCTCGGCAGTCAGTTCCTCCATCGAAATATCGACGCCAAGCTCGCGAAGCTTCGCGATGATCTTGGGATTGCGATTGTCTCGCCCTTCGAGCAGTGTCTTGGTCAGATCCCGCAGTGCCGGCAGATTCGGATCAACCCCATACCCCAGCAGATGCATCGTGCCCGGATGGGGATATTCAGCGCTGATTTCGATCCCGGAAATAAAATCGATCCCCAGCTTCCGGGCCTCGGCCGCGGCATCTTCGATTCCGGCCATCGTATCATGGTCCGTGAGCGCCAGCGCCGAAAGGCCCCGCTCCACCGCGAGGCGCACCACCTGCGCGGGCGGCAGCGTTCCATCCGACGCGGTTGAATGGCAGTGAAGATCGACGAACTGCTTACTCATATCTTTCCGAGCGGTTTCCGAGGAAATGGCTTCACAACGGCGAACTAACCGAAATGTGATGATGACATCTCATCAAACCATCTCTGCGGTTCAGTCATGCGCTCAAATGCCCCCGCTCTTCCAGGTATCCCAGGATCAGTTTGGCGGCATCCTCCGGCTTATGCTTTTCCGTCTCGATCACAATCTCCGCCTTTTCCGGCGCTTCGTACGGATCATCGATGCCCGTAAATCCCTTGATCTGCCCGGCCCGCGCCTTCTTATACAGTCCCTTCGGATCGCGCTTCTCCGCTTCGGCCAGCGAAACATGCATGTAGACCTCGATAAACTCGCCGGGCTTCGATGCTTGCGCGCACGGCATCGCGATCCTTCTTGTACGGGCTGATGAAACTGGTGATCGCGATCACGCCGGCATCGGTGAACAGCTTGGCCACTTCGCCGATCCGGCGGATATTCTCCGCCCGATCCTCGGCGGAGAATCCGAGGTTCTTGTTCAGTCCCATGCGGATGTTGTCGCCGTCGAGCCGGTAGGCGTGCTTCTTTTTATGACAGCAGCATCTGCTCGAGAATGCACGCGATGGTGCTCTTGCCCGAGGCGGAGAGGCCGGTCATCCAGACGGTCACGCCTTTCTGGTTGAGGAGCTTCTGCCGCTCCTCGCGGGTGACGGAGCCTTCGTGCCAGGTGACGTTCGTTGCTTTCTGTTCAGCCATTTCATTCCTCAAACAACGGCGTGCTGAGATATCGCTCGCCGAAACTGCACATGATGGTGACGATCATTTTCCCCTTGTTTTCCGGCCGGGCCGCGACCTTGGCGGCGGCGGCGACGTTGCCGCCGCGAACTGATCCCGCCGAAAATCCCTTCTTCCTTGGCCAGCCGGCGCGCCCAGGCGAACGCCTCGTCATCGGTGATCTGAATCACTTCATCGACGATGTTCGTGTGCAGATTCTCCGGGACGAACCCCGCCCCGATTCCCTGAATCTTGTGCCGGCCGGGCTTCACCGGCTGATGATTCAGCGTCTGCGTGATCACCGGGCTGGAGACCGGCTCGACCGCGATCGCCTTGAAGCTCGGCTTGCGCGGCTTGATGACTTCCGAGACGCCGGTGATCGTCCCGCCCGTGCCGACGCCCGCGACGAGGATATCCACCTTCCCGTCGGTGTCCTGCCAGATTTCCTCGGCGGTCGTCTTGCGATGAATCTCCGGATTGGCCGGATTCTTGAACTGCTGCGGCATGAAGCTGTTCTTGTTCTCCTTCAGAATCGCTTCGGCCCGGTCGATCGCCCCGCGCATGCCCTCCGCGGCGGGCGTCAGCTCCACCTGCGCCCCAGCGCCTTGAGCAGCCGCCGGCGCTCGATGCTCATGCTCTGCGGCATCGTCAGAATCAGCTTGTATCCGCGCGCCGCACAGACAAACGCCAGCGCGATGCCGGTGTTGCCGCTGGTCGGCTCGACGATCACCGTGTCCTTGTTGATCTTGCCCGCCTCTTCGGCGGCGTCGATCATCGCCACGCCGATGCGGTCCTTGACGCTCGACAGCGGATTGAAGAACTCGCATTTGACCAGCACCGTCGCCTGGTCCTTGGGGATGAGCCGATTGATCCGCACCAGCGGCGTGCCGCCGATCGTTTCGGTGATGTCGTTGAAAATCGGCCCTGTGGTTTCAGTGGCATATTGTTTACCTCGCTCGTCTTTGTGCGGACCGCCGGCCGTTCAATCGTTTTAATGAGGTCACGAGTAGCAGATCGATCGTTTCAAAGGCATCGACCTCCAGATCGAGCACCGCGACCGTCCGCCCCGATTGCGAGACGGCAACATGCTCTGGATGGCGAACTTCCAGGAATCGGCCGTCAGCCAGGTGGATGACGAATGGATCGAACGGTTTTGTCTGCCAATGTTTTCGAAACGCTTCAATCGTCATAATGTCTCACCCGCACTTTACGTTTGGCAGCGCCGTCGCCGCCTCGCCGGTTTCGATGGGAGCACCGATCAAATTGCCCCATTCCGTCCAGCTCCCATCGTAGTTCTTCACGTTGTCAACGCCAAGCAGGTACTTCAGGACGAACCATGTGTGGCTCGACCGCTCGCCAATCCGGCAATAGGTGATCGTCGGCTTGGAAAAATCGACCCCGGCATCCGTATAAAGCTTCTTCAAATCTCCCGAGCCTTTAAAGCTCCCGTCCTCATTGACCGCTTTTGCCCAGGGAACGCTCTTCGCTCCGGGAATATGCCCGCCGCGCTGGGCCGTCTCCGTCATCCCCGGCGGCGCGATGATCTTGCCGGAAAATTCATCGGGAGATCGGACGTCGACGAGATTCACCTGCTTCTTGTTCAGCGTCGAATCAACTTCCGTGCGATAGGCGCGGACGGATTCATCGGTTGTGGGAACGGGATAGTTGCTGCGGGGGTATGAGGGCCGATCGGTCACCAGCTCGCGCTTCTCCAGTTCCCATTTCTTTCGCCCGCCGTTCATCAGCCGGGCATCTTTGTGGCCGTGATATTTAAACTGCCACAGCGCCCACGCGGCGAACCAGTTGTTGTTGTCGCCGTAGAAAATCAGCGTGTCCTCCGGGCGGATGCCCGCCGCGCGGTTCAATTCGGCGAAACTGCGCGGGTCGATCACATCGCGCCGCACGCGGTCGTTCAAATCCGTCTGCCAGTTCCAGCCGATCGCGTTGCGGATGTGCCCCTTCTCATAGGCGGCCGTGTCCACGTCCACTTCCACGACTTTCACGTTCGCGTCGCCCGCGTGTTCCGCGACCCATGCCGTGCTCACGAGCATTTCGGGATGCTTATATTCATCGCTCATGTCGCGCTCCTCTCGATCGTTTCCGGCTTGAATTCTTCGGTGGCCTCGTCCAGTTGCCAGCTCGTCAGCTCCTCCGGCTTTCCTTTGGCGATCGAAACGATGACGTAGCTGTAAAACGGCCACGCGTGCTTTCAAATCGGTCTTGCTCGGCCGGGCCGGATGATCCGGATGGCTGTGATAAAATCCCAGCACGACTAGCCCGGCCAGCGTCGCCGTTTTTTCCAGCTCCATCAGGTCGCGCGGATCCAGGGAAAAGCGGTGAAACTGCTCGCCGGCGTCAAACGAATTCCTGAGCGGCCTGACTTCCGAAACCACCCGCCGGGCGCTCGATCCGGATATATCCTTCCCGAGCAGCGCGCCGCAGCATTCGTTCGGATATGCCTCCACGCCCTCCCGCTCGATCTGCGCGATCTGTGCTCGGCTCAGGATCAAGGTCATGGTCAGTTCTCCGCTTCGGTCTTGACATCCTTCCAGAAACTCTCCGAAAGATACTTTGCCGCCGAGTCGGAGAAAATAGTCACGACCACGCCCGGTTTTTCTTGACCGCGATCTGGCTCGCGACCTGCATCGCCGCGTAAAGATTTGCCCCGGAGGATACGCCGACGAGAAATCCTTCCTCCCGCGCCAGTCGAAGGACCATTTCGTGCGCATCGTTCCGTGTCCACCTCAATCTGCTCGTCCGCCAGCGATTCATCGTAAATGCCAGGGACCAGCGCGGTGGCCATGTGCTTCAAACCCTCCAGCCCGTGCAGGGGCGCGTCCGGCTGCATGCTGATGCACTGGATCGCCGGGTTCAGTTCCTTGAGCCGCCGGGTCACGCCGACAAATGTTCCGCTCGTCCCGAGCCCGGTGACGAAATGGGTGATGCGTCCATCGGTCTGCCGCCAGATTTCCATCGCGGTTGTTTCGTAATGCGCCCGCCAGTTGGCGTCGTTGTTGTACTGGTCCGGATAGAAATATTTCTCCGGCTCAGCCGCCACCAATTTCCGTACATAGCGCTGGGCCCCATCGGTGCTCTCCGTGGGGTCGGTCAGAATCAGCTCTGCGCCGTATGCGAGGAGGCGTTTGCTTCCGCTCGGCGCTGGCGTTTTTCGGCATCGCCAGTGTTACCCGATAACCGCGCTCGGCGGCGATCATTGCATAGGCGATCCCCGTGTTCCCGCTGGTCGCGTCGATCAGAATCTTTTCTTTCGTCAACAGTCCGCGCCGTTCCCCGTCCAGAATCATGCCCAGCGCAGCCCGATCTTTCACCGATCCGCCGGGGTTAAACCACTCGGCCTTTGCCAGCAGCTCGACCTCGGGGAACTCCTTGCCAATCCGTTGGAAGCGAACCATGGGTGTGTTGCCGATCAATTCCAGAATCGATCGACCCTGTTTCCCGGATTGAACCGACGCGAACGGCATAAACTCCTACAAATACTAGGGGAAAGTAGGGCAATATCAAACGCCGATTATAACTCTAGCTTCCAACGAATCTTGCATAAAGCGACTTCGCTCGCATCGGCTCGTTCGTCCCATGGACGATCAGCCGCCCATCGGCAAACAGCGTCAGATCAATTCCAGCCGGCTCATGCAACCGGCACTTCACAAACCAGGCTGACTCTCCCACCGTTCCAAGTTTCTCCCACCGCCGCGCCGTCGCCGAAAGATCGATCGGTTGAGCTGACTCATACCGAACGACCTGCACCGCGCGCCTTCCGCACAGGTTTGTAGTGAAATCCTCGGCTTTCGTCGAGAGGAATCGAAAATTTCCAGCTCCACAGCACAAACAATCCTCTCTCGGCCTTGCCGCCGACTCCATCCGCCGAAAACTTGCCGTCCATGCGTCGAGGCAAATCATCCCACTTTCATTGGCTTCCTTGGGGGAACCTTCCACCAGGAACCGAATGGCGATCGCCGCCTGCATCGCCCCGACAATCCCCGCCGCGGGACCGAGCACTCCCGCCGTGTCGCACGTTGCCATCTCTGCCGAGCTTGGCGGCTGGGGAAACAGACACTGCAAACAAGCCGTCTTTCCCGGCCAAATCCCCCATACCCTGCCCTCCACCCCTACGCATCCGCCATAAACCCACGGAATTTTGTGTTTCACTGCGACGTCGTTCAGCAGATATCTTGTCGCCACATTGTCGGTCCCGTCCACGATGACATCGACATCTGCCCAGCCCTCGACATTTCCGGCATTTGCGTCGGCCACAATCGGCTCGATCTTGATCTCGTGATTGATCTCCGCCAATCTCCGCGCGGCTGCTGCTGCTTTGGGTATCTGCTCGGCTGCATCTTGCTCATCAAATAGCGTCTGTCTCTGAAGATTGGCCAGCTCCACCAGATCCCGATCCACGATTCGCAAAAAACCGACTCCTGCCCGCGCCAGATATTCCGCCGAGACCGATCCGAGTGCGCCACAGCCCACGACCAGAACGCGCGATTTTCCGAGGCGCAATTGCCCCCGAACACCGATCTGGTCCAGAACTTCCTGGCGGTCATATCTGCCCATGACAATGTTCGCCCATGACAAATGGCGGTTCGGTCGATTATAGTGGTTGGTTCAACAGGAGCACCATTGCCCGTCGACACCAAGCAAATTATGGATGCCGCCGAAAAGCTCGGCGAACTCCTCAAGCAGCACCCCACGGTAGAGCGCTACAAATCCGCCCAGAAGGCCATCAGCGACGACGCCGAAGCAGGCCGCCTTTTGGCGGAATTCGAGCGCAGCTCGAAAACCTCGGCCGGCAGGAGCAGCAGGGGAGGCCGGTTACCGATGCCCAGCGCCTCCAGCTCGAAAACCTGCAGGCAAAGATCGTTTCGCACATCAAGATCAAGAACTTCAACCTGGCACAGGTGGAGTTCATCGACCTGCTGCAAAAAATCCGCCAGGCGTATCAGCGCCAGGTCGTGGACGGCCCGGCTTCGATCCCTTCCGTCAGCAGGCCGCCATCAAACCTCACCTGATTTGGAAAAGGCATGGCTTTTTGGCTCCTCAAAACCGAACCCGACGCTTATTCCTGGGACAATCTCATCCGGGACAAAAAAGCCGTCTGGGACGGGATATCCAACGCGCTGGCTCTCAAACACCTCCGTGCGATGAAAAAGGGGGATCTGGCGTTTATCTATCACACCGGCGACCAGCGCGCGGCCGTCGGCGTCGCGGAGATCACCTCCGACCCGTATCAGGACCCCAAGTTGGACGACGAGCGCCGCGTGGTCGTCGATCTGCGCCCGAAGCGCAGACTGGCTCACGAAGTGACCCTCTCCGCCATCAAGGCTGATCCTACTTTCACCGATTGGGTTTTCCTGCGCATCGGCCGGCTCAGCGTCGTCCCCGTGCCTGATAAAATGTGGAAGCGAATCGAAACCCTCTCTGAGGAAGAGTCATGAGCCATCCCGCTCCCGATCCGCTTCCGGCCGCGCCCGGCGAACCGCACGCCATCCCGGATGACAAGGAGGAAATCTATTTTGAAGGCTCGCCTCCTTTGCGGGCTTATGCGGCAAAACTGTCACTTTTTCTGCTCATCGCGGCGGCGCTGATTGTCTTAGGGGGCTGGCTTATTTTTTACGTCAAGTTCCAGCCGTGGTGGATTGGTGGGATCCTGATCTTCATCGGCCTGGGGATGCCGCTGATCCCCTGGATCATGACCAAGCGGGTCCGGTACCGCATCACCAACTATCGCATCGACCACGAGCGCGGCCTGCTTTCCAAAAACATCGACACCATGGAGCTCTGGCACGTTGAGGATCTTCGTTTCCACCAGTCGCTGCTCGCCCGCATCCTGGACGTCGGCACGATCACCGTGGTCGCGCACGATGAGACCATGCCGCAGCTTCAGATCATGGGCATTCCCAATCCGCGCCCGATCTTTGAGATGCTCAAGCAGCGTGTGATTGCCGTCAAACGGCAGCGCGGCGTTATCAAGATGGACAACGGGTGATCGCGAAAAACGGTGCTGCCATGCGACAAATCTGGACCCTGCGCTTCATCTGGCTGGCCCTGATCCTGAGCCAGATCGTTGGGATCGGCGTCATCGACTCCGTCGCGATACCGCATCGCCGCGGCGTAACGCCGAACCCCAACCTGATCTGGATGAACATCGCCATCCTTGTGCTGACGGTCCCGATGACGTTCGGGATGCGCGCCGAGCTTTTCCGCCGGACGGAGAGGGACGGCCGCGTCCCGGCGAAGGTCTATTTCACGACGACAATTCTCTTCTGGGCGGCGTGCGATATGGTCTCCACTTTTGGCATGGTCACGGCCGTGGTTAACGGGACGATCTATCCGTCGATTATCTTCGTGGCCATCGGGGTGAGTTTGCAATCGATGACGTTTCCGAATGGGTCGCGGATTTCGGGGTGATTTCGGCACTGAACGTGAACAGAAACGTACAGTTTCGGAAAATTTGATAGTATTCGCTAACTATCCTTCCGGGGGTTAAACGATGCTGCCGCCTTTTGTTGCGGCTGTTTGATCTGGTGCGGATGGTTTTGGAGCGGAAAGAGTGTTCAGTTTGTTTTGATGTGCTTTCGGAATTCGGAGGCGGTTTTGCCGACGTCGCGTCGGAAGGCGGAGGCGAAATTGCTGAAGGAGCTGAAACCGGCCTTGGTGGCGATTTCCGAAAGCGAGAGCCGGCCTTCGAGCAGGAGCCATTTGACGTGATTGATTCGAATGCGGCGGATCTCCTCGGCGGGAGATCGTCCGAGGTGAGATTGGAAGAGTCGTTCCAGGGAGCGTCGGGAGGCGGGGACGGCGTCGAGGAGATCGGTGACGGTGACGGGGTCTGCCCAGTGATCGTTGATATAAGCGAGGGCGGCGCAGAGGCGGTTGTCGATGAGGTGCCGCGGTCGGGTGGATAGGCGAGGCTCGACGCCTTTGGGAGGGAGAAATATCGCGTCGGGATCGGCGCTGGCGCCGGAGAGGATGCGTGCGAGGAGTTTAGCGGCTCCGTATCCGACCATGGAAGCGCCGGGATCGACGCTGGAGAGCGGGGGAACGGAGAGTTGGGCGAGGAGGGGATCGTTGTCGACCCCGATGATGCCGACTTCTTCGGGGACATTGAGCTGTGCGTCGCGGCAGAGGTCCATGAGAGCCGCGGCGCGGAGGTCGTTGTGGGTGAAAAGGCCAAGGGGCCGGGGGAGATCGAGCAGCCATTCCCGGGTGAGTCGGTGAAGTTCGGCGGGGGAGGCTTGGGCGTGGAGTCCGGTGTCGAAGAGGTGGAGATATTTTCCGGCCTGTTGGAGGGCGTCGGAGAAGCCGGCGCCACGTTGGGTGGAGAAGTAGACTCTGGATTCGAGGTGGCAGGCGAAGAATCGGTAGCCATTTGTGAGGAGGTGCTCGGCGGCGAGTCGTCCCAGGGCGCGGTTGTCGATGGCGATGGTTGGGAAGGGGACGGGGAAGGCGATGGTGGAGACATTAACGACGGGTTTTCCGAAGCGAGTCGATGGGTGGTGAGGATCGGGGCGGTCGACGATGGCGATAACGCCGTCAATGACGTCGGCATCTTCCATCATGTTGGCTTCAGAGGAGGCGGTTCTGCACCGGTAGTCGGGGTTTTCGCGGCAATAGCGAGAAGCGCCGATTACGACCTGCCGTTGGAACTCCGAGAGAGGGGCGAAATCGACGAGCAAATTGATATGTTTTCGAGAGTTCATCGGCCGGATCGTTCGATTTTCAGCGCTCCTGAATTGGCGTGAAAAAAGAAACTCGAAACTGCTTTTTAGGAATGTAACAAACTTTTTGACGCCCGCACTGGATTTTGTGGAATATCGGACATTTGTCGCATTGCCATAGCGGTATTGACGCAAAACTGGCTAGCCGCTTTTTGGAGGGGGTCGTATCTTCGTTGTGGTAGCACGTCGTTGAAAAAGAAGGGTGCGCGGAATGTCGAAAGGCGACTTTCTCACCACGCAAACGGTATGCATTCGGAGAGGCGATTTTTTATCGGAGGCGAAAATGGGCGGTTCACGGTCACGGGCAATTCGGTTATTCGGGTTTGGGGCGATAGCGCTTATGCTCGCGGGTTCGGGGCGGGCGTCGGTAGTAACCGCCTGGAACTTGGTTCCGGCACTTGATCCGAACAACGGGTCGAGCATGACGATCTCCGATGCGTCATCGAATACCGGTACGGATGGGGTCACACTCTCGAGCTTCAGTTCGCTGGTGTCAACCGCGTACACAAATGGATTGGGCGGCGTGTTTAATTTTCAAACCGGAACCGGCGGCACCGGGGATCCGAACACTCAGCTCACGTCGCTGGCCGGGAATACGACGATGGGATATGACGCCTCCGACAATATCGAGGGATATGATGCCACTCCTAATTCCTACGCGGCTGGGTCGGGGTCGCCGTCGACGGCGCCGATCGTCTCTTTTTATCGATCGGATGCGAACTCATCCAGCAGTGCTGCGCTGGATTGGAACTCCAACCAGGGCGCAATCATTACGTCCGGCCCGTCAGGGGGCGGATACCTGGGAATCCAGGGCACGGCCAGCTATTCGCTGACGTTTCAGCCGCAGGCCGGGTATGGGGTCACGGATTTCGGGCTCACGTCGATCGCGCGTGACGCATCGGGCCAGACTTCCTCGGGGTCGTTTACGGTTCATTTCAGTAATGGGTCGACGATCACCAGCAGCATGGCAAACGTGAGTTCGACGACGAGTACACCGGGGACCGGCGTGTTCTTCGGGTTCCAGGCACCGACGGGCCTGACAATTACGTCGGTGGATTGGGCGAACTCAAACTCGACGTCCCGTTTCGGCGATCTAGCGCTCATTGTCGCCACGGTTCCGGAGCCGGCATCGATGGGATTATTTGGGATGGCGGGTGGGTTGCTTCTGTGGCGCCGCCGGCGGCGTTAAGCGGCAGCGTGACAGTTTTGGCGGCCGCGGCGGGTACTGAGTGAGAACGCATAAGGATCGCGACAACCGCATTGCCCCATCATCTCGCCGTAATTCCGGAGAGGGGCGGGGTTAGGCATTAAATAAACTACGCAAATCAAGGCCCTCACCCGCGCGGTCGTTCGCCCGCTCGCTCTCTCTGGGATTGCCGGGAGAGGGGAAAATATCAGCCGCAATCATTTCGCGTTCGTATTGAGAGCTGTTCAACTTCTCCTATAGCGCTATAGGAGAAGTTGAACCGTTCTAAAGCCCGCGATTATCGCGGCCGAAGATTGTGAAAGGGGAAGATCGGAATCCTCTCTCATGTCTGACAACGACGATAACTGGCAAAACCACCTCAGGACGGGCTACGGCATCCTCGGACTCATCCTCTTCGCCAACGCCGTGATCGAAATGAATTATTCGTTTTGGGGAAAGTACGCGACGGGGACGGTTACGCACACCGCCATTGTTCCCGCTCCCAACAGGGGCGTACAAAACGACCTCAAGATCGACTACTGCTTCACCGACGCCCATGGCGTGATTCACAGCGGATCGGATCTAATGGACGTCAGAGTCGCGCCGCCGGCGCCGGCGATTGGCGATCCGATCGCCGTGCAATACCAGGAGAAGGGACCGTCGCGTCCGGCAAGCCGGTCGGATCCGGCGGCGTTCGCGTTGTTTTGTGCGTGGGGTGTTGTGGCAGCGGCGTGGTACGTGGCTTGGGCGCGGGGATGAGGGGGATGAACTCTGATGGGTTACGCGGGTATATAAAGTCCCGACCTGAGAGTAATCTGCGAGAATTCCGCCGGTGAGGACACGGCTCGATTGTCTTCGACCCTGAGGCTCAGACCCGAAGGGAGCTCGCCAAAGTCCGGCGGCCCATGTTAAAGGCGGGGGGCACATGCGGCGGCTTATCTCTTCGTCCCCAGCGTCGGCCGCGGCGGAAGCTTGGCGGCGGGGGGTTGGATCGGCGGGGCCGCACTGGCGGCTTTGAGGAGGGAGGCCTCGATGATTTTGAAAATCTGATCGGTGGGATCGCGCTCGTAAACGAAATCGTCGAGCTTGAAAGTGCCGGTGGCGCCTTTTTTTACACCTTCGTAGGCTACGGGGGCGCCGGTGTTTCCCCTGGTGCGTTGCTGGGGTGATTCGCTGAGGTCGTATTCGATGTAGGCAATTCCCTTGCGGTCCCAAAGCTCGCGGTCGACCGACTGGATTTTGTCGAGGGGGACGGGTGGATGTCCGGGGACGGTGACGAGGCCGTTTTCGAGGCGGTACTGGCCGCGGGAGCTATAGAGCGCCCAGACGAGGACGCCGATGCCGACGGGGGGGAGAACGACGCCGAGGATTTTGTTGAGGGCGATGTCGGTGTCGGTCTTGGGTCTTTCGCGGGGTGGGTGATTGGCCAGTTGGGCCAGCTATAGAATCCGTCGTAGATCGACCAGGCGCCGTAGGCGATGAGCAGGAGGGTCATGAGATAGCGGGCGACGCGGTAGTAGCGCCCTGCTTTGGCAACGATTGGTCCGGTGGCGGCGATTTCCCCTGCGGCGGCGCTTTGGGTTTCATTGGACATCTTCAAAAACCTCGACAGTCCCAATCCCGGCGAGAGACCGGGTTCTACCAAGTTTTACGCGGCGAGACACCGCGTCTACCTGTTCTTCAACCGACTATCCAGACGCCGCAAGGCTTCTAAAACTTCCCGCACGGCTGAAAGGCCCTCGACCCCGGTGGCCTGCGTGTTGCGCCAAGTTTGCGTTCAGATCCTCATGATCCTTTTGGACATGCGACAAAACGGCGTCGATCCGGATTGCCGCCTCCTTTTCCATCTCTTCCATCGGCGAAACCGCCATAAACTTTGATATTACCTATTCTGATAGCGGTTTCCACCTTGTAGAAGCGGCAGGACGCCGCTTCTACTGGACTTACGACCTGGACGCGATGGCCGATGAAATCGGCCGCAAAACCTTGGGAAGCAGATGCCGGTCGCAAAGTTGCTCGGCACGCTCAGCCATTTCGAGCAAAAGCTTGTCCATCGCCACGCGGGGACGGTCGCCCCAATATCGCCGCAGAATCAGGCAGACGCTGATGACATCATCGGAATAGTCGCCGGTGCGGACCTGGTAGCTGTTGGTGCGGGTGATGACGTCGATGCGGGCCTGAAGGCGGCAATCGTCGCTGAGGGCGACCGTGACAGTGGGTTGGAAATCGACGGGCTTGGCGCCGGATTCCTCGGCGAGGCAATTGAGCGGCGAATCGGCCAGCAGGCCCTCGGCGACGACTTCGTCATGGTTGCCGCTGAAGGAGAGATCGAAGCCGAAGAGGACGTCGAGATAGTCGACTTCGACGGGGCTGACGCCGAGGTGGTAGGGGGCGAGCTGGAGCAGAAGGGAGTGGAGTTGAAGCGCTTCTTCGACGGTGGCGGGGTTGACCTGACCGGCGCTGAGCCGGCGCGATTCGAGGCTGACCCAGCGATATTTCTGGCCGGAGCGGTCTTCCTCGAGATTGAAATCGCCGCTGTCGGTTTTGCGGAAGCGGGTCATGCCGGGAAATTCTTTCTGGATGCGTTCGAAAAAGTGGAGAACGGTTTCGCGCTGATGCGGCAAATTAAGTTGTGAGCCGAGGCGTACGTTGATGTAGAAATCGTCGCAGAACGAGGAGTATGGATGTGACATTTCTTTCTCCCGGCCGATTTGCCCTGGAGCGCCGTGGGTTGCGACCCGACTGGTTCTTACGAGGAAATTGTAACGGAAATCGTTGCCAGTGGAAGAGGGGGGTGTGAGAGAGGAGAGGGTGGAAAGTAGAGAGTAGAGGGGACTGCGCCTTTGACTTGTTAGGGTTGTCGTCATAAGAAATTCATACATGCCGAAGTCGAAGGCGGTTTATGCGCTCGTCGGAACTGACTCGCTGCTTCAGCAATTGGCGCTGGAGGAGGTTTTGCGCGGTTTGCCGGCGGACATGCAGCGGACGGATGTTGACGGCGAGACGGCGCAGCTTGCCGATGTTTTGGATGAGCTGCGCAGCTTCGCGATGTTTGGGGGGGGAAGCTGGTGACGGTTCGAAATGCCGATGAGCTCGTCTCGCGATTTCGGGAACAGCTTGAGGATTATGTCGCCAAGCCGAGCGATAGCGCGACGCTGGTGATGCGATTCAGCTCGCTGCCGTCGAATCAGCGGATTTACAAGGCGATCGACAAGGTGGGGGAGATTATTTCGTGCAATCCGCCGAAGAATGTGGCGGGGTGGATCGTTTCACGGGCTGCTTCGCGCACAAGCTGGCGATAACGCCGGATGCGGCCGAGCTGCTGGCCGATCTGATCGGCGCGGTGCTGGGGCGCATCGACAATGAGCTGGCCAAGCTGGCGCTGGCGGCGCCGTCGGGAAAAATCACCGCGGAAGAAATCGGGCAGAGCGTGGCCTTCCAGCGGCAGCGGGAAATGTGGGACCTGACGAACGCGCTGGCCGCCGGCGATGTCGCCCAGGCGTGGCGCGGTGGCGGCAGTTGATTCAGTCCGATTCATCGGCGGAATTTCGCGCCGTCACCTGGCTGGGGATCTGGCTGGAGAACGTGGGCAAGGCGCTGGCGATGCTCAAGCGCGGGGAAAGCACGTTTGCCATCGGGCAGGCGCTGCGCATCTGGCCGCGCGAGCGCAGCCGAAGTTTGTCAATGCGGTAAAAGAGCTGGGGGAAAATGGGCGCAAGCGCGCACTCGATTTTCTGGCTCAGATCGATTACCAGACCAAGACGGGCGTCGGGGATGCCGCGGAAAATATCGAACGATTTCTGCTCTCACTCTCGGTTTAAATCGCCATGTCGAAAACGCAAATCACCCGCTGCCCCTGGGCGACGACTGAGGCGATGATCGCCTATCACGATAAGGAGTGGGGGGTTCCGGTTCATGACGATCAAAAGCTGTTCGAATTCCTGATCCTTGAAGGCGCACAGGCGGGGCTCAGTTGGAGCACGATTCTGAATCGGCGGGAGAATTACCGCAAGGCGTTCGCAAGGTTTGATCCGAAGCGCGTCGCGAAATTTACCGCCCGCGATAGGGCGCGGCTTCTGAAAGACGCAGGCATTATCCGCAACCGGTTGAAAATCGAATCGGCCATCCGAAATGCCAAAGCGTTCCTGGCGGTGCAGAAGGAATTTGGATCGTTTGACGCGTATGTCTGGCAATTCATGGATCGGAAATTGCCAAGGGGCCGGCGGAAGAATTTTGGCGATGTCCCGGCTCGGACCGAGCAATCGGATGCGATGAGCAAAGACCTCAAGCGCCGCGGGTTTAACTTTGTAGGGTCGACGATCTGCTACGCGTTTATGCAGGCGACGGGGATGGTGAACGATCATTTGGCGAGCTGTTTTCGCACACCCGTTTAGCGGCCGCGTTTACGCGGGGACTCTTTCCCAATAGTATTGCCCCGGGAACGCTTTTGTTGGAGACCCACTAAATGCCAAAGCTCACCATCGAAGATGTCGGAACTTTTGAAGTACCGCAGGGCAAGCGTCTCGTCCTTGCCCTGACGGACGAAGCCCACATCGACCAGCTCCACTCCTGCGGCGGAAACGCCAAATGCACGACATGCCGGGTCAGGTTCGTCGAAGGGGAACCCTCGCGGGTGACGCAGGCGGAGCGATCGATTCTCGAAGCGCGCGGTTTAGGCGGCGAGCTTGGCCTTCGGCTGAGTTGCCAGATGACGTGCGACGAAGATATGCGCATCGTCGCGGTAAGCCGTCTTGCGGGCAGCGGGAAAAAGGATTGTGGGCCGCGGCCGTCGGATGAAATCACGCCGCCACCCGTCTGGACGTAACCAAGCGCAGCTTTTGCCGTCAACTCACAAATCGGGACCTCCCGACTTTTCACACCTTCACACTTTCTTACTTTCTCACCATCCCCCTCTTGATATTTCCAATCTTCGTCCCCAAAATGCCCCCGTCCATGCAGATTGCCTCGTTCGCGACCGATAAGCTCGCGCGATAAGGCGGTCAGTATTGATATTGATCGTCGGTCAATGGACTGGCCGATAGTCCCAACGGTTTTTCCGGACAAATGTTCCGGGACGTTTCGGGCTTACGGAATCGCGGTTCACAACCCTTTTCCGGCCCAAGGACGGGCAGAGATGGATTCCTTCATCATTCACGGCGGGCGCAGACTCAAAGGTAATATCGAAATCAGCGGCAGCAAGAATTCCGCGCTGCCGATCCTGGCAGCCTCTCTCATGGCCGAGGGAAAGACCACCATCAAGGGCGTTCCGAGGCTCCTCGACATCGATTCGATGACCAAGCTGCTCGGTGAGCTGGGCTGCCGGGTTTACCGGCATAAGCCTTCCAACTCGGGGAACACCGTGGGGCCGGAACTCAATGGCCCCCTCGATATCGAAGTTGTCGATGAATCGCAGTGTGAGGCACATTACGACATCGTTAAGACGATGCGGGCGAGCATCTGCGTCCTCGGTCCGCTGCTGGGGAAGCGCGGCAAGGCCGTGGTCAGCATGCCGGGCGGGTGCGCCATCGGCGACCGGCCGGTCGATCTGCACGTCCGCGGGCTGCAGAAGCTCGGGGCCGACTTCCACATCGAAAACGGCAACATCATCGGCGAAGTGCGCGGCCGGCTGAAGGGGTGTACGATGTACCTCGGCGGGCCAATGGGGCCGACGGTGCTGGGGACCATCAATGTGATGTGCGCGGCCACGCTGGCTGACGGGAAGACGACGCTCGTCGATGCGGCTCGCGAGCCGGAGGTTTCCGATTGCGCCGACATGCTCATTAAGATGGGGCTCGCATTCGCGGGCATGGCACGTCCGAAATCCAGATCGAAGGGGTGGAAAAACTCGTCGGTGTGGAGCATCGCGTTATCCCCGACCGCATCGAATGCGGCACATTCATGATCGCGGCCGCCATTTCCAACGGCGAGCTCTCGCTCAAGCATTGCAATCTGAACCACCTGATCGCGGTCATCGACCGCCTGGAAGAAGTCGGCGTTCGCGTGGAAGACCAGGGCGAATCGGCCCACGTAACCGCGGCGCGGCGAATCAATCCCGTGGAGATGACGACCCAGCCTTATCCCGGCTTCCCCACCGATCTTCAGGCCCAGCTTATGGCGTTGCTCTGCCTATCCGACGGAATCAGCGTCATCACCGAGCGGATCTTCCCCGACCGTTTTCTGCACGTGGGCGAGCTGAATCGCATGGGGGCTCGCATTCGCAAGGAGGGTCCGACGGCCATCATCCAGGGCGTGCGCGATCTGCAGGGGGCTACGGTCATGGCGAGCGACCTGCGCCAGCGCGGCCCTGGTGCTCGCGGCCTTGGTCGCGAAAGGCGCTACGCGAATCGACCGGGTCTATCACATCGACCGCGGTTACGAAAAGATCGAGCAGAAGCTGATCGCCGTCGGCGCGGAGATCGAACGGGTGAAGGAGAGCAAGACATCCGTGCCGATCACGGCAGTTGCGTAATCTACTTAATTCTGCCCTGCTGAAATCCTATCCGAATTATTCCTCTTATCCCCTCCCCTGGTACTCCGGGGGAGGGTTAGGGTGGGGGCTGGAACACCAATCAGCGAGGATTTTGGCAGAGTAATTCGAATTTTTATTTTGGAAGGGGATGCGCCTGAAAATTGCGGGTCTATAAAAACAAAAAACCCCGGGCCAGCGTGTCGTCCGACCGACCGCCGGTCGGACGACACTGCCCGTGGGAACCAACCGCGCTCCATGAATTCGAGTGACTCGCTCAGTCACCCGCAACCATCACCACGATGGTTACGATTTGCTTTAGAACAAACACGATGCCAAACCGATTTTCACGCAAAAAATGTCGAAGATCGGCGATATTTGCGCTTTATCGAGGGTTCCCTACCATTCCCCGCTCCCGATTCGTGCATCAAATTCGTTCCAAAGCCCCATCCAGCGCAGTTGATAGGCAACCTCAACGCCGATGTTCAATTCCCCGAATTTGAGCTTTCGGAAAATCCCTCGGCCAGCGCCTGAAGTTCGTTTACATTGTCGGGAAAATGCGACTCCACCGTCCACCCGATCACCTGCACGTAATGCGTCTTGGTCTTCATCACCGTCAGGCAATAGCCCACCGAAGTATTCGTTCCCGGTAGCTGCCCGTGAATCTCAAACGAGATGGCGTCGCGCCCATTGATCTGCGAGTACTGCCCGGCCGTCAGCTTGGGATTGTCGAGGCTGATGGCCATGGTATCTCGCTTGGCCCGCGCGTAGGCCGCCAGCGAATTGGTGTAGTCGGACTGATTCTCGACGATCACTTCTACGTATTCGCCCCGGTGTTTCTGAATTGCGCCGATCTGGACGGCGTCGAGATGAAAGTCATTGGCCGTCCACCCCTTGCCGAGCACGAGCTGGTACTGCCCATCGGAACTTTGCAGCGTGACGTTCGAATCCCCATCGGCCAGGGTGCGGGCTGAGAAAGCTATCTCACCGCAGAGCACGCAGAGAGCGCAGAGAAAATTCAGAACCCTTCTTCCCCCGCCCCCGGTATTCCGGCCTTCGGCTCTGAGGCTCAGGCTCGAAGAGGGGAGGGTTGGGGAGGGGGTTTCTCGCGCAATGCTAAAATCTGCGGCCACTGTCTAAAAATACTATCCGCTCGCGTTTCAATTGAAAACATTTCTGCCGACTGAGATCATGGGTCGAAAGTGGATTCCAGCGCGAATGACACCCGGACGTGGAAAGCGCTTGTGCATTGGCGCGTCATCGCGCAGATCACTGCGGCAATCGCAATCGTTGCAATTGCCCTTTGCGGGGGGCTTAAACTTCGCCGCGCCGCCTGGGATTTCACCAGCGGCGCTCATTTCAAGGGGGATGTCGGGAACGCCATTTATTGGGGACGGCAATCCGCAAGCGTCGGATTGTTTCATGTTTACGATGCCGATGCCCAGGGAAGGCTTGAAGATCCCAATCGCAAGATCGACTACCCGCCGCTGCGCCTGGTGATGGCCAGCGCCTGGTGGCATTGGGTGCACGCGCATTACCCGGATGCAACGACCTGGCAGGACGATTACGACTTCACCGCCCCGATGATTCGCGGGAACACAGTCGCCGAGCTGGCCTCCTGCGTCCTGATCTTTCTGCTCGTCCGCCTCTGGCGCATGCGCGAGGCAAATGTACGGAAAAACATTCTGACGGGTCTGTGGCCGGCGATGCTGGGCGCGGTGATTTTCTGGTTCAGCCCGGCGATTATCTGGGACGGGCACTGCTGGCCGCAGTGGGATGTCTGGCCGATCCCGCTTTTTCTGAAGGCGGTGTTGCTCGCATCCCTCGACTGGTGGGCATGGGCCGGCGTTTGTCTGGCGATCGGCGCTTCGTTGAAGGGGCAACTTCTCCTCGCGGCCCCGGTGTTGCTCGTCTGGCCGATTGCGCGGGGCCGAATCGGCAACGCGTTCAAGCTTCTGGCGGGGTTTGCCGCGGCCACCATGCTCATTGCCCTTCCCTGGATGGAAGTGGGAATCGCCGGGTGGGCGTGGCTCATCAGCGCCTGCATCGGCATCGCGTGCATGGTCCCGCTCGTCTGGCGAATCAGGCTCGGCGAGGGGTGGGTTCTGGGGCTGAGCCTTGGGGGTATTGTCCTCGCCTGGCCCTGGCGGACTGCCGGGCCGGCGTTATTGGTTCGCGACAGCGCCGATGGCGGTCATCGGAATGTTCGCCGCTGCGCTGGCTCCCGGCGCGCCTGAAATTGCCGGCAATCGCAATGACTCTCGCCCTGCTTATTTATCTGCTCATGCCCATTTTCGATGCCAGCTCGCAGTGGTATCAGCTCGGCTTTCAATACGGGACGGAGAAGTTTGATTTCATGCTCACCGGCAACGGTGCCTATAACATCGCACGGATTTTGGGCGTCTATTATGACTGGCCGACGAGCCCGACCGATCCCGTGACAATCCCGTGGACCGGGATCACTCTTGGCTACACACAGTTTTCGCGAATCCTCTCAACGATTCTGGTCGCCCTCTGCGGCATCGGCGCCGCGATCCACGACCGCCAGCGCGATCGCCGATTCCTGGCCTCGATGACCGCGCCGTGGCTTCTCTTTTTCATGGTCCTCACCCAGATGCACGGCCGATATTCGATCTGGGCGGCCGGTATATCGGCACTGCTGGCGGGAATCGACCTGGGCATGGCAATGCTTGGCGTCGTCGTGAGCATCATCGCGATGCTGGGGATGATCGAAAACCAGCTTCTTTTTTCCCGCGATTGGTGGCCCGGGTTGCTGGATTTCACCCAGCAGGTCGATCCGGGATTGGGGTGGGTGCTGCTGGTGGCTTCGGGCATTTATTTATATTGCGCAGTTGCCCCTCGGCCGCACGCCTGGATTTCAAAACAATAGACGACAATTCATTTTAATCGGCTGTCGCCTCCTCCCGGAGGCCGCTGGCGAGAAAACCGCAATTATTTGGTTTCGTGATCGTAAAAGATTACGGTTGATGCTTTCGGGGCATCTGACTGTGGTTGATATTCTGGCAACGCAATAAGTCGAGCACATCCAAGGAGTTATTCCCATGAAAACTCTGGCCATTACGATTTCGGGCGCGGTTTCACTCGGTGCTTACGAGGCCGGCGTCATGTACGAGTTGTTGCAGGCCCTTCAGACGCACAACAGCAAGCATCCGGACAACCAGATCGTCATCGACGTTCTGACCGGCGCCTCGGCCGGCGGAATGACCGCGGTGATCCTGGCTCAAAAGCTTTTGTTTCAGCCTGACAGCCTCCAGGACGTTTACAACAACGATCTATATCTGCCGTGGGTCAAGGACATAGACTTAACCGGTCTGCTCGACATCAATTCCGACGAATCGCCGGAGATGTCAATCCTTTCCTCCGACCTGATCGAGGCCATTTCAGAGAAATATCTGATCGATCCGTACACGACCGGCGTCAACATGCAGCCGGACCAGCGGCATGCCGCGGCGGCTAAAAAAATTAGCCTTGGGCTTGCGATGTCGAATTTGAATGGGATTGATTACGGGCTGGACCTGGAGACCGGCGGTTCGATGCCGTACACGCGATTCCAGGATCAGGTTATTGTCGACGTCGATTCGCGTGAGCCGGGACATGACTCGCCTGCTTTTTGGGAGCCCGTGCGCAATGCCGCGGTTGCCTGTGGCGCGTTTCCGTTTGCATTTCGCATCAAGGATGTATTAAGGCACCTGTCCGATTACCAGGACCCACCGCCGCTGAAGTTTCCCAACACGGGGATGCATTTTGCCTACACCGACGGTGGGGTCTTTCAAAACGAACCAATCGGTCTCGCAAAACGGCTCGTCGATGAGATCGACGAACATCTGAACGACCAGCGATATTTCATCTTCGTGGCGCCGGGCATGCGGCAATCCGATTCCAATGATTTTAGCGCCGCCCCGGGATCGTCCTACTTCAATTACTGGAACACGGGCAAGGCGCTGGTCAATGCGATCTTTAACCAGGTGCGTTACCGCGATCTGGAAAACGTGGAGAAGATCAACGATCAGGTCAAATTGTTAGATGAGCAGGCCGGTGGACTCAAAAAGCTCTTTGAAACCGGTACGGTCAACGCCGGCAGCTTGGGACCGGCAACTGCGCCGCTGTTGCAATCGCTATTTCCAGGAGGCGCGGCGCGGCATTGAATGACGCGGGGCAGGCAGCCCGAAAGCGCCTGAAGAAACAATTCGGAACCGAATATGCAGACCTTGGGGCCAAGGTTGGCGATGCCAATGCGAATGCCTGGATCGACGCCATTCTACTGTTGGAAACGGTGGGATCGCTCGGGCCGCAGGATTTCATGAAGGTGTATGCCATCACCGAGGACGATGGAAAGCTCGCCGGTGACGACCTCTACGCCTTCGGCGGGTTCTTCGACGTTGCCTATCGCCAGCATGACTACGACCTGGGTCGCCAAAGCGTTAGAAAATTCATTGGGTGGCTCAACGATGCGGCCCAAAAAGGCCTGGCGAATTCCGATCTTGGGCCGATTGACTATCCAATGGACGAATTACCCGAAATTAAGATTGATAAATCGTTCGATGGCCTGAAAGTGGTCGCCATGGCGCAATCCAAACGCCAGGCCCTGCGCGACCGCCTGCACAGCCGCATTCATGATTTTATGCAGGAGATCGGCGTTCCCTGGGCCGTGCGAGAGGGAGTGGATATTGGCTTTTTGAATGGATATTTGAATAAGCTTTTGGGGCTTTAGAGCTCGCGCAGAGGCGCAGAGCTCGCAGAGAAATTGGGTTTTAATCTCCGCGCCTCCGCGCGAAAACTCTTCAACGGCAACTCACCCCGCCGCGGCGATCGATTCAGAAATCGCCGCGCCTGGAGCGTATCCCAGCCGCAGAAGCGTCGCCTCGGTCAGAACATTCAGCAGATTGAGAGTGGCGGGGGAGAGCGTTTGTGATGCAGCGCCGATGCGGGTGGGATCGGGGGCGTTGAAGACATTCTTCTTCCATTCCATTTCCCAGCCGGGAACAACGCCGGTTTGAATCGTGAAGTCCAGTTGCCGGGCTTCGAATGATTCGTCGATGAACTCGGTGGCGCGTTTCACCTCAACTTCGGGTGAAGCAACGAGGTCTTCGAACTTGACGCGAAGGATACGACCGGGAAACCGGGGCTCGGTCGCCAGCATTTTCCCCATCGCAAATCGCCATTGCATCGCGTGCAGCGCGAGGTTGTTATGCTGCTTCCACGGCATGTTCATCATCGAGGCGACGGCATCCCGCCCGTCCCTTACAACCCAGATGGCTTTCGACTCGGGAAAGAGATTCAGGATTTCCGGCAGATACCGCCAGTGTCTCGGGGTCTTCTCGCCGCAGCGCAGTTTGCCTTTCGATTTTGCGTAAAGGCTGAGCGATTCAAGAAAGAGGTTGGACCAAGTGGGCTCGACTCGTTGCAGATGCGCGAGGAGTTGTTCCTGATCGATCCCCATGTCGCGCGTCCGGAAACCGCGGAAAAAGTGGGCGATCATGAACTGTGGCTCGGCCGATTGACCGGCTTGATGCGGCGGGGAGACATCCGTGAAAAAATGCGTTTCCGGAGGCACCGCCAGCCGGCTATGACGATCCAGCGCCGCGGCAAGGAGCGTTGTGCCGCAGCGCTCGTACCCGACAATGAAGAATGGGGCGTTTGTCATGCGGTGGCGGCGAGAATTTCATCTGGAAGGAACCGCGCATCTTCCCGCCGGCCGGTGATGTCGCTGATGCCGGCGTCCTGGCCGATCAGAAAGGGATCGGGCGCGTAGGCCTTGAAGTGGCGCATGAGAGACGAGAGGACAATGTCGCAATGATCGGTGTTAAAATGGTTCCAGAAACCGAGAAGGATCGGCATCATGTTCCCGCGCAGCGCGAAGGCGTGCGTGCGATTGGACGCAACGCAGCGGACGATTCCGGGAGAAACCGGCGTCGGTGGGCGCATATGTTCAGCCCCAAACATCAGGCAGTCCCAGTCCTGGGGTACACGATTTAAGAAATCGGCCGCTCGCGCCAAAAAATCGGGGGCCGGCAATGCGTCGTCTTCAAGGACGAAGAGGTTGGAAACATTGTCCTGAATCGCGGCGGAGAGAACCGCCCGGTGCGAGAGCATACAGCCCCAGGCGCCAGGGCCATGTTTCCAGTTGGCGGGGACGGGGACCGAAAGGCCGTCGATCGCTTCGAAACGCTGGGGGGCTTTGAAGGGCCAGTTTTGAAAGTTCTGATTGAAGTGCAAAAGCCGCTGGGGGCGTCGGGCGAGGTTGACGACAACCACGCGGGCGAAGAAATCGCGCAAATGTTCGACGGTGGGAATAGGCGAATTCGCTGCGTGCTGAATGATAATTCCCCCGAAATCGGCGTTTTCAGGATGACGCCGCTGGTTAGGCGGCAATCGCTATATCGGATGGGGCGAACCAGGGCGCTGAAAATTTGCTGCGAGGGCCATTAAGGTTTTTTGCCGGATATTGTCGATATCGCACAAATGGCCATCGTCATGGAAGATGTGGTGCGGCAGGATGCCGCGGAGGAGTTGGCGGGTGAAGCGCTGGGGATTCGGCCGGAGCGGGCCGTTCGTCAATTGCTCAGCAGGAGCGGGCGAAGCGTCTACCGCATCTTTTTGCCCGGCGGGCAGTCGGTCGTTCTGAGAATCGGCAGTGAGGGGGAGAGTTTTGGGGATACCAAATTCAACCTGAACGTGCTGAGGTCGCTTGGCCTACCGGTGCAGACCGTGCTGGCGTCGGGGCGCACTCGCGGCGGAAGAGCCTACGTGGTGCTCGACTGGATCGCGGGGAGGGAATTCATCGCCGAATTGGAGACGATGAGCGAGGTGGAGATGACCAGCGCGGCAGAGCGTGTTGTGGAATATCAGCAGAGGCTGCAGCGAATTGGGATGGGAACGGGGTTTGGCTGGACGCGGGCGGGAGGGAAAGGGCCGCTGCGAGGATGGGGCCAGATGTTTGAGAATCTGGATGGAGAAATTGGGGAGCTGAGAGAGAAATTGGCTGGATACCTTGACAGCATACGGCCCGTGCCGTTTATCGTTGAGATGGGGGCGAAAAATTTGATTGTGGAAGATGGGGCGATTCGCGGCGTGGTTGACGTGGGGCATGTGTGCTACGGGGATCCACTGATGTCGGTGGGGGCGGCGATCGCGTCGATCGCGGAGGTCGGCAACGGGGCGGGGGAATATTATGCGGAAGAGCTGATGCGCATTTGCAAGGCGGATGGAAGGCAGCGCGAGGCGATTTCGTTTTATGCCGCGGTGATCGGTATACAAATCGAGAACCGGTTGCAATGCAGCGGGGCTTGAAGAGGGAAGACGGCGCCCTCGCGGCGGGCATCGGGTTCAACTCGATGCGATCAGAGCGATCGCCGTGATCCTGGTGATGATCCAGCATTTCGATCCGGGGTCCACAGAGTGGCTGGAGCTGGGGTCGGTGGGCGTACGGGTCTTTTTTGTCATCAGCGGGTTTCTGATCACCGGGATTTTGCTGCGGGCGCAGCGAAGCGCAGCGCAATGGCCAGTCGCGTGGGCATGTCCTTCGCAACTTTTATGCCCGGCGGTTTCTGCGCATTTTTCCAGCCTATTACCTGGTAATCCTCGCGACCTGGCTGCTCGGCGTTAAACAGATGCGCCAGAGCGTCGGGTGGCATCTAAGCTACCTCTCAAATGTATATTTTTTCCGCCTGGGGACGGGAAATTATTACGTAACCCATCTCTGGTCGCTGGCGGTCGAGGAGCAGTTTTACCTCGTCTGGCCGCTGCTTATGCTATTTTTGCCGCGGAGATTTCTTGTCCCGACGATTGTCACGGCGATCCTAATTGGCCCGCTGTTTCGACTGATGATTATCCTTGGGGGAGGCAACGGCTGGCAGGCGTCGGTCCTGACGCCGGCGTGTCTCGATACGCTGGGGATCGGGGCGCTGATGGCGGCACTAAGAATGGGGGGCGGGCAGCAGTTTAGCCGCGGCTGCCGGCGATTTTGGGAGTGGCGGGGTTGGCGATGTTTCTGGCTGACGCAGTGGGGGGGCATTTCAAACATTCGGATATGTGGGCGGTGCCGTTCGGGTTTTCGATTGCGCTGTGGGGGGCGTGGGTGGTCGTCAGGGCGTATGAGGGGTTTGGCGGAGTGGCGGGGAGGATCCTGAGGTTTGGGCCGCTCGTTTATCTGGGGGTCATCAGTTATGGCATTTACTTGATTCACAATTTTGTCCCGTGGATGGTGAATCATGCCCTGGGGTTTAGCGCGCAGCATGAGATGCCAATGCCCTATCGGCCGATGGTGATGTTCGCGGTGTCGGTGGGGCTGGCGTCGGCGTCGTGGTTTTTGGTGGAGCGGCCAATCAATTCGCTGAAGCGGTTTTTCCCGTATCGAAAACCCAGTTAAGGCTTCAATGAGGCAAGAATCGGGCGAAGAATTTCGCGGATGTCGCGTTTTTCCATGATCTGTCGGCCCCGCCGCGCCAGGTCGGCGCGGGCGCTGTTGTCGGTGAGCAGGCGGGTGCATTCGTCGAGGATCTTTTCGCGGGGGACGAGCACGCAGGCCTCCTTGAGGTCGGGCTCGATGTCGGTCTCGGGATAGATGTCGGAAACGACCGCCTTTTCGTTCGCCAGGAGATAGGAGACGCGGACGACTTCGAAGATACGCGTCGGCTGGTAAAGGTTGAGATTGAGGACGATTTTGGCGCGGGAAATCAGCTCGTCGCGCTGGGGGCCGTAGAAGCCGCTGACGTACATGACCTTGAGGCCGGCGTGGCAGAGGCGTTCGAGGATTTCGAAGCGTGGGAGGTTGGCGCGGCCGTAGAAGAGGACGTCGATGTCTTCATCCGGTCGTTTTGGGATGCGTTGAAGGCCCGGGTGCCAGCCGATGGGGACGAGGGTAGGGCTGAGATTGGGATTGATCTGCCGCCAGGTCTGTACGTTTCCTTCGTTGTAGTCCCAGACGTTGAAGCGCTCCGCGATCAGGCGGACGGTGGGTTTGAGTTGCCTCGACTCAAGACCGCGGATCTGTTCGAGGTTGTAGAAGATGGTTTCGGGGGGGAGCTGCTGGAGTTGTTCAGGATGCAGAACATGACCGCCGACGACGATGTTTCGGCGGTCCTGATTGGAAAAGGAATTGAGCGTGAGGGTAGCGGGGTGGCCTAGCTCGGTCAGACCCCAGGCCACGGTTTCGATGACCTCGCGATAGCCGAACATCCCGTGATAGCGGTAGTCGGGAACGACGTGGACGAGGTTGAAGAGCATCTTCTTCAGCTCTTGGTGCGCAGGAGCATGTAGGCCAGCGCGCCGACGGCGCCGAGGGCCGCGACCGAGATGCAGATCGCCGTGACAAGCAGAATCGTAAAGCGCGAGTTCTGGCGCTGCAGGATGTCCTGCAGATCGGTGTCGCGGGATTTGAACCCCTCATGCAGATTTTGCAGAACCTGCGTGCCGGCCGCGGAGTGGCGGCTCGCCTGCTCCAGGGCGGCGCTCACCGAGCCCAGACTATCGGCCATTGACTTGTCCTGCTCGTTCAGCGTTTCGACGCGTTCGCGCAGGCCGTCGAGCAGGTCCTTCTGGTCGGTGCCGGATTCGGACATTTTTTCGAGGATTTCGCCGAGGGTTTGCTGCTGATCGGTTTGCCGCTGGAGCTGGGTTTGGATGGCCTTGAGGGTTTCCCCTGCAGCCGGCCGGTTTCGGGGATCGATTCCATGAGCTTGGGAAGCGCGGCAAGGTAGCCGATGAGTTCGTCCTGCCGCCGGCTCTGGGCAACCATGTTCTGGCGGATTTCATCCATGAGGTCCGCCAGTGAACGAAAGCCGTCCTGGAGCTGGGCGATGGCGGCGCTGATTTTTTCGCCAGGGGCGCAGAGTCAGCGGATTTGTTTCGACGGAGACAGAATCAGGAGGCGAATCGTGGTCGCCGTTTCCGGTGGGGCTCTGCGGGCGTTTGAAGATTCGCGTAATGCGATTGAGAAATGTTTCAGTTTCGGGCATCAAGGCCTCCATGCGCGGCAGTCACCCATTCGATTTCCGCGGCCCGGTTCCCGACGGGTGCGGTTTGACAGGTATTTTTGATAAATCTACCATGCGCGCGGCATGGGTCAACCTCGAGTCGCCGGGATATTGGCGTTTGCGCTGGCGGTGGTGGCAGGGGCGGCGGCGCTAATGAGCTTCCATGGAACCGGGGCCCAGCCGCCGCGAAGCTTGCCCGGGGTCAGGATTGCCTCGATCACCCCCGCTGGAACGAGCCTGCTTGTGGCGATGGGCCAGGGCGATCGGATCGTGGGGGTGAGTAATTATGATGATGATCGGGAAGGGGTTTCTGGACGCCTGCGGGTGGGGGACTACCAGAACATCGATTGGGAAAAACTCTCGGAATGCGGGGCCAATCTTCTCGTGCTGCAATATGCCCAGGATCGATTGCCGGGCTTTATTCCGCAGCGGTGTGCCCAGATGGGGATTCGGATCGTCAATTTGAAGCTCGATACGATTGACGAGATTTGTACGGCCATGACCGATTTGGCCCGCACGATCGGAGATCCGGTGGCGGGGGAGTCGGCGGCGACCAGGCTTGCGCGAAAAATTGGAAGAGGTGAGGGCGCGCGTGAAAGGCTTGCCGACTGTGAAAACGCTCGTGGTGACGAGCGATTCATCTGGCTTCGGCGTCGCGGGGCCGGGGGAATTTTTGGATGAGATTTTGCGCATCGCCGGTGGCGAGAATGCCGCCGCGGGGCTGGGGGAGCCGTATGCGGAGGTGGATCGCGAGATGATCATGACGCTGAAGCCCGAAGTCGTGATCCGGCTCGTGCCCGATGGGGATCGCAAGCCGCAAGTGGTGGAATCGGGGGACCAGGTTTGGCAAACGATGGGAGATCTGCCGGCAGTGAAGAACCATCGGGTTTACGTGATTACCGATTGGGACGGCGAGATGCCGGGGTTTGGAGTGGGGGATTTGGCGGGGAAGATGGCCGCACTTTTGCATCCGGGGGGATGATCTCACGCAGAGGCGCAGAGGCGCAGAGATGAGCAGGCATGCCTATCGCATGTCCCCCTTTTCTCCCCTCCCCTGGTACTCCGGGGGAGGGTTGGGGTGGGGGTCTTCAGCACTTTTTCAATCCATCTGCGATTGCCATGGGTGACTAGGGTGATAGCAATGTTGAGAGCGGATTTCCCCATTGCCGTCGCTTCAGACAAAATATTTCAGACTGAATTCTCCTCTGATTCTCCGCGCCTCTGCGCCTCTGCGTGAGATTCTTCTTCAATCGGCCTCGCATCAGCCAGCGATCCAAACCGCCGCACCTGCGGCCAGATGTAAGTAATGAGGCCAACAACCACCAGCGTCCCAATTCCCCCGCCGACGACGGAGATGATCGGGCCAAAGAGTTGCGCTGTCAGCCCCGATTCAAACCCGCCCAGCTCGTTGCTCGCGCCGACAAAAATATTATTGACGGCCGACACGCCGCCCGCGCATCGAGTCAGGCGTAAGCGCCTGAACAAGCGTATGGCGGACGAAAACGGAGATGTTGTCGAAGATGCCGGTGAGGAAGAGCATGGCCATCGAGAGCCAGAAATTCCGGCTCAGGCCGAAGATGATCGTGGCCACGCCGAAGCCGGTGACGGCCAGGAGCAGCGACCGCCCGGCACGCTTCAACGGCGGAAGGTGGGCGAGCACCAGGGCGCAGAGGATCGCGCCGAAAGCGGGCGACGCGCGGAGCCACCCGAACCCGCGGGCGCCGACGGCCAGAATTTTGGTGGCGAAGATGGGCAGGATGTAGGTTGCCCCGCCCAGGAGGACGGCAAAAAGGTCCAGCGTGATGATCGCCAGGATGATCTGGTTGTCGACCACGAATTGGATTCCGGCGCGCAAGGCTTTTGAGGGTCGCCGGCTCGCGCCGCGAGGGGGCCGGGCGTTTGCGGATGAGGAGGGTGGTGATGACGAAGACCACGCCGCACATCGCGGTGACGAAGAAGGGGACCGTGTGGTTCCACGCCACGAGGATTCCCCCCAGTGCCGGCCCGGCCATCGCGGCGGTTTCGAACGCTGTCGTATTCCAGGCGATGGCGTTAGGGAAAATGGGCAGCGGAACCAGCGACGGAACCAACGCCGTCCGCGCCGGCCAGCCGATCGCCTTCGCGACCCCCGCCATGAATAGGACACCGTAGACCAGAATCAGCGGGCTGGCGAACATCGAAAGAATCCCCAGCCCCACGGCACAGGCGATGGACAGACTCTGCGTGCAAACCATGATTCGCCGGCGATCAAACCGGTCGGCAATTTGTCCGGCAGGCAGCGCCAGCAGAATGATCGGGGCGGCCGCGACCAGACCCACCCACGCCAGGGTGATGGCGAGATGAGTTCGCTGATAGAGGTTCCACGCGACCGCCACTTCCAAAACCTGGCTGCCGATGACCGAGACGACCCACCCGGCAAGATAAAGGCAGAAATCGGGATACCGCAGCGCCGCATAGGGATCATGGGCCGGCTTCGCCTCCAGAACCTCCGCTGGAGGCGCTGCGGCTGAGGCTGGTCGCTCGTCGTCGGGAGGTTCGTAGGCCAGCTTTGGCGGATTGGGGGAATCAGACATAGGGAGTTCGCGGAATCGTTACCATTGCCGCAACTTTGGCAAGCTTTTCCGAAAATACTGATGCAAATTTGCCCTTGTAGGTCTATAAGACACTAGAGACTATCGGCGTTGAACCGGCGCGAGTCATCCGGAAAAAATGTGGTGCTGCGCTTGCGTCGGAACGCCATCGGAACGTAACCTGACGGACGAATGGGATCTTCACAATTTGGCAAGAATTCGGGCACCCAGGCGATTGAGAATCCATCAATGGAATTGATGATGCGCCAATCGTTTCCAGAACTGGCGGCCGCGCTGCGAGGCCGGCTGGAACGCATTCTGGAACGCTTCCGCGTCACCGTGAAAGAGATTCTCCCCTCCGGCGATGAGCTGACCTTCAACGAACTTCGGGATGGCTTGCCCGATGCCCTCGAAGACCTCGCCACCGCCTTCGAGACCACCGGCATGGGCATGAAGCAGGGACTTCTGGCAGACTCCCGGCATCATGGCGTCTGCCGCTACCACCAAAGCTTCAATTTGAGCGAACTGCTCGTCGAGTACAGCATTTTGCGCTCGATCATGATCGAGGAGATCAGCAAGGAGATGGATCGCCCCCTGACGCTGGAGGAGATTTCCGCCATCAATGTGGGGCTCGATGCCTCTGGCCGCCGCGCCGTCGAGAGCTTCGTAAAACATCAGCAGGAAGAGGCCCTCGCCGGCCCCGAGGCGATGAGCAAATACCTCTCCTTCATCAGCCACGACCTGCGCGGCAGCTTGAACGGCATCCTCCTCACCATCGAGGTGCTCCGTCGAGAATTTGTCGACAGCGCCGGCCGCAATTCCTGGGTCGATGATCTGGAAACCATGCGCAAATCCATCCTTGATACGGTCGGCGCGATGGAGTCGCTTTCTCCATGCCGAGCGCTTTCGGCGTAAAAAGGTGGAGGTAAAGCCCAGCCCCATAAGCCTCGAATTTGTGATCCCCGACATGGTCCTCCAGTTTTCCGAGTCGGCCAGGAAAAAGGGGATTGAAATTGTCGCGGACACGACCGATTGCCCATCGGTGACCAGCGATCGCGAGCTGGTCCAACTGATATTGCAAAACCTCGTCGGCAACGCCGTCAAATATTCCAAACAGGGCCAGGTGAGGATCGTCGCCAAGCACTTGGACAACGGCGGAGTGCGAATCAGCGTTTCCGATGACGGCCCGGGGATAGCCCCCGAGCAATTGGGGAAGATTTTTCAGCCCTACATTCGCGGAACCGATCACGGCGAAGGCGGCATCGGCCTGGGCCTGTCAATCGCCCGCGAGGCCACCGACCTGCTGAAGGGCCGCCTCTGGGCTGAGAATCGAGCCGTTGGCGGGGCAGTGTTTCATCTCGAATTACCGGCGTAATCGCCGATCCCCACGTACGACAACTCTCGCCAGCTCTCCACGGTACAAATCGCCAATTACTCAGACAAAATATATATGGTTTGTAAAGCCATATAAATAAACAGTTTACAATGTATACTTTCCTGATAGTTGTATATTAGGCTTGACATTTGGCCCCTTTTCGCCGATACTCTATTAAACCTACAGATTTGTAGGGAATTCGTAGAAAGGATGTGGCGTCATGAAGGGTCGATCGGCAAAAGGCTTCACCCTGGTGGAGCTTTTGGTTGTGATTGGGATTATTGCACTGCTCATTGGTATTTTGCTGCCGGCGCCTGTCCAAGGCGCGAGAGCAGGCCAATATCATCAAGTGCTCCTCGAACCTCCGGCAGATTGGCCAGGCGATCGCCATTTATGAGGCCAACAGTTACGGCGCATTGCCGCCGTCGAATTTTTACGTCGGGCTTAACCTCAACCAATCCACCAGCCCGCCGACTCAGGGACCCGCCACGCCCGTGAATGGCTACGTCCACTGGTCCAGCCTCCTGTTTGCCAGCTATCTCGCCCAGTATGATCCGCGCTTCTATACCACTTCGGGGTGGGAAATGTTCCAGTGCCCCGATCTTATAAATGGCGGCGTGCCGCCCGCGAACACCTATCCCGCCAACAGCGATGGTCTTCCCAACGAGCGCCCATGAATGCAAGCGGACAGCCCGTCATCGACATGCAGGCGCCAGAATGTCGTATATGCTCAACGAGGCGCTCACGCCCCGCAGCATTTTCGTCGCCGGTTTCCGCAGCGCGGCCCGCCCTTATATCTTCGTCAAAGCCGGGAGCGTCAGTAACAGCGCAGGCACCATCCTGGCCACCGAGATGTGGGGAATTCAGACGATCATGCAGTCCACGTCAAACGTTAGCGCAGGTACCTATGTGAGCAACAGCCGCCGTCCCGTGAGCGGAATCAGCGTAAAGGAAACCGCGGTTAGCGCGGTAAATACCCCCGATCACGCCTACCTGCTCCCGATCGGCAGCTCCTTCGGATGGGCGCAGCTCAAGGACATGAATCCGAATCCCGGTATTGTCAACTCCGCCGTAACCACCCCGGACACGACGCTCGATTTTGTCGGGCGAAACCATGGGTCAATCGGGGCGAAGTTCGGAAACGTCACCTACACGCAGCCCAACGGCACCGTGACAACGATCTCCGGCTGGGATATGCGGACGTCCAACTTCCTCTACCTCGATGGTCACGTCGAGGACAAAAACGTCGCCGACACCGTCTATCCGCAGGATCAATGGGGCGCGAAGTTCTACAGCCTCCCACCCTATTGATCAAAAAAGTTTCGAATTGCAGCCCCGCAAGTTGTGAGTAAATGCTCCCGCCATTTGCTCGCAACTTGCATTATCATCACATTGAGGGCTTTTATTTTCAGGAGGATGAACTAGAGTATCACCCATGTCGCGGGTGGAACAACTTCAGAAGCGGTGCGGCGTGAACGGGGTTGTAAAGGTCGAAGCAGGCAAAGGGGATTTGCCCCGAATCACCGTCACTGCGGCGCGGGGCTCAGCCGAGATATATCTGTTCGGGGCGCACGTTGCCCATTTTCAGCCGCGCGGGGCGTCTCCCGTCTTGTTCATGAGCAAGCACAGCGCTTTCGACGGCAAGAAGCCCATCCGCGGCGGTGTGCCGATTGTCTTTCCCTGGTTCGGGCCCAGGGAGGATAAACCAGAGCTTCCGCCCCATGGCGTCGCCCGCACCCGCGAGTGGGACATCGAATCCTGCGACGCCCGCGGCGACGGCTCCGTCCGCATCGTCCTCGGCACCGCCAGCGACGAGCAAACCATGAAACTCTGGCCCTTCGCATTTGAGCTGCGCTTCATCGTCGTCGTTTCCGATTCCCTGGATATGACCCTGGAAGTCAGGAACGTAAACAAGCAGCCCTTCGAATTTGAAGAAGCCCTGCACTCCTATTTCAACATCGGAAACATCGAAAGCGTCTCCGTCGAGGGCCTTTCCGGTGCGGATTATCTCGACCGCGCCGATGGCGAAAAGCGCAAAAAACAGTCCGATGAACCCATCCGATTTACCGGCGAGACCGACCGCCTCTATTACAGCACCGATCCCCGCGTGCTCATCAAAGATCCCGTGCTGAAGCGAACCATCGCAATCGAAAAGTCACGCTCCAATGCCACGGTCACCTGGAATCCCTGGGCGGACAAAGCCACCGCCATGAAAGACCTCGGCGCCGACCAGTGGCAGCAGATGGTCTGCGTCGAAACCGCCAACGCCCGCGACGCCAGGGTCAAGCTGCCCGCCGGGTCGATCCATCGCATGGGTCCGAATTTCCGTCGAAAATTTGTAATTCGAAAGCCCCAAAAATTTCGAAAGGAGTCGATCATGAACAATCGCGTCGCAATCATTACTGGCGCCGGACGCGGGATCGGCCGGGCGACGGCCGTCGAGCTGGCCCAATCCGAATACCGCCTCGCCCTCATCTCCCGAAACGCCGGCGAACTCGACGAAACCCGAAAAATCTGCGGCGAAGACGTCGAAAGATTCGTCTGCGACGTCTCCGATCCTGCAAAGGTCGATCGCATGATCGACGATGTCCTCAAACGCTTTGGCCGCATCGATGCCCTGGTCCACTGCGCCGGCCTGGGGATGGTCCGCACGGTCGAGAAAATGACCCCCGAAGAATGGCGGGCGACAATTGACACGAATCTCTCCTCGGTCTTCTATCTCTGCCACCGCCTCTGGCCGGTCTTCCGCAAGCACGGCGGCGGGGTAGTCGTCAATGTATCCTCCTACGCAGGGCGCGATCCGTTTCCCGGCCTCGGCCCCTACGGCGCCGCCAAAGCCGGCATGAATCTCCTGGGCCTAGCCCTCTCGCGCGAAGGGGCGGAAATCGGCGTACGCGTACACACCGTCGCGCCTGCCGCAACGGAAACTGCCATGTTGCGGGCGAATTTTTCCGAAGAACAGATCCCGCGCGACAAGGTCCTGCCCCCCTCCGAAGTCGCAAAAGTAATCGTCCAGTGTGTCTGCGGAGATCTAGGTTGCACGAGCGGAGAAGTGATCTACGTCCACAAATAAGCGCCCCGCACTCCCCCAACTTATCCCCGTGTAGCCGCCGTGCTTGACTTCGGTGAGCTGTGTCGAACCGCACGGCGCTTTCCCCCGCCCCCGGTACTCCGGGGGAGGGTTGGGGAGGGGGCCGACTCGTGAAGGATCGCCCCAATTATCTCCGCGCTGAATCTCTTCCTCTTCAATCAAGATGAAACACTTCCTCCAGCACTTCCAGCGAAGTATCCGCCGCCCCGCTCCCCAGCGTCGTGAAAAAATCCTTCATCGCCGCCTGCCAGCGGACATTCACATCTTCCCCCTGCATCCCCTCCACCGCCTTTTTAAAGTCCGGCGTCTCCACATACCCCACCAGCAGCCCGTCCGATTTAAGAAACAGCGAATAATTCGTCCACCCATGCCGTCTCAGCGCCCCCAGCATCTCCGGCCACACCGATTGGTGCGCGCTCTTATATTCCCCCAGCCGATTGGCCTTCACCCGTAACAAAAAACAAACTCGCTGCATGGGCACTCCGATCTTTTCCGACATTATCAGAACGCTTGTAAGTCGATTCAAGCCTCTCTTCATCACGGGTCTGCCGGGTAGTAGCTTAATTTGATCCCGGAACGCCCACGGACTTCGGTGAGCTGGGTCGAACCGCGCTGCCGTGGGGAATGTCCCCAATGGACCCCCCAACTTTCCATGACTATGATGCCCCCTATGAATGAACGGATTCGTGTTGGAGTAATCGGTTGCGGAGCTATCAGCGGGCGATATTTGCAGACCAGCCGGAATTTCCCCATCCTCGAGATTGCCGCCTGCGCGGATCTGAATCGCGAGGCCGCGGAGCGCAAGGCCGCCGATTACGGGGTCCCCAGGGTCCTCAGCGTCGAAGAGCTCCTCGCCGACAAATCGATCGACCTGGTCCTGAATCTCACCGTCCCCAAGGCCCACATGCCCATCTGCATGGCCGCCCTCGAAAACGGCAAGCACGTCTACGTCGAAAAACCTCTCGCCGTCACCCGCGAAGACGGTCAGTCCATCTTGCGCGAGGCTCAGCGCCGCAAGCTCCAGGTCGGCTGCGCGCCCGACACCTTCCTCGGCTGGGGACTCCAGACCGCGCGCAAGGCGCTTGACGAGGGAATCATCGGCCGCCCCGTCAGTTTCCTCGCCTTCATGATGTGTCCCGGCCACGAGCACTGGCACCCCAGCCCGGAATTCTATTACGAAGCCGGTGGCGGCCCCATGCTCGACATGGGCCCATACTATCTCACCGCTCTCCTCAATTGCCTCGGCCCCGTGCGCCGATTGACCGGCCTCTCCGCCATCGAAATCCCCGAGCGCACCATCACCAGCGAAACGAAGAAAGGGAAGAAGATCAAGGTCGAGACGCCCGATCATGTCGTCGGCAGCGTCGAATTCCAGCAAGGCGCCGTCGGCTCGATCGTCATGAGCTTCGCCACCCGCTTTGCCCAGTACGACGGCAAAACCCCGATCACAATCTTCGGAACCGAAGGCACCATGCTCGTCCCCGACCCCAACGGCTTCGGTGGCCCCGTAAAAGTCCGCCGCAACGAAGACTCGGAATTCCGCGAAATTCCCCCCGTTTTCGACCACGTCTATGAACGCTCGGTCGGCCTGGCCGAGATGGCCTGGGCCATCGCCAATTCCCGCACCCCCCGCTCCAGCGGCCAGCAGGGCCTCGCCGTCCTCGATTTAATGCTAGGATTCCTGGACTCCTCAACCGACGGGAAAGCCTATCGCCCCGTCGTCAGCTACACCCGCCCCGAGCCCCTCGCCCCCAAAGCCCCCTTCGGCGGATTTGATCCCGCTTACGCCGCGAAAATTCGCAACTCAATTATCCCCTCCCCTGGAAATCCGGAGGAGGGTTAGGGTGGGGGCCGTTCTCGCCTAACATCTGGTCACGAAATCAAATCCAAAATTCGAATTTTGGTCATTCGGGTTTGATTCGTCATTCGAGTTTCGAATTTCGGGTTTCGAATTTCAGCTACCGCGCTTCAAGGTTCTCCCACAACCCCCCAATCGTCATCTGCAACACCGGATGCACCGCCCCGGGCGCAATCTCCGCCAGCGGCTGCAATACAAACCTCCTCTCATGCATCAGCGGATGCGGCACCACCAACTCCTGGCTGCTGATGATCTGATCCCCAAACAGCAGAATATCAATATCAATCGTCCGCGGCTCCCACTTATGCACCCGCACCCGCCCCAGGTCCCTTTCAATCTGAAGCGTCCGATGCAAAAGCGCATGCGACCCCAGCGTCGTCATGATCTCCGCCGCCGCATTCAGATACGCCGGTGAGTTCGCCGGTCCACCCACCGCCGCATTCTCCAAAAATGAAGAAACCCTGATGACCTCAACACCCTCGCTTGCATCCAGTGCCGCCAGCGCCGAGCGGATATTCTCTTCCCGCTCTCCCAGGTTAGCTCCCAACGCCAGATACACCGTCACAGCCGAGCTCGAACGCATCCCAGCATCCTCACCTAGTCACCCCGTCACCTGGTCACCTAGTCACCTAGTCACCTAGTCACCTTGTCACCCGGTCATCTTCCACCCCAGCAAGCGGAAACTCCTCATCCCGCAGCGGAATCTGCACATATCGCCCCGGATCCCCTTCGTTCAGCGCGTTGACGATTCCATTGACGCTGCCGAGATCGACCGAGGTTTTCTCTCCGCTCGCCGTGTCGTAAACCGTGCGATACCCGCGGATCACTTCGTCAAAGTCGGCGTTAGATCGATCCTGGATCAGCTCATCGTGCTGGATCGATTTCAGATACCCATCGAAGGCGTCTTCCTTCTCCTGCATCGAATGCTCGAAGGCGCAGAAGCGCGCATTCGATGCGGCGACATCCTGCTGCGTGTGCTGCCCCAGCACAGCGTTATCCAGCTTCCACGATTGCGAAATCTCAATCATCAGCGGCAGATCGACATCAAAAGAACGATCCGGCCCCGTGATGACGCTCGCAAATAGCCCCCACGTGCCGTTGCCGATCGGGTAACACTCAATCTGCCCCCACGCCCGGTAATGGAGCGCCTGCCCGTTCAGCGAATGCGTCGTGCGAAAATTTATTCTCGCCGCCTGCCCCCCGGGCAGCTCCGCCTGCACCGGCGTCGACTGCATGATTTCATCCAGGTCGATCCCAGGCCCGCCCCGCGACTGCGACATATCGCTGAGCTGCGGCGAGAGATTCTTAAGCGCATCCTGCGGCCCCGTGAACGGCGCCACCAGCATCCGCGTCGCCGGCGTAAGCTGCCCCGACGCCGCAAGCTGATTCTGCACCGCCGCCCCCATCGAGTTGGGCGTCACAACTTCAAACCCCGCCCCCAGGCTGATCGATTGCCCCGCCGGCCCCGCAAGCGACACCGACCCAATATTGCTCGCGCTGACGATCTTCCAATCCGGCGGAATCGAAATCGTCCCCACCCCATCCCCGAACGACTGCTCCTTCATCTGCGTATCCCCCGGCAGCGCGGCGGCAAGCTTGTTCCAATCTGCCGCAGGTGCATCGCTGGCGTCATAGATGATGCTGACCGCCGCCCCTTTCTCCCCAATGCCGCAGAATATAGTCCCCTGCACCGCTCGCGAGTGCAGCGACCCAGAAAACGTCGCCCCCCGCGCTTGTGCTCCTGCGCATCGGCAAACGCGCCCAATACCGTAGGCTTCGAATCCAGCACCCGGCTCATATCCCGCAACGCCGCCAGGATCGCCGCCTGCGGCGTAGTCGCATCAGATTTCTTCGCGAAAATGGTTTGCCCAGGCTCAACCGAGGCAAGAATCGTGTACCCTAGGGACGTCGGATCAGAATCAGAAGGCGCCACTACGCCCGCGGAGGATACCACCGCCGATTGCCCACCCGGCGTCGCGCTGGCCGCGGCCGTGTCCTGGTTCTGAAATCCCGCACGTATCGCAAAGATAACCCCAAGGATAAGCAGAAGGACAAACCCCCCGGCTCCGCCGAGAAGGAGAAATTTGGTGCGCATGTCGGACTCCGTTGTGACCCCCAAATGTTAACACGCCCTTCCGCCCCTTGCGAGCAACTCCCGTCAAGAGATGCCCCCCCAAAAGCCCCCCGATGGCCATCGGTGGGCTCCCGCAAAAAACCCCAGACACGCCGCGCGACACCCATCCCCCACCCGGGCCCCATATGAAAGCTGTGGGGTGCTTGCACCCACAGAAAATCCCCCGCAGCTCGCAACCTACTCCATCCCCCGGTATCAGTGCAGTTTTAATAAAACTCACTTCTTCAACGGAATCGCCCCGCATTCCGGGCATCGCTCCGGCGTGGCGCAAAGATCGTACCCGCATTGAACGCAATCGCCGGCGATGTGCCGTATCGTTTTTTGCAAGCATCTCCAACGTCGAAATTGGATTACCGGCAACATCGAAAGAAGAACAGCCGGGACCCAGCAAGGCAGATAAAGGTTTGCGGTTACATGGGTCGAATCACGCAGGAAGGAGAATCCGAAACCCAGCACGAATGGGACACCGTCATAGCTTGCCGCTTCTCTTAAATCCGCAGGCGGTTGAACGACATACGCCCGCCAGCGTGGACCAACAAAGAAGCTGCCATCCGAAGCAGAACCCCCCAAAAAATGCTCTTCACCGCGCGATACTTGAAAACTCGCGACGGTTGCGATTTTCAGATATTCAAGATTAAGCGTTGCCGCATACGACAAAACCCAAAGCGCAACCGTTGCCAGGCACGAAACAAGTGATACGGTCGCAAGTCCAGCGAACGACCATCGCCCCAAGCGTTTCATCGGTGGAAATTCTACCGCGCCTCAGCCGATCAGCTTCACCAGTCCCTGAATCCCCCAAACACGATTTCTCAACCTGGCCCATCCCACTTCAGCGAGCCGCGCCGAGAAATTCCCGGCCCCAAACATACCGTTCCCCAAAAGCCCCCCGATCGCCATCGGGGGCCCCCGCAAAAAAATCCCAGACACGCCGCGCGACACCCATCCCCCACCCGGGCACCATATGAAAGCTGTGGGGTGCTTGCACCCACAGAAAATCCCCCGCAGCTCGCAACCTGCCCCATCCCCCGCTATCAGTGCAGTTTTAACAAGAATCATTTCTTCGACGGAGTCGTCCCGCATTCCGGACACCGTTCGGGAGTCGCCCTGAGGTCATAGCCACAGACCAGACAACAACCGGGCGCGTGACGAGCCATCCATTTTTCGCGGCTTCGCGCCACGATCCACCACGCGGGAAAAATGGCGTTCGAACAGAACGCTGCAACCACCGGCACGTAGAATCCAAAAATATGAACATAAGGATGAGCGTAGCTCGTCGCCCACACGTGGGTGCTGTAGGTAACAACTCCGTTCTGGCCGGTAGACACAGTCATCGTCGGCGCCGGCAGAACCACGACCGGGTGATGGAAACTCGACATTGCCAGTTGTCCTGAGAAATCCAGGATCAGCAGCAGCGACGCTATGGCAAGCCCGTTGAACACCCATCGGCGGAATCGTTTCACATCATGAATTGTACCCCGCCTCAGCCGATCAGCTTCACCAGTCCCTGAATCCCCCAAACACGATCTCTCAACCTGGCCCATCCCACTTCAGCGAGCCGGCCCAGAAATTCCCCGCCCCAAACATACCGTCCCCCAAAAGCCCCCCGATGGCCATCGGGGGGCCCCCGCAAAAAATCCCAGACACACCGCGCGACACCCATCCCCCACCCGAGCCCCATATGAAAGCTGTGGGGTGCTCGCACCCACAGAAAATCCGCCGCAGCTCACACCCTGCCCCATCCCCAGGTATCAGTCACTCGATCATCCCCGGACGCTCCAGCCGCCTACGGGCGGCATTTTCATGCGCGGCTGGTAGAATGTGGGGATGGGACCGCAACCGCTGGATTATGCCTCGCCGCGCCACAGGCGATTCCCGCACTGGATAGCAATTCTCGGTATCATTTGCGCATTGTTGACGGTCTATACGGTCTATATTGCCTGGCGCATTACCCGTGCCGCCCCCACTCCGGCCCCGATAGTTTGGAGTCTGGACTCAACCGGATCCCCAACCATGCACTTCATTCCATCCACCCAACCATAAATCTCAAATTAGGGCAAACCCCCCGGTTCTGCCGAGGATGAGAATTTTGGTGCGCATGTCAGACTCCGTTGTACCCCCCAAGTGTTAACACGCCCTTCCGCCCCTTGCGAGCAAAGCCCATGAACAGATAAGCCCCCAAAGCCCCCCGAAGACCATCGGGGGGCCTCCCACAAAAATCCGAGCCCGCCGCGCGACCCCGATCCCCCCACTCGACTCCCATACCAAAGCTGTGGGTGCTCGCACCCACAGAGACTCCCCGCAGCCCGCAACACCCCATACTCGCGCACAAAACGGCGAAGCGCGATTCAAACACATCCTCTCTCCCCGTGTAGCCGCCCCCGCTTGACTTCGGTGAGCTGTGTCGAACCGCGGGCGCGTCTTTCGATCTCCACAATTCGCAGTCCCTCATTTAGCACTCCCACTAATCCCTCAGTCTCCCAAGCATGATCCGCCGGGCCATTGCGTCGCGCCTCTTCCACTTGAGGAACTATGCCGCTCGCTTTCACACGGCGGATCGTCGCCTGTCAAGTTTGACCGGAATTCGGTAGTGGGTCAGCTTGAAATTATTTCCTTTTTCGACGGGATTGTTCCGCATTCTGGGCATTGGTCAGGTGTGGCGCGGAGGTCGTAGCCGCAGCGCGTGCAATGATCGCCACGATTTCTTCGGGCATTTCTGTATCGCGCGAATAGCAAAGCGACTGGCACGATAAGGCTAATCGCCGTCGCAACCCAAATCGGGAAGAAAAACTGAAGGGCTTTCAATTGAGCACTCGGCGGGGACAGAAAGTCGTTCCCGATATCTCTAATGTATTCCTCGCCCCAGAACCCCAAGGCGCACAGGTATCGTGGTAATCCTGCCCGCGGCCCAAATATCCTCAGTGTGTACCATCCCCAATCGCCAGAACGACGATAATCGTCAACCGATACCCCGCGATCTTCCGTGTCACCCTGCACTACATCTACCTGCACCAAGCCTCGCTCGGTAAGGACGAAGATCTCACCAATACAACTGCTATATCGGATCGAATGAGCGATATGCCAGCTTGCCGCCCAAACAACGAGCGACCCTATGCACAGACCAGCAGATAGTGCCACAATTCCGTTAAACACCCATCGCCAGAAGCGTTTCATCGCCGAGAATTATACAGCGCCTCAGTCGATCAGCCCCACCAATTCCTCAAGCTCCCAAATATGATCGGCCAGCACGCCGGTTGGGGGGTCAGTTTGGAATTTTCTTTTTTCGGCGGAATTGTTCCACATTCAGGGCAGCGCTCCGGCGTGGCGCGGAGGTCGTAGCCGCATTTAAGGCACAATTCTAGCGTCGCATGTTTGTGACCAAACAAGCGCCGATGACTTGGCAAAACTGAAATGGCCGCGACAAGAGCCCAGATGAGGGCGACCTTCCAGTAAGAAATCTTCCACTCAAAAAAAGAATTATCAGGGACTATATCCAGGCGCCCCCGATAAGACCCAAGATGCCAAAGCCAATCCCCTTCAACGATGATGCCGCCGCGGGGCCCAACGCGATCCCACTCCACGTCTTTGTACCACGGCGATATATAGCTACCTATCCAAATAAATATGGTTGAGAAGAAAAGAAGGAGCGATATTGCTGCAAGTCCATTGAATAGCCATCGCCGGAACCGTTTCACATAAGGAATCATACCGCCCCCCAATCGATCATCTCCTCTAACTCCCCGAGCTCCCAAACCGAGCAAGTGGAAGACGGCGCCAACCAAAAAACACAATATCCCAATAAAGCCGACTAATTTTCCTATCCGGCACACACCTCTCGATTACCCCCCCCCCCTAAAAAAGCAACATCGCGACAAATCGGGCGATTAGCATCCAGCCTCCGCGCCTCGCACTCCCCGCGTGTTCGAATCCCTTCACCTACCAATACTTGTCTGATTTCAATAAACTAGCGCCCACTAATTTATTTCTAAAAAGCGCCCGATTCTGTCAGATTCTGTCCGATGCCTCCCTACAACTCGAAATCCGTCCCGCCCAGTCTCCGGTCCAGTTCCCCCATGACCCGCCTCTCCTCCGCCTCGTCCTTGGCCGAGAACGTAACGCTAAACCGCACATACGCCCCCGCATCATCCCACGGAACGGTGCTGATGAGCTTTTCGGTAATCAGCCACTGGCTGAAATCCTCCGCCCGCTGGAAGGCGATCCGCTTTCCGTCTTTCCCAACGCCGCTCCGCGGACATTTCACATACAGAAAAAACGACCCGCGCGGCTTCCGCGCCGGCAGCTTGTGCCGATTCAGCACCGCGACCAGCCCGTCCATCCGCCGCGAATATTTCGCCGCGATCGTCCGCGTAATCTCCGGATGATCCAGCGCATAGGCACAAGCTTCCTGAATCGCCAAAAACTGCCCCGAATCCGTGTTGTCCTTTACATCCGCATAAGCGCGAACCAGCAGCCGGTTCCCCGCCACGAAACCCAACCGCCACCCCGTCATGTTGAACGCCTTGCTCATCGAGTGCAGCTCGATGCCGACGTCGATGGCACCGGGCGTCGCCAGGAACGAGAGCGGCTTGCCGTCAAAAACCAGGGCGGCATACGCCGCGTCGTGAATGACCACCAGATTGTGCTGCTTCGCGAACGCGACGACCAAAGCAAAGAATTCGGGAGTGGCGCTGGCGCCGGTCGGATTGTTCGGATAGTTGATCACCAGCGTCTTGGCCCGCCGAAGTTTTTCGGCCGGCACCGAGTTCAAATCGGGAAGGAAATTGTTCGTCTCAAGCAGCGGGATGTTGTGCACTTCCCCGCCGTAGTATTGTGCGTGGGTTCCGAAGACCGGGTATCCCGGCGATGTCATCAGCGCCACGTCCCCCGGATTGATCAGGCACGCCGGCAGAATCGAGAGCGCGGCTTTGGAACCAATCGAGTGAACGATTTGGGATTCCGAGTCGATCCCCTCAACGCCGCAGACACTCTTGAGCCAGCGCGCCCCGGCTTGCCGGTAAAGCTCACCGCCGTTGTCCGCGTAAGTGCGGTTCTGCGGTTTTCCAGCCGCGTCCGCCAGCGCGTGGATGCACTCCGCAAATGCCATCGCGTCCGGCTCGCCGACGCCCATGTCAATCAGTTCGACGTTCGGATTGGCCGCTAGCGCCGCGCGCTTCGCACGTTTGATGATCTCGAATTTGTAGATCTCCGTGCTTTTGCCGAACTGCGCGCCGCCGATGCGGTTGGCGAATAGAGACTGGATGTATGGATCCATAGGGCGAGAAATTCTAGCGGTTTGCCGGCGATTTGAAACAGCCGCCCTTCATTCCTTTACCACGGCAAGCGTAAATCCGTCGTATCCCTTGGACCCGACGGTTTGCAACACGGTCGCGGTGACGCGTTTTTCCTTGGAAAGAAGCTCGTTAAATCGGCGAATCCCCTGCACGTCACGATCAGAACTCTTGGCGTCGATGACGGCGCCCTTGCGCACCACGTTGTCCACCACAATGACGCTGCCGGGGCGGGAAAGCTTGAGAGACCAGGTGAAATATTCGGCCGTGCTGGCCTTGTCGGCATCGATGAAAAACAGATCAAACGGTCCCCGTTTTTCCGACGCGAGCCGCGGCAGGGTTTCCAGAGCCGGGGCCGTGATGACCTCAACAACACCGGCGAGGCCCGCACGGGCGAAGTTAGATTGGGCGACGGCCGCATGTTTGGGTTCCGCTTCCAGCGTGATGAGGCGGCCATCCTTGGACAGCGCCCGGGCCAGCCATATACGCGCTGTACCCGCCTAGCGTGCCGATTTCCAGGATTCGGCGGTCGCCCGAGATTCTGGCGAGCAGATGCAGAAATTTCCCCTCGTTAGGCGAGACGCTGATCTTCGGCAGCCCAGCCGCATCGATCGGCGCATCGCGGCGTCCAATGCCGGGTCGTGCCCGACGAGAAGGTCGGTGTAATAGCGCTCAACATCAGACCACTGCTGCGTCATAGATCTCCCGGGCTGATTATTTTGATCGTCTTTGCGAGGCGATCGAAATCGTCCTGCGTATTGTAGATCTGACAACAGGGCCGAGCGTGAATTTTTTCCTGCCAGCGAAACAGAGGAACTTCGATGTTGTATTGGTCGTGCAGCCGCGATTGAAGCACGCCAAGCTGCGAATCGGTCAGCTCATCGAGTGGCGGCGGCAGGGGAACGGTGGCCATCGAGCCGAGCATCGAACCGTCGAGAGGGCTCAGAGAGGTGGTTTGCCAGGAATCGCAAAGCATTTGATTCACCCACACCGCCATCTGGTGATTGTGCGGAAGGATTGTTTCCCAGCCGAGGTCGGCCATGAACTGTACGGTGCGCGGGATCGTGAACCACGCCGCGAAATCGCGCGTGCCTTGCCAGACGAATTCGGCCGAAAGGCCTTTGCCCAGGTTGTGGCTGATGATGGTCGGGTGGAAATCGCTTTGACGATCCCGGCGAACCCAGACAAAGGCGCACCCCTTCGGAGCAAAAGCCCATTTGTGAAGGTTGCCAGAATAATAGGCGGGGGCCAGTTTCTCGATGTTGAGCCCAAGCATGCCCGGCGCATGGGCGCCATCGATGAGCACGTCGATGTTTCGGCTCGCGCAGGCAGAGATGATCTCGGCCACTGGAAAGACGATCGCGGTGGGGGAGGTGACGTGGTCGATGACCAGAAGCCGGGTGGCGCGGGAAGAGAGCCGAGACGATCGTCCGCAGGATCGCATCCGGGGACTCAATGGGGGTCGGGATGTCGATTTCACGATAGCTGGCGCCGCTGCGCTGCGCGACATATTTCATGGCCTGTCGGACGGCGTTGTAAACGTGATTCGTGGTGAGCAGCTCGTCTCCGCTCGTGAACGGGCGCGAGCGCAAGGCGCAGTTGACCCCCTCGGTGGCGTTGGTGACGAGGCCGAAGTCGGCGGGCTGCATGCCCAGCCAGTCGCCTACGGTGGCCTTGGCGGCGCCAATCAGTTTTGGCGACTGGCGGCCAAGCATTTCGACCGGGTCGTTCTCGATGCGCGTTCGCCAGGCCGTATGTTCGTCAAAAACGACCCGCGGCATCGCGCCGAACGAGCCGTGGTTCAGCATCGCCAAGCCCGGCGTCAGCATAAACTGATCGCGCATGTTGAGGCGAAGGGGAGAAGGCGGTCCCTGGAGTTTCATTGCGCTTGTGCTCCGCACCATATTTGCCACATTTCGCGATACGCGGATTCGACGTTGCGTGCGAATTGAGGGCCGTTCATCAAGGGCGAAGCCAACATGCGCGAGCGCATACCGGCTCGCAACTCATCGCGAAGTTTTCGATTTTGCGCCAGGTCCACGGCGATGCGAATGTAATCCGCGGGACTCTGGGCGATGAATTGCGGAAGCCCGACGTTGGTGAGCAGGCTCACGCCAACGCGCAAGACGTGCGCCTTTCCCGCCAGTGTGACGACCGGAAGGCCCATCCACAGCGATTCGCAGGTGGTGGTGGTGCCGTGATACGGATAGGTATCGAGCGCGATGTCGGCATCAAAATAGACTTTCAGATGGTCGCCCGCGCCGGGGGCATAGGGACGAATGTCAACACGGTCTTCGGAAATGCCGCGCTTCGCGAATTCGGCGATCAGGCGCTTCTGCGTGGAGAGGGGACCCGTTCCGGATGATTTGAATAATATTCGCGAATGCGGGACGGTTTTGAGGAGATCACCCCAGATGTCAAGGATCTCGGGGCTCACCTTTGCCAGGGCGTTGAAGCAGCCGAAAGTCAGACGGTCTTCGACGCGCATCTGGATCTCGGGGCTTTCGACCGGTGGCTGGTAACACCAGGCGCAGTTGGGCAGGCGCCAGAGTTTTTCGACGCAAAGTTCGTCGGCAAGTCCGGGAGGATCGACCAGGGCATCGGTGAAGCGATAGTCGATGGCGGCGATGCCGGTGGTATTTGGATAGCCGAGATAGGTGACCTGAATCGGCGCCGCTTTTCGGTTGAAGATGCCCAGACGATTTCCACCGGTGTGGCCGGAGAGATCGACGAGAATGTCGATCTGATCGGAGCGGATTTGGGCGGCGGCGTCTGCGTCGCTCTTTAGCAAGATCTCGCGCCAGTGTTGGAATAACGGTTTTATCCCCTCGGTGACGGCGTCTTCCTTGACCACGTTCGCGTAGGCGAAAAGCTCCACGTTTTGCGGGTTGTGATTCTGTAGTAGGGGAAGGGTGAAAAAAGAGACGACGTGCCGGCGGAAATCCGGGGAGACGTAGCCGATGCGCAGGCGTCGGTCTGGCGCTGGGTCGTTGGTGAAGACGGGGGCTTCGACAGTCGGCGGGAGATGGCGAGCTGCCCAGGCACGGTGCTCTTCAAAAAGAGTTCGAGGGTCGTCCCAGGAGAGATAGTTCAGCGTGAAGAGAACATCTGCGTGGATTTCGGGATTGTTGGGCTCGATCTGGCCTGCCTTGCGGTAGGCGGCGAGGGCCTCATCGACGCGGCCGAGGGTGCGGCGGACGTGACCGAGGTTGCTCCAGGCGGATGCAAGATTGGGGCGAAGGTCGATGGCGCGTTTCAATTCCGTTTCCGCCTCATCGAGGGCCCGATTGTTCATCTGCGTGATGACAGAGCGGACCATCGCGACACCAATATTATTGATCGCATCGGCGTGGTTGGGATCGAGAGCCAGGGCGGCGCGGAAAGCTTCCGTGGCATGCGCGGGATCTTCGTTGACGAGCAGGGCCATGCCCAGGCTGTTGTGGGCGTCGGGGTTTTGCGGCTGGAGGCGGACGGACTCGCGCTGGCAAGCCACAGCTTCCTCGGGCTTGCCATGCTCGCGGAGCAGGTTTCCGAGGTTGCGGTGAGATTCGGGGAATTGGGGCTGGAGGCGGATCGCCTCGCGAAAGGCGGCGATGGCCTCGTCGATCTTTGCGCCGTTGCGCAGGGCGTTGCCGAGGTTGTAGTAAAGTTGTCCGGAAGGTTCGAGCTTGACGGTGCGCTGGAGAAGGGGGATGGCTTCGTCGAAATGCTGCTTCTGGGCGGCGATGACGCCGAGGGCCTGAAGGATGATGACCTGATTGGGTTGTTTTGCCAGGAGGGAGCGGAAGATTTTTCTGCCTGGTCGAGATCGCCTGTCGCATGGGCCTGTAGGCCGCGGTGCACCGCGCGGTTGAATTCAATCGGCGTCATCGGGGGCGAGGAATATAAACCGGTGCTGGCGGCGATCCAAATGGGGTGGGGTCAACTCATTTTTTGGGGTGGCATTTTTTTGATTTTCCGTTTGGACCTACAGGTACAAAAGGTAACAGTCGACAACAAGATGGGTAGGACGGGTAGTTTGGGGTATGGCAAAGCACATTTCATCCTCTATGGACGCGATGCGCGGATTCTGGATACTTTGGCGGTACTGGAGTCTGCCGACGGTGCCTGTTGAGCGTCATTTCTGGCATAGACAACCGCCCGTGGATGCGGCCGTGATTTCGTTGGTGGCGAAGACCCTCGCGCAAGCCGGGAAAGTCATTGACGTTGGGGCAGGTTATGATCCGTGGCCGCGGGCTACGGAACTGGTCGACATTCGCCGCTGGAGCGACACCGAGACACGGCCTGTTCACCTCGTCGACATTGAAAGCGACCGGCTTCCGTTTGCGGATCAATCCGTGGATTTCGCCTATACGCGGCACACCCTGGAAGACATCCATAGTCCCTGGCTGCTCTGTCGCGAGATGAATCGCGTGGCCCGGGCGGGCTACATCGAAACGCCTTCGCCGGCCAGTGAGTTCTGCCGCGGCGTTGATGGCGGCAAGCCGCCTTACCGCGGTTACATCCACCATCGCTGGTTCATATGGGAAGAGAATGGCACGCTGCTTTTCCTTCCCAAGTATCCGATCGTCGAGTACGTCCAGGTGGATGAGGCGGGCGAATCCCGATTGACCGAACGTCTTAACTCCCAGCCGATTATCTGGAACACCTATTTTCCATGGAGCGGGTCATTCAAATTCCACGTTTTGCGCCACGATGTTGATTTTGATCTGCGCAAGGACTACGGCGTAGTCATCATGCGGGCGATCTCAAAATCGATCGAAAACGCGCGACGCTTTGCCGAAACGCATCAAGTGGATGAGACGGGGTTCGTTCCGACCAGGTGAGTCGTGCGCCTTGGCCGAAGAAGAAGCTCAGGGAACTGGGCATGCGGGACCGCATCCAAGCCGCGGAAACCGCCAGGCGGCTCTATGGGTGTTCGCTGTGCGAGGCGATGAAAATCGTGGAGGCTTCTTTGGCGGGTGCGGAAACAGAGACGAAGCTGTGAGCGTTGCGTCTCGTTGCATCGGAGTGACGGGATTTGATCTGCATCGCCGCCGTTCGGGATTCCACTGGGATGATCAATCGCGGTGTCGTTTAAGTGAATTGCATTTCTTGGCGCCTTGGCGTCTTGGCGGTTAAAAATCTTATAACCGCCAAGACGCCAAGAAAGACGCAGAAGCGAGCGGACTTCGGCGAGCTCAGTCGAGCCGTGAGATAAATTTTCCCAGCTAACCAAAAGGAGATCGTTATGATCGGCGGAATGACCAACGTGGACGTACCTATTTTCGAAAATAGGTAAGTCCCCTTTAGTCCTCGCCTGATTTCAAGACCCGCGACTCGGCGTCAAAACTCAGAGCCGAGGCGCTCGAGCGCAACGCGGACGCCGGCCGCCGTCGAGATTCCTTTAAGCATCGCGTACCCCTCGTTCGCAACCGCATTTCGCTCGGAATCCATCCCCGCCGCGCAATAGGCGACACAGCAATCTAACAGCTCATCGTACTCACGGAACACGACGCCGCGGCCATATGGGTTTCGGTCGGCTTTTTCAGACAAGATGAAACAGCGGTTGTTCAGCAGATAGGCCAGTGCAGCTCTTCCAGATGGGGGGCATCGAACTGATGAACATTGAGCACCACTTTGGCGCGGGCAATATCCCGATCCCGATCCGAACCATAAATTCCAAATAACGCCTTCAGTTTCAATTGACGTTGCGTGACGGCCAGCAGAAGCCGCTCGCGGCGAGGAGTGATCGAACCATAAAATAGAACGTCGATATCTCTTTCGGGGGCGTGGACGATCCGTTCCAGACTCGGAGCGTAACCGATTGGAATGTAGTGAACGCCACGACACCCATGAAGATTTAGAAAAGGCAGGTTCGTCGGGGAGTAATCCCAGATCTGGCTCGCACCGGCAAGGAATTCGACGTAGCCGGGATGCTCACGCACAAATCCTTCAGCGTCGTCCAGGACCTCGATTTGAAAAACGATGAAATGTCCACGGAAAGAACGGATGGCGGTGTATTTTTCCTGGGTCAGGAAGGCCGTTGCCCCGACCAGAAGATTGACCCGGCCCGACGCCATCTGATTTTCAGTTATTGTGACGCTGTGGCCGAGTTCCCGGAGGCTGAACGTGAGCAGTTCGATCAGTTCGAAATATACGGGGCCGTGCTCGTTGACAGCGACTCGCACGATGTTGATCGGCAGATTTAACATGGCTTTGCCTTCATCGCCACGTGGGGCGAAGTTGCGTTATGACAAGCTTTCATCCAGTGCGAGAATATAAACAACGACGTAAAGTTCACAATCATTTGTCCACAACTTCGCTCATGCGCAATTCCGGATTACCTTACAGAGTCGACCAATCGACCTTCGCCGAGCCCGGTTGGTTTTATGGGCAGGACGCGCGTCATTTGCAGAGGCCGTTCAGTAGTGATGTGCAATCGGGGTGATGGGATTTGATCTACGCCGCCGCCGATCAGTATTGTACTGGAACGATCAATTGCTGTTTAAGTGAATTGCATTTCTTGGCGCGATTCGACTGAGGCTCATCGAAGTCTCTTGGCGTCTTGGCGGTTATAAGATTTTTAACCGCCAAGACGCCAAGAGCGCTAAGAAAGACAAGCAAAAAGATAATCGGGCGGCAACGCTTGATCCTAGCATCAAGAGGGATTATACTTAGTCGAATGACTAACAATTCCGCCCAACTCGACCGGGTCTATCGCGCCGTGGCAGACCCGACGTGCCGGGCGGTGATCGAGCGATTGTGCGGGGGAGCCGCCAGATCTGTCAGCGAGTTAGCCAAGCCATTCCGTATGGCATTGCCGACATTCCTCCAACACCTGAAGGTAATGGAGGAATGCGGGCTGCTTCGGTCCAGAAAAACGGGCCGAGTGCGAACCTTTGAGTTCGAACCGAAGGTTTTGAAAAAGGCGGAAAGCTGGATGGCGACACAGCGGGCAATCTGGGAAAAACGCCTGGACCAATTCGACAGTTATGTAAAGACTCTAAGGAACAAGGGAGAAAACCAATGAGCCAGCTAAACCCCGAACTCGACCTGATCTTCGAACGTGTGGTGGATGTACCGGCAGAACTGGTCTGGGCCGCGTGGACTAAACCGGAACACATCACAAAGTGGTTCACCCCGGCTCCATGGACGACGATCGATTGTGAAATTGACCTTCGGCCCGGCGGAATTTTCCGCACGGTCATGCGTTCGCCAGAAGGACAGGAGTTTCCGAATGTCGGTTGCTACCTCGAAATCATCGACAATAGAAAGCTGGTATGGACCGGCGCCTTGGAACCTGGCTACCGGCCGAGGGACACCTCCGGGCTTCCATTCGTTTTCACGGCGATCATTACGCTTGAACCGCATGGCCGTGGGACGAAGTACATGGCCCGCGTCCTGCATAGTAATGCAGCCGGCCGGAAGAAGCATGAGGATATGGGTTTTCACGCAGGCTGGGGGAAAGCCCTTGATCAACTCGTCGCGCTCGCAAAAACGATGTAATCCGATCGTCGCGAGCAGCCACGATTTCTAAAGTGCAAATCCCGCTGACAATTGCCTTCGCAATCCGTGTTGAGATATCGTGTTGCGAGTCAATCGGAGCGAGGGGATTTGATCTACGCCGCCGCCTAATGCGACACTGGGACGTTCGACCGCGTTTAAGTGTATTGCATTTCTTGGCGCTCTTCGCGTCTTGAGCGAAGCGGGCGGTTATAAGATTTTTAACCGCCAAGACGCCAAGAGCGCTAAGAAAATACGAATTAGACGACGAATTTCACGGATTGACTTCGGCCACGCCACAGTCGAGCCGGCACGGATAAGGAAATTCGTCTTTATGCCTAAAATCCATGTGATTCGTAGTTCTCTAGGTACGACCCCTTTAATCCTCGCTACCTCATCGCGCCCGCTTCCGCGCCGCCGCCAGCAGGCCAATCCCAATCCCAACAAGACCCAGGCTCGCCGGCTCGGGAACATTGGCGGCGCCCGTCGTGAAGTCCACCTCCGTCTTGTTATCGAATAACTGGAATTGATCCACATCATTGCCGTCGGTGGTGCCAATGCGGTTGTCGAACGTCAGCAGCACCGAGTAGCTGGTATTGGGCGCCAACGTGCTCGCGGGGATCGCGAAGTTGGTCAGGCTGGCGGTCTGATCTGTGTACGTGGAGTAGACATCCGCGCCAAAGCCCGAAGTATAGACGTCGAGAAACACGTAATGGCCGGCCCCGGCGGTGGCGCCGTAGCCGGCGTTGTCCTGCATGGGCGCGAACGCGACATTGATCGGCAGGCTCGGATTCGCTCCCTGTAACCCTGTAAAACTCGACGCCGTCAGCGTAGGCGTGTTTGCGGGATAAAAGTCTGACGAATAGTTGATCGTGCTAGAGGCCGGCCCGCTGGTTCCGCCGGTGAGACCATAGGTGTAATTGCCAAACGGGTAATCGGCATCCATCGCCGCCTGCGTGGGATAGGATGAGCTTTGGCTTATGTAATATCCCGCTGCCGTCGCGCCGTTTAAAAACGTGTAAGTTCCCGGAACGTCCCCCATCGCGGCGGGACTGCCGGGACCTGGATACGTCAGCGTGGCATTATCGAAATCACCCGTGTTTTGGTAAAAGGCGCGGGCTGCAAAATAGTCGTTGGTGTCGGCCATGGCGCCGCTTGGAGAGACCTGCGTTTGCTGGAGCGATTTTCCCAGGTCAACCGTTATCAGCTGGGCGTGGGCAGCGCCACAGAAACCGCCGATCAAGCACACCACTGCAAATCGCGAAGCTTTCATGAGGAACCTCCTAGAGAGCGTCAAAACAACACCCACGGCAACTGCCGAACGTCGAGGAGGCAACGCACCTTCACCGAAGGCGATGCCGAGCAAACGAATGAAGAGAGGCCGAACAAAAAAAGTGACGTATCCGCAGTAGCAGCCGACGCTATTCAGCCCATAGCAAATATATCCCGGGCGGGATGGAAGGCAAGATATTTTGGACGATTAACGAAACTCTCACATCCATAGATGAACTTTCGCCTTCCTGATATGAGGCCACCGTTAAGATTGGGGCGCGAGAGAGGCCAGCGGCGTCTTACCCGCGTCCATTGGATCATTTTCCAGGCGCTCCTGGCGTGTTGGCGGTTATAAAGATTTTGGTCCCAGCCAGAAGGAGATATTTATGATCGGCGGCATGAAACACGTGGTCGTGAATGAAGGGCAGGAAGAGACTTTTCTGGAGCTGTTTCGAACGCTGAAGTCGGAGATGGCCAGGCATGAGCCGGGGAATGTGTACTACGATTTATACAGGTCGCGCAAGTCGCCGCGGACGTATGTGGTGACGGAGCGTTATCGTGACGAAGAGGCTTTTAAGTCGCATCAGACATCGGCGTATGGGCCGGCGCTTTTTAAGCAGATGCGGGCGATCATCGCGATCGAGGTGGAGTATTTTGACAGCGTCGATTGATGGCGAGTAGGGTGACTTGGGGCGTGTTTTATCATGCCCATTTTACCCAAAGCGCCCAGTTTGTTGCGGGGTGTCCAGTTTTGTCTTGAAGGGTAGGCCGACCAAAATCGCGCGGATCGTTGGAAAAAATTGGCGGCGCTTCGTCGAGATACCTTGCGCTGTGGAGCAAACCCCCTCCCCAACCCTCCCCCGGATTACCGGGGGCGGGGGAAAGACAGGGCGCTCGTCAGAGATATATACGGATCGTCCGTCTCTTTATTTCATACTGAAAGTAAATGGGGTTTCAAGTAAATTGGCGACGGGCTTGGCAAGGAAGGGCGGATGGGCCGAGGCGTTTGCGGACAATAGATCATGAATCACATTCAATGGCGATATTCTCTCTGGGTTGCGGCGTTGGCGCTTCTGGGACCGGTGGCGATGTCGGCCGAGGCGGATGGGACGCATATATTGCCGACGGGCAGCCTTGCTCAAGAGCATTTCGGGAACGATGCCCCGTGGTATGAGCAGAACATTCCCTTCTTCGAATGTTCGGATCCCCAGATCACCCAGGTTTATTACTACCGGTGGCAGCTCTTTAAATCCCACCTGCGGGACCTTGGTGAGCGGGGGTATATCGTCACCGAATTTTTGAACGATGTGGGCTGGGCGAAAGGGCCGTATCAGAGTCTGAACGATGCGACTGCTTTTCACATCTCTGAAGGGCGCTGGCTGAAGGACAATCGATACGTCAAAAGCTACATCGACTACATGTTTACCGGCGGCGGAAACGATCGGCATTTCAGCGAAGCCATCCCTGACGCGGTGTGGGGCTTTTACCTGGTGAATGGCGATCGTTCGTTTGCGACGAAGCATCTGGACGTGATGCAGCACATCTTTCACCTCTGGGACGACCGGTTCGACTTTTCGAAGAATCTGTACTTCATCGAGCCGATTTTGGATGCGACGGAATATTCGATCGCTTCAATCGACGCGACCGGCGGGCGGGACGGATTCCTGGGCGGTAACGCGTTTCGGCCGACGATCAACAGCTTCATGTTTGCCAATGCGGTGGCGATCAGCAAACTCGCGCTGCTTGCGGGGGATCCCGAGACGGCGCGGACGTTTGCCCGCACGGCGGCGTCGATCAAGGATTCGGTTCAGAAGAGCCTGTGGAACGGCGAGATGAATCATTTTGTGGATCGGTTCCAGGTGAACAACGAGTTTGTGCAATACTGGAACTTCGTCAGAGGGCGAGAGCTGGAGGGTTACGTTCCGTGGTATTTTAATCTTCCTGATAACGACGAACGATTTGCAGCGTCGTGGCGGCATTTGCTTTCGACCCAGGAATTCGCGGGACCGTATGGGCTTCGGACGGTGGAGCCGTCGTATGAGTATTACATGAGGCAGTACCGCTACGACGCGCCGACGGGGCGGCCGGAGTGTCAGTGGAACGGGCCGACTTGGCCGTTTGATACGACGCTGGTGCTGGGGGCGATGGCGAATCTTTTGAATAACTATTCTCAGGATGTGATTCACGCTGAGGATTATGTGAGGCTGCTTCGGCAGTACGCCCACCAGCATTACCTCAATGGCCAACTGGACCTTCAAGAGGATTATAATCCCGATACGGGGCAGGTGATCGTGGGTTTGTGCGCAGCCATCATTACAATCACTCCGACTTCGTCGATCTGGTGATATCGGGACTGGCGGGCTTGCGGCCGAGGGCGGACGATATTCTGGAGGTCAATCCGCTGATTCCGGTGGATGCGACCGGCGCGAACTCGATCAGCTATTTCTGCCTGGAAAATGTTTTATATCACGGGCAATTGGTGACGATCGTGTACGACCGGGATGGCACACATTACGGATTGGGGGCGGGGCTGAGCGTTTATGTGAATGGGCAGCAGGCGATTGCGCCGTCGGAAATGGGGAAGAAGACGGTGAAGATCGACGTGGCGCCGCGCCGAAAAATGAGCCGTTGCCGGTGAATCTGGCGGTCAATTTTCGAAGGAGTGGATTTCCGGTTCCCTCGGCCTCGATTAACGATACGCCTGAGGAGCTGTTTGAGGCGATAGACGGGCGGGTGTGGTTTTACCCAAATGTGAAAAACTACTGGTCGACGGTGGGCTCGGGAGCGACGCAGGATTGGTATGGTCTGGATTTCGGGCGCGACGTGTCGGTGCGTTCGGTCAAGCTGTACTTCTATAGTGACGGGCAAGTTTTTAAGGCGCCCGACAGCTATGAACTGGAATACTGGAACGGCGGAGATTGGGCTGCGGTGCCGGGCCAGGCGAGGACGCCGGATGGGCCGCTGGGCAATGGAGAGAACACGGTCAGTTTTCCTGCGCTGCAAACATCGCGGTTGCGGGTGGTGTTCAACCATCAGAAAGACGCGGCGGTTGCACTGGTGGAAATCCAGGTCTATTGATCAGGTGGGAATTTCTTTGACTTCGCGATGATTTCCAACGAAAATGTTCCTCGCGGAGAAGTTCATTTCAGCGCAGAATTAGGCGTTCATTTCGGGAGAATTCTTAGTGCTCCCTGCCAATTCGGCTGAAATTCGACGTTCGTTTCTCGCTTAGTGCAATTAACACAGATCAAAGCGAAGGCTCCGGCCTGCGGCCGCGCCCGCCGAATGACCGCGTGAATTTGTCATGATTCAAAATATCCTTGTGCTGGGCGGAGGGAGCGCAGGTTTGCTGGCGGCGATTTCGCTGAAGCGGAAAATCCCCAAGCTGGCGGTTCGTGTGGTTCGCAGCGCGGATATCGGAGTGATTGGCGTTGGGGAAAGCACGACGCCGGTTATTCCAAGACACCTTTTTGAATATCTGGGAATCAGCCGGAAGTATTTCTATGCGGCGGCGGAGCCGACCTGGAAAGTGGGAATTCATTTTATCTGGGGGCCGAGATCGAGCTTCAATTATCCATTTGATTTGCAACTCGATGCGCAATTTGCTGATTTGCCGAAGCCCAATGGGTTTTATTGCGACGAGGAATTTGAGGGGGCGAGCGTCTGCTCGGCACTGATGGCGTGCGGGAAGGCGTTTGCGCGGCGGACGGGTAACGGTGGAGTAAATGGGGGGGGGCCGGAGATACCGGAATTTCAGGCGTTTCACCTTGAGAACGTGAAACTGGTGGCGTGCCTGGAGACGCTGGCGCGGCAGATCGGGGTAGAGCTCATCGATGCGAAAATCGCGGGCGCCAGCGCGGGCCGGCGGGAATCGCGGCGGTGGTTCTGGAAGACGGGAGAAAGCTTGAGGCGGATTTTTTTATCGATGCCAGCGGATTTCGCAGTGAACTTTTGGGGAGAACGCTGGAGGAACCTTTCATTTCGTTTGATCGGTCGCTGTTCTGCGATCGGGCGGTTGTGGGAAGCTGGAAGCGCGGGGAGGAACCGATATTGCCGTATACGACGGCTGAGACGATGGACGCCGGGTGGTGCTGGCAGATTGAACATGAGCAGTCGGTGAATCGAGGTTATGTGTATAGCTCGGCGGCGATTTCTGATGACGAGGCGCACGCGGAATTCATGCGGAAGAATCCCAAGGCGAAGACGTGGGATAGGACGGTGAAATTCCGGTCGGGGAGATATCGGCGGGGATGGGTTGAGAACGTGGTGGCTATGGGGAATGCGTGCGGTTTCGTGGAGCCGTTGGAGTCGAGCTCATTGATGGTGATTTGTTACCAGTGCCAGGCGCTGGTGGAATTTCTGATTCATGGGGAGCTCAATCCGACGCCGACGATGCGGGATCTTTACAATCGATTCTCTGCTTCGACGTGGGATGAAATCCGGGAATTTCTGGCATTTCATTACCGGTTCAACACGCGGCTGGCGACGCCGTTCTGGAAGCGGTGCCAGAATGAGGTTGATGTGTCGGGCAGCGCGGAGCTTCTGGATTTTTACGCGCAAAATGGACCAACGGGTCTGTGCCGGCATTTTTTGCGGAATCTGCCGGGAGCGGGATTTCAATACGGGGTGGAGGGGTTTCTGACATTGCTGGTGGGAAGTCAGGTGCCGTATCGTAATCGTCACGTGGCCGGCGAGGCGGAGCGGGCGACGTGGAAACGTCATCTGGCCAGCTACCGGGCGGTTGCGCAGAATGGGATGGACGTGAAGGAGGCGCTGGGATTTGTTAAACATCCGGGGTGGTGCTGGGGGGCGGGGAAGTGAGGGTCGGGAAGCGATTTCCGATTGCCGATTGCCAAATGCCGAATGAAAGACGGTGGGACGCGATATTAATTTCTGCGACGCCGCAATAATGCTCCGGTTGCGGCCGAGAGGAGCAACGCGGCAGCGGCGGGTTCGGGGACGGCGGCGATGGTGGGAAGTGGGAGATTGTTGGCGATGGCGAAGGCATCGAGTGCGTCTATGTCGGCAAGAGAAACTGGTACATCAGCGCCGCTGTCCCCCTGGCCGAAGTTGGCGGCGAGGGCGGAGAAATCGGAGCCGTTGATGGAGGGGCCGTAGAGGAAATTTCCCTGGTCCCAGTTGGTGAGGCCTCTGCCGAAGTTCGCGGCGAGGATGCTGAAATCGGTTCCGTTGACGGTGCCGTCGAGATTGGCGTCGCCAAGCAGCGTGTATTTCAATTCTATTTGTCCAGATGAAAGGCCAGGGACGACGCCGTCTTTTCCATCGGCCCAGCCGAGGCCGTAGGCGCGATTGGCTTCGGCGGCGGAGGAGATGATTCCTGGGCCGTTCCAGTGGCCATTGTTAAAGCCGGATTTGATATAGGCGGCGATGGAGGCGATGGGGTCGGAGGAGGTGTAGGTGAGGAGGAGGTGGTTGTTGTTTACGTCGAGCGTGCCGCCGGGGATGGAGAGGGAGTTGAGGGTGATCTTTGTTGTGTTGGTTGCGAGTTTGATGGTGCCTGCGGAGAGGGTGAGATTGGCGGCGGTGAGGGCGGTGCCGAGGGTTAGCGTGCCCGAGCCGGATTTGGTGAAACTGCCGGTGTCGATGATTTGGCCTGAGCCGGTAATGGAATAGTTCCCGGCGCTGTTGTTGACGGAAATGGAGGCGGGGCTGACGGTGGTGGTGAGGGAGACGCTGTAATTGCCGTTGTTGGAATCGTTGAAGGTGACGGAATCACCTGCGAAATAGAAGGAGGAGATGGTGCCGTTCTTCCAGTTGGCGCTGACGCCGTTGTCCCAGAGCTGGTTGTTGGATGCGTTGGTCCAGTTCACGGCGGCGGAGGAAACGTAATTGGGGATGACGCCGGGCTGGAACAGGTTGGCGAGGCTGGAGACGTTGGCGGCGTCTCCCAGGTCGCCGCTGGGAGTTTGGGCGGGGGTCTGAAAGATTTCCTGCATGGTGAGCAAGTCGGATGAGTGAGTGTACTCGGCACCGGTGCTATCGTAAGGCAGGCCGTTTACGTTCGCGTGGGCGAGTGGGGAGATGACGATCGACGGGATGGTGTGGTTCAGATCGTCCTGGTTGTCGGAGCCGGAATCGGGCTCGGTTTCGTCGAACCAGATGACGATAGCGCCGTTGTTCTGGTAGGCGGCGGAGCTCATGATTTCGGGGATGACGATGGAGAGAAAATTATCGCCCTGGGCGATGCCGGCAGCGTCGCCGGTGTAGGCTGTGCCGTGATAGGTGAAGCCGCTGGGGAGTGGGGTGTGCATGTCGTTAAATTCGTCGGGGGTGATCCAGTTGTATCGGCCGACGGCGTTGTTGGTGAGATCGGTTTGAAGTTGCTGGAGCGGGGAGAAGTGGGGAATTTCGGGGTTGGAGGTGGTGGTGTTGCCGTTGCCGTTGGTATCGGTGAAATAGACAAACGGGTCGTGGTTAACGAGGTAGCTAAACTGATTGCTGCCGTTGTAGGCGTTGGTTCCGGAGTAGGTGCCGCTGCTGGAATTCAGGGGGACGGTCCACTGGCTTTGAGGCAGAACGGCGCCGGTGGTGGTGTTGATGTCGGTGTCTTCGGCGTACTCTTTCCACTGAATGCCGGCCGACTGGAGCAGTCCGCTGAGCTGCTGGGTGGTGGATTGGACGTTCTGGGGTGCGCCGGTGGAGGTGTAGGGAGCGTTGTCGGTGTCGACGCCGAAATCGGCGCCGGCCTGGGACCAGATGTAATTGGGCAGGGAGGGGTGAACGAACTGGACGTTGGATTCGTTGACGGTGGCGTTGTAGTAGGTTGAGGTATAAGCGGTTTGGGCGCTGATATTGGACTGGACGCCGTTGATTGTCGCGGTGGCGGTTCCGTTGACGAGGCTGTTGAGGAAAGGGGCGGCAGGGTTGCCGCAGATTTGCTCGACGCTGGCGGGGTTGGAAATGTTGCCGTTGGGCTGGGTCCAGTTGTGGTTTTCCAGGGAGATGACGAAGACGTCGCCGACGGAAGAGGCGGCGTAGGTGCGCGAGGCGGCGGCCGCGACGGCGGCGGAAAAAACGGCGACTCTTCGCACCTTCGACGCCATGGCTTACAATCCTAACTGAATATGTTGCAGATTTTATTTCGAATTCATTTGTTCGGGCGGGAAATTCCAATTTATGGATACGGGCTCATGCTGGTTGTCGCATTCCTGGCGTGCGTGCAGACGTCGCGGTGGCTGGCGGCTCGGAAGGGGATGAACCCGGATCATTTTGTGGATGCGACTTTGATCGCGCTGATTACCGGGCTGATCGGGGCGGCTTTGCCATGTGGTGGAAAATATCCCTGAATACACGCGGTCGGATCTGACCGTCGCGCAGAACATTTACAATATTGCCAATACGCGCGAAGGGGGGCTGACTTTTTATGGCGGGTTTATCTTCGCGACGCCGTGCGTGATCGCTTACGGCGTTTACCGCAAGGCGAACATCTTGCTGGGGATGGATATCGTGGCGCCGGTGCTGATGGTGGGATTGGGGTTTGGGCGGATCGGGTGTTTTTTCAATGGGTGTTGCTATGGGGCGCAGTGTACGTTGCCGTGGGCGGTGAGTTTTCCTTATTATTCGAATGCGTATATCGAGCAGAGTGAGGCGGGGAAGATCACGATTCCGGATGAATTGCGGGGTAGCAGCGGGGGGCCGATGAATCCGCAGTTGCCGCCGGTTTCGGATACACCGCGGCTTCATGCGCTGGCCGCGAGCAGTCCGGCGCTGCCGGTGCATCCGGCGGAGTTGTATAGCTCGTTCACGGCTTTTCTGCTGGCGGCGCTACTGATTGCTTATTTGGGATTGCCGCATGAGAACGGGAAGGTTTTTGCCCTGATGATGATCCTGGAGGGTGTGGCGCGGTATGTGCTGGAGCTGATTCGCGTGGAGCCGTCGGTTTGGACGGTGAAGGTTTTTGGGCAGGAGTATGGGATGAGCATCAGCATGATTATGGGGGCGGGGGTTGTGGTGGCTGGGGTGGTGATGTGGGTTTTGCTATCGCGGCGAGGGAGAACTGGGGGAAAGGTGGAGGGCGCTGGGATCGCCGGTGGGGGGCGGAGCGTGATCGGTCGAGCCGCGCGGGCCTAGCAGTTGCGTGAGCAGGGGGCGGAGGGCCTCGGCCCAGATCTGATATCCCTTGACCGTGGGGTGGAGCTTGTCGACGGTCATGCCGGGGAACAGTTTGCCGTCGGGCTCGGCGAGCTTGTCGTTGATGTTGATATAAAAGATCGTTTTGCCGTCGGCAAAGTCTTCGAGCCCGGCGTTGATCTGATCGATCTCGGGGACCATGTTGGGATGATCGTTGCGGGGGAAGATGGCGGTGATGATGATCTTGGCGTCGGGGGCTTTAACGCGGATGGCGGCAAGTAATGCTTGATAGCCGGCGACGATGTCGTCGGTTTTTTCGTGGTTGCCGACGTTGTTGGTGCCGGCGAGGAGGACGATGACTTTGGGGTTGACGTTATCCAGTTCGCCGTTGTCGATGCGCCAGAGGATGTTCTGGATGCGGTCGGCGCCCCAGCCGAAGTCGGCGGCGTTCCAGCCGAAGAAGTTCTGGTTCCAGTTTTCGAGCATTGCGGACCACTGAGGGTCGGTGCATCCCCAGCGGCGGGTGATGGAGTCGCCGAGGAAGTAGAGGTCGATCCCGCCGGCGCGGGCTTTGGCGAGGAGTTGTTGGTGGGCGAGCATGGAGTTGGCGTCGGTGCGCGGGGTGGGGATGGTGGCGGAGGGGAGGGTGGTTTGAGCGCTGACGGCGGTGATTGTGTGCAGGAGAATCAGGGCGATTGCCGCGAAAAGAACTTTCTGACTAAACATGAGTCCTCCTGCCGGGAGCTGCCGTTGAAATGGCAGTTATTCAGACAAGGCATTATCCTACGATGCTGTGATTGGCAGGGCCACGGGATTATTGCGGAAGGGTTTTGTCGGCCCTCACCCCAACCCTCTGGAGGCGCGGACGCCTCCGCGGCGTAATCGCCGAGTACGGCCCGGAGCCGTCCGCGGCTCCGGGTACAGGGCGAGGGGGAAATGCGGGGAAATAGCGACGGTGGCAGCGATTTTCTTGTTATGGTTTACTCGAGTGTGGGTGAGGGTCAGGAATTGAATCCGGGGAAGGTCTCCATTCCGCATCTGCGCACGACGGGGCAGGTTACACAACTATATGTACAGGATAAGCCGTTTTTGGCCTTGGGCGGCGAGCTGGGGAATTCGGATGCTTCGGATTTGGGGGTTCTGGAGAGTGCGTTTGCCAAGTGCCAGCGGATGAATTTGAACACGGTGATGCTGCCGGTCTATTGGGATTTGATTGAGCCGGAGGAGGGGAAGTTTGATTTTTCGCTGGTGCAGGGCGCGATTGATGGGCGCGCACTCATGGGTTACACCTGGTTTACCTGTGGTTTGGCACGTGGAAGAACAGCATGTCGTGCTATGCGCCAAGCTGGGTGAAGCGCGACACGGCTCGGTTTGCGCGGGCCAAGCAAAGTTCGGGCGAATCGATGGAGATCATCAGCCCATCGAGCAGCGAGGCGAATGATGCGGATGCGCGGGCGTTTTTTGAGCTGATGCGGTGGACGCGGAATTATGATGCGAAGCAGCAGACGGTGGTCATGGTGCAGGTGGAGAATGAGATCGGGATGATCCCGGAGGCGAGGGACCACAGCGAGAAATCGGAGGCGGCGTATCGCGGGGCGGTGCCGGGAGGGTTACTTTCGCTGGCGCAGAAGGGTGAGCTTGGGCCGGAAGTGGGGGGGCTTTGGGAGAGCGCGGGAAAGAAGATTTCGGGGACGTGGGGCGATGTCTTTGGTGCGAGCTCGCAGGGTCAGGAAGTTTTTTCGGCGTGGCAGTTTGCGAATTACGTCGAGAACGTGGCGGCGGCGGGGAAGAAGGAATATCCGCTCCCGATGTATGCGAATGCGGCGCTGTTCGGCCGGGGTATCAGCCGGGGCAATATCCCAGTGCGGGGCCGCTGCCGCATTTGCTGGAGGTTTGGCGAAGCGGGGCGCCGTCGCTGGATATGATCTGTCCGGATATTTATTTCCCAAATTTCATGGAGTGGTGCGGGAAATATGTCCGGAACGGAAATCCGCTGTTTATTCCCGAGATGGCGGCGTCGTCGCGGGCAGCGGGGAATGCGGTCTATGCGATCTCGCAATTCGGCGCGATTGGATGCGGGCCATTTTCGATTGAGAATATGAGCCTGGAAAGGGAGCGAGAAATCCGCAACTGTTACGACGTGCTTTCGGGATTGTCGGGAATGATTTTGGATTGCCAGGCGGAGGGAAAGATTCTTGGCCTTTCGCCGCAGATTGGGTTTGACTGGTCGGTGGAAGATCAGCCGCAGAAGGGCAACCTGGGGGGAATCGTGTTTGAGGGGCAGTTTGATAAGCCGGTGGTTGGCGGCAGCGGGACGACGACGGCGTTGCCGACGCTGGGGATGGGGAGGTGGGGACGCGCCGCCGGGGACGCCGGACGGGGCGGCGATGGTTTTGCAGGTGGGGCCGGAGGATTTTGTGATCGTGGGGATGGGGGCGACAATTACATTTGCGCCGGCGGATGGAGCGGGGAAGATTGGGATCGATCGGGTGCAGGAAGGGCGGTACGACAAGGATGGAACCTGGGTTGGAGGGCGATGGCTGAATGGGGATGAGACGCACCAGGGGCGACATGTTCGGTTTAACGATGGGGTATGGTCGGTGCAGCGGGTGACGCTTTATCGGTATCAATAGATCGCGGCGCAAGAAGAAAAAGAATGTGCGAAACGGACTGGGTGTGACTCTTCTTTATGGCTCCCCCGCATTTTTCCCCCTCCCCTGGTACTCCGGGGGAGGGCTGGGGTGGGGGCCGCACCACAAATAAGAGTCGCACCCAATGGACTGGGTGTAACGCATCTTCTTGTCGGTCAAGTGGCTCATGTCCGTAATAGACGTAAAGGAACTGCTCTTGCCGTCCCTGAATTTGGACAACTGGCCATCATCGCCAAGAATGAGCGTTAGACCCAATGGACTTGCATGTTCGGACGCCTTCTTGCCGATTCGGAATGGGGCGGATAGCATGAGGTGTGAAAGGGCGATTGGCGCAGTTGGCTAGCGCACCAGCATGACACGCTGGGGGTCACAGGTTCGAGCCCTGTATCGCCCATGTCTGTGAAAATTGAGCCGAACGCTACTTAGCGATACATGCCGACGTTCGGCAGTGCGGCCCGAAGGTTTTAGATTCTGTCACTGACAGAATTAACCTGGAGCTCGCATGTCACGCCCAATCGGAAGTAGGAGCAATGTTGCTCCCGCCTACTGTCTCCATAAGTCATCCGATCGCGCCTTCGTCACCCTCGACGGCAAGCTGGTCTATCTCAGAAAATACGGCGCGGCCGAGAGTCACGGGCGCGGTTGCCTGAAACTGGGCAGGTGCGGCCACGATCACGAAGGATTTGCATATTGTATGTGGAACATCGGCCCAAACGCGGTGATTGACGCTATCGACGCTTACTATCGAGGTGGACGGCTGACGTATTTGTGACGGCGCCGAAAGGGCGTTGCTAGAATGATCTTTGAAAATTAAATACGTCGTCGCCCGGCCCCGTTGCCAGTAGGAGCTGTGCTTGGGCAGTCGATGGATGCGGACATAGGCGATAATCCATCGTCCAGCCAAACTCCCACCGCAATCAGGCAATCGTAGCCGTACTCACAGTTGGCATCCTCGCCATCAATAAACCGTGCAATCTGCGGCCCCACCGACCTGTCCAGCTTGATCGCGCGCATTTCCACGGTGTCGTTGACCCGGAACGTCTTGACGATCCAGCCCATTGAGCATGAGCCCCCCATCCTATTGGCTAGAGGATCAGTGGAAGTTGAGAAAACCCTCGCCGTCAGGGTAAGTTATTGCTCACCAATATGCCGTGACCGGATGGATATCGCACGGCCTTTCCAGCGCCGGCTCAGCAGGCCAGCGCCCACGGCGGCGGCCAAGAGGGCCTGGTTCGGGGATGTTGATGATCGTGAATCCGGCGACCGTGGTATTGCCATAGGTTGGGGGGTCGTAAATCTCAAGGCCGTTCGCCGAGTCTCCGTTGGCAAAACTTCCTTCAAGTTCGTAATAGTTGCCCCCCAGGGAGAAATCACTGAGGTTCAGGCCCATGAATTCGAACGGGCCGGAGGTCAAGTCGTAGAAGGCCGGATACGAAGTATCTAATGTGTTGAATCTACCGCCCGAGACGGTGATGCTCGAAGTACCGAAGACTTCGACAGTTTGTTCGACGGATGACCCACCCATGAAATTGGTTATGGAGTTCCCTTCTGCAGTGTAATTAATGTCAACTCCGCCGGTGAAGTCGTCAATGCTGTTATTCACTCCGTAAATTCCCTGCTGCACCGAGCCACCTGTCATGATTAACTCACTGTCGTTGTAGACGTCGACATAACCAGCGATAAATGCTCCCGCCTCGATATAGACGGTCGGGCTCGTGCCGTTCGTCTGGTTGTTTACATCCGTATCGTTGTCATAGCCAACGATTGCCGAGCCGCCGTTGGTAGATGCACCCAAGGTATAATTGATTGTCGCGTCGAGGGGGAAATAGTAAGTCGCGTACTGCGCCTTGGCGGAGCTGGCCAGCGCCAGCACGACAAAAACAAGCGAAGCCAACCCTGTAAGCCTATGATTGCACATTGCGCTTCCCGGTTAGATATGACCCGAATTCTCGCGAGGGTGTATATCATGCGGTTCTAGTTGAAACAACCGAAAAGCGGCAGGAATTTCGAGATCTTGTCGATTGGCAAGGTCCCCCTTTTTGCCATTTCCCCTATCTTACGGCACTCTCACGCTCCACATTACCTGTGACTATTCATCTTTCATCGCAGATCACCATGTCGGCACCAGATTTATCGGTTTTAGGAAGGCCGCCAATTCAGATATTGTTGACGATTTCAGCGCGAGCCATGCGGTGGACAGGAATGGGCGGGGGATTTTGGAGTTTTCAAACGTGGCGAGACTTCACGGCACGCGCTGCTGGGTTTGACCGTTGGGACGCACCGACAAATCAACGGTTGTGATGTAAACCGCCATGGCGCCCAGCATGATGAGGACGGCCACCCAGAGCTTCCAGTCGCGGTGAGCGCGTTTCCAGTATGGGACGTGGGGGTGGGATTTCTGGAAGTGCGTATGCGGGTGCTCTTGTTCCATCGCTCAGCCCTTTTTCTTCCGCTGGGCTCTGAAGCGAACCCCGACGATTTTATTGTTGACGGTGCGGCACTCTTTGATTTGGCAAAGGGCGTGTTGTGGGAGGCGAGCCGCGTCTAATATCCTGTACCACGTCCCGTTCTTTTCAATGATGCCGTCTGCAATAAGGCGGCGAACATCGACGTGCATTTTGAGCACGGCCAGCACCGGAAAACTAGTGTATTTCGGGCTCTTTGACAACCGACCAATTTTTGCATGATACGCTGGGGGTCAGAGGTTCGAGCCCTGTATCGCCCACTGCTTAATGTAATGTGCGCCGGATCCTCACGGTAGGATAGCCGGCCTAGGGGTTCAATTTTCGAGCCAGCGTCGATTGAATCAGATTGGCGCGTTCAATATCCACGTTGGTCTTCAGAACTGTGCCGCCCAATCCCTGCAAAGGGCCCAGGACCGCGCTCGGGTTTTCTGTGATATCCAGCACCAGCAGGGTCGAAGTTCCCGGCCGAATCATGGATGCGATCTCTTGTTTAAAACTCTGATCAATGCCCACGGAGCTCGAAGCATTTGGCGCAACCGCATCCACCAGCCGCGACACCGCTTCATCGCTCAATACCGGCACGGCAAGCGCGAAACCAGCCAAAAGGCCCAGTGTTCCGTGGCCCAGAAGATGATGGGTTGCCGAAAAAGGCTTCCCGTTGAATGTTAAGGAACCGTCCGCCGACCTCATCAGGATTGCGATGTCGAGCAGCCGGATATATTTCTGTGTGTCTGCCAGAGCCACGACTGCTTCCCGGGCGTGTTGTGCCTGATTCATATCCTCATATCCAACCGCCCAAAGATGTGCCGAGTTTGTCATGGTGATGCCCTGGCAGTGGATTGTTAATTGTGGGATCCGACTGCCGCGGCCGCGGGCGGCGGTGGGGCGGTTATATCAGCGGGATGTGAAGGGGATGGCTGTGCCGGTTCGATCGGGCGCGGGTTTACGATAAGCCGCGAACCTCGGGCACCCGTGAAGTAGGACCATACCCACTGCACAAATACGCTGTATCGCAGGTTGCGCTGGGCAAGATAAAGGATGTGAATGGTGGCCCAAGCCTGCCAGGCGAGGAAGCCGCTGAGCTGGATTTTTCCGGATTGGAGGACGGCATATCCCTTGCCGATCACCGCCATGTTTCCTTTGTCGAAGTAGCGGAAAGGCTTTGGGGCGGATTTACCACCGATGCGTCGGCGAATGAGTTTACCGACATATTTTCCCTGCTGCATGGCGACCTGGGCAACGCCGGGCAGCGGTTTGCCGTCCTGCATCATGGAGGCGGTGTCGCCGATGACGAAAATTTCCGGATGACCAGGAACGGAGACGTCTTGGTTGACCAGCACGCGACCCGCATGGTCGGTGGGCGCGCCGAGCCATTTTCCCGCCGGCGAAGGGGTGACGCCGGCGGTCCAGATGACGGTTCTGCCGGTGATGCGCTCGCCGCCGGTGACGATGCCGTCGGCATCGATCTGATCGACGCTTTTCCCAAGCCGCACGTCGACGCCCAGCTTTTCCAGCCGCGTTTTTGCCTTGGCGGACAGGTGCTCGGAAAAGGTGCCCAGGACGCGGGTGCCCCTGTCGACCAGCACGATTCGTGTAGACATCGGATCGACCCGGCGGAATTCCGATTTCAGCGTACTGCGCACCAGAGCCACGATCGCGGCCGCCATTTCAACGCCGGTGGGTCCGGCGCCGACGAGAATGAACGTCAGAAGATCCTGGTGCCGTTTGGGGTCCTCCTCTGCCTCCGCTTGTTCGAATGCCTTGAGAATTCGATTGTGCACCGATTCCGCATCGGCCAGCGTCTTCAACCCCGGGGCAAATTGGGCGAACTCGTTATGGCCGAAGTAACTGTGGCTGGCGCCGGTGGCGAGGATGAGATAGTCGTAGCTGATGCGAACGCCCTGACGGTCGGAGGAATTGCCGATGATGCAGCGCTGCTCCACATCCACGCCGGTGATCTCGCCAAGGATGACGGTTGTGTTCCGCTGTTTGCCGAGGATCACGCGCAGGGGCGAGCCAATCTGCGTTGGCGCCAATATGGACGTAGCGACCTGGTAAAGGAGGGGCTGAAAGACGTGATGGTTGTTTTGATCGAACAACGTGACGTTCGCCGATGCTTTGCGCAGGCGCCCTGGCAGCCGAGAGCCCACCGAAGCCGCCGCCGACGATGACGATTTGTGGTACGTGATCAGTCATGTTTCTCCTCGCTTGTTAAGCGGGAGACGGTGGACTTTCCAGGGTTGCATCGCGCACCGCTTCATCGGGTCATTTGCACCACCCAGCGGATACCGGAGGAAATAGCTCCACGACTGCGGGCAAAGAAAATCACCAGAACCAGTGCCGCCGCTCCGACAACCGCCTGGTAGGCAAAGGTGTCGGCGAACGAGTTCACGATGGATTGAATCAAAAGCCGGCCATGGATCAACCCCATCGAGGCGGCCTCAGCCTGAGCGTGCGGGAAACCGGTTGATTGAAAAGCCGCGGCGCCCTGCCGGAGAGCATCCTGGGCCGTGAGATTGTATAGGTTGATGTTCTCTCCCAATCGGCCCGACCAGAAACTGCGCCGCTGATCGACGAGGATGGTGAGGATGGCGATCCCCCAGCTTCCGCCAAGCTGGCGCTGGCACAAATACAATTCCATCCCTTCGCCAATGAGGGGGTTTGGAATCTGGCTGTTGATGAGGGTTGAGATGGGACCGATCTGCCATCCGCCGCCGAACCCGGTGAGAGCCAGGGGGAGATACATGGCCTCATCCGAGAGGTCGGTTGTCAGGCGGAAAGTCCAGACGAGCATTCCGACCATAAAAATGGCCGCCCCGATGCCGAGCGCCGCGCGGAACCCAAGTCGCTTCATGAGCAGAGCGCCCGCGACCAGGCCAACCGTGAACCAGATCGCGTTGACCGTCTGGAGCTTGCCGGTTCCGTAGGCGGAATGATGTTGAACATTGCGAAGAAATTGCGGAACGAAATACATCTGCCCGAAAAGCATCATTCCCAGCATGAGAACGTAGATGGATCCCAGGACGAAGTTGCGGCTTCGGTACGTCTTAAGGCTGATGATCGGATCGAGATTCGCCGGGTGACGTTCCCACCAGATGAAAAGCGGCAGACATGTGGCCGCGACAATAGTCAGCGTGACGATCAGCGGATCGGAAAACCAGTCGTCGCGTTCGCCGCGGCTGAGGACGATCTGCATAGATGCGATCCAGCCGACCAAAAGCACCAGCCCCAGAATATCTAGGGGAACGTGAGATCTCGCCGCCTTAACATCCGGGAAAAAGGCAATCGCCATCACCAGCGCGGCCAGCGCGAGGGGCACGTTCAGGAAAAAAATGTATCGCCAGCTATACCATTCGGTCAGGAAACCTCCGATAAAAGCGCCGGAGGTTCGCGCAAGAATAACCACGCCGAAGGCGAGCACGAACAGGGCTTTCAGCCGCGCCTTGCCGTCGTAGACTCGGGTGATCGCCGTCTGTGCCCTGGTCAGGAAGTTCCCACCGGCGAAGCCCATGAAGCCGCGAAACACCAGCATCTGGGCCAGCGTGTGGCTCATTCCGCAGCCGATCGACGAGCACATGAAGAGGATAATCGCGCCGATCATCCAGCGCCGATATCCGATCTTGTCCGCCGTCCAGTTGCTGAGAACCAGGCCGATCAGGAAGCAGACTGTATAGGTCGTTATGATCCACCCTCCCTCGTCGAACGAGGCGGCCAGATCGCCCTGGATGTCAGGCAGCGCGACGCCGACAGCGTAGCTGGTGAGAAATTCCATTGATGTAACAAGTGTGACGACGAAGACGATCGCCAATTTGACCGTGCGGTCGATCGCGGACGAGTAAGTCGTCGGGAAGAGTGTCGCACTTGCCGCGGTCATGACTGGGAATTCTCCCACCCGCCGCCCAGGGCCTTATAGAGCGCGACCAGGTCGGTTGAGACGGTTTGTGTCGCCTGGGCGAGCGCGTCCTGGGACGCATAAAGATTCCGCTGCACTTCCAAAACATCGAGGAGATCAATGATCCCATTGGAATATTCGGCCTGGGCAATCCGCAGTGCCCGCTGGTTTTCGGCGACCAGCGTGCTCAGGGAATCGCGCCGCGCCTGATCCTGCGAATAGGCGACCAGAGCGCTATCCACATCCTGAAGCGCTTGCAGGATGGTGGCCTCATAAGCGTTGATAGCCGCCAGGACTTGTGCCTTGGCGCGATCGACATTCGCGCGGCGTCGTCCGCCGTCGAAGATAGTCCACCCCGCGAACGGCCCGTTGTCGTAGAAACCGCTGCTGGGATCGTGCTGACTGAAAAGCTCGTTCACCTTTCGGCTCTCGACACCCACATCTCCGCCGAGAACCAGGTGCGGAAACAAATCGCTCGTTGCCACCCCTTGCACCGCGGTCGCAACGGCCACAAGCCGCTCGGCTTCCATGACGTCGGGACGGCGCTTCAGCAGTTCGGAGGGCAATCCAACAGGCACTTCCGGGGGGACAGGTGGAATCGGCGCAGCGGTCAAAAGCTCGGTAGTAAGTGCCGGTGGATCTTCACCCATCAAAACCGAGAGTGCGTAAATCGTCTGGCGGATGCCGGCTACCAGCGGCGGGATGCCCGATTCGGTTGCGTCCACCTGAGCGCTTGCGCGAACGAGATCGAAAGCCGGCGTCAGCCCGTTTTTAAGCCGCTTTTGCACGATGGCGAGGGTGTGACGCTGATCGGCGAGATTCTGATTGGCAATTTCGAGCCGCGCCTGCAATGCCCGCAGCGAAATATATTGGCTCGCGACTTCTCCAAGAAGGATCACTTGCACGCCTCGGCGCTCGTCTTCAGTCGCTTCCGCGGTCGCTCCGGCCGCTTCGATTGTTCTGCGAATCCCCCCGAACAGATCGACTTCGTAGTTTGCCGTCAATCCCAGGTGGTAAAAGCTGCTGTCAATGCCTGGCAATCCCCAGGGAACGCCAAATCCGGCCCCGCTTCCGTGCGTCTGGAAGAACGCCGCGCTGAGGTCCAGCGTGGGGTAAAGCTCCGATTGCGCGACACGTTCGACTGCTCGTGCTTCGAGCACGCGAGCCGCGGCGATCTTCAGTTCGTGATTCGCCCCCAGCGATCGGGAGACCAGGGACGTCAATTCCGCATCGTTGAACTTTGTCCACCAGTCGACCCAGGCCGTGTGCTGCATATCGGCGACTGAGCTTGGATTGGTCGTCGGGCGGGTCGTGGCCTCAAATTGCGCGGGAACGGGGGTGTTGGGAGTATGATATTTCGGCCCCACTTCGCAGCCCGTGCCAAGAATAAGAGGCAGCGCGATAAAGAAAGAGTGGCGAATGCGAATCAGGAGCTTCATGGATGCTCCGACTGGCCCGAAGTATCGACGGTGGCTTCGACCGACATTCCCTGGGCCAGGCTGCTCAGCCCCGGTTGTTGCGGCTCAAACACGATTTTCACCGGCAAGCGCTGGACGACTTTCACCCAGTTGCCGGTTGCGTTCTCCGGAGGCAGCAATTCAAATCGTGAGCCGGTTCCGGCTTGCAGGCTCTGGACTTGCGCCCGGAATCGCAGATCCGGAAAGGCATCGACGTGCACATCAACATTCTGCCCCACCGACATATGCTGTAATTGCACTTCCTTGAAATTGGCGATTACCCACACATCGTCGGGGACGATCGAAAGAAGCGGCTGTCCCGCCGAGACAAAGTCTCCCGCCTCGACATTCCTGTTGGTGACACGGCCCGAATCGGGCGCCAGCACCTTTGTGTATTGAAGCTGAAGCTGGGCGAAATGAAGCTCGGCCTCCGCGGCGGAAACGCCGGATTGCGCCGTCCCGACGTTGGTGTTAGCGACATTGAATTGCGCCTTGGCAGCGGCGAGTTTTTTCACGACAGCCTCGACCTGATCATTGGCCGCGTCGGCCGAGTCTTTGGAAGTTTCCAACTGCTGCTCCGAGACGCCGTCCGTTCCCATGGCCGCATAGCGGCGATAGTCGGATTCGGGCGCGATTTGCGTCTGTTCGAGCGGCGTCCAGGGCGGCTTGCGCTTCGCCGACAGCGGCGTCGGCGCTCAGTACCGCGGCCTTGGCTTCCTCGACGTCGCTGTTTGCCGCCGCCAGCGCCGCGGCCGCTTGATCTACTTTGGCCTGAAAATCCGCGGGGTCGATTTCCAGTAACGTGTCACCGGCCTTTACAGGCGTGTTGTCGTCGACGTTAAGCTGCAGCACGGGGCCGGAGACGCGCGGGCTGATTCGAATGACTCGCCCCTCGATGTATGCGTCACTCGTCGACTGAATATTGCCGCCGTATTCAATAAAGGAAACAGTCGCCGCGGCGATGACCGCCAGCAGGACAATAACAACCATTACAATCCAGGGACGGCGGCCCTTGGGAGCGCTCACCACTTCCTGCGCGTGGGGTTGATCTGGCGGGTTAGTCATCTTTAAACGCAAGCTCCTTGGCAAGACGGGGAAAACCGGACGATTCAAGTAAGCGGCGGCAGCTTCCGCAGCTTTCGTTGCAGCGTCCGTCGATGCAGGCCCAGACGACGCGCGGATTCGGAAACATTCCCCCGGCAGTCCTGCAGGATCAGTTGGATGTAACCCCACTCGAGACGCCCAAGGGAACAAAAATGCGAGCCCTTCGGATTTGACACGCTCTTCAACCACAATAAAGACTCGTCGTCGATTGGCATTTGATAAATCCTTTCCTGAACAGAACGACCGCACCCTCATCAAGTTGAAGGTCGTCTCAATTTAATAGGCCCGAGTTTGCGCACCGGCCATCTAAGTCAAGAACAATTCTGAGAGATTGTTTGTGATGCCAACGTGTTTGAAATGCCAACACTTCAGGAAATTTGATTGAAAGCGCTCCCTTTACTCGCCCTTCGTCTGTTTGTAATCCCAACTACTTTTTAGCTGTCCGCATTCTACGCTCATTGGGGGTGGATATACGCTTCCGCGGCTGGCTTGCGCCAGGAGTGTTGCATATGACATGGGACCCATTCACTCCGCCCGGAGGTAATGCCATATTGGCCTCTGTGCTGGTCCCCGTCCTGGAGCCGGCGTCGCCCAACGCGGCCACGATTCGCAGCATCTTCTTCGTCGTTTCGCTGATCTCCCTGGCGATATTTGTGATTGTTGTGACCCTGATCGTCACATCACTGGTACGCTTTCGTTCCACCGGCGACTCCTTGCCCAAACAGGCATTTGGCAGCCATATGGCAGAAATATTCTGGACATTGCCCCCTCTTTTGATCGTTCTGAGCCTCGGCGTCGCGTCGGCGCAGAATCATTTATTCGATCAGCTCCGTGCCATCGCTCCAGATATCCCCCACCTCGGCGGCGGATATCGTCGTTATTGGCCATCAGTGGTGGTGGGAAGTTCGCTATCCGCGGTCGGGGGCCGTCACCGCGAACGAAATTCATATACCGATCGGCAAAAAGCTCTGCGTGCAGGTCGACTCCGCGGACGTGATTCACTCATTCTGGATGCCACAGCTTGGACCCAAGATCGACATGATTCCCGGGCAGCACAATTTTGTATGGCTCGAAGCCGACCAAGCGGGAACCTACGACGGCGCCTGCTCTGAATTCTGCGGGGATCAGCACGCATGGATGCGATTCATCGTCGTCGCCGAGCCCGATGCGCAATATCAGGCATGGCTAGCCGAGCAGGCCCGGCCGGCCGAGATGCCCGACAAATACGCTCGCACTGGCGGGAAGAAGTTTTGTTGTCTCCCAGACGTGCCTGAATTGTCACGAAATCCGCGGGACCAACAACGGAGTGGCAGCAGGCCCGGATCTGACTCATGTCGCCTCGCGTCGTCAACTCGGCGCGGGCGTGCTGGAAAACACGCCGGAGACTCTCGACCGGTGGCTTTCAGAACCCCCAGCAATTTAAGCCCGGCTGCATGATGCCGAATTTCACTATGAATGAACAAGCAGCTGAACGCAAGTGACCGCATATTTGGAGAGCCTGCGATGAGCATCGAATCCTTACCCCAGTCAGCGGCTCGCCCAGCGGGAACAGGGGAACATTCGTCCCTGCTCGAGTGGTTCAGCTCCGTCGACCACAAGCAGATCGGAATCCTCTACATCTGCACCGCGCTGGTTTTCCTCCTGACCGGCGGCCTCGAGGCCGTCGCGATGCGCATCCAACTCGTCGTACCGAACAACACCTTCATTGGCCCGCAGCTCTTCAACCAGCTGTTCACGATGCACGGCACGACGATGGTCTTCCTCGTCGGGATGCCCCTGATCACAGGTTTTGCCAACTACCTGGTTCCGCTGATGATCGGCGCGTCCGATGTCGCGTTTCCGCGGCTCAACGCGTTCGGATTCTGGCTCGTTCCCTTCGGCGGGATTCTATTGCACTACAGCTTTCTGACCGGCTCCGCGCCCGAACGCCGGGTGGTTCAGCTATGCCCCGCTGAGTGAACAAGCCTACACGTCGCTTCAGGGCGTGGACTACTGGCTGATCGCGCTGCTGGTGCTGGGAATCGGTTCGGTCAGCTCGGCGATCAATCTGATCGTCACGATCATCGTCTGCCGCGCGCCGGGAATGAGCCTCCAGCGAGTGCCGCTGTTCGTCTGGATGATGCTCATCACCTCGATCCTCATCATCCTCGCGATTCCCGCCCTCAACAGCGCGCTTGGTTCTGTTGCTGATCGACCGCACCCTCGGCGCCGCCTTTTTCGAGCCCAGCCGCGGCGGAAACAGCCTGCTCTGGCAGCATTTCTTCTGGATCTTCGGGCATCCGGAAGTCTACATCCTCGCCCTTCCCGCCTTCGGAATGATCTCCGAAGTCATTCCCGTCTTCTCCCGCAAGCCGATCTACGGCTACGAATTCGTGGCCGCCTCGACGATTGCGATCGGAATCCTCAGCATGGGCGTTTGGGCACATCACATGTTCGTGGTCGGAATGGGCCCGGTCTACAACATCATTCTTCTCCATCGGCAGTCTCTCCTGATCGCAATTCCCACCGGCGTCAAAGTGCTCAACTGGACCGCGACGCTCTGGCGGCGGATCCATCCGTTCTGACGACCTCGATGTGCTTCGCCATCGCCTTCCTCATCCAATTCGTGATCGGAGGCCTGACCGGCGTGATGTTCGCCGTCGCTCCGATCGACTGGCAGTTGACCGCAGACCTATTTCGTCGTCGCCCATTTCCATTATGTGCTGTTCGGCGGAACGATTTTCGGCCTCTTCGCCGGTGGATTCTACTGGTTTCCCAAGATGACCGGCCGGATGCTCGATGAGCGGCTGGGGAAGATCACCTTCTGGCTGATGGTGGTTGGCTTCAACCTCACCTTCTTCGTCCAGCATTTTCTGGGAATGATGGGAATGCCCCGGCGCACCTACACCTACGGCGATCACCCCGGCTGGCAGGCGCTGAACGCGATCTCCACCGTCGGCGCGTTCATCATGGGCCTGGGCGTCCTGGTCTTCCTCTGGAACGTCATCCGCAGCCTGCGCGACGGAAAAGTGGCCGGCGACAATCCGTGGGACGCCTTCACGCTGGAATGGGCGACCACCTCGCCGCCGCGGCAAGGAAAACTTCGAGTACGTGCCCCCGGTCAAAAGCCGCCGGCCGGTCTGGGATTTGAATCATCCCGACCTGGCCGATTGGAAGACCGCGAAAACGCCCGAAGATCGCCGCACGTCCTCACAGCACCGCGAAACTCGCCGCCGGCTGCTTTCATCGTATCCGAGGCGATGTTCTTTCTGCTGCTGATCGCCGCGTTCGTCGTCTTCAATCATGCCACGGGCGCACACGTCCCGCGAAGGCGCTTGAAGTGGGCCGAACCGCCGTCTTCACGTTTCTCCTGCTGGCCAGCAGCGTCACGCTTGTCGCGGGCCGAACGCGCCCTGCGAAACTCGCAACGGCGGCAATTTCTGAACTGGCTCTGCCATCACGCTGGTGCTTGGCGCCATCTTCCTCGTCAATCAGGCAGTGCGAATATGCGGGACTGCTTCACCACGGCATCACCATCAGCAGCAGCCTATTCGGTTCCACTTTCTTCACGGTCACCGGCTTCCACGGGCTGCACGTTTTCGGCGGACTGGTCGTGCTGACGACCATGTTCATCCTCGGAAAGACCGGACCGCTTGACCGCGCGCCGATCCGATGTCTTCACCGCCATCGGATATTACTGGCATTTTGTTGATGTGGTCTGGATCGTGGTTTTCAGCGTCATTTACCTCCGGGTGCTGACATGATGACAACTCTCGACGTCTTCACCGCAGCTCTGGAACTGGCGGTCGCCCGCGTGGTGGATCGCGGCTCGCGAGCGTCGGCATCTATGGCATGGCCGCCTTGCGGAATCACATTTCCGTCGGGCACATCAGCATTTTTGTCGCGGCGTCGCTGCGCACGTTTTTAGTCGCGATGGTCTCCCCGCTTGCCGGCCTCGCGAGCCGATATCTCTTCTCCGCGCCACATGGCCCAGCATCTGTTGCTGCTCTTGATCGTTCCGCTTTTAATACTGCTGGCGTTGCCCAAGATTCCGCGCCGGAGCGCGCCGCGGCGCCGGCGATCCAACGCACGATTCCCATCCTGGCTGGCTGGCCGGCGTCGGCGCGATGTGGTTCTGGCATATCCCCGCTTTGTGTACCGCATCCATGCGCAGCCCCTGCGTCTTCGATGTCGAGCAAGCGTCGCTGCTCGTCGCCGGCGACCGCATTCTGGTGGCCGATCTTCTCCCCAAACTTCAGCATCGATTGCAAACGCCCCAGGCGGCGATGTATCTGTTCAGCGGCTGCCTCGGATGCACGCTGCTTGGGATCTATATCACCTTTTCGCCGGTCTCCGTCTGTCCCCTTTACAACTCCCCAACCGGCTCAGCTGCAGATTCTGCAACTGATCCACGGCCAGTGGGGAATTACCCACGAAATGGATCAGCAGCTCGGCGGCCTGCTGATGTGGGTGCCCGCTGCATGGTCTACCTCTGTGCGATCCTGGCCAGGCTTTCATCGTGGTATCGACCATCGGATCAAACTCACACTGATTCGTCGCCCCTTGCCACGGAGTAAAAGATATGACATTGAATTCACCTTCAGAAAACCCGGCTGACCGTCGCAAATCCCACCGAAACAAAAACGCCGCAGCCAACCTACGCCCCGTTCATGCTTGCCCTCGGGGTCACCATGATGTTCTGGGGTCTGGCTACTTCGCCGATCATGTCGGCCGCGGGCTTCGTCGCCTTCGCCTGGGCCCTGTGGACCTGGATCGCGCGAAATCGCCGCACGATTGGAGGACCTGATCATGGATAAGAAATCAAACATTCCCGCCCGGACGCATTCCGACGATCCCGAAATCAACCGGCGAAAATTCTTTCTATACGCATCACCGTCGCGGCCGGAAGCGCCATGGCGTTTCTAATCAGGCGTGCCGGTGATCGGGTTTGTCCTCGCCCCGCTCGTGCGGCCGTCCCCAGGAGGATTGGCGACCCGTCGGCAGCCTCGACTCTTTCAAGATCGGAGAAACGGTGAAAGTTGATTTCACCGACCCCTCGCCCGCTCCCCTGGTCGGGAATCACCGCCAAGACCGCGGCTTGGCTCCGGCGCACCGGGGAAACCGAATTCGTCGCCTTCAGCATGAATTGCCGGCATCTGGGCTGCCCGGTGCGCTGGGTCCCAGGAGCCAAGCTCTTCATGTGCCCCTGCCACGGCGGCGTCTACTACGAAGACGGCTCCGTCGCCGCCGGCCCGCCCCCTGAGCCGCTGGCCCGTTATCACGGTGCGCGTGAACAACGGCCAGGTCGAGATCGAGACCAGCCCGATTCCGCTGACAACGTTCAAGTCTAGCTTCTGGAGACGCCAAGCCATGTTGAAATTTCTTGCCGCATCCTGGCGATTCATCGATGACCGGACCGGCATATCCGAGCTCGTCGGCCCGCTGATGAAGCACATCGTCCCCCGCGACGCACGCTGGTGGTACGTCTTCGGCAGCGCCGCACTCTGCTGCTTCATTATGCAGGTGATCACCGGAATCGGCCTGGCACTCGCCTATGTCCCTTCCGGCGGACAGGCCTTCCAAAGCCTTAAATACATCACCGAGCAAGCCCCGCTTGGCAGCGTCCTCCGCGGAATGCATTTCTTCGGCGCATCCGCCATGATCCTGATCGCCGGCATGCACATGGCCCAGGTCTACCTTCACGGCGCCTACAAATACCCGCGCGAGATGAACTGGATGAGCGGCGTCGTCCTGCTCCTCTTCACGCTGGCCATGGGCTTCACCGGCCAACTTCTGCGATGGGACGCCAACGGCGTCTGGTCGGCAGTCGTCGGCGCCGAGCAGGCCGCACGCGTGCCGGTCATCGGCCCGTTCATCGCCCATGCCATCCTCGCGGGCGACACCATCGGCGGCGCGACGCTCACCCGCTTCTACGTGCTGCACGTCTTCATCTTTCCCGCTTTCATCTTCGCCGGCGTCGGCCTTCACATGTGGCTCATTATCCGCCACGGCATCAGCGAAATGCCCAAGCCCGGCCAGCCGGTCGTTCCCGCAACCTACAAACAGCGATTATGAAGCCCGGCTGCAAAAGTCCGGCGTCCCCTTCTGGCCAAACGCCATTTGGCGCGATGCCATCGTCTCCCTGGTCGTCGTGGTCGGCATCATCGCCTGCGCGGTCGATCTTCGGTCCCCCAACCCTGATAAGCCGCCCGATCCGACCACGCTCAACGTGAACCCCTCGCCGGACTGGTACTTCCTCTTTTACTTCGCCATTCTGTCCATGCTTCCGGCGAACCTGGAGACCTGGGTCATCCTCGGCGGACCGCTGGTCGTCATCCTGGTCCTGCTGTTTCTCCCCTATTCTTTCAACAAGGGAGAACGAGCGCCTTCGCGAGCGGCCCTGGGCGATGGCGATCGTCTTTTTCGCGGTCACGTCGATCATGATCCTGACGATATACGGAGCGAAATCGCCCTGGTCGCCCGATTTCGCCGCGATCCCGCTGGGTCAGAGCATACCCACCGTCCCCAGGTCGCATTCGTTCGGTGCCCAGGTCTTTTTCGACAAGGGATGCATCTATTGCCACGAGGTAGACGGCGACGGCGGCCATCGCGGCCCCGATCTTTCCAGCGTCGGCGACCGCCTCACAGACAGACCAATTGATCATCCGCATCAACAACGGCGGCCACAACATGCCGGCCTTTGCCGGCAGAATATCCCACGACGAGCTATCCGCTCTTGTCGCCTTCCTCGCAGCGCAGGGAAGGAAACCCACGCTACCGCCGTCCCAGACACAAACTGTCACAGCCGCAGGCAGTGTGCATGACTAAGCCAGCCGAACGCAATGCCCCTGCGGAAATAACCTCCCGCCGCACCTAACCCCCTCTTACCCCCTCTCCTGGTACTCCGGGAGAGGGTTGGGGTGAGGGCTTCTGCTCCTCTACTTTCTACTGCTCTACCCACTCGCGCAGCGCCCCCCCAAATTATTTTTTAAAAAAATCCGCCGATTTCACAAAAATAGGTACAAAACGTACACCTTTTGGACCTGTATATAGAGTCGTAATGTTTCTTCGACGGAGTCTCTATGTCCACCCCTCTGAAATCTCAAATCTCAAATTTCAAATCCATCCACCCCCCCAAAAATGGGGAATTGTAGGGAATCTTGGGGGATCGCCGCGAATCGACGCCTTATCACCAGTCCATTTTCCCCGCACTCTGGCGCGAATGTTCAAACTCAGCGAAGGAAAAAAAACTCATCAACGAATCCTGGAACTTTCCAGGCATTTTCAGACATACCTCCCGCAAAGCCGCCCCAAAGAGTCTGCGCCCCGTCCTCAGCTTCTCCCCGTGTAGCCGCCGTGCTTGACTTCGGTGAGCTCAGTCGAACCGCACGGCGCTTTTCCGCCCAACAACCTCAAGACCGCCCCGAAGGTCACCAGGGGGCCGCCCCCGCCTCAAACCATCCCGCGAATATTGTCCTTTGCGAGTTCCAGAACCTGGTCCGTCCGATGATCCAAAACCATCCGAGTCATGGCCAGCGCAAACCCTTTCGCTTCCTCGTAAGTCGCCTTCGGCGGTTTCGCCATCGCGTCCGGATCCGTGGTGATGTCCAGCAGCGCCGGTCCCGGATGCGCAAACGCACGTTCGATTGCGGGAGCGATGTCTGCCTTTCGCTCGACACGTTGCGAGTGGAAACCAATGGCCTTTGCCACGGCACTGAAATCCGGATTGTGCATTTCCGTCCCCCAGAACGGATATCCGCCCACCATCTGTTCCAACCGAACCATCCCCAGCGTTGAGTTGTTGAACACAATAATCTTGATCGGCAGTTTGAGCGAAACGATGGTCAGCAGATCCCCCATGAGCATGGAAAGACCGCCGTCGCCGCAGAAGGCGATGACCTGGCGGTTCGGAAACGCCATCTGCGCCCCGATGGAATCAGGCATGGCATTGGCCATCGTGCCGTGATTGAACGAAAGCAATACGCGTTGCCCGCGTTTCATCCGCAGATGCTGCGCCGCCCAGACGGTGGACATGCCGGTATCCACGGTAACGATCGCGTCGGCGCGCAAAGGCGGTTGACGGCATCCGCCACCTTCTCGGGACGGAGTTTGCCATCAGACCCCCCATGCTCGACATACGCGTTGATGTGCTCCATGGCAGATGCATGGCTGGCCAGCACTTCATCCAGAAATGCCCGATCCTGGCCGCGCGGTTTAATCCGCGGAATCAGCGCATCCAGCGTCTCAGCGGTGTGCCCGCAAAGCCCCAGTTCCGTCGGCACCCGGCGGCCCAGGTGCGTCGGGTCGCTGTCGATCTGCACGATTTTCGGCTGCTTTGGCATGAAATCGACGTACGGAAAATCCGTTCCCAGCATGATCAAAACGTCGCATCGATCCAGCCCATGCTGCAAACCTCCCCAACCCAGCAGGCCGGTCATTCCAACGCAATTGGGATTCTCCGCCTCCAGCACGTCCTTTCCACGGTAGGAAAATCCGATGGGGGCATTGAGCTTTTGTCCCAGAGCCAACACCTGCTCGCGACGCCCGGCAGCCATCGCCGCCGAAAATCAGAGGACGCTTCGCCGAGTTGATGATGTGCGCCAGCTTGTCGAGGTCGTTATCCGTCGGTCGAATCCCCGGAACCTCGGTGCAAAACGGATGCGCGGGAATATCGACCGCCGCGGATTGCGCCAGGGTATCTCCGGGAATGCAAACCATGCCAACGCCGCGCTTGGTGATTGCGAACTGAATCGCCAGCCTGCTCATGGTCGCGGCCTGGACCGCCGTATAAGCCGCTTCGCAATAGTGGCTGCAATCCCGGAAAATTCTCTCCGGATGCGTCTCCTGGAAATACTCCGTGCCCAGAAACCGCGATGGCACCTGCCCTGCAATCGCGAAAACCGGCGCCCTGTTCCGATGCGAATTGTAAAGCCCCTGGATCAAGTGCAGGTTACCTGGGCCGCACGATCCGGCACACGCCGCGATTTGCCCGCTCAAAAGAGAATCCGCGCCGGCCGCGAACGCGGCGACTTCCTCGTTTCGACAATGCACCCAGCGAAGTTTTCCATTGGTCCTGCGAATGGCGTCGACGATCGGATTGATCGAATCGCCGACCACTCCATAAACGCGCTGAATGCCGGCGTCGATCATCATTTCCGCGATCTGATCTGCTGCTGTTGTTGGCATGAGATCTCCTTGGGTGTATATCCGCCTTATTCCCCTCCCCTGGTACCCCGGGGGAGGGTTAGGGTGGGGGTCTTCAGCATTTTAACGCCATATGCAATTGCTCTGGCAGTTATGCCTATCAAAGCGTGAGCAGGGGGACAAAGTCACCGGTAATGTTGGCACTGCCAACGGCCTCCCTGTCCCACCCATCTTGCGAATCGACTTGCTCTAGAAGGCTGTCGATAAGCTCTTCAACCTGCTCAGCGCTGGGGCGATCGCGCACGCCGAACCCGGCTGCACGTTTCAGTTTGATCAGAGACTCGCGGGAAACATTGACTGCCCCGGGCGCGTCATCCCAATCAATTCGCAGATCCTTATGAAAACGAACCTGCATTTCGCGCCCCAGCACCGACAACACGATGTTGCCCGACAGTTCCAGCCGAACGTCCGGATCAAGCATCGAGTCGTCCACGGCAATGATTCTCATCCCGCGTTTGCGCACCCATTCCTTTTTCAGGTTCAGCAGAAGTTCAACGATCTCCTCGCTCGAAAATCCCTGATAAGGCGTAAGTTGTCTTGGCAGGCGAAGCAGATCGCGCATCGGTATCAGATAGTCGATATTTTCGCACCCATCGCTGAGCATTTGTTCCCGCTCGCGCTCGATGGCTTCGTGCCACCGTTCCGCGACGATCTCGCTGGCGCCATTTACCATCGAATTGACGAGATTCGCCACCAGCGCGCTGTCCGGAAAAGCTTGAAACGGCAGGATCGACGTCAGCGAAAGCGAGTGCAGCTTGCGCTGCCGAAACTCATCGCACTTTTCCACGATTGTCTCCGCTTCATCGAATCGCGGATCCCAGATGTTTCTTGGACGCGCTTCCAGTTGGGCGCCGTCGATCAGATAGTCCATGGGCACCCCCAGAACACCGGCAATCCGCGGGATGAAATGAGCGGCAATTCCCTTATCGATCCGGTTGATAAAATTGCACAGGCTCGGCCGGTTCCAGCCGATCCGCTTCGCCAGACTGCTTTGGGTCAGGGAACAAGCTGGGCTGCCGAGCAGATTGCTGATTCGTTCAGCCACGCGATCGTAAAACGCTGCGTCTTCGTCCGTAATGCGTCTCATAGAACCTCCCCGATTCGTTTGGAACAGGGTTTCTCAGGGTTTAGAATCACGACTTCCGCATTTCTCCCTCTGCCAGCACGCGCGCCGTCAGCGATTCCATCGCCGCGATCAATGCATCGTCGATCGCGTCGTTGGCATCCAGGATCGCCGCCAGGGCATAGTTCTCCGCTTCCGCGGCATATTGCCGAAGTTTTTCTCTCTGTCCGTTTTTCTTCCAATCCTCAACCCTCTCCTTCGCATTGGCCAGTGCACGTTTAACTTTGGAATTCACGCGTTCGCGTTCCTTCTGGAATTGGCTGCTGCGAGCCGACGCACGGGTCCGAACCTGCTCCAACTTCGCCTCGATGGCCCAATTGGCGTGCCGGCCGCCACTGGTAAGCGCATTGCGCGCGTCCGTGATCTGACGGATCATCTCCGCCAGCCGATCGTCAATGCATCGGCCAAGCTGTTCGGGTCTCTCATTCATCGCGGTTCCTAAGAACAATCGCGGTGCCAATGATGTCTCGCCTATCATGGGATCGCGTAAATCGCGTTGATAAAAGAAGCTAAGGTCTTATCCGGTTGAGGTAGGTGCGATCTGGTCGGAGTCGTGTGCTGCCGCGATATGGGCAGATTGCCCAAATATGGGCAGCATCATCCTGGGCGATCGATGCTCAACTTGCGCATGCGCCCCTGAAGTGTGGTCCGATTCATCCCCAATCGCTCGGCCGCTCCGCCCTTGCCGCCGATTCTCCACTTTGTCTGTTCCAGAACCTCCAGAATATGCCGGCGTTCAACGTCGGCCAAAGTGGTTTCGCCGCTCTCCCCCGGTTTCGACGCATCGATAGTGCGCGCGACAGCCATCGGCAATTCAACTTCCAGCGATCTGCCCCGGCTGATGATCATTCCACGCTCAATCATGTTGCGCAACTCGCGAATATTTCCTGGCCAGTCATACTGCTGAAGCGCCGTCATCGTCTTTTGGGGAATCGAACTGATCGTTTTCGCCATCAGTTTTGAGAATTCCCGAACAAATGCTTCGACGAGGCGCGGAATATCTTCGCGTCGATTTCGCAGCGGCGGCACCGCGATGGGAAACACGTTCAAGCGGTAAAAAAGATCGCTCCGGAATCTGCCCGCTCTGATCGCTTCTTCCAGATCCCGATTGGTCGCAGCCACAACCCGCACGTCCGAACGAAGCGTCTTGTTTCCTCCCACGCGTTCGAATTCCCGCTCCTGGAGCACCCGCAGAAGCGCAACTTGCGTCTCTTCCGGAAGTTCCCCGATCTCATCGAGGAAAAGCGTTCCGCCCGCGGCCATCTCAAAGCGCCCCTCGCGCCTTTGCGTGGCCCCCGTAAACGCCCCTTTCTCATGTCCGAACAATTCCGATGCGATCAGCGACGGCGCGATCGCCGCGCAGTTGACTCGAACAAACGCGCGACCCGCCCGGCGAGACCTTTTATGTATCGCCCGGGCAACCAGCTCCTTTCCCGTTCCGGTTTCACCCGTAATCAGCACGGTGGAATCAGTCGGCGCAACCTTCACAACGCCTTCAAGGACCTTCTTCAACGACTTCGATGAGCCGACGATCTCCTCAAACATCGATGCCTGATCGATCTCTTCTTTCAACGCCACGTTTTCGCGATACAACTCATCCTTCAGCTTCTTGATCTCTTCATACGCTTCCACCATCGCCTTCCTGGCACGGTGCTGCTCCGTCACATCCATAAGTGACCCAACGCATTCCAGATCTTTGGAAGGACTCTCCTCCAGAACCTGCATGACCACGTGAAGGTTCTTGATTGACCCATCCGGCAGAACAATTCGGTATTCGATATCCGGAGCGATTCGCTCGCGCGTTATCCGGCCAAGCGCCTCGTTTGTGATCTCGAGATCCTCCGGATGCATCCGCTGCATAATCCACGCTATCGTGGGTTTAAAGCTGAATGGTTCATATCCGTAAATCCTGAACATCTCCTCCGACCAGATGATTTCCCCGGTCGTGAGATTTAACGCGAAGCTGCCGGTGTGGTTCAGCGACTGGGCCGTCGCCAGGTAAGCTTGCCTGCGGCGCAATGCTTCCTCGGCCGCCTTCCGCTTGGTGATATCAACCACGATGGCCGCATACAGAGAACCGGACTCTCCTGCCGACGGAAGCCGAGTCGCATAGCATTCGACCCAGACATCGCCCCCATCCCTGCGGCGGTATCGCTTCTCGTAATAAGCGTGCTCCCGGCGATTTTCGCGAATGTCCTTATAAATCCCTTCCGACGATTGAACATCTTCCGGATGCGTGTATTCGCGCGGATGCATCTTCCGAAGGTCGCTCTCCGAATATCCCACCATATTCTGATACGCCTCGTTGGCCGAGACGAAGCGAATGTTCTCGTCGATCAAAACGATGCCAACGGCCGAATTCTCAAACACCGCTCGCCACTGCGATTCGCTCTTGCGAAGTGCCGTCGTTAATTGCTCCTGCTCCGTCACATCTATCCCAGTTCCCACGAATCCCCGGCCACTGGGCCCCGGGACGCCGACGCAGCGTACATGCCGAATCGCTCCATCCGGCCGCACAATCCGCTTCGTAAAATCAAAACCGCGTGGCTCGGACAGCATCTTTTGAATTGTTTGCGCCACGAAATCCCGGTCTTCCGGATGCACAAGCGCCAGATATTCCGCGATATTCGGCGCCTTACGGCCCGGATCCAGTCCGTGTATCTCAAACAACTGCGACGACCAATATTCAAAGCCGGTAGAGTTGAAAGCCCAGCTCCCGCTGTGCGCCAGTCGTTGCCCCTGGGTAAGGTAGAACTCCGCTTGCCGGCGCTCTTCAATGTCGATGCTCGAACCAAACCATTTCACGATCCGGCCCGCCTCGTCGCGAAGCGGTAGTTTCCGATGCAAAAGCCAGCGATATTGCCCATCAAAGCGACGCACGCGCGATTCGCACTCAAGCGCATTCCCGGATGCCAGGCTCAATCGCCAGCGCCGTACCAGTTCGTCGACATCTTCGGGATGAACCTTGGATGTCCAATTCCAACCCTCGATTTCTTGCGGTTGAGCCCCCAGGTAATCCAGCCAGCCTCGGTTGAAATAGTCCAGGTGTCCGTCCGGCCTGCCGGTGTGGAGCAGGGCCGGCGTGGTATCGGCAACGAGGCGAATGCTTTGTTCCGCACGCTTTTGGTCGTCGATATCAATGCTGGAGCCGTACCATTTGGTGATTCTTCCTTTCGCATCGCGAATCGGCGCTTTGCGGTGCAGCAAAATGCGATATTCGCCATCGGCGCCGGACCCGCCCTTCGCTCTCGAAAGGCTCACCGCTTGCAATCGCCGCGCGCCACTTTGCTAGAAAAACGCCCGCGTCGTCCGGATGAAATCTTTGCGCCATTTCCATCCGCACACCTCTTCATACGGCACCCCGAGAAACGTCAGCCAGCCCTGATTGAAGTAATCGATATACCCATCCGCCCTCGCGCTGTGCAGAAGTGCCGGTGCGGCTTCCACCAAGGCGCGGAAAGAGTCTTCCTCAATGGAACGAATTTGATCAATGCCAGGCGGCGGTGGTTCGAATGACGGGTATGGTTGTAAGTCGCTTGTGGCCACGTTCGATCCCGCGCTACGATTTCGACATCATCCGGCTTCAACGACCAAAGTCAATTTGCTGTCGTTACTAGTCCCCGCTCATCAAATAGCCGGTCGGCACATTGAGTGATTTTGCGGCTCTTACCAGCAAATGGGTCGGAATCGTCTGCGTCTTCCGATTGAGAAAATTGAGCAGGCTCGAACGACCCCAGCCGATATCCCCAGCCAGCGTAGCGATGGTGGTGCCCCGATGTGAATCTTCAATGAGATCGCGGATTCGCTCCGCGATTCCGTCGTAGAAAGCAAGGTCCTCTTTATTCAGCCGTCCCAAGATGCCGTCTTGATTGAGGTGACTTCTTATGCACTGAAATGATCAGCCACCCAAGCCGGACATGGCGAATGTTGGCAATCCCAACCTGACTCTTTTTTCCTTTAGCACGATCCCGATGGCAAGGAACCTAACAAAAAGTGTTGTCATTGCCATCATTTTTGAAGCTCGGCAAGCTGGGCCGCTCGATCCGATCTATGGTTGATTGAAATGACATCGGACATATTCAGCTTCATCAGCGCTTCCACCGCACTGATCGCCACGATCGCCGGCCCATACGTGGCCGTGAAAACCGCCCGCAGCCAGATCAAGGCCAACCTGATTTCCACCAACCGCGCAAGATGGATCGAATCAATGCGCGATCTCGTGGCTTGCGCCATTTCACATTGGACCGGGGTCATGTATTTGCGCAAGTGTGGACAATCGCGATGCCATTACAATTGCCACGAACCCGGCGCGATTGAGCCGCATCGAGGGCGGGCTTCTGACCAACAGCAAAATCCGGCTCATGCTCAATCCAAACGAAGCGGAAAGCCAGCGGCTAATCAAAACCCTCGACGCCGTCGTTTCCTGCCTCCGTTCAGCGGAAGATCAAGCCACCGTCGAATCGCAAGTGCGCAGTCCATCTCGAAGAAGTTGTGCGAATCAGTCAGGCGATTCTTAAAGTCGAATGGATTCGCGTTAAGCTGGGAGATTGAGCGAGTGCCCGAACAAGTCTCGTTTGTCGCTGCCCGGCGAGCGTCTTTCGCTACAAAACCAGCCCATCGGTAGAAATCTCGATTTTTAGCTTGATTTTTCGAATTTATGTGAAACAATTCATGGTCTCACGACGTTTAGTCGATGGAGATAGCTATGCGGCAACATTGGTATCAGGAAAATATGAGTCAACCAGCCAAACGATGCGGGTCATTCCGCCTCGATTTGGCCAATTTATAGACTCCCTGCCGCGTCGGCCGGGAGTTCTTCCCGGCTGAAAGTAATCAACACTTAAATCCGGGAAGCAATTGGAAATACAGCCGCGACGCTTGTTGCGTCCTGCTGCCAAACAAGAGAGGTCCGCGCAATAAGCCCGCGCTGATCCAATCTTGGTTCGCGCCTGTAGCTCAACTGGCATGCAGCGCCGCCTACACCGCGGAGGTTGATGGTTCAAATCCATCCTGGCGCATGAATGGACGGAAGCCGTGAAAACGCCTCGAAAATCAGGCATTTTACGCTGTTAGAGCGTTTTGCATCTGACTGTAGCGTCTGCGTTGCGTTCCAAGGGGTCGGATGCAAGGAAGAGCGACGAAGAGGGTTCGCATGGACCCTTTGAGGAGCGATGACGCCGCAGACGACCCCTTGGAACTCAACCCGAAGGGCCGCCGAAGGCGGCGCAGACGCTACAGTCAGATGCAAATCGCTCTAGCTCAGAGGCAGAGCACCCGCCCGATAAGCGGGAGGCCGGAGAGTCGAGACCTCCACGGCGTATTGAAAATCTCGCACTGGTAGCTCAATCGGATCAGAGCTCCGGTCTACGAAACCGGAGGTTGAAGGTTCGAATCCTTCCCGGTGCATTGGCGTCGTAAGTGGCTGTATTAAATTGAGATGTAGTAGTGGTTGCTCAATAGGTTTCGCACTCGTAGCTCAACGGCAGAGTTGCCGGCTCTTAACCGGGCAGATGCAGGTTCGAATCCTGCCGGGTGCATGAAAGGAGAATGTCAGATGAACGGCTGCAGGAGAAAACGGTGCACATAAATTCGCACCGGTAGCTCAACGGAATCAGAGCAACCCTCTTCTAAAGGGTCGGCTGGGGGTTCGAATCCCTCCCGGTGCATGTGGAGACTGCGCACCGGTCGCTCAATGGCAGAGCCGCCGCCTTTTAAGCGGCACCATGCAGGTTCGATTCCTGCCCGGTGCATGAAGAGAAAAGTTTAGGTTCAGTAGCCCAACCGGCAGAGGCGCCTGACTCAGAATCAGGTAAGTGCAGGTTCGAATCCTGCCTGGACCATAAAAAAAGTTGCGGTAGCTCAACCGGACCAGAGCACGGCTCTCCGAAGGCCGAGGTTGAAGGTTCGATCCCTTCCCGCGACGTGAAAGAAAAAATGGGCCCGTCGTCTAACGGGAAGACTCCTGGCCTGCAACCAGGAAATGAGGGTTCGATCCCCTCCGGCGTCCATGAAATTGCTTCGGTAGCCCAACCGGAAGAGGCGCGTGATCGAGGTTCACGTCAGTGCAGGTTCGACTCCTGCCCGGAGCACTGGTGAGAGAGTAGAGAGTGGAAAGTAGAGAGTAGAACTTCGAGGCATTCGCCCCTCCTCTACTTTCAACTTTCTACTGCTCTACTTTCTAGCCCGCGAAGCGGGCTCGCCCGCGGCATGAAAGGAGAATCCGATGAGTAGCGACTCATCAGAAAGCAGTTACGAAGACTCCAATTACGGAGGGTTGGCCGAACGGTAAGGCATCCGTCTCGAAAACGGACATGGCGTACGCGCCTTGGGGGTTCGATTCCCTCACCCTCCTTCCAACTCGCGCGGAGCGCCTCGGCCTGCCGTGAGCGAGCGCAGCGAGTCGAACGGAGGGTTGGCAGAGTGGCCTAACGCGCCGGGTTGCTAACTCGGAAGGCTTTGAAAAGGGCTTCGAAGGTTCGAATCCTTCACCCTCCGCTGGATTTTGAGCGGTACGAAAATGGTTTGTCCCGCAAGTGTTCTTTGACAATCAGGTGGCGTATTGCCGTCATAGCTCAGCGGAATGAGCGTCCGGTTGTCAACCGGAAGGCCATGGGTTCGACCCCCATTGACGGCGATTTTGTGGATTCAGCTCCAAGGTGGAGCGGGGGCCTGAAGAGCCCCAGGGCTTGGTTCGATTCCAGGAGTCCACATTGCGGCAAAGCCGCAATAGAGCAGTGGAGCAGTAGAACAGTTGAACAGTAGAGAAAATGAACACTCGAATTCGAGATGCCCCACTGCGGTCTACTGCTCTACTGTTCTACTGCTCAGATTCGACTTTTCGCAGTGATAACTCAGCCGGCAGAGTGCCGGTCTTCCAAACCGGAGACGTGGGTTCGAATCCCGCTCACTGCATCGATTGTTTGAATGCCGTGGTAGCTCAAAGGGCAGAGCAGTCGTCTCGTAAACGACAGATCGCCGGTTCGATCCCGGCCCGCGGCTCTTTTCTTTCGCATGATTGTTTTGGGTGCGTAGCTCAATGGCGGAGCAGGGGCCTCATAAGCCCAAGGTTGTTGGTTCGAATCCAACCGTTCACCCATTCAGGGATAGTTCAACCGGTAGAACTCCCGGCTCTGAACCGGGTTGTTGGAGGTTCGAATCCTTCTCCCTGAACTGAGCCGTAGTTCAATCGGTAGCAATGCCGGTCTTTGAATCCGGCGATCGTGGTTCGAATCCACGCGGCTCAACTGAATATCCACGTAGCTCAACCGGTAGAGCTGGCGGCTGTTAACCGCCTGGTTGGTGGTTCGAATCCATCCGTGGGTGTGCGCGAGCCGGACGCTCCGCCAGAGGCCAGAGGGTGGAAAGTATAAGGTCGATGTGAATCCCCTCTTCTCTACTTTCTACTCTCTACTCTCAACTCTCTCGCGCAGCGCCGCTCTCGTCGTCTAATGGTCAGGATAACCGGCCTTCAACCGGACAGTGTGGGTTCGATTCCCTCCGGGAGCACTGCAAGTTCAATTCAGCGTGTGGCGAAGCTTGGCATCGCGCGTGCCTCGGGCGCACGAGATCGAAGGTTCGAATCCTTCCACGCTGACTGCTTTCTTTCCTCGCGTAGGTGGCAGAACGGCAATGCACCGGGCCGTAACCCCGGCCTCTCTTTTAGAGATACATGGGGGTTCAAATCCCTCCCTACGCATTGAGATTCACGCGCCGGCTGTTCCATCGGTGGAACGCCCGCCTCCAAATCGGGAAACGGCAGGTTCGATCCCTGCCCGGCGCTGAAACTTTTTGAGGATGTGGCCGATTGGCAAGGCGCGGGTCTGCAAAGCCTGCTGATACTGGTTCGAATCCAGTCATCCTCTTTGTGGCCGTAGCTCAACTGGATCAGAGCACCGGGATGTGGCCCCGGTCGTTGTGAGTTCAAATCTCACCGGTCACCCTGAATCGATTGCGATCACCGGCCAAAACATTTATTTCCCCGCCAATTGCGCCACCGCCGCGATAAGCTGCTGCGGCTCCACGGGCTTCGTTAAGTGCATCTGAAATCCCGCGCGTCAGCGCCCGAATCCGATCCTCCTCCGCGCATAAGCAGTCAGCGCGATCGCCGGAGTATTCCCTCCGCTGGCAGCCGGAAGCTGCCGAAGCATCTGGATCATCTGAAATCCATCTTCTCCCGGCATCGCGATATCGCTCACCAGCACGTGCGGCATGCATTTCCCCATGCATTCCATCGCTTCGCGAACCGAACTCGCCGCGGTGACGTTCGCCTCAGCGCGAGAGAATCTCGCGAACCAGCTCCAGCGCATCCGGCTCATCATCGATAACGAGAACTTTCTTCCCCGAAAGCTTGATGCCATTGACGGCATGAGGTGCACTGTTTTTCGGCGCGACCGCCGGCACGGAAGGCGCTTTGTGAAACGGCGACGTCGGCAGTGTCACGGTAAATGTGGCCCCACTCCCCAGCCCCGCACTGTGTGCCGCCACGCTTCCGCCATGCAGCTCGACGATATGCCGCACGATCGTAAGCCCGATCCCAAGCCCCCCATGCGATCGGGTCATCGTGTTGTCCGCCTGGCGGAACCGGTCAAACACGAACGGCAGAAACGCACCATCAATTCCCTGCCCCGTATCCGCGATCTGAATCTGCGCGTGATGATTCACGCACTCGAGGCTCACATGCACCTGCCCCTGCAGCGGTGTAAACTTCACTGCGTTGGCCAGCAGGTTCCACACCACCTGCTGCAGCCGGTCGGGGTCGCCCGAAATCTTCGCGCTTCCCCCGATTTGCAGTTCCAGTTGAATATTCTTCGCGTCGGCGGCGGGCCGGATCGCGTCGACCGACGACTGCACGATCTGCTCCAGCGGCACATCCCGACATTTGCAGCCGCATCTTCCCCGTGCTGACTCGCGAAACGTCCAGCAAATCCTCAATCAATTTCGTCTGCGCCTTCACGTTCCGCTCGATGACATCCAGCCCATGCGCGACGCGTCATCAGGCAACTTTTCCGTGCGCAAAATCTGCGTCCACCCAACGATCGCATTCAGCGGCGTCCGCAATTCGTGCGACAACGTCGCCAGAAATTCATCCTTGATGCGATTGGCTTCACGCTCCTGCGCAAAAATAATGTTCTGAATCGCGATCGAGGTGATCTGCGCAAGCTGGACGAGGATCGCCTCATCGTCGCTGGAAAACGATTCCTTGCCGCGGTCGATCAGCAGAATCAGGCCGAGATTCTTGCCGTCGCGCTCGGTCAGCGGCGCCGCCAGCAGCCCGCCCCGCGCCGTCGGTAGCTCCAGCTTGCGAATAATCTCCCAGTCCGGATGCTCGCGCAGCTCCGATTCGCTCAGCCGTATCGCGATCGGCGATTGTGCGATGATCGTACCGGCCACGGGTTCAAGCTTGACCGCCCGGTTGCGCCACTGCGAGAATCGGTCCGAAAATGCCGCCGCCGCCCGGATCGGAGACGGCCGGTGCGTCTGCAATGGATCGGCCAAAATCAGCGACCCGCAATAATGGCTCCCGATCAGTTCGCGCGCATAGTCGGTCACCGCCCGGATCATCTGCTCCACCGAAGGCGCGCTGTTGATCGCGATCGACGCGGTCGAGAGCATCTGAAGCTGCCCCGCCCGCCGGCGCAAGGCTTCGCTCTGCCGTCGGGTTTGCGCCGTCATCTGGTAAAGCGATACAAATACCCCCACCTTGCTTCGCAAAACTTCCGGAGCAAACGGCGAGGTCAGATAGTCCACCGCTCCAAGGCTGTATCCCTTGGCCACCAGCGGGTCATCCCCGAACGCCGTGATGAAGATAATCGGTATGTGCTGCGAGCTCGGCCGGCCGCGAATCAGCCCGGCGGTTTCAAAACCATCCATCTCCGGCATGTTCACGTCCAGCAGAATAACGGCGAATTCTTCGTTCAGCAGATGGCGCAGCGCTTCACGCCCGGTGTAGGCCCGCACGATCCGCTGGTCCAGGTCCTCCAGAACCGCTTCCAGCGCCAACAGGTTTTCAGGCTTGTCATCCACGATCAGGATGTTTGCCTGTGCGCCCGCTTCATTCATGGGTCTGTCTTTCGATCTACTGACTATCGGTGCAGCCACAGCCGCAGCAACCCCAGCAGTTGCGGCGTATCGACGGGCTTGGAAATATAATCCGAAGCTCCGGCCTCGATGCATTTCTCCCGGTCGCCCTTCATCGCCTTGGCCGTCAGGGCGATGATCGGCAAAGCCCTGAATTTCGACAGCTTCCGGATCGCACGCATCGTGTCATATCCGTCCATGTCCGGCATCATAATGTCCATCAGCACAAGGTCGATGTCCGGGTTGTGCTGCAAGATTTCGATCGCCGCCCGTCCGGTCTCCGCCGAAATCACCTGCATCTGGTACGGCTCCAGAATGCTGGTCATCGCGAAGATGTTGCGGATGTCGTCGTCGACCACCAGAACCTTCTTCCCGGCGAGAACCGACTCCGCCTGATGCAGATTGTTCAGAACCTGCCGGCGCTCCTCCGTCATCTGCGCCAGCCGGCCGGTGCAGGAAGAGCGAAACCGCGTCGAACAGCCGCTCCGGCGAGCGCACATCCCGCACCACGCGTCGTTTGCGTCAGCCGCTTGATGTGCAGCTCTTCCTTCTTGCGTGTGCGGCTGCGCTGAATAAAGCAGTATCGGCAAATCCGCCAGCTTGGTCTGCTCGCGGAATTCGTCGATCAGATCAAAGGCTTTCACGTCCGGCTGATCCCATCCCAGAACCATCAGATCGTATTGCCCTTCGTTCAGTTCCTCAAGCGCGGCCGCCCCGTCGCTCACGGTGCCGATCTCCACATCCGGCCCGCCGATCAGGTCCATCAGCCCGGGCGACTCGGATTCGTTCGCTGATGGCCAGCAGAAGCCGCCGGGTGATCCGGCCTGTCCTGCGCGGGCGATATGGGCGAAACGCCTCATCCAGCGATTCCTTATTGCGGATCGGTTTGGTCAACACGCCGATCGCCCCCATCCGCAGCCCGCGGCCGCGTTCCTCATCCGTCGTGATGATCTGCACGGGAATGTGCCGGGTCATCAGGTCGTCCTTCAGCCGATCCAGCACCCGCCAGCCATCGATATCCGGAAGATTGATATCCAGCGTGATCGCATGGGGCGAAAGTTCGCGGGCCAGCGAAATCGCCGACGCCCCGCGCGATGTGACGATCGGCTTTCATCTGCCGTTCTCGTGCGCCATTTCCACCAGAATCCTGCGCGAAGCTGGGATCATTTTCAACAATCAGCAGCACGTGGTCGCCCAGCCGCGATATTGAGCCGGCTCGTCGCCGAATTGCTCGACCTGCTGCGATCGGCAGCTGCTTCGACGGCGCAGCGCATCCGGTCGAGCCGGCTCGGCGATGAGGCCGCCACCGGTTCCTGCGGCGGCGGTTCCGCCACTGCGGCGAGCCGGTTTGATCGGGACATACGCCTGCGGCAGATACAGCGTGAACGTGCTTCCCGCGCCCGGGATCGCTGGTCAGCCGAATTTCGCCGCCCAGCAACTGCGCCAGTTCGCGGCTGATCGCCAGGCCCAGCCCCGTGCCGCCGTATTTGCGGCTGGTGCTTCCATCCGCCTGCTGGAACGCCTCGAAAATGATCGCCTGCTTCTCCGGCGGGATGCCGATGCCGGTATCCTTGCACCGAGAACGCGATGACCGACTTGGCCCGGTTCAGCGTCTGGTTCTCCTGATTCCAGCCGCTGGTCGCCGTGCCGATCTCCAGCGTCAACCGCCCTTGTTCCGTGAACTTGAACGCGTTGGACAGCAGGTTCTTGAGAATCTGCTGCAACCGCTTGGCATCCGTATGCACCTCGCGCGGCAGCGCCGCGTCCGTCGTCGACCTCGAATTCCAGCTTCTTCGCCTCCGCCACGTGGCGGAACGTGCGGTCCACGATAATCGTGCAGATCGCGGAAGGTGATGTCGCCGACATCCACGATGACCGTGCCCGATTCGATCTTCGACAGGTCCAGAATGTCGTTGATCAACCCCAGCAGATCGTTGCCCGACGAGTGAATCGTCCTGGCAGAATTCCACCTGCCGGCCCGTCAGGTTGCCTTCGGCGTTCTTCGAAAGCTGATCCGAGAGAATCAGCAGGCTGTTCAGCGGCGTACGCAGCTCGTGCGACATGTTCGCCAGGAATTCGCTCTTGTATTTCGACGTCAGGGCAAGCTGCTTCGCCTTTTCTTCCAGCGCCTGGCGGGCCTGCTCCACTTCCTTGTTCTTCCGTTCCACTTCCACGTTCTGCTCGGCCAGCAGCTTGGCCTTGTCTTCCAGCTCCGCGTTGGTCTGCTGCAATTCTTCCTGCTGGCTCTGCAGCTCGCGGGCCAGAGACTGCGACTGCTTGAGCAGGTCTTCCGTTCTCATGTTCGCTTCGATCGTGTTCAGCACGATGCCGATCGATTCGGTGAGCTGATCGAGGAACGTTTCGTGCGTCGGGTTGAACCGGTCGAAGCTGGCCAGTTCCATGACCGCCTTCACGTCCCCTTCAAACACGATCGGCAGCACGATGATGTTCAGCGGCTTCGCTTCGCCCAGCCCGGACGTGATCTGGATATAATCGCCGGGCACATTCGGTGAGCAGAATCTTCTCCTTCTCCAACGCGCACTGCCCGACCAATCCTTCGCCCAGCTTGAACCTGTTGTCGATGTTCTTCCGTTCCTTGTACGCGTAGCTGGCCAGCAATTTCAGGAACGGCTCGTCCGCCTTCGACGAGCTATCCATGATGTAAAACACGCCCTGCTGCGCCGACACCACCGGGGCCAGTTCCGACAGAATCAGCCGGCCGACCGTCAGCAGATCCTTCTGCCCCTGCAGCATTCGGCTGAACTTCGCCAGGTTGGTCTTCAGCCAGTCCTGCTCCGCGTTTTTCAGCGTCGTTTCCTTGAGATTGCGGATCATTTCATTGATGTTGTCCTTCAGCGCCGCCACTTCCCCCTGCGCCGCCACGGCAATCGACCGCGTCAAGTCGCCCTTGGTCACGGCGGTCGCCACTTCGGCGATGGCGCGCACCTGCGTCGTCAGGTTCGCCGCGAGCTGATTCACGTTGTCCGTCAGATCCTTCCACGTTCCCGATGCACCCGGCACGGTCGCCTGCCCGCCCAGTTTTCCTTCCACGCCCACTTCGCGGGCCACCGTCGTCACCTGATCGGCGAACGTCGCCAGCGTGTCGATCATGCTGTTGATCGTGTCGGCCAGCTCGGCGATTTCGCCCTTGGCTTCCACGGTCAGCTTTCGCTTCAGATCGCCGTTGGCGACGGCCGTCACGACCTTGGCGATGCCGCGCACCTGGTTGGTCAGATTGCTCGGCCATGAAGTTCACGTTGTCGGTCAGTTCCTTCCATACACCGGCGACGCCTTTCACTTCGGCCTGGCCGCCCAGTTTTCCTTCCGTGCCCACTTCGCGGGCCACGCGGGTCACTTCCGACGCGAAGCTGTTGAGCTGGTCCACCATCGTGTTGATGGTGTTCTTCAGTTCCAGGATTTCCCCCTTCACGTCCACGGTGATCTTCTTGCGACAGGTCGCCGTTGGCCACGGCCGTCGTCACGGCGGCGATGTTTCGCACCTGGTCGGTCAGATTGCCGGCCATGAAATTCACGTTGTCGGTCAGGTCCTTCCACGTGCCGGCGACGCCCGGCACGTTCGCCTGGCCGCCCAGTTTTCCTTCGGTGCCCACTTCGCGGGCCACGCGCGTCACTTCCGAGGCGAACGATCGCAGCTGGTCCACCATCGTGTTGATCGGTGTCTTTCAGTTCGAGAATTTCCCCCTTCACGTCCACGGTGATCTTCTTGGACAAGTCGCCGTTCGCCACGGCGGTCGTCACGGCCGCGATGTTTCGCACCTGGTCCGTCAGGTTGCGCGGCCATGAAGTTCACCGAGTCGGTCAGGTCCTTCCACGTGCCGGCAACGCCTTTCACTTCGGCCTGCCCGCCCAGTTTTCCTTCCGTACCCACTTCGCGGGCCACGCGCGTCACTTCCGCCGCGAAGCTCGAAAGCTGGTCCACCATCGTGTTGATGGTGTTCTTCAGTTCGAGAATTTCGCCCTTCACGTCCACCGTGATCTTCTTCGACAAGTCGCCGTTGGCGACGGCCGTCGTCACGGCGGCGATGTTTCGCACCTGCGCCGTCAGGTTGACCGCCATCGAAGTTCACGGAGTCGGTCAGGTCCTTCCACGTGCCGGCCACGCCCCGCACTTCGGCCTGCCCGCCCAGCTTTCCTTCCGTGCCCACTTCGCGCGCCACGCGCGTCACTTCCGACGCGAAGCTGTTGAGCTGGTCCACCATCGTGTTGATGGTGTTTTTCAACTCCAGAATTTCCCCCTTCACCGGCACCGTGATCTTCTTCGACAAGTCGCCGTTGGCGACGGCCGTCGTCACCGCGGCGATGTTTCGCACCTGCGCCGTCAGGTTGACGCCATCGAGTTCACCGAGTCGGTCAGGTCCTTCCACGTACCGGCGACGCCCTTCACGTCGGCCTGCCCGCCCAGTTCCCCTTCGGTGCCCACTTCGCGGGCCACGCGCGTCACTTCCGACGCGAACGAGCTGAAGCTGGTCCACCATCGTGTTGATGACGTTTTTGATCTGCAGAATTTCGCCGCGCACGTCGACGGTGATCTTCTGCGTCAGGTCGCCGTTGGCGATCGCCGTTGCCACCTTCGACATGTCGCGCAGCTGCACCGTCAGGTTCGCCGCCATCGAGTTCACGGAGTCGGTCAGATCCTTCCACGTGCCGGCAACGCCGCGCACTTCGGCCTGGCCGCCCAGTTTTCCTTCCGTGCCCACTTCGCGGGCCACGCGCGTCACTTCCGCGGCGAAGCTGGAAAGCTGGTCCACCATCGTGTTGACGGTGTTTTTCAGTTCGAGAATTTCCCCCTTCACGTCCACCGTGATCTTCTTGGACAAGGTCGCCATTGGCCACGGCCTTGGTCACGTCGGCGATGTTTCGCACCTGCGACGTCAGATTGCCTGCCATCAGGTTCACGTTGTCCGTCAGGTCCTTCCACGTACCGGCGACGCCGCGCACGTCCGCCTGCCCGCCCAGTTTTCCTTCCGTACCCACTTCGCGCGCCACGCGCGTCACTTCCGCCGCGAAGCTCGAAAGCTGGTCCACCATCGTGTTGATGGTGTTTTTCAGTTCGAGAATTTCCCCCTTCACGTCCACGGTGATCTTCTTGGACAAGTCGCCATTCGCCACGGCGGTCGTCACCTGCGGCGATGTTTCGCACCTGCGACGTCAGGTTACCGGCCATCGAGTTCACGGAATCCGTCAGGTCCTTCCACGTGCCGGCGACGCCTTTCACTTCCGCCTGCCCGCCCAGTTTTCCTTCCGTGCCCACTTCGCGGGCCACGCGCGTCACTTCCGATGCGAAGCTGTTGAGCTGGTCCACCATCGTGTTGATGGTGTTCTTCAATTCCAGAATTTCCCCCTTCACGTCCACGGTGATCTTCTTCGACAAGTCGCCGTTCGCCACCGCCGTCGTCACCGCCGCGATGTTTCGCACCTGCGCCGTCAGGTTGCCGGCCATCAGATTCACCGAGTCGGTCAAGATCCTTCCACGTACCGGCCACGCCCTTCACGTCGGCCTGCCCGCCCAGTTTTCCTTCCGTGCCCACTTCGCGGGCCACGCGCGTCACTTCCGATGCGAACGATCGAAGCTGGTCCACCATCGTGTTGATGGTGTTTTTCAGTTCCAGGATTTCCCCCTTCACGTCCACGGTAATCTTCTTCGACAAGTCGCCGTTCGCGACGGCCGTCGTCACCTGCGGCGATGTTTCGCACCTGCGCCGTCAGGTTGCCCGCCATCGAGTTCACCGAGTCGGTCAGGTCCTTCCACGTTCCCGCGACCCCCTTCACCTTCGCCTGCCCGCCCAGTTTTCCTTCGGTACCCACTTCGCGGGCCACGCGGGTCACTTCCGACGCGAAGCTGCCAAGCTGGTCCACCATCGTGTTGACGGTCTTGGCGGTGCGCAGGAATTCCCCGGCCAGCGGCCGGCCTTCGATTTCCATCGCCATGGTCTGCGACAGATCCCCCTTCGCCACCGCCCCGATCACGCGCGCTGTTTCGCTGACCGGATAAACCAGGTCGCTGATCAGCGCATTGACCGAATCGACCGACGCCCTCCACGACCCGGTCACGTCGCCCATCTCCGCCCGCTGCGAAATCTTTCCTTCCTTGCCCACCACCCGGCTCAGCCGCTCCAGCTCCTCCGCCATCCGCTGATTCAACTCCACCACCTCATTGAACGCATCGGCGATCTTCCCGTCCATCCCCGGCAGATCCAGCGGCAAGCGCGCCGTGAAATCCCCCTTCTTCAGCGCCAACAGCGCCGCGCAGCAGCATCGTCTTGTTCAATTGTTCCGGCTCCGCTTTCGGCGTTCGCAAAACTTCCGTGATCGAAGGCTGATCCGTCCGCGAACTCTCCGCGTGCGACGAGCGATGTCCATTTCCATTTCCCCCCTCACCGCGGCTCAGTTTGTTCGACTTGGAGGGACGCGATTCGCTCGTGTGGGTGGCGTGCTTCATTGATAAGTCTCCGACTTGTTGCCCTGATTGTTGCGATGCCCGTTCGGCCGTCCGCGCGGACGGATTCGCTCCCCAATCTAGTCATGGTCGGAATTCGCGCACAATGCGCAAAATCTCAGATTTTTCGGAAATCGAACCGCCCTGAGAAACCGACGTTGACGAGCCCGCGTTCCATTCGCTAAAACCCGGCAAGACGCGCAGGAAAAGGAGTGCTTCATTGAAGCCGTTTTACGTCGCCGATCTGACATCCCAGGGTGAGCTTCGGCAAGTCGCCGAATATGACTACGCCGCGCTGGAGCGCATTTGCGGCGCAATTGATATTATCTCCCGCTGCTCATGTGAATTATGGAAGAGCCCCGAAGAAATGGAAGCCCAGCTCACCGATTCCGGCCGCACCCTGCTTCGCTGGCGATCAACCGCTCCCACCGCCGGGATCGCCACCGTCCGTCGCGCCGATCAGCAACTTGTTTCCTTGAGCCTGCTCGCTGCCGGACAGGACCCCGCGGCCGATGCCTCAACCCTCCAGGCCACTCAAACCCACATCGTTCGCGAATTGCGCCAAACCGCCTTCGAGCCCGCATTTGATCTAATACATATCAAGCAGCGCCCATTGGTCGCCACAATCACCTTCGCCGACGGCAACGCCGACTCGGAGCATATGGTCGAGGCCCTAGCCGACCGCTGCTTCGCCGCCGCATATTTCAGATACCTGGGACTCGCCTAACGCGCCTCTTGTTTAGCCGCGACCCGAAGGGAAGCGCTTCCCCGCATTTTGGTAGTGGGTCATTTTGATCTCGGAACGCCCACGGCGCCGCCGTGGGGAATTTCGAATTCGCTACTGCCCACCAAATTGACCCATTACCCGCATTTTTCTCGACACCCGATTATTTTCCGGGCTTTCGATGCTGCGCGCCGTGCAAGCCCTCCCGCGCAACCCACCACCAGCAACCCCATCGCCATAGGCTCCGGCACCGCCGCAATCGTCGGCACCGGCAGTCCGTTCGCCACCGCAAACGCATCCAGCGCCGCCACATCCGCCGGCGTCACCGCCGAAAGATTATCCCCCTGCCCAAAATTCGCCGCCAGCGCCGAAAAATCCGACCCGTTCACCGAGCTGGAAAACAGGAAATTCCCCTGATCCCAATTCGTAACCCCCAGCCCGAAATTCGCCGCCAGGATGCTGAAGTCGCTCCCGTTCACCGTCCCGTCCAGGTTCGCATCCCCCAGCAGCGTATATTTCACCTCGATTAATCCCGACGAAAGCCCGGCCACAATGTGGTTCGATCCATCGGCCCACCCAACGCCATAACGCAGCCCGTTATGCAGCGTTTGCGCCGCCGACGAAATGATTCCACTTCCGTTCCACGTGCCGTTGTTATACCCGCTCTTCAGCTCCGCATAGACGGTGCTCATCGGATCGCCGCCATTGGAATAATTCACCAGCAGCTCGTTCTTGGTGATGTCGACCTTTCCGCCGATGGAAAGGTTGTCCACCTCAATGACATTGCCTGTTCCCTGGATGGTCGCCGTCCCGCCCGCCGCGACCGAAAGCGTATTGGCTGTCGAGGAGTTCCCGAATGCGATCGAAGCGTTGCTGTCGACCGTGATGATCGACTGATAGATCACCGATCCACCGCCGCTCTGTGTAATTTTATCCCCGCTGTCGATGGTGATCGGATTGGCAATCACCAGCGTCGCGCCCGTCGCGACATTGAAAATCGTATTGCTCGCGACCGTCGTCGGGATATTCAGCTCTTGCGTCCCATTCTGCACAATCACCTCTGCATCGCCCGTGGCCGCCTGCAGCGTCAAAGACCCCGTCCCGGTGATTTCATATTCGTTGGCATTATTGAAATTCAGCGTACCGACGGTAATTGCCTGATCGCTGAAAACCGTCTGGTTCGAAGTCGCCGCGGTATAGAAATCCGCCTCGGCGCCGACGGCGTTGGGAACCACTCCGCTCCAGTTGGCCACGTTGTTCCAGCTTCCGGATGCCGTCGATATCCACTGCTGCGGCGAAGTGGAACTCGTGATCGCCATGTTGTTGAACTCAATATCGCTTCCCCCTTCGCCGTTATTGTTGTAGGCCGCGAACTGGCTCGGCCCACCCGTCGTCATCGAGATTTGCCCCGTAAAAGTTTGTGACCCGCCGGTTACACTTCCATTGACCGCCGATGACACCGTGAGCGCGTAGTCCCCCGAAGAATCGTTCAGCTCAAACGAGAACGTGTCGCCCGACTGGTAGTTATACGGCACCGTCGTCTCCAGCGTGTCCGATTGCGTGCCATCCGTCAGGAAATATCCCGCCGCGCCGCCGGCCGTATGGAAATCAAACAGCACATTGCCCGATGAATCTTCCAGGCTCCATCCCAGCGCCGAGCCGCCCCCCTGCGTCTGGTTCGCATAGTGCAAAACGTCGGAGAATTTGAAAATCTGGTCCGCCGAAAGCGCCCCGCCCGTAAACGGACGAACCGCCGTCGTCACATCCACTCCATAATCCCCGCCCCCGTTGCCGTCGTTCGTATCGTTCCAGATATCGAAATTCGGCTCCGTGACCACGCCCGTGTTGTCGTACGTCGACCCGTTGATGTAATCCCCGCCCGTCCCCGTGATGTTCAACGCCCACGGCCCAAAGCCCGTCCCGCCGTTGTCCCCCGCGAACGCGGAGTAAACCGTGTACGCCGAGTTCGACGCGCTGTCCGATGCAGTTGCCGATGCGCGCGCCGCTGAGATTCCGAGAGATGCAACCGTCAACGCCGCTGCGCCGACGACCATAGACCGCCTCGTTTTCGTTTCCATATTGACCTCCTCTACCGAGCCTGCCTCTGGGACTTGTTTACGATTTGAACGCCGGGAATCTATCAATTTATGGAGTGCACAATCTATGTCTTTTCGCGCCAATCTCGCTCCGTTTTGCGGCGGACGTTCCCGCTGGGAAGGGCGGCAAAGTTTGTCGTATAAACCAGTATAATCTGGAGAATCTACATGGATCGTGTCACCTGTACGCCAGCCCCATTCGTCTCGATTGCGACAAACAGATCGCGCAAACAAAAACGTGCCGAGTCGGTCCCGGCACGTGCGGAGGGATATATGTCGCGCGAACTTCGATCAGCTTTCGCAACGACGGCGTCGAATCATGAGCAGTGCCGCTCCAATACCCGCTGCCGAGATCGAAACCGGCTCCGGCACATTGGTGATCGAGAGGTTGTCGAACTGAATATCGCTGCCCTGGCCGCCGTTGTTGTTGTAAATCGCCACCTGCGAAATTCCCCCCGTAAGCATCGAGATCGTCCCGGTATACGTCTGCGATCCGCCCGAAACACTTCCGCCCGACGCAGTGAAGGTGTACGCGGCCGTCGCCGGTCCCACGCTATTCAGCGTAAAGCTGAAGGTGTCGATGGCGTGATAGTTATACCCCACGCCCGATTCCACGGTCCCGGTTTGCGTTGCATCGCTCAGCAGATATCCCGGTCCGCCCCCTTGCACATGGAAATCGAACAGTGCATTCCCGCTCGAATCCTCCAGGCTGAAACCGAGGTTACTTGGACCGCCGTTGCTCGGATTGCTCCCGTTATTAAGCTGATCGACAAACGAGAAATCCTGATTCGCGGCCAGCGCGCCGGTGAAAGGCCGTATCGCCGTAGTCGCATCTGTCGCTGAGCCTGCGGTTGGCGTGTTCTGGGTTCCGTTGCAGTAAATGTCGAATCCCTGAGCAGCGCCCGGAGTTGTCAAATCCGTGTTATTCCACATGAAACTTCCGTACTCGTTCGCGTTGGACGTTGACTCCAGCACGTTCCAGGCTCCGAACCCAGTGCCGCCGTTCAGGCCATTAAAATTGTTGTAGCCTGTGTAAGGGGGATTATTCGATACCATGTCCGATGCGACCAGAGACGCATGGGCAACCGAACCCAAACCGCCCAATCCCACAGCGCCCAATGCCACCCACACCACTCTCGCTTTGTTCCGCATTTTTTCCTCCAGCGCTTTCGCGCAAGCCAGGTTTCTCACCCAAATGTTTCACTCGCCGATATGCACTAACGCGGAATGCGAAGTTACCTCACAACCGCGAACCGACAAGCAGCATTTCACGTCAATCTCCCTCCGATTTGCGACAGAATGAATGGGGCACGAAACCCCCCGTCGCGTCCCGATATTCCGCATAATCCTGCGGAATTCCCCGCCAGACGGATTAACCCCTAAAACCGGCCGTTTCTGCTCATTTCGATTTGCCGCGAAACGGAGAACGATTGGCGTCAATCGAAATAGCAGGCACCTTTCCAGCGGGTTAGCATTCCCCTCGTCAGGACACCTCAGGCACAGGAAGCGAGCAGGACATGACGACGACCGCGAAGCAAAGTTCCCGGCTCAAATCCGGCTTTACCCTCGTCGAATTGCTCGTCGTCATCGGCATCATCGCCATCCTCATCGGCATCCTGCTCCCCGCCCTCACCAAGGCACGCCGCCAGGGACAGCTCATCGCCTGCCAGTCAAACATCCGCGAGATTCTTCAAGCCATGCAGAACTATTTGAGCGACAATAGCTCGACTTTTCCCAACGGCCGGAATTTCAATTGGGAAACCCAGGGGGTATACCCCCATCTCGACCCCCTCACGAACCAAAATGGCGGCGTATACCCAACCAACGATTACATCCAGGACTTTCTTAGCCCATACCTGCACTATACGCAGGATGGCAACAACCCCACCACGCTTCCCAGCACCGAAAGCAGTGCCGGCCCCGTGAATCTTGTCTGGCATTGTCCTTCCCTGCCGCCCGGACAATTCGCCCAACCCTGGATGGATACCCCGACCGCCACCGCCTACCGGTACAATCTCGCCTACGCGTGTGGCTTTAAGGCGCGCCGCGTCACTTCCTCCACTATTGCCATGCTCTTTTATGATGAAGTCTGGTCCGATTCCAACTGGCCCCCGGGCTCATATCCCCATTTCCCAGGCACAAAAGCATCGGCCACCGTGAATGTCGGATACGTTGACAGCCACGTCGAGACGCACACCTACGCGCAATTCATCGCAGGACTTTTTCCCCAAACCGTTAAATACCCGAGCGGCGTCTTTTTTCCGACTTCCGACGTAGGGGTCGAAGCCTACACCACCTTCTACAAACAAGGCTACGGCAACCCATAACCCAATTTTAATCCCTGAACGCCCACGGCGCCGCCGTGGGGTATTCTCGATCCCAGTTGCACCCAAGACCGATCAGCATGACCTGGAAAACCTCTATGAAGCGCAAATCAGTTCGCAGGCGCCGCAGCGCAAATCGAGCAATTGGAACCCCGCCAATTGCTCTCCGCCATCATTGCCGACTCAAATTTCGCCACCCCCTCCATCTCCCACAACTCCTATTCCTACGACCCCACCGGCTCCGTCTGGACCTTCACCTCCACCGCCGGAGTCATCTACCCTCCCAGCTCCCTCAGCGCCCCCTCCGCCCCTGCCGGCAGCGGCTCCAACCAAATCGCCTTCCTGCAAACCAACCGCAGCGCCAGCCAATATAACGGCTCCCAGGACGGCACCATCTCCCAGTCCATCACCCTCCCTTCCACCGGTTATTTCACCTTCAGCGTCTACGCCGCCGCCGACTCCAGCGACGTCGGCTCCTCCTGGGCCGCCGAAGAATCCTTCATGGTCGAGATCGACGGCGCCCCCGTCCTCACCGGCCTGCACCCAACCAATACCTCCTTTGCAACCGTCGGCGGAACCTTCTACGCCACCGCAGGCTCCCACACATTTTCCCTGGTCTCAACCGGTCCCAACAACCCAACCACGACCTTCATCGACGACCCTCAACTAGTCGCCGCCACCGTCGGCGCCGCTACGCAACTCGTTTTCACGACGGTCTCCCAATCCCTCGCCACCGGCGTGGAATCAAGCCTCATGACGCTGACGCTCGAAAGCGCCGCCGGACTTGCGATCAGCGCCCCAGCGGGCGGAATCACCGTAAATTTAAGCTCCACATCCGCCACTGGAATCTTCTTCAACAGCGGCAATGCCCTCACCTCTTTAGTAACGATCCCCGCCGGCAGCAGCTCCGTCAGCTTCTACTACAAAGACGCCGCCGCAGGTTCCCCCACCATCACCGCGATGTCTTCCGGTTTGACGAGCGCCACCCAGCAGCAATCCGTCCAATCCGTCACCTCCAGCTCTTTCCTCCACACCTCCGGCACCAACATCGTCAATGCCGCCGGCCAAACCATCGAACTCCGCGGCGTCAACCTCGGCAGCCTCCTCATCATGGAAGGCTGGATGTCCCCACTCGACAGCTCCGGACTCCCCGACGAATACGGCGTCATCCAAACCCTCGACAACCGCTTCGGCGTCGCCACCGAACAAAGCCTCCTCTCCACCTACCAGCAAAACTGGATCACCACTCAGGACCTCGAAAACATCAAGAACGAAGGCTTCAACGTCATCCGCGTCCCCGTCTGGTGGGCCGACTTCGAAACCCTCCAGGGCCAGTGGCGTACCGATGCCTTCAACGAACTCGATTGGCTAGTCAACACCGCCGGCGCCCTCGGCATCTACACCATCATCGACATGCACGGCGTCGTCGGTGGCGAAAGCACCTCCGATGACACCGGCCAAGCCAACCTCGATAACTACTGGACCAGCCCCTACGACCAGCAGCAGACCAACGTCCTCTGGGAAAACATCGCCCAGCACTACAAAAACAACCCCTATGTCGCCGGCTACGACCTCATGAACGAGCCCGACAACGCCCCCAGCGACCCCGCCGTCATATCCGCCTACGACCAGCTCTATAGCGCCGTCCGCTCCGTCGACACCAACCACATCGCCATCATCGAAGGAACCTTCGATCAATGGAATTGGAGCATGTTGCCCAGTCCCTCCTCGCAAGGCTGGACCGACGTCGTCTATGAAATGCACGAATACCAGTGGAACGACACCGGCAACCCGTCCGGCGTAGAAAACGGCACCAACAACCAGGTCAGCGATTTCCAGAACCATTCCTATTACAACGTCCCCGACTACATCGGTGAATTCAACGATTTCGGCACCGGCTCCAGCACCTGGCAATACGCCTTCCAGCAGTTCGACAACAACAACATCAGTTGGAGCTTCTGGTCCTACAAAGCCACCGACGGCACCGCCTCCAGCCAGGATAGCTGGGGCCTGTACGATCCCATCAACAATCTCACCGTTCCCAATATCCAAACCGTCCAGGCCTCGACGATTTCACAGGATTGGACCGACGTAACGACCTCCAGCTATTTCGGCATCAACACCATGCTCCAAAGCGCCCTCCAGGCCGCCGGCGTCCCCGGAAACATCGTCGCCTGGACTGGAAAAGACAACAACGACAACTGGTCCGATCCCAAAAACTGGAGCACCGGCGCCCTCCCCAACAGCGCCAGCGACGTCATCATCTATTCCGGCGAAGTCGTCGCCTCCACCGCCATCAACGTCGCCGCCCTCACCCTCTACGGCGGCGAACTCCAACTCGCCTCGAACTCAGGATATTCCGCCGTCACCTCTCTCAATATCGCCGCCAGCGGCATCCTGGATCTCACCAACAACCGTCTCTATGTCGACTTCGGCCCCGGCAACACCGATCCCGTTTCGATGATCTACACCTATCTCCAAACCGGCTATAACGCCGGCGCCTGGAACGGACCAGGCATCGACTCCTCCAGCGCCGCCGCCAACAACCTTTACGCCCTCGGCTACTCCGACGGCTACGACATCGTCGCTCCCGGTTTAAGCGAAGGCCAAGTAGAAATCGCCTACACCCTCTACGGCGACGCCAACCTGGACGGCACCGTCAACGGCACCGACTTCTCCATCCTCGCCGCCCACTTCGGCCAAGGCGCAACCGCCTGGGACGCCGGCGATTTCACCTACACCGGCGTAGTCAACGGCACCGATTTCAGCCTCCTCGCCGAAAATTTCGGCCAAGGCGCCACCGGCGCAGCCTCCGGATCAGAACCCAGCATCGCTTTCGCCGCCGCCGTCATCACCTCCAACGATCCCACCACGCTTCCCGAACTAACTCCTACGAAAAAAACCCTGCAAGGAGTGCTGGCGCGTCTCGTAAGCGCGCCGCCGATCAAAGCCAAACAGACAAAATCCTCCAGCAATTCCACCCACCACGGATTTTAACGACCTCTCTTCTCCCCTCCCCGTGTAGCCGCCCCACTTGTGGGGCGATTTGGACCGCCCTCCGCCTACAATCATCACCATGCCCACCCGATTCCCCGGCTTCCCCCGACAAATGCCCACGTTCTTTCGCGCTCTCGAGAAAAACAATCAGCGTGAATGGTTCACCCCCCGCAAAGAAATCTTCGAAAACCAAGTCCGCGCCCCCATGATTGACCTGGTCACGCTGCTAAACGAGAACCTCCGCAAAAATTTCGGAATAGACCACGTGGCCGAGAAACCCGAGCGCCTCATCTATCGCATCTATCGCGATACGCGATTTTCAAAAGACAAGACCCCCTACAAAACCCACATCGCCGCCACCTTCGCCCAGCGCCGCCTCCCGCGCCACAGCGGGGCAGGATATTACTTCGAAATCTCCCATCGCTACGTCGGAATCGCCGGCGGCGTCTACATGCCCGGGCCCGAAGAACTGACCGCCATCCGCAGCGCAATCGCCGCCAACCCAAAGCGATTCCTCGCCATCGCGGAAAATCCAAAATTGAAAAAACTTTGCGGCCCCCTTCAAGGCGACCGCCTCACCCGCCTCCCCAAACCCTGGCAATCCCATGCCGACTCCCCGGCCGCCGAATACCTCAAATTCAAGCAGTTCTACTGGTGGGCAGAGCTCCCCGCATCCCTGGCCCTATCCCCGCAGCTCCCCCGCACGCTCCTGCGTCATTTCCAGGCCATGTCCGATGGAATCAACTGGTTCAACACCACCCTCCTGGCCGATCGAAATCGCCAGGAAGAAGAATCCCGCCCGCAACGTCCTGAGCCGATGTGGTGATCGCAGCCAACGCCACCTATCCCCGTTTAGCGGCCCCGCTTGCGGGGCGCATCTTCGATCCCCACAAATCGTGCTTTCCCACTTCCCCCAACCCCTTTGCAGATTCTTTCGAATCTCAACAATCTCAACCCAAAAATCCCCGGAATTTTGCAAAAATAGGTACAAAACGTGCACTTCCGGACCTGTATATAGATGCATGATGTTTTCCCGACCTCTACTCTCAACTTTCTACTCTCTACCCACTAACCCGGAGGGTTCATGTCCCCACACTCAAATCTGAAATCTCAAATTTCAAATCCCTCTTCCCCTCCCCTTCGCCCAGGGGAAAGAAAAAACCGCGCGAAAATCCCGGAACTTTTCGGACATTTTCGGACATTCACCCCAACACCAGCAATCCGAAATCCCCTGAAAGTGTGATATTTTGGGATAATCTGAGAGCCACCCGCTCCTTTGTAGTAATGTTTTTGTAATCCCTGCCCCGATACAAAAATTACTCGACGCGATCACGCAGAAAATGACTTGGTGTAGTTCTAAACGGGTGTGACTCTCCTTTATGGCTCCCCTGCATTTTTCCCCTCCCCTGGTACTCCGCTTGCCATTACCCACATCTATCTCGCAGACCAATGGACCCCACGGCGCAAAATAGGCCCAATGCGCGTCTCCCCTCCAATCGACCGAGTTTCGCCACAAATGCCAATAATTGAAAGTATCCACTAAGGAGGTCGGACAAGCGCGATTCCTTCCGGAAGCCCAGCGGCGATTGAGCTCGGTCGAGCCTGAGCTCGAAACCCCTTAGCACTCTGCCGCCACAGGCGGCGACTCTTTGCCAAACACCCCAAGGCCGCACCGAACGTCACCAGGGCAGCCATGTGCTATAGCAGCGGAACCGCCTATGACATACGAGCTAACGCGTCTTCTCGTCACACCAACCATTAACGAAAATATTCTTCCTTCTTTGTTCGATGTAAATCCAGCGGTTGCGCACTAATAAATGTGGGTAATGACAAGTGGTACTCCGGGGGAGCCCTCCCTGTCCTCTTCCGCTAGTTTCGGCACGATGGGTGGGGGCCGCACCACAAATAAGAGTTAGTAGGGTGGGCGTATTTCGGCCACCGTCTCAGGGCACGTTGGGGCGATCCGTCGCCAAGCGCGATTGCAAAGTTGTTGGGTGATAAATCAAGACTTTACCACACGACATACGTCAAAATATCCGTTCCGCCCCGGTCCCTGACTCTTTGTTTTACTTTGACATCGATTTGTACGCGGCCATCGCCATGCCCCTTTGTTACCGCGATGTAATTACCATCTGTTGCTCGCTCAAGTACGACGTACATGTGAGTCATATTTGGGCCCGATGGCAGTGAGATAATCACATATCGCCCGGCCGTAATTTCCGCGTCGATGACGGCAAAAAGATCATCGGGTGAAAGCATATGGCGTCCGTCACTCTGTTGAGTGAATCTAACGCCCTCGATTTCCTTTCCATGGAAATCGGCAAAACATCCGCCATTGCGACCCTCTTGAAGACCGTGATAGTCCAATGATACGCGTTGCAGGAATTTTAGCACCAATTCAACCGACATTGGAACACATGTCATCGGATGAATCTGCTGATGCCGTGCCATCGCTTCTAATTCGTGAGTCGCCGATCCGCATCACAATATTGTCTGATGACGTGCCGACGTCCGCAATACAGCAAGTTTACCTGGTGGGAGCAGTAAAAGTGTCATAGTCATAAAGAGTCACTTCCAGCACTGACTGCTTTCCTGGCCCATGGGCGGCAAGCCAATCCGTCATGCGCCTGCTCTTGACCAGAGCATTCCCTCGCCATGACCGGAGCTCGACGCCATCACACGGAAGTCAGAACCAAAGTTCTCGGCCCAGCCCAAATGCGCCTGTCACCAAGAGGCCATAGATCGCGCAGTGGCGCAGGGCACGCAGAGGAATTGGATCTCAAACTCCGCGCCTCTGCGCCTCCGCGGCGCAACCTCTTGGTCTTTATAATTCTTCAATCGATTTCAAAGGATGTCCAAACACCCCAAATGCCATTACCCCATCTTGCCCATCTTCCCCAATTTGTTGCCGAGTGTTACCTTTTGTACCGCATACCCCCCACACAAAAATATTTCGCCGCGGAACGGTATATTCCCGTCCGTTCCAATGAACGCGTAAAGAGATGCGGAAACGACGCCTCGATAAATCAGCAACCCAACCCCGCCGCATCGGCCTCGCTCTCGACGCCGTCGCCGCCTACGGCCGCGGAATCATTCGCGGCGTCATGACCTACACCCACACCCGCTCCCGCTGGACCGTCAGCGCCGAGCCCCAGTGGTCCTTCAGCGAGCCCATCGACATCGAACGTTGGGACGTCGACGGCCTTATCGTCCAGACCTTCAGCCGCGAGTTCGAAAAACGCGTCCTCAAGCTCGGCCTGCCCGCCACCAACGTCTCCAATTTCTGTGAGGGGGAAATGAATCTCCCCTCGATTCTTCCCGACGATGGCGCCGTCGCCGTCATGGCCGCCGACTATCTGATTTCCCTCGGCTTCCGCCAGCTCGGCTATATCTGGAATGGCGAGATGCAGTACGGCCGCCTCCGCCTCGAATCCTTCCGCCGCCGCGCCGCCGAGAGCGGCATCACCATCCACGAATGCAACGCCGCCAACAGTCCCCTCGACAAATGGATCGTAAAACTCCCCAAACCGATCGGCGTCTTAGGCTGCAACGACGACTGGGCCCACCGCATCCTCAACGCCGCCCGCCAGCAGGGCGTCAGAGTCCCGGATGAAATGGCCGTCCTCGGCGTAGACAACGACGAACTCTTCAACGCCCTGGTAACGCCATCCCTTTCCAGTCTCGAGCTCCCCACCGAGCAAATCGGCTTCGAAGCCGCCGCACAGCTCGACCGCCTCATGGACGGTGAAAAGCTCGACCCCCTGACCCTGCTCCCCCCAGTCCGCGTAGTTCCGCGCGCCTCCACGGATGTTCTCTCAATCGAGGACGAAGACATCGTCCTCGCCGTCCGCTTCATCCGCGAGCACGCCGCCGAACCCTTACAAGTTGATGACGTCCTGGACCACGTCCCCCTCAGCCGCCGCTCACTTGAGCGCCGGTTTCGGCAACTAGTCCGCCACTCCATCACGGATGAGATCCGCCGCGCCCATATCAATCGCGCCAAAGAGCTCCTCGCCAACACCGACCTGGCCATGTCCCAGGTCGCCGCCGGCTCCGGTTTCACCACCGCGACCCGCCTCGGCATCGTCTTCCACAAAGAGGTCGGCGAAGCCCCTTCAGAGTTCCGCAGACGGGCCCGGGTGATGGGACGTCCCAAAGTTTAAACTTCCACTATCCTGCCGCGCCGCACGCGCATATCGCCTTACAGACAAGAAACTTGCAGTCTGTCGCAAATAAGAGAGTTATTGGCGGAATTGTGAATTGCGACCCCCACCGTCCGGCACATAGGGTATCGCCCGTCAAAGCCACTTTTCTACGGTGGTCACTGGAGACGTTATGTCCTTTCCGTCCGGATTCGCCTGGGGCGCGGCCACTGCCGCGTATCAAATCGAAGGTGCAGCCCACCAGGACGGCCGGGGCGAAAGTGTCTGGGACATGTTCTGCAGAAAGGACGGGGCCGTTTACAGCGGCCACACGGGCGACATCGCCTGCGATCACTATCACCGCTGGCAAGACGACATCGGCCTGATGAAGGAGATGGGCCTCAAGGCCTATCGCCTCAGCATCTCCTGGCCTGGCGTTCTTCCCGAAGGCGTCGGCAAGCCCAACGAGCAGGGGCTGGAATTTTATGACCGCCTCATCGACAGCCTGCTGGCCGCTGGCATTACGCCCTACGTCACGCTCTTCCATTGGGACTACCCCTACGCCCTCTATTGCCGCGGCGGTTGGCTGAACCGCGAATCGGTCGAATGGTTTGCCGGCTACACAAAGCTCATCGCCCAGCGCCTGGGAGACCGAGTTGCACACTGGATGACGATGAACGAGCCGCAGTGTTTTCTGGGCCTGGGCCATCGCGATGGCGTGCAGGCGCCGGGATTGAAGCTGGCCTGGTGCGACGTCCTGCGGGCGCTGCATCACAGCCTGATGGCGCATGGGCGGGCCGTTCAAACGCTGCGCGAGCACTGCTCCACGCCGCCGACGATCGGCTGGGCGCCGCTTGCCGAGGTGAAATATCCCGCCACCTCCGCGGCCGCCGACATCGAAGCGGCGCGCACCCGTACGATGGCCGCCGACGCCCGCGACCTTTGGAACAACACCATCTTCGGCGACCCGATTTGCCTCGGCCACTATCCCCAGGATGCCTTGCACACCTGGGGCCGCGATTTCCCGAAATTCACCCAGGCCGAGATGGACCTGATCCACGAGAAAATTGATTTCTATGGACTGAATACCTACCGCGGACATCCGGTGACCGTTGCAGAGGATGGCCAGATCAAGCCCGCCCCGCGCGAGCCGGGCACGCCGATGAATTCCTATTCATGGACCATCGATCCAGCGGTTCTCTACTGGGGCCCCAAGTTCATTTTCGAGCGCTACCAGTTGCCGATCCACGTCACCGAGAACGGATTTGCCGGGCTCGATTGGGTTCACATGGATGGAGCGGTTCACGACCCGCAGCGAATCGACTTTACCCGGCGATATCTGCTGGAGCTGCGCCGCGCGATCCAGGATGGGGTTGACGTGCGCGGATATTTCTACTGGTCGCTGATGGATAATTTCGAATGGGCGGATGGCTATCGCCAGCGATTTGGGATGATTCACGTCGACTATAAAACCCTTCGACGGACACCCAAAGATTCGGCCCGGTGGTATGCCGGCGTGATTCGCACCAATGGAGAGAATCTGTCAGAGGCGGCGCCGGTTCCACGCGTGAAAATCTATACCGAAGCGCTCAAGGAAGCGGAGCCGCCGGCGCGGTCGTGCGCTGAAGAGTCTGTAACCAATTCACCGTAAATCAGGGGCTTTTACCAGCGTCGCATCATCGAGCTTGATGTCCCCGCCGCGCGGACCGTCGGCGGCGGGCGTGATCACGACCAGCACCCGCATTCGTGCGCCGTCGGCAGTGCCGCTGAGCGAAAAGCGCGTCCAGCGGTTTCCGCTGGCGAGTCGACTCACGTCGAAGTTCACTGTGTTGAGCGCAATTTCGCCGTGATCGGTGACTGCTTCCAGTCGCAGCTCGACGTTTGCCGCTTCTGTCTGCCCAGACGCTGGAACGTCACGCTGGGCGTGGATCGAAAACGTATATCGCATACCCGGCTCGACGCTGACATCCTGCCACAAACCGGAGGTACCTGCCTGCCAGTGGTGATAGCCGATCTCGCCGGAGCCGGAATGCGGCGACTTCCAACTAGTTTCGCGGTTCAACCAGGGTCCCCAGCGATTCCAGCCGGCGGCGACATCAGGAGAATCTCCCTGATCCTCGAACGAACCATTCGTCAGAAGCGACGGCCCTGGCGGGGGGGTGTTTGGTGATTCGCCGGGTGCTGGAAGGGCGTCATCTGCCGAGGCGCCGAGACGCGCCTTCACAGTTGTAAGGCCCGCGTCGAGATGGGCACACGCCACCAGCCCGACGCGAAAATCCCCTTCTGCGCGGAACAGGTCTGGAGCCCACGGTTTGCCAATCGCCACTGTCAGTTCGATACATTCCCGTCGCCACGCCCTGGGCGATTTGCAGCCGAAGCTCAATCGGCAATGTTGCTCCAGCCTCGACTTTTGTTTCGACCGCTCGTCCCCCGGCGCGACGGCGCGTCACCAGGGCGATGGTTCCATCGGGGAACACATTCACCATCGCCATCGCGCTATGCGGGTCATTCGCCTCGCCCCAGCGCGCCATCAAACCCGCCTTGGCGTATTCCGCGCTGTCAACAAAGGAGAGAATCGCGGCTTTCGTATCACACGAATCCCCATGAATCGGCCGCGAAACAAACCTGCAACTGTCGCTGCTGCCAAAGATGTCGATTCCGCCGCCCATGAGCAGAACGTCCCCGTCCGCGAGCGCTGAGGTATATCCCGGCGAAGCGCCGCCAAGATCGATCGAGTTGAAACCCTGGGGCTCAGACGCCGGTGGGTCGCTGGAGTCGCCGCCGGAAGGCGCGGATAATTGGCCAGATAAAGCGGACCCGGATTGGCGGTCGTCAGCGCCTCCAGCAATTGCTCATTGGTCGCCAGCGGCATGGTCGCGAGGTTCGCAAAGAAACTCTTGAATTCATCGTAGGAGCTGCTCTGTAGATTCAACGGCGGCAGGGGGGTTGCGTTGGTGACCATGTACCAGGCATCCGGCTGTACGCCCCCGCGGGTGCCAATATTCTTGTACGCCCACATCGTGCTGGGCCAGCCAAATTCCGCGAAGCGATCGTAAAATGCTCGAAGCACCCGGCACGGATCCTCGGAGTCGAGAACGATATTGAATTCTCCGACATAGTAGGGGGAGGCGATTTGGTTCACGTACCCATACTTCGCGGGGATTTCCTGATTCAGCACGCGGGCCTGTGTTTCCAGGGCGGATTTGCTGCCGAACAATCCGGGATAGTAATGCTCCGTGAAACCGACGTTGGTCATGCCCTGGTTGTGCGGGTTGCCATAGAAGCTGATCCCGCCATTGAGCGCGCCGGGGAAGAAGACGACGTGCTGATCTCCGGTCGATCGAATCGCCTGGTAAATCTGCGGCAACAGCCGCGCCAGCACCGGCCGGCAATCTTCGGTGTGGTTTCCATACGGTTCGTTGATCAGATCATAAGCGGCAACCGTGCTGCGATCTTTGAAATGCTCCGCCAGCGCTTTCCAGACAGCGACGGTGCGCTGCTGGTCTTCTTCGCTGGTCCAGAGATGATCCTGACCGGCCTCGCCGGTGTGATCTTCCAGGCTCTGCCCTCCCGGCACGCCGTGAAGATCGAGAATCACATAGAGTCCCGCATCGTCCGCCATGTCCACGGCGCGATCGAGCCAGCGAAACGCATCGTCTTTAACAGCAAACGGCGGCCGGTCGTCCTGAATGAGCCGGTAGTCAAAAGGCAACCGCACGACGTTGAATCCAAAAGTCTTAACGATCTGCAAATCGCGCGGCGTGATCCAATTGGTTCGATACAGATCAATCAGTTCCTGTGATCCGGCACCCCCGAATCGTTGTCGCAAGGTGCGATACACGGTGGCTCCATCTTTAAACGCGTGATCCGGCCCATCGCCGAGCGTTCCTCCGAACATCCACGATTCGAGCATGAGATAATTGCCCAGGTTGCACCCCTTGAGGACTACTTCCGAACCGGAGGGGTCCACCAATCGGGGACCTGAAGCGCTGATAAAAGGAAGGGGATGGTTTTCGGCGATGGCGATCGCGGGGGCGGTCAAATGGAACAGAATGCCGGTGCAAATCACAGCGCCTGTAACAATGAACCGCCTGAATCTAGTTTGGAGGATGCTTTCCATTCGCAAGCGGCCCGCTTGTGCCCCAAACTAGCACGTTCATCCGCCCGGTGCGATTCGGTCTCCAGCCAAAATACCTCCGTTTTGCGTCAAATCGCAGAGGCTTCCCGATGTCCCGCTTCTGACGCGCAATCGGTGTAATTTACACATATTCGTACATGAAAACTATGTAAATAAATGCTTGACATACCCCTGCCGAGGCAGTATTTTCTAAAGCGGCGAAGACCCCAACTCGCTTCGCTGCGTCCTGAATTGTTTGCTTCAGTTTAAGGGCCAGATGACGGAGGGTTTACAGCGAGCGCGGTTGCTAATTGCGGTCCGTGGTTATTGCGGTGGGACCAGTATTGGTTTTCCACTATTGCGCCTGCCGCGACTCGCCCAGCATACCCATTTCAACAGCCATATGCCCAACGCCATGAAACGACTCATGTCGCGCCCGCCGAATTTGTTTCACGCGGTGGTTTCAATCCATCCGCCTGTCGGCGTCAGTCGGGAATAGAGGTTGGATCGAATCAAGTAAGTTTCGGCTACAGGAGAGAATGCCATGAAACAGAGGAATCGGAAGTCGGCCAACGGACTTTTCGGGGCATCCATTTCGAATTTGAGCATCGAACGCCGGCGGGCAAAGGTGGGTTGCGCGGCCGCCGTTACGCTGGCGGCCGCGAGCAGCGCCGTCTTCGGAATCTTCACCTCAAATAACGGCGCGTTCGCCGAACCGCTGGTTACAACGACATTCGTCGATCCCGCCGGCACCGCCGGATTTAACACTGCCGACAAGTGGTCGAACGGGTTGGCCCCGCAGGCCGGGGATGATTACGAAGTGCTGGGGCAAGGCCAGATCCGCACGCCTGCCTACACCGGTACGACGATCGGCAACCTCGTCTTCGGCGGCGACGCACTCACCCTTGGCGATGGCACCGGGACCGGTGTCACGGGAGTTAGCGGCTTCGGCGTCCTCACCTTCAAAGGCGACGTCAGCGGCGACACCATCACCGTCAACAATCTTACCCTCAATTCCGGCATCCTTCAGACCGGCGGCACCTCCGCCGGTACCGCTAACTCCTGGACCCTTGCATCAAACAACCTGGTGATCGGATCGGGTGGCTTTGCCGCTGACAACGGCGGAGTTGCCGGACGCTACATGATCATCGGCGCCAACATCACCGGCAGCGGCGCGCTTCAGGTCGTTGCCAATCCTCGAAGTGGTGCGACCGCATCACTGGACATCAACGGAGGCAGCCTGGTTCTCACCGGTAGTAACAGCCTTTGGTCCGGAACCGAACTGATAGCGGGCGGAACACTTCAGGTCGGCCTGGGCGGCTCTTCGGGCACACTCGGTACGGGAGCCGTCGACGACGATAACGCCCTCGTATTCGACACCACCACCAATGCCAGCTACACACAGGCCTTCAGCGTTGACGCCAGCAATTCGGGCTTGATCAGCAATATCAGCACGGCCACGCAGACGCTGTCGGGTGTAACGGCCAACGGAACCCTTTCGCTATCCAACTCGACTGGCGGCCTGGCTTTCACCGGGCCGATCGCGACCAACACCGCGACCCTTTCCATCACCAACGGCGGCGGAAATATTTCGATCGGCGGCGTAACTGGCACTGCAGCCGTCATTCTCGGCGGAACCGGCACGACGACCCTTAACGGAACCAACAGCTACGCCGGCATTACGACTGTCAACGGCGGCACGCTTGCCTTCGGCAGCGGCGCGACATTGCCCAACTCTCCAACCTGGACCGTTGCCGCGAACTCCATCCTCGACGTTCATCTGGCCAGCACAGCGCTCACCACCACGAGCACCCAGACGATCGCCGGCTCCGGGACGATCATCGGAAACGTCAGCTCCGCCGGCCAGATTTCTCCCGGCGCGGGACCGGCGACCATCGGCACGCTCAGCATCACCGGCAATCTCGGCCTTACCGGAGGCACGATCAACACCACCCTCAACGCCACCAACACCAGCGCCGGCGGGACGACCAACGACCTGATCGCCGTCACCGGCAATCTCTCCCTCACCGGGTCCATTGCCCTGAATCCGACGTTCACCGGCGGCACGCCCGCGGTCGGAAATCAGTACGAAATTCTCTCTTACAGCGGCTCGCTCGCCGGCGCCGGCACGATTGCGCCGCAAAGCCGTTCGATTACGATCAACACGTCAACGCCTCACGAAATCCTGGCGATCATCAACACGGCCTCGGCCGCCAATCTGGTCTGGAATTCAACCTCCAACAGCAATTGGGACATCGTCACTACCCCCAACTGGTTTAACACGGGAACCGCTCACAACGACGACTTCTATCAGAGTGACAACGTAACCTTCAACGACGCCTACGCGGGCGTTCAAACCAACGTCAACATCGTCCAGAACGTCGCGCCGACGAGCGTCACGGTCAATTCCACCGCCAACACCTACACGCTGGGCAGCAGCGGCGGGTTTGGAATCAGTGGCGGGGCGGTCATGAACATCACCCTGGGTTCCAGCAACTCGCTGGTCATCACCGCCAGCAACTCTTACACCGGCAACACGACCCTCAACTCCGGTACGGTGATCCTGGGCAATGGCGCGCGCCGCCGGCTCCCTGGGCTCTGGAACGGTCACCAACAACGGCACCATCATCTACGCCCTCAGCGGCACCGCCGCCGTGACCAACATCATCAACGGCACCGGCGTCGTTGAGGTCAACGGAGGCGGGGCACAATTCGGCGAAGCCAACGGCTACACCGGCGGACTCAACATCGAAAATGGCGTGGTAATCGGCGGCAACGCCAATTCCTTCGGCGCGGCCACCAATCAGGTCTTCGTCTCCGGAGAAAACGGCGGCGAAATTTATTCAACTACCGCCACGACCTATCCCCAGCCGCTCACCATCGGCGGCGTGGGTCCAAACGACGACGGCCCGTTGCGCGGCGGTGGAGCGACCACTTCCATCTTCTCCGGGGCCGTCACGCTCGATGACAACACCATCATCGAAATGGATGCCGGGGCGCAGATTGAGCTGACGAATACCAATGCCGTGACCGCGCCGGGAGACAGCCTTCGCGTCACCGGCACGGGCACGCTGTCATTCGGCGGAAACGTCAACCTCAACGGCGGCGAAATCCAGGCGGGCACCGTCATCGGTTTCGTGCCGGCGGCTTCCACGACGATGACCATGTTTTCCCCGATCGCCGACCTCACCGCCGGCTCAGGCACCATCAACATGAACGGCGCGGGGACAACCGTGCTGTCGGTTGACAACAGCTTCACCGGCGCGGTGACGGTCACCAACGGCGTGCTGGAGCCACAAAGTGCCAACGCGATTCCTTCGGGGGTTACGGTTAACGTGCTCGGCGGCACGACGGACAACGGCGAGCTGGGTTTCACAACGGCTTCCGCCGCGATCTTTACCAGCGGCAGCCCGTTCAGCAATCCAATTACGCTCAATGGCCGCCAGACCACCGCAGCCACGAACGCCGACATCGACAACATCAGCGGCAACAACTATATCTCCAGTCCCCTCACCGCCACGACCAGCGGAAACAACTATACGATCCAATCCGATTCGGGAACCCTGACCGTTTCCAGCGCATTCGCCCTCTCCAGCGCCGCGTCGGGTGTGCGAATCCTGAACCTACAGGGCGCCGGAGTTGGCAACTGGACCGGCACCATCAGCGACGGCTCGGCCGGCACCACAGAGTTGAACGTCAACGGGCCCGGCACTTGGAGCCTTTCCAACGCTGCCGGCAATACCTATATCGCCGGCACCGTGCTCATCGCCGGTACGCTGGTCGTCGCCAACTCCTCCGGGTCGGCGACGGGCGGTGGAACCGTCACCCTCAACGGCGGTGTTCTGGCCAGTCTCGCGGGTGTCACCAACTCGATCGGCGGCGCCGTGGTCGCAGGCACAGGGACGCACACCATCGCGCCGGGCGGGCTCGGCGCCATCGGTACGCTCAACATCGGCCTGGGCCTGACCACCAGCAGCAACACCACCCTCGATTTCGATCTGGGCACCCCGGTCTCGGGCGGAACGTATCACGGTGATCTGATCGAGCTGATTTCCGGATCGCTCAACGCCGGCGCGGGTACCAACATCGCCTTCGGCGTCGATCCGACCACTAACGGCGACTACCGGTTGGTAGGCGGATCCATCGGAAGCCCGACTCTGGCTAATTTCGCCCTGCCGGCGGCGCCCGCTGGATATTCCTACAGTCTCAGCACAACGGCTGATGCCGGCTTCCTCGACCTCGTCGTCGCCGCCTCCGGGCCGGCTGGCGGTCTACTGGGACAATCAAGGCGCGGGATCCCCGACCAACGGAACTACGTGGGACAACACGAACAACAACTGGAACAACGGCTCCGCCGCCACGACATACGCCGACGGCGACAACGTGACCTTTAACGATACCAACGCCGGCCACTACTTTGTTACCTTGACCAGCACCGTCAGCCCGGCTTCGGTGACGGTCAACAGTTCGGGGAATTACTCGATCACCGGCACCGGCGGCGCGATCGTCTCGACCGGCGCGTTCATCAAGGGCGGCAGCAGCACGCTGACGCTGGGCGTTGGCCTCACCGCAAGCAGCCTCGCCATCAACACTGGAAGCGTGGTCCTGGCCAGCAATACGACCGCCGGTACTTGGACCGCCGCTCATCCCCTGAGCAACGTCAACATCGGCTCGCTCACCATCGCCGCCAACAGTGCGCTGGATATCACCAACAACCACGTGATCATCGACTACGGCAGCGGCAGCGATCCGATGTCCACGATCTATGGCTACCTGAAGAGCGGATACAACAATGGATCGTGGAACGGCGCGGGGATTATTTCCTCGGCCGCGGCGACCGAAAACGCCACCGCCGGCCTGAAATATGGAATCGGATTTGCCGACGGCACCGACAGGGTTATCAGTGGCCTCAGCAGCGGGGAAATCGAGCTGAAATACACGCTGCTGGGCGACGCCAACCTGGACGGCACCGTCAACGGATCGGACTTCAGCATCCTGGCGGCAAACTTCGGCCTTGGGCACACCAACTGGGACCAGGGTAATTTCCTCTTCGCCTCATCTGTCAACGGCTCGGACTTCAGCGCTTTGGCCGCCAACTTCGGCCAGGGTGACGCCAACGCGGCGGTTACCCAGGCAGACGTGGCCGCGCTGGATGCGTTTGCCGCGGCCAACGGCCTGCCGACGCCGGTGATTGCCGCGGTGCCCGAGCCTGTTTCGACCGGCGTTTTGGCTTTGGGAGCAATTGGGGTGTTGTCGCGCCGGCGCGCCAGCATCGCTAAGGCGACCGCGGGAATCGCCTCTGCGAAAGGAGCAGTCGCGTCCTTTTTAACCTGCTTTGATAATCGTTCTATGAGGTTTTGTTATGGTGTATCACACTCGTAGGCGACGGTCGCGGCAGGCGGGGGCCGCGCTCGCTGACCGCCGCTGCAATGGTCGCGGGGGGGGCTTCTGTTTCGTTTGCCCAGTTCAATCCATACAACACGGTTTCCCTTTCCAGCGTTTCGACCAATGCCTACGGCGCGGACGATATCAACTCCTGCTCGATCGACCTCAATGACCTGGTAACCGACGGCAACTATCAGTTCATCGCCTTCTACAATAACTCCGGCCGCGTGGTATTGGGTCGCCGCGCTACCAGTTCCAGCGCCGACAACACCAATCCCTGGACGCTGGATACGACGAATCTGACACCCACTTCAGGAATCACGGATGACCACGACGTGATCTCCATCGCGGTGGACGGCAACGGCGATATGCATCTTTCCTGGGGAATGCACAACGCCGCGCTGCAGTACGACATTTCTTCAAATTCGGTCTTTGGCAGTACGTTTAGTCCGACATTTGTAAAACAAACCAGCACCAACGATCCCGGACTGTTTGCAAATCTCGGGTCGATCAATCAGGTTACCTATCCACAGTTTTATAATATTCCCAACAGCAACAACCTCCTGTTTGTTTACCGCGATGCCGCCGCCGCTTCCGGCGGAGGTTCCGGCGACGGCAACGAGTTCTTTGCCATCTACAACGCCGCGACCAAAACCTACAGTGCCGCCCAGAATGTTGAGATGATGGACGGGGGAATCACCAGCGTTAACGGGTACATGAACAACCTGCTTTACACGCCTTCCGGGACATTGATTGCAACCTGGACGTGGCGGGCGACCGCGAACTGGCAGACGAACTCGAATATTCTTTATGCCCAGTCCCCCGATAACGGTAACAGTTGGTATCAGTTTGGCGGTACGACGCAGTACGCGCTGCCGATCATCCAGAATACCTCCGGCGGTGGAACCGCCGCCCAGGTTGCCCAGGCCGTCGTCAATATTCCCGAAAACGACAGCTTCATCAATCAGACCAGCGAGGCCATCGACAACAATGGCAACCCGATGGTCGCCTCCTATCTCACGCCGGGATGGAACGTCAACACCAATTCGGGAAATCCCAATCGGCAATATGTGCTGGAGTATTACAACGGCTCAAGCTGGCAGCAGTCGGTCATCAGCGACAGGACATCGGACACGACAATCGACACCAGCGGCGACGACGTGCGCGATCTTGGCCGCCCGTTGGTTATGGTCGATTCCTCAAATCGAATTATCGTTGTCACGCGATCCGAAGACACGTCGATGGGCAGCTATGACAATCCCAGCACGCCCAACAACGACGTCGTCGTTTACTACACCACCGCCTCGGCTCTCGACGCCGGTTCCCCCGACTGGCGATCCACCACCCTCGACAACGTGAACCTGGGCGAATACGAGCCCACCTACGATCCGCATCTTTGGGCCAGCAGCAATATCCTCGACCTGATGTACGAGCCCGAGGGCCTCAGCGGCGAGGGAGAAGAACCCATCTCCGTCCTGCAATGGAACGAGCAGGCGTTTTTCCAGGACGGCATCTCCTGGAACAACGCCACCAACGGCATTCCCGTCGGCAACGGTTACACCTGGGACAACCAAAACAATGCCAACTGGAACAACGGCACCACCACCGTCAATTTCTTGGCGGGCGACAACGTCACCTTCAACGACACCAACGACGGCAACTACACCATCACGCTGAATACGACCGTCAGTCCCGGCAACATTACGGTCAACACCGCCGGAAGCTATTCCATTACCGGCTCGGGAACGATCGCCGCCAGCGGCGCCTATACCCAGTCAGGCACCGGCACGATGACGATCGGCACCGGCTTCACCGCCAAATCCGTCAGCATCACCTCAGGAGCCCTCGTTCTGGCGGCGAACACAACGCTGGGCAGCGGCCGCCGTCACGAGCAATGTCACCATCTCTTCCCTGACCATCGGCAGCAACGGAGTGCTGGACATCGAAAACAACCACATCATCATCACCTACGGCAGCAGCGATCCGTTGTCCACCATCTACGGCTATCTGGTATCCGGCTATAACAACGGCAGCTGGAACGGGCCCGGCATCATTTCCTCCACCGCAAGGTCGATTAATGGCAGCTCGGTCTATGGCATCGGCTTCGCCGACGGCGCCGACGGTGTCGTCAACGGTCTTTCGTCCGGCCAGATCGAATTGAAATACACGCTGCTGGGCGATGCCAATCTCGACGGCACCGTCAACGGCTCCGACTTCAGCATTCTCGCCGCGAATTTCGGCCTGGGCGTCACCAACTGGGACCAGGGAAATTTCCTCTATGGCTCTTCGGTCAACGGCTCAGACTTCAGCGCCCTGGCGGCCAACTTTGGGCAGGGGGACAACGGTGCCGCGGTCAGCGTCTCGCAGGCCGACATCGCCGCCCTAGACGCCTTCGCCGCCGCCAATGGTTTGCTTGCCGACGTTCCCGAGCCCGCCTCCGCGGCGTCCCTCGCGCTCATGGCCAGCGCTCTGCTGACACGCCGACGATCCAACCGTGCGCTCGCCGCTTCTCGCCCCAGCGGGGTTTAGCGCGCCGTCAAATCGTTTCCGCTTCCGCGCGTACCAATTCTTTAAACAGATTCTCCAGCCGCGTCGTCATCGGCCCCGGCAGGGGCTTTGGAATCTCGCGTCCGTCGATTGCCTTCACCGCCGCCAGTTCCCCCATCGTCCCTGTGCAGAAAACTTCCGCCGCCCGGTGAAACTCCATCAGACTCACGTCGCGCTCCTCAAATGCGATGGCGTCCCGCCGGCACAGTTCCAGCACCGCCGCCCGGGTGATTCCCTCGGGGCAGGCAACCGTACGCGGCGTGACGACGGTCTCCGCCGCAACGAGGAAAAGATGCGTCGCGTTGGTCTCCGCGACGAAACCGCGCGTGTCGAGCATTACCGCGTCATCCGCGCCGGCGCGCGTCGCCTCGATCTTTGCCAGGATCGACTGGATCAGGTTGCAGTGATGGATCTTGGGATCCAGACAATCCGGCGAAAACCTGCGCACGCTGCTCGTCGCCAGCGTGATTCCGCGCTTGTCGTAAACCGGCGGTTTGTGCTCGGCCAGGACGATCAGCGTCGGCCCCGCCTGGTTGAGTCGCGGATCCATTCCGGAGGTGATCTTCACGCCGCGCGTGAGCGTCAGGCGGATATGCACGCCGTCGTGCATGTGGTTCGCCTCCAGGGTTTTTCGGATTTCGTTCCGAATCGATTCGTGCGAGGGGATCTCGGCAAACGCCAGCGCCGTCGCCGAGCTGCGCAGACGGTCGAGGTGCTGCGCGAGGCGGAAGATTTTGCCCTCGTAAACCCGCAGCCCTTCCCAGACGGCGTCGCCTCCCTGAACCGCAGAATCAAACGGGCTGATGCCTGCCTGGCCGCGCGGCAGGAGCTTGCCGTTGATGTTGATCAAAAGCGCCTGGTTGCGGGGATCGTACGTTTGCAACATGAAATCACGCCGTTAAACGATGCTCGTAAAGTTCGCGATAGTAATGCTCGCATTCATCCAGCAGCCCCTGCAAATGCGGGGGAATCACGCGCGGCTTATCTTCGTATTTTCCGAACGATGTCGTCCTTTCCACTTCTTTATACCAGTATTTCGCCCAGACGCCGTCGGTTTCGCGCCCGCCAGGCGGCCATGACAGCATTCGCTCGGAAAATTCGATGCCCAGCGATTCGCACAATCGCGACAAAACCGCCCGTGGATCGCCCAGCACGTCGCGGGCATCGATCACCGGTGGAATCTTCCGCGTCCAGCCGCGCACAAGCTGAAAAATCTCCAATTGCTGCGGATACCCAGTGTCTTCGATCGTGGGTTCGGCAACGTGCTTCACATACGACGCGATCACTTCCCGCGGATCGCGGATCAGAAAAGCGTGCGTCATCTGCCGCATCCAATCGCGCGGCAACTGGGGCAACAGGTGGTGAGCCATCTGCTTGTAATAGCAGATTCGCTTCCCCACCGGCGGGGGGGCCAACATGCGGGCAATCGCCTGGCCGGCATCCGCCGGTCCCGCAGCGATCACCTCATCAGCGCCCGGATGCGGCCTACCCGTCTCCCGAAGGTAATACGCATAAAGCGGCTCGTCGAAAACCACCGTGTCTTCTCGATTGCCCCAGGCGCGCATCATAGCCGTGGAAATGTTCCGCGGGCCCGACCAGATCGATAAACGCATGACCGATTGCATCAATCCTGCTTCTTAAACCGGCTCCCAATCGTGGCTTGTCGCCAAGCCTGTAAATTGCACCTATATATGCAAGAAATCGTGTATCATTACAACTATGACCACCCGCCGCATTCGACATCGATTCTGCTCAGGTTTAGCCGCGATGTTGGGATTGATTTTACCCGCGCTGAGCCCGGCTGATACCCTGCAACCTTCGGTTCAGCAAATCCCCATCGGCCTGGCATTTGCCAACGATGGGGTCAATACGTCTATCTTCCGCGTCAACGCCCTGCTGAGCGCCGGCAATCGCCAGTTTGCGATCTACTATGCGCCGGATGGTACCGTCGTCATTGGCGCCCGCGATCTGCCGAACGGCTCATGGGACCTCGCTCGTCAATCGTTCAAAGGCAATGTCCGCGACGCCCACAATGACGCGGTTCTTGGCATCTCCTCCGACGGGCTGCTTCATATCTCCTACGACCATCACAACAACCCGCTTCACTATCGCGTCAGCCAGAAGCCTTACGATATTCACAGCTTTGGCGACGAACTTCCCATGACCGGGCAGGACGAAGACAGTGTCACTTACCCGCAATTCATCAGCGGCCCGGATGGGAGCCTTTACTTTTTCTATCGCAACGGCGCCAGCGGAAATGGCTCGCTGTATATGAACCGCTACGACGCCGCCACCAAAACCTGGCAGCCGGTTCAGCATCCGCTGATCGACGGGCAGGGCCAGCGCAGTCCCTACTGGTGGCGCCCCAGCGTGGGAGCCGATGGGACGCTTTTTATCGGCTGGTGCTGGCGCGACACGCCCGACGCCGAGACCAATCACGATCTCTGCTTCGCGTGCAGCAAGGACGGTGGCCGCACCTGGCTTCGCAGTGACGGCAAGCCGCAGGCTTTGCCGATCACGCTCGACAATGCCGAGGTGGTCGATCCGATTCCCAGGGGCTCAAACCTCATCAACCAGTGCAGCTCCGCGGTCGACGACCAGGGCCGCTTCCATCTGGTAGAATATTTCAACGACGCGGGCGGCATTCCGCAGTATTTCGACGAGTGGTTTGACGGGCATGCCTGGCACAAAAGCCAGATTTCGCACCGCACGTCAAAATTTTCCCTCAGCGGCGCTGGCTCGCTGGCGATCCCGATCAGCCGGCCCGAAGTCGCCGTCTCTCACAGCGGCACGGCCTGTGTCATCACGCGCGACGCCGAGGTGGGCGGCGGAATCCGCCTCTATGAATCCTCCGCGCCTTACGAGCAGTGGAACGCCATCGACCTGACGCACGAAAACCTCGGCAACTGGGAGCCGATGTACGACCTCGCCCGGCTGCACGATTCGAGCATCCTCAGCCTCTTCGTCCTTCCCGTCGAGCAGGGGAATCACGAGCGGACGACCAACTTCGGCCCGCAGACGGCGATGGTGGTCGAGACGCCCCTGAAGTAAAATCCGCCCGGCGGCTGCCCGCCGCGAGGATCGGATCGCACGATGCCGCAGCCGACCAATCAGCAATTGCTTCAGGAGGGGCTTCGCCACCATCAGGCCGGGCGTTTTCCCGACGCGGAGGCCGCGTATCGCCAGATCCTCGCCCGCGATCCCAACGACGCCGAGGCGCTCCATTTGCTCGGCATGCTGGCCAAACAGGCGGGGCAATTCGAAGCCGCGCTCCAGCTTCTCCGCCAGGCGATTCGCCTCAAACCGTCACACGCCGCGGCCCACAACAATCTCGGCAACACGCTCAAGGCCTTGCGCCAATACGAAGAAGCCATCGCCGAATATCGCGAAGCGATTCGCTTGCGGCCCGATCTGGCCGATGCCTTTATCAATCTGGGCAACGCGCTGATGGCGCTGGAAAGGAATGACGAGGCGATCGCCGCCTATCGCCATTCGATTCGACTGGCGCCCAGCGTGGCCGAGGTGCACAGCAACCTGGGCCACCTGCTGACCACGATGGGGCAACTCGAAGAAGCGATCGCCGCCTGCCTGGAAGCGGTGCGCCTGCGGCCCAATCTTCCCGAGGCCCATAACAATCTCGCCAACGCCCTGAAGAAGTCCGCAAAAATCGACGAGGCGATCGACAGCTACCGCGAAGCAATTCGCCTGCGTCCCGATTTCACCGAAGCCCATTACAACCTTGGAATATCGCTGCAAACCGTGGGGCGGCGCGACGAAGCGATTGCCGCCTACCGGCAGGCGATTCAATTAAAGCCCGATTATGCCGAGGCATGGAGCGATCTGGGCAACGCCATCCGGGAAACGGAGGACCTGAACGAGGCGACATGGTGCTACCGCCGATCGATTAACGCCAATCCGAATTACGCGCCTGCGCATTACAACCTTGGCCTGGTTCTCTTTAAACAGGAAAAAGTGGACGAGGCGATCGAATCGCACCAGACGGCCGTCCTTCTCAAGCCCGATTTTGTGGAAGCGCTTTGCAGCCTTGGAAACCTGCTGCGCGACGCCAACCGCGACTCCGAGGCAATCGGCGTCTATCGGCGCGCCATCGCCGCAAAGCCGGACCATGCCGATGCCCACTACTGCCTTGGAACCGCGCTTCACAAGACCAGCGCCTACGGCGACGCAATCGCCGCTTACCAGGAAGCGCTGAAGCTCAAACCGGACTGGGATCAGGCCCACAACGATCTGGGCAATGCCCTGTGGTCTGACGGGAAACTCAACGAATCGATCGCTGAATATCGCGAGGCAATTCGACTCAATCCGCAGATGGCGGTCGCATTTAACAACCTGGGTTACTCCCTCTCAAACGTGGGCCGGATGGAAGAGAGCATCGCCGCCTCCCGCAAGGCGCTGGAGCTCAAACCCGATTACGAAAAAGGCCATGGAGGAATGCTTTTTTCGCTCCTGTACTACCCCGGTTACGACCCGAAAATGCACTTTGAGGGACTGCAGCAATGGAACCGGGCCCACGCCGCATCGATCGAAAAAATCACGGAATACCCAAATAGCCCCGACCCCAGGCGCCGGCTGCGCATCGGCTATGTCTCGCCCGATTTCCGCAGGCACACGATCTCGATGAACCTCATTCCGCTTTTCCGAAATCACGATCACGAGCAGTTCGAAGTCTTCTGCTATTCAAACCTCGCCCGCCCCGACGATCTCACCCCACAATATCAGCAGTACGCCGACCATTGGCGCGATATTTCCACCCTCCGCGACGGCAAAGCCATTGACCTGATCCGGGAAGATCAGATCGATATTCTTGTCGACTTGGCGCTGCACACAGCCCAGAACCGCATTTTGATTTTTGCCGCCAATCCCGCCCCGGTTCAAGTGACTTTCGCCGGCTATCCTGGCTCAACCGGGCTTTCGACCATCGATTATCGATTGACCGATAAATTCCTCGATCCCCCCGGGCTCGACGATGAATATTACTCGGAATCCTCGTATCGGTTGCCCAACAGCTTCTGGTGCTACGAGCCGCTTGGCGTGCAGGTCGAAGTCAATTCCCTTCCCGCAAAATCCAGCGGCCACATAACCTTTGGCTGCCTTAACAGCTTCCGCAAAGTCAACGAACAGGTTCTTGGTCTCTGGGCACAGGTCCTGAGGTCCGTCGCGGATTCGCGATTGATCATGCTCTGTTCTCCCGGCTCACATCGCCAGCGCGTGCTGGATTTCCTTCGCGATCAGTCCGTCGAGAACGACCGGGTTGAATTCGTGGTCCAACGGGGACGCAGCAAATACCTGGAATATTACCACCGGCTCGACATCAGCCTCGACACGCTGCCCTACAACGGTCACATCACCAGCCTCGACTCGCTTTGGATGGGAGTTCCGCTGGTTACTTTGGTTGGAAACACAGTTGTCGGTCGGGCGGGTGATTCTCTGCTGCGCAACCTTGGGATGCCGGAGTTGATCGCACAAACCTCGGGGCAATTTGTACAAATCGCGACCGAGCTGGCGGTCGATCTGAATCGTCTGGCGGAATTGGCGCCGTGCTTCGCGGCCGCCTCGAATCATCGCCCCTCATGGACGCACCCCGATACACCCGCGACATCGAAAATGCCTACCGCGAAATGTGGAAAACCTGGTGCTCCGCGAAATCCTGACCTAAAAGAGAGATCCCAAAAAGATCAGGCCGCGCCCATGCAGATGAATCTGCAAAGGCGCGGCCGGAGGAGGGTAAGCGTAAGCGGCCAAACCCGCTGCTTTGACCGGCCAAGTTCCAAACCTTGCTGTTATTCCGTCCGTTTGCGGCGTCGATGCAAAAGCATCGGCAATGTCGCCGCAAGCAGCCCGATGCTGGCCGGTTCCGGCACTGCCGTCAGGCTGAAACTCTGAATCAGATCGCCGGTTGTTTGGTTGTCGCCAAGTTGGATGTAGCTAACCCCGCTGGTCAGCCCGCTCACCGAAACTGGACTGGAAACGGGATTGCCGTCGATGTACTGGGTTATGGTTCCTGTCGTGGCGCCGGTAGCGGTAAACAGGATGTCGACGGTGATGGCTGTGCCAACCGAGCCGCCGGTGCTCGGGGAGCTTGTGTTTCCAAATTGGTGGTCATTGGTCGTGGTCGTGCCTTCGAACGCGTCGAAGAAAGTGTTGGTCTGTGACGAGGGTGAAAAATAATCGCGATCAAGGATCAATCCCACCGGATCATTGTTTGAAAGCGCCTCTGCGAGGGCGCCGCCAGTAACGTGGCCATTGCCGGCGTTGAATAGGTAGGCCATTTCCAATCCGTGCCCACCGCTGGTGCCGCTGCTGGTTGCGCCCATGATGCTCGGCACGGTGATCGTTGCTTCCAGATCGTAGGTGATTCCGAGGACAGGAGTCACCGGAAGGGTGAGGTTTGCGATGGTGCTGGTGTCCTCGCCCGTGTTGGCGCCGCTGGTCTGAATGTTAGCGCTGGGGCTGGTGATGCTGGCGCCGCTGGCGGAATAGTTCCAGATGGCGTCCGCGCCGGCGGTGGGAGTTCCGACAGGTGTCCCAAGCCATGCGCTCGTTGCAGAGCCTCCGTCTTGGCCAGTCTCAGTTGCGGGGGCGTTTCCGAGGACTTGGGTTCCGGCAGTTCCGCCGGTGAAGCCATCCGAATAAACCGTGGTAACCACCGCAGTGGGATAAAGCGTGCTGAGCAGGCTTGCCTGAGCGGAGCTTGAATACGCCGCAGCAACTCCGAATCCACCCGCGGCTGCCGCAAGGGCGGCCACTTTCTTTGCATTTCTCTTCATTGCGCCTCCAGTTTGATAGATGTGTCTTTCCCGAGCCTCCGACTGACATTTGGAAGAACTCGCCAAACGCGAATGTAACACAAGTTGAAACGTTGTCAAGAAAATTTTCATCTTAAAATGATGCCCTTACATCGGGCGAAAATTCGGCCGATTTCCGGATATATGGCCGAAAATAAGGAAAAAACGCCACATCCGGCCACCGCCGACTTTTCGCGAATTGCGACGAGCCGGTTGCGGTTAAACCGACGATTCCAAAGAAATGTTTTCAGAAATGTATGAAATTCTCTGTGAAACTAATTCCTTTAATTTCACGATTTGAGGCCGTGGAAAGGACGAATCCAACCGCGGATTCTGCAAAAATGGAGCAGCTATTTTGGTCCGGGCCTGCCGGGATGGATCATGCAGATTTCGCCATTTTCCAGTGATTTGAGCCATTTTTCGCGGTGATTCCCGACCCGGCGTTTTCCCCTGAAAGGTGCGGCAACTATTTTTGCATTGAAAATTTCTCGATTCCATGTAATATTCATTCCGGCCAGAAGAAATACACCTCGCCCGCGAACCTGAAGCGGGCCGCAACCGGCGGAGGCTGACGTGCATCGCAAACGAAAAGGTTTCACATTAGTCGAGCTGCTCGTCGTCATCGGAATCATCGCGATCCTCATCGGGATTCTGCTGCCGGCGCTTAGCAAGGCCCGGGCGCAAGCGACTTACGTGCAGTGCCAATCCAATATGAGGCAGATCGGGCTGGATTTCGCCCAATACGCCGTGTCATTTAATAACTACATCGTACCGGCCGTCGAATGGGGAAACCCTTCGACGGTATCGCAGAACATTTACGGTGCTGCATCGCCCGGTCCCAACGTCTGGTTTGATGAAGAATGGCCGATGATCCTTACATCACTTGGATATGTGCCGGTCCAGGGGGTGGTCAACCCCAATTCTCCTGGTATCAACGCTCCGAAACCTGATCCTCACACTGCGGCCACGAGCATCCTTGTTTGCCCCGCTGTGCGTAGCTCGCTCATCTACGATGACGTCATCAATCAGCAGACGGTCACCACCGTCCCGGGGGTCGATGGGTTTGACCGGCGAATGTCCTATTATCTTATGGATTACAATGGCTGGAACGGGCAGGTTGTCGACAGTGGATACGGAATTAATGGATTCGTGTATACGGGTACAGTCTTTAACCAAGCCGGTGGAAGCCACCCCCTTAACGGGTCGGGAGAGCCCAATGGAAATGAGGCGTACTGCCCGTGCGGTGTCTTATCAGCCAATGAGACTACCAACCCAACCACAATGCACAAGACCACTGAGTTTCACCAGTCGTCCCTTACTGTGATTCTCTACGACGGAACAGAATGGAACGGCATGATTGCTTCCGAGTGGCGAATCAGCGGTGCGCGGCACGGGCAGTTTATGTCCAATCCTCCGGGCAAATTGATGACCACTACCGGCGGTGGGGATTACGGAACCGGAACTCTTACCCTTAATCTAAGTGGTACCACTAACCTTCTTTTCCTCGACGGGCACGTCGAAGGCGTTCCACGGGTCCAGTGCCCGGCAACTGATGCCCAATGGACGGGCAACCGCTCCCAGATGGTTCCAAACACAACCTACATCTGGAACCTTCAGCAGCAGAATTAGCCGGGCAATTCCCGCGAGACTAGTCCGACCCGTTTCCGCCGCCGGGACAACAAGCCAAGCACGGATCCACCGAAAAGTACGGCAGTTCCCGGTTCCGGCACCGCCCCAATGGTCGGTATAGGAAGGTTGTTGGCCATAGCAAAAGCATCGAGCGCGGCGATATCGGCTTTAGTAACTGAAACATCCGCACCGCTATCGCCGTTGCCGAAGTTGGCCGAAAGCGCCGAGAAGTCGCTTCCGTTGACGGATGAAGTGTACAGAAAGTTGCCCTGGTCCCAATTCGTGTCACCCGTGCCAAAATCGGCTGAAACTATGCTGAAATCGGTTCCATTTACATTGCCGTCGAGGTTGGCGTCGCCAAGCAGGGTGTATTTCAGTTCGATCTGGCCGGAAGAGAGTCCGCTGACGACGTTGTCTTTGCCATCGGAGAAGCCGATGCCGTAGTAGTGGCCGCTGGTGGGGGACTGGGCGGTGGAGGAGATAATGCCCGGGCCGTTCCAGTGGCCGTTGTTGTAACCGCTTTTGAGGTAGGAATAGATTGTGCTCATCGGATCGCTGCCGGAGCCGTAGTCGATGAAGAGGTGATTGTTGGTGATATCGAGCTTTGAGCCGGAATTGATTGTGAGCGAGCCGACGGAACTGGCGCCGCTTTCGTGGGAAAGCTGGAGGAGGGTGGGGTTGGTGCCGTCGCCTACGATGAGCGATCCGCTGCCGTTTAGTCCGCCGATGGCGACCGAGCCTGTGCCGGTAACGTCGAGGGTGCCGTTGTTCGTGTTTCCGGTGCTGAAAGTTGTGGAACTGGTCGAGTCGGTGAAGAGGTTGAGCCTTGAGTTGGCGTTGACTGTGAAGGAGCCCTGCGTTGTTGTGCTGCTGTCCGTTGTGTTGAGTTGCAAGGTGGTCGCGTTGGTGCCGTCGCCGATAATGAGTGCGCCGGTTCCGGTCACGCTGCCGATGGTGTTGGAGCCGGTGCCGGTGACGAGGACGGTTCCGTTGTTGATGTTTCCCGATTGGAATGTGGTGGTGCTTGTTGGGTCGGTAAAGATGTCGAGTGAGGAATTGGTGTTTACGTCGAATGTTCCAAGGGAGGTGGTGTTGCCGCTCGTGGTTGAGAGTTGAAACGTGGTGGCATCGGTGCCATCGCCGATGACGAGGCTGTAATCGCTGGGGCCGTTATTGAGAGTAAGGGTCCCGGGCACGGTGATGCTGAGGGTGCCGTACACGGTTTGGGTGGAGGTGGCTATGCTGAGCGTACCCATGCCGACACTCACGGAGGCGGTGCTGTTGGTTCCATTGGCAAGCCCGGGTGAATACATTTCGATACTGCCGATTTCGGGGTCGGTGATGATTGCGGTCGCGGAGCCGCCGTCAGCGTATGTCTCATCGCCCTCGTATCCTCCGCTGCCGCCGGTCGCGGAAGCCGAGAGGCTCTCGTCGCCGAATATGCCGATTCCTTCCGCCGTGGCCGTGGCTGAGCCTCCGATTCCCCCCGCGTGCCCTTCGCCCCCGTTTCCAGCGACTGCGACGGCGATCGCGGTCGCCGCTCCTGTCCACGGCAACGCCTCAGCCGTGGCCGTGGCGCCTCCGCCTCCTCCCCCATCGCCGCCATCAGGGCTCGTGTCTCCACGACCCCCACTACCTCCGGTCGCGCTCGCATTCGCGTAGTCGGGGACGCCGGCCCCTCCCGGGTTTGATGCGGTCGCCACCGCAGTCGCGTTCCCTCCTGCGCCGGCATTCTCACCGCTCCCACCCAGGCCCCCAGTCGCGTTGGCATAGGCGTTGCAGGCAGTTAGATCAGAGCTCGATGTAGGTGACAGCTCGGTTTGAGCCCCAGCAGCGCCTCCGGCGGCTCCGTTTGCCAAGATTACGTTGCCGCTCGAGTCGTAGCCGCCACCCCCGCCGCCCCCGAAACCGCCCGTCGCGTTCGTGGTGGCGGTAAACGAACTTCCACCTGTTTCGATCGAAGAATAGTTCAAGGCCGAGCCCGCCGCCGCGCCAGGCAATCCGTTCGCGTATGCGTTCGGACCTCCGTTGCCGCCCGTTGCTGACTGCGTGAGTTGGACGTTCATGCCCTCTCCAACGGCATTAATTTCGTTGGTCAGAAACTCTGCTTGTCCCTGTCCAGAAGACGGTATGGCGCTTGACTGCAACTGTTGGGGCTCGGCGAATTCGCCAGAGGATCCTCCGCTTCCTCCGGTAGCCGTGAGCGTTGCGTTAATTGGCCCACCGCCCTCTGATTCAATGACAATTGGATTATCAACCGTGGCTGATCCCCCATTCCCCGCATTCTGGTTCCAGCTGTCCCCTCCGGTTCCACCTTGAGCACTGAAAGTAGCGTCTATATATGGTTCCCCAGGCAAGGAGCTTCCGTAAACGTACGGGTAGTAAGGCGCTGGGGGCGGGGTGATGGACATAGCAAGGATTGAGCTCACTTGGATATCAGCGTTTCCCCCATTGCCGCCGTCACTCGTCGCTGAAGTGGAGCCCCACCCTCCTTGCGCTGTTACTTCGGCGCCCGCGTCCACGGTGGAATTCGAAAACGCCAGCCCGCTGGCGCTTGCGCTCCCGCCGGGCTCAGCGGCGGTTGCGCTATATGCGTTTCCACCATCGGCCTGCGCGCCCGCATTCGGATTGTAGGCATCGCTGCCGTAGGGGATGGAGCCGGCAACTGCGTTCCATCCTGAGCCGTCTGAATTTTGGTCGTTCGTCGCGTTCGCAATTTGCGAGCCATCGCCGATACTCACGAGCTGTGATAGGGCGGTCGAGTTTATTAGGGCCGCTGTTAAACCGGCGCAACCTATTGCTGCTGCACGGACGACTGCACGATAACCCGGTTGATATTTAATCCTGCGCATCGAGAGCTCCTTACCTGTGGTGAAGTGATTTCCGCCAAAACCTTGGCAGCCTTTTGTCAACATCCGCAGATTATTGCGGAGATCCGAGGGGCGCGAATATCAGAACGCGCCATTCGATGTGTCCAGCATTAAATTCGATTCATTACGAATATAGCACGAATTTAATCATACGATTACAGAAGAATATCTTACTGGGATCGCGGGGCGGAGTGATTGTGGCTTCCTAAGACAAAACGGCTTAGTTACTTTCGGGAGCGAAGCCAGTGCGGATTCGACGCAGGGCTTGGGTTCCGGATTTTTTCAAGCTTGCGAGATCAAATACTTCTAGGCTTTATGCGGTGCCCCGATTTCCAGATCGTCCAGATACGAGTTCTGCGGACCTGACCCCTTCGAACAATACACTGTCGCCGTTGAATTGTGCTGGCCTGTCGTGAACTGCACGCTGACCTGGTGATATCCCGCAGCGGTGTCCGCCGTCCAGACCTCATTGCCGCCGAAATATTTCACGCCCAGGCGAACTTCTCCGCAATCGGCCGCATCCGCCCACGCACTGACCGTATACGTCATATTCGGCTGAAGCCCGAAAATCCTCTGCTGCACCGATGCGGGTGAGCCGGTCAGGCAGAGCGCATGCCCGCCGCTGTGTGCGTGGTCCGTGACGATGCTTGCTTTGCCCGTGGCCGTCCACGGCGCCAGGGTTGGGTCCTCGAATCCGGTGTTGTGAAACGGGACAACTGGCGGACGCTGATAGACGCGAATGTAGTCGACCAGAAACGCATTGGGAAAAACCGTCTGCGGCGTCGGCAGGGGATCGGAGGTTACGCCGCTGTTGAGGATCAGGTACATGGGGACGTCCGGCGACTGCGCGCCGTAGATGCGGACCCTGATCTTGCCGTCCATGTTCATGAGCTGATAGCCGGGTCCCCATTCCATTCCGTAGGTGTGAAACCCCATCGGCACGCTGTCGACGTGGCGGCTGTTCCACTGGACCCGGCCGCTCATCGGGAGGCGATAGGCAAATCCCTGGTGGAAATGCGGCAGGGGGCGGCCGGTCCAGAACTCGGCGATGTCGTCCTCGGGCGGCCAGCCGGCGGAGAGCATCCAGAAAGCAGGCCACAAACCGGGGCCTGCGTCTTCGGGAACCTTGCGCGGATCTCGCAGTAGCCATATTTATAGTCAAATTTTCCCTGGGTCTGGATGAAGGCCTGTGTGTAATGAAAGGTTCGTCCGCGATGGTCCACCACATCTGTTTTCTTTGTCAGCAGGGCGAGCATTCCATTCTGAAACTGCACATCGTCGTCTTCGATCAGGCTGGCATACATTGCGTTGTGGTGTTGATGGGCTCCATCGTCGCCAGCCCAGGATAGGCCGCTGGTCCACTTGGTCAGGTCGAGGCTGGTTTCGGCAAACTCATCGTGCCAGATCAGCTTCCATTGGTCGCCGGGAGCGGTCAGAAAATTGTCCCCCGCGAGGGTCGATGGGGCATCGGCTTTGGGGTTTGCGAGGGTGATTTCGGCCATGAAAACTGCCAGTGTCCAAGCCACCAGGCAGGCGAAACCCGGCATCCTCGATTTGGTTGATCCCATCCGTTTACCTCCTGCATCCTCTTCCCTGCCATAAAGTTGCGAGCCGGATTGCGTTGGTGTCCAATCCCAGCCGCTACAGCCGTTATATCCGGCGGTCATAAGTCACTTCCGCCGCGCCACCAATATAACATGATTTACATTTCGTTACATGAAATGTAAGATACACAAATCGCTATGGAGAGCTTTGGGGAGCGACTTTAGAGTCAGGATTTACCATGAGCGTCGTGCGTCAAAAATCGATAGCCAATGTCGCCAAAGCGGCCGGGGTTTCGACGGCCACTGTTTCCCGCGTTCTGAACAATTTTCCCCATGTGCGCGAGGAGACGATTCGGCGGGTTCGGGAGGCGGTGCAGGCGCTGAATTACAGCCCGCTGCGGACGCGCCGGGACCTGAGCGACGAGGACGGCTTTGGCCGGGCGCGGCCGGGCGCACGGGGAACATCGCCGTGATCACGCTGGGGCAGGCGCGCGAATGGCTGCAACTGCCCGTGATGGCGGGCGCCGTCGCCGGAATTCGCACGGCAGTTACCGAGCGCGGATACCGGCTGGTGCTTGATGAACTCCTTGATGCAACCAAGCCGCACCGGCTGATCGATCGCCGGGAGATCGATGGGGCCATCGTGTTCGTGACCGGCAGCTTCAGCTCCGAGCGCTGCAACGAAGCGCTCGACATCGTGAGCCAGAAGATTCCGCTCGTCTGGGCGATGGGCGAAGAGTACGGCAACTACGATGTCGATCACGTCACCTGCGACAATGTGCATATCGGGCACTTAGCCTATAACTTCTTGCGAAACAAACGCTGCCAGGAAGTGGCGCTGATCGCGTTGAATCCATCCTGGACATTCATGCGGCTGCGGGCGCAGGCGTTTTTGAACGCGGCCTACGACGGCAACCAGCGGGCAACCGCTTACGTCGTCAGCCAGGATGAGATGATTCTGGATTCGTATGGCAAGCGCGTCGTTCCGGCGAAGAATCCGGAGGAACTGGTGGCGAAGCTTCTGGGCGGCCCGCGGCGGCCGGACGGACTTTTTGTTCTCAACGACCACGCCACCTCGACGATCGTCCCGATTTTGAATCGCCAGGGGATCCGAACCGATCGCGATATTACGATTGTATCCTGCGACAACGAGGAATCGCGGCTGGCAGCGCTTCAGCCGCGGCCGACCACGATCGACATCCGCTCGGAAGAAGTCGGCTACCGCGCGATGGTGCGGCTGGCATCGCGCATGCGGAATCCCGAAGAGACCCCGCTGGTGGTTCGCGTAGCGGCGAAGCTCATCGAACCGCCCAAGATGAGCGAGTTGTATTGAACGCGGTTGACTCCGCGGGATTTCTCGAAATTCAACACTATTCCCAAAAATTCCCCACTAATAGGGGGGGCCGATCCGCAGTTGGTGTTGTGAAGGAAAAAAATAATGCGCCTCTACTAATAGGTCCAGAAGGTGTTCATTTCGTACCTATTTTGGAAAAATCGCCGGATTTTTTTTATGCGTTTCTTTAGAACGCAAAGAATTTGACAGGGGGGTCCCCGAGGGGTTCAATTCGTTTCATCGTTCAGAAACGGGCGATGTAAATTAATGAAAGATCAATAGAGTTCCGCGACCTGAAATTCCGCCATGAATATCCCCATAAGTCTTCTGGCCAAGTCTGCGTTTGCTGTCGCCGTTTTGTGTTCCGCTGCCGCGGGGGCTGCGGAATCCACCGTTGCGTCGCATCAGTTTGCCATCGGCACTTCGGACTTTCTCCTCGACGGACGGCGCTTCCAGATTCGCTGTGGGGAAATGCATTTCGCACGGGTTCCGCGCGAGTATTGGCAGGACCGCCTGCGGACGATCAAGGCGATGGGGCTTAATACCGTCTGCGTTTATCTGTTTTGGAATTATCACGAGTGGAACGAGGGAAAGTTCGACTGGTCGGGCCAGCGCGACGCGGCAGAGTTCTGCCGGCTGGCGCAGCAGGAGGGGTTGTGGGTGATCCTGCGTCCGGGGCCGTATGCGTGTGCGGAATGGGAAATGGGGGGACTGCCGTGGTGGCTGCTGAAGAAGGGTGACGGGGATTTTCTACGGACCAGCGATCCGCGGTTTATCGAGCCGTGCCGACAGTGGTTTAGTGAAGTCGGGAGGGTGCTGGGTCCAATGCAAGTCACGCACGGCGGGCCGATCCTGATGGTGCAGGTGGAAAACGAGTATGGGTTTTATGGGAAAGACCTGGATTACATGCGCACGCTGCGGCAGATTGTTTTGAACGCCGGGTTCAATGTGCCGCTCTTTTGCTGTAATCCAACGAATGAAGTCGCGCGGTCGCACATTCCGGAGCTGTTTTCGGTGGCGAATTTCGGATCGGATCCGCAGCGCGGATTTGAGGCGCTGGATGAGATTCAAAAGGGGCCGCGCATGTGCGGGGAGTTTTATCCGGGGTGGTTCGATACGTGGGGTACGCCGCATAAGCGCGGGCATACGGATACGATGCTTCGCGATCTTGAATATATGCTGAAGGTGGATGGATCGTTCAGCCTGTACATGGCGCATGGCGGGACGACGTTTGGGATGTGGGCAGGGTGCGATCGGCCGTTCCGGCCGGACACGAGCAGCTACGACTACGATGCCCCGATCTCCGAGGCGGGATGGATGACGCCGAAATTCACGGCGATTCGCGAGCTGATGTCGCGATATTTGCTGCCCGGCGAGACGATTCCCGATCCTCCCGCGGCGAATCCGGTCATTGAAATTCCGGCGTTTTCGCTGAATCAAACTGCGCCGGTGCTGGACAATCTCCCCCAAACGGGGATCAATGTGCAGACTCCCCGGAACATCGAAGCCTACAACATCAGCCGGGGGCTGATCACGTATCGCGCCACGGTTCCGCCGGGCCCGGCGGGAATGCTTTCGGCGGCGAATGTTCGCGATTTCGCGTGGGTGTTCCTCGATGGCAAACAGGTTGGAATGATGGAGGACCGGCATCGGCGGTTTTCGGTCAATCTGCCGGCGCGATCGAGCCCGGCGAGCCTGGAAATTCTTCTCTACACGCTTTCGCGCGTGAATTTCGGGGTGGAAGTCCACGACCGAAAGGGATTGCAGGGGCCGATCTATTTCACGCCGCGCGATGGAGAGCCGCAGGAGATCAGCGGGTGGCAGATTCTCCCTATGGATTTCGGCGCTGATGCGGCGATTCCGCAGGTCACGTGGCAAAACGGCGCAAACGAAATCACCGGGAAGTCTCCGGCCTTCTGGCGCGGCTCGTTTGATCTGCCGCAAACTGGCGACACGTTTCTGGACGTCTCCAACTGGGGATTCGGGCTTGCCTGGGTGAATGGGCACTGCCTGGGGAAATTCTGGAACATCGGGCCGACGCAGACGATGTATGTGCCGGGGCCGTGGCTGCGTACGGGAAGGAACGACGTGGTTTTGCTCGACCTTGTCGGTCCGGAGCAGCCTATTCTTTCGGGCGTGAAGACGCCGGTGCTCGATCGCCTGCGGCCGGAGAAGGATTTTTATCAGAAGAACGATAAGGGCGTGCTGAAACTCGACGGCGTTTCGCCCGCGATTGTGGGGCAGTTTCAGGCCGGAAGCGCGACGCAGCAGATCATGTTTTCAAAGGCCCTCGCCGGCCGGCAATTCTGCCTGGAATGTTTAGATGCCTGGGATGGCAAAGAATTCGCGGCGGTTGCGGAAATCGCGCTGCTCGATTCATCCGGGAATGCGATCAATCAATCGGCGTGGACGATCGCCTACGCCGACAGCGAAGAAAGTGAATCCGAGGACGGCTCGGCGCTCAACGCCATCAACGGGCAGGTCTCGGATTACTGGCAGACGCAAATCAGCGGGAAACCGGCTCATTTTCCGCATTATCTGGTGATTGATCTTGGAAGCTCGGTGCCGGTTTATGGTTTGCGATACACGCCGCGGCAGGGGGCGGATACGGTCAGCGGGCGGATTAAGGATTATCGAGCGTATGTGGGGGATGATCTTGTGACGCAACCGTGAAGATTGAAGGCCCGCCTAACCCGGAAAATTCATCTCACCGCCCGCTTCGCTAGAGAACGCGGAGACCGCAGAGAAAAATCTCTTTATCTCTTGGCGCTCTTGGCGTCTTGAGCGAAGCGGGCGGTTATAAGATTTTTAACCGCCAAGACGCCAAGAGCGCCAAGAAATCAGATTTGTAGGGTGGGTGTACTCGCCCACCGTTTGGTCTACGAATGATTTCTGAATACGCCCATCCTACTGTTTTGTGTTTATGGGGATGCATTTCCGCTGGTGAGGACACCGGCGGCACTGGAGGTGAACATGCGTTTAATGCCTGGCGATCCGTGCGTGCCGGGCCCCGGCGATTTTGGCATCGGGTGAAATGGTGACGTCAATGGATTCTTCCACCGCTTTCTCGGTTGCCGCGAGGATGTCGTCGATTGCCACGGGGGATTCGGCGTTGTTTTCCGAGGCGAGCAGGCCGTTGACCTCAAGATCTTGGTCGCCGTTGGCGATCACCGGGCGACCCAGATGATAGTAGAGATCGACGCGCTGCAGGCGGACATTTTTCACGCTTTCGAGCACAAACCCCGCCCGGCACATGTCGGGGCAACCGACGGCCATGGCCGGCGTGCCGGCCAGCTTGTTATTCGAATCCATGTAAACCGAAACGTCCTCAAGGGAAATATCCTCGGCAGGCTGCTCAGGCAGGCCGCGGATATAGGCGGCGGCATACTTGGCGCCATAGACGGCGATATTGCGGAAGCGCAGTCCGCGTATGCGCGGCGTGAGATCGGTCACGGGGGCGGGGCGCGGATCGAACATGGGGTCGTCCTTCGACGCACCGCACTCGTAAAACAGGTTGACGACGATGGGGCAGAGGACGTCGTTCATGATGATGTTGTCGGCCCAGAGGTCTTCGACGCAGCCACCGCGTCCGCGGCGTGATTTGACGCGCACACCGCGCTCGGTGCCGCGGAAAATGCAGTTGGAGACGGTGACGTTTCGCACCCCGCCGGAGGTTTCGCTGCCGATGACCAGGCCGCCATGTCCGTGGAGCATCATGCAGTTGGTGACGGTGATGTTCTGGCAGGGGCGCGGCTCGGGTCGCATGTCTTCGGTGGAACCGGACTTGATGGCGATGCAGTCGTCGCCGACGTCGATCTGGCAGCCGCAGATTCGCACATTGGTGCAGGAATCGGGGTTGATGCCGTCGGTATTGGGGGAATCGTATGGGTTGCGGACGACGAGCGAGGAAATGATCACGTTCTCACAGGCGACGGGGTTGATGGTCCAGCGGGGAGAGTTGGTAATGGTCAGGCCGTCGATGAGAACATCGCGGCAGTTAACGAGGCGAATCAGGTTCGGACGCGTATAAGCAAGTTTCCCGGCGTTGAAGAGGTCCCACCAGAATGCACCGCGGCCGTCAATGGTGCCGTCGCCCTTGAGCGCGACATTCTTAAGGCCTTCGCCGCCGATCAGGGGCGAATGGATCGGCGAGGCGGACCCCTCCCAGAGGCTATGGGAAACCGGGAAAGCGTTGACATCCGTATGTGCGGCGACCACAGCGCCAGCGGCGAGGTCGAGGGTGACATTGCTGCGCATCAGCAGCGCGCCGGTGATATAGGTTCCCGGCGGGAAATGGACGGTGCCGCCGCCTGCCGCGGCGCACGTGTCTATCGGCGCTGAAGGGAAGCGGTGCACGGAGACGAACCGTCGCTGTGAGCCCCAAACTGTTTGACGTTAACGATGTCGCGCATGGTGTTTTTGCAAACCCCGCATTAAGTCATCCGGCCACTTATCATGGCCGGTGAACCATCATATGAATTTGAACGTTCGCGGCGGCGATTATCTTTATCGAGTTCGCGGCAAATGCTTGCGATTTCACGTATCCCGCCCTTTTCCCGATAATATTCCATAAACCTGCGGGAAATGGGCAAATTTCGCAACCCGCTGGTGAGCGACAGGACTGGCGATATATTGTGTTTGCGTCGGAGAAGCGCGTCAATGGCAAAGCACGAAAAAGAGACGATTAGTGCAAAAAGAAAATACTCGCGCGAGGCTCCGCGCCCCAAGCACGTGGCGTTAATCGTGGAAGCCGCCATCGCGCCGCGCCGGCTGCTGCTGACGGGAATCGCCCGCTACATCCAGGAACATGAACCGTGGTGCGTTTACTTGAAGCCGGCCGGCGTGGAGCAGGACCTCGCCCAGTGGCTCCAGAACTGGGACGGGGACGGGATCATCGTTTCCGCCAGCGACCCGGATAACAGCATCTCGCCGCGTTTGGGCATTTCGGTGGTGGATCTCTTCGGCAGCATGCGCGAGCGGAACTTTCCGATGGTGCATGCCGACAACCTTGCCGTCGGGCGGATGGGCGCGGAGCACCTGCTTTCGCGCGGGTTCAAGCACTTTGGATTCTGGCGCTACATCGACAAGGATGCCGTTTGGTCGGCCGGGAGGTTCGAAGGCTTTCGCAAAGCCCTCCCCTCGGATGCCACCTGCCAGGTTTACGAAAGCTATTTTCCCAAGGCGGGTTCCGGCGGCCCGCGAACGTGGGAACACCAGCAGCGCGAGCTGATGACCTGGCTCACGAAGCTGCCGAAACCGGCGGGCATCATGACTTCTACCGACCTGTTGGGTCAGCAGATGCTGGAAGCCTGCCAGCGCGCGGAGATTCACGTGCCGGAGGAAATCGCGGTGATTGGGGTCGATAACGACGAACCGATCTGCCGAATCGCGACCCCGCCGCTTTCCAGCGTTGCCCTGAACGATCATCAGCGTGGATACGAGGCGGCGGCGCTGCTGGCCCGGCTGATGGCGGGGGAGAAGGTGCCCAAGGAGCCGATCTGGATTCAGCCTTCGGGCGTGGTGGCGCGGTCGTCGACCGATTTCATGGCCATCGATGATGGATCGATCGTCAAGGCGCTGCGGTTTCTCCGCGAAAACGCCTGCTTCAACATCAGCGTTGACGATCTTGTCCGCGAAATCGCACTTTCGCGAAGCGTTTTGGAGCACCGGTTTCGCAAATTGGTGGGGCGGACGATCGGGGCGGAGATCGTGCGGCTTCGGGTCGATCACGCCATTGGGCTGCTGTGTAATACGAACATGGAATTGAAGGCGATCGCCTATCACTCGGGGTTTGGGTCGCAGGCGTACATGAACGCCGTATTTCAGAAAAAGCTTGGGAAGACGCCGGGGTCTTACCGCGACCATCTGCGGCCGCAATCGTCGGGGCGGGGGCGGAATTCACCGCTGGATTCGGGCGGGCTGGAATTTACCGGTTAAGAGATAGTCCCAGCCAATGGACGTTTTCAATCGCCAATAACCAGCTCACGGCTATCAATGTTCCCGATCCGGAGGGCTTATCCCATCCCAGCGGCTCCTAAAACCCCTTGCCGGGATTTGAAAAAAGATATCGGTATAAACGCAAAGGAAACGAATTGTCGATTCGCGCTCGCGTGCGCAAGATGGCCCCTAACATTCACATTTCTGAAACAGGAGTTGGAGTTTTTCTTTTGGAGGGTAACAGGATGGGCAGGCTCACATCGCATTGCGTCGGAAACAAGGCAAATTCACAAAACCAGAATAAGAAGGGCAATCGAATTAATGCCAGGAGATTGTCCATCCTGGCTTCGGCGTCGGCCGTCAGCTTCCTGACGCTCAAGGGTCATGCGCAGACAACCAACCTCACCTGGGACCCGGCACAGAATGTCAACAACTCCCTGCCCGCCAGCGGCGGCGGCGGAACATGGAACACCAGCCTCGCCAACTGGTCCAACGGCACCGCCGACGTCGTTTGGGCCGACACCTCCGGAACGCTCGACAACGCCGTGTTCGGCGGCACCGCCGGAACCGTTACCCTCAACACCAACCTGGGCACATCCGACCTGATCTTCCAAACCAGCGGCTACACGATCAGCGGCACCGGCATCCTGGAGATGTCCAACCCCAGCGCCGTTGACCTTGACACCACCGCACTGGCGAGCACCGGCACCGAAACGCTTTCGGCAATCGATCTTCACACATCGACCATGACGTTCAGCCTCGGGGCCGCCAGCGTTAACTTCGCCGGCGCGGTTCGCGACAACGGCCAGTCGCACCTTACCCTCACCGTCAACGGTACCGGGAGCGCATTGTTCTCCGGGGGAGTCACCTTCTCGCAAAGCAGTTCGGCGCACACCATTCTCCTGGCCGGCAGTGAAAACATTAACATTTCGGGACTTATACAGGACGGGAATGCCGGCGCTAACTTCCTCACCTATGATGGCGCCGCCACCCTCTCGCTGTCGGGAACGTCCAACACGTTTGGGACCACAACGTCGGCATCAACTGTGACCGTGGAGAGCGGCGTGCTGGCCATCGCAGCCGCCGGCTCGCTTGGTAGCCCCTCTAACCCCCTGATCCTTGGAAACAACACCGCCACCGCCACCTTTCAGGGAATCGGATCGAGCTCAATATCCATCGCAAACCCCGTCACCCTCGGCGGCGGCGGTACTGGCACGTCCGTCATCGGCGGGTCCACGCCTCTGAATTTTACCGGCGTTGTGACCGGCAGCGGCAGTTCCGACGATCTGAACATAAACAACACGGCGGCCACCACATTCAGCGGAACGATGTACCTTTCCGGCAACACATCGGCGAGAACGCTTAATATCGGTGGAACGGGGGGACTTACCATCAGCGCACCCATCGGCAATTCCGCGGCCGCGGGGGCTGCAAATTCCAGCCTCAATTACGTCGGAACCGGAACATTGAGCCTGACCAACGCCGCCAACACTTTTTCGGGCAATTTAGCGGTTGTAAACGGCACTCTGGTGATCCCCAGCAATGGGGCCATAGGTACGAGCAACACGTTGGCCCTGGGCCCGGCTTCCGGCACACCGACGGGCACTCCGACCCTCGAGAGTACCGGCAGTTCGGTGGTGACGATCGCCCATCCTTTCACCATCGATTCCGCTTCGACGAGTTTCGCCACGTTTGGCGGGACTACGCCGTTGGATTTTACAAACACCGTCGTCATCAACGGCGCCAGCACGACGAGCGAAACGATCAATGCCAACGACACGGGTGGAGTTACCTTCGCTTCGAATGTTTATCTCGCCAGCGCGGGTACCTTCCGAACGGATACATTCGCCGGAACCGCCAATCTGAACATCATGGGTGTGGTGGCTGACGATCCGACCGGGCCGACGCAGACGAGTCTGACCTACAGCGGGACCGGAACCCTCACTTTGGGTAACGCCAACACCTACACTGGGAACACCACCCTTGGCAGTGGCGTTCTGGACGTTACCAATACTTCGGGCTCGGCGACTTCAACCGGCAACGTAACGCTGAACGGCGGTGTCCTCGCCAGCGGAAGCGTTGGCTCGGTTGGCGGCAACGTGCTCGCCGGCAGCGGCGCGCATACCATCGCCCCCGGTGGCATCGGAAGCATCGGAACGCTCACCGTCAACGGACTCACTACCAGCACGCTCACCACCCTCGCCTTCGACCTCGGCACCGGCAGCGGCCTCGTCACCAATGGCGACAATCTCATCCTGGGCTCGGGAACCGTCAGCATTGCCAACGGCACACTCCTCACCTTTGGCGGCGACGCGCCGGTCGCCGGAAATGACTACCAGCTCATTGGCGACACCAGTGGCTCTGGCGCCGTCGTCAGTCAGATCCAGTTGGCAAATTTTACCCTCCCATCAGCGCCGGCCGGCCTGGCCTACAGCCTCGCGGAAAGCGCCAATTTCATCGATCTCGATGTCACCAGCACCGGACCGGTTTCGCTCTTCTGGGATAATGCCGGCGGCAGTGGCAATGGCACCAATTGGGATACCAGCAACCAGAACTGGAACAACGGCTCAGCCGCAACGACCTACGCCGACGGTGAAGCCGTCACCTTCAACGACACCAACGCCGGCCACTACTTTGTGACCCTGAGCACCACCGTCAGCCCCGCCTCGGTGACGGTCAACAGCTCCGGCAACTATTCCATCACCGGCGGTGGCCTCATCGTCGCCACCGGCGGATTCACCAAGACCGGCACCAGTACCCTGACGCTGGGCGTCGGCCTGACCGCCAGCAGCTTTGCGATCAACGGTGGAAACGTCGTACTCGCGAGCAACACCACTGCCAGCAGCGGCTGGACCTCCACCAATCCGGTCAGCAATATCAACGTCTCGTCGCTCACCATCGCGGCCAATAGCGTTCTCGATATCTCCAACAATCACATCATCATCGACTACGGCGCCACCGACCCGATGTCCACGATCCTTGGCTACCTCAAGTCCGGCTTCAACAACGGCACCTGGACCGGGACCTCCGGAATCATTTCTTCCACCGCCCAGACCAAGACCAACGGCTTAACCTACAGCGTCGGCTGGGCCGACGGCGCCGATAAGACCGGCGCCGTGAAAAACCTCACCAGCGGCGAAATCGAACTGAAGTACACGCTGGTTGGCGACGCCAACCTCGACGGCACCGTCAACGGTTCCGACTTTTCCATCCTCGCCGCCAACTTCGGCTTGGGCGTCACCAACTGGGACCAGGGGAACTTCCTCTATACCAGTTCTGTAAACGGCTCCGACTTCTCCGCCCTTGCGGCGAATTTCGGCCAGGGCGACAGCGGCGCCGCCGTGACCCCGGCGGATATTGCCGCACTGGATTCCTTCGCCGCCGCCAACGGCCTGCCCGCGCCGACGATCGCCGCCGTGCCGGAACCGGCCACGCTCGGCCTGTTGGCCATTGGCAGCCTCGGCTTGATGTCGCGGCGGCGCAAGCGGGAGACTTCGAACTAGGAATCGCGTAGCGAATAAAGAGCCGAGGCGGATTTATGATGTGTCGCCGAAAGCCCAGTCTTCGTAGCGCCGTGATTGATACCCTCGAGGCGCGCTGTCTTCTCTCCTCGATTCCCACGCCGACGATTCCCTCGCGCGTTTTCAACATCGAATCGTACGGGGCAGTCGACACGTCCGCGAATAACACCACCGACATCCAGGCCGCCATCAGCGCCGCGGCCGCGGCAGGGGGGGGAATCGTCGAAATCCCGGCAGCCTCGCAGGATTGGGAGTGCGGCCCGCTGACCCTCTCCAGCAATATCGATTTTCAAGTAGACGCCGGTGCAACCCTCCAGATGCTTGCCTACGGCACCTATCCGCTGGCCAACGGCGCAACCTCCTACGCCAATTTCATCGAGGGCAACAACCTCAGCAACGTCGAAATCTCCGGCGGCGGCACCATCGACGGCAACGGCTCGCCCTGGTGGACGGCATATAACAACGGAACCCTCACCGTCACGCGCCCGCAGATGATCGCCATCAACGACAGCGACATTGTCCTGATCGAAGGCATCACGCTTCAGAATCCCCCCAACACGCACATCTCGATCCAAAATGCCTGCAACGACGTTACCGTCCAGAACATCACCATCAACACGCCCGGCACCAACGCCCCTAACACCGACGGCATCGATGTCTCCGGCACCAACATGATCTTTCGCAACGACAGCATTTCCGACGGCGACGACAACATCGCGATCGGCGCCGCCACCAGCGGGGGGCCGGAAACCGCCAACATCACCATCATCGATTGCACCTTCGGCGTGGGGCACGGCCTTTCCATCGGCAGCTACACCTCCGGCGGGGTGGATAATGTCACCGTCGCCGACTGCACCTTCAACGGCACCACCAGCGGAATCCGCATGAAATCGGAGCGCGGCCGCGGCGGACTCGTCGAGAACATCAGCTACTACAACATCACCATGACGAATGTCGAATACGCCATCGACATCAACAGCTATTACTCGGCGGCTGTCCCCAGCAATCCACAGGATCCTGCGCAGCCACTGAACCTCACCCCGTTCTGGGAAAACATCACCATCAGCAACCTCGTCAGCGTCACCAGCTCCTCGCAGTCCAACTACAGCGGTTCTTACTGCGGCATCATCTGGGGCCTGCCCAAAGCGCCCGTCAGCGGGGTCACGCTGAGCAACGTACAGCTTACGGCGCGATATGGCTTCGATCTCGATCACGACACCAATGTTGCCTTCGACGCCGCGTGCCGGATTACGCCTCTGGGTGGCGGCTCAGAGGAAATGTCGGACACTTCCGCGCCCACGCCTTATGAAGTGACGGTCGAGCAGGAAGGGTATTCCGATGAAGACGTCGGCTCGCCCGTCACGGCGGGGGACACCCTGTACAATCCCGACGCCGCCTTGCTGACCGACACCGCCGGGGGCACCGGCATCAACGGGTCTTCCGACCAGTTCAATTTCCTCTCCGAAACCGCCACCGGAAACATCACGTATTTCGCAGACCTTACTTCCAATTCGAGTTCCTCCTCCACCGACGGCGTGATGATCCGCGATTCGTCGAACACGGCCTCATCCGCGTTCGCCGACGCGGTCGTCACGTCGGCGTCGGTGCAGTTTCAATACCGCAGCGCCAATGGGGGGACGATCAGCACCGACTCGGTCAGCGGCCCGACGGGTCCGTGGCTGGAAGTCGTCCGCAATGGCAGCACCTTCAGCGGCTACTACAGCACCAACGGCACAACCTGGACCCTGATCGGCTCGGCGAGCGTCACCATGTCCAGCACGGAGATGGTGGGCGTGGCCGTCGCGGCTAATAGCTCCACTGCAACGACGACCGCCCAGTTCGCCAGCCTGGCCGGCCCCTCCATCACAACCCTGCCTCTCGCCAGTCCCCAGCCGGCCACGGGCACAACCGCCAACCTGAGCGTCAGCGCCTCCGAATCCGGCAGCACGCTCACCTATACGTGGTCAGTCCTCGAATCCCCCAGCGGCGTAACTGCCCCCACCTTCAGCACCAACGGCACCTCGACTTCCAACACCACCACCGTCACGTTTTTCGGCGCGGGAATCTATGAGTTCCTGGTTACCGTGACCGATTCCAACAATGACGCTCGCTACGCCGTCGTCGGTGTCGGCGTTAATCAGACTCCCACAACCGTCACGGTTAAGCCCGCCTCCACCGATGTGCTGGTGAACACCAGTTCCGTCTTTACAGCCACCGCCACCGACCAATTCGGCGTCACCTTCGAGCCGAACTTCGCCTGGTCCCTCGTCAGCGGCGGCGGCACGCAGGATTCCTCCGCAGGCGTTTTCACTTCTCCCGCCACCCCCGGTTCGGCGACGATCCGCGCCACCGCCGGCTCCGTGAACAACACCGCTTCCATCACCATCGTGCCCGTCTTCGCCGTGGAATCGGGGTCAACCCTGGAAGTCACCCTCAATTCCACCGGCACGGTCACGCTTTCCACTTCCGGCAGCAGCGTCACCGCGACGGAAGACGGCATCCTCAAGGGATTCACCGGCGTCACCGCTATCACGGTCACCGACAGCGGCAGCGGAGACACGCTCAATTTCAACGGCCCATTGGCGGATCCGTTTACCTTCGGCAGCGCCGGCACTTCTACCGTCAACGTCAACACCGGCACCCTCAATTTCGCGGCGGCCTCCTCCATCGCCCTCGGCACGCTCAACATCGCCTCCGGCGCCCTCGCGGCCGTGCCCGTCAATTCCTCCGGCCAAACCCAGCTCCTTCTGAGCGACCTTTCCATTACCTCCGGAACCCTCGACCTCAGCGACAACGAGCTGCTCATCGCCTACGGCAGCGGCAGCGATCCGATGGCCGCCATCTATACCTACATCCAGTCCGGCTATAACAACGGCGGTTGGAACGGCCCGGGAATCATCTCCACCTCCGCCCGTGCGCCGACCAACGGCCTCACCTACGCCCTCGGATTCTCGGATGGAAAAGACGGCATCGTCTCCGGCCTCTCTTCCGGCCAGATCGAAGTGAAATACACCCTCCTCGGCGACGCCAACCTCGACGGCACCGTCAACGGAACCGATTTCTCCATCCTCGCCGGCAATTTTGGCCTCGGCTTTACTAACTGGGACCAGGGCAACTTCCTCTTCGCCTCCTCCGTCAACGGCTCTGATTTCTCCGCCCTCTCCGCCAATTTCGGACAGGGCGTAACGCTTCCCGCGGCGGTGATCGTTGAAGCCCCGGCCGCCGGGATCACTCCGACCTCTGTCAGCACGACTGTCTTGAAAAAATCTCCCGCGCACCTGAATATCTCGCGTCATAACGGAGATCATCGTTAGTTGGGTGAAGATCATCGGTTGCGTTATCACCGCACGATCGAAGGCCAGGGGTCATTCTGGTGGAGGAATTTTATCCGCCTCAAGACGGCCCCTGCCAATTATTCCATGCCCCCCGCCCCAGCTTCTCCCCGTGCAGCCGCCGCAAGAGCTGGTGGCGCTCGGGCGGTACTCCGCAAGCTTAGGCCGGAGGCCGTTCATGTGGCATTTTTCCGCCCAACACCCCAAGGCCGCTCCGAACGTCACCAGGGACAGCCATGTGCCATGCCAGCGGAACCGCCTATTACATACGAGTCGCCGCATCTTCCCGTCACACAAACCACAACCGAAAAAAATCTTCATTCTCTTTTTGATGTAAATCAGGCCGTTTCGCTCTAGTAAATCTGGGTAATGACAATCGGCAATCCGGAGGATTGGAGACTGAGCCAAGCGAAGTCCCGACTTTTCGGGAGCAGGGGAGGGGGGGCTTTGGTCGGCTGACGTAAACCAACAAACCCCTCGCTCAAATACAAAAACCCTGACCTTTCTCCCCGAAAAAAACAGCCCGCCAACAGCCCGGAATATCCGGTCTTTTCCACCCCTTCATATCCCGCCGCAGAATCGAAATGGAAAGACGTGTAAACGGAATACTAACTCCGATCCCAGTGGTAGCCTGCACCGTATCAAATCGGCGGCACAGCGAGGAGTTCACGTCATGCATAAACACTCCAGGGCTTTTACGTTAGTCGAGTTACTCGTCGTCATCGGGATCATCGCGGTCCTGATCGGCATCCTTTTGCCGGCGCTGCAGAAGAGCGGGATCAGGCGAACACAACGGCTTGTCAGTCCAACGAGCGGCAGTTTTACGCTCTGATGATGGAATATGCGGATGACTACCAACAGTACGTTCTGCCCTCCCGTATCACCGTAACCACGGCGCAGTATTATTGGTGGTCGCCCGCGTTTGTAGGTCAGGAACTCTCACACGGCGACTTTTCCAGCAGTGCGGCGAGGAATCTCGCTGAGCAGACGATCGTCAAGATTCTCACCTGCCCCTCAGCCGACCATTCGCTCGACCCGGCGGCCGGTGCGGCGGGGAACGGCTATTGGGGTGACTACACCTATAATGAAAACCTCGGCGATATAAACCTTACCACTACACCAGTAACCGTCACCGCGCCCTATGAGAAACTCAACGAAGTCCCCGGCAACGTATGTGTTATGACCGATATCGATAAGGTTTACGTTGAGTCGCAAAACGGCAGTGAGACCAACACCTCGATATTCATAGAGACCAACTATCTGGTCGGAAGCCACACGACCTGGAGCTCTTCTTTCGGACCTGCCATGTGGGTTCCGCATAACAAGGGCACGCAGGCGAACATGCTCTTCATGGACGGGCACATCAGCCTGGTCTCCCCCAATGATTTTGTGCTCGGCGGTCAAAGCCCTGCCGGTGCGATTAAGACAAACACAATTCCGTGGACTTTTGTACCCAGCACTTCGGTTCAGTTGAAGAACTGGATGGTGGGGTATTACAAGGCCGGAGCTACCCCGCTCTGGCAGACTCCCTGGAACAAATACGCCGCCGGACTTTAGAGCATTTTCATTTCAGTCGTTGTGTCCGCGTTGCCATGTATAATCCCCCGGCCATCGCAGAGGAAATTCCCCAATCACTCCACGCCCCCTCCTTCCGCTGGGTCATATGCGCCCTCCTTTTCTTCGCCACCACCATCAACTACATGGATCGCCAGATCCTCGGCATCCTCGCCCCCACGCTCCAGAAAGACATCGGCTGGAACGAAGTCCAGTACGGCCACATCGTCATGGCCTTCCAAACCGCCTACGGCATCGGCGTGCTGATCTTGAGCCGGCTCATCGACCTCTGGGGCACCCGCATCGGCTACACCCTTTCGATCCTGGTCTGGAGCATCGCCGCCTGTCTCCATTCCGCGGCACGATCGGTCGTTACCTTCGGATCGGCCCGGTTTCTTCTCGGCCTCGGCGAAGCCGGGAATTTTCCCTCCGCCGTCAAAGCAGTGGCCGAATGGTTTCCCCAAAACCAGCGCACGTTGGCGACCGGCATATTTAACAGCGGGTCCAATGCCGGCGCCATTCTCGCCCCGGCCCTCGTTCCCATGATCACCCTGGGCCTGGGTTGGAAAGCCGCCTTCATCGTCGTCGGCTCGGCCGGATTTTTGTGGGTCGTCGCCTGGCTGGCGATCTATCCCAAAAAGCCGCTTCTCACCAGTCCGACCGGCGATTCCCCGTCTGCCGGTTCTTACAGTTGGCCTCAGCTATTTAAGCACCGCCAAACCTGGGCCAATGTTTTTCAATCCGCCTGCATCTCCCCGATCTGGTGGTTCTATCTCTATTGGCTCCCCAAATTCTTCTCCTCCGTTTACGGCCTCAGTCTCTCCAAGCTCGGCCCGCCGCTTATCATCGTCTATTCAATGTCCTTCGCCGGCAGCATCCTCGGCGGGCTTCTTCCCGCACTCTTCCTTTCCACCGGCTCTTCCGTCAACTTCAGCCGGAAAATGTCCTTCCTAATTTGCGCCGTGCTGACAATCCCCGTCGCATTCGTGACGTGCATGCACAACGTCTGGCAGGCGACGTTCACCATCGGCCTCGCCGCCGCCTCAATGCAGGGGTGGTCGGCGAACTCCTACACCATGGTCTCCGACCTCTTCCCCAAAAAAGCCGTCGCCTCGATCGTCGGAATCGGCACCGCCTCCGGCGCGGCAGCTTCGATCGCCTTCTCCGATCTGGCTGGAAATGTTTTGCAGCGCAGCGGAAGCTACGTGATATTGTTTATATTTGCCGGCGCCGCATACCCGGCGGCGCTGCTATTTATCCATCTCCTAGTCCCTCACTGGAAGATGGCCGAGCTGGAGGAGAATTAGAAGTATGCCGCGTTTCCTCATGACGATGTTTCCCTCTTTTCCCCCTCCCCTGGTACTCCGGGGGAGCCCTCCCAGTCCTCTTCCGCTAGTTTCGGCACGATGGGTGGGGGTCTTTATTCTTCCAATCCTTTTGCTCAGCGCCGCCCTCGCCGCGCAAACCTCTGCCGCCACAACCCAACCCGCCGTCTTCGACGTTACAACCTACGGTGCAATCCCGGATGGCAAATCCCCCGCCACCGCAGCCATCCAGAAAGCCATCGACGCCTGCGCCGCCGCCGGCGGTGGCCAGGTCCTCATCCCCTCCGGCACCTTCCTCACCGGCCCAATCCATCTCGCCAGCGGCGTAAATCTGCACGTTGACGCCGGCGCTGTCATGCTCTTCAGCAAAAACTGGAGCGACTATCCACCGCGCTCCACGCCAGCCGACGACGGCGGCCACGTCCGGATTTCCCCCATCACCGCCCAGGACCTCCACGATATCTCCATCACCGGCACCGGCACATTCGACGGCCAGGGCCAGGCCTGGCGGCCCATCAAAAGAGTAAAAATGCCCGAAGACCAGTGGCGAAGCCTGACCGGCCCGGGTGGCCACTTCGATGCCGAAACCCAAACCTGGTACCCCTCTTCCGACCCCACCATCGCCAAAAAGCGCCCGGTTCTCGTTTATCTCGCCAACTGCCGCAATGTTCTCCTCGACGGCCCTACCTTCCGAAATTCCCCCAACTGGAACCTTCATCCCTTCCAGTGCTCCAACGTCACGATCCGTCACGTTACCATCTTCAACCCGATTTACGCCCAGAACGGCGACGGCATCGACATCGATTCCTGCTCCAACCTCACCATGAGCGACTGCCTCGTCAACGCGGGCGACGACGCCATCTGTCTCAAATCCGGCACGGCCGGGGCCGGCCATAAACAGCCCCCGGCTGAAAACATCCTCATCACCCGCTGCACCATCGGCTCCGGCCACGGTGGCATCACCATCGGCAGCGAAATGTCCGGCGGGGTCCGCAGCGTCACCGTCTCCCACTGCCAGCTCACCGGCACCGACGCCGGCCTTCGCTTCAAAACCGAACGCGGTCGCGGCGGCATCGTCGAAAATATCACCATCAGCGATATCGCTATGTCCGAAATCCAACATGGCGCGATCGAGTTTGACATGTTCTATGGACAGAAACGCCCCTCCTCGACCCCAAAATCCGTCAGCGATGGGACGCCCCAATTCCGTAATTTCCAGATCAGCCGCATCTCCTGCGACGGCGCTCAAACCGCCCTGGTCATGCGCGGGCTTCCCGAAATGCCCCTGCGCGGAATTTCTCTCGACGATGTGCAAATCCATTCCCAAAAAGCCGGCGAGATCGACAATGCCGACGATCTCACCCTCAAAGACATCCAGATCGTGTCCGAATCAGAAACCCCCGTTCTTTTCAAGGACGTTCACGACCTCAAGACCGATCACGTTCAAGGCCTGTCTGATTCACGTTGATCGACCGGTCCATCCATTTTGGAGCAGCTTCATGCGATTTCGATTGATGTGCGTTTCCGTCCTGCTTTTTGCTGGAATCTCCCGCGCCGACGACAAGACCTTCGTCGTCGCCGCCGACGGATCGGGCGACTATAAAACAGTCCAGGACGCCATCGCCGCCGTCCCCGAAAATCCGACACCCGAACCATCCTGCACCTCAAGCCCGGCACCTACGACGGGCCCTTCATCATTCCCCGGAATAAGCCGAACATCACCATCCAGGGCGACGACCCCGCCACCACCATCCTGAGCTGGGACCGCAACGTGCGCGACCCGATCCCCACCGGCAACGACGGATTCAACCCTGGCCTCCAGGTCCGCGGCGACGATTTCCAGGCCATTCGCATCACCATCCGAAACATCTCCGGTGACCATGGGCAGGCCTTGGCCCTGCGCGCCGACGGCGACCGCGCAATCTTCCTCGACTGCCACATCACCGGCTGGCAGGACACCGTCATGGTCAACAACGGCCGCGACTTGTTCCAAAACTGCACTATCGCCGGCCGCGTCGATTTCATTTACGGCTCCGCCACCGCCTGGTTCCAGGATTGCGAAATCCACAGCCGCAACGGCGGACACGTCACCGCTGCCAGCACGCCGCAGGACCATCCCTATGGATTCGTCTTCAAGAATTGCAAACTCACCGGAGATTCGATCGCCTACGACCCCGCGACCACCAATCCTTCTTCAACCGTAAAGCCCAAGGTAACCCCCCTGGCCGACCTCGGCCGCCCCTGGCGACCGTACGCCTCCGTCACTTATCTCAACTGCGAGCTCGGCTCCCACATTAAGCCCACGGGATGGAACAACTGGGGCAAAAAGAGCAATGAACAAACCGCGCGCTACTCCGAATACCAAAGCACCGGCCCCGGCGCGGCGCCGATCAGCGTGCGCCGTGGTCCCACCAACTAACCGACGACCAGGCGAAACAGATTACCATTCAGGCGGTCCTTGCCGGCGATGATAATTGGGACCCCGCTTCAATCGCGCAGGCCTTGTTGCCCGCGCCCACCACGCAAAAATAAACAGCGTGGCATTGGTTACGAAATGTATTTCCTCTCCCGGAAATACGCGATCGCCTCCTCCGTCCTGCGGAAAACCTTCGTCGCCGTCTCGGTAATAAACGGCGACGGCATCGCGCTGCACGCCCAGATCACGTAGACCTCCTTGCCCCCTTCAAACGCGTGGTGCAGCTCGCGTTCCACGCCGCTCGATAATCCCGGCTTGCCGTTCGGCAGCTCAGGCACCAGGCTCACGATCATGTCGCTCTGGTCGATCATCTTAAAATCCCGCGCATAAATCTGCCCGAGGATGTCCCCGCCGATCTGCGCCACATCCGCCGTCTTAAGCACCATCGGCCCCTGCCCGCCGTCCACTTCGATCACTTTCCGCCCCTCTTCCATCGCCTTCACCGCCATCGCGTGCAGGCGGAATTCATCGACTTCTCCGGGATCGAAACAGACAAAATGGTCCGCGATCGTCCCCTTAAACGCCTCGATCTCCGCCAGCGTCTGGGGCAGGTCCATCACGTGGCTCATCGGAAAGCTCAGGTAGACCTTCTTCTTCCGCGGTTCAAAAAGAAGTCCGTAAATTGTCCGCGTCGTCATCTCGTGCCGCCCGCGCGAAACCATAAAGAAATGCCCGTACCCCCGGATGACGTTGGCGATGATCTCCGTCGCCAGCAGTTCCTCCTCGCGCCAGACCATGATGTCTTTCAGCGTGTGATCCAGCTCGTGGTCGCGCAACAGCCTCTGGTGAACCGACTCGGCATTGTCCAGAAGCGTCACGTAAAAATCCGCGGAAAGCGCCCCGATCTGGTCGAAATCAAACGCCGAGAAGAGTCCATGCCGCCAGCGGAACGTCGCGTGCGTGTTCACGAGAACATGCTCGTGCCGCTGGGCGATATTTTGAATTTCCTTGAAGACGGATCGCCGCAGCGCATTCAGCCGGCTAATCGGCAGATTCAGAATCCGCCCCGCGGGAACGTCCGGCGCCTCGGCGTACATCATCTGCCCCACGTGGCAGACTTCCACGTCGTGCCCCTTGCGCAGGGCCTCGGCTTTCAGCGCCTCAAGGTAGGGCCCCTTGTCGATGCCCACTTGTCCGGTGAATATCGCTCTCACAAGCCGGGATCGTATCGCCGCGGACGGCGTGAATACAAGCACCGGCCGCTATCGGCCGCGATCAATGATCGTGATGCCATCCGCCCCAATGGTGATGGCCACTCTCATCAACCACGCATCCGGTCATGGTCAGGGCGCAGAGAAAATTGCGGCTGCAATCAATGCGATGATGATTCTTCTTACGAACTTCATAGACCATACTCTAGCGCGCTCCCGTCCATTCCGCAGCGCCGAAAATGGCACGATCAATCACCTTCCGATAACATCGCCCGCCCATGCTTCAGAGCTTGGAACTCTCCAACATCCGCCTGCTGCCGGGTCCTCTGGAAGATAGGCAAACTCTCTGCGGCCAATACCTCCTTTCGCTCGATCCCGCCCGGCTCGTCCACAATTTTCGAATAAACGCCGGGCTTCCATCTTCAGCCCGTCCCTTGGGCGGCTGGGAGTCGCCCCAGTGCGGCCTCCGCGGCCATTTTACCGGGCACTATCTTTCCGCCTGCTCCAAAATGTTTGCCTCCACCGGCGACGAGAAATTCGCCGAGCGTTCCAAATCGATCGTCCAGGCACTTGCCGAATGCCAGCAAGCCCTCGGCGGTGGATACCTTTCAGCCTTTCCCATCTCCCAGTTCGACGCCCTCGAGCGCGACTGTGGAAAAACTTCTCCGATCTGGGCGCCCTACTACACCCTCCACAAAATCCTCGCCGGCCTGATCGATGCTCACATTTACATCCCTGACTCCCAATCCCTTCCCGTCGCAATCCAACTGGCAGATTGGATCGCAGCTCGCCTGAAATCCCTCTCCGCCGAAAATCTCGAACCGATCCTCCGCACCGATTCGATCAATCCCAGCAACGAATTTGGCGGAATTGGCGAATCCCTCTACGAGCTTCATCAACTCACCGGCAACGCGTCTTACCTTGAATCCGCAAAACTCTTCGACCGATCGTGGTTTCTCTCGCCCCTCATGGATCAGCGCGACTGCATTGCCGGCCTGCACGCCAACACACACATTCCGCAAATTCTCGCCGCCGCGCGCCGATTTCAAATCACCGGCGAAGACCCTTATCGACTCGCCGCCGAATATTTCTGGGAGCGCACCGCCCAAGCCCGCTCCTACGCCAACGGCGGCAGTTCCGGCCCACGGCCCGACCGCCGCGAACGCAGCGAAGGGGGCGAACACTGGCCGATCGCTCTTCAACTCCACGGAACTCTCACCCCCAAAATCAACGAAACCTGCGTCACGAACAATATGCTCCGATTCACGGACGCCCTCTTCACCTGGAATCAGGACCCCAAATTTGCCGATTTCCGCGAGCGCGCTTTCCTCAATTCCGTCCTCGCCATGCAGCATCCTGATTCGATGGGCAGCTTTATCTACAGCCATCCCCTCTCCTCCGGCAGCCGCAAGATTTACGGAGACCGGGACGAAACATTCTGGTGCTGCTACGGCACCACCGTCGAAGCCTACGCCTCACTCGCCGCCGGCGCTTATTTCTGGAATCGCCACGAATTCTGGGTGACCCAATTCATCGCGTCCGAAGCATCCTGGCCCCAGCGATCCGTAAAGATCGTCCAGCAGACCGATTTTCCAAAAATCCCCACCACCAAATTAATCATCCGCACGCAAACCGAAACTGATTTCACGCTCCACATTCGCATCCCCGCCTGGGCAAATTCCGCCTCCTGGCGACTAAACGCCGGCGAACCCCTGCGCCCGCCCCCGGCTTCCTCAAAATCCACCGCACCTGGCGTGACGGCGATACCGTTCACCTGGATTTCCCCATGTCGCTGCGCACCGAACCTCTCCCCGGCGACAATTCTCTCATCGCCTTCTTCAACGGTCCCGTTCTCCTGGCCGCCCGCACCCACCACGCCCTCGACCTTGGCGCATCAGCCGATAAAGCGATCACCGCCGTACGAAAAATCGACCCCCACAGCCTGTGCTTCGCCGCCCGCCTCGGCTTCGGCGGCGAGGTTCCCCTCGTTCCAGTTTCCGAAATCGCCGACGAACCCTTCGGCGTCTATTTCAAGACCTCTTGAAGCGCCGTCCAAACACGCCCCTGATGCCGTCGAATCAGCGCCGCCGCCGACCGATCCATCGAAAGCTGCACCGCTCGGCTCGCTTCTGCGCAAGCAATCCTGAAGAAACTCGCGAAAATCTTTTTACGAATCATCGCATTTTTCGGTTGCGTCTCCAGCCCTCCAAACTAAATTCGCTTGCAGGAGAAATGCCGTATTTTCTCCGCTGGTTCCGGGCAACAATTAGAGGATGTTGGCTAAAAACGCCCCGTAATCCGCAGGATCACTCCGATCCTGCTGATCCTCACAACCGGTACACTGTATCGCCGGACTGAGAAATTTTCTTTTAAGGCAAACAACCAGTTCACCCCCGGCTCACTACCCGCCGGGCCAGCGACGATACACAGTTATTCACCGCCGAGCACGCGGAGATCGCAGAGATTCAATGCACCAAAAAAACTTGAGTCACCCGATTGATTCAAGTTTGAAACGACGTTGCTGAAGCTCACCTGCAATGGACCTTGCCAGATTTCTCTGCGAACTCTGCGGTCTCTGCGGTGAGGCAGAATTTTCCGAATTAGCAGGAGACGATCGCCATGTTGGAATCACTCGAGAATCGCGTTTTGTTGTCCGGCGAAACCGGGTTGCGGGCCGACTATTTTAATGCCTCTACCGACCTCTTCAACGCCCAGAACGCCTCCGTCGGCGCCCTCCCCGCCGTCACCGAAACCGATCAAACCGTGAATTTCAACTGGGGCCGCTCCGCGCCGGTTTCCGGAGTCAACTCCAGCGCCTTCGAAGTCCGCTGGAGCGGACAGGTCCTTTCCACCACCGCCGGAACCTATACCTTCAGTGTGCAAACCAACGCCGCCGTCCGCCTCTTTATAAATAATCAGCTCGTCATCAACGACTGGACGCCGCAAAGCTCCGCCAGCAATTTTGTCAGCACGCCGATCACCCTCGCGGCCAACACGATGTACAACATCCGCCTCGATATCTATCAGCCCAATGCCGCCGCCGACAATTCCGTCGCGCTCGAATGGCAGGCCCCCGGCACCTCCACGCCGCAGGTCATCCCCGCCGCAAATCTCTTCCCCTTCATGCAGGCGACTTCAATCACCTCCGGCGGCCTCTACGTCGGAAGCTGGTCCGACGCCAATCCCAACGACGTCGTCATCGAAGACAGCACCACGGCGCCCGTCACCATCGCCGACTCCACCATCGAAGGCAGCGGTACCCTCATCAGCGATACCCTCGCCGGCGTCAATCTCACCGTGCAGGACTCCTACGGCTACGGCCTGAACCCCAACCAGGCCGGCGTTGAAAAGGGGAGCTTCCTCTACCTCATGAGCCCCTCCAACGTCGACATCCAGCACAACAGCATCATCGGCGTCGGTGGACTCGGCACCAAGATCTACGGCTTCGACAACACCGGCAGCGGAACCATCAAGATCGATTACAACGACATCCTCAACAGCGATGGCCGCTTCTCCGACGGCGACGGCGGATACGAAAACACCGGCGTCATGACCCACTCCATCCAGCTTGCCAACATCTACAACCTCGCCGGCATCGACATCGGCTGGAACGAAATCATCAACCAGCCCGGCCAGAGCTACGTCAACGACGTCATCAACTTCTTTGACACCAGCGGCACGCAAGCCAGCCCCGTCAACGTCCACGACAACTATATCGACGGACTCTATTCCCTCAACACCGCCACCACCTGGGACAGCGGCTCCGGAATCACCACCGATGGCGATCCCGATATCAACAAAGAGCCGGCATACATCAACATCCACAACAACACCATCATCCAGGCCGGCAGCGCCGGCATCGGCGTCCCCGACGGTCACGACATCTCCGTCTACGATAACTACCTCGTCTGCTGCGGCTACCTCCCCGATGGCACCGAGTTCTACGCCAGCGGCACCGGCATCTACATCAACGACCTCAACGGCGGTAACTCCTCGATCTTCTACAACAACGGCGCCTACGACAACACCGTCGGCTGGATCCAGCCCCCGCACAGCCAACAAAACGGCGGCAGCACCTCCGTCCAAAGCGATTACTCCCTGCCCGATGCGGATTCCGCGCTAACCTACGGTAACGTCGACCTCGCCGGCCCCATTACGACAGCCACGGAAAACGCCGCCTCGGCTGCCTGGATCTCGCAGCTCGGGGCTACTGGCCTGACTGTGGGCGCGATTCTTCCCACCTCCCCCTCGGGTTCCAGCGGCTCCGGCTCTGGCGGAACACCAGTCATTACCCCCGCGCCCACCGGGTCGACTGGATCAGGCTCCTCCGGTTCCGGCTCATCTAGTTCCGGTTCAACAGGTTCAAGCTCGTCCGGTTCAAGCGCCTCCGCGGGCGGCTCCTCTTCAAGCGGCAGTTCCTCGAGCAGCAGCTCTTCGAGCGGAAGTTCTTCCAGCGGCTCAGGCTCCTCTTCCTCCGGCTCAACGCTTGCCGGCACCGGATCAAGCTCTTCCGGCACCTCCACTAACAACGACCCCACACCCTCTCCCCATCGCTGGCGCACCCGGAGCAGCGCTTCCTACGCCGCCGCGTCTACCGCGGTCACCGCGGCGACTTTGGAGCCGACGAGTTTCGTCTACCTCTATAACACCACGGATCACCACCATCACTGGAAGCGCATCCTCGCGGCGTGAGGCATACGGCAATCGCATTTCCCTCTTTTCCCCTCCCTTGGTACTCCGGAGGAGGGTTAGGGTGGGGGTCTTCCGCATTCTTTTGAGGTACATGCGGTTGCCCTGGCCTGACTCAATAAAAAAAGGAGCCGGGTGTTTCACCAGGCTCCTTCAGAGGGACAAGACATAAGTCCTACGATTGCCGCTGACCGTGCTTGCGCTTCAGCAGCAGCAGCGACGTGATGCCGATCAGCGACGCACTCGCAGGTTCCGGCACCACCGGAACCGCGCTGACCCGCACGTCATCATAAATACCCTGCTCGTGCGCCCCGGCGGTGTCTTCCGCCAGCAGGATCGTCAGATCGCCGCTGACGCTGGGGCCGGTTGTCGTCGAAACGGAAAAGTCCGTGAATGATCCATTGGCCGGCGTAAGCGTTGGCGAGGAAGCCAGCACCGTTCCGCTCACCGCGATGTTGTTCGACGAGCCGCTAAGCGTGTTCGTGCCGTTCAAAAGTTCCAGCGTGTCCGTCGGCTGCGCATTCCCCGAGCCCGTCCCGCCGTAAGCGGTCCCGCCCGGAGCGGCCACCGAAACCGTCAGCGTGTAAGTCGTATTGGCCGCGAGCGATCCGATATCCTGATAAAGGTAATTTCCCGCGCCGTTCACCCACCCGTCTTGCGGTGTACCGTCCGGACTATTGCCGGTAAGCTGCGCATTGGTATTGGCCTGCACACCGGAATCGTGATCCACACTGGTGTTGGCAAAATAATACCCCCATCCCCAGAAGCCGGAATTCGATGGATTATTGATCGTGCCACTCGAATCATCGATGTAGCCGCTGGTCACCGGCGATTCAAACGAAGCATTGGTCACCGTGACGGCCATCCCCGACTTTGCTCCCAGCGCCACACCCGCACCCAGAAATAAAGCGAAAATACCTTTCGCACGTCCCGCTCCCATATTGACCTCCCGTAGAAATGAGTTGACGAAGAGGGCAAACCAAAACCGCGCACCCACAGTAGGCACGAGCCACCGCTATGAGGCCGCGCACTCCCAGTTGCCCAATGCGCTAGCCGCCGGCGAAAGGACGCTGGCGTCCGCTATCGCACACATTCATACGGCGCACTCCCCGCAATTTGGACAGCAAATGTCGTGAACAAAGAAAACCAGAATCTAAACGCCCACGGGCTGCGCCGAGCGGCGCGCTTAATCCCCTCCCCCGGCCCGCCGTCAGCCCGTCGAACGGTACTCCGCGAGCTTAGGCCGGAGGCCGTTCATGCCGCGCTTTCCCGCCCAACACCTCAAGGCCGCACCGAACGTCACCAGGGACAGCCACGTGCCATAGCAGCGGAACCGCATGTGACATTCGAGTCCCCGGATCTTCTCGTCACACAGACCACAACCGAAAAAAATCTTCATTCTCTTTTCGATGTAAACTCGGCCGTTTCGCTTCAAGAAATGGGGGTAATCACTAGCGGTGCTCGGGGGATAGGGGCGGCCGATCTACAGCTCTACTCTCTCGCGCAACACCGGCGTATGGCCCGAATTCGCCCTCTCTCCGCGCTCAGCGCCTCAGCGCGAAATCACTGCATTTCGAAGAAGATTTCGCGCAGAGGCGCCGAGGCGCGGAGGTTATGAATCAGGGCAGATCACTGATCGTTACCAGTGATGTTTCCATTTTCTAATCAACCTCGTTCCCATGTCCTTCTGGCGCCCTACGTGTGGTCGCGATCGCCCGCTCTACTGGTGGTCCAAGTTCGTCCCTCAGGCGCAAAGCCTCATCTATATCCGAAAGCGAGAATTGAGCTTTGGAGTAATCTGGGCTGATCCTTAGAGCGGCTTCAAAGCACTCTCGGGCTCCTTGCAAGTCCCCAAGCGTTCGTTTATTCAGCCCCAAATTGCAATAGACTTCATCTCTGTCGCCTTCGGCGTGCAAGCCTCGTTCTAGTATCTCGCAAGCCTCTCGAAATCTCTGGCGATTAGCGAGGAATCCCCCTAACATGACCCAAGGCGCAGTATCAGTCGGGTTTGTTTCGGTCGCCATGCGAAACCACTTTTCTGCCTCTTCAAATCGGCCCTGGTGGGCACATACGTCACCCAAAGTCCATTCTACACGTTCGCGATTTCTATCTCGCTTCGGGTGGGCCGCAAGCAATATACGTTCGGCTTCAGAATCACGTCCGATTCGCGACAGCGCACAACCATATTGGGTCGCCCACCACGCATCATCGGCATAGAGGCGGTACCCGTACTCTGCAATCACGAGTCCTGCCGTGGGATTTGAAGTTCTCATCGCCTCGACGAGTCGGATTCGTAAAGAGTCTAATCCGTTCATGATTGTTAGTCCTTCTTCCTTCACCTCCTCCCATGGTATCTCGCTCATCCCGATTCCCGCAAATATCTACCCGAAAGAAAAACCGGCCGAAAAACCGGGACAGCTCTGAATTACCTGTTGCAAACAATATTCTCCACATGAGAGGTCAAAATAGAACCACGGATTTCACGGATAACCCGGGCCGCATCTTTTTCTTATCCGCGAAATCCGTGAAATCCGTGGTTCAACTCCCTGCCCGGCCGCAATCTCGCCACCCGCATATATTACACCCCGGACCCCGCCTTGCGGTCGCAAAAACCGCCCCAACTACGCCGTAACTCTTTCTGGTCAAATTGTTTATGTCAATCAACCAGCGAGTTAGCATCCACTTACAAAAATCGCGTAAAACGTAACATTATGTAACATTCGCCCGGCCGCCCTCACGGCTTCAAAATCACATTATCAATCAGCCGCGTCGTCCCCACCCGCGCCGCCACCGCCAGAACGATCGCCCCGGCCACCACTTGCACGTCCTTCAAAGTCTTGGCATCCACCGCCGCCACATAATCCACCGAAAGCGGCACCCGCCCCAGGGTTCCCGGATCCAGCAGCATATGCTGCATCGTTGCCAGCAGCCGGTTCGTCTGCCGGACCCCCTTGGTCCACTCCTCCCGCGCCGCGAACAGACATCGGCTCAGCGACAGCCCGCGCTGCCGCTCGTCGGCGGACAGATACTGATTCCGGCTGCTCATCGCCATCCCATCCGCATCGCGCACGGTGGGGCACATGACGATCCGAATCGGCCAATCCAGCGCGGCCGCCATCGTCTGGATGATCAGAAACTGCTGATAATCCTTCTGCCCAAAGCAAGCCGCCTGCGGCGTGACGATGTTGAAGAGCTTCGCCACCACCTGGCAAACCCCCTTGAAATGATGCGCCCGAATCCGCCCCTCCAGCACGCCGCTGAGCTGCGGAAAATCCAGATTCACTTCCGCGGCAGCAGCAGGGGCGTACATCTGTTCTTCGGCCGGATTGAAGACCATCGCCACCCCCGCCTCCCGGCACTTGGCCAGGTCCGCCTCCACGGGCCGCGGATACTTCTTAAAATCCTCGCGCGGCCCAAACTGAGTCGGATTCACAAAAATGCTCACCACGACGTTGTCGCCATGCTTCCGCCCCTCCTCGATCAGCGAAACATGCCCCGCATGAAGAGCCCCCATGGTCGGCACCAGCACCACCCGCCCCAGCTTCTCCCGCTCCCGGCGACAATCTGACAAAGTGTTAACGACGATCATATGGTCCGAACTGTACCGAGTACGCACAAAAGTGCGAGCGATTGCCTGTTTGAGATTTCGAAATAGGCAATAGGAAATAGGCAATAGGAAATTTCCCACCTGTCCCCGCTATAATGAAAAGTCCATGCTCACCAAGCGAATCATTCCGTGTTTAGATGTCGATCGCGGCCGCGTTGTCAAAGGCGTGAAATTCTTCGACCACGTCGACGCCGGCGATCCTGTCGCTCTCGCCCGCCGATATCAGGAAGAGGGTGCGGATGAGCTGGTCTTCTACGACATTTCCGCCAGCCATGAAGGCCGCGAGATCATGGCTGATCTTGTCGCCCGCGTCATGGACGAAATCTTCATGCCCCTGACGGTCGGCGGCGGCATCCGAACGCTCGAGGATGCCACGCGCCTCATCCAGGCCGGCGCCGAAAAAGTCAGCCTGAACTCCGCGGCCGTGCGAAACCCGCGTCTGCTGGGAGAAATCTCCCGCAAGTTCGGCTGCTGCGCGACGGTTCTTGGCCTCGACGCTAATCGTGTCAAAAAAGACGGCTCGGAAAAATGGGAAGTCTTCGTCAACGGCGGCCGCGTGCCTACCGGCCTCGATGTCCTCACCTGGGCCAAGGAAGCCGAGGACCTCGGCGCCGGCGAAATCGTCTTGAACGTCATGAACGCCGACGGCACGACGGCGGGCTACGACCTGGAAATGACGGCCGCCATCAGCGACGCCGTCAAGATACCGGTGGTCGCCAGCGGTGGGGCGGGCAGCCCACAGCATTTGCTCGACGTGCTGACCACAGGCCACGCGGATGCCGCCCTGGCGGCGAGTATTTTTCACTTCGGGACGTTTTCGATCCCCGAAGTGAAGAGATTTCTCGCGGAGCATGGGGTGGCGGTTCGATTGATTTGAAGACGTTTCGCGCCTGGGCTCGTAGAAGCGGCGTCCTCGCCGCTTTGGGTTCAAGCGGCGGGGACGCCGCTTCTACTTCACTTCCAATTCCTTTACTGCCACCCCATCGCTCCACCTCCCCATGAACCTTTGCCGGAACGTATTGCCCAGGGCGTACTCCCCATTCTTCCCAAAAAACGCCTGATCCGTCAGGCCGTCGAAGAGCTTCCAGATTCCAAAATATTCCAGGGCGGTAGGGGGCTGATTTTCGACATAAAGCCTGAGCCGTCGCACGATGGGCGGCTCATTTTGCGGAATCGTCGAGGGATCGAGAATCTTCCCTGCGACCGGGGACATATGGTTGGCGATCAGCCGCGGGCAACCGTGGTCGTCGGAGACAAGCGTCAAGTAATCTTTATGATCCACGGGAATCTGCGAAAGGCGTGAATAAATCATCTGTGCCGTGTCCGTTCCCGCTAGTTCATCCTCATCTCCAACGATCAGCAGCGCGAATGTATCGGGAGGAATCCTGGAAAAATCCGCAACCGGCATGTGAATCGCCGGGTTATCGATCAGGTGATTCCCGGGCTCGACGCAGCAAAAGGCCTTGGGGACAGGCAAACCATTGGCCGCGGCTTCCGCGACGAGATTCGCGGTGATCGCGCCGCCCATCGAATGACCCACCACCGCTACATGATCCAATTGCGGCTTCACATGGCCGGGATTTGCCAGTTCCGCGAAGGCTGACCTCACCGAAGCGATCGCATTCGGCGTGAAATCGTTCATCGACGTCATAATTGACGACTGATAGATCGGGTAGATCACGATGTTGCCCCGCCGGACCAAATGCGTGATCCATTTGCCGTAGGTATTGGGCGTCAACACGCTCCAGCCGTGCAGGAAAATGACGACGGGGGCGGAATCCGGCGTCGGATCAGCCGGCTCGAAGATCCAATACTTCGTGCTGCCCGCGCCAAAGTGGTGCATTGCCAGGTTGCCAAACGGATAATCACTGCTCCCGGGCCCAATCGTCGGCTGCTGTGGCGGCGAGGGAAGCGTCGTCGCGGCGGCAGGGCAAACGCATGCAATCGCCGCCAATACAATCAGGCGCAAACCTGCGGTCCAAAGCCTTTGTCTCATCGGCGTAGAATTTTACCGCAGTGAAATCAGCTTTTCGAAGGGAATCAGTTCACTTTTCACTCGGGGCGGCATGGGGAGCGGAATAGTTGCAGCTATCGAGATAGGCCGTGACTTCGCGTCGAAGTTGGCGCTGGATGGCCCGCGGGTCCTGGCGGGCATCTACGCAGTGAAATCCATATTCCTCGGCCATGGCATCGAAATGGCCGATCAGCTCCCCCTGATAGGCCACGAAGCTGTCGAACAGATCGTCACCCCAGTTCATGTCCAGCCCGCTCTCCCAGTAATTCATCTTTCCGGCTTCGAGGACGCGCGGTACGAGGTCTTCCGTGCCTAGCTGCAAATAGAACACAAGATCCGGCTGGACCGCGAAGGAAAAGAGGTCCCGCAGCCAGCGCTTCTCGGCATCCCGCGCAACGCCGCGCGCCAGCAGCGTGTAAATGTACCGGTCGGCCAGCACTATAAATCCGCTCTTCAGGGCGGGAATGATCTGGTATTCCATCCGGTCGGCCAGGTCGGTCGCATACATCAGGCAATAGGTCAGCCGGTGCAGCGAATGGCCTTCCTTGGCGTCGGTAATGGCCTTGCCGACGAGTTTACTGCGGGTCCAACCCGTGTCGATGACCGCATATCCCTGAACTTCGAGCCATTCCTTGAGCATGATCGACTGGGTGCTGCGGCCGCAACCGTCCGTGCCCTCGATGACGATCAGCTTGCCCGTACACCCTTCTTGCGGAAGGTAGGACATGGCGTGGCCCATGTAGCGGAATTCTGAATTATTCGAATCAGAAGACATGGTTCACCACCTGCACCGCGGGCGGCGCGGTAATCCTCGAGCGTTCGGTCGATGTAGTTGCGCACGATCTGCTGCTGCTCGCCGATGCTTTGCGTGGCGTCGATTTCGGTCAGGCCGTATTCGGCGGTTATTCTGGCATATTCATCCAGGATCCGGCTCTGGAAGAGCTTGAAGCTGGTGACCGGGTCGGCTGACAGCCGCAGGTCCATTCCAGCTTCGTATTCTTTGATTTTCGCCCGCCCGGAAAGGAGTCGGGCGACGCTGACCTCGATGGGGACATTGAAATAAAACGCCCGGTCCGGTCGCGGCGCGAATTGGAAAACCCGCCGGACCCAGTCCGGCTCGCACCCGCGGACGACATCGCGGGCGAAGGCGGTGTAAACGTAACGGTCGGCCAGGACGATCATCCCAGCCTTCAGGGGCGGGAGAATGTTATGCACCAGCCGATAGGCGAAATCCGTCGCATGTAGAAGCGAAAAGGTGAGGGGGGTGAGCGACATTTTCTTCTTGCCGCGCTTGGTGACCGTCTTCACGAGGTCTGCACTGTTCCATTCGGTGAAAAAAGTTTTCAGCCCGCGCGCCTGTAGATAGCGCATGGCAAGCTGAAGCTGCGTGCTCTTCCCGGAGCCGTCGATACCCTCGACGATGATCAGCTTTCCGGGAAACGCGTGTGGGGTCAGAAGTGAATCCATGCAACTATTTCTTTGCCAGCTCGAAGGAGATCGGCCGGCCAAAAACTTCCTCAAACCAATCCCGTTTTCGCCGTGCGCCCCAGAATTCCAGTTGGGCATCGGAGCGCGCGGTCATCGTACATTTGACCTTTTTGTCGGCGATCTTACACCGCAAGTCCTGAATTACCGAACTATGGCTGCGGTCCAGCCCATCGGACAGACGCAGCAGCGCCGCCCCGACATCCACGACCCGCCGCAGTCGCGGGGGCAGCGTGGCATACGGATCGTGCTTTTGCTGGGGCGTCGCCTTGCGATGGTATCGGGCGATGTTGGCGATCACTTTGATTTCATCTTCCGTAAAGTTCTTTAAATCTCCATGTAAGATCAGATACATGCTGTGTTTATGATGACCTGTCCTTCCGATATGCCAGCCGATGTCATGCAGCAGGGCGCCATATTCAATGAGCTCGCGCTCAGCGGCGCCCATCTTATGCAAGCCGCGCAATTCGTCGAAAAGTTTCATGCAGATCTTGGCGACCTGCTCGCTGTGGCTCTTGTTCCAGTCAGACCGGCGGGCGAGGTCGATAACGCTACGCCTTCGCGGATCGGGAAGCTGGCGGCGGATCGCCAGATCGGGCAGATGGCGCGAAAGGTAGTCGAGGAGAATTCCCTCGCGCAGGGCGGATGGGCAAATCTCGATCCGCCGGATGCGCAGGCGGCGGAAAAGCTCGCTGACGAGCAATGCCCCGGCGACGATCTGGTCTTTCCGCTGGTCGTCGAGACCGCGGATGCGGGCGCGGTCCTTCGTTCGGCTCTCGAGCACATCCGCCAGCAGCTTCTCGAAGCGGGCCCGCTCGATGACCTGGTGATGGTCGCTCTCGCCGTTATGGGGCGGCTCTGAGCCGGTCATCGCCGCGAGATTTTCCAACGTTCCGCTGGTGCCGATCACCTTCACCGGATGCAGTGCCTCGATCTGCTTGATGATGGGGGAGAGTTCCTTGTCGTAATGCTTGAGCAAATCCTGCTGGTCTTCCGCGCTGATCGGATCGGACTTCACGTACTGCGCCGTCATTCTGGCCGCGCCCAGCTTGCGGCTTTCCAGGAGCGAATATTGTTTGTCGTCCCCAACGATGAATTCAACGCTTCCGCCGCCGATGTCGATCATGAGGTGGGGCTGGGAGCGGAGGGGCATTGCGTGGCGCACCGCAAGGTAAATCAGCCGGGCCTCATCCCTGGCGCTCACGACCTTCACGTATAAACCCAGTTGGCGGCGGATGCGCTCGATGAGGTCTCCGCCGTTTTCGGCTTCGCGGATGGCGCTGGTCGCGACGGCAATGATCTTTTCCGCCTGGCGCTGGTGCGCCGCCTGCTGGAATCGCTCGAGGACGGCCACGGCGCGGTCCATCGCGTCTAACGTCAATTGCCGGGAGGGAAAGCTGAGGCGGCCTAGCCCCACCGGCTCCTTGAGCCGCCAGAGCGTGGTGATTCCTCCGTCGGCGTCGGCCTGGGCGACGATCATGTGAATGCTGTTGGACCCCACGTCGATGGCCGCAAGGCGCAGCGATTCCCGGACATCTGATTTCGAACCTGCACGCGAATGAGCGGTCAACGTCATTTCGGGCAACTATACCGGAACGGAATGCCGATTGCCGAGTTCCAATCAAAACGGGTCAAACCAATTCTTAATAATCCAGCGAAATCCGCAAAAACGGCTTGGCAAGGCTGTCCGTGAGGATAAATTTCAGGATATCCGCGATGGCGTCGCGATTGTTCTTCCACATGAACATGCGATCCACGTCTGCCGCGGGAACCCAGCGGTGATCGTCGTGCTCGTCATTGAGAATGATCGGTTGATCGCGCTTCACGATCGCGCAGAAGGGGACGCAGTGCCAGAGCGTATCCGTTGACGCGATATAAAAGACGCTTACCTGGTCGAGGCGATAGAACTCCGCGGGGACCAATCCCGCTTCCTCTTTTAGTTCGCGCAGGGCGGCGGTTACCGGTGATTCTCCTTCCTCCGATTGGCCATAAATTGCCTGCCAGGTTCCGCCCATAAAATCATCGGGTCTGCGCCGAAGCTGGAGAAATTCATACGATGTGCCGTCCGGCGCGGTGCGGGCTACGTAGCAGCTCACCATGTTGTAACGGATCTGCATTTCGCGAGGTCGAGCCGGAGGGCTAGATGAGCATCATCCCCGGCTGTTCGAGCAGCGACTTGAGGGTCTTGAGGAAATCAGCCGCGGCCGCGCCGTCGACGACCCGGTGATCGGCGGAAAGGGTCATCGAAAGCATCGTCCGCGCCACGATCTGATCGCCGCGAACCACCGGCCGCTTTTCCGCGGCTCCGACGGCAAGAATCGCCACTTGCGGGGGATTGATGATCGCGGAAAACTCGCGGATCCCGAACGCCCCCAGGTTGCTGACCGTGAAGGTCCCGCCCATCATTTCGTCCTGCTTGAGCCGCTGCGCCCGGCGCGATCGACCAGGTCGACGCTGCGCTGGCGGATTTCCTTCAGCCCCATTGTGTGGATGTTCCGCAGGACGGGGACGATCAATCCATCGGGAATGGAAACGGCCATTCCAAGGTTTACCTCGGCGTGTTTTGTGATCTGATCGCCGTTGAAAGTTGCGTTCACTCCCGGATGTCGCGTCAAGGCGATGGCAACGGCTTTGGAGACGAAGTCGCCGATGCTCAGGCGAATCTTTTCGGATTCGAGCATCTCGTTCATCCCGGCGCGGAGTCTGACAATGTCTTCGACATCGGCGTCGATGGTTTCGTAGAAATGGGGGATGTTCTGTTTGGAGGCGACGAGCTGGCGTGCGATGGCGGAGCGCATTTTGGTCATCGCGACGACTTGGGTTTCGACGCTGCGCGGCGCGAGTGAGGGCCGCGCCTCCGGTGCTTTAAAACTGATCACGTCCTGCTTGACGATCCGGCCGCCGGGGCCGGAGCCACGCAGTGAAGTGATATCCATGTTTCGCTGTGGCGCGATTCGCCGGGCGAGCGGTGAAATTCGCTGGCGGCGGCCGCCATTGCCGGAGTGCAGGGGCAGCGGCGGGACGGCGGTGGGGGGCTGGCGGGTTGCGCCATGTCCAACGTAGTCCGGCTCGCGGATTTCCCCGGCGCTGGCTTTGGCGAAATTCTCGGGCGTCGCCAGAACTGGTTTTCGCGTGGCGGCGACTTCCTGGCGAGAGTGCGGCGTCGAAGCTGCTGGCGCGGACGCCTGCGAGCGCGAGGCGTATTGTTTCTTGACGTCCGCGGGATTCTCGGAGCCTTTGGCGATTACTGCCAGCAGCGAGCCCACGGTCACCTTCTCCCCTTCGCCCGCGACCAGAGCGGCCACCACGCCGTCGTCAAAAACCTCCTGCTCCATCACCGCCTTGTCGGTTTCCACTTCCGCGATCTTCTCGCCGGACTTGATCGCCTCCCCCTCCTTTTTCAGCCATTTTACGAGCGTACCTTCGGTCATCGTATCGCTGAGCTGCGGCATGGTGATTTCAACGGGCATCGTTTTTCCTACCTGTAGCAAACCTCTTTGACCGCGCTCACGATCCGGTCGACGCTGGGCAGCATCGCTTCTTCCAGCGGGTGCGAAAAGGGAACGGGAATCTCGTCGCTGTGCACGTATTCAACCGGCGCGTCCAAATCGTCGAAGCTGCGCTTCTGAATCTTGTAGAGAATCCCGCTGCCCATGCCGCAATATCCCCAGTCCTCGTCCACGATCACGCAGCGATTGGTCTTGCCGATGGATTCGGCAATCGTCTCCACGTCCAGCGGCCGCAGCGTTCGGATGTCAATGAGCTCTACATCAATCGCATGATCCTTGACCAGCGCTTCGACCGCGGGTCGCACCACGCGCTGAAGCGGGCGGCCGTAGCTCACCAGCGTTACGTCCGCCCCTTCGCGCTCAACTTTCGCCTTGCCCAGCGGCAGCAGATATTCCTCAAGCGGCACTTCGCCCTTTTCGCCGAGCATCTTTTCCGATTCCAGGAAAATCACCGGGTTGTCGCAGCGGATGGCTGATTTCAGAAGTCCCTTGGCCTCGTAAGGCGTGCTGGGCGCCACCACGATTAAGCCGGGAATCCGCGCATAAATCGATTCCATCCGGTGGCTGTGCGTCGCCCCAAGCTGATGGGCGATTCCATTGCCCCCGCGGAAGACAATTGGAATCTTGAACTGGCCGCCGGACATATACCGCACGTTGGCCGCGTTGTTGACCAATTGGTCCATGCAGACGAGGGTGAACGACCAGCTCATGAATTCGATGATCGGCCGCAGCCCGCAGCAGGCGGCGCCAACGCCGAGGCCGGAGAAGCCGGCTTCGCTGATCGGCGTGTCAAAGACCCGCCGGGGGCCGAATTGTTCCAGCATCCCTTCGGAAACCTTGTACGCGCCGTTGTACTGCGCGACTTCCTCTCCCATCAGGAACACGTTTTCGTCGCGCTCCATCTCCTCGGTCATGGCAGTACGGAGAGCTTCACGGAATTGAATGGCGGGCATAGGGCTTTCTCAGTTCTTAGATTTGACGGCTTCAACGCGTTCAAGGTCCGTATACTTCAATGGTCTCCAAAGCCCAGGGCGGGGTGTAATAATTATCTTTGTGTCATTAAATGCGAATGCAAAGGGCTTGGCGACTTTATATCGCTCACCATCGCGAGTGACGATTCGAAAAGGTCGAAAAGGCCTCTGATATCGCCACTTTCTTAAGTCATCTCTCGAAATTCTTTTCGCCTTCATAATCGTTCGGTATCGCCTGTTACAAGCTGTGAATCGCGACTAATTGCCGGATTCGAATTACAGTAGTCCCGCCTCGAGGATGAACCAACAAAATTGCCGCGGGCCCAATGACTATTTGATCTGGATCTCTTACCTCAAACCGTTCGCCACTTGCAGCGGTCAAAGCAAACGGCTCAAAAGGTCGCTGATTTACAAATACATTCATCTCGCCTTCGAAACTCAGCTCCTCGGCCATTCCGTTCACCTCGGCTCGAACGGATACTTCTCCGCCAGCACGTCGTTGAACCGATCGTTGAGATCAGGGAATGGGTCCGCGTCTGCCTGTTTGGTGGCCTGGTCTATTTCCTGGGCGACGGTTTGTTCGATTTCCTGAAGCTGGCTGTCCGTGACGAGCGAGGCCTGTTTGAGCCGGTCGGCATAGAGCGTAATCGGATCGCGGAGCTTTGCCTTTTCGGCTTCCTCTTTGCTGCGGTACTTCAATGGGTCCGACATCGAGTGCCCCCGGAAGCGATAGGTGTTGGCGACGATATAGCTCGGCCCCTCGCCGCCGACCGCACGCTGCTTCGCCTTGGAGAATTCGGCGATGACGATGTCGACGTCATTTCCATCGATACCGTAGTGCGGCATCGCAAACCCCGATCCGCGCTGGGCGAGATCTTTCTCGGCGCTGGATCGTTCGATCTGGGTTCCCATGGCGATCCCGTTGTTCTCGACGACGAAAATCACCGGGAGCTTATAAAGGCTTGCCAGATTGAGTGATTCGTTGAATGTCCCCTGATTGAGCGCCCCATCCCCCATAAAGCAAAACGTCGCGCCCCCCGTTTTCTTGTACCACTGCGCGAATGCCATTCCTACGCCCAGCGGTATTTGCCCTCCTACGATTCCGTGTCCCCCGTTGTTCCCCACTTCGGCCTGAAAGAGGTGCATCGAGCCGCCCTTACCCTTGGAGCACCCGGTGCTCTTGCCGAAGAGCTCCGCCATCGCCGCGTGCGGCGACATCCCCAAGGCAAGGCTGTGCCCGTGGCAGCGGTAGCCGTTGATGAGGTAATCCTTCGAGGGGTCGAATATTGCCGCGGTCCCGACCGAGATCGCTTCCTGCCCGCTATAGAGATGGCAAAACCCGCCGATCTTCTGGCCCGGCCGCGTGTATTCCTGGTAGGTTCGCTCCTCAAACCGCCGAATGAGCATCATCATTCTCAGTCGGTCGCGTTCGAGTCGGCCGTCCGTTTTCTTCGTCGCAGGCCGCCGGTCTACATGATCGGCTATTGTCATTTCAACAACTCCGTTTGATTCAAATGGGCATCGGTTGATTCACAAAAAAGCGCAATACCGATCGGTATCCTCATCATACAAACTTCCGCCCCCAAATCCCGTTCCCACCGTCCCATGATACCGCGGCATCCTGGCAGTGTACTGTATCTGCCCGACCCATTAAAGTCACTGCCGGATAGAGCCGCCAAAACCTCTTATCGACCGAACTCGGAAATTACTCAACTCCCGCGACAACCGATAGTTCGAGCGTTATCAATACTATAGTCGATTGTCGCCCCCTTTGTCGCCGGTAGCGTCGTGGGTGCAAATGCCCCCAGTTTACCTACTGTGGGGTTGGAATGCCGTCCGTCGCGAGCTGCCGTAGCCGGGCATCGCATCGCCCAATATAGATCAAATACTGCTTCCGATCGTCGGCATAGGTATCCCGGGCCTGCAAATATTGATGCGTCACGGGGTCGACAAGATATCGGGCATTGGCGGCCATTACGTCATGGAGCGTGTGAATCCAGGTTTGCGGATCGGACGAGGCAATCGTCGCCCTCGTGAACTGGAGATGCGTATGGGGGTCCTTAGGGAAAGCCTGCGCCATCACGGCGTCGTCCACGTAATACTTCAGAATGGTGGCGGCATAGTGAAGCTCCGCCGCATGGTAATGCATCGCCGCGGATTGCAGCAGTTGACGGCGGGCTTCGCCCGTCGCGTCCGCCGCCGCGAGGTAATCGTGGTCGGCGGCCATAAACTCCTGCCCGCTGGTTGCGTCGTCAATATGAACGAAATAAACCGAGGCGTTTGCCTTGTAAGCCAGGATGTGCCGTTCGTATTCCGCCAGCGAGTCCTTGAATAGCCTTTCCCCCAGCGTATAGCTGTAAAGCGCCGCCTCATAATCCATGCGATTCGACGCCGGCTTGTCGAAGGCAACGTCCATCGTGGGGCTTTCCAGCTCAATCGGGTCGTCGCTTTCCGGAACGAATTGCCCCCACATGTCCAGTTCGAACCGGCGTCCGCGCTCCCATTCGTCGTTGGCCCACTGCTTCAGGGTCAGCGCCGGGCGGGCGTCGACAACCGTGTCCCCCGTCTGAATATGGTGCTGGTTCCACAAAGTTTGCAGCAACTGCGCCTGCTTATAACTGTTATAAGCCAGCGCCAGCGTGGAGATGCCATACGGATACGGCCCATATTGCGGCAGGAACTGGAGCTGCGAGCCGTCATACCATTGCGCCGACGCCGGCACATCGGCCGGACGTGGATACCTTGCGCGACAGCAGCGCCGGCAGCACATTCCCGTTTTCATCCAGCATCGGGTCGAGGCGCACCCGCCGCCAGCTTGGATCGTTGTTCGTCGATTCGCGCCGGGTTTCGGGCGAATAGGTGATTCCCGCGCCGCTGAACGTGTTCTGCAGCGCCCTGGCGTTGATCGGCTCCATCACCACGCGAACGGTGTGCGTCTGATCTACGGCTTCCAGCGGCGACTCATTTTCGTTCCACAGCGTCTTCGCCGCCGCGGCGCGGAAATCGTCCGTCCGGCTCTCGGGAAACTCAACGCGGATCAGCGTCTGCGTTTCCCGCCGAACGCGGTGGCGGTAATAAACGTGTTCCTGGCTTGTTCCCAGCTTGTCGCCGTAGATCATCGCCACCGCGGTGATGATGTTGATGTCGTCCGGGCGCTCGGTCTCAACCTTCTGCCCGTAATCGATGGCGTCGAGGATCGTGGTGTACTTATTCCGCAGGCTCGCCATCTGGACGGAAATGTTGTAGGCCTTGTTCCAGATCTGGAACAGGTGGACGGTATCAAACTCCGGCTGAAGCAGGCGAATCCACTCCACCTTGGTGTCGAAATCCTGAAGATCGTGCTCCTGCTTCTGATTTTCACTGCTCATCCACAGGATCATCACCAGCGGCCCGCGCAAGCCGCCCAGCAGCAGGGCGGTGGCATAGCTTGGCAGGGTGCCCACGCCGGTGTCCGCGGTCGCCGACGCTCCCGGCAGGCCGGAATGCGAATGCAGCACGGCCTTTTCCTGGATCGTCTGATCGCGCGTCCAGTCGGCCGCAATCAGCGCGACAACCAGCAACACGACGACGCCGATGCGCCCGCCTGAGCGCTGCGACTGCGGGGTAGTCCGCGGCTCCATTTCCGGTGCGATGGTCACGGCGCCACCTCCTTGCCGCACATGATCACATACGCCAGCACAATCGCCGGCGCCCCAAAGCCCGCCAGAACCACCAGCGCGTCGAGGAATTTGTCGGTCGAAATGCTCACGCCCTGCTCGATGTCGGATATGGCGTCAAACTGAGACGTATCCGGGAGGGCATTGGCAAAAATCGTCAGCGCTTTCGAAAGCCGGTCGACGCCGCTGCTCAGCACCGAGGAAATCGCCACGTCCGTCAGCTTGAAATCGTTCACGATCTGCCGCCCCAGCCCGGGGCCCGCCGAATCGGCGATCTGGTTGACTCCCCAATGCCCCAGCAGCAGCAGAACCGTCAGCACCAGCGCGATCGGCCACGACAAAAACGTGCTGCACAGCACCGACAGGATGATCACCAGGATGCTCATCATCCAGATGATCGCCAGGCTCTTGATCAGGTTCGCCTCAAACCACTGCGTCGAGGCGACCATCTGGAGCGAATCCGGCATCAATCCCACCGTCTGCGCCGAATTCACGCAGTGGAAAATGACCTGAAAGTCGCCGCTTGAAATTGAATCCGCTGGCACCGTGAAAAACGCGGGAAGCTTGCTCTCCACCAGCACCGGCGTGGAAAGATCGGTCGCCTTCTTCGAGACATTGTCGATCACCCGGATTTCCAGTTGCGTGGCGTCTTCATGGCCGGCGACCACGTCCGAATTGGACCGGTCCACCTCGAGGTTCACCTGGAATGGAATTCCGCCGCTTCCCGCCTCGGATGTCGGCGCGTCGGTGAAAAGATAGGCCGCCGTCGCGCCGGGCGCGTCCTTCCCGCCGCTCATTTCCTGGTCGTAATGGATTCCCATCCGCCCGCGAAAGGCCAGAAATTCCGGCGCGTCGTTGATTCCCGGCAACGGTTGAATTTCCGTCGCCCCGGGCGGCTCAAACGCCACTGTGCCCCCCTGGAATTGCGGCACGAAACAGCTCACCGGCTTTTGGCCAAGCGAAAAGTCCACGTTTCCGCTGTCGCCCGTAATCCGCACAAAAAATCTCGGACGGTTAAACAGGGGCAGCACCTGCTGCGGCGGAATCCATGCATACGCGTATTGCGCCGTCGTTCCATCCGCCAGCCGCTGGGGCGCCGAAAGACGAACCGCAACCGCCGTCGCGTCCGGGTCAATCTTCGCGGCACGCGTATAGGCGAGGATATTCGCCTTCAATTCGTCGATGCTCGTGCCCCCGACCATCGACGTCCCCTGAAGCAGGTCGAAATAGTTTTCATCCATCAACTGAAAGCCGATTCGCGGCTGCGCCAGCGGGCCGGTGATTTTCTTTTCCAGCCTCGGCCCCGTCGGGCCGATTGGACCCGCCTCCTGCGGCTGATCATCCGGCAGCCCGGTCCGCCTCGCATTCACCTGCACCCGAATCATCAACCCATATTGCCCTGCGCCGGCGTGCGACCAGTCGTCCGTATCCGCCCGCGCGGCCCCAAACATGACTTCGCGCTGCACCGGGAAACCGGCAAGGCAATCCTCGTCGCCGGAATTTGCAATCACGCGATCCGCGCTGCCCGGCGCCGGTGGCTCGCCATACATTGCCAACTGATCCGCCGTCCAAAAGCTCCGCGCCGTCAGCAGGCCGGTCTTCTGGTATTCCGCAAGCCGCGCCCGTTCGGTATCGCTGACGTCTCCCTCGTTCAGTCGATAAGCAATTTGCTGCTGCTTCTGCTCGCTGGTGATTCGCATGTAAATCCAGGTGAAGACCCCCATGATCAGCACCATCGCCAGCGCCACCCGCGAGAATCCAATCACTTTCCCCAGCACCAGCTCCAGCCGGGTCACCGGCTTGGTCATCACCGTGTAAACCACCCGGCTCTCGATCTCCTTGGGGATATTCGTGCAGGCCATGATGATGGTCGTCAGCACCACCACCAGTCCCGTCGCGAACAGGCAGATTTTTACCGACTGCCGAACCGCGTCCTGCTCGTCAAACGCACGCTGGAATTGGGTAATCCCGATAACCCCGACGATCGCCAGCGGCGTGATCCATAGAATCCGCTTGCGAATCGACTCGGCAAAGCAAACGCTGGAAATCGCCCAGGTTCTTTTGAAGCTGAAACGCCGTGTATCCCCCGGCCCGAAAACTCCCAGCCCCAGCACAACCACGCCGGCCGCGATCAGCCAGCCCCAGTTGTTGCTGAACCACGAACCGTCGGCGAGTAAACCGTAATATTTGAACATCGCGGAAAATCCTGGTCCGGCAATCAGCCCGATCCCACCGACGACTGCCCGTGTCCCGTGTTCTCTCGCACGATGCGGATAAACAGGTCCTCCAGCGTCGTCGTCGGGTGCGTTACCACCGTGTCGTTCACCCCCATCCGATTGAGAAATGTCTTGATCTCCAGGATCTGCGAATCGTTCATCCCCCGCGTCTGAATCTGCGTGACGTCCTTTACCTGGAGCAGATCGCGCACCTGCCCGATCGTCTGCATCGAGCCGCGGAACAGGATCGTGATCCGATCGCATACGTCCTGAACGTCCGCCAGCAGGTGGCTGCAAAGCAAAACGGTTTTTCCCTGCTGCTTAAGCGAAAGGATCAGGTCCTTCATCTCGCGCGTGCCGATCGGGTCAAGCCCAGTCGTCGGCTCATCGAGCAGAATCAGGTCGGGGTTGTTGATCATCGCCTGTGCCAGGCCGATGCGCCGCGCCATCCCCTTGGAATATTCGCGAAGCTTCCGCTTGCGGCTCTTGGCGTCGAGCCCCACCGTGTCCAAAAGCAGGGGCACACGCCGGTTCAGCTCTTTGCGCGGAATCTTAAATAGCCGCCCGTAAAACCGCAGCGTCTCTTCCCCGTTCAAAAATCGGTACAGGTAAGACTCTTCCGGCAAAAACCCGATCCGCTCGTTGATCTCGGTGCTCCCCGCCGGCTTGCCAAGCACGGTCGCCTTGCCGCCGGTCGCGAAGATCAGCCCCAGCAGTAGCTTGATCGTCGTGCTTTTCCCCGAGCCGTTCGGTCCCAGCAGCCCGAAGACCTCCCCGCGATGGATCGTGAGGTTGAGATCGTCGAGTGCGCGGACCTTGTCCCGGCCCCAGAAATCCTTGTACACCTTGGTCAGATGTTCCGTCTGAACCGCTTCGTGGTTGGTTGCAGTCATGTCGCTGTCAGGCTTTCGCGTCCGCCGGCGCGGGACATTCCCGATGCTAAAATGGAATGCGCTACACCTTCTGAAGTTGCATAGTTTGATTTCTTCCTCGCCATTACCCCCGTCCCCGGTAATCCGGCCTTCGGCTCTGAGGCTCAGGCTCGAAGAGGGGGAGGGCAGGGGAGGGGGTTTGCTCTATTGGCCTACCGTCGCGGGCCCATGGGGGGCTTCCGCGTCGTCCGCGCCTGACGCCGGCGTTTCTCGCTCGGCTTCTCGTAATACGCGATCCGCTTGATATCCTTGGTCAGACCCTCTTTCTCACACATCTTCTTGAAGCGCCGCAACATCTGCTCTGCGGTCTCGTTGCCGCGCGACTTCACCTTTATCATCTCAAGACTTCCTTTCCACCATCTGGGAAAGCCGGTAGTTTAGCGCAAAAGGCATCAATGTTCAACCACCACACCATTACCATCCGCGTCCGATATACCGAGGTCGATGCAATGGGGTATCTCCATCACAGCCGCTACCTCCAGTATTTCGAAATGGGCAGGATCGAATACCTCCGCGCCACCGGGTTCAGCTACGCTGATCTCGAGCGCGAAGGAGTCTTTTTCGCCGTCACCAAGGCCGAAGTCCGCTTTAAAGCCCCCGCCAGATTTGATGATGAATTGATCCTCACCACGACCGTCAACCGGGCGACCCTGGTCCGGTTCGACCATTCCTATGAGCTAAAGCGCGGAAACCTGGTCCTGGCAGAGGGGAACACCACCATCGCCTGCATCGGCCGCGATGGCAAAGTCCGGGCTATGCCCGATCAATTGGTGAATACGACGAAGTCTCAGGAGTAATCAGGAAAAGACCGACATCGCCGCCGAAATCTTCTCCGGAAGGGCGGCTCTGACAGTTTCGAGCTTCGCGTCATCCAGACCAAGCCGTGACACAATCCCCGCGTCCAGCGTCTGCGACTGGGCCGTCAGGTTGAATCCCTTGGGAATTTGGCAGCAAAGCGTGTCAGCCATGTAAATGATGCTGACAAACGTCCCGTCGCCGTCAACAAGTTCCCCCGGCGTGTGATGATACCCCGCCGCCTCCTGGCACGACTTGGTGAAACGCCACTGCTCCGCCAGGCCCTTCCCCAGCGCCTGGTGATCGACCCCCAAAATCTGCCGTTCCACTTCGCAAAAATCTGCGCCGCTCTTTTTCACCGTCGCACAGACGGTTTGCAATTTCTCCGGCCAGGTCTGAAGCTCGACCATAATCCCCACATCATGAATGAGCCCCGCCAGGAAGAATTCTTCGCACGCCTTCAGCTTCGCCTGCTGCGCCAGCTCCCGTGCGCACACGCCGACCGAAATGCAGTGCGTCCACAAATCTTTTGCTGAATAACCCTCCCCAAGTTTCGCCCCGCGAAAGAGCTGCCCCAGACTTGCCGCCACCGCCAGGTTCTTCACCGCCGTCCGGCCCAGAAGCACCAGCGCCCGCTCCACGCTTCCGACCTGGCCGGGAATTCCATAGAACGCGCTGTTCACGACTTTCAGAATCCGCGCTGAAAGCGACGGATCGTTCGCGATGATCTTGTTCAACTGCCCGGCCGAGCTCTTGGGGTCCTCGACCGTCGCGATAATCTGCGACGTTACCTCCGGCAGCGTCGCCAGAGCGCCTACACCTTTTACGGCCTCACGAACAATCGATTGGGGGTCGGCAACAGCAGCAGTTGGCATAGCTGTCATATCGAGCCTTTATTAACACTTATTTACTTCGCCCCGCCCGCGGATTCGATTTAGTAACTGATAATCTTGCGAAGCAGCCGCCCGTCGATCGCGACCCCGTTCAACACCCCGGCAATCCTGCCACTGGCGTTTTCACCCCTGTAAGGGTTCGGATATCGGCCCCTGCCCGGCCGGCCGCCGTTCCAGAGACGCTTGATCTCTCCCGCGATGGCTGATTCCCGATATGGGACATTCCGCACATCTTTACATCGCTCCCGCCCCTCCTGCCGCGGACCGATGTCAATCACCGGCGTCCGAAAACTCGCCGCCTCGATGATCCCCGCCGAGCTGTTCCCCACCAGCATTGCCGCGTCCCGGAGCAGTCCCAGGAATATCGGACGCGCCACGTCCCGCCGAATTTCGACGGTGTGATCGCCCCGCAACGATTCCCAGCACCGAATAATTCCCCGCGATCCCGGATCGTTGTTCGGATAAATGATGACGATTTTTTCCGGGCCCGATTTCTTCAGCGCTTTGACGATCATTCGCGCCCTCTGAAATTCAATCCCATCATCCGCATCGACCGGATGCAGCACCACCAGCGCAAATTCTCTCACATGGATCGAAGGAAATTCTTTCCGCAACTCCCCCCTCGATGCCGCCTCACGCCGAATCCCATCAACCCCCGGCGATCCAAATCGGTGAATTCTCCAACCATTCTCCCCCATCTTCCTCAGCCGCTGCGCACTCGTTTTCGTAGCCGGAAAATGTAGGTGCGAAAGCTTCGTGATCGCGTGCCGCAGCGTATCGTCCGTCTGGCCCAGGGCCCGATCCCCTCCATGCACGTGCGCCACGGCAATGTCCGAAAGATGCGCCGCCGCCGCTGCGGCAAATGCCTCGACTCGATCCCCGACAACAAGCACGATTTGCGGCTCCAGCTTTTGAAATATCTTTGCCAGCCCGGTAATCCCCACGCCAACCGCTTCCGCGCGGCCCAGCCGGCCAGGCGCAACCGCATCAATCTTCCACTCTTTGCGCAGCGCTTCGATCGTCTTCCCATGCCGCCGGTCGAGGTGCATCCCCGTCACCACAATCTGCAAATTGCGTCGCCCGATCGCTTCCAAAACCCCGCGCATCAACCCAAATTCCGCGCGCGACCCCGTCACAAAGCAGATCCGCCGACCATGTCCCCTGATATCCCCTCCCCTGGTACTCCGGGGGAGCCCTCCCTGTCCTCTTCCGGTAGTTTCGGCACGATGGGTGGGGGTCTTTCGCATTCCTTTGAGCCACATGCGATTGCCCAGCTCTACGCGGCATCCGATAGGCTCTGCCAGCTCAGCATTTCCCCGATTTTGATCGGATGGCTCGTCCGCTGCCCCACGATCGACGGCAGCGCCGACGCCGGAATCCCCGTCCCCGGACGCTGCACCTTCAAATCCTCCTCGCCGATCCGCTGCCCCGCGGGAATGTCCCGCGCCGCCACCAGGCTCTGTCGGCTGACGCTGCGCACGTCCCGCTCGATCTCCAGCACCCGCTTCCCCGGCGATCCGCGCATCGCCGTCGCCGCGCGCACCAGCGACACATAATTCGCAAAATCGTCCGGGTTTAAACTCGCCGAATGATCCGGCCCCGCCGCATTGCAATCGTACGTCAGATGCTTCTCGACAAACGCCGCGCCCGCCGCCACCGCGAGCGCCGCCGGTGATCACGTCCGTCGTATGGTCCGAAAATCCGACCGCGGTCCCAAATCGCGCCGCCAGCTCGCCAATCCACGATAGATTCACATTCTCCGCCGGCGTCGGATAACTGCTGATGCAGTGCAGCAGCGCAAACTGCGCGTTCCATCCCCGCAGCCACGCGATGCTCGATGAAATCTCATTCACATTCGCCGCGCCCGTTGAAATCAGCAGCGGACGCCCATACTGCGCCGCACGCCGCAGCAGCGGCCAATTCACAATGTCCGGCGACGCGATCTTGATCGCCCCCAATTCCAGCGATTCAATCACCCCCACATCCTCCGGCGAAAACGGCGTCGCCAGCGGCTGCATCCCCAGTTTCCGAATCTCCGCCACGATCTGCCCAAGCTCTTCCTCCTCCAACTCATATCGCCGCAGCATGTCGATCGGGGAATCCTCCAGCAGCGACCGCTTCTGATATTCCGCCATCACCGACGACGGATGCATGAGCCGGTCCGCCTTGAAAACCTGCAGCTTCACCACGTCCGCCCCCGCGCGCGCAGCCGCGTGGACCAGCTCGATCGCCTTCTGAAGCTCGCCGTCGTGATTGACGCCCAGCTCGGCAATCACCATCGCCTTGCCGCCGCCAAAAAAGCCTCCCGAAGATTTCTGGATTTGGTTCATGCCACCCTCGTTTCGTAAACGCTGCTCTGCTCCTCGCGCAAAATCGCCTCTGCCAGCATCAGGTCGCGCTGCTCGTCAATCTCAACCGTCTCTCTCGGCGCCGTCACGATTCCGCGCCGGTCGATCCCGAAAAACGCGTGCGGGTCGCGGGGGTTTTCCTTCCCTCGCAGCATCGCATCCCGCGACACCGCCACCACCGCGCCGTCATGCAAATAGAGCGGCTGCAAGTCCTGCCTTCGATGTATGCTCCCCGGCACCAGCGGCTCCACCCGATCCCCATCCATCCGGCTCATCCAAGCCGGATGCCATTTCCCCACCGGGCACATCGACCTCACCGAATCGCACTTGCTCTTGCGCAGCAGATCAATCGCCCGGTCGATTACCCGCTCACCGCGGATCGCAACATTCCCGTAAAGCACCACCAGCGAATCCGCAACAAAATCCCCCTTGCTTTCAACGATTTCCATCGCGTGCAGCATCACATCCTGCACCGTGGCATCATCCGTCGCCAGCTTCGGCGGCCGGTCGATCACCTGCAGCCCGCGCAACCGCGCCAGTTGTTTAATCGTCGGGCAATCCGTCGATACCACCGTCCGCGTCAGAAACAGCGACGTCTCCACACGGTCAAACGTGTACGAGACCACCGGCTTCCCGCACAGTAGCCGCAGGTGCTTCTCCTTCAATCCTTTGCTCCCGGACCGGGCCATAATCACTCCCAGCGAATTCATAACTTTCTCCTTCATGGTCGATGCCACTCCCTGCACGCGCCGCAAAGCGCATGTTTGTTCCATTCCCCCTTAGCGTGATCGCCGCGCATCCCCGCCATCGCGCCGCTCCAAATCTCTCCCAGCGAATTCTCCCCAATCCGCCCCAGCGCCTGCCTCCCCAAAAAATCCTGCTCGCAGGAAACGACTCGCCCATCGCTCAGCACCGTCATGCGCCTCGCGATCCTCGCGCACCTGCCCCGGCGGGGGGGCTCCATCTGCACCAGCGCACTCTCCGGAATCTGCCCGCAATAACCCGACGGCCCCACAATCACCGCGCACCCCAGCGTACGCAGCCAGTGGTCGTACCATCCCTCCATCTCCCCCAGCGTCGCCGCCGTCTTCACCATCGTCGGCACCACCAGCGGCGTCCCTTGCCCCAGTGCCTGCCGGCAATGCACAAGCCGCGCAAGGTTCTCCATCGCGATCTTCAACCCATCCACCCCCATCACCGCCTGATACGTCCTGGGCGTTATCGCGGGAATGTTTACCGACACAATATCGATCGGCAATTCTGACAGGCGCTCGATCCCCGCAACGTCCAGGCCGATCAGATCCGTCTCAATCGCAATCGCTTCGATTCCCGCGCCATGCGCCGCCTTTACGATTTGCCCAAACTCCGGATGCAAAACCGGATCGCCCACCCCCGCGAAAATGACACGAGCATCATCCGCCGCCCCAAATTCCTCAAAAATCTTCCTCGCCGTCTCCGCGTTCAAATCCTTCCGCTCCACCCGCACATGCCCAGCCGGCGAAAAAATCGGACGCGTGTTCCGCCGCGTAGTCAGCTCGACAACAATCTCCCGCGGCAGCGCCGACCTCTCTGGCGCCGCATCCAGCAAATGCAAAAATTGCTCCGCCTCGGTCGAGGGCAGCTCCCCATTCAGATGCACCGTCGCCCCCGCGATCCGATCAATCTGCCGCCCTGAATCCATCGTAAACCGGTGGCACGTCCGCGCCAGCGCCGTCGGAACCGGCGCGCACGTCGGCAGAGATATCGGATCCCGCATCGGCAGATCAGGTCGATACGCCAAAAGCGTTCCCGGATGCGACCCTCCCGCCGCAAGCTGCTCCACCAGCGGCTTGCGCAGAACCACGCCGTTCAGCCCCGGCGCTGCCTGCGAAAAGCAAAGCTCCACCTCCGTGTTCGTGCGCGCATGCTCGATCACCGAATCAATCAGATCCGGATCGACCAATCCGGCCGATGGATCGACAAGCAGAATCCCCTCCGCCTCATTCGCGTTCAGAATCTCTCCGGCCCAGGCCCCATGAAACCCCCGGTCAAATTCGCAGGTCTGAAACAGCCCCCCGCGCCATCCATCCGACCATCGCCGCGCCGCCGATACCGCATCCAGGTGCGGAATCGTTTTCCGCGCCCCCGGCGTATGCACCTTGCACTTCATCTCCGCCGCGATCGGCGCTGCTGCCTCAGCCTGGTCCTCCCAGCACAAAATCACGCACTCCTGCACGTTCTTCGTCCTCCCCAGGCGAAACAGTGTCCACCCCAGCGGCACTTCCCCGCGAAACTTCCGCGTGGCGCTGTCCGGCTTCCCCGCCGGCTCGTGCAGCATCGACAAAACCGCCACCACCTTCACGCCGCCACCCCCCGTCTTTCCGCTTCCTCGCGCAGTTGCTCGGCGATGTCTCTCATCGAATCCACAAACGCCTTCGCCGCCAATCCCACCGCCCGGACGTTCTCAATATCGCGCCCCACCTGGAATTCCTGCCGCTTGGTTCCCTCCAGCCGCGCCGCCGCCAGCAGCCGGTCCTTCTCAAATCGCTTCATCTCCGTCTGCTGCGAATATTGCATCACCTCGTCGTATGTCCGGCCGAATCCATCCATCCGCGTCCGCAGTTCATCCACCCGCGCAATCAAGCGGTTCACCCGCGCCTGGTCCTCCAGGTGCTCCCGAATTTCTTCCAGCAGCGGGAGCGTCTGATCGCTGATCTTCCCAATCTCCTCCGCCTCCGCCTTCCGCGCCAGCAAGCACTCCCGGCAATCCTTCAAAACCTCCCACTGCGGTGAGGCCGCATCGGATTCCACTTCCGGCAGTGGATTCCTGCAGAATTCCCCGATCGCCTCCGCCAACGTCATCACCTTCGCCCCGCGCTTCAGCGCCCCCCCTCCGTCGCATCGATGATCCGCGATTTGCACTTCCCGAAATCCCGCTCGAATTGCAGCAGATACGTGAACAGCCGCTCCTCCGTATACATCGGCCGCCCCTGAAAATCCGGAATCTTCCGCAGCAGATTCCTATCGCGCACGATCTGGTTCCACTGCATCATCTCCAGCGTGCAAAACCGCCCCAGTTCCGGCCTCCACACATCCTCGTAACTCGTCCCGGGCGTATAGCAAAGCCCATCGCTGAACCCCAAATCCTGCCCCACGAAAATGATCGGATCGCACCCCAGAAATTCTGCCAGGTAAAACGCCAGGTGCGCCACCGTCGCCCCGCCCGTCAGGCAAGTCCGCCCCGGCTTCATTTCCCGCAACAAACCCTCCGCAAATTCGTTCCCGATCATGCTCACCGGCCCCGTCATCATCTCCAGTACCCGCGGCGTCGCCTTCGGTTCCGCGATCAGCTCAGTCCGAATCCCCGCCGGCAACCTCTCAAAAAACCGCGTGCAAATCTCGTGATAATCCAGCGATGTCACAAAATGCGGCTCGCACCCCATCTCCAGCAGCGGCTGAAGCGTCGTCTGCACCGCGATCAGCACCGCGCTCTTCTCCAGCCCCTTCAGCAAATGCTTATTTTTCCGCAGCGATGGCCCCGCCGAAACGATCACCGCCGGATTCCCCTTGAATCGGTCCCCAAGCCGGTTGATTCCCCGCGTTGCCGCATACCACCCGATGTTCCTGGCGATATTCCGCGCTGTCTGCTCGCTGTTCAGCAGCAGCGTATTCATGTTCGTCCGGCAAAACGACGCATATTCCCCCAGCCATACTTTGATTTGGTTGTGATACGCCTCATTCACCTGCACGCTCGGCGGATGGACGATCGTCTCCGTCCCCACCGAAACCAGCGCCGTGTGAGGCGTCAGCCGCCGAAAAAGTCCCGGTTTGTCCAATTCCCAGAACCACAGCAGCCGCCGGCTCGTAATCAATTTCGTAAGGTCGCGGCTCTCCAGCGCGGCGCGAATCACCCGAACGTCGGGCTCAAAAATGCAGAAGATCGCCTCCTCGCTGGCGCGCTCAAACAAAACCTCGAGGTGATACCCCAGACCCAGACCCAGCAGATAAAACGCCGTCTTCTGCTCCGTCGAGACCGACTCAATCAGCCTCTGGGCCTCCGCGACCGGCTGGTAGCGGCTATGCAGGTAAATATTCTTCCCCCCGGCCTCCACGCACACCGTCGCCAACCCCGACTTCGATTGCTCCACCCGATGCCCCGCCCCCTCCAGCGCCGCCTCAATCTCCCGCGCAGGCGCCGGCTCCGTATCCCACAGCGCCGCCAGGTTCCCCACCAGCGGTGCGTCGGCGGGAACAACAAACCGCCGGGATGGTTCGGCCGCGCTCGTCATTGCCATTCATTCGCTTGCGATCCATTAACTGCGCCTGTAGCGTGTCCTGCCAAGTCGGTAGCCGCGGCGCAGTTGCCAATGTTTATCGGACGTTGCACACGTTATTGTTCAATGATTCCCCGGCATTCCCCCCTCCCCTGGTACGCCGGGGGAGGGTTGGGGTGGGGGTCTTACAAATTTTCAAAGAGGATATCCGATCGTCCTGACTCGCTCGGTCCTTCCTTCTGATGAACGACCTCCTTTTTCACACGTCCTGGTGGGTTCTGGCCTTCACGGCCGTTGGGGGAATCGCCCTCTTCCTCTTCGGCAACCGCCGCACCGACAAAGCCGTCATGCGCGTCGGCCTCGCCGTCGTCGCAATTGCCCTCCTCCTCGCCGCTCTGCATTCTTCTTCCCCACCCCCCGCGAACGCATGGAAATCCGCACCAAGGCCATCGTCCACGCCGTCGACCAAAAAGACTGGACCGCCCTCAAATCCCTCCTCGACCCCAACACCATCATTTCCAACCGCGCCCGCACCCTGGTGGGGGGGGCCGACCTCATCGCCTCCACGGTTCAATCCCAGTGCGATCGCTTCGGGGTCAAGTCCGTCTCCGTCCTCAACATCGACAGCGAGCAGATTGACACCACCGTCACTGTCGATCTCGAAGCCTACAGCACCCAGGACGCCACCCAGGACCGCCCCCAGACCAGCAGTTGGCAATTCGAATACGACCAGGACGGCAACAACTGGATCCTCGAAAAAATCACCGTCCTCCGCGTAGGCTCCCAAGACCTCACCAACTCCGACTCCCAAAACTTCAATCCAAGCGGATATTAAGCCCCCATCCCATTTCTCATCCTACCCCCGCCACCGGTACTCCGGCCTTCGGCTCTGAGGCTCAGGCTCGAAGAGGGGAGGGCAGGGGAGGGGGTCTTCTCTCGCAACTCGCAACCCGCAACTCGCAACTAATCACCCCTCCCCCTACAATTCCCCACCGTCATGAGCGACTTCGCCCCCCTAGGTCTCTCGCGGATAAGCCTCCCCATTCGCTCCGCCGACAAAACCGAGTTGCTGGTCATCCAGCGTCGCCTCGACCGCATCTTCGAGCACACCGGCTTCACCCTCGACGACGTCGTCAACAACCCCGTCGCCAGAAACGCCGTCCTCGGATACTTTAAGCTCTCCCTCATGATCGACCGCAGATCCGAAATCGTCGATCTCGAGCGCCAATGGAACCCGTAAAAAAATCCCCCGCGGCGATCACCGGCATCGGCCTGGTCACCGTCCTCGGCCAATCCGCCGACGAAACTTTCTCCGCCCTCCTCGCCAACCGCTCCATCTCCGACCACTCCAAAATCCCCGGCTACTCCGGCCCCCTCCGCATCCTCCCCATGGCCCACCGCGCCGCCGCCGAAGCCCTCTCCCACGCCCGCTGGCCCCCATCCCTTTGCGCCAGCCCCGACACCGCCCTGATCGTCGGCACCAGCAAAGGCACCATCGAATCCTGGCTCCCCCAATCAAAGGGGTCGGGAGTCTTTGAAAAGACTCCCGACCCCTTTGATTTTTGCGGCCTCTCCCAACTCGCCGAATTCCTCGCCCCAAAATTCCACTTCGGCCCCGGCCCCCGCCTCACTCTCTCTTCCGCCTGCTCCAGCGGCCTCCACGCTCTCGCCCGCGCTGCCCTCGCCATCGAGTCCGGAGAAGCCCGCCGCGCCCTCGTTCTCGCCGCCGACGCCTCCGTCCATCCCCTCTTCATCTCCAGCTTCAAGCGCCTCGGCATCCTCGCCCCCGAAGGTCACGGCTGCCGCCCCTTCGACCTCAACCGCGCCGGCTTCATCATCTCCGAAGCCGCCGCCGCTCTCTGTCTCGAATCTCTCGACCACGCCACAGCGCCACCCCTGGTAAAAATCGCCAACTGGTCCCTCGCCTCGGACGCCGCTCACCTTACCGGCTGCGACCCCCACGCCCTCGCCCTGAAAAAAATGCTACACCGCATCACCCCCCCCGACCTCGACCTCATCCACGCTCACGCCACCGGCACCCATCTCAATGACCCCGTCGAACTCTCCGCCCTCTCCACCCTCTCCTTCAATTCGCCCCCCATCCTCTATTCCCACAAAGCCGCCCTCGGCCACTCCCTCGGCGCCGCCGGCCTCCTCTCCGCCGTCATCAACTGCCTCTGCCACACGCATGGTAAAGTCCCCGCCAACCCGCGCTCCTCAAACCCCCTCCCCACGCCAACCCTTCGCTTCCCGCACGAGCCCATCAACCACCCCATCCGCAAAAGCCTCGCGCTGGCGGCGGGCTTCGCCGGCCCCCTCGCCGGTGTCTCATTCTCAACCTGACACTTTTCACACCTTCAAATGCAACCTTGATCTAAAAGCCCAAAATGGTTTTTTAGTGTTTTCGCGCTGTGGCGGTGTAGAATCAAGCAGTCCTTGAGCTTGGAGCCATTATGACACTGATGAAGGAGCCTGCAATGGGAAGGTTTTCGGTGGAGGTGGAGCTGACCAATCTCAAGGACCGGTTTCTCGCCGAAGCCGGAGTGATCCCAGCCGACCGCGTTCGCCGGGTTCGCCTGCGGGGAGTCGTGGACAGTGGGGCGGCTCGGCTGGTCATACCCGAGGCAACCGCGCGCGAACTCGGTGTGCCGACCTCAGGCATGGCGAAGGTTCGCTACGCGAATGGTGAAACGGCCGAGCGGTCGATTGTGGAAGATGTCCAGCTCGATTATGGCGGGCGCAAGGGCGTTTTCAGTGCGATCGTTGAGCCCAACCGCGAATCCGCACTCATCGGCGCGATTGTTCTGGAAGACCTCGATTTTCTCGTGGATTGCGTCGGCCAGCGGCTGGTGCCGCGCGATCCCAAACAAATTGTTTCCGAAGTGGAGTGATCGCGCAACTGAATTGCTCCCGCATCTCACTTCCTATCGCCTCAATCTTTTCGCGCAATTTGCGATCTTCCGCAAAGCCGATCCCTTGTGAATCGCAATATGATCCGTTTTGTCGCTCTTGATCAGATACTGCGGCTCATCGACCGTCGCGTGGTGAACATATCCCTTGAAATCGGTATCAGACGTCACCTTCCGAATGATCGTTCCTCTGACCCGCCCCGCTTCGGAATTCCAGGACACATGATCGCCGCGATGGAATGCTTTCATAATTCAGAACCTCTACCCCAAACCCCTCATTTTACCCATTTTGTTGCCGAGTGTTACCTTTTGTCAATCCCGTTCGGCACGCAGGCTGCATGGGAGCGTTCCCAAGCTGTGAGAACGCGAAACAGTTGAAGCTTAGATGCTTTTACTTTCCCCTGCTGCACACCGGCGTCCGCAAGAGCGCAGCGTCAACCGCGAGGTCTCCGCGGCGGCGGATTCCCCTTCAGATTACTCCCAGTTTTTTCAAGGCCTCCGCTCTTGCCCGCAGCTTAATCCCGGTGTTATCCGGCTTGTTCAGGAATTGAAGCACGTCCTGCTCCTCGGCCAGCCCCAGCAGGTACCAGCCGATCATGTTCCGCATCGCCTTGTTCGGCTTCCTGCCGCTGATCAGCTGAATCAGCACGCAGACGATCAGCGCCAGTGGATTTGGATGTCGATCCCCTCCTGGCGTTGGCTCAGCAGGTGACGCATGCCCAGCAGCTGCTTGAAGATTCGGAAGAACAACTCAACGGTGTAGCGGTACAGATAAATCAGGGCGATCAATTCCGCCGGCAGGTCCAGCAGGTTCGTGTACAGGATGATCAGGTCCGTCGGCTTGTTGCCGCGGCGCGTGCGGCGCGGATGAGGTTTTACCTGCACTTCCACCCGTCGCACCACCCTGTCCGCCGCCGTCTCCGCGCCATCGAGTTTCACCAGCGCGTCTCGCACCACGCCGCCGTCCAATGCCTCCTGGGAAAGCAATCGTTCTTCAAACAGCTCAAACACCGAGTTTTCCGCGGCCCGCATCACAAAGGAGCTTTGCGCCGCGGCGATGTCCGCAAAGAGGCTCCGGTCGGCGTAGCCGCCGTCTCCCACATAGCACCGTCCTGCTTCCAGGCTGCGCCGCAGGACGTTGTTTTCACGGTTGGCCCCCGCGTTGCGCCGCCAGTGCGGTCGAGGCGATGGACTTTGAACGTCTCCAGGTCGAATTGAACGTGCAAACGCCAGCCATAGACCGCTTTCCCGTCCCGGGAGGTGTTGTAGCGGGCATCGATGCCGCAGGCGGATTTGGCCAGCCGGCCCAGCGCCGTCAGCACCGTCCCGTCGACCAGCGTGATCGCCTGCCCAAAGTCCGCAAGCCGCGGATCGGGTGCCTGGGGCAGTTCCCCCGCCAATTCCTCGATCAGCGGCATCAAACGTCCCGGCTCGAACACCCGAACCGATTCGGAGAAACTGCCCACGGAGAATCGCTTGATTCCCAGCGCCTTGGCCACCTTGGGCAGTTCTGCAACCTCCTGAAGATCCCGCAGGGATTGGATCAGCGGATTCCAGGTGTAAAGCAAAACCAGCTTGCAATAATCGTCGAAGTGAAGCTGACGGTTCCCGGCTCGATCGCGCTCACAGCCCACATCCCGCAATGTGGGCAGCAGCGCGAAGACGCGGCGCAGATGTCCGAGGCACAGGATGTCTTTTTCCTTCAGCCTTGCCTGCACGTTGGGCAGCATGTCATAAAAAGATCAAGGGCGCAATCTCGATATCTTGCTGCTTGCGCGAACCGCGTGCCGAACGGGATTAACCTTTTGTACCGCACTGTCCAAAGCGCGGAATGAATCGCCCGGTGATCTTGCAATACTCGACATACACCGAACCATGTATGCCGGAAAGATATTTCTCCTCGCGCCGAGCTTCCAATTGCAGCAACACCAGGTGCGCAATCGCAACCGCCAGCATCAACGGCGAAGGCGGCCGCTGCAGCCGTTGCCAGCATCAGCACCGACGACAGCGCATAAATCGGATGCCGCACATACGCAAACGGCCCCGTGACGATCAGCGGATTCTTCTCGCCCGGATCGATCCCCATCCGCCACGATGTCCCCATCTTCTTCCAGCAGATCAACGTCAGCACAAACGCCACCACCGCCACCGCCAGCGCCGACCACGAAAGAGCCGGTGACGCGATCAACGGCCTCATCACCCAAGCAGGACTCCAGGGCAGAGCCGTTGACAGCGGTATCGCAATCCAAAGAAACACAACCGGAAACCACACGAACCGGGTAATCATCCCCACTCTCCCCGGCGGCACCACGTTTGCCGTGTGCCCCGTCCGCCGGCGGATCTTGCGGGCAAGATGCACTACCCGCAGCCAGTACATGCCGACGAGAATTCCAACCAGGACCGCCGGGAGGTTTCGGAAGATCATGCTTTGGAAAGAATGGTAACCATTCCCGCGATGATCGGCAGAACTTTCCCCCGCTGACGGATCAGCAGCCTCCCCGTGTTGTCGATCCCTTCGCACCGCCCGCTCACCGCCGGCTCATGGTGATTGGCCGCCACGCTGACCATCTTCCCCGCCAGCGCGTCGTGGCGCGAATATTCCCGCGCGAACGCCGAAAACGGCAGCTCCATCCGCCGCCGAACCGTCAAATGCAGTTGCCGCGCCACCGAAATCAAAACATCCGTCATGTCAAACCGTTTGCCCGCGATCTGCATAAGCGAGCTAATCCGCTCGCGCAGATTTCGCGGCGCCTCCGCCGGATCGACGTTGACATTCAGCCCAACGCCGACGAGATCGACATTGCTGACCCGCTCGCACAGCAGCCCCGCGACTTTGCGACCCTCCAGCAGCAAATCGTTGGGCCATTTGAGCTGGATGCGATCATTCCCCGTAAGCTGCACCGCCGCCTCGCGCAGAGCCAGGCCCGCGATGAGCGGAAGCTGCTGCGGCGGAAGTCGTTCGTGGATCGGCAAAGCGAACGTAACGGTAAGAACCGCCGGATTCGACCACCATGTATTAGCGCCGCGCCCCCGACCGGCGATTTGGCGGCCAGTGAGGACGGCCGCAGGGGCGTAGAGATCACCCGATTTTCGCAGCCGCGCGGCATGGTCGCTGGTGCTGCGCAAGCGGGGAAAAAAGTAGAGACGGAACGGTTTGATCGCGGGCCGAAGGCGGGGGAGGTTGAATATCGGCTCGGCCATCGCGGCTAGAGGGGTAGGCTGGGGGCTACGCGAGATTCTCACCCTTCCAGCACAATAAGCAAATCCCCAGCGCCCACGATCGCGCCGGCCTTCACGAGCACGTCGCCCACGCTGGCGTCGCGCGGACTGTAAACCGCCGTTTCCATCTTCATCGCCTCGATGGAAAGCAGCCGCTCGCCGGACTTCACCTGCTGCCCCTTGGCGACGGCGACGTTGGAAATCTTGCCCGGCATCGGCGCCGCCACGTGATTCGGGTTGTCCGGGTCCGCCTTCGGATGACGCGGCATCTTGGCCTCACCGGAACGGTCGGTGACGACAACTTCGCGCGGCTGACCGTTCAGTTCGAAAAAGACGGTCCGGGTCCCGTCGTCGCGCACAGCCCCGCTGGTGAGATATTTGATGATCAGCGTCTTGCCCGGCTCGATTTCAACGGAAATCTCTTCGCCGCTCTGCAATCCGTAGAAGAAGGCGGACGTGGGCAGCACGGAAGTATCGTCGTAAGCGCGAACATGTTTTTGGAAATCGGTGAAGACCTGCGGGTAGAGCAAGTAAGAAAGGACATCCACATCCCGCACATCGCCGGCGACTTTACCTTCAAGGTCCTTACGGGTCTTGTCGAAGTCCGCCTTGGGCAGCTTGCGCCCGGCCGGCCCTTGATGGCTTTGGCGCTGGCGCTGTCGAGGATGATCTTCTGGAGAACCTTCGGCCACCCGCCTTCGGGAAATCCGATGGCGCCCTGCATCATTTCCACGACGCTCTTCGGGAAGTGCAGTTTTTTGGACGGGTTCAGGACGTCCATGGCAGTCAGCCCATTGGTAACCATGAACAGCGCCATGTCGCCGACGACTTTGCTGGAGGGGGTGACTTTCACGATGTCGCCGAAGATTTCGTTGACCTGCGCGTACATGTCGGCTATTTCGTTCCAGCGGTTTTCCAGGCCCAGGCTCTTGGCCTGCTGGCGGAGATTTGTGTACTGCCCGCCGGGCATTTCGTGGTGGTAAACATGCGCGGAACCGGCCTTGAGGTCTTCCTCGAAGGGGTAGTATTGTTCGCGAACCGCTTCCCAGTAATCGGCCAGGCCGTTCAGCGCGTCGAGATTCAGCTCGGAATCGCGCGGCGTGTTCTGAAGCGCCGCCACGAGGGAATTGAGGTTTGGCTGGCTGGTCATGCCGCTCATGCTGGCGATCGCCGCATCGACGATATCGACGCCGGCATCGGAAGCGCGCAGGATGCTCCCGGCGTTGATGCCGCTGGTGTCGTGCGTGTGGAAATGGATCGGGACGTCCACCTCGTCGCGCAGGGCTTTGACCAGCGTATACGCGGCGTAGGGTTTGCACAGGCCCGCCATGTCCTTGATGCCAAGAATGTGTGTCCCCATGCGCACCAGTTCCTTGGCCATCTTCACGTAATATTTGAGACTGTATTTGCTGCGCGGGGTTGAGGATGTCGCCCGTGTAGCAGATGGCCGCTTCGCAAAGCGATGAGGTCTTATCGCGAACCGCCTCCATCGCGACCTTCATGTTTTCCGTCCAGTTGAGGGAGTCGAAAATTCGGAAAACATCGATGCCGTGTTCGGCAGAGCGGACGACGAACTCCCGGACGACGTTGTCGGGATAGTTGGTATATCCGACGGCGTTGCTGGCGCAGAAGCATCTGGAAGAGAAGGTTGGGGGCTTTTCCGCGCAGTTCGCCGAGGCGATCCCAGGGGTCTTCCTGGAGGAAGCGCATGGCGGTGTCGAATGTGGCGCCGCCCCACATTTCGAGGCTGAATAGCTGGGGGGCGAGATGCGCGGTGGCGGCGGCGATCGTCAGGAGATCGTATGAACGCACGCGCGTGGCGAGGAGCGACTGGTGAGCGTCGCGAAATGTTGTGTCGGTAAAGAGAAGGCGTCTTTGTTTGCGGACCCACTGGGCAAATTTTTCGGGGCCGAGCTCGACGAGTTTCTGGCGCGTGCCGGAAGCAGGGGGCTGCCCTTTGGGATATTCGGGGACGACCGGCTCGGTAAACTCCCGTTTGGGATCGACTTTTCCTTTCACATCCGAGCGGCCGTTGATGATGACATCCGCTAGATAGCCGAGAAGTTTTGTGGCGCGGTCGCGCTTGGTGCGGAAGCGGAAGAGTTCGGGGGTGTTGTCGATGAATGTGGTGGTGGCGTCGCCCTTGATGAAAGTGGGATGCTCGATGAGGTTTTCGAGGAAGGGGATGTTGGTTTTTACGCCGCGGACGCGGAATTCGCTCAGCGAGCGCGTCATGCGGTGGACGGCTTCGTCGAAGGTCAGGCCGGAGGCGATGAGCTTCACCAGCAGCGAATCGAAATACGGGGTGATGACGGCGCCGCTGAAGGCGGTGCCACCGTCGAGGCGGATGCCGAAGCCGGCAGCGGAGCGATAGGTTGTCAGACGACCGTAATCGGGGATGAAATGGTTTTGTGGATCTTCGGTGGTGATCCGGCACTGGATGGCATAGCCGCGCGGTTCGATTTTGTCTTGCGCGGGAATGTTGATCGGCGGCTCGTGAAGCTGATGGCCTTGCGCGACCAGGATCTGGGTTTTGACGATGTCGAATCCGGTGACGACTTCGGTGACCGTGTGCTCGACCTGGATGCGGGGGTTGACCTCGATGAAATAGAATTCGTTGCGGTCCAGATCGAGGAGGAATTCGACGGTGCCGGCGTTGCGATATCCCGCGGCGGCGCACAGACGCACCGCGGACTGGCAGATGCTTTCGCGGACGCTGCGCGGAAGGTTGATGCTGGGGGCGACTTCGACGACTTTCTGGTGGCGGCGCTGGACGGAGCAGTCGCGCTCCCAGAGGTGGACGATGTTGCCGTGATGGTCGGCGATGATCTGGACTTCGATGTGCTTGGCGCGGCGGACGTAGCGTTCAAGGAAAACGTCGGCGCGGCCGAAGGCGCCGCCGGCTTCGCGCTGGCATTCTTCGAGCTTGGACATGAGCTCGTCGGCCTTGTTGACGACGCGCATGCCGCGGCCACCGCCGCCGAAGCTGGCTTTGATGATCAGGGGGAATCCGATGTCCTTGGCGGCGGCGCGGATTTCCGCGGGGTCGGTGAGGGCTTCGTCGGTGCCGGGGACGGTGGGGACGTTGGTTTCGTTGGCGAGGCGTTTGGCGGCGGTTTTGTCGCCGAAGGTTTCGAGGAGTTTTGGGGTGGGGCCGACGAAGATAATGTCGTTGTCGATGCAGGCCTGGGCGAGGTTGGCGTTTTCGGAGAGGAAGCCGTAGCCGGGGTGAATGGCGTCGACGCCGCTCGCCTTGGCGACGTCGATGAGGCCCTGGATGTTGAGGTAGCCTTTGACGGGCTCACCGCCGTGGAGTGGGCCGATCTGGTAGGCCTCATCGGCTTTGAAGCGGTGGAGTGAAAATCGGTCTTCGTGAGTGAAAACGCCGACGGTGGAGAGGCCGAGTTCGGTGGCCGCTCGAAAGACACGTATGGCGATTTCGCTCCTGTTGGCGACGAGGAGTTTTTGCATTTAGATTCCTGAACGTATGGCCGCGCTGGCGGGCGGTATTTTGGGGACGGGGAAACGAATTGCAAGTTTGGGACTTCAAGACAAAACTGGACAGCCCGCAACAATCTGGGAGGGATGGGCAGGATGGGGTATTCTTGAGAGGATGGGTAGCTGCCTCAATCAGGCACGAGGGAAACTGCCTTAACTTTTCCGCATAGAGGCTTAACCAGACCCCTGCAAAAATTGTGTTGCCTTGACGAGACGCATCATGGAGTATAATGTGGTTTTTTCTAGGCGGTGGCTTTTCGTAATTTAGCTAGTTGATAGATGCGGGTTTGATAGTGCGAATCGAGGAACTGTCGCTTCCTTTTGTATGGCGTTAGAGTCCGAGGGGAGAGTGCGAACGTGCTTGCCCAAGATCGAGGATTCCGTGTCGGGGCGACAGATGCCGGTGTGTCCTCACGTTTTTTCTGCCTGATTCTGTCGGCGGCCATGGGGCTGGTGGCTTCAGCCGCATGGGGGCAGCCGACGATTGAGACTGTTGCGACATTCAATGGCACCGATGGGGTAGGGTTTGGTTACGGCTTGACCTCCGACTCCAAGGGAGACATTTATGGCAGTACCCGTACGTCAGGCAGTGGTGGTACGGTATTCCAGCTTGTCAATGGCACGATTCAAACTCTTTCCACCGGAAGCGACGCCGACCTTACCGCCGACGCATTTGGAAATGTCTACGGCACTCAGTTCCAGAACGGACAGGAAGTTCTTTTCAAGATAAGTCCAGGCGGCGTTTTCACGACGGTGGCCACCATTAACGACGAATACGACTCGGTTTTGGGTAGCGTTTTCACGGATGCACAGGGCAATGTTTATGGAGCCCAGTTGTTCACAACAACTGGCCAAGGCAACGTCTTTAAGTATGTTCCAGGCGGCACAATTACGACTGTTACGTCGTTCCAATTCCCCACCGACAATAGCTATGGGAGTCCTCCCGGCGCTGGCATCGTGCTGGACTCACACGGCAATATTTACGGTTCCATGGATTGGGGGGGAGACCTGAGCATGAACAGCGGTACCGGTGCGGGAACGATATTTAAAATCTCAACAAATGGAACCGTTGCTATTCCGGTCGTTTTCGACGGGACCAACGGGATCAACCCCCAAGGGAGCCTGACTGTTGATGTAGAAGGGAACATATACGGAACCACGAGCGGCGGTGGAGAATACGAGGATGGCACCATCTTCAAAATATCCCCGGACGGGACGTTTGCGACGTTGGCATCTTTTGATGGAAGCAACGGCAATTTTCCTGTAGGCCGCCTTCTCATGGATGCGGCGGGAAATCTCTACGGGACGACGGAGATCGGTGGGGCCTCAGGCGGCGGCAATGTCTTTAAGCTCAGCACTGATGGCACGCTAACTGATTTAGCGTCGTTTGATTGGGGCGGCACATTCTATCCCGTTGGTGATCTGGCTGTTGACGCAGAAGGCAATTTATATGGCACAGTAGCGGCGGGCGGAGATACGACCCTGAACGGAGGCGCCGGTTACGGCGCGATTTTTGAAATAACCGACAGCGGCTTTGTAACCAGCGTTCCCGAACCTGCGTTTCTGTCGTTCATCGCGGTCGCATCAATGGGGCTATTGATTCGCCGGGGACGAACAGTTCGCTGTTGTAGGTGACGCAAATCTTTGAGTGTATCCGAAGGGAGAAATCGAAAATGCTTGTCTCAGGGTCACAGCGCCAAATCGGTTTGGCCGATTTTCGTTGGCATTCGCGTCTGCTTTGCCTCATTCTGCCGTCCGTGATGGGTCTCCTTACATCGGCTGCATGGGGGCAGCCGACGATTGAGACTGTTGCGACATTCAATGGCACCAACGGTCTCGGGTTCGGTTACGGTCTGACTTCCGACTCCGACGGTGACATTTACGGCAGCACGAGCATGGTTGGGGGTGACGGCGCGATATTCCAACTTGTAAACGGTACGATGGACACGCTGGTGTCATTGAACTCTACCAACGGTTGGGGTGCGACTGAACTCAGTGCCGATGCGTTCGGAAATGTCTACGCAATGGAATGGGTTGGGGAAAGCGGAAACGGAATCTCTCGTCAAGATAGCCCCCGGGGGCGTGGTTAGCATGGTGGGTACCGTCAGTGCAGGGAATAACTCGTTTGGCATGGGTAGCGTATTCGCTGATGCCCAGGGCGATGTATATACGGCCTCGTGAAATTATGGACAGGGCACGGTCTTCAAGTATGTGCCGGGAGGTACAATAACGGGTGTCACATCATTCCAATTCAATTCGGATGAAAGCAATGGGTATCCACCGTGCGCGGGTGTGGTTGCGGATTCACAGGGGAATATTTACGGGCCGATGGAATGGGGCGGAAATCTGAGCCTCAACAACAATAACGGCGACGGCACAATATTCAAAATCTCCACCGATGGCACCATCACAAACCCCGTTGTGTTCAATGGAACCGATGGTGGCGACCTCCAGGGAAGCCTGATCGTTGATGCGGAAGGGAACATGTACGGAACCACCTCCAGCGGCGGAGAACATGGGGACGGGACGATATTCAAAGTCTCTCCCGACGGAACGTTTACAACATTGGCGTCATTCGACGGAAGCAACGGAGATTGGCCTGTCTGTCGGCTTACGATGGATGCCGCGGGAAACCTCTACGGCACAACGGAATTAGGCGGCGAATATGGCGACGGGGCAGTCTTTGAGCTGAGTACCGACGGCACTCTATCGGCTTTGGTCTCCTTTGATAGAAGCGACAGCAGCGGATGGTATCCCGTTGGCGATCTTGCTGCCGACAGCAGCGGCGATCTCTACGGAATGACAGCAATGGGGGGTGGGAGCTCCGGCTACGGCGCGATTTTTGAAATAACCGACAGCGGCTTTGTAAACAGCGTTCCCGAACCTGCGTCTCTGTCGTTCATCGCAGTCGCATCAACGGGGCTGCTGATTCGGCGGAGGCGAAGCGGTTGCTGTTGAGATCAGGACGTGAAAACGGGACAGCTTTGAATTCCTGTCGCTTTGCTCAGAATCGGCATGGAACGTTGCGGCGTCTACGCCTCCCTCAATAATTCAGTCCGGTATTTTACGCCAGGATTTTGGCCTTCTCAATGAACGCGGCCTGCTCCGTTGCGTTCAGTATGGGAGGCGGAGTTGTTCGCGTGGCGACGGGAACGCCAAGCTCCAGGAAGAACTTCTCCTGTCCGGCGGGGGCGCAGATGCAAAGCATACGCACAGGCCCAGCGGAGGTATTGCGAAACTGGTGGGGGGCGTTGGCAGGAATATGCAGGCTCTCGCCGGCCCGGACCGTCATCTTCTTTCCGCGGAATGTCGCTTCCATGTCACCATCCAGGAGGATAAACGTTTCCTCAAAGTCATGGCGATGCGGAGGCGGCCCGCCGCCCGGCGGAATATGCATGTCAATCAGACAGTAGCGTCCATTGGTATCCTCGCCCTTTATCGTGACGGTGTATGTATCTCCCACCAGGCCGATGTGAGGAAGGTTGTCAGGCTGGGCCAAGGCGAGATTGCGTTTGGGGTCGTCGGGAGGCAGGGCTGGTAACTTCGGAGTCATTTCGGACATGTTCGTGCTCCTGTTTCTGCTGGGCCAGTGTTACCGGGAACGGTGAAGGAAGTCACCTTTTCTTAGCCGCGAAATCCCAGCGATCCGTGGTCATATGACTTTCGGCGGCGCATCCAATTTGATCGGGCACAAACGCCATAGTACCGGACGGCTTCGGCTAAACTGGTTGGCATGGAGATTAGCTACGAATTGCGCAGGAGCGTCATCGCCGCCTCACTGCGCCGGAGGTTCGTCAGGCGGTAGGGAGAATTTACGAAGAGCTGTCGAGGGAGATCGAGCAGCGGCAACCGGTCTGCGTGATGTCGGGGAAATGCTGCCGGTTTGATGAGTATGGGCATCGGCTATATGTGACGACGGCGGAGTTGGGGGCGTTTGCGGCGGAGTTGGAAGTAGTAAGGACCCCCACCCTAACCCTCCCCCGGAGTACCAGGGGAGGGGAAAGAATGGAGCAAGAACGTGGGTGTCCGTTTCAGGTGGGGCGGATGTGCGGGGTGCATGGGATTCGGCCGATGGGGTGCCGGGTGTTTTTTTGCGATCCGAGTGCCGGGGAGTGGCAAAGGGGGGTGTATGAGCGGATGCATGGGAAACTCAAGCAACTGCATGAGGAGTTGTCGATACCGTATGCATATGTGGAGTGGAGGGCGGCGTGTGAGGTTATGGGATGGACGGAGATTGCCGATTGCCGATTTCCAATTGCCGAATGAAAACGGGCGTTCCAATCGGCAATTGGCAATTGGCAATCGGCAATGTCGTCGTAACAGGCGATTGTTTTTGACATTACGGCCGAGGCGTAGGTAAACTGACTGCCTGCCCCTTGTGGCCTTCTTTGGCGTTTTTTGCGAGGTAGGCGAGGTATGAAGCTTATAGTTGCAAGTTTGTTTGTGGCGTCGATGGCGGTGCTCAGCGGTTGCACGGCGGCTACCCCGGCGTATACGCCGGCGGAACGCTTTGCGCAGATTCATCGCAATGATGCTTACGCGTTGGAAGCTGCCAACGATGATGTCGACAACCTCCTTATGCTGCGGCCAGGCACGCAGTTGTCGATCTGGAATGTTTATCATCGGCCTTGATGGCTGGTGGTTTTTCAGCAGTTGAGCCTGCGATTTGGTTTTCGTGGAGAGCGTGAGAAATGTAGACGGCTTCGCCTGCCTTTATCGGGCTGGGCGGGGCCTTTTTGTTGGGGGGGAAGCGTAAGGTTTGGGGGGGAACGCGGCGAGCCGATCGACAGGCTCACGGCGAGCCGTTCGGCATCGCTCACGGCAGGCAAGCTCGCCGGCTACAAGGTGGGGGGGCGGTGGATTATCTCAGGAGACCAGGCGGAAGCGGGGGGTTTTGCGGACCCAGGCGGCGATGCGGGTGTTGCGCTTCTTGGCGGTTTCGAGATGCTCGAGATATTGCCGCAGGGCGGAGTCGTCGAACTGGGAGAGAAAGTCGGTAGAGACGGTCGTATTGTATTTGCGGATGTCGTCGATCAGTTGACGTTTGTTCATGGCGGGAATACTTTCAAAACAGGCCGATAAGAAGCGCCAAAACGATTGGCACCTCTGGAGATCGGTTTTACGTCCGCATTTACTTGAAACGGCGGATGAATGATGACGCAGGAGAAAACAGGACCCACGTCGCAATCCGCTTCGGCTGAGACGGATGCGCTGGCGCATTTGCACCGGATGTCGACGACGGCGGGCCTGGGAAGCCAGGAATACGTGGCGATCAACGTCACGTCGATCATCGCGGTGCTGTTTGGGGTGGCGAGCCTGCTGGCGGTGGCGAGCCCGGTGCTGCTGGTGTTTCCGGTAGTGGGGGTGATCCTGAGCGTGGCGGCGATTCGGCAGATTAACCACAGCAACGGCACGCAGACTGGGAAAGGGCTGGCGATCCTGGGACTGCTCCTTTCGGGGCTGATTACGGCGGGAATTTTGTCGTACCAAGTGCTCCAGGAGGTCCGGCAGCGGGACGATCAGGCGGCGATTTCAGCGCTGTGCGTCAAATATGGGGATCTGCTGAATGAGCATAAATACGCGGAGGCGTACGATCTATTCGACGCGGCATTCCAGGCGCGGGTGGGAAAGCCGGCGTTTATCAGCCAACTGACGGCGACTCAGAATCAGACGCTGATGCCGCCGATTTCGGGAGCTTCATGGAACGGATTGGCGACGTTTCAGCCGGAGGATGACGGGACGGTGATAGCGGAGTCGATGATCAAAGTTGAGTTTAAGAATACGCCGGGGGATGCGCGTATGCAGGCACAGTTCAGGAGGGGGACGGATGGGGTTTGGTTGATTGAGAGTGTTCCGGATCAGTTTCCGGAGAGGCAGCAGGCGGGGCAGGGGCAGAGGTGAGAAGGTGTGAAAGTGTGAAAGTGTGAAAGGGGGAGCGGGGGTGGTAGTGCGGGGATTTGGAATTTGAGATTTAGGATTTTGTGGGGGCTGGGGTTAAACAAATCTGGGTTGGGCGTCCGATAAACTGCAATGCGTGGAAGGTGTGCCGCCGGGTAGTTAGCCGCCGTGGGTTTCATGCCGATATCGCCGATGGGCGTCTATCGCGTATGGGAAGCCCGGTGAGGCATAAATGCGTGTAATGCAGCATTGGAACGTCATTCGTTGGATCCTGACAGGTGGGGCGTTTCTGTCCATTCTGAACCTGGCGGGGTGCATGTCGGGCAGTAAGCCATCAGCGGACCTTGCCACTGCGCCGCCAGCGGCGGCTGCGACGAGCGTGGCGATGTCGGCGGATCCGTCGGTTTTGTCGACGGTTTATACGTCGGACGGGTCTACGCCGCCTTCGGTGAATGTGTATGGGGAGTTCGACGGGGTGCAGCGTCCGATGGCCAAGGCGCACGGCAACGGGGGATATCAGGAACATACGTTTCTGGATGAGGGGTTTGACAGCGATGTGAGCGTGGACCCAACCGGCAAATGGATGGTCTTCACCAGCACGCGCGACAGCGATCATCCGAACATTTATCTTCAACATGTTGACGGCCTGGCGGTGATCGAGCTGACAAACGACGAGGCGGATTACGCGTTTCCGTCGTTCAGCCCGGATGGGAAGCAGATCGCGTTCTGCTCAACGCGGGCGGGGAACTGGGACATCTACACGATGGACAACAATGGGAAAAACATCGTGCAGGTGACGAATGACCCGATGGTACACATGCACCCGAGCTTCAGCCCGGACGGGACGAAGCTGGTCTACTGCTGCCTGGGAGGCAAGAGCGGGCAGTGGGAGCTGTGGGTGGCGGATTTGAATACGGGCGAGAAGCGGATGGTTGGGTTTGGGCTGTTTCCGACGTGGTCGCCGGACAAGACGGTGGACCGGATCGCGTTTCAGCGATCGCGGCAGCGGGGGAGCCGGTGGTTCAGCTTGTGGACGATGGATCTGGTGGATGGAGAGGCGAGGCGGATTACGGAAGTGACGTCGAGCTCGAACGCGGCGCTGGTTTGCCCGAGCTGGAGCCCGGATGGGAAGCAGATTGCGTTTGCGACGATCGCGGAGCCGAATAATTCGGCGGGGGGCAAGCCGCTGGGGCAGGAGGATATCTGGACGATTAACTGCGACGGGTCGAACCGGAGCAGGGTTACGGATGGAGTGGGATTGAATCTGGCGCCGAATTGGGCGTCGGATGATCGCGTGTATTTCATCAGCGATCGGGGTGGGGCGGAATGCGTTTGGTCGTCGCGGACGGATATCCCGGGGAGTGCGCCGTCGAAGGTTGCCAGTGAGAAGCCGGGAGATGATCAGAATCAGAATCAGAATCAGAATGGGAATAAGCCTGCTGCAACGGACGCGGTGGGATCGACGAGCGAATAATTTCACGCGAAACCCCCTCCCTAGCCCTCCCCCGGAATACCGGGGGCGGGGATAAGAAAGGGAGGGGATAGCGTGGAAAGCTTCAAGGACGAAGCGATGAAAAAGATAAGAAATTGGCTGTCGGTCGTATGGGTCATGGTGGCGGCCGGGTGCAGCATGTTCGGGCCCAAGCCGTACGGCGAGGAAGACCAGCTCTTTCTTCCCGGGACGCATCGGCAGGTTTGGGCGATTGCGCCGGCGCTGAATTTGAGCGGTGAAGATTCGGTCGACCCGTTGTTGCAAAGCGACCTGGTTTATCGGGAATTGCAGAAGGTGCATGGGTTGACGGTTATCCCGGTGGACCGGGTGGTCGAAGTTTATGCGGCCCTGCGGATTCAGAAGGTGCACAGTGCGCGGGAGGCGCAGGACATCTGCCGGCTGCTGGGCTGCGACGGATTGGTGGTGCCGACGATTACGGCCTACGACCCGTACGACCCGCCGAAGTTTGGCGCGTCGATCCAGCTTTTCGTGACGCCGGGAAGTTTCCAGCGTCTTCCGAAGCTGGATCCGCGGATGCTGGAGCAGAGCCCGACGGCGGTGACGCTGCCGGTGATGCCGGACGCGACCAGCAACATGGCGCAGGTGGTGGAGATGTATGACGCATCGGACGGAACGGTGCGGGAAGAGGTGAAGGAGTATGCGAAAGGGCGGACGGATCCGAACGGGCCGCTGGGACAGGATGAAGTGATTGTGGACATGGATCGTTATTGCGCGTTTGGATATCACCAATTGCTGGGAGAGCTGCTGGACAACTTGAACCAGGCGAACTCGGAAGCGAATTCGAGTGAGAATACGGGTCAGACAATGGGGACCAACCCAGGATCAAACTCATGAGTAAAAGCACGTCCGATACATCACCGAAGCCGGAAGCCGGGATGACGAAAACCCTGAGCCTGGTGAAGGGCCGGCACCAGTTTTACTTCAAATACGAGGCTGGCCAGGAGGCGGCGGTGCTGGATTCGCTGGTGAAAATGGTGAATCGGCGCGACATTCCTTTCGACTGGTTTGACGCGGCCATCCTGTCACATCAGCTTGGTCAGCATTTGGCAAAAGAATTGAAGGCGTATTTGCCGAAAAAGGTAGCATGAGGATTATCGGATTGTCTTGGGTGCTTCGGCTGGAAGATACCGGACGATCCAACCGTGAGAGGGTTTAAACTCTCACAGTGAGACGGGGACCGTCTCACAGCGGGCCACTGGGATGCGAAGGCTTCGCCTCGCTTGCGCCGGCCGGTGGCACATATTTCGTGTCTGAGTTCTCGCCCACGCGCATTTATGAACCCCACGAACGAACTGTCGGTCTCCGCTGCGCCCAGCGGCGTCGCGATGCTCGAAAAAAACGTGTCCCCCCTTGTCAGGCAGTTTCTGGACTACCTGAAGCTTGAAAAGCACTTCAGCGATTATACGGTGAAGAGCTACGGAGCGGACCTGGTCCAGTTCGGACAGTTCCTTTCCGGTCAGATCGGCCAGCGGCCACCAGCGCCGGGGCAGGACTCTGACGAGCGGCACATCAAGTGCGATACGCTCACGATCAGGGAATTCCTGAACTACCTGTACGGGCAGAACTACACGAAGAGCACGACGGCGCGCAAGCTAGCGACGCTGCGGAGCTTCTTTAAATTCCTGGTTCGGCGCGGGCTAGTCAGCGCCAACCCGCTGTCGACGATTCGCACGCCCAAGCAGGAGAAGCGGCTGCCCAAGTGCCTGGACCTGGAACAGGTTCAGAAGCTGCTGGAAGCGCCGGGCGACGCCGACCTTCTCGAGCGCCGCGATAAAGCCATGCTGGAGGTTCTCTACAGCAGCGGCATTCGCGTCAGCGAGCTGGTGGAGCTGGAGATGGCGGACCTGGATTTGCAGGAGGGAGTCCTGCGGGTGCGCGGCAAGGGCCGCAAGGACCGGCTCACGCCGATCGGCAGCCAGGCGATCAAGGCGCTGCAGCGGTATTTTGAGCTGCGTGCGGTGGATTCGCGCTGCCAGGGGCCGGATTCGCATCGGGTGTTTTTGAACAAGCATGGGGAATCGCTCTCGACCCGATCGGTGCGGCGGAAGCTGGATAAATACCTGCTGTCGGCCGGGCTGGATCCGGGGATCAGCCCGCACACGCTGCGGCACAGCTTTGCAACGCACCTGCTGAACAACGGGGCTGATCTGCGCAGCGTGCAGGAGTTGCTGGGGCACCAGAGCCTGAGCACGACGCAGATTTACACGCATCTGACGACGCAGCGGATGAAGGATGTTTACGATTCGGCGCATCCGCGGGCGAAGGAGGATACGATTCCGCATCCGGCGTCGGCGCCGGTTTATCCGGCGGCGAAGGTTGGGTAGTTGCAGGATTTCCAATAGCGATTGAAAGAAAGCCACGGGATTACCATCCTGTGGCTTTTTCATTTTGTGCGAGCGAAGAGAAGCTGACTTGAGATTTAAGCTTCGGGAGCTTTGAGGGGTTCTTCGGACTGGGGAAGGTCTTTGAGGGTGTTGAGACCGAAGACTTCCAGGAATCGGCGGGTGGTGCCGTAGAGGATGGGGCGGCCGGGAACTTCGGCGCGGCCGGCGATGTTGACCAGGTGCTTTTCCATCAGGTTGCGGATGGTTTCGCCGCAGGCGACGCCGCGGATGGCTTCGATGTCGGCGCGAAGGATCGGCTGCTTGTAGGCGATGATGGCAAGCGTTTCGAGAGCGGCCTTGGTGAGCTTGGCGTCGATTTCGCGCTGATGCAGCTTCGCCAAGTGCTCGCCGAACTCGGGGAGGGTGAGAAGCTGATATCCGCCGGCGACCTGCTCGATGCGGAACGAGCGGCGGGATTCTTCGTATTGGGTATTGAGGTCTTTGATGGCCTGGCGGACGGGCTTGGTGGCGGAGAGGTCCATCAGCTCTGCCAGTCGCCAGCGGTCAGGGGATGATGGGTAGAGAAGAGAAGGGCCTCCAGGACGCGGGAATCGACGGGGGCGTCCGAAGACGAACCCTCGGCGTCATCCTCTATCTCCGGGGGCAGATTCTCATCCTCCGGCGCGTCCTGGATAGGACCGTCGGCGTCGGTTTCCGATTCAATTTCCATTACCGGCTCATCCCTGACTAAGCGCATTGCGCAGTTATCGGCCAATTGCGACCGCGGAATCCATAAAAAGAGGATGTTACGGGGGAGTGGATTGGAATCAAGTTGGGGTATAATGCCTGGCTATGGCAGAAGCTCCCCTTCCTACTGGGCCGGACGTGGGGCACCTGATGGTGCCGGAAGATTTGCTGCGCCAATATCATGAGGCGGTGGACCATCTTCGCGGGGCAAAGGAAGAACTGGCCAAGGCGCAGGAATCAAGCGATTACTCGCATCAGCAGCTTGTAAACGAACAACTGGACGGGGTGCGGCGGGCAGAGAAGGAAGTGGAAGATCTTACTGCAAAAGTGAAAGAAATCCTCGAGCGCAAAGTCTAAGAGTAGTAGATGTATGGCTACGAGTACGAGCGTCGGAAGATCGCGAGGCTGAAGGGGACGGACTACCTTTGGCTGGGGATTCTCGGACAGGTTGTCGGGGGTATGGTGATTTACGGGGCCGATGACGCGGGAAGCACGATCAGCATTGTGGGGCAGGGGATTCTGATTCTTTTTACCGGCGTCCTGGTGGGGGGATGCACGAAATTTGTGCGGTATTACGGGATGAACCGGTGGTGGGCGCTGTTGGGGATTTTTAATGTGATCGGGGTTGGACTGCTGATCGACCTGCCGCGGTGGGAAAGGGGAAAAAATCGGGGGGCGGGGTTTGACGTGGAATTTGCCGAGCCGTACCGGCGCGATGTCTGGAGAATGGACGTGCGGGTGAAGCTTGACGAGGTTGTCGCCGCGAACGTGCGCGAGCCGATCATGCTCCAGGTTCCGCGCGGGGCGAACGTGGGCTCGGCGATGAAGGTGCTGGCGGCGGTGATTCCCGGACTTTTCGAGGGAGAGCTGCCAGGGGCGGGATATTGGATCAATGGGGTGAAGGCGGACCGGCGCGGAATTGAGCGATGGGGATGAGCTCGTCGTTCGCATGACGATTCCCTGATACATGCAACTGCGGCCGACTCGGCGCATTCATTAGCTTGACATGACTGATGCATGGGCGTACTTATCTGCCTCTTGCCGGGCCGCAGCGGTTGGGTCCGGCCGATGAAAATCAGAGGGTTATAGCGTGATCGCGGTTCGTGAGTTGACCAAGGCATACGGTCAGACCTTGGCGGTGGATCATATCTCTTTCGAAGTGCCCAAGGGGCAGATCGTTGGATTCCTCGGACCGAACGGGGCGGGAAAATCGACTACGCTGAAAATGCTGACGTGCTATCTGCCACCAACCAGCGGCGGGGCGACGGTGAATGGCTTTGATATTTTTCACCAGTCGGAACAGGTTCGGGAAAATTTGGGGTATTTGCCGGAAAACGTGCCGTTGTATGGAGAGATGAAGGTTCGTGAATATCTGGATTACCGGGGCCGGCTGCGGAAGATGCCGCGGGTGGATCGGATGCGGCGGATGGAATATGTCCTGGAACGCTGCTGGCTGAAGCCGGTGGAGCGGAAGACGATCAGCCATCTGTCGAAGGGGTATCGGCAGCGGGTGGGATTGGCCGATTCACTGCTGCACAACCCCGCGGTGCTGATTCTCGACGAGCCGACGGTGGGGCTGGATCCGACGCAAATTCGCGAGACACGGAAATTGATCCGGGATTTGGCCGGGCATCATACGGTGGTGCTCTCGACGCATATATTGCCGGAGGTGGAGGCGTCGTGCGATCGGGCGATCGTGATTTCGGCCGGGAGGATCGTGGCGCAAGGCTCTCCGGATGAGTTGCGGGCGAGCCGGCGGCTGACGGCGCGGGTGCTGGTGGAATGCCGGGGGCCCAAGGCGGAAATCGAATCGACCCTCGCGCGGGTGAGCGGGGTAAGCAAGGTTGAGATTCTCAATGGCATGCCCACGGACGGGCAGACAGTGGTGGCCGCGCTGCGTGCGAAGGATGGGTACGACATCCGCGAGGAGGTGGCGCGGACGGTGATACAGAAGGGTTGGCCGCTTCGCGAAATTCGCCTCGAGGCCGCGACGCTGGAAGAATTTTCGTGCAGGTGACGGCGGAACAGGCCGCCGCCAGAGCAGCATCGGGGGCACAGGAATCTTCAGGTATCGATCAAGTATGAGACGCGCAACAGTCATAGCCCGCCGGGAACTTCTCAGCTATTTCTTTTCGCCCATTGCGTACGTGGCGATGTTTGTTTTTCTATTGGCGTGCGCGTTTACCTTCTGGGACGATTTTCAGCCCGGCGAAATCGCGGGGATGAGGAATCTGTTTAACTGGATGGTGTGGCTGTTGGTTTCGATTATTCCGCTGCTTTCGATGGGGCTATTGGCACAGGAATGGTCGAGCGGGACGATTGAGACACTGATGACGGCGCCGGTTCAGGAAGTCGAAGTGGTGCTGGGGAAATTTCTCGGGTCGTTTGCGTTTTTCATCGTGATGCTCGCCCCTACGCTGCTGTATGTGGCGGTGCTGGCGATGTACGCAACGCCGCGGATTGATTTTGGGCCGATCGCCAGTGGGTATCTGGGGATAATCCTGATCGGAGGCTTGTTTATTTCGATCGGGCTTTTCTGCTCATCGCTGACGCGGAGCCAGATCGTGGCGGCGGTCGCGACGGCGGCGGTGCTGTTTGCGATTACGATCGTACCGTGGTGGGCCAGCGGAAAATTGCTTTCCCAGACGTGGGTGACGATTCTCAATCAGTCGGTCTTTAAGCGTTATACGGATTTCAGCCGGGGGATTATTGATTCGGGGCACTTGGTCTTTTTCATCCTGACGACGGCGGTGTTTTTGTTTTTCACAACCAAGGTCATGGAATCCCGGCGGTGGAGATAGGTGATGGGGAAATAAGCGATGGCGGATAGCACGGACAAAAAATCGGAAATGACGCTGGCCGCGCCGGAATCGCAGCGGCAGAGGTGGATTCACTACGGCACCAACGTGGGGCTGTCGTGCCTGATCGTGATCGCGTTGGCGTTCATGATCACCTGGATGGCGCAATCGCGGGCGAGCCGGATTGATACGACGGTGGGGGGGTCGCAGAGCCTTCGGCCGCAGTCGGTCGATTTTATCCAGAAGCTCACGATTCCGATTCGGATCGTGGCGCTTTATCCGAAGCTGAAAGAGAATGCGCAGGAGCAGGATACGTATCAGCCGGTGGCGGATTTGCTCACGGAGTATCAGACCAAGGGGCGAAACATCACGACGGAAGTGATCGACCCGGATACGGAGAAAGACGCCTTCAACAAGCTGGTCGCCGAGGTGACGAACAAGTTTGGCGGCGAGGTGAAGGGGTATAAGGCGATCCTGGACACGGTGCCGGACGTAAACACGGTGCTCGACAAGTTTTTGACGGACCAGGTGGAAAAGTTTAAGGCGCTGCCATACGACCAGATCACGGACCAGCAGCTCGCCCAGGATGTGAACGCCGCGTATCTGACGCTCGTTTTGGCCCACCAGCAGCTTTCAAATTTGAAGACCGCGATCGATTCAGACGTAAACCAGCAGGTTCCCAGTTACAAGGACGCGGTGGACGACACGCGGACGGCATACTCGAATATGTCGCAGCTTCTCCAGCAGTTTTCACAGGTGGTGGGGTCATTCAAGACGAATCCCACGCTGGCGAAGCTGCCGCAGTTCGTGGCGTATGGTCCGGCGGCGGCCGCGGCGGCGGATGACGCAAGGAAAAAGGCCGATGGCGTCGTCGATCAGATCAACAAGCTGCCGGCGCTGACCGAGCTCGATGAATTCAAGCAAGAGCTGAAGACCAAGTCGATCATCGTGATATCGGACAGCGGGTACAAGATTTTGCAGGCGGACCAGGTCTGGCAGAAGCTGCCGGAGTCGGCGCAGTATCAGGCGGCGGCCGCGGATGCGCAGCCGCGGCTCAGCTTTGATGGGGAGCAGCAGATAACTGCCGCGATCGTATCGCTGACGAATCCGGGGCAGCGGATGGTGGTGTTTGTGCGGGCCGGTGGTCCGCCGCTGGCATCGGCGCAGTCGCCCGACCAGCAGCCGCCGTTTGCGTCAATCGCCGCGCGGCTCAGGGAAGACAATTTTGACGTGGAGGAGAAGGACGCCAGCGGCCAGGCGGCGATGAACCAGGAAAACCCGATGCCAGAGCCGACCGAGGCGCAGATGAAGGGGGCGATCTGGGTGGTGGTCCGGTTTCAGAATGATACCCAGCCCGATCAGCCGTCGCCGCTGAATTCGATGCTCGAGGAGCATCTGAATTCGGGCGGATCGGCCATGGTGATGCTCTTCCCGACGGCAGATTCGATGGAGCAGGCGCTGACGCCGATGGGAATTGAGGCGAAGACGGATGAAGTGCTGGTTCACGAGGCGCTGCCGATGCCGCAGCGGCAGTCGAGCGATTTCGTCGAGAACGCGGTGCAGGCCAGCCAGGCGGTTTTCAAGCTGAACATGTACGGAAATCATCCGATCGCGAACCCGCTGGAGGGCTTGGATTTTCTCACGGCAGCGTCGGTGCCGATCGCGATATCGGAAACAGCGCCGGCCGGCGTTCATGCCACGCCGCTGCTGCCGCTGCCGCTGGTTCCGCATTTTGGGCGAGCGCGGATGCATCGTCGGTCATGAGCGCCGACCATCCCAAAGTGGTTTTCAATCCCAGGCCCGATCCGGAATCGGGCCGGATGTTCGGCGACATCGATAACACCGAAGACAACCGGCTGCACGCGGCGGCGGCTTCTGAATCCCCTAATGGGGCGCGGCTTGTGGTTGTCGGAAGCTACATTTTTGCGATCAATTACCTGGTCGATCTTCCCGACCAGGAGATGCTCGAACACGGGCTTCCCGTGGTGCGCCTGCCGGGCAACGAGGCGTTTTTCGCCAACAGCGTGTTGTGGTTGGCGCATGAGGATGGGATGCTGGCGATCGGGCCGCACGCGCTTCAGGTGCCGCGAATCCGCGAGATGACGACGGCGTCGCTCAATTTCTGGAGGCTGGGCGTGCTGGCGCTGGGATTGCCCGTGCTTACCGTTCTCGGCGGGATTTTCGTCTACGCCCGGCGGCACGATTGAAGCGGCACGCGTGAATATGGGCTTGTGAGATGAATTTTAAAACAACGATTGTTTTGCTTGTAGCGCTGGTTGTCGTGGGGATCATGTTTTACTTCAACATGAATCGCCCCAGCAGTGCCGTGCCCGACCAGGAGCAACCCGCGGCGGCGGGCGAGGGGCCGAAGATCATCAAGCTTGCCGGCGATGACGTGACGAGCATTACGATTACTGATGCCGGCGGCAATCGCACGGCCGTGCATAAAGATGGTGCGACCTGGCAGATGACCGAGCCAGTGACGCTGGCCGCCGTGGATTGGCAGACAACGGATCTGATCCGCACGATTTGCGATCTGCGATCCCAGGGGCGGCCGGACGCGTCGCCGGGCGATAGCGGACTGAATACGCCGAGCTTCAAGGTCGATCTGCTGACCAGTGACGGGCGGTCAACCCGGCTGGTGCTGGGGGCAAAGACCGGGATCGGCGACAACATCTATGCCCAGGTCGATGGGGGGGATGTGAATCTGGTCGATTCAAGCCTTGCCAAGAGCTTGAAGACGGCGGCGAACGATCTGCGCGACAAGCACCTGTTGCCGCAATCGACGACGGCGGACTTTAAACAGATCACGATCGAAACGCCGGGGCAGACGCTGAAGGTGGTCAAGAGCGGGGATAAGTGGGCGATCACGTCGCCGGTACAGATTCCCGGAGACACGGATTCGATTACGTCGCTGACCTCGGCGATCACCGGCGCGGAGGCGACCGAGTTCGTCGATCAGAATTCGGATGAGGCGGCTTTCGAGGGATTCAATCATCCCACGATGAAGATTACCCTCAGCACGGAGGCGCCCAGTACCCAGATGGGCACGCAGCCGGGCACCGAGCCATCGTCGCCGCTGACATTGACGGTTGGTTCGGCCGACAGTCTTTCGCGCGATCATTATTTCGTACAGACATCGGATGGGCTGGTCGGGAAGATCGATCGCTCGACGTTGGAGAGCCTGCAGAAGACGCCGCTGGATCTGCGGGACCGGGAGGTTTTTGCGGACCCGCCGGCGGAGGTATCGAAGATTTCGCTGGTGAAGGCGATCTATCCGACTTCCTCTGCGACGCAGCCGGCTAGTGCCGTGCAGCGGCCGACGTTTACGCAACTCATCGTGCTGGAGCGGAGGGCGCCGAAGATCGCCGCGCTGGGACCCAAGCCGAAGGCGACGACCGCGCCGTCTACGCAGCCGGACTCGACGTGGATGTTTGCGATTCCCAAGGAGCCGGACAAGCAGGTGGATGATGTGAAGGTGGATGCGGTGCTGGAAAAGTTCAACCCGTTTAAAGCGGATAAATTTCTGGCCAGCGCGCCGACCACCGCGGTTGAGCAGAGATACGTCGTGACGCTGGAATCGCCCTCGCTGAAGAAGTATCACGTTGAAATCGTGCGGCCCGCCGGCGGCGGAACGCCGTATGCGGAATATGGGGGGCTGACGTTTGAAATTCCTTCCACGATCCTGGACGCCCTGGACGTGGATTTCCACAAGACGCCCTGATGCCGCGCAGCTCGGGAAAAAATCGATCCTTACCGAGGCGCAAATTGCCCGGCCGCGGACGATCCTTGATGTGTTTCCCAATCCAAAGCCGGGGCGGAATTACGAGATTCGTTTTGTGTTTCCGGAATTCACCAGCGTATGTCCGGTGACGGGGCAGCCGGATTTCGCGACGATTACAATCACATATATTCCGCGACGGGTGTGCGTGGAGATGAAAAGCCTGAAGCTCTATTTCTTCGCCTACCGCAACAAGGGGATTTTTTACGAAGCAGTGGTGAACACCATCCTGGACGATCTGGTGGCGGTGCTGAAGCCGCGCAAGATGACGGTGACCGGCGATTTGCGGTGCGCGGGGGCACCGCCGGGACGGTTACGGCAAGCTATCCCTGATCAATAGCGGATGGTAATGAATGCGCCGACGCGGAGTTCCTGGCCGACATTTCCCAACGCGCCGAACCCGCCGAAGGCAGCTATGTAGCCGACTTCACCGCCGATGGAGAAGGGTCCCTGGCTGTATCCGACTTGCACGGAAGGGTGAATGTCGAAGGCGGCGCCGGTGTGGTTGTAGGTCTGGAAGTACGTGAAGCCGTTGATTTGAGGGGTTGCCGTGTCGATGGAATAGTTGTCGATCAAAAGTCCCGCCCCGATGCGCGGCCTGACGAAAACGCCCTGGAGGCCGGGGATCCGGATGCGAAGCGCCAGGCGGGGCTCTATCTCATAGTTTCCAACGTCCGACCAGAGATTTGTCTGGTAGAGGTTTCCAAACCTGTCGATGGCGGTGTAGTCGGTGGAATCCCAATAACCTGAACCGCCGACGCCGACGCCGACGTAGGTGGGTAACGCGAGCTGCGGAATCCGCCAGGCGAAATCGCCGTCGACGTAAGCGCCGTCCTTGCCGAAGGAGTATCCGCCGGTTTTGTCGGGGAAGAAGTGCGAATAGCCCCCCGAGAGCGTGGCGTCAAAAAACTGGGCCGAGGCGAAGGAACTGCACAGCAACAAACCCGTTAAAAAAGCCAGTGCTCGTTTCATGACTGGAAATTATGCCCCAGTGTCGGCAGTGGAGTCAACGCCGAATAGACACCCCTTCAGGTTGTGAGTCCGACTTACTGTCGTGGGGAAAATGTGATTACGTCAATTCTGCGTCACCAGGAATGGGGCACGGCATTTGCCATGTGGTTGACAACACTAACCAAGGAGCATTGCATGAGCCCTCCACGAATCATCGGAATTGTTCTTCTGATCGTCGGCGTGATCGTCATGATCTGGGGAATGAACGCGTCGAATTCCGTCGCCGATCAGGTCAGTAACACCTTCACCGGCCGGTTCACCCAGACCACAACGTGGTACATCATCGGCGGCATCGCCGCGGCGGTGTTCGGTCTGGTGCTGACGCTGTTCGGAGCCAGCGGCAAGGGTGTCTGAGTATCCGCGCGTTGGGGCGCTTTGGGACCAAGCCGCGCCGATTCGCATCAAATTGCAATCGCGGATAATCTTTCGTCCCTATGGCGGAGACCGACAGCGCTGATGCGCCGCCGCTGTTCAAACTCGACGGCGTAACCAAGACCTACGGCGCGGTCACCGCGCTGGACGATCTTTCGGTCTCCGTTCCGAGCGGGGCCGATTGGGCTGCTGGGGCCCAACGGGTCGGGCAAAACGACGATGATCCGCACGCTGCTCGGGCTGATTCCCAGTCGATGCCGGTTCCGGGCAGATTCTGGGCATGGATTTTCGCGATCGGCAACTCGACATCCGCCGCGAGGTGGGATTTGCGCCGGAAGATGAATGCCTTTTCCCCGCGTGGATGGGATCGGGTTTGTCGCCTATGCGGGGGAACTGGTCGGCATGCGCTCCAAGGACGCGATGCAGCGGCCGCATGAAGTGCTCGATTATGTCGGGCTGGGCGAGGCGCGGTATCGCAAGGTGGAGTCATATTCCACCGGCATGAAGCAGCGGCTCGAAGCTGGCCTCGGCGATCGTCCACGATCCCAAGCTGCTGATTCTCGATGAGCCGACCAACGGCATGGACCCGGCCGGCCGCGAGGAGGTTCTGCAGCTCTGCGCGCGATCTGGCCACAACAAGGGGATGAGCCTGCTGTTTTCCAGCCATCTGCTGCCGGATGTGGAGGCGGTTTGCGATCACATCGTCGTCCTGGGCGGCGGAAAGCTGCTGACGCAGGGCGATCTTCAGCAAGCTCAAGCAGATTCACAACCAGCTGCTTCGAAGTGCGCCTGAAGGCCGACGAACAGGTCTTCGCCCAGCGGCTTGCGGCGCCTGGGTGCACGGCCGAATCGCGCGATGATCTGCTGTTCGTGCAGATTCCGCGAGGGCAATCGCCGCAGATGCTCTGGCAGACGGCGGCCGAAGCAGAATTCAGCAAATTCGCTATCTCCGCCCGCAGCGCAGCACGCTGGAAGAAGTCTTCCTCAAAGCCGTGGAGCAGACCTAATGCCGATTTTCGATCAGGGATATCAACACTGGTCCGGCAACTTTCCGGACACGCGTGGCGCTGGCTGACGATCACCCGGCACGGCATCCGCGTCGGGATGAAAAACCGGTATTGCGCTACGATTCTGATCGCCGCGTGGGTGCCGGCGCTGGCGCTGGTGGTCGATGCTGTGCCTGTGGGGATTGGTGGAACGGAAATCGAGCCTCGTCGACGACTTTCGTCCAGTTCATGGACTTTCTTCAGCCCGGCATGGTCGCCGATCCGCAGCATTATCCGCATCGACGTCTGGCGGCTGTCGTACAGATATTTTCTTCAGAGCCGAACTTTGGTTTTCGATGATCCTGATTCTGCTGGTCGGGCCGAGCCTGATCAGCCAGGATTTGCGCTTCAACGCCCTGCCGCTTTATTTCTCCCGGCCGCTGCGGCGGATCGATTATTTCGCTGGGAAAGCTGGGCGTGATCGTGGCGTTTCTTGGCATGGTCATGATCGTGCCTTCGATGGTGGCGTATATTCTCGGTCTGCTTTTCAGCCTGGATATCACCATCATCCGCGACACCTTTGGGATTTTGCTCGCCAGCATCGCTGTATGGGCTGATCATCTCCGCTGTCGGCGGGTCTGCTGATTCTGGCCTTGTCGGCGCTGTCGCGCAATTCGCGATATGTCGCGCTCTTCTGGGTGGGAATCTGGTTTGTCAGCGGGATCGTCGCGACGGTGCTTGCAGGTCGTCGACAGCCAGCAGCGCCGCTATCGCATATTACAGCCAGATCAGCGTCACCCGGCCATCCGGACATCCGCGGGCGCATGTCCCGCGACGAGCGCAGCGGCAGATGCGCGCCATGGCGGCAAGCGCAGGCAAACGCGCAGGATCGAATATCGGATCGGAGAACTGGAATATTCCAAAACGGACTGGCGGCCGCTGGTTTCCTACACCTGGCCGACCTGTCGCGACTCGGCCAGGAGCTTCTGAGTACCAATGAAACCTGGAAAGAACTCAGCCAACTTCAGGCCGATCCGCTGGCGCGCGATCGAATGCTGGCGACGTACATGGGGCCGCAGTATCCGTGGTATTGGTCGGCCGAGTGTGTTGCTCGGATTGTCTTGGATTTTCCGCTATGCATTCTGAACTCTCTCCAGTCAAATCGCTGGACCGGCTGAAGTGAAGCCCGATCGTTGTCTTCCACGAGGTTTCCAAGTGGTACGGCAACGTCATCGGCCTCAACAAGCTGACGATTCAAATCCCCGCCGGCGTCACCGGCTTGCTCGGGCCCAACGGCGCGGGCAAATCGACGCTGCTGCAACTGGCGACCGGCCAGCTTTTTCCCAGCCAGGGCACAGTCCGCGTGCTGGGCGCAGCCGGTCTGGAACAATCCTCGCTCAATCGCCACATCGGCCTGTGCCCGGAGCAGGACGCGTTTTATGAATGGATGACCGGCTGGGATTTCGTGTCATACCTCGCGCCCGGCTTGGCGGATTGGCCGAACAGAGGCGCCGCGACGCGACCGGCAGAACGCATCGAAGCCGTCGGCATGACCAAGCACAAGGACCGCGCGATCCGCGGCTATTCCAAGGGCATGCGGCAGCGCACCAAAATGGCCCAGGCATTGGTCCATGATCCCGAGCGTGCTGTTTCTGGATGAGCCGATGACCGGCACCGATCCGGTCGCTCGGCGCGATCTGATGGACATCATCCAGCGCTCGGCGCCGAAGGGAAAAGCGTGGTGGTCTCCAGCCATGTGCTGCACGAAGTGCAGTCGCTGACGCCGAACATCATGCTGCTGAATCACGGCCGACTGCTGGCCGAGGGGCAGGTTCGGCAAATCCGCGATCTGATCGACAAGCATCCGCATCACATCGTGCTCGGTCTGCGACGACTGCCGAAAACTCGCGGCACGGCTGGTGGCTGGGAGGATGTCGAGGGGATTCAGATCCTGGCCGGCGAAAAGGGCGATCGATCGTGGAGACACGCTCGCCTGACGCGTTTTACAGCCGGCTGCCGGAGCTGTCGCTGGAAGACGGGACGGCGATCAGCGAAGTCTATTCCGATGATGACAATCTGGAAGCCGTCTTCAAATATCTGGTGAACAAATGAGCCACGGCCATCGCCTGCAACTTCGATCCGGCAGGCCGCCGACCGCTCCGCTGGCAGGCATGAGTTTTCGTCCGGTCTCTGTGGACCCTATACACGCTGACCCTTCGCCAACATCGCACGGCAAACGCTGGATGGTGATGGCGATCCTGATGCTTCTGCCGGCGGGGCTGGCGATTCTCGTGCGCGGCACCGCGCCCAATGTGCCCAGCATTGTGCTGGAATTCCTGTTCGTCTTCATGTTCATTCCCCAGGCGCTGCTGCCGCTGGCGGCGCTGATCTATGCATCGGGGATTATCCATGATGAGCAGGAAGAGCAGACCTTCACCTATCTGCTCATCCGCCCGATTCCCAAGTGGGCGATCTACCTCGTCAAACTCCTGGCCACCCTGACGGTGACGGTTTTTCTCACCACCATTTTCACGGCGCTGACCTATGCCGCGATTTATCTTGGAGCCGATTCAAGTGGTCACAACATTCTCCTGCGCGCTGCTGCAGACCGCGTGCGCATTCACTCGCTCGCGGTCATCGCCTATTGCTGCCTTTTCGGGCTCATCAGCCTGTTTACAGCCCGTATTCTGATCGTCGGCATCATATACATCGCCGATCGTCGAAGGGCTTTTCGCCAACCTTGCTTTTGGCATCCGGCTCCTGACCCGTCATTTACTACGCGCGCCTGATCGCTTATCACGCCATGCCGTTCCTCGTTTCGACCCCCTATGGCACGCAGATTTCGCCGCCGAAGCCTGGCAGCTTGATATCGCCAACGATCCGAAACTGCTTCTGCATCCCCAGGTCATCACCTGCCTGATCGTTCTGGTCGCGGGGAGCGCAATATGCGCGGCGATTGCGGCTTTCCTGTGCTCGCGACGCGAATTCCACGTGAAGACGCCCGAGAAGGCTTAACAGGGTCGAACAAAATTGTTGGTCGCGTTCGAGGTTTTCGGCATTGCTTAAATCATGGCTTTGCGCAGAATCTGAATTCAGATGATCAATAAACCCAAAGGGAGGCCTACTGGCATGAGTGCGAGAATTTTCTGCTGCGGTGTCCTGGCGCTGCTGATCGGAAGCGCCGCGGCGCTCGCCGATGCGCCCCCGGCGACTCAGCCTTCGATCGATCCGCTCGCGGATCAGATCCTTCATCAGTCGTGCGATTTCCTGGCTCAAACGCCCGCGTTTTCTGTCCACGCCGAGGTCTGGAAAGACATCGTGCTCCCCTCGGGGCACAAGATCCAGGTCACGCGGTCCATCGATCTCGACCTTCGCCGCCCCGACCGCCTTCACGTCGACGCCCGCGCCCATCGCAAGGGACGCTCGATCTGGTATGACGGTAAATCGCTCACCGTCCTGGATCGCGAGAAGAATCTATATGGCACCGTCGATGCCCCCGCGACCATTGACGCCACGCTCGATTTCGCCGCCGAAAATTACGGCATAACCATCCCGCTCGAAGACCTCGCCGTCTCCGATCCCTATGGCAGCGCGATCAAGACCGTCACCGACGGCGGATATTTCGGCGATGAGATGGTGCTCGGTACGCCCTGCCGCCATATCGGATTCTCCACCGACAAAATCGATTGGCAACTGTGGGTCGCCGACGGTCCCCAGCCCCTCCCGCAAAAACTGGTGATCAGTTACAAAACCGAAGATCAGGATCCGCAGTACATCGCGATTTTTTCGAAATGGAATTTAATCGGCCGGGCTTCAGACCTGGCCTTTCAATTCATCCCGCCACCAGGCAGCGCCTCCATTCCGCTGGCCCGGCAGGGGGAGGGAGCACAACAGCCATGAAATCAAAATTGGTTCACAGCCTGGCTTTTTGCGTCGCGATGAGTTTGTCATCGGTAGCGGTCTATGCAGACCGGGGCGGCGGAAGCATTCGCGCCGCCGCTCGTCCAGAGCCGCCGCAGCGGGCGCCTGAAAGGCCGCCGGCGCGAGCGCCGGAACATGCCGAGGTTCCGCATCCCGCCCCGCCGGATTTCCACGGGCCTCCGCCGCGCCCAGCGCCCGCGCCGCGCCGGACTGGGACGACCACGACGACGACGGACGCCACTTCGGCGGTTACGGCCGCGGCGTGCCGGTGCATGTTTTCCGCGGGCAGAGAATTCCAATGCTGCCCCCGGCTTATGTCTCCATCAACTTCAACAGCCAGCCCTATTTTTATGGCGACGACGGCGCGTATTACCAGGCGCAGAGCGACGGCCAATACCTGGTGGTTCAGCCACCCGTTGGGGCCGTGGTGCCATCGCTCCCGCCCGGGGCGGCGGAGATCGCCGTGGGGCCGACGACTTACTTTTTCCTCGACGGCGTGTTTTACGTCGCCCAGGACAGTTCCTTCGCCGTGGTCAATCCGCCGCCCGGAATCGTCGTTCCCGCGCTGCCGTCGGATGCGACCCAGGTGGTGATCAACGGATCGGTGGCGTTTCAGTCCAACGGCTTCAACTACACCCCGTCGATCCAGGATGGAGTGACCGTGTATACGGTGACGCCGATGTGAAGGGGGAGTCGGACCGATAATACCAAGGCCGGGTCTTGCCAACCTTCGCGCAATCAGAACACCCGCGGGTTCTGGTCGATAGCGACGGTGTGCCCGCCCTGGTGGTCATCATCGCGACATCCGCCCGGCCCGATCTCCTGAGGCGGACGCTCGAATCGCTGGGCAAATGCACGCTGCCGCCAAACTTCGCTCAGGCGATTGTCGTCGAAAATGGTCCGGCGTCGGTGCGAGGCAGATCGTGGAATCGGGACCGGCGGTCCTTAAACTGCGATATCTCTATTTAGCCCACGGCAACAAAAGCGCGGCCCTGAACGCGGCCATGGAAACGCTTGGGGATTGCCTGATTTTTTTCACGGATGACGACGTGCGGGTTGATCCCGGAGTGCTGACGGCTTACGCAGAGGCGGCGGCCGCGCGCGGTCCGGGACATTTTCGGCGGACCCGTTGGGGCCGATTACGATGTTCCCCCGCCGCACTGGCTGCTGAATTATCTGCCGGCGTCGGCCACGGGGTGGGAGGCCGCGGCGGAGAATTTCTCCGAAGCATCGCACGAATTTCTTGGCTTCAACTGGGCGGCGTTTTCTTGCGATGTGCGCGAGGCGGGTGGATTCAATCCCAATCGCGGTCCGGGCGCCTCGTCAGGGAGCACCGGGCAGGAGAGCGATATGCAGCGGCGTCTTGTCGGCCGGGGCGTTCGCAGTGTTTACGTGCCGGGGGCGCGCGTCTGGCATTATGTGCCGCCCGATCGTTGCTCGCCGCGGTGGGCGATCGAGCGCGCCTATCGCCATGGGATCGAGGAGGGAACGAAGCGGGCGCATTTGAAATCGCGTTTTCCGGGGCTTTTGCCACGCCGCGTAGTGCGGCGAAGGCTGGTGGGCATCGCGAAATCGATTCTGTGGTTTATGTGTCCACACGAGAAGGTGAGATTCCGGCGGCGTTACCGGCTCAGTTTTGATCGGGGACTCGTGCATGGCTGGCGGCATCAGACCGGAGCGAAACAGGCATAACTGCTGTAAAATCAATTCGATGAACACGGATCGCCGCAATTGGGCGGGGAACTATAGCTACGGCGCCGCGTCGTTTGCCATTCCCGAAAATGTGGAGCAAGTGCGCGAGGCGGTTGGCAGTGCCGCGAAGCGCGGGCGCTGGGGACGCGGCACAGCTTCAATTCGATCGCGGACACAGCCGGCGTGCAAGTTTCGCTGGAAAAACTCGACCGAATCATCGGCATCGATTCGCACGCGATGACGGTGACCGCGGAGGCGGGCGTGCGGTATGGCCGGGTGGGGCAGTACCTGCACGAGCGCGGGTATGCGCTGCAGAATCTCGCGTCGCTGCCGCATATTTCGATCGCCGGGGCCTGCGCGACGGGAACGCATGGGTCGGGCGATGGGAATGGAAATCTCGCGACGGCCGTCGTGGGGATGGAGATCGTGACCGCGGATGGCGGGATTGTTTCGGTTTCGCGGGAGGATCGAGAGTTTAACGGAATGGTTGTCCACTTGGGGGCGCTGGGGATCGTCACGAAATTGACGCTGAAGATCGTGCCGACGTTTGAGATTCGGCAGATCGTTTATGAGAACCTTCCGGTGGCTGAACTCGAGCGGCATTTTGAGGAGATCTTTTCCAGCGGCTATAGCGTCAGCCTATTCACCAACTGGCAGGGGGGCGTGGTTCGGCAGGTGTGGCGGAAATGTCTTTTGGGCGGGGAGATGCCGGAAGAGTTTTTCGGCGCGGCGCTGGTGCCGGTGGATCGGCATCCGATTGCCGGGTTGTCGGCGGAGAATTGCACGGTGCAGGGTGGTGTGCCGGGGCCGTGGCACGAGCGGCTGCCGCATTTCAAGATGGATTTTACGCCGAGCAGCGGCGAGGAATTGCAGAGTGAGTATTTTGTGCCGCGCGAGCGAGCGGTTGAGGCAATTGGGGCGGTGGGGGAGCTGCGCGATCAGATTACGCCGCACCTGCTGGTTTCGGAGCTGCGGACGATCGCGGCCGATGAGCTTTGGATGAGCCCGTGCTTTGGGCGGCTAGTCTTGGGGATTCATTTTACGTGGAAGCAGGATTGGCCGGCGGTGCGGAAGGTTTTGGGTTTGATCGAGCGGAAGCTTGAGCCGTTTGAGGCGCGGCCGCATTGGGGGAAATTGTTTTTGATCGAGCGGGAGCGGATTGCCAAGCTTTATCCGAAGGTGGGGGAGTTTCGGAAGCTGGTGGAAAAGTTTGATCGTGAGGGGAAATTCAGGAATGAGTTTTTGGAAAGAGTTTTGTGGGCTGAAATGATTCTTGGTTTTTGCCCCCATCGGTACAAAAGGTAACACTCCGCAATAAGCTGGGTAAGTTAGGCAATATAGGGGGTTCATAAAGACTGTTTTCGGCGTCTGCACATTAATATAGATACCGATGTAGATATAAGCAGCAACGCGCTGGCCGGTTGGGGGATGGCGGCCAGTGTTGGGGCGGGAAGATCGTTGGCATTCAAGAACGCATCAAGCCATTGACGGTGTTATCGAGGTTGGCTGCACCATGCGGGAAGATTTACTGAATGTTAATTGGATCGGAATGATTTATTGCGAAGTGTTTTTAGGGCCATATGACGTAAGTCCGTTCAGGGGCCGCGTCCGCGCTCCAGCGATGAACAAGCCAGCAAAGCTAAACCGCCGGTGTCCGACGGCCGGGAGTGAGTGGTTATTCGGCAGTTTCCTCCCTGGCGTCGACCTCGGACGTTTTGAATCGATTGGGCGGAAAATTAGTTGGGAATACCCAATTCTGATAGGACGATTTTTTGCGTCGAAAATGCCGAATGAGTTTCTCGATATTCTCTTTGTAGCCGTACCCCACGATAAACGGATGCAGCACCACTTCACTTTGAATCTTCGCGACCCAATACCCAACGTCTTGAATATCAGCGACCGAAAAAAGCCTTCGGTCCAGCGCGCTTGCGACGAGACAGAGCCAAGTCAAGAATGAATCTGCTGATGTTCGATAGATTTGGATTCGGGGATCTTCGTCCATTTCGCGGACTCGCAAATGTGGATCTAGTGCATGAGCGAAGATTATTCGATCGTGGACGATGGTGCTCTCACCGTTCGGCATATAAGGGCGCAGGCTCTCCGGCAAGATCAGTTTCCCGCCGTTCCAATCGAGACAACGTCCGGCGAAAACCAACTCAGCATTGTTGTTAAAGTCCTTAAGGTAGGTGTTTGCTAGTTCAGCACGCTTCCAGCAAACCGCCTTCCAACTATTGAACAGTGCAACCCCGCCACCGACCAGCCCCACGCCTGCCCCGATGTAAGCAATCGCGGTTGCCGCGTCAGTTGGCATTGTGGGTTCTCCCAGGCCGTAGCTTTTGCCACACAACTTCGATTTTATCACGCAATCGTGCGGTGGGCATTGGCCGTGTCCAGCGAAATTCTATCGCCATGACCCCCCATTGGCATAGTTGCCAGAACAGGGGCTTTTTTCAGGGTTACCTTCGCGACTTCCGGATACACACAAAAGCTACATTATTCTGCGAGTTGGCATTCACTAATGGAAAAGGCCAAAACCGTCCCATTTCGTCCCACCCTAAATCCGGCACTTTCTTGCCCCTCGCCGCCGGGCCAGCATTCCCATCGTAGTCATAACCACCACCGCTCCAGCCGCCGGTTCAGGGACGGAGGCGAATGTGGGAACGGCCAACCCATTGGCCACCGCAAAGGCATCCAGCGCCGCGATGTCGGCCGGCGAAACCGCCACAGCCGCCCCGCTATCCCCCTGCCCGAAGTTGGCGGCGAGGGCCGAGAAGTCCGAGCCGTTGACGGAAGAGCCGTAGAGGAAATTCCCCTGGTCCCAGTTGGTATGCCCGAGACCGAAATTAGCGGCGAGGATGCTGAAGTCGGAGCCGTTGACGGTGCCGTCGAGGTTGGCATCGCCGAGCAATGTGTATTTGAGTTCGATTTCCCCGCCGAGCAGGCCGGCGACACTGTGGGTTCCGTCGCCGCCGTCGGCCCAGCCGATGCCGTAGTGGGAATTGAGCGCGGCCGCGGAGGAGATGATGCCGCCCATGCCGTTCCAGTGGCCGTTGTTATATCCGTTGAGGAGATATTGATGGATGGCGGCGATGGGATCGGTGCTGGAGTAGTCGATGAGAATGTGATTGTTGGCGATGTCCAGAGTGCCGGCGAGGGTGATGGTGAGGGAGGAGATGTTGATGTTGCTGCTGACGGGGCCGAGGGTGCTGCCGGTTCCCAGCGTGGTGTTGGTGGCCAGGGCGAGCTTTCCGCTGCCGATCGTGAGACTGGAGGCGGTGAGGCCGGTGCCGAGGGTGAGGGTGCTGCTGCCGCTCTTGGTGAACGAGCCGGTGTCGATGATCGTGCCGGTGCCGGTGATCGTGTAGGGGTTGGAACTGTTGTTGACCAGTACCGAAGCGGGTTTGACGGTGGTGCTGAGCGTGACCTGGTAGTGGCCGTTGTTGGTGTCGTTGAAGGTGACGGCGTCGCCGTCGGCGTAGGTCGCGCCGCTGGAGCCGCTGTTCCAGTTCACGTTGGTGGAGTCCCAGGAGACGCCGTTGGCGGCGGGCGGGGGTGCGCCGGCGTTGTCCCAGAAGACGGAGACGGGGCCAGTGGAAGTCACGATGAGGTCGATGAAGTCGCCGACGACGCCGAGGGAATAGGCCTCTCCAGATGGCGCCTGCGGCAGGGAGAAGTTTTGCAGGGGGATTGTGGAGACGACGCTTCCGCTGCTGGTGTCACCGATGAGCTGGTAGTCGTTGCCGGCGGTAGAGGTACCCGTGAAGGCGAGATTTGTCTGACCACCGATGGAGACGCTGGAGGCGCTGCCGGTGAAGATCAACTGGCTGCCGTTGGTAATTGTTCCTGAGCCGGTGCCGAGCTGGAAGCTGAGGGTGGTCTGGTTGCTGGTGGTGAGACCGCCGACGGAGAGTGTGCCGATGCTGCCGATGCCGCCGGGGGCGATGGTGTGGGCAGCGGAGCCAGCGAGGATATTGCCGGCGATGATGCCGACCGTTCCGCTGGCGAGGACGCCGCCGTTGAGGGTGACGTTGCCCGATCCGGTGGCCGAGCCGGAGGTGTTGGAGACGGTCAGCGTGCCGGCGCCGATCGTCGTTCCGCCGGAGTAAGGATTGTTGCTGGTGAGGGTAAGGGTGCCGGAGGTGAGATTCAGCGCGACGGGGTTTTCGCCGCCGTTGCCGTCCTGGATCGTGCCGTTGTAGGTGCTGTTGCCGCCCGACACGGTCAGCGTCGCGGTGGTGAAGGGCTGATTGTTGGTGACGGTGGCGAAGCCGCTCTGGCCGATGAGCCCGCCGATGGTGGTCGAGGAGCCATCGAGATCGAGTGTGCCGGTAGTGCTGCCATTGCCGAGATTGACCACGGGATCAGCCGTCAGCAGGTTACTGCCGCCCATCACCAGCGTGCCATCGCTGATATTGAACGTCGGGCTGGCATTCGTGTCGTTGAGGACAACCGTTCCTCCGCCGGAGATGGTGGTCGCGCCGGTGTAGGTGTTGATGTTATTGAGGGTGACAGTGCTCGATCCCTCGAAGGTGACGCCTGTACTTCCGGCGATGGCGTTGGTTCCGTTCACCGTGTAGGCGTTGAAATTGTTGTCGAAGGTAACACTGCCGGGGGAGACGTTGCCGCTGTTGATGGCAACGGTGAAGGTGGAGGCGGAGTCGTCGAAGGTGACGTTGGCTCCCGCGGCGAAGGTGGAGGATGCGCCTCTCCAGTTGGGTGTCGCGTCGTTGTCCCAGCTTGGTCCATCGCTGCCGGTCCAGGTGAGGTTGAGTGCGGGAGTGCCGGTGACGGTGAGGATGATCTGGCCCGATCCTCCGCCGCCGCCTGTGAAGGAGGGGGTGAGGGTTTCGCCGTCGATTGTTTCCTGCTGCGCGGAGAGGTTATTCAGGAAGCCGTTGTCGGAGAGATTTGTGGCCGAGAGGATGGTGTACTGGGTTCCGGAAGAGGGGAATCCGCTGAGGGTGAAATCGAGCGTTGGCGTCGAGTTGAAGATCGCGGTGGTGAGAACCAGCTCGCTGGAGGCTGAAGCGCCGATGTCGAAGCCGAGGGTGGCGCTGCCGCTGGAGGTGAGCGTCGCGGCGTTGCTCGCGACGTCAGTATTCAGAGCCAGCTTTCCGCCGGAGAGGGCGATCTTGCCGGTGCCGGTGATCTGGCCGAAGGTGGCGCTGCCGGCGGATTGGGTGAGGGTTGCGGCGAGATTGAGCACGGGGGCGCTGAGGGTTCCGCCGCTGACGTTCATCGCAGTGCCGGAGGTGGCGTAGACGGTGATGGAGTTGGAGAGGGAGAGGGAGCCGGTTCCGCTGACGGCGAGGGTGCCGCTGCCGCCCGCGCCGCCGTCGTATCCGCCGACGTAGACGTTGTTGGCGGTGAGCGTTCCGCCGCTGAGGTTGTAGTTTCCGGTGGAGGCGGAGTCATAGGCGATGGCGACTTCGCCGCCGCCGAAGATGCGGTTGGAGCCGCCGGATTGGATGAAGGTTCCGCTGCCGCCGGAGCTGCCGATGTACTCGTTGCCCCCTTCGACGGAGAGAGCGCCGCTGCTGAGGTTGTAGGTTCCGCTGGCGCCGCCGCCGTAGCCGACGAGGAGGTTGTAACTGCCGGACCCGCCCTGGTTGATGCCGTTGTTTCCGCCGGACTGGTTGAGCGTGCCTGCGCCGTCGAAGCCGATGTATTCGTAGCCGGTGACGCCGAGGACCTGGCCGGAGGCAACGGTGAGCGAGCCGCTTGGGCCGAGGTTGCCGCTGGAAGTATTGACGAGGGTGACGCTTTCGGCGGAGAGGTTGAGCGTGCCGCCGGTCCAGTTGAGGCGGGAGAGGTTGGCGCCGAGGTTCAGGGTGTCAGTGGTGAGGGTTCCGCCTTCGAGGTTCAGCGAGGTGCCGGAGGTGTTTTCGACGGTGAGACCACCGGTGACGTTCATCGTGCCGGTGCCGCTGATGGTGAGGATGCCGGCGCCGCCGGGACCCCCCTCGCCGCCCACGTCGGCGCCGTTACTGATGTTCGCTACCCCGCCGCTGAGGACGTAGGTCCCATTGGCAGCATTGGAGCAGCCGATATTCAGGCCCAGGAACTGAGGAAATCCCGGTATTCCCGTTGCGTCATTAACGCCCCCGGTTTGGACGAAGGTTCCGTTGGCGTCTTCGCCGATATATTCGTTTTGTGTCGTCAGTGACGCATTGCCGGAGAGGCTGTAGAAGCCTGAGGAATCGGGGTTCGGCGCAACTTGCAGGCCATCGCATTCGTTCGTACCACCTGTTTGGATGAAGGTTCCGTTGCTCTTGCTGGTGCCGCCGATACCCTCGCCCGTCGCGCAAACTAACGTGCCGCCAACGAGGACATAGGTGCCGTTGGAAGTATTGCCGACTGTCACGATGACGGCGTTATTCGTGCCGCCGGATTGGATGAAGGTTCCATTGCCGCTGTAGCCGATGTATTCCTCTTCGCCCACAGTCAGCGACCCGCTGCCGCTGAGGCTGAATGTGCCCGATGAGCCGGCCTGATTGCCGACGGTGAGATTGCCCGAACTGTTGATGGAAAGAGTTCCGCCCGAGAGGTTGTAGATTCCGTTGGCCCCGTTCTGGTCGCCGACGATAAGGCCGGTGCTGCCGCTGATCGTGTTGGTGCCGCCGGATTGGGTGAAGGTTCCGCTGCCGAATTCGCCAACGTCTTCACCGGCCGTGGTGAGGCTTCCGCTGGCGCTTAGCGAGTAGATGCCGCTGCTATTCGCGTTATAGCCGAGATAGACGGTGGAGGTTGAGGTGTTGGTCCCACCGGTCTGGATAAAGGTTCCGTTGCCGGAGTTGCCGATGTCTTCGCCCTGGGCGGTGAGTAAGCCGCTGCTGCTGAGGCTGTAAATGCCCGAGGAGCCCGAGGAATCGGCGAGAACAAGCTCTTGGCTGATCGTGTTCGTTCCGCCGGATTGGTTGAACATGCCATTGCCAAGGGCGCCGACGAGCTCATCTCCACTTGCGTTCAGCGTACCGCTGCCGCTGAGGCTAAATACGCCGTTAACACCGTTGCCATTTCCGACGGTAACACCGTCCGCGCTGTTCACGAGGCCCCCGGAGAGGTTGTAGCTACCGTTGCCATTGTAGCCGACGTTTAGTCCGCCTGCGCTACCGGAGCTTATTGAGTTTGTGCCTCCGGATTGGTTGAAGGTTCCGTTGCCGTCGTAGCCGACGTATTCGGCTGGGGCGGTGAGTGAGCCGCTGCCGCTCAAGCTGTAGGTGCCGGCGGAGTCCGAGTCGCTGGCGACTTCAAGGCTGGTGCCTACGGTGTTCGTCCCGCCGGATTGGTTGAAGGTTCCGTTGCCGTGGCCGCCGATGTATTCGTATTGGAAGCCGATTGAACCACTGGCGCTGAGGTTGTACGTTCCGGTTGCTCCGGCCAGGTAGCCCAAATCCAGGTTGCTGTTGGTTTCAGTGTCCGTGTTGGTGCCGTTGCTCTGGTTGACCGTGCCGGAACCGGAAATGCCGATATATTCAATTCCCGTCGTGAGTGAGAGATTGCTTGAAATGTTGAGGGTGTTCCCCCCGCCTGCGGCGGAGCCTGTGTAATCCACGTTGAGGTTGCCCAAAGTGATGGCGGAGCCGGAGTAGTTGTAGGTGACGGTGACCGGGCTGGTGCCGCTGGTGTCGATAAAAGCGTCAGCGCCGTTTCCGGGGACGCCGCCGGTCCAGTTGCCGGGGGTGTTCCAGTTGCCGCTGCCGGCGTCCCATGTAGTGCCGGCCCACGCGGGCATCGGGTGCATCCACCCCAGCGCCATCGCCGCCGGTGCGGCGGCCATGGCGAGGAGGGAGAATCGGCGATGGGCACCGCGGATTCGATCGTGCTGGGGTTTTCTTGGCATTTTCCCGCTCCTTTTTTTCAACCGCTCGGGCTGGTCAGAGGACACCGCGAATAGGGGTTGGTTCCTTTTTCTATGCTTTAACTAGAGATTGCGGGGCAGAGTGTACATTGGGGTTGACCTTATTCCAGCAAAATGTTTGAATCCTCCTGAGGGCCTCACTCAGAAGGCCAAGTCAATCGCACGGGGTCCGAAAAACCGCAAGACGCCCCCACCCCAGCCCTCCCCCGGAGGACTGCGTCCCGCGTACCAGGGGAGGGGATTAAAGGGCAGGTGCGATTGCACTGGTCAGAAGACAGAGTGTTGGATGCGACAAGAGGCTATCAATGCGGGGAATCATGAAACAACCCCCCTTGTTTCAGGGGGGGGTGTGCGGGAGGGTGAAACAGTGCAAGGTGGAGAGGAGGGTGAGAAGGTGTGAAAGTGTGAAGGTTTGAAAGGGTGAAGGGGCTATCTTCGGCGGCGGGGGAGAAACAGGCCGCTTGCGGCGACCAACAAGAGGGCCGCGGAGGCGGGTTCGGGGACGGCGGCGAATGTGGGTAGCGGCAAGCCATTGGCAATTGCGAAGGAATCGAGGGCCGCGATGTCGGCGGGTGTGACGACCGCATCCGCGCCGCTGTCGCCCTGGCCGAAGTTGGCGGCGAGGGCGCTGAAGTCGGAGCCGTTCACTGAACTGCCGTAGAGGAAATTCCCCTGGTCCCAGTTGGTATTCCCGAGACCGAAGTTCGCGGCGAGGATGCTGAAATCACTTCCGTTGACGGTGCCGTCAAGGTTGGCGTCGCCGAGCAAGGTGTATTTTAATTCTATTTGTCCAGATGAAAGGCCGGAAACGACTCCGTCTGCGCCGTCGGCCCAGCCGACGCCGTAGCGGAGACCTTTGGTCAGGGTTTGGGCGCTGGAAGAGATGATTCCGGGGCCGTTCCATGCGCCGCCGTTGAAGCCGGAGGCGATATAGCCGGCGATTGAGGAGATGGGATCGCTTGATCCGTAGGTCAAATTGATTTGGTTGTTGGCGACATCGACGGTTCCATTGCCGATGATGGACAATCCGGCCCAATGCTGGGGGCTGCCGAGGGCGACGGTGCCGCCGGTGACGTCGACCGACAAGTCGTATGCGGCGGCCGAGCCGGCATCGCTTTGCAGGGTCGTGATGCCCGCGGTGTTGGTGAGCGTTGTGCCATGCGCCGAGTTTTGGCTGCCGCCAATGGTTGCAGTGCCGCTGTTGGTGAAGTTGGAAGACTCGTTCAGCGTACCCGTTTGGGTGAACGTGCCGGAGTTGCTGATGGCGTTGGCGGAAAGGAGGCCGCCGTTGATGAATTTTCCGGCGTTGGTCATGGTTGTGCCGCTGACCATTGAGAATTGGTCCCCGCTGCCACCGGTGACGGTGCCGGTGTTGGTAATCGCCAATCCGTTGAAATAGTTATCGCTGGGGTCGGAGGTATAGAGGCCGCTGACCGATGCGCCGGTGTTGCCGAGGAAATAAACCGAGCCGTTGGTCACTTTGATCGTTCCGCCGACGGCGTTGGTGACATTGCCATAGAAGGTATTGGTGCTGCCGTAGAGATCCATGGCGCCGCTGTTGGTGACGGCTCCGTAGAAACTGGTTCCCGCGGTGACATCGATCACACCGCCGGATGAGTTGTTCAATCCCGTTCCCCCGGTGCGGAAGGTGCCGTCGCCATTGATAATGCCGGTATTGGTCATCGGCCGGTTGTTGTTGTCGAATGTTCCGCCGTTGAGGACGATGGTGCCGGCATTGGCCGCCAATCCCTGCGTAAATTGAATCGTCGAAGTGGGGTCGGCGATAATCTGCCCCCCGGCCAGGTCGGTCGAACCCGCTCCGGAGATTTGCAGCAAGCCTCCCTCGGCTTCGACCTCGCCGCTGTTCAAAACCGGATTGCTGATCCTGCCCACACCGGTGATCGAGCCGCTGTTGGTGATCGCGCCGCCGTTGAGGGCGCTGTTGGGGCCTTCCAATTCCATGGTTCCGCTGTTGGGAAAGGCGGTGCCGCTGGTGAGCGTGGAATTGTTGGCGATCTGAATATCGCCTCCGGCATTATTGCCGCCGGTGAAATTGGAGAACGTAACGAGGTTGTCGCTGTTGATGACGATCACGCCGCCTGCATTGTTCATCGACTGGGAATATCCATATACCGTCGTGCTAGTGGCTTGTCCGAAAACAATTTCACCGCCGGGATTGTTCACCACAGCGCCGCCCGTGAGGCGGGCCCCTTGACCGAGTTCCAAGTCTCCGCTGTTGGTGAATCCGCCCTGTGCGTTCAGCAATTCTCCCGATCCGAGGGAGATCAGTCCCGTATTGTTCACGGCACCGGTGACGATAAGCGTTGGGTCGATCTCCAGCGTTCCCCAGTTTGTGAAATTGCCGGTGATCGTGTCCGTGCCCGATTCGCTGAAAACACCGCCGTAATCGTTCAGGATATTTCCGGTCAGGGTCGAGGCCTCGCCCATGGTGACGGCGCCGATATTGTCGAGGCCGATGGCGCCGCTGAGTGTCACCGACGTCTCTATTTCGATACTGACCGTGCCATCGTTGACAATGCCATTGCCGACGTTCAGTGCCAATCCGCCAATCAAGGCGGTGCCGTAGTTTTCAAGGCTGCCGTTGAAGGAGCCGCCCGCGTAGGAGAAATAACTATCGTTGACTAATGTCGAAGTGCTGCTGAACGTCCCACCGCCCATCCCGTAGTAGCCTTGGTTTAGAAAAGTGGGAGTGTTAATCGTGCCACCGCTCTGCTGGAAGCTCCCTTCAGGAAGAACAGCCGCGCTGCCGGCCGGGGCGCTGGCGCTGTAGGTTCCGCCCTGTAGATAATATGTTCCGCTGGTGCTGGCGATGCCGGTTACAGTCCCGGCGTTCTGGAGGAACATGCCGAGGCCCCAGTTATTCAGCGTGCCTCCGGTGATATTGCCGCTTCCCTGCAGGTAATAATTGCCGTAGTTGTTGATCGTGCCGCTGACGGTCCCGCCCGACTGGGTAAATGTCGTAGTTTCCTGATCAACTATAGTTCCCTCGACGGAGCCCCCGTTCATCACCGCGCCAAACTCGTTGAACAGCGTAGAAGCCGCCGTAACGGTTCCACCATTGATGACCAGCCCGGAGCTGTAAGTGCCGTCGGTGTTTTGATTGGCAGTCTGACTGTTGATCAGGTATCCGTTCAGTACGCCCGTCCCACTGAGAACGAACAATCCATCGTTGAATGAATTACCCGTTGTGGTCAGATTCAATGTGCCGCCACTTAAGGCGTAGGACGAGTTATAACCAACATTGAAGTCGATCGTGTTGGGGATGCCGCCCACCACGGTATTAACGCCGCCTTGTTGGACAAATGTTGCCGGTGACCCCGTAGGCCCGATCTGTTCGCTGCCCGCCGTAAGGGTTGTCGAGGCTGAACCACTGAGCGTATAGCTGCCGGTTGCACCATACTGGGCGACAAGCGTAAGAACGCCGCCGCTGATGTTGTTGGTGCCGCCGTTTTGGGTGAATGTGCCGGAGCCATAATTGCCGACTACTTCGTTCTCCGCTGTCAGGCTGCCGCCGCCCAGCGCGAAAGCGCCGGCGGCGAAGCGCGCCTGGCCAAGGTAAAGCGTTCCATTGATCTGATGAGTGCCGCCGCTTTGCGTAAAGCTATCTACCGGGGAATTTGCGTGCGAAGTTGGATAGTCGGAGTATCCTATGGATTCATCCCCGTTGACCGTCAATTGCGATCCTGTTCCGCTCAGGCTGTATTGGTTGCCACTGCCTGGGCCTTCTAGACCGAAGCCGGTCGAATCGCCGGTGTTCCCGATGATCAGCCCTCCCGGCAAAGTGGAGGATCCTATCGTTTGCGTTCCACCGGTCTGGTTGAAAGTCCCAGGCGAGTTTGAGTACCCGCCATTGGGGGTCTCGCCCACGCCTTCGCTGGCGGCGGTCATACTGCCGCTACCAAAAGTGAAGCTTCCACCGCCTGTCACCGACGCATTGCCATTCACGACGAGTGTGCTCGACGAATTGTTGAGCGTATAACTGCTGCCGGCGCCAATGGTGAGATTTCCCAATCCGGAGCCGGCCGTACCTACGGTGTTTGTTCCGCCGTTTTGGATGAACGCATCTGATCCAAAAGCACCTTTGTTTCCGATGTTCTCCGAAGCGGCGGATAGACTGCCGCCCGCCAGGGAGAATGATCCCGAGGAGCCATACTGGTTCGCGACATACAGATTGCCGGTGATATTATTCGTTCCGCCGTTTTGAATGAACGCACCCTGCCCAGCGTTACCGACGTTTTCGTCCCCTCCAACATTCAAGACACCGCCGGCGCTCAGCGTATAGCTTCCGCTGCTGCCCGCCTGGTCGCCAATCGAGAGGGTGCCTGCGACCGAGTGGCTGGTGTTGGCATTCTGCGTAAAAGTGCTGGGCGGTGCAACGATGGTATAGAGAGATCCGTCCCCTGCATAACCTTGCGTCGTGACATTTTGGTACCCGATATACTCATTTCCGGAGACACTTAAGGACGCTGAGCTGCCACCGAGTCCCAACTCAAATGAACCTGTGGTGGAAGCTCCATAGCCGAGGTAGAGATCAGCGCTAACCTGGTGAATACCCCCGATCTGACTGAAGTTGTCGGTGCTCGAAGCTATAAAAAATTCGCCGGGAGAGGTCTCATTAATCTCGGCCACACCAATGTACCCAATGATTTCATTGCCATTGACGGTCAACTGGCTTGATGGACCTTCGATATATTCGTTGCCGACGGGGGTGCCGGTAGTCCCAAATGCATAGGTGCTATTACCGATGATCAGAGATCCTGGTGTAGTGGGAGATCCTATGGTATGCGTTCCGCCAGTCTGGTTGAAAGTCGCAGGGGAGTACGGGTCACCGGCAGAAAATCTCTCACCCACCGTTTCGCTGCCGACAGTCAGGCTGCCGCCGCTCAAAGCGAAGCTCCCGCCGCCCGCCACGGACAGAGCGCCATTCACGACGAGTGTGCTCGACGAATTGTTGAGCGTATAGCTGCTGCCGGCGCCAATGGTGAGCATTCCCAAGCTATAGCCAGCCATGCCGACGGTGTTTGACCCGCCGTTTTGAATGAACGTGCCTGATCCCAAATTTCCGATGGTCTCCGAAGCTGCGGACAGGTTGCCGCCGCCCATGGAAAACGATCCCGTGGAACCAGCCTGGTTCGCGACATACAGGTCGCCGGTGACATTATTGTTTCCACCGTTCTGATTGAACGTCCCCTGGCCGGCGTTGCCGACGTATTCGTTCCCACCCACATTCACAACACTGCCGCTGCCCAGTGTATAGCTTCCGATGCCCAGCGCCTGATCCCCAAGCGACAACTTACCGCTGATTGAATTTGTGGTGTTTCCACTTTGGTTGAATGATCCGGTCGCCGTTACTGTGTTGGTCTCGGGGTTACCGGTGTCGCCGCATCCGATGGCCTCGTCGCCATAGACCGTCAGCACCGCGGTTGAAGCGGTGTTGCTGTCGAGCGTGTAGTTCCCGGTAACGCCCTCGGTTGAATTGGAAGTGCCGGCAAACGCGAGATAAAGCGGGTTGTCGATGCCATCTGCGAACTCAGCCGCGGTGCCGACGGTATTGGTTCCCCCGCTTTGGACAACAGTGCCCGATCCGTAAAAGCCGATAAACTCGCCGGCATAATAGGGACCAACCGCGGTGCTGACGTTGAGCGTGCCGCCGGAAAGAATGTAAGTTCCCCGGCCATCGCCCGCGGATGTAGCCCCCCACCCAACCTCCAGCTCGTTCGTGGCCAAATTGGTGCCGTTGCTTTGACTATAGGTTGTCCCATTCGGAGAGAAAACCCCGATGGTTTCATCCGTGGCGGCCATATAGCTTGTGGCGAGGGTCTGATTGAGCGAAACCCCGTTGGCTACGCCGATCCCGTCCAAATTCAGATCGGAAAGAATATGGGTACTCGATGTGGGCGTATTGCAGGCGCGTCGTAGCTGTAATTGAAATTGACGGCTACGGGGGTGGCGCCCGAACCACCGCCGAGTTGCGCGGTGTCGCTGCTGCTTCCGATCGAAGAGCCAGGTACGACGAAACTCGTCCAGTTGGTCGTGGTCGACCAATTGCCTCCGGTCGGACCCGTATAGGTATAGGTCTGCCCGACCGCGACATGCACCGCAAACCCGCCAAACACGGTCGAAGCGGCAAAAATCAAAGCGGCGCGCCTGGAACGGCGGCGAATTAGATCGTGTTTCATCAAGAGGCTCCCTCCCAGGGAATGCGAAAATGAAAGCTGGTATTGCCCGAAGCGCGGCCGACGTTGATTGCGCGGCCGCTCTGATGGCGTTTTCGATGGGCCGGTGGGCCTTCACGAAACAACCATCGCGCTAAACTAGACACTATGGGGCTGCAATCGCAATCCACCCTAAACAGGGGGGTGGGGTTAAAGAGGTGTTTCTACGCAGCGTTCTCGGGAGGTGGCCCCTTGGAGATGCTGGCGCCTCCGCCGAAAAACATGGCGAGCAATTCCGTGCGGCTATTGACGCCAAATCGAAGGTAGATTTGCTTCATATGATCGTGGACGGTGTGAGGTGACAGCGACATCAACCGGGCCATTTGCTTCTCGCTGTCCCCGGCCATCAGCCGCAGCAGTACTTGCCGTTGGCGCGGCGACAATTCAGGGATCTGCTTGCCGGCAGGAACGTCTATTCCCTGGCGATGGAGCCAGTCTATTTCTTCCGTAATCAGATGAACGATACACACATCGCGCCCCGTGAACGGAAGCTGTCCCGATCCGCGCACGAAACATATCGAACTGAAGAAATTGTCTCCAAGTGGGTAGATCGAGGAGAGAAATTCGCCGAAGCCGGCAGGTTCAAAATATTGTTTCTGCAATTCGCTGGAAAGCCAGAGATCGTCGTCGACCATATCGATCCGGCGGCGGGTAATGTGGCGCTCGGACCCCTCACGTAACCGGGCGTTCAAAAACTCGGCCGCTGGGGTGGTCGTGCCTTCCGCAAATATCGCTCGCCGGGCCTGGCTGGCCGGGCCGCCTTCGACAAGGCTGAAAGGGATCGGCCTGTTGCCGTTGAACTCATCCTTAAACTGTATCCAGAACCAATAGTCGGCTTGCAGCAATTGTCCAATCCCCTCAAGGAGCAGCCGCCGCTTGAACGGCAAGTCGCCTTCGGTGATGGCGATCTGCCCGAGGATGTGAATGATCTTTCGTACGTCCTCGGGAGGGATTGCATCCATCGTAAGCGGAATTCTATCGCAAGCTTCCGAGAAACAAAACGCGATCGCTGTTCGGTGTCGAAAGCGATCGCGGGGTCGGACATGCGACTCGGGCAAACGGCCGAAATCCAGAACATTGCGGGACCCTGGTGTCGGCGCAGAGCCTGACGAGTTATGATTCGGGCCGATGCGCCCTGCGGTATCAGCTTTCGCCTGCGTTATGGCTCTGTTGCTGAGCACTGCGCCGTCGGCCCGAATTATAAGAAGCCAAACATTGCGGTTCAGGAGGGATGGCAAGCGGCGCCGGCGAGCCAGCCGAGCGTCGTCATCAACGACCCACCGCCGCTGGCGTGGTGGAGCACGATGAAGGACCCGACGCTGGATTGGCTGGTGCACGAGGCCTGGCGCGGGAACCTGGACATTCGGATCGCTAAATCGCGGATTCGCGAGGCGCAGGCGCAGAGGGCGGTGGCGGGCTCGTCGCTTTTTCCGGATGCGAATGTCGGCTCCGCCTATGGATACTACCGCAGCGAAGGGCCGCTCTTTCCGCTGGAGACGGGGGACTATCAATTTGAATCGGCCGGGTTTGACGCGGCGTGGGAGCTGGATGCTTTCGGCGGAATTCGCCGGGGCATTGAGGCGGCCCAGGATAGCCTTGAGGCGCAAGTCGAGGCGGCACGCGGAGTGCTCGTAACCACCGTTTCCGAGGTTGCCCGCAATTACATCGAGCTTCGAACCGCGCAGGAGCGAACGGCCATTGCGCGTGCAGAATGTTCAGACGGAAAAACAGACGCTTGAACTCGCCCAGCGGCTCTATGGCGCGGGGCTGGTATCACAGCTTGACGTGACGCAGGCGATGGCCCAGTTGATGACGACCGAAGCGGAACTGCCCGTCCTGAAAATTCAGGAACAGTCGGCGATTCATCAGCTTGGGATTCTGCTGGGGGAATCGCCGACGGATCTGTTGGGAGAGCTGTCGCATATGGGCCCGGTGCCACCGCCGCCGATGCGGGTGCCGATTGGGCTTCCTTCCGACATTCTTCGCCGGCGGCCGGATGTGGCCCAGGTGGAGCGGCAGCTTGCATCGGCGACGGCGCAGATCGGCGTCGCCGAGGCGGAGCTTTTTCCGCAGTTTACCCTTACCGGCGATTTTGGCCTGGGCGTGGTTCCTCCGGCCGATTTCATGAACTGGTCGAATCGTTATTTGGCTGTTGGGCCCGCGGTGCGGTGGGAAATATTTGATGGGGGGCGGATACTGGCGAACGTGGACGCCCACAAAGCCATCCGGCAGGAATTGCTCGATCAGTATAAGCTGACGATTCTGACCGCCATCGAGGAAGTCGAGGATGCCCTGGTGGCCTTCCAGCGGCAGCAGGATGAGTATGATTTTCTGCGCCAATCCGTAGATTCAAACCAGGCGTCGCTGAGAATCTCCAGGGAGCAGTATGCGGAGGGAACGGTTGGGTTTCTATCGGTTTTGGATTCGCAGCGATCGCTGCTGGTGACCCAGGACTCGCTGGCGGTGACCAAGGGGAATATCGACCTGAGCATGATCGCGCTCTACAAGGCCGTGGGCGGGGGATGGGAATCGTTCGACCAAGCCGCGAAATCGAAAACGGTTGCCAGCAAATAATGTTTTCTAGCGGGAGTCCGGCGAATCCACGTAAATCGTGCAGGTTTCGCCGGCGGCCAGATGAATCTCATCGGGGACCGTATCAATGTGAATCCGCACCGGGATACGCTGGGCGAGCCGTACCCAGGTGAAAATCGGGCTGACCTGGGGCAGACCCTGATAGTTGGGCGTGGCATCGGTGTCGTTGATGCCGCGGTTCAGGCTCTCGACGTGGCCGAGGACATCGGTATCGGGGTATCCCATCAGCACGGCCCGGGCCTTGGCGCCGACGCGGATGTTGCGAAGCTGGGTCTCCTCGAAATAGCCGGTGATCCAGAACGAATCGGCGTCGATGACGCTCATCTGCCGCTGGCCGGTAAGGGCGTAGTTCCCCACCCGAACGGTCAGATTGGTGACCCATCCGTTAACGGGCGAACGGACCTCGCAGCGATCGAGATCAACCTGTGCCTTGTAAAGCGCGGCGGCGGCCGACTCGACGTCGGCTTGGCCGACGTTGGCATTGGTGGCGTAGAGCTGCTTTTCTTCAGACGACACGTCGCCCAGGGGCAATTTCTGCCGGCGAAGGGAATTCTCCTGCTGGAGCGCGAGCTGGGCGTTGGCGGCGTCGAGCGCCGCCCGGGCGCGCTTCAGGGCGGCGACGTAATCGCGCGGGTCGATGGTGTAGAGCAGGTCCCCCTTGTGGACGAGCTGATTGTCGATCACCAGGACGTTCATCACCTGCCCGCTGACTTCCGGGGCGGTGTCGACGACGTAGACGCTCACGCGCCCGTCGCGCGTCCAGGGGGTGTATTCGTAAAACCGATACGCCCAGATGCCGACCAGGACCGCGGCGATGACAACCGGCACGGTGATGAGCACGCGAACCCCGGCGGCGATTTTTTTCGTTCGAACCGGCTCGGCCATGGGGGGTTCATCTCATGTGCATCGTCAAGATCGCGATGCAGTAGAACAGCACAAAACAGGCAACGTCGAAAAGCGAGCGGCGCCAGACAAATCGGTTCAGGTCGATCAATTGATTAAGCGTTCGGCGCAGGACAAAGAAGACAGCGGCGCAGATGACCAGCATCACTGCCGCGGGGGCCATGAAAACTCCAAATATGTCGATTTCGCGCAAAGGGAAACCCATATCAGCGGAAATCTTATACCGGCGGGGGACTGATAATGGAATGCGCGCGAAGGATCATGGCTCTGTGCCGGCCATCATTTGCCGGCCGCGCATCAGCAACTCGACCCCCTTGGCGCAGGATTTCGGGGGGCATCGCTTCCGCCTGGAATCGTTGGAAGACGTCGTACATGCCCGTTTCCCATTGAAGGCGTTCGTCGCGGTTCATGGGGCTCTTTCAGGTGGTCCCGAATATGTTTTCGCATCCGCTGCAGCAATTCAGCCATGCGCTCCCGGCCTGCGTTAGGGGGGCCGATGAGGAGGAATAGAGGTCGTGTGATCGCGTAGCCGCAGATAAGGGCGGCGGCGGTGTTCAAGGTCGAACTCAGGTTATATTGCTGCGGATTGGTGGGATCGAGCAATGTGCTGACGACGAACATAAAGGTGATGGCGGGAACGAGGAACTTTGGCTTGGCCTGCAACCAGACGGCTGGAAACAAAAACGCATACGTGACAACCGAAAACCACAAGGGGTGGTTGGACCAGGGCATCACCAGGTAGAGGCCAACGGTCCCGACGATGGCGCCCAGCGAAGCGGAGAGAAGGTTCATGGAATTCAGGGCCAGAGGGTTCTCGATGGAAATAAAAATAATCAGCGCGACGGACATGACGGTGAGGAAAATCAGCCCTGGGACCAGGCGGTGGCGTCCCAGACGAAAAAACCGACCAGAAGGCCGATGGCGGCGCGATTGAAGTTTGTCCAGGCGCACATGTGCATGCCGACGAAGTGCGGCTCGGGGTAGCGCTGGACCTGCGCGTAATGGGGCTGCTGCTGGGTGAGAATGGCGTCGTAGACGACAAGGACGTACTGGACCGCTGAGATGATCTCGTAATATAGCGAGCGAGCGGGGAGATCTTGCCGGAGGCGCGTGAGGGCCTCGGCCTGTTGGCGGAGCTTTTCCAGGGACAGCTCGGCGCCGGCCACGATCAGATTGCGAACGGACTTGATGCCGTCACGGACTCGATCGAGCTGGGGATCGTCCGGCTCGCCCTGACGCCGCTTGCGCACGGCGGCGATGACGTTCGACTGGATCGAAAGCAGGGCCGTCGGGCAGCCGAGGATCCACGAGCTGACCCAACGCAGCGACGGGCGCTCGGCCATGGCGTTGCGGTTTAGCTCGTCGAAACTCAGAATCAGGCTTGAAAAAGGGGCGTCCTCCAGAGTGGCCTTTTCCAAAGTGGCTGGGGGGCGCATGCCTAACTGGGCGACGGCCCAATCGAAGAGACCCACGATGATCTTTGAGCCTCGATTGGCGAGCTCGCCGGGTGCGTCGTCGCTGCGGACAGCGGCTTCGGACATCACCAGGGCGACCAGACAGCCGATGAAGGTCGCGGAGCCGCGATCGATGGCGATGTAGAAGACGTTATCCGGCGAATCGATCGCGCCAGGGCGACGAGCGCGGAGGTGAACCCGCAGAGAATGGCCGTATAGGCGACGAACCCGCGGCGAAGGGTGCCCCAGGTAGGCGCAAAATCCGAGCCAGAGGGCGCAGCTTATAAAGAAGCCGATTCGATCCTGGGGAAAGAGGGCAATGAGGATGACGCCGACCACGCAGCCGATGACCGTTCCGGCCAGCCGGGCGACGGATTTGCGGAGGGCGTTTCCGCCACGGGGGGGCTGACGATGAGGGTGGTGAGGATGGTCCATCGCGGCACGTCGAGCTGGATCCACATGACGATGATCAGGCTCATCACGCCGGCAAGCGTGGTGCGGAGCGCGTAGCCGAGGTCGCCGGAGGTGGTGAAGAAGTACCAGGGGTTGTGAGGGTGGTAGGGTTCGTGGGCGGGGGAGGTGGCGGGGATGGCGCTGATCGGGGTGGAAGCTTACTTTGTGGCGCGGGGGATTGGAAACTTGATGGTGGGGGGGTGCGGGGGGGAAGACGGATGTTACAGAATGTTACGAAATGTTAATCCCGTTCGGCACGCGGTTCGCGCAAGCAGCAAGATATTGAGATTGCGCCTTTGATCTTTTTATGGCATGCTGCCGGACGTGCAGGCAAGGCTGAAGGAAAAAGACATCCTGTGCCTCGGACATCTGCGGCGCATCTTCGCGCTGCTGGCCACATTGCGGGATGTGGGCTGTGAGCGGGATCGAGCCGGGAACCGTCAGCTTCACTTCGACGATTATTGCAAGCTGGTTTTGCTTTACACCTGGAATCCGCTGATCCAATCCCTGCGGGATCTTCAGGAGGTTGCAGAACTGCCCAAGGTGGCCAAGGCGCTGGGAATCAAGCGATTCTCCGTGGGCAGTTTCTCCGAATCGGTTCGGGTGTTCGAGCCGGGACGTTTGATGCCGCTGATCGAGGAATTGGCGGGGGAACTGCCCCAGGCACCCGATCCGCGGCTTGCGGACTTTGGGCAGGCGATCACGCTGGTCGACGGGACGGTGCTGACGGCGCTGGGCCGGCTGGCCAAATCCGCCTGCGGCATCGATGCCCGCTACAACACCTCCCGGGACGGGAAAGCGGTCTATGGCTGGCGTTTGCACGTTCAATTCGACCTGGAGACGTTCAAAGTCCATCGCCTCGACCGCACTGGCGCGCGCAACGCGGGGGCCAACCGTGAAAACAACGTCCTGCGGCGCAGCCTGGAAGCAGGACGGTGCTATGTGGGAGACGGCGGCTACGCCGACCGGAGCCTCTTTGCGGACATCGCCGCGGCGCAAAGCTCCTTTGTGATGCGGGCCGCGGAAAACTCGGTGTTTGAGCTGTTTGAAGAACGATTGCTTTCCCAGGAGGCATTGGACGGCGGCGTGGTGCGAGACGCGCTGGTGAAACTCGATGGCGCGGAGACGGCGGCGGACAGGGTGGTGCGACGGGTGGAAGTGCAGGTAAAACCTCATCCGCGCCGCACGCGCCGCGGCAACAAGCCGACGGACCTGATCATCCTGTACACGAACCTGCTGGACCTGCCGGCGGAATTGATCGCCCTGATTTATCTGTACCGCTACACCGTTGAGTTGTTCTTCCGAATCTTCAAGCAGCTGCTGGGCATGCGTCACCTGCTGAGCCAACGCCAGGAGGGGATCGACATCCAAATCCACTGCGCTGATCGTCTGCGTGCTGATTCAGCTGATCAGCGGCAGGAAGCCGAACAAGGCGATGCGAAACATGATCGGCTGGTACCTGCTGGGGCTGGCGGAGGCTGAGGACGTGCTTCGATTCCTGAACAAGCCGGATAACACGGGGATCAAGCTGAGGGCAAGAGCGGAGGCTTTGAAAAAACTGGGAATACTCTGAAGGGGAATCCGCCGCGACGGAGACCTCGCGGTTGACGCTGCGCTATTGCGGACGCCGGCCTGCAGACGGGGAAAGTAAAAGCATCTTAGTTTCAACTGTTTCGCGTTCTCACAGCTTGGGAACGCTCCCATGCAGCCTGCGTGCCGAACGGGATTAACGAAATGTTACGTTTTACGCGAAATTAGTTAGTATATGGTAACTTATTTTGATTTAAATGGGTATGGCGGTGGTGGTTGGGCGGGGTTTGATTAATTTTGAATAAACGGGGGATGTAACATTGGCGGGTTGGAGAGGGAGCTGGTCTTCAGCCCCAAAAGACTACTCGTCAATGTTAACGCGATCATTAAAAAACGCGGTGGCTGCATTTTTGTCAGCAGTTCCATCCGCCACGGCCAGGGTGATGGCTTCCATTTCGTCTACGTCGATACAGTCTGTGTCGATGCCATTTAATTCGAGAAAGGTCAAGGCGGCGTCGGAACCGACGCGTTTGTTGCCATCGACGAAGCCGTGATTTTTTGTCAGGTGAAACAAATAGGCGGCGGCCATTTCCGCCAGGGTCTTGTGGAAGTACTCGCCCGCAAAACTTTGCTGCGGCTGCGCGACAGCAGATTCGATTAGCTTGATGTCTCGAATACCATCCGATCCACCGAACCGTCTTATCTGACCGGCGTGCAACCGTAACACGTGATCGAGCGTAAGAAAGATCGGGGCGTCCATCGCACCCCGAGTTTACTTTTTGGCGAGTCGTTTGAACATGCGGCCAAACCGCTTTTGAACCTTCGCCGAGGCCGCGCTGAAGCGTTGCTCGATTTCCTGTTCGCTCACGGGTTCAAGGATGATCCTGCCCTTGTCAGTGGTGAGCTTGAGCGGGGTTTGCTCGTTGATGTCCAGCATATCGAGAATTGGCCGGTCGATAATCACGGCCAGTGAATTGCCCTGTCGAGTCAAATGCTTGAGTTTCATGGCTTTGCCTTTCGGACAACCTTTCCCTTGCACGTCTATACCATCGTCATGGTACTGTACGTACATGAGAATGCAAAGTTTTTTTGTCGCGCGTTTTGCGTGCAAGAATTGTGTGGGGCTTAAACATTGTGATCACAGGCACTTGTGTTTGGAAGATATAAAGGGATCACTTTCTGATTCGACCGCATTGGTCAGAATAGGAAGTGACCCCATTCTGTTCCTGCGTTCTGTCCCCATTGGCGGGTTGTGATGGAGGCCGCTTTATGTCCCCAGCGGTTTAGAATGGAAAGTGACCCCGTTATGTCCCCCGAAGGCGGACAGTAAACTTCAAACGCATTTGTCAGGATCAGCCTCGCGACTGAAATCCTCAAAATCCTCGACAGTATAGATTTCATTCTCCCCCACCAAAATCGGCTCACCCCCTAGAACTCCGCGCCGCGGAGTACATACGAAATATGTTGCCCCTTTCATAATGGCGATGACAGGCTCACCGGTTGGCGAAAATCTCTGACCTACTACAGCCTCCCCATCTTTGCCGTTATGCCGAAAGGTAATGCGGTAGATTCGTCGACCCTCAGCAGCAGCATATCCTTGCGATTTGATGAAGTTAAAAATCTCCTGAAAGACCTCTTCGGCCTGCCGGGGGGACTCAGCTGCGGGAAGGAAAAACTTCATACCGTTTTGCTGCTGGTTATCTAGAGCCCACAATCTGGTCCGCCGAAAACGTGTCAAATTCGACCGGAGTGTTTTTGGTCAAGGCTTGAATTAGGACAGCTGTGTCTTGGTTGTTGCCCCGCCTACTAATAGAGCACTGAGGCCCACCCCAGAGTTTCCAACCATCTTTGAGAAGTTGATTCACTTCCTTCGACAATTCTTCCGACGATGCAGATTCCACGATTCTGTATTCCATAATAAAACGGTAGGCCCCAAAAACTGCTATTTCAAGGCTGCGGTATCGAGCCGAAAATTTGCTTTTTGCGGCGGGATTTCAAGTTCGCACGCAACTAAATTTGGCAATAAAAAAAAGCCCGGAAAATCCGGGCTTTCTGATACCCCCTAGGGGAGTCGAACCCCTGTCCTCTGGCTGAGAACCAGATATCCTGGGCCACTAGACGAAGGGGGCTTCGAATGGGCTTGCCCAGCGGATGCAATCCTACGGGAGATAGTTGGAAGGTCAAGAATGGGGGGAGAAGTTGCGAGTTGCGGGTTGCGAGTTGCGAGTTATGGAGTAGACAGTAGAGCAGTTGAGAAATTCGCCCTCACCCCTGCCCTCTCCTCTTCGAGCCTGAGCCTCAGAGCCGAAGGCCGGAGTACCGGGCGCGGGGGAAAGACCGATGATCGGACGTCGAGATGAAAATTTCACTTCCGGATCTGATGCACCAGATGGCGCAGTTCCGGCAAAATCAATTTCGTCATTGCCAGCTCGACGGCCGCGGTGCTGCCGGGTAGGGCGAAGAGCAGTTTTTTTCTGGCGACTCCGCCGACGGCGCGGCTCAGGATGGCGCCGCTGCCGATCTGCTGCCAGCTTAGCATCCGGAAAAGCTCGCCGAAGCCGGGCAAGGGGGTGTCGAGGATTTTTTCGATGACCGCAATCGTTTGATCGCGATGGGTGATGCCGGTGCCGCCGGTGGTGAGGATGGCGTCTACCTCCGGTAGGCCCAGCAGTTCTTCCAGGAGCTGGGTGAGCCGGTCCGGGTCATCGGGGATCACGTGGCGCTCGTGGACGTGGTGCTGATCGGAGGCGAGCAGCTCGGCAATCCGCTTGCCGCTGACATCGGTTTCGGGCGTGCGGGTATCGCTGAGGGTCACGATCGCGCAGCGAACGGAAATCGATTTGGCCGCGGATTGATGCTCTTTATATGACATCTCTCAACTTTCAAAAATGCTGGTTCACCGCGGAGATCGCAGAGAGCGCTGAGATTTGTAAATTCCTCTTGTCTTTATCTTTCTTGGCGCGATTCGACTGAGGCTCATCGAAGTCTCTTGGCGTCTTGGCGGTTAAAAAATCTTATAACCGCCCGCTTCGCTCAAGACGCCAAGATCGCAAAGAATTTAAGCAAAAAAGCATTTTCTCGGCGCTCTCTGCGTGCTCCGCGGTGAAATCCTCGCGGTGAAATTTTCTTATGGGCTCGAGCCATGCGGTACGTTCGTCATCTGGCCGTTTTTCTTTACGATATCGATATCTGTGACGCCAGGGCCTAGCGGGATGTCAAGGCGGTCTGGATCGCCTTCGTGTTTGGTCAGCATCATGTCCAAATCCGTCGGCGCGATAGACGCGAAGGACTGCCACGTCATCCGGCTCAATCGTTCCCTTCAGTTGAGTGTGTGCCGTGTCTCCCGGTTCGACGACGACGCCGCCGATGTGCTGGGTTCCGGTGGTCCCGATGGCCGCGACTTCGGGGGGAACCCAGCCGTCTTCGTATTGGCCGTTGGTGACGGGCTTGGCCTTGGTCATCCAGACGGTAACCGGGTCTGAGAGCTTGTTGGTGACCGTTACGTCAAAGGTCTGCTGGCTTTGGCAGCCGACGGCGGCGAGGGTAAGCAGCAAAAAATATAGCGGGCGCAGCAATCGTGTCGGCTTACCCAATGCGGCCCCCACCCTTACCCTCCCCCGGAGTACCAGGGGAGGGGAGTAATTAAATAAAGCTCTCGGGGGATTGATCATCGGGGCATGTTAACTTCCGCTGGGCCGAAGCACCACGCGGACGACAGACTCGGCCGCGGCTTTGCATGCCGCGTGGAGGGCCTGCGTATCCCGATACGGCCCGGCCGGAACGCGCCGGGCTGGCACGTCGACCTCGATCGTTGGGGAATTGAAGGGCCAGGGGTAAAGTTGCATGCCGCCCTCGCCGTCGGGCGAAATGCGGGCGGAAATCGCGTCCAACCCTGGCCTCGGATAAACCATTTCAATCCGCCGAAAGATCGGCTCATTGAAGCAGAGGTTGAGGCTCACCTGGTCCAGAAGCTCGAGCAGGAAGAAATTGGAGCGGAGCAGGTCTTCCTCTGGCGAGCGCCCTGGCTCGGCCAAGCCGCCGCGCAGGGGCTGATCCGTGCGCATCTGCAACTTGCCGCGGAGCTGCTCCTGGATCTCGATCTGGCGATGGACAAAGCGGCGGATGCGGAATGTTTTTTGGCGGCTCACTTCGTCCTGATGCTCGACCTCGTGGGCTGCCGCGCGATTGGCCAGGGCCATCGTGTGCAGGCTTACGAGCATTCCCGCATACGGGTCGCGGGAGATTACCTGATCGACCGATTGTGCCCAGGCGTCTAGGGCGGTCAGAATGTCGGCTTCGAAAACGTGCTCTGGGTGTCCGTGAACATTGAGCTGCGGCTTGGAATCTTCTGTCTGCCAGCCGCAATCGTGCTGGGAGATGCCCAGGATTACCGATTCGAAGGGGGATGGGGGGGCGAAAAGGGCGTTTCCGACGCGGCGAGCAAGCTCGCCGGCTAAACGGGCGTGGTCGTCCTGCCGGATGAGCAAAAGGTGTTTTCCGTCCTGGCGGCGGATCATCTGCTTAACAGCATAGCGTAAAGCAATTGAATTTTTCCCCTGCAAATTACTGGAAAATCCCCTTGGGTCGGGTTACATAGATATTGGATTCAGACCGGAGCGGCCAAGGATGGCGCGATTCATTTCCATCTTTTCCGATACATCTGCCGATAAACGGGGTGGTCCGTCTAATCATTTTTGGCCAATGACGAAGGGAATCATGCGCACTTTTGGAATCGCCGGGAAATGCTTCTGTCTGGCACTGTTTTTGGCAATGGGGGCGGGTTTGCTGAGCGGTTGCCAGATGGAGAGCGCGGATGCGGACCTTCCGCCGGTGAATTTAAATCCTCCGGCGGTTGCGCAGGCGCGCCTTTGCCACCTGTCGTGGCGTTGCCGCCGCGGGTTTATTCCCCGCCGGCTCCGGCGGCGGTTCGTGAGGTTCCTGCGCCGGCATACTCTTCAGCCATTCCGGCTGGCTGGGTTCCGCCGGTGCGCCGCGCCACTGGACGTGGATCATCATTCACCACAGCGACAGCGCCTACGGCTCGGCTGCCATCATCGACCAATGGCACCGGGCCCGCGGATTTGACGAGCTGGGCTACCACTTCGTCATCGGCAACGGCACCAACAGCGGCGATGGCCAGATCGAAGTCGGCCCACGCTGGACCAAGCGAAAATCGGGCGCTCATGACAACGCCCTGGACAACCGCTACAACATCTACGGCATCGGCATCTGCCTGGTCGGCGATTTCAACAAAACCCGTCCGACGCCGCGACAGATGCGGTCGCTGGTGAAGCTGGTGGCGTATCTGATGGAAACCTACAACATCCCCGCATCGCGCGTGCTGGGGCATGGGCAGACCAAGGTGACCGAATGCCCGGGGCGGAATCTGAATGTTGCATCGGTTCGCGAACAGGCCGAGCGGCTTGTCGCGGATGGGAATATCGATTTCAATGCGGATTATGCGGACCAGCGGTGAAGGCCGAAATCCCCACCGCGGCGCAGTGGGCGTTCACCGATTTAACGAGATTGATTGCAGCGGTTTTCATTTGGGGCGGGGTTTCGTATTTTATCGGCCATGATCGAAAAGATATTCAAAGCGTATGACGTTCGCGCGACCTATCCGAATCCGTTGAATGAAGATGCGGCGTGGAAGGTGGGGAATGCGACGGCGCAATTCCTGAAGAGCAGCCGCAAGGGTGCTACCGAGCGCGTGAAGCTCGAAGATACGCTAGTGGTTGGCCGCGACATGCGGCCGCATTCCCCGTCGCTGGCCAACGCACTTATCGACGGCATTCGCAGTGCCGGATTGAATGTGATCGATGTGGGGATGATCGATACATCGTTCATCTATTTTGCGATCAATTATCTGGATGTGGTGGGGGGGATACAGACGACCGCGTCGCACAATCCGGCTCAATACAACGGTTTCAAGATCAGCGGCCCCAAGGCTCGGCCCATCGGGGCTGCGAGCGGGCTAGATGAGATCAAGCGGGTCGCGGCGGCGATTTCTACGACAAAGAGCGCTCCGACAGGAAAACTTGAGCAGCAGGATCTCTGGCCACAGTATCGCAAGCACGTTCTGAAATTCCTCGACCTCAAGCACCACTGAAAGTCGTCATCGACGCCAGCAATGGGATGGCCGGTAAAATGGTCCCGGCGATTTTTGACGGCGTGCCCAACCTCAAAATCAGCCCGCTGCTTTTTGAAATCACCGGCAGTTTCGTCCATGAGCCCAACCCGCTGGTCGATCAGAACCTTGATCTGCTTAAAAGTCGGATTGGCGCGGAAAAGCCGGACCTGGGCGTCTGCTTTGACGGCGACGCCGACCGGTGCATGTTCGTGGACGAAAAACAAAAGACGATCGGATGCGATATCGTGACGGCACTTCTGGCCCGCGATTTTCTTGGGATGCCGGGGAACAAGGGATCGACGATCGTCTATGATCTTCGCTCCAGCCACGTTGTTCCGGACGAAGTGAAAGCCGCGGGGGGCGTTCCCAGCGCGATCGCGTGGGGCATGCTTTTATCAAGAAAACATTGGCCGAGACCAAGGCTGTTTTCGGCGGGGAGCTTTCCGGGCACTTTTATTTCCGGGATAATTTCTTTGCCGACAGCGGGGCGATCGCGTTTGCGCGATTGCTTTCGGTTCTTTCGGCGCAGTCCAAACCTCTGAGCGAATTGGTTGGCCCGCTTTACCGCTACGCGCAAACCGGGGAGATCAATTTTCAGGTAGAGGACAAAGACGGGAAAATCAAGGAGCTGGCGGACGTGTATAAGAATGGGCAGGTGGATTATCTCGACGGCATTACCGCAGATCTCGGCGACTGGTGGTTCAATGTTCGCAAGAGTAACACCGAGCCGCTGCTGCGGCTGAATCTGGAAGCGAAAACTTCAAAATTGATGGACGAGAAATTCTCGGAATTGAAAAAGCTACTGGGCGAGCCGATTCACGGGCACTGATCGAAAACGATTTCTCACGCAGAGGCGCAGAAGCGCTGAGAAAAAGGCATTATTCTCTCTGCCTCTGCGCCTCTGCGTGAGATCCTCTTCATTCCGCAAAACTGATGTCAGCAATTCGATGCTTCGCCATCCCGTAGAGATACAAATCCAGAAACGGCTTCTTCCCATCCCACGAATGCCAAATCATGATGCGCTGCCGGTCCGAAGTAACCGCCGCGATTTTATCTGCGACCGCCGCGACGATGCGCAGGCCCTGATAGGGACTCGAATATTGCGTCAGGACCTCATCATCCGGTCCGACGCACAAAATTCCGCCTGTTTCCGTGGCCAGCAGAAGCCGCACATCTCCCAGCCACGGCAGCGCCGCGGCCGCCAGCACATTGCCGCTGCGGCGCTGACGGCAGGTGATCTCCCACGTTTCCGCCGACCAGGAGCAAATCTGCCCGTCGGCATGGGCCGTCAAAATTCGCTGCTCCTGCGGGCAGATCCCGACGATCTCAGAATCGCCGCCATGCGGAAGCGGCTGGCAATCCACCCTCGCTGGAGACCAGGACCAACTGCTTGCCGCTGCTGAGAAGTAATCGCTGCGAATCCAGCCGCACCAGGTTGCGCGGCGAAAATCCGGCGATATTTGAGCCCGCCGGTCGAATCGCGACTTGCGGATTCTTCGGCTCATCCAGCCTCCAGCAGACCAACCCCGCCTCCCCATGCGCCGCCCAGAGTTTGTCGCCGGAAACGAGCGCACTGTTAAATCCCAGTTGGCTGGTTGTCTGCGGGTCGGCAAATTGCCCCGCATCTGCGACAGCCTCCGGATTCAGGCGCAAAATTCCTGATCGGCATCCCAGCAGCAAATTCCCCTCACCATCGACACGAACACTTCGCATCGGCCCCAGATTCGGCGGCACCTCAATCATCTCCGGCTGCGCCGATTCTTCCCCATCGATGCAAATCAGATAATTCCCCGCCACGGCCCAGAGCTTGGCCTGCGATCTCTTCTGCGCCGAAGCCAGAACCACGGCTCGAAAAACGTCGGCCTGATCCGCATCGCTCACCCGTCCCAGCACCTGTCCCGGCGAAAGCCGCGGGGCGGCGGCGCGAATCGATTCGAATTGCCCGAACAGCTCGGCTGATCGCTTGAGATAATCCATCTGGTCGGCGGCCCGGCGCTCGGCCGCCTGGCGCGTGCAGCTGCTCGATCTGCTGGCGGTTCAGCGTCGGACAATCCAGATCAACCTGGGCCGGCTGGATGACTTCAATTCCGCAACCGAAACCCACGCCACCGGCCGACTCCAGCACCGCATCGAGCAGCTTTCGCCGTCCATCCTCGGCCAGCAGCGCCTTGGCCTCCCAGCCCGTGGAGAATTTCCTCGCCGCGGCCAGAATCGCGGTGGCAAAATAGTCGATCACATCCCCCGAAGTCACCGCGGATTTCGTCCCAAGCAGCGCCTCCTCCAGCATGCGCAGTTCGTTCTCCTCAGGCAGCGCCCGCACCGTGGCCATGAAAGCGCCGCGGGCGGTGTGCCCATCGCTGGTGGTCAGCTCGCTCAATTCCCAGCGCAGCCGCTGGGCCCCGGCGACTTGAATCACGGTTTGCGTGCGCTTGGCGAAAACATCGTCCCTGGCCATGCCGAAATTCTAAGACAAATCGCCCGCCGATAAAAAGGAGATTGGGGCAAATAAATCGTGCGGTTTTTTATAATCTCGCGCTCTTTCTTGACGGCCCGGTGATCCGGGCATGAGAATCGCCCCACGATGGCGAAATTATCGCCTTTGCCCACCGCCCCGCTGATTCTCGCGCTGCTCTGCGGCCTGGCCGCATACTGCAACAGTTTCCACGGCCCATTCATTTTCGACGACATCGACGCCATCGCCAACAATCCCAGTTTTCAGCCGTCGGCGGGTCATTCCGGAGCGGCTTTCCCCACGACCCTCAGCGGGCGGCCGGTGCTCTGGTTCTCGTTTGAAATCGACAACGCGCTGGGGGACCTGCACGTCGAGATTTACCACATTACCAATCTGCTGATTCACCTCGCCGCCGGCGTCGTCCTCTACGGAATAGTCGCTCGAACGCTTTTGAACATCGGTGAAAATTTCCAAGACTCTGCCCATTGGCTCGCCGCCGCCGTCACCGCGATCTGGCTTGTCCATCCGCTGAACACGGAGGCTGTGACCTACACAATTCAGCGCGCTGAATCGCTCGCCGGGCTCTTTTATCTATTGGTCATCTACTGCCTGATTCGAAACTGGGGATTCGTCGCGATCGCAGCCTGCGCTCTTGGAATGGGCACGAAGGAAACGATGGTCACCGCCCCCATGATGGCGTTGCTCTACGACCGCGCGTTCCTTTCGGGCTCCTTCGCATCGGCATGGAAAGCCCGGCGAACCATGTATATCGGCTTGGCCGCCACGTGGATCATCGTCATTATCGCCGCCGTATCGGGCTCCAGAAAAATGTCCGTCGGTGACATTGCGCCGCTCGATTACGCCATGACGCAACTCGGCGTGATCTGGCACTACCTGCTGCTGACCTTCTGGCCCCGTTCCATAGTCCTGGATTATTACGATTGGCCAATCACCGTCCGCGCTTCCGATATCACACTTGGCGGAATCATCGTCATTCTGCTCATGATCCTCACCCTCCTCGCCCTGTGGCTGAGGCCGCGCCTCGGTTTTCTCGGCGCCTGGTTCTTCCTGATCCTCGCTCCGACCTCCAGCGTCATCCCAATCTTCACAGAAGTTGCCGCCGAGCACCGCATGTATCTGTCGCTCATATCGCCCATCGTCCTTGCGGTGGTGGGGGGGTGGACCGTATTTTCCCGCCGCCTCACAACCGCCTGGGCCGGTGGGTTGAGCTTCACGATCATTCTGGCTCTGCTTTCGGCCCGAACTTTTGTGCGTAACGCCCAGTACCAGGACCCGGAAATTCTCTGGCGTGATACCATCAACGAGCGGCCCAACAATCCCCGCGCTCATTTCAATCTCGGCTTCACCCTCATGACCGAAAACCGCCCCTCCGAAGCGTCCGTCGAATTCCAGAAAGCCCTCGCCCTCGAGCCCCATTATTACGCGGCCATGCATTGGCTCTTTCTGATCGATTCCCGCCAAACGAAATGAATCAGCCCAATGAGTTCCCCCGGCCAAACCAATTCGCGCGCCGCTGGATCGCCCCGCTGCTCGTGCTGATTCTTGGCGCGATCGCCTACAGCAACAGCGAGAACGGCCCGTTTATCTTCGATGACGTCGCCGCCATCCAGCGCAACCCGCAAATTCGCAGCCTTGATTCGCTCTTTCACCCCTCGACAAACACGACAACAATCTCCGGCCGCCCGATAGCGATATTCTCCTTTGCGCTGGATTACGCAATTGGGGGACTGCGCGTTCAAATCTATCACGAAACCAACGTGCTGATTCATTTGCTGTGCGCCCTGGTGCTTTACGAAGTCACGCGCCGCACGCTGCTTCGGATCAACGTCTCGACGAGCGAAGCCATTTGGCTCGCCGCCGCGATCGCCAGTCTATGGGTGGTGCACCCACTGACGACACAGGCGGTAACCTATATCGTGCAGAGGGCGGAATCGCTGGCCAGCCTGTTCATCCTGCTGACGATTCTTTGCCTGATTTTCGCATCGGGCGGGAAGTGGTGGTGGGGCGTCCTCACGGTCCTTTGCTGCGCACTTGGAATGCTGAGCAAGGAAATCGCGGTTGTCACGCCAATTCTGGCCCTCCTCTTCGACCGCGCGTTTTTGGCAGGCAGTTTTCGCCGCGCCCTGCGGAACCGTTGGGGAATCTATCTGGGTCTGGCACTCACGTGGGGTCTTCTCGCTTTGCTGATCCCCGGCTCCGGCCAAAGACACATGGCAAGCTTTCACGTCGGCATCTCCGCGCGGCAATACGCCCAAACCCAGATGAACGTGATTGCCCATTACGTCCGCCTCGCCCTGTGGCCCACGAATCTCTCCCTGGACTATTACGACTGGCCCATCGCCACCACCGCCGCCGACATCACCTGGCGAGGTCGTTTGGTCATGCTTGCCATCTGCGGCTGGATCGCTGCTCTGCGATACAGACCTCGACCGGCCTTTGTGATGGCATGGTTCTTCCTGATTCTCGCTCCCAGTTCCAGCATCCTCCCCATCAAAAACGAAGCCGCGGCCGAATATCGAATGTATCTCCCCCTGGCCGCAATCGCTGGTCTTGTCGTTTTTGCCGCATGGACCGCGGTGAGGCCCCGCCGCCCTCTGCGCCTGTTCGCGGCAGCGGCATATTGTGCGGCCCTTGCCACGCTGATCTGCCTGACGATCCAGCGAAATCAACAATACCATTCCGCCCTGGAGATCTGGACCGATACGGTTGCCAAGCGTCCCGCCAATCCCCGGGCGCGATTCAACCTTGGCGAATCGTACGCCCAGCAAAGCCTGGATCTTCCCGCCGGTTCCCCGGAAGAATTGGCCGCTGTCCGCGAGGCGGCAGAGCAGTTCAAAATGGTCCTCGCGCTGGAGCCCCAGGATAGCGACGCCGTCTACGCTATCGCGCAGTCCCTCGAACGCGCCGGCGATTTGACCGGAGCTGAGCAGGTTTACACCGATGCGATCGCCAGATACCCAGCAATCACCGCGAATTTGCTTGTCGAGCGGGGCAACCTGTGCGCCCGCAACCAGAATTGGGCCGGCGCCCGTCAGGATTTTCTCGATGCCATCGACGCCAAACCCAATGACGTCGAGCCGCATTATTTCCTGGGACTTCTGTACCTGACCGTCGGCGACCGCGCCGACGCCATCGCCGAGCTTCGCAAAGCCGCCGCGATCAATCCAAACTATAAGGACGTAACCCCGCTGCTGGCGCGACTCAGTTCTCCCGGCTCTCAGCCGGCGCTGCGCCTCCGCATTGATATTCGACGCCGCCTTGATTTGCGCGATGATCGCCGCCACCCGCTGGGAATCGTAAGTCGCGTGAAACGTCCCCTCCAGAAGCGACGGCCCCAGCGGATCGACCAGCATCCCGTGGCAGCACTGCTTCTTCATCCAGGCCTTGCGGATTCTTACCTCCGCCCCGTTCGCGACGCCTTTCACTTCCACGAGTCCCGGCCCGCTATACTCCACCACCCCCGGCCCGGACGGATTATTGCAGACAAAACACCACGAAACCGCCGCATTGGCGTTGCTTGGGCGGTCCGCCTTCACCCCCGCCATCGGCGACCAGAAAATCCGGATATGCACCAACTGCCGCGGCTCCGAATCGCTCACCAGCGCAACGTCCGAATCCCCCGATTCATTGTAAGACACATACGCCTGCGTGAATTGCTGCGTGAACTCATGCTTCTGATCTGAACTGAGCAAATGCAGATTTCCCTCGTCAGACGAGCACCCGACGAGCCCAATCATCGCCACAGCCAGCAGAAGGTTTCGCACGATAGCAATCCGAGAGTCAACGAAGGATGAAAACGACAACAGGCTACTCCAGATTCATTCCAGGCCCAGAAGTCCGAGCGTATCGCGTTCCACGATTCCGCGGAGTGCCTCGCGGGGGACCACCGGAAGGTTTGTCCCCTGGGTCAGTTGGTTAATGCTGTAAAGCGCCTCGATGCATTCGGTGATCTGGGTATAGGGAAAATCGCTGCCAAAGAGGAGCTTTTCAATGACTTGCGATTCATACGCCGCCACCAGCGTGTTGTACGCATGCCACGGGCGCGACAGCAGCCCGCTCACATCCGCAAACACATGATCGTGCTTGCCCAGCAGGCAAACCGTCTCCTCCAGCCACGGCTGCCCAAGCTGCGCAAAGACGATCCGAAGCCGCGGAAACGTCCGGGCCACCTCATCGAAAAGGAACGGCCTGGCATATTCCAGCTTGCTTTGTTCCGTAAATTGCCCCACCGGATGGATCAGGATCGGCATCCCCAGCTTCTCCGCCTCCGCATAAACCCGCATGGCCCGCGAATCCGTCGGATGGAAATCCTGGTTGGCCGGCGAAAGCGTGACCCCCCTAAGCTGGAGGTGCTCTTTTGCCGCCTTCATCTCATCGATAGCCGACCGCTCGGTCGGGTCAATCCCCGCGAAACCGATCAGCTTCTGCGGAAACCGATTCACATACTCCGCGACATAGGAATTGGGAATCTCCGCCTGGAGGTATTTGCTTTTGAACCCCAGCACAATCGCCTTATCAACCACCCTGGATTGTGCCCAATGGCTGTCCGGGTCCCCGGCCGGCAATGTACGCCACGGTGCCTTGCCGGACGGCGTAAACCGCAAGGGACGCTTCGACGGGCGCGCCGAATCCCCCATGTCGAGCTGCCCAAGTTGCTCGACCGATTGCCAGATGTGGGTGTGACAGTCAACGATCATGCGTGCCTGCAACCGCGTAGTCTAAGTTGACCGGCTAGGGCCGTCAAAGGCCTAATATATCCGCAAGAAACGCGTCAGTCGGCGAGAAATCTCGCCCTCCCCTATTTAATCGGACCCACCGTGCTTAAAACTAAAGCAATAATCCCCTAACCCACGTAACCACAAGGCCCTACACATGCCGCAAAACGACCAAATGCCTCAGCGTGGCCATGATGGGGCCTCTCCCTTCGCGCCCCATTCACAAGACATTCTCAAAACACTTTAAAACGCCCAGCTCGCGTCATTTGACCCCCTGTCCATTACCTCTTTCCCAATTGACCAGACCTGGATGTGGGGCTACTGTGCCTTTGAAGGAGATCACCATGCCATTTACGCTTCCCCCGCTCCCGTTCCCATCCGACGCCCTCGAGCCCAACATTGACAAGACAACGATGGAAATCCATCACGGCAAGCACCATGCCGCTTACGTGAACAACCTGAACAAAGCCCTTGAGGGCGCCCCCCAAATTGCCAACAAATCGCTTGAGGAATTGCTCGCCTCAAACCTCGCCATCGTTCCCGAAAACATCAAGACCCCCGTCCGCAACAACGCCGGCGGACATCACAACCACTCCCTTTTCTGGCAGATCCTCAACCCGGCCGGCAAGCCCGGCACAACCCCGGTCGGCCAACTGGGCACCGCCATCAGCAACGCCTTTGGCTCATTCGACGGCTTCAAGGAGAAATTCACCGCCGCCGCCACCGGCCGCTTCGGGTCAGGCTGGGCCTGGCTCATCAGCAAAGGCGGCAAGATCGAAATCACTTCCACCGCCAACCAGGACAGCCCCATCATGGACGGCGCCTTCCCGATCATCGGCCTCGACGTCTGGGAGCATGCCTACTACCTCAAATACCAGAACCGGCGGCCGGACTACATCACTGCCTGGTGGAATGTGGTCAACTGGAAAGTCGCGGATGAACGCTTCGCGAAGGGGAAGTGAGATCGGAGAACAGCGCCGGGCAAGCCCGGCGGCTACACGAATAAAGCAATTCGTGTAGCCGGCGAGCTTGCTCGCCGCTCGGGAGCAACAAGTGGTCCGCTGGTACCACCTCATCCTGAGCGCCTACGGTTTCTGGCTCCCCAACGACCCCCGCGGCTCTTGGTCCCAATACGTAGGCTCCCGCAAAATTTACTATCACGGCCCCGCCACAAAAGTAGAAGGCAAACGCTCCTACGCCCACGACGCTCACGATTGGAACACGCGCCTGAAGGCAAAACAGTCTCTCAAACATCCGCCAGTCCGATTCGATGATTCATGTCGAGCAGCCGTTGCCGAGGGATTCAACAAAGCAATCACGGAGGGCGCCTATGAGATTTTCGCATGTTATATCGGCCACGATCACACCCACCTCATCGTCACCCGCCATTCCCGGACCATTGAGCATATCGCCAAGCACCTTAAATCCAGGGCAACAATGGCGCTAAACGTTCAGGCACGCAAATTCCCAAGTTCCCCCTGGGGCGAAGGCTGCTGGAGCGTCTTCATCAACGACCCCGAACATCTTTCTTCCGCCATCGACTACGTAAACCACCACCCCCAAAAAGAAAACCTCCCCGCACAAACCTGGCGCTTCCTCTCCCCCGCCCCCGTCAATCATTCGCATGCCAGGGCGAACTAAACCCTGCCTGCCCCGAGGGCAGGAAGTTCACGCTGAACCCATTGATATTATTAATCCCGTCGTGATAAACCGCGACCGATAGCGCAAACACATCAAACCGCCGCGTCACCGATAGATAGGTAATCTCCGCCCGCGTTTGCCCGATATCCACAGCCTCTTCCAGTGCCAGCGAGTATTTCGTGGAGAGATTGTACGTCGCGTTAAAACTGATGACCTGCGACTCCAGCGCCTGGATATACGCATCCCCGAAATAATAGCTGAGCCGCGCCCCGCGATTGACCGCTATCCCCGCCTCCGCGATCGCCGTCTCATGCGTGTCGAGGTTCCACTGCCAATCTGAGATGAACGCCGTATCGTCGCCGATATGCCAGGTGAGATCCGCATTGATCGCCTGCCGCGCCACCGATGTCTGCGGCTCAGACGGAAAAAACAGCCCGCGGAAGCTCACCGGATTCAGCAAATCCTGCGGCGGCGCGTGCGGGTAAAAATCACCCTCGATATCAAAATCCAGAAAATCAACGCTCTCCCACCTTCCCGGCCCGCCGCGCATCGTGTCCCAGTGCTGATGGATCGCCACCTGTGCGGCCGTGATGTCGCTGATGCTGTCGATGTTGGAATCGAAATCGTACAGCTTCTGCGCGTCCACCGTCGTCCCCGATGTGAAAACATTGATCTCCGGCTGAATCACATGCCGGATTCGATGCAGGTTCAGCAAATCCGAATCAATCGAATCATCCACGTCCCAGAACGTCGTCGTCGCCCGCACGCCCGGCCCACCATAAAAACGTGTCTGCCCATCTCCACCGGGGCTGTTCGAATAGGTTGTCAACTCTCCCATCAGATACGGAACCAGCTTGATCTGCCCCAGCGCGATCGGCCAATCCACTTCATCCCGCGTATCCCCCCGAAAAATCAGGTCCCCTGTAAATCCCGTCAGCCCATTCGACGGCAATCCAGGCGACAGCCCCGGATAAAACCCCTGATCCTCCAGCGAAAACTGACTCTGATCGAACTTCAGCCCCGACGCCGTGTTCGCGCTGAAAAACGTCAACTGATCGTCCGCGAAACTGTCCCCAATCCGCTGATACGAAATTTCGGGCAGCCGCGCCACGTCAAACTGGTCCGGCTGCCGATCCGCATTGGTCGTGAAATTCGTTGTGTCCGTCTGCACCAGGAACGACAGCACTTCCGTATCCCGCTGCCGCTTGGCATAAAACTCCGCGTCATACGGCAGCGCGTTGTCGAACGTGTTCTGGTAATACTCCTCCAGGTAAGTCGGATCCGAAACATATCCCAGCCGCACCTGCACCTGCCAGTCATCCGGAAAAAACTGCTGGTGCTCCCAAAGGAAAAACCCGCGCTCTTCGGTAGGGGGGTCCACATTCAATCGAATCCCGCCAAGCTGATCCTGCCCATGATCGCTGATGAAGAACGATTGAAAATCCCCCTGAAAATCCCAGGGCTGATCCGCATCGGTAATGAATCCGCCCTTATACGTCGCGTTCAACCCAATTCCCGGCCCGCGTTCGGAATAAAAGTCGATCGGAATATCAATACTTAAATCTTTCGGCGGCGTCTGCCCAAGCAACTGAAACAGCCCCCAGTCGGTCGTCACCCCGAACCCATATCGGCTCGAATTCCCCGCCGAAAAATTCAACAGCGGCAACGGATTGGTGTTATACACCCCCGACAACGCCGGCCAGTAAAACATCGGCACGCCGAAAATATGCACCGTGTCATTGTGGGTCACCACATCGTAATTCGCCAGGTCCTGCGGCTGCTGGTGAATGTACGCATACCCGGCCCGAATGCTGAATGTCGGCACCGCAAACTGGCTCGTTGTAAACTCCGCGTTCCGCGCCGAATATTCCGCGTGCGAAATCTGCTGCATCGTCTGCGCCCGCACGATGAACGGAATCTGCGTATCCGGGTCGACGCTATGGAATACGACGTTGGTGAGCACCGCCTTCTGCGTGCGAAAATCGTAATAAACCCGGTCTGCCACCAGCCGCTGCTCTGGCGCTTTCGCTTTCGACGGCACATAATCAATCCGCACGTCCCCCTCCAGGTACGCCGCCGTGATCGCGGTATGGATATCCGTCGGCTGGGTCGTCGGGGCATCCGCCCGCTGACTGGTGAAGACCACCACGTTGTCCGCCAGCAGCTCCACATAATCCCCATTGCTCGCCGTCTGGGTGATGCTCACCGCTCCGCTGAGCTGCAGCGCCTTGGTCCCATCCGGCGCGATGGCCGACTCCGTCAGTTTCGCCGAAAAGTAAACCGGACCACCCTTGCCCATCCCCGGCTCGGGGATCCCCGATGCATTCGTTCCCCCGATGGCCGCGGGAAGCGACGGCATGGTCGCCGTGAGCGGGGCCGATTCATCCAGCATCTCGCTTGCCCGGCGAATGCTCAGCGCCTGGGCATAAATTGTTGACTTGGAATAGTCCTCGCACGGCTTCACATCGGCCGTTAACTGGATCTTCCCCCGCACCACGGTGTTGATCAGCAGCTTCGGCCCTGTGCGCATAAGATGATCTTCTTTGGCCGTCAGCTTCGCATGTCCCAGCAAAACGATATCCACCTGCTGTTCCCCGAGCACACCGCGCGGGTCGGGCGTTAGCCAGATCACCGCGTTATCCGCCCAGCACTGCTGCCCATCGAGGAGGATGGCGACTTTTCCCCTTAGCTCGATGATGCTCACCTGCTGATCCGACCCAATCGAAGCCTCATCGGCATGGACGATCAGCTTCTCGCTGAAGGCAGAAATCTGCCCCCAGACGGGGGCCGCTGTGCAGATCAAAACAAGTGAAAAAATCCCCCAGCCCAAGCCGGCACTCACCCTGGAGGTGAGGTGTTGCGTCGTCGCGCTGACAGGCTCCTTCCCGATACGGCCACCATCCCAAGTGCGGTCGGCGGCATTATAGAAGTGGACGGGATTGCGTCAAAGGAGGAGAAACCAGAAACCAGAAATCCGAAACCAGAATGACGAATCAAATCCGAAATCCGAATGACGAATGGACGATGCACTCATTCGGGCTTCGTCATTAAAGATTGAAACCACGGCCTCGGGCCGTGGACGCGAATAGGCTCTGCCGTTCCGGCGTGAACAACGTCTGCAAGTAAAATGGGCTCTCCTTTCGGGAAGGCCCGTTGGGGCTGGAAAGGAGAGCCATATGCACGAGTGGCAAAGCCAGTCCCATGTACGGTGGGAGTGCAAGTACCACGTTGTGATTGTACCGAAGTATCGGAAGAAGTTGTTGTACGGAAAACTGAGAAAACAAGTCGGACCGATTTTGAAAGAATTGTGCCGACAGAAAGGAGTAGAGGTGATCGAAGGACACGTGATGCCTGATCATGTGCACATGTGCCTGTCGATCCCACCAAAGTATAGCGTTGCGTTCCTGATCGGCTTCTTGAAAGGCAAGAGTGCGGTGAGGATTCACCGCCAGTCTGGTGAGAAGCGAGTGTTCGGTCTGCACTTCTGGTCGGTAGGATATTGCGTAAGCACCGTCGGCTTGGATGAGCAGAAGATTCGCGAGTACATCCAGCAGCAAGAGAAGCTGGAGACCGGCCAGAACGCGTTGGAATTCGAATAACCATTACGTCGGCCCCAACGGGGCCTTCCCTATGTGCCCGCCCCGAATCGGGGCTTCTAATCTCAACGCCCCCCTTGGGGGGGCTTCCTGATACCACCCCCTATGGGGGTGGAGACTCATTCGGGTTTGATTCCCTTCGGGTCTGAGCCTCAGGGTCGAAGACGGAATTCGGGTTTCGGATTTCTGGTTTTATGCCTACGCCCCCGAAGCCGCCAACTCCGTCTTCCCCGTCGATTCCCCCGCGCTCCCGGTCGCCTCTTCCTTCTTTCCCTTGCGCTTCTCGGTAAGCCGCGTCGCCTTGCCCACGCGGTCGCGCAGGTAAAACAGCTTCGCCCGCCGCGCCTCGCCGCTGCGCTTCACGGTCACTTTGGAGATAAACGGCGAATGGAGCGGGAAAATCCTCTCCACGCCCTCGTTGTTCACGATTCGCCTGACGGTAAACGTCTCGTTGATCCCCGACCCCTTCTTCATGATCACCACGCCCGTGAAGACCTGCACGCGCTCTTTTTCACCTTCAACGATCTTGGTGGCCACATCCACGGTGTCTCCCACCGCGAACTGTGGAACTTCCTTCTTCAAATGGGGCTGTTCGACATGCTGAATAAGTTTGTTGGTCATGACCCTGCTCCGATCGACCGCTGCGAGGCGGGAAACATATTGTAATCACTTATCGGCTTTGCTGCCCGAATCTTTGGCTAAAAACCGGTGCCAAAGGTCCGGACGTCTCAGCCGCGTCCGCTCTTTTCTCTGCTCAAGCCGCCACCGGGCGATCTCGGCATGATTGCCACTTAGCAAAATCTCCGGCACCCCCATTCCCCGGAACTCCCGGGGACGGGTGTACTGCGGATACTCCAGTAATCCATCGGCGAACGATTCATCGGCCGCCCCATCTTCGGCCCCTAGTGCGCCCGGCAACAGCCGGACCACCGCGTCCACCACAATCATCGCGGCCAACTCTCCGCCGCTTAGAATGTAATCGCCGATGCTCAATTCCATCGGCTTCAAACCTTCCGATATCCTTTCGTCAAATCCTTCGTAATGCCCCGCGATCAGCAGCAACCGATCCTTCGCGGCCAATTCCTCGGCCACCGATTGATCGAACTTCCTTCCTTGCGGGGTAAGCAGGACTCGAACCGGCGTGGCCGCGTCCTGTCGCTCAACCGCTTCGACGGCGTCGAAGAGGGTCTGGCACATCATGACCATCCCCGGGCCGCCGCCGAATGGTTTGTCATCCACCGATTTGTGCGCATCTGTCGCAAAATCGCGGATGTTCGTCAGATGATAGCTGACCAATCCTTTCTCAGCGGCTCGCTTGGGAATTGATGTTCCCAGCACCGCGTCAAACATTTCCGGAAACAGCGTGAGAATGTCAATCCGCACGACATTTCTTTTCCCCTCCCCTGGTACGCCGGGGGAGGGTTAGGGTGGGGGCCGAATTTCAAAGTGGCCCCAAATTATTTCGCTTCCGCTTCCTTCTTCGCCTCTCCCTCAGCCTTCGGGCGCGGCCGCCTTCTTCTCCCCCTCCTTGGCCTCCGCGACGACAGGCTTGGGCTTGCCCGGCCTCGGCAGCCGAAGCTGCTTGTGATCCACGCCGCTCTTCTTCAAGAGGGATGAAACTGTCTCGGAAGGAATCGCCCCGATATCGAGCCAGTGTTTGCAGCGATCGAGCTTGGCCACAAACTGCTTGGCCTGCTCCTTCTCGCGCGGGTCATAGAACCCCAGCTCTTCGATCACGCGTCCATTTCGCGGCGAGCGCGAATCGATCGCGCTGAGCCGAAAAAACGCCCGGTTGCTCCGCCCCATTCGCTTAAGTCTTAGCTTCACTGACATTTACAATCTCCAAAGTTCCGTAATTTTATGCGAATTGGGGAGTATAGCAATTTGGGAGGAGGCTGCAAGCGGGGCGGGTAAATCGCGCAGAAGCAAGGCGCGGCAAAGTCTCGTTGTATCCCAAAATGTCCCAATCCCCCCGGGGGGTGGTTCGCTAGAGAGCTGAGGCGTAGAGAAAAGAAATTCGAGCGAAGGGTCAAGCGTTGAGTGAAGGGATTGGGCATGGGCATGGTTAGGGGTGGAGTCATCCTCCTAGAGAGATTGCGTTCTGTATCTGGCAATTTTCTGATTTTCTTCGAACCGAACATATACCTAACTCGCGACAGTATTGCAAGAGAATAATTTTCGGGTGGGGAGAGTTCGCGGAATGACCGCATATGGGACGAGACTTTTATCGTCGTCCTCACCCGAGCCTTTTTCCTGGGTACGAGGAGAGGGGAGAAAAGTTGTCATACGATTGAGTGCAGAGAGTTCCCACGCGTAAGGGGAAAAACATTGTCGCGTTGATATTGGGATCGGGGCGAGGACGCCCCGGCTCATGCTTGTGGCGCGGCTTGCTTCATATGCGAGTGGGAATGGCATATTATCTTTCGAGAGAACATGTTCGACGCCCTAACCGACAAATTCTCCGGTGTGTTCCGATCCCTCTCGGGCCGCGGCCGCATCAGCGAAGAAAACATCCGCCAGTCCATGAACGAGGTCCGCACGGCCCTCCTTGAAGCGGACGTCAATCTCAAGGTCGTCAACGACTTCACCGAGCACGTCGTCCAGAAAGCCATTGGCCAGGAGGTCATCAAGAGCCTTCAGCCCGGCGAGCTGATGGTGAAAATCTGCTACGACGAGCTCCTCAACCTCCTCGGCCCCGTCGATACCCGAATCTATTTCGTCCATCCCGGCCCCACCGTCCTGATGATGTGCGGCCTTCAAGGCTCGGGCAAAACCACCACCTGCGGCAAGCTCGCCAAATTTCTGCTTGCTAAAGGCCATCACCCGCTGATGGCCGCCGCCGACCTCCAGCGTCCCGCCGCCGTCGAGCAGCTTCGCGTCATCGGCGAGCAGGTCGGTGTTCCCGTCTATGTCGATGATTCCAAGGTCGCCCCCCACGGCCAAGTCGTCCGCGGCGCGGCGGTTGCCGTCTGTCGCGCCGCCATCAATCAGGCCAAGTCCGGCGGCAACGACGTCGTCATCCTCGACACCGCCGGCCGGCTTCACGTTGACGACGACCTCATGGGCGAGCTGCGCGAGATCAACTCCCAGCTCCAGCCGCACCAGATTTATCTCGTCCTCGACTCGATGAGCGGCCAGGACGCCGTCAACAGCGCCAAGGCCTTCAATGACCAGCTCGAACTCGACGGCCTCATCCTCACGAAGCTCGACAGCGACACCCGCGGCGGCGCACTCCTCTCCGCCAAGATGGTCACGGGCAAACCCGTCAAATTCCTCGGCGTCGGTGAAAAGCTCGAAGCCCTGGAAGAATTCCGCCCCGAAGGAATGGCCTCCCGCATCCTCGGCATGGGCGACATCATCGGCCTGGTCACCGAGGCCCAGAAGCAGTTCGACATGGAGGAAGCCGCCAAGCTCCAGCAGAAAATGGAGAAGGGCACCTTCACCCTCGACGACTTCATGGCCCAGATGGCCCAGATCAAAAAGCTCGGCTCCATCGGTAAGGTCATGGGCATGATCCCCGGCATGAGCAACCTGACCAAGTCCGTCAACATGAACGACTCCGACATCGACCGCCAGATGTCGCACATGCGGGCGATCTACGATTCCATGACCCGCGACGAGCGCCGCAAGCCCGACATCATCGAGCACGCCCGCCGCCGCAGAATCTCCGCTGGCGCCGGCGTCGCCGTCCCGGAGGTGAACCAGTTCATCAAGCAATTCGAAAGCGCCCGCGACATGATGCGCGCGATTGGGGGACAGGGGCTGATGGGTAAAATGAACTTTATGAAATCGGTGATGTCGGGAGGACTATCGAATCTGGGAATGCCGGGGGGGCCGATGCTGCGGACCAAGAAATCGGGGTTTATGGAGAAGAAGGACCGGAATAAGAAGAAGAAGCGTCGCTAGCGCGAAAACTCGAAACTCGAATGAGTCTCCACCCCCATAGGGGGTGGTATCAGGAAGCCCCCCCAAGGGGGGCGTTGAGATTAGAAGCCCCGATTCGGGGCGGGCACATAGGGAAGGCCCCGTTGGGGCCGACGTAATGGTTATTCGAATTCCAACGCGTTCTGGCCGGTCTCCAGCTTCTCTTGCTGCTGGATGTACTCGCGAATCTTCTGCTCATCCAAGCCGACGGTGCTTACGCAATATCCTACCGACCAGAAGTGCAGACCGAACACTCGCTTCTCACCAGACTGGCGGTGAATCCTCACCGCACTCTTGCCTTTCAAGAAGCCGATCAGGAACGCAACGCTATACTTTGGTGGGATCGACAGGCACATGTGCACATGATCAGGCATCACGTGTCCTTCGATCACCTCTACTCCTTTCTGTCGGCACAATTCTTTCAAAATCGGTCCGACTTGTTTTCTCAGTTTTCCGTACAACAACTTCTTCCGATACTTCGGTACAATCACAACGTGGTACTTGCACTCCCACCGTACATGGGACTGGCTTTGCCACTCGTGCATATGGCTCTCCTTTCCAGCCCCAACGGGCCTTCCCGAAAGGAGAGCCCATTTTACTTGCAGACGTTGTTCACGCCGGAACGGCAGAGCCTATTCGCGTCCACGGCCCGAGGCCGTGGTTTCAATCTTTAATGACGAATCAAATTCGAAATTCGAATGTTCGAAACGGGGATCGAACTCGCCGGTTTTAGTTTGAATCACTTCAACCGCACCGCCGGCAATCGCTTGAGACGCTGGTTCTGCGGATCGACCTCAATGCCAACCGATTCCAGCGCGGTGACCCCCAGAATCGGCTCGACATTATCGTCGCCAAAAATGATCGTGACTCCGACAATCTCTCCCATGAATTCGACGCTGGCCACGCCGATTTCCATGACGATTTCCGTTCCATCGGCCAGTTCGTAAGTCAGTTTCCCCCGCGGCTGGATCCCGATCTCGCGCAAATGTTTCCCCGGGGCCGTGGAATCGATTGCGCCGGTATCGACAAAAAACAATCCCTCCCACCGCCGCTGCGGGTCAGTGGGATTGCTTACGGCGACCGTCAAATGTATTGCGTCCAATCGCGGAATATACCACGATGATGTGATGCGGACAGCGGATGCAACGACTGGGGTACGAGAGAATAGGGCAATCGCGCGTGGCTTAGAATTCTCCCAGGGGCCCTCACCCTGCGCTGCGCGAGAAAGTGGAGCAGTAGAAAGAGGCCCTCACCCCAACCCTCTCCCGGATTACCAGGAGAGGGGGTAAAAGGGAGTACCGGGCGAGGGGGTAAGCCAGGTGGAAACCGTCCGGCAGTGGTCAGTTCCAGGCGATCAGCCCGGGCTCAAACGGCGTCGCCAAATCCGGATTGCCCGGCACCACGCGCACCGCAAATCCCTGCCGGCCGCTGGTCCGGCATTCGAGCTGTCCGCTGAAAACGTGCCGCGGGCCGCCCACCAGCTTCGAGTGGCTCATCCGCAGCACCGTCGGCGCGCCGATCTGCCCCGTGGCCGTAATCGGCCCGGCATAAAGCTCGACCGCGATCTCCTTGGGATCGATGTCCGGCAGATCGATCAGCGCCTCGACCTCCATATTTTCACCGACGTGATAATGCCCATTGCCGCTCACATGCACGCCGACGATCTTCACGCCGCCCCAGCGGGAACGAAGGATGTCCTTCGCCCTCGCCAGCGAGATAGAGCGCTCCAGGTTGTTTGCCGCCAGCTTTCGCCCGCGGGCATCGCTCGGGACGTAATACCGGTCGGCATATTCGCGCACCATCCGGTTGGTATTGAAAACCGGCGCCAGCTTGCGCATGCAATTCTTCATCCGCGCGATCCATTCGCGGGGAATATTGTCCACGTTCCGCTTGTAGAACAGCGGGATGATCTGCTTCTCCAGGATGTCGTAAAGCGCCTGGCTCTCGAGCTGGTCCTGAACATTTCCGTCGCTGTAGGCTTCGCCCCGGCCGATGGCCCAGCCGAGGTCCGGCGCATATCCTTCAACCCACCACCCGTCGAGGATGGAGCAGTTGAGCACGCCGTTGGCGGCCGCCTTCATGCCGCTGGTTCCGCTGGCTTCCATTCCGCGCTCGGGGCGTGTTCAGCCACACGTCCACGCCCTGCACCAGCATGCGGGCGATGTTGATGTCGTAATTCTCGAGGAAAACGATCCGCCGCCGAACCGCCGGATTGCGGGCGAAATTCACCAGGGCCTTGATCAGCTCCTTGCCCTCATGGTCGGCCGGATGCGCCTTGCCGGCGAAGACGAACTGGATCGGCCGTTTGGCCTCCTCGATCATCCGCTGCAAGCGCGCGGATCGCGCAGCAGCAGGGCCCCGCGTTTGTAGCTGGCGAACCGCCGCGCGAAGCCGATGGTCAGTGCTTCCGGATCCAAGATCTCTTCCGCGATCGCGATGTCGTCAAACGATGCCCCGCGCCGCACCAACTGGTCCTTGAGCATCATCCGCGACCAGCTCACCAGCTTCTCGCGGCAGCGCTCATGGCAACGCCACAATTCCTCGTCGGGAATCTGGGTGACGCCTTCCCATACCGATTGATCGGTCGGGATCGGACTGCCATTTGCTGCTCAGATAGCGGTCCAGAACGTAAATGATCTCCGGCGCGAGCCAGGAACGGACATGAATCCCGTTGGTCACGCTCTGGATCGGCACCTCGTCCGGCGGCACCTGCGGCCACAAGTTGTGCCACATTTTCCGGCTTACATCCCCGTGCAGCGCGCTGACGCCGTTCACGCTGTCGGCCAGGCGGATCGCCAGCACCGCCATCGAGAATCCCTGCTTCTTGTTGGTCACGTCTTCGCGGCCCAGCGCCAGGAATCCCTCTTCGTCCAGCTTCAGCGAGGCATAAAAATTCTTGAAATACTTGGTCATCAGGTCCGGCGAGAACGTGTCGATTCCCGCCGGCACCGGCGTGTGGGTCGTGAAAACATTCGTCGCCATCACGATACTGCCGGGCTTGATCGAAGGTCATCGGGCTGCTGGTCAAGCAGCACGCGCGTTCGCTCCAGCGCCAGAAACGCGCTGTGACCTTCGTTCATGTGAAAGACGGTCGGCTTGATGTTCAGGGCTTCCAGCGCCCGCACGCCGCCGATCCCCAGGACGATCTCCTGCTTGATTCGCATCTCCACGCCGCCGCCATAGAGCCGGCTGGTGATGTCCCGATCGGCCGGCGAATTCTCCGGCAGGTTGGTGTCCAGCAGATAGAGCGGAATGCGGCCGACGTTTGCCTTCCAAACCTTCACGAAAACCGCATTCTCCGGCAGATCGACCCGGACCTGTACCGGCGAACCGTCGTCATATTTCATCGCCTCGATCGCCAGGTTGTAGAAATCCAGCTCTGGGTAAGACTCCTGCTGCCACCCGTCGGCCGAAAGGTACTGCTGGAAATAACCGTTGCGATAAAGCAGCCCCATCGCCACCAGCGGCAAACCAATTTCACTGGCGCTTTTCAGATGATCCCCGGCCAAAACCCCCAAGCCGCCGGAATACATCGGCAGCGATTCATGCAGCCCGAACTCCGCCGAGAAATAGGCCACCAGGAAGGGGTTGGCCTGCTTCGTCTGTTCCGAATACGTCTTGCCGAACCATCCCAGTTCTTTCAGGTGAGCCTTGAAGGAGCCATACACCCGGTCGAGCTGGGCGAGATATCCATCGTCATTGGCGATCGCCGCCAGCCGTTTCTGGTCGATGATTCCCAGCAATTTCACGGGATTATGGTTCACATCCGCCCAGAGGTTTCGGTCGAGCCGCCGAAACAGCTCCACCGCGTCCGGATGCCAAACCCACCAGAGGTTTTGGGCCAATTCAAGAAGCGGCTGAAGTGCCGGAGGAACATTGGGAAGCACCTGGAATGTCTTTAAGTTCGGAGTGGCAAAATCCATATTTACCTTCCAATAAACGAGAGGCTGGCTCCATATCTTCGGCTATTTCGGACCCTCGGTAAAGTCGTTACAGACGGTTAGTTCGGCAAATTCTCCCGCAATTAACAAGCCCTTAAATTATGTAGACGCACCTATTTAACAGCGACCTCGAACCGCTTCACATAAAACTGCGAGTCAGCGGCGCGTTGGCCTATGAAATGGAGATTCATCGGATATTTCACGGGGCTTTTCCGGAAAAATCCCAGATCCTTTCCGCATGCCGCATCTGCCGCTCGAGGTTCTCCTCGATTTGGTCCTTTAACTCCGGCGGAATCATTCGCTGGCGGTCGTAATCCCATTGCGCATCGACCCGCACCAGCAAATGCGCCTCTTCCCAGTCAATTGGATACCCGTGAATGTACCCCTCGCCGCTGCGTGGCGTGTAAAACCAGAAACACAAAAACCGGTCTTTCCAAACGGTCGAAGTGGCGTCATCAACCCCCGTGATCAGCGCCGCGTGAGAGGTGCGAATGGCCTGCCCATTGAGCGGCTTGGCCACCCATACTTTCTTCTGGCTACAGTCGTACAAACCCACGAGCGGATATTTCCCGCTGAAGTGATCGGTGCAGAGCTTGGAACTGACGCGCGGCACCACGATCGGCAGCTATCGCGCTTACCGTACCCCAACATCGGTCATACCTTCATTGGCCAGTGGTTGGTTCAATTGAAGGATATGCGCCCCCCTGAAAAACGCAACCAAGGCAACCGACGCTGGCCGGCCCTTATTGCCCCAGCAATTTAGCGATTACATAAATCACCGCGGCTCCCCCCAATCCTCCGCCAAAGAGCAGATAGATCAGTGAATACCCGATAGCCCCGATCGGCATGATAACCGTCGCTAGTTCCGTCATTTGAACCTCGCTTTCTTAGCGAGGCATAACAGCAACCCCCATGCCGCCCCCGTTTTCGCTTGTAGCGGGCGAACTTGCTCGATCAGCGCACGTCAAATTGTCCTATGGCACCACGAAAATTACCGGCGAAGCCAGGATCATCGGCCGGCTCTGGAGCAGCGAAAGCTCGGTCAGTTCCGTGCTCAGCGCCCGCTGTACCGGCTTGCCCATAAGGCTCAGCAGCCCCTGTGCCTCCGGTGAAAGCTGCAAAGGCAGCGGCATACGCGAGGACGAGTCGTCATCGTCGTCAGAGCCATTGTTGTTCAGCAGATCCGCCAGCGTCTTGGGAGATGGAAAAACCCGCACGTCATATTCGCCTGTGGCCAGATTCTCCTGCTTGGCCGCATAGGCGATGGCGTCCTGGATTCCGCCGATCTCGATCGACCATCCCCAGTTCCTTCGCTCGGTCGGCGACGAAGATCCGGCCCCGCGCTACCGAGTCGATGTCCTTGATCTTCCCCTTGCGCGTGGTCATCACCCGCTGGGTGAACTGGTTATACGTCTCGCGCATCCAGTTGGTCACCTGCTGCGCGCTGCTGGTCGGTCCATTCGATGCTCGGAGCTGAAAAGGTCGGCGTTTTTGCCGCGAGTAAATGACTCGGTGTTTAGGCCGAGCTTTCCGAAAAGATCGCTGTAGACAAATTTGCCGCCGACGACGCCGATCGAGCCGACGATCGCCGTCGGGTCGGCGAAAATATAGTCGCCGCTGCGAGGCGAGGTAATATCCGCCACTGGCGGCCATCGAGCCGACGGAAATAAACACCGGCTTGGTCTTGGCGACCCGCCGCACCGCCTGCCACATCGCCTCGCTGGCCAGGGCGCTGCCGCCGGGAGAGTCGATGCGGATCACCACCGCCTTGATCTTGCTGTCCTTCTCCGCTGCCCGAAGTGCTTCGCGAATCGTATCCGACCCGACGTTCCCGGATTGCTGCGAAAAGGCCCGAAGTGCTCGGCCCATCGACGATGACGCCCTCGGCATAGATCAATCGCGATCCCCGGCTTGGTCGATTCCACCGGCTTGCGCGTCAGCATCGAGAAAAATGCAAACGGGCTGGATAGATCGACGTCATCTTTCTTTTCGCTGCCGTAATCGACGCGCCAGGTCGAACTTTCTTCCCGAGGCTGTCCGCCATCAGGTCGCGCATGCCGCCGATATCCACCAGATGATCCACCAGCCCCGCGGCTTTGGCCTCATCCCCGGTAATCAGCGAATCATCCACCAGGGCCCGCACCTTATCGGGATCAAGCCCCCGGCTCTTGCTGATCGTCGCCACAATTTGCGTGTAAAGCGCATCCGCCAGCTTGTTCAGTTGCCCCTTCAGTTCGTCGCTGGCCTCGGTGCGGGTGTATTCCTCATCCGCCCCTTTGTATTCCCCGATCTGCACGAAATCGGCCTTCACGCCGATCTTGTCGAGAAGCCCCTTGGCGAACATCGTCTCAAACCCCACGCCGGGGATCATGATGTCGCCCCCTTCGAGCATGCAGATGTCGGTGGCGCCGCTGGCGGCGATATAGCGAATCAGTGTCGAACGAATCGGAATAAACAAACGTCCGCTTGTTCTCCTTCTTCAGGAGCGATCAGCTCATCGCGCACTTCCATCGCCTGCGAAAGATTCAGCGCACCCTCCTGGAGGCGGATCAGAACCGCGCTGCACATCGCTGTCTTTGCGGGCCTTTTCCATCCGGTCGATCAGAGACCCGCAGCGTCAAGCCCCGCCTGGTCCTGGGCGAAAAGGCTGAAATCGGCCGGTTTTTCCACCACCCCCTGCGAAAGATCGAAAAACGCGATCTTCGGCAGGACTGGGTCTGAGTCGTCATTGCCTTGCGGCAGCCTTGATCTTCGCCATCAGCTCCGCGGGCGTGGGAAACTTGTCGTCCGGCTGCGTTGCCGGCGTTGAATCCGGTCTGGTGGACGGCGTATAGGCCGCCTCCGCGCATACGCACAGTGTCAACGATACGAGCAACCCCAACCAGCGATTCATAGAGGACTCCTTGATGCGAGCTACGGTCGGGAAATTATACGAATGCCGATTGCCGATTGCCAATTGCCGAATGAACGCAGCGATTTGTCTTCATTCGGCAATTGGCAATCGGCATTTATCCATTCGCGTTCGGGCCACCAGGCGCGACATAATCCCCCCGTGCTCGAATGGCTTAAGAATTTTCTTCAGCCCGCTCCCCAGCGCGACGCCCTGGGCCAGCGCGGCGAAAACGTCGCCGCCCGTTTCCTTCGCGACCTGGGGTACAAAATCCTCGACCGCAATTTCCGCTGCGAGGTCGGCGAGGTCGATATCATCGCCAGGGACGGCAAGACGCTTGTGTTTGTGGAGGTTAAAACTCGCGCCTATGACGACCCCACCCCTGAAGACCAGATCAACCAGGACAAGCGGCATCAGTTGACCAAAGCCGCCAAGTATTATCTCTCCCGCTACGGATCGCCGCAGCCGCCGGCAAGGTTTGATGTCGTCGCCATCGTTTGGCCTACGGGCCGGGACCCGCAAATCCGGCACACGCCGGATGCCTTCGAAGCGACCTTCTGATTTCGAAATGATCGACACCCATTGTCATCTGACCGACCCCCGTTTGCTGGATCAGATTGCCGCCGTCCTCGATCGCGCCAATCCGCCGGGATTCTGGAAATGGTCACCATCGGCACCGATCCCCCCGACTGGGATGCGGCCATTGCCCTGACGAAAAATATCCCAACGTCCGCTGCGCTGTCGGCGTTCATCCCAACAATTGTCACGAGGTTCCGTTCGAGCGGATCGCGGATCTTCGCAGTTATTCCCATGATGCTCGCGTCGTCGCCATCGGCGAGATCGGTCTCGACCACCACCACAAAGACGCTTCTCCCGAGCTTCAGGCCAAATATTTTGAAGCCCAGCTCGGCCTTGCCCAGGAATTGAATTTCCCAGTCGTCATCCACTCCCGCGAATCGGTTGATGACTGCCTGGCGGTCCTGAAGCATTTTCCCAAGGTCCGCGCCGTCTTTCATTGCTTCACGGGCACCGCGGCGGATGCCGCTCGAATCTGGGACGCCGGCCATCTCACCGGTTTCACCGGCGTGGTCACGTTCCGAAATGGCCGCTCACTCCTGGAAATCGCCGCGCAGGCCCCGGCTGATCGGATCCTGGTTGAAACGGACGCCCCTTACCTCACCCCAGAGCCCATGCGTAAGCAGAAGATCAACGAACCCGCGATGGTCATTCACACTGCGACCGCCATCGCCCAAGCGCGGGAATCGCAGTCGAGGAATTCGACGCCCTCACCACAAAAAACGCCCACAATTTTTATCGCTGGCAATCCCCGTAAATCCGGTTCCGCACTCCCGCTCATCCCTGAAAACTAATCTTCGCCTCCATCCCGGTATCCGGACTGGGGAAATCCAGCTTCGCCGCCGCCTCGGCTGCCTTCTTCTTTCCAAGTTGGTCCATCAGCAGCATCCAGGTCCGCCGCTGGTATTTCAAGACATCGGTGGCCTCGTCCAGCGACTGCATCTTGTGGTGCAGATTTGCATCCACCAGCCGGCGATAGGCAAAGGCGTACAGCCCCTTTAGTTTCGCGCACAATTCAGGCATCACATCGGGCCGCAGGCTGCAAATGAGCTGATTCACAATCGCCTGCGCGCTGCTGAGCGCCTGGTGGCTTTGCTCAAAATTCTTTTTCTCCAGGGCGACCTTCCCCTGCTCGCAGAAGCGCAGGGCGCCGTCGAAGAGCATCATCTGCAACTGCTCGGCCGTTGCCGTCCGAACCTTGGTTTCCAGATATTTCTGCGCCGCCTGCTGGTTCATATCATGCTTTTACTATACCGGCCACTAGCTGCTCGCGCTCGAACCGACCGCGCTCGTGTTAGCGGTCGTCGTCTTAATCCCGCTGAACGAGCTCAAAAGACTCCCCTGGCTCTGGAGGGTCGCCAGCGTCTCTTCCATCTGGTTAAACTCGGCCTCCAGTTGCTCCCGCTTCTGGTCAAGGATCACGTTGAGCTGGTTGATCTGATCGCTGTATCCGGAAATCTGCGTGTTCAGCGTATTCACCTGCAGCGTAATCGCGCCGTTTACGGGATCGACGAGCGAATCCATCGCGTTGGAGATGACCGACCCAAGTCCGACGCTCGTCGTGCTGAAAAGGTTCTGAACGGCATTCGGATCGGTCGCGAACGCCTGGGCAAACGTGTTGGCATCAAAATTAAGTTGAGTGCCGTTCGAGGCATCTCCCGATGCGTTCACGGTAATGCCGATGTCAGCCAGATCCTTAAATTGCCCAACCCCCTGCACGACCGAATTGATCATGGTGTAGATCGAATTCTGCACCTGCTCCGTGGTCGCATCCCCCAGCAGGATGCCCCCGGTGTTGTTCGCCGCGTCGAAGGATGTATCCGTGGTGATCGATCCCACCAGCGAATTGAAATCCTGCACGAAATTCTGAAGCTGCGCCGAAACGTTGCTCGGATCAGGCGTGATACCCAGATTCACCGGCGAAGTGCTCGCGCTCAGCAGGCTGATCGTCACTCCGTTGATCACGTTGGAAAGCTGGTTCGAGTTCGATGTAATCAGCAGCGGCTGCGACCATCGGACCCGCCATAAAAGACTGCCGCATTCTGCGCGTTCACAAGGTTCCGAACCCCCAGGTTGGTGGTGCCGCTGTCGATAACGACTTGTCCCGCCGATCCCGAATTCACAGCGGTCAGCGACAGCCGATACGGATCGGTGCTCGATCCGTCATTCACGATGCTTGCGATGACTCCGAACCCAAGCTGGTTGATCTTGTTCTGAACCGACGTCAGCGTGTCGGTGCTGGTGATCGTAATCGTCTTCTGCAGCGCCCCGTCAAGTGTTGTGCCCGTGGCCGTCCCCGCGATGTTCAGATCGGCCGCGGTCGTTCCGCCGCTCAGATCGCTAACCGTCAGTTTGCCCGCTCCCCCGGCCGAATCGGTGAGCAGAATTCCGTTTCCCGTCGTGTCGATTGAAGCCGTCACCCCGATGTTCTTGGCGTTGATCGCGTTGATGACGTCGCCGATGGTGTTGAACGATCCCTGCGAGAGGTCGACCACGGCCGTTTGCCCCTTCGAATTCTGAATCTGAAACTGCCCCAGCGCCACGCCTGCTCCGCCATTGAACTGGGTCAGAGGCGTATTGAGCGAAACGTACTGCGCTTGCAAATTCTTCCCCACCGCCACCGGCGAAGTGGAGGCAAACGTCCCCGCGACTCCCAGCGCTGCCGCCGTCGTCGAGTTCACATCCGAGATCACCAGGCTTCCCGCACCTCCGCTGTTGTCGGCGATCTGAATCCCCGTTCCGGCCTGGTTCATCGACGCAGTTACGTCTATCCCAGCGCTGTTGATATCGGTCAGGATATCGCTGACGGAAGTTGCCCCCGCAAGGTTCACGTCTGCGTGTCCACCCTTGCCATTGGTGATCGAAATCGTCCCCAGCGGCAGGCCCGATCCGCCGTTCAGCGAACTGATAAGCACCGAATCCAGTCCAGCGATCAGCGGCGTTCCCTGGATCGTATTCCCGCTTACTCCATTCAGCAGTCCCAGGTCCTTCGCCGCCTGCGAGCCATTATCGACAGCAATCGACATCGTCCCACCGCCGCCGCTGGTGTCGGTAAGCGTGATGCCATTTCCGGCCGTGTTAATCGCCGCGTGGAGCTTGGATCCCCCGGCGGTATTGATGTCGTTGATCACGTCCCCGATCGTGCTGGCGCCGTTAAGCTGCACACTGATCTGCGACCCATCGCTGGTGGTCACCGTGAAATCGTTCTGTCCGGCCGTCGTGGTCGCCACTCCATTGCCGTCGTTAAGCTGCCCCAGCGGCGTCGCATCGGTAATGAAATTGATGTTTGTCCCCGTCAATACCCCAGCCGTCGCCGTCCCCGCGATCCCCAGCGCCTGCGCGGTCGTGCCGCCACTGAGATCGGTGATCGACATCGTCCCGGCGCCACCGCTGGTGTCGGTGATCGCCAGTCCGCTATCTGTCACCTGGGCGTGTACGCTCACTCCCACGGCGTTGTTGATCTGATTGACGACGTCGTCCAGCGTCACGTCCCCGGAAGTATTGATCACCGTCGTATTCCCGCTGGCATCGGTGATTCGAAACTGTCCCTGCGGCACCCCCGCGCCCCGTTCAACTGCGAAAGCTGCGTCTGCGACGACGCCAGCCCGCCTCCCTCCTCCAGGGTGATCGTCCCCGCTCCCACCGGCGCCGTGGTCGTATTGGCAAACCCATTGCTGATGCTCTGCTGCGTGGTGACGAGCTGCGCGACCTGAAGCTGATAATTTCCCACCGCTGCGCCGGGAGCCGCCGTGGCAGTCAAAACATTGGGATCGCTGCTGGTCGTCACGGCATTCTGAAACGTCTGCGGCAGCGACAGATTCTGGCCGATCTGCTGCATCGCCGTCAGTTGCGTCTCAATTGAGTTATATGCGGCCTCCTGCTGCTGCGCGGAATTGATCTGCGTCTGAAGCAGCGTGACCGGCTCGGCATCGATCGAGATCAACCCGTCGATGATCGCGCCGGTATTGATCCCGCTGATCAGGCCGACATTTGACGTGATCTGCGCCATGAATTCCTAATCGTCCAGAACGCTTCCGCGATAGAGCATCGACCAATCGCGGTTGGCAAAATCATTCAGCGCCTCGTCGGCCCGCGCTTCCGTCTCCTCGGAAAGGAGATGACCGATGGCCCATCGATCCAGAAACAGTGAACAGGCCCGTCGCACCTCGCGCAACCGGCTCGCCGTCTCCACCCACGACCTTTGCTGCCTCTGTGAGCAACCCATGACCTATTTATCGGAACTTGGGCGATCGAAACATGAGCGGGGTGGATTGCCGATTGCCGATTTCCAATTGTCGATTGAGAAGCGCTGTCCCGCATTTCAATCGGCAATTGGCAATAGTGTCGGCGGCCCATTACCTTAGCTTCCCCATGCGTTCCCGTCCCCCCGACGCTCTCCGCCCCATCACCATCCAGCGCGGCTTCACGCAAACCCCTGCCGGCTCAGTCCTTTGGCAGCAGGGAAATACCATTGTCCTCTGCACCGCGTCCGTCACCGCCGACATCCCGCCCTGGTTTAACGACCAGCGTACCGGCGGGTGGATTACCGCCGAATATGTCATGCTCCCCGCCTCCACGCCCCAGCGAAAGCCCTGGCCGAAGATCGGCCACACCGATTCCCGCGGCACCGAAATCCAGCGCCTCATCGGCCGCTCCCTTCGCGCTGCCATCGACCTGACCAAAATCGGCCCGCACACCCTCTCCGTCGATTGCCAGGTCCTTCAGGCCGACGGCGGCACCCGCACCGCGTGCATCTCCGCCGCCTACATCGCCCTGCACGACGCGATCGCCAAGCTGCCGAATGAAATGCCCATACCCAGGATCATCTCCAAATCGACCACCGACCCCGCCACCGGCAAACCCCTCCCGCGATACGACACAAGTCTCTACGTCCCTCGCCAGGCTTTGGTCGACCAGCTAGCCGCCATCAGCGTCGGCCTCGTCGACGGCGAAGTCCTCCTCGATCTCGATTACAACGACGATTCCCGCGCCGAGGTGGACATGAACATCGCCTACACCGCCAGCGGAAAATTCGTCGAAGTTCAGGCCAGCGCCGAAAACGGACAGGGGTTCGACCGCAACCGAATGAACGACCTGCTGGAAATGGCCACCCTGGGCTGCAAAAATAATGGAGCACCAGCGCAATGCGCTGAAGTGACCTCCATCAAGTTAGACGACCTAAAAACTCCACCCGCATCGAGCCGTAGTCTCTCACATCCACCGCCCGCAGATTCTCAAACGCCAGTTCATCTCTCCCCTCATGCCGAAACACAACCAGTCCGCCGGTTGAAATTGGAATCCTCCCAACCAGCCTCACGAGCTCCCGCTGCTTCACAGTCACGAATCGGTAGGGGGGGTCGAGAAAAACGAGATCCGCTTTCTCCCCATCGAATTTTGCCCCAAACAGATCCCCCCTCACCACCTTGACCCGATTTCCCACACCCAGCGCTGCGATATTCTTCTCCAGCAGCCCAATCGCCGACCGGTCCGATTCAAAAAATGTCGCCCGCCTGCACCCCCGGCTTAGTGCTTCCAGTCCAAGGCTTCCTGTCCCCGCAAACAGATCGTAAACGACGGCATCCTCCAGGTAGGGCATCAGCACATCAAACACCGATTGCTTGGCCCGATCGGTAATCGGACGGGTCGCCTCCGAAGCCGGTGGCAGGATCTTCCTTCCGCGAAACTCCCCCGCGATGATACGCATCTCACAAATGTATCCAACTTTTCCCCACTTCCGCTAGAATCTGTCGCGAACCCGCTTTTCCCCTCCCCTGGTACTCCGGGGGAGGGCTGGGGTGGGGGTCTTTGGATTTCAACGGATTTCAAAACTTTATGGCCGACCGCTCCGTCCATTACGAAGCCGCCTTCGAGGCCTTCCTCCGCGATCGCGGAATCCCCTACGTCGCCGTCGATGAGGCCAAAAAAGCCCTCTTTGCCAACGCCCGGCTCAAATCCTTCGACTTCGTCGTCTATAGTAAAAGAGGCCCCAATCTCCTGGTCGACGTTAAAGGCCGCACCTGCCGAAACCGTTCCCATCGCGTTGGCTTTGAAACCTGGGCTACCGAGCAAGACGTCCGGGACCTCATGGAATGGGAGCAAGTCTTCGGCGACGGCTTCAAAGCCGTATTCATCTTCGTCTACTGGATCGAGCCACCCCTCAGCGCCGACACCGGCATGTTCCAGCATCACGAACGCTGGTACTTGATGATGGGCATCGACCTCGCCGAATACCGCTCCCATATGCGCCGCCGATCTCCCAAGTGGGAAACCGTCTCCCTTCCCGCCCAGGAATTTCGCTCGCTTGCCCGCCCGCTGGAAAACTGGTTATGATAAGGCTCATGCGCAGGAAGTTACTCGCCCTGATCGTCATGTTTACCATGGTGGGAGTCGCTCCCCTCTCGGCTCGCGCCGACGATGAGAATTCCTCCCCCAAGGACTACGACGGCCGCCTCGACAATTTCGGCAAAAGTGTCACCCTCGACAACGGCGGCGCCTCGTTAACCTACTTCGTCTGGGCAGGCCTCGGCGTCCTCGCCTGCATCGGTTTTTTCAAGGACGCCAAGCGTACTCACCTTGATTGACGCCCGTTTGTTCGTGTTCCCATGTTTATCCCCCGGGTTTATCTCCGGCATCGAACCTTCAGCAGTTCAATAAATTCTTCCCAAACGAGAGGAGGCATCTTCCAATGAAGTCCACCATCTTCTGGGTCCTTTTGGGCCTCAACGCCGTTTTGTTGTTCATGTTCGCCGGCCAATTCAATCGCGTCCCCCGCGCCAACGCGCAGTTCCGCCGGCCCGCCGATTATCTGCTCATCCCCGGTGCCATCAGCACCGGCTCAACGTCGCTCGTCTACATCATCGACGCCACCAACGGCAAACTCGGCGCGATGGCCTATGACGACTCCAGCCACACCCTCCAGACGATGCCGTCGATTGACCTCAACCGCATCTACGCCATCGCCCAGGAACAGCAGCACTAAGTATTCGAGCGGCTTCTTAACTTGAATTTGAGGCACACCATGGACAAAAAACTCACCGCAATCTGCATCATGACCATCTCGGCCGTCGCCCTGATGATCGCCAATTTCCTCACGCCTCCGCCCGCCCGCGCCGAGGCCCAGGCCATGAACCGCGACTACCAAGCCGTCACCGCCATGATCCCAAGCGGCGGCGAAGGGCTTTACATCGTCGACAACCGCACCGGCCTGATCGCCATTTTCACCTACGATCCCAATTCCCGCTCCGTTGTTCCTCGCGCCGCCCGTCCCGTGACCGACGCCTTTAAATGAATACCACAACTCCCATCCGCACCGACTGGACGCTTGACGAAATCCGGGACCTGGCCAACCTCGGCCTGCTCGATCTCGTCTTCCGCGCCGCCGCCATGCATCGCCAATTCCACGACGCCGGCGAAGTCCAGATCTGCAAGCTGATCTCCGTCAAAACTGGCGCATGCCCGGAAGACTGCGCCTATTGCTCGCAATCTTCCCGCTACGAAACGGAGATCAAGCCGACGGCCCTGATGCCGAAGGAAGAGGTCCTGGAAATCGCCCGCCGCGCCAGGCCGCCGGCGCCAGCCGCGTCTGTCTCGGCGCTGCCTGGCGCGAGGTCAAGGACAACCAGCAGTTCGAGCGGATTCTGGAAATGGTTCGCGACGTCACCGCCATGGGCCTGGAAGTGTGCTGTACCCTCGGCATGCTCAGCGAACCCCAGGCCCGACGTCTCGAAGAAGCCGGCCTGTACGCCTACAACCACAACATTGACACGTCCCAGGAGTTCTACGAATCGATCATCACGACAAGAAAATTCGCCGACCGCATCAATACCATCCGCCAAGTCCGCAAAACCAACGTGACGGTTTGCTGCGGCGGAATCATCGGCATGGGGGAAACCCTCGAAGATCGCCTCTCAATGCTGCAAACCCTGGCCACCATGAACCCCCACCCCGAATCTGTACCGATCAACATCCTCGCCAAAGTGCCTGGTACACCCCTTGGCGACCGGCCCGATTTGCCGATCTGGGAAACGGTTCGGATGATCGCCCTGGCGCGGCTGCTGATGCCCGCCAGCGTCGTTCGTCTTTCCGCCGGCGCGCGAAGCTCTCTGTGAGCGACCAGGCTCTCTGCTTCCTCGCTGGCGCGAACTCGATTTTCTCAAGCGACAATGGTCAGATGCTCACCACGGCCGTCCCTTCGCCCAAATACGATGCGGATGCAAAGCTGATGGAAATCCTGGGCCTGCAGGGCGCGAGGCATTCAAGTCCCCTGTCCAATCCATGTAGCCGGCGAGCTTGACTTCGGTGAGCACCGTCGAACCGCTCGCCGCTTTTTGCCGCCCATCCCCAAACGCCCCCAAAAATCACTTGGGAATACCCGCCAAACTTTGTTAGAATAGTGCTCGTAGCTTCCGCCGCAAAAGGGTTCTATGGGAGATAAATGCACCCCCCAGTTCTTGCCGCGCTTTCTCCGGGCGCTGGCGATCCTGCTTTCTATTCCCGGCTTCGCCCTCGCCCAAAACACTGACATCTGGGCCCCGCAAAACAACCCCGCTTTCAATAACACGGTCGCATCGCTTAGCTGGGACGTCACCGACCCCAACTGGACCGTCAACGGCGCCAACAACCAGACCTTTCAAAACGGCGACAACGTTTATTTCGACGACCTTGCGGACCCCGGCTGGAACAACCCGGGAGATGGTCCGCCCTATTCCCCCGCCGCAGTCTTTCTCACTCAAAACGTCAACCCCGGCTCGATCACCGTCGTTTCACATAACATCGGCAGCGACTTCACTATTGTTGACTACTCACAAGGTATTACGTCGATCGGCAACGCAAATTCGGATACCCCAACGACCTTAACGAAGCTCGGCCCCGGCGGCTTGCTCTTCCTTGATGGCAATGACAGCGACAACGAACTATTTACCGGCGCTATAACCGTCTACCAGGGAACGCTCACCGAAAATCTTGGAAGTTTTTCCGAATTCTTTACCGAATCCAACGGGGGCTCCTTTGACTATTATTTTAACCACAATCCAACCTTCGAATTGTTCAGCCCCAGCAGTCCGCTGGTGATGGCCGGGGGGCGAATCGAAGTTGTCGGACAGGGCCTGAATTACAACTACGGGTGGCAAACCTTCAACAATACCGTCATCGCTTCCGGCTCTTCCGGCATTGACGTCCAGACCACGACCAACGGTGAATCCACCACGATCTACCTGACACAGATCACCCGCAACGTCGGCGGCGTTGTCGATTTTGGGATCGCACCGGAAATCAACGGCTACGGCGCCAGCAACGCCTTCAACACCTCCAATTCAAATACCAACGGAATCCTCGGCGGCTGGGCAACCTACGGCACAACCGAATGGGCCTCTGTGCAGTCGGGTGGAAATATTGTTCCCCTCAGCGCCAACGGCGGCTACAACACCGACGCATGGGGCTCGGCAGATAATACCGATGTCACCACCAGCGAAGCCGGTTCCTCAACCAACAGCCTTCGTTTCAATACCGCCAACTCCAGCACCGTGACCCTCTCGGGCGGCAGCGTCATCTCCAGCGGCGGAATTCTTATCACGCCCAACGTCGGAGCTCATAACCTCAGCATTACGGGCGGTACACTGGCCTCTGGCAACGGGCAGGACCTGATCGTGTTCCAGAATAATTCGGCGGGAAGCCTGAGCATCTCCTCACAAATCACTGGCTCCACAGGCCTCACACTCGCTGGCGCAGGAACGCTCAGCCTCACCGCGCAAAACAACTACACCGGCATCACCACCATCAACGGCGGATGGTCGGCTTACACGGTATCCGGCACAAGCCCCTCGCAAAGCACTGTCGGCCCGCAAACCACCGCCAGCACACTCAGCGTTACAAGCCTGGCCAATGGTGGCTCGCCCAGCGGTATCGGTACTTCATCCAACGCCGCGAGCAATTTAGTGATCGACGGTGCAACTCTGCGGTATGTCGGTGCCGGCGGCAGCACGGATCGCCTCTTCACCATCGGGCCCAGCGGCGCATCCCTCGACGCTTCCGGCAGCGGGGCGATTCAATTCACTAATCCAGGCTCAATCGTCATTTCCCAGAACACCACGGAAAGCCTGACGCTCACCGGCGCCAGCACCGCGAGCAACCTGCTAAGCGCCATCATTCCCGATCCCACCCCCGCCAATTCCAACGCCCCCGCCTACACGATGTCGCTTACCAAATCCGGTCCCGGGACCTGGGCACTGGCCGGCGCCGACACCTATTCCGGCGGCACAACCCTCAGCTCCGGAACACTGACGATCCAAAACACGACCGGCTCGGGAACCGGCTCCGGCGAAGTGAACGTCAACGGCGGAGAACTTATCAATAACGGCACGATTCTCTCCACCACCGCCAGCGATACCCTTGTCAACATCGGCCAGCTTGGCACGAACAACGCCACGCTCATCAACAACGGCACCATCGACTGCGAGGGGGCTGGACAAACCGTTGTGGGAGTTGCCTCCGGGCAGGCCGGCGCCGGTCAATTCACGATCATCAACAACGGCACGATCATCGCCGGGCCGGCCAGCCAAAACGGCCCGCTGTACGTCTCCGAGGGAACCTTTATTAACAACCCCGGCGCCAACATCATCGGACCCTCCGACCAGTACGTCCTGTCGGACACCAGCACGTTCGTGAACAACGGCATGATCAACTCCCCGTTCCTGGGGCTTCAGGGAACCATTTCCGGCACCGGAACTTTTGCCGCCTCATACAACGAAATCGAACTGTCCACCATTCAGCCCGACAACGGAACCTCGCCAGGCGTGATGACCTTTGAAAATTTCCTCCAGATCGACGAAGACACAACCATCGCCCCTATCCTTGATCGTCCTAATGATTTCGGCGCGGCAGGCGGAAACGACCTGCTCGACGTCACCGCCGGCGATTCCGGGAATGGCGACCTCAATCTTGAGGATACGATTTTTTTCCCGGTCAAGGCCGGCCCCGATTTCGCGCCGGGAGTTTATCAGCTCATCCACTACACCGGCGCGCTTACCGACGATACCAGTAATTTCTTGGACTGGAACGTCACCATCGGCACCGACCCCGCCAACACGCCCGACTATTATTTCACGTTCGATGCCGCCAATGGCAACGTCAATCTGGTCATCACCGCCCTTGGCCTCACCTGGAACAATGCGGCCGCTACCGGCCTCTGGAACACCGCCGACGCCAACTGGAGCAACGGCACCAGCAACACCCGGTATTTCCAAAACAACAACGTCACTTTCGACGACACCTGCAACGATAATTATTCAGTCACCCTGAGCAGCACCGTCAACCCCGCTTCAGTTGCGGTAAACAGTACCGGCAACTACTCCATCACCGGCTCTGGCCTCATTAACGACGCCGGGGCGTTTACCAAGAGCGGCACGAGCACCCTGACGCTCGGGGTCGGACTGACCTCAAGCAGTTTCTCAATCACCGGCGGCAACGTCGTCCTCGCCAAGGGCACAACCGCCGGCACCGGCTCCGTCGCTCATCCCGCCAGCAACATCAACCTCTCCTCCCTCACCATTGCCACCGGCAGCGTCTTCGACATCACCAACAATCACGTCATCATCGACTACACCCCCGGCAACGACCCGATCTCCACCATCTACGGCTACCTCAAATCCGGCTTCAACAACGGTTCCTGGAACGGAACAACTGGAATTATCTCGAGCACCGCTCAAAGCTCTACGAACGGACTCCACTATGGCATCGGCTGGGCAGACGGCGGTGATGGAACCCACAACGTGGCCGGCCTTGCCACCGGCCAAATCGAACTGAGATACACCCTCCTCGGCGACGCCAATCTAGACGGCACCGTTAATGGAACCGATTTCTCAATCCTCGCCGCCAACTTCGGCCTTGGCGACACCAACTGGGACCAGGGCAATTTCCTCTACGGCTCCTCCGTGAACGGCTCAGATTTCAGCGCCCTCGCCGCCAATTTCGGCCAGGGGGACAGCGGCGCCGCCGTGAGCGTCACTCCAGCCGACATCGCGGCGTTGAACTCTTTCGCCATCGCAAACGGATTACCGCTACCCGCGATTGAAGCGGTGCCGGAGCCGACGTCCGTTGCAACCGGCATTGGCCTTTTCCTTGGCTTGCTCACCCGTCGCAACCGTCGAGCCTTTTGCAGCCATTCTTGATATTTCCATTGTGTTTGCCGACATGGGTTGTTAGCGTGTCCGACGTCCATCCTTCCCTTAGGGCTGGGTTTCGGCCTTCCTTTCTAGCCGGAATATTTGCGGGCATCGCCGACCAGGCGCGTGCCCGATGATCTCATTTTGGAAGCGAGGAAATCGTGGCAAAAAATGCGCGACGGCGGCATCGTATCGGCTTGCTCGCACTGTCCGCGGCATCGGCCGCTCTTATGCAAATAGGCCATCGCGCCCAGGGTGCGACCGAGTCCTGGACTGCCGACGACGGCGATTGGGACACCTCCGCTAATTGGAACAACGGCGCCGGCCCCGTCCCGGGAGCGGGAGACACCGTTGACATCACCCAGGACGACGGCACCAGCCGCACCGTCACCTACAATTACACCGGCTCCGCGATCACACTTGCATCTCTTACCGTCGACAATGACGGCATCGGCACCAATACGCTTGCCATGACCGACCCTCAGCTCCTCGCCGCCACCAATGAATATTTCGGTGACTCGCACACGTCCACCCTCCCCGGTTACGGCGTTCTCACGCAATCAACCGGCATCAACGGTGTGTCCGCCGGCCTTTATCTCGGCGTCGACGCCGACGACCAGGGCTTTTACACCCTTGGCGGCACCGGCGCTTTGCAGGCCGCAAACGAATACCTCGGCTATGGCGGCGGCGGCACCGTCGTCCAAAACGCCGGCACCAATATCGTCACTGCCACTCTCTACCTCGGCTACGGTTCAGGCAGCGCCGGCAATTACACCCTCAGCGGCGGCTCCATGTCCGTCGCCGGCAATGAATCCATCGCCTTCGGCGGCGCCGGAACCTTCAACCAGAGCGCCGGCACCAACACCGCCACCAACTCCCTCACCATCGCCAATAACGCAAACGGCTCCTACTCCCTCAGCGGCACCGGTACCCTTTCCGTTGGCGGCAACGAGTACATCGGAAACGGCGGCGGTGGCAGCGCAACCTTTTCTCAATCCGGCGGCACCAATACCATCACCAGCGCGAATGATACCGAATACGTCGGTTACACCTCCAACGGAACCTATATCCAATCCGGCGGCGTCAACAACATGTCGAGTCCCGCTTCGCTGCAGCTCGGGTACTCCACCGGAGTCACCGGGATCTACTCCCTCAGCGGCACAGCACAACTGGTCAACGCAAACTTTGAAGGCATCGGCGGCAGCGGAACCGGCTCATTTATTCAAACCGGCGGCATGAACAAAATATTCGGTTCGATGCTCGACATCGGCGACCCCGCCGGCACCGGTGGCTTTTATTCCCTGGCGCTGGCAGCCTGATGCTGCTTGACGGCGGCTTGGAAGATATCGCCAGCAATGGAACATTCCTTCAAACCGGCGGTTTACATCAGGTCGGAGACTCCGCCGATGAGACGAATTTGGGCATCGAGGGTAGCTATTCGCTCGGCGGTACTGGCACTCTAAGTGTCACGGGTTTGGAAAGCATCGGAGCTGGCGTGCGCCACCGCGACTTTTATCCAGAGCGGCGGCACCAATACCTTGGCCGCTGAAACTGTGCAGTATGCGTATGATTCCGCCCTATGTATCGCACCGAGCGCCGGAACCTTTGGTTCCTATTCTCTCTCCGGAACTGGCATCCTCTCCATCGGCGCCGATAGCAGCGGCGTTTACGTTGGCGGCAGCACCACCGCAAGCGGTGGCGAAGGCTCTCTTACCGTCAGCGGCGGCCAGATGACCGTCGCCGGAACCCTGGAAGTTTGGAATTCATCGGGAACCAAACTCACCATCAGCGGCGGCACAGTATCCGCCGGAAACACCGTTAATCTCGCCACCATCAACGTCACCGGTGGCTCTGCCAACCTCGGCCCAATCACCGGCACCGGCACCCTCACCGTCGGCGACGCCTCCGCCACCGTCACCGCTTCCGGTTTGCAGCAGTCCTCCGTCACCATCACTTCAACCGGCCAACTCACCCTCACCGCCGGCGGTCCAACCAACGCCGTCAACTCCCTCCTCATCGACACCGGCGGCGTTTTCGACCTCACCACCACCCGCCTGATCGTCAACTACGGCAGCGGAGCCGATCCCGTCTCCACAATCTACGCTTACCTCAAATCCGGCTATAACAACGGCGGTTGGAACGGCTCCGGCATCATCTCCTCCTCCGCCCGATCCCTCACCAACGGCCTCCGCTACGGCGTAGGCTGGGCGGATGGCAAAGACGGCGTCGTCTCCGGACTCTCATCCGGTGAGATCGAAATCAAATACACCCTCCTCGGTGACGCCAACCTCGACGGCACCGTCAACGGCTCCGACTTCAGCATCCTCGCCGCCAACTTCGGCAAAGGCCTCACCAACTGGGACCAGGGCAATTTCCTCTACGGCTCCTCCGTCAACGGCTCCGACTTCAGCGCCCTCGCCGCCAACTTCGGCCAGGGCGATAGCGGCACGGACGCGACGATAACACCCGCCGACATTGCCGCCCTCGATAGCTTTGCTATCGCGAACGATTTGCCCCTGCCCGCATTCGCCTCTGTCCCTGAACCCGCCTGCGTGCTTCTTCTCTCCACCGCCGCAAGCGCTGCATTAGTGCGCCGTCGCAGAAGATGATTCCCGGCTCCTGCATTTTCAATTTCCTCCCACTGAATCTTCTTCGCGCTCTTTGCGAACTTCGCGGTTAGCTTTTCTTCGGCAGCGGCGCCGGCGGATAAGTCGTAAACGGCCTCTCACCCCGCAACCTCCTCGCGATATCCGCTAGAATTCGATCATCTGCCATTGCGTTCGAATGCGATAGAAAAACCGAATCGCTCGCCAGCCAGTATGGCGTCATCCCCGGCGGGGCGGCATTTGTCTCTCCCACAATATCATCGTTCAGAAGCGTATAAGGATAAATCCGATAGTTCGCCGTCGCGTCCGACGCCGCCAGCGCGCTCAGGAATTTCGACCCCGGCTGAATCTCCCGGTGAAACTCCGTAAACCCGGCCGTCTTGGCCAGCTTCGCCCCCGACTGCGGACTGCTGATGCTGAAGAGCCGAAAAATTCTCAGCCGCCGCGGATGCGCTGGATCCGGCGAGGGTGCAGCCGCGTATCGCGCAACCAGCCCGCCAAGCGACACGCCGACCACGTCGACTTCGCTGGTCCAAACACGGTCGTTGCTCGGGCATGCGGCATCGACCGCCGCGATCACCTTCTCCCGGCATTCCGCAAAGCTGTTGCAAAACCCGATCGAAACCGGAATCAGTACCGCGTGCCGGGAAACGCCGCTGAAAAACCACTGCTCATTATTCGCGGCTACCGCCGGGTCCGCAAACCCCCCGATCAAAACCAGCGGCCGCTGCAGCTCCCGCCGGTCCGTGGCGCATCTCGGCAATAGCCGCCTTCGCCTGCCCTTCGGTAATGTTAAACGAAGGATTCGCCGGCCCCGCCGCGCACCCCCACGCCGCAACCAGAACCAGCATCCCAGGCCAACGGCATCGCATTCACGTAACATAGCACACGCTAACATGACGATCAACCGCCAATCCATCAAGATCGATCCATTCTGCAAATGGCAGTTCCCATCCTTCTCTACTGCTCGCAGGCGGCGGCTCCTTGCCCAAAACCTCAAGGCCGCACCGAACGTCACCAGGGCAGCCATGTGCTCCCGCGGCGGAACCGCGTTCCCATACACGAGCACGCATCTTCTCGTCTCACAAACGATAACCGAAAATGCTCTTCCTGCTCTTTTTGCTGTAAAATCGGCCTTTCCAACCCTGCGCATCGCTTCGTCAATTCTGTCCACCGGCGAGAAATTTCGACACCAACTCGCTGCGTCCGCTCACCCCGAAACGGCGATAAATCTCCTTCATGTGATCGTTGACCGTGTGGTTGGAAAGAGAGAGTCTGTGTGCGATCTGCTTGATGCCCTCGCCGGCGAGCATGCGAAGAAGAACCTGTCGTTGCCGGGGGGAGAGTTTGTTGACATGCTCGGAAGCGGGAATATTGGTTCCCTCGCGATGAAGCCAGTCGATTTCCTCAGTCAAAACGTGCACGATGCAGATATCGCGCGGCGTGAACTTCGGCCGATCGAGCTGCCGGAGCAGAGCGATTGTGCTGAAGTAACGGTCTCCAAGCGGATAGGATGAACTTATCCAGTCCCCCAGACCCGCCTTCGCATAATAATTCTGGAAAAGCTCGGAACTAAACCACTCGGGGTCGGAAAAAACATCCGCTCGCTTTCGCGTGCGGTGAACCTCGCAACCTATTCTCATCGCTGCATTGAAATCCTTCGCCGCGGGAGTCGTCGTCGCCTCGGCGTATAGCATTAGCTGCGCTTCGCTGGTCCATCCCCCCTCGATAAATGCAAAGCACATTGGAATTCCGTCCTTAGCGTTATCGTGGAAATGGACCCATACCCAAAAATCGGCCTTCACCAGCTTGGCCATGCCCTCGAGGAGGAAGCGGCGCTTGCCCGCGGTGTCGCTTTCCAAAACCGCAACATTACCGAGCAATCGGACGATTTTCGAATATCTCGAACGGCCAGGTATTTCATCAGTCATCAATGAAAAATCAAAACCCGCAACGGGCAATTCCCCAGAGAAGGATTGCAGTGGTCCCAATCACAACGAGAAATCCCACCAGCGAAAAACGAAACGGCGCGGTGCGCGAACTGTTGACCTTTAGATAGGTATCCATCGCCGCACCCTTTGCCACGCTTGCAGATGTAATCTGGCCGAATTATTCCGGGAGAGGGATGGTCTCCAACCTGCTTGAGGGTAAGTGATACGGGGCAAGAACTCAATATTGTTATGGTTGGCCGCAGACTTTTCTGACCCCTCTGACGCCTGAAACACACACCGTCCGGGTCTGGGGCACGCCGCCGACGCCGATTTTAACTCGCAACACGCAACTCGCAACTCCTTCACCTCAAGCCGCGATCGCCCTCGGCGTATACCCCCCGTGCGCAGATAAACCTTCAGCGCATCGAACACCTCCGGACAGATTCCCTCGCCCGCTGCTCGCGTGAGAATGCTCATCACTTCCTCCGACGTCAGGTCTTTACGGTACGGCCGCTTTGCCGCCAGCGCTTCGAACATATCCGCCACGCACAGGATCCGATCCGCCGTCGATAATTGGTCACCGGGCAATCCACGGTGGTATCCCTTCCCATCCAGCCGTTCATGGTGCGATGCCGCCAGCGATGCCAAATCTCGAAACCCGCTCACCTGTTGCAGCAATTGATACGTATACGCCGGATGCTTGCGCATTTCCGTCAGCTCTTCCGCCGTCAGCTTTCCGGGCTTGTCGAGAATCAGGTTCGAAATCCCCAGTTTCCCAATGTCGTGCAGCAATCCGGCGCGGCGCACAATTTGACTCTCCGTCCGGCTAAAACCCATTGTCGTCGCGATGCCGCCGGCGATTTCAGCAACGCCTTCCGAATGTTGAAACGTCCAGGGACTTTTCGCGTCGATCACCTGGGCGAACCCATGTGCAATCCGATCCAGCGTGGCGGCGTCCGCCGTCACCGACCGGTCCTGCGGTTCAACCGCCGACACCGCGCCCCTCGGATCTTCTGTGAAGAACGTCTCCCAGAATTGTTCGTCATTTCGAAACGATATCATCGCCTGCACCAGTTCCGGATCGAACCATGTGCCGCTGCGCTCGTTGGCCATTTCATAGGCCGTTTCGATTCCCTCCTCGCGCGCAAAAACCTCCACCGTCTGCGCCAGCCCGAGAATCCGCGCCAACAACGGAATGGCATCCCCGCGCAAACCTTCCGGATGCCCATGCCCATCCCAATGTTCGTCCAGCGAGCGAATCGCTTCCGCCGTCGCCTCGGGAAAATGCAGCTCCCGCGCAATCTTCGCCCCGCGCTCGCAGCGCAATTCAATCAGCTCCCGCGCCCCCTTCGGCCCTGCCAGGGCAACCTTCGCCAGCCGACCTGCCTTTCGCAACAGCGATCCTTCCGGCGCTACCGCCCTCGCGGCATAGGCAAGCGCGGACGGCATGCTCGACCAGTTCACCGTCTTGATCCCTCCCTTCACTTTCCGATCGTCCGCGCCGAATAGAAAGCACATCTTCGAAGCGTTCGTCGAACACCCCAGATCTTTCATCAACAGCCCATAAAATAGCGCCGCGCTCTGGTCCAGCGGCAGCTTCAACTCCCGCGCTAACCGCATCCCGAAATAACAACTCCGCGCCGCATGCCCCTGTGGCTGCCCCTCCGTCAAATCCAGCGCATACGACAGCGCACCGATGACCTCCGAAAATCTGATTTCAACGTCTTTTATCGAAACGATCGCGCCACGGTGTGCTAACGAAGTCATTGCCGATGTGTAATCGACATGATCGGTTGACGTGTTCGTTTCCCCAGCACCCGTTCTATTGCCAACAACAAGCCCGAACGGCTCTTCAACCCCCTACATCCCGCCCAATCGCTACAACCCGCTCAGACCGGCCGACGTTCTCGAAGTGTTGAGACGAATTGGGCTACGGAATCGGCTGGGTGCACAGGGTGGAAGGATCCAGCGCCGTCGCGGGTTTATTCTCGGGCGATATTGAATTGAAATATACGCTGCTGGCTGATGCGAACCTCAACGGCGCGGTGAACGGCAGCGATTTCAGCCTTCTCGCAGCCAACTTCGGCCTCGGCGTCACCAACTGGGATCAGGACAACTCCCTCTACGGCGGCTCAGTGAATGGCTTCGACTTCAGCGCTCTCGCCGCCAACTTCGGCCAGGGCGACAGCGGCGCGATGTCAACGTATCTCAAGCCGACATCGCGGCATTGGATTCGTTTGCCATCGCCAACGGCTTGCCTCTTCCAACGATTGGGGCAGTACCCGAGCCGGGCGTCGGCGCGATGCTCCTAAGTGCTGGGCCGGCGTTGCGGCGGCGCCGCTGAATTTTCAAAGCAGACGTGAATTAGCTGCATCTGCCTGCTTGCAGTTTTGCGCGTCGATTCTTGGATTTTCCTTGACATCCGCACAGTCGCCGGGCGTAATGATCCCGTCATCAGATCCGGATTTTGTGTCGCAAAGCCGCCGCCCTCGGCTCGTCTGCCGGCAGCTTTATAAGGGTTTCGATTCTTTCGGCTCGTTTGATTTCACATCGCCACGGAAAGGAGAGCAAAATGCGCCCGACCCACCGCTCGTCCCGGTCAGTGTTTTCAGCAATCAGCATAGCCGTCGCAACGGCTTCGTTTGCCCCTCCGCTGTTGGCAGTAGACAACTCGGGAACCGGAACCAATGGCACCAACGGCGCCAACGGTCAGATCGTCAATATGACGGCCTGATCGGCGTCACCAACGGTCAGCCCGGCAACCCGGGCGGCAGCGAACCGATCACCGCCGATTCCTACGACAGCGAAAACTCCGCCACCGCCACCGGCGGCAACGGCGGCAACGGCGGCAATGGAACTGGTCTGCGCGCCAGGTAAGCAACGGTGGCAACGGCGGCAACGGTGGAAACGCCTCCGCTCAGGCGCAGCAAAACGACGCTGTCAATTCGAGTGCCGTGAGCGACACCACCACCGCCACCGGCGGAAATGGCGGTAACGGAGGTGTTGGCGGCAGTGTCAGATTCGGAAATACCGGTGACGGCGGGGCCGGTGGAAACGGAGGCACCGCAACCGCCTCTCTCTTCGTAGATTCCAATTACACCGGCGCCCTTTGTACTGGCACTTCTACGGTCACCGGTGGAAACGGAGGCAACGGCGAAGGCATCGGGGCGCCGGTGGCGACGGCGGCACTGCCACCCTTGGCCTGGGCTCGGTCGATGGCAGTGACTCCGCCAGCGCCACGATTCAGCTCACCAGCACCGCCATCGGCGGCAATGGGGGTACCGGCAGCGAAGGCGGCGCCGGCGGAAACGGCGCGTCCGCGTCCATTAACAATGCCGTCATCGACAGCGCCGGCAGCGGGTCCGCTCAAATGTCTCAAACCGCTGAAGGAGGTTTCGCGGGCGGCACCAATGGCGGAACTGCCGGAACTGCCGGGTCGGCCACCTCATTTTATGGGGTTAGTTATTCGATCTCGAACTCTTTATCCATTACCTGCACTGCCCTCGGCGGAAACGCCGGGCAATGCGAAAACACCAACGGCGGCGACGCCGGTGATGCCAATGCCACCGTCGATATCACCAACACCGCTGGATCCGCCTCCGGCGCCGCGAATACGAATTACATCCACGGCGATATCACTGCCTACGGCGGCAGCTTCATCGAATCCGGCACGGGCAATGCCGGCGCCGGAGGCAACACCATCGCCAGTTGCGAGGTCACCAGCGGCGGGCCAACCGGCTCAGGCGCGGCCACCGCCTCCGTTGAGGGAATCGGAACCTTCGGCGGCGAAGTCGTCTCCGGCGCCGTCGGCAACGGAGGCGCTGGCGGCAATGTCACCGCCTCCGCCAGCGCCACCAACGCTTCCGCCGATCCCGTCAATGTAACGCTCAACTGCTTGCCTGGCTTTGGCGGGCAAGGCGAAGGCGCCGGCAACGCCGGTGGAAATGGCGGCGTCGATACCATCGGCCCAATCTCCGGCGTCTCCACCGGCGGCGGGGCCGTTAATATCACCGCCAATTTCCTAAGCGGAAGTGGCGGCTTCGGCGATACCGACGCCAACGGTGGAAATGGGGCCGCTGCCTCCTTCACCAACAGCATCAGCGGTTCAACGTCCGGCGCACTTTCAATCACTCTCAAGGTTCACAGCGGCAACGGCGGAGGCAGCAACGCCGGCACGCCTGGCTTCGGCGCTCCTGCCACTTCCACGCTCACCCTTGATCAAAATGGCCTCGCCTCCCTCAACATCGAGAACCTCGTTGACGGTGGAATTGGCGGATATGGACAGAATGCCACCTCCACTGCCGGAGCGGGCGGCAGCGCCACATCCGTCACCAGCGGCAATACCAACGCCGACGTTTATGTCACCGCCAGCGCCAATTCCAGCCTCGGCTCATCTCCGTACACGCACGATTCGGGCACCGACAACAATGGAGAAACGATTGCCACCGGCGATGGCGGCTACATCTACAGCGGAAGTGGCACTGGCGGGGCGGGCGCGGCGGGCTCGGCGTCGGCAGCCGCCGTCTCCACCAGCACCATTTTTCTCAGCAGCGTTGCCACGGCAGATGCCTATGCCTGGGGTGGCGATGGCGGATCGGTTCTCAATGGCTCGACCGGCAGCGGCGGTTCCGCAGCCGCCGCCAATGTCACCGCATCCGCCTCCAGTGCCGGATCTAACCTGGTCACCGTTTTAGCCTATGGCTTCGGCGGCAACGGCGGAGGCGGTGAAGGCTCAGGATTCTCAGGCGCAGCCGGCGCTGCCCCGACCTTCGGCTCAGTCTCGGGCACATCCGCCGCCGGCGGTGAAGTTGACGTCCTGGCATTCGCCAACGGCGGAAATGGCGGCGCGGGTTTGAGTGGCGCAACCGGCGGCAACGGTGCAAACGTCTCGCTCAATAACGCTGTCACCGGTTCCACCACAGGCTTCCTCTTTCTCGAGCAGGGCGTACTGGCCGGCAGCGCCGGTGCGCGCAAGTCGCCAATCCCGGTGTCGCCGGTAACGCCACGTCCGACCTCGCTCTAAATTCCACCAGCCCCGGCCGTGTCAGCCTCGTGGCTGAGGCCATGGGCGGAGCCGGTGGGAACAACCAAAACGCCAACGCCGGCAACGGCGGCAATGCCACTGCCAGCGTCAGCCTTACCGGAATCGCAACCGTCAGCGCGACTGCGCGCACCACCACCCCGGCGTTTCCGAATCTCGATCCTCCCGCCCTCGGCCAGGGCGGCAATGTCACCGCCGGAATAGGTTTCACCGCGGGCGCCGGCGGAACGGCCACCGCCATCGCGGCGGCCACGGGAACCGGGACCACCTCTGGCTCCAGCGCCGTCACTTCCAGCGCCACCGCCAACGCACAATCCGGCGGCGCGCCCACCGGCGTTTTTGGCAATGGCGGCGCTGGCGGCGCTGCCAATGCCGCCGCCACTTCCACCAGCGCCGGGCCCGACCCGGATCAGGCAACAGCCACCGCCACCGGTGGCGCCGGTGGCGCGGCGCGGGCTCAACCTATTCCTCCGGCAACGGCGGTAACGCCACCGCTGCCGCGACTGCAAATTCGACCTCCTTCTCCGGCGTTGCCACCGCGTCCGCAACCGCCACGGGCGGCGCTTCGGGCGCACCGACTTCGTCTGCCACGATCGGAGCCGGTGGAACAGCCAGCGCCTCCGCGACGACCAACGGCGTCACCATTCTTCAAACTGAAAACCCAGGCCCCACCGGCGCAGGCGGCGTGGCCGGCGTCGCTGCAACATGGACTTTCTCCAGCGGAACCACCGTCAGCGTCGGAGCGTCGAACGTCAATAACGGAGCGGTTACCCTCACCGGGCCGGCCGCCACCATCGCCGGGATCACCGGCGCAGGCTCCCTCACGATCGGCAACGGCGCAGCGCCTCCGCGCTGCACCTCACTCCGTCCAGCGGCGGCAGCTCCGAGTCCGCACTCACCATCAATGCCGGATCGTCCCTCGATCTGGTCAACAATCACCTGTTCATCAATTACGGCACAAATCCCGACCCCATCGCGACGATCGCGGGATATCTCAAGAGTGGCTTTAACAACGGAAACTGGAACGGCCCAGGCCTCAGGAGTTCGGCGATCGCACTTAAGCCCAACTATGGCCTTGGCTGGGCCGGCGGCGCGGATGGCGTCGTCTCCGGACTTTCCTCCGGCCAGATCGAGATTAAATACACTCTCCTAGGCGACGCCAATCTCGACGGCACCGTCAACGGTAGCGATTTCAGCATCCTCGCCGCCAACTTCGGCTTGGGCGTCACCAAGTGGGATCAGGGCAATTTTCTCTACGGCTCCTCCGTCAACGGCTCAGACTTCAGCGCTCTCGCCGCCAACTTTGGTCAGGGCGACAGCGGCGCCTCGGTGGCCGTTTCCCCATCCGACACCGCCGCCCTCGACGCCTTCGCCATCGCCAACGGACTACCCTTCCCCACGTTCGCCGCCGTCCCCGAACCAGCGATGGGTGGGCTGCTCCTTACGGCTACAATCGGATCATTATTACGCCGTCGCCGAAGATAATTCCAAAGCTTTTCGCCCTTCAGCCGGCAATTGGAAATCGGCAATCGGCAGTATATTCCCCATCTCCCCCATCTCGCCCAGCTTGTTGCGGACTGTTACCTTTTGTATTCAATGCTCCCGACACAATTTCATTTCACATCCGGCAACGGCGCGGCCGGCGGGTGCGAAAACGGTGGCTCATTGCGCAACCGCAAAGCGATATCCGCCAAAATCCGATCGTCCACCATCGCCGCCGGGTGCGGCGGCAATAGCGAATCGTTCGCCAGCCACAGCGCCCTCTCGCCCGGCGGAGCCGCATACTCCTCGCCGATGATGTCGTCGTTCAGAAGTACATAAGGATAGATCTGGTAACTCGCTGTGGCGTCCGCGGCCGCGACTTCTTTAAGGAAATACGACCCCGGCCGAAGCTGGCGGTCAAATTCTGTCACCGCCGCGCTCTCTGCAAACTTTGCTCCCGACTGCGGACTGCTGATGCAAAACAGTCTTCCGATTCGCAACCGCCGCGGATGCGCCGGGTCCGGTGACGCGCGCCGCCGCATATCGCGCCACCAATCCCCCCAGCGAAACGCCCACCACATCCACTTCGCTCGTCCAGACCGGATCGTGATTCGGGCACGCCTCGTCCACAGCTTCGATCACCTTATCCCGGCAATCCCCGAAACTATTGCAGAACCCCACCGAAACCGGAATCAGCAGCGCATTGCTCGAAACCTTCTCAAAAAACAATTTCTGATAGGTCGGCACGACGTTCGGATCCATGTAGCCGCCCACCAGCAGCACCGGCCGCTGAAGCGGCCGAGGATCCGCGCATCTGATCGATCGACTGCTGCGCCTGCTTGTCCGTCACTGGAAACGAAGGATTCACCGGCGCAGTCGAGCACCCCGCAAGCAGCAGCACCAAAACTCCGACGCGTGCAATCCACATAAGCGGCCGATATAGCCGCGCAGCGCCGAAGCGTCAACCGGTTTGCACGATTCCAATCCCCCGCGATTTTTCTAATCGCCTTCCGGAGCAATGGTCAGACAGAAGTATCGATCTTCTGCCCTTTGTCCATGTCTCCAGCGGGGGAAACTTCCAGGCCGACTCCGCGGCCTTTTTCGGTTTCCATCGCAGCCGGCGGCTGCGCCGGCTGGGCGGGCGCCTGCTTGTCAACCTGAACGAGCCGCGCTTCCAACTGACTGGCAACACTCGGAATTTCCATGAGACCTCCCGTAAAACACGACCACCGTGTTATCGGATCAGCCACGCGGTTCCGATAAACTGAATATTGAATGAAGCGATGACAATTCAATAAGCGGTGAGCCCCAATTTGCGCGTTATCTCGCGGCCGGCCCGTGAGTATGCGACGGGTCCGACATCGTCGCCGCGTAAACCGGCAGGCGGATCGTAAACGTCGTCCCCTCCCCCTGTTTGCTCTTCACGCTGATCGACCCATCGTGTTCGTCGATGATTTTTTTCGCCACCGCCAGCCCCAGCCCCGTGCCCCGGTTTCCCTTCGTCGAGTGAAACAGCTCAAACATGTGGCTCATCAGATTTGGCGGAATCCCCACGCCGTTGTCGATCACTTCGATAATCATCTGCTTGGCTTCGCCGTTATACCGGCTTACCACGCGAATGAGCCCCTTCTGCGGCTCCACCGCGTCGAGCGAATTGATGAGCAGATTCATCAAAACCTGGTGCAGCCCGTCAGGATCGGCCGGGACAGCGGGAATATCCGGCTCGTTGTCTGCGACCACCATTACGCCCTTGTCGTTGGCGCCCGAGGCGATCAGCTCGACGCATTCGTCGACCACGACCTTCGGGTTGATCTGCTCCAGCTTGGGCTCGCGCGGGCGACTGTAGGCGAGGAGGTTCATTGTCAGGTTGTAGATCTTCTCAAGGTTGCGATCGACGATGCGCCAGCCCTTGGCGGCCTGGGGAAGGTTTGAAGTTCGCAATCCGATCTCGACGACATCTGCCCCGCCGCGGAGGGCCTGGAGGATATTCTTGATGGAGTGTGAGAGCGCCGCGGTGGTTTCACCGATGGCGGCGAGGCGCTCGGCGTGCAGGCCGGTGTGATAAAGCCGGGCGTTGGTTACGGCAAGACCGGCCTGTAATCCAATCGCGGAGAGAAGACGCAACTGGTCGGGGGCGTAGGTGTAATTCTTTACGGAGCTGTCGATATAAATCACGCCGAGGATTTCGAATTCATTTTTCCCGGAAAGTTTCGCCGCCTTGATCGGCACGCAGAGCGCGCTGCGAATCCCCATGCTGTGAATGCTCTTGCCGGCGCTGAACCGGCGGTCGGCCATCGCGTTGCTGGAAAGAACGCCTTCGCCGCTGGAGAGGACGTGATTGATGATTGTCCGCGAGGCGTGAATCTTTTCCGGCTGGGGCTTGGGGCCGTTTTCGGTCTCGACGGCGATTTTGTCGTCGTCGCCCTTGGCTTTTGCGTTTGGGCGATCGGTGTCCTCGCGGGTGCGGACGACCTTGGGAATCAGGTCACCCTTTTCCCCGACGAGGAAGATGATTCCGCGATCGGCTTTTACGTGCTCGAAAACCAGGTCCATGATGACTTCCATCACCTGGTCGATGCCGAAGCTGCTGCCCAGGGCGGCGCCGAGCTGGTAGAGGATTTTGAGATTAGTCATTGCGACGGCCGCGGGCTCCGGGACGGCGAGGACCATGGAATCGTCGGCGGAGGTGACGGTGTGCATGATCGAGCTGTCCATGCCGGCTTCGGCGCCGGTGAGGGAGACATTGCCGCCGCTGGTTCGGGTGACGCCGGGCTGGGCGCCGAAGACCATGAGGGTTCGGCCGACGCGAATCTGGTCTCCGAGCTTCAGGGAATAGCGGTTGTTGACGCGGGTTCCGTTGACGTAGCTGCCGTTGGAACTGCCCATGTCTTTCAGGACCCATTTGCCCTCGTCGGGAAGGAGCTCGGCATGACGGCGGCTGACGGTGTTGTCGGTGATGGGAAGCTGGCGGCTCTCGCGGCCGATTAGCACGGGGGCGTCGGGGAGCTCGAATCGGCGGCCCTTGTCGGGGCCTTGTAAAACCAGAAGGGTGAGCACGGATTCATTTTATCTGCGCCGCGGCGGGTTGACCAGAAATCTTCGCGGACGCAGAATGGCAGTTGAACATTCTTAAGGAGCCGCCATGAGCCTTCTAGCCGGTAAAAAAGGATTAATCCTCAACATCGCCAACGACCGCAGCATCGCGGCGCACATTGCGCAGCATGCCGTGCGGGAGGGGGCAAAGTGCGGGTTCGGATTTTTGCCGATGGACAATCCGGAAAAGTCGGAGCGGCGCGTCCGTAAGGCGATGGAGGAGATGGGGTTTCCTGGCGAATGGCTCTTTCCGATCGACGTTTCGAAGGATGAGCAGATTGATAAGTTTTTTGCGGCGGCGCAGGGAGAAGTTCGACAAGATCGATTTTCTGGTGCACTCGCTGGCGTTTGCCGATCGGGCGTATTTGCAGAAAGGTTATGGGAACTTCACGTCGACGCCGCGGGCGGCGTTTGCGCAGGCGGTGGATATCAGCGCGTATAGCCTGCTGGCGCTGGCGCGGGGGGCGGCTCCGCTGATGACGGAGGGGGGATCGATTATTGCGCTGACTTATCTGGGGGGGAGAAGGTTGTGCCTGGGTATAACGTAATGGGAGTGGCGAAGGCGGCGCTGGAGGCGACGGCGCGGTATCTGGCGTTTGATCTTGGGCCGAAGAGGATTCGGGTGAATACGGTGTCGGCGGGGCCGGTGCGGACGCTGTCGGCGATGGCGGTGGGGGGGATCGATGAGATGTTTGCACATGTGGAGAGGAAGTCGCCGCTGCAGCGGAATATTTCCGGGGATGAGGTGGGGAAGACGGCGGTTTACCTTTTGAGCGATTTATCCAGCGGGGTGACGGGGGAGAATATTTATGTGGATGGGGGGTTCAGTACGGTGGGGCTTTGAAAGCCTAAACCCGAAATCCGAAACTCGAATTCCGTCTTCGACCCTGAGGCTCAGACCCGAAGGGAATAAAATCCGAATGACGAAATCCGAAACGGGGGGCTTGAGCAGTGGTGACGGAACAGAATGGAACAGAACGGTAATCCCGTTCGGCACGCGGTTCGCGCAAGCAGCAAGATATTGAGATTGCGCCTTTGATCTTTTTATGGCATGCTGCCGGACGTGCAGGCAAGGCTGAAGGAAAAAGACATCCTGTGCCTCGGACATCTGCGCCGCGTCTTCGCGCTGCTGCCCACATTGCGGGATGTGGGCTGTGAGCGCGATCGAGCCGGGAACCGTCAGCTTCACTTCGACGATTATTGCAAGCTGGTTTTGCTTTACACCTGGAATCCGCTGATCCAATCCCTGCGGGATCTTCAGGAGGTTGCAGAACTGCCCAAGGTGGCCAAGGCGCTGGGAATCAAGCGATTCTCCGTGGGCAGTTTCTCCGAATCGGTTCGGGTGTTCGAGCCGGGACGTTTGATGCCGCTGATCGAGGAATTGGCGGGGGAACTGCCCCAGGCACCCGATTCGCGGCTTGCGGACTTTGGGCAGGCGATCACGCTGGTCGACGGGACGGTGCTGACGGCGCTGGGCCGGCTGGCCAAATCCGCCTGCGGCATCGATGCCCGCTACAACACCTCCCGGGACGGGAAAGCGGTCTATGGCTGGCGTTTGCACGTTCAATTCGACCTGGAGACGTTCAAAGTCCATCGCCTCGACCGCACTGGCGCGCGCAACGCGGGGGCCAACCGTGAAAACAACGTCCTGCGGCGCAGCCTGGAAGCAGGACGGTGCTATGTGGGAGACGGCGGCTACGCCGACCGGAGCCTCTTTGCGGACATCGCCGCGGCGCAAAGCTCCTTTGTGATGCGGGCCGCGGAAAACTCGGTGTTTGAGCTGTTTGAAGAACGATTGCTTTCCCAGGAGGCATTGGACGGCGGCGTGGTGCGAGACGCGCTGGTGAAACTCGATGGCGCGGAGACGGCGGCGGACAGGGTGGTGCGACGGGTGGAAGTGCAGGTAAAACCTCATCCGCGCCGCACGCGCCGCGGCAACAAGCCGACGGACCTGATCATCCTGTACACGAACCTGCTGGACCTGCCGGCGGAATTGATCGCCCTGATTTATCTGTACCGCTACACCGTTGAGTTGTTCTTCCGAATCTTCAAGCAGCTGCTGGGCATGCGTCACCTGCTGAGCCAACGCCAGGAGGGGATCGACATCCAAATCCACTGGCGCTGATCGTCTGCGTGCTGATTCAGCTGATCAGCGGCAGGAAGCCGAACAAGGCGATGCGGAACATGATCGGCTGGTACCTGCTGGGGCTGGCCGAGGAGCAGGACGTGCTTCAATTCCTGAACAAGCCGGATAACACCGGGATTAAGCTGCGGGCAAGAGCGGAGGCCTTGAAAAAACTGGGAGTAATCTGAAGGGGAATCCGCCGCCGCGGAGACCTCGCGGTTGACGCTGCGCTCTTGCGGACGCCGGTGTGCAGCAGGGGAAAGTAAAAGCATCTAAGCTTCAACTGTTTCGCGTTCTCACAGCTTGGGAACGCTCCCATGCAGCCTGCGTGCCGAACGGGATTAACAGAACGGAGCGCTTTTTCGATTTTGATTAGTGGGTGCTAGCTTTTTGAGGGTGGCGTAGGTGATGGTGGGGGAAGGGGTTGGGGCGAGGAGTGGGGTGTTGGGTGAGAGGGAATGGGGGGAAGGCGCTCTCGTTTGATGGAAAGTTGCGTTTTTGGGGGTTAGGGCGGGTGGAAAAAAAGATGCCCCGTCTTTGGGACGTGGCATCGGGGTGCTCCGTGGAGCAGTGCCTGCGAATCTTTCGTCTTGTTGCGAAAAGTCTCGCAGGACGGGATTGAATAGACTTCAGCTATTTTGCCAAAATGTAAACCGGCTATTCAATCTTCAGTTCAATTTCGACCATGTGGCTCGTTGACTGGGGAGGGGGAATGGGATGGCCGTCTTTGATCATTCCTTCGAAATGGAATCGAATCGCCTCGGTGATTTCTTTCAGAACTTCGTCTTCGGTGGCGCCGGTGGCGACACACCCGGGTAGATCGGGGACGTACGCACTGAAATTTCCAGGCGTCGCTCGATTACCACCGTATAAGGCACTTTTGTTGCCATAATAGATTACTTCGGGCCTGCTTGCTTCAGAATGCTATTCAACATTCCGGACGAAAGTCATCTGACGGCTTTCCCGGCACCGTAACGCTGTCACTTTTCGTTCGTCCTGGAAGCAACCGGCAATTCCATTCAGATGTAATATCGGAATTGCGGCCTTCTATCAGTAACAGACGGATTGGATATCAATATTTCGCCAACGGCATCAGAGAAGCCGACCGTTACAGGCTGCGAGTCGCCTAGCTTGCATGCGTTGTAATTGAGCTTGGTCAATCCGTATACATCGCGTGCAACTTGCTCGATATCGGCGTCACCATGCTGGATTTCGAGTGAGAGCGGAACAGGAACGTCCGATCCGTCATATACACGAAGTTCTGGCTTAAACCCGGATGTCCAAAGAAGGCCGGTCTTATGGCTAAGCCGAAGGAAGGTCCCGCGAAGGACGGGGCGGGTTCCATGTCGAAAAAGTCGAAATGAGGTATTACTGGTCCTGACACGTACTGCAACCAGCTTCGTGCCAGGATCCACAGCGGCCTGATAACCTTTGAATTCCTCCGCATCGATACCCGAACGGGCGTGCAGAAAGACCTCGCGCAGCGGCTTACCGTGTAAGTCTTCGTATGTTTTTATAACGCCGGAGAGGAGTGATGTCGCTGCTTCTGGCGTCAAATGAAACTGCTTAGTTTCCGGCGCATACCATGGACCGTATTCGCCCAAGAATACCACTCCATCTCCATCGTCAAGGAACATTTGGGCGGCGCAACACCCATTTCGGGAATTGGTGCCGGGATTCTGCAACCGGAAGGAAATCCCGACATAGCACACACCGTCGCGTGCAGTAGCGAGACGCCAGGGTTTTCCGCCGGCCTTATAATAGATGCCGGTGGTGAGGTTCCACACGCGGTCGGCAAGTGGCGTCAAACCTCGATAGGAAAATCGCTTATCCACCTCAAGCGTCAGCGTAGATTCACGAATGATCTGAATAGGCATGCCATGTTTCATGGCTCTGGCTTTCAATTGGCGGCGAAAATCCGGCGCCAATTGATAAATCTGGGGATCGAATGTGTCCCACAGACCCAGGTCGCCTCGAATTCGGCTGCGCGTTTCATTGGGTGAAAGTTTCTCTCCAGCGCCATTTGTGACGGTCTGCTGCGGGCGACACGATTTCCAGACCTCGTCTGGAATAACACAAACCAAGATTCGAGGGCTTTCGTCTCGCTTTTGAGCTTTTTCGAGCGGGGCTAAAATTAAGTTGACTACCTCGTGAACACGCTTGTATTGATCGTTCAAATTCGCCGCTTCGAGGAGCTGTTTTCGGTCTACCTGTTCTTCCCACGCGGGATTCGCCGGCCAGTCGGTACCGAAGGCGATATCAAAGCCCGGAAAGAGCGGCCAAAGCGCCGGCTTTTTGTCGGGCGGTGAAGGTACTACACTTTGCCAGACAGCGGCAAACTTTTTGAACAAGTCCAATCCTTCTGACGAACCGATGAGAGCGTATGGAATTCCACGTGGACTGGACCCCAAATCGGCATCGAAGGGTCCGAAGAGAGACAGCCCGGATTGAGGCCGTGTCAGCTTTTGGCCAAATCGGAATTCGAGTAATGGCTCGTCGAGCAATGAGAGTGGAGTGTCAAGCGTTTTCGTCATGATCGTCGTCCTTAGCCTCCTCTGTGACCGGCACTTCGTCAGTTAACTCTTCCAGTTCATCCAGTTTGCTCTCGTCGATTGCCTTGCCTCCCACGAAACTTACAGGCGAACAATTGAGAATGACTTGCTGGGGACCGACGGGACCAACACGAATGAATCCGTCGCTTTCAGCCAGAAACTGCATCACGGCCAATTGCCGAACGAGCCAATGGTGGTTGAACCAGTTACGAGTAAGGTGTTTTCGCCGCGAGTGATTTAACGCGGTTGGAAGCGGAACATTTTCAAGATCAGCAAAATGAAACCGCAATCGCCATGCAACGGAGAATTCGCCAAGCATCGAACGCTCAATCGACGGCTTGGCAGCAAGACGATAGCGATATGGTGCCTTTGGTAGTCCGACTCGAAAATAAGTTCGTTGCCCGGAATGTTGGGTCCTCGTTTTCGCTCCGCTTGGAAGCTGAACCAGCAAGTCTTCGCCTAGCGGCCCTTGGAACATGTACGCTTCCGCGCTTTGAGACCAAATCAGCCCACGGCGCCGGATGTGCGTTTCGATTGATGCCCGGAGTAGTGCGGAAACAATATAGACGCTTTTCACGCTTTCTGTCGTTGGCGTTGTGCGCCAGTCCGTGCTCCGAACCGGGTCAACGCGCAACCACGTGGCCAATTCGGCGGGCGGAGGATTAAAGGCAACAACGTGGTGCGGGGAAATCGTGTAAAAGGGCCAATCTCTCCCCGCGTCCGCCGCATCGCTGCGATCAAATCTGGAATCGACCACGAAGGTTTTGAGTTGCGGGGGGAGCTGCGAGAACACTTGTAGGTTTGACGTAATTGGATCGGGTTGGTCTAGGACAATGTCCGAGGCCGAATCAGCCGTACACGCGATTGCTCGGCCGTCGGCCGCGTGTTTAGGACAATTCTCGCGTGCGAGTAGTTTTAATAGCTGACGCACTCCTTTATCCCAAGACGGCGAGAATGGGATAAAGGTGATGTCTGACGTCAGCCAGTCTAAATCGATTGGCGCCAGCCCATCTACGTTTAGCGGAATGAGGAATCCATTCATTCCCGTTTGCTTGGCGATGGTTAGGGCGAGGGTTCGTTCCTTCAGCGGGTTTGGCTTGGTAATCGAATGCTTGGACAACAGACCCAGCATGCGGAATGTTCGAGTTTTAATGGCTGAATCGATGTCCTTCGGCCACGACTCGCCACCAAGCAATCGAAATTGGTCGATCCAAACCTTGTAGCCCTCGGCGGTGAGCCAGCCATCTGGCAAAGGCTTGGTCTTCCCAAGCATAGCTGATGAATAAGTGATCGCGAACTTCCATGTTCTTGATCATTTTAGTCGCACTTGAGGGTAGAAACGAACGTAGCGCCGTTTAAACTCCGCCTTTTTTGTGGGGCCAGCGTGCGGCATGTTTCATTTACAATGAGGGCCCGCGGGTCTATTCAATCCCGGCCTGAGAGCAATCCGGAATAATTCCGCCGGTGAGGACACCGGCGGCACGGGGGTGTTTAATGCGGGGCTGGGGTGGTCTGGAATGAATCCCGCGCGATGGCCATCGCGGGGCTTTGGTGGTTGGTGTCAGGGCCTTGCCCGCATGGGGCGAACGCCGGGGGGGTAGGGTATCGAGGAGGGAGGTGGCGTTCGCCCCATGCGGGCAACGCCGGAATTTGGGGTTAAACGGTGGGATTCCTGTGGGACTTGGGCGAGCTCAGTCGAGTCGTGCGAGCACCCCACAGCTTTGATACTGGGATCGAGTGAAGAATTGGAACGGGGGAGGATTTCAGATTTGAGATTTCAGATTGGAGATGGGTGGCGCTTTGTGAGAGGGGGGAGCAGTAGAAAAATGCGGAGTGGTATCTGCGCCATGTTTGAGATTTAAGACGGGGGAATTGGCGCAGTGGTGGCGGGAATTTCCTGTGGGTGCGAGCACCCCACAGCTTTGATACTGGGATCGAGTGAAGAATTGGAACGGGGGAGGATTTCAGATTTGAGATTTCAGATTGGAGATGGGTGGCGCTTCGTGAGAGGGGGGAGCAGTAGAAAAATGCGGAGTGGTATCTGCGCCATGTTTGAGATTTAAGACGGGGGAATTGGCGCAGTGGTGGCGGGAATTTCCTGTGGGTGCGAGCACCCCACAGCTTTGATACTGGGATCCAGTGAAGAATTGGAACGGGGGAGGATTTCAGATTTGAGATTTCAGATTGGAGATGGGGGGCGCTGCGCGAGAGGGTGGAGCAGTGGAAAGTAGAGCAGGAGATACATGCGGAGTGGGATCCGCGGCATATTTGAGATTTGAAGATCGCGGTTCGATTGCGCTTACCGAAATCTTCGATTGGGGCGAGCTTGATTTATCGCCAGCGTAGGGCTCCGTTGCTTGGGGATGGGGAATCGTCTTGTTTTTGATCTGGATTGGGAGGCGTGCGTCTTGGGTCTGACTTGGCCCGAAGGTGATGTTGGCGGGGGCTCTGACGAATTTGTTGGGGACGCACCAGGTTTGGCCATTGTCGTCGAGATCGATGATCCAAATCATGTCGTCGTCACGATGGCCGGGTTCGAGGAAGTTGGCGACGCCTTTGCCGGTGGGGCCGGACCAGTTGGGACCGCCGACGATGATGCGAACGAGGGGGGGATTTAGTTGTAGCATGGGGATCCGGGTTGGGGACTGTATGGAAGACGCCCCGCGGTTCGACTGTGCTCACCGAAGTCGAGCGGGGCCGCTAAACATTGCGCACGCGACGTCCGTGTCGTCTGGATTCAAGTGGCGCATTCAGCGGGTTTTTTTGTTTGGGAACTTTAGCTCCTGCTTTTCGGGCCTCGGAGAGGCCGATGGCGATGGCTTGCTTGCGGCTGGTGACTTTTTTTCCGGATCGGCCGCTTTTCAGGGTGCCATGTTTGCGTTCGTGCATGGCTCTTTCGACTTTGCTGGAGGCTTTTTTGCCGTATTTCGCCATGGGGCTCCTTTGCCGTTGGTGCTGTAAGATGACCAAGCAATAGACGTGCCGGTCCGGGTGGGGAAATCGATGGCGGTGAATGTGTCACGGGCGATTTCGTGCAGGTAGGGGTTTAGATTTTCGTGGGGATACTGGAATGTTGGCAGAAACGCGGCGGATGAGCCGATAAAATGTCGATGCTTGAAATCCGGGGCATCGACTTATAGACTTTGCGATCGGAAATTCGCGGGCGTAGCTCAGTGGTAGAGCGTCACGTTGCCAACGTGAATGTCGAGGGTTCGACCCCCTTCGCCCGCTTGAAAACCCCATCCCTGCCGGATGGGGTTTTTTGTTGCCTATCCCCGCCAGTTACAAGAGATAACGACGAGTCATGGTGAGAGGCTTCGATGCCGCTGACTGCCGAACAAAACCCTATTGCAGCCGATCTTGTAGTGACGCTTTCACGCCACCCAGGAACCACATTGGCAGCGGGCCGAGTAGTTGGCAACGCCGGAAGTTTCTCCACGGCACCGGCAAGATCAAAGATTCTCGGATCGGTGTACACGTTCATCGTCAACCGCATATCGGTGTGACGCATCAGGCTCATGGCTACACGCGGGAGCAACGCCAGCTTTGGCCAGCAGACTGCCATAAGTGTGGCGGAGCGAATGGAAATCCGCTCGGCGGCGGTCCGCATCCTCAAAGGGAATTCCGGCTTTTGTCAAATATCGCTTGTGCGTATCCATCGACGGCAAGGTGCGGCAAACCGACGCCGAATCGTCCGCCCCGCCACGCGATTCTTTCAGCAGCTTTACCAGGTCATTTCGTAGCGGCAGCACGTCGCCACGCTTGCCCTTAGTCGTTTCCGCCCGCAATTGAATGCAGGGCATGGGTGCATTGAGCTTCACGTCACCCCATCGCAATTGCCGCAGCTCATCGCGTCGCAAGCCCGTCCCCAGGATGATTCGATAGGCGAGTTGATGCCGGGCATGCACCGCGTCCAGTAAGGCCGCTATTTCTGATTGCGTCAGTGCCCGCCGCTGGCGGCGTAAGTGACCCGTGGTTTCCACCGGAGCCACATCAGCGAGCGGATGAACGGCGAGGCGTTTCCGTTTGATCGACCACTTGCAGAAGGCTCGCACGGTTTCCAAGTAATGGTTTTGTGTTCTGTGCCCCCATCCGCAGGATTTTGCCGCCATCCTTGGCAGTATGCCCCATCGTGATTGTCGCGGTATCTCGCCATCGAATGAAGCTATCCGCCGAGACGCTGGAAAAAGTCTTCCAATCGCATTCGCCAATCAACCGGGCCATCCGGGATTCGCACAGCCCAACATAAATCTCATCACGCCCCAATTGCCGAAGTTCCGCAATCCAGTCGGCGACGTGTTCGCAAAGCCGTCGATTCCGGTGGGCCTTGAACGGGTCTTCCAACCCTTCCGCCCCTTGGGCTTTTGCACGCTCAATTTTCGCCCCCATTTGCTCGGAAGCTGCTCTATCGGTGTAGCCTTTGATCCGTCTGATTCTCCCGTCAACGTTGACCTGGACCGTGTAGAATCGGCTCTCTGTCCACTTCGCACCCGGAGTGTGCTTCGTGCATTTTCGCCCGTTAGCGTCAATCCATCTTCCGCGTTTGAAAACACTGGCCATAGGACTCCATCGCTTTCGCACTATTCTGCACTGGCCCGCACCGCGTTGGACTCGATCCACGCTTCAACTGTTTCGCGTTTCCATAACCGCAGCTTTCCGCCGATGCCAATGTCGGCCTTGGGAAATCGCCCCGACGAAATCAGCCGGAACAGGGTGCGGGACGCAATCGGAAGATAATAGCGCCGGATCATCGCCAAGGTCAGTAGAGCAGGCGGATTTTCCGTTTGCATTTGGACCGTTTGAACCTGCATCGTGAAATCTCCATTGTTCGGTAACCGCCGCGCAAAACCGCGCGGCCTTGATTCCATTGACTGTACAATCCGGTCGGACGCTGCCCGTGGCCGCAGAACACACCCTAAAACTATTTGCGTCAAAGGGCGGAAATCTTTCACTAAAAATCTTCAAGCGACCTGAATAGACCGGCAAATCTCCGGTCGCCGCAACGCGGCGTGTGCCTGTTCGGGTCGAATCCTGTAATGCCAGGGGCCAATTTCTCAATGACATTCCGCCTCAAATGCCGTTATAATGTGGGAAAGCCGTTACGGATGAGGTCTATGCAGCAAGTTCAATTGCCTGATCAACTATACCGCGTAGCACAGCGCCGCGCATCGGAAGCTGGGTTTGCCAGCGTGGAAGAATACATTGCCGATGTCGTGACCCAGGATGTCGCCGACGATACGGAGAATTTTGACCATTTGTTCACGCCGCAGGTGAGTAAGCGAGCTTGAACAGATTTCCGCAGCGGCCAAGGCTGGCGGAAAAACTTACACGTCCGAGGAAGTTCGCGAACATTTCCGAAAGAAATCGGACGCATGGCGAGCAAGCCACCCCGAATGATCGTTGACTACACGCCGGAAGCTCTGGCCAATCTCGACGAGATTTGGGATTGGAACGCGGAGCAGCACGGTAGGGTTCATGCTGATTCGTACGTCGAATTCCTGCGAAAACGAACGGATCGCTTATCCACCGACTATGCCAGCGGCAAACCCGTGCCGACTAATCTATCGCTGTTTTATCGCGTGATTCAAAAAAGGAAGAAGCGTCACGGCCACATTGTCGTTTACGAAGTGAATGACAACGATGTTGTTCGCATTTTGCGTTATTTCCACACCGCCCAAGACTGGCAGAACAAGCTCAGATAATCGCGAGGCGAAATAATTCCCCTGCCCCCAATTCCGACATTGTACGCTCCACGAATCGGCCTCAAGGTGCTACTCCATGAGTACATGGAGCCTCTTCTCCGACGGTTCCACCTTGACCCCGATTCGCTCCGCTGAAAGCAATTTTGTCCGCCATCGGGGGCAGGGAAAAAGATGGGTCAGGAAGAAAGACAATCGAATCATCCGGCAGCCAGGCTGATGCGTCAAATTCCGCAACCGCGTCAAACATCGTGACCCGGTACGCACATCCGATTCGTTTTGGGGCAGACCGCCTTCGCCGTAACCGTTCCCGCACGACAGCACGGATTTGATCCTCATCTTTCCCGGCAAACTTTTGCGTTTGATATCCACCGCCGACGCGACCGTAGCGGATGCTCAGCGTCCAATCGTCAAGCAAATCCCGGCCAACCGTGATTTCGTAGCGGCGATGATGGTTGAGGTCCTCGTTATGGGCTTCCAGTGCAATCGTAAGCAGATTTTCCATACGGCTAGAAATTCTCTTGTCCCCTTCGCTAAATCGTGATACGCCCTGACCTGACCATAAACTATAGTTTTTGGTCGGTGTAAAGGGTTTTCTTCAAGCCGTTGATTTGTCGAGGGGTGATGACCCAAAATCAGGGGGAGGTTTTTGGCCAGGGGGTGAGCGACCGTGTACGCGTCGGGTTGTATGCACGTGTTTCGACTCACGATCAGCAGACATTGCCTCTGCAAATTTCGGCGATGCGGGAATATGCCGAGCGACGGGGCTGGATGGTCGCCATGCAGATTGAGGAAGTCGGGTCCGGGGCGAAAGACCGCCCGGCACGGAATGAAGTGCTACACGCCGCGATGCGACGGGAGATTGATATCGTCCTGGTCTGGAAGCTCGACCGATGGGGCCGGTCGTTGCTCGACCTTGTGACGACGTTGAAGGAATTGCATGCTGTCGGCGTCAATTTCGTGTCGCTGAATGATTCGCTGGATTTCACGACGCCGAGCGGTCACGCTATGGCCGGAATGCTCGCAGTGTTTGCCCAATACGAGCGAGATATTCTGCGGGATCGCGTCAAAGCGGGCATTGCCGAGGCTAGGAAAAACGGCAAGCCGCATGGCAGGCCAGCGACGGTGCAGGGATTCGCAGATGAAATTAATAGGCTGTTTAATTCTGGAATCAGCAAAAGTCAGATCGCTGAAAAGCTCGGAATTGGACGCACATCCGTCCGGCGAATAATCCGGTACACGGCTCTTCAAAAACAGTCATGATATCCCTATTTCGACGCGCAAATCGTCACTTTCCACGTACCGCTGATGGCCCCAACTCACCCTTACGGGAACTACCGCGAGCAAGGATGTAGGCGACCAAGCCGCGTGTGAATTTATAAAGAATCAAAAACAGCGTTAGTGGAAATACAAGGCAATCGAAGAGATAGGCAGCGATTTCCTTAAACGTCCACTCTGCGATTTCCTCCGCATTTGACGTTAGATATGTGAAGACTTGTTTTGCTCTTGCCGGGGCGCTTTTTAATTGACTCAGCCACCCCGACTTTGCTGCATCATTGTCTGGAAACAGGTCGCTTTGAATTTTCTGGTAGCTCTTTTCGGCTTCATCATGGGTAGTCGAGGTAATTGTTCTCGATAACATTGATGCCCCCAAAATGGATAAAGGAACCAAATAATAGAGAACAATCGTCGATACAATCGCCACACTAAAAAGGTCCTTTGAGGCATTCCGAAATCGGTACGCCTTGGGTCGCGCCCATGAAAGGGTAAAAGAAATGAACCCCGCTGCCATCGACACGATCAGTGTGCAGAACGCAACCTCATTTGCCTGGAGCAGCAAGAATTTTAGTCCCGTAAGTGCCACGCAGCTGACAAGCATCGTAGACCATAACACGTCTACATAATCATCTACCGGATTTACAACATCGCCAACTTTGACCTTTCCCCCGACGCCAATGCTGGCCTCTGCATCCGTGTCGTCTACGAGGTCGATACCCGCTTTGACAAGTGAAACCGTTGTAAATCCTCCAGCCGCTTTTTGAAATGAGTCAGAAAGATACGCGTCACTTTTGGATTGAAGCCACATGGCGCCCATGTGGCCAACGGCGGCTTGCAACTTACCGAAGATGGCAAACGTGGTGAGACCGAGCAATGCCAAGCTAAAAGCGATTCGCAAAACGTCATTTCGCCGTGGCATTAATATTCTCCAACCTGCGGGCTGCTGCACGAACTCAAAAGAGTCGGTATTCCTTTAGCGGATTGACTCGTTCGCAGTGAAAGGTCCGCAGAGCGACTTCTAATTCCAACTGGCAAACTGTTTGATGCTGCCATTGCCCAGCGCAAGGGGTGCGAAATCCTAAGGTTATCCTCGGAGACGGTCCATTGCCTAATCTTACAAGGGCGGCCAACATTCTTCACGTTCCCGGAAAAGCTGGCGCATTTGAGCGACCCAGATAGAGCGGATATCATTGTGGTAATGGCACGAAGGTCACGCAGGATGAGGCAAAGTTGCAAATTTTGGCATACGCAATGTCGGTGCAAAAAGCTGCTTTGGTGGTAACGGTTTGTGCTCTCTTTTTCACTGCCGTCAATTGCACGATCGCTGTCCTAAATTACCTCATGACCCGCTTTCCTTGGCTGAAAATCAGTGCCATGCTGATTGACGATCACCGACATAAACGGTTCGACGTGCTGATTTTCAACTCTGGGGCGGCGGCGTGGGGTGTAAATGTCAGGTTGGAGATCGAGGGACGCGATGGTCATGCCAAGGAATTTCTTTTCCAGTGGCCAATGCAGGGAGGGCACCCAAGACGGTTGGACCCGTTAATGACAGGCCAATCCATGAGATTGTATTATCCCTGTTCGCTGCTGCCTGGTCCTCTAGCGGTAAATGGCGGGATGGACTGTCCCGAGATCAAAGTCGCGATCTTAGTATATGTCGGCGAGAAAAATGGCGGCGGATTCGGGCTTCGAAAATCCGGCCAGCTTTTGAGCAGACAGTTGTGCAAGAGGTCACGGTTGGAGGAACGGCTGAACATGGCGGCGATGCCGCAAGGGATGCAACTAAACTGGACAATGCTTAGTCGGACATCTGTGCAGGCTGTTGCAGCAAAGGAATTGGAACCGCTGTCACCAAAGAATTTCCTCGACAAATGTGGCCCGTTCCCCGCCTTTCAGCCTGCCGGGTCTGTCCGCTTCCTGCACCCATGCTACACGGTGACGGGCGATTCCCTGAAATAACCGAACTTCGGGCCGGATTTCAGCATTCAGATTGCGACCTTTAATGCGAATCTTTTCGCCATGAACGTGCAACGTGATCCCGTCGGTTCGATTGAATTCCACACGCTCAATCCAGCTATAGCCAATCGCCGTCACATCGCCCGATTTCTTGCGCAATTCAAGCATCGTAGCCCGCTCGCGAATGCCGCGAAGCCAGCCAAACGCGTGAAAATCATCGACGCTGCCGGAATCCGCAGATGGACCCGAATCAAATCTGTCGTCAAGCACGCGACCGGGGCGATGATGCAGGAACTTATCGCTCATATTCGATCCCCTCGCGTGCAGGCGTGCGTTCGTGTTCATTCCGCGTGGGCGCCATCGCCGTCATCCTTTGGAGATGGGCAATACGTGTACGGCGATCATGGTCGGCCACCAACTCGGTCGCCGTCATCCGGTCATCGGAACGGCTGACCGCATCGAGCAGCGATTCCTTGTCATCGGTGTAAATCGTCGCCTGCTGCCGGGCCCGTGAAACCGAGACATAGAATTGCTCCCGCGATGAAGCGGGGAACGATTCGGACGATTGCCCGATGAAAACGCGGTCCACGGTTTTTCCCTGGCTCGCATGACTGGTGACAACGTAGCCGTAATCCAGATGCCCGAAGTTTTTGTCGATGGTCCACCCATTGTTGAGCCGGATGTCGCCTTGCCGCGTGAATCCATCCACCACATATTGGGACCCGTTGTTTAGCCGGTGTTGCCCATCGGCGGTTTTTCCATTTTGCGTGACGCGAATGAGATCGCCTTCCGCAATTGCGATCTTTCGCGTGCGGTACTTCTGGAATTTGTTTGCTTGATCTAGGGGTAACGCGCCTTTTCCGGCAATGATACGCTCGCCCTTGCGATACCCTTTGGCATTTTGCTGAAACACCAGCACGTCGCCGGGAGCATAATTCACGGCGTCGCCACGCTCCGCTTGCGTCAGGTTCGATCTTTCCAGAATCGAAATCTCGCGTTCAGCCGTATTCACCCTCCCCAAATCTTTGAGCGAATCGCGGATATGGCCCGTGATCCGCTCGCCTTCGGCATGGGTGGGACTGACCACCAGAGCTGATTTCCCGGCGGCGACGGTCGCAACGTAATCATCGGCCAGGGCCTTGTACCGTTCGCCTTCGGGAACCTCTTTGATCCAGCCCAAGCGGTCAAGTTGCTGGAATCCCTTTTCGGTGCGGCCTTCGCTCAGCGATTGCACCGCCTGTTTGTATTCCCCCTTTTGCCGCTGAATCTCTTTAATTTCAGCGGCAACGCATCCGGCCTCGGATTCCAGCAGCCGTAACGCGGCACCATGTTCGACAGAGCCATGTTGCCTGCGGTCGCCGGAAAGGATGACACGGGCATCCAATTTGTCGGCCAGGTCGAAGACTTGCCCCATCGTTTTCGTTCCAATCAGCCCGGCCTCATCGATCCAGATGACTTGATCCCTGATTTGACCCTGCAATTTCTCATCGACGAGGAGACGGGCAACCGTGTCGGCGTTCTCGAATCCCTCCTTGGCCAGCACGCCGCGACTGGCATCGGCGGAGGGGGCGAAGGTGAAAACTTTGCTACCGCCGGTTTCGATACCGGCCACCGCTTCACGCATCATCGTGGTTTTGCCGACGCCGGCGGCACCGTTGATGATGATCACCCGGTCGGAGGAATTCAAAACGTGCTCAACCGCCCGACGCTGCCCGGCGTTGAGCTTAGAATCGTTGAAGGAATGCGGCCCGTCGCATAGCCGTGGACACGTGCCGCGTCCATCGCGGGCAAACTTCAGCATCCGCGTTTCCTCCATCAGCACTTCGTTTCGAAGTCACCAGCTTCCGGCCATCCCGCTCCCCGAAGAGCAGATCGTGTTTCCGAAAGGCGGATTCCACCGACTGTAAACTGGCCTTCCCTACCCCGTGCTTCAATGCCTTCGCCAACACCGTTCGCTCCGGCACTACCGAATTGCGTTCGAACCAGTGATTGGCGGCGAACGTCACCGCCTCTTTGGCCAGCGTAGGATCTTCCGGCAATGCCGGACCACCGATGCTTGCCGCAACGCGGTTTATGGCGTCCTGATCCTCGACGGGCAACCGGGAACGCCATTCGGCCTGCAATTCTGAGAACGGCATATCCTTTTTTTTGCTTTCCCGTGTCCGGGCACCGAGGGAATCTTTTTCCGCCGGATTTGTAATGCCCGCCTCTTTCGCCGTTTGCTCAATCTGCGCCGTCCGGCGTGAAAAGGTTTTGATGACCGATTTGGGCATATCCGACAGTTCCCATCCGGCTTTCGTCCGCTCAACCTCAAGTCCCATTTGCTCCATCCGGCGGGCAAAGCGGGAATGAAACGCCGCCTCAAAGAAAGGGGCATCACGCTTGAGCTCCCGGAACTGACCCGCCTTCCAGCGGTTTTCGTTTTCGTCGAACGTCGCGTTGAAAACGAAACAATGGGCATGGAGATGGGGATCGGGAACGCCGTCCACTGGCCGCGACGTGAAATGCGTGAACTCGCCCCAGGCCATATTGCCGGTCGTGCGTTCTTCGTTCTTGCCGTTCACGCGGACGCGGGTTTTCATATCGCGTTCAATGTCCCGCATCGTCTCATCGACGGAGGTTTGGAAGGCTTCCAGAATCCGATCATCTCGCGTCAGGCCGTAGAGAACGGATACGCTCTTGGGGACGTGGAAGTTGAAGTCATAGCCGACGGTACGATCCTGATTGCGCCGAGCAGTGAGCGGCAGTCCCGTTGCCGGGTCGCGGTTATCGCACAGGGCGTCCCATGCCGCCTTGTCGATGCCGCCGGTCAGCCCAAGCCGCTCGGTAGCCTGCCCACGCCACTGGCCGAGTAGCTCTTGGCCCTCGCTGTAATAGTCCGCCGTGCTGTAATAGCTCATAGCACCGGCGGCGGAATTGCTTTGAATGATACGAAGCATCTGCCAGTTTACCCCAAGATTGCTTTACAAATCGTTAAGCTGGAGGTGTGCCGATGCACGCCAGCCACCTACCATCTATTGGCTTGAAAGAGCTTATTATTTCATGTGTCGGCAGCTGATTTGTGGCGGATTCGCACCGATTCGAGATACCCTTCGGAACCCATGGCCCCGTTTAGACATAATTAGTGGAAAATTCTTGAGTACCCACAGACATCTTCCCTTAGCACTGCTAAGGAGGATTTTCCCCGGGAAAACGACTTTGCGACGAAGCGCAAACCCGTTTCAACGACGCTCCGTAGCGTCGTAAATCTGCATACACGATTCCCCGGAAATACGACTCATCGGCAGACTGCCGAATAGTGCCACTGCTTCAGAATCTTATTGACCGAACGCGTGAACCGGCGTAACCAGAAATGAGAATCGTAAAATCGTAATCACGACGGATCAGTGCCCAAGGTCATTGCAATTCTTAACCAAAAAGGCGGCGTCGGTAAGACCACTCTGGCGGTTCACCTGGCTACGGCCTTGGCCCGCAAGAAACGGGCTGTCATATTGCTTGACGCGGACCCGCAGGGCAGCGCCCTCGATTGGGCCGCCGCCCGGCATGGCGATCCGCTCTTTCCGGTTGTCGGCCTGCCGAAATCATCCATCCACAAGGAACTGCCCGCACTGGCCGCCAGTTACGAGTTGGTCATCATCGACGGGCCGCCCCGTGTATACGACGTAGCCCGCTCCGCCATTATGGCCGCCGACTTGGTATTGGTGCCGGTGCAGCCGTCACCCTATGACGTGTGGGCGGCGAAAGAAATCATCGACTTGCTGACCGAGGCATCCATCTACAAGCCGAATCTCCGCAAGGCATTCATCATCAATCGTAAAATCGCAAATACGGCGATAGGCCGCGACGTGGCCGAGGCACTCAGCGAGTATCCCATCCCGGTGCTGGAATCGGCCATTTGCCAGCGGGTTGCTTTCGCTGAAAGTGCCACGCAGGGCCTCACCGTGTACGAATTGGACCCGGAGATGCTGGCCAGCCAGGAGATGGACACATTGGCCGATGAAGTGGAAAGGATGCTCCGCAAATGAAGAAGGTGACATTTGGCGGCAAACGGCCCAGCACCATGCCAGCAGGCAACGCAGACGCTTGGGTGCATAACCGCGAGGCCGGGGAGCCGGAACCCATGAAGCGGCTCACCATTGACGTGCCGCTGAGCCTTCATAAGCGAATCAAGAGCCAGTGTGCGATAGACAACCTCATCATGGCGGATGTTGTTCGCGAACTGCTGGAAAAGCGATTCCCGCCCGCTGGAACGCCATCGTAAATACGATTTTGCGATTTTCCGCAATTGCGGCGATTCGTTTAGCTTGAAATGATTTCCTTTTTCGGTGGGATCGTACCGCATTCCGGGCAGCGGTCCGGCGTGGCGCGGAGGTCGTAGCCGCAGACCGGGCAGAGACCGGCTCGGGCGAGGAATCTTGGTCGCATCTTCGCAAAGAGCCAGCATGCGGGTAGAAACGACGATAATACCGCGAGCGGCCAGATTCGAAATGCTGCGAACCAGGTTTCCGTCCAGCCCAATGTGCCATTCGCGCCTTGGAAATAACTGCGGTGGCCGTGTTCGATACGCCACCAGGCAAAATCCGGCGGCGGCAACGACGTTGTCGAGCGCTGCCAGCCGAGGTTCGGTGGGGGAAAGAATCCTTGTGTGGGAGGGGACATACGTTCGTAGTAGGCCAAAATTTCCCATCAGACCAGCGTACCCACACGCTGGAAACTCGCCGCGTCGCAGTATCCCAGCGAGATCGAAATACGGCCTCGACGACGAAGAAACTCCGCGCCCAAAGAGCCGTCGTCACCACGCATAACACGAGCGACAATGCCGCAAGACGATTGAAAAGCCGTCGCCGTAACCGTTTCATTGCAGCCATTGTACCGCGTGCCTCAATCACGATTACACGGCGATCAGTTGCTGGTCGGTTCCAGCAGGGATGGAGCGGGCAACGCGCGACCATCGCCGAGCGGCAATTCCTGCTGGCGGCTCGCACCTTTCAAGTGATACGTCCGCACGAAAGCGAGGCGGTCGCCGTTGAACATGAACCGGATGTTGATGAAGAAAACGCCATCGCTGGTGCTGCGGTACAAGAATTCCTTTTCGAGCAATTCCCGCAGGCCCCGGCGGAACGTGCGTTCATTCAGACCGCGATCCTGTGCCATGTACTGGCTCAGTTCGATCTTGTCATTGCCGTGCTTCTCCCTGATCTGGCTGTAAACCAGCCCAAAGACCGCCATGCCGGATTTAGAAAGGCCGCAGGCTTGCTTGATACCGTCCAGAAACACTTTCACGAAACGGTCCGCGTCAACGTCCTCTTGCCACCAAAAGCCCATGCCGCCGATGCCTTTGATCTCGCCCGTGCCGTTGTCCACGATGACGGCAGCCTTGCCGCCGGGCACCTCGAAACGCTTCTGTCGCGTTGCCAAGCCATTTGCGGGAGGCAAGCTCGGATTCTCACGATAAACCGGGAGTCCGCGTTTCGTGGCGACACGGTTGGTTTCCGCTCGCAACTTTTGTCCATTTTCGGCCATTTTACGCCCGCTTTTTTGGTCAGGAACTACCAGCACCCTGTCACTATTCGGCCAACTTTGCAACAGTTTTTTGGCCGTTGAAAACCACAAACTGTCCGTTCTTGGACAGAAACTGTCCGTAGCGATCCAGATAAATCAAAGCGTTAGTTCGTTCCTCTTTCTTATACTTAAAAGGTCTCTCTAAACTCCGCCGCCGAGCGCCGCCAAAACGCTGGCGATGGCGGCGGAGGAAAGTGCTATCGAGAACCAGCAAGCAGATGTGGATAAATCTTCTCGAATCGCAGCAGAGTCACTCCCCCATTATTCCGAGCCAGTTGAGTTTCCCCAAGTGGCATTCAAGATCAACAAATCCTTCACGGCTTCATTAAACTGTAACTTTACTTAAAAGATAGCGAACACTATACTAATCAAAGAACCCCAAAAAAAGCTCGTCATCATGTCAACTGCTACGCAGCAAGAGAATCAAGAACCACAAAACGTCTGCGATCCCCCCCGTGTTGATGGAAGACTAGCGTTCTTTGGCGGCTGCATAATCACGATGGCCGCCTTTGCCAGAGGATTGCTTCCGGGCGCTGGAATCGGAGCGAGCATCGCCGCCATCGTTGCACACTACAGCCCTGCAAAATCGCTGAAAAGCGCTCAACTATTTAAGGCAATAGCCGCAGGAGCACTTCTAAATGGATCGTGGAAATCTGTCAGAACTATATCTGAACTCAACACCGCCATGACAGCGCAGTTTCACGAACCTCCCGACCAATGCGCAACAGAAAAAAGCGATTTCGTAAACAGCACATTGCGAAAAACTCCCAGCACTCACCAACTTTAACATTCAAGCCTGTAAGTCGTGGGTATCTTTGTAATGAAACCCTTTCTTTCCCTTACAGTGTGGGCATGCCCCGCCACTAAATGAGACATCTATTGGCCTGCCTCGTTGCCAAATTGTATTCATATGGCAAATAATCTCCGTAGCACAGTCCGCGCAATTTGCGACAATCGCCACCCGTGCTGACTTCTTAACCGTGGATTGTGGGTTTGTTAATTCCGCAGCTAGTGTCTTATGTTTGTGATGGCCAGAAGCACCTGCGGCCAAGCCTTTCACAAAATCATAGATATCATTTTTTAGCACATCAATGTCAACGTGGACATACATTTTAACACCCCATGTGAATGGTCACAAATCACCAGTACCGTGGTTGCTTCCACTACTAACCGTAGCCAAAAGCAGGTAAAATCGTACCTTCGGCCATCCAGTTGTCAAACTCTTGTATTATTCCCAACAAAATGGCAGAAGATGAAAAACACAAAGCTTTGATGCCGCTATATTCCCACCTTGACCATCGCCACAATCCCGGATTTAATCGCCTTGTGGAGAGTTGGCCACGCAAGAGCCACGGCCAAGAAATCCGCATCGGTTGGAAATGGCAACGAGGGAGGTGGTGCCGCTTTCACGCCACCCGTTTCTGAAATCGCTGTGTTTCCGCTGGAAATATCGGGTTTTGTCGAGGGTTCGACCCCCTTCGCCCGCTTTTAAGATTTTCGATCACGTCTCGATACCGATTACTCGTTTCATTTTTTGTTTGGCCGTTGTTACACTTCGTGCGGCTTAAATTTGGAGACTCATGGCTGACAAGAAATCGTCCGCGCTCAAGCAGTTGATCGAGGGTTTGCAGGAAGATCTTTCACGAGAATATCAGGCGGTGATCGCGTATACGGTGTACAGCAATGTGCTCTCCGGGGCACAGTGGATGGACATCGCCCGGGAACTGAAGAAGCATGCATCGGAAGAGCTGCAACATGCGATGATCATCGCAGATCAACTGGATTACCTGGGAGAGATGCCCAACGCTTCGCCGAAGTCGGTGAAGTTGTCGAAGAAGGCGGAGGATATGCTTCGGTTTGACCTGGAGAACGAAACCGAAACGATCAAGGCTTATCGGGAGCGGGTTCGGCAGGCGGAGGCGGTGGGGCACTTTGCGCTGGCGGAGCAAATCCGGAAAATCATCGCGCAGGAGCAGGAACATCAACATGATCTGGCGACGGCGCTGGGGATTGATGTGCCTAAGGTGCTGGAAGACGGGGCTTGAATTCGCGTGGTGCGTGGTCGGATGGAGTTGAATTATTGAGTTGTTGAGGGCTGATGTGGCTTTGGAGGGTGTGAGCGAAGTGCCGTCACCGTACCAAATGTCCCCCACCCTAACCCTCCCCCGGAGTACCAGGGGAGGGGAGAAGAGCTGGGAGTTTGTGGTGATGTTGTGGCTTCTGTTGCTGCCGCAAGTGGTGCTTGCGGACTGGCAGTGGATCACCAGCACGGATACGCAGCGGTGGATGCCGCAGGCGCCGGTGATTCCGATGAACGCCGCAGTTCCGCGGGTTTCGGCGGGAGGGGTTTCGGTGGGCGGGATTTCTGCGACGCAGCCGGACCTTGAGGGGGATCGGGTTCCGGCTGGCGGGGCCGCTGACGATTGTGATTGATCCGGATGCACAGGGGCAGCGGATTGAGGGGTTTGGGGGGTGCTTTAATGAGATCGGGTGGCGGGCGCTGCTGCGGCTGGATGATGTGGATCGGGAGAGAGTGCTGAAGTCGCTGTTCGATTCCAAGGAGGGATTGGATTTCAATATTTGCCGGGTGCCGATTGGGTCAAGCGATTTTGGGCTGAGCCCTTATTCGCTGGATGATGTGGCGGGGGATGTTGAGTTGCAGCATTTCTCGATTGAGCGGGATCGGTTCATGCTGATTCCGTATATCAAGGCGGCGATGGGGGTTCGGCCGGATTTGCGGGTGTGGGGGTGTCCGTGGAGTCCGCCGGCGTGGATGAAGACTTCGGGGACGTATAACGGGGGGAAGATTCGGTGGGAGCCGGCGATTTTGACGGCGTATGCGAATTATCTGGCGCGGTTTGCGGAGGAGTATCGGAGCGAGGGGATCGACTTATACGCCGTGGCGGTACAGAACGAGCCGACGCAGGATACGAAGTATCCGTCGTGCGTGTGGCCTGATCCGGGGACGATGCGGGATTTTATTCGGGATTATGCCGGGCCGGTGTTTGTGCAGAGGAATGTGCAGGCGAAATTGTGGCTGGGGACGATTACCAACAATCGGTTCGACTGGTTCAAGACGATTTTGGATGATCCGGGGGTGATGCGGACGATCGGGGGAGTGGGGCTTCAATATGCGAGCCGGGATATTGCGGCGCCGCTTCATGCGACTTATCCGAATCTGCCGCTGATGGAGACGGAGACGAAGTGCTTCAACGGGCATAACGACTGGTATGACGCGGAGGAGACGTTTCGGCAGATGGTGGTGTTTTTTCGCGGGGGGGTGAGTGCGTATATGTATTGGAATATGGTGCTGGACCAGACGGGGTTGAGCTCGTGGGGGTGGTCGCAGGATTCTACGATTGTGGTGGATGCTTATGATGGGTCGATTGTGTATACGCCGCAGTATGTGCTGATGAAGCATGTGAGCACGTTCGTGAAGCCGGGGGCGGTTTTTTTGAAGGCTTCGGCGGATGGGGATCCGGTGTTGGCGTTTAAGAGGGGGGATGGGGCGGTGATCGCGGTGATTATGAATAGCAATCGGTTTGATCGGGAAGCGGAGGTGCACGTTGGGGGGGCGATGGTGAGTGTGAATTTGCCGGCTAGGTCGTTTAGTACCTTCGTGTGTCGGTAGTCGAAGACCCCCACCCGCGCTGCGCGAGAGAGTGGAGCATTAGAAAGTAGAGCAGTAGAGCCCCCACCCTAACCCTCCCCCGGAGTACCAGGGGAGGGGAAAAGGCGCGCAAAGGGGCGGGGGTTTGTTGGGGCTCGAAGACGCGCCCGACAAGTGGGGCGGCTACACGGGGAGGGGGATGTCTTGGGATTTGGGGGGCAGGGGGGTGATGTGGGTGAGGCCGGTTTTTCCGAGTTTGCGCCATTCGACCCATTGCCAGGCGATGACGCCGGGGAGTCCGAAGGCGAGTTCGCGGACGCGGCGGATGAGGGCGAGGGCCATGGAGGTTGGGGGGGAGATCCCGAGCATGGCGCCGAAGGCAAGGTAGCCGCTTTCCTGGGCGCCGAGGGCGCCGGGGAGAATGAAAAGGGCGGATCGAATGGCCTGGCTGGCGCATTCGAGGACGTAGCATTTGCCGTAGCTCATGGGAAAGCCGAGGGCGCGGAGGGCGATCCAGACTTCGACGGCGCCGGTGGACCAGGTTCCCATGAGGCAGAGGGCGCTGATGAGGAGGGCGCGGCGGCGGGAATAGATTTGGGAGATGGCGAAGTCGATTTCGCGGCCGTGGTCGGCCATTTTGCTCCAGGCGGAGGACCTGGTGATGCTGGAGACGATGGCGCCACCGATGCGGAAGATGCCGGCGCGCTGGACGACGTAGAAGCCACCGACGGCGAGGAATCCGACGATGAGGGCGACGATCATGGTGGTGTTGGAGCCGCCGCGGTGGGTGATGGCGAAGAAGGCCCAGATGCCGCTGAGGGCGAAGATGATCTGGGTGAGGACGCAGATGGTCATGTCGGCGAGGACACTGGCGGCGGAGATGGCGAAGTTCATGCCCCAGATGGCGGCGACGCGCATGCGGACGAGTTCGCCGCCGACCTGGGCGACGGGGAGCATGGTGTTGACGGCGTCGCCCATCCAGCGGATGAGGAACAATCTTGGGATGGACAAGCGGTGGTTTGCGGGGATCAGGATTCTCCAACTGAAGAGATCGCAGAGCATGGGGACGCAGTGGAAAGCGACGACGGCGGCGACGCCCCAGCCGGCGGCGAGGACGGTTTTAAGGACGTCACGGATGTCGTTGTGAAGGAAGAGAAAGAGGCACCAGGCGGCGCCGAGGAGGCCGACGAGGGCGATGGTGAGCTGGGTCTTGCGCGCGGCGGTCATGAGGGGGGGATTATTGCGTGTGGGGGTGGGGGAGTCCAACGGGGGTGGTGCGGAACGCCCCGAAGTAAATTTATAGCGTCTGTAACGGCTGGAACGGCAGTCGGTTTTGCTTGACCCATCTTCGGCCGTTGCCGATGAGCGATGTATGAACATTCGATGGCGTCGCGCTTGGTTGATGGCGGGAGCGGCAGTGTTTGCGGCGGGGATGCCGCTGGCCGGGTGGGCCGATAAGATCACGCTGCAAACGGGGAAGACGTATGACTGCGATGTGATTGGGGAGGATGCGACAACCGTTTCGATCGATCTTTCAGATTCCAATCGGGCTTTGTTTGGGCATATTCCGCGGAGCCAGATTACCGCGTGGGTGAAGAGCGTTCATCAGGGGCAGCCGTATGTGGTGCTGCCGATTTCGGGGACGATCGGCGTTGATGTGACCGCGGATGGGGTGAAGGCGGGGATCGGCCGGGCGCTGAAGCTGAAGCCGAAAATCATCGTTTTCCTGATCGATAGCGGGGGAGGGAATATCGGGCACCTTCAGAACATGGTGGCGGCGTTGCAGGCGATTCCATCGGATGTCACGGTGGTGGCGTTCGTTCAGCAGGCATTTTCGGCGGCGGCGGTGTTCGCGATGTCGTGTCCGCGGATATTTTTGACGCCGAACGCGGTGCTGGGGGCGGCGGTGCCGTTTCAGCATAACGGGGCGGGGCTGCCGGAAGACCTTGTCGATAAGGTTAAATCGGCGCTGGAGGCGCAGCAGCGGACGTGGGTGAGCGCGGCGGGGCATGACGACCTGCTGCTGCGGGGGATGATGGAGACGGACCTTGAGATATATCTGAGTGACGATGCGTCGGGCCGGCCGATTCTCAGTACGAGTGGGCCGGGGAAGTTGCTGAAGGGGGAGGATCAGATACTGACGTTGACGGCGGCCGATGCGGGGGAGTGCGGGCTGGCGCAGATCGCTCCCGATCTTCAAACCGCGATGACGGCGGTGGCGAGGGGCGCGGTATATGAAGTGAGCCGGCGGCCGGGGGAGGCGGTTATTCGGGTTTCGCATCGGGAGAAGGATGAGATTTTGAGGACGGCGGCGCTGCTGCGGATCAAGCCGGAGATTGATTTGATTAACAGGTTCGCGGCGCCGCTGGCGGCGAGAGTGGCGGCGAACAAGGCGGCGATCGACACGCTGGTGAGCACCGGCAAGCAGGAAATGGCGGCGATCGATACGGAGTTCGAGCAGGACGTTGAAATTGCCAAGCATCAGAGCGACCCGGCCGACGCGATCGCGCAGGCCAAGCAGCAGCGGGACGCGCGGGTGCAAAAGGTGGTGGAGAACTGCAACGACGCGATCGTACCGCTCCAGGCGGAGATGAACGACGATGCGGCCCAGCTTCAAGATTTACAGGGATCGGGTGAACCAGTTGATGGCGACTGTGCCGGACTTTGTGGATTAGGCGGATGTGACTTGCAAACCCTCCTCGCAGAATCTAGGCTTTGGCGCCTAAATAAGTAACCGGGAATCCTGGACATCGGAAGAGCCCCCACCCTGACCCTCCCCCGGAGTACCAGGGGAGGGGAAAAAAGCGAAAAGTTCGAGAATCGCGAATGCCTGTTTAGTCTCAAGTCTCTAGCATGAAACGGTTAATCCTGCGGATATCTATCCTGGCGGCGGGGGGGATCGTTCTGCTGGCGATTGTCGTGGGGTTCATTTTAATGCATCGCCCGGGGAGCCTGCGCGATTGGATCGGGGCGCAGCTTCAGGATATTGCCAATTCATATCTGAACCCGCAGCTTAGTTTTACAGACCTTACCTACCAGTATCCGCTTTCGGTTTCGCTGAAGAATTTGCATCTGACGGCGGATGATCCCAAGCACCCTGGGCACACGATCGACATCATTGCGTGCAGATCGGCGGAGGTTTCGCTGGGGGAGATACCGCAGCTTGGCAAGCCGATCGTGATCCAGGAGATCGTGCTGGATGAGCCGCTGATTTCGGCGGTGGCGATTGAGCCGAGGTCGAAGAAATTTGTGGGGTTTTACAATCTGCTGCGCAAGAGCAATCCTGAGAATACGCCGGAGGATGCGAGCAAGCCGTCGAAGAAGCTGAGCGATGTTTTCAAGATGCGGCTGGTGCAGATCAAGAATGGGAAGATTGTTTACGATCCGCGCATTGAGGGGACGGTGCCGATGACGCTGGACCAGATTAACACGGTGCTGAACATCGAGCCGGTGGAGGTGGGGTGGTATACGATCGACACGGATATCGCGCGCAAGCCGGTATTTGATCTTGCGGTGAAGGGTCAGGTGAGCCTCGACACGTTCAGTGTTCGCGATGCCGATGTGAATATCAAGGCGGATTTATCGCAGGAGAATCTGGATTATCTGCCACCGGAAATCCAGGCGCTGCTGAAGCAATATGATGCGAAGGGAAGGCTGGCGATCAATGTGGCCGGCGATATGCCGGTGCTGGAGCCGATGAAGGGGCATATCAAGCTGGGGGTGACGCTGGATAAGGCCAATCTGCAGTTGAGCGGGCTGAAGATTCCCATTGATGGGCTAAATCTTGCGTCGAGTTTCGGAGATGGGGCGGTGGCGGTTTCGTCGCTGAAGATCGCGGCGCTGGGGGGACGGCGGATTTGAGCGGGGCGATCGCGCTGAATGATCGGCTGGATGGGGATCTGCATCTCAATATCGATGGGATGGTGCCGGAGCGGCTATTCGCCAACGCGGCGCGGACTTCGCAGTATCCGGCGAAGGTGGGTGTGGATTTGAGCGTGGCGGCGTCGCTGAAGAGCCTTTTTGGGAAGGCGCCGCCGAAACCGAATGAGCCGCTGGCAGTGGTGGGGGTGAAAGATTTGCGGGTGACGGCGGATGATCCGGGGAATCCGGGGGAGCCGATTGACGTGCTGGCGTGCAAGAAGCTGGAGGTTTCGCTTTCGCAGCCGATTGTCTCGGGGAAGCCGGTGGTGATTGACAACCTGGTGCTTCAGCGGCCGATTTTGTCGGCGATTTCGGTTGAGCCGGGTTCGGTGCGATTCGCGGGGGTGCCGAATCTGCCGCCGGCGAGCACGACGCCGGTGGCGGGTGCGCCGGGATCGCCTGCGCCGGAGCCGAGAAAATTGGGGGACTTTGTGCGGGTTAAGTCGCTTGACCTCACCGGGGCACGGATCGTTTACGACCCGCGAATTCCCGGCACGCAGCGGATGATTCTCGATCCGATCGACATCGCGGTGAAGATCAATCCGGACAATGCCGGGCAGTACCTGGTCAAGAGCAATATTTCACGAGCTCCCGTGTTTAATCTCGCGATAAATGGCGGCGTGGATATCAACAATCCGGGGTTGCAAAACCTGGACATTCACCTCCAGGCGGACCTGACGCAGAAGCAGGTGGATTTTCTGCCGCCGCAGATTCAGGTGCTGGTGAGGCAGATGCATGCCCGGGGAAAGCTGGATGCGCGGTTTGCGACGTCGGTTTCGCTATCAGATCTCAGGCGGGGGCGGGCGAAATTTGACATGGACATTCAGCACTTCAGCATCGAGGTCGCCAACCGGCAGATTCCGATCGACGATTGGGACGTGTCGGCCCGGCTGCAGGACCGGGTGATTCACAACACGATCAAGCTGACGACGCTGGGGAATGAATTTGACCTGGTCGGTTCGGTGACGCTCAACGACCGGCTGGATACGGACGAAACGCTGCAAATTCGGAACCTGGTGCTGGAGAAATTGCTGGCGAGGCTGGAGCCGGACCGGCCGACGCTCGCGAGTTCGACGATTTTGAATGCCGACCTGCAAATTCAATGTGCGGGGATGGTGGCGATGGGGGCGATTGCGCCGAAGGGGAATGAGCCGGTGATTTCGGTGAATTTGCGGAATTTCCGGCTGACGACCGACGATCCAATCACGCCCGGGCAGTCGCTGGATTTCGTGACGATCGAGCGGCTGGGGGTGGTTTTGCCATCACTGCCGGAGGCGGGCAGGCCGGTGGCGGTGGACGAGATTGTTCTGGAGCATCCGGGGATTCATGCGATTTCGATGGAGCCGGGATCGAAACAGCTCGCGGGGTTCTGCGACCTTCAGAAGATGTTTGCGGCTCAGTCTTCGGCTTCGACGCAGGAGTCGGGCGAAGGGGCGACGACCCAGCCGGAAACGGTGCGCGTGCGGCTGGAGAAACTTGCCCGGGTTGGGCAGGTTGAGATGACGGATGCCTCGCTGAATTACAATCCGCGAATCGACAACACGGTGCCGATGTCGCTGGACAACGTCAGCGCGAAGATCAACATGGATTCAGAGGACGGCAGCGCTTATCGGTTTGATGTGCCGGTTCCGTCCAAGCCGGATTTTAATCTTGAAGTTTCGGGGCGGCTGGACGTGGAGGACATGACGCTTCAGCCGCTGACCATGGGGATAACGGCGGAATTTGGGGATGGACCGCTGAGCTGGCTTCCGCCTCAGGCGCAGCTCATCGTGAATCGGTATAACCCGGTGGGATCGATGGATGTGAATGAGGAAGCGACGGTTCCGCTGCGCGATCCGATGTCGGGGGATTTTCATACCGATTTGAAGATGGACAAGTTCACGGCGGATATTTTCAACTTCCATCTGCCGCTGGACCAGGCTCGCATGCCGGTGCGGTTTCATGACAACCAGCTCGAATTTCTGGATTCTTCTTCGTGGGCGGACCTACGCTGACTGCGTTTGGGGGGACAGCGAATCTCATGGGGACGGTGACGCTGAACGACCGGCTGGATATGACGATCGGGCTGCACACGGATGGGATTCTGATCGAGTCGATTTTGGCGTGCATGAATCCGCCGTCGAAGCATAAGCTTATCGGGGCAGTTCATCTGGATCTGAATCTGGGAAATGCACCGGTGATGGTGGTGATCGGGAGGGTGCAGCATCCGGATGTCGATCCGGCATCGCTGCCGAGCGACGAGCCGCTGCCGCTTTATGGCAGGCGCTGCCAGATCATTGGGGCGGCGCATCTGGAGATTTCTCATGCATATCTGGTGGGGCTCGAACTGGTTCACGGGGTGACGGAGTATGCGAAGCAGGCATTCCAAGAGCTCTTTGAGAAAAAGCAGCCCACGCAGCCGGAGGAGATCATTCCGAAGGAATATGCGGAGGTGGATTGCACGTTTGACCGGGATCGGGTTTCGGTTTCGCACGTGTACTATGAAGGGGAAGACATGTCGGCGGGAGGCAGCGGGTGGATATCGCTTTCGCAGAATCTGGATTTGAAGCTAACCGGCGGGCTGGGGAAGGGGGAGAACTGGTTTAAGCGGGCGATGGATTCTCTGGCCTATTATCACATCTATGGATCATTTCATAACATTCAGTACACGGTGAACCGGGGCGATGGGAAGCCGATCATCGTGGGGGTGAAGATGGTCGAGCAGAAGGCCAATACCGGAATTCATCAGGGTTTGCATTATGCGGGAGTGGGATTAAATCAGGCAGGGAAGGGGATACAAAAGGCGGGGGATTTTCTGCATGGGCTGTTTAATCATAAGAAGAATGAGGATGCGGCGCAGACACAGCCTTCGGATCAGGATCAGAACCAGCCGGCGACGCAGCAATAGGTGCTGGAGTTCGAGATGGGGGATCGGGATTTGTGGATATCGGAAAGAAGCGCCCGACAAGTGGGGCGGCTACACGGTGGAAGAGGATGGCATCGAATTTTGGTTTCTTATTTAGTTTGGCTTGCGGCGGTCGATGAAGACGCGCTGTTTGCGGAGGTCGCGGGAGTCGCCGAGGGTTTGGATTTCCTGCAAGGTGGTTAGGCGGACGGAGGGGCAGACTTTCAGTTCGCCGCGGAGTTTGTCGCAGATCAGCTCGACGGCGCCGTCGGTGGAGCCGCGCCAGGCGATGAGGATTTCCAGCTCATCCGAGAGAACGGTGGGGGCGGTGGCGATCATCAGATAGTCGATGATGTTTTCGATGGGCTGAAGGCGCGCTGGACGGCGGCGGGATAGACCGTGGTTCCTTTCAACTTCATGGCCTGCTCGCGGCGGCCGAGGATGGGGCCGATGCGCGGGGTCCATAATCCGCAGGGGCATTTTCGCGGGTGATGAAGGTGATGTCGCCGGTGGCGAAGCGGATGAGGGGCATGGCTTCGACGCCGATGGTGGTGGCGACGAGTTGGCCGGGCTGGCCATCGGGGACGGGGCGGCCGGAATCGTCCAAAATTTCCGCGTGCAGGAGCTGGGGATGGAGATGCCCGCCCTGGCCGGCGGGGCATTCGCAGAGAGAGGAGGCGAGTTCGGTGATGCCGTAGGTGGAAAATGCGCGGGCGTTCCAGGCTTCGGTTATTTGAGCGGCCAGGGGTGTGAGGGCCATATCCGGCGGCGCGGATCGGCTCGCCGATGCAGATGAGCTTGCGGACGGAGGCGGATCGGAGGTCGAAATTGTGCTGGCGGGCGTAGTCGGCGATTCGCTTAAGGAAAGAGGGGACGGAGACGATGGCGGTGGGGCGAAGACGCTGGATCATCGAAAGCATCATGGAGGGGGAGCCGGCGCCGACGCGGACGATGCCCGCGCCGAGCTTTCGCAGGCCTTCGAAATAGGCGAGGCCGGCCATGAAGCATTTGTCGACGGTGACGGCGAGGATGACGAGGTCATCGGCAGTTAGGCCGACGCGGTGGAAGCAGAGGTGCTCGTTTTGGCCGAGGCGATCGAGATCGGCGGCGGTGAGGGGGTAGAGGGTGGGGATTCCGGTGGTTCCGCTGGTGGTGCAGAGGTCGATTATTTTGTCGCGGGAAACGCACCAGAATTGTTCGTTGGATTCGGAGACTTCTTTTTTGGTGGTGAGGGGGAGATTCGCCAAGTCGGTCAGGGAGGAGATCCGGGGAGAGCCGGTGAGTTTTTCGCGATAAAAGGGGGAATGTTTTTGGGCGTATTCAATGGTGGCGGAGACGCCCGCGGAGAGGATTGAAGCGATCTGGTCGGGGGTTAGATCGGGCTCGATGTCCTGGGGATGAATTGGGGAAGGCACGGGGGCGATTCTATTTTCGATGTTCAAGGGTGGCAATCGACCCTCACCCCAGCCCTCTCCCTGAGTACAAGGAGAGGGGGTAAGATCGGGGAATGGGTCGTTACGGTGTGGTTACCTGGGCGGCGATTGGGATTGCGTCGGTGCTGTTCATTGCGCTGCCGATTCCTAAATGCACTTGGGCTGTGGCGGGAGTTTGGGGGGTGTATGTTCCGATCTTCGTGGGGGGGATGGGGTTTATTCGGTGGCAGTTTTTTTTGCCGGCGATTTGCAGGGGACCGGTGGGGGGGAAGCGGGTGGCGCTGACGTTTGATGATGGGCCGGATCCGGCGAGCGACGCCGCGATTGCTGGAGCTTGCTGGATCGCGAGAAAATTGCGGCGACTTTTTTTTGTGTCGGGAAGCGGGTGGAGGCGCATCCGGAGCTTGCGGCGCGGATTGTCGGGGAGGGGCATTTGGTGGGGAATCATAGTTATACGCATCCGTGGTATATCAGCATGTTGAGGGAGAAGCGGCTGGCGGAGGAATTGCGAGCGGGCGCAAGAGGCGATTGAATCGGCGACGGGCATGACGCTGCAAGTATTTCCGGCCGCCGAGCGGGATGACGGAGCCGGCATTTTCCGGCGGTGCTGAAGGAACTGGGGCTGACGATGGTGGGGTGGGATGTGAGGTCGCTCGATACGGTGAAAAGTCGCCAGGGCGGCGATCGAGCGGGTTGTTGCGGCTGGCGCGGGATGGGAGCATTATCCTTTTGCACGATGGGGGAGTTGAGCGGGGAGAAGTTGTGTGAGATCGTGAGCGCGGTAATTCAAGAACTTGCGGCGGGCGGGGGTTTGGATTTGAGAGGGTGGATCCCGGATGGGTCGGAAACTCAATCGGCGGGGAAATCGATGGAGCCGATGGGGAGTTTTGCCGGCGCGGTAGAGTTCGAGGACCTTGTCGATGTCAATGTCCTGGCGGCGGTCCTCGTTCGTTTATCGGAACGCTTTGGCGCGATCGCGCGGTGCAGTTCGCGGCTGCGGCGGTGGCAGCCTTCGGAGTTGTCGCAGATCGACGGCCTGGCAGACGGCAAGCTGAACGATGGCCAGGACGGTTTCCGTCAGCTCGATGACGCGCAGGGCATCGCGGGAGGCGATGGTGCCCATGCTGACCTTGTCCTGGTTGTGCGATTCGGTGCTGCGGCTGAAGACGCTGGCGGGCATGGTGAGCTTCAGGGCTTCGGCGGCCAGGGCGGAAGCGGAAATCTGCATGGCTTTGAAGCCGTGATGGCTGACCTGATCGGTGCCGGTGCGGGCGACGAGATCGGCGGGGAGGCCGTTGTTGGTGTGCGGGTTGCAGAGCAGGGCCATCTGGCGGTCGACCAGGTCGGCGATGTTGGCGACGGCGATTTTGAGCATGTCCATGGCCATGCAGGCGTGGCCGCCGTAGAAGTTTCCGCCGTGGAGGACGTCGCCGGTGTCGGGGTCGAAGAGGGGATTGTCGTTGGAGCTGTTGATTTCGGTTTCGAGCAGCTGTGCGGATGAAAGTGAGGGAATCGAGCAGGACGCCGATGACGTGCGGGGCGCAGCGGATGGAATAGCGGTCCTGGATTCGGCCGTCGTGCTTGGCTTCGCTGCGCGGTGTATTCGATGTCGTCGGCGATCCAGCGGGCGCAGGCGAGCTGGCCGGCGTGGGGCTTGGCGAGGAAAAGGCGCTCGTCGAAATGCCGGCGGTTGCCGTGGAGAACATCGCTGGCCATGGCGGTGATGGAAGCGGCCCAGCGGGCGAGTTGGCGGGCGCGGTCGTAGGCGAGGCAGGCCAGGCCGGTCATGACGCTGGTGCCGTTCATCAGGGCCAGGCTTTCCTTGGGGCGAAGCTCGATGGGCTTGAGGCCGGCGGCTTCGGCAAGGCGTCGGCGGCGGGCATGACCTGGCCGTCGAAGGAGACTTCGCGCTCGCCGATCAGGACGGCGGCGATGTAGGAGAGCGGGGTGAGATCGCCGCTGGCGCCGACGGAACCTTCGGCGGGAATCTGGGGCAGGATTCGGCGATTGATAAGATGCGCATAAGCGTTCCAGCAGCATCGGGCGAACGCCGGAGCGGCCCTGGGCGAGGCTGACGAGGCGGACGACCATGACGGCGGCGGCTTCGGTTTCGTCGAGAATGCGGCCGGTGCCGCAGCCGTGAAAGCGGACGAGGTTGGTCGGCCATTTTCGCGGAAAGGGCCGGGGGAACGGATGTTTCGCAGGAGTGCGCCGAAGCCGGTGGTTACGCCGTAGATGACTTCGCCGTTGGCGATGAGGCGTCGAGCAGTTCGACGCTTCGGCTCGAGCTTCTTGCGAAAGGCCGGGGAATCGTCGAGATGGATTGCGGCGGCGCCGGTGGCGACGGCCATGACATCCTCAATTCGGAGTTTGGAGGGGCCGAGGGTAACCGTAGGGGTCGGGGTCTTCAACTGGCTACCGGCTTAATTTTGAGATTGTGAGATGTTTCCTCTGAGTCAAGTCGTGTCGGAATGATAATTAGCCATGGCGTTGTAATGCCAGTGAGGGTCAAGTCGTTGAAACAGTTGAAAGTGCGAGGCGTCCGGCGGCGTAGCCGGTGGCCAGGCAAATTCCGCTGACGCGGGTGGAGGCGATGGCGGCGGAGGTGGCCGAAATGCAGGTGCCGGCGGCGAGCAAATTCTCAATAGTCTGCGCTGCGAAGGGCATCGTCGGGGATGTCGTAGAGGTCGGCCGGGTGGGGGATAGAGCGTAGGTTGGGCCCGTGGACATATCATCCATTTTTCGATTGGCCACCAGGCGTGGACGGAGCCTTCGGCCGTGCTGGCGGGCGTGGTGACGTCCTCTTCAGATATGACAAATCGACCGGCGAGGCGCAGGCCGTCGCGGGGGAGGACGCGGGGGGACTTTTCGAGGATTTTGCATGCGGGAAAGGGAGGGGATTTCGGCGGCGAGGATCTTCATGATCTGATCAGCGAAGTTCGGAGGCGGATTTTCGGGAATATTCGACTGGGATTCACGGCCAGTTTGCAGACGCCTTCGCCGGGACCGGGGCCCGGGTGGAAGGCGGTGAAGCGGGCTGCGGTGGGCAGTGCTGCCGGTTTCGACGGCCTTGGCGAGGGCGAAGGGGATTTGGAGGCGGAGGAGCTCCGGGTCGCCGGTGATGCCGGAGAGTCGGGCGGCGAAGCCACCGAGGATTTTGCCGGTGGAGTCGTCCGGGGGTTGATAGGTGTCCTCGCCGGCGAGTTTCGAGGAGCTTGCCGCCGCCGGTGCAGTCGATGGCGGCTTTTACGTCGATCCACTGCGGATTTTCGCCGGCGATTTGGAGGGCGGTGATGCGATTGCCTTCGCGATTCATGTGCACGAGTTTGCGGCAGTTCAGGCATACATCGGCACGGGATTCGTCGCACAATCTGCTGGAGAGCCGATTCCCACGCGGGAGCGGGGAATTCGAGGACCCAGGCTTTTCCGAGTTGCTTTGGGGTGGTGCGCATGGGCTCGTTTTTGACGATCAGGCTGACCAGATGGCGCTGGGCGTCGGCGTTGAGAGTGTCGAGGGCGTTTTTTGGCGCATCGGCGTAGAGGCCGCAGATGGAGCGGTGCATGGCGGCGGTAACGACACCGCCGAGACGCGGGGCGGCGTCGATCAAGAGAACGCGGATGGGAACGCTGGGGGATTGTCCGGCTGCCCAGGCGGCGCAGATTCCAGCAGCACCTGCGCCGACGATGGCGATGTCGTATGCGCTCTTAGTAGCCCGGCTCGGACGGATCATAGTGGATATCTTCGACACTCCAGCCGGAAGTGTAAGCGCTGTCGTTGGAGAAGGTGATGACGCCGACGCCTTTGTAGTGGGCGGCCAATCGGGCGTCGTCGCCACCGCCATAATGGAAGGGGATGAACGCCTTACCGGTCTGGTAGGTGTTGAAGGTGGTGGGTTGACCGATTGTGGCGTAGACCTGGTCGCGTTCTTCACCCATTTTCACCTTGGCGAAAATTGAGTCTGGCGGAATGGGCTGTGTGGCCGGCGCGGCGGAGGCCGAGCTTGAACTGCTGTCGGAAGAGGAAGTGGTGCTTGCGCTGCTGCCGCCGGAGCTGCATCCGGCATAAAGGCCGCCGGCAATGACCATTCCCATGGTGGTGATTAGTAGTTTCCTTGCCCCATTACGATTCATTTGAGTCTCCTTTCAGAAATGAACGGGCACAAACATAACAGTGAGGGTTGTGGGGAGCAATAGTTTGTGGGGATTTCTGGAATTGCGACGCAGGGCAATCGCGTTTGCACTGATTGCGGATGGCGAATGAGGTTTTGGGGAGGGGCATGTCCGAAAATGCCCGGAAGTTCCCGGGATTCGTCGGTGAGATTTTTTCTTCCCTGGCTGGGTTTGATGAGCCGGGGAAGATTACCGCGGAATATGTATCGAAGATAAGGTGCATCTATATACAGGTCCAAAAGGTGTACGTTTTGTACCTATTTTGAAAAATCCGGAGATTTTCCTGAAAAAAAAATTTGAGGGGGAGAAATGATGAGATGCGATTAATCAGTTAGGCGAGAATGCGGTTGCCCTGGGATTGCGGCGGGTACGGTTACCAAAACAGGTCCAGCGGGATTGGTTTCCACGGGAATGGGCTCGCTGTGGGCCAGGAGGGATTCGACATATCCCGTAATTGCATCCTGAGCCATGGCGATTGCTTCGTCGCGTGTGTCGCCCTCGGTGTGACAACCGGGCAACGCGGGAACGTGCGCGACGAATCCACCGGCTTGGTCGTCTGTTTCGAGAACCACCGAATAGGTAAAAGTTTTCGTGACCATATGCATAATTATATCAGAACGGAATTCTTGAAAGGGGGCCGACAGTTATTTGTGAGGCGGCCCCCACCCCTACCCTCCCCCGGAGTACCAGGGGAGGGGGAAAATGCGAGGGAGGCATGAAGAAGAGTAACGCCCCCTTCGAAGGCGATTGGCGCTTTTGAAGAGGCAAATGCACCTTCGTGGTCTTGGGCGTGATTCTATACAATGGATCGTTTGATGGGCCTTCCACCGCTTTCGATCCTCGATCTGGCATATGTCTGCCGTGGCGCGACTCCGGCGGAGGCGTGCGCAACGCGCTGGATCTTGCCAGGCACGCGGAGGGGTGGGGATATCGCCGTTATTGGCTAGCCGAGCATCACAACATGACAGGCATTGCCAGCGCGGCGACTTCGGTGGTGATTGGGTTCGTGGCAGGCGGGACCAAAACGATTCGGGTCGGGGCGGGTGGGATCATGCTTCCGAACCATTCGCCGATGGTTATCGCGGAACAGTTTGGGACATTGGAATCGCTGTACCCGGGGCGAATCGACCTGGGGGTGGGCCGTGCGCCCGGGACGGATCCACGAACGCTGGGCGTCCTTCGCCGCCAGGCTGCCACGGCGGATGCATTTGCCCGCGATATCGAGGAATTGGAGTTGCTGTTCAGCCCTTTGCTGCCGGGGCGGGTTGTGCAGGCGGTGCCGGGGACTGGCCTGAAAGTTCCGATCTGGGTGCTGGGGTCGAGCCTTGCGGGGGCCCAGATCGCGGCTGCGTTTGGGCTTCCCTATGTGTTCGGGCGCAGTTCGCGCCCGCGAAAATGGACGAGGCGCTGCGAACCTACCGGACGGGATTCAAGCCCTCGGAGCGGCTTAAGGCTCCGTACGTTATGGTCGGCATCAATGTGGTCGCGGCAGATTCCGATGCGGAGGCAGTGCATCTGTTTACGTCGGTGCAGCAGAGCTACACGAATATCGTCCGTTGGGCGAGCGGGCAGCTTCCGCCGCCGATCGATAACATGGAATCGTATTGGTCTGCCGATGAAAAGGTGCGCGTGTCGGACATGCTGGCGAAATCGTTTGTGGGATCGCCGGAAACGGTACGGCGGGGCCTTGGGGCGTTGGTGGAAGAGACGGGGGCTGATGAACTGATGATCGCGACGGGTGTCTTCGATCATTCATTGCGGCTGCGATCGTACGAGCTTCTGAGCCAGATAAAGTAAATCAGCGAACTTCACAGGCAATAGCGGAGTTGATGCCGCCGAAGGCGAAGCTGTTTTTTAGGAAGGTGGTGAATTTGGCGGGGTGTTTTTTCGCGGACGTGGGCGATGCCGGCGCAGGCGGGATCGATTTCTTCGAGATTGTGGGTGGGATAGATGGTGCCGGAGCGTGCATCATTTCGATGGTGGCGGCGAGTTCGATCGGGCCGGAGGCGCCGAGGGTGTGGCCCATGTTTCCTTTGAGGCTGCTGACGGGAGATGTCGGTGCCGAAGACGGCGGCGATGGCGCGGGCTTCGGCGGCGTCGCCCTGGGGAGTGCCGGTGGCGTGGGCGTTGACGTAGCCGATGTCGGCGGGGGAGACATCGCCATTCGGCGAGGGCGGTTTTCATGCAGTTGATCATGGAGACGTCGTCGGACTGGCTGACGTGGATGCCGTTGCTGCAGGTGTGGTAGCCGACGACTTCGGCGAGGATTTTTGCGCCGCGGCGAAGGGCGTGTTCGCGGTTTTCGATAACGATGACGCCGGCGCCTTCGCCGCAGACGAGGCCGTCGCGTTTGGCGTCGAAGGGGCGAGGAGTTGCTGGAGGGGGAATCGTTAAATTGGGCGGAGGCGGCGTAGAGGATGTCGAAGGAGCCGACGACGGTTTCGTGCAGTTCTTCAGCGCCGCCGCAGAGGACGACGTCCTGGCGGCCGAGGCGGATCTGATCGTAGGCGGCGCCGACGGCCTGGAGGCCGGAAGCGCAGGCGGCGGAGGTGGCGGAGACGACACCCTTGACGCCGAAGATACTGGGCGACGTTGAGGGCGACGGTGTGGGAGATACAGCGGAAGAATTCGCTGGCTCCGAGCATGACGTATTCGTTTTTGGCGAGAAGGATTTCGTAGGTCTGGGTGATGGCCTGGGGACTGCCGGTGGTGGAGCCCATGATGCAGCCGAAGCGGGGGTTTTCGGGGATTGCCGGCGGAGTCGATGCCGGCGTGCTGGAGGGCCTGCGTGGCGGCCTGGACGGCGAAGATGCTCATGGGGCTCATGGTGCGGCGGAGAGATCGCGGGATGGCCTTGGGGTCGCGCATTTCGATGGGAGCGCCGACCTGGCAGCGGAGGCGGCCGAAGCGATTCCAGGAGGGGGGCATGGCGCGGGTGGCGCAGACGCCGGCTTCGAGGCCCTGCATCATCTCGGCGACGGAGTAGCCGATGGGGGTGACGACGCCATATCCGGTGATTACCGCGCGGTTGAACAAGCTGATCTGCCTGACAAGATATTCGCGGAAGACTTCGCGGCCGAGGATGCTGCGGCAAACGAAAAATGCGGAGGTCATTGCGCCGATGACGCCGGGGAGAAGGGCGCTTTGGCCGGCGGCGTAGAGATTGGTCAGGGGGAGGCGGCCGGCGAGATTGAATTGGCCGATCTTCTGGCGGATGCCGTAGGCGCTGCCGTCGGGGTTGTGGAGATAATCGCGATAGGTGAGGCTGGAGGCGGAATCGATGACGCGCATTTCGCGGCATTCGGGAATATATTCGCTGATGCGGCCGACGATGGATTCGGTGCGTTGCGGTTTTGTATTGGTAATACTCCGGCGGGCGGCGCTTGAGCTTGGTTTCGAACCAGCGCTGCGTGGTTTCGGGGAAGGCGACCTCGAGGGCGGTGACCGTGTTGACGGGGCCATCGGAGCCGCGTTCGCGGCTGCGGAGGACCATCATTGCGCCTTCGCGGCGGCTGGTTTCGTGGGGAGCGTCACGGTGGGTCAGCATCTCGTCGAGGTCTGCATCCGGCAGGATCGAGGCGAGCGTGATGGCGCCGCCTTCCGATTCTTTCGAGAGCGCCGTAGACCGTGAAGAAGGAGTTGCTGGGCTGAAAATCTCCGACGCGCTCTGGAATGCCTTGGAGAGATGTTCCTTGGGCAGAACTGCCAGGACGCTGGCGGGATGCATGGTGAAGATACACGGAACTGGCGGAGACTTCGGTGCCGTCGGTGAGGAGGAAGCGGGTGACTTTGCGGTTGACGACTTCGGCGCATTGCTGGATGGTGCAGCGGGTGCGGATTTCGACGGAATCGTTTCTGAGGACATCGACCAGGGCATCGACGAAAGCGTCGCCGCCGTCTTCGACGCGGGCGAGCGATTCCTGCATTCCCTAGCTGACGCGGCAATGGGTGGAGAAGGAGACTTCAGCGGGCTTGGTGCCGTAGCACATGCACAGTCCGCCGAGGATGGTCTGGAAGATGCGGTCGGAAGTTGTGTCGTCGAGAATGGTCTGGAGGCGTGATGTGGTCTTCGTCGATGGGGGGCGGGAACGTGTCGAAGCCGGAGACATTGAGGGTTGGGGTGGCGTCGATGACGTGGTGGAAGCGGCGGAAATAGCGTGTCGAGGCCGTCGCGTTCCTTGGGGAAATCGCGGCAGAGTTGTTCGTGAACGATATCGGTGCCGCAGGGGACGACGTATTCGAGATTCGCATGGGGGAAGATCATGCGATGGCAGGCTTCGCGGGGGAAATAGATGGGGTGGATGCGTTCGCGGACGCCGAGGAGGGAGAGGATGTCGTCGAGGACGCCGTTGCGATCGTCGGTGAATCCGCCGGTGAAATGGAATCCGACGTCGAAGGGGATTCCCTCGACGCGGAAGCGGGCGAGAGAGCCGCCGAGGATGGAGGCTTTTTCGAGGAGGAGGACGCGTTTGCCGGTTTGGGCGAGGATTCGGGCGGCGGTGAGGCCGGTGATTCCGCTACCGACGATGATGGTGTCGTAGGATTTCATGAAAGGGAGAACCCCCTCCCCGACCCTCCCCCGGAGTACCGGGGGCGGGGGAAAGCTCGGGGCGCGGCTAAACGGGGAGTTTGGTGTGGGGGTCGTGACATGTTTTTCAGGTTGCTAGTCCACCGTTGATGCCGATGACCTGGCCGTGAATATACATGGATTTCTCGCGGCAGAGAAATTCGATGACGGAGGCGACATCGTCCGGCTGGCCGAAACGGCCGAGGGGGATCATGGGGAGGATTTGGTCCTTGGGGAGGTTGGCGGTCATGTCGGTTTCGATCAGGCCGGGGGCGACGACATTGACGCAGATATTGCGCTTGCCGACTTCGCGGGCCAGGGCCTTGGCAGGCGCCGATGAGACCGGCCTTGGCGGCGGAATAGTTGACCTGCCCGGCCTGGCCAACCTGGCCGGAGACGGAGGAGACCGCGACGATGCGCCCGCGGCGGGCGCGGATCATGGCGAAGAGGACGGAGTTCATGACGTTGTAGAAGCCGTCAAGGTCGGTGCGGATGACGGTGGACCATTCCTCGGGCTTCATCCAGACGAGGAGATTGTCGCGGGTTACGCCGGCGTTGAAGACGACAATGGCGGGGGATGTCTGGTCGGCACGGTCGCGGAGGGCTTTTTCGGTGGCGGCGAAATCGCTGACGTCGAAGCAGAAAAGCTCGCATTTGCGACCGAGGGATTCGATCTGGCGGGCGGTTTCTTTTGCCTGGTCGTGGTTGGTGCGATAGGTGAGCCAGATGTCGCATCCGCTGCGGGCGAGGCGGAGGGCGATGGCTTTGCCAATGCCTCGGCTGCCGCCAACGACCAGAGCGATGTCTGGAGAACCGTCCGACAAGGGGAAACCTTTCAAGATCGACTGGCTATGGTTTTCAAAATGCCCGGAACTGTGATGGGGGGAGTATAGATTGCCGATTGCCGATTGCCAAATGCCGAATGGGGAAAATGGTGTGAAAGTTTGAAAGTGTGAAAGTGTGAAAGAGGGGCGGTAAGCTTTTTTTTATGTCCAAGGCTGTGGTGGTTGTCGGCGTTTTGGTGGGCGTGATTGTTTTGGCGCCGATTTTCTTACGGTTGTCGCTGGGGGTGCGGCCGGAGGGGGCGAAATCGTGGCGGGATCGGGTGCAGCTTAAGTATCAGAGGCTGGGGACTTTCACTTGGATGTTTGCACGGTTCAAGATGAGGCTGGATCCGATGTTTCGGGAGTTGCCGGAATTTTTAGGGAAAACGCACGGGTTTAAGGAGGTGTTGGATTTGGGGTGCGGGCATGGGATCGCGGGGTGCGCGCTGATGGAGTGGATTGCGGAGGTGAGGGTTTATGGGGTGGAGCCGAATCCGCGGCGCGTGGCGGCCGCGCGCGAGGCGTTTGGGATGAGAGGCGTGGTTCAAAAGGGCGCTGCGCCGGATTTTGAGTGGGCGGGGCTGCCGGAGAAATTGGATGGGGCGTTTGCGCTGGACATGATGCACTTTCTCGATGACGCGGCGTTTACGCTCACGCTGTGGAGGATTCGAAGAAGGCTTGCGCGAAGGGGCGAAATTGTTTATGCGAGTTCCGATGGCCCCGGCGGGGAGGGGATCGATGGCGTGGAAGATCGATCGGATCAATCGGCGGATTCGGGGTATTCCCGCCACGCATCGCACCAGGGTGGTGATTGAGAAGGGGATTGCCAATGCGGGGTTTAGCGTTTTGACGGTGCGGGCGTCGGGTGGGAATCCGGAATTGTTCTGGTTTATCGCTACGGCAAGTGGTGGCGAAGAAGAAAGAGAATCACCGCGATGAAGAGCAGGACGTGGGCGGCGATGATGGGAATGAGGCGGCGGGTGCTGAATTCGTTCCAGTGCTGGAGGACTTGGAGGCCACCGAACATGCGGCGGCTGCGGTCGACGCGTTTGAGGGCGTCGTTGTCGGTGGAGGCGCCGCTCTGATAGGCGAAGGAGGGGTAGAGGGCGTAGATGCCTTCGTTGCCGGTGGAGCGGAGGAAATCGTCGAAGGAGACGCCGGTGTAGGGGGATTCGACGAGTTTTTGGGCGAAATCGCGGCGGATGACGTAGCCGTGGGCGAGGCAGCGATAGGCGATTTTGACGACGGAGGGGTAGGCGGTTTTTCGAGAGGAATTGACGAAGCAGCCGAAGAAGAAGAGACGCCAGTTGGGATCGGCGTGCATGAATTGCACGGCGCGGCGGAGGCGTTTCATGGAGAAGCGCTTGAAGTGGATATCGTCCTCAAAGACGACGATTTTGCCGGCGCCGGCGGCGAGACCCTGGCGAAGGCAGGCAAGATGGGATTCGAAGATGCCGCGTTCGCTGTCGGTAGGGTCTTTGTTGACGATGACAAATTCAACTTTTGACGCCAGCCCGACCCGCTGGAACTCGGCTTTGGCGCTTTGCAGGCGATCCGGGCGCTGGGCCAGGGAGATGCAGTAGATTTTTTCGAAGGAGTTCCAGGGGGAGTTGGAGGTATTTTGTTGTGCGGAAGCCGGCTGAAGGGTTGAGAGGGTCACTTTTTCTTCCCTAAGCCCATGGAGCGCTGCGACTGAATCGGCTATTGTGCCGGTGGGAAATTTTACACGTGAATCAGACGCTGTACAAGATCGGGCTGCGTCTGTCGCAAACAAATTATGTGCGGCAGGCGATCGAAGACCGCGCGGATCTAATGGAATTCCGCAAGCGGCCAACGCTGCGGATTCTTGGGGGGATGTTTTTGATTGGGTTGAGCTTTGCGATGTGCTGGCCGGTGATCATTCCGTTGGAGGGTCTGGCGGTCTATTTGCGGCGGTCGTGGCCGTTGATATTGGCCGGGGTCATTTATTTTGCGTCGCACGGGGTGTTCATGGGAGGGATGCTTTTGTGCGGGGAGAAATATACGCGGATCACGCTGCGATGGGCGACGCGGTGTGGGGTTGAGCGGCTGCTGCAGTTTGGGGAAAAGCGGAAGCCGGCGGAGAGTGAATAGCGGGCATGGTTCACGTCCCTCACCCTAACCCTCTCCCGGCGTACCAGGAGAGGGGACAGAGGGAGGCGGGGAGTTCCAGAGGTCGTAGAAATTGTAGAACTGCCAGGGGTAATCCTGCGTGAATTGTTCGATGGCATCCGCAAACTGCTGGGCATAGGGGGCGTAGTCGGCGGGCTTTCGGCCGAGATGGGGCGGGACTTTGATGATTTTCAGGATTCGCAACTCGTAGGAGCGGGGGCTGGTTTTGGGGGCGGCCATGACCAGTACCGGGCATTCGGTCGCGGAGGCGAGGCGGTAGGGGGTTACGGGGAGCATGACGGTGTCGCCCAGGAATTTTGCGGGGACGGTGTTCTGGTCGTTGCCGAAGATGCGGTCGCCCATCATGGTGACGATTTCGCCGCGGAGCAGCGCGTTGGTCATTTCCACAACCCCGGCAATGCCGGAGCGCGCGTCGATCATGTCGGCGGCCTGGGGTTTCAGGAGCATGGGGGCGCGGGTTTCGGGGATCATCACGATCGAGACGTGCTTGGGAAACTGGGTGAGGGCGGCCAAGCCGAGCTGGAAACAGCCGACGTGAGCATGGATAAGGACGAAACCTTTAGGCTGGGAGCAGAGTTGGATGAGGCGGTCGTGTTCGGGGGCGGTGGCGGAAATGGCGGAGGGGCCGAGGACTTCGACGACAACCATGTCGACGAGTGTGGCGGCGTACGTGCGGACGAGGCGGTAGTCATCGAGAAATCGGCGGAGAGGTCGTTTGCGATCGGGAAAGCGGCGATTGAGGTAGTGGCGGCAGCGGCGGCGAATGGAAGGATAGAAGAGGACATACCAGAAGGCAACGATGAGGGCGATGTGGTAGCCGCGTGCGCGGCCGCCCACGCGGATGAGCCGGTGGAAGAATCGGGTCTGCCACTTGAGTCCAATTCCGGGCTGGGCCCAGGCCGAGGGTGGGGGGGTGTTGAGGGTGGAGGACATGGGACGGGAATGGATCGTACTCGATGAAATGTGGTCGTTGCGAGTCGCGAGTTGCGTGTTGCGAGCGAAATACAGGTAATCTTGTTTTGGCGTTGCTCGACCTGTAAACTTTTCGCGGGCCAATGAGGTAACTTGATGACAGATGCAGAGTTGATTCAAGCTGTAAACGATGTGTTTGCCGATTCGTTTGAAATACCTCGCGAGAAGCTGACGCCCGAAGCGCAGATTTTCGGCGATTTGGGGCTGGATAGCCTGGACGTGGTGGATTTAGTGGCCGCTATCCAGAAGCGGTTTAACGTCCAGGTTCGGGATGATGAGCGGATTCGATCGATTCGCAGCCTTGCGGATTTGTACAATTACCTGATCTTGATTCGCAACGAGCAGAAGAAGGGCTGAGACGCGATGGACGCGCGGCCTGGGCAATCCCAGACGATTCTTTGGCGGCTGGAGACGGCGGCGCTGAACGTGCTGTTCTGGTGCCTGTTTCCGTTTTGGACGGCGCTGCTGGTGGTGGTGGGGCTGCCGTATTACTACACATTCAGATTTCTGACGCGGAATCCGCGGCGGTCGAAGTGGGTGATACGGCGGACGATCACCCATTATGGAAGGCCGGTCATCCGTTCGGGGTGGCCGTTCGTACGGGTGAAGTATGTGGACCTGGCGCCGGACGAGCGTCCGCCGTGGGTGTTTGTGGCGAATCATCGGTCGACGTCGGATGCGTTTTTGATGTCGGTGTTGCCGGGCGAATGCGTACAGGTGCTGAATATCTGGACCTCACGGCTGTATATCGTGAACCGGCTTTCGCGGCTGGGCGGGTATTTGCGCGTGAAGGAAATTTCGTTCGAGCAGTTTATGGAGCAGGGGCTGGAGTTGCTGAGTGCGGGGGTGTCGGTGATCGCGTTTCCGGAGGGGACGCGTTCGGGGTCGCGGCAGATGGGGCCGTTTCACGGGGCGATTTTCCGGGTTGCCCAGAAGGCGGGGGTGAAGGTTTGTCCGATCGCGATTTCGGGGAGCGAGGAGATTCCCCACAAGGGGTCGCTGGTGATGCATCCTGGGAAAATCACCATAACCAAACTTCCTTCGCTGACGGCGGAGCAGTATCAGGGTATGAATGCATTTCAGCTCAAGATGCGGGCGCGGGAGATTATCCAGAAATACCTGGATCCGCGTCCGGAGCTTGCGGCGCGTCCGGAGCTTGATCCGCAGCCGATTTAAGCAGCGAAACAATGGTTGACTGCCCGCTGCGCTTGAGATCGCGGAGAGCGCAGAGTGGCGATACAACTGAAAGCAGGTTTGGAATTGGCCGGTGATTGTTCAATTCGAGTAGGCGGCCTCGGGTTTTCACGCGAGGAAATTGAGGCTTGCGCGGCGCGGCGGGGATTGCTTTCGATTGAGCTGGATTTGTCGGCGGAGAGGTGTGAGTGCGCGGCATGTCTTGCGAATCCGACGGCGGACCGGAGTCCGTTGACGGTGATTGAGATCGGGGATTTGCTGCAGCAGGCGCGGAAGGAGGGGCGCTGCGGGTGATTTTTTGCGATGCGGGGGAGACTTCACATCCGGCGCTGCGGGAGGTGATCGATACCGCCCGGCACATGGGAATGGAAGTGGAATTGTTCGCGTATTCGACGCCAATAAATTCTTCCTTCGCGGCGTTTTTGCGGGAGCGGAATGTTTCGGTGGTTGTGAAGTGGGAGAGACTGATGTCGCGCTGGGAATTCCGCCGGTGAGGACACCGGCGGCACTGGGTGGCCGCGGTTGGCGGCGGCGATTACAGTTTCAGAAGAGAATATTCGAGAGGTCCCGGCGATGTGGAGGAAGGCGAGGGCGCGTGGGATTGAGCCTTATGTGCAGATTATCAAGCCAGGGAACAATGGCGCGGGGAGCGTGGTTTCGCCGGATCGGGCGAAGTCGCTCTTCGAAGAGCTGGGGCGGATTGATCTGGAGGAGTTTGGGAAGACGTGGGAGAAGCCGGCGGCTTTGATCGGCCGATCGTGTAAGCGGCATCAGTTTGCGTGTCACGTGACGGCGTGCGGGACGATTTTCGCGTGTGTGGGGGTGACGATTCCACTGGGGAATGTGCGGAGCGAATCGCTGCATGAAATTCTGGAATTGAGCGAGGTGTTGGAGAATTTGCGGGCCTATCCGGAGAAGATGAAGGAGCCATGCCGGACGTGCTCGAAAACGACGGATTGCTATGGGTGCCGGGGGGCGGCGTATCAACTGACGGGGGATTACCTGGCCGCGGACCAGATGTGCTGGAAGATCAACGGCAAGGCCGTGGAGCGGTTGCCGATCGCGGCGGCGGGGCTGGTGCCGCATGGGGAGTCGATGCGGATGGTGGATGAGCTGATCGATGTGGGTGAACGGACCGCCAAAACGATCTTCACCGTGCGCGAAGGACTGCGTTTTGGTGGATTCAAGCGGGAGGCTGGATGAGCTGGCCTTTGTAGAGATGATCGCGCAATCGTTCGCGGTTTGTCATGGGTATCACCTGACGGAAGAAGAGCGGCTGCGGCATCGGGGGCTGTTGCTGGGAGTGAAAGAACTGAACGTGGCGTCGGAAGTGCGCGTGGGGGACAGGCTGACAATCCATTTGAGAAAGGTGACTCGATTTGGGGCTTTCGGCGTAGTCGAGGGAGACGTTTTCCGCGATGATGGAACGCTCGTGGCAAGCGGACAGGTGAAAATCTGGCGGCCGGGCGATGAGATCGCCGCGGAAATGGGACTATGAGAATAAAGAGATTTCGCGCAGAGCGCAGAGCGCAGAGAGAAATCAATTTCGCTTCTCCTCCGCGCTCTGCGCCTCTGCGCGAAAACGTGTTTCTTGTTTTTGGTGATTGGAATAAGCAGTTTCGCTGTCGGGCAAACGACGCGGCCAACGACGCGGGCTTCGATGGAGATCATTCAGGGCGTGCAGCAGCACCTAAAGGGGATTGCATCCATTGAGGCGGATTTCAATGAAGAAAAAAAGCTGGCGATGCTGGATCATACGCTGAACATCGACGGGCACATGGGGCTTGAGAAGCCGGATCGACTGATCTGGATCGTGCGCGATCCGGTGAAATATGCGGTGCGGATTGCCGGGGATGAGGTTTCGCAGTGGGATGAGGATACGAATCGAGGTGAAGACGGTGAATCTGGGGGGCGATCCGACGTTTAAAGCGGTTACGCAGCAGATGCAGGCGTGGTTTCTGGGGGATTACAAGGCGCTGGGGGATAGTTATGACGTTTATGTAAACGCGCAGCAGCCGCTTTCGCTGGGGTTTGTTCCCAACGACAGCACGATGGTTTCGAAGCTGATCAGTCGGATCGATCTGACGTTCAGCGCCGGATGAGAACTACATCGATACGATGGTGATTTCGGAAGCGAGCGGGGACGTGACGACGCTGAAGTTTTCGGGAACGCGGGTGAATCAGCCGATCTCGAGGGACATCTGGGAGATGCCGCCGCATGCGCCATGATGGAAGCGACGGCCGCCAGAAACGATGGATGATCGTGGGCATCGTGGTGGCGGTGGCTGATTTCGATTGCGGGGTGGTTTCGGCTGAGGCTGGACAATTCGCTGGAGCCGCTGCTTCCCGAACATAGCCCGGCGCGGCAGACGATTCTATTTCTTCGCGATTCAAGTTTTGCCACCAAGGCGGTTTTGTGGTTTCGACTGACTGGGGATGGGGATCCTTCCGATCTTTACCGGGCGGCGGATGAGGCTGAGAAGAAGCTGGATCCGAACCTGATCAAGGGCGTGGTGCATCCACCGGCGGAGGCGGGGGCGATGGAGGAAGCGCTGGCGATGCTGGATAACGCGGGGGAATTGCTGAACGCTGACGACTTGGAGGACATGCAGGCGCAGATGGAGCCGGCGGCGCTGAAGAAGCGGATGCGGGAGTGTTATCTGCAATTGGTCGAAGCCGGAGAGTTCGTTTCACACGCAAATCACTGCCGCGCGATCCGCTGGGGATCAGCGAGCGGGTTTTGCCGCGGATGCTGGCGCTGGTGCAGGGGCTGGGTTACCGGGTGCAGGTGAAGGACGGTCGGCTGCTTGCACGAGGACGGCCGGCAATTGATGATGGTCCTGGAGACCTAAGCTTCGGCGACGAGCCTGGAAAGTTCCAAAGCCCTGGCCGACCACCTGGAAAAGTTCGCCGGCGAAGCGCCCGCCTGGCGTGCAGATTATTCCGATTTGCGGGCAGATTCACACCGAGCAGAACGACCAGTTGATGGAGCACGATTTTCATATCGCGGGGGCGATCAACACGGGTGCATTTATTTTGCTCTTTTTCCTGGTGTCGCGCGATTTCCGCGTGGCGGCGGTGTTTCTTCTGCCGCTGATCACGACGGCAATCACCATCGGCTGGTGCGCGCTGGTCTATCCGCATCTGTCGACGATGATGATCGCGCTGGCGGTGACGATGGCGGGCAGCGCCGTGGATTATGGGATTTATGTTTATACGGCGGTGACGCTGGGTCGCGATCCGAAAGCGGACGTGCGGCGGATTTTCCGGCCGCTGATCATCAGCCATCTGACGACGCTGGGAGTTTTCGTCGCCTTTTTCTTTTCCCGGATACCCGCTTTTCGGCAACTGGGTTGTTTGACGAGCATTTCGTTGGTGATGTCACTGCTGGCGGCGATTTTCATTTTGCCGAAGATTATCCGGCCGGGCGGGAGGGGTAAGGTGGTACTGCTCGGCCGGGGAATGCCGCTGACGCGGTGGGGGAAATATATGCTCACGCCGACGGTGGTAGGGGGGCTGATTCTGATCGCGGTCGTTGTGATCGCGTTTCGCATTCGGATTGGATCCGGATGTGACGAAGCTGGATGGCGTCAGCCAGCAGGTTAAGCAGAATGAAAGCGATTTTCAGAAGATGTGGGGCCGCAACGACAAGGAGCTGGCGATTTTGGCGGTCAGTGGCACAACGCGCGAGGCGGCGGAGGAGGCGAATGACCAGATTTATGCATCCATTGCGTCGCAGTTTGGGGAGGGGAAATTCGTTTCGCTGAGCGAGTTCTGGCCGTCGGAGAAGACGCGGGCAGAGAATCTGGCGCGGTGGGAGGCGTTCTGGTCGCCGCCGCGCGTGGCGAAATTCAGGGCCGATCTGGAAGCGGCGGGGAAGCCGTATGGATTTTCTGCGCAGGCGTTTGGGCCGTTTTTTGAGAGCTTGCGCATCCGCCTTCGGTGGCGGAATCAGGGGCGATTGTGGAGACGATCGGGGATCAATTCATCGCGCGATCCGGGGATCAGTATCAGATTTTGAATTATTTTGAGGATTCCCCGGACAACGTGACCGAAGGTGCGGGGCTGATCGCCGGTCGGGATGATGCGGAAGTGGTCTCGCGGGTGGCGCTGGGACAGGCGTTTGCGGAGTCGGCGATGTCGGAAACGAAAATCCTGGTGACCGTGAGCGTGATATTTATTGCGGGGTCGCTGCTGATTTTGACGCGCAGCGTGAGGAAATCTGCGATCATCATGTTTCCCGCCGGGGTGGGCGTGGCCGTGATGCTGGCGACGCTGGTGGTAACCTCACTTTCGATGACGGTGGTAAGTGTGGTGGCGGCGATTCTGGTGCTGGCGCTGGGGAGCGATTATGGAACATTTTCGGAATTCGCGTGGGACAATCGTGAGCCGGTGCTGGGGCAGGGGATGGCGTCGATTCTGCTGTCGTTCCTGACGACGCTCGCGGGGGCTGGGGCGATGTTGCTGGCGCGGCATCCGGGACTTTTTTTGGCGGGGGTGAGTTTGACTTCGGGGCTGGTCGGGGGATTTTTGACTGCGTTTATTATGATTCCGGGGATTAACTTTCTTCGCGAGAAATGGAAGAGCCAGGGTGTAAGCGCATTGCGGCCCCCTCCCCAACCCTCCCCCGGAGTACCGGGGGCGGGGGAAGCTGCGCGGAAATCCGGGCAGGCGATATGAGATTCCGGTGGGCGATTCTATTCTTGATGGCGGGGTGCGCAGGAGCCTTTTGTGCGCGCGCCCTTGCCGGAATTGAATGGACCCGATCCAGGGTCGATGCGGGCGACATTTGCACAGGCTTTGCCAAAGCATTTTATTTCCGATGACACGGTGATTATCGATGCGCCTTTTAACCATGACTTCGCGTTTCTCGGCGTGCTGGAGGTAAACCGGCCGGCAGGGGAATTTGAATTTGTCGCCCTCAACCAGATGGGTCTGAAGCTCTTTCAACTGGGGGGGAATTCGCGCGGCGTGCAAGTGCAATATGCGCTGGGGCCGCTCAAGGACCATCAGGATATTCTGACGGCGATCGGAGAAGATTTTCGGCGGATGTATTTTGACCTTGTGCCCGGCGAAGCGAGCGACATCGATGTCGGGAGGAGGACAGTGAAATTTACCGAGAAATCCGGGGGACGCACCGTGGAATATCAGTTCGGCGGAGGCCCGGCCGTCCTGCTGGAAAAAGGGCAGGGGGGATTTTTGTTTGGTTGGCAGTGGCGGGTTCAGTATTTTCAGTACGGATTGCAGAACGGCACTCTTTACCCGCGCGGGATTGTCATGGACAATAGCAATTTTCACTACCGGATCATCGTGAAGAATCGGGATCGGGAGCTTCGATAATGAGCCGCTTGCGCAGGGAGATTGGCCGGATGGTGCGGATGGAAAATCGGCCGGGGGGGTTTGGCGCGGTGGTGGAGGTGGATCCACAACTTTCGGTTTTTCCGGATCATTTTCGGGACGGGCCGATTTTGCCTGGGATTTGCCTGGTGCAGGCGGTGCTGGTGGCCGGTGCGGCGCGGCAGGGGGTGGGGGAGATGCGGATCAAAACTCTCAAGACGCTGAAGCTGACCCAGCCGGTGCGGCCCGGGCAGCGCGTGCAGATCGAGGCGGAGATGACGCCGGGAACAAACGGGGATTTTGTGATCCGGGCGAAGCTGTCGGTTCAGGAACGCAGGTGCGCGGAGATTTCGCTGGTGGCGGCGGGGGAGAGCGGGAAATGATCCAGTCTCCCCGCCGCAAGCGAGGCGATTATTTTCCGGCGAATCCTGAGTCGCCGCGGCCGCTGATCGTTCGCGTGAAGCACCGGGTGCGGTTCAGCGAAGTCGATGCGATGGCGGTGATGCTGGCACGGGCGGTATGCCCAGCTTTTCGAGCAGGCCAACGAGGAGCTTTGCCGGGCGGTGGGACTGGGATATGCGGATTTTTATCGGGAGAAGCTTCAGGCTCCGATCGTGCAGTTTCACGTGGATTATTTCTGCGCCGACCGTTTTGGGGGAGACGGTGACGATCATGGGGAAACTGCTGTGGAGCGAAGGGTGCGCGGATTAACATGGAATATGAGGTATTAAAGGAGAAGACGGTGGCGTGCGCGGGTACACTGTGCAGATGTTCGTCGATCGGGAGGGCGTGCCGCTGCTGGCGAATCCGGCGCTGCTGGAGACGTGCCGGCGGCGTGGGCGGCGGGTGAATTTGCGGAATTGAAATGATCCCTGCGGTAATCGGGCAAAGCGATTTGGTGACAGCTTATGGCTGGGGGCTGGATAGCCTCTGGAATGGCGCTGATGAGCGGCAGAACCGCGATCACCCGCACGGCGCGGTTCGCGGAGCGGGGGTTTGTCAGCGACCAAGCGGGGATGATTCCAGAATTAGGCGTCGAGGATGGGGAATCTCGCGTGTGGGCGATATTGAGGCGATTGCTGGGACCGATCGCGGGGAAGATCGACGTGGATACACCGCTGATTGTCGCCAGCACGGTGGGTGAGATTGAATTTGTGGAGCGGGCGATTTGGAAAATAACTCGCTGTTATGTGGGAATTCGCGGCCGGAGGTTTTGGTGGGGAGGGCGACGGAATTTCTGGGGCTTCGCGGAGATGCGATGGCGATTTCATCCGCGTGCGCGTCTTCAGCGGCGGCGCTTACGCGAGCGGCTTCGATGGTCCGCAACGGGCGGGCGAGGCAGGTTTTGGTGGTGACGGCAGATGCGGTCTCGGAGTTTGTCTATTCGGGGTTTTCGTCGCTGCTGTCGCTTTCGGCAGGACCGGCGCGGCCGTTTGATCGGGAGCGGTGCGGGCTTACATTGGGGGAGGCCGCGGGTTATGCGCTGGTGGAGGCGGATGGCGATGGGACGCAGATTCTGGGGTGGGGAAGTACGACGGATGCAGTGCATATGACGGCGCCAGATCGCAATGGCGCGGGCTTTCGCGGGCGATTGAGAAGGCGATGACGATGGCGGGGAAATCAAAAAGCGAGATCGCGTTGATCGCCGCCCACGGCACGGCGACCGTCTATAGTGACGCGATGGAGATAACGGGTTTTGCGGCGAGTTTGCCGCAGCCCCGGCCGGTGTTTTCGATCAAGGGTGCAATTGGGCACACGCTGGCGGCGGCTGGGTTGACGCAGATTCTTGTGACAGAGAGAGCACTGAAGGAGGGGTTTGCGCCGCCAACCGTGGGGTGTGAAGTGACCGATGAATTGGCGGAGGGCTGGGCGTCTTCAAAGGCAGTACGGCTGGGGGATTCAAAAATCGCACTGTCGACAAATTCGGGGTTTGGGGGTGTGAACACGGCGGTTTTGCTGGGGAGAGGGCGATGATTCGAGCAGCGGGTTGGTTCAATTGCGCGAGCTACGGCGCCGTCGGGCCGTCGGGCAAAGTGTGGCGGAAGACATCGCCGATTGGGGACACCACAAGCGAAATTCCGGGGATCGTTGAGAGGCCGGTCAAATATCTTTCGCGGATGACCGAGGAGACGCGCTGCTGTTTGTGCGCGGCGGCACTGGCGATGAAGGAAGCGGATTTGAGCGGGGGTGAAATTGGATTGATCTCCACGGAATCAAGGGGTGTGTTGAAGGCGAACGACAGGTATTTTCGTGATTATGTCGCGACGGGGCGGTCACTGGGACGAGGGAATCTGTTCATCTATACGTTGCCGACAAGCTCGCTGGGAGAGGTGGCAATTGCGCTTACGCTGACTGGCCCATCGATGTTCATTCAGCTTGCCGGCGATCACGTGACAGGAATGCTTCGTCAGGCTGAGCAGATGATTGAAGATGGTGAGGCTAAGACGATGCTGGGGATATGGGGCTCTATGAACTTTCAGTTCTGCGTTGCGGTTACGGCGGGAGAGGGTGGGATTGATCGCGATGAAATAATTCAGGCGGCCACGGGATGACACGCGTGTGCTGCGCCATCCCGGTTTTTAACAACGCCCGCACCATCGTGGATGTGGTGCAGCGATGTTTGCGGCAGATAGGCGACGTCATTGTTGTGGATGACGGCAGCACGGACGCGGATTTGACGGAGTTGCTCAAGCCGCTGGGGGCGAGCGTCGTGCGGCATCCGCGGAATCTTGGCAAGGGGGAAGCGATCAAGACCGCGCTGCGAGAGGCTGACGGCCGAGGGTTCGAAAATGTGATTACGCTGGATGGGGATGGGCAGCATTTTCCCGAAGACATTCCGCAGTTTCTTTCGCGGCTTGGGCCGGAGACGATCTTTATCGGGCATCGGGAGGAAGTTGTCGGGACGATGCCGCCGGCGAGTCTGTTTGGGCGGGACTTTTCGGATTTCTGGGTCTGCGTGGAGACGGGCCGGAAGGTGAGCGATACGCAGAGCGGGTTTCGGGCCTATCCGGTGAAGAGCGTTTTGGGGTTGCCGGTGAGTTCCAGGCATTACAATTTTGAGGTGGAGGTGGTGACGCGGGCGATCTGGGCGGGGATGAAGATCGAATCGGTGCCGATCCGGGTCGAATATCAGGAAGGGGCCGAGCGGGTTTCGAGTTTTCGATCCGCTCCGCGATAATGCCCGGCTGTCGTGGATGCACGCCCGGCTGGTTTTGCGGCAGGTGTTGCCGATTCCGCATCGGAGAAATGTCGGCAGGGAGAGAAAATGGAACCTCGCGGAATTTCTGACCCAGAATTCGACGCCCCTGGGTTTGGCGTTCACCGCGGCGATCAGTGCGTTGCTGGGGATTCTGCTGTGGCCCTGGGGGATCGTGGCCGTGGCTTATTTTGCGGTTCGGCTGCATCTGAACAAAATCGCCGCGCTGATTACACTCGCGCTTTGTATGCCGGAGGGATTGGCCCGGCTGTGCGCGAGGATCGGCAGGCCGATGGTGCAAATGGACTCGAGCTTTGCGTGGGCGCGGTTTGTGGGGCGCATGTGGTGGCGCTGGTGGCCGTGCCCGCGGCGGCGATCCTGGTGTATGCCGTCGCCAGGACATTTCAGAGGAGCGTCGCGCGTGAACATCGTTGAACGAATCCGGCTGGAGACGCGCGAATTCGGTTATCGCACGGCGATTGTCGAGGGAACTGCGCACGATTACCTATCGCGATCTGCTGGACGCGATCGGGAAGTTGAGCGGAAAGCTGAACGGGCTGGGGATCGCGGCGGGGCAGCGGATCGCGTTTCGGTGTGCGGACGGGATTGATTACGTCATTGGCGCGCTGGCGCTTTTGGAGACGGGGGCGGCGGTGGTGCCGCTGGCGGATTCGCTGACAGAGGATGAGATTGTCGAGACGATTGAGCGGATCGATGTCGCCGGCGTGCTGACGCATGTGAGTCTGCCGCCGATGAAGGGCGAAGAGGGGTCGAAGGGGATCGATGAGATGTTTCGGTGGGTATTGAGGGCTTCGGGGGAAGCGTTGAACGTGCGCTGCCGGGAGATTGGGGCGGCATTTATCCGGTTTTCATCCGGGACAACGGGAGAGAGCAAGGGCGTCATCATCTCCCACCGCTCCATCGCCGAGCGGACGGATGCGGCCAACAAGGGGCTGGGGATTTCGGATCAGGACATTATTCTCTGGGTCCTGGGGATGTCGCCATCATTTTGTCGTTTCGATCCTGCTGTTTTTGCGCAGGGGGGCGGAGATCATTGTCGCCAACCGCGGATTTCCCTTCTCGGTGCTGGAGGCGGTGGAGAGGGGGAACATCACGTTTATTTACGGGTCGCCGGTGCATTATTATCTGCTGGGGGTTTCGGACGCGGTTTCGCCAGCGTCGTTAAAGAATGTCCGCCTGGCGATCAGCACGGCGATGAAGATGCCGGGGGATATTTTCGAGCAGTTTCAGCGAAAATTCTCGATCGCACCGGCGGAGGCGTATGGGATCATTGAGATCGGGCTGCCGTTCATCAATACGGAGGCGGGTGGGGCGGGGAAGCAGACGGTGGGGCGGATGTTGCCGGATTATCAGCTTTGGATTGCCGATCCGGATGAATACGGGCGTGGGGGAAGTGCTGATTCGCGGACGGGGGATGTTTGATGCCTATTTTTCGCCGTGGCGGCTGCGCGAGGAAGTTTTGCGCGATGGGTGGTTTGATACCGGAGATCTTGGGCGCGTGGATGAGCAGGGTTGTCTGTCGCTGCTGGGCAGGAGCAAGACGGTGATTGTGTGCGCGGGGATGAAAGTGTTTCCGGAGGAAGTGGAGGAAGTGATCAACACGATGCCGGGGGTGAAGGAATCGCGGGTGTTTGGTCAGCCGCATCCGCAATATGGGCAGATGCCGGTGGCGGAAGTGGTGGCGAGTGACGCGGAAGTGATCGAGAAGCTGCGGCCCTTCTGTTTTGAGCATCTTTCGAGCTACAAGGTGCCGGTGGAGTTTCGCCGCGTGGAAACGATCCCGAAAACGACGAGTGGGAAAGTGGCGGCGGAAATCCGAAACCAGAAACCAGAAATCCGAATCAAACCCGAATGACCGAATGACGAAGGGGTGATGGCTGTTCAACTCAGCAGCGATATCTTGAATTCCGACATCAACCGCCGGGCCGACGCGGTGTTTAGCACGCCTTCGACGTAGGAAATCACCAGATTGAAATGCCCCGCGAACCAGGTCATGCAGATGTTCAAGCCCGGCGGGGAGAAGGCGATCGGTTTGTGGGTCAGGTTTGACACTGGCGGCCGATGAAAGATTCGCCGGAAAATCCGGTTTCGCGGAGACAGGCGAAATAAAACGTGCAGAAGCGGCCGCTGAACAGGGCGTTCATCAGCCGGCTGCCGATCCAGTGGGGGCAGATTCTTCCCAGAGCGCCCGCGTCTTCCATGACGAACGGGATCTGGCTGCTGCATCTGGTCGAATAATTGATCGCGCAAATCGACGGCGATTTCATTCGCGGGGCGGGAATCGTTTTGGGCGGTGGAAAAGGCCATGAGGGAAAAGTGGTTGAAGAGGAGCTTTTCCCACTCCTGGCCTGGCAGGCGATTGGTGGTGGAAGTAAAGACGAGACACTGCTCCCCGCTCTGCGGAAAATAGGGGACGACCTGCCGCATGGCGGCGATGGCCCGGGCGGCGGTGGAGGGGAGAACGACCGGCACGCTGATCTCTTCCGCGGCGCGGCCGGCGATGGCCGCCGATTCTTCCGCGGTTAATGTGTCGTGAACGAAATGGATTCGCCGGCGCAAGCCGGGCGATGGGATATTCAAGCCGCAGACGCTCTTTTCGTTAAGGCCGAAGAGATAGCGGTTCAGCGTCTGGCCCGACTTCAGCCGTCGCGGCCAGTGGTCCAGGTGCGCCGGCTCGGTGGTCTTTATTTTGGGGAGGACTTCCGCGAGCTGGTTTTTCCAGGCGAGGTCCATCAGGCGGAACAATCCCTCGGCTCCGAAACGCATCGAGGAGCCGATGATCGAATACCAACCCAATCCGCGACCGGCGGTTGCCGATTCGGACCAGCAGGCAACGCAGGTGTTGCCAGCGGGAATCGAACGGGGCGTTGATGTGATCGTCGAAGAGGCGCTCAGAGTCGGCGGCGTTAACTTCGGGAAGCTCGCAAATTCGAAGCGGAATTTCGGCCGATTTCCCGGTTTTCCAGTAGGGGGCAAGATTGGTCCAGTCGCGGGCGACCCGGCCGTTGATCAGCGGGATTCGCTCCGAGATCTGGTTCAGCGCCGCCCGCAGATCGGTTTCATCGACTCGGCCCTCGACATCGAGGATGGCTTGCGAAAACCCTCCAAGGCCGATGGTGTTTTTGGCGCTGTGATCGAGTGCCCCGACGATCCAGTCGATTCCCGTCAGATATCTTCGGTTTGCGGAATAGGGGAGGGAAAAGCTCAAGAAGCTGCGCCTCGCGAGGATCACCGCCGCCAGGTTGACGACCGACTTGGTGTCATCCGGCTTAAGGCCCTGCTTCATGAGGTTGACGCCGAACCTTTTCTCGATGGCCAGCAGCAGCGAGACGAAGCGGAGGGAATCCATCCCAAGGGACGGCAGGTGCGTCTGCGTGGTGACGCTGCCGGGCTTGAGCGACATGAGCGTCTGAATCTCGGTGCAGAGCTGCTGCTGAACAGTCTCGGCGGAAAGGGCCTCTGGCATTATTGGGTTCTCCCGGTTCGTTTAATCAGGATCGAAGCCGATGAATTGGATGATGTCCTGAAGGTCATGGCGGTGTCAAATGTGGAATCTGGGGATGTGAAGCGAGAGCAGGGCGCCGAGGGTTTGGAAGGCGGAATTTGACGCGGTGTGGCCGAACCAGGGGGTGAAGGTTGCTCTTGCCCGGGCGGCGGAATTGGTTGGGGGAAGATCATGGGATGATCGGTGATGAGAAGTTCGGGAGTGAGGGGGGGTGGGTTGGCATTGATGGTTGCGAGGGCGGGAATGGTTTGGGGTCCTAGTGTCAGAAAGACTGCCCCTTCGCCGAGAATAAAACCCCCTCCCCAACCCTCCCCTCTTCGAGCCTGAGCCTCAGAGCCGAAGGCCGGTGTACCGGGGGCGGGGGTAGATGGGAGAAGTCGCGGGGCGCATTCGATCAGGACTTTGCCCAGTTCTTCCACGGCTCCGACGATCACGCGATCGCATGTTTTCTCGCTTAGCCAGGTCTGGGCGAGCAGGATTGCCTGCTCGAATCCAAAGCAGAAATCGGTGGTGGAAAGCGATGGCCCGCGGAGGTCGAGCAGCCCGGCGATGTAGGAGGCGGCCGCGCCGTGGACGGAATGCGAGAAATCGGTGGGCAACGCCTCGGCGTCGCCGCAGTCGAGGATGCCGTCGAGGAATTTGAACCCCCGTCCGTGAGGCCCGAGGCCGGAAGTGACGATCAGGCCCACGCGGTCCATCGCTTCGGGCGGCGTAACATTTTTCCAGGCGTCGAGGGCTGGCAACGCGGCCATTTTTACGAAGCGATCGGCGCGGCGCAGGCCTTTGGAGGTCGCCGGGTCGGCAAGGAGCTGGTCGTCAACCGCGAAGATTTCCGGGGGTTGGGGTGGAGCGGACAGACGCTGACCGATTGTCTTCAGATCGCGGCCCAGAGGCGTGATCGCACCGATGCCCAGGATGCCGGCTGGTGCGAGGCTCAAGATACCCTCCGAATCAGCACGGTCGAATTGTTCCCGCCAAAGGCGAGCGACGTGGACATGGCATATTCGCCCGAAATTGGAGTTCGGCGAATGACTGGCGAGATAGGAATATCGTCAGCTCTGTTCGTGAATCCCGCACTTTTCGGGATCCATGTTTCGTGCAGGCCCATGGTGGCAAACGCGGCTTCCAGCCCGCCGGCGGCGCCAAGCGTGTGCCCGGTGTACCCCTTGGTGGAGAGAAACTGAACGCCTGGGCCGAAGATTTTTCGAGCACTTTTCCCTCGGCGCGATCGTTGTCGGCAGTCGCCGTTCCGTGGGCGTTGATGAAAGAGACCTTATCGGGAGCAATCTCGCCTTGCGCGAGGGCCGTTTGAATGGCCGAAGCGAGCCCCCGCCCATCGGGATGGGGAGCGGTGAGATGATGCGCGTCGCAGGCAGCGCCGAAGCCGGCGAGCTGGAAGGCTCGCTTTCCGCAGCGGCGGCGGGAGTATTCATCCGATTCGAGGATCAGGATTCCCGCCCCTTCCCCAAGATTCAAACCCGCCCGGTCGCGGTCGAACGGGGCACACGGCTGGGTACTCGTGACGCCGAGCGACCAGAACCCGGCGACGGCCACGCGATTAAGCTCATCCGCGCCGCCGGCAATGACGACGTCGCAAAGGCCCGCGTCGATCCAGTGTTTGCCCACCCCCAGCGCATCCGTACCCGATGAGCAGGCGTTGACGATCGTCAATCGAGGGCCGGGGACTTGAAGGAGATCCCCAATGGCGTGCGCGAGGTTGGCACTCAAATAGTCGAGGATGGGGTCCAAGGGGGGATTCTGGTTCCTTCGATAGGCGTCGTAGAAGGGGATGTTGTTTAACTGGCTCGCGACGGTCGTGCCAATGGCGACGCCGACTCGGAGATCACTCGAAAATGACTCAATACCGGCCTCCCCCAATGCCTCGCGGCAGCTTTCATCGCCAGACGGAGGGTGCGCGATTGATTGAACCGGCCGGGAAGGGCGGGCAAATCCGCCTTAACCTGAAACGTAGGGCAGGAGATCGCCGATTCGAAAGGTAATTGTTCAGATGGGTTCCTGATCCCCTCGGAAAACGAGGCGAGGGTTCGGTTAACGCTTTCCCCGGCGGCAGAGACGACGCCGATTCCCGCGATCCAGACGGGTGATCGCTTCATGGTAAGAGCCTCCAACGCTCATTTGGTGGCGTTGGCCAGGACGTAGGGGGCGAGCGTGTTGATGGACTGGAATATGTCGCGCCCTTTTTGCATCGCCTTGACGTCCAGCCCGTATTGTCGACGGAGCAGGACGACGATTTCGACTCCATCGAGGGAATCGAGCCCCACGCCGCCGTCGCCGAAAAGGTTCATATCGTCGCGGATGTCTTCGGGCTTAAGCTCTTCAAGGGAAAGGTTTTCAACAAAGAGTTGTTTAAGTTCCTGCTTGATCTCATCCAGCGATCGAATTTTAACAGGTTCCAAGGCGGCGATGTTCCTTTCGATATGACGTGGGAGGAGTTTAGAAGAGCGTAGGGTGGGAAGCAAGAGTTGCGTGTTGCGAGTTGCGAGTTGCGGGCAATGGCGAAGATTCTACTCGCAACGCGAAACTATACTGGCCTATAGTTTGCCCAAGGAGACAAAATACCTATGAATAATCAAGCGACCTTTGCAGCCGGCTGTTTCTGGGGGGTGGAAGCGACGTTTGCCAAGATTCCAGGCGTAACCGGGACCCAGGTCGGTTACATTGGGGGAGCCACAAAGAATCCGACCTACGAAAACGTGTGCAGCGATGAGACGGGGCACGCCGAGGCCGTGCAGGTGACGTTTGACCCAACCAAGGTCAGCTACGCCGAATTGCTGGACGCCTTTTGGAGCCTGCACGATCCGACGACCTCAAATCGGCAGGGGCCGGATGTGGGGTCGCAATACCGCTCGGCGATTTTTATCATGATGCCGAGCAGGAACGGATCGCGCGGGAGTCGCTGAAGGAAGTCGAGCAGATGAAAGTCTTCAGGCGGCCGATCGTGACTGAGATAGTGCCCGCGGAGACGTTTTACCCGGCGGAGAAGTATCACCAGCAGTATTTCCGCAAGCAGGGGAGGGAGGATAGCTGCCATATCGGGGTGGCGACAGTGCATACCAAACTGGCCGAGGCGGCGGCAAAGTCGCGCGGTGGGGGGGTCAGAGTCGCGTGTGAGGATGCTTGCGGGGTGGATCACTGGCAGGTGCCCGATGAGGAGCTGCGCAAGCGGCTCACGCCCGAGCAATATGCGATCGCCCGGCAGGCCGGGACTGAGCGGGCATTCAGCGGCAAATATTGGAACGAGCATCGTAGCGGCACCTACCGCTGCGCCGTCTGCGGGCAGGAGCTTTTCAATTCAGATACCAAGTTTGAATCGGGTACGGGCTGGCCAAGCTTTTATGCCCCGGTAACGGCAAAGGCCGTGGAGGAGCATTCGGACAATTCACATGGAATGCGAAGGGTTGAAGTGCTCTGCTCGCGCTGTCACTCCCACCTGGGGCATGTCTTTGATGATGGCCCGCGGCCGACGGGGCAGAGGTTTTGCATGAATTCGGCGGTCCTCGATTTTCGGCCGAAATGATCCAAAAAAATTTCTGTGCGGACCCTTCAATACAAAACTGGACAGTCCGCAACAAAATGGGGGGGGTTGGGGGGCTTAGGTAGGCGCTTTTCGCGATATCAAGGATGTCGATGATATCAAAATCGGAAGCGGGGAAACTGGAAGTTCGAATCTGAGCCAGCGCGTCTTGCGAGAGGTCCGTAAGGGGGACGGAGACGTGCAAAGCAAGGGATCTATCATCACTGGCTGATGACGTACTGGGCTTCGAGCCCCGCGACCAAGCCGCCTCGAGGATGCAAGCCCGCTACGCCGCTCATTTTTGTGTAGTCGGCGTCGGGTCAGAAGCAATGACGTCAAACCGGACGTAGAACTCCTTTGGACCTTGAGTAACGGTGAAGGCCTTAACTAGTGGATCTGGGACCGGGACGTAGATCCTTTTCTTCGTCAGCACCGTGGTGGTTGGGAAGACGCCGCCGCCCGTGTTGTCGCCCGGAATTGGCTCGCGAAGGTCTATGTCGTAATACAAATTGAGGCGCCCGGTTGCCTCTGTGAAGATGTAGACCACACGATGACCGCCCCAAAGGATCCGCGTGCTATGCGGGACACGGAAAAAGTCGCTTTCACTTTGGACGAGCCGATCGGATAAGCCCAATAGCATTATAAAATTGTTCAGTTGGGGGTGCTTTTGTCCCGAGGTTAGGATTTTCATATCCGAGTCGACGTCTTCTCGGATAATCGGCGGCGATACTGTGAACTCAGATTGAGCCGTATCGGTCGGAACCACTGGAGACTGGATTACGTCCGGAACGACATGTTCGATGGTTCCGACCTGGCCGATATGAACGCGTTGGGTCTGCGTTCTTGCCGCCGAGGATGCGGCCTTAAGGGCCGCCGCGAAGGCCGATTTGTTTCCCGAAAGGTAATTGTCAAGCAGTTTCTCGAGGTCGCCTCGGTCGGTTTCTTCATAACGATACAGTTCCCGATTTCGCTCCAACAGCTTTCTGAGCGAGTCAACACCGCTCCGGGTGGATGAGGGCACGAAGTCCTGGACGCGGGGGAATATGTGGGTGCGAACGAAATCTTTCATGAAGGATCCGAAAACATCCCATGCCTTATCGTAAACTTCGATCAGTGGCGGTATGAGCTTTGTGTCCTTCGAAATAAATATTTTGACCCGTTCCTGTTCCCTTCGCGCAATTACCGTTACGCCATGAGAGATATCCGCTAACGCGGCTTCGGCGTCCGGTATTAGGTAGTCGTCGCGCAGAATTCGGACGATTTGGATCAATACCGCGACCTCGGCATATTGGAGTTCTCTGCCTTCGTAGACTTTCAAGATCTGCGCACTGTCCGGCACTTGCGGTATGCGGAGTATTTGGGTGACATACTGTTGTTGTAAGGACCGCCGTGGGTTTATCTGGGATATTTGTAAAAGCGTGGCCTTGTCGCCGCTGAACGTGCTAATGATTTTTTTGTCGGTACCGCTGTAATAATGCACGTTCTGTGTAGGTTGACCCAGTTCACCAAGTGGTATGTCAGCGTCGTCGGGGAAGCGGTGGATGGTCACTTGTTTGGCCATGGCCCATTGCTTGTTTGCGACGGCCCATTGCATGAAATTCGTATTCCTGTCGCTGAGCGCGCTATTGCCAATTGCCGCGGAGGCGGCGTGCTCCGCGATCTGAATAATATTTCCGACTTGAGCTATGCTATCACGGCTCAATGCTTCGCGACCAGCGGTGGGCTGCAGGAAAGTAAAATCGGCGTAGCCACCAAACTGGTAATACCCGTCGCCGGTATTGGCGCGAGTCCAAAACTTGATCGCAGACCCATCAGTGGGCCACCCGACTGCAGCAATAGAAGTCGTCCTTCGACCGGTTTGTTGTCGATTTGGACGTTGCTCACATTAACAAGTATCCTTGCGTTCGAATCAGTGCTGATCGCGAAGATGCCCTTGCACTGTGCGTTGTGCCATTCCCGCTGGTCAATCGGATTAAATGAGCGCGAAGCTTGAGTTGAGAAAAGCCGTTCCTCGAAGGTGTGGCCGCTTATGAGTTGGCCGTTAAAAAATACGGGGACCGGAAGGAATGCGACGTAGGACTCAATATATTCTTTCGCCTTTTGAATCGACAATTGATGCTCTTGACTGAGGTAGGCTGTTACGGTCGTTCCGAAGTCTGCGCTGGACATCTACGGCTTTGAGGGAAATACATTCCTCGGCTATTTTTAAGGTTTCGCGCTGTGCCGTACTCTCAAGAACGGTGTCCGAGTCAAGCGCCCGTGTCTGGACGGTGAGCCGATCGCATACCCCGAAATTTGCCATTGCGCCAATCCCGAAGGTACCGACCACCCCGGCCGCGCGGCGCCTTCACTATGTTTCCCACTGGAACCGGCTCGCCAGAAATTGGATCGCAATACTTCCTCCGTCATACCAACACCGTTGTCCGTAATTGAGACCTGCGTCGGTGTGAGGGAGACATCGATTCGGCCATTTTGTAGCCCTTCGCCCGCTGGCACCAACCGCATGCGTACCGCGTCATAGGCGTTTTGAATGTTCTCGCGCAGCAGTGCGAGCGGGGAGTCATATATTTCCTTGGCGAGGATGGCGAGTACTCGCGTGGTCTCAACCTGAAATACAATTCCTTGAGTCATGAGTTTACCCGTTGTTGAATGCGGTCCCTAACATATGCCACGGACGCGTCGCCGCTTTGTGAAACTAACGCGAGTGTCAAAAATTCATGCATCTTGTCGCGCGAGTCGAGTCGCAAAAGGGCGTCTCCGATGGAAATAATTTCATTTATGTTTTCCGGAGGCCACAAATCGCCAACTACCCGCTGCGGATTGTTTAGCTCGGTTAGCGCTTTGAGCAAGAGCGGCGCGCGCGTGCGTGATCCTTAATTGGCAGTAGCGCATTTGCGGCCGCGAGCCAATTCTTCTTCCCCAATAGATCCGATCCGAGCTCCAGAACGAGGTTAGCGTCGAGCGAGGCCGGGCGGCTTTGCTTGGGCGGGGAAAGATGGAAGTCTTGGTGGGACGTCATGGTTGTGATGAAGTGGCCGGGCCCCCACATCGGATACGCGAAGTTATTGTTGTTCATGCGGCGTTGGTGAACTCTTCCCGTCCATCCGTCGGTATAAATCTCGATAATGTTGTAGCTTCTTGGTTCGCCTGGATACAGATGGGTTGGCCCGGCGCATAGGCTGGCTGCACTGATGATGGTGATCTTGCGGTGATCGGAGCCGAGTCGATTGAATTCCTCCAGGAGTTGAGCTCGATGTTGGTGACCGTGGAGTCCGAGGGAGATGCCGGCGTCCGTTAATATTTGAAGCAAATCCGCGTCGAGAAAGTCACAAGTGTTTGGGCTACCCCAAAGGCTGTGGTGCCATGCGGCGACAGTGAGTCGGCCGGCCAATCGTGGGTCCCTTATCTGGCGTAAACCCTTCGCAAGGCTGGTTTCAGATATAGCACCTTGGCGATGCCAGGGATCATTCTCGAAACAGGTAGTCAGGGCAAGGACTGCGAGGTTAAGGTCTGGGTAGTCAAAGATGCCGTGCTGGTCGTTCGGATCAAGGCTGAATGACCGAGTGCCACCGTAAAATCGATGGAACATTTCGGCGAAGTGCCCTAGGCGGCGGTTGTACAGTTCGTAGTCCTCGATGCGGTAAAAGCAAAATTCTGCAGGCGACCACCGGAGGAGGGGATGGGGAAGCGTGGATTCAGCATAGAGCTCATTCTTGGCATCGCTGCTGGCTGGTATGTCCACTTTTTTGCAACTCTGGGCGACAGTTGGGAAACACACATCGTGGTTTCCGGGAAGTAGAACTATGCGAGATTTGTCGCCCTCAAAGAAGCGTTCCGCGATTGCGATTAGGAGTTGCTCGGCCTGCGCATATTGCCGAGATAATTCTCCGGTGGGGTCGGAAGAGTTGCGCTTGACACCGTAGACGAGATCTCCGGTAACGATACAAATTGACGGCTGGACTATTCGTGGATCTTCGCGCGTATACCGCTCAAGATCGTCCGTGAGGGATTGGAGCAGCGCGTCGTTGCTAACCTCATTTAGCTGATCACGGTGTAAATCCGAAATGTGCAAGATTGAAAAGCGCACGGTGTCACCCCTAGGAGCCGTAGTCTTGGGAGCGGTACGGTTGGCTGATACTTAGGGATTCACCAGAATCGCTTAATGAATCGGGCGAAAGCATGCCGCAATGGCGTCGGCCGATGTCCGGCAAATTGCCCATAAGTACGGATATGTTGTACAGAGATTGACCTTTCATCGCCAGTTGTGGGCCGAAGGTTCCACGGAAATCCCGAGAGGTGCATGGAGAATATCTCGCTCGCCATCGTGCATACCTTTATGGTCATTTGCCGGTGCTTAGCGAGGGTGTAGAGCGGCGGAAAGCGGAAAGTAGAACGGGCTGATTCCCATCCGCGAAATCCGCGTAATCCGTGGTCCGGCGATTCGCGAGAAAGTAGAGGGGTAGAAAGTGAAGGGTGACGGGTTTGAGTTGGAGGGCGGGGAAGTGGAACAAAGCGGCGCGCTCGGCTCTTAGAACAGCGTGTTAAAGCCAGCAGCCTTGAAATGGCGGTCGTTGGTGAAGACGTCGGTGATGCCGAGGCGGCGCATGACGATGATCGAGACGTGATCAACGATGCCGGCATCGGCGGCTTCGCCGCGTGTGTACGCCGCCCAAGCCTCCTCCCAGTCCTGCGGCGTCGGTACGATGAGTTGTCCTGCAAATTCCATCGCCTTGCGGGTTTGAGCGACGAATTGGCGATACGGGCGTCGAGCTGCGGCGTTGCCGCATTCGGCGAAGACGAAAGTGGTACTCACCGTTCGGTCTCCGGCGCCACAAACTTGCTGTAGGCGGTATGGGCGGCCTCAAGGAACGAAAGGTGTCAGGAACCTTAAACGACGAAAACCGACCTAAGTAGTCCGCCCGTCGAACGTAGCGGCAACTAAACCGCAAATTCCTAACAATCTGAACACTTTTCCGCGCGCCAAAACCGGCTAGCGTCGTAAATACGTCCAACCCCTAGCCCTACCGTTAAATACGGCAGCACGATAAGCTAGCACCCACTAGTCATTTTTTGAAAAGCGCTCCGTTTTGTTCCATTCTGTTCAGAGCAGGAATCCACTCACGCCGTCGTCAATTTCAAGGCGATAATCCGTTGGCGGAATTCATCGAGCCCCAGCCGGCGGCAGCCGGAAGCTGCCGGGCGGTACCCCGCAATGTTTCGCCGTACTCGGCGTAGCCGATCGGCGATTGAGATGGGCAGGAAGCCGTGCGGTGGGTGGATGCCACCGGAAGCGGTACCCCGCATAGGCCGGATGCCGTAGGGCCGGACGCCCAGAGCGTATACCCTCCCGCCGATTACAGTTGCGGCAAAACGATCGGATGAGGCGCACTCCCCATACCGCACCAGCGGCAACCCATAAACCGGCGAAAGCACTTCCGGCCGCAGCACCTCCACCGGCGATCCCGCCGCCGCGACCCGGCCTTCGTGCAGCAAAATCATCCGATCCGCGAACGCCCCCGCGATGTTGAGCTCATGGCTGGCGACCAGCACCCCCAGCGCATTTCCCTTGCCAATTTCCGCAGGATTTGCCACAAGTCGATCTGGTGACGCAGGTCCAGAAACGTGTTCGGCTCATCCAGCAGCAGGGCGGCGGGCTGCTGGGTCAGGCAGCGCCCGATGAAGACCCGTTGCCGCTGGCCGCCCGACATTTGATCCATGGGCGCTCCGAGCACATCTTCCAGCGCCAACGTCCGGGAGACTTCAAGGGTGATCTTCTCATCCGCGCGCTGGATTCGAGTCCGAACGGCCCCCATCGCGCCGCCCGCCCGAGGCGCAAGACCTCGGCAACCGTCTGCCCCGCCTCGTGCCGGGGCGATTGGGGGAGATAAGCAACGATCCGGGCCAGGTCGCGCAGCCGCCAATCGCCCAAAACTTTTTCCTGCCAGAGAATCTGACCGCCCGCGGGGAAGTGGCCGAGGAGGGTTTTGATGAGGGTGCTTTTGCCGCTGCCGTTGGGACCGATGATGGCGACGATTTCGCCAGCCTCAAGGGACACCGAAACATTGCGGAGGGCGGGGCGGTCGCCGTAGGAGAAGCAGAGATCTGCGGCAATTAGAAGCTGTTTCATAACCTCGCGCGGCCGCTGCTTGCGTCTGGCGAACGCTGGCGGCGTTGCTCCTCCTCCCCATATTTCCGGTCAATATTGGTCGTCGTTGCGCCTTGCCAGCCTTCGCCAGCCGCGGCGCATCGGCTCGCGGGAGGTTATGAAAGAGCTTCTTAGCAGCTTCATTCGCGCAGCTTTTTCATCCGCGCCTGGACGTCCTTGTAGTTGAAATCCCACTGCGCGACCTTGCTGTAATGCTGGATGGCTTCGGGCTTCATTGCCTTTTCTTCCAGGATCCGGCCGCGCTGGTAGTACATTTCCTTCGATCGGTCGTCGCCGGCGGTCGGATAATCCTTGATCAGGTTCGCAAGCGTATCGTCGGCTTCATCGAGGAACTTGGCCTGGTAAAAGGACATGGCCAAGAGCAGACCGGCGTCGAAACGGAATTTGGGGTCCTGCCTGGCATGCTGAAGGATGGGAATGGCCTCCTGGAAGCGCTGAAGGCTGTAGAGGCGCCGTCCGGCCTCGATGCGCCAGGCGCATTTCGGTGGGATATGCGTCGGCCGCCATCTGGAATTCCTTCAGCTCAAAATCGAGCTGCTCGCGGCGGAAATCGGTGTAGTCCTTGCGCAGCTCTTCGTTGTCGCGATCCTTGATCAGGGCTTCGCGCTTGCTCCGTTCCATCCGGCTGAGCTGCTTCATCTGGATCGTGCCGATGCGCTGGCGGTAGCGGTACTGCTTGGTTTTGTCGTACCAGTCCTGGAGAACGTCGATGGCTTTTGATTCGAAATCGGAATGCTCGGTTTTTTCGTAGGCGTCGACGAGCCGCATCGCCTTGCCGGGGTCGGTGGGCTCCGCCTTAACGTCCATTTCGGCCTGGTGGATGATCGCCTGCTGGGCGTCGAGATCGGCGAAGTCCTTGTCGCCGGTCATCAGCATCTGCTGCTTGTTCATGTCGCGGATCTGATCCCGGAAGCTCCCGCCCTTCGAATAGCCCGCCGATTCCATGGTGTCCATCGCGCCGAGGTTTTTCAGCTCGGTGGAGAGGTCCATATCGTGCGGCCTGAGCTTGAGGGCGTACTGGCAAGCATCCGCAGCCAGCTTCCACCGCTTCAGGCCCTTGTAGACGTCGCGAAGCACGATGAACTTGCTGAAGTCCGGCTTTCGATCATCGGCGTTGGCCTTCTGGAAGATGGGGCCGACCCACAGCACCGTGTCCCAATATCCCCCGCGGTAGGCGCTTTGCAGAAGCGACTGCATGTGATCCGTGTTTCCCGGATCAAACGAGAGCAGCTTCTCGGCGTTGAGCATGTTGGTCTTGTCGTCGCTGGTAGGGCGCTTGGTCTTCATCGCTTCGAGGAAGCCCATCGCCTTTCCGCCGCTGGCTTTGCGTTTGAGGGAGATATCGCGCAATTCCTGGTGGGCCCCGGTTTCGTCCGGGTCCAGCTCGAACCCACTGATGTACATGGAGATCGAGTATTCGTAGTTGCCCGTGCCGGCGACCGTCTTCCCCCGCTCGAAGAAAACCTTGGCCTTGTCGCGGTCAGCTTGTGGAACCTCTTTGTATTCAGCCACTTGATCTATCCTCAGGACCGACCGGTTTAAGACGGGTAACGTACTGCTGCTTCCCGACTTGAATCTATCCGAGTCTGGTTGAACCTGTCAATAAATTCATCTACTGTTTAGCCGGCAGGATATTATGCAATTGCGGCAAATCTATCGAGCGGGCCAATGCCGGATGAACTGAAAATAATTTCCTACCCCGACCCCCGCCTGCGCAAGGTGAGCGTGCCGGTGAAAGCCTTTGATGAGAATCTCGGCAATCTGGCGAAGCGCATGCTGGAGCTGATGCGCGAGGCGAAGGGAGTGGGTTTGGCTGCGCCACAAGTTGGGAAAAATATCCGGCTCTTCGTAACCAATCACACTGGGAAGCCTGAAGATGATCGGATTTATGTCAATCCCGTCGTCTTTGACGCCGAGGGGGATGAAACGTCGCAGGAGGGGTGTTTAAGCCTGCCGACGATCAATGTTGAAGTTGCGCGGGCCAAGTCGGCGAAGATGAAAGCGTTCGACCTGGAGGGAAAGCCGTTCGAGCAGACGGAGACCGGTTATGTCGCCCGGATCTGGCAGCACGAGCTGGACCATCTCAACGGTGTTTTGATCATCGATCATGCCGGCCCGACTGCGAAGATGGAGAATCGCAAGGTTTTGAAGGAGCTGGAAGAGAAATTCGAAGCCCACGCGCGGAATTGCAAAATCGCAAGAGCAGCAAGTAAAGCGATGCGGATCATTTTCACAGGGAGCGGGGAGTTTGGCCTGCCGACACTGTCGGTGCTCTTGCAGGCTGGGCACCAGATCCCGGCGGTTTATACGCAACCCTCCCGCCCCGCGGGCCGGGGCAGAAAGCTCACGCCGACCCCGGTGGGGGAGTTTGCGGCCGCCAAGTCCCTGGCGGTTGTAGAGACGGCGGACATCAATTCCGAAAAACTTCCGCCGGCCGATGTGATGGTGGTGATCGCATTTGGGCAGAAGTTAGTTGAGGGGATTGTGAATGGGCCGAGACTGGGGAGCGTGAATCTGCACGCGTCGATCCTGCCGAAATATCGCGGGGCCGCGCCGATTAACTGGGCGATCGTGCGCGGTGAAACCGAGACCGGAAACAGCATTATCCGCATGGCCCAGAAAATGGACGCCGGGGCGATTTTGGCCCAGTCGCGGGTTTCAATCGGAGAGACAGAAACGGCCGGAAAATTGCATGACCGACTGGCAAAAGACGGCGCGGGGCTGATGATCAGGATGCTGGCAGAGCTGGAGGCGGGAAGAATCAAAGAGATTCCGCAGGATGAGATGAAGGCGACGATCGCCCCGAAGCTTTCGCGCGAGGCGGCGAAGATCGATTGGAATTTATCGGCTGCCGAGATTTCGCGGCGGATTCGCGGGTTTTATCCCTGGCCGGGGTGCAGGGTTAGGCTGGTGGATGCGCAGGGGAAGGAGTGTGCGCGATTGACGCTGGTGCGGGCGTCAGTGGTGGAGAGCGAAGGGCCGCGATGGCTCCCGGGGGAGATTACGATTTATGGGGATGTCGCGTGTGGAAGCGGGGGGGTGAGGATGATCGAGCTTCAGCCGGATGGGAAGAGGGTCATGGGGCTGGAGGATTTTCAGCGCGGGCATTCGTGGATGCCGGGGATGAGGTTGGAATCTGTCTAACCCGGAAAATTCATCTCACCGCCCGCTTCGCTAGAGAACGCTGAGATCGCTGAGGAAGAATCTAAATTTGCAGTTGGAATTCTGCCAAATGCAGGCGGTGTGAACGCGTTTCCCCGCAAAGCTCAACGTAAATCTTCATCCGAAAGTGCCGCCGATGTCCTCACCGGCGGAATACCGGGTGGCCACCGAGAAAGCCCGCCGGTGAGGAGACCGGCGGCACTTAAATATAACGCCTGTCGGGGGATGAACTGAGCGCAGGGAAAGCCGGAAGATAGCGGAGAATCAATTGGGGTTCTTGTGTTTCTTCGCGGCGCTCCACGCCAGGGCAAGCATCACCGCCGAGAAAACGATCAAAAATATTCCCCACCAGAAGTTGATGTTGATACCGAGGGAATGGGTGTCGTACATCTCGTTGCCGGAAGTGACCGCGCCGTAGCCGGTGAGGATGACGCCGACGATGCCGAACATCAGACCGATGGGAATTCGAATATCTAATCCGCTGCCGCCCATGATTGGGCTCCTTTATCTGAAGATCCAGTTGAGCGCCGCCGTGACGATGAGGACGATGATACCGAGGGTCGCGGGCTGTTTGAACCAGGGGACGCCGTGCTCTTTGATTTTTGGGGTGAGGGAGTAGACGAGACCTTGAAGCTCTTCGTCGGTCTTGGTGCGCCGCGTGAGCAGCGAGATCACAACCGTGGCGATGAAGCACGCCAGAAACGCATAGATGGCCTGCCAGAAATTCTGCGCCATGTCGGCGTAATATTCGTGGTAGTGCGCGGATCCAGCCGCCGTGAATCCATCCGGTGCTGCCGTGCGCGGATGGTCAGGCCGTGATGGATCGCCGCCGCCAATGTGCCCGCGAGAAGGCCGAAAAATGCGCCATGTCCCGTGGAGCGCTTCCAGAACATGCCCAGCATGAACGTCGCGAACAGGGGCGCGTTCACGAATCCGAACACCAACTGGAGCATGTCCATGATGTTGTTGAATTGGGTGGCCAGATAGGCCGCGGCGATGCTGATCACAATGCCGGCCACCGTCGTGACCCGGCCGACCCAGAGATAATGCTGGTCGGTCTGATTCTTAACGAGATAGCTCTGATAAATGTCATAGGTGAAGACGGTGTTGAAAGCCGTGACATTTCCGGCCATGCCGGACATGAATGAAGCCATGAGCGCAGTGAGGCCCAGGCCAAGTATGCCGTGGGGGAAATAGTGCGCCAGGATCATCGGCGTGGCCATGCTGTAGTCGGGGCCGGATTTGTCCTGGGTGAGGGGCAGGAACGTGCCGCCCGATTTCTGCTGAATCACGATCGCGATCATTCCCGGAAGGATCACCAGTGCCGGGAAGAGCATCTTGGGAAATGCGGCGATCAGCGGCGTTCGGCGCGCGGCGGACATTGAATCCGCCGCCATGGCCCGCTGGACGACGAGGAAGTCGGTACACCAATATCCGAACGAAAGCACGAAGCCGAGCCCGAACACCATCGCGAACCAATCGACCCCCATCGGGTTGTCCTGCGGCTGGGCCATGTGACTCCACGAGTGACGTATACGTGCCAGCCGGAAAGTCCATGACCAACGGCGACCGCGTTGAGCTGCGTTAGTCGATCTCATGCCAGCCGCCCATATCGCGCAGGCCCAGATAAACGATCGGCAGAAAGCCCAGCACGATCAGGAAGAACTGCAGGACTTCGTTATAGATCGCCGAGGTGAGCCCGCCAAGCGTGATGTAAACCAGAACGATTACGGCGGACCCCAGCAGCGAGAACATTGAAGTCCCAGTCGAGCAGAAGATTCATCAGCTTCGCCAGGGCATACATCGAAATGCCCGACGAGAAGACCGTCATGACAGCGAAAGTGAAAGCGTTGAACCCGCGGGTTTTTTCGTCGAAGCGCAGCTTCAGATATTCAGGCACCGACCGCGCCTTGGAGCCATAATAGAACGGCATCATGAAGATGCCGATGAAGACCATCGCCGGGATCGCGCCCACCCAGTAGAAGTGGCTGGTCATGATCCCGTACTTGGCGCCGGATGCCCCCATGCCAATGACTTCCTGCGCCCGAGATTCGCGGAGATGAACGCCAGGCCGGTGATCCAAGCCGGCACCGATCTTCCCGGACAGCAGAAAATCCCCGCTGGTTTTCATGAATCGGTTGATGACAAAACCGATTCCCAGCACGAAGACGAAATAGACGATGAGGATTACGTAATCGACATTGCCAAGATGGATTTGAACGTCAGCCGGAGAAATGCAATGAACCATTCCCGTTTTCCTCTCGAAGAGCCCTGACTTCCGCCGGCAAAGATTCTAGAGGTTCACCAATTTGGTTCAAGTAATCAGGCCGATTTCCACATATTTCAGGAGGGTTTGATAATAAGGCTATTGGTATCAACCCTGCCGACGATTTTGAAAACGTCGAGCTGGGCACAGAAGTCGATATCGGCGTCCTGACCAACCTTGATGTTGTTCTTCCCGCCCTGCGTCTCCCGCAGCGCGGTTCGAAGGTTGTCCCGGCAAGCGAGGAAAAGCCTGCGGGCCATGCGGGCGGTATCGTTGGCCAGAAAATAACCCACGCCCTGTAGATATTCGCAGACCGCCCCGGCGCCGATCGTATCTTCCATCGAAATTTGACCGGCTGTACCGGAGCAGAGGAGGATAACCGGCTGCTTTTGGGCCGCCGCCGCTTCCGCGACGGCCGTGGCGTTGACCAGCGCCCCCAAAAGTAAATTACATGCCGCTCGCGCCGCGTTCATCGCCTTGGTGCCATTCGTCGTGGCCATATAAATATCCCGGCCCGCATGCTCCTTCGTAAACTGCCGCGGGCTGTTCCCCAGATCGACGCCCGGCGCCGGCAGGGCGTTCAGTTCCCCCAAAAGCAGTGGCCGCGGATTGCACTTGGCCACCGCCGCCTTCGCATCATCCAGTTCCGCGAACGCGTGAATTGCGCGGATCCCCGCCACAAACGCCGACGTGATCGTCGTGGTTGCCCGCAGGACATCAAACACCACCACCGTTTTTTCCCCCAGCGGCTCATTGCCCAGATAGGCCGGAAGCAGTACGACTTTCACATCCATGCACGCGAATTTAGCGTCCGCATGGAAGAGGAGCAAAGAATCGAAGATATGCCAAACCGAATATGTGTCATCGACATCCCGGGCTTGAGCCGGGAACTCTTATCCGAAATTCCCCCCGATTCGACCTTGGGAAAATGGATCGCCACCCAGCGCGTCGTCGGCCTCACGCCAAGTTTCCCCGCCGTCACCTGTTCCGTGCAGGCGACCCTGACCACCGGAAAAAATCCCTCCGAGCACGGAATCATTTCCAACGGCATCCCAACATTCCGCTCCGCCGACGATCAGAATCTCATCGACGCGAGCAACTTCGCCGCCAACCGTCGCGAGATCAGCTTCTGGGAGCAATCGAACCAGCTTCTCGACGTCCCCCGATTCTGGCAGGACGAATCCGGCAAGAGCCGCTGGAAAACTGCCCTGCTTTTCTTCCAGCAATCGATGCCCGGCTTCGGCGGGAAATTGAAGCCCGCCGCTGACATCGTCCTGACCCCCAAACCCGATCATGGCCCGGATGGAAAATTGACCAGCCTCTGCTGGTCCGCGCCGCAGGATCTGGTGCCCCGGCTATTCAAGGAACTCGGCCCATTTCCCCTGATGAATTACTGGGGCCCGATGGCCGGCATTGCCTCCAGCCAGTGGATCGCCAAGGCCGCCGCCATCGTTTGGCGCGAGCACGCCCCGCAGCTTCAGTGGGTCTACATTCCCCACCTCGATTACGACCTCCAGCGTTTCGGCCCCAATTCGACCCAGGCAAAGGCCGCGGTGAAAGACGCCGCCGGCGCCGTCGAGCCTTTGGTAAACGAAATCCTGAATTCGCACGGCAAATTGCTCGTCCTAAGCGAATACGCGATGAGACAGGTAAATCGCGCCGTCCGGCCCAATCTGATTCTAAAAGAGGAGGGACTGCTCCTGACCAAGCAGACCGCCGATGGATGGGTTGTCGATTTCGAGCGATCCTCCGCCTTCGTGATGGTGGATCACCAGTCCGCCCACGTCTACGCAAAATCCGCCGAAGAATTGCATACCCTCGCCGGCCTACTGAAAGTCGAGGGGGTAAATTCGGTCGAGCCACCCGACAAGCAGCTCTATCATCGCCGCGCCGGCGATTTGATTCTAACCGCCGACCCCAACGCCTGGTTCGATTACCGCTGGTGGGACGACCCCGCTGAAGCCCCCAAATTTGCCAGGACCGTCGATATCCATCGCAAGCCCGGCTACGACCCGCTCGAATTATTCTGGGATCGCGCCGCCAATGGCATTTCGCGAAGCGCCGCCCTGGTCCAGGGCAGTCACGGCGCAGTCCGCGAAGCCGAAGCCGTCTGCATCGGCGAAATGGATGCCGATCTCACCGCCACCGGCATCGCGCAAGATCCTCGAAATTCTCGAAGCATAAAAAAAGGCGGCCGACCCAATGATCAGCCGCCAAAACCAAAGTAAGGAGAGACTCGAAAGTAAGTAATTTCAGGCCACGAACCGATCCGCGTTCTCCAGCGTCCCACCCGGCTTGGCAAATCGCGACCACGCCCGGCTGTGGCACTTCGGGCAGATCGCCGGCGGAACAACCGCCCCCTCCGGCTCAAATCCGCAGCACCGGCACTCAATCTTCACCACCACCGCCCGCGGCCGAACCGTCCCGTGTGGGTCGTACTTAGCAAAATGGCCTTCCGCGGCGAATTGATCCATGCTTATAGACATATTCAAGCTCCTTCGATCTAAAAAGGACACTAACGCCCATGCCAAAAGCAACGACTATGCCGATCGATCCACGGAGTGCGAGAAATGTGAAGCCAGAGCCTCAAATTGAAGGAAATGAGGGGAGAAGACACAAAATCTTAGCGCTTGGCCCGCAGAAGGGGCAAGGGAGGGGTACACCAGAATGTCATGCCTGCGTCAAAACGTCGCTTCCCAAGGGCTTGTCTGTCCCTTCAAGGTCGTATTGACGGAGCTTCCGCTGCAGGGTCCGCACTGAGATCCCCAGCCTCCCCGCCGCGTGGGTACGGTTGCCGGCGCATTGCTGCAGTGCCCGGGCGATCGCCAGCCGTTCCAGTTCGTCCATTGTCAGTCCCGACGGAATCTCCGTGCTCGAAGTCGACGGCATCGCCCCCGCCAGTACCCGATCGGGCATGTCCCGCTCGGTCATCACTTCCCCATCCGCCAGCACCAGCATGCTCTCCAGCGTATTTCGCAATTCGCGAACATTCCCCGGCCAGCGATAGGATTCCAGCCGCTGCATCGCCTCATGCGAGATTCGCCGCGCGGTCGGTGTGCTTCTGCTCGCTGATCTCTCTCAGGAAATGCTCCACGAGGATCGGGATATCATCCGGCCGCTCGCGCAGCGGCGGCAGTGTGATCGATACCACATTGAGCCGATAGAACAAGTCCTCACGGAACTTCCCCTCCTCCACCATCTTCCGCAATATCCCGGCTGGTAGCCGCCAAAACCCGCACATCCACCTTATGATCCTCATGCCCGCCCACCGGCGTCACCGTAAACGTCTCCAGAACGCGCAGCAGCTTGGCCTGCAAGCCCCAGCTCAAAATCACCGATTTCATCGATAAACAGCGTCCCCGCATCCGCCTGCTCGAACCGACCCACTGCGCCGATCCGTTGCCCCCGGTGAACGCGCCGCGCACATGCCCGAACAACTCGCTCTCCACCAGCGTCGCCGGCACGGCGGCGCAATTCACCGCGACAAAAGGTCCTTTCTTCCGCGGGCTGTTGTGGTGCAGCGCCTGGGCGACCAATTCCTTGCCGGTGCCGCTTTCCCCCAGAATCAAAACCGTGCTGTCCACCGGGGCCGCTCGCTGAATTTTGTCGAAGACATCCTTCATCTGCCGCGACTGCCCGATGATCTGATCCAGCCCGAATTTCTGATCCAGTCGGCGGCGGAGATGATCGATCTCCTTGTCTTTGGTCACCAGTTCGATCGCCCGCCGTATGATCACGATCAGCTCATCCGGATTGATCGGCTTCGTCACATAATCAAACGCCCCGGCCTTAATCGCCTCCACGGCCGAGTTAACGCTGTGATGCCCGGTAAGAAGGATAAACTGAGTCTCCGGCTTCCGCTTTTTCCACAGATTCAGCAGATCGATGCCGCTGACATCCCCCATTTGCAGATCGCTCAGCACGACGTCGATATTTTCATCCATATACCCCAGCGCCTTGTCGGCGTTTTCGGCCGTCACAGACGCTTAAGCCTTCGGATTTGAGAATGGCGCTGAGGGCCTTCCGCTGGGTGTCTTGATCCTCGACAACCAATACTCTACCGGCATTTGACATAGTCGATCCTCATCTCTGGCAGATGGACCGGACCCAAAAATATCGTACTTCGTAATGTAATAGCATACCGTACAATGGGCGGACAACGGACGAAATGTCCGACAAAACGCCCGGCAGCCCAAATTGTTCAGAACGCCGATATGCCCAAGTGCGAAACGAAACCTTCGCATTCCGCTGGCGGCAAAATGTCAGATTCTTTTCGGGGCGGCGGTCATTCTCATCATCGGCGCCGCCCTTTATGTCCCCTGGCGTCGAATGGATGACTTGATTCTTGAAGTAAACCTCCACACCGCCGAAGGCCTCGCCGAACAGGCCAAATTGCAGCATATCGTCGCCGAAGCCCAAAAGGGTGGGGCACCGCAGAATAAGGGCATTTTCCGCCGCCCACCACCCAGGACTCCGAACTTGACCGTCCCCGAACTGATTATGCCCCGCCTCATCCCCATCGACCCCCCTAAATCGATGGTCCTCTCCAAATACGACTGGGACGCCCTCGGCTATTTTCACACCCACCCCGCCCAGGTTCATTACCCCCGAACCTACAAACTGAACGATACCGAGCGCTATCGCCTCGCCATGCCCCTCTACGCCGGCGATGCCCCTGCCTGCATGAAATGCCATGCCGGCCAGGGCGTTGCGCCCTGAAGATCCAGCCCACCTCCGCCGCCATCGCCGCCGCCCTTCCCGACGCCCGCAAATTCCTCGGCATCGTCGTCGTGGATATCCCCTCCCAGGTCAACGAAAACCAGCTCTTCCTCAACCGCGCTTTCATTCTCCTCGCCGGCGTCATCGCCGGGACCCTCGCCACCGGGGTCCTCTACGTCATCACCACCCGCCTGATCCTTCAGCCCGTCCGCGTTCTCCAGGAAACCGCCGAAAAAGTCAGCCAGGGCGATCTCAATATCCGCTCCGACATCAGCACCGGCGACGAATTCCAGCAGCTCTCCGAAACCTTCAACACCATGCTGGCCAACCTCAAATCCAGCGACGAGCAGTTGCGCGACATCAACAAAGCCCTCGATTTGAAGCTCGGCCAGTTGGCGGAAACCAACGTCGCCCTCTACGAATCCAACCGCCTGAAGAGCGAATTCCTCGCCAACGTCAGCCACGAGCTGCGCACGCCTCTCAATTCCATCCTCGGCTTCGCCGACCTGCTTCGCGATACGGTTTCAGCCAACCCCGATCCCAAGGCCGCTCGATACCTGCAAAACATTCTCGCCAGCGGCCGCAATCTGCTGGAGTTGATCAACGACCTGCTCGACCTGGCCAAGATCGAAGCCGGCCGGATGGACGTCCGCTCCGACCCCCTCTCGCTCAACGATCTTTTCGAAGGCCTGACCAACCTGATCAAGCCCCTGACCGAAGGCAAAAAGGTCGACGATCGAAACGGCTGTCGCCCCGGACGTCCCGATCATCGAGACCGATCCGTCCAAGATTCAGCAGGTGCTCTACAATCTCCTCTCCAACGCGATCAAATTTTCCCCCGAGTCGCGGCCGGATCGACTTAACTGCCGACTTAGCACGACGCCGAAAAAATCCGCATCGCCGTGAGCGACCAGGGCCCCGGCATCGAACCCGAAAAACACGAGGTTATCTTCGAAAAATTCCGCCAGATCGACGGCTCCGTCACCCGCGAACACAGCGGCACCGGCCTGGGCCTCGCCATCTCCCGCGAGCTGATCTCCATGCTGGGCGGAACCATCGGCGTAGAAAGCGTCCCCGGCAAAGGCGCGACCTTCTGGGTCCTCCTGCCGCTGAAGATCCAGCCTGGGCAGCATGACGTGCGTGCAAAGATGATTTTGTCGTGATTCCCACGACGGTCGCGCGGCGACGGTCAAATGGGAATCCCGGCTTAGAAGGAGCCTCATGTTGATTCAAACCATCGTCTCGCCCCTGCTGGCCGAGGAGGACCCGGGCCCCGTCATTCTCCTGGCATTGCTTGTTCCCGTGGGATTGGGCGTGATCACCTTCGGCAGCGTGATTGTGAACAAGTACTGGGGCCGGCGAAGTGGTGGGGTTTGACCCTCGCGCTCATCCCAACCCTGCTGGGCGGATTGGTCTGGCTCTCCTTCTTCACCGTCACCGGTGGCGTCCCCATCTTCTTCCACCTCGCCGCGGCGTTCCCCTTCCTCTGCGGAATCTGGAGCATCATCCTCTGGAGCCAATCTCCCGAATCGAATTAAGGATCGAGTCAAAAAATGCGAAGCAAATACGAATCGAATAAAATATGCCGTGCGCGCGAAGATGATTTTGTCTTAGTGCCGCCGGTGTCCCCACCGGCGGAATAATCGCGCGCAGTGTACGGATTCCGCCGGTGAGGACACCGGCGGCACCAGAAGCTCGATTCGTAGGGTGGGTGTACTCGCCCACCATTTGGTCTACGAATGGTGGGCGAGTACACCCACCCTACTGCTGCATGAGCGAAGCGGGCGGTTACAGCATTGTTAACTGCCAAACGGTCAAGAGTGCCAAGATTGCAATTTTAGCATAGGGAAGCCAGTGTACACCGAACCCCAACTCCCCCTAAAATCCCCCCAATGATCAAGCGCCGCCCCTGGCAAGAGGAATTGGAGATCATCGACCAGACGATGAAGGCCATCTCCGGCATCACCGACCCCGAAACGCTTGTCGCCGAATATTGGGGCGGAATCGGCAAGCTCATCTCCGCCAACCACTATGTGGCGCTCTCGCGGCGCAACGTCGAGCCGCCGTTCTATCTGGTCACCCGCTCCTCACGCTTTACCGAGTATTTCAATCCCTGGACACAAAGAGATCGCCTCCCAAAACTGTCCGGCGGAATTCTCGGCGAACTGATTTACGCCAATCGGCCCGTGATCATCGACGACCTCCCCGCCCGCCTCGCCCCCGACGATCCGGGATTTTTCTATCTCCAGGGATTCGAGCGCCTCGTCTGTCTCCCCCAGTACGACTGCGGCGAAGGAATCAACGCCACCGCCATGCTTCTATCCCCCGGCGAGGAGATGGATCTGTCCATGATCCCCATTCTGCACTGGCAGACCGGCCTCTTCGGCCGCGGCACGAAGAACCTCGTTCTCCGCAACCAGCTCACCGAGGCTCTGGGCGCCCTCCAAGATGAACTGCAGGTGGTCGGCGACATCCAGCGCTCCCTCTTGCCCGCGACATTGCCGTCGATTCCCCATTGCCAGATCGCCACCCATTATCAAACCAGCGCCCGCGCCGGCGGCGACTATTATGATTTTTTCCCCTTGCCCAGCGGCGAATGGGGCATCTTCATCGCCGACGTCTCCGGCCACGGCACGCCCGCCGCCGTCCTCATGGCCATTACCCACGCCATCGCCCACGCCCAGCCCGGCTCCCACACCCCGCCCGACAAGCTCAATCGTTATCTCAACGATTGCCTCGCCCGTGCCTACACCCGCGCCGGCACGTTCGTCACGGCGTTTTATGCGGTCCTCGATCCGGCGACCCGAACCCTCACCTATTCCCGCGCCGGCCACAACCCCCCGCGCCTCCTCCGCGACGGCCGCATCCTCTCCCTCGACGCCCCGGGCGGCCTCCCCCTGGGAATCCTGGAATCCCAGCCCTACGAGCAGGCAACCCTCACCCTCCAGCCCGGCGACATGCTCCTCCTCTACACCGACGGAATCACCGAAGCGATCGCCCCCACGATGAGCGGCGAAAATCGCCAGCTCTTCGAAACCGATCGGCTCGACAAGCTGCTCATCGACATGGGCCCATGCACCGCCCAGGAATGCATCGACCGCATCCGAAGCGAGCTGGCCGTCTTCAGCGCCAATCGCCCGCCGGTGGACGATCAGACGCTGATTGCGATACGGTGTTTGTGAGGGAGGCGAAAAAAGTGGGATCGAATTAAAGAAGACACGATTCGTTTCCCCCTCTTTCCCCCGCCCCCGGTATTCCGGGGGAGGGTTGGGGAGGGGGTTCGCTTTAGGGGCACAAAAAAACCAGCTTCTCTCAACGCCAGTCCCCAGCCTGTAAAGACAGAGGTTAGAGCCCACTCTTCCGTTAGCCAGCTTAATCAAATCTCACCGATCTCGTCGGCTGCGATCATTTCGCAATCGGAACTCAACTCGGTAGAATCGCCTGCTCGTTGAGGCTACGACGGAGTATTAGAGATGGCCCTTCCCGATTATCAGTCACTCATGCTTCCGCTTCTAAGGTCTCTTTCGGATAACCATGATCACAGGATGTCAGAAATTACTCGGCTGTTGTCGGACGAATTTGGACTGACTCCAGATGAAAGAGCGCAAATGCTTCCCAGTGCGCAGCAGAGTGTGATTTCCAATCGAGTAGCTTGGGCAAAAACTTATCTCAAAAAGTCCGGACTCCTGACCAATCCTGTACGGGGCAAAGTACGCATTTCAGATGAAGGCCGAAGGATTCTCGCTCAAAACCCAGAGAAGATTGACCGCCATTTTCTGGAGCAATTTCCGACATTTAATGAATTCATTGCACAGAGTACATCCGACGTGGAGGCCAATACCGCCTCCTCCATCGATTCAAAGAATGGTGACCAAAAGACGCCTGAAGAGGCTATTGAGGGAGCTTATATAACTCTCCGCGATGCCCTGGCAGACGATTTGCTCGAACGGGTGAAAGGATGTTCTCCGCAATTCTTTGAGACATTGGTTGTGCGTCTGCTCGTTGCAATGGGCTACGGCGGAACGCTTGCCGATGCCGGACAGGCCATTGGCAGAACTGGGGACGGCGGTATCGACGGCATCATTAAGGAAGATATGTTGGGTTTGGACTTGGTTTGTATCCAAGCAAAACGTTGGGAGGCGACAGTTGGCAGACCGACCATTCAAGGGTTTGCGGGGAGCATGGAAGGCTTCAGAGCCAGAAAAGGTGTCATAATCACAACGTCAAATTTTTCGCGGGACGCCGTCGAATACATTGAGAAAATTGAAAGGAAGATTGTCCTGATAGACGGGAAAAAGATGGCTCAGCTAATGATCGACCACAACGTCGGTGTCGCCTCAGTTCGCACCTATCACCTTAAGCGAGCCGATTCCGATTTCTTTGAGGAGGACGACGATTAGGGCTGAATCGTAGGCGAATGCTCGCCAGACCCACGCCAACCATCTCGCACGGCGTCTGATAGTGAGCCCACAAAACAAATCAAACGAAGTCGGAAACTAACAGAACCCGCCAAAATGCCTATCCCGTCTTCCCCATCTTGCCCAGTTTGTTGCGGAGTGTTACCTTTTGTAACGAAGGGGTCGCCCACAAAATCATTTTTCCCCCCAGACAAAAAAATCACGCCACCAGCGCCCGATCCAATTTCTCCGGATGCGCCGCATGCCCCATCGCCGTCTCGCGGCTCACATACCCATTGCGGCAAAGCTGCTGAATCGAAAAATCCAGCGACTGCATTCCGATCGCCCGACTCGTCTCAATCACGTTCGGAATCTCAAACAGCCGATTCTCTCGAATGCAACTCTTCACCGGCTGATTGCAGATCATGATCTCCGCTGCCGGGATCATGCCCGGTTCGTCACACCGCGGCAGCAGCGTCTGGCTCACCACCGCCTGAAGCGTGCTGGCCAGCATCGAACGAATCTGGTTCTGCTGCGACGTCGGATAGATATCGATGATCCGCTCAATCGTCTGCGGCGCATTAATGGTGTGCAGCGTGCTTAGAACGAGGTGCCCCGTCTCCGCCGCGGTGAGGGCCGCGCTGGTCGTCTCCAGATCGCGCATTTCGCCGAGCAGGATCACATCCGGATCCTGCCGCAGGACGTGCCGCAAACCGGATGCAAAATCGAGCACGTCCGACCCCACTTCCCGCTGCTCGATCGCGCAGTTGTTGCTCGCCAGGACATACTCGATCGGGTCTTCAAGCGTCACGATATGTCCGCGCTCCCGCCGATTGATCTCGTCGATCATTGCCGCCAGCGTCGTGCTCTTGCCGCTGCCGGTCGGCCCGGTCACCAGCACCAGCCCGCGCGGCAGCGTCGTCAGCTTGGTCACAATCTCGGGAAGGAACAGCTCGGACAATGGCCGAAGCCGATTCGAAATCGTCCGGATCGACAGGGCGATCGTCTGTCTTTGAAAGTGGGCGTTGATGCGAAACCTTGCCAGCCCCGGAATCTCATACGAAAAATCCGCGTCCCGCTTTTCGGTGAAGTCGCACCACCGCTTCTGCACCAGAAGCGTCTTGGCGATGTCAAAGCAATCCTGCGCACTCAGCGACGGAAAATCCGCCGCCTGCATGACGGTGTTGATCCGCAGCATCGGCGGCGCCCCGGCATTCAAATGCACGTCCGAAGCCCCCGCGGTCACGGCCTGGTGAAGAATTTGATCGAGCATGGAACGATTGCACCAGTGGCGAGTTGGCGTACTGTTATTATCGGCGCAAACCCGCCGCCTGCTGAGCGCCGATCAATCTTCCGCTTCCTCCCGCCCCATGCTCAGCCCGATCGCGGCCGCCCAGGCCGGCTGCGGATAGCGCCGGTCGATCGCCGACTCGATATCGATCCGGCTTCTGCGCCATTCGGCAGAGCGAATCCCCCGTTTGGCCCGGTAATTTCAGCGTCTGCGCGATAAATTTGCAGAGCGATTCCTGCCGCGCCTCGCCGCCTATAAAAATAACGCGGTGCACCGCAAGATGCGGAAAAGCAAGTTCATGCTCTCGCCGGCAGGCGTCGAGCTGTTTGATCAGTTCATCCACCGCGCCGCGGCAGGCGTTATTCACCTGGCTTCCATCCGAAGCAGAGCCCGCCGCCAGCTTGATCCGCATCGTGCGCGCATCGTGCAGGCTGATCGACAGCGCATCGGCGACCGCGCGGGTCATATCATCCCCGCCGATGGTTAGATTTCTCGCGAAGAGCAGATGCGTGTTTTGTGCGATAAACGCCCGGCTGCCGCTGCTGCCGATATCAACGTACATCCGCACCGACTGCTGCTCCGCCGTGCGGCGATAAACATTCGAAAAACAGTCCAGCAGCGCCGGCGGCTGCATGTTGAGCCCGACGATATAAAGCCCCGCCTTGCCCGCCGCGGTGATGTAACGGTTTACCCAGCGCATGTCCGCGGCCATGACGATCACGTGCAGCCGCGGGTCTTCGCTTCTCGCGTCTGGCCGGCAACGGTGTGCCGAAAGAGCGCCGTGTTCGGCATCAAACGGAATCTTCTGCTTGGCGCATTCGATGACCGCATCCTTCAGAAGCTTTTGATCCATCGGATCGAGCGTCAGATGCTGCGTATGCACGACCGATGGCGGAATCCCCAGCACCGCTCGATGCGCTCGGAATTTTCCGGTGTGAAGTAAATGGGGGATGGCGTGGGAAAAGAATTCGAAGCGGGCTTCGGCGTCGTCGCGGACGTTATCGGGAATTTCCGCGCTGGCGGCGGCGAATAGCTTGTAATCGCCGTCTTCGGTCTGCACCTGCGCGAGCCGCAGCGCATGGGTCCCGAAATCGACGCCGATCGGATGCGCCCGGGCGCGAATAAATTCTGGATCAGTCCGAACATCTTTCGGGGAGCGGCGGGTAAACGCAATTCGCCACAACTCCCACGCCACTGCTATCGACGGTCGCCGGGCCGGCGGTAAGCCGCTAACTAGTCGCCCGCGGCCGCGAGAAACTCCGCGGCCGACGGAATCGGCGACGGATAACCCACGATCCGATAATCGAATCGAGGTTTCCGTCACGTTTAGAAGGCCCAGGGGGGCGAGCCGATCGATGGCCTCGGCAAAGAGCGCAGGCGCGTCATGACCGACACGCCCGGCAAAGGCCGGCATGATCGATACCGTTTGACAAACGCAGCATCAGCATCGCCAGCTCGCCGGCGCGCTGGCGGGGGGTGAGGGTTTCGATGTCGGTTGCGGGAAGTTGTTCGGCTTCAACGGCGGTTTCCCATTCGCCCAGGTGGGGGCGATTTCGCCAGCGCGTGCCCTGGACGTGAGAAGCGCCGGAAGGCCCCAGGGCAAGGTAATCGCCGCCCATCCAGTAGTGAAGATTGTGCCGGCACTCCTGGCCGGGGCGGGCATAGTTGCTGATTTCGTAAGGCTGCAGCCCGGCGGCTGTGAGTCGCGATCGGGTATTTTGCAGCATCTCGATTTCCAAATCGGGATCGATGGCCGATACGAGTCCCAGCCGGCCGCGCACACCCAGCGGAGTGTTCGGCTCGAACGTGAGGCCGTAACAGGAGAGATGATCGGTGCTGAGGGCGATGGCCGATTCAAGGGATTTCAGCCAGCGCGGAAGGGTCTGGCCGGGAATGGCGTAAATGAGATCCAGATTGATCCGGCGAAAGCCAGCGGATCTCAATAGCTCCAGCGAGCGCGGGACATCATCGGGATCGTGATGGCGTTCCAGGAGAGAAAGCTCCGTGGGGTCGAAGCTTTGCGCACCGAGGCTCACACGATTCACACCCTCTTCCAGCAACATATGGCAGAATTCGTCTGAAAGAGTTGCCGGGTTGGCTTCGACGGTCCATTCAGCGCAGCTGCGAAAAATCGAAGCGCGTTCGCCAGCCCGCGGATCAGGCGGCGCATTTCGCTGGTCGGCAGAAGCGAAGGCGTGCCACCGCCGAAAAATACGGTGCGCGGCTGAAGTTTAGGAGGAGCGGTTGTCCAGAAATTGGACTCCCGAAGGATCAGATCGACGAATCGGGACATTCGCTGCGGGGTCTGCCGGGTGATGGAATAGAAATCGCAGTAGTGGCACTTGTGGAAGCAGAAGGGGATATGCACATAAGCGCCGGGATGGTGATCCGCGGGAAGGATGAGGGTTGCAAGTCCGGGGGCATTCTACTCAATAATAGTTAATCAAAAGTCGGGTTTGGGGCGCGGCCTTGAACCACCGGATGGCGATGCTATCATCCAATCAGCGGTCTCGATATACGGTGGTCGTAGCTCAGTTGGCAGAGCACAAGGTTGTGGTCCTTGGGGTCGCGGGTTCGAGCCCCGTCGATCACCCTTTTTCAAATCACGCCGCACGTTGAATGAAGAAATCAACGAGACTCCAAAGCCGACGAATTTCATCGCAGCTTTGGCGCGATGACGTCGAGCTATTTCAGCTTGTCGGCAAAGAACTATACACGCCGGTGGTGGGGGACATTCTCGACACACTGAAATGTTACCATCAATTCTTGCCACAGCCGGTGCAGCCGATTCGTGAGGAGATGGTTGTGGTGGGGCGGGCGATGCCGGTATTAATCATCGACGTTCATGGGCCGCAGAAAAAGCCTTTCGGTTTGATGACGCAGGCATTGGACGATCTGAAAGCGGGTGAAGTCTATATCGCGGGGGGTGGCGACATGCGTTCTGCTTATTGGGGTGAATTGCTGACGGCGACGGCGCAGGCGCGTCGCACGGTGGCGCGGTGTTGGATGGTTTTCATCGGGATACGCCCCAGGTGCTTGGGCAGAATTGGCCGGTGTTCAGTCGGGGTCGATACGCCAGGATTCGTCGGTCCGGACGGCGGTGGCGGATTTTCGCTGTTCTATCGAGATCGGTGGCGTTTGGATTGAGCCGGGGGATCTGGTGTTTGGCGATCTGGATGGGGTAGTGACGATTCCGCGAGCGGTTGAAAAGGAGGTCATCACCAGGGCACTGGAAAAAGCGCGAGGCGAAAAAGTTGTCCGCAAAGCGATCGAAGGTGGAATGTCCGCCACGGCGGCATTCAGGAAGTTTGGGATTCTTTGATTGAGAAGGGCGGATGAAAATCACCCGCTTTGAAACCTGGCGGTGCCAGCGCAAGGAATCGTTGTTTGATTCAGCGCGGACGGGACGAAGCCCAATGAATTGGGACGTGGTGGTTTTGCAATTGAAGACTGACACGGGAGTGATCGGCCATGCGACGGCGCTGGGGGCGCGTTCGAGCGTGGTGACGCAGGCGTATCTACACGAGACGATCGCGCCGGTGGTGATGGGGCGATCGCCGACGGAACGCGAGGCGATTTGGCACGAGCTGTGGACGATCGACCGGCATCTGACCTTTTTTCCGGTTTATCTGCCGGGGCCGGTCGATGTGGCTTTGTGGGATATCGCCGCCAAGGATGCGGGGTTGCCGCTTTATCAGTTCATCGGGGAATGCCGGACGAGCCTGCCGACGTACGCGAGCAGTTTGTTCATGCCCAAAACGGAAGATTATGTGAAGGAGATGCGAGCGTATCGGGAGCGTGGTTTCCCGGCATACAAAGCGCATCCGCCGGGCCCGTGGCGGAAAGATATGGAGATTCATCGCGCGCTGCGTGAAGGGGCGGGGGCGGATTATGTGCTGATGTCTGATCCGGTGGGGGAGTATTCGCTCGAGGAGGCGATTCGCGTGGGGCGCGATTTGGAGAAGCTGGATTATCTCTGGTTTGAAGAGCCCTTTCGGGATTTTGAGCTGGCGAAATATGCCAAGCTTTGCGCGGCGCTGGATATTCCGATCGCGGGAACCGAAACAACGCGCGGCGGACCGTGGGGCGTCGCGCAGGCCATTGCGTTCAACGCGGTCGATATCGTCCGGGCGGATGTTTCGTGGAAGCCCGGCGTGACCGGCGCTTTGAAGATCGCACATCTGGCCGAGGCGCACGGGATGCGCTGCGAGATCCATTGCACGACGATGGGATTCATGGACATGGCGAACTTGCACGTCAGTTGCGCGATCAAGAACTGTGAATATTTTGAGTTGCTGGTGCCAGAAGAACCGTTTCGGTTTCCGATGAAGGATAAGTATCCGATTGACGCTGGCGGGATGGCGCATGTCCCGCAAAAGCCTGGAATTGGCGTTGAGCTGGACTGGGATGCAATCGATGGGACGTGCGTTGAACATAAGGTCACTGAGCTAAAATGAGGGAAATCGCACACGGCGAAGACCCCCACCCATCGTGCCGAAACTGGCGGAAGAGGACAGGGAGGGCTCCCCCGGAGTACCAGGGGAGGGGAAAGAGGGAACATAAGGTAACCGAGCTGAAATGAAGCCGCGCTGTTTTCAAATCCATGAGCGGGACAATGTTGCTACAATGATTGGCGACGCGATGAACGGCGCGATTGAAGTGATTGGCAAAGACGCGGGAGAAATCGTTGCGACGGAAAGAATTGCGTCCGGGCAGAAGATCGCACTGCGAGACATTGCGAAGGACGAGGCGATCGTGAAATTCGGCGTGCGCATCGGTCATGCGACGGCCCCCATCCGCCGGGGGGCATGGGTGCATTTGCATAACCTGGCCAGCGATATTGACGAACGTTCCGGGACGCTGGATCTGCACTCCGGAGCGCCAACAGACACGCGATATGAATGAAGCCGCTCAAGTTTGGGAAGGATACGCACGGGCCGATGGCCGCAAGGGCATTCGCAACCTCGTGCTGATCGTTTACACGGTGGAGTGCGCAGTTTGTGGCCCATGCGATTGCGCAGGGGGAGAACGACGTGCATGTGATCGGGTTTTCGGGTTGCTACGACAATCAGTATGCGATTCGGTTGCTGCTGGCGCTGGCGCGGCATCCAAATGTGGGGGCGGTTTTGTCGGTGGGGCTGGGATGTGAATACACGCAGCCGGAAAAGATCGCCGGGACGGTTCGCGAATCCGGCCGGCCGGCGGAGTGGTTCTTTATTCAGGAGGCGGGGGGGACGACGAAGAGCATCGAGCGCGGAAAACAGGCGCTGGCTCGGTTGCGAAATGAGATTGCCGGTGTGAAACGCGTGCCGATGACGCTGACCGATTTAACAGTGGGATGTGAATGCGGCGGATCGGATGCGACTTCCGGACTGGCCGGTAATCCGGTGGTCGGCGCGTTTTTTGACAAGCTGGTCGATGCGGGCGGACGGGCGGTGTTCGAAGAGATCGTGGAGATGATCGGATTGCGCGATATCCTCGCGGTCCGTGCGACCGGCGAAGAGGCCCGGGCGCAGTTGACGGCGGCGTATGATAAGGCAGTGGCCTACTGCCATTCGGTGCGGCAGTTTTCCGCGTCGCCGGGCAATTTCGCGGGGGGGCTGACAACCATCGAAGAAAAGAGCATGGGTGCATTCGCCAAGAGCGGCAGCCGGCCGATCCAGGGGGTGATCAAGGTCGCCGAGGCTCCGCGCGGGCCGGGTCTGTGGATCATGGACAGCGTGCCCGATCCGCATTTCATGCAGTTTGGATATACCAATCCGAATGACACCGAGGGGATCATGGACCTGATTTCATCGGCGCGCGCAGATCGTTTTGTTCGTCACCGGCCGCGGGAGCGTCATCGGAAGCCCGATCGCGCCGCTGATCAAAATTACCGGGAACGATCAAACCTATCGGCGGATGATCGAAGACATGGATTTTAACGCGGGGCCGGTGCTGAGCGGCGAATCTTCATTGGACGAGGCGGGGGCGGATTTGCTGTCATTGGTCACGCGCGTGGCGGCGGGTCAGCCGACCAAACCGGAATTGCTGGGTCATCGTGAATATTTTGTGATGTATAAGCATCAGGATACGCCGTCTCTATCGGCGGGTTGTCGGGCATAGGCAGAAGATCGATTTCAATATGAATCAAAACAAAAGCAGCTTTCGATTGGACGGACAGACAGCACTGATTACCGGCGGCGGGACGGGATTGGGACTGGGCATCGCGCACTGCCTCGCGGGCGCGGGGGCTAAAGTCGTTTTGGTGGGACGCAGGGAAAAGGAATTAACGCAGGCGACATCGAGCATCGGGTCGCAGGCGGCGTTCGTGGCACATGACATCACCCAACTGAATCGTGCGGTTGAATTGATTTCAGCGGCCGAAAAGGCGGTGGGCGCGCCGGTGAACATCCTCGTCAACAATGCGGGCATTCATCTGAAGAAATCGGCGACCGAAACCAAGCCGGATGAATTCCAGGCGATATTGACGACGCATGTATGCGCCGCCCAGGCGCTGGTGGCGGCGGCATTGCCCGGCATGCTGGAGCGCGGCGAGGGTAACATTCTGTTTACCGCTTCGATGTCGGCGCTGATCGGCATGCCTCTGCTGGTGGCCTATTCGGCGGCCAAGAGTGCGTACCTTGGGATGGTTCGGGCGCTGTCCACCGAGGTGGCGGGGCGGGGCGTGCGTGTGAATGCGATCGCACCGGGGTGGATCGAGTCGGCGATGCTGCGGCAGGCGCTCAGTGGGGATGCGGCGCGGATGAACCGGATACTTCAGCGCACGCCGATGGGGCGATTCGGCGACCCGGAAGATATCGGGAACGCCGCGGTGTTTCTCTGCTCTCCGGCGGCAAAATTCATCACGGGGGTGCTGCTTCCGGTGGATGGGGGCGCTAGCGTCGGATTCTAAGCGGGGGATTCCCCGGCGAACTTTCTGCGGCTGCCATGCACTCGCGGGCGATTTGGGCATAGATGATGGCTTCCGCGTAGCGGTCGGATTCTTCCGCAAGATTTCCGTTGGCATCAGGAAGCAGCCGAGCATAATAGTTGGTACTTGAAAGCAATTCCGGCGCAAAAATCAGTACATCGCCCGGGGAAGCATTGGTGAGGAATCCCAGGATTGATTGAGTCCAAAGTTTGCGGAAGTGCTGGACGTAATCGATGGCTCCCTGAGCGCGAGGTGTGCCTGCCGGGTTGGCGCCGACGGCGACCTGGATGGAGCCTGGGCTCGCGATGCGGCCATGGATGAAACCGATGCGATCAAAAATAGGCTGCATGAATGCCAGCTTGGATTCGAAATCGCCGTAGACCAGTTCCTGTCCGCAATAGTAATGGCTGAAGTCGCCATTGAATCGGATATCGGGAAATCGGCGGGTCATTTGCACGGTGCGCCAGAGGTCTTGCGTGATGGTGGCGCGGTGGGTTTCGATGAAGATGGGGAGGCTATACCGATCGGAAGGCGCAAGACGGCGTCGATCAGGCGGTCGACTTCGTCATCGTTTTCGAGGCCCCAGCCGACGTGGAGCGTGAGGCATTTATCGCCGCGGTCGGCGTGCTTGGCCGCGATGACATCGGCCTGGGCGGGTGTGCTCACGCGATCTAAGCCGCAATGCGGCAGCGTGAGGCCGCCGGGAGGAAGTGCGTCGGTGACGAGCTGGACGCCTTCGAATCCGTCGGCGGCGAGGCGCTGGTCTCGCGGGGGCCCGTCCAAACCGGGCCAGATTGAATCCTTGCGCAGGTTGACGAGCGTGCCGAGATTTAAATAGACGCGCAATTTGGGCGGGTCAGCGGAGCCGTCGTTGAGCAGGCGAGACATTGATTCTCCTAATCGCGAAGTCCGACCTGCCGCATCAGGCGATCGGTCGATTGATAAGCCTCTTCGACCCATTCGACGATTCGCCTGGGATCGGGCGAATATTCCAGCTCGATGGAGACCGAACCGTTGATTCCCAGTTCTTTGATCGCCTGAAGGTAGGGGGCGAACTTCACGACGCCTCGTCCGGGCGGAAGATCGCCGTGGACCTTGCCGTTGCAGTCGCTGATGTGAACGTGAATTGCCTTGCCTTTGAGTTTGACCAGTTCCTCCGGGCCTGCGTCGGCGAGGACCAGATGGCTCACGTCGATGTTGGCGCACGCGCGGATGGTTGCACTCATTGACGAACCGCTCCATCTCGCCCACGCTGTTGAGAAGGCTGAGGCGGAAGGGTTCAAGTTCCAGAGCGATATCGATTCCCTTTGCGTCGGCATAATCGCCGATGCGCCGGCAAGTCTCGATGGCCCAGCCCCATTGCGCTTCCGGGGGGATCACCTCGCGCTGCCAGATGTATTCCCCCAGTACAAGCAACACATTGCGGGCCCGCAGCTCGGCGGCGAGATCGAGGTGGCGCTTGACGCGATCGACGTGATAGGCGCGTACGGGATCGTTGAAATCGACCAGTCCCGTGGAGACGACCACGCAGGAAACGATGGGGAGACCGGCTTTGCCGCAGGTGTCGGCGATGAGCCGTTTTTCTTCCGGAGAGATCGTGGTCGCTTCGGCGAAAATATCGACGGTGTCGAACCCGATGCGGGCAATGTGCCGCAGCCCTGTCGCGGTGTCGACGCCGGCCTGGCCGAATGCGCTGTTGATGATTCCTAGTTTCACGGAATGCTCCTGAAAGGGGTTAGACATCGAACTCGCTGAGCGCGACGAGGCGTCCCTCGGCGGCGCTGCGGTAGGCGGCTTCAACCAGCGCCATGGTTCGCAGGTTGTCGCGTCCGCTGACGGCCGGCTCTTCTTTGGTCTCCAGTGCGATGAGCAACTGGGCCATGGTGCCGGCGAAGGCGTCGGGAAACCAGCTTCCGTGCAGGTTGGCCGTGGTGAAGGCAGTGTCGCCTCGCTTGGCGTAACGAAGGGCGCTCGGCGAGGTGTAGGGGTCTTTGCACCAGCCGATGTCGCCTAAAGCGAGGCCGTCGGTTCCTTCCACGCGGTATCGAATGCCGATGTCGGCGGGACATCCTTCGCGTGCCGGACCGGTCCAGATGTCGTCGATGCCGATGCAGCGCATGCCGTCGTGATATTCGAGCGTGTAGACACAGAGGCCGTCGGTGTGGGTGAATTTGGTTCGAGGATCGGGGCGGGTGCTGCAGAAAATCCGCGCGGGGTCGCCGAACCAATAGCGCAGGCAATCGAGATGGTGTATGGACATGATTCGTAGCGTCACCCAGCCCAGCTCCCTCTGCCAGTCCTGAAAGTGGGGAATGGCCCGCATATCGATGGTCGCGAAGATCGGCTTACCGAGCGCGCCGGACTTGATGAGCCGATTTGTTTCCCGCACGGATGGGTCGTAGCGCATGTTTTGGTTGACGGCCAAGACAATTCCGGCATCGCGGCAAAGATCGACGGCGCGTTTGGCTTCGTCGAAATTCACGCCGAGGGGCTTCTGGGCGAGAATTCCCTTTGCGGTCCGTCTCTGGCAGGCGGCGCGGATGATCGCAAATTGGGCCTGGGGTGGGACGGCGATGTCGAGCACTTCGATCGAAGCGTCGTTCAGCAATTCCTCGTAGGTGTCGTAGACGGTGGCGACCTGGTGCCGCTCGGCGGCGCGCGTGGCGTTGGCCCGTGTGCGCGAGGCGATGGCCACGGGATTCAGGCCCGCCTTGCGATAGGAGGTGAGGTGACACTCGCTAACGATAAACCCGCTGCCGAGAACGCCGATTCGGAAATCGCGTCGGATCGGCATTGGTGGATGGGCTGCGTCTTGCATTGGTTCGCTCAGAATTCGTCAAAGGCGATGCGACTGTCCGGCACGCCCAAGCTCGCGAGCATCCGCATGCAGGCCTTGACCATCATGGGAGGGCCGCACAAGTAATATTCGATCCGGGTTGGATCCGCATGTTGTTTCAGATATTCGGTCTCCACAACCTCGTGAATGAAGCCGGCGTGGCCTGTCCAACGATCCTCGGGCAGCGGCGAGGAGAGGGCGAGATGGAAAGTGAAGTTCGAGTGTGCCGCGGCGAGGGCCGAAAAATAATCGTCGTAAAAGATTTCCTGGCGAGAGCGGGCGCCGTACCAGAAGCTGATCCGGCGTGCGGTGCCCTCGGTTTCGAGGTGATGCGAAAGATGTGCCCGCAGGGCGCCATACCGGAGCCACCGCCGATAAAGATCATTTCGCGCTGCGTGGGCTTCACGTGGAAGTCGCCGAACGGACCGACGGCGGTCACGATATCGCCGGGCTTGAGGCTGAACATATAGGCCGAACCGATGCCGGGCGGACAGTCTTGCCCAGGCGGAGGCGTGGCGATGCGGACGTTGAACCGGAAGAGATTCGGCTCCGTCCTGGCGTTGCTGGCCAGGGAGTAGTTGTTGCGGCGCGGCGCACCTTCCGGATTGCGGGCGACCAGATCGAACACGTGCTGGCGTTCCCATACATCTGCGTACGGCTGGGGAATATCGAAACTTCGGAAATGGATTTGTTCAAATTGTGGGATATCGAACTGAAGATAATCGCCGGGCTGAAAATCGAGGCAATCGCAACCCGGAGCCGGTTCGAGGACCAACTCGCGGATGAAAGTGGAGACGCTGCGGGTGCTGACGACGCGGAGGCTGAGGGTTTTTGAGGGCCGGGCGGCGGCGGCGCCACCGGCACGACTTAGATTGATCCACACATGGCCGTCGCGTTCTTCGACCGGATAAGTGGCCAATCCTCGGCAAACGGGCGGACGGGCAGGCGAGCCGTCGGCAAGGTTGAAACGCCCGTTATGCTTGGCGCATTCAATCTGAGTGCCTTTGACCAACCCATCGGCCAGATGGGTATTGCCGTGGGTGCACATGCCGTCCGTCGCATAGAGCGTGCCCCCGGCATCGCGATAGACGGCGTAGGTCTTTCGGGCATGGTCGAAACGAATGACATCGGCGCGGTTCAGTTGTTGGGCCGGACAGACTTCCAACCATCCATCAGCGTCGGGCTGCTGCCCAGACGCTAGGCCGGGTTCGGCCGCCTTCGATTTGATTTCCGGCAGCCTGCGCTTGACGTAAAAGGCGGGATCCCTGGTTTGCCGAAGCACCGAGGAAAAGATTTCCCGCCAGGCGGAGAGCAGCCCGTTGTATGGGGTCGGCATGTCGTCTTTCACGGCCTCGTGCAGAGCGGGCAGCGCATGGTAGGGGACCAGCGGGAACATGTGGTGCTCGACATGGTAATTCATGTTCCAGTAGAGATAGCGGTGAACCGGGTTCATGTAGACGGTTCGACAGTTCAGCCGATGGTCAAGCACGTTTTCGGCCAGCCCGGCGTGCTGGGTAAGGCCGTAGGTCATCAGGAGCCAGGTGCCGAACATGGTGGGCAAACCGACGAACATCAGCGGCAGGATGCTGCGCGTAACCACGGCGAGGACGATGACGGATATGTAGATTGCAAGATAAAGGCGGGCGCCGCCAGAAAACCTTTTGGAATTCACTGGTGGGAATGAACGTCTTTTCGGCCGGTGACATCTTTCCAAAGGTGTGCCGAATGATGGCCGAGAAATAGGGCCAGTAGAGCTTGACGCCGAGGAATGTCAGAATGATTCCACGTAAGTTGGGGGGGCGGGGGACGGCGATCTCGGGGTCTCGGCCGACGATGATGGTATCGCTGTGGTGGCGCGTATGGCTCCATCGCCAGACGGTCGATTCGCGGAGCACCATGAACGACGCGATCTCGTAGAGCGTGTTGTTCATCCAATCGGTCTTGAATGCGGTGCCGTGACCCGATTCGTGCCATCGGGAATCGCTGGTGGATGAATAGAGCACCGCGTACGCCAGGTAGGGGAGCGCCGCCCAGGGGCTTGGCCATAGCCGGTACGTCAGCCAGCCTAGGCCGAAGATCAACGCGAACCAGATGATCGTGTCGCGGATGGCGGGGCCGTCGCGGCGTTGGAGCAGCTTGCGCAGGGTCGCGCGGGTACGGGAGATTGATACCAGTCTGCTTCGGCGAGTCCGCGCTCGATGGCGCGGGCCGTGGTCTCGCCGGTGAGGCTGTAGTCTAGTTTTTCGGGCGGACGAGTCAGTACGGCGACGCCGTGTTCCTGGTCAAGATCCATTACGCACTCCCGTGCTTAGAAAGTGGTAAACGCATATTCGGTAATCTGCCTGCGGTTTTGGCCGGGGCGCAGAATAATGTTCCCCAGCTCCGGTACGTTGGCGCCGTCGGGATAGCCTTCGCATTCCAGGCATAGGCCGGCGAATTGTGCATAAGGCCGGCCCGATTTTCCAATCAATGCGCCGTCCAGTCGCACACCGGTGTAAAACTGGAGGCAATCCTCGGTGGTGCTTACGGTCAATCTCCGGCCGCTAAGCGGATCGGAAAGCTGGGCGCAGGTTCTTAAGCTTGAATTGGGGGAGTGTTCGACGAAATAGAGGTCGCCGTGCCGGTCATATAAGTTTGGAACGACATCACCAAGCCGCCTGGGCTGACGAAAATCGGCGGGCCGGCCCGCGACCGAAGTTTTGCGTCCAAGCAGCGTGAATGCCGAGTCCACGGCGGCGCCGTGGCTGGAGAATATCTGGAGCTCATGTCCGTCGATTGTGCCGGATCCCTCGCCTGCGAGATTAAAATAAGAATGCTGGGTGAGGCTGAAAGGAGTGGCGCCGTCGGCGGTGGCTTCGACTTCGACGAGCAGACGATTATCCGCGGTCACGGTATACGTCACGGACACGGACAGATTGCCGGGATAGCCGGCCTCGCCGTCGGGGCTGACGCGGAAGAGGCGAGGAGGACGGCGCCGTCCGTCCGACGAACCGGGGCTGCGTTCCAAACCTGTTTGTCGAATCCCCTGCTTCCGCCGTGCAAATGGTTCGGCGGATCGTTCCGCTCGAGTTGGTACGCCCGACCATCGATCTCGAATCGTCCGCCGGAAATCCTGCCAGCGACGCGTCCGGCCATTGCGCCGAAAAACGGGTGCGGCTCGACATAACTGCTCAACCGATCGAACCCGAGCACCACGTCGTCCAACTGGTTATGGCGATCGGGCACGAACAGGTGCGTGATGATGCCACCCAGAGTGATCACCCTTGCACTCAGGCCGCCCGCCTCTGCAAGGTGAAAGAATGGATTTGCTCTCCGGTGGGCAAAGACCCCAACTCGCATTTGTCGAGCAATTCCACAGGCATCTTGTCATTTTCGCGCTGCCAGCGCGGGCCGCTTGCGCGACCGCTTCGGTCGCGACGGCGTTAAGTAATGAATCTCCCAACCGGAAACAACTCACCGGCAATTCGTCGAGTGTTTCCTGCGCTGCCGGCGTGACAACGCGGTGACAGTGCCCAGAGCGAGCAGTCCGATGGACGCCGGTTCCGGCACGGCAGCGATCGTCGGCGCGGGCAGGCCGTTGGCCGCGGCGAAGGCGTCCAGCGCGGCCACGTCGGCCGGGGTAACCTGCACGGCGGCGCCGCTGTCGCCCTGGCCGAAGTTTGCCGCAAGGGCGGAGAAGTCGGAGCCGTTCACAGAACTGGTATAGAGGAAGTTCCCCTGGTCCCAGTTGGTGACGCCCAAGCCGAAGTTGGCGGCCAGGATCGAGAAGTCGGAACCGTTGACGGTGCCGTCGAGGTTGGCATCGCCGACCAGCGTGTACTTCAATTCGATCTCGCCGCTGGTGAGATTCTTGACGGCTCCGGTCTTGTCGTTGCCATCGGCCCAGCCGACGCTGTAGGTCAAGCCGTTGGTCTTGGTTTGCGCTGCAGATGAGATGATTCCCGATGTCCCGTTCCAGGCGCCGTTGTTAAAGCCGGACTTGAGGTAGCCAAGGATCGTGGACATCGGGTCGGTGGCGCCGTAGTCGATGATCACGTGGTTATTGGAGATATCCAGCACGCTGTTGGCCGCGATAGTCAGCGAGGAGACGTTGATGTTGCTGACAGGATTGGTGGAGGTCCAGCCGCTGCCCGAGGTTGTATTGCTTGCCAGTACCACGTTTCCACCGTTGATCGCAAAGCTGCTGGCGGTGAGGCCGACGCCGAGGGTGAGAGTGCTGGTGCCGGTCTTGGTGAATCCGCCGGTGGCGACGATGAGGCCGCCGCCGGTGATGGAATAGTTGCCGGAGCTGTTGACCACGACCGAAGCGGGGCTGACGGTAGTGGTCAGGGTCACAAAGTAGTGGCCGGCGTTGGTGTCGTTGAAGGTGACGGCCGAACCATCGGAGTAGGTTGTAGCGGCCGAGCCGTTGTTCCAGTTGTTGTTGGTGGTGTCCCAGGTGGTTCCGTTGGTCGGGGCACTGGCACCGAGGTTGTCCCAGTACAGCGAAGCCGGTCCGGTCGAAACAACCACCAGGTCGATGTATCCGCTCTGAGCGGTCGTGCTAAGGGAATAAGTATCGCCGACCTGGGTGGGGAGGACGAAGTTGGAGAGAGTGGGAGTTTCCGAAAGAACCTCCGAACAGCTCGTAATCGCCGGGGGTCGTGGGATTGGTTCCAAAGGCGATATGGGTGAGGGATCCGACGGAGAGTGTTCCACCGGCGAGGATGTTGATGAGATCGCCGGAGTAAGTGTTTGAGACCTCAGGAGCGCCGAGATCGAAATCGAAGGTGGTGGTATTGCTGGGGGCGGAGATAGCGCCCACGTTGAGGGTGCCGATAGAGCCGACACCACCCGGGGCGAAGGCGCTGGGGCCGGAGCCGACCGAGACAGTGCCGGTGACGGTTCCGCTCGCGGTGCTGGCGAGAGTTCCGCCATTGATGGTGACGTTGCCGGTTCCGGTGGCGGAGCCGACGGAGCCATTGCCGGCGGAGAGGGTGCCGCCGTTGACAGTGGTGCCGCCGGAATAGGTATTGCTATTCGTGAGCACCCAGGTTCCTGCACCGGTCTTATTGACAGAGAGCTTTCCGGTGGCGGAATTGGTGAGCTGGCCGGCGAGGGTGTTCTGGCCGGTATTGCTGCCGGTGAGGGTGAGGGTGCGGTTTTGATTGCCAAACGTGAGGACGTCACCGCTAAGACTGGATGAGTTGAGATTGGCGCTGATGTACAAGCCGGTGGGGGAAACGCCGACGATGGTAGCACCGGCGGGAATGGAGCCGTCGGAATCGGAGACGGTCATGCCGGCTGCAAGTTCATTCGTGCTGGTGCCCGAGGGGACCGGGACGAAGTTGAAGTAAACGCCGCCGGTGGCACTGAAGGTAATTTGCACGCCAGTAATCTGTCCTTGCTCGGCCTGAGCGATGGCGCCGGTGTTGGTGAAATCAACAGCGCCGGTGCCGGAGGCGTCGAGGGTGGCGCCGACGGGAGTCATGGTGAACAGGTGATCGGTGGAAGATCCGGAGCCGGTGTATTGGAGAGTTCCGCCGCTGATGACGAGGTTGGCTGCGGAATTTGAGGCTGAACCGATTCCGCTGCCCGTGACGGCGTTGCCGTTGGCCAGTTGATTGACGGAGAGGGTGGCGGGTTCGAAAGCGCCTATGGGCTGGCTGTAATCGTTCGTGGCGGCGCGGGTTTGATCGGAGATGACGTAAACGCCCTGGATGGTGGTTGTGCCGCCGTAGTTGTTGGAACCTTCGAGGGCAACGGTTCCGCCGTTGGTGACGACCAGGCTGTTGCCGTTGCCGGTGATGGCATTGCCACCGGAATTGGGGATGGTGAGTGTGCCACCGCCGCCAAGGCGATAGGTGCTGTTGGCGGGGGTAATGGTTCCGGTGTAGGTAACGCCGGCATAGTCAGAGCCGACGCTCATGCTGGCGAGGTTGGCCAGGGTGCCGGTGGTGAAATTGAGATTCGCGGCGGCGTCGAGAGTTGACAGAGCGAGGGCGCCGGTGCTGGAGGAGGAGATCAGCCCAAGGAAGGTGGAGTCGGTGGTGCCTGCGGTTGCGCCGGCGTTGGAATCGAGGGCGACAGCGCCACCGGAATTGACAAGGATGGAGGTAGTTCCCGAACTGCCGCCGGTTTGTTTGCCGTATGAGCCGGGGGCGGCGAATTCGAGCAGACCACCGTTGATGATGGTCGCGCCGTTGAAGGTACCGGTGGTTCCCACAAGGAGAACGTCGCCGGTGCCGTTTTTGTCGACGTTTCCGTTGACGCCTGTATCGTCACCGGACGTGCCGCTGTTGAAGACTCCACCGTTGACGACGGTCAATCCGGAGCCGTCAAACGACCAGGTTCTGCCATTCTCGACTTGATTGACGTAAATATTTCCGTTGATGGTGAGGGTCTTGCCAGCCGGAAGGAGATTGACGATCTCGCGGTTGACGGTTTGATACATGTACCCGTTGAGGGTGAGGGAGTGCTGCCCCTCGAAGGTGAGGAACTCGCTGACGTCGATGCCGTTGTTGATGGCGATGGAATCGTTGGCGGCTTCGATATTGTAGCCGAATTCATTGGCGGAGCCACCGAGGCGTATTTCGCCCTGGGAACCGACGGAGGCGGTGGCCGTCTGGATTCCGAAAGCCTGGTCGCTGCCGACGAGGAGGGTGGCCATGTTCAGCGTCGTTACCCCTGTGTATGTATTGGTGCCGTTGATCTGGAAGGTCGGGGAGATGGCCGGATAGACGGTTGTCTTGGTGGGGTTGGAGTAACCATAGGAAATAGTGCTGTCACCTTCGGCGCCGTCGACGATGGTGCCGTTGATGATGGTGTTGCTGCCATTGACGCCGGCGAACGTGAAGCTTTGAGCGGCCGTGGAGAAGCCGCCGGAAGAAGTCGTGATGGTTGTCTGGCCGTTGATGGTTAACGTAAGATTGCCGGACATGAGGTTAGCGATGGCGGCGGAGACGGTGGCGGTTGCGCTGATGGGAAGCTGCGAGATGGGGCCGTTGAGGGTGACGTTGTTGGTGCTCGTGGGGTCAATGGCGAGGCTGGCAGCGATTCCGGTTTGCAGAGAGCTGAACTCATCGCTGTTTATGCTGCCGTTGGCAGTGAAGACATAGTTACCCTCGTTACCGGAGTGTGAGGTGTTGTTGACATTAGAATTAACAAAAGAGCCGTTTTCATCGAGTTCGATGGGAGCGCTGATGATGTTGGTGCTGCCTGCCGCGCCAAGGCTAAAGATGTCGGCGTAGGCGCCTTGGTTTGCAGTACCGCCGTCGAAGATAAGCGTTCCACCGCCGCTGTTGACGTTGCCGATATCGGTGGTGACCGGGCTGCTGGTGGAACCCAGTTTCATGTCGTTCACGTAGTACGTGCCGGTGGGGATATCGACCGAAAGATTGGAAGTGAGCGCGACATTGAGATTAGCGGAATCACCGGATCCAAGAGCGCCGCTTGGGAAGCCCGTGGGGCTCCAATCGGCGGTGTTGGTCCAGGTTTGAACCCCACCGCTAAGAGCCGACCAGGTATAGCTGGTGGCGGCGTGAGCGGCGATATTACCAAAAGAGACAGCCGCGGCAGCGGCTAATACGACTCGCTTCGACTTCCGCATGTGTACACCCTCCGGTGAGAAACATTAAATTGGTACAGACTCGCTTTACATGGAAACGACAACTTTGAATTTCGATTGGAACTGCGGAACGCGGGAAGACGGGCACCCCATGTAGTTTTGCAGCGCCCTGAGATGAGAACAAATCGCCCTCTCCACCATCTCCCGCCTCTCGGATCGATATGCTACACAACTGGCGAACCTGACTCAGTCTGAGTCAAATTGCACGTCGCGTGCACAGGTGTAAATTACCAGATAAACTGGGATAGGCGCAATGCGTTTTTGCGTCATACTTTTGCGATTATGCGCAGGGTGGGGAATTGGGTCGTGTGAAACGGCTGATCAATGGACTTATCGGACAATAATCCGGGCAAAATCAGGGGACTTCGGCAGAGTCTCAGGGAGCTCGCCGGTCATATTCAGGCGGGGCGGGTGAACGAGGCGGAGACACTTTGCCGGACGATTCTTGGCGACTCGCCCGGCGAGGCCGGGATTCACCATGTGCTGGGCGTGCTCAATCATCAGATGGGTAAAAACGAGGAGGCGCGCAAAGAGATTGAGAGTGCGATCGGGCTCAACCCGAATGACGCGGAATACCACAATAATCTCGGGGTGGTGCTGCTGGCGATGGGGAAGGCTCAGCAGGCGCTGGCGGCGTGTGCGCGGGCAGTGGACCTGCGAGCGCAGTATCCGGAGGCGTGGAACAACCTTGGCAATGCGATGGCGGCGGCGGGACAGTTGAACGAGGCGATCAGCGCCTACGACCGCGCGATCGAGCAGAATCCGAAGCTGGTGCAGGCGCTCAACAACCGCGGCAATGCGCTCAAGCAAATCGGGAGGCTGGATGATGCGATTGCGGCCTATGGACACGCGACCGCTCAGCAACCCAATTATGCCGAGGCGCATTCGAATCTTGGGATCGCGCTGCAAATGGCGGGGCGGCGCGAGGAGGCGATCGCAAGTTATCGCGCGGCCGTTGCCCTGCAGCCCGGCGATGGACGGGGATGGATCCGTCTGGGCAGCGCGTTTTTTGACGCCGGAAAATTTGCGGATGCACTGGAGTGCTACGGCAAGGCGACGACGGTTCCAGAAGTGCAGGCCGAAGCTTTTAACGACATCGGACTTGTCCTGCAGAAGATGGGCCGGTTCGGGGATGCGGCCGAAAAACATCGGCATGCTTTGTCGCTGAAGGCGGATTTTCCGGAGGCGCTGACTGGGCTGGCGCGGTGCTGAGACAGAATGGGCAACTCGATGAAGCCATCGCGTGTTTTGAGCGGGCGGTATCGCTACAGCCGCGGAACGCGGATGCGCTGGCGTTCCTTGGGGCAGCAATGCAGGAAAAAGGGAATTTGGAAGAAGCGGTGGCGCTGGCAGCGGCGGGCGATCGCGATACGGCCGGACCATCCGGAGGCACATCTCAACCTCGCTTTTGTGCTGCTGGCGCAGGGTAGATTCGCGGAAGGCTGGCGGGAATATGAATGGCGCCGGCGGCAAGTGGCCGGCGAGCGCACATTTTCGTGCCCACAGTGGCAGAGCGAGGAACTTGCGGGGAGACGAATCCTGATCCATGCGGAGCAGGGATTGGGAGATGCGCTTCAGTTTGTGCGTTATGTTCCGGGGGTGCGCGAACGCGGCGGGAAGGTAATCCTGGAATGTTATGAGGAATTGGAGCGGTTGTTCGCGCAGGTTCCGGGGATGGAGGAGCTGGTGAAGGCGGGGACGCCGCTGCCGGAGTTTGATTTGCATTGTCCGATGCTCAGTTTGCCGCTGGCATTCGGGATGACGGCTGAGTCGATTCCGTCTGAGACGCCCTATTTGACGGCGGATCCGGAGCTGTCGCGGCAATGGGCGACAAAATTGCCGGCGACGGAGAAGGTGAAGGTGGGACTGGCCTGGGGGGGAGGCGATCGCATTTCAACGACCGGAATCGATCCATTCCAGGCGCGCTTTTCAATCGGCTGGAGGATATCGAGGGGGCGACTTATTTCAGCCTGCAGAAGCTGGAATCAGCGGCAAGCTTTTCGAGCCCGGATTTGCCGATGACCGATTTGACGGGGGAGTTGAACGATATGGCGGATACGGCGGCGCTGATGGCGAATCTGGACTTGGTGATCTGCGTGGATACGGCGGTGGCGCACCTGGCGGGGGCGATGGGAAAGCCGTGCTGGGTGCTCTTGCCGCATCCGGCGGATTTTAGGTGGCTGCTGGATCGGGAAGACAGCCCGTGGTATCCGACGCTGCGGCTGTTTCGACAAAGGCGGGCGCGGGAGTGGGAGGAGCCGGTGGGTCGGGTGGTGGAGGAGCTTAGGCTACTTTCTAAGAAATAGAGAGTTGCGCCGGATTGTGAGCAGGGGGATGAGCAGTAGCAGGATCGCGCTGAGGATATAGACGATTCCCGTCGCCGCGATGGCATGGCTCATGTTCTGGACGTCGGTGCCGTGGCCGTACTTGGCGATAAAGCCGACGGCGATGGGGCCGATGGCGCCGCCGGTCCATCCGATGGTGTTCATGAGGCCGGCGGCGGTGGCCGGCGCGGGCGTCGACGACGTCGTAGATCGAGGCGAAGATGTTGGAATCGTACAGACCTTTGCCGAAGCCGAAGCAGACCATGGAGGTGAGGAGAGTGGTGACGTTGGTGGTGATGCCGATTCGGAAGACGAAAAGGGAGCCGAAGAGTAAGCCCAGGGCCTGGACGATCATTCGTGCGGCGAGGAAGCGATGTGAGAGACGGTCGGCGAGGATTCCGCCGAGGGGGGAGCCGACTGCGCAGGCGACGAGGATGAATGCGGTGCCAGAGAGGCCGGCGGTGCCGAGAGAGAAATGGAATTTTCGACGAGGAAGGTTGGGGTCCAGGCGATGAAGACGGTGGAGACGAAATTTGCGCCGAAGAAGGCGAGCATGAGCAGGATCGCGGTCGGCTTGGAGAAGATGGTGGCGGCGATTTCGCGGGCCTCAAGGGGGAGAGTTCTGGCTCGGCGCGATTGGTGCTGATCCATCTGTCCGCGTTTAGGCTCGCGGAGGAAGGCAAAGAGGACGATGGAGAGCGCGACGCCAGTTGCCGCCGAAGAGGTAGAAGCCGATTTGCCAATGGTGGTGCTCGGCGATAAGGGCGGTGATCCAGCTTCCCATGATGCTGCCGGCATAAACGCTGGACTGGTGAAACGACATGGCCCGGGAGCGGGTTTTGGGTCCGTGATAGTCGCTGATCAGCGACATGGAGGCGGGGAAATAAAATGTTTCGCCGAAGCCGACGAGGGCGCGGACGGTGATGAATTGCCAGAGCTTGGAACAAAGCCCGGTGGTCATGGTCACGACGCTCCAGAAGAAGCATCCACCGAGGATGAGATTTTTTCGCTTGGCGCGATCGCCGACGATAACCGGCGATGGGGGAGCCGACGGCGTAGATCCACATGAAGGCTGAGCCGATGAGGCCGAGCTGGACTTTATCGAAGCCGTAGATGCTGAACTGAGTTTTGGGAAGATTGAAAAGATGGCCTGTCGGTCGCCGTTGTTGAGGAAGCAGACGAACCAGAGCATGAAGACGACCCAGCCATTTGAAGTATCCGGCGCGGAGTGGGTCGGGGGCAGCGGCAGTGGGAGCTGGGGGGCTCGTGGTTGGGACCGAATCGGACGCGCTTGAGAAGTCATTGGATCTCTCAGTTGATGCGGGAAGGATCAATGACGACGTGGGCGATGCTTTTGCGTTTCCAGGTGTAGGTGATGTGGACGAGGCCGTCGGAGGTTTGAATGACAGCGGGATATGAAAACTGAGCGTCGGCATTTTCGAGAGCGATGACGGGCTTCCAGGTTTTGCCGTCGGGGGAGATGGCGATGTTCAGAGGGGAGCGACTGTCCGGGGAATGGTTGTAGACGAGGAGGGATCGGCCATCCTTGAGCTGGACCGCGTCGATGCCGCTGTTGGGATTGGGGAGGTCGGTGGGGCTGGGGGTGTCCCAGGTTTTGCCGTTGTCGGTGGACCAGCCCTGGTAGATGTTTCCTTCGCGGTTTCGGCAGAGGTATTGGATGAGGCCCTTGCCGTGATCGAGAAGGGTCGGCTGAATGAGGCGGACGTCTTTTCCGTCGTTGAGGGAATCGGTTTTGGTCCAGGATTGGCCGTTATCGGTGGAGGTTTCAAAGTGGATTTGAGCGCCGTTGTCTTCGGTGCTGGAGGGGGAGAGGATTGAGCCGTTGGAGAGGAGGATGGGTTTGTCCTTGGCGGGGCCGATGATTCCATCGGGAAGACGTTTGGGGGTGCGACCAGGTGATGCCGTCATCGGTGGAGGTGGTCAGCATTCCCCACCATTTTCCGGGCCGGGGCCGACTTTATAGAAAAGGAGGAGGAGGCCGTCCCTGGGCTGGAAGAGTACGGGGTTCCAGCAGGGAAGGCGGGGGGCGTCTGGTTGAATGCCGGTGGCAACTTCGACGAGGGGGAACCAGTGCGAGGCGATAAGGCGGGAGACCCAGATGCCGACATCGGGGGCGCGTTCGTGAGTGCCGCCGAACCATGCGGCGACGAGAGCGGATTTTGTTTCGACGATCGTGGAGGCGTGGCAGGATGGAAAGGGGGCGGTCTTGAAGATGAATTCGGAGAGAAGAACGGCGGTGGAGGGCTGCGGAGAAATGCCCGGCGCATCGGGCAGGATTACCGGTGGTTTCGCGGGCTTGGTTGTTTGCGCAAAACGCTCGATCCGGCTAAGAGGGAAAGACAGGCGAAGGTGGTTAACAGAAATTTCATGTGCTGCTCCGCGGTGGTTAATGATCGGGGAGGATGATGTCGGACTCAACTCTAAGGGTCACCGGGCCGAGGAGGCCGGAGGTTTCCAGGGTGGAGGTGGAGTTGAAATAGTTCCAGGTGGTGAAGGTAAATCGGCCGGGGGAGGGGCGGGTTGTTCCGGCGAGAAGCCACTCGGGGAAGGCGACGAGGGGACGGCCTTGGGGGGCTTTGCGATTGTAAATTGCTGGGGAGCCCCAGCGGATGTCGGGGGGTTGCTGCTCGTCGCCGATGAGGCGGTTGCGCCAGGTGTTGGTGATGGTGATCTCCAGATGATTGGGGCCGGGTTTGACGGCATCGCTGACATCGACGCGGAAGGGCGGATTCCAGAGGATGCCGAGGTCGTGGCCGTTTAAATGGACCGTGGCGATGTCATGGAGGTCGCCGAGATCGAGGATGATTCGCTGGTTGGGCTTGAGGAAATCGGCGGAGAGTTGGAAGTCCTGGGAATAGGTGGCGGAGCCGGAGAAATATTTTGCTTTCTGGTCGGGGAGGTTGGTCCAGGATTGTAAATGGTCGAGGGTCATGGGGGCCGGGTGCGCCGAAGTTGCCGGCGAATTGGAGGGTCCATTTGCCAGAGAGGGTGAGGGGCGGCGGGAGTGGCGGGACGACAACCGATTCGGTTTTTCCGGACGAATATTGCAGTTGATAGGTGCCGGGTGCGGTGCTCAGGAGATGGCGTGCAAATAACTGCGCGGGCGGGGTGATGGCGACGACGTGATCGGCATTTGCGGGATGGCGGAAGATGACGAAGACGGATTCATCGGGGCCGAGGGAGAGGGGGACCTCGGTTCGATTGGCGACTTGTCGCCATGAGCCAGCGGTTTGCTTGCGGCCGTCGGCGGGATACCAGATCTCGGGAACTTTTCCGGTTACCCGGAAGGAGGCGGGGAAGTCGATGGGGTGATCGTCGAGGTCGGCGAGGAAATAGATGTCGGTGTCGTCGCCCTGGCGGTGGATGACGCCGAGTTGGTTGGGCTGGAGGCTGGGGGCCTGGAAATCGGGGGGGATTCCGATATTGGCGAGGGCGTCTGGGATGGGGAGATTCCAGAAGACTTTGCCTTTGCCGAAATCGTGTTCGTGAAGCTGCGGATCGGACGTTTCGCCCCAAAGGTCGCTGGCGACGGCGGAGACCTGAGAATCACAATCGGGGTAGTTGCTCAGGCTTGGGGAGGCGGTGGGGCGGGGGCCGAGGATGAAGGCGCCGGCGGCGACGAGGGATTTCAATTTGGCGGCGACTTCGGGGAGCATCCGGGTTGAATCAGGAGGCAGAACGAGAAGGGAATAGCGGCGGCCGCTGGGGGCGACGATTTGATGATCCTGGACCTGGCACTGCTGGAAGAGCTGGAAGCTGAGGGCGTCGCCGTCCTCGGCGTCGAATTCGAGGGTGCAGAAGTCGCTGACGACCTGGCCATGCTGGAGGACGGCGGCGCAGCGGGCGAGATAGTCGAAGAAGGGCTTGCCTTGAGTAAACCAGGTTTGGTTTCGCCCGAAATGGGTGCCCCACCAGCCGGCGGTCATGCCGGGTTTTATGTCGTCGTCGAAGGGTTGGAGTGTCCATTCGTGGAGATAGAACTGGTTGACGCCGGAGACGATGGCGCCGTCGGCGACGGGTTTGAGGAAGGCGGGGGTTTCGGTCCATTGGCTGACGATGGGATTGCCGGTGAAGGATTCGGCGCCGACGATGGTGCGGCCGAGGGCCTGGGCGGCGGCGGGGACGGTGCGAAGAACGCCCTTGTGGAGGTGGGACCAGAATTCGCCCATGGGGGTGTCGCAATCGGCGGTGGTGGCGATGGTGTCGAAGGGGCCTTTGTAGGGTTCGAAGCACATTCTGAGTCCGGCGTCTTGGAGCATTTTGTGGAAGACGGCGAAGTTGTTCGCGCTCGAAGAGGTCGGCGACGGTTTGGGTCATGTCATACTGGAATCGCTGGGAGAGGTTGCCGGCGATGTTTTTGCCGGCGATGACGGGGAGCCAGGGGATGGGGTCGTAGCCGCGGAGGTTGATGAACTGCTGGCGGAAGTCTTCGGTCCAGTTCTGGGGGCCGGCTTCGTAGCTGTCGAAGAGGATGTGAGCGAAGGCTTTGAACTGGGGTTGGGGGAGATTCTGGTGGATGGCGTCGAAGACGTGCTGGAGGTGGACCTGGGCGGCGTGAGCGCTGAGCTTGTCGCATTCGAGGGCGTGAAAACCATCGGGCATGGGATGGGGGGTTTTGCCGGTGGTGGTGTGGCCGAAGCGATAGATGGTCCAGTTGCCGGCGGGGACGGTCCAGGTGAGTTGGCCCTGGGGGCTCATGTTTTCGGTGAGGTCGAGGACGTCTTTGGACTCGACGTTTGACGTGTCCGGGACGGCGAGGAGGGCTACGTCGCGGTAGAAATTGTATTTGGGATCGATGTCAGGTTGGTCTACGTTTGAGGAGAATTGGGATGGGCCGGTGACGGGGGTTTGGGTCCAGACGAGTTTTTGCATGGAGAGCTGCGGGGTGATCCAAGGGCCGCCGCTGGCGGACCAGCCGGCGCAGTTGTGCATGCCGATGTCGAGGCCGAGCTGGCCGCCGCGCTCGGTGGCGTGGCGGAGGAGGGCCCACCATTTGGGGCCGAGGTATTCGACGTCGGGCCACGGGGAGTTGGCGATGACGGTGTTGTTGATGCCGGTGGTGGAGCCGACGGGGCAGACGGTGACGCCGGCGACGCCCATTTGTTTCATGGCGTCGAGGTCTTTGTCGATGCCGGAGACGGAGATGTCGCTGGACATCCAGTGCCACCAGACGTACGGGTGGGCGATGGTGGGGGGATTGGTGAAGTCGTCGTCGAGGGTGCTCGCGCGGAGGGGGGTTGCGGAGAGAAGGAGGAGGGCGAGGGCGGGTATTGCGATTTTTCTCACGATTACGGAGAGGTTTTCCCTTTGAACTTGCGGGAGTATAGCGAGCGCGAGCCGGGTAATCGTTGGTGTTTAGCGTAATAGAATTGCGATAGAGCGCAGATGGGATGAAGACGCGCCCTGCAAGCGGAGGCGGCTACACGGGGAGGAGAATGAAGGGGGCGGATAGTTCCCACATTTTCCCAAAATTACTCACTTTTGAGGGTACCTGGTCTTGCCGGCGATTGGGAGTCTACGCTGGGAGGAGCGGGGAACTCTCACGTTATCCCAAAATATCTCACTTGGGGGGGAGGGGGGTGGTGATTTGAAATTTGAGATTTCAGATTTGGATGGGTGGTCATGGGGCTCCGGGGTGAAGATTGCCGATTGCCGATTACCAATTGCCGAATTGGAAGAGGCACGGGAAAAATAGTACGCGTCTATATACAGGTCCAAAAGGTGTACGTTTTGTACCTATTTTTGGGAAATCCGGGAATTTTTGGGTTGAAAATGTTGAAGTTCGAAAGAATTTGTAAGCCGGATTATTCACCGCGGAGCACGCAGAGAAGCGCGGAGATAAAATTCAGATAAAGACTTGGGTTGAGTTTTACGAGTCGCATATTTTTTGGGGAGGGGCGATGTAAAAGAAGAGGAAGAGTTTTTATCGGTCATGGTTTTTATGACGAGAAGAGGCGGTTACTCGAATGTCACACGCGGTTCCGCCGCGATGACACATGGCTGGCCTGGTGACGTTCGGGGCGGCTTTGAGGTGAAAGCCCGTGCAAGCGGGGGGACTGAGGGGAGAGAGGGATTTGTGGTGATGGAAAGATGCGCGGGGCAAGACGGTGCCGCGGTTCGACACAGTTTACCGAAGTCAAGCGGGGCGACTAAACGTGGGAAGAGGATGACTTTGAGTCCTGGTCCGGGGTGCAGAGGGTTCTTAGCGGAAAATCGCAAAAGTATTGCGCGATTTTGCAACTATGTTCTGAGGGGACGTAAGTTAGAATTTGGCCCATCGGAGCGAAAGCGCGCTTTTGGCTGGTTGGCGCAAGGCGTTGAAGTTTAAAGCGAAGCACGACTCCTTATCCCGGTCTTTGTAAAAGGAGGCTGTTACGAGGCCCACATCTGAAAGAATCGTCGCCGACGACTTAAATCGCGTTTCCCGCAGGGGTTTCACGCTGGTTGAGCTGCTGGTTGTTATTGGGATTATTGCGATCCTTGTAGCCATTCTGCTGCCGGCGCTCAGCAAGGCGCGGCGGCAGTCGCAAGGCATTGCGTGTCTGAGCAACCTGCGGCAGTTGACGAATGCGGTGATCATGTACACCCAGGACAATAACGGGTGGATGGTTGTCCGAGCAGGGAGTGGCACTGATGTTTGGTTGAATGGAACGGTTACCAACGCGCCTGGCGGTAGTGCACCGGATTATACGGCAAATTGGATAGCGTGGGACTATACAACGGATCCATATACGGGCATAGCCACTAACTTTAAGCCGCCGGGTGGGGACCAGAATGTGAGCTATTCATCAATCGCGAAATACTTAGGGATTCCCGAAACACAAAGTTCCGATCCGGTGAATGGTTTGAAATTGACGGGCTCGATCCCCACCTCGAACGACGTAAACACACGATTTGCGGCGGTGTTCAGGTGCCCAGGCGACGACCTGCAACAAAGACCGAAAACAACATTTAACGCGAGTACCGGGCAACTGAACCAGCCGACTTCGCTGCAGAACTATTATTTCAGCTACAGTCTGAACGACTGGGTTTCAATGCCTGTAAGGGCCGTGGTAGGCGCCAGGCTGCCAATCTTCGGAGCTGGGGCACTTTCAACGGAAAGATCACCTCGATCAGAGGCGCATCGAATATCGTGATGTTCGCCTGCGAAGATTCAATAACGATCGACGATGGCGTGCTTAAGCTTGACGCGTCGAAATGGTCTGGAAATCCACAAAACTTCGTTAATACGGTTTCCGGGCGGCATTATACGCCGGTCGCCCTGACGGCGAGCGCGATTACCGGCAACGTGAACCAGGACGGATATGGGAACGCTTCGTTCTGCGACGGTCATGCGGAGGAGGTCAGCCGCAAGGACGTTCTGCGAGGCATTCATTCGGGAAATCCGATTGCCGACCCGGTTGGGTTCTGATTCCGGCGAGGTTAGAGGTTTTGAATATTGAGCGCCTCCGGTCGAAAGACTGGAGGTGTTTTTTATTGGGGGGGTGGGTTGGTTTGAGGGGTGGATCGGGGATTGAAGACCCACGGCAGCGCGGTTCGACTGGGCTCACCGAAGTCCGTGGGCGTTCCGGGAGCAGACCGGCGCAGTACGGGGGGCTTTCAGGGATTGACCGTCCAGAGACATTCGTCGGTGAATTGCTGGCCGCTTTTCTCGCCCGATGCGGTTAGGTCGCACTTTCCCGCGGGCAGGGGGACCTGATTCCAGAGGAAGATGTGATCGGAGCTTGAGCGGGTGCCTAGGAATTGGCCGTTGAGGTAGAGGCGGACGGTGTCGCAATTGGAATAGACCTTTAGGTCGGCGGGGCCGGCGGGGCGGGGGATATCGCGCTGGTCGGTGATGTGGACGAAGGGTTTTTCGGACCAGTTGGCTTTGTAGAAATAGAAGGCGTCTTTTCTGGTTTGGCGGTCGGCGGTGACGAGGCCTTTGTCGTTGCGGCCGGGGGTGTCGCCTTCATTGCGGGCGTCGGAGGCGAAATCGAACATGCACCAGACGTAGGTTGCCCAGAGCCAGGGCGCTGGGAGATGGCGCGCCAGGCGGTTTCGTGGACTTGGGATTGCCAATCTTCGGGGTGCCAGTGGCCTTTGGTGGAGGGTTGGGTGGTGGGGGCTTCGTGCTGGTTGATGCTGGCGCCGGCGCCGTACTCGCTGATGGCGATGGACCGATCCGGGAGGGTGGCGTGGAGTTTATCGAGTTCGGTGGGCCAGTCGGAGATTTTTCCAGTGTACCAGCCGAAGTAGCGATTGAAGCCGATGAGGTCGGGGTAGCCGTTGAGGGGGATTTCGGCGGGGAGATGGGAGGCGGCAACCGTCAGGCGATTGGGGTCGAGGTTGTGGGCGATGTCGTTTAGGTCGTGGACGAGGCGCCAATCGGTGCGGGTGTGGGGGCCGAGCTCGTTGAAGAGGCTCCAGAAGCAGATGGAGGGGTGGTTATAGTTTTGCTTGATGAGCTCCTGCACCTGCTCCTGCGCGGCGGCGTAAAAGGCGGGGTTATCGCTGATGCGGTTGACGAGGCAGGCTTCGGCCCAGACGACGATGCCGGCGCGGTCGCAGAGGGAATATTCGTAGTCGGGGTGCTGGTAATGGGCGAGGCGGACGGTGTTGCAGCCCATTTCTTCGATGAGGGCGTAGCTTTGATCGATGTCGGCGGGGGAGATGGCCCAGCCCTTGTTGAAGAAGTCCTGGTGGACGGCTACGCCGTGGAGGGGGTAGGGGTTGTTGTTGAGGAAAAAACCTTTTTGGGCGTCGACGCGGAAGGTTCGCAGGCCCAGGGGCTGGGTGACGCGGTCGAGGATTTTGCCGTTTTGGATGATGTCGACGGTGGCCTGGTAGAGGTAGGGATCGGCGAGGCCGTTCCAGAGGTGGGGGGTGGGGATGGTTAGGTTTTGGGAGAGATCGGCGCTGGCGGCGGCGGGGATTTGCTGGGGCGTTTCGGAGGAGGAGACTTGATGATTTGAAGCGTCTGTGATTGTGCAGCAGACGTTGACGGAGGTGTCAGTTGGGGAATCGTTTTGGAGGAGGGTGCGGGCGCTGACAGTGGCGGAATCTGGTTGGATGGAGAGAGGTGTGAGGTAGAGGCCGGGGGAGGCGTCGTCGAGGGGGGAGATGTGGATTTTATTGAGGGTGAGGAGATGGACGTTGCGATAGAGGCCGCCGCAGATGGTGAAATCGCCGGATAGGGGGGGACGTCGGGGGAGGGGGAGTTGTCTACGCGGACGGCGAGGAGATTATTTCCCGGGTGGATGAGGGGGGTGATGTCGAGGCAGAAGGCGGCGAAGGCGCCGGCGTGATGAGCGGCGGGGTAGCCGTTGAGGTAGACGTCGGCGACCATCGAGGCGGCTTCGAAGCGGAGGAAGTATTGCTTTGTGGGGTCGGGTTGGATGGGGAGGAGGAGGCGATACCAGCAGGGGCCGCGGAAATAGTCGTTGCGGCCGTCCTGGCCGTCGAGGGCGTTCCAGGTGTGGGGGAGATTCACGGGTTGCCAATTCGAGTCGTTGAAATTTGGGGATTGGGCGTTGGGGGGGTCTTGGCGGAGGAAGCGCCAGTTGGTGGTGAGAGTGGTGTCCTGGCGGGGGGAAGGGGAGTTGGTGGCGCAGGCGGTGGAGAGGAGGGATAGGAGGGCGGTGAGGAGGATGGGGCGGAGGTGCATGTGAGGGAGTGTAGCCTAATTTTAGATGTTGAATGAAATGCCATCGGTGAGGGGGTGACGAGGTGAGAGGGTGACAAGGTGAGGGGGTGACAAGGTGAGGGGGTGACAAGGTGAGGGGGTGACGAGGTGAGGGGGTGACGAGGTGAGAGGGTGACGAGGTGAGGGGGTGACGAGGTGAGGGGGTGACGAGGTGAGGGGGTGACGAGGTGAGGGGGTGACAAGGTGAAGGGGTGACGAGGTGAGGGGACGCAAATGTGTAATTGAATGGGCGTGGAACGGAATTGCGAAAAGGGGGTGGATCGGCCAGACTATTTTGATCGTGATTGGACGGCGCATTTCTGGTTGGATTCTGTTGCTGTTTATCTGGGGCTTGGGTGTTTGGCCAATGGGCGCGGCGGGGGCGATTGACTCGCGGCAGTTTGCGGTGGACCTTGGTGCGATTTGTGCGTGCGGGTCGCGGGTGGTGGGGTCGGCGGGGTATTATGAGGCGGGGAAATATCTGGAGGGGGAGATTGGGAAACTTCCGGGTGTGGAACTTCAGAAGCATGAATTTGGGGTGATGACGCCGGTGACGGAGTGGGCGACGCTGAGTGTGGATGGGGGGCAAGTGGAGAATGTTTATCCGTTTTGGCCGGCGCAGATTCGGACGTGTTCTACGCCGGCGGAGGGGATTAGCGGGAGGGTGGTTTATGCGGGGGAGTGCCGGTATGAGGATCTCAAGCCGGCGGCGCTCGAATGGGCAGATTGCGGTGATTGAGGCTTCGGCGGGGGGGCGATGGCCGGAGGTTTTTTATCAGGGGGCGCGGGCGGCGCTGGTGCTGGGGAGTTCGGAGACGAGCTGGGTTGATCTGAAGGAGGACGATCTTCGGATACCGGTGAATTTTCCGCGGTTTTATGTGCCGCCGGGGAGGCTTGCTGATGAACTGCGGGGGGCGAATTTCGTGGGGGTCGATCAAGGCGAGTGTGAAATGGGAGAGGCGGGTGGGGGTGAATTATTATGCGCTAGTGAAGGGGAAGAAGAAGGGGGCGGCGCTGATGTTTAGTGTGCCGCTGGATTCTACGTCGCTGGTTCCGGATTTGTCGCCGGGGGCGAGCCAGGCGGTGCAGACGGCGGCGGGGCTGGGGTTGGTGCGCGATATGGCGAAGCATCCTTGGGGACGACCGGTGGTGGTTTTTTTCAGCGGGGCGGATGGGATTCAGTTTTTGGGGACGCGGAATATGTTGATGACCCTGGGGTCGCCGGGGGATTCGTGGGGCGTGCAGGTGCGGGAGATGGATGCGAATATCGGCGAGGTGAAAAGCGAGATTGGGCAGGGGATCGCGGCGCGGCAATCGTTGCAGGAGTTGGCGGGGGATCGGGGGCTGGTGCAGAGGATTTTGGAAATTGTGGATGAGGATGCGCTGGGGGTGCAGGATCGGCTGTTTCGGCTTCGCAATGAGAGTGACGCGGGAGGAGGGGAGATTGCGAAATTGGAGGAGGAGCAGCAGGAATTGAATCAGTTGCGGGCGATGTTTCGGGATAGGCCGGGGGAATTGGGAGAGGCGGGTTATGGGGCGGAGGCGCGGGAATATATTGATCGCGCGATTGCGCGGTTGGGGGGCGCGACGATCGTGGCTCCGGTGAAAATCGAGGAAGACCCTCACCCCAACCCTCTCCCGGAGTACCAGGAGAGGGGGTAAGAGGGGGTCTTTTACAGGAGTACGCGGCGCGGAAGGGGGAGTTGGAGAGAAGGGTTGAATTGCATCGGTGGCTGGCGGGGGCGGAGGGTGTGAAGCAGAATGGGGGGCTGATTGAATTGCTGGTGGGGCTGGATTTGACGGATCGGGGGTATCGGGTGGGGCCGATGTCGTTTGGGTATTTCCAGTGCGCGGCCAATGGGGCGATGGGGGAAGTGAGTCCGTTTACGCAGTGGATGCTGGGGCGGGGGGAGGATTTCGCGAATCATGTTGCGGGGAGCGCGTGGTGGGGGAAGGTGAGTGGGGAGATTGATCTGGGGCCGTTGCGGGGGTTGCGGTCGGCGAACAGTTTTTTGGCGGGGCCATTGCCGGTGGGATCGGAGATGGCGTTTGGGTGGGGGGTGCCGGGGTTGTCGATGGTGACGCTGGATGATCTTCGGCTGAGGCGGGATACGCCGACGGATACGCTGGATCGGATTGATGTGGGGGTGGTGGTGGGGGAGTTGAATGGGGTGCGGGATTTGTTTGCGCATGCTTGGAGCGATCCGGCGTTTCGCGGTGGGGGGCGGGTAAGGCAATTGAACGCGGGATTTACGGGGCAGGTGGTGAGCGCGTCGGCGGGGAGGCCGGTTCCGGATTTGCCGCGGGAGGGGTTTCTGGCGACGTATTCTTATATTTTGAATGGGGGCGTGGATCAGAAGATTCCGCCGTTGGGGGCGATGCCTTGGGTGCTGGGGATTCGGCGGACGGAGGTTCAGGCTTGTGATTCGTTGGGGGAGTATCGGTTTGAAGGGTTACCGCAGTTTCCGAGCGACGTGCTGGTGGGGCCGTTCAATGCGACGAACGATATGCAGACGTTTGCGGTGAATGTTTATCGGATTGATCCTTCGAGCGGGGAGATTACGGCTACTACGGATTATGGGAGGCAGGCGGAAGATATTAAATGGTCGGCGGATATTAAGCAGGAGGTTCCGCCGCTGCGGAGTTTGCCGTTTGATTGCGAGGAGTATTCGCTGAGCGGGCTATATGATCCGCGATTTTTGCAGACGCTGGGGGCGGTTTCGGTGCTGGACGCGCGGCGTGGAGCGGAGGCGGAGCATTATTCGGTGTGGCTCGATAACAAAATGGCAGCGGGTTTCTCGGAGCCGGGGCGCGGAGTGATTTGCTGGTTCGGTATGGGGCGATTGGGAATCGGTTGATATTGGTGAATGTTCCAGCAAGTGGGACCGGCGAGGGGAGGGGATATACGGCGGGGGAGTTGAATGGGCTGGGGCCATTGGCGCTGGCGACGGCGCGGGATTTTTATCGGCTGGATGATGCGCGGCTGGAGAATTATCGGCGGGCGGGAGTGTCGAGCCGGTTGGTGGACGAATTGCATCGGGAGGCGGGCGAGGAGCTTGGGCGGGCGGAGGAGGCTCAGCGCGGGGATGACGGGGTGGCGCTGATGCGCAGCGCTACCGGGGCGTGGGCGAATGAGGCGCGGGTGTATGACGCAGCGCAGTCGATGGCGCGGGATGTGGTGCGGGCGGCGATTTTTCTGCTGATGATCTGTGTGCCGTTTTCGTTTTGCATGGAGCGGCTGCTGATCGCTTCGCCGAATGTGTACCGGCAACTGGCGGGGATGGGGGGGATATTTGCGGTGATGACCGGGGCACTTTGGACGTTTCATCCGGCGTTCAAGATCAGCGCCAGCCCGCTGATGATTGTTCTGGCGTTTGCGATCATTTTCATGTCGGGGCTGGTGATTGTCGTGCTGTACCAGAAGTTTGACGCGGAATTGAAGCGGATGCGAACGGGAAGAGTGGCGGCGAGCGGGGCGTCGTTTGGGAGAATGAGTGTGCTGATGAGCGCGGTGCTGCTGGGGATCGCAAACATGCGGCGGCGGAAATTCCGGACGCTGCTGACGAGCGTGACAATCGTGCTGATCACGTTTGTTGTGCTGTGGTTCACGAGCACGAGCCGCTTTCTGGGGACGACGACGGTGGCAACGGGGGTTGCCAGCTCGCACCGGGGAATCATGATGAGGCAGAGAGGCTATAGGCCGATCCCGGAGATGATGGCGGATCAATTGCGGGCGGTGCTGGGGGATCCGGCACTGAACCTGGGGACGACACGGGTGGCGGAGCGGTGGTGGGGGGTTTCGGCGGATCCGCAGGATGAATATGACATTGTGGTTGGGGAGGGGGGACATGCGAGAGAGTTTGCGGTGCCGGGGATACTGGGGCTTTCGCCGGGAGAGGGGGAGGTTTCGCGGGCGGCGGAGGTGATTGGGGCGGACAAATTTGCGCGGCTGGAGAAGGGCGAACTGAATATCGCTTACTTGAGCGGGGCGATGGCGGCGAAGATGGGGGTGGGGGAAGGGGACAGGATTCGGGTGGATGGAATCGAACTGCGGGTGGCGGGGATATTTTCGGCCGATGCGTTCGATCAGGAGGTTTTATCGCTGGATGGGCAGGGGATTTCGCCGCTGAAGTATAGCGCGGGGGAGCTGGATCAGGGGGGGCAGTCGATGGACGATTCGAGTGCACAGTCGCTGGAACTTTCGGGAGGCGCGGCGAGCGCGGAGGCGGGGGTGGTGTATGAGCATTTGTCGGCGACGGATTTCGTGATTGTGCCGTCGGGACTTTGCCGGAGGCTGATGAACAGCTCGTTGCGGACGGTTGCGATTCGGCTGAATAGCGAGGAGGAAGTGAAGACGGTCAGCGATGAGCTGGCGCGGCGTTTTGTCCTGGCGACGTATGCGGGATATGACGACGGGGTGAGGATGGTGGCGGCGGGAAATTTGATGAGCATCAGCGGCACATCGCAGGTGGCGATTCCGTTGCTGATCGCGGCGCTGATTATTTTCAACACGATGATGGGGGCGACGGCGGAGCGGAAGAGGGAGATTCATGTGTATACGTCGCTGGGGTTGGCGCCGATGCACGTGGGGGCGCTGTTTGTGGCGGAGGCGATGACCTACGGGTTGATTGGGACGGTGTTCGGGTATGTGATCGGGCAGGGGATCGGGAGCGCTGCTGCTGAAGCTGGGATGGCTGGGGAGTATCACGCTCAATTATTCGGGGAGCAGCGCGATCATGACGATGGGATTGATCCTGGCGGTGGTTTTTGTGAGCGCGCTGGTGCCGGCGCGGGTGGCTAGCAAAATAGCGGCGCCGAGCATCGAGCGGACTTGGAAGGTGCCGACGCCCATCAATGATGAGATCCGGGCGGTGCTTCCGTTCACGATCAACCGGACGGCGGCGGAGGGGGCGCTGGCGTATATCGCGGAGTATCTGGAGCTGCATCGGGAGGGGAGCATTGGGAAATTCGCGTCCGACCGGGTCGATCCGGTGGCATATGAGGAGACGGGTGGGTCTTCGCGGGCGATTAAGACGACGGTGTGGCTGACGCCTTATGACCTGGGGATTCGGCAGCAGATGCTGCTGCTGATTCATCCGGGCGCGGATAAGGATATTTATGAGGTAGAAGTTCGCCTGCGGCGTCAAAGCGGGGATGACGGGAGCTGGCACCGGATGAACAAGACGTTTTTGACGGAATTGCGGAAGCAGTTTTTGCAGTGGAGATCGCTGACGCCGGCGCGGATGCTGGAATATGTGGAGCAGAGCAAGCGGCTGTTTGCGAGATAGTGTGGGGATTCGAATTCCCCACGGCGGCGCGGTTCGACTGAGCTCACCGAAGTCCGTGGGCGTTCAGGGATGAAAGTGACTCACGGGTGTTTGGGATACGGGCAGGTGGTTTTTGCGGATGAAAGAAGATCTTGAACTAAAGGCATTTCGGGAGCTGATGGAGCCGCCCGATCGGTGGGAGGATGGTTTTGGCATGAAGGCCATGATCGGGGGGGTGTTTGTCGGCGTAATTATGACGCCGGCGAGCATGTATATGCAGCTCGTGGCGGGATCGGAGGTGGGGACGGCGGCGCAGTGGGTGACGATCATTTTGTTCCTGGAGCTGGCGCGGCGGAGTTTCACGATTTTGTCGCGGCCGGAAATTTTTGTGCTTTATTACATGGCCGGGGCGTGTTTGGTGAACACGACTTCGGCGAATGGGGGGCCGGGGCATGGATTGCTCTGGCAGCAGTTCATCGTTCAGAGCGACTCGTTTCGGCAGTTTGGGTTGACCGGCAAGATACCGTCGTGGGTGGCACCCTCTTCGCCGGCGATATTGGGGTCCAGGAGTTTTTTCAATGCAGAATGGATCGTGCCGGTGGGGTTGCTCGTTCTGGGGCAGTTTTTGGCGCGGGTGGACAATTTTTGTCTGGGGTATGTGATGTACCGGGTAACGAGCGATGTGGAGAAGCTGCCGTTTCCGCTGGCGCCGGTGGGGCGCAGGGGGTGACGGCGTTGGCGGACGCGTCGAAGGGGGATGACACGTGGCGGTGGCGGGTGTTTAGTTTTGGGGCGATGCTGGGGATTGGGTTTGCGGCGGTTTACATTGCGCTGCCCTCGATTACGGGGTCGTTTTTGCCGCAGCCGATCAGCATTATTTCGTTTCCGTTCAAGGATTTCACGAGCAATACGGAGGATTTTCTGCCGGCGGTGCCGATGATCGTGGCGTTTGATTTGGGACTGGTGATTCTGGGGATGGTGCTGCCGTACTGGGCGATGGTGGGGAGTCTGATCGGGCTGATTGGGTCGATGGTCATGAACCCGGTGCTGTTTCATTTTGGGGTGCTCAAGAGTTGGGGGCCGGGGCTTGGGGCGGTGCGGACGATGGAGGCGAACACGCTGGATTTTTACTTTTCGTTTGGGCTGGGACTGACGGGGGCGATCGCGGTGATCGGGATTTGGCACGTGGTGAGCCGGATGTTTGTGAGGCGCGAGGGGCAAAGCGATTGGCGCTCGCTGCTGAAGCCGCCGCCGGGGAGGGGGGATTTTTCGGTGTGGCTGGCGCTGGGTCTTTATTTCGCGGCGGCGTTTTCGACGATCGGGGTTGCATGGTGGCTGCTGAGACTGGCGCACCTGGAGGGGATGGGAAGCGCGGTGACGGCGCGGCTGCTGGGGGTGCTGATTTTTTATGGGCTATTTTATTCGCCGATCATCGGATATGTGAGCGCGCGGATGGAGGGGATCGTGGGGCAGAATGTGGAACTGCCCTACGTGCGCGAAGCGGCGCAGGATTTTGACGGGGTACCGGGGGGCGGCGATCTGGTTCATACCGATGCCGAGCAACAATTATGGAAACCAGGCGCTCTATTTCCGGAAGACGGAACTTACCGGCACCAAGATCAGCTCGATGGTGAAGGCGGAATTGTTTGTGTTTCCGGTGACCGTCCTGGCGATGGTGGTCTTCAGCAATTTGATCTGGAAGATTGCGCCGGTGCCGAGCGGGGCGTTTCCGTATGCGCAGCAGTGGTGGGAATTGGCGGCGTATCGGCAGGGGCTGCTCTATTCGAGCACGCTCGCGGGGGGAGAATTCAGCCCCTTTTCGCAGGCGTTTCATCCGGGTTATCTGCTGGGGGGGCTGGGGGGATCGGTAGTTTTGTATGTGTTGTTGTCGGCGCTGGGAATGCCGGTGCTGCTCTTTTATGGGATTGTGCGGGGGATGGATCAGAGCGCGCCGCAGGTGATCCTTCCCGAATTCTTCGGGGCGCTGCTGGGGCGGTATTATTTCGAGAGAAAGATCGGGCCGAAGTGGAAGCAGTACATCGTGGTTTTCTTTGCGGGATATAGTTGCGGCGTTGGGTTGATCATGATGTTCAGCCTTGGGTTGGTGTTCATAAGTAAGAGCGTTTTTCAGAGGCCGTATTGAATGGATGGGTTTGGGTCATGATTTTTGCTTGGCAGGGTTGGCAACTTCAAGTGCCGGAGGAATGGAATCCGGTGAACCTGCAGGGGACGTTTGAGGCGGGATATGCGCTGTTGTCGGACATTCATCGGCCGCGGGTAGGGATTCGGTGGGGGACGCCGCGGAGGGGATTTGATTGCAAGCGATGGGCAAAGGAGGCGCTGGTGGCGGAGATTGGGGAGCTTGCGGCGGAGGAGGCGGAGGCGTGTGGGGACGGGCGATTTGGGGATGCGATTTCATATACGGAGCCGGAGCCACCGGGACGGGATGTGTGGGTGGGATTAAGTCGCGCGTCGGGGCGAACATTTGAAGTGGTTTATCATGTGTATCCGGGGGAAGAGTCGAGGATGAGAGGATTGAGAGTAAAAAGTACCTCGACAGAAGATTCCGCCGGTGAGGACACCGGCGGCACTCGGTTGAAGGTAGAGAAAAATTTGGCCCTCACCCCAACCCTCTCCCTGAGTACAAGGAGAGGGGGAGAGAGGGGTGGGTTTTCGGATTCTGGGCGCGAGGGGGACCTGGCGTGGGCGGCGTTCGATTTGAGTTGCGTGACGGCAGGGGGGTGGCGGCTGGCTTCGCAGCGGATGAATGCGGGGGATTTGAGCCTGGAATTTGGTCGGAAATCGGAGCGGATGAACGTGAGGCAGATTGCGGTGGCGCATTTGGCGCTGAAGCGGATGTCGCTGGAGAAGTGGCTGGAGGAGCAGAGTCGGCCGTGGATGAAACGGTATCGCCGGGTGGGGGAGGTTACGACAGTGACGATGGCGACGAGCGATGGGCGGCGGGTTGGAAGGTGTGTCGTGCCGGCTGGAGCGTCGGAAGTTGATGATCTGGGGCTCGGGCATGGGGGCGATGTATCTCGCGGTGCTTCATGATGCGAAGAGGGACCGGCTGATATTCATTGAAGCGAAGGATGAGTCGCGGGCGGAGGAATTGGCGTGTTCGGTGGGTTGGGCGGCGCAGGAGGTTTTGTGTTGACGCGCAAGGATATTCTTGCGGCCACGCCGCTGGCGCGAGCGGAGTGGTGGTGGAACGGCGGGAAGGCGGAGGCGCCCATGTGAAGATTCCGGTGAGCGGGCGGTGGCCGTTTCGGATGCCGGCGGGGGCGATGAAGACATTCGAGCTTGACGAGATGGGGCTGTGGGTTTGGGACGCGTGCGACGGTAAGAAGACGCTGTTGGAAGTGATTACGAAGTTCGCCGAAAATTACAAGCTGAGTGTTCGAGAGGCGGAAGTGGCGACGACGAAATTTCTGCAGACGCTGGGATCGCGGCGGCTGATGAGGTTGGAGCCGAAGAAATAGGATTTGAGCGGCAATGGAAGACAAGGAATCAGACAGCAAGGGAGCGCGTGGGCGGCAGATTGTGCTGCCGCTGGGGGTGGCGCTGCGGATTGCGTATGAGAATATTCGGATGCGGCTGGGGCGAAGTTTGCTGACGACGAGCGGGATTGTTTTGGGGGTTGCATTTTTGACGTCGATCATGGCGAGCAACGTGATGATGAGGGGCATGCGGGAGTGGGCGGCGGAGATGGCGCAAGGGCCATCGGATGTGGCTCAAAATTCTTTTCCGGCCCTCACCGGCGCTGCGGGAGAGAGTAGAGCAGTAGACAGTAGATCAGTAGAGCAACTCACCCCCTCCCCAACCCTCCCCCGGAGTACCGGGGGCGGGGGAAGAGGGAGTACAGGGAGAGGGGGTAAGACGGAAGTTGCCAAGCTGCGGGAACTCATGAATAAGAACGGTGTGCCGGTGACGCGGGAGGAGATTGCCAACGATGTGATTCAGACGCGGTGGCTGCTTGGGCTGGCGATGCTGGTTGCGTTTATCGGGATATTGAATTCGACGCTGATGAGCGTGACGGAGCGATTCCGGGAAATCGGGACGATGAAATGCCTGGGGGCGCTGGATGGGTTTATCCTGCGACTGGTTTTTCTGGAGAATCTGTTTCAGGGATTGGCGGGGACGACGATCGGCATTGTTGTTGGGGCGGGCCTGGCGCTGCTGGCGACAAACGATCAGCTATGGGGCGTTTGCGTGGAAAAATATTCCGATGGGGGAACTGACTGAATCGATGGGGTTCTGTTTTGTCGTGGGATTGGCGCTGACGCTGGGAGGGGCGATATGCCCGGCGTGGCAGGCGGCGCGGATGCAGCCGATCGCGGCGATGCGAGTGGAGCCATGAACGAATTTACGGTGCGGACGATCGATGTGAAGCGCAGCTACCCGATGGGGGGCGACGTGCTGCATGCGCTGAAGGGGGTGAGTTTATCGATCGGACGGGGGGAATATATTTCGATCATGGGGCCGTCGGGGTCGGGGAAGAGTACCTTGTTCAATATGATCGGGGGGCTGGACAAGCCGTCGGAGGGGAAGGTTTATATTGACGAGGTGGATATTGCAGAGCTCGATAGCTATGAGCTGGCGTGGATGCGCTGCCATAAGATTGGGTACATTTTTCAGACGTTTAATTTGATTCCGGTGATGACGGCGCTGGAGAATGTGATGATGCCGATGATTTTCGCGGGGGTGAATACGGCGGATGCGCAGGATAAGGCGGTGGAGATTTTGAAGCGGGTGGAATTGGGGCATCGGCTGATGAATCGGCCGAGCGAGATGTCGGGGGGGCAACAGCAGCGGGTGGCGATTGCGCGGGCGTTTGCGAATGATCCGAGCATTATTCTGGCGGATGAGCCTACCGGGAATTTGGATCTGCAGACGGGGAAGCTGATTATTGAGCTGCTGCGGCAACTGAACAAGGAGCGGGGGGTGACGATTATCAGCGCGACGCACGATCATAAAATGCTGGCGGTGAGCGATCGGATTATGTGGATCAGCGATGGGAGGCTGGAGCGGATTGAGAAGCGGGAGGATGTGAAGATTGAGGTGGGGAAAATTGAAGGGGCTTGATATATATATGTTTTCTGGGGGCATGCAGGGGTGGGGAGAATTAAGAGGAAGATTTTTGTCGGTTGTGGTTTGGGTGACGAGAAGAGGCGGTCACTCGAATATCACAGGCGGTTCCGCCGTGGGAGCACATGGCTGGCCTGGTGACGTTCGGGGCGGCCTTGGGGTGTTTATCGAGGAGTTTGGCGAAGCCCCTGCGTGAAGGCGGTGGAGAGGCTTGGGGGCCAGGGATATGTGCCGGGTTTTAGGATGAGTGTGGGAGATTTGCAGTCGGCGGGGAGAAGGGCGACGACGCCGGGGGCGACTGTGGATTTGACTTCTAGCGTGGTCCATTGGAGACGCTCGATGATGGCGGAGGCGGTGGCGCCGCCTTCGATGATGAGAGTTTGCACTGGATGGGCGGAGAGGAGCGGGGGGATGAGATTGGCGATGGCGGTGCGGATTTGGTCGGCGCGGGGGGATGAGACGGGGGAGCGGGCGGCGATGAAGGCAAAGCCGGTGGTGTGGAGTTGGAGAAGGGCTTTGGGGGCGTCGAAGGGGAGGTCGCAGATGACGGCGCCGGAGGCGGCGAGTTTTGTGACGAAATCGCGGCTGGGGTTGGAGGCGCTGCCGAAGATGACGATTGCGCTCGTGGGTGGTGTGAAGGGTTCGGCGGGGTTGGGCTGGAGGCCAAGGGATTCGAGGAGGGCGGTAAAGAAATCTGCGCCACCGGCGAAAAGGGTTTGGGAATCTCGTTGTGTGGACCAGTGGCGGATTTCGGATGCATTGGCGGCGGCACCGATCGTGATTCCGCGCGGACGTGCGCTCTGGCCGGCAGGGATGCATTGGACATCGAGTTTTTGGGCGGGGTCGAGGAGGCGACAGACTTCGGATGTCGGTGGGGGATTTTCGAGATCGACGGCCACGGGCGAATGGTGCAGGGGGATGCGGTCGATCAGGTATTGGCCGTTTTCGATGATGCGGTTGCGAGAGGGATTCTGAGGTACGAATAGGGCGCGGGGGAAATGAAGCGATTCAATCGCGGCGAGGAGTTCGGCGGCTACGGGGCCACGGAGCATTGAGTCGGTTTTTTTATAGATGAGGCTGAAGGCGTTCGGATCGACGGAATTGAGAATTGATTGAATGTGCTGGGCGGCGGCGGGGGGCGGTAGAAGGCGGGAGTCGGTGTCGAGGATGAGAACGTCGGCGGCGGTTTTCAGGAATTCGCCGCGGTGGATGATCGCGGTGAGGCCGTGGGAGGTTGCGATGCCGCCGATTTCAGCGGCGCCGGTGAGGTCGTCGGCGATGACAAGAACGGGTTTCAACGGTTGGCGGCCATTTTCGCGGCATATTGGAGGGCATCAAGGAGGCTGGCGTCGCTGGCGGTGCCTTTACCGGCCTGGTCGAAGGCGGTGCCGTGATCGACGGAGACGCGGATGATGGGCAAGCCCAGGGAGACATTTACGCCGTTGACGCGTGCCCAGCGTGCGGCGGCGGGGTCGAACTGGAAGCCGCGGATTTTTGCGGGGATGTGGCCCTGGTCGTGATACATCGCGACGCAGATGTCGTAGAAACCGGTGACGGCCTTGGCGAAGAATGTGTCGGGAGGCTCGGGGCCTTCGACTTTGATTCCGGCGGTTCGGGCGGCTTCGATGGCGGGAATGATGTGCTGGCGTTCTTCGGTTCCGAAGAGGCCGCCGTCGCCGGCGTGGGGGTTGAGCCCGGCAACGCCGATGCGGGGGCTGGGGATGCCGAGGCGCTGGCAAGCTTCGTGGGCGAGCTTGATGACGCTGAGCACACGTTCTTTGGTGACGGCGTTACAGGCGTCGCGAAGGGAGACGTGGGTGGAGACGTGGACGACGCGAAAATTGTCGGCCGCGAGCATCATGGTGAAATTTTGGGTCTTGGTGAAATGGGCAAAGATTTCGGTGTGGCCTGGAAAGTGATGGCCGGCGAGGACGAGGGATTCCTTGTGAATCGGCGCGGTGACGGTGGCGTCGATATCGCCGGCTAGTGCGAGGGAGATCATGGTTTTGACGGCGCGGAAGGCGGCGTCGCCGGCGATGGCGGAGATTTCGCCGAGGCGGAGAGCGGATAGATCGGGGCCGTCGATCGCAAGGACGTCGATGACATCGGGCTTAAAAAGGGCGTCGGATGTTTTGGAGATGGGGTTGATTGCAAGGTTGACGCCTGCATAGGCGACGGCGCGTTTCATGATGCCGGGGTCGCCGATGACCAGCGGACGGCAGAGCTGGCGGGTTTGGGGGCGGGCGAGTGCCATGGCGATGATTTCCGGACCGATGCCGGCCGGATCGCCCATGCTGATTCCGATTTTGGGTGCTTGATTCATTTCAAAGGGCGCCGTTGTGATTGGTCAGAGGGGGGAGCATGGTGCGGCCGCAGAGGCCGCGCTCTTCGAGCATTGCTTTGAGGGAAGCCAATCCCAGGCCGAGGGTTCGGGATTTGAGATATCGAGAGCAAAGGGCATCGGTTTGACTTTGCAACTCCTCGACCGCGTCCCAGCGCTCCTCGCGGGCGGCGTCGAACAGGGCGCGGTAGAGCTCCGGGGCGAGATTGGCGCCGCTGGGAACAATGCCGGCCCCACCGCGTTTGAGGCCGAGGAGGAACTGGGGGCTGTTGCCGATGAGGATGGGGAAACCGTCGCGGCCACCGGTGAGGCGGAGAAGATCGACGACGCGGGTGGGGTCGCCGGCGGATTCTTTGAGGGCGACGATGTTTTCGTGGCGGCGCAGACGGTCGATCGCGGTGAGGGGAATCGTTTGGTGCGTGGTGGATGGGATGTTGTAGAGAACGAGCGGAAGCGGAAGATCGTCAGCAAGGCGGACAAAGTAGGATTCGATCTGCTCGTTGGTGAGGGGATAGTAGCTGGGAACATGGGCGACAAGGACGTCGGCGCCGATTTGAGCGTAGGTTTTGGCGGCTTCGAGGGATTCCTGAAAGCAGTTGGCGGCGATGCCGGCGTAAACGGTGGCCTTTTTGTCGGCGGCGCGAACGGTGAACTCGACGAGACGCCGTTTTTCGGTGGGGTGAATTGAGGCGGATTCACCGGTGGTGCCGAGGGCGAAGATACCGTGGACACCGCCCTTGAGGAGGTGGGCGACGAGGCGCTCGACTGCCGGTTTGTCGATGCGGCCGTCGGTGGTGAACGGGCTCACCATGGGAACGATCAGTCCGTGCAGGGAAAGAGAAGCGGGCATTACAGTGGACTCCTTGAAAAGTCAGAGCGATTTACAGAGGTTGCTTCATCCAGAGGTTGTTCAATAGCAATGATGCGTTCGGCGATGGCTTCCATCGCGGAGGCGGCGGCCCAGGCGTTGTAGCTCCACCAGGTGCTGGAGGCGGAGTTGTCGTCATGGTATCGCTCGACGAGTAGTCCGTCGCTGGGGCAGGTGCGCTCGGAAAGAACGCCATAGGCGCCGTAGCCGGTGATTCGGGGGTAAAGTTCCATGGTGTTCATGAGCCAGGCGATGCCGTCGTCGGCGCGATTGGCGTGATAGGGGTCGCCGGTTTTTTTCGCGAGATAGTGGAGGTCTTCGGTGACGACGGTGCTCATGGGATGGATGTGGGGGTTGGAGACGGAAGTGATCGATCCGCCACAGGAATTCCAATCGCTGTCTTTGAGGGGCGGCGACTGGGGGCGGGCGCGGAAACCGTAGCGCCAGAGGTATTCGTAGTGGGCGCCGTCCTGAAGCATGTCGAGATAAAGCGGATCGGCGGTGTGCATGTGCATGAGCCGGGCGGCGCGGATGAAGGCGAGGTTTCCTTCGGAATCTACGCTTTTGAAAGTGTCCATCGGCGTTCCCCAGCAGGCGAGATTTGTCACGAACGGATGGTAATAGTGTAATGCGCGGGCGGCGGCGTCGCGATAGCGGGTATTGCTGGTGAGCTTCCAGGCGTGAACCAGGGCGGGGGCGAACCAGCAACCGGCGAAGCCGTCGAAGTCGACGACTTTTTTTTCGGAGCTGCTGAAGATGTAGCCGAAGGCGCCGTCGTCGCGCTGCAATTCGACGGCGGTGTCGAGCACGCGGAGGGCGACGTCAACCCAGCGCCGGCAGTGAGGGGCGTCCGCGGGAAAGGGGTTTGAAGCGGCGCGAAGGAGATAATAGGCGGCGTGGGCGTTGGTGTAGCCGCAATGATTGCCCTGGGTTTGCGGCAAAAAACCTGACCACCAGCCGTTGATTTCGGAAGCGTTCCAATCTTTGGGGCGGTTGCGGGTGAAGCGATTTAGGGTTGTGTCGTTGAGGAAGCCGGATAACTCGTTGAAGCCGGTTATGATTTCGTTGAAGATTTGGGCTGAATCTTTGGGAAATTTGAGATCGGGAAAAAGTCGCTCGGCGATCTGGAAGGGGTAGGCGAGGACGGTGCCTCCGGTCCAACCGATTTCGACGATGGCGCGCCAGGGTTCTAGCGTGAGGTCGACCGGTACCCGGCATTTTCGGTTGGTGTACTGCTGAATTTCGGGCGAGACAGTTGATTTTTGCAAAGGCGTCGGCGAGGGCGCGCAGGGCTTCGCGAAAGGAGCGGGAGAATTGCGGGATCTCGCGCAGCTCCTCGTAGATGGCGCGGATGATTCGGTGGGCGGCGAGGCGGCCGGCGCCGGGCACAGCAAATATTTTTCCCGCGGCACCGGCGCGATGGATGAGATCGGCCGTGGCGGAGGTGAAATGGGTCTTTTCGACAAAGGTTAGCGGGTCGTTTCCGTAGCCGAGCGCGACGCCGAAGCGATCGGGTAGGGCGGCGAAGAGGCCGTTGCGGATAAAGCCGTCGTCGGCGTCGCCGGAAGGGGAATAGGGGTCGATGGAAATTCCGAGCGCTCCGCGCTGGCAGCAGAGGATGGAGACGGGATGAGAAGCGCGATCGGCGCGGAATTCCCAGAGGGGGGCACAGTTTCGCTCGGCGGGGCGAGCGCTGGTGAGGCAGGGGAATTCACCGGGACGGACGAAGGGGGCGTTGTTGTCGCCGTGGATGTTTCCGGGGATGAGATGGAAGAGGTCTTGCTCATCGAGTAGCCGGGCTTGTAGGCGGAGGCGGGTTTTGAAATGCGACTTGAAGTCAAGGGAGTATTGCAAATGGTCGTTCTCGCGATCGACGTGGAGGCAGCCCTCGATGCCTTTGTGGGTGAAAGTATCTCCATCGGCGCCGGGCGCAGGGGGAGATCCATCCAACTTCCCTGCTGGAAGGCGGTGAGAGACAGTTGGAGCGCGAAATCGTTCAGGTGGACGACCATACGGCTAAAAGCGGGATAGAGCGCGACATACGAAAAGTTAATCGGCAGGGGTCAATGGGCCTAGAGTAATCTAGCGTAATTGTTTTGCAGATTTGCGCACTTGCGGATATAGGGTAAGAAAATGGGCCAATAACGGCTGAAATTGCGGGAATAAGGGAATGGTGGGCGAGTACGCTCACCCTACGGTGCGCATGCGAGAGCGGCTTTCTCTGGACGGAAATTGGGCGTTTGCGTTGGGGCACGCGGGTTGCGCGGTGCGGGATTTTGGATTTGCGGCCAGTCGGTGTTTGGTGAAGGCGGGGGAGGCACGCGGGGCGGCCGGACTTAAATTCGATGATTCTGGCTGGCGACGGGTGGATGTGCCGCATGACTGGGCGATTGAATTGCCGTTTGACGCGAAGGGGGACAAGGAGCTGGCGGAGCATGGATTTCGGGCTATTGGGCCGGGTCATCCCGAGAATAGCGTGGGGTGGTATCGCCGGAAATTTCCGATTCCGGAGGGTGACCTGGGGCGACGCATTGGGATTGAATTTGACGGAGTATTTCGGAACAGCATTGTGTGGATCAATGGGCTCCGGCTGGGACGCCACGAAAGCGGGTATACGAGCTTTCGATATGACGTGACGGATGTATTGGAATATGGGGGCGAGAATGTTGTTGCCGTTCGCGTCGATGCGACGGACTGGGAGGGGTGGTGGTATGAGGGGGCGGGGATTTATCGTCATGTCTGGCTGGTTAAAACGGATCCGGTTCATGTCGCGCCGAGCGGGACGTTTGTGAGCAGCAAGATCGGTCGGGGGTTCGCCACGGTTACGGTTCGAACGCGGGTGGTTAACGATGGGGAGGAGACTGCGAAATTCGATCTTATATCGCAGCATCCGCGATGGCAGTGGGGCGGTCATCAAGGTCGGCAAAACGCGAGGAGTGCGGCTTGCCCCTGGGGATGAGCACTGAATTGATGCATCAATTGCGGATCGATAATCCGCGGCTCTGGTCGTGCGATGCTCCGAATTTGTACGAACTGCAGAGCGTGGTAAGCCAGGGGCGGACGCACGCGGGATTCATACGTCACGACGTTTGGGATTCGGACGCTGCGATGGGATGCCAAGCGCGGGTTTTTCCTTAACGGGAAGTCGCTGAAGATCAAAGGGACGTGCAATCACCAGCAACATGCCGGGGTGGGGATCGCCGTGCCGGACCGGGTTCACGAGCTGCGGATCGAAAAGCTGAAGGAGATGGGCTCGAACGCGTATCGCTGCTCGCATTATGCGGCGGCGCCGGAACTGCTCGATCTTTGCGATCGCAACGGTTTGCTGGTGATGGCGGAAAACCGTCTGGCGGGTGGGGGTCAGGAAGCGCTGGGGGAATTCGAGAGCATGATTGTGCGGGACCGTAATCATCCGAGCATTATTTTGTGGTCGATCGCGAATGAAGAGCACACGATCCAGTGGTCGGCGAAGGGGGAGAGAATCGGCCGGGCGATGGTGAAACTGGCGCACCGCCTCGATCCGACGCGGAAGGTTACGGCGGCGATGCACGACCGGGGGCTTGGGGAGGGATTTGCGAATGTTGTGGATGTTCATGGATGGAACTACATCAACGTGGGGAATATCGAGGCGTTTCATCGCCGGCGGCCGGAGCAGCCGATCGTCGGCAGCGAAGAGGGAAGCACTGTATGCACGCGGGGGATTTATGCCGACGATCCGGGGCGGGGTTATGTCAGCGCGTATGACGTTCGCGCTCCGAAGTGGGGATCGACGGCGGAGAAATGGTGGACGTTTGTCGAAAGACGTCCGTGGATCGCGGGGGGGTTTGTGTGGACAGGGTTCGATTATTTTGGCGAACCGATTCCCTACCAATGGCCGTGCACGGGGTCACATTTCGGGCTGATGGACATGTGCGGATTTCCGAAAGACAATTATTATTACTTCAAGTCCTGGTGGAGCCGGGAGACGGTTTTGCATCTTTTTCCGCACTGGAACTGGCGAGGGAAAGAGAAGCAGACCATCGACGTACGGTGTTTCAGCAATTGCGATGAGGTGGAATTGCTGCTCAACGGCACGAGTCTGGGAAGAAAACAGATGCGGCGGACTTCTCATCTGGCGTGGGGGGTGGCGTATATGCCGGGGGTGCTTGAGGCGCGAGGTTTTCGCAATGGCAAGATGGTGGCCACGACTAGGAATGAGACCAGCGGCGCTGCGGTGAGAATCGTGCTGGAGGCGGATCGCCGGGTGATTCGCGCCGATGGGGAAGATGTTGTGGCCATAGCCGCGGCGGCGGTCGATGCGAAGGGACGGCCGGTTCCAACGGCTGGAAATCTGGTTCGATTTGATATTTCGGGGGAGGGGCGGTTGCTCGGCGTGGGCAATGGGGACCCGAGCAATCATGAATCGGTTAAAGAGCCACGGTGCCGATTGTTCAATGGCCGATGTATGGCATTGATCGGCGCTGGAACGAAGGCGGGGAGGCTTGCGCGTGCGCGGCCGGTCGGACGGGATGGAGGAATCGGTTGTCGAAGTGCAATCGGGCCAGCGTGCCGCAGGAAAGTGATTCTATGACGGCGAAGCCGAGTCGAACTCGCAAGGAAGGGCACGCAAAGACGGGATTAGCGGCGAAACTGCCGCGGCGGTTTCCAAGCGTCGCGCTGCTGGTGGAAACGACGCGGTCGTATGGGCGCGATTTATTGCGCGGCATCAATGATTACGCGCAGATTCGCGGGTCCGTGGCTGTTCCATCTGCCGAACGACATTCCCATTCAGGGGATTCCACCGGCGGAGGAGTGGCGGGGGGATGGGATCATCGCGCAGCCGAGGCAGAACAAGGAATTCGTCAGGCAATTGGTTGAAGTGGGGATACCGGTAGTGACGCTGTCCGGACCGCCGGGGACGGGGGGGCTGCCGGCGGTGCGGGGAAATCACAACGCGGTGGCAGACCTTGCGATGGCGCATTTTCGTGACCGGGGATTCGTGCGCTTTGCATACTGCGGAGCGCCGAATGAATGGGACTGGCCTCCGACCGGAAAGAATTTTCAGCGCCTGGCGGAAGAGGCGGGGATGCAATGCGAGATTTACCATCCTCATGAAGATCCCGGGAGCCATACGCTGCAGATCGCGTCGCTTGGGGAGTGGCTGAAATCACTGAGGAAGCCGGTGGGCCTGCTGGCGTCGAACGATAACCGGGCGCGGGAAGTTTTGGATGCGTGCAGGTCGGTGGGGATTTTCGTGCCGGAAGAGGCGGCGGTGCTGGGCGTGAATGACGACGAATTGATTTGCGAGCTTGCCAACCCGCCCCTGTCCAGCGTGATCCACAACGCGCGGCGCATCGGCTACGAAGCGGCGGCGATGCTCGACCAGCTCATGTCGGGCAAGACGGTGACAAGCGATGTCATCATGGATCCGCTGGGCGTCCATGCGAGAAAATCGACGGACCTGCTGGCGATCGAAGATCCGGAAGTGGCGAAGGCCGTGCGGTTCATCCGAGAACATGCGTGCGACGGCATTCGCGTGGAAAATGTTCTGGAAGAGGTGGCGATGTCGCGGCGATCGTTTGAGAAACGCTTCCGGCAGGCGCTGGGCCGTCCGCCGCACATGGAGATTCGGCGGGTGCAGTTGGAAAGGGTGAGGCAACTGCTGGTTGGGAGCGATTTCAAGCTGCAAAAAATCGCCGAAGCCGCGGGGTTTTCGTCGGCGCAATATCTGGCCGGGCTTTTTCATCAGACCATGGGCATGACACCCGGCGCATGGCGGCAGGCGGGGCGATCCAGCGGTTCCAAGAGCGGCGAGAAATAACGCGAAATCGGCTATAGAGCACCCTGATGCTAGACCTGGATGATTCCCCCGTATCGATCGAGGAGCAGAAACCGGCCATTACGCTGCGCAGCGTTTTGCTGGGGTTGATCGCGGTGGTGGTGGTGTGCGCGGTCACGCCGTTCAACGATTACGTGCTTTCCAATACCAGCCTGACCGCGGGGTTCATGCCGCTGGGGATGGTGCTCATTCTGTTCGTGCTGGTGGTGGGGATTAACGGGACGCTGCATCGCTGGTTTCCGCGGCGAGCGCTGGGCACGGGAGAACTGGCGATCATCGTGCTGATGACGCTTGTCGCGTGCAGCCTGCCGAATTGGGGAATGATGCGGTTTCTGGTGCCGATGCCGGTGACGCCGTTTCACATCGGCGCGGGATGAGCTTTTCTGGAACGCGTTTACGGGGATGAATTTGCCAAAATGGTTGTTTCCGGCGGGGACCATTCAAAACGGGCGCACCAGTCCGATCGTTGAGTGGTTTTTTAATCGCCTGCCGGCGGGGGCAGCGATTCCGTGGGGGGCATGGCTGATGCCGCTGGCGGGGTGGGGTGTCTTTGCGGCCGCGATGATGCTGACGCTGGCGTCGCTGGCGCGGCTTGTGCTCGACCAATGGGCCCTGAACGAGCGATTGCCATTTCCCATCGCCCAGGTGCAGACGGCGCTGATCGAGCCTCCTGAACCGGGGTTTGCGCTCAACAGGCTTTTTCGCGATCCCGTGCTCTGGATCGGGCTGTGCGGAGTGTTGGGAATTCAACTGCTTTCGATCCTGAACACTTATTTTCCCAGGCATGTTCCGGTCGTATCGCTGAAGTTTGACCTCAGCGGGATTCTGTCGGAAGAGCCGTTTATTTATTTGCGGCCCCGGCTGAAGAAATCGTTCCTTTCGTTCACGGTCGTGGGAATGACGTATTTCATCCGGTCGCGGGCGGCGTTCAGCTTGTGGGCAACCTTTGTCGTCCTGAACCTCATCGATATGGAACAAGGGATGAGACAGGCGGACATTTCGCCAGCGGCTTATGCCGACCAGCATCTGGGCGCGTGCGTGGCATTCGTTCTGGGGATCGCATGGGTCGGGCGGCATTACTGGCTGCGCGTGCTGCGAAATGCGTTTGGCGGCGGAGGTGATCGGGGGGGCGATCGAAGCGGGCGGGTTTCGTTCTGGCTGGCCTGCCTCGGAGTCGCAACCATGTTGGGCTGGTTGTCGCTTGTCGGCACGCATTTCTACGTGGCAGTGATGATCGTTGGTTTTATTGTCATGGGGCAACTGGTGGTGGCCCGGGTTGTGGCGGAAACGGGGATGACATTTTTCCGCACCAGTGCGGTATCGTCGCAGGTTTACACGAATACGCCGGCCAAATGGTATAACACGAACGACATTTATTTCGGTGGAGTTTTCACGCTGCTGGGTGCTTACGCGACGCGCGAGGGGCTGACGACCTTGGCAACGACCGGGCTGGTGGTCTGCAAGAACGCGGGCGTGGCGGCGCGAAATCCTGCGCCGGATTGGTTGGGTGATCGCGCTGGCGCTGGGGGTGGGGTTTGTGGTGGCGGCGTGTACGACGCTTTGGTGTCAGTATTCATATCCCACGCCGGCGGCGCAAACGGCGATTCCGCAGCGGAACTATTTTGGGGCCGAGGCGTTTCCGCAGCGCGAGATTGGGGCCGGCGTCGATCAGTTCGGCAAGGGGCGTTTCGCGCCGAAGGAATATAACTCGCCGCTGCAGACGGGCATTGGTTTTGGCGTGACGGCGCTGCTCGAAGCGGCGTCGCTGCGCTGGGCGAGCTGGCCGTTTTTGCCGGTGGGGTTTGTCGCCAGCTATGGGACGCCCATCGGGGATGCGTGGTTTAGTATTTTCGTGGGGTGGCTGGCGCAGTTGTTGATCGTGCGATTTGGGGGGGCGCGGTTTTATCAGAGGGCGAAGCCATTTTTCATCGGACTTATTTTCGGGGAGGGGTTGGCGGCGGGGATTTGGATCATCGTCAATGGCATCATTGTTTTAAACGGCGGGGCTTCGCAGAGCGTGAAGTTTATTATGTAGAGCGGAGGTCCGCGCTCGTGGCCACGGCAATCGCGCGGCCGCGATTTCCTACTGCGCAGTAGAAGTGATAGACGATGCTCTTCCAATGGATGAGCCAGGGCTTGTGGGCGAAGGTGGCGTCCCACGGCTCGGACGGCTCGACCAGATGCGGGCCTTGCCATCGTGTCCAGTTCACAAGATCGTGTGAGCAGGCGAAAGTGTCGAACGCTTTGGGCTTCCAGACATGGCCGAAATAGAACATGACCCAGAGGTCGCCGATGCGGACGACCTGGGGATCACCGGAGATTCCGCGTGGGCCGTTGTCGATGACGGGGCCGGGGCCGTGGCGTTTCCAATGGGTCATATCGTCGGAGAGGGCCATGCCGATGCGCTCGGTTCCGGGGCCTTGTTGCTTGGCGTTGTAGAACATCACGAAAGGGAATCCTAGGGTTTTGGAGGGGTCTTGAATGATGTTGCTTTTGTAGAGAGTGGCTTTTTCAAATGGGCGGGCGTCGGGATCGTGGGGACCAAGGACGGGGTTATTGGCCAAGCGCGTCCATTCCTGTGGCGCGGATGGATCATTCGTCCAGGCGATGCCGATGGAGAGGGGATCGGGTTCGTAGCCTGGCAGAGCGCCGCCGATATAGCTCAGCCAATATTTGCCGTCGAATTGTTGTGGAGAATGGTCGCTATCCCATCGAACGTCAACGAGCGCGATGCCGCCGTCGGCCTGGCAATGGTCCCAGCCGTCCTCGCGGAAGGAGAGGATGTTTCCCAGCGGTTGCCAATCGAGGAGATTGTCGCTGACGGCGAGGTGAGTCTCGTAGCCGATTTTGTCGGTGTTGGCGACGTAAACCATGAACCAGCGGTTTTCAAAACGAAAAACGCTGGGGCAGTCGTAGAGGGATCCTTGCGGGGGCTGGAGGACGATTCCATATTTGAACGGGGTTTTCGTTTGATTGTATATGGCCTGCATCAAATCGGGGGCGACTTCGTTTTGCATGGGGGGAACCTTCTTAGGTTTTCTCGTCGGCGAGATTGTGATGAGCGATAACGCGGCCGTCGTCGCGGCTGTCGCGGCGGACGTCTCGCAGCGCGGTGAAGAACAAACGCATGTCGCGAATTCCGCCGAACGTGAACCATATCAGTGTGACGAGCGACACGCCGAAGGGGAGAAGGATCGCGAGGATAAGCCAGTAGTTTGCCCACCAGCGCGCGGGCCACCAATGCCAGAGAAAATTCCAGGCCAGGATCACGAGATTTACGGCGACCAATGCCATCGCCCACCAGAAGATGGAACTGGAAAGAATCTTGTCGCCCAGGGTGAAGTTTTCGTCGAAACGAAAGACGTTGCCCAGGCGGAATCGTTCGCGCAGGGGCCGGGTTTTGGGCGCTTCGCCGGAAAGGGCAAATTGGCCGCGGTGGAGCATTCGGTCGAGATTGAATCCTTTGCGGCAGGTAATCAGCGAGACAATCACGTAAACCGACGCGGCGACGACTTGGGCGATGAAGCTGGAGACCTGGTAATTGAACCAGAACTTGTCGGGAAGATGGATGCCGAGATGAAGGAGGGGCGGGCGGAGAATGTGCAGCATCGCCGGCCAGAAGCTGCCGAAGAGAATGCCCAGAAGGCAGAGGACAGAGCCTGAAATTGCGGCGGCCCAGGCGGCGGGGGCGGTTCCCTTTTTCCAGTAGAGTCCTCCGATAATCGCCGCGCCGGCGCCTGCGGAAAAGACGGCGCCGGTGAGGAGCCACCAGAGGAAAATATATTCCGTCTGGGGGAAAAACGTGCTGAAGACAAAGGCGAAGCAGGCGACGCCGATGATCGCGGCGCGGATTGCCCAAATGTGGCGCGCGGCGAGAGGGCCTCTTTCCTGAGCGGCAAGATGAAATCCTGCACGAGGATGCTGCCCCAGGAGTGGAGATGTCCGCCGTCGGACGACAAAAGGCCCATCACCATGAGGCGCAGAAGAGGCCCTTGATTCCCGTCGGGAGCAGGAATCGCAGGGAAATTGGGACCGTCAACTGCTGCTGGAGATAGCCGGCGTCGACCGAGTTGATGGCTTTTTGGATGGGCACAGCCTGCTGCGCGAAGGCGGGGTCGCGCAGATAGGTGATGGCGCAGATGCTGAGGACCAGCATCATGAGCGTTCCGGCGTATCCGCGCCATTCGCCGAGCACGTTGGCCATGCGGGCTTCGTGGGCGGTTCGGGCGGCGCTGTTGAAACCCTGGCGCTGCTGGAAGGTCATCGTTCCGTAGATGCGCGTGAAAGTGCCCATGAGGATGAACCAGAGGTTGAAATCCTGCACCTTGGACGCGTCGAAGGGGTTCAGGGGCGAATGACCCGGAGCGGCGGCGGCCATCAGATCGACGATGTGATGCCAGCGGACGATAAAGAGCACCACACCCGCGATGATGATGTAGATGAGCTGGGAGAAAATTCCTTCCAGGCAGCAGGCGATCATGATCGTCGCCTGGCCACCGATGAGAACGATGGTGACGGTGCAGGCGAGATAGACGAGCATGATGAGCGAAAAAGTGGAGATGTGCGATTGGGCCCATGTGGGCCGTCGGGGGCAGATCGAGAAAGTAGATGAAAAAGCGGGCGTTGATCGCGGGAAAGACGCCGTAGTTGAGGATTCCGCCGATGAAGGCCAGCATGCCCATGAACAGACGGAAATTGCGGGTGTAGCGGATTTCCAGGAATTGCGCCAGCGTCAGGGCGCGGGTTTCGCGGAAGCGGTAGTAGACGAACCCGGAGATGGCGATGGCGAGGACGACCGGGTAGGTGAGGTTATTCCAATAGCTGAGGACGAAGCCGGAGACGAGAAATATCTCGAAACGGGACATCGTGCTGGCGAGCCCGGAATCCGCCTCGCCCTTGGCGTTGGCCAGGAGGTAGCGACCGGCGCAGCGTCCGCCGGAGAGGAAATCGGCAACGCCTTTGACGAAGCGGTTGGTGTAAAGGGCGAACGCGAAAACCACGGCCAAGGGGATGAAGACGAAGATCCAGTCGATGAGGTGCATTCGAGGCGGTTGAAGAGTAACGGGCTGTCGCGGCCGGACACATATTACGATATCGCGCATTTGTTTTGCAGGAAGACGCTAAGGCTTAGATGGGGCCAGCCGGAATGATGCTCAGGTTGGAAATGCGGCAGGAGATTGGGCCGGTAGGGCGGTCGGTTCCGGATGGAACCGGTTTGGCGCCGCCGATGCCGCGCCACGCCCCGGTGCGAAAGGAGATGCGGTGCAACGGCGCGGGGGATTCGGCGAAGGGGGCATCGCGCAAGACGAGGTGCCGTCGATCGAAACCGAGAAAAGGCCGCGATCGGCATCGGCGTCAATCTGAAATTGGGCGCACTTGCCGCCGAGCAGCTTTGGGCTGATGTTTCCCTCCTTCGCCGATTCTCAGGCGGACCAATCGCCGCGAACCGAATCTGCTTAGCAAGTCGATTTCCATCGGCGCCGTCGGCAATCCGATCGATTTGGAGATCGAAAGTCGCGACGATTGTCGCGGACTCCGGAAAAACGCGAGTCGCTTGGGCGTAGTCATAGGGATCTTCATTCGTCAGTCGGAGGGTGCCCTGCCGCGATTTCGACGGAAGACCACTTTGGCCGGTAAATATTCCAGCCGGGAATAAACGGGCCCGGGGAAAGTTCGCGAAATCGTCGGCGATTGGCGCGGTTTCATCGGCTGGTCAGGGCCAGAGGAACGCAGCTTACCCAGATGTCCTCCTTGTTCATGCTGTAGACAAGCCAGATCGCGTTGTCAGTGCGTGAGCCGTCGTCGGCCCAGTGTGAAATGCCGCGGACGTATTGGGGGCCGATGCTGCGATGCAGGCCGGCGTAGCGTTGGATGGGGAGTTCGCCCTGGATCATGCGCATGTCGGCGAAGTTGACGCCGTCGGAGCTTGTGACGGCCACCAGCGGGTATCGATTCGATTTCGACGGGTTATAGACCAGAACGATATCGGCCGTCGCGCATGCGCTGCGACCAGACTTTGGCTTTGCCGGTAATGAGTGACGGCGGAACGCTGGGTTGCGACCAGGTTTTGCCGTTGTCGATTGAGGTCGTCACCCAGCCCATCTTGCTGACGCCGACCCAGGCGTTGTCAGCGCGGCGGAAGAAGGAGAAGGCTTTTCCGCAGACCCATTTTTCGTTTTCGCCCGGAACTGACGCCGCCGGGCCACGCGGCGGGATCGTGCCATTTCATGCGGCTGGGGCCCAGCAAACGGCCGCGATCCTGCTGCTCGAGATAGATGCGGTCGGCAAGAAGTTGCCGGCAGGCTTGTTTGAAGGCGTCGTCGCCGGAGGTGTCGAAGCGGGGCGCTGGCAGTTTGATGGACTGCGAGGCTTGGAGCGTGAAAACTTCGCCCAGGGAATGATCGGGCCTGATCTCGCGGACGACCAGGGCGCTTTTGCGGTCCTCGCTGGTTTCATCGTGATCCGTTCGCAGGCCGGCGATTGCCAGCATTCGGTCGTTGGAGGCGCGGTAGAAATACATGCGCAGGCACGTCGAGACGCCCTGGGGAAAAAGCTCGGCGGGGTCGGTCCAGGCGGAGCCGTCGGCGGAAGTGCTATATAGCTCGCGCGAAGGCCAGACGTCTTCATCACGCTGGCAGGAATTCCAACCGACGTAGAGGCGGCCTTTCCAGCAGGCCATGTCGACGTGATGGTGATAGGTCCAGCCTCGCTGGTCGGTTTGCTCGGGAACGTCGGAGGAGGCGCGGAAGATCTGGAACGAATGGACACCAGGCATTGGCGGAAGGCCGCCGTCGGGGAGGGTCGGATCGAGGAGCGATTGCTCGGGGCCGTGAATCTGCAAGACGTCCATGGCTTATCCCTGGGAAGACGAAGCCGGCGGTCAATTTTGTATGAATCGCCGGCGGTGGTCTGCAACAACAATTCATGTCCGGCGCAGCGAATCAGGCAGGATGTTCCGAGCTTTGAGCGGACGACGGCCGAGACAATCTTTCCATCGCTCCAAGTCATATCGACTTCAAAACCTCCCCGGGCACAAAGCCCGGTGGCGGAACCGGAAGGCCAGGCCTTGGGCAGGGCTGGAAGCAAGTCGATTTGAATGACATTCGGCTGTCCCGACGGATGCAAATGACTTTGAATAAGCATCTCGGCGATGCCGGCGGTGGCGCCGAAATTTCCGTCGACCTGGAAGGGGCCGCACTTGTCGAATAAATCGGAAAATGTTCGCTTGGCCAACTGAAGCGAAAGCTGGCGATAAGACATCTCGCCGTCATCGACACGTGCCCAGAGGGGGATTCGCCAGGCGTAGGACCAGCCGGTGCTACCGTCGCCGCGCCATTTCAACAGAACCTTGGCAGCGTCAAGAACATTCGGATTTTCCGGCGTGAATTCTTCGCCGGGATAGAGGCCCCACAGGGGGGACATGTGGCGATGGTTGTTGTCGGGCTTGTCGATGTCCTCCTGCCATTCCTGGAGCTGGCCATATTTTCCGACCTTGTCGGGGGCCAACTGCCGGCGAACAGATAACAGTTGTTCGGCGAAGTCCTGATCGATGTTCAAAATCTTTGAAGCCTCGATTGTGGAATCGAAGAATGCGCGGATCAACTGCATGTCCATCGCGGGGCCGGCGCAGAGCGTGCCTTCTTCGGGTGAAAAAGAGGGGCAGGTGACGAGATAACCGGTGGTTGGGTCCTTCACGAGCGAATCGACAAAAAAGAGAGCTGCGCCTTTCATGGATGGATAAGCCGTTATCGGCAAGAAATTTAGCATCGCCAGTGAAGAGATAATGTTCCCACAGATGGCTGCAAAGCCACGCGCCGCCAGTGGGCCAGATGCCGTCGATGTTGTTGATGGGGGCGGTGCCGCGCCAGATGTCGGTGTTGTGATGAAGCACCCAGCCGCGGGCGTGATAGAGATCGTGGGCGGTGCGGGCGCCGCTGATAGACAGGTCCTGCGATCATGTCGAACAGCGGGCTGGCAGCATTCGCTGAGGTTGGTCACTTCGGCGGGCCAGTAGTTCATCTCGACATTGATGTTGGTGGTGTATTTGCTTTCCCATGGGGGATTGAGCAGTTCGTTCCAGACGCCTTGGAGGTTTGACGGCTGGCGTTCCCGGGCGGCTGCTGGATATGAGCATGTATCGGCCATACTGGAAGAAGAGCGCGGCGAGGGCGGGGTCGCTGTCGAGGCCCGAGCTGCCCAGTGATGCGGGGGCCGGAGCATCCTTGGATTTGTTGCCGGTGTCGGCCGATGCGACGATTCGCTTGAGACGCTGGTCGGTTGGGAGATCGGAAATATCGGTGTGACCAAGATCGAGCGTAACCCGGCCAAAGAGCGATCGAAAATCGGTGATGTGGGCCTCGCGCAGGCTTTCATACGATTTGTCCTTAAGTTTGGAGAACATTGCCTCGCAGCGTTGGGCAGGATCGGCGCTGATGTCCTGGAAATTCCTGAAGCTGGTGGCGGCCACGAGCAGAAGCGTGACGGCGTCGGCGTTTTGATGGCGATGCTGTTGCCGGTGGTCGCGATCCGGCCGCCGGTGTTTATTACGCGCAGGCGGGACTCGAAACGCATGCCCAGATTCAAATGGAGCCACGAGGTCACGAACCTGGCCGGTCATTTTCAGGGTGTCCGCGGAGATGGCCGTCGTTTGGGAAATCTTGTGGGGGCTGTCCATGGCGACGGTGAAATTCAAGGCCCCGGGTTGGTCCACCGTGAGATGAATGACGATGACGTTGTCGGGATAGCTGGCGAAAACCTCACGCTGGTAGGAAACGCCCGCGAGGCTATAGGAGGTGCGGGCGATGGCCGTGTTGAGATCTAGCTCGCGGCGATAGTTGCTGACTACGATCTGACCGGGAAAGTGCAGGCGGATATCGCCGAAGGGTTGATAAGCTTTTTGGCGGACCGGATCGCTGAGAAATTTCTTGCGGGCAAGATCCGCAGCCTCGTTAACCTTGCTGGTGAAAACCAGTTGCCGGATTTCTGGCAGCACGTTGCCCGCACCGGCGCGGTCGTAATTGTGGGGCTGGCCAGTCCAGAGGGTGTCTTCGTTGAATTGGATTCGTTCATCCGGGAGACCGCCGAAAACCATCGCCCCGAGGCGTCCGCTGCCGACGGGAAAGCGTCTTCCCACGCGACCGCCGGTTTGCTGATACCACAGGCAGAGCGAAGTATCGGAAGCGGCAAAGAGCGGCGCTGCGGTCAGCAGCAAAACGAGAGCGACGAAATGGAAGCTCCTGCTCATGCACCCTTTCAATTTTCGCGCGGAAGCCAGACGGTCATTTCCGATTCGCCGCGATTGTCCCAGGCGAAATAGGGAATCAGTTGAATTTCGATCTTGCGGGCGTGATGCGGCAGCCGCATCGCGATATAGCTCGTCGGACCATGGCTCGCGCGCGATCAGCAGTGGCGCGGCCTTTCAGCACAGTGATTCCCGGGAGCCGGGGGTCGGTTGCCGGCGCAAGATCGGCATCGGAACCGAGATGCACGTCCAGCATCGCGCACGCCGGCGGCAGATCAATCGATTCGAGGCAATAAACGATCGGGCCGCGCAGGGCGGCGAGCTGGTTGCGGGTTTCCTCGATATAAGGATGCGATTCCACCAGCCGCACGGGCATCGGGAAGATTTAACTCCACGACGTCGTTCGCCGACCACTTCCGGTTGAGCGGATGAAATGAGCCGGCGACAATTGGTTCGTCGGCGGATTTGCCGTTCACGGGATGGTCGCATTTTTCGCCCACGCGGGAATGCGCAGAGAAAGCGTAAATGCTTCGGCGGGCGCGGCCTCGAACGTGAAGCGAATCTGACCGTCCCAGGGATAGTCGGTTTGCTGTCGCAGTTTCAGCTCACCGCCGGCCAGTGTCTGTTTCGATGACATTCCCGCCATAGAGCGTAACCCATACCTCGCAATCAGATTTGAGATAGGCGTAATTTGCCGACTGCGGCGACCGTACGGACGACGTTGGGGGGGCAGCAAAAGCAGCGGGGGAATTTTCACTCGCGGCGGCGATCCCAGCGGAGGTCGACCGGCATCGGGCTGAGCTGCCGGAGGGTGTTGGTGTAGAAAAAATTCGTACCGTCGAGGCTCACGCCGGCAAGGACGCTGTTGAAGAGGGTCTGCTCGATAAGATCGGCGAATTTCGCGTCGCGGTGATCTGGAGCATCCGCCAACTCCATAGCACACTGCCGATGGCGGCGCAGGTTTCGTTGTGTGCGGTCGATTGCGGGAGCTGGAAGCTGCGGCCAAAGGCCTGGTGGACGCGGGTGATGGATGCCTGATCCTCAGAGCCGTCCGGCGATGCGCCGTCAAAGACGCGCCGCAGCCGCCGGTGATAAAGAGCTTGTGCGAAACCATGTCCTGCCAGGTCGCCTCCAGAACGGGCATGAGGGACGGGTCGCCGGTCTCGGCATAGATGTCGGCAGCGCCGGCGTAAAGGTAGGTGGCGCGGACGGCGTGGCCGACGATGTTTCTCTGCTGTTTCAGGGGGACGCGGTCCTGGTTGTCGTCGTCACCGTTTTTAACCAGATCGCGCATCGCCAGGAGCTTGATTGCGAGATTGAGATATTTCGCTTCGTGGGTTGTTCGACTTAAATCGGCGAGTCCCATGAGATGGGACGGGCAGATGCCGTGCCGGGCCACTTCGGGCGTGGGGTTCTCGAATTGAATGGCGAGAAAATCGGCGGCCTTTCGAGCAATCGCCAGCAAATTCGATTTGCCGGTGGCGGCGTGATGCACGCAAGCGGCCGTCATCAGGTGGCCCATGTTGTACATCTCGAAATCCATCGGATTGCCGAAACGCGGAACATTTTCACCGGCGCGCTGGCGGATCTGGACATCCGTGTGGATGTACCCGTCCGGATCCTGCGTCCGGCCGACGAGGGCGATGAGGCGATCCATTTCGCGATCGAATGCCGGAATCGCGGCTCAGGGCGAACGTCGCGGCGGCGGCTTCAAGCCATTTAAAGAAATCCCCGTCGTCCCATTTGGCGCCGTGATGTTTTCCCTCGACGAGCGCCGGCGGCGACCTCGAAATTTCCCACGAAGCGGAGGTGCTGTGTCTCCTGCATCAACCGGCCCATGGCGGGGACCATGGATGTCCGGCAATTCTCAAAACGATCGGCCCAGAAGCCGTTGGTCCATTGTGTTTCGCCGAGGAGGGCGGGGTGAAGGCGTCGGTGTTGGAGGGGATTAGCCATGTGGATGTTTATTGATGGACGAGCCAGAGGATGTTCATGCCGCTCGTGGGGGGGTTGAATTCCGTGCCCTGGGATTCCAACAGTTCGCCTGTGGCGGGTTGATCCAACGCTGGATGTAGGACGATTTTCCTGCGGGCAAATCGAAGTCGATCGCGCCACGGCCGATTTTAAAGATCAGAAAATTTTGATTCGAGTCGGCGAGTGCGTATTCACCGGCAGCGGGCGGCGAGATCGGGTGCATATTGGGGATCGCCGCCAGGAGCCTGGAATCCATTTTCGTGCGGATATCGGGAAGCGACCCACCGGCCATCAGCGCGGCCCAGCCGAACTCCGCCTGGCCGTCGGCGGAATAGATGACGGCTTTGTCCGGATATTTCTCGCGATATTCACGAACGGCCCGGTAAACCTGCGCGAACGAGCTGTTCTTGTGAGGGAAAACCCGCTCGAGCTGGCGGGGCGATAGATTCAGCCCGCCGGCGGGGGCGTATGGCTTGCCATCTGCTTGATACCACCAGTTGCGAATGTCGATCACCGAGACGATTGGGGCACGTTTCGGATCGCGCAGAATCTCATCCTGCACGTCCTTCGTGGCGCTGAGGCCCACGATCACCTGTTTGCCCGTGTCCTGCTCCCACTGGGCAACCGTGTCGATCCAGAACTGCATGAAAGCCAGCGGTCCCGTGAACTCGGCGCCGGTTAGCTGGATCACGTTGGTGTCGTTGGCCTGCTCGTCGAGGCAGTGGCGGATGTAGGCGCGATAGATATCGCAGCGGTGGGTGTTGGTCATGTCGTAGAACTGGCCTGCCATGAAAATGCGCTTGTCGCCCGCGAAGGGGGGCGGCTCAGGGAATCCCATGTCATTGATGTTGTTGGCGCTTCGCCAGGGGCAACTGGCCCAGTGGGCTCCGGCCTCGATGATGTTGTGCTGGAAAAATTGCTGATTGATGAGCACCAGGCCCTTGGCATCGCAAAGCCGGCCGAATTGTTTGAGCCGATTGAAGTACCAGGGATTATAGCGCGTCAAATCGTATTTGCTGAGGCCGTCCCACGCCTGCCCCTGGCCGCTGCGCAGAAAGGGCAGCTCGTAAAACGGGGGCCAAACGTCGCCGTTCATTCGACGGACGCGCTCGTGGTCGTCGTCCCGCTCGTCGTACCAGAGGGCGTAGTGATGCTCGATTCCAATCATGTGACGCTCGACCATGGAATCGGTGAGCTGATCGAGATCGTCCGTCAGGCCCGGCCCATCGCGGCCAGGGACGAATCGTGTCAGACACGGCTTATTTTCGGGAATGTCGGATGGACGAATACCGCCGAGCCACCACTGGACTTCATCGCGTCCACCGGCGGCGAGGTTGCCGGAGATGATGAGACGGCCGTTTTTGACCGTGAGCGGCTGATTAGCGGGCGGTGGGGGGGGAGTGGGTAGAGGAATCTCGTCGATCGACTTTTGCGCCGCTCTCGTCGGTGGGAATGGGATGACGCTCGCCGACTTTGTCAATCCATTCTGACAACATCGGGCCCGGTTGATTGGACTCGGCAATGAGCCTCGCAGCCTCGGCGGGCGTGGGGCTGCTGGACGCGTCCGAGGAAAACATCATCAGATCGGCGCGCTGATCGGCATCGGAAATCCCGCGATCGGCGAGCTGCGCATAATAGAGACTGACCGGTTTGACGGAGTTGTTGCTGTCCGCCCAGGCGCCGTCGCCGGAGAATTCGCCCCAGCATCCGAAGGCCCAGTTCTGCGCCGTCGGCGGTTTGGGGCAGACCAGCAGAGAGGCATCGCATTGCCACAGGACGGAATTCGCGGCCGACCAGCCGATGAATTCGTCTTCGTATCCCCGGTTTCCGAGATTGATGGCGTTGCCGTCGATGCGGACGTTATCGAACAGGATACCCGACGCCCAACTGTCGATCGACCCGCTGTCTTCCAGCGGATTGACGGCTTCGCACTGCACGAAAGCGTTGGGGCCGGCGGCACAGCAGCCGACGGAAAAATCATGCCGGCCATTTTCAGACCAGCAGGCTTTGAAGAGCGTCATCTGGCCGCTGGTGTAAAACGTGTGGCGGCGATAGCCGGCGATTTCGGAGACGGGGGCGAGAGATTTGCAATCTTCGACGGTGACCTGACTGGCGGAGTCGAAGACCGAGACGGCAGAACCGACGAAATGCGTCGCTGTGATTCGTCGTACCCAGGCGTTGCGCACGTTTTCGAGCGTTACCGCAATCCAGGAATGCGATTCGTCTTTTGGATTGGCGGGATCGCAGGCGGATTCGCAGGCCAGGTTTTCGACGCCGACTCGGTAGATTTGGCCGGGCCACCGGAATTTTGCGATGGTGCCGCCGCCAAAAGTGGCGTCGATGGCGGTGGTGATGGGGACGTCAATCGTGATCTGGTTTCCGGAGACGGCGACAATGGTGCGATCCCAGGAAATGTTGCGTGTGTTTGGTTTCCAGCCGAGACCGATGCCGCCGCCCACATCTGCCATTGCGAGGGCTTTGATCCACTCGGCGGTGCAGGGGCGGACGATCACAACGGAGTCGCCGACCTTAAAGTGAGCCGAATCGGCCACGTGGAATTGGGTTGCATTGACTGGAACGTAAGAATCGGAAATTGCGGTGGGGGGGGCTTCGATTTCCCGATCGCTCATTCCCTTGATGGTGATGAGCGTTCGGCGGTTCACGCCCGTGGCGACCAGCAGCGTTCCCCCATCGCCCGTGCCCTGACCGTGCACCACAACACCGGATTGCCGGAGGATAATTCCACCAGCCACCTCGAATTTCCCGCTTTGAAGCAGAACAGCGCCGCGGATTCCGTCGGCGTCGGGCTTCAGCGACGCGACATAATCGATGGCGGCCTGGATGCGCGCGGTGTTGTCGCCCGCGACGGGGGATACGATCACACGAACCGGCACGTTTGGAATCGGGATCCGCCCCTGCATAAAGCCCGCGTACGAAAAATCGGGAACGCGGTTGCCGCGGGCGTCCTGCGTGTAGGAGAGGCGCGCCGCCGTCATAGCTGATGGCGGGTTCAGCCTCCGGTGATGCCGCCATCGAAAGGGCCGATCGAATCAGAATGGCGAGCAGGACCATGCCGGCGGCGCAAAATCTTGAAAGGCGGTCTTGCATCATGGTGAACTCAACTCAATGAGCGAAGCACATCCTGTGTGATAACTGGGCGAAGCTCTTGCGCATGTCCGACAGACTTGCCGTCGAGAAACAACGTCAGTCCCGCTTCGCGCTTGAATTTGCTGCCATCGCGATCCCAGAGAACGGTGAGCAACGATCCATGATAGGGAACGTCCTGAAGACAGAACCAATCCCACGCGTCCGCCGGCAGGAGGGGGGAAATTTCGATCTTCTCATCGCTGCGCGGCACCACCCCGGCCAGCCCCGCGATCACCAGGTCGCAAAACGTGGAATGATTGTAATAACGGCTTCGCGGGTTATCTCCCTTAAGCCATCGGCCGTTGACTTCATCGAGATACTCGCCGATGTACGGCTTGTCGTTGTCCCAGTGCTGCGATTTGACGTAGGTGTTCATCGCCTCAAAATAGTGCCGCTTTTCGACCGGGGCATTGGGGTAGTGCCGCAGCACATTCGCCAGCGCCGTGAGCGTCTGCGACGTTGCGAAGGGCCAGACGGCGCCGTCCCATTCGCAATCGCCGACGCCATGCGAGCGGAATTTTGGATGTCGACGTTCGGCGGTGGTAATCCCCAGCGGGGCCCAGAATCCCTTCGGATCGATAAGCTGCGCCCAGGCATCTTCATATCCGGCGTCGGGAAGGCGGAAGTACCAGGGGATAAATCCGATCTCCTCTCGCGCATCGCACAGCCCATCGGCGTGCGTCTGGGCCTTGAAGAATGGCGCGGAGGGGTCCCAGAGTTTTTCAACGACGAGCGATTTGAGCCGGGCCGCTTTTGCCAGGTAGGTTGTTTCGACGTCGGCGCGGCCGATGTGCCGCGCGATCGCGGCAATCGCAGTGGCGTTGGCGAACATGTAGCTGTTGATGGTGGGGCGCGCGTTTTTATCCGTGCGCGATCCGCTGATGGATTCCTCCATGCCGTCGCGAACGTCGAACTGCCAGAAAAGACCGCTGGGCAGAAGCTTTTCGGATTCCCATGTTGCGTAATCGGCGATGAGGTCGTCGAAGAGGTCGAGCATCTGGTGATGATCGCCAGTGATCAGGAAGCGCTCATACACGGCTGAAGCGACCCAACTGCTGTAAAAGTGGAATTTGGGCATGGGCTTGCCATCGTTCCCGCGGAACCAGAATTTGACGTATTCGTCAAGATACTGCGGATTGCGAATCCACCGCCCTTCGGCGATGTGATGGCCGAGGGCGCAGCTTATGGAGTTATATGCGCCGGCGTGTTTGACCGGCGTCAAAAACTCCGTGACGATTATTCCCGCCGGCGTTTGCTTGATGTGCTTGCGGTACGTCCACCAGCGAAAATAATACATCTGCTCCATCGCCGGGTCCGGGCAAGTAAACAGCGGAATGCTTTCTCTCATCCAATCCCACGACTGGCTGTTTGGAATCAGATTGACGACGGTCTCCGGCTCCATCGTGTTGAAGTAGTCAACGTGGTGCTTGAAATTGTCGGCGTCGAGGATTGGCATCGGCTATTTCTCCATCGCCAGGTGGGCGTCGCGCGGAGTAATCTCAACCGACCGGGGGATTACCCCCAGCACGATGAAGCTCCCGGAGCCATGCATTTCGAGTTTATGCTGTCCCGCGCCGTAATACTGCGTGTAAACATCGACGGCCGGCAGGCCGGGAATGGCGACGGCGTTGCGGATCAGCGGCGCCGTGCTGCCGCGCTCCGCGGCCAGGGCGTCGGTTTCCAGTTGTGGCGGCTGGAGCCATTTTGGGTCCGGGGAATTGAAATAACCGATCAGCACTTGAACGGGCTGTGACGTGTAAAATTCGATCGGCTGGTAATTCCCACTTCGAGTTTCCTTCTCGGAGACAAGTATTCCAACGAGGCCGCGCAATTCAGGCGCCACTGACATGATAAAAGCGGTTTTATCTGAAAAAACCGCGGCGCCCATGCGCACCGTGTATGTCTCTTCGCTCGCGCCGATTAATTCGAAAGCCGCGGGCGGCAGCGGCTTGATCGTAGCTTCGTCAACGGTCTGCGATGTCCCATGTCGAATCTCATCCACCCGCCGGCGGAATTCAATCAGCTCGTTTTTATAAATCGGCAGGAGCTGTAACCAGAGATAATTCGCGGGTCTGTGATAGATCGCGCCGGACACCGGAATCTGCCGCTGGTTCGTCTGCATCGCGTTGGCGAATTGGTAATGGGCGTCAGCCAGCTTGGCGAGCGTGCGATAGTATTCCAGGCTTTGGGCAAGATAGTCCGACGCCTTGGCCATGTCGCCGGGATCATTGCTGTATTGATAGCGAAGAACCAGCAGCGCGGCATTGGCCTTGGCGCAATACGATTGCGACATCGCGCGAATACAGTAAATATCGTTGCGCAGTCGATCAAATTCGTCCTTGTTTGTTGTGACGGACGGAGCAGCCGCATCTATCTCATTCACGGCCTTCTGTGAGAAATCGAGCACCTCCGAAATAATCTGCGGGGGTGTTTCGCCTACGTGCGGCTGGTGCTTCCATTCCCGCTCGGCATATTCATCCAAGCGTTCACCGGGCGGAGATTGCGATAACCACAACTCGTCAAAAGGATGGTAACTGCCAGGATTCACCAGTTCGTCGAGCGTCATTCCCAGTGATAGCGTTTGCCGATTCCCTTCGGTGATTCCGAAGCGGCGGATGAGACGGGGCGCACATTCTCCCGAGTCGTTGTAGGCGGCAAGGATGTTCTCGGCCGCGCCGGAGCCGTACATCGACGCCAGCCGCGAAACCCAGTAGGCGTGATCGGTTGCCTCATCGATATCCGGGTTCCACGAATAACGCGCCCAGCTTTCGAACCAAATCCAATCGCGGTCCCACTGTCGCAGCGGAGGATCGGCAATGTCCGGAGAGTCCGGCCAATTCCAGTAGGAAAGGGGATAAAGATGCACTCCCCGTGCGCCAAGCCGGTCGCGCGCGGCGATGACGCATTGTTTAATGAATCGCTGATCTCCATACCGGAACGGCTCCAGATTCGCGAGGATATGAACATTGACCATGTGCACCGGGACCAGTTTGCTCATTGCCAGGTGAAGCGCCTGGCGAACGCCGCGCGGCTCGGAAGTCGTCAGCGATTCGCCGTTATATTTTTCTTCCGTATAAATGTTGTGATACACCTTGAGGGCTGCGGGAACCACAATTCGCGCGTCGGTTGCGTGGGTACGGATGATGACCGGCGGTTCGATGGTCAGGTGGGCTTGCGCCATTCCGTCTTTAATGCCCGGCAGGATTACCTGCGTGCACCACTGGACTTGATTGTCGATCCCCTGCAACGCTTCTCCCAGGCAGAACATCAGCCCGACGTTCGGATACTGCCGGACGAACTCGGCGATCGATTTGCGGGTGTAGTCGGCGACCAGCGGGGTTGGCGTTGAGAGCTGCGTGTCTATGCCGTTGTGCTCGGCGAAAGGCTTTGAGACCAAAATATTATAGAAGCACTGAATGACCCAGATACCCCGCCTGTCGGCTTCCTTGACGATGAACCGAAACATCTCCACGTTGCGCTGGAAGGTTTCTTCCGGCACTTCCAGTGCGTACGGGTAATCCTTCAGCTTAACCAGCGATGCGAACGGATGGCCGCTCCATAGATAGAGCGTGTTCATCCGGTTCTTCACCATAAAATCGAGGTATTGCTGCCAGAACTGCTTGTCGTAGAAAAACGGGAAGAGGCTAGGGGTGTAGGGATATTCGTAGGCATGGCGGCCTGGCAGGATGTAGGTTTTCTGCATCCCGATGCATGCCCCCCGCAGCTTGAACGCGGGGGCGTCGATGAAATTTAAGTGGTCGGGCAGTCCCTTAGCGTTTTCAACGCGATCCGCCAACTCAAGGCATCCGTACAGCTCCCCTGAATCATCAGCCCCGACCACGGCAATCTGATTCACGCTGGTTGTTGCGAGGAGAAATCCCTCGCTCTTCAGTGCCGCGGGATCCACGCTGAGGCTCTTGGAGCGCACCAGGGATTCGATGGATGGCGAGCGAAGCGTGCCGACGATAATTCTCGATGACCCCGGGTCGCCGTCGCGCACCACCGAGGCCTGGAGCCCGATGGAGTCAATTGCATCCACCAAATGCGAGGCGCCAAATTCCACGCGCGGGGCCGCGTCTTGATCGATGTGAATCGCAACCGAATCTCCCCAGGACACCGCCGCGATCGGGCAAAAGCAGACAAAAACCAGCGGGAGTGCGAAGGCCCATCGACGCATTGTCCCCGGCTGCGCCGAGTCGGCTTTAATCGCCATGATTGCGAACTTCCTGCTGCGCCGTCGCCGGAATTCCGCCCACGCGCTTGATCCGCAGCGCGATATATGGTTTGCCGGGCAATTTCACGGTCTTTTGCGCCTCCGCACGGTATCGATAGGTGCTGTCCGCCACGATCTTAAAGGTTTCCTCAACCGGGGTCACGCTCATGTTCCAGGTATCGATGATTTCGGCCTTGAATTCCATGCCGGCCGCCAGGCGATCGCGCGGAAGCTCGAAAACAAACTCCGTGGGACTCTGCTTTCCGAAATAGACCAGATAATACTCGCCCGCCTTTCCGGCGGTTTGCAAATCCTGCCATTTGTCGATCGGCTCGATCCCCTCGCGGGGAGCGGAATCCAGGATCTGCTTGAGAAAGGCCAGCCGGCTGGGGCTTTGCCCGTGCAGCGTTCCGCCCCGGGCCCACCACATGATGTCCTTGGGATGGAGATAAGTTTCCCCGTGACCCACGTAAGTGCCGGCGATGATTCCCTGCCAGAAGCGATGAACCATTTCTTCCGCGGAGATGTCTCCCCAGCGCTGCGGCAGGTTCCCCTCGTATTTAACTTCATCGAAAATGATCGGCTTGTTATAGACGTCGCGGTAAAGACCGGCGCGGCCGAAATCCTGGACGGCCGAACCGTTCTGGATGCTGGCGTGAGTGACCCACGGTTTGTTGTGGTCGTAGATCCCCTTGCCGTTATGGATCGATCGCAGTCGTCCGTAGGGGTCGGTTTTCTGAACGATCTGGAAATAGCGGTCCCAGTCACAGACCGTCTTTTCTTTCATGAAGTCGAATTCGTTGGCCATCGACCACCAGACGTTGGAGAACGCCGCCAGCCGCGCCACCACGTACTTGATATAGCGCTCGTTGGCCCCCTCATCCATCCGGTCAAAGCCCCAGTGTCCCTCGTCGTAGGGATGGAAGAGAATCACATCCGCCTGAATGCCCAGGTCGCGCAACTGCTGGATGCGCTTTTCCTGATGTTGAAAGAATTTCGGATTGAACCGCGTGAAGTCCCACCTGTTGGGCGGCGTTCCTTCAAACGGATAAAGCGACGGCTCGCTTCCGTTGTAGGCGTACCGCTTCGGGAAAACGCACATACGAATCTTGTTGAAGGGGGAATTTGCCAGGGCCGCGAGCGTTTGCTCTTCGATGGCTTCGCCCTGGTGCGTCCATGCGTAGCAGGTCGTGCCGATCTGGTAGTACGGCGTGCCGTCGGCATAGGCGAAATGAAACGTGTTGTGAACGCGCACCGGTCCATGACTCTGCGGCCCGGGGCTCGCGCATTCAAAAACCCCCGTCTTTCCGTCGAGCGCCGGAGAATTGCTTTGCGTCCGGTAACGCCACTGCCCGATGGCATCCGGCATGAAGCGAATCCGGTAGGTCCCATCGCCGTCATAGAATCCGTCCACGCTGAATTTCCGGTCGCCTTGAGAAAACTCGGCTGAAACGTCGACGTCGAGAAACGGCCTGCCGCTCGACGGTCCTTCCAGCGCAGCTTCAAAAACGTCCCACTGTTTAACCAACACGTTGTTCCTCTTCGGAGTGCGTTACTTGCCTTTTATATGCGTGAAGCGAAACAGGCAGGGTATGCCTCGACGCTGCCAGCGGTGACCGAACACGCGACACCAAGCTTAGCCACAATTATGACACAAATTCTGACCCAATTCGATTGAAATGTGGAGGACCTGAAAATTTGCGATCGACGATTCCGCCGCGTCGATGCGCGAGATGTGAAATTAGCGGGGATTTTCCGGCATGGTGCGGTTCCGGTTGCGGTAGGCGCTAATTTTTTGGCGCAAAAACAGAATAGAATGGTTGCGTGGCCGGATTAAAACTCCGCTTGTTTGTGCAAAAAATGCGTGCGGCAAGATCGGCCGAAGACGGTTCGCAATGCTCGCCGGCAACGCGTCGACCGGAAGGGCGATGAACAGGTGAATAATAGAATCGCCATTTTCGCTTGACCGGAGGCGCGCCAACGCCGGTCAGTGATGTCCTACTGCGCCGCCGCGCTGGTTGCTGGTAGTATCTTTCGCATGTCCGAACCTTCCATCCGACAGATCGCTTTGCTGGAATCGGATTGGAAGTTCCATCCAGGCGACGTGGCGAGTCCCGTCGCCAATAACCACATCTCGGCATATATGGCAAACAAGGCCGGATGGGCCGGCGGCGCTGCCAGGCCCGATTTCGACGATTCGGATTGGCCCTCGGTGGCTTTGCCGCACGACTGGTCGGTGGAAGGGCGGTTCGATCCGCAAAACCATGTGGACAATGGATTTCTGCCGCGTGGAATCGGCTGGTATCGCAGGTATTTTCGGCTTGAGCCTTCCGATCGGGGAAAGTATCTGGCTCTGCAATTCGATGGGGTGGCGACGCATTGCACCGTCGCGATCAACGGGCATGTGCTGCATCGCAATTTCTGCGGCTACACTCCGTTCACCGTCGACTTCACCGATGTCGCCAATTTCGGCGAGGAATTGAACGTCGTCGCCGTCAGGGTGGACGCCAATCCAATCGAAGGATGGTGGTACGAAGGAGCCGGAATCTACCGCGATGTCCGCCTGATCAAAACGTCGCGGCTTCACATCGACACGTTTGGCGTCTTCGTTTGCCCGCGCAGAATCGCCGCTGACCGATGGGCAACCAATATCGAAACCACGCTGGTTAACGCTTCTGATGCGGAAACGACTTGCAAGGTGATCTGGACGATCGAGGACTCGGACGGGAAAACTATCGCCCGGCGCGACGGTGAGGCCACGCTCGCGCCGCGCACCTCGCGGACGCTGGCCGCGGAGATTGAAATCAACGGCCCGCGGCTTTGGTCCCTTAAAGCACCGCATCTTTATGCTTTGAAAACCCTGGTAACGGAAGATGGACGCGACGTGGACGACGACGCAATCCGTTTCGGATATCGCACCATTCGATTCGATCCTGACCTCGGCTTCTTTCTCAATGACGCGCCCGTGAAACTCATTGGAACTTGCAACCATCAGGACCATGCCGGCGTTGGGGTTGCCGTGCCGGATTCGATCCAGGAATTTCGAATTCGCCGGCTCCTGGAAATGGGGACCAACGCCTACCGATGTGCGCACAACCCACCGTCGACTTCCCTGCTCGATGCATGCGATCGTCTTGGCATGCTCGTCATGGATGAAAACCGCAATTTCGGCAGCTCGCCGGAGCACCTCAGCCAGTTGCGGACGATGGTCCGGCGCGACCGCAATCATCCATCCGTCATTTTGTGGTCGATCTGCAATGAAGAAGCGATTCAAGGGACGGCCGTCAGCGCCAACATCACCAAGACCATGCAGCAGGAGATCCGGCAGCTCGATTCCTCCCGTCCGGTGACGGCCGCGGTAAGCGGAGGAATTCTCAACGAAAGCGCCATCGCAAGCGTCATTGAGATCATGGGAATCAACTATCAACTCCCGCTGCACGATCAATACCACGCAAAATATCCGCGTATTCCACTGCTCGCTTCCGAAACCCATTGCGTGCTCTCCACGCGGGGAACTTATGAAACCAACCCCAACGAATACACGTTTGCCTCCTACGATTCCGAGGTAGCGACCTGGGGCGCTACGGCCAGGAAAACCTGGGAACACGTTTTGGCGCATCCGTTTGTCGCCGGCGCGTTTATTTGGACCGGTTTCGACTATCGCGGCGAACCCACGCCCCACGAATGGCCCTGCGTAAACTCGCATTTCGGCATCATGGACACCTGCGGTTTTGCCAAGGACGCCTTCTTTTTTCACAAGGCGCTGTTTGCGACGCAAAGTTTCCTGCACCTTTTTCCGCACTGGAACTGGCCCGGGCGGGAAGGCCAGCCCATCAAGGTTGTGGCTTACACCAACTGCCCCTGGGCCGAACTTTCTCTCAACGGCCAATCGCTCGGCAGGCGGCAGGTTGACCCGATGCGAACGGCAACTTGGGATGTTCCGTATCAGCCAGGCGCGTTGACCGTCATAGGGTCCGACACAGAAAACCAATCGCTCCTTTCCACCACGATAAAAACAACAGGAATTCCAACCAAGCTCGGACTGGAAATCCATCCGACATTTAACGCAGCCACGATCCCGGCCAGCGGGCGTTTTGCCGTCCCCATAACCGTCTTTGCAATGGATGCCCAGGGAAATCGCGTCCCGATCGCGGCCAATTTTGTCACCTTCTCTTTGAACGGACCGGCCAAAATCCTTGGCGTGGGAAATGGCGATCCCACCTGTCATGAGCCGGACAAGGCATCGGCTCGATGTCTTTTTCGCGGCATGGCGCAAGTTATCCTGCAAACCTCGACCACGCCCGGAGAAATCGAATTGACGGCCGCCGCCGATGGCATGACTCCGGTCCTCTTGCGTTTCAAGTCCACCGCTGCCGACCCTGGCTTGATCGTTCCCATCGCGAAGATGCGATATTTTGTATCGAACTGGCGAATGAGCCCGATCACAATGTCCCGTCCCGACATCCATCAGCCCTCGATGGACAAGGATGTCAACAGTTGGGATCGAATCGATCCCAGCGCCGGCCCACAAGAGGCCTGGATCCGGGCGTCCGGATACGCGATCTACCGCACCACCTGCAAACCGCGGAAAATCCTTCAGGCGACCGGAGGCCGCGTGGTTTTTCACGAAATCATCGGCGAAGCCGAGGCGTTCATCGACGGCGCCACCGCGGGACGAAAACCAAATCCCGCGCCGGGCGAGCTGACCATCTCTTTTCCATCAGGAATCGAGCGTTTTGTTCTTTCGCTGATCCTGCGCACCACAACCTCGCCCGCCGGCATGACAAAGAGCGTCGAAATAATTTAGATGCGATGATCCCCCCGATATTGCCGCGGCGACACCCCGCAGGCGCGCCGGAACGCGCTGTTGAATCGGCTGATCGACCCGAAGCCCGAACTTAACGCAACGGAAAGAATCTTTTTGTCCGTCGTCGCCAGCAGCCGCTGTGCATGGGATATGCGATGCTGGCCCACGTAATCGGTCACGGTCGTGCAAAAGACGCGCTTGAAGAGGCTCATGGCATAGTTGGGATGCAGACGCACGGATTGGCTGATGCGCTGGACGCTGAGCCGTTCGAGATAATGCTGGGCGATGAAGCACGCCATCTGCTCGGCCTTGGTGAGGCGCGCGCCCTCCAGCGCTACGTGCCGGGCGGCGGTGGCTGCCTTGTCTCGTCGGGGGAGGCTCGCGGCCAGGCGTAACAGCCTCGCTTCAAGTTCCAGCATCATGACCCGCCGTCCCGGTCCCTCGGCGCGCTTCAGATCCCCGATCCAGCGCCGGAATAGCTCGGCATCCGCCGAACCAGTCTCTTTCGAAGCATTCTGGAGAACCTGTCCATGAAGAATCGGCTGCACCAGGCGATCGTCGAATCCGCACTGCAGGAACCACGCCAGGGGGAGTGTCGCGACAAAATAATTATGCCGCCCGGCGATATCGATGATCTGATGCGGAATCGCCGCCCAGAAGACCGCCAGCCGATGCGCCTCAATCTTCACCTTGCGGCCGCCGAGCAAATAAGTAATCGATCCATGCTCGAGCAGGTTCAGCTCGATTTCGTTGTGGCGATCTGGCCGGCGCATGAGCGAAGGCGTCCATCGCTGGCAGGTGAGGCCGTAAGGCGCGAAATCAGGCCGGCGCGGATCGAAATGCATCGCACCTTAGGATACAGGCAATGTTGTTACGAAAATAGGTAGAAATCACGCGAATATACGGTATTCTCAGTGATAAACTACTTATTCGCTTTCTTTGGCGAGGGAAAACCATGGCGAAAACGTCGTCCGCCGCGCTTGGCGTCATCATCGGAAACCGCGACTTCTTCCCCGACGTGCTCGTGGGAGAAGCGCGAAAGGAAATCCGTAAGCTGCTCGAAGGGTCGGGCATCGACGCGGTCATGCTCTCGCCCGAGCAAACGAAGCTCGGCGGCGTCGAGACCTATTCCGACGCCCGCAAGTGCGCCGATCTCTTTTCCGATAACCGTCGCCGAATCGACGGCGTCCTGGTCATCCTGCCCAACTTCGGCGACGAAAAAGGCGTCGCCGACACACTGAAGCTCGCGGCCCTCAATGTTCCGGTCCTTATCCAGGCCTATCCGGATGATCTCAACGCCCTCGGCGTCGCCCGCCGTCGCGATGCGTTTTGCGGCAAGATTTCCGTCTGCAACAACCTCAATCAGGCCCGCATTCCCTTCACCCTCACCCAAAAGCACGTCGTTAAGCCCAGCGATCCATCCTTCAAAAGCGACCTCGCCCAGTTCGTCGCGGTCTGCCGGGTTGTCAAAGGCCTTCGCTCGGCGCGCTTCGGCGCGTCGGCGCCCGGCCGGGTGCGTTCAATACCGTCCGTTACAGCGAAAAAATCCTCGAGCGCTACGGCATCAGCGTCACCACCGTCGACCTTTCGGAAATTCTCGGCAAGGCGGAAAAGCTGGGGCCAAATGATGGGCCGGTGAAAGCCAAGCTGGCCGAGATCAAGGATTATGCCCCATCAGTCGGCGTCCCCCCGGAAAAGATCGTGCAGATGGCCAAGCTTGGCGTGGTGATCGACGATTTCGTCGCCGCCAACGACCTGGACAGCACCGCCATTCAATGCTGGACCAGCCTTCAGCAGAACTACGGCTGCAACGCCTGCACCTGCATGAGCATTATGTCCCAGAAACTCATGCCCAGCGCCTGCGAAACCGACATCACCGGCGCCCTCTCCATGCACGCCCTTTCCCTGGCCTCGCAACAGCCCAGCGCCCTGGTCGATTGGAACAACAATTACGGCGACGACGAGGATAAATGCGTCCTGTTTCATTGCGGCAACTGGCCCATCGGATTTGCGCCCGATACCAAGATCGCCAACGCGCCGATCCTCGGCAGCACCCTCGGCGTTGAAAACACCTACGGCGCGATGGAAGGCCGCGCCCCCGCCGGCCCGCTCACCTACGCCCGCTTCACCACCGACGACACCAACGGCGTGATTCGCGGATACGCCGGCCAGGGCACCCTCACCAGCGACGCCTTGGAAACCTTCGGCCAGCGCGCCGTGGCCAAAATCCCCCGCTTACAATCGCTCCTGCGGCACGTATGCCTCGAAGGATTCGAGCATCACGTCGCCGTCAGCCCTTCACATACGGCCGATGTGATGGTCGAAGCCTGCGGGCGATATCTGGGCTGGGAGATGCATCATCACGCCTGATTTTCAGCGACGATCGCCATGAGCATCACTGACGCGCAACTTGCACTCAAAAATATCTCCTACCGCCGGCGCATTCTGGAAATCATCCGCCACGCCGGCGCCGGACACACCGGCGGAAGCCTCTCCTGCATCGATATCCTGAGCGTTTTGTACAACCGCATCTTGCGGGTTTCCCCGCAAACATTCGGCGACCCCCACCGCGACCGCTATATCCAGAGCAAGGGGCATTCGGTTGAGGCGTTGTATGTCGTGCTCGCCGACCGCGGATTTTTCCCGCGCGAGCAACTCGATACGCTCTGCGCCTATCAATCGCATTTCGTCGGCCATCCAACCCGCAAGGTTCCTGGGATCGAGCAAAATACTGGCGCGCTCGGGCACGGTCTGCCCATCGCCGTCGGAACCGCCATCGCGGGAAAGATGGATCACGCCCCATTTCGGGTTTTCGTTCTCCTGGGAGACGGCGAGCTTGCCGAAGGATCGAATTGGGAAGCCGCGATGGCCGCCGCCCATTACCGGCTCGATAACCTCATCGCGATCGTCGATCACAACACGCTGCAAATCACCGGCCGCACGCGCGATGTGTGCTCCAACGAACCGCTCGACGAAAAGTTCCGCGCCTTCGGCTGGACTGTAAAAACCGTCGATGGCCATTCGATTCAGCGGCTCACCGAGGCTCTGACCAGCACGGATTCCACCGGCAAACCCGTGGCGGTCATCGCCAACACCATCAAGGGCAAAGGCGTGAGCTTCATGGAAGACGTGGCGAAATGGCACCACGGCGTGCCGACGGATGCCGAGTTCGCCGCCGCGATCAAGGAATTGGACGCCGCGCTTGCCGCCGCGGAAAAGGCGGTCCCATGAGCGCTTCAACCCCGTCCATGTTTAGTCAAGCCGCCGCCGAAATGGCCGCTCGATTGGGCTTGAAGCTCGGCCGCCCCAATCTCGAAGAGTTCGGCGCGACGCTTCTCAAGCTCGCAACCGAAAACCCTCAGATCGTCGCCGTCACCAGCGACTCCCGCGGTTCCGGCAAGCTCGTCAATTTCGGCTCGGCGCTTCCGGCTCAGTTGGTCGAACTTGGCATCGCCGAGCAGAACCTCGTCGGTGTTGCGGCTGGCCTCTCGTCGGTCAGCAAGATCGTTTTTGCCGTCTCCCCCGCCTGTTTTCTCACCGCCCGGGCCCTCGAACAAATAAAAAACGACGTCGCCTATTCAAACAATCCAGTGAAATTGATCGGCATCAGCGCCGGCGTCAGCTACGGGCGCTCGGATCGACCCATCATTCGCTGCACGATCTGGCCGCCCTGCGGGCCATCAACAACATCGACATCGTCGTTCCGGCGGATAATTTCGAAGCCGGTGAAGCGATCAAAATCGCCGCCGCCCATCCGCGCCCGATGTATATCCGCTTCGGCAAGGCGCCGCTCTACGATTTGAATCAGGCGCAGCAACGCTTTGAAATCGGCAAAGCCGGCCTCATTCGGGATGGATCCGACATTGCCTTCATCGCCACCGGCGAAACCGTCATTCACGCGCTTCTCGCCGCGGGCGCGTTGGCGGATGCGGGGCTCTCCTGCCGGGTCGTCAGCATGCACACCATCAAACCGCTGGATCACCAGGCCGTTCTCGACGCGGCAAATCGCTGCAGGGCCATCATCACCATCGAAGAGCACAGCGTTTTCGGCGGCCTCGGCGAAGCCTGCGCGGCCCTGCTCCTGCAGTCGAAGGCCGCACCGCGATTTAAAATCGTCGGAATTCCCGACGAATACACCGCCACCGGCAGCCAGGCCGACATCTTTCGCCACTACGGCATCGCCATGGAAGCACTGGCAACGCTGGCAAGAAACCTCCTGCGCTAAGGCACGAAAATGGCTCATCTTCTTGCCATCGATCAAAGCACTTCCGCCACCAAGGCGATCCTTTACGACCCCCTCGGTAACCTGGTCGACAAGGTGTCAATCGAACACCGCCAGTTCTACCCCCAGCCTGGCTTCGTTGAGCATGACGCGGCCGAGATTTGGAACAACACCCTCGCCGCGATCAAAAGCCTGGCCGAGCGGACGGGCGACAAGCTCCGCGATGCCGCCTGTCTCAGCATTACCGATCAGCGGGAAACCTTCGTCGTTTTCGATCGCGCCACCGGCGAACCGTTGCATCCCGCCATCGTCTGGCAATGCCGGCGCGGCGAAGAAATCTGTGCCGATCTCCGACGTGCGGGCAGCTCCGAAACAATCTCCCGCAAGACCGGTCTCAGGATCGACACCTACTTCTCCGCCCCCAAGCTTGCCTGGCTGATTCGCAACCAACCCGACATCGCCGCGAAGCTGGCCGCCGGCGAAGCCCTTGTCGGGACGATCGACGCCTATCTGATTTACCGGTTGACCGGTGGCAAAACCTTCGCCACCGATCACACCAATGCAAGCCGTACCCTCCTCTTCGATATTTTGCCGCTGCGCCTGGGACGAGGAATTGTGTGCGATTTTCGGCGTCCCGATGCGCTGCCTGCCGGAAGTGCGCGACAGCTCCGCGCAATTTGGCACGACCGACGCCCGCGGAATCCTGCCCAAACCCATTCCCATCTGCGGCGTAATTGGCGACTCCCAGGCCTCCCTTGTCGCCCACCAATGCTTGCAGCAGGGAACGGCAAAGGTCACCCTCGGCAGCGGCGCATCCGTTCTTCTGAATATTGGATCGACCCATCGCCCCACCGGCGAGGGCGCCGTTTCCACCATCGCCTGGACCCATCACGGCAAGCCGGTCTACTGCTTCGAGGGAATCATCAATTACGCCGCCGGAACAATCGCCTGGCTCAAGGACCAGTTGGGATTGATTCAAACTGCCGAGGAAACCGAAGCCCTGGCACAGCAGGTTCCCGACAACGCGGGCGTATATTTCATCCCCGCCTTCGCCGGGCTCGGCGCGCCCCATTGGGCCCCGCGGGTGCGTGCCGCGATTGTCGGATTGACCTCGCATTCCAATCGCAATCACGTCGTGCGGGCGGCCGTCGAATCGATCGCCTATCAGGTCTGCGATGTCCTGGAAATGATGCAAAACCGTTCCGGCGTGAATCTGCGGACACTGCGCGGATGGCGGCGCCAGCCGCAATAAGTTCCTGATGCAGTTCCTCGCCGATATCAGCGGACTCGAGGTCGTCGCCGCGCCGATCGCAGAGTGTTCGCCCCTCGGAGCCGCGCTTTCGGCGCTCGGGATGGGACTGTTCGCCTCAATGGACGACGTATCGCGCCTCCCATTTGCCGGATTGAAATATCACCCCTCGATGCCAAAGGAGCGAGCGGAGGCCTTTCGGCTCGGCTGGAAAAATGCGGTGAAACAGCAATTAGCGGGAATCGAATGAATTCGCATTTCCGTCCCTGCGCTTCGCTGTGAATACCGCGCGGAACCTCTCGGCATCGACACGCCGGCTCCAAGATTTAGTTGGCAAGTCGATGCCGATACGCATCGGCGGGGGGGAAATCAGGTCGCGTATCAAATTCTCGTCGCCTCATCGCGCGATCTGCTCGACGCAAATATTGGCGATCTTTGGAATCCCGGCAAACTCTGCTCCTCCAAATCATTTAGTATTCCCTATCAGGGCAAGACGCTCGCTTCCGCCGAGCAGGCTTGGTGGAAGGTCCAGATCTGGGACGAAACCGCCGTGTCGGACTGGAGCGACGCAGCCGCCTTCACAATGGGACTGCTTAATCCATCCGATTGGACCGCGAAATGGATCACAACCGATCCGCAAAACTACACCTCGAAATCTCTCCCCATATTTCGCACAGAATTCACCCTCGAAGCAATCCCCGCCCGGGCCCTGGTATTCGTCTGCGGCCTGGGGCATTTCAAATTCCGCATCAACGGACAAACCGTCGGCGAAAACGTCCTCGATCCGGGCTGGACGAATTATTCGAAGACCTGCCTGTCTGTCATCCACGACGTCACTTCGCTGCTCCACACCGGTTCCAACGCGCTTGGGATAATGCTCGGCAATGGCATGTTTAACGTGGTGGGGGGGCGTACAAGAAATTCAAGGGCTCGTTCGGACCGCCAAAATTCATCCTGCAAATGCTCTTAAACTTCCCGGACGGCACAACCCAGACGATCGTCAGCGATCAATCATGGAAGTGCTCCCCAAGCCCCATCACCTTCAGTTGCATTTACGGCGGTGAAGACTACGACGCCCGCGACGACCCACCCGCCTGGGACATGCCGAATTTCGCCGGCAACGGATGGTCGCAGCCCATTCTCACATCCAGCCCGGGCGGCACGTTGCGATCGCAATCCGCTCCTCCGCTGAGAGTCATAAAAACATTTAGTCCCGTGCAGATTTCCAATCCCGCGGCCGATTTGGTGGTCTACGACCTGGGCCAAAACTTCTCGGGATGGCCGCGGATCAAGACCAAGGGCCAAGCCGGATCGAAGATCGAATTAATCCCCGGAGAACTGCTCGACGCCTCTGGCCGCGTTTCACAGCGCTCGTGCGGAAGCCCCATATCATTCTCATTCACCAGCGCCGGCAAACCGCAAACGTGGCATCCCGAATTCAGCTTCACAGGCTTCAGATACGTCGAAGCCCGCGGCGACATCGCCTCGATCGAACAGCTCGATGCCCAGTTCATTCATTCATCCGCCGCCACCGTGGGATCCTTCAGTTGTTCCAACCCGCTTTTCAACCAGATTCATGAACTGATTCATGCCGCCATCGCCAGCAACCTGCAAAGCGTGCTCACAGATTGCCCCCACCGCGAAAAACTCGGCTGGCTGGAGCAATCACACCTGATGGGCCCCGCCATCATGTTCAACTACGACGTGCCCCTGCTCTACGCCAAGATATGCGCCGATATGCGCGAGGCGCAGCAGAGCGATGGATGCGTCCCCACGATTGCCCCCGAATACACGAAATTCACCGGTCAATACGCCGATTTCAGCAATTCCCCCGAATGGGGCAGCGCCGCGGTGATCAACCCCTGGCTCACTTTTCAGCAATATGGGGACGCTCAAATTCTCCGCGACAATTACGACATGATGCGCCGCTACGTGCAATATCTTCATGGCCGGCGCAGGACGGCATCATCGACTTTGGCCTCGGCGACTGGTACGACATCGGCCCCGGCGATCCAGGCTATTCCAAGCTCACAAGCAAAGCCCTTACCGGAACCGCCTTCTACTTTGTGGATCTCCAAATTCTCGCGAAGGCGGCCCTTCTGCTGGGCGATCCCACCGAGGCCAAATTATGCACCGAGCGGGCAAACGAGGTTCGCCGCGCATTTCAGGCCCGGTTCTTCGACCCCCGGGCCGGCCATTACGATCGAAACAGCCAGACCGCCAACGCAATGGCCCTTACCCTGGGCTTGGCCGACATAAGCAACGCGCCTGCGCGTTCTCGATAGCCTGATCGCCGACATTCGCGCACGCGAGAATCACATCACGGCAGGGGACATCGGATTTCGATTCGTCCTGGACGCGTTAAGCGAAGCGAATCGATCCGACGTGATCTTCGACATCCTCTCCCGCACCGATTCCCCCAGCTACGTCGCCAACTCCGCGCCGGCGCCACCTCCCTCACCGAAGCCTGGGACGCCAATCCAACGAAATCACAGAATCATTTGATGCTTGGCCATGCCGAACAATGGTTCTATCAGTCCCTCGCCGGGATTCGTCTCGACATGTCCCAGGCTCGCGCCGATCGCCTGGTCATTCGGCCCGCGATCGTCGGCGACATATCCTGGGCCGAGGCGGATTACCACTCGATCCTGGGGCCCATCCGCTGCCGCTGGGAACGGCACGATCGCGGTCTCGATCTCTCGGTCGAAATTCCGTTCAACAGCAGCGCCACGATCCATTTGCCCGCGCCGCACGGCGCACAGATATCCGAATCCGGCCGTCCAATCGCCGAGGCGTCGAATGTTATGCTCAAAAATGTGGAGGGTGAGGTCGCGGTAATAATCGCTAACGCCGGCAAATATTCGTTCGAGTCGCGATGGAATCCCACCACAGAAACGTCCCCACGAACTACGCCGACTACCCGGCCAACCCCTGAAGATCCCATTCCTCCAAAACCGATCGCACCGTAACCGGCTGGCGCCGCTGCAAACTCCGGTCCATCGCCGTCATCAGCGCGACCGTCACAATCCCCTCTCGCAAATCGGCGCAGGCGTCTGGCCGTTTTCAATGCATCGCGAAATATTCAATGTAATTCTGATACTCCCCCGCATGATGACTGCGCCCGCCGAATCGGAAGTAGTAGGGGGCACGCGTTTCAATATCATATTGCACGCATCCTTCCCCTTTGAAATGCGTGCTGTAGCGCAGATCGTAATAATCTGCCTGGCTCGCCCCATTTTCCCCCCGAAGAATGCAGGTCATGTGGCTGTCGCGCATATGGTTCACCGGCGGCGAGCTGTAACACCCGCTCACCCGCGCAATGTTTCCCGCCGCCGTCGTCATCACGAAGTGCATTGAATCCGCATCGCGAAGCCCGCCCGCCCGCCCGTTTTCCGTCAGCATGCCATACCCCATCACCTCCGTCACATCCGGAAAATACCACCGGACCAGATCGACCGGATGGCTCAATCCCCCGAACAGCCATTTCAGCCCGCCCGTCTTCGCCCAATCTTTCTGAAGGAACCACCGGTTGTCGGCATGATAATGAGCCTCGACGGAAAAAAGTTTTCCGTGTTTTCCCGCGTCAAAATCGGCCCGCTGCCGGATCATCGGCTCGAAGAACCGCGAGCTCTGCCCCACAAACACTCGCCGCCCGGTTTTCTGTGCAACCTCCAGCAGCGACTTCGCCTGCTCCAAATTATCCAGCAGCGGCTTCGTGCATATCGCGTGCTTCCCCGCTTCTAAAATCTGCTTGATGTGCCTCGCGTGCAGCGGATCGGGCGTATACACACCGATCACGTCGATCTTCGAATCCGCAAGCATCTCCTCGAATTTCGTCGTATAGCGATCGAGCCGGAACTCGGCCGCGCGCTCCTTGCAGAGCGCCTTGTTCAAATCGCAAATCTGCGTCAGCTCCCAAAGCTGACTGTCGAGCGCGGCCGAGATAATGCTTCGGCCTTCTCCCAGTCCCAGCACGCCAAGTCTCAGTTTCGTCATGATAAAAATACCCGGCTAAATCAACGATTCGATAATACACCATAAAGTTCAGCTTCGCGCAGGTTGGCCCGCACGCCGGGCGGGATTGCCGTGAACGTGATCCGCACATACCGGGCCACCGCCCCCGGATCGAAAATATCGTTGCACACCGCATCCACCCGCTCCGTCCCCGTTCGATCGATCCCGAGCGCCCATCTGCGCCCATCCATCGACAACTCCACCCGATACCGAAAGTTTCCGGCCGCGTTGAACGAAAGCCTGCAACTCGAAAGCTGGTAAAACCCCTCCAAATCGATCCTGAACCACGCGGGAATCCCCCCGTCCCGCGCCTCCCACCAGGTTTGCGCATTCGCATCGTTCGCGAACCGCGCGAAATGCCCTTCGGCTTCCGAGCTCGCCGCGCTCGGCCGGTCGCGAGCAACATTCACCGCGTTCTTCATCGCCTCGATCGAAGCCCGCGACGGCTCCGCCCGTTTATACGGTCGAGCCGCCGCCGGCACTGTTTCACCCTCCACCCATCGCGGCTCCCCCTCGGTTGTGACGACGATCCACGCATCCTCCAGCCTCGGCGAAGTCGCCCGGATCCGGCTCTCTCCCCCGTGATATGAGCGAAATGCAATCCCCGCCTCTCCCTCGGCTATCGAGATATCGCTCTCAGTGTCGAAGGTAATGCTTCTCCCCGTTGGAAATTCTCCCGGCCCCGATTCGATCGTCAGCGTGATGGCCGGCGAATTGCTGATCCGATTCCCCTCAGCATCCATTATACAAACCACGATCTGGCAATCATCCGTTGCATCCGTGCAGGCGATTGTGGTCTTGTCCGCGGTTATCTCCAATTTCACCGCAGTCCCCGGCACTGGCCATGCCGGTGGCGCGATTCCACGCAGCTCATTGCGATACCAATACCAGCTTCGTTTCGGAATCCGATTATGCTGCACGATTCCCTTCAGACCCTGTCGCCCCGCGATGCTGCCATAATCGAACCCGCACCAGATCGCCTCTCCGCCGCGCCACGCAAACCGCTCCGATTGCAACTCCCCAAAAAATGGCTCGTACGCATCGACTGGTTTACTGATCGCCCCATATTCGCTGACCATGTTGGCGATGCCCGGATCGATAAAAAGCCGGGCCCCGTCGCCGTTATATCCAGCCACATCCCCCAGCTTGTCCACCGCTCCGCGCTGAGCGCCGCCAACAGCGGCGGGGCGGGTCGGATCCAGCTCGTGGCTCAGCTTCACCATCCGCGCGATCAGCGATCTGGCCCTTTCAAGGTCATACGTAAAAAACGCCTCGTTCGTCATGCTCCAGATCACGATCGACGGGTGGTTCCGGTTGACGCGGATCATTTCCGCAAGCATCCGAGTACAACTCTCCTCAAACGGCTCTCGATCCACGGCATTGATCGGATACGCGCTCGCATTCCAATACCCCTCAGGCCCGAATCCACCCTTGCCCCAGAAACATGCTTCCGACCAGAAGATCACCCCCAGCCGGTCGCACGCATCGGCAAACGCCGGATGATGCGGATAATGCGCTCTGCGCACAAAATTGAAGCCGGCCTCTTTGATCAATTTCACATCCCGAAAACAGGCCGCCTGCGTCGTCGCGATCCCCCATCCCGCCTGGTCCTGATGCGCGTTGACGCCGCGCAGGTAAATATGTTCGCCGTTGAGAAAAAACCCCCGATCGCTCGTCCATTCAAACCAGCGGAAACCAATCGCGGTTTCGAATTCGTCCACAAGCCCATCTTTGTGCAATTCCACGCGCACGCGGTAAAGCACCGGATGATTTGGATGCCATAATTCCACCGCCGTAATGCCCGCCAAAACCTGCTCGATTTCAACCATCGATCCCGCCCCAATCTCGTGCGCAGTATCGCTTGAAGCCACAACGCGCCCCCGCGGATCGCAAACCCGCGTCGCCAGCCGAAAGCTGCTCGCCTGCCCCGAGCCATTTGAAACCTCCGTCTTCACCTTCACCGATGCCGATTCCCGCGTCACCGACGGCGTCGTCACGCACACCCCGTGCCAAGTAATATGCACCGGCTCCTTCACCACAAGATAAACATCCCGGTATATCCCCCCCGAAAAATGTGCTCCCCCGCCCGCGGCACCAGCCGCGGATTCCAGCTATTGTCCACCTTTACCGCCAGCAAGTTCGCCCCTGTGTCGCACTGCTTCGGTAATCTCGATGCAAAACCCCGTATATCCCCCCTCATGTCGCCCAACCAATGTGCCGTTGACAAAGACATCGGCGACATGAAACACCCCCTCAAATTCCAGAAACAATCGCTTTGTCGCCCAATCAACCGGAATGTCGATCCGCTTTCGATACCATCCAACCCCCACATAAAAATCGGCGGCCCGAAAATAAGGAAGATCGAACGTATGCGGCAGCCCCACCCGCGCCCAATTCGCATCCTCAAATTTCAATTCCTGCGCACCGACAGCATCGCCAGGAAAGAATCGCCACTCCCGATTCAGGTTCAGCCGCCCGCGGCCCGATTGCCGTGATGACACCAATCCTCCCATTTTCAGCTCGCCGCAACGATCTGCGCCAGATGCTCCACGGCAAGACGAGGGCTGGAGAGAATCGGCACAGGTTTCTCCTCCGCCTTCAGCCCGTCCGCAGTGCGCGCCATCGAAGCCTGCGCCAGCACAATCACATCCACCCTCGGCGACAATTCCCGCATGCCTGCCCAACCAGCGCATCGTGCCTCGCCCCATCTCCCGATATCACCGCCTCAAATGCTCCGCTCACCACTTGCGAAATGACCTCAACCGCCTTCCCATCCTTCCGCCGGCAGCTTTTGATGAGAGCAACCGTCGGCTCCAATGTCGAAGGCAAAGTCGCCACGACCCCCACCCGATGCCCGGTATTCACAGCCTTCTGCGCCATCGCTTCATCGACGTGCAAAACGGTCGCCGCGCAAAGCGCCCGCGAGGCCTCCACCGCCCGCCCCATCGAAGAACACGTCACCATGATAAACTGCGCCCCCGCTTCCTCGGCCGAGAGCACGTGCCCCACCAGCCGCCGCGCCGTTGCCGCCGGCGTCTTCCCCTCCCGAATGATGTCGCACAGCAAACTCTCATCCACCATGTTGAAGATCGTCGCTCCAGGCAGCAGCTCGTTCGCCAATGCCTTGAAAATTGGAATCATCGACGGCGACGTATGAACAAACGCGATCGTTTTCGACATAATCATTCCCAATAATCATTTCCAATGAAATTCCCGCCCCTGCTCCACAAGCCCAAAGAAATCCTCATTGCCGATCTGCCCTCCCTTGAAGGCAATTTCTAGTCCCTCGATGCGCGGGTTCGAAGAACTCGCCTTACACAGCGGCACCCCGCGCGCCAGTTCGCCGATCATTTCAACCGCTTCTATCCCCAGTGCCCGCGCGACTTGACTCGATGTATCTCCGCCTGCCACTACGACCCGCCGCACACCCGTGTCAGTTAACGCCCTCGCGAGAAGTTTCCCCAGCGCCGCGCCGATTCCCGATGACGTGTTTGCCGACAGCTCTTTCGCCGTGCTGCCGCCCGTATGAACGCAAACGCTCCTGCCCGCCCGGATCGCGGTGCACACGTCAGAACAGATATTGCTTACATCCTGCCCATCAAAAACAATCTCCGCGAAACCATGGCCCACCGCCCAGCGAATCTGCGCCCCGGTAACAGGAGAACAGCTCCCCGCAAGCGCAATAATCGGCCTCGCCGGCCCCGGCCGATCGAAATGCGCCGTCCGCGCCGCGCTTCCTGTTTTCATCCAGTGCGCAAAGCGCCGACTCCACGCCCGATGAACCCGCCACAAACAGCCGGCCATCCCTCCTAACGCGCCCCGCCAAAATCGCCCCGATCGCCTCCAAATGCCGCTCATAAAGAACATCCATCAGCACAATCCGCGCCCCTTCCCCCAGCAGCGATTCTAAACGCCGATCCAGATCCTCCGGCAACAATTCCATATCAATCGCGTCCAGCAATCCGATCCGCTTCGACGTCTGTTTTCCCAGATGCACGCGCAAATCCGCTTCATCCATCGGCGTAATCGGATGCCGGCTCATTGAAGGATGTCTATCCAGACGATGGATTTCCGGTTCCCCCCGCACCGCGCAAAAAGATTTCCAAACACGCAGTATCGCCCCAGCGCCGTGCGCCCACCACCATCGGCACAAACCGAGACCCAAACACTTCCATCCCAACGTCAATCACCCGCCCAATGCTTCCGATCGCGGGCGATGAATCAAACGTCGAGCACGTTTTGTAATGAACGATCGGCGCCTCCGAATCGCGCATCGCCGTAAAAATCGGCTCGATCTGTTTCGCGATCTGATCCGTCGGCAGCGACCGCGTCAATCCCGCCACGCCCAGCGCCTGCAATCCCTTATATCGTTCCAATTGCGCTGCCGTCGGAACATTCGTGAAAAGCACCGTGCGGATTCCGTGCCGGGCCAACGATTCCATCGCATCGGTCGACCCGGTGAAATCGTCCCCGACAAAGGCCATCAGCAGATTGCTTTGCTTCGCGCCGCTCACGTGGATTTATTTCCAAACTTGGCGATGCTTTGCCCCAGTTCCCGGTGGTCGCGCGCATAATCTTCCAGCGATCTCCCTGCAACCGCCGCTTCCCACGCCTGTCGGAGCGCGGCCACTCCCGACCCCGGCCCGCCCGGATGCGCCATGATCCCTCCCCCGGCGAGGTAAAGAAGATCAACCGTATGCGTCCGCCGCCACGTTTCCGTCGCTGAAGTCCGGTCTGTCCCGATGAAACCACCGGAAGCACCGTGCGCCCTCCAGCCATCGGCTCCAGGCAAGCCGCGATGGATCTCACCACCGAATCATCGCTCTCCCAGAACTTGTTGGCGATTCCGTTCACATGAATCTGATCCACTCCCGCCAGTCTCCAGAGTTTCTGATATGCCGGGAATTCGATGCCCAGCCAAGGATGCCGATTCAGCATTCCCCATCCGTTGCGGTGTCCATGAACCACCAGTGCGCCCAGATCGCAAATCTTTTTCACACCCGCCAGGCCCACGCTGTTCAGCGAAACCATCACCGCGGTCCCTCCCGACGTGCGGACCTTCTCGTAATGCCGCAGCATCGCGTCGATCTCATCGCTGATGTTGAACGCATACATCACCTTCTTCCCCGTGCGATCGGCGTGAGCGTTCAGCACCTTCATCACCGCATCGACCCGCCGATCCAGTGGCGAATGAGGCGGATTCGCCATCAGCTCATCATCTTTAACGAAATCAATGTTCGCTTCGGCAAGCAGGGCGACCAAATTTGCCGTTTCCTCCGGTGATAACCCAATACTCGGCTTTATAATTGTCCCAATCAGCGGCCTGCCACGCACCCCGCTTAATTCGCGCGTCCCCTCGATTCCAAATCGCGGCCCCCGAAACGCGCCAAAAAACGACTCCGGAAACTCCAGATCGACCAGCTTCACCCCCGAAAATTCCCGCAGCTCATACAAATTCCCCTGCACCGTCGAAACCAGTGTGGGCAAATTGTGCCCGAAGTTTTCAATCGCCCAGGAAACCACGATCTGGGCCCGCCGATATTCCCCCGAAAAACCCTCTCGAGCCATTTTAATCGGCAAGCTGGGCTCCGAAACGCCGGGCAACTCGCTGATCTTCTCCACCTGCGCCCCAAATCGCCGCCGGATTTCGTCCGTCTCCCCCGGAACTTCCACAAATGTTCCCGACGATTGTTCCCCCGCCAAAACCGCCACCGCGCGATTGACTTCCAGGGGGGTCTCGATCAAATAGGTGGCACTGATTCGCTCTGTCGGCATCCTCAGTGATGATCCCAAAAATCAGTCGAATTGTCATGTTTTGCATCGCTCTTTTACCCCTCGCCCGATACTCCCTTTTACCCCCTCTCCCGGTAATCCGGGAGAGGGTTGGGGTGAGGGCTCTTCTCTACTGCTCTACTTTCTACTGCTCTACTCTCTCGCGCAGCGCGGGCCCCGAACAAATTGCGAGCCACATACGATCGCCTCGTCGATTGCACTTTTCCCCGTGATTTATGCTAGACCGTCTCGATGAATATAACGTCGTCTGGGATACGCCCAGCCGCGATGCTTCCGGCTCGATGCCGCTTGGAAATGGGGACATTGGGGTAAATGTTTGGGTTGAAGAGGGTGGCGATTTGTTGCTGCTCATCGCCAAATCCGATGCCTGGGATGAAAACTCGATCAATCTGAAACTCGGGCGCGTCCGCATAAAACTTTCGCCGAATCCGTTCAGGCCCGGGGAGAAATTTCGTCAGACGCTACGGCTGAGATCCGCCGAAATCGAAATCGATGCCGCGGCGGTTCATCTGCGAATTTGGGTCGATGCCAATTCACCGGTCATTCACATTGAAGCCGAGGGAGAGACGCCATTCGAAGTCGAAGTCTCGCTGGAGATCTGGCGCACCTCACCCGCGCCATCCAGACCCAAACCAGCGACATGTTCAAGAATCTGGCCGCAAAAAACAGCAATCCTTATCCCACGATTGTCTGGTCCGACCAGCTTCTCGACGGTCCCCCCAATTCGATCACCTGGTGTCATCATAATCAGAAACGAGATCCCGACCCGTACGAAATCAATCTCCGCCTTCAGGGTCTCGGCCAAATGCTGGATCGGATGCCGCATCCACTCATCGGCCGCATTTTCGGCGCTTCGATGCTCGGCAAGAATTTCAACAGCATCGATCCCCAAACACTTCGCTCGAATTCCGCGAGCACCAGTCATCATCTGAACATATTCGCCCTCAGCCAGTATCCCTCGACCCCGTTGCAGTGGCTCGAAGAATTGCATCGCACGATTGCCAAAGTCAGCAAATCTTCCTCACGCCAAGCGCACGATCGCTATTGGGAAAACTTCTGGAATTCAAGCTGGATCTATATCACCGCCAATTCCCCCGAAGCCAAGGCCGATGCCTTTCAGATAACTCGCGCGTATATCCTTCAACGCTTCATGAACGCCGCCACCGGGCCCGGCCCGATCAAGCACAACGGCTCCCTATTCACCGTCGGCACCCCCGACGACCCCGACTTCCGGCGGTGGGGGGGGCCCGGATTCTGGTTTCAAAACCAGCGCCTCATCTATTGGCCCATGCTCGCCGCCGGCGATTTCCATCTCATGCGCCCGTGGTTCGAAATCTATTTCCAATCCCTCCCTCTTGCCCGTCACCGCACCGAAACCTATTTCCACCATCCAGTCGCCCACTACCCCGAAACCATCACCTTCTGGGGCGCTGAAGTCAGCGCCCACTACGGCTGGACCCCCTTCGAGCAGCGCAAAAATCCTGAAGCCGAATCCCCCTATCTCAAATACTACTGGACCGGCGGCCTGGAATTAACCCTCCTTCTCTGCGAATACTGCGCCTACACCGCCGACCCGCAATTCGCCCACGACCGCCTCATCCCGATCGCCGAAGCCGTCATCGAGTTTTTCGATCTCCACTATCCGCGCGACCCCGATGGAAAAATCCGCTTCGAGCCCGCCCAGTCTCTGGAAACCTGGCACCAGGCCGTCAACCCATTGCCCGAAATCGCAGGACTTCGCTACACACTCGAGCGCCTTCTCGCTCTCCCCGAAGAATTCATTTCCACGAGTCTGCGCGATCGATCCACGCGCCTGTTGCGCGAGCTTCCGCCACTTCCCCTCGGCGAAAAAAACGGGAAACGCGTCCTTCTTCCCGCCCAGCAGTTCGATCGCCTGAAAAACACCGAAAATCCCGAACTCTATTGCGTATTTCCCTATCGATTATTCGGCATCGGAAAACCAGATCTCGACCTGGCACAAAATACCTTCGACGCCCGTCTCCACTCCTCGCACGATTGCTGGTCGCAGGACGACATCCAATTGGCCCTGCTCGGCCGCAGCAACCAGGCCAAAGACTGGCTCGCCAAACGGGCGTCCCTCGCCTCCCACAGCGACAGCCGTTTTCCCGCCTTCTGGAACGCCTTCCACGATTGGATCCCCGACGTCGATCACGGCGGCGTGCTCCAGATGGCGCTCCAGCTAATGATCATGCAGGCCGACGACGGCCTCATCACCCTCCTCCCCGCCTGGCCTCCTGAATGGAACGTCGACTTCAAACTTCACGCCCCCGGCCGCACGATTATCGAGGGCTCCTTCCGCGATGGAGAATTTGTGCACCTCAATGTCTCACCGGCCGCCTCCAGGGCCCGGGTGAAACTTGCGCAAAATCAAAAATCTTTGCCCTGAACTCGCAATGGATCGAACCGGGCCCCGTCCGCTAGAATCGCTCTCTTGAACGTGGCCGCAAAAGCTATTGGCGTCTGGTTTCTCGTCTGTTGCTGCACGGCCGCCGCTTTCGCCGCGCCCCCGGCAACACTTCCCACCGGCGGAGAAATACAATTTCACAGCCCCGCCACCGGCGGCGTCGTCAATGGCAAACTGATCGTCCCCCCCAAGCCCGCCCCCAGCGCCGACGGCCGCATCCCCCTCGTCGTTTACCTCACCAATCTCTCAATCCCCCGCCTCGGCCAGGAGCCAGACGATTCCATCATCACCAGCCTCCTCGATGCCGGCAATCTCGTCCTCGTCCTCGACTACGCCAAAAATCCCGCCGCCGTTTCCCCATCTCTCAATGCCGACATGCTCGAACTCCGCCAGGAGATCGGCGGAAAGAAGAAAACCCTTCTCACCGAATATAACGTCGATGCCAATCATGTCTTCATCCTTATCGAAGGCTATCGCCTGATGCGCGACGTCGAATTCGCCCGCGACAAATCCCGCATCCTCGCCATGGACATTCAATATCCGTCAAACCCCGTCCATCCCGTCCCTGCCCTCATGGAGATCACCTGCGACAACACCAATCGCATGAGTTGCTACTCCCTTCTCTATTGCCACGACACCCTCACCGACGGCGGCATGGCCGCCGGATTCGCCGTCGCGATGATCGATCACCCCGTCCCCCCGCCCTACAAAGGCATCGACGACCCCGAACCCCAGCTCATCTACCGCCTGAAAGCCGCCGTCAGAACCCTGCGCTTCACAGGTCAACAGCTAGGATTGACCGGCCAGATCGGCGCCATCGGATTCTCCCGCGGCGGACCCATGGCCGCGCTCCTTGCCGTCACCGGCAGCCGCTCCGATCTCGAAGGCCATGGCTATCATCCCGACGTCTCCAGCCGCATCCAGGCCGCCCTAATCCACGGCTGCCGATACGACTACGCCAATCTCGATTCCGACGACCCCATGCTCAAGCGATTCGAAAAAGTCTGGGGCACGCGCGATCAGAATACCACCCAATGGGACCAGCACGGCGCCGCATATTATCTCACCAAAGACACCCCCCCCATGTTCCTCAACACCAGCGACGCCGAATCAAAGGAATATCGCGACCAGCTCGCGCTATTCAACGACGAACTAACCCACGCCGGAATCGAGCACGAATATCAACTCGACGTCGATGGCCGCGGCCACCACGTCACCACCGACCCCAAAACCCTCGCCGCCATCTATTCATTCTTTCATCAGCATTTAGATAACAGGTGAAGGCACATCAAAGGAGTATCTCCCCGCGCCCACCTCAAATGTCGCTTTTTCAACCAGGCGCACTCCCTCCGCCTCCGCGGCTGGCTTACCACTCTCGGTAATTCCCCCCGCGTCTTTCGACGGAATCTCCACCAGCGCCGACGTATTGGCCGGAATCACAATCTCCAGCCGCATCCGTCCATTCTCAATCCGCCACCCGCTTTCAATTCTCCCGCTCATCGATTCCAGCGCCACACGAGCCCAGGATAAACCTCCGCCCGGCCTCGGCCGGATCACGATTCGCTTGTATCCCGCTTTCGCGCATCAAGATCAATCCCCGCGATCGTCGAATACATCCAATCCCCAATCGCCCCGTATGCATAATGGTTGAAAGAGTTCATCCCCGTATCGTTAAACCCCTTGTCGTGCGTCCAGGCGTCCCATCGCTCCCACATCGTCGTTGCCCCCTGCGTGATCGGATAGAGCCACGACGGAAACGTCCGCTGGTTCAGCAGCGCATATGCCACGTCCATCCGGCCAGCGTTCGCCAGCACATGATTCAAATACGGCGTCCCCACGAATCCCGTCGAAAGATGCATCCCCCGCGATTCAATATCCGCCACCAGCGCCTCAACTGTTTTCCCTCTGATGTCCTCTGGCAGCAAATCAAAATGCAATGCCAGCACAAACGCCGTTTGCGTTTTCACGGTCAGCGCCCCGTCCGCCTTTATAAATCGCCCCCGCCAGGCCTTTCGCACTTTTTCAAACAGCGACGAATATTTCTCTGCATCCTCGCTTTTGCCGACAACCCGGGCAATCTCCGACATCAGCCGCGCGCAGTGCGCATAAAACGCCGTCCCGATCAAATCCGCCGGCGTCTCCGCGTCGATGTTCAGCCAATCCCCATACCCTTTCCACTTCCAATGTTCGTCCGCGCGGATGAAGTTAACACTCTTCTCCTCCAGAAAATCCATAAACCCGCGCATCATCGGATAGCGCGTTTGCAAAATCCGTTCATCCCCATAGCACCGGTAAATCGTCCACGGACAGATAATGGCCGCGTCCGCCCACGCCGGTCCCCCTTCGCCATAAATGCTCTCAACGTGCGGCACCACCGACGGAATCCGCCCGTCCTCCCCCTGCGAATCCGCCACGTCCTGCAACCATTTTGTGAAAAAATTGGCGACATCCATATTGAACGCCGCCGTCCGAATAAACACCTGCGCATCCCCCGTCCATCCCAGCCGCTCATCCCGCTGCGGGCAATCCGTCGGAATATCCAGGAAATTCCCCCGCTGGCTCCAGACGATATTGCTCTGCAGTTTGTTGATCATCGCATCGGAACATTCAAACGACCCCGTCGCCGCCATGTCCGAGTGCATCACGATCCCGGTGACATCATCCACCGTCGGCGTCCCCGGATAATCCCGCAACTCCAAATACCGAAACCCATGAAACGTAAACCGCGGCTCATAGATTTCCTCGCCTCCCCCCTTGGTCGTGTAATGATCCGTCGCCCGCGCGCTCCGCAGCGCCAGCGTATAAGGCTTCCCATCCTTATCCAGCATCTCCGTATATCTCAGATCGATCACCTGTCCCGCCGACCCGCGCACTTTCATCCGCACCCGCCCCACGATGTTCTGCCCAAAATCGAAAAGCCACCGCCGCTTATTCGCCGACATCGTCGGCGGCGCGATCGGCTTCACCTCTGCCACTCGCCGAATGGCCGGCGCCGCTGCGCCACGATCTCGATTCCCGGATCGTCAAACTCCAGCGCCGCCTGCCACCGCGAATCCTCAAATTCAGCCGAGCTCCATCCCGCAATTTCCAGCCTCGCGTCGTAATCCTCCCCCATCAGCATGTCCGAAGACCGGATCGGCCCCTCGGAAGTTTTCCACGTCCTGTCCGTAACGATCGTCGCCGAAGTTCCATCCGCAAATCGAATTTCCAACTGCCCGAGCAGCCGCGGCCGATCCCCATAAGTCTGCCGCGGATCGCTATGAAGATGCCCGCAATACCACCCATCCCCCAGAATCGCCCCGCACGCATTTCTTCCGCTTTTGAGTAGGGGGGTCACATCGTACACGTCATACGGCACCCGCTTACGATATTCCGTCCGCCCCGGCGCAAAAACCGAATCCCCCACGCGCGATCCGTTGATCTCCATTTCATGGATCCCCAGCGCCGTCACATAAAGTCGCGCCCGCTCCACAGGCTTACCGATCTCGAATTCCCGACGCAGATACGGTGCCGGCGGAATCGAATAAGGTCCGCCCGAAATCCCCGACCCAATCCACTTCCCCTTCCACCCCTCGCCCCCCAATCCCATTTCCCACCAAGCCACCTCACTCCACGGCGACGGTGTTCCATTCTCATCCCAAGTCCGAACCTTCCAAAAACACCGCTGCCGCGCCCCAACTGCTTTGCCCCCATATTCCACTTGAATCGATCGATCCGACTCGACCCTCCCCGAATTCCACAAATCCGGCGAAGAATCCAGCGACGGAATCGTAGAACCCACCCACACTTCGTATGCCGATTGCACCGCCCCGCGCCGAGCGTCATTCACCAGCCACGAAAGCCGCGGCCGCGATTCGTCGATCCCCAGCGGATTAACTTCATATTCACAGCGCAAATGCGTAGGTTTCGAAACGGTATTCATGTGTAACAACGATCTTACCTCTTACCCCCTCTCCTGGTACTCCGGGAGAGGGTCGGGGTGAGGGTCTGAGAGAATTTTCAACGCAAAGGCGATTCCTCTTATTGCCCGACTGGCTGCGTCGTCGGTGGAATCGAATCCAGAGGATTGACGTTATTCTTCAAATCCCTCCAATCCACCTTCTTCGTCGGGTCCAGCCCGTCTAGATACTTTTCGATATTCGTATATCCATCCCCATTGCAGTCTTCGCTCGCCAGCTTCGGATCATGAATATCCAGTCCATATTTCTTCTTCCACCAATCCGGAATCCCATCGTTTTCCGAATAAACGGCAGGGGGGCCGCTCTTGTATGTCGGAAATCCCCCAACCTGGCTGATATCCGTGATGATCCCCTTCCCCGCCTCATATTCCACCGTCCCCGTTCGCGTCTGCCTGACCGCGCGCTCATCAACCGGATCGCGCACCGGAAGCGTCGCCCCCGCCCCGTCCAGCACCGACTCATACGCCTCCTCCGCCGGCTGTATCGTCACCGGCGCCATGGGGAAGGGATGATCCACCCGAATCTGCGCCATCAGCTTCGCTTGTTCATCCGGCTCCAGATCATCCGCCGTCGTCACATGCTTCAGCGTGAATTGCACCCCATCGTCCCAGTTATCCGCATTGATCTTGTCGTATCCAACCACGTAATTCCCCGCCACATACCATTTTCCAAACCGCGGCGTCGTATCCGGATGCCGCTCCCACGCCTGAATCAGCGCCACGCGATAATGCACCGGATCGTCATGCGTCGCCGGCCCAGGCTTGTAGTAATTCCCAATCACGTTCACCCGCGACGTATCATCTCCCCCATCCACTGTCCGATGCTGCCAGTTGAAAATCACATTGTTGATGAAATTAAAGTCATATCCCATCCCAATGCTGCAATTCCGCGCCGTGTTGCAAGCCATCAGGTTGTGATGAAACGTCGAATTGCGCCCGCCCCACGTTCCCCCGAACGCGTGCCCATACTTATTAATTCCTTCGGTAATGATCGACCACTGGATGGTCAGGTTAAACGTCGGCAGCTTCAGCCTCGTATTTCTATCCCCCGGCACCACTTCATACATCTGCCGATACAACGAGAGCGTTTCATCCAATCCCCAACTGCACGAGCAATGATCGACGATCACGTTCCCGATCGGGTCGCCCCCCAGCGCATCGTCTCGGTTAAAAACATCCGTAATCCCGCGCCGAAACCGCATATAGCGGATGACCGCATCATGCGTGTTGATTTCCGTCGTCTGCCCCGCCACGCAAACGCCGTCGCCCGGCGCGGTATGCCCGTCGATCGTGATATACGGCGCCCGGATATCCAGCGGACGCTTCAGATGAATGATCCCCGCCACATTGAACACAACAATCCGCGGCCCCCCCGCGTCACACGCCTCCCGAAGCGTCCCCGGCCCGCTGTCCTCAAGACTCGTCACCACAAAAACTCTTCCGCCACGCCCCCCAAACGTATACATCCCGCCCCCCTCCGCTCCCGGAAATGCCGGAATATCCGCTTGCGGCAAATCCTCGCATTGCAGCGCTTTGGCAACATAGATCTTCCCCTTCTTCGCCCACGCCACCAGCTCAGGCTGGATCTTCTGCCAGTTTTCGTCCGACAGTTTCTCCCATTGCTCCTCATTGGCGTCGGCTTGCGCCGCCCCCTGCGGATCTTTCTTGGCCGAGGCGATCGCCAGCGGTTCGCTCGCCAGCGTCATCCTGCCCGGAATCCACCACAACACCAACGCCGCCATCGCTAACCAGATATATTTTTGCATCGACCCGCCCTTATTCGTCTGACGCGCCCGTCGGCTGGGAGGCCGCCCCGGTTTGTTTCGCCTTCTGGGCCGCCCCCCAATCTTTATACGCCTGTGCCACATTATGCCCGTGCCCGTTCAAATAGACATTGATCCTGCCCTTATATTTTTTGAAGATCGCGATCCGCTCGGTTTTGCTCCCGCTGTCGATCGCCTCGTCTCGAGCCTGCTCCAGCATCGTGGCAACCATCGCCTTCTCCTCGTCCGTCAAATTCGGAACGATCATCGGATAATTCCGCAGCGTCGCCGTCATCTGCCCCCCGGTCATCTTCTCTTTCACCGTATCGATCTGCTCCGGCGTAAGCTCCGCCGACAGCGCGGCAATGAAATGGTCATGAAGCTCCTGATACGACGCCTGGATTTCCTTGGCATCGGAAGAATCCGGACGGGTTGTCGAAAGCGCCTTCCTCGTCGCGTCGTTGGCGGTGTGCCACGCCCGGATCGCTCGATACTGCTCAACCAAAACTTCTTGAACTCGCTCAGTCTTCGCCGCATCGTCCAGATGAAGCGCCCCAGCCACCGACGTCGCACGCCTCTGGTACGACGCCTCAGCCGAATCCACCACCTGTGATCCGCTTTGAACCGCCGGCTCCGTCGTAGCCACGCCCCGCGCGGATAGCACACCCCACACTGCCCCCGCAAGCAGCGCCGCAAAAACCACCAACAACCTGGTCATTTTTAACTCGAATATCCTCAGCTCTAATCCCCTCCCCTGGTACTCCGGGGGAGGGCTAGGGTGGGGGGCTTTCTCCGCGAATTCCGCATTACTCGCAATTGCTCTGCCTCCCCCAATTTAGCAGTTCCACCCCCAACCGAGAATTGCAAACGTGCGTAAACATCTTGCAATCTCGCGCAGTAATATAAACCCCGGCACGATTCACAATTCGATCTCCTTCGTGTAGCCGGCGAGCTTGCTCGCCGTTTCTCCCCGAAATCCCCTCTAATCCCAAACTTTAACGCCCCCCAGTCAGCCCCATCCCCTCCACCTTCGAATCAAAAACCTCCGGCCCCGCCCCCGATTCCGCCCGAATCCTGCAGTTCACAAACCGAATCCCATCCACCCGAACGATCTGCATCGGATTCTGCGCCGATATCCGCACATTCGTCAAAACCACATCCTCAATCGGCATCTCCGGCAGCCCAATGAATCGACCCGCGTTCAACCCATCTTCCGACACCACGTTGCTGATCCGCAGATGCCGCCAGATCGGTGTCTTGTGCGTGATCGGCTGGGCCGCATCTTGCTGGGGATACTCCGGAACCTGCGGATAATAGCTCACGATATCAATCGCCGTTTTCACCCGCTTCATCGTCAGGTTCTCGTACGTTAGGTTCTCGACCAATCCCCCGCGGTCGCGATCTGACTTAAGCCGAATCCCCGCATCCGTATCCTCAAACCGGCAATCCCGAACCGTCATGTTGCGCACGCCCCCGTTCGATCCCCCCCCGATCGACATTCCATGCCCGTGCAGAAACGCGCAGTCCTCGATCAGAATATTCTCGCATGAGAGATGCTCCGCATCCTCGATCGGTCGCGGCTTGATCGCGATGTTGTCGTCCCCCGTGTCGATTGTGCAATTGTCGATCAGAATATCGAAACCCGACGGGTCGATCCCATCCGTATTCGGCGAATCCGCCGGCGACTTGATGTGGATCGAATCGATCGTCACCTCCCGGCAAAGCCGCGGCACCAGCGTCAGCATCGGTGAATTCGCCAGCGTCACCCCCTGAAACATCACCCGCTCGCAGTCCGTCAGCATGATCATCCACGGCCGGTGCGGCGGCGCGATCTCCGTAACCCCGTTCTTGAAACCCAGAAACTCCTTCCACCACGACTTCCCTTGTCCGTCGATCGTACCGCTGCCGGTTATTTCCAGGTCGTGACAGTCCGAAGCCGTTATGCAGTTCTCAAAACCGTCCCCGCTCCGTTTGAAATCAGTCCGCCGATCGCTGATCAGGATCGTCGCCCCCGCTGCAAGATGCAGGTTCAAATTGCTCGCCAGCGCGAACGGCCGCGTCAGGAACCTGCCCGCCGGCACTTCCACCGTCCCCCCGCCCGCTTCGCTGCACGCCGAAATCGCCTTGGAAATCGCCTCGGTGGTGAGTCTCTTCCCGTCCCCCACGGCCCCATAATCCATAATGCTGAATCGACGGTCCGGAATCCGCGGCTTCTCAACCGAAAAATCGCTAGGCAACGTCGCCTGCGCACGCACCCACCCCGCGCCGCGCCACCCCACCAAATTCCCGCGAAAACAAAGATGATCCCGCTTCTCATGGTCCCGAGAAGTCACATACTACCACATACACCAAATGAAGAACCCGCGATCCGCCGACGCTTGCCCTCGTGTAGCCGGCGAGCTTGCTCGCCGTGAGCAGCGTCGAACGCCTCGCCGATCCCACGCCAAGCACCCTCTCAGTCGAACGCACAACGCCCGAGATATTCCACCACCGCCGCGGTGATCCCTACGCCTTCCTCGTCCGTCGCGACCGCCGGCTCAGCAGCGCCGCTCCGCACACCGCCAGCGCGCGCCAGTGACGCCGGCTCCGGCACCGAAACCACCGCGAACTGGCTGTCATAATCCACCACCGCCCAGGCCGTATCTCCGGTCGTATCCACGCCCCAGCTACCGAGGTAAAGGCCGAGGTTCGAGTCCGTGATCGAGTTCGCCGACGCAAACGATGCGTAGCTGCTCTGCACATCCGTCTGGGCATCAGCGCCGTCGCGAAGTTACCGCCAATGGCGTTACTGAAAGCAACCGATTCCGCGTTGTTGGTGGATGCAAGGAATATGCTGCCCGCATGTGAGTTGAGCGCCAAGCTTGGCAAGTATGTCATTTGTACGGCGTATGGATCGGTTTCGCCCGATGACCCGCCGCCAATTGTCAATCCCGTCAGGCCCGCCACGTCCGAAACAAAGTCCGAAGGCGCCGCCGGCAGATTCAGCAGGTCATTCGCGTTGACTAGGCGCATTTCCAGGCTCACGCCCAGCGCCGAACCGTTGGTCACGTTCGATCCCTGCACCAGGTCAATCTTCGTCCCCAGCCCGCCAAGCTCCGTAGCGCCAAGGCCCGCATAGCTGCCATTATTGGCGACAGACCGGATGATCAGGTTGTCCTTCGTTCCAAACGCCGCCGTATCACCCAGGAAAACGCCGCTGGACGAATTGTTCGCGATCGACCCGGTGACGTTCAACGTCGCGCCGCTGGCTCCGTTCACCGTCGTGCCGCCGCTATAGGTGCTGGTACCGGTCAGATTCAGTGTGCCCGCGACAACGTTGAGGGCGACCGTCTTCGAGGCGCCGTCCTCAATCGTGCCGCCAAACGTGCTCGACGCAGGAGTTCCCTCATTTGACAGGAATGCACCGCCGGTGTTACCGCCCGCAAAAGTAAGTGTCGAGTTGTTGACTGTACTGCTGTTCGTGATGATCTGCTTCGACGCCGTCGCCACGGTTGGGTTCAACACGATGCCCCCCACGGGTGTCAGGTTATATCCACCCGCGGCAGGATCGAACGACAGGCCGACCAGCAGCGATTGCGTCGATGCCGCACCGTCATTCGCCAGCGAAATAATCGTTCCACTTTGAGATCCAATCGTGATCCCTTCGCCAATCGCCAAGCCAACTCCAGTATCGTACGGGGCAAAACCGGAGATCGTCAGGAACGAGCTGGTCCCCGCTGCGGTTGCTGCCGATACCGTCCATGTGGTACCCGCGAACCCGCTCGAAATGCTCGCCTGAGGCAACGCCGTTTGAATCGCCAGCCCGGCAACCGTCTGGTTAAAGCCCGCCAGGTCCAGTACGCCGCCGGCATTCTTGTTCGGGTCGGTGTCACCGAACACCACCAGGCCGGGTGTCCCGCCGGAGATCGTCGCCCCAAGCCCTTGCCCGGTCGGCAGGGCTTGGTTCGCTCCCAGCTTCACCGTCCCCTGTTCGATATAGGTCGCCCCTTTATAAGAGTTCGCCGTACTGTTCAACGTGAGTGACCCCGACCCAGTCCCGTTATAAGCCAGGATGCTGTTCACGTACTGCAAACCCGACTTGGAGCTGCTCGCATCCTCTATCGCGCTGTTGATCACTGTCGCGCCCGAACCGCCGAGCGTCACGATACGCCCCGCGTTCGTGCTGCTCAGTGCAAAGGAAGTCGACGCCCCGCTCTGGCCAAACGTCAGCGTGCTTCCCGACCCTAAAATGTTGGTCAGGAAATTTCCCGTATTCCCGCCAGTGAACGTCAGATTCCCTGCCCCGGCCACCCCGTTCGCCAAGCCAGTGTTGCCCCCGCCGGAACTGAATCCGATGTTAACATTCGCCGACCCGGAAATCGTCTCCCCGTTTTGCGACAAATCTCCCAGCCCCTGGTTAGCGCCCCCGGACAGGAGCAGTTCGCCGTTGACGTACAATGGATCTGTCGCTTCCAGGTCTCCATTGTAGGCCAGGTTGAGCTGCGTGGTCGATGTGCCCCAATTCCCTGACCCGGCCGTGCTCGAATAGATCGCCGTCACAATGTTCTTTTGAGCCACCGCCGCGCCAACCCCGCCGCCGATCGTAATCGATGTGCCGTTGAACTGGCTCATGTCCCCTGCAAACTGATAAGTCGCCGTATCCGTTGTCGCCGCCCCGAAGACGACCTTCGCGCTCGTGCTGCTGGCGAGAATCGTCCCGGCAAAACTCATCGTGCCGTCGACATACCAGGTCGACGAGGCCGCGACAACCGCCGCATCAAATGTTTCATTGGCGCCGACCAGCGTGCTGGTGTTGGCCCCACTACTTCCAACTGAGAGCGTGTCACTTCCATTGATCGTATACCCCGAAGTGTTGAACTGAATTCCGTTCGCGGTGACGTTTCCATCAACATTAATGATATTAGTGGTCGCGGTTCCCCCGATGTAGGCCATATCCGTCGCGTACGCCACGTCCTGCGTGCCGTTAAACCAAACCGTATTTGCCGCGGTTGTATCCCAGTTTCCCGAGCCGCCACCCGAACCAGACTGCGACATCCCCGGATCCCACGTCAAATTCGCCATCGCCGACTGCGTTCGCGAATCATCGGGGCAATCGCCGCTGCCCCTATCAAGGCAAACGCCGCTTTCCCACCCTTCAGCAAAGATCCCTTTGATTGACCGCAATGATTGGACACGCCACCGACGATGTGCAACTTGCTCATTTTTCCTCTCCGTTTACCAACATACCCAAACCCTTGACCCTTTTGTTACTGCCCCCGCTAAAGAGGCGGCAAAGGCCAAAACCGGTTATTCCGACGTGCAACCGGCTTACACGCAATATACTAGCCTTTCCTAATAAATCCAGAGAATTATATTTTTTAACCCTATAATCCAGCGATAATTGCATATTTGCGCCGTCTCATTTCGATTTTGCGCACGCAATCTCCCCGTCGCAAAATACGCCGGCGAAATCGCGATTCTCGATATCTTCCGAAAATTACCTCCCCGCGCACCACCGTCCGCCAGCACCCGGCGGGCGCTCTTCGGCCCCATTCTTGTTAGTTCAATCAGCTGCAATGCAGCAAACCGCCGACTATTTCGTCCCCTCACCCGTCAAAACCTCCCCGGAAACGTGGTCGACATTCTTCCCCGGATCGCTCCAATCCACCTTCTGCCTCGGGTCTAGCCCGTCCAGATACTTCTCGATATTCGTATACCCATCCCCATTGCAGTCCTCGCTCGCCAAATTCGGGTCATTTAAATCCAGCCCATACTTCCTTTTCCACCAATCCGGAATCCCATCCTGCTACGGGTAATTCTCAACCGCACCTTTGTACTGCGGATACCCACCCACCTGGCTGATATCCGTGATGATCCCGTTCCCCGCCGATCCAATGTTGTTCTTCGCCAGCCCTTTCATCGGCTTGATCGCAATCTCTTCCCCCATCCCCCACGTCGTTCCCGTTGTCACCTCTTTCACAATCCGCTCATCAATCGAATCCCGCCTCGGCAACGTCGCACCCGCATTCGTCAGCACCGACGTATACGCCTCTTGCGCCTCTGAATTCTCACCGCCGCCATCGGAAACGGCTGATCCACCCTCACCTTCGCAATAATCCCCTTGATCTCCTCCGGATCATCAATCGCCCCCTTCGCGATCCCTCCATCCGCGTCCGGATCCGGAGCCTTGCTGAACTGGATTCCCCCATCCCAATTATCCGCCGTCACCCGCGCGTTTCCCTCCACATAATTTCCCGACGCATACACCTTCCCCCACCGGCTCACCGGATTCGATTTCGACCAGCTCTCCGACGGCTCTAAAATCCGATACCGCAACGGTCCATCCGGAGTCACCGGCCCCGGCTTGTAGTAATTATTAATCATATTGATCCGGCTGTTCTCATCTCCCCCATCCACCGTCCGGTGTCGCCAGTTGAACAGTACGTTGTTCACGAAATTAAAGTCATAGCTCATCGCGATGCTCGGATTTCGCCCCGTATTGCACGCGATCAGGTTGTGATGAAACGTCGTATTCCTCCCGCCCCAATCCCCCCCAAACGCGTGGTTCCAAGTGTTCAGCGCTTCGCTCGTTATGCACCATTGAATCGTCACGTTCACCGTCGCCAGCTTCAGCGCCGGCCCGCCGCTCGGTGGCTGATACATGTGCCGGTACGTGTCCAGATTCTGGTCCGACCCCCAGCTCGCCGAAACATGATCCAGCACGATATTCCCAACTGGATTCCCGTAGTGCGTCCCATGCCGGTTGAATATGTCGCTCGTCCCGCGCCGCAAGCGCAGATACCGAATCACCACATCATGCGCATTGTCCTCGATCCCCTGATCGGCAACGCAAATCCCATCCCCCGGCGCCGTTTGTCCCGCGATCGTGATATACGGCGCCTCGATAAACACCGGCATCTTCAAATGAATAATCCCACCCACCGCAAAAACCACGATCCGCGGGCCCGCCGCTTCGCACCCCTCGCGCAGCGTCCCCGGCCCCGAATCCTCCAAGCTCGTCACCACATAAACTTTCCCCCGCGCCCCCCAAAACTAAACCGCCCGCCCCCCTCCGCCCCTGGAAACGCCGGTATCCGCGCCTGTGGCAAATCCTCCGGCTTCGACGCCCACGGAATAAACGGCTTACCCTTCTTCGCCCACTCCGCCAGCTCCGGCGCGATCCTCGCCACCACTTCCTTCTCGTGCTCGTCATAACTCTCCAGCCGCGCCTGCACGTCCGCCGGCGCCACCGGCCAGCTTTCCCGCGCAACCCCATCCGCGCGCCCATCGCAACAACCACCACTACTCCCATCACCAACAATCGCCTGATCATTTTTCGCTCCGAATCCGCCCCCGCACCGATTCATCGTTCAACGGTGCGACATACGCCTCATCCCCCCCAAGCTTCTTCCAGTCCAGATACACAAGATAGAGCAGCACCATCCCCAGCCCCGAAAACCCCGCCAGCCACACGAAAATCGCCACGTTCCCAAAATGATCCGTCGCCAACCCAAGCACCGGCGTCAGCAGCATCTGCCCAAAATGAAACACCAGCGCCGCTGCCGCGCTGAACTGCGAAATGCGATATCGGCAGCAATCGCGCCCCCAGCGCCGTCGTCGCCCCCTGGTAAACCGCGATCGCCGCGAAAATCATCACGATCCAAATTTCAAAGCTCCGCGGATTATGAATAAACGCAAACCCGCACACCGCCCCGGCGACCACCAGCAAATATCCCATCAGCCCCGCCCGCAGCGGATGCAATCGGTCCACCAGCGGCCCCAGACACAAATAAATCCCCAGTTGCACCCCGCTCTGAATCGCCATGATCCGCCCATAGCTCCCCAGATCCAGCTTGATTTCTTTCCCGTAAAAATCAGATACGTGCTGAACGCCGCATACCCCACGTTGAAGCACAGCAGGCTCAGATAATATTTCCAGTAAAACGCGTGCGAAAAGCACTCCCGAAAAAACCGCCGCCCATATTCCACAAACCGCTCAACCCGATCCCCCTCGGCCGCCCGCGGCGGTGGGGGGTATCGCCCCTCCTTCACTCTCACGCACAGCGCCGCGAACGAAACCATGTAAAGCCCCGCCGCTCCAACACAGATCGCCGCCGGATGATCCTCGCAATACTTCAGCAGATACTCGTTAAACACCAGCACCCCCAGCGTCGAGAAAACCCGGAACAGACACGTAAACGTCCCCATCACTTCCGCCGGAATAACGTCCGCCCACATTGGGTAATAAACCGATTGCGGAAAGATGTCGCAGAATTTGTACCCCGCGTAAGTCACCGTCAGCAGCGCAATCGTAAGCCCCGCCACCGAAATTCCCCCCAAAAGCTGCGGCGAAATCGCCTTCAACCGCAGCGCGATCGTCGGCGAAAGCCCCACCAGCATCAAAAACCCCGCCAGCACCGGCGTCGCATACAGCATGAACGGAATTCGCCGCCCCAGCCTCGACCGGTGCCGATCCGACCACGTCGAAACGATCGGACACAACACCACGATCAGCAACTCCACAAGACTCACATTGAGCACCCCAATCAGCGCATTCGACGCCCCGAATTTTTTCAGTTGCAGCAGGATCAAACTCTTCCCCACGCCCGCATCCATCAGATAAAGACAAAAATCTCCCCAAAGCATCCACGTAAAAACCCTAATCAACCCCCGCCGGTCATAAACCAGCGTCCCCACCCGCCAAACCCGCGCGCCCCCCGCATCGACGCCCCCGTCGTTAGATGCCGGCAACCCACTGCTCAACGCCAATTCCTCATCATCGCTCAGATCGATGATCGACTTCCCCAACCCGAAATGCAAGAAGTCCAACCAGACTAGAATCTTCCCTCTCTCTCCCCCGCCCCCGGTACTCCGGGGGAGGGTTGGGGAGGGGGTCTTCTCACAAACGCATCATCTCTGCCAAAGAATCTCCGGCGCTTCAATCGGAACCGAAACACCCCCAAACTGCGGCACAATCCGCGGCGTATAATCATTCAACGCTCGATCCGAAGCCACCTTTCCCCCATAAACATAGCTATTCGCATTCCCCGCCAACGGCCGCACCCGCGTCATCTCCTGTCTCACATCCGCTCCCCCATTCACACCATTCGCATATATCTCAACCCGCACCGCATTCCCATCCAATCCCCCAAGATAAACCTCCGCCTCAAATGCATAACTGTCGTCTTTGCTCACAACCTTCACCTCCCCAAACCGCAAAGTCCCCCATTTCTCGCGAATCATTCGTTGCCAATCCGCAATCAATTTCCCCTTCGCCCCTTTTCCTTCCGCCCGAGCCCGAAACGCGCCCGCCGCCGGAAGATAATGTTGCAGCGTATATTCCCGCACCGCCCGATTCGCCGAGAACTGCGGCGTCAGCCGCGCCATGCTCTCCCGAATTCGCCCAACCCAGGCAACCGGAATCCCATTTGCATCCCGCTCATAAAATTGCGGCACCACCTGCCGCTCCAGCAAATCATAAATCGCCCCCGCCTCCGCTGCATCCCACCCCGGATCATCTCCATGCTCCTGTCCATCCCCCAGCGCCCATCCAACTTCCGGCGAATACGCCTCCACCCACCACCCATCCAGTTCCGACAAATTCAACCCCCCATTCACCAGCACCTTCATCCCGCTAGTCCCGCTCGCCTCCCAAGGCCGCCGCGGCGTATTGATCCAAACATCCACACCCTGCACCAGATGCTCCGCAAGCTGCATGTCATAATCGCTCAGGAAAACCACGTGCGGCTGCACCTCCGCCCGCCGCGCAAATTGCACCCATTCCCGAATCATCGCCTGGCCGCCTCCATCGCTCGGATGCGCCTTCCCCGCAACCACAAGCTGCACCGGCCGCTGCGAATTCGACACCAGCCGAAACAGCCGATCCATATCATGCAGCAGCAGCGTCGGTCTTTTGTAAGCCGCGAATCGCCGCGCAAAACCCAGCGTCAGCGCATCCGGGTTAAACACATGTTTCGCCCGCTCAATCGCCTCCGCCGAAGCTCCCGACACCGCCAAATCGCGTGGCAACCGCTGCCGAACATATTCCACCAACCCCCGCCGCGCCGCCACCCGCATCTTCCAAAGCTCACCATTCGGGATCTGTTGAATGGCCCGCGTCAGGTTTTCCGTCTCCGCGCTCCACCGATCTTTCCCCGCCGCCTTCGTCCACAAACTGTCCGCCTCCGCCGAATCCCAGGTCGGCGTGTGGATGCCATTCGTCACATGCCGAACCGGCACCTCATCCACCGGCCACCTCGGAAACAGCGTCGAAAAAATCCGCCGGCTCACCTCCCCATGCAGCCGGCTCACCCCATTCACGGCCCCGCTCCCCCGAAGCGCCAAATACGCCATATTGAAAAATTCCGAAGAATCATTCGAATTTGCCCGCCCCAATGCCAGCAGCTCGTTCAGCGAAATATGCAGCCGCTCCTTTGCATACCACCCAAGATATTTCTCGATCAGCCCGGGACTGAACCGATCGAATCCCGCCGCCACCGGCGTGTGCGTCGTGAACAAATTCCCCGCCCGCGTCACCGCCAGCGCCACTTCGAACGGCTGCCCCGTCTCCTCCATGAAATTTCTCGCCCGCTCCAGCACCGCGAACGCCGCATGTCCCTCGTTCAGATGGCAAACCTCCGGCTGAATCCCCAGAGCCCGAAGCAGTCGCCATCCCCCCAGCCCTAATACCAATTCCTGATTGATCCGCAATTCCGAGTCCCCGCCATACAGTTCATTGGTAATCCCGCGATAAACGGGAAAATTCGCCGCATCATTTGAATCCAGCAGGTAAAGATTCACCCGTCCCACCCTCACCTGCCAAGCCCGCAGCCAGAGCGAATAGCCCGGCAACTTCACTTCCAGCCGCAGCCACTCCCCATTCGCCTGCCGCAGCGGCGTAATCGGCAATTGCCCCGGATCGTTGTACGGCAAAAGCGTCTGCTGCGATCCATTCGCATCGATCGCCTGCCGAAAATATCCCTGCTGATACAACAGCCCAACGCCCACAACCGGAACCCCCAGATCGCCCGCCGCCTTGAGCTGATCCCCCGCCACATTCCCCAGCCCCCCCGAATAAATCGGCAGCGCTTCGCTCAGCATGAATTCCATGCTGAAATACGCCACACAGCTTAGCGCCCCCTTAGCATTCTGCTTCCCAAACCAGCTCGGCGCCTCCGCCGCCGCCCGCCGCGCTTTCCGTATCTCTTCTACCCGAGCCCGGTAAGCCGGATCCTTCAGCGCCCCCTCCAAACGATCCCTGGCGACGGTTTGCAGCACCACCCAAGGATTATGCGTCAAATCCCAAAGCACCGGATCAAGCTGACTCCACAATGTGTCCGAAGCATGATTCCACGATGAACGCATATCCAGCGCCAGCTCCGCCAGTAAATCGAATCCCTCCACCCCCGCGGCCTGAGACGTATAGATAGAATTTCCGATGGGAATTTGATTATTCATCTAGGAATGAAAAGCGTTACCCCCGGACAACGATCCCCGTGTAGCCGCCCCCGCTTGCGGGGCGCGTCTTTCGATGTCCGCAAATCGTGCCCTCTCACTTATCGTACCAACGTCAGCACCCCCGGCTGCCAGGGCAAAAGATTATAAGTCAACCCCGCCCCATGCGGCCCCAATCCCTGATAAAGAAACTGCAAATTAGACAAATCGATCGTCTGCGTTTCATCCGGATTAGTCCGAACCAGATCCCCACTGCTGATGTCGTCAGTCCAAGCCTTCCCGTCTCCGAAAGTCACATTCGCCTTCCCCGCAAACGGCTCACTCTCGCTCGCCGCCAGCGGCTTCCACGAGCCCCCGAGATCCGTCGCCGTAAAAGATCGAAAATACCTCCCCGCACTTCCCATCGCCTCAACCAGCATGAGATACTGATCCACCCCCTTCACCTTATACACCTGCACCGCCTCAAACAGCTTCGCCCGGTTGTCGGTCATGATGGTCTTCGGATTAGTAAACGTCCCCGGAAACTCCCCAATCGGCATCGACGCCCGGTAGATGTTCCCATTGTCATTCGCGAAAAAAAGATAGGCCGTCGTGCTGTCGCAGATAACAGTTTCGTCGATCGAGCTTCCCCCATAAAGTTCGTGCGGCCCCGACCATCCCGACGCCTTAGTCGGATCGGCTGAAGTCAGGTAACAAAACGGCCAAGGTCCCCACTCATACATAAGCACCCAGATCTTCTTCGGCCTGAAATAAATCAACGTCGGCGCAACGCCCCCCGTAGGGATCGTGTACTGTTTGGCAGTAGCCATCTCAGACCAATGGGCAAACGTCATCATAGCCCCGCTGTAGCTCGTCCCCGCGTTGTTGACCCTCGACATGTAGACAATGTACTGATTGTTATAGAACACGCAGCTAAAGTCCTTGAGCGAGACCCACCCGGAGCTCGGCTGAGCGAGCGGCCCCGTTGACGTCCATTTAAACGTCTCAGGCAGCCCCGACCCAGACGTCGCGTCGCCCGCGCCGCTTGCCTGAGGCCCCGCGACAACGGCCCAAAAAAATAAAACCGAAGCACCCGCCAAAACGCCTTTCCCCCACAATTCCGCAATACAATTCCCTCGCTGCGATTTAAGGGCCAACCATTTCATATGACATTTCCCTTTGGTTTCCTGCCCACGACCGTGAGCTTTTCTCGTAATTTCTTCCTGCCGCGCACACCTGTCAAATGTTATGGATGCCGCCACCTCCCGGCTTCATGGGCTCAACGCCTGGCGCTGCTTGACGCCCCTCCGCCATTCACGACATTTGACAATCGCTCCGCCCCACGGGAGGAGAGCAAGATCTGATTCCACGAATTGAGGTGTTATCTTGTCCCCAAAACCCCAGACATCGCGACGCGAATTCGTCGCCACGGTGGCCCTGCTTGGTGCTTCATCGCTCGTTCGTGCCAGCACCGACCCGGTTCTGCCTCCGCCCACTCAGCCCAGCCCAAATCCTTCGTGGTCTTCAGACGCCCGCAAAATGGCCATCGACCAGATTCTTAATTACTTCGCCAAGACGGCGCCCCAGCTATTGCGCCCCGCCGACGGCATCATCGTGCATCCAAGTATTGCCTGCAGCCTGCCCGGCAAGCGATACGCCACCCAACTTTGGGACTGGGACACCCTATGGACCACGCGCAGACTCTTCCGCTTCGCTGCTCTCTCCAACGACCCCGCTCTCCAAAAAAAGGTCGGTGAACACGCCGTCGGCAGCTTCACGAATTTCTTCGACCACCAGTCCGACGAAGGTCGCCTCCCCATCATGCTCGATGTGAAAGATGCCGATCCTTTCGGAACGCTCAAGAAGGACAGGCCCAATTCCCAAAATCAGGCCAAGCCTGTCTTTGGACAACTCGCCCTGCAGATCAGCGACCAACTCCAGTCCGTTGATTGGCTGGCCCCCCAGTTTGATAAGCTCCTCCGTTTTTATTCCGCTTGGGTCTTGGCCAATCAAAGTTCGATTGGCCTCCTGGTCTGGGGAAACGATGTCGCCATCGGAAACGACAATGATCCCACCACCTTTGGCCGGCCATTCTTTTCTTCCGCAAATCTGCTTCTGAATAGCCTCTTCTACCAGGATTTGAAAGCCGCCTCGGAACTGGCAGACCGCCTGAAACGTCCCGACGACAAACAATACCTCGCCGCCCAGGCCTCCACGCTCGCGGAGCAGATCCAGAAATATTGCTGGGATCAGCGCGATCAATTTTATTACACCGTCGACGTGCAATGCGTCGATCGCCGTAGGGAGTTGATTCCCAACATCAAGCCGGGCATGCCCATGTCCTGGCACTGCTTACCCCTGCGCGTCCAGACCTTCACCGGATTCCTGCCCCTCTGGTGCGGCCTCGCTACCCCCGATCAGGCCAACGCCCTCGTGCAGGCCAATTATCTAGCGGATAATCGCTTCCGCGCAAATCGGGGCGTCAGATCCCTCTCGTCAAAAGAATCCATGTATTCCCTCGATTTCAGCTCCAATCCCAGCAACTGGCTCGGCCCCGTCTGGATCATCGTGAATTATTTCATCTGGAAAGCCCTCCAACATTACGCTTTCCACGACGAGGCAAACAACCTGGCCGACAAAACCCTCCAACTTCTCGCCACCGACCTTGCCAACAACGGCTCCCTAAACGAGTACTACCACCCGGACACCGGCGCACCCTTGAGCCACAAAGGTTTCATGGATTGGAATCTGCTAGTCCTCGAAATGATCTGAAGTAGGCTAGCGCGTACTCGCCCACCATCTTTGTTTGCCAACAACCCGCTTCGACCTGAAAAAAACTTCACGCCATCACGTCCCCGCCGGCGGTGGCGGCTGCGGCGCACCCGCGTCGTACGCCTTCGTCATATCATCGAGCGAAGCATATTTCCCATCCGCAATATCTTTGGCGAATTTCTTATCGTATTCCGCCGCCTGCTTTTCATACCCAATTGTTTTGTCGATCGGATCGTGCGCATGAAGCCGGATCAGGTCATACCGCCACTGGCCGTCGATCCGCCGGCACGGAAAATTCCCATCATCCCCGATGTCAGCAGTCTCCCCATGAATCGTAACCTTCCCCCCGCGAGCCATCTGAATAAGAAACGCATTAGCATCCCCATCAAGTTTCCCCTTCGCCGCCTCCCCAAACCGGCTGATAGCCGCCCTGACAAAATCCCTGTGCGCCCGGTCCGCCAAAAAACAGGCATCCAGCAGCCGGCTCGTAGCGTCATCAACCACCGCCACCTCCCGGGCCGCCTCCTCATCGCCGCCGCTCGACGCCTGCAAAAACGCAACCACCGCCGAAACCGGCGTCGAAAGATCAGGCCGCGTCGACGCACCCGCCTGAGCATCGGAAGCGAATGATCGTTGCCCCAAAACAACACATATAAGAAACAGGGAAATTGTCAGCCGCACAGTGAGAACCTCCTCGCGCCCATCCATCGGACACACCCCCGTCCAAAACGGCGGCAAGATCGAATTATTTCGCCCAGGCTTTGCGCCTCCGCGCTCTGCGTGAGAACCTCTTTGTCTTTATAATTCTGCAAATGAGTCCTAACAACGTCCGACTAAGCCAATTACCCTATCCCATATTACCCATCTTTCCCAGTTTGTCGCGGACTGTTACCTTTTGTACCGATAGCCCCAAAGCAAAATCACAATCCCCATCGCCAAAAACATTTCTCACCTTGGCCAATTCCCACCGGCAGGTTCCAATCCCTATCTTGACCCACTCACTTCCGCTATTGGTTTAACGTGCCCGATCCCTCCCCCCGCACATCGATTGTAAACCTCTGCCTCGGCCGCCCCCTCGCTTCCGAAGAAAAAGAAGCCGTCAAGATCGGCGTCTGGGCCGCCATTCCCGCCATGGGCCTCGACGGCCTCTCCTCTTCCGCCTACGGCCCCGAAGCCGCCCTCGCCATTCTCCTCCCCGCAGGCGCGGCCGGACTCAATCTCATCGGCCCCATCACACTCGTCATCCTCGCCCTCCTGACGATGCTCTACTTCAGCTACCGCCAAACCATCGCCGCCTATCCCGTCAACGGCGGATCCTACACCGTCGCCAAAGAAAACCTCGGCCCCTGGCCCGGCCTCCTCGCCGCCTCCGCCCTCATGATCGATTACGTCCTCACCGTCGCCGTAGGAATCTCCGCCGGCGTCGGAGCCCTCGTCTCCGCCGCCCCCAGCCTCGAACGCTTCACCGTCCCCCTATGCCTCGGAATCCTCGCCGCCATCACCCTCCTGAACCTCCGCGGAACCGGCGAAGCCGGCCTCGCCTTCGCACTCCCCACCTACACCTTCATCCTCACCATGGCCATCGTCCTGGTCTTAGGAATCTCCCACGCAATCTCCACCGGCGGTCACCCACACGCGATAATCGCACCACCCCCAATCGCCCCCGCGACCGCCGGCATCAGCCTCTGGCTCATTCTCCGAACCTTCGCCAGCGGCTGCACCGCAATGACCGGCGTCGAAGCCGTCAGCAACGGCGTAAGCGCCTTCCGCGATCCCACCGTCAAAAACGCTCACCGAACCCTCACCGCCATCGTCGGAACACTCGCCCTCCTCCTCGCCGCCATCGCCTACCTTGTAAAGGCCTACCACATCGACGCCATGGACCAAACCACCCCCGGATATCAAAGCGTCCTCTCACAACTCACCTGCGCCATCGTCGGCCGAGGATGGTTCTACTACCTCACCATCAGCAGCGTCCTCGCGATCCTCTGCCTCTCCGCCAACACCAGCTTCGTCGATTTCCCGCGCCTCAGCCGCCTCATCGCCGACGATGATTTCCTCCCCCGCGCTTCGCGATGGAGGGCCGCCGGCTCGTCTATTCCGTCGGAATTCTATTCCTGGCCGCCGCCGCGGCCGTTTTGCTCGTCGCCTTCAAAGGGATCACCGACAAACTGATCCCTCTCTATGCCGTCGGCGCCTTCCTGGCTTTCACCCTTTCGCAAACCGGCATGGTCATGCATTGGCACAAGAAAGGTGGAGGAAGCCGCATCTGGGTCAACGGCATCGGCGCCATCGCCACCGGTGCCGCGCTGGCGATCATCTTAACCGCTAAATTTATCGAAGGCGCATGGATCACCGTATTGGCGATCCCCACCATGCTCTTTGTCTTTTACCGCATCCATCGCCACTACCGTAAGATCGATGCCGATACCCGAAAACGCCAGCCGATAAACCTCGACGACAATCCACGCCCCGTCGTCCTCGTCCCCATGCGCCGGTGGGACCGCCTCTCCGAAAAAGCCCTGCGATTCTCCATGTGGCTCTCGAGCGATGTCATCGCCGTTCATCTCAGCAATCTCAGCGGCGACGAAGCGAAAGAGGAAGACCAGCTTGTCAGGGCCGAGTGGGCAAAAGATGTGGAAGCCCCCGCAAAAGCGCACGGCGTAAAGCCGCCAGAGCTTCTAGTGCTCCAGGCGCCCTACCGCAGCTTTCTCGATCCGCTTCTGGAAGAAATCGATAAGCTCAAGGCCCAGTATCCCGATCGCTACGTCGCCGTGGTTGTCCCGGAGGTGATGGAGACGCGCTGGTGGGAACTCCTCCTCCACGGCCACAAAGCGACCCACTTGCGAGCCGCTCTCGCGACGCGATCCGACAAGCGCGTCCTCGTCGTCACCGTCCCCTGGTATGTCGAATGACGAATATTTCGGCACAAGTCGATGGCTGGGCTCGCTCGCTGCCAAACATGGCCGCTGGCAACAATTTGCCCCCAAATTTCGCCGTAATACTGCGCAAGGGCAAATAATCACCGCAATCCCCGCAAATGCCCGCCCTCTTTGCAGGCACGCGAAACATGAACAGATGCAATCCGATTCACTTGAAACTTTGGTCATAAAGTCCCCGCCCATGCAAACCGAAACGCCGGACAGGATTCGCTGTCTTCAACGGGTGGAACATGGATTTAGCCTCCGACACATCAACGGCAAGCAGCTGCGACGCCCGCAGCGCCGAAGCGATGTATCGCGGCATGTTCGAAAACGCCACCGTGGGGATTTTTCAGACCACCGCCTCCGGTCACTACCTCAACTGCAACGCCGCCCTGGCCCTCATTTACGGATATGCCTCCGCCCGCGAACTGAAACAAAGCGTGCGCGACATCAAGCGGCAGCTTTACGTCGAAGACGAAACCCGTCCAAAATTCATCCGCCTGATGAGCGAATATGATTTCGTGCGCGAATTCGAAGCGCGAATCTACCGCAAGGATGGAAGCATCATTTGGATCACCGAAACCGCCCGCGCCGTTCGCGACGCCCAGGGCCGTTTTCTCTATTACGAGGGGTTCGTCGCCGACATCACCGCCCGCAAGCAGACCGAGGACGCCCTCCGCGAAAGCGAAGAGCGCTATGCCCTGGCCATGCGCGGAGCCAGCGACGGAATCTGGGATTGGAATCTTCGCACCGGACAGATCTATTTTTCCGCACGATGGAAGGAAATGCTCGGCGCCCCTGATCCGGAAATCGGCTCCCTCCCGCAGGAATGGTTCCAGCGCGTCCATCCGGATGATCTCGAAAGCGTGCAGGCCGCCATCGCATCCCACCGCGAAGGAATTACCCCCCACTTTCAGATCGAACACCGCATGCGCCACGCGGATGGCGGATATCTCTGGATGCTTACCCGCGGCGCCGTCATCCGCGACTCCGCTGGCAAGGCAACCCGAATGGCCGGCTCCCAATCAGACATCACCAGCCGCAAGCAGGCCGAAGAGCAATTGCTTCGCGACGCGCTCCACGACGGCCTCACCGGACTGCCCAATCGACTTCTCTTCGCCGACCGCCTCGAGCGCTCCATCGCCCGAACCGCCCGCGATCCGAGCCACCATTATGCCGTCCTCTTTCTCGACGTCGACCGCTTCAAAATCATCAACGACAGCCTCGGCCACGTCGCCGGAGACACGCTGCTCGTGGAATTCGCCAAACGCCTTTCCAATTGCCTTCGCCCCAGCTGACACCGTCGCCCGCCTCGGCGGCGACGAATTCACCATTTTGCTCGAAGATCCCAAAGAACCCGACGACGCCGTCTCCGTCGCCGATCGCATTCTCGAAGGTGTTCGCAAACCTTTCGTCCTGGGCAACCAGGAAGTCTTCGTCACCACCAGCATCGGCATCGCCACCAGCGGCACCGGATATTCCCGCCCCCAGGATGTCCTCCGCGACGCCGACACCGCGATGTATCGCGCCAAGGCCCTGGGCAAATCCCGCTACCAGATCTTCGACACCGCCATGCACGCCCGGGCGGTGAAGCTCTTGCAGATCGAAAACGATCTCCGCCGCGCCATCGACCGCGAAGAATTCGAACTCCACTACCAGCCGATCCTCAATATCGACACCCGGCGAATCAAGGGATTCGAGGCCCTCATCCGCTGGCGGCATCCCCATCGCGGCCTGATCCCCCCGGCAGATTTCATCCCCATCGCCGAGGAAACCGGCCTGATTATCCCCATCGGCCAATGGGTCCTCCACGAAGCCTGCCGCCAGGCCTCCGCCTGGCAAGCCATGTTTCCTGCAACACCGCTCGACATCAACGTCAATCTCTCCGGCAGCCAATTCTCCCAGGCCGATCTCGTCGAGCAGGTCATCGCCGTCCTCCGCCAGACAAAACTGCCGGCCAATAATCTCATCCTTGAGATCACCGAAAGCGTCGTCATGGAAAATCCCGAAGCGACCATCCTCATGCTCGAGCGCCTCAAGTCGCTCGGCATCCAGCTCAACATCGACGACTTCGGCACCGGCTACTCCTCGCTCGCCTATCTCCAGCGCTTTCCCGTCGACACGATGAAGATCGACCGCTCATTCATCTCAAAAATGGGACACAATTCGGAGAATGCCGAAATCGTCAAGACGATCGTCGAGCTCGCCCACAATCTCAACATGAAGGTAACCGCCGAGGGAATCGAAACCGCCGAGCAGTTCTCCCAATTGGCCGGCCTCCAATGCGAAAGCGCACAGGGATATTTCCTCTTCCGCCCCCTCGATCACAACGAGGCAACAAACATTCTCCGCCAATCGAGCGCCGGCGAGATCGCAGCCTAACTCCCGCTCATTATCCCCACCCCTGGTACTCCGGTAGTGGGTCAGTCTGATCTCGGAACGCCCACGGCGCCGCCGTGGGGAATTTCAAATTCGCTGCTGGGTGGGGGTCGGAATACCGAAAATGCCAGGATTTCAACAGAGCGAATTCAAACCCGCCGCACAATCACAATCGTCTGATCGTCATCCGGCTCCAGCTTCGCCTGCCATTTCAGCACCGCCGTCCGAATCTTCCCGATGATCACATCGATCGGCTCCCCGCGCGTGTTATCAAGAATCTCCTTCACGCGTTCCACCGTAAACATCTCCCCGTTCGGCGCATGAGCCTCAAAGATTCCATCGCTAAAGACGATCAGCGAGCCGCCTTTCTCCAGATAGGCCGACGGAACCGGCGGGTCCATGAAACACTCATGCTGTATCCCCAGCGGCAACCCCGTCGAGTCGATCATCACCATCTCGCCGGTGGGGGAGGCGCACCAATACATCGGCCCATGCCCCGCGCTCGACCAGTCCATCGTTCCATCAGGACTGAGAAACCCCAGAAACGCCGTCACAAATCGGTTAGGCTCCAGATCATCCGCCAGCCGATGATTCACCCGGTCCAGTAACCCCTGCGGATGGTTTTCGAACTCGCACAGAGACCGGCAAAGCGTGCGAACCTGCGAAACGATCATCGCCGGCGCAAGCCCATGGCCGGATGCATCCGCCAGAAGCACCGCCAGCCGCCCGTCCTTGAGCTGCCACAAGTCATAACAGTCGCCCCCCGTCACGCTGGCCGTCAGCGCCCACCCATCCGCCTCCAGTCCCACGATCGTCGGCGGCTTCCGCGGAATCAGCGCCATCTGCACGTTCCGCGCCAAATCCATCTCTTTGCTGATGACAGCGACCTCCAGCGCAATCCGATTGCGCTCGATTCCCTCGACGATCACGCGATCCAACGTCGCCCCGCCCCAAACCACGATCATCGCCACGCTCGGCGCTGCCAGGCCCACCAGCCACTTGTCCCAGTCAAAGATGATGAATCCATTGATCAGCAGATACCCCAGCAAAATCCCCGCCACCACCAGCGCCGCCCGCAGCGGTGGAAACCGCCCCTGAATGGCGGCAGCGGACATGCCCAAAACAATCGTCAGCAGCACCGTCACCCATGCCGGCACGATCCTCCACCACCGGCTGTCCAGCACCGCGTTCACGATCACCCCATGAACGATCACGCCCGGGCAACGCTGAAAAATGCTCGTGCTCACCTGGTCCTGCAATCCGGTCGCCGTAAAACCGATCAGAACGCCTTTGCCCCCAAGCTGTTTGCCGAGCCATTGCCGGCGGTCCCGTAGTTGGATATCCAGCTGCGTGCTCTGCGCGATCGCCGGGCGCAGCGCCGCCAGCGCGTCGTTCAGACCAATTTTCTGCTGCCGCTCGTCGGCTGAAAGCTGCGAGGTCGGCGTCTGTGCGTATTGGTCCACCCACGGCTGAGCGTCGCCCAAAACCGTCTCCACCATTTTCTTGCGCGAAGCGACATCCATCGGATCCGGCAACGAAGCCGCATATTTTTTCGCAAGGTCCGGGTCCATTCCGAGTTTGTCCAGGATGTCCGAAATCGCCTGATCGATCGTCGCGCTGTTTCGAATGATTTTTGTCTCCGTCGAGCAGATATCCCACACCGCCGCCATGCTGATGTGGCGGGTGGAGACGAGGTGAGCCGGCCAGTCGTAAATATTTTCCCAGTTTCGACCACCAAACCAGGGAAGCGCCGCGATGAGTGACACATCGCGGCCAATGGCATTCGAATGCAGAATGTAAGAGGGAATTCGAATCTCCCCCGAAGAGCAGGGGATGACAATCGTTGAGCCCTCAAAATGCACCTGCTGGATATCGGCCCGGAGCATTTCACAGGCGATGGCCAGGCCAAACTGCGGAAAGAGGCGGCTCCCTTGCTGGATGAACATGGGCATGTAGCGGACGGTGGTTGTGTCGAAGATGTCAAAATTCGCAAAGGCGCAATCTGCGGCAACACCGCTGAACATCGCCATCGGAACAACATTGAAACTCCCCCGCGCCGGCGGGGGTGAGATCGATGGCATCAGCGCCGAACCGAGAGACCGCCCGCTCCGCTGTCGCCGCCGCGTATTGCTGCAGAAATAGCCGATAGACCGGCGGATCCTCCGAGGCGTCGGTATGCGGCAAAATTCGCTTTAAAAGCTGCCCCTCCGTCGCCCCCGCGTCGGCGTCCAGCTCCCGGTCAATCCGCTGTCTCATCGCGTCCCGCCGCGCCCGCAGATAAAGATCGTCCATCGACGCCCCGGCTGCAAACCCCGGATCCGAACGCGCCTGCTTCTCCGCGAAATCGTTTTGCGTCAGCTCCAAATCCGAAGCCAGCAGATCGACCGCCGGCGAGCTTTGCACCGTCCGTGCCCCGGGCGATTCCAGCAGGAACGAGGTCGCCAGCACGGTGTTGCCGCACAGTTTCAGGGCATCCGCCAGCTCCTTGTCATGCTCGATTTCGCTGAGTTTCCCATCCGACACCCGAATGAGTTCCGGATGCTGCGGCTCGGAAAAGAAGATATCCAGCCCGATCGCGCTCGGAGCCGCGAGATGAATCTCATCCAGCATCCGCGCAAACGTCGCCCGCGGCCAAGGCCACCTCCCCAGCGCATCCGGCGATACCGACGCATCATCGATATCCAAATGCACGATCCGATCGCTCGGCGACGGCTCGTCCAGCCGGCAATACGTCGCCCGCTGATCGTAAAGCCAGTATTCCAGCGAATCGAGCAACCCCACCCACCACGCCACCAGAACCGCGGACGTAAGGATCACCCCAATAATCAGGCTGCGAACAAATATCCTGCGGGATAGACCTGACATGCGGTGTGACGCTGAAGACTAAATAGTGTTGCGGATATTAAAACCAGCCATCGATCGCCAAGTTTAGCGGCCCCGCTCGCGGGGCGCGTTCCACGGCCCAGAAAAACGAACATTATTTAGAACCCAAAGACTAGAGGCTCATAAGCAATTTTTCCAGTTCTTTCCGTTCGCGGATCGCCCGCTGCAGGGCCAATCTCACGTCCCCCATCCTTCCCTTCCCCAAAAAAAAATCTTCCTAAAAATCCGCCGATTTCTAAAATAGGTACAAAACGTACACCCTTTGGACCTATATATAGATGCACCCAATTTCCCATCCATTTTCTAACGCTCCCGTATCCAGTTCCCGAAACCCGGCCCGGGAAGAAAAAAACTCATCGACGAATCCCGGGCAATATCGGACATCTTCGGACATACCATGCTTCACTGCATTCTTGGCGCTCTTGGCCGCTTGGCGGTTAAAACGGAGCCGCGGACGGCGACGGGCGGTACACCGCCAAACGTAGGCCGGAGGCCGACAAAATCTCCTAACCGCCCGCTTCGCTCAAGACGCCAAGAGACTTCGATGAGCCTCAGTCGAATCGCGCCAAGAAAAAAAGGATTTTATCTCAGCGATCTCTGCGCTCTCCGCGGTGAACATTCCCGCCTTGGGCTCCCGAACCACCCAAAATAAAAAGACCGCGATGCCTGGGTAGGGCATCGCGGCCACGTCTTGAGAGAGAGTAAAGATTGGAACCTTATTGCCGCGCCGCTCGACGCTTCAGCAGCAGTAGCGAAGGAATTCCCAGCAGCACCGCCGACGTCGGCTCTGGAACATAAGACGTGGTAAACGTCCCATTCTCCGTCGTCGTCGTGTCCGTATTCCCGTTGCCGTCCGAGATCGTCAGGGCTCCGTCGGCACCGCCGGAGGCGCTATACAGGTCCGGAATGATCACCGGGTTCCCGGTCAGCGGCACCAGGTTCAGCTCGAAGAAATCCTGGTCCACCGTCACCGGCATCGGCTCCGTCGCCGATTTGTCGCTAGCGATAAGGTAGTAGTTGATGTCGTCAACCTGCCCGGTTTCCATCGCTTGATCCGGGTTTCCAACGTCGGTGATCGAATCCGCCTCACCGTTGCCCGCTGTCTGCTGCACCAGGATATAGCTGCCGCGGTTTACCCCGTCCGGATCCAGGCACAGGACTTCAAAACTGCTCACTCCAAACGGATCGACTCCGTCCACGCTGAACCCCAGCCCCAGCGGAGCCGATTCGTCGCCCGCCACCGTGGTCGCCAGGTAAAACGACTTCGGATCAAACGTATTATCCAGGACGCCGGATACCGGATAGAAGTCACTAAGCAGTTCCCCTTCCGGAATATCCGCCGGCGCGTTCGACGGCGTTATCACCGGATCCGTCTCCAGCTTCCAGGTATTAGCCGCCGTCTTCGCCAGCCCCACGCTGGTGTTCACCTCGTGAAGCTCGACCTCCAATGCCGCCTGGGCGGCTGAACCGAGAAAAAAGCAAGAACCCACAATAACCGCCCCCATCCGAGATACGAATCGCATTGTGCTCTCCCAAGACGTTCAACACACACAAGTCCACACCGAACAAGAATTAATCTACGGCACAACGCAAGGGGAGCAAGAACAAACCCAATAAACTTTACGGAATTTTGCTTCGTCGTTTACGTCATGTTACTACGCGAGAAACGACAGCATCTGCCCGCATGAAGAAAGGATGGACTTTCGCTGCGCACCGAAATGACCAGCAAGCGCCAGCAGCAATATTGTTGAATTGAGCGCGGTCGAGCCCCCAAAGCTCATCTCACCGCCCGCTTCGCGAGGGAACACCCAGATCGCGAAGAAAACTCAGGAGGGTTTCGCGCCGAGGCGCAGAGAGAGGAAACTTGAATCCTGGCTCTCTCCGCGCCTCAGCGCCTCTGCGCCTCTGCGCGAAACCTGCATTTTATTTTTTGGGGGCGAGGGTGGGGGAGCAGATCGCCAAAAAACGCTTCACCCCAGACTTCACTTCTTTCTTGCGCGATTCGACTGAGGCCCATCGAAGTCTCTTGGCGTCTTGAGCGAAGCGGGCGGTTATAAGATTTTTAACCGCCAAGACGCCAAGAGCGCCAAGAAATGCAAGAGCGGAATTAACAGGAATTGCCCCTCTGCGCGAGAACCAAGTCTTATCTTTCAAAGCCCAATTCTTATCTCTGCGTGCTCCGCGGTGAACAATCCGCTATTAGCGCCGAGCCGATCGCAACCCGATCGCCAGCGCATGCGCAGCCGGCACAAACGCCGGGTTTACTCCCGGTGGATTGATCCCCGGATTCGGATTCCCCGCCGGATCGTCCGGCGTGATCTCATCCAGAATCGGCTGATCCGGAATCGCCGCCAACGAGCCAGAAAACTGACCAGGCCCGAGCGTGCGTGTTTCCTGCGTGCTCTTGATCAGCGTCACCCCATCGCTCGCGAAATAAAACATCTCCACAGGCTGGCCGTTTTCGAAGACGTTGAACGTGAAGGAAGTTGGGACGCCGGAGATGAACTGGGCACCGATGCCGTAAAGGCCCTGGGGATGAGACCCAAGCCAATATGCGACTTCCTCGCCCCCAGACGGCCCACCGAGATCCTCATACGGAATATGCCCGCCGCTCGGCGAATTCTGTAGCCCATATCCAGGATAAAGGAACTCAACCTTCTGGAATCCATTGAGGATATTCTGCAGCGGATCGCCCGGATCGACGCCCACTTCCAGCGCAAGCTCCGCATCGCCCGTCCACCGCAGCACGAAATCGAGCGATCCTGGCACTGACCCGGGAAGTTCCGAATCGTAAGAGGGCCGCCCGCCCGAAACCGTCGTGATCCCCGCGACCGGGTTGTATCCGATCACCGCTCCGCGCGCCACTTCCGTCTGAAGCAGAGATTGATCGGTCGCATCGAGCGAAGCTGCGTACTTGGGATCAACTATCGAATCGTCATACGCCGTCTGCGCGCCCCCGTCCGTTCCCCCATTCGCCTTCACGTACGTTCCACCCTTGCTCCCAACCGAAACCGTGTGATGAGCATACGTAAATCGCGCCCGCCCCGTATTGCTGATCGCATAAGGCGTAAACGGCGCCTGGTCGTACAACACCACGTTCGTCCCGCGCACCGCCAGCGTGCTGCTAGGGCTCGTAATCGTCGATTCGTGTTCCAGCCCCGCGCTCTCAATATCGTAATGCGTCCGCCCGTACGGCATGATCAGATGCGTCGTAACTTTATTCCCCTCGCGCAGCGCGTCCTGCACCCGGATCGTCCCCAGCCGGTCCAGCGTGAATTCCTGGTCCGGCGGAATCACGCAAGTGATCGCGCTATGAGGCCCCGTTCGCAACTCCGCCCCTTCCGAAAGAACCATCTGCGGCCGAGCCAAAATCCACGGCTGATCGTCCGCCGTTCGAATCTGCACCAATCCCTTCACCGCAACCACGGTAAGCTCCATCGGCCCATTCCCCCCCGGCTGCGAAGCCGCCGGAGATTTCCCCGCCGAATCATCCGCACGCGCATTCCCACCAAAGCCGAAGGAAACACACGCGGCAATCAAAAGCGCTTTACCAAAACCGAAGCGATTGGGTGACATGCAAACCTTCCTTCCACATCCCCCACGATCCCCCACGGATCTGCCCTTCGATCTAATCTACTTAGTATATACGTCGGCTGCTACGGGTTGTTGGAAATCATCCATTTTTCCGATGACCCCCACAAATTCCGTTCCGCTGAAGGTCTGCTGCGGGCTGCTGGGCGGATAAATCCCCATATAAACCAGCTCCTTCACCGCATATCTCGGCACAGGGCCGAACACGTGCATCACCCACCCCCCCTTGATGTCCAGCACCTTGCAAATAATGACCGCCAGGTCACCTCTGCGGATCGCGTCGTCCGCCGTGTGATCAAAACCGCCGTAAAGCAGTCCCCGCGCCTTAAGTGTTGCCACCCGCTTGTCATACGTTCCCGCGTCGTCGCGCCCATCCGTGTAAAGCAGAATCGCATGAAACGCATCGTCATTGCTGGTCAGCCGGCGGTTCGCCAGCTCGTGCCAGAAATTCATCTGCGAATCCGCGTCGTTTCCCGAATACTGCGCCAGCACCGGATTATGCACATGCGCCGTCTGGCACCCCGTGCAAAATAGCGCCAGCGCCGCACAATGCCAATGCCCCGCGCGCCAAGGAGATAGATGGTTTAGAATGCAAAGACCGCTCCAGTATAAACAAACTGCCGAGCTTCGTCGTCGGCAAAAGCCTTTACGTTCGGCATGAACACGCCGTACCGGAACGTCAGCGTGATGTCGCTGGCGATTTCGTAGTTGATATAAAAATCCGGCTCCCACCCAAGATACGTCACATTATTCGTCGGCTCATCGATCGGCGCCTTGCGCTGGTCTTGTTAAACCAATAAACGTCCATCCCCACCTGCAACTTGCGAAACGCATCAACCTGCGCCAACGGAAACGTCGAAGCCCCCACTCGCAAAACCGCCAGGTTCGACACCGGCGCCCCAAACGCCAATCCCGTCGATACCAGCCCAAATCCGTTAAACGCCCGATCGGCCGTAAAGGGGGCGATGCCATTGAATGTCGTGTTCGTCAGCCCCCGATTCGGGTCCCCCGTCGCCACGATCCCTTCCAGCGAGATTCGGCTGTTATGCTCGTCCTGCGCCAGGTAATCGAGCTTCGCATCCCCCGCCCAAGCATCGATGTTGTCTTTAAACTGCTCCAACTGCACAAGCTGAAACCCCTGCACCTGTGAGCTGTTTGACAACGTATTCCCGCATTCAAAATCCCCTTCAACGCCGTACCGAAGATGGTCCGTCAGCGCCCCCGTCGATCCGAACCCAATGTAATCGCTGTTATAAGCGTACCGCGTCGCGATCCCGCCAACGACCGAAAGATTCGAACTATTGTTGTCGCGCTGCACCAGTCCGAAGACGTAAGGATGGCTCGAGCCCACCGTGGCACTAAGCATCCCCCCATAAAAGTAGCGCTTGGTGTTATAGTCGAATCCCGGTCGGTCAACGATGATATCGACCGTCCGAAGCGGCGTAACACCCACCACGGTCGAAAGCGTCAGCGGCCCCCACGAAAATGTCGGGGTGATTCCATCCACCACCTCCGCCATCGCCAGTCCGTTTCCCCAATAAACCAGGTCCCGGCCCCCTTCAAAATTCACGTCGTAATTAACCGTCTTCCCGTCGTACGACTCAATATATTTCGCCAGGTCGAACCGGTAATACGCCCGATCAAAATCCGGATTGATCAGCCGGCTCCCGAACCCGTCAAAGCTCCCGCCTGGGTTGTACTGGTTATATTCCGTGCTCACGCGCATGAAGATTTCGTTGGCCGCGTCCAGATTAACCCGCAGATATCCCACCAACTGATACTGCCACAGCGTGTGATTGACGTTGTTCTCATCATCCACCGAGTAATACTGCGGCGAGAAATACCCCCCATAATCGATCAACATCCGCTGGTCCGGCGGAATCTGTGTGTTCGCCAGAAACCGGCTGTCCATCTCAATCTCCTGCATCTGCTGCATCTGCTGCTGGAGCTGCACCTGCCGCGGCGAAACGTCCTGCGCAAAGGCTGTGGGGAGAGCGATAAACAGGGCCATCAGGCCCGGCAATAAGATTGATTTCCGCACCGGCACATCCTCGCGATGTAGAGTGACCGTACAAAGTGAGCGGGAAAAACCCGCAGCCCGGTCAGTCATCAGCCCCTGAAAAACGGCAGTACATCTGCAAGATATCCATATAGTGGAATTCATTGCAAGTTCATGTGGCGCAAGTGTCAGGCGTCGATCGCCAAGTTTAGCGGCCCCGCTTGCGGGTCGCCTTTACCCGACCCAGAACCACGAAACCCCATTTAAATTATAATGGTGGATAATCGAGACGACCGGATGGAATCCCCCATAGAACCAACACTGAATTTGGCCATCCAGCACCACAAAGCCGGCCGTCTGGCCGACGCCGAGAGGCTATACCGCCAACTTCTCGCCCAGAACCCCAACCACCCCGAAGCGCTGAACCTCCTCGGCGTCATCGCCCAGCAGGTTGGCAACCCCGACGCGGCGATCCACCTCCTGAATCACGCGATCGCCGCCAACCCCTCCGCCCCCGATTACCACATCAACCTCGGCGTCGCCCTCTACACCATCGGCAGATTCGACGACGCCATCGCCGCTTATCGCCAATCCCTCCGCCTCGATCCCAATAATCCCGTCGCCCATAACAATTTGGGAAACGCTCTGTGTCAAATCGGCCATTTCGACGAAGCCATCACCGAATGCCGCGAGGCCCTGCGTCTAAACCCCAACTATGCCGAGGCCTCCAACAATCTCGGCAACGCCCTCCAGGACAAGGGTCTCCTCGACGAAGCCATGGCTGCCTATCGCCGCGCGATCCAGCTCAATCCCCACTACGCCGAGGCCTTTAGCAACCTCGCCGGCAACCTCAAAACCGCCGGCGACCTCAATGAATCCATCGCCGCCTTTAGAGATTCCCTCCGCCTTAACCCCAATAACTCCGCCGTCCACAGCAATCTACTCAACACCCTTAACCTTCACCCCGATTACGACGCCCGCCAGATTCTCGATCAATGCCGCACTTGGGCGAACCGATTCGAAACGCCGCTGACGCCTTCGGCACAGGCCTATCCCAACGACCGATCCCCCAATCGCCCCCTGCGAATCGGATTTGTCTCACCCGACCTCTACGGCAAACACCCCATCGGCCGGATCCTCGCTCCGGTCCTCGCCGCCCACGACCCCCGCAACGTCGAAGTCGTCTGCTACTCCGGCGTCGTCGGAAGCGACGAAACCACCGCCCGTTTGAAATCCTCCGCAACCCTTTGGCGCGATGTCGCCGCCGCCACTGACGCCGACGTCGCCCGCCAAATCCGCGAAGATCGCATCGACATTCTCGTCGATCTGGCCCTCCACACCATCGGCAATCGCCTCCTCGTCTTCGCCCGCCGCCCCGCGCCCATTCAGGTCACCTGGCTCGGTTATCCCGGCACCACCGGCCTGAGCACCATCAACTACCGCCTCACCGACCCCATCCTCGATCCCCCCGGAACCGGCGACGAACTGTACTCTGAAAAATCCATTCCCCTCCCGCACTCCTTCTGGTGTTACGCTCCACCCGTCGAAAACGAACCTATAAATCCCTTACCGGCCCTCGAAGCCGGATTCATCACCTTCAGCTCCTTCAGCAGTTTCGCCAAGGTCACCAAACCCACGATCACCCTCTGGATCGAAACGCTAATTGCCGTCCCAAACAGCCGCCTCCTGATCCTCTGCCCGCGCGGCAACCATCGCCAGCGATTCCTGAAAACCTTCGCCTCCAACGGCATTTCCCCCGACCGCATCGAACTCATCGATCCCGCGCCGCTTCTCCAGTACATGCAAAACTATCACCGCGTCGATTTCTGCCTCGACACCCACCCCTATCCCGGCCACACCACCACCTGTGACGCCCTCTGGATGGGCGTGCCAACGGTCACCCTCCGCGGCCAAACCGCCGTCGCCCGCGGCGGCGCGAGCATCCTCACCAACGTCGGCCTCACTGAATGGATCGCCGACTCACCCCGTCAATACGTTGAGATTGCCACCGCCATGGCCGCCGATCCCAACCGCCTCGCCCGCCTCCGCTCCGAATCGCGCGATCGGCTCCGCAATTCTCCCCTGATGAATTGGAAACAATTCGCCGCCGACCTGGAGTCGGCCTATCGCCTGATGTGGCAAACCTGGATCGACCATGTTCATTGAGGCCGCGGAAGGATCGGCCCTCCCCAACCACTCCCCGTTTAGCCGCCGTGCTTGACTTCGGTGAGCTTTTGTCGAACCGCACGGCGCTTTCCCGTCCAACAACTCAAGGTCGCACCGAACGTAACCAGGGACATGGCAGTAGGGGGGACGCGAGTAATCTCCTCCCCGGCCCCGGTAAAGACAAACCTCCCCCTCTTTCCTAAGATTGAACGCCGTTGTAAATAGAGATCACTGGAGAATTTCGAGATGCCCGCTGAAATCACCATGCCGCAGTTGTCCGACACCATGACCGAGGGAACCGTCGTTAAGTGGCACAAAAAGGTCGGCGACAGCGTCAAAAGCGGCGAGGAGATCGCCGATGTCGAAACCGACAAGGCCACCATGCCCATGGAATCGTTTGATGCCGGCACCCTCGCCGTCATCCTCGTTGCCGAGGGGCAAAAGGTGAAGGTCGGCCAGCCGATCGGCGTCGTGGCGACCGGGTCGGAGAATATCGACGATGTAAAAAAGAAATATGCCGCCGGCGCGCCCAAGCCCGAAGCCGCCGCCAAAGCGCCCCCAGCTTCATCGCCCACGTCGTCGCCGACATCGTCACCCGCCCCCGAATCCTCCAAGCCCGCCCCCAAGCCCTTGTCTGCAAAACCCGCGAATTACCAATACGACATCGTCGTCATCGGCGGCGGCCCCGCCGGCTACGCCGCCGCCATCCGCGCCGGCCAGCTCAAAAAACGCGTCCTCTGCATCGAAAAGGAAAACCTCGGCGGCACCTGCCTCAACTGGGGCTGCATTCCCACCAAGGCCCTGCTCGACGACGGCGCATTCATCCGCAAGCTTCGCCTCCACGCCGCCGAGCACGGCGTCACCTTCAAAGACCTCACCATCGATTTCACCAAGCTCGTCGGCCGCAGCCGCGGCATCGCCGACAAGCTCAGCAAAGGCATCGAGCACCTCTTCCGCAAATACGACGTGAAGCGCGAATCCGGCGTCGGCCAGCTCCTCGCCCCGCACCGCGTCAAAATCACCTCCCAGCAGGGCACCAAGGAGATCACCGCCCGCGACATCATCATCGCCACCGGCGCCCGCGCGACTCCACTTCCGGGCGTCGCCTTCGACGGCAAAAAAATCATCACCTCCCGCGAGGCGATGAACCTCCCGACGCAACCCAAAAAACTCGCCATCATCGGCGCCGGCGCCATCGGCTGCGAATTCGCCGATTTCTACAACGCCGTCGGCACCGAAGTCGTCATCGTCGAGATGCTCGACCATCTCCTTCCCAACGAAGACGAAGACGTCTCCATCCTCCTCGAGCGCGTCTTCGCCAAGCGCAGAATCGACGTCCGCGTGAAGACCAAAACCGACAAAGTCGAACTGACGCCCACAGGCGTGAAGCTCACCCTCTCCGGCGCCAAGCCCGGCGTCGTCGAAGCCGATGTCGTCCTGGTCGCCATCGGCGTCACCGGCAACACCGAGGGCCTGCTCGCCCCCGGCGCAAATCTCGACCTGCTCAAAGGCCGCGTCCGCGTCAATCACGCAATACCACACCAACCTAGAAAACGTCTGGGCCGTCGGCGACTGCCTCACCGTCAGCCGACAAGGAGCAGCCCGAAGGCGGACGCCATCCCGATCTCGCCCACGTCGCCCATCACGAAGCCATCATGTGCGTCGAGCGCATCGTCGGCTTCGCCCAGCACGAGATCGATTACAAGGCGATCCCCGGCTGCACCTACACCCATCCCCAGGTCGCCAGCATGGGACTCAGCGAGAAAAAGGCCCGCGCTCTTCAGCCGCAAAACTCAAGATCGGAAAATTCCCCTTCGCCGCCAGCGGCCGCGCCCTCGCCGCCGGTGAACCGGACGGCTTCGTCAAGCTCATCTTCGACGCCAAATGACGGCGAACTCCTCGGCGTCCACATGATCGGCGAAAACGTCACCGAACTGCTCGCCGAGCTCGTCCTGGCCAAGAAACTCGAAGCCACCGAGGCCGAGATCATCGAAGCCATGCACCCGCATCCGACGTTCAGCGAAGCCGTCATGGAAGCCGCCGGCGTCGCCGACAATCGGGCCATCCATCTGTAATTTTGTTCAGGAGAACCCCATGCGAAAAGCTTTTGCCATCTTCATCCTCGCCGTCGCCGCGGGGTGCGTGTCCAATCAGCAGTCGGACCAGAAAACTCTAACTGGCGACGGGAAAATCCCCTCCGACGTGCAGGCGGCATTCTTCTCCGAGCATCCCTACGCCAAAATCGACGACGCCAGCCAGCAAAGCTCTCAGCAGGATGGCACGCTCTATACCGTTGATTACACCCGCTCCGACGGCAGCAAGGGCGTGGCCGTCTACACCACCATGGGCGTTCTACGCAGCGATAATTAAGGAGTATTCGTGAATCGCAAAGCACTGATAGTCTGGGGCGGTTGGGACGGTCACCAGCCGCGCGAAGTGGCAGAAATCTTCCGCGGCCTCCTGGCCAAGGAAAATTTCCAGGTCGAAGTCTCCGACACCCTCGACGCGTTCAAAAATACCGACCTCAAATCCCTCGCCCTCATCGTCCCCGTCTGGACCATGGGCAAGATCACCAGTGAACAGGCAAAGCCCGTCCTCGACGCCGTCGAATCCGGCGTCGGCATCGCCGGCTGTCACGGCGGAATGTGCGACTCATTCCGCGAAAACACCGAATGGCAATTCATGACCGGTGGCCAGTGGGTCGCCCACCCCGGAAACGACGGCGTCAAATACCGCGTCAAAATCGGCCCCCAAAAAAGCCCCATCACCGAAGGCACAACCGATTTCGACATCGCCAGCGAGCAGTATTACATGCACGTCGACCCAGCCGTAAAGGTGCTGGCCACCACCCGCTTCCCCACCGCCCCCGGCCCCCACGAAGGCAACGGACCCGTCGACATGCCCGTCGTCTGGACCAAAGTCTTCGGCAAGGGCAGAGTCTTCTACAACTCTCTAGGCCACCAGGCCAACATCGTAAACATGCCCCCCGTCCTCGAACTCATGCGCCGCGGCTTCCTCTGGGCCGCCAAATAAACCCAGTGGGCAAGTTTGATCCCGGAACGCCCACGGACTTTGGTGAGCAGGGTCGAACCGCGCCGCCGTGGGGAATTTCAACTTCGCTGCTGACCCCTGACCCATCCCTTGATTAAAAACCGGCCGGCCTGCCTCCGGCATGCCGACCGGCTTGAGCCTGCGAATCCTTTCGCATCCTTCCGTGATTCGCTGGGTTTAACCCACTTTAATTACTTGCCGCGGAATTCGCCGCGAGCGCCTCCACAAGCTCCTCCATAAAAATCGCCAGCCCGTCATCCCGGTTATGCCCGATGATCCTGGCCTCGCAATCCGCGCACTTCCTCGCACCCGTTCCCCATCGCGATTCCCAGCCCCGCATTCCGAATCATCATCACATCGTTGATGTCGTCCCCCACGGCCACGATTTCCTGCGGCTTAATATTCCGCAGCCGCGCCACCTGAAGAATCCCCTGCCATTTATTCACCGATGGATCAAACGCCTCGACAACCAAAATCTCGCCCGGCGGACGAAAGCAGTGATCCACGATCCGCGAACCAAACTTGCTCCGCATCTCCTTATAAATCGGCTCCGCCCGCTGCCGCGCCGCGACGATGCTCACCCGCAGCGTATGATCGTGCGGGTCTGCCGCCAGTTCGTTCGTTCGTTGAACGCTCGCTCGCGTCGTCTTACACCACAACTTCGTCGCCGGATTCAGCTCGAAATCGTTGGATATCAAATAATCCACACCCGCCGTGCTGACATCCTGAAGCGCCAGCGCCGCCTGTCCATGCGATTCAAAAAACGCACAAAGCTCGCGGGCAAGCTGCGGGTCCATCAGCGTCCGCTGAATCGTGCTGCGCTTGCCCGTATCGACGATCAGCGCCCCGCCCACAAAAATAGCGGCGTCGTAATAGCCCACGGAATCAATCACGGCCCGGCTCTCGGTAAAACTGCGTCCCGTCGCAAAACAAACCACCATCCCCGCGCTGGCGGCTCGATGGATCGCCGCCTTCGTCCTCGGCGTCACCACGCTGCTCGGCGACAGCAGCGTCCCATCGAGATCGATAGCAATCATTTTGTACTTCACGCCACCAACTTCACCGATTTCCCCGCACCCTAACAACTTGCACCAAGGACGCAAGCCAAAATCAAGTTTTCGACGGGTTATCCACAAGGGATGGTAGGGGGGACACGACAAGTTGGCAATTAGTGGGGGAATTGGGATTGCCGATTGCCGATTGCCAATTGCCGAATAGAAGGTGTTTTGCCTTTCCAATCGGCAATTGGCAATCGGCAATCGGCAATCATCCTTACCCCTTTCCATTTTCCCCACCCGCGCGATACAACCACCCCATGACCCGTGAACGCCTGGCGTGGCTCATCAGCATTGTCCTCCTCGCCATCCTCGCGTTTCAGCTTCCCGGAACCCTTGCCGAGCGCGACGACGAATATTCCTGGGTCCGGACCATCGTCGAGATCCACCGCCAGGTCGTCGAAAACTACGTCGACCCCGTCAACGACACCGATCTCAAAGAGGGCGCCATCAAGGGAATGCTCGACGAGCTCGGCGACCCCTACACCATCTACGTCCCGCCCACCGAGCAGGAGGAATTCGACAAAGAACTCGGCGGATCCTTCAGCGGCGTCGGGATCTCCCTCCGCGCCGAAAATGGCAAAATGGTCGTCATCTCCCCCATCGAAGGCGGACCCGCCGACCAGGCCGGCATCGACGGCAACGACATCATCGTAAAAGTCGACGGCAAACCCATCGCCGGTCTGCAAATCGACGACGTCGTCAAACTCGTCTCCGGCACCCTCGGCTCACCCGTCACCCTCACCATCGACCGTGAGGGCAAGCTGATGGACTTCGTCCTTCACCGTCAGCAGATCGTCGTCCCCACCGTCCTCGGATACCAGCGAAACGCCCAGCAGAAGTGGAACTACTTCGTCTCCCAGAGCCCCAAAATCGCCTACATCCGCGTCACCCAATTCGACGACGGCACCTTCGACGAAATGAAAAACATCCTCGTCGGCGCCGACGGCAACAGCGGCCTCCTCTCCCAGGGAATGCAGGGCCTCGTCATGGACCTCCGCTTCAACCCCGGTGGCCAGCTCCAGCAGGCCATCAAAATTATCAACCTCTTCATCAAGGAAGGCGTCATCGTCAGCACCCACGGCCGAAACTCCCCCGAAGAAATCGACCGCGCCAGCCCCGATGCCCTCACACTCCCCTATTTCCCCATGATCGTCCTCGTCAACGATCACTCCGCCAGCGCCTCCGAAATCGTCGCCGGAAGCCTCAAGGACAATCACCGCGCCCTGATCGTTGGCCAACGCACCTTCGGCAAAGGATCCGTCCAGCGGGTGATTCAGCTAGGCCAGGACGATGGAACCCTGAAGATGACCGTCGCCCACTGGTATCTCCCCAGCGGCCGGCTCGTGAGCCGCACCAAGGATTCCAAGGATTGGGGCGTCGATCCCCAGATCGTCGTAACAACCGATGAAGCCGGCGAAGATGCCATCGAGGATCTAATGGACCGCCAGGAGGCCATCCGTATCCATCCCCTCTCCACAACGATGCCATCGAAAGAACCGACCACCCAGCCCATCGATCCGCAATTCCAGCAGGCGATGACGACCATGACCGGCTTGATCATCCTGGACACGAACAAACACGCGTCAACAACAATGCCCGCGCCGACGCGCCGCTCCGACGCCCTAAAATCCCCCATGAAGGTTCTCGGAATCGAATCAACCTGCGACGAGACCGCGGCCGCGGTCGTCGAAAACGGCCAGCGCGTCCTCAGCAACGTCGTCTCCAGCCAGGTCGCCCTCCACGCAAAATATCGCGGCGTAGTTCCCGAGATCGCCAGCCGCGCCCACATCGAGAATATTCTGCCGGTGGTAGGGGAGGCGCTGAAGGGCGCGCACATTGAATTGAACGATATCGATGCGGTAGCCGTCGCCCATCGCCCGGGTTTGATCGGATCTCTTCTGATTGGCGTAACCGCGGCCAAGACTTTGGCCTGGTCCCTGGGCAAGCCCCTCATAGGGGTCGATCACGTCCACGCTCATCTATACAGCGTCCGTTTGACGGATGGCCAGCCGAGCCCTGAACCACCAATGCCCGCCGTCGGCCTCGTTTGCAGTGGCGGTCACACCGCCCTTTACCAGGTCAACGATTTTCTAAACATCGAATTGATCGGCACCACCCTCGACGATGCGGTAGGGGAGGCATACGACAAAGTCGCCGCGATCCTCGGCCTTGGCTATCCCGGCGGCCCCGAAATCGACCGCCTCGCCCAGGAAGGCAACCCGACCGCGATCCGCTTTCCGCGCACCCGCCTCAGCCGCCAATCCCTGGATTTCTCCTTCAGCGGCATCAAAACAGCCGTCCTCTATCACGTCCGCGGATTCCAGGGCCGCCAGCGCGAAACAAATGTGTCTCCCCAGGAGCTCCGCGACATCGCCGCCTCCTTCCAGGCCGCCTGCATCGACGTCCTGGTCGAAAAAGTAAAACGCGCCGCCAAACAAATCCGCGCCCAAAGCGTCATCATCGGCGGCGGAGTCTCCGCAAACACCGGCCTCCGCTCCGCCATGGCAAAATTCGCCATTCCCGTTTCCTTCCCCCCCATGCAATATTGCACCGACAATGCCGCCATGACCGCCGGCTTGGCGCATTTGATCCTCGAATCCGGAAAACAAAGCGAGCTTGATTTGGACGCCATCACCAGCAGCCAATTTGCCGATGCCGCGAATTAACAGTACTGGGTAAGTTTGATCCCTGAACGCCCACGGACTTCGGTGAGCTGGGTCGAACCGCGCTGCCGTGGGTCTTCCAAAGACCGATGACTATGCTCAAACCAACCCACTACCGAATTAACCAACCACCCCCTCTCCCCCCGCGACCCGTCGACGGCCACAAAGGCCTCTTCGGCCGCGTCCTCATCGTCGGCGGAAGCGACGAAATGATCGGCGCCCCGATCCTCGCCGGCGAAGCCGCCCTCCGCACCGGCAGCGGTCTGGTTCAAGTCGCCATGCCGCGCGAAGTCCTCGCCGCCGGCCTCTCCGTCGTCCCCGAACTCATCGGGATGGCGCTCGACGAAAACAAAGCTTCCGCACAAAAACTTCTCGAAGCCGCCGAGAAAGCCGACGTCATCGCCGTCGGCCCCGGATTAGGCCAGTCCCCCTCAATTCGCCCGCGCTTGAACGCCCTGTTTCGAATCAAAAAGCCGATGGTCGTCGACGCCGACGCCCTCAATTATCTCTCTTCCCTCGCCTCCTGGCCAAAATTCTTCGCCGCAAAAGCAGTCCTCACCCCCCATCCCGGCGAAATGAAACGCCTCGCAAAACTCTTCGGCGAAACCGAAGTCCCCTCAGACGAAAAAGGCCGCATCGAAATCGCCCTAAAGGCCGCCAAAACTTTCGGCCAGATCATCCTCCTCAAAGGCCACCGCACCATCGTCACCGACGGCAACAAAATCTTTATCAACAAAACCGGCGACAGCTCCCTCTCAAAAGCCGGCGCCGGAGACGTATTGAGCGGAATCCTGGCGTCGCTAATCGGTCAAAAAATGCCCCCCTTCGATGCCGCCTGCGCCGCCGTTCACCTCCACGGAAAAGCCGGCGAACTAGCCGGCAAACGCCTCGGACGCCGAAGCGTTCTCGCCCGCGACGTCGTTGACACGATCCCAGACGCGATCGCCTGAAGCAACCTGTAACATCAGTTCCGTATTTCCCCCTCCCTGTGTAGCCGCCCTGCTTGACTTCGGTGAGCTCAGTCGAACCGCAGGGTGCTTTCTTCTACGTAGGGTGGCGCGTACTCGCCCACCATTCCCCTCCTCTTTTCCCCCTCCCCTGGTACTCCGGGGGAGGGTTGGAGTGGGGGTGGATTTCCGCGGACTTATTTTTCCACCCGTCCTTATCCATCGAACCGACAAAAAAAATTCCGGTTACAATCCCCCCATGCGTCTCCTGATCACCGCCGGCCCCACCCGCGAGCCGATCGACCCCGTGCGCTTCATCGGCAATCGCAGCACCGGAAAAATGGGCGCCGCCCTCGCGCACGCCGCCCTAAAATCCGGCCACCAAACCACGGTCATCCTCGGCCCAATCTCCGTCCCATTCCCCAACGCAGCCCGCCGCATTGACGTAGAAACCGCCGCCCAAATGCTCGACGTCGTCCTGCAAGAATTCCCCCACCACGATCTCCTCATAATGGCCGCCGCCGTCTCCGACTATCGCCCCAAAGCCCAAAGCGCCGCCAAGCTCTCCCGCGAAGGCTCCCGCATCCTCGAGCTGGAGCCAACCGAAGACGTCATCGCCGCCGCCGGCCGCATCAAATGCCCAGACCAGCGCACCATCGGCTTCAGCCTCGAAACCTCTCCCGACCTCAGTCGCGTTTCCGGCAAGATGCGGCAAAAAAATCTCGACCTCATCATTTACAACCCCATCGCCACAATCGGTGCCGAATCTATCGAACCTTGCCTTCTATACCCCGATGGCCGCATGGAAAAGACACCTTACGGCTCCAAAGCCCACTTCGCCGATATGCTCCTTCAGACGGCACATGAACTATTCAAATAAGTTCATGCGTCTTCTGGAGTTCAATGCGTGGCTCGTCCGATAACACTTAAGGTGAAACGTCTCGCCCACGGCCAAGGTCTGCCTCTGCCGACCCGGATGACCGAACATTCGGCCGGCTTTGATGTCTGCGCCGCCGTCGAGACCGAAACCAAGATCAAGCCCGGCGAAATCCGCCTGGTCCCCACGGGATTCGCCCTCGCGATTCCCGTCGGTTACGAAGCCCAGATTCGCCCCCGCAGTGGCCTCGCGACGCGCCATGGCATCACCATGATCAACACCCCAGGCACCATCGACGCCGACTATCGCGGCGAGCTCCAGGTCCCCCTGATCAATCTCGGAAAATCGGCTTTCACCATCACCCGCGGCATGCGCATCGCCCAAATGCTGATCGCGCCTCTGCCGGCCGTAAAACTGATCGAAGTAAAGGAACTCGATGACACCGCCCGTGGAAAGGGCGGTTTCGGGCATACAGGACACTAATGGCCAAACGATCCGTCTGGAAATTCGAAATGTTGCAACGAATGCATATCGTCCGCCCGCTCATCCTGTTCGTCCTGACGGCTGTCTGGCTATTCCTATTTTTCGCCGTCGGAAGCTTTCATCCCACCGACTGGCCCAGCCATGCCGTCTTTCCCTATCCCCCCATCCAAAACGTCTGCGGCCCCGTCGGCGCTTTCATCTCCTACTGGTCCTTCCTCGCCATCGGGCAGGGCGTCTTTCCCCTTATTTTCTTCAGCGGCGTTTGCCTCGCCCTCACCTTCTATCACGCCAAGCTGAGCGACCCCTGGCTCAGAGTCGTCGGCCTGCTAATGATCGCCACCGCCTTTGCCGCCCTCGTCCATCACATCATGCCCGGCTCCGCCTCCGGATTCCCCGAAGGCCACGGCGGAGTCATCGGAATCGCCACCGCTGCCTTTCTCCAGGAACGCTTTCATTCCGTCGGAACAACCCTGATCCTCCTCGCCGGCATCCTCATCGGCTTGCTCCTCGCCGCCGACGATCTTGTTCTCCGCGCCCCCGGATTCGCCGCCCAGGCCTGCACCACCGTCGCGGGCGCGACCCCCAAGGTCAAATTCACCTTTCCATCCTTCAACGACATCTTCCGGCGAAAGCCCGTGAAGGCCCCCAGGCCCACGGCAGCCAGGCCGTCCGCGCCTCCCAAACTAGACGACGATGACGACGAAGACCTGAAGCCCCCCGTCCTTTTGAAGATCGATCCCGCGGAAACCAAAGGCGCCAAGGCCGCCCAATTGCAGGCCCTGGATGCGGACGACGATGAAACCGAAGAATCGGCACAGGAACCGCCCGAGAAATCGCCCGCCGCCGCGCCGCCCCTGCGCCGACATCATCGTCAAGCTCCCCAACATGGTGAAGCCGCGGCAAACCAGCCCGCCGCCGCCGCCGCCCAGAGAACTGGGCGAATATCACCTCCCCCAGTGGACGGTGCTCGCTGACGCCGAGCACGGGTTCGCCGAGAGCCAGGAAACATTCGTGCGCGAGAAGGCCGCGATGCTCGAGCAGGCGATGAAGGAATTCAACATCGACGCCCGCGTCGTGGAGATCAATACCGGGCCGGTTATCACCATGTATGAGCTGGAGCTTGCGCCTGGCATCAAAGTCTCCGCGATCACCGCCCTCTCAAACGACATCATGCGCGCCCTGCGTGCCGAGAGCGTGCGCATCGTCGCGCCGGTGCCCGGCAAAAATACCGTCGGCATCGAAGCCCCCAACGCTCAGAAGGAAAAGGTCCGGCTTAAAGAATTGATGCAGACCGCCCCGGACGCGACGTCGAAAATGGGTATTCCCCTCTTTCTCGGCAAAGACGCCAGCGGCGAACCGCTCATCACCGACCTGACGGCGATGCCTCACTGCCTCATCGCCGGCACCACCGGGTCGGGCAAATCGGTTTGCATCAATTCGATCATCATGTCCATCCTGTATCACCAGCGGCCGGACAACGTGAAGCTCATCCTGGTCGATCCGAAGGTGGTGGAGATGGCCCCATTCAAGGACGTACCGCATCTGATGTGCCCGATCATCAGCGAAGCGGGGCGCGCCACCAGCGTTCTGGAATGGGCCTGCGAGAAAATGGACGAGCGCTACGAAATCCTCGCCGAGGCCGGAGTGCGCAACATCAAGGGATATAACGCGCTCACGCGCGAGGAACTGATCGATCGCTTCAAGCCGTCGTCGCAGGAGGAAGAAGCCAAGATTCCCAAGACCCTGCCCTACATCGTGATCATTATCGACGAGCTGGCGGATTTGATGATGACCAGCGGCAAGGAAGTGGAGGCGTTCATCGTCCGCCTGGCGCAGAAGTCGCGCGCGGTGGGGATCCACCTGGTGGTCGCCACCCAGCGGCCCGAAGCGCACGTGGTGACGGGTCTCATCAAGAGCAACATGCCCAGCCGCATCGCCTTCCGCGTCGCCAGCAAGATGGACAGCCGCATCGTCCTCGATCAAAACGGCGCCGATCTGCTTCTCGGACAGGGCGACATGCTCTTTTTAGCGCCGGGCGCCGGCAAACCAATCCGCGGCCAGGGCACCTTCATCGACGACAAAGAAATGAAGGAGAGCGTCAAACTGGTCCGCACGCTAGCCGAAGCCCAGTACGAGCCCGAGCTGATGCAGATCCGCGCCGGGACAACGGTAGACGAAGAAGCCGCGAAAGACGACCTCTTCGACGCGGCAGTCCGCGTGGTCCTGGAGACCAAGCGCGGCAGCGTAAGCCTCCTCCAGCGCCGCCTGACCATCGGCTACAGCCGCGCCAGCCGCCTGATCGAAGCGATGGCCGCCTCCGGAATCGTCGGAACCTACAAAGGCAGCCAGGCCCGCGAAGCCCTGATCACGGTGGAAGAATGGGACGCCATGATGGCCGCGCAAAGACGGATGAAGAAACCGGAATGACCGTCTAATCAACCCCCAATCGTTTACCCGCGACCCGCAGGGGAGCGCTCCCAGACTTCCCCAACATCTCACTCCCCATGACCAGGAATGAGCCGGGCCGTCCCCGGCCCGAACGATTCCCATCCGCACAAAAATGTTAATCACCGTGTAAAAGTGGGACAATATACTCCCCGTGCGAGTGACTTATGACGACAGCAAAAATGCGGGCGCGAGCGATTTTCCCCCTCTCCCGGTACTCGGGGAGAGGGTTGGGGTGAGGGGCAATTCGCCAACACCCGATCGTAAGTTAGCAGACACTATCCAAAATCCCAAAAGTGCAATAGTGTCCGGAACGCAGCCCCATGAATAGCGAGATCTTGCGCCTTGCGCGAGGCGGCGTTTTGTGGTTCACTTCCCTCCGGTGCAGCCGAACCTCTCTGCATCTTCCGGATCGCCGGCCAAGCCGGGACGAAAGCCGCGGCCGGCGGTGCGGGGGGAAGATTTGTTCGGCGGCAAGTACGTGCCTATTTTACAGGATCATCTGACCCGGCTGAGGGCGACGCATCCCCATCCCAATCGCACGCTTTTTTACGACGATGTGGCCATCGCCTACCTGCTGGCTTTTTTCACGCCGGCGATTCGCAGCCTGCGGACGATGGAGGATTTCAGCCAGACCGAGCAGATGCAGGAGCAGCTTTCGGTCGATCGCCTGCCGCGTTCCACGCTTTCCGACGCCAACGCCCTGTTCGATCCGACGCTGCTGGAGCCGATCATCGAGGATCTGCGGGCGCGGCTTCCCCATCTGCGTCATGCCGATCCGAAGCTGGCGGAGCTGACCGAGCGGGTGCGGGTGGTGGATGGGTCGCTGTTCACCGTTGCCGCCGACGTGGCCTGGGCGCTGCATCAAAGCCGACCCAACGGAAAGCCCATGGACACGATTCGCCTGAATCTTCAATGGGCGGCGGGCGTGGGGATTCCCGAGGGAGTCGCCATCAGCGGCGAGGGATGCTCCGAGGCGCAGGCGCTGATGCAGGCCCTGGAGCCGGGGCAGATTTATGTCATGGACCGCGGCTATGTCTGTTTCGAGCTGCTGGACCGGATCGTGCACGCCTGCAGCGATTTTGTGCTCCGGCTCAAGTCAAACAACTATTTCATTGCCATCGAAAACAATGACTTGACCCCTAAATCCCTGCCGCTGAGCGACGAGGATCGCGCCGCCGGCATTCTGAGCGACCGGATCGGATACCTGGGCTCAGAAGGGCCACGCTTTGCTCCTCCGGCGGGAAAATGGCTTCGGGAAGTGACGATCTTCGACCCGGACAAACCCGACAAGCCCCTGCGGCTGCTGACCAACATTCTCAATGTTCCCGCCCAGGTCATCGGCCTGCTCTACCGCTGGCGATGGAAGATCGAGCTGTTTTTCCGCTGGCTGAAGGTGCACGCCCACTTCCGTCATCTCACCAGTCACAGCAAAAACGGCGTCACGACCGGGTTCTACATTGCGGTCATCGGGGTGCTGTTGATCTACCTGCACACGCAGCGTCCGGTGAGCAAATATGCCTACGCGATGCTGAGCCTCGTCGCCGCGGGAGGGGCCACGTTGCAGGAGATAATTCCAATCTTGCAGCGTAGAGAACGGGAATGCGAGTGGCAGCGCCAGCGTGTGGCACGGAAGAAGGTTGGAAAAATCGTCAAGTAAGTCATCAGGGGCTTTTCTTGTCCGGCCGCTGGTGCACGCCGCCGCATGCGCTGCAAGCCCACCGCTGAACCTTCCACCATGGCCGCCATCCGCCCGAAAGGGAAACCTTCCTATCAGCCTTCAAAGATTCCCAGCATTTAGATGCGGAGGTCCCGGACAATATTGCCAAAAGTGTCAGATTCTGTCAGATTCTGTCAGATCCGCCCTCAACATGAGCCCCCAAATGACGAATTCACCCCATGCCATTACAATTCCCCTCATGCCCTCCGTCCCCGTCCATCTTTCCAGCGGTTCGTACCGCATCACCATCGAACCCGGCCTCCTCGCCCGCATGGGCCAGGAACTACGATCTCTCACCAAATCCCCCAAAGCCTGCATCATCACCGAGTCCCACGTCGCTGAATTGCACTTAGGGGCAATCGAAAAGTCCCTCCAATCCGCCGGTTTCGAGACCATCTCAGCGACCCTGCCGGCAGGCGAACAGCACAAGACCCTGCCCATGCTATTGCCGGTTTATGATCGCCTCCTCTCAGCCAAGATCGAGCGTTCAACCCCAATCGTCGCCTTCGGCGGGGGGGTCGTCGGAGACATGGCAGGCTTCCTCGCCGCAACAATTCTCCGCGGCGTCCCCTTCGTCCAAGCCCCCACAACCCTCCTGGCCATGGTCGACGCCAGCGTCGGCGGAAAGACCGGCGTCGATCACGCAATGGGAAAAAATCTGATCGGTGCCTTTCATCAGCCGATCGCCGTCCTGGCCGATCCGGAACTTTTGCGCACGTTACCCAAAAAGGAATTGCAGGGCGGACTGGCCGAGTGCATCAAGCACGATCTGATTCGTGACGCAGCGGCCGTTGAGAAACTGCCCGAGATAATCGACAAGGCCCTGAAGCTCGATATGTCATCGTTGACGGAACTGATCGCCCATAACGTCGCGATCAAGGCACGCGTCGTGGAAGCCGATCCATTCGAGAAAGGCGAGCGGGCGCATTTAAATTTCGGCCACACCTTCGGCCACGCGATCGAATCAGTTTCCGGCTTCGCCTATTCCCACGGTCAGTCGGTGGCCCTGGGAATGTGCGCCGCCTCGTTCGTCTCCTGGAAGCTAGGGAATATCTCGGAGAATGAGTATCGCCGGATCGTCTCGACAATCACAGCCGCGGGATTGCCGACAGGGGGGATGACTCTGGATTCGCGCAAAGTGTTTGATGCGATGGCGTTCGATAAAAAGGTAAAGGATGGCCGCATTCGGCTTGTGCTTCTAGAGCGCATCGGCTGGGCGATTGTGCGGGACGATGTAAAATCCGAAATGATTCTCCAAGCGATCAACAGCCTGCGCTGACATGTCTGAATCAACCGCGACGACAACATCCACTGTAAAACCCCGGCGACGCCGGCTCCGCCGATGGATGCTGGCGATCGTGGCTTTAATGCTCGCCGGTTTTGTGGGCTTGAATGTGATCGCCTTCATGCAGGCCCGCGCGATGACCCATTTCACCGACGGCGGCTCACGAACGGCGCCGACCCGAGCGCTCGAGCTTTTTCCAGAAGGTGGACATTCTCTTCACAGGCGTGCGAATGCCGCGGCCCACAAACACCTCCACGCCCGCCGACCTGGGACTGAAATTCGAGACGATTCGCTTTGGCGGAACCACCAACAGCGACTGCGAAGCCTGGTTCATTCCATGCTCCAGGCAAAGGCGATCGTATTGGAATTTCCCCCCTATACCGCCCCGAAAGAATCCGTGCTCGGCGCCGCTCGCGAATTTCACAACATGGGATACGACATTCTGATGACCGATTTCCGCGGCGTGGGGGGATCGGTCGGAAATCGCACGACCATTGGATATGAAGAGGCCGAGGATGTGGCCTGGGCGTCCGAGTATGCAAAACAGCGCTGGTCGGACGAACAGCAGATTCTATATGGCCCTTCCATGGCGGGGGCCGCCGTCCTTCGCGCGGGCAGCCGAACTGAATGTCCATCCTTCCGCCATTATCATCGAATCGGCCTTCGATCGGCTTCTTTCCACCGCCGAGAACAGATTCCACGCGATCGGCATTCCCTCGTTTCCCAGCGCGGAATTGCTCGTCTTCTGGGGCGGCATTCAGATGGGATATAACGGATTCAATAACAACCCTGCCGACTGGGCACAGCATGTGACCTGTCCCGTGCTGATGATGCAAGGGAGCAAGGACCCGCGCGTAACCGATGACCAGGCACGGAATTTATACAATCACCTGGCCGGGCCACGACAGATCGAAATCTTTTCCGATTGCGGGCATCTTCAGTTTCTCCCCATGCATCCGGATCGGTGGCGATCGATAGTCGCCGGGTTCCTGAATTCGTGGGTGAAGTGATGGCTCTCAAGCACTGGCTCCAACTCGCCCTCACTGACGGCATCGGGCCCATCCTGACTTCGCGCCTGGTGGAACTCGCCGGCAGCGCCGAGGCGGCCTGTGACGCGGACATTGCCACGCTGCGCGCGGTGGATGGCATCGCCTCAAAGTCCCAGAAGATTCTCGCTTCGCTCCGTCAAGCGGCAGGGGAGGTCGACGCTGAACTCGATCGAGCAAAAGAAGCCGGCGTTTCCCTGATATCGTTGGATGACGAAAACTATCCGGTGATTTTGAAGGCGATTTCCGACCCGCCCACCGTCCTCTGGGTGCGCGGCAATTTCGAGCCCCGGGATTTGAACGGCGTGGCCATCGTCGGCAGCCGCCGCTGCTCCCATTATGGAAGAGAGCAGGCCGACCGCTTCGGCGGGCTGCTGGCCCAAGCAGGATTCACCATCGTCAGCGGCGGCGCACGAGGCATCGATTCGGCAGCACATCGTGGCGCGCTGGCATTGCCCACCGGCAGAACAATCGCGGTGCTGGGCTGCGGGGTCGATGTCGCCTATCCGCCCGAGAATGACGCGCTCTTTGGTCAGATCGCGAAGCGAGGGGCGGTGGTAAGTGAGTTTCCGCTTTCCACACCGCCGGCGCGCGAGAATTTTCCGCGCAGGAATCGGATCATCAGCGGATTATCTCGCGGCGTTTTGGTCGTGGAGGCCGATGTCGCCAGCGGAGCGCTGATCACCGCGCGGCTGGCCTGCGATTCGCACAATCGGCCCGTGATGGCGATTCCCGGACGGATCGACAATGCAATGTCGGCCGGCCCGCATGCGCTGATTCGCGACGGGGCGGTCCTGGTGAGCGGGATTTCGGATGTAGTCGAGAATTTGGGGCCGTTGCCAGAAGGCGTGGCGGCGCCAATCGAGATTCAACCCCCTCCCAAGCCCTCCCCGCAAACCCCAGGGACGGCGGAAGACGCCGGAAGCAGTGCCCTGGGCGAGCGCCAGCGGCGAATCCTTGCGGGAATTGGCGATGAGCCGACGGCACTGGACCTAATTATCGAGCGATGCGATTTGCCGGCCGAGCTGGTGATGCAGGAATTGACCATGCTGAGTCTTCGCGGTCTGGTGAAGCGCCTTGAGGGTCAGGTATACGTATGCAGCGGAGGCGCAAAAACTCGTGTATAATCTACGGCCATGAACAGCCCAGCGCGGTTGTCCCAGAGGACGGGGGCATCACAAAAAAAGGGAAAAGCGAAAGCGAAATCCGAACGAAACGGACAGGCCGATGCGATGCGCACCGTGAATCCGTTGCGCGTCGGCCTGTGTGGAATCGGTCGCGCAGGATTGGGGATGGTGCATCGCGATTTTTTGCGGCTGCCCTATGTGAAAGTGGTCGCCGCCTATGACCTGCTGGGGGAGCGTGCCCAGGAGCTTTCGCAGTTGTGTGGTTCGAAATGCTGCGAAAGTTTTGCGGAATTGCTCGCAGAACCAGACGTAGAGCTCGTGATCGTTGCAACCCGCTCCAGCGAGCACGTGCCGATGGCAATCGATGCGATGGAGGCCGGCAAAGACGTACTGGTCGAAAAACCGATGGCCATCGATCTTGCCGGCGCGGACAAGTTGATCTCGACAGCCAAACAATTGAAACGCCGCCTCTTTGTCCGCCAAAACCGTCGATTCGATCTCCCCTTTCTCCAGGCCACGGAAATCATCGCCAGCGGAAAACTGGGAAGACTCTTCGCGGTCCAGCTTCGTCAGGGGAATTATCAACGCCGGGCGGATTGGCAAACGCTCAAAAAATTCGGCGGCGGCCAACTGCTGAACTGGGGCCCGCACCTCGTCGACTGGGCGATGCAACTGGTCGGCGGAAAGGCGCAGGACGTATGGGCAGAACTGAAGCGCATCACCTCAGCCGGCGATGCTGAAGATTACGTGAAGATGATGATCCGGGGGCCCAGCGGCATCGTGGCAGACATTGAAATATGCGGCGCCGCCAGCATCGCTCAGCCGGCCTGGATTCTGATGGGAACCCAGGGAACATTGGTAATCGATCGCCAAAACCAATGTCACCTGAGGTATTTCGATTCCCGAAAGTTGCCTAAGATTAAGGCCAGCGACCGGACGCCAGGCGGGACAAACCGGATGCGATACACCGTAAGCGATGAAATCGAGTGGATCGACGAGAAGTTTCCCGCCGCGCCGTCCCAGCCCCGCAACTTCTGGCAGGAACTGCACGCATCGGTTCGACGAGGCAAGGCTTTTGAGGTAACCCTGGAGCAGGTTCGCGAAAATATGCGGGTGATCAATTTGGCGAAGGAGCGGTCCGGATTTTATAGTTGAGCCTGCATGAATCGGCGAAAGGTAAGGATTTTTGTCCTAACCAAATCGGTCTGAGTGGAACTAATATTAAAGGGGACGCCCCTGGGGGGGTTTGTTCCCGAGGCTCCTTTTTCAGATTGTGCGTTTTGGAGTGTGAACATGATTCGAATACTTGGCGTGCTGTTTGGGGCGTTTTGCCTGATGGGAGTGATCGGCTGCTCGCAATATGTGGATGGGTATGAGTACACGCCGCGGCCAGCGCTGGCGCAAATCCCCGCGACCCAGCCCAACCAGGGCCCGCCGGTAACGGCAAACGTCTATGTGGCCGGGGTTCGGTACGAGGATCAGGACAACCAGATCCCGCCATCGATCGAGATTCGGATGAGCGTCGATAACACCGGGTCCGATCCGGTTTGGCTCAATCCGCAGGATTTGAATCTAACCAACGCCCAGATGCTCCAGTTCATGCCCGCGATCGTCCGCCCGCCGACGACGATCAATATCGGCCCCATGCAGTCGGCCTACATTACGGCCTATTTCCCGTTTCCACCCGGCGACATCATGGGACAACACCGACCTAAGCACGCTAAGGCTTCGCTGGAGGATGCAGATTGGCTCCCGGCCGGTCGCGCAAATCGTTTATTTCAATCGGGTTCCGACAGCATATTACGATCCATACTGGTATGCGCCCGGCCCGCCCTGGGGGTATTACGGCGGGGTTGTAATCGTACACCGCTGGTAAACCCCGATTGCTGAGCTTCAAAATTCTGCCCCAAGTCGGCGGGCAATCTTTGCGCCTTTTGTAGAATCGGTGCGCTATCCGCCCCGGCTTGTCGTCCCGTCTTTACACAACATTTACGCGAACATCTCCATTTACGAGCGCGATCTTAAGGTGGCGTGGTTAAATCTTCTATGAAATCGTTGGCGTTAGGGCTCACGTGGTTTGATTTCAAGATCACTGGATTTATTGAATCCTTAGTGGTTCTTCAGGTCAAACCCTAGCGCTCAGCGATGAAAGTGTTCAAGTCTTGATGCTTTACCGCAGGCGATTCAGGGAACGCCTGTGGCAATGAGTAAGGCTTTTTAAATCAATAGCGGCCAGTCACGGCCGGAATGGGTGCGTACAGAAGGAGCAGACATGCACCGGATGGGGTCCAAAGGTTTCACACTCGTCGAACTTCTTGTTGTAATTGGAATTATAGCAGTTTTGGTTGGTATTTTGCTGCCGGCTCTGTCCAGGGCGCGGGAAGCGGCCAATCAAGTCAAATGCATGAGCAACCTGAGGTCGATCGGCCAGGGCTTGGCTCAGTATCTGGATGATTACAACCAGTTTTACCCCTTGTCCTATGACTACAACCGGCCACCGGGCATGCCAAACACGTCATTGAATATTGCGGCCGGAATCGAAGAACCGAGTTACGCGCAATATGGGTATGTGCATTGGTCGAGCTTCATCTATGGTCGGAAGGATCTCGGAAATAATTATCCCCAGATGTACTACAGCACAGTTGGTTGGGAGGCGTTTCAATGCCCCTCGATCAACAACGGAGGACTGCCGGCGGATGATCCGAGCCCTGGGAATATGGAGCCCGATCAGAACAACGACGATGAGGGGGCGATTCCACCCGCATACGTCGATTATCAAGCTCCACGCAACGCGTACACAGCGAATGAGGCAATCATGGGACGCAATAAGTTCATCGCGCCCTTTGGAGCAAACCAAGTCAACTATCGCACCTATCAATGGGTCCGGGCGACGATGATTCAACACTCGGCCGATACGATCCTTGTTACGGAATATAACCAGGATTGGCACATTGTGAGCGATACCCCTGACAATGGCAGTGGGCCTCCGGTCTGCAAAAGCCATCGTCCGGTCAACGCATATGAAGCGATCTTGGGTTTCGGGGTCGCGGGAGCATACAAGCTCGATCAATACCAGCCAACCACATCGGGTGCGCCAGCGCTAATCCGCGTCGCACCGGAAAACCTGACGCCATATCCGCACTATATTCCAGGCATGCAATTAGGCGGGACGGTGAGCTCGCTCGATTGGGTGGGCAGAAACCACGGCAGCTTCAAGCTTGGGACGGTAAAGGCACCCGACGGAACAGTAATACCCGGCTGGGACCTTCGCACGACAAATTTCCTCTACTGCGATGGTCACGTGGAGAACAAGAACATTCTGGATACGTTTACACCCTGGCAGTGGGGCGATTACATGTACAGCCTGGTGCCGGGGAAAGACATAAAACTTCAGTAATCGATCTTGATCAGTGGGATTGATTCGTCGGAGGCGCAGACCTCCGCGGACAGGGATCGTGTCGCCTTGAAAAACGCCATGAGGCGGCACGATCGGGCACAGTTTCCCCGCAAAACGGGGACAAACCAGAGAGGAGAAAGCAATGCGTTCAAATCGTTCTAAATCTATTCGTAGCCAGATGATGGCCGCCGCCGCCGTGGCAGGGTTGGGCATCGTTTCCAGCGCTTTGGCCCAGTCGAATGTCGGGTCCAACCAGGTGGTGATCTCCATCGCCGGCTCAACCGCGCTGAAAAATTGGCTGGTCGCGAAAACCACCACTTTTACCGACGTTCAACCGGGCGGCACGCTGTCGATCGACGGCACCACCTATCCGCCGGGCGGGACCAGTTACTGGAACAATGGCGTCGGCTACCAGCTTGCGCCTTCCAACAATACCAGCAATTCGTCCACCGTCTTCGGAGCCACCAACCAGATCCAGTTCGTCTATCACGAATCCGGCTCTGTCGAAGGCATTCTGGAAATGGCCAATGACCAGCTTTACACCAATTCGGATTATGCAGTCTCTAGCGGGATTCCTTCAACCTCAATTCCCTACGTAACCTCAAACATCGATCGCAATCCCGACAGTGGTAACGCGGTCTGGCTGAACTACAACCAGATCGGCAACAGCGGCACAACGGGAGGAACAGCTTGGAGCCCCACCAGCGGCGCATCCGTAAACAATCTGAGCTTGGGAAACTTCTACGGCACCGGCGTCGGTCAAGGCTCCGGCTGGAGTTCGGGAAACGCCAATAATCCGACCCCCACATTTAATCAGCAGGGCGTGAACCTCAATGGCGGCCAGTATGCTGTTCAGGCCGCCATGTCCGACGCCATTCCCCAGCAGGTGTTTGCCAACAATTATGGCAATACTTCCGATACTTACACGCCGGCGGGGAGCAGCACACCGGTCACCGCTACCGGTACCAGCAATGCCTCTTGGAACAGCAATCCGCTCGACCTAGGGTATGGTTCGGGCAATTCTGCTCTGGCGAGCGGATCTCTCGGAACGGCCGGATCGAAGGCCGTCTATCAGTCCCCCGGCGTTCTCAACATGCCCGCCAATGCCCAGAATCCCCGGGCTCCAATCGGTACGACTTTCGGCGTCGGGGCGTGGAACAACGCAACCAATGGCGGCTTGGGAAATCTCAACAGCCAGTTCACGGCGGTAACGGCGACGACGTTTGTGGCGAATCCCGGCACTGGGCTTTCTGAGCTGAATCGCAGCGATGCCGACTGGCTGGAGATGAACGGCCGCCTCGCCAACGGCGCCACCTTCAACGCCACGACCCGCGACGTGAACTCCGGCACCCGCGACGTTGCTGCCCTCGACACCGGAATCGACCCCACCTGGGCGTCAGGAAAGGATGACAACGGCAACGGCAACCTCGCCAACGGGGCCACGAACACTGGCTTCAGCCAGACTTCGATCGGTCCGGATATGCGCTTCTCAAACAAAACCGCCGGTGGCGCGCAGCTTCGCCCCACGGTGCAGGACAATCGCATGTCGGTTGGTACGCTCTCAATCAACGACGCCAGTTCCGTCGACCTGCAGAGCAAGGCGAACGCCATCCAGGTTTTGTCTTACGCCGACTCGGCCCCCACGACGAATTTGGACACAAGCTCGAGTTATACCGGCGCCGTCAGCCCCAACTACCAGACCATCAGCAACGGCACCTACGTCATTTACCAAAACGAGCAGGTTGTCACCCTCAAGGCGCCCGGTGCCAGTTACGGAAGTGAAGGCATAACGACCAATTCCAGTGGGGCACAAATCCTCAACGGCCCCGTCCAGGGTGACGACGCCGACGGAGACCTGGTTGCTCTGCTGAACAACACGGCGAACTCCGTGGCAACGGGAACCAATCCGACTTCCCCCGCCGATCCGGCCGATGGCCTGGAACAGCAGGGATACCTGGTCCCTTCCCTTATGCAAGTGGAGAAGAACTTCAACGGCCAGGGATTAACTCAGGAGTCCAACGGCGCTGTCGATCAGGGAAGCATCGTCAGCCAAACGAATCCCAACTACAACGCAGGCGCCTTCGCCGCATATTCCAAATCCGGTGGTTACGGGCAGACTGCACTGCCGGTACTCGGCACCGTTACGACCGGCTCAGGCAGCACCTACGGCGGCGCTGGAAGCAGCCAGTCTTTGGGCGGGTATCATCAATGGCGACACCAACGGCAGCTCAAACGGGATCGGCATCGACACGACCAACTACATCTTCGGCAACTTCAACCAGAACACCATCCGTGACTTCTCCGCGGTCAAATCCGCGGTCGCCGCGGATCAGGCGCTGATCGGGGCCGACATCACCGCCGGCGCCACCGTGCCCGGCAGCGAATTCACGGCCACCGCCGATGGCGACGCCAGTGGAACCAACGGCCTCGTCAACTCCACGTTGATCGCCTACACCTCGCAGGACGGTCCGCAGACCCTGCAAAAGGGCGATCTGATTGTCATGGGCGACTACACCGGCGACGGTCACTTCGATGGCGCCGATCTCGTCGCCATGGCCGAAGGCGTCGCTCTTTCCGACAACTCCTCCGTCTCCACGCTGACCAGCAGCGCAACCATGTATCAGACCGGCGTTCTGGATAAGAACCAGGCGTTTGATTACATGAATACGACCATCCAAGACATAACGCCGGCCGATCAGTACATCCGTAAAACAGGTGCTGCCGTCCTTGAAGGGACTGCGATCCCCGCCGGCGCTACGCCGGTCTACGTTGCCGGCAGCTCGACAGTCGTGCAGACGGATCCGATTGCGACGGCAGAGCAGGGAGCGAACGTCTATGAATACACGTACGACCCCACCGGCGTGAACACCTTCAACAAGAGCGACGTGAACCGCGACGGCACCATCGACTTCAACGATGCCGTCATCGTCGACAACGAAAACGGCCAGGATTACACCAGCCTCGCGGACCAGACGGCGGCGACCATCCAATCACCCGTGACCGGAACGCCGGAGCCGTTCAACCTGGTCATGGCCAAGCAGAGCGACGGATCGTCGGTGATTGGCGCCACTGACGTTTCGGTGGTCAACACCCAGCTCACCGGCACCGGCACCACGAACTGGTATGGCTACAACCTCCAGAAGACCGGACCCAGCACCATCACATGGGAACGCACCGGCGGCCAAGTCAACGTCTATCCCAACGCCAGCTTCGAGATTTCCGGCGGAACCGTGCAGGTTGGCAGTTCCTCGGTTTCGGGCACCATCGATCCCTTCAGCGGGACCGGCCCGACCGCCGGGAATCACGTCTCGGTGACGCTCGATCACGGCGGGCAACTGGTTCTCGCCTCCGATCCGGTCACCTACACCGTCGGCGGATTGTCAATCGATCCGACCACCGGCAGTGCCATGGACCTGGGCGATAACACCGTCATCGTCAACGGCGCGTCGATCTCCTCGATTGAGGGATATCTCCAGGCCGGCTACAACGGTGGAAGCTGGAACGGCCCGGGGATTTTCTCTTCGGTTGTCGCTTCTCAGAATGCCTTGGGCGGCCTCCAGTATGGCATCGGCTTCGCCAGCGGTAGCGACGGCACACACGCCGTCTCCACCCTCTCCAGCGGCCAGGTTGAATTGAGGTACACGCTGCTTGGCGATGCCAATCTCGACGGCACCGTCAACGGCTCCGACTTCAGCATCCTCGCCGCGAATTTCGGCCTCGGCGTCACCAACTGGGACCAGGGAAATTTCCTCTATGGCTCTTCGGTGAACGGCTCCGATTTCAGCGCCCTCGCCGCCAACTTCGGGCAGGGCGACAGCTATCCCGGCGTCGCCGGGAGCACGAGCGATGTCACCGCGGCCGACGTAGCAGCTCTCGACGCCTTCGCGGCGGCGAATGGCTTGTCTATCCCCACGGTCGCGGCGGTTCCGGAACCGGCAACGATTTCAGTCGTAGCGCTGGCGGGAGCAGGTCTGCTCGCGCGGCGGCGACGCAGGTAGGGGAGTTCGTATAGCCGCCAAGACCGCCAGAAGCCCTCGGCGCCATGCCGGGGGCTTCTTTTTTGATTGCCGAATGCCGATTGCCAAATGCCGAATAAAAGATGCGCGGGTCGAAATCAGTTCCCGTCAATTGCGTTGCCATAAACGATCCCTCTTCCATTGGTGCCGAGGTAAACTCGGCCGAAGATTCTCGGGTCGCCGGTAATAGAATGTGGCCACCCGTAACCGTGGGCGTCGTCGTTGATTCGCTTCCAGGATTTGCCGGAGTCGGTGGAGCGGAAGACGCCATAGGTGTTCTGGATTTCGCCGCTGAGATAAATCGTCGGGTTCAAATGGTTCCGGGCGGGGGCGCCGAAACCGACGGCGTTGGCTTGCTGGATTTGCGGCCAGAGCGCGAAATGATGACCGCTATCGGTGGAATAGAGGAGGCCGAAGTCCTCGACGGGGAGAAAGATTATTTGTCCAGACGGCGAGACTGGGAGGACGCGGAGGCGACTGACGGGGTGGGGGAGATTGTTGGCGGTTTGCCTGAAAGATTTGCCCGAATCGGTGCTGACGAAAAATCGGCCGCCGGCTTGTTCAATGGCGTAGAAACGGGTGGCGTCCGCCGGATCGGAGATGATCATGACGTTTCCCGGGAGGCCGCGGCAAGTTTTCCATGTTTCGCCTTCATCGGTCGAGCGAAATGCCGTTGATCGATCGGGAGACCAGAGTATGACGCCCGCGTCGGCGGAGATGGCAACGTCGCCGCCGCGAGAGTCAGGCGCGGGAAGCGAGGGGAAAGGGATCCACGTGGCGGCAATGTCTGTGGAGATCGCGCCAGTGGGAGTGGCGTGCGACGTGTCGGCGTAGCCCACGCGGACGAGGACGTTTGGCCGCTGTGCGGCTTCGTCAATTCCGGTCGTGGTGCTGAAGATGGGGTTGGAAAACATTCCAGCCGGCGGCGAGACGTTGAGATCATCGTGCCGGAACCCGCCGAGATCGCCCAGGGCGCTGAATAAGATGCGGGCCGGTGGGGGGGCTGATGAGATCGACCACGGCCGTTTGCTCAATCCCGCGCGCGGCGACCGACCAGCGGACGACTGGCTGCGGGGCATCCGAAGCGGAATCCATCGCGGTGATATCGTCCGTGCCCCAGACGGTCGCGCCAGTGACATAGAGAACGTGGTTGGAATCAAAGGGGTCGATTTCGACGCTGCCAATCCACCAGCCGAACCTTGGCTGCGGGTTGCCCCATTTAAGGAACGGAGAGAGGGACGGATCGAGCATTGACCAGGCGCTGACAGATTTCCAGCTTCGGCCCCCATCCGTGGACCGGAAAATATCGTCGCCGGGCATCCAGCGGTCGAGTGTGCCGACCATGATGGTGCGCGGGTGATGGGCGTCGACACAAAGGCCGGCGTAGCCAAACGCTTCGGCGGACGTCGGTTTTACCGGCGTGATGTCGGTCCAGGTTTCAGCCGCGGGGTCATAGCGGTAGACCGAGCCGTTTTTGACGTTGTTGGGCCCGGGGGCGTTGGAGTAGCTGATATAGATCTGCCCATCCGAGGCGAGGACGATGTGCTGGGGCATGAAGCCGCGCGGCTGGTGGGATATAGGGGACCAGGACCGGCCCCCATCCGTCGAGCGGTAGATTCGATCTCTTCCCTCCTCGACGGCGGCATAAATGATCGGCGTCGGCTCGCCAGGATTTCCGGAGCGAGGATCGAAGAGGATTTCCCCAATCCCGACGCCGGTTGGCGACTGCCGCACCGGAAAGGACAACACCTGCGACCAGGTCGCCCCCCGATCGCGGCTGCTCCACAGGCCATTGTGCCGCGACCCGAAGAAGAGGATTCTTCCATCGTGCGGATCGACGGCAAGGCGTTCGCCCATGGAGCGTCCGTCTTCGTTGCCGCCCATTTTGAAAGGCATGTCCACGGATTTCCAGGTGCGTCCCTGATCGGCGGAACGAAGCATCCGGCTGCCGGTGGACCACTGGTTGGTATACGTGCCGGCGGCGAGATAGACGCGATTTCGATCGGAGGGATCGACAGCGAGGCTCTCGATGCCGTAGTTGTTCCAGTCCGCGATGCCGGAAAAGTCGAGAAGGGGGATCCAGATTTTTTGACTGGCGTCCCAGCGATAAGCGCCGCCCATGTCGGCACGGGCGTAGGCGAGGCCGGCCTTTGCGGGGTCGAATTCGATTCCCGGCATGAACCCCCCGGCGACGATGGCGACGTTGTGCCAGGCGTAAGTCTGGGAGGAGAGGGCGGCGCGGGCGGTGGGGGCGATGAACTGGAGTAATAGCGCGAGGACCAGCGTGAAACCAGAAATCCGAAACCAGAAACCAGAATGTCCCAAATCCCCCCCGGGGGTGGCTTCGCTGGAGAGTCGAGAAGTTGAGGGTGGAGCAGCATAGGGAAAGCGAAGTTGGCGCGTGGGGGGCCGGACGCCATGGGAGGGGTGCGGGATGGATGATTACCGCGAATTTGGTTTACCGAACTAATACCTAACACCAAGGAAAATAGCAAGCGAAATTCAGCTCGATTTTTTGGGATTTTTGAAATCTTAGCCAGGCGTTGAATCAGCGCAGCCGCCTGTGTCCGCGGGCCTGGTACCATTCAATGCATTACTGTTTGCCTATTCCGCGTAAACGATGTCAAGCGTCCCGTCATTGTGGTTCGCCAGGACGCTATTGATTTCGTCGGTCGCGGCTTGACTCTTCAAGGGCTCCCAGGAGTGGCCAGGTCCGGGGGCTTTGACCTCCATGTGGTCGAGGATTCCCTTGTCCTCGAACAATCCGATAGAGGACGGAGGCTTGTCCTGCTGGACGGCCTGCGAAAGTGCGTCGTCAAGGCGTTTCTTATCCTGGGCATTGTGGCGCATCAGATACGCGCAGAATTGCACCTTGCCGTTCTGACAACTGTAAATCACGGCGCGGTAAGCCTGCGTCCCGTTGTGGTCGAACGGGACAGTCTTGTAGACCGAATCGATAAACCAGGTCTGGCCGTCGTCGTCGGAATAGAAGCCCGTCTTTCCTGAGAACTGATGCTTCGGCAACTGCGTGTATAGGAGTATCCCGGCGGCCGTCAGCAAAAATATGGCCGCTACCACCAACCCAGACACTTTTTTGCGCGTTCATCTTCTCGCGAATCCCCATCAGTTTTTCCTGGGAGAGAGACATGGGGTGTTGGTACGGCCTTGGAGAGCCATAGGCGGTCGAGAAGGGCTCAATTGGCGCCGGATCCGGGCAACCAAACCGTGGGGACGCACATGTTCAGCATGGTTTCCTGGCCAATTTGCAGGGACTCAACATGCCCATCGACGTACAGGAAATTGCCAGTGGTGTTATTGAGATGGCGGAAGCGCATCTCGCACCCATATGACGACCCACGGTCGGAGGTCCAATCGCCCGGGGTTGTAAAATCGGAGTTTTCGTACTTCAGGTCATTGAGCGGCACGCCGCCAACAAGCCCGCTATACGCGCCATTAAGAGTCGTGTTGTCGCCCCCGAGGGCGAAACATGCCGCATAACCCTTCTTGGTTGCGCCGACACCAGATCCGTAGGTGTGGTTAAATGGATCCGGATACGACCAGCCGTGGTTGGATGGTTCGAACGGTCCCTGGTCTTGCCAGTTCTCCATGGACTCGTTTACGGGATAATATTGCGGCCCGAGGGCGGTCTGGTATTCGGCGTAGTTGAATGGACCGTCCCACACCATAAAGACTTGCGAGGCATGCAGGACCTTGCCTTCCTTTTCTGGGCTCCCGTAAATGCTGTTCCGGTAAACCGTATCGAATCCTGAGGTGATCCCGGCTGCCTGTTGGGCACCGTCAACCAAGACCCGGCAGTTTGCAACGTAATCGTAGCCGGTGGGCAAATGACCCATCGGAGCTTCGGGATCCTGCAAAACGGCAAGAACTCGTTTCGTTTCATGAGGCGTGTTGGGGAGAGGGTTTCCCTGTACCATAATGCTAAGCGTGTCGGCCCAGCTCCATGAGTCAGCGCCGGGGTCCGAGGCAGTGCCGGTGCCATAAGGATAACACCCGTTATTTTCCGCGGCGTATTCATCGATCAACTGCCCGATATTTCTGAGGTTCGAAGCGCAGGCGACGAGGTTCGCCTGTCCCCTCGCTTTGCTCAGTGCCGGCAAAAGAATCGAGATGAGCAGTGCGATAATCCCGATAACGACCAGCAGCTCAACCAGCGTAAAGCCTCTCACCGAGAAGCGCTTACCATAGAAGCTCGTGGACATGACAGACTCCTTTTAGGGAAAAGGCAGCTCCACCAATGAAAGGGTCCGGGTCCGTTTCGCCCACGATTTTCGCGCAATTTGACGGCTACCGGGCATGGGTCTCATTTCCTCCGGCGTCTAACGGCAAGCCCGCCAGCCCCCAGAGCCAGTATACCCAGCGTGGCCGGTTCTGGCACCGCGGCAATTGTGGGCGACGGCAAGCCGTTGGCCGCAGCGAACGCATCCAGGGCGGCGATGTCGGCCGGTGAAACTGAAACGTCCGCGCCGTTATCTCCCTGCCCAAAGTTCGCCGCCAGGGCGCTGAAATCGGAGCCGTTCACAGACGATCCGTACAGGAAGTTCCCAAGGTCCCAGTTGGTCACGCCCAGGCCGAAATTGGCGGCGAGGGTGGAAAAGTCAGTGCCATTGACTGAGCCGTCGAGGTTGGCGTCGCCAAGCAGCGTGTACTTCAGGAGAATTTCTCCGCTGCTTAGCAGCGTGTTGCTGACTTTGTGGGTCCCGTCATTGCCGTCCGCCCAGCCGATGCCGTAGTGTAATCCGTTCGTCGCGGTTTGGGCAGTGCTGGAAATGATGCCGGTTGTGCCGTTCCAGGCGCCGTTGTTGAAACCGCTTTTCAGGTAGCCGTAGATCGTCGTCATGGGATCGGAGCCGCCCCCATAGACGATATACATGTGGTTGTTGGTGAGATCCAGCTTGCTCGTCGGATCAATGGAAAGCGAACCCAGCGTCTGCACGTTTGCCGAGCCGGTATTGGCGATCTGAACGAGCGATCCGTTGGAAATGGTCAGGGCGCTGTTGGCGGGCAGCGCCCCGGTAGCTCCGGCAACGAGTGTGCCCCCGGTGACGTCGGTGCCGCCGCCGTAGCTGTTGCTGCCGGAGAGAATCAGGGTTCCGATACCGTTTTTCTGAAGCTCATTGGGACCGCTGATCTGGCCGGAAAGAGTCAGCGTATTGGCAACCGCCATTGTGAAAGTGGTATTGCTGATTGTATAGGTAATATCGCTTTCGGTGTTGACGGCGGTGACGTTGTTCACCAGGTCCTGGGTATCCTCCAGGAGGATATTCTGGACGAGGGTAACGGTGGAAGGCACTGCCATGGCTGTATTACCCGTGACATCTACGCCTCCATAGACCTGAACCTGGCCGGAGTCGAGCGTAATGGTGTTGGACCCGCTGCCGTTGCCGAGGGTTGCGCCATTGCCAAGACCAAGCGTGCTGTCCCAGGCGACGTCGATGGCGCCGCTGTAACTGGGGCTGGTACTGCCAAAGGTGCCGATATAACCGGTGCCGTTGCCGCTGGTGGAGGCGTTGCTGCCCATGGTGAGACTGCCCGAGCCGCTCAGTGAGCCGCCGAAGTAAAAGCCGCCATATTGATCGGTTGTCAGGCTGGTTCCCGCGCCGATGATGATGGTCCCACTGCCGCCCATCGAGTTGTTGGTGACGACGTTGCCCGTGCCGAGGTTGATAGTGTCGGCGGTTGTGGTGGCGGTCATGTCGTAGAAGAAGCTGTTGCTGGACGTGAGAGTGCTATTGCCGAGATTTAAAGTCGTGCCGCCGCCAACTTCCAGGTTGCCATACGCGTCGCCTGAAGCCATGGCGGTGATATTGATCGTGCCCCCGCCGGCGAAATTGATAGTGCTGTAGTCGTTGTGAGTGAGGGTGCCGACCGTCAGGGTCGAGCCAGCCGATGAACTTAAGAGCTGAGAAGAGTTCTGAAGGTTCAGATTGGTAATTGTGTTGGTGCCCTGGAGAGAGTTCAACGCGCCGCCGACGAAGAGCGTCGTCGTCCCGGCCAGATCATAGCCCTGTGAACTATTGAACGTGAGATTATTGATGACTTCATTTTGCCCGAGCGTGACAGTCGTCGTGGAAGTAATTGCTCCGCCATCCGTGTCAAAGGTGGCGTTGGAGGCGTTATTTGCGGGGGGGGTTGAATTCGCCCAGTCGGCGGCGATCTCCCAGGTGCCGGCGCCGTTGGTTCCCCAGGTGGCGTTGTTGGCAGGAACTACGACGGGCGAAGGAACCGTGATGTCGTCGACGTAAATCGGCTCCTGCGCGATGTTGCCACCATTGCCGCCGTAGTCTCCGTCATTGGCCCAGAGACCCAGTTCGAATCCGCTGGTTATGGCGCCCGCTGAGATGGTGTAGGGAATTTTGGCGGTGGTAGTGGCCTGGCCGTCAACTGTGGACGTGGTGGAGCTGCCGCCGGCGTTGTAGTAGAAAAAAGGTGCCGACCCGGTAGGGCCGCTACCATTAACGGAAAAATAGAGTCCAACATTTGAGTAAACCGTAGTGCTGCCCCATGTGGGGGTCGTATACGTCAGGGTCAAGGTTCCAGAATAGGCAACGAGGTTGGTGGAAGTCGAGCCGGGGTCGATGTCAGTCAAGAAGGTTGTGTTGCTCGCTTCGTTGGGACCGAGGGCCAGCTTGCCGTATCCCAATGCGTTGCTGCCCGTGTCGATTTCAAGCGAGCCCGCGGTCGAAGTGCCGCCGGGAGAGGTCAGATTACCGGCTCCATTGGTGCTCGATCCGTCAGAATCAAAAGCGGTATCTGACTCGACAGAATTTGATACGCCGGGACTGTTGGTCCAACCGGTGAAATCACTGGTCGTGGTGTAGAGCGTTGCGGTTTGAGCGGATGCAGCTGAACCGATGCTCCAGGCAATGCCGGCCGTAACGCCCACAGCCGCTAAACTCAACTTGCTCCTGCGCCGCATCATCTGGCCGCTACAACTCACGAGCGGCCCTTTTACGCCAATCGTTTTCTGAAAAGCAGCCATCTTTATACCCTCCGAAAAAGTTGAATTTCGAGTGCGCTAGTTGAAGTGCCAATTAATCCGCGCACTACTGGGCTCCGTCGAGCCAATTTGGGTTCCAGCAGGTCATTGGAGTCCGCGTCTCCAACTTACCTCCAATAAAAACGATTTTAACAACTCAAAGTTCATCATGCAAGCGCTTTCTGAACGGTAAAAACTATTTTCTGAGTCCTCGGCATCCTTCTGTCGTACCAGTCAATCCTCTACGGTTGAGAGTCGGAATTGACATCCAACTCCGGCCCGATTGTGGCATCAGGGGTTACGTCGAATGTCTTGGAGCAGATGTAGACTCGCGAACGATCAATTCCTCGTCCAATTTTCGGCAGCGGGCTTCTACAGGGCCATCGTTGCCCATTTCCTTTAAAAGCATCTCGGCGGCAACCTGGCCCATGGCAGCGGAGGGCAGATCGACCGCCGTCAGGGACGGGATTGCCAGCGCCAGCATGGGTTCGTTGTTAAAGCAGACCAGGCTAAAATCACTGGGCACAGCCAGGCCGATGTCGTGGGCGCGGCGCATCAGGGAGAGTGCGCCGTAGTGGGAATAGGCAAGCACCGCAGTGGCCCTGCCTTCGATCACCATTCGCTTGAGGAATGGCTCGTAATAGAGGTCCCATTCCACGTCCGCTGGCAATTTCGGGACGTCTTGCGTCGGAATCTCGAATCCCAATTGTTTGGCGGCGTCGTGGTACGCCTGTCGGCGCGTGGCGACGCTGATGTGCGAAGCGCTGGCGGTTGGATTGTCGAGATAGGCGATGCGTTTGTGGCCAAGATCCACCAGATGTTTCAGGGCCTTTCGCGCTCCGCCGGCGTCGTCCGAGACGACCTGCATGCCACCGGGGCCGGCGACGCCATCCAGGCTGACGTAGGGGACGTTGTGGCGCTCAAGGGCGTCGAGGTCATCGGGACTGGCAGGCCCGACGGCGACCACGCCGTCCACGCGAAGGCCCGGCAGCTCGAACGGGCGATGCCGCTGGCTCATGAACTGGACGCAAATCTCATAACCCGCCTTGTCGAGGGCGGTGTTAAGGTCGCCAACCGCTTCTTCCAGCGGACCGACGTGGTCGGAGGCAAGGCCGGCAAGGCCCAAAACGGCGACCAGGTTGGTTTTGCTCACGGTAAGGTTTCGGGCGGCGATGCTCGGCCGGTAATTCAGCTCGTTGGCGATTTTGAGGATCTTGCTCCGGACCGCGTCGGACACGGAGAACCGCCCGTGCTTGGAATTGTTAAGCACCCGGCTGACGGTCGATTGACTGACCGAACAGCGCTTGGCGACTTCCATGAGATTGCTGCCAGCCCTGGCCATTGGTCGGATATGCCTTTCTTCGGCAAGCGGTTGCTGAACGCATTATAAGCAGATGGACGTGATCATTGCAAGATGATTCGGATTCAGAAAAGCCATAATTCACGGATCCCGGCGCGAGTATTGGCCAGAACGGCGGTTATGACAACCCGCACGGATCTGACCCCACTCGCCGACAATTGTAACCGATGACGGCCGGTCGGGTAGGAATTTTTAGTTTCGTCGCAAACTTGCTTCCAATCGGTGTCGTTGGCCGAGATTTGGACGGTATATCCATAACCGGCTTTCTCTTCGCCCCATAATATTTCGATTCCGGAGAGGTCCTGGGGTTTATCGAAGGTGAACTGCCACCATTGGGGAAGCGACTGGTCGGCGGCGTTCCACTGCGTATATTCGTTGCCGTCCGCGGCCTGGGGAGGTTTATAGTTTTGCCAGCCGGGATCGAAGGAGGAGGCGGTCGCTTTGCCCAGCATGGGGATGTGGGACATCAGCAGTTCCTGGAGCTGATCGGGGGCCATCGAGGCGGTGGGGGAGAAATCTGGGGAGGCTGTGTATTGCAAGAGAGACCGAAGCAATTGCCGCGCGGCCGGATCGGATTGCATGGAGAGAATATCTGAGGCGCAGACAAGGAGTTTTCCAGGTCCGACGCGAAGACCAAAAACCAGGCCAAGGCGATCCACGCGCTCCATGTTGTCGATCACCTGAACGTCGGGGCGAAAATCTGCCGGCAGGTCGTTGAGAATCACCGGCTGGGAGTGCAGCGCGATGTCGAACCACTGCCAGTTGGAGTGGAACTCGGTGGGGAAATGTTTCAAAGCCGGATTTGACGGATCGCAGAGAAGGCCCATGGTGCCGGGCTTGTTGTGAAACATGGGCCAGCACCAGAAGTCGGTCGCGAAACCGCCGCCAACGGAATGAACAAGAGGGCGCGACCCGTCGGCGATGAGCAAGACGTTTCCGCCGGCGGCGAGTGATGAGAATGCGGCACGGGTGAGGGAGCGCGCGATCGTTACGTTCGGCGGGGCAGTGAGGTCGACGGATGGGGGATAGATCCAAAGGGGATAGCTGGTTTGGATGGCGGTATTTTCGAGGGAAAGGTTCAGGCTGTATCGCGCGGGACTGGGCAGAGTTGAAAGGGGAATCGTGACGGAGCCGACATTGCGAAGTCCGCCTTGTGGCAGATCAATCGGCGGAAGTTTCCCGGAGGCGATGGGCGCCGCCGGATTCGGCCGTGATTTGCCAGTCGAGGACCGCGCTGGCCAAATCTTTTTCGCCATAATGGGCGAGCTGGATTTCAGCCGAGAAAGATTCATCCGTTGTCCAGACGTATTTCTTGAACCGGCCGAGCAGGACGACGGGGGAGCAGAATTGCCGCCATTGCTGCGGCGTGACGATTCCCTTGGAGTCCATGAAGGCGTCGAGGATTCCAACGAGAGCCGTGCCCTGCCCCGGGAAATCCTGGAGGTCGAGGAGCTGGAATCCCCCGAAGTTTGGCGTCCGCAGCGCCGATTCGATCTCCTCGCGGTAGCAGATTTCGGCCAGCGCGCCGAGGCGCGGAAGAAATCGTCCGCCTGGTCGAACATGGGTGTCGACTTGAGGCGGTCGCGAAAATGCTCGAGGTTCATCGCCCGCGTAACGCCGGTATATTTGGCGATTTCGCGGAAATCGGGATAGACGGTGTATTGGCCGACCTCATGCCCCACCACCGGACGCGGAATCGACGCGATGGACGCGGAGTAGTCGGTCATGGTGTTCGGCGGACCGTATTGGACGTGCCCGTCGTGGGCGTCGAGGTCCGCGAAGCTGCCGCGCACGGGGAGCGACGGGGCGGATTCATTGGCCTTGGCCCGCGCGGAGATAAGGAAATCATCGCCAGGCGGAAGGATCGGGTCCCATAGAAAAGCGTTGGAGCCTTGCGCGTAAAGATGGCGGGGGTCGGCGGTGCGCAGTTCGTCGACCAGCGAGGCGATGACCGCCCGGCTGCCGCGATTCTCGTTGCCCATCGTGAACATCACGAACGAAGGATGGTTTCCGTAACATTTGAGAATCCGAATGGCTTCAGGCTCGAGAGCCTGTTTGACGCCGTCATTGAAATCGCCCCAGAAGGGGAGCTCGGGCTGCATATAGATCCCAAGCTGGTCCGCGGCGGTGAAGGCGGCGTCAGGCGGAACGAACGTGTGGCAGCGGATCTGGTTGATCCCAAAGTCCTGGCAGGCGCGGAGATATTTGACCCACCCGGCGACGTCCATGGGCGGGTAGCCGGTGAGGGGGAAGACGCACGCGTTGTGCTTGCCGCGCAGGAAAGTCGTGCGACCGTTGATCGTGAACTGTTTCCCGGAGGAAGAGAAATCGCGCAAGCCGAAAGTGATCGTGCGCGCATCCGAATAATCGCCGGCGCGGAGATTCGCGGTCAGCGTGATGAGATTGGGGTGAAATTCGTCCCAGGTGCGGGCCGAGGCAAGCGGAAGATCAAGCTCGGGCGAACTGGGAGCGGAAGAGAAGGAGATGGAAGCGTCGTAGGGCGTCATCCCGGCGGCGGCGACGTGAATATTGACCGTACCGACGGCAGATCGTTCGCCGGCAATTTTCAGTTTGACGAGAACCAAATGTTTGGCGGCGTTGGGATAAGCCTGGAGGTCGTCGATCCAGACAGGATCGGTGGCCTGGAGCTCGATCCGGCCGATGATGCCATTCCAGTTTGTTTGCGTGTTGTCCGACCACTGGTGGGCTTCGGATTGCACAGGCAGGCGGGTGTTATCAACGGCAATGGTGAGCTGATGCCTCCCGGGCGTCAGATGGCCCAGCGAAAATTCCTGCGGCGTGCAGAAGATCGTCCCCTGGCCCATCGATTTTCCATCGAGCCAGAGCTGCGTGTACTTGGTGCGTTCCAGAAAAAGGCTGATGCGTTTGTTTCGCCAGGCATCAGGGATAACGATGTCACGCTGATACCAGGCGGTTCCATCGAAGCGGTAGATACGGGTAAGCTGGCCGTTCCATCCAGGGCCCTGAACGGAGCCTTTTTGCTGGGATTCGGTGGTGCCGGGGAGAGTGATTGTGTCGTTGAGATTCAGCGTCGGCGGTGCGCCGGGGTGTCAGCGGTGGGGGGGCCGTCCAACTGGAAGTGCCACGTGCCGGCGAGGGAGATCACGTCCTGGGCGCTGGCGCGCGTTGCAAAGATAAAGATGGTGATGCAAACCAGCGCGGCGCGGAGGCGAGGCATCAGCGTCGGTCTCCATGGCGCGGCTTCTTCTTAAGCACGGGCTGGACAGGGTCGAGGATTTGGGAAGGGGGAGTGGAAGTGGCTGAACTCGACGTTGTCGTCGTCGTTGTCACGACAGGAGCCGCCGGCGCTTCGACGAGCGCAACCGCCGGCAAGGTCATGCCCTGACCAAAATTCGCGGAGAGTGCCGAGAAATCCGATCCGTTGACCGACGAGCCGAACAGGAAATTCCCCTGGTCCCAGTTGGTATAGCCGAGCCCGAAATTGGCGGAGAGGATGCTGAAGTCCGAGCCGTTCACCGTGCCGTCCAAATTAGCGTCCCCCAGGAGCGTATACCTGATTTCGATCTGGCCGGAGGAAAGGCCGCTGACGATTCCGTCTTTTCCATCCGAGAATCCCAGCCCGTAATTGAGCCCATTGGTCGGTGTGCTCGCGGAGGTCGAGATAATGCCGGGGCCGTTCCAGTTGCCGTTGTTGTAACCGGATTGGAGATAGCTGTAGATGACGGACATCGGGTCCGAGCCGCTGCCGTAGGTGATGAACATTTCGTTGTCGCTGAGGTCGAGGGTTCCGCCGGTGATCGAAATGCCGCTGACGAGGAGCTGGGTTTGCGCGGCGGAATTGACCGGAACAGCCGCCAGCCCGGTCGAATTGATGTCAAGAACGCCTAGCGCGATCGTGGAAGCGCCGGCGAAGTTGAGCGTGCCGGTGAGAACGTCAAGGGTGGAAGTACCTGCGCCGGTGAAGGTAAATGGGCTGGTGATTCCGCCGAGATAATTCAGAGTGTCGCCGGAGCCCGAATCGGTGACATTGATGGCGGAGACGCCGGTGAAACTGGCCTGGAATCCGTTTTCGCTGGCAGTGATGGTTCCGCCCGAGCCCTCGATGGCGACGGAGCCCGCGCTGTTGAGGGTGATGTCCAGGGTAGAGCCGGACTGACTCGCGAAGGCGGCATCGACGATGACCTGGACCGAACTCGTTGTGGTCAGCGAAAGAGAATCCGCGATGGTGACAGTGAAGTTGTACGTTCCGGTCTGGGTGAAATCGGCGGTGATATTTTGCGCGGCGTTCGTTCCGTTGGTGTTGCCGGTATAGGTGACGCCGGTCGGGCCGGTGTAGGCCCAGGTGTAGGTAAGTCCCGAGCCCGAGCCGTTTTCAGTGGCACCGGCGCTCAGGGCGGTCGACGCGGCGGTAATGAAAGGATCGACGGGATTTGGATTTGCCGCCGCGGCCTGCGTGACAGTGGGGCCAGTGCTGATCACAAGATTGGTAAACGTCGCGCTGGTGAGCTGGGGATTGTAATCCGCGGTGGCGGCGAGGCCGACGTTGAGGCTTCCGGACGTCGGCACCGTCACGCCGAAGCCGATCTGCGTCCAGGATGTTCCGTTGGCGCTGTAGTAGCCGGTATATCCGCCGTTGCCCGTTCCGATGATCTCGACATATTCGGAGCCAACGGGGACGCCCGTGACGGTTTGGGTATCGAGGGCGCCGTCGGATCGATCTTCAAAAACGAGGTTTCCCGCGGCCGTCTGGAAGAGGGCGACGAAAGGACTGGTTGGGCTTGTCCCGTTGCGGATCATCACGCCCGCTTCGGACGTGCCCTTGCCGTTGTCGGTGTTCGTGAGTCCCGTCAGCTCGGCGGAGATCGCGACGGCGTTCCCGGAAACGGGCTCGTATGCGAAATTGAGCTGGTCCTCCAGTGTCGCCGTGATTGTGCCCGCGACTGTCGCATTCGGCTCGGTGATGTTGAAGGTGAACTCCGTGGCCGCGCCAATTTCAGAGGCGATTCCCGCTGGCGTGTTGCCGAGGCCAGTGATCACGAAATATCCGTCGTAAGCGGCGTTGCTCGCGCCGTTGATGAAAATGGTCTGCCCGACCTGGAACCCGCTGACGCCGGATGTCACGGCGGTGGCGACATCACCGCTGACCGTGAGCGACGAGAGCGTCACCGATGTTGCCGCGACTCCAGCGCCGCCCCCATTGATCGTCCACTGATTCACGACCGACCCGGTGGACAGCGTTGTCGAACTCGTCGCCCAACCTGGATTTCCAGGTTCGTTGATGTCGGTGTCGACCCATCCGGCGGGCAGGCTGCTGCTGGGGTTCCCCATGATGATGCCGCGGCCGTTTATGCCGATGTACACGCGGCCGAAAACATTCGGATCGGCGGCGAGGGTTTGAATCAGTCCGCCCCATTGCTCGCTCGTGGTATTCAACTGCAGCCAGGTGTTACCGCCGTCGTCGGAGCGGAAAAGGCCCTCGAACCCGCCGCTGGCGATGGTCCCGTAGATGTAGATTGCCGGAATCGTGCCGCCGGGCGCAGGAGCGCCCAACGCCATGGTGCCGGTGTTTGCGGCAGCGCTGTAGCTGCCGACGTGGGTGAAGCTGGCGCCGAAATTGGTCGACTCGTACATTCCGATGTAGCTGGAAATCCAAAGTTGCCCGGCGACATATTGATTAACCGCCAGCGTGACGTTTCCAGTTCCGATCGCTCCGCCGGCGGATTCGGCGAATGTCTGTCCGCCGTTCGAGCTGACGTAAAGGGTCCAGGAATTGTCACTGCTGTTTTCCGTCCAGTAGTAGAAGTAGTTGGGATTGACCTTGTCGGAAACGATGACGCCCCCGGTGGGCAGCCCGCCGCCGCCGGTTAGCGTGGATAAGGTCCAGCTTGAACCGTTGTTGGTCGAATAGTAAGCGGCTTGTCCCGACGGCGCCCAGACGATGGTCGAACCATTTGCCGAGATGGCAACCGTTCCTTCCGTGAAGGCCGTACCTGAGCTCGGATTGCCCGCAAAGGCGGAAAACGTAACGCCGTTGGTGGTGTAGATGCCGTCGGTGGTTCCCATGCTGCCGACGATAACCGCGTCGCTGGGCACGGTTCCGGCATAATCGGTGCTGTAACCGCTCCCTCCCACCGAGCCGGCGGCGGGGGAAAAAGTCAGCGTCGTATTCGCAAATCCGCCAATGTCTCCCATGGCGCTGTAGAGCGGCGTGCCCGCGGTGGGCGCGGCCACGCCGCCTACGGCCGTGAATTCGATCCCCGTGTCCGGGAAATACCAACTGTTCGCTTCTGTCAATTGCGTGTTGGTTCCATTGTTGGAAATGTTATTGGTGGCCCAGATTCCCTGTCCGGTCCCATACATGAGCTGATTGGAATTGAACGGATTGATCGCCACCGCCGCGGCCCAGTTGCTGATGCCGTCGCCGAAATCCGCCGTCCAAGGTGCATTCGTCGTGTTGCGCGTGGTGTCGAACCCTTCGTAGCCGTTGTCCTGAGCCGTGGAATAATCGTAGACTTCAGTCCACGTCGGGGTGGCCGCGTTTGCGTTAACCGTCCGCCACATCTGGTCGGGGCCGCTGTAGAAATCGAATGATGTAACGACAATCGTGTTAGGATTATTCGGATCGGCGGCGACACCATCGTAGCCGAATTTTCCACTGGTGGCTACGGGTGAGATATTGGCCCACGTGCCCGTGCTGAGCTGATATCTATAGACACCGCCATTCGTGATGCTTCCATTGGGGGCCTCGGCGTTCGCGTAGCCCAGATAGAGATAGCCGCCCGATAGGACCGCGTGTCCCGGGAGATATTTGGTTGGAAACGTCCCGCTTGCTCCACTCTGCGGGATCACTGCCCAGCTGGTGCCGCCATTGGTGGTCTCGTACAAATTCGTGGTGGAGGAGGTGGAATCGATTCCCACGAAGATCGTCTGGCTGGGACTGCCCACGGTTCCGCTGGGATTGAAAAGGACGAATGTGGTGCTCGTGGGAGTGAAGCTGGAAACCTTGCTGAACGATTGCCCGGCGTTGGTGCTTTCCCAGAGTCCGTTGGCGTTGGTGCCGAGAAAGATGATGTTGCTGTCGTTGGGATCGACGGCGATTTGCTCGCCGTCGCCGCGCCCGTTGGAATTGCCTCCGACCTGAAAGCTGAGGTTGTCGATGCTCCATGTCAGGCCTGCGTTGGTGGAGTAGAAAACCGCGCCGTCGGGTTGCCCGGAGCCTGTGTATTCCCCGACGTCGGCATAGAGGTTGTTGGAATTTTCCGGGTCGATGGCGAAGGAGAGGACGCCGATCTCCTGCGATTGTGTGCCGTTTTGCGAGCCGGTGGTGTTGTTGCCGACGAAATCGAGCAGCTGCGACCAGGAGGTCCCGTCGTTGGTAGATTTGTAGAGACCGCCGATGTCGGTGCGGGCATAGATAGTGTTGGCGTTTTTCGGATCGTAGAAGATTCCGTCGACAAAACCGCCCGCGCCGATGTTGACGTTCTGAAACGTATAGGGGACGGTGGTCAGCAACAGACGGTCTTCAAGCACCTCGATAAGGCGTGATCGCCGAACCGCCTGCTGGAGCCTGGATTTGGATACAGAATTTCCACCCTGTGAGAACTTCCGCCTGGCACGCATTGACGCCTCCGTTACACACCCCGCGTTTAAAACCCTCCGAACGGAACACTTGCAGCCACAAAAACCCGCCCGCATCTGGGGCACGGCGCTGTGAGCACAATACCACGCTTTTGCTTTGCATCAAGCGCTTTCTGACGATATTATGTGGTTTGATTGAAAGCTAGAGATAAAACGGCAGCGGGTGGAGGCTCTCTTGGGCGATCAGCGGAATTTTAGTAACCTTGTTTGGGCTGCGGGTTTACTGTTTGCGGCCCCCTTTGCTTTCCTCGTCGCCTGTGCGCCCCAAACGGCCCGTGATTCGAGCAACGTCATGCCTCAAAAATATGCCTGGGATGAGAGCGCAGTCGTCATTGCCCTCGGCGACGGCTGGTTGAGAATCCAGGCAATTTCTGACGACATTATCCGGGTCTCATTTTCGCGCGAACGGGGGCTTCTTAAGACCTCGAGTCTATCCGTTTTGCCGCAGGCGGGGCTGAGGCCGACGGTCAACGAGGATTCCAGCAGCGTAAGTATCTCCACGGCAAAGGTTACGGCGCGGGTCGATTTGACCAGCGGGAACGTGACGTTCCTCGACCCGGCCGGAAAAGTCCTCCTAGCCGAGAAGGGCAGGAACCTCGAACCGGCGGATGTGCAGGGCCAAAAGACGTTTCACGTCCGCCAGCAGTGGGGCGGTTCTGCGGACGAATCACTCTACGGCCTGGGCGAAAATCAACTGGGACTGACGGACATCAAGGGATACGACCTGGACCTCTGGCAGCACAATGGGACGATCGTCATCCCCCTGCTGGTTTCCAGTCGCGGGTACGGGATTTTCTGGGATAATCCTTCCTTCACGCGATTTGGGGATTTACGGGCTTTTTCTGCCATGCCCGCCGCGACACTCCTTGATGCTTCGGGCGAGCAGGGGGGATTGACCGCTTCCTACTTCTCCGATTCCGCCTTTACCAGTCTGATTACCCAGCGGCGCGATGAACGGGTTGCGCTCGAAAGGCATCGAAGCAGGGAAATCATCGCCTCCGATCCCCAGTCGCCGCTGGGGGATCTTCCCGCCTCGGAAGGCAGCGTGCGGTGGGAGGGATCCATCGCCGCCCCCACGACCGGGGACTATCAGTTCCAGGCCTTCTCCGATGGGCAAATCAATCTCTGGATCGACGGAAAAATCGTGATGGATCAGTGGCGGCAAAGCTGGCTTCCCTGGAAAGACATTGCCAAGGTTCGCATGGAAGGGGGAAAGAAATATGCGATCAAGCTCGAGTGGTCGCGGCAGGGGGGATCGACGATTCAACTTTTGTGGAAGCCCCCGGCTTCCGATTCAGATTCGCAAAATATTTCCCTTTGGTCGGAAGTCGGCGGGGGGGTGGAATATTACTTTCTGAATGGCTCGCGCATCGATGACGTGATCGCCGGGTATCGCAAGCTCACCGGGCGGGCGCCGATGATGCCGATCTGGGCCCTGGGACTCTGGCAGTCGCGGCAGAGATACGAAACAGCCCAGCAGAGCCTCGACGTTGTCGAGGGATACCGCAGCCGGGGGATCCCGCTCGATAATATCGTCCAGGACTGGCGATATTGGCCCGAAGGACAGTGGGGCTCCCATGCGTTCGATCCAGAGCGTTTTCCCGATCCAGCCGGATGGATTCAGAAAATTCACCAGGACCACGCCCGGCTCATGATCTCCGTCTGGGGAAAATTCTATCCGGGGACGACAAATTTCGACCAGATGAAGAAGGGCGGGTTCCTTTATCCGCGAACCCTCACCGAAGAAACCACCGATTGGCTGGGATTCAACTATGCATTTTTTGATGCCTTCAATGCCGGTGCGCGAAAGCTCTTCTGGGAGCAGATCAAGCCCGCACTGTTCGCCAGGGGCGTGGACGCATGGTGGCTGGACGCGACCGAGCCAGACCTGCTGCCGCGCCCAACGCTCGATGGGCAGCGCACGAATATGAATCCGACCGCCCTGGGACCGGGGTCGGCAGTGCTCAACGCCTATTCGCTCATGGAATGCGAGGCGATTTATGATGGCCAGCGTCAGGCCGCACCAGAAAAGCGCGTCTTTATCCTCACCCGCTCGGGATATGCCGGCCAGCAGCGCTATGCCGCCGCGAGTTGGTCCGGAGATACCAGCTCCACCTGGCAAGCAATGCACAAGCAGATCGCGGCCGGGATCGGGTTCTCCATATCGGGGGTGCCGTACTGGACCATGGACGTCGGCGGGTTTTCCGTCCCGCAGCGGTTCAGCAAATCCGATCCCGACCCCGCCGATGTGCAGGAGTGGCGCGAGCTCAATACCCGCTGGTTCGAGTTCTGCACCTTCTGCCCCCTGCTTCGCGTACACGGCGAGTTTCCCAATCGCGAAATGTGGGAATTCGGCGGCGACACCAGCGAGGCATATCAGGCGCAGCTGAAGTTCGACCGCTTGCGCTATCGGCTGCTGCCGTATATCTATTCCCTCGCCGGATGGGTAACCCAACGCGATTACACGATCATGCGCGGCTTGGCGATGGATTTTCCCCAGGACCGCGCGGCGCGCGAATCGACGGATCAATTCATGCTCGGGCCCGCGTTTCTGGTGAATCCGGTGACGGAGTATCAGGCTCGCAGCCGGGAGGTATATCTGCCGGCGGGAACACAGTGGTATGACTTCTGGACGGGGAAAATGTTAGAGGGAGGCCGGACGATTTCGGCCACCGCCGGCATGGATTCCATTCCAATTTATGTGCGCGCGGGATCGATCGTTCCATTTGGACCAGAGCTTCAATATACGGGCGAGAAACCGGCAGATCCGATCGAGCTGCGCGTCTTCACCGGCGCCGATGGGCAATTTGATTTGTACGAGGACGACGGTGTGAGCAACGCCTATGCGAAAGGCGAGTTTTCGATCATTCCCATCCGCTGGGATGAAAAGGCAGGGACCCTAACAATCGGAAAGCGGCGGGGGGGATATCCGGGAATGCTCGATCAGCGCCGGCTAAATGTGGTCTTTGTGTCAGAGACAGGAGCAGCGCAGCCGCGGAGTTTGAAATATATGGGGAATGCGATCGAACTGCCGCAATAGGCGATTCACTCCGCGCTATCCGCCGGTGGCGCCGGCAAAACACTGTCGATATCCCCCGCGTCGTCCGCCCCTTCAAAATCCATCAGGAAATGAATGTTCTTCATCCGCTCCTCGCCCAAGCTGCCGGCGCAGAAGCTTTCGCGCCCGGCGAACGCCCGTCCGCCGCGAGACGTGAATCAGAACAATGTCCCGGTTCTTCAACTTGTCGATCGCCTCGACAAAATGATCCAGATGCAGATGCCGCCCCGCCTTGGCCTTGTGCTTTGTGATCGGCATCAAAAAACGTGCATTCGGTGATCAGCACCTCGGCATTCTGCACATCCGGATGATCGAAAACTTCCCCCATCGTCGTATCGCCCAGATACGCCACCAGCGGAACCTCGACGCGATACTGAATCTCGCACGCCCTTTTTCTTCAGCGCGACCAGTTCATTCGCCGGTAGCCCCGAGATATTCCTGCTTCAGCTTTTCCCGCACGCTGACCAGCGAATATCCCAGGCTCGGCCCGCCATGATGGGTCGCGAAACAGCGGATCGAGAAATCCCGCCGCACTTCGTGCACATCCCCGGGCGACATCCCCACCAGTTCGTACGGCGTCGCCTGCCGCTCAATATCCCGCCAGCATCGCAGCAGCGTATCCACCGGCCGCTCCAGCTCCCGCGGCAACAAGAATCGTCCCCGGCTTCATCCCCTGAAACGACCGCTGCGAAAGGTAATAGGGGAGCCCGGCGATGTGATCCATGTGCCCGTGCGTGATGCAGACGATATCGCTGGTCAGCGCAAAGTACGGCGACTCGGCCGATGTCAAAGCAGACGTTCAGCTCCGGCACCTGCACGAGCGTCTCCTCGCCGGCCACGCTGTAGCCGATCAACTGAATCGTTCCCGAGCGGCAGCTTGGCGAACCGCTGAACCAGAAAAGATTTTTCCGCCATTGTTCTCGCTGTAGAATAAAACTCGCGAAATCAAAACCGGATGTGCCGATCCTGATCCGATGCTCCTCAAGATAACGCGACAGCAGCGAAATATAACCCGTCGAGATCAGCGGCAATCCGACAGTCCCAGCGACTGCCGCGCGGCCGAGATGCTCCTCGCTCCGTTTTCCCTCGATTTCCACATATGTGCCCAGATACGGCATCTCATCCAGTCGACTTCGCATCCCGCAACATCCACGTCTCCCGCCGCTTCTGAAATGACAAGCGTGGACGCTGTACCCAAGATTCTCAAATATCTTCCGCACCGCCTCCGGCTCATCCGCGGAAAATTGAATCTCCTCGCGGGTTTTAAACTGCCCTGCCTGCAGCGGTCCTTTCATGGTGACAGTGCAGCGGTTCTCGTCCCGCCTTCGTCCACGGCGACCCGAATCCGCAATCCCCGGTCCGCCGATTGTAGTCGACTGGTCCGGCGTGTCGAAAAACGCGTTCGTCTCCAACTCTTTCGATCGCGCACCGCCCCGCGGCCTTCAGCCTCTTGCGCACCGGCCCAAATCGGCCACCTTCATTTTCGCTTCAATTTCCGCACTCATCGCATGCTTTCATTTCACCACCAAGCTCACCAGCTTCTTCGGCACATAAATCTGTTTCACGACCGTTTTCCTCGCGATCCACGTCTTCACCGCTCGCCACGTCCTTCGCATGCCGCGAGAATCGATATCCTCTTCGCGCGCATCCGCCGACCCAGATCGTTCCCCGCAGCTTCCCATTCACCTGCACCGGCAATTCCATCGTCGATTCCACAAGCTTCGCCGCGTCATATTTCGGCCAGGGATGCCGCGCCAGACTGCGGTCATGCCCCAGCCGGCTCCAGATTTCCTCCGCCAGATGCGGCGCGAACGGCGCCAGCATCAGCGTAAATGTCTCCGCCAGTTGCTTCGGACACCGCCGCTCAATCTGCCCAATCTCATTATTCAACTTGATCAATTCCGCGATGGCCGTGTTGAACCGCAGCCGTCAATGTCCTCGCCCACTTTCTTGATCGTGCGGTGCATCTGCCGATCCAGCGCCTCGGGAATTTCTCTCGGCAACAATCTGCGCGGTCTTTCTCCGCCTCCTCGTCGCCGATCAGATTCCGATACACGCGCTCAGAAACCGCGACATGCCGACGATATCCCGCGTGTTCCACGGCTTCTGCGCTCCAGCGGGCCCATATACATCTCATAAAGCCGAAACGTATCCGCGCCGTAATCGCCGACGATCTCGATCCGGGTTCACCACATTTCCCCGGCTCTTGCTCATCTTGAAGCTGCGGGCCTCAACGCACGATCGCGGATCGGACTTCAGCACATAGCGCTCCCCGCGTTTTTCCACCAGATCAGCGTCGATGCGGTTCGCCGACGAATTTCTCGCCGGTCTGTTTGTGCGATTCCAACCAGTCGCGGCCCCTCGCTGACGCTTCTTCGACGATGTTCTCGCAGCTCCGCCGCGCTGACATACCTCGCCATCAGCCGGCGTAAAGACATGAAATTCCGTCTCGCCCAGAATCATCCCCTGATTCACCAGCTTGCGCAAACGGCTCCGGCGTCGAAACATGCCCCAGATCAAACAGCACCTTGTGCCAGAACCGCGAATAAAGCAGATGCAGCACCGCATGCTCGACGCCGCCGACATACAGATCGACCGGCATCCAATATTTTTCCTTTGCCGGATCGACAAACCGATCCTGATTCTGCGGATCGATATACCGCAGGTAATACCAGCAGCTCCCCGCCCATTGCGGCATCGTGTTGGTCTCGCGCACCGCCGGCTTGCCCGTCGAGTGTCACCTTCACCCAATCCCTCGCCTTGCTCAGCGGCGGCTCCGGCGTGCCCGTCGGTTTGAAATCCTCCATCTCCGGCAACGTCACCGGCAATTCCGCTTCCGGCACCGCCCACGGATTGCCCTCCGCATCCAGCATGATCGGAAACGGCTCGCCCCAATATCGCTGCCGGCTGAAAAGCCAGTCGCGCAGCTTATATTTCACCGACCTGTTCCCGACGCTCCTCGCTCCTCCAGAATCTCAGTGATCTTCTCCTTCGCCTCCGGCGTCGGCAGGCCGTCGATCGACGGGCTATTGACCGCAATGCCCTCCCCCTCAAACGCCTCGCCCGGCAGGGGGCTCGACTTCCATCCGCCGGCTTCACCACCGTCCGGATCGGCAGCTCGAATTTCGTCGCGAATTCAAAATCCCGCTGATCATGCGCCGGCACCGCCATGATCGCCCCGGTGCCATACCCCATCAGCACATAATCCGCGATCCAGATCGGAATCTTCTCATCGTTCACCGGATTGATCGCATACGCCCCGGTGAAGACGCCGGTCTTCTCCTTCGTCTCCGCCATCCGATCGCGCTCGATTTCGCCGCCACCGCCTGCCGATACGCATCCACCGCCGCGCGATTCTGCCGGCGATGTGATCCGCTCCACCAGCGGATGCTCCGGCGCCAGCACCATATACGTCGCCCCGTACAAGCGTATCCGGCCGGGTCGTGAAAACCGTGACGCAACGTCGGATCATCGTCATCTTCTCCATCCGGCGGGGCGGGTTGCCGCCGGAAATGCTCCGCCGGATCAATCTCAAAATCCACCTCCGCCCCCACGCTCCTCCCGATCCAGTTCCGCTGCATCTCCTTCAGCGATTCCGGCCAATCCAGCTGCTCCAGATCGTCCAGCAGCCGCTCGGCATACGCCGTGATCCGCAGCATCCATTGCCGCATCGGCTGGCGCTCGACCGGAAATCCGCCCACTTCGCTCTTGCCGTCGATCACTTCTTCATTGGCCAGCACCGTCCCCAGCCCCGGGCACCAGTTGACCGGAATCTCATCCATGTACGCCAGCCGCTGGTCGTCGATGACTTCGCGCTGTTCTCCTTCGTCCAGCTCGCGCCACAGCCGCTCGATCCGCACTTCCCGCCGAATCGGCTCCAGCGCCTCGGATCGCGTCGGATTGACATGAACCGACCCATCCGGCCGCAACCACGAAATTCTCGTTCTGCAATTCGTTGATCAGATGCGCGATCGGCTTCGCCTTCTGGTCGACCGGATCGAAATAGCTGTTGAACAGCTGCAGGAAAATCCACTGCGTCCAGCGGTAATAGGTCGGGATCGGTGGTGTCGATCTCCCGGTCCCAGTCATAGCTCAGCCCCAGCATCTGAATCTGCCGGCGAAAGTTGGCGATGTTCTGCTCGGTGGTGATCCGCGGATGCACATTCTGCTTGATCGCATACTGCTCGGCCGGCAGCCCAAACGCGTCCCACCCCATCGGATGCAGCACGTTATACCCCTTCATCCGCAGATACCGCGAAACGATATCCGTCGCCGTGTACCCCTCCGGATGCCCGACATGCAGCCCCGCCCCGCTGGGATAGGGAAACATGTCCAGCACATACGCCTTGGGCATTTCCCCGCCTCGCCCGGCTCCAGGCGCGAAACGACCGGTTCTCCAGCCAATACTGCTGCCATTTCTTCTCGATCGCGGTGAAGTTGTAAGCCATGGGGGAATCATACGGATTTGACCGCCGAATGCCGAGGGGCAAAGCACACCCCCGCAGCCGGAGGCGAGGAGCGGTACTCCGCAATATTAGGCCTGGAGGCCGTTCTTGCCGGAGGCGAGGAGCGGTACCCCGCATCGCCTGGAGGGCGAGGGCTGGAGGCCCCTTTCTCAACCCTTCCCATTTTCTTTCAACTCCCGAGCCTGACGTTCCGATAACCAATAATGCTGAAAGTTCGAACGGAGGTAATCCTATGTTGACCCTCACGCAAGCAATGCAACGACTCTGCCCGACGACTCGGAAGACAGCGGCATCGAACGCCGCCGCGGCCTGAGAATCCAACAGAACCGCCCGATCAAAGTCTTCGAGCACACCGCCGCCCGATACTTCGGCGGCCAAACCCAGGACGTCAGCTCCACCGGCCTGCGCCTGGAATTGCCCCGCTCCATGCCCGTCCGCCCCGGCAAACTGCTAAGCATCCACGTTGGCCTCGGCTCCGCCGGCCAGCCCCTGGCCAATCGCAGAAACATGATCCCCGCCCGCGTCGTCTGGGTGAATCCCCCGCCCAGCCCGAATCCCGCACCCAGGCGGTAGGGGTCGAATTCATGGCCAGCATCGCCTCCCAACTCGACGCCGCTTGATTCAAAACAAAATTCAGGAGTGGGAGCGGAGCCCGGCAACGGGCTCCTTTTTTTTTCGCACGTCCCCAACTTCTCCCCGTGTAGCCGCCGCAAGAGCCGGAGGCACTTGGGCGGTACTCCGCGAGCTTAGGCCGGGGAGGACATTTATTCAGCGCCCCAACACCCCAAGGCCGCCCCGAACGTCACTCTGAAATCAGATGGAATTCACCCCCCTGCTACGTCCTATAATGCATGTTATGTTAAGTTTCGTATCCTTTATATAATGCAGCCAATGCCAGACCCAAAATCCCAACTTGAATCCATCCAGGATCAGCCCATCACAGCCTGCGACGTTGTCAGGCCCTCGATGCTTCTCATCAAGGTGAAGGAAAACATCAAGGTCCTCCTGTCCCGCAACACCCTCATCGAGCCCGGCATCACCCATCTCCGCGGCGTCAGGCTCATCGAATTCCCCCTTGGCTTGCGTCTGGCCTTCATCCGTTTCATGAGCCACTTTCGCAAAATGTATTTTCCGGACGAATTCGAATTCCCCAGCTTGCAGCTTCACACCGCACTAAATCCAGCCCAGCTTCGCGACGGGCGCAGTCTGATTGCAAAAGTCCAAGACCCTACCCGATTGATCGAATTAACCGGCACCGATTATTTCGCCCTTTTCAACATGAACGGCCGAATGCTGCACCACTGGGTTATGGAGAATTTCAGCTTGACCAAGCGACCGCTGAAGGGACAGACAGAAAACGACCGTCGTGCTGCCTGAAACCAGATCGTTCACCGCATTCGACATTCGGATTTCGGATTTGATTCGCCATTCTGGTTTCTGGTTTCGGAATTCCAATTCCCCCCGGTTATATTCTCCTCGTGACGATCACCGCCTATATCCCCTGCCACAACAACGAAAAAACCGTAGGCGAAACCGCCGCCGCTTTTGCCAACGCAGGCCCGCCCCGCCGATCAATATCTCTTCATCAACGACCGCTGCACCGATCGCAGTCCCGAGATCGCGAAGGAAAACGGATTCCAAGTCCTCGACCTCACCGGCGCCATGGGCCTCGGCGCCGGCCGCAACCTCGCCCTGCGCACCTGCACCAGCGAAATTCTCCTCGGCCTGGATGCCGACGTCGTCCCCGCCAACGACTTCATCGAAAAAATGCACGATGCATTCCAGCGAAACCCCGACAAAGCCGCCATCGGCGGCCGCCTCGACGAAAAATATACCGATACCCTCCCCGACCTCTGGCGAAGCATCCACATGCCCCAGCATCACGGCGACGCCGAGCAAATCGACCCCCGCCTTCTGTACGGTGCCACCATGGCCTGCCGGGTCGATCCCGTCCGCCGCATCGGTGGCTGGGATCCACGCTGCATCGCCAGCTTCGACGACCTCAACCTTTGCAACCGCCTCCGCCATGCCGGCTTCCATCTCCTCTACACCCCCACCTGCCGCGCCTGGCACATTCGCCGCGACACCCTCGATTCCGTCCTGCGCAGTTTCCACAACTGGCAGAGTTTCGAATTTGAGCCCCCACCCCCGGACCTCATCCCCTGGCTCCACGACCGCATCTCCAAGATCTGGCGTGCCTATCGCTTCATGCGCGTCCGCGAAATCGACCACCCCGCCCTCTCCGCCATCACCCTCCTGATGCCCTGGTCCTGCATGATCCGGGATGTTTTCGCCCTGCGCAAATCAGCACGATTCTTCGCCGACCCCACTCCCCTGATTCCCCTCGCCGGCGAAGTTTTCACGCGCGTACGGAGCCCCGCAAAAGCTAGTCGTCTGCCGTTCAGACCTGGCTATCCAGGCTGATTCAAAGCCTCGAACAAAACCCCGCTTGGCCCCCACTGAATTCGGCAATCACCGACATCGCCCGCCATTATGCCTTCGAATCCATCCCCGACGCCGCCTATTGGCGCAACTGCGAAAGCGGCGTCAGCCTCTTTGATTGATCCACCATCACCCCCGTATCAGATTCTTTGCATTCTGATCAACCGCAAAAACAAAATCCCGGATTTTTCGCAAAATAGGTACAAAACGTGCACCTTTGGACCTGTATATAGATGCGTAATGTTTCTTCTACGGGGTCTCTATGTCCACCCATCTGAAATCTCAAATTTCAAATCCCCATCCGCCCCCCCCCAAAAAAAGGGGGATTTTGGGGAATCGTGGGTAATCCACCGAAATCGTTTCCCCCTCTGTCTCTCAACCTCGAGAAAAGTGAGATAATGTGAGATAAAGTGGGAGTTGAAAAATGGGTATTGGGTCAGTTCCCTCCCGCAACGCTCCCCCAACTTCTCCCCGTGTAGCCGCCGTGCTTGCACGGCGTGATGGGATTATACTTAAACGGACAATCCCAAACCCCCCAGGGAGCCCCCATGGAAATCCAACCCTACCTCTTCCTCGACGGCCGCTGCGAAGAGGCAATCGAATTTTATCGCTCCGCCATCGTCGCAAAAACATCCGCCTCGTCCGCTTCAAGGACAACCCCGAGCCCAACCCGGGCATGACCCCTCCAGGCTCCGAAAACAAAATCATGCACGCCGCCATCGAAATCGGAAAATCCACCCTCCTCCTTTCCGACGGCCGCTGCACCGGAAAACCCAAACTCGACGGCTTCGCCCTTTCACTCTACGCCGACACCGAAGCCGATGCCGACCGCCTCTTCAACGCCCTTGCCCAGGGCGGAAAAATCCAGATGCCCCTCGGCCGAACATTCTTTTCGCCCCGCTTCGGCATGGTCGCCGACCAGTTCGGCGTAATGTGGATGGTCATCGTCCAGCCTTAAACAATTTCCCGGGAGCCTTTCATGAGCCGCGTTCGCGTCCTGGTCGGAACTCGCAAGGGGGCCTTCATCCTCACCGCCGACGGCAAGCGCGATCGCTGGGACGTCGCCGGCCCCTTCTTCGGCGGCTGGCAGATCTATCACCTCAAAGGCTCCCCCGCCGACCCGAATCGAATTTACGCCTCCCAGTCAAACGACTGGTTCGGCCAGCAGATGCAGCGCTCCGACGACGGTGGAAAAACCTGGCAGCCCGTCGGCAACAAATTCGCCTACGACGGCTCCGCCGGCACTCACCAGTGGTACGACGGAACCCCCCACCCCTGGGAATTCAAACGCGTCTGGCACCTCGAGCCATCCCTCAGCGACCCCGACATGGTTTACGCCGGCGTAGAAGACGCCGCTATCTTCCGCTCCACCGACGCCGGAAAATCCTGGCACGAACTCCCCGGCCTGCGCCAGCACGGCACCGGCCCCAAATGGCAGCCCGGCGCGGGCGGAATGTGTCTCCACACTATTCTCATCGACCCGATCAATCCCAACCGCCTTTTCATCGCCATCTCCGCCGCCGGCGCCTTCCGATCCGAAGACGCCGGACAAACCTGGCGGCCCATCAATCAGGGCCTTCACTCCGAATACATTCCCAACCCCACCGCCGAGGTCGGCCACTGCGTCCACCGCATCGCCTTTCACCCCTCCCGCCCCGACGTCCTTTTCATGCAAAAGCACTGGGACGTCATGCGCAGCAACAACGCCGGCGATCTCTGGACGAAATCAGCGGAAACCTCCCCACCGATTTCGGCTTCGCCATCGACGTCCACGCCCATGAGCCCGAAACGGTCTACGTCGTCCCGATCAAAAGCGACGCCGAGCACTATCCGCCCGACGGCCAACTCCGCGTCTACCGCAGCCGCAAGGGCGGCAACGAATGGGAAGCGCTCTCCAACGGCCTCCCCCAGCGCGACTGCTACGTCAACGTCCTCCGCGACGCCATGGCCGTCGACACGCTCGACCCCTGCGGCATCTATTTCGGCACCACCGGCGGCCAGGTCTACGCCTCCCCCGACCGCCGGCGACAATTGGATCCCCATCGTCCGCGATCTTCCCTCCGTCGTTTCCGTGGAAGTGCAGACCCTCTCATGATCCGCGTCATCCTCCCCGCCCACCTCCGCGCCCTCGCGCAGACCAACCGCGAAGTAACGATAGAAGTCCCCGCGCCGCTAACCCAGCGAACGCTCCTGAACGCCCTGGAATCAAAATACCCCATGCTCCGCGGCGCCATCCGTGACCACGCCACCCAAAAGCGCCGCCCCATGGTCCGCTTCTTCGCCTGCGAAAACGACCTCTCTCACGATCCCCCCGACGCCCCCCTCCCGCACCAGGTCGCCGCCGGCAAAGAACCGTTCTATATCATCGGCGCCATCGCCGGCGGATAGTCCCGGATTCACCGCGGAGCGCGCAGAGACAAAAAAGCAATCTCTTTCTTGGCGCTCTTGGCGTCTTGAGCGAAGCGGGCGGTTATAAGAATTTTTAACCGCCAAGCCGCCAAGAGCGCCAAGAAAAACATTCTTTCGAATCTTTCTCAGCGCTCTCCGCGATCTCCGCGGTGAGATTCTGCCTTGGAATCGGTAAAAGGTTAAAGCATCGCCACCGGATCCACATCGACGGCCACGGCTTCCGCTTTGCCGAAGCCCCCTGCCGCGCACGGCGGCGAGGACGGCCTGCAGCGGCTCGGGACGCTGGCTTTGCAGCAAAATCTGATGGCGATAAAACCCCGCGATCCGCCCGATGACGCAGGGGTTCGGACCCCGCATCGTGACGGCCGAATTTTCTGCGATGGCAGCGGTAATCTTTTCAGCGAGTTGCTGCCCGATCTTGTGTAATTCGCTAACGTCCTGATGCCGCAGAATGATCCGCGCCATCCGCGAATAGGGCGGCAAACCAACTTCCTTCCGCCCCGCCAGCTCATCGCGCGCAAACGCCGCGTAATCCTGCCGGAGGGCGGTGCGGATGGTCGGATCGTCCGGCAGAAATGTCTGCACCACCACCCGCCCCGCCGCGTCCCCCCTGCCCGCCCGGCCCGCGACCTGCGTGATGAGCTGAAACGTGCGCTCTCGCCGCACGGAAATCCGGCAGCGCCAGCGCCGTATCCCCGCTGATCACCCCCACCAACGTCACGTTCGGAAAATCCAGCCCCTTGGCGATCATCTGCGTCCCCAAAATCACGTTCAATTCGCCGCGCCCAAACCGGCCCAACGTCGCTTCGTAATCCTTGAACGTCCGCATCGAGTCGCTGTCCACCCGCGCGAATTTCAGCTCCGGCATCTTCCGCGAGAGCTCCTCTTCCACCCGCTGCGTCCCCAGCCCAAATAAGCTCAGCTTTTTCCCGCAGATCGGACACTGCACCGGCAGCACCTGCGTCGCCAGGCAGTAATGACACAGCATCTGCCCCGTATGAACCGCCTTCGCGCTCGCGGCCGAGCCAACGTGCTGATCGACCGAGCGGTGATACGTCATCGTCGTATCACAATATTTGCACTTGATCGGCTCCCCGCACGAAGAGCAAAAGACGAAATTCGAATACCCCCGGCGATTCAGCAGTAAAATCGCCTGCCGCCCGGCCGAGATCGTCGTCTGCAGCAGATGCTCCAGCCGCTGCGAAATCAGGTGTACCCCGCGGCGCATTTTCCGCTCGCGGTGCATGTCGACCAGTTCCGTCGCCGCCAGCGCCAGTCCGCGCACCCGGTTCGGCAGGGAAAGATAATGATTCCGACTCCCCACGGCTTCGTGCTCCCCACGATTTTCCCCGTGACAAAGCCGGTAAATCTCCAGCGACGGCGTAGCGCTCCCCAGCACGATCGCCACATTCTCAATCTGCGCCCGCTTGATTGCGACGTCGCGCGCGTGATAGCGCGCGCCAGCTCCTGCTTATAGCTTGAATCATGCTCCTCATCGACGACGATCACACCGAGCTTTTGCATCGGGGCAAAAACCGCCGACCGCGCCCCCACCACCACATCCGCCCCACCGTCGCTGATCTGCTGCCAATATCGATGCCGTTCGGTCGCAGTTAGACCGCTGTGAAGCACCGCCACATGCTTGAACCTCGCCTTAAACCGCAAAACCGTCTGCGGCGTCAGCGCAATCTCCGGAACCAGCACCAGGGCCCGCCTCCCTGATTTAATCACCTCGGCGATGAGCTGAAGATAAACCTCAGTCTTCCCGCTGCCGGTCACCCCATGTAGCAGATTAACGCTAAACCCCCCCGCCGCCACGCGCGGCGAGAGCTCTTCGAAAACCTTCCGCTGATCCTCGTTCAGCTCAATCTGCTTCTCGTCCGCCGCCCCTTCGGCAATGCCGCCCGTCATCTTCGGCAAATCGATTTCCGACTTGATCGTCACGATCCCCAGCCCCACCAGTTTCCGCACCGTCGGGGCTTTCACGCCCGCTTCCCCGGCCAGGCGATTCAGCTCGATCCCCTTCCCCTTTTCCACCTGAAGCATCCGCGCCATCACCGCCCGCCGCTTGCGCGATCGCGTCTTCTCCAGGATCTCCTGGATCTTCTCCGGCTCCTGCGCCAGCCGGACGATCGAGCTATACCCGATGCCGATCTTCTTCTTCACCGCCGCCGGAATCACGCTCTCCAGCACCGCCCCGAGCGGCGCGCAGTAATACCGCCCAATCCACCGCGCCAATTCCATCACCGCCGGAGCGATCAGGATTCGCTCATCATCGATGCCCAATAGATTTTTAAGCCTTGGCAGCTCACTCTTATCGCCGCAGCCCCGCCACCCACCCGCGCACCGCCCGATTGCCCCGCCCCAGCGGAATCCGTACGCGCATCCCCGCATGAACCCGCCCCACCAGACGTTTTGGAATCGCATAATCCAAAACGCGATCCAGCCCCTGCTCGAGCACGACTTGGGCCACCGGCCCATCGGCCGACTGGACCTCGGGCGGCTCAAGCTGCGGAAATAGCGTCGCCGATTCGCTCAATTCTCTCTCGTGCTTTGTAACCTTAGTCCTCAACCACGCGTTAGGCAAATGTTCGCATCGCATCCGTCGAACGGTACAGAGTCACTTCTCTCCCGAAACGCCCACGGCGCTGCCGTGGGGAAATTCCTATTTAGACACGAAGCCAAGCTAATCACCCACCGTCGAGACATTCCCCCTTTTCCCAGATAAACTCCCCCACTTATGACCGAGTCAACCACGCTCCATCTCGACGACCGCCCTTTCAACCGCTGGGTCCTCACCCTCTGGACCCCGCACGGCGTGTCCGCCCGCGCGGCCATTACCCTCGCCCTGATCGCCAATTGCCTCATCTTTTACTTCGCCTCCCGCTGGTTTGGATTTCCCGTGCTTCCCGGATTCGACGGCAGCATCTTCTGCCAGCCCTCGCCCATCACGGCCTTTCTGCTGGTCGCCATCCTTCTGGCCATCGGCGCATTCGTCGGCACCTTCATTGCCGGCGCGGTGCGCTTCGAGGCCGGGCTTTTCGCCGCCTGCTTTGCCATGACCATCCTCTCCCAGCGCTGCGGAAACATGCAGGAAGTGCTTTTCGAAGCCGGGGGCGATTCGTCGGTTTTTTACCGGCTGGCCGCCGAACTCCTGGTCCTGGGCCTTCTTCTCGCCGCGATCTGGGCCGGTTTATGGGCGATGGCCAAAGCCGCCCACTCGGATGCGCCTCCGCCTCCGGCCACTGGATCAACCCTGGTCAACAATCTCACCGCCACGATCGCCCAAACCGTCGCCACCGCGGTCATCGTATTCGTCCTCTGCCAGGCCCCGGCGAAAAATCAGGTGCAGGCGTCGATCGGCATCGCCTCCTGGCTTGGGGCGATGATCGCCTACAAATACGCCCCCGCCCGGCCCAGCTTCTGGTTCTGGATCGGGCCGATTCTCGTCGGGCTCATCGGATATATCCTCGCCGCCGCCGGGCAGGATTCCACCCTCCAGGTCGGCGTTCCAACCGGCCCCTACGCCCCATTCGCGCGGCCGCTGCCCCTCGATTACGCCGGCATCGGCGTCGCCGCTTCGATTCTGGGCTACTGGATGATGCGCAAGGCGGACATCGGCGTTGGCGTGAGTTGAACCGCTACCCCAGCACCATAAACATCGTAAACATCGCCAGCCAGACCACATCCAGAAAGTGCCAATACCTGGCCACGAACTGCACTCCCAGAAAATTCTCGTGGTCGTACTTCCCCGCCCGGGTCCTCGCCGTCACGACCGCCAGCGCCACGATCCCCCCCAGCACGTGCAGCGCGTGCACCAGGATCAGCACGAACACCAGCCCATACGCCGACACCGGCGCCAACTGCCCCGGCGACTTTCCTGCCGCCGATTGCTCCGCCAGCGCCAGGTGCTGCTGAAGAATCGTCGCCATGCAGGGCGACTGAACCGCGAGAAACAGCACTGCGATCGCGCACGTCACATAGAGGAATTTCAGGCACAGGTCCTGCTTCTCGCGCCGGATCGCAACCACCGCGCGATGGATCGTAAAGCTTCCCGCCAGGAGCACGGCCGTGCTCAGCCAGGTCAGGTAGGGCAGGTGGATTTCGGCGTTGGAAAGCTGGTTTCCAAAAAAATGCAGCCGCAGCAGGATGTACAGCCACATGCTGGCGATAAAGAGCATCGCCAGCGCGGCCAGAACCAGCCACAATCCGATCGCGGATGCGCGGGGCGGAGGGCGAAAACCACCTTTGGAGTTGAACGTCACAAGAAATCCGCCGCACACCAAATCCACCGCACCCCGCAAAGCGTGCCCTGCTACGGCGCTTTCACCGCCATAGGCGTCGGTTTCAACTGCGGCTGATAGCTCGTCGAATCCAGCAGCGCCAGCCCGATGAACAGGGCCACGAAAAACAGCGCCGAAACCAGGGCCAATCCGTTAAACGGGCTGTCCCATCGCAAATGCATGAAGTAAAGGCAGACCAGGCTCCCCTTAATCACCGCGATCAGCAGCGCCACCCAGATATTCGCCTGCCCCAGGTCGACAAACGACACCGCGACGGTGATGACCGTGCAAATGATCAGCACCGAATAGACCCCCAGGAGAATCCGCCGGGGCACCGCGTGAACCCCGTGCGGCGCTTCGGGACCGACATCGTCCGCGACCGGGGCTGGAACATCATGTGAATGTGGCAGGCTCATAAATCGTCCATCAGTGAATCAAGTAAAGCAGCGGAAACAGGAATATCCAGATCAGATCGACCAGGTGCCAGTACAACCCCACCAAATCGACCGGCGTAAAATATTCCGAGCTGAATTCATTTCGCAGCGAACGGATCAGGATCCAGGTGATCAGCCCCATCCCCACCAGCACGTGGATCCCGTGCAGGCCGGTCATGAGGAAGTAGCAACTGAAAAACGTGTTCACCCGCCACTGGTCGGAATCTGAAAGTTCGCGATAGCGCTCTTCACGCAGCTCCTCAGGCGAAAGCTTCGGCTCCTCCGATTCATTCGCCGACGATCCCTGGACAATGGTCTGGCTCAAATCGAAGTTATATCGCGGCCTGATCTGGCTGACGTCCACGCCGGTATTAGCATCCGCCAGCGTCGGATCGGGCCGGGTGCTGGGAATCGCAATCTGCACCGCCGGCATCGTCGCCGGCTGAGCCGGTGGCGATTCGCTGTACGAATGGGTGAACTCCCCGTTGTACATGTTCCACTTACCCACCCACACGTTTTCATTCCACTTGGCGGTGTACTCGATCGACTTCACGATCATGAACCCCAGCCCGCCCAGCAGTGTCATGCTAAGACAGGCTATGAGCAGCCGCCTTTGATTGAGCTGCGCCGCCCGCACCCCCCAGGCCATCGTCAAGCTGCTGGTAATCAGGATGATCGTGTTCAGCGTCCCCCACTTGGTGTTCAAATATGATTCCGCGGCAAACTTAAAGACCAGCGGGTGATTATGCCGGTAGATTGAATAAGCGCAGAACAATCCCCCGAACATCAGGACTTCCGTCCCCAGAAACACCCACATCCCCAGCTTTGCCGAGGTGAACTGCTGCTCCGGCGTATCGAAGTGATGCGCCAGGTGCGGATCGTGATGGGCGTGTCCGTGTCCGCCGGCCGAAGGTTGAGATGCTGTGGATGCTGTGCTCATGCGATTTTATCTCAAATTTCAAATCATAAATCTTAAATTCAATGGTGAATCGACCGGGTCCGATCCGACGCATGCGCCGGTTCCGGCGTCGTGCGCGGAACCCAGTTCTCCGTGGCCGCGTCATATTCCCACGCTGCAAGGTTATATGGATCATCCGCGACCGGCGGAACCGGGAAATTATCGTGCGGCGGCGGCGAGGGCGTATGCCACTCCAGCGTGTTCGCGCCCCACGGGTTGGACGGCGCCTTCTTGCCCCACTTCAACGCGTGAATCCAGTTGAACAAAACCGTGAACAGCGAAATCGCCATGATATAGGCGCCGATCGTTGAGATATCGTGATAGATCTGGAACTGCGCCGGATAAGTCGCCCAGCGACGCGGCGAGCCGTGCGCCCCCATCACAAACTGTGGGAAAAACGTCACGTTGAACCCGATGAAGAGCGTAACCGCCGCCGTCCGGCCCCAGAACTGGTTGGTCATCTTCCCAAATATCTTCGGGAACCAGTGATACATCCCCGCGAGGAACGCGAAGACCATGCTCCCCACCATCACGTAATGGAAGTGGGCGATCACGAAATAAGTGTCATGCAGCGGCACATCCGTCTGAAGGGCGCCGAGGAACAATCCCGTAAGCCCCCCCACCGTAAAGAGCAGGATGAAACCCATCGCAAAGAGCATCGCCGGCGTAAACCGGATCGACCCGCGATAAAGCGTCCCCAGCCAGTTAAAAACCTTCACGGCCGAAGGAATCGCCACGCTGAACGTCAGCAAACTAAAGATCGAATCCGCCAGGTTCGACTGCCCCGCGACGAACAGATGGTGCCCCCAGACCAGAAATCCCAGCAGCGCCAGGGCAATCGAGCTGATCGCGATAAAGCTATATCCAAAAATATGCTTCCGGCTGTGCACCGCGATCACTTCGCTCATCACACCCATCCCCGGCAGAATCATGATGTACACTGCCGGATGGGAATAAAACCAGAAAAAGTGCTGGAACAGCACCGGGTCCCCGCCCAGCGAGGAGTCGAAGATTCCCACGTGCAGCAACCGCTCGCAGACCAGCAGCAGAAGCGTAATCGCCAGAACCGGCGTCGCCAGGATCTGGATGATGCTCGTCGCGTAAATGGCCCAGAGAAACAGCGGCATGCGGAACCACGTCATCCCGCGCGGGCGAAGCGTGTGGATCGACGCGATAAAATTCACGCCGGTCAGGATCGAGCTGAACCCCAGGATGAACGCGCCCAAAACGCCGGCCACCATTCCGTCTTCTGCCTTGGAAGTGCTGAACGGGGTGTAGAAGGTCCACCCGGTGTCGAGCCCGTATCCAAACGGGATGTGAATATTCCACAGCACGCGAAGCAGGCCGCCAAACAAGACCCACAGGAAAAAGCACGCCCCCAGCACGTAGATGTAATAGCTCAACAGGTTCAGCCGCGGAAACGCCACATCCTTGGCGCCGAGCATCAGCGGCAACACAAAATTCCCCAGGATCGCCGGAATCGCCGGGATGATGAACATGAAGACCATCACCGTCCCGTGCAGGCTGAACATGTTGTTGTAAAAGAGTTTTGCCTTGGCATCGCTGGCGGGATCGCTGCCGAACATCCAATGGTTTGGCGTAAGCAGCGAGGTGCGCAGAAGCACCGCGAACATCCCCCCAATAAAAAACGCCGTCAGCACCGACCCCATGTACATCAGCCCGATGCGCTTATGGTCCAGCGTAAAGGCCCACGATTTGAAGCCGTGCCCGTGCGTCAGATAGTTATCTGGCTGCGAATCTCCGTGCGTTACTTCATGTGCTAGCGACATACGACACTCCCGGGTCGACCTAAGGTTTGGCCGCCCCATCACTGGGTTTGGTTGCCGGTGAACTCGCCGACAACACCGCCGGGTGATAATACTTACTAATCGACTTTATATACGCAATGATATCGTTGACGTCCTTCCCATTCAGCAGTCCATCCGTCGGCGGCATGATCGGATTGAAGCCCGCGATCGGATGGATATTCGGGTGCGTGATTACAGTGTGCAGGTAGTTTTCATCAGCGGTGTAAGTGCCGTCGAGCGCCACCACCTGGCTCATATACAGATCTTTCCACGTCGGCGCCTTGCCCGTCGCCGCCCCGTCGATGCTATGACACTGCTGGCAGCCGCGCGTTTGCCACAGATAATGCCCGCGCTCCACCGGCGGCAACCCGCCTCCGCCCAGCTTGCCCAGCCAATCCACGAATTCGGCACGCGACTCCACCACGACGTGGTTCCGCATCGATGAATGGTCCTGCCCGCAATACTGCGTGCAGTAAACGTCAAACGTCCCGGCCATCGTCGCCTGTACCCAGATCTTGTTATACCGCCCGGGAACCACGTCCTTCTTGATCCGGAAGATCGGCATATAAAAGCCATGCAGAACGTCGTCGCTAGAGAGTACAAAAACCACCGGCGTGTTGATCGGAATGTGCAGCTCGTTCGATTGCTCCCCATTGGGATACCGGAACGTGTACGACCACATCCGCGCCGTCACGTCCACCTCATACGAATCTGGCGGCGGAACCGCCAGCGCCAGATATCCCTTGAACCCATAAAAGAAAATCACGATGACGATCAGCGTCGGAATAAACGTCCACGTCAGCTCCAGCGCCGTGTTGTGCTTCGGCGCATCCAGCATCGGCTGGCCTTCGCGATAGCGATACTTCCACGCAAAGCCCACCAGCAGCACCAGGATCAGCATGAAAAAGAAGACGCAGATCCAGTAGATAAAAAAGAAAAGCCAGTCGACGCTGGGGGCGTTGGTCGATCCCTGCGGCGGCATCCAGAAGCCGCCCCAGGTGTTGTCGTCAGCCAGAATGTTCAGAAGCGCGCTCATCAAATCTTCCCGTCACTTTTCCCATCCGCTGGGTCCGAATTCGGCTTTTGGCCCGGCAGGCCATGCTTGCTCATCCAGAAAATCGACGCCGCCAGAACCATCACCGTCAGCACACCGCCGGCGCGAACCAGGTTCATCGCCGCCATCGAATATTTTCCCGCCGTCGGGTCCCAGTGAAGGCAGATCAGCAGGATCTGGTCCACCGTCGTTCCGATCTTCCCGGCCGAAGCCTCCACCAGCGACAGCCGCAACGTCTGCGACGGAAAGCTCACGCCATACAGATATCGGGAAATCTTGCCATCGGGCGTAATGACCATAATCACGGCTGGATGCGCAAACTGCCCGTTATCGGCCGGCTGATAGCGGAAGCCGACCGTCGCCGCCAGAATGCCAATCTCGTCCTGCTTGCCGATCAGCACGTGAAATCCGCTTCGCGATTCCGGTTTGCCGTACTCGGTCACATAACTGTTCCGCTTGAGCGTCGCCAGCGCCGGCGAATCCGTCGGATCGATGCTCACGAAGGCAAAATCCCAATCCTTGCCGACTTGCAATTCGATATTCTTCGCCGAATCCACCACGCTGCGCGAAACCGCGTCACAGAGCATCGGGCAGTCGAGATACCCCAACTGCAAAATCATCGGGTGCCCGGGCCGAAGAATCTGCCCCAGCGTGATAAACTGCCCGTTCTCATCATAAAACCGCGCATCCAGCGGAAGCTGCTGATTGAGATGCTCATCAACGCCCACATTCCGGTAAGCCGCCGGAATCTGCGTGCCCCCCGTTGCGCTGGGCACGTCATCCGCACGCGCACCGCCGCACAGGGCCGTCATCACGGCGGCCATCGCCAGCGAAATTGTCAGCATCGCTTTCATGCTACGGCAGATTCCCGCCATGCGATTCCAGGTATTCCATCGACACCTTGATCGGAATCGCCACTTTGTCCTTCTTGGTCGCGTCCACCCAGTGCGGTTTCGCGTCCAGGGCCAGCTTCTGGCCCTCTTGAAGCTCGGCCAGCGTCGTATCCGGCGCGTCGCCGCTCAGGGCCCGCTCCGATGCCTCCTGCGACTTGACCGTGAATTCGTTGATCTCCTCGCTCTGATACCACGCCTGCATTCCGATCACGATCACCAGCACCATCAGGGCGGAAATGACCCCGATCGTCAGCAGCAGCGCCACATTGACTTCCTGTTTGAACGCCATGTTCCAAATCCTAGAAGTTCTCAAACGCCAGCGAATCCGCCAGCCGCGGGTCGTGCGTCGGCCGCACCGGATCGTGCATCGCCCGCCGCAAAACAAACGCGATAAAAATCCCGCCCACGCCAACCAGGGCGGCGATATCAATCAATCCAAAATGCAACGTCCCGGCGTCATATTCCGGCATAACCAGCCAGTACATATCCAGCCAGCAAAACGCCAAACACCACACCGCCCAGAACGATATCCACGGCTTGCTCCGCTTCACATGTCGCGAGAGCAAACCCGGGAACGGAATCAAAAAATGCCCGATCAGCAGCGCCAGAACAACCGGCGAGAAATCGTTGGGGTGCAGCGTCGAACCGCCGTGAAGGAGAAACCAGCCGGTTTCGTCCGGGATATTCCCATACCACTGCAGCATGAACTGGCTGAAAGCGATATACCCCCAGAAAAACGTAAACCCGAACATGAACTTGCCCAGGTCGTGGTAATGCTCGGTGGTGACGCTCTCAACCAGCAATCCCTTGCTTTGCAAATACCGCACACTGAGCACCAGTGTCGAAAAGAGCGCCAGCGCGCTGCCGCCAAAATAATAAACCCCGAAAATCGTGCTATACCACACTGGGTCGATCGACATGATCCAGTCCCAGGCGGCAAACGTCAGCGTCAGCCCGAAGAGCACCAGCCCGATCGGCGCCCGGTGCTGCATCTTCAGCGTCAGGTTCATGTCCCCCGTGCGGTCCTGCAGGACCGACGTCTTCCAGTACCACATCCCGTAGATCGTCCAGACGATGAAATAGATCGCCGCGCGAATAACGAAGAATCCCGGCTGAAGCCACCAACCCTTGAACCCGCGCCCCGCCGACCATCCCGGAACGTCCCAGTGATACAGCGACCCGTGCCCCGTCAGCAGCGACGCGAAAATCGGCAGCGAGAGCAGCGCGAAGAGCCACAGGCTCGATCCATACCACTCGGCAATTCGCCGCACGCTCACACTCCACCCCGCCTTGGTCACGTGCTGCAGCATCACGAAAAAGAGGCCGCCCAAGGCGATCGCCAGGAAGAACAGAAACGCCACGAGATAGGAATAGAAAAATCGCTTGAATTCGTCCCCTTCGAAATATCCCAGCAGCACCGCCCCCGCCAGCCCGATCACTCCCAGGACCTGCGCCGCGAGATATAGCCCCCCCACATGTTGCCGAAGCTCCAGCTTCTCAGTGGTGGCGGATTGTGAGTGTCCCGATTCCAAGGTCTATTTTCCTTCCAATGTCTGCATGTCCTGAGGTGAGACAACCGAAGGCGGCGCACCGCCCTGGCTGAGCTGAAGCGCCCGCACATACGCCACAATCGCCCACCGGTCTTCCACCGGAATCTGCGGCCCATACGCCGGCATGGTCCGAATTCCATTGGTGATCGCATTGAAAATCTTCCCGTCCGGCTGGGCGCGGATCGTATCGCTGTAAAGCTGCGCCGCCGGCGTCCAGCTTACGCCGATCGGATGCTGCGGGTCCGTATCCATCGATTTCAATTCCAGCGCCTTCTGGTTCACCGGCCCATGCCCCGAGCCGTCGTACCCGTGGCACGGGTAGCAATAAATGTTGAACCGGTTCTGGCCCCGCTCGATGAGCCGGGTCATCCGCTCCTGTGAATTCGAAAGCTGCGATGGCAGCGAGGTGACAAATACAACAGTCCATTTCCCCGACCCGTCGTTCTGCCGCACGAACCCGTGATAGTAATTGTCGTCCGTCTCCAGCGTGTGATACGCCACCGTCCCCGGAACGATGGGCCTCATCGCCCGGTCATCCGCGAAGAGCAAAAACGTCATCTGCGTCCCCAGCTTCGGCTGCTTACCCATGTCCTGCACAAGCTGAATACGCGGCTCCGCGGACGTTGTAACCCGCGCCGCGCGATGATCGCCAGCGGCAGCCACGTCGCCACCACCCCGATCAGCGCGATCGCCACCATCCAGAACGGCGGCCGCGGCAGACGCGGCGACGGCATCTCCACCGGCACATAATACGTCGGACCGTACTGCGGTTCGTCCTGCGAATCAGGTTGTGACGACTGCTCGCTCATTCACTAATCCTCAATGCGCTCAACCGATGTCGCTCCAACAGATTTCAAAAACTCTTCTGTCTTGGTCTCATCAAACTTCCCATCTTCTTTGGAGATCCAGATGAAAAACCGGTCTTGTGTCACCCGCTGGAACTTCGCGCTCTTGAACATCGGGTTATAAAGCAGCGGCAGCCGGTTCAATCCCAGCATCCCAAACACCGCCGTCAGCGATGCAAACAGAACCGTGCATTCGAAAATGATCACCACGTTGGCCGCGAAGCTCCACATCGGCTTGCCGCTGACGATGAGCGCATAGTCATACGCATTGCAATACCACTGCAATCCCATGCCGGCCAGCAGTCCTGTCAATCCGCCACCCAACACCAGCCAGGGCAAAATCGTCGGCCGGATTCCGATCACCGCGTCAATGCCATGAATCGGGAACGGGCTGTGGACATCCCACACCTTGTAACCCGCCGCCCGCGTCTTCTGCGCCGCCGATACCACGGTGGAAAGGTCCGTAAACTCTCCCAGCATGCCCATCAAAACCGGGCCGGTATCCAGCAGCTCCTTGCGGCCATATGCGTCTTCAACTTCTGTCAGTTCGGTCGACATAAACGTCACCTTCAAGTGCCGCCGGTGTCCTCACCGGCGGAATCACCGATTCGAAAACCGCGGCGCATCCCTATCAGGATCATGATGCTCATCCGGACGATAATCCGTCTGCTTCGAATCCGAACCATGCAACTGATGCGCATGTTCAGTGCGCCTGCGGCATCACCGTCTTCACTTCCGCCATCGCTATCGTCGGCAAAAACCGGCAGAAGAGCAGGAACAGCGTCATGAACAATCCAAAGCTTCCCGCCAGCGTGCACAGATCGACCCACGTCGGCCAGAAAGCATGCCAGCTCGACGGGAGAAAATCGCGCGTCAGCGATTCGGGAATAATTTCAAACCGCTCAAACCACATTCCAACATTGCCCAGGATGCCGATCACCCAGATCCACCACATGTTGGTCCGTAGCTTTTTCGACCACAGCGTCTGCGGCGCCACCACGTTGCAGAAGACCATCGTGCACCAGCTCCAGCAGTAGGGTCCGAACGCGCGGTTGTAGAACGTAAATTGCTCGTGCGGGTTGCCGCTGTAGGCCGCGATGAAGAATTCCGTCATGTACGCGTAACCCACCATCATGCTGGTCGCCAGCGTGATCTTGCACATGTTGTCCATGTGCCGCAGGGTGATGACGTCCTTGAGCCCGAAAAGCTGCCGCGCCGGAACCACCAGGCAGATCACCATCGCAAACCCGCCGAAGATGGCCCCCGCCACAAAGTAAGGCGGAAACACCGTCGTATGCCAGCCCGGTATCTGCGATACCGCCATGTCGAACGACACCGTCGAGTGCACCGAAAGCACCAGCGGCGTCGCCAGGGCTGCCAGCATCAGGTACGCCCGCTCATAGCGGTGCCAATGCCGGCTCGACCCATTCCATCCCACCGAAAGAATCCCATAGGCAATCTGCTTGATCTTCGACTTTGAGCGGTCCCGGAACGTCGCGATGTCGGGGATCATCCCCATGTACCAGAACAGCAACGAAACCGTCGCATACGTCCCCACCGCGAACACGTCCCACATCAGCGGCGAGCGGAACTGCGGCCACAGATCCATCTGGTCCGGAATCGGAAAGAGCCAGTAAGCCAGCCACGGCCGCCCGACGTGAATTCCCGGAAACAGTCCCGCGCAGCACACCGCGAAAATCGTCATCGCCTCCGCCAGCCGATTGATTCCCGTCCGCCAGTTCTGCCGGAACAGGTAAAGAATCGCGCTGATCAGCGTTCCCGCGTGACCAATTCCCACCCAGAACACGAAATTAACGATCCCAAAACCCCAACCCACCGGCTGGTTGTTCCCCCAGACCCCAATGCCCGTAAGGAACAGATAGCCGATCATCGACCCCAGCAATCCCAGCAGCGCCAGCGAAATCCCCAGCCCCACGTACCAAGCCTTCGGCGGCGCCGGCCGCTCCATCACGTTGGCAACCAGCGACGTCACCGTCCCGAAATCACGCCCTCCCGTCACCAGCGGGGCGCGAAAACGCGGATCTTCCGTCGTGTTGTCCGCTTCGCTCGTCGCCGCGATGCGTGAAAATTCTGTTGACGCGATACTTGCCATCTCTAAACCTGCGCTTCCACGGGGTTACTGATCTTGGCCAGATATTTATTCCGCGGCTTCGTCGCCAGCACTCATCGAGCAGGCCGTACGACCGCGAATCCGCGTGCAATTTCGACACCTTCGATTTCTTGTCCGCCAGATCGCCAAACACAATCGCCTGCGTCGGGCACGCCTGCTGGCACGCCGTCAGGATGTCGCCGTCGTTTAGCTTCTCGTGCCGGGCGCCCTTGGCGATGGTCGTCGTGTGAATCCGCTGGATGCAGAACGTGCATTTCTCCATCACCCCGCGCATCCGCACCGTCACCTCCGGATTAAACATCATCCGCTCGACCTTCGGCACCTGATCCATGTCCTGTTGGTCAGGAATATTCAGGTAAGGCTTCGGATACTTGTCATGCCGCGGGTCCTGGCAGTGCCAGTCGAGATAATTAAACCGCCGCACCTTGTACGGGCAGTTGTTGCTGCAATACCGCGTCCCCACGCAGCGGTTGTAAACCATCACGTTCAGCCCCTCGGTGTCGTGCGTCGTTGCCCCCACCGGGCAAACCTGCTCGCACGGCGCGTTCTCGCACTGCTGGCACGCCACCGGCTGGAACACCACTTCGGGATTCGGATCGTCCGCATCCCCCTTGAAATACCGGTCGATCCGGATCCAGTGCATCTGCCGATTCTTCTGCACGTTGTCCTTGCCGACGATGGGAATATTATTCTCCGCCTGGCAAGCCACCACGCACGCCTGGCACCCAATGCATTTCGACAAATCGATCGACATCCCCCACTGGTGCGGCCCTATGAATTCCTCCGGCGGCGGCACATACAGCGACAACGAAACCGATCCGTCCTCATTCTCCTTAAACAGGTTTGGATTGCTCTTCAATTCGCTCGCCGTCGCTTCGCGGATAATTTCAGCGTCTTGATACTTCTTCTCCCCCACTTCCTTCTGCCGCATTTCGATGCCGATGGTGTCGAAGAGGTGATGGTCCTGCGTCGTCGCCAGGTCGTAATAATTTCCCGATGCCTTTTCACATCCCCCGGCGCAAAATACATCGCGCCGCTAGTCCGCAGCGTATACGTATTCACGCCCACGTTTGATCCGATATGTTCCCCCATCGTCCGCCCATATCCCAGCGGCAACCCAATCACCCCCACCGGCTGCCCAGGCTGCACGAAGCAGACGATTTCGATCGACTTCCCCCCCACCGTCACCGTCACCATGTCATTAATCGCCACCCCCAGCGCCGTCGCGTCTTTCGGCGAAATCAGCGCCGCGTTGTCCCAGACAATCTTCGAAAACGGATCGGGAATCTCCTGCAGCCACCCGCTCGTTGCGAATCGCCCATCGTAAAGCTTCCAATCCTGCTGGAACCGGATCGTATATCCCGACTCCGCCGGCGTCTCCTTGAACTGCGGCGCCGTCGCCTGCACAGTTGCTTCCGAGAACGCGCTCCCATCGATCATTCCGTTGTTCAGCGCCAACTGCCACGCGGTGTCGTCAAAATTCGTGAACGTCTTTTTCACGATATCATCGCTGGCCGTCTCGCTTTCCCCCGCGATCAGCGCCAAAAGCTGCTCCGCCGTAGCTCCATTATAAAGCGGCTCAATCAGCGGCTGGCAGATGCTCGCCGTCCCATCCCAAGTCCGCGCATCGCTCCACGCCTCAAGGAAATGAGCCCGATTGATATGCCAGGATGCCGCGTGCGACGTCTCATTGTCGTAAAGGCTCAGATGAACCGACGTCCCGGCCGATTTCATTGCCGTCGCAAAATCCAGATCGGCCGGCGCATCATAAACCGGATTCCCGCCGATGATGATCAGCGTCTTAACCTGGTTCGCCTTCAATTTATTCGTCAGATCAGTGATCGCCTCAAGATGGCTGGGCCGATCCCCGTCCGGCTCATCATGCAGCGTCACCGTCGATCCCACCGCCCCGATCTTCGCGTTAATCGCATACCCCAGCGCCTGAAGGTCCGGCGAAACCTGCGGCCCCACCGCAACCACGCTCTTCCCCGGATTGGCGTTGATGTCCGCCACCAGGTTCTTGAGCATCGCCAGCTCTCCCGCGCTCAGCACGCTTGATTTATCCGCCCCGCCAGCATCCAGTTGCGACGCCAACGTCGCCAGGAACGCCGCCACATGTGACGGCGTCGCCCCCAGCCGACAATCCGCAATGCCGCCCGAAATCGTCATCGCGCTTTCAATCGCGTAAACCCGATTCCACTGATGCTGTTTGTTGGGCCGATTCGACGCCCATTCCCCCGCATATTTCACGTGAGACGGATGCGTCCCCAGCGGATCGGCATCGATCAGCGCCACCACCATCGCCTTGTCCAGATGCAGCACCTGCCGAACCGCTTTTCCAAACGCCGCCTTGGCGGCCGCAATTTCATTATCCCGGCTCAGCGCCTCATATTCATAAATCGCCGCGCTGTTGAACCGCTTTAATATTGCCGCTTTCAGCCTCGCCGCCGTCTGGCTCGATGTCGATTCACAGAGAATCGCCAGCCCATCCCCGCTGAGAGTCGAACCAACCATCGCCGCAAACGTCCCCCAATCGCTGGAGACATCACTCCCATGCGACCGATCGATCACTCCCTGGCTGCGCTCCGGATCGTACATCTCCAGAATCGCCGCCTGCGCCAGCGCATCCGCCGACCCCGCCCGACCTTTCACCGTCTGCGAAGCCGGGTGCGTCGGATTCCCCTCGATCTTGATCGGCCTGCCGTCAAAGCTTGTCACCAGCAGCGGGCTTCCCACGCCGCCGAGTTCCATGATCGTCGCATATTGAACCGGCACCCCCGGATCGCGATTCGCCGGCCGGCTCGTGTACGGCGCCAGCTTCTCCTCCGGCCACCGCCGGCAGCTCGTCAGCGTCAGCCCCGCCAACGCCATCGACGCGCTCGCCAGCTTCATGAACCGCCGCCGCGTCACCGCCGACATATTCAGCATCTCATTCGGGTCATACGCCGCGAATTCCTTCTCCGCCGCATCGCGCACCGCCGGCTCATCCGCCAGATGCGCCAGGCTCCGCCAGTATTCACGTTGCGCCGAGTGATGCTTCATATCTCTCACCGATGACACGTTGAACAACTCTGCATGTACGCCTTGTCGTGAATGTGATACGTCTCCATGCACTCTTCCGCGAGCGTCGCCGCCTCCGCCGGATCCACCGGCGGCGTCCAGTTCATATCCGTTGGTGAAACATTTTTGGGCCTCAAGTGCGACCCCGGATCACGATGGCAATCCAAGCACCACCCCATGCTCAGCGGCTTAACCTGATAAACCCGCTCCATCTGGTCAATCCTTCCGTGGCACTCAATGCACCCCACGCCATGCGTCACGTGCGCCTGATGGCTGAAATAAACGTATTCCGGCAGATCATGCACCTTGATCCACTCCACCGGCTTCCCCGTCGCCCAGCTCTGCCGAATGGGTTCCAGCGCCGCACTTTGCGTCCGGATGTTGGTGTGACAATTCATGCACGTTTCCGTCGGCGGAATAGCCGCGAAATTCGCCCGCTCCACCGTGTTGTGGCAATACCGGCAATCTATCCCAAGTTTCCCCGCGTGAAGGGCGTGACTATATGGAACCGGCTGCACCGGCGAATACCCCACCGCCGTCGTCTTCGGCGACGCTCCCAAACCCACCACCGTCGGAACGTAGAAAACCCCGCCCAATACTCCCATTACAATTGCAGGCAGCAAATAGTTCGCCCATTTGGGGAACACAAACGGCTGCTCATACCATTCCTGCGTCATCGTAATTTTTCTGCTGTTCCGGCGTCCCTGGAAACATCACCAGAAATCGCCATCGTCCATGACCAAGGCGAGCAGATATTACTTACGACTTGCTCGAACGCGATGCCGTGAGGGTGCGGCATTTGGTCGCATAGCCGGAAATCTCTCAGAGATGCTTTTGAAATGCAAGAGACCCACGCCCACTTTTCATTGCAAAAAAATCAAATCGCAAAAAGCAAAAAACATTTATCCCCTCACCCCCTCCCCGTGTAGCCGGCCGGCTCGCCGGCCGCTCGCTTTGCAAACAAGCACCGCATCGCGCCCCTCACTCCTCCGGCGGATACTTCTGCAGCTTCCTCTGCAGCGACCGCCGATGAATCCCCAGCACCCGCGCCGCCTTAGAAATGTTCCCCCCGCAATCGGTCAGAATCCGCTGGATATGTTCCCACTCCACCCGCGCCAGCGACGGCGCGCTTGACGATCCCACCGCACCGCTATTAATCGCCGTCTTCTCCCCCTTCTTCCCAAACGCCGCCAGGATCTGGTCCGCATCCGCCGGCTTGGTCAGATAATCCCGCGCCCGCGCCGCGTCGCCTCCAGCGCCGTCGCGATGCTCCCATATCCCGTCAGCACCACGATCGCCATCTCCGAATTGATCCCCAGCAGATCGCTCACCAGTTCCAGCCCCGATCCGCCCGGCATGCGAAGATCCAGCACTGCCCGCATCGGCTTCTGCTTCGCCGCCAGCTCCTTCGCCTCCTGCGGCGAACCCGCCCCGCACGCCTCCATCCCCCGCGCCTCCAGCGCACTCACCAGCCGCGACCGGAACGTCACATCGTCATCCACAACCATGATGCTCATCGGCTCTCTCCATTCCCGTTCGCCACAGCCGCCGTCGGAAGCTCCAGCGTCGCACGCGTCCCTCTTCCCGGCTCCGACTCCAGTCGCAGCGTTCCGCCCAACTTTTCCGCCACCAGTCTAACCAAAAATAGCCCCATGCCCATCCCCTTGCCGGGCGGCTTGGTCGTGAAAAACGGCTCCCCCGCGCCCTCACCACCTCCGCGCTCATTCCCGCCCCCTGGTCGCTCACCTCAAAAATAATCTGCCCGTTCCACGCCGAAATCCACAGCCGCACCTGTTTCCCCTTCGGCGAAGCTTCCAGCGCATTATCCACCAAAATCCCCACCGCCTGCTCCACCGCGCTCAGCGGCAGCGAAATCTCCGGCAAGTTCGCCGAGTGCTGGATTTCCAAACTCTCCCCCCCACCGCTTTCATCTCTTCGGAAAGTTTCTCGACGAACTCTTTCGCCGCCATCGGCTCGTTCTTCGGTAAATCCCCGTGCAGAACGTCCACCCGCATCCGGCTCAGAATCACCTGGCATCGGTCGATCTCCCGGCGAATGAGCCGCGCGTCCTCCGCCATCGACTGCCCCCCCCTCGACACTCCATCGCCGCGCTTTTCCGATTGCAGCTCCAGCTCCCGCGCTACCACCGCGATCGTACTCAGCGGCGTATTCAGCTCATGCGCCGCCCCTGCCGCCAGAGTTGTCAGCGACGCCAGACGCTCGTTCCTCGCCCCCCGCTCGCGCTCCGCCTCCAGCGCCTTCTCATGCCGCCGCAATGACTGCGTCATCCGCCCCACGAAATAGGCAATCACAACCGCCACCAGCGCCAGCGCGATCCACTGAATCGCTTCCTGCGACCCGCGCCCCAGCACCAGCTTCTCATTCCGTGGCCAGAAAAGAGCAGCCCGTAACATACCGTCGTCGCCCCCACCAGCACCCACTGCCACCCTTCCTGAAGCGTCACCACCGCCATTGCGACATGCACCAGGTACAAAATGCAAAATGGATTCGCCGCCCCACCCGCACAAAGCAGCAGCGCCGTCAGCAAACAAACGTCCAGCATCAACACGGCGGGAACAATCCACCCCGCCACCCGCCGTCGCGGCCAAGCCTGAAGGATTAAATTGCTGACCCCCGTAACCGCGATGATCGTCCCCATCCCCCGCAAGGGCAGCGGCAACTTAAGAATCCCCACCGCCGCCAGCGTCGCCACAATCTGCCCCGCCAGCGCCACCCACCGCAGCCTCACCAGCCACTGAAGCACAATGGCCGGCTCCTCCACCACCGGAGAAGACAGCCCCAACCGACGACCCGCACCCGCAAGGTCCATGCAAGTATCGTCGCCTTTATACCTCTGCCATCAAGAGGTGACTCAATGACAAGGTGACCAGGTGACAGACTGATTGCCGGGTTCACCTTGTCACCCCCTCACATTGTCACCTTGTCAGCCTTACCTCGGCTCCTTATAAACCGACGCATCCTCCGATTCCCCAATCGACCCCATCATCGCATGTCCCGTCGGCCACTGCGTCACATAAAACATAAACGCCACCAGCGCCGGCAACAGACTTGGCAGCAGCGAATGCGTCACAATGCACCCCAGCAGGCTGATGATGCCCCCGAATTCCAGCGCCACCCACATCGCCATCATTCCGTACAGATATTTCGCCGGTTCAATCGGAAGCCCCGAATAGTACGGCTTGAACACCCGGCTCCGCCAAAAGAAAGCCGCCGGAACCACCACGATTAAATATCCGCAAGCTCCCAGAAACCAATTCGGCGGCGACGTGATCGTCGAACCGACTCATGAAACGTCGTCGCCCACACCGCGCCCAAAAATAGGAAAAACGGAATCAATAGGAAAACAACCCAGGTAAGCCACGCCAATCGCAGGCGCCGTTCGCACGGTAATCTGTCCACCCCTCAAACTCACCGAGCCCATCCCACTGCCCAACTCATTCGGGATCGGCCCATTCGGGATGCCCCATCCTGGATCGCGATGTTGGCCATATCGTTTCTCCTTATGTTGTTTGGCCTATTGGTTCGTCTGTAATTCTAGCCGCCTCCTTGAATAAACGCAGTGTAATTAATGCTGAATTTCGAGGCTATATTTCAATTTCCTCGTGACAGAAATCACAATCCCCTCCCTCGTGTAGCCGCCGTGCTTGCACGGCGCCTCTCCCATCAATTCGGTGGAATCAGCGGATTCATCGGCTGCGTCAAAACCGCCCCCGGCAGTCCCGTCTTGCTATACAAAGGCGGCATCGCCACCCGCCGCGGGATGATCCCCGTATACGATGCCGTCTCTGCGTCAACGTGCGTCCGCCACACCCACGTTATCGGACAATCGCTCCCATCCCTCCGCGTATATCCCCCGATGAACAGCGTATCCAGCGATTCGTTCATCGAAGTTACCGCCGGGCCCTCCCGATACGCCGCCGGCTGCGCCGGTAGATTCACGTTCACCCGCCGCCGTCCCTGCATGTCGTCCACCACGGGGCTCAGCCATATATCCACCGCCAGCTTCACCAGCGCCAGATTATCGAAATGCCTGGGATCGATCACGCTGAAATTCGCCTCGTCCACATCCTGCCGCAGATACTCCGCTTGAAATTCCACGGCTTGCTTGCCGTGATAGTCCACCAGCACCGGAAACAGCACCGCGTTCCAATCGAACGCCGATTTATACATCGTGAACTCCAGCACCTGCCCGATCTGCCGCAGCGCCGCATCCGCCATCGCCCCGGTATCCTCCTGAGGCGTCGGCGCCAGCTCCACCGTCACAATCTCCCGTGCCGCGTCGAGCCGCACCGCCTGAACCGCACACCCATCCCCATCCGCACACCGCAAAACCGCCTTTCGGATTTCCCCGCAAAGCTGATCTTCGACAAGCTGCTGATCCGCCGAAGTCCCCGCGACGATCCTCTGCTTCTCCGCCACCGCGGAATCACCTGCTGTCCAATCGTTCTCAATCTCGGTCAATTTCGCCGCCGCCGCGATCCATTGTTTTGACGCCGAATCCAAATCCGCCTGGTCCTGGTTGATGTCCAGCCCGGCCCGGTCGTCCTCGTGCAGCTTCTGTACCGCCGCATCCTTCTGTTGCCGCCTCGTCTCCGCGTCCCCCTTTGCCTCAAGATATTCCGCCGATGCGTGCAGCCGATCCGCGCTCTGCTTCTTCGCCGCGTCCAGGTCAAGCTGCGCCGCCGCATTCGCCTCCCGCGCGATCCGCAGCTCTTCCTCCAGCTTCTTGCACTCCGGCATCGCCGGCGGCGACATGCGCAAGCGTCGCCAGCGAAAGCTCCGACTGCGCCGCCGCAGGCGCTGGCATCGCCATCACCGGCTTCACCGGCGCAACCGGCGTTGGTGGAGGTGGAACAACAACCGGTCGCCGCTGGCGTCGCGCTGCGCGATCACCGGCGTCGGCGCAGCCGCCGGCTTCTTCGACGCAAAATAAAACTTCGCCACAATTACCCCCGCCGCCAAAAACGAAACAACAATCAAAAACTCCCAAAACCCCGCCCCCCGATGGCGCAAACGACTCCCCATAAATCTTATCCCCATCATACTCTTGGCAGTTCGGATCATATGAAGTGCGGCAAATCCTAAAATCCACCGCAGCTTCCCACAAATTATTGTCCTTTTAATGACATGTGCGCTAAGGAAAGTCTTCGCGAGCGCTAATCCCGCATTTCATTCGGCATTTGGCAATCGGCAATCGGCATTTCTTATGACCTCATATTCCCCGCCGCCTCCATCAGCACGTACACGGCATAAATCGCAATCAAAGTAAGCCCTTCCGGCCTCCCCATCCGCCACCTCCCCATCGACGCCGGAAAGAGCGGAAACGCCAGCAAAATCAAAATCACATTATCCACCCGCCACGTAACCCACGAAAACGGCAGCGGACCAGCACTTCCTAAAACATGAACCGCATTCCCAAGCCCCATGCTCGGCGCGCTTTGCAGCGGATACCAAAGCAATATGACAATCGGCAGCAGCACACAAAGATTCAGCAGCACCACAATCACCCCCGAGGTAATCGCCGCCCACCCCCGGTCGCTCTGCGCAAGCTGCGCCCCGCTCAACAACATCGGCAGCACCAGCAGCGGACCCAGAACCGCCACCACCGTCGCCACATCCGAAACCGCCGGAATCCCCTGGCTGATCCGCTCCGCCCCCAGGATCCCCGCGATCGCCCCGACGATCGAAAGCAAAATGCACACCGCCACCACCGCCCACCGCAGCACCGCCGGCTGCCGCCTCTCACTCGCCGGCACATCAACGTCCGTCGCAATCACCGTCTGTCTCGAACCCAGCTCCTGCCACGCAAAATAAAGCGCGCCCCCCTCGATAAAAAACATCAGCGCCTGCCGCCACGAAAGGCTCCCCGCAAACCCCGCCAGCAGCGTCAGCAATCCCGCCGGCAGCACAAACGGCCAAAACCGCCGATACTCCGCCGGTGCATCAAAGCTCGGCTTCACAATACAGATCGACCCAATCAGCAATGACAAACACCCCACACTGCTCGCAAAAATAATCGAAAGCGCCAAATCCCCGCGCCGAAAAATAACCGCCACCACCGCCGCCGCCGCGATCGGAATCCAATGCCCCACCGCCCGCTGCCCCGGCGCCGATTCCCCTCCCGCCAGCGCCGCCACCGCCGCGCGAGAAGCCGTGTAAAGCAGAATCGCGCCGAAGATCAGCAGAATCCGCCCCGAAAACAAAAACTCCATCAAACCCGCCATCAGCCCGAAAGTCTGCGGGAGCGGCGGGGAAATGTAAAGCCGGGTGAACGGTAAGAAGGTGTGAAGGTAAGAAAGTGAGAAGGTGTTGAGGTTCCCCCCTTTCTTACCTTCACACCTTCATACCTTCGCACCCTCTATATTTACCCCACCGGCATCACTTTCCGCAGCCGCTCGATTACCCCAGGCATAATCTCCAATGTCTTCGCAATCTCCTCCTCGGTCGTCATCCTCGAAAGACTGAATCGAATCGCCCCATGCGCCAATCGCGGCTCAATCTTCATCGCCTTCAAAACATGCGAAGGCTCCAAACTCCCGCTGCTGCACGCCGCCCCGGCGCCTGCGCACACATCCCGTTCACTGAGCAACAGCAATATCGCCTCCGCCTCCAGCCGCGCGAACGAAATATTCGTCGTGTTTGGCAGCCGCTGTTCCAAATCCCCATTCACCGACGTCTCGGCAATCGATTCAAGAATTCCCCGCTCCAGCCGATCGCGCAGCTCCGCCACCCGCCCCATCTCCGGCAATTCCTCCCTCGCCAATTCCGCCGCCTTCCCCATCCCCACGATCCCCGGCACATTTTCCGTCCCCCCGCGCCGCCCGCGCTCCTGCGGCCCCCCAATCAAAAGCGGTCGAACCCGCATCCCCCTCCTTACAAACAGCCCCGCCACTCCCTTGGGCCCATGAAATTTGTGCGCCGCAAAACTCATCGCATCAATGCCCGCCTTAACGACATCCACCACAATCTTCCCCACCGCCTGCGTCCCATCCACATGCACCGGCACCCCGCGCTCTCTGCATTTCTCCGCCACTGCATCGACCGGAAAAATCACCCCCGTCTCATTATTCGCCCACATCAGCGTGACCAGCGCCGTCATTCTCATCCAATGCCTCCCCCAGCGCCCCCACATTCAGCCGTCCCAACCCATCCACGTCAATCTCACACAATCTCAAACCCCTCCCGCCCCAACTGCTGACAAAGCTCCCGCGTCGCGGAATGTTCAACGCTGCGTCGTAACAATCTTCTTCCGCGGCGATCTTGCCCCGCCAGAATCCCCCTGATCGCCGTATTGACGGATTCCGTCCCGCTTCCCGTAAAAATCAACTCGCTCTCCCGGCACCCGATCAAGCCCCGCCACTGACCCCCGCGCACTCATCCACCGCCTTGCCGCGCCAGTTGCCCAAACCGGTGCACGCTCGAAGCATTCCCGTAAAGCTCCAGAAAATAAGGCTGCATCGCCTGCACCACCTCCGGAGCCGGCCGCGTGGTGGCGTTGTTGTCCAAATAGATCACGCCGCTCATGAATGAATTATATAGCGTTGCCAAAACCCCTGACCAACTTCCCCTCTTATCCCCTCCCCTGGTACTCCGGGGGAGGTTTAGGGTGGGGGACGATCTTCCTCCGGCGTCAGGCGCATCACACAGGCTTTAAATTCTATTGAAACCGCGAAATTTCATCTCCCGTCCGCTGATGCTTCGCCGTCGCCTTCCGCAGCGCCCGCCGCTCCGCCCATTTCAGCGATTGCCATCCCCCCCGCCGAAACCTTCGCCAGGATCGCGTCGATCCGGTCCCGCGCCGCCTTCTCCCCCTGCGCAATCTTCCGCGCCCGCCGGATCACCCGCCGGCTCAATCGCCGCCGCCGGCGCGGTTTCTCATCGCTCAGCAGGCTCCCGCTGAAATCAAACGTCTCGCTCCAATCCTCCGGCCCGCTCTCGTGCAAAACCATCCGTCGCTGATACGCCTGGAAGCAGCAGCACATCATCGCCGCCGCCACCAGCCACAACTGGCACGCCAGCGACACCAGCCCCAGCATGACCGCCCCCGCCATCCCAACATTCGCCTCCACCAGCGTCGAGCGAAAATTCCCGACCATCGGCCACAGCACCGCCTGCAACATCCGCCCCCCGTCCAGCGGAAAGATCGGCAACAGGTTCAGCAGAAACAATCGATAATTGACGAAGAAAATCCACCAGCAATACATCGCCGGATCCGACCACTTCCACCCCACCTCCGGAATGATTCATGTGCAGCGGATCCATCGACACCGCCACCCGCGCCGCCCCCACCGCGTGCGGCCCAACCACCGGCGAAAAGAAATAAACCCCCGCCGCCGCCCCAACGCACAGCACCAGACTAAGCAGCGGCCCAATCGCCGCCGTCAAAAACGTCGGCCCCGGCCGATTCGGCGGTTCCGCCGGCACCAGCCCACCCGCCGGCCAGAGCAGCGCCTCATCCCCGCAACCTCCCAGCCTCCGCGCCACCAGGCAGTGCGCAAACTCGTGTATGAAAACCATCCCCGTCCAAATCCCCACGCTACAGCGCCCGCGCCGAAAGTGGAAACGCCTTGTCCCCCCACACCGGCATCAGAATCCACGCAGCAAAAATAATCAGCGATGAATGCGCGCGGAACCCAACGCCAAAAACATTGAACAGCCGCACCGAGCCGCTCAGCAACCAGGAAGTGGATTAGCCGATGCACCCCGGCGATCGCGAAAATGAGGTCGGTCTTCCCATGCCATACGTGGTTCCTTCACGTTCGGGCGCGGTGAAATCTTTCATACATCAACAGAGTCGCGATGGTCTTACCATCCATGATCTCGGCACTGTCGATCAATTTCAATGCATCATCAAACAGTGTAGGCATTATTTCAATCTCTTCTCCATCCTCCAAGGCCTGTTCTTTCTTTTCCAGATCAAACGCCGCAAAGGCGTACAATTTTTCCGTCAAAATCCCCGGCGAAGAATAAAACGCCCCGATCCGCTGAAGTCGACTCGCCAGATACCCCGTCTCTTCCAAAAGCTCCCTCCCCGCGCAGTTCATCGGGTCTTCCCCTTTTTCCAATGTTCCCGCCGGAAGCTCGATCAGAACCTGGTGAACCGAATACCGATGGTTCCGGATCAGCAGCACCCTCCCATCCTCCATCACCGGCAAAATCACCACCGCCCCCGGATGGATCACCATCTCCCTGCTATATTCCTTCCCCGTCTCCTCATCCTCAACCCGATCCACCTCCACCTGCACCTTTTTTCCCTTGAAAACATGCTGTTTCTCAATCAGCCGGTAGTGCATGGAACGTGGTCTCCCACTGCAAGTATACCGAACCCCCGCCCATTTCGAACCCGCAAAATGCGGACCACTACCCCGTGTAACCGTCGCCGCTATTCCCTCCCATATACCCATAGTCACCTCGCCCCGAAGTTGCTAAGGTAAACCCCTGATTTAAGATAAGTCCGCCCGAATTAACAGTTACTTGGGGACTGGAAGCCGTAAGAGATGCACCTCAATCGCGTCACCTCGATTTACCTCTGCATCTTCCTACTCTTTGCCGCCGGAATCTGGGTCATCCTCGAAATCGGCTCCGCCCAACTAACCGCCCCCCCCGATCTCAACGGCATCTGGCACCAACTCGGCCCCCAACCCGCCTCGTTCACAATTGCCCAATCCGGAAAATTCCTCCGCCTCGCCTTCGACAACGGCCCCAAGCTTGACCTCGTTATGGCAAATTCCTTCGACCCCGCCCACCCCACCATGAACTTCGCCGGCCAGGGCTGGCAGCTCAGCGCCGACGGAGTATTCCCCGCCGACTCCGTCAATTTCACCTTCCATCCCCCCTCCTCGACAACCGCCCCAGCCTCCGGAACATATCAACGCCAACGAATGGGACAGCCGAATCAGCCTCCGGTACAATCCACCCCTCGCTCCGATTCATCCTCCCCTAATGCAGTCCACTGATTTCATCCTCCTTCTCGTCCTTCAGACAGGTTTGATCCTCGCCCTCAGCAGGATCATGGGCTACCTCTTCGTCCGACTCCGCCAGCCCCAGGTCATGGGCGAAATGATCGCCGGCATCATGCTCGGCCCCAGCCTCTTCGGCTGGCTCATGCCCGCCGCCTTCCAGCCAGGTCTTCCCCACTCAAAGCATTCACTATCTCGAACGCCCTCAGCCAGGTCGGCGTCATCTTCTTCCTCTTCCTCATCGGCCTCGAGCTCGACCCCAAGCTCATCCGCAACCGCGGCCAGCCGCCATCCTCATCAGCCATGCCAGCATCATGGCCCCCTTCCTCATCGGCGTCGTGCTCGCCCTCTATCTCTACCCCAATCTCTTCAACAACACCCCCGCAATGCGCTTCACTTCCGTCGCCCTCTTCATGGGCGCGGCCATGAGCATCACCGCCTTCCCCGTTCTCGCCCGAATCCTCACCGAGCGCAACCTTCACAAAACCCACGTCGGCGCCATCGCCATCACCTGCGCCGCCGTCGATGACGTCACCGCTTGGTGCATGCTCGCCTTCGTCATCGCCGTCGCCCGCGCCACCGGGCTTCGGTCCCGGCCTCATCACCGCCGCCGAAGCGATCGTCTACATCTTCGTCATGTTCTTCGTCGTTCGCCCCTTCCTTCGCCGCCTCGAGCTCATCTTCGAAGGCCGCAGCGGCATCAACCAAAACCTCCTCGCCGTCATTTTCGTCCTCGTCCTCGCCTCCTCCTTCGTCACCGAATGGATCGGCATCCACGCCCTCTTCGGCGCCTTCGTCATGGGCGCGATCATGCCCAAGGGAACCGCTCTTCGTCAAAACCCTCACCGAAAAACTCGAAGACTTCACCGTCGTCTTCCTCCTCCCGATCTTCTTCGCCTACACCGGCCTGCGAACCCAGATCGGCCTGCTCGATCACGCCTCCCTCTGGTTCTACACCGGCCTCATCATCCTCGCCGCCAGCCTCGGAAAATTCGGCGGCTCATCCCTCGCCGCCCGCGCCTGCCGGTCTCACCTGGCGCGAAGCCTCCGCCATCGGCATCCTCATGAACACCCGCGGCCTGATGGAACTGGTCATCCTCAACATCGGCCGCGACCTCGGCGTCATCACCGATGCCGTCTTCGCCATGATGGTCATCATGGCCATCGTCACCACCGCACTGACCACGCCCATCCTCCATCTGGTCCACCCCAAGGTCGAAGCCGAAGCCGACAAGCTCGCCGGCGAAGCCGAAGAGAACAAACCATTCTCGGTCCTCATCCCCGTCGCATTCCCCGCCAGCGGCGCCCTCCCTCGCCCAGCATGGCCGCCCTGCTCACTCCTCCCATCGACGCCGGCCGCAAGATCATCGCCCTGCATCTCCAGCGACTCGCCGACCGCGACCCCTATTCCGTCCGCATGTCCGACACCATCGAGCGAACCCACCGAAACGCTGGAGCCCCTGCTGGCCGCCGCCCGGCACTTGCAGATTCCCGCCGAACCGATCGCTTTCGTCAGCCGCGATATCCCCAGCGACATCGCCCGCATCGCCCGCCTCCGATCAGCGGATTTGATCCTCATGGGCTTCCACAAACCCGTCTTCGGCCAGGCCATCCTCGGCGGCACCGTCCACCGCGTCATGACCGCCAGCGACAACGATGTCGCCGTCTTCGTCGACCGCGGCATCGCCGGCGAAATCAAAACGATCCTAGCCCCCTACCTCGGCGGCAAGCACGATCTCCTGGCCCTCGAATTCGCCGGCCGCATCGCCCGCAACAGCCGCGCCGCGCTCGACCGTCCTGCACGTCGTCCCCCCCAGCCGCTCCGAAAGCGACGCCGTCCTGCACGCCCGCACGGCGGTCGATCGCACCTTCGCCGACCCCACGCAGCCAACGCCGGTCCATTTCCAGGTTCATCGAAGACCAATCCCCGGTCGATGCGGTGATCCAGCAAGCCGGACAATACGATCTGCTGGTCATCGGCGTAGAAGAACAATGGGGCATGCAATCCCAACTCTTCGGCTTCCGCCCCGAACGCATCGCCCGCGAAGCGGCAACGTCGCTGCTGATCGTCAGGAAATATGCCGGGCCGTCGGTGCCCGGAACTCCGGCGCACTCAGAAATCTCCGCCGCCCATGCTTGACGGCGGCTGGATGCCGCCGGGCGGTACGCCGCAATAGTTAGGCGGGAAGCCGTTCTAGTTTTTTGGTTTGGGGACATGCAGTACAAAAGGTTACAGTCCAGAACAAGCTGGATAAACTGGGGGATTTGGGGGTAGGGTTTTCGTGATATCATTGATATCAACGATATCAATGATATCACGGGGGCGAAATTCGAAGCTCGAAACTCGAAGGCTGGACGCCTTCGTGGCGTACTCGCCGATTACGGCCCGGAGCCGTCCACGACTCCGGACGAATCAAGCTCGAAATTCGAAGCTCGAAGGGGCAGGGGATCGGGTGGGGTCGTAGCGACGTAACGGAGTTGCGATGTTTTCATGCCGGCTCGGCGCATCGACCCGGGACTTTTGGCACATGCTGCTAGACGATTTTCCCACATTCCGGGCACCGTGACGGCGAACCCCGCAGGTCGTACCCGCACCGCCGGCAAAGCCCGAGGCTCGCGCGCTCGCCACGGAGTTTCCTTTGTGCCTCGATTTTCAGCCAGCTGATCATGATGAAGCTGAAGGTGGCGAAATAAGCCAATAAGCATGTGATGTTGGCCCATCGTGGCGTGATACGTCCGCCAGCCGCAGCAATCACCAGGAGAGGCGCACGAATCGGCGAAACGAAGGCCCAAATGATCCAGTAAGCAGAGTCTTTAAGCGTTTCAACGGGGTAGACCAACAGACTGGCAACGAACAAGAAGCACCAAACGGATAAGCTGGCGAATAAATGAGCCGCCAAGGTTCGGTTGATCCACTTTTGCATATCGGCAGGTGGATTATTCTATCGAGGGGAGTGATTTTCGAACATTAGGATGGCGCGCTGCCAACGCATCGCCCGGGAAGCGGCGACCTCGCTGTTGATTGTGAGGAAGGATTCGGGACCTGTTGTGCCAACTGGAGAATCGCGCGGCGAAGTTTCGGCCGCCCATGTTTCAACCTGAGTCCCCCGTATAGCCCCCGAGCTTGCCTGCTCTGAGGTTCTCGAAGGGTTCGCCGTGAGCCGGTCGACCTGTCCGCCTTGAGCCCCACCGAAGGGTTGACCCTCTAGTATATTCTACTTTCGCAAAGTAAAACAGCGCGATCGAAGCGAATGTTTGCGCGTTCGACTATGCTCTACCCCGAAGGAGAAAGCGCATGAAACCTGCGGAAATGCTTGAGGGTCAAAAACTCACGGACGGATGGCGCGTCGTGAAGGCGATTACCAGGAAGCCAACCGCGACGGGTAGCAATTTTTCAACCGGATACCTCGCCGAGCATGAAGACGGGCGGCGCGGCTTTCTAAAAGCCATGGACTATATATCCGCCTTGCAGGCCCCAAATACCGCAGAAATCCTGCAGATAATGACAAAGGCCTATCTTTTTGAGAAGCAAATATGTGAGAGCTGCCGTGAAAAGCGAATGAACCGCGTTACCCACGCGATCGCTAGCGGGTCCATAAACCCCACGCCAGCAAATCCGGCCGGCAAAGTGGAGTACCTGATCTTCGAATTGGCGGAGGGCGATATTCGCGTTCACCTAGACGCTATGGCCGCATTCGACCTAGCATTTGTCCTTCGGACGATCCACCACGTTGCCACGGGCGTACAGCAGCTTCACTAAGCTCAAATGGCGCATCAGGACTTAAAGCCGTCGAACGTCCTTTTCTTTGGGGGCGAGAAGGGCTCGAAAATCACCGATCTCGGCCGAGCTTGGTCTCGCGAATTTCCGTCGCCATTCGATGGAGTCCAATTTGCGGGCGACACTAAATACGCGCCTTTAGAGTTTTTTTACAGGTTTGAACTTCCTGACATCCAAGACCGGCGATTCGCATTCGACCTTTACCTTCTAGGAAGTTTCATCGTTTTCATGTTCACAAAAACGCACATGAACGCGCATTTTAGGCAAGCACTTATCGCCGGAGCATCACCCGTCGGCATGGGGCGGAACATTTGACGAAGTGTTGCCCCACCTCGTGGGTGCATATGCGGCAGCCCTAGCCGATTTCTCGGCCTCGGTGCCCACCGACGTTCAACAGGAAATCGTTGAAATGGTGAAATTTCTGTGTGAGCCAGACCCAAGGCGGCGCGGACATCCGGCGGAACACTCCGGGTACAACGATCCACGCTCATTACGTCGCTTCATTAGCAGGCTCGATTATTTGGCATATAAAGTGGAAAAGAGGTTAAGCGAATAGCCCAATGCCATCGTTTGCAGAAGACCAAGATCGCCAAATTGTCCCGCGATGGCGGCCGATTATCCGCACCCAAGGCCGCGGAGAGCTGGCGTCGTTGAGGGCCCCTACCGAAACTGCAAAGGCCGATTTCACCGACCTCCTCAACGACTGGCACGAATCGGGCGGACTAACGGTGGCTGCCGATCTCGTCTCTATCGCCGCATGGTTAAACGACTTCGAAGTAGCTCGCGACTCAGCGGAGCTTGTACTCCGGGACCAGCGCAGTCCTTCCCCAGCGCGGGAAGTGGCTCGGGCTTACCTCGATCGAAAGGCCGGTGAAATAAATGACAGGATTCTTCTTGGGGAACCGTCCGACCCACTCACAACGCGGCAACGCATCCACACAACCCGAGCGCGTTTGGCAGAATACCCGAGGAATCCACTACTCTGGGTCGATCTAGCCCTCTTCTACACCATACTGGGCCGCAGCGAAAAGGCCGGCGACGCCATGCGCGTGGCCTTCGATCTTGCACCGCTTAACCGACACGTCCTAAGAAGCGCCGTTCGAATGTCTGTACATCAGGACGAGCATTCAAAGGCCCACCAAATGCTCCTCCGTTCGCCTCTATTAAAGCATGACCCTTGGATCGCTGCGGCCGAAGTTGCCGTCGCGACGGCCAGAGGCCGTAGGTCGGAAAATGTCAGTACATTCCAGCGTTGGATCGTGGACGAAAGATTCGCGCCACAGCACCTTACGGAACTGGCCAGTGCTATTTCAACTGTGCATGCTATGCAGGGCGACCAGAAAATTTCTCGCAAGCTGCTGCGCCTCAGCTTGGAAAAGCCAAGCGAGAACGCGGTAGCCCAGGCCGCTTGGCTAGGGCGCCGATGGCCGGAGATCAATGTTTTAGATCATGCACCAATCGTCTCCTTTGAAGCCAATGTTTGGCGGACAATGATGGGAAAAGAATTCGAAAGTTCTCTTTCTTGGTCCCAAAGATGGCTGGAAGACCAGGCCTTTTCCAAACGGCCAGCCACGGCCGGGTCCTTCCTAGCCGGACGATTGGAAAACTTCGAGCTCGCGGCAGAGATCGCGCGCCGGGGCCTCGTGCCGAATCCCAACGATGGAGCTCTACTGAATAACCTCGCATTCGCATTAGCCGAGGCTGGCCGGATAGACGAGGCTGACGCCACTATTCGGCAGATCGATCAAGGCAAAGCTGAACAAGGCGTTACCATCTGGGCTACGGCAACAAGGGGTCTAGTGGCTTTCCGTAAAGGGCTCTTCGCCGAAGGAGAACGGCTATATCGTGAGGCTATTGCAGAGGCAGAGCGACAGCGAGACGAGCGGTCGATCATCGCACGGATCTACCTTGTGATGGAACTCCTGCGCGTGCGCGTAAAAAACGCGCGCGCCGAAGGAATCGAATTAATCAATCAGAGAATATCGATGATGGATCCAACAGTGCCGTTAATGTTGGCTCAATTACGCCGGAAATTAGAGACGGAATAAATCGGGTCGAACTCGCTCCGCCAGCGCAAGTCAACTTCTATGTCGGCAGCGTTACCCCATCCATCAAAAACTTATGTTTCCTCGTCTCATCCATCACTCCCAGCACTCCCCACCTTCGGCACTCAATATCCATCTCTATCCCGCCTTGGCCATTCGAAACTGGCTCAGCGAAATTTTGCCCGTCGGCAGCTTGACAATGATCTCCAGCTCCCCGCCCAGCGCCTCGATGACTCTCCGAAGGGTGCTCACCTGCATGTCGTCCTGCGATTCAAGCTGCGACAGGCCCGGCTGAGTTATACCCAACTCTCGCGCGACTTCTTGCTGGGTCAGGCCTGTCAGTTTGCGAATTTCCGACAGCAGCATTTGCGCCATATCCTCGCGCGCCCCTTCCTCGGCACGGCGGCGCGCCTCGGGAGACAGCCGCTTGCGAAGCTCTTTATAACTGCGATGTCCAGCCATTAGATCAAACCTTCCTTTCGGATTTCCCGCAGATAAACGTCAAACAGATCATCGGCAACGGGGATCATTCGCTCATAAAACCGCGTGTCTCCGGTCTTGTCGCCGCCGATCAGCAGAATCGCGCTGCGGCGAGGATCGAAGGCGAAAAATGTTCGCAGCGGATGCCCGCCGCTCTGGGACCGCAATTCTTTCATATTCGCATGCCGCGAGCCTTTCACCGTATCGGCGTGCGGCCGCCCCAGCCCCGGCCCAAATTGCTCAAGCATCAAAATGCTCCGCTCAATTGCGGTACGCCCCTCTTCGTCCAATGTCTTCCACCATTGCTCGAACTCATCCGTGACCTCCACATTCCACATGGGTCTGATATAACCTATAGCTTATAATAAGTCAAGGCTTATGTCTGTTGCTCCGTGTTCCATACAGGGCAATTGCATGTGGCCGCAAAATGCGAAGAACCCTCACCCCAACCCTCTCCCTGAGTACAGGGCGAGGGGGAAAAGAGGAACATGCGATGGCCCTGGTGCTCCATACCCATCTTCATTGATTTTCCGCGAACTCCGCGTAATCCGTGGTCAAATCACTTGAGAAAATGAAAACTATAGACGCGGTGTATGCGACCGTTAGAATGCACGAAATTGCTGACAACCATGATTCAACAGAGATTGCGAATCGTCATTTCGATCCTGATCGGATTGATTCTTGCCATGCAGGCGTTGGCTGATGCGCCCGCGATGACGCAGCCGGCCGGAAATGAAGTCGCTGCAGCACCATCCACCACGCAGCCGGTTTTGGATTCCGTTAAGACGGCGCAGGCTAAGCTTAAGGCTGTCGAGACGAGGATTGATACCGAATTTCAGGATTCGCCGGATTTCAAGACGGCCGTCGATCGCGTGAATCAGGCCCAGGTTGCTCGCGATACCGCGAAGTCCAGAGTTTTGGCGACCCTCGCTACCGATCCGAATTATCAGGCGGCTGCTCAGAAGCGCGACGCGGCAAAACAGGCGCTGGATCAGGCTCGTCAATCCAACGATTCGACTCCGGATCAGATTGCCGATCTGGCAATGCAGGCGATGACGGCGCGGGCCGCGGTGACCAAAATGGAAGACGATGCGATGGGCGCCGAAGGCTCGGAGGTGTTTGTCGCCGAAAAGAATCTCGCGACCGCCAAGGAGACGCTTCGGGAGCTGCAACAGAAGCATTGCGATGCGATTAAAAGCGATCCGGATTGGGTGACGGCCGCGAAAGAATTGCAAGCCGCGCGGGCTGCTCTAGCAGACGCTTCCTCAGCATGGGCCCCGGGTGTCGCCGCGCCGACGGTTCCAGTGCCAGTCGCGCTGCCGAATCCGATCGATCGGAAAATCGCCGAGGCGGTTTTGCAATTGGGCGGGAAGGTTACTCTTCTGGAGGATGGGAATGAGGCGCCATGGTCCGCGTTGCCGCTGCCGGATGGGGGTTTTGCCGTAACAGCGATCTCGCTCCACAACATACGGTCCGTTGGCAATCAGGACGTCACGATGTTGCACCAAGCCACTTCACTGAAGCACCTGGATCTTTGGGCAACCAAGGTGGGCGATGAGACGGTGGCCAATGAAATCACCCCGCTTCGGCAATTGGAAGACCTGAACCTTGAATGGACGCCCATTACCGACAAAAGCGCGGTCGCGATTGGCAGCATGACCAATCTGACCTCTCTGGATATTGGCGGGACGCAGATCAGTGACGCGGGGATGATCCCAATCGGGAGATTGATCCACCTTAAATCGCTCACCGTTGTCGCCAGGGCAATGACCGACGAAGGACTCAAACCTCTGGAAGAATTACGCGAGCTGACCTATCTGGACGCCAACCACACAAATGTTTCGGGTCTGTGGGCGATTTCAACTTTGACTCAATTGGAGCATTTGGATCTTCACGCCACCCAACTGACGGATGATGGACTGCGGCCGATCACGTCATTGCCGAATCTTGAGTGGTTGGACGTGGGAAGCGGAACGAAAATCACCGATCGCGGCCTGGCGACGATCGCTGGACTGACCCAGTTGACCTATCTATGCATTAACGGGGATCAGGTGACCGATCGAGGCGTGCGATCTCTGTCGAGTCTGACGAATTTGCAGTCACTGGTCGTCACCGACACGCTCGTTACCGATGCCGCGATTCATGAGGCGCTGCCTAGGTGCCAGATTCTACGGTAGATCGAGGGCTTCTTCCGTCACTTTTGGTTTGCTTCAACGCTTCCTCCCTCTCCGCGCTCAGCGCCTCTGCGCGAACCTATCTTCCTTTGGCCTTCCGGGTAATTCGTGGTCAGGCGCTGCGCGGGAGAATGGAGCAGTGGTGAGTAGAGGAGTTGAGGAAGACGGGGAAGTCCCGTGGGTGCAAGCACCCCACGGCTTTGATAGGGGCGTTTGAGCGGCAATCGGGATGGTATTTGGCGATTGGGGACTTTGAGAGAATTTTAAATACGTGCCGCCGCTGATATCGAGCGCTCGAACTCAAAGCGGCGTGGGAGCGACACTGGGTCGTGTGCCTCAATGGGAACTCTCTCCACACCCAAGCAGCTTCAACTGCCGATTGAGTTCAAATCACTGCATCAGCACCGGAAATTTTCGCCGGTGGATTTTGATCGTTGTGGAATATGAATTGCACTCCTAGGGTGAAAGCACACGTGAGGGCGCCGCTCTTGCGAAGAAAATTGTCGGACAACTAGATGAAAGGCACTCCGGTTCGCCGGAGGCCGTTTGAAGAGTAGGCCGGCGTGACCGCGACATTTGTGGTCTGTGGTTATGCCGTTTTTTCACTTCTCAGAATTTATCTACAACTGACGAAGGTGTTTTCTCAGGCGTTTTTAATCTCTTTGAAAGGAGATTAGTTATGGACTCTCTACAAGAACTCTTGGTTGATGAACTGAAAGACCTCTATAGCGCTGAAAATCAGTTGCTCAAGGCGCTGCCGAAGATGGCCAAAAAGGCTTCCTCAGAACAGCTTAAAGAGGCCTTCACCGGCCATTTGAAGGAGACCGAAGGGCACGTGAAGCGGCTTCAACAAATTGGAAAGCTTCTGGAAATCGACCTAGGCGGCAAGAAATGCCATGCCATGCAGGGTCTGGTTGAAGAAGGCAGCGAAGTTCTCGAAGAAGACGGGCCCGATGCGGTGATCGATGCCGCCCTGATCGGCGCCGCCCGGCGTGTCGAGCACTACGAAATGGCTGCGTATTGTGCGACGCGCGGAATGGCTGAGCAACTTGGCAATGATCAGGTCGCCAAGCTTCTGGAGGAGACGGTCAACGAAGAAGAGGCCGCCGACGAGAAGTTGAAGGCAATCGCGCAGGATGAAGTCCTGCCGCAGGCCGCTCAAGCGGACGAGTCGGACGAAGAGCAGAACGGAAAGCAGCCGGTCAAATCAACACGAGCAGGGAGCGCCAAGTGAAAACAACCCTATTTCTAATGATCTGCGGTATTGGCCTGGTTGGGTGCGACAAGAACGACACGTCGCAGACGACGCCTCCGGCACCGCCCAGCGTAACGACGAACGATACACCGCCAACTGCGACGACTCAGCCGGACAACACCGGCGTGAACGTGCGCGACCAGGCCGGGAATGCGGTTACGGCCGGTTCGCAGGGGCAGGGAAAGAGCGATGTGGACATTACCGCTGAGATTCGCAAGCGAATCATGGCGGCAAGTCTTTCCATCGATGCCCAGAACGCCAAGGTTGTCACACAAAGCGGCAAAGTGACGCTGAAAGGTCCCGTCGACAACCAGAGCGAGAAGGACAGCATCAATCAGATTGCCAACGATGTTGCCGGACCCAACAACGTGGACAACGAGCTCGACATCAAGGCGAGCAACTAAATGGATTGAAGTTTTTTCCAAACACCCTTTTTTTAACGAGGATATTCACATGTCAAAATCAGTTTTCTGCATCGCGTCGCGCGAAGACCAGGCGAATCGCATTATCGATTCGCTCAAGGCCGCCAATTTCTCGAACAATGACATCTCCGTCTTGTTCCCGGACAAAGGCACGACCAAAAACTTCGCGCATCAAAAGAACACCAAGCCGCCAGAAGGCGCGGTTGCCGGCGGCGGGACGGGAGCGGCCGTTGGAGCGACCCTCGGCTGGCTCGCGGGCATCGGAATGCTCGCGATCCCAGGCATCGGGCCCTTCATCGCCGCCGGACCGATTATGGCGGCATTGAGCGGAGCGGCAGTTGGAGGAGCCGTCGGCGGCCTCACCGGTGCGCTCGTCGGAATGGGCATTCCCGAATTTGAAGCCAAGCGGTACGAAGGCCGCATCAAGAGCGGGAACATTCTTATCTCCGTGCACTCCGACAGTGCCGAGGAAACCAGCCGCGCCAAGAAGATTTTTGAAGCTGCCGGCGCAGAGGATATCTCCAGTGCCGGTGAGACCGGCACGGGTCGCGAAGATAAGGCTCGTCCCGTGGAAGTGCGATAATCGAGGCTGTGCGCTCCCGGTCGGCCCGGAGGAGCGACTGGGAGCCGCACAGGCCTGAGGCGTTTAGAATCCTCTCATCTTGACTTTTCAATCTGCCGATGTTTAAATCCAGTCGTATGAACCTGGCTCTCCTGCTTTCGCTTCAACTTACTCCGGCCCTTCCGGGCCTTGGTAACGCGCGATCGTAGGAAGCCCGACTTATAACGTCGATTTTCAAGGCCCTGCGATCGAAATCGCGGGGCTTTTTTTGTTGTTCTATTTCTCAGGAGTCAGCCATGGAACCCATGGACACCGTGCGAATTTTCGACACCACCCTGCGCGACGGCGAGCAATCTCCCGGCGCAACCCTCACCCTCCCGGAAAAGCTGGAGATCGCCAGGCTCCTCGAATCCATGGGCGTCGACATTATCGAGGCCGGGTTCCCCATCAGCTCCAACGGCGACTTCGAATCGGTTCAGGCGATCGCCGCCGAGATCGGCAACAGCGTCGTCTGCGGCCTGGCCCGCTGCACGCCGGAGGATATCGACCGCGCCGGCGAAGCCGTGAAATCCGCGGCCAAGAAGCGCATTCACGTCTTCTGCGCCACCAGCAAAATCCATCGCGAGCACAAGCTGAAAAAAGGGAAGGAAGAGATCATCCGCATCAGCGTCGAATCGATTAAGCAGGCCAGGCAGTATACGGATGATGTCGAATTTTCGCCGGAGGATGCGAGCCGGACGGAGCTGGATTTTCTGGAAGAGATCGTCCACGCGGCCGTCGAAGCGGGCGCGACGACGATCAATCTGCCGGACACGGTCGGCTATGCCACGCCCAAAGGCGTACGGCGAAATCTTTTCGCATCTGCTGGCGAAGCTGCCGATTCTGCAAGCAGAAGAACGTCGTTCTCTCGTGCCATTGCCACGACGATCTGGGGTTGGCCGTCGCCAATTCGCTGGCGGCGATCGAAAACGGCGCCCGGCAGGTCGAATGCACGATCAACGGCATCGGCGAGCGCGCGGGCAACGCCGCGCTGGAAGAAATCGTCATGGCCTGCGTACGCGGCAGCGATCATTACAAGATCGACACGCGCATCGACGCGACCAAGATTTATCCGGCCAGCCGGATGGTCAGCACCCTGACCGGGCTGGTCGTGCAGCGCAACAAGGCGATCGTCGGCGAAAACGCCTTCGCCCACGAAGCGGGCATTCATCAGGATGGCATGCTGAAATATCGCGAAACGTACGAAATCATGGACCCCGCCACCGTCGGCATTCCCAAAACGTCGCTGGTGCTGGGCAAGCATTCAGCGGCCGCCATGCGTTCCGCGACCGCGTCAACATCTGGGCTACACGCTCAACGATGCGCAGCTCGAAGCCGCGTTCGACAAGTTCAAGGCGCTGGCCGACAAGAAAAAGGAAGTCTTCGACGAAGACATCGAAGCGCTGGTCGACGACCAGTTGGAAATGAAGCGACGGACTCTGGGAACTGGTCGGCCTGCAGGTGACGGCAGGCGGCAACACGATCCCCACGGCGACCGTCACCCTGCGCGACAGCAACGGCGAAACGGTCCAGGACGCCAGCGTCGGCGACGGGCCGGTCGATGCGATCTATTCCGCGATCCAGCGACTGACCGGCATAAAGATGGCGCTGACCGATTACCGCATCCGCTCGGTCACCAAAGGCAAAGAAGCCCACGGCGAAGCGCACGTGGAGCTGGAACACAGCGGCCGCAAAATCCGCGGCCGCGGCCTGAGCACCGATATTCTCGAAGCCAGCGCCCTGGCTTATGTGGCGGCGATCAATCGGCTGCGCAGCCTGAGCAACCGCGAAAAGATGGTGACGCAGCATTCGGGACTTTGACGGATTTGATGTTTAGACGCGGCATGTTATTCTGCGTCGGTCCGGGGTGTAGCTCAGCTTGGTTAGAGCGCTTGGTTCGGGACCAAGAGGTCGCAAGTTCAAATCTTGTCACCCCGATTTTTGGCCCTTGGGCCAAAAATAGAGTGGAGAGAGTTGAAAGTAGAAAGTAGAGCAGAAGGCAGAAAAGACCTTCGCAAACCAACCGGGTTCCGGGGCAGCTCTCCACGGTCTACTCTCTACTTTCTTGTCTTCATTTCGCCAGATTCTCCAACCGCGCATCCATCGCGTACCAAAACCGGCGACCCTCGGGCGTTTGCATATCCGCCATGAGCCATAGGGTTCGCGCGATCGAGGCGTTGTCGATCGCCTCGACGGGCGGCTTGTTCGTCCAGGAATCAAATTCGTAGTCGGCATTGTCCGTTGCCCGGAGAAGAAAATGGCGATCGCCGGTCGCGCGGAACATTTCCAGGTCGGCCTCCACCAATAAATGGGCCCATTTCACGGGATCGCGGTAGGCGCCGCTGTGCCGATCCAGAAACCAGTCGCCCGAAAAAGCGGATTGGTGCGCTTCTGATAAATAGGCTTGATTGCCCGTTGCGCGATAGAGCCCCAGCAGGGCACGTATCATCAGGGCGGTGTTGTAGGTGAGTTTGGCGTGGTTTATTTTGCCGGAGCTCACGACGATGGAATCGAAATAGAGTCCGTCGCGGTCGCGAAAATGCCGATCGGTCCAGGCAACGATTTGTTCGGCCCTGGCAACGAAACCGCGTGCCTGTTGCCGGGGAAGATATGAGGCGATTCGCAGACACCCCACGGCCGCGGGCGCGTTGGCGCAGACATTTTCGGAATCGCCCTTGTGGCGAGCGTGCCACCAGATACCGCCGCCGAGCGCTTCGTCCCATCCGGAGAGAACGAAATCGAGGCATTCCCTTGCCCGCTCGAAATAGCGGCGGTCGCCGGTTAACTGGTAGGCTTCGGTGAAGGAAAGGACCATCCACGCGTTGTCGTCATAGTATCGGTTGTCGTTTCCGCCGCCCGGCGGCCACGGCTCGTAGCCGGCTGGTGGGGTCCGCGCATCCCAATAGGCGTTGAGGGCAACAAAGAAGCGATTCATGACGGGCAAATAATCAGCCGGGTCATGGCGAGCCGCGCCGACCAGGGCCGGGAACATCACTCCGTTGCCCCACATGAAATCGATGTCGTTGCTGCCGGTTTTTCCGCGGTAAAGGCCGCTGGGCAACGCAAAGTGATTGTCGATATATCTGGTGACCGTCTGGGCGGCGGAAAGATAATCAAGAGGAGCGGCACCGCTTTCGTCGGCGGCCGCGTAAGGCGAAGCCGCGCAAATCGCGAGAATAATCAGGCTTCCAAGCTGGACCATCCGCAGCATCATCGCGTCTCCCGCGCCTATACTTGGCCGCGGGCTATAATATCCGCGGCACGCAAGGATAGGAGTTTGTTGGATGATTGCCGCACCGATTCCTCTCAACGAAGCCGAGCGTCTCACCGAATTGCAGGCTTTGAAAATTCTCGATACGCCTTCCGAAGCGCGGTTCGATCGGATCGTCGAACTGGCTGCCCGCGTCTTTCGGGTTCCGATCGCCTATGTCGCTATGGTCGACGCGAATCGGCAATGGTTCAAATCGCGCAAGGGCCTGGAAGTGGCGGAAAATCCGCGCGGTGTTTCGTTCTGTTCCCACACCATCCTCCAGGACGGGCCGCTGGTGATCGACGATGCCCTGCTCGATCCGCGGTTTTGCGACAGCCCGCTGGTTCTTGGCGAGCCTTATGTGCGGTTTTATGCGGGGCATCCTTTGCGGCGGCCGGGCGGATCGAAAGTGGGCACGCTTTGCCTGGCGGATCATACGCCACGCACGCTTACCGACAGCGATCTGGAAGTTCTCAAGCGCCTCGCCGCCATGGCCGAGCACGAACTGGGGATGGTGAGCCTCATCCGCTCGCAGCGCGAGCTTCTGGAAACAAAGACGCAATTGATCGAAGCCCAGACGCACCTGGCGCATGAATTATCCGAAGCGGCCGAATACGTGAAATCGCTTCTGCCCCAGCCGCTGAATGGATCGATCCGCTCCAACTGGCAGTTCGTCAGCTCATCGGCCCTGGGGGGCGATTTCTTTGGGCACCGCTGGCTCAACGAGAATTGCCTGGCGATCTTTTTGCTCGACGTCATGGGCCACGGCGTCGGGGCGGCGCTTTTGTCGACCTCGGTCGAATCGGTTCTTCGCGGCGGGCCGATCGCCAACATCGCCCTGGACGATCCGGCGGCCGTGATCAAAACACTCAACCTTGCCTTCCCGATGGAGGAGAACGACCAGCGATTCTTCAGCATGTGGTATGGCGTCTACGATCGCCGCGACCGTACCCTGACCTATACCAACGCCGGCCATCCGCCCGCCCTTCTCGTCCACGGACTCAAGTCTTCAAGTCCCACGATCCACCGGCTCGGCGCCACCGGTACCATGGTCGGGGCCATCCCCGATTCTCATTTCACCTCCCGGCGAATCGCCGTCCCGCACCACTCGCGGCTTTACCTCTACAGCGACGGCGCTTACGAACTTACAACCCCGGATGGCGGAATGCTGGCCATCGAAGACCTGGAAGCGATGATCGCCCGCGTCTCATCGAACGACACCCCGCAGACCGCCGAAATCCTCCGCCTCATCCGCGCGGCTCATGGGCATGCCGAATTTCAGGATGATGTCTCGCTGCTGGAAGTGGCGTTTGATTAGATCGCCTGCGGCGCGAATTTTTTGGGGCCGTGGATCGTTTACAAAACTTGACAGTCCGCAACAAACTGGGTGGTTTGGGTAATTTGGGTAACACAACACTTGACTTAGGTTCATTTTCTCCCACCTATGTAGGTCAATAAATTAATTCTGGTTACCTTTGGGTCTGTCTTGAAAAAGTTCGAACACCTTGGTGGCCTGCCAGAAGCCAACTGGCCCGGCAAGCTGCGTGACATCTCTCTGACAACAAGTGGGTTGCAAATGATTCGATTGTATGACTTAAGTAAACACAATAGGTTAAATCACATTTCATCGCACTGGCGGAAAACGATCGCTCTTTGCTGTTGTTATTGACGCAAAGTTTAGCGCAACAACAATATTGGAATTCCCGGTCAGTTTAACTCATTGCAGCCAAAGGATTATCCGGCAAGTTCTTTTTCTCCGCATGTCATCGCCTGTCAATAACAGTAGAAATTGTTTGACAATCTATTTCGATTGCAGTAAAAACTATCTAACGTCAAAGCAGCCTAAAGACTGATCTCGGAAAACGGTTCGACGCAGCGACATGCGAAATTCGCGGTAGAAATTATCGAGAATTCAGATCGCGCGGAAATCGAAGAAGTTTGGAGGAAATTCCAAGCTTGTGCATCCCGTCTAAAATTGCCGACGAAAATTCGTCGGTGAAAATTCAGCGGTGAAGTCTCATTTGGGAAATCCCAGACAATAACAGGGAGTGAAAAATGGATCCGGCTCGCTCGCTCGAAAATATCGTCGTGCGTATGACCGCTCAGGCCGACGCGGTAGCACTTTTGGCCAAAGACGAAGGGGCCTTTGCCGCGGCTGTGGCGGCATTCGCTTCCGAGGACACCGCCGCATTCAGTTGGGTGCTGGGCCGGGTGGGGCTGGGGTTGCGGTGCGAGAGCATTTGCGAATGGATTCGAGTGAAAATGTGCGTATTGCGGTGTACGGAACTATGCGGGGTTCCACCGCTCGAGACTCAGCCGCTCGATTTGCTGAAGTTCGCCCAGACGATTGCTCAACTGGGATCCGACCAGAAGGTACTGCGCCGCGTGGTGGATGCCGTGGGGTGCGGCGATGCGGGTGCGTACCATGCCGCCCTTGCGGACCTCAAGCTCAAAGGCGTGTGCGAGCCGATCTGCCATTGGATCTGCTCGACGATTCACGAGCGAATATGCAGGAGAGTGTGTGATCCCGTGCCGGTTCCGCTGGTGGACGCGGCGACACAAATCGGGGCTGACGCCAAGGCGCTGGCAGCGATCGCCTCCCAGCGCGACACACTGACCAACATCGGTAACGCCGTGCTGGCGCAGGATTCCGCGCGGGTTGGGACGTTGGTTCAGGGCTCGAACATCGATTGTGAAGCGTTATGCCGACTGATCTGCGTGTGGTGGCGCTACCGGGTGTGCCGCGAGCTGTGCAGAGTTGAGCCGGTCATCTTTTCCGGACCGCGCGCCGTCGAGGAGGCGCGGCAGTTCGCCCTGGCGGCAGTCGGGCTCACAAGCCGGCCGCCGGCGCTGGCCGATTTGATCACCGCCGCACAGACGCGCGACGCGGCGCTTTACGGAACCGTTGTCGCATCGACCAACCTCACGGCCTACTGCTGGCAGGTGTGCGCGTGGGTCTCTTCCCACGTCTGCTTCGGAGTGTGTTCCTGCATCTCCCAAAGCGATCAACCGTTGTTCACCGCGGTCGGCGACTTCAGTATTCCGCTGTTCGTCGGCGGCAACTGGGTCGGCGGATACATCAGCCCGACGACGGGCCTGACCACCCTGGCCCAAAATGGCCACGGGGGTCCCGGCTTCGGGTTCTTCAATACCCTGAGCCTGCAGGGTTTTTGCCCCGCCTACTTCGATCCGGCGCAGACCGAGCCTATGGCGTATCGGTACCAATTTCAGCGCGCCGGTCGCCGCGACGCCGACTCCGATCACCGGTGCCTATGTGGGTGGAAATGGCGTGATCGCAGGATACAAGTTCGTTCCGTGGAACGGCGTGCAGGCCCTTCAAACTATCGTGATCGGACCGGCGGCATCTGGTCCCACACCGACCACCGGCCCGGGCGCCGGACCACCCGATTTGATCATCGCACCTGACCCCAACGGCTGGGTCGATGTCGATCCTGGTGTCTTGGGCGATCTTTTCGGGGCCACTCATGGGGTTTGACACCACGGCCGCGGGCGCTTTCCCCGGCCCTGCCACACCCGCAGTCGGAACCATCCAGGCCCCAGCGCCGGTTCCGATTTCCTCCCAAGCTGTCGGAACCAATGCCGCGATCATTTTCCAAGCGGCGCGGAAAAGCATCGTCGCCAATGTGAACAGCGGCGCCTCGCAACCGGACTACACCAACACGCTTCCGGCGATCCACATCAACAATTTCCCGCAGGTCAAGCTGCTGAATCTGCAACAATTCACGGGCCCCGGCGCCACGTCGTGCACCCCGATCACCGACAAAATCGACATCCTTTACACTGTCGACCATGAACTGATGCTTAGCTGGTCGATCGCATTGACCTCGGCGGCAGTTGTTGCCTTCGGCAAGGGATACAACACCCCTCCCGGTTCTCCCACCAGCGCTACCAGCGTTGGACTGCCCCAGGGCCCGACGCCGGCACAGCCTCGCGGCGCCAACGGCACATATGAGCAGACCACCACGGCAGTCCCGGCCGCGCTGCCGCTGTTCCCGGCCTTGCCCGCCTGGCCGGCGTGTTCATACACAGTCAAACTGTACACCACAAGAGCTCTGACCAGTGGCTTGATCGACGATTCACAGGCAGAGGTGGACGTCACGTTCTGCATCTGCGGGTGAGCGATGGCGGACCATGGAGGAGCTGCGCAGCGCGACCTTTAGACAACATGATGAGTGACCCTGAATTTTGGCCACGACTGGTCTTGGCCGTTCTGGCGGCGTGGCGAGTCAGCCACCTGCTGGCACATGAAGACGGGCCGGCGGGTGTCGTCGTGCGGATTCGCGCTGGGCTGGGTCACGGCCGGCTCGGCGGGCTTATGGACTGCTTCAATTGCATCAGTATCTGGGTCTCCGCGCCGGCCGCTTGCTTTGTCATGCGCAGGCCGTTGGAATGGTTCGTGGCCTGGCTCGCCGTTTCCGGCGCGGCAGTGTTGCTGGAACAGATGGTGCGCACGCCGTTCGTGATTCAAAAGCTCCCGAAACCAACAACAGGAGAAACGGAAAATGTCATGTTGCGGCCAAAGGCGCACGAGCCTGGTGATTCCACCGGCGACACGCACTGACGCGAGTTTGCGTCGCCCGGCGACGCCCGATGCGTTGGCGGCGTCCCCGCCGGCACATCCGCCCCTCGGCCGGCATGCCGGTCAGAGAGCGCGGTCGCGCACCTTTCGCACCCGTCTCGCTGCGTTACCTTAATGCAACGCCAATCCGGGTGACCGGCCCGGTCACGGGGGTTCAGTACTATTTTCCCGATTCTGGAGCATTGCAAGCCGTCGACGCTCGTGACGCGACCGCATTTCTCCGCAGCCGCTTATTCACACTCGGGGACTGACGCGCAATCGTCCCTTGAGTACTTACGCAGTTCACTCGAGTATCCGCTTTACGCTCACTTCAAATGGTCTTCGCCATGCTGAGCGGCGGCCGCCAAGACTCGTTCGCGGACAAAAACGGGGGTTGTCTCATCCCGTTCGCGATTCTTGACGCGTTGCTGCCGCGCGTGGTAGCATTTTGCCGCCCAAACGGGAGATAAATGGCTAAACCCGCGCTAATTGCCGTTGTGGCGACCCTCACTTTTATTTATTCCGTGGTCGCCCAGGTGTCGCCGGATGAGGCGATGGAAAAATTGAAGGAGCGGCAGGCGGCGGCTGCCACTCAGCCCAGCGATCCGGACGCGGAAATCGCCTACTTGAAACTGGTGATCGCCGATCAGGCGAAGCGGATCGATGACCTGAAAACCAGGATTGACCAGCTTGTGGCGCAAAACTCCGCATTGAAAAGGCAGGCTGCCGCTGCCTCGCAACCTGCCGGCGCCGCTGCCTCCGCCGCTGTGTCCTTCGATGGCTGGTGCCGGATCATCAATAAGGGAAGCGGCCTCGATCTCTCGGTGATTTCCGACAATAAGAATCCGGGCAACGGCGTGGATGGTACCCCTTATGACGATGATGACTGTCAGAAATGGGGTCTGGATCCCGTGGTCGGCCATCCCGCCTTCAGAATCGTCAATAAATACAGCCGGCTCATTATTTCTGTGCGCGGAGATGACTTGATGAAGGTCGACGAGGACATCATAGAGTGGCATCCCAGAGACGTTGATGATAATGCCACGGATTATGACGGAGAGAAAGATCATCACTGGATCATCGAGCCTTTGGGAGATTGCTTTAAGATCTTGAGCGAATCCAGCGGCATGTGCATGACCTCCCACGTGGCCAATCCAAAAGGCCTCATTCAGGAACCCTGGCACAACTCCGATGAGCAGCTTTGGTTCATCAAACCCCTCAAATGAAACCCCGACCTGCAGACCTGGAGCGCCGCGCGATTGCGTGCGTTACAAAGAAAGGATAGATCGCGCAGAGCGCAGGGCACGCAGAGGATTTGGATCTCAAGCTCAGCGCCTCCGCGCCTTGCGCGAAACCTCTCATAATTCTTGAATTGGCAACCCTAAAACGGCTGGCTGGCCGCGGTCGAAAAACGATATTCCGTAATCTGCCGGTAAACATCTCCCGGGTGCAGCAAGGTGGTGGGGAAATTCGCGTGATTCACCGAATCGGGATAATGCTGGCACTCCAGAACCAGCGCCCCATATTGGTTGTAAACGGTTCCCTTCTTTCCTTTATACGAGCCATCCAGAAAGTTCCCGGAATAAAACTGAACGCCCGGCTCGGTTGTCCAGACCTGCATCCAACGCCCCGATTCCGGCTCATAAACATCAACCGCCTTTGCAAAGGAACCATCCTGGTTTGTGAGGACCAGATTGTGGTCGTAGCCAGTTGGATCGCCCCCCATCGCCTTCATGTCTTTGCCGATGGGCTTGGGCGAGGTGAAGTCGATCGGCGTGCCCGACACTGAAGCAATTTCCCCGGTCGGAATCAGCGTAGCATCCACCGGCGTGTAATGATCTCCGTAGATTCGCAGGACGTGGCCGAAGATGTCCGACTGGCCGCCGTCTTTTAGATTCCAATAGGTGTGATTGGTCAGATTGACCGGCGTGGTCCGATCCGTCGTCGCAAAGTATTGGATTTTTACGGCATTGGTGTCGGTGAGCGAATAAATCACCGTGACTTTCAACGTGCCGGGAAATCCTTCAGTTCCATCCGGATCGACAAGCTGGAACCGAACCGACGGGCCGTCGGCCGTCATGGCCGCATCGGCGCGTCCAGACGCGTTTGTCGAATCCTCGAAAGCCGCCGTGCAGGGAATTGGCGCCGTTGTTCACCGGGACGCAAAAGCGAGCTCCGTCGATCTGGAAAATCCCTTTGGCGATGCGGTTTCCGACCCGGCCGATGATCGCACCGAAATAAGGGCTCTTGGTTTCGTAGTCGGCAATGTTGTCAAAACCAAGGACCACGTCTCCCATGTTGCCGTTTTTGTCCGGCACGATCAGGCTGGTGACGGTCGCGCCGTAAGTGATCAAGCCAAGCGATGCTCCCTTGGAATTGGTCAGCGTGTACTGCTGAACGCTCTGACCATCCGCCGTGGTTCCAAAATCACTTTTCTTGATCTCGTCGGCATTCAGCAGACTCGGCAAAATCAAAGGGAGGCAGAAGCAGACCGCTACAAGGTGCTTTTTGATCATCATTTGTTTCTCCATTGACAATGAATTTGATTGGAAAGCCGTCGGAATTTGCTGTCATTCATTCGAGATCACGTTGGCCAGGCCGATGTCGATGTCCTGCCCGCCCACCGTCTGATGACAGTGGGCGGCAATCGTCACCGTCGCCCCGGGCTTGAGCAGCGCCCTGGCATCGTCGTTAATCGGCATCGGTTTATAGGCCGGGTAAAATCCCGCTTCGCTCGTCGCTAGGACGCCATCCACGTAAATCTCCATGTCTTCATCGTGATAGACGATAAACTGCGCGTTGGCGGGATCGAGGTTTTCGGGCAGCCGAACCTGGCGGCGAATCCAGATGTCGTCGGTGTCCCATCGGGTGCCGATGACGGCGTTTGGCGTTCCCTGCGTGCCGAAGCCGGCGGGGCCGGATTTCCAGTCTGAGGCGTTGAAATCGGGCTTGGTCCAGGCGTCGCCGGTCGGGGCGTCGGTTGTGTATTGCCAGACGGCCGCCTGCATGCGGGCGTCGGGGACAATCTCGAATACCGTCGGCGGCTTGGGGAGCGGGGCCCAGTTGCCGACGCTGCTGCTGATCGCGCTTCGACCATTTCTGCCAGGTTGGTCTTGTCCGAGAGCAGCTTGATGAAGACGCCGCCGATGACCGGACGGGCGTGCATTCCGTTGCTGTCGACGTTGTCGGTGTCGTAGCTGTCGACGAACGGCACGCGCGAGGTGGTTTCGTTCAGATAATCGACGATCGGATTGACGATCGCATGAAAGTCCGCCGGATCGGTGGCCAGCGTTGCGCTCCAGAGCGACCAGTCGGTTTTTGTCAGCTTGCGTGCGGCTATCGAGCGGCAGGCCGTAGGGCTGCAACTGGGTTTTGTAATAGGCGATTTCCTTGGCGGCGACTTCCGGCGGGAAGATGTTCAGGCCGAGGATTTTGTCCCAGACGAGATTGTATTTCTGGCTCCAGGTGCCGGGCTTGTCGAACGCCAGCAGCGAATGATCGCCGGCATCGGCGACTTGCATCCAGTGCCGGGCGTCGGCCTTGGCCAGGTCCATGTACCGGCCGGCGGTTGCGCTGTCGCCGCGACAGTCTGACACAGATCACCATACGCGGCCAAGCCAAGGATCGCCTTGATCGACAGGTTGGCGTTGTGGGCCAGATGGCCCATGAAATCGTCGGTGCAGAGCTGGTCTTCGGGATCGAGCCCGTATTTTTCGAGATAATGGGCCCACTGGGTGAGCTGCGGCCACCAGGGCTGGAGCCAATCGGCGGAGCCTTCTTCCTGCGCGATTGCGTCGCAGAGAATGATCATGTTGCCGCTCTCTTCGACGGGCATGCCTTCGCCGCCGTCGTCGCGGCCGGCGACAACGGGATAGGTGCCCAGATCGTGCGGGGCGTTGGGAAATTTCCAGTGCGGGCTGGCGGCGTACATCAAGTTCGGACACCAGCGACGCCTTTGCCAGTGTTGGGCTGAGCAGAACCCAGATCGGGTCCATTGGGAAGATGACATCGACCGTGGCGATGTCGCCGTTGCTGGTATTTTCCTTGGTGAAGAGCAGCGGCTGTTTGTGCGAATCGGCGGCGATGCCGCAAGCCGGCCCAGGCCTGCCGATAGGCGAGGGCAACGATATTGGCGTAACTGTCGCCGCCGATGCGCCGTGCGTCGGCGACGAGGTCCTGCATCGAACTGGGCGCATTGCGGTTGACCAGGCTCGAAGTAATCGGCGGCGGCTTTTTGAAATAGTTCGGCAGGCGCCGTCGCCGTTGCGACGCCAATAGGGTTGAAGCGGCTTGCCGAAGTAGAGGATCGATTCGAACTTCGTCATAAGCGATCATCACCTGCCGGGAAACAGGAGCGGCCGAGACGCTGCCGAGATCAAACGCGAAGGCGCAGATCGGCTGGTCGTCGCTCACGGGGCGTGGTTGGCGGGTGTCATCCGTCGCGGGCAGGTTTCCAGATTCGGTGAACGAATCGAGCAGTTCGTTCATGCCGCCGATGGCGGAAGTGGATTGATCGGACCGCGCGCCGGTATAGGCGTAACCCCAATCGATGCGGGTGTCATCGCCGGGATTGCCCAGCCGGCGCTGAAGGCGGCTGCCGACTTTCAGAAGCGTGAGATCGCCCTGCCGATTCGCGGGCCCAGGTGACCGCCTGCCGTCGGGTTATCGACCGCCAGTTCGCGAACTGGTGCTGTCAAAAAGCTGCACTGAATGCGTCTGACCATCGATCGATCTCACCTGCCAGGTGAGATACGTCAGTGGACGGCTCATCACATCCAGATTCGTGCGGCAGCAGCGGGGTGAGAAACGTCAGTGTCACGTGCACGCCGGCCCCTTCGAATTCATAGACCGTCGTGGTCGGCATCACCGAAAGCGATACTTGCGGCAGCGCGGGAGCGCCATGCGGATCGCGGCCCATGATGCGGATAGGGCCGGCCATCCACGCGAATCATGCTGAGCAGAGATTGCGACGTGGCCGGTCCAATGCGTGGTATTGCGATCGTTGAGATGATCGGCCGCCGACCAGATGCTCAGGTATGGATCGCGTCGTCACCAGCGGCACCGCCGGCGGGCGAAACGGCGCCGATTGCGCAAGACTCCGCGCCGCGACGCCGGCATTAACGACCACCAAAATTGAGAAGATCCGGCGCGAACTGCACCTGATGAAATTCATTTTTCGCTCGCTCTCTCTCCGAGGGAGGCTAGAACCGTATCTGCACAGGAATCGGATCCACCGCGTTATCAAATCGCAGCGTGAGCACACCGTCTCCAAACGACCAATCCCCCTCGATTCACGCGGTCGCCGGAGACAACAACTGATTCGGGTCGATTCGCGCATGCCACCTGAACGATGCACCTGGTGTTGTCGATTCCGCTGACGGCGAACGAAAGGTTGTTCCCGTCGCGCCGCTCGCCGGTGACGCGTCCGCTGGCGGATGCAACGCAGGGCCGCGAATCCGTAAGCCGGTCCAAATCCACAAGCAACTGCCGGTGGTTTGGCGGAAGAACAAGGTGATTCAAGACCGGCAGGGCCGGATCAAACAGCGGAATGAAATGCCCGCTCAACTCGATCGGATCGGTTGCCGAGGGAAGGACGGCGGCAACGACGTACGGCCCGCGATGAAGCACCAGTGCAGGCGATTCCTGCCAATCAATCCCCGCCGCATTTAGCCGCCCGCCTTGCACAAATCCCGCAGCTGCTGCGCTCCTCCGTCTCGTGCGAAAGCGCCGCGGGCGATTGGGCGTCATAAAGCACGATTCCCTTGCCCACGTGCTGCGGGCCTTCCGGCGCCGCCGGCAATCCCAGCCGGCGGAAAAGATCCAGGCGGGGCGTCGCGTCATGAAAGTCGCCCGTGTTCCACCACTCGCGGACTTTGTTATAGGGGTCCTCATCGTCGTCAACGACGATCAGCGTGCCGCCCGCCTTCACCCAATCCGCCAAGGGCATCGTGGAGCTGGGGCCTCGGCGGCTTCTGCCCATCATAGCTCAGCAGAAGCATCTGTAGTTGGAAAGAAACCCGGGCATCCCCGCATCTTCCAACTGCACCGCCTCGACCGGAACGCCGCGATCGATCAGCGGCAGCGCCAGCCCGAAGAATTGCCCAAGCTCAGGATCAGACGCATCCGGACCCGCCCGCTGGAACATGAGCGTATCGGAAACCAATATTCCGACGCCGCTGTCCCGCGACGATCCCAATGCACGGCCGACGCGGGCTGCTTCATGTGCCCGAGCGCATGAATGACCGCCTGGAATTCGGTCTGATACTCCTGGCTGATGCCGAAATGCATGCGGGTCGCGCCCGGCGTTCCACCGGGTAATACCCCCGGAAAACCCGCTCGGGCCAGGGCATCGTTTCAAACTTATAGACCTCCGGCTGAAACAGTGAAGCCGTCAGCGTGCTCTCCCAGTTAAAGCGGTAATCCGCCCAGGTGTGATTTGGATTGTCCTCCACGGGATCGTTGAGAAACCACATATCGCGGCCCGAGGCGCGGACGAGATTCTGCATCTGCCCATATTCGAGAAACGCGGTCTCGAATGTTCGCTCGGCTTTTCGCGCCGTCCAGAAAATTGGGGCTGCGCACGGTTCCCGTCCAGACCTGGGCGATGTATCCGTCGCATCCCACTTCCAGCAGCGATGATTCGGGGCTGACGATTCCCCAGTTGGAGTAATTGATCAGGCTGTGAGTCGCGACGTAGCACTTGATGTTCCTGCCCATGCTGTGCCCGTACTCGCGAACGAACTTGAAAACATCCGCCAGTGCCCGGCGATACAGGAAATATTTCAGCTTCGAGGAGCGATATTGAGCCTCCGGCGAGCTTTCCGGATCCTGCCAGGGCTCGTGATAATATTGCTGCCATTCCAGCTTGAAGTGTGGCTCATATCCGGCGGCGGTCCAGAATTCGGGCTCTTCCAGATAAAGCGCGCTGCGCGCCATCGTCGATCGCCTTCTTGGCAAGCGTTGAAAGATATGCGCCATAAGTCGGGCCGGGCGACATGTAATAGACGTCCTTGCCGTGGCCGAGCCGCCGGCCGTCTACGGGTGGTCTGGGCTTCATCCTCATGGTTCTTGCCGTCGAAGCGGCCGAAGAGGTAATCCTGATATTCGCCCCACGCGACGCCGGTCATGAGGTTGATGATGTAGCCATGATCGCGCCAGCTTTTCATGCGATCGGCGGTGGTCGGGCGTAACGCCGTAAACCATCGCCACGTCGGCATCGAGATTCAGGCGCGGATGCCAGGCGACGTGTGATCTGAAAGGAAAGAGTCGGTTCGGAGGCATCCTGGGGCGTGGCGTCATCTGCGCGAGCGGCGTTCGAGGCAATCGCCATCGCCGCGACAGTGATCGCCAGCAAACGAAACACTTTGTCCACCGAGTTCCTCCAGACCAAAATCGTTCTCGCAGAGGCCGCCGCCTCTATCTGACTTTGAATTTACTTTGTCTTTAATTTAATATCCAGATTTGAATTGGCATATGTCATATCATTAGACTGGCAGCTTGAGGAGGAGAGCGGTTTTCGCCCCCCAAAGACCATGAAATACTTACACGCAACCCTTGGAATCTTCCTGTGGATGGCCCTCCCGGCGGCCGTCTTGGGAGCTGACTATGCCCCCGCCGTTGCCAACCTTCAGCCTCTGCGCTCCAACCCTTTTATATCCCTCCCCGCTGGGAGATGTGCGCCCGGACGGGTTGGCTGGCCACGGAACTGAAGCTGCAGCGCGACGGACTCACTGGCCACGCCGAGCAGGTCATTCCCGCATCTCGGTCCCGACAGCGGCTGGCTGGGCGGAACAGGCAAAGACGCGGAAGATTGGGAAAAAGGCCCCTATTACGTCAAAGGTCTGGTCGCCCTGGCTTACACGCTCGACGACGCCGGGGCTGAAGCAAAAAGCCCAAAAATGGATCGATTGGTCGCTGAGCAGTCAACGGCCTGATGGCTCGTTCGGACCCGCAGTCGAACAACGACTGGTGGCCGCGGATGGTGATGACCTACGCCCTGCGTCAATACGGCGAAGCCACCGGCGATCCGCGCGTGGTGCCGATGCTGCAGAAATATCTCCACTACATGCTGCGCCGAATTGCCGCGCCGGCCGCTGAAAGACTGGGGCAAAGCCCGCGCGGGCGATCAGATCGACACCGCATTCTGGGTCTATAACCGCACCGGCGACCCCGCCATGCTGCAGGTGGCCGATCTGCTCCATGACCAGGCATATCCACTGGACCGACATTTATACGAACAATCGCTTCATGCAATTCGGCGACGATTTCCAGCCCCGGCACGGCGTGAACGTCGCCCAGGCGATGAAGATGCCGCCGGTCTGGTATCAGCGCTCCGGTGACGACGCCGACCGCGACGCTTTTCGAATCGGGCTCGACCATCTGCTCCGCGGCACCACGTTTCCGCTGGATGTTCTGACCGGCACCGAAATGCTTTCGGGACGATCGGCGATTCAGGGCGTGGAAACCTGCACCGTCGTCGAGCAGATGCTCAGCGATGAAACCGCCGTCGCGATCCTGGCCGATCCCGCGATCGCCGACGCCCTGGAACGGACCGCCTATAACGCCCTGCCCGGCGCGATGACCAAGGACCTGAAGCTGTACCAGTATTACACCGCGACGAACAACGTGATTGCCGTCCGCGGCGGGCACGGATTCGATCAGGACTATGCCGATGGCATGATGCCGGGCCCCGTCTCCGGATTTCCCTGCTGCTGCTACGACCTGCACATGGGCTGGCCGATGTTCGTGCAGCACGCTTGGATGGCCACGGCCGATGGTGGACTCGCACCCGTCATCTACGCCCCCACCGTCGTACACGCCATTCTTCCGCAAGCCGGCGAAGTAACGATCCATGAGCAAACCGATTATCCATTTGACGGCAGCGTCCGCATCAACGCTCTCGCCCACGCACCCAGCGGAATTTCCCCTGAAGCCTGCGTATCCCCGGCTGGTGCCCAAACGCGCCAGTTATCGGTCAACGGCCAGTCGCAACCCCAGCCCATCGCCGGCGGTTTCGTAACGCTCAACCGCCTCTGGTCCGATGGGGACCACGTCGATCTCTCCCTGCCAATGCCCCTTGCAGCGATCCCCGGCGTGAACAACTCCATCTCGCTTTCCCGCGGCCCGCTGGTCTTTTCGCTGAAAATGCCGGAGCAAAAAAAGCCGGTGGCACCCGGCCCTGATGGATTCGTGCAATTGGAAATTACTTCGCCCGATCCGTGGAATTTTGCCCTTGAACGTCGATCCCCTGCACCTTGCGGACAGCGTCGAAGTTCGTCTGTCGCCGCTTCCCTCCGGAAGTCCGTTCCAACCGCAGCTCCGCGCCGGTGACGCTAATCGTCCCCGGCAGGCTGGTACCCTCCTGGCGAACAAATTGGACCGGCCGAGTCGCCGAAGACCCCCCTCTCAGCCCCATTTCTTCCGATCAGCCCCAGCAAACCGTCACGCTCGTCCCCTTCGGCGCGCAAACCCTTCGCGTCACCGCATTCCCCTGGCTCGGTACGCCATTGGCTGCCGCCTCGGAATATCATTGCGATTTCCACGACACCGACGCCCCCGGGTGGGTCGTCTATGGCGGAAGCTGGGACGTCGAAAACAGCCGCCTCGTGCGCACCCGCCGCCGCCGGCACCAGCGGCGTCAAAGCCGTCGCCACCAGCACCAATTTCTCTGACTTCACCTACGACGCCGACATCACCCCCGCCTCCTCCGGCGACACCGGGCTCATTTTCCGCGTCTCTCGCCCAAGCCTCGGCGACAACGCCTTCGACGGCTACTACGTTGGCGTTTATCCCGCCGGTTCTCAGATCGTTCTCGGCAGATGCGCCGCCGCGGATAATTCCTGGACCCCCATCACTCAAGCACAATTATCCGTTCAACCGGGAATGCCCGTGCATCTGCGGATCGTCGCCACCGGCCCAGACATTCACGTCTTCGCCGCCGGCGTTTCTACGCCCGTGCTGACAGCCAGTGACACCAGTTACGCTTCCGGCGCCATTGGCGTACGCCGCTACGCAACTTCTTCAGCCACCCGCGCAGCCTTCGCCAATCTCTCGGTCATCAGCAACGCCTCACCGCACCCCTGAAACAAAAAAAGCCGCGGACGCTTGGCGAGTCCGCGACTTTCAAACCCCTTGGAGGGGAGGGAAAGACCAAATTCACTGCTGAAAATCAAAGTTCCACTGGGGAGCGTTCTGGCCCCACTGCGGGGAGCCCTGACGAACCCCGATATTGGGACTGGCGATGTTGTAAAGAATCAATGCACTCTGCGGCTTCCAACTAACGTGCCCGTCGCAATACAAAAGATTCGCGCCGTTACGATGGATAACTCCGGGGGCCTCCTGCGGATTAACCGGATCCAGGTTCATGTTGTAGCCATCTCCGCCGGTGATCTGCGCGTTGTTGTCGCCGATGATAATCACTTCCGACGCATGGCGAACCCGCGCGGCTTTCAATTCCGACGAAACGACGGGAATAGGAAGCGTGCCAACCGAGCCGGGATTCGTGGGAGTATTCCACAGATCGGCCCCGAATCCGCGGCACCAGAATATTCCTGAGGTCGGCCACACAATGGTACGACCCGTCGCCGTTGTCGTTCTGTTATCGGGGTCATACGCGCCCCAATCGTTGTAACCGTAAGACCATCTGCGACTTGCTTCGGTGAGCAGATACTCGTTAAGGTGGTATCCAGAGCCGGAATCACAATCCTCAGCATAAAATAGGGTTGGAATCGGGGAGTAGTTGGTTGGAGCCTGGACCGTCCACTTATAACTATCGTCCTCCGATGGACAATAGAAGACATTCTGGACCCCCTGCTGATTGCCCATGTACATACGCAACCGCGTCGGCCATACCGCGAAGTTTGGCGCAGCGGTACTGGGATTATCTCTTGAGCCTTCCCAGCGGCATCCGGGATAATAGCCCGTGTCGTCGATGTACATCGTCAGGGCCAGGCCCATCTGCCGCAGGTTCGAAGCGCACTGCACTTCCTGGGCTTGTTTCCGGGCCTTATTGAGCGCGGGAAGCAGCATGGCGATCAGGATTGCGATGATCCCGATGACCACAAGCAACTCCACGAGGGTAAATGCTCTGATTCGCTTTGCCATCTATCACCTCGTCTTCGCGCCGATCCGGCGCGTTTCATGCCTTTCGACGCCGGCGTAGCGCCACGATTCCGCCAAGGGCGAGCAAGCCGATCGATGCCGGCTCAGGCACCGCAGTAATCGTAGGCACGGGTAACCCGTTGGCGACGGCAAACGAATCCAACGCCTGGATATCTGCTGGCGTAATGGACGTATCCGCGCCGCTGTCGCCCTGGCCGAAGTTGGCGGCCAAGGCGCTGAAGTCAGATCCGTTCACGGAGCTTCCATACAGGAAGTTCCCCTGGTCCCAGTTGGTGACGCCAAGACCAAAGTTCGCGGCCAGGATCGAGAAGTCGGAGCCATTGACGGTGCCGTCGAGGTTGGCATCGCCCACCAGCGTGTACTTCAGTTCGATCTCGCCGCTGGAAAGCCCAGCCACGACATGCACGCCGTCATTTCCATCCGCCCAGCCGACGCCATATTGGAATCCACCGGTAGGAGTTCGGGCAGTGCTGGAAATAATTCCGGGGCCGTTCCAAGCGCCGTTGTTATAGCCGGTTCGCAGGTAGCCCAGAATGCTGGAGACCGGATCACTGCTGCCGTAGTTGATGATGGCGTGATTGTTGGTGATATCGAACACACCGCTGCCGGTGATCGAAAGGGACGACAGCGTTGTCTGGCCAGTACCGGCCCCAAGCTGCAGGGTTCCGGTGCTGCTGATCGCGACCGCTGTGTTGGTTGGCAGCGAACCCGCTGTCGACGCGATCAGCGTGCCGCCCGTCACCTTTGTCGCGCCAGTGTAGGTATTGATCGGTGAATGCGACCCCGGCGTACCAAGCTGCACGGTGCCTGTGCCCGTCACTGTTAATCCGCCGTCAGCGCCGCTGAGGCTGGAATTGTGAGTCAGGGCGGAGTTGATGTTGATATCGCCGCCGTTGGCATTGATGATCGCCCCGCCCGTCGAAACAACGCTGGTGACCTTCATGCCGACGAAGTTGTTGTTCACGTTGCCGGACGTGGTGCTCAACGTGCCGCCGTTGAAGAAGATCTCGCCGACGCCGGAGCCGTTGCCCTCGCCGAGGACGCCGTTCTGGGCCGTAAATCCGGTCCCGATCAGCAAACCGCCGTTGAGGTTTATAGTTCCGGTAACGGTGTTGGCGTTGGCAAGGATGACGGCTCCCAGGTTCACGGTTCCGCCGTAGACATTGACCACGGCCTGGCCGCCGCCGTTTTCACCGACCAGTGTCTGGCCTGCCGTAAGAGATCCACCGTACACATTGATGATGCCGGTTGGGTTGCCGCCATCGCCGCTGATATCGAAGTAGTTGAGGTTGCTGTCAACGGTATTGTTAATCGTGACAGACCCGTCATAAACATTGAGCGTGCCGGTGCCTGAGCTGTTTCGACCCACTGCGAACCAGTTGTCTACAGATAACGACGGAGCGGCATTCGCGGGATCGGTCAGACTGCCGACGGTTAGGGTCCCATTGCCGTTGCCGTTGCCAACCCAGACCTGGTTCTGGCTTGCGGTAGTGGTAAGGTCGACACTAGCGTTGCCCTCGATCGTCAGGGAGCCAAGGCTGCCATTGTTGCCGACGATGAGCTGACCGCTTTCGATGTTGACCGCAGCGTTGCCTTCAGCGGTAAACGAGCAGGGATTTGAGCCGCCCTCGCCGATGGAGACATTAGCTCCGCCATCGCTGGTGTCCTTGGTGAACGTACTATTACCGGAGATGACGACCGTTCCCATGGCACCTTCGCGGCCGACGACGAACCAGTCGCCGAAAGTCGCATTGCCGCCCGTCTGGTTCCAATAGCCTATGCCTGGATTACCGTTGTTGGTGCCTTCGCCGACGTAAATTTCGCCGTTTTCGTCCGTGAAGGTACCAGCGCTGAGGTTGTATGTACCCACGGGGCTGCCACCGCCTGCGTTGCGGCCGTCAGCAATGACAAATCCGAAGTTGCCGTTGCGGTCGATCGTAACGGATCCACCTGATTGATTGATGGTTCCCGTACTGTCGCTGTTAACACCCAGCTCCGTGAGCTGGTTTGCATTGGCGTTGGTGTAGCTGCCGTTGCCGGTGATGTTCAGCACTCCCACGCCGCCAGCGCTCTTGCCCAGGTAGGTATTACCGTTCGTGGTGAGGCTGCCGTTGCCGCCAATGTTGATCGTGCAGGTTGTATTGGCATTGTCGGAGATGTTGAAGTCATTATTGCTCGTCTCGTCGATCGCACCAGTGCCGGTAATGTTGACTATCGCCTCATCGGGACCACCGAAGGTGCCGTTGCTGTCTTCGCCAAAACTGTTGTAACTGTTGCCGGTCAGAGTAAGGGTGCCGGTCACATTAACGGTTGGACTGCGGAGGCGAAGACTGCCCATCGACACGTCACCTGACACGTTGATCACACCGCCGGTTACTCCGCCGCCCGTGGGGCTCGCCGACCAGCCGTCCCAGAACGAGGTGCCGCCGAGGGTATCGGTCCCCGAAAGATTCAGGGTGCCTGCGCCGCGCTCGCTGATCGAGCCGCCGGTATCGCTGGCGCCGCCAAGGTTCTGGCTGATGCTGAACGTCTCATTGGGGTCCACGTCGATGCCGCCGTTGAACGTGCTGTAGTTGACGTTGAGCGTACCGAAGCTGGTAAATACTCCACCGACGGGGTGGATATCGCCGCCTGCCATGATGATGTTGCCGGTCGGCCCGCCAATTTGATTTAGGGCAGTGACATTCAGCTCAACATTGCCGCCGATTCCAATGGAACCGCCGGCGGCAGCGTACGACGTGTTGTTGGCGGTCAGTTCAGCATAACCGGCCGTATCGCCGGACAACATAAGTAGAGCAGAAGAAGGCGTTATATCGGGGCCGATCGAAAGGCTGCTCGCGATGACGATCGTCGAAGTATTCGCGACAACTTGCGCATCGTTGGAGTCGATCTCGAACGTGCCGTTAAACGTCACGGTCTGGTTCGCGACGCCCGAATTCTGGCTGATGATGGCGCCGGGATTGTTCTGGAAATCATTACCGGTATACGTATTGCGCTGGATAATGATGGGATTGCTGATCGTCAGACTCGCCGGCGGCGTGGTGTTTTCGCCGCCGATTCCCAGGCATCCGAGCGTGCCGATCGTCACAGTTCCCGAGCCCAGAGCGCCCGCCGCGTTGTCAGTGATAATTCCGTCGACGATATTGGTGCCGCCGCTGTATGAGTTGGCCAAATTGAGAACGAACGTGCCGTAGGAGTTGAAACCGTTAGGATATGTCGCGTTGGTATAGGCCGCGTTGTTAATGGTGAGAGTAGCGCTACCGCCGGTTTCCTGCATCGAACTATTCATGGACAATTCAGGCTCAGCACCCGGAGTATCGTTGATCGAAACGACGTGGTTGCCGGCGGTCAGATAGAGAGGATTCGTGAGCCCAATAACCGACTCGCCGACAGCGGACGCCTTGACAAGATTCCCGCTGAGAGTCAGGGTCTGCGCGAAGTTGTCGTAAAGGTTGTAGAAACCATCGTCGGATGTCGTGCCGAAGATGATGTTCTGGGCGTTGATCGTGGTTCCGTCCATCGTAATCGTGTAGGGCGTTCCATTGGCGTTGGCGTAGCTGTTGGATGTACTCCCGAAAACGGCCGTATCCGGCTCAGTATTCGGAAGCGTGGGGGTGTTTGACCAAGCGACAACAGAATTGCTGGTCGCGTTGTACCACGTCAGTGATGATGTATCCCAACCGCCCGAGCCATCGGTTGGTGGATTTTGGCCGCTGGCATCCCACGTCAGGGTCTGACTGGTTTGCCCGTGCGCCATCGTGGCCGCTCCAAACAGTACACCCGCAACGGCCGCTGAAAGACGCGCATAACGCTGATAATTCCGCTTCATATTTCCTCTCCTGGAATGCGTTTCCGCTCGAATTGAAAAAGGCCCGAATTGATTTTCATCGCTCAGCCTCTCCACTGCTGGAAGAGAAGAACGGTTTCACGATCTATTTGATGACGACATGAGAACCCTGCGAAAGGCAATGCAACTTATTTACTGGCCGCTGTGTGGTCTGCCCTGACCAGAGATGTACGATCTGGAACTCCGCCGGTTTGCTCGCAGCGCCAATTGGAAGCATGCCTTCCTCCGCGTTAGCCAACTACGCCCGATTCCATAATAGGCCTCGCGGCCGTGGCTGGCTGGGCTGATCCTCGTCGGGGTAGAGTATCAACTACTGATGCTTTTGCAAGTACATTTTTAATTCTTTTATTGGTCATTGATCCAACGTGGCCCACTGATCGGTAATCATCGCGCCGGGCGGATGGGTTGACCCACGGAACGCTCTCACACCCTTGCGTATGATCGCAACTAATCGTATTAAATGAGTTTAAATCAGGATTCGCGGTCAAAATATCCGCCGCCTGATCGCATCGGACTTTTGCCCCAAAAACGTGTAGAATGAGGGTGTCCCATCGGAATTCGGGCTCAGCACACAAGCATTTAAGTCGTTTGGTTGGCGTAACATTGCCAAAATGCACATGATTGAACAGGCGAATTGTAATAACTTTGACTCATCATTGACTTGTTGTTATAATCCCGCCCCGTAGGGTTTCACAGGAAACGCGATGCGTCAACAGGTTCAGAAAACAGCCGGCGCCGACAGCAACTCGGCGGACGCGCGAATGATCGCAGGCCGCGCCACAGACAGGTCTTCGAGACAATTCTGGGCGATATCGCCGCCGGACTCTTTCAGCCGGGCGACCGCCTGCCTACCGAGGCCGAGCTGGCCAAGACATTTTCCGCATCGCGCACCACCATCGCCCGCGCCATGCGCGATCTCAAAAGTAAAGGGCTGGTCAACCGCCAGCGCGGCGCCGGCACCCATCATCGCCATGCGCAGGAAAAAGCGCGTCGCACTCTTCGCCCCCTTCACTCAAAGCCCTGCCGATCTGGGTTAGATCGGCGGGCAGATTCATGCCCATCTTTCAGAACTCGCCGCCCAGCGCGGAGATCATCTTCGCCTTCAGATCATCGGCCGCACCGGTGGCAATCGCCTCGAACAAATGATGACCGCCGCCCGCGCCCTCATCGAGCAAGGCGTCGCCGGTGTGTTCTATTATCCCGTCGAACTGCCGCAGGACGAAGTGCATTACAACAAAGCTGGTCGTCGACAAACTGCTAGTCGGCCGGCATCGCCGTGATTTGCGTCGATCGCGACATCGTTGCTTTCCCGGATCGCAGCAAGCTGGCGCTGGTGACCTACGACAATCGCCGCGGCGGATATCTCGTCACCGACCACCTCATCAAGCAGGGGTCGCAGGCGCATCGCATTCATCGGCTCCCCGTTCGTCTCCAGCGCCGCCTCCGATCGTCTGCGCGGATACTGCGACGCCCTGGAAGACAATGGGCTGACCGTCGATAAATCGTTGATCCGCCCTGCGACCCTGGAAGATCTGGACGCATCCTTCTCCCAGGCATTGATGAACGAATGCAAGCCAGACGCAGTCGTCTGCAAGATGGATCACTACGCCGCCCTGGTCGGCAGGCATCTGATGGGCATGGGGCTGACAATCGGCAAAGACATTCTGCTGGCGGGTTTTGACGACGATCCGCTCGCCGGTCTGCTTCCCGTTCCGCTGACCACCATTCGCTTCGTCGCCGATCCGTTTGCCAAGACTCTGCTACGATCGGCTGATGGCGCAGATCGCCGATCCGTCGGAACCCCTGCCGGCGGATGACCTTGATCGACGTCGAACTGATCGTTCGCGAATCAACGGCGGCCGCGGCGTCTGAGCGTCGCCCATCGCGAGGCGGTCGTGCGGCGGAAAAAAACTGGCTGGTGGGTCCGGACAAGTCAAAGTTCGCGCGGCCTCAAGGAAACGCATTCATGCATCACCTGTCGCCCATCGACCTGACCATCATCGTCGGCTACTTCGTGGTGACGCTGCTCCGTCGGCCTGGCCATGTCCGCCGCGCCAGCTCCAGCCTCAACGATTATTTCCTCGGCGGCCGCTCGCTCCCCTGGTATCTCCTCGGCATCGCCGGCATGACCAACTGGTTCGATCTCACCGGCACGATGATCATCACCTCGTTCCTCTACATGCTCGGACCGCGCGGTTTGTTCATCGAATTTCGCGGCGGCGCCGTGCTCATGCTCGCCTTTCTTATCGCCTACACCGGCAAATGGCACCGCCGCAGCGGCTGCATGACCGGCGCCGAATGGATGTCCTATCGCTTCGGCAAAACCAAGTCCGCCGAGGCCTTCCGCGTCGTGCAGGCGGGCGTCAGCATCGTCGCCTCGATCATGATGCTCGCCTATCTCGTCCGCGGCGCCAGCCTCTTTCTGGGAATGCTTTTCCCCTTTCCGCCCATGTACTCCACCCTGGTCCTGCTGATGATCACTTCGCTCTACACCGTCAGCGCCGGATTCTACGGCGTCGTTCTGACCGATCTCGTGCAGGGACTCATCGTCATGTGCGCCTGCGTGATCGTCGCGGTCATGGCGTTTCACATGGTGCCCAGCTCCGCCGCTCTTTCCGCTACCGCCTTGGCCGTCACCCACAACCCCGACTGGACCGCATCAACCCCCGCCTTTCACGTCTTCATGCCCGACGACTACGCGCAATACCGCCTGCTGGTGCGCGTCATGTTGTTCTACCTGATCTGCCAGGTTCTCTACGGCATGGGCAGCGGCTCGGAAACGCGATACTTCGCCGCCCGCTCCGACCGCGATTGCGGTCTGCAATCCGCACTGCAGGGAATCACCGTTGCCTTCCGCTGGCCGATGATGATCAGCTTCGCCATCATGGGCATCTATCTCGTCCATAACGCCTACCCCGACCCGACCGCAACCCAAAAAGCCGCCGACCTGATCCACCACGCCTACCCCGATCTTCAGCCGGCCTATTGGAGCGATCGCACCAACCGCATCATCAACGTCCCCGATCAATATCGCCAACGTCGTCCCGGGCCTGAAAAAAATTCTCGGAGAAAACTGGGCGACGAAGCTCGCCCTCGTTGGCTATCACGGAACCATCAACCCCGAGCAGATTCTCCCCGCCGTGCTCCTGAGCACGATTCCCTCCGGCCTGCGCGGCATCCTGCTGGTGGCGATGTTCTCCGCCATGATGTCCTCCAAGAATGGCACCGTGAACAGCGCCAGCGCACTCTTCGTCCGCGACATCTATCAAAATGTCCTTCGTCCCCAAGCGCAAGCATTTCGAGCTGATGGCCACCTCCTATATCGCAACGCTGGCGATCGTCGCCGCCGGATTCTATTTCGGCATCGCCGCCGGCAGCATTAACGATCTGTGGGGCTGGATCATCATGAGCTTCAACGCCGGCGCTCTCGCCCCGGGCGTGCTGCGGCTCTACTGGTGGCGCTGCAACGCCTGGGGAATGTTCGGCGGTCTTGCCCTCGGCGGCATCGGCGCCGTCGCCCAGCGTTTTTACGCACCCACCATGCCCGAATGGGAATCGTTTGTCATCATGACCTCGCTCTCTTTCATCGGCACCATCGGCATCTCCCTGCTCACCGCGCCAACGCCCATCCCCGTCCTGCGAAACTTTTTCCGCACCACCCGCCCCTTCGGCGCCTGGGGCTGGCTCATGCGCGAACTTCCCGCCGATCAGCAGAAAGCCCTCCGCAAAGAACATCGCAACGACATTCTCACCGTCCCATTCGCCTTACTGGCCCAGGTCACCCTCTTCCTCATGCCGATGCAGATTCTCGTCAAAACCTACGGCACCTTCTGGCGAACGCTTCCCCTATTCCTCATCGGCGTGATCGGCCTCTACTTCTTCTGGTGGCGTCCGCTTCCCGCCTGCGAACCAGTGCCACGGTCACGGAAACGGATTCCCAGGATTCGCCGGAGGCCGAGTTGGCAGAAACCGTCGACTAGATCGAGTCGGTTAATCTTCGAAGCCACCGAGAGTGATGTAAACCATGCAGCGACATCACCGACTACACCCAGGGACGCATTCGCCAGCTTGTCCGTCGAGATCTGCGCCAGAATCTACGACCAGCATCGATACCCATTGACGATCTGCTCGGTCGCCGGCCCCACCGATCGCATCAGCTTATGCCGCCGCGCAGGAACTGAACGATTTCCGCCCCGCGAAGCTCGGCGACCAGTTCGGCCCCCATTGGGCCACCTTCTGGTTTCGCGCCAATGTCGAAGTCCCCACCGCCTGGAAAGGCAGCCGCGTCGATCTGCTTTGGGATACCCAATCCGAAGCCACCCTCTGGATCGACGGCAAAAGCGTCCAGGGCCTGAACATGACCTCACGGCGATCGCCCCGACGCCATCCTGCTCGACTGCGCCCGCGGCGGCGAAACGCTCGTCCTTCCAAATCGAGATGGCCTGCAACACCAAGTTCGGCAACGCCCCCTTCGTCGGCCCGCCGCGCCCGACGCCCGCTCATCAGCCCGTTTCATCTGCGACGCTGCGAAATCGCCCGCTTCAACCCGCCACGCCTGGGAAATCTACTTCGATGCCCTCACGCTGATCGGCCTATACGACGAGCTGGCCCGCGACGGCGATGTCTCCGAAAAAAGCTGGGCCGGCCTTCTTCTGTCGCGAACTGAATCGCTTCTGCAACGAACTCGACATCGACGACCAATCCACCTGGCCCGCCGCGCGACAAATTCTTCGCCGAGCTCTACGCCAACACCAACGGCACCCGCCAGCTTGAAATCAGCGCCATCGGCCACGCCCACATCGACACCGCCTGGCTCTGGCCCCTGGCCGAAACGCATCGCAAGTGCGAACGCACCTTCAGCACCGCCACCACCTACATGCGCGATTATCCCGAATACCGCTTCGCCTGCTCGCAGGCTTACCAGTACGCCGTCATCAAAGATCGCAACCCCGATCTGTACCAGCCGCATCAAGCAGCGAATCGAAACCGGCCAATGGATCGTCGTCGGCGGCACGTGGATCGAGCCCGACTGCAACATCCCCTCCGGCGAATCCCTCTGCCGCCAGTTCCTCTTCGGCCAGCGATATTTCCAGCGCGAGTTCGGCGTCCGCTGCAAGCGAATTCTGGAACCCCGACGTCTTCGGCTACAACGGCCAGCTCCCGCAGATCATGCGCCTCGCCGGCATCACCCGCTTCCTCACCCAGAAGCTTTCCTGGAATCGCTTCAACAAGCCGCGGCACGGCACCTTCATCTGGCAGGGAATCGACGGCAGCGAGGTCCTCGCCCATTTCCCCCCGGCCGACACCTACAACGCCATGATGTCCGGCCCGGAAGGCCACATCGCCTGGCTCCGCGCCAACACCGCCCAGTTCAAAGATCACGACCGCGCCCACCAGGGCGCCATGCTCTTCGGCTACGGCGACGGCGGCGGCGGGCCGACCAAGGACATGCTCGAAACCCTGCGCCGCTGCGCCGATCTGCAGGGCCTGCCCGCGCATTCAGCAGCGCTCCAGCGACGAATTCTTCGACTCTGATCGAAAAAGACCTCACCGATCGCCCCGCTTCAGGTCGGCGAGCTCTATTTCGAATATCACCGCGGCACCTATACCTCGCAGGCGCTGGTCAAGCGCAACAACCGCAAGGCCGAGAATCTGCTGCACGATCTCGAATTTCTGGCCACCGCGGTCGCCCCGGCGCCAAGCCTATCCCGCGCAAGCAGATCAACGAGCTTTGGGAAGTGCTGCTGCTCAACCAGTTCCACGACATTCTGCCGGGCAGCTCGATCAAGGAAGTCTATGAGGACAGTGCCGAGCAATTCCGCAATCTATTCGCCGCCGGCGAGCGGCTGATCGAATCGATCGCCAAGCGCCGGCAAGACGCTGGTCAACACCATCGGTTTCAGCCGCAAGGAAGTCTGCGAGCTCGACGGCAAGCTGCGCTTTGTTCAGCGCGGCCCCATTCTCGACGGCAATTGCCGCCAAACCGGCCGGCGGTCGCGCCACCGTCGCGCGCAGCGACGAGCGGGTTTGTCCTCAGCAACGACCAGCTCGTCGCCCGATTCAATTCGACCGGAGCGTGTCAGCCTCGTCCACCGCCCCACCGGCCGCGAAACGCTGGCCGCGCCGGGCAACATCTTTGAGACTTTACGACGACAAGCCCAACGATTTTGACGCCTGGGACGTCGACCCCTTCCATCTCGAAACGGTCAAGCACGGCCGATGCGCGCGCATTCCGCGTCGATCGCTCCGCGATGACCCGCTGCGCGTCGAGATTCGCCTTCGAATACAAGATCGGCAAACAGCTCGACACTCGAGCAGACCGTCCGCCTCGACGTCGATTCGCCGCGGCTGGAATTTCATTGCAAGGTCAACTGGCAGGAAAACCAGAAGTTTCTCAAGGTCGCCTTCCCGATCAATGTCCGCTCGATGAACGCGACCTACGAAATGCAGTTCGGCAACGTCGAGCGGCCCACGCATTTCAACACCATCTTTGACCTGGCGAGATACGAAGTGCCCCTTCACAAGTGGTTCGACCTCTCCGAGCACGGCTTCGGCTGCGCCATCCTCAGCGAAAGCAAATACGGCGGCAGCACGTTCGGCAACACCATGCGCTTCTCGCTGCTCCGCGCCCCCCAAAGCCCCGACCCCACCTGCGATCGTGGCGAGCACCAATTCGCCTGGGCCCTCATGCCCCACGCCCACGGCTGGCGCGAGGCGGGCGTGGTCGGCGAAGCATTGCGCTTCAACTTCCCGCTGCGAACCGTCGGGCATGCCCCCCTCGGACACCCGGCCGCTGAAAGCTATGCATCGGTGGACGATCCCAATCTGGTGATCGATTCCATCAAGCGGGCCGAGGATTCCGATGCCGTCATCCTCCGGCTGTATGAATGCCACGGGGCCCGCGGCAGCGCGAAGCTGCATCTGGCTGAACGGTTCTTGTCTGCCACGCCTTGCAATATTCTTGAAGAGCCGATCGGGGCTGCGCAGAGCCTTATTCAAGGCCAGCCGCTGCGGCTTACTTATGAGCCTTACCGGATCATTTCGCTGAAGCTGGCGCCTGCGTAATGAAACCCGGCCTGATGAGTTGAATTGGACAGAATTTTACGAAATGTTACATTTTTAGATTCCTCGACTGCTCTACTCTCTCGCTCAGCGCGGGGTTGGGATGAACGGAACAGAATGGAACAAAACGGAGCGCTTTTTAAGATTTGATTAGTACATGCTAGCTTTGTACGCTACGGTATTTATTGGTGGGGCAACTGGTTGTGAGTATTCACGGCTGTAGCCGGTTTTGGCGCTGAGACGCGCTCCGTTTGTTGGGAAGTTGCGATTTGAGTGTCGTCACGATGGATAGGTGTTACTATTTAACCTGGTTTTAGTGATTTAGGGCTCTTGATATCTTAACATTTTTAATTTTACTAGTGACTCCGCGTTAGGGAAACGCGGTAATTTCCGCCGCTGCCCTCAGAGGTCTCGAAAAGGTGGCCACTGGCATCCTGTTTGATGCTTGCATCGATCGTCTGGATCTCCTGGCCGCCAGCACCAAAGAGACGAAGCGAAATGCGACCCGAATCTGACGCGAATTCTGTCACCTCGATCCAGAAAATATGTTCAGGGCCCGATTCTTGAGTCGCTGCGAACGAGTTTGGCGGCGAAAGATTTGAATACCCCCAATAATATCCGCCCGTTTCACTATAGATCAAAACAACGCTGCATTCGGCTATGGTTTGGCTCGTTGGAAGAAATGTCAGACGAAGATTCCAGCCACCTTCCTGAGGATATTTTCGCTCCGAAAAGGCACCGCGATAAACGCCAACACTAGTGCCAAGGATTGAAACAATTGCCGCCGTCCAAATTGAATTCCGAAGGGTCTTATTTTCAAACTTAATGATGCCGATCGCGTCTAAAAGCCAGAAACACACAGTACTGGAGAATACCGCGATACAAATGGCCACGATTAGCTGTTCAGGCGTTGGATTTTGTAGTCCCACCGAGTAGCGCACCGCGGGAAAAAGAATCGCTGCGACCATAAGTAATACGGCGGCTGCCCCAGCTTGCTGTCGCATCCGCTCCGGTGTCGATATGGCAACAAGAAACTTTTGTTGATCGTCAGGCACACAACCTCCCTCGATATAATTGGGCTACGAGTATAGTCACATCAAACTCCGTCCGCAAAATGGCACCAGTCGTGCGACAATCCTCGGCAGGTTCGGGCCGAGGCCTGCACCAACTATTTCCCCTCATTGCGGAAGGTGTCACCGTCGCCATCGCGACAATCATCGTCACAGACACTCCTCTGTGTCGGTCGGCCAAGGCTCCGAGTCGTGGGCGGGAGGTTACGGCAGAATGCTTTGTGGGGCATTTCGGGACAGACGGAGCGGAGGCGTCGAATCATTGTCGGAATTGAACCGTTTGCCGCGATGGGGGTATCATCACCGGCCAAGCAATGAGCGGAGCTAATTATTCGATGGCAGACTTTGTTCCTATCAAAGGTAAATGGGAATTCGCTGATGCGACGGCAATATTCCACGGTCCTGATAGCGGTCGCAATGAGTATCCACAAGTCGGGATCAGTCTACGCAAAGAAACCGTCCGATCAGGGACCATCGAATGCAAGGTGAAACTTTCGGCCAAGGGCAATGGTCGCTGTGCCCGCATCATTATTGGGTACAACGCGGAAATCAATAGCTTTTTCAGCCTCGGGATTGGCGGCTACGGAGCGTTATATGTCTGCGACATTTTCGGAAATGGTGGGTGGAAGGAACACCGACTGGAAGGGTCGGAAAATCAAATTGGACTCGGCGAATTCTACAACGTCAAAATTCAGTTTGATGAACAATCTGCGAAATTGTGGGTCAACTCGGTCGTTGCGCTAACAACCAAACTGCCGTACAGATTACTCGGCGACCAGATCGGGATATTCGCGTGGGGAATTGACGAAGTTGTGTTCGAGGACTTCGTCGTGACCGAGGGCGAAGTCCAACCAAGTCCCGATATAAATTTGGCTTCTGCCCAAGAGCCGAGCGATAGTGCTGTCCGACGGGTTAGTGGTCCGCACAAGACGTTGCGGGCATTTCTGGGCAAGGTGCAAGGTGTTAGACGCGTGAGCATAGCGGGCTCGCTCGGCAATGAATTTCTTATTTCCGCACATCCGATCGCAGCGAAAATCGAAGCCGTCGTTAGTCGGGAGGGACCGCGACTTACGTACCAACAGCAGAATTTTAGTTCAACATCGTATTTATACGAGTGTAATCGCGTATTCAGTCCAGACTTAGGCCGGAAAATTGCTGTCCTCCTAAGGCTCAATATAGACGCGATTTCCACTCAACAGCATGATCTTGGGAGCTATGACCAAAAGCTGTGGATGACTGCGACAGGTTCAAGCGGCTTTCCTCACTCCGTCCACGAACTGAATCCCGGCGACTACTTCGCTCAATAGCGCACAGCCGTTGAGTCGTCGCCAGTGCTTCTGGGCCTGTTCGGCCAGTTTGAAAACCATCGCTAATCCCGCCTCGCGTGAGCCGGGGCCTTTGGTGCGGTACTTTCTCAGTTCGACCGTCGCGAACGTGCTCTCGATCGGGTTAGTCGTGCGCAGATGGCTCCAATGCTCGGCGGGAAAATCGTAGAACGCCAGCAGTTCGTCCTTATCCTTCAGGAGACAATCCGCCGCCTTGGGGAACTTGGCCTGGTAGGTCTGGACGAACAGGTCGAAGGCTTTGAGCGCCTGCTCTTTTGTTGCCGCCATCCAGATCTCGTGCAGCTTTTCCTTGGCGTCGATCTGCTGGCCGCGGGGAAGCTTGTTGAGGATGTTGGCGGTTTTGTGTACCCAGCAGCGCTGCGGGCGAACGCCGGGGAAGACGCGAGACAAGGCCGACCAGAATCCGAGTGCTCCGTCGCCCGCCGCCAGCTTGGGAGGATCGATCAGTCCGCGGGATTTGAGGTCGAGCAGCACTTCCATCCAGGATTGCGTGCTTTCCCGTTCGCCGTCGTGAAGGGCGATCAGCTCTTTGGTTCCGTCCTCGCATGCTCCCATGATGACCAGCACGCAGGGGCGTTCGTCGGTCAATCGCACGCCGAAGTAAAGCCCATCGGCCCATAGATAGACATAGCGTTTGCCGGTCAGATCGCGTTTGCTCCAGTTCTCATGCTCGGCGATCCAGAGCTCCTTCATCCGCACCACGGAAGCCGGCGAGAGGCCCGCGCCATCGAAGCCCAGGTGGATCAGGGCATCAGACATGTCGTTGGTGGAGATGCCCTTAAGATAAAGCCAGGGGACCAGCTCCTCGATGGTCTTGGTTTTGCGGAGATACGGCGGAAGAATCTTTGAAGTGAAGCGAAAACGTTCGCCATTCTCATCGATTCGCCGATCATCGACGCGTGGCTGGATGACTTCCAGCGGGCCCAGACCGGTGAGAATCGTCCGCGGCGGTTTGTGGCCGTTGCGAACAACCAGACGATGGCCGGCGGCATCGAGGGTGTCGCAATGGGCATCGACATATGCCGCGACCTCGTCCTCGATCGCCTTCTGCAAGGCTCGGCGGGCACCCTCGCGGGCGATCTGTTCCAGGGTGGCAGAAACGACCGGCGTAGTTGCCAGATGCAACTGAAACGATGATGATGACATGTGGCGTATCCTTCCTGGCCTTGGTGGCCAAACGGGTGAAATGTGAAGATTCCACCCAAGGTACGCCGCTTTTATTGCCGAGTCATCATCCACAGCTTTTGGTCATAGCTCTGTGATCTTGGTCCTTTCGCCCTCGTACCAAGAGAGGATGGAACCTTCTCAGTAAAGCAAAGCATTTACCCTCTCTCAAATGGACCCCGCGACAACGGTGATTATCCTGCGGAATGGGGTTTCAATTTCACCGGCGCATATACGCTAATAGGCCCCACGGAAACAGTAGAGGGAAGATTTGTAATACGACGCTCGATTTATTTGCACAATCGAAATCCTGTATGGAACTTGGATTCAAGCGCTTATCCCGCGAGTCTGACTCTTAAGGGCCGTCAATTGATGCAATGGACCTCGCGCCATGCGGAACGAATTGTGGAGGCATCGGTGGACGGTGTTTCGGTCGTCGTTTACAGCGGCGGTGAGCACTGGGACTTTAACGATCCCATAGTGTTGCTGCCGGAATCGTCCGCTCATGAAGCGCAGAATCCACCAACTCCGCCCGATCCGCCGATGACTGCACCCCGAAGATCGCAGGGCACCGGTTCTCATGCGGGGGCGGCGGCGAGCGCATCGCTTGATGTTCATCTCGCGAGCGTCCACAAAGAGGCATCTCTTCAAGAATCGGTTCGGGTCGTAGACGTTGAATACAGGAGCGGGCTATTAGGGCATCTTTTAGGTCACACTTCCAGGAAAACTCATGAAGAAGAAAAGGGCAGGCATGCGAGGGAAATACAAAAGCGACGGACAATCAATGTGCGGATAATCGTGGTGGTAGTGATTGTCATCAGCGCGGCCATCATCAGCTACGCGATCAAACAGCGGCTCCGCGAGCCCGCAGATCGGGAACCGTCCACCCTGCCCACTACATCGCGCGTGAATCCTCTTCCGGCAGATCAACCGACATTTCCGGTCCTCCATGAGGGTGATTGGGACATCTCGTTTTTAATCGGCGCGAAATTTCGGCACGACAAATTTGTTTTTCGTAACCACACCTTCCGACAAGAGCTATTGGATGGCTCTCCGCCGCCCGATCCGGCGAAAATACTCCAAGGGCCCTACACATGCGCTTCGGGATATATCAATTTCGGGGACGGAGTGACGGACCATGGAAGCGACATCCTTGGCGGTACGATGCGCTTTAGGCTCGATCAATCGGGGGACCATTTTTCGGGCGTGAATCTAGATAACCAAACAGTGAACGGAAGCCGCACTGGAGACGCCGCACCAGGCGAATGAGCGGTTTGATAATCGAACGCCCATCTGCCACTCGCCTAGAGTTGACGCGCGTGTCTCGGAAGGGGTGATTTGGCGTTCCTATCGCATCCACACCGATCGGCTAAAGCTCGATTTTCCGAACAAATTTCCCGCGAATTAGCTCAGCCGATATCCCGCCCTTCCAATTCACGGATGCGTTGCTCTAGTGATTCAACGATCTCGACAAGAGCGTCTACGGCACCAATTCCAATTGGGCCGCGTTCATTAGAAAGCACGACGTCGCCCGGAGGCCGACTTTCTAGGCGACGGTGCTCATTCCGTACTATTTCTTTTAGTTCGCTAATAGTCACAGCAATGTTCCTTTCCGTTGGACTGAATCGTACCACTTCTGTTATTCACGAAGTTGTATTTGATTAATGTCGTTCTCATTCAACTTCGAGTTTCGGATTTGGAATCTCGCCCCATGATATCATCGATATCATTGATATCATTGATATCACGAAAACCCGTACCCCATCCCCTCCATCCCGCCCAGTTTATTACGGAGTGTCACCTTTTGTACTGATGTGGGCCAAAACCAAAAAGCGCATCCCGATGGAAGACATATTCATTCGCGGATAGACAAAACCTCACGCCCGCATTCCGGACAGCGATCCGGCGTTGCACGCAGGTCGTAGCCGCAGTTGGCACAGAAGCCGGGATGGGCACGGCGATGGCGGCGGGTGATTCGGGCCCAAATAAATCTGGCGGGGAGGATCAGGGCGAGGAGGAGGATCGCCCAATCGGGGATGGAAACGGTTTGGTAGGTTGCCTGGAGGACGTCGTTGCTGGGAAGGCGTATCCAGGTTTTTTGTGCACTTTGAAGGAAGGACTTTTTCATTGAGCCGAAGCCGCAGCAGGACCAGCCATCGTCGGCAAGGAGTGTGTCCTCGTGACTGACGATGCTGGCGGCCTGGCCTGGGAAAAGCTGGTGGAACTTATGCTCGATCGTTGTTGTGGCTGCCGAGGGATCGAGGCGCAGATGTTGGGATGAGTCTCGTGAAAGGAGGATCCGTCCGCCGACGGATTCGAGCATGGTGCTGGTGTCGACGAATTCAGAGGTCTGGGAGAGGGTAACGCGGTCCCACCAGCGGATGCTTCGGGCCCAGAGCACAATCGTCCCGATGCTCAGCAGCAAAGATATGCCGGCGAGGGTGGGAAAAATAGCTTTGGAAAAGCGTCGCAAGGGAAGGTTATTTTACCAGTATCAAATTGCTCTGCTGAAATCCTCGTCTTTTGGTATTCCAGCCCCCACCCTAGAGCGTGTTGTGCACTTTACTCCACTCCTATCATCATGAGCCGACGCAGCATCACACAGGCAAAGGCGACAAAGTGAAGACCGGCCAGAGTCGTGGCCAACCGTTCGTAGTCACGAGCCAATCGGCGGAAGCGTCCGAGCCAGCCGAACGATCGCTCGACAACCCATCGCCGGGGGAGCAGTACGAAGCCTCGTTTGGCCTGCGGAAGTTTAACCACTGACAATTCGATGTCGCTTTTGGCTGCGTCGACGGCGGGTTGTTCGCCGGTGTATCCCTGATCGACAAATGCCAACGCCACCGAATCGCCGGTGGCTTTCTGCACATCCCGGGCCAGTTGCTTCACACGTGAACGGTCCTGCTGATCGGCCGATGTTACGTGCAGCGCCAGCAGATGTCCCAGCGTGTCCACCGCCATGTGCGTCTTGCTTCCTTTCTTTCGCTTGGCTCCGTCGTAACCGCCACGGCCGCCGCTCTCGGGCGTGCTCTGCAGCGTGCGACTATCGAAGATCGCTGCCGATGGTTTGGGATCGCGGCCGGCCAGCATCCGCAGCAATTCACGCAGATCATGCGTCATGGCCTCGAACACGCCGGCTTTGATCCAGCGCCGGGTCTGCTGATAAACGATGTCCCAGGGCGGCAGATCGTTGGGCATCATTCGCCAGGCTTCGCCGGCTCGAACCACGTATCGCAACGCATCGAAGACCTCACGTAGCGAATGTTCTCGCTGCGGAGCATCTTCCCGCATCAGCGTCAGATACGGCGCCACAAATGCCCATTCTTCATCCGTCACGTCAGTTGGGTAAGGCTTCCTTGCCATCCACCCAATATCGCCGATGATGGGGAAAGTTCACAACACGCTCTAACCCTCCCCCGGAGTACCAGGGGAGGGGATAAGAAGGAGAGGCGCCGAAGGACTGCGAATTCTCCCACGGCGGCGCGACTCGACTGAGCTCGCCGAAGTCCGTGGGCGTTCACGGATTGAATACGTGCGCTAGCGATCGACTGAAAGTGGCACAGGCGGCGCGAAGGTTCCGGAATAGGCGCGTCCAGCGTAAGGTCCAGAGCTTTTCCAGCGGGACTGTTTCTACATGTTCGTCCATGAAGACCATGTTGACAGCATCGCGGTGGCGGGCGATGCAGAAGCGGCCCATCTGGCCCCAGTTGGGGCCGCGGGAGCCGATGCAGGTGTCGTAGCGGGCGCCTTCGCTTAGATTTGTCGGCGGGTAATCTAGGATTGCTACGTTGTTGATGCGGCAATTCAGGGGCCAGGCTTCGTGCCAGTTGCAATCGCCGAGGACGGGGATTCGGGCGGGGTCGGCTGGGGGATGATGGCGGGTGTCGAGGAAGAGGGATCGGGGGTCTACGCCGGAATAATATTGAATGCCGCTGTAATAGATCGGGACCGGGACTGAGCCGACGGTTCCGGAGGCGTCGAGGTCGTAGAGCCAGCCGTTCATTCCATAGCTGCCGGCGATGAAATTGATGTCGGGATAGGTGCCGGGGCCCCAGGGCATATTGGCGCTGCCCAGGCGCCGCCTTCGGAGCTGCTGCCGCCGATTGGCTCGCCGGGGGCGATATTCGATGCGGGGGCTTCGGGGCAGAACCAGATTGAGGGGAGGTTGGGGAGATAGGAAATCTGCTCGGCATAACTGGGATTTCGCGGAAGATGGTCGGGTGAATAGGGATTGGTGAATCCGTTGACGTATGGGCCGAGGGCGACCATCCAAAAGCCGCTGGGGTTTCCGGAGTCTCCCATCGCCATGCGGCGATGATCGGTTATGTAGGACTGGTAGGCACAGCCGAGCTGATGAAGGTTGGAGATGCAGCGGGTGGTGTTGGCGCTTCGCCGGGCTTGACTAACCGTGGGGAGGAGTACGAAGAAAAGCACGACGGCGACGACGATGATCACCATCAGTTCGACGATGGTGAAAGCGGGCGTGAACGCGGCGGAGGTGAAGCCGCGTGGGGGGTTAAGCAGGCATTTCCTCTGGCGCCAGAATTTCATGGCGCTGCTCCGAGCTGGTTCGACCGGAAATGGGATCGTGGGATCTGAACGCTTTGACGTGCCACGTCGCAAAATCCCGGTCGGGGTATCTGAATCTATACTAACCCTTAACGAAGGATTACGTAAGAATTTTCGTGGATTGGACAGGAAATCGGGAAAAAGATTGGAATTCGATGGATTTGTGGAGGACGGGGGAACGCGCCGGGCAAGCCCGGCGGCTACACGGGGAGGAGGGTCGCGGGGCTCAGCAATTTCCGTCGCGATTTTGTGTCCAAATTATCTCCGATCCCCCGTTGATATCGTGTGGGCGTTCGCGACATCCGCATACCGGGATGCGTCGAACTTCCACGGCAAAAACAATTCTTTGGAGGCGATATGACGAAACTGGAGGGAAAAATTGGGGGAAAATTGGCTTTGGGGGCTTCGGTTCTGGCTATGCTCGGATGGACGGGCGTATCCCACGGCCAGGTGATTAGCTGGGAAGAGGACGTCTACGGCACCGTTCCGTCCAACGGCTATGCCGGCGTTGTCAGCGTCGATAACTGGACGGATTCTTACCCGGCCAACCAGACCACCAACCTGCCGGACAATACGGGCGCGGCCACGACGCTCGATTTGCAGGAAGTTTCGCCGCAAGGGCTGACCTGGGCGATTCAGTTTGCCCATCCGGGTCAGGACGCCAACGGGACCTACAACAAGGAGATGCTTAACGGCTACCTGAACGGCGGCCCGGCGACTTGGAATCCGAGTCCGCCGAACAATGGGGTGGTGCTGACGAATATTCCTTACCCGGAGTATGACATTTACGTTTATCTCTCCTCGGACACGGCCGGCCGGCAGGGTTGGGTGACTGATGGAACGGTTACCCAGGGGGGAGCGGCCAATGGGGACGCGACGATGAGCACGTTTACGCCCGACGGGGCGACAACCTACGATTTCACGAGCATTGGGCCGGGCGAGATCAGCGGGGCCAATGCCTTGTTCGCTCAGACCACCGACACCTCCGGTAACTATCCCTCGGCCGATTATGCGGAGTTTACCAACCTGAGCGGGCCGAGTCAGACCATTACGGTACAGGCGCTTGTCAACGATGGGTGGGCAGGCTTGGCGGGGTTCCAGGTGGTGGCGGTGCCGGAGCCGATGTCGCTGAGGTCATTGGCTGTGGCGGGGGCGATTCTGAGCTTGCGGCGGCGGAAAGCTAGTTGAGGTGATCATTCAGAAATGTATCATGTGAAGCCCCGGTAAATTACCGGGGCTTTTTGTTTTAGTGGGTCAATTTGAGAGCGATGACACGTTGGGTGGATTCCCACGGCAGCGCCGTGGGCGTTCAAAGAGTAGATTGACCCACTGTGTTTATTTTAGGGTCTGGGGCCTTCGCGCAATTATTCCCGTGAGCATCAGCGCCCCCAGCGCGATCGTGGCCGGTTCGGGGACCTGATCCAATGCCAGCGTCCATTGTGATGCAATTGTGGGGGACAATTGTGCGGCTTGCGCTGACGTCAGCGGCTGGTCGAAATTTTCCGCGAGCGCGACTAAATCGGCGAAGTCGACCAGGCCAGTGGGGTCATTGGTGAAATTTCCCTCGGACCAGTCGTTGCCGGTGGTTTGCCAGTGCTGGGCGACGATCAGAAGATCGTTGAATCCAACCACGCCCTGGAGATCTGCATCGCCGAGAAGGGCATATTTAACGATGATCTGATCCGGCCCTGCCGGCGTTCCCGTGTCGATGCTTCCATCTGCGTATCCGATTCCGAAATGGGTTGGGTCTGCCATTGCGGCGCTGCTGGTGATACCGGTGCCGGTCCAGAAGCCGCCGTTGAATCCGGAGATTAGCGCTTCCCGGATCGACGCGATTGGAGATTGGCCAGTGGCATAGTTGATCACCAGCGTATTGGCGGCCAGATCGAGCGTGCCACCGGTAAGGGCCAGATCGTTTACGCTGAGGACCGTTTGCGAGCCGGTTGGCAGGGAGGCCTTGGCATTTGCCGGCAATTGAAGCGTGTTGACGCTTGCCGAGCTGGCGAAGGCTACGCTGGCGTTTGAGGCGATATTGATGATCGATTGGTAGACGACGTTCCCGCCGCCCGTCTGTGTGATCGACATTCCTGAGTCGATCGTGATCGGGTTGGCGATGATCAACTGTGCGCCGGTTGAGACATTGATCGTGGTATTGCTGGCGATCGTCATCGGCAGGTTGATCTCCTGCGTGCCTGCCTGAACGATGATCTGCGCTGAGCCGGTGCTGGCTTGAAGCGTAAGCGAGCCGGCGCCGGTGATCTGATAGGTATTGGCATTATTGAAATTTAGAGTCCCCACGGTCACCGGCGTGTCGGTGTAAACCGTCGTTGATTGGGAGACTGTCCCCAAAAATCCGCCTCGGCGCCAACGGCATTGGGGGCAGCGCCGCGGAGCCAGTTGTTTTCTTCGTTCCAATTGCCCGAGGCGTTTAATCCCCACTGCGGCGCGGGCGGCGGACCGGCGATGACGACCTCATACATCCCGGATGCGTCGGAATTCAGCGTTTGCGTGAATGTCCCCTCCCAGTTTCCCAGATCGGCGCCGGTCCAAAGGTTTTTTACGTCATAGGCCGTTGTTGCGGAAAGACCGAGACTTGCAAAGCTGACGCTGACAGACCCTGAGGACGAGCCGGTGTTGAAGAGCGCGACATAATCGCTCGCCGAATTCGGGACGGCGGCTTCCCAGGCGATTTGATTATTGGCGTTGGAAACCTGGTGATTGCCGACGCTCGACTGATCTACCGCGAGGATCGAGCTGTTCGTCAGCAGTGAAGTCGTGAACGAATCGCTGGCCAGGCTGGGGAGATCGCCGCCCATGATCAGGGGGGAACGGATCATTGACCAGAGGGTCATCACGGTTTGCTGCTGGTCCTGGGTGAGATCGCTCGACCGGGCCGTGCCTACAGGGGGATTCAAAAAGCTTCCCAGGGGGAGCATGTCGGCATCGGGCCAGTTGCCGGAGCCGGTGTTTGGATTGATGCCCTCATATTGCTCCCAGCTTGCGGCGGCGGCGAAGGCGGAGCTGACGTCGCCCCAGTTGTCCCACATGTCGTTCAGCATCCGCCACATGTTGGCGTCTTGGGTGAGCTGGCTTGCCTGGCTCAACGGTGCCGGTCCGGGCGATAGGCTGAGAACCATTGGCCGGCCGGATTGGGCAATGGCCTCAGCGACGCCGGTGACATCTGCGGAGTGGTAGGTCGTGCTCAGCATGTCGTCGACTTTTACATAGTCCACGCCCCAGCTTGCGTACTGGTCGAAGATGGCGTTGTAATAATCCTGGGCACCGGCCGTTAACAGTCCATTGGCGCCGACGTCGAGTCCTTGCATTTGGTTTAGCCATGGGGCTCCGGAGCCATTGCCCTGGGCGATTTCGTTGGCCGTCACTGCGCCATTGGTTCCGACGACCGGATCGTTGGCGAAGACTGCTTGCTGGGGAATTCCGCGCATGACGTGGATGCCGAAATCGAGGCCGAGGCTGTGGCAATAGGCCGCGAGGTAGGCCATGCCGTTGGTGTAATCGACGCCGTCTACGGTGCCGCCGGGAAAGCGGGTTGGGTCGGGCTCCAGCTCTCCGTTGGAATTCATTTCCAGCGGAGGGCTTGCCGTCGTCACGCCATGCTTTGTCGTGAACGTCTGCTGCAAATAGCCCGACCCCGTTGTCCCCGAGCCGAACGCCCCCTGCTGAGCCTGGGTCCAGGCCCAGTCATAATCGACGATGATGTATTTGTATCCATACTGCGAAAGATTTGCGGCCATGTAATTGGCTTCTGATACCACCTCCGACTGCGTGACGAATGCGCCGTAGGAATCGTAACTGTCCCAGCCCATGGGCGGGGTTAGGGCGACCTGGGCTCGGGCAACGGCCCCGAAAACCAGCGAGAAAACCGCCGCAGTCAATAAATGCTTGCGCGGCCCCGGAGAACGCGTCCCGGCTTTACCAGAAAAAATTCGAGCATCTAAAAACATAACCAGACACTCGCACTGCCATTATTCGGCGGAAAGCCGGAAGAGCCCCGCACCGTGAAACCGAATCCCCGGGGCAAACTCGCCGTGAAATACCCCCAGATCGCTATGCTTCCAAAGATCCCGGACGCGGACGCCGGCGCTGAATCCGAGATCGGTCAATTGCACCGGAACTTTTGCATCCGGCGGATCAACCGCGGCGACAACCGGATCCTGTGCGTTGAACAGCGCCAGATATTTATCCGGCGACCCTGGCACATCGGCCGCCCAGGCGATCAGATCATCATGGCGAAAGACCTGCCTCCCCGGCGTATCTCTCTGATCCACCGCAATGACTTCATCGTTGGTGATCAGTGAAAGCGTAAACGCATCGTTCTGCGGCAAGTTCCCCCCGAAAATCAGCGGAGAGCGGCAGATCGACCAGAGGGTCATGACCGTAAACTGCTCATCGGGCGTAAATTCCGTGTGCCCCTGCCGGGGCGAACGAATCGCGCCCAGCGGGAGCATATCGGCGTCGGGATAGTGGCCGACGCCGCAATACGCGCCCAGTTGGCGCAGCGCTGAAACTGCTCCTTGAGCAGCGGCCAGCGGTCCCAGAAATCGTCCGAAATTCGCCAGAGATTGGCATGTGTCGCGATATGGGCGCCGTCCGAGAGCGGCGTTGCGCCAGGCGAGGTGCTGAAAACCATCGGGCGACCGGAATGATCGATGGCGTTGCGAATCGCCTCGATCTCGCCGGTGTGGTACGGCCGGCTCAGGTCGTCCACCTTTACGAAGTCAACGCCCCACTGGGCGTACTGGGAGAAGAGGGAATCGTAATAGGCCTGCGCGCCTGGCTTGGACGTATCGACGCCATACATATCCGGGTTCCAGGGGCAGGTGCTGTTGATATTCGCAATATCGCGGGCGCAAAGCGAGGTGCCCATCACCGGCGTATTCAGATCGACTGCCTGGCGAGGAATGCCGCGCAACATGTGAATGCCAAACTTCAGCCCCAGCGAATGGACATAATCGGCCAAGCCCTTGAACCCGTTGCCGTTCTCTGCTGATGCAAAACGATTGGCTGCCGGCAGGAGCCTTCCGTAGCCGTCCATTTGCAGCCGGGCGTTGGGGCGATAGTCCCAGCCATTCGCCAGCGGCTCATACCACTGAATATCCACCACGATGTATTGCCAGCCGTGCTGCTTCAGATTCTGAGCCATGTAATCGGCATTGGCCCGCACCTGCGGCTCGGTAACCGCCGCGCCGAAACAGTCCCAGCTATTCCACCCCATCGGCGGCGTCGTTGCCCATTGATAAAACTGCGGATCATCCGCACCGAAAGCCGCGCACGACATAAGACAGGAGGCTATCAGAATGATTGCCATCATTCGACACGAAGATTCAATCGCGCTAACCACTCCGCTCCTGTGCATTACGTCAGGGTTTGCTTGGCAACGGCAGCCGGTGGAACTGTCGTAACCGACATCGGGCTCCATTGCAGGCCCCAGAGGTCCGGCAGATTCACCGTCTCGCAATGGCCATCCACAAAAGCCACATTGATTGCCCTCCCGTGCCGCGCCATGCAGATTCGCGTGATCATCGAAAAATTCGGCGCAACCGATCCCACGTTGTTCGATTTAACCGCCATCGACCCATCCAGAACCGTTGGCGGATAATCGGTGTAAGGGGTGTTGCCCATCTGGGTATTTGGCAACACGCCGAAATTCGACGGCCACACGTCATGCCACGTTGAGTCGAAAAAGACCGGAATCTTGGCCGAGTTCACGAAATGCCTGGGATTATGAAAGAATTGCTCGTACGCCAGCATGTTCCCCGGCGGCGGACCATCGTAGTACAAGCCGCTCCAATACACGGGCCACGGAACCCCAGGCTTGTACTGCGGAGCTTGCGCCACATTGTAAAGCCATCCGTTCATCCCATAGCTGCTTGCCATGTACTCGATGTCCAAATATGTCCCCGGCCCCCACGGAACACCCGCAAGCCCATAATCTCCTCCCTGCGGATTCTGCCCATACGTGGTGTTGGTCGTCTGAAGAATCGCAGAGTAAGGCGCCTCCGGGCAGAACCACGCCTGCGGCAATCTCGGCAAAAACGCCTGCTGCTGAGCAAAGGTCGGTGTTTGCGTCATTCCATTGGCCGGGTCATACGGATTGGTAAACCCCTGCAGGTATTTGCCGATGCGAACCATCCAGTAAATCGGCTCAGTACTATTTGCGAACGTCGGGCCCGCCCCGTTCCCAATCGTCGGCTCCATGTACCCGTTTTCCTGCAGATACATCTGGTGCGCAAGCACCATCTGCCGCAGATTAGAAAGGCAATCGAGCGTATTGGCCTGCTTCCGCGCCTTTTGCAGCGCCGGCAGCAAAACCCCGATCAAAATCGCTATAATCCCAATTACCACAAGCAGTTCCACGAGCGTAAACCCCCGCCCGTGTGTCAACCTATCTCTTTTCGTTCTCACGCCGCTATGTCCTCGTTGCCGAATGGAATGAATGCTGCTTCGTCGCTGAACGCTGGGCATTGTTGGGTCTCCAGGGCGGCGCGAATTGGCCTCCGCCAAATGGCAACGGTTGAGCGCTGGTAAATTGGACATGCTTTTCGTGGATTTCCTTGCTCCCAGCGGACTTGAGCGGGCTCGTCTTCGTTCAATTTCTATGAAAATCTGTCCAATTCCGATTCCCCCCGCCGTAATCAGGTGCCGCCGGACCCTTTGCTATGCCCGCGCGGCAAGGGAACCGTGATGGATCAGCAGCCAATGGACCCGCAAGCAAATGATCCGCAGGCGAATGATCCGCAGGCAAGGGCCGACGAATTCATCCAGCTATTCACGGCTAATGAATCCAGTTTGCGGGCCTACGTCCTCTCCCTGGTTCCCCGCTGGACGGACGCCGAGGAAATCGTCCAGCAGTGCAGCGTTGTTCTATGGAAAAAATTCTCCCAATTCCGGACCGGCACCAACTTCTTCGCCTGGGCCTGCCAGGTCGCCCGGCTGGAAGTGAAGGACTACCGCCGGCGGCAAAAGCGCGACCGGGTCGTCTTCAGCGACGAGTTTATCGAAGCGATCGCGGACGACGCCCTCGCCAGCCAGTCCGAACTGCTGGTTCGCCTCGGCGCGCTTCAGCATTGCGTGGAGAAGCTCTCGCGGGATCAGCGCGAGCTGCTTCGCCTCCGATACAACGACAGCGGGTCGATCGACTCGGTTGCTGCGGCCGTCAACCGTTCCGTCGACGCGGTCTACAAGAGCCTGAGCCGCATTCGCCAGGCGCTGCACGATTGCATCAACCGCACGCTGGCAGTTGGAGATATTTGAGCAAAGGTCATTGGTGAGCAGCGAAAATCCCGAACAATCTTCATCGCCAACTCCCCCGCCCGACGAAATCGCCGCCGCGACGCAGTTGATTCTTGCGCTCTGCGACGAGCGCGCCACGCCCGATCAGATCGCCGAGCTGGAGCGCCTCATCCGCCAAAACCCGGCCGTTCGCAAGCTTTATTTCCGTATGATGCAGCTTCACGCCGGCCTGCATTTCTACGGCTCCGCCCTGGGCGTCAAAGACCCGGGCGACGATTCGGGTTCCGATCCCGGCTTCGGCTCGCGGGCCCGCGATTTCCAGAAACAAATCCTTTCCTCGATCCGATCCACGATGGCTTCCTCCGGCGACAACCTGGTGACGACCAACCTTCAAATTTCGGCAGGCCGGTTAACTTCGTCTGGCGAATAGGCCTGGCGCTGGCGGCAATCCTCCTCCTTGCCCTGGCCCTCTCCAAGCCCTGGTCGTGGCGCAATGCCCAGCAGGCGACCGGCGCGGGCAATTCCAGCCAGCCCGGCCTTGCCGATCTAAACTCCGCCAGCGTGACGGCCGTCGCCGGCTCCGGGTCCGTTTTCCAATCCGGCCAGAAAATTCCTACCGGCCAACTCTTTGAGCTCGAGCATCAGGACATCCAGTTCCAGCTAGCCGGTGGTGGGCGCGTCACCATCTCCGCGCCCTCGCAGTTCAAGCTCGATTCCGGATCGGAATTATTCCTCACCCGCGGCAACGTCGAATCCCGCATCCCCGGCGGCGGATTCGTCGTGCGCACCCCCACGGCCGTCATCACCGACCTCGGCACCGAGTTCGGCGTCTCCGTCGCCAATTCCGGCGCGACCCACGTCGATGTATTCGAAGGAAAAGTCGCGGTAACGCCCGCGAACCCATCGCCAGATTCCCCGGCCGGCCTCCTCCTTTCCGCTGGCCAGGCCGCCTCGGTATCCGCCACAACCATCGCCATGGACCCGGCCGGCGCGATCGCCCAGCGGTTCGTCTCACAATTAAATTCCTCCCTCGATTCCCTCGACCTGGCCGACCTCGTCTCGGGCGGCGACGGCTCCACCCACCGGCGCGGCAACGCCATCGACGCCCTCAGCGGCCAAGCCGGTGTCCTCAAAGCCGTCGGCGCTCGTGACGGCGACTACACATACCATCGCGTCCCCACCCTCCCCGTCATCGACGGCGCTTTCGTTCCCGACGGACACCGCGGCCCCAGTCAGATCGACTCCCTCGGCGACCGCTTCCAGTTCCCGAGCACCGACAATCGCAGTTTTAACCGCATCTGGACAGGTGGCCCAATCCCCTGGACCAGCGAGCGCGGAATCTCCAGCGTCCTGGGCGACATCGACTACTCCACGCCCGAACACTCCATCCTCTGCATTCACAGCGACAACGGTCTCACCCTCGACCTTGCCGCCATTCGCCGGCTCTACCCCGACCGCAAAATCTCCGCGTTCCAATGCACCATCGGCAACAGCTACGTCAACGGAAGCTCCGACGAAACCGGCGTGAATCCCCGCGCCGATGTGTTTGTGATCGTCGACGGTTCCGCGCGATTTGAAAAACAGCGTTTCACCAACCAGGACGGACCCTTCAAGGTCGATGTCTCCCTGAATCAGGGGGACCGATTCCTCACACTCGCCACCACCGACGGGGGCGACACGATCAACGACGACTGGATCCTCTGGGTTGATACGACGCTTCGAATTTCGCCGTAGCGGCCGCGTGTGCCGCACGGTGATTTGTTTTCTTCTCATCGCCGCCTCTCCGTTGGCGGCCATATCTTCAGGAGGTGTTTTATGGGAGCGGGACGAACCAAGTCTATCATCATGCTGGCTTGCGCAGGTGTTGCGGGAATTACGCTCAAGGTCCACGCGCAAAACACGGTCGAAAATCCAAATTTCCTGACCCCCAGCACGGGCGGCTACATCGACGACGGCAACGCCGAAATCAACACGCCCGGCACGACCAATTTCTGGGACTGGGGATACTACTTCGGCCAGACCGGCACCGCCGATAAGGACGCCGGCGTTCAGGCCAATACCAACGGGCAGCTCACCAATCCTCCCAGCGGTTCGAGCCAGAGCGGCTGGGTCAACGGCTCAAACGACTATCTCTATCAGGACGTCGGCGCCCTCGCCGCCAACACGACCTATGACCTCACCGTCTCGGTCGCCGCCCCGGGCGGAACCGCCTACGGCGGGGTCGGCGCGGGGAACAACCAGCCGACTGATCTCATTGCCCTGCTCAACGGCGACAACGTCCTCACCACCACGAACAACGTGGCGGCCGTCGGAACGGTGCTCAATTCGCTGAACGTCACCCCCAACAACGGCACATGGACCGACTATTCCGTCAGCTACACCACCGGCGCAGTCCGTCAGCGGCGACCTGACCATCCAGCTCGAGGAAACCGCCACCGGCGCACACGAGCAGGGCAACTTCGGCGATGTGCGCCTGACCGTAAATGGCGTCACTCCGCCGAGTCAATGGGGCGTCAATTCGTCGGGCGACTGGAACGTGGCCTCCAACTGGACCAACAGCACCGTCCCCAACGGCGCGGCGCTGCTGCTGAATTCCTCAGCAGCATCACCTCCAATCACACCGTCTTCACGGACGCGGCTGATACCGTCGGAACCCTCACTTTCGACAACGCCAACACCTACGAAATCACCGGCACCGGGTCGCTGACCCTCCAGACGACGAGCGGCAGTGCCCAGGTGAACGTCCAGGAAGGCTCACAGGAAATAAACCTCCCCACGACGCTGGCGAGCAATACCGTCTTCAACGTCTCCAGCGGCGCGACCCTCACCATTGGCAATCCCCTGACCATCAACTCCGGCGTAAACCTCACCCAGACCGGCAGCGGGAGCGTTGTCTACAACTCGATCATCAACGTCGGCAGCAGCGCATCAATCGCCTTTGCCGATTCCACCCACGCGCATGAGCTGTCGGTCGCGTCCGGCGGCACGGCCTCCATCACCAGCCCCAGCGGGGGCGTCGTTCTCGAAGTAGACAGCCTCGCTAATTCCGGCACTGTCAACGTCGCCAACAACGAGATGCTCATCAACTACGGCTCGGGCACCAGCCCGCTTTCCACCGTCATCTCCGAGCTGAAGACGGGCTACAACGGCGGCGCGTGGAACGGACCGGGCATCGACTCCACTTCCGCCCATGCCCACGCCGGCTACGGACTCGGTTTTGCCGACGCCGCCGATTCCGGCAACCCTGCCCATCTCGCCTCAGGCACGGTTGAAGTGAAGTACGTCCTTCTCGGCGATGCCAATCTCGACGGCACCGTCAACGGCACCGACTTCTCGATCCTGGCCGCGAATTTCGGACTCGGCGTCACCAACTGGGACCAAGGGAATTTCCTCTTCACGTCTTCCGTGAACGGCTCCGACTTCAGCGCCCTGGCCTCAAACTTCGGGCTTGCGACAATGGCGCCGCTGATGCCGGTGTTTCTCCGGCCGACATTGCCGCCCTTGACGCCTTTGCCGCATCGAACGACTTGGCGGTGCCGACGGTTAACTCGGTGCCGGAGCCGGCGTCGATTGGCTTGCTCGGTCTCGGCGCTGTCGGCATTTTGTCGCGGCGACGACGAGCACAATAGTTGTAGACCCCCCTGTTTATCTCCTCCCCCGGTGCGTCGGGGGAGGGCTGGGGCCGGAGGTTCATTCGAGAAAATCTGCGACGCTAATTTGCCTCCGTCTGATATAGTTTCAGCGTGAGGGAAACGAGCCGTTTAGTGCAACTTAGATTTCCCGCTGCAGGGGGTCGGCAATCCAAACGTCACCGCTGTATTGTCCAAGCCACCGGCGCGGCTCTTCTCGCTTTCTACGCTCTGAATCGCAGCGACCTTTGCCGTGGACGCTGTCAATTTCGGCGCTGCCAGCCCCGGCACAACCAAATCCATCAACCAATGGGGCGATGAGGTCGTCGACGGCAATTCGCTGGGTCTCGCCCAGAGCATCGCCTCGATGGGATCGAACCTCACCATCGCGGCGACCTACTTCGACCTCGGCGATGCGCTGAACTCCAACGGGACGCTCTCCAGCCCGCAGCAGCAGGACATCAATAATCAGATCAACGAGATCCTTGCCGGGGATACCACCGGCCAAAAACTGATTATCTCGATGGGCCCGAGCGTCAGCGGGAACAACTCCGAGTATACGACCAACAACAGCGCCAACGTCGTGGAGTGGGCCCAGGCGATGATCGCGTCAAAGGAATATTGGGTCTCGCACGGATATACCGTGGGCTGGGCCGGGCCGTACACGGAGCCGGACTATTGGGGAGACGAGGGAAGCGCCAGCAAGGCGCAGATCATGGAGGCGCTTCAGGCGAATCCGGCCTGGGGCACCGGGACGGAACTGATGGGGGCCTCGACGCTGGACGCCGATAACGCGGAATCTTGGTATCAGCCGCTGGAAGGGATCGCCAACGCGGGATCGACGCACATGCTGGGGGGTTCGCTCAGTTCGTACGTCAGCTTTATTCAGGACGTTCAGGCGAGTGGCGGGCAGTTTGCCGCGCCGGAAATGCACAGTTTGGGCGAGGCGATCGTCAGCGCCAACTACGGGGCGATTCAGGGGGTCTGGTGGGGTCCGGCGCTGTTGGCGCGGGGGGCGTTCGTGCAGGCGTCGAACGGGAAACAGATCGGATATACGCAGGATCTGAATAATCAGAGTGCCGCCGCCGTCTATCGAGCGCCCAGCGGACAGACCTACGCCTTCGCCGGCGGGCTGGAGCGCTTCGGCACTCCCACCTCTTACGAATTCACCAGCGATCGCAACGCTTATTACAACGGAATCGGGCCGCTCAAGACCTACACGCTGCAGGCGAACTTTGACAACAATTCCGCCAACACGCCCAGCGGCACCAACGATTTTTCTAACTTTGGCGCTTACTTCGACCAAGGCGCCTACGCCAACGTCGATTACGGCAGCGCCAGCGTTCCCGCGCTAGACGGTTACCGGTGGAGCATCCAGAACGTACAGACGGGACAGGTGCTGACCGTTGCCGGGAACAGCACAAGCGATGGCGCGGCGATTGAATCAGCCTTTAACACCGAGTCCCTCAGCCAGCTCTGGAACATCACCCGCACGCAGGACGGGTACATTGAGCTGTTTAACGCCAACAGCGACCTGACCGTCGGCGTCACCAACGCCTCCACCAGTGGCGGTGCAACTGCCGTCCAGTATGGAACCGCCGGAACGGCGGACGAGCAGTGGTATTTGAATCCGGCCGGCAACGGGAACTTCTATATTCAGGATGGAAACAGCAATCTCTATCTCACCTCGAATTCCACCAATTGCACCCAGCAGAATCTTAGCAACGTGACCCCCGGCTTGCAGCAGTGGAAATTCATCCTCTCCAATCCCACGTCGCCGGCGATCGCGAACTACAAATTCGCAGGCAACGGGAACGACAGCACGGGAACATATAATGGCACGGTCAGCGGCACCGCCACTTACAGCACCGGGCCGACGGCGGGGAGTCAGGCGCTGAACTTTGACGGCTCGACCACCTATGTCACGCTGCCCAGCAGTCTGACGCCCACCACAACCGGCAGCACAACAGCTCTCACGTCGGCCGTCACTGTCGACACCTGGGTCAAGTGGAACGGCGGCAATCAATGGCAACGGATTTTTGACTTCGGAACGGGCACCAACGACTACATGTTCCTCACCCCCGACTCCTCCGCCGGCACCATGCGGTTTGCCATCACCACCGGCGGAAATACCCAGGAAGAAGACTTTGACACTACCGAACTGGCGACAGGCACATGGGTGAATTTGGCCGTGACGCTCGGCGGTCATTCCGTCATTTTGTATGTCAACGGTCGGCCGGTGACGGCGGGCCAGATTCTCTTCAACCCATCGAGCGTCTTTAGCGGGGCGACCACCATCGATGACTACATCGGCAAGAGCCAGTTCTCCGGCGACCCGCTCTTCTCAGGAAGCATGAGCGGCTTCCAGATCTGGAACTATGCCCTGACCCAATCCCAAGTCGACGACCTGATCGACAACAACCTCACCTGGGTCGGCGGTCAAAATGCCAATTCGTGGGACGCCAGCACCACATCCAATTTCAAACTGGTAAACACCGGAGCCTCCTCAGTCTTCACCCAGAACGACCGCGTCACCTTCGACGGCACCGGAACCTCAACCGTCTCGATCACCGGCACCGTCTCTCCCTTCTCCATCAACGTCTCCGCCAGCTCCAACATCAGCTTTACCGGCGCCGGCTCCATCAGCGGATCGCAGACCTCCCTTACCATGTCGGGCACGGGCACGCTCACCATCGCCAACACCGGCGGCAATTCTTACACGGGCGACACGAGCATCAACTCCGGCGTTGTCTCCATCAGCGCCGACAACGATCTCGGCGCTGACGCCGCCAACCTCACGCTCAACGGCGGAACCCTCCAGACAACCAGCACCAATGCGATGTCTTTCGAGCATTCCATCCTCGTCGCCGTCGGCGGCGGCACGCTGAACATTATCGGCAACGGCACTGCCAACACCACCGATGCCGACCGCGTCATCCTGAATTCGTCCAACCTCCTCGTCGGCAGCGGCTCGCTGACCATCTCCGGCGACGGCTCCCTTGCCGGGGCACAGCCCAACACGACTTCCTCTGGCGCGGGGGCACTGGTCCTGAATGCCTCCAATACTTTCGCCGGCAAGATTACCCTCCAAAATGGCGGCCTTCTGGAATATGCCGCGGCCAGCGCGGTCGATCCCAGCGCCACCATCAACCTCGGCAACGAAGGCGAATTAGCCGCCAGTGACGGCAGCAATGTCCCCAATGCCATCACCGTCACCGGTGGAACCGACAGCTACCTCAGCTTCACCAACACCGCCGGCACGTTCTCCGGTCCGATCACGCTGAATGCCAATCTCACCGTCGGGCTTCGCAACTGGTACAACTATTCCACCGTCGAAAACGGCACGATCTCCGGCACGATCTCCGGCACCGCCGGCCTGAGCATCAATTCCGGGGCCGGGTCCAATGGAATCCTTGCTCTCTCCGGCGCGAGCACTTTCACCGGCGGGACAACCGTCAATTCCGCAAGGGTCTCCATCAGCGCCGATGATAATCTCGGCGCCGATTCCTCCACTCTCACACTAAACGGCGGCACCCTCCAAACGACCAGCACCAACTCGATGAGCTTCGGGCACACCATCAGCGTCACCACCAGCGGCGGAACGATCAACATCGTCGGCAATGGCGGAAACAACACCGCCCAGGTCGATCAGATCACCCTCACTTCCACCAACGCCCTTACCGGCAAGGGCCCGCTCACGATCACGGGCGGCGGCACTCTTGCCGGCGCTTCCCCCAACACCAGCACGTCCGGCGCGGCGCGCTCATTGTCAACGGCGCCAGTACCTACACCGGCAATATCACTCTCCAAAACGGCGGGCTGCTCGATTTCGCCGCCGCGGGCGCTCTCCCTGCCGGGGCGACCGTCATCCTTGGCAATGAAGCCGAGTTGTCCACCGCTAACGGCGTCACCGCCTCCAACAGCATCGACGTTAACGGCGGCACCAACAGCGTCATCAGCTTCAGCAACCTCGGCGGGGGCGCCGATGCCGGCCCCATTACCCTGAATACCAATGCCACCATCGCCCTGCGCGATTGGTTCAACTACGCGGACAATCGGAACGGCACCATCTCCGGCGCCATTTCCGGCCCCGGCAGCCTGACGATCAACTCCGGCACCGGCTCGGGTGGAACCCTCACCCTCACCGGCTCCAATTCCTACGGCGGCGGCACCACGGTCGTCTCCGGCGCAAAGCTTTTCCTCGGCGCTGCCGGCGCTTTTCCCTTTGACAGCGCCCTGGCCCTCACCGGTGGAAACGCCACCCTGGCTAACAACGTCGGCACCGTTACCTTCGACTCCCTTTCGATCGCCAGCAATTCCCTTCTCGACATCAGCAACAACCAGATCATCATCACCTACGGCAGCAGCGACCCCATCGCCACCATCCGTGGATATATCGTCTCAGCCTTCGACACCGGCTACTGGGCCGGCCCCGGCCTCGGCTCATCCCTTCTGATCTCCGGCGGAAACTACGGACTCGGCTACGCCGACGGCGCGGATGGCATCGTCCCTGGCCTCTCCTCCGGCCAGATCGAAGTGAAATACACGCTGCTGGGCGACGCCAATCTCGACGGCGTGGTGAACGGCTCCGACTTCTCCATCCTTGCCGCCAACTTCGGCAAAGGGTTCACCAACTGGGACCAGGGCAATTTCTTCTTCACCCCGTCGGTCAATGGTTCTGATTTCAGCGCGCTGGCGGAGAATTTTGGGCAGGGGGACGGCGGGGCTGATGTTGCGGTATCTCAAGCCGACATTGACGCCCTCGACTCCTTCGCCGTCGCCAACGGCTTGCCCCTTCCCACATCTGCCGCCGTTCCCGAACCGATGCCCTTGCTAACTGCCGGTTTAACGGCTTTGGCCACTCTAATGTACCGCCGACGAAGACGAAACGACCCCGCAACGGGCCAACACATTGCCCAACTCGCCTGACGAAAATTCTCTATCATCTGACCGTCGCCCCGATTAATATTTCGTCATCCAGAGGAGGGAGAAATCATGAAGGCGCGACCATTGCTCGAATCGGCCCCTCAAAACCGTCGATTAAGGCCCACACTCAGTACCCACCGATTTCTACGGGCGGCGACACCTTCCCTCGCAGCCATCGCCGCGTCGTTTGCATTCCTCCCGCCAGCCCACGCACAAGTCGACGCTTGGGTTGCCGGTAATGGCAATTGGTCGAGTCCCGGCAACTGGAGCGCGGGAACCCTCCCCACCAACGGGGAGCTCGTCTACATTTCCAACACCGACGGCACAAATCGCACCGTCAACTACGACTATACAGGATCCGAAGTCCAGCTTGAGGAGCTGTTCGTAACCAATAGCGGCGGCGGCATCGATACCCTCTCGATGACGACTGCCGCGACAACGCCTTTGGCGAGTAGCGTGGAATTGATCGGTGATTCCGGCGCCGGCGTGATGAATCAATCCGCCGGGACCAACATACCATCCGGCGTGCTTATCCTTGCGGTCGGCTCTGGTGATACTGGCACTTACTCGCTCAGCGGTACGGGTTTGCTTGAGGCCTCCACGGAAGTGATCGGCGATGAGGGCCAGGGTTCATTCAACCAGACCGGCGGCACCAACGAGCCTGGCACCGACCTTTATATCGGCTATACCACCGGCAGCACCGGCGCTTATTCATTGAGCGGCGGAAACCTTTCCTGCGAATTCTCCGCCGTCGGTGAAACCACGAGCGGCACATTCAACCAATCGGGCGGCACCTTCAGCGCAACCACCCTCAGCGTTGCCGATGCAGCCGGCAGCACAGGCGCCTATTCGCTTGGCAGCGGTAGTTCGCTCGTCGTTGCCACCAGCGAAATCATCGGCAACAGCGGCAATGGCAGCTTCGTCCAAACCGGCGGCTTCAGCAGTCTTTCCGGCACAACGACTTTAAAGACCCAAAATTCAAGCCTGGAGCTCGGCAATTCGAGCGGCGTGACCGGCCTATACACTCTGTCGGGCGGCACGCTCTCAGTGACAGCCGAGGAGGAAATCGGGGTCAGCGGGAACGGTACGTTTAATCAATCCGGAGGCGTCAACACGATCGTGCCCAGTAAGTTTGCCCTGGTGCTCGGGCTCAATTCGGGCGGCAGCGGGGTTTATTCACTCAGCTCAACCGGATCGCTGAATGCATCGGGCAGTGAAATTATCGGATTCGACGGCAGCGGCGCCTTCTATCAAACGGGAGGCAGCAACGTCACCACCAATGCGCTTATCCTGGGCAACGATACCGGCGGCAGCGGCCTTTACGAGCTCAGCGGAGGCGCCCTAAGCGTTACCGCCAACGAAACGGTGGGGAATTCCGGGGCCGGAACATTGATCCAAACCGGCGGCCTGAACACTACGTCGGGAACACTGGCCATCGGATCTGGATCAACCGGCCTTTATTCTCTGAGCTCTTCGGGAACACTCAACGTCACCGGCGCCATGGAGCAGGTTGGCTTCTCTTCAAACGGCACCTTCATCCAAAGCGGCGGAACCAATACTTCAAGCACTCTGACGGCGTGGGCAATGGGGGGGTTACCGGCACGTATCTGCTGAGCGGCGGGAGCTTCACCTCGCCGCTTACCACCGTCGGTTACGGAAGCGGAGTGGGAACTCTCAATCAATCCGGGGGCACCTTAAACACTTCGACGCTGTCGATCGGGGATTCAGTTGAAGGTCTCGGCTACTACACGCTCAGTGGTTCGGGATCACTGGCCGCCAGCGCCGGCGAGCTGGTCGCAAACTCAGGTCTCGGCTATTTCACCCAAACCGGGGGCACAAACTCCTTGCCGGCCAGCGCGAGCCTGGTGGTCGGCAACATGGTTGACGGTATCGGAACCTACGCGCTTGGCGGCGGTTCGCTGGTCAGCGGCTCATTGGTTGTCGCGAGCTCGGGAAACGGGAGTTTTACCCAGAGCGGCGGAAGCAATTCCCTGGCGAGCAGTGGCAGCCTGATGATCGGATATGCCACCGGAGCCGTTGGGAGCTACCAGCTCAGCGGCGGTTCCCTGACGACCGGCTTTCTGATTGTCGGTGATTCGGGAGACGCAACTTTTACACAGACCGGCGGGACCATGAGCGTCACGGGACCCTATGCCGCGATCAGCGAAAGCTCGGGCGGCCATGGAAGTTTTTCCATCTCGGCCGGACTGGCGAACGTCGCCGGCAATCTGTCCGTGGGGGGCCTGTTTTCAAAAGGAACATTCAACCCCGGAGGCGCCGCTGCGCTCAACGTCAGCGGTTCCGCCAACCTCGATGTTTCCGGCATCCTGTACGCCACTTCCCAGGGCAAAGGTGCTCCCGCAATTAACTTAAGCGGTGGCACGCTTACCGTCGCCGGTTTCAATTTTACGGGAAGTCAATCACTGCTGAACTGGACCGCCGGCACGCTGCAAATTACCGGCCAGAATCTCGATATCGGGCCGCAGAGCGAGTTTGCCCCTTCCCTTTCTGTTTCATCGGGCCAATCATTGATCGAGCAGTTTGGCATAAGCATCGAGCCCACTGCGACGCTGAGCCTTCAAGGCGGAAACCTGACACTCCTTTCCAGTGCAGCCCTGAATAACGCCGGGACCTTCGCGCAAACCTCCGGATCGTTCACCATCAATGGTGAATTCTCTAACAGCGGGACCGCTACATTCGGCGCACGGATACGTGGGGCCCAGCCAGCGTCTTTGTGAACCTGGCCGGCAGCCGCGACATTCAATTCCGCGCTGGGTGCAGGAAAGACCGGACCGGTCGTGGTGGTTACCGGCGGAACTGTGCAGTTCTCCGAGAATTCGGGACCGTCGAGCCTTGCCGGCGTTGCCATGGCCGCCAGTGGGATCCTCGACGTCACGAATAACCACCTCATCATCAACTACACCAGCGGCTCCGATCCGATCGCTTCCATCGCCGGCTACATCAAGTCCGGCTTCAATGCCGGAGCCTGGAACGGTATCGGCATCATCTCTTCCAACGCCCAGTCTCCCACCAACGGACTCCAATACGGCGTCGGCTGGGCTGACGGCGCAGACGGCGTCGTCTCCGGCCTCTTCTCCGGCCAGATCGAATTGAAATACACCTTGCTAGGCGACGCCAATCTCGATGGAACCGTCAATGGAAGCGACTTCTCCATCCTCGCCGCCAACTTCGGACTCGGTGTTACCAATTGGGACCAGGGAAATTTCCTCTTTGGTTCCTCCGTCAACGGCTCCGACTTCAGCGCCCTCGCCGCCAACTTCGGCCAGGGGGACAGCGGAGCCGATGTCGCGGTATCTCAAGCTGATATAGACGCCCTCGACTCATTCGCGATTGCCAACGGCCTTCCCTTGCCCACATTTGCCTCTGTCCCCGAGCCCGCGTCAGCTGGGTTGCTCCTGGCCGGAATTATCCTCACAACCCGTCGCCGCCGGCGAAATTGAATCGCGATTTGTCCCGCTCCAGCCTCGAATTACGCGAGATTTATCGGCCGACCCGGCCAAACCCCCAGGGCGATCGCATTTGGCGGTGATACGAAGAACCCTCACCCCAACCCTCTCCCTGAGTACAGGGCGAGGGGGAAAAGCGGGAGATGCGATTGCCCAGGGCACCCCCCCACTTTCTGTCACACGCTCCCAAACCCGACCGACTTACCTGTGATATCTTCACAGGAGCCCCATGACCGCGACCCCGTCAATGACCGCATCCCGCAACGACGCCGATCTCGTCGCCGCCAGCCGGCTCGGCGATCGGTGCGCCTTCGGGCAGATCGTCTCGCGATACCAGGCGATGATCGCCGGCCTGGCCTACGCGAACTGCGGCAACCTCCACCAGAGTGAAGACATCGCCCAGGAGACTTTCGTCTCCGCCTGGAAAAGCCTCTCCGGTTTGCGCGACCCCTCCAAGCTCCCCGGCTGGCTCTGCCAGATCGCCCGCAGGCGGCTCTCTGACCTCCTTCGCAAAAGTTCCACCAGCGAAATCCCGTTCAGCCAGGCTTTCGAAACCGGCGAGCCCCCCATCGCCGCCGAAACCCCGGCCTCTTCCGCTGACGAGGCCGAACTCCTCTGGCGCACGCTCTCCAAAATCTCCCAGCCCTATCGCGAAACGCTGGTGCTTTATTATCGCCAGGAGCGATCGGTCGAGCAGGTTGCCGCCGCAATGGACACGACCGAAGCCGCCGTGCGGCAGCGCCTTGTGCGCGGCCGCGAGATGCTGCGGGAAGAGCTGGCCGCGTCCATCGAGCGGCAGCTTACTCGCACCGCGCCTGCGCCAGCAGTTTACGCTCCAGGTTGTCGCCGCTTTGCCCGCCATTCCGATCGTGGCGGCCCAGACCGGCGGAGTTACCGCCACCGCCAAAGGCGCTGCCCTGGCTAAAACCAGCGGCGCGACAGCGATTCTCCTCAGTTGGCTCGCCCCTGTCGGCTGCCTCTTCGCCCTTGTCTTCGGAACGGTTCAGGACGCGCGCAACGCCCGATCGGCTCGCCAACGGGCATTTGCCGTCTTTCTTGGTGTCGCCCAATTCGCCATCATCGCGCCCATGGTAGTCGCCTACCATTATCTCCCCGGCTTTGCCCGCCAGGGCGATTGGCCGTTCTCCATTCTTTTCGATTGCTATGCGGTTGGCACCTGCGCCTTCGCCGCCGTCTTCTTCACTCTCATTGCCTGGGGAAGATGGCATATGGACAAACTCCTCCGCGAAGTTAACTCCACCGAGCCTCCGTTTCCCACGATTCCCATCTGGCAGCGCCTGATCTTCACGGCCCCCGTCGCCACCATATTTTTAGGATGGATGCTGCAACCTGCCCTCAAAGCCCAGGACCACATGGCCGTCTCAATCATCTCCGCCCTCATCGTCGGACAAAGCCTCTGGTATGCCTGGCGCCTGCCGCAGCTTCAACCCGACCGCACCATCCAGCAGACCTTCGAAACCATGTCGCTGGCCCTGATCTCAATCGTCGTGATGCTCAACTGGCGTTTTGAATTGTGGCTGCCGCCAAACCAGCAGGGCATCTCCCTCTGGCCTCTTAACATTTCCGCCGCAATTCTGCTGATATGGATGGCAGTACCCGCTGCCTGGGATTTCTCCGCTCGCTCCAAGCCCCGCTACACGCCTTCGCCGGTCTGAACCGGCAGCTTCGCAGCTTCCCACGCCGCGATCCCCCCTGCCAGTTCGCACACATCGCTGAGCCCATGGCTTTGCAGCAAGCTGGCGGCGATCGAGGATCGATATCCCCCCGCACAGTAAACCAGCACCGGCCGGTCCTTCGGCAGTCCCGGCACATTTTCCCCCAGATGATTCAGAGGAATCCCCACGCTCGCGGTGATATGCTTCTGCCCGCGCTCGCGCGGCGAGCGAACGTCAATGAGCAGCGGTGGCTGCGGCGACGCCAGCAGCTCCCGCGCAAACGGCGCGCTCAGCCGCTGCGTTGTCACGGTCAACTCCGGATGCGCAGAGGCTTTCCAGCCCATCCTTCAAATATCCGGCGACATGATCGAACCCGATCCGCCCCAATCGAAGAGCCGCCTCATTCTCACGGCCCGGCTGCGCGATGATCACGATCGGATGCTTCCGGTCCAGCAGCGTCCCCGCCCATGTCGCATACTGCCCGCCGAGCCCGATGTTTACGCTGCCCGCCAGATGCGCCGCGGCAAATTCCGCAGGCTCGCGGGTGTCCAGAATCTGCGCCCCCTGCCCTTTCAGCTCCATCACTTTCTCGAGCGAAAGTGGATTCATCTCCCGCGCCAGTGCCTCGTCCAGCGTCGGACGCTCCTGGCTGTTCAGCACCGCGTCATAATTAAAATACGCCGGCGCTTCCGGCTGATCCGCCGTCACCACCTGCACAAACGCCTCCCGGCTCATTGGCTGCAGGGCATAGTTCACCCGCCGCTGCTCGCCCAGGGTCGAGACCGTCTCCTTGCTCAGCGCCCTCCCGCACAGCGAGCCGGCGCCGTGGGCCGGATAAACCAGCGTTTCATCGGGCAACACCATCAGCTTCCGGTGCAGGGAATCAAAGAGCATCGCTCCCAGGTCAGCCGCCGACCATCCCAGTGCGCCGCGCAGGTCAGGGCGGCCAACGTCGCCGATAAACAGAGTATCACCCGTCAAAACCGCGTGCGGCTTGTTCGCCGAGGCATTCAGGTCGTAAATCAAAATCGAAATCGATTCCCGCGTATGCCCCGGCGTCTCCAGCGCCACCAGCCGGACGTTGCCCAGCTCAATCGCGGCCCCATCGCCAAGCGCCTTAAACGCATATCCCGCCTTCGCGGTTGCGCCCAGAGCAGATCTCCGCGCCGGCGCGGTCTCTCAGTTCAAGATGTCCGGCGACAAAATCCGCGTGCAGGTGCGTCAGCAGCACATATTTGATGGACAACCCGTTCGTCTGCGCAAACTCAACGTATTGCCCGATATCCCGCTGCGGATCGACCACCGCCGCGAGGCCGGACTTTTCGTCCCCCACAGCATAAGAGGCATGCGCAAGGCACGGCAGATAAAACTGCTTCAGGATCAATGGCGCACCCAAATTCTCGCCGGCCCCAAGCTTATTGCGGCTGCGGCGTAATTCGCAGATAGGGCCGCGGCGCTTTCCAACCGCCGGGGAATTTCTTCTTGGCGTCCTCGTCGGAAACGGCCGGCAGGATGATCACATCGTCGCCCGGCTTCCAATTTACTGGCGTCGCGACCTTGTGCTTGGCCGTGAGCTGCATCGAATCGATCACCCGCAGCACTTCGTCAAAATTCCGTCCGGTGCTCATCGGATAGATGAGCACGAGCTTGATCTTCTTATCCGGCCCGATCACGAAGACGTTGCGCACCGTCGCGTTGTCGATGGCCGTGCGCCCCTCGCACGACTCCCCGGCTTCCGCCGGCAGCATCCCATACGCCTTGGCCACCTTCAGTTGCGAATCGCCGATCATCGGGTAATTCACCTTGTGCCCCTGCGTCTCTTCAATATCAACGGCCCATTTCTCATGCTTGGCAACCGGATCGACGCTGAGCCCGATGATCTTGGTGTTCCGCTTGGCAAACTCCGACTGCAAACCTGCCATGTACCCCAGCTCCGTCGTGCAGACCGGCGTGAAATCCTTCGGGTGCGAAAAGAGCACCGCCCATCCATCTCCCATCCATTGATGAAAGTTGATCGTTCCCTGCGAAGTCTCTGCCGTGAAATTCGGCGCTTCGTCGTTTATCCGCAACATGGCTCTCTCCTTTGGTTCACAACTCTTAATCGCCCCTAACCTAATCAATTCGAGTCGGGGAGTGTACCCCATCGTCGGCAAGCTGCAAATCCATCACTCAAGCTATAATCGGGATATGAGCGTACTCTTCTCCCCCCTCAAACTCCGCGATCTAACCTTCAAAAACCGCATTTTCGTCTCCCCCATGTGCCAGTATTCCTGCGAAGAGGGCATGCCGACCGACTGGCATCTCGTCCACCTCGGCAGCCGCGCCGTTGGGGGCGCGGCGATGGTCTGCGTCGAGGCCACCGCCGTCTCACCCCAGGGGCGCATCTCCCCCGCCGACAGCGGAATCTGGTCGGACGCTCACGTCGAAGTCTTCGCTCGCATCGCCCGATTCATTCGCGAACAAGGCAGCATCCCCGCCATCCAACTCGCCCACGCCGGCGCAAAGCGAGCACCGGCATCCCCTGGCTCGGTGGCGGACCGCTCGAAGAATCTCGCGGCGGATGGCAAACGATCGCCCCCAGCCCCATCCCCTTTGCCCCCGGATACGCAACGCCGCGAGAAATGACTACACATGATATCTCCGAAGTCGTCACCCAATTCACCGCCGCCGCGCGCGGCGCACTGGCCGCCGGTTTCGAAGTCGTGGAGATCCACATGGCACACGGCTATCTCCTGCACCAATTCCTCTCCCCGCTGAGCAATCACCGCCGCGACGAATATGGCGGCTCTCTCGCCAACCGCATGCGCCTGCCCATCCGCGTCGCCGGCGCCGTCCGCGAAATCTGGCCGGCCCACTTGCCCCTTTTCGTCCGCATCAGCGCCACCGACTGGAAGGAATCCGGCTGGGATCTGCCTCAATCCATCGAACTTGCCAAATCCCTCGCCGCCGTTGGTGTAGACCTGATCGACTGTTCCAGCGGCGGATTAGCGTTCGACGCCAAAGTCCCCGCGCAATCTGGCTATCAGGTCCCCTTCGCCGAGGCGATTCGCCGCGAGGCAAAAGTTCCCACCGGCGCGGTCGGCCTCATCACCGATCCGCGCGAGGCCGAAGAGATCGTCACAACCGGCAAAGCCGACGCAGTCCTCCTCGCGCGGCAATTGCTCCGCGATCCTTACTGGCCGCTGCGCGCCGCCAAAGAGCTGGGCGTCGAGATCGACTGGCCGAATCAATACGTCCGCGCCAAGTAAGTAAGCATAAAAACACAAAAGTTCGCGCGCCCTGTCACCGAATTCTCCCGCGATTACCCCTCTGCCGCAAATCATTAAACTATTTACGCGATTTATGATGGCATCCACGCCGCTCCAAACACTATGTTGTGGCCAACGTTTTAGATCCACCTGGAGAGGAAATTCCGGCATATCTGGCTGGAGAGGAGCGGTTCATGCGGACGAGGAAAACCACGGGAAATGCACTCATTGTCACGGCTGCGGCAACCACCGCGGCGCTGCTTGCCGCTCACGCAAGCGCCAGACCAATCTGCTTATCGACCCCGGCTTCGCCGGCGGCGTGGACGGTGCTCCCACCGCAACCGCCAACAACGACGTCTCCCTCGGCGGCGAGAGCGGAAACCAGGTCCCCTGGAATGGGTTCAGCACTTTCTTCTACCCTTATTCTGCCTACTACACCGTCACCGGTGTCACGCCTCGTTCCCCGGGCGATCAAGTCGCCAAGACCTTTGGCGGCGGGGGAACCTATTCCGGCGGTGTCTATCAGGTCGTCAGCGGCGAAACCCAGGGCGTCTATGCCGGCGATAGTTACGTGGCCACCGGATGGCTCGACAACGACCCCAGCGACCCCCTCTCCGCCAATACGAGCGACGCCATCACCCTCAACTACTATGCCGCGCCCGAATCAACCTCGATAACCGGGCTGAACGGAACCCCGGCAGAATTTGAATATTCGACGACTTCCCCGCTCATGACCAGCACCAGCAATCCGGCTGGCGCGACCACCAACTGGGTTCAGTTCAGTTCTCCCTCCATGATTGCCGTCTATGGAACCCAGGCCCTGGAATGGGAAGCGCTCTATAGCGACGGAACGCAGAACAATCCCCTCTACCAGGGCGGCTCAATGTTCGTGGATGACGCGAGCCTGATCGACGTCACGCCCACCTGGAACGGAGCCGGCTCCGACAACAACTGGAACACCGCCAACAACTGGTCCAGCCCCAGCGGCACCGGCGGACCCTCCACCCCCGGCGCACCCGCTTCCCCCAGCGGGCTCATTTTCGACGGCACCACCCAAACCACCGCTAACAATAACTTCGCCGCCGGCACCACCTTCACCGGCATCCGCTTCGGCGCTCAGATCGGTGAATCTGCCGGATCGACCGGCGCCTTCACCCTCAACGGCAACGCCATCGATCTCGCCGGCGACATCATCAACAACAGCACCACCACCCAGACCATCAACATCGGCCTGGTTCTCTCCAACGGCGTCTTCAATAACATCAACATCAACGGCAACGGCGCGGGCACCGGCAATCTGGTCATCAACGGCGCCATCAGCGGTGGAAATTCTCTCACCCTCCTTGGCCCCGGAACCGTAACCCTCAAGGGCGCCAACAACTACTCCGGCGGCACCAACGTCGCCGCCGGTGAACTCGTCATCGGCGAAACGGCGCGCTCCCCGCCAACGGCGCCGTCACCATCACCGGTGGAACCGTCCAGCTTGGCCAGTCCACCGGGTTGGAAACACTCTCTTCCCTCAGCATCTCCACCAACGGCGTCCTGGACATCACAAACAACCACCTCATCATCAACTACGGCTCCGGCAGCGACCCCATTGCCGCCATCGTCGCCGCCATCCAGTCCGGCTACACCAACGGGACCTGGACCGGCAACGGCATCATCTCCTCCTCCGCGCAGGTTCGCACCAACGGCCTGCGCTACGGCGTCGGATTCGCCGACGGGGCGGACAACGTCGTCGTCGGCCTCTCCACAGGAGAGATCGAACTCAAATACACCCTCCTTGGCGACGCCAACCTCGACGGCAGCGTCAACGGCTCCGACTTCTCCATCCTCGCCGCCAACTTCGGCCTGGGCCATACCAACTGGGACCAGGGCAACTTCCTGTTCAGCTCTTCGGTCAACGGCAGCGATTTCAGCGCTCTGGCGTCCAACTTCGGCCAGGGCGACTCCGGCGCCGACTCATCCGTCACTCCCGCCGACTTCGCCGCGCTCGACGCTTTCGCCGCCGCCAACGGCCTGCCGCTGCCGAGCATCGCCGCCGTGCCCGAGCCGGCTTCCCTGGGGCTCCTCGCCTCAGGCGCGCTCTTTTTCACCCGGCGGCGCCGGCGCTGAACCGAAAACCAACACCGGAGAACCAGCAACCGTTGCAACCAACAATCGAAACATCGCACACAAGTTCATCCATGAAGGTCTTCCCGATCCGGCAGCATCGAGGGACTCACGCAGGGGGTGCGCGCAGAATTCTTTCGCCGTGAAAATTGAAATCGCCGTAACTTCCGAATTTAAAATGTCTACGACGCACTGGTCTTGTGGTATAATCGATGCGCCGACATCGCCATCGGTCCGGGGTGCGCGATGACCGTCTCCTCCACCATCCGCTCCCTCACGTCGCCCGCCGATGAGCTCGAAGGATTCGTCCTCGTCGACGGCGTCGAGATGTACCGCATCCCCGATTTTGACCGCCTTCCCCCTTTCCTGATCGCCGTCACCAGCGAGTCCGATCTCTGGATGTACGCCTCTTCCGCGGGCGGCGTCACCGCCGGCCGCATCGACCCCGACCACGCCATCTTCCCCTACGAAACCGTCGATCGCCTGCACGATTCCCACGGCATCACCGGCCCGCAGTCGCTCTTTCGCGTCTCCCGTCAGGGTCACCCCACCGTGCTCTGGGAACCTCTGGCCATCCAGAACCGCTCCCCGCTTACCACCCGAAACCTCTACAAAAATGCCCTCGGCAACCGCCTTATCTTCGAGGAAATCCACCACCAGCTTCGCATGACTTTCCGCTTTGCCTGGACCACCAGCACCCGCTGGGGATTTGTCCGCTCGGCCCGGCTCCTCAACGACGACGAAGATTCCCCCGCCCGCGTCGAAATCCTCGACGGCCTGCTCAACATCCTCCCCGCGGGCGTCTGCCTCTCCATGCAGCAAACCCTCAGCTCCCTGGTCGACGCCTACAAGCAGAGCGAAATCGACCCCGAAACCGGCCTGGCCATCTACTGCCTGACGTCTCTCGTCAACGATCGCCCCGAGCCGCTCGAAGCGCTCACAGCCACGACCGTCTGGACCCGCGGCCTGACCGGCGCTTCCATCCTGCTGCGCGACGACCTCCGCCGCGCCTTTCGCGAACGCGCCGACCTCCACCCCACCCCGCGCGTTAACGGCCGCCGCGGCGCTTTCCTCCTGCACCACACCGCCCAGCTCGATCCGCGCCAGCATCTCGAGTGGGATATCGTCTGTGACGCCGACCAAGACCACCGCGCCGTCGCCTCCACCCGCGCCCTCCTCCGCGAAGACGTCCAGCAGATCCGCACGAAAATCCGCGACGACTGTCGCCGCAGCGAAATCGGACTTCTCAAAATCGTCGCCGAGGCCGACGGCCTTCAACTCTCCGGCCAGAAAATGGCCTGCTCCCATCACCTCGCCAACGTCCTCTTCAACTCCATGCGCGGCGGAATCCCGCTCGACCAGGGAAAAATCCACGCCGAGCTTTTCCGTCAGTTTGTCGCATCCCGCAACCTCCCGGTCTTCCGCGCCCATACCGATCTGCTGCACAATCTGCCGAACAGTTTCGACGTTCCCCAACTGATCGAATTTGCCGCCGCGGCCTCCGTTCCCGACGTTTCGCGTCTGGCCCACGAATATCTCCCCCTCTTCTTCAGCCGCCGTCACGGCGATCCCAGCCGCCCGTGGAATCTCTTCGCCATCCATCTCCGCAACCCCGACGGCTCCGCCCGCGTCGACTACCAGGGCAACTGGCGCGACATCTTCCAAAACTGGGAAGCCCTGGGAGTTTCCTTCCCTTCACTCATCGAAAGCTTCATCGCCAAGTTCGTCAACGCCTCCACCATCGACGGCTTCAACCCCTATCGAATCACCTCCCGCGGAATCGACTGGGAAGCCCCCACCCCCGATCACTCCTTCGGCCACATCGGCTACTGGGGCGATCATCAAATTGTCTATCTGTTAAAACTCCTCGAACTCTCCCGCGACTTTCATCCCAACCAGCTCGAATCGTGCCTCACCTCCGAAATCTATAGCTACGCCCGCGTCCCCTATCGCCTGGAGAGCTACAGCGCCATCCGCCGCAACCCGCGCCAAACCATCCTCTGGGACGACGCCCTCGCCGCCCAGATCGATCGCCTCGTCCAGGAAGAAGGCGCCGACGGCAAGCTCCTTCGCAACCATTCCGGCCAGGTCTATCACGCCTCCCTCCTCGAAAAGCTTCTCGTCCCCCTTCTTTCCAAGCTCTCCAACCTCGTCCCCGGCGGTGGAATCTGGCTCAACACCCAGCGCCCCGAATGGAACGACGCCAACAACGCCCTCGCCGGCTTTGGCCTCTCCGTCGTTACCCTCGCCTACCTGCGCCGCTACGTCGATTTCCTGCAAACCCTTTTTGCTACCGTAAAGTCCGAACCCCTTTGGCTCTCCGCCGAACTTGTTGACTGGTCGATGGACGTCCGCCGAATCCTCGCCCTCCACCAGCCGATTCTCGACAGCCAGACCATCTCCCCCGAAGCCCGCTCCGCCGTCATCGACGAACTCGGCTTCGCCTTCGAGCACTACCGCCGCGAGGTCTACCCCGCCGGCTTCTCCGGCAAGCGCACCTGCGAAATCGAGTCTCTCCGCGAGCTCCTCGCCCTCGCGCTTCGCTATATCGACCATTCCCTCGCCGCCAACTGGCGACCCGACGGCCTCTTCCATTCCTACAACCTCCTGGAGCTTTCCGAGCGCCCTAACCGCGCCTCCGTCCGCCCCATGCACGAAATGCTCGAAGGCCAGGTCGCCCTCCTCAGCTCGGCCACCGCCGACCCCGCTCAATCCATCTCTCTGATCCACGCCATGTTCAAGAGCCCCCTTTACCGCGCCGATCAGCAGACGTTCATGCTCTATCCCGTCCGCGAAATCCCCGGCTTCCTGGAAAAAAATATCATCCCCCCCGCCGCCGCAAGGTCGAGCCCCCTGCTCTCCATCCTCCTGGCCTCCGGCGCAAACGACATCGTCTCCAAAGACGCCGCCGGCGTCGTCCGCTTCAACCGCGATTTCCGCAACCGGGGAAACCTCCAGCAGGCGCTCGATCTTCTCTCCGCAGACCCCGCATGGAAAAATCTCGTCGCCCGCCACGGCCAGGATGTCGCCGACCTCTACGACAAAATCTTCGCCCACGACGCCTTCACCGGCCGTTCCGGCGCGATGTACGCCTTCGAAGGCATCGGCTGCGTCTACTGGCACATGGTTTCCAAGCTCCTCCTCGCCGTCCAGGAAACCTTCTGGCGCACCGTCGATTCGGCGCAGCCCCTTCCCAGATCGACGCCCTCGCGGATGCCTACTACCGCGTCCGCGCCGGACTCCAGTTCAACAAATCCGCCCACGACTTTGGCGCCTTCCCCACCGACCCCTATTCCCACACCCCCGTCGAAGGCGGCGCTTCGCAGCCCGGCATGACCGGCCTTGTCAAAGAAGAAATCCTCACCCGCTTAGGCGAATGGGGCCTGCGCATCAAAGGCGGCCAAATTCATTTCACCCCGCGCCTGTTACTTCGCAACGAACTCCTGACAAAGCCCGCTACCTTCTCCTATTTTTCCCTGGCAGGCCCCATCGCCACCATCGACCTTCACCCCAACATGGCCGCCTTCACCTTCTGCCAAACCCCCATCGTCTACCGCGCCGACGAATCCGCCCCCGCTCTCTCCCTCACCGTCATCCGCACCGGCGGCATCCGCCACCACATCGACGCCAACACCCTCGGACCCAAACTGTCCACAGAAATCTTCCGCCGCTCCGGCGCCGTCTCCCGTGTGGAAGTGGCCATCCCATCAAAGATTTTTCGCCCCGAGTAGTCAGCGCATTTCAATCGGCAATAAGAGACTGCCCTCCGGGCAGATGGCATCCAGCCGATGCGGTGTACCGCTCCTCGCCTCCGGCTGCGGTTCGGCATTTAGTCAAAGATTTCCCACCCGATGCCCCTTCCGATACGCCGTCGGCGTCATCGCCAAATGCTCGTGAAAAACCGTGCTAAACCTCACCCCGCTGGCAAACCCCGATTGCTCCGCCACGTCCGGAATCGGCAGGCTCGTCTCCCGCAGCAGTTTGCATGCTCGGTCCAGGTGTACCCGCCGAATCTCATCCAGCAGGCTCCTTCGCATGACGCGCTTGAACCGCCGCTCCAGGTTCCGCCGGCTCATCGCCACTTCTTCCAGCACGTCTTCCACGCTGATCCGCTCGTTGGCCCGCCGCCGGATAAACTGCGCCGCCTCCGCCACCACTTCATCCTCGATGCTCATCACATCCGTTGAGTGCCGCGTAATCACCCCGTTCGGCGGAATCTCCATCGGCGCCCCTTTCACCGCTTTTCCGTTCATCAGGTCGTCCAGCATCTTCGCCGCCGCGAACCCCACCCGCTCCGCCCCCAGCTCGATGCTCGACAGCGTCGGCCGCACCATCTCCGTCAGGAAGACGTCGTTGTCCACCCCCAGCACCGCGATCTCTTCGGGAACCGAGATCCCATTCTCCCGGCAGATGTCGATCGCGTGCCACGCATATCGGTCGTTCGCCGCCAATATTGCGCAAGGCCGCGGCAACGACATGATCCAATCCCGCGAAACAACATCCACCTCCGTCGAAGCGCTGAAGGAGGCGTTTTCCCTGCGGCACTCGGCCCCAAACGCCTCCTGCCGAAGCCGCGACCACGACGCCGTCGGATGCCCGCAAAATCCGAACGAGCGGAACATCCTCTCCCAGAAATATTCAAACGCCATCTTCCCCACCGCCGCATCGTCCGGCAGAACCGTCGGCACCTTCGCCGCCGCAAGCTGCCGAGCCGACAGCGTCCGCGCCGCGTTCACCATCGGCACCTTCCCCTTCTTATACCGCTCGATGCTCCGCATCCCGTGCACCATCGCGATGATCCCATCCGCCCCTCCCGTCTGCGGCTTCTTCGACGACAGCGAATACATCGGCGGCATGATGAATTCCCAGTCCGCCCGAAGGTTCGCGTAAGCCATCACCCCGCGCAAAACCCCTCTGCCGTAGCTGCCCGCAAATTCAACCTGGATTCCGATTCGGATCATGGTTATGCCGCAAAACGTATAATTATTTACGCAAAATAGCGTCACACCCCCCCTTTGGCAAATCGTACCATCCCAGCGTCGCTGCAAAGGCGGCGACTCACGTTTCTGGGCGATATACGCAGGCGGCTGAGGACAAAATATGAGTTTCGACTATGCAACGAGGGCCGGCACTCGACCAACCGCAACGCAATCTATTGCAATCCCCCCCAAACCCCGCACCGCCTTCACTCTGGTGGAGCTCCTCGTCGTCATTGGCATCATTGCGATCTTGGTTGCCATTCTTTTGCCCGCACTAAACAAGGGTCGCCAGCAGGCTAATCTTTTGACCTGCCAGACGCACCTTCGCCAGATCGGTCAGGCAATCATTATGTACGCAGGCGACAACCAGGGAGTCCTGCCCTTCGGATACTGGAATGGCGCTGGCGACTGGAGCACGCTTATTTCCTATGAACTATCCAGTAGACTTGGCAGCACCTACAGCCAACAGGCACAGGCAGGCGTCAACGGGACGGCCTCCTTCAATCGCGGAATTTTTCTCGATGTCGAGACAACGACCGGTAGCGCGGGAATCCAGTATTCTTGCCATCCTCGCCTGATGCCATATCTTTTCAGCCCCCTGGGCACGTCCCCGAATTACGACGGGACCACCTATCACGGCGATGTCCCGTACAAACTCGCCCACATCCAGCGCTCTTCCGAAATCGTGCTGATAATGGACGGCGTCATTTGCCAGTACGAACCTGGCACGAACGTAAACAATTACTTCGGCTCCACTTCAACCGCATATGCGGCGGATGCATACAGATCCTACGCGACTGTGGGTACTGACAAGGCAGATTATTTCTTGTTCGGATATCAATCCGGTGGACAAACAGTTGCCGATGACGGCCAGACGATAAATCCAGGCCTGAACGCCGATGATACTACAGTGGGTGCTCCCACCGAGGCCCCCTGGACTACCGTAGGTGACATCCGCTGGCGTCACATGAACAACACCGCCGCAAATTTCCTCTTCGTCGACGGCCACGTCGAAGCCCACTTCATCAGCCCCAACCCCGGTGGCGCGGCAATGAATCCGCCCCATCCCTACAAAACCGATCTCATGGGCAAAAACTTCGACGTAAACCCGTAATCCGCTCCCCGCCAAATCCGCATCTTCCCCTTCTCCGATTCATTGATTTCCCGCGCACCAGACCATCTGGTGCGTCTCATTTTCCGCAGAAAATCCCCCCTGATCTCCCCTTCTTCCCCTTTCCCGCATCAAATTTCTTCCTTTGCGTCCTCATGCCGCATTCCATTAAATGATTTACGCAAAATGGGATGGTCATCCTCCTGATCTGCCTTATCTTATCCCTCGTACAAATCGCTCCGGGCTGGCACCCGCAGCAGGTCATTTCAAACATTCGGAGGAAAGAAATGCGAGGCCCAATCTTCTCACGTACCGCGTACTTCGCCGCCGCCGCCCTTTTCACTTTTGCGGCACGGTCCCACGCGGCCGTCGTCACCGTCAGTTCTGCGACCATGACCGACGCCTACATGGCCTGGACGCCGCTCCCCGGAAACACCGTCGGTGGCGCCAGCGCGGGCGGCTGGAGCGTGGGCGCCCTTGACGCCAGCTTCAACGGCGCAGGCAACATCGTTACCGTCAGCCCCAACACCAATATCGCCGACACCGCCGCCGGCAGCACCTACTGGTTCATCGGCGGCAACACCAATGACCCCGGCCAGTCCATGGATGCAAGTCTCTACGCCGAGGACGACAACATCACTGACCTCAATTGGACCTTCAACTACAACGTCATCTCCAACACCTTCAACTTCTCAGGCCCCCCAAGCGGCATGACCTCGTCCAACGCCTTCATCAAGGCCTTCGCCCCCGGCTACGCCTACATTGGCGAGGTCAGCGCCCCCTCACCGTCGGAATGGGCAGCCTCAGCCTGAACCCCTCAACCGCCGGCTTCTCCAGCCTCGCCGCCGGCGACATCATCCAATACGGCTTTGAAACCGTCGGCCCCGACCTCACCGACTCTGCCGCCGCCGCCGCGGGCAACGCCGTCATCGGCGCCGTCGTCCCCGAGCCAGCCACCTGCACAATCCTGCTCGGACTGGCCGGCAGTTATCTCCTCCGGAGGAAACGCCCAGAGGAAACCCACTGCCTAAAATAAGAATTGTCTTTAGCCGTTAGAACGTAAGTCGCGTGTTTCCAAAATTTGTTTCAGGAAGTTCGCAACTGAATATGTACTCCCATGCGACTCGCCTCTGGCTGGCCTTCGTTCTTCTGGCCGTTGCAGCGATCTCACCCTCCAACGCTGTCGCGGACCCGGAAAATCCATCACACGTCCAGCTCACCAAGACCGACAACGGCTGGACGATCCTCCGCGAAGGCCAGCCCTTTTTCGTCCAAGGCGCCGGTGGCGACGCTTCGAGACAGCTCCTGAAAGAATCCGGCGGGAACTCCTTTCGCCTCTGGGGTGCGGATGACATCGGGCCTCAGCTCGACGAGGCACAACGCCTGGGGCTCGCTGTCACCGTAGGCATCTGGCTCGAGCACGCTGGCGGCCCCAAGCATTTCGACTACCACAACCCCGCCCAGGTCGCCGACCAGCTCCAAAAAGTCCGCCAGGCGGTCGATCGCTATAAAAATGACCCCGCCGTTTTAATCTGGTGCGTCGGCAACGAAATGGAAGGCTACGCCGACGGTGGTGACCCCGCCGTCTGGAAGGCCGTCGAAGACGCCGCCGCCGCGGTCCATCAGCTCGACCCCAACCACCCCACCATGACCGCCATCGCCGAGATCGGCGGCAAGCGCGTCTCCTCCATCAATCAATACTGCCCCGACATCGACATCATCGGCATCAACACCTACGCCGGCGGCCCCTCCCTCGCCTCCCGCTATCGCGCCATGAACCCGACGAAGCCCTTCCTCATCACCGAGTTCGGCCCCGCCGGCACCTGGGAAGTTCCCCTCAATTCATGGGGCGCTCCCGTCGAAGCCACCAGCACCGCCAAGGCGGATGAATACCGCGCTACCTACAAAAACTCCGTCCTCCCCGAAAAAAATCGCCTCTGTCTCGGCTCCTACGCCTTCCTCTGGGGAAACAAGCAGGAAGCCACCGCCACCTGGTTCGGCATGTTCCTCCCCGATGGCTCCCGCCTCGAAGCCGTCGACGCCATGACCGAACTCTGGACCGGCAATCCACCGCAACAACATTGCCCGCGCGTGCAACCCATCGCCGTTGATCACGCCGACGCCAACCCCGGCCAAACCATCCACGCCACCCTCGACGCCACCGACCCGGATGGCAATCCGCTCATCGCGCATTGGGTCCTCACCCCCGACGCCGCCGTCTACAAAACCGCCGGCCAATTTCAGGCCGTCCCCAAAGGCCTTCCCGACGCCATCGTTTCCGCCGATATCCACGGCGCGAAATCCACATGCCCACCAACTCCGGCCCCTACTGGCTCTACGCCTATGTCTACGACGGCCACGGCCGCGCCGCCACCGCCGTCGCCTCGCTGCGCGTTCACGAACAATCCGCCTCATCATCAGGCCACTCCGCCCAGCTTCCCCTGGTCCTCTATTCCGACGATCCCCACCTCCCGACCTTCGTCCCCTCCGGCTGGATGGGCGACATCCCCTCCCTCGCCCTCGACGAAAAATGCACCACCTCCCCCCACACCGGCGATCACTGCCTCAAATGCCAGTTCAAATCCGACACCGGCTTCGGTGGAATCGCCTGGCAGAATCCCCCCAACGATTGGGGTGATCAGCCCGGTGGCTTCGACCTCACCGGCGCCACCAAGCTCACCTTCTGGGCCCGCGGCGAAGAGGGCGGTGAAGTCGTCTCCTTCAAGCTCGGCATCCTCGGCCCCGATAAAAAATTCCCCGACTCCGACCACGCCGAGCTTCCCGACGTCTCCCTCACCCAGGACTGGAAACAATATTCGATCGATCTCACCGGCAAAGATCTCTCCCGAATCAAAACCGGCTTCGTCTGGGTCACCACGGCCACCGGAAAACCCGTGACCTTCTACCTCGACCAGATTCAGTACGAGTAGACGTTATGTTCAAACATACCCCACTGAAAAAGACAAATTCCATTCGCGATAAAACCCGGCGCCGCGGCTTAAGTCGCCGTGCCCAGTTGTTTTCGCACGCCATCGAACCACTCGAGAGCCGCTTCCTCCTCACCGCCGCCCCCACCACTGTCAACGCCAACAACGGCACCACCCCCACCGACATCCAGGTCACCTGGTCCGGTGTCTCCGGCGCAACCGGCTACCAGCTCTGGCGCAACTCCTCGGCCACCACCAACGGCGCACAGGAAATCGCCTCCAACGTCTCCGGCACCTTCGACGACGACACCAACCTCACCGTCGGCAACAACTATTTCTACTGGGTCATCACCAATGCCTCCGGCGGCAACAGCGGATACAGCACCATCGCCAGCGCCACCGCCGGTACCGTCGTCTTCAATGACACGTTCGGCGCTACGGGAATCTCCTCCGCCTGGGGCAAGGAGAACACCACCGACCCAAACAACGGCGAAGTCAATTACGTTGACAATTCAACGACGGAATATCTCACCAGCGATCCCAACGCCACGGACGGCCAGGCTCTGGCCATGTCCCTTTACCCGGTGAACAACTCCACCACCGATTACGACTCCGCCGAGATCAGCACCCGCCTCGATTCTTCTGGCGTCGCCAACAATCTCGAATACGGCGAAATCGAGGCGCGGATCCAACTCCCCGGTGGTAACAACTCCGCCGCCATCTGGCCGGCTTTCTGGATGCTTGGCACTGATATCGGTTCCGTCGGCTGGCCCAACTGCGGCGAAATCGACATCATGGAAAACGACGGCGCCAACCCGGGCACCAACGACTCCACCCTCCACGGACCCCAGACCGGCCAGGCCAACGGATACAACGGCGGCGGCGGCGTCGGATCCTCCTATACCCTCTCCGGTGGCCAGGATTTCTATTCCAGCTTCCACACCTTTGCCGTCAATTGGGGACCCAACTTCTGCACCTTTTCCATCGACGGCACCCCCTTCGCCACGATTACCCCGGCCTATCTTCCCTCGGGCGCGACGTGGGTGTTTAATGGACATCCCTTCTACATCATCCTCGACGTCAACGAAGGCGGCGGCTTCGCCCCCGGCACGATCACCAGCGAACAAACCATGTACGTCGACTGGGTGCGCGCCTATAGCTTTTCGGCGCCGACGAATCTCGTCGCCTCGGTTGCCACCAGCAGCAGCCCGGCTCACGTCTCGTGGGCCGCGGTAACCGGGGCGACTTCTTATGAAGTCTGGCGAAATTCCTCCAACAATTCATCGAGTGCCACCGAACTAAACGGCAACGTCACCACCACCAGCTATAACGACACCTCCGCCACCAGCGGCACCAACTACTACTACTTCATCGTCGCGGGCAACGCAGCCCAGACCAGCAACTATAGCGCCGGCATCGAAACCCGCCTCACCCCCACGGTCACTATCGCGACGCCCCCCACCTATATCGCCTACGACGGCACGAGCGATGTGACGAATTGGGCCACGGCCACCCTCACCGGCGTGAGCGGAAAAACCGCCCCCACCGGCTCGCCGACCCTCGCCTGGTACGCCGGCACAACGACCTCGGGAACTCCTCTTAGCTCCGCGCCGACATACCTCGGCACCTATACCGTCGTCGCCAACTACGCCGGCGACACCAACTACATCCCCACCCAAAGCGCCCCGACAACATTCACGATTCAAAACCCCGTCGGCCTCTCGACCAGCGCCGGCGCGGCCTACAACATCGCCTGGTCTTCGGGAACTCCTTCGCTCAATGTCACTGCCGGTACCATCACCCTCTCGCAAGACCTCTCGACGACGTTCCCGAATTACAACCTTTCCATCAACACGAATTCCACGGTCGTCCTGAACGCCACCCAGCACCTGGGCGCGCTCGTCCTCACCGGCGGCACCATCGACATCAGCTACTTCTCCTTCTATATCGATTACGGCTCCAATTCCGACCCCATCACCACCATCGCCGGCTACATGCAAACCGGCTATAACCAGCAGCGCTGGACAGGCCAGGGGGGCATCACCTCCTCCGCCGCCGCCGCGAACCCATTTGTCTACGCCGTGGGCTATGCCGACTTCAACGACCCGGGAAACCCTGCCGGTCTCCCCTCCGGAACCATCTATGTCCGCTACACGCTGCTGGGCGACGCCAACCTTGATGGCACCGTGAATGGCTCCGACTTCTCCATTATGGCCGCCAACTTCGGGCTGGGCGTCACTGGCTGGGACGAAGGGAACTTCCTGTACGGAAGCTCCGTCAACGGGTCGGATTTCTCGGTGCTGGCCGCTAATTTTGGGCAGGGGGTGAGTATTCCGGCGGCGGTTACGCCAATCGTCGAAGCTCCGGCCGCAACAGTCACAACGGTATCGACTTCTGCGTCGTCCGTGTCTTCTCAGAGCACTGCGGATCAGACGCTGCACAAGGCGAAGGGCGGCCACGCAACCGACCGGCTGCGGCGCTGAACACAATGGAACAGAACGGAGCGCTTTTTAGAATTTTATTAGTATTAGCTAGTTTAGTGTACTTCCGTATCTGATTGTGGGGGAAGGGATTGGGGCGTATTCTGAATGGTGGCCGGTTTTGCGCGGGGGAGGCGCTCCGTTTGACGGGAAATTGCGGACCGGCGCGGTACGATCCGGATTTGGATGGGGTATTTTGGACTACTTATGTTGCCGTCCTGTGCTTTATCGTTCGCGTCACCTTTATTTCGCGCACGTCACCTTTAATTCGCTCGCCTGTTACGTCAGATCCCGAGTTAATTATTCAGTCTTCTATTGTAGTGTTTCGCGATTTATAGCTTGCATTACCTCTATTTCCCCGCCGCCTTAATTTACCACCTTTATTTCCTCACTGTACCTCACCGGCTTTGCCAGCGTTCCGCATCGCTTTTAGTTCCCCCGGCAAATGATATATTCTTTCCGTTGTCGATTCGTCAGGCCTGTTTGGCTTATCGCGACTTCTTTCGCTGACCACATAGGTGACAGTGGGCGTTTTTCGCTTGGTTTCCATAATGTGAAGTCGTAAAACCGTTTCAAATATTCCTATGAGCTCCCAATCGGATGCGGAAAGAAGATGGAACGGACCGGACTATCTGGATGATAGCGAGGATGGGAATTTCCGAGGTACTCAGTTCATTACGGACCTGCGCGAAACCCGACGGCTTGGAAAAATAATCGTAGAGCCCACGCTTCATTTTCAACGAGTGTTTGCCCAATTTGAGCGAAGGCAGCGCGTAAAATTTTTTGACTATGCTCACCGCGAATGGCAAAATTATTCCGGCAAGAAATCCACTGAAATCGAATTTGCCTACGAAATCCTTACGGGGTGGCCATTAGATGAAGAATGGCTAGACGAGCCGCCCGAAGAATCTGAGGCGCAAGTCAGGCTATTGGAGTCCAAGCAGTTTAAACGGCAATTTAAAGCCGAGCAGGTGAGTATTGCCCGGGAAATCGCTACAGGAGCGAATTACAAGGCGTTGGCGCTACTCTTGGTTAACACCCTTTTCCACGATACCTACGACGCTGAGACATTCGAAACATTCTTCGCAGCGGCATTAGGGTCGGCGATACTTACGCCTGAACAGGCCACGGCAGTTGCAACTTGTGTAGCCGAGAGCCAGTCGGATTTCCGAAGGTTCGAAGTCACAGCGGAGTACCTAGTCGGCGACGCTCATACGGTCAAACGAAAATCTTATAGAAGCGAAACCGCATATTCTCGCGCGAGAGCATGTTAGAACCCTTAGCGAAACGCTTCAGGTTTATAAGCTTTTGCAACCTAAAATAGCGACGCGACAAAATAACCTTGTCAACCCCGAAGAGCTTTTCAAACGCTTCCATCTCGACCCGGTTGGGACCGGGTTATATGTTCCGGTGCGCAAGCAAATTGCTATCGCAAAAAGCATTGAAGAGGCAATGAGGCTTGCGGAACACGATAAAAGTTCTTTGTTGTCGATGGAGCCGAGACGCTTTGAGGAATTTCTTGCAGAGATATTCTCGCGGCTTGGTTTTGAGGTGGAATTGACCCAAACGTCACGTGACGGAGGCGCCGATCTTCTCTGCTTAAAAGATCTAAACGGGATTCCAATCCGCTTGGCCGTGGAAATTAAACGCTACAAAGAGGGGCGGCCGATCGACGTATCTTTGGTGCGAGCTTTCGTAGGAGCGAACGAGCAGCATAGGGCAAATCAGCTTGTATACGTAACGACATCCTCGTACACCAAGCCCGCCCTCGATTTCGTGAAGAATTGTCGTCCCTATTTTCTCAACCTGAAGAAATACGATCAGATTCAACAGTGGTGTCGAGCTGCACTAGCCCAGCCGCCCCGGTTGCTTTGAGCAAGAATATCTTGACGGGGAGATATAAAGAGTCACTAAGGGCGGGGCGTAATCGCCCGCCGTATGTATCTCGCCCGCCGATTTTGCGATCGCGTCGAAGGGCAGTTCGGCCGCAACGTGCCCTGAGACGGTGGGCGAGTACGTCCACCCGACGAGCTAGACCACGCGGGCCGACGAAAGCGGCATAACCGTCACCCAGATCATCAGCGCCAGACCGACAACGCGCCGGGAAAGAAAGGAATTTAAAGATGAAACGTCGGGCCGCTAAACTTATCCGATTCAGCGCGTCACAAATCGCCGAGCCAAGTCCGGCCGACCGTCGGCGGATTCGGCAGGCGTTTAAGGGACCCGTCGACACCAGCGATATTCCCGAAATACGCGGAATCAAGCGTCACGGCCCGATCTGGAACGCGATTGCCGATGCTATGCAGCGGCAGGGCTTGACCGGGCACGCCCTGTTGAAGCTGGCTCGCCCCTTTGCCCCTCAGATGCCCGAATCCGCGGTATATGAATTTCTTTCCGACAAGCGATTGGTCCGCGTGGAATATGCGGATGCGATGCTCCAGGCATTGCAAGTGCGCCTCGTTTCATCGCCAAAGAAAAAGGCCGGTTGAGGTTGGAGGCGCCGCCCGAATCCCTATTCGTCATCCTAATAAATTGTGCAGTCTGGCTGCTGAAGTCTGCGTATTAAGATTGTTTCGCGCAGAGGCGCAGAGCTCGCGGAGGGGAACAAATTTGCAGCTCAGCGACTCCGCGCCTCTGCGCGAATCCTTCCTGTGATCACTGCGCGGCGACTGATTCCATTTCGCGGAGTTGGCCGCAGGCGGCGTTGATGTCGTCGCCGCGGGGTTCGCGGAGATGGGCGACGACGTTGTGGGAGCGGAGGAGGTTGACGAATGCGGAGAGGCGGGCGCGCGGCGGGGCGAAATACTGGTGGCCGCTCAGTCCAGCGCCGATCGCGTTGCAGGGGATGATGTTGACGTGAGCACGAAACCCCCGCATGAGATCGGCGAGCATTAGAGCCTGCTGGTCTGAGTCGTTTATGCCGTCGATGATGCAGTATTCGATGTTGGGGATGCGGCGGGTAGCCGCCTCGAAGCGGCGGGCGGCGGCCATGATTTCGTTGACATTATACCGGCGGTTTGAGGGGACGAGCCGGGAGCGCGTCGCGTCGTCGGGGGCGTGGAGGGAGAGGGCGAGGTGAATGTTCAAGCCCTCGGCGGCGAGGCGATCGATCGCGGGGACGATGCCGACGGTGGAGACGGTGATTTGTCGCCGGCCGAGGCCGCCGAGGTTTGGGTCGGCGATCCTGCGGATGGCGGCGACAACGGCGTCGTAGTTCAGGAGCGGCTCGCCCATGCCCATGAAGACGAGCGTCTGGAGACGCCGGCCGATCTCGGCGGCCTGCTGCTTGAGATGCAGGAACTGCTCGACGATTTCGGCGGCGTTGAGATTTCGCTCCAGGCCCCGGCGGGTGCTGGCGCAAAAGTCGCAGCCCATGGCGCAGCCAACCTGCGAGGAGACGCAGCCGGCGGCGATGCCGGGGCGAAAGCCGGGCATGAGGACGGATTCGACCGCGGCTGCGTCATCGAAGGCGACAAGGAGTTTGAGGGTGCCATCCGCGGCTTGATGACGTTGGAGGATTCTCGACTTGCGGGCGGAATAGTTAGCGTCGAGATGACGCTGGAGCTCGTGTCCAAAAACGCGGGGATCGCTCGGCAATTTTCCATTGGCTTGATAAAACAATCGCAGAATACGGACGGCATGGAGCGGCTTGTGCCCAGCCCCGGCAAGGTCGGGGCCGAGCCGATCGAGATCGTAATCAGCCAGAGAGTTTGTTGGCGAAGGACTCATCCGATTGGGGTTTTACCGCATTCTGCGCAGGTTTAGAAGAATCTCACGCAGAGGCGCAAGGCGCCGAGGAAGAAACAGGTTCGAATTCTCAGCACCTCTGCGCCTCCGCGCCTCTGCGTGAGATCCTGCTTCCGTTCGCCGGTGAGCAAAAACCCCCCTCCTCACTTCCGATCAATCATCTTCCCCCACTTCAATTCCAATTCCCTCCGAAGCGCTTCCAGCCGATCATCCGGCAACCCTGAAATGTTCGAATTTCGATCCCCAACCCGCCGCTCCAAACTCCCGACATACGCTTCCAGGATCGCGCGTGATCCCGTCGGCTTCCCCGCCGCGCACGCCTCCGCGGCCGCATCCATCAGGGCGCCGTATCGCCAAATAGATCCGCACCGACATGCCAGATCATGATTCCGCCGGAACCCAGATCGGCCGCATAGCGGCATTTCGCCCGGACCGATTCCGGCGTTTCAAAAACGACGACTTGCCCTCCGCCCCGCCGCTGCAGAAAACCCGCCATCGCCTTCGCATCCCAGAGCTGCGCGTAGTTCCCGTCGTGCAGCAGACACATCGCTCCCGCGTAAGGGATGTCCGCAACCCATCCTTTCTGGTTGGCGGGAAAACGATCGCCGAGGTGATCGACCGAAAACCGGATTCCCCAAAAGCTCATCCCCAGCAGAAGCTTGCCTGGAGGGACGTGGTGGTTTTCAATGAGGTTCCTCATACCCTCCGCCACCGAAAGCTCGCGCTGAGGCTCATAATCGCCCGGCGGAAAGAGGTTTTCGGAAAACGCCGCCCTGCCGCCCCAGCTTCCGCTGAAGTCGTAGGCCATGACGTTGACATAGTCGACGTTTTGGACGACGCGATCCCAATCGAAATGCCCGACCCAATAGTCGCTTGTCCCCAGCGCGGTGGTGATGATCTGGGTTGGGAATCGCGCGCGGAGATTTGCCAGAAATGAGGTAAACGCCGCCCCGTCCTGAGCATTCGTCGCCGACGGCTCCCAGTCGATATCGAAGCCGTCGTATTCATGCTGGTTCAGCAGCTTGGCCAGATCCGTGCAAAAGCGCTGGAAGAACTCCGGATGCCGGGCGATCGAGAGCCAGTTGTCGGCATTGCGGGCCTCGCCTCTCAGGGAGATCAGCAGCTTCACGCCATGGGCCCGTGCCGCGGATTCGAGCGCGGGGTTGAAAAAACCTTCCGGGGGTTCGACTTGGCCTTCGGCGCGAGGAACAAGAAAAGCCCGGGCCAGATGCGTCAGCCCATCAAAGTCATAACACTGGGCTGGAAAATCCGCATCCGCCCAGCTCGCGGAATAACCGAGCACCACCCGATCCGGCTTTCCCCAGGCCCCAGTGGCCAAAAGCGCCGCCACTGCCGCCGCGATCAGCAGGTGGGTGAAGATCCTCATCGTTTTTCGCCGGTGGTTCCCACGAGGTAATTTTTGGCGACCGCATTGAATTCGGCCACTTCTCTTTCCTCCCAGGCCGCATCCTTCATCAACTCCGCAGCCATGATCCGCGCGACCCGCGGCGCCATGGCGATTGCCGCCCGCGCATCCAGAAAGAGGGCCCGCGTCCGCCGAGCCAGGACATCTTCCACTTTCCGCGCCATTTCCTGCCTGACGGCCCAGACGACTTGCGCTGCGACGATCGGCAGGCGATCATGCAGGCGATTTCCGAGTTCCGGATTCTTTTTTACGATCTGGCCGATCTCTTCAGCGTCTGTGCCGTAAAAGCCCAGGTCGGCAAATTGCTCGGGATGATCGCAATAGCCATGAATGCGCAGCTCGCGCGTGGTGCAGGGCGCTCATCGAGCATCGCCAGCGTGGCGGCCTGGTCGACGCAGTCTTCGGCCATGTTGCGGTATGTCGTCCACTTGCCGCCGGCGATCGAGAGGAGGCCGGATTTGGAGACGTCGATGGTGTGCTCGCGGGAGAGTTTTGCGGTTTTTTCGCCGCCGCTTTTTACGAGGGGCCGAATGCCGGCGAAGACGCTGAGAATGTCGTCACGTCCGGGCCGCTTGGCGAGATATTGCGCGGCCGTCTCCAGGATAAAATCGATTTCCTCGCTCATCGCCACTGGCTCCAGGCTCACCTCGGAGATCGGCGTATCGGTTGTGCCTAGCAAGGCGTGATCGTGCCAGGGAATTGCGAACATGACGCGGCCATCGCTGGTGCGCGGGACCATGATGGCGGCATCGCCGCCTAGAAATGAGCGATCGAGCACCACGTGCACGCCCTGGCTCGGCGCGACCAGCGCGGCGCTGGCCGGATCGTCCATCCGCCGGACCGCGTCCCCAAAGGCGCCGGTTGCATTGATGACCACCCGCCGCCGATCGCATGATGGTATCCCGTTTCCAGGTCCTCCCACTCCAGTCCATTTAGAATCCCATCGCCGCCGCGGGCGAATTTGACCACTCGCGCATAGTTCACCAGCGCGGCCCCTTCGCTTTCGGCGGTTTGGGCGAGGTCAATGAGCAGACGAGAATCATCAAACTGGCCGTCGTAATAAAGGACGCCGCCGCGCAGGCCCTCTTCATCTAGCGCGGGAATATGGCCGAGGACTTCTTCTTTGGTCAGCAGCCGGGAATGGCCGAAACCATATTTGCCGGCGAGAAGGTCATAGACCTTCATCCCCACGCCATAAAACGGGGCTTCCCACCAGGTGTAGTTTGGGACGACGAAAGCGAGATCGTGGACAAGGTGCGGGGCATTGTTGGCAGAATTCCGCGTTCTTTCAGCGCCTCCATCACCAGTGCGACGTTGCCCTGCTGCAAATATCTGACGCCGCCGTGGACGAGTTTCGTGGAGCGGCTGGAGGTCCCCTTGCCAAAATCGCTCTGCTCGAAGAGGCAAACCGAATACCTTCGCGAGGCGGCATCGACCGCGATTCCCACTCCCGTCGCCCCGCCGCCGATGACGGCCATGTCCCAGGGATCCTTGCGATCGAGAATGCGTTTCAGTGAGCGGTTGCGATCCATGGCTGTCCCATCCGGCTAGCTAAATAAGGGTTCCGTGACATTGTGCAAAGGACGCCCCGCAAGCGGGGCCGCTAAACCGGGGGGAGGAGTGTATCCGAATTGGGTATGGTTATTTAGCCCCCGCGCGATTCGCCGCAACCAAACCGTCTCAATGCTCGGCTGAGCGATGCATCGTACACTCTCGCGCATCCGGATTTCCATACCTTAACTAAAGCGCTGATGCTTTCGATCGGGGCGTATCTGTTTTCGCGGATAGAGCTTTGAATTATTGATTCAGGGCATCGGACGGCACGGTTCCGCATTCCGGGCAACGGTGTGGCGTCATGCGCAGGTCATAGCCGCAGTTCAGGCAGACTCCCTTTGCCCGCAGCACCAGCGGGATGCGAGTGTAAATCCGCCAGAGGATCAGAAATCCAATCGCGCTCAGGCAAGCCACCGGAAACCAGCAGGGCGTCGCCCATACCCGACAGGTGACGCCGGTGGTCGCGTTCAAATTGACGGGAGCGGCAACGCCCGGAGTGATGTTCAATTTCGCCACATACGGAATGAACGTCAGGGCATACATCCGCGCGCCTTGATCGAGAGGCCACTGCCGAAATAGCACTTGGAATTCGGTATGCAGAAGCAAGCTTTCTCGCATCGGTTTCCATAACGGGCACTTGCACTGTCAGGAGGGGCGGGCCGGTCGAAACCATCCGTGTATCAAAGCGAATGAGCTTGGTATAGCTGGCAACGATCCACTGCACGCTTCCGTGGTCACAGCGCAGGCAATATCGCTCATGGAGCGTCAAGTGCGTTTCAACAGGATGTTGGTAACCGCGAATCCAGACGACGATGAGCCCGACGCCAGTTACAAGCACAACGCGGAGAAGAATACGCTGGATTCCTGTTGCAGCACGCCGCATGTTGTGCAATGGTCGGTCCATCGGGACATTAGTTTACCTATCTCGCGCCGTGGAGAAGACCCTGATAGTTGAAGCGGCGGGACGCCGCTTCTACGGGCGTCGATTTGCGGACGGGGATGATCTATAATCCGTTTCGGGTGCGGGCGCTCGATTGAATGTTCCGCAGGCGTTGGAATGGTCGGGCCGCCATTTCTTAGTCGGCTATTGCCGATGAATTCGCCAGAGGCTAGCGGTGGCCCGAGATCGAATTCCTGGAACATCCCCGCGCTTACGCCCGGTCGCGCCCCGGCAATTGCCGCGGGCGATGCTCTTCGTTTCGCTGCTGATCGCCACGGTTGCGCTTTTCACCAGCGCCATGCACAACGGCGTGCTGGAGAGCGCCCGGCAGGTCAAAAGCCTAAGCATTTTCTGTGGCGTGATGTGGGGGATACTGCTTTACGAGGAGTATCGGCTGGTCGTCTGCGCCGCGGCGGTGGCGGCGACTTTGGGATTTGGGCTTTTCGCTTCCTTCCATCAATTCCTGGCGGCCGCGGGGCTGGATGTGATTCTGTTTTTGCTGGGGACGTTTCTGGTCGCCGGGTTTCTGGAGGAGACTTTTTTCTTCGAGCATTTGGCAAGCCAGATCGTCCGGCACGTGGGCCGGCGGCCGGGGATTCTGATGGGCGTGCTGATGCTGTCCGCGATGGTTGCGTCCGCCATCGTGGGGGAAGTCGCGGCAATTTTGTTCGTGGGCGGGGCGATGCTGCACATTGCCAATCGGTATCGCCTCAAGGCGATTCCGTTTTTGATCATGCTGGTTTTTGCGACGAACGTGGGGTCGGCGGCCAGCGCGTTTGGGCCGGTGGGCGTGACGATTGCCCTGAAGACGAATCTGAGCGTGCTCGATTTCTTTCGCTGGGCGACGCCGATCGCGATCGCGGTTTTGGTGCTGGTGTTTGGGGTTTGCCGATGGTGGTTTGCCTGGGACTGGGAAGCGCTGGCGCTGGCGGTGCACCAGCATGATTTCGCAGAAAGCGTGCCCGACCCGACGCGACGGCGATCGCAGGCGCCGGGATGGATTCTGATCGGCGTGATGACAGCTTTGTTCGTGCTGCATGGGCAGATCGAGGAAATGCTGGGGCTGGAGCCGGACGTGGTTTTGATTGGCGCTGCGCTTGGAGCCGGGGTAATTGCGCTGGGGATGTCGGGAACCAAGGCCAAGGCGGTTGTCGTTCACCGCATCGATTGGGAGACGCTGCTGTTTTTCCTGGCGCTTTTTATCGTGGTCGGGGCGCTGGAAGCCACCGGGGTAACCGGCGTGATCGCCCGCGAGCTGCTCCGCGGATCGGGCGGACATCCGGCCGCACTGGTCCTCACCGTGGGATGGTCCACTGGATTTCTCAGCGCGTTTCTGGCGAACATCCTGGCGGTGGCGGCGTTTCTTCCCATCGTCGCCGACCTCAAGGCCCACGGCGCGGCGTGCCCCACCGCGATCTATTGGCTCATGCTCTTCGGCGGAACGTTCATGGGAAACATGACCAGCATCGGCTCGACCTGCAATATCATCGCCTGCGGAATGGCCGACAAACGGGGGCATGGGACGATCTATTTCAAATCGTGGATCAAGATCGGGGTGATCATCAGCCTCAGCTCGATGGCGCTGGCGACGCTTTTGCTGGCGATTCAGACGCACTGGTTGAGGAATGGATGAATCAGGGATCGCGGTATGGGGATGGCGAAGAAAGCGCACCCCTGCGGGGTTGCGGCTAAACGGGGTACTGGATTATCGGGGTGAGGGAAATTGGGACAAAGTCGCCGGTTAATTATGGCTTAATTGAGGAACTCTACGCTTCTTAAGCGGCCTTAAGGTTGTCCTTGACGCGGGTGGTCCGGCTGTTAGGATCGCCTGCTGATGTAGATTGCTGTTTGGGCATTTGAACGATCGACCGATCAATCCCGAGTTTGAAAAGCGGCTGGGAGTTATTGCATGGGGAGCATGGCTCACCGTGCTGTTTTTCGTCTCTGCGCTCATCTGGGTCGGCGCCCTTCAGCGGAGCGACTGCCTGACATATTACCTGGCCGCAAGAAACTGGTGGCAGGGGACCAATCTTTTCGCCTACAACTTCAACATTGACGGTTTCCTCTATTTTCCGCAATTTGCGATTATTTATACGCCCTTCAAGCTGCTGGGAATTGCGTTTGGGCAGATTGTCTGGCGGGTGGCGGGCTTGGCGCTGCTGACCTGGGGAATCTGGCGATTCGCGAAAATTCTCAGCCCGCAGCGGACCTCGCTCATGTTCGCCCTGGCGACGGCCGCGGCGCTGCCGCCGTCGGTGGCATCGCTGCGAAATGGCGAGGCGAATTTGCACATTGCCGCTTTCATGCTTCTCGCCGCCGCCGACCTCACCGAGCGGAAATGGGGGTGGGCGAGTTTCTGGCTGACTTTCGGGCTGATGGTCAAGCCGATCATGATCGTCATGCTGCTTCTCTCGGCGGCCGTCTATCGCCCGCTGATCTGGCGGCTGGCGATTGCCATTTTGCTGGCCGTCGCGTTTCCGTTTGCGCTCCAGAGACCCGAATACGTGATGGAGCAGTACCGGGGATATGTCCACTGGACGATGATTGCGACGGGACCGCCCAATCTTTTCTGCAATATCCGCGGCCTGTTCGGATGCCTTGGATGGGTGATGTCGCAGCCGATGTTCAAAATCATCGGCGCGATCGCGGCGGCGGCAATGTTGGGCCTGTGCCTGTTGGCGGGGCGATCGTGGAAGGAGCCGTGGCGGTGCTTTTTGTGATGGGATTTGCGGCCGTCTATCTCATGCTTTTCAATCCCCGCACCGAGGCGAATTCTTATGTGATCCTCGCGCCGGTGGTCGCGCTGCCGGCGGCGATTTTCGCGTTTACGATTCCCCGCCCGCGAATCGCGACGGTTCTCTATATCATCGCTTTCATGCTGATCTGTGATGCCTGGGCGTATCAACAGACCAAGAATTGGCTGAAGCCGCTGGCGTGTGTTGTTATGTTTGGCCTGATGGTTTGGGAAATGCTCGACGGGTGCGCGTGGAAGAAGTCGCAGCTCCTATCCCGACCCATCCGCAAGCTCTTTCGCCAGAGCCCCAATAACCTGCTTGGCGTCGCCGAAGAGCATCAGGGTGTGATCCGAGCGTGTAAAGCTCGTTTTCGATCCCGGCGAAGCCGGGGTTCATGGAACGCTTGATCGCGATGACGGTTCGGGCCTTGTCGGCGTTGAGGATCGGCATGCCGTAGATGGGTGAAGTCTTATCGTGCCGGGCGGCGGGGTTGACCACGTCATTGGCGCCGACGACCAGGGCGACGTCGGTCTGGGGAAATTCGCCGTTGATTTCGTCCATTTCGACGAGCCTGTCGTAGGGGATCTCCGCCTCGGCAAGCAGCACGTTCATGTGGCCGGGCATTCGGCCGGCGACGGGGTGGATGGCGAATCTCACGTTAACGCCCCGGCGGGTGAGCTGATCGTACAGTTCGCGCACCTTGTGCTGTGCCTGGGCGACCGCCATTCCGTAGCCGGGAATGATGATCACCTTCTGCGCCGCTTCGAGAATCTGCGGCGGCTTCCTCGGCACCGGTGGAGCGGACGGATTTGCTCTCCGTGCGCCGCGGCTGTCGGTCCTGCACCTGCCCGAACGCGCCGAAGAGGACGTTGGTGAAGCTGCGGTTCATCGCCTTGCACATGATGATGCTCAGGATCAGCCCGCTGGCGCCGTCCAGCGCGCCGGCGATGATCAGCAGCTTGTTGTCCAGGACGAATCCCATCATGCTCGCGGACAGCCCGGCGTAGCTGTTGAGCAGGGAGATGACGGTCGGCATATCCGCGCCGCCGATGGGGATGATCAGCAGCACGCCGAACGTGAGGGCAAGCAGCAGCAGCACCGGAAAGAAGAACCAGACCACTGCGGATGGAGGACCAGCACAATGCCGCACGCAAGGGCAGCGCCGAGCAGGCAGAAGTTGTAGATGTTCTGATTTTTGTAGGTCATCGGCCGGGTGGGCAGAAGGTCCTGCAGCTTTCCGAAGGCCATCAGGCTGCCGGTGAAAGTGAGCGCGCCGAGCAGCACCTCGAGGCAGAGGAAGACATGATCGACTGAAGTCGGCGGGTGATGGCGGAGATCGAAGAGGAAATAGTGTGCGGTGCCGACCAGGGCCGCGGCCAGCCCGCCGAAGGCGTGCGAGAGGGCGGTCCGCTGCGGGACGGCGGTCATCGGCATCCAGATCGCCATCGGAGCGCCGATGATGGCGCCGATGACGAAACCGACGATGATCCATTCGTAGCTGATGATGTCGCGGTTGAGCAGCGCGCCGATGATGGCGATGGCCATGCCGATCTCGCCGGTGAGATTTCCACGCCGGGCGGTCTGCGGTGAGCTGAGCCATTTCAGCGCCAGGATGAACAGATGGCGGCGGCGATGTAGGCGGTGGTGGTGATCGCATCCGCGAACATCGCCTTTGCATCAGGGGAAATATCGGCAACGAGCGGAATCATGATTTGGGTTTCCCGTCGCTGGTTACCGGTACGTTTCGCTTCTTGAACATCTTGAGCATTCGGTCGGTGATCATGAATCCGCCGATGATGTTGGCCGAAGCTGCCGCGACGGCGAGCGGTGCCCAGGATCGTCGAGAGCGTCGTTCTGTTGCTCGCCGGCGAGCTCGATCGCGGCGATGACGCTGATGGCGGAAATCGCGTTGGTCAGCGACATCAGCGGCGTATGCAGCAAGGGGCTGACCCGGCTGATCACCTCCAGGCCCAGAAAGGCCGCGAGGATGAAGACATAGAGATGGGACTGTGAAATCAGGCATGGGCGAGCACCTCCTTCAGCCGGGGATGAACGATCTGGCCGTCTTTGCAGAGCAGGATGCCGGCGATGATCTCATCCGATGACATCGATCTGTGATCTCCCCCGTCGGTTGTCACGATGAGCTTCAGCAGGTTGGCCAGATTGTTCGCATAGACCTGGCTGGCGTGGAAGGGAACGGTGGCGGCGACGTTGGTGACGCCGATGATTGTCACGCCGTTTCTCCGAATGAGTTTTGCCGGGCTCGGTCGCCTCGCAGTTTCCGCCCGTATCCGCGGCGAGATCGACGATGACCGTGCCCGGCTGCATTTTGTCGACGACCTCGGCGGGAATGAGCTGCGGCGCGGGCTTGCCGGGGATGGCGGCGGTGGTGATGACCGCATCGGACTCGATCACCGCGCGGGCCAGCAGATCGCGCTGCTTTTGCTGCTGCTCGGGGGTGAGCTCTTTGGCATATCCACCGGCGTCCTGTGCGGCGGCGGTTTCCAGCGGCAGTTCGACGAATTTTGCGCCGAGGCTCTGAACCTGCTCCTTCACCGCCGGGCGAACGTCGTAGGCGCTGACGATCGCCCCAAGCCGCCGCGCGGTGGCGATCGCCTGCAAGCCCGGCGACGCCCGCCCCGATCACCAGCACCTTCGCCGGCTGGAGCGTGCCGGCGGCGGTCATCAGCATGGGGAAAATTCTCGGCGCATGATCGGCGGCAAGAATGACGGCCTTGTACCCCGCGATATTCGCCTGCGAGGAGAGCGCATCCATCGCCTGGCGCGGGTGATGCGCGAGAGATATTCCAGGGCCATCGCCGCAAGACCCTTTTCTGCGGCGGCGCTGATCAGTTCGCCGGCGCGGTATGGCGAGAGCAATCCCACGAGCAGGGCGACGGATCGCATCCGGCCAACCTGCGCCGTCGATGGCGGCCCAACGACCAGCACAATATCCGCATCGGCCCAACCGTCGGAAGAAATGATTTTTGCCCCCGCGGACTGGTAAGACTCATCGCTGTGAGACGCCGCCACCCCGGCATGCGATTCGACCAGGACTTCCGTGCCGGCCAATCCCAACCGCTTGATGACCGGCGGCACCAACGCCACGCGCGTTTCGCCCCGATCACTTTCGTTAGGCACGAAAATCTTGACCACCATGCGGGAAATCAGTTTACAGCGAATTGCTCTGCGCGTCTCCAGGGACGGAGCCAAAGAATTAATGAGTTTGCTACAATTGAAACATGCCCCTGTTTGATATGACGGGCCAAAGCGTCGGTATCCGCCGGCCTTCCGCCGACGATTGTGACGATTTTATCCGCATGGTTTGCTCCAGCCGGGACCTCCACTCCCCCTGGGTCGAGCCCCCTTCAACACCGGAAAAATACGCAGCCTATCTTCAGACGCGGACGGGGCTCGCAGACGACGGATTCCTTGTTTGCGAAATCGATTCTGGTGCGATCGCGGGGGTGATCAATCTCAACTGCATCGTCCGCGGGCATTTTCAATCGGCATACCTTGGCTATTACGGCTCGGCAGCGCTGGCCCGACGCGGTTTGATGACGGAGGGAATGCGACTGGTAACCCAATATGCGTTTCAGGAGCTGCGATTGCATCGGGTCGAAGCGAATATCCAGCCCGCGAATCTTGCGTCGATCGCCCTCGTGAAAAAGTGCGGGTTCGGGCTGGAGGGATTTTCACCGCGCTATCTGATGGTCGCCGGCGAATGGCGCGATCATCAGCGCTGGGCGATTTTGGCCGACGAAAATTCTTGATTTCGTGGCGCTCATTTTTAGTGTCGCCGGTGTCCTCACCGGCGGAATGTTCCCCAGCAGATTCCGCCGGTGAGGACACCGGCGGCACTAGAAGTCGGCCATGACGGCCCATTCTGTCACGCTGATCGGTGGAAGGGGTTTGACGCCTAGATGGCGCAGCATGTTCAGGGATTGCGTGCGGTGGTGATAACCGTGGGTAAGCACGTGCGTGAGAATTGCCCCGCGCGTCAATTTGATGGTCTTTCCATCCCGAGTGCGAGTCGCGGTTTCGCTGTAGGGAAGCCGATGGGCCTCGGCAGCCAATTCCTTTGAGACTGTTTCAAGCAGCGACAAAATCTCCGCGGGCGTCCGCTGTTTGCCATCCTGATCGATGCGCGCTGCGGCTGCTGGCCTGCCAGGGTTTGCGTCCAGGTTCGCATAGCGCCGACGATGTGCAGCGTGGCGTTGTGCAGGGTGCCGGGGCCGATTTCGAATGTCTTGTGAAACTGCTCCGGCGTCAGCTTAGCGCAGGCTTCCAACACATTTCGCGTCGCCCACTCGTTATGGGCGAGCATGATGTCGAGGGGATCACTTTTTGGCATAGGGAGTCACTTTAACGGGTGTCGATCCGTCTTGAAATGAAAAAACGGAGGCTTCTGCCGGGTAGATTTAGTCGAGGAAACAGTCGATGCGATTTAGCCGATAAAGATCAAGAACGCCACGCTGGAGCCAATCTTGGGCCGTTATCCACGAACACCTGAGGAACTACGGTTTCGGAACCGGTTGCTCTGGTACTGCTTTTTTGTTGTGAGCGTGCTTTTTTGTTTTTTCTATTGGTCTATCGAATTCGAGTACGACTTCCGAGGGGCAACCGCCCAGGCCCGCGTGGTTGGTTTCCAGGACGTGTTCAATTCAAACGGGGTTCGCCTGAAGACGGTGCGAGTCAATTTCGAATACTTTGACAAAGAATCAGATTCGGTTTGCCTGGGAAGCTACTACCTTGACTGGAACGCACCCATGCCGATGGTGGGCGAGAAATTCGGTGTGAGATATATATCCGGGGAAGCGGGATCGGCGGAGCGGCCTGATGACAGCATATCGTCGCCCCTCTGGGCGACGATGCCGGTGCTTTTCCTCTGGGGTTTGCGGGCGCTGTCCGTGCGGCGCGGTGAGTGGAAACCGATCGATCAACTTTACAACGAAATGCATCCCTCGACATGGGCGTATAAGAGCTTGACTAATCGCTGAAAAGCGGAGGCTCGAGAAAGACAACGGGGACGCGGCCAGTTTTAAACTAGCTGCGTCCCCGTTGTTCAGGTTCGCGCGATGGTGAAATTGGTCCGGTCGACCACTTTCGCCGATACTCAATCTCGAAATAATGAAGCCATGACCCTGACGCAGTTGATGGAGCAGGCCAACCACATGCACAAAGCCGGCCGGCTGGCCGAGGCCGAGGGATTGTGCCGTCGGATCCTGGAGAGGTCGCCCAAGAATCCAGCGGCGCTTCGGCTCCTGAAAAAACTCTCCCCGCAGATCGGCAAGGTGGATGAGGCAGAGCGTTTGCTGCGGGCGGTGATTGCCGCCAATCCGAAGCAGCCGGCGTATCACGTCAATCTTGGGGATGTCCTTGCCGGGCGCGGCCAGATGAATGAAGCGCTCGCATCTTATTGCCGGGCGCTGGCGCTGGATCCGAAATCGTCGCAGGCGCTCTATCGCCTCGGCCGCGCGCTCAACTGCGCCGAGCCGCTGACCAGCGGCGCACTGGCGCCTATCAGCAGGCCATCGATTCCGGAACCGATGTCGCCGAGGCTTTCAATCTCCTGGGAAATTCGCTTGTCGCCATGGGGCTTAACGAGCAATCGCTCGCCGCCTATGCCGAGGCAATCAAGCTGCGGCCCCACGATCCGGTCTATCATTACAACACCGGCATCCCCCTGAAATCGCTGGGGCGATGGGACGATTCCATGGTCGCCTATCGAAAGGCCCTGGAACTGCGGCCGGATTATCCCGAGGCGCTGAATAACCTTGGGATTCTCCTGACTGAGCGCAATCGTCTTGAGGAGTCGGTTGAAGTATTGAAGAAAGCGGTCTCCATTCGCCCCGATTTTGCGGCGGCGTTTCAGAACCTGGGAAATTCGCTGAAAGACCTCGGCCGCACCGATGAAGCGCGGGAGGCATTGGAGCGCGCGATCGAGATCCAGCCCAATTTTCCGCTGGCGTTGAACGCTCTGGGGATCGTTCATCTGATGACGGGTAACGTCGCGAAAGCGATCGAAAACTATCGGCGGGCGCTGGAGTTTGAGCCCACCAGCGCGATGATCCACAGCAATCTGCTCTTCGCAATGAGCTTTTCGCCCGATTGCGACGCGATGTCGATACTGGCCGAGGCAAAAAGATTTTACCAGCGCCAGGGAATGCCGCTGAAGCATCTCGCGCGGCCGCATCGCAACGACCGCGATCCGAATCGCCGGCTTCGCATCGGCTATGTCTCGCCCGATCTTGGCCAGCACGTGGTCGGGTACAATCTGCTCCCGCTGCTGCGCTGTCATTCACCCCAGCAGGTAGAGGTATTCTGTTACAGCAGTCTGACCCGCCCCGACGCGACGACCGCCGAGCTGCGTTTGCGGGCCCATCACTGGCGCGAGGTTGCCCTCCTCGGCGACGAGCAGCTCGCCGACCAAATTCGCGAAGATGCGATCGATATTCTGGTCGATCTGTCGCTCTTCACGGCAGGAAATCGGCTGCGGACATTTTCAATCGTGCCCGCGCCGGTCCAGATCACCTATCTCGGCTACTGTGGAACCAGCGGCGTCGAAGGGATGCACTACCGCTTTTCCGATCCCTATCTCGATCCCCCCGGCGAAGATTTAAGCTGCTATAGCGAAGAGACGATCCGCCTCCCCGAAACCTACTGGTGTTACGGCCCCGGGGGCGAAGCGCCAAAGTTTCTCATCTTCCTGCCGGGGAGCGCGGCAATATCACCTTCGGCTGCATGAACCAGTTCCCCAAGGACTCACCGGCCGCAAGGGAATTGTGGTGGCAGATTCTCAATCGCGTGCCGGGCTCGCGGATGATCATTCATTCGCCGCCGGGGAATCATCTGAATGCCATTCGCGAAGAAATCGCCCGACATGGAAACGATAAAGATCGGGTCGAATTCATCGGCCGCCAGTCGTGGGACCAGTACATGCGGACGTCATACCGCATCGACATCGGGCTCGATCCCTTCCCCTATAACGGCGGAATCACCACCTGCGACTTGATGTGGATGGGCGTGCCGATCGTCACCCTCTTCGGCCGAACGGCCGTGGGGCGGGGGGCGCAGTCTTCTTTCCAATATCGGGCTGGGCGAATTCGTTGCCTATAGCCCGGAGGAATATGTGCAGATTGCGGCCGACTTGGCCGCCGATCGCGCCCGACTTTCCGAAATCCGCGCCGGCCTGCGCGAGCGGATGCAGGCTTCGCCCCTGATGGACGCGCCGCGATTTGCCCGCAATGTCGAGGCGGCGTATCGCCAGACCTGGGTCAGGTGGTGCAATGGGAAATCGAGTAAGAATTCCAGGCCCAAGCCTTCAGCCGCGAACCAGCTTGGCAAGAAGTGACAGACCCCGCTCCGGCTGCGCGACGTAGGGGTTGGATTTGTCCCACACATAACCCGCCAGCACCGAGCAGATTTGCCGCATCACCGGCAGGTCCTTGTCGGCCGAGAAAAAGATTTCCCCCAGCGAGCCGTCATACCACGCATTCACATAGGCGCGAAAGGTATTGATTCCCTGGGTGAGGTAATCCGCGTAATCCGTCTGCCAGTCGACCGGCTCGCCGCGCAATTCGCGGATGATGGTCTGCGCCGCTCGCGTTCCCGATTCCATGGCCAGGGTTGCGCCGGAGCTGAAGACCGGGTCCAGAAATTCGGTGGCGTTTCCCGCCAGCGCAAAGCGCGGGCCGAATATTTTCTTGATCGAGCAGGAAAACCCCGCGATCCGCCGCGGTGGAAAGGTGAATTCCATCCCGCTGAGGCGCGCCGCCGCGTTAGGGTCGCTCATCAGGATCGAGCCCAACTGCGCCGATGGCTCGGCCGGGAATTTCCGATAGAACTCCGATTCGGCCACCACTCCCACGCTGGTTTTGCCGTTGGAAAATGGAATGATCCAGATCCAAGCTCCCTGCGGATGCACGCAGACCCAGATTTTGCCTTCATCCCCCCCGCCGGGGCGGCGATCGCCGGTCACGTGGGTAAAGAGCGATTCACGAAACGCCTGCGTGGAGGGTTTCTCCAGGTCGAGCAGTTTGGGGAGCACCCGGCCATAACCGCTGCAATCCAGCACGAATTTCGCGGTAACCGTGCGCAGCGATTTGTCCGGCTGTTCGATGGTGATTTCCGCATGGGAATCGTGAAATTTCGCCGCGGTCACGCCGTGGTTGTAAAGGAATTCCACGCCGCGCGCGGCAACGGTGTCGGCGAGGGTCTTATCAAAATCGCCGCGGGGAACCTGAAAGGCGTAGCTCCAGCCGTTGGTGGACTGCTGGGAAAAATCAAAATCGCACGTCTCATCGCCGCGGTAGAACGTCGCCCCGTTTTTCCGCATGAACTTCTGCTTCTCGACGGCTTCGAGGAGGTCGGCATCGCGCATCAGATCCATCATCCGCGGCAGCAAGCTTTCGCCGATCACAAAGCGCGGAAAGACTTGCTTTTCAACGATGAGCTGGCGAAGCGCCGGCGCGATGCAGATGAGCAGCGGCGGTCGAGCCGGCCGGGCCGGCCGATCACCAAAACATCAACGTCGCATTGCATTTCGAAATCTCCTCAGGCCGATCCGGCAAGTGCGCGGCATTGTCGCCGTAGGGATCGGGATTACAAGGGACCAGAGACCCGTGCCGCCGGTGTCCCCACCGGCGGAATCTTCGGCCGCAATGTGCGAGATTCCGCCGGTGAGGACACCGGCGGCACCCCAATAAAAAAACCCACGGCATAACCGTGGGCTTTAGAGGCATTTTCAGATACCGGACCTTCTTCAGGCCCCGACCGCTGCCGGTGGCTTGGTAACCATCATGGTCCGGCCCAGCTTCTTACTTCGCATCATGAAGTAGATCGCGCCGTAGATGCCCCATACGGCACAGAAGCCGAGTGCGATGAACGGCTCCTTGGGGCTCATGCCCGGCACGCTGAGGGGACCTACCAGGTAGAAGATCATGCAACCCAGGTTAGCGATCAATCCGAAACCTGGAACCAGCAGGTGCTTGATCGGGTTATGCAGATGGTGCTCGTGGAAGGCCACCATCGCCACGATACAGCTCATCATGTAGAGCAGGAACGTCCCGAAGTTGCTGATCAGCACGATGATCAGCAGGCTGCACGGAATCTTCTGTGCAGTGGCGTAGCTGAAGACGCCCTTGTACCAGATGCTGGCCGCCTGGGCCGTATTGAGATTGGTATCCAGTGATGCGGTGGCGGAGGGACCGCAGAGGTAGAACAGCACACCGAAGATCCCGACGACGACGGAGATCGTCGCCAGGGTCCAGATGCAGCGGTGCGGGGTGTTGTTCTTGCCGTGGAGGAGGCCGAAGTGATTCGGCACTTCCTCATCGCGGCCCATGGCGTAGGTCACGCGAGCGCCGGTGTTGATGCACGAGAGCGTGGTGCCGATCAGAGCCAGGAAGACCGTGATGGCTTCGATGAACATGAACCACCACCCGGCCCTTGCCGAGCCCCAGAGCCAGGCGCCGACGAGCTGCATCATGTCGCCAATCGGAGCCGGTGAACCGGCGGCCGTCTGGTTGGTGTACAGCGAGCTTTGGAAGTAGTTGGCGGCGAAGTATTCAAACAGGTAGCAGAAGCCGCCCTGAATCAGCAGCGACGCGACGATGGCGATTGGAATGTGCTTCTTCGGGTTCTTGGCTTCCTCACCCATCGACGGAGACGGATTCGAAACCGACCAGGCACAGGATCGCGATACAGCCCTGGATCAGAATGTACTGCCCGCTGTGCCAGTGGATGACCGACTTGGCGCTGTCGTGATAATTAAACTGCCAGATGCCCTTGGAGTCCTGCACCATGCCGCCCTGGTAGCTGATGGTGACTGTTTCGGGCATCGCCTGGGCCGCCCCGGCAGGGAGGGCCGCGAGTTTGCCGTTGGCATCCGTCGCCACGACGATCGGGTTACCCTTGAGCTGTCGTTCATCGCGATTGCCCTTGGCGTCGGTCGCCTGGTAGACCCAGATGGGGTTGCCATTGGAGTCCGCCTTGGGGCTGGTCGCGCCGCTGGGATCGGGAATCTGCTTGGTCGGATCGTTGGGGAACTTCGGGTCCTGGATCATGTTGGGCGTGGTATCCTGCACGTATTGCGTGGGAGTGCCCGTGGAATCCAGCGTCCAGTCGACATCGCCTTCCTTCACGTGAACGCGGTGAGCGATCGCCATGATCGAGAAGATGAGCAGTGCGGTGATCTGGATGATGTTGATCGCGACGTTAACGCCGGTTGCGCCGACGACGCCGCGGTAGGCGATATACGACACGCCGTAAGAGAAAATCACGCAGAACAGGATCATCAGCAAGGGGCTTCCCTCAGCGACGCTGAAGGTGCTGGGGAAGAGCTGCCCGGCCATGTAGCCGATGAATATGGCGTCACGCCACCATCACGCCGGGATAGATCCAGTAGTAAAGGTGGCTTGCCCAGCCGACCATGAACTTGTAAATGCGCGCCCACCGGAAGGCCTGCTTTTTGGAAAGGAAGGCCTGCTCGGCAAAGAAGTAGCTGGAGCCGGCGCCGGGATAGAGCTTTGACAGCTCGGCGTATGAGATCGGCCGTTGCCAGGCAGAGCACGGTTGCCAGCAACATTCCCATCCACATGGCCGAGCCCGCGGATGGATGCGCCGTAGGCCGACTGCTCGGTAAAACGTCAGCCACAGAAATGCGCCCGGCGCGATCAGCGCCATGGCGTTACTAGTCAGCCCGGTCAGACCCAGAGTGGCCTTCATTTGGCCGCCCGAGGCTCCTCCAGAGCTAGTGGTATCAGTAGACACAGAGTCTCTCCTTTCACCCGGCCGATGGACCGGAGGCAAATGGAATGCAGCAGAGCGCGCCGTTACTCGTGTTCGCGATAAAGTCCGCACGAACGCGGCAGCACAACGGTTGGTTCAAGCGCTGCGGTTCGAGCGCTGAATGCCTAAACAAAGGCAATGCCATTCGCGCAGTCGCTGCACTCTTAATTACAAAATGCTCGAAATGGGTTCATGGCCCGTCCACATTGCTTAGCTGGTGAGACAGAAAAGATTTTTGTGCGCGCGTTATGCACGCAGTGTTGCAAAATGCCGCGTGAGGGTGTCGGCCCGGCGATCGAATCGCCGAACGAATATGCCTTGGCGGAGGACCATTTAATCCATAAAGGCCGACACTTCCGGCGATAGGCCGTAGCAACCAAATCCATACGCAAACCAGACAAGTTTTTGTCCGGAATTTGGACGACTTCCACGATTAAAAATCTGTCGCCGCTTATTTAATATACGTCATTGCCTCAGTATTAAGCCATAGAAATACAAAAAGTGACTTTGCGCAAACACCCATAAAAACAGGAGTAATGACAAGAGGGGGAATTTCGACGCTGCTCGAATTCGGGCAAAAAGCGGAGGCCGTATGATCGTTCGCCCGTTTTCCGCGCACCTGTCCGTTTCCCCGGCCTTGAGTGAGAGTTCTTGAGAGGTTCTGGGATTGAGAGGACGTGCTGGTATGCCAATCATCCAGCTGCACCTAACCCTTTGATGCACAAAGCGCTTTACAATAGGAAGAATCGAGTCAGCATCGCTTTTTCTTGCGACAGCGTGCAGATTCGAATATGACTTACCGCCTGGTATTCGATTTGCGATATCGAATCGAGCACGAGAAAATGGAGGGGGACCTGTTGAACATTCCCATGCTTCAGATACGCACAGAACTTCGCCCCCTGCGAATCCTGGTTGTGGACGACGAGGAAAACATCCGCTTCATGATGAGCATGTGCCTGGAGATCGAAGGGCACAAAGTCGCCGCCGCCTCCACAATCGACGAAGCCCTCGAACAAACCGCCCACGAGGCGTTTGACCTGATCTTTCTCGACGTCCGCCTCGGCAGCAATGTCAACGGCCTCGACTACATCAAGATCCTCATGGACGAGAACCCCTGGGTGCGGATTATTGTGATCACTGCGTATGCATCCATACAGAGCGCCGTCGAAGCGATGAAGCGCGGCGCCAGCGACTATCTCCCCAAGCCTTTCGAGCCGACCCAGGTCAGGCTCCTCACCCAGAAGGTCGCCGAGCGGCGAATGCTCGAGCGAAAAGTCGAGGCACTCCAGAAAGCCCTCGGCTCGATGGACGTGGAAACCGATTTGTCCTCCGCCTCCCCGATGTGGCGGGAATCGATCGAATTTGCCCGTCGCATTGCCAGCGCCAATTCCTGCGTCCTGCTTCGCGGTGAATCGGGAACCGGTAAATCCTGGCTGGCCCGCGCGATTCACGAATGGAGCAACCGCGCCGATGGTCCTTTTGCCTCCATCTCATTTGACGGAAAAACCGTCGACGCCATCGAAGCGGAATTGTTCGGCTCCGGCTCCCAAGTCGGGGCGATCGCCCTCTGTCACGGCGGCACCCTGCTGCTGAAAGAGATCAGCAACCTGCCGATGCGCCTCCAGCCACAGATTCTTTCCGTCATCCGCGACAAGGAATTTGAAAAGCAGGACCAGTTCGTCCGTCGCCCCGCCGACGTGCGGATTATCTCCACCACCGGCGCCGATCTTGCCGCCGCCGTGAGCATCGGGCATTCCGCGAAGATCTGCTTATGGCCCTCAGCGTTTCGCAGATCAACACGCCCGCCCTGCGCGAGCGCAAGGAGGACATTCTTCCGCTGGCGGAAAAATATCTGGCCACTTACAGCCGCGAGCATCACAAACCCATCGCCGGTTTCTCGCGTGACGCCGCTTACCTTCTCAAGAGCCACAAGTGGCCCGGTAATTGCCGCGAGCTGCGCAATATCGTCGAGCGCGCCGTGCTGGCGTGCGATGCGGATTATGTCGGGCTCGATCATTTGCCGGTCGATCTAAAGAATTCCGTCGCCGCCACGCCGGAGACGCCCTTTGGCGGCTATCGCATCGGCGACCTCGTCCCCCTCGACGTCATCGAGGAGGCCCACATCCAGAAGGTCCTCGCTTCCGCGAAAACCATCCGCCGGGCCGCCGCCGTCCTCGGCCTCAACGCCAGCGCCCTGTGCAGGCGGCTCAAGCGAAACAAAGAGGTATCCGAGAATCAGAACCTGGCGGGATGACCATCAGCGACTGGCAATCCACTGCAACACGGCAAACACACCCAGATTCAAAATAAATATCGTGATGACGAAGTACCAGGTATCGCTCTCGTCCAGATCGAAAAGCGCCCGAATCAGCGCGAAATAAAGCACGAATTCGATCCCCAGCAGAAGCACCCATCCAAAGCAGATAACGTGAGCCAGCGGTTCCAGCAGCGTCACCAGAGCGCCAGGCGCGACGGAAATCGCCGCCAGCCGCAGGGCGGCGCTTCCGAACGACCCGATATCGATATGCCGAAGCTTCGCGGCAATCATCACCCCGACGAGCATGAGGATCGTTCCGGCAAACAGGCCCACGCCGATGTCGATCATCGCCCCCTGAAGATTGCCCGCGTGCCGGAAATATTCCGAAACGAATTCAATGACCAGCCCCCCGCCCAGCAGCCATAGCGGCGCGTAATATTTCTTCAGAAGGTCCGGGTCCACCCCCCGGTCCTGCGTCCTGGGATCGGCGCGTTTGGGCGTCTGGTAAGCCAGGGTTGCGCGCCGGGGGAACCGTGGTATCCACCGGCGTCGGCTTCGGCTTGACCGGCGCCCGACCATCCTCGGCGAGATCATACAACCCGTCTTCCGACGCCTGATTCTCCGGACACTTCATCACCTCTCCGCACGGGCAACGCACCTGCTTCCCGCTCAGTTCCGGTTTCCAGCGAAACTGCTTTCCGCACGCCTGGCAATTGAAGAATTCAAGACCCGTAATCGCTCCTTAATATTAAGACCGATTATCGGCGGCGATGAGCCCGCTGCAATTATGCAACAGCGCCATCCTTCTAAGCGCCAATCTTTACCAACAGCTTAAATCCCCCACGACATGAATCGCGGGAACGACCGCCACCAACCCATTGGATTGGCAGCAAAACCCAATCGGGACGCCGAAACGGACTACAATCTTCGCAAATTTTATTTATAGCCCGACGGTCTCGCCGATGGTTCAAACGGAGGATACGTCGTATATGAAACTTGCCAGAAGACATTTGCCGCGTAGAATTTCCCTGTTCGTGAATTTCTACGAAACACTAGAAAAACGGCTCATGTTTACCGCCGCGCTCCCCGAGCTGCCTGCGGTCGTCGCGCCGGCAAGCAACCCCGCCCTGCCGTCGGGGTTTGACACGTTTGTGCCGCCCGCGACGCTTTTAACTCCCACGGCCGGCGCCCCCGGAATCGCCGGCGCCACCAACTCTGCAAGTCCGGGAGACACCATCGCCGTCAGCGACGTCAACATCTCGGCGCTGCCCGCCTCCGACAAGGATTCCGACAGCGAATTTCTAACCTACGGCCAGACGACCGCCTCCAACGGCCAGCTCGTCCAAGACACCATCCAGCAATTGGGCCCGAACACCGCCTCGGTAACTTTGGCCTCCGATAATACTCCCAATTCGATGTACTTCCTCTGGGCCGGCAACGCGAACGGATTCAGCGCGCCGGTGGCAATCAACAAAACCGACGCCATGTGGGTCGGCCCAAACCAGGCGACCGCCGGACAAACGATTTCCATCTACGGTCAGAACCTCACCTTCACCGCCACCGATGGCAAATCCTGGGTCTACATCACCCAGGCCGGCAGCACCTCCGGCCAGTGGGCCTCCGTCGTCAGCGCAAATCCGTATTGCGTCACCTTCGTCGTCCCACAGAATCTTTCCGCGGGAAACTACCAGGTATGGGTCCACAACGGCCACGGCGGCGTCTATGGCTGGAGCAGCCCGGTCACCCTCACCGTAAATGCGCCCGTCGCCGCCAGCACCCAGGTTTTCAACGTGCTCAACTACGGCGCGGTCGGCAACGGGGTCACCGACGACACCGCCGCCTTCAACGCTACGATCAGCGCCGCCTCAAAATATCCCGGGGCCACTGTTTACGTCCCCACCGGAACCTACGTCATCAGCCAGATCACCATCGGCAACCTCCAGCTCGTCGGTGACGGGCAGGGCAAATCCGTGCTCCTGGGCGCGCCAACGTCGTCCCCCTCTGTCGCCATGGTCTGGCTGAATTCCAATACGCAGATCAGCAATCTGACCCTCGATTCCAACAACGTGGGATATTCCGATCTGATGTACGGCAGGTTCAGGACCAACCTGCAATTCACCGACGTTACCTTCAACGCCCATCTCACCCAGTACTTCGACATCCACGCCGACAATCTCGTTTCTTTCACCGGCTGCAACATGGTCGGCGACGGTTCGTTCCTTGGAACCGCCTCGCAGCTTTTCTTCAACGGTTGCAATTTCTACGGCACCAACGACGCCAACACCCTGCTTTATTCCTGGGGGGGAACCGGCATCAGCATCACCGACTGCACGGCGCAGGATTATAACGATTCCAATCCCAATTCCGGAGCGGGCTGGGCGAAGGGGCGCTTCTTTGTCGCAAGTCCCAATTGGGGACCGGTGGATGACATCTACATTGCCGACAACACCACCATCGCCCTGGGCGTCCGTCCGACCTATCCGGATCAGAATGTGGGCGAACAGCTTTTATTTGAGGGCAACAATATCTACTCTGATCCGGGGGCGGCGTTTGTCAGGGCCACGCAAAGCAGCGTGACCCTATCGGGGCTGCCCAGCTCATTTTCCGCAACTGGATATGAAGTAATCATCATGGGCGGCGATGGCGTGGGCGAGCATCTCCCCATCGCCTCTTATAACGCCGCAACCGGACTCATTACGCTCGATGGCACGTGGGCCGTCGTACCCGACTCCACCAGCATCGTTCGCCTTGGAATGATCGATGACGGAATCGTGATTTATCAGAACAGTCTTTCCGGAAAGGGTTCGGCAACCACCACCGCTTCAGCCGGCGTCGAGTTCTGGGGCGGAGCCATCGACGCCGTCGTCGCTTCCAACACGATCAATAACGTCGATACCGGCATATTCGATGACAGCCTGGATTCCGGCGGAAACAGCGAACCGGACTACTGGAATTTATACGAGAATAACACCATTACAAATTCGGTCACTGGAATTATCGTCGCCAACGACGGTACCGGCGGCCAGGCCGGCGCCTTTGGCGATATCGCACGCAGTAATCAAATCACCAACATGAGCAATTCCGGCTTTACGATTTCCGACGACAATGCAACCCAGGCGAGCGAGTATTATGTCATCCTCGAAGACAACACGATCACCAATGCAAAAACTGCCGTCTGGATCGTCGAGGCGCCATACATTCCCGTAAACCCCGCCGCGGTTACTCAACTTCTTCTCATTGGCAATACCTTTGCCTCGGGAGCAGATACCCCCGCCGGGGCGGCCGCCGTCGACGTGAACGAAACGGCGGATATCACCCAGGATGGCAATACTTTCGAGAATTATCCGCAATCGTATGGCGGCGACGCCGCGTCGGCCCTGTTGCAGCCCGTTTCGACGGCGCCCTCGGATAACCTGCTGTCGGTTCCGGCGAATGTCGTTGTGACCGCGCCAACCGGCGCCGGTTCGACGGAGAATGCGGGTACCACCTCAAGCTCCACATCCGATCAGTCGAGCGGCGCCTCAAGCGAAAGCAACACAAACGCTTCCACATCGCAAACCCAACAGCCGCGCAAAACCTCCAGGTTGAGCTGGGTCGCGGTCACCGCCGCCAGTTCAACGCCCACGACCATTACCTCCGATGATCTGAAAAAACTCCACCAGGCCACCGCGATTTTAGCTTCCAATACGCACGTTCTGGCGGCATAGCCCGCCAATCCCTTATGATGGCCCACGATTCGCACACTGCACGATGTCCGATTCCATTCTTGATGCGGCCGTCGAACATCAGCGCCGGTCGATTCGAGCAGGCCGCGCAGCTTTATCGCACCATCCTGCGGAATCAGCCCAATCATCCCGACGCACTGCACCTCCTGGGCCTGACGATCGCCCACATGGGCAAGCCCGCCGAGGGCGCGGAGTTAATCCGCCGCGCCATCGCAATTCGGCCAGAGTGTGCGCGATATCACCTCAATCTCGGGTACGTATTTCGCCTCGCCGGACGCATTGACGATTCAGCCGCATCCTTCCAGAACGCCGTCCACGCCGATCCGGATTATGCCGAGGCCCACCACAATCTCGCCCTGGCGCTCGCCGATTCAGGGCAAATCTCCCAGGCGATCGAATGCGAAGAGCGCGCCTGCACGCTGGCGCCGCAGGTTGCCGCCTGCGCCAGCGGGAAGATTTTCATGCGCCATTTCGATCCGGCCGCCTCACGAGCTCTGCTCCTGCGCGAAATGCGCGGGTTCGACGAGAAATTCGCCGCCCATCTGGCGGCAGAAACGCCCCCGGTTTCCGACCGCAATCCCGACCGCAAATTGAGAATCGGTTTTGTTTCGCCCGATTTCTATCACCAGGCCGAGTCTTTCTTCATGCTCCCGCTCTTGCGGGCGCACGATCGAGCCAATTTCGAGATCCATTGTTTCAGCAGCGTCCGCAAGCCAGATGAAATCACCGCGCAATTCAAGAAATATGCCGCCGGCTGGCATGATTCGCTCGCGGATTCAGACGAACAACTCGCCGACAGAATCCGCGCCGCGGAAATCGACATCCTCGTCGACCTCACCATGCACATGCGCGACAACCGCCTCCTCGTTTTCGCACGAAAACCCGCCCCCGTGCAAGTCACCTGGCTTGCCTATCCCGGCGGTACCGGCCTGCGCGCCATCGACTATCGCCTCACCGATCCCAGGCTCGATCCCGAAGATTCCGATCCGTATTACAGCGAGAAATCCATCCGTCTGCCCGAATGCTGGTGCTGCTACGACCCCCTTTCCAAAGCCGCCATCGAGCCGGTGGACAAAGATTTCACCCGCTACGCATCCCTGAACAACCCCGCAAAGCTCAACGCCACAACCCTGGACCTCTGGGCCCACGTCCTGCGCCGACCCCGGCTCACGGCTGCTCCTGATGACCAAATCCGAAAATCACCAACTCCGCATCCGCGACTTTTTCCGCGAAAGAGAAATCGCCGAAGACCGAATCGAATTCACTCCCTTTCTTCCCCGCCCGCAATATCTCAAGCTCCACAATCAGATCGACGTCTGCCTCGATCCGATCCCCTACAACGGCATCACCACCACGCTTGACGCCCTCTGGATGGGCGTCCCCGTCGTCACCTTGCCCGCCACAACCGCGCCAAGCCGCGCGGGCTTGAGCATCCTTTCCGCCGCGGGATTTCCCGAATTCGTCGCGGATTCGCCCGGCAGTTTCGCCCAGATTGCCACGCGCAAACCCGGCCCGCCACGCGAGCAGATCCGCCAGCGCCTCATGCGCTCGCCCATCATGGATGCGCCCCGATTCGCGCGCCATATCGAGAACGCCTATCGGCAAATGTGGCGCGCATTTGTCTCAGCCGGATCTTCAAACCCCGCCCCCCAGCCATGAATCGCAAAGATATCCGCAACGCCGCACTGTGCGCACTGGTCGTCCTGGCCGCGTTCTTCCTCACCAATCCCTTCGTCCAGATTCCCTTCAACGATGATTGGACGTATTCCTTCACCGTTCGCGAGCTTCTTCGCACGGGACAATTCACCTATCACTGCGGCGAATCCGCGGCGTTTCTTACGCAGGCCTGCTGGGGTGCTCTATCGGCCCGGGTCTTCGGCTTCTCCTTCGTCACCCTCCGATTATCGACCCTACCCTGGGCGATGGGCTCGGCCTTTCTCTGCTATCTGCTCGCACGCCGGGCAAATCTCCAGACCGCTTGGGCGATCTTCGCGACGCTCCTCCTCGCCCTTTCGCCTCTGTTTCTTCCGCTGGCTTCCTCGTTCATGACTGACGTTCCCGCTCTTTTTTTTGTTCTGCTTTCAATTTATGGCTTCGTTATCGCCAGCGACAGTCAGCGCCCCTGGATCGCTCTCTCCGTCGCCTATGGTGTCGCCCTCGTCGGCGGACTGAGTCGCCAGATCGTCTGGATCGTTCCCGTCACTTCAGGGCCCTGGATCATGTGGGTCAAGCGCAACGATCGTTCAGTCGTCGCCATTTCCATCCTCGGCATCACCATCAATCTCATCGCCGCCTATGTCTGCTCGAAATGGTTTTACGCTCAGCCTTTCGTTGTCTCAGAATGGAGCTTCGCGAAGACGATCGAGGTTGCCGGACAGGCTTGGGCCGATTCGCTGATTTTGTGGCTCTGCATCTGGCTGACAACGCTGCTTCTGATTCTGCCCGCCACACTCCCCACCGCCTGGAATTCGCTCGCCCGCACCTGCTCAAACCTGCGCACCCGCCGCGGCGCCTTTGCCGCGATCATTGCCGTCGCCATCTGCCTCCTCTCGCTCCACTGGCCGGGCATCGCCGTCGAACCCTGGCTCGGCGACGTCGTCTCCCCGCGCGGGCCGCTTTCCGGAATGGAACTCTCCGGATTTCGCCCTGTCTCCCAGCCCCCCCTCCTTCGCGAAATCCTCGGCCTACTCGTCGTCATCGTCGCCTGGGCTCTCCTCACAGACCTCGCCGACCAACTTTCCCGCCCAGGATTGCTGCGCCGGATCACATCCGCCAACCAGCCTGTCGCAATATCCCTGGTCCTCTTCGCCGCCGGTTACCTCGCCCTGCTCGCTTATCGCGCCCCCCGCGGATTCATCTACGATCGCTACGCCCTGCCCCTGATTCCCTGCGCCGCGATTCCGCTACTGCTGAAATCGCAACGATCCAGCCTCCCCCCCACGATCATCGCCTGGACAATGCTCGCCCTCTGGAGCATCTACAGCATCGCCGCAACCCAGGACGTCCACGCGCTTCAACAGGCACGCCGAACCGCCATGGATCGCCTCCTCAGCGCCGGCAATCCCGACACCTCCATCGCCGACGGCAGCGAATTCGACAACTGGACCCAGCTCCTGCACCAGGGATACGTCAACATTCCCGGCATCAATTCCCCGCCCGGCACATACGACCCCGCCCTCGGCATTTGCCCCGCCCTCCGCCCCCTCTATCGCGTAGAATTCCGCCCCGCCCCCGACACCACTCCCTCCGAATTCGGCACAATCGATTACATCTCTTGGCTTCCCCCGTTTCACCGGCGAATATTCATCGATCGCTTCCGCGATCCCTACTGGCTCGATCCAGATAACAAAACTCCCCCGCCCAAGGACTTCGAAGATTTCCATATGCACTGAAGATCGCTCCACCACCCCCAACTTGCGATACGCCTCCCCCGCTTGTAGGGTTTCACCCATTCATGTCACGCCACGATGCGCGCAACGGGCTGCTTTGTGCGGCGGCAGTCGTCGTCGCCATATTTATCACCAATCCGTTCGTTCAAATGCCCTTCAACGATGACTGGACCTACGCCTTCTCCGTCCACGAACTGCTCCGCATCGGCCAAATGACCTACCACTGCGGCGAATCCGCCGCCTTCCTCACCCAGGCCTATTGGGGAGTCCTCTTCGCCAAATTCTTCGGCTTCTCCTTCGTAACCCTTCGCTTCTCAACGCTGCCCTGGGCCGTCGGATCCGTACTCGTCTGTTACTTCCTCGCCCGCGAGACCGGCCTGGAAACCGCGCCCGCAGTTCTGGCCACGCTCCTCTTCGGCCTCTCCCCACTTTCCCTTCCTCTGGCCACATCGTTCATGTCCGATGTCCCCTCCGAATTCGCGATTCTCCTCTCGATCTACGCCCTCACCCGCGCCGCCCGCGCCCCGAATCTCCGCCACTGCATCGCTTTTCTGATCCTCGCATACACCACCACTTTTTTGGGCGGACTAAGCCGGCAGATCGTCTGGATCATCCCCCTCACCGCCGGAATCCAGGTCGCCTACCTGCGCCGCCGCGAAAAACCGATTCTTTTTGTTTCGCTCGTCGGAATCGCCGCCAACGTCTTCGCCGCCTATATTTCAGCCCGCTGGTTTTACGCTCAGCCCTTCGTCGTCAAAGAATGGACGTTTTCGCAAAGCGTCAGCGCCGCCTCGCACAACTGGCAATATCTGCTCGCCCTCTGGTCCTATCTCTGGCTCACCACCCTGCTCCTCATCATCCCCGCCTCCCTCCCCGCCGCGTGGACGGCACTCCATCAAACCCTGCAAAACCTCCGCGGCCGCCGCGGCGTCATCGCCGCCGCCGTCGCCGTCATCCTCGCCCTCGCGTCGATCCAGTGGCCCGCACTCTCCCTCGCGCCCTGGCTCGGCGACATCGTTTCCCGCCGCGCCGTTCTCTGGGGCATGGAACTCTCCGGCCACCGCCCCCTCGCCATCCCCACCCCCTTGGGCGAAATCCTCGCCCTCATCGTCATCTTCCTCGCCTGGATCTTCCTCACCGATCTCGCCGACCGCGCCTTGCGCTCCCATCTCCTCCATCGCATCGCCGCATTCTGTTTCCCCGCAGACAATCGGATCGCACTTCCCGCGCTTCTTCTCTTCGCCGCCGCTTATCTCGCCCTTCTCGCCTATCGCACTCCGCGAGAATTCATCTACGACCGCTACACCCTCCCCCTCATCCCCTGTTTTGCGATTCCCCTGCTGCTGAGGTATCAGCATCCCCCAAAACCAATCATCTCGCTTTCATGGACCTTGCTCGCCCTCTGGAGTATTTATGCCATCATCACCACGCAAGACGTCCATGCACTCCAGGCCGCCCGCCGAACCGCCCTCGACCGCCTCTTCGCCGCCGGCGTGCCCGACACCGCCATCGCCTGCGGCTCAGAATACGACAACTGGACCCAGCTTTTGCAAACCGGCTATATCAACGTCCCCATGATCAATTCCCCCCCGGGAAAATACGACCCCACCCTCGCCGGATGCTTCAGCCTCCGGCCCAAATACCGCGTCGAATTCCAGCCCGCGCGAAACCGAACCCTCCCAGTTCGGCGTCATCGATTACCTCTCCTGGCTCCCCCCTTTTCATCGCCGCATTTTTATCGACCAGTACCACGATCCACTCTGGCTCAATCCCAACAGTCATCTCCCCCCGCCCATCAATTATGAAGACCACCACTTCGACTAATCTCCGCTCAAGCGACTTGCGAATCGCCTCGCTATCCGCCGCCCCGGTTTGCGAGATATCATCCCCGCTTGTGAGGTTTCACCAATTGATGTCACGCCAGGATGCTCGCAACGCGCTGCTTTGCGCGGCGGCGGTTGTCGTCGCCATTTTTATCACCAATCCGTTTGTTCAAATCCCCTTTAACGACGATTTCATCTATTCCTTCACCGTCCGCCAATTGCTGCACACAGGAAGGCTGGTTTACGCCGGCGAATCCACTACCTTCCTCACGCAGGCATATTGGGGCGCTCTGTTCGCAAAAGTCTTTGGTTTTTCCTTGGTCACGGTTCGTTTCTCGACTCTGCCCTGGGCCATTGGATCGGTTGTGGTTTGCTACTTCCTCGCCCGCGAGGCCGGCCTCGAGCCCCCGCTCGCGCTTTTCGCCGCGTTGCTTTTTGGGCTCTCGCCGCTGTTTCTTCCGCTCGCCTCATCGTTTATGTCAGACGTACCGTCCGAATTTGCCATCTTGTTTTCGATTTACGCTTTCGTACGGTGCGCCCGCGCGCCCAGCCCGCGACAGTGCATCGGCTTTCTCGCCCTGGCATACCTCACCACGCTTCTTGGCGGGCTCAATCGCCAGATCGTCTGGATTATTCCGCTCAGCTCGGGAATCCCGGTGGCATACCTTCGCCGCCGCGAAAGATCTATTCTTTGCCTCTCGCTCCTGGGAATCATCCTCAACCTTCTCGCCGCCTATTTTTCCGCCCGCTGGTTCTACGCACAGCCATTTATCACCAGGCAATGGACGTTTTCCCAAAGCGTGATGGCCGCCCTGGGAAAGCGGAAATATTCGCTGGCTTTGTGGGCATACGTCTGGCTCACGACGCTCTTGCTGATCGTTCCCGCAGCGTTTCCCGCCGCCTGCGTGGCGTTTCGTCAAACGCTTCAAAACCTGCGCGGCCGCCGTGGTGCAATTGCCGCCGGTGTCGCGATCATTATCGCCCTTGCATCCATTCAATGGCCCGCACTTTCGATTGCACCATGGCTCGGCGACATCATCTCCCGTCGCGGCGTTCTCTGGGGGATGGAACTCTCCGGCCACAGGTCGATTTCCATCCCCACACCCCTGGGAGAAATCCTCGCCCTCATCGTCATTGTCCTCGCCTGGATTTTCCTCACCGATTTTGTCGACCGCGCGCTGCGGTCCGATTTCCTGGGCCGCCTTCTGGCAATTTGTTTGCCCAAAAGCAATCGCATCGCCCTCTCTTCCCTGCTGCTCTTCGCCGCCGGCTATCTCGCGCTTCTTGCCTATCGTGCCCCCACCGAATCGATCTACGACCGCTACACCCTGCCGCTGATTCCGTGCTTCGCGATCCCTCTTTTGCTGAAAGATCAGGCCGGCCGGTATGCCCCCGGGGCGATCTCCTCGCTTTCATGGACATTGCTCACCGTCTGGAGCATCTATGCCCTCGCCACCACGCAGGACGTCCACGCGCTCCAGGCCTGCGCCGGGCCGCCTTCGACCGCCTTTCTGCCGCCGATGTTCCCGACACTGCCATCGCCTGCGGCACGGAGTGCGATTTCTGGACCCAGCTTCAACAAACCGGTTACATCAACTCCCCCGCTTTGAATTTCCAGACAGGAAAATACGACCCCACCCTCGGCGGATGTTTCAGCCTGCGATGCAAGTACCGCGTCGAATTCCAAAGGGCGCGAGAAACCGAACCTTCCCAGTTCGGCTTCATCGATTTTATCTCCTGGCTACCGCCGTTTCATCGCCGAATTTATATCGATCAATTTCATCATCCGCTCTGGCTCGACCCCAACAGCCATTTTCCTGCGCCGCTGGACTATGAAGAATACCATTACGACTAATCGCCGCTCCAGTGATTTGCGGATCGCCTCGCTATGCGCCGCCCTGACCGCCCTCGCGTTTCTGGCGGTCAATCCCTTCGTAGATATGCCTTTCGACGACGACTGGTCCTACGCCTGGACCGTCAAACAATTCCTCGCCACCGGCCACATCCTCTATCACGGCTGGAGCACCGCCGCGATTATTACCCACGTCCTCTGGGGCGCCTCTTCGCAAAAACCTTCGGCTTCTCCTTCACCGTCCTCCGCTTCAGCACCCTACCCCTCGCCGCCGCCTCGGTCGCCCTCTGTTATCTCCTCGCCCGCAAGGCCGGTCTTTCCGCAAAATCCTCCCTATTCGTCGCCATGACCCTCGCCCTCTCCCCAGTCTTTCTCCCTTTGGCGACCTCCTTCATGACCGACGTCCCCGGCCTCTTTTTCATCCTCTTTTCCCTCTACTGTCTCGTCCTCGCCTGCACTACCCAGCGAAGCTCGCTCTGGATCATCCTCGCGGTCGTCGCCTCGATCCTCGGCGGCATGGGGCGCCAGGTCGATTGGCTCGTCACCCTCGCGCTCCTCCCCTACGTCGCATTCCTCCTCCGCCGCCGGCTCCGACTCGTCGCCCTGTGCGCCATCGGCTGGCTGCTCGTCGTCGCCAATGCGGCCCTCACCACCGCATGGTTCAACCATCAACCCGACGTCATGATCGATCGCCCCTTCCACCAATCCCTCGTCCAGATCGTTTTCGAGCCCGCAGGCGTACTCATCGCCTTTTTGAAAATCGCTCTAACCACCGTCCTCCTCGCCCTCCCCGCCGCCATCCCATTTTGCCTCGGCGTTGCCCAACGAACCTGGCGCAAGAGCGCGGCCGGCTCGGACTAATCATCGTCATCGCCCTCCTGCTCATTTCCGCCGCCCTCCTCCTTTGGCCCACCCTCGATTTCGAACCCTGGGTCGGCAACATCCTCACCTCTAGGGGCGTCCTCGGAGACATCGAACTGGCCGGCAACCGCCCCACCGCCCAACCTCAAATCCTCTCAGATATTCTCAGCGCCGTAACCCATATCGCCTTCGGCCTGATTCTGATTGCGGCCCTCGATTGGCTCTCGCACCCCGCACACGCGCTGCGGGATTTTCGCGGATTCTTCGCCGCCCCAGACGGCCAGGTCGCCATGCCCATGATCGCAATCTTTACCGCCGCTTATCTCTTTGTCCTGATCCCCCGGATTTCAGAATCCCTCATTTTCGACCGCTATCTGATCGAGCTGTTCCCCTTGCTCGCCATCGCCCTTCTGCGCCGCTTTCCTTCCCCCGGCGCGACGGCAATCATCTTGTTAATCATTTATGCCAGCTTTGCGCTCGCTACAACACAGGACGTTCTGTCGCTGGCCCGCGCCGCGCGGCCGCCGCTCAGCGCCTCCAGGCCGCCGGCATTCCCAGGACCGCCTTCGTCGATGGATTCGAATTCAATTACTGGACCCAACTCCAGGCCCAGGGCTTTATCAACCGCGCTAACGTCGCAAACACCACCCACCCCTTCAGCCAATACCTCGGCATGAAGCCCGCAATCCTTCCTCGATATCGCGTGGAGCACAATCCCCGATCCGGAGAAACCGATCCAAGCCCCTTCGGTTCAATCGACTACGTATCCTGGCTCCCCCCATTTCATCGCAGAATCAACATCGATCAATTCCGCAACCCCTGGTGGCTCGACCCAAATCACAAAACGACGGAGCCTATCCCCAGATACTGGGAAGACTATGAAGCCTATTCCAATTAAAGAGGGGAGAAACTAGCGAGAGGATGTCTGTGTAGTTCGATTATTTTTCCGCAATGCAAAGACGGTGGGCGAGTACCTCAGGTTTAGAGCATTTTCACGTAGCCTCTATGCGCCAGCCACAATAATGCGATAAGTTGAATGCCGACAGGAGGTTGTCGGCATGGAAGCGTATTCCTTGGATCTTCGTAAGCGAGTTCTGGCCGCGTGCGATGCGGGCCAATCCACCAAAAAAGTCGCGGAGCAATTCGATGTGTCGCCGGCATGGGTGCGACGCTTAAAACAACGTCGCCGGGAAGACGGCAGCATCGAGCCGCGGCCCATCCCGGCGACAAGCCCAAGCTGGATCAGGCCGCTCGCGATTGGCTGCTGGAGCGGGTGCGTCGTCAGCCCGATGCGACGTTAGAGGAACTGAGACACCAGCTCAAGACGGAATTGGGGATCGGGATCAGCATCGGCGCATTGTGGATGGCGCTGCGGAAGCGGAAGTTCTCTTTTAAAAAAAGTCGGTCCACGCCGCCGAACAGCAGCGGCCCGACGTCCAGGCGCAGCGGGCGATCTGGTTCGAGCAGTTGAAGGATATACCGCTGAACAACCTTGTGGTGATCGATGAAAGCTGCGCCGTGACTAACATGATGCGGACGCGGGGAAGATGCTTACGATCCGATCGCCTGGTCAGCGCGGTTCCGCATGGGCATTGGAAGGTGCTGACGATCATCGCGGCCATGACGCTTGGCGGCGTTCAAACCGCCGTGACCGTCGACGCTCCCTGCGATGGCGAGATCTTCCGCAACTTTGTCCGGGACGCCTTGGTCCCCACGCTGCGGCCCGGGCAGGTGGTGATCATGGATAATCTGCAATCTCACAAAGTCAGCGGGATTCGCCAGGCGATTGAGGCCACGGGGGCTCGTCTGCTGTATCTGCCGCCGTACAGTCCCGACTTCAGCCCCATCGAACCGATGTGGTCCAAGGTGAAGCAGAAGCTTCGTTCACTGGCGGCCCGGACGGTGGAGACATTGGGCCAAGCCGTGGAGGAAGCGCTAGCCACGGTCAGCGCCTCCGACTGCGAAGGTTTTTTCAGGCATACAGGGTACACGCTACATGATAAATGAAAATGCTCTAGCCACATCTTTGCTATGCTGTTTTGATTCGTAACGGGCTGGAGGCCCGTCAGTTCTGACTTGGAGATGGCATGGACGCCAGGATTTGTCCGACGGTGGCGATTGATTCGACGACCAGCTTTGGTCAGGACCATTTTGGTGAGTGCGTCTTTGGTGATAAACGCCTGACCGCAAGAGCCGTTAAAAGCGGCGATGCGCTGATGCGCCATCCCGGTGGAACACTGCCGGAAAAGCTGCCCAAAACCGAGCTGTGTGGCTTTTATGATTTTGCCAACAACGTGAAGGTCAATCATGACAATGTGCTGGCCTGCCACTATCACCGCACGCGCGGGCTGATGGAGAAGTGTCCGGGCACGGTGCTGTTCCTCCATGACACCACCGAAGGAGATTACAGCGGGCTGACCATTGGCGATCTGGGACCGATCGGCAACGGCTACTGCCGCGGCATGCTCATCCACAACGTGCTGGCGATCGATTATGCAAAACACGAGGTTCTTGGACTGATCGGCCAGATTCTGCAGATCCGGCGCAAGGTCGGCAAAACCGAGAGCGTCAAAACCTCGCGGGAACATCCGCAGCGAGAGAGCCGCCTCTGGCCCAGGGGCGTGGAAGCGGTGGGCCGACCGCCCGAGGGAGCCGTCTGGGTCAACCTGATGGACCGGGGCGGAGACAGTTTCGAAAGCTTGGATCGTCAGCAGCGTCTGGGGCAGTTTTATCTGGTGCGAAGCCGCACCAACCGCAACGTGAGAGTGAAGGATGCGACCGGGCGCTGGCGACGGCGGAAGCTGCATAACTACGCCCGGAATTTGCCAATGCTGGGTGAGCGAATCGTCGCGGTGAGCGGCAATCATCATCAACTCACGCGAGAAGCGCGGGTGCGCGTGGCGGCGGGACCGGTGGAATTGCAGGTTCCACACGTCAAATACGGCGAGCACGGACGTGAACCGCTCACGGGCTGGGTGATTCACGTCAAGGAACTCGACCCGCCGCCGGGACAGGAAGCGTTGGAATGGATTCTTCTGACCAGCCGGCCCACGACGACGCTTGGCCAGGCATGGGAACGCGTGGATTGGTATCAGTGCCGTCCGATGGTCGAGGAGTTTCACAAAGCGCAGAAGACGGGATGCGGCATGGAACTGCCGCAGTTCACCACGCGCAAGGCGCTGGAGGTGACGATTGCGATGCTGTCGGTGGTGGCGGTGCAGTTGCTGCGGCTGCGGGACCTGGCACGGCTTGACGATGAACGACTGGCCGTTGAGGTGGTGGATGAGTCGTATGTCGAGGCACTGAGTTTGTGGCGTTGGAAGGAAGCGAAAATAAATTTGAGTGCGCGGGAATTTCTGTTTGCGCTGGCACGCCTTGGGGGCCACCTGGGCAGACCGTCGGATCGAGTTCCCGGATGGCTCGTGTTGTGGCGCGGCTGGATGGCGCTTCAACCACTGGTAGAAGGCATGCTCTTAGGACGGATCAAAAGATGTGGCTAAACCTGAGGCGAGTACCCACCCTACTTCAAACTCTCCAAAATCGCCTTCTTCACGTTCGTCGGCACCGGGGCATACCGCAGCGGCTCCATCACCGAGCTCGCCCGGCCCGTGCTCATCGAACGAAGCTCGGTCGTGTAACCGAACATTTCGCTCAGCGGCACTTCCGCTTCCACCATCCGCGTGTTGCCGCGCTGATCGCTGTTGACGATCATTCCGCGGCGGCGATTCAGGTCGCCGGTGACGTTGCCGACGAATTCCTCCGGCGTCGTCACCACCACCTTCATGATCGGCTCCAGCAGCGTCAGGCCCGCCTTCTGGCACGCTTCCTTGAACGCGATCTGCCCGGCCAGCTCGAACGCGATCTGCGAGCTGTCGACCGGATGATAGCTGCCGTCCGTCAGCGTCACCTTCACATTGATCAGCGGATAGTTCGCCAGCACGCCGGTCTTGGCGGCCATGCGAGCGCCGTATTCGACCGAGGGAATGTATTCCTTCGGAATCGAACCGCCGAACACCTTGTTCTCGAACGCGAAGCCGTCTTTCCAGCCCCATTTCTTGAGCGTCTCAGGCTTCAACGCCGGTGCCGTCGAACGGCTCGATGTTGATCGTGCAATCGCCGAACTGACCGCGACCGCCCGACTGCTTGACATGCTTGCCGCGAATGTTGACCGCCGCTCCGGCGATCGTCTCCTTGTACGCGACCTTCGGCCGGCCGACGTTCACCTCGACCTTGTGGTCGCGCGTCAGCCGATTGCGCAGGATTTCCAGGTGCAAGCTCGCCCATGCCGGCGATGATGGTCTGGCCGGTTTCTTCGTCGTAACTCGCCTGGAAGGTCGGGTCTTCGCGCTTAAGCGTGGTCAGCGCTTCGCCCAGCTTCTGCTTGTCGGCGGCGGTCTTGGGCTCGATCGACATGCTGATGACCGGCTCCGGGAACGTCGGCCGCGTCCAGGATGATCGGATTATCCTGGTCGCAAAGCGTGTCGCCCGTGAGGGCTTCCTTGATGCCGATACACGCGACGATGTCGCCGGCCTCGGCGACGTCGATCGGATTTCGGTCCGCGGCGTGCATCTGGAACATCCGGCTGATGTTCTCGCGCTTGTCGCGATTGCTGTTGAGCACGCGGCTGCCCTTTTCCAGCGTGCCGCTGTAAACACGAACATAGGTCAGATCGCCGTGCTGGTCGTTGACGATTTTGAATGCCAGTCCGCAGAACGGCTCATCCGGATTCGGATGCCGCTCGATAACCTTGTCCGGGTCCTTAACGTCATGCCCCTTGATGGCCGGCATATCCATCGGCGCCGGCAGATAATCGATGACGCCGTCGATCAGCCGCTGCACGCCGACATATTTCAGCGCCGATCCCGTGAACACCGGATGCAGCTTGAAGCTGATCGTCGCCGCCCGAAGCGCCTTGCGCAGCTCCTCTTCGGTCGGCTCCTGGCTGTTGAGATATTTCTCCATCAGGTGGTCATCCGTCTCCGCCACCTTCTCGATCAGCTCGTGCCGCCACTTTTCGTAGCGTTCTTTCTCATCCGCCGGAATCGGCTTTTCGATAATCGTCTTGCCCCGGTCCTTGTCGTCGCCCACGTTGTAGTAAAGCGCGACCCCGCGCACCAGGTCGATCATGCCCTTGAATGTGTTGCTCTGCCCGATGGGAATCTGCACCGCCACCGCCGGCGCGCCCAGCCGCTCGCGGATGCGAATTAAAGCTGAAATCGAAGTCCGCCCCGACCTTGTCCATCTTGTTGATGAAGCAAACGCCGCGGCACGTTGTATTTCGTCGCCTGCCGCCAGACCGTTTCCGACTGCGCCTCCACGCCTTCCTTGCCGTCAAACACCGCCACCGCGCCGTCCAGCACGCGCAGCGACCGTTCCACCTCCGCCGTGAAATCGACGTGGCCGGGCGTGTCGATCAGGTTGATCGTGTACCGCTCGCCGTTCCGGTCCCACGGACAGGTCGTCGCGGCGGAGTTGATCGTGATGCCGCGCTTCTGCTCTTCCTCATCGAAGTCCATGACGGCGGTGCCTTCGTGCACCTCGCCCATCTTATGGATCTTGCCGGTGTAATAGAGAATGCGCTCGGAAACGGTGGTTTTGCCCGCGTCGATGTGGGCGGCAATGCCGATGTTTCGAATTTTCGAAAGATCGCGAGCCATAAGAATTTCCTGCTACTCCTGGAGAAATCGATATCGACAGTACGACCCACCGCCGACCAAAGTTTGCCCAAACCCACACATGCGGGCCCCGTCGAAAGAGCGGAGTAATGTAATCGTAGTCCGACAATCGTCAAGCCAACGCCCCTTCTTGGAATCAAATCGGCACCATTCAAGCCAAAAATAAAAAAGAGGATCGCAATTTTTGTGAAAATGCAGCGCAATTTCAATGCTGTTAAACCTTTAAGCCCATGCCATATAGGGGGGGTTGCCTTAACTCCCTGGCAAACGCAGGCCGATAAGACTAAAAGCCGGAAATAGTCGTTCGTTGGGCATATACAGGGAATTTATCCATACTTGGACGCAGCCATGGCCAGAAGCGTTTAAACCCCGTTTTCTCTGAGCGGCCCACCCTCACGGGCAGCCAGCGGCGGTCCCAGCCAACAACTATTTCCTCAAAAATGGCGTATTACTCATGAAGGAAACTCATGAGCAGGACATTCATTTCATTCGCGATCCTGCTGGCCATCGTCGCCATGGGGTACCCCTACATCAACCACAAAGCCCCCGCCGCCGTCCCCTCCACTCGCCCCGACCTCTCCGCCGACCAGATCTCCGCTGCATCACTCTCCGGCCTGCTCCAGTCAACCCCTACACCCAGCTCCGCGGTCACTCCGGGTTCTGGCGCCTCGGTGAAGACCAGTCCGGTGTCTGGTGGTTCGTCTCCCCCGAAGGAAAACAGGAATTCCTCAACACCGTCACCACCGTTCAGCCCGATGCAGGATGGCCGCGACAAGGACGCCCTCCACTTCGTCTCCACCGACTGGGACGGCCGCGAACGCGATGCCGACCTCAACCTCTGGGCCAAGGCAACCCTCAAGCGCGTCTACGACTACGGCTTCAAAGGCCTCGGCGCCTGGTGCAACCCCGCCTTCCACAACCTCGACGTCCCCATGGCCCAGGACCTCAACCTCTGGGCCTGGGTCACCGACGAATCCAAACGCTTCTACTCCCCCGAATGGGCCGACATGGCCGGCACGCCGTCAAAGAGCAAGTCCCCCAGCTCCGCACCAATCGCAATCTCCTCGGCTACTACCTCGACAACGAGCTCGACTGGGGCGACGGCTTCGCCGGTCCCGGCGCCTACTTCGACAATCTCCCCGCCAGCGATCCCAATCGCCGAGCAGGTCATCCAGACCATTCATTTCCTCTGGCCCCAGCTCCACGATTTCAACACCGCCTGGAAGACCAAGCTCACCGATTGGTCCCAGCTCGACTCCTGGGTCGCCCTCCCGCGCGAGCAGGCCCAGGCCTACGACAAGCTCAGCACCGCCTGGCTCCCCCACCTCGCCAACGACTATTTCCGCCTCACGACCTCCCTCGTTCACCGCTACGATCCCAATCACCTGATCCTCGGCGTCCGCTACAAAGGCCTCGCCCCCGAGCAGGTCGTATCCGCCTCGAGAGATTACACCGATGCCCAATCGCTCAACTATTACGTCTCCGACGCCCGCCTCGATTCCGACATGTTTCGCATGATGTATCAGCGCCTCCGGACAGCCGATCATCATCAGCGAATATTCCTTCCACGCCATGGACGGCCAAAGCGGCAACGTTGACGCCGTCGGATTCAGTGCCCAGGTCCCCGACCAGCAGGCCCGCGCCGACGGCTATCGCCTCATGACCACCGCGCCTCGCACGCGTACCCTACATCATCGGCGCCGATTGGTTCCAATGGTGCGATGAGCCCCCGCTCGGCCGGGCAGCGACGGCGAAGACGTCAACTTCGGCGTCGTCGATGTCCACGACAAGCCCTACACCCTGCTCGTCGATTCCGTGCGCAAAACCGCCCCCCTGCTCAATCCCATCCATGCCCGCAGCGCCGCCGATTCCCAGTCCGATGTCTGGCGTGAAAGCTATTCCATAAAGCCCGCCATGCACGTCCCCTTCCTGGTCCACCCCCCGACGCTCGACGGCGATCTCTCCCAATGGACTGTCCTCGCCCCCCTCGACGGAATTCGCCGCGAGCAAACCGTAGGGCTCGACCGCTGCAAACTCCGCTCACCCGATGTCTTCCTGGGCTGGACGCCCCAGGGCCTCTACGTCGCCCTTCAGGTCTTCGACACGCACATCGAAACCGCCCCCGCCGACGCCTGGTGGTGGACGCGCGACAACGTCGAGCTTTTCCTCTCCACCCGACCGGTCACCAGCGATGAAATCAACTACGACGTCTATTGCCAGCAATTCTTCGTCGTCCCGTCCGACCCCACCTTGCAAACGCCCCCGTCGTCGGCCAATGGCATCGCGACGGCGACGCCCTGAAAGACAACCTCATCCCCGATCCGCTCATCCAGCAGACTCGTCAAAATCCTCCCCGACCGCTACATCGTCGAGCTGTTCATCCCCGCCGCCGGCATGCACGGCTACAATCCCCGCACCAGCCACCACTGGCCTTCAACATCCACGTTCGCGACTTCTCACCACCGCCGCCGATTTCTTCTGGTCCGCCCCCAAATCCAGCCCGCACCGAGCTCCGCCCCAACACGTGGGGAACCCTCTACCTCGACCCACCGCTCCCCACCACCGTCGCCCACTCGCTCAGGCGACTGATTGAATAACGAGTTGCGAGTGACGAGTTGCGAGTTGCGAGAAAAACAAGGCGCATTTTCTCGTAACTCGAAACTCGAAACTCGCAACTCCTACCATTCCCACGAATGCCCGCCCAGAACATCGAAAATCGCATCCACGAGCTCGGCCACGAGATCTTCACCCGCATTAACCACGCCAATCGCCGCGGCTGGCCTCGCCGCGCCATCGACGACGCCATCATGGCCTGGTCCATGCGCAACGAATCCGCGCAAATCCCAGCTCTTCCGCTTCGTCGATTGCCTCCCCTCGCTTCGATCCACCGATTCCGTCGCCTCCGCATCTGCATGAATATCTGCATATCCACCTTCCGGGATTGCCCCCGCTCCTCGCCGCCGCCGCCAGATTCGGCGTAGGCCGGATGGCCCGCAAATTCATCGCCGCCGCCGATCCCCAGGTCACGCCGTCAAAACCATCGAGCGCCTCCGCCGCCATCATCTCGCCTTCACCATCGATCTGCTCGGCGAAGCCGTCATCTCCGAATCCGAGGCCGACGCAATACCAGCACAAATACCTCGATCTCGTCCGAATTCCTCCCCCCAAATCGCCGCCCTGCCGGATGACCCCCTGATCGACCGCGATGCCAATGGCCAACTCCCCCGCGCAATATTTCCGTCAAACTCTCCTCCCTCTACAGCCAATTCGATCCCCTCGATCCCTTCGGCACCACCGCACGCCGTCCTCGCACGCCTCCGCCCGATCCTTCGCCTCGCCCGCCACAGGGCGCCTTCATCAACCTCGACATGGAGCAATTCGCATTTAAAGACCTGACGATCTGGAAATCTTCAAAACCGTTCTGCATCGAAGACGAATTCCGCGATTGGCCCGACGTCGGCATCGCCATCCAGGCCTATCTCCGCTCTACGCTCGACGATCTGCAAATCCTCGCCGACTGGTCCGCCAACGCGGCACGCCCGTCTGGATCCGCCTCGTCAAGGGAGCGTATTGGGATTTCGAAACCATCATCGCCGCCCAGAACGGCTGGCCCATCCCCGTCTTCACCGAAAAAGCCGCAAACCGACGCCAATTTCGAAGCCGCCGCCAGCATTCCTCATCGAAAATCGCCACCTTCTTCGCCCCGCCATCGCCAGCCACAACGTCCGCAGCATCGCCGCCGCGATCGCCGATGCCGAGCAATTCGGAGCGAAAAACCCGCGAAATCGAATTCCAGATGCTCTTCGGCATGGCCGACCCCTCAAATCCGCCCTCGCCGAAATGAACTATCGCGTCCGCGTCTACTGCCCCGTCGGCGAACCTTCTGCCCGGCATGGCCTATCTCGTCCGCCGACTTCTCGAAAATACCTCCAACGAATCCTTCTTGCGGGCCGGCTTCATCGATCACGCGCCCGAGGAGCAATTGCTCATGAATCCCAGCTTTAATCAAACCACGTCCTCCCCTCGACCCCAACCAAGCCCGATTTTCCAAAACGAACCCCCACACCGATTTCTCCCGCCGCGAATCCCGCAGACGCCATGGCCTGGGCGCATCGCCGCATTCTCCGCCAAGCCACCCGCCGATTATCCCGCTGCTCATCGCCGGCCGCCCGATCTTCACCGGCCAATGGATCGAATCGATCAATCCCTCCCACAAATCGCGCATCGTCGGCCGCTGCGCCTGCGCCGCCGCCGACCACGCCGACCAAGCCATCGCCGCCGCCAAATCCGCCTTCTCCACCTGGCGCGACGTTCCCCCCACGATCGCGCCAGCTCTGCTCGATCGCGTCGCCGACATTCTTCGCCGCGACCGCTTCGACCTCTGCCGCCATCGAAATCGCCGAATGCGGCAAACCCTGGCGCGAAGCCGATGCCGACATCGCCGAGGCCATCGACTTCTGCCGCTATTACGCCGAGCCAGATGCGCAAGCTTCTCCCCCGCCGACGCGCGGATATCCCCGGCGAGACCAACCAATGGCTCTACGAATCCCGCGGCCCCGCCGTCATCATCGCCCCCTGGAATTTCCCCCTCGCGATCCTCTGCGGCATGGCCGCCGCCGCCGTCGTCGCCGGAAACCCCGTCATCCTCAAACCCGCCGAGCAATCCCCCCTGATCGCCTGCCGCCTCGCCCGCGCTTTCGAAGAAGCCGGCGCGCCCGCCGGCGTCGTCAACTATCTCCCCGGCATCGGCGAAGAAATCGGCCCGATACTCGTCGCCCATCCCGATGTCGCCCTGATCGCCTTCACCGGCTCGCGAGCCGTCGGCCTGTCCATCAACCATCTCGCCGCCAAGCCGCGCGGACCATCAGCATCTCGTCAAACGCGTCATCGTCGAAATGGGCGGCAAAAACGCCATCATCGTCGACGACGATGCCGACCTCGACGACGCCGTCAGCGGCGTCGTCGCCAGCGCCTTCGGATATTCCGGCCAGAAATGCTCCGCCTGCTCGCGCGTGATCATCCTTGCCCCGCGTCTACGATGCGTTCCTCCGCCGGCTGATCGAAGCCGCCGCCAGCCTCAAGATCGCTCCCGCCGAAGACCCCGCCTGCCGCATCGGCCCGGTCATCGATTCCGACGCCACGCAACGATTCTCGCAGCCATCGAACGCGGCAAAGCTCGACGCCCGGCTCGCCTTCGCCGGCGACGTCGGCCCACTGGCCGATGAAGGTTTCTACATCGCCCCCCACATCTTCGCCGATGTTCCCGCCGACCAGCCCGCTGGCCAACGAAGAAATCTTCGGCCCGGTCCTGGCCGTCATGAAAGCCCAAACTCTGGATGAAGCCCTGGCGATCGCCAACGGCGTTCAATACGCCCTAACCGGCGGGATATTCTCTCGAAGCCCCGCCAACATCGCCCGCGCCCGCCGCGAATTCCGCGTCGGCAATCTCTACATCAACCGCAGGATCACCGGGGCCCTTGTCGGCCGCCAGCCCTTCGGCGGGTTCAAACTCTCCGGCGGCGGCACCCAGGCCGGCGGGCCCGATTATCTCCGCCATTTTCTGATCCCCCGCTGCATCACCGAAAACACCCTGCGCCACGGCTTCACGACTGATCAAGAAATGATTCCCCCCGTGTAGCCGCCCTGCTTGACTTCGGTGAGCCAAGTCGAACCGCAGGGCGCTTTTTCCGACCCCCAACATGTGCAAAAAAAAACCCACAGCTCTTCGCCGTGGGTTGTTATCAATCAACGAATTTCAACCTACCTGTGCCCACCCCCACCAAATCCTCCACCACCTCTCCCATCCCCCCCGCCCCCGCCAAATAAATCCACCGCGACCACCACCACCCCGGCCCCCGCGACCACCCCACCCGCCGCCACGATATCCCCAACCACGCCCCCCGCCGATCACCACGATCCCGCCGTAATACGGATACCCGTAGTAGCCGCCGTAGTAACCATACGAATAAGGATACGGATACGAATACGCATACCAAGGCTGTGCCGCATAAACATACGTCGGCTGCTGTGCCTGCCCATAAACATACGTCTGTGTCGGCTGCGCCTGCGAATCAGCCGTCGCCACAGTCGGGTCCGTCGGCGATTGATCCGGCCCATACGTCGACACCGGCATCTGACTCGCAGTTTCATGTTCCCAACGCGTATGGCAAACATATTTGGGAACTACCGGTACCGATAATCCTTATGCGCTGAATGTTGGGGCTGATAACCTGCTTTATATAGTTGGAACTACTACCGGTACGTTTGCGACCCACTATGGAACTGGATATCCTACTCCAACCTGGACCAATAGAGCCGGATTTAGCGGCGGGCAAGCTTTCGTGGCTAAGGTGGATAGCGGCGGTAGGTGGGCTGTTGTAAGAGAATTGGGCTCGGTAACAAATGATTTTGACGTTACCATGTGGGATATCCGCTCATTGCCGACCACTGGTAATGCCTTTGACTTAGTTGCCGTTGG
>CAWFRU010000002.1:0-571397 GCA_963818385.1 uncultured Phycisphaerales bacterium | reverse complement strand
ACGACCGATGGTTTCCTGAACGCTATCCAGTATTACGACTATGTTCCTGGCGTCGTCTATACGGCCATCACTTCGCCCGGATATGTCACCACGATCTCGCCTGCGCCGGTGAAAAGCTCATCACCGCCGCGGCGGGTGATACGGTGCGCGGCTGGTGGATAGCGTGCAATCCGGTTCGGGCGAGTCGGCGCAGACATTGTTGCTCGTCAAGCCGCGCAAGGCTGGGCTTCAAACAAATCTGCTCATCACCACCGACCAACGAATCTACTCGCTGGACCTGACCAGCGTTGATACCGGCGTCTACCACACGATGATCGCCTGGAACTATCCCTTCGGTGATGTGGTGATGATCCGGAATCAGGTCGCCGCGCAACAGGCGGCTGCGCAAGCAACCGTGGCGAGTGGACTGGATCTGTCCAAGGCCAATTTCAATTACTGGATTTTGCGGCAGAAACACACGGCGACACCGCCCTGGTGCCCGCTGTGCCCTTCGATGACGGGCGAAAGACCTACATCCAGTTTCCTCCGCAAGTGACCGTCACCGAAGCGCCGCCGCTGTTCGTCATGGGACGCAACGCCCAAGGAAGAAACATGATCGCTGCCACAGCCACTTTCGCCGTATTAAAACGGCAAACTTCACCAGCCACGGTTCAAGTCATCACGATCCTCACGGATCTGGCTGATATCCGGCCCCATGACGCGATCGCACCTGCATTGCCGACCTACGAAGAAGCAGTTCGCATTGCGACTGAACGGGGACTGGCCCGCGAGCCGCGTATTGGTTTTCTCAAGCAATTTGGTGTGGCCGAGTTTGTGCCCGTGTGCGAGCGCATTGTGTGGGGAACGGCAGAAGAACTGGATTCCCTTGCGGCCGCAATGACCTGAATGAACCCACTCAAACTGGAGGTGTGATATGGCGCAATCAACGAACAATGCGAGCAATACTGAGAAGACGGCAAATCGTCCGGTTCAGACCATCCGTTATGGCTCGGTCCGTGCCGCGGTTTGGCGCAACATCGTGGACAACGGCAACGCCAGCCGGCCACTTTATTGCGTTACATTCAGTCGTTCTTACAGGGACGGCGAAAACCAGTGGAAGGAAAGCGCAGTTTCGGAGCCGATGACCTTCTGCTTCTGGCCAAAGCGGCGGACGAAGCACATACCTGGATCACACTGCAACGAGTCGCCGATGCTGCCAAGTCCTAGCGATCGAAGGTCTAATAAAGAAAAGCAAACATACCATAGCAAGGGTCAAGGATCTTGCAAAACCGAAGTACAATGACCTGTCCTCACCTGCGAAAAATTTCATCGGTCCAACTCCTAATTAAGCACAATAAATGGGCTCGGCGTACCCGAGGTCGTAATAAGGAGCTTGTCACGAGCGCGGGTTGCCGCAACGAAGAGTAGTGACCGTTCTTTGGAATCGTGTTCCGTCTTAGTCGGAGTGTCTGACGCCGCCGATCCAAGAGCTAATGGCATGACCTTGGCGTTCATGCCTGCCAGGATCATGCAGGGGAACTCAAGGCCCTTTACCCGGTGCATGGTCGCCAGACGCACACCCGCTTCCCCATCGTCGGCGGTCTTGTCGAGAACAACGTGGGCTACTTTCAGCTTTCTGAAAATCGGGACATACTCCTTCAGCAACTTGTTCGTCCGGGCGACCAAGCAGACACTTTCCTGCCCGTGGCGAGCGATTAAGTCAGGGAGCGTCTTCTCCAGGAATTGTCGTTCTTCCTCGGGAGTCTTGAACTTCTCGATCTGGGGTACAGGGCCGGACAGCAGGGACTTGTACCCATCATCCCGATCACTGCTGCCATCCAGATCGTCCACGTCGATCCCGGCAAGCATCGCATCGGCCCAGGCCCGAATCTGCTCAGTCGTGCGGTAGTTGATCCGCAGCTTGCGTGATCGGCCTTGAATCTGAATTCCGCACCGGCTGAGCGTCACCTTGCGACCGTAAATCCGCTGATGGGCGTCCCCGACGATGAACAGGTCGTTCGGGCCAGCGGGTGCGAGCGCCCGGATGAGCTTCCATTCTTCTGGATGAAAATCCTGGGCTTCATCGACGACCACGGCCCGGTACGGCCGCACTTTGTCCGATTCGACCAAACGTCGGGTTGCGACCTCATGCGGCAGAGGTCAAATGTTACGACTGCCATGATGCGACCGGAGCGGACAAGACGCTCTGCTTCATCTTTTCAGCGCATGTGCCAACAGCCATTTGCGAGACGCCGGAAACAATTCCAAAAGCATGGGTCAGAAATGGCCAACAGTCGTTGCTGATGAATCAAGAGATGAGGGAACAGGTCCGACTTCGCAAGGGGTTGCTGGACTTGGACAGCGTGCCGTGGTGCCCGTTCTTACCTGAAGACGTTGACGCGGAGGTGATGAGGGAATTTCGTCGAGTCTATCACCCGGAATCGACGGATCAATTTACGGATGAACGGCTACTTCGAGAAGCAGGTGCGGTTGTCCGAAGCAATGGGGCTATCTTTTTCACGCTTCCTGGGCTCCTTTTCTTCACTTCAAATCCCCAACGGATTCTCTCTCACGCTTACCTTCGGCTTATGAAGTTTGTTGTGCCATCCCAGGAGCACAAGAACCGGGGCACACCGTCATTTGATAAGGATTTCCGAGGACCAATAACTAAGCAAATTCGTGCGGCTCGGACGTTTCTTCGTGAGACGTCGTTCTTTGAGCGTTTGCAGCACCGGAAACCGGACGGCGGGTTTGCCGAGCAGCCAGAACTTCCGACGATTGCGGTCGATGAAGCCATCGTCAATGCCGTCGCCCACCGGGATTACAACACAAAGAACCCTATCCACTGCGAACATTATACCGACGCTTTGGTGGTGAAGAATCCCGGCCGCATCCGACAGCAGAACGTCGACTTGCCGGACCACTTCGATCTCAGCACAACCATGCTGGATTCGATGCCCCAGAATAGAAAACTGCTCGAATGGCTGAGGTTGATGAAAGACCCGGAGGGCAACGCCTTCGTCCAGGCCCTCAGCGAGGGAACGAAGCGAATGACAAGGGAAATGGTGGCGTTGGGTCTGCCTCCGCCATCGATCGTCCTACTTGAGAACGAGACGATTCTCGCACTAAAGAGCAAAGCACAAGAACGCAAAACGGCCTTCCTTGCCAGCATCCAGGTTCCGAAGACGGCGTTTCTGAACATCTATCCGCTGGTCGTAACCAAGGCAAACGGCAACGCGACGAGCGATGAGGTTCATCTACGCTTGGGAGAATTCTCACAGGCGCTGAAGGATTCACTGGCTGCACACCAGTGGTACATTGAGCGCAGTTCCTTTAAAGAAGGATCGCATTCCCAGCCCGGCCATCTCTTTCAACACCGCGAGCTCCACGGCCAAGCGCTGGTCCAGCCGGCGCAGCGCGTGGAAGTTGCGCTCGACCGCCTTGAGAATTTCCTGCTCTCGCTCGCTGCGATAGGTGGACAGGAGCGATTCTTTCAAGGCTTCGACGATGGCTGCCGACAGTGACACCTGCATGTTGGCCGAACGCTCCTTGGCCGCTTGAAGCAGTTGCGCGTCCAGATAGATTGTCACCTGGGCCAAGCGCTTCATGTGTATTCACCCTCGGAACGGGGGCGCTCGTCACGAACTCCCCGGTCAACCTCGTCGTCAGGCACTGCGGGTGAACGGCCATCGGATACGAGGCCGTTGTTGCCGGTGCCGGGCAACGTCAATTGCGTTCCCTTGGGCCGCTCATGCAGCCAGTCGATTTTGGGTTTGGTCGGAACATTCAGGAACGCCGATTGGTCGGGCGCTGGCAGAAGCCGTTTTGTGAACGTCGGATCACTGTAGTACCTCACCTTCTTGACGCGCATCGGCTTGTACCCGGTCACGAACATGAGCTGGTCGTCAACCGACAACTCCCGAATGTCCCCCGATGAAAGAAGCGGCCGGACATGCTCACTGTGGCTGATGTTCCTCACACCGATGTTGCGCCCGGGTTCAGAATAGCTTTCCCGGTACTCCGTGACCGTCCCGACCATCTGACTGATGCGCTGGCAGGTAACCGTGTCGGCGGCGGCAAACGTGCTGAGGATGTGGCAGTTGTCCAGGATCGTGTTATTGATGCCGTACTGCTCGATGATGTCGTTGAACGACTGGACGATCAGGTGGGCTTTGATTCCGTACCCGGCCATCTGGCGCAGGTTCATCGTGAAAAAGTCGAGACGTCCGAGCGTCGGGAATTCATCCAGCGACAGCAGCAGCCGGTGATTCTTCGGGCGACCGGAACTGTCGCGATCCAAGAATTCCATCAGCGCGGCAGGTTTGATTGATCATGAGTCGAACCAGCGGGCGCAATCGAGGCGAGTCCGATGGTGGCGGCTGGATGTAAAGCGTCATGGGCCGGTCCGCGCAGACCAGGTCGGCAAGCCGGAAATCACTTGTCGCGGTATTGCGGGCGATGATGTCGTCCGCCCAAAGCGTGAGGTAGCTGGCAGCCGTGCCGGTCACGCTCGATTGGAACTTCGCCGGCTGGCGGCGCAATTCGTTGGCAACCAGCGCCACTTCCGGGTGAACCTCCGGCGCACCCGTCTGCGGATTGAATCGGTGCGGCGTGGTAATCATCGCCACCGCTGTCCGCTTGAAGTCCAGCAATCGTGCCCGCACCGTCGCCAAATTTTTGAATTGATCCGGCTCGGCGTAAAGCACATGCAGCATCAGCGCCACCAGAAATTGGCTGGCCTGCTGGTCCCAAATGTCCATCGTGTGCTTGGCACCGGTCGGGTTGACCAGCATTTCGACGATGTTCTGGGCATCGCGCACTTCGTTGTCGCCCTTGCGAATCTCAAAGAGCGGGTTGAAACGGGCGCTGTCGGCCCGCGTGGGATTGAAGAACAGGCAATACCCGCGTTTGGAGCGCATGCCCGCAGTGATGTCCCACAGTTCGTTTTTCACGTCATAGGCAAGGACACTTCCGTTCCAATTCAGCAGGGTTGGAATGACGTGGCCGACGCCTTTGCCGGACCGGCTGGCGCCGGAGACAAGCTGATGCTCCGGGCCGTCGTAGGTGAGGTAACGATCAAAGGCATGTCCAAGAACGGTCCCCTGGCCAGTCAGCAGGCCCGCCCGCTTCATATCGCGCTTGGTGGCCCAACGGTCTTTGCCGATCTCGCGCACGGGAATATTGCGGCGCAATCGGCGCGCCCCAAGCAGCATGAGCGTGGCCAGAATGAATGCGCCGCCGATGAAGGCATATCCCTCGTTGAGGGTCCTGGGGATGTTGTCGCCAAAGTCGCGGGCCCAGGTGAAGATCGCCCACGGCGGATAAATAATGTGCGCCCGATGCGCAAGCCGCCCAAATCGGGATGATAGTCCAGCCGGTAGGCGACCCACTGAGTCGCCGCCATCAACCCTGCCAGCAACACGATCAGATACGCAATGATGAGTCGTCGCGCGTTCATTCGTCACCTCCCGGACCGTCGAGCGACAATCCCGCGTCCAAATCCAGCGTTTGTCCCGCCGCCACCTCAACGGTCGCATCCTGCGCCGATGTGCGCTGCAGAGTGACTTCGCTGCCCGCGCCAACGTCTGGGTCGTTGCGGATGGGCGAGACAAAAACGCTCTCGTCCGCCACGACCACGGCCAGTTTGCCGGCATAGAGGTGTTCGGTGCCGTGGTATTCGCCTGAGACCGTTCCGCCGCGAGGGAGTTCGTTCACCGGCAGGCCGTACTTGGCAGCGAGCCGTTCCGCCAAATCGGCGCGTTCTTCGGCGGCAAGGTTCTCCATCGCACCGGGGAGCAACTCGACGTTCTTTTCGTCGCCGGAGCGCTGCGCATATCCGTTTTGAACCAGCCATTCGCTGCGCTGCTGCACCGCCTCCTGCACGGTTGGATTGTCCGCGGTCCGTTCATCGGGCCGCTCGCCGAATGCTTGTCGATCCAACCACGTCACGGCATGCGCTTCGACCTGCTCCGCCAATGAATGCTCGGCAATCACCCTCACGTCCGTCCGTTGGCTGGTTCTCTGGCTGAATTGTGTAAACGCAGCGGCATCGACGGCGTAAGCCCCGCCCTCTGAGGTGCGCACGCCAGCACCCTCAAACCCGGCAACAAAACTCAATCGCGAAGTGGCCGAACGCACATTCGACGCGATCTCCCGGTCGGTCGAATCCGACTGGACCGCGCGCAGATACGCGTCATGCAACCTCGGCGAGTAGACCCCGTCATTGGCTTTGGCGACGGCTGCGATCTGCTCGGTTACCGCCCGCCGCCGCTGTGTGCCCCCGCCCAGTTCGGCAATCGAGCCGACATCCAAGTCCCGATAAGGATCACTCTCCCGGACCTGGCCGTAATGGGCGCGCCCGTTTCCGTCCCGGATGACGACAAACCGGTCCTCTCCCAGCTCATCCGTGCTTGCTTTGGCAATGACAATACCCGCCACGGGTGGCGACGGTTCGCCGCCGGTAACCATCCGCTCGACGCGCCCGGCTTCGCTTCCAAGGTGGCTGTAGAGTTGCTTGATGATGTCGTTGCGGTCGCCCAGTTCGCGCAATGCTTGTTTGAAATCCCCCTCAACCTGCCAGATCGCTCCACGCCCCTTGTGCGCCAAATCCATCTGCTCCAGGAACTGCAAGCGGCCCACCACCAACCGCCAATCATCCGCGCCATAGCCGATGTGCTTCGATGGCGAAATGTCGATCTTGCCGTTCTCAAGATGCCGCTCGATCATCCGGTCCAGCGAGGTAAAGCGCTCCGCTTCCACCTCCTTGGACTTGGCCAGTTGCACTTCCTGCGCCTCCGTTCCCCCAATAGCTCGGTCGCCACGTCCGAGGCCCGGTCCCGGATTCCATACGATATATATTGTCTGGGTATCACCAGATCGGCCCCGTCCGGTTGCTTGCCGCGCAGCAGAACATGCGCATGCGGGTTGTCCGTGTTGTGGTGATTGACGGCAATCCATTGGAGCTTGGTGTCCAGATCCCGCTCCACCCGGCGCATCACTTCACGGATGTAGTTGGTCATGTCGGGGATGTCGCCGCCGCGCTCCGGGGATACGATCAGCCGGAAATGGTGCCGGTCCTGCGCCCACTGGACGGCCTCCTGCTTGGCGTCCACCCCCTCGCGCGCGGCGTCATAGAACACGCCATGCTTGCCGTCGGCGCTGGCACTTTCCCGCCCCAGGTACGAGACATGGCGCGCCAAACTTCCCCGCGACTTGCCGGGTTTGTGCCGGCTGACATGCGCTTGACGACGACACGCTGGCGCATTCCCCGGCCTGCGGCACCGCCTGACTGGTACTTTCGAGCGCCCCTTGAACCCGCGCAGCCGCCTGGCCAGTTCGCTGTTGACGCTCCGCTCTTTGCGGCGACTTCCTCCCATCCGACCAATCTGGTCCGAGTCAACGCTGTTTGCCTGTCGCCTGAATCGTCTTGGCATATCCGCCTCCGCTCTCAAAAGGCCCTGAAATCTCGCAAGGTGAAAGCAACGTCTCCAATCGAGCCATACGTTGCGGCAACCATGTGAGGAATCGTGACTTACAAATCCCACACCTTGGCCCCTTTTACCTTGCCTTCCTTTCTTAATTACAAAAAATAGTTAAACCCGATGGATTTAACTAAACCGATTATACCAAACAGATGCCGAACGTCAAGTTCGGCCAGACTGATTTGAGTTCAGCCGGACAGTAATCTGTCTGGCTGGACTCAAAGGGATTTAAAAAAATGGTGAAGATCGAAAGAGTTTTCGAGACGCGATTGTTGCCAACGATATAATGGAGCATGTGTCATCTGCTGGCAGTGCGAAGCAATGCCAGATGGATGCTTGCCACCATGGAGACTGCCCGCCGTTTCGTACATGGCGAGTTTGTCGCCCACCAATCCGTCCATGAAGTCGAAAGCTTCATGGTTCTGGAACACCCGATAGCGCCGCCCAACCACCCCCAAAACCGCCTTGGTGTCGGTGCGAACATTCGCCACGGTGTCGGGGATTCCCGCCTCTGTCGTGTTGTTGTCCGGGTCGAAAGCCCGGACCGGCCATTGCTCCACCCTCCAATCCAGTCCCGCGAGGCCGATAGCCTCGGCGGGTGGTTGCCTGCTCGATCACGGTGCCCAAGCGATGCCATGCTGGTTCACCGGTCACGAATACTGCCGCTCGTCCTGTCGTCTGGTCGATCTCGTGTGCCACAAAGCACCTCCCGAAAAGGAAAAAAACTCCAAACCGGGATGGCTTAGGCCCACAAAGGCCCAAGCAATTTTTTGACCTCCCGGCTTCGAAAGAAGCACGCCGGGAGGTCTAAAAAGAGAAATCCTTCCTGCTGGCGACGGGAATTCGAGTGGAGCGGACGAAGGGCATGCCACGCGCAGGTCCGGAGCACCTGTACTCGGGTGTGAGGAGCCGAGCATGGCAAGCGCAGCGGTGACCTTTCGATAGCGCAGCGAGCAACAGGCTGTAGGCCCGCTGCTGCCGCCGCTTGCGGCCTTCAGTAATTCGGCGGGCCTACCTTCCCCCCATGTTCCCGTCGCCATCCTTATTGTTTCCGACAGCAATCACAACGGATTTAGGGCGGGTGAGAGGGTGCGGGAGAGAGGGGCCGGACCTAGAGGCCCATTCTCCTGCATTCGCAATTGAAACTCTTGGGAACGAAGAACGAATCGCTATGGCGGGAACGTCTGTGGCGGCTAATGGCTCAGGTAACCTGGAGCACCAATTTACGAACATTTCCTTCCATAAGACGTTGAGACGGGACCAAACTCCAAAGCATAGAATGCCGAAAATCGGAAAAATAAACAGCCATTTTCGATGTGAGAGAAATCGTTCGTCAACCGGCTGGCAATCGTGAAAATGTGCGATGTGGAGAATATCGCGGTTTGCATGCTGGCTGACTTAAATTCGCCCCAATTTCATATTTTGACATCAAAGCTGAACCCATCGATCTCGGTTGGCCCGTCGATCTAACCCCAAGGCTTCACGGCGAATTCTTGAAGCGATGTCACCCATTTATCTCTATCAACTATTGCGTCTGCTTCTGTCGCATCGGCGTCCAGCTCGCCTTGGAGAGCCTCGATTTTGTCTCGTGCTTGCTTTAGCTCGGGACCGGGGCCGCCGCACTCCCCACGCAGCAACTCAATGTATCGTTGCACATTCGCCTTTGTCGCCTTTGTTTGATACGACCTTCTAAACTCACGCACGAAATATGCTACGCGCTTCTTTGAAACCTGCCTTGACTGTTCTGCCGTCGCCTGCGAAAGCGCATTGGCGAGCGCGCTACATACCTTCGCAATGTTCGAGCGTAATAGCTCAACGGCCGTTTTATCTAACTCCTCATCCATCAACATTTCGCACAATTCCTCGACCACGGCCGCACGAAATTCGTCCTGCTCAACGCCGTTCTGGATCAAGCTCGCGTCTTCTTTCCAAATCTCCTTTAATCGTGCGGCCAATGTATCTCCGGATGCCCGTGCTTTCAGTTTTCCTTCAATCGTGGCAACGTCCATGTTCTTGTTCCAACGAGTCTGGAAATATTTGACGGTGGCAGTCGAAAGCAATGAAACGGGAACGAGATCTTCCAATACCTTTGGACAATCCACATCGGGGTTTGTCGTTCCAAGCTGGTCCAAGCAAAAAAGGTATTGCTTAGCCAATAGCCCTTCTACCAATATTTCCTGATAGGCCTTGCTGCCAGAGACGTCTCCGTCGAAGAGCGCCACAACAACTGGCATCTTGTCGTCGGTTCCTCCAAGTGACCGTGCAATCACGCGCTTCATCCTGGGAGCACCACCGGCCGTTACAAAGACGACTCGATTCAAATCAAGAAGAGCATCGATTGGAAGATTGCGGCCAAAACGCTGAATACATGCCGCGAGCAAGCGCTGGTCCGACGCTCCTTCTACAACTACATTTTCTGAACCGACGAAAAGAGTATCAGCGTAATCAATGCCGAGTGCGCTTCGGATCGGCTCGAAGCGACGATACGCGGACCGATCGACTACTTGAGTCCCCTCGGCACCATCCCCTTTCCGCACAAGGCGAACGCGGTGTGGGAAGTTCTTATTGATCAGGAATGGGGAATGTGTCGTATAAACAAGCTGAGTGCGAGTCCGAGTTCGCCGGTCATCAACGAGGTTCTCAAAGACGTTCAGTAAATTTCGTTGGCCGGTGGCGGACAAGAACCCATCTGGTTCATCCATCAACACAATCATCCCCTGCTTAAGCGAGATACGTTCAAGAGCGAGCGCTTGAATGTAATAGCTGAGGAAAAATTTCAGCCCTGAGCTTCGCTCGTCGAATGCATACTTGATGCCTGTCTTGTCGGTTATACGAAAATAAAATAGGCCGGCCTCGAAATCGACAAGCAGCCGCAGATCAGGGTCCTGCTGCCACACTCTCGACAGGTCGAGCCGCTCATCGATCCGTCGTTGTATGTCCGAAACGATTCGGTAGATATACGGTTGATTGGTCGATGCAAGTTGACCAATTTCTTCCAGCGTCGACTTTTGGACCTGGAGAACATCCCGAAACAGCAACGTCTCAAGGTGACCATGTTCCTTCGGACCAATTGTCATTTGATCGAGACTGGAACAGAGCGAGGTGTATTCGGTCAGCGATGCGGCATCCACGGCCGCACCCGGCGCAATTTTAAGGCCGCGCAATTTGTCAGCCAGATCTTGAAGTGCTACCGGATCATATGCCTTACCAGGCGTCGCGTTGTCATACATGGTCAGCAGTTGCTTTACATGTACCTCGCTCGCCAAGGCTTTATCCGCGGCAATGATTCGGACCTCCGGCAATTTCTCTTTAACGGTTTTTTGCCAGTCTGCTTGACTTAACACTTTGGCCGGTTGGTCCGCCGGGGACTTATAAATACTCGCGAAATGGTCTTTCGAGGAGCCATCGATCCTGATCCAAAGTTTCTCAACGGTTTGACCAAGACCGGCGAGTTCCAAAAAGGCTTTCTTCTCGGCGTCGTTCTCCGCCGTCAATTCGACAACGAACTGTGGCCAGTGATTCGTCTCCAAGTGATCGAATCCGCAGTAGCGACACACGTCCTGTTTATCGTAGTCATGAGAGCGACCGTCTGATCCAGGGGCGCTACCTCGAAACGCCTTCGTAATCGCGCTCAAAACGTGGGATTTGCCTGCCTCATTCGCGCCGACCACAGTCGTTATCTTCGGGTCCAATTCAATGGGGATGAATGGGAAGTCTTCGGCGCCGATCTTATTCCAAATTGCTGAACCAAATTGGTCTGTCTTTACCCGGTCTAATGACAGGGTATTGAACGATCGATACCATCGCAGCAGAATTTGGGAGAGAAACATGTTGATCCCTTCAGCCCCCTTGGTCGTTCTTCTCATCGATCAGACTGAGGCATCGATTTGAGGCGGCCTGCGTACGGGCGGATTAAATTTTAATACGTCTCGCCCATTCCGCCTGAAGGTTTGGGTGTGTCTTCTGACTCGCGAGTTTTGTCCGCCAGCGAGCGCTGGCATTATTGCGCGGCATGTTGAGTTTGCCAAGCCTCGACGGGCAACCGTCCTTTTTGCGAGCGATTCCAGAGAGTCGCTCAGCGGTTTCGGCATTGTACCACCCGTCAGTCGATCGCACCGCCGCCTTCCATCTCTCAACTCTAGGTTGTCGAAGCCGAAGCTCCCGGCGCGGCTAGCTAAATATCGGGTGCCAACTTTGGAATTGCGACCGTTTGCATCCCTTCCCAACCTCTGGTTGCAATCAGCGATTGCAATACATTTCTCGGCGATTGTGGATCGAGCCAAGCGGCGTAGTCGTCATCACGCAAGATCGCCGGCATTCGATGGTGGATGGGCCGCATGAAATCGTTCGGGCGCAGGTAATCATCGTCATCGTGCCGTCCAACCAAAGCCCCGCGAAGCAGAACAGTCGATCATCGGGAAAGTGAATCAGCGTCGGTTGCTTCTTCGGCCACTCGTAAAACCCATCGGCGGGGATGAGACACCGACGATGCTTGAAGGATTCGCGGAACGTCGGCTTGACCGCCACGGTTTCGCCCGCGGCGTTGAAAATTCGTTTTGACTTGTCCCACGGTGCGAGGAATCCCCATTCGGCCACGGCCAATTTTCGCTGGCCATCATCGAACGTCACAATGGGCACTCGTTGTGAGATTGCGATGTTCAGCCGTGGCCGCTCCGAAAATTCCTCGAATAGCTCGGTCACGCTCAGACCGAGCAATTCCGCGATGTGACGGAGCGAAAGTTTCAGGCGGTAGCGATGCGCACATTGTTCGGTGATGATAGCATTGTGACGGCAAATTTCAGCGCATAAACGAGGTCCGGTCGGGGAACGGATGCCCGACCGGACCTGCGATATTGACTGCTATTTGGATGCTTCCTGCGGCCGCTGCTGCTGACTGAGTGCGACGATCCGGCCGTGGGCCTGATCGGCGACTTTCGCCAGCACCAGCAAGTCGTCGCGGCCGAAGCTGTCGGTGCTCCGCCAGCCTTTCTCCTCGTCGCGGTAGATCCGCTGGAACGTGACGTTGAAACGCGGCCCGCCTTCGGTTTCGTTCTTCCAGATGGCGGCTTTCACGCTGCCGATCCGAACTTCCTCGACGGGCTTGTTGGTGGATTTCTGCTTCGCCATAAAAAGCTCCTCTCTTAAAAAGGGTTTGGTTGTTCCGTTCGCAAGGCGATTGACGGACAAACGAACCCTTGAGGGAGCTGGCCACCGGGACGCAGGGGAGCGCCGGAAGCGACGGGCCAAAGGCCAAAGCGACAGTGAATGACACGCGGATCGCGGTCCGCGCAGCGGCGATGTAATCGAGCGATCGGCGTGGCGTGAGCGTCGCATAGGAGCGACCAGAGCGCAGCGTAGAATCGGCGGATTTTTGGCGAAAGGCGGGAATCCACTCATGCCCGGCGTGGGGCGAACCGGCGGCTTGCCGCTTGGGTGAACGAATAGAGGGCGGTCGCTTTATGTCATGTGCTGGAATCGGCGCGATATCACGCAAAGGCTGGCACGGAAGCGCGCGGTCGGCAGATTGCTGAGGGTTGGCGGTTCGCCGAATGGTTGGCCAACGGATCGACGTTTTGCGGCAGCGGCCAGCAGGATGTAGCGGTCAACATCGCAGTCGGTCGAGGTGCGACCATGCCACGGCGCTGGTCTAATGAAAGTCACGCGAGCGCAAGGAGCAGTTGGAAACTAACTCGGTAAGGTCATGCAATCGCACTGCCATGACGTGCTGCACTTGGCCCTGGCGTTCGACATAACCATCGGCTTGAAGCACGGAAGCATTCCGCGCGGCATTCCGGCAACGGTCGTAAACGTCGGGCCGAATAATCAAATTCACAATGCCCGTCTCATCCTCCAGCGTTTTAAACACGATTCCTTTGGCGGTGCCCGGGCGCTGGCGAATAATGACGACGCTGGCCACGCTCACCCACCTTCCATGCGCGCGATTTCAAACCTCTGCGGCGGGAATTCCGGAATTACCCTGTGGGAGGGCCAATTGCATCCGATGAGCTGAACCGCATGTCCCTTGAGTGATAGGCTGCGGTTGGTCCATATTCGCCATGAATCTGTTGGCCCGAGTTCATCAGTTGAAGAGCTGGCCCGGCATTCTCGGTTGCGGTCGGAACACAATGAACACATCCCAATCGTTCTGGACATGCCGTGGTTTCAGGATGGCTTCGGCGTAAACGTGTGTTTCTGACCGGTTGTGTCGGCGTGATTCGTAGCCCGCGCAGGAATCATCTGCACGTAGTAGGAGAATTCTGGTGGCGCTGTCATTGAGCACTTGCCAACAGTAAGGCACCACCTAACGCCGAAGTACGAGAGTCTCGTCCTTGATGAATGTCGTAGAAGTCGCTTGGCCGCAATTACCGCGTCGTCAGCGTCGGCGCACGATCTCCCCAATGTTGATACGAATGCAAGAGGTACCTGCGGGAAATCAAGCTTCAGCGATAAGGTGTTTTTTGAGACGCTGAGGTTGACCATAACCTCACGCTTCGGAGCACATGCGAGCCAAAGATCTCGCGGCCTTGGCCATGCGAGGCTAGTAGGCCAGAATTTCGATTGACAAGCGAGAACGCGCTCCAGATCAGTTTCTGAGGCGATCACGTTGTAGAACCGTAGTCGGTTACCGCTCGGTCCACACTCATAAGCGAACGAGGTCGTTCCGCCCCAAAGGGAATCAAAAAACTTAGCGATGCAAGACGAATATTTGCCGAACCCAAGATGGGCCGAGAGTGCATGTGCAGATTGTGGTTGTAGACGTAGTCGCCAATAAACACTTGATCCACCGCCTGCCAGTACTCTGAAGGCACATCCAGGGGCCACGGGTATCCGATTTAGTAAATCGTGGAGGGTATCCTTCGCAACGCCCTGCGTTCCAATATCAACTGCGCGATGCATGGTATGGCGTGATCGTATTGTCTTCAACAGAATCATCGCGCCCGCGGTACCATTGGTGGAAATACTAATTTCCCCGAAATCCGCTTGTTCAGGTTGCAAAACCGCCGAAAGGCGCACTAACAGAGCATGCGCTTCAGCCATCGCCGGGGAGTTGTGGGTATGCATCACGGTTCTACGATTTCGAGGATACCGCAACTAACGAGCTTTGATGCAAGAATAATCTTTGACTTAGGTGACGCCGTGATTGGAAACCGTCCCACGCGGACAGCGTTTCGCGTGAGCAGAGTAAGCAAGGTGGCATGTGCGGCTACCGGGAGTGCTAAGCGAAGACCGGGTACTTGGAGTTCGATCGTTCCCTCGCGCTGCCCTTTTATCACATAGGCAATCATGTCAGCGGCAAGCTGTACACGAGTCGAACTTCTTAATCGCACGGAACTGTCGATGCCGTGCCTGCGTGGCAAGACAGAAAGCTCTTGAATCCAGCGTTGCCGAAGTTCGACGATGGTGGATTCAAGGCGTGGTTCAACTGCTAGAACATCGCTTGCGGCATCAATACGCCGATATTGGGTGTCACCTGTTAGACCAAATTTGCGCAAGATGCTTCGTTTAGAATTCTGGTCGAGTTTGGATGCACTCAACAGATCGCTCCATCGCACACAAACCAGACTAAGTGTTAAGTGCAGCGACCATTCCTTCATCGCTTAAGCGCAATGGGGTACGCCTCGGGGAATGTACAGCGCATCGCCAGGGTGAAGCACACCTTTGTGAGACGGCTGGCCAAGAGCCGACTCTGGAACACGGTCTCCATCAGGGCCTCGTGTCTTAACCTCAATCTGTTTGTACAAAGTCCAGGACTTAGTGCCCTGAAGCTGAATAACTATTACATCGTGGCCATCGAAGTGAACGTCGAATCCCTGCTTCCCAGGCGGCGTTAGGAACAGGTTGGCGCCTATGGGTTTTTTAAGCAGTATTCCCGCATCATCAAGCTGGCGTTCCACTTCTCGACAGAGTCGCGCGATTGCTGCATGGCTACACTGCATCTGAGAAAGTAAAAGCGTACTGCCTCCCTCGACCGCAGAATACACCTCGTCAAGTGCAACTCGCCCGGAGCGTCGCACATACACGCCTGACGCGGGGGCTGCATAGCCACGAACCACACCGAGCCGTCGATCTGGTTGATCGAAAGCAAAGACAAGTGCATCAATTTCGGCAATAGTAGGGAGGCACGAAAATAGACCGGCTTTGCCGGCATGAGCCCACTCCACACTGTGACCCCAGCGAGTGCGGACGAACTTATGCACATCACAGCCGAATATATCGCAGAAACTTGGCTGATACATCGTGGCGACTCAACTCACGGACTTTATAGGATCAGCAGCTCGGGCCGCCCGGATTGTTGTAACAGCCAATGGCCTGAATCATTTTCTGCTTCTGATCGCGGATCGTCTCTACTTGAACTTTTTCGAGTTGGATTTCAAGACCGTCTTCGGTTTCAGAAACGGAAACAGTAGCATTCTTGGGGAACTTCGTTTTCATCTGACTTGAATCGACTGCAATTTCGACGCGCTTCGAACGCGCAACGGGCTTTTTCGTCGAACCGCTATTCTTACTTGCCTTCTTTTTCTTTGCCATAACTTGCTCCTAACGGTGTCAGTTGGTCGGATCGAATAGTTCCTTCAGAGCTACGAGCTTCCGAAGTTTCTCGTCGGCGCTGCAATAGGTTACGCGTCTGTTTCCAGTCTTTTTACCGTTTTCAACGCGACAAGTGCCGCCGCAGAGGTGGCGAATATCGCATGTCCCGCAGCCAACATTATGATCCACGTCGTACTCTTCTTGAGCGTGCCGAATACGGTGTAGAACTTCGATGAGCGAGCCATCATCGATATTGGCCAACGCGCCATCGAGAAGGTGACATGGATGAATGTCGCCATTAGGCGCGACAACGATCTGCTCCGCATAGCCACAACCATGCGCACGTCGAAGAATGCGCTGCTCGTCACCTGGATGAAGTTGAGACATCAATAAATCGACTACTGGCCTCGTTTCATTGATATCAAGCACCGGCGGCAGATCTTCTCCACGACCATGCTCCATAAGTCCATAGTTAATCCTAAACGAGACGTCGCTCCCGGCCCATCGCCGCGCGAAATCAAGGTATCCACTCTTAATTGCATCCCAATTCTGATGCATAACGACCGTTGAAATACGAACAGCTATTCGCCGTTCGGACAACAAGTCAACCGCATGAACTGCCGCCTGGAAGGAACCAATGCCGCGAATTGGATCGTTGGATTCCGCAGTCGGGCCGTCAATGCTGACTTGGACTTCGTCGGCTGTGGCGGCAATGCGATCGATGTGGCGCGGAAGCAGAATGCCATTCGTGAAAAGTGTGACGTGAAGACGCAGCGAGTGGGCATGCGCCATAAGATCTAAGCAACCTGAATGGACTAGGGCTTCACCTCCGGTGAAAAGAACTCGCTCTCCTCCGAGAGCGGCAAAGTCGCTTATGAGCGTAAGCCATCGCTCGCGAGAGAGCTCACCCTCGGATGATACATATGGGCTCGAATCTGCGTAGCAATGGATGCAGGTAAGATTGCACCGCTCTGTGAGATGAATTCTTAGAAAGCGGCGTGCATCCGGAACCACTGCATCGGTGTATCCTCGAATGCCTCTGATAAAACCTGCCGCAGCGAGCCGACCTACCAGAGCGTGGAAGTCTTTTCCGGACGATGTGGGGAAAAGGCCATCGACTAGTCGCCGCATCTGCGAGTCTTCAGAATCATCAAGCACGATGAGCGTACCCTGTTCGACAGAGATCCACACATGGCGACCAGCTATGAGGCGATGCGAGAATTCTCCGGACAGTGGAAGGGCCGAATCAAATTTGAGTGCGTAGCGATCACCTCGTGACAGTGCTGGAGCAGCAGTGAGGCAGGCGGCGTGCGGAACGATCTTTTCAAAATGGGTCGTTTCATCAAGGCGTTTTTTTCCCTCAACAATCTCGGTCGCGAGCCAAGCAGGCGAAGGCGTTTCATACGATGACGCTGAGGCAAGCCTTCCGCTAACGCGGAGCATAGGAAGCGAAATGATTCGAGGATTGGGCATGTTGGTATGCTCGGTTGCAACATTTCGAACGCCCAAATCATGAGTTCGCTGATGACCGATGTCAAGCCCGGAAGGACAGACGCCGCGACGCCGCCGTTTCTAGCTGATAAAGGATTAAATCTACGGCAGCCGCGTAGTGGCTGCTGATTCGCGGATCATAAGGGTGCAGAAAAACGCCCACGCCGTCCCTACGCTCAGCGGCGAGTTGCAGCCGCCGCGCTTCGATCTGGCTTAGACGTTGAACGAACCCCGCCGACCCCGCGACAGCGCAAGCATTCAGCCAGTGCCCAAAGCTGGTCCGCGCAATTCGCGCAACGCAGCAGGATCAAATACCGAAGGTTGTCGCCTGCAGCAGACAAGGTGGGCAGGTGAAGCTCGCGCTCTGGACCGCTCCAGGCAATCGCGCCGCCGTTTTTCTGCGCTGTCTTTGCAAGCAGTAATGCGAACGACTTTGGATAGGTCGATTGCCGTGGCCAGAGCAGATCATGCACTCCGCCGCCCTAGAATGCCGCGTTCGGCGCTGTTTCGTCGAGCGCTTCCAAGTCGGTGCAAAAGCTGCGGCAACGGACGTACGACACTTGCCTTTCAGCAAGGGCGCGGGGCAGCTCATCCTTATCAGTCGTTATTTGCACGACAAACCTCTTCCCCGTTGTTCGCTATATGTTGGGGTAACGATCTGAGCCGGGTTTGGTCAATCCTGCACCATTTGGGTTTGTTCAATGACGATACAATGACGGATTTAGCGATAGAAAGGGTTAGCGCAAAAAAAGATCGGCGGTTGAAGAAGAGGGGGGAACCTTCTTCGGGGAATACCGCCGATCCGCAGTTGATTATGCGTCGATCCTGATGGGATGCAAATCAATTGTTCCGCTACGCCAGCGGCGGGGAAATGTCCCGATTGGACACGCGCACGGCTACCGAAGTCACCACGTTATCAGGGCGCGGCGGACTGCCTCAATGTCTTGCCTGCGAACGGGGCCATAGCAACGGCTATCGAAGCTGTTGGGAATCCGATCAGAGAAAACGAAGAATTCGTCAACACCAAGCACACGGGACTGCCGCCAGACTGGAAGCGGACGGCCGCTGCTGTCCGTTGTTGGCGGCATCGGCGCCAACTTATGACCGTTGATGACGAGCCATTCACCGGTCGCGTCAACGCGATCTCCTGGACCGGCGGCGATGGGCTTGAGGATGTACCAGTTCTCGCCGTTGTTGCCGGTGCGTCCCTGGACATAGGGCCTCGCGAATTCCGGTATCCGAAAATCAATGATTCGACCAACGGCAGGTTCGCTCGCGGACCGAACATACAGACCGGGCGCCACGCTCGGCGATGTATTGATGACGAGGACGCGATGGCCGACAAGCGTTGGAAGGATCGCCCACACGCCCATAACGCCGAGCGACAGCCGCAATAACCGGCGGGACCGCGCCGACGAGCGGGTGTGGTGGGAGCGTTGGAATCGATTAACTTGGACATGGAATTACTTCGTCAAGCTGTGGGTCCGAACGTGCGGATGGAGGAGAATCCGATGAACGACTTTCGTCCAGTATTTCGGCGGCAATTTCGCCGGGTCTTGCCCGCGGGCTTTCACGTCTTCGATTAGGTCGAGCAGCAAATCAACTGTCCCGTTCTGTCCTGCCGGCCCGTGCTGATCCACGATCGCATGAACGGTCACGGCTGAGTGAATGCCTGGCAAGTCATGCCCGCTTTGATCGGCTCCCAGGGCTTGGACAATCGCGACGGCGCGGTGTTGACGATCTTCTGGAAACCGCCGCCACCAAACAACGCCGAAGATTTGACCGGGGTGGAAGTGGTATACGCTTTGTCCCTCATGCTCATCGTGTTGGTTGGCCGGCGCGCCAAAGCAAAGGCGCTCAAGGCTGGAGTGCGGAACGTATCTGGAAACGAAACGGGTTAAATGGCTAAAGCGCCAAGCGACACCTCTTTTTTAGTTGCAATTCGATGGGGAGAACATTAACCTAACAGTTCTGCCAGAGTCAAGAGTAAAATGTCTATTTTGAATCCATTTTGAATCTACTCTGAGTTGTTTTTCGGTTGACGGACGCCAAGCGATGATGTTTACTGGTGATATGGAACGCGCATCAAGGACGGTGAAGGTTTCCGGCGAGAGGCTGGCGGCGCTGTGGCGCGAGTCCGCCATGTCACAGGAAACCTTCGCGCACGAAATCGGTATGAAACGGTCTGGCTTCCTCCGGCTCATGCAGCCGGGGGAACATGGAATGTTCACCGACAACTTTCGCCGTCTGGCTGAGACGCTCAAAACCACGCCTGATGAATTGCGCATGCGAATTGGTCCAGCAGGAAAGAGCGAGCTTGAACTTGATGTCGCTGGCGGCGCATCGCCCCGCGTTTCGCGCGGCGGTGATCGCCTGGTGGGAGTGTCGGGAATGGCGCAAGCCCCTGCGCGAAGTCACGCGATTTCACGGAATCAGTGCCGGCGTGCGTAATGAGCGTTTAGCAGTCGAGCAAGGGACTGTGAAGGTTCCGCAAGACTTCGGCGACTTTGCCGTGCGCGTCGATGGCGAGTCGATGATGCCTGAATACCCGGACAACGCGGTGGTTTTGTTCGAGGCGGTGGAGGGACAGCAGTTCACGTTCGGGAAGGACTACCTCATCTGGTTCACCAACGAAGAATGCTATTTCAGTCGCGTCACCGAAAGTGACGACGACCGCGACGTACTGATGTTGCAAAAAATCAATCCGGATCGGGAACGGTTTCCCGACCGCCCGGTTCATCGCCGTGAAATTGCGCGGGTCGCGCTCTGCGTGGGGGTGCTGATCCGCAAGAAGTGATTCGTTCCAAACAAGGGAAAGACGATGTCGAAGCTCACACAATGGCTCGACCATCGCATGGAGGTGGTGGGACTTAATCGGTGGAAGGATCTATCAGAATACTCGGGCGTATCGGAAGATGCGCTGGAGGATATGAACACCGTCGGCTCGCTGACGTTGTTAAGCCGTTCCGAACGGCGCTGGCTCGCCGCCACGCTGCGCGTGTCGCTGCGCAAACTGGAACAACTCGATAGCGGGGAGATTGAGTCGATTCGCGATGACCATGTTGTGGATGTTGATGTGCGGGGCCGGCCCCTGCCCCGGCACGAGGATGACCCCGCGTATTGGACCCCGAAAGAGGTCAAGCCGGAAGATCGCGGCACGCCACTCGTAGGACGCATCAGATCAAACGGAACCGCGGAAGCGGATGAGGATTGGCAGGAAGAATGGGGGCGGCGGGTCCCTGCGCGATTCGGCAAGGGTTTTGACATTTACGCGATGGAAATCGAGGGAACGCAGCAGTGCGTGGTGTTCCACAACATCCCAGCCTGGGAGTTTCGAGAAGGAGAAGCGGCGCTTTACGCCTGGGACGGTTGCGAGGCCAAAGGCTGGTTCGGTCGCGTTATATTGCTTCCGCTCGCGGCGATTGTGATCACGACAGACGGAACGCGGCATCGGTTGGACCCGGAGACAATTGTGCGCGTTGGAAAAGTCGTCGGCAGGTGGATACGACGTAACGAGTTTTAGATGCGTCGGAATCTATCGAGTAATATTGCCCAATTCCCTCATCGGCAACTTCTTCTCGACTCGGCGGTGAGACATTCTTCGCTCACCACAATCGTTCTTATTGCCGTCATGCGATTCCAGCGACGAGACAGACCGGATACGATTGAATCATGGCGAAACACCTTTCTTTGCGGCTGCCTTGGCATGATCGAGGGTGGGACGGGCATGTTTGCGATAACCCCACGGCGAACGTTTATTGTACGGGCGAGTATGGCCTCAAAGCACATGGTATTCGGGACGGAAAGATTGACGTCAAGGAGGAACCGCTTAAAGGGAAGCCACTGGCCGTGCTCGACCAGAACGAGTACCGCCCCCCATGTCTTCGGACCATTCAGACCTTTGGCGGCACGGCGGCGATTCCGTTTCCGCACGAACCAAAAGCGTTTCTCAATACGAAAAGCGTAAAAATTGCTTCGATCCCTGACCAGATTCCACCCTGCACTGCGGGAACCTGGCCTTACGATCGGGTGTTTCGCCGCGCTGAAGATGCTCAGGATGGAACTCCCGAAGAATTCGTCGAGCGTTATGCACCTGATGAGGCAGTCGATAACATTGACGAATTCTTCAATGCATTCTCAAAAAAATCGCTTGTCTTCTTTTACCTCAACTATGACAACCCACTCAATTCGGAGAGGAGACGTTACGTTCTTGTGGCGCAGCCGAAATAGACACAGTCGGTGGCCAGCATCACTGGGGGGAAATTGATGAAGAAGTGAATCGGGTTTATGGCAGCATGGTTTGGAACCGGTTCATCACCCATGGTTACGGCGATGGACGCGGGGCAAGGCTGCCATACGAACGATACCTCCAGCAGAATTTAGATCCCGCTGAAATTCTCGTCGAAGTCGCGGACGAAATATCCCCGCATTTCAAATATGTTTGCCGCGCCTTCACCGATGATGAGGCTGCAATCCTTCTACAGCATTTGGCTGGCGCGATGGAGCGAGGAAGGGACGCCAAACGTGTCCAATGGCATTGGGACGCACAAATTGCGTGGATAAATGCCTCGCTGGATAAGGTACTAAAGAACCGTGGCATTTTCCCGGGCATTGGTTCGGTCCTCGGCGCGATCGGTTTTCCAAACGCAATACTATATGCGCAGAAGGAATTGGTGGGCAAGGGAGTAAAGGACCCGCGAAGCCACGTATTGAAATGCCTGGGCGACCCCTCGTTGGCCGAAAATGAGCAAGCCAAAAAAGGTTATCAAACCGCTAAGAATACACTGAAACTGCTTTCGGAACCGGCACGTCGTCTCTTGCTTGATCGTCTTTGCCTCTTTGAATTAAATACAGAACAGGTCAAGCTCATTGCAGGGGGCGATCTTGTCCTTGCTGACGACCGCCGCGCGGCGGGGCTTGTGTCCGAAGCAGCCGCGATACTTGAGAATCCCTATCTGATCGTCGAGGAATTCAGTCCGATCGATCGTGACGATGCGCTTCCATTCTACCGGATAGATCACGGCGTCTATTTAGCGAAGGCTTCTGGAAGCAATTCAATTCCCGGTATTGAGTCATTCGCGCCCGATGATCGCCGACGATTGCGCGCTGCCGCGATGCTTCGGCTCCGGGAGGCAACGAGCGAGGGTCACTCGTTCTTGACCCAGGAGGAGCTTCTCGGCGCAATCGTGCGCCTACGTCTTTCCGGTCTCGCTGAGAATATCGGTCCGATTACATTCGCGCACGACTTAGAGTTCTACGAGGAACGACTCGCTATCGTTAAAACTGAAGCCCTAACCGGCTGGATGCTAAAAACTCTTGCGGAAGACGAGGAAGTTATTCGCGCAAGAATCGCGAAGCTCCAACAGCGAAAGACAAACGATCCTGGCAGTCTCGACTGGAAAACGCTTCTTCCGAAGGATAGTCGGCTACCCGCGTCGGTGCTCAAAGATGTTCGCGCAAATCAGGCGGCGGTTTTAGATCAGCTCGTGAGACAGCCGATCAGTATCTTGACAGGGGGCGCTGGCACCGGCAAGACAACCGTGCTGGCAGCCTTAATCAAGGGACTCAATTCCGGAAAAGCGAAAGAGAAATTTGTGTTGTTGGCACCGACCGGCAAAGCCACAGTGCGTTTACGGAGAAAAATTAAGGACGTTGCCGATATCGATCTCGAACCAAAAACTATCCACAGTTATCTTTTTGGTCCGCCTCGCTGGATACACCCGGTAAGCTTCCGGCCTTCTCGGGAGGGCGAGCCCATTTCTGATGGCGGAACGACCGTCGTTATCGACGAATGTTCAATGGTTGACACAACGCTTCTCGCCACAGTATTCCGCGCATTGATTGGAAGACAGTTCGCCGTCTCATCTTGTCAGGCGATCCGCAGCAGTTGCCCCCGATCGGCGTTGGGGCACCATTCAAGAATCTCGTCGATCACGCCGCGATTTCAGATGATGAGGCACATAGCCCTTGTCGTTTGACGGTCAATTGTCGGCAAATCGAAGAAGGTAGTTCCGCTCTCGTTTTAGCTCAGCAATTCACCCCCGCCGCGGACCGGGTCATCGCCGACGAGTTGTTGGCAAATGTCCGAAATGGCGGTCGCGTTGGAACAGACCTTGAAGTTCGGTTTTTTCAGAACGAGAAAGATCTCCCCGCGGCACTCGAAAGCCTCATCGGGGACGCAGTGACGGAACTTCTTCGTTTAGACCAATCGAAGACCGTCTGGAAAATCGAACAGCCCTGGGTGGCGTTTGACGAGCTTCACGGTTACGGACGCGACATCAACGACATGCGACTGGATGCTTTCGAAATTTTGGCTCCCTATCGAGGATCTTACTCCGGATCGGATGCCATCAACACAAGAATTCAAACCTTATTGCGCGGCAAGTTGATGAAGAGCTGGGCGAGCCTCAAGCTCGGAAAGCCGTCGGGCCGTCAATTCATAGGACTCGACAAGGTATTGCAGACGAGAAACCACCGCGTATCCGCTAAGGCGAAGCTTGCATGGGATGGCTCGAAAAACATTGATCTTTACGTGGCCAACGGTGAACTCGGTCGAATGATGAAGGTGGACAAATTCAACGGCGACAAAATTGGAAGAGTGCGGTTTGAGACAAATCCAAATGTGGCAGTCACCGTGTCGGCTAAATGGGCGGAGGAAAAACTTGATCTTGGATACGCGATGACTGTCCACAAGGCTCAAGGCTCGGACTTTGGCGGGGTTATCGTCGTTCTGCCCGCCGAAGAACGACAAAGAATGATATCACGGGAGCTTCTCTATACCGCGCTCACAAGGTTTACGCGCCGCCTATACCTGCTTGTCCAAGGAACGCCGGGGGATGTGAAACCGCTCTTCGCAGCCCTTTGGCGCGGGTCATCGGATTATCTGAGAAGAAACACATGCTTATACAAGGTCCAACATTCGCCGCCGGATTTAGACGACTACCGTCCCGACAAACGTATTGTTCGCACGCTTCGCGGCGAGCTGGTTGCGTCGAAATCAGAGGCGCTGATTGCGAATCTGCTAGTCCTCCACAAGATTCCTTATCATTATGAGGAGCTTCTCGTCGCCCCTGATGGTAGCCCACGACGTCCGGACTTCACGATTCCGATTGAAACGCCGGACGGGCCCGACGTTCTGTATTGGGAGCATTGGGGAAAACTCGGCGATCCTGATTACGATGCCAGCGTGGTCCGTCGTCGGAAGTGGTATCAGACTCACGGGTTCTTTCCAAAGCTAATCGAAACGGACGAAAAAGGAGGTTTCGATAGCACGCGGATCGAGAAAATCATCCATGATCGAATCCAATCTTGAGGAGTTGTACTGGGGCAACTGCAGCGTTTACCCGATGCTCAAGTACCAAAGTCGGCTGCCCAAAAACTTCCCCTAAACTTCCCCTTTTTTGTGCCGAATGTGCTTGTCTCGCCGTATATGCAGAGTACAATGAGACCAGTGATAAGGCTCTGCCTACACGGGAATTAGATGTAAGTTCCGGGCGCAATGCGATTTGCCGATTTCGGGGCAAATCTGACTCATAACCATACGATCAAATCCACAAATTCTGATTCTCATTCGACGAAAACTATGTTTCCCCGCGCCACCGCGAACGCGCACAGGGGAAAAATAGGGGAAGCCCATCAAGGCGGCTAATCGGGACATTTCAGAACTGTCGTGAATGCATTCAGTTACGAATGAAATGAGAGATTTGGCAATGTTCGACCTTCGGGTTCTCAACCCGGAGGTCGGACACGCGCAAGGATATGCGCTCAAGACAAAGATTCCGTTCTCCGCTCTTTTGTTGAGTAGCACTGACACCCGCGACGAACCCGGCGAGTTGGGGAAGGGAGATCGGCCACGTTGATGGGACAAAGCCATTCGGTTCTTCATCAACTCGACCGACGATCCGAAACACTTAAAATGGTTCTCGATTCGGACGGGCTGCGGCTCTTTTTATCTCGGCGTGGGTAAATCCAGAGACCAAGTTGGTGCGCGCCATCACGACTATTGTTTCGAATTCGGCCGCTTCGCCCGTGCTAAGAAGCCAATTTCGCGTTGGGACATCAATTTGGAATTCGAACGCTGCCTCTAGCGGATCGAGTGAGGATTACGAAGGATCGCGAACGATCGGCATATCGTCAACGACCAGCGCTGTGCCTTTCATAATCGGCTCCTTGGACGATGCAGACCTCATCAGGCAGCCAGCGTATGTCCTTCAGCGAACTGTGCTCGGATTGCGAGGAATTGAGCTTCGGTATGCACGAAGGCATCCACAACGTCGGGATCAAACTGAGTTCCCGCCTGCTCGACAATCATTGACCGGGTGATGAGATGAGTAAATGCCTCTTTGTAAACACGCTTGGATGTTAGCGCATCGTATACATCTGCAAGAGAAACGATGCGGCGCACAAGGGGATGGAGTCGCCGGCCAGCCTTTGCGGATAACCGGTCCCGTCAAACCGTTCATGGTGGCTGGCGGCGATATCGCGTCCCATCTGCAAGAACTTCACGGTGGGGAATCGCCGCAGTGCCGCATCCAAAGTCTGCGCGCCCAACGCCGCATGGGTTTTCATGATCTCGAATTCCTGGTCGTTTAACCGGCCAGGTTTGAGCAGAACGCAATCGGGGATTCCAACTTTTCCAATATCGTGCAGGGGGCTGGTAAGGTAAATCAAGCGGATAAATTCTGCGTTGACTTCCGCGCGAAACTTTTCGACGCCTGACAAGTGTTGCGCCAGCACTCGAGAATAGCTGCGTACGCGTTCCAAATGCTCTCCCGTCTCGGGATCGCGAGACTCAGCAAGTCGTGCCATTGCAAAGATGGCCACATCCCGTGTCTCCAGTGACAGGATTCGCTCCGCCGTTTGGATTCGCGCAAGCAATTCAGGTGGATTGAAAGGCTTGGCGATGAAATCGTCCGCACCGGCGCAGCCCCTGCACCTTCTCGTCAGGCGAATTGTGTGCGGTCAATAAGATGACATAGACATATCCGAGCAAGTCTTCCGAGCGGATGGCACGGCACAACTGGATGCCGTCCATGTTCGGCATGTCCCAGTCGGAGATAACCAGCCCGCAAGGGCTGGCGCGAAGAATCGCCAAGGCTTGATTGCCATCTTGGGCAGCGACTACCTCATGACCGCTTTGCTCCAAAGCGTTCCGCAGAACTACCAGGGAAATCTTGTTGTCATCAACGATAAGTATTCGCATAGCTTTGATTCCCTTTTTCGTTATGCGGCGGGGCGCAAAGGCGCGGGGACGATCCTTTCGATGAACACCTGGATCGCTCGCAAGCTGACGGCCTGAATCGGTTCCATCGCCAGATTACTCGGGGGTTCAGCGGATTCATTGGTAAGCCAAAGAACCGGCAACGGCGTATTTTCCTTTCGGCTGTTTTCGATTTCTGGCAGGCTCCACCCTGGCCGATTTCTTCCGCGGCCTTCTATGGCGAGGGCGGACAAACCACTCGCTTGGTCGGGTGTAGGTAAACGGTCATGCACTTCAACAGTTGCGAACTCTCCTAATGCCGCAGCGAACGGATCGGCGTCGCTAAAGAGCTTATCCCGCGCGAGCCAAATCACCGCCGTACCTTTCTGATGCGGGGATTTGATAAGCAACGTCTGTTCGGCAGAGTTCATTCGACTGAGGATCGCCGTCAGGCAATATACTTGTGATCTGATTTCTTTTCCGTCGGGGATTGCCAGCGTGCTCTGGCCTGACAATGCGGTCCAGTCTTTTGCGGTGACAGGGGTAATGAGCGACGATTCTGACGACGCCAGCAGTAATCCGTTGGCGTAGGATTCAGCAATGGCCAGTGCGCGCGATACGAGGGGTTGCCCGGTCGCGGTCTTGCTATTTGTTTGGAGTCGTTCGATCGGATTACGTATGGATTCAGGTAGCCCCATACATTTCAGAATTACCCTGAGAATATCACTGTGCGTCATTCCCAATAATCGCTGTTCTATGTCTTCCAGAGCGGCTCCGGTGCGCTGCTGTACATCGAGGACCAATTTGTATTCCTGCTCGAACTCGATGCGGAACATGAGTTCGCCAAGGTCATGACAAAGCCCAACCAGGTAAGCTACCCCCGCTTCAGCCGGCGCAGTAGGCAGCACAAAGGACTCGCATAGCCGGGCGACGGCAAAGGAATGCTGCCAGCAGCGAATGGGATTGAATCCATCGGATGAGGAGGCGGGCATGGCGTCGAAAATACCGACGCTGGCGGCGATGTTACGGACATTGCTGGCACCAATGTTTCTTACTGCATCAGAAATGGTTGTGACCGAACCTCTGCGCGTGAAGAATGCGGCACTGTTGGCCATTTGCAACACTCGCGCCGAAAGTAACGGATCGCGCGTGATCAGGGCGCTGAGATCCTTTAAATCTGCGCTGGGCAGGCCGGCGAGCATCAACACGTCTGCGACTGCGCCAGATAGCGTTTTGCCCGCCATGCAGGCTTCGATACGTGAAATGCACTGCTCGCTGTTCAACAGCGGAGTAAGGTTTTCGGGTATGAATGGCTCCGATGCCGCTCTAACTCCCGAAGTTCCCGGAACGGCACCCGGGGTTGCGGTCTCACGGTTCTGTTGGGGAGTGCCGGGACCAGACACCGGCGCTGCTACTAATCCGGATTTGACAGCGAGCACGCGTTTGATGCGCTCATGCAATTCGGTCAAAGAGAATCCCGCTTTGAGCAGATAATCGCGCACTCCGAGCTTCGCCGCTTCTAGCACGAATTTCTTGTCCGCGTGCGAAGTCAATAGAATGATGGGTATGTTGGTTAGGCCCGGTTCTTGACGCATCGCGCGCACGACACTCATTCCATCCAGTTTTGGCATCTCAACATCCAGTAAGACCAAGTCGGGAAGATGGGTACGAAGCTGCTGAAGGCCGTCGGACCCGTCTTTGGCCGAAAAGGTTGTATGGCCCACGAGGCGCAAACTTGCTGCGATGGGTTCCCGGAAAATCGCCATGTCGTCAATGACCAGAACGCTGCTCATGCATTCTCACCTTTCAGTGCCGGTTGCGTGCAGATTTCGGCTTTAGACGCCATTTTTGTGCGCACCGTCGGTAAGAAGGCGATGCAGCGTTGGACTTCGTCTTTCAACTGGTTCAACAACAGATCCGCGTTCGTAAGAACGCCACTGCGCCCCATTTTTTCCACTTTGAAGGCGATGTCGGTAAGCGCGGCGGCAGAGAGAATCCCCAAAGCGCCTTTGAGCGCGTGAGCGACTCGCGCCGTAGCTTCACAATCGCTACTGGCCACGTTACGGTTGATTTCCTCCAGATCACTGACCACCTGTTTCTCGAACTCGTCAAGGATCAATACCACCGTTTCGGCGTTGTTCATGCAACGGTCAAGCAATGCCTCGATCGCGAACGGCGATCTGTCGTTCGACTGATTCGGTAAGGAAGGTGTAGCCGGGACGACAACACCTTCGTTCACCGGAAGTGGGCTCGGTGAGTGACCAAGTCGAGCAAGCTGTGACTGAATGGTCTTGATCAAATAGTCGGGATCGAGCGGCTTGCTCACATAGTCATCCATCCCGGCTTCCAGGCACCGTTCGCGATCTCCCTTGATGGCGTTGGCGGTCAGAGCAATAATCGGTACGCGGCGCTGCGGAGCTGCGACAAGCGTTTTTTCATTCCGCCGGATCTGTCGCGTTGCCTCGAAACCGTCCATCACCGGCATTGAACAATCCATCAGGACCAGATCGAAGCGACCAGCGAGAACTGCCTCGACGGCCTTGGCCCCATTGTCGGCGATGTCGCAGACATAACCGTGTTTGGTCAACACTTCGGTAGCGACGATTTGATTTACCCGATTGTCCTCCACGATCAGAATCCGCCGTACGGCATCTGCTGATGGTGACGAGGGGTTATCAACGGCCCCGAGTGTATCGAAATTGGTGGTTGGGTTTTGGGACACGTCCTGTGCAGCCAACCCGCGTTTAAGTTTGACCGTAAACCAGAAAGTGGAACCATGCCCGACAGTGCTCTGGACGCCGATATCGCCACCCATCAACCCGGCGAGCTGTTTCGAAATCGCCAGCCCCAGGCCCGTTCCACCAAAAGAGCGCGTGGTTGACGCATCTACCTGAGAGAAGGTCTTGAAGAGTCGATCCATCCGGTCAGCAGGAATGCCGATGCCGGTATCGGTGACGGCAAAACGCAGGGTGACAGATTCTTCCGACTGAGTCTCCAGCGTCAGCCGAGTCATTACCGATCCGGATTCGGTAAACTTAATCGCATTGTTGACGAGGTTCAGCAGGATCTGTTTGACGCGCTGCGCATCACCCTTCACGTGGCGGGGAACATCAGCCGCGATTTCGCCGGCAAGAGCAAGCCCCTTTTGCGCGGCATTGATCCGCATCACTTCCGAGACATCTTTAATTGCGGAATGCAAGTCAAAATCCACCGATTCGATCTCCAGCCTCTGGGCTTCGATCTTCGAAAAATCCAGAATGTCATTCACCAGATCGGCAAGCGAGACGCCGGAGGACTTGATGATTTCCGCGAAGTGCCGCTGCTTTTCATTCAGCGTGCTGTCGAGCAGCAGATCGCTCATTCCGATCACACCGTTCAGCGGCGTGCGGATCTCATGGCTCATGGTGGCGAGAAACTCGCTCTTGGCGCGGCTCGCGGCTTCGGCAGCGTCCTTGGCAATGAGCAATTCGCTCCGGGTCTTTTCTATCGTTATATTCGTGTTCTCAAGCTGGGCACGATGGTAGGCAATGCTTTGCATTTCCCGCACGTTGTACTGGCATGACAAAATCAGAAAAATGTCTTCGAAAACGACCCAGCCCGCGTGTTCGAGCCATCGCCAGTGGCTGGCAGTCAGCACGCCAAAGACAGATGCGGGAAAATAGATTCCGCGTATGAAGTGATCAATCGCAACGACAACCGTGGCAACCATGATGACGCGCCATTCACGGTAGAAAGATAAAAATGCCAATGATCCAAAGACATGGAAATGCGTCTCGATGCGTCCTCCGGAGACGTGGATCAACAGCGCTGAACTCAGCACCTGCGCGATTGCGATCACGTATCGGGTAATGGGATCGCCAGCCCTGAAAATGCCAAGGTAAATCGGAAAGATGCTGATGATACCGCCCAGAAAAATGGCAGCCCAAACGTGCGGATGAATGGAACTATTGTCGCCCGACCAAGTCCGGGGTGATACGAGCAGCGCCACCAGAATCCCGGCAACCCATTGAAACGCCATCAGGCAGGCAAACATCCGATCGGTATGAACATAGATTTTCTGTCGATGATCGTTGAACAGAATGTGAGCATTGGTTTCGACCATTTGGCCGCCAGTCGGGGTATTACTCATGGTGTGCATGTTTGCCCCTTTGCCAGCGGTGATGAGGAATCAAATAATCCGCAGCCGTAGACGGGAGTTTCCCGAATCGGCGGCACATTTCCCGCCAGAATTGCTGCGATGCAGTCCTCGCCGTCATTATCGCCGGCGTGCCCGCGGCTTGCGGTAATGCCGCCACGAAACCGCAGATGCCCCGCGGCGTCGAACAAGAGGGTTTGCCCGCTGGTGCTCGCGTCGAATCGTGCCGCCTCGGTTCCACCGATATCTGTAATCAGTCGGACGTTCGCGATCCCCGAGGCCTGATTCCAGAGCGGAGTCTGCCGTAAATCATTGTTGTTTACCGTGGGCTTGGCGAACACGATCGTCACCGCCAATCGGTCGCCGGCCTTGGTTCGTAACCGATTCAACTCTTCGAGCGTCGACACCGAACAGGGACAGTTGGGATGTGCAAAGACGAGCAGAAAAAAACGATCCCTGGGCCGGTCGATGCCGGTACCGGCTGGCCAGTCGTTTGCATCTGACGCAATGCCTGCTTTCGCGTTATAGTGCGCGAGCACACCCAATCCGCTGATGGCGGCGGTGCCCCACACAACAGCCAGGACGAGAATAATTCGAGAGCAACGGTTCATGATGAATCCAGCATCAGAGATCAGACTTTGCTTCCCTTTGCGATTACTATGCGAGCTGCGGGCAAATAGCCGACGCAACGTTGAATCTCGTGGTTTAGTTGCGAGAGCAACTCATCTTGTTCGACAAACACACCCGACTGTCCCATTTGTTCCAGTTTCAAAGCGATACCTGTCAGCGGATTGGCAGAGAGAACTGCAGCAGCGCCTTTGAGTGAATGTGCCACGTGTGCCAACCCCGCACAATCACCGGTTTCGATGCGCTGTTTGATTTGTGCCAAATCGCTAATTGCCTCATGCTCGAACTCATCGAGAATTGAGAGAGCCGCCGAAATATTTCCCATGCAGCGCTCCAGCAAGGCGTCGATTGCCATGGGCCCGGTTTCATCGCACGCGACCCTGGAGGTAGCCCTGAGGTCATCGACTGGTGCGTCGGTCGACGATGCTCGATTTGATGTGGCCAGCAATGTTTGAATTGCTTTAATTAAGCGGTCGGGATCGAGCGGCTTGCTCACATAGTCGTCCATCCCAACTTCAATGCATAAATCCCGGTCTCCCTTAATGGCGTTTGCGGTCAGAGCAATGATCGGTATGTGCTGTGGCGGAATTGCGGGATTCGCCTTCTCGGCGCGGCGGATTTGCCGCGTGGCCTCAAATCCATCCATTCCCGGCATCGAACAGTCCATCAGCACCAGGTCGTATCGCTCGGTGAAAACCGCCGCGATGGCTTTGTTTCCATTTTCCACGACATCGCACGCATAGCCGTGCTTGGTCAACACCTCTGTGGCGACGATCTGATTCACTCGATTGTCTTCGACGATTAGAATTCTTGCGGCGGGTGCGCCATTGATTTTTTGATCGACACAGGCGGTGTTTGCCACCACTTCCGCGGCGATCAGCTTAGTCTTCGGAGTTGAGCCCATCGCATCCATGATGGAGTTGTAAAGGCGCGACTGCCGAACTGGTTTGAGCAAATGACCAGAGAAGCCAGCCTTTCTCAGCTTCAGAGGATCAAAATCCGCACCCCAGGGAAGAAGAATTAGAAGCGCTGTTGCAGCAATTTCGGGTCGGGCCTTGATCGCGTTGCCCAAGTCCAGCGTGCTAATGTCAGAAAGCTCCCCGTCGATGATTGCAACATCGTAGGGATGTGCCTCGGCCGCCGCATCACTGAGCATGCTGATTGCCTCCTCACCACTCGCCGCCACTGCAGCCCTTACGTGCCAACTGTCAAGCTGCTCTCGCAGTATTTCCCGCATTGCTCGATCACTATGGACTGCCAGTATGCGTAACCCACGGCTGTCGATCGCAACTGCCGTCTCGCCGGTCTGCGGTTTCAATCCCACTTTGATTGTGAACCAGAAAGTCGAGCCGTGTCCCACGACGCTCTCCACCCCTACATTTCCACCCATCAATTCAGCAAGTTGCTTCGATATGGCCAGCCCCAAGCCTGTTCCGCCAAAACTACGGGTTGTGGAAGCATCGACCTGCGAGAAGCTTTTGAAAAGCCGGTCCATCCTGTCGGCCGGAATGCCAATTCCGGTATCAGTGATCGAGAATCGAACAATGGCGCATTCTTGAGATTGCTCCTGCAGCGTCAGCCGGGTGGTGATCGACCCCGACTCGGTAAATTTGATTGCGTTGTTGACAAGGTTAATCAGGATTTGCTTGACGCGTTGGGGATCACCCGTCACTTGCCTGGGGACTTCCGCAAGAGTGAGGCAGCCAAGATCAAGTCCCTTGGGATTCGCCTTGATCAGCATCGTTTCCATGACATCTTCGACTGCCGCATACAAATCGAATTCAACCGATTCGATTTCCAACTTTCGAGCTTCGATCTTCGAGAAGTCCAGAATGTCGTTGATGAGGTCAGCCAACGACGCGCCGGAAGACTTAATCAGCTCTGCAAACCGGCGCTGTTTTTCATCCAACTCAGTGCCCAGGAGCAGATCGCTCATTCCGATAACGCCATTTAGCGGGGTGCGAATCTCGTGACTCATGTTTGCAAGGAACTCGCTCTTGGCGCGGCTGGCGTTCTCCGCCGCGTCTCGGGCGTGGCGCAGATCAGATTCCGCTTGCCTTCGCGCGGTGATGTCCCGTATAAAGGCGGTGAACGTGCAGACACCACCAGACCATGCGGGCGTGATCGCAATCTCGACCGGGAATTCACGCCCGTCCCGCCGAAGCGCGATGAGTTCCGCGACTTTGTGTAACAGCGGTCCTTCCCCTGTTTGAACGAACGCTTCGATCTCGCGCCGGTGCGCATCCCATTGACGCTGGGGAATTATGGTCTCGTCGAGGCGCAGTCCGATGACCTCTGTCCGGTCCCAGCGGAACATCGTCTCTGCCTGCAAGTTCCATTCAGTGATGATGCTGCGAGAATCAATCGTGACTATCGCATCGAGCGCCGTATCAAAAATGATGCTCTTGGCCCGATTTGCCGCCTCCGCGATGTCCTTGGCGCGATGCAGATTCGTTTCACTCAGTCGCAGGGCCGTGTTCGCTTGTTGGAGTTCTGCCGTTCGTGCTTGCACGAGGTTCTCCGAATCAGCGTGAGCCGTCCGCAATTCCTCTTCGGCCATTTTCTGGCTGGTGCGAGAATGTTTCAGGAGGGCGACCATCTTGTTGAATGCAGTTGCCAATTGACCAATTTCGTCATCGGATTGGACCTTGATCAGGGCTTCGAAATTACCCTTGCCGATTTCTACTGTCCCGTCTCGAAGTCTCTCCAGCCGCGCCGACAGCGGCACGGCCACCAGCAATCCCATGCCGACCGCAAGAATGATGGAGACCACTGCCGCAATTGTGAGCAAGTGCACAGATGTAGTGACTCGACTTTGGGCAAGCAGAAGGCCGTGCGTCATGTCGTCTTTGGCTCCGCGCTCAAAATCCTGTGAATCCTTCAGCAATTCGCCGGTTGCGCGTGTCAGCCGATCGACCGATGCCGTGTCGGTTCCAGTCACACTGTTGCCGTCGATGTGAGATCGCACCTCGGACCATCCAGCATGCGCCTCGTTCGCGCGTTGCTGGATTACCTCCAATCGGTGCCGACAGTCCCAAGCTCTGCCAATGCCCGGACCATTTTGCATGGATTGTTCAAGGTGGAAAATTGCCGTGGCAATACGATCGAGCCCGGTGTCGATTTCTAACTTCAGGCCCGCGGCATCTGTCTGCCGATGTTCGTGCATGGCAGCGAGATAATTGTCGACAGCCCCGTCGATGTTTGCTGCTGCTCCTTGCAACTCATCGGAGTCGCGCGTTTCGCGCAGCTCAGTCGCCACGGTAGCGTTCAGAATAGTTCCGACGCGCAGCATGCTTATCGCGCTGAACAGACCCACGGCGGCGACCAGCAACGAAGTCGCAAGCGATTTCCCGACAATTTTCTGTTTGATCGTCATTGGGACTTTTCGTGCGCACGCCTCACCGTCCACATCAAAAGATGTGTGTACGTCTACGTATCGTCACTTAGGGGGTGGCTCTAAATCGGGAAATGCGACTGCCGGAAGTCCCAAAGATGAATCATGCACACGCTGACAACGCGCGCATGGTCTCGCGATCCGGCGAAATAATCGCAAACTCACGAATGACGTAGAGTTGGTGTCGCAGCCAATACGCGCGGAATTTGGCTGCCCGCTTGCTCATCCACTCGCCGGCAGCGTCCTCGATACTTCTAGAGTCACGGCGAATGACAGCGGCGAATCAGTTTTTGCCTGAATGAAATTGGCTGACTCACACAAAAACATACCTTGCTCGCCTCTGCGGTGCATTGGCGGATTATGAGACGTGGCTCACACCGTATTGCCTTTTCTTCCACGGAAGGCCCCTGTCTGTTGGCCCGGTTTCAATGGTGCGCTCCGTGCCATTTCCAATGCCGGAGTGACCTAAACATCGTGCTCAACAGATCGACTCGCGAAACATATGCGCCAATAGGGATTTGGACCCGGCACCACTCGCGATGCTCACGCGTACCGCAGCGCGGCGGGATTGTCCTCGACGAGTAGGATTTGAACGGATGGTTCATTCATTGCGGGGACCGCGTCGCGGTTGTCAGCCAGAAATGCTCGGTACTGCGGATGGCTTCGAAGAACTGGTCGATGTCCGCCGGCTTTGCGATGTAGCAGTTAGCGTTGAGATTGTAACTGGCCACGATATCTCGCTCGGCGCGTGAAGTTGTGAGAATAATGACCGGAATTCGCTTCAGGTTCTCATCGGCTTTGATTTCTGCTAGAACTTCCCGGCCATCTTTTCGAGGCAGGTTCAGATCCAGAAAGATCAGGTCGGGTCTCGCCGCTCCAATATAGCCGTCTCGTTGCCGCAGGAAATCCATGGCCTCTACACCATCCTTTACCACGGTAAGGACGCTTTGGGTCTTGCTGGTCTTGAACGCCTCCCGCGTGAGACGAACGTCCGCGGGATTGTCCTCCACCAGCAGAATTTCGAAGGGTTTGTCGCTCATGATGCCTTCTCTCGTTTCAATATCGAGAAATGAAACGTCGATCCTTCTCCAACCACGGATTCCACCCAGATTCGACCGCCGTGGCGCTCGACGATCTTTTTGCACACCGCCAGTCCGATACCCGTCCCGCTGTATTCTTCTATGGTATGTAAACGCTGGAAAATAATAAAGATTCGGTCGAAATACTCCGCCGCGATTCCAATCCCGTTGTCCGTTACCGAGAAGACCCATTCGGTGGTGTTTTCTTTAACCGAGACGCTGATGCAGGGAGCCTGCTTGCCGTGAAACTTGATGGCGTTGATCAGCAGGTTCTGAAACAGTTGGCCAAGCTGTGTGGCATCGCCGACGACCACGGGGAGCGCCGCGAGCGTGACCTTCGCCTGATTTGATTCCATAAACGCGTGGAGACTTTCCAAAACCCTTCTGCAAATCTCTTTGCAATCCGCCGGCGCGAATGCACCGCCCTGCGAGCCAACGCGGGAGTAGGCAAGCAAGTCATTGATCAGCGTCTGCATCCGTTGCACACCGCTGGTGATGTATCCGAGGTATTCAGCGGAATCTCCGGCGAGATTCCCACCGCACTCGCGTTGAAGCAATTGAGCGAAGCTCTGAATCGAGCGAAGCGGCTCCTGCAAATCGTGGGAAGCAATGTATGCGAATCGCTCCAATTCCACGTTGGATCGGGTCAATTCTTCCGCTTGTCGCGTCAGGGACTCCGCCGCCCTTTTTTTTGCGGTGATATCACGCACGATCTTAGAGGCACCCACGATGGTGCCGTTCGCATTCCTGATTGGCGATACCGTGAGCGATACGTCAATCGACCGGCCATCCTTGGTTAGTCGAACGGTCTCAAAGTGTTCAATGCGCTCTCCATGCGCCAATCGCCGCTGGATATCTGCTTCTTCATGCTGCCGCTCAAGCGGAATCAACACCGAAATATGCCGGCCAGCAACTTCGCCGGCGGTGTATCCGAAAATTCGTTCTGCACCGCTATTCCATGTGGCGATGAAGCCTTGCGGTGTTTTGCCAATGATCCCGTCGTCCGACGATTCGACGATTGCAGCCAACTTCGCCTGGGTGTCGTCGGCTCGCTTCTGATCCGTCACGTCCCGCGAAACGCCGAGCAAGCCAATGACGTTTCCATCTGCGTTTTTGTTGGGCATCTTGCGCGACAGCCATACACGATGCGTCCCATTCGCAAGTGGAACGATCTCTTCAATGTCAGCAGCAACGCCGCTATCCATAATGCGCCGATCATTCTCCATGATCGCTTGGCCAGCCTTCGTGTCCTCAAGAAACTGGGCATCGGTCTTTCCGAGTACCTCCGCCAACGGCTTGCCAATCAGAGCCAGCATGGCGGGATTGGCAAAACGCAAACGTCCCTCGCGGTCCTTGGCGAAGATCACCTCGGTCGTGGAATCGCTGATAGCGCGCAATAGAGCACTGCTATCGCGCAGCGTTTCCTCATCCTTTGCCCGCTCGTCGGCGCGCTGCTTCTGCCGCTGTTCTTCCAGCCGATCGCGTTCCCGCTCGGCCAGCACCCGCCCAGTGTCTTCCGTGGCGATGCACATTAACCCGCTGATTCGACCGGCATCATCGCGGACAGGACTGTACGACCAGGTGAACCATGCGTCCTCGCGGAAACCGTTCCGCTCGATCTCGACATACGCTCGCTCGTTCCAAGTCGATTCGCCGCGGAGCATGACAGCCTCAACCTGCGGGGCCAATAAAGGCCACACCTCAGCCCAGACCTTCGCGGCAGGCTTCCCAAGCGCCTCTGGATGCCGGTTGCCCAGCACCGGAATATGTGCGTCGTTATAGACGTAAATGAGCTCCGGTCCCCACCAGACATGCATCGGGAATCGGCTGTTCAAACACAGATCAATTGCAACCCGAAGGCTCTCGGGCCAATTGCCGATTGGCCCAATCGGCGTTCGTGACCAGTCGTTCCCGAGAACCAGGTCCGCCATGATTCCACGGGTATTATGATCTGTGCTTGCCATTTGAAACTGAAGTATATCGACGACACGACAGACCTCCATCCGGAACGCCATTTCGTTTGAGTCCCTCAAGGAAAGAGTGTCGAAAGCATTTCTGGTTGCTGACAATGTTTCCAAATGGCAGTTCATGCGAAATTTGGAGAACGCAGACCAAAAATGGAGGTACCGAACGAAACGCCGTCCGTTCCAATCACTAATGAATGGTCCTAAAATCTTCCCCTAAACTTCCCCTTTTTCGTGCAGAATAAGCTTGTCTCGCTGCTCATGCAGAGTACAATCCAATACCTATCAGAGCTATGACCAAAAGCTGTGGATGACTGCGACAGGTTCAAGCGGCTTTCCTCACTCCGTCCACGAACTGAATCCCGGCGACTACTTCGCTCAATCAGCGCACAGCCGTTGAGTCGTCGCCAGTGCTTCTGGGCCTGTTCGGCCAGTTTGAAAACCATCGCTAATCCCGCCTCGCGTGAGCCGGGGCCTTTGGTGCGGTACTTTCTCAGTTCGACCGTCGCGAACGTGCTCTCGATCGGGTTAGTCGTGCGCAGATGGCTCCAATGCTCGGCGGGAAAATCGTAGAACGCCAGCAGTTCGTCCTTATCCTTCAGGAGACAATCCGCCGCCTTGGGGAACTTGGCCTGGTAGGTCTGGACGAACAGGTCGAAGGCTTTGAGCGCCTGCTCTTTTGTTGCCGCCATCCAGATCTCGTGCAGCTTTTCCTTGGCGTCGATCTGCTGGCCGCGGGGAAGCTTGTTGAGGATGTTGGCGGTTTTGTGTACCCAGCAGCGCTGCGGGCGAACGCCGGGGAAGACGCGAGACAAGGCCGACCAGAATCCGAGTGCTCCGTCGCCCGCCGCCAGCTTGGGAGGATCGATCAGTCCGCGGGATTTGAGGTCGAGCAGCACTTCCATCCAGGATTGCGTGCTTTCCCGTTCGCCGTCGTGAAGGGCGATCAGCTCTTTGGTTCCGTCCTCGCATGCTCCCATGATGACCAGCACGCAGGGGCGTTCGTCGGTCAATCGCACGCCGAAGTAAAGCCCATCGGCCCATAGATAGACATAGCGTTTGCCGGTCAGATCGCGTTTGCTCCAGTTCTCATGCTCGGCGATCCAGAGCTCCTTCATCCGCACCACGGAAGCCGGCGAGAGGCCCGCGCCATCGAAGCCCAGGTGGATCAGGGCATCAGACATGTCGTTGGTGGAGATGCCCTTAAGATAAAGCCAGGGGACCAGCTCCTCGATGGTCTTGGTTTTGCGGAGATACGGCGGAAGAATCTTTGAAGTGAAGCGAAAACGTTCGCCATTCTCATCGATTCGCCGATCATCGACGCGTGGCTGGATGACTTCCAGCGGGCCCAGACCGGTGAGAATCGTCCGCGGCGGTTTGTGGCCGTTGCGAACAACCAGACGATGGCCGGCGGCATCGAGGGTGTCGCAATGGGCATCGACATATGCCGCGACCTCGTCCTCGATCGCCTTCTGCAAGGCTCGGCGGGCACCCTCGCGGGCGATCTGTTCCAGGGTGGCAGAAACGACCGGCGTAGTTGCCAGATGCAACTGAAACGATGATGATGACATGTGGCGTATCCTTCCTGGCCTTGGTGGCCAAACGGGTGAAATGTGAAGATTCCACCCAAGGTACGCCGCTTTTATTGCCGAGTCATCATCCACAGCTTTTGGTCATAGCTCTACCTATCAAGGCTCTGCCTCTACGGGACTTATGTGTAAAGTCCGGGTACAGCGAGATTTGCTGATTTTGGGTCATTTCTGACTCATAACCCGGAGGTCGTAGGTTCGAATCCTACCCCCGCTACTTATTCTTCCGAAGGGACTCGCGGCAACGCGAGTCCCTTCTTTTTTCCGACTTCACGTCGCCCCCCACCCGCCAAACCAGGTCCAAGCCCGCTCTGTACCCTTTGGTTGTTTCTTAGGATAAAAACATAATCCATGGCCAAGCTGACAATTCACGACCTCTTTGAAGCCAAGAAACAAGGACGCACGTTTACGGAAATTCGCACCAGCGACCTTCGGGAAGCGATCGCCTGCGCCGAGGCTGGCGTGGAGATCATCATGTGCATGAAGGAAGATCTTCCGGTGATCCGCCCGGCCGTTCCGGAGGTGTTCATCATCGCCGCCCACAATGTGAATCTGCCGACGGTGTGCGGCCCGGACCAGGCGGTCGGCGCGGCGTTTGAACTAGAGCGTGTTGTGAACTTTCCCCATCATCTGCGATATTGGGTGGATGGCAAGGAAGCCTTACCCAACTGACGTGACGGATGAAGAATGGGCATTTGTGGCGCCGTATCTGACGCTGATGCGGGAAGATGCTCCGCAGCGGGAACATTCGCTACGTGAGGTCTTCGATGCGTTGCGATACGTGGTTCGAGCCGGCGAAGCCTGGCGAATGATGCCCAACGATCTGCCGCCCTGGGACATCGTTTATCAGCAGACCCGGCGCTGGATCAAAGCCGGCGTGTTCGAGGCCATGACGCATGATCTGCGTGAATTGCTGCGGATGCTGGCCGGCCGCGATCCCAAACCATCGGCAGCGATCTTCGATAGTCGCACGCTGCAGAGCACGCCCGAGAGCGGCGGCCGTGGCGGTTACGACGGAGCCAAGCGAAAGAAAGGAAGCAAGACGCACATGGCGGTGGACACGCTGGGACATCTGCTGGCGCTGCACGTAACATCGGCCGATCAGCAGGACCGTTCACGTGTGAAGCAACTGGCCCGGGACGTGCAGAAAGCCACCGGCGATTCGGTGGCGTTGGCATTTGTGGATCAGGGATACACCGGCGAACAACCCGCTGCCGACGCGGCGAAAAGCGACATCGAATTGTCGGTGGTTAAACTTCCGCAGGCCAAACGAGGCTTCGTGCTGCTCCCCCGGCGATGGGTTGTCGAGAGATCGTTCGGCTGGCTCGGACGCTTCCGCCGATTGGCTCGTGACTACGAACGGTTGGCCACGACTCTGGCCGGTCTTCACTTTGTCGCCTTTGCCTGTGTGATGCTGCGTCGGCTCATGATGACAGGAGTGGCGTAAAGTGCACAACACGCTCTAATGAACATGGGCGCCGACGCGGTCTATTCAGCCATGAGCACCAAGGTCGTCGAAGTGATGGCCCGCGAATCCATTCCGGTGGTCGGACACATCGGCTTTGTCCCCTATCGTTCCACCTGGTACGGCGGAACACGCGCCGTCGGCAAGACCGCCGACGAAGCCCGCAAGGTCTACCAGGCCGCCAGGGCATACCAGGATGCCGGCGCGATCGGCGTGGAAATCGAAATCGTTCCGGCGAAGGTCACCGCGGAAATCAATCGCCGCCTGGACAAACTGATCCTCATGTCCATGGGCAGCGGATCGGGCGCTACGATTCAATACCTGTTCGCCACCGACGTGCTCGGCACCAACACCGGCCACATCCCGCGCCACGCCAAGGTCTACGCAAACATCGGGCAGGAGGAAGCGCGCGTCCAAAGCCTGCGCGTCGAAGCCTTGAAAGCCCTGAGCGCCGACGTCCACAGTGGCGCTTTTCCGGAGGAAAAGCACCTCCTGAAAATGAAACACGACGAGTTCGATGCGTTCCTGAAGAGCCTGGACTAAAGCGTCGGTGTTCATGTCCCACAAAGCGGGGCCATTTAATAGCAAGGAATCGCGCATCACGCCGCACTAGCTGGCCGGATTGATCGCGGTAACCGCGATGGTATCGCCGGACCGGACGCCCTGGACGGTCACCCGCAGGTTGTCCGTCTGATTGCTGTTCGCCAGGTAGTCCTTGGCCAGCTTGTTGCCGTTGTCGTCAAACTTGATCATCTCCTTGCCGCTGATCACCGCATATCCGGAAGCGGCACAGGAGTCCTTCATCGCGCAGGACCTGGGATGAGCCGCCGCCGCTGTTTCCGGATCGTCCTTGGTCATCATGTCCGCTCCGCAGGCTTGGTCGATCAGGATGCCGGAGATCGAATTCTGCATCGAATTTGAATCGGCTGGTTTCGCCGAAGACGAGCAGGCGGAAACAAACGCCAGCAAAGAGCCGGCGATCAAAAGCAAAAAGAGGTTGCGCATGAGAGGACTCCGATCGGTTGGTGAGAAATGTGGATGAGCAACTCCGCATTGCTCACCCACCCACGCTAATCCCGCGCGTATCGGAGTGTCAAGCTGGCCCCCCCCGCAGCTTGCCGTATGCACAGGGCATTCGCATGTCCCTCTTTTCCCCCTCGCCCTGTACTCACTCTTACCCCCTCTCCTGGTACTCCGGGAGAGGGTTGGGGTGAGGGCTTCTCTCGACTGCTCCACTTTCTACTGCTCTACTCTCTCGCGCAGCGCAGGGTGAGGGTTCTCTTCGTATTTTGCGGCCACATGCGATTGCCCTGGCCGCATGCAAGCGGCGGGACGCCGCTTCTACTTATCGCTGTACACCGCCTGGATTAATTCCGGGTTGTCGTCATTGCCGTATTGCATTTCCGGGTCGCCTTCATTGGCGGGTTTGTCGATCGTCCAGGTCCCGGAAACTTCGTGCTCTTCGCCCGGCGCCAGGGTAAAGCGGAATATCTCCGTGCGGAACGGCGCGGGCGGGGGCTTGCTTTGGTAATAGCCGTGATGCTGGGCTTTCACGGTGATTCCCACATTGATGGTTTTGCTGCCGATGTTCTTGTAGTGGTAGCTGAACTTCTCCTGGTGGGCGTCGTTGTCGTAGCTGTCGTCATTGGAACTGAGGAAGATGTCGTCCTTGGCGGCAGTGTTCTGATCGTCCAGCGGGATGGCGCGAAGATGTCGAGCGAACGTGGGGGAAGGCAAAAGGATCGCAACGAAGCCAACAAGGGTGATGAGATGACGGGTGAGCATTTTTCTGTCCCTTCCTGCCTGCCACGGAAGGAACAATCGCCCCAATATACCACTCATAGCTTCCGTACCACGCGCTGGGCTTAAAATTCGAGTTTTTCACTCCCTCCTGCCCTTTGAATGCACACCGTATATAATATTGTCGTGACCAGGCCCGAAAAATCCCCCGATCAGCTTCTCCACGAGGCCGGGCTTCGCCGCACCACCGTCCGCGTTGCCGTCCTGGAAATCCTTGAACAAAGCCATCAACCCCTCGGCGCACCGCAAATTCTCGAACTATTGCCCGAGGGAATCGACCGTGTCACCCTTTACCGAACCCTTAACACGCTGACCGGCAAAAAGCTCCTCCACCGCGTCCGCGGCGACGATCAGGTCTGGCGCTGACGGCATCGGCCAGGCTGACGCCCACGCCCGCCATTCCCATGCACATTTTGTTTGCGACAAATGCGGAACCGTCGAATGTCTATCTGAGCAGCCTGCCCCTGCCGCTCCCAAGCGAACTGGGGTGCGCCGCGGGCTATCGCGTCGATTATTCCGAGGTGTTGGTACATGGGGCCTGCCCAGATTGCCGCTGAACGCGTCCAACGATAAAAATCATGCTCGACACCAACTCCCCCCTCACAACCGTCAGTCAGCCGAGCTCGGTCCCCCTGCAAATCCTGGAGCCTCACGCTGGTCCCAAACTTCAATACCGCTACGAGCCGCGCAAACCCGCCCCGGTGCAGAGCAAAACCCCCGCCTGGACAATCGCCGGCGTCATCTTCCTGCTCCTCGCCGTTGCCCTGCTCGCCGCCATGCGCAGTGCCCCGGCTGGCATCGCAATGGGCGTTTCCTTCGTCAGCATCGTTCTTGAAGCACTCCCGTTTGTCATCCTTGGCTCCCTCGTCTCGGGAATCATTGAAGTCTTCGTCCCCAAAGAGGCCGTCGCCCGGCTCCTTCCGCAGCGAAAACTTCTCGGCATCCTCGCCGCTGCCAGCCTCGGACTTCTCGTTCCCGTCTGCGAGTGCGCCGTCATCCCCTTCACCCGCCGCCTCGTCCGCAAAGGCGTCCCATTCTCCACCGCCGTCGCCTATCTGCTCGCGGGCCCGACCGTCAACGTCCTCACCGGCTCATCGACCCTTCTCGCCTATCACAGCCCCATGATGCCCGGACTCTCCTGGCACGTTCTCATTGCACGCATGGGCTTTGCCTATTTCATCGCCGTCGTCGTCGCCTTCATCGTCGACCGCATCTTCCCGGGCCATTCCGCCCTGCTCGACCCCGCGATGGATGGCGTCCCATCCCACGCCTGCGGCTGCGATCATGAACACGAACACGAACATGACCACGACCACAATCATGCCGATGAACACAAGCATGATCACGCCGAACACTCTCACGCCGACGGCTCATACTGCCACGAACACGAACACGAACATCACGATCACGAACATCACGACCACGCCCATGACCACGACCACGATCACGCCCACGATCACCACCATCACGAAGAAAAATCGAAACCGCTATTCAAGCTTCGTCTCGCCGAAGCGATCAATCATGCCGGCGATGATTTCCTCCAGGTCGGACAGTTCCTGGTGATTGGCGCATTCGTCGCCGCCATCTGCCAGACGATCATTCCCCGCGGTGCCTTTGTCGCCGTCGCCCACGCACCGGCGCTCGCCATCCTGGTGATGATGGGGCTGGCCGTCGCGCTGAATCTTTGCTCGGGCGCCAACGCTTTCGTTTCCGCCTCCTTCCGCGGCGCTCTGCCCCTCTCCGCGCAGATGGGCTTTATGCTCCTGGGGCCCATGCTCGATACCAAGCTGTCCGCCATGTATCTCAGCTTCATCTCCAAGCGCACTTTCCTGGTGCTCATGGTCCTCGTCTACACCATGGTCTTCTCCACGATGCTTCTGTGGCACTATCTATCCGCCATCGGAGGCCTCTGATGAAGTCCCTTTCCACCGGCAAATTCCGCGGCCTGGTCCTTACCGCCTGGACGCTGGGGCTGGCCCTGCTCCTTGGCTTCGGCCGCTATTCCCTTTTCATCCGCTCCACCCTCTGGCCGCTGGTCCTCTGCAACATCCTCATCCTCTCGCTCTTTTTGATCGCCATGCTGCTCCGTCCCGTCCACGGCGGCCGCCCGCCCCGTCTCACTGACGGCGTGGGTTCGCGGCGGAATGCTCCTCCTGCCCCTCCTGTACATGGGCTCCCTGGTCTTCGGCAGCGCCGCCTCCGGCCTCAACAGCTTCGCCCTGCAAAAACGCTCCCTGGGCCTGGGCGCGGCTTCGGATTTCAATTCCATCCCCGATTCCTCGGACACATCCGCCGTTAACACAAATGCACCCATCAGCCTCGGCGAAGTCGCATGGCACATGCACCGCCTCGCCGGCACGCGCGTGATCACCGAAGGCCGCGTCTCCGTCGATGATTCGCTGCCCCCAGGGCAGATCGTCATCTTCCGTTTTGTGATCATCTGCTGCGCCGCGGATGCAATGCCCGTCGAGGTGGTCGTCCAATCGCCGAAAACCTCCGCCCTCAAACCCGACGATTGGATCCGCGTGAGCGGGATTCTCAAAACCGAACAGAAGGACGGCAACACCGTTCCCGTCATCATGGCCGACCAGATCGACCCCATCCCCACCCCCGACAACCCGTATCTTTCCCCCCTCCGGTTCTAACCGACCCCGGCGGGTGGAATTTTCTTATATGCAACCCAGTTGCATTTAGAAGCCGCATCGCCTACACTCCCACGTCGTACGAACATCCCCTTCTTATCCCCTCCCCTGGTACTCCGGGGGAGGGCCAGGGTGGGGGACGATTCGACTAAAAGGGTGCTAACCATGACGAAATATTTCTCGCCCCGAATCTTCATTCTCGCGATTCTCCCTCTCCTCACCGCAATCTTTTTCCTCCCCTCGCCCGTCCGCGCTGACGACGCCGGCAAGCTCAAAGTCGTCACCACCATCAGCATCATCGGCGACTGGGTCCACAACGTCGCCGGCGACGACGTCTCTCTCACCACCCTCGTCGGCCCCGATGGCGACCCCCACGAATACCAACCCGTCCCCAGCGACAGCGTCGCTCTCGCTCAGGCAAACGTCATTTTCGAAAACGGCTTCGGCCTGGAAAACTGGCTCGACAAGCTCTACGAATCTTCCCAATCCCAGGCAACGCGGGTCGTCATCACAAACGGCGTGCAGCTTCGCCACGTTCCTCTTGCCGAGGGCGAGCGCCCAACGGCGCCGATGACGATCGCGACCCCCACGCCTGGCAAAGCGTCGCCAACGCCGAGATCATGGTCGTCAATATCCGCGACGCACTCATCAAGGCCGACCCCGCCCACGCCGACGACTATAAATCGCGCGGCGATGCCTACATCAAGCAGCTTGCCGATCTCGATGCCTGGGTCCAAACCCAGATCAACACCATCCCCGCCCCCCGCCGAAAACTCTTCACGAGCCACGACGCCTTCGGCTACTTCGGCCAGCGCTACGGCGTAGATATCTCCCGCAGCGCCCTCGAATCCGTCACCACCGAAGCCGCCGACCCCTCGGCACAGCAGATCGCCGACGTCGTCAACCAGATCAAAGCCTCCGGCGTCCCGGTCATCTTCCTGGAAAACATCCAGAACCCGAAACTCATCAACGAAATCGCCTCCGACGCCGGTGTCAAAGTCGGCCCGCCCCTCTATTCCGACGCCCTCGGTCAGACCGGCACCGACGGCGAAACTTACATCAAGATGATCCAGTACAACGTCAAGACACTCGTCGCTTCGCTCAACCAATGACCACGGCGATTGAAAATCCTCCCGCGGAAAAAAACTGGTATCCGCGCATCCCCTACAGCCGCCACCGCCACGGCCCCCCCGCCGCGAGCATCCCGGCGCTGCAGTGCACGGATGTCGTCGTCGCCTATCCCCACGCCGAGCGCCCCGCCGTCAACGGCGTCACGCTTTCCGTCCCACAGGGCTCGCGCGTCGCGCTCGTCGGCGCCGATGGCGCAGGCAAAAGCACCCTCCTCAAAGCCGCCGCCGGACTTCTTCCCCTCACCTCCGGCATCCTCCGCGTCCACGGCTCGCCGCCCGGTGGCTGCTGCCATCGCGTCGCCTATCTCGCCCAGCGCGGTGAACTCGACTGGCGCTTCCCCATGACCGTCCGCCGGCTCGTCCTCACCGGCCGATACGTCCACCTCGGCTGGTTCCGCCACCCCAAGCGCGAAGACCATGAAATCGTCCAGCGCGTTCTCGATCTCCTCCAGATTGGCGATCTCGCCGACCGGCGCATCGGCGAACTCTCCGGCGGCCAGCAGCAGCGCGCCTCTCCTCGCCCGCGCCATGGCCCAGAACGCCGACATGCTCCTGCTCGACGAGCCCATGAACGCCGTCGATGCCCAGACCCGCCAGATCGTCCGCGACGTGCTCCGCTCGCTCTCCCGTGCCGGCAAAACCATCGTCGCCGCCACCCACGACACCCACGAAATCCGCGTCGATTTCGATGAGGTCATTCACCTCTCCTGCGGCTGCACCGAGCACGCCGGGTCCATCGACGACGTCACGCTTCTGAATCCCAAAAAAGGCCTCAACGCCGCCGTCAACGAAAACCCATGAACTTCTTTCTCTCCCCCCTCCATTTCGCCTTCATGCGCTCCGCCTTCCTGGCGATCCTCATGATCGGCACCACCTGCGCCGTCCTCGGCTGCTATGTCGTCCTGCGCCGCATGGCCTTCATCGGCGACGCCATGGGCCATACCGCCCTTCCCGGCGTCGTCGTCGCCTACCTCAACGGCTACAACATTTTCCTGGCGCACTCGTCGCCGACCTCCTCACCGCCCTGGGCATCGGCTGGCTTTCCCGGCGCGAAGCCGTCCGCGAAGACACCGCCATCGGCGTCCTCTTCACCGGAATGTTCGCCGTCGGTGTCCTCATCATCTCCCTGCACCGCAGCTTCAGAGATTTCTCCGGCATGCTCTTCGGCGACATCCTCGCCGTCACCCACACCGACCTGATTCTCATCGCCGGCATCACCGCCATCGTCCTGGTCGTCCTGTTTCTTTTCCACAAGGAACTGGAGCTAACGTCGGTAGACCCCTCCTACGCCGCGGTCATCGGCCTCCGCGCCGACTGGATGCGCAACCTGCTGCTCGTGCTCCTCGCCCTCGCGACGGTCACCGGCATCCAGGCCGTCGGCGTGATCTTCACCAGCGCCCTGCTCGTCACTCCCGCCGCCGCCGCCTCCCTCGTCACCCGCAACCTCGTCCGCATGATGCTCCTCTCCGCCCTCTTCGCCGTCTCCTCCGGCTTCGTCGGCCTCTACGCTTCCTGGTACCGCAACTTCAACGCCGGCGCCGCCATCGTCCTCACCGGCGCCGCCTGGTTCGCCATCGCATTTTTCATCCACCAAATCGCCCTCCGCCTCCGCCGCCCGCGCACCGCGGCATGAGTTACATGAAGGGGAAAGCCAAGCTGACAAGGTGACAAGGTGAGGGGGTGACAAGGTGAACCAGGCAATCAGCCCGTCGCCTCGTCACCTTGTCACCAGGTCACCTTGTCACCAAGTCACGAATTCCCTCCCTGGACTTTTCCCCCTCCTCCCCGATAATCCACGAAAAATCCAACGGCGGTGGAGTCCGCCATAACCGTCCCGCTTCCCCCCGGGAACAATGACTCCTGTCGGGCGTGCCGTCCGCCAGGAACTTTTCAGAATCTGCCCTGGCGAGCATCCCAGCTTGTCGGGGCGTTTTCGTAAGAGGACCACCATGTACGACACGCTTATGCGTTACATCGCCATCGCACTCGCGGGCTCGGCCGGCGACCGTCCTCCGCTACGTTGTGGCGACTCTCGTCAGCCGCTTTAACTTCCGCTTCCCCCTCGGCACCTTCATCATCAACATTACCGGCTCAATGTTTTTGGGCTGGTTCCTTACCTACATCACCCGGCACACTGTTTCGGACACGACGCGATTAGCGATCGGCGTCGGATTCGTTGGCGCTTACACCACTTTCTCAACCTACATGTGGGAATCGAATAAGCTGCTGGAAGAAGGCGCCGGCTACCTCGCCATGCTAAACATCATCGGCAGCCTCGTCGTAGGACTACTGGCTGTCCGACTGGGTATCATGATGGCGCGCGGGAACTGAAAAATGAGCCTGCTCGGCGAACAAATTCTTCTGCGCATTTACCTCCAAAGCGCCGACCGCGCACCGCATCTGCCAACATTTGAGCGAATCCTCAAAGCCGCCCGCTCCGAAAAGCTCGCCGGCACGACGGTGCTCCGCGGCATCCTCGGCTTCGGCCCCCACGGCCTGATCCACTCAACCTCCTGGTCGATAGTCCAACATGAACCCATCATCATAGAAATCGTCGACACCCCCGAAAAAATCACCGCTTTCATCCGCAACACGCTCGACTCCCTCATGATCGGCGGAATGCTCACCCTCGAACGCGCCGCCGTCATGATGTACCGCCACCGCCAGGACGACAACCCGACCAAACTCCACCTGGCCACCATGCTCAAGCCCCTATCGACCCTGCCCCCGCTCCAACCAGGACCCCACATGACAATCCAGGACAATGGCGTACTCCTCCGCGTCTTCATCGGCGACTCCGACAAATTCCAGAACAAGCCGCTCCACGAGATGATCGTCCAGAAAGTCCGCGAGCTCGGCCTGGCCGGCGCCACGGCCCTCCGCGGCTCCCAGGGCTTCGGCGCCCGCTCCGTCATCCATCGCGCCGGACTCCTGGAAATGTCCACCGACCTCCCCATCGTCATCGAAATCGTGGACGGCGAAGAGAAGATCAAGCTGCTCCTGCCTCACCTCGAAACAATGGTCCAGGAAGGCATGATCACCATGGAGTACGTCAAGATCCTCATGTACCGCCACGATGCGCCGGCAGCGAGTTAGAAGTCCTGCCACTGATAATGAATTTTTGTTTGTCGAAGTGGGCGATCGCGCGGAGGCGCTCCTGCGCCGCATTTGACTTTCTCCAGATGTTGTAATATTCTTACAACATTCAGCCGATAGTTAACCAGGAGCAATCATGACGTTCGGTCTGTTCGTGAAGGAAAAGCGAATTTCATTAAAACAGACCCTTCGAGGGTTCTGTGAAGAACATGGGTATGATCCGGGAAATCACTCCAAGCTGGAGAGAGGCATTCTCACCCCACCGGCTGACGATGATTTCATGCAAAAGATGGTTAAGGCTCTCCACATCCAAAAAGAAAGCAGTGAATGGTTTGATTTCCACAATTACGCCGCCGTGGCCCGGCGGCAGATCCCCAAATCTCTGATGGACGATGCAGAGGTCGTGGAGAAGTTGCCGGTGTTATTTCGAACACTAAAGGGTGAGCCCCTGGCGGCAGGGAAGATGGACGAACTGATCGACTTCATTCGGCGGCGACAGTAGATTGTGGCGATGCCCATCCATGTCCCGCCGCTGACGTATCACCAGATCGCAGAGGCGGCGCGACAGTGCCTTGCGGACAATGGATGGAGCAGCGAGATTCCCGTTCCGATTGAAAATATCGTCGACGTTGGTTATTGCCTCGACCTTGTGCCTACGCCTGACCTCGAGGCTCGCTTCTCGACTGTCGCATTTATTACCCACGACCTCACTGAAATTCGAGTTGACGATTTCGTTTTCCGTCGGCAACCTTATCGACTCCGATTCAGCCTTGCCCATGAACTCGGACATTTGATCTTGCATCAAGAAATTTACCGGCAATTGCCATTCGCGACACCCCCACAGTGGAAGCAGGCAATGCAATCCCTGGAGCCACCGGACTACGACCGCCTCGAAGACCAAGCGGATACATTCGCGGGATTGCTGCTCATCCCACCCGACCCGTTCATCGCCAAGTTTACCGAAATAGCGTCGGCCTTGGCAGGGAAAGGCACTACATTTCAAAAACTAACGAAGGAGTCACAGGACTATGCTGTCAAAGGCCTGGCTCGAACATTCGATGTTTCAATGGGAGCGATCTGGTTTCGGCTTCGCGATGAGAACCTGATTTGACGTACGGCGATCATCACTCGCGAATGCGGAAATCCTGGGATAGAATTTGGAAGCTTCTAAAACCGTATTTATGCCCTTCGACAACCAGACAATTGCGGGTTTGCGCCAGGCCGTTCGTCTATCGCCGGAAAACCTTCCGCTGCGGCAGGCGCTGGCCGACGCCCTAATGGGGATCGGCCGTTATGAGGAAGCCGAGGCCGAGTATCGGCACGCGCTCGCTCTGACACCTGGGGACGCTCGGCTCAAAACATCACTCGCCAAATCATTTTTCCACCAGGGAAAAACATCGCATGCCATGGTAGTGATCGAAGAACTACTCAAGTTGTCCGATCCGCCGCCCTCCGCGATCCTTTTGCATGCGCGATTGCTCTCCCGCTCCGGTCAGTTCGATAGCGCCGCGCGCCAATACCGGCGTGCGACCGATGCCGACCCGGCGCTGGTTGACGATGAACTGGCAGCGCAACTTGGCATCGGCCGCGAGGAAATCCAAAACGGTAAGTCCGCGGATTACGGGCATCCGCTACGCGTCGCCTACGAAGAAAAACCCGAACCCATTGAACGCGACGTCGAGCGGCCCAAGGCGACGTTTGCCGACGTGGGTGGCATGGATTCGGTCAAACAGGACATCCGCATAAAGATCATTCATCCCCTCGAGCACGCTGAAATATACGCCGCCTACGGCAAGAAAGCCGGTGGCGGAATTCTTATGTACGGGCCGCCGGGATGCGGAAAGACGCACCTCGCCCGCGCCACGGCCGGTGAAATCCGCGCTAACTTCATTCCCGTCGGGGTTAGCGATGTGCTGGACATGTGGGTCGGCTCCAGCGAACGCAATCTTCGCGCCCTCTTCGAACAAGCGCGGCGCAATCGGCCTTGCGTCCTCTTTTTCGACGAGGTCGACGCGCTCGCCGCCAGTCGCTCCGATATGCGCGCAGCGCGGGTCGCCACCTGATCAACCAGTTCCTGGCCGAGATGGACGGGATCGGTAACAACAACGAAGGCGTTCTGATTCTCGCCGCGACCAACGCCCCCTGGCATGTCGACCCCGCGTTCCGCCGTCCCGGGCGCTTCGACCGGATTATCTTCGTTCCTCCACCCGACGCGCCGGCGAGAGCGTCGATCCTGCGAATCCACCTGCGGGACCGCCCTCAAAAGGATATCGACCACGAAATGATCGCCGCCAAAACCGAAGGCTTCTCCGGCGCAGACCTCCGCGCAGTCGTGGAGTCGGCCGTCGAAGACAAGCTTCTGGAAGCAGTGGCCCGCGGCGCGGCCACGCCGATCACCACGGCGGACCTCGTCGCAGCGGCCCAGCGGCTCAAGCCGTCCACGCTCGAATGGTTTGCTTCGGCACGCAACTACGCCACCTACTCGAATCAGGGCGGGGCCTACGACGATGTTCTGAAGTTTCTCAAGAAGACCTGATCTTTCACGGCACAGAATGGCCAAGAATTTCAAATCCCCTGTTTCCCCAGACTTGCTTCGCCTGCGCAAACATGCGGCGCAGCTCATGCTAAGCAAGCGATACGACCTGGCCGAGGAAGTCATCGGGCAAATCCTCGCCCGTTATCCCAATGACGCTGTAGCCGCGCGTCAACTCTCCATCTGCAGGTTCAGGCAGCGCCGGTATGACGAGGCCATGGAGCACGCGCGCACCGCGGTGTCGCTCGATCCAAGTCCCTTGAATCTCTGTCAGCTTGGCGCGGTCCACATGGTCAAGAGTCAGTTCGATGAAGCGATGGATGTATTCCAGCAGGCCGTCGCTCTCCAGGCAGATCATATTCCCTCGATTGCCGGATTGGCGGGCACCTACATGCTCAAGGGCAAATTCGAGGAAGCGCTCCAGTGCACCGATCGCGCGTTGGCGATCAAGCCGGACCATTGCGGTGTCCTCCGCACGCGAGCCAAGGCTCTGGCGGCACTGAATCGCGAGCCAGAAGCATTGGCCGCGATGCAGCAATTTCTTCAGCTCGAACCCGACTCCGCCCAGTCCCATGCAACGGCCAGCGAGGTTCTAAAGCGCCTGGGAAAAACCGAAGAGGCGTCGCAGTTCGCCCGCGGCGCGATGCAAATGAATCCCGCGGATCCTCTCCTTCATAATTCCCTGGCGCAGCTAAAATTAAAACAGCGAAATTACGACGAAGCCCAGCGGCATTTCGAAAGCGCCGCCGAAATCTATCAAAGCCGGCAAGAAGGACAAAAAGGGCTCCAGGGAATAGAGATCCAGTCGCTTCTCGGCCAGGGCGCGATTAGTTTCAGAAAACGGCAATTTCAATTGGCCGAAGCACAATATCGCCGCGTGACGGAGTTGGCTCCGCAGCATCCCGCGGCATCGGCAATGCTCGCGGCCGCCATCGGCGCTGAGCATCGATTCGATGAGGCGCTAAACCTCGCCCGCGGGGCGGCCGACCAGAATCCCGAGAAGCCCGTTTGCAAAATCGTCCTCGCTGAGCTTCTCTCGGAGACGGAACAGTTTGAAGAGGCCTGTTCGATAGCCCGCGGTGTGGCAGAGCTGCAGCCCGAGTCGTACTTACCGCACCTTGCGATGGCGTCAATCTACCTCAATATGGAAAAATATGCCGACGCCCTCGAAGAGGCCGAAAAGGCGAGGGCAATGCACCCCGAGCCCTTGACTCGTCGAGCGTTAGCAGTGGCATTGGCGGGCGCGGGAGATCGCGAGCGGGCGAATGAAGAGATCGAACTTGTATTGAAAGAAGAGCCCGAAGTCTTCAGTTCTCATCTCGCGGCGGGATGGGCTTATTACCTCCTCCATGAGTTCGCGGAAGCTGAGCTGCATTTGTCGCGCGCCAAAGAGATGGACGTTTCGGGCGTCGGCTGCGACGGGTTGCTCGGACTGGTCTATCTTGCCCTGGAAAAACCCGAGCAGGCGGCGCCGCTTTTGGAGAATTATTACACTCGCAACCCTTACCAGCGCCGCGTAAGGGAAGCGCTTCAGCAGATCAAAGGGGGAATTGCCCCTCCACCGAAGCCTGAAATCTAAAGTCGTGTCAGGCTGATATTCGACACATACACAGCCTTGCTGGTTTGCCGCGTTTCGGTAGTGGCGGACCTTGAACTGGTTCGAATCTTTGCTCTTCCCAAACCCGATCGCTAAAGTGCATCCCCGTTAACCACAGGGCGATCGCTTTTGCACTGGAAACGCCCAAAGCCCCCCACCCCAACCCTCCCCCGGAGTACCAGGGGAGGGGGAAAAGGCTAAAACAGTTGAAAACGGAGGCCCCCATGATCCGCACCCCATACGGCATCTGCCTTGCCATCATCCTCACCCTCTCGATCGCCCAGCATCAGTCCCGCGCCGATGCGCCATCCGCTCCAACCTCCCAGCCCTCGATGATGCGTCTAAAGCGTTTCTCCATCAACGACGCCCAGGGCTTTGCCGATATGGAAGTCTTCCGTGGCGTCATGCCGGCAGACTGGATCGTCAAAGGAGGCGTGCTCTGGAAGCCAAATCTCGCCACCCCGCAACTCTTTCGCATTCACTGGGGCGATGCCCAGGATGTCCGAGCCTTCGACTTGTATCCATCTCTCAGCTTCAGTTGGAGCCAGGCCGTGGGGCGGTTCGATCTACGCCCAGGGCAGATCTTTGCCGGCTTCATCGTCGAGCTCACGCCCAGCGACGCGTTCAAGGCCTTCGACACCGCCATCCTCCAGTATTTTCGCACCGATCTTCAGCAGGCGACCGTCATCAAGCAGGAAAAACTTCCCGACATTGCGAAAAAAATCTATGACCAGATCAATAACGATCCCAACACCGCCTTCGAAGTTGCCGCCGGCCGCGAAGTATTCGAGTACACCCTGAACGGCCAAGTCGTGGATGAATCGCTCATGGGCGTGATGGAGGCGTCAGAATCACGCGTGGACAATCCCAATGGCGTGGTGAACTGGCAGGTGATCTACGCCTCATCCCGCCGCGCCCCGCAGGGCAAGCTCGACGACCTCACCCCGCTCGCCCAGGAGATGGCCCAATCGCTGCAAATCAATCCCCAGTGGCTGCAGCGTGTCAACGCGCTCAACCAGGAGCGTTACCAGCAGGCCCTGGGCCGCCAGCGCCAGCAGGCAATCAACCAGCAGCAATGGTTCAACAACACCGAGCAGCGCATCGCCAATCAATCGGCCGCCAACGACGCGCAGCACGCCTCCTACTCGGCGCACTCCGCCGATCTCGATCGTCAATCCGAGAACGAGGCCGACATCCAGCGCGAAGTAAGCCCCTGGCAGTCCAGCGACGGCTCAACCTACAAGCTCCCCAACGACTACAGCCAGGCCTGGCAGGGAACGGATGGCGAAATACTCATGAACAACGACGCCGGTTACAACCCCAACAGCGATTCCAGCCTCCCCTCTGGAACAACCTGGACACAGATGCAGCCCACGCACAATTAAAGTTGCGAGTTGCGAGTTGCGGGCTGCGAGCAAAAACAACGCGTTTCATTCATCAATTGGAAATCGGCAATTGGAAATCGGCAATCGGCAATCTCCCTTGCACCCCCGCGCCCCATCGCGTACCAATTCCCCCATGTCCACCCCGCGCACACTGCTAGCTACATTCATTTCCACGCTACTGCTCCTGGCATCATTCTCATTCTCCTCCCCCACCCTCACCATCGACGCCTCCCACCCCGCCGGCCCCGTCAGCCCCCTGATGTACGGCCTCATGACCGAAGAAATCAACCACTCCTACGACGGCGGCCTCTATGCCGAGTTGATCCGAAACCGCGTCTTCCTCGACGACCCGCAAACCCCGCTCTACTGGTCCCCCCTCACCCCACCCGGCTCCTCCGCAACCATCTCCCTCGACCCCTCCCAGCCCCTGAATCCCCAGCTCCCCACCACCCTCTGCCTCACCGTCAATCAAGCTTCCCCCACCACCCCCGCCGGCCTCTCCAACCCCGGCTTCTGGGGAATCCCCCTCTACCCCGCGGCCCGCTACACCGCCTCTTTCTACGCCAAATCCGCCCCCGGCTCTTCCGCCCCCATCACCGTTAGCCTCCAAAGCTCCGATGGCCAAACCACCTATGCCTCGGCTGTCATCAACGGAATCTCCACCACCTGGACGCAATACCACGTCTACCTCCAAACCCCCGCCAACCTCACTCCAACCTCCCTCGCCCGTTTCGCGATCACCACCGACCGCCCTGCAAAACTCTGGCTCGATCTCATCTCCCTCTTCCCCCCCACCTGGAAAAATCAGCCCAACGGCTTCCGCAAAGACCTCATGCAGATGCTCGTCGACCTCCACCCCAAATTCCTCCGCTTCCCCGGCGGCGCTTACCTCGAAGGCGCCACCCTCGACGGCCGCTACCAGTGGAAAAAAACCATCGGCCCCCTCGCCAATCGCCCCGGCCACCAGAGCCTCTGGGGCTACCGCACCACCGACGGCCTGGGCCTTCTCGAATTCCTCCAGTGGTGCCAGGACATGAACGCCCAGCCCGTCCTCGCCGTCTTCGCAGGCTTCGTCTCTTCACCCCATGGCGATCACATTCCGGCCGGCGCTTCCCTCCAGCCCTACGTCCAGGACGCCCTCGATGAAATCCAATACGTCACCGGCGACACCACCACCCCCTGGGGCGCCGCCGCGCCGCCGATGGTCATCGCGAGCCCTTTCCCCTGCATTACGTCGAGATCGGCAACGAAGACTTCTTCGACAACTCCCACAGCTACGACGCCCGCTTCACCCAGTTTTACGACGCGATCAAATCCCAATACCCAAACCTGAAAATCATCTCCACCGCTCCCAAGGAAGTCTGGCCCGGTTTCGAGGTCACCAGCCGGACGCCCGACGCCGTCGATGAGCATTACTATCGCCCCGCGGACGAATTCATAAACCTCTCGCCGAATTATTACGAAAACTATCCGCGCATCAGGCGTCCCGAAATTTTCGTAGGCGAATGGGCCTCCTTCGAAGACGCGAAAATCCCCCCATGGAATCTCGCCGCCCACAAGATGGCTCCCACCGCCGACTTCCACTGCGCCCTCGGCGACGCCGCCTGGATGGCCGCCATGGAGCGCAACGCCGACATGGTCGTCATGAATTGCTACGCCCCCCTCTTCGTCAACGTCAACCCCGGCGCCTGGCAATGGCGTCCGGACTTCATCGGCTTTGACGCCCTCCACGCCTTCGGCTCACCCAGCTACTACGCCTTCAAACTCTTCAGCACCAACGTCGGCAACCAGCGCCTCGCGATGAAATCAACCGACACCCCCATCCAATCCTCCGCCACCCAGGACGACTCCACCGGACAAATTTATTTGAAACTGATCAACCCCACCCCCACATCCCAGTTCCTCGAAATCCACCTCACCGGCGTCTACTACCTTAGCCCCGTCACCCCCGTCGAATCCATGACCGCCGCCCCCACCGACACCAACTCGATCACCAACCCCACGCACATCATCCCCGTCAACTCATTCGCCCGCCTCACCCCAAATTTCACCTGGCAAATGCCCCCCGACACCATCACCGTCCTGACCCTCACGCCCGTGGAAAACTTACCCCGCTCCGTCATGATTCAAACCCGACCCTCAACCCGCAAATCTCAATTGCCTCCGCCGCTGTTTCCCTGAATGCAAAGTAGAAGCGGCGTCCCGCCGCTTTCCGGCATTCAAGCGGCGGGACGCCGCTTCTACTCTGTTATCACGTATTCTCCCCCTTTCGACGTCGGAAAACTGTATACGTCATCCCCACTCTTCTCCGTCTCCACTTCCTTCCCCTTCCCATCCACCACATTAATCCCCCCCGGCGCATAAACACTACACCGATTCCCCAACTTCGACTCCACTGTCGCCTTCACCAGTTTTCCCGCATCCCAATCCATCCCCATCACGAACCCCCCGCGCGCCACCAGCCCATCCACATGCCCCCGCGGCCACGCATCCGGCAACGCCGGCAATATCCGAATGAACCCCTCGTGACTCTGCATCAGCATCTCCGTTATCCCGCTCGTCGCCCCAAAATTCCCGTCAATCTGGAACGGCGGATGCGCATCGAACAAATTCGGATACGTCCCCCCTCTCCTCTCCGGCATCTTCCCAGGCTTCCCCGTCTTCGGATCAACGGGCGGAACATACCCCTTCGGCAAATCTCCCTCGGGCTCACTCAGCAAATGCGTCAGCAGCAGATACGCATGATTCCCATCCAGCGCCCGAGCCCACAAATTCAATTTCCACGCCAGCGACCACCCCGTCGCCCCATCCCCCCTGCCGACCAGCGATTTCTTCGCCGCCGCAAACAGCCGCGGATCCTCCGCGGTTATCTGGTTGCTCGGAAACATGGCATACAAATGAGACTCATGCCGATGCGAATCAAACTCGCGGTCGATATCCTGCAGCCACTCCTGGAGCTGCCCATACTTCCCGATCTGAAACGGCGCCAGCTCCTCCCTCGCCGCCAGAACCTTCTCCCGGAAATCGGCATCGACTCCCAATATCTGAGAAATATCTGCCGTCTCCTCGAACAGATCACGGAGAATGCTCTCATCCATCGTCGGCCCGGCGACCAGCCCCCCATGTTCCGGCGAAACGCTCGGACAAGTCACCAGCCATCCATGCACCGGTTCCTTCACCAGCGTCGCCAGAAAAAATTCGCAAGCCCCGCGGTAGATCGGATAAAACTCCTTCAGCGTCTCCACGTCCCCCGTATACAAATAGTGTTGCCAGACGTTCGTCAGCAGCCACGCGCCGCCCGTCGGCCAGATGCCGACGTTTGCAAAATCAATCGGCGCCGTCGCCCTCCATCCATCCGTATTGTGATGCAGCACCCACCCCGGCGCATGATACATCACCGCCGCCGTCTTCTGCCCCGTCACCGAAACATCCTTGATCATCCCAAACAGCGGCTCAACGCACTCCGGCAAATTCGTCTTCTCCGCCGGCCAGTAATTCATCTCCGTGTTGATGTTCACCGTGAACTTCCCATTCCACGGCGGATTCATCGAATCCGTCCACATCCCCTGCAACGCCGCCGGCTGACTCCCCGCCCGCGAACAACTGATCAGCAGATATCTCCCATACTGAAACTCCAGCGCCGCCAGCGCCGGATCATGCCCCTCGGCAAAATGCTTCACCCGCTCATCCGTCGGCAACTGGCCCTCCGCCGAAGTCCCCAGATCGATATGCACCCGATCAAAAAGCGGCTGATAAGAATCCAGATGATCCTTCAGCAAATCCTCAAACCCCTTCCCTTCGACCGCCCCCAGGTCCTTGCGCCAGGGCATCGGCATCGGCCGTTAGATCGTGATAATTGACATAATTCGTGCGGATCGCGATCACCAGCACGACGGAATTCGCCCCGCTCACCGTCATCGTGTCCCCGGCCCCGGAAACCGATCCGCCGTCCGTCACGAACCTCACGATCGTCTCGTGCTTCACCTGTCCGGGGATATTCCCAAATCGCCCCGACTGCCCATTGAGCACCAGTTCGTTGCTCGAAACCGAGATTTCTTTCTCCCGGTAAGGCGTAGTAAACGTCGCCGAGAATCCCACGCTCCCTGGCCGATCCCCCGAAATCCGCATCACCAAAACCTGGTCGGCCGCCGATGAAAAAAGCTCCCTGGTGATTGCGACAGTGCCCGCATGATATGAAACCGTCTCGACGGCCCGAGTCAGATCCAATTCGCGACGGTAATCGGTGGCGGTGACATTTCCAAAATCCAAATCCAGTTCCCCAATCGTCTGATACGAAGCCTGCGAATGTGGATTCCCCAACCCATCGACCTTGAGCAGATCCGCCGCCTCCAGTCCCTTCCCCGCCAGGATGAGCGGCCGTGCCTTCGCATACGCCTCAAACGCCGCCGGATTCGCCGGATCATACGGCCCCCCCGCCCAAACATTGTCCTCATTCAATTGCAACCGTTCGCGCCCTGCTCCGCCATAATCCATCCCCCCAAGCCGCCCGTTTCCGATCGGCAGCGCCTCCACCCAAACCGCCGCCTCGCGCGGATACCAAAGCGTTGTCCCCGGATCCACCGCCGAAGTTGCCGCCCGCGCCACACTCACCATCCCAAATACTAAAACCCAAATCCTCAATCCGCTCAACTTTGCCATCATCGCCTCACTATACCTGCCTCTTCCTTCACACCTTCTTACCTTCCCACCTTCGCACCCCCTTTGTATACCCCTCTACCGTCGATCCGTTTCGTTTTCCCGTCACCCCCTCCTCACTTTCATACCTTTCACACCTTTCACACCTCTAAGGTTTGCCCTCACCTTGACACGCAACCCACCCTGCGCTGAACTATACTCATCGATCTAATCCAGCAACCATACTCCCATGATCGAATACCGCAACATCACCAAAACCTTCGCCGGCGTCACCGCACTCGACGACGTCTCCTTCTCCATCTCCCCGGGCCAATGCCACGGCCTCATGGGCGAAAACGGCGCCGGAAAATCCACCTGCGGAAAAATCCTCGCCGGCATCTACCGCCCCGACGCCGGCCAAATCCTGATCGAAGGCCAGCGAAAATCCTTCGGCTCCCCCGCCGACGCCCGAGCCGCCGGCATCGGAATGGTTCACCAGGAGCTCGCCTTCTGCCCCGACCTCTCCGTCGCCGAAAACCTCTGCATGGGCAGCTACCCCCGCCGATTCGGCTTCCTCATCAACCGCCCGGAAATGGAAACACGCGCCGACAAAATTGCTCGCCGACATCGGTGTAAAGCTCAACGTCCGCCAGACCATGCGCACTCTCTCCACCGCCCAGGAGCAGCTCGTGCAGATCGCCTCCGCCGTCGGCACCGGCGCGAATCCTCGTCTTCGACGAGCCCACCAGTTCCCTTGCCGAACCCGACGCCGAAAACCTCTTCGCCCTCATCGAGCGCCTCAAATCTCGCGGCGTCACCATGATCTACGTCTCCCACCGCATGCCCGAAGTCTTCCGCCTCTGCGATCGCATCACCGTCCTCCGCGACGGCAAACACGTCGGCACCCTCGACCGCGCCGAGGCAACCCCCGATTCCATCGTCAAGCATATGATCGGCCGAAGCATCGCCGCCTATTTCCCCCACCACCTCGAGAAAACCCCCGGCGAAGCTCTCCTCTCCGTCAAAAATCTCTCCTCTCCCGGCCACTTCCGCGACGTCAGCTTCGACATCAAGGCCGGTGAAATCGTCGGCTTCGCCGGACTCGTCGGCGCCGGCCGCAGCGAAATCGCCAAGGCCGTCTTCGGCCTCGACCGCCAGGCCACCGGAAATATCCTCGTCGATTCCAAACCCCTCCCCACCGGCGACATCCGCCAGGCCATGCGCCGCGGAATCGCCCTCGTCCCCGAAGACCGAAAACGCCAGGGCCTCGTCCTGAAAATGGGCGGCCGGCAGAATTTCTCCCTCGCCATGCTCCCCCGATTCCGCCGCTTCGGCATCCTCAACCAAAAGGCCGAGCGCCAAAGTGCCCGCATCTATTTCGAAAAGCTCCGCGTCCGCACCCCATCTCTCGAAGCCCCCGTCGCCGGCATGAGCGGCGGAAACCAGCAGAAAGTCGCCCTCGCCAAATGGCTCGGCCGCAACGCCCGAATCCTCATCATCGACGAGCCCACACGCGGCGTAGACATCGGCGCCAAAGCCGCCATCCACGGCCTCATCGACGACCTCGCCGCCCAGGGCATCGCCATCATGCTCATCTCCTCCGAACTCCCCGAACTCTTGAATCTCTCCACAAGAGTCCTCGTCATGCGCCAAGGCCGCCTCGTCGGCCAGCTCAATCGCCAGGACCTCAATCAAGACCGCGTGCTACGACTGATGGCAGGCGTTTGAACAAGAATTTTGCCATTTTGCCTATCTTTCCCAGCTTGCCGCCGACTGTTACCTTTTGTACCGATGCCCCTGTGCGGCGAAAACAATTTACCCTCGTTAAAATCAAAACCCTGCCGGGCTAATAAATGACCTGAACCAGAACGGAATTCCCCGATGGTCTCCCTCGATCACCTCACCAAAACCTTCGGCTCGCAGATCGCCGTCGACGAAATCTCTTTCGACGTCCCGCCCGGTCAGATCGTCGGATTCCTCGGCCCCAACGGCGCCGGCAAATCCACCACCCTCAAAATGCTCACCGGCATGCTCGCCCCCACCAGCGGCACCGCCAAAATCTGCGGCTTCGACCTGCTCACCAACCCAATCGACGTCAAACGCAATGTAGGCTTCGTCCCCGAATCCGGCGCGGTCTTCGAATCCCTCACCGGACTCGAATACCTCGAAATGATCGCCGCCCTCTACGGCATCCCCCGCGCCGCGGCCCGCGAGCGCATCCGCCAATTCATCGCCTTCTTCGATCTCAGCTTCGAAACCCTCACCGAAAAACTCCTCGGCGCCTACTCCAAAGGCATGCGCCGCAAGGTCGTCATCACCGCCGCCCTCCTGCACAACCCGCCGGTGGTCTTCTTCGACGAGCCGCTCGACGGCCTCGACGCCAACGCGGCCGTCGGTTTCAAGGCGCTCATCCAGACCCTGGCCCGCGAAGGCAAGACCATCGTTTACAGCTCCCACATTCTCGACGTCGTCGAGCGAGTCTGCCATCGCGTCATCATCATCGACAAGGGCAAGGTGCTGGTCGACGGCAAGCCCGACGAACTGGTCGCCTCCCACAACTCCGGCACGCTCGAGCGGCTCTTCACCCAACTGACCGGCGGCACCGAACTCGAACAGCGCGCCGAGGACTTTGCCAAAACCTTCCGACCATGACCGACACTGCTTTGAGCGAAACCGCCCCACCCACCGACAAAACACTGCGCCGCCTCTTCCTCACCCTCTTCCTGCGCGGCCGCAGCTCGCGCGGTCTCAAGAAAGAAACCGCCCCCAAATCCATCGGCGAAAAGCTTGCCCTCACGCTCCTCATGTACGCCCTCTTCGGCCTGCTGGCCCTCTCGTTCGTCACTCAGCCGGTCTTCGCCCTCTCGGTTTACCTGCACTCCATGACGTTCATGTTTCTTGGCATGTTCGTCGCCGCCTCGGCTGGCGAAGTGCTTTTTAACAAGGAGGAAGCCGACATTCTGCTGCATCGCCCCGCCTCCCCGTCGGCGATGCTCTGGGCGAAAATCCGCGTGCTGATCGAAATCTCGCTGTGGCTGGCAGGCGCATTCAATCTCGTCGGTCTTTTCGCCGGCGTGTTCGCCCGCAACGGCAGTTGGTGGTTTCCGCTGGCCCACGCCCTTTCGACAATCCTCGAAGCCCTCTTCTGCGCCAGCTTTGTCGTGGTGATCTATCAGCTTTGTTTCCGCTGGTTCGGCCGGCCGCGACTTGAAGGACTCATCACGACGATGCAGGTGGCCGTCTCCATCGGCGCGGTGATCAGCAGCCAGGTGCTTTCGCAAATGATGGCGCACGGCGGCCGGATGCTGGTCATCGACCAGCACTCCTGGTGGATCGGCCTGCTTCCGCCCGCCTGGTTTGCCGGCATCGACGACGCCATCGCCGGCAGCGGCGCGCGAACCTCATGGATCCTGGCGTTTTGCGCCGTCGCCGCCACGGCGATCACGATGTGGATGGCCTTCAGCAAGCTGGTGCACGACTACGAATCGGGCATGCAAACCCTCGCGGAAACCGTCTCCAGGAAACGCAAAACCCGCGAGGGGCGCGGCTGGATTGAGCGTCTCGTCGATTTGCCGCCGCTGCGCTGGTGGCTGCGCGATCCGGTCGAGCGGACGTCGTTTCTGCTGGTCGCCGCCTATCTCCTGCGCGACCGAGACGTCAAGCTGCGCGTCTATCCCGGCTTGGCGCCGTTCATGGCAATTCCAATCATGTTCATGTTTCAGGGTCACGGAGCAGGTCACGGAGGAGGGCAAGGGGCAAAGGACCCGTGGTTCGGCGGATTCCGCATCACGTTCATCGCCGCCTACGTCGGCCTCGTGCCGCTGCTGGGCGTGAGCATGCTTCAATATTCCCAGCAGTGGCAGGCATCCGACATTTTCCGGGCGGCGCCGATTTCGGCCCCGCGCTCTTTGCAACGGCGCGCGGCGAGCCGTCCTCTTTTTCCTTACGCTGCCGTTGCTGGTTATCTTCGCGGCCCTTATCTGGTTGCCGGAGCACGACCCCTCGCAATTGCTTATGCTCATCCCAGGCGTCATCGCGATTCCGATTTACTCGCTGATCCCGACGATTGGCGGCGGTGGAATTCCCCTCTCGCTGCCAACTGAGGAGGCGAAATCCGCCGGCCGCGGGCTGACAATGATCGTCGCCAGCCTCGCTTCAATGGCGCTGGGCGGCCTGGCACTGATGTCGTGGAACCTGGGCTTCTTCTGGTGGCTCGTGGCTATCGAGTTGCTCGTGGCGCGGCGCTGTACGTCCTGCTGCGGCGATCGCTTGCCGCCGCAATGTGGCAGTCGATGGAATAGCCGTATCCCTGAACGCCCACGCCGCCGGCGTGGGGCATTGAAATCCCCAACCACCCCCAATCCGCCTCACCTGCCTCCCACAAAAAAAATTCAAAAAAATTCTCAGATTTTTGAAAAATAGGTACAAAATGAACACCTTTTGGACCTGTATATAGAGTCGTGATATTTTTTCACCTCTCCTCTCAACTTTCTACTCTCTACCCACTAACCCGGAGGGTTCCATGTCCCCAGACCCCCAATCTGAAATCACAAATTTCAAATCTCAAATCCCCGCCACCAATCCCAGCCTCCCGGCACCCCCCCCAAAAAATGGGGAACTTTTGGGAAATCAGGGAAATCCCCGCTCCTTCAACCTTTCCTGCCTCCAGATGCAGGCAATCGAGCACTCCCTTCGCGGCGTCCGCGACTCCCGCATCGCCGAAATCCTCGGCATCGACCGCAAAACCCTCTGGAACTGGAAAACCTTCAACGAAGACTACCGCCGCGCGCTCGCCGAAGGCAGCGCCGCCATCCACGCGGCTCTCATCGAGCAGATCCAGTCCGCCGCCGCCAAAGCCGCCGACGCACTTGACGACCTTCTCGACGACTCCAACGAGCAAATCCGCCTCTCCGCCGCCCAAACCCTCCTCCGCTCCGCCGCCGCTTTCAAACCCAAATCGCCCCGCCACCAATACCACACGCCCCAGTCCCTCCAATTCGGAATCATCTCCACAACCCCCGAACCCTGACGGGTATGACTCTGCTCTGCTGAAATCCTCTCCGAATCACTCCTCTTATCCCCTCTCCCGGTACTCCTCTTTCCCCCGCCCCCGGTATTCCAGGGGAGGGCAGGGAAGGGGGTTCTACTGCTCTACTTTCTACTGCTCCACTCTCTCGCAGCGCGGGGTGAGGGTTCTTCGTATTTTGCAGCAATTCCCGCCATACTTTCACGCCGTCTCAAATCCCGGCGCCACGTGCGACCAGTTTCCCCCGTTGTAGTTCGCCAGCCCGCAGATGGCGTCGAATTTCAGGATTTCCCGGCGCAGATCGTTGAGCGCCGCATCCGAATTCTGCTCCTTTTCCGCGCAAAGCGCCAGCAGAAAGGCGCTGAGCTTGTCGAACAGCACATCGAGCTGGGAGTTTTCCTCGACGCGGAGCCAGAATTTTGCCTTGAAGTGCTCGACGCTGAAATTGAGGATTTCGTCCTGGGCCATGGTGATGACCTTGAGGATGCGATCGCGGTCGTGATTCACGAGTGCCTGGTCAGCCGGCTCGGTGGCCAGCCGTTTGCGGATGCGGGCGATCGAGGAGAGCGAGCAATAGGCCCGGGCCAGCGGCTCGCGGATTTTCATCAGGTTGGTAAACCGCCAGCTATTTTTCGACCAGCGGTAGACGAACAGAAAGACGACCAGAATCTGTCCGAGGGCCAGCATCGCCTGGACGGTAATGGTGATGGCAAATGTTGTGGTGGAAGTCATTCGATTTCCTCTCGTGACGGGCGGCCGGCGCCCGATTGCGCTGGCCGCGGCGAAGGAACATTGTAGTATGTAACCAAGGAAAGCCGCTGCACCAGTTGGTAAGGAGAAGTTCATGGCCAAGAAAAAGAAGGTGGTCAAGAAGACCCCCAAGAAGGTTTCCGCAAAGAAAGTCATAAAGCCGAAGAAAACCGCGCCGAAGCCGAAAACGAAGCCCAAGAAGTCCACTCCCGCCGTGGCGGGTCCGGCGCCGGTAATCACGCACGAAATGGTCGCCAAGCGGGCGTACGAGCTCTGGCTGAAAAAGAGCCACGGGGCGCATTCAAACAACTCGGTTCAAAACTGGCTGGAAGCGGAGACGGAATTGCGGGCGGGTGGGAAGAAATAGGCGGCCGATTAAAAGAAAACCAGCCCCGCGCTCGCGAGACTGGCACAATGCAATCGCATCTCCCCTCTTCTCCCCTCCCCTGGTACTCCGGGGGAGGGTTAGGGTGGGGGCTTTTGCCTTTTTTAGGCCATATGCGATTGCCCTAGAGGCAGGTAAAACTCAAAAGCCAGAAGCGACCGCGCTGCGTTCACCGATGCACAGGTGCTTAGGGTTGCGCCGCTGGCGTTTGGGGAGCTGGCTGGCCGGCCGCTCTCGGCCCGCGCCGGCGGCGACGATCATGGCGACGCCGAGCAATCCAGCCGCGCCCTTCCAGAGCAGTGCGTTTTCCTGGTCGAGACGCATCGCGACGCCGTTGGCGACTTGCGCCAGCGCGGCCGCGTCCGAAATCAGGAGCTTTTCCATGATATCGACCGATTGGCCAGCCGTGGCAAAGACGCCCGGACGCTGAAGGATTTCCCTAAATGCGGTCAGCTCCGTATTGATCCCGAAAATCCCATCCGACCATGACAAATCCGGCGGATCGTGCGAGACATTTCTTTCGGTTGAAATCGAGGCGATCACCGGCGTCGGGGCGTTGATGACGGCCAAGGCCACATTTGCCCCGCCCCCGGCTGCCGCAGCGCGGGCAGAAGCAGAACTTGACTGGTCGGCCCGCGGAAGCGTAACCGCCGCGTGAGGCGCGATTGCGTTGGATTGCGTCTGATTCACCGAAACGGCGGGTGTGGTATTGGCCGCGGCCGCGACGACAACCACAGGCGGAGCCGGGGGTGCGGGTGGGGTCGGCATTGCCGAATCTTCATCGGCCCTGCGGAAGTCCGCGCGTGCCGTGATTTGCTCTGCTCCCCATGATTTGCCGGCGCCGTTCGTTGCGTTCGCGTAGACACCGTCTCCCATCAAAAAGCTCACTTGGGTGGGCGTGAAGTTCATCGGTTGACCGTCCGGATGCGACCATGGCCCGCTTGACCACGCCCCCTCGGCCCTGGTCCAGTCGACGGTTACCGATTTCGTATCCGTCGGCGGCGCATCAACAGGTTTCCCGGAGACGGCATCGGCGCTGGATGATGCAACTTCATCCGCGGCACGAACGACAAAAGCGGAAACTCCTGGCGTGGAATCAACTCGTACCTCCAGCGCCCGCTGCGCGTCATGCGGCCCGGCGGACAGAAGGGTCCGTGTCTCCAGGCGTTCGAGCAAAGCGGCCCAGTCGCGGCGCAGCCTCTTTTTTCTTTGCCCAAGCGGTAAATGTTCAGATGGCATGGAACCTCCGCATCTTACTACTCATTTTTTGCAGCCAGCTTGTTCGACAACAACGCTTCGGCACTTGGCCGGGTCATGGGAAGCCTGACGATAAACGTCGTTCCCGCGCCCGGGACGCTGGTGAAGGAGATATCACCGCCGTGCGTGGCGGTGATGCTCTTGCAGATCGCCAGCCCCAGCCCGGACCCGCCGGTGCCGCCGTTGCGGGACTTGTCGGCGCGGAAAAATCGCTGGAAGATCCGCGGTTGATCCTCCTGCGGAATACCGCTTCCGGTGTCGGTCACCTTCACGACCGCCATTTCATCTTCGCGTGAAACGCTGATCTTCACGCTTCCGCCATCCAGGTTGTACTGAATCGCGTTGCCGATCAGGTTGGTCATCAGACGCAGGAAGTGGTTCCGATCGGCTTCGATCTGAACTGCGGGACCCTGCGCGCTGAGTGCAATGTTACGGCGTTTGGCAATTGGAACGAGCAGCGTAACGCAATCCTCCACTGCCTGGACCACATCAAACCGGCAATATTCCAGGTTTAGTGCGTCGGCATCGGCGCGGGCAAGCAGCAGCAGCGAATCCACCAGCGCATTCATCCGGCGGGAGGCGCGGAGATTCGACTCGATCGTTTGGCGATATTCCTGGGTCGAGCGCTCGCGGGAAAGGGCCAGCTCGCTGCCGGCGTGGATGATGGCCAGGGGCGTGCGCAGCTCGTGGGAAGCATCGGCGGTGAACTGCGTCTGGCGGCGAAATGCCGATTCGAGGCGGTCGAAGGTGTTGTTCAGGGTATGCGCCAGCGAACCGAGCTCGCTTTGAACCTCCGACCCATCGATCCGCAGCGACAAATCTGAAGCCGATATCGCGCGGGCCGTCTCACTGATCATGCGAATGGGCCGCAGCACGCGCTGCGAAAGGGCGAACCCGCCGATTAGGCCGATGATCATGACCAATCCACCCGCACCGGCGAGGCTCCAGCGCAGGTCGGCCAGGGCCGCCTGTTCGCGAGTGATCGAGCGGCCCACGAGAATCGTCGATCCGGCGGGGCCGGGGAGGATGATTTCGCGAACGTCGTCGCGCTGGCGGAATTCTGGTGTCACTGCCTGCGAAATCGTGGAAACGTTGGCGACGAAGGGAACCGGCGCCGCCGGGCAGGCGAGCGATTGGCGAACGATCGAGCCGTCCGGGCCCCAGACAATGAAATATGGCTGCTGTGAATCATCCCAGCCGAGGCGGCGAAGGCAGTCCTGCGGAACCGCCCGGAGCTGCGCCAGCGGCGAGACCGGAGGTGGCGTGGCGATCAGATCGGCTTCCGGAGGAGCATCGGTAGCGGTACCCGGCGCGAAATCCGTTTGCCGAAGCGTCGCCATTGCCAGTTGCTGGCCCGAGACGGACTGGCTTGGCACCGAATTTTGAAGATGCGATCCGGGAATCGCCAGCGCGGAAAAAACCCGAGCCGCGCCGGCAAGCTCGCCGTCGATTTCGGTGTAAGTCGTCCGCGAGGCGGAATAGTAGAGCACCGCTCCCAGGCTGGAGACGGCCACAAACAATATGGCCGCATGCCAGAGCTGGAGGGTCCAACGGATCGACTTGAACATGGTCTATACTTGCGTCGGCGGCTGCTTCTCAGCCGCGCAGAGTCCTTCCCCTACCAGATAACCCTGCCCGCGTCGGGTGACGATGAATTCCTTGCCGAGCTTTTTTCGCACGTTGGAAACGTGCACGTCGACAAGATTGGACAAACTATCGTCCTCCTCGTCAAACAAATGTTCGTAAATCATGTTGCGGGCAACCAATTCACCCGCGTGCAGGGCCAAAAGTTGCACCAATGAGTATTCACGGGGGGTTAAAAATATCTGCTGGCCAGACTTAAAAACGGTCCGTTTGGAGGTGTCTACCTGGATTTCCCCAACGCTGATGACGGGGTCGGCCTTGCCGGCGGCGCGGCGCACTAGGGCCCGTAGGCGGGCGAGAAGCTCGTCCAGCTCGAAGGGTTTTTTGACGTAATCATCGGCCCCAAGGTCCAGCCCGGAAACCCGGTCGTGAACGGCGTCGCGAGCCGTAAGTACCAGCACGGGAACGGTTTGCCCCTCTTTGCGAAGCTGGCGGAGGACCTCCCATCCGTCCATGACGGGCAGCATCAGGTCCAGGACAATGGCATCGTAATGGCCGCCAGATGCTTTGTAGAGGGCCTCTTTGCCGTTGGTGGCCGAATCGACGGCATACCCTTCTTCCCGAAGTGATTGTGAGAGCACATCTAACAGATCAGTCTCATCCTCAACAACGAGCACGCGCATTTGATTTACCTGCCTCTGTAAATGGTTGAACAAATGGAGTGGTTACACAACCAGCCACCATGATTACAAAAGCCAACCTTAAGATGGCGTGAAGAACCTTAAGATTCCCCCGGCGCAATCGCATGTCCCTTCTTTTCCCCCTCCCCCTGTACTCACTCTTACCCCCTCTCCCGGTAATCCGGGAGAGGGTTGGGGTGAGGGTTCTTGGTATTTTTCGGCGGTTACTCTGAAGATTTGCCCTCAATGGCCGCCAAAAGGGCGGATGACAGGGCCTCATCCGACAATACGATGGGATTAAAGCGCATGCTGCTGGTTTTGCGACCAGAGCGATCATTTCAGGGATGCGATCCGGGGTCAGGCTGAACTCCTTTAGTGGCGGGATATTAAGATCGCGAACCAGTTGGCGCGTAAATTCAAAGCAGTTCATTGGGTTTTCACCCGCAAATTGCCCGGGCAACCGTCGGCCGATTTCGGCATACCGGCGCAAAGTTTCAGCTTGATTCGCGCCGCGCAGGGCGATTACGTTTGCCATAATCACAGGTGGCAACAGGGCAGCGCAAATCGTCCCGTGCGGAATCGGGAAATTTGCCCCAAGCGCGGCTGCAAAGCCGTGAACCGCGCCTAAGCCGGCACTCGTGAGAGTCTGGCCGCTCAAAAGCGCGGCCAAGGACATCGCCTCACGAGCTTTGATGTCGCTCCCATTCGCATATGCCGGCAGAAGGTTTGCCGCGGCAAGGGGTATTCCGGTTAGCGCGAGTGAATCGGTTATCGGGGAGGCGACGGTCGATGTAAACGATTCGATGAGTTGGCACAACGCGTCCATCCCCGAACTGGCCGTCACGGCCGGTGGAACCGACACTCCCAGTTCCGGATCGACCAATGCCACGCGCGCCAGAAGAAGATCGCTTCGGATGCTGGCCTTGAACTGCTTTTCAGGAAGTCCAATGACCGCGTTGCGCGTCACCTCCGCGCCCGTGCCGGCGGTCGTCGGCATCGCCATCCACGGCGCCGCCTGTTTGGTGATTTTTTTCCCCTTGCCGACGACCTCCATGTAATCCGTCGCGACGCCGCCGTTGGTAAGTAATCCCGCGATCGCTTTGGCCGCGTCGATGGCGCTACCACCGCCGAGGCCGATGACGCAATCGCAATTTTTCTTTCGCGCCAGCTCGACCGCGGCGTCGATCTGGTCGGCCGTCGGCTCACCTCTTTGACGCAAAATAGAGGGGGAGAGTTTCGACGCTTCCAGCAGCGAAATCAGCCTGTCAATTACGGCATCGCCATTGTGCACCACCAGGGGCGATCGCCCCAGCGTCGCGGCGATTTCGCCCGCGGCGGCAAATTTTCCGCGGCCGAAGACGATGCGGCTGACGCCGAAGAATTCAAACGCCTGCATCCGCTTCGTTTCCGAAAAAGATCGACGTGTGCTTCACGCCCTGCCGGGGCTGGGCCATCCAGTCGGCGACGGCTTCCTTCCACCGCAAATAGTGCGGCGTCTGCTGGTGCGACGTGAAATCGTCTTTCGATTTGTAAACCTCATAGAGAAAAAACCGCCCCGGTTCCGCCTCGGCCTGCGAAAGATCGAAACGAATGTTGTTCGGCTCCAGCCGGGTGTTGCGGGCGTTATCAAGCGTGGCGGTGATGAATTGTTCGGTGAACTGCGGTTTGACGAAGATTGTTACAGCAACGATGAACATGACTCAATTAACCTTTCATCACGATCGAAAATCAAGAAGAATTTCGCCAGAGGCGCAGAGAATATCGCTCCTGTTAAACAATTGGCCTTTACTCTGCGTGCTCCGCGCCTCTGCGCGAGGCCGGTCTTATTCTGGATGTATTCACGACCCTCCCAGTCATCACGATAAACGCCGGCAGCAGCAATGGCCGGACGATGAACGTGTCCACGAGCATGCCCAGGGCAAATGCAAATCCGAGCTGAACGAGGAGCTTGATATCGCCGGCCATGATGCTTCCCAAGGTGGCGGCCATGATAAGGCCGCAGGATGAAATCACGGGGCCGGTGAAGATGAGGGCGCGCTCGATCGCTTCCTTTGGGGGCCTTGTCCTGGCTTCCTGTTCGTATCGGAGGGCGAAGAAAATGCTGTAGTCCTGCCCCACGGCCACAAGCACGATGTACAGAAGCATCTGGACTTTCCATTCCAGCTCATGTGCCCCCAGCGCCTGAAAGACCCAGAGGGTGATGCCCAGCGTGGTGAGATAGCTGAGCGCGGTGGCGGCGAGGATGAAAATCGCCAGCGGGATATCGCGCAGAGTGAGCGAGACAACGATCGTGATTACGATCAGGGTGAGGGCGACGATCCGGTTGAAATCGGCATGGGTGACAGCGGCAATGTCGATCATCTCAGCAGAAGCGCCGGTGAGATAAATGTCGCCGTCAAAATGAGCGGAAGCCGCGGTTTGCCGGGCCACGGCGCCGATATTTTTTACGGCGTGCAGGGCCTGATTCGAGAGCGGCGCGACCGTCAGGATCACGCTCAGCGCATTGCGCGGTTGTCGGGACTGATAAATTGGCTGGTGATTTTCTGGTGGCCAAGCAAAACCATCGCGGCATTTTGGGCTGAATCGACGTGATAACCGAGCGGCGCGACCAGCGAGCGGACGTTGTCCACGTCTCCGATCGCGCGGATCGAAACGACGAACTGACTGCACAATTCTGCCCATGCGTCGGGCGACGTCGGCTGGCGGGCCACAGCCAGAACCGTTACCGGCGCGGTTTCGCCGGTGGGCCAGTGGCGCTGGGCCATCTCCATGCCGCGGGCGGCCTGGTAGTTGGATTTTAGACTGGTGAGGGAATCGTAGCTCCAGGGGATATTCAATCCCTGGATCGCGGGAAAAACGAGTAGACCGAGGGTCGAGACGAGAACGATCCGCGGATGATCTACCACAAATCGCGAAATCGCGGACCAGGCTCGCCAGCGATGCTTCACGCTATCGGGCGACGCTTTCAAAACTTTCGCCGGCCAAAACGCCCGCGGACCGACGATTGCCAGCAGCGCGGGCACGAGCGTGGCGGCCGCGAGTGCCGCGATGACCAGCGCGAGCATTACCGCCGGCCCGGCGTGGCGAAATATAGTGAACCGGGCGAAGCAGAGCATTGCCAGGCCGGAGATGGTCATCACCGCCGAGGATGCGATCGTCCAGAGGCTGTGATCGAGGGCTGAAGTGATCGCCTCAATGTGGTTATGCCCTTCGCCGAGGAATTCGCGATAGCGGCTCATGAAGAGCAGGGAATAATCGACGCCGCCGCCGTAGAGGAGGACGAAGGTAAAGATTTCCTCGGCGGTTCCGCTGTGAACGCCGAAGGCTTCGCCGAGGGTGAGGAATTTCAGGGCGATTACGGCGGCTACGCTAATTCCCGCCAGGGGGATCGCCGCGGCGCATCGCGCGCGGTAGACCAGGAGCAAAATGACAATCACTGAGATAAGCGTGACGACGAGCGTTTTCTGGTGGCTGCGCTGGGTGGCGATCGCGTAGTCGTATCCAAATCCGGCGGAGCCGGTTACCGCGGCCGACAGTCCTGGGGGAAGCGATTGGGCCAGGACGACGTTTTGAACATGCTGCGCCACGCGTGCCGCCTGCTTGGTGATGTAGTTGAATGGGAGGCTGATCGAAATAATTGCCGCATGACCATCCGGGCTGATCAGCGGATTGGCGTTGCCGGCAACCGCTAACGCGGCTGGGGTCATGATCGAAATCTGCGCCAGCTCTGGGCCGGAAATATCCCCATCCCGTGGATGTGCAATCTGCCCGGCGATGCTTTCTATCTTGGCAAGATCATCCGCCGTCAGGGCAGAATCAGGTCGCTCAAATACAACGGCAACCGTGCTCAGCGCTGCGTTGCCGCCGAAGTGCCTGGACATCTCCCCCAGGGCGACGTGGATGGCCGTATCGGACGGCAGGAGATCGGTCGATTCTCCGACGGTTGAATCCGCCGGATGGACAAAACATCCAAGACCAGCCGCAACCGCTATCCACAGCGAGACGACGAGCCAGCGAAGTTGGTAGATTCGTCGTCCGAGGGACATGGGAGAATACCGAATAAGTTCATCGGCTCACTCGATATCGGCATTTTAATTCCGACATTCAAACCCGCAAATCGTGCGCACACTCAGGCCGCCCGGTTGTCGCGGATCCATTTATGACGCAGTTGGCGGGCGGCTCGGTTGAAAGAGATCGTGAAGCGAACCAGAAGGTAAAGGGACCAGAGGAGGAAGAGGATTCCAGCGGTGGCCATTACAAGCATCAACACCAGGGCGAGATTGGATCTGTCCCACCAAAAAAGATCGAACCCCAGTTGCTGCGAATAAAGATTGGCGAAAGCGATGGCGAACACGTACAGAATGGCGAGCGAAGCTCCAATGCCGACGATCAGGCAATGTTCCGCCAGATGGGCGCTGCGGCGCGAAAGGCCACGCTGCGCAAGGCAGAAAGACCAGGAACGGCAGCGGAAACGAACCGGCAAAGAGCAGCAACAGCAGGAGCAAAAGAGTCGAATTGTCGAGGAAATATCGCCGCGGCCAAATGATTGCGAAATAGATCCATTCCGTAACCGCGGCAGCGACGAGAAAAAGGGGAACGATGCGAAGCAGTCTGCGCAGCCAGCGATCGGCGAGGTCGGCCGGGGCATAACCCTCCCGGCGCGTCAACAGGGCCACGCCGAGCAGGAAAATAATGAGCGCAAAGTCCAAACCCCATAGGCCGAAATCTGGGTGACGCATGGACATATAGCTCACGATAAACCGGAAATCATTCTTCACAAACAACATCCAGAGCACGGCCGTCACGATTGCCAGGAGTATCAGATTTGATCCCCTGGCGATGGTGCGCAGCCATTTGGGGCGGGTATTGTGCAGTTCATCCGTGACCCGCCGGCTGCGCTCGGCGAGCAGGCCGCATTCGGGGCAGGGCTGGTCGTCGGCGATGCCGCGCAGGTCGTAGCCGCAACGGTAGCATTGGCCGGAGGCGGTTTGGCCGGGGTATTCCATTGAAACTTAAATATAACGGAGACGATTGTCACTCGTTGCCGAGGGCGCGAAAGAACTCCGAGCCGAGCAGGTCGCGTGGCTGAGCCTCCATCCACCCCAACTCAATCAGGCAAACATCTCCTGGAGCACGTGCGAAACCTCGGATGCAGCATGGGTCGAAATATTCCCCAGCCGCTTCACAAGGCGAACCTGATCAACGGTCCGAATCTGATCCAGAACGATCTCGCCCCTCTTGCCGCTAAAAGTGCACGCCACGCGCGACGGATATTTCTTGCGCGTGGTCGTCATTGGCGCAATGATCGCCGTGCGAATATTTCGATTCATTTCATTCGGTGAGACAACGACACAAGGGCGGGTTTTATTGATCTCGCTGCCCACGGTCGGATCAAGATTGACAAGGTAAACGGCAAACCTCTCGGCTACCATTTCCAGTCCGTTTCATCCCATGCGCTTGCCGGCCCCTTCGCGGCAACATCCAGCAGACGATCATCACCGCGAGCCCTCATCCGCGCAAACGCGGCGTTCCATCCCTTTCGAACGGATTTGGCAGGTTGAATGACAAACTTGCCGTGGTCCACAACCAACTCGACTTCATCGGTCATTCCTGACCCCCGGATAAACCCTTTGGGAAGTCGGATCGCCCTGCCGTTATCAACCTCAATGACCTTGGCCTTCATGATCTCATTGTAGTCGGTCGCGGCTTGCCGCGCCAATCATTCAAAGCTTAAGACCCAACGCCTGGAAAAAATCGCTCGTGATAATGTCCGACGGTTGCTGAAATATCATTTTCGCTCCGGCATTCCGAAGTTCTTCGGCCTTATGGGTTGTCGTCACCGCCACGGGCAGCATCCCTGCCGCCACTGCGGCCGCTATTCCTGTCGGGGCATCCTCGATCACCGCGCAATTGCGCGGATCGACCCCCAATCGCTTCGCGGCAATCAGAAATACATCCGGCGCCGGCTTGCCGCGCTGAACTTCCGAGCCGTTGACCGTCGCGTCGAAAAACGATCGCAATTTTCCCGCATCGAGCACCAGGTTCACGTTCTCCGGCGGCGCTGAGGAACCCACCGCGATGCGAATCCCCCGCGCTTTCAAATCCCTTAGAACATCTGCAATGCCCGGGGCGAGGGGAACATTCGCGCGAATGATGTCTCGGAACGCCGCCTCCTTCGCGTCGGCGATTTCATCCGACTCGGCGGGCGGAATCTGCGGGCCAAAGAGAATTCGGATGCAATCGCGATTTACGCGGCCGAAACAGGAAAGGAAGGTTTCGTATTTCAGCTCGACGCCGCGCGGTTTGGCGGCTGCCAGCCAGCTTTGCCAATGGGCGGCTTCGGTGAGGACGATGACCCCATCCATGTCGAAAATCACAGCCCAAGTTCTCATCTCGCCTGCCATTGCGAATTACCGTTTTTCCTGGCCGTAGTAGGCTTTGGCGCCGTGCTTGCGGAGGAAATGTTTATCGAGCAAGACCTGCGGAATCGGGCCGAGGTCCGGGTTCAGGGCCAGGGTGTGAAGCGCCATGTGGGCTGAAAACTCCAGGACGATGGCATTTTCGACGGCTTTCTCGGCGGTCGGCGCCCACGCGAAGGGCGCATGGCTGGCGATGAGTACGCCGGGGACGTTTGCCGGGTCGATCTTGCCGCCGCGGAAACGCTCGACGATCGCCTTGCCGGTATTCAGCTCGTAATCGTTGTCGATTTCCGCGGGCGTAAGCTGGCGCGTTACCGGGATGGCTCCGTAAAAATTGTCGGCGTGGGTGGTGCCGAAGCAGGGAATCTCGCGATTTGCCTGGGCGAAGCAGGTTCCGTAGAGCGAATGGGTATGGGCGACGCCGCCGAGCGATTCGAACTGCTGGTAAAGGAGCAGATGCGTGGGGGTATCGGAGGAGGGGCGTGTCGTGCCTTCGACGATCTGGCCGGTGGCGATGGAAAGGACGACGATGTCATTGGGCTGAAGCTTGTCGTAGGGGACGCCGCTGGGCTTGATGGCCATCACGCCTTCTTTGCGATCGGCGGCACTGGCGTTGCCCCAGGTGAGGGTAACCAGTCCGGCTTCGACCAGCGCGAGGTTGGCGCGAAGGACCCGTTTTTTGAGTTCGTCGTATGGCATTGTGCGGGGATCATACCTGACCCAACCCCTGGGCGAGATGGTAATAGACTTCGTTGGATCGCAGCATCTGGAGGAAAAGGGGCAACTTGGTGTGGGCGTCGATGCGAACCAGCTCGACGCCGGCGATATCGGCGAAGGACTGCATGTGCTCCATGTTTACGGAATAGCTGATAGGCGGTGTGATGGGCCCCGCCGGCGTAAATCCAGGCGGCGCAGGCGGTCTTGAAATCGGGACGGCATTTCCAAACCGCCCGGGCCACCGGCAGCTTGGGCAACGGGTGCGGCGGGACGATGGCATCGACTTCGTTCACGATCAGGCGGAATCGATTTCCCAGATCGATCAGCGATGCGTTAATCGCGGCTCCCGCAGGCGCATCAAACACCAATCGCACGGGATCGGCTTTGCCGCCGATTCCCAGGGGATGAATCTCCAGTGAGGGCTTTCCCGCGGCGATCGAGGAGCAGACTTCCAGCATATGCGCCCCCAGCACCAGCGGCTGAGCGGGATCGAGATGATAGGTGTAATCCTCCATGAACGACGTCCCACCCTCCATCCCATGCGCCATTGTCTTGAGCGCCCGCAGCAGGGCCATTGTCTTCCAGTCTCCTTCGGCTCCAAAGCCATAGCCATCGTTCATGAGCCGTTGCACGGCCAGCCCCGGCAATTGCTTCAAACCGTGGAGATCTTCAAACGTCGTGGTGAAGCCTTTGAAATTTCCCTCCTCGAGAAATGCCCGCAGGCCCAGCTCGATCCTGGCGCCGTCGCGGAGCGATTCGTGCCGGGGGCCGCCCGAGCTCGCAGCTCAGCGGCGACCGCGTATTGGGATTCATATTCTTTGCAGAGTGAAGTTATCGCGCCGTCGCCAACTTCGTTTACGTACCGCACTACATCGCCCACGCCATAGCCATTGACCGCAAACCCAAATCGGTTCTCGGCGGCGACTTTGTCGCCGTCGGTGACGGCGACGAACCGCATGTTGTCGCCGATGCGGGCGAATCCGCCGCCCTGCAAATCGTTCCACCCGGCCGCGGCGCGCGACCAGGTGGCGATCTGGGTCTGGACGTCGGGATCGGACCAGTGGCCGACGACGACCTTGCGATTGAGCCGCATGCGCGTGTGCATGAACCCCGCCTCGCGATCCCCATGGGCGGATTGGTTGAGGTTCATGAAATCCATGTCGATCGTGGCCCAGGGGAGATCGCGATTGAACTGGGTATGCAAATGCAGCATCGGCTTGCGAAGCGCCCTGAGGCCGCCGATCCACATCTTGGAGGGGAAAAGGTGTGCATCCAAAGGACCACGCCGACGCATTTGGGAGACGAGCTCGCCTCGATGCAGATCGCGCGAATATCCTCCGGAGTGGTCTGGACGCCCCTCTCGACGACGCGGATGGGGATGCGCTTGGAATCGTTCAAACCGCGCACGACGCTGCCGGCGTCGGTGGCAACCTGCTTGAGCGTTTCCGGGCCGTAGAGATGCTGGCTTCCGGTGAGAAACCAGATTTCAAGTTCTTTAAAGGGGTCTTTCACAGAGGTGGGCATTGGGACTTCCCGCAAAATCTTTATGCGACGCCGCGAACTTTGTCGCGGATCGCCAGCAGTTCTTTCATGACATCCGAGAGATCGGCCTTCTGGCCGGCGATGCCGAAGGCATCATGGAGCCGGCGATAGAGCCGATAGAGTTTTTCGTAGGTTGCGGCGCGTTTCGGGTCCGGATCGAACGGTTTTTCGTTCACGGCCGTCATCGCGTCAATGGCTTCCTGGAAATTGTCGTATCCCCCCTGCCCTTTTCCCGCGACAACGCTGGCCGCTACTGCTGATCCCAAGGCGCACGTCTGAAGGCTGCGGGAGACGCAAATTTGCCGGTTCATCACATCGGCGTAAATCTGCATCGCCAGGGGATTGCGGGCTGAAATCCCGCCGCAATTGACCACGCGGCGCACCGGCACGCCATATTCTTCCAGGCGTTCCATGATGACCCGCGATCCCATTGCGGTTGATTCGATCAAGGCTCGATAGATTTCCGCAGGCGAGCTGTGCAGCGTGAGGCCCAAAATCAATCCGCTTAGGCGCTGATCGACAAGGATCGTCCGATTGCCGTTAAACCAGTCGAGACAGAGCAATCCGCTCTCGCCCGGGCGCATGCCCTCGGCCTCGGCCGTGAGCGCCTGGTGTGAGCCGGACTCTTCGCCACCTGGCTGAATTTTGGTCACGAACCAGTTGAAAATATCGCCGACGGCGGATTGGCCGGCCTCGAGACCATAATAGTTCGGCAGAACCGAGTCGGGCACGATGCCGCACAGGCCCGGTACATCTGCAATCGCCCGTGACTTCGGCGCGACCATGATATCACACGTCGAAGTCCCCATGATTTTGACCAATGTTCCATCGGAAATTCCAGCGCCGATTGCGCCAAGGTGGGCATCGAAGGCCCCGATGGCGACGGGTATGCCCTCGGGAAGGTTCAGTTTCCCGGCCCACTCCGCGCTGAGCTTGCCGGCCGCATGGGCGACGTTTTCGCATTTTGCCGGGAGCGTTTTGCGAACGCGAACCAGCGCTGGATTCAGCATCCCCAGAAATGCCTCGTCGGGATATCCGCCCCACTCCGGGTTGTAGAATGCCTTGTGCCCGGCCGCGCAGACGCCGCGACGAATTTCGTTCGCATCCTTCGCCCCAGTCAGCACCGCGGGGATCCAATCGGCGATTTCTATCCAGGTATAAGCCGCCTCGAAAACGGTCGGCTGGGTTCGGCGCAGCGGAGCAGTTTTGCCCAGAACCATTCGGATGAATATCGCCCCCCGATCTTGCTCATGAATTTCGGGCGTTGTTTCAGGCCCAGCGCCGTGATCTCCTCCGCTTCGTCGTGGGCGGTGTGATCTTTCCAGAGCCAGGCCATTGCGTGCGGATTCCCGGCGAAACCCGGCAGCATGGCGAGGCTTCGGCCTTGGCGGTCTATGGGCATGGGGGTGCTGCCCGTTGTGTCTACACCGATCCCAATAACGCTCTTGGCGGAGAATTCTCCATCCGTCGCCGCATGCTCGAGGGCTTGGGTGATTCCGCGGAAATGGCTTCGAGGTAATCGGCTGGATTCTGGCGAGCGAGGTCGGCATCGGTATCGTCGAGCACGACGCCGGCATCGCCCGTCGGATAATCGGCAACGAATGAGGCAAGTTCCCTGCCGTTGCGGACGTCGACGATGAGGGTCCGCATCGAGTTTGTTCCGAAGTCGAGTCCTATGACGTATCGGCCCACGGACAGATCCTTTCAGAGTGGCAAAAAGGACGAAATTAGTGCAACGGGATAGGATGTCAAGCCGTTTAACCCCCATTGTTTAGAGGAGCCTCTATTTTCACGGGTCAAGTTGGTTACCTTTGCTCCCCGGCCACCATATTCACAATGGCGAAGATTTGTTTCCGAGGCGCTGGCGATGCAAGATAAACCCGTGGCGGTTGCGGATTTGCCAAGCCCGGCTGGCAGCAGAAACGATCAAACCGAGCTCGATGAGCGGCAATGCCGCCAGTGCCTCGCCGGCGACAACCGGGCCTGCGGCGAGCTTCTCAAACGCTATGAGCCCCGCATCGCGCGCCTCATGTGGCGATTTACCCGCAACCGCACCGAGCACGTCGAACTGGTGCAGGAAACCATGGTGCAGGTTTACACGTCACTCCCGCGCTTCCGCTGGGGCAAAGCCCCGCTGGAACATTGGGTTATGCGGATCGCCACGCGAACGGGGTACCAGTTCTGGCGCTCGCAGAAACGGCAGCGAAAGTTGCAGCCTATTGAGGAAGTCGATCCCCCGGCTCCTGCCGAGACCGGCCAGATGGACGCGACGGCGGCTGCTGCTGCGCTTCACAACCTGCTTGCCGAACTTCCGCCGGCCGACAGGCTCGTTCTTACACTCATGTATTTCGAGGAGTGCTCCTTGCGCGAAATCGCCAAACGGGCGGGATGGAACGAAACCATCGTCAAGATGCGCGTCTATCGCGCTCGGCAGAGGCTCAAAAAGATGATTGAAGAGAAAGATATGACCGAGTTTCTAATGGGAATAAGCCATGGATCCGCTTGACGCTATCGAATCTTTGGCCCGGCTGGCTCGAACGGAGGAGCCGCCGGGGACGAATATCAACGTGGCCGCGGTGCTGCGCGCCGCTGAAGCGGAGGCTCCGCTTCGGCTCGCGCCGCTGGCCTGGTCGGCCGCGGTCTCCGCGCTGGCGGCTGGAATCATCCTCAGTGTCGCCAGTCACACCCGCCAGGCCAGTTCCAGCGTCGATTCCATCTCACCCCTTTTCAATGCCACACAGGTGCAGATGCCATGACCGAAACCAATACACCCATCGAACAAATTCTCCCGCCGAAGCGCGGCCGCTTCCGCGTCTTGAAGGCGTTAGCCCTCTCCGTGGTCATCTTTCTGGCCGGCGGGGCCACGGGGTATGGCGTTTCATGGCTCTGGCATCCCCCATTTCCGCGCCCGCCGATGGGCCGGTTTGATCCAGATCCGCCGGTGGGAGATTTGGTTGATCGGCTGCGCATCGAGCTCTCGCTTAGCGATGACCAGGCGAAGCAGGTCCGCAAGATCTATCAGGATTGCCACGATTCGCTTGCGGCAATCCAGAAGACAATGGGCCCGCAGTTCAAGGCCCAGTACGACAAACTCGATGCGCAAATGAAGCAGGTGCTGAGTCCCGACCAGTATCAGCAGTGGAGCGATCGCTTCCACCGCATTCGCGACCGATGGCTCCCCCCGCCGCACGGCGGCCCGGGAGGCCCCGGTGGTCCAGGCCCATGGGGTGGCGGTCCCGGTGGATTCGGCCCACCCCCAGATCGAGGCGCCCTGGCGGTTTTCCCGGCGGACCACCCGACAACGGCCTGCCAAACGGACCTCGAGGCATGCCCCCTCCTGGCGGGCCATGAGCCACGCTATAGAATCGCCCACATGAACCATTTCTGGATGAACCATTCGCGGCAGACTTGCCTGCATCGCAATCTCCGTCGTTCTGCTCAAAATCCACTGGGCCTTCGCCGCTGGCGGAAACATCAACGGCATGACCGCCGATTTCATCGTCGCCCCTGACGGGTCGGGCGATTTCAAGACCGTCCAGGAAGCCGTCAGCGCCGTCCCCTCCGATAACTCGGCCCCAAAGATCATTTTTATCAAACCCGGAACCTATAAAGAGAAGCTCCACATCACTTCCCCCGAAATTCACCTTCTCGGCCAGGAAGCCGAAAAAACCATCCTCACCTTCGACGATTTTGCCCGCAGACCAAACGCCGCCGGCAGAAATATGGGAACCTCCGGGTCCGCCAGCGTCACCATCCGCGCCGCCGGCTTCAACGCCGAAAATATCACCTTCGAAAACAGCGCCGCTCCGCAATCGGCTGTCGGGCAGGCCGTCGCCATCCTCATCTATTCCGACCGCGCCGTCTTCCGCAACTGCCGGTTCCTCGGAAACCAGGACACCCTCTACCCCAATGGCGGCCGCGAATATTTCTACCACTGCTTCATCCGCGGCAGCGTCGATTTCATCTTCGGCAACGCCGCCGCCGTCTTCGACCAATGCGAAATCCAAAGCGACGGCCCCGGTTGCGTCACGGCCCAATCCCGCATTAACGACAAGCAAACCACAGGCTACGTCTTCACCGACTGCAAGCTCACCGCCGCCGACGGAATCCGGGACGGCGCCATCTACCTCGGCCGCCCCTGGCGGCTCTATTCCCGCGTCATCTTTATGCACTGCGATTTGGGCCCCCAGATCAACCCCCGCGGCTGGTCTAAATGGAACTCCACTGACAAGGAATCCGACCTCAAAGCCTACTACGCCGAATACACAAACACCGGCCCCAGCGCCCCCACCGACAAACGTGCAACCTGGTCCCACCAGCTCACGGACGCCGAGGCTCAGCAATTCTCGAAGGAGAATTTCCTCAAAGGGGACGACAATTGGGCGCCGTGGACCGACAACCCACCCGCAACCCAGCCGGCTGCGACTCAGCCCTGAACAAGCGCCAACATAGAAGAAAACCTCTCCTCCCCGTGTAGCCGCCGCACTTGTGCGGCGCGTCTTTCCGTGAACGCCCACGGACTTCGGCGAGCTCAGTCGAGCCGCGCCGCCGTGGGTTCACCCTCACACAATCTTGCACGCCTCATCAAATTCCAACCGCGGAAACCGCAGGCGCAATTTCGCGTGATCGCCGTAGCCGATGTTCATGATGAAATTCGATTTGTGCCGGCCATCCGGAAAGAATTCCGCGTCGAGCTTGGCATTATCGAATCCGGACATCGGCCCGCAATCCAGTCCCAGCGCCCGCGCCGCGATGATGAAATACCCCGCCTGAAGCGTCGCATTGCGAAACGCATGGATTTTGGTTCGCTCCGCAGCATCGGGTTTGGAAAACATCGCCCCAAACTGCGGGGCGACCGGAAACAGCTTGGGCACGTGCTCGAAAAATTTCAGGTCGTCCGCGAAGATGGCCGTCACCGGCGCCGCCATGGTCTTCTCCACGTTCCCCTCAGCCAGCGCGGGCTTCAATCGTTCCTTACCCTCTTTTGATTTTACAAACACGATGCGCAATGGCATGGTGTTCGCCGAAGTCGGCCCCATTTTCGCCACGTCATAAGCTTCCCGCAGCAGGGTTTCGTCCACCGGCTTATCCAGCCAGGCCACGTGCGTCCGTGCGTGCCGAAAAATCACATCCAGGCACTGCTCTGCAATTCTGCTTGCCATCGATTTTTCCTTCCTTCAAATGGGTTGCCTGGACCATAGGCGCAAACCAATGCAACTTCAAATACGATGTCGTTCAGCTTGAAGCATTCGTTGACGTACCTGTCGCTCTGGATTGCACTGGCCGCATTAAGAACCCCCCATTGCGCCGTCGCAAAACTATTAAACGGACGCTACGAAATCGGCAGCGGAACCTGGGCGATCAGTTGCAAGTGGCCCGGCTCCGACAAACCCGCCCAAGGCTCTGATTCGATCGGAAAATTCAGCGAAATCAGCCTGAGCGCGACCCTGTCGGGAACCCCAGTCCTGGAGCGCATTCGCACCTACGACGACCGCTCGCTGGCCCTCTTCTCCCTCACCTATCAATCCGCCGCCGCCCAACCCGTCGGCGCCTTCCCTATATTTGATCGCCTTCCCCGCAATTTTCACGTCATGAGCTACGCGCAAAGGCCCCACGCCCCGATCGCCTTCGACGGCGAAGCGAGCGGCAGCCCCTGGGCGATCTTCAACGACAACGCCGACACCTTCATCATCTCCCCCGCCTCCCACTTCTTCATCCAAACCATCAGCGGAAATTCCCAGCCGGAAATCCGCGGCGAGCTTCGCAACACCGTCGCCAACATCCCCGCCGGCTTCACCCAGCAAACCCTCGTCGCCTGGGGCGCCGGCATCAACCGCACCTGGGACGCCTTCGGCCACGGCCTTACCGACCTCCTGGGCAAAATCCGCCCCGCCAACGACAGCGACATCGCTCTCCGCTATCTCGGCTACTGGACCAACAACGGTACCTGGTATTATTACAATTACGATAAATCCCTCGGCTACGCCGGTACGCTGCTCGCCATCGCCGACCATTACCGGAAGGAAAACATCCCTCTCGGCTACATGCAGCTTGATAGCTGGTGGTATCCGAAAACATTCACCAAGCAGGACGGACAAGTGGTCGCCGACAAAAATCCGAATCTCCCCCCCGGTCCCTGGAACCGCAGCGGCGGGCTGCTCGAATACCGCGCCGACCCCGCCGTTTTCCCCAATGGTCTGGCGGATTTTCAAAAACAACTTGGCCTGCCCATCATGACCCACAACCGCTGGATCGACCCCACCAGCCCCTATCAGCACAAATATGAAATCTCCGGCTACGCCGCCCTTGATCCCCACTATTGGCAGGAGGTCATCGGCTACGTCCACTCCGCCGGTGGTTTCGGATACGAACAGGACTGGCTGAGCGAAATCTTTGTCCGCTCCCCCGCCCTCTTCCGCACCGTCGATGCCGGCAGCGAATTCACTGATGCCATGGCCACTGCCGCTGCCGACAACGGGATGACCCTGCAGTATTGCATGCCCATCCCCTGCTATTTCCTGCAGGCCGCCGCCTATCCCAACGTCACAACCATCCGGACGAGCCAGGACCGCCTGCTCCGCGACCGCTGGCACGACTTCCTCTACGGCTCGCGCCTGGCCTACTCCGTCGGCGTCTGGCCCTGGGCGGATTGCTGCATGAGCACCGAACCCGCCAACCTCCTCCTCGCCGATCTTTCCGCGGGCATCGTCGGCATCGGCGATCAGATCGGAACCGAAAACAGGCAGAACATTTTCCAGGCGATCCGATCCGACGGCGTCATCGTCAAGCCCGACGCCCCGCTTTTGCCGATTGATTCGACCTTTATCGCCGAAGCCCGCGGTGAAAATCGCCCGCTCATCGCCGAAACCTATACCGACCACGAAGGCCTCCGCACGCATTACCTTCTCGCCTACCGCGTCCCCCTATCGATGGGCCGAGGCCACCTCGACTCCTCCGAAGACCTGCGCCAGCGCGAGCGACCCGACCCCGACGAAAACTCCCCGGTCCGGACCCTTACGATCTCGCTGAAAGAAATCGGCGTCACCGGCCCCACATTTATCTACGACTACTTCGCCAAATCCATTCACCGCCCCGATTCCTCCGGCCGATTCACCGCCCCCCTCCACCGCGACGGCTTCAATTACTTTATCATCGCCGAGCCCGGTCCCAGCGGCATCGCCCTCTTCGGCGACGAAGACAAATTCGTCTCCAGCGGCCGGCAACGGATCGCCTCCATCACCGAAACCGCAAAATCGCTTTCGGTCGTGGTCATTTTCGCCCCCGGTGAAACGTCCATCCGCCTTCATGGCTGCTCGCTCACCCCCATCACCGCCAGCGCGGAAGACAGCGGCCTTAAAGTGATCTACGAGCGCGACTCCCAGCATTTCTCTGTCGAAGTCCCCCAAAACCACCCCACCCCAAAAGACGCCGTCACGACCGTCGAAATCATCCTCCAGCGATAATCAAACAGACGCCGGCTTAATCCTGCCCAACACCTCAAGGCCGCACCGAACGTCACCAGGGCAGCCACGTGCTATCGCGGCGGAACCGCGTTTTATATACGAGTCGGGGACTCTTCTCGTCACAACAGCCGTAACCGAAAATACTCTTCTAATTCCCCCGGCACTCACATTCCCCAAAACGCCGCAAACACAATAAATTGGTCAGATTTTGCATTCAACCACCGTTGTCTATAATCGCCGCACGAGTTTCATGAACACCCAACCGGAACTTGAGTTAACCGCCGCCGCGACCCTCGCGCATTCTCGCCGTGGCCTGCCTCGACTGCAGGAACTTGGGCTTGTCATCGTGATCCTCATCATGGGCCTGGGCCTCAGCATCTGGGGATACACGCAGGCCGCCCCCGGCGAGCAAAATCTCTTTCTCAATCCCGGCAACCTTCTCGATGAGATTGCGACCCCTGCGTCCTACTACGCCATCATGGCCGTCGGCATGACGCTGGTCATCATCTCCGGCGGCATCGACATCTCCGTCGGCTCCACGATGGCCCTCTCGGCCTTCACCACCGCGCGGATCATCCAATATTTCCCGAGCAATGCCCCGGCCTGGCAGGTCCTTCCCGCTGCGATGCTTTTGCCCATGGGCGTGGGCCTGCTTTGCGGCCTGCTCAATGGAATCCTCATCGTCGGCCTCAACATCCACCCCTTCATCGTCACCCTGGGCACGATGAGCATCCTGCGCGGGATTACCGTCGTCACGACGAAGCTGCAGGAAATCCCCATGCAGGATCACCAGATCCCGGCCGCCTTCACGGATCATTTCATGCGGCTGGAAATCATGGGCCAGCGCCCGATGCCGATGGTTGTGATGCTGGTCGTGACGGCCATTGCGGGTTTTTATCTATCTCAAACGGCCGGTGGCCGTGAAATTTATGCTGTTGGCGGCAACGAAGAAGCCGCCCGGTTCAGCGGGCTGCGCACGAAGCTCATCAAGCTGCGCGTCTACGCCGTCGCCGGGCTGACCGCGGGAATCGCCGGGATGGTCTGGCTCGGACGCTTCGGCGCTACTTCTACCGGATCGGGAACCGGATATGAGCTGACCGTGATCGCGGCTGCCGTGGTCGGCGGCGCCAGCCTCACCGGCGGCAAGGGAACGGCGCTGGGGGCACTGCTTGGAACCATCATCATCGCCATGATTCAGGACGGAATTATCACCCTGCATTGGAAAACGGAATATCAACTGATCATCGTCGGCAGCGCGATCATTATCGCGGTCGCGATCGATTCGATCAGCGAATATTTCCGGCAACGCCGACTGGCAGGGGCAAAGGCATCGATCTGACCAACCACCTATTGCGGAGGAACTCCATGCGCGACGTTCACACGAATTTTTCTTGCTCTCACGGCCGGATGTCTCATCTGTGCCCTTGGCGCCACCGGCTGCTCCAAGGCCGCGGCGCCCTCGGCCAGCGGCACGGCCGCGGCTAAACGGACGATTCGCATCGGCATGATCGCCAAGAGCGAATCCAACGACGTCTTCCAGGCCGCCCACACCGGTGCGGTCGATGCGGCGCAGGAGCTGAGCGCGAAGGACGGCGTCGATGTGGAGATAGAATGGCGCACGCCACCGAACGAAGACCCCGCCGCCCAGGCGGACGCCATCGCTTCCCTCACCAATGAAAAGGTCGACGCCATCCTCGTCTCCTGCTCGGCGGCGCAGATGCTCACGCCGGCCATCAACGACGCGATCGATAAAGGCGTTCTCGTCGCCTGCTTCGATTCCGATGCCCCGCAGAGCAAGCGATTCTGCGACTACGGCACCGACGATGCGCAGCTTGGACATCTCCTCATGTCGGAGCTCGCCCGGTACATGGGGGAGAAAGGGACGATTGCCATCCTCGGCGGGAACCAGACGGGGCCCAATCTGCAGAAGCGCATTAAGGCCGTCCGCGATGAACTGGCGAATTACCCCAATATGCACGAGCTGAATAACGGCAACGGCGTCTTCTACCACCAGGAAGAACCCGGCGCTGCCGCCCAGGCCATCAGCCAGGCGATGGCGGCCAATCCGGGTAAGATCGACGGGTGGGTCTTCGTCGGTGGCTGGCCGCTCTTTACTGAAAACGCCCTCACCTGGCCCGTTCCCGGCTCCGTCAAGGTTGTTTCCTGCGACGCACTGCCCAAGTGCCTCACCTATCTGCGTAATGGGTATGTCAACGAACTGATCTCGCAGGACTGCTACGGGTGGGGGCACCGCACCGTGGAAATCGTCGTCGACAAAATCCTCAACGGCAAAGACCCTGACGGAATGGACCCCACAGCCCACACCATCGCCAATCCGCTCACGCTGGTGACGAAGGATCCGCCTGATCCGAGCCTGGCGGTGCCGGCTAACACGAAGCGCATGGCTGTCGATGATTTCGCGGGGTACTGGAACCAGTGGTTGAAGACGACTGCGACGACGCAGCAGTGACTTCCTGTGAAGTTTTTCTGTATCTTTCTTGGCGCTCTTGGCGTCTTGGCGGTTAAAAAATCTTATAACCGCCCGCTTCGCTCAAGACGCCAAGAAACTATGAAGCCGAGCCTTTCTCGGGACGTGAAAGGGGTCAAAATGCCCCAAGTGTTGACGAGCGTACCGCGTGGGTCGCTCAAACGTCTTTTTGAGAAAGGACTCGGCAATGCGAATTCTCGCTTTGGACCTGGGAAAGAACAAGAGCGTTTTTGTGGATTACCTCACCGGCGGCGGAGAAAGAACATTCGGCAAGATCGGCACCAATGCCGCTGAAGTGCAGAAACTTCTGGATCGGATTCGTCCGGATCGGCTGGTGATCGAGGCCGGCCCGGCGGCCGGATGGGTTTGCGATCTGGCGGAGCGGAATAAGGTTCCCGTCCAGGTGGCCAATGGCAACGATGAGCGCTGGCGCTGGAAGACGGTGAAGGACAAGAGCGATCGGAAGGACGCGTTGAAGATGGCCGTGATGTCGGAGATGGATTCGCTGCCGACGGTTCACGTGCCTAAAGCTTCGGTTCGGCAGTGGCGGTCATTGATTGAATATAGACACGGCCTGGTGGACCGCCGCACGGCGATCAAGAACTCGATCCGCTCGATCTACGAACGTCAGGGGTTGCATCTGCCCTCGACGAAAAAGGCGTGGACGAAGGAGCGGCTGGAGGAGATGAAGAAGGAAGCGGCGGGGGCGTCGGCGGAGGATCTGTGGCTGTTTCAGATCGGTTGTGAGGTGGCGCAACTGGAGCACTTGGAGACGCAGATCGAATCTGTCGAAAGCAGGCTTCAGGAACTGGGCCAGGCCAACCGAGCGGTGAAGCGATTGCAGGAGGTGCCCGGTGTTGGCCCCCGACTGAGCGAGGCGGTGGTGGCGATTATTGATGATCCGAAGCGGTTCAGGAACGGGCGGCAGGTGGGATGTTATGTGGGACTGACCCCGCGGCGCTGGCAGAGCGGCGCCAGCGACCGGCAGGGCCGGATCAGCAAGGCGGGCAACGGGTTGCTGCGGGAGTTGCTGGTGGAGGTGGCGTGGCTGGGAGTTCACCGCGATACGTGGATGAAGGACGTATACGAGAGGGTTTGCCGCGGGAGCGAGAAGCGGAAGAAGATCGCGATTGTTGCGGTAGCCCGAAGGTTGCTGGTGAAGCTTTGGGCGATGCTGCGGGACGGAACCAAGTGGAAGGAACCTCAGCGTCCGCCGGCGGCGGCGACAGCCGCTTGAGAATCGAAAATGCGAAGACTGTCCCGACAGGTCGGGACAGGCGATGGAGTATCTCCCCTCCGGAAGACACCGTGTCAGAAAGCCGTTGTCTTCTGTGGGGGGAAATGAGGAGAGCTGAAGTGAAGTGGAATTGAAGCGTTCGTGCAGGTTGAATGAGCAAGGCCAGACCCCGGTTGGCGCTCTAAGCTTAAAAGCTTGCCGCTAAGAATGGGGCTGGCCGTTTGTATAGTTGAATAGGCCCGCCGCCAGGCGCGAGCACTGAATAGAAGGCTCACCCAATCGACCGCATGAGCGATCAACGCCCCTTGACAAGGCTCGGCTCATAGAAGAGCGCCAAGAGCGCCAAGAAATAACTGGAGCCTCGGCCGAATCAATTTTCAGACGATCTACTTCCGCGCGAGTCGCAAAAAATAAAACGCAGGTTTCGCGCAGAGGCGCCGAGGCGCAGAGAGAGGAAACCTGAAGCCTGCCTCTCTCCGCGCCTCGGCGCCTTTGCGCGAACCTCTCTCGAATTTTCTTCGCGTTTTCCAGCAAAGCGGGCGGACTTCGGCGAGCTCCCTTCGGGTCTGAGCCTCAGGGTCGAAGACAGTCGAGCAGTGAGATGAATTTTCCAGGCTAAACCTTCCTCCGCCGGGCCAAGAGAAGAGAGGAAATCCCCAGGATGGCGGCACTCGTCGGCTCAGGCACATCCGCGAGCAGGCCGTTGGCCGCGGCGAAGGCGTCGAGGGCGGCGATATCGCCGGGGGAGACGGCGGCGCCGCTGTCGCCCTGGCCGAAGTTGGCGGCGAGGGCGGCGAAGTCGGAGCCGTTGACGGAAGTGCCGTAGAGGAAATTGCCCTGGTCCCAGTTGGTGGCGCCGGTGCCGAAGTTGGCGGCCAGGATGCTGAAATCGCTGCCGTTGACGACGCCGTCGAGATTGGCGTCGCCGAGGAGGGTGTATTTGACTTCGATCTGGCCGGAGCTGAGGCCGGCGACGACGCCATCGGCGCCATCGGCATATCCCACGCCGTAACGCAGGCCGTTGGTCAACGTCGCAGCCGCGGAAGAGATGATACGGTCGCCGTCGTTAGCGCCGGATTGGATAAAGCCTGCGATGGTATTGATCGGATCGCTGGAGCCGTAGGTGAGAATAAAATGGTTGTTGCCGATGTCGAAGGCGCCGGCGCCGGTGATGGACAACGAGGTTAGTTGGGCGAGGCCCGTGTTCGAGCCGAGTTGGAGGGTTCCGCCGGTGATGGAGACGGAGCCATCAGGGAGCGCGCCGGCGGCGCCGATGATGAGCTTACCGGCACTGACGGTGGTGCCGCCGGTGTAGGTGTCGATGGTTGAGAGTGTGGTGGTGGAGCTGCCGGATTTGGAGAGGGAGCCGGCGCCGGCGATGGTTCCGGTGCCGCTGATGGTGTAGTTGCCGCCGCCGTTGGTGAAGGTGATGGAGCCGGGGTTGACGGTGGTGTTCAGGGTGACGTTGTAGTGGCCGTTATTGCTGTCGCCGAAGGTGACGGAGTCGCCGTCGAAATAGTTGGCGTTTCCTACCGTGTCCTGCCAGTTCATGCTGGAGGAGACGTCCCAGGTTGCGCCGTCGCCGAGCCCGCTGGTGTTGTTCCAGTTGACGGTTTCGAGCGCGGGGGCGGTGACGGTGGGCCAGCCCTGGTTGGTCCAGTAGAGGTAACGGAGGGCGTAGGTTGCGTTGCCGTTGTTGTTGGCGTCCAAGTAGTGGTAGCTCATGTAGTCGGCGTTTCCCTGGGGCATGATGCCGATCTGGCCGGGGGCGACGTAGTTGCCTTCGCTGCCGAGGAGAAGCGATCCGCCGTTGCTGGTCATGGCCACGCCGTTTTCGTCGTAATAGGTGCCGTTCACGGAGGTGCTGCGGCCCATGCGGATGTTGTAGGTGCTGCTGAGGCCGTCGCAGCAGGTTCCCCAGTTGACGAAGAGATAATAGTAATTTCCCTGGTGATAGAGGTATGAGGCTTCGATCGAGGAGTTGTAGGCGACCTGCTTGACGGTGGAGTTCAACGGCTTGCCGGTGGACGGATTTATTTGAGTGATGTAGATGCCGTTCCAAAATGAACCGAACGACATCCACACGGAGCCATTGGACTGGACGAGGATGCTGGGATCAATGGTGTTATAGGCGCTGCCGTTTGTTGAGCCGATGACCTCACCCTGGTCGACCCAGTCGTAGTTGGAGGCTTGGGTGTTCAGGGTGGTGTTTGTTGCCATTCCGATGGCAGAGACCTGGCTGCCGAAGGTGGAGACGGCGTAGTAGAGGTGATAGAGGCCGTCGAAATAGGCGACATCGGGAGCCCAGAAATCGCCGGTAAATCCGGGGACGGCGGTGGTGGTCCAGGCGGGAATGGTGGAGGCGGAGAAGACGGTTGGCCCGTTCAGCCAACTCTCCATGTTGTAGGAGACGCGAGAGGGGATGTCCTGGCCGGTGCTGAAGTAGAGGTATTCGGTACCGCCTGCGGCGGGATATTGCAGGAGCGTGGAGGGGTCGTGAGCGCTGGTGACGCCGTAAGTGGGTAATATTTGGGCGCGGGCGGGATGGGAGAGCAGGAGCGGGGTGCCGAGAAGGACTCCGACGCCACTTATCCCCAGATGTTTGGAGGCTTTCCCGCGTGCGGATGGATCACTCATAAGCTCCTCTGCGACGCACCCCAATATATATTGTCACAGATTCACTTGTTACTTGCAATCTGAAAATAAATTCCTGAAGCACCCCACTTTTAGACAAAGGATTGGGTGTCGTCACCCCCGCGAGGGTGCTTTACTCCCGCTTGTGGGGTTTTCGGTGCAACCGGCTAGGTAGCGAAGCCGATACGCTCGGCAATCCCTTTTTTAAAAACTCTTTTGGAAAGATTTACTGTAAACTTAACTTGAATGGGCTACTTATATGGTTTAATGTTTTCGGAAATACTTTTATCTCATTACCTGAACGGCGAATCACGGAGGCAACGATGCGAAATCGGAAGCTATATTCGGCCACCAAGGTTGTCACGATATCAATCACGGTTGGGTTCGTAACATTGTCGATGCCCAATGCGTGCGCGGATACCGGTGCTGCGGGCCAAAATGCGATCGGTTCTCCCGATGCAAACGCGGGCAGTGGCTCGTCGCCAGACACGTATCCAGGTGATGGCGGGAACGGAGGAAATGCGATGGCTCAAGACCCATCGGGCGGAGATGTCGCCGCCTCCGCGGGGGATGGAGCGGGGAGTGCCGGCCCTGGAACTTATGGCGGCGATGGCGGTACGGCTGCGGCCAGTGGCACCGGAAGCGGGACGGCATGGGCCGAAGGGGGGGGCGGCGGTTTGGGGGACGAGGGGGCTACGGGAGGCAACGGCGGCGCGGCGCAGGCAGCAAGCTCGACAAACGCCAACGCCATTGCCGGCGGTGGCAATGGCGGTGATGTAGCAGGAGGGAATGGCGGCGATGCCTCAGGCTCGGCGGATGGCATTGGCTACGTTATTGCCGGTGCTACTGCCGGGGGGGGCGGTGGAGGCGATACATATGGAGGGAGTGGGAACGGCGGTAATGGAGGGAGCGCGACCGCCAATGCATCAGCAATCGGTACCATCTCCTCTCCGGACGCGACTGCTTCCGCGCTTGCACGAGCCGGGTCGGGCGGGCCCGCAGGAATTGGTGGCGACAGTGGATCGGGCGGCATTGCCGCTGCGGGTGCCGGGGCCTACTCTTATCCCGGGTCCACGGCCAATGCGAGTGCAGCAGCGGTGGGGGGTAACGCAGGAACCGTGTATTCCGGCGGAAGTACCCCCGGACTCTCAGGCAATGCTGAAGCCACTGCCACAGCCAATGGCGTTATCATTTCGGCCTACGCAGGGGCGCGAACAGCGCGGTGCTGGTCACTGCAACTTCCGGACCGGACGGCAGTTCGATCACAGCCACTGTTGGCAACGGCATCGGCAACTCCAACGATGGGGGGCGCTCGCTGTCTCCACAACCGACACGGCAGCTGTCTCCCTAGCCGGCTTGACCGGCACGGGAACCCTCGCCGTTGGAGATGGTTTGCACGCGACCACACTTCAGTTGAACACGACCGGCGGAAGCGCAAGCTCGCAATCCACGTTCAATGTGAACCAAAATTCCACGCTCGACATCAACACCGATTCCACCTCGACCGCCACTTTCAGCACCGGAAACGTGAACGGCGGGATCGTTACCTTCACCGGAACCGGCTCCACGACCATTGGCTCTCTCGCGCTCAATGCCGGAACATTCAGCGTTGACCCCGTGAGTTCCACCCTGAGCCTCACGACCATGACCATGGGATCCGGCATTTCTTATGCTGGTGGCTCACAGGTGAGTGTCACCCTCGGCGGAAGCTCGACCAGTACCACCTTGGTCGATTCGGGGAACCTTACCCGCGCCGGCAACGGCGCGCTCATCATCGCCGCCTCCGGAGGCATCGCAGACCTCGGCAGCAGCGAAAAATTCCTGGTGAGTGGCACCGTGCCGGCAGGTCAGGACGGAATCGTCAATCCCTCGATCATTGGACAGGACACAACGAATAATAACGGCTACTTCCTCTCCTACGGCGCCAACGGTTTTGTCAAAGCCACCTCCGGGGCGGCGACCAACATCAACTCCGCCTCCGGGGAGGTTTACGATGCGGGCACAGGCAGCAACACCAACACGCTCTCCGGCAACGCTTCCGTCTACGCGATGAATGTTGAAAACCAGACCGTCGACACCGCTGGACATACGCTCACCCTCGGCGATGGAACGGCCGGTCACCAGGCCGGCGTCATACTCAACGGGGGATCGATCATCAGCAGCGTCGGCAGCGGCGTCCTGAATTTCGGCAACAATGAAGGCGTCATCTACACCAGTTCCGCCGGCACTCCCGCGATCTCCGCCAACATCGCCGGCTCTGACGGCGCCGCATTTTTCGGCCCTGGAGAGGTCTACCTTTCGGGCAACAATTCAACCCTCAGCGGCGGGTTCAACATCAATCAGGGGACCGTCAATGTCACCAGCGGATCGGCCCTGGGCACAACCGGAAACACAATCACCCTCGACGGCGGAACGCTTCAGTTCTCAAGCAGCTTCTCGACATACACCTCGAACCTCACGGATCCAATAGTCGTGGGCGCCGGCGGCGGAACTCTTGATACGCAGGCCGGTACGGTCACTATCAGTGGAAGCATCAGTGCTTCGGGCACGCTCACGAAGGTCGGCTCGGGCACATTGGCCCTTACCGCCTCCCTCACCGTCGGCGGTGGCGGCAGCCTCCAGCTCGACACCGCGGGCGGATTAACCTCCATCCAGTCGCCGGTTACGGTCGACGCCAATTCGGCGCTCGATATCTACACGGGCTCCACTTTCACCACGGCCATCAGCACGGGCAATACCAATAATGGAAGCATCAACGTCACGGGAACCGGCGCCACAACCATCGACGGAGTCACGGGCTCCGGAACCCTTTTGGTAGGCGATGGAATGAACGCCACTACCCTGGGGCTTAGCACGACCAGCAGCTCAAACTCAAACCAATTCTCCGTTACGGTCAACGCCAATTCCGCGCTCAATCTCTACACCGATTCCACTTCAAGCACCACCATCGGTTCCGGCAGCACCAATAACGGGAATATCAACGTCACCGGTGCCGGATCCATAACAATCGGTGCGGTTACGGGTTTCGGCACCCTCGTTGTCGGTGATGGCACCCACGCCACCACCCTTCAGCTCAGCACCACGGGCGGCTCGATTACCAGCCAGTCCTCTTTCACCGTCAATGCCAACTCGACGCTTGACGTGTACAACGACGCCGCTTCCGTCACCACGTTCGGCAACAGCAATACCAACGACGGGACAATCGACTTCAGTGGCGCCGGGGCCACCAGCGTCGGCGCGATCGGCGGCACAGGAACATTCACCGTCGATGCCAACGCCACTCTAAACCTCTGCACAAATTCCACATCCACAACCAGCATCGGCAGCGGCAATACGAACAACGGGACACTAAGCGTTACTGGCTACGGCTCCGCCAGCCTTGCGGGCATCAACGGCACCGGAACCCTGGTCGTTGGCGACGGTACTTTTTCCACAGACACCCTCCAGCTCAGCACAACCAGCAGCTCAACCTCGACCCAATCGTCTGTCACCGTCAACGCCTCGGCCGCTCTAAACATTTACACCGATTCCACATCAACCACGACTATCGGCAGCGGCAGCACCAACAACGGCACGCTTGACGTCACCGGCACAGGTGCAACCACGATCGGCGGTGTCAACGGAACCGGCTCTCTCGTCATCGGCGACGGAACTCACTCCACGCTCCTTCAGCTCTCCCACGAAAGCGGCGCCAGCTCCGTCGGCTCGCTCACCATCAATTCCGGCTCAGCGCTCGATATCACCAACAACCACCTCTTCATCGACTACGGCTCCGGCAGCGACCCGATGAGCACAATTTATTCGTATCTCAAAAGCGGCTACAACAACGGCAACTGGAACGGACCCGGCATCATCTCCTCCGCCGCGCAGTCCCTAACCGGCGGCCATCACTACGGCATCGGCTTCTCGGATGGCAAAGACAACGTGGTCAGTGGGCTCTCTTCCGGCCAAATCGAACTGAAGTACACCCTCCTTGGTGACGCCAACCTCGACGGCACCGTCAACGGATCCGACTTCTCTATTCTGTCCGCCAACTACGGCTTGGGCGACACCAACTGGGACCAGGGCAACTTCCTTTACACCTCCTCCGTCAACGGCAGCGACTGGATGCCCTTTCAGCAAACTTCGGCGATAGCGACAGCGGCGCGGACGTGACCGTCACGCCGGCCGACATTGCCGCGCTGGATGCCTTCGCCGCTGCCAACGGGCTGCCGATTCAGACGATCGGCGCCGTTCCGGAACCCGCAACGCTGGGCATCCTGCTGATGGCTGCGACTGGCTTGATCGCGCGGCGGCGGCGCAGACACTAGGCGGACTCGCAAACGGGGGTGGGAGGAGGGGCCTGGCGGGCTACCATTTTTCCCTATCGTGGGAGTAGCGGGAGAGGCTTCCTTGGCCGTCGCAAAAATGGGGTATTAGTTACTGTATAGGGGGGGGTATTCCCCGAAGTGTGGTGGGCCGTGAGAGCAGGAGCGGGGTGCCGAGAAGAACTCCGACGCCACTTATCCCCAGGCGTTTGGAGGCTTTCCGGCGTGCGGAGGGAACAAACATAGGCTCGACCAAACAACCCGTCGGACCGCGTTTTTTTCAGTCGGCAAGATAATACTACAGAGAGTCGGGAAAGCCTGGCATTGGCCGGCGTTCAGGCGGTCACCACCAGAACACCGGAAGTACGCCGGCGGCATTGGGTGCTGCGGTAACGGAATATGCCCGCTCGTGCATATCCGCCAGCGAACGCCAGTCTACATGCCCGTCCATGAAGAGAATGTTCCCGCCATCAGGCTTGCTACCGTTCATGTGGGCGCTGGGCATTTGGCCGTTTTGCCCCGGACTGGTGTTAAAACCACCGATGAGCCCTCCGTAGTTATATTGATACGGGTATGGGTTGGGGCTTACCGTGGGGTCAGGCGTGCCTTTGGTGGTGACGATGGCATCGACGACAATTTCTGTTTCGGAGGAAATGTTTGGACGGGCACCGACGCCCTGGGGATTGTGTAGCTTGGCAGGGACAGTGTTATTTGGGCGGAGCTTCGATTGGTAGTCCCAGTGGTAGAATGGGTCGTCGAACTTGTTATCGTTCGGCATAAAAGTGTACAGGTCAGGCTGAGCAAGGGGCGTCGCAGGGCCTTGGATTCCTTCCGGCCGTGTTGTTAGGAAGACGTAATCGGTGCAGCAATAGCCGCAATCATAAGGCGCGGTTGGAGGGGACCCGACATTGTAGTTCCACAAAGTCCAGGGTAGGCCGTTTTTTTGCAGGGTCACTTGCATTTGATCGGCGTTGGTGGGGCAGTAGGAGGCAGCCTCGGTCATTCCGTATTTGACGAGAAGATCGCGCGTGGGTGCTTCCAGGTCCCACATCCAGAACCCGCCGAATCCCAGGGCGGGACCGCCGTATGGGCTGGCAGGCAGGCCCGTATTTGTGCCCGGATAAAGCGGATTGGCGTAAGCCTGGGGCAAATTACCCTGATAGTCGGCGGCATAGGCGAAGAGCGCCTGGCCGATATTTCGCATGTTGGAGGCGCACTCGACAACGAGTGCTTGCCGCTTGGCTTTCATCAGCGCCGGGAGGAGGATGCCGATCAGGACGGCGATGATGCCGATGACCACAAGCAATTCGACAAGTGTGAAACCACGTCGATTTTTCGCATGATTTTCCACGAATTTCCTCCGAAGCGATCGAGCGATATCTTCTTTGTTCACGAGCAACTCCTTGAAATTTGTGCGGGAGGCGGCTTGCACCGACTTATGATTTTCGCCAAGGGATTTGCATTCCCATAGGCGTGATCCATCAATCGACATGAAACCGCTCCGAACGACGTGCCGTCTGTATCGAATTTTTGGGTGCGTCCGTTTATGAGACCCTAGGACTTTTGGGGACGGTTCGCTCCTCTTTCGAAAACCTTCCCCAGCACGTGGTTTCTCAGCATAAACATCAGTCTGAAAGTTTACAAGCATTTTTTTCTTTCACACAGAAAATAATTCGGTATACTGTTCGGTCGTTGACCTGCGGCGGTGTAATTAGAGCGGGTCGGCAAAGTGTTCATTTCACGGTTCGATACAACACAATTTGGAGGAGACATGCATTCAAAGACGAAGGGTAAGCTGGCCTTGGCGGCCGCTGCTATGACGGGCGGAATTCTGGCTTTCAGCCACAGTGCGATGGCGCAGAACGACACGTGGGCGGTAGACACCGCCGGCAATGGATCGGGGAGCTTCAACACGCCGGCAAACTGGAGCACAGGGGCCCTTCCCGCCGCTGCGGGCACGGCCATCTTCAACGAGAACATCACCTCCACCAGCACGATCACGCTGGATGGATCGCAGACAATAGAAACCGTGACCCTTGGAAACACCAACGCGACGAGCAACGCGGGGTGGATAATCAACACCGGCACGAGCGGCCCGCTGAATCTCACCAATCCGGGCTATGACATTTTCACCGTGAACCAGGCGGCCGGGCAGACTGAGGTCGCCACGATCAATGCCACGCTTGCCAACGGCAACAACGGCGATGACGAGTTGGCCAAGGGCGGACAGGGAACCCTGGTTCTCACGGCAGCCAACAGCGCCCTCTCGGGTGTCGTGGCGGTGAACGACGGCGTATTGGAACTCAACTTCGCCGCGGCCGGAGCACCGACAACCAATATCCTTGGAGACAACGGAGACTTCTCGACGACCAGCGCCGACCCGGCCTCGACACACCTTGAGCTTCAAGGCGGCACTGTGGTTCTCAACGGCTCAAGCGCTGGAACAAACAGCCAGTCCTTTAGCGCGGGAACAGGCCTGGAATTGGGCGACTCCAGCATTATCCTCAATTCCGGTGCAACAGGATCGATGTCGGTGAACCTTGGGCTCCTGCAGCACAACTGGGCGAGCTCCCTTGATATTCAGCTCCCCACGGCGGGAACGGTCTCGCTGACCCTCGGCACGGGCAGCGCCAGACCGGTGGCAACCAGGCTTTTGGCTCCGCCACCAGCACGGGCGGACTCCTCGTCGACACCGGCGGGATGGCCTTCGCAACGGTTAACAACGGCGCCGACTGGGCCGCGGTGACCGCCAGCAACGACGTGGTAGCCGCCTCCTCGGTTGCCAATTTCTATACGACAAGCACGGCGACGACCCTCGCCGGAAATGCGGATGTGGTGGGCAGCGTCGTGTTGCCGGCGAGCACGAACACCACCGTGACCTCCCTTCGGTTCAACGGGGCGGCGAGCAGCATCGATATCGGCGGTCCCACCAACACGCTGACCACCGCGGGTATCCTCGTGACTTCCGCGGCCACCGGAAACGAAGTGATTTCCGACGGCAACCTGGTCACCTCGGCATCCAACGAATTCTTTATCGATAATGCCAACGCCAACAATACTCTGACCATCAGCGCCAATCTCACCGGTGGCGGCGACATTCTCAAGAGCGGAGCGGGAACTCTGGTTTTGACCGGCAACGATACCCAGGGTGGTTGGAACTACCTCAACAGCGGCACGACCATACTTAACGGTGGCACGCGCGGGGTGCAGGCAACCGCCGGCGACACCTATGTCGGCCAGGCCTTTGGCAACACCTCGACGCTCACCATCGAAAACGGCGGAACCTGGAACTCCGGCAGGACGGTTATCGCCGGAAATCCGGGCAACTACTCGGGCGGAACCGGCGTCATCAACCAGACCGGCGGGACCATCAATTCCAACTTCTGGTTCTCGGTCGGCCTTTTCGGCCAGGGCACGTACAACATCAGCGGCGGGTCTTTAAACACGGACCCGCTCGGCGGCGATGTTTCGGAACTGGAAATTGGCGTCTTCTCAACTGGAGCCGGCGTTGTCAACCTCAGCGGCACCGGTCAGATCAACATCGACAATGGCGGCACCATCGCTTTCGGCGACGCCGGCAGCAGCAAAACCGGCACGTTCAACCAGAACGGTGGAACCGTAACCTTCTATAGCGACAACGGCGTCACGGTTGGCGGAAGCAATGGCGTGCAAATGGGAGACGGCGGGACCGGCGTCTGGACCTATAACCTCAATGCCGGAACGCTCACCACTCCCTCCGTCAGCCATAGCACCGGCACGGCCATTTTCAACTTCAACGGTGGAACGCTTGCGGCGGCCATCAACACCACGGGATTCATGGGCGGGCTTTCGCAAGCCAATGTCCAGGCTGGCGGAGCCATCATCAATACGAATGGCCATAATGTTACCATTGCTCAGCCACTCTCCAGCGGCGTCACAGGCCCGGCGGTGGACGGTGGTTTGACCAAGCTTGGCGCGGGCACGCTTCAGCTTTCCGGCGCATCAACCTATACCGGCGGCACGACGATCTCTAACGGCACCCTGCAGCTTCCGACCTCGGGAATCCCCAAGCCCGTCGCCTCGTATTCTTTCGATAGCTTTACACCTAGTGCGACCCCCCTCGCGCAAGGGACTGTCATCCCCAATACAGGTACGGGCGGTACGGCGTTGAATGGCAAGATAGATATCAGCAACTCCGAAACCGAGACCAGTGGCGCCACCATTGTCTCGCCAGGACCGACCATCGGCTCCATGACCACCCACGCCTTGAATTTGGACGGCACGGGAACCGATGTCCTGATTAATTCACAGATCGTGGACATGAGCAACGCCGCGAGCTGGACTTTCTCAACCTGGATTCAAACGAACGCGGACGGATCGGCCATTCTCAGCAAGGGCACGAACGGCGCCTCGTGGGGAACAGGCAACACCGTGTTTTATCTGGGCACGAGCCCGATCAGCGGAAACGGCGGACCCTATCCGACGGGCGTGCGTTTCGGCGGCGGGTTTGTGCAAGGCAATACGGCGGTTGATGACAACAACTGGCATATGATTACCTTCGTCGATTCCGGCGGCACCGAGACCGTCTACGTGAACGGCGTTGCCGACACTTCCTTGACTTATCCCAACATGGGCGGAGGCGATGTCAGCAACACCACCATGATCGGCTATGACGAAGACACGTTGACGACATTGGACGGCAACGCGAACTTTTTCGGCAACATGGACGAGCTGAACTTCTATAACACCGCTCTGAACGTAACCCAGATCGGTGAGCTGATGAGCGGCAACAGCGTGACCACGGCCGGCGGCTCTTCGCAGATTCTCCCCGCCACCACGCCTGTCAACATTACCGCCAGCGGCGCGTCGCTCGACCTCAACGGTCAGAACCAAAGCATCGGCTCTCTTGCCGGTGTGGCGGGATCGGCTGTTACGCTTGAAGCGGGAACTCTTTCCACCGGCGGAAACAACACCTCGACGTCGTTCGCCGGAAGCATTTCGGGCTCGGGAGGTTTGGTGAAGAACGGCACGGGCACGCAGACCCTCAGCGGTTCCAACAGCTATAGCGGTGGCACAACCGTTAATGCTGGCGAGCTGCTGATTGCGGCCAACGGAGCACTGCCCGATGGCGCACTCGCCATCACCGGCGGCACCGCTCAGTTGGGCCACAACACCGGCCTTGCCAGCCTCACCTCCCTGTCGGTCAGCGGCGGTATCTTCGACATCACGAATAACCACGTGCTGATCACCTACGGCGCCAGCGACCCAATGAGCACGATCCTGGGATATCTGAAGTCCGGGTTCAACAGTGGCGCATGGAACGGTGCGACGGGAATTATCTCCAGCACCGCCCAGACCAAGACCGGCGGCCTGTCCTACAGCGTTGGCTGGGCGGATGGGGCCGATGGGACGCATAACGTGGCCGGCCTGGTCAGCGGTGAGATCGAGTTGAAGTACACCCTCGTTGGCGACGCCAACCTCGACGGCACCGTCAACGGGTCGGACTTCTCGATCCTGGCCGCCAACTTTGGGCTTGGTGTCACCAACTGGGACCAGGGTAACTTCCTGTATACCAGTTCGGTCAACGGTTCCGACTTCAGCGCGTTGGCCGCGAACTTCGGGCAGGGCGACAGCGGCGCGGATGCGTCGGTGACACCCGCCGACATCGCCGCTCTGGACGCCTTTGCCGCCGCAAACGGTTTGGCCGCCCCGTCGATCGCCGCCGTGCCGGAGCCCGCAACAACGGGAATCCTGCTGATGGCTGCGACCGGCTTGATCGCTCGCCGGCGTCGCAGACAGGAGTAGGGGAATACGAAAAGGGGCCGGGTAAAACCGGCCCCTCTATCAAACTTTCTCGGGTTTTCTTTCGCCTGCAAACCAGTCCACGGGACGGGTCCATCAGGCGAAACCGTGGAATGTACGCTAATGTAACCAAGGATTAGTTCTTGACTGACGCGCTTTCCGGAGATAATTGCTTCCTTTGGATGGCGACCTCGTCACACCTAAGGAAGATCAACCAGCGTAAAATCGTGCATTCGATGCTACGGCTCCAGACCAGCACGTCACGCACGGCGCTGGCCGAGCTGGCTGGAATGAGCCAGGCGACCGTCGGCCGAATCGTGGACGATCTGATCTCGCAGTCCGTCCTTTCCGAGGTCGAAACCGACGAAGCCCGCGTACGCTCGGATTCGCGGCAACTTGGGCGGCCATCGAAACTTCTGGAGCTGGACAAGGTTCGACCCCGTTTCCTGCTGATTCAACTCGGGGTCCGTCAAACCCGGCTGGCACTTTCCTCCGTTGCAATTCCCACAGCCGACCGCTGGTCGATTATGTTCGCGACCCCTCGGACGAAATCCGACTGGTTCGCGAAGCTGGCCCGGGTCTGCCGGAAGATTTCACTCCGCGGGATCGACGCCATCATCATGAGCTGTCCGGGGGTTGTCGACGAATCGGAAGGCCGGATTTTGCTTTGCCCCAACATCCACTGGGCCGAGGAGGCCAATTTCGCTTCCGGGTTGCGATCGATCGCGCGATTGCCGGTTGTGTTTATCCAGGAGATTCGCGCGCTGGCGCTGGGTCAGTTGGCGGTCGAGCCGTCGCTTAAGGATTTTCTGCTCGTCGATATTGGGGACGGCATGGGTGGCGCTTCCATTGTCGGCTCGAAGCTGGAGACCGGGCATCTGCCGCTGAGCGGTGAGCTTGGGCACACGCCCGTGCTGGGCAATACGCGTAAATGCGGCTGTGGCGCCATCGGATGCACGGAAACTCTCATTTCCCGCAAGGGGATCCTCAAGAGTTTCCGCGACAATGCCGACGTCCGCACCTGGCCGGCACTGATGAGCTATGTGCAGGAGGCGGGCTTGCCGGAGTGGTTCAAGGTTTCGCTGGACGCGGTGGCGATCACCGTCGCCGGCGCCTTGAACGTCGAGGGAATCGCCAACGTGATTTTTACGGGTAATCTCTCTGAATTCCCCCCGGAGGCAACCGACTATCTCTGCCAGAAGGTCCGCGAGCACGCGATGTGGAGCCGGCTGGGGGAGGTCGGGCGCGGATCGCGCCGCGGCACCGCATGGCGGGCATGGTCTGGGCCGGGATCGATCGCGTGCTGTTCGCGGTCATGTCTTCTTAATAACTCATCTGAATTCAAAAAATTGGAAGGAGCGAAGCGATGTTCTCGAAAAAAATAGGCTTTCTTTGTCTCGTCTGCGCGGTCGCCCTGGGCCTGGGGCCGTGGGCTTCGGCCGCGCATGCGAAGAAAGTAAAGCTGGCGTTCGTGACCAACAACGCGGCCGATTTCTGGACCATCTGCCGGGCCGGGTGCATGAAGGCGGCGGAGGAGAACCCCGATATCGACGTCGATTTCCAGATGCTGGGCGACGCCAGCCCGGCAGGTCAGAAACGCGTTGTCGACGACCTGCTGGCGCGGGGGATCGACGGCATGGCGATCAGCCCGGTCGATCCCGTCAATGAAACGCCCATGCTCAACGATGCCGCGCAGCAGATCACCGTCTTCTGCAGCGACAGCGACGCGGCCAATTCGCAGCGGGCCTGCTACATCGGCACCAACAACGTCGATGCCGGCAAACAGGCGGGGGGGCTGATCAAAGAGGCGATCCCCAATGGCGGGAAGATCATGCTCTTTGTCGGGAAGCTGGATGCACAGAATGCCAAGGACCGAATCGCGGGGATCCGGCAGGCGCTGGATGGATCCAACGTGCAGATCCTCGACGTGCGGACGGATGACACCGATGCCGTGCGGGCCAAAGCCAATGCGCAAGACACCCTGGTGAAATATCCGGACATCGCAGCGCTGGTGGGGCTTTGGAGCTACAACGGGCCGGCGATTCTCGGGGCGGTGCGCGATGCCGGTAAATCGGGGCAGGTGAAGATTGTTTGTTTTGATTCGGATGCCGAGACGCTTTCCGGGATCAAGAGCGGGGAGATTTATGCGACCGTGGTGCAGCAGCCGTTTGAGTTTGGAAGGCTTTCGATGCTCAATCTGGCGAAGGTGATCAACGGCGACAATTCCGTGGTTCCCGATACCAAGCAGATTTTTATTCCGACGCTGGCGATCAAGAAGGAAAACGTCGATGACTTCGTCGCGCAGCAGAATAAGCTGCTGGGGAAATGAGCTGGGCCGGATTGTTCACCGCGGAGAGCGCAGAGAGAAGATTTCGTTGTCTTGGCAAAATCGGCTGTCGCCGTTCGTTGTGAATATATGAATTGAAATTCTTGGCGCTCTTGGCGTCTTCGCGGTTAAAAAATCTTATAACCGCCCGCTTCGCTCAAGACGCCAAGAGCGCTGAGAAAAATGCGGGGATTGCACGAGCGTGAATCTATTTCGTACGGATAGAGGTCGCCGCGGCTCTTTGGGGCGAAATGCAAATGCAATGCGGGGAAGACTTCGACGAGCTCAGCCGAGGCGAGGCGAAAACCCCGCGAGATGAGTTGCGTGGACGCCCCTTCGACAGGCTCAGGACAGGCCTACTTCGACAAGCTCAGGGCTGGCAAGCGGTTTTCGCCTCGGCTCGACTGAGCCCCGCCGAAGTCCTCCCCGCATCCCTCCTCCACTTTCCGGCTTCCCCTCACCGTCCAGGGCGAAAGGCAAAGTCACTTTCAGAGCAAGTTGCGGCCGAAATGCCATCCGACGCAATCCCAACGTCGACGGGAGAGTAATCCAGACGGTGGGCGATTACACCGACCCTTCACGATCACATGACTATATCATGGTCCAGATTCCGGCAAAGAGAGCGAACCACAGGCAGCTTATTCCAATTCCGAGCCACCCGAAGATGGACCGTCCCCGGCTCTCAATTTCAGCGTGAATTCCAACAATGACTGCGATGACTGGGATCATCAGCACAGCCGGCACGGGGACGGGAATGAAGAAAAACAGAAGGACTGACAGAGATAAGGCGAATGATACCGCTCCGATGGAAGAGCGTTTTCGTTCTGATCGCGTTGGGTTCCTGTAATCCAGAATCGGATCGGGCACGTCCCGGATTATAACACCGACATGAAGCAGTGGGGTGGGCATACTTGCCCACCGTTTCAGCAGATATTTTGACCCAACCGGCGCTGGCCGCGATTGCAGAGTCGGCGACCATGTAATCCTGTCGTCGTTCGTTGTGGATATTGTCATTGCAATTCTTGGCGCTCTTGGCGTCTTGGCGGTTAAAGCGGAGCCGCGGACGGCGCCGGGCGGTACACCGCGAAAGGTAGGCCGGAGGCCGATCAATTTTTTAACCGCCCGCTTCGCTCAAGACGCCAAGAGCGCCAAGAAAAATGCGGGGATCGGACGAGCGTGAAACTATTCGGGATCTCTCTCTGTGGTTCAGACGCCATGCTGCCTCCCGATTTATCCGGCCGCGGGAAAAATAAAGGTGACGCAACTCCCGAAACACCACAATAGCAAACCACATATCGCACGCGACATCGGATTTTAGTCAACACAAAAAGCAAACTGACGACAAATCGGTGCGTCCCCGGGCGCCAAAAGCAGCTAGCGTTCAGTATACACCCCAACCCCTTCCCCCACGTAAAGATATGCCAAGCCACAAAGATAGCATTCACTAATTAAATTCTAAAAAGCGACCGATTCTGCCTGAAAATGTCAGATGCCGCAGCTAGTCGGTGGTTAGATCGATCGACGTTCGGCAACCCTCCACAACTCCCGACAAGTCCGGACTTCGCTTCGCTCAGCCTCCAACCCGCCGGAGGACTGCGTCTCGCGTACCGGGGGCGGAGGAATACGGGGGTTATCTTCCCTTGTGATTCTGGGGTTTGGGTTTGGGGGTTTGCTTGTGGAGGACCGTATCGGTGACGTCGCTGGATGGGGGAGTGTTTGATTGGGGCTGAGTGGGCGACGATGCCGTGGACGATATCGATGAGCCGACGACGGTAATGGCCGCGGCCGGGCCGAACGCCGCGGTCTGGACCGCGGGGGCGGAGGCGGCGATTTGGTCGCCTTGCCCGAAGTTGGCGGAGAGGGCGGAGAAATCGCTGCCGTTGACGCTGGAGCCGAAGAAGAAATTGCCCTGGTCCCAGTTGGTAAGTCCCATTCCAAAGCCGGCGGCGAGGATGCTGAAGTCGGTGCCGTTGACGGCGGCCGTCCAGGTTGGCGTCGCCCAGAAGCGTGTATCGGAGTTCGATCTGGCCGGTGGAGAGGCCGGGGACGTTGTGGACGCCGTCGTTGCCGTCGGCCCAGCCGATGCCGTATTGGAGAGCGCCGGCGCTGGCGTTTTGGGCGGCGGCGGAGGAGGAAATAATCCCCGGGCCGTTCCAGGCGCCGCCGTTGTAGCCGGTCTTTAGGTAGCCGTAGATGGTGGAGATCGGGTCGGAGGCGGCGCCGTATTTGACGAAGATTTCGCTATTGGTCATGTCCAGCTTGCCGGTGCCGCTGACGAGGAGACTCGTGATGTTCAGGACATTTGGGGTGTTGGTTGCGGAGGGGGTCAATAGCGAGGTGGCGCCGCTGGCGATGTTCAGCGCGCCGAGCGTGATCGAGGCGGCGGAGGCGAAGGTGAGGGAGCCGGCGTTGACGTTTATGGTTGAGGTGGAGGCGTTGCTGAAGGTGAAGGGGATGGAACTGGGGCCGGTGAAGTTGAACGTATCTCCCGAGCCGGTGTCGGTGACGGTGACGGCGGCGACGCCGGTGAAGCTGATTTGCTCGCCGTTCTGGGCGGCGGTGAGGGTGGAGCCGGTATTGCTTAGTGAGACCGCCCCCCCGCTGCCGAGGTTGATGCCGAGGGTAGAGCCGCTGGGGACGGCGAAGTTTTCGGCGATGATGACTGCCGAGCCCTGGGCGCTGCCGTCGGTGGCGGTGACGAGGAATGATCCGGGGGTGGAGCCGAGGGTGGCGTTGCCGCTGCTGTTGATGGAGTTGCTCGATCCGGTGATGCCCCAGGTGAAGCTTGGGGAGCTGATGGGGAAGCCGAATTGGTCGGTGGCCGTGCCGGAGAAGAGCTGGCTGAAACCGATGGGGAGGAGTGGAGAGTTATTTGGAGTGACGGCAACGTGGGTGGGCGTTTGAGCGACGACGACCGTCAGGGAGCTGGTGGTGGTGCCGCCGAGGGGGTTGGTGATGGTTACCAGGAAGTTGTAGGTGCCGCTTTCCAGGAAAGTGGCGCTGACATTCTTGGCGGCGTTGGTGCCGTTTGCGCCGAAGATGACATTGGCGGGGCCGGTGGCAGACCAGGTGTAGGTGAGGTTGGATTCGCCGGCCGCATCGGCGCCGAGGACGGAGAGGCTGGTGCTGGTGATGGTGACGGGGGGCGCAGGACTGGCGGCAGCCGCCTGGGCGACTGTCGGCGGGTTGTCGGCCTGGAGCTCGATGACGGTGATTGAATATCCGGCGAAAGTGTAGTCGAAGCTGGTGCCGAGGCCGGTAGCGGTTGAGGTTTCGGGGACGATGTTGGTGGGCTGGGTGATGGAATTGGTGTCGGTGCTCGAGGCGGCGCTCATGCTGGTCACTGTGCCGGAGGAAGAAACCTCGGTGACGCCGGAGAGATCGATCGTCGTGTTGTTGGCGGTACCCAGGGTGTTGATAACGGTGACGTAGTAGTTGTCGCCGGTGCGGGTGACGATGGTTTGCAGGCCACCGGCGCCGCTGACGGAGTCGGAGACGACGGTGGTGCCGTGGTTCTGGCCGAGGAGGATCTGGGCGTAGTAGCTGGGGGAGCCGTAGGCGGAGGTGTTGTTGAAGCCGATGAGGTCGGGGGTCCACTGGAGGCCGTTGACGTTGGCCCAGGGGGGGCGTAGGAGGACATGGTGACGAGATCGGAATTTGCTTCCAGGCCCAGGAGCCAGGAGGCATCGCCGAGGGCGGATTCCATGTCGTTGGTGGGCGAACCCTGATCGGAGGCGTATTCACCGATGAAGACCTGGGTGGAGCCGCGGGCGACGGTGTCGAAATAGCCTGAATTGGCCTCGAACCATTGGGGCGTTTCGTAAAAGTGCTCGTCGAGGACGTTGTAGGGCGACCCGCCGGTGGCGGTGCTGGTGGCGATGATCTGGAGGGTGGGGAAGGCGGCGTGGATGGCGTTGTAGAAGAGAGGGTAACGGGTGGCGTAGGTTGAGGAGAAGAAATCTTCGTTGCCTATTTCGACATACCCGATGTTGTAGGGGGCGGGGTGGCCGTTGGCGGCGCGCTGGCGCCCCAGGTTGTGGTGACGGGGTCGAGGCAATAATGGAGTTCATCGACGGCGGAGGTGACATCCGCGGTGAGCGTGGCGCCGGTGTCGGAGGTGCCGTTGAGGGTGTAGCCGGCGTAGACGGCGAGGATGGGGATAGCGCCGACTTCCTGGGCCATCTGGAGGTATTCGTCGAGGCCCATGCCGTCGGTGGACCAGTATCCCCAGGCAGAGTTGTAATGGCCGGTGCGATCCTGGACGGGGCCGATGGTTGCCTGCCAGTTGAAGCGGGTGGCGTAGGTGTCGCCCTCGAGGTAATTGCCGCCGGGGACCCGGAAAATCGCGGGCTTGAGGGCGGCGAGCATGTTCATCAGGTCGATGCGAAGGTGGTTGGACTGGCCTTCATAGGACGGGGGATAAAGATAGGCTGCCCCGATCCAGATGGTTTTGCCGTTGGCGGAGGCGCTGTTGGTGTAGATGTTAAAAACATTGGTGGCGGTGGTTGGAGTGCTGGCGGTGGTGGTGAGGTTGACGGTGTACTCGGTCCAGGCGGTGGAGATGGAGGAGACGGTGGCGGTTGCCCAGACGGTGCCGGTGGTGGATTCGATGTCGACGGTGAGTGGACCGGTGAAACCGGAGCTGGCCTTGGCGTAGAAGATGACCTGGTAGGTGGTGGAGGGTGCGATGGCGACGCCGAAATAACCGGAGTTGGAGATACCGACGCGGGCTGACGACGACACGCCGGAGGTGACTGTGAGCTTGGCCGATTGGGTAAGGCCGCTGGTTGGGCCGGTGGTGGTGTCGGAGGCGAGGTTGGCGGTGACGCCGGAGCTGGTGAGGAGGGACCAGGCGTTGAGGGCACCGGTTGAATCGTTGAAACCGCTGTTGCGCACTTCATCGTTGTAGATGCCTCCCTCGCCGCCGTAGTTGATGTCCTCCATGAAGGCGCCGAAGAGGTTTGGGGAGACGGTGACGCCGGTGCTGGTGGTGGCGACGTTGATGGTGGAGCTGCCGTCGGTGCCGATATAGGCGGCGTCGGCGGCGTTGAGAGGGGAGTCGTAAAAATGAACGTCGTCGATGTTGCCGTTGACGTAATCAGTGCGGGCGCCGTTGAATTTTCCGCCGCCGATGACGGTTGGCCCGGTGGCCTGCCAGCCGCCGGTGTAGGAGACGGAATTTTGGAGGACGCCGTTGACGTAGAGCTGAATTTGGCCGGTGGCGACGTCGTTGACGCCGATGAGGTTGTACCAGACGCCGGCGGTGGGGGTGAACGTGGCGTCGGCCTGGGAGACGGCGGCGGAGTCGCTGTCGGAGGCGAGGCGCGTGAAGGAGAATGTTCCGGTGTCGCCGCGGAGTTGGAGGTAGAAGCCGGAGGTGTTGACGCCGTCGATGGAGACGAAGGTTTGGTAGCCGGAGGTGTTGTTGAGCAAAACCCAGGCGGAGACGGAGAACGGGAGTGCGGTGTTGATGACGGGGCTGGCGTTGGTGGCGTTGCCGGTGGCGGTCCCGTTGACGGCGATGGAGTTGGAGCCGATGCGACCGGCGGCCCAGGTCGGCGCCGGAGCCGAGGGTGAGGGTGTTGCCGTGTCCGGTGATGTCGGCGGCGGTGGAACCCGAGCCGTCATCAAAAGACCAGGCCGCCGGCTGCGCCAGCGCGGCGACCTGGGGGGCCGAGAGAGCGGAGGAAAAAACTTGAACGTCGTCAATTTCGCCGTCGACGTAATCCACCGCCCCGCCGCTATACCATCCGTGGCCGATCATGAGATTGCCATTGGCCTGCCAGCCGCCGGTATAGGCGACGGAGCCCATCGATTGGCCGTCGACATAGAGGGTGAGCGTGCCGGCAGTGGCGTCATCGACGCCGACGATCTGGTACCAGGTTCCGGTGAGCGGCGTATTTGGGGCGGCGACAACAGTGGCGGTGCCATCCGCGTCGGAGCCAAGACGGGCGAAGGAAAACGCATCGGTATCGGCTCTTAGGCCGAGGTAAAACCCGGCGACATTGGTGCCGGCGATGGAGACGACGGTTTGATATCCGTTGGTGTTGTCGAGGTTGACCCAGGCGGAAACGGTGAAGCTGCCGGCGGTGTTGATGATCGGCCCGTTGGCGGTGACGACGCCGTTGGCGGTGCCGGCGAGGCTGATGGCTCCGCTGCCGACGTTTCCGGTGACCCAGGAGACGCCGGCGCCGAGGGTGGCGGTGTTGTTGTTCCCGGAGGAGTCGTGGGCCAGGGTGCCGGTGCCTTCGTCGAAGGTCCAGTGGGCGGCTGGGGTGGGAACGGTGGGGACGGTTACGGAGAAAAGGAGGCGGTTTTCGAGGGATTCGACGATGCCGTGAAGGGCGTGGGGCGCGCGTTTGGCGAAGCGTTTTCGACGGGTTTTCTTTTTGGGAATTTGGGAAACGGGGGAAGGGCCAGTGAATACAGAACCCGGCGTATGCATGTTCTACCCTCTTGCCGCGGGCGATTAGGGGATCGTTGCTTAGGGGCCTGCAGCGGGGGTATTTAAGCGTAAATTAAGGGTGAAAACAAGCTTTTTTTTCATGGAGAAAATAAAGGGAATAGGGAGATTGAATGGGGTTTGACGGCCCCTTTCCATACCCGACGCCATTCTGTCACCCAACGCGAATCGAAGCGTAGCGATTCTCCCAATCGCCCCCTATCAAAGCCGTGGGGTGCTTGCACCCCCGGGGCTCCCCGTGTAGCCGCCGCGCTTGCGCGGCGCGTTTTAGTACACTCACCCCACCCACCCTAACCGACCGAGGTCAACCAGCCTTTTTCCTTCGCGGCAACACCAGCCGAACCCGCAGCGCCTGAAGCATGGCATCCGCATATTCCACGCGCACCGACCGCTTGTCGGAAAGGAACTCATAAACCGCCGATTCGGGAATCTGCGGCGCAAACGCCCGCGCCAATTTCCATAAAGCGTGCCCCGACAATCCCCGTCGCTGCATCGCATCGGCAATTGCGTTCCAGATCAGGCCATGGCGCTTGATCCGACGAATTTCGGGGATATCACTGGTGTCAACGGGGCCCTTAAAGGCCTGCCGAATCCGCCGATGGTCGGCGGGATTCGCAGCGGCAATCTGTGACGCCCTGAATCGCATAAGTTTAGGGGTGCGAGGTTTTATCTTTATAGTCATTTCGTTCGCGGCGCGTTGCGGGTCTGGCACTGATGATCCGGGTGATGGTCGCCCCACCGCTTTCGTGGATTCGGGCCGTCCAGTAGAGTGGGCGTACGTCGCCCACCGTCCTAAAGCGTCCGCGTGGCGGCTGCCATTTCTATACCGGTCTATTTTCAACTGCTCAACTCTCGCGCAGAGCGGCGGAGGACCAGAGATCTCTGTCGCGCCTTAAGTGCCGCCCGTGTCCTCACCGGCGGAATGGCAGTGCGGAATACGCCAGATTCCGCCGGTGAGGGCACCGGCGGCACTACACCGGAAAACCCTCCCCCGATTTCCGGCTTCCCTCACCGTCCCGAGCGAAAGGCAAAATGAACTTAGGGACGGCGGCGTGGGCTCGGCAGTCAAATTGAGAAACGATCCCTCTCCCTCCAATACTTCCGGGCTCATTGTCGGCGCTCCCAATACTCGGTCGCAGCCTCAAGATGTCGTTTGATAAACTCGACCGCTGATTTTGTTTTGCTCCGCCCGAGCTTCAACATAACTGAGTTTAGAAGGCTGCGGCCCGTCGTAGCGCGGTGCGCGACCAGCAACTCCAGACAACGAAAATAGATTTCAACGGTGTTTGTAAGACTCCATTCTTGATCGTGACTGTTAACAGCGGCAAAAAGAGCCGTAGCGAGCAACGCTGCGGTTTGCGTCGCGGTCCCATGCTGTGCTGCCAGCGTGCTTTGTGTTCGCAGCGATGTTGACAGCATCGACCAGTCGGAGCTCTCGGAAGCCATTTTCGCGCTCCTCATAAGCAAATTTGCCGCGAGCTGCGGTCGCCCCAACTGAATGCTCATAAGGCCCATATCGTGAATGGCAATTATTTCCTCTTTCGCACGGTTGGCTTTACCAAAAAGGCGAGCCGCAGTACGGAATTGGGAGTAGGCACGAGCAAAACGACTCTGTAAGGAGGCGACCGTCCCGAGGTTCGCCGCGGCGTAGGCCAGTTGAGCCGCATTTCCAGATTGCCGCGCAATTGACTGCAATTTGCCTGCGGCGACCAAAGCCCCTTTGTAGCGCCCAGCCGCACAGTTCGCGAGACTGAGTGAATGCCAAGAGTCCGCTTGCATATCGGTGTCGCCAATTGCCCGCGCGGCTGCAAGTGATTCGCGCAAAAATGCGGCAGCCAATTCGTATCTGCCCGTCCTTCGGTAAGCCTCACCTAGATTGTGAGATGACTGGGCTATCTGCGCTCGGTTGTGCATTTGTTTTCCAAAACTCAGGCCACGCTTAAAGCGCCTTATGGCCGCGGCGGTTTTATCTTGGTTCATTTGGGCAATACCCAAGTCGTTCTGAATCTTTGCCACTAGTTCCCGTGGGGAAGAATCGTCGTGGTGGGAAAGCGCCTTTGTGAGCAACTTCTCTGCTAACGGCCAGTGGCCATACCGCATGGCGAGGGCACCTAACATGGAAATACGCCACGGCCAAGTTTTCAGCTCAGTTCGTGCGCGGCTCGCGCGTTCGCAATCAACCGCGAGTCCTACGGTTTCGACCAGACCAAGCCTGACTGATATATCTGTTAACTCGTCCGCCGGAACATCAAGTGACCGGTCCGCGGATTTCTGATGCACCAATCGTTCGATGATCCCGGCGGCTTGAGTATGGTTGGTTACGATTTTCGCCAAGCCAAGAAGGCTCTTGGCATGCCAGTTCCTGTCACCGAGAATCTCGAATTGCTTAATTGCCTCTAAATATTCTGCGGCGCTAGTCTCACGGTCGCCGTTCAGGACCAGAAGCGAACCGAGGTCGTGGTGTGCCAGCGCCGTGCCGTGTCCATCCCTAAGGCGCTGGTGTAGCCAAGTAGCTTGCGAAAATAGCTGATTGACTGACCGTATCGTTTTAAGCGGTAGCTGATTACCGCTAGACCCTGAATGCACTGCCGCTGCATTTCAAGGTTGTCGATCTTCTCGGCATATACCAACCCGATCCTCATTAGATGCGGTGTCCGGGCAGGTCGGCCTGAGTCCTCCCAAGCCTTGCCAAGGTTATAATATGCGAGGGACAGGACGTAGAAGTCGTTGCATCGGTGCGCGATGCGAATCGCGCCTGAAGGAGTTCAGGGCATCGTCGAGCCGACCCGTCTGGGCTAGGACACTCCCGAGCGTCACCAATGTACCGGCGGCATCATCTTCAAGTCCGAGTTCAGCTTTTGCGCGAGACTCTTCCGCAAGAGCGTCTCAGCTTTGGTATACGCTCCCGCTTCGAGTGCGCAAGCACCTAGGTTGTTATAAAGCTGCGCTTCCCCGACCCCATCTGCAGCGGATATCGCGATCCGAAGAGCCTGATTGTAGAGGCGGTCTCGTTCTTCGGTTCGGTTTTGATAATGCCGCAAAACCCCAAGTGACTGTACGCGCCCTTCGGTGGAGCGCGTGCCATTGTTTGGCAGATGACAACTTTATCACCGCTTTAAGATTAGCCTCCGAAGCCTGGGTGTCGCCTACCCTCTGTAACAGGCTGGAGAGGGTCATCCGAATTTCTGCGGTGGCCTCGTCGCGCCGGCGTCCCCATTTCTTCAGATAGATTCGGAAGATTTCGAGCGCGGTCTTAGGCCCACCAGCATTGCTTAGCGTCTCACCCAGCCTCATCGCTCGATCGCCCGCTTGTGCGCGTTGGCCTCTTTTTACGGCCGACATAAATGCGCGTGTCAAGCGATTGACGTCAGACTGACGGCCTTGGGTCGGTGGACCAGTAGATTCTGTCGAGCCGATTGAGATCAATGTTTCGCTCCTACCGTCCGTATCCAGTCCTTGTTCCAATTGACGCTTTTTGTCCAAGGTCTGCGTAACGCAATAGATTGTTGCGGAGGCCGGATATAATTATGGTCCTTAGTTCACTACAGTTTTTGTAATCCCAATAGGTGACTGTCTTACGTCGGGTTAAGCGGTCTCTGAACCGCCGCGCTGTGTGCTCCAGCTTGAAACCTTGGCGGAAAAAAATCAGTTGCCCACGCCCCTTATTCACAGAGATGTCATATTCTTTCTTTGTATTCGGGGTGAAGCGGTCGTGAATCAAAAGAATCAACAAATGCGATTCCGCCGCCTTCTTTAAATATAGATCCTCGGGGGGAAAGTTTCCCGGAAACTGCGCAGTCCTCCCATGTCCAAACACGAAAATAGTCCGCCTGAGTTAATGCTGCTTCCGTTGCGGCCCGGCGATCATTGCCAATGCTGCGGCTTCGGGGGCGCGGCATTGCCGATGAGACAAAAACGAGCCATCGGTTTTCGTCAAAGCCCGACGGAGAGTATGCCTTGGCAGCGCGCGGTTTCGACATGAATCGCCTACGGAAGCTAACCCTGATTTGGTTCATCGTCCACTATGCCGTCGCGGCCTTATGAAGAATAAGATGTAGGTGCACCTAAAAGCGGTGGGAAAGATAAATGGCGTTGCGCTACCGAGGTGCGTAATTAAGGCGACGTTTGCGAAATAATGGCAACGCGAACCACAAACATATATTCACCACATAAGTGAATTAACATGTTATAATGGTTCCTTAAATACCCTAAAAGTACATCCCGGGGCGTGGGACGTCCCGCGGTACAAAACGAACATCCAACCCCCAAATACCGCCACAACTCCTTGCCGCTCCGATACATATAGAATTTTGCATTCACTAACAAAAACCCCCTAAATCGTCCCAATTCGTCTCATTTCGTCTCACCGCCCCAGCACTCAGTCTCGTGGTGCAAAAGAACCTACCTCTCCGCATTCCACCGCCAGCCTGGATGGTGGATAAATTTGAGGGCTTCGGCGGGGGTGAGGCCATTTTGGGCGGCGGCGCGATATTGGTCTCGATGCCGACTCCAGTTTTGCGCCTCAACTTCGCTGGAAACGTGACGACCCTTATAAGGGACCCTGTTTCCCACCAGCATGACCAGAAACCCTTCGAGGCCAAACTGGTTGCCGGCTCCCGACATATTTCGAAGCGCGTGCCGGCATAGCCCGGTGGGGCCGTTTTCTGCGTAGAACTCCAGCAGCTCGGCGGAGCCGGAGACGTCGGTCTCGGCGTTGCAATGTTGCCAGAATGGGGTTTGGATCTTGGTGTTGAAGCGATAATGAAAGGCGAGGAAGTCGCGGATTTCGTCCCAGGTGCCGCCGGCGATTTTGTTATACAGGTTGCGTGCCGTGGGAGTGGGGGAGAGTTCGGACTGGAGGAGGATTTCGACCAGGGCCTGGGTGTTGCCGCAGATGACCATGAGGGCGGTTGATTCGAGGGGCTCGACGAATCCGCTCGCGTTGCCGATGGAGACGACGTTGTCGACCCATGACCGCTCGAAGCGGCCGGAGCTGAATTTGACGAGGTGGTCCCAGGTTTTGGCCTTGGGATTCTTGCGGGTGAATTCGGCGTGAGCTTCGTCATCGGAGAGAAAACGGGAGCTGAAGACGTAGCCGCGGTTGATGGCGGTTTCGTGCTCGATCTGCCAGCACCAGCCGGCGTCCATGGTTTCGGCGGTGGTGTACGGAAGAATCGGTTCGTTGTCGCGGGGCCAACTACCTACGACGGCGCGGTCGCAGATGAGGGATTTGTCGTAGCTGATCCAGGGCTCGCTTAGCGCGCGACCGAGGAGTTCGCTGCGGAAGCCGCTGGCGTCGATAAAGAGGTCGGCTTCAAGGCGGCGGCCGTCTTCGAGGATTACGTCGGAGATGCCCTGCGGGCCGCGCCGGTCGCCGCTGGTTTTGGCGTCGATGAATTCGATGTCGATTTTGCGGGCGACTGATTCGAGGCAGGCGACGAATTTTGGGTTTTCAATGTGAAACGCGTGCCAGGGGGGGATTTCCGGACCCGGGCCGTTTTGCTGGCGCGGGAAGGCTTTTTTCTGTGCCATCAGGGCGGAGCAGAGGCTGGCGCTTTCGAATTCCTCGTCGCAGTAGAAGCCGTTGGGACGGGTCAGGTCGGGGAGCTGGGCGTCGAGCTGAAACTCAAAGCCGTAATCGAATTGACCCCGCGGTCCCCACAAGAAATGGATGCCCATCTTCCAGGTCGGGCGGGTGGTGGAATAGAAGTGCTTGCGGCTGATGCCGAGGTATTCGAACAGAAACTTCGGAAGCGCGGGGGTGGTGCTTTCACCGACGCCGATGACGCCAATATCCGGACTGCGCACAACTCGAACGCCCAGAGAGGGGATCTTGCGCTTCAGCGAAATGGCGGCCAGCAGGCCGGCGCTTCCCGCGCCGAGGACCAGAATGTTTTTGATCATAGGCGATTCGGGGTGAAAGACGGGACTTGCCCCACGTTGGGCAGCGATTCTATCGTCATATTTGGGGGCCGCAATGAAAATCGACCGGGTCGGGGGCTGGGGGGAAACTCCTTTCCAATCCGGCCTTCCGCGCGATATACTTGCAGACTGATAGTAAGTAGGGTCCTGGCCGTCTGCATTCGAGGAAATGGGCACCCGGTCCTGATATACTTTCGCGGAATCGAAATCTGGTCTCTAATTGGCGGGCGAGGCGCGCGGAATGGGCCCTAAATCGTCTTTGGCACTGTTGCTGGCGATCTGTATTGCGCTGGAGATCGGCGCGGAGATTTTACGTCGCTGCGGGCGGTGACCCCGATCGGCGGATGCAGGCGCCGGTGCAGATCGGCTTCTGGAACGGATTCACCGGCCCCGATGGCCGGGTGATGCTCGAGCTGGTGCGGCAGTTTAATCAGACGCACCCGGACATCGAGGTGACGATGCAGCGAATCGTCTGGGCGACGTTTTACAATAAAGTCATGGTGGCGGCGATCGACCATCGGGGGCCGGAAGTTTTTGTGCTTCAGTGGGATCTGACGCCGCGGATGGATCGGGCGGGGATTCTGGATGATGTGGATGACATGTTTGCCGATCCGGCATTTGCGGCGGATTTTAAGCCTTGGCTACTGGACCGGGTGAATTTTGGGACGGATGGGAAGCCCAGGCGGATTGGCGTGCCGCTGGATATCTGGCCGCACGGGATGTACTGCAACGCGGAGATGTTTCGGCAGGCGGGGATTATGAATGCGGATGGGTCGGCGCGGTTGCCGAGAACCCGGGAGGAATTTTTGGCGGATGCGAAGGCGATCAAGCATGTGGATAATTCCGACCAATCGACGCTGTGGGGGTTTGCGTATGGGGACTGGACGTATAACTTCGAAACGCTGCTGCCGCAGTGGCACGGGCATTTGGTGGACAAGGACGGGAATCCGACGATTGACGATCCGGGGAATGTGGCGGCGCTGCAGTTTCTGGCGGATATGAATCTAAAGTATCACTTGGCGCCGTCGCTGGAGGGAGGCGTTGCCGGATGGGTTGGATTTCGCCAGCATCGCGTGGCGATGGAATTCGATGGGGTTTACATGGTTGGCGATTTAAAGCGGCTTACGGGGCTGGATTATGTGGTCGCCCCCCTGCCGCAGGTCGGGCCTTATCCGGGAACATTCGCGAATTCGCACATTATGTGTATTCGTAAAGGGCTGGATGAGCGGAAAAGAGAGGCGGCGAAGACGTTTATTCGGTTTTTATCGGACCACAGCCTGACGTGGGCGGATGCCGGGCAGGTTCCGGCGCGGACGCAGCGCGGGAGAGCCCGGCGTTTAAGAAGCTGCAGGTGCAGTATGCGTTTTCGAAGCAATTGGATTATGTGCAGTATCCGGCCAAGACCGCACTCATCAGCGAGATGCAGCAATATGTGAACCTTGCCGTGGAAGCGGCGCTCCGCGGCCACGCGACGGCGGCGGACGCCCTGCATCAGGCGCAGGAAAACTTCAAGACGTTGCTCGAGCACGACCGGCAGGAGCTGATGGCGAGCCAGCAGTGAGCAAAAAGTTCCGAAGTGAAATGGTCGCCTATGTCTTCCTGCTGCCTTACGCGGCGGTGTTCTTTTTATTCATCGTGCTGCCGTTCGTGGTGTCGCTGGTGCTGGCGTTTTGTCAATACGATCTGACGACGCAGCGGGCGATTCGGTTTGTGGGGACACGGAATTTCAACGAAGCGTTTCACGATCAATTTTTCTGGAGGGCGGTTTGGGCGACGTTTAAATATGTCGCGATGATCATTCCAGCGCAGACGGTGCTGGGGATGCTGCTGGCTCTGGGGATGAACGCGATGTCGCGCGGGCGGAAATCAGTGCGGGCGCTGCTTTTTCTGCCCGGGCTGTTCAGCATTTCGGTGACGGCGCTGCTTTGGAATTGGTTCTTCGACGAGGAATTTGGGCTGTTTAATCATTTGCTGCATGAGATTCATTTGCCCGGGGTGCCGTGGCTGTCGAACGCGCATGTGGCGATGCCGAGTATCGTCCTGATGACGCTGTGGTGGACGGTGGGAGGGTCGGCGGCGATTTTGCTTACAGGCCTTCAGCAGATTCCATCGCAAATCATGGAAGCGGCGGCGATCGATGGGGCCAGCGCCTGGCACGCATTCTGGAAGGTGACGCTGCCGATGCTGCGGCCCGTGCTGCTGTTCATCGTGGTGATGAACACGATCGGTGGGTTTCAGATGTTTGCGCAGTCGATGCTGCTGACCAACGGCGGGCCGGAATTTACGACGCGGGGCGTGGTTCAGCTCATCTACGACACGGCATTCATGAACTATCGGCTCGGATACGGAGCCGCGATCAGTTGGCTGCTCTTCCTGCTGATCGCGGGTTTTTCGCTGATCCAGTACCGGCTTTTGCGGAGGTATTCGGATTGAAGCGGATTGGGTCGCAAATTTCGACGTGGCTGATGCCGGCCGTGGGGCTGCTGTTTTTAGCGCCGCTGGTGGTGATGATCTTCACGTCATTCAAGCCGGAGGCGGAGGTTTTGAACCCGCGCTCGATCATTCCGAAGCATTGGACGACCGAGAATTTCCGGTACGTGCTGAATTATTCGGAAGAAGCGCCGTTTGCGCGCTGGCTGCTGAACAGCATTTTCGTATCGACGGCGGTGACGCTGGGAGTGCTGGTCTTTTCGTCGATGGCGGCGTATGCGCTCACGCGACTGAGATTGCGCGGCGGCGGGAAGATGCTGGGGGCGGTGGTGCTGACGATGATGCTTCCGGCCCAGCTTTTCCTGGTGCCGGACTACTTGATTTTGAGCTGGTTTCACTGGCTCGATACGCCCTGGGCACTGATCGTTCCGGCAACCGCTGGAGGCTTCGGCGTCTTCATGCTCGCGAGCTTTATGCGGGCGATCCCCACTTCAATCGACGAGGCGGCGGTGATCGACGGCTGCTCGCCGCTGGGGGTTTACCTGCACGTGGTGCTGCCGCTGAGTGCGCCTGCGCTGGCGACGCTGGGGATTTTTACGTTCATCGGATCCTGGAACGATTTCGTTGCCCCGCTGGTGTTTTTGGATTCGGTGCGGAATTACACGCTGCCGGTGGGGATCGCGCTCTATCAGAATTCGTACTACACCGAATATGGCCTGACTTTGGCCACGAGTGTTTTGGCAACGATGCCGCTGGTCGTGATGTTCGCGATTTTCCAGCGGCACATTATTGAAAGCATGTCTTCAACTGGTTTGAAAGAATAGGAAAGGAATTATGAATACCAAGCTACATCTTCACACGGCGTTTTTGGTCGATGACGTCGATCCGCGCGTCTTCGGCGGATTTCTCGAGCATTTGGGAAGGGCCGTTTATGAAGGAGTCTACGAACCCAAGAGCAAGCACGCCGATGAGACCGGCTGCCGGAAGGACGTTCTCGAGGCCCTGAAGCGATTGCGATTCACGGCGATGCGATATCCCGGCGGGAATTTCGTCAGCGGATATCACTGGCAGGATGCGGTGGGGCCGCGCAACAAGCGGCCGAAGGTGCGCGATCTCGCCTGGCAGAGTTTGGAGACAAATGAGTTTGGTCCGGATGAGTTTATGCCACTGGCGCGGCGAATGAACTGGACGCCGATGATGGCGGTGAATCTTGGCACGGGCACGCCAGAGGAGGCGAGGAACTGGCTGGAATATTGCAACCTGGAATCCGGATCGAAATGGGCTGATATGCGGATCGCCAATGGTTCCAAAAAGCCGCACGACATCAAGCTGTGGTGCCTTGGGAATGAGATGGATGGGCCCTGGCAGATTGGTCATGTGCCGGCGGAGACGTATGCGATCAATGCGCAGCAGACGGCCCGGATGATGAAGATGGTTGATCCCAGCGTCGAGCTCGTGGTCTGCGGATCGTGCACGATTGATCTGCCGACTTATCTCGAGTGGGACCGGAAGGTGCTGGAGCATTGCAAGAACGACGTGGAGTTCATCAGCTTGCATCGGTATGTGGGCAACGAGGCGAACGACACGCCGGATTTCCTGGCCGTCAGCAACAGCATCGACGATCAGATTGAATCGATGGACTCGGTCTGCAAGGCGGTTCAAAAAACCAAGAAGCTCAAGAAGCGGGTTTATCTGAGCTTTGACGAATGGAACATCTGGTATCGGGCCCGGACCGGCCCGCACATGGACGGCCGCGGGAAATTCGCGCCGCATCTGCTCGAAGAGGTTTACAACCTGGAAGATGCGCTGGTGGCGGCCGAATTCTTGAACAGCTTCGTTCGTCACGCTGATTCGGTCAAAATCGCCAACATTGCCCAGATCGTGAACGTGATCGCGCCGATCCTCACGCGCGGGGACGAGATGGTGATCCAGACGATTTTTTATCCCATCGAAATGATGACCAAACGCCGGGATGGGAAGGCGATGCGGATTGCGATCGATGGGCCGGCGTATGATTCGAAGAGCTTCGGCCGGGCGAATTACCTCGATGCCTCGGCGATTCAAAACGGAAAACAGATCAGCGTTTTTGCGGTGAATCGCAGCCTCGAAGAGTCGATGGATCTGGAGATCCGCCTTGGCGGAGGGAAGATCGAGAAGCTGGTCAACGGCGAAATTATCAGCGGAAACGACCCCAAGGCGAGCAATACATTCGAGCAACCCAATCAGGTGACGGCGCGAGAATTCAAGGAAGCCGCGATCAATTCCGCCGGGGCGACTTTAAAGCTCCCACCGCTTTCGTTTGTGGCGGCGACGTTTGAAATATCGGGGTGATCCTGCGCCGAACGCGCCCCTGATTATCGCTCGATGAAATTAACGCCGTAGGGTGGGTGTACTCGCCTCAGGTTTAGCCACATCTTTGCTATGCTGTTTTGATTCGTAACGGGCTGGAGGCCCGTCAGTTCTGACCAGGAGATGGCATGGATGCCAGGATTTGTCCGACGGTGGCGATTGATTCGACGACCAGCTTTGGTCAGGACCATTTTGGTGAGTGCGTCTTTGGTGATAAACGCCTGACGGCCAGAGCTGTCAAAAGCGGCGATGCACTGATGCGCCATCCCGGCGGAACACTGCCGGCAAAGCTGCCCAAAGCCGAGCTGTGCGGCTTCTATGATTTTGCCAACAACGTGAAGGTCAATCATGACAATGTGCTGGCCTGCCACTATCACCGCACGCGCGGGCTGATGGAGAAGTGTCCGGGCACGGTGCTGTTGCTCCATGACACCACCGAAGGAGATTACAGCGGGCTGACCATTGGCGATCTGGGACCGATCGGCAACGGCTACTGCCGCGGCATGCTCATCCACAACGTGCTGGCGATCGATTATGCAAAACACGAGGTTCTTGGACTGATCGGCCAGATTCTGCAGATCCGGCGCAAGGTCGGCAAAACCGAGAGCGTCAAAACCTCGCGGGAACATCCGCAGCGAGAGAGCCGCCTCTGGCCCAGGGGCGTGGAAGCGGTGGGCCGACCGCCCGAGGGAGCCGTCTGGGTCAACCTGATGGACCGGGGCGGAGACAGTTTCGAAAGCTTGGATCGTCAGCAGCGTCTGGGGCAGTTTTATCTGGTGCGAAGCCGCACCAACCGCAACGTGAGAGTGAAGGATGCGGCCGGGCGCTGGCGACGGCGGAAGCTGCATAACTACGCCCGGAATTTGCCAATGCTGGGTGAGCGAATCGTCGCGGTGAGCGGCAATCATCATCAACTCACGCGAGAAGCGCGGGTGCGCGTGGCGGCGGGACCGGTGGAATTGCAGGTTCCACACGTCAAATACGGCGAGCACGGACGTGAACCGCTCACGGGCTGGGTGATTCACGTCAAGGAACTCGACCCGCCGCCGGGACAGGAAGCGTTGGAATGGATTCTTCTGACCAGCCGGCCCACGACGACGCTTGGCCAGGCATGGGAACGCGTGGATTGGTATCAGTGCCGTCCGATGGTCGAGGAGTTTCACAAAGCGCAGAAGACGGGATGCGGCATGGAACTGCCGCAGTTCACCACGCGCAAGGCGCTGGAGGTGACGATTGCGATGCTGTCGGTGGTGGCAGTGCAGTTGCTGCGGCTGCGGGACCTGGCACGGCTTGACGATGAACGACTGGCCGTTGAGGTGGTGGATGAGTCGTATGTCGAGGCACTGAGTTTGTGGCGTTGGAAGGAAGCGAAAATAAATTTGAGTGCGCGGGAATTTCTGTTTGCGCTGGCACGCCTTGGGGGCCACCTGGGCAGACCGTCGGATCGAGTTCCCGGATGGCTCGTGTTGTGGCGCGGCTGGATGGCGCTTCAACCACTGGTAGAAGGCATGCTCTTAGAGCGTGTTGTGAACTTTCCCCATCATCGGCGATATTGGGTGGATGGCAAGGAAGCCTTACCCAACTGACGTGACGGATGAAGAATGGGCATTTGTGGCGCCGTATCTGACGCTGATGCGGGAAGATGCTCCGCAGCGGGAACATTCGCTACGTGAGGTCTTCGATGCGTTGCGATACGTGGTTCGAGCCGGCGAAGCCTGGCGAATGATGCCCAACGATCTGCCGCCCTGGGACATCGTTTATCAGCAGACCCGGCGCTGGATCAAAGCCGGCGTGTTCGAGGCCATGACGCATGATCTGCGTGAATTGCTGCGGATGCTGGCCGGCCGCGATCCCAAACCATCGGCAGCGATCTTCGATAGTCGCACGCTGCAGAGCACGCCCGAGAGCGGCGGCCGTGGCGGTTACGACGGAGCCAAGCGAAAGAAAGGAAGCAAGACGCACATGGCGGTGGACACGCTGGGACATCTGCTGGCGCTGCACGTAACATCGGCCGATCAGCAGGACCGTTCACGTGTGAAGCAACTGGCCCGGGACGTGCAGAAAGCCACCGGCGATTCGGTGGCGTTGGCATTTGTGGATCAGGGATACACCGGCGAACAACCCGCTGCCGACGCGGCGAAAAGCGACATCGAATTGTCGGTGGTTAAACTTCCGCAGGCCAAACGAGGCTTCGTGCTGCTCCCCCGGCGATGGGTTGTCGAGAGATCGTTCGGCTGGCTCGGACGCTTCCGCCGATTGGCTCGTGACTACGAACGGTTGGCCACGACTCTGGCCGGTCTTCACTTTGTCGCCTTTGCCTGTGTGATGCTGCGTCGGCTCATGATGACAGGAGTGGCGTAAAGTGCACAACACGCTCTTAGGACGGATCAAAAGATGTGGCTAAACCTGAGGTGTACTCGCCCACCGTTTGCCCAACCGCGAAAGAAACGGTGGGCGAGTACGAACCTTGCGCATCAAATTCCCCTTAGCGCTGCTCTGTGGGCGTTATACAGACAGATTTTCGCGCCTACAAATCGTCGTACGCGGGGCAAGCCACGAACGAACTTTGGCAGGCTGGTCAACAGTCCCGGCGTGCACGCCAGGTTGCCGAAGCGGCGCTCGATGTGCTTGCGATAATGATACACACGCTTCATCAGTTTTGGACATCGGTCCCAAAGATCGATCAGCAGACGCCGGGATGGGCCCATCTGTCGCCGCGTTACCGGATGCTTCGCGCGCCCGCGTGTGCGAGTGATGAGGAATCCGCCGCGACGTGTCACCTGCTTGTGCAGAACGTGAGCGTCGTAGTTGGTGTCGGCCATCACCAGCGTGCCGGTGAGCTCGTGCGGAAAGACCGCGAGCATCTGCTGGGCGACGGGCATCTCATGCGTGTTCAGCGGCATGACTGAAAACACCGGGATATTCCCATCGCTGGCGACCACCGCATGCAATTTGTATCCCTTACCCATGCCGCCTGGGATGTGCCCGACGCGGGCATCGCGATCCTGGCTCGACCGATTCACCGTCAATGCCTGGCCGTCGAAAATCAGACCCTTGAAGCGGCTGTCGCCGGCGAGGCGTTGGTGCACCCGCTGAAGGATGTCCTGAAATCGGTCCGCGGCGATGCGCCGGTTCAGCTGCGAGATCGAAGGGGTTTTGCGTGGGCGAAAGTTTCGGTTGTAATTGCGTCGGTCCACGGCCCAGGTCATCGGCCGGTCGTGTAGCACGGCCCAGAAGTACAGGCAGGTGATCAGAAAGTCGGTATACTCGACTCGCTTCAGCTGCGGGAAAGAACGGGTAACTTGGCGGATTGCCCGCCGAACGATGGTCCACTGTGACTGCTCCATACTTACGTTCCGATCTGCGCGCGTGCGCCGGCAAGAGAAGATGACGTAAGTATGGAGCAGCACAGTGGATCGCGCAATAGCCCTGGAGAGATGGCGCGCAAGGTTCGTACGCCCACCCTACAGGGTCTGACGGCAGCGCGGATTGTCGAGGATTATCGCACCGGCACATTTCTGCGCCATCCGGCGCAGCACGCCCGGGATGCGATGTTTATTGTGGTGCGGCCCCCACCCCCGCCCTCCCCCCGGAGTACCAGGGGAGGGGGAAAATGCGAGGGAGCCATAAAGCAGAGTCACACCTCACGCCTGAGCGCGGGCCACACTCCCCATGTAAAGTGCCCTCCCCAATTCTTCGATATACGGCAATATCCGTCTTGTTAAAGCCAGGAAAACAAATGGAAAGCAGCAATCAAAGTGTTTCAATCCGCTGGGGACTCGTAGCCGTCCTGCTTGCCGCATCGATTGCGCGCATGTCGACGCTGAGCGATCCGTTTACTCGAAACCACGAAAGCACCGCCTGCGGCCCCATGGTCTGCGCGGCGCGAAACATGGTGCGCTACGGATTTTTCGCCTGCCATTTCGGCTACGTCGAGAATGCCGATCACGTCGATCCGAGCCAGTTCACTTATTACAACCATCATCCGCCGCTGGTTCCGATACTCGAGGCCCTCAGTGCCAAAGTCTTCGGCGATGTGCCCTGGGCTTACCGACTGCCGGGCGCGCTCTGCTCCGTCCTGACCAGCGGGCTGCTCTTTGTGATGCTGGCGCGAAAGTTTGACTGGCGCGTCGGCCTCGCGACCGCGCTGCTCTACACGCTCTGCCCTTTCATCTGGATGTTCGGCGACATGCCCGACGTCGTCGGCCCCCACATGATGCTCTTCGGCCTGCTCACCCTGGAGTGCTATTCGCGCTGGTCGGATGAAGGGCAGGCAAGGTGGCTCCCCTGGGCGGTCCTCTGCTGGTTTCTGGCGTTTATGGCCGATTGGCCGGCGTTTTTTCTAATCCCCATTCTGTGCGTCGACTATGCCATCAAGCATCCCTGGCGCGCCTGGTGGCGGATGATTCCGTACTGCATATTCGCGATCCTGGTACTCGGATCGACCATCGGCTGGCTGATGGCCGGCGGCGACAACAGCGTCATTTCCGAAACCATCCGCAGGGTGAACGGCGGCGCTTCCGACGCGGGCCTGAAGATCGGTTTGGCGAGCTGGTTCAGCGTTGCCATCGGATATTACGTTTATCACACGTTCACCCTCCCCGTAATTCTCCTCGGCGTGGCCTACATTCCCGCGGTCGCGTGGATCGTCAAGAAACACCGATCGGAGCTGACGGCGCATGACACGACGCTGATGATGCTCTGCTGGGGACTGATGCACGTTCTGATCGGCTTCCAGAGCAGCTACCAGCATATGTGGGTCTGGTGCGTTTTGGTGCCGGGCGCTGCGCCGCCGCCGTGCTGGGCGGACGCGCCATCTGGAACATTTTGCCGGCCAAAATTCAGAGCGGTTCCTTCATTCCCTTCGCCGCCGGAGCGCTGGCGGTTGTCTTCATCGTCTCCTGCTTCCTGGAGGCAAAAACCCTCGGCGATCTCGGTCTGCCGGTCGAGGAAAACAGCTATACGATGAAGGACATGGGGGAGCTGATTCAGCAGACGGTGCCGACGGGCCAGGGCGTTTTGACCAGCGATTTGAGCGACCCGCTGACGGGTCATAGCGAGCCGGCCCTGTGGTTCTACTCCGACCGCCAGCTTCGCAACGGGATTCGCAGTGTGAGCCAGCTTGATAATTCACTCGGTGAGGGGGACTACCAGCTCTTCTACGATTTCGTGCAGCCCGGCGGCCCGGCGCCGCTGTGGTTTATCATGCCGCTGGAGCATCACGAGCGGTTTAAGCAACTGGCTGCGGCGCTGGACAGCCGATATGCCCGCTGGCAGAAGAACGGATTCTTCATCTACTACCTGCCCGAGACCCCTGCCGATGTGGCGAAGGTTGCGGATACGGGGAAGTAGATTTTTGGCTGCTCTGTGTTGAATTCAAGACCATAGGCAAGCGTCGCGTGAGAGTTTGTGGAAGCGGCGTCCTCGCCGCTTGAGTATGGGAAAGCGGCGGGACGCCGCTTCTACTCCGGGGATGCCCGACACACATCTAGTTTGCTTCTGCGCCCGCGGTAACGAGCTTGCCTCCGGGCCGAGCGTCTTTGCGCGGCTCGTGCCAGAGCCGCCAGCGAAGGCGGATCGTGTCCAAAATCATCGACCAGCCGTGCTTCACCATCCGCACCGTTGTCGGATCCACATATTCGAAATGGATCGGCGTCTCCTTGATCGTTAGATTTGCCGCCCCGGCATAGGCCAGTAGCTCAACGTCGAAGAAGAACCCGTCGGTGACGATGTGCTGCGCCGATTCGATCCCACGTTTTGGCGGTGAAGCCTTTCAGGCCAGCCTGGGTGTCGAGGATTTTTATGGGCAGCATCCAGCGCAGGAAGGCGTTGAAGGCGCGGCTCATGCGGTGGCGCTTGTAGATGTTGGGGAAATCGAGGGGGCTGATCAGGAATCGCGAATCGGGGTGGGCGCGGTTGACGACGACCATGTCGGCCCCTTCGCGCAATTTCGCCAGGACCTTTACCGCCTCCTCGGGGGCATAGGCGAGATCGGCATCGGTGAAGATGCGATACGGTGTCTGCGCCCGCCACATGCCGTTCTTGACCGCGAAACCCTTGCCGCGGTTTTTCGTGTAGCTCTGCACCGTCATTCGCGGCTGGTTGCGGGTGAGCGCCTCGAGCTGCGCGGGTGTGTCGTCGGTGCAGCCGTCGCAGACGAACAGAACGCAGAATTCGGGGTTGGCGGCCAGAAAAGCGCTGAGCCTTTCCACCGACCTGGCGATGAACGCCGCGGCGTTGTAGGTCGGAATCACCAGCGTGCAGATCGGATTGGTCTGAGATTGAGCATTCATATTTCTCCCGGTCCTTTTTTAGTTCTTGTCAGCTTGTTATCGGTCCAAGCGCATCATTCCTGTTAAAACCTGTAAGTGAGTCCTGCGGAAAGCCCGTTGCCGGAATAGGGCACGGACGATCCGGGGAGGTAGTAGTACGTATACGAGACGGACAGTTGCAGACGGTTGCCAACGTGCAGCGTGGGCCCGATCGACAGCTCGACGCCGAAGTCGGCGGGGCTGATCACGTAAAGCGGGTAGACGTACATCGGGAGCGTGAGTCCGGCGCAATCACCGGCTCGGCACGCAAAATCGGACCGACGGTTTGGAAATCCGCCCTGCTGCTGTAGGCGGTGTTTTGCCCGTACTGGGTCATTTCGTAAGCGCCGCCGACGCGAATATTCCAGGTGTAATTGAGGACGTAATAGGGTTCGACGTGGAGGAACTGGCGGTTGTTGCCGTCGTTGTATTCGGCGTAGGTGTAGACGACGTTGGCGGCGATGTAGTCGGTGAACTGGTATCCACCACTCACGCCGGCGACGTCCTGCGAGAGGTCGTTGGCGACGGTGTACATCGTGTCGTTGACGGGGTCGTTGAGGCGATAGGTCGCGTCGAGCCAGAGCTTGTCGGTGGGCTTCCAGGTTGCGCCGACGTTGAAGCCGGTGACCTGGCGCCCGGGCTGCTGGAAGGCGTCAACGCCGCCGCGGAAATTCCATTCGCTGTTGACGTGGTATTCGAGGCCGAGGTCCTCCTGGTAGCGGATGACCGGGCCAAAGCTCATCTTGTTGTTGGCGAAATAATTGTTGTTGTATTCCGCGTCGATGGCGAGGTGATCCGACACCGGAACGGTGAGGGTGTTGAACCACCCCATCTGGTGGAACCCATCGCTGCCGAAGAAGAGGAAATAGTCGCTGGAAAACTGGACGGCCGTATTGGTTTCGATATTCGAAAGTCCGCTCTTGGCGGTTTCGAACGTCGGGTCAAACTCCATCGCCTTGGCGTATTCCTGCCGGGCTTCGGACAGGTCCCAGTTGTTCCGGTGGATGTCCCCCAGCAGGCCCAGGGCATCGACCGAATTGGGATTCTTCGCCAGCACGGCTTTGGCGATCTTCTCCGCCTCAGCATCGCGCCCATGGGCGTGAAGGAATTTGGCATGGGCCATCAGAACCCACTCCTCGTCCACCGCATTGCGGTCAGCCGCTTCGTACGCTTTTTCCGCGTCCGCGGTGCGGCCTGCGTGATCGAGCGCCGCGCCAAGCTGCGCATACGTTTCGGCGTCGTTGGGGTCGCGGCGGATGACTTCGTTGAGAACGTCTATTTCGCGATCGGTCATCCCCGCCGCATCCGCCGCCTTGGCAAGCTCCAGGCCCCAGCTTGTGTCGTTGGGGTCCTGGATATAGGCGGTGTCGAGATGGACGTAGGCTTTTTTGGGGTCGTTCAGTTTGTCGAGATAAATCCACCCAAGGGTGCGTCGAAGCGTGAGTTCATCCGGCGCGCGGCCAACGCCTTTTCCATCGCATCGGCGGCGGCCTGGTAGTCGGCCTTGGTTTTCGTCTGCTCGGCGCGGCTTTCCAGCTCCCACGCGGAATCCATCAGCGCATCGGTCTGCTGTTTGGTAAGCGACGGGGTCGTCTGGCCGGCGGCGCGGGCAGCGAGCATGGCCAGGGTTGCCAGCGCCAACAGGATTCTTGCCGGAGATTTTGGAGAGATGGTGTTCATGTTATTGATGGAACTCTCTTGAAAACTCATTTATCGACAAGAACTGCGGTGCGCCGTTTTCGGAGTCGTGAACGAATATTGGGACGTTCGCCTCATCGATCCCCCTGGTGGCGATAACCTTAAGCTGCACCCTGTACCAGCCTGGAACGTCGGGCAGCTCGATCGCCGCCATCTGTCCGTTCTGCATCGGCGTAATCGTCCCCGCGTCCGGCTTGAAATTCGGACCTGTCACGCTCCAGCGATACTCCACATGATCCGACGGCGATGATCGCACGTTGGCCTTGACGACAAACGGCTCCCCGGGCCACTGCGCATCGGTCGGATAATTGATTTCCAGGATCTCCGGCCCGGGATTGGTGAAGGCTCCAAACAGCTTCGGATTCGGATTATGCCACGCGTCCCGCATGGCGGCGCACACCGGTTTTTCGCGACCGTCGAGGTCCACCATTCCGAACCAGGTGGCCGTGCCTTCGTAACGATCGCTCCAGCAATAGGCGATGCCTCCGAGGTTACTCCCCTTGTTGGCCGCGATGTCCTCGCGCCAACGATCCGCGTAATACGATGCTTTCCTGGCCGCCGTCGGTTCCAGAAGGCCCTTCTGGCTGTCGTAGTGATTGCGGTCGTTGTTCCAGTAACCATCCGGACCAAATTCGCTCACCAGATACGGGCGGCCGGGATCGAAGCGGGCAAAAAGCTCGTGAAGGTTCCCGATGTCAGGCTGGTAATAGGCGTTCACCGCGATCGCGTCGAGCGACGGCGCCCCGCGGCGTAATCCGCAATCGCGCCGCCAACCTGGTCGGCTTCCTGGGCGCTGAAGATGGGATGATTCGGGTCAAGCTGCCGAATGACCTGCGCCATCCGCTCCACAAAAAGCACATGAGCATGGCGAACTTCCGTCAAATACGGCTGCGAATACTTGTGCTTCAGCAGCCCCCAAACTTCGTTACCGAGGCACCACCCCAGCAGACCCGGATGGTCGCGATAGGCGCGAACCGTCGATTCAATTTGCGCCTGATATTCCTGCTGTTTAGCCGCATCTGCCAGGTAATTCTCGTCCTGCATGAACCAGAACCCATACATCACCTTGAGGTGATTCTCCTGGGCCGCGTTGAGGATATTTCGGTCCGACCAGGTGCGCCCATATCGGCGGATCGTGTTGCCACCCATTTCGTGAATGATGGAAAAATCGCGACTGAGCTGGGCCGAGCTCAACGGCACATTCGCGTCGCGCCAATCCTGCCCCGGGTTATAGGCGATTCCCTTGACGTAGAACGGCCTGCCATCCACCACCAGCGAGAAATGCCCCGGCGAACCGCTGATGCACCGCGACTGATGGTGCTGCGGATGCAAATCAAACCACAACGGTAGCGTCTGCGCCTGCGCATGGCCGGTGCTGAAAGGTTGCAGGTTCAGCGTCCGCTTTGTTTCGGACAACCAAGACGAATCATCCGTCGGCGGTGCAATCGCATTGTTGTCGTCCAGAACAACGCTCTTGATCTCCGGATAACGCACGCTGATGTCGGAAAGAGCATCACGCTCCCAATCCGCCCCCAGCGCATTGTTGGCCGCATTCAACCCGGTAATCATGATCGGCCGATGCCACTGGGCGATGCGCGGATGGAAGGCGTCGTATTGCTCGGCAAAAGATTTCGTTGGCGAAGCCGGATCTTGCGCGATGGGCAGGGCGATCCAGTCGATGAATCCCGCCTGCTCCGGAAAATAAGCCGCCGCGGTCTTGGGCGAAGCCGGAGACCAGACCCACCCGACGTTTGATGCGGCTTCAGATTGGAACGTCAGGACCAAATGCTGCCAGGCGGCGATAAAATCCGCCGGCGTGTTGCCGGTGCGGCTGGACCACGGCATCGCCGCGTTGTCAGGCCGCGGAGCAAAGCAGATGAGGATCGGCTCGCCGAAGCTTCGTGCGGCAGCAGCAAATTGGTGAACGTAGGCGTCGTAATTCCCCGCGCCGATGCGACGAAGAATCGGCTGCTCGCCCGCGGGAAGCAAATTCAGCATTGGAATCACCCCGCCGCGGCGAAGCTCCTTAAGCTGATCGACCGGCAAATCCGCGCCCCATGGCAAATCCACCGCCACGATTCGGAACTGGATATCAAACTGCAACTGCAGATTGGCCGTGCTCGGCAGCCAGGCCGCTTTGCCGGCGCTCAGGTGGACACCGGTGTAAAAGCCTCCGGTATCCGGCACCAGCGTATCGTCGAAGGCATTTTCCAGACCGTTCCCCTGCGACGGGACGAGGTTGATGAAATAAATCGCCAGAGTTGCCGTCGCGATCCCCAACGGAAGCAGGCGTCCCTCGCGGAACTGCCGCAGCATCGCCCGATAGGCCATCCCGGCGCCGCGCCGAACGCTCCGGGCGATCTGGATGACGAATCGCAGCCTCTGAAGCTGCCGGCGAAGTTTCAGGAGCGTCACCTGCTGCGAAGTGACGGAAATATGTAAAAGCGAAATAGAATTGAGTACGGCCAAAACCGCCATGAGCAGCGCCGGCGGCGAGCTGTCGTAATAAACGCCAAAGCACGCCGCCAGGATAAGAACGCCCGCCGCGGTGAAGTTGGGCAGCGTGATCCTGCCCGCGTTGGAAGGCTCATCTTCCTTCGGCGTCGGGATATACGGAACCTTGATCCGAAACATGGCGCAGAAAACCCCGGCCAGATAAATCCACCAGGTCGCGATCGCCAGCGACCCGCCGGCGATATGCATCCCGCGCTCCTGCGGCTCCATGAGCCACCGCTGCACGCGCAGCCGCACCAGCGTCGAGAAAACCAGCATCGGCGCGAACCAGAGCACCAGCTCGGTCGCCGTCGCCCGCCAGGCGATCAGCCCCACCGTGAGCGTCGCGATTGGCACCAGCATTTCCAGAAGCGTGACGATCCCACGAAGGAAGAAAATCGGGCACAGCAAGTAGTGAATACGCTGCCGCCAGGTAAAGCCGCTGTAAAGTTTTGGATATTCCTGGAAGAGCAAATCGAACACACCGCAGGCCCATTTGATCTGCTGCTTGTAAAACGCCGCCAGCGTCGATGGAACCAGCCCGCGGGTCAGAATCTCCGGCACATAGACCGAGTGCCACCCCTTCGAATAGAGCCGCATTGAGGTGTGCATATCCTCGGCCAGCCCCGGCGCGTGGCCGCCGATGCTGTCCAGCGCTGTCCGCCGAAAGACGCAGTTTGCGCCGATGGCCTGTGTCGTGCCGCACCCGTTCATGCCCATCATGTAGGGGCCATAAAAGTGATACGACTGCTCGGCCGCGCCCCGGGCGACGATCGAATCGGACTGATTTCGATACGCCTGCACCGACTGCACAAACCCCACCGACGGATCCTCGAAATATCCCAGCGTCCGCTCCAGCAAATAGGGCGAGGGCTCGTGATCCGGATCCAGAACGACAGCGATTTCCCCCGTCGCCTGCTGAAGGGCGTTGTTAATGTTCCCCGCCTTGGCGTTCTTCTTAACGGTGCGCGTCACGTGAACAACGCCCAGCTCGTCGCATATTGCCTTGAGGATCGGGTCATTGCCTTCGTCGCAAAGATAATTGGTGTGCGGATACGGGATCGCCACCATCGCCTTGAGCGTCCGGACGATCATTCCGCGCGGCTCACCCGGGCAGGCGGTCGTCAAAATATCGACAGACCATTTCCGCCTCGCTTTTAATACGCGGGGAATCGAAATGTGAAAGTAGTTGTACCATTCAAACAACCAGCAGGCGGCGCGAAGACCCAGCGCCAGCGTGAGCCCCAGATAAACGATCGGATCGCCGATCCGGCCCGGACTCAGGAGCCAGGCCATCAGCGAAATCAGCGAGCCCGCAGCCAGCAGGATCAGCACCCGAAGCTTCAGCAGTTCCCGCCGCGGCAGAATCGTGCGCGCGAACCGGACTGCGCCGGCCACTTATATGGCGGCCAGCATTCGACGGCGTCAAGCGCCGAAGCCGGCGACTCCGCCAACTCTGCTTCGACAATCTGGCTGTCCAAGAGACTCATGCTTCTCCCATACTCCTCGGGCGGCCTTAAGGTCGCCTTTGATTGTGCTGTCCAACCCCGGTGCCTTCCGGCACTTATTCGATCGGTTTAATTCACGGATGGATTCAACGCCCGATCCGTAAGCTATTCCGTTTATGACGGCGAAAGCCCGAATTCGTTGATGTCTCGATAGACCTGCTGCGGCACAGCCTTCGGCTGGAACCGCCGCCGCCCCCAGGAAATATTTCCGATACCGCGCTTTCGGCAGCGCATTCACGATGGCCACCATCTGCTTGGCGCACGTCGCCTTCAGCAGCTCCCGGCACTGCCCCGCCGCCGCCAGGGACGCCCGCCGCGCGTTCATCACCAGCAGCGTCGCCCGGCATCGCGCCGCCAACGCCAGCGTGTCCGGATTCCCCAGTGCCGGACCCGCGTCGAACATCACGAACCGATAGGATCCCGTCAGTTGCCGGATCACGTCCGACAAAGCGCTGCTCTGAAGCTTCGCCGCCGAGACCGACGACGGCTTCCCGCACGGCAGCAGGTGCAAATTCTGAATGTGCGTCGGCCGGATGAAATCCGACGCCACCAGCGGGTTATCCAGCCCGTCATAAAAGCCCGGCGAAGGATTATTGTCCCCGAAAATCTTGTGAAGGATCGGCGAGTGGAAATTCACGTCGATGAGCAAAACGCTCTCCCCCGCCATCGCGATCGTCGTCGCCAGGTTCACCGCGACGGTAGAAGTCCCCTCCCCGCGCGATGGAGAAGTCACCAGCAGCGAACCCGCCTGCCGGCTCACGTTCGCCCCGAACAGATTCAGCAGCAACGACCGGCACAAAAGCGCCCCTTCGGACGCCGGATCGATATACGCCGCCAGGCCCCGCCCTGCCGTCGAGCTTTCGGGAAGAATCGGCAGATGCCCCGCGGTTTGCAAACCCGTCCGCTCAAAAATCTGCGCCGGTGTGCGAATCCGATCGTGCGAAGAACCGGCAATCAGTTCGATCAATATCCCCAGAACCACGCCCGCCCCCACCGCAATCCCCAGCATCTCCCCAAACGACGGATTCTCGGGCTGCACGTCCCCGCTGGCCAGCGTGCAATCCGCAACGGCCTTGGGATCGATCAGCAACATACTCATCCCGGTCAACGGATCATTTCTTGTCGCCGACGCGAGCGAAGCCAGCACGGCGTTGATGATCTTCGCCGCCTGGTGCGGATAAGGCGTATGGGCCACGATCTTCAGTTGATCATCCTGTGCGTCCGTTTGAATCGTCAGCATGCGCCGCAGCGATTCGACGGTGTTGGACCCCAGTCCCAGAATCGCCAATTGCGAAAGATCGAGCCGCCGCCCCGCCGCCGACAGAACTGCATCAGATTTCGCCGCATCGGCAAGCTGGTCCAGATATTCCGCCGCCGCAACGCCCGATTCCACGTTCTGATCCGTCTGCGAAATGTTGGCAAACGACAAAACTCCCTGCACCTGGTAGGAAGGCTGGGAGACGTTCATATACGCCAGCATCCCCACCACTGAAATCAGGGTGGTAAAGAGGATAACGACGCGTCCGTGAACCATTGCACTCGCTAAACGCGAGGTCCACGAAGCGCCGCGCAGCGCACCAGGGTGTCTGCTACCAATCATAATGACCCTTCAATACGGAGATGCCCGACTAATCGGTTGTTGCGACCGGAATATAAACGCGCCAAATCCGACCGACCAACGAATCGGGGCGATATGAGGCCTTCGCCGCCCCCCGAAATGTGGAACCTGGAAACCTGTAACGACGACGCCGACTGGGAGCCAAAACGAATGTCCGGATAATCCGCCTGGACCGATAATTGGGCGCGGACCAACACAGGCGTTATCGCCCCCGCGCCCAAATAATGTTTTTGCCTTCGTCCAAAATTGAGGCGATATTCTGACGAAATCTCATCGGAGCTTTATTGAACGTCTCGATGCGGGGATTCCGCGAACATCTGCTGCTGATCGTCTCGATGCTCGCGATCTTCGCGCGCTGCCCGGAATCGCGCGCCGCCGATGGCCTGATCGTCGGCGAAGATGTTTCCGACTGCACCTATTTCCAGGGCCTTGGCGCTAAATACATCGACCGTGGCCAGCCCGCGGATATTTTCTCCATTCTGAAAACCCACCACATCAATCTCATCCGCCTGCGCCTCTTCACCAGCACCAACCAGCAGGCGCAGCAGGCCCCCTATGACAGCATCAACAACATGCTCTACACGCTCCCGCTGGCGGTTCATGCGGCCCAAGCCGGCTTGCCCTGGATGCTCGACTTCCATTACTCCGATCTATGGGCCGATGCCAACCATCAGCTCAAACCCGCCGCCTGGAAAGGGCTGACTTTCTTCCAGCTCGAGCAACGCATGTATGAATACAACCGCGATTGCATCCGCGCCTTCCGCGAGGCCGGCGCAATGCCGCAGTACGTGCAGATCGGCAATGAAATCACCTCCGGGCTCGTCTGGCCCGACGCCGAAACCGACACCCCCGGCCACTGGAAACGCCTGGGAAGACTGCTCAACGCCGCCATCCGCGGCATCCGCGACGGCGCCGGCCCGCAAAAACTCAAAATCGTCATCCACATCGGCAGCGGCGATCAGTGGGACGTCATCCGCGCCTTTTTCGATCGCCTGCGCGATCAGCAGGTCGATTTCGACGTGATCGGCCTGAGCTATTTCCCCGACGCGACGAGCAAACTCGAAGATCTCCAATCAGCCATGGCCAGCGCGACCGCCCGATATGCCCGCCCGGTCATGATTGCCGAAACGGCTTTTCCCTGGTCACAGAATTCCGCCGATGCCGACGCGGGCGAACCCATCCTTGGCCTGACCCCCGGCGCCGCGGACAAGCGCAATATGCCGCGATGCTTTGCCAGGCGATGGCAAGCGTGCCCGGTCAAATGGGCGTTGGAATCGTCTGGTGGGCGCACGAATATGAAAACATCGGCCGCCTCGATTTGAACGGCTATGACTGCAGCTCACTCTTCGACGGCTCCGGGAATGTTTTGCCCGTGATCGACGTCCTCGGCCGCTTTGCGATAAAAGGGAACTCGCTCGCCGGCAATGCTGTAACCCAAAGTCTGCAGGCATCCGCCAAACGTCTCGCTCAATAGCCGCATCTGCTGCGGCGTCAGGTCGCGCCTCCAACGCCCGGGCTGCACACTGCCGATGTGATTATCGTGAAGGAGTGTCACCCGATCGCGCCGGTGATTATCCCGTCCCACGTCCACCTGCTCCGCCGGACGCGAAGCAAGCTGCCCACAAATCTTCCGGCTGAATTCGATGTTCGTCTGCCCATCGATCCACTCGACGATTTTCTGATCAACCTGCACCTCCAGATGCTCCGCGATCTTTGCAATCTCCGCGGACGGATTTGCGATCATCTCTTCATACCGAACAAACAAAGTGCGCTGCGAATCCTGGTAAGACCTCAGCAGGCAATCAAAGCTATGCGCCAGCGCCGCAGCGAAGCATCAAACCCGCCGGTCCAAAAGACCAGATCGGAAGCCACGCAATCCCGCGGATCGCGATAGGTACACACCGCTTTCACGCGCCCGCTGCGAATCGACTGCAGCGCGAACGGCCCAAGCTCGTGCACCTTGATAACCGCCGACCCCGACCCCAGCATTGCCTCCGCCTGCAGAAATCGATCCAGCGAATTTTCCCCCAGGCACGCCATCCCGAAGGGCTCCCCGCGCCGTTTCGCGCGAATTTGGCCCAGCAATCGGCAGACGTTGTACGACCAGGTCGACCCCGAGCGGATAACGCCGTCACAAATAAAAATGGGCGATATCATCGAACAACTTCGATTCGCTTACCTGTTCGGTAAACCACGATCCAAACGCATCCCCCCCCCTCCCCGTGTAGCCGCCCCACTTGTGGGGCGCGTCTTCCGATCTCCACAAATCGCAATCCCTCGTTTAGCGCGCCGCGACTTAAAGGAACATGAAGAAAATCCCCAAAATGCGGAATCAGGAACTGTTTTGCCAAGCCTCACTCCATCTCCCATCCCCGTTTCTCCGCGACGCTGACTCCAAGTTAAGAATTGACCTTTGGCACGCATCTTGCGCGTTGCTTTTTGCCTACAAGGCAAAAATATCGCCATTTATGAGATTTTTATTGACCTACAGGCAACAAGCCAGTAGATTCCCCGCCCATGGCGACGATTCACGACCATGCAACAGGGATTGGGTTTTCTCTGGGGCACCGAATCCACTCCATGCGCGAATCGCGCGACTGGACCCTGGAAACCCTCGCCGAAGCCACCGGCCTCTCCAAGCCCTATCTCAGCCGCCTTGAGGCTGGTGCCCGCGAGCCTTCCCTCGGAGCGCTCGGCCAGATCGCCCGCGCCTTCGGTGTCTCCATCGCTGCCCTGCTCGAACACCCCGATGAGTCCGCCGACTGCGTCATCGTTCGCGGCGGAAGCACCTCGCCAGGAGGCCAACGGTCTCACCTTCCGGCCTCTCTCCAGCACAACCAAACCATTTAATATTCACCCCATTGGCGTGGTCATTCCCGCCGGCCGCTCCGGTGACGAATCTTATCGCCACGATGGGGAAGAGTGGCTCTATGTCACTTCCGGCCGGGTGAAACTAACCGTCAACGGAAACCAGTACACGCTTGAAAAGGGCGACGCCGCGCATTTCGATTCGCGGCAAAGACACAGGATCGACGCGCTGGATGGCAGGGATGCCGAGGTCATTCTCGTCGCCTGTCCCATACCAACCACCCTCCACGCGCAGCGCGGCTGGCGCAAGTGCCGGCCGGTGTGATCGGGTAACGCTGCGCTCAAAAGCGCCCTCGCTGGGCGGAAGACGGAAAACGAACCGAGATTCTTGGCGGAATCAAGGAAAAAGGCCCGCGTGCGGTGCGCACGGCGGCATGTGTTGCCACGCACCATCGCTCACGCAGGCAGGTGAGGCTTTTTGCTTGGAGTCTGTCATGAACGAAACGCAAGTTTCCAGTTCGTCCGGCGCTTACGCCGAAACGGTGAAGAACACCCACACCAAACTCAAACATAACGCCCTCAACTTCTGGGAGGTCACCGCCCAGGCGGTCGCGTTAATTTCTCCCAGCATGACCGCGGCGCTGATTGTGCCCCTCATGTTCGGAACCGCGGGCACCGCCGGCTGGCTCTGCTATCTCTTCGGCACGGTCATGCTCCTCTTCGTTGCCATCAGCCTCAACCAGTTCGCCAAGCGATACACCTCCGCCGGCAGCATGTACGAATACACCGTGAAGGGCCTCGGCCCCAAAATCGGCGGTGTGTCCGGTTGGTCCCTCATCTTCGCCTACATGTTCATCGGAATCGCCGGCGTCACCGGCTTCACCCATTTCGCCTCCATGCTCCTCACCCAGGCCGGTGCCACCGGGTGGCTCTCCCATCCGTGGATCACCCTCTTTGCCATCTGCGTCGCGTCCTCCTGGTTCCTGGCCTACAAAGACATCACCTTCTCGACGCTCCTGATGCTGATCCTCGAAGGCGCCTCGGTAACCGTAATCATGATCCTGGCGATCGTCGCCATCTTCAAAACCGGCGCCGTCGACAGTGCTCAGCTCCATCCCATGGCCGGCCACGGGCTCTCCGATATCGGCCTCGGCGTCGTGGTCGCAATCTTCAGCCTCGTCGGATTTGAGTGTGCCACCGCCTTCGGCGAAGAGGCCAAGAAGCCGCTGATAACCATCCCCCGCGCCGTCATCGCCAGCTTGCTCGTCACGGGTGCCTTCTTCGTCTTCATCACCTATGTCGAAACGCATGCGCTGGCCAACAACAATCCAACCCTCGACCAGCTTACCGCCCCACTCACGACCCTGAGCCAGAACTTTGGCATGGGCTGGATGGGCATCGTGATTGAGTTCGGCGCCATGTTCAGCTTCTTCGCCCTGGCGATGTCCTGCCTCAACGCCGGATCAAGAATTATCTTCAGCATGGCTCGCTACGGAATCTTCCCGATCTCCGTCGGCAGCACCCACAAGCACAATCTCACCCCGCACTTCGCTCTGACAATATTCGCAGTCATCCAATTCATCATTCCCTCCGCCTTCATGCTCATCGCCTACGCCGGCGGCTGGCAGGCCGATGGAATCTGCATTCCCTACGACGCCTTCAACGCGGCCGGTCTCTTCGGCGCGATGGGCTTCAGCGGCGCCTACGTCCTGATCACCCTGGCCACTCCGGTCTATCTCAAGAAGATCGGCGAGCTGAAAGCGTGGCACGTCGCAGTCTGCATCATTGCCGAGCTTTTGCTGATCGTTCCGATCGTGGGCCTCGTTTATCCAGTGCCCCCCTTCCCGGCAAACGTGCAACCTTACATTTACGGCGGTTACCTCGTCATCGGCATCATCCTGGTGCTGATGCGCAGCCGCAGCCGCAAGGAGATCGAAGAGATCCGCGCCGTACTGGACGTAAAGACGGCAGTCCCGGCGATGAACTCCGAAGAATCGGCCCTGCCGGCCGATGGATCACCGGCCATGGCTTAATTTGAAATCTGAAATTCAGAATTTCCGGCCGTCTCGGCCGACGCGCGATCAAGGCAAATGGACGCGCTCGGCCGAGACGGGGTCAGTGAAAAAATCATCGCCCCCATCCCGCCCACGCTGTCCGCAACACCGCTTCGACATTCCGCGCAAACCGTTTCGCATCGCACAGCGGCGACGCCGCCATCCGCCCCCGCAGATTTCTTCGCATCTCCGCAAGCCGTGACAAATCCCCCGCGGTCTTCACCGCGATCTCCACAAATTCCTCCTCCGTTCCCGCCGCCAGTTCCCGCATCCCCAGATTGCTCAACTGGCTAAGCCCCGCCCGCCCCACCGTCGTCTTGCCAATCAGCGTCACAATCGGCACCCCCATCCACAGCGACTCTAGCCCCGTCGAATGGCTGTTATACGGAAACGTATCCAGCCCAAGATCGATCCTGCCAAACAGCCGCAAATACTCCGCCCGCGCCCGTCTACCCGCAAACTCAATCCGCGATCTTTCAATTCCCCACTCCGCGAATTTCCCCAGGATTCTTTCCCGTACCTCCCCTTCAAGCGCCAACATCAACAGCCGCGAATTCGGCACCCGCCCCAAAACCTTCCCCCACAGCTCCAGCACCTGCTCGTTCATTTTGAACGGCACATTCAGGCTCCCAAACGTCACATACCCCGCCCCCAGCGCCGGCAATTCGTTCACCTCATATCCGTGCGCAACCTCCATTGCCTCGGGATCAAAACACCAGAAACTATCCGCCAGCCGAAGCACCCGCTCCGAACCATCCTTCTCTTCCCCTTCCCACGGATCCAAATACGTATCGCTGATCCGGTAATCGATCGTCTTCAATCCCGTACCCCCCGGATACCCCGCAAAGGTCATCTGCACCGGCGACGGCTTGCGTGCAAACACCAGCAGCCGATGGTTAACCGTATGCAACGCCAGATCGATCAGAATATCAATCCGATCCTCCCGGATCCGCTGCGCCGCCGCCGCATCGCTCATCTCCCCAATTTCGATCCAATGTTCAGCGTACGATTTGAATTTCTCCGTCATCACCCCCGGCCCCGCGTGGTTTGAATAACAGAAAACCTCGAATTGCGAACGATCATGCTCACGGATCAGCGGCAGCACGTTTCGCCCCACGACGTGGGCACTGAAATCCGCCGAAACATACCCAATTCTCAGCCGCCGATTCGCGTCTCGATTGTTGCCATGCGGAACGATCGCCGATCGCAGCGGCTGCGCATATCGCTCATCCCAATCCGACTCCAGCCGCCGAATCGAATCAGCATCCATCCCCGGATGATAGAGAGAGGTAAGAATCAAGCTGCTGCCAATGTACGGATCTTTCGGGTCAAGCTCCTGAGCCCGCGAAAATGCCTCGATCGCCTCGTCGAATTTCGCCAAATCGCACAGCGCCAGCCCCAGCCCGTGATGACTATTTGCCGAACCGGGCGCCAGCGCGACGGCCTTCCGACACGCCTCCACCGCCTCGTCACCCCGATCCAGCGTCGACAGAATTCTCCCCAGCGTCGAAAAAAGCTCGGCATCATCAGGCTGAAGCTTGATCGCCTTCTGTAATTGCTCCAGCGCCTCTTCCCGCTTCCCCTCTTCAAGCAGCAGCTCGCCCAGGTGCCCGCGGGCGACGGCCGAATTGGGCTCCATCGCCACCGCCTTCCTGAACTGCTCAATCGCTTCCCCTCTTTGCCCCGCCTTCGCAAGCGCTCCACCCAGATTCATCAAAATCACCGCCGACTGAAGATTGGCCGACGCTTTGCGATACGCCGCGATCGCCCCCTCCCGATTCCCCAGTTTGAGCAGTACGCTTCCATAGTTCGTCAGAATCTCCGCCGAATCCGGCAATTGCGCGATCGCCCTTTCGTAAATCAACCGCGCCCCTTCGAGATCCTCTTTCTGAACCCGGAGCTGGGCCAGCGCAATCCACGCATCCCGCCGCCCCGGCTGGACCTTCAGCGATTTCTCATATTCCGCCGCCGCTTCATCCCCGCGCCCCATCTGCGAAAGAAGCGTCGCCGCCCCCAGATAAGCATCGCCATCCTCAGGCCGAAGCCGCGCCGCCGCGCGATACGAATCGACCGCTTCCTGCGTCTTTCCCGACGCCGCAAGCACCCGCGCCAGGTTTTTATGAAAGTCCGGCACATCCGGCGAAAAAACGATCGCCCGCCGGATCAGTTGTTCCGCCGACGCGTTGTCCCCACGCTGATGGAAGACCAATCCCAGCAGGTGCAAAACAACGGGATCGCTAGGCCGCTGCGCCAGGATATCGCGGTAAATCCGCTCCGCTTCGACAAGCTGCCCACCCTGATGCAGCTTCACTGCGCTGGCAAGCCTCGGATCGGCGGCGGGGGTCATCTCGGTCCTTATTCCTGAATTTCGACTCTCATGCTCGCGCCATTTTCAATGGTGCCAAGATCGTTCGACGTCTCATCGCTAGCGTCGGCGATATGGTCCGATGAACCGCCGCGTAAATCCAGCACTGCGCGTTTGAGAGCCAAAACGCGATCGCGTCTCCAGTTCGTTTTTGGCACAGCGTTGAGGGGAAAAGGAAGGCGAGTGGGGAGGGTGCGGGAGGGGCGAGGGGGAAACTTTTGGGGCCTTATATTGGTTCCCCCTCGCCCCTCCTGCATTGCATTTGTATTTGCCTTGTAAAAAGCTCGCCGATTCGTCCCCGAATTAAAAAAGAGTGTCCGGACTTCACGCGTACCAATCCGCTTTCACAAAAATATGTTTGACATTGCCGCCGCGACAAAGACGATGTCGGGTTGCTCGTGTAATCAGGAAGGCAGGTAATCCATGGGTAAATTATTGCAATCGGGAACAGCCGCCCCCGATTTCACGCTTTCGGTAACCCCCGATCAGAAACTCTCCCTCCGCGAGCTGCGCGGCCGGCCCGTCATTCTCGCCTTTTATCCGGCCGACTGGAGCCCCGTCTGCGGCGACCAGATGTCCCTCTACAACGAAATCTTGTCCGAGTTCAAGAAGCACAACGCCGAGCTCCTGGGCATTTCCGTTGACGGCGTCTGGTGCCACGAGGCATTCTCCAAGGACCGCCATCTCCATTTCCCGCTCCTGGCTGATTTCGAGCCCAAGGGCATGGTCGCCCGATCCTACGGCGCCTATCGCGAGCCCGAAGGGGAATGCGAGCGCGCCCTTTTCGTCATCGACGCGCAGGGCCAGATCGCCTGGAGCTATCGCTCTCCCGTGGCCGTCAATCCCGGAGCCGATGGAATCCTCCAGGCGCTGGAGTCGCTGAAAAAGTAAGGAGCCACCCTCATGCTGACCATTCCCGTTGGACCCGACGATCATGTTCAGGGCGACACAAAAGCCCCCGTGGTGCTCGTCGAATACGGCGATTACGAGTGCCCGCATTGCGGCCGGGCATACCCCATCGTGAAGCGCGTCCAGAAACATCTCGGCACAAAGCTGAAGTTTGTCTTCCGGAATTTTCCCCTGAACGAGATCCATCCCAACGCCGAGATCGCTGCCGAATCGGCCGAGTTTGCCGGCGCCGGTGGAAAGTTCTGGGAAATGCACGATGCAATTTTCGACCATCAGCAATCGCTGAGCGCGGAGTTGCTGGTCGAGCTGGCCGGTAAACTCCACCTTCCCAAGCAGGGCTTAAGCGAAGCCATCGAGGAAGGCACATTTCGCGAGCGCGTCCGAGCCGATTTCATCGGCGGCGTCCGCAGCGGCGTCAACGGAACACCGACGTTTTTCATCAATGGCGAGCGACACGAAGGCTCCTTCGATTATGAAACCCTTGTGGCCGCCATCGAAGCGCGGCTGAAGCCGGCATGATTTTTTGTCCGCCGGACTTCAAGACAAAATTGGACAGTCCGCAACAAACTGGGGGATTTGGGAAGACCAGGCAAGACAAAATCCTTTATTTCGACCCTGCCGGCGCTGGCAAACGCTCGCTGATCGCCAGCGTGAAATCCGGCTTGAGCGCACTGACGACTGGAAGATAGCGCGGATCACGGTACCGGCGGAAAGCGTAGGCATACGCGTCGAGTCCCGAAAGTCCGAGCAGCCTGGAGATATCTCCACTTCCCGCCCACTCCAGCGCAGCGTCAAATGGTTTCCTCATGGCCTCGTCCCGATAACTGTACAGATTCACGCCCCGATGCCACATCACCTCCGCAACCGTCGTCAGGACGCATACCGAAGCCATCTGCTCTTGGATCTTTGAATCTTGCCCCCACACCACGCCATCGTGCAGGCAATCTGACTGGAAACAATCCATGAATCCGCCGGTTACCTTGTCCTTCGTTCCGCCCCGGCCGTAGAGCGCCAGATCGAGCATCGGTTGGTCGTCAAGCGTCGCCCCGGCGATGAAGACGCCATAGAGGCAGACCATCCCCCAGCGCCCATGGCTGGTGTACATGAAATCGACCTTCTCGAGATGCTCGGCCATCGGCCGGATCAGATCCCCCTCGATGTGGGCGCGATCTTCCGCGGAGAGCGACGGCAGTTTATAAATTAGATCGTAGCCATTGCATGCCTTGGCCAGGAACATGCCCGCATCGCCACCATCAAACCCGTAGGCCCCAAAGTGGTCGTAGCCATTGGGGTCCGGAGCGGTGCTGCCTTTCCCATGGCCGTAGTCATCTGCCAGCCCCAATAGAATCTGCCTGGCAAAATCCCCGTATTTCTGGTCGCCGCTGATCGCGTAGAGCATGCCCAGCTTCGATACATCTTCCGCGCCCTTCTGCAGAGCGGTGTTGAATTTCCACTCCCAGTTCCAGTTGCCCGAGGCGTCCTTAAAGCCCCGTTTAAAATCGGGAAATGTCCAACTGCCATCCTGCTCCAGCCTGAACGCGGGCAAATTGAGCGGCTGCGCCACCCGCTTATCGCCCCAGGCCCGCAGTTCAGCAAAGGCAGCCTCCAGAGCCGGGTTCGCCGTTAGAGAAGCTTTGTAAGCGGCCACGTCCTGATCATCCCAGAGGGTGCGCGGGTGACCACTCGCCACCCGAGGCGTGCCTTCCACTGCCGTCGGCGCAGCCGCGGCGATGGGCGCGGGAAGTGCATTTTCGCCCTGATAAACCCGCACATATTTCACATGCATCGACTGCGGAAACTGCGATGTTGCATCCGGATTTTTCGGCCAGGCGCCGCCCACGGCAAAATTGAGGATGATAAAAAATTTCTGGTTAAACGGAGCCGGAAAAGCAGCAGAAGCCGTATACCAGGTGTTGATGCAACCATAAAAATGGTTGTCCACATACCAGCGTATTTCGCGAGGATCCCATTCCACCGCGTAGAGGTGGTAGTCCTCGCTGAAATCGTGCCCCGGATAAATAGCCCGGACGCCACTGTGTACATGACCGCGCTGGCCGAAGTAATGGCACGTTCCGTAAAGCTCGTCCAATCGGTCCACCACTTCCATAATGTCAATCTCCCCGGAGCGCGGCCAGTCACCGTAAATAGCATCCTGCGGCATCATCCAGAATGCCGGCCAGTTTCCCTGCTGCGCCCTGGGAACTTTGATCATCGCCTCGATGCGCCCGTACCGGCAGGCGAACTTGCGGCTCGTGTTCATGCGCGCGGAGGTGAACGCATGGCCCCCGTCGTCTTTGATCGCCGTGATGACGAGTTCGCCATTTTCAATGTGGGCGTTTTTGGGGCTGTCTGTGTAATACTCCAGCTCATTGTTGCCGCCCCCTTTGCCGTCGATATCAAAGTTCCATTTGGCGGGGTCAATGCCGGAGTCCCTCCTGAAATCGTCTTCCCAGAGAAGCTTCCAATCGCGGTGAATCGAGGTCCCGCCGGCCGGTTCACCATCGCTGTCGTACCGAAACGGCCCGCTCGCATTGGGAAACGTATCGTCGGAAAATGCCCGTGAATCGGCAAACCAAAGCAAGGGAAGCAGAAAACCAACAGCGGCAACCCAAAAAACGCGATGAGCGATTGGCATGAAGCAATTGTGGGAAAGGAAATGAAACTCTGCAAATCTTCAAAGATCGGCGATGCAAATGGAATTGAACAATTGGGGTCGTTCGTCCCCAGAATGCGTAATCTAAATCTTCGCGCGAATGAATTGCAGTCCATGTTCAAACTTCGGGATGTATCGACAGCCCAGCACGCTAAACTCCTCCTTCATCGAACTGAAATCCTTGGAATTTCGGCTGAGAAAAGCGTGGGAATCCTTCGCAGACTTCCTGGGGTCCAGATCGCCAAGCACAGAGGAGGCAACAATTGCATCTTGCGCTGATAGCCCGAACCTGCTCTCAAGCTGCTGGGCCTTCGAAAACAGTGGAACCGTCAGCGGAATTGAGCGACCGCATCTGAGCATCCGCTCCACGACTTTTTCCAGGCGATTTGCCTGATCCTGACCGATACGGGCCAGAGTCGTCACCAGCGGCTGCGTGCTGGCCACCACCGGTTGTTGTGGCGCCGAACGATCTAGTTCAGAAAGCTGCAGGTTCAATTCGTCGAGAAACTTACGGCGCTGGTTGTCGTATCGACTCAGCGTCGAAAATGGTTCGCAGATCGCGAGCTGCGGAAAAACCAGTTCCAGTCTGCCAGCTTCGGCGAGTTCCAGGATATCCCGCGCATGCACTTCCTCCTCCTGCTGAAAGACGAGCTCAAGACAAAAGTTCGACTCGACGTAAACGATCATGCCAGCGCTTCGAGATTGATCTGGGCGCCCGGATATCGGAAATGAACTGAACGAATGGTCCCTGTTCGCTGACGCCTCCCGGACGCGCGACGCGGCCGCGCGCCAGTTCGCCAAGCCAATGGGAAAGAACTAAGTCAAGGTCCGCCCCTCGAATATGCCGATTCAATTCACCGTCGCTGACATATTCTCGCAAGACGGGCCCCATGTCGAGTTCTTCAGCCTCACCGTACCGAGTCTCCTCCTCTTGCCACCGCCACAGGAATCCTTTGGCCTGAGACACTACCAAAACGTACCGAACCGGGCGGGAGGGCGGCTCAACAATCGCATCACGCAGGGCGACCGCGTCTTCCAACGAGAGGCCGGGCAGATTCTTCACCTCGACAACGGCCAATTGCCGTCCTTGCCGGGTACTGACGATGATATCGGGCTTTTTACCCATAATTTACCTGACTGCCATTATACCCATCTCCCGCACAAAAAGGACCTCCGGACGAAGTCCGCGTCGCCCGCCTTCATCTTGAAGATCAGTCGGGGAGCGGCGAACGCCGCATCCATAAGGGCCAGACAACAGTTCCTCACGGATGGTGCCCACTAATCGCATAACCTCCGCCATCGGCGTCACCAAGGAGACCGCACGAAAGCTTTATTGGGTCGATTGAGCCGAGATATCACGCATTTGTATATGTGAGATTAGAGGGTTGGCAATGCTCCTTCATCGGCGAACCTAGATACGCGAATTACGGAAAAAACCACGGCAGAAACCGCCAATTGTTTGGCTGTGTCACTATAAAGATTTAGTCCGTCATCGATGACGTGCGCCAGATTATTTCTTAGCCTGACAACAAGATAGCATGCGATGCCTATTCGCTCGGCGCGGGTGCCAGCGCTGCTTATGGCGCACAGGCAGTCGTCGATTAGCCAGTTTAGCGCCCCGACGCTCTCCATCCCGCCTGGAAACTGAGCGATGAAACTCCGCCTGGTGCCCTCGTACGCTGCAGATGCGGCAGGGTTGCATGCGAGCATCGCGCAAATTCTCTTATCCAGTTGGCCCTGAACCCGACTTTGCCATCGTCTCATTGAGCTTTCCAGGACCAAGACTAAGTCGCCGATAGCCTGCATACGAAGGTGACGACTTGCAGCGTTGTCAGGTATAACTTGTAGGGCGGCGAAGCGCTGCAGGCTTACTACGATTTGCAGCGCATCGGTCAATCTTTTTGACGCCCAATCCAAGACACTAATGTATTCTAGTTTTGAAAGCGCAATTCCCGTCAAATTGCTATATGCGGTTCCCCAGACGCTCGGGATCGCAAGCCACTCGCATAAGGGATCGACGAGGATTCTTGAAGACAATTCGTTTGCGCCGACTAATACGCCTTCCGCGGGCCCGCGCCCGAAGCTTCGTCCTCTTGACCGGCCTGCGCTATAAAAGTTACGGCTTTATCGAAATCACCTGCGGCGAAAAGCGCCAGGCCAACATTAAATAGCGGTGCCCCCTTGTGAATTCTCCTTCCCGCGGCAACTTCGGCCTCTCGCGTGGTGTCCGCCAACTCGCTGAGCCAGAGTTCGACGCTCCTCTGCGGAATCAACGTCTCGCAGCAGAAAACAACGTACCAATTGAACGGCTGAAATATTTCATCGTCACTCCCATGAAATGTGGCCGCTGCACATTGGTCCAGGTTTTCTGAAACTGCATCGGCGATTTGTTCTTCAAGGCACTCGAGCCAACATTCCGCCTTTTCTTGGGCCTCATCAATAGAGATGAAGAGGTCTGAATTTTTCCAAGCCTCAGGGTCCGACGACTGCGATCCGCTGCCTTCATAGCCACTGGACATCTCAGCTCCGATTCGATTTTTAGATCATAGCGCCGAGCTGATCAAATTTCACCAAAACCTTACGGAACCTCCTCAGTGACGATTCCCGAAAATTCCACCTATTCGGGGCAGCATGCCGGTGAACCATCGCCCCTCCGCGCAATCCACTTCTTCTTCGCGACCTTCGCTCCTTCGCAGTTAAACAATCTCTGACATCTTTCGTGGACCAATCAGGACAAAAATCGCATTTTGGCATTACCCAGATTTCCCATTTTACCTAAATTATTGCAGAGTGTTACCTTTTGTCAATCCCGTTCGGCACGCAGGCTGCATGGGAGCGTTCCCAAGCTGTGAGAACGCGAAACAGTTGAAACTAAGATGCTTTTACTTTCCCCTGTCTGCAGGCCGGCGTCCGCAATAGCGCAGCGTCAACCGCGAGGTCTCCGTCGCGGCGGATTCCCCTTCAGAGTATTCCCAGTTTTTTCAAAGCCTCCGCTCTTGCCCTCAGCTTGATCCCCGTGTTATCCGGCTTGTTCAGGAATCGAAGCACGTCCTCAGCCTCCGCCAGCCCCAGCAGGTACCAGCCGATCATGTTTCGCATCGCCTTGTTCGGCTTCCTGCCGCTGATCAGCTGAATCAGCACGCAGACGATCAGCGCGCAGTGGATTTGGATGTCGATCCCCTCCTGGCGTTGGCTCAGCAGGTGACGCATGCCCAGCAGCTGCTTGAAGATTCGGAAGAACAACTCAACGGTGTAGCGGTACAGATAAATCAGGGCGATCAATTCCGCCGGCAGGTCCAGCAGGTTCGTGTACAGGATGATCAGGTCCGTCGGCTTGTTGCCGCGGCGCGTGCGGCGCGGATGAGGTTTTACCTGCACTTCCACCCGTCGCACCACCCTGTCCGCCGCCGTCTCCGCGCCATCGAGTTTCACCAGCGCGTCTCGCACCACGCCGCCGTCCAATGCCTCCTGGGAAAGCAATCGTTCTTCAAACAGCTCAAACACCGAGTTTTCCGCGGCCCGCATCACAAAGGAGCTTTGCGCCGCGGCGATGTCCGCAAAGAGGCTCCGGTCGGCGTAGCCGCCGTCTCCCACATAGCACCGTCCTGCTTCCAGGCTGCGCCGCAGGACGTTGTTTTCACGGTTGGCCCCCGCGTTGCGCCGCCAGTGCGGTCGAGGCGATGGACTTTGAACGTCTCCAGGTCGAATTGAACGTGCAAACGCCAGCCATAGACCGCTTTCCCGTCCCGGGAGGTGTTGTAGCGGGCATCGATGCCGCAGGCGGATTTGGCCAGCCGGCCCAGCGCCGTCAGCACCGTCCCGTCGACCAGCGTGATCGCCTGCCCAAAGTCCGCAAGCCGCGGATCGGGTGCCTGGGGCAGTTCCCCCGCCAATTCCTCGATCAGCGGCATCAAACGTCCCGGCTCGAACACCCGAACCGATTCGGAGAAACTGCCCACGGAGAATCGCTTGATTCCCAGCGCCTTGGCCACCTTGGGCAGTTCTGCAACCTCCTGAAGATCCCGCAGGGATTGGATCAGCGGATTCCAGGTGTAAAGCAAAACCAGCTTGCAATAATCGTCGAAGTGAAGCTGACGGTTCCCGGCTCGATCCCGCTCACAGCCCACCTCCCGCAGCGTGGGCAGCAGCGCGAAGACGCGCCGCAGATGTCCGAGGCACAGGATGTCTTTTTCCTTCAGCCTTGCCTGCACGTCCGGCAGCATGCCATAAAAAGATCAAAGGCGCAATCTCAATATCTTGCTGCTTGCGCGAACCGCGTGCCGAACGGGATTAACCTTTTGTACCCAATACCCCCGAACAAAAAAATGATCTGCGCACCTTTCACATTTTCACACTCTTCACACATTCATACTTTCGCACCCTCACACCTTCACACATCAAACCTTTCGCACTAGCATCCCCCCTCCATGACCTACGTCCGTCTCGGCAACACCGGCCTCAAAGTCTCCCGCATCTGTCTCGGCTGCATGAGCTACGGCATCCCCGAGCGCGGCAACCATCCCTGGACCCTCGGCGAAGAGCAAACCCGCCCCTTCATCAAAAAAGCCCTCGACCTCGGCATCAACTTCTTCGACACCGCCAATGTCTATTCCGACGGCACCAGCGAAGAAATCGTCGGCAAGCTGCTCAAGGAAATGTCCCCCCGCCATTCCATCGTCCTGGCGACGAAGGTTCATGGCCGGATGCATCCCGATGCCAACGGCGCTGGCCTCAGCCGCAAGGCGATCATGCAGGAGATCGATGCGAGCCTGAAGCGGCTGCAGATGGATTATGTCGATCTCTACCAGACGCACCGCTGGGATTACGAAACCCCCATCGAAGAGACGCTCGAAGCACTGCACGACGTGGTAAAAGCCGGCAAGGCGCGCTACATCGGCGCCAGCAGCATGTTCGCCTGGCAGTTCGCCAAGGCCCTCTACCTCGCCGACCGGCACGGCTGGACGCGCTTTGTCTCGATGCAGAACCACTACAACCTGATCTATCGCGAAGAAGAACGCGAGATGATGAAGCTCTGCGCCGACCAGGGCATCGGCGTAATCCCCTGGAGCCCGCTGGCGCGGCCGCCTGACCCGCCCCTGGGCATTGCGCTCAATCCGATCGAGCCGGCAAAGACGAATTCGGCAAAGGTTTGTATGCAAAATCGGAGGAGTCCGACCGCCATATCGTCGATGCCGTCGAGCAGGTCGCGAAAAAGCGCAGCGCGCCAATGTCCCAGATCGCGCTGGCGTGGCACTTTGCCAAGGGATATGTAACCTCGCCCATCATCGGCGCCACCAAACCAAATCATTTGGATGATGCCATCGCCGCCGAGCAGTTGAAATTGACGGATGAAGAAGTGGCGGCAGTGGAGAAGCCATACGAGCCGCACGGGGTTCAGGGGTTTTCATAAGGAGCGAAATGAACCAGATTCTTTGTCGTCTGTTGGCCGGTTTAGGGGTTCTGATGTTTTTTGGCGGCATGGCGCTCGCGGACGCGCCACCGGCCACGATGCCCAGCGCCGTGACGCCGAAGCCCGCGCCGGGCCCGCGCACGCCGGATAGCGCGCTGACGCCGAAGATCAAGGATCCGAATCGGCATGCGCAGTTTCTTTACCGGATCAAGGAAGGACCGATTGGCGTGCTGTTCATGGGGGACTCGATCACCGATTTCTGGCCGCGGGTGGGTGAATATAGCTGGCTCAAATTTGCGCCGTATCAGCCGGCCGATTTTGGAGTCAGCGGCGACGCCACCGAAAACGTCATCTGGAGGATTACTAACGGAGAGCTCGACGGAATCAATCCGAAAGTTGTCGTGCTGATGATCGGGACCAACAACATCGGCCACAATCCGCCGGACCAGCCGGAGTGGGCGGCGGCCGGAGTCGCCAAGATCGTACAGATCTTCCGCGATAAATTGCCGGATTCGAAAATTCTTCTGCTGGCGGTCTTTCCGCGCATACGCCGGGGAGCGTCCGCCGCAATGCAGTGGACACGATCAATGGCGTCATTTCGAAGCTCGACGATGGAAAAATGATCCGCTACCTGGACATCGGCCACGTTTTTCTTGATGACCAGGGGAACATCCCACACGACATCATGGCCGATAAGTTGCACCCCACCGCCAAGGGGTATGACCTTTGGTACGGGGCGATGCAGCCGACGCTGGACGAGATGATGAAGCAGTAGGACGCACCGGGCGAAGTGAATTGACATCCCTGCCGAAAGCGCTATATTCTCCCCTGCATAACGACCGCGATTCGTGTTACGGGCTCTGAAGACAATTTGACAACCGGCACGGGGAGATGGCCATGGCGCCGAGATGGCTTCATAGAAAACTCGGTTTCACACTCGTGGAATTGCTGGTGGTGATCGGGGTAATCGTGGTTCTGGTCGGAATACTGATGCCGGCGCTGGCGTCTGCGAGGCGGGCGGCCGGACAGGCGGCGTGCGCCGGGAACCTGCGGCAGTGGGCGATGGCGCTGAACATGTATGCGAATGAGAACGGGGAGTGGCTGCCGCGGCGGGGGCAGGGAGATCAGCCGACGTCGCAGATTACCTGGTACGACGACTGGTTCAACGAATTGCCCCCCCTGCTGGGATTACCGACCTATCAGCAGATGCTGCAGAACAACCAGATGCCGCAGGTCGACGGTCACAGCCTGTGGATCTGTCCGCAGCTTTATGGGGTGCCGAATCCATACGGTTATCTGTTTGGGTATGGGATGAACATGGCGCTGTCGGTGCGGGTGGCGCCCCTGCCGGACAGGATCGACAAGATCGGGCCTTGGTCCACGATGGTTTTCATGACCGATGGCGCCGCGGGATATTGCTCGGCAATTCCGTTCTGTTCGAGCGCAGGGCGCCCGCGGCGTATTGTCCGGTGGCACGCCACCACAACATGGTGAACATCGCATTTGTGGATGGGCATGTGAGCGCGTACGGCGCGGCGTACATCGGGTGCGACAATCCAAACGATGCCAGCCAGCCCAACGCCTGTAATCAGCAGGATGTGCGCTGGTATTGGTACGTTCCAGGGCCATCGCCGGCGCCGTGGCCCGGCCCGTAGCTGCGCTAGACAGTAGTGCAGTTGAACAATGGAGAAGTAGACAAGAAAGGAAGGATGAAAATGCTTCGGTCATTGGAAAAGTTGCGGTGGGTGTTGGTGGGATTTTGCGGCTTGGGACTGGCCGGCGCGCGTGTCGCCCGGGCCGGGTTGCTGACGACGGAATCGCTTTATCTGAACGTCTCGCCCGGCAGCACCTCGGATAATCCTTACGAGGATGAGGTTTTTAATACCTCGCCGAATCTTTCCACCTGGGGGGAAAAGGGGGCAATCGGACTGGAAGGCAGCTCGTCGATTTATCCCAGCGGCGCGACCTATGTTAACAATCCGGCGTCGATTCTGGCGCTGAAGTTTCCGGTCGGGTCGATCATCGATTCGCTGAATTCGACCTATGGGGCGGGAAACTGGACGATTTCGAATCCGGCGATCACCTTTCAATATACCTATTACGCGAACAATGCGGTCTTCGGCGCGGCGCGGGGTCTTTTGAAACGTACTGGATCGCCAACAACAACTGGTCCTACAGCAATGGCGGATCGGCCGGGACGTCGATCGGGTCTTTCACCTACACATCCGGCGTGGATCCGATTTACACCACGAGTGCCACCACGCTGGCGACGTGGGCTGGGGGAACGAATTCGATTGCGGATCTGGGCTCGACGTATTTCAACTGGCTTAGCCCGCCGGGCGGTTCGCTGCTGGCCGGGGCGACGGCTTATAACCCGAACTACACCTCGTGGTCGACGGATAAGACCGGCCTGAACCAGGGGTTGCTGACGGACAACCTGACGGTCGCGCCGAACTTTGCGAATGCGCTGACGTCGGCCTCAGCCAGCGGAGGGAATCCGAACATTTCGTTTTACTTTATTCCAACGAGCTCGACGCTGGGGATTTGCATCTTCATGGGAGGGGGAACGTCTACGCCGGAGCTGACGTTCAATGTTGACACGGTGCCGGAGCCGGCGACGTCGGCGCTGGTCTTGGCGCTGGGCGTCGGGCTGGCGACGATAAGGCGTCGGCGACCGAGCGCAATTTGAGTCGATCTGCGATTGTCATTCTCCTTGGGATAGCGTTGGGAGCGGCAGGGATATTTGCCGCGGTGGCGGCAGTGTATTTGCGTTCTCAGGCGCGGATCGCCGAGGCGGCGGCGTTTACCGCGTCGGGGGCGCGGGTCGTGCGCGACGGCTGAGTCGGAATCGGTCGATCCGCCGGCCGATGTGGCCGCCAGGGGGCCGAGCCTGCGCGTGGCGGTCATTGGCGGAATGACATTCACGGGATTCTGGAAGGACCTGGCAGCGCGATATGAGAAGCTGACGGGGGTTAACGTGCAACTGATGGCGACGGGGGAAAAGAACGATATCGCGACGGCGTTCAAAAGGGGAGGAGTTGATGTGATCACCATGCACGCGAGCGATACGGTGATCAATCTCGTGGCGGATGGATATGCGATGGATCCGCAGCCTTGGATGCGGAATGATCTGATCATCGTCGGGCCACCGAACGACCCGGCTGGGATTCGCGGGATGAGCGACGCAGCGGCGGCGCTGAAGAAGATCGCGGCCAGCAAATCGCCGTTTGTCGTTCATTCGAGCCTGGGGGCGCAGGAAGTATTACTGAATATCATGGAGCCGGCGCACATTGTCTTTGATTCGGGGCAGACCACCGTGTTGTTTGACGATCAGCAGCGGTCGGTGCTCCAGGTCGCGGGGCAGAAGCACGCATATACGCTGGTTGGGCGGATTCCGTTTCGGATCGGTCGGCTGCCAAATAACGGGCTGGAGCTGATGGTAGAGGGCGACCCCCGATTGTGCCGCCCGTTCGTGGTGGCGGTGGCGAATCCACAGCGCATTGCCGGGCGCGGGTGGTGGAGGCGCGCAGGTTTGTGAAGTTTTTACGGTTGCCAGAGACGCAGCAATGGATTGGGAGCTATGGGCGCGGATTGATTGATGATCGGCCATTGTTTTTACCGGTGGATATCGCAGGCCAAAGCATTGGAAGTGGGGCGGACGTGGACGGTGGAGCAACGTCGAACAAACCGTGACCGAGCGTTTTGATTGGGATGCCGGCTGACGGTAAGCTTCAGCGGACAAGTCACGGATTGGTTGCGGCGGCATCCGCCGCAAGGGTCGAATCCGTCGTCGCCAGCATCCCGGTGTGCTCCACATAATCCACCCGGGTGATTCCGAGATAGTTCCGCAGCTTTTCCGCGGCGATATTTTTCATCGGGCCAGGTGATTCGGCCGTGCCGGGCTCCGGCTGCGGGAAGGCCGTCGAGCGGGCGGTGTGGAAACGTGATGTTTCCCTCCACCTTTTGCAGGATCTGATGGATGTGGCCATTGAGAACGCTGACGGATCCGAATCGGCGGAGCAGGGCCAGCGCCTGGGCGGAATCCTGCGTGCCCCAGCCCCATTTTTCGTAGACGGTCCAGAGCGGGACGTGGGCAAAGACCACGATGGGCGTGCTGGCGCCGAGGCCGGCCACATCTTTCTCCATCCACTCAAGTTGGTCGTTGCCTAGGACGCCGAGAGCGGTTTGGCCGTTGGAGATGTTGGCGACGTTGACCAGGCCGACGAAATGAACGCCTTTGTAGTCGAAGCTTTGCCAGCCTGTTCCCTTGGTGCCTTTGCCGAAGCGTTCGAGATATCGCTTGCCGTTGTCGACGAAATAATCGTGCTCGCCGGGGACGAAGAAGGATTGCTGCGTCTTGATCGACTTCATGACCTGTGAGACGGTGTCGAACTCCGCCGGCTTGGAGAGATGCGACAGATCGCCCGTGTGCAGAACCAGCGACGGGGGATGTGGGCAGGGCATTGATTCGGGAGACGGCTGTTTGGAAGGTGCCGACGACATCGGTGTAGACGCCCTTGTTAAAACCGATGTGGCTGTCGCTGACCTGCACGAAAGTGAAATCGGCGTTATCAGCGGCGGCGTCTGCGCCGAAGGCGCGGGCGGTGAGGATGCCGCCCTTCATCGCCCAGACCATTCCCGCGCCGGCCCAGGCCATGCATTTGAGAAAGCCCCGGCGGTCGATGCCGTCGTTGGTCGTATCTTTTTCGATATAGTTTGACATTGGTACTCCTTTATTTCACGGTGATAACGCCGGTCATGTGCGGGTGAACTTTGCAGTAGTAGGCATATTTGCCGGGCTTGGTGAAGGTGAAGGAAAGAATCGTCTGTGTCGAGGGGACCGGAATCGAAAGTCTGCGGATCATCCTTGCTGGTGGCGGTGTGGGGCATATCGTCGGCGTTTTGCCAGGTGACAGTGGCGCCGGCGGAAATCGTCAATTCGCGGGCTCAAACCTGAAATTTTCGATTGTGACGGTTGCGGCGGGCCGTGTCGAAGGAAGCGTTTGCGCGAATGCACCGTGAATTGTGTAACAATTGAATGCAATCAATATGAGCGCGAAGACGGTTTGTGGAGATTTCATTCTGCAGCTCCCGATTTCAGCGGACGAATCCCGCCGCTGCTGACCAGACGCGGGAGGCGGCGGATTTATTCCATGGGTTCAGCGAAATCGTTTATTCGCGCGTGGAGGGAGATTTCTGCGCCGCGAAGAGGTCGCAGAATCGCTGCAATTCGCCGGCATTCACATCGGAAACCGCCCAGCAGATCATCCCCTTGCATGGGAACCGGATGAGGTTAAACCCATTCTTGACATCAACTTGCGATTCGGTTTCGCCGGGCCAGATGAAGAGGTTGATGATGTGCTTGTTGCGATGGTAGACCAGCGCTGCGACACGCTGGTTTTCGACGAAATCGAGACGGCCGCCGACCAGCGGAAATCCATCTGCCGACAGATCGACGACGGGCGGCGAGAATTCCAGTTTCCCGGCAAACCAGGGTTTCACCGTGTGCTGGTCGGTCGAATCGATATCCAAAAGATGGTTCGCCTCCAGCGATCGGACATGCGAGGAGACAAGTTCATCGATTTGCCCGCCCGTCGAATAGAAGGTCCGCAGAAAAACGCCCAATCCGATCAGGACGACCAGCACCGCCGCCAGTCCGGACAGAGCCATGGGGCGGTCCCACCAGCTTACCCGCGCCTGGGCGCGGATCATGCGCCCGATATCTGCTCGCAGATCATCAGGGGCGGCGCGATAGACGGCCGGTTGCGCCACGGCGACTTTGGCCGCTTCAAGCGATTCCAGCGCCCGGCGGCACTGGGCGGCATGCTGCGCAGGTGATTTTCGATCTGGTGGGCCGTCGCCAAGTCGAGCTCGTCGTCGGCATATCCGTGCAGAAATTCGCGGGCCTCGTTGCAATTCATTGTGCGCCTTCCCGCTGGGATTCGCTTAAGAGAGACTGGAGCTGCGCGGCCCCGCGCCAGGCGTGACATCACCGTGCCGATCGGGACGCTGACCACTCGCCCAATCTCGCGGTAGCTCATCCCTTCCATTTCGCGCAGAACGACGGCCTCGCGCAGGAGGGCCGGAAGCTTGTCGATGCTCCTGCGCACAAACTCGCAGTCGGCGGCCCGGATGGCGATCGCCTGCGGATCGTAGCTTTCGCAATCAGCCGACGGCTCCGAGGTGTCGTCCAGGCTTTCCTCCCGGCCGCCCCCGCTCGAAGTCTTTCGTTTTCGCATCATCGAAATGCAGGTGTTGCGCACGATGGCAAGGAGCCAGACCCGAAAATCTCCGCCCCGGAACGATTCAAACCCGCGCAGCGCCTTCATGCACGATTCCTGCACGACATCGCGCACGTCTTCGTCGTTACGCATCATCCAGCGCAGAAATTGTGCGCAGGCATCCAGGTTGGAAAGGATGGCCGCCTCGAATGCCGAGGTGTCGGAACGCACGCTCAAGTGAGTCTCCAAGAGGACGCGATGAACGTACAGATTATTCCAGAGATTGCATCGCGATTGCACACAAAGGGATAATCGCCATAAGCTTTTTATTGGCCGATTCTTATAGACGATCGCTTTCCCGGTTGGAAGCCTTCAGTTGCTCCAGTTTTTCCAGAAAACTCTTCTTCTCCGCACCATCCGGATATTTCCCCACCGCCTCGGCAAGCACAGAAAGCTCCGCATCGCAATTCGCCTGGTTGGCAACCAGCCAGCGGATGGTAGGAAGGTATTGCTCGAACCAATCGGTGACTACTTTGGTGGCAATGGGCTTGGCGGGGTCGTAGGGAATCAGAGATTTGATTTCGGCCAGCAGAAATTTCGGGGCGGCCTGCTGGAGGTCGGGGGTGAGGCGAAGGTCGAGATTGGGGAGGGAGAAAAAAAGAGTTCGGTCGAAGCCGGTTTGTAGCATTTCGGCGATCTGAGGTTCGCGGCTGTTGACCTTGCGGGCGCCGTCAAGGGCCCGGGCGCGAAATTCGTTGCCGGCTTCGGTGTATTCCCACCACTGGCGGAAGGGAGAATCGGGGGTGAGGGTGCGAAAGGTTTCCGCTTTTTGGCGGCGGATCTCTTCGTTGCGATGGGCTTCCTCAATCGCTTTCTGGGCGGCGAATTTTTGATAGGTCTCGGACACGGCGATCTGCCGGCGCTGGCGGGCAATCAAGGGGAGCGGGATGAGGATTGAGATGATTGACCAGAGCAGGAGCGGGATGAGCGTCGAGCTGCCGGCCGATCCGAAAATGCTCCAGAAGCAATAGAGGACAATCAGGGGCGGAACGACGAGGGGGACGACGTTTGCCCAATTGAAGCGAGAGTCTCGGCCGGAGACTTCAATGGCGACGGTTGCGGCATAGCCTGACGCAGGAATCAAAACGAGTGCGGCGAGGCCGGACCCTATTTGCAAGTGGGCAGTTGTCGCCGCAATCAGTGCGAAAACAGCGACAATGATCCAGACGCCGATCGCGGCGAAGGTGCACAGGGCCCTTCCGATTGCTTCACCGGCGGCATCGGACCTGGCAGAGCTTAAAATGATGGCTGCCATGTAGAGCCAGAGCAGCACGGCGAGAATCGCCAGAACAATGCAGGAAATCAGCAGCATTTGCTACTGCTCTTCCTCTTCGTCCTCATCTTCCTCCTCTTCTTCATCGTCCCCGGTTCCCTCCTCTTCCTCGCCGATCCAGCACTCTTCGATCCACGTGGCGAGGTCTTTCCACTTCTCATCGGTGGCCCCGTCGCTCGACCAGAAGACGATCTCGCCTTTCTTGTTCATGCAATAATAATCGCCGTTGTCTTCGCAGATGGGCAGCAGATTCTTCGGCAGTTCCATCTCCTCCCAAGCCGATTCGCAGACACTGGGAAGATGCGTATTCCACGAGGCATCCGCAACCGTGACCGGCTCCTTGGTCCCGAAAACTACGTCGCTGGCCTCCAGGAGATATCTCCGCAAGTCCGGATGGAACTTGCGGCCAACGTCCTCCTCGGCGGCGTCGACTTCGTCCGGAGTCGGCAGCCGCAAAGGCGTGGGAACAGTTTCGTTATGGGAACGCAGAGCGGCAATCACTTCGCTGAGGGTCATGGAAAGGATCCTTCAAGTTGGTTTTATTAAGCGAAATGATGGCACCTCGCCGCGGGGACGGCAAGTTTGCCAAGCCTTGCGAAACTACCCGGCCTTACCAGATCTGGGTTAATTCGATCTGATCGGCCGACAATCTTCCGGTTAGATAAATATCCCCGGATCGAGGGAAAAGATCTTTCCCAGCCGACGCGCGTGGTCGGCGGTAATCGGCCGGTCTCCAGAGAGAATCAGCGACATTGCCGGGGCCGAGATCCCAAGCTTGCCGGCCAGAACCGCTTGTTTCATTTCGTGCTCTTCCATCATCGCGTGAAGGACTTCGAGCCCCGTGGCGTGCGATTCATAGTGCGGGTCATTTTCACGTTCGTAGGCATCGACAAGGTCGCTGAGTACGTCCAAATACTCGGTCTCGCCAGTGTCCGCGTCTTCGCGGCCAAAGAGGCGATCGAGAATTTTCGTGGCAGCGGTAAGTTCGCCCCTGGTGCGGATTCGCCGAAGCGGAAAATCCTGGATCAACTCCAGATATCGGGCGGAGGGCCGGGTGAGGGGTTTGGTCTTTGCTGCGTTCATAACTGGTATTTCCACTGGTTTTTGTCGTATTCGGCGTGGGTCAGAAATCGAAGCACAAAAACTTTGGCTCGGTTGTAGTGTATTGCAACAATGAGCCTGTATTTATTACCTCCAATGTTGAACACCGTTACGGTTCGACCGCTGACAACGCCAACCGCATCGGCGTTGGGATAGGAGGATCGAACCTGGATAAGGTTTTGCCAATCACTTTTTCTCGCCACTTTAAGCCAAACTCTTAAGGTCGAGTCGGCGTCCGGAAATAATCGGCCGAATTGATGGATCCGGCTCGGTTTGATGACCCTCATCCCGACTTTACTATAAGTAAAGTTTCGGCGAAATGCAATTGCAAATTGAACGAGAAAACCAAGGCGCTAAGGCAATCGCTTATCGTTTGTAAAATGCAGAAGACCCCCACTCCAACCCTCCCCCGGAGTACCAGGGGAGGAGAAAAGGGGCGAGCCGGACAAGGGCGAATGGCGACTAAGTGCGCTTGCGAGCGAAGCGGGTTGACTGCTAAAACATCCCCATGCCCACCAAAGAACAAAACCTAAAAACCATTGTCGACGCCGGCGTCGTCGCCGTCATCCGCGCCAACTCCAAGGACCAGCTCATCGGACTCACCGAGGCCCTTCTCGCCGGCGGTGTGCCCGCCATCGAAGTGACCATGAGCACGCCCAAGGCCATCGCCGGAATTGAGATGCTCGCCGACCGCTTCGGCGACAAGGTGGTGGTGGGCGTCGGGACGGTGATCGATGCCGCGACGGCGCGGGATGCGATCTCGGCGGGAGCGCAGTTTGTCGTGTCGCCGGTCTTTGACGAGCAGATCGTCGCCACCACGCGGCGGTATGGAAAGATCATGGTTCCAGGCGCGTTTACACCGACGGAGATTTTGCGGGCGTGGACTGCGGGAGCCGATGTGGTGAAGGTCTTTCCGTCGACGGGCCTGGGGCCGCAATATTTCAAGGATCTTCTTGCCCCCTTGCCGCAGCTTCGGCTCACGCCGACGGGGGGCGTGGATATTAAGAACGTGGGGGAGTGGATCAAGGCAGGCGCGGTTTGCGTGGGAGCCGGGTCGTCGCTGGTCACGAAGGACGCGCTGACGAAGAATGACTGGGGCAGTGTGACGGCCAACGCCAAGGCGTTTGTCGAAGCTATAAAAACCGCGCGGGCGAAGTAACCCATGGCGCAGGTGAGCCTCGAGCAGGCGTTGCAGATGGTGCTTCAGCACCGCCGCGCGGGGAATCCGGGGCAGGCGGAGGCGATCTGCCGGGAGATCCTGGCGCAGGTGCCGAACCATCCGGCGGTGATGCATCAACTGGCGATCGTGCTGGCGACGCAGAGGCGCGGGGCCGAAGCGCTGCCCCTGATGCAGCAGGTCGTTCAGATGATTCCCGGCGACGCCGCCGCGCTCAGCGACCTGGGAAATCTGCTGCGCGATCTCGATCGGCCGACCGAAGCCCTGGCGGCATACCGGCGCACGGTGGCGCTGAATCCGAATCTGGCCTTCGCCCAGTCAAACCTCGCCAACCAGTTGCGCAACATGGGCCACGCGAGCGAAGCCGTCCCGATTTTCCATCGCGCCATCCTGCTTCAGCCCAATTTTTTCGAAGCTTATCTCAATCTCGGAAACGCGCTGATGGACCTCGGGGAGACAGACCAGGCAATCGCCGCCTATCAGCAGGCGATCCGCCTTAACCCTAATTTCGCGATGGCCCATTGCAATCTCGGCGTGGGGTTGCGATCGGCGGGCCGGGTTGACGACGCGATCGCCTCCTTTCGCCGCGCCATCGAGATGATGCCCAATTGTGTTGAAGCCCACAGCAACCTGGGTCAGGTTCTCGCCTCGGTACGGCGGACCGACGAAGCCATCGATTCGTTCAAGAGGGCCATTCAAATCAATCCTAATTTCGCGGCCGCCTATTCGAATCTGGGCTCCGCGCTGCTCGACCTGAGGCGAATCCCCGAGTCGGTGGACATCTGCCGCAAGGCCGTCGCGCTGGCGACCCAGATGGCCGATGCGCGAACAATCTTGCCAATGCGCTGGGCGACAATGACCAGTTGGATGAAGCAATTGCCGAGTACCGCGAAGCGCTGCGCCTTCGGCCCGATTATCCGCAGGCGCTGGCCAATTTCGGCAGCACGCTCATCGACGCCGGCCGCTACGACGAAGCCGCGGAACTGCTTGGCGACGCCCTGAAAATTTCCCCCGATTTTCCCGACGCGCACTGGAACCTGGGCCTATTGCGCCTGCTTCAAGGCGATTTCCAGCGCGGGTTGCCGGAATATGAATGGCGCTGGCGCGTCAAAACGATGCAGGCCCCGCCGAGCTTCTCGCAGCCGCTATGGGATGGGAGCCCGCTCGACGGCAAAATCATTCTGATTCACGTCGAGCAGGGGTACGGCGACGCCATCCAGTTCGCTCGCTACGTTCCGATGGTAACCGCCCGAGGCGGACGCGTGATCCTGCAATGCCCGACGGAGTTGCATCGGCTCTTCTCAACGATTCCCGACATTGAGCTCTTTCCGGGCGGCCCGCCGCCGGCGCACTTTGACGTCCACTGCCCCATCTTGAGTTTGATGCTCGCTTTCAAGACCGATCTGGCGACGATTCCGGCCCAGGTGCCATATCTCCGATCTGAGGCCGCGCCGCGTGAGGCCTGGGGAAAGAGACTGGAATCCTCCGCAGGCCAGCTAAAAGTTGGTTTGGCCTGGGCGGGCAGGCCGACGCACATTAATAACCGCAACCGGTCGATCCCGCTGGAAAAGTTTTCACCGCTGGCTGGGGTGAGCGGCGTCGTTTTTTTTAGCCTGCAAAAAGGAGATCGCGGAAACGACACCCCCCCTGCCGGGCTGAAACTCATCGATCACACAGCCGAGTTGAATGAATTTGCGGAGACGGCGGCCCTGGTCGATAATCTCGATCTGGTCATCACAGTCGACACCGCGATTGCGCATCTTGCCGGGGCGCTGGGGAAGCCGGTGTGGGTGCTGATTCCAAGCAATCCCGACTGGCGTTGGATGCTCGATCGCGCGGATTCGCCGTGGTATCCGACGATGCGGCTCTACCGGCGCCAGCCGGGGCCGATTGGAGCGAAGTGATCCGGCAGATTTCCAGCGATCTCGCCGGGTTCGGGCACGTCCGATAGTTCTCGCTAACAATCGGCTGTCGCGCAATTGTTGCCTTCTTGTTTGAACCTTAAATATTGCTGTTCACCATTCAGCCGACCCTAGCAACTGGCCAGCGGTGCGCGCGAGCCGTATTATCCTCAGACATGGCTGCACGATATATAGAAACGATCGGCCGGACAACCAACAACGTGTTGGCCGACTTCGGGCAATTCTGTGAGTTCGCCGGGCGGACCTTCGCCTGGCTGTTCACGGTCGGTCTGCGTTCCAAGAACCTCCGGCAGCTTTTGCCGCAGATGTATGAGGTCGGGGTGCGCACCATTCCGGTTGTCGGACTCACCGGCGCGTTTATCGGAATGGTGATGGCCGTCGAGACCTATGCCCAGTTCAAGGCGATCGGGCAGCAGAATCGGCTGGGGAGCGTGATCTTCCTTTCGGTGGTGAAACAGATCGGGCCGGTGCTGGCGTCCGTGATGGTCGCCGGTCGCGTTGGCGGCGCGCTGACCGCCGAGCTGGGAACGATGAATGTTACCGAGCAGCTTGATGCCCTGCGCGTCATGGGGACGGATCCGATCCGGTTCCTGGTGGTGCCGCGATTCATGGCGTGCGTGCTCCTGACGCCGGTGCTGACGATTTACAGCGACATCATGGGAATCGTCGGCGGGTGGTTCATAGGCGTGAACGTGATGGGAGTTCCATCCGGGCCATTCTGGCATTACGCGCACGTGGGCGTGGAGATGTGGCAGGTGAACGAGGGGATCATCAAATCGTTCTTCTTCGGCGGCGCAATCGGTTTGATCAGTTGCTACAAAGGTTTTACCTGCGGGGCCGGGGCCAACGGCGTGGGGCGGGCCTGCACGGATTCGTTCGTCGCCAGCTTTATCTCCATCATCATGATGAACTTCTTCTTCGCGCAATTGGGCCAGGACTGGTACCAGGCGATCTACGGCATCCGCAGCGTTTTTGGAACGTAAAAAGGGGCAACCAGGATGGCACTGATCGAACTGCGGCATGTGTACAAGCGCTTCGGATGGCTCGAAGTGCTCAATGACGTCACGCTCAAAATTGAGCGGGGGACGTGCGTGGTGATCCTCGGCGCCAGCGGCAGCGGAAAGAGCGTGATGCTGAAGCATATCGTCGGGCTGCTCGAAGCCGGACCGGGGGGAAGTATGGTTTGGGGATAAGCGGATCGACCATCTCCGCGAGCGAGATCTGATGAAGGTTCGAGAGCATTTTGGGTTTCTGTTTCAGCAGGGGGCGCTGTTTGATTCGGATACGGTGACGCAGAACGTGGCGTTTCCGATCGCGGAGCATACGGATAAGAAGCCGGACGAAATCCGGGAGATCGTGGAACAAAAGCTGCGAATGGTGGGGCTGCCGGACGTGGGGTCGAAGATGCCGTCGGAACTTTCGGGCGGACAGCGGAAACGCGTGGCGCTGGCGCGGGCGATTGCGCTGGACCCGGAAGTGATTTTGTACGACGAGCCGACGACGGGGCTGGACCCGATCCGCTCGGATGTGATCAACGAGCTGATCCTGAAGCTTCAGCGGGAGCTTCACGTGACGAGCATCGTGGTGACGCACGATATGAATTCGGCGATGAAGGTGGCAGATCGCATTGTGATGCTCTTCGAAACCAAGCTGATTTTCGACGGGACGCCCGACGAGATCAAGAACACGCGGATCGAAGCGGTGAGGCGCTTCGTGCACGGCGAGGCTTCGGAGCAAGAATTGCAGACTTTGGAAACGCCGGCGAAATGAAGAGGAATTTTGATTAGCAAGGGATTGTGGCCATGCCAAGTTATAAGCGGAACATTCTCGTTGGAGCGACGGTTCTGGGCGCGATCGTGGGATTTGTGTGGATGTCGCTGAGATTCAGCAGCAAGGCGGGGGATATTTTTGCGCCGCCGCAGATTGCGGTCCACTTTCACTCCGCGCGCCGATGGGGTTGCGACGGGATCGCCGATTGAATATTTGGGCGTGCAGGTGGGACACGTGACGGCCGTCGCGCAACGCCAGCGGCGTCGGCGTGAGTATCGATGCCGTATTGGACCGCGATCCCCCCCTGCCGGGGAATGTGCGGGCGAGATTGTCTCGGCGGGACTTTTGGGCGGGGGGTCGTTGATCAGCATGGATGTGGGTGACCAGCAGCCGCAGGGATCTCTTAAGGCGGATACGACGATTGACGCGCAATATGTGGGGATGCAACTGGATTTGCTTCCGCCTTCGCTGACGCAGACCGCGGGGCAGATTGGGAAGATGAGCGAGGAGCTTCGCCTGACGGTGAAGCAGCTTCGGGAATCGGGAGCGATCACCGATCTGGACAAGGCGATCAACCAGATCTCGGCGCAGGCAACAAAGGTCGGGAACGTGTTTGATTCGATTCAGAATGTGCTGGGTGACAAGAATACGCAAATGGACTTGAAGAGCGCGATCTCGGATTTGCACTCGACGATCGCCAAGCTGAACTCCGTGGCGGACAGCCTCCAAACAGCGAGCAGCGCGGCGACGGACACTATTAAAGGTGCACATCAGGATATTGATGGCCTCAATACTCAGATTGGCGATCGGCTGACGCAGATTTCGGTGATTCTGACCTCGATGCAGAGCGTCTTGACAAAGGTTGACACTGGTCAGGGAACTGCCGGGCAACTGGTGAATGATCCGCGCCTGTATCAGTCGCTGGTGGATACTTCACGGCAACTGAATGAGACGGTGACGGACCTGAAGCGCCTTGTTGAGCAGTGGGAGCAGGAAGGTGTGTATTTGAAGCTGAAGTGAAGATAGTTGCGAGTTGCGCGTTGCGAGTTGCGAGTTGCGAGTTGCGAGAAAATGCCTTTCACTCGCAACGCGCAACTCACAACTCGCAACTGTCTTTTTCCCCCTTTTCGTCATATCTTTCCAGCATGGCGCTCATAACTCTTCCTGATGGAAGTCGCAGGGAATTGCCGGACGGGACGACCGTGCAGCAACTGGCCGAGTCGATCGGCAAGGGGCTGGCGAGGGCGGCGATCGTCGGCAAGGTGGATGGGAAGCTTGTGGATCTCTCCTACAAGCTGGCTGGCGAACATCAGGTTTCCATTGTCACGGATCGGGACGCGGATGGGCTGTATGTGTTGCGGCACAGCACGGCGCATGTGCTGGCGCAGGCGCTGCGGCATCTGTATGGGAAGTCGGTGCAGTACACCATCGGGCCGGTGATTGAGAATGGATTTTTCTATGATTTCGAGCTGCCTGCCGGTTTCTCGGCGGAGGATCTGCCGAAGGTTGAGCAGGAGATGCAGAAGCTGATCGACGCCGATCTGCCGTTTTCGCGGCAGGATGTCGATCCGGGGGCGGCGAAGGAAGTGCTGCACGGGGAGAATCAGCGGTTCAAGGATGAGATTATCGATGAGCTGGAGAAGGCCGGGGAGAAGACAGTTTCGATTTATCGGCAGGGGGATTTCACCGACCTTTGCCGGGGGCCGCATCTGCCTTCGACCGGGAAAATCAAGGCGTTTAAGTTGCTGAGCCTCGCCGGGGCGTATTGGCGCGGGGACAGCGATCGCGAGCAGCTTACCCGCGTCTATGGGACGGCTTTCTTCGATAAGAAGGACCTCGAAAAACATCAGCAGCAACTGGAAGAGGCGAAGAAGCGCGACCATCGAGTAATCGGGCCGGCGCTCGGGCTGTTCACCATCGACGAAAAAGTCGGGCAGGGGCTGGTGCTCTGGAAGCCCAAGGGGGCGATCGTTCGGATCGAGCTGCAGAATTTCATCAGCGAGCATCTTCGGCGGCAGGGGTATCAGCAGGTTTTCACGCCGCACATTGGAAGGCTCGATCTGTATCGCACCAGCGGGCACTATCCGTATTACCGGGAGTCGCAGTTTCCGCCGCTGATTGACCGGGAATATTTCGAGATGCTGGCGAAAGAGAATTGCACCTGCGGGGAACTTGCGAATCGGATGGAGAAGGGTGAGATCGACGGTTATCTGCTGAAGCCGATGAACTGCCCGCATCATATCCGGATTTACGCGAGCGAGCAGCGGAGCTATCGCGATCTGCCGGTGCGCTTGGCGGAATTTGGGACGGTTTACCGGTGGGAAAAATCGGGTGAGCTGGGCGGCATGACCCGCGTGCGCGGGTTCACGCAGGATGATGCGCATCTGTTCTGCTCCGAAGACCAGGTTCAGCAGGAGCTGCTGGGGTGCCTTGATCTGGTGAAGATCGTCCTGGGGACGTTGAACATGCACGACTTCCGGGTGCGGGTGGGACTGCGCGATCCGGACAGCGCAAAGTACGTCGGGGAGGCGGCGCAGTGGGACAAGGCGGAGGCGGCGTGCAAAGATCGCGGCGGAGCATCTGGGCGTTCCCTTTACGATGGAACCGGGCGAGGCGGCGTTTTATGGGCCGAAGATCGATTTTGTGGTGAAGGACGTGATTGGCCGGGAATGGCAACTGGGGACAGTGCAGGTGGATTATCAGTTGCCGCAGCGGTTTGATCTGTCGTACATAGGTTCTGACAATCAGCCGCACCGGCCGGTGATGATTCACCGGGCGCCGTTCGGGAGCATGGAGCGGTTTATCGGCGTTCTGATTGAGCATTTTGGCGGCGCGCTTTCCGCTGTGGCTTGCGCCGGTGCAGGTCGCGGTGCTGTCGATCAGCGAGAAGTTCAACGCGTATGCCCAGCAGGCGGCCGAGGCGATCCGGCAGGCGGGCCTGCGGGTTGATTCGGATCTGGATGCGGACAAGATCGGGGCGAAAATCCGACGGGCGACGCTTGCGAAGGTGCCGTACATGCTCATCGTGGGCGAAAAGGAAATGCAATCGCGGCTGGTGGCGGTGCGAAGCCGGGTGGGCAAGGATTACGGGGCAATACCGCTGATGGAGTTTATTGAGCGGTGCCAGCAGGAGATTTCCACGCGTGGGGCGGCGCCTGCGGAGGCGTAAAGGGCTTTGTAAACTCAAAAATCACACGATTCTGCTTGAAAATCCGGAAGTGGTTGCCGATAATCTCTTTGAACGCGCCTTGTTTCTCGCATCTCAGGTTTGGGATAGCGGAAATTAGCTGTGGTAAGCCGTGATCCGGGGCAGGTGCCTCGGCGGCTGAAGTGGTTTTTTGGAGAATAGTTATTTCTACAAACTTTCGTCACAACGAGCAGATTCGCATTTCGCCGATTTTCCTGATCAACGAGAGAGACGAAAAGGTCGGCTCGGTATCGACCTCCGACGCCTTGCGAATGGCGCGGGAAGCGGGGCTGGACCTGGTTGAAGTGGCGCCAACGGCGCGCCCTCCGGTTTGCAAAATCCTCGACTACGGGAAATGGCGGTACCAGCAGCAGAAGAAAGTCGACAAGTCGCGGTCGGCCGTGCGCGGGGGGCAACTCAAGGAATTGAAACTCAAGACGGTGAAGATCGGGGATCATGATCTGATGATCAAGATCAACCACGCGCGGGAATTTCTGAAAGAGGGGAACAAGGTTCAATTCACGCTCCAGTTCAAGGGCCGGGAGATGGCGCATACTGAACTTGGCCGGGATATTTTTACCAAGATCAAGAGCGAGCTTTTCCTGGTGAGCAAGATCGAGCGCGATTCGAAAATGGAAGGCCGGCGGATGACGCTGGTGCTTCAGCCGGATCATAAGCCTGCCGGGACGAAACCAGCCGCGCCGGCGGCGGGTACGACGCCGAGCCGGCAAAGCTCGTTCTCGTCGGGAGTGGGTCTGAACCTCCCGGTGCGGCCGGCGGCGGCGGCAGCGCCGGTGGCGACGCCTACGCCTTCCAACGTCTAAATACCCATCCGCAATTCGGATACACTCCCCCCGTGTTTAGCGGCCCCGCTTGCGGGGCGTGCTTTCCCCGATGTCCTCCGATCACGGATCCCCCGTTTAGCGGACATGTCCGAAAATATCCGGTACCGGGATACCGCCCGGTTGGACATGCCGGGGGTTGTCTGCTATATTTCCCGCCCCTCGCTGGCAGAGGGTTTTGGCTGATCTAACGAAGGTTTCTGACAATGTCTTATAAATTCAAGCCCAACAAGAGCGTCGCGAAGCGTTTGCGGCTGACGGCGACGGGAAAAGTGAAGCGGCATCATGGTTTTACCTCCCACCTGATGAGCGCGCGGCCGTCATCGCGGCGGCGAAAACTGCGGCGGCCGGCGGTGCTTTTTGAAGGCCATGCCCGCAATATGCGGAAGCTGATGGGGGCTGCCGGCGTTCGGCCCAACGAAATCAGGCATGAGCGCGAGCTGGCGGCGAAGGAAAAGAAGACGGCCGCAAAGGAATCCGCCCCGGCTAAGAAACCGGAAAGGAAGTAGACCATGGCCCGATCAACCGGCGGCCCGACACATAGCCGCAAGAGAAAACGCGTATTGAAGGCGGCCCGCGGATTTCGCGCGGCTTCGGGGACACTGTATCGCCCGGCGATAGAGTTCACCCGCAAAGCGGGGGTTTATGCTTATCGCGACCGGCGGCAGAAGAAGCGGCACTTCCGGTCGCTGTGGATCACCCGGCTCGGAGCGGCGCTGCGGGCGAAGGGGATTCATTACAACCGGTTTATTCCGGCGCTGGTGGCGGCGGGGATTGAACTGAATCGGAAGATGCTGAGTGAACTTGCGATCAGCGATCCTGGGGCGTTTGATGCGATTGTGGAGAAGGCGCGGCCGCATATTGTTACATTTGCGGCGAAGACTGCGTAAAGAATTTGGCCGTCGACCTAATCACATTTTTGTCGCGGGTTTGAAGAAGAGTCCTACCGTAACCGCCATCGTGACGTTCTGACGTTGGATTAGTAGAACCGTCCTAAGGCGCTCGCTTAAAGACGAAAACAAATTTAATGCAGGAGTGGCGAGGGGCAACCAGATAAGGCCCCCTTCGACAAGCTCAGAGCAAGCAAACAGTTTTCCCCCGGAGGCGTGGATGCCTCCGCGGCGTAATCGCCCAGTACGGCCCGGAGCCGTCCGCGGCTCCGCCTCCCGCACCCTCCCCACTCCCCTTCCTTTTCCCCTCAACCCTCCCTCCAAAAAGCGTGTGGCATAGCACCTCGCGCAGTCGTGTGCCCCAATGGTCACGTGGAGGTGGTGTGCAAATCTCTTTCCAAACGCCGCCGCATTTTGTCTTTTGCCTTGGACGGTTAGGGGAAGTGGAAAGAGGGTGGAGGGGGTGCGGGGGAGGCGGGAGAAAAACCTTGGAGCCTTATGGGTTGTCTCCCGCCTCCCCTGCATTGCATTTGCATTTGCCTTTAAAAGGCTGGCCGACTTGTGTGCGAAAGTAAAAAGGTTGACGTGGGCAGGAGGATCAAAAGGGGATTAACTAACTCACCGGTTCCCCGACCATTTTTACGGCGATATAGTCGCTGTAATCGTAGACCATGTTGCGATTGGGCCGCCGGGGATCGAAGAGGATGGTGACGAGGTCGGCGACGGCGATGGCGTCGTATTGCTGTGGGCTGATGCGGATGCGGTGGGCGCGGAGGATTCCGTTTACCTTGAATTGATAGGTGAGGGAGCAGTAGAGAAGGCGGCGGTTGGTGTGGACGATTTTCTTTTCGGTTACCGCGCCAAAGGTCGCTTCGCCCCATCGGGCGAGCCAGCGTGAGCGCCAGGGCATGAGCCAGATGCCGTAGAAGAGGACCCAGCCGATGGCGCCCACGAAAAGGGTGCAGAACCAGGTGATCATCCGGTATCGGGCGTAGTGCAACGCGGAGCGGTCGAGGAGGGAATATCCCCGGTGGCCGAAATAGAAGACGTGGGCCTTCACGGGCTGGCCGACGCGGAAGCCGAGGAATTCCTGGAGGAGGGCTTCGTCGGTGCCGGTGAAGCCGGTGCCGGTGGTGCGATATTTAACGTAAAACTGGGTTCCGCGGTGGGGTTTGAAATCGCGCCAGAGATCGACGATTTGCGCGGGCTCGGCGGGGAAGAGGAACATGACGGCGGCGTCGAAGAGGACGTAAATCGCCAGCGCCGCGGCAACGGCGACGAAGGGGAATGTTAGGAGCCGGCCGAGGATCAGGATGCTGAGCCTTCCCCGGCGGCGGCGGACCCGGCGCGGAGGGGGGGGAAGGTGCGCGGTCGGCGAAGCTTTCTCCTGGGTCCGGGGCACGCGACGATTCTAGGCGATTTGATTCGTTTTCATGACGGCAAAATTCTTGTTTGGGGTTGGTTTTTCGACGGCGCTTTCAGGGGGCGTTCATTTCGACTAGCATCCATGTGTGGGCGCGGTGCGAGGCCGCGCTTTGCGGAGGAAAGTATGAATGGAATTTCGAGGGCGCGATGGAGCGCGCTTTCGCGCTGATTTTACTGGCGGTTTGTCCCGCGGCCGCACGGGCGGATGACGCGGTTCGGATCCTGAGCCAGTCCAATATTAGCAGTGGCGATACCGCCTGGATGCTGACCAGCACGGCGCTGGTGCTGATGATGACGGGGCCGGGGCTGGCGCTTTTTTATGGCGGGCTGGTGCGCCGCAAGAATGTTCTCGCGACCATGATGCACTGCTTTGTGCTGATGGCGCTGGTGAGCGTGATATGGGCAATCGTGGGGTATTCGCTGGCGTTTGATGCGGGGAATCCGTTTATCGGGGGGCTGCATTTCGCGTTTCTGCGGGGCGTGGGCACGGCGCCGTGCGAGTATGCGCCGACGATTCCCCACCTGCTGTGGATGGCATACCAGATGATGTTTGCGGTGATTACGCCGGCGCTGATCTGCGGGGCGTACGCGGAGCGAATGAAATTTTCGACCATGCTGGTGTTTTCTTCGGTGTGGCTGCTGTTGATTTACTGCCCGATGGCGCACATGGTTTGGGGCAAGGGCGGGGTGTTTGCCTCGGGGTTTGCGGGGGCGATCATTCCGGCGTGCGATTTCGCGGGGGGAACGGTGGTACATATCAGCTCGGGGGTTTCGGCGCTGATTTGTGCACTGATGCTGGGGCATCGGAGGGGATATCGAACGGCCCCGATGCCGCCGCACAGCGTGGTGCTTTCGGTGATCGGGGCGGCGATGCTTTGGGTCGGATGGTTTGGGTTTAACGCGGGGAGCGCGCTGGGGGCCAACGGGCTGGCGGCATATGCGTTTGTGAATACGCACCTGGCGACGGCGGGCGGGGCGCTGGGGTGGATGCTGATCGAGTGGATCAGGACGAAAAAGCCGACGGTGCTGGGGGCGATTTCCGGCGCGGTGGCGGCGCTGGTGGTGATCACGCCGGCGGCGGGATTTACGCTGCCGATGTGGGCGATTTTGATGGGGTTCTGCGGCGGGGTCGTCTGCTACTTCACGGCGACGAGCCTGAAGCATGCACTTGGGTATGACGACGCGCTGGATGCTTTTGGCGTACATGGGACCGGGGGAACGCTGGGGGCGATCTTGACGGGCGTGTTCGCGGTGGCGGCGGTGAATGTGCCGGTCGCGTTCGGGCCCATCACGCGGCTGGGGCTGATCGAAGGGAATTATACGACGGTGCTGCACCAGATGGCGGCGGTGGCCGTGGCGTGGACGTTTGCGGCGGCGGGGTCGTTTGTGATCCTGAGCGTTTTGAAGCCAGTTATGGGATTGCGCGTCAGCGAAGAGGATGAGTATGAGGGGCTGGATCTGAGCCAGCATGGGGAGTCGGGATATAACATTGAGGATGCGTATAGCGCGACATATGCGGGGGGCGGGGCGACGCTGATTGATGGAGGGGCGAAAGGGAAAGACGCGATCGAAGTTGCAAGCCACTAAGGTAGAAACCCGAAACCCGAATGACGAATCAAATCCGAATGATCAAATGACGAATGAGTCTCCACCCCCATAGGGGGTGGTATCAGGAAGCCCCCCCAAGGGGGGCGTTGAGATTAGAAGCCCCGATTCGGGGCGGGCACATAGGGAAGGCCCCGTTGGGGCCGACGTAATGGTTATTCGAATTCCAACGCGTTCTGGCCGGTCTCCAGCTTCTCTTGCTGCTGGATGTACTCGCGAATCTTCTGCTCATCCAAGCCGACGGTGCTTACGCAATATCCTACCGACCAGAAGTGCAGACCGAACACTCGCTTCTCACCAGACTGGCGGTGAATCCTCACCGCACTCTTGCCTTTCAAGAAGCCGATCAGGAACGCAACGCTATACTTTGGTGGGATCGACAGGCACATGTGCACATGATCAGGCATCACGTGTCCTTCGATCACCTCTACTCCTTTCTGTCGGCACAATTCTTTCAAAATCGGTCCGACTTGTTTTCTCAGTTTTCCGTACAACAACTTCTTCCGATACTTCGGTACAATCACAACGTGGTACTTGCACTCCCACCGTACATGGGACTGGCTTTGCCACTCGTGCATATGGCTCTCCTTTCCAGCCCCAACGGGCCTTCCCGAAAGGAGAGCCCATTTTACTTGCAGACGTTGTTCACGCCGGAACGGCAGAGCCTATTCGCGTCCACGGCCCGAGGCCGTGGTTTCAATCTTTAATGACGGACGGGGTGCTTCATTCGTCATTTGGAAATTCGGGTTTGATTCGTCATTCGGGTTTCGGGTTTCGGATTTCTTACTCCCATCCCATCGAGCGTTCGACGGCTTTTCGCCAGCCGGTGAGGTGGTGATGGCGGTCATTTTCGGGCATGCGCGGGTGCCATGTGTGGTCGGATTTCCATTTTGAGCGGAGGTCGTCGAAATCGTTCCAGAAGCCGACGGAAATTCCAGCGGCGTAGGCAGCGCCAGGCGCAGTGGTTTCGCGGACGCGGCTGCGGACGATGGGAGCGGCGAGGATGTCGGCCTGGAATTGCATGAGCAGCGAGTTGGCGGTCATTCCGCCGTCCACTTTCATGGCGGCGATGTCGGCGACGCTGTCTTCGGCCATCGCGTGGGCGACGTCGTGGGTCTGGAAGGCGACCGATTCGAGGACGGCGCGGGCGATGTGATGGCGGTTGGAATAGGCGGTGAGACCGGCGATGAGGCCGCGGGCATCGGATCGCCAGTAAGGCGCGAAGAGGCCGGAGAAGGCGGGGACGATATAGACGCCGCCGCTGTCGGGCATGTGGGAGGCCAGCGATTCAATTTCGGCGGAGGTGGAGATCATTTTCATGTTGTCGCGGAGCCACTGGACGAGCGAGCCGGCGACGGCGACGGAGCCTTCGAGGGCGTAATGGGGTTTCTCGTCGGCGCGGTGATAGGCCAGCGTTGTGATAAGGCCGTGCTTGGATTGTTTGGGAGTTTGGCCGGTGTTGAGGAGGAGGAAGCAGCCGGTGCCGTAGGTGTTTTTGGAATCACCGGGGTTGAAGCAGCATTGTCCGACGAGAGCGGCGTGTTGATCGCCGAGGTTTCCGCAGACGGGGATTTTGTCCTGAAAGGGGCCGTCGATTGTCGTGTGACCCCAGGGCTGGGAGGGGATGGAGGGGGTGATTTCCGGGAGCATTTTGGGATCGATGCCGAGGGCGGCGATCATGCCCTCGTCCCAGCGGAGATCGGCGAGGTTCATGAGCATGGTGCGGCTGGCGTTGGTGGCGTCGGTGACGTGACGGCCACCGCGCGGGCCGCCGGTAAGATTCCAGATGAGCCAGGAGTCGATGGTGCCGAAGAGAACGCCTTCGCGGCGGGAGTCGGGGACGTTGTCGAGAATCCAGCGGAGTTTTGGGCCGGAGAAATAGGTGGCGAGGGGAAGACCGGTGGTGGCGCGGAAGCGGTCGATGCCGCCATCCCTGGCGAGTTCGTCGCAGAGGGGTTTGGTGCGGGTGTCCTGCCAGACGATGGCGTTGCAGAGTGGTTTTCCGGTGGCGCTGTCCCAGACGACGGTGGTTTCGCGCTGGTTGGTGATGCCCAGCGCGGCGATCTGGCCTTTTTTGGCGCCCGCCATGGTGATCGCTTCGGCGATGACTTCCTGGGTTTTGGTCCAGATTTCGATGGGGTCGTGCTCGACCCAGCCGGCGCGGGGGAAGATCTGGCGGTGCTCTTTCTGGGCGGTTGCGATGGGGCCGTCGCGGTCGAAGAGCATGCAGCGGGTGCTGGTGGTTCCCTGGTCGATGGAGGCGATGAGATGGGGCATGATTTTGTCTGAGAGATTCTATCGTCCTTTTAAAAAATCGCCCTCACCCTCGCGCGAGCACGATTGACGGTCCGACACTTTTCTAATACGTCGCCCAAGTGGCGCTGGTTTAAAGACGAAATGCAAATGCAATGCAGGAGGGGCGAGGGGCAACCAGATAAGGCCCAAACAGTTTTCCCCGGAGGCGTGGATGCCTCCGTGGCGTAATCGCCGAATACGGCCCGGAGCCGTCCGCGGCTCCGCCTCCCGCACCCTCCCCACTCCCCTTCCTCTTCCCCTCAACGCTTCCCCCCGGAAATTCGTGCGAGGGCCGCTCGGCAATCGTGTGCCCGAAGGTTCACGTGGAAGACATGCGGAAAATTCTTGTAGAACGGCTCCGCATTCTGCCTTTGGGCTTGGACGGTTAGGGGAAGGGAAAGAGGGTGGAGGGGGTGCGGGGGAGGCGGGGGAAAAACCTTGGGGCCTTATGGGTTGTCCCCCGCCTCCCCTGCATTGCATTTGAATTTGCATTTAAAAAAGCTGCCGATTTGTGTCCAACCTTAGAAAGTGTTGGACGGCCAGGAGTGCCAGGAGACGGGATAAGAATGCAGCGAAATTAGACAGTGCGGGTAGCGGCGGTGCGTCGCCATTTTCCGGTGGCCAGCGTCGCGGCGGCGGTGGCGATGATGCAGATGAGGCCGACGGCGAAGCGGGTTTGGCTGGCGTACCAGACGGTCATGTCCGCCGTGATCGGGATGAAGCGCAGCATGTAGATGCACCAGAGTCCTGCGATGGCGGCGACCAGGCCGTAGCGGACGAGCAGGAGGATCATCAGGCCCATGACGACGCCGGCTTCGGCCCATTGGACCCAGCCGGGGCTGTACCACTGGAAGGTTTGAACGGCGCCCAGTGCGATCAGCGCGATGCCGGCGATCCATTTGCGGCGGAAGACGATCAAAAAGAGGACCGTGGAAAGCAGATAGAGCAACCCGATGTAGAGGGCGTCGAGGAGGGCCCAGAGAGAGAGGGCGGTGGGATTTTCCTTGGCCAGGAAGCGCACCATGGTGCGGATATCGGGAACGGCAGCGGCATGGCCGAAATGCATGGGGAGAAGATTGGCAAGCTCGCCCAGCACGCTGGCGATCGCGCCGACGGCAAGGCCCGCCAGGATATGCGAGCCAACCAGTGGGTCGGTTAGACGACCGGAGAGGGCCCTGCTCCAGGAGATGACCGTTTCGGGCCAGGTTTTGCGAACGTGGGGCTCCAGCGCCAGATAAAACATCCAGACGATCGCGGCAGGGACGACGATGAAACCCAAAGCGCGGAAGAAGGAGCGGAGTTCGAGGAAGAGCTCGGGGATATGACTGGAGCAGAGGAGCCAGACGAGCAGGCCGAGGATGAGGAAGAGGCCGGCGAGCTTTTGGGCGCCTTCGGAATCACCCTCCCTGGCGCGGATATTTCGCCAGGCGAGGAAAAGGCTGCTGATGATCGCGGCGATGATGAGGGTCGCCTGGAGGACGATGTTGCGGCCGGTGGGGAGATCGGGGTTGGCTTCGATGCCCATCTTGTCAGCTTGGTCTTCCCAGGTTTCGCGGATTTCGAAATAGACCGGCAGGCCGTTGACGGTGCCGAGGGCGACGCGGATGGATTGGGTGGGGTTTTCGGGATAGACGCCCTGCCACTGGCTGCGGGAATCGACAAACATCGGGGGAATGATCGACGGGGTTTGGGGCTTGAGCTGGGCGGGATCAAGATCGGCGTAGCGGAAGAGGGCCGCGATGTCGGCGGCGGATTGGGCGGGGGTGGCGCTGCCGAAGTTGGCGGTGGGCAAAATCTGCAGGAGCTTGAGGCGGCCGGTGGGGTCGAGCTCGATGGTTCGCATGTCCGGGGCAGTGCGCGCGGGCTCGTCGAGGGTGACCATGCCAAGGTTGTCCTTCGAGACCATGTATTGCGGGCTTTGCCGATACCAGAAAAAGATCGGGCCGGGGCGGGAATAGGAGAGTTGGTCCCAGCGATTGACGGTGTTGTCCTTCTGAATGATCCACCCGATAAACTTGTCGTTGAGGGCAAATCCGTGCGCAGAGGCGCGGTTCCGATCCAGGTGCGGCTGTAGCCGGCATCGGAAAGGATCTGGAGGGCGCGATCGGTTAGAACCGCCGGAGCCTTGATTCCTTCTTGGAGACGAGGCAGGAGCATGGCACGTGGGGAGAGGAGAACGGCGGCGACGATGCCGACGACGGCGATCGCCAGCAGGATGGCAGCGCGAATGACGGTCAGTCCGGCTCCGCCGGCGGCGGCGACCATCTGCGGACTGGGGGTTTCACCAGCGGCCAAGACCGCGGCGAGGGGATCGCCACCAGGCAATGCCGCAGCGACGGCCAGGCGCACTGCCGGGCGCTTGCTGGGGTCTTTTTCCAGGCAGCGAAGGATCACGCGCTCGGCGAGGGGATCCATATCGGCGATGAACGTCGATGGATGCGTGGGATTCGTTTGCTTGTGAAGGCGGGCATATTCCGGCATTGAGTGGGCGGTGAATGCCTGGCGGCCGGTGAAGATTTCGTAAAGGACCAGGCCCAGGGCATAGATATCGCTACGGACGGTGGCTTCGCCCTTGCTGAATTGTTCGGGGGCCATGTAGGCGGGTGTGCCGGCGGCGGTGTCATTGGCGTTGCCGTCGACGCGGCCGCTGATGCCGAAATCGGTAATGCGAACCTGACCCCGGCCGTCAAGCATGATGTTGGCGGGCTTGAGATCGCGGTGGAGGACGCCCTTGTCATGGGCGGCGGCGAGGCCGGCGCACAGCTCGCGGGCGATCTGGATCGCCTTGTCGCGCGGCAGGCGGCCGATGCGGCGGAGCAGGGAGGCGAGGTCTTCACCGTCGACGAATTCCATGGAGATAAACTGCTCGCCCTCCACCTCGCCGATGTCGAAGACCCGGCAGACGTTGGGATGGGTGACCTGGCGCGAAAGGCGGACCTCGTTGTGAAAACGCTCAAGCCAGGTGGGATTGTTTTCGAAGGATTTGGGCAGGAATTTCAGGGCGACGGCCTGGTCGAGCGTGAGGTCGTCGGCGCGGTAGACCTCGCCCATTCCCCCCGAGCCGAGGAGGCTGACAATGCGGTAGCGCTGGGCGACCACCATGCCGGATTCGAACCGCCCCTTGGGGGTTCCCGATTCGGAATGACCGGAGGTGACGCGGGAGACGTGAGAAGCATGGGAGCGATATTCAGCGGCGCCGTCGGCGCGGCGTGGGCTTTTTGTCGGTGAAGGGCTCGAGCGGCCGGATTTCCTGGCTGACGGCCGGCGGCTCCGGTTCAGTCGTCATCTCCTCATTTTCTTTTTCTTCGGATGCCTCCATCGAGCCGAGCTTGGAAGCGTGGCGATGGGAGTGCAGGAGGGAGGCGACTTCTTCGCTCAGCTCGGCGTCGCCGGCGCAGAGACGGGCGATTTCCTCGTCCTGCCGATCTTCGGGGCAATCGGTGAGGGCGAGAAAGACTTCCTTCACGCGCTTGTACTGATCGGAGGTCATCGGCTCAGTTCCCGCATCAACCAGGCTCGGGCCATCGTCCAGTCCCCTTCCACGGTGCGTTTGGAGACGCCGAGGACCTGCGCGACTTCTTCCACGCTCATGCCGGCAAAGAATCGCATCTCGACGACCTCGGACTGGCGATGATCCAGCTTGGCGAGTTTTTCCAATGCTTCATCCAGCGCCAGGATTTCCTCTTCGCGCTCGGGGGCGAGTGCGACGGATTCGTCGAGAGCTACGCGACCCGCGCCTCCGCCGCGCTTTTGTCGTTTCTTCTGGCGGGCGTGATCGACGAGGATCCGGCGGATCGCCTGGCGCCGACGGCGAAGAAATGCGTCCGCCCCTGCCAATCGACGCGGGTCTGATCGATCAGGCGAAGGTAGGCCTCGTGAACCAGGGCGGTGGGCTGAAGCGTGTGGTCCTTGCGCTCGTGCCGAAGATGGCGGGCGGCGAAGGCGCGGAATTCATCGTAGACCAGCGGCATCAGCTTGGCCGCGGCCGAGGCGCGATCGCCGTCTTTCAGGCTGACCAGAAGTTTTGTGACCTCGTTCGCTGCCAGAGTCCAAATTATCGCCGGGAAAGCTCAGGGGACAAGCCTTGAATCCGGCGAGATGGCAGGTCATCCGCGCAATTGACAAACGGTATCCTAATCCAGCAACGAGGGATTTGAGGCGATGTCCAATGTCCCCGCGCCGATACCCAGAACCTGGGATTCGGCGCCAGGGCTGGTTGGCGAGGCAGTGCTGAATGGGGAGACGCCAACTGTCGACACTGGCGCGGCGGCGAATTTTACGGCCGCGCCGGCGCCAGTTGACGGCCCCGGTTGGACGAATGCGTACGTCTTTGGGTCTCCGACCCAACCCAACATTACCGGTTCAAAGGGAATCTGGGCTTCGCCAATTGGCCCAAAGGATGGCGGGACAACGTCGAAATACGGCGGCGATGCCGGAGCATCGAAGCTTATGCTGGTTTGGCTCAAAGTAGAAAAATCATAGGTCGCAAAAAAGGTGTAGGTGCCCGCCATCGTGACACTGAGGTTCGTGAAAGTTGCCAGGCCATTGCTGCCGACCACCGCCGTCGCCTGATCTACGGTCTCCGCCGGGTCGCCGCCAAGGAGGAAAGAATACGGATCCCCTGTATAGACGACGGTCTGGCCAGAGGGTCCCCCAGAATAGAGCAAAGCGCCGGCAGGTCCCGACGCAATCACCAGATTTACATTCACGCCCGTGGCAACGGGGTTTCCGTAGATATCCTCAACGGCAACGGTAAGGCTGAACGAGCCATCGCCATTGAGAGTTGGCTGTTGAACGATCTTCAGTTGCGCCGGCCGGCCGGCCAGCGAAGCCCCTGAGGGGTAAACCCATATTGATGGGCTACCCAGGGAGGGATCGTTGTTTGGATCGGCGGCATGGACATCGATAAGTCCGATGCCGGTGCCCGCATCTTGCAACTCGGTAAAGGTAACGTCGTTGAACGTGGCAAGGCCGTTTTTTGCGTTGACCGTGAATGTTCCCGTCGCGTCGGCTGGGGTCCCCCCTGCTGGGCCGATGGGATCCCAAAGTGATATTTGAATTTGTCCGTTATAGCTGGTATCGACCGAGCCGTCGGACTTGACCAGGTCGACAACGTACGCCTGACCGGTTGCGCCGATGTTTTGGCCGACGTTAACGAGACTGGGGATCTGGGTAACGACAAGATAATCGCCGCTGAAGAACAGTCGCGGCTCCAGGGCCTCAAAACGGAATTTTGACAATTGCCTGAGACTTCTTGCCCGTGAGCGAAGTGTTTTGCCCATGTTCAGCCCTCGTTAAGACCCGTAAACGATCGAATCCTTTTGGACACATACTATATCCGAGGAAATCGGATTTGTTTCAGCAAATTCTTCATTAGAAGATTGGCTATGAATTACCTGCTTAAGGAATTGAGGCGTGCGGCGGGTCGATGGATCGGATGCTGGCAAGTAAAATCCCGCAGAGTTACATTCATACGTGGTGACGCACCGCCGGCTTATCCAGATCGCCCAGCAACTTCCTGCAAGCAAGGTCGTGCTTGTAGGGGACCTCATGCTGGACAAATACCTATACGGCAACGCCGAGCGAATTTCGCCCGAGGCGCCGGTTCTCGTGCTGCATTATCAGAACGAAGAGCTGCGGCTAGGCGGCGCCGCCAATGTGGCCTCGATGCTGGCGACTCTGAACGCCAAAGTGAGGGCGATCGGGCTCGTGGGAAAGGACCAGAACGCCCAGGACCTTCGGCGATTGATGGAGGGGATCGGGGTGGACCACACCCTGCTGGTCGTTGATGAGAACCGCCCCACCACCTGCAAGCTTCGGCTGGTAGGGGCGGCGCAGCATCGCCATGCCCAGCAGCTCATGCGGCTGGATTATGAAAATCCCTCGCCCTGCTCGGATGCTTTGGCCTCCAAAATCCTCGCCAGCGCGGAGCAGGCGATTGGCGACTGCGACATGGTCTGTATCGAGGATTACAACAAGGGAGCGCCTGCGCGCGAAGGTTTGCCAGGGGGTTATCGCGGCGGCGAAGCGGCAAAGGGGTGCCGGTGCTGGTGGATCCGGCTTCGATCGGGGATTACTCAAAATATGCGGGGGCGACGGCGATCAAGCTCAATCGCGCGGAAACGAGCCGGGCGTGCGGGCGGCCGGTGGAGGGACCGAGCGATTTTGAGCCAGCGGCGGAAAAGCTGCTCAACATGCTGAACCTCGAAGCGGCGATTCTCACGCTCGACCGAGACGGCGCGTTTCTGGCGACGCGTGATGGGAAGCGGCAGTGGCTCAAGCATGTCCGTCAACGACAGGTGTTTGACGCCACCGGGGCCGGGGACATGGTTTTGGCGATGCTGGCCGCGGCGCGGGCGGCGGGGGCGGATTGGACCGAGGCCGTGGCCCTCGGAAACGTGGCGGCGGGGCTGGAGGTGGAGCGGTTTGGGACAGTGGCGATCACGCCCGGCGAGATTATCAAAGAGATCCAGGCGGAGGCGCATGAGCCCCCCTCGAAGCTGCGGTCGCTCGACCTGCTTCTGCCGGAGCTGGCGGCGCATCGCGCCATCCGGGAAGAAGATCGTCTTTACCAACGGGTGTTTTGATTTGATCCACCTGGGGCATGTGAAATATTTCCAGTTTGCCCGGCAACAGGGGGATCTGCTCGTGGTCGGCGTGAATACGGATGAGGGGATTCGCCGGCTCAAGGGGCCGAAGCGGCCGATTATTTCACAGGTCGATCGGCTGGGGGTTTTGGAGGAGCTTCAGAGCATCGATTACCTGGTTTGTTTTGATGAAGACACGCCGCAGAAGCTGATCGAGCAGATTCGGCCCGATGTGCTGGTGAAGGGGGCGGATTATCCGAAGGAGAAAGTCGTGGGGTGGGATGTGGTGGAATCATATGGGGGTCATGTGCAGCTTGCTCCACTGGTGGATGGGAAGAGCACGACTGCCGTGATTCAACGAATTCTGGAAAATTATCGCTGAAAATCGCCCGCCAAAATGTCTTGTCTGGGTTGAATTTGGCATGATTTTGGGGCTTGTAAAGCCAAATTGACCGGATCGGGGCGATTGGCCCGCTATGTGCTTTCGGAGGGGTAGCTATAATCATTTTTTGAACACTCTCTCGAAAGGAGTAGAGCAATGTCACGAACTCACTCTCATACGCATCATGCATCCAACGGTCCGGGTCACGGCTCAGCTACCGATGACCTCAAGGACAAAGCCGGCAAAGTCGGGCAGGACCTGAAAGACGTCGCGGCGCGGTGCGCGATGTAGCCGGCGAACAGTATGAAAATGTGCGCCAGCGGGCTGCCGATTACGTCGAGCAGGGCCGCGAGCGGGTCATGGAATGGGAAGAGGGGATCGAAGGATACATCAAGGACAATCCCATTCGCTCGCTGCTGATCGCCGGAGGCATTGGGCTCCTCGTCGGCATGATCTGGCGACGTCGGTAATATTGGGCCCCTATGGAAATGGATTCGGAAGGCAGGAATCCGGCCTGGTCGGTCGCTGATGCGGCCGGGTACGCCCCGCCTTCCGAATCCCCACGGCCCAAAACCGCACCACCGCCCCCACCCCCATCGTCACCTTCGCCCGATGAGGACCGGCGGTCGACCGAAGAAGTCATCTCCGATCTGCATCTTCGCTTTCGCGAGCTGGTTGATTACGTCGTCTATTTCCTGATGACGCGAATCGATGCCGCGCGGCATTACGTTAAACAAAAGATTCTGTGGCTCTCGCTCATCGCACTGGGCGTGCTCGCGGGCGCCGGGGCCGTTGTGACGGCCGTCGTTCTGCTTTGCACGGGAATCGCGGATGGGCTTTCGGCCCTCTTCGGGCACGTCTGGGCTGGAGAGCTGGCGACGGGTGTAATCCTTCTAGGCGCAACCGGGGTGTTGGGATCGTACATGTTTGGGCGGCTGATTAAAGAATCGCATCAGGAACGGATCGCAAAATATGAGGCCTTCCGCGCCCGATTTCGGGAAAGATATGGGCATGACATTGACGACCCCGCAGGCCCGCAGCGGCCAGGAGGTCGCCAATGACTGAAGCCGAGTTTCTGGACCAGGAGTGCAAGCGGGCGGAGGGGGCGATAAAGGCCACCGCCACGGCCCTTGGCCACGAAGCGATGGAAATCGTCGACCCCCGTCGGTTGACGCGCGAGCATCCCTGGAAGCTGCTGGCGGTCGCGGCGGCGGCGGGGTTTGTGGCCAGCAGGCTCTTTACCGGCGAGGAGCCGCAGAGGCCGGAAAATCGCGATAAACCGGCTCCCCGCAAGAAGCTGTTTACGCTGAGCCGCGTCTTTGCCGTCTCGCGGGAGCTCTTAACGGTGGCCCGTCCCATCATCGATACCGTGTGGGCAGCGGCACTTGCGGCCGCCGAGGGGCAGCACGGAAACGGGGAGCATCTTTCCCAAACCCCCAGCAATCCACCGCCCGATTATCCTTCCCAATCCTGAATTGACGGTGCTGCTTACCTGCCTTTCCACCGCTGCGGTCGCCAACGGTGTTACGAGAGTGATTTTTAGTTGGCCCCCCGATCCGTTCGCGGTAATCTGAGCGTGAACGCAAAGTTCCCCGCTCCCGGGATGCCTTTCGCTAACGCTGGACAAAACATGATTCGCGTAATCCGTCGACTCATCGCAGTGGGATTTGTTGTATCCATCGTGGCGGCGCCTCTGGGAATTTGCGGGGATAATTCTGCCAACACTCAGAAACACGCAGCCCCAGGGCGCAGGTTGCCAGCCGACTGATCGAAGTGCGGCTCCGCGCCTGCACTTGGTTCGTCCGGATTTGATCCCCTACCCGATCGCCTACGAATTGATCTGCTGAACTCCCCCCAGAACTCCATTGTCATTTTTCCGCAAACTTTGCGGTTGTCTTTTTTCCTTCATCGCGATGGCAATGTCGGCCAGGGCATCGGCCGCGAATTGCACGTCCTGGGGACTTAAGAAGGGTCCGAAACTGAGTCGATCTGTTCCACCCCCGGCGGCGGTGCCGATGGCTTCATGCGCCGCGGGGCGCAGTGGATCCCGGCCCGGGTGAGAATGCCGTAGCTGGATTCGAGGACGGCGGCCAATTCGTGGGGTTCGAGACCCTGGACCGCGACCGAGAAGACACCTACGCGATTTTTAACGCCGCGGGGGCCGAAATAGGTCAGGCCGTCTACGTCGCTGATTCCGTCGATGAAGGTGCCGCACAGTTCCGTTTCGTGGCGGGCGATGTTTTCGATTCCACGATCAATGACCCATTGCACACCTTCGGAGAGGCCGATAATTCCGATCGCGTTGTGGCTGCCGGGCTCGTATTTGTCGGGGAGGAAATCGGGCTGGCGATCGCTTTCGCTGACCGAGCCGGTGCCCCCTTCGCGGATGGTTTGGACGATTTTCTCCATGCCGGGGCGGAGGTAGAGGAACCCCGTGCCGAGCGGACCGAAGAGTCCCTTGTGTCCCGGGGCAGCGAGGAGATCGATGCAATCGGCCTGCACGTCGATCGGAACGTGGCCCGGCGGATTGGGCGGCGTCGACCAGCAGAGGAATGCCGCGGGAGCGGGCGATTTTGCCGATCTCGCGGATGGGCTGAAGCGTGCCGGTCACGTTGCTGGCGTGGGTGAGGGCGATCAATCTTGTATCGGAGCGAATCGCTTTGGCGATGGCGTCGGGATCGACCAGGCCGGTTTTGGAATCGATGGGGATTCGCGTTTGCTCGATGCGGCCTTCATCGGCCAGGGCGTTCAATGGTCGGAGGATTGAATTGTGATCGATACGCGTGCAGATCGCGTGGCGCGATCGGTGCGATGGAATATCCCTTTGATCGCCAGGTTCAGGGCATCAGAGCAATTGAGGGAAAAATGAAATGGTCGGGTTTTCGCCGTTGAAGAGACGATTGAGCCGCTCACGGCAGCGGCGCAGCAGCGCGCCGGTTTCCATCGCCTCGCGATAAGCCCCGCGCCCAGCACTCGCTCCCAATTCGGACGCGTAATGCGACATCGCTTCCAGAACCTCTTTCGGTTTTGGAAAGCTAGTGGCGGCGTTGTCGAGATACAAACGGTTCATCGGTCCTTCTTATCCCCTCCCCTGGTACTCCGGGGGAGGGTTAGGGTGGGGGCTGGAATTCCAACTGGCGAGGATTTCAGCAGAGCAGATTTATATCTGTTTTATATCTGTGGCCATTTTTCTTCGCGGCTAAATCATAGCCACTCCACAATGCAAATGTCATTACCAGAATCCCCAATCGTGGGTAACCAGCACGTAAATGCCAAGCAGCAGGTTGGTAACGCCGTGGGCGATGATGCAGGCGCCGAGGCTTCGGGTGCGAATGAGCAGCAGCGCGATCATGACGCCCCAGACGATGGCGGTGAGCCATTGGATGTGGACGGTGGCGAAGGCCAGGGTGACGATGATGAACGCCCGCCCATCCCAGCCGCCGATGGGAAAGATTTTGAAATCGTTGGGGGCTGCGACAGTTCGCCACAGAAAATCGCGCCAGAAGAGCTCTTCCATGAAGGGGACGACGATCACCGGGCCGAGAAGGCGAAATGGGATGAAAATCCAAAGCAGGGTGCGGGATTCGATGTCGGCGAAGGGGTTGAAGATGTCGGAACTGGGGCGGGGGTAGTTGGGCCAGAAATGGAGGAGGAACTTTTCCATGCCGACCCATTGGACGACGCCGAGGATACCGATGAGGAGGCCGAGGATCGCGTAGTCCCAACTGATCTTGGTGTAGTGTCTCCAGAAGACGATAAGCAGGATGCCGGCGGCAACGGTTTTCAGGATGTAGGACAACGGGAAGAACGAATGCCATTGGCCGGCGGCGAAGGTGAACGCCAGGAAGATGGCCATGGGAAGGACATAGGCTCCTTCGTCGCCGATGTGCGATTTGCCTGCGGTCGCTTTGGCGGGGTTTGATAATCGACAATCGGCGGTGGATCGGCCTCCATCGCGCGCATCTTAGCGGAAAGGGTTTGGGGATTCTAAGCGAGGCCGTGGAGCAGGTTGCGGGTGAGGATTTTCTTGACCTCGGCGATCGATGGGGCGTTGTCGCCCAATATCTTTCGAATGCTGGTAACCCCCCTGCTGGTGAGACCACAGGGGATGATGTGCGCAAAGCCTGACAGGTCACCTTCCACATTGAGGGCCAGGCCGTGCAGGGAGATTCCGCGTCGGATACGCACGCCGATGGCGCAGATCTTGGATTCGCCGGCCCAAACCCCCACGGCATTCGGATCAGTTTGGGCTTCGATCCCGATTTCTTTGAGGGCGGCGATGACGATCGCTTCGAGCCGGTGTACGTACCCCCCTACCGAGAATCCGTGCGAATTCAGACGGATGATGGGGTAGGCGACGATCTGGCCGGGGCTGTGGAAGGTGATGTCGCCGCCGCGGTCGCTGTGGACGAGGTCTACGCCGTGCGATTGCAACTGATCGGGAGAGGTGACGAGGTTTCGGATGGAGTCTTCCCGGCGGCCAAGGGTAACGACCGGGAGGTGCTCGACGAGGAGGATCGTTTCGGGGCCGCCGTTCAGGACGGATTCGTGGATGCGCTCCTGCTCCGCCCAGGCCTCGCGGTATGCCATCGTCCCCAGGTCAGTCACCTCTATCGTTTTTTCCATCGCCAATTAACACTAGAATCTCCGCATGCAATTGTCATCTTCCCAGGCGGACGCGGATATTCGTAGACACCGCACGAGCGATGCCGTTGTGACGTTTCTGCGCCAGGATGGGAAGCCGGCGGTTGACCAGGAAGTGGTTGTCGAGCAGAAGTCGCACAAATTTCTTTTTGGCATCACCGGCGCGAGCGACATCGCGCTGGCCAATGGGGAACTGAGCGGGGAAGAAAAATCGCGGGGGGAAGTTCACGCGGAAAAGCTTTTACAACTTTTCAATTTCGTCACACTTCCGTTTTATTGGGGGCGGTTTGAGCCGGAGCAGGGGAAGCCGGAGACGAATCGGCTGAAGACCGCGGCGAAATTTTTTACCGATCGGGGATGTCTCGTCAAAGGACATCCGCTCTGCTGGCATACGGTATGCGCGGAGTGGCTGCTGCCGATGACGGTCGAGAAGATCATCGAAACGCAGCTCGGCCGGATCAGGCGGGAAGTAACCGATTTTTCCGGGCTGATTGACGTGTGGGACGTGATCAACGAAGTCGTGATCATGCCGATCTTCGATAAGTACGACAACGCGGTGACGCGCATGTGCCGGAAGCTGGGGCGGATCGGGATGGTGCGGGAGACTTTCGCGGCTGCGCCGAAGGGCAAATCCCAAGTCGTTTCTGCTGCTCAACGATTTTGATCTGTCGGCGGCGTTTGAGTGTCTCATCGAAGGGTGCCTGGAGAATGGGATCAAAATTGATGCCCTGGGGCTTCAATCGCATATGCACCAGGGATACTGGGGAATCGAGAAGACGCACAATGTGCTGGAGCGATATGCGCGGTACGGGCTGCCGCTGCATTTTACCGAGAGCACGCTGGTTTCGGGGAAGATCATGCCGGCCGAGATTGTGGATCTGAATGATTACCAGGTGGAGCAGTGGCCAACGACTCCGGAGGGGGAAGCGCGGCAGGCGGAGGAAGTCGTCACGCATTACAAGACGCTGATGGCGCATCCATCCGTGGAGGCGATCACCTGGTGGGGGCTGACAGATGGAGGCTGGCTGAAGGCGCCGTCGGGTTTATTGCGGGTCGACAATTCGAGCAAGCCGGCGTATGAGACGCTGGCGAATCTGGTCAAGCGGGATTGGTGGGTTTCGCCAACAAAGATGCGGACGGATGGGAAGGGGCAGATCAAATTCAGCGGATTTTTGGGTGAATATTCGCTTGGCGGGGGACTGGCAGCCAGGTCATTCAAGCTTGACCAGAGCGGTCGTTCGGCGGTTCAAATTCGCCTTTGACGGAAATCAATCGCCCTTTAACTATTTCGAAAAAACGACCGTCCATCCCGCTACCTCGCTCCCCCTGTTTTTCCTGAGCGTAACCTCCCGGGCAGAGATTTCAGTCAGTCCAGAAGCAGCGGCGAGATCTGAGACGTATTGCCTGCAATGCGCGAACCTCGAATCCGAATGGAGGAAGTAATTATTTCCCTCATATTTCTCGAAAGTGCTTGCGAAGAGCCCACCGCCTTTTAGTGTGCGTGATACTCCCGCAATAAAATCGGCCAGATCGCCCAGGTAACCCAACATATCTCCGGCGAGAATGAGGTCGTAGCGATCTTCGGCAGAAGAAAGAGCCCAGACGACGTCGCCTTCGACGAGAAGATCGTAAATCTTCCGGGCGGCGGCGATTTTCAGCATGCCTTCGGCGAGATCAATCCCGACCAGCCGGCGCATAAGGGCGAATCGCGATTCCACACAATCCGGTCCCGCAGCCCAGGTCCAGCACATCAAGATCTCGCCTGGCCGTGGCGGCCAAAACGCTGTCCAGGAGCAACTGGGGAGCGCGGTAATCAAGGTCCTCCAGCAAATTCTTGTCGTACCGAGCGGCATAGGAATTGAATAATTTCTGGACGGCGTCAGAGGGCATCGCCGTGTAAGTCTTATCGTCTCTGAGTGCCGAAAGGCGATATCGCCAGGAAGTTCGATCCGGTTGCAGCCGAACCGCCTCCTGCATCGCGTCGATCGCCTCGTGAATCCTGCCCGTGCGCTGAAGGCAAATGCTCAGTTGAAAATATGCATCAGCGCGGCCGGGATCGAGCCGCAGCGCCTCTTTGAAATGGGGGATCGCCTCCTCAAAACGGGACGCGGCATTATAGGCTTCGCCGAGATTCTGAAACGCCATCGGGAAATGGGGTTGAATCGCAATCGCCTGCTGCCAGGCGAGCATCGCCGCGCTGAGATTATGCACATTGCGAGGGCGAACCCAAGATCGTTATGAAATTCGGCGACGTTCGGGGCAAGGGAGATGGCTCGGACGATCAGTTCGACGGCCTCGGCAGGGCGCGATGCCTGAAGGGCGGTCACTCCCAGGAGGTGAACTGCGTCGGCATTGTTTGGCTCCTGCGCGAGCACTTGCCGGTAACCTCGAGAGGCCTCGTCCAACCGCCCGAGTTTGTGGTGCTCAACTGCCGCGAGGAGCATGTGCCGCGCGAGGAGAGCGCCTTGATCGTTCGACATTTTGCCCATCCCATTATGCCAGAAGCATTCGGTTGTTGCATGGGAATGTCGCGGGCGGCAATTGCCGTTTGCGAAGAGGCTTGTGTGGTAGAAGCTCGATTGGCTGCCGGTATCGGCCTTCGTGGTTTGCGACAAAGGCCTCGCGAAGAAAGCCTATAAAAATCTCGTATTGTGCGCGTTTTCAGAGTAGTATTCCGAGCCTACTAGAGCGGAGGGAATCGATGAAAAGGGAAAAGGTTGGGTTGCGTCGAGAGCAGAGATTACGGCAGCTATCCATCGCAGTAGCGGCCGCCGCTATCTCCTATTGGTCCCCATTCTCATCCGCGCAAGTTGACACCTGGACGGGCGCATCGGGCAATTGGATGCCCGGGGCTGATTGGAGCGATGGCGTACCGACCGCAGGAGATGACGTTCTGATTCTCGATAACGATGGTGTGAGCCGAACGGTTAACTATGACTACACCGGCCCGGCCGTTTCGCTGGGCGGACTGCGCATAGGATTATCCGGCGGCAATCCATCTGCGACCAATACACTCGACATTGCCGCCAATAACCTTGCTGTCGCCGGTTTCGAATATATCGGTATTGACGGCACAGGATCGATCGACCAATCAGGCGGCACCAATACCGTCACCATGGGCTCAGTCCGTATAGGCGGCGAAGACGGATCGCAGGGGTTTTACACGCTCAGCGGCACAGGCCTGGTCACCGGCGGCGGATTTATTTCCGTCGGTGGCGCGCCCAACACCGGCACCGGCGCGTTCTACCAGTCAGGGGGAACCGTCAGCTTCACCAATATTACTCCCAACTCATTGGGTGGAGTCGATGTCGAGTCGGGAACCTACAGCCTCAGTGCCGGGACAATGCTTTGCTGCTCCGAAACAGTCGGCGGCAACGCCGGCACCACGATCGTCGGTCCCGCTACGTTCATCCAAACCGGAGGTAGCAATTCCGTCGGAACCACCAAAGTCGCCTTGAGTGTCGGAGGATATAACACAGGAGCCGGCTCCTACCTGCTGAACGCCGGCACACTCTACACCCCAGACGGTGAATTGATCGGTGAAGCCGGTACTTTCACTCAAAACGGCGGTACCAACACCATGACCAATGCAAATGGTGTAAATCCAATCATGCAACTCCTGGCCGGCGGAACCTACACCCTGAACGCCGGGACGCTCAATGCGGTGAACATCGATAACTCCGGATCGCTGACCGAGACAGGAGGCGTCATGACGGCGCTTTGGATGGATGGCGGATCTTTCGCCCAGAGCGGCGGCGCCGCGACGCTCCAGCACCAGCAGCAGAACCAATTCTCGCTGACGGGCGGTACTCTGACGCTGCTGCCCGACGGAGCAAATGGTGGGCTTGCCGACAATGACTTGACTTCAATATCCGTCGGCGGAACTGGGGTGCTGAATCTGGTGATCGGCGGATATACCCAGGGCGTGAACTATGACTGGGAGCATTGCACATCCAGCCTGTCCCTGGGCGGAACGCTCGACCTGGATCTGAGCAGCGGCTTTGTGCCGAACGTGGGGGATCAGTTCACGATCATGACTCTCAGCACCGGCTCGATTAGCGGCGCTTTCAGCCAGCTCACTTCCGACGATCCCGGCTTAACCTACACCGTGAGCTACCCCTCAGACGAGGCGGTTGAGGTCACGATCACCTCGGTGCCGGAACCGGTGTCGTCGCTGGGCATTCTGGCGGGGGTGGTTTTGTTGGGACGGCGGGGTGCGAGAGTGAAGCGAGAGACTGAACGGTAGAAGCATTTTCCTGCGGGAATTTGGGGGACGGACTCACGGCCAGCAAGCTCGCCGGCTACACGGAAATTCATTGCCTGGCAGTATTTGGATACCAATTAAAATCCCACTGAAAAATATTCCGGTTGCCGCAGGAACCTATGGTAATCTGTCCGGGCGACGGGACGGCGGAGGCAGTGCAATGAACCCGATCAAAGTCGGAAATGCGACCGAAAGACGAGCCCGCGCCAGAATTGCGCGGGCAGTCGCGGCGACGCTTGGGATAGGTTTGGCTTACAAGGCGCCGCGGGCGGCGCTGGCGGTGGACTGGAACGCCACCGACCCAGGCAGCAGCGCAATCTCCACCACCGGCCTCACCGACAACTACGGCCAATTCACCGATGAATCGGTCATCTATAACGACTACAATTCAACCCGTGGAACCTGCACCTACCTGGGCGACGGATGGGTGCTGACGGCCCAGCACGTCGTCGAGGGACCAAGCGGGTATGGATCGCAAGCGCCGGCCAGCGACATCGAGGTAGATGTCTATGGGACGTATTACGCCGGCGAGGCTTACCAGACGTTTGGCAGCAGCGACATCATGCTGGTGCAACTTGCCGGGGCGACCTCCGGGCCGATCACCCAACTGCAAGGCGTACAGAAAACCCAGATCTACACCGGCTCCAGCGAAACTGGAAACCTGGAGCAGCTCGGCGGGTTTGGGTACTACGGGGAACTGAACAGCGGCACGAGCGGCACCAACGCTTCGTTTCATCGCGGGTTCAACATCGCGCAAGCCGATGGGGGTTTCATCGACGTCAGCGCCGACGGCAATCCCAGGCTCGTCCAGGACGGATACGTCCTGGGATACCAGCAATCCGGCGACAGCGGCAGCGGCCTATGGATGGACAACGGTCCCGACCAGGACCTGAACCTCAACGACTGGTCCCTCATCGGCGTGCTGGATACGGGAACGACGCCCGGCTATTTCGGAGACGGCGGACAATATGCACGCGTCAGCTCCTACGCCGGCACCATCGACAGCACGGTTTTCCCCCACGCCTGGCTGACCTGGAACGCCAACAACTCCACGACCACAGCCACGGATGGATCGGGCACCTGGAACCTGAGCACGGCCAACTTCACCGATGGGACGAACTTTGCCTTCAACGGCCCGGAGCAGACGCAGATCGTCACCTTCGGCGCGGGAAACGGGGCGGCGGGCACTGTGACGTTGGGGGCGACGATTCCCGTCGACTCCATCACCTTCAACGCCGCCGGCAGCGGAACCTATACGATCACCAGCGGCTCGGGCACTTCCCTGAGCCTGTCCCCCGACTCGATCATTACCACCAACGTGAACGCGACCATCAGTGCCGCCATGACCGGCGGCAGCAACTCGGATGAGGGATACAGCGGCTACCCCTCCTTCTGGAACGTCACCAAGAACGGCAGCGCCACCCTCACGCTCACCGGCACGACATCGCTCGCCAGCGGCGTCGCTTTCTACGCCCGGGCGGGCACGACTTTGCTTTCGAGCGGAAACTTCGCCGCCAGGGTATTACACCTCGGTGGGCCTCTATACGGGCGACACCGCCACGCTCACGCTGTCAGGCAGCAGCGTCTACAACGACACGGGGCAGGATTTCAACCTCGCCGACCTGGGCGGCAATGGCACGCTCAACGTGCAGAACACGGCATCGCTGACAGCGGGAACGATCTATGTCGGCAAGGGAAGCTCGGGACTGACGGGGGCGGGCGGAGTCGGCACGGTTAATCAGAGCGGCGGGACAGTGACGGCGTCTAGCATGTCGCTGGCCACCAATCACCCGCTGAGTTCCGGGACATACAACCTCAATGGCGGAAATCTCGTCACCGCTGCGATTACCGGCGGGCTGGGAACATCGACGTTCAATTTCAACGGCGGGCAGCTTGTGGCGTCGGCCAACTCGACGACCCTCATGCAAAACCTCACCAGTGCCACGATCAACGCGGCCGCGACGATCAATACCAACGGGTTTAACGTTACGCTGAATCAGCCGCTGGTGCATTCCAACTCGGCGCCGACGATCGACGGGGGATTATCCAAAGTTGGCGGCGGCACCCTGACGCTGGGAGGATTGAGCACCTATACCGGGCCAACCATCGTCAGCGCGGGAACCGTCATGCTCAACCCCGCGGCCGGCGCGGCGGCGGTCGCGATTCAGCCGGTGGCGTCCTATTCATTCGATAATGTCTCCGGGTCCACCGTCATCAACGGCGGGACCGGCGGTTCAGCTATGAACGGGACGCTGACGGGGAATGCCACCATCGTTTCCGGCGGAAGATTCGGAAATGCGGTGAGCCTTTCCAACGGGGGGTCGGTTGTGGTCGACAATCCGATCACCAACACGGGAGGCGCCGCGAACTGGACGATCTCGGCATGGGTGAATACGACGACGCCGGGCGCTTCGATCATGGACAAGAGCGACGGCAGCACCTGGACGTGGGATAACAGCGTTTTTTACCTCGGCGACGGGAGCGCGGCAGGATCGGGAGCAACGCCTTCAGCCGTGCGGTATGGGCGGGGGTTTTTCCAGGCGGCGTCGAATACGCCGGCCGTTGATAACGGCGCCTGGCACATGGTCACGTACGTCGATGCGGCGGGGACTTATTCCATTTACACGGATGGTCAGCAGGTTTCCCTGTCGAGCGGCAACGCCGGTTTCCAGCAGGCGGTGGAGCAGGGAAGCGTGGTTTCGTTCGGCATCACGACGGACAATGTTTCCAGCGACGGGACGGTTGATTTCAACGGGATGATGGATGAGATCCAAATCTATAGCCAGGCGCTGAGCCCGTCGCAGATCACGTCGCTTTATACAACGGATTCACCCAATCCCGCGCCAGCGAGTTCGGTGCTTCCATCGACGACGCCGGTGACATTGGCGGGTGGGACCACGCTGAACGTGAACGGAATCAGCCAGACGATCGGATCGCTGACGGGCTCGATTGGATCGGTCGTGCAATTGGGGAGCGGACAACTGACGGTGTCGTCATCGTCGAGCAGCAGCTTCACGGGAAACATCAGCGGGGCAGGCGGGTCGCTCGTCAAGAGCGGCGGGGGCACGCTTTCTCTGGGCGGGTCGGATAGTTATACGGGCGGCACAACGGTTAGCGGAGGCACGCTGCTTATCAGTGCGGCCAGCGCGCTGCCGGACAGTACGGCAACGATCACCGGTGGTACGCTGCAACTCGGGGAGGGTATCGGGCTGACGCAGTTGGCGTCTCTTTCGATCACCGGCAACGGGGAGCTGGATATCCGGAACAATCATCTGATCATCAGCTACGGCGAAGCGATCCGATGCCGACGATCTATAGCTATCTTCTCTCGGGCTACAGCAACGACGCGATGGATGGGCCGGGGATTTTTTCTTCCGATGCGCGGATACCGGAAAACGGGAGGCAATATGGGCTTGGATTTGCCGATGGGAAGGATGGCGTGGTTCCGGGCCTGAGTTCGGGGCAGATCGAGCTCAAATATACGTTGATGGGGGACGCGAATCTGGACGGGGTGGTGAACGGAAGCGACTTCAGCATCCTGGCCGCCAATTTCGGGCTGGGATCCACGAATTGGGACCAGGGGAATTTCTGGTTTAGCTCGTCGGTGAACGGATCTGATTTCAGCGCCCTGGCCGCCAACTTCGGCCAGGGAGACCAGGGAGCGGCGGTGTCAGTTTCACCGGCCGATTTCGCGGCGCTCGATGCGTTCGCCCAGGCAAACGGGCTGATGGCCGATGTCCCGGAACCGGGAATGATCGGCGCGCTGGTAACTGGCGCCGATCCTGCTGGGACGGAGAAGATGGCGCTGCGCGAGAGAGTAGGAGCTCAAACTCCTCGACGCCGTCCCCACCTTCTCCCCGTGTAGCCGCCGTGCTTGCACGGCGCTATTTCCGCCCCAAATGTGCGTAACAACAACCAAGGGGGGTAAATCAAGTAGCTATAACGGATTTCGCGCCTCCGGTTTTTGCAGGACGACAATCCACGCCGGCACGTCGCTGTTTTGTTCCGTGCGCAGCGCCGCGGTGCGGGCCGAAATTTCTTTCAGGCCGGCCGCGGCGGCCAGATCGCGAATGTATTGAATCGAATGTACGAAACGCGAACTGGCCTGCAGGCGAAAGCCTTCACCTTCATAACTCTCGACAGTGAACGCAAGCAGACCGCCATCTTTCAAACGGCGCGGATGCAGGCATGAACTGGGTTAAATCTCCAACGTAAATCAGCACATCGCCGGCGACAATGAGGTCGTATTGCTGCGTCTCGGAATCAAGCGCCGACAGCACATCGGCTTCGACAAGGCGCTCGTAGACGCCGCGTGCCTCGGCTGCCTTGAGCATTTTGGGGGCGATATCGACACCGACCATCAGACGGGCGCGGGGCGGAACTCCACGCCGCACAGGCCCGTGCCGCAGCCCAGGTCGAGGATTTCCAGGTCGGTCCTGCCCGTGGCTTTGAGCACGTCCTCCCGGAGCAGTTGGGGGCCGCGATAGTTCAGTGTGCCGAGGAGATGGTTGTCGAAATTCCGGGCGTAAAAATCAAACCCCTGGCGCACGAGTTGGGCGGGCACCGTCGTCACCGACTGATCTCCCTTCATGGCCCGAAGTCGAAACTGCCATGCGGGCCGATCGGGGCGAATCCGCACCGCCTGCTCCATCATGCGGATCGCCTCCTCCATTCGCCCCAATCGTTTCAGGCATCGGCTCAGCTCTTGATATGCGTCGGCAAAATCGGGGTCGGTGGCGCACGGCCTGGTTATAAAAAACGATTGCCTCCTCGGGTAGCCCTTTCCGGCGCAAAAGTTCGGCGATGTTAAAGTGGGCCAGCGCAAAATCAGGCGCAGCTCGATGGCCTTTTGCCACGCCGCAGCCGCGCCCGTTATGTCTTTCATATCCCGCAGGGCGCACCCCAGATCGTTGTGGAAATCCGCAACCGAGGGGGCAATCTCCACGGGCGAAATCAGCGCCGCCGCCTCCTCGTAACGTGAAGACTGAAGGGCGACCACGCCGAGCAAATGTAGGCATCGGCATTGTTGGGATCGCGCTGCAAAACCCGTTCGTATGCCCGTCTGGCATCCTCAAGCTCACCTTTTCCGTGAAGCCGCAGGCCCTCCTCCAAAAGTTCGCGGGTCGAAGGCTCGGCAGCATTAGCGCTCATGGGATTCCCCGGGCGATCTCATCCATTTTACATCCACCAGTTCAAATCGATATGCGCGAAGATGCTGTCGTGCTGATCCATCTCGGCAAGCTCGATTTTGCGCAACTCTGACAATTGCCTTCCGGCCGCCAGTTCTTCGGCCATGAGCGTGGCGCGGTCGAAATTCGTCGCGTGGCCGGAGAATCGCTGGATACCGTAATCGACCGCCCCGTAGGTGTGGACGACGAAGGGCCAGTCGCTGGCTTGCAGCAGCAGCAGTTGCCGGCCGGCGCGCTGCATCATCTGCTCGATCTGCTGGTTTTGTTTCCAGGGGAGCTCGTGCAGGAGCTTAAGCATCCGGTTTTCGGCGCGGTATTCGATCTCCCACATCCAGCGGTTGCGATCGTTGATCCAAACGCTGTGGTTCCCCTTTTCGCCCCAGGAGCCTTCGGGCATGCGCATGACCTTGTCGGGCGGATAGTGGTAAAGGGCCTCCTCGGCAGTCATGAGCTTCACTTCTTTATCGTTGGCAAGGGTGAGGACGACGTCGCGCAGGAAGCGCGGGCCTTCGAACCACCAGTGGCCGAAGAGCTCGGCATCGAAGGGGGCGACGCACACCCCATGCCGGCCGGTCCGATCGCGATGCTCGCGCAAAACGTCGCGAACCACGTTGCAGAAATGCTGGGCGTGCTCGTAGATTTTGGCGGCGACGTCGTCGGGGTAATAGGGGTCCTTCTCGCCGAGGCCGGCTTTGTTATTGGTTACTTTCCAGTAGCGCAGCCCGCGCTCGTTATATTTTTTGTGGAATTCGAGGTAGATGCCGTTGCCGGGGTATCCGATGGCGCCTGCTCCAGACCTGCTCGCTGACGCGCGGGTGGCGGCCGAAGGCGAAACATTTCGGGGCTTCGGAACGGCTGTTTACGCCGGTGGGCTCCAGAACGTCGCGCCACCCCCGGCGAGAATCCCAATGAAGCTGCGATTCGTTGATCGGGCGGTAATTGCCCTGGTCGAATGTGCCGAGCGGATGTCCGCCGGTGATGAGATGGGTATCGACGAAGAAATGCGTCACCCCCGCGGCGGCAATGAAATTCTCGATGCCGACGCGGTGACGGGCGTTGTCGTAGAGAACGGAGGGGAGCCAGTTGTCCCATTCCGGCCGGTAGGCGCATTCGGGGAGCCACATTCCGCGCGGCTTCATGCCGAGCCGTTTTTCGCTCGTGTAAAGCCCCGCCGACATCTGCGCCGACATCGACTGGTCGTTCAACATCAGCGGCATATACGCATGGGTGGCGTTGCTGGTGAGAATCTGAATGTGGCCTTCCCGGAATCTCTGTGCGAACTCTCCGGGAATATCCCGTTTAATCCGGTCGAAATGGGCGAGCCGATCCTGGTGCCACTTTTCCCATTGACCGGCAAGGTAGGCGAAGTGCAGTTCGTTGCGCGATTCGAATTCCTTCCGATCGGCCGCGGCGCGGGCGCGCGCTCGTTAAGATATTCCGAAAATCCGGCCTTGAAGCGGTCGTGCGAGAGCTGCTCAAGCAGTACCGGAGTCAAACCGATAGTCAACGCGGGACGGGCCTTGAGGAGGGCGCACTCGCCGACCATATCCAGAATCGGCAGATACGTTTCCGCCGCCGCCTCAAATAGCCACGCCTCACCATGGGGATACGAACCGTGATTCAGGACGTAAGGCAGGTGTCCATGCAGGACGATGCAAAGCGTGCCGAGTGGGTCACTCATAGATGAAATGTAACAGCGGCCGGGCACTTTGTGCTATCGCGCTTCCAGTGGATGCGAATCTGCCCGAAAAATGAACCGAAATTTAGGTGAAGAGCCATGGATAAAGCTTGTCAAGAATATGTTAAGGAGGGTAAACTTGCCCTTTTGCGGGTCGGCACGCGCGTGGACCGACACACGCGGAGTTGGTCATCTCGTACAGAGGGCGGCCAAATGCTCCAGCAACCGCATGTCTTTCCGCCCATGCCCCAGATCGGCATGTCGGAATCGCAGTACGCAAACTTGGCGCGACAGGCCGACAGCGACGGCAATATGTACGCCCACGAAGCGGCCAAGGTGGGGCAATACATCACCCTCGCCCTGGACATTCATCTCGACTGGCCGGCAAAACTGAGATATTTCCTGCACGCCCTCCGCCGGCACTGCGTTCCACCGCCGGTGCCGGATGAGCCCGTCTGGATGTTTTACCGCGATCTGGCCGACTTGGTCCGGCGATATGCCGGCCATGAAGCGCTCCGTCTGGCCAGCGCCGAAGACGATATTTATGCCACCCGGCTCGCCCTGGGCGCGGAGCGCGACGCTGTGGAGGGCGACGCGGAACTGTTTTTCCTGCAACTCCTTGGAACTGGTGATAAACGGCCCGACTGGATGAGCGAGGAAGACTGGTCGCAGTTGAAGATCATTCGCGATCAGTGGATGTGAAGCCAACGCCGGCGATCATCATTCATCATTCCGATTTCTGGTTTCCCCTCCGGTCAATGCCACATCATCCTGAGTATCGACCGCGCCGCGACCGTCAAAAGAAACGCCGTCAATCCCGCATAGGTCAGCAACCTTTCAATCACCGACAGATCCGACCAATAGATCTGGGACGGGCTTCGGCGCGAGGCCTCATCCACCTTTCGTTCCCGCCAAAGCGACCGAACCTGCAAAAAGGTGAACATAAACAGGCTCACCGCCAGGGAAACGCCCAAGAAAATGGCCCAGCCGATAGGCATGCGTGGACGAGTCGGACGGGGATTCTACAGATATCGCACGCTTTTGCAGCCACCAGCCCCCACCCCTGCCCTCCCCCGGAGTACCAGGGGAGGGGAAAGAGTGCGCAGTCCTTCGAAACAGATTGACTTTTATTCGGCATTTGGCAATCGGCAATCGGCATTTCCCCTGTCCTTCCCTCCCTCCCATCTTTTCGGCTATACTCCCCGATTCTCCCCGCTGCGGGCTGTCCGGGCGGGGGATTTTATTCTGTGGAGTCGAGGTTTCACATGGCAGACGAACAAATTGCCCCCCCTGCTGATGCCGCCGCCAATACGGCCGTCCAGGAACCGGAGGCAAGTCCTTATCAGATCAAAGTCGAGGATGCGGGTCCGGCGACCAAGAAAATCTCCGTCGAGGTGCCCCAGGAAGTGATCGCAAGCCGCCTGGCCGATCAGTTCAAGCAGCTTCGCCGCGAGGCGGCTGTCCCAGGCTTCAGGCCCGGGCACGCCCCCCAGAAGCTCATCGAAAAGCGCTTTCACAACGACGTGCGCGACCAGGTTCGCCGCACCATCATCAGCGAAAGCTACGAACAGGCGATTTCCCGCAATTCGCTGACCGTCATCGGCGAACCCCAGTTTGATAATCCCGATGAGATCAAGCTGCCGGAGACAGGGAACCTCACCTATTCGTTTGAGATCGAGGTTCAGCCGCTGATTAATCTCCCGTCACTCACCGGGCTGCACGTGCGCAAGCCGCGCGTGGACGTGAAGGAAGAGCACGTCGACCAGGCGATGATGAACCTGCGCCAGCAGCAGGGAATCCTCGTGCCGGTCGAAGACCGCGGCGTGGAGGCGGGCGACTATCTCGTCGCCGACGTTCACGTGAAGCTCGACGGCAACGTCGTCACCCATCAGCACGATGCCCAGGTCATCGTCAAGCCGGGCCGCTTCGCGGGAATTCAGATCGACGACCTCGACGTGAAGCTCCAGGGCCAAAAACCCGGCGAGAAGCGGGAATTCACCGTCTCCGTCCCCGAATCAAACTCCAACGAGCAAATCCGCGGCAAAGACGTGGTCGTTGAGACCGATCTGAAAGACATCAAGAAACTGGAGCTTGCCGAGATCAACCAGGATTTCCTCGACAGCCTTGGATTCACCGACGAAAAGGAGCTGCGTGCGGCCCTTCGCGAGCAGATGGTCGAGCGCGTGGAGTATGATGTGCAGCAATCGATGCGCGACCAGGTAAATAACTACCTGCTCCAGAACGTCTACATGGATTTGCCCACGAAGCTTTCGGATCGCCAGGCCGACCGCGTTTTGAAGCGCCGGCGGATCGAGTTCCTCATGCGTGGAATGCCCGAAGACCAGGCCGATGCCCGAATCGAAGCACTGAAAGAGACCGTAAAAGACGAGGCCGTTCGCGACCTGAAGCTCTTCTTCATCCTCCAGAAAATCGCCGGCGATTTTAACGTCGACGTCAACGAAGCCGAGCTGAATGGCCGCATCGCGCTGCTGGCCGCCCAGTCCGGCAAGCGCCCGGAAAAGCTCAAGCAGGAAATGTCAGCCGATGGGTCGCTGCTGAGCATGTACGTCCAGATGCGCGAGCAGAAGGCGATCGACAAAGTTTTGGAATCGGCCAAGATCGAGGAAGTGGACCTCGACGCCGTCAAACCGGAACTGGCCGCCGGCGGCGATCCCACAGCGCCGTCGGAACCGTCCGCGCCATCGGGACCGTCGGCGCCATCAGGACAGTAGCCCATGTCACGCATCAACGCCCCGCGCGGCACCGCGGACACCCTTCCCGCGGAAAGCTGGAAATGGCAGGCCGTCGAGGCCATCGCGCGGGAAGTGGCGACACTCTATCACTTCGCGGAAATACGCACCCCCGTCTACGAATTCAGCGAGCTGTTTCACCGCGGCGTTGGTGAAAATACCGACATCGTCAGCAAGGAAACCTTCACCTTTACAGATCGCGGCGGTGAATCGATCACCCTTCGCCCGGAAGGAACCGCTGGCGTCGTCCGCGCGGCGATCGAAAACAACCTCATCGCCCAGGAAGGGTCCCGCGCAAAACTCTTTTACATCGGCCCAAATTTCCGATACGAGCGGCCACAGAAGGGCCGCCTGCGCCAGCACCACCAGTTTGGCGTCGAAGCCTTCGGCATCGCCGAGCCGGAGCAAGATGCCGAGTGCATCCTGCTTCAACTCGATTTCTATCGCCGATGCGGGATCAGGGATTTCGATCTGCAAATCAACAGCCTTGGAGACAAGGAAAGCAAACAGCGGCATCGCGATGCATTGGTGAATTTCCTGACCCCCAAGGCCTCGCAACTCAGCGAGGAGAGCCAAAGACGGCTCACTGAAAACCCCCTGCGAATCCTGGACAGCAAGGACCCGCGCGATCATGAAGCCTGCGCCGGCGCCCCCCGCCGCGGAGTTTCTCTCGGATTTTAGCCGCCAGCACTTTCAGCAGGTGCAGCAGATTTTGAAGGCGTCCTCAGTGCCGTTCAAGGTCAATCCCAATCTTGTTCGTGGCTTCGATTATTACACCGGCACCGTCTGGGAAGTCACCACTTCGGGCCTGGCGCACAAAACGCCATCGGCGGCGGCGGAAGATATGACAACCTGGTCGAGGGCCTGGGCGGGAGGCCAACGCCGGGCCTCGGATTCGGAATCGGACTCGAACGCCTTCTGATCGCCCTGGAATCGCAGAAGGTCACCCTCCCTGACCCGCGAAGGCCACTCATCTGGATCGTCTCGCTCGGCCCGGCTGCCAAAGAGTCGGCGTGGAATCTGCTCGGCGATCTGCGTGCCGGCGGCATCACCGCCGACATGGACCTCAGCGGCCGCTCCGCCAAAGCCCAATTCAAGATCGCCGACCGCGAAGCGGCAAAATTCTGCGTCATCCTCGGCGACGACGAACTGGCCCGGCAGGAGGTAAAGCTAAAACTTCTCGCCGACGGGACGGAAACGTCGATCCCCCGCACGGAACTGATTTCCCGGCTCAAATAGTGCCGCCGGTGTCCTCACCGGCGGAATCTTCGGCTGCTATGTGCGAGATTCCGCCGCTGAGGACACGACTCGACTGAGCTCGTCGAAGTCCGGCGGCACGAGCAAAAGGAAGCCGAAAAAATGAACCGCTACCGCGCCATCGCCGCCTATTACGACGCCGAATACCAGCGCCACCCAACGCTGAAATTCGATGTCCCCATGCTCCTCAAGCACATCGGCGCAAGAAACAATCGATCCTCGAGCTGGCCACAGGCACAGGTCGCGTCGCCATTCCCCTCGCCAAGGCCGGCCATCGCGTCGTCGGCGTAGACTACGCCCCGGACATGCTGAAAATCGCCCGCAAAAAACGCGACGCGGCAGGCATTTCCGCCAAGCAATTAACTCTCGTGCATCAAAACGCCCTGCGCCTCAAACTCAACGAAAAATTCGATTGGGTTGTCCTCGTTTTCAACACCATCCTCGCCTTTCCCACCCTCGAAGAACTCGACGCCGTCCTGCGCGCCGTAGTACGGCACCTCAAGCCCACCGGAAAATTCTGGGTCGAGATGTTTCAGCCCAACCTGGAAATTCTCGCCCATCCCAAATCCGAAAAACTCGACCCGGCACTGATGTATATCCCCGAGCTAAAGCGCACGGTTTACCGCGAAACGACGGTCGAGCGCGATCCATCGAAGCAGATTCAGGAGATCACCTTCACCTATCGCTGGTTCGATTCCAAAGGCCGCCCGCACCAGGAGCGGCTGCGATTTGAGCTGACGTACATTTTCCCCCGCGAACTGCGAATCCTGCTGGAACGCAACGGGCTGACAATCAAAAAGCTCTTTGGCGATTACGACGGCAGCCCTCTGAGCGCAGATTCCCCGCGAATGATCGCGATGTGCGGACTGAGATAGAATCGCGCGCTTTTCACAACAATCGCATACCCCCTCTTACCCCCTCTCCTGGTACTCCGGGAGAGGGTTGGGGTGAGGGCTCGAATCGATGCCCACTACCGCCCAGCGCGATCGCGATATCGCCGGGTGGATTTTTGTCGATGATTGGCAAAATCACCTCCGCCACAAACCGCTCCGCCATCCAGTCATAATGCCCCCCATCATTCCCCAGCTTTTTCCACTCCGGCCGGTAACAATACTGAATAACTTTCTCTCTCTCTCCCCCAGTCAACCCAGCCAATTTAAATCCCCACCTCCCCGCCCCACCGCTATGCGCCCGATCGTAATTCCCAAAGATCGTCGGCCCAATCCCCTGCCAGAAATCGTCGCCGGGGCTGTAGAAAACGTGCAGCGCCGTCGTGTGCCCAAGCATTGGGCCAAGATCGAATTTTGGCGAAAGTGCCGGAGCAAGAAAGATCACCGGCCCGACGCGCTCCCCTTCCCTCATCCGGCGCAGTGCGCCGGCAACGACCCCAGCGCCGGCGCTGTGAGCGATAAGGGCAATACGGCCGCCGGGATGATTGGCCCGAATCGATTCGATCTTTGCACAAAGGTCGCGCTCCGCATGGTCGTGCCAGGTTTGGGAAGCGATCGAGATAAAAAAGATAGGATAGGAGGACCCCCAGTCGCAAACTTCCAGGCAATCGGTGCTGCCATGATCGCGGAGCGAGTGGATAACCTGGGCATAGACGCCCCCATCGCCCCCGATACCGGGAACGACGATGACGGCGTCGGGACGGTCGATGTGAACCGGCGGCGTAGCGCAACCGACTAAAACTAAAAAAGATAAGCTCACGCAGAGGCGCAGAGCCCGCAGAGAGACAGCCCATCCTCTGTCTTTCTCTCTGCGCCTCTGCGCCTCTGCGTGAGACATTGAATTCATTCTTCTTTTTCTACCAAGAACCGCCGGAAAGGGATAAGATTGAGTGCCGCAAGCAAGGAGAGAGCCATGACCCAAACTTCGACCGCCATATCGCCCCAGGCCGGTGTTCGCCCGATCACCCGCCAGTTCGTGAACTTCGCCTGTTTCAAGCTCGATCCGGCGTTTCGGCGCCTGCCCGATCTGGACAAGGAGAATGCCCGGGCCGAATTTTCGCAGTTGTTCGCCTCGCCGCGCGAGAATCTTCAGTCTCTTTCCTACAGCACCATCGGCCTGCGCCCGGACGTGGATTTTGTCTTATGGCGGATCTCCACCAGCGTCGATGATTTTCAGTCCCAGACGCAGGCTATCAACCGCACAAAGCTCGGCGGATATCTTTCGACCCCTCACTCGTTTGTTTCGATGACCAAGCGGAGCATGTATATCGACAAGGTCGATCCCTTCCACACCGCCGAGAGCCGCACTCACATCATCCCCGGCCAGCGGAAATATCTATTTATCTATCCGTTCGTGAAAACGCGGGCGTGGTATCTGCTCCCGCTGGACCAGCGGCAGGCGATCATGGACGGTCACATCAAAGTCGGAAACAAATATCCCAGCGTCAAGCTGAACACAACATACAGCTTCGGCCTGGACGACCAGGATTTCGTGGTGGCGTTTGAGACCGATGAGCCCAAGGATTTTCTGGACCTCGTGATGGAGCTGCGGGAGACGGAGAGCAGCAAGTACACACAGCGGGACGCACCGATTTTTACCTGCGTGCAGACCCCCATCGCGAAAATCCTGGAGCAATTGTTCTGACGTCCCCTCCCCGTTTAGCGGCCCCGCTTGCGGGGCGTCCTTGGCGCAATGTCCGCGAATGGTTGACCACTATGTAGTTCCCCCACCTCAATCCGGCCCCCGCAACATCACCAGCCGACCATATGTCATTCCCCAACACAACCCAGCCGGGGCCATCGAAGATCGGCGGTTTCAATCGCGCAAAAATTTTCGTGTAGCCGGCGAGCTTGCTCGCCGTGAGCACGGTCGAACGGCTCGCCGCTCAGGAGCGTATCAATCGCGGCAAATGTCTTCAGTTTGCCGGGGAATTGCCTTGGTGCGCCCCGGCGTAATAGTCACGCACGGATTTACGTGCCAGGATGATCGCCACCAGCACCGGGTGAAAGCCCATGAAGATGAGCCAGAAGACGATGGGGTTTGGATCGAAGTGATCCAGCGAGTTGAGAAAGACAAAGGCGGCGGCGAGAGCGATTTTGCAGGCGACGTAAATGCCGAGCATTTCATAGGGGTTCAGGAAGCCACCCCCTTTTGACGTGAAGACCCGGATGGCGGCGATCAGCAGCCAGAGCATGGCGAGGGCGCAGAGGTAAAACTCGATCCGGTAGCAAAGATCGTAGCGTGAGATTTGGGATAGGCGCATCTGGGGGTTAACCCAGGAGAAGAATTCCATGCAGGCGTCGGCAAGCAGCCCGATCGAGGCGTAAACGATGCTGAGGATGGCGATGACATAGAGACAGGCGGGACGCTTGAGGTCGTGATAGCGGGAGAGGTAGTTAAGGGGGATCGTAGTGGTCATATTCTCACTAGATCGACCTGGAATCGAGGAGGGTTGAGTGAATAAGGGCTCACGTGAATTCAAAGCCCGACGATGGCCATCGTCGGGTTTTAGCGGGATGGGCAGCACCTTAATCACCATCCGCAATTCCGACACATTTCCCCCCGTGTTTAGCGGTCCCGCTTGCGGGGCGTCCTTTCCGCAATCTCTTCGAATCGCGAACCCCTATTCACTCCGGGCGAATATTCAGCGGCCGCATCAACTTCGCGCCGCAGTGCGGACAAAGTCGTCCCCAGCTCGTCCTCGCTGTCTCCGACAAACCACCACTCCGCACACCCCCAATCCGATTAAAGACGCCGCACCCGGCTCCGGCACCGGCGAAAGCTCGAACACCGTCCCGGCGCTCGACTCTCCGCCGCTATATGTTGTCCCATAGAGATTGCCGCCGCTGTCCATCACCAAACCCCCGCGAGGATCCGACCCGTCGTCACCTCCATCGAACGAATAAAGCACCGTGGGCGTACCGCCGCTAATCGGCACCGAAAACACCTCGCCGTCGCTGTAGACGCCGCCACTCGTCGTTGTGCCGTACAGAATTCCATTAGAAAGCAGCAGGTCCCCTTCCGGTTGGCCCCCGTCATTGCCGCTAAATGGCGCGATCAATAAGGGTGTCCCTCCGCCAATCGGCACCGAGAAAACGCCATTCTCTGTTGCTCCGTATAAAATACCATTCGAGAGGATCAAGCCCCCGTCAGGGGAGTTCCCGTCGCTTCCGTTAAACGACGCCAGCGCACTGTCATGCCCGCCCGAGGTCAATTCTGAAAACACGGTTCCGTAGTTTTCGTTCCCACCACTGGGTGTCGTGCCATAAAGAGTTCCGGCAGAGATGATCAGGTCCGATTCCGGGAATGATCCTCCGCTCGTGCCGTTGAACACTGCCAGGTCAGAAATACTTCCACCAGCCAGCGGAACTGAAAACACAACACCAAACAAATGCGACAAAGAAGTCCCCCCCGTCGCTGTCCCGTAAAGCGTGCTGCCGGAGACCACCAGGCCCGCCGAGGGGGAATCCCCATTCGTCCCTGCCAGCGATGCTAGCACGGTCGGCGCGCCGCCAGTGATCGGCTCGGAGAAGATCGTGCCGTCGCCGCCGAGGTCAACGTCATGAGTGCCGCCCGCGTTTGTCGTACCGTAAAGCGTACTGCCGATAAGAATCAGGTCACCCAATGGATCCGCTCCGTTGGTGCCATCGAAAGAAGTAAGCACTGTCGGCGTGCCGCCTGCTGTCGGCAGTGAGAATACGTTGCCATCATCGCTGGAGTTACCGCCGCACGTCGTCCCGTACAGCGTGCCCCCGGAGAGAACAAGACCCGCGGCTGGATTCGATCCATCGGTGCCGTCAAATGAAGCAAGCGTCGTCAGCGTATACTGGCCAAACGCACTCGAAGCCGTCACACAAATGATTACAATCGCAGCCAACCGCCCCATAATGAGTCTCCCGCTCCAAACTCCCGTTTCCCATGCATGCTATTTACCCCGGCTACTCTACTAAATGGTGCGGTTCCATTCCACAGAAATCTGCTAGACGCAATCCCCAAGCCGCAACCCCCAAAACCCTCTTCTTTCCACGCTTTTCCCCCACCCCAGCCCACCATGCGTGGGGAAGGTCAAAGGTCACCTTTTCACCTTGTCACCTTGTCACCTTGTCACCTTGTCACCCAGTCACCTTGTCATCTCTCACACCACAAACCTTTCCCCCCAATCCAATTCGGCATTTGGCAATCGGCACTCGCCATTTCCCCTCACACCCCAAATTCCGCCCCCATCTCATCACTCCTCAACTTCGCCCTCCTCCTTCTCGTCTTCGTCGCATTCTCCGTCGCCAGCTCATCCGCCTCCGTATTCCTCTCTTCCTCCTTCTCGATCATTCCCATCCCCTTCAGCAGCGCCATCGCCGCCTTCGCATCCCCCGCCTCCAGCGCCTTTTCCACCGCGCTCGTCGCCTTGTCCAGCATCATCTTCAATCTCGATCGGCAGCTCTCCTTCATCGCCTCATGCCACTGGTTATACGCCGCCCTGAACGCCGCATCGTTCTTCAGCCAGCGGTAGACCGCATTCCTTGAAACCCCCACCGTCCGCGCCGTCTCCGCCAGCGACTTCCCTCCCAGCAGCAGTTCCATCGCCGTCCTCTGCTCTCCAGACAGCTCGTCCAAATCCATCCGCGCCAGCCCGCCTCCCGTTGTTTCCACCTGATTTTCCGCTACTGACATAAGCCCACCACCTTTCCAGTAAATGAATAACCTAACATTAACCTAACCACGTCATGAATGCAAGAAAAAAAATCAACAAAAAGATTGCCGGCGCTCGATGGCCAGAACGCAATTTTCCATAAAACGGAGCGCCCTTCCCCGCGCCCGCACGTCAAATAACCGTCCAGCCTCCTTAAACCCCAATCCGCAAACACGTTGCAAAACACCAATAAGCTAGCATTCACTAATAAAAATCCGAAAAGCGCTCCGTTCTGTTCCATTGCGCCCAAATGGAACCCTCAGCCCCTTTGCGATACCTTTGCCCAGTGAATTCAATCGAGGAGATCCGCATGCTGCGTATTCTGGCGGTGCTGGGTTTGATGCTTGGACTGGGTGCCACAGTCTGGGGCGACTCCGTACGCCTCGAGGATTTGTCCCTCGACGGGATTCGCCAGGAATGGGGCAAGCCCCAGGCGGACAAGAGTGTGCTGGGGACTCCGATCACCATCGGCGGCGCTTTGTTCGACCACGGCGTCGGAGGACACGCAAACTTTGTCTGGGTCATCGATCTGGGAGGGAATGGCCAGCGGTTTACCGCGAAAGTCGGGATTGATGATGATGTGAAAAGCGACGAGGATTCACGCAGGGCGCGGGTGCAGTTTTCGGTGCTTGGGGATCACACGGCGCTTTATTCCTCTGGATGGATGCACGCAGGAGACGCTGCCAAGAGCATCGATATTGATCTGCGCGGCGTCAGGTTCTTGATCCTCAAGGCCACTGCGCGGGGATCCATCGATTTTGATCATGCGGATTGGGGAGATGCGCAGATCACGTTCACCGGGAAGGCGCCGGTGACGGTGGCCGCGCCGGTGGAGAATGGCGAAGTTCTAACCCCCCCACCACCGGCAACGCCGCGGATAAATGGGGCGCGTGTCCTGGGCGTTCGGCCCGGGCATCCGGTTTTGTATACGATCGCGGCGACGGGCCAGAGGCCAATACAGTTTTCCGCGGAGAATCTTCCCGATGGACTTTCCGTCGATCAGGACAGTGGGAGGATTACCGGAAGCGTTTCGAAAGGCGGAGAGTATGTAATTCGGCTCAAGGCTTCCAACGCACTGGGAAGTGCGCAGAGAGATTTGAAATTGGAAGTGGGAGACAAAATCGCGCTGACGCCACCGATGGGGTGGAATAGCTGGAACTGTTTCGCCCAGGCGGTGAGCGATAAGAAGGTAAGGGCGGCGGCAGATGCGATGGTGAATTCGGGGCTGATTAATCACGGGTGGACCTATATCAATATCGATGATTGCTGGGAGGTTCGGGCGTCGGAGCCGGCGGATCAACGTCGGGCGCCGGATGGACATATCCTGAAGAATGCAAAGTTTCCAGATATGAAGGCACTGGCGGACTATGTGCATTCGAAGGGACTGAGGGTGGGGCTTTATTCTTCGCCCGGGCCGGAGACGTGCGGAGGGTTCACGGCCAGCTATGAGCACGAGGAGAAGGACGCCGAGCAATATGCGGCCTGGGGGTTTGATTATCTGAAGTATGACTGGTGCTCGTATGGGAGGATCGCGGACAAGATCAAGGCGCAGGCGAATCCGCCGTCACAGCTCGATATTTTTCGGGCACCCTACCTGCTGATGCGGGATGCGCTGCTGCGGCAGGATCGGGATATTTTTTTCAGCTTTTGCCAGTATGGGATGGGGGATGTGTGGGAGTGGGGAGCGGCGGCCGGAGGCAATTGCTGGAGGACGACCGGCGACATTACGGATACGTGGGACAGCATGTCGAGCAATGGTTTTTCTTCGGCGGGGCATGAGAAATATGCCGGCCCGGGGCATTGGAATGATCCGGATATGCTGGTGGTGGGAATGGTGGGATGGGGACCGGCGCTGCACAAGACGAGACTGACGCCGAATGAGCAGTACACGCATATTTCGCTGTGGTGTCTGCTGTCGTCGCCGCTGCTGATTGGGTGCGATATGACGCAGCTCGACGATTTTACGAAGGGGCTGCTGACGAATGATGAGGTGCTGGCGATAAATCAGGATCCCCTGGGGCGGCAGGCGGGACGGGTGTTTCAGGATTTGGATAGCGAGGTTTGGGCGAAGAAACTGGCGGATGGGGGAGTTGCGGTGGGATTATTCAATCGCGGGGAGCTGCCGGAGACAGTGCAGGTGAGGTGGGGGCAATTGGGGCTCAGTGGGAAGCAGGCGGTGAGGGATTTGTGGAGGCAGAAGGACCTGGGGGTGTTTGAGGATGGGTTTCAGGCGGAAGTGCCGCGGCATGGGGTGGTGTTGGTGAAGATCACGCCTGGCTCGTAGCGAGACGAATGCCGATTGCCGATTGCCGATTGCCGATTGCCAATTGCCGATTGGGGAAAGAGTTGCGCGTTGCGAGCTTAGAGTTGCGAGCGAAAACGCATTTACTCGCAACACGCAACTCGCAACTCGCAACTTTCTTTTATCCGTGCATGTTTATGGTATATTAAGGGGGTCAAATCTTTGGTCGGGTGAAGAAATTCAAATCTGGGAGGACGTCATGAATGAAGGACGACCTGGTTTTCCGGTTCAGGGGAATCCTACGGTGGCGCCGGTGGTCCGGCCGGGCGTTGGGCATGGAGGAGCGGGGCCCAGCGGTGCTTCGACAGGTGGGATGTCGTCGCGTCCGACAATAGCGGTTGCGGCGCCACCACCGACACGGCCGCTGATGGATGAGCCGCTGGAGTTGGTGGAGGAGAAGCCGGTGGTGGGGACAACGGAGGCGCCGAAGAGCAAGATTCATGGGATCACCGCGGCGGTGGGGATTGCGCAGCATACGTATAAACGGCCCACCAATCTGAATAAGTGCGGGGCCGTGCGCATGCGCACCTTCCACAGCCGGCTGAGCGAACAAGGGGTGGAATATCTGGATCAGTCAATCAACGACTGGCTGGAAGCGCATCCGGATATTGAAGTGAAATTCACGACCAGCACGGTCGGGATGTGGGATGGAAAATTGAAGGAGCCGACGCTGATTATCAATGTGTGGTATTAGGGGTGAAGGTGAGAAAGTAAGAAGGTGTGAAAGGGGTGTGGGATCAGGCGTTTTGGGATTTGGCGGCCCACATTGTTTTGTACGCGGATTCGATGTCGTGGGTGAAGGCGCGGGGGTTCATCAGGTTGGATCGGCGCATTTTTCTCTTAGCGATTGCCGGAGGTCGGAGAGGTGCGGGAGATCTTGCGCTAGTTGGGTGGCGATATCGATAAAGTCGTTCGGGGATTTCGCGATGAGCTGGGGGAGGTCTAGATTCGTCAGATGGCTGGCGCCGGCGCGGGAGACGGGGGAGGAGCCGGGGAGGGTGATGACGGGGACGCCCATGAAGAGAGAGTCGAGGCTGGTGGTGTGGCCGTTGTAGGGGAAGGTGTCGAGGGTGATGTCGATCTGGTGGTAGAGACGCAAATAGTCGGGGCGAGGGGATTGATTGGCGAAATTGATTCGGGCGGGGTTTATGCCCTGGGATTCGAATTTGTCCTGGAGGCGCTTCGCGCGGAGCCTTGTGGGGCGAGGATCAGGAGGCGGGCGTTTTGGACTTTTTGAAGGAGGCGCGACCAGAGGGTTGTGACCTGGTCGTTGAGTTTACAGAAGTTGTTCAGGGAGCCGAAGGTGATTTGGCCGGTCTCGATCGCGGGGAGAGAGTTGATCTGCAGGTCGCCATTGAGGGTCATGGCGAGTTCGTCGTAACACCAGAAGCTGGCGAGGCGCATGGGGGTTTCGGTGTAGTGGGGGCTGGGTAAGTCGAGAGGGTCTAGCTGGAGATCGGTCAGGCGGTAGTCCATTGCCTTCAGGCCGGTGCCGGAAGGGTAGCCGGCGAAAGTGGCCTGGATGGGGGCGGGTTTCGCGGCGAACGCCAGGAGACGATTGGAGCAGAGGTGGAGGGAGAGGTCGATGAGGATGTCGATTTCGTCGGCGCGGATCTGGGCGGCGAGGGAATCGTCACTCAGGTTGGCGGTGGCGCGCCAATGGTCGGCGTAGGCCCAGAATTTTTCGGTGATGGCGTCGCTACGGGCGGAGTCGTGGTAGCAAAAGATTTCGAAGCGGCGGTGGTCGTGTTCGCGGAGGAGGGGGAGGATATTTAAGCCTACGACGTGGTTGTTGAAGTTGGGGGAGATGTAGCCGATTCGTAACCGTGGTTCACTACCCCCTCCCCTGCCCTCCCCCGGAGTACCGGGGGCGGGGGTAAGAGTGGGAAATGGCGCGTGAAGGCGCTGCCAGATTTTTTGTTCTTCCAGGATTGTTTCGGGGTTGTGGTCGGGGTGAAAGTGGAGGAGATAAATCAGGTTGCTGTGGGCGGCGTGGTTGGGACGGATTTCTATTGAGCGGCGAGCGGAAGCGATGGCTTCATCTAATCGGGCCTGATCTTTAAGCACCACCGCGAGGTTGGCGTGGGCTTCGGCGTAGTGGGGTTCCAGTTCGATAGCGCGGCGGTAGTGGGTTTCGGCGGAGTCGAGGTCGCCGGTGTCGCGGAGGGCGTTGGCGAGGGTGTTGTGTGCTTGGGGGAAATCAGGATTTAGTTCCAGGGCGCGGGTGGCGGCGGCGATGGAGCCGTTGAAATTGCCCGATTCCCAAAGGGCAACAGCAAGGTTGTTGTGGGCCTGGGGGAAATTGGGGTTCAAGTCGATGGCGCGGGTGTAGGCAACGATCGATTCGGGGAGATGGCCGAGGGAACGGAGGGTGTTGGCGAGGTTGTTTTGGGTTTCGGCGTCGCTGGGGTGAAGGCGGAGGGAATGGCGGAGGGAAATCAAAGATTCCGTTAGCTCGCCGAGTTCGCGCTGAGCGATGCCCAGGTTGGCGAGGGCCTGGGCGTAGTCGGGTCTTAGGGAGAGGGCGCGGTGGGAGTGGCTGGCGGATTCTTCAAATTTGCCGGCGGCGAGGAGGGCGTTGGCGAGGTTGTTGTGGGCTTCGGGGAAATCGGGGTTTAATCGGATCGCTTCGCGGAAGGCGGTGGTGGCATCCTCAAGACGCGCGGAGGCGCGGAGGGCGACGCCGAGGTTGTTTTCGGCTTCGGCGAAATTTGGGTTGAGCTCGATGGCGCGGGTGTAGGAGGCGATGGCGAGGGCGAGTTGGCCGAGGGATTTTTGGACGCGGCCGAGGGTTTCGAAAAACGGGGCGGCGGGTTTCAGCTCTATCGCGCGGGTGATGAGGGGAATGGCTTTTTGGGGATCGTTCATCTGGGCGAGGACGGCGCCGAGGAGATGCAGGGCGTCGGGATTGCGGGGGTTGTCGTCGACGATCTGCCGGAGCACGGCGGCGGCCTGGGGGAGGTGGCCGGCCTGGTAGTGGCGGAGGACGGCGCGCATCGGGTCGAGGGGAGCGTGCTCGCCGGCGGATGGGGACGGGGGGTGCAATTTGCTTTCAGACTGGCATAAACTCAAAATAGGTCCTGTTCGAAGTTCATTTATCGGCAGTCCGGCGGCGGATTCGAGAGAACTCCTTTTATGACAAGAATCAGACTCATAACAGCGGCGATTTTGACACTGGCGATTTTCAGCTTTGAGAGGCAGGGTATGGGACAAACGGTAGCGCCTTCGGTGGGAAACCTGGCAATCGTGGCAAGTGCGTCGGCGTCGTATGTATCACCGGACCAGACGATTACGTCGATCAACAGCGGGTATGAGCCACGGAATTCGCGGGATGCGTCGCACCGGGCGTATGGGAACTGGCCGAAGCTGGGGACGCAGTGGGTGGAGTATGACTGGACGCAGCCGATCAGCACGAACAAGATCGACGTTTACTGGTTCGCGGACGGGCAGGGGATTCAGCTGCCGGGGAAATGTGAACTGAAATATTGGAACGGGACGGATTTTGTGCCGGTGGGCGATGCGCAGGGGCTGGGGGTGAGGCGGAATCGGTTTAACGTGACGACGTTTTCAGAAGTGACGACGTCGAAGCTTCGGCTGGAGTTTGAGCCGGCGGCGAAGGGGCTGAATTTTTCGACGGGGATTTTGCAGTGGAGGGTTTTTGACAGCGGAAGTTCGCCGGAGTTTGCGCCGCTGGTGACGGCGGGAGTTGACCGGGTGGTGGTGCAGGGCGGGAAGACGTTTTTGAATGGGCTGGTGCGGACGATAAAAGTCGAGTCGCCGGGCTTGGCGTGGACGAAGGTTTCGGGGCCGGGGGATGTGACGTTTGAGAATGCGGGGGCGGCGAATACATCAGCGACGTTTTCGACGCCGGGGGATTATGTCCTTGCGCTGACGGCAACGGATGGCGCGGTTTCCGGGTCGGGGTCAGTGCATGTGAAGGTGGATGGGCAGGAGGCGCTCGGGACGCCGCTTCAGCCGGTTTACGTGACGAGCTACCAGATCAATAGCCGGTTCTGGAACGATCGGATCAAGGCGGTGATCGTGAATTGGATACCCCATGTGTATACGAAGCTTTCAGATCCGCAGTTGCCGGAGGGCGGGGAGAATAATTTTGTGCAGGCGGGGAACAAGCTGGCGGGGAGGCCGTTTACGGCGCGGCAGGGGCCGCCGTGGGCGGATGCTTATACGCATAACACCGTGGAGTCGATGTGTCTGGCGCTGATGGTGGACCCGCAGGGGGATGCAGAGATCATCGCGGCGCAGAAGGCGATGAAGGCGAAGCTGGCGGAATGGATTCCGGAGATTTTGTCGGCGCAGGAGCCGGACGGGTATTTGCAGACGCGATTCACGCTGGACCCGACGAATCCGGAGCATTGGAGCCCGCGGTTTCGCGGGGAACATGAGGGGTATACGGCGGGGTATTTCATCGAATCGGCGATCGCGTATTACCGGCTGACGGGCGGCTCGGATATGCGGATGTATAACGCGGCGAAGAGGCTGGCGGATTGCTGGTATGACCATATCGGGCCGCCGCCGAAGAAGACGTGGTTTGACGGGCATGAGGAGCTGGAACATGCGCTGGTGCGGTTTGCGGCGCTGGTGGACCAAGTGGAAGGGCCGGGGAAGGGGGATAAATATGTGCAGCTTGCGAAATTTCTGGTGAGCTGCCGGGGGGGCGGGTCGGAATATGACCAGTCGTATGCGCCGGCGATCGAGCAGTATGAGGCGGTGGGTCATGCGGTGCGCGCGGTTTACCTCTACACGGGAATGACGGACCTGGTTGCGCAGACGGGGGACGTGAATTACCAGAGCGCGGTGCAGTCGATCTGGGATGATCTTGTGAACCGCAAGTATTACATCACGGGCGGCGTAGGAAGTGGGGAAACGGCCGAAGGGTTTGGAGCGGATTTTTCGCTGCCGAATACGGCCTACTGCGAATCGTGTTCAGGGTGCGGGGAATTGTTTTTCCAGCATGCGATGAACATCGCCTATCCGGATGCGAAGTATGCGGATCTGTTTGAGGAGACGCTGTACAACGCGATCCTGGGGGACCTGGATTTGCAGGGGAAGAATTTTTATTACGCGAATCCGCTGGAATCGCCGGAGGAGGGAGGGGCGAGGTATCCCTGGCATAACTGCCCGTGCTGCGTGGGAAATATCTCGCGGACGCTGCTGTCGCTGCCGACTTGGATTTACAACACGGATTCGCAGGGGATTTACGTGAACCTGTACGTGGGGAGCACGATGACGATTCACGGCGTGGGCGGGACGGACGTGCAGATGGTGCAGACGACGGATTATCCGTGGAGCGAGAAGGTGACGATCACGGTGAATCCGGCAACGCCGACGAATTTCACGATCCGGCTGAGACTGCCGACGCGGGACGTGAGCGAGCTTTATAAGAGCACGCCGGCGGCTGATGGGATCAGCAGCATCGCGGTGAATGGGGTGAGCATCATCGATTACATTTCGACCCGCGGGTATACTGGGCGTGGAGCGTACGTGGAAGGCGGGGGACAAGATCGAGCTGACGCTGCCGCTGGTTCCGCAGCGGATAACGGCGGATGAGCGCGTGGCGGCGGATCGAGGGCGGGTAGCGCTGCGGTATGGGCCGCTGGTTTACAATATTGAGCATGTGGATCAGCCGAGTTTGGATGTGCCGCTGAAGTCGGATTCGCCGCTGACGGCGCAGTGGATGCCGGATTTGCTGGGGGGAGTGGTGGCGATCAAGGGGACGTTCGCGGATGGCAGTCCAATGCTGGCGATTCCGAATTATGCGCGGTGCAACCGAGGGGGGGCGTCGATTGTTTGGATGAGGGGGGAGTAGGAAGAGAATGCCGATTGCGGTTCGACTGGGCTCACCGAAGTCCGATTGCCAAATGCCGAATTGCCGCTCTATCGAACTTTCATTCGCTTTCGAAAGAAGGCCCAAAGGTGGAGGTTGACTCCGCCGGCGGTTTTGGCGATGCGCCTGGCGGTTCGGCGGCCGGCGCGCTTGAGTTCGAGGATTTGCTGGGAAACGGGGTGGCTTCGTTCGGCGGCGATGAGTTCCGCGCGCCCTTGCGGCTGCGCCTTTGGGGGAGGTTTTGATATCGCGGTCGAAGTCGATCAGCAATTGGGCGAGTGCAGCGAGAAACTGCTGGCGCTTGGGGAGCTTGTTTCGCGGGACCGCGGCGAATCGGGCGACACCGTCGCCGGGTTGGGCGGCGAGCAGTTCGTCGAGGGCGATCCAGACGATGTGCCAGTCGGTGGTGTGGTCGGGGTTTAGGGTGAGTGCTTTTCGGCTGGCGTCGAGGGCTTGTTTGGTTCGGTTCAGATAACGAAGGCTGACGGCCAGATTCGAGAGCATCCAGGGACGAAGATCCGTGGGGGATTCGAAGTCGCGCAGCCATCTGACGGCGCGTCGATGGCCGGAACTGCGGCGCGCGATGTTGCAAAGTGCGTAGCCCATCGCGCCCCAGGCTGGAGTGCTGGAGCGAAGCTGTTTTGCGTTTCGCCAGAGGATGAGGCGAATGGAGAGAGGCTTGTTGCCGGTGGCCAGGCCGTTGAGATAAGCGGTCATAGCGGCGAGCCAGAGGTCGTTACGCGGTTTGAGGGTGCGCAAAATGCGGCGGCATTGTCGCCAGTCCTTCCTGGAGGCAAAGCGCTTCATCCATGATTCGGTGAAATGGATTTCGCCGGGGACGGGAGCTTCCCTGAAACGGGGGGAGATTAACTGCTCGAGCGTTTGATCGCCGGTTTCGAGCATTCCGATTTTGTCCAATTCGGAAATGGCGGCATCGAAAGGAGGGGGATCGGCAAAGGCCCACTGGGTTGCGGAGGACAAGAGGTCGGCGGTGCGCTGCTTTTCGCCGCGGTGGGAGGCAAGGACGATTTCTCGCTGCCGAACCCAATGGCCGTCCTGATGTTTTCGGAGCAATTCGAGGGTTTTTTCGGCTTCGTCGAATTGGCGGTCGCCCAATTGAACGTCGAAGAGGCGATACCCGGCAAATTCGTTGGTAGGTGAAATCGCCAAAACGCGGGCGAGGGTTGCTTTTCCGTCGGGCTTTTTGCGGGAACGGAACTGGGCCTCGCTCAGGGTGTTGAGTGCGCGCACGTCGTTGGGGAAATTTTTGACCATATCGCGGGCGGCGGTGAGAAATTTTTCGGCGTTTTGGCCATTTGCGAGCCACTCGCACAAGACCTGCCAGCCCCAATAATATTTTGGCTCGTCGTGAAGGATCGCTTCCATTTTTTTGAAAGCCTGGGCGGATTCGCCGGTGCGCTCGAGGAGCCAGGCTTCGCGTCCGGCGAGGGCAAGAGGGGGCGGATCGCCAAATTCGGGGAGGCGACATACGGCGATGGCATCGGCGAATCGGCCGTCTTCGGCGAGCAAACTCGCCTTTAGATCGGCAATATCGACGGAGCGTGGGCTGAGGACCATGGCCTTGTCGCAGGCGGCGAGGCGCTCGTCGCGTGATTTTTTTGCGTCGAGCACGCGGGCGAGGATTTGCCAGGAGCGGCTTTCACCGGCGCGTTGCTCGGTGAGCCGCCGGGCCAATTGGACGGCGTCGCCGGGGCGATTGCAGGCGGCGGTCCAGCGGCGGAGAGAATCCCAGGTTTTGAGCAGGCCTGGCTCGAGCAGGACGGCGCGGCCGGCAAAGGCGATGGCGCCGCGGCGTTTGTTCATTCGCCAGAGGAGGTCGGCGATGGAGGCGTGGGTTGCGCCGTCGAGGGAATCGCGATCGACGGCATTTTTCAGGGCGCGCAGGCTTCGCGCAAGCGGCCGTCGCGGGTGAGAGCGCCGGCCATCTGGCGGGAAGCGGCGGAATGGGCGGGGGCGATGCGGAGACACTCGGCGAGGGCGTCGATTTCGCCGCTGTGATCGCCGCGCATCTGGTGGACGTAGGCGTGGTCTTGCCAGACGCGGGAATTGAGCGCGAAGCGGTCGGTGGATTTTCGGGCCAATTCGAGGGCTTCATCCAACTGATCCATGGCAGCGAGCTGTCCGACCACGGCGGACCAAGCCTGCCAGAGATCGGGGCGGGCGTTCAGCGCTTCGCGTAGATCGGCAAGAAGCTCGGTGGGCTGCAGCGTAAGGGAAGCCTGATCGCGGTAGGCGAGAAGACCATCGCCGAAAATAACTTGCCGCACCAACTCATCGTGAACGAAACGGAGGGCGTCGCGGCGACGGGCGGGAGCCTCGAAGGACTCGACGAGTTCGTTGATGGCGAAGCGATGATCGACGGAAATGGAAATGGCCTGACGCCAATGATCGCGGGCTTCGTCGAGGCGATTCAATTTGGCCAGGGCCGCGCCGAGGATGTGGTGGGAAGTGGGGGAATTGGGGTCGAGACGGAGTCCGATGCCGGCTTCGGCGGCGGCGTCTTCGTAGCGGCGGAGACGCTGCAGGACAATGGCGAGCTCGCGATGGGACCAGGCGTCTTCGGGCCTTTGCTGGACAAGGGCCTGAATGACCGGCTCGGCGACTTCGGCGCTGTCTCGCTCGAGCCAGTGAATGCGAAGGCGGGCGAGCGGGACGTTATGCGGGAAGCGGGCACAAGCGGATTCGAGAAATTGCAGGGCTTCGGCGGTGGATTTCGTCTGGGCGATCAGCAGGGCCACGGATTCGTGGGCATCGAGAGCGAGAGGCTGGGTTTCCAGCACCTGGCGCCAAAGGGCGAGCGATTTGGGCAGATCCGCGGAAGCTCGAGCGAGGGTGGCGGCGGCGCGGAGCCATTCGGCGGGGTGGGCCTTGCCTTCGGCGGCCTTGAGCAGAGCGGGGCTTTTTCGCCGCCGTGGCGTCTCTGCTGGCTGACGATGAAGAGCATGAGGGCGGCGTTGTCGGGACGACGGCGGAGGGCCTCGTCGAGAACCGCGGTTGCTTCCGAGCCGCGGCCCAGGGCGTCGAGGGCCCAACTAAGAGTACGGGCGGGCTGGGACGATTGGCCGGCAAATCGAGCGAACCTGGCCTGCAAAAAGGACAGAACTTCGTCGGTCTTGCGGAGATAGCGGCTGGCGACGAAATAGCTGCGGGCGGCGGTTTCGTTCCTGTCGTCGAGCGAGGCGGCGAGCCTGTAGAGTTCCAAGGATCGGGAACGATCGAGCAAGTCCCAATACCTTCCGGCGAGTCCGTGCAGGGCGGCGCCGGTTGGCGCCTGGCGGTAGAGGGCTTTTCGAAGAAGGCGGATTGCACGGGGATACTCCCTGGCATCGGCGGCAAGCTCGTCGGCGAGTTCCTTGTTGAAAATTGGATGGCTGTGAGGGGAACGGCAGCGCTTCTCGAGCAATTCCATCTGCTCCGGCCGGCGGCCGAGGGCGCGAAGCAGATTGAGCTTGAAAATGTGAGGCGCGGGTCTTCGGGAAATTTTGCGAGCTGGCGCTCGATGATCTCGATTTCCGTGAGCAGATCGCCGTCATAAGAGGCCAGGGACCTGCGTGCTTCGAGGGTGAGCCTGTGGTCGGGTTCGCGGGTGTCCATCTTTTCCCACGCGGCGGCGGCGGAGGGGCGATCGTGGCGATCCAAGGCGCCGAGGAGCTGGGAGAAGAGGTCGTAAAGTTGGGTGTCGGGGAGAGCCAGATCGTCGAGGGCGGCGGATTTTTGAGCGGGCACGAACGCAAAGCCGCGCGGGCCGGTGGAAGCGTAGCGGGCGAAAGTGGCATCGGCGTCAAATTCGGCCTGGAAATAACGAAACGGATCGCGCACGAGCAGTGTCCGCCGGCGCTGGTCGTAGCCAATGACGGCCTGAATATGGCCGGAGGTGGCTTCGGTGGTGGAAAGGGTGAAGGGAATTCCGACGGTCGATGAGGGCGAGGGCGGAATCCCAGGTGATCGTGAACTCGCGGCACGGCCCAGCCCGTGCTGCTCGGCCCAGCGTCGCTCGCTGTGGGCCGGGGTGCCGTCGTAGCAAACGGCCTCTGCCACGGCGAGATGGTCCGCGGGCATATCCCAGAACCGGCTGATGGCGGAAAAAGTGGCCGGGGCACAGGTCAGGTGGTGCTGTCGAACGAAGGGAAGGTGCAGTACCACGCGTTTCGCATCGGGAGGAGCGGCGGAGAGACGATCGGCGATGTTGGACATGAACTTGTTGCCCGAATCCCTGGCGAGCTGGATCGCCTGGGGGATGTCGCCGCGGCCGTACGCGACTTCCGAGCGCAGATGAGCGAGGGCCTTGGTGACGGCGGGTTCCATGAGTGGCATGAGGCGCGGGATTTGTGCGAGGGATTCCCAGGCCTGGTCATACTGATTGAGATCAAGTTGAAGGGCGGCAAGTTGCCAGACGACGGGACCGTTTTCGATTTTTTGTGACGCCTCGGTGAGCAACTGGAGCGCCTGGTCGTCGCGATCGAGAACCTGGAGGAGATGGGCGACGCCCTGAATGCCGGGACGATACCAGGAGTCCTTTGCCAGGGATTGCCTTGCGGCCTGCAGGGATTCTTCATAGCGGTCCTGGGCTTCGAGGACGCGCGCTTTGAGGAGGTAATGCCAGGGAGTGGGTTCGGCGATTTCGGCGGCCTGGGCGATGAACGAGTCTGCGGCGTCGAAATCGCGGAAGCCGCTGGCGATTTCTGCGAGGTGGCCGAGCCAGTCGACGCGGGCGACAGGATCTGCGCTTCGAGGCGGCCAAAGGCCCTGGTGAATTCCCAGGCGGCGAAGGGGCCGCGGCGCTCCATAATTTCGGCGGAGCGATAGTAAATTGCCTGGGGATCTTTGGGTTGCTCGCGAAAGGCGAGGCGAATCAGCGAGCGAGCGAGGCTCGGCGCACCGACATTTCGGGCGATGCGGGCGGCCATGATTTTTGCCGCGGGCGATTCCCAGGCTTCCAGTGGACCGGCGCGCAGGGCGGCTTCGCATGCCTGGATCATCAAGCCGGCGGTGTAGAGGTCCTCGACCTCCTTTAGCTGGGATGCAGCGAGGGTTACGCGGGTGCGAGTCGCGGGTTCCGTCGGGTTTGGCTGGTGCATAGAAGAAACGATCCGCAGAGATAATTTTACCGGCGAACCGCATTAGAAACGAATAAGGGCCAAAGACAGCGCCGGACACGACTAAAAAGAGCCGGTCCGATTCCATTTGAGGCGAACACCGCGGAGCCTCATCGCTTTTGCAGAAATTTGGCGTCTTTATTTTCCTTGGGCCCGGTTGGCGTCGTTAGGGCCGGCGGCGACGTAACAACTGCGGCGGCAAACGTGGGACCAGCGATTGAATTTGCCTTGGGGACGGCGTTGCTGCTCGATGCTTTCGATTCCGATAGCTGACTGCCGGACGTTGACTGGGCTACTTCCGCATTACTAGTGCCGGCTTCACTGTCGCCCTGGCCGAAGTTGGCAGCCAGGGCGCTGAAATCGGCGCCGTTGACGGCTGAGGTAAACAGGAAATTTCCCTGGTCCCAGTTGGTGACGCCTTTGCCGAAATTGGCGGCGAGGATGCTGAAGTCGGAACCGTTCACGGTGCCGTCGAGATTGGCGTCACCGAGCAACGTATATTTCACTTCGATTTGTCCCGACGGAAGCCCGGCGACGACACCGTCCGCGCCGTCGGCCCAACCGAGGCCATAGTTCGGGGTACGGGAGATGGCCGAGCTGATGATGCCTGGGCCGTTCCAGGCGCCGTTGTTAAAGCCGCTTCGCAGCGCGGCAACGATGCCGCTGATGGGATCGGAACCCTGGGTGTACTGGATGAACATCACATCGTCATTGAGGTCGAGCACGCCATTGCTCAGCGTCAGGCCGTGAAGCAACAGTTGGTCCGAGCGGCCGATCGCCGCGGGCATTACCACCGAGGCGCTGTTAATGGTGAGCGTGCCGATGGCGATCGTCGGGTTGTCGGCCAGATCTATGGCGCCATTGGTCACCGTAACGGAGGAAGCTGAGCTATTGACGAAGGTGACCGGCGCAGTGCCCGGTGTGCCAACAAAGTTCACGGCGTCTCCGGAACCGGTGTCGGTGACCTGGATGGCGTTAAAGCTGCCGGCCGCGAAAACAAGCTGTGAGGAGCCCTGGCTGACGGTCGTGTTGCCGCCGCTGGTGGAGACGGTGACCGGGCCCGCCGAGCTGAGGTTTACATCGAGCGTTGAACCGTTGAGCGACGCCATGGGCGTGATCGTGACGTCGTTGTAAAGGACATTCACCAGGCGGGTATTGTCGTCGGAAGAGGCGATGAGCCCGACGACGGCGGTGGTTCCCATCGCGGGGTTAAAGATTGAGCCGATCTGGGTCCAGTTTGTGCCATTGGAGGAATAGTAGCCGGTGAAGGTCCAGCCGGTGCGGACCAAGCGGACGAACAGAGGGCCGGAATATGTGATAGTGCCGCCAACCTGGGCGGTGGTTGCGCCATAGCCGTTGCGGTAGAGCATTTGGATGCCCAGGCCATCGGAATAGACGAGCTCGACGAACGGTGAATTGGCGCCAACCGAGCCGCGGAACATCACGCCGCCCTGGGCGGCGGAAGGCTGGGTGCCGTCGGTGGCGACGAGCGGCGTTGCCAGCGACGCCACGATCGTCGCTGGGCCGGTCACGGATTGATAATCGAATTGGAACTGGTCGCTGGTACCGCTGACATCTGAGCCGGAGCCGGTGATGGTAAAGACGCCGTTGTTGTAGCTGCCGCTGCCGGCGAGGGCTGGGGATCCAATGTTGCGCGACTGCCACGGAGCGGGCAAGGCGCTCGACGCGGTGATCGACACATTGCTAAAACCGACACTGACGAGCCGGGTGTTGTCGTGGGAATTGGCGACCATTCCGACGGCGGCAATACTTCCGATCGCGGGATTAAAGATCGAGCCGATCAGCGTCCAGTTTGTGCCGTTGGAAGAGTAGTAGCCGGTGAAGGTCGAACCAGTGCGGTCGAGGCGCACGTACAGGGTGCCGCCGGTGTATGAGACATCGCTGATCTCGGGGGCGGTTGTGCCATCGCCGTTGCGATAAAGCATCTGAACGCCCTGGCCATTGATGTAAGCAACTTCGACGAACGATGCATCAGCGCTGCCCGAGCTGCGAAACATCACACCGCCCTGGGCCAAAGACGGTTGGGAGCCGTCGGTGGCAACGAGGGGCGTTGAGAGCGACGCGACGATCGACGCAGCGCCGGTGACGGCTTGGTAATCGAACTGGAACTGGTCGCTGGTGCTGCCGATATGCGAGCCTGAGCCGGTGACGGTAAAGACGCCGTTGTTGTAGCTGGAGCTGCCGGCGAGGGCGGGCGATCCAATGTCAAGCGACTGCCACCCGGATGCAACCACGGTGGCTGAGTTGCTGGCGTTGGTCGAAGAGTCGCCGGAGATGGCGATCACGCGGTAAACGAACGAACCGGCGAGGGTATCATCATAGGTGTCGTTTGAATTATTGACGTACGCCAGCGTGGTCCAGTGGGTGGTTCCGACGGGGGCACGGTCGATGCGGAATTCAGTGGCGAGCGATGAATTGCTCGTCCAGGAGAGATGCACGTCGCCGGCGGAGACATACGTTGCCGTCAGGTTCGTGGGGGCGCTGAAGTAGGCGGGGTTGGACAGTAAATACGACTCCCGCAGACCGTAGAAGCTCAGACCACCGCCGCGTGAGCCTGCATATACCATGCCGTTGGCGACGGTGGGGACATGGAAGTGGAGGGTCCCACCGAGCGCGTCGCCGGAAACGTCGTTGGAACTGTACAGGGGAGCGTTGTTGAAGCTGTCGGGGTTAAATGCCAGCAGCGCGTCACTTCCTGGGTCGAGAGTCCAGGCGACGCCATCGGTGCCGTCATCATTGGAAATGACAAACGTGTTTCCGGGGTAACCGAAGCTGAAGTTCGTCTCGATTGGCGTAGCATCGCCGGCCATTAGTTGGTTGAGGTTTAATTCGATCGAATCGTGCTTGCTGACGCCGAGGTAGACGTTTCCATCGTAGTACGCGGCTGACGTGTAGAGCTGCGCACCGCCCTTATTCAAACCATTGTTGGCATATTCGGCGACGACACGGTCATAGGCAGACGGGTCGGGGTTCGTGCCGTTCTGGGGATAGTTAAAGTTGTATTTCCCCATGTTGTCTCGATCGATGAGATAGATTCGCGATTCCTTGCCGCCGATCATGAGCATTGGATCGCCGGCGGCATCCAGGACGTTGTTTGGCAGGACAGTGACGCCACCGGATCCAAGATCCAGATCGTCATCGTTTAGCGCGAGCTGATTGGAGGGCGTGAAATAGTCGGCCACTTTGAGCCCCCAGCCATTGCCATTCTGGTTGGTGGGGGAGCTGTTTGGGTCTACTTCAAGTTTCAGGACGCTGTCGCCATAGTCGTTGTCGATGGGGAACCCGTTGGCGTTGAAATTGGAGGGCTCGCCATTGAATGCGCCGTTGCCGGTCGCGACATAGAGATAGTTGCCGTCGGTAGAGATGCCCGCACCCGACACCCAGATGCCGCCGAGCTGGTTATAGGGCTGGGATTCACCGACGACTGACACTGGTTCATAGGTTGGCGTGGTGACGAACGCCGCGGTGAGCTGGAGGGTCGCGGCACTGTAGCCGAGGACCCAGCCATAATATGGACCATTGTCGCCGTGGGAAGCGAATCCGAGATAGACGTTGCCGTTGATCAGACTTACCGCGGTGCGTTCCATTTGCTCGATGGCATTGAAGGCGATGACGTAGCCGGTGGCACCACCCGGTGCGGCTGTCCAACCATCGGTGTCGGGGTAGGTGGGCTGAGGGGTGGTCGGGTCGTTGTTGCCGGTGCCGTCGACGATGGGGCCGGCGACGTAGGTGTATGGTCCGGCGGGCGGTCCCTCAACTACGCCGTTGGGCGCGATGGTGTCGCCGATGACTGCCGGACTCGTTGCTGAGTCGCCATTTTGAATGTGAATCGCCCACAAACGCTGGACGAAGTGCTTGCCATCGGAGCGGATTTCCTTGGTGTTGGCGTTGAGATAAATGATGCCGGTATTTGGATCGATGGCCGGCGTGGCCAGAATGCCGAGCTGGGAGCCGACATCGGGATTGTTATTGATATCGCTTTGCTGGACCGTGGTGACGCCGGTGGTGGGGGTAAGAATGGTCGGATTGGTGATGTTGGTGAAGTTGTCGTGCCAGAGAACCACGCCGGTGTTGGCGTCGAGGGCGTACAAACCATCGGCTTCCGTGGCGACAATGACGACGCTGTGAACGCCGGCATTGGGTCCGGTCGTGATGTCGACGTTCTGCTCGTAGAGGGGCTGGGCGATGACGTCGCCGCCGTCCAGTGCATCGGCGAACTGCTTGCCGAAGTCGGTGGGATTTACATTGGTCGGCGTGAGGACGGTTTCCTGGTCGTTGTTACCGTCGTTTTGCGGATCGACACCGTGCGTCATGATATTGACCGGCGCGGCGGGTCCGGCTTGCCGTTGGCGAGGCTGTCTGCGTGTTCGATTCGGGTCCGCTGCCAACCGCGTTGACCGACGTTACGTAATAGGTGTACGTCGTTCCATTCACCACCGTCGAGTCGGTGAAATAGTTGGACGTTAATCCTGAGCCGACTTCCATCGGCGTCGGATTCGCGGCAGTATAGCGATAGACGTTATAGTTGAGGGCGTTGGGATCGAGGTTCCAGTAAAACGTGACCGAACCGCTGATCACCAAGGGAGAATTCAACGTCGGCGCAGTCGTGGGCGCGTTGACCGTGGCTGATTCGGTGTTGGACGCAGGGCCCGCTCCATACGCGTTGGCCGATTCGACATAGTAGGTGTAGTTCACCCCCGCCGAGATCGCGTCGTCGGTGTAGGTCAGCGACACGAGATTCGACGCGAGTTCCAGTGGCGTTGGGTCCGAAGGATCGGTTCGAAAAACATCGTACGAAGTGGCGTTGGGATCGTGGGTCCAGGTCAGCTTGTTTTGGCCGACGGATGTGATGAGATTGAGAGTCGGCGATGTTGTGGGGGCGGCAGTAGCCGCCGGTTGGCCGGGGATGCCGGCGAGGTAATTGTTTTCAACGTCGGCCGCTGTGAGCGCGCCTGCCGAGATACGGAGCGAGGCGATATCCAGCGAACCATTCAAAGTCGGAGAGAAGCCACTGGCGGCGGTGTTCTGCGCGGCCAGATTGATCGGCAGCCCGCCGGTGGTATCCAAGGCAAGACCCGTCGTGTATTGCAGGTAAAGCGACCCGTCGACATACACATCTTCATTGGCGCCATCGTAGGTGAAGACCAGGTAATGCCAGTTGTTGGCCGCCGGTGCGCCGGAATTGGCTGCACCGGGCGCTGCCTGCGTCCATTGGATGTCGTACTCCGGGCCCCAGAGGCCAACGCCGTAGGTTGAGCCGTAGGAGAACGACTGATTGCTGCCATCGGGTCCACCGCGATTGGACCAGGAGACCATCGTTTCCTCGACATTGTCGATGGTCGGGTTATCGACCCAGATTTCGATCGATCGGCTCGCATTGCCGGTCAGGTCCGAAGGTGTAAGGAACGAACTGGTGGCAGAATTGGAGCCGTTGAATTCGAGCGATTGGTAAGTGTAGCCGTTCGCGTCTGCCACGGGGCCAACCGTGACGTTTCCGCCGACGGCGCTGAACATTCCGCTCTGGTTGCCGGCGTTGGCAATCGAGGAGTACGAACCATTGGTTAGTTGTCCCGGAAGCACCATGACCTCGACGGTGCCTTCCGCCGCCAGCGCCGGTCCGCTGGAAAGGAGCCAGCGATCTTCCAGCTTTTCGATGAAATAGGGGGATCGCCGACGGGGACGCATTTTCCTCTCCATGGGGATACTCCGGGGGGAATCGACTAAACTATTGTAATTGCTCGCGCGAGCGCAAATTCTCGGTCGCCTTAAGGGGCGTTGCCGTGCATTTTGATTTCTCCCGAATCCTCAGTATACCCCCAAACCCCGGCACGAATCGTAAATTATTGCGCCATGCAGGACTTGAACCTGCAACCCGCTGATTAAGAGTCGCTGCCGGCGCCGCCGAAAAACACAAGAATCCCTCGGATTTTCCAGCATTTTATCAAAGTCTGAGAGTATTGCAAAACCGTATGTACGGTTTTGAGGATTTGCAAGGGTTTACAGTAAGGCGCGATGGCGCAAAACCGTATGAGAAAAAGCGCGCGATTCACTGCAGACGATGTGCGATGCCAGCGCGGCGCATTGCGCTCATGGTCAACGAAATTGGGGACGCTCTAGCAGCGAGGGAAGTGAGAAATGTTGCAGGGAAAGATGCAGTTAAATACTGACTCGGGCCAACTGCTGACGCGCCGCTTCGATTTCGCGTGCGCGGCGCGCGGGCGTGCGAATTGTCTGAGCCTGCTTCCCGCCGCGTTTAGCTGCGGCGACTTCGACGAAAAATTGCCTCAAATCGGATTCGGTGGTGCATGGCGTGCCTCCGACCCTGACCGTTTGTAACACGACGCCGGCCACGCCCCTAGTAGCCCATCGCCACAGACAGGTGTAGCTGAGTTTCGCGCCGCGCCGGCGGCGAGGCAGCCATTTCAGATTTGGGACGCTGGATAGCGGGAGTAGGTCGCTGGATTCGGATTCTCCGCCAGTCCAAGTTGATTCTGTACTCATGGAGACTTCTCAAGGACAGAAACTCGGGGCACATTGCCGCCACCAGATGGTCGGCCATATTCTGCGCACTCATTCTAGTTATTACAGTTAATAAAGTCAACAATAATGAATTGCTACGGATGGCCAACGCGGGAGATATCTGTTTCCTGGGGAGGCGTTTTTGGATGCACAAAGCCAGAGACAAATCGGTCACTCCGCGTAAGTAGAGGCGTCACAGTTAATAACGTTAACAACATTATCTACTTGAATGTGGAGCCGAATCACCTACACTATTGGGTTCATAGAAGGAGCAAAACATGGCACGTCCAAGGAAGGCCCCAGATCAGCAGGCGGAGCAACGCACTTATCGGTTCAACAAGCAGCTATTTGCGAAATTCGAGGATGACTGCGCTCGGCATTTGTCCAATCCCAAGCTGATCATCGAAGCCCTAATTTTGCACTGGATGGACTCCAAAACCAGCGTCCGGTCGGCTATCGCGGAGCGGCACCGCGAGCGGTTTGGCGTTGCTGGGGGTGAAGATTGAAGCTGACGGCATATAGTTCCGTCGGCTCGGCAAAAATCCCGACATTCCACTCGGATTTTGTCACTCCCGGGTTTATCCCGGCATCTACATGGCGGATACTTTTATTAGAGGATCGCCATGACCGCTACATTGCTTCAAGAGGGATTATTGCCGGACGCGGACTTGGTCGCCCAAAGCCGCCGCGGCAATCGCGAAGCGTTCGGGCGGATTGTCCGCCGGTATCAGGGGATGGTTGCCGGGATGATTTATTCCGTTTGCGGCGATCTCCACCGCAGCGAGGATTTCGCGCAGGAGACATTTCGTTCCGCCTGGAAAAGTCTGTCGGGAATCGGCGTAATGTTCTTCGGTCCAAGTTGCGCGATGAACCCACCGTTCGCGAACTCGGTGAGTCGAACGAACAGAGGTGGGAAATGAGATGCACGGCGAGTTTAAGGCAACGGGTCCTCATCGGTGGCGGACTTGAAGACTTCGCTGACTTCAACCACTCCGCCTAATAGTGGAACAAACCTGTACACCTTGTCTGCAAACTGCTCGAACATGGATAGGTCATGATGACTAATCATGAGAACCTGGAATCCCAATGCGCGGCCTGCTTCCTGCACGATCTTGACCAGCTTCGGAACGAGATCGGGGCGAAGCCAGCAGTCTTGTTCGTCTAGGACCAGAAATCGGCGGTGTTGAGCGGGATCGAGAGTTGTGAGTGCGAACATTCGCAGACCAACGCTGAGGATGTTGGCAACGGAACCACCTTGGCCACGGTAAACGTCTTCCCGATATCCTTCGTGGTCGATCCAAAATTCCACCGTGGCCGCGCCACGCTTGAACTCCGCATCCGCGCGGAGGCGAATTGGTTGTTCGAGAATCTCCTGCAACGCAATGGTGGTCTTTTCCTCCACAAGACTGAGTAGGTTCTTGAACAATCGCTGGCTCAGAAGCTCAAGAGCGTCGGTGACCCTATCGGCAATCCCAAGGTAGCTCGCCAGTTCTTCAAGACGGCCTCGCACCTCCGCTGCCTGATGTTCGCGCTCTTGCGCGCTTCCCATTAACCGCTCCAACCGCTGCCGGACCGCAAGCGGCGACTTCATCGGTGGAGTAGGGACGCTGGCGCTTGCCCCGTCTTGTGCAGGTAGAGAAGTCATTTTCGGGGTTGACCTCCCTCACCAGAAGCAGCGGCGCCTTCCGAGAACTTGGCTTCAACGGCAGCAAGTTCCTTTTCGATCTTGTCAAGATCCTCCTGGTACTTGGTCTTCTTGCGAGTGTTCTCGGTGATGATCTCGGCCAACTTCTCCTGAAGCTTGGCAACGTCATCAGTGCCATACTTCTCGCGAGCTTGGGCCTTGAGTTCGTCCAACCGGTGCTTCGCGCTATTGCGCTGCGTTTCGGCTTGGATTTTCTTCCTATTGAGGTCTTGATATCGCTGCTGAAGCTGCTCGATGGTCTGCTCCCCAGCGCTTTTGGGCGATTTGGCGTCCGTTTTAGCCATTGTCAGTAACCTCCTGGGCAAGAGCCATGATTTCGTTTGCCACGGGCTGCTCGAACTGGCTCAAATTCTTTTCGAGAAAGGCGACTAAACCGGCACCGCTTTCTGTGCGGCGAGCCTGCAACTCGGCGAGACCGGCAACAAACGCCGACGCCGGCCCGTCTGTGGATATGTCGGCGAAAATCGAGTGGAACACCTCATCGAATGGCCGGTGCGGCACCTCGATGAACTGCCGCGTGTAGCTTTCGTCTGTGATGTCAACACGAAGAATGGACGGAATATGGTCTTTTGTGGCGTCACTGCGGGACCGCCGACTGATGTTGCCGGGAGTCATCCAGAGTGTCCTTCCCGTTTGAACGTCCTGCAAATGGCGGTGGATGTGTCCGTTAATCACGAGATCAATTCCAACGATCTCGCGTGGCTGTATCCGGCCCTGCTCCTCATAGCCGGGCACGATGATATCGTGATGCGCAAGCCAGAACACGAGCGGGGCCCTGCCATCGGTTCCGCTCGATTCATCAACTCGATCAGGAAACTGCTGCCGGTAGGACGAGCCGCCCACGATGACAGATCGTCCATTCATTGACCCGCGCCACGGCTGCCCGTCAAGCACCCGAAGGCGGCCGGCCTTCACAAGCAGCGACAGTGAATCGTTATCGCACAGTTCCGGGTCGGCGCAGTCGTGATTGCCATAAAGGCCGATGCACTCCGTGCCTGCCAAGAGGTCGATCAGCCGCCCCAGCATCCAAGTCGGATTATCTCGCGGCTTGTCGAAAAGGTCACCCAAGATCGCAGGAAGAAGGCGATGGGATTGGGCGTACCGCAGTGCCCACTCAATTTTGTCGAGAATGACGTGCGGATAGTCATCCTTGCGAAAACCGGGTGTCCGCCCCTCAAGGTGCGGATCGCCAATGACAAGCAGGCCCGTGTAGGCGACAGCATCAGGCATGGGGATGCCCTCCGACGCACGACCCGGCATGGACGACGACCTGATTGGGATCGAGTGGGCTACCGCAGGTGGGGCAAAGTTGTTGCTGTTCGGCCCAATCACGCAACAGACGCCCACCTTCCTGAAGCGCTTCTACTGCCTGCTCCAAATCTTGGCTACGCGAGACGAAAGTAGCCGTAGCGCTGGCGAGGTCACGGATTATATCCTCCATTTCGCGCGTCTCCGATAAATTCGGTACATCGGCGAGTGTGTTCAACTGATCGTGAATAGCCTCCGTTCGCCGCAGAGCTGCCGCCGCTCGTGTCAGGGCCTGCACCTCTTGGGCCAGAGACACCTCGTTGTCCAATTCAGGAGCAGTTGTCAGCGGTTCCAAGACCGCGAGCTCTTGTTCGGAGGCAGCAACATGCTCACGGAGCAAACCAATCTGGGTCGCAGTCGTTCGCAAGTTCTCGACCTCAATCATCTGCGGAGGTGGAAGCAATTCACGGGTGGCGACACACTCGCCGTCCATACGAAGGGAGACAAACTGAGAAGACTGTAAGTCGCGGATTAGTCCCGCCAGTGGCCGCTCGTCAATAGTGTCGGGGCAAATTTGCAGCGCCGAGAGGGAATCGGCGTGAGCAGACTGCCACTCCAGTTCCGTTTGAGTGCGGGTCAGCGCCTCGATGACATCTTGTAGCGTCTGGGGACTATCCAGTGTCGGCGGCAAACTCAACTCGCCCAAAACGGTTGCTTCGGACTGGTGATGGTCCAGCAGTGTGATCACTTGGTCCAGCGTCCGAACATCCTGCGTCAGGTGTCCGATACTTGAAGCCAGCCGCCCGAGTTCCTCATGCTGGGACTCTACTTCTCCAACGCCCGCGCCAATCTGATCCGTTGCCGCGAGCACTGTAAGGTCTGTCGCTAGCTTTTCCGCCCGAACCTCTAATTGGCTACGTTCTCGACGAGCATCCACCATCTTTTGTTGGTGCCGCCTTTGCATCTCGACCAGCTTTGCCGCATCGGACGAAGACGCAAAGAACTGAGCCGCCTGCGATCCCGGCTTATCTAAAAGAAATACAGGCGATTTCTGCTCGCCGAAATGAACATCGAATTCCTGGTTGCCTTCCGCCGTGACCTTTGGCAGGCGAAGCACTTCGTGAAGGCCGTCCGGAAGTGACCCACGGCCAAGTCGGTCGAACAACTGTCCGTTGACGGTGTATCTCGGAGAATTGTTTTTGCGGCACCACTGGACGATATGTCCGTCGTCGGTCTCAACCGTTACTGTGCATTCCTTTTCATTGTGCCGGGTGACGTAGGTCGAATTGTCGTTGTGGCAGAGAATCTGGAGCGCCGCCACGACGGCGCTCTTCCCACAGTTGTTCGGTCCTACTAACACGGTCAGACCATCCGCCGGTTCGATGACCGTATGGGCGTGTGACATGAAATTGATCAATTCTATTCGCCGAATCACAATTTGGTTCCTTGTCGGGCACTCCCGCCGCAAGACCTACCAGGAAGTGTACGGGAAAGCCTGGAAAATCGCTCCCCACCGCCGCCCTCGCGCGCGAGAGGGCGACCCACATCTCGACACTGGGCCGAAACCTTCAATGGGGCCACGGCTGCGCAGCCGTGGTGGCACTTTGATAACGACGACTTGAAAATCCAGGCGGCAATGCTTCAATGGGGCCACGGCTGCGCAGCCGTGGTGGCAGAGGCAAGAGGCCGAGGACAGGTTGCATTGCAAGCGCTTCAATGGGGCCACGGCTGCGCAGCCGTGGTGGCGACCCGATCCCGGCGGGCATGACGACGTTCGAGGTGGACGCTTCAATGGGGCCACGGCTGCGCAGCCGTGGTGGCTCCCCCTTCGCCCGGGCGATCGCGGAGGAGAGGCGGGCTTCAATGGGGCCACGGCTGCGCAGCCGTGGTGGCCGTGTGGACCGATGACGCCCTGATCGCGTTCGGAGGCTTCAATGGGGCCACGGCTGCGCAGCCGTGGTGGCGCAGGCGAAGTTTCTGCGGCGATACCACGCGCTGGGCTTCAATGGGGCCACGGCTGGCAGCCGTGGTGGCGTCTACGATGGCGAAACCGCCGACGAACTAATTGAGCTTCAATGGGGCCACGGCTGCGCAGCCGTGGTGGCGTGGGGTCAGCAGTCGCGAGCAAGCCGAGAACCTTGCTTCAATGGGGCCACGGCTTGCAGCCGTGGTGGCGTCAGACCAAGCTAAGGCTGATAGATGGCAAGCATTAGGGCTTCAATGGGGCCACGGCTGGCAGCCGTGGTGGCATGGGGAGAGGCCACCGAAATGGCCCGCGACGAAGAGCTTCAATGGGGCCACGGCTGCGCAGCCGTGGTGGCCCAGTACCAGTGCCGTTATTATTGTTTGTGAAAGGCTTCAATGGGGCCACGGCTGCGCAGCCGTGGTGGCCAGAGCGGTCATTCGTCGTTGGCCTTTATGTTCAAGCTTCAATGGGGCCACGGCTTGCAGCCGTGGTGGCTCGCGCCGTCCGCAATCAGCGACTTGATCCAACCGAGCTTCAATGGGGCCACGGCTGCGCAGCCGTGGTGGCATAAGCCGCACACCGTTGCCAAGCTGCACGTAGTTGCGCTTCAATGGGGCCACGGCTGCGCAGCCGTGGTGGCTGGGGAGTTGGCATATCCATATCCATCCGTGGCTAAAGCTTCAATGGGGCCACGGCTGGAGCCGTGGTGGCCCGTAATTTCTTGTTTCATGGCAAGCCCTCTCATCGATGCTTCAATGGGGCCACGGCTGGCAGCCGTGGTGGCGGCCCTGCGAGATTGACCGCCGCGACATCGAGTTCTTGCTTCAATGGGGCCACGGCTGCGCAGCCGTGGTGGCGATAGCCGCATTGCGGCTATCGAGAATCGCGGCTGGCGCTTCAATGGGGCCACGGCTGCGCAGCCGTGGTGGCTGGCCATCTTTCCTTTTTTTGAAATCTTAAATATGCTTCAATGGGGCCACGGCTGAGCCGTGGTGGCCTCAAGAAAATCCTCGCGCCATGCACGTCGACGAGCTTCAATGGGGCCACGGCTGCGAGCCGTGGTGGCACTCAATTATATTTCACTGCTAACCCAACAGAGGTGCTTCAATGGGGCCACGGCTGGAGCCGTGGTGGCTCGTGTATCAGGAACCCGTGCGGACCACGGATGTTTAGCTTCAATGGGGCCACGGCTGGCAGCCGTGGTGGCCTAGTGATGATGTCTATGTGTTTGATGACGATATGGGCGCTTCAATGGGGCCACGGCTGGCAGCCGTGGTGGCGTAATTGATCTTCGAGATTGCTCCGCAAGGGACGGGCTTCAATGGGGCCACGGCTGCGCAGCCGTGGTGGCAGAATCCGTTCCGGGGCATCAAGGCGGGGAAGCAGGTGCTTCAATGGGGCCACGGCTGGAGCCGTGGTGGCCGCCGATGTTGGCGGGAGCATTATTTATGAAATCGACGGCTTCAATGGGGCCACGGCTGGAGCCGTGGTGGCCCCGTGAACCATTTATCCAACCCCAACGGGCTATCCTCGCTTCAATGGGGCCACGGCTGCGCAGCCGTGGTGGCGAAACGCTTTGCGCGTCGTCGGTGTCCCACCGATCAGCTTCAATGGGGCCACGGCTGCGCAGCCGTGGTGGCTCTTCATCGCCGCCTTGACCACGATCCAAATGGTGCTTCAATGGGGCCACGGCTGCGCAGCCGTGGTGGCCTTCGACGAACTCAGTCGAGTCGTAAGTCCCGGGGGAGCTTCAATGGGGCCACGGCTTGAGCCGTGGTGGCCCCGTTCATTGCGTCCGCCGTTTGCCGGCGCGAAATGCTTCAATGGGGCCACGGCTGCGCAGCCGTGGTGGCAACCCCCGGCACACTGATTGTCGGCGGCGGGGATGCTTCAATGGGGCCACGGCTGGAGCCGTGGTGGCACGCTTGGCGAGATGGCTCAACTGGCCGATCTTTCGGCGCTTCAATGGGGCCACGGCTGCGCAGCCGTGGTGGCTTTGATATTTTCGGAGGCGTGGCCTCCGCTTTCGGGCTTCAATGGGGCCACGGCTGCGCAGCCGTGGTGGCCTGACGAGAAGGCCGCGGTCTTTCTCGACGATGCGATTGCTTCAATGGGGCCACGGCTGCGCAGCCGTGGTGGCTCCTGCCGAAACCACGGTTTTCAAATACTGCGAGCTTCAATGGGGCCACGGCTGGCAGCCGTGGTGGCAAAAAGTTTGTGCCGGGGAGATACAATCGGCGGACATGCTTCAATGGGGCCACGGCTGGCAGCCGTGGTGGCGACGATGCCGTGACCGGCTGCGTCGCGGGGGGCGCTGCTTCAATGGGGCCACGGCTGCGTAGCCGTGGTGGCCTCCCGTTCCAGGGCGATGATCGCCGTGGAGAGATCGCTTCAATGGGGCCACGGCTGCGCAGCCGTGGTGGCGATAGTAAAGCACTATCGAAGTGGCAAGCACTGTTGCTTCAATGGGGCCACGGCTGCGCAGCCGTGGTGGCGAGCTATAGAAACCACCAAATCTACTAAGCCCATTAGCTTCAATGGGGCCACGGCTGGCAGCCGTGGTGGCCGGGCGGCAGGGATTGCGGCTGTACGCAGCGGCAGGCGCTTCAATGGGGCCACGGCTGCGCAGCCGTGGTGGCGATGTTGTCGTTCGCAGCCATCGTCATCGCTGTATCGCTTCAATGGGGCCACGGCTGCGCAGCCGTGGTGGCATACTCTTATATCCTGCACCGCGAATGAGGTTCTTGCTTCAATGGGGCCACGGCTGCGCAGCCGTGGTGGCGTCGGGAGTTTATCATGTTCACGACAACTGTCAATAGGCTTCAATGGGGCCACGGCTGCGCAGCCGTGGTGGCGAGAGGCTGGGTAAGACGCTGTTTCTTTCCCGGCGCTTCAATGGGGCCACGGCTGCGCAGCCGTGGTGGCTAATACCTTCGGCGCTGACGGTGACCCAATTCAAGGCTTCAATGGGGCCACGGCTGCGCAGCCGTGGTGGCAGAAGAGTTATGGCAAATTCTACAATCTTGGCCTTCTGCTTCAATGGGGCCACGGCTGCGCAGCCGTGGTGGCGGTCTCGCCACCGAAGATTTCAGCGGTCCGCTCAACGCGCTTCAATGGGGCCACGGCTGCGCAGCCGTGGTGGCCGTTTTGCCGGATGCGCACCGTCGCTCTCTGCAGCTTCAATGGGGCCACGGCTGCGCAGCCGTGGTGGCTCCGGGATTGGTGAAACCCCAGTCTTGTCCACCAACGCTTCAATGGGGCCACGGCTGCGCAGCCGTGGTGGCTCAATTGACCGGATCCCACGAGCGCAAAGCGGTACAGCTTCAATGGGGCCACGGCTGCGAGCCGTGGTGGCCGACGAATGGATACGTCTATATGGGGGCCGCAAAGCTTCAATGGGGCCACGGCTGCGCAGCCGTGGTCGGCGCCGGGTCCGGCCCGTCGCCCTCCAGGGAGATACGCTTCAATGGGGCCACGGCTGCGCAGCCGTGGTGGCAAAACCCCCGCCGGCAAAGTGAATAAAGAGGTTCCCGCTTCAATGGGGCCACGGCTGCGCAGCCGTGGTGGCCTTCGCCCCCGCGATCATGTTGCCCCAGTCGGTATTGCTTCAATGGGGCCACGGCTGCGCAGCCGTGGTGGCGCACCTGCTGGGCCTGCATGGCGCAAAAGAGAGAGCTTCAATGGGGCCACGGCTGCGCAGCCGTGGTGGCGAGACGCCCGCGACCATATCCCCTTGTGTATATTGCGCTTCAATGGGGCCACGGCTGCGAGCCGTGGTGGCCATCCACTTCAATGACGAGGCGGCCGGGTCGATGCTTCAATGGGGCCACGGCTGCGCAGCCGTGGTGGCCAGATCACCATTGAGGAGCAATGCCGCATTGTCCCGGCTTCAATGGGGCCACGGCTGCGCAAGCCGTGGTGGCCATCCGGCAAAACGATATCTGACTCAGCGGGAGCGCTTCAATGGGGCCACGGCTGCAAGCCGTGGTGGCCCACGTTGTAGGCGTCCCAAGACCCATCCTTTAGCGCTTCAATGGGGCCACGGCTGCGCAGCCGTGGTGGCGAACGCAGGAAAGAGCAACCATCAGCCCAAATAGGCTTCAATGGGGCCACGGCTGCGCAGCCGTGGTGGCCGCAAACGGGCTGTCGGCCATCGCAAATTAGAATCGCTTCAATGGGGCCACGGCTGCGCAGCCGTGGTGGCTGCCGCCCTCGCAACATCTGGTCCATGCTGCAATTGCGGCGCAATTTGCGAACGCGGACGCCGAACGGGCGCGACGTGTCGGGGTTTCCTAAGATGTCGATCATAAGTCTTTTCAAGAATATATCTTATCTCCCGCGAGCGTACCCGGCACCCCCCTTCACCACCGCTGCACTCGCAAGCTAATTGTCAAAGAACACGCAGGCCAGGTATTCGATTGAATATCGCTAATCACCGGCGACGGGCACAAACAATCCCATCCCAAAGTGACTCGACCAGCCTAGCACGACAGGCCCCGACAACGCAATATCAAAGGTCATGCGAAATGCCCCCGCCAGACGTTGACCGCCATCGTCGCCGGGCTTGCGGCGACAGCGCTGGAACTCGATGGGACGCCGGCCTCCCGCAGTTCTGAAAACATGGGCGCGATCCCATTCACACTCAATTTGAACGTCTGATTCGCCGTTGCTTGCGATGTCCGACTGGATGGTGGCAACCTGGGCGCGGATGTCGGATATGAGAAATTCAGCTCGCGCCTCCGGTGATGCCACATCAATCGCATTGCGCCCCCGACGTTTGGCGTGCCGCGTGGCGATGTACGGAGTGGCCGACACCCATACCTTCGATTTTTGTAGCGGCCCCCCGGTAACTTCATCAATCTTACCCATGCCCAACAAGAGCAACCGCAACGGATGTTCCTCTTCATTCCGCCGACCCGTGTTAAGTCTGCGAAACTCATCCAATGCCCGACGCTCGGCAGAATCGAAACCCTCTTGAGCGAAAACGGTAAGGTGGTCGAGACGGCCGTCGCCGTCCTCATCGGTGGGAAGGTAGTAGGCGTGGCGATGTCCGACGAGGGGCGTGCCGCCTTCATTCTTTCCCGAAAAAACTGACGAGCGCCCGCGAACGCCGTTTTGTTCCGTGAACCTGCCATGAATGCTCATGATCGCTCGCCGTGCCGCCTCAGCGACGACTAGGGTTTCGGTAACCAGTGGTAGCACATTCGAATCAAGGGCGAAGCGGGCGACTTGAAGTCGTATCTCTTGTTTGCGGCGAACTAGAGGCTTGATCATTGGGCCATCTGGCAGCATTGCATATTGCCAACGGGTGCCAACGGGAATGGACCTATTGGAACTGCCGCTATCACCAGTGGGCGCAAGCAACCGTGCGATAAGCCCATCGGTCGATTCGCTTACAAGGACAGGAACCGCGCGATCAGACGGCTTGAGGGCGAGTTCACAATTCGTAGCAGGCACCGACTCGTGTTCGGCAAGCAAGCGAAGACGGGTCCATGACTCAGTGCGCCCGAAGTAGTGCATACGGCGGAGAAGATTTGAAAGAAGATCGCGCTCGTCGGGCGATAAAGTTATTTGATTCCATACCCACAGCACCGTGCCGTCTGGTGGAATTGCACGGCAACGATCCGGCATTAACGTGGTTAGGGGTCGCTTCATCTCTGAATCGATCTTCCCCTTCGTAAATTTGACCTCTGTGGGCTGATACTGCCGGAGTTCCGGCCCTGGTCCTGAAGCAATGGGCAGACGGAACGATGGCACTGTGTTGGCGAGCTTCCAGAGAATGCAATCGCGCCGAGCTGTGTCGCTATCGCCTGTTTCTCGACAATACTGGAACCACCTTGCAGCGATAGCCCGGAGCAGGCGCCAAGGCGATGGGGGCCATTCGGCCGAACCATTGTCGAAGGGCGGTTGATTCCAACGTCGGGCATGGAATCGACCAAGAGGGAATTGTTGCTCAATGACCACGAACATGGATCATTCCTCTAAGGGTTCATCACCGTTTGGTTCTTCCGACCCATCATCGGCTGTGGGTTTTTGCTCGCTTTCATCGCCAATTTTGAAGAGTTTCGTCGTGGGGTAATAGACATCGGTGATTTGTCGTGTCAATTTGCACGCCGTGATCGAAGCAGCGATATCCACATTGATATCCTTCGCATTCCCCGTCCCGCTATTAGGAACGACGTCGCTGTCCGTGTCATCGCGCGACGCGATTCCCGAGCAGGTGAGTTGGCATCCGGAACGGAATCGGAAAGGAAACTGGAGCAGCCGCTTGATCTTCCAAACGGCCAAATCAAGCAGCATCCGTTTTTGTTCTATGCTCAGGCCGTTGTTGTCGCGACCGTATGATCTAAGGAGCGCGAGGTCGATGATAAAAGTAGCAACGATTGAGTTGGCGGTCTCGTCTTCCACGGCGAAAATCGGCTGGCCGGATGTCGTCTTGCCGAGCCGGTCGAACTTTACGCCTGATCGGCCCACGCGAGCCGCGCCGAACGCTTCGAGATGCGCCGTCAACAACCGGCTGACCTTGATCTGTTCCTTTGCGAACATCACGCCATGAACGAGTGAGTTCGGATCATAATTAAAGATCGTACGGTAGATGGTCCACCAAGTATCGGGCCAGATAAAATATGTCTTGTCCTTCTTCACCTCTTTGATACCAAAGTCCCTCCGAAGCATGTCACGAAACCCTTCACCTTCCCAACGGGCAGGAACTGCCTCTACTTTCTTGTTCTTCTTTTGAGTCGTTGTCGCCGGCCTCCATTGCGGATTCACTTGTCCATCAAGAAAATAGTCGGACGCGAGGCGATGTCCCTCGGTAAGGGTGGTGACGACTATTCGCGAGGGAGGTTTTTCCTGCGATACATCGCCGTCCATGTCTGTCACGCACCGGACGTATGGGAGATTTGCCAAGTCCGGGTGTAGGCCTGCGGTTGGGCCATCCAAACAAACGGTTTCGAGGTGGTTTGCCATGCTCGCGGGGCTATCTACGATGCAAACCTTTTCCTTCGACCCGTCGCTCCGGGGCGCGTCGTAAATCACATGGCCGATCTCTGGGAATCCACTGGGCTGAAACCGATCAAGATCCCCCACAGGCTGGAGCCACGCGCGGATTATCAAGCATGTCGGTCCAGCAGCGTTTAGGGCGGTGTCTTGCCAGTTGATCTTGGATGGGTCGAGGCTTGGCATTGTATTCCTTTCAGTTTTTATTCTTTGACGAACGAATCCAGTCTTCACATAGCCGCCTGGAGAGGCTTTGGGTATCTACGGGAATCAGAAGTGCTGAAGCTAGACGATCCCAATCGAGTCGGAGTTCGTCACGCGGTGGCTCGATTGTTTGCCATCCCGCTGCGAGATACCTACATCGAGCAAGTTGGACAGCTTGCTGGGCCTCACCCTGAACGATGAGGTTGACCAGTTTGCGCACTGAAGCTGCGTGCGGCTTGCGGGCATCGTGATCGTCGAGAGGAAATAGGGATCGCCTCTCAACCTCAATGCCCTCCGAATCGAGAATCGGACGGATGAGGGTGTAGAGCGGGTGAGGCGACCATCCTGTGGAAAGATTGCCTGCTGATCGGGATTTCCAGCAAAGCAAAGAGAGCGCTGGAACCCATTGTGCAAGCAACTCGTCGTCGATCTCGGGCGGGCCATGCAGAAAATGAGCGACAGATTCCAAACTGCACGGCCTGGCTCCATGAAGCGGTGCTACAGCCAACTCGTCCGCATCGATCAAGCGCCGTTGTAGAACGGAGATGAGCGATTGAAGAGGCTGCGCATTGTGCCAGACAGCTCTCACAGGGCGTGCCGCCGGAAACTTGAATGATCGAATGCCGGAGGCCTCGACACCGAACACATTGGTGATGAATGGCGTACCTGCATCACTCTCAGTGCCAGAAAATGCAGCGTGACGTCGGGTGATGGACGCGACCGCCCGTGCGATCTGAAGTTCCAGTGGGGCCTGCGGCCATGCCATATCAAACCACTGCTCAGGAAGCAGGGGTAGCGGGATGCACTGTTCCCGCAATGTTCTGTTTCGATCAATCTTCTGCTGTGTGCGCGCTAACAGGAGCAATAATTCACGCCAGGCTTCTTCGTCGTTCGGCCGTTCGGATACACGGAGAATGCCGGCTTCGACCGGTCCTCGCAGGCCGACAAATTTGCCTCGTTGTTTGGGATCGCTTGGCTCACGGGGGAGCCGGTCCAACCAGCCCGACCGAATGAGCGGTAGCAAAAGATCGGAGCAACGCCGCGCACGACTGGACCTATCTACGTGAATTTGCTCGCGCGGAATCGCCTCAAAGACCTGTGCGCTCGTTGTTTGGCGAAGCTCAAACGGCGCAAACGCGACGATTCCCGAATCTACTCCAGCCCCTAACGCCGCAACCGCGAATTCGTGCGGTGCTGATACCGGGCCCCGCCAACTTCCGCAAGCCCGATATGGAATAGCTCTTCGACCTCGACCAGCGTTGCTGGCTTACTCCAAACGGGTGCCCAGAATTCCGACTTACCATGGGCGATTTGCCCATCGGTAGGCGGTGCTGCGGGTCGGCATGTGAATGGGAAGACGGCTTTGCCGACGATGCGAGTGCCGTACCGGCGATGAACTCCACCTTGCAATAGCCGGACTCCCTCCATTGCGAGCAGGAATGACCACGGTGACAATCGACCTTCGCGATACCAATCCTGGCCGCTGTTGAAAGTCTTGTTCGAGGAAACAAACCATGTGCCTGCACTCTTGAGTTCGGGGAGTTCAACACTGTCGTTGCCAAGGAGTGTTTGATCAAGCCAGGCACCAGCGTTACTGTTATTGCGACGCGCGCAACACTCTTTCCAGACTTTGGTGAGATTGCGTTTGCCAATGTTCCCCCCCGTACCGAGAAGATCATTAAACACACGGTGGCGTGACTGAACCATCACCATGTCCAACTCATCCACGCGTTCATCAGGTTCCCGTGCGCGGGCTCTTGCGACGGCATTGCAGTCTTTCTTGCTCGCCTCCTGATCATCGCTCCACCATTTCTCGAATCGTGCCGGCTGCCAGTTCTTCAGAATCCAACATCGCAATGACCCGTCATCGAAGGAAGTAGCCTGGGATTGCAGTGCAAAATGCCGATTACGCCAAAACCCGCGAACGTCATTCCAGTCATTGTTCTGCATAGCGGCACGCAGCATACCCAACGCCGACAGGTAGCCACCGAGACTGTCCACGCGGATACCGGGAAGCAGGACAATGTTCCAAGTCATTTGCTCGCCCCTCCCGCCTGTTTGCTCGCCCTCATGTCCGCAGCCCGCAGTATGGCTTCCAAGTACGCCAAACGGAATGGGCCGAGCGTATCGCGCAAGTGAAGCGTTCGTTCCGTCCACGAAGATTGGCCCGCAAAAGGTGGCGATTCACAAAGGCCAAGTTCCATTGGTTCCAAGGATAGAGTGACCGCGGGTGCAATTACACCATTGCCCAAATCGGTTTGCGGCAATTTGTCATTGTCCCACACACCGCGCGCGAAACGACAATTTGACTGCGGCTTGATTTCATGCGGTAGTGAGCGGATTGATAACCGCACCTTGCCGTGATGCGAGGCGATAAGGTAGGCGATGAGATTGCGATCGATATCGCCAATTGGCACATTTGGCAGCATCACTGCGAGCGCCGACGCTAATTCATGACGGAAATGGGGTCGTTCATAGTTTCTCCAAAAGCCCAGGTCGTCGAGTTGCTCGTTCCTCCACACCTTACCTGGAGCTTTTGCAATAAGACGACTGCCTTGCCAGCTGTCTGGGCGTTTACGGCGCTGTTCCGCCTTCCCATTCCGCTGCACTACTTGGCCATCATCGATGGCATTTTGGAAAACCGGGTGGGCCTTTCCCCAATCGTGCCATCTAGCCGCCGTTCTTAGAACCTCGGCTTCACTGATTGAGAGTGCCTTGAGAATTGTATCAACCTCTTGGCATACTTCATTTGTGTGCTGGCTAATGGTCTGCCATACCCCAATGCGCGAGAATGGCTCAGCATCAGTGGCATCCGGAGATTCGAGTTTCACGCCTGTCTGTGGAGGGATTGGCACGACTGCTGATGTACTTGCTGGGTTCCACCCCTGCTCAGTTGAGTACCCACCCGCATCAGCATGAACGAGGAACACCTGTCCAGGTACGATCTTCCCTGCGACTGCTTTCTCCCATTTCTTGTCGAGAAAGTTCCAGTGCCAAACCTTGCCGGCATGCCTCTTGGCGAAGTCACGAAACTCCCCGACCCGCGCTGAACAGAGTTCCTCACGCCATGCCGCAGGCTCATCTTCTGATGGTGGCTCGTGTCCCTTCGGCCGCGCCCACTTCCGCCAGAACACATGCACGTCGCTTTCTTCGATTTCACGGACGAAGCGGTCGATGTCGATATCATTGCCTGCCAAGTCTGGCGTTGTATCAAACAAATCGATCAAATCTTTACGACGGATAACTTGGATGTGCTCGAATCCGAAGAGCTTCTCTTTCTCGGTATCCTTCAATCCATCAACATGTTTTGCGAGCGATCCGAGATCGACCCCTGTGAGTTTCGTCAACTGTTCTGAAGCGGCCTTGAGATCGTCGAGTTCGTAGGGAGCGGCTACCTTCTCGGCGTTAGCATCTTTCGCGGGGATCGCAATCCAATGGACAGAGGCAATGTCATTGTCCTTACCCCTACGGTTGCATCGTCCAAAGCGTTGCATCAAGGACGCCCAGGGTGCTTGCTCCGTAAATAGCGTCGTCGCACTCACGTCTACCCCGGCTTCAATCACCTGCGTGCTGACACAGATCATCCCATCCTGCGGCAGATCCTTCGGCGCCGTTTCGGGTTTCAATTTTTTGACTTGTTCGGCACGATCGGAGGGACGAAAGCGCGAATGGATTAGCACGAGATTGTCATCGGTGGCTGACTGCCACTTCTTGCTGATCTCGGCGAGGAGGTCACGCGCCCGCTTCACGATGTTTACCACGACGATTGTGCGGCCCTTGTGTTTCTCGTGCTGCGCAACAATCTCTTTTGCTAAGTCAACAGTTTGACCTATCACCGCTGTGGTCTTTTTCAATGGTTTTTTGGCTATCCATCGCTCGTTGAGCTCCTTGTTATTGTGATCATCCTCCGTCAGTTTGAGCGACGGCAACTCATCCACACGGTTTTTGAAGTCCACCGTTTTGAGCCAATCCGGCCTCATTGTCGCTGACATCCACACGCTACGACTTCCGTGGCCATCCTTACTACCCACCAGATATCGGAACGCCTCAAGCTGCGCCGTGGTCGCTAGTCCTGCCCCCATCAACTGAATTTCGTCGTAGACCCACAGGCAGTCAGTATGAAGCAGGCCGAATTGCATCGGCCAGCGCGAGCGGCTTGCCGCGTAACCGCGGTTCAGGGCGCGGGATAGCAGCATATCCTGTGTTCCAATGATGATCGCTTCCCGTTCGGGATGGATGTCCCAATCGTCTGCCTCCTCACCACCCATCAAAATGTGGACGGCGACATCCGCTTTCACCGCACCGATACTTTGAAGCCTCTTCACCCACTGACAAGCGTTTTTCGCGGTCTGCTCAACCAGCACCCGCATCGGCAGGCAATAAACCAGTCTTCGCGGTGTCTGGCTGCGGAGTGTTGCATCTGGGCCGAATCGGCGCCAGAGCCAACCGACGATGATCATTGCGGTTTTGCCCAATCCTGTAGGGACGCTCACCAATGAGGGGCATGCCTGTGCAAACTGCCGTTGAAATGGGAAACAGCCATCCCCCGTCGCCGTCTGGAAGAAGTCGGAGAATGAACCCTCCTCGTCGAAGCCTCGCACCTTCATGGACACGATTGTACGACCGAGCGACGGCGTGCCCAAATCCCATTGTTGTGACGGACCACCGGATTGGCCAACTCCGTCTTCGCTAAATCACCACCATCCCGCTCTCTGCGTCAGGCAGGCTCTCGCCCAATACGGTTGCCGCTTCCCTCGCCGCTTCCTCATTGCTGCCCAGGTCCACAATGAGGAGTTGGTCTTCCTTGAGATTGAGAACTTCGCGCGCCGCGTTCTCCAGCCGGACGCGGTCGATGGCCTTGAGTGTGCAGTAGAACACGGAATACTGCCACGGCTCGCCGTATGCTTTCATCACCTTGTGAATTCGCCGCAGACGTTTGTCGTTGCGAACGTCATAACAGACAAGGTAGCACCGGCGCATCATTTTACCTCGTGGTCAGAAAAGCAAGCGTCGGCACTTCGCCCAGAAGCCACGCGGCCACGAGGCGGGCGTGCAGCATGAGCATGCGCCGGTAACTGAGCCGGTACTCGAAAACGGAATGTCTAACTTCGGTGTCCATTCGTCTGCCGTAGGCGGCGAAGAATCCTTTCCGTCCTGCGTCAGTCAGGGCGCAGACCGGCGGCAGTGTTGAGGAAGTGCCCTTCGGTCAACTCCCCACGATTGAACGCGGAGACGGCGATAGAATCGGCGATAAGCGGTCGGAATGGTTCCATTAGGTCCAGGGCGAGTGCGGGACGGCCCGGTCGCGTGGCGTGCAGTGCTCCGAGTGTCGGCTCCAGGCTTGCCAACCGACACGCGACCACGCATTCATTGGCCAACATCGAATAGGCAAAGGAAAGAACCGCGTTGACTGGATCGGGTGGTGGACGGCGTTGTCGGCCATTGCTGTCGAATCGAGCAGCGATCTCGGCGACTCCTTTCTTCAACATGCCAGCAAAATGGGCAAAGTAGATCGCGGCAGCATTGCCTTCATGCCCACGCAGTTCGTCCAATGTGGTTGATCGCTCGGCACCAGCAACGCAGTCTTGAAGATCAGGGCCGACCCGCGACGGCAGCGCCGAATGATTTCGCATCAGCAGCGTGCGTTGATTAGCGATCTTGGCGACCGTCACTGCACGAGCCAATTCAAGCGTTTTTTCGGGTCGATCCAGAATGCGGATTTGGGCACCGCGTACGGCGGCGCTGACTGGCCCCAACGGGTCCATCATTGCCACCAGCCGACCTGCGGCGGTCAGAAAAGCAACCGGCACTTCGTGATCGGCGAAAACGGTTAGTGCTTGGGTCGATATCTGAACAGCGCCCAAAACTGCCAGCGATTCCATGTTGGCAAGGGGTAGGTCTCGGACCAGTTCACCATCTTTGTCGATGACCCTCACGGACTGGCCACGAACGCCAACGCGGATGCCCTCGCGCATAAGCACAACATGGATACCGTCGTCGCGCGGCGGCCAGAGTTTTCGCGGTGTAAGTTGCTCATCAACGGGCTGGCCGTTGACGGTGAGCGCCGTGAGCCGCTGGTGATTGATCTCGTCCGGCAAACAGATCGGCTGGAGTGAACATCGCGGGCAACGCGGATCATTGATCAGTGGCGGCGGACGCGGTCCTTGGGCGTCCCGTTTGGCTGCTTCCAACTCGGCAAGAGCGTTGCGCTTCAATGCCTCGTCAACTACGACGCGAAGTTTGAGTTTCTCGGCAGCATAATAGAGGTAGGCTTCGGTTACCGTGTATCCGGCTTCTTCAAGCAGAATCGCTTGTAAACCGAGTTGTACTCGGTCGGTTGGCCAAGGTTCCGGCCCTGGGAGCAGCCGGGGTTCTTCCATCATCTCGTCGGTGGGTTCGGCAACCTCGCCCGAACGCTTCGGTCTTCCCTTGCGATATTCAACGGGGATCGCCGTCATCCCCTGGATTTCAGCCAAGTCGAGCGTTGCCGTTAGGCCGAGACGGTCACTGGTGAGCGCGAGGCTGCGGATTGATTTGGGTCGCGATGGATCGGCTTCGGCGGTCTCTTCGAGTTTTTCAACGGGTTTCTGTCCCTTGCGTCCGGTCTTGCCGTTTGATTCCAATGCCGGCGGAGCCTCGCTCGGACGATCTACGCGGCGGTGGGTGCCCGCGCCCTGTTCCGTGTCGGCGCTGGGCAGAAAGACTCCCTCGACTGTCATGTAATAGAACAGGCGCGGACAATAAGCGTGTTCCGCGACGCCGCGGGATGGCCAGTGAACGGATTCCATTATTCATCTAATCGGCGGTATTGAGAACCTGCTTATTGACGCGCAAGCAGCAAAGACAGCGGAATTTCGCCAATCCAAGATTTTCTCGGACGTTGGGGTAGGTTGGTAATGTAATCGGCGGCTCCTTGAGCAACGACCCCATGTGTGGTGATACTGGCGAATGAAAGGCATGGACACGACGGCATGGCGCAGGGGAAATCCCCACAGCTTCTCCTAGAGTTCAACGCGGTTCGCAACAGCGATCTTTTCTCCAACCATTGGCTGGAGAATCGCTTGCCCCTCGAACCGGAATGGACCGAGGCGCGCGCAGAGGCATACGCCGCCATAGAGACGCTGACGGAACTTTGGAAAGTCCAAAAGAAACGTGTCGAGAAATACGACGGTGAGCAAATGCTCGAAGAGCAGTTCATTCAGCCGGTGCTACGCGCACTCGGCTGGAAGGACCGCATGCTCTATCTTCCGATGGACAAGGCCGACGCAACGCGACATTTGAACAAGCTGCGCCGTCAATGGTTTGCCAAGCGCAAGGGGATGACCACTCTGCTGAAAGAGGCGATCACCAAACAGGAAAGCAAGCTGGAGGATTCGGACAGTTTGAACAAGGCTGAGGATGTGGACGATGCCCTGCAGGAACTCGGCGGCGATCATTGCTCGTTCGGAGATTTCACACTCACGATCACAGTTTGGGACGAAGATGAACAAACCGCGACGGAAAAGGCCCGTGCCGTTCAGCAAGTTGTGGACGGTATCGGTCTTGTGTCCGAAATCGAAGATTTCAATGCGGTTCAGGCGTGGATGGGCAGTCTTCCCGGTCATGCCTACGCGGATGTGCGCCGGCCGCTTGTTTCCTCGCTGAATGTCTGCGACCTGGTGCCCCTGAGCGCGGTCTGGTCCGGTCCAGCGCGTTGTGCTCATCTCGACGGGCCACCGCTGCTGGTTACTCGCACCAAGGGATCGACCCCATTTCGTTTGTCACTGCATCAGGGCGATGTGGGCCATACGATCATTGCCGGTCCAACCGGCGCCGGCAAATCGACGCTATTAAATCTTCTAGCCTGCCAATGGCTCCGATATCCCGGCGCCCGTGTGTACATCTTCGATAAAGGCGCAAGCTGCCGTGCCATGACTCTCGCAATGAGCGGGGATTTCTATGACCTGGGCGGTGAGGGTGAAGATATTTGTTTCCAGCCTTTGGCGGATATCGACGATGAATCCGAATTAGCCTGGCGCAGGATTGGATCGCGGACCTTTTACACCGCGAAAAGTTGGCAGTGACGCCGGCCACAAAGCAAGAATTGTGGGCGGCGCTGACCAATTTGGCATCAATGCCGAAGGTACAGCGCACGCTCAGCACACTCGTGGGCATCGTTCAAGATGCGGACATTCGACAGGCATTGCGAAGTTACACCCTCGATGGCGCGTATGGTCGGCTGCTGGATGCCAATGAGGACACACTCAATGGCAAGAACGATGCCCGGTGGCAGGCGTTTGAGATGGAACACCTGATGCAGAGCCGCTCGGCCCTGCTGCCGGTCCTGACGTATCTGTTCCGCCGGCTTGAAAAACGCTTCGACGGCGCGCCGACACTGATGATTCTCGATGAGGCGTGGCTGTATCTGACGGAATCACTTTTCGCCGCCAAGATCCGTGAGTGGCTCAAGGTGCTGCGAAAGAAAAATGTCGCGGTCATCTTCGCCACGCAGAGTTTGTCTGACATTGCCGACAGCGCCATCGCGCCGGCGATTATCGAAAACTGCCCGACACGCATCTTCCTCCCCAATGGCAACGCGATGGAGGAGCGCACGCGGAAAGTCTACGAGTCATTCGGCCTGAACGAGCGACAGCTTCAAATTCTCCAGCAGTCGATCCCCAAAAAGGACTACTACTACCAGAGCCGGGAAGGAAATCGGCTTTTTGAACTGGGTCTCGGCGAACTGGCGCTGGCCTTTTGCGCCGCAGGCTCACCGCAGGATCAAGCGCGAATTACCAAAGTTCTGAGCGAGCCTGATCGCAAGCGTTTCGCCGCCGCTTACCTGAAAGAACGGGGACTCGGCCATTGGGCCGAGCGCCTGGAAACACTCAACAGTGAAAGGAAAGGCCATGAGCAACGTGAATCCGATCACAACAACATTGAATTCAGCAAACCGGAAGCCGAAACACCTTCCGCCAAAGACAACTCTGCTCCTGGCTCTCGTCGCCGGCGGTGCGCTCGTACTCGGGCCGGCACGTAGGGCCGATGCCTTTTTGTTTGATATCGTCTTAGACCCGATTGCGCTGGTCGAGAATGTCCTGAAGGTGGTGGACATTGGCGAGCAGATCGATGCGGTAGTCCAGCAAGTGGAGAACCAAGTCAAAGAATTGGAGCATCTCAACCTGAGCACCGTGCCGAATATTGCGGGGATCGTTTCAGGGGTGGAAGGCCAATTGGAGTCCAGCCTTTACAGCACACCGAATCCGGCCGGCCAACTCGACACGCGATATCCGGCGGACATGACCAGTGCCACCTGGGCGCAGTATCAGTCGAACGAATCGACGTGGACGGATAACCAGCGCCAAGCGCTGGTCGAGAACCGTCAATTACAGAATCAGGTCTATCAGGACATGGATACGACGACCCAACAAGTACAGGGAATCGTCGATGCGTCCAACTCGGCATCTGGCGAAACGTCGGCGGTCCAGGCCCACAATGATCTGCTGGCGGTGGCTTCGGGCGAACTGGCCAAGCTTCAATCTCTGAAAGTCGCCCGGTCACGGCTCAAAACCGAAGAGTTGGCCCAACAGCAATCGGAATCATCATATGCGGAGGCTGAACGGGAGCGAGTTCGCACCGGGTGGGATAACCCAGCGCCGCCGACGGAGACGGTTGTCGATCCATTTCAGAACTGAACTGCGGGACAAATTCATTCCGAAGGAACATGCGAAAGAGGAGATTTGCCATGACACGCTCAAAGAAACGTTTTCTCATTGTCGCAGCAACGGCAGCGCTGCTTCTGCCCACAGCCGCATTCGCTGACATCGTCTTTGACCCGACGAACTTCGCCGAAGCGGTAATCCAGGTAGCGGACGATGCGCAAATGGTTGATCAGCTCTACCAAGAGATTGACAACGAAGTGAACATGCTGAAAAGCTGGAACTTCACCCAGCTACCCGGAATTCTGCAAAGCATGAACATCTGGCAGCAGGTGTTCGGCCAGGCTGGCACAACCTACTCATCCACCGATCCCGGCGGCACGCTTAACAGCCAATATCCATCCGATCCGAGCAATTACGCCAACATGACAGATGGCAGTTACCAGTCGATGCAAAACGGTTGGGATCAGGAAGAAAGAAACGTCCTGGTCGAAAACCGCACCGTCCAAAACGAGACGTATTTGAACCTACAACCGACCGCGCAGCGCATTCAAGCTTATGTGGAGCATTCCAATTCCGCGTCTGGCGCCACCTCAGCCATGCAGGCCGGGAACGAGGAAGTGGCGAGTTTGGTAGCGCAGCTTCAATCGCTCCAAGCGCAGGAAATCACTGATGCCCGCGCAGAAGTGGAACGGAAAGCTCAAGAACAAGCGGAAGAAGCTTATGGCGATCAGCAGTGCCAGGCGGTGCGCGCGGGCTGGGACAGTCCACAGCAGCCCACAACAGCTTTAGTGGACGCCTTTCCGGCGGCCAATCAATAGCGGAGCAAACAGAAGTGAACGGAGGTGATTGCGATGACCGCGATTCTGGCTGTGGACTTTGGCAATGGTGGGCCCGACCTCATCAATGATGTGGCCAACCAGTACCTCAACGCAATCAACAATGCGTTCGGCCTCATCCAAGGCGACGTCGCCTGGGTGCTGAATGTGCTCATCATTCTCAGCATCATGTGGTCGGCTACGCTCTGGCGCTCAGCGAGGATCATGTCATCGCGCAGTTCGCCCGGAAAATTGTCTACATCGGCATGTTCGCCTGGATCATTCAGAACTGGCAATCGCTCACGGACAAGCTGGCCTCCTCATTCATGAATCTTGGTTTGAAAGCCGGCGGCTTTGACGGGGTGGGCTTCTACACCCAACAGCCGGGCAATATCGCATTCCTGGGTTACACCACGGCGCAGCCGTTGATGGATCAAATCAAACGGCTAACCGGACCCGTCGCGTTCTTCAAAAACTTTGTCGAAATCGCCTTTCTGGCCATCGCGGTCGCCGCCATCGTTGCCGCGTTCTGCGTCATCACGATCCAAGTCGTACTCGCGCTGGTGACGTTTAAGTTCGGGAGTTTGGCCGCATTCGTGCTCGTGCCGTTCGGCGTGCTCTCCAAGACCGCGTTCATCGCCGAGCGGCCATTGGGCTGGGTGGTGGGGTCCGGCGTGCGCTTGATGGTACTCACATTGGTCCTGGGGATTGGAAACGGCATCTTCCAAGCGCTGCAGGTGCCGGCGGGGAACACGGTGACGACTTATCAAGCCTTCTGCATCGCATTAGCCGCGTTGCTGCTCATGGTGCTGTCGCTCGTCGCGTCGCGTCTGGCAACGGACATGATTATTGGTGGGCCAAGCCTGGGCGTTGGCACGGCGCTCAATACAACGGCGGTGGCCTACAACACCACCGTTGGCGCCGCTAGCTCCCGGCCGGCACTCGCGGCGGTAAGAGCGGCCGCCGCTATTCCGATGAAAGGCGCGACGCTGATTGCGCAGGTCGGCAGCGCCGCGGCGAGAACGATTCGCGGCGTCGGCAGTACCAGTACGGTAGCGGTGGCCTCGGCCGTTCCTTCTTCAACGGCAACTCGATCCGTTGGAACCGTCGCCGCGAATTCGGCCAGTCGAGTGCCTGGTCCATCCAATTCTCCGAGTGGTAAAGGCGGGTCTTCTGGCGCTGGAGGGCCTGTAACATGAGTTTTCCGCAGACAACGACAAGCTATGGGAAAAATGGCGGCGCATCCGACGGCCACAATCCGTATGCCGCGCGGCGACCGCATGGGACGAGCGGATTGGATCGGCGCGCGTGCAGGCTCACAACTGGCGGGTCATAGCCTTTGCGGCGATGGCATTGGCGCTCATCTCGACAACCGGCGCGGTCGTGTTGGGAATCAAGAAGCAGGTGGCCACCTACGTCGTCGAGGTGGATAAGGCGGGAATGCCGGGGCGGATCACGCTGGCCAGCGAACCTTATCGACCTGATGCAGCACAAGTCGGTTACTTCATCGGTGAAGTCGTGCGTCTCGTGCGCGAACGGCCGCTCGATCCGGTCGTTATGCGCCAGCAGTGGACCAAGGCATATCAGTTCCTCGCCGGCTCGGCGGTGAATGGAATGAACGAATACGCCACCGGCGACAATGGGCTAAAGAATGTGCCGGGCAACGGCGCCACCGCCCGCACCGTGGAAATCAGCAGCATCCTGCAGAAGTCGAGCGACACCTATCAGGTTCGTTGGGTTGAATCGACCTATTCAAGTGGCATGCTCCGCTCGCGCGAGCAATACACTGGACTCTTTCAGGTGAAGGTGATGCCGCCGCGGGACGAAGCTGATTCGTTCAAAAACCCAATAGGCGTCTACATCACCAACTTCACCTGGAGCCGGGAATTTTCGGGGCCGGTGCTGAGAGACGACAGTGTGCGCCCCGCGGTTATACCGAATCCCACAAATACGAATCCGACAGAGTCGTCCTCTGACCAAGGAGAACGGCAATGAACCTTCAAAAGCCAATACTGGTGTGCGCTTTAGTTTTGATCTCGCTGGTTGCTGGATGTGAGACAACTGATCCGCCGTCGGTCGTCGTCATGCCGGATTCGCGCCTCACGCCCGCGATGCGGCTGATGGATGATTCGGATGACGCGATGCCAAGAATCGTTGAGGTGAAAGTGCCGGTTCCCAGCCCTCAGCTTCGGCCGATCGGATCGGACAGCGCTACGAAGATACCCCTGACGGGCGCCGCGGCCATCGCATCCGCAAAAGCCGGGGCGACAACGCAGCCAAGCATGGATGATTTCCTAAATGCAATTCAGTATTACGACTATGCGCCGGGCGTCGTCTACACAGCCGTTACCAGTCCCGGCTATGTCACCACGATTGCCTTGCGCTCCGGTGAAAAGCTCATCACGGCGGCCGCGGGCGATACGACACGGTGGCTCGTACAGAGCGTCGAATCCGGCTCGGGTCAATCGGCGCAAACGCTGCTTCTGGTCAAGCCGCGTAAGGGCGGACTACAAACGAACCTGCTTATCACAACCGACCAGCGAGTTTACACTCTGGACCTGACCAGTACGGACTCCAACACATATCACACGATGATCGCCTGGAACTATCCATATGGCGACCTCGTGATGATCCGCGACCAAGTTGCCGAGCGACAGATGGTGGCGCAGGCCACGATCACCTCGGGGCTGGATCTGTCCAAGGCCAACTTCAACTATCTCATCCTGCGTCAGAAGCATTTTTCGACGCCGGCTTGGTGCCCGCTTCGGGCATTTGATGATGGCCAGAAAACTTACATTCAGTTCCCACCCAAAGTGACCGTCACAGAAGCACCGCCTCTGTTTGTGCTCGGACACAACGGCGATGCGCAGCTCGTGAATTACCGGGTCAAAGGCGATTGGTACATCGTCGATCGACTGTTCGACAAAGCGGAGCTGCGCATCGGCCAGGCTCCGCAGACTGTCGTGGGAATCGTTCGCGCCGATGCGCAGGATTGATTGAGGAACCGCCATGAATCCGACTCTCAATAGCGGAACCGGACAGATCGGCGCACAGAATGCCAATGGTGGCGAACCGGTTTTGTCGATCCGGGGCATCCGGCCCGGTGTGACACGAGTCAGCCGCCGAGCGGTGATGCTTGCGGGCGCTTTCGCCGCAGCGTTGGGCTTGGTCATTCTGATGCTTGGCTTCGGTGGGCGCAGTGGCACGCCGCGGGATGCGGTTTCGGATGAAAATGCGATCCGTCCGTCGGGGCCAATCGAATCGGTAAAAGATTTGCCGAAGGATTACACGTTCGACGTAAACCAAGCGGGCCAGGGGATCGGCTATGAGGGATTGACGGGGCAGACCGGCTCGGGGGCCACGACGGGCCCGACAGGACTTTCCCCTCAAGAGCGAGCCATTGCCGAACAAATCCGGCAATTCGCTGAAATGCGACGGAAGATGTTGGAACTTCAGCAGAAGGAACAACAACAGGCTTTAGATTCGCCGCTTGTCTTTGCCGCCGCAAAATCAATCGGGACGTCCAGTGTGCTTAATCCGACCACGATGCCGTCGCCGATGGCGCTTGGCGGCGTGGATTCTCATCTGCGCGGCGATGCGCCACTGCCAGGGAATGGATGCGGGCATTGGCGGGTTTGGAATCCCACAAGCTGGCGTCGTCGTCGAGAACCAACAGCGAGACAAGGAAGCGTTTTTGAGCCAAGCCGCGGCCGTCGAGCCGTATCTGGCCAAGCCGCTTCTGGACCCCATCTCGAAATATGAACTCAAAGCGGGGAGTGTCATTCCCGGCGCGCTGGTGACGGCGATCAACACAGACTTGCCGGGCGAAGTGATCGGCCAGGTCACGGAAAACGTCTTCGACTCTGTCTCCGGCAAGTACCTGTTGATTCCCCAAGGATCGAAGCTGCTTGGCAAATACCAAAGCCTCATCAGCAACGGGCAAAACAGGGCACTCGTCGTCTGGCAGCGGCTGATTTACCCCAACGGACAATCGATCGTCCTCGATGGGATGCCGGGCACGGATGAAGCCGGACAATCAGGTTTGCAGGATCAAGTGGATTATCACCTGGACAAACTCGCGGCGGGTGCGGCGTTCTCTACAGCCCTTGCCTACGCCGGGAACTTGGCTCGCAATCCCAATAGCAGCAGCGGCAACAACGGACAAGACGTGGTTGGCGATACGGTGGCTCAAGAGGCGAACCGGATCGGCGAAAAGATCATCGACCGTGAACTCGACGTACAGCCAACGATCACGATCCGCCAAGGTTGGCCGCTGCGCGTGTTGGTGAACAAGGACATGGTATTGGCGCCATATCAGCCGTAATGGGAGAAACTGTCATGCCGGAGATTTCACTGCCGCCGTTCCATGTAACAACGCGCAGCAAACTGGTTTTGGAAATCAACCACGACCTAGCCGCGGACATCCAGCGTTACCAGGCTTTCTACAAACAGGCGTACAACGCTGACGTTTCCGAGGCCGATTTGGTGCGAGAAATGGCGCGGCGGTTTATGGAAGCCGACCGCGAATTCCAGGTGGTGAAACACGGCTTCAAGGCCCGATCCAATGGCTCGCGGCGATCCAAGCTGTTGGCTCCGACACCTATGGAGGCGAGCGCAACATGATCGCAGTCACGGCAACATTCGCGGTGCTCAAGCGGCAGGTATCGCCCGCCTCAATCGAGGTGTTGACGATCTTGACCAACTTGGCAGATATCGAACCGCATGACGCCATTGCGCCAGCGTTGCCAACCTATTCCGAAGCCGTGCGAATTGCCACCGAGCGTGGATTGACCCGCCAGCCGCGCATCGGATTCCTGAAACAACTTGGCGTTGCGGAGTACGTGCCGGTGTGCGAGCGCATCGTCTTCGGCTCTCCCGAAGAACTTGACACATTAGCGGCCGCAATGGCCTGAAATTGAACCCAACCCAATTGGAGGTGTACCATGGCCCAAGCGATAGCAGTTCAAAATAAGTCGAAAAAAGCAGCGAATCGCCCGATTCATACGATCCGGTACGGCGCGGTCCGAGCGGCGATCTGGCGCAATGTTGTGGACAACGGCAACGCCAGCAAACCAATGCATAACGTGACGTTCAGCCGATCATACAAGGACGGTGAGAATAATTGGAAAGACAGTACGAGCTTCGGTGTGGATGACCTGCTGCTGCTGGCGAAAGCCGCCGATGAGGCGCATACGTGGATCACCCGGCAGAAGCCTACGGCTACCGCTGCCTCCAATTGACGGCCAAAGGAACTCAAAGCTGCTGTAACAGGCGCAGCTCGCGCCGAAGCTCCGCCCTTAATTGCGTTTCGGTGGGAACATGGAGTTGGTAGCGACTGGCAAAGATATTTTTCCGGTACCCTTTGCCCAATGTGTAGCGCACCGCCGCCTCGTTCTTGTCCGTACAGAGGATCAACCCTAGTGTCGGCTGGTCGCCCTTTGTTCGGCGTTCCTCGTCGTAATAATTCACATACAGTTGAAGCTGTCCTAAATCCTGATGTGTGAGCTTGCCCACCTTTAGATCAAGCAGCACGAAGCATTTTAAGATGGTGTGATAGAAAACGAGATCGATGTAAAAGTGATCCCCATCAATTGTGATTCGTTCCTGCCGGGCGACAAAAGCAAAACCTTTGCCCATTTCCAGCAGGAAGGTACGCAGATTGTCGATCAGCGCCTGTTCAAGATCGGTTTCGACAAGTTTCGGAGACTCCGGTAGTCCCAAGAATTCCATCACTGCCGGGTCTTTGAATATGTCTTCCGGTTTCTGCACCTCATGTCCCTTTGTGGCCAGGCGCAAGAGACCCTTTTTGTCCTTGCTCAGCGCCAACCGTTCGTAAAGGAGACTGTTAATCTGCCGCTCCAATTCGCGCGCTGACCAGCCGTTCTTAATCGCCTCGATCTCGTAAAATGATCGTGCCTCCGCTTTGTCGACGCGAAGCAATGTGCGGTAATGCGTCCACGACAGATGGAGATGCAAAATACCGGGTTTCCAGAGTCCACCCTGTAAAGGATAGTGAATCAGCACCGAAGCCGGGGCCGGTATTTTGGCACGCGCCGCGCCGGCCGGCGCTATTTTTCGCGGCAAATCCAATTGCCCACGCGCTGCGTGGGCAATTTCAAGCAACTTCACCGCACCTGATTCCCCACGCGCCGCGTGGGCAATGCTGAGCGATACCAACCTTGGATATGTGAGATAGAAAGCCCGGAAATGCTCCAGGTTGTTCTTAGTAAAGCCCCGTCCAAAATCTTTGGTTAGACGTTCGGCAAGATCGGCAATCAACCGTGTCCCATAATCCGCTCGTCTCTGGCCGCCCTGTTCCTCCTCCACGATCTCCCGACCGATCAACCAATTGGCCACCACCTGCGTCGAGTTCACCGACCGCGCAATGTTTGATCGGGCCGATTCGAGAATGCCTCTGATACGGTCGTAAATGGCAGTCGGTTTAGGTGCCTTCATCGTCTGCCTTTCCCGGCCTGCGCGCCTAACAGGCTCGGATCACAATCCCTTCTTCGGTTGTCTTGCCCAGTCCAACTTCATCAGCCGGGATGCTCAATACGGGGGAGCCAAGTGCCCGACCGGATGCCTTCGGATGATATCAGATCGCATCGTTTTGAAGCCAGCAAATGGCGCGGAATAAGGCGGCGAGCACACATCACGACGAGAAATCTGAAAACAGTTGTCATATCTCACGTGTCGTTCTTCATTTCGTGGAGCACATAATCGTTCTTGCCGAATCCTTTGACCTCAACGATGCTGCGGACGGTTCGGCCTGGTCGCGCGTTGGTGCGTTCAATGAAGATAAGCAGATTCACGGCTGACGCGATGGACCGTTTGGGAACGATCTGTGACGCCTCGCCCACCAAGTCTTCAATGCGCCGCAGCGCATCGGCAGCCGAGTTCGCGTGGATCGTTGCGACGCCGCCGGGGTGTCCGGTGTTCCATGCCTTGAGCATTGCAAGCGCCTCAGGTCCCCGCACCTCACCGATGATGATCCGATCAGGTCGAAGGCGCAATGTCATGCGGAGCAAATCGGTCATCGTCACTCGCGGCTCGGTGTTCTTCGTCAGCAGCTCAACCTTATCCTCCGCCGGGCACTGAAGCTCCTTGGTGTCCTCAATCAGGACGATGCGATCGCTCCTGAACGGCGGCTCCGACAAGATCGCGTTGACCAACGTGGTCTTTCCTGATCCGGTTCCGCCGGCAACCAGAACGTTCTTCCGTTCGACAACGGCACGGCGGATCACATCGGCGCCATCCGCCGGAAGAATTCCTTTGGCCACATAATCGTCGAGGGTAAATACAATCGACGCCCGCTTGCGGATGGTGAACACGGGCCGCTCGGCCAAGGGCGGTAGTAGGCCCTGAAACCGCTCTCCGCTGCGAGGCAGTACGCCAGCGACTGCCGGGCGATCTGGCGTTACTGTTTCACCCATATGGCTGGCCAGCAAACGAATAGTGGTTTCTGCCGCAGGCGGTTCAATTCGGCCAATCTTCTGCCGCCCGACGCCAGCCCGATCGACCCACAACGTTCCATCGGGGTTCGCCATGATTTCCACCACGTCAGGTTGGGCGAGGGCATCGGCCACCAACGGACCCAGGGCGTGATACAAACTTTCCTGATGACGATGATGAACGGTGCTCGTGTTGGACGCCATGATTGACTGCCGCCTTCCGTTCGTTCGATTACTTCTCGTCCGTTCGCCCGAATAATCCCCAGCTCTCACGACCCTGTGAGATTTGGCGCGATGACGAATGCGCAGCTGCGTGCGCCGGCGATGGCCGCCGATTACTAGCGCCGACACTCTCAACCGCGATCGAATTCGCCGTCTGCTGCGGTTGAACGGATTTCGGAGTGGCCTCGCTCTGTGATGATGATTTCTCTGCTTCCAACTCCGGTTCAAGGGAAGGAATGTCGCTCAAGATCGACTCGCCGGCGCGAAGATTCCGGGCCAACAAGTCCAAAAAGCGATGGAACCGTTGCTTGCCGCTCAACAGCGCCGCCGTCTTCAGCGTATCGGGAATCGCCGTGGTGTGATTGAAGAATGATCGCATACCCAGCCCGACCATTTCCTTGAGCACTTGAATGTCCAACCGAAGCTGCTGCTCCAACCGGCGCAGGGCATGGAAGTTTCGGTCGGCGGCCTTGAGGATTTCCTGCTCGCGCTCACTCCGGTAGCTGGACAGAAGCGATTCCTTCGCCGCCTCGGCAAGTGCCGCGGAAAGAGACACTTTCATCTCGCTCGCCCGCTGCTTGGCCGCCTGCAACACCCGCGGCTCCAGCCGGACCGTGACTTGAACGCGATTCCCTTTCACAGGTCCCCCTTCGCATCATCCCGATCCACGCCATCGATCTCATGCTCCAATTCCGCCTCGTCCGGTTCAGCCGAACCACGAACCAGCGCCGGATCGAAAAGAGGATTTGTCGGCGGAGCGGGCAACGGGGGTCCCTTCGCCCGCTCGCGCAGCCAGTCGATCGGGGGCTTCCCCGGACCATTCAGTTGCAGCGATTGATCCGGCGCCGGCAACACGCGGGCCATGAACGTCCGATCTGCGAAATAGCGGAGCTTCCGGGTTCGCATCGGTTTGTACCCCGTCACAAAAACAAGCTGATCGTCCACCGGCAGTTCCCGGATATCCCCGAGCGACAACAGCGGCCGGACATGCTCGCTGTGACTGATGGTTCGAGCGCCCCAATGCCGACCCGGCTGCGAATAGCTTTCCCGGTATTCGGTCACGGTTCCCGTCATCTGGCTGATGCGCTGGCAGGTGACGGTGTCGGCTGCGGCGAAGGTGGTCAGAATGTGGCAATTGTCCAGGATCGTGTTGTTGGTCCCGTACTGTTCAATGATGTCGTTGAAGGATTGAACGATCAGTTGCGCCTTGATGCCATAACCGGCCATCTGGCGCAGGTTCATCGTGAAGAAGTCCAGCCGTCCCAGCGTCGGGAACTCATCGAGTGACAAGAGGAGTCGATGCCGTTTGGGCCGTCCCACGGCGTCGCGATCGAGGTATTCCATCAGCGCCCGGCAGGCCTGATTGATCATCAAGCGCACCAATCGGCGCAGCGCGGAGCGTCCGATGGCGGTGGCTGGAGGTAGAGCGTCATGGGCCGATCTAAGCAGACCAAATCGCTGAGCCGAAAGTCGCTGGTTGCCGTGTTGCGGGCAACGATGTCGTCCGCCCACAGCGTAAGGTATGCCGCGGCGGTGCCGCATACGCTGGCTTGGAACTTCTCCGGCTGGCGGCGCAGCTCATTCGCCACCAGCGCCACTTCCGGATGAACTTCCGGCACGCCGGTCTGTGGATTGAAGCGGTGTCGTGTGCGGATCATCGCCTTGCTGGTGTTCTTGAAATCCAACAGCCTTGCCCGGACCGTCGCCAGGTTCTTGTGGGATTCCGGCTCGGTGTACAACACGTGAAGGATCAGCGCCACAAGAAACTGGCTGGCCTGCTGGTCCCAAATGTCCATCGTGTGTTTCGCGCCGGTGGGGTTGACCAGCATCTCGACGATGTTCTGCGCGTCGCGGATTTCGTTCGCCCCTCGGCGGATTTCAAAGAGGGGATTAAAGCGAGGCGCTGTCGGGGCGGGTTGGATTGAAGAAGAGGCAAGGGCCTAGCGTGGCGCGGAAGCCGGCGGTGACATCCCACAGTTCGTTCTTCACGTCATAGGCCAGGACGCTGCCGCTCCAATTCAAGAGTGTGGGAATGACGTGGCCGACGCCTTTGCCCGAGCGGCTGGCGCCAGAGATCAATTGGTGCTCCGGTCCGTCGTAGGTGAGATACGCGCCGGTGCGCATTCCCAGGACGGTTCCCTTTCCGCTTAGCAACCCAGCCGTTTTCATATCGCGCTTCGTGGCCCACCGATCCCGACCGAGTTCGCGCACCGGGATGGTGCGAAACCGGCGAGCCACAACCAACATCAGGGTGGCCAGAACGAACGAACCCCCGATGACGGCGTAGCCGATGTTCAAAGTGTCGGGAATGTCATCACCAAATCGCCGGGCCCAGATGAACAGTGCCCAGGGCGGATAGATGATGTGCGCGCCGACGTGCAATCCGCCCAGCGCCGGATGGTAACCCAGCCGGTAGCCCACCCATTGCGTGGCGATGACCAGACCGGCCAGTAGCACCAGCGCGTAGGCGAGGATGAGCCGTCGAGCGGTCATATCTCAGCCCCCGGTCCGCCGAGAGACAGCCCAGCATCAAGGTCGATGGACTGTCCGGCCGCCAGTTCCACAGTGGCATCCTGCGCGGCGGTGCGCTCCAGGCTGACTTCACTGCCGGCGGCAACATCCGGAGTTTTGGTGGTGGGCGAGACGAAAACACTCTCCTCCGTCACAACAATGGCCATCTTCCCGGCGTGAAGATGCTCGGTGCCGTGGTACTCCCCCTCGACCGTACCCCCTTTGGGCAGTTCAACCACCGGCCGGTCGTACTTCTTCTCAAGTTGCTTCTCCAGTGCCGATCGCTCCTCGAAGGCAAGCTGCTGAAGCGCTCCGGGCAGCGGACGAACGGGCCCACCATCGCCGTCCGGTCGCTCGGCGTACCCGTTTTGAACCAGCCACTCCCGCCGCTGCTGAATGGCATCCAGCGCCGCCGGATGGTTCACCATGTGCGCATCCGGCATGTCGCCGAACGCTTGTCGATCCACCCAAGTGACGGCGTGCGCTTCAATCTGCTCCGCCAGGGAACGTTCCGCGATCACGCGCACGTCCGTTCGATAACTCCCCCGCTGACTGAATTGCGCGAAGGCAACTACATCAACGGCGTACTCACCGTGCCGCGGTGCGCGCACTCCCGAACCCTCGAATCCGGCAACGAAGTCCAGCCGGAACGCCGCTGAGCGGACGGCGGATTCAATCTCGCGGTCGGTCGGGTCCGCCTGGGACACGCGCAGATAGGCTTCATGCAACTGGGCCGAGTAGACCCCGTTGTTCACCTTGGCGACGGCTGCGATCTGCGCCGTGACCTGCTGGCGGCGGTGGGTTCCCGCGCCCAACTCCGCCACCGAACCGATCTCCAGATCCCGGTACGTCTCGTTGTCCCGAACCCGCCCATAGCGCGCTTGGCCTGCCGCATCCCGCAGCACGACGAACCGATCCTCCCCGATCTCATCGGGACTTCCCTTGGCAATCACCACGCCGGCCACGGGAAAGGGCGGCTCCGATCCCCCGGTCATGCGCTCCACCCGGCCGGCCTCGTTCCCCAAACTGCCGTAGAGTTGAGCGATGATGTCGTTGCGGCTACCCAGTTCGCGCAACGCCTGTTTGAAGTTCTCCTCGACGTGCCAGGTCGTTCCCCGACCCTTGTGCGCCAGGTCCATCTTCTCCAGAAACAGCAACCGTCCCACGACCAGCAGCCGGTCCTCGGCGCAAAAGCCGATGCGCCGGGAGGGCGAGATGTCGATCTTTCCGCTCTCCAAATGTCGCTCGATCATCCGGTCCAGGGAGGTGAACCGCTCGGCTTCGACCTCCTTGGTCTTGGCCAATTGAACCTCCTGGGCGCTCCGTTCCCCCAGCAGTTCGGTCGCTACCTCGCAGGCTCGGTCCCGGATTCCATACGATATATATTGTCGGGGAATGACCAGATCGGTCCCATCCGCCTGCTTGCCCCGCAACAGGATGTGCGCATGGGGGTTGTCGGTATTGTGGTGATTGACGGCAATCCACTGGAGCTTGGTGTCCCAATCCCGCTGCACGCGCTTCATCACTTCGCGCACGTAGGCGGTCATGTCCGGGATGTCGGCGCCATGTTCCGGCGACACGATCAGACGGAAGTGATGCCGGTCCGGCGCCCACTGGACGGCCTCCTGTTTGGCGTCCACCCCGTCCCGCGCTGCGTCGTAAAACACCCCGCGCTTCCCATCGGCGCTGGCACTCTCCCGTCCCAGGTAGGTGACATGGCGCGCCAAACTCCCCCGCGCTTTGCCGGGCTTGTGACGACTGACGAGTGCCTTGACGACCACGCGCTGGCGCGCGCCGAATGCGCTGGCGGGTCCGCCGAACCGCTTGGCCTTTCGTCCGCGGAAGCCGCGCAGCCGCCGCGAGATCTGGCTGTTCACGCTCGGCTCGCGCTGCCGGCGACCGCCCATGCGGCCGATTCGATCCGCGTCCACACGATCCGACGATTGCTTGAATCTTCCTGGCATACGTCCTCCAAGGCGCTTTGGGGCCACACAACGCGAGGCAAAAGTGACCGACTCGGAACCGACTCGGTCGAACAGCAGGCAAGTCGCTGCAAATCTTCATGCGACCGAGACTTGCAAAAACACCGACTCGTTTCCTTTTACCTTGCCCTCCTCAATTTCTTCTCCTCCTCTTATTCAGCCAGACAGAAATCTATCCAGCCAGATGGAAAACCGATTCATTATCAAGGTTGATAGAGTTAATAATACCAACAATTCAGCCCAAGTCAAATTGAGTCTGGCTGGATAGATTCGAGCGGAATGATCGCGGCAAAATGAGAGAAAGGTCGAGTCAAAAATGCGGAGGCGAGTTATAATACTGCATGGAAAGCCAACGCTGAGTGAACGATAGGAACCGTCCTAACGTTCACGAGCGTTGCGAGTCTGGATGCGAAGGCAGGTGTACCGTGCGCGTGCTGAAAGAAACCTTAACCGTCATGTCGCTCAGCGTGCTGTTGCCGCTGGTAAAGCTGGTGATCGTGTTGGCGGGAGTTGTCGAGACGGCGGCATGGGTCTGGCTCGGGTGCGGGGCGGTCAGCAGCTACCGCCAGCAAGGGCTGGCCGTCGTGTTCCTCTGGCCAGTCTTGGCGACGGTGGCGATCTACTTTCAGATCATTCTCTGGCACTACTACTGGTTGAAGGTTGCGCAAGGGAGCAACCGTGGCCGGGCCTTGGGGGAGTATTTCTGTTCGGCGCTGCGCTACCCGATGGCCCGTCGGCCGCATTCCTGGGAGTAAGCCGGACGGCGCAAGTTGCGCACCGATCGCATCGCCCATTGTTGTTTTGACCAAAGCAAGAAGCCGGATCAGGGACACCTGACCCGGCTTCGACTTCATAGATCGAAGCGAAATGGCTATGCAGCGGCGCTCGCCTTGTCGGCGGATGTCCGTTTGCGACCGCCGGACTGCGGCGATTCCCGCAGATTCGACGGCAGCCAAGCATTCAACTTGGCGGCAAGCTTGGCATCGTCCAACTTGCCCTCGGCGGCAGCGGTGAAGAGGTTGGCAAGCTCCGTCACAAGCTCGCTTTTCTTCTTTGACTCGGCGGGTGCGACGTGGACCGGACCCTGCAACTCACCGATCAGGTGCGCCAGTTGAATCTTCTGGTATCCCGACAACCAGCGTTCGTCGGGACGCCAGTAGCCGCGCACCTTGACGCCCAACTCCTCGGCCAGACGCCAGACCAAATCGGTCCGGCGCTGCAGGTGAGCCGTCACACATTCGACCGTCAGAAGGTCGATCAAGGCATCCACCTTCTTGTCGGAAAGCGCCTGCATCGCGGCATAGGCGGCATGATCTTCGACATAGTGCTTGCCATGCAGCGGGTCCAGTTCGGCCCGGCGCTTGCGCAGCGTGTCGAGCGCCGTTGACGTGAACCCTTCGGCGTTGTCGGCATGGACCGTCGAGCCGTTGGCATCATGCCGGATGGCCAGCGCTTCGCTGCGCACCTTGTCATGCAGGATCAGGGCCAAAACTCGCTTGCGCGTCGCGGCGTCTTTCAGCAACGTCTCTCGCACCCCAAGCGCCTGATGGGTGAAGGTGGTTGCAAGCTGACCCTCGCGCAGGTCGTCCGACGTGGGCGGCTTGGGAGCGTCGCCGGGCGCGCCGCCCGCGTGACCATTCCCATTGCTGGATGCACCGCCCCGTCCTCGCGGGACACGGTATTCCCGCCGGACCCGGCCATCCGGATCAAGCAGGAGGAACGTCGTGCCCACCGCCTTGGTCGCTTCGATGTAGTGGACTTCGGCGGCTTTGGTCAAGGTCTGTTCCTCATCGTCCAGCGCCAAAGCATCGGCGGTGTCGTCGTCCACGGAGCGGAGGACGCAGGGAACCTTCGGCGGTCGGCCTGCCTCCTTGTACACTTCGCGCAGCGCCGCCAGTCGGCGGTTGCCCGCGATCACTTTGAAACCGCCGGATGTGTTTTCATCCGCTCGGACCACCAGCGGGGCCAGCAATCCATGCGCCGGATGGACGCCACCATACGACGATGCGCGTCGCGCTCGGGCTTGACGCGCCGCGGATTGCGGCGGCTCGGCACCAGCTTGGACATTGGGACAGAGATTTGAACGTCACGGGATGGGGATACTATTCGATTCACAATACACCTCGATTGGGTAATAGGGTTTAAGAAGATCAGTCAATCCATTTGGCGGAACATCAGATCGGGATTTCCTCGCGGGCGCTGGCCATTGCCGGGGCCTGCTCGGTCGTCCGTCCATTGCGCCCGCCTCTGCGGCCTCGGCCTGACTTTGGCCCACCGTTGTTCGCGGCCTGACCGCTGCCGGGCTTCCGATCCACAAACCGGAACTGCTCGACCATCACGCGAATCTTGCTGCGCCGCTGGCCGTCCTCCTGTTCCCACTGTTCCAGCCGCAGATGGCCTTCGATGTGGATCGGGCGTCCCTTGGTGAGGGTCTCGCCGATGGTTTGCCCGGTCTTGCCGAAGGCGGCGCAGTCGATGAACAAGACTTCGTCGCGGGCCTCGCCGCTTGAGTCTTTCCACCGGCGGTTGACCGCCAGTGCAAAATCGCACACCACCGTCTGACTCGGAAGCGTTTTAAGCTCCGGGTCGCGGGTGAGGTTGCCCATAAGGATCACTCGGTTGTAGCTGGCCATGATGAATCTCCTTTGTGTAGATGGCCACTGATGATTGGGCGGCGTCACATTGACAACCGCTCCCCAGCCCGCCCCGACGCGCCTCCATGCGCACCGGGACGGGTTCGGGGAGGGGTCGCCTAGAGAACGCCCGCCAGTTCCAACGCGCCGTGATACGCTGCCTGTTTCAGTTGGTGCGACTGGCCGAACCAAACCGAATCCAATTGCCGGTCCAGCTTGTCGGCGGGTGACGCGCCGCGATACTTCCGCTGGTGATCGGCCCATTCGCTGACGGCGTTGTACGCGCCCCATGCGGTGTGCTTCACACCGGGAAGCGTGTTGCGGTCGTTGTCGAAGTTGCCGAGCATCTGCCCGAAAATCTGCTCTCGGCTTTTCTTCTGCCGAGCCGATTGCCCCGGCAATTCCGCGCCGGACAGTCCACGGAAATATCCACCCGCCTCGGTGACAGTCAGGTCTTTGGCGAGCATCGCGTGTAACTCGTCGTCAAATTTGTCGAACCGCGCCGCGATGATTCCGAGCTTCGCCCGCGCCTCGGCAATCCGGCTCTCCAGCCGGGGATGATGGGAAATGGTCAATCCCTCAACGCCGGATTCCCGCAGGGCCAGATTCAAAGTGTTCTGACACACCACGCGCACGGTCGTGGGGATCATCCGAAGCGCCTGGCTTCCATCGTGCGTGTTGGTCAAAAGAACGTAAGGCTTAATCAGGTCATCTGGCCCGGCCCGATACTCTTTGGGAATGCTGGCCATCATCCACACGCGCTTTCCTGCATTCGCCTTCTTGAATGAGAATTTCATCCCGTTGCGACGTGGAAAGCCGAAATCACTGATTCTGTTGCGAGTGTTTGGAAAAGCAGATGGATCAACCAAAACGAGTCATGCGGCTCTTGACGGGAAGTGCGAAGATATCTTCGTCGAAAAGTTCGAGACTTCGTGTCGAAAGTTTAGGAGTTTGAATCGAAAGTCCGAGACTTTGAATTGAAAGCTTGGCGTTTGAACCGAAAGTTTGGGTTTTAGGATTGAACGTTCGAGACCTTGAATCAAAAGTTCGGCCGTTCGCGCTGAAAGTTCGGGAGTTTGAAATGAACGTTCCGGCGCAAATTCCGAGCGATTTAGCCAAAAATCGCGCCGTGCGATCGCTGCGGATCACTCCTCCGCCAACCCCTCGAACGTCGCCTTGAAATCCTCCTCCGTCAGTGCAGTATCGAACAAGCCAACATCTAGCCCCTTATGGCGGCTCACACCCATGTACCGCAAGCTCGCATCCTCATACCGGCGGAACTTCCAAACCGCGTCATTCATCAGAGCGCTATTGAAGATACCCAAGCTCACCAATCGCTCGAAATCTTCTGTCGTCAGACCGGTTACGCGCTTAAACAGCTTCGGCTCCAGCTTCGTGATGACATCTTTCAATCGCTGCTCACGGAAGTCGGTCAGGTACATGAACACCGGTATACGGGCCGCGAACTTGATCAGCTTTTCCTGGACCTGTTTGCGCAGGCCCTTGCGCTCCTTCTCGGCCTCGGTCAGTTCTTTCTTTTCTTTCTCGCTCGGCTCCTCGCCTTCACCGGCCTTCCGTTTGGCATCCTTGATTTGCTCCGATCGGTTGATGATCGTCTCCAGATCGGCGTTGAGGTTGCGGAACCCCTCGATTGCTTCTAACGCCGCCATGGCGGCTTCATCATTCATGAGTCGGGTCAGCGTGCTGTCGTCCACATTCACCAGCAAAACGCTTTCCCACCGCTTGGCAAGCAACGTGGCGCTTGTGCCGGCGGTGGCGATGTCGAGGATCGCCTCCGCGTCGAGTTGGCGCATGCTGCTGCCGTCGTAGGCCAGCACTGGCAGAAATCCGACCAATTCCGCTACCCGTTGCTCGGGTGTCGTGTCGTCGGTCGCCAATCTTGATCCATAGTCCGCGATCTGACGCAGCGCGCGATTGGGTGCGAAGTCGAACACATAACATTCCGGTTTGACGACAATCTCTTTCCCGGTTTCGTCGGCAACCGTCCAGGGCGACTGCACCCGGAACGCGCTCTGAAAATAAGTCTCGGGGCTACTGCACTTGCGCAGCATGAGCATCCCCGCCCAGGGCCGCACCGTCACGCCCGTTGTCAACTTCCCACACGAGAGAGTGATTGATTTGCTCGCCAGCGGCTCCTCCATCGCCTCCAATACGGGGGGCAGCGCCGCCGCCCCGATTCCGGCCTTAGATCCCGCTGCAACGACCACGTTATAATCGTGATAGAACGTATTGTTCTTCGCTTTCAGCAGGTTTGCCATCGCGTAACACGATGCGACGCTCGGCAGGAACCAGAACGAGTGTTGTAACACGCCGAGCAGCCGGGCATCGCTGAACGGCAACGGCGGGCGGTCCTTCCCCAGCTTCAAATCGTCCATCGTCGTCCCGCGATACGCCCCGCGGATCAGGTCCAGCCACTTCTGCACCTCGTCCACATGCTCAAACTTGGCTTCCTCGCATTCCCCCTCTGCCAAGAAGAACTCGTTCAGATCGAACTCGTTGAACTCGCCTTCTTCCGCCACCTGCCGGATGTCGTCTGGCAGCCTGTATGTCATCAACACCAATCGCGGCAGTGCCGCGTAAGGGTTCGGCCCCGGCCCATTCCAGTCGCGCTTGGCCCGCTGCTCGTCGCTGTACGTCCAGTTGTAAATCTGCTCTTCAATAAACTCGCCCGATGCCAGCGCCCGGAACGGCGTACCCGAGAGATACAGGTAATGATCCGTGTTGATCGGCAGGATCGACTCGTCAAACTCGGCCTCGACCTTGGTTACTTCGTCGCTCACCTCGCCCGTGTCTTCCTCATCCGCGCCGAACAGCCCCTTGGCGTTCTCTCGCCACGCGCCATAGTGATACTCGTCCAGAATCACGCAGTCCCACTCGGTATCATGCACCCATTCGTTGCGCGGTTTGATCGCGCCGCTCGCCGTGCGCTGGAGAAAGTCTTGGAAGCTACCGAAGCAGACGATCGGCTTTTTCTTGTTCGCCTTTTCGTAGGTTAGTTCCCCGTCGCGGGTGATGAACTGCCAGCCCTCAAAGTCGATGTGCCGCTGCAAATCTTCCGACCACGCGTGAACGACCGCCGGCTTGAACGTAAGGACGAGCACCTTCTTCCAGCCCATTTTCTTCGCCAACTGGTACGCGGCGAAGGTCTTACCGAAACGCATTTTGGCGTTCCACAGGAAATGCGGCGTGTGGCCCCGCTGCTCGGTCTTGGCCTTCTCGAAGTAGTCCGCCGTCATTTCCACCGCTTCGCGCTGCTCGGGCGCATGCCGAAACTCAGCGTGCGGTCTTCGACGTTCGCCATCCGCTCGCGCACGGCGACGACCGCCGCGCGCACCTGATCGACGGTGCAACGGAACACTTCGTACGAGACATTTTTGATGCCGCGGGCCTTTAGATGACGGTGCACGTCGTGGTCGGTGAAGCTCGACCCGTCCGGCCTCATCGCAGATTCGATCAGCTTGGTCTCGCCGGTCATCAGACCGCTCGGGAATTGCTCAGAAACGCGGTCAACAGCGGGCCGCTCGGTGTAGCCGACCTTCAGCAGACCCGCATGATCGGGGTGTGTGCTGGCGAAGGCGTAGATCGTCGGCGTGGCGGCGGGACGTGGGGGAAAAAACTCGTCGATTGCCATGAATCTCACCTTCTACTCGTCGTCGTCGATGTCGGGGATAACCTCGTCGAGTGCGTTGCCGGTGAGGTCCATCGGTCGGACAACCTTCTCGATGAAAGCGATCTCGGCCTCGGAAAGCGCGTATCGCTCGTATAGATCATCGTCAGTCCACTTTTTCGTCCACTTCTGTGTTGGAACGAAGGTGTACACCTGTTTGGTCGTACCCTGAGCAGGCTTGTGCAAGAGAATGAGGAAGCGCGTTAGTCGACAGGTGAGGTAAGACAGCGCGCTTGCGGCTTGGCTTTCGGTTTCAAACGGGCCGATGCCAAGATACGTTTCCGACGAAACGCTACCGGGTTCGCCGATGAAAGGCGTGCTGATGATTTTGTGAGGATACGAGTCTTTATTGCCGGTTCCCGGGCCGGCGCGTCCGACAAAAATCTTCCAACTGTCAATGAGGTCTGCGCCAAGCCTTATAGAACTTCTAGGGGTGTATCCTGTGCCACCATTTCGATAAACCAACAGGTCGCCGGTGTCTTGCGTTGACTTGCCCCTGAATGTTGTCACCAGCCCGAAGGGCTTTCTCGAACTGACTAATCGGTCGAAACGCTTGTCTTCCGGCAAAGACAACGAGCTTGGGCTGCGGCTTTCAACTTGGATGACTTTCTTTAGGACCGAGACACCTTCATTGAAGCGGATAAAAACATCCGTTCCCTCTTCGAGCAATCGGCGGTTGCTTGTTGTCACGGGCCAATCACCGAAATGGGTAACAACGCGGCAGGCACCCCGATTATCGCGATCCCATAGAAAGTAGCAGACGCCGCCTTTGAGGCCGATTCCCGCGAAAACATCTGTTGCAGTGAGATAGTCAACAAGCACGCGCGTGCGATCGTCGGTAAGCATTGTTTCTCGGAACTCGTCCAACCCCTTGCCACCAGCGAACCATCGCGCGGGTATGACGAGCGAAAGATAGCGCGGCTCGAGCTTCTTCGCCTGTTCAACGAAGCGGTGGTAGATGGGCGAGGAGCTTCTTCCGAAGCCGCCATCGCTCAATTGATACGGCGGGTTCCCAACGATTACGTCGAATTTCACTTTAAATACCTCCGTCGGATTGATGCTGTGGATGAAGGGGTAGGCGTAGGTTTCGAGCGATTCATCGCGTTCGTATTCGCCCTGATTCGCGCCGCACGATTCACACTTGCCAGAGGCGTTCCAAGTGTGCTCGGCCTTCGGCAGGCGGATATTGCCGTCGGGCCTATTGAACGCGGTGGCGATGCTGTACTTGCCGTCAGCCTTCTTGGAGCAATAGACGCTGCGCCGACTGATCTGTCCCGTAAGCTCCGTGATCGCCAGCCCGAAAACTTGCTTGGTAAGGATATGGTTGATGCGGACTTGATCATCGGGCATCTGATCCTTGAGGCCGTCGTTGAGGCGGCGGGCGATTTCGCGCAGGAAGACGCCCGACTTGCAGACGGGATCGAGAAACGTCGTGTCGGGGCGTCGAAACAAATCCTGCGGCAGGATGTCGAGTATCGCGGCCGCGAGCTTGGGCGGGGTGAAGACCTCGTCGGCGCTGAGGTTTGCGAGGCAGGTGAGGATGTCGGGATTATGGCCGTTAATGCGCAGCCTCCGCATCCGGTACTTTCAGATAGTGGCACGGCGGAAACTCGCCGACAGGCGTGGGAACGAAGACATCTTTCCCTAAATCGCTGAACAGCGGCAAATTCGACATATGGGCGTGGCGGAGCAAATGGTCGTAGGCGAAGTCGCGGCGTTTCAGCATCGTACCGTTAACGGGCGACCATTCGGGGAAAACAATCGGACGGTCAGCCGTGGTGCGGAGCGTGAGGGCGTCGCCCTGCACGACATTCTTGGAAAGGACGTAGCCCGCGGCGCGGGCGGCCTCTTCAGGCAGAGGCGTCTTAAAGCGGGCTGTGTGGGCAGCGCTGACAATCTCCAACAGCCGAACGCGGCAGGCCGCGATGTTGTCGGCGAGCAGATCGATTCCGTAGAGGCTGCACACGGCCAGTATCGCGTCACGTTCCCATTTGTCTCGGTTGCTGGCGTTCTTCTTGTCGACGGTGAGCAGTTTTCGCCTAAGCACTTCGGCAAGGAAGTTGCCATCGCCGCAGGCAGGTTCGAGGAAGCGCGAATCGATGCGTTCGCACTCGTGGGCGACGAGGTCGAGCATGTCGTTGACCAGACCCGGCGGGGTGAAGACCTCGCCGTGATCGATGATGCGTTGACGCGATTTCACAGTCGCAACCATACTTGAAGACTTGGAAAGAACCATCTTCTAAGGATAATGAGCAAGCAACACTGCGGCAATGCTGGTCGGTTCAGCCGTGATCGAGAATGTTACGCCGCCCGATGCCGCCGATCCTGGCGGGTTGTTCCATTGGCATCTTGCCGATGTCCAGCGCGCGAAGAAGTTTCGCAAGCCTCGATTGCATCCTCAGCCGTTCTGATTCAATCCGTTCTGACACTCAACAAGAAACCCGGCCGGGGAACGGAACGCCCGGCCGGCTTTGAGAAGATGCTGCGATCGGATCAGGCGGAAGGTTGCTCCTGGCACTGCTCGCGCTTTGCGCCGAGCAATTGCATCACCAGTTAATGTTCACGCGTGAACTTCGGGGCTGACGACGGGCTATCGGGTGTCAGCTTTGGAATTGCATCTATTTGCATCCCGTCCCAATTTCGCGTGGCAATAAGAGATTGCAACTCGGTGCTGGGAGATCGTGGATCAAGCCATCCTGCGCAATCCTCGTCGCGCAAGATCGCCGGCATTCGATGATGGATGGGCCGCATGAAATCGTTGGGAGCGCAGGTAATCATCGTCATGGTACCGTCCAACCAAAGCCCGGCGAAACAAAACAGCCGATCATCCGGGAAATGAATCAGAGTCGGTTGCTTGTTCGGCCATTCGTAGAATCCATCGGCGGGGATCACACACCGACGATGGTTGAAGGAGTCACGAAACGTCGGCTTGACTGCAACGGTTTCGGCCGCGGCGTTGAAAATTCGTTTTGACTTGTCCCACGGCGCGAGGAATCCCCATTCGGCCACGCCCAATTTTCGCTGACCGCCATCGAGCGTCACGATGGGCACTCGTTGCGAGATGGAGATGTTCAGCCGTGGCCGCTCCGAAAATTCCTCGAATAGCTCGGTCACGCTCAGACCGAGCAGTTCCGCGATGTGACGGAGCGAAAGTTTCAGACGATAGCGAGCGCACATTTCACGATGATAACATCGGTCAGCTAGATTGACGCGACTAAATGGACGGAACGTCCGTTGCTTTAAGGAATCGAGAGTCCACCGAAGTTGCTGATATCCATTACGCCAACGATTCAGGCCAAATTCGAATTGCTTCGGCGCATAAGGCCTGCTGTCGCGCAGTAATTTCGTTTGATGTCCACTGGTTCTTCGCAGCCAATTCGCGAGTAATCAGGAATTGTGATTGTTGGTACGATGCAACTTTCTGTGCAAACGGTCCATTTTGCTGTTGCATATTCAGAGCAGCCGCCAAAAGCGACAAATTACCGAGTAAGTAGACTTGACCGTCGTGGTCTACCCAGCGGTTCCCAGCTTGTGGATTCTGCGGGTAAATGTGCTCAATATGTACTTTTTTGGGCGGCGCAATGATTTTCTCACCTGTGTTTGCTCGGTTGTTCTCGATAGTCCTAAGGACAATCTGAACAGTTGCGTGTTTGCTAGGCGGAAAGGCTAGCGTTGCGAAATTCGCCATGAAATCGGCGTCAGTTGGCGATAATTGACGAAGGGAAACAAGAATGTTCGCCGGCGTCTCGCCATTTGAAATGAGCCGCGCAATCTCAAAGGCTTTCGTTTCGAGTTTAGCGGGGTCGCGGCGACAGACGAGATTGTGTCGAATGGTCAAACTGGCGAGCGCGCGAGCGAGATTAGAGACATCCATTGGTTGCTGAAACCGCACCTTGGCTGCGATAAGCGGCGCAAAACAGCCTGCCGCCTTTAAACGCGCGAGACCGCGACAGACCTCGTCAACAATGGCATCACCGGTGGCGCTCTTCACAAGCTTGTGATATATCAACGCATCAGCGTGTAATTGGCGCGTGAAATCAGAGGGCGGCGTTGCATTGGCTTGGAGCTTCGCCTTTATCTCCTTATACATTGATCGCGACTTAACATCGCCATGTCGGGAAACCCAAGACGCCCGAATGACTACTTCTGGCTTCTCGTTCTTCGCAGACTTGAAGATATCCGTCCAAAGTCGAATCATTTCATCGCGCGTTTGCGGCTGGGCCTCTGTAAGCAGCCAACTTCGAAGCAGGTCCGCAGTGGATAGACCAATGCCACGGTCGTTGAGCGTTTCGAATATCGTTGCAGCATCGTCTTGATCAGTTGAACTTACCACGACGAAGCCAAAGTGTGTGGTAAGAATCTGAGCCAGTCGAGCTGTACGTGCAATGGCTAGCTGCGGCGTCGTTTGGTTCCAAATCTCGGTCAATTTGTCATCGAAGTATTTTCGAGCGGCTATAATTAATCGGTGTGATCGCTTCGTCGGCGCCGGGGGAACTTGTGGTTTGTCCTGGATCCTTCCACGAAAGAAGTCCCGATCAAAAACATTCAATTCGAGTTTATGTTTACGAGCACCGCCAGCGAGATGGTCAACAAACACGATAAAGTCGTTTTGAATCTGATTGGCGGCATTTTGGTTAACAGGTTCGAGTTTGTCACGAATTGCGCTTAGCAGAATTGTCGCCGTGGCGAGGCGCTGTTGACCATCAAGCAGAAGATGATGCGTTGCAGTCTGAACCAGCACGGAAGACCCAAGAAAGTATTCTTTTCCTTGTATTGCTTGACCTGGGAACTGTTCGTCGAAGCCGACCAAATCGTTCCAAAAATCATTAATATGTTTTGTCCGCCAGCTGTAGTCGCGCTGATAATCGGGGACGCGGATGGGTGGGCTGGTGCTTCCCAAAACCTGCCCAAGGGCTTGCTTCGTCGGAGTGTAAGACGCAATTGGCATTCTACAATGGTACCGCGATTATGTGTGGCTTTCACATCTTGCGCATTGAAGGATTTGCCGCGACTTCGCCAGCAGTCCGTTACCAGCTCATTTTCAGTTCATTCTCGCATTAGGACAAAAGTCCCGAGCTGGCGATCCGCAGGTACCCACAGAAGTGGTAGCGATTGCAAAGAAGTCCAGCAAATAGTCATCACCGCAGGCCCGACCGGGGACGGACAGCTCAGCCGGGCCTGCGATGTTGACCGTTACTTCGCTTATCCCAGCGGCCTCTGTTGCTGATTCAGTACGACGATCCGGCCGTGGGCCTGGTCGGCGACTTTCGCCAGCACCAGCAAGTCGTCGCGGCCGAAGCTCTCGGTGCTCCGCCAGCCTTTCTCCTCATCGCGGTAGATCCGCTGAAACGTGACATTGAAACGCGGGCCGCCTTCGGTTTCGTTCTTCCAGATGGCGGCTTTCACGCTGCCGATCCGAACTTCCTCGACGGGCTTGTTGGTGGATTTCTGCTTCGCCATAAAAAGCTCCTCTCTTAAAAAGGGGTTGGTTGTTCCGTTCGCAAGGCGATTGACGGACAAACGAACCCTTGGAGGAGCTGGCCGCCGGGACGCAGTGGAGCGCCGGAAGCGACGGGCCAAAGGCCAAAGCGACAGTGAATGACATGCGGATCGCGGTCCGCGCAGCGCATACGATTAACTTGTAACGATCCGCGAAGTAACAACGTGGAAGCCGTGTAATGCGCACGCTCATCTCCCAGACCCGAAAAGCATTGGATGCCGATCTGTACTACCTAGCCCTATTCGGTGCCTTGGCTATTCCAGACATCGCGGGAGCACTGGGTTCGGAGGATGGACGTGCCTCTGGCAAGCATTTTTCCGCCTGGTATGAGGAGTGGGTTCGGCCGAGAATCAAGGAGAGTCGAGGTAGGGAGAACCCACTGACTGGCGAGGCGTGCTATGGTTTCCGTTGTGCAATGCTACACCAAGGACGCAGCCAACAGTCGAATGGCCAGTACACCCACATTATGTTCATCGAGCCTGGTCATCCAAATTACAGCATCCACTATTGCGTGATTGGCGGCGACGCGCTCCTAATTCAGCTTGCCGAATTCGTGCAGGAAGTCCTTCAAGGTTGTGAACTCTGGCTCAATCGTGTTCAAGGCACTGACCCGTTTGAGAAAAACTATGCTATCTTTGCACGGCGTCATCCCGAAGGTCTGGCACCTTATGTGCGCGGAGTCCCCGTAGTTGGCTATTCATAGCGCAGCTCATCAAGCGAGAACGCGCAGCGTTCCGCGATCTCGACCGTTCTTCGCAGCGCGGCCGGAAGGTCGCCGAACAAGTGGTGCATGTCTTCCGACGGCTTGATGAACCGTTCACCGTTGGGGAAGAGACGGAATCCCGCGTCCTGAATCGTACAGCCGTGGCGAACGCAAGTGAGCACATCCTGGAGCGTTTGCCGATGCTCATCGTGATAGTGGACCTGATTGGTGGCAAGCATCGGAACGCCGTAGGTGCGGCTTACCGATTCGGCATGGCGCAACATCATTCGGTCCAACGGCCCATACACACGCGACGCCGCGATGGACAATCCTCGACCGAAGGCATCCCTCAATGCCGCTGCCGCGGTGTCGATCGCGGCTGGATCGGGTTCGCCGATTTGTGGATCAATGGACCGGCAAACCAGCGCCGCTAAAAGGCCCGTTGGCGCCGCAAGCAAATCTTGAAGATGAAGAATGCAGGAACCTTTTTCAGCCCGACGTTTACCTATGGTCAGTAGACGGCACAGGCTGGCATAGCCAGCGCGATTTTCGACCCACACCAGAACATCGGGCGCATCGACGAAGCGCAGACGCGCTCCGACACAAAGTTTGATTGCGGCTTCCTTCGCGGCCTGGTGCGCGCGGACGACGCCAGCAACGCTGTTTATATCTGTGACGGCAATGGCGGTATATCCAAGCTCGGCAGCGCGATAGACCAATTCATCAGGATGCGACGCGCCGCGCAGGAATGAAAAGTTTGTTGTGACGTCCAATTCCGCATAGGAATAGGACGATGTGCCGTGCGCCGAAATTGGCGGTGGAACCACGGGACGATGCTTGGGATTGGCCGTTTCGGGCATAAAGAGTTTCCGCCATCACTCGAATATCCCATGCAAAAACCATCGCCCCGATTGCGGGACGCGGAAGATCCAATACCGATCGCCAGCGGCATCCAGAACGTCGAAGTAGTCGCGGGTCTTCCACCGCCCGTTCCACCATTGGCCGGTGATTCGCTCCGGTCCCCGGATGTGATTGAGCCGATGAACCTCACCGTAGTCCGTGAAGGATACGGGTTCGCCATCGCGGCTCTCCGATGGTCGAACGATTGCCTTGATCGGACGCGGCTCGCGCAGCAGCCGGAGCGGGCGAAGAAGATCAACTGCGCCGTGCGCCCGGGCGCATCCGCCTTACCGGCAGTGTCCCGGCATCGACTGGCGTTTTCAGGGAGATTGGATTCGAGCAATTCCCCCCATTCCACGCCGCGATCCAACCGCGCGCGCAACCGCTCGACCAAATGATCTAATTCGGCTGCGTCGCGTTCTTCTTCTCCACCGATCAATGCGGCTTGCTCGTCGCCCAATCGTTCAGCGGCAACGACGGCCAAGGTCGCGGCGACAAACCCCTCGCTGGCCTCCAGATTTTCAATCGCGCAGCACATCAGCTTCACCAGTGCCGATTCGTTGCGGCACGGGCGCACCAACCGGATAACTTTCTCGACAGGCGAGGCATATGGCTGGCGGAACGTCAGGCGCAACTCCCGTGCCCCCTGGCCACGCGCGGTAAGCTTCGCGGCGATCTGCCTTGTAAGCTCCTGAACCGCGAAATGAATCGCGTCGAGCGATTCAATAGCGCCTTCAAATTCGAGCGTCGCCCGAATGGGCGAGCGATGGACCAAGTACGTTAGCGGCTCATGCACCGCGCCGGTCGCGTGGTCGATCCGCATTAGGATCGCCGGTCCGAAACGAACGGCGAGGTCGTTGCGAGAAAGTTGAAGCAGCGAGCCGATCGTCCGCACGCCCAAAGCCGATAAGACATTCACCGTCTTGCTATCCAGGCGCAGCGCCTCTGGCGGAAGCGGCGATAGTACGGGCAACACCTGCTCATTCGTAACGAGGTGAGTTCCGTTCTTGCCAAACGCGGCTAGCGCCACGCCGCGCCCGGCGTCGGCGCGATCGTCACTGCGGCGGTCACGCGCAGCGAAGCGAGCGCTTGGGCAACTCGACGGCGAAAGTTTTCAAGGCCGCCGTACAGGCGTTCCAAACCTGTCGCATCGAGAAAAAGGAATGATGGGGGATAGACGCACACGCTTGGGCTGAATCGCATCAGCCAGTGTCCCATCGCTTCGAGAGAGCGCAAATCCGCGTCCGGCGTCGCCGGAAGATCCAGCAACGCCGCCTGACGCGCTCTTGCCGCGGCCAGCGTCATCGCCGGATAAATATCGGCCGGCGTTTCCGGGCTGACGTGAACGATGGTCTGCCGGTTGCCGCTGGTTTCGATCAGAACCAGCGGCTTACGCCGTAGCTCGGGCCGTCGCCGGCGCAGCCGGTCGATCGGCCAGTGGCGCAGATATGCGCAAAGCACGTGTCTCACGGTCCACCTCCAGTAGAAGGACTTTTCCGACCTGTCCTCCGTGACCGTGAAGAAGTTCCACGCTCCATCGTTGCACTTGGTCGCTGCCGGGCGCGGGCTGGATGAGCCATCGCGTGGCCGCCGCGTAAGTGTTGCTGATCCCCCGCGCATAGGGGCGCATGAATAGCCCCACGCCGCCTCCGCCCTCGGCGGCGAGTTGGAGCCGCCGCGCCTCGATCTGGCTCAGACGTTGAATGAACGCGACTGTCGCGCCGACGCCGCGACAGCGTAAGCATTCGGCCATCGCCCAAAGCTGGTCCGCGCGATTCGCGCAGCGCAGGAGGACTAAATTCTGAAGGTTGATTCCTGCGGCTGACAAAGCGGGTAGGTGAAGCTCGCGCTCTGGATCACTCCAAGCAATCGCGCCACCGTTTTTCTGCGCTGCCCTCGCAAGCAGTAATGCGAGCGACTTTGGACAGGTCGATTGCCGTGGCCAGAGCAATTCATGCACTGCGCCGCCTTGAAATGCGCCGTTCGGTGCGATTTCATCGAGCGCCTCCAAGCCCGTGCGAAAGCTGCGGCAACGGACATGCGACCGTTGCTTTTCAGCAAGAGCGCGGCGCAGCTCATCCTTATCAGTCGTTATCCGCACGACAAACCTCTTCCCGTTGTTCGCTATATGTTAGGGTAACGATCTGAGACGGGTTTCGTCAATCCCGCGCCGTTTGGGTTTGTTAAGTGATGACGCAATGGCGGATTTCGCTATGGAATGGATGGCGCAAAAAAGATCGGCGGTTGAAGAAGGAGGGGGGGAACCTTCTTCGGGGAATACCGCCGATCCGCAGTTAATTATGCTTTGATCCGCGCGGGATGCAAATCAATTCTTCGGCCGCGACAGCAGTTAGAAACCCGCGATTCAGCGCACATTGCTGCCCGAATCACCACGTTATCAGGGCGCGACGAACTGTTTCAGTCTGTTGCCTGTGAATGGGAGCGATAAAACCCGATATTGAAGCTGTTGGGAAGTCGCGAACTTCAGTGTGGTTGGCGCTGCCCGAACACAGTCCTAGTATTCACTTACTGCGATATCGATACAGTGTTCGGTGTTGTCCAATTCTGGAGGATTAGCTGCGGATTCATTCCAGATGCGACATCACGAATTGCTTGCATCCGGTCGTTTGTCACCAACACCATGCCGTGAGAGATGGCTTGAGCGCAGATCCAAAGATCGTTTTCTTGGATTTGCAATTCCCTGGCAGTGGCGGGATCAATCAACTGCTCCGGCAGCATCTTTGGTTTGCGTTTTTCACCGGGAGCGTACTTGTTAAATAGTCGGGTTCGCAGGTCGCCGTACATTGCAGCAGAATCCGACGAAAGCTCAAATGGCTCAGGCAACTCCTCTTTCACGAACTTGATGTAGGCCGCTTGTGCGGCAGGATCGGGGGTGAGCGCGACGCGATGCCCGAACTCGATCTCGCCGAGCGTTATGACCGACATCAGAAGCTTCGGTTTGACTTCAAATGACACCGTACTTTGACGAAGCACGGCGATATTCTCGATGACGGCGGCGTGCTGTGAGCAGCCTGTATCGTGCCAATACCGGATCGTCTGGGTGTCGAGAAGAAAGTCGCGCATTTATTCTTCACCCCCAAAGGCCCGCGCGGCAGCGCGAAGAGCAGCAGTCCCCACAGACGACTCGCTTGGCTTAATTCTTCGCGCGACGGTATCAACAATCGAACTGCGGTATGACGCTGAGATGTACTTATACAATGGCACGAGAGACTTGAAGTCGGCCGGGTAGTAATCGCCAAACACGCAGCCGACACCCTTTCGACGCCGCGCTGCTTTGCGAAGAGGTGGCAGGCGGAAGAGGTCCAATACGGCACGCTCAAACCGAACAGGCAGGCCATACGCCCGCATGACCGCAGCGTCCATTGATAGCAACGCCTCTCGCGCCACGGTATTGTCATCCGCCTGAAGTGCAAATCCGTCAGGCGGCTTGACCGCCTTGAGATAAGAGGTGGCTGCATCGACGATAGGGCGAACGTGCGTTTCCCAACGCATCGGAAGGGGCAACGCCGCAATAAGACCGTCGTAGATGTGCTTCTGCATCGTATTGCAATAGGCGTATGCATTTGCGAGCGGCGAATTAAGTATCGCCCAAAAAAACTCAATCGGTGGTCCGTCTCGTTTGGGCCGAACGGTAAAGTATGTATTGATGGCCGCATGACCGGAGTGGTCAAGGAAGGCTTTGATGCGCCATGGTCCGCGCATGGCCCGCACATAATTGACTAGTACCTGTGGCTTGCCGGTGGCGTCGCCGCTTCTCCATGGCCTGACCGGCGTGCGCGTCGGACTGAGCCATGATGACAAAGGCAACTCCCAAATATTAGTGTCGCTGTGACCATAGAGGAACGCGCGTACAGCGTCCGCAGTTTTCCGCGTTCCCAGCCGGCGTGCTTCCTCGATTAGGCCCTTCCGCGCAAACGAAAACCCCTGCCCTACGTCCGCGACGCTCGACAACACGGGATAGTCGCGCAGAGCGACCCAAACGTCTAGCAGATCGGGCACGCGGAAGCTCTTGTCGGGGGCCGTCTCGAATCGATTTGTCTCAACGATCAGTTCGGAGTCAGGCTCGTAGGTCAGGGCAAAACGCTTTACCCCGCTCTCCCGAACACGCCGGTACCGAACGTTCCCCGCAACACTCTCACGGATTGGGCGATGGCGACCGAGCAAGATTACCGATTCGGGCTCTCCCTCTTCGAAGACCTTGTCGGCGAAAAGACAAATCTCGCGGACATCGAAGTCGCGCAATAACAACTCGCGCGCCGACCGAGCTTCGGCGCTGTGCAACACGCCTTGCGGAAGTACGAGGCCAAATACCGCCGATCCTTGCAACGCCGCCAAGGAACGCTGCATGAGTTCGACCGCTTTGCCCCGATGCTTAGGGCGCACGGCGGCGTCATAATTCTTCATTTCGGCGTCAGTGAACCGTTCATATGGCGGATTGCTCAATAGAATCCTGCATCTCGACGCCTCTTGCTTGAGTGCATCCGACGCAAACATATCCCCCGGTTGCAGGTCCCAGCCATTGGGATTGGGAATATCCGCCAACGTGAGCGACAATCGAGCGATCTCGCGCACGAAGTCATCGATCTCTAAGCCGTGGATGTGGTTCTGGAGATAGGCGTGAACCTTCGTCTCAGTCTGATCCGGCATCTCCAGCCGCAATAGCCGCATGGCGGACAGGAGGAATGGCGCGTGACCGCACGCTGGCTCGAAGACATGGCGGTCGTCAACCGGAATCTCACAGATCCAGTCATAGAGTTCCCAGACCATATAGTCCACGAGCCAGGGCGGAGTGGCGTGGATACCCAGTTTCTTGCGGAGGGCCTTGCTGACCATTGTATGCTCGTAGACGTAGGCTAGCGCCTCAGGAGAGACCACGCCAAAGCTACCCGCTCCACTGAACAGCGATGTTGCGGATGTGAGCGCGGTCTTCCACTTGCCTTGGAATGGCGTCGTCTGTCCAGCGCTGTAGTGCTTCGCCACGGCGGAGAGAACGACGCCCGGATCGGTAAGGTCTAATCCCTTGAACCCATGAACGCCTTTGTCTTTGAGGATTTTCCCAGCGAGCATGCGAAATACGGCGGTGAACACGTCGCGGAGTATGGCGCGGCTTGGGTTGGATTGGCTGAGCCCCGTCAGCGTTGCTCTAATCATCGCTTCGACCAAATCGTGGAGCTTCTTGCCCGCTTCTTCTCTCAGCAGCGGCAGAAGCCCGGCATCGACGAAGTCAAGTTGTCGGGACTTGACGACACGGGCAATTGTCTTGCCTCGATAGACGCTTAGTGGGCCTAGCGCTTCTTTGTGCCGGCGAACAAGCGTCGGAAACTCTCCAACGGGCTTTGACGCAAAGAGCGTTCGCGCACTATCGTGCTGCATCCACCAATCGACTTGACCGTTGTGCCGCACCCAGACAACGGGCGCGCCCAGATTGCGGCAGGACCGCGCCGCAATTTCCGGTTGACCGTTTCCGTCCACAACGGCGATACACGCGGAATCGAAGTCCCACGGTTTCGTGGCAAATCCCACAAGCGGAATTGTCATCGACCCAAACTTAAAGTCTGGTTCCAGCCGCGCGCCTGTATATCCGCACTCTTCCAAGAGCGGCTTGAGGGCGGCGGCAGATTGGGCGGGTGACGGCACGGCGGCGGTTTCCTCTAAAAAATTGCCGAAATTGGTGACATTCCTGTTCTTAGTGGTTTTATCGGTTCATGGGCCAATTGTACGGGAATCGGCAGGAACGGGCGAGCGAGTCTGGGCTCAGACATTTTCCGGGGGCAGCGCTCATGTCCTGGCTAAACGGAAAAATAGAAGCTGATGTATAACTTCCGAGGCTGAACCGCTCTCGGAGATAGAAGCCATCAAAAATTGAAAGACTCTCGTGTAGTTCGGAGCGGATGACTCGCCGCGCGTTACCAGGTCAATAACGGCTGGCGGACCGACTCAATTTGACCGCGCTCAATCGGTCCGTAGCAACGGCTATCGAAGCTATTGGGAATCCGAGCAGAGAAGACGAAGAATTCGTCCGATCTGAGCACGCGGTCATCACGCCAAACGGGAAGTGAACGGCCGCCAGCGTCGTTCGTTGGAGGCATAGGCGCGATTTGCCGTCCATTGATCAGCAGCCATTCGCCGGTGGTATCGACGCGATCGCCCGGGCCGGCTGCGATTGGTTTCAGTATAAACCAGTCCTCGCCATTTTGACCGGTTCGTGTTTCGATGTAATTTCTCGCGGATTGGGGAATGCGGAAGTCGATTATTTGACCGATCGCCGGTGCAGCCGTCGAACGTAGATATAGTCCTGATGGGACGCTGGGAGAAGTGTTAATCACTATTTGCCGGTTGGCAAAGAGAATTGACGACGCGGCCAGTGCGGCCAAGCCAATTAAACTGGCGAACCAGAACCAATGCACCCGCAAGCGTTTCACCTTGATCGCCGTCACATTAGGCTGCCTTTCGCGGGGGCATCGGTGGCCGCTGTTGCAACATGACCCAATAGGATGCTTCCCGCCAATACGATGCTGGCAAAACGGCGGGGTCCCTGCCGGATAGTTTTATGGATTGGATCAAAGTTAAAAGTCGATCCACACCCCCGCCGTGACCCGCGGGTCCGGTCTGGTCCACCATCGCATGCACAGATACCGCAGACGAGATTCCCGGAAGGGCGAACCCTCTGGTCCGGTCATTCAAGGTCTCAACAATTGCCAGAACGCGATGCTGACGGCCATCCGGGTGCCATCGTTGACATACGACTGCGAAAATTTGGCCGGGAAGGAAGCGGTAGAGGCGGGGATCGCGGGCGCTTGATCTCTCGCGGGCTGGCCGCGCGATAGGGTGGCCGAAACATAGTCGATCCACCCCAACCGCGAATTCGTCGCGGGCGACGAATTCAGTGAAACACATTTTGCGCATATCTTTCCTCCGTACTGCATGAAAGTCGGCGCGAGGCCGGGCCATGGCCGCTGCGGCGCATGGCAAAGCAGCCCGCCGAAAGCACAGGATTTCAATTCCTGGATACGCGATGTTGTGAAGGTCAATTACTCATTGCCCGCGCTGAGACCGATTGATCGTTATGTGCGCGGCCCACCCACTCGGAACATCCTGATTAGCCTAGGGCCTGGACTCACATCTTATATATCGACCGCCTCTAGTTCGACGAACTTTCTTCGATACTCAACGGCTCGCACAAGGCAAACGGTCTTCATCTGTAGCCGTATATGCCTATCGCCGTCCAATACATTTTTCGTCTTGACTGAGATGTTAAACGTATCGAGCTGCCATTACAGGCTTGAAAGTCATCCTATGTTACCGCGCAACGATCGATTTTACGGATTGTATTTATAGAAGCGGCGATCGAATTGCGAACCGCACCGTATTTACTTTAGGTACAAGCGCATATCCGATTGGGTGGGAGCTATGGAACTCCGGCATTTGCGGTATTTTGTCGCTGTGGCAGAAGAATTACATTTTAGCCGCGCGGCGCAGCGTCTCCTGGTATCTCAACCGCCCCTTAGTCAACAAATTAAGGATTTGGAGCGAGAAGTCGGGACAATGCTCCTTACGCGGACCCGGAGGCGAGTTGAGCTAACGGAGGCTGGGCGCACGTTCCTAAAGGATGCCAAAGACATTCTCTTGCGGGTAGATGTAGCAGCGAAATCGGCGCAGCGCCGGGCAGGGGCACGAAGGACGCGTCGTCGTTGGATACATGGCCTATGCAGCCATCGAGCTGTTGCCACGCGCATTGCAGGCGTTCGGGCGTCAGTTTCCCCAAGTGGAAGTGGTGCCGGAGCGGATGGTCAGCATCGAACAAGCGAGGGCGCTGCGCGAGAAGCGGATCGATATTGGATTGGTCTGTACTCCATTTCCAAAAACCGGCTTGGAAATCGAGGTCGTCTTGCGAGAGCCGTTGGTTGTCGTGCTGGCACAGCACCACAAATTCGCTCGGCGGCAACGGATTCCGCTGTCCTCGTTGGCGGATGAGCCATTTATTTTTACTCGTCGCCTCTGCGACGCGGGATATCTAGGTCAGGTCACCAAAATCTGCCGGTCCGTCGGCGTAGAGATGAAGGTGCGAGAAGCCCATGATGAGGACGCGATTTTGCCAATGGTCGCGGCGGGGCTGGGAATATGTCTCGTTCCGGCTTCCGCCCACAAGATCCGCCATGCTGGCGTACTGTTTCGTGATTTGGAGGAGTGCCCGGGTCGGATCGAATTAGCGGTCGCGTGGCGGAAACAAGACACGTCCGTGCTAGTGCGGAACTTTGTGGGGTTGATTCGCAATCATGGCCAGAGCGATCAAAAACCAGCTTGCAGTTCTTGAACAAGGTTTCATTCACCAGTGAGGCATTTGCCTACGGGCTGATTTTTCAATCAATGCTGTAGAGCGGTCACGATCTGCGCATCATCGACTGGAATGACCCGGGAGATACGCTCAACGACTTCCTATCCGATCGCCGCCGCGATTTGTCTGGCCGCCTCTGAATTTTTTTCCGCGTAAATTTCGGTGACGTTCAAAGTGGCGTGGCCAAGAACATGCTGCGCCGCCTCGATACCGAAGCGTTTGCGGATTTCGGTGGCTGCGCTATGACGCAATTGATGCGGGTGCCAGGCATGGGCACGATGCCAGGTTCTCAGCTCCGTGCGCTGCTCCGCGGTTAGCCGGAGCTTCCAAGCGCGTATTGATTCGCCATCCATTTGGCCCAGCGGCGGTGGCGGTTGGAATGCCGATTCGCACGCGGTAGCGACTGCCCGGCAGTAGCTCCCCACCTCATAGCGGCTCTTGGGTCGCCGTTTTGGCTGGCGCTTGCGATTCGTGCCGATGTTGTTGCCCTGGCTGGGTGGCGTTTTGCGTTCGGCGTGTTGTTCTTCCCGCCGTTCACGTTCGGCTTCTATCGGGGAGAAGCAGTAGGCAGCGGGATCGAGCCGAAGAAAGGGGCGCAACACATCCTGCGCCTTCGGGCCGATGAAAATGCTTCGGTGGTGGCCGTGGTGGGCCGTCTTGTGACTTGAAGGTGTATAGGTCCAGATTTCGCCGTTACGGTCGATATCGCTTGTTCGCATGGCGCAGATTTCACCTGGGCGGGCGCCGGTCAAGCGTTGCAATTGCACCATTGCTGCAACTGTGCGGGAGAGGACTCTCAGGGTGGCGTCAACCGTTGCGTCCAGGACGGGTTTCACGGGCTCGCTTTCGTGGGCGTTCGTCCTGCCGGCGCAAACCTGCGAGGGCCGAAAGCGCATGGTGGACTGAAGCCGGCACAAGTTCCTTTGCGACTGCCCACTTGAACATTCTTTTGATCCTGCCCACGCTGATATTGATGCTCCGGCGCACCCAACCCCTTTCGATCATCACAGTGCGAACAGCATCTAAGGCAAGAGGGCCAAAATCGCGGGCTGCGGTCGGCCCGTACAGGCGATTCAAAATCGCTAGCGGTGGCTTGTAGGATCGGATTTCCGACGTGGGCGATCCGTCGACGTGTCGGTAATAGGTCTCGGCGTGTTCCCAAAAACGGGCGATCACTTCGGTCACGGTGATGTCGTTCAGACCGAAGCCGGGCATGCGGCGACCACCAGCGAGCCATACGCCGATCAGGCGGTCATACTCAGCCTTGGACGCTTGGGTGTTCCAGGGACCGAGGTAATAGTCCTTGCCATCGATCGTGACGACAGCTTGGCCTGATGACCTATGCTTGCAATAACGGGGGCTGGAATTGGTTAAACGTGGCATAGCGAACCTCCAATCCGGGGTCCAAAACCGTATGTACGGTTTTGGCAAAGGATTCAAGGCCGCTCTGCCCAACACGGACAGGTACGCTATACTTTGCGTTCGGCGTGACTTACATTATATGCGCCATGCAGGACTTGAACCTGCAACCCGCTGATTAAGAGTCAGCTGCTCTGCCAATTGAGCTAATGGCGCTCACGCGCAAAATAAGCGATGGGGAATTGTTGTCAAGCGAATGGCGAGACTGGTTTCCCGGGCTATTGGTTTTTCGCCTCCAGCGACACGTAATTCATCCGCGATTTCACCAGGTCGGCCGCGAAGAGGCCGGATTCGAGGGGCGTGCGGGCTTCCAGGCGGAGGCCATAGAGGAATTCGGCGCTTTCGATGGATTTGCGGTCGGGGTCGTCCTTCCAGTTGGGGGTGGCCGTTTCAAGCTGGATTACGGCCACGGTGCTGTTGGCGTAGAGGTTGGCCAGAAGCTGGCGGTGCCCGCTGGGGGATTGGGGCGTGGTGAGAAGCTGCTGGGCGGAGTTGGCGAGAGCCACGACGGAATCCGCCTTGAGTCTAAGCGGCGAGATCTGGGGGAAAACCTGGTCGCTGACGATGGCGTAGGGATTGAATGGATCGGTGGTGAGCAGAACTGCGTGGGCGTCATCGGCGGCTTTGTCGAGACCGACATGCTGCGCGACGGCAAGGAGAGACTTGGCGGCGTCCTGCGCCTTCGCGTAGGCGGCGGCGAGCTTCCAGTCGGCGATGACCTCGTCTTTGACGGCGGACAGGGGAGGAAGATGCGAAGCCTCGCTGCCGGTGATGCGGAAGAAATAAATGTTGTTGGCATTGTCGGCGAGCTTGCTGGAGGGTTGCCACTGGGCGATGGCTAGGCTGCCGCTCGGGGAATTTTTGTCGGCGGCGCTGATCCAGGGTTGATAGAGCTCGGCGGCGTACGTGGGGAAGTAGATGCGGGGCTGGGTTCCGATGACGGCAGACGTGCCGATACCGGGGATTTGGTAGAGATCGGTTTCGGTGCTGAGCTGCGGGATGTTTCCGAGGATGGGGGTGAGGCCGTACTTGGCGTGGATGGAATCGCCGACGGAGGCGAGGAAGCCGTAGGTGAGGTAATCGGCAGCGGGTCCAGAGGTGGGGTTGGCGGCGCCGCCGGCGGTGGCGTCGCGATAGGTTCCAAAGCCGGCGGAGAGCTTCTGGCTCAGATCATTGACGGCGGTTTGCATGAGCGCGTCGGTGGCGTCGGTGTAAAGCTTATCGAGGACGAGCGGGGCATGGAGGGCGAAGTCCTGGCCGACGTCATCGAGCTTCTGGGGAGCGGGCTGCTGCGCAGTGCTTGACGGCTGCGTCGAGGGGAGGGGTTTGGAGTCGTAGTCGTCGCGGTTGGCTTTGAATTCACCGAAGGCGGCGATGTACCAGTCTTCAGTAGATTTGGAGGCGCGCACGGTCTGGGCGACGTCGGCGTAGCTGAGGCCGATGTATTGCAGGGTGAGGCGATTGGGGGTTTTGTAGCCGAAGCCCAGCGGATCGTCGGCGGAGCCGAATTGCCTGTGATTTTCGACTACGGCAACGCGATCGCTATAGGCGTCGTACTGTTTCTGAATCTGGGCGTCGGTGGGCTCGGGGATGGTGGACATGAACTGGGCGACGACGATGGGGGCGACTTTAAGCGTGAGGTTCTGAGCGCTGAGGGCAAGCTCGTAGTCGCGATAGGGGTGAGTGATTTTGATGGCGCCGTCGTCGAGATCGGCCATGCGGCGGATCATCATGGCGTGGAGGACGGCTTCGGGAAGCTCGGGGGAACTGTTGGGCGTGACGTTGTTGGTGAGGACGGAATTGAGTTCTTCGTTGGTGACGACGATTCCCCGCCGTTCGGCTTCTTTCCAGAGAAGGAAGTAGAGGGGGATGCCGTTGTTGCCGGACTGGGCTTTTTGGATCTGGTCGGTGATTAGTCTGCCGGGGTAGCCGGCAAATGGGGGCAATCTCGGGTCCTCGGGATAACCCTTTGTCAGAGGCATGGCCGGAATTTCCGGGAACCTGGGGTCAACGTAAAAGGTTTGCATCAACAGTTGCCATTCAGCGGTGGCATTGTTCAGCTCTAACTGGGTGACCTTTTCGCCGTCGATAGTGGCAACCTTGCGGAGGAGCTGCGAGGACTGCTGGGACCCCTGGGGAGCGAGGTTGCCGAGGAACATGACCATGAGAATGATTCCCAGAATTACGCCGACGACTTTCTGGTTTTTGCGGATGATTTTGATCATTGAAAGGAGCCTTTAGCGGTTTTGGTTTTAGTCCGGCTGCACGCCGGCGGACTGAAGGCGCGAGATTCGGTCTGCCGCCTGGTCGGCGGCGGGGGTGCCAGGGAATTGTTTCTGGATGCTTTGATACATGCGAAGGGCTTTGCCGCCCGCGTTGAGATGATCCTCTAAAATCGACGCCGTGGCGAGCAGGGCGTCGGCTACGTGCGGCGCGTTCGGGCGCGTCTTTGAAATCGGCGACGATTCGCATGTAGGCGATGGCGGCGTCTTTCCAGGCGTCGGGATCGTTTTTTGCCTCGGCGTGGCCCTGGCGGGACTGGGCGAGGATATAGAGGGCATCGGACTGGCGCCTGGAATCCAGGAAGACGTTGCCGGAGGTAGTGATGATGGAGGCGGCCTGATCGTAATTGTTCTGAGACAGCGCGGACTGGGCAAGCGTGAGCTTGGCATCGGCGAGGGCGAGGGAGGCGTCGTTGGCGATGGGGTTGGGCGTTGACCCGGTAAGTTTCGCGAGACGCGTGGCGACGGAGGCGATGTCGGCGGCGTTGTTGCGGGTGCGGTCGACGTCCAGCAGAAGGGAGAGAATGGCCTGCTGCTGCGCCGTGGAGAGATTCGGGTAGTCGGCGGCGTCGTTGAGGGATTGGGCGGCGGCGTCGAGGTAGCCGGAATCGGGGCCGGCGTCGCCGGGCGATGGGCCGCGGCGATGGAGGTTTGATTCATTATTAGATTGATGTAGCCCTGGACGGCCTTGTCGAAACGGCCGGATTTGCTCGCGGCGTCCGTGAAGAGGGGCTCGCAATAGGTCTTGAGCCAGGGTTTGGCGGTTTTCTGGATGGTCTGATCAAATTCATCCGTGGCGTCGGCGAACTTCTGGGCGGCCATGTCCTGCATGGCTTGGTTAAACCCTGGTTCGTCGTCGATATCCATGGCGACGACGGAGTCGAGGGCTTTATCGACTTCGTTGCCGGAGGCGGTGGTGAAGACGACACGGCCTTGTGCGATGTTGGTAACCTGGACGTCGCTGTAGACGGTGGGAGCGGAATCCTGTGGAGCATCAGGACGGCGGATGGCGATCGTGTCGGCGCGCACGAGGGATGCGGAGGCGGCCAGAAAGAGGGTTGCGAATGCGCGGCGGTTCATACCACGGGAAAATTGTATGCAGGAGAGGGGAGTCGAACCCCTACACCTTTCGGTACAGGATCCTAAGTCCTGCGCGTCTGCCAATTCCGCCACTCCTGCGTGTGGGCGGTCTTTCGGGATTAGAACGGTTTGAGGGAGCGAGGGGAAGGCCCCACCGCGGCGCAGTGGGCGTTCACAAACGGGGCGGACGGATTGTGAATGGGGGCGCAAAAAAAGGTCCCGGCTCTCACCCACTGGGAGCCGGGACCAAAACAAAATAGCGTCTGGCGAGCCGCCTGATCTGTAAGTCGCGCCCTCCCGCGAAACCTCCCATCCTTACCCCGTCAGAGGGAAACAGTATGTAGTTTAGGCATGTTAAAATTCAATCACCAAAATTACCCATTTGTCCCATAAAAACCCCAATTTGAAAGATTTTTGGGGTGCTGCTCATAAAAACCGAACGAAAATGTTAAAATGGGAAGGGAATCTGCTCTATACGGTCGAGGCCGGTTTTGGGAACTTGGGGGGCTGGATTTTATCCAGGTTACCGCGGTTTTGCTTATTTCTGCGGCTGAGAGGGGACGTATTCGAAGGTTGCGCCTGGGAAGGCGGCAATATTGATCATCTCGCCAACCTTAACCGGGCCATCCGAAAGATCGACAGCGTCATCGCTCTGAGGGAGGTCGACGGAGATCGGGGTACCGGCGCGGATGACGACTTGGCGATCATCGACGTGAAGGGCCCGGCCCTGGAGGGTTTTGGGTGGGCCGAAGATGGGGGCGATGAACCCCCCGCCGCTGGGGACGGTGTAAACCTTGCGCGCCTTGGCGCGGATGCGGGCTTCGATGAATTCGTTGAGCGGGCCGTCGTAGGGACGGGAGATTTGCAGATGGAGCTTATATGTCGTGTCGGCGGGATTGAAGATGACCAGGGAATCTTTGGCTTCGAGAACCTTTCCGCGGGCGAGAAAACCGTTTGACATGCGGGGAAATGTAACTTGAAGCAGTTGTCTTGTCATGTTGTCTTGTCAGGGGGAGCAACGAAGACTAGATTTTGCGGACATGAAGAAAGTTGCGAGCAAGGTGGCTTGGCGTCGTTCGTGGATTTTCGGGCTGTTGTTTGCAGGAGCAACGGGGCTAATCGCGCGGGGGGATATTTTGATCGGGGAATATGGGTCGCTCACGGGGGGCACCGCAACCTTTGGGACTTCCACGGATGAAGGCGTGAGGTTGGCGCTGGACCAGATCAATTCGTCCGGCGGGGTGTTGGGGCAGCAGATTCAGGTGATGGTGGAAGACGATCAGTCGAAGCCGGAGGCGGCGGTGACGGCCGTGGAGAAGCTCATTTCCGAAGATCATGTGGTAGCGGTGATTGGGGAGGTGGCGTCGAGCCGGTCGCTGGCGGCGGCGCCGATCTGTCAGCGGAATCATGTGCCGATGCTGACGCCGGCGAGCACGAATCCGAAGGTGACGGCGGTGGGGAATTTTATCTTCCGGGCCTGCTTCATCGATCCGTTTCAGGGGGCGGCGATGGCGAATTTCGCGATGAAGGACCCGCAGGGGCCGCAGGCGACGAAGTTTGCGATTCTTTATGATGTGAAGAATGATTACAGCGTTGGATTGAGGAAATTTTTTACCGATACGGTCAAGGCCAATGGGGGCGAGATTGTCGCGGATGAGAGTTATGGGGAGGGGGACATCGACTTCAAGGCGCAACTGACGAATATCGAGCGGGCCAATCCGCAGGCGATTTATGTGCCGGGGTATTACACCGAGGTAGGATTGATCTGCCGTCAGGCGCGGGATTTGGGGATGGCGATTCCGCTGATGGGAGGGGATGGGTGGGACAGCGATAAGCTGTATGAAATCGGGCGCGATGCGGTGAACGGGTGCTTTTTTACGAATCATTATTCGCAGGATGAGAACAGCCCGCGGGTGAAGGATTTCGTGGCGAAATTTCAGGCGAAATACAATGCCGTTCCAGATGCGATGGCGATCCTGGGATACGACGCGATGGGGATGATGGCCGATGCGATCAAGCGGGCGGGGAGCACGGATGGACGGGCAATCCGCGATGCGCTGGCGCATACGAAAGATTATCCGGGGGCCAGCGGGGATATCACGATGGATGCGCATCGGAATGCGCAAAAGCCGATCGTGATTTTGAAGATTGAGAATGATCAGCCGCATTTCATCGGGACGGTGCAGCCGAATGGTGGGTAAGATGGCGACCGAGTGGTGCATGGCCCCCTCCCCTGCCCTCCCCCGGAGTACCGGGGGCGGGGGAAAAAGTTTTATGCCGCAGCTTCAACAATTCCTTCAGCAGCTTATCAATGGGCTGTCGATCGGGGCGATTTATGCGCTGATCGCGGTGGGATACACGATGGTGTATGGCGTGCTGCGGCTGATCAATTTCGCGCACGGGGACGTTTACATGGTCGGGGCGATGACGGGGTTTTATGCGGCCACCCGGTGGTTTCACCTGGCGGTGCCGGCGTGGGTGGGATTTTTTCTGGTGCTGATGACGGCCATGGCCGTGTGCGGGGTGCTGGGGTTTTTTATTGAGCTGTTTGCGTATCGGCCACTGCGGGATCAGCCGCGGATTGCGTCGCTGATCACGGCGATCGCGGTGTCGATGCTGCTGGAATTTGGCGGACAGGCGAAGTGGATGTTTGGGCCCGACCCCAAGCCGTTTCCGGATCTGATTCCGGGGGTGGAAGCGCGGCCGGATCTGGTGCATGTGGGGCAACTCGTGATCGGGAAAGTGGACGCGATGATTTTTCTCATCACGCTGCTGATGATGGTGGGCCTGCGCTGGGTGGTGAAGGAGACGAAAATGGGGCTGGCGCTGCGGGCGGTTTCCTATCGGTTTGATACGGCTTCGCTGATGGGGATTAACGTCAACCGGGTGATCAGCTTTACGTTTGTCCTGGGGTCGGTGATGGCGGCGGTTGCCGGGGTGCTGGTGGGATTGAGGTCGCCGAAGGTGGACCCGCTGATGGGATTGTTGCCGGGGCTGAAGGCGTTTATCGCGGCGGTGCTGGGGGGGATTGGAGATATCGGGGGCGCGGTGGCCGGCGGGCTGCTGCTGGGGGTGACGGAGGCGATGGTGGTCAGCTATTTTCCCGAGGGGTCGCAGTATAGGGACGGCGTTGCGTTTCTGGTGTTGATCGCGATTCTGGTCATCAAGCCGTCGGGATTGTTTGGTCGAGCGGCTCAGGAAAAAGTTTAAATTGGCCAGCACCTCTCAACTATTGCCGCGCGCGAAATCGTGGTGGCTTTCGCTGCTGCACAACTTGTGGATTCCCGTGGCGCTCAGTCGCGATTGTCTGGATCGGGCGCAAATTGGAATTTGCGGATCGTCCAGGCGAGTACGTGATGAATGTAGCGATGTTCGCGGGGATCAACGTCATCCTCGCGGTAAGTTTGCAGTTGATCAATGGAATCAGCGGGCAGTTTTCGCTTGGACATGCCGGGTTTATGGCGGTGGGCGCATATCTGGGCGGATTTTCAACCTATATTTTTGGGCCGTGGGGTTATGACCCCAACGCAGATTATCCCGATCCGCGGCTGCTGTTTGCGAATCCCGGGGGGACTCTTTTGTTTTTCCTCGTGGCAGGACTGGTAACCGGTATCGCGGCAGGAGTTGTAGCAGTGTTGTTTATATTGATTCGGCAGACACGAAAGATTTTTCCGGCGCTGCCCCTGATTTTGGCGGCCGGTTTGCTGGTGTGGGTGGTGGTCGATGCGCGTAATGCGTCGCAGGCCCAGGTGATTCCGACGGGTTGTATCTGGTCACGAGGAGCTGTGGGGCTGGTGAATATTTTCAGCGCTATGCTGCAGCATGGGCAGCCTGTAGGGGTTTGGATGAGCGGACTTTTGCCGTTTGAATGGCGCAAACCGGCAACGCTAGTGGTGGCGCTCATCGGCGGCGGGTGTGCGGCGGCCGTCGCGGCGCTGATCGTGGGGATTCCAACACTGCGCCTGCGGGGCGATTACCTGGCCATCGCGACGCTGGGATTTGGCGAGATTATTCGCAACATCATTGTGACAATTCCTGCCCTGGGCGCCGCAACCGGAATGAGCGTGAACCCGTACTCGACCAAACCGAGTCCGCCGGACCATATCTATGAGGCGTTTTATATGTCCCCGTGGATTTTCGGCACGGCGGCGTTCACGTTGATTTTCATCGGCCGGCTCGTGCATTCGTCCAAGGGCAAGGCGATCAAGACGGTCAGAGACGATGAGATCGCCGCCGCCGCGATGGGGATCGATCCGACGCGGCAACGGCTTCTGGCGTTTGTCGTCGGAGCGTTTTTCGCGGGGGTCGCGGGGGTGCTTTTTGTGCATCTCGATCAGTATTTAAACACGACCCAGTTTACGTTTATGCGTTCGATCGAGATTGTCGTCATGGTCACGCTGGGTGGAGTGGAGAGCCTCGCGGGAGCGGCGATAGCGGCAGTGGGGCTGACGGCGCTGCCGGAGGTGCTGGACAATGCAGATCTTTTGTTGCCGAAGGGCCTGGCCCCAGCGGCGAAGTGGATGTCGGATAACCGGTTTGTTCTTTACGCCCTGCTGCTGCTGATCATCATGATCGCGCGGGCGAAGTTGAAGCGCGTTTTTGCGAAATCGGCAGGCAAATGAGCGAGCTGCTGGAAATCTCCCACCTCTCGATCAGTTTTGGCGGGCTCAAGGCGCTGAGCGATTTCAATTTCTCGCTGGAGCAGTCGCAGCTTGCAGGCTTGATTGGGCCCAACGGAGCGGGGAAGACGACGGCGTTTAATATCGTGACCGGCGTTTACTGCCCTACCGCCGGCGAAATCAGGCTGGGGGGAAAGCGGATCGACGGCGAGCCGCCGGTGAAGGTGAATCATGCCGGGATCGCGCGGACGTTTCAGAATATCCGGCTGTTTCAGAATCTGAGCGTGCTGGATAATGTCGTGGTGGGGCTTCACCGGTCGGCAATGCATGGGTTTTTGAGCACGCTGACGCGCAGCCCGAAATTTTTTCGGCAGGAGCAGAAATGTCGCACGGAGGCGATGGAATTGCTGGGGACGTTTGGCCTGACGGAACAATGTAATTCGCCAGCGGGGGGGCTGCCGTATGGGCATCAGAGGAGGCTTGAGATCGCCCGGGCGCTGGCGACGCGGCCGAGGATTCTGATGCTGGATGAGCCGGCGGCGGGGATGAATCCACAGGAGAAGGGGGAATTGATGGAATTGATCCGGAAGGTGCGAGATCAATTTAAAGTGGGGATCTGGCTGATCGAGCATGATATGAAGCTGGTAATGTCGATTTGCGAGAGGATCACGGTGCTGGATCATGGGGAGACGATCGCGGTGGGAACGCCGGCGGAGATTCAGAATGATCCGAAGGTGATCGCCGCTTATCTTGGTGAGCCGGAGAACTGATGCTCCTGGCGACGGAAAACCTCACGGTGAAGTATGGGGCGATTACGGCCCTTTCCGAAGTCTCGGTGGAGATCGCGCCGGGGGAGATCGTGGCGCTGATTGGGGCGAATGGGGCGGGGAAGACTACGCTGTTGCGGACGATTAGTGGGTTACTTCGGCCTGCGGAGGGGGAGATTACCTGGTGTCCGCCCGATCGTGAACCTTCCACACAACCCCCTCCCCAGCCCTCCCCCGGAGTACCGGGGGTGGGGGTAAGAGGAGGGGGGATGGCGCTTGAATATGCGGGGGCTACGAAGGAGCTCGTGGGCATGAAGCCGCATGAGATTGTCAGGCTGGGGATCAGCCATGTGCCGGAGGGGAGGCAGATTTTCGCGAACCTGACGGTGAAAGATAATCTCATGCTCGGGGCGTTTACGCGCCGGGCGCGGGGCGAGATTCAGCAGGGATTGCAGAGATGCTTTGAACTCTTTCCGGTGCTGAAGGAGAGGAGCCAGCAGCGAGCCGGGACGCTCAGCGGCGGGGAGCAGCAGATGCTGGCGATTGGGCGGGCGCTGATGGGCAAGCCCAGGTTGCTGCTGCTGGATGAGCCTTCGCTGGGGCTGGCGCCGATCATTGTGAAACAGATTTTTCAGATTATCCGGGAGATCAATCAGGGCGGAGCGACGATTTTTCTGGTGGAGCAGAACGCACACATGGCCCTGAGGGTCGCGACACGCGGATATGTGATGCAGTGCGGCCGGGTGATCCTGGCGGACAAGGCAACGGCGCTGCTGGAAAACCCGGAAGTGAAACGGGCTTACCTTGGCGGGTAAATTTCCGGGAGATATGCTTTGGGCATGAGCTCACCTCACCTGCCGTATTCGGCGCGCTTTGCATTTTCCAGTTACGACGACCTTCACGATTGACGGTTATCGAATCGTTAAATATCTGGGGGTGGTGCGCGGGCTGATCGTGCGGGCGCCCACGATTTCGCAGGGTATATTGGGTGGGCTGAAGTCGATTATCGGCGGCAGCATCGGGGCGTACACGCAAATGTGCGAGCAGGCGCGGCAGCAGGCATACGAACTTCTGATCGAGCACGCGCAGCAGGTGGGAGCGAATGCGGTTGTCGGGTTTCGGTATGACGCTTCAGAGATCGGCGGAGGGAACCGAACCTCGGCGACGGAAGTTTTGTGCTACGGGACGGCCGTGGTGATTGAACCGGAGCGGTAAAGCCTCTTTTATTTCAGGAAGTGTATGCCTGCCGCAACGTCGGATTGTTGCGGCTGGCTTGGCCGCGTGAACCATTCCCGATAGACGAGAATTGGAAAGACGATCCAGAACCAAATCCAAAACGCTCTGCTATTGGGGCCGCAAATAACGATAACAGCAATTGACGACAGTATCACAGCCCACGAGAAAATTCGCCAAATGGCCTGTTGTCTTGTCATTCGCTATCCATTTATTTTTTACACCTTCGATTGTTTCAGAATCAGCGTGCGTGCCGCATCCGCCGGCAGATCGAGTGCCCCGCGGGCTTCGGCGGCGGCGTCGCGGATGGAGGCGTCGGTGCTGCCGGAAACGACCCGCTCTAGCTGACCGACCTGCTCGCCGTCGAGGCGGTTGCCGATGTGCTTGGCGCTGTCGGCGAGACTTTCGTAGAGGCTGACGCGGACATCGGCGGGTGTCGCCGCAGAATTGGCTTTGAGGGCGATGCCGTTTTGGGCGCTGGGGGAGTTGAGCGTGCCCAGCACTTTTCCAGCGGCCTTGGCGATTTCGGGGCGGGAGTCATTCAGCGCCTGGAGCAGACCCCCTTCGGCCACCGACATGTCGAAGGCGTGGCCGCGGGTAATCGCGAGTTTTTCGAGAAGCGAGGCAGCTTCGAGGGCATACGCCGAGGCGTCCTGATCGGACATGACGGCGGTGCCGGAATGCTGGCGGGCGGATTCGATGTCGGTTTTCAGTTCATCCTTCAATTGCTCCTTGGGGGGCATCACATCGGCGTTCATGAGCAGGTCCGTGGCAGCCGAGACGGCAAAGGGGCTTTCGACAGTGCGGGTGAGAACGAGCACTGAGGCACCCTGCAGCCGGGCGATGTTCGTCTCCAGATCGATCATTTTCCGCACGTCGCTGTCTTCGGAAATGATGATGAGATCGACGGCGGGAAGAGAAATGGCGGCAGCGGCAGCGTCGGTGGGTGAGCTGGCGGCAACCACGGGATAACCGAGGCTCTGAACCGCATCGCGAAGATCGCCGACGGTGACGCCGTCACCGGTTTCGGGGGCGACGACGACGACGCCGGGCTTGCTGGACTGATTGACGGCTTCGACCAGCAGCGGCACGACCCGGTCAGAGCCGGAGAAGGGCTGGCTGGGGAGCGATTGCGCCAGCGCGAAGGCGGCGGCGTAGCGGACCTGGCGGTTGGGGAAATAAAGGGCCTGCATCAGCGGCGTGATCGATTGCCCGTTGAGATTTGCCTGGCCGGTGATGTCGCGCAGCGATTCGCAAAGCTTCAGGGCGACGGCGGCATCACGGTCGGCGGTGGCGCGGGCAAGGGCCTGGTTGAGATAGGCCGCGCCGGCGGAGACGTTGTAATAGTTGGCGTCGGGATCGCCCTCATGCGTCTGGTCGACGGCGCCGGCCGGGAGGTCGCATTCGCGCTTGGTGTTGGCGGCAAGCCAGAGGGCGACGGCCTGACCGCTCGAGGGGTTGAGCCTCAGCGTGTATTCGCAGGCACGCATGGCCAGAAGGTCGTTGAAGATAGGGGTGGGGATGATTTTTCGGGTAAGGCCCTTGTCGTCGTTCCAGTACCAGATGTTGGAATCCTTGTCGCCGGCGGGTTCGAGGTCGGACTTGCCGTAATAGCACTTTTGGGCGAGATCGAAGAAGAGATCGCTGGCGCGGACGGTGCCGTTGCGGTCGAGGCCGATGTGCCACATGGCCTGCAGGGCGGCGTTGTGGATTCCCTCGGGAACTTCATGGGAGGTGACGAGGCGAGCCAGATAAGGCAGAGCCGCTTCGTAGCCGATGTCGCCAAGAGCGGAGACGACGTCGAGCAGCGTGTCGTAGTCCTTCATCTCGGTGGCGGCCAGAAGCGGATTGAGCGCCTTGCGGCCAAGGTCGCGAAGGATGCGCCGGCAGACGTTGTGATACTGGTTCTGCGACGTGTCGCGCAGCATGTCGAGGATCACCTTCACCGCGACTTCACCGCTCTGATTGATGCGGGGAATGTTGTTGTCGTAGGCGCGCTCGCCGACGGACATTTCGATGATGGTGTTGCGGATGAAGTCGGGATTATTGCGGCGGTCGTTGTACCCCTGGTTAATGACGTCGACGAGTTTCGCGGTGACTTGGCGCATGGCCCCGGCGGCGGCGCTGTCGGCCTCATCGCCGACGGGGAGCGTTTTCCAGCGGATCATCCAGGTGTCGATGTTGTCGTTGTGACGGGTGGAGACGGCTTCGAAGGCCATGAGAACGGCGTCGGGATCGGAGCCGGAACTGAGGATTTTTTGTCCCGCGTCCGCGGCGAGGGCGTAGTCGGCGATTTTTCCGTAGTGCCAGTAGGTGTCGGTAAGGTCGTTCAGCGTGGGGGGAGTTTGGGTTTCGCCGGCGGATTGGTCGGGCGTGGCGGTTGAGTTGTCGGGAGTAGCGGAGGAGGAGGAATTGTCGGAAGGGGTGGCCGCGGGGGTGGCGGGAGTGGAGTTGTCGGAGTTCGCGCCTGCCGAATTATCGGGCGTTGAGTTGGCAGGCGGCGGGGTCGTGGTATCGTCGGCGCGGGCGGCGATCCAGGAAGCGGGGGCCGCGAGCAGGCAGGCGAGGGTGAAACCTAAAGCGAGACGGGCAAACCGCTTCATGAGTGATCTCCGAAGGCAATGGGTGCAAATGGACAAAAACTCTCGGCTGGAACCGAAAAATCCGCGGAGAGTATGGTATTTCGAGGGGTAAGGGGTGTCAAGAAAAAGGCGGGATTGGGGTGGTATTCACAGGACAATCGCATGTCCCTCTTTTCCCCCTCGCCCTGTACTCAGGGAGAGGGTTGGGGTGAGGGTTCTTCGTATTTTGCGGCCACATGCGATTGCCCCAGTGGTATTCACGGCAATCGCACCTCCCTTTCCCCCCCTCCCCTGGTACTCCGGGGGAGGGCAGGGGTGGGGGTCTTCCGCATTTTTCCAAACCATGTGCGATTGCCTGGGGGTAGTTTTGGGCGCGAGGAAAGGGAGAATTGCAGGGGATGTCCGCGTCAATCCAAGCACTTGCGCTAACGGCCGAGATCAAAACGAAGGCCCGTGATCTGAGCTTCGATCTGGTGGGCGTAGCGCCCGCCACAGCTTCCGCTAGGCGGGACTATTTTCGGGAATGGCTGGATGCCGGGATGGGCGGGGAGATGGGGTATTTGTCGGGGCGGTTTGAGGAGCGGGCCGATCCATCTGTTTATCTGCCCGAGGCGAGGAGTGTGGTTTGTGTGGGGATGAACTATTTCGTTCCGGTGCCTGCCCCCCTGCCGGGGGTGGCGAGGGTGGCTCGGTATGCCCTGGGGGAGGATTACCATGAAGTGATCAAGTCGCGGCTGTTTGCGCTGGCGGATTTTATTCGGGAGATTTGTCCCCAGGCGCAGACCCGGTGCAGCGTGGATACGGCGCCGGTGATGGAAAAGGACCTGGCGGCGGCGCGGGGATCGGCTGGCAGGGGAAAAATACCTGCGTCATCAATGAAAAGATCGGCTCGTGGATTCTGCTTGGGGAAGTGGTGACGACGGCGGAACTGACGGTGGACGAGCCAGCCGTGGATCGGTGCGGGTCTTGTAAAAAATGTATCGAGGCGTGTCCCACGGGTGCGATTACGGAGCCGTATCAGTTGGATGCCCAGAAATGTATTTCCTATCTGACGATTGAGCATCGCGGGGAGATTTCAGCAGAGCTGGCGGAAAAGATCGGCGAATGGATTTATGGGTGCGATATTTGCCAGGAGGTTTGTCCGTGGAATCGCGAGCCGCCCTCGGCTGCCGACCCGGCGCTTCGGCCGACGGCGCATTGGGCTTGATCCCGAGGACGTGCTGAGCTGGACGGACGAAGATTATCGCCGGGAGCTGAAGGGAAGCGCGATGAAGCGGGTGAAGCTGCCGATGCTGAAGAGGAATGCGCGGATCGTGGCGGGGAATATAAAAAAAATAAAGGCGAAGCGCGAATTCCACCGCGCTCCGCCTCCATCGGATTGAAACCACTATCATGTCGCCGAATTAGGAAACTGGAATTCGGCGGGGCTTGGTTTCCTCACGCTTGTTGAGCGTTACGAGCAACACGCCGTCGTTCAGTTTGGCCTGAACGGTTTGTGCATCGACGGTTGGCGGAAGCGTGAAGCTCCGCTGGAACCGTGAGTACCGGCGTTCGCGAAGGAGCCATTGGCTCTGTTCGTCGCCACTGGGCTCGTTGGATTCCTTGTGCTCGGCTGAGATCGTCAACGTCTGGTTTTCGATGTTGATGTCGACCTCATCCTTCTTGAAGCCCGGAAGCTCGGCTTCGACGTAAATGTGATCCGCGTCTTCGCGGACGTCTACGCCGTGGGGGACGAGATATTCGCCACCCTCTCCGTTGATGCGGTTTCCGAAGAATCTGCCGAGCAGAGTATCGAATTCGCGTTGGGCGAGTTCAAGCCGCTCGCCGCCTCTTAAAACTCTTGTTGAAAGGACCATAACCATTAACCTCCAAGTAAATCTAAAAAACGACCTTTGGGCTTAAGAACAAAGCTCGTGCCAGGCGGCGGCTATTGAAGGGCGTGCGCATTGCCCCGAAGATCATGGGTTTACGGAAACACGAGCGCGGGGCTGCCGATAAATGTCCCGCAAAAACGGCAGGTTAAACAAAAATGACAGGCAAAGGTCCGCTGCTGGCAATCATCGGGGCGACGGCGTCGGGGAAGTCGGCACTGGCGATGGAGGTCGCTTATAAAACCGGGAGCGAAATTCTAAGCGTGGATTCGATGCAGGTTTATCGGGGAATGGATGTAGGGACAGCGAAGGCGACCGTCGCGCAGCGAAAGGAAGAGCGGCATCATCTAATTGACGTTGCCAATCCGGATGAAGTCTTCAGCGTGGCGAAATTCGTCGAGCAGGCCGACAGAGTGATCGCGGGGGCGCAGTCGCGCCTCGTGGCGACGGGGGGAACGCCGATGTATTTCCGGGCGCTTTTCGCCGGACTTTTCGAAGGGCCCTCGTCGGATGAGAAATTGCGGGAGAAATTGCGCGCGATTCCGGGCGACCAATTGCATGCCCAACTGCTGAAGGTCGATCCGGAAGCCGCGCGGCGGATTCATCCGCGCGACAGCAGGAGGCTGGTGCGCGCGTTGGAAGTTCACGAGCTGACCGGCAAGCCGATCTCTGCAATGCAGGAGCAGTGGAATGAGAATTCACCGCCGCGGCATCGTGGGGTCTGGATCGGGCTCAGGTGGGAGCGGGATGCGCTGAATATGCGGATCAATGCGCGCGTAAAGGAGATGATTTCGGCGGGATGGGTGGAAGAAGTGCGCGAGCTGGTACGGAAATATCCGGCGCTGTCGAAAACCGCGGCGGAGGCGACCGGATATGCGCAATTGATCGAATATCTGGCGGGACGGGCGACGCTGGACGATACGATCGAGCAGATCAAAATCGCCACCCGGCAACTGGCCCGGCGGCAGATGAAATGGTTTCGCAGATTCCCCAATGTGCATTGGATGGATGGAACGCAGCTGCTTGAGAAAAATGTGCGGCAAGCGATCGAATTGTGGGACACGAGTGCGTAAAAAAGTGCGTGTGGGTCACGTTGCTGGATCCCCCCTGCCGCTTCGAAAAACGTATTTGAGCGGGCACCCGGTCTGACCGATAAACCCATAGCGGCGGTGATTGCCGCGAGTTTATTCCGGGAGGAATCGTTGCCAGGCATTCAAATCGGACAGTTGCTGGTTGAACAGGGCGTGCTCAGCGAATCGCAGGTCGAGCATATTCTGAAGGTTCAAAAGATGTCGCACCGCCCGTTTGGCGATCTCGCCGAGCGGCTCTTTGGCATCGACGCCAAGGCGGTCGAGGATGCCTGGGTGGAACAGTATGTCCGCATGGCGGGGATCGTCGACCTCGACGAGCAGCAGATCGATACCGATTGCCTGAGGATGCTCAATCGCCGGCAGGCGTGGCAGTTTCATCTCCTGCCGCTGAATCGGGAGCGGGAAGATTTGCACATGGCGACCAGCGCGCAGGACCTGATTCGCGCGGTCAACTTTTCGGGCCGGAAACTGGATGAGCCGGTGAATTTCATGGTGGCCGAAAGGGATCAGCTTCGGGATTTCCTCATGAAGCATTATCCGGTTCCGGAATATATCGCGAAGTATGCTTCGCGGATGCAGAACGGGGAAAAGCCGGAGTAGTCCTGCTCTCAAATCAAAGGGGTCGGGAGTCTTTTCAAAGACTCCCGACCCTAATGCCACGAAGTTAAGCCACAACACAATATTCCTCCCGCAGTTGTAATTTGATCGCCGCACGCGGCCGGGTCATGTATGGATACTCCTTCTTCTGTCGTTTGATCACCCGCGGCTCCAGACGCCCCGGACGCCAGGGATTTACCTTCAATTCCACGACCGCGCTCACGTCGCGCAGTCGCAGCCATGCCAGCGCGTCAGCAAAGCTCAGACGATTGACGTTGATTCCCTGACGCCAGGCCGCCCGCAGCATCAACAGGCGGATCAGGTTGTAGACCAGCAGGAAGATCCGTCGCTCCTTGCGAATTCCCTCCAGCGTCTGGCATTTCAGCACATGCATTCCCAGCGTGGTCTTGAGATGGCGGATGTTGGTCTCGACCATCCATCGGGTCAGTCGAAGTTCGATCAATTCGTCGGCAGGGTACGCGTCGGGATCGAGCAGGGTCGTGGCGATCGTCACCGTGATGGGGCGAAAGCCGTTGCGCTGCACCGTGCGTCGAATCTCCCGCACGATGATCGACTCCGGCAACTCCTCCCATTGCGACGGGCTCATCCAGTCGGGTTTGTTAACCGGTTTGAAGTATTCGACCAGATGGTCCTTTTGTCCCAGCGATTTGATCCATCGCGAACGCGGTTTGCCCCCGCTTTTTCTCTCGGTGTTGTGTTTCCTCGGCACGTGCCATCGGCCGGGCGTGAAATCGACGATGCGGTGGTGATGCGTGGGCATGATCGCGTGCAGATTCGCCTGTAAAAGCAGGGCCAAATGCACGTAGGAGCTGAACGCGTCATCCCCCAGAAGGATGTCTCCCGCTTGCAGATGCCCGTGCATGCGCCAGGCCACGGAGGCGTCATGCGTGTCGCCGGGGGCGTCGTGACAGTCGATCAGCAATCCGCTGCGGTGGTCCATGAGCAGCAGCAGATGGGAGGTGGGAAAACCCAGGCCCGCGGCGCAGGCGGCCGGCACTCCGTAATGATCGCGCAGTTCCACGGTGTCCGGCATGGAATCGCTGGAGCCGTCGATCACGTGCAGCCGGTGCCCGCGCCAGCGATAGGACGCATCACCAACGCCATCGGCGCTGCTTAGCTCCCGCCGGCCCTGATCGACGATGTCATGATGCACCTGCTGAATCAGCTCCATCGGCAGCCGCGTGCGTGCCTGGCACCAGGCGGAATCGGAAAAGTCCTCCCCCGCCAGGTGCCGCACTGCCGAGCAGGCGACATTGCCGTGGGCAACCTGCTGAACAAACAGTCGAAGGGTATTGCCCGGCGTGAGGGTGGTGTTGCGGAACGAGTGGCCCTGAGCCAGCGCCAGTTGATTGATCCGCTCTGGCAGGAGAAGATCATCAGCGCCATCGCGAATGCAAGTGAGGGCGAGATCGAACGCAGCCATCCGTGGCCTCCTGTTGGTTGGTGAACAAAGCACCACCATTCTGACAGGAGGCTACTTGTTGCGCAATGGTAGTAAGTGCAGTAATGGCGCGGACTTGTGGCTTAACTTCGTGGCATTAACTCCCGACCCCTTTGATTTTTCGAGGCCGGCGTAGACGCCAGGCCAGTGACAGGGCCGCTGAAGGCCGGTATCGTTCGTTACCGGCAATGGTCCGAGTGGGCGAAATCAACCTGTTTGGCGCCGGGGCAGTCCTGCATCACGTCGGACTGGTTGTGAAGAGCATCACGGAATCATTTCCGGGCATGGAAACCGTCTTCGATCCGAAACAGGACGTGGTGATCGCGTTCACGCAACTTCACGGCCTGCTAGTGGAATTGCTCGAACCGGGAAGTCCCAAATCGCCGGTGGCGGCGAGTTTGAAAAAGGGGACAAAGCTGGTTCACGTTTGTTACGAAGTTCCAGATATCGAAGCGGCGATTGAATCCGGGATAGCCAATTCGCTGGCGGTGATTGCAGCGCCCGTGCCCGCCGTGGCATTTGAGGGCCGGCGGATCGCGTGGTTATATCACGCCGAACTGGGGTTGTTTGAATTGGTGGAGGCAGAGAAGGAGCGTTGAGGCAGGGTCAATTGGAGTTGGAGATCGCTGCCAACGCGCTGCTCGGAGGCGTCAACACTTCCGCAAACTGGTCGCGATACACGATCTTCCAGCCCAATTGCGTGAGGACAGGTTCAAATTTGCTCTTTGACGTGCGCAGGATAGCGGCGTCCGCCGGAGTCGAGGAGAGAAAATGCGCTCGATCGTCCGCGGAGCCGAGCATGGTCGAGTTCCAGAAGCCAGGCGAGAAGAGCTGGGTCCGACCATCCATCAGGGTCTGATAGCGACTGCCGAGGCTCCACTCAAGATAGCCGCCCCAGGTGAATTCGTTCAGCAGGCGATGCGTTTGCGGGGAGACGTTCTGGGCCACGAAATCGGACGCGGCGCAGGGGTAATTAGGCGCGTCTGGCCCGTTGCGATTGAGCCAGGCGGCGAGAGGTTGGTTGCTCGGCGGAAATGCGCTCGCGATTTTCCAGAGGGAGAGCGTAAGAACAGCGGCAAGCAGTACGACAACCGCTGGGCGCGAGAGGATCGCGTCGGAAAGGCGCGGCAATACAACGGCCAGCGTCGGAACCGCAATGATCGCGAAAACCGGCGCAAAGCGCCCCATCCGGAAGAGGAGCACGGCGCTGGCAAACAGCCAGACCGTTTCCCCCAAGCCCATTCGCGGAGATTTGAACGATCGCCAGATGGCGCTCACGAGCAGCGCGATGACGATGCCGGCGGTGATGTTGCCCAGAATTCCAAGGTAGAACGGCCGAAATTCCGCGATTCCCCCGGCACGCACCATCACGTCCCCGGTCGAATATTCGATGATGCTGTGCAGCGTGCCCGCCAGCAGCGGCGTCGCGAGACAGGCGAGGAGGGTCAGTAGAAAGAGAAATATCGAACGGAAAATACCACCCCCACCCATCATGCCGAAACTACCGGAAAAGGACAGGGAGGGCTCCCCCGGAGTACCAGGGGAGGGGGAAACGTAGATGAGTTTTTTTTCGATGAGATCGCCAATCAGCAGTGCGGCCGTCCACAGCGGCACAAACAGCGCAAAGAAGTGAATGTTGATCAAAAGCGCCGTCAGCGGAACAGCAAGCCAAACCGCCCACGATTTCTGTTTCAGCCGCCGGTCGCGCAAAAGCACCCAGGCGATCAGGGCGAGGATTGTCAGGGCGGCCGTTACCGGGCGGAAGCTCAGGTAGGCCAGCGAGAGAATTGCCCCGAAGGCGACGGACACCGCCGCGGCGAGATAGCGCGGGCGGGTGTGTACCTTTACAGTCAGCTCCAGGGCGCACAATCCAAGCAGCAGGATGAACGCCATTTCCATCAGAGCCTGTGCGGCAATGGCGCCGCGGTAGCCCGCTACGTCCCATAACCATTTCATCGCCAGCTCCGCGAGCCAGGAATATGGCGTCCAGGGTTGGCGGATGGAAGCGAAAGATAGATCGTCGACGATCGGTCGCGGCCACCCCGCCCTGGCGATTTCATCCCCAACGCGCAGGTGCCAGAAGCAATCGGGATCCAGCGTGTCCCCAAGCACCACCTTGGCCGCCGCCAGAATGCACAGCAGCGACAAGAGAAGCCAGAACCCCAGAGCGGGGCTGCGTGAGGGGTTGAGACGGGGAGCATCAGTCATGCCCTGACATATTCGGCATTTGCCGGTGCGGAATTGCAGGCCAAGGCTCCGATAACGCGCGGTTTGCTTTGGGTAGAGGGCACCGATATAGTTCCGCATCCCATGAAATCCGAGCGGCGGCGCGAACTCAGACAGAATGCACTCATCTGGCACCTTCAAGGTCTGCCCGAAAAGATCAAGCAATATCAGTCGCAGATTTCCCTCGTGCTTATCGTGATCGCGCTGGGAATCGTCCTGATCCAATATCGAATGCGAACCGCCCAGGAAAGGCTCGAGGCGGCGCAGGGAGCCGTCGCGCTCGCCACGCAAGACCTCGATCAGCTTCGCAGCACGCTGGGGCCCTTCCGCGACTCCGCAATGGCGATGAGACAGCGCGAAGATTGGTACGCCGATGGAATTCAGCAGACCGAAGACGCCCTCCAGAAAGCCCCCGACAGCCAGCGCTATTTGAGAGCCCATGCACTGCTGATGAAGGGGGACTTGAGTTTTGAGATGTCAAATCTGCCCGAGCTCCCCGGCGCCAGCACCCAGCCGGCGCTTCGGCCCGCGGAGTCGGTGGATGATCTGCTCAGCGCCGCCAGCGACGCCTATTCGCAGGCGCTGCAAACATATCCGGATATTTCCACCGTCGCAGTGGCGGCACGATTCGGACTGGCGGCCGTCGCCGAAAACCAGTCGAATTGGGATGCGGCGCGGCAGCAGTACCAGGCCATCATCAGCAGTGATGCATCGCAGCCGTACAAGGATTATGCGCAGAAGCGAATGGATTTACTGGAGCAACTTGAAAAGCCCGCGGCGGTGGATTTTTCGGCGAGCACACAGCCCACCACGATGACAATGGGACCGACGACAAGATAGAAGATAATGCCGAAGGGGGGAGAAGGTGCGAAAGTGTGAAGGTGCGAAGGTGTGAAAGAAAGACGCCACCTTTCCCACCTTCACACCTTCTTACCTTCACACCCTGATTTTCAATCCGGCATTTGGCATTCGGCATTCGGCATTCGTATCCTATTTCACGTGCCTGACGAAGTTCCAGACGAATCCGACGTTCTCCACTTCCAATTCCGCGCCACCAAAACCCAGGTCCGGCGCATCGATCAATTTCTGGTCGATCGCGTCACCTGGCTCTCCCGCAACGGCGTCCAGAAGCTGATCGACAACGACCTCGTCACCGTCAACGGCAAGCCCACCAAAGCCAGCTACAAGATTAAAGCGGGCGATTTTGTGCAGATGGTCGCCCCGCCCGAGCCGGTGAATGATCTGATCCCCGAAGCGATTCCGCTGGAGATTATTTACGAGGACGAGCATTTTCTGGCGCTGAACAAGCAGGCTGATCTGATGGTCCATCCCGCCCGGGGGAAATGGACCGGAACGCTCGTCAACGGCCTGGTCCATTACGGACAGAAGTGGAGCACCATCAACGGCGAGTGGCGGCCGGGAATTCTGCACCGCCTGGACCGGAACACAACGGGAATCATGCTGGTCGCCAAGAGCGATGAAGCCCACTGGCGCATCGCCCGGCAGTTTGAAAGGCGGACGATTCAGAAGAAATACCTGGCCATCGTGCATGGCACGCCCGAGCTGCTTTCGGACGTGATCGATATGCCCATCGGTAAGGACCGCTACGTGCGGGAAAGGCAGGCCGTGCGCAAGGTCGAAAACGGCGGCAAGGAGGCGGTAACGATTTATGAGGTGCAGCGGGTTTTTGGCAATGCCCCGGGCCATTCGCTGAAGCCGAGTTCGTTTGCGGTCGACCAGAAGCTGCCGGCGCCCCCCAGCGGTTTTCGCTGGTGAAGCTTTCGCCCAAGACAGGCCGGACCCATCAGTTACGGGTTCACATGTCAGCCCGCGGTTATCCAATCGTGGGCGACACCATGTATGGCGGCCGGATTTTCGAGGCCCAGGGCTTCCAAATGCAGCGGCAGGCCCTCCATGCCCACGAAATCACCTTCATGCACCCCGGAACACTCAAAGAAATGACGCTGACGGCACCGATTCCGCAGGATATGCGGACCCTTCTGGAAATGCTGGAAAATTTGTGACGGCCCTTAGTTTCCGCCCGAAATAGACATATAATATTATCTCGTTCTGTCCGTTGTGCCTTAAAAGAGGATCGAATGCATCTTGCTCTGGCAAATATTCTGGGCCCGTATCTCGATAACTGGATTCTTATCGCCATTGTGGCGCTGCTGCTGTTTGGCAAGCGTCTTCCGGAAGTGGGACGAAGTCTTGGCAAGGGGATTGTGGAGTTTAAAAAGGGACTCGCCGGGATCGAAGAAGATGTGACCCAGTCGATGGATCAGGCGGGAAGCAATCGGACGGCGCTGCCGACGAACTCCAACACCAGCACGTCTGGATATAAGTTTGATCCGTACACCGGCAAGCCGATCGGCCAGCAGGAGGCTGCGCCGGCGCAGATGAGGTTTGATCCCTACACCGGCAAGCCAATTGGAGAGCAGCAGTCAACGACGAGCAATCAGTGACCAATCAGTGAGCCGCCATGCGAAAGGGATTTTTGCCTTCGCGATTCGCTCGAGCCGCCGGCGCCGCGGTGATGGCGCTGGTACTGGCGATTTCCATCAATTGCACCTACGGCGCGGTCAATCAGCGGGCCCTGCTTGCCCAGCGTCTGCCCACCGCTAAGCTCGACAACATTCCATTTTCCGATGCGATTGATTTTCTCCGCGACATCGCCGGCGTGAATATCCACGTCGACTGGAAGACGCTCCAGGCGGCCAACATCACCAAGGACACGCTGATCAATCTCAACCTCCACGATGTCTCGGCCCAGAAGATTTTGAATCTGATTCTCACCGAAGCCGGCCCCGGCGATGTGCTGACCTATTACATTGACCAAAACGTGATCGAGATCACCACGCGGGCCCAGGCGGATTCGCAGATGATTACCGTGGTCTATTACGTGCAGGACCTCCTCCAACCCAACCCGTCGTTTAATTACACGATCTCAAACATCAACAGCGGCTCGGCCCAAGTCACCGGCGGCGGAGGCGGCGGAGGCCAGTCCCTGACGACCGGCCAGAACGGCCAGCAAACGCAAACGGCAGAGCAGGTCGGGCAAAACCTCATCAAGCTCATCGAAACAGTCGTACGCCCGGAGATCTGGCGTGACAACGGCGGCCAGGCATCAATGGAGATCTGGAACGGGAACCTGATCGTAACGGCACCAAGGTCCGTGCAGGAATTGATCGGCGGGCCTGTTGATCAATGAAAATTGCCACAACCCTCTTTTCCCCTCCCCTGATACTCCGCTTGCCGTTACCCACATCTATCTTCACCTTCTCCCCGTGTAGCCGCCGTGCTTGCACGGCGCTTTCCCACTCGACAACCGATTAGCATACTTATCCACAAAGCGCGTGCATCTGCCCGTGATTTGTGGCAAATTTGACCTATGGCTACTGAACTGGCAATCATCGGCGCCGGGGTAATGGCGGAGGCGATCGCGCGAGGAATCGTTTCCGGAAAAAAACTGAAGCCGGCCCAAATGATCGCCGCCGATGTTTCCGGACAGCGCAGGGAACTCTTTTTATCCGAGCTGGGAATCGCGGCCGTAGAAAAAAGCGCCGAGGCCGTAAAAGCCGCGCGAATCGTTTTGCTATGCGTCAAGCCCTACCAGATGCAGGAGGTCCTGGGCCAGATCGCGGGAAACCTGGGCTCAGAGACACTTCTGATTTCCATCGCCGCGGGGATCAGCACTGCGTTTATCGAGAAGGCACTGGGCGGCAAACCGCGGCGCGTGGTGCGGGCGATGCCCAATACCCCCATGCTCGTCGGCGCGGGAATGGTGGCGATCGCCGCCGGCCCCAGCGCGAAAGCCGAGGATTTAACCACCGCCCGCGGACTGTTTGAATCGAGCGCCAAGGTGATCGAGGTAACCGAAGAGAAGATCGACGCGGTGACGGCCGTCAGCGGCTCCGGACCCGCTTATTTTTTCTTTCTGACGGAACAGATGATCGCCGCCGGCATCCAAATGGGGCTCAGCGCAGAAGAGGCCCGGACTTTGGCGATTCAGACGGCCGTCGGGGCCGCGAAGATCATGGGTGCATCCGATGATTCCCCGGCCGAGCAGCGCCGCCTGGTAACGACGCCCAACGGAACGACGCATGCAGCCATCACGCACATGGAGTCGCAGAAATGGCCGGAGATTACGGTTGAGGCGCTGAAGGCCGCCCAGAGGCGCAGCCGCGAGTTGGGGAAATAGATCAGAAGATATTCAATTCATCCCGCATGGCCCGGGCCCGCCACACCGCCCGCACATCCCCGGTTCGGGAGACGAGGATTTGCCGGTTTCCGAAGCGACGGCGAAGACGCTCAGATTGCGCGAAGTTTGTTTGGAGCCGCATTTGGGGCAATCAATCTTTTCTGAATTGGACATCGACTTAATCAGTCGCTCAAAGCGACTATCGCAGGACTTGCAGGTGTATTCGTAGATGGGCATACCAAGATTCTAGCCGATACCCTCCCAAATCTCCCTCTTATCCCCTCCCCTGGTACTCCGGGGGAGCCCTCCCTGTCATCTTCCGCTAGTTTCGGCACGATGGGTGGGGGCTGGAGTACCACTTGGCGAGGATTCAGCAGAGCAATCTCAATCGCAATAATACCCGGCGCGGCGACTTCAGTCGCCGTGTCCTCCCGTTATTCAATTGCCCCATTTGGCAATCGGCAATCGGCAATTCTTCATCCCCCCCCACTCCCCACAATATCCGCCTGCGGCTGCGTCATCCGCATCGGGTCCAGTGCTTTTTTGAGATCGGCGTCGCTGAGAACCTTCTTTTCCGTCGCAACCTGCCGAACCGTCTTGCCACTTTTCAAGCTCTCCTTGGCGATCTCCGCAGCTTTGTCGTACCCAATCAGCGGCGCCAGACTCGTGCACATGGCCAGCGACTGCTCGACGAGCGCCGCGCACCGCTCCGCGTTCGCCTCAATGCCTGTCACGCACCGATCCGCGAAAACCCGCGCTGCACGCGAAAGCAGCTCGATCGATTGCAGAAGGTTGAAAGCCATCACCGGCATCATGACGTTCAGCTCAAACGTGCTGCCGGTGGCGGCGGAAAAGCCGATGGTCGCATCTCCGCCGATCACCTGGGCGGCCACCTGCAGCACCATTTCGCTCATCACCGGATTCACCTTCCCCGGCATGATGCTGCTGCCGGGCTGCGTCGCCGGAATCGTTATCTCCCCCAGCCCGCACCGCGGCCCGCTCGCCAGCCAGCGGATATCGTTGGCGATTTTCGTCAGGCTCACCGCGATCGTTTTCAGCAGCCCGCTCGTTTCCACGACGGCGTCCTTGGCCGCCTGGCATTCGAAATGGTTCTGCGTCTCCATGAACTCGATCCCGGTTTTCTGCGCGATGATGGCTGCCGCTTTCGACGCGAACTGCGGATGCGAGTTGATCCCCGTCCCCACGGCAGTTCCCCCCAGCGGAAGCTCGCGCAGCGCATGAATCGCCTTCATACACCGGACCGCGCCCAGTTTGGACTGGTGCGCATAACCCCCCAGTTCCTGCCCAAGGCGGATAGGCGTCGCGTCCTGCAGATGCGTCCGGCCGATCTTAACGATCGAGTTAAACTGGTCCGATTTGTTTTGCAGAATACACGCCAAATGCTCCAGCGCGGGCATCAGCGATTCTTTGATTGCCATCGCCGCGCCCACGTGCATCGCCGTTGGAATCACATCGTTGGAACTCTGCTGCATATTCACGTGATCATTTGGATGGATCGGCTCCTTCCCCCCGCGATTTCCCGTCGCCAGCTCATTGGCCCGCGAGGCAATGACTTCATTGGCGTTCATGTTCGTCGAAGTGCCCGACCCGGTCTGGAATATGTCGACCACAAACTCCGAATCGAGCTTCCCGTCGATCACTTCCTGCGCGGCCTGCTTGATCAGTTTCGATTTGACTTCATCCAGAAGATTCAAATCGCGATTGACCTGCGCAGGACCATTTAATCAGACCCAACGCCGCGATGAACCGCCGTGAAAATCGCAGATTCGAAATGGGGAAATTCTCCACGGCCCGCGCGGTTTGTGCCCCGTAATAGGCATCCACCGGTACGCGCATCTCGCCCATGGAATCTTTTTCGAGTCGGGTGGAATCGGCCATTGCGTTACCTCAATTCGCGAATTTGATCAGCGCATTATCCGGGGGACATAAGCTAAATCAATCGGCGGCAGGAACAACCCCAAATGTTACATCCCCCAGGGCAATCGCATGTCTCTGTTTCCCCCTCGCCTGTACTCCCTCTTACCCCCTCTCCCGGTACTCGGGGAGAGGGTTGGGGTGAGGGCTTCTCTCTACTGCTCCACTTTCTACCGCTCTACTCTCTCGCGCAGCGCAGGGTGAGGGTTCTTCGTATTTTTGCGGCCACACGCGATTGCCCTGTACATCCCCCGGTTCCACGGACCCGCCCCAGACAGCCTTAGACCGTCGCTTCCGATTTCCTGAAGCGATCCAAATTCACCAGTTCCTCCGCCACGCGCTGCACCACCTCATCGTAATCCCCCACGCTCTTCTGCCTGAACAGCCGCAGAGAGGCATACCATGGGGTCGAATCGCCATTGAGAAGCCACCGGAAATCGGGGCTGAACTGCAGAAGAACCCAGGTGGGCACCGACATGGCCCCGGCAAGGTGCACGATGGCCGTATCCACCGAGATGATCAGATCCAAGTTCGAGATCATCGCCGCTGTGTCCGCGAAATCGCGAATCTTCGGCGTGAGATCGACGAGGCTCATCCCGGCAGGCGGACCCGAAATTTCCCCCGAGAACGACCCAAATTGCAAATTATAAAATTCGGCATCCACGCGCCAGCGGGCCAGGGTTTTGAGGGTGGTGGAACGCAACCGGTCGTTCAAATGGTTGATGTTCCCCGCCCAGGCGATGCCGATCTTCAGCTTTTTGCCGGGCTTGAAACGCGCCCGCCACACATCGCAGAGGGCGGCGTCGGGTTTGATGTAAGGCGGCTTGGCAACATCGCGATCCACCGCCGGATTCAGCTTCCCGAGCAGCCACGGAAGGCTCATCAGCGAAACTTGCAGGTCAAATCCGGGCACGGCAGAGCCGCTCGAATCGCATGACACAATTTCGATTCCCGAAAGGATTTCCGTCTGCTCAAACAATCGCACGACCTCCGGCAGCACTTCGAAGATCACCTTCCCCCCCTTTCTCGCCGCCAAAGGCACAAAGCCGCATGAATTGGATCGAGTCCCCGATACCCTGGTCGGACCGAACAAGAAGCGTCCTTCCGCGAAAATCGCCGCCATCCCACCGCGGTTGCGGGAAACGATTCCATGATGGGATCAAATTCGCAATCCCACCGCGCCATTCGTATTCGCGCCAACCTTCCTCAAATTTCTCCTGCACGAGCAGATTCAAGGCCAGATTCCAGTGAGCCTCGGCAAAATCGGGCCGGACCCTGATCGCCGCGCGGCATTGCTCGATGGCCTCCTCGACTCTACCCGCATATTGCAGGGCCATGCCGAAGTTAAGGTGCGCTTCTTCGGTCGTCGGCTGAATCTCGACAGCTCTCTGGGAAACATCAACCGATTCCTGGATTCGACCAAGCCGGCGCAGCGCATTGCCAAGATTGAGCAGGGCCTTCGTATACGCCGGTCGAATTTCAATGACTCGCTGATAAAGCGGCACGGCCTCCTCCAGCTTTCCCTGCTCCAGATAGCAACTGGCAAGATTGTTGATGGCGTCCGCATCATCGGCCCCCTGCTGCAATGCTTGCTTAAAGCAGTTGACGGCCCCTTCGATGTCCCCCTTTTCGACGAGGGCGTTGCCGGCCGCGCCATAAACCTGGCCCAGCGCGGCATGGAATGCCGCAACGAGCGGTCGAAGCTCAATCGCCTTGCGATAGTTTTCAATCGCCTCGTCAAATCTTCGCAGAATGAAAGAGATGCTGCCCAGAATGACGTAGGCTTCGGGAAATTTCGCGTTAAGCTGGATCGCCCGGCGGCAGCACTTCTGCGCTTCTTCGTATTGACCCACCTCCCGCAAAAGCTGGCCCAGGTTTGCCAGCGCCTGCGGATCGTCCGGATTGATCTCCAGCGCCCGGCGGATATGCCCGATCCCCTCTTCCCGCCGGCCCGTCTGGAAAACGATAACCCCCAGCATGCTGTGCGCCGGGGCAAAATTCGGCTGTGCCGCGAGAACCTGGCGATAAATGTTTTCCGCCTCCCCTTGGCGGCCGGCGCGGTGGTGTGCGACCGCCATCTCCATCGCCTGCCCAACGGAAACCGGTTCTGCGCCGCTCTGCATGAAACTCCGCGACCGAATGCAATTCGAACTGCGCTCAGGAGCCGGCTTCCGATTTCCTGACGCGGTCAAAATTCTCCAGCTCCACCGCCACCCGCTCCACCACCTCGTTGTAATCGCCAAACGTAGTCTGGCGGAACAGCCGCACCGACGGATACCACAGGCTCCTGTCCCCCTGAAGCAGCCAGCGGAAATCGGGCGTAAACTGAAGGAAAGCCCAAACCGGCAGGGACATCGCTCCGGCAAGATGCACGATCGCCGTATCGACCGTCACGATTAAATCGAGATTCGGAACCATCGCCGCCGTATCCGCGAAGTCCCCGATCATCGGCGTGAAGTCGATCAGGTTCATCCCCTTTGGCGGATCCGCAATCTGCTGGGCCGGAGGTCCGAACTGGAGGTTGTAGAAATCCGCGTCAACCCGCGTAAGCGGCGCAAAGCTCCTGAGAGAAATCGACCGATGCCGATCGTTTTTGTTCGTTTTGCTCCCCGCCCACGCAATCCCGATCTTGAGCTTTTCGCCAGCAGGAAAACGGGTCTTCCACTGCTCAGCCAGTGACGGGTTTGGCTGGATATACGGCGGCTGCACGACGTCATGATCCACCGCTGGGTTGATCTTGCCCAGCAGCCACGGAAGGCTCATCAGTGGAATATGCATGTCGAACGGAATTTTCGGCCCCGCCTTCGATTCGCGCGGAACGATTTCGATCCCGGCCAGAATTTCCGTCTGCTTAAAGAGCCGGACGAGCTCCCCCTGCACTTCCAGGATGATCTTGCCCCCCTTCTTGATCACCATCGGAAGGAACCGGCAGAAGTGGATCGAATCCCCCAGCCCCTGCTCGGCATGAATCAGCAGCGTCTTGTCCTTGAAATCCGATCCATCCCACAGCGGCTTGGGAAAACGGTCCCACGAATTGAAATAGTTCGGCAGCTTCATCCGCCATTCGTATTCCCGCCACCCTTCCTCAAATCGTCCCTGCACGAGAAGCATGAGCGAAAGATCCTTGTGCGCCTCGGGGAAATCGTGACGCAGCTCGATCGCCTTGTGGCATTCCCCGATCGCCTCGTCGTATCTCCCGGCCAGGTGCAGCGCGGTGCCGAGGTTGATGTGCGCCTCTTCCATGTTCGGCTGCATTTCCACGGCCTTCTGGCATATCTCGATCGATTCCTGCACCCGCCCCAGCCCGCGCAGCGCATTTCCCAGATTCCCATATGCCTTGGCGAAGACGGGACGGATTTCGATCGCCCGCCGATAGAGCGCGACAGCTTCCTCCAGCTTCCCCTGCTCCTGGTAGCAGTTGCCGAGGTTGTTGATGGCATCCGGATGATCCGCCCGTTGCTCGAGCGCTTTCTTGAAGCATTTGATCGCCCCCTCGATATCGTTCTTCTCCTGAAGCGCGTTGCCGAGGTTGTTGTAGGCATCCGGGTTGATCGGCTGAACCTCGATCGATCGCCGGCAATAGACGATCGCTTCGTCATACCGCCGCTTGCTCTGTAGGGCATGACCCAGATTGCTCAATGCCTCGGGATAATTCGGCTTAAGCTGAAGCGCCTTCTGGTAATACTCAATCGCCTCATCGACCCTGCCCATGGCGTGAAGTCCGGCGGCAAGGTTGTTGTACCCCTCGGCAAAATCCGGCTTGAAGGTAATGGCCCGGCGATGCGCCGCCACCGATTCCTCCTGCCGCCCCAGCGCGTGCAGCGCATTGCCCAGGTTCGTATAAGCGTCCGCATATTCAGGCCGCAGGGCGATCGCCTTTTTATGGTTTTCAATCGCTTCCTCAAACCGCTGCATTACAAAGCAGACGCTTCCGAGGTTGATATAGGCTTCGGGAAGATTGGGATTCAGCTCGATGGCCCGCCGGCAGCAGGCAAGGGCCTCATCGTATTGCCCCATCTCCCGCAGCAGATGCCCCAGGTTGGCCAGCGCCTCTGAATAATTCGGATTCAGCTCAATCGACCGGCGGACATGCTGAACGCCTTCCTGCCGCCGCCCCATCTGGAAAAGAATCACCCCCAGCATGTGCTGCGCCGGCGCAAACTCGGGATGGTTGGCGACGATCTGCCGGTAGATGTTTTCCGCCTCGCGAAGCCTGCCGGCGCGGTGATGACCCACGGCAATGTCCATCGCCTGGGGAACGGTAACTCGTTGGGTGGTGTTGGTCTGCATGAAACTCCAAAGCAACTTTATTCGACGGTGTTTCCGCCGTTGACCGATATCTTCTGCCCGGTGATGAACGCCGCCGCATCGGAAGCAAGAAACGCAACCGTTTCCCCAACTTCCTGCGGAATACCCATCCGCTTCAGCGCGGTCCGCGACGCGTAGTCTTCCATCGCGCTGGCGGCTGTCCCCGCGTGGCGCTCGGTTGGAATCCATCCGGGCGAGACAATATTAACCGTAATCCCCCACGGCCCCAATTCGCGCGCCCACGACCGCGTCAGGCCAAGCTGGGCCCCCTTCGCCGCCACATAATCTGAAAACCGGCCCAGGCCCGCCTCAAAAACTTCCGACCCGATCTGAATAATCCGCCCCCATTTCCTTTCTTTCATCCCGCCGAGAACCGCGCGGGTAAGGATGAGCGGGCTTTTGACGAAAAATTCAAGCTGATTCAGGCACGATTGCCAGGTGATCTCCTCGATCGGAAGCATCGGCTGCGGACCCGTCGCGTTGATCACAAGAATATCGATCGGCCCCAGAGCTTTGCCAACCTCGCCGATGAGACGTTCAACCTGCGATTCATCCCGAACATCACCGCGAAAGGTCTGCGCGATGCCGCCGGTTTTGCGAATATCCGCCGCAAGCTGATCCGCCTTCTGCGGCGACGCGAAATAATTGATCGCCACCTTGGCCCCGCGCTGCCAGCGCCCGGGCAATGGCAGCGCCAAACCCCGGGATGAACCCGTCACTAACGCCACTCGGTTTTTCAGCTCGTCCATGCTGGCTCAATGGAAAGCCGAATCCTAGCGGCAGACCCCCCGACGCTCAAGAATGAACAGAAATGGGTACCGGGTCAGTTCGCTCCCGGAACGCCCACGGACTTCGGTGAGCTCAGTCGAACCGCGCCGCCGTGGGGAAATTTCAAAGTCGCTACTGCGCTCCCAATCGACCCATTAACAAGAAATGCCCACCAAAGCCCCAAATGCGGGACTGATGTCACAGCGCAAGCTGAAACTGGCACCGCAGCACGAACTCATTGTGCCCGCTGTCCTTCAGGATCCCCAGCGCGTCAGAGTCGGTCGGCGACCCGTCCGGCAGCCACACCGCATCCACCGTGAACTTGGCATTCTGCTTATACAGGTAATAGTTGGCCCCCACCGTGATCTCCTGCACCTCGCCCGTGTTCAACCCCGTCGTGGAGCCCAGCGGGATATAGGTGTAATCATACCGCGCAAACGGCTCGATCTTCTTATCCAGCAGCCAGGAAGCCTGCACGAGGAATCCCGGATCGTAATAGAACCCGGGGTTCACCCCCTGGTTGGTCTTGATGTCCCGGTACGTGCCGTAGTAGGCGCCGAAGAAGGAGAGCCCGCTGGGGCTGTTGAACTGGATGTCGGCCGTGTGGGCGATGAGATCATTCGCGCCCGCCTGGGTGAAATCGAAGCCGCCGCCGATGATGAGGTAATTCTCCTGGTTATTTCCCAGTGCGGTGAACCCGCTGTCATAATGGCGATAGGGATCGAACTGGTCGCTCCGGCGTCCCAACACAAGAAATTCACCGCGAGCTGACGCCAAAATCATCCGGCGTCACGCCCGATTCTCCGCCAACTCCCCCGGCAACGCCGCCCGAATTGAAGAACTTGGTGTTGATGCTGTTGAACCCATCGTGAAAGGCAAGCTGCGAACGCACCAGTCCCTGATCGTACATCAGAGAAACGCCCTGCACCCGGCTCCCCTGCCCGCCGCCGAGAAGGAACTCCACCATCGACCGATCGACGGCCATAAGGGTCGCCTCAGACACAAGCCGCTCGCGCCACACGGGATCCTTAAACTGGCCGACCTTCACCGAGAACGGGGAATTATTTGGCAGATGGTAAACCCACCAGGCGTCGAAGAGGTTGAACGCCGTCCCCTGGTCATCCTGGAACTGGACGTAATAGTTAATCGCGCTGGTGAAATTGCCGCTGAAGATCAGACGCGCACGGGTCACGTCGAAGCCATCCTGGATGGTGTAGCCGGGCTGCGCCACTTCTCCTTCGCCATTGGCGGGCGTCTTCTCCCGATAGCTGGCCATGTATCGAAAATCGAGCAGCACACCCGGATGAAACGTGAACTGTCCATCCTCGCTTTGCAGGACGAACCCAACGCTGGGGTTGTAGCCGCTCTCCGTGTTGATGCTGGTCATGAACAATTCGCTGTGCTTGTCGGAGTCGGCGATGATCGCCTTATCCACAGCCGCGGTGTCCTCTTCGCGTGCCTCCAGGTCGGCCACCTTCTGCTGGAGGTCTTCGACTTCTTTTTTGAGCTGCGAATTGGCATCAGAATAAGGCTGCGAAGTAGGCGCAGCAGCAGCAAATGCTTGAGAGATGGCCAAGCCAAGCGTCAGCGCGACAGCGGCAGTCGCCGAAGCAAAAAGGCGCGGGAGCATTCAACCGTCTCCTTCCTCAGGGGTGGGCTAGCCAATAGGCCAATTTAATTCCTACATATTTGGTATAAAGAATATGAGAGAATTGTCAAAAACTCTGGACATTTTAAACAGGCTTGGTGTCCGTTACTTAAGCTCCCCGCAAACCGAGACTTCCAATCCAAGCTCCTCCATTGCCGCGGCCTTTGCAAAGAGAGCCTTTTGAGCAGTCTTTGAACGTCGGGGCGTAGGCGACCTGGATGTGATTCGCCAGATGCCGAGCCATCATCTGGTCGCGGGAAACCCCATTCAGCACGGCATGCATGATCGGCCAGACCGGCGTCGTCTGATTGAGCCGATCCTGCGTTTCCGAATCCGGCAGCCCCACCGCCTGTCCCAACCCAATGTCCATATTAAGTGCGTCGTCTTGGACAAAGATCCTGCTCCAGACGATGTGCCCCGGCTTGCTCACGCCCGAGCACGTGCCGCCCCCCAGACGAAAATACATCCCCGGCTGGCGATAACTCTGAACGCCGGCCCATTCACCGACGAAATGTCTCGGCGGAGCTCCTCCGCTGATCTCAAACACCCACACATAAGCATCGAGTTCCGTATTCGCCCCATCAGCGTCGAAGCCCGGACCGGCGTAGTGCCGACCCCAGCGCAGATCGTGCAAAGTATTCTCCGGGTCGAACCCAAGCTCACGCCATAGCTTGTAGGTGATCAGTCCATCCAGCCCCGCGCACTCATCCACTTCATTGAAATGCGGCAGCGCCTCGCCCGCGAACAATTCTCGCGACCCATCCCCACTTCTCACCGGCGGCCGATCGACGTTGTTCAGCGTCCCCTCGACAAGATCGCTCGCCGGCGCGAGGTCTTTGAGACCCTGCTGATATTGAATGCCAACGTATGGCACCCGAAATCATCCGCAATCCGCAGGGCGGCGATATACATCTTGCACTGTTCCAGCACCTGCCGCTCGGTCAGGTCCCCCTCTTCGTTGGGCCCAAAATGAAACGTCACGCCCTTTGGATTTAAACCAGCCGTAAACCGCGCGGGCTTCCTCATCCCGCACCTGCGTCATCGCATAAGTAAAGCGCACTTTGGCTCAGCCGCTCCTTGAAAACGCCCAGCGGGTTCAAACAGCGCATCGGGAATGATCGCGTTGAACATCCCCATGCACCCCTCGTCAAAGACCCCCATGATCGCCTTATCTTGCCGAAATGCTTTGGCAAATTCAACACCAATTTTATTCGCCTGCCGCGGGACGCTTCACCGACTTGAGCGGACGCACCTGTTTGGTCTTGTGAGACGCCTTGCCGTCCTTCATCCAGTGTTTCAGCTTCTTAAGAAAACACCGATCATTTTCGAAATCCTCGCTCCAAAGCGTGGAATATTTGATCCCCGCCTTCGCCATCGAGCCATTGAGGTTGAGCATCCCCACCAGTCCCGGCCAGGTCCCGCTCCAATTGGCCACGGTCAGAATCGGCCCCTTATGAAACTGAAGTCCATGCAGCACATGATGCGAATATTGCCACACCGCCTCGGCAACAATCAGCGGAGCCTTCGGCGGAATATTCCGAAACACCTCCATCCCATATTTCTGCGAGTCGATAAAACTATGCCCAACCTCTTCCCGGAACCCGTGCGGCCCGCTGCACCTGCCCCCCCAGTTTTTCAATGGCTGCGATAAGCGAAGCCTCCATTTTAAGCTGCTCAGCTTCACATTTCTGATTGGCAGACGCCCGAAGATCCCCGGAGGCGATAAGTTGGATAGGTTTCATGATTGTCAGGGAAAGCTATTGATTTTGGGGGGGCAAATCAATTTCGCACGGATTTAGCAAGTTTGAATCCGCCAACCCCAAGACACATTCGACGCCCCCCTCCTCGTCTAGCCGCAACCCCGCAGGGGTGCGCGTCACCCGCGCTTAGAGCATCGTCCCCACTCCCCCAAACCCCTTGCAGGTTCTTTCGAACCTTAACAATCTCACCCCAAAAATTACCGGATTTTCCAAAAATAGGTACAAAACGTACACCTTTTGGACCTGTATATAGACGAGTGCTATTTTTCCCCGCGCTAGTTCCCGTGTAGCCGGCGAGCTTGCTCGCCGATCGCCCCGCGCGCCTTAACCCCCGCCTCCGGTAATCCGGGGGAGGGTTGGGGAGGGGGCCGACTTGCAAAGAATCGCCCGGTGTAAGAACCCCTCAAAAGTGAGATATTTTGGGATAAAGTGGGAGCTACCCCCGGTTCTTCAACCTAACCGAACTCCAAGGATCGCCCGGTGTAAGCCCCCCCCAAAGTGAGATATTTTGGGAAAATGTGGGAACTACCCCATTCTCGTTTAGCCGCAACCCCGTAGGGGTGCGCGTCGTTTGGGATCAATGCGCCGCGATCGGCTCCCCCCCATGCCCCGGCCGCCGCATAAAAATCATCAGCGGGATAACCAGCAGCGTCAGCACCCCGAATAGTCGGAACATATCCAGATAAGAAAGGATCGCCGCCTGCTGCTGCACGAGCCCATAGATCGTCGCCAGCGCCGCCCGGCCGTTGGTCGGGTCGCCGGGGCCGAAGACTCCCGCCGCTTGTTTCATCAGCGCGGTCGCCATCGGATTCAAAATATTAATGTGGCCAACGAGATTCACCTGATGGGTCTGGACCCGGCTCGCGAGCATCGTAGAGACGCTGGCAACCCCAATGCTGGCCGCTTCATTCCGCACCAGCGAGAAAAGGCCTGATGCATTGTTCGTTTCCGACTTCGGAATAAACCGGTAAGCCACGGTATTGATAGGCACAAACATCATCCCCGCCCCCAGCACCTGCACAATTCGCGGCCAGATAACGTCTTTCTCGGAAACGAGCAGGTCGAGCCGCGCCATCATAAACGCCGCGACCGCCGCGATCAGGAGTCCAAATGCGATCATTCGCCGCGGGTCAAACCCGCGCGAAAGCAGGATGCCGATGATCGGCATCTCCGCCATCGTCACCAGCCCCGCCGGCGAAAGCACCAGCCCCGCCTGCGTCGCCGAATATCCCATCAGCGTCTGCATCATCTGCGGCAGCAGCACCGTGCTCGCGTAAAGCGTCGCGTAAATGAAAAATATCACCAGGCAACTCAGCATGAAATTCCGCTCGCCAAAAAGACGCAGATTCACGATCGGCGCAGGGTGCACCAGCTCCCAGACCACCGCCCCAATCAGCGCGAAGCCCGCGATCGCCGCCAGGATGATGATAAAATTCGACCCGAACCAGTCCGATTCCTGCCCCTTGTCCAAAACCACTTCCAGCGACGCCAGCCCCAGCGCAATCAGCGAAAGCCCCACGAAATCGACGCGAATCGGCTTCCCTTTCCTCGCCGCCCGCTGGGCGATCATGTACGGCGGATCGCGTAGAACGATTTGCGTCAGAATCAGCGAGATAATCCCGACAGGAAGATTGATGTAGAAAATCCACCGCCAGGAATAGTTGTCGGTAATCCATCCGCCCAGCGTGGGCCCCAGCACCGGCGCAACCAGGACGGCCATCCCATACACCGCCATCGCCATTCCGCGCTTCGCCGCGGGAAACGTGTCCAGAAGGATCGCCTGCACCGAAGGCTGAAGCCCCCCACCGCCGATGCCCTGGAGGATGCGGAAGGAAATCAGCATCGGAAGGCTCGTCGCCAAGCCGCAGAGAACGGAACTGACTGTGAAGATGGCCACGCAAGTCATGTTGAATCGTTTGCGCCCCATCAGCGTTGTCAGCCAGCCGGAAAGCGGAAGAATCACCGCATTGGAAACCAGGTAGCTGGTCAGCACCCAGGTCGCCTCGTCATACGTCGCCGCCATCGAGCCGGCAATGTGGGGAAGCGAAAGATTGGCGATGCTCGTGTCCAGCACCTCCATGAAGGTCGAGACCGTCACCGTCAGCGCCACCACCCAGGGGTTAAACTCGTGGGTGTCGCGATCGATGTTGACAGAAATTGCCCCAGCCGCCGCGCTCATTGTTGACTCAACGCCGCCGCACTCTCAAGCCGCTTCCCCGCGTCCGGTCCATCCGGCGGAGTCCGAATGTCGATGTACGGCGTAACCGAAAGCCCCGCAAAAAGCGGTGTGTCGCTCGGATTCGGCTCCGTCAGCTCAATCCGCAGCGGCAACCGCTGCACCACCTTCACAAAATTCCCCGTCGCATTCTCCGGCGGCAGCAGCGACAGCACTGCCCCGGTCCCGGGGCTGAATCCCGACACGCGCCCGTGAAAAACCTTGTCCCCATACGCGTCGACATAAATATCCACCTTCTGCCCGATCCGAATGTCCGAAAGCTGCGTCTCCTTGAAATTCGCGTCGATCCAAACATCCGACAACGGCCGAATCGCCAGCAGCGGCTGCCCAACCGCGACAAACGCCCCAGGGTTCACATTCCGCCGGCTGATAAACCCCGCCAGCGGAGCGCGGATGTCGGTATACCCAAAATCAAGCTTCGCCTGATCGAGCGCCTTCTGCGCCGCGACAATCGCCGGCTGGTTTTCGGGGTGCTCGCGATCGAATTTGTCGCCCCCCAGCGAGGCTTGCGCCGATGCGACCTGCGCTTCCCCCGCTTTCACCGACGGCGAATTTTCGACCACCGCTTCGATGTTGAGCTCATGAAGCTGCGATTTCATCTGCTCCAGCCGCGGCGCCGTCATCGAATCGAAATCCAGCCCGAGCTGCGCGAATTCGCCCAAAAAAGTCGAGATGGCGTATTGCGTGCCGTTGAAGTTTTGCGCGACCGTCTCAGGAACCACGCCCGGATTGACTTCATCCGGCGGCAGGCTCAACAGCGCCCGGCTCTGCTGCACCGTCGCATCCGCCGAGGCAACCTGCGCCTCGGCCACCGCAAGATTCGACCGCCGCTGGTCGATCTCTTCCTGGCTTATGCTCTGGGTGCCAAGGTGAATCGCGCGGTTATATAAATCCTGCGCGAGCTTGAGGCTCACCTGCTGCTGCCGAAGGTTGGCGACGTTCGATTGCAGCGCCGCGGTCTCATATTTCACAAAGTCCTGCACCGTCGCGACGAGATAGGCCGCCCCGCGCAAATCGGCCACCTTCGAGCGCACTTCGGCGCGAGTGTTCTGAAGCTGGGCACTGGCCAGATCCAGCGCCGCGATATCCCGCGCCACGGCAAGCTTCGCCTGATCCAACTCCGCCTGCCGCTGATCGACGGCAAGCTGATACGGCTCATGATCGATTTCAATCATCGGCTGCCCAGCCTGCACAAACTGGTTGTCATCCACCAGCACATTTTCCGCCACTCCCGCCACGCGTGGGCTGATGTACGTCACATGGCTGTTGACCTCCGCATCATCCGTAGAGGCATGATTCCAGGCGTAAATCGCCGGCGGAACGCCGAACACCAGCGCCAGAATCGCGCCAACCGCGAGCAGTCCGAGCACAACCCACCGCCGCCGGATCTTTTTCCGCTCCAATCCCGGCGGATGCGACGGCATCACGCTCTCCGGCGCCGGCGGCGTCACATACGTCTCCGCCACGTCGTTCTCCGACAGCGGCGCAGGGGATTCAACAACTGTTTCTTCAATGGTCATTGTGGTTTCCGTTGGTACTTCTTTGCCGGTTGCGGGAACGCTCTTTATCGCTCAGGATCCCGTTGAAAAAAATATCCAGAATGTCCCGCGCCTGGGCGGCGTAAGGCTTCTGCCGACCTACAAAATGATTCGTAAACATCGTGCCGTACATTAGGTCGCCCCAGAAATCGATCACCTGCTCGATCGGCACATTCCGGATTCGCCGCTGCGCCACAAGCCGGCTGAGCCGCTCTCGCCACAAAGCCCGGCGAGCGTCTTTCTGCTGGAAATAAATCGGAACGTGCTTTTCCCGAAATTCGGCGCGCTCCTGGATGAAGAGCTCGACAAGCTGCGGATTCTTTTTGAAAAATCGCAAATAGGCCACCGCGGTCGCCCGGATTTCCTCCAGCGTATCCGTGATCCCCACCCGCGAGGCATCGATCTCCTCCTTCAACCGGTCTATCCCCTCCTCCACCGCCCCCAGAAAAAGTTTTTCCTTGCTTGGGTAATACCGATAGATCGTTCCCTTGCTGACTCCCAGCGCATCAGCGATCCATTGCACATCCGTGTCCGTGAAGCCGTGCTTCGCGAAAAGCGAAGCCGCTTGCTTCAGAATCGCTGAACAGCGCCGCTCGCGCAGCGCTTCATCAGGAGGACGGCCGGGATTTCGTTTCAGAATCGTGCCCATATCATTTAATTAACTGACGCGTCAGTCATATATTTATTTATCGGTTGCGGGGATTGTCAAGTTAAATCCAGGTTGAAGCGGTTTGAATACCCCTTCTCCGCGTCTAAAGCGGGTTTCTGTCATTATCCGGTCGTTGCGATACACTTCAAATCCATGAGCGATGTCTGGGACGATTCCCTGCTGACCAACCCCCACGCCGTCTCCGACAAACGCCGGCGCGTGCAGAAAATGTTCGCGGCCATCGCCCCCAGCTACGACCTCAACAACCGCCTCCACAGCTTCTGGATGGACCAAACCTGGCGCCGCCGCGCCGTAAAGCTGGCCGCCCTCAAGCCCGCCGATCGCGTCGTCGACGTCGCCTGCGGAACCGGCGATCTAACCCTCGCCTTCTTCGACGGATTCGCCGGCGACCACCTCGATCCCGGAACCTTGATCGGAATCGACTTCACCCACGAAATGCTCCCCATCGCCGCGGAAAAATGGCGCCGCAAAAACGGCGGTGGACCAACCGTCTGCTTCCTCGGCGGCGACGCCCAATCTCTCCCCCTTCCCGATGCCTGCTGCGACGTCGTGTCCATCGCCTTTGGAATCCGCAACGTCGTCGATCCCTCCGCCGCCATGCGAGAATTCTTCCGCATCCTCAAACCCGGCGGACGCCTCATCATCCTCGAATTCGGCATCCCCACAAACCCCCTCTTTCGAGTCCTCTACAACTTCTATTTCAAGCAGATTCTCCCCCGGACCGCCACCCTCATCAGCGGCGACAAAACCGGCGCTTATAAATATCTCCCCACCAGCGTCCGCACGTTTATCGATCGCGAAACCATGGCCGGCATGATGCGCCAAAGCGGCTTCAGCGAGGTGACGCAGTTCCCTCTCACGATGGGAATCTGCATCTGTTATCGCGGGATAAAAGTGTAGGCGGACCGAGTTTCGCGTATCATTTACTGCATGGAAATTGTCGTTGCCATCACCGGCGCCAGCGGCGCGACGATATGCCCAGCGCTTTATCCAGGGCCTCGTCACCGCCGGCGTCAACGTGCACCTCGTGGTTTCTCCATTAGGTCGCTGGCTTTTGCACGATGAGCTCGGAATGGAAACCCCAGATCCCGCCGCCCTCGCGGGCGCCACGCAGCATTCAATCACCCTCTACAACTATAACGACGTCGGCAGCAAGCTCGCCAGCGGAAGTTTTCTGCACAACGGCATGGCAATCGTCCCCTGCAGCAGCAACACGCTTGCGGAAGTGGCCCACGGAATCGGCGACAATCTGATCTCCCGCGCCGCCGCCGTAACCCTCAAAGAGCGCCGCCGCCTCGTAATCGCCCATCGCGAGATGCCCCTTTCCCCCATCGACGTGAACAACTACAAAATCCTCACCGACGCCGGCGCAATTATCGCCCCGGCCAATCCAGGCTTTTATCTCAATCCCACCAGCGTAGGCGATCTCGTCGATTTTGTGGCCGGAAAACTCCTCGACCTGATGGGCGTCCCCCACGCCCTGGAAACCCGCTGGGATCCCAAGAAGCCGTGACTGCTGTTCCCACCACACCGGCCACCCCCCCACCCCTCTCGCTGGCCACGCGCATGCGCGTCTTCGCCGGCGATATCAAGATCGCCCACACCGTCTTCGCCTTACCCTGGGCAATCCTCAGCGCCGCCCTGGCCGGCAGGATGTTCCCGGCATCCCTGAGCATCGGAAAAATTATCCTGATTCTCATCTGCATGATCACCGCCCGCACCGTAGCGATGGCCGCCAACCGCCTCATCGACGCCGAGCTCGACGCCCAAAACCCCCGCACGGCTGGAAGAGCCATCCCCTCCGGCCGCCTCTCGCGCACCTTCGTCCGCGCGATCCTAGCAATCTGCTGCTGCGGTTTCGCCGCCGCCGCCGCCGGATTCGAACTGATCTACCGCAACCCCTGGCCTCTGATTTTCGCCGGGCCCGTCCTGCTTTATCTCTGCGGCTATCCCTACATGAAACGCTTCACGCGCCTATGCCATTATTATCTCGGCGTGGCCCTCGCATTCGCGCCCGTCTGTGCATGGATCGCGGTCGCTGGCCGGATCGATTGGCCGCCGATCATCATGTTCGCGATTGTCGCCGCCTGGACCGCTGGCTTCGACATCATTTATGCCTGCCAGGATTACCAAAGCGATCTAACCACCGGCGTCGTCTCAGCCCCCTCACGGATGGGCATCGCCCGCGCCCTCTGGCTCAGCCGCACAACGCACGCGATCGCGGCCGCGATGCTGATTGTGCTGGGGCTTGTGACCCCACAGTTCCACCTGTTCTACTGGATCGGCACCGCTCTGGCCGTTGGGCTTTTGATCGTCGAACATAGCCTCGTGCGTGCCGGCGATCTATCGAAAGTAAACGTCTCGTTTTTTACAATAAATGGGATGATCAGTGTGCTCGTCGGAACACTGGGAATTTTGGATTTAATCTTGTAGCAGTCGCTTTCTGCATCTTCCCCCGCCCCCGGTAATCCGGGGGAGGGTTGGGAAGGGGGTTTGCTCGCAGAACTGTAGCTGTTCTATACTGAAGTGATGTCTTCTGTTTTAAAGACCTCCGACCCCGCCCTCCTTCCCGTCGCCGAAAAAATCGCCGCCGGCCAGCGTCTCTCCGCCGAGGACGGCCTCGCCCTCTACCACAGCCGCGACGTCCACGGCATCGGCCGGCTCGCAAATTTCGTCCGCGAAAAACTCCACGGCGACCGCACCTATTACAACCGCAACCGCCACATCAATTACACCAACGTCTGCGCCCTCTCCTGCAAGTTCTGCTCCTTCTACCGCAAGCGCGGCGAAGACGGCGCCTATGAAATGCCCGTCGAGCAGGTGATCGCCACCGCCCGCCGAGCCGCCGACGCCGGCGCCACCGAGGTCCACATCGTCGGCGGCCTGCACCCCTGGCTGAAGTTCGACTATTACCTCGACATGCTTTCGCGGCATCCGCACCGCCTGCCCGCAGCTCCACATCAAGGCCTTCACCGCCATCGAGATCATCCATCTCAGCCGGGTCTGCCGCCAGACCGTCCGCGAAATGCTCGCTCGCCCTGCGCGAGGCCGGCCTCGGCAGCCTGCCCGGCGGCGGCGCGGAAATCTTCGACGACCGCGTCCACGATGAAGTCTTCAAGGGCAAAGTCCGCGACGACCGCTGGTTCGAAGTCCATCGCACCGCCCACGAGCTGGGCATCTATTCCAACGCCACCATGCTCTACGGCCACGTCGAAACCCCCGCCGAGCGCATCGGCCACTTGATCAAGCTCCGCCAACTTCAGGAAGAATCCAGCGCAACCCGCCCCGCCCATTTCAATTGCGTCATCCCCCTCAGCTTCATCCCCGAAAACAGCGAGCTCGGCATTCCTCCCCGGCCCCACCGGCCTGACCGACCTGAAAACCCTGGCCATCGCCCGCCTGATGCTCGACAACATCGCCCACATCAAGGCCTTCTGGATCATGCAAAGCATCGGCCTCTCCCAGCTCGCCCTCAACTGGGGCTGCGACGATCTCGACGGCACCGTCGTCTGGTACGACATCACCAAGCGCGAAGGCGACGGCGTCCACCAGGAACTGCACGTGGACGACATCAAACGCCTGATCCGCGAAGCGGGGAGGAAGCCGGTGGAGAGGGATACGCTGTATCGCCCGGTGAGGCGGGATGAGAAAGATGTTGTGCTCGCGGGGGTGTGAAATTTCCGGTTGGAGAATCGATTTTGGTCCGAGGGACATCAATTACAAAACTTTACAGTCCGCAACAAAATGGGTGATTTGGGTGGTCTAGGTAGGCACTTTTCGTGATATCAATGATATCGTTGATATCGATGATATCACTTTTGGGTAGTCTCTGCACACTAGCGAACCGCGCAGAAGCCTTGGCTGGCGTAACTTGGAGGCCGCTTTTCGCGGGATCGCTCAGTTCGGATTAGGGCCGTTTGTTTCGGCATACATTTTTACTGTATCCGACCATGCATGACTACCTTTGTGGTTATTGGGCAATTCTGGAAGGGACTGTGGAGCCATGACGGGTTAAGACGAGGAGGACGCGACCCGTTGTGATTTTCGGCGGAATTGAATCACGTCCTCTTCAGTTCTATTCACTTTGTTCTTTCCTGGTTACTGATGTGTCAGTATGATTTACACGCTGAATCACGTACCGGCATTCGGGAACTCTCCGGAGTAATCAAAATGAAGCGGATATCTGCCGTTGCGGTCGTGGCGGTGGTGGCCATTGGCCAGATTTGTTTTTCCCAGATGTCTCCGGATCAGGCCCTGGAGAAACTTAAAGAGCGGCAAGCGGCGGCCACTCAGCCAGAAAATATCCAGGCCACCATTGACGCCTATCAGGAGAAAATATTGCAGCTCGAGGTCGAAATTAACAAATTGCAGGCGGAAAACGACGCCCTTAAGGACCAGATTAACGCGCTTAAAAAGACCGGCCCCTCGCCAGGAGAGCCGGGCACGAATCAATCCGATTCCGGACCAGCCGGAAAGATACAGCCGGCCAATCTTTACAAGGGGATGAGCCGCGACGAAGTAATAGCCCAATTGGGCCAACCCGACAGGGACACTATCAGCGGCGACGGAACGGAACAAATGTACTGGAACCTGCCTGGAGGTGCGGATTATTTCGACCGGGCATCGGGAGCAGGTTGCAAGGAACACGTCTCTGTAACGGTCGTCGGGGGAAAGGTAGTGGATTTCGCTGACGAAAAGGACCGCCTTTAACAACCTCGTCGGTCGCGGCCTGTCCCGATCCGTGCTCGGTCAGCGAATCGATGGAAACTTCACTCGCGTCAACCAATGAATAGGGATTTTTTCTCCCCATGGGGATGACCTCCGCTATGCGGATCGTCCGGATTCCGAGCCAGACCATTACCCCCTCTTTTGAGGCATCCACACCTCAATTGCTACGGCCGACTTTAATTCCACCCGGCAAGAGCCAAGACCGCCACCCATCTTGGAACCGGAAGAAATTCGGTCCGGCGGCCAATTCAAATTGGTCGCGCGTATGGCGTGACCTGAATCGGGGAATAGTCGGCTTCCGGCGGCTTATTCGCACAACGGCGGTACGATATTGGGAGTTCTCTTTTAGGAAGTGCCGCTGTGGAAAAATGCTGTAACTGCGGTTGCGAGATTGGCGATTTAGAAACTCCACATATTTGGGGAAACGCAATCGTGTGTGCAAAGTGTCGACAAAAATTGTCCGCCAATTTAAGCGGCTCATGGCAAGTTAGGGCGGCGGCCCCAATCGCTATAGTTTTCGCTATTGGCGCTGTCGTGATTTTGATGCGCAGGCTGTCGGCAACTCCTCCGGCAAAAGATGAGTATGGGACTTATCTTCAGTCCATAAACCCGCTATTGAACGATGCACGACTACTAGAATCCGATTGGGAAACAAACACATCCGCAGAAAAACTAAGGGAAGATTTGGCTACGACCTTAGTTGCGCTTCAAAAATTTGGCGACACAGACAAACCAAACAACTGGCGCTCGCTTTTCCCATCTGATGCCGCCCTGTCGTCGTCCATCGCTGGATATAAAGCGGCTGTGGACTCGATCGATCGAAAGGCTAGTAGGCAGCGAGAGCGGGCCGCTGAGAACGAGATTAAATTGAACTTGATCGTCGATGATGAATTCGGACGGCAGCTTGCTGAAATCAATCAAAACACCGCAGCAAATTTGGAGGATATAGACATGGACCAGGAAACCGCAAAACTTCAAAAAGAGGCCAAGAAATATTTGGACACTTCGGAATCCCTCATCACCCAACGTAAATAATAATAACCACCGGACGCCAAAATGGACTGTTGAGAAAGTTCTTCGAAAGCTTCCTTGCCTTTCACTGCAAGAAGCATAGCATAATCATTGTGTGGCCTCTGAATGGCCCTGAAAATCTCAGCACCGCGCCAAAGTGGACATGTTAGCCGTGGTTTTACCGGAGCTTGCAGTTGAGGCGAACACCTCACGGAGCAAGCAGGCAATGGAAACGGCAGAGACGATGAGCCGAGGCGGACGCGACGAATGGGTTTTAGCCCAGTCGTATCTTCCTGTACTCGGAGTTTTGCCATGTCCATCAAGTCCCCCAAAGATGTGAAACAACTGATCCCGGAGGAGCATTGGAAGCCAAAGCAAGAGAATAGGCAAGATGAAGCTGCGCACGTCCGTGATTTCCTGTCGAAGGTTGCCGGCCCTGGGAAAGTTCCATTGTTCATAGTTGAGCCAGACCCTCCGGATTTCGTCGCAAAATCGAAAGATAGCGAATGGGCCATCGAGCACACCCGGATGTTTCCTCAGATTCGTTCGCACGCGCGGCCAATGCGCGAAGAAGAAGCTAGGCAGGAGCGCGTGGTAAGCCTTGGAAAGCAGATTTACGAATCCAAGGGTGGGGGTCCGGTCTGCGTCCAGGTCGATTGGGTGTCGAACCAGCTCATTGGCCCGCGACTCGTCCGCGCGATCGCGGAATGCCTCGCGAATATCGTCCGGGCATTCGTACCTCCAAGTGGTCCCGCAATCGAAACAATCGTAAGCCATAACTTAGAAACCCCCGAATGCGCCTGGCCTGACGGCGTCGCGCGGATTTCAGTCGACCGTCACGACGGACAAACGGAGTCACGCTGGTCGCCGCGCAGTGGCGGATGGCATAACCCCATTACCGCCGAGACTGTACAGGGGGTCATCAATAAGAAGGGCATCCGTCGCCCAGAATATGTCGCTCAATGGCCATCGGCTTGGCTCGTAATCGTTGTTGAATTCAACAGACCATCGTCGTTCCTCAGCCTCGATCAGGTGCTCGCCAACCAAAAATATGAATCCGCCTTTGATCGGACGTTCATTTGGAGGCATGTTGATCGCCAGCATTACGAATTGCACACGCAAAAACCTCGCTCGCGTTAGCTTGCGAGCAGGTGGCCGCAAGGTGCCCGAGTACATTGGCCGAATGAGTTTCTGTCCCGTCCAATCTGAGGGCAGGACTTGAATGGGGCTTCACCCGGCGATTTCCTCACTAACCGTTACCCGCTTGCCGCCGACACGCAGCCCACGCAGGCTGCGCCGGTCCATTTGCCGTATCCATGAAATCCGCGTAATCCTGCGCTCTCGGCGCTGCGCGAGAAACCAGAGCGGTGGAAAGTGGAAAGTAGAGCGGGCCAATTCCTATCCACGGGGCCTTCGGGGTTGCTTTTTGGCGAGGTCTTCCGCGGCACTGATTTCGACTCGGCGACGCCCATCGTGGCGGGTTTTTCTTTGAAATCTGTATAGACTGTGGACGCATTCTCGGCGGCGCTGCCGGGTTGAACTCTTTCCATGCTCTGGATGTGGCTCGGATTTTCGCTCTTGGTAATCGCGATGCTCGCGATCGACCTCGGCGTCTTTCACCGCAAAGACCACGTCATCACCCCCAAAGAAGCCCTCGCCTGGACCGGCGTCTGGATCGCCGCCGCCCTGGCCTTCAGCCTGTTCGTCTACTTCGCCTACGAAAACCACTGGGCCGGTCTGGGAACTGAAATCGACGATGCCGTCGGAATGCCCACGAGCGGCAAGGCGGCCGTCCTGAAATATCTCAGCGGCTACCTCCTGGAAAAATCCCTCAGCGTCGACAACATTTTCGTCATCTCGGCCATCTTCGGGGCGTTTGCGATTCCTGCCGAGTATCAGCATCGCGTTTTGTTTTGGGGCGTGATCAGCGCGCTGGTGATGCGCGCGGTCATGATTCTTGCCGGCACGGAATTGATCGAAAGCCACCACTGGCTGGTCTACATCTTCGGCGTCCTTCTGATCGCAACCGCCATCAAGATGCTGGCGGTGAAGAGCAAAAACGCTTCGCCCAACGACAACATGATCATCCGCTGGGCGCGGAAGATTTTCCCGATGACGCCGGAGTTTCATGGGCACAGCTTCTTCGTTTTTACGGAAGTCCCCGACCACGGCACAGGCAAAAGCCGCAGGGCATTTGTTCTCACGCCGCTGGCGCTGGCCCTGATCGCCGTCGAGGCAACGGATCTGCTCTTCGCGGTCGATTCCGTCCCCGCCATCTTCGCCATCACCTCCGATCCGTTCCTGATCTTCACCAGCAACGTCTTTGCCATGCTCGGGCTTCGCTCCCTCTATTTCGCCCTGGCCGGAATGATCGAGCGTTTCCGCTACCTGAAGATTTCCCTCGCCATCATGCTAGGCGTCGTCGGCGTCAAAATGCTCATCAGCAAATGGCTCCTGAGCGTCCTCGGCTCGGGATTTGAAATCTGGCTCCTGGCGGTGGTCCTCCTGATCCTGGGCGCTGGAGTTCTGGCCTCATGGGTCGCCGACCGCCGCCCCGGAGGCCGCTGATCATGCTCCCCTGGCTCAAAATTCACGCCTGGTGGCTCACCATCGTCTCCGCCCTGGCGACCCTGGCGATGGCCGCGGTCGGATGCAGAATCGTCGTCAATCTGCCCGAAGATTATTTTCTGCGGCAAGACGAAGAAGCCGACTCCTCCAAACCGCGCCGGGCGGTTTCCCTACCCCTGTCGATCTTCAAAAATATGCTCGGGGCATGCATCGTGATCATCGGCGCAATCCTGTCCCTGCCGCTGATTCCCGGGCCCGGCGTGATAACGATCCTCATCGGCCTCTCACTCATGAGTTTTCCGGGCAAGCGGAAACTGGAAATGCGCGTCCTTCGCACGGGGCCAGTGCTCTCCGGTATCAACTGGCTGCGCGCAAGCGGGAAAGCCCCGGTTGCGTATGTCTGCGGAAGAATCGCCGGAAAAATAAAAAACTCCTCTTTGCGTCAATAGACCACCAGAGCCTCAGGGTAATCGTATCTCACCTGATTCCCTCTCCCGCGGGTTATTCCCCGGGAAGGGTTCTGACTGCCCGACACTTCTTCAAGTTGGACACGAACGAGATTGATCAGTGGCTGCCGGAAGAGTGTAAGCGGCGCAATCCGACGCCGGCAAAATAAGGATGGGATTTACCTGGCGGACACAGCGTAATGTGATTCCACCCGACAGGGGGCACGCTTCGCCTCTCTTTCATTGGTCGATACTTGCCGGGAAACCAAGAAAACAGCCGACATGCGTATTATCCGCCCAATGTGGATTGGCCCTGCGAATTCTGGTTTTGCTGCAATGACAACAGCCAAGCATTAGCACGCGCAACATTGCCGTCCTCGGCACGCATTGAACGGGCAATTCCTTCTGTCGCTGTCGTGAGTTCCTTCTGCGTAGCCGCAAGCCGATAGAGCTCACGAAAAACCTTCTCTGCGTTCTGAGCCTGATCCGCAGCCAGCAGAACATTGCCGTAACTGACTTGATCCGCGAACTCAACAGAGCGCTGAGACCAATCTTTGATTGCCATATTGTAAACGCTGGGATCGATGGTGATGGATTTCAGTGTCAGGTCTGTGGCTGACTGAGTCGTGGCAGTGGCATTGTTTGAATTATTGTCGGGCGACTGCGCGGTGGCGCCGCTTCAACGGCCTGATCGGAACGAAATTTGCGGCCGACATCGGGATCGTCGGGATGACACTTCACAAGGCACAACGCCACGAGTTGAACGGCATATGGGGTTTTCTTGTAGGAACAAACATTGTAATAGCTTTTGGCGGTTTCAATTGCTGCCTCGGTCTTGCCCATTGCGAGAAGTGCTTTGACGCGAAAATCAAGAATCGCATCTGTCCCTTCGGGTCGGTCAAAGGCGCCTTCAAGTGCCAAATCGGCTACATCCTGGTAACGCTGCGCGTTCATCAAGTCGGGCAGCCAATGGCGCCACAAATTATCATTCACTTTGTGGGCCTTCAGCCACACATGAATTTGCGCCACAGCTTCGTCAATTTGGGTCTGATCACCGTTGTAGATTTCGTTTCCGACTTCGGCGACAGCGGTTTTTGAATTAGACTGCGATGGCGCGGATTCCGCCGCCCCGGCGACGGCGCAAAATAAATAAGAATTGCGGGAATTGTGAATAAATAATGATAAGTCCGCATGCTTTCACCTCGTTCGAAGAAAGCGGCCAAAGAAATGGACGGACAACCCACAGCTTACAAACCACATTCGCCTTTGCAAACAGAATCTCGAAATAAGACCTGCGCTTATTTACCGCAAGGAAAATTAGTGAAAAATATTGACAGTTCGTGCTGAATTGGTATTTTATGGACTCACCTACCCAATCTGTATTTTTTGTGGCGTAGTGAATTCGCACGGTCTCCGAGGAATTCAAGATGCCCCGTCTGAGAGCCAACTCCCTGTCAGTGCTACTGGTTGCGTTGTTTGCAATCATCTCGGTTGGATGGTTGCTTTGGCCGAAAGCGTCACGTTCTAGTACAGGGTTAAATACGAATGCAACTGTAGGCAATTCCGCTCTCGGTCAAAAACCGGTCACGTCGACCCCACTTTCCGACGCCTTGAAGACGGCGCAAATCCCTGCGGTCTCCACGAATTCCTTCCCATTGGCGCCGATCCCGCTAACTGATATTCCCGACAGGCGTTCCGATTTCGTCCAGCCCGTTCCGATTAATCTAGCGCCGGCCGTCAACCCGTTGGAATTCGTGCTTCACCCTTCGCTGGTACTGCTTTCGGACCGGATGCTGTTGCCTGGCGGTAAGGCGGCTCCCGTTGAGCAACCGACGGAGGAGGCTCTCCGCCAAGAAAAGGCCCGCGCTTTTGTAATGTCCATGTGTACCGACCTTAGGGGCAATCTTTGGGTAGGTACCGAAGGGAACGGTGTTCAACGCATCAACCCATCCGCACCAAAGTGGCACGAATGTACGCAGTTTACCGCGAAAGATGGGCTTGGCGATGATTGCGCCTATGCCATCGCGTGCGATCATCAGGGCCGCATTTGGGTGGGGCATTTAAACCACGGGGTCAGCGTTTATAACGGCACACATTGGCAGAATTACGCTACGGTGGCCGGAATTGAAGGATCTGCCAGCTTAGCCGGCCCGATCGGGGAAAGAGTCTTTTCGATCAAAGTTTCACCAATCGATGGAGATGTATGGATTGCGACGAACGCAGGCCTTACGCGCTACAGCGATGCCAAGGATAGCTGGACCTATTACACGCGTGCCGAAGGTCTACCGAGCGACGCAACAAATGCCATTGCTTTCGATGACAACGGGGATATCTACGTGGGGACCCAAAGCGACGGAATTGCAATTGCGCGGAAAACCGACAACTACCTGATATGGCGACAGATAAAGGGAAGAGAGACATTGCCGAACCAACCGTTTGGTCAAGGTCTGCCAACCAGTCTCATAAACGATTTGTTAGTCACGAAAGCCGGTGTCATCTTCGCCGCCACGCCGGCGGGCCTTGCCTGGAGCAATGACAAGGGAATATCGTGGCAGTATCAGCGAGGTCGGGATTGGGTGGATAAAGTCCGGGGTTCGATATCGGGGCCGCCAATAGGTTGGGAGGAGCGACCAGGCGCCCAACTTGCCGAGGATTATGTTACACGGCTTTCCCAAGACCAGGTTGGGAATATTTGGGTTGGCCATCGCACGTACGGCTACGAACATTTTAAGATAGTCGATCAGGGCGACGCGATTGTTTCTCTTGGTGAGAACAGCAATTACAATTATGTCACGGCATTCCCCGATTCGCTCGACGAATTTCCACTTGCCGGAACCTATCGCAACGGAATTGTGCAAGTCCAGACTTCTTTTGATCCCTCATACACACGTCTGATCCCGCCAACATTGGCTTCCTCCGTTCAGTTGCCAACTTCGGCATGTCCACCTGACCTGGTCGAACTGAAAAAGAATCTGCAGGAAATCAGATCTGTCCCGCCTTCCCAATTGCAAAATGGGGCAATGGCCATTCCGCTGGACGATGACTGGCGAACGGAAGGAGCTTGGTTGGGACGCTACGGAAAGTATTGGTGCCTGCTCGCGGCTATGGGTAACCCGTTCGCGGGGTTCGTTTGGGGAGCAGGGCCCCAGAACTTAACGCACTCTGTAACACTCGGTGACCACCGCCCCGATACTAACTATTTGCGTTATTGGATTCCTCAAAATTTTACCAATGACTACCGGGCACTGGAGATTCCACGAGCCTACATGCACATTCAAGTGATCCATGGGCTTACAAACTGGAACGAAGATCGCCGACAAGCAGAATGGGATGACCGCGGTGAAAGTTACTCTACGGTGTCTCAGGGACCAGGTATTGACGTCCGCCTTTCCGTGCCAGACGGTACATTTTTTGTCTCTCTCTACGAAGTCAACGATGACGCACATTCGGGCCCCGTAAATCCGTGCCGGGATTTTAAGGTCGTCATAAATAACGAAAAGGGAAATAGTCGAACGAGCGATCGGCTCGATAATCCCGCGAGCAATGGTTCTTCGCTGGCGGTTGCGCGTATTGTGGATTTCTGGGGTGGGGTCTACAAGCGTTTCCTTGTCAGGGGACCCGTTAACTTGAGAATCTGCCTTAAGAGGGAATACTCATTTAACACGGTTTTCAATGCTGTCATGGTGGACCTTCCCGATGCGCGCCCCGTGGGTTACTTCCAGACGCTTGACGATTGGGAAAAGGCCAAGGCCGCTTCAGCGGCAAAACAAGGAGCCCTGTTGGCAGAATGGCAGACCAATCAAGCGGAAAGAACCGCACTGTTTCCCGCCTGCCAGTCCGAGGCCGAAGCAGCACACGGATTGGGTGAGGAATTAGATGAACTACGTACTTGGAATCCGCAATGGTATGCGAAGCATGAACGTAAGCTCGCAGTGTCTCTCGCGCGATGGTACCAAGGTCAACAGAATTCCCCAGAAAGCTTGGCCGCGGATGAGGCATCCGCGTTCAATCTAGCCGGACTTTATCAGGCATCGGAGGATTGCCAATCATTCGACCACATCACAACGGCACGACAGATCGAAAAGAGTTTGAGGTGGGATGGTTATACTATTAATGTTAGTGGAAGGGGCTACGAGCTGATCCGAAATTACTTGGATCCAGCTCGAAGCGAAATAGCACATCAAATTCATCTGTTGTTGAGCGAAAATGTGGCGCGGGCACAATCGCTTGTCGCTCAAGGCCACTACATCGAGGCGGATCAGGTATTGGCGAAGCTGCAGAATGATCAAACCAATGACGATTTGTTGAACAAAGCCAGAAATATGCGCAGGAAATTGCAGATAGTAGTCCTCGGTGCTCTGCCTCACTCGTCGGCACCGAGCTTTAATGCGGCGGATTCGAGCCAGATATTACATTAATCCATTGTCCCGGTTCGCTCTTGAGGAGGTTGACTATGGAAAAATTACCCCTTGCGGCAATATTTGCGGTCCTATCGAGCCTCATCGGCGTGCCCAATCTCTCCAGTACGCCCTCACGCGCCCGCCCAGAAGCGCAATTCAGTCCGGTGTATGTCAAGGCAATTGCTTTTGCCGAGCAAGGGCAAAATCAGGACGTGAGGACTATTGATGACATATTCAAACCGGCGACCTCAAGCCTTCACTATGGTGACGAGACCACCGATGGGATAATCGTCACGGTAACAACCACGATATGTGTGCCCGTCGTTACCGCATCGCTATGCAATACGAACGGCGGCTTTTGCAGTATCACCATCGGCACGAACTGCAATTTGCCGACAGAAAGCGCCCAATGCACGCAGGACATGGCTTGTACCGGAAATGCAGGTTCGAGCTGCACGAGTGGCACCTGCACCAACAATACAGACTGCACGTCCGGCTCTTGCACCGCTGGAGCGGCTTGCACAGGCGGAGGCAATTGTACGTCTGGCAGCCTGTGCACCGCGAGCGCTAACTGCTCCAGCGGACAATGCACCGCGGGGCTATCCTGCACTGGTAATGCCAATTGCACGCAGGGCGCACGTGTACCGGAAGCAGCTCGTGTACGGGTGGGAACGATTGCACCGGAAACGCGAATTGCACTGGTGGGTTCGACTGTACAGCAGCATCCGGCAACAACTCCGGATGCACTGCGTCCGGTGGCTGCACGTCAAGCAACACCTGCACCGCCGGCCCCAACTGTACTAATTCAACCATGTGCACGGAGGCAGGTTGTACAAACGGTTCTGTATGCACCGATGGAACGCAGTGCACACTCGGCACGGGTTGCACCTCCGGTTATCTCACTTGCACCGGTTCGGCTGGATGTACAGCAGGAAACATGTGTACCAACGGCGCCAACTGCACTGAAGGCGATGGATGCACGAACGGCGACATGTGCACGGAAGAAACGGGCTGCACCTCGGGCGTTTTTTGTACAAATGGCGGGAATTGCACTGACGGCAAGAATTGTACGGGTGGCGAAGCGTGCAGCGCCGGCGATGACTGCACAAACGGAAATGGGTGCACGCGCAGTGCCAGTTGCACTTCAGCTGCCAATTGCAGCAGCGGCCAAGGCTGCACCGGCGGCGCCCTTTGTACTTCGGGACCACACTGCACTAACGGAACCTCTTGCACAAAGGGCACTCAATGTACTAAAGGCCCCAATTGCTCGAACGGTTCCAACTGCACGAAGAATAGTTGCAACAACGACTGATGCTAAATCATTGGCCCCGCCCTGGCCAAGCAGACATCATGGGCATTTGGCGCATGGATCATTGCAACTGAGAAAGGAAGGTTGCCATGCTTCGTATCAAATATCTATTGATGCTCGCCCTATTGGGGTCGTCACTGCAGATCAAAACAGACGAGTCGAGTTTTGATCAATCTTTGGGATCTATTGAGCACAATCTGGTGGTTCCCCAGCAGTCATACGGGTTTGATGTATCAGACATCATTCGCTCCGGTTCGGACAAAATCATAAGTAAGAAAGATTATAAATTCTATACCGATGCCGGTCGCGTATATTACCAGGTTGTGCAATATGACCCGCAACGCTGGGATCGGGTCTACGGTAAAGATACGACGATCAAACTCAACGATCAGCCAACTGGTGAAGCGCGCACAGGCTCTTTGTTGGCGAACCACCAGTCTGTTCTATCTATCAACGTGACGGTGCAAGCGTTTCTTATTGGCGAGGCAGATATCTATTTGTTCGGTGATCATGGTTTCAATCTGGATAATCCTGCCTCGGTTCCCTGGCAATTGCTCGCCAACCCATGTTTCGCCCCGTTGAGGTTGAACCCGGTTGCAATCCGAAGCAAGTTTCAAAAGCGCGAATTGCCAGATGAAAACGGCAATAAAATATTCGAACTAACGGGTGAGGCGGAGGGCGAAAGATCGTTCTTCGCTTGGCTTTTTCGCCGGACAAGAATTACACGCTGGTGCAAAGCGACATGGAGCAAACACTGGCGAACCAGCCAGATGGAAAACCAATGGTCTATCGGTTTCTCCGACAGATTACCGGGTTGACCAAACTCGAAAACGGGCAATACGTGCCGCAAGGGTTCGTTATGAAGTTTTGGCGAAATGGCGTCTTGGATCAGAGCCTTGACGCAAGGTCACCAATGCAGTCATCGGCCAAAACGTGCCGGCCGGTTTATTCGATTTCCAGAAGCAATTCTCCCAAAAATGGGATTCAGTCATCGATGCTAAGACGCAAATTGAAATTTCGCCGAACACAATGCGGCAGTCACAGTAACTCGATTCCGAGGAACGAAAAACAGTGCGCCCAATGCTGCTTTTCTTTGCCTGTTGCATCATTGCCCTGGTTCAAGGGGGTCGTATTGAGCACGCACAAGCCGCTACCGCGACTACTCAAGCAGACCGAGATGCTCAACGGTGGGAAAGCCGGGTAGATCAAATTTACCCAGATCCGAACTGGCTTATGTCTTTTCGGGGTCGATTGCGACTTTGGATATGCGAATGGGCGGTTGATCCGGAGGGTCAGGTCAAGCCGTACAGCTACCGAATCTCTATACATGAATTCCGCCTGTGCCCGGATGGGATTGAAGAATGGAAGCCTCTTTGGGGATGGCCGGTATCCTCCAACCTGCAACCTAACTTTTCCTACGGCATGACAACTTCGGCCAATATGCTGACCATCAGCCGAAATGACGATCAGATCCGAGGGCTGATCGAACCCAATTCACATGGTTCCGACATCGTTCGCCAATCCTTCATTTTTTCATTCCTGAAGGATCCACTTATGCAGTCTCAGGTAAATAATGATTATCGCGACGGTTTCAATCTCGTGGAAGATGTCAGCTCGCCCAAATTAGAATACATCAAAGGCATGGGCGATATGCCGAATGGTCCCGGCGGCAATACCAAGCGTACGCTGGTCATAGGTATTGACAAAGCAAGAGACGGTTCACCGATCGCGATCGATATAGTGCATGACGTAAAAGATTTACTCACGGGAGATTGGACTCTTCACGACGAATATTCAGGCCGCATACTGGAATCTCAAACTCTTCAAGTCGCGGACCAGCACATCACGATTCCACGAATTCTTTTAACCGAGGAAGTGGCCGTTCGGCCGCTTGTTACGAGTAAACGTGACGACTTTAGGCGATTAATGCTTCTTGATGTCATCCCGGATCAGAAACAGCAATTAACCAACGACTGGCAAGCGATTATTGGCTCTTCATATAGAGTTGCCGATCTGACTCACGGTATAGTGAATTTAAAGCCCGAAGTCATGGGAGTTCCCCTCTTGCAACGGTTCTTAGATGACGTTGACGATACATCGGCGCCGTTTATTGCGCTACTACGTACGGATCTGCAAGCAAAATACGCCTTGCTTTTCCGAAATGTTCAGGACATGGTTGGAGAAGCGACGAGTTCCTCGGTCCCGATAGGAACCCTCGAAGCCAATCGCTCGTTCCGGGCTATCGACCCCCCATTGGAAACCGCGCCGAATCGCCCAATCAGCACCACTTATCCATCATTGGCCCTCACTCAAACGATTCAACTGCTGTTCAAAGGCAGTCCGCATGCCGCCGATGACGCCGATCAAGCCGGAATGCCCGAACACCAGGGATTCATCCCGGTAGATCCCGCGGACCAACTCGAATCGCGGGTAGTACTCGGAACAATCTCAACTGTTTCAATACTGGCCAGTGCGGCATCTGGTGCGTTGTTATTTTTGAGGAAGAGAACCCGTGTGGCGTAAAGCCCTATTAATCGGGGTGGTCGCAATAGCGGCCGCGCACTTTCCTCCCGCGACGAGTGGATTGCCTTTTAATTCGCTGATACGCAAACATTGGGAGATGAGTCACCAGTTGTTTCCTGAAATTGACTATCCTGGTTTCGCCGCGATGATCCGTCGATCGGTCGACGTACCAAAGCTTCCGGCAAATAGCAGCGTCACCGACTACTTCGAATATCTCGCGCAACGACATAAAGACGTGCGAACGCTTCCAGACGATGGAACCGCAAACTATGCGCGATTATCGTGCCTGCAGGAGGTTCTGTTTTACAGAATGGGAAATTGCTTATCGCTTAGCTTGCTCATTTATATCGAATGCGCGGGACAGAATCTCAACTGTAAACTGGTCGCAGTTTACGGTCATATATATTTGTACTCGCCGGATCAGAATCTTCTGTACGACGCGCCTCGTCGTCGCCTGCTGGGAAAACTTGAGACGGCACGAGTGTTCGGCGGGGTATCCTGCATCCTCACTGAGGAACAGATCGGATCGCTGGTCGCGTATAATATTGGCACATCGTTGTCCAAAGCGGGTGATATCGACAAAGGAACGCAGTATTTGCAACTGGCCTTCGCCTTACATTGCCCCTACGGCGACTGCGCACTAAATCTAGCCATCAATTGCTTCCGCTTACATCAGTACGATCAATGCCTCGCCTGGCTGGACCATGCTGAAAAATCCTCGACGATGGTGCCCGAAATACAACGGCTGCGATTTTGGAGCTTACTCGCATTAAACCGGACTCAGGACGCAAAAGCGCATCGCCGTGTCGATCCTCGGCCGTGGGGATCAAGATTATAATATTTATAGAGCGTATCTGAGCATCAATAACTTGGCCCCCCCGACAACTGATTCCAGCATGGCCCACTAGCCCGCTAAGTGGGAAGGGAGAATCCCGTCGCATGAGCACCAATCTTACTGTCGCCAATAATGTAAGGGAGGAAAGCGCGCGAACAGCGAGCGATTGAAGCTCGTATAGTGCCGCGATTGCCTTTGGAAATTACCGCGGGAAATATCTATACCACCATCTGTATCTGGTTCGCGTGCGTGACGGGAGCTCTCTGCACACTAGGCCTGATTGAACTGCCGTGGCTCGCGCTGATCAACCTAATTGCGGTCGCGGCAATCATTACGATCACGCGACCTCGGACTGATTCACTCATAAGAAAGCTTGGGATATACGTTCTCCCCCTTTTGGCAACCTTCCTGCTTATCTCCCGTCTCATGGAAGCCGCGTCTGTTTGCGAGGCGGCGTGGTTCGCCCTGGTTGCAGTCGCGTGTACGCCATATAAACCCCTGCTTTTGCAGATAGCAAGCGCTATGACCTTTTACCTCATCGTTGATATATTGGTTCTCAATAATCCGCTCGTCCTTCAACCTGTAAGCAACGTCTGCCATTGGTATACGACCCTCGTGCGCAATTCCTTCGGATGGGGCAACGTGCTGGGTCCCAACCCCCTTGGATTTAATTATCTCCTTTTTACGATTTTCCTGGTTTTACCTTACCGCTCCCGGCGCAGTCTGTTGTTGCCGGCAATCTCCACTCAATTTATATGTGTATTGTGTGGCAGTATTCTTGAGGATTTGGGTTACGCCGATTGGCTTGCGTATGGCCTGCCACTCATCGGCTCAATTATTATCCCATTCATCTATTGCGTTTGGCCATCGAGTGCCCAGCAAGAGGGCGGATGGCTTGCGGCCTGGATTTCCGGTTTTGCGCTATTATCGCTTTTGCTGACAATGTTTTCTGGCGCGGCGTTCTTCAACTCGCTTTCGGGGAATGGACGATCGATTCTATTTCTAAACGACAATCTCGGCGGCGAAGGCTCGCCGCAGGATATCACGAACTTTGCCGATTGCACAACGAACACCCCTTTTTTCAAGTTCCAGCAGATGGCAACCGACGCTGTCTACGGCCGTCTTGCAAACCGCCTTCTACCGGCACTTGGCTACAATGTGAAAATAAAGGCGCCGTCGGAGGTATCGCCCGCCGAACTAAAGAATTATGACCTCGTTGTCGCGATATGTTTACAGCATAAGGTTTCAGAATCGTTTCGCGACGCACTTTATCAGGCCGTAGGATCCGGCACGACAAACCTATTTGTATGTGGCGACCATACGAATATTTTGGGCGTGCAGGAACCATTCAATTATCTCCTCGAACCCACTGCAATACGTCTCGACTATGATGCCGTATACCCATTTGGACAATGGAACGGCCAGATCAAGCTTTGCATGCATCCGGTAAATAGCGACTTCTGGCGCGCGGGGAATAGATATTCCCCCGGGTGGAGCGTCGGGGCTTCCTTGCAAGCGCCGTTAATGGCAAGACCACTGCTCATCGCAAGCGATGGCTGGGGTGACGTGGGAACGCCAAATGTCCCAATGTATGCCGGCCTTGGGGACAGGATTTATACGAGCAATGAGACTCGCGGTGGGCTTCTTCTTGCAGTTGAGGAGGCCTACGGCAAAGGTACAGTCATGGCCTTCGGGGATACGGCATTTCTGCAAGACACAATGGTTGACAAATATTTCGACTACCAGGCTAGGTTATTTTCCTACATGACAACCAAGCCATCGCACTTCAGTGGCCTGCCGTTTTGGATGATCTGTCTGGCGCTCGGTCTTTGCTTGTGCGGGAGACTGATGGTTCAATTCTCGCTGCGCTGCTCTTTAACGGTGCTCTCTGGGGCCTGTGTTGTTATGGGAATTGCCCATTTGTCTTCCACGCGTAATGTGTATGGATTAATCAATACGCCATTGACAGTTATAGATGACGTTCACACTGAACAATTCGAAGAGCATAGTCTAACCAACGGCGTTTCTAATCTCAGTAATTTTCTCTCGCGATATCCTGGGATGACAATAGTCGGCGATATGTCGCAGGCAATTAATAGTGGAAATGCTCGACTCATAGTTTTAGTTGCTCCCCGTAGGCCGTTGAATGAAAAAGAGCTCTCATCATTGCTCGGCTTCATCCGCGGAGGCGGCAGTCTTCTCGTTTCCGTGGGATATTTCGAATCGACGGATCAACGCGAACTCCTTGACGCGATCGGATGCACATTATCCTCGATGCCGCTCGGAGGGGGCCAACAGCTTACGTGCGAAGGGAAATTTCCCCCGCCAAATATATGCGAGCTTTGGCCGATGGAATTAAGCTCGGAATGGCAAAAGCGTCTTACGAGCTTTGGTCATCCCGTTGTCGTCTCGCGTACTTTTGGCAAGGGAACTATTTGCGTTGTGTCGGATAGCTTCGCGTTGCTTGATTCGGTTCTGGGTCAGCCCGGACAATTCGATATTGCGTCGTACCTATTCTGGGTCCGCGCTTGTGATATGTTGTTTCGCATAAACGACGGAATCTCCCCACCCCCGATACTACAGTTTCAGTTTCACGAACATGATTTAGGCTTGCCAGAACAATAAGTGTGACGCGTTTTGTAAATGGTTATGCATTGATCGTTGTACAGCGGGTGCGGATGGTGAATGACTGAAATTCGCGAACGAAGGGCATTTATATGACCGAAAAACGCAATTCGTTTTTGCATTATCTGGTTAGTCGTCGCCCGAGGCTTCCATTTATTGCTTCACCCGCGTTACAAATCGCTTTACTGGCGATCGCACTATATTTGTTCAGCATTTGGCCGACCAATTGGTGGCTATCGTCGCTTGCGTTGGTGCTTTCTCTGGTCGCGTTTCCCTTCTCTACAGGATATCCAATTGTTTGCGTTATCTGCAAAAGCGAGCGGCAGCGGCGCATACTTTTGGCCGCTTTTCTTTTGGCCACGAGCGCACTTGGAATCCTCGAGATCATTCCGCTTCAATTCTCCCTTTACGGAGTAGCCTGCTTGTGCATTCTCGCGACGCGGCCGGGCAAATATTCCGAACGCCACGCCCAGGCACTTTTCGGATTCGTATTCCTGACATTTGGATTGGCGCTCACGCTCGCGTGGCCGATGTTCGACGCACGCATCTCGGGGATGCCTCGATTAATCGCATCTGCCCTTGAGTTTGCGGACCGCGCGTTTCCCGGAACTGGTACGCTGTCTCAAGCTCGAGATGGGGCACTCGTGATCACCAGTCGTACCACAGATCCTTATATGATGCGCTTATCATCATCCAATCTCGCTTACTTGCTGTTCCTTCTTTTGCTGCTGGGCGAATATATATGGGCGCTCATGTACGTGAAGAGACCGATGAGAACAATATGCATCGCGGCGGCCCTGTTGCTTGTAATCCTGTTACTATATTCTCTGGTCAGTTGGCGGGACGTAGTGGATGACCAGTTACCGGCAATTTTCACTCCAGTAGCCGTCATCTCCGCAATTATCATTTGTCTGCTTTGGATTGCTTGCAAGTCTATTTTTAATCGGCCTCCATCCATTCGAGGCGATCGGACAATAACACTCCCGTCGCTGCGCTCCTGGGAATTTGCCTCTATCTTTCCTCTTTCCCTGGTCGCATTAATCCTCGCCTGCAACGATCCCGGAATTAAAAAACCGGGTCGGATTGTGATCGATGAATTCCATAGTGACTGGGAAAAATCAGACCTTCCATTCACCACCACCGCATATAGCGTCAAGACGGTTTACAATTACCGATATATGGCCGACTTGCTTCGGCACCAATATGCTTCAGTCGAAATCAATCAAAAGCACATTGATGATGATTTACTGGCTCGCACGGATGTATTGATCTTGAAGACCCCAACGAAGCCATATGCGGATGACGAAGTCGCGAGCATTCACAGATTCGTGGAACGCGGAGGCGGGCTTTGGATGATCAGCGATCATACTGATATTTTTGGAATGACTACGTATCTCAATCAAATCGCCGAACCCTGGGGTAGCAGATACAATGCCGATGCGGTCGTACCCATGACAGACCATTATTCGAACTACATTAGAGTTAAAAATGTGCCAGATGTGATGGATTGTGGAAGGCGTCTGCACGATGTTATATTTTCCAGGCCGTGGTTGAATCACCCCGTTATCGGACACGATATCCCCTACTTGGTGGTGCTGACTTCCTGTAGTGTCGATGCGCCGATTTGGGTGCAAGATATCAGTATTGCAAGAGGGACATATTGCGATAGTCCTCTCTTTTCCAGCAATACATTCTTCGGCAATTTCACGCAGGATACCGACGAGCGTTATGGCAATGTCCTACAGTGCGTCGCGTTCAAGCGCGGTTTAGGCCGCGTTGCAATGATGTCCGACAGCACCATGTTTTCAAACTTCGCAATGTGTATGACAGGTGTGCCGCAAATCACGCTCGGATATATCAACTGGCTGAATCGAAGCAATCTCGTAACGAACCAAACAGTCGTTTGGGGTTTGGCGATAGCCGGTTTCGCTGCTCTTTTACTCCTTGCTCGATCACGGAATTACCTCGCAAACGCGACATTCGCGTGCTGTGTCGTCCTCCAGGGTATGTGTCTTATTGTTCCCGCGGCCGATGCATTCAATACGGTGGCCTATCGTGCCCCCGATTATAAGCGAGGCTTTAAAACCGTTAGCTTTGAGGAAGAATATAGTGACATCCAATTGCCTAATAAGGACCATATTCACAACGACGATCCCCGGGTGTTCGAAAGCTTATACGTAATGATGGAGCGATTGGGCTTGATGCCATATGCGAGTGACGATCTTTTGACGGCATCTCAGGCGGATATGATGTTGTTGATCAACCCGCAGAGGAGATTTGATCGGAATGCCGTGGAAGCAATCGATACGATGGTAAAGAATGGAAAGATCGTGGTGCTGGTCGCAAATGAGGGTGAAACCACTCCGTTTTACTCGATGGTAGCCCAGAGATTTAACACATTACTGGAGGAAATGGTGGCGCAATCGCGATTCTCATTAGTCGGACACCCTCGGGAAACGGACGTATTCGGCGAGCTTATTAAACCGGCAATCATGTTGGACGTATTTGTGCCCGGATCTATTGAGGCAGTTGCGGGTTCATCGACCGCGCTTTTGGGCTCTGCGGAGGGAGACCCGGTCGTGGTGGAGGAAAAATGCGGAAAGGGAAAAATCATTCTCGTCAGCATCGGCAATTTGTATTCCAATCCATCGATTGGTGAGCCGGGAGCCGTGCCTACGTGGCATAACATTCCGGTCCTCAGGGCGTTTTATGGCTTAGTCGCGAGAGAATTGAACATCGAGATGAACGATTCGAAGCTGAACGATCAGCAGTGGGAATCGCTTCGTACGATGTCTTCGCAACAAGTGGCGGCTCCGCCCCCGTAGGCGGAAGATCGACAATATCGGCGCTTCCACGGACGAACCTCGTTGCCGCGCCGCGCGCCCGACATAGGAACAGTCGTCTTGCTCGCCCGCTGATGCTTCGGACAGCCTCTTGTTTACGCGGGTAATCCGATAAGATTGCGTCAAATTAAGGGTGTTCGTTTCGACTTACAAAAGTGAAGGTTTATTATGAAATTAGAGTCCATTATTTCAGCGATCTTCATAAGCGCCGCCGTTGTCGTATCTGCCGTGATAATTAGTCGGTCAGTGGACGGATTGGCCCGAGCCGTTCAGGATCAACAAATAAACTCGGGGATGCCTCAGCGGGTTGAAATTTCTGGCCTGAGTCAACTGCGGGTGGATGTCGAATCACTCCCACATTTTCCCGCAATAAAATTCGAATCGGTTCCTCCCACAAATGTTCCAGCGAGATAGACAGGAGGAAATAATTCAACTTAGCACTTTATCCCCTGGTCCCGAGTAAGCGGCAACTGTCTTGGTTCAGCCGGAATTCGAGAAAAAGCGCCGGGGCCGGTTGGCGCTCGGGGCATCGGAAGTAAGGATATCCAAACCCTCTTTTCTTGCACCGCAAGCGCGGGGCACACTGGCACCGCATGAATGATTCGCAACGAGGAATCGAGGATCGATGGTGGGAAATCATTTTCACGCAGCCGTCCAGCGGGATAAGCTTCGCGCATCGGAAGACTGCGCGTTTTTATGGCATGGGTAAATGCTCTGAATGAGGCGGTGAGGTGAGGACGCTTAATCCGCCCTCGGCGATCATTTGTCGCACACCGGCAGGCTTTTCCCTGGCGAGTCGGACGCCTCCGGAGCGGCGATGTGCTGTGCTGAGCCTCCCCTCGCTGCGCTCCCTGCGGCTCAGCACAGCACAGGAAATGTGTTACCTATGTCCTGAGAGAGGTGTTACCTATGTCCTGGAACAAAACACCGCACCCCCTCCACCCTCTTTCCCTTCCCTAACCGTCCAACCCGAAAGACAAAATGCGGGAGGCGCCTTGTTAGGAATTGGCACACCTCGTCCGCGCGGGCGTTAGGGCACACGATTGCAGAGGTGCCATCGTGCACGCATTTCCTGGCGAGCGTTGAGGGGAAAAGGAAGGGGAGTGGGGTGGGTGCGGGAGGCGGAGCCGCGGACGGCTCCGGGCCGTACTCGGCGATTACGCCACGGAGGCATCCGCGCCTCCGGGGAAAGCTTTTTGCCGGCCTTGAGCTTGTCGAAGGGGGGCCTTATATGGTTCTCCCTCGCCCCTCCTGCATTGCATTTGCATTTCGCATTTATGCGGGCGCCTCGTGGCCAGCGCACTAAAAAGTGTCGGACCGTCGGGGGGGGAGGGTTGGGCAAGGGGTTTTTCGCAGCTTTTCGAGCCCACATCCGATTCCCCTGAGCCAAGCCCACCCCCGCGCGGTTATTTGCAATCCTATCCCCCAATTTTCCCTTATACTCCCACCCCGCATGACCCCGGTTGCCCAACGGTGGCACGGAGCGTTGGATGACACAACCAACCGATGAAGGCTCAGTCCCAAATTGGGACCAGCCGACCGTTCCCCCTCGCGAAGACCACGCTCCCCATCCCACCCCTTCCATTCCCCTTGCGGCCGAAGAACAGCCCGGCACCCTCGTCGGACGCTACAAACTTCTGCAAAAAATCGGCGAAGGCGGATTTGGCGTCGTCTATGTCGCCGAGCAGAAAACCCCCATTCGCCGTCGCGTCGCGTTGAAAATCATCAAACTTGGAATGGACACCCGCTCCGTCGTCGCCCGCTTTGAGGCCGAGCGCCAGGCCCTGGCCATGATGGATCACCCCAACATCGCCAAGGTCCTCGATGCCGTCGCCACTTCCACCGGCCGCCCCTATTTCGCCATGGAACTCGTCCACGGCATCCCCATCACCGAATACTTCGATCGACACAACTCCACTCCCGTAGAGCGTCTCGAAGTCTTCATTCTGGTCTGCCAGGCCATCCAGCACGCTCATCAGAAGGGAATCATTCACCGCGACATCAAGCCCTCCAATATTCTCATGACCTTGCATGACGGCGGTCCCCTTCCCAAGGTCATCGATTTTGGCATCGCCAAGGCCACTCAGGGCGATCTCACCGAGAAAACCATTTTTACCCAGTTTCAGCAGTTCATCGGCACCCCCGCCTACATCAGCCCCGAACAGGCCGAGATGAGTGGGCTCGACGTCGACACCCGCAGCGACATCTACAGCCTCGGCGTCCTGTTGTATGAGTTGCTCACCGGCCAAACGCCCTTTGATGCCAGGGAATTAATGAAGGCCGGTATGGACGAAATGCGCCGGGCCATCCGCCAAACCCAACCCATCCGCCCCTCCAGCCGCCTCGGCGCCATGACCACGCCGGATTCCACCGAGACCGCGAAGAGGCGCGGGTGGAGACACACAAGCTCATCTCCCTTTTGCGCGGCGATTTGGACTGGATCGTGATGAAGTGCCTGGAAAAAGACCGCACCCGCCGCTACGAAACCGCAACCGCGCTGGCCGCCGACATCAAGCGCCATTTGAATCTCGAGCCCGTCGAGGCCCGCCCGCCCAGTTGGCTCTACGAGTTCCAGAAAACCGTCCGGCGTCACAAGTTTGGGTTCGCGGCAACAGCGTCCATCATTATCGTCCTCGCCGCCGGCGCCTTCATCAGCGCCTGGCAGGCCGTGCGGGCGACCCGCGCCCAGCGCGAAGCGATGGCCGCCCAACAGCAGGCCGACACCGCCCGAAACATCGAAGCCACCCTCCGCATACAGGCCCAATACGACGAAGAAAAAGCCCAAACGTCCGCCGCGCACGCGCCGAAGTCGCACGCTTCATGCAGGACATGCTTGAAGGCGTCGGACCCTCCGTCGCCCTCGGCCGCGACACGACCCTCCTCCGCGAAATCCTCGATAAAACCGCCAAACAGCTCGACCAGCTTACCGACCAGCCACAAGTCCAGGCCGATCTCAGAAACACCATCGGCGAGGTCTACCTCGCACTAGGCGATCCCCCAGACGCCGAAGCCATGCAGCGCCAGGCCCTCGCCTTGCAGCGACAAAACGCACCGAGCGACAATCTCGACGTCGCCACAACCGAATACGATCTGGCCAGATCTCTGCTTGAACGCAACAATCCCGAGTCCGAATCGCTGCACCGCGATGCGCTGGCCATACGCAGAAAGCTCCTGGGAAACCAGAATCCCCTCGTCGCCGCATCGCTCGACAATCTCGCCCGCACGCTCCGTTCCGAGGGCAAATTCGCCGAGGCCGAAACCACGCAGCGCGAAGCCCTGGCGATTCGCAGAAATCTCTTCGGCGAAGAAAATGCCGACGTCGCCACCTCCCTTCACAACCTCGCCAACCTCCTCAGCGACCAGAACAAGCTCGCCGAATCCGAAACCATGCACCGCGAGGCATTGGCCATTCGCAAACGCCTCTACGGCGACGAACAGCCCGACGTCGCCTCCTCACTTTACGACCTTGGCCGCGTTCTTCGCGTTGAAGGAAAACTGGCGGAGTCAGAGACGCTGCAACGCCAGTCGCTGTCCGTTCGCCGAAAGCTTCTGGGCAACGAGCATCGCCGCGTGGGCGACTCGCTGGATGAATTGTCCCGCGCCCTGCTGGATGAAAAACAATTCCCCGAGGCCGAGACCGCCGCCCGAGAATGCCTCGCGATCTTTGAAGGCAGATATCCCGGCGCCTATTCCGAATTCATCGCCCGCAGCCTGCTTGGGACTTGCTTACTGCTTGAAAAGAAATACACCGAGGCCGAGCCTCTTCTCCTATCCGGCTACCAGGGCCTCAAGCAACGCGAAGCCGACATCCCCGCCCAGAATCGGCTGCACGTCAAGGAATCGCTCGATCGTCTGGTGCAACTCTACGAAGAGACGGGCCGCGCCGACCAGGCCGCTGCCCTTAAGGCTTCGTCGTGAATCACAATCTGCTGAGCTAGAGCCGAGCACAATCTACCCCGCGATCGCAATAATAATGCTCATTCGCTGGCGCATACAACTATTTTGCTTTACTACGATTCCATTTTGATTATTATTGTTTTCATTAGTTGTCCATCATCTTCAGGTTTTAGCGCAAGTCGCGTATTTTCACTCACAGCGATTGAGAGGGGCTGCGGATGCAGTATCGAGTTCCGGAATCACATTCTGCGGTCCACGTTCCTCATTTCAGCTATTGCGATTTGCTCATATTCCCTCGCGCAAGAGGTGCCCAGTGGCTCCGATGACGGGGCTCAGGCCGCCGGATTCAGCGCCCAGCCACCCGCGCCGGAAACCGATTGCAAGCCCCTGCCCCTGAGGAGCTTCCGCTCGCAACTGACGAAGGTTGACACCAATCAGTTCGAGGTTCACTGCAAAAATATTCAGGCCGTCGCCGTCAAGCAGAAAGAGGACTTCTGGTGCTGGGCCGCCTGCGCCGAAATGCTCGACCGTTATCGCGGAATTCGCGCCGACCAGACCGAAATCGTTGAACGAATCAAAAACCAAACTCCCAGCGACGACAAGAGTCAATCCGGAAGCCAGGTCGAAATCTGGCTTGCCATGAATCCGGAAATGCAGCGCGAATGGGACCAGCGGCAAATCGCCTGGCACAAGCCCAACCAGATCGACCTCGGGATCCACTTCAATATAAACCTGAAAAACCTCTTCGCACTGTCCGAAAAAGTTTCTTCCGACCAAATCGTCGAAGAACTCAGCGCCGGAAATCCAATCCTCATGGGTTTGCGCGGCGGACAATGGGGCGATGGTCACATCGTCCTCGTCTATGGCGCGACCTATTCCCGCCTCGACCCCACCGAGAAACCCGCCTATCGCTATGTCGGCGTGCCCATCCCGCGGCAGGCAAATCCCAACACCATTCAGCTCCCGGACCTCTTCAAAGCCCTCACTAAACCGGCCGGCGATGACAATTCCCCCCACTACTCCATCGCTTCCATGCAAATCGTCGATCCCCAGACCGGCACCGATCCCCTTACGGGACTCCCCAATCCCCAGTTATCAACCCTCACCGATGACAAGCTCGTCGGCTTTGTCGATTTCTTCATCGGCCGAACCGCCGCCGCGGAAAAACTCAAGGAATATATGCAGACCGCAATGCCAACCCCACAGGAAATCCAACAGCAGCAACAGCAACGACAGCAGCAACAGAGACAACAGAATCAGAAACAACAGTTCCAATTCAAGTTTTAACGCCAACCTTAAAGGAAATGACGACATGAATACGGGGTCTCGAATCCTCAGATCGCTTGCCTTCGCCGCGCTTCTCGCTCTCGGCACGGCATGTCATAGCTACGGCGGAAAGGCTGTCGAGGTTGGACTCACCACCAATCCTCCCCTCACCGGCCCATCCCAGGTCAATGACGAGGCCTACGTCATATCCATCGAAGACTGGGCCAAGGCACTCAGTCAATTCACCATCCAGGGAAAGAAGTTTGACTGGCCGGAAATGGCCCCGCCCCAGGCGTTCGTGCCTGACGACCCGCTAACTTTTAATGCCACCCTCGAACGATGGCGGGTCCACAAGCTGCCCCCTGTCGACGTTTGGGTCGAGCCCTATCAGTCCATCTACGCCGTGCGATTGTTCGACAACCGCTACTATTGGATCGACTTCACCCCATCCTTCGATACCAACAACCCCAACAACCTGATCACCCTTGAGGTTTCGCCCGATGCCTGGCAAAAATGAGCCCGACGCCGTTCCGCTCCGGGCCAAACAAATCGTTCAGACTTTCAAGTATTTCATGGCCGAAGGAGGCATCGCTCTTCTTATCGTGGTCGCCTTCGGAATCTACGGCTTCATTTTCGACGTCTATGGCGCGGTCTTCCAATTCCCTCCCGATTGGAAACCCGTTCTGCGATTGCTCCTGCCGATCGCTGTCTTCGCCTCCTGGAATTTGGTCCGGGTGTGGATGCGGCGCTCACGCGAGGATTCAAAACCCCCCGCAAAGAAACACGGAGATAAATCCAAAAATCGGAAAAAACCCGCCAACGGAGACGCCGAGCCACCCTTACCCCAATCCACCGGCCGCAAGCCGCTTCTGGCCTGGGTGTTCATCGTTACCGGTATCCTCATATTCCTCGCCTATTTCGCATTCTCTGACCGATACACGCAGCGCTCAACCGAGACCGTGGTAAACGGCCAGACCATCCTGGTCAAGGACTCCAAGCCCGACGATAACGCAGGCTCGCAAGCATTCGTTTTGCCCTTCCCCCCCGTCGAGGAATTTGACAAAGAAGTGAAATGGCGCCGCGGAATGCCCTACGTCATCGACAACGACAAATATTGGCTGGCAGACCGGCTAACCCATCCGGACGTCGCCTGGTATGTCCTGTTCACAAAACTAATCCTCATGACATTGCTCCTGATCGCCGTCTCCCTCCTGACTGCGGGCACAACCCTGCTGACTTTTCTCCCCAAGCGCGGCTTTGGACTCGAAGACGCCAATGAAGCCGGCGCCTCCTTCCATGTCCCTCATTAGCGACCGCAAGCCTCCAATACCTCCATACTAATGCGCAGTCCCGCGCAAAGCTTTAAACCTCCAATCAACCCCCCCGATCGCAACCCCCCGCCCCAGCTTACGATATCATCGGCGTTTCCTCCGCATCCACTGCCGCCAGCGCCGCCTCCGACTCACAGCCGGCCGCTTTCCCATTCTTCTCGTTCTCCCGAACCATCCGATCCCGAATCTGCGACATCACCTTATCCACCACCCCCGGCATCGCCGACGCGATCCGCAGGGACAATCGCGAGAATGCCTTCGGCCATAGCTCCCGCACCACCTCGCCAATTGGCGATTCTCCATTGCCGGCAAAGTTAGACATCCTTAAGCCCAGCTTGTAATCTCTCTTGGCCATCGGGCCATCGTTCAAGACGTTGCCAACGTCTTATGTCAACTCTATCCATTAACCCTCCAGCGCCCCCGAAAACCCGCTGGTTCCACCTCGTTCTTCTCAGTGCCCTGCTCGCCCTTGGAGCGACGCTTCGGCTCAACCGCATCGATTCCTCCAGCCTCTGGATCGATGAATACTGGAATCTTTACGAGGCAACAGGGCGCGGCAGTGCGCTCTTTCAAATTCCCCAATCAACCATTCTCGACCCGCCTCCTCGCACCGGTTTCTCCGGCGCGCCACCCTGGTTCCACATCTGGTCCGGGTTGCAAAACACCAGGCATCCCCCCGTCTATTACGTCCTGCTGCGCGGATGGGTCGCCCTCTTCGGTGATACAGACCTCTCAACCCGCGCCATGTCCTGTTTCTTCAGCCTCGCGGGCGCCGCTGTCCTCTTCGACGCAATGCGGCGCTCCGTCAGCCCGGCCGCGGCAGTCATCGCCGCCGGACTCATGGCTCTGGCGCCCATGCAAATTGACTTTTCCCAGTCCGATCGTGCCTACACTTTGCTCCCCTTTTTTACCCTGGTTCTCGCTGATTTGGTGATTTCCATCGACCGCTCAGGAATCTCCCTTTGGAAATTGCTCATGGTGAGCGCTTCCACCTTTGCAATGGCCCTGACCTTCTATCTCGCATTTGCCCAAATCGGCGCCATTTCAGCGTATATCTTCATCCGCATGCGCGGCCGGCCGCGCTCCGCCGCTCTCTCCGCGATCATCGCGGGCCTGTTCCTCGCCGCGTTGCTCTGGGCACCGTTCTTCTGGATGCACCGCGCTATCATGTACGCCTTTCCCGACAATGAAGCCCTCCCAAAAAACAGGTTGCTCCTCGCCGTCCAGGCAATCATCGTCTTTCCCACGCGGCTTTTCCTCGGCACATCCGAGAAATGGAATTGGATACGATCCCTTCCCCTTGCTCTGTTGGTTTACGTAACACCCTTTCTCTTTTGGCGCCGACGACCCGAAGCGCTTTTTTGGTCGATATGGATCGTTACCATGCCAGTAACGCTTGCCGTCGCCGGCCTTGTTAATGGCAATTTCATCCTCGCCATCGACCGATTCTGGTTCGTCGTCTCCCCCGCCGTCTTTGCCATTCTCGCCACGCCGCTCCCCCTCCGCTTTGCCGGATCGGTGCCCCCCGTGGCTCTAATGTGCGCCGCCTTCGTCGGCATCGATCGATCTCTCCTCGGACCCGATCCCACCCCCGATTGGAAAACCGTCGCGAAATTGATCGACGAGTCCGTCCGGCCTCGCGACGTCGTTGCAATCGTCGGACATTATTCCGCCGAGCCTGATTACGACTTCTTCGTCCTCGAACACTACCGCGGCGGCTGGACGAACCCCGTCATCCTCCTCTCAACACCCCCGTCACACGATCTCCTTCGCCAACTTGCCTCCGGGCCCCCATTGGTCGTCGTTGGCCTGGACCCCTCCGGCGACACGGCTCAATTCTTTCCCGGCTGGCAAACCGGCCGCATCCGCGGCGCCGGCAACGGTAACTCCATCTGGACCGTTTTCCCTCAACTCCCCTCCCACGCCACTCGTCAAGGATCTCGCTGATCGAACACTTTCCCCACGCCGCCCAGTCACGACGAGTGTTCAATTATGTTCAAAAGTGTTCAATGCCCTGGCATCGCCTTTTGTTGAATTGCGATATGGTGGGCATCCCTACCCCCCGCCCCAGTTTACGATATCGTCGGCGCTTCCTCCGCATCCACGGCCGCCAGCGCCGCTTCCGACTCGCAGACGGCCGCTTTCCCGTTCTTCTCATTCTCCCGAACCATCCGATCCCGAATCTGCGACATCACCTTATCCACCACCCCCGGCATCGCCGACGCGATCAGCAGGGACAATCGCGAAAAGGCCTTCGGCCACAGCTCCCGCACCGGCTTTTCAATCGCTCGCGACATCCTCGCCGCCACATACTGCGGCGTCTGCGGCCGGCCCTGGATCAGCGCCGCCGGGCTCATGCCGCTCAGCTCATGAGCCGTCGAAAAGAAATCGGTGCCGCAGACGGCCGGGTGAACGCTGGTGACGGCGATATCGTGCGGTTTCAGTTCGACCCGGAGCCCTTCCGCGAGGCTGAGCTGCGCGGCCTTCGTAGCCGCATAGGTGCTGAAAAATGGAAGCCCCCGCCGGGCGCAGGCGCTGGAGACGATCATAATTTGCCCGCGAAGGCCGTCGCGCGGCCGACTGGTGTTTCATCTGGGAAACCGCGGCGCGGCAGCACTCGATGGTGCCGAAGAGATTCGTGTCGAATATATGCCGGATGTCGGCTTCCGACATCTGCTCGATCGGCCGTGCGAAGCCGTAACCCGCGTTGCAGACGAGTGTGTCGATCCGCCCGAATCTTTCGACCGCCGCCGCGATCAGCCGCCGGCACGCGCCGGGGCAGGCGACGTCGATTTGCAGACAGGCCGTTTCGCCCGGAAGCTGCCGGGCGAGGTCCTGGAGACGGTCGAGCCTTCGCGCCCCAAGGACCAGCTTGCCCCCCTGCCGGGAGAGTTCGGTGGCCAGGGCCCGGCCGATTCCGGCGCTTGCACCCGTGATGACGGTAACCATTTCGTGGAGACTGCGACGCATGGTGCAACTTCCTTACACTCGATGTCCCCTACCACTACGGGGATTGCCGTTTGCTGCCAAATCCACGACGATGAGGATACCTGAACTTGGGCAATATGTTTACTGGCATTGTTGAAAAAATCTCTAAGGTTACCGCCGTTATCGACAGCGGCAGCTTCCGGCGGCTGGAACTCAAGTTGGATTTCGATGTTCAGATTGGACAAAGCATTGCAGTCAACGGATGCTGCCTGACCGTCGCCGAGGTGTCGGCGCCTGGGGTTTCGGCCGGGGGCACCTTTTTTGACGTGATCAAGGAGACGCTGGACAAGACCAACCTGGGGATGCTCGAGGCGGGAGATGAGGTGAACATCGAGCGCTGCCTTAAGGTCGGCGACCGCGTCGACGGGCATTTTGTGCAGGGGCACATCGATGGAACGGCACTGCTGATGGAGGTTATCGGAAGCGCCGAGGAATACGTTCTTCGGATGGAGACGACTGCGGAATTGGCCAAATATATCGCTCCAAAAGGATCGGTGGCGCTCGATGGCGTGAGCCTGACCGTGGCAAAGGTGAACGGGCAAATGTTTGAGGTTGCGCTAATTCCGACGACCTTGCAAAATACAACCCTGGGGAAAAAGGGGCGGGGATGGGACTTTAATCTCGAGACCGACATATTGAGCAAGACGGTGGTGTCATGGCTGGAGCGACAGAAATAAACCCGCTGAAACGACTGCACGAAGAGGCGGAGGCGGAATTTCAGGCGTATGGCGACATCGAAATCGCCTGCACCTTCGGCGAGCCCCAGGCGGAATACGCGGCGATCCGCAAGGGGTGCGCGATGTTCGATGCTGCCCAGCGGGGAATCCTCAAAGTAACCGGCCTTGATCGCATCGATTTTCTGAATCGATTTTTGACAAACCGGCTGGCAGACAAAGACGGCAAAAATCCGATCGCCTCGGGAAAAGGCGTGTATGCGTTCCTGCTGAACAACAAGGGGCGGATCGTTGCAGATATGAATGTCCTGGAGAGAGGGGATTGCACGCTGCTGGAAACCGATGCGCGGAATGCCGGAACGCTGAAGACGACGCTGGAGAAATTTGTCTTTGCGGAGAAAGTGGGGTTTGAAGAGCTGGCAGGCGCGAAGCATGAGATCGGGCTGCATGGGCCGGGGAGCGTGGAAGTCCTGCGATCAGTCGGCGTGGAGGGCGCCGGGATGGGGGTGATGGAGTCGAAAACGGCGACGATTGATGGAATTGAAGTATTGGTTTGGCAGGATGATCCGTGTGGCGTGCCAGGGTATTGGCTGGTGGTGGATTCAGGGGATGTGGCGAAGGTTTGGATGAAATTATTATCGAGGTGTTTCCGCCCAGGAGATTGGCAAGCGTGCCGTTCGCCCGGCGGGGTGGGCCGTGTTTAATGCGACGAGGATCGAAGCGGGACGGGCGATGTTTGGGATCGATTTTGACGATTCGGTCCTGCCGGCGGAAACCGGGCAGCTCGAGCGCGCGGTGAGCTTTACCAAGGGGTGCTACCTGGGCCAGGAGATCGTGGCCCGCATGCATGTGCGCGGGCAGGTGGCAAGGCAAATCGTTGGGATTCGAATGAAAGAAGATGCCCTGCCGATCGCGGGCGCGGCCATCCTCGATAAGGAGAAGAACCAGATCGGCGGGATCACGAGCAGCACAATTTCGCCGGTGCTGTCGAACACAGCGATTTGTTTGGGGATGGTTAAAAGCACATTTGCGGCAGTGGGGACGGAATTGCAGATCGCGGCGGAGGGGGCGTTTCGGATGGGGACGGTGGTGAAGTTGCCATTTATTGGCGAATCAGAGGCAGGGAAAGACTCTGGGAAGTGAGGAATATTGTGGCCCAATCCCCCTACCGCGTCGCGGCGGGACAGAAAGTTAAGCTTTCGAAATGGCCGACCGACGACACCGGGCCGTTTCGCGACAAGGCGGATGCGAAGGAATCAACCAAGACGAATATCAAGCGGCTGATTGAATTGCAGTCGCTGCTGTATGCCTCGGCGAGCCATAGCATTTTGATCGTGCTTCAGGCGATGGATGCCGGCGGGAAAGACGGTGCGATCAGCCATGTTTTCAGCGGGGTTAATCCGCAGGGGTGCAACGTCACAAGCTTCAAAGTTCCATCGCACCTGGAGCTGTCGCACGATTATTTGTGGAGATATCACCAGGCCTGCCCGGAAAGGGAATGATCGGGATTTTCAACCGCTCGCATTATGAAAGCGTGCTGGAGGAGCGGGTGAGGAAAATCGCTGCCAAGGAGGTCTGGTCGCGGCGGTATAAGCAGATCAACCAGTGGGAGCAGATGCTGATCAGCGAGAAGACGGTGATCCTTAAATTCTTCCTGCACATTTCCCGGCGGGAGCAGAAAAAACGGCTGGAAGCCCGCCTCCTGGACAAATCGAAGAACTGGAAGCTCGATGCCTCTGATATCGGCGAACGAAAACAGTGGGACGCGTATACGAAGGCGTTTGAGGAGATGCTCGAGAAATGCTCGACGGAGGAGGCGCCGTGGTACGTCGTGCCGGCGGATCACAAATGGTTTCGGAACTGGGTGATTTCCGACACGATCGTGCAAACGATACAGAAGCTCAATATGAAGTATCCGAAAGCGGCGAAGGGACTGGAAAAGAGGCGGATCAAATAGCGCGATTAGGCGGCGAGGGTATCCGGGGGCTGGCGGAGGTCAGAGGTCTGCTCGCGGGCGGCGCGCCAGTGCGAGAAATCAGCGGATGATTCGTCGCTGGATGAGTCTTCCGGGGATTCTTCGTCGCGGTTGATGGGCCGGAAGGTGAGGGCTGCGAATTCTTCCTTGGTGATGACCGGCTCGGAAACGGGCGGGCGCGGGGAGGATTGGGCGAAGCCGCGGCCGTGAAGGTCGACGAAGAGAAACTGGCCGTCGACGAGCGATTGGATGGATCCATCCGCGATGCCGGCGAGGATGTGATCCACGCTGACTCCCCAGATTTCGGCGGCGATAGACGGCGCCACCCAGGCGGACATTGGTCTTCACTCCTCAGTTCGCTATGTGGAGAGAATCGGCCAGATTTTCGCCGCCCTGAAGAAGAAAAAATAGTGCGTCGGGAGGACAAAAAAAGTAAAGGATGGTCAGACGAACATGTAGACGTAGGCGGCGAAAGTGACCGCGGCCAGCCCGGCGCTGGCGGCGAGGGCCCAGATCCAGCTTTTGCGCTCCAGGGCAAGGGCGAAGGTGGCGATGGTGACGCCGGCCTGGGCGGCGAGCATGCCGTAGAAGAACTTTTTGCTGCGGTCACGGTGCCGGTCGGAAACGAAGCCGTCGTGGTGCACCACCATCTCGTAAAGCTGGGCAAGGACTTCGTTATAGCGGGCGTCCTGCATCTGGCGATTGGATTCGAAGCGTAGCTGGGCGCTGGCGAGGGTCACGCGGAGCTGGGTGGCGAGGTCGTGAACGGCGGCAACGACCGGGTCGAGGTCTTTGATGCCGTTATCGGCCGCGATGTGGCGGGCGGAACGCTCGAACCCCCAGACCTGCTGGGAAATCTGGGCAAAGATGGAGGCGATGGAATCGCGGTCTTTGGCCGCCTGTCCGGCGGCGGTTTCGAAAGCGTCGAGTTATCGGATGCGACGTTGACCGCCTGGTCGAGGTCTTCCTGAGAAATGGCGCCGGCCTGGGTTTCGACGTCGGCGTCGCTGGTTGCGTGCGAGTTCATCGCCGTCAAAAGAGTCTGGATTTGCGGGGTGGGAATGGGGTGTTCCTGAATCGTGGGGGCGTCCGCCTTGCCGAATTGGAGGACTTGATCGGCTGGGAGTTTTCCGAATTGAGTCGAGAGGGAGGCGACGGCGTCACCGGCCGGGGAAAGCGTCGCGGCGACCGCGGATGACTGCTTCATCTGATCGGCCAGGCGGCGAAGTCATGTCCTGTAAATCCTTCGGGTCGAAAGGCGTTGGCGGGGTCATGGTGGTCAGAATCTGAAGCGTGCTGTCGCACTGCTGGGCGCGGATGCGCTTGGCCTGATAGTAGCCCCACTGGTCGGAGACCTTGGACTCCATCTGGGCGGCCAGAGACCGGTAATACTGGGCGTTGCTCATCTCGCTGGAGGACATTCCCGCCAGAATCGTCGCGACGACGGTGAGGATCACGGGCGTGGAGAAGACGATTTTTTCCCAGAGGGAACGCTTTTTGTCTGGGTCGGTGAGGGGGGACAGTTGCGAGGAGATTTTGGACATGGAGGGGGGTCAGGGGAGTGTGGCGACCCATTTGCGGAATGCCTTGACGACGGCGTTGTTCTTTTCGGTTTCGAAACGCTTGAGAAAAGCGTTGAAACCGTCCATGGGAAGAAAGGGAAACAGGCGGCTGGAGTTTTGTTCTACATATCGACCTTCGGGATCAAGATGCAAAACGGCGAGTCGCTTGCCGTCGTATCGCCAAAGCTCCCGGACACCAAGAGCGGCATAAATCGGTTGGCGTGAGATTGAGCGTGAAGTGATATCGACTTCAATCGCGAGGTCGGGAGGTGGGATATCCTCGCGCCCTACGTAATAGCACTCATCCGGCTCAAGTCCCGCCTCCTTCTCTCGCGACTTGAAGGTGATCGAACCACCAGGAACGATATCGATGTCACGTTCCTGGCACATTCCCTCGATCAACTGGGAGATGCGTTTTTTCCCATATTCGTGCGCTTCAAGAGGAGCCATGATTTCGATGCTCCCGTTGTGGTAGGTAATGCGAATGGGCCTGTCGCCGACCTCTTCGAGGAGGTGTTCATAGAAATCCCACGACACATCGTCGAGAACAATGTGCTGCTGCTCGACGAGAGAGGTGGCGGCAGAAAGAGTCATGGGAGCTATTCTACCCGGCTTTATCGCGCCGTAATCCAGCCAATCTTTGGCCTTCAGCCGCTGCGGGACGTATTCTTCGGTCACGTAGCTGATGTCCTTGGCGATCAGGGATTCCACTTCCATCTTGAATCCGTTGGAATTCATGCGGTTGATTTCGCGCTGCCAGTCTTTGTGGTCCTTGAACCAAGGGTAGGCGGCGATTTCGCCGGCGCGTTTTTTGTCGGTGTCGGTGAGGGCGATCTGGACGCTGTCGGGGAGTTTGCAGTCGGTGTAATCCTTGGCGCGGATGCCGAGGAATTTGGCGTCGGGGATGGCGAGGCGTTCGGATTCGAAGGCGAGGCTCATCGAGCCCTGCTTGATGACGCTGTAGATGTAGTGCCCCCAGGGATCGCAATCGAGCAGGCAATAGATCGGGAGCTTTAGTTCGTGGTTGAGGCGTTTGAGGAGCCGGCGGACGCCGCGCGGCGGTTGGCCGCTGCCTTCGGTAAGAATGCAGTTGTGCTTTTCCCAGAAGCGGTCTTCGTTGAAGCGTTGCCAGACGGTATTTTTTTCGACGTGGAGGACGAATTTGGCCTCGCACTTTTTGAATTCGAGGGTGTCAGGCTCGACGATGCTGGGGACGGCCCATCCGCCGGAACCCATGCGACGGAGGTCGATCTCGTCCGATCGGCCAGGTACGCCGTTGTCGACGACGGTCAGGTTTCCCGCGACGGTGCCGGCTTTTTTTGCGAAGACGTGAAGCTCTTCGCGCAAGACGCCGAGGGCGACCTCGAGATCTTCCAGGATCGGGTCCGATTCGTCCTGGGTTTCGAAGGTGTTCTCCTTCGTACCGGCGACCGTGTGCTTGGCGGCGTAGAACATTCCGCGGAGGGTCAGCGTTTTTTCCCGCTCGATCAGCTCCTTGATGCTGCTGGCATGGAGCAGGGTCTGCATGTATTGCTTGGCCTGGTTGAGGTTGAAGAGCTGGCGATCGGCCTTGTTGTCGCCCATCTCCAGGATGCCGCGCTTTTCTGTTCCAGAGGGTGTTGGACTTGGCGCGGACGGGGATTTTGAGGATGGGTTCGCGCCCGGCGAAGGTTTTGGTGGCGACGTCGTCGGCGAGGCCGACGATTTTGGCCATCGTTGATTTGTCGCGCTGCTTGATGCGCTTCTGAACGCCGGCGGCGGTTTCGGATTTTGACTTGGCCATGGTTTTTTTCTCCTGGGTCGGGGCTTAAATGGATTTAGAACAGCTCCGCGTCGTCACTTTTCTTGCTGCTTGGATTCTTGATTTCTTTCGCTGCGGGGCGCCTCCTCTTTTGGGGGCTCGATGGCGCGCGGCGGTCGTCGCCAGCGCGACTTTCGACCATCACCACGCCGTCATCTGTTTTCCAGCTCTTCATCGGCCTTGACGGTGCGGCCTTCCTCGTCGAGCTTGGCGTCGGCCATCGCGGTACGCCGCTTCGCCTGGGTCTGGAGCGCTTCGTAAAGCTTAGTAACGGGCGTCTTGTTGATCTTGTTGACGGCCTGGCTGATCTCACCGATGTAGCGGGCGAAAACATCGCGCCGCTCGGCCTGCCGCTGCATGTTCTGTCGCTTGCGGAGATAGGTGCCGAGCTTGCGGCCGCATTCCATCAGGGCCAGCTTCATCTCCTTGCGGATTTCGTCGTAGTCGGCGATGGCTTCCTTCGATTCGCTGGTGAAGGGAACCCAGACGCTGGCCATGTGGATCATGATGACCAGAGGGCCGACGGGGACGGAGCCGCGCGGCTGGCGAAAGGTTGTAATTTCGCCAGCCGGTTTCGGCGACGGCTTTGAAGCTGCTGCACGCGCTCTGCTGGAAAAGCAGCGGGACGCGGTTGGCGAAACGGATCACGCGGGCGGTATCGTCGGCGGCAAGCTCGCCACCGAAGGCGATGGCGGCTTCGATCTGGAAGGGCCGGCCGCGATAGACATCCGGATCGCGGCTGCTGGCGGCATAAAATTCGGCCTTAACGCCCTTAAGCATGCCGGCCAGAAGCTGCCGCACGCCGATGGGGGCCAGGCAATCCGTCGGCGGCGGCGGAAGTTTGGATTCCTGAAAACTCTTGAAAAGTTTTTCGATCTGATGGGGCTCGAGATCGGAGACTTTCGTGCGGCTGTGGACGCCAATCGCCTTGCAGAAATCGCTGGCCTTGCCCGGGGAGACGCGGCAGAATTTTTCCTGGAGGAAGTTATAGAGCGTTCCGCCGCGTTTGTTGGAGTCTTCGTAATCCTTCATCATCTGGATGAGGATTCCCAGCTCGATTCCCTTGGGATGCGGCTGGATTTCGTGGGTTTCCGGCGGGAGCTGGTCGGTGCCGCGGGGGAAGAAAATGACGCCGTCTTTTTCGGTGGTGGCCAGCGTCGGGTCGATGCCCGCCGGGGCGGTCGCGGCAACTGGCTCCGTCGGGGCCGGCGCGGCATCTTTGGCGGCGTTCGGTCAGCGGCAGGTCTTCCTGGTCATCGGCGCTCACTCGCGTCGGTGGAACGAACGCTGATCCGCGCATGCGGATTGGCGATGGCGCACAGTTCCAGGAATTCATCGACGCTGCCGCGGCCTTTCTGGTATCGGCCTTCCAGCTCGATGCTGACGCTGGTGCCGGTTTCGAAATCTTCGGGGTTGAGAAATCCCGGATCGCGCGTGCCGGCATTGAGTGTCTTGAACCGCTGCGGCGGAAAATCCGCTTTGTCATCTTCATGGCTCACTTCGGCGCGGTTGGTCTTGGTGTTCATCGCCAGCTCGATGTGATGAGCGGGCTTTTTCGCGTGCGGGCGGGTGTGGATCACCATCGGCTTGCCGGTGGTGATCAGGCCGTACATTCCGGCGGCGCTGATGCCGATGCCCTGCTGCCCGCGGCTCATTTTCAGGCGATGAAACTTGCTGCCGAAGAGCAGCCGGCCGAAAACGTTTTCCACCTGTTTGCGAACGATGCCGGGGCCATTGTCGATGACCGTGACGCGATAGCGCGATTGCTTTGCCGTGGCGGGCCGATCGGGCTGAAGGTCTTCGATGATGACCGCAACATTTGGCAGGATGCCGGCCTCTTCGCAGGCGTCGAGTGAATTGTCGACGGCTTCCTTGACGGTGGTGAGCAGCGCCTTGCGCGGGTTGTCGAAGCCGAGCAGATGGCGGTTTTTGGCGAAGAACTCGCTGACGGCGATGTCCTTCTGCTTGGCCGCCAGGGTATCGGCCGTCTCGCGACGGGCGGGCTTGGCGCGGCGCGGGCCGGCGCCGTTTTTATCGGAACCTGATTCGGTTTGAGATTTGAAGAGGGTTTCGTTTTCGCGTTCGATGGATTCGTTCTGCTTCGCTTCGCGCAAATCCTGCATGCGGTGGGTCCTCCGTGCCATGTGTGTGGGTGTCGATTCTACCGGAAACTTATCGGCAGTCGTGAATGGGAATCTTCAGCCCGGTCGTTAGGGGATTGTATGGGAACATTTCGTTGACGTCTAGCTAGTAAGTGGCGTCCTCCCCAGCCTTACTTGGCAGTACGACTTGTCATTACCCACAATGTATGGATGGGACCTGGTCATGATTTTTCATGAAAGAGAAGGAAGATGCGATTGCCCCGGCATGTCTATTTCATGAGGCGGTCAAGAATTGCGGCGAGGCGATACCCCGCCAGAGCCATCCGTTCATCCGCCGCGGCGAGAGCTTTTTGGGGGTAGCCGTCCGGAAGTGCGGGGACGGAATGCGGATCGGAAATCGCCTGGTCCTTCGCGGCATGCGGGAGAGTGCCGTTTTGATATGCGACGGATTGTGCCATCGCGTGGCTCTCCATGGCCCAGTCGATGCGGGATAGATCGGTGACCTGATTCTTTAGTTGCGAGGCGGGATGTGTCGTTCGATTCGATTATCGGCATCCTTGCGTACTTCATCCGGGGTAAGGAAAAGCCCTTCGACATCATCCCAATAGGCGTGCAGCGCGATCGGAACCTTCTGGGCATCCAGAACCATTTCCAGATTTCCGCCCTGGTCGCCCTGCGGATATTCCTTGGAGAAAAGAGAGGTGGAATGCAGAGGCTGGTGAATGTCGCCGACGAGATGCTCAATCCAGCAGAGATCGATCGCGCGGCGCGAGGGGGGCGTATGGGGATCCTTGAATCTGCGCGGTGATCTTGGCCATGGCCTGAAGAAGATTGGCCGGATCGGAATGCCCGTCCCAGGCAACAACCGGCTGAGGCCCGTTCACGCCATCCAGATCGTAGGGGAAATCGATGAAGTGCCAGCGGGGGTGGTTTTCGGTGCGGTTGAGCGGATGGGCGGGATAGCGGACCATGTCCGGCCAGGTGGCGGCGCGGAGGAACATCGCCAGGTTGGTGTCGGCGGGGCCGCTGCTCGTCGTGCAGTAAATCCTGCTTCAGGCGAGGATGATTCTTCAGAATCGCTCCGATGGCCGATCGATTGGCCGGGGAAAGCTGGTCGTAGGCGATCTGGGCAATAATTTCATGACCGGTGCTGTTCCAGGCGAAGCAGGGAACGGCAAAAAAGGCCGAAATTAAGGCAGCAAATAGGGTGCGGAGGGGGTGAATCACGCTTAGGAATTGTAGTGGCCCAGGGCCGCGGGACAATTGATCGCCGATACATAAAATAAGAGATTCGATGACCACAGCCATAAACAGGCGCGATCCGACGATCTTGCTGGCGCTATTGGTAGCGCTGGGGGCACATCTTGCGCTGCTGGGCGTGGGCGTGCGGCAGGCGCGGCGGGATTTGGGGTGGTGGTTGAAATCGCCGCCGCAGGTGGCGGTGCGGTCTCCGACGCCGGCGCCGGATGATCCGATGCAGCGGCTGGGGGATCACAATACGACCGGCGAGTCGATCAACAGCTCGCCCGGCGACCATCCCCTGGAATCGACGTATACCGATCTGCGGCAGGAACAGGCGGCGATGCAGCAGGATCCGGCTGGCTTCGGCGGCAAGGGTTCCAACGAGCCGGTGCAGCAAACCCTTCGCGGAGACAACGGCGACAACAGCGTTCGGGCGACCAACAACGGACAGCAATCCGCAGCCGCGGTGTTTGGGTCGCGGGAATCGAGCGAGGCGGATTCTTCGCCGCGCGTCGCGGTGGCGACGCCCAGCAAGACGAAGAACGACAGCCAGACGCCTGGCAAAGCGAGTGATATCGATCCGCTTTCAAGCGGACCGCTGGCGGTGGCGAAAATCCCCAAGTCGATCACGCCCTCGCCGCAGCAGACGCAGCAGAACCAGCAGTCGTCGGATACGCAGGCGGGATCGGCGTCGAAGGGTGCTACTTCGACCAGCGGGGGCGGGGCTGGTGGGCAGGCTGGTGCGCCCGATTCAGGGGCGGGTCTGCCGATTCCATCCAGCGATTTCGAATCGTTTCCGGTGACAAAAATCTCCAGCCGGCTGGAAGCCGGTGCGATCCAGGCCTGGACCGGGCGGCGGCACAAGATTCGGGACCTAGACCGTGACCTGGGATTGGCCGGGTATGCGGACCTGCAGACGATGGAGAACGCTTACCTGGTTCTTATCCTGACGATCGACCCCAGCGGGAACGTGATCGATGTGAAGATCAAGCATTCGAGCGGCAGCGACAACGTCGATCTCCCCTGCCAGCGGGCTGCATATTCGTGGTGGTTTGAGCCGCTGAAAGACCCCAAAACCGGGCAGACACGGCGGGAGGAGATGGAGTTTACGATTTATTTTTAAGGCGAGGCTCTCGGCGATCTCCGCGCTTGAATCTCAGTATCCGAACATCAAGGAGCAACCGGAATGTTGAAGCGTGTTCCGGCGGGAAACGAAAGCCCAAAATCGCGGAGCAGACACTCCAGCAATTCATCGGGGTCGGCTATCTGTTTTGCGGATAAAATTTCCGCGCCGCGGCGATGGGTGAATTCGCTATTTTGCAACGAATATCGCTCGCCATTAGAGCCGGCGCGGGCGACCATCAATGCATTGCGAAACGGGGAATTGGGATGGGTGCTGGTAAACCAACTGGCCAGCTCCCGATCGATCAGCGGCATTTCCTCCAGGGTGAATTCGCAAACATCCGACCACGAATCGCCCGAGCGCCCGTCTTGAAGCCGCATCTGGTGGAAATATTTGCCCTCCTCGAAGGTGATTCGCCGCGGCTCGTGTAATGTCGCCTGCTCGCGATCGGCAATAAGACGCAGCGGCGCGCGTCGGCGAAAACGCCCCGATGCCCACATCGACGAGCCACGACTCGCCGTCGATTTCAACGCGAAGAAAACAGTGCGTGCGCGCGGCGTCACGCCGCGCGGGGCGACAAGCCGTACCCGCGCGGAAATTGGCACAACCTTGAATCCGATCGTCTCCAGAACATGAAGCAGAAACCCATTCTGCTCGAAGCAATATCCGCCGCGGCGATTGTGGACGATTTTCCGCTCCAGTGCTTCGGTTGAAAGCTCGATTGGCCGGCCGAGCAAAACGTCGAGATTCTCAAACGGCACCGATCGAGTGTGATGCTCGACGAGCGATTTCAGCACTGGCATCGTGGCGCAACTTCTTCATGGTAATTAATCCGTCGGCAGTATGCGGAAACGTCAACGTCAGCCATGAACGCCGCTCCTATTTCTTCCCATACTCATCCTTGCACGAATCCAGAAGGAAGATTCATTCCGCCCCTTGGGCGCGCGGTCGAGCCATTGATATATGCCCCACAGTCCGTCCAATCCGCGCATAGGCTGAATAGGTGTGATGGACCGCTGCGTCCTCCAGCACAAAGGCGCTCATGCCCGGCCTTTCGCGGGCGAATGTCGCGAGGTCGGTGCCCGTCATCGCGGCCACTTGCTCCCCTCCGCCCGGGCCGGGCTTCTCGCGGCGATAGTTGTAATCGATTCCCTGCTGTTGCTGCTCCTCGTTGAAGAAGACGCTGAAGTCGGCGTTGAAATCGCTCCCTGCCGACGACGCCCAGGGGAATGTCCAACCCATCCGGCGCTTGTATGGCTGGAGCTTCGCCAGCGGCGCTCGCGATACCGCCCAGAGCATCACGTCGTGATTCGCCAGGTGCGTGGCAATTCCATTAAACCCATCGGCGATCGACGTGCATGCCGGGCAACCGCCGGTGTAATCGGGGCCGAACATAAAATGATAGACCAGGAGCTGCGAGCGGCCTTTGAAAAGATCGGCGAGTGAGGCGACGCCGTCGTCGGTCTCGAACTTATATTGTTTCTCGATCCGTACCCACGGCAGCTCCTGCCGTTTGCGCGCGACTTCGTCGCTGCGATGGGTGAGTTCTTTCTCCTCTTTGAGCAGATCAACTCGGGCGGCGAGCCACTGCTCGCGCGTTGCGATTTTGTGTGACATGGGGCGCTCTCCTTTCTATTAGGCCGGAAAAAGACAGTTATACGTCGCAATCGCCCAATAGTCAGCGTGATTTACGGCGCGCTCGTCGATATAGTCTGCCAATGCATTTCCAATCGCGCCTGTGCGTTTCTGCCGCGGTTATCACCGCGGGAATGATCTTCGGCATCGCTATCCTGCACCTGATCGCGAAATACGAGCAGCGGCTGGGGGGTCTGTCGAAGGCGATCTGCCGGGCGCCGTGCCTGGACTGGATCATCACCTATTTCACGGTTCTGCCGCTGATTGTGGGTTCGATCGTTTTCGGCTTCGCGGGGTTGCTGGGCGCGTTGATCGGGCAGGTTTTTACGATCGTGATATGGGGCCGGTATCACGAATGGCGTCACCCTGAAGCGGCGCGTGGGCCGCGGATCGTCAAATTTGTCAATCGGCTGATTGGGCCGTGGCGGAATCACGCGGCTTTGTGGCTGACCATGACCGTCAGTCCGGTCTTCTGGCTGATCCGGATGGCCGAAATTATCCTGTATCCGATGCTTCGCCGGCTGGTGGGGTTTCCGAAATACAATGAAGCTGAATGGGTCAGCGTCTCCCGCCAGAAATTCACGGGGCTGGTCGGGCACGATCTGATCTGGTGCCTTTACTGCGATTGGATGACGGGCGTCTGGTCGCTGGGTACGGAGATTTTGCGGAATGTTGAGTCGTTCTGGTGTCCGATTCGTTTTTCGAGTACCGCGAAATGCCGGAACTGCACGATCGACTTCCCTGACATCGACGGCGGATGGGTGGATGCTTCGGGCACAATGCAGGAAGTTTACGACGCGATGGTGGAAAAACATTCCAACGGTTTCCACGGGTGGTTCGGACACCCCGTGCGGGTGACGGTGAAGGGAGAGGCGATCGCGAATTAGCCGACGGTGAGAATTGTGGGGGCCTTCGCCTTTGGTGGGCTCGCTATCGCGCTCTTGTGTTGGACGCGATTAGCTTTTTGATCAGATCATCGACTTCAACGTCGGTCAATTGACCGAGAACCGGACCTAGCTGCTGGCGTGCGAATCGCTGTACCCAGTTCGCTTTCGCTGCGCATGGCTTGTCAAACGAAGACGGATGCCCGCCCTCTTTCGAATATGGCATTGGGATGAACAAATCGGGCGGATACTTTTCGGGGTCATTCGCGTCGTAACGGTCTTTGTCGCTGGTGACGCCGACGACAAGGATACACCTTGTCGGGTCGATGGCATCAGGGCGATTTGTGTGCAGAACTACAGACCTGCGAGGCTTGGTGATTCCGTAATCGGGTGTTATGGGGGCGTGAACAATTGAACCTTTTCGAAGCGGCTTTGGCCCGGGCTTAATACCCTTCCCGGTCCAACTCACATGCAGGCCTTTTCTTTTTTAGCGCCGTTGGGATTTCCCCCATTGTCCCGGTTCCATCCTTCAAGATCGAACCGCGCCACCAGTTGATCAGCCACTTCGCTGGATATTTCCGGACGCCTCCGACCCCGGCCAGTGGGCTTGACTCCCCTGGCAAGGCCGGATCGCTTGCTCATCTTTTCGCGCCTGGAGGACGTGATCTTCGATCGATGTTTTGAGGTTTTCGCCGCCATCTCTATTTCCCGATCATCGGCCACAAATACCTGGCTGGCCAGATTATAACCGAACAAACCGGCTCAAATCTAACACATTTTTCGAAAAGCGCAATAGATGAGTTCGACCTCTGCGAATGTACGAGAGAACCGCTCACATTGTGGTTTCATTCCCTACTTAATCATCGTCCAATGCTTGTAAAACACCCTTCTCACCGGCGACATGATTAACCGGATCCCTGTGATTACCGCGCTGAAAAACCATGGAATGAGCGACGGCCGCAGGATGTCCACGAAGAGGCAATAGCGCACGCCGTCTGACTCGTTGTGTGATTCGTGCTGCAATGTATCGTCGAAGATGAACAGCTTACTGTCCCGCCAGCGGTTCACGTGGTCGCCCACCTGCACGTAGACGTTGGGATCGTCGATGGTGTTGATGTTGTAGAGCATCCTGTAGGTGACGCGCAGCGGGCCGTAGTGCTTGGCCGTTGATTGCCGCTTGTTGAAAATCGATACGCCGATGGTGCGGATATATCGGTAACGCGTCTTGAATTCGGGGATGTCGAGCGAGGTTGGAATCATTTTTCCATACCACTGGAAAAAGAACATGCCGCGCTTGTTCTCACCCACCTTGCTTTCCAGCGCACCCACCAGGTCGCGGTGATGGCAGGCATCGATCAGCGCCTGGACCTCGGTCTGATATCCCTGGGGAAGATCGCCGATCTGGTAGATTCCCTTATTCCAATACGGCAACGACAGCAGATCCATGAGGATATTGAACGGCGAGAAGATCCACGTCAGCATTCCGTTGCCGAAGAAATAGCGATTAATCGTTTCCCCGCGGATGGGCCGATTGCGGAGGACATCGATCAAGCCGAGGATCGCGAGGGCGATCAAAACTTTCGGGACGAAGTAGGCGAGCAAACCCAGGGGAATGACCCGCTTGAGGACTTTTTTCGTGTAGCGGAGAACCTTTGACTTCTTACGGGGCGGAGCTGACAAAACGAGAGTCTGGGCCTCGGTCATGACTATCCTTCCCTTTCGAACTTAGCTCTCAATCGACCAAAACAACTTCTCAGACGCGAGCCTTCTTACATTGACGCTTCATAAAAACCAATTTGCCGTTCATTCTAGGCGGCAATCTTAACGTGTTCTGGTGAGCGGTTACAGTATTTTTGATTTATTTGGTTGCCCGGGGCATAAATCATTCACGCATACGAACTGGAAGATTTCGCCCCGCGCGCCGCTCGCGCGGCTTCGCGCTCTTGTGCAACGCGCGCCTCATATCCGCTGGCGCGATATGCCTCCAGCGGATTCGGATCGAGATTCTTTTTCTTCCGCCACTGCCCCAGCAGCGGCCGCACATCGGTGGCGAACGCATCGCGCAGGCACTGCTCGGCATCGACAATGTTCATCCGCGCTGGGCGTCGCGAAGCTTTTCGCGGTCGACCAGGCAGGCCTTGGCGTAGAGCTCCTGCGCGGTCATGACCGTCTGAATCATCGCCTCGATCTTCGGCTTGAGGTTGTGGCTCTGGTCGATCATGTAGGCGATCTCCGACACGTCCTGATTCCGCAGCTCGGCAGCGGTGCGGATCTCGTGGAAGATGCGGAAGACCGCGTAGGGATCGATGCTTCCCAGCGTCAGATCGTCGTCGGCATATTTGCGGTCGTTGAAGTGGAACCCGCCTAGCATCTCCTCATCGAGCAGAAACGCGACGATCTGCTCGATGTTGGTGCCCTGAAGATGGTGCCCCGTATCCACCAGCACCCGCGCATTGGGCCCGGCGTCCTTGGCGAAGACGTAGCTCATGCCCCAGTCGGCGATGTCGGTGTGATAAAAGGCCGGCTCAAAGGGCTTGTATTCGACCAGCATCGTCATTCCCCGCGGCATGGCGTCGTGCCATTGGCGGAGGGCGCCGTGCATGCGCTGCTTGCGCGAAACGATGTCGTCCTGGCCGGGATAGTTGGTGCCATCGGCAAACCAGAGACTCAGCAGGTTGCTCTTAACCGCCTTGGCGATGGCGATGCAGTCCATCAGGTGCCGATGGGCGTGGACGCGCACGGATTCATCGGGCGAGCAGACGGAGCCGAATTTATAGACCTGGTCCTGGAAGAGGTTGGGATTGATGGATCCGATGCGCACGCCATTTTTGGCGGCGACGGAAGCCGTGGCGGTTGCGTCGACGCCGACGGAAAAATCCCACAGCACATGGACGGCCACAGTCGGGCAGCAGCCGGTGAAGCGATGGACGACACCGGCGTCGGCGAGCTTTTCCTCAATGGTGGAGGCGGCAGCGGGCTGGAGGAATTTGCCGAAGCGGGTGCCGGTATCGGAATAGCCCCAGCTTGGGGTTTCGATGTTGAACTCGTCGAGAAGGGAAAAAAGTTTTTCAGGAACCATGGCCCAAATCATAGGAATAGGCGTGGCGAAAGCGAAGTCTACTGGTAGGTCGCACCAGGATTCTGGTTCGTCTTTTAATTTTGGAGGAAGAAATGCAAACCGGAGCACGCAGCAGCGATCTTGCCCTCGTTGAAAACTTGGAAAAACGGGTTTTGTTTTCAACGTCGTTCCTATCACAACTTACGCCGACGCCGACGGTTACAGGAAGCACGGTTCCGGAGAATGGGGATGCGAATCCGTATGGAGTGGCGTTTGTGCCGGGATACGCCGCGGGCGGGAAGCTGGTTGCGGGGGATGTGCTCGTTTCGAATTTCAACAGCGCGACGGCTGGGCAGGGGGCGGGGACGACGATCGTTGAGATTAATCCGAAGACGGGGGCGCAGAGTTTGTTCTTCCAAGGCCAAAGCGGATTGGGGTTAACGACGGCGCTGGGGGTTTTGCCGGGGGGGTTTGTGCTGGTGGGGAATGTGGCGCAGAACCCGATAAATCCGTCATTGCCGGAGGGGCATGGGTCGCTGCTGATTATCAATCGGTATGGGCAGTTGGTGAAGACGCTGGTGGATCCGAAATTGCTGGATGGGCCTTGGGATCTGACGGTTGTCAATAATGGGTTCATTCAGACGGTGTTTGTGTCGAACGTGCTTAATGGGACGGTATCACGGCTGGATTTTCTGGATGATCCGTTTGGGTTCGGGACCGCGAACCAGCTCCTGCTGCTCGATAAGACGCAGGTGGCATCCGGGTATCAATTTGGGCTGAATGGCGGGGCGTTCGTGGTGGGGCCGACGGGGCTTGCGTTTGATCAGTTTACCAACACGCTTTATGTGGCTTCGACCGAGGACAATGCGATTTATGCTGTGAATGACGCGGAATTTTCGTTTCCTCATAGTGGGACGGGACGGCTGGTGTTCAGCAATTCGCATCTGCGCGGGCCGCTGGCGCTGGGATTTGCGCCCAATGGGGATTTGCTGACGGCAAATGGGGATGCGTTTAATCCGGATCTGAGCACAGTGAATCCGCAGAACAGCGAGATCGTGGAGTTTACGCCGAGCGGGCATTATGTGACGGAGTTCCAGATCGATCCTGCGGCGGGTGGGGCGTTTGGGTTTGCGCTGGAACAGGTGGGAAATCAAACGGTGTTCGCGGCGGTGGATGATAATTCGAATTCGTTGGGGATCTGGTGGGTGTGAAGCGTGTGAAAGGTGTGAAGGTGTGAAACGAGATCGCCAGAAAGTGTGGTGAATGACGCGGAGGGGAATGTTTTGGGTACCGGGGGGCATGGGTTCAAAAAGTAATGGTGTGCACACGATCATTCCGCCGGTGAGGACACCGGCGGCACTTCTGGCGCGAGGGCACGATCAATCGGCGAGAAGGTAGACCTGCACGATGCCCGGGCCGTGGACGCCGGTGACGAGGGCGCCTTCGATGTCGGCGGTTTTGGAGGGACCGGTGATGAGGGTGATGGCGGGGTATTCGTCGTGAATTTTTTCCATTAGGTCGATGAGGTCGGGGAGGATGTTGGAGGGTTCGACGATGGCGATGTGCATGGGGGGGACGAGGGAGATGGCGCGGCCGTGGGTGGGGCTGGGGCGGATGGCGAGGGAGCCGGTTTCGGCGACGACGGCGAAGACATCGGTGATGCCGCAGTCGAGGTCGTAGGCGGCGTCGAGGGTGGATTGGTCCCAGAGGTGGACGGTGTTGCCTGCTTCCTGGAGGGCTTTGGGGATGCCTATGCGATCGAAGAGGACGGAATTGGGGATGCCGATGTTCTTACATTGGTTGAGGCGGAGGAATTCGATCAGATTGGGGCAGATTTCGGATTGGGGGATTTTTTCGAGGCGGAAATTGGCGGCGATCGCGGATTTGGCGAAGAATTCGACAAGGTCGGCGTCTTTGGGGACCAAACGCGCGACGGAATCGGGGATCGTCGGAGGAGTTGGAGGAGCGGTGAGCGGGGTGGTGCGGCCGAGGGCGCGACGGACGAGTTCGATCAGGGGGTCAGACATTTCAATTCCTAATGGGTCACAGCCGCGAGGGCGGCGGGAGTGCAGGCGTAGAGAGTTCGATTCTGGTCCGGGTCCACGTATACCACGGGTAAATTCAACGGAGCCGGGGTGAGAAGGTAAGGGAGGGCGCCGGATTGTGCCAGTTGGGAGGCGAGGGATTGCCAGTTGGTTTGGGTGGCGGGGTAGCAGGATCGGTCGGTATAGAATTCGACGACCTTGTTTTCGAGCCGCTGGTGCTCGTCAACGAGGAAGGCGGCGTTTTCGGGGAGGCGGGCGGAGAATTCTGATAAGTGCGGAAAACCCGGGGATTGGGCGTTGATGGAGGTGACGTCGAAGGCGACGACGGCGTAGCCGCGGGGTTTGTGCGGGATTGCGAAGCTCAGAGTGAGGAAGAGGGTTGCGAGGAGGGAAAGACCCACCGCAACGCAGTGGGCGTTTCGGGAGAGATTCACTTTGCACAGGGCGAAGCCCGCGGCGAGGGCGATGGCGGCTTGGGCGAGGACCCAGAGGTGCTCGCGCATGACGAAGGCGAAGGGGAGGTCGGTGCGGCCCCAGTTTTCGCCCCCCGTGGGGATGGATTTTTCGGTGAGGAAGATGGCGGCGAGGAGCATGGAGGTGAGCCACGCGGCGAGAGAGAGAAGGTCGCGGCGGAGGGCGCGGGAGATGAGGTCGGCGAACATGAGCCAGAGGGCGGGCCAGCCGATGAGGGTGGCGCACATGGGTTTGGAGGTGGCAAGGAGGTTGGGGGTTATGACGCCGACGGCCCAGGCGAGGATGAGGATTTGCTCGAAGCGTTTTTCACGCCAGGCGTGGTAGAGGAAGATGACGGCGGAGGCGAGGATGGCGGGGTAGAAGACGTGGAAGATGCTAATCCAGTAGTAGAAGACGACCTGATCCCAGGGGGCGGCCCAGTTTTCGATGTTTTCGTTCAGGTGCTGGAGGATCTGGAGATTTTCGTGGACGAATTCTTGGGGGAAGCGGATGGCGGTATAGAGGAGCCAGGGGAGGAGGGTTAGGGTGGTTGAAATTAAAAGCGTTGCGATTTTTTTGGGGCCGAGTTTTCGCCAGGCGATCAGAGCTAGGAGGGTGACGATTAAGGCTGGGTAGGTTTTGGAGAGGAAGGCTGCGGCTTGGGTGATACCGCAGAGGATGGGATTCCAGTGATTGGGGGATTGGAGGGCGCGAACGAGGAAATAGATGGAGAGTTCGGTCCAGAAGAGGAGGGAGATGTCGATATGGTCGGAGAAGACGTAGCCTTGGACGAGCATCAAGATGACGGGGTTGAAGGCCTGGAGGGCGGCGGCGATGAGGGCGGCGGGACGATCGAGGAGGCGAACGCCGATGAGGTAGGTGAGCCAGCAGGCGAGGGTGGAGAGGATTGCGGAGGGGAGGCGGAGGGAGAGAGTGGTTACGCCGAGGATGGAATCGAAGAGGGCGATTTGCCACATGGCCAGAGGGGGTTTGTGGAGCCAGATGTGGTTGGAGGTCCAGTCATTGGGGTTAAACGGAAGGTAGGGGCGATCGACGAGGGTGGGGGTGAAGGGGTGTTTAAGGAAGTTTCTGGCGACGATGGCGTGAAAGACTTCGTCGAGGGGTTTGATGGCGGGATGGTCGAGATGGCGGAGCTTCAGCGCGAAGGAGGCGGCGAGGATGACGAGCAGAAGCGAGCCGGAAGTGCGCCGACTCACGAGCGGTCCTTCCAGAGCTGGTGAAAGGTGCGCTTTGCGGGAGCGGGCATGTCGCGGATCTGAGTCCAGCCGGAGACGAACATGGGAAGGGAGCGAATCCACCCGGTTTTGTGGGCGCGGCGGCGGAGGTCGAATTTCTGGACAATGGTGACGAGGCGATAGATCAGCGGGCTTTTCATTCCCCAAGCCCAGGTTTTGTAAATGATGCGCTCGAAGGGGGAATTGAGGTGCTGGTTGTTGATGTCGCGGCGGAGATTGATGAGGTGCTTCGGGATGTTGATCTTGACGGGGCAGGCTTCGTAGCAGGCGCCGCAGAGGCTGCTGGCCTGGGGGAGATCCTTGAATTTTTCGAGGCCCTGGAAGAGCGGGGTAATGAGCGCGCCGATGGGCCCGGGGTAGACGGAGCCGTAGGCGTGGCCGCCGATTTTTCGGTAGATGGGGCAGGCGTTGAGGCAGGCGCCGCAGCGGATGCAGCGGAGGGTTTCGCGATACTCGGGGTTGGCGAGGATTTCGGTGCGGCCGTTGTTGAGAAGGACGAGGTGGAATTCCTCGGGGCCATCTTTTTCGCCGGGGGTGCGGGGGGAGCCGAAGATGCTGGTGTAGACGGTCATGACCTGGCCGGTGGAACTGCGGGCGAGGAGCTTGAGCATGACGGCGAGATCGGAAAGGCGGGGGACGAGTTTTTCGATGCCGACGAGGGAGACGAGGACGCGCGGGGTGGTGATGGATTGTCGGGCGTTGCCCTCGTTTTCAACGACGCAGACCTGGCCGGTTTCGGCGACGAGGAAGTTTCCACCGGTGATGCCAAGGTCGGCGCGGCGGAATTTTTCGCGGAGGAAAGCGCGGGCCTGGGCAGTGAGGGTGGGTGGGTCTTCGTCGTAGGGGGTTTTGAAATATTCGCTGAAAAGCTTGGCGATGGAGGCGCGGTCTTTGTGGATGATGGGGGCGACGAGATGGCTGGGCTTGTCGTGGCTGATTTGGATGATGAATTCACCGAGGTCGGTTTCGACGAGATCGAGGCCGGTGGATTCGAGGAAATGGGCGAGCTCGATTTCCTCGCTGGCCATGGATTTGCTTTTGATGACGCGTGTGCAGCCGGCTTTTTTGGCGATTTCGGCGATGATTCTTTTGGCATCATCGCCGGTGTTTGCGAAGTGGACGTGGCCGCCGTTTTTCTGGACGGCGGTCTGGAGCTGCTGGAGGTAGAAGTCGAGGTTGTCGAGGGTGTGCTGCTTGATGTCGCCGGCGAGGGAGCGGAGGGCGTCGGCGTTGGGAAGCTCAGCCATGCTGTTCTGACGGCCGGTGTATTGGCGGAGGGTGTTGGCGCTGACGGCGTTTTTGAGGCGCTGATTCTGGGCGGCGCCGACGCTGAGAGCGTGGAAGTCGAAACCTTCGGCGGTCACGGGCATCGGGGGATTGTATCCAGGGAAAGGAGCGATGCCATGTCGCTACCACTGATCGGTGGGAATCTTCATCGCTTCGGCCATTAGTTCGGCGATGTGTTTAACGCCCGCCGGAACATTACGGCGGTGGCACATGCCGGAGATGTTCATGGTGCAGCCGGCGTCGTTGCAGATGACGGTTTTTGCGCCGGTGGCGGCGATGCAGTTGATCTTGTCTTCGACGATGGCGCCGCTGATGGCGGGGTATTTGATGGCGAAGGTTCCGCCGAAGCCGCAGCATTGATCGGTCTTTTCGAGGGGTTTGAACTGGACGTTGCCGATTTGTTTGAGAAGGCGAGCGCCCTCGTCTTTGACGCCGATGCCGCGGAGATGGCAGGTATAGTGGTAGGTGATTTCGCGCGGGGCGGGGAGGGAGAACTGGTGGAAATCGACCTTGAGGATTTTGTCAAGAAATTCGACGAATTCGTAGGTTTTGGAGCGGAGTTGCTCCATGGGGGCGTTCCACTGGGGGTCGTTGTGAAAGAGTTCGTGGTATTGCTCGCGGACCATGGCACAGCATGAGCCGGAGGGGGTGACGACGTAGGGGTAGGGCTGGAAAATTTCGATCATGCGTTTGGCGAGCTGGGCGGCCTGGGGTTGGAAGCCGTTGTTGAAGAAGGGCTGGCCGCAGCAGGTTTGCGCCTGGGGAACTCGACGTCGCAGCCGAAATGCTGGAGGATTTTGGTTACGGCGACGCCGACGTGGGGATAGAACTGATCGGTGAGGCAGGTGATGAAGAGGGCGACCTTGGGCATCCGGGGTGATGATAGGGGAAGAGGGGATGCAAGAAAACGCCCCCGGCTTTTTGAAGGCCGGGGGCGGTTGTGGTGATCGCGAAAAAGGGTAACGAGCGAGAACTAAAGCTGACTGCGCTACGTGTTCTGGAGCAGCGACAGCACCTGGTCGGGTTGCTGGTTTGCCTGGGAAAGAACAGTGGTAGCTGCCTGCGAAAGGATCTGATCGCGAGTCAGGTTCGAGGTTTCGGAAGCGAAGTTGGTATCCATGATGGCGGACTCCGCGGCCGAGACGTTTTCGTAGGCGACGCCCAGGCTGCTCACCGTCGAACCGATGGTGAAGGTCTCGAAAGCGCCGAGACGGCCTCGCAAGCTGCTGACCTGGGTGATCGCGCTGTCGAGGATGTTCTGCGCGGTCGAGAGGTTGTCGCTGGAGAGGTCGTTGGCGCCACCGCTGCCGATGGAGCTGAGATATCCGTTGAAGGAGTCTCCCAGATCGCCGGTGGAGACGGACTGGATGCCGATGGAGGCCTGGTTGGTGGCGTTGACCTGCGAACCCAACTGGAAGTTAGCCCCCCCACCGGTGACGTAGAAGGTGGTTGAGTTGGGCTTGTCGAAATTGGCCGCGATGTTGAGGCTGACGTCGAGGCCGGCATCGCGATAGCTCACCTGCAGGCCATTTACGTCGGCGGCAGCGCCGTTGATGGTGACGTTGGCATCGGTCCCGATGTCCTTGGTGGCACTGAAGGCACTTTTGAGGGTGCCGGCGATGACCTGGATGCTGGCAAACTGGGTGGAGCCATATTGGGTGGAATTGACGCGGAGATCGCCGCCGCTGACTTGCGCGGAAAGTCCGGTGGAATTCTTGACGCCATTGATGGAGGTGGCGATGGAGCTGACGCTGGTGCCGGAGGCGAAGGAGAGCTGGGTGCTGCCCAGGTTGCCGGCGATCTGAAGGGTGACGGTGTTACCGCTGATGTTTCCGCCGGCGTAGGTCAGGACGGCGGTCTTCGCGGAGGCGACCACCTGCACAGCGACACCGACCGAGCCGCCACCGGGAACCAGGGCGCTGTTGACCTGAAGATTGGAGACGGCCGAACCGACGCTGCTGGTAGTGTAGGAGAAGTTTCCGTTGAGCAACTGCAGCCCCTCGAAGGTTGTTCCCTGGGAGATGCGGTTGATGGTTGAGAGGATGGAGTCGACCTGGAGCTGGTCGGCAGCGGTTTCGCTGGAGCTGAGCCCACCGGTGTTGGCGGCCTGACCAATCAGACCCTGCAACTGGGTGAGGAGCGAGCTGACCTCATTGAGGCCGCCTTCGGCGGTTCCGATGACGTTGCCGGCGAGGCTGGCATTGTTGATTGCGGTGTTGATGCCTGTCTGTTCCTGCTGGAGGCTCAGACCGGCGATGAGTCCGGCGGGGTTGTCGGCGCCGCTGTTGATCTGCAAGCCGGTACTGAGGCGCGTGCAGGGCGGTGTTGAGGTTCGAGTTGTTTTGTGACAGCGACCGCTGTGCGATCAGCGAGTTGACGTTTGTGTTAATGACGCTCATGGAAGTCTCTCCGTGACAGTTCTAAATCGTGGAGCAGGATTCGCATCCTTGCGAGCCACGCGTCGCCGAATTCGTTTGGCGACAGCCAATGTGACTTTCCCGTATATCTCCGGCGATCAAGGGGGGATTCGCCGGTCGCCGATCCGTGGCTGTATGTGTCTTGAAGGTCATGGTCCCGGCAGGGTTGTCATGTTGCGCTCCTTTCTTACGAACACCGAAGCCGGCGAGTATCGTCGATCGCGCCGCGGCGAATCGCGCCGAATCATGCGACCAATCATCGACGCTTGACTTGAACAATCTTTTAGTTTCTGCGGACCTGCGAACGGGGCATGGTTATAGGGCACTGCGGTTTGCGCGTGGGTTAAAGGCGGGGGCGGGGGTTAAATCGACGGAAATGGACGGGAGTTGGAATTCGGGCGGTTTTTTATTGGACCCCGGGGGAGGAGGGGGTAGGCAAAAAAAATCCCCCGGTCGGATGACCGGGGGAAGGACTTGCAGGAGTAGGTTCCGTGGCTCCGCCGCGGGAACTGCCTGAATCATCAGGCATTCTGAAGCAGCGAGAGAACCTGCTGAGGCTGGGCGTTGGCCTGTGAGAGCACAGTCGTCGCTGCCTGGGACAGGATCTGGTCGCGGGTCAGATTCGAAGTTTCGGACGCGAAGTTGGTGTCCATGATCGCGGACTCCGCGGCCGAGACGTTTTCATAGGCGACGCCCAGGCTGCTCACCGTCGAACCGATGGTGAAGGTCTGGAACGCGCCAAGGCGGCCTCGCAAGCTGCTGACCTGGGTGATCGCGCTGTTGAGAATGTTCTGCGCGGTCGAGAGGTTGTTGCTGGAGAGGTCGTTGGCGCCGCCGCTGCCGATGGAGCTGAGATATCCGTTGAAGGAGTCTCCCAGATCGCCGGTGGAGACGGACTGGACGCCGATGGAAGCGTTGTTCTCCTGATTGACCTGGGAACCCAGGGCAAAGGTTGCGCCGCCACCGGTGACGTAGAAGGTGGAGGAGTTGGGCTTGTCGAAGTTGGTCGCGATATTGAGGCTGACGTCGAGGTCGGCGTTGCGGTAGCTGACGTTAAGCCCTGACACCTCAGCGGCAGCGCCGTTGATGGTGACGTTGGCATCGGTGCCGGTGCTCTTAGTGCCGCTGAAGGCGCTCTTGAGCGTGCCGGAGATCACCTGGACGGTGGCGAACTGCGCCGAGCCGTACTGGGTGGAATTGACGCGGAGGTCGGTACCGCTGACCTGCGCGGAGAGTCCCGTGGAGGCCTTGACGCCGTTGATGGCGGTGGCGATTGAGCTGACGCTGGTACCGGAAGCAAACGAGAGCTGGGTACTGCCGAGGTTTCCGGCCACCTGGAGGGTGACGGTGTTTCCGCTGATGGCTCCGCCGGTATAGGTGAGGACCGCCGTCTTGGCGGAGGAAACGACCTGGACAGCGACGCCGACGGTGCCGCCGTCTGGGACGAGGGCGCTGTTGACCTGAAGGTTGGTGACCGCGGAGGCAACACCACTGGTGGTGTATGCGAGGTTGCCATTGAGCAACTGCGTTCCTTCGAACGTCGTGCTGTTTGAGATGCGGTTGATGGTGGAAAGGATGGAGTCCACCTGGAGCTGGTCAGCGGCGGTTTCGCTGGAGCTGAGGCCGCCGGTGTTGGCCGCCTGACCCACCAGGCCTTGAAGCTGGGTGAGCAGCGAGCTGACTTCGTTCAAACCACCTTCGGCGGTTCCGATAACATTGCCAGCGAGGCTGGCATTGTTAATGGCGGTCTGGATGCCGGTTTGCTCCTGCTGGAGGCTCAGACCGGCGATCAGGCCGGCCGGATTATCGGCACCACTGTTGATCTGCAAACCTGTGCTAAGCCGCTCGAGGGCGGTATTCAGGTTTGTGTTGTTCTGCGACAACGATCGCTGAGCAATCAGCGAGTTGACGTTGGTATTAATGACGCTCATAGCGGTCTCTCCGTGACAGAATCCCGATCCCTGAAATAATTTCGCGGCAGGTCAGGGCATTCCCGCCGAAGCCAACAGGCCTGCGTCTCCGCTTACGCAAGCGAAAACGCCCACAGTTCCGTATAACGTCGGTCCTGCAAGTCAGTCGTGGCGCGGCAAGAAAATTGGAGTGGTCCAACTCCACCCGACATAGGCGGCGTATCGACGGAGTTCAAAAGGCACTTTAGTTGGATTGGTTAAACTTTTCCGGAATTCGGGACAAGGAGGGAGGGAGGGGCGCGGCAATGCGCAGGGGGAAGATTATGTGACGTGATGGGGCGATAACGGCGCGGAGCGGGCGCAGCGGGAAATGGGACTCTGGCGAAAATGCGCCGCCGCAGGAATCTGCTCACACTACCGCGGCGTCAGAATCAGGTGCCCTGCAGCAGCGTGAGGACGCTCTGGGGCGTGCTATTGGCCGTGGCCAGAACGCTGGTGCCGGCCTGCACAAGAATCTGCGCTCTTGTGAGATTCGCAGTTTCGGAGGCGAAGTCGGCGTCCTCAATGTCACTTTCGCTGGAGGTAACATTTTCCAGGGCGACCTGGAGGCTGGCGGAGTTGGTGTTCAGGGTGTTCTTCTCGAAAGCGCCGAGACGGCCCTGCAACTGGGCGACCTGCTGGATTGCGGCGGAGACGATCTGGCCGGCGGCCTCGGAATTGCCGCTGACGACGGAGGCGCTGCCGCCGGTCACGATGTCGTTAAGGAACCCGACGACGTCATTGCCCAGGGAGCTGGCAGCGACGGAACCGATACCGATGCTGACCTGCTGCTGACTGTTGACGTCGGCGCCGAGCTGGAAGAGCGCCCCGCCGCCGGTGATGGTGAAGCTGGTCTTTCCGATCCCGAAATCGCTGTTGAGGGTCATGTCGAGATCGAGTGAGGAAGTATTGAGCTGAAGTTCCAGGCCGTTGCCGACGGTGAGCGCGCCGTTGATGGTGGCGACGACGTTGGCGCCGACGGCGCGCTGGCTGTCCGCGCCGGCGGATGTGGTGGTCTGGAAGGTGCCGGTCTGTGCCTGGATGGAGACGTACGAGGTGGTGCCGTAACCGGTGCTGTTGAAGTTGATTCCGGAGGTGGCGGCGGCCGGATTGATGAGACTCGCGGTGACGCCGGTGCTGTCGGAGATTCGATTGACGGCGAAAGCGATCGGCCGAAGCGGTAGTTCCGCTGACGAAAGAGAGGGTCTGGCTGCCCTCATTGCCGGCAATTTCAAGGGTCACGCTTTGGGCAATCGAGCTGCCGCGGAACTGGAGGTCGGCAAGTTTCGCGCTGGCGATGACGTTGACGTCGACGGGCATGGTGGGCTGGGTGCCGAGATTCGCCTGGGAGATGGTCAACGCGCTGATCGCGCTGGTGGCGACGCCGGAGGTGATGTAATTGAGGCTGCCGTCGAGGAGATTGAGGCCGGCGAAACTGGTGGTTTCAGAGATTCGACTGATGGAAGAGACGTCGGAGTCGATCTGAAGCTGGTTGGCTTGAAGCTCCTCGGGGGACTGAGCGCCGGAGTTGGCGGATTCGACAACGAGGCCGTTGATGTCCTGGAGAAGGGAATCGACCTCGGTGAGGGCGCCATCGGCCGTGGTGATCACGTTGGTGGCGGTGGAGCTGTTGTTGATCGCCTGCTGGATACCGGTGATTTCGGTTTGCAGGTCCTGGCTGGCGATGAGTCCCGCGGGATCATCGGCGCCGCTGTTGATGCGGAGCCCGGTGCTCAATCGTTGTAACGATTGATCGAGGGAAGCCTGTGAGTTCTGAAGAGCGTTCTGAGCGATCAGAGACGCGACGTTGGTTTCGATGCGGCCCATATCAATCCTCCATGATTGCTAATGGACAAACGGGGCGAGTTTCCAGGGGCGAGTTTCCTGGGGGATAAAATTACTTCTTATCCTTGTCATCCTTTTTAGCCGGTGGAGACGAATTGTCCGCCGGCGCGAGTCTTTCCGAATCCCGAAAGATCCTCGGGTTTGACCTGCGCCGCGGCTTTGTTCTCGCGGCGGATGGCGTCGTAGACTTCCTTGCGGTGGACGCTGATCTCCTTGGGAGCGTTGATCCCCAGTCGAACTTTGTCACCACGAATGTCAACAACGGTCACCTCGATATTGTCACCGATCATGATCGTTTCATCTCGCTGACGTGAGAGGACGAGCATGTTCAGGCTCCTTCCTGCAATTCGGCCCGCGAACCGGCGCGATTTCCGGCGGCGGAGGTCCGATCCACCCGAGACGTCCGTGTCCCGGGCCATGTTTATTCCCACCCCTGAATCCCCACCCTTACGCCGACTTCGCCAGAGGGACTTCGGCGGTGAGCCTGAGCAGAGGCTGGCGCGTGGTCCATTTCTTCTCTGTGAGGACGACCTGCTGTGCGAGGCGACTTTCGCTGTTGACGATAATCGGCCCGAGCAGATTTCCGGTGAGCCAGTCTCCAATCTTGTTGCAGATGACGAAGACCTGGGCGAATTTCAGGTCGGAGAAGGCGAGATCACCGAGCGTTTCCTCGCGCATGGGGACCTCATAATCCTTGAAGAAGATCGTGGGGTCGGTGACGACGAAGGCGAGCGTTGGCTCGTCGACGCTCTGGAGCCAGAAGAAGTAATTTCCCTGGCCGGTCTGGATAAGAGCGAATCGCTGATGAGTGGGGAACCCAAGCAGTCCCCTGGGAAAAGTCATCAGGCGCGTTTCGTCAACGGGAACGACGCCGAAACGAGACGTGTTGATCTCCATGATCTGCTTCTCCAATCGCGCGGCTTGCCGAGAAGACCGCGTAAAAGTTTTTACCGGCGGCGTCATGCCGCTCGGTTGCGTTCGCGGGAAATTCCGCGGCGCCGGCATCCGGCGGCATCCAGCGGCCGGAGACCTAACTGGGACGATTCCGCAACCGGCGGAAGTGTCCGGGCAACCGCGGGCTTCCACCGCGGGCTGCCGCTTGCTTGTTCCCCGGTTCCACCGGAGCAGGCGGGTTTCGGCGATTTCTGCCTCGGTCGGCAGATTTTTCCGCGCCTGATGCGATTGAATGCTTATTGCTCAATCGCAATGTACATCGCACCTACTTACAGGCAATCCGCGTGCCACGACGGCGTCAGGCGAGGAAATCCAGCAGCGAAATCTGCATCGATTGCGCCGTTGTCTCCAGGCTGGCCTCGAGGGCCTGCTGAAGCGTCTGTAAACTCGGAGACTGCCTTCGTCATGTTCACGTCCTGCAAACTCGAAAGCAGCGTCTGGGTGGCGGTATTCTGCTGCTGAATCGCGGTTTGCTGGGTGGTTAGCTGCTTTTCGACGGCGCCGGTTTCGCCGTGAAGCTCGATCACCCGGTTGATATCGTTGCCAATGTTTCCCCCAGCCTTGGTGATGTCCGACTGGTTGCCCGACTGAAGGGCGGTCATGAGTGCCTGGAGGTTTCCGAATATCCCCAGCGAGTTCTGAGCGCCGACGTCGGTCCCCGTGATGGTATTTCCCGAGGCGGCGACGTTGAGGCCAAGCTGGGACGCGGCATTGGAGTTGTTCAGCGGGGTCACGGTGAGGGTTCCCGTACCGGTGGACGAATCGGTGAGAACGATGCCGCTTCCGGTGGTCGCGAGAGAAGCGGTGACGGTACCGCCGGTGGCGGTGTTGATGTCGTTGATAACGTCCTGCACGGTTTGACGCGCCGTTGAGCGTGACGTTGAAGGTTGCACCCGCCTGGTCGGTGATCTGAAAATCTGGCGTCCCGGCCCCGGCCGTTTGCACGCCGGTTGCCGTTGTTGAGCGTTGAGAGCTGGGTGGAGACGCCCATGGTCTGGAGGCCCAGGTCGTTGGCGGTTGCCCCGCCGTTTTCACCGATGCTGAGGGAGGTTCCCTGGTGGAGTTAAGAATGTTGATGCCGGTGCCGGCGGAGTTGATTTCGGCGACGACGCCAATGCCCGCGCCGTTGATGGCGTTGAGCATGTCCTGGACGGTGCCGGTGGGAGACCAGGTGATGGTCTTGGTTTGCTGGCCGTTGGTGATGACCAGGCCGGAATTGTCGATTCCCGCGCCATCGTTGAGCGAAGAGAGGGAGGTGAGGAGGGTAACCTGCGGATTCAGGGAGCTGCCGACGACGGGGGTGTTCGCACCTGCGCCGGTGGCGGGGGTGGCGATGCCGAGGGTTTCGGCGGTGGAGCCGGTGATGGTGATGTTGTCGGTGGGCGCGCCGGTGATGGTCAGCCCCTGTCCGGTGATGGTGGCGGTGATCCCACCGACGGCGGCCTGATTGATGAGATTGACCACATCGCCGACGGTGGCCGCGGAGGACAAATCGACGTTTTTCGTGACAACTCCGTTGCTGAGGGTGAGGGAGCCAAGCTGGATGCCGGTATTGGTTGCGCCGCCGAGGGAGGAGAGCGGCGTGGTCGCGGAAATATCGGGGGCAAGGTCTGCGGTTCCGTTCACGCCGGTATGCAAAGCGCCGAAGACTTCAGCGCCGTTGGTTGGAAGTCGACCGGGATTCCGTCGTTGACCTGGCTCTGGAGGGTATTAGCGCTTGCCGACGAATTCGACGACGCCGTTGGATTCGACGAACGGCTGCGTGCTTCGCGGAGGCGCCGGCGAAAAGGTATTGCCCGTTGGCTTGCTGGTTGGCGATGGCAAGGGCCTGGGTGTAAATGCTCTGGACGACGGTGGCATCGCTGGTGCGCTGCGTCTGGCTACGTCTGACCCGACGTCCGCGGAGGCGATCTGCTCGGCCTGCTGGAGAAGCGTCGTCAGATTTCCAAGACTGGTATCGGTCTGCGACATCTGGGCGCTGACGCCGTTGATCGTGTCGTTGTAGCTTGCCTGGCGGTTGAGCGTTTGTTGAAGCTGCATGATGATGGCGGCGGCGGCGGGATTGTCGCTGGGCGTGCTGACTGCCAAGCCGGTGGAGAGTTCGTTTTCGATGGTCAGAAGCTGGGTCTGCGTGCCCGTGATTTGGGATGTAAGCAGGCTGGACTGCATCAGGTTGCTGACGTGCGAAATTCCCGTGGGTACGACTGACATGGGTTATGCTCCTCTGGCTCCTTTCATCATTGCACCATCTGGATAAGGGATTGCATCATCTGGTTGACGGTTGAGACAAACATTGCCGCGCCCTGGTACGCGCGCTGCTCGGTGAGCATGTTGATGGTTTCCTGGTCGAGGCTCACACCGCTGACGTTTTGCTGCTGGGTCTGAAGGGTTTGCACAATGTCCTGGGTGGAGTTGACGTTGCTGGCGGCGGCAGCGGTGGTATTGGCGATGTTGCCGATCAGGTTGTTGTAGGAATCGGTCCAGGACTGGTTGTTCAGAAGCGACTGGGTCGTTGAGGGGAATCCAGCGATGGCCAGGGCGTTGGAATTGTCGCCGGGGTCACCGTTCTGGGAGGCGGCGATGAGGCTGGGGTCGTTGGCTACCTGCGAATTCACGGCGATATCGCCCGCATCGGTTCCGGTGAAAAAGCTGTTGATTCCCAGGGCCGCCAGGGCGTGGCTGCTGTCCTGGCTGAAGCTGATCTGAACGCTGGGGTTGGTGGATGCGATGGTCAGTTGGCCGTTCTGGATGGTGGCGCTGACGCTGGGGATCGCGTTGAGGCTGGTGGTGAGGCTGTTCAGGGTTGTGTCGGTTGTCGCGCCGGTGAGGTTCACGGGAACAAGCGTGCTGCTGGCGAGGCCGGTTTGCGTGTTGGTGGTGGTGACGACGAAGCTGCCGTTGACGGGCTGATAGGGAAGTCCCGCGGCGGTGGAGTTGAGGGCGACGGTGGGATCGAGGACATCATTTGTGGAAGAGACGCTGCTGTAGCCGTTGAGACCCTGGCCGCTGGCGTAGATGGAGTTGAGCCCGAAAACCAAACCACCGGCGAGGTTGTTGAACTGCTGCTGCACCTGATTAAGCTGCGTTTGGGCGGAGATGTCTGCGCCAAGTTGGCCGCTGGTGGCCTGCACAGGGCCGTTGTCGGAGCCGAAGACCAGGGAATAGACGGGCTGATCGTTCACCTGATTTTCCTGCACCTGAATGCTGTCGGCGCTCGTGCCGACGACGAGCGGTTCGGAGCCGATGTAGATATTCACGGTGCCATTGCCCTGGTTCACGGTCTGGACGTTGACCAGTTGCGAAAGCTGCTGGACGGCGGCATCGCGCTGATCTTCGAGCTGGTTGTCGGATCCATTGGCAGCCTGGCTGGTGGAGATCTGCTCGTTCAGCGAGGCGATCTGCTGGGCAAGCTGGCTGGCGTTGGCGGAAAGGGAGGTCAGGTCGCTGCCGATGCTCGTCTGGATCGACTGGAGTTGAGTTTCGTATCCGTTGAATTGCTGGGCGAGCGTTTGGCCGTCCTGAATAATCGTCTGCCGCTGGGTGATGCTTGAGGGGTCGTTGGCAAGCTGCGACCAGTCGTTGGTGAAAGCCGTTAGCTGGGAATCGAGGCTCTGGCTGCCGAGGGCGTTGAAGACGTTTTCGATCTGGCCGCTGAAATTCTGGGTGGTGGTGGCGGCCTCGTTGTCGCTCATGGCGGAGTTCAGCCGCCCGTTGAGCGATTCATCGACCTGGCGCTGGATGGCGGAGATATCGACGCCGGTGCCGATGTAAATCCCCGGCTGAAGTTCCTGGTCGGGGTTTTCGCTGGCGTCGGCAACTTCGCGGGTATAGTTGGCGTTGCCCACGTTGGCGATGTTGTTGCCAGTAACCTGAAGCGCAATCTGGCTCGCTTGAAGAGCCGAACCGCCGATGTTGAGTGCTCCGTTGAGGGACATAGTTCAAGACCAATCAGCCGACGGCATCCATGACGCCGATTCGCTCGGCAACGCTGGGAATTCCGCGCCGGGTATAAAGTCCGGCCCGCTGCGCCGCGCCGGCGAGAATTCGCAGGACGGTGTTCAAATGACCAAGCACGGCCGAGGCCAATCGGCCCGAGCCGTGCGAACGATGGGAGATTTTCGCGGCGAGATCGCGAAGGTCGTCGCGGGCTTTCAGCAGCGCCGGGGCATAGGGAGGAAAGAGCTCGGCTATTTTGGTAAGCCGCGGCTCCTGGGGAAGCTTCAGGGTGGCGGTAAGCTGGCGCATGATCATCCGGCGCTTGTGTTCCAGCTCGCCGATGCGAAGCCGGGTGCATTCCTGGAGGGGCATGAGATCGGCCATGGCATTGAGGTTGAACTTTTTCATCGCGACGTGCTGATGCTCGAGCTGCTGAAGCAGCCGGGAGTATTCGGCAGTGAGCTGCGAGAGGATTGCCTGGAGATCAGTAATAAGTCGGGACATGACTGGCTCCAAGTGATGTTTGCGCTCATCCGATCGGCGCCTTCCCGTTCGGCTTTCATTTTTCCGGCCGACTGGCGGGCGTAGGCTTTTCCACCTTCGATCTTGCGGACGATGGATTGGACGAGGGTATCGGAAGCGCCGCTGCTCATTTTTTCGGCGAGACGTTCATCGAACATCGTGCCAAAAGCCTTTCCGGCGTCGCCGCCGTCGAACAGTTTGCTGTTGAACGGGTCATTGCGCATTGCATCGAGCATGGGCTGAAAGAAGGAGATGGCGACCCATTTGCGGGTCTGCTGGATGAGTTTCTCGTGGCGCGACATCGGGCCGCGCGTGTTGAGGACGACGGGGTTTGACGCTCCGTGCCGTTCGGTTGGAAAAAGTTTGAGAGCGCTGTTCATGATTACTCCTCAATCAATTCCGCGTGAAGTTTTCCGGTTTTGTAAAGTTCCTCGATGATCTGGATGCGGTCATCCGCGGGGACCTTGAGCTGCTCCATCGCGTCGACGAGGTCCTGGAGGTTGGCCGTGCCCTGATCCGTCGTGGAAATGGGAATGGCCTCGTGATCGGTCACGACGGGATTGCGCGGCGTGGGCTGGGGAGGGGGCATGATCGTGGAGATCGAAAGGCCGTTGTGGCAGATGACGACGGGGCTGATTTCGACGTCGCCGGTCATGATGATCGTTCCTGTTTTCTGGTTGATGGTGACACGCGCCTGGGTGGCGAGCATCTGGACGGGCAATTGCTGGATGCGGGCGATGAAGCTGTCGGGGTGTTCGCGCTCGCTCTGGGGGATGGTGACGATGATATTTTTTCCGTCGATGGCGCTGGCGAGGGTTTCACCGTCCGAGGCTTCGGAATCGTTGATGATCTTGGCGATCCGGCTCGCCGTTCCCCAGCTCGAGGAATATTCGTCGAGGATGAGCGTGAAATGCCCGCCGGAATCGATGACTTTCGCGGGAAGATCGGCTTCCATGACCGCCCCGCCGGCGGCGCCGCGGATGACGCCGACCGTGGGAGTGCTGGGGTCTTCGATGGTGATCGGCCCTTCGGCCAGCGCCAGCAGCGGCCCGCCGGGAATGGGACCCTGCATGGGAGTGACGAAGAGGCGGCCGCCGTGAAGGCTGGCGGCGGCGCCGACGCTGGAGATGTTGACGTCGAGGTGATCGCCGTCGCGGGCGCCGGAGGCGGGGACGGTGGCGGTGACCATCACCACGGCGACATTGGCGGCGTTGGCGAGTTGCTGGACGGTGACGGGGTCTCCAAATTTGCCGAGCATGGAGCGAAGGGGGGCGATCGCGGGGGTAAAGCCACCGCCGTCGCCGGTGCCTTTCAGGCCGTACACCAGGCCAAGACCGGTGAGGACGTTGGTGCGTTCCCCACCGATGCGGGTGATGTCGGCGATCTTGACACGCCCGCGGGCGGCGCGATCAGGGCGATGACCGCCAGCAAAACTGAAAGTGGAAAGAGTCGTTTAGTCATTCGCGGTAACCGTCATCAGAAAAAGTGCAGGAAGTCCAGTACTCGATAAAGGATGCTGCGATTGTTGGCGTCTTTCACGGCGCCCTTGTTCTGCTTGTTCAAGGTGAGGTTGAAGAGCTGATTACTGATGATCGTGTTGGCGGCAGTAATGTCTTCAACGCGGCAGGTGCCCAAAAGAGTGAGCTTCTGATCTTCTGAGTCGGTCTTGATGTCTTCGGTGGCTTCGAGGATCAGGGTGCCGTTGGGCTTTACATCGACGACCTCGGCGGTGATGCGGCCAGTGAAGGTGTCCTGCCGCTGGATGTTACCGTTGCCCTGGAACTGGCGATTGGTGCTCCCCTGGATCTGGATTGGGGTAGTGGGCGATGCTCGACAAGGGAGAGCCCACCGCCGGCGGTTCCGAGCATGACGTAGCTGTTGAGAATCGCGTCGAGATTATTTTGGCGCGAAAGATCGGTGACGTCATTGTTCATCACGGCGCTGGATTCAGCGATGACGATGGTGACCAAATCGTGCTTTCTGAGGAGTTTGGGCTTGGGCTCCGGGACGTCATAAAAGCTCGCCGAGGCGGTGGTGACGGCGGCGGCATCTTCCTGTCCCATGGTTTCGGCGCGAAGGAGAGAGCCGCCGGAGCGCTGCACGCCAATGCCGATGGGGATCGGCGGCGAATCGGAATCCACCGAGGTAATGCCCGCGACCGAGGGAGAGGTTGTGTAGGCGGACTGATTTTCCTGGGGCGGCGTTTTGCGCCGAGCGTCGGCCAGGCGATGGAAATAACGCCTGCGGCCGCGATCGAGAGGAGGGCTCGGGATTTATTTGGCATCTTCGGTCAGACCTTTCAATTGTCGGACTGGGGGTTGTCACTGAGGCTCGCCTCCTGCGGCCTGTGACGGTTACATCCATAACGTCGCGTGTGTTTTCCTTGCGCACGCGAATGGTTTGCCCCATGGCGCCCTCCTCCATGGCGCGGGCGACGGAGCGCAGCTCGATCGTCCCCTTGCGGAGGGTGATGGTGACCAATTGACCCGGCTTCACGAGGGGAACGGGATCGACAAGCTGCGCGTTCATGATGGTGCCGGGCTCGAGCTGCTCGGCGGCCTCCTGGCCGGCGCACTGATCAATGCTGAGCATCTGATGCTCGGGCATGGAGTCAACGAGGATGCGATGCGTGGCGAAATCGGTGGCGTCGAGCACGGTATGCGCGGGAATCGGCTTGGCGACGATGGTTTGGTTTTCCCACGCACGGGCAACGGCCGTGAGGTGGACTTTCTTGTTGGCGTTGTCGGTGTAAATCGTCACGTCCCAGGAGACGTTGCCGAGGGCCAGGGCGTGGGAGGGGCTCACGTCGAATTTGAAGACCGGCTCTGAGAGGGACAGGATACGGTTTTCGTCCTGGCCGAAATCGAGTTGGAGCGTTTCGGCGGGGATGTTGAGCCGCTGACTCAGATCGGTGACGAGCAGATCGCGGAGGCAATGGAAGGCCTGATCCGGTTTTGGTTCAATATCAGAAGCGAGCACCGGGTTTCCCTTTGCGGGATCGGGCGCCTGCTGGGTGTCGAGCCATTGCTGGACGTTTTGCCCGGTGCTGCCGGGGCCGTCGGTGCGGGTGATCGAGCAGTTGGTGGCGCCGGTGAAGTTGATCATGGCGATGTTCACACCGGCTTCGTGGAGGGTTTCGCGGACGTCATCGACGGCTACGGTGCGGAACGACGCGCCGTCGTCGAAATGAACGACTTTCAGATCGGCGATGGGGGTGAAGATGGGGCCGTCGCCGTCCGACCAGCGGCAGATTTGCTTGAGCGTGACATCGGCGCCGGAGATGTTGGCGTCTTCGCGCAGTTCGAGCGTTCCGCTGGGCGTGGAATCAGTGTTTTGTGGAACGAATTTTTCCTGCCCGGGACTATCGGAAATCGCGTCCAGCGGCGGTATAACGTCCTGGCCGAAGCCCCATTGATGCATGAGGGTTTGCGTCGCCCAGGCGAGGAGGGTGAGGAGGATCAGGAACTGGACCTGTTTGTTTCTTGGTTAGCCTGCGATTATTCATTGGGGCCTCTCATCCATGAGATGCGTGCGTTTAGGAGCGTCTGAGGTTGGTGATGGTTTGAAGTGCCTGGTCGGCCGTCTGGATCGACTGGCTGTTCAGCTCGAACGCCCGCTGGGTCTGGATGAGCGTGACGAGTTCGTTAACGGGATCGACGTTGCTGGCTTCAAGAAAATTCTGGAGCAGCGTTCCCCCTCCCTGGGTGCCGGGGTTTCCGATGATCGGCGGTCCGGAGGCCTGGGTTTCCTGATAAAGGCTGCCACCGAGAAGCTGCAGTCCCTGGGGATTGACGAACTGGGTGATCTGGAATTGGCCGAGCTGCGTGGGAGCGGTTGCGCCGGGTTGAATGCCGGAGATGATGCCGTCCTGGCCGATCTGGATATTGGTGACGCCGGTGGGGATGGTGATCGGCGGATCGAGCTGGTAGCCGTCGCCCATGCCCAGGACGAGCTGGTTCTGATTGTTGACGAAGAATTGTCCGTTGCGCGTGTAGGCGGTTCCATCGCCGAGGGAGCTGAGGACTTTGACGCGGAAAAATCCGGGACCCTGGATGCCGACGTCGAGATTGTTGCCGGTGCTCTCCATGCTGCCTTCGGTGAGATCGAGCTCGGTGTTGCTGATTCGGGTTCCGAGGCCGACGAAGATGCCGGAGGGGGAGATATCGCCGTTGCCGCTGGTGGTGCCGGGGGCTTTGAGGGTCTGGTAGAAAAGATCCTCGAAGTTGACTCGGCTGCCCTTGAAACCCGTTGTTTCGGCATTCGCGAGATTGTTGGCGATAACGTCGATTGCAGTGGAAAGTCCCTGCAATCCAGTGGCGGCGGAATGAAGCGCGGTAATGGCCATGCGAAGTGCCTACGTTGCGAAGGTTCCTGGATTAACTGACTCGGCCGACGTCGTTCACGAGCTTGTCGAGGGTTTCATCCTGAATGTGCATCATGTTGGCATTGGCCTCGAGCTGGCGCTGGGCCTCCATGAGATCCGTAAGCTCGATGGCCGGGTCGACATTCGAGCGTTCGATGAAACCGCTGCGCACGGAGGGGGTTGCGGCCTGAAGGGCGCCGCCGTCGGCGGGAAGACCCAGAAGGGTGTTTCCCGTCTTCGCCAACCGCGTCGGATCGGCGATGTTGAATAGTCCGAGGCGATCGACCACCTTGCCGTTCTGGCTAATCGTTCCGTCCGCGGAAATGGTGGCCGGATATTGCATGTCGAGATTGATCGCTTTCTGGCGGTAATCGAGAAACGTCTCGGTTGGATCGTTGGAGAGAGCAAGCTGCCCGTTGCGGTTGACGACCATCTGGCCGTTGCGGGTGAGGTGGGTCTGATTCCCCTTGCTGACGGCGAGAAACCCGCGGCCCTGGAGGGCGACGTCGAGATTGTTGCCGGTCGGCTCGATTTCACCGGCCCTGGAATCGACAACGGTGTCGGCGGCGAGGAGCCCGCCTCCGATGGGCTCGAGGAGGGGGTTGGTTTGGCCGTCGCGGCCAAGTTCCTGAGCGGCGGTTGGGCGCTGCTGAAGAAGGGCGAGGTCTTTCTTGAAGCCAACGGTTTCGGAGTTGGCGATGTTATTGGCAATGACGTCCTGCCGGTAGGAACTGGTCAGGACGCCGGAGGCCGAGAGGTAAAGGCCATAAATCATGGGGCCTCGCTTTCGGCGGCCGCGGGGAAAGTGGAGGAGGAGCGTGCGCCATCCGTGGCCGCTTCTCCTTCGTGATCGGCTCCGCCGACCGGATGAAAATCGGAGGGGGGAAAATCGAGCGACAGTTGAAGATGCAACAAGGCCGCGAGTTGTGCGGCCTCGACGATTCGCTTGCCGAGATCCCTGGGCAGGTCCATACGCATTTGCTCCGCAAAAAGACCCAACGTCCGGCGAGGCTAAACAAGTGGTGTGCCAAGGGGAATTATGGGCTGCGGAGAGGAGGAAGATTGAAGCGGATGTCTATCGCAAAGTCTTTATCTAGATACACTTATGAAAATATAGATTGGCGGCGTTTTTCGGCGGGAAGAAATATGCCTGGGTTGGAGAACTGGAGCGGAAACTGCGTTGGGAAGGGCAAAATCTGCGTCATGGAGAGCCGGGAACCGACTGGGAGAGTTTGTCGATCAGCGGCTGGCGATCTGCGGGGGAAAGAGGCTGGAGGGTGATGTCGATCTGACCGTTGCCGAGGGTGATGGCGCTGAGCTTCACGGGCAAGCCTCGATTTAGGTGAGCCAGATCGAACGGAATGATGAGGTTGGAATCCGCGGGCTGGCCGGATAGGCCGGCGAGCAATAATCGGATCCAGCACGAGGCCAGGGCGTAGCCGTTGGCGGTCATCGTGCGATCGATGTTCACGTAGGGCAGTTCATTCGAAAGCTGGTCCTGAAGGATGACCTCCAGCCGCTGGAAATAGGGAGCGGCGGCCGATTGAGGAATCGGAAGCATGCCGGCACGAAGCGCGGCGATCGACAGGTGGAAATTCTGCTGATCGTCAACCGAGGCGGCGAACTGGTGCTGACCAATGCCCCCAGCGATGGGGACTGCCCCGCGAGAATGATCCCGCCGCTGGTAAAGAAAACCCGTCCGCCGGTGAAATAGCGGGACATTCGCTCGTCCCAGTCGCCGCTTTCCGGGCCATTCCAGGAAGCGAACAGGGCATTGACCTCGTCATCGCTGAGCGTGACCGTTTTCGGTCCGACCGGCACTTCATCGGGGGTTGAAATTCCCTTCGAATCGCGAACCTGCTGGGCCTGGGCACTGGCCGCCCAGCTAAAGAGGTCGAGCAATTTCTGGTCGGCGCTATTGGCGGCGTCTTTGATCTCCTGATCGCTCGCCGGCGGGGGGCGATACCAGCTTGGCGTGCCGTGATACAGGTAGAGTCCGATAACACACAGCACAATCGTGATCGTGACCAGATAGATGACGTAGTAATAGAGCCGCTTGCGCCATTTCATATTGACCCGGGCATTTTACCGTCACATTCGGCACATGTGCTACAGGCGAGAGGCGGAGGAGGATTACGCCTGTGGAAAAAGAGCACAATTGAAAGCGCCCAGCGGCAATGGGGGTAGATTGGAGGCAATGCCTGCTGCCGAGATGACTGCCGTTAAGATTCGCCGCGACTGGTCGAAGTCCGCGGTGCTGGGGGAACGCAGCGCCAAGGCGCGTACGTTTGCCGACCTGGTCGCCAGCCAGCTTGTCGATACGGTGCTGCCCCTGAGCCAGCGGGAATCGCTGATTCGCCTGGCGGCTCGCCAGGGAATCAACCGCTTCGAGGCTAATCTGATTATTGCGGCGGTGCAGAATCAGCTTGAGGTCGGCCGCACGCGCCCCGCCCCCCCACCGCCGAAACGGACGATGCGCATCGCGGCGGGAATCGCCATGTTCGTGGTCATCCAGGCGGGGATTGTTGCCGCCGCATGGTATTGGCTCTGATTCTGGTTTGCTGATCTCTTCCCCTCCGCCCGCGCCGGCTATAATCACTTTCCAAATGGAATTGAAGGTTATCAAGACCCCCGAGGCTGATGAGCCATGGTTTGCCGACGGTTTGCGTTTCACGTGCAGCCAGTGCGGGAATTGCTGCACGGGCGGGCCAGGATTTGTCTGGATCAGCCGAAGCGAGATCGCGACGCTGGCGGAATTTCTGGGGCTGACGCGGCTTCAAGTAATCCGGCGATATTGCCGCAAGGTGGGGAGACAGTTCGCGCTGAAGGAAATCAAGAATGCCCGCACCGGCGGGTTCGACTGCATCTTCATCAAGGAGCTTCCGGCAGTGGGTGAGGCTCATGCGCGGCGAATCTGCTCGGTCTACGAATCCCGGCCGCTCCAGTGCCGGACGTGGCCGTTCTGGGAGGGAAACCTGATGACACGCAAGGCCTGGCATCACGCATCGCGGACGTGCCTGGGAATGAACAGCGGGCGGCTTTTCAACCGCGGCGAGATTGAAAAGCTCAAGGATGCGAAGGATTGGCCGAAGCGGCCGCCGACGTCTTAGGGGCTTACTCGGACATCTTCGCTACAATACCGGCTTATGGACCAAAGCAGCAGAGAATCGCCATTTTCACAGCGGCGGCTCATGCAAGTTGCCGTCGTCATCTCGCTGATCTGCTGCATCTGGTCGAATGTTTATCGCGAATTCTTCGATCCCAGCACATCGAACAACCGAAGAGGGTATGCGCTGTGGGAGCACTGGCTTGAAGAGTCGACAATTCCGCGGCACGCCATCTTTCTTCAATTCGATTTTCCGGATCAGAACAAGAATGCCGCCTTTGCGCAGACGATTGATTACGTTGGCACTTACCACCTTTATCCCCAGCCCGTGCTCGTGGCTGATCCATCCGTCCTGATCAACGATGGCCACGATATCCTGCGGAACAACTCAACTCCCAGCGATTCCTGGCTGTTGGACCATGGCGTTGGATCGGTCATGTCGGTCATCATGGACCCGCAGAAGAATTTGCCCTTTGTAAGATCCGTCCGCTTCCTGGTCCAGCCTCCAACAACCGATTCCCACGGCGGTTGAGCAAATCGAAGCGATATGTGGAGCCTACTTTACCTTTGCTGCCTGATCATTGTGGGTTATTCGGCGGCGGCGGGCTTAATGCGCGCGGCGTCGAAACTTGAGATTGCCGCCCTCAGCCTCTGCATGGGGCCGGGGGTAATGGCAATGTGCCTCATATTCCTGTCGATGATGGGCCAGCAGCCGGTGGCTTGGAAAATTCTTGCGATCACGGCGGGGTGGGGAATATTGGGGACTTTTGTCCGGCTATTGCGCGCACAGGCCCGGCCCGATCGAACTTGCGCCGTCAACGAATCCGCCAAAATTGTGGACGATCATCTCCCTGCTCGCGATCGCATATGGCCTTACCGCGGTTGGATACGACGCGCTGAAGATTCCCGTCAGCGAGTGGGACGCGTTCGCCATCTGGCAGCTCAAAGCGGAGGTTCTGGCTATCCATCCGCTGTATCCGCGGCCCGCATATTTCTCGGATCTGAGCCTCAGCTATAGCCACCTGCGCTATCCGCTGCTGGTGCCGATGGCGTCGGCCGGCATGCACGCGATGACCGGAAGGCTCGACGATCTTGGCAAGGCGATCTCCCTGCTTTGGTATCCGGGCATGCTCGCCGCAGTCTACTCGCCGGTGCGGCGGATGAACGGTGCAACGGCCGCCCTGACCGCGGCGGCGCTGACCGCCTGTTTGATGCCAATGTGCAGATTTGCAGGATCGGGAACCGCCGAGGCGGCGCTGACGGCGTTTTACACGTGCAGCATCTTCACCATCGTGCGCTGGCAGCAGACGCGGGCCTGGGGATACCTCGTCCTGACGGCTGTCTTCAGCGCGCTAATGGCCTGGACGAAAAATGAGGGACTCGCCCTGGCGGCGATCAATGTGGTGGTGATTGCGGTGATGGGCCAAAATCGGCGAAAATCGCTCGCTGCGGCGGCGCTGCTGGCCGCAATTGTGACCGCTGTCTATCTGCCGTGGATCTTTTATACCTGGGGACTCCCGCGCACGGATGAGGACTACGCGGGAAGATTGCGGCTGCACCAGATTATCGCAAATGCCCAGAAAATCTGGCCGGCACTCGTGGGGATCGGGGCGGAATTATTTGATATCACCCATTGGGGTCTGCTCTGGGAAATCCTCATCGTGCTGGCAGCAGTCCAGTGGAAGAAATTCAAGAATCCAGCAGTGGCAACGATCGGGCTTCTCGTGCTGCTGCATCTGCTGGTCTACGTTCCGCCCCTGGTCGTGTCGAATTGGAAGCTGGACGAATTGCTCTATACGACGTCAGAGCGGTTGATGTTGCACGTCGCGCCGGCCGCGGGGATTTTGATCGGGGTGCTATGGCCGAGGCGGAAAGCGATTCTTAATGATTCGAGTCAGCAAGGCGCTGCTGGACCTCTTTGAGTAGCTGATCGATGTCGCTGGGCCAGTGGTCGCGGGGAAGATTTTCAACCTGCTGGAAATAGTATTCAGCCGCGGAGAAATCCTGCCGGCCCTCGGCATCGAGGCCGTTGCTGCGAAGCTGCATGGCCAGTTCGTCGAGGTCTCCGCCGGTGGATTGGCGAAGCTGCTGGACCGTCTGCTCGGCAGCGGCAGTGCTGGAGTTTGCCGGAGGCGCTGTGACGACCGGCGGAGCGACTGCAACCACCGGTTGCGGAGCCGGAGCGGGCGCGGGCTGCGGCGCTGGAGCGGTTACGACTGGAGCCGGCGCCGGCGCCGGAGCAACGGGCTTATCCGAGACCGGCACGGCCGCGGGAGCTTGAGACTGAACCGGCGTGGGAACCTGCGCCGCCGATCCCACCGGAGCCGCCGATGCCACCGCCGAATCGTTCGCTGCCGCCTTCTGCGGCGTGGTGATCGGCGGAACGTCGTCGGGAAGATTCACGTTCCAGGGCGCGGTGTGATCCGGCAGCGGCTTGGGAAGCGGCGAATCAGTCGTCGAAGCATTGTCGGCCGGGGCGGGCGGCTGCGTGTCCTGCACCCAGGCGACGAAACGCTCGCGAAGCGATGGAACGAAATAAAACGTCGAAGCGGCGCCACCGGCGGCAAGAAGCAGGATCGCTGCGGTCAGGATTCCATGGCCGCCGCGCCGTCTCGAACCGCCCACGCTGCTGTCCATCGTTGGGTCGTATTGAAGGCTGAAAGCAGCGGCAAGCTCGCGCGGCGTGAGGACGCCTTCCTGCGGACGCTGCCGCGGCCGAGACTGCAGCTCGGTGGGCGCGTCGTGCGGTGAAGGAATCTGGGCCAGCTCGGCCATGGTTTCCGCGGCCGAGGGAATCTGCGAGGGCGGACGCCCCTGACGATCAATTGAGCGGTCGATTTCCGGTTCAGCCGGCTTCTGGCTTCGCGAAGAAGAGTCCGTTTCCGGCGTACGCGAATCTCCCCGCGTGTCCCCCCGCAAGTCTCTGGGCTCGGCCGGCCGCTGGACCACTTCCCTATAGACGGGCTTGCTTGCCTGCGGCTCGGTTTCCAGCAGCACGTCCGGATTCGGCGGAAGCTCCTGCGAACGCGAGCAGCGTGGGCAGAATGTGGACGTTCGCTGAAGCTCGGCCCCGCACGAATAGCAGAGCCCGAACTCCCGGCTGATCCCCTTCACCCGGGCGGCGAAACGCCAGAGCTGAAATGTTGTCGGCCCCCGAATGACGGATCGCGGGGTCACCTGCCCTTTGCGAATCAGCGCCAGCAGCGTGTTGCACTTCATCCCCGGCGCCGATGGATTGCGCGACTGCATCACATACCACGGCCCGATGCGGGCTCGAGTGGCCTGGCGCGTCAGCGCGGTGTTTTCCATCTTGCAGCGCGGGCACGCGGCATCATTCTTCTCCGCGATCGCGCCGCAGAACGGGCAGACGGACATAACCGCAGCCGATGGTTTGGACACCTCGGCGGTTCGCTCCGTCTCTTCGGGTATGGTGTCGAACGATCGTGTCATCGATGTGTCGCCGCCAATCGCTTTGGACCCGTTATTGAATGACCGCGCAGAATAATACCGCGCTTTCGCTCCGGGTCTGAAGCGACGGATTGGTTGAAGTAAGGCTACCCAAGTTTGCCGCGCCCGTCCACTGTCGAACGCGGTAATGGCAGAAAAAAATCGGCCGGAGGTTTTTCGCCAAACCATTCATTTGGCAGTCTTTGCGCGAATTAACCCGGATTCAGGGCCACTTTGGGAAAATCGACCTCGGTCTGATTCACATTATTGAAGTAATTCGTAAAGCAGTTGAGCACGACGTTGGCGACGACCTCTGCAATCTCCCCATCGTCCAGCCCGGCGGCATGGGCCGCGGCAACGTCGGAATCGGAAACCGTCCCCCGGCTGGCGATGATCTGCCGAGCCAGGGCGATGGCCATGTTGGTCTTGCCATCGGATGATTTCCCGAGCCGGGCGTCGCGAATGGCGGCATCATCCAGCCCCGCGCTCTTGCCCATCACGTGGTGGGCGGCAAGGCAATATGCGCTATTATTGCTCTGTGCCACGGTGATGGCGATCGCCTCGCGGATTTTGGCGTCAAGCTTCCCCTCGCGCAGGGCGCCGCTGAATTTGAGATACGCGTCGAGAACGACGGGGCTGTTGGCCATGCTACGGAAGATGTTGAGGAGCATTTTCTTCGATTCAAGCTCCGCCATGAGCTGCTGCGATTGAGGACTGGCCTGAGATTTCTCAAGACACTTCAGACGCGGCATGGTTGGTTCCTCCGGTTAAGATTTCGTAAAGATTAACCGGCCAGTTTGAAAAGAGAAACGTGCGAAGTCTATCGCCGCATTTCGCGGAGCAGCTCGGCGTGGGCCGCCGGGCCGGCCAGCAAGTACGGCACCTTGGCGCCGTGATATCCGGCCAGATTGAACGGGAAGATCGGCTTTCCCGCCGGGTCGGTGACGATCGCGCCGGCTTCGATGGCAATAGCCGCCGGCGCGGCAATGTCCCAGAGCTTGCCGTTCAGAGTGACCGCCCCGTGGGCGATGCCCGCGGCAACATTAACAGCCTCGATGGCCGCCGACCCCAGCATGCGGATTTTCCAATTGGTCTGGTCCAGCCAGCGACGGGCATAAGCGGGAGCTTTGCCGTCGGGAAGAAGCAGGTTGCTGGTGAGCATGAGCATGGGGCCGTCGCCCATGGGGGTTTTCAGCACTTCGAGCCGGCGCGTTCCAAGCCACGCGCCATGTCCCTGCGCGGCCGCGTAAAGCTGGTCGCGGGTAACGTCATAAACAACCCCGAGCACGGGATTGCCGCCGTCGAGCAGCCCGATGCAGACGGCGAAGATTCCCAATCCAGAGATGAAATTGTTGGTCCCGTCGATTGGGTCGATCACCCAGTTTCGTCCCGAGGGATTGGAAACGTCGAAGGTGATCGCGTCGCCGGTTTCGTTTTCCTCGCCGACGATTCCATCGCGCGGGAAATTTCTTTCGCAACGCCGAGACGATGAGCCGCTGGCTGGCGCGGTCGGCATCGGTGACGGCCTCGTTGTGCCGCTTAACAAGCCGATCGACTTTTCCGTAATTTTCCAGAACCAGCGCCCCGCGGCGCGGGCGAGTTCGGCGGTGAATTGCAGTTCTTCAGACAGGCTCATGAGCGCCGAGGTTAACGAGATGCTCGGCCGCGTCAAACCAGGCGACGCCAAAGCGATGCCGGCCCAGCAGAAGAATCGTCCCTTGCGCGACTGGAGTCAGGGCGGGATCCTTGAGAGCTTCCTGGAGCCCGTTCGGCGTGCCGTGAACCGCCAACACGGCGTCGTGCTCTTCGGGAAGGAGCATTTGTTCGATCTCACTGCGCGTACGCTTTGATTTCACCCAGAAGATCAATTCGGGCTGGCAGATCGCGACGTCTTCAACCACGCCGATACAGGCGATCTGGGCGATGTCGGAGTCGGTGAACCCCAACTCCTCCGACAATTCCCGGCGGACTTGCGCGAAAACATCCACCGGCTGCGACGGCTCCAGCGCCCCGGCAAATGGATGAACGCGCGAGGGATAGTAGGCGACACTGGCATTTCTCCTGCCCAGAACCAGAAAGCCGTCGGTGCTTTCAAGAGCGCAGCTCATGCCGACGGCATTGGAGAGCGCCGCAGCGCCGAAACGCTCGGCCAGGCAGGCGTTATTCAGATTGGTGCCCCAGAAAATACGGTAGGAAGTTGCGCTCAGATCAAGCTCAAGCTTCTCGCTGGCGACCACCTGCTCCAGCCGGCACATCGGGCCGTCGAAAAGCTTTTTGCCCGGCAGTTGCTGGGCCTGATCCCACGACTGCTGGATGACTCGTTCGATTTCAGGGTGAATTGGCCGGCGGTTTTCGACCCAGCGGGTAACCACTTCCGATTGTTTCCAGTATCCCGTGGCCTGGATGCGCAACTTCATCCAATCACATTAACAGGCGGCAGCGTGAATGAGAACGTACTTCCTTTGTCCGGCTCACTGGATATTTCCAGCTTGGCCCCCATGAGCTCGACGAGTCGCTTGGAAATAGGCAGCCCCATCCCGGTGCCGCCGGTTTTGGCGCGTTGGGGGCTCCTTAATTGAACGAGCTCATCAAAGAGTCCGTTCAGATTTTCAGCCGGGATGCCCACACCGGTATCGGTGACGTCAAAACGCAGGGAGCGGTTGTCCAGCAGATTGGCCTCGACGGAAACCTCCCCACGCTGCGTGAATTTGATGGCGTTGTCGATCAGAATTCCCAGCAGCCTCGAAAGGCGAATCTTATCCACCCGCAGCCGAAGCTTGGGGCTGGAGGTGGTGCAGGCGAACTTAAGATTTTCTCGGCCGCGAGGGGCTGAAATCGCCGCCCGACCTCATCGAGCCAGGGGCCAAGTTCGATCTCGACTTCGTTCAGATCGACCGCGCCCAGATCCAGGCGGGTGAGTTCGATCGAGTCGGTAACCAGTGTGACGAGGCTTGTGCTGGTGCGCTGAAGCTCCTGCGCGACCTCGGGGATCTCATCGGCTTGAGTCGGATCGTGCGCGGACTTCCCCAAAAGCTCGGCGAGAAGATTGATCGCGTTGGCCGGCGTGCGAAGGTCGTGGGCCAGTGCCGCAAGGAACCGCCCCTTGCGCGACGAAACGTCGCTGGCCTGCCGGCGGCGGCGCTCCAGCTCCTGCTGAAGGGATCGGTTGGCGCTGATATCGACGAAGGCGCTGATCGCCCCCGCGATGTGCCCGCCGCGGTCGCGAATGGGGGCAGCGTTGCAGAGCGTCGTGAGAACCATGCCGTCGGCCAGGCGGATGTCCAACTCCATGGCCGCGGTCACTTCCCCTCGAAGTGCGCGAAGCAGCGGATCACGACCGCGGGGGATTTCTCCCTTCGGGCCGATGAGGGTCATCGGCGGCCACTGGCTGGCGTCGGCTTCGACGACCTCGGGGAATCCAAGCATCGCCGCCGCCGCAGGGTTGCAGACCAGCCGCGAGGCAGCCGCATCCGTGCGCAGGATTCCGAACGGAACCGCGTCGACAATCGTTTGCAACTCACCATGCTCGTCTTCAAGCTGCTCGACAAGCTGGGTGGCGGCCAGACTGACCGAAGCCTGGGCCGCAAGCGACTCCACCACGGAAACATCGCTTTCGGTCCAGCCGCGGGGCTGCGGGCTGTAAATAACCAATGCCCCAATCGTGTTTGCCCCGCTCTTCAGAGGCGCGCCGAGCATGGCTTGAAACGGCTCTCCCTCGCGGACGCGCTCGGGCTTGATTTCGGGGCGCTGCGAGACGCTCTCAATTCCCAGCGTCTTCTGCTCCCCGATGATTTGCCCGGCAAACAGCCCCGCCGGCGGTGCGCTGGTGATTTCCGGTTCGCCCTTGCCAAAGCCTTCGCGGGCTGTCATTTCGATGTTTTGGCCGCGGGTTTCCCAGATCGCCGCGCTGACGGACGCCCCCAGCAGATGGTGAATGGTCTGCGCGATTGCCGCGAAGATATCCTGGCGATTCTGCCCGACGGTCAGGGAGCGGGAAAGCTTCAGCAAGACCTCCATCGTCTCCTGGCGCTCGACGAGGCCCTCGTTGCTCATGCGCAGTTCCTGCTCGCGGCGATGGAGTTCCTCGCCGCGCAGGTTGTAGACAGACTCGGTGTGGATAACGAGGTTGACGATCGCTGCCACCACGACCATGTCGAGCATCAGGAGGGCAAAACCGCCGATGCGCTGATCCAGCGGTGTTTCGCTGACGTGAAAATTCAGCACGAACTTGGTCGCCGCCATGAGCGCAAAAAGTCCGGCCATGATCCAGACAAAGCGCGGCCGGCGCGTCCAGCCGACCAGGACGATTGGCAGCCCGTATCCGATCCCCACGGAAGAGTGCGCAAACACATACAGCCGCAGCCACGCGACGATAATGAACAGCACCGCGCAGACAGCAACTGAGGCCCCGACCGAAGGCTGACGCCAGTTGGACCCGACAGGCCGATCGTTCATGCGTAGGACTCGTTCTCGATCAAGACAAGTGCCGACGGAAATGCTTTGCGAACCGGAATCGAACCCGGTTCATGCATCAAAATACTTCGCCTGCGGGTGATGTACAACCAGCGCATCCGTGGATTGCTCGGGCTGAAGCATGAAATTTTCGCTCAGTTGAACGCCTATCAGCTCGGCCTTCAACAATTCGACAATTTTAACACGGTCTTCGAGGTTTGGGCAGGCGGGGTAACCGAGGCTGTATCGGCTGCCGCGGTAGCCCTGGTGGAAAAGTTCTTCTATGCCGGCGGCATCTTCGCTGCCGAAACCGAGCTCCTGCCGCATGTATTTGTGCCAATACTCCGCCAGTGCCTCCGCCGACTCCACGCCGAAACCGTGCAGGAAGAGGTAATCCTGGTACTTGTTCTCTTTGCGAAGCGCCTCCGCGGCCTCAGTGGCGTGATCACCGATGGTGACAAGCTGGAGCCCCAAAACGTCAAATTCACTCGAAGATTTTGGCCGGAAGAAATCGGCGATGCAAAGCCGCCGCCGGCCGGTTTGACGCGGGAACGAAAACCGCATCCGCTCGCGGGGTGAATTGCGCGGGCTTCGGCCGCCGGCCACGAAATCTTCGTGGTGGTAGACGATCAGATCGTCCCCATCCGCCTGGACAGGAAAATATCCGTAAACGACTTTGGGTTGGATCAGCCGTTCCTCCAGGCTCCGCCGTTTCAGCGCTTCAAAAACCGGCTCGGCCTTCTCCGCGATGAGCTTGCGATATTCATCCGGCGAAAGCCCCTTCTGCTTGAACCCCCATTGCCCGGTGAACACAGCCGTCTTGTTGATGAACGGAAAGACATTGCGCGGTGAAATTTTTTCGACCACCACAGGTCCCCAGAACGGCGGATTGGGAATCGGATTGTCGTGGGCCACCGCTGGCTCTGCCTTTTCGCCCGCGATGATATGGCCGAATTTCTTTTCGCTCTCGGCGCGTAGCGCCTTGCGCCGCTGGCGCGCTCGCGCTGCGCCCGGCCGCATCGGCAACTGCGCCGGTCGAAATCTCATCCATCATATGCAGGCCTTCAAACGCGTCCTTGCAATATAGAAGCGGCCCGCGATAAAGCTCGGCAAGCGTGTCCTCGGCATAATCGCGCGTCAGCGCCGCACCGCCGAGAAGAACCGGGATCGTCACGCCCAGGGCATTCAGTTCCTCCAGATTCTCCTTCATCACGGCGACCGATTTCACCAGCAGCCCGCTCATGCCGATCGCATGCGCCGATTTTTCCTTCGCCGCCTTCATGATCTCCCCCAGCGGCTGCTTGATCCCCAGGTTAAAGACCGTGTACCCATTGTTGGTCAGGATGATGTCCACCAGGTTCTTACCGATGTCATGAACGTCGCCCTTCACGGTCGCCAGAACGATCCGCCCTTTGCTCTGGCCGTCGGTCTTCTCCATCATCGGCTCGAGATAAGCGACCGCCGATTTCATCGTCTCCGCGCTCTGGAGCACAAACGGAAGCTGCATCTGCCCGCTGCCGAAGAGATCCCCCACCACTTTCATCCCTTCCAGGAGGATTTCATTGATGATCTCCAGCGGCGGATGTGATTTGAGAGCCTCGTCCAGATGCGCGGTCAGCTCGCGCTTTTCCCCGTCGATGATGTGACGCTTGAGCTTTTCCTCAATCGGCAGATTGTCCTGGACTTTTTCCTTTACGGTTTCTTCGCCCTCCGGGAAAAGCGAAATGAAATGGGTGAGTGGATCGAATCCTTCCCGCCGCCGATCGTAAATCAAATCCAGCGCCGCGTTCCATTTCTCATCTTCAATCTTATTCCGCGGAAGAATCTTGCTCGCATGAGCAATCGCCGCGGTGAGGCCCGCCTCGATCAGCTCATGCAGAAACGCGCTATTGAGCACCACGCGTGCCGCAGGCTTAAGACCGAAGCTGACATTGCTCAGCCCCACCACCGTGTGACAATTCGGCAGCTCCCGGCTGATGCGCCGCGTGCCTTCGATCGTCTCCAGCGCATTTCGCCGGTCTTCCTCAATGCCCGTGCTGATCGGCAAAACCAGCGGATCGAAAAGGATATCCTCATCCTTCAGCCCATTTTTAACCGCCAGGTCGCGAATCCGCGTGGCGATGGAGATTTTCCGATCGGCCGTGCGGGCCATCGCGTCTGCTTGTCCTCGTCGATGGTTCCCGCCACGACCGCCGCCCCAAATTTTTTCGCCAGCGCAGATATTCGCGACGCGCTCTTCGCCGTCCTCAAGGTTCATCGAATTCAAAACGCATCGCCCCCCGGCCAGCTTCAGCCCCGCTTCCATTACCTCGGGGTTCGTGCTGTCGAGCATCAGCGGGCCGTGCAGCGAATTTACATAACGCGCGGAGACTTCGCTCATGTCCGCCACGCCCTCGCGGCCCACGAAATCGACGCACACATCCAGCAAATGCGACCCATCGCGCAATTCATCGCGCCCCATGCCGACCAGGCCGTCCCAGTTGTCCTCCTGCAACAGCCGTTTGAACTGCCGGCTGCCGTTGGTGTTGGTACGCTCGGCGACAATCAGATAGCTCGTCTCCTGCCGAATATCGACGGCGCTGTAAAGGCTCGAAACCTGCGGCTTGCAAACCGGCGACCGCTTCTTCGCCGGCCGCATCCCCACCGCTTCGCACAGCAGCTTCAAATGCTCGACCGTCGTCCCGCAGCACCCGCCGACGATATTGACCCCAAACTCCTCCACAAACCGCATCACGCCCTTGGTGAAATCCGGCGGCGACATCGGGAAAGTGAGCCTTGTTGTTCACATAGACCGGCAGCCCCGCGTTCGGCAAAACGCTCACAAACCGCGGCCAGCTTTCGCAGATATATCGCACCGTCTCCGTCAGCTCGTATGGCCCAAACGCGCAGTTCAACCCCAGCACGTCGACTTCATCAAACGGCTGAATCGCCGCGACCAGCGCCGTCGGATCCGACCCGGTCAGCATCTGCCGGCCATTCTGCTGGTCCATCGACGCCTGCACCATGATCGGCACCCGCCGACCCACATCCGCGAAGGCATGATTCGCCGCCGCGATGGCGCATTTAATCGCCAGCAAATCCTGCTGCGTCTCGATCAGCAAAACATCCGCGCCCCCCTGGAGCAATCCCAGCATCTGCTCGAAGAAGCTGTGCTCCATCTGGTCCCAGTTGATCTGGCCCAGCGTGATGATCTTGGTCCCCGGCCCGATCGACCCGACCACGTAGCGCGGCCGGTCGGGCGTCTCAAACTTGTCGCAAGCCCGCCGGGCAATCTCGCGCCGAGAGGCGGTTGATCTCAACGGTCTGCTCAAGCAGTCCCGCCTCCGCAAGCACAATCCGGCTGCCGCCAAACGAGTTGGTTTCTACCGCGTCGCATCCCACCGCCAGAAAGCTCTCGTGAATCTGCGCAATCGATGTCGGGCCGGCTGAGGTTGAGGATCTCGCAACAGTTCTCCTGGTTCCGCCAATCCTTCTCCAGCTCCAGCGGAAATGTTTGCAGAGTAGCCCCCATCGCTCCGTCGAGAATGACGACGCGTTCGCGAGCCAAATCTAGAAATGGCTTTCGGGCCATAAAAAGCTACCTGCTTATTTCCCCCTCCCCTGGTACTCCGGGGGAGGGTTGGGGTGGGGGCCGTGTCTCATATAAACGGCACACGCGCCTAATGCTTTATGTCGGCAAAGTATAGGCGGGCTGTACAACCCTTCACAACCCGGGAGAGTTGGCCAGGCTCAGAAGCTAAGCAGCCCGGCCTCGCCAGGGCCTTATTTTTTGCAGGACCTTCGATAATGCCGCCTGGGCCACTTCGCTGTCGTGTGCCGCCTGCGCACGCAACCAGTAACCATTGGAGAGGCCGAAAAAACGGCAAAGCCGAAGGTCAGTATCGGCGGAGATGGATCGCTTTCCCGCGATGATTTGCCCGATACGCTGGGCGGGCACGCCGATTTCACGCGCAACGCGGTATTGCGACAGCCCCATGGGGACAAGAAATTCTTCCCGAAGAAGCTCGCCCGGAGTGACCGATTTAAGTTTTCGCATATGCGTGCTCAATGGTAGTCCACGATCTCAACGTCCCACGCGCCGGCTTTTGTCCATCGAAAGCAAAGACGGAACTGACCGTTTATCCGAATACTGTGCTGTCCGGCGCGATTACCGATCAGCGCTTCAAGCCGATTGCCTGGCGGAATTCGCAAGTCCTCAAGATTCATCGCGATTTCAAGTTGCCTGAGCTTGCGCCGCGCAACGGATTCGATGTTCCTGAATCGCTTTACCGGGTTTCCGCCCGCCAGGGCCGCCGTGTGGCCACAGCGGAACGATAGAATCATTCAACGATAGTAACGCATCGCGATACTATCGTCAATTGCTTCAATGCTCTGGCTCCGAAGAGCAGCTGCCGCTCACCGAAGAAATCGTCCCACACTCCGGGCACCGATCCGGCGTAGCACGCAGATCATATCCACACGTCCAGCAGCGGGGTCCAAATTCCTCGTCAATTTTCTGCCTTAAATGTGGACGTGCTAATCGCGCGAACATGTTAAGGCAAAGGTAGAACGCAAGGCTTGGGAAGAGGAGCAAGTAGAAATAGATGTGAAACGTTCCCCACCACACAGCCTTTGGTGTCGGAACCACGAAGATGGAAGATTCGCCAAGAATCCAGAGTGCAGCAACAACCCACGTTTGCCAACGAAGATGCGGATGCGTTTCACCAAGAGCGGCTCTCCAGATTCGTTTTCGATCTTTTTCGCGCAACGGACGCAGTTCTGGAATCGACTTTAGAGTCAGGTAAATTGAAAGGTTGCGCATCTGTAATTCCATCACCCGGTTCGCGGTGTCACCTCGGTACCGCCCCCAATCCCCTATCCCTGCACAATTCCCCAGGCGGATTAAACCCATCCACCGCCTTCAACTCCCCCTCACTCAGCTTCACCTTCAGCGCCCCCATATTATCCTGCAACTGCTCCACCGTTCGCGGCCCGATGATCGGACACGTCACCCCCGGAACCTGCAAACACCACGCAATCGAAAACTGGCTCGACGAAATCCCCGCGCATCCGCCAGCTTGTCCACGCCCTCCATCACCGGCCACTGGCTCGCCGGAAAATCCGTCTTCCCCTGCGCCTTATACCACGACCCCTCCGGAATCTTCCGCCCGCCGCGCGTATATGCGCCCGCCAATCGCCCGCGCCAGCGGCGCCCACGTGATCGTCGCGATCTCGTATTTCCGGCAAAACGGCAGCACCTCCGCCTCAATTCGCCGGTCGATGATATTGATCTGCGGCTGTTCCACGTCAAACCGCACCGTCCCCAGCTCGCGCGCGAGGAAATGCGCCTCCGCCAGTTGCCACGCCGCAAAAACGCTGCTCGCCAGATAAAGCACCTTCCCCTGACGCACCAAATCATCCAGCGCCCGCAATGTCTGATCGATCGGCGTATCCGGATCGGGCCGATGAATGTGATAAAGATCGATCCGCTCGGTATCCAGCCGCCGCAGCGACTCCTCCACCTCGCGCACGATATGCCAGCGGTGGTTCCCCGCATCGTTAACATTCGGCGAGCGCCGCCCATGCACTTTCGTCGAAAGCACGATCCGGTCGCGAGTCCCGCGCTCCTTCATCCATTGCCCGATGACCTCCTCCGATTTTCCGTCGTTGTAGACGTTGGCGGTGTCGATGAAGTTGCCGCCAAGCTCCAGATAATTGTCCAGGATTTTCTTCGACTCAGCGGCGGAGCTTCTCCCGCCGAAATTCATGGTCCCAAGACAAAGCGGAGCAACTTTCACGCCGGTTCGGCCGAGGATTCGGTATTGCATGGCGGATATTCTAACATCCCCGCCGAAAATTTAACCGTTCACAACCTCCGCGCCAGCAGAAACGTCCGATCATCCGTGATCGGCGACGCCCCGCGCGTTTCATCCAATTTTTCGTCAGCTCATCCCGAAGCTGGCTGAGCGGAATCTCCGGATTGGCCGCATAGAGCGAGGCGATCTGATTTTTGACCCCCTCAACGCCCAGCATTTTTCCCTCGGCGTCGTACATTTCAGTCACCCCATCGGTATACAGATAAAGCAGCTCGCCAGGCTGCAGTTCGGCCGAATCAATGAAAGGGCTGGTCGGCAAAACGCCCAGCGGCGGATTGTTCCCGTAATTCAATTCCCGCACTTCACCGGATCGGCTGGCAATGAAAATCGGTGGATGCCCCGCGTTGAGATATTCGACGTTGCCCGTCGCCGGATCGAACAGCACCGCCAGGAGCGTCAGATGGCTCTGCCGATCCATCGAATTGATCAGAAACTGGTTAAGGTCCTGCGCCATCTCTGAAAGCGATTCGCCGGAACGAATCGAGCGGTCCACAACGCTGTGAACGCCCGTCGCCACCATCGCCGCCGGCAGACCCTTTCCCGAAACATCCGCAACCACCAGCGCAACCTTCCCGCTGGGAGCGCTGACGACGTTCGCATAATCCCCTCCAATCCAAAGGCACGGCTCAAACCCGATCGCCACTTCCAGCCCCGGCGCCATCGGATTGCGCGAAACAAGCGACAACTGAATCTTTCGCGCCCGCTGAAGCTCATTCTGAATCACTGTGTTGTTTTGGGTATTTTTCGCGCTTCGATTTGAAGCTCCGCCTTCTTGTATTGCTCCGCCGCGAGGGTCAGCAGCGCCAGACGCTCCAGCGTGCCAAATTCATGCGGAACGGTCGCATAAAGCACGTCGGCGACACTCGACTCCACCCGCAACGGGCACGCGATGATCGCCGTAACGCCTCTCTCCGCATCCGAAAAGGTTACGGTAAAGCCGCTCGAAATCGCCCCGCCCGCCAGCACCGGCTGCTGCCCGTCAATCGCCGCTTGCACAACCGTCCGCGCAATCCCCGCCGTCGCGGCGCACCCGACCCGAAGCTGATACGGACACAAAAGCTGCGGCCCCGCCCCCCCGTCGCGACCAACACGCAGCGCCACCGCACTGTCACAGCTCATCCCCTCCCCCACAAGGCTCTGGCAAAGCTCCAAAAGCCGCCGATTCGAATCGGCAATCTCCATCAAATGCGACCCCAGCGAGCTCACCTTCGCGAGATTAGATGCATTGATCCGCCGCGCCGGCAAAGACGAAAGCGTCCGAAAATCAGTCGACTGCGGCTCTTCATGCGACCACGTCGTCGATCGCGCCGTCGCCGTCTCCATCGACGGCCACAGAATCCGCATCTGAAACTGCCCGATCTCAATCAGATCGTCATGCTTAAGAATCCGCTCCGTAGCGATCTCCCCATTTACGCGCGTATGATTCCGGCTCTCCAGATCGCGAACCGTCCATTGCCCGGCGTCGTCGCACAAAAGCTCCGCATGCCGCCGCGAAACCCGCTGGCTCTCCAGCGGAATATCGCACTCCGAATGCCGCCCCAGCACAATTGGCGAACTCTTCATCTCATGCCGGCTCGTGTGGCCCTGCGGCGACATGATCTCGAGAATTGGAAATTCCGGCGCATCAGACATGACACCGCAAATAATAGACCCACGCGCACCGGAAAGAAACGTCGCTCCCCCTCCAACGCTCCTCACCGGAAATGAGCCGGGCCGTCCCCGGCCCGTTCCCTCCGTATTCCATTCGGCAATTGTCATTCGGCAATCGGCAATCTCTTTGTATATTTCCCCCATGAAATCCCAAACCGAATACCTCACCTTCCATCTCCCCACCCGCGTCGGTTTCCAGCGAATCACCGAAGACGTCCAGCGCATCGTCTCCGAATCCCAGGTGAAGGAAGGCCTCGTCCTCGTCAACGCCATGCACATCACCGCCAGCGTCTTCATCAACGACGACGAGCCCGGCCTGCACGAGGACTACAAAAAATGGCTCGAAAAGCTCGCCCCCTTCGACGCCTCCCCGAAAACCTACGCCCACAACCGCACCGGCGAGGACAACGCCGACGCCCACATGAAACGCCAGATCATGGGCCGCGAGGTCGTCGTCGCCATCACCAACGGCAAGCTCGATTTCGGACCCTGGGAGCAGATTTTCTATGGCGAGTTCGACGGACGCCGAGATAAACGGGTGCTGGTGAAGGTGATTGGGGAATAAGTGTGCGAGTAGGAGCGCCCGCCCTTGCGAGTGGTCCCCACAGATCCGTACCGGAAGGGGAACGCGTCGCGCGACAGTCGCCTGCTCCCGGGCGCTGAATTAATTTGCCAACATGGACCACACCCTGGAGGTACGTTAGCGGTAGCCGCTGGTCAAGCCTCAACGGATGCTAGAATGTCGGGATGGCGTCTTCGGCAATCGATAAATGGCTCTGTGCATTTCCTCTGGACGGATGGATCAGAGATCATGTCGCGGCTGTCGTCGAGAATCTGCCGAGTGAGGTTAGGGCCGATTTGATGAATGATCCGGAATTTGTGGTATACGATTTTGATCCTGGGCCGCATGCGGTGATGGAAGTGCCGGTGCGATTCAGCTGCGGGGGCAAACCAGGCCGTTCCATTGTTATCAAGCGAACGATCAAGCAGAGGCCCATTCCGTTTGTGCGATGGGTGATCGCCCATGAGTTGCGCACGTCTACCTGCGGCATGGAGGCCGATGGCCTAATGAAGACCCTGAGCACGCGGCAGATTCGCTGGCCGCGGCATGGGGATTTCCGAAGCCTGAATAGAGCTATGACGGTTGAACACCGGTTTGCCCATGCCAATACTGCCTGGAAACTTCCGAGGAACGCGAATGGCTTTCTACGTCAAATTCGCCCTAAACGGCCAAAAGCGACCGGTTTCTTGACGCCCCCCTCCATTTCGTATCCAATTCCCGCCCTATGGCCAAGGCTCGTGCGATCGTCAAACGCCGCAAGGCGGTGCGGAACATCAAGAAGATCACCAAGACCATGCAGATGATCGCCACGGCGAAGTTCCAGAAATCGCTGAAGCGGGCCGTGGGAACCAAGGCCTATTCGAACAAGGTGCGCGAGCTGGTCGCCGAAGTCGCCCGCAACATCGGCGATGTCTCGCATCCGCTGCTCCGCCGCCCCTCCGAAAACGACCCAGGCGAAGTCGCCCTGCTGGTCATCACCAGCAACCGCGGCCTCGCCGGCGCCTACAACGGCAGCGTCCTGCGAACCGCTACCCACTTCATCAAGGAGCAGGAGGCCAACGGCAAAAAAATCGACCTCTACGTCGCCGGCAAAAAGGGCGTGAGCTATTTCAACTTCCAGAAGCCGCCCGATCGTCCAGCGCATCGATCTCGGCGACGCCCCCAAGTTCGAAGACGTCGAAAAAGTCGCCCTTGATTTCATCTCCAAATTCACCACCGGCAAATATGCCGCTGTTCACGTCGTCTACATGAACTTCATCAGCGCCGGCGTCCAGAAGCCCGAGGTCATGACCCTCCTCCCCCTCGCCGGCGTCGATGCAAAAAAGCCGGACCACAAAGAAGCCGGCTTCAAGGTCAACGCCATTTACGATTTCGTCCCCGACGCCCAGACCCTCCTCGACGAGCTTTTGCCGCAGACCGTCAAGACCGCTCTTTTCCAGGCCTTCCTCGACGCCACCACCAGCGAGCACGTGTCGCGCATGATCGCCATGAAGAGCGCGACCGACAACGCCGACAAGATGGTTAAGTCCCTCACCATGCGATACAACCGCGCCCGCCAGAGCCAGATCACGACGGAGCTGTCGGAAATCATGGGCGGCGTTGAGGCGATGGAATCCTGATTCTGAATGCCGATTGCCGATTGCCAAATGAGGGAATGTTACAGAATTTTACGTTTTGTTACGTTTTAGAAAAAATGGTTAGTATACACTATTTTATCGAAGCATTAGTAAGTCTGGTTGGGACAATTGGTTGGGATGAATTGGGGTTAATCAGTCAGAAAATGGGTCGGGGAATGCAACATGAGCCCGGTGGGAATTGTGAGGCGTGGAATTGGTTGGCCGCTAAAAGCCCCTCCCGCCCAGCCATGGACGCGACTTGAAACGCTCACGCCATTTCAGAACTCCAGAAAAATCTGTGCGAGCAGTCCGGAGCGAAGCTGCCCTCTTGCCCCTTTGTCCATTGGGAATTGATAACCCAACTCGATATGCGGGGTAACCTGGGCAGCGGTTTGAAAGGCCACGTCGAAACCGCACGCCCCGAACAATGCCTCTTGGCCGGCGGAAGAAAACGGGGTTATGCCGTCAAGCTCAAAGATGGGGGTAAGCACGCTTACCAGCGGGATCGGGAATTGTTTGTGGAAAAGCTCGTAGCCGAAGGAGTCGCCGTAATTCAGGATGTTCGTTTGATCGGGAGCAATCGTGAATTGCGGTCCGACCCACGCCTCTAAACTCAAATTGTCACCGAGGCGAAGCAGTTGCCCCAGATAGGGCGTGAGTTGTACGTCGGTGCCGGATTGCGGCGTGCGCGTCGGGATGCCAACGTCCAGCCGGGCGGCGGCGGTGTAGTCGAAGACCCTGTCCGGGCTGACATATTGAAAGAAGGGGTGATAAATGGCGACATCGACATCCTCAAATCCCATCGAGCTTTCGTTTACGGTATCGTCGCCGTCACCCCCATGTTTATTGATTTGATGCTCCCAATCGTACCCAAACTCGGTCGCCACCGTCAGGTTGCCGACAACGGTCCACTGAAACCCGCCATCGACTTCATTGCCCTGAAATCCCGGCGCTTCGGTGTGAGCATAGTCCAGTTCGATTTGCTGCTCGCAGTCGAATTCGGGGCCGATGAGCGGGTCGTGGAAAAAGTCGTTTCCATAGCTTGATCGGCTATCGAGCAGTCCAAAGAAATACCGTGTCGAAGCCGGGTTTGTGGCGGGGATCGTCGTCAACACCGGCTGGTGGTCATCATTGTCGTCATCATTATCAAGCCAGACCGGGCGCGTTGTTGGCAAAGAAAAGACCCGCGGACAATACACCACGATGAACATCGCGGCCAAAACGAGCGCTGCTCTGATTGACATAGGGGCGGAAGAGTATGGGGACTCGGTGAAGTGAGAATGAACGATTATTTTGCAATGCAAAACGCAAATGCAATGCGGGGGAGGGTGAACCAGACGAGATGAGTTGCAAGGGTCGCCCAAGAGTTTCTCCGGAGTCTCGGAGGCCTCCGTGGCGTACTCGCCGAGTACGGCCCGGAGCCGTCCGCGGCTCCGCACGCCCACTCCCTCTTCTTTTCCCCTTGGCGTTCTTGGCGTCTTGAGCGAAGCGGGCGGTTAAGAAAATTGGCCTCCGGCCAACCTTTCGCGGTGTACCGCCCGTCGCCGTCCGCGGCTCCGTTTTAACCGCAAAGACGCCAAGGTCGCCAAGAAATGCGGTTACTCATCCCCGCCATCATTCTGCGCCGCCAGCACTTCCGCCGGATCCTTCGGCGTCTCGTCCGGCAGCCGGAACTGCGAGCGATACGACGTTGGCGTCGTCCCCACCAGGGCCCGGAAGACCTGCGACAACTGCTTCGCCTCTGAAAACCCCGACCGCCGGGCGACGATCGGCATCGGCAAATCCGTGCTGGAAAGAAGCTGCTTGGCCAGGTCCACCCGCACCCGGCGGATTTCTTCCAGCGGACTGCGCCCCAGAACTTTCCTGAACTTGCCGCTCCAGCGATCGCCGCTGGACGGGAAGGGCCAAGAGCAGCTCGCGGACGCCGATCCATTCGCCGGCGTGGGCAAGAATGAAACGCAGGGCATTGGCGACATCGGGGTCGCGCACGGAGACATTGTCGGTTGATTCGCGGGGGATGACGCTGGAGACCTGGATCAACCGGTGCCGCTCGGCCGGGCGCTTGCCGCTGATGAGGGTCGCCAGCAGGTCGGCCGCTTCAAACCCCACGCGCTCGGCGGGCAATGCCACACTGCTGAGCGCCGGGCTGGAAAGGCCGCAGATCACGGGATCATTGCCGCAACCGAGAACCGAAACCGCGGCGGGCACGCGAACCGATGCCGACCGGCACGCATCCACCACCATCCGCCCCAGCACATCGCTCATCGCAAAAATCCCCGCCGGCTTCGGCAGCGATTCGATCCATTGCCCCAGTGCGCCGAACGCCGCCGAGTCGATTTCTTCCGGAACCTCATGCTTGGAAATTTTCGTGAACCCGTCGACCGAAAGGCGATCGGAAAAACCGTTGAAGCGCACCTTCGAATCATTCCGATCGGGCAGGCCGACAAATCCAAAATGGCGCATCTGCCGTTCGAGAAAATGGCTTGCCGCCAGGGAGCCGATCATTTTGTCATCGCACGCCACGGTCAGAAGATCAGGCTCATTGAGGGCGGATGAAATGCTCACGCAGGGAAGGGAGAGCGACTCAAACCGCCGGGCCTGCTCCTCCGATTCAATCAGGGCAATCACCCCGGCACACTCCGCCCCCGACCGGTTAGCCTCCTTCAGGCCCACCGCCCCGTTCCTATGAACCGGAGCATCGGCCAGAATCCAATTGGTGGTGGCTGGCAAACCGGATAATTCCCTGAATAACCCCCCGGCCATATTCGACATCGGTGGGCACGCTAAGCAGTATGGAGGCCGATTTGCGCATATTGGTTCGTCGAAACTGAAAAACTGACTACCTGGGCGAGGCCGCGAGAGGTTACCTGAATTGCCCGATTCGTTCAATTAAAAAGCCGCAATTTGCGAACCGGCTTGGCGTTTTTCAGGTTACGGTCTGGTTAGAGGTGGAAATTCATCTTCACCGCGGAGAACGCAGAGAACGCGGAGAAAATAGAGGACCTTGATTACGGCAGGCCAGACCCCACTGGGGTGCCGGAATTGACCAAAATGCCAGGCAACGGGTGCGGCGCTTATTTGTGGAGCGGCCCCCACCCCAGCCCTCCCCTCTTCGAGCCTGAGCCTCAGAGCCGAAGGCCGGAGTACCAGGGGAGGGGGAAAAGGCGGGGGAGCCATAAAGAAGAGTCATACCCCCAGGCAACGGCTTTTTTGCGTTGATCCTCTGCGATCTCGGCGCTCTCGGCGGTGAGAAATTTGAAATCAGGGATACGGCGCCGCTTTTGGCTGGTCCCCTGGAAGCTGGAGAGACCCGATAAGCTGGCTAAGATTTGGCAGGCTGTTCCTTAGCATGTAGTCGGTCAACCCCTCCAGAATCTTGTTCGGCGCGGATGGATCGACAAACAGCGCCGTTCCCACCCCCACCCCCGTAGCTCCAGCCAGGATAAACTCCAGCGCATCGGTCCAAAACTGAATCCCCCCCATCCCGATGATCGGCACCCCAGCCGGCTTGGCAACCGTGCGATAGACCCGGCTCACCATATGCAGGGCGATCGGCTTAATCGCCGGTCCCGAAAGGCCCCCGGTCACGTTCGCCAGCCGGGGGCGCTTTTTGTTGTGATCGATCGCCATCGCCGTGAAGGTATTGATCATCGAAAGGACCTGCGCCCCCCCATCGATCGCCGCCCGCGCCGTCGCGGTAATGTCATCGACGTTGGGCGAAAGCTTCACGATCAGGGGCTTGCTTGGCAGCGCCTTCTTCACCACCCCGATCAGTTCCTTGAGCCTTCCCGGATTCGTTCCAAACGTCAGCCCATCCTTCACGTTCGGGCAGGAGACGTTCAACTCAACGGCGGCCGCGCAATCCAGGTCGTTCATGGCGGCACACGTCTCGGCGTAATCGTCATAGCTATGCCCAGCCACGTTCACGATGATCGGGCAGGGCATCTTCCGAAGCAGCGGCACCTTTTCCGCCAGAAAACGGTTTAAGCCGACGTTCGCCAGGCCGATGGCATTGAGCATCCCCGCCCGCGTTTCGACGATTCGCGTCGGCTCATTCCCCGGCCGCTCCTCGCGGGTGATGGACTTGGTGACGAAGGCGCCAAGCCTGGAAAGGTCCATAAAATCGGCGTATTCGAAGGCGTAGCCGCTCGTGCCCGAGCAGGTCATGATCGGGTTGGAGAGTTTGAGGCCCGCGAGATTGATGGAAAGATCGGTCGCCACTTTAAGATCACTGGTGCTCATGCCGCTTCGACGCTCACCTTCAATTTCAACCCGCTGGCTCGAACTGCATCTTGCAGCGCCAGTCGGACCAGCACATTGGGCGGATGCCGGAATGCCTTCGCAAATCGCGCCGCCTGCTCAGGGCTGACCAGACGCCGGCCCTTTTCCACATCACACAAATACTGCCGGGAAACCCGCAATTTCCGTGCGAATTCCGTTTGCGAGAACTCCTCCCCAACCCGCAACGCCTCCACCGCGTCGCCGAAGGTGAGCGGACTGCCCAGAATCCGCCCCTCCAGATCAGACCCCGAAGAGCCTTTCGATTTTCTTGTAGTCATGGTGATTTACTGCGTTCCAATTGTCGATTCGCAAAATCCTTCCCAAGTCGAAATTCAGCCCCCACCCATCGTGCCGAAACCAGCGGAAGAGGACAGGGAGGGCTCCCCCGGAGTACCAAGGGAGGGGATAAGAAGGGCAATTTCATTCCCCATACACCTTATGCCTCGGCCTTCCGCGCAGGATTTCCGCCTTGCCCCAGCTCGTAACCTGCCGAAAGGTGTCGCTGTGGATGAAGTCTTCGAAATCTTTCTTGGCTGACCAGTTGCTGAGGATGAGGAACGACCCTGCCGATGCGACATCCTCATAAAGATGCGATTCGACATGCCCGGCAATCGTTTTGAGATGCTCAATGACCTTCAGGAATCCCTCTTTGAACTCGACTTCCTTGCCGGGGATGACGTCGTAGTGCATGCCGATGGTGGTCATATCCGCCGGAAAATACCGGAGGGGGTGGGAATGGGCAAATCAGGCCCCGCGGACGCCTCGACCCCGCCCAATTTTCAACCCGGCCTGCCGACTCAATGGTAGATACCCATTCAATACCCTACTCCCAATCGATCCGACCCGGACATCGCAGGGGGCGCACGAACCAGCGGTTGGTGATCGTGTTTTCCGGAGCCCCTTGCGGGTCGGCAAATCCGCGCACTCCCGAATATTGCATCGGCGAGATCAGATGTTGATCGCCGTTGAAGTAGCGGTTCGGGCCGAATCGGTTAAAGGCGCTGGGTTGAAGACGAAGGCGAAACCGCTGCGCCTTGCCCGCCAGCGAAGCCGGCACTTTCACGCGCCACTCCGGGCCCCACGCATAACCGAGATCATTCCCATCCAGCTCGACCCGTATTACATCCGCCTCGGCGCCGAAAAAGTGAAGCGCTACCGCTCCGGCCAGATCGATATCCATAGCCTCAGACTCCACGACAACCCCCTCCTGCGAAAAGGCAAAACCCGCTTCCACAAGATCGGAGACAGGTATCCTTCCGGCAGGCGCCAGCCGAAACGGAAGAGCCAATTCCACGGTTCCATTGGGCCCGGGCCCGGGCAATGGCGAGGACTCAACCGAAAAATCGCCGATCAACCAGGCGGACAAGCCCGATGCCGGCGTGGCGCAGGTAAATTCGATCACGTTGACAGCTTGAACTCGCGTTTCTTCCACCCGCGCGGTCGTTCCTTCATCATCCACGGATTCCGCCAGCGGCTCTCCGTTGAATGTCAGTTTCGAGATCGCCTGGTCCGCAAATCGAACTTTCAATGGCATGGACTGCGAACAGAGAAATGTCGCCCGCCAGCGATCCGGACCGATCCGCGCCGGGTCCAGCGGCAGCGCGTTTTGCTGGGGCGGGGCGAACCATTTTGGCGAAACCGTTCCACGCCGCGGGCGCGGCGGGATGACCAGAATTTGAGACTCATCCCTCTGAATCGGCAACACCGTTTCGACGGCAACCCCTGATCGCTTCGCCTCCGCCAGGAGCGATTTTCCCGCCGCCGTCAGCAGGCAGTCTTCGCCCACCACGACGCGTCGATATCTGCATTGTCCGATCGCCAGCTCTTGCTGGTCTATCGTGGCCTCCTCGAAAGTGCGCTCATCAATGTAATGCGGATTAAGCGTCGCCGCGGCATCGGCAACGACCGAAAGAAATCGGCGGTTGATCGCCCCGGCGGTTGTTGCCTCATACGTCGCCGCGTTGTGAATGTTGAATCCAGCCAGTTCCCGCGGCTCGTAGCTTGCCATGATCGCCCGGTGCGGTGACACAATCACCGTGTCGGTAGCGACCTCCAAAACTGAGAGCTTCGACTTGATCCTCCGCAGCACGGCCGCGAAGACATCCCGCCACCCGATATGGTTGGGGATTGACGCCGGCCAGTCCCGGATGGCGGCGCTATCGAGCCGGTACTGCCAGAGGTGAATCACGTAATCGGTGATTCCGTTTCGGCCCAGCCAGAGAATATATCGCTCGAAATCTTCCGCCCGCGCCCCCCACCCAGCGCCCCCAAAACATTCCGCCATGCAGCGCCCGTCGCCGAACTGCGCCGCGGCGCTGGCCGCCTGCCGGGGAAAATAGTCGTTGGAAGGAAACCGCTCCAACGCGTCGACTCCCGGCAGGCTCAGATGCCGGAAGACCCGGTTGCATGAGCCGACCATCGGCACCTGAAAAAGCGGGTGCTCTTCACCCTTGATGTGAGCCGTGAATCGTTTGCCGTTCTTCCCGCACCATTGGTCGATCGGACGGACAAACGAGTCGACGAAAAGATCGGTCAGCAGCTCCCAAAAGCGTATGCGAGCCGCGGCGGAGCCCTCGCCCGGAAAGAAAATCAGCGGAAGGACGGGCCCGATCGGCTCGCCGTAACGACGCTGATAGATTTCCGGAAGCTCCGGCGTCCACGGTATGGCGCCGTAACGGCTGAGCGCATCGAACGCGTGCCCCAGACCAAACTCTGGCTCATCGCAAAAGATCGTACTCACGTGATCCCACGCCCCCGGCTCCAGCCCCAGCCGGTAGCGATCGTGCGTCATCCTCAAAAAATGTTCCGTAAACCGCGGGCTGAAGTAATCCACCCCTTTCCCGACCTCTCGCGCGACATACCATCTTTTCCCCTCATGCTCGAAATCGGCCAGGCACTCCCGCGGCTTTTCCAAAACCAGGTTGGCCCATTGTTGGCCATCTTCGGGATACCTCTTGAGCAACTCCCCGCCAACGGTTCCGCTGGGCCACCCATCTTCGTCATAGATCCACAGATCGAGCCCGATCGATTTGGCATACCGAATCGTGCCCGAAAGAACCTTCATATAAGCGTCGCCCAGGTAGGCCGGCTCATTCGGATAAAATCGCGGGTGAAAGACCGCGCCGTCGAGTCCGAACGCGCGCATCTGATCCAACTGGCCGCAAAGGCGACGCTCGTCGAGCGGAGCGTTGATGGCCCACAAGGCATAGAAGCGCGGAATGTGTTTTGTGCGGGAGGTCATTGTCATGATTAGACGACCGCCAATCTCGAATATCCCCCACTCTCGGTATTCCGGGGGAGGGTTGGGGTCTTCCAAATCGCCGGCGAGGCGTTTCAGTTGATCTTCTCCGGCCGCGTCGTCGCATCGGGGGAGATCGAAACCGTTGTCGTGAGGTATCGTGCAAACCACTCATCCGACTGCTGCATGATCGTTCGGATCGCCACCAGCCAGAGGTTGAAGTGGTTGGCCCCGGCGATGAGGATCAGCCGGGAGTGATCCGGGTCGGCTGCGTGTAGCCGGATGCTGTGGGCGGGACGCAAAAATTTATCCGACAATCCGTGGAAGATCAGGACGGGCGTGGAAGTGTGGGCAATCGCATAGAGCGGGCTGTCGCGATCCGGGTCAAACCCGGCCAACTGCCCGATGCGCATGGTAATGTCGGCGTAGTCCTTCGAACTGTAGAACCACTGCCCAACCCCGAGGAACTGCGGGCCCGCATCCGCCGAAGCGTCGCGGATCGAGCTGAAGGGTTCGATCGCCACGACTCCATGGATGCGCGGATCAATAGCGGCCCAGCAGATCCCCACAGACGCTCCGTAGGAGATCCCCATGACGCCCACTTCTCCACAGATCAGCCCCTGCTTCTCGAGCGCGTCGAGGACCTGCACCATGTCGTGTGACTCGTGAGCGCCGTAGCTGATCAGGTCGCCCGTCGAGCGGCCATGCCCGCGCTGATCGACAAGAATGACGCGATATCCCTCGGTAGCGAGGACGAGCGAGTAAAGCTCATAGGCCGGGTCCTCCTTGCTATCGCCCCGCCCAGTCAGGAGAAACAATGTGCCCCTGGGCGGCGGCGGGCCACCGTGGACCGGATCCGAGACGTTGAGCCTTACCGCAATGCCGTCGGGGTAGCGGCCGCGGGTGATGATGATCGTGCCATGTCCCTGGATCGCATCAATAATCCAAACCGACAGCGTGGCGGCGGGCGGGCCGACTTTAATGCGGAGTTGTTTGGTGACGTAATGCTGGGCAAGGACGTCGGGCGGCGCGTCTTTGCCGCGCGTCGGCCAGTCGAGGTTCGGCGCCTTGACGAAGTCGTAAGCCACCCAACTGTCGCACCCGCCGGCAAGCAGCGGCATTAGAAGCAGGCAGAGGGTTGGTATTTTCGCTCGGATCGATTTCAAGACTGATCTCACGAGAGAAAAAAACTCACCAGAGAAGCTGAGCCGCGGTAAATACAGGCCCGTCGGTGCAGGCAAGGCGATAACACCAATCGCTGCCGGGCAGCGGCGGATCCGCCGGGCGGGGCTTCTTGACGCGGATGCAGCAGCTTTGACAGGTGCCCATCCCGCAGGCCATCGCGCGTTCCACGGCAATCTGGCAGGGAATATTGCGCTTCAGCGCGATATCGGCCACGCGCTTCATCATAAGCTCAGGACCGCAGGTGTAAATGACGGGGTCGAGCCCATCGCGCAAATCTCCGGCGCGAGACGATTGTCGAGAAAATCTTCCAGCGCCTGGGTGACGAACCCCCGGCAGCCTAGCGAGCCGTCATCGGTGGAGAGAATGGTGGGGATTCCGTGCGGAAAAAACTCGGCGACTTCGTAGGGCGCCGAGCCGAGAGTGAGGGGCATGAGATCCCGGCAGAGCGCGCCGGCAAAGGCGACGGCGCGGCGCTCGCCGAGCTCGGAGGCGAGATAGATCATTGGCGGTATGCCGACCCCCCCACCGACAAGGATGGCAAGCTGATTTGCCTCGGGGGGAACAAATGCGTTGCCAAGTGGCCCGATGATGGAAATAGAGTCACCCGCGTTTAGCCTGGCGAGGGAATGGGTGGCGAGCCCGACGACCCGGTGGATGATGTCGAGCTGCGAGCCTCGTCGCCCGGCGAGGGAAAAGGGCCGGCGGAGGACGGAGTGGGGGGAAAGGAGCTCGGGGTCGGCGATCTCGATTCGTGAGCCGGGCGTCCAGTCGACTTCGGGGGGGTCGGACGGCGCGGTGAGGTCGGAAGTGGCGATTTGGATGAACTGGCCGGGCTTGCTCGGGGGAAAGTCGGGGACTTCCAGCACAAGACGGTAGTGATCGCGGCAAAGCTGGGTGTTGGAGAGGGTTTTGGCGACGAACTGGCCCTTATGAGATCGGTCTGGGCGGGGGCGAGTCATTCAGCAGATTCTAGCGGGTCGCCAAAAAAAGACTTCCGGAGGGGTGGCTCCTGTCCACCTCCGGAAGTTTGCCACGGCTAAGAAGCCGCTAAATCACTAAGTTAAACGGGCAACTTCAAATGCTCAGGCGACTATAACCATGGTCCAAAAAGCTGTCAATTGACGGACGATAAGGAAAACCAAACATTTTTGTATTATAAGTTGATTGATTTCAATATGTTGTGGATGTTTTATTTTCTCATCATTCCGTTGTATCTTTCGGCTCATCAAGCGTAGAGGCAGGGCTCGCCGATGCGTCGAATTTTGGTGGCAATTGGGGTGGTTGGACGCAGCGGAAGGGTACTGATCTGCCAGCGGAAGAAGGAGAATACGTTTGGGGGATTCTGGGAGTTTCCGGGGGGGAAGTGCGAGGAGGGGGAGAGCCTGGAAGAGTGCCTGAAGCGCGAGCTAATGGAGGAGGTGGGGATTCAGGTTGAGGTGAAGCGGGAATTGACGCCGATCGTGCATGACTATGCGCATGGGCAGGTGACGCTGCACTCTTTTTTGTGCGGGCTTACGGAGGGGGAGCCGAGGGCGCTGGAGTGCGAGCAGACGAGATGGGTTTTGCCGGGGGAGCTGGGGAACTACCGGTTTCCGCCGGCCAATGAACCGCTGCTGGAGGAGATATTGCGGGTGTGGGGTGAGAATCTGGGGTAGCTGGGGTTTGCCAAGGGGGATTTTTTGAGTTACGAATGATGGTTGGATGATCAATCGGCCGCTGGCGAGCATCGCGGATTATGCGGATGCGCTGACGACGGCGCGGCGGCGGCGCAGCGTGCTCGTTCTGCTCATTTCGGTGCTGCTGATATTTCAGATCGGGGTATTTTTCGCCGCCCGGTATCGGATTCACGTTGACGTGGATTCGGCGCAGGTGGATCTGCTGAAATATGGGGTGGGGCTCACGAATTTTCTGGGGGTGGTGACGCCGATCGTGCTGGCGTTTGTGCTTTTCCTGATCGTGGAAGTAATGCTGGTGACGCGGCTGCTGGGGATCGCCCGGGTCGTGTGGGGGTTTATCGCCTGCATTCTGCTGATCACGCTGCTCTTCCCCTGGCAGGCGTTTTTGATGAACCAGAGCTTTACGTCGGTAGAGTTTAAGATTCCGGGGGTGTTGTATACGTGGCAGGAACTGGTCGTGCGGGCGCGGGTGCATCCGGACGGATTTTTGCGGGAGCTGCTCTACTGGGGACGATTCGTCTTTTGGCCGGGGGTGGCACTGCTGCTGACGTGGTTGATTCAGTATCAAAGCGGGCGCGGGTTGCGGACGGCGTTTGGGGAGAGCGTGTCAGTAGACGTTGCGCCGGTGGCGCCGGCGGGGACCAAACTATAACGTCATGCGGGAAGAACGCGGGAAACTCAGCGGGGATTGCACGATCGACGAGCAGTATACGCTGTGGGGGATGATCGTGGGGAACGTAACCGTCGGCGAAGATGGGAAATTCTATCTGCGCGGCAGCATCTATGGGGACCTGACCGTGCAGTATGGGGGAAGGGTGCATATTTTCGGCAATTTGCAGGGATCGCTGCTCGTGATGCGCGGGGCCAAGGTGATTCACAGCGGGCTGGTGGGCGGGGATATCACCAACCGGGGGGAAGAATCTTCATCGAACTGGCCGCCAAGACGATGGGGAAGGTCAAGACGAAATCGGGGGAGACGACGTTCGAGCAGAAGCAGAAGCTGGAATGATGGTCTGGCCCAAGGTGCCGCCGGACTTCGGCGAGCTCAGTCGAGGCGTGTCCTCACCGGCGGATTTGGGTCGCTCGCAAGTCAATTCCGCCGGTGGGGACACGCCTCGACTGAGCTCGCCGAAGTCCGGCGGCACCTTGGTGGGGGAAGACTTTTTTGCGATTTGCAGGACGGGGGATTACCTTCTGGGGCATGTCAGTTGAGAAATGGTCTGAGTCGGTGATGGTCGTGCACCTGGGGAGCGATCCGCATTTCTCGGAAGATGTGGATACGGCGACTGAATTGTCGGGGGCGTCGATCAACCGGGTGCTCGATTTCTCGGCCGTGCATTATGTGAATTCGTCCAACATCGCCGCGCTGCTGCGGCTGCGGCGGCAGGTCGCGGAGAAAAATGGAAAAGTGGTTTTGTGCGGCGTGGGGAACGCGGTCTGGACAACCTTTCTGATTACCGGGCTGGATAAGATTTTCGACTTCAGCGAGAACGTGCCGACGGCTCTGGCGACGATTCAGATGAACAAACCGAATAAGCTCAGGGACGCGGGGGAGTAAATTCTCGTAATCCGGCGACCACGTTTTCGATCACCGGGGGCCAATCGCGGAATTTTGACTGGCGGAAGAGACGCATGGTGGGATACCAGGGCGATTGATCGCCGCGCAGACCCCAGCGAAAATCGGCCGTGAAGGGGAGCATTGTCCAGACGGGTTTGCCCAGCGCGCCGGCGAGGTGGACGACGGCGGTGTCGACGGAGATGACCAGATCGAGCTGCTCGATCAGGGCGGCGGTGTCGGCGAAATCGTGAAGCGAGGGAATGAAATCGACCAGACGCAAATTGGGGGGAGGGATCACCGCTTTTTCATTTTCGTTGAATTTTTGAAGCGTGAAGAAGGTAACATTGGGGACCTGCGCGAGCGGTGAAAGCAGCGAGGAATCGATGGATCGATTGACGTCGTTTTTGTGCTTCGGGTTTCCCGCCCAGGCGATGCCGACGCGAAGGGAAGTCCCCCTTGGGGCGGCGGATTCGACGCGGGGGAGCCAAGATTTTCGCAGTGAGGGGTCGACGTGAAGGTATGGGACGGGGGCCGGGATGGTTTCGAGCGTCGTGCCGAAGGCGTGGGGCAGGCTCATCATGGGAATGTGCCAGTCGTAGGCGGGGAGCTGTTCGCTCAGGGCGTAGGCGAGCCGCACGCCGTCACATTTCTGGAGTAGAGATTTGAGGGGCCAGGCGACCTGGACGATGACGCGTGCGCCCATCTTCGCGAATTGGGAGGCGTAGCGGATGAAATGAATGGTGTCGCCGATGCCCTGCTCGCCGTAGATGAGGATGGTTTTGCCGGCGACGTCGGGGCGGCCGGTGGGCAGAGCGCCCCACTGTCGGGAGGGCTCGCGGCGGACGTTGCCGTGGAAAGTTTCGCAGTCCCAGCGGGATTCGTAATTGAGCCACCCTTTTTCGTAATCGCCAAGGGTGATCAGGCACATCGACCATTGTCCGCGTGCTTCGCTGCACGTTGGGTCAATTTCCAGGACTTTTCCCCAGAGGTCAGTCGCTTCCTGGAAGCGGCCGGAGGATTTGAGGCAGTCCGCGGCGCAGCGGACGGTTTCGCAATCAACCTTGCCGATGGCGTGGATGTATTCGAAGAGGACGGTGAGAGCGCGATCGAGCTGGTTGCCGCGACCGAGAGCAAGGACGAGGTCGTGGGGAATGGTGTTGTCGGCGGGATCGAGGTCGCGGGCTTTCTGAAGGACTTCGGCGGCTTCGGTGTACTGGCCGCTTTTGCCGAGACATGTTCCCAGGCGGTGCCAATTTTCGGCCAGATCGGTCCGGAGTTCGATGGCGCGCTGCCGGGCGGCGATGGCCTGGTCGTAGTCTTCGAGGCGCTCGGCGGCGAGGCTGTAGTTCGCCCAGGCGTCGTGATAGGCGGGGTCGATCTGGGTGATGGACTTAAAGACGCCGACCGATTCCGGCATTCGCTTGGCGTCACCGAGGCACATGCCAAGGCCGTTGAGGGCGGGGATGTTGTCGGGGGAGGCGGCGAGAATTTTTCGATAGAGGTCTTCAGACTCGGCAAGCCGGCGCGGCGCGGAGCTGTTCGGCATTTTGCAGGGCCTGGGAAATGCTGAGCGACGGCATGCGGAGAATCCTATAGGAAGTCCAGCGGGGCTTCTATTGGGAGTTTCGGGACGGCGCGATATGTTGAGGGGATGGAGATTCGCGGGATGACGGCGGCGGATTTGGATGGCATCAGGGATATCGATGCCACCGGTGAATCGTCGCATTATCTGCATGTGGAGCGCGGTGGAGAGCATGGGGGGGAGGGCCTGGCGGCGTCGTGGAAAATGGAGGTGCGGCCGCTACGGGAAAAGCGGGTGAATCGGCATGGGCTGGACGACGAGCAGCATTTTGCGATCCGGCAGATTGTGACGGGGGCCGAGGAGGGTATCGCACTGGCGGCGGAACATGACGGGCACGCAGTTGCCGCGGCGGTGGCAACGCCGGACCGGGCGACGGGGGTGATGCGGCTGGTCGATCTGCGGGTGGATTACGATTTTCGAAGGCAGGGGCTGGCATCGGGGCTGATGTTTCAACTCATCCAGCGGGCGCGCGAGGAAGGTTTTCGCGCGGTGATGGCCAGGACCGCGGCGGATGATTTTCCGTCGCTTCAGCTTCTGGCAAAGCTGGGGTTTGAGGCGGCGGGGCTGGATACCCATTTCCATTCCAATCACGATCTGGTGAAGGAATCGGTGACTTTATTTTTCTATCTCACACTCGATTAGGTCACACATGAATGAGGATTCGATATCACACTTGGCGGGTGAGAAGTACGATCCGCGCGAAATCGCCGACCGGCTGGGGACGATGGATCCGGACGACGGCGCGGTGGTGCTGGAGTTTTTGCCGATGAAGGAGGCGGCCGCGGCGCTGGAGAATACGGAGACCAGGGCGGCCGGGCGGATTGTGCACCGGATGGATCAGGTGCGGTCCGCAAATCTGTTTGCCCGGATTCCGCAGCCAACGGCGGTGGAGATTTTGAGCGCGATGGCGCCGGACGATCGGGTGGACGTGCTGGAGGGCTTGAAGCCTCAGTTGCACGATGAGCTGCTGCGGCAAATGGAGGCAGCGCAGGCCGATGAGGCGCGGCGATTGGAAAAGTATGCCCCGTATACGGCCGGCGGGATCATGACCACGCAGGTGACTGCGCTTCCGAAGACCACCACCGTGGAAGAGGCGGTCGCGGAACTGCGGCGGATCAACATAGAAAAAGGTCAACTTTTTTACGTTTACGTGGTGGATGAACAGAAACGTTTGACCGGCGTGCTGTCGATGCGCGATCTGATCCTGCGCAGGGGCCCAAAACGCTGGAGCAGATCATGATCCCCACGGTGCGCAGCGTGCCGGACTCCCTGCACCAGGATGACGTTTCGCGGTTGATGCGATCTTCGCGTTTCCTGGCCCTGCCCGTCGTGGATGGAGAAAAGCGGCTGGTGGGGATGGTCACACTCGACGATGTCGTCGACGTCATCGAGGAAGAGGCGACAGAGGACGTGCAGAGAATGTTCGGCGCCGGGGCGGAGGAAAGACTGGGAAGCTCCTGGCAGTTCAGCTTTTCGCGGCGGTTCTGGTGGCTGGAGGTGAATCTGGGGACGGCGTTTCTTGCCGGGCTGGTGGTGGCGATGTTCGGGCAGACCATCGCGCGGTTCGCGGTGCTGGCTATTTTCATCCCGATCGTATCCAGCATGGGAAGCAACGCGGGGGCGCAGGCGATGTCGGTGGTGATCCGCGGAATCGCACATGGAAGGACGGATCGGAAGCTGCTGAAAAAAGTGCTGGCACGCGAGGCAATCGTGGGGCTCCTGAGCGGCCTGGCGATCGGAGCCACGACGGCGATTATCGCCATGATGTGGCAATATCATCATGGCGTCGTGCTGGGGATGGTGGTTGGAGTCTCCATCGTCATCACGCAAACGCTGGCGTGCGTCAGCGGCGCCGGGATTCCCTTCCTGGTGAAGCGCATGGGGTTTGATCCGGCCCAGTCGGCGACGATCATTATCACGACGATCACGGACGTGGCTGGGTTTTTGAGTCTGCTGGGATTGGCGACGCTGTGCGAAGGATGGATGCGATAATAGAGGAAGAGCCTCGATCTCCGCTTGTTGAGCTGCTATTGCTGGCGCTGCCGACGGTGGCGCAGATGGCGTCGTACACCGTCATGCAGTTCATCGATACGCTGATCCTCTCGCGCCTCGCGCGACCCCCCCTACCGCCGCTTCCAACAGCGGAATCCTGGTCTTTTCGCCGATCGCGCTGGGGATGGGGATATTGGTGCTGGTGAACACGATGGTGAGCCAGAATTTCGGGCGGGGGGATTTCGCCAAGTGCGGGCAATATTTGTGGCAGGGAATCTGGCTGGGGGTGGTTTTTGGCCTGGGGCTGCTGCCATTGTCGCTGGCGGCGCGGCCGATTTTCGCCGGCTTCCATCACCCGGCAGCGCAGGCGGCAATGGAAGCGACCTATTTCCGGATTGCCGTGCTGTCCTCGCCTGTGAAGCTGATTTCGATGACGATCGGGCAGTTTTCGCTGGGGATCAATCGGCCGAATGTTTTGACGGTCGCCGCGGTGATCGGTGTAAGCATCAATGCCGTCGCGGCGTGGTGCATGGTGCTGGGGCATGGCGGGTTTTCATCGTGGGGAATCGCCGGGGCGGCGTGGGCGGCAGAATATTGGAGTGGTTTCAGAACTCACCGTGCTGCTGGCGATTTCGTTTGGGAAGGAGATCCGGCGGAAGTTCAATGCGTTGGATGCCCGGCTGAGATGGGAAGAGATGAAGACGCTGATCCGGATCGGCCTGCCATCGGGGTTGCAGACGTTCAGCGATCTGCTGGCGTGGTCGATTTTCTGTAATCTGGTGCTGGGAATGCTGGGGCCAAAGGCGATGGCGGCCAATGCGTTTATGTTCAGGTATCTGGTGGCGGGGTTTATGCCGGTGGTGGGGATCTCGGCGGCGGTGACGGCGCTGGTGGGACGATATATCGGCGGCGGAGAGCCGGACGTGGCGGCGCGGCGGGCCCATTTGGGATTCGCCGTGACGCTTGTTTATATCGGGATCTGCGGGGTGGTTTATATCGTCTGGCGAAGGGCGCTGATCGAACTCTTTACAGACGATCCGGAGATCATCCGGATCGGGGAGATTTATCTGATCGTCGCGGCGATTTATGAAATTTCCGATGCGATGTATCTGACTTACATGGGGGCGCTACGCGGGGCGGCGGATACGCTTGCCCCCTCAGTGGTGGGAGCGGTGTTGTGCTGGACGATTACCGTGTGCGGAGGGTATTGCGCGGCGCGGTTTGCGCCGGGGTTGGGGTATGGGGGGCCGTGGATGGTGGCGTGTGCGTATGGGTGGGTTTTGGGGTCGTATATGTTGATACGATTTTCGAGGGGAAAGTGGAGGAGGATTCATGTGGGGGAACCGACTGAGGTGTAAGCGGATTCACGAGACGGCGCGACACTGTTCCAATACGTTGGCCAAGTGGCGCTCGCTGAAAGACGAAATTCAAATGCAATGCAGGAGGGGCGAGGGGAAACCAGATAAGGCCCCCTTCGACAAGCTCAGGGCAGGCAAACAGTTTTCCCCTCGCCCCTCCCGCACCCTCCTCACTCCCCTTCCTCTTCCCCTCAACTCTCCCCCGGAAATGGGTGCAGGATAGCGATTTCGCAATCGAGTGTCCTACCGCCCACGTGGACGAGGGACGCCGACTTCTTACAAAACGTCTCCGCATTCTGCATTTGGGGGCTTGGACGGTTAGGGGAAGCGGAAAGAGGGTGGAGGGGGTGCGGGGGAGGCGGGAGAAAAACCTTGCCTGCCCTGAGCTTGTCGAAGGGGGGGGCCTTATGGGTTGTCTCCCGCCTCCACCGCATTGCATTTTCTTTTGTCTTGGCACCCAAAACATAGGCCAATATGTGTCCGACGTAATAAACGCCGGGTGGATGGCACGGAATAACGGAAGCCGGAAAAATGTCATAAATTGACCGCGGGCATCTATCCGATAGAATCCTGTGCGTTATGCGGACTGCCGCGGTCGCGATTATTCTCCGAATGATTATTGTCCCGCGGCAACTCGGGTAGGGCGCAAACTATGTATTAAGCATTTGTAAACGCCCTGCCGGTTCGGCGGGGTTTTTTTATTTTCCGGTATTGCTAGAGTTGGGAACCAAACATGGAAGAGAAGAAGAATTTTAAGGCGACCCTGAACCTTCCGCAGACGAGCTTCGCGATGGAGGCGAAGCTGACGGCCAATGAGCCGGCGCGGCTGAAGAAGTGGGATGATCTGAAGCTGTATGAAAAGCTGATGGCGGCGCGCGCTGGCGGCAAGAAGTGGGTGCTGCACGATGGGCCGCCGTTTGCGAATGGCGACATTCATCTCGGACATGTGATCAACAAGACGCTGAAGGATGTGATCATGCGGTTTCGGTCGATGCAGGGATTTCAGACGCCTTATGTGCCGGGGTGGGATTGTCATGGGCTGCCGATCGAGCACAAAATCCAGCAGGACGTGAGGCCGAAGCTGCGGCAGATGAACGTCGTCGATGTCCGGCGGCTCTGCTTCGAGTATGCCGATAAATACGTGAAGATTCAGAGAGAGCAGTTTCAGCGGCTGGGGATTCTGGGGCGAGTGGGATGAGCCGTATCTGACGATGAGCCCGCGCTATGAGGCGGCGACGCTGGAAGTCTTTGCGCGGTTTGTGGAGGCGGAGCTGGTGTACAAGAAGCTGAAGCCGGTGCCGTGGTCGATCGAGAACCAGACGGCGCTGGCGGATGCGGAATTGGAATACCAGGATAGGACGGACGACAGCGTGTTCGTGGAGTTTCCGCTGGAGGGGCAGGACGAATTTCTGCTGGTCTGGACGACGACGCCGTGGACGCTGCCGGCGAACCTTGCGGTGGCGGTGCACCCGGATGTGGAGTATTCGCGGATCAAATACGGGAATGGAAGAGTCGGAGTTGTCGCATCCGCCCTGGCGGAGCGCGTGCTGAAGGATCAGCGCGGGGAAGTCGTGGGAACGAAGGCGGGTAAGGAATTGGTGGGGCTCGAGTATCGGCATCCGTTTATCGACCGCAAAGGGAAAGTCGTGGCGGCGGAGTATGTGACCACGACGGATGGCACGGGCCTGGTCCACACCGCGCCGGGACATGGCGAAGACGATTACGAGACCGGAATCCGGGAGGGGCTGGAGGTTTATAGCCCGGTGCTGGCCAATGGGCGGTTTGATGAAACGGCGCCGGAGTTTATTCGCGGGAAAACGGTGTGGGAAGCGAATCCGCTGATCATGGCGGAGCTGAAATTGCGCGGCCTCTTGTTGGGCGAGGAGAAGATCGCCCACAGCTATCCGCACGATTGGCGGAGCAAGAAGCCGATCATTTTCCGGGCGACCGAGCAGTGGTTCATCGATGTGGGGAAAGCGTATTCCGTGCGCGGCGACAAGGGGAAATCGCTGCGCGAGCGGGCGATGGAGTTTGTGAATGGGAAGATCGATTTTGTGCCCAAGTGGGGGCAGGCGCGGTTTGCCGGGATGCTCGAGTCCCGCCCGGACTGGTGCATTTCGCGCCAGCGGGCGTGGGGATTGCCGATCCCGGTTTTCTATAATGAGAAGGGCGAAGTGCTGCTGACGCCGCAGTCGGTGCGCGCGGTCGCAAAACGATTTGCGGAAAAGGGGAGCGATGCGTGGTTCAAGGATGAGCCGAAAGAATTGCTCGGCGCCGATTTCAGATATCCGCCCGGATTTTCCGCCGAGAAGCTGCGCAAGGAGAAGGATATCTTCGATGTCTGGTTCGAATCGGGAAGCTCGTGGCATGCGGTGCTGCAGGCCCGGCCGGCGCTGAAATTTCCCAGCGATCTTTATCTCGAAGGCTCCGACCAGCATCGCGGATGGTTTCAGCTTTCGCTGCTGCCGAGCCTCGGGGCAGACGGGCAGGCCGCCGTTTAAGCAGGTGCTGACGCATGGGTTTGTCGTGAAGCCGGATGGGACGAAGGTCAGCAAGTCCGACAAGGAATATGTGACGGCCACGCAGGAGATTCAGCGGCATGGGGCCGATCTGCTGCGGCTCTGGTGCTGCAGCGTCGATTATCAGAACGATATCCCCGCAAGCCCGGCGGCGATCCAGGAGTTTGGCGACAAATATCGCAAGATCCGCAATACCCTGCGGTATCTGCTGAGCAATCTTTACGATTTCGATCCGAACGCGGACAAGACGCCGGCGGATTTTCGCGGGCTCGATGGGTGGGCGATGAACGAATTGGACAGGCTCGTCACGGAAGTGGAGCAGGCTTACGACGCGTATCAGCTTCACCGGGCGTTTCGGCTGCTGCATGATTTCTGCGCGGTGCAGATCAGTGCGATCTACAGCAATGCGATGAAGGACCGGCTGTATTGCGACGCGGCAAATTCACCGCTGCGGCGGCGCTGCCAGGGGGTAATGTATCGGATGGCCGATGTGCTGATCCGGTTGCTTTCGCCCATGCTGGTCTTCACGGCGGATGAGGCGTGGGAGCATTTGCCGAATAAGCTGGCAAAAGACGCAGGGGCAGCGAGCGTGCATCTCCTGCTGTTTCCCAAGGTAACGATGGAGGTTTCAGAAGCGGATAGGCAACGGTGGAAATGGCTAATGGAGTTTCGCGACCAAGCCACGCTCCAACTCGATGGCTTAAAGAAAACTAAAGGGCTCAACAAGGCATTAGACGCGGAATTGATCTATTCCTGCACCGAAGAGGTCCGCAGAATGCTAGAAGAGTGCGGGGCTGATTTAGAAGATCTTGTCGGCGCGGGCTTCCATAGTTTTAAGCCGCCTGCGCCGGCGGATGCTCAGTATCCCGACGTTCAGGTGGTAGACCGGCGGGAGAAATATAAGGCGTGTGCGCGAAGCTGGAAGAGGCGGCCGGACGTGGGATCGGACGCCGAATTTCCGGATCTGTCGGCACGGGATGCCGCTGTGGTAAGGGCGCTTCGATGATCGAGCTTCCAGCGATAAAACTTGCGGTCCTCGTCAGCGGATCGGGAACGACGCTGGAGAATATCGTCGCCAAGATCGCGGATAAATCGCTGAGCGCGACGATTGAGGTGGTCGTCGCCTCGCGGCCGAAGATCAGGGCGATCGAGCGGGCGACGAAGGCGGGGCTGCCGTGCGAGGTGGTGGATCGGTCGAAGTATTTTTCGGTGGAGGAGTTCAGCCGGGATGTCTTTCGGATTTGCAGATCGCGTAGAGCCGCAGTTGGTTTGCCTGGCGGGATGGTTGTCGTTCCTGGAGATACCCCGGGATTTTGAGGGGCGGATGATGAACATTCATCCGGCACTTTTGCCGAGCTTTGGGGGCAAGGGGATGTATGGATTGCGGGTACACCAGGCGGTGCTGGAGCAGGGGTGCAAGGTGAGCGGGTGTACGGTGCATTTTGTGGATGGGGCGTATGACACCGGGCCGATCATTTTGCAGCGGACTTGCCCGGTGCTGGAGGATGACACACCAGAGATGCTGGCGCACCGGGTGTTCGAGGAGGAGCAGATCGCGTTTCCGGAGGCGATCCGGCTCTATCAGGAGGGTCGGCTGCGGATCGAGGGGCAGCGGGTGAGGGTGATTTCGGAGTAAGGACTCCAATAAAAAAAGGCGGCCGTTCGGGCCGCCTTGCAAGGCCTCAACCGTTATTTACGATCTTTAAGCGTGCTTCTTGTGGTGATGATGCCTGTGTTTGTGGTGCTTATGGACGAGTTTCGTGACATCGGCATGGGCCGGCGCGGCCGGCAGCACCGCAAAACTGAAGGCCCCCAGGATTAGAGCAACAAGAAGCTTACGCATCGCTTTCTCCGAAGATTCCAGATGTTTCATCCCCAGACCAACGGTCCGAGCGGATGGGGATAACCCTTTCCCACAGCATTAAACGCCACAGGCGGCAGAATATTCTCAGACAATTTTTATGATACAAGGGGAATACGCGGAAATTATGTGGGAATTAACGTAACGTCCTATATCTGCATAATTTCGGCGCGTTTCTTCTCGATGAGCTCATCCACTTTGGCTTCGTAATTTTTGGTCAGCTCCTGAATCTGTTCCTTGCCGGAGACGGCTTCGTCTTCCCCAACGACGCCGCCCTTTTCCTCGGTCTCAAGGATTTTGTTGGCATCGCGGCGGGCGTTGCGGATGGCGATCTTGGCGGTTTCGGCCATCTGCTTGCACTGGCCGGCGAGCTGCTGGCGACGCTCCTGCGAAAGCGCGGGCAGCACCAGGCGGAGCTGCTTGCCGTCGCTGTGGGGGGTGAGGCCGATCTTGCTGTCGTTGATGGCTTTTTCGATGGCCCGCAGGTCGCCCGGGCTGAAGGGCTTGATGAGAATCTGCGTGGCTTCGGGGACGCTGATGGAGGCGATGGAACGCATATCCGTGGGTGAGCCGTAATAATCGACCTTGATGTGCTCGACGAGTCCGGGAGTGGCCCGGCCGGTGCGGATGCCGCGAAGCTCGTGGAGGAGGTGGTCGTTGGCCTTCTCCATGTGCATCTCGGCGTCGATGAGGATGTCGTCGAGGGGCATAGTGGTTTTATTTTAACAAGAGGGTGCGCGGGGGACAAACATGGACCCCGGGGCTAGGGGGGCGCTATCCCGACGTCCCTGTGGACGATAGAATTGGTGTTTGACGCCGCAAACGATTAGTCGTCACTCTGGAGGCCGCGATGGACTGGCACGAGCGCATTGAAATGACAAAGGACGTCCTTTGCGGAAAGGCTGTGGTTAAAGGGACGCGCCTCAGCGTCCATCATCTCGTTGGGCTTCTCGCCCAGGGATGGACAGAAGCTGACGTGATCGATGCCTATCCGGGCTTGACGCGTGAAGATCTCCTTGCGTGCCTGAAGTATGCGGCCGAGGCGGTCGCTAACGAGGAGCTGTTCCCAGTGGAGTCTTCCGCGGCCGAGTCTTCTCCCTCCGAGACGTGAATGCTGAAGCTCCTTGCGAACGAGAACATTCCGCGCCTTCTGGTGGCGAGCCTGCGGCAGCGAGGTCATGACGTAGTGTGGATCTACGAGGGGGAGCGCGGTATGGGCGACCCGCGCGTGCTGGCCGACGCATTACAACAGCGCCGCGTTTTGCTCACTTGCGACAAGGATTTCGGAGAGTTGATCTTCAGGCTTGGCAACGACGCCAGTTGTGGTGTCGTTCTTGTTCGGCTCATGTCAAAATCGCAATCACAATTCACCGATCGCGTTCTTCCGGTATTGGAGGCCAACGAGTCCCGTTGGCTGGGCCACTTCTCCGTTATAAGCAGCAGGAGGGTCCGAATTGTGGAGTTGCCCGCGGTAGGGAAGGGCCCATGAGGGCGAGCTCGATGGGGCGGCATTGGGGAGCGGAGTCTCCGTAAAGAGGGGCCATGTCCCCGAATGTCCCGGTTTTCCCCATTTCGGCGAAATTTTTCTCGGGGTCAGACGGAACGGGAATTGAGGATGGATCGTGGGTGTTCATGGAGGACTCCAAATGGGGAATCGCCCGACGGCGGCACCGTGGGCGTTTAAAAATATGACTCGTCTATATACAGGTCCAAAAGGTGTACGTTTTGGACCTATTTTCCAGAATTCGGGAAATTTTTTGGGAGAAAAAAGCGAAGTCCGCAGGAATCTGGAAGCGGGCTATTCCGGCGAAATCCTCGTCCCCACGTCTTCGCCTTTGATCGTGCGGACGATATTGCCCTCCGTTTTCAGATTGAAGACCACCAGCGGGATTTTGCGCTCCATGCAGAGGGTGATCGCGGTCAGGTCCATCACGCGGAGCTTGTCAGTGAGAACCTGTTCGTAGCTGAGGTGGCGGAAGAGCTTGGCGTTTTTGTCTTTCTTGGGGTCGGCGGAATAGATGCCGTCGACTTTGGTGGCTTTGAGCAGCACATCGGCGCCGATTTCGGTGGCGCGGAGGGCGGCGCAGGTGTCGGTGGTGAAGAAGGGATTTCCGGTACCGGCGGCGAGGATAAGGACCCGGCCCTTCTCCAGGTGGCGGACGGCGCGGCGGCGGATGAAGGGCTCGCAGACGCTGTAGATGCTGATGGCCGACTGCACCCGCGTGGGCTGGCCCATTTTTTCCATGGTTTCCTGCAGGGCGACGGCGTTGATGACGGTGGCGAGCATGCCCATGTAGTCGGCGGTGGCGCGGGGGATGTTGCCGTCCTCGGCGAAGGTGGCGCCGCGGATGAAGTTGCCGCCCCCTACCACGATGGCAAGCTCGACGCCCATCTGGGCGACCTGGACGCACTGGCGGGCGATGTTTTCCAGCTCGGTGCTTTCGATCCCGAAAGAGCCTTCGCGGCAGAAACCTTCGCCGCTGATTTTGAGCAGGACGCGCTTGTAGGGACCGGCGGGAACAGTCTTTTTCGAGGCGGGCTTGGACATGGCCGGAATTATAGCGATTGCCGGTCGCTTAGAAATGCGGAATATAGTGTTGGCGTGAGCATCGTACTGATCGGATATCGCGGGAGCGGGAAGACGACCGTCGGCCGGCTGCTGGCCGGGCGAATGGGGAAGAAATTCGTGGATGCGGACGATCTGATCGTCTCGCGGGCCGGGCAGTCGATCCGGGAGATTTTTTCGGCCGGCGGGGAGCAGGCGTTTCGCACGCTCGAGATGGAGGTGATTTCGGGGCTGGCGAAAGAAGCGGATGCGGTGATCGCGCTGGGCGGCGGGGCCGTGACACGCGAGGAAAACCGCAAGGCCCTGGCCGGACATAAAATCGTCTATCTGCGATGCGAGGCCGCAGAGCTGCATCGCCGGATCAGTTCGGACCCAGGGACGTCCGATAATCGGCCGAGCCTGACGGCGCTGGGAGGGGGAATTGAGGAAATCGAAGCGCTTTTGCGGCAGCGCGAGCCGATCTATACGGCGGTGATGAGCGAAACGATCGACGTGACGGGACTTTCGGTCGAGCAGGTGGTGGATCGAATCATGGAGAATTTTCACCGCGGAGAACGCTGAGAGCGCAGAGAAACAGATAAATGGAAACTTCGGGCTGGCTCTGATTTATTTCTTGGCGTCTTGGCGGTTATAAGATTTTTAACCGCCAAGACGCCGAGAGCGCCAAGAAATGCGATTGATATTGGGAGCTGCCGCAAAGATTGAACGATGCCGGATTGGTTTTATATTATTTTTCTCTTCGCGATCGGGGCCTGCGTGGGGAGTTTTTTGAACGTGGTGGTTTATCGGGTGCCCAGGGGGTTGTCGATTGTTTCGCCCCCTTCGCGGTGTCCGGAATGTGAGACGCGGCTGGCGTGGCGCGACAATATTCCGGTGTTTGGGTGGATATTTCTGAAGGGGGAGTGCCGGTATTGCGGGAAACCGATCTCGATGCGGTATCCGATCATCGAGGCGATTACTGGATTCCTGTTCGTGTTTTATTATGTGATGTTTTTTATGCTGCACGTGGGGACGCCGGCGGGGATGAACTGGCCGATTTACGGGCTTTACATGGCGCTGATTTCCGGGCTGCTGGCGGCAACGCTGATCGATGCGGAGCTGTTCATCATTCCCGCGGGGATTCCCTGGACGCTGACGGCCGTGGGGATTTTGGTTCACGCGATTGTGGATTCGTCGGGGTCGCCGGGGTCGCTGATGCAGACGCCGGCGGTGCTTTCACTGAGCGCGGGGGCGGGGATTGGGGTGGTGATCAGCATTGTGCTGCTGCAACTGAAGGTTTTGCCGCTGAGTTTTCCGGAGGGGGATTTGCTCGAGGTGGAGCGGGCGGAGCTTCACCAGCAGGCGAAGAAGGCGGAGGAATCGGGCGAGGCGGCGCCGGAGATTCCGCCGGAATACACCGGAAAGCAGGTGAGGGGGGAGATTCGCAAGGAGATGCTCTTCCTGATGCCGCCGTTCGTGCTGGGAGGGGTTTCGGTGATGCTGTTTGGGCACGTGGCGGCCATCGGAGGGATGTGGGTGTCGGCGGCGCGAATCGACTGGCTGAATGCGGGGCTGGGGGCGGCGCTGGGGGCCATGGTGGGCGCGTTTGTCGTCTGGATCACGCGGATTCTCGGGTCGTATGCCCTGGGGAAAGAGGCCATGGGACTGGGGGATATGCACCTGATGCTGGGAATCGGCGCCGTGCTGGGGGGCGGGGCTGCAACGATTACATTTTTTATCGCGCCGTTCTCGGCGATTGCCGTGGGGCTTTATTTGCTCATCGCACATTCGCGAAGGCAGCTTCCGTTTGGGCCGTATTTGAGCCTGGCGGCGGGGTTTGTAATGCTGTTTTATGAGCCGATCGCGGGGTATGCGCGGCCGGGGTTGGAGCTGATCGTCGGGTGGGTGCATCAGTTTTTGGGGTTTTGAAGATGCACGCGCATGCCGGGCCACTTTGGATATCGACCCCCACCCTTACCCTCCCCCGGAGTACCAGGGGAGGGGGAACAGATTGGAATCTTCGGGGCGTTGCGATCAAGATATGGTCTGTGGACTGAAAGGGCTGCGTCATGCAAAATCTGTGGTTGAAAATCAAAATCTGGACGAAGATCGGGTTGTTTTCGATCGTCGTGATTTATCTGCTGATGTTCGTCTTCAAAAACTCGGACCAGCAACTGTCGATCTGGTTCTGGTTCGGGCATGTGATTGAAACGTCGATGCTGGTGCTCATTCCGGTGGTGCTGCTCGCGGGGGTCATCGGGACATATGTGGTCAGCATGGCCTATAGGGCGGTGCGGCAGATTCAGGAATTGAGGCAGCGGACGGCGACGGCGCAGATGCATACCGACGTGCAGGAGCTGAAAGCGAAGGCGGAGGCGACAGAGATTAAGCCCGGAGATGCAGCACTGAAATAAGGGGTTTTGGTGGGGATGCAGGCGCGGGACTATAATCGACGATCATGCGGATCGCGATTTTGGATTATGGGATGGGAAACCTGCGGCTCGGTGCAGAAGGGGTTTGCACAGGCGGGAACGGAAGCACAGATCATTTCGCGGCCGGAGGAGATCGATGCCGCCGAGAGGCTGGTGCTGCCGGGCGTCGGGGCCTTCAAAGATGCGATCGCGACGCTGCGGGGGGAGAACCTCGCCGAGGCGATCGTCCGGCACATCAATCGCGGAAAACTTTTTCTGGGGATCTGCCTGGGACTTCAGATGCTCTTTGACGTGGGATATGAGGATGGGGAACACCGCGGGCTGGGGGTGGTGAAGGGGAAGTGCGTGCGGTTTGACGTCGATAAGACGATGGGGCTGAAGGTTCCGCACATGGGGTGGAACCAGCTCATCGTGCGCAAGAGCTCGCCGCTTTTTGCGGATCTTGCGGAAGGATGCGGGGTTTATTTCGTGCACGGTTACCACGTGGTGCCGGCGGACAATTCCATCATTGCAACGGAGACCGATTATGGAAGGCCGTTTGTCAGCAGCATCCGGCGTGACAACCTGTTTGCCACGCAGTTTCACCCGGAGAAGAGTCAGAAGGCGGGGCTGAGAATTCTAGCCAATTTTGCGGGGATGTGATCAGTGGCGCAAAGCGGTGCGACAGATCGGAAGAAGGAAGCGATCACGCGGGTGATCTCGGAGATCATCTCGCAGGAAGCTTCGTCGGAGCCGATCGATGAGTCGAAGATCATCGCGGCGCATCCGGAACTGATGCCGGAGCTTCAGACGGCGCTGCGGCGATTGCATTCGATGACGTCGATGCCGTCGGAGACGTCGACGCCGATCGGCGCGACGGCGGTTCCGCCGGTGGGGCAGAGCACGATCGAGGATACGGGCGAACCGGAGGGGACCAAGATCGAAGGATATGCCCTGGAGCGAGAGCTGGGGCGCGGAGGACAGGCGGTGGTTTACCTGGCGGTGCAGAAGAACACCGGCAGGAAAGTCGCCCTGAAGCTGATGCGGAGGGAAGCGATCGCCGATGAGCGGGCGCTGGCGCGGTTCAAGCGGGAAGTGCAGGTGCTGGCGGCGCTGGACCATCCCAACATCGTGGGGGTCATGGACACGGGGTCGGCGGGGGCAGGGGCGCAGTTTATCGTGATGAACTACGTGGCGGGGACGTCGCTCGATGAATACTTGAAACCGAGATGGGGGGAGCGGACGGAATTGCTGAGATTGTTTCTGAAGATCTGTGACGCCGTGAACTTTGCGCACGTGAGGGGGATCGTGCATCGGGATTTGAAGCCGGGGAATATCAGGATCGATGAGCGGGGCGAGCCGCATATTCTGGATTTCGGGTTGGCGCACACGCCGCTGGATCGGCTGGCAGGCGGCCTGGCAGTTTCGGGTGAGTTTCTGGGGAGCTTGCCGTGGAGCAGCCCGGAGCAGGCGGCGCGCGATCCGGACCGGATCGACATGCGGACCGATGTCTACAGCCTGGGGGTGATTCTCTATCAGATGCTTTCGGGCGGAAAGTTTCCCTATGACGTGAAGGGGGATATCCGGGTGGCGCTGGACAATATCACCAATGCCGCGCCGGCGCCGCTGGCCGGCGTGGATGGGCGGCTGGAGGGGGTGGTGCGAAAGGCGCTGTCGAAGAATAAGGAACAGCGGTATCAGACCGCCGGCGAGTTGGGGCGGGAAGTGTCGAACTATCTGGCGGAGCGGGACAAAAAGCACCACGGCGGCCGTCGCAAGAGCGCGGTGCTGATCGTGGCGGGGTTGATCGCAGGGTTGATCCTGGCGGAGCACGCGCGGCATTCGCACCTGCCGCGGGTGGTGTCGGAATCGGTAGCGCCGGCGCGGACGATTTTCCCGGCGACACAGCCGGCCGTCGCGACTCCAACCGCCGCGGAAACGGCCGTGCCGGTGGTTGAAGCGCCGGAGGCACCCGTGCAATTTGCGCCGGGCGGGGGCGGGGTTGGCCATTTTACCTGTCGATGGGGACCTGCCATCTCGATGGGGATGAGCTGGCGCTGACGCCGGGGCCAGTGCAATGCGTGCTCTATCTGGGGTCACCGAACTGGACGGCGTACGACCTTTCGCTTCAGGTCAGGACCAACGCCGCCTCCGACAATCGAGGCGTGAGGATTATGGTCAATCAAACCCGCGGCAATGCCTGCGTGCTCTGGCTGGGAAAATTTGACAATTCGGAGATGGAATTGTCATCACACACGGAAACGCTTGCGGTGCGGCTCTCGGCAGTGGCGGGCCGAATGGAGCCGGACCGGTGGTATGAAGTGAAAGTGGAAGTGCGGGGAGATGAAATCCACTCGTTCCTCGATGGAAGGCCGCTGCTGCAGGGAACCGAAACGCGGCTGACACATGGACGCGTGGGGCTGGCCGTGCTTGATCCGTCGGTCAGATTTCGGGACATCGTAGTGAAATCGCCGGACGGGGCGGTGATCTGGCAGGGTCCGCCGGATATTTCGCGGCTGGCTGCGAATGAAGTTGACCGGCCGAACTCGGTTCCGCCGGTGGCTCCGAAGATGACGGATTTGTTTCAGCATTTGGATTTGACGGCGGATGCGCTAGCAGGGGAGTGGACGCAGAGCGGCGATGGGATTCGGGGGCAGGGGGATGGGGCGCAGATTCAATTTCCGACGCAGCCGCCGGCGGAGTATGACTATCGCATCACCTTTGTGCGATACGCTGGGAACGGAGGCGTGGGGCTGATCTGCTCGCAGCGGGGGAAATCGTTTGTGTGGATCTTTGGCGGGCATAACGGAACCGCGAGCGGGCTGGGGCAGGTTCAGGGGGAGCCGTTCAACAATAATGAGACCACGCGGCATTCGATGAACTGGCTGCCGAACGGGCTGGTGCACACGCTGGTGGTGCGGGTGCGGAATGATTGGGCGATTGCGTTTCTGGATGGTCAGAACCTGGGGCGGGCAAATGGGTTGCTGATGTCATTGTCGCTGCCGTCGTATGTGAAGACGCCGAGCGCGGGGTCGCCGCTGGGGATCTGGCTGGAGAGCGACGCGGTGATCGTGAAGTCGGCGGATGTGTTTGCGCTGTCGCCGCGAGCGACGACGGAGCCGGGGGAGAGATAAGGCGCAAACCGCGAGCGGCGGAATCAGCTATCCAACAGATTCGATGAGGAATCGGTCAGCAATTGGTCGTCGACACCCGTATCCGCAGCGGAGCTTTCATCTGCTGAATTGACGGTAACTCCGCCTTCGCTGCTGGCGTCCGCGGGGGCGGGGCTTGAAACGCCCGGATTGGGATTGCGGCCCTCGTTGTAACCGTATTCGACATATTGGTCGTAAACCGATGTCAGCGGCTCGCCGGTGATGTAGGGGTCGATGTCGCTGTTGAATTCCGCGTAGTTGGTTGTGTTGAAAGTGGGCGTCGGGTTGTATCCCTCGTACTGGCCGTAATCAACGAAATGTTGATAGGCGGAGGTCAGCGCGTGACTGGTGACGGCGGCGGCGACGTTGGCGTTCTGCTGGAGGTAATAGGAAGTGTTGAACCAGAAGAGGCCGCCGCGGTTTTCGTATTGGCCGTAAAGGTAGTAGTGCATGAAGCCGGAGCTGACGGTGCCGGCTTGGACGGCGGCTTTTACATCGGCGTTTGAGGGGGTACCGTTGCCTCCCGTGTAATTGAGGTATGCCGACTCATCCCAGAACGGCGAGGGGCTGTACCCTTCGAATTGGCCATACTGGAGATAATGGGCGTAGCCGGTGGCGAACTGGCCCGACGTGACCGCGGCGGCGACAGCGGGATAGCTTCTGAGATAATATCCTTCGTCGAAGAGGGAGTTCAGGCTCACGACAGTTCCCGAGCCGAGAAGAACATTAGTGCCCGTCGTCGTGTCGATGGCATAGACGGCGTAGCTGTGCGTGCCGGCGCTCAAGATGGGCATGTAATACTGGTACCCATGGTTGGCCGAGCCGATGACGCCGGTGAGGTCCCCGCGATTTACATCGGCGGAGAAGGTCTGGGTGAGGATGCCGCCGTCGATGACGACTTCGACGTTGATAGAAGCCGTTGGGTTCGCGGGATCGTAGGCCCAGCCGTAGATTTCACCCCAATTGGCCCCATCGACGTAGCCGGTGGCGGGTTCGTTGGCCTGGCCTTCAACCTGATAGGAATAGGATCCGACGCCGGATTCGGTATCGGGATCGACCGTGTTAATCACCACATTGGCGTCTGATATCCCCGGAGTTGCAGTGTAGGTGGCGGTGATCGTGTCCACCGAAAGGGTGGAGCTGTTCGTGACCGAGACCGGTTGTGTGACCGAGAAGGCTGACGTCCCGACACCGCCAAGGGTAATCGGGGCGATTCCGTTGGCACCGGTGGTAGTCAGGAGTGCGGAGAGGCCTATGGCCCTGGACGAGCCGTCGCCGGTGTCGCTGATGGTAAAGGTGTTGGTAACCGGAGCGGCGACGAGGTTCATCTCTCCGAAATAGGTGCCGGCGACCGTGGTCGGATCGGATTCGTTGTCGGGAATATTGACATTTTGCGCGGTGCCGCCGCTCACGGCAACAAGATTTCGCAGGGTTATTGAAAAGATGAGATTGGAGTCCGCCGGAATGCCGGATTGCGCATTACCACCGTACCCTTCGGCAAAGGGAATATAGAGGGCGCGCTTTTCCCCGACCTGCATACCGACGACACCCTGATCCCAGCCTTGAATCACCTCTCCCAAACCAAGCACGAACTGGAATGGGTTGGCGGTGGTGAGAGAGCTTTGGAACATGGTTCCGTTGGTGAGGTAACCCGTGTAGTCCATAACAAGATAGTCGCCGTCGGCAGCGGCTGGTCCGCTGCCTGGGGTAACGGTGGTGTACTCAACCCCGCTGGGGAGGGTGGTGGTGGCATCGCCGGTGCCGTCGATTTCGAAGGTATAGGCCGCCAGGGAGGAATCGATGGTGACGGTGGACGAGAAGCTCTGTGCTTCGTTGGGGGTGAAGGTGATGGTAAAGGTCGTGTCGCCGTTCTGGGCGATGCTGGTGCTTGCAGAGTTACCCGTAAGGGCGAACACGGATGAGCCGCTGAGCGAGACGCTGACCGTGTTGATCTGACCCGATTCCGCGGCAATCGTGTAGGTGCGCGTCAGCGGGATGGTTCCATCGTGGGCGGTGTCGCCGAAGTTGGTGAAGTTTGAAAAGGTGGGCGAGGTCTCGCCATTGGCGATGTTGGCGGCATTGCCGGTCACGACCATGGTCGCCGAGAGCAGCACGCGGGATTCCATCTGCTCGATGAGGTTCTGATACCTCCGGCAATTTTTGCGCTTGCGAAGCTTCTTCAGGGTTTGGATTGCGGAACCTTCAGCGGAGCCAAAACGCGATGCGTTCATGGTCAGAGCCCTCTAGATGCGAAACTATGAAAACCACTAATCGCTGCTGGAGCGACCTTACCCCCGGCCCAGTCGGCACACACTGACTGTTGGTCCGGATATGCCTCGCCATCCTTACGTTTGCTTTAGTCCAACCGAGATGACAACAATAATACACCGAAATCACAGTCGGTCAAACGAAGCCGGGTTTCAGATATATACGCTTGAGACGGGTGGATGGTTGCACCTGAAAAATTTGCCCCCCTTCCCAGCCCTCTCCTGGACTACCGGTGGCGTGGGAACAAACGGGCGAGCGGCGCGGCGGCCTGAAGCGGGTAACCGGGGCAAGATGCGCCCGCCTAGACGGGTTAACCGGGGGCCTTTACCGGACGACTGAAGAGAACCTGAATCCGCGTAAAACGCCGGGCGATTTTCCGGGACCTCCGCGTTTTGGGACGATGGTTATTCCAACCCCCCCTGTTCAAAACAACCTGTTTGCATGGTGATGCTTCCAAATGCTGGAGTTGCGCAAAAAAACGCGCACGGCGGATGGTTAAAACAACCATTTTTATCCTTTTGTAGAAAATAGCGTCCAAAAAGGCCCCTTCGGCGCAAGCCGCACCAATCGCGCGGGTTACGCGCAAAATTTTCCTCTTCCCGCGCCGCGGCACGGATCTCGCTTTGGAGTAGGGCGTTACCGGAGGGCAACGGAAATCGCCACGTCGGTGAATCGATGCCAGCCACACATCTCAAACAGAGGTTCGCCATGTTCAAGTGCCAGGAAGATCAAATCGCAGTGCTGGGAATCTGCGTGGATTCACCGGCCACCAGCGGCCGCGCGGAAGACATGAACTTTCACGCCGTCCACAACGCCCGCCGCGGCATCGACATGCTCCGCATGGTCAGCTTCGACATCGTCCTGGTCGGCATGAAGCTCCCGGACATGTCGGTCTGGGATTTCCTCCGCCATCTCAAGGCAGGATTCCCCAACCAGAAGTGGGCCATGGTCGGCGGCCCCATCACCGAGAAACAGGAAGTGCAGGCCCGGATGTTCGGCTGCACGACCCTGTTCGATGCCACCCCAACCAGCAAAGAGCTCCTGCAACTGACGGCGCAGATGCGCGAGCAGGCGGTCACCAGCGTGCTGGCCGGAAAGGTTGACCGGCAGGCAATGCAGAAGCCGCAGATTCGCAGCGCGACCTGAAAACGCGAGCTGACGTGGGTGTGCATCGAATGCAGTGGGTCCGGCACTTCAGCAGGAAGGCGGGCGACGGGAAAGATGGTTACGGAGTCGGGAGAAACCTGTGAAGACGAATCGTTCAAAGCACGGATCGACGTTCCCTGAAGCGAAGTTCTCGGCAGCAAAGTTGTTTGCCAATTGCAGTACGGTTGCAGTTGGCGCGGCGATGCTGGCGGCTTCTTCAAGCGGTCTATTATGCGGATCGCGATGCGAAGCGGCGCTGATTTCGCTCAGCAACGGTAACTCCTCCGTAACCATCAATCCCAACTCCTCGGCCGGGCTTGAAAACTGGTCGATCAACGGGCAAAACCAGGTCAACCAGGAGTGGTTCTGGTATCGCGTGGGAACCTCCGGCGGGCAATCGAGCATCGATACGATCTCCAGCCCCTCCACGCAGCTCTACGACACCACCGGCGACGGATCGAACGACGCGGCCATGATCACCTATGCCGACAGCGCGCTTGAGGTTTCAGTCCTCTACCGCCTCTCCGGCGGACAGAGCGGAACGCTTACCTCCGACCTCGGCGAAACTATTGAGATCGAGAACCTCAGCAAGACGACACAGACATTTAGCTTCTTCGAATATTCGAATTTCACGCTGGAGGGACTGAAGACGGGACAGAGCGAATCGATCACCGGTAGCAATACGGCGATCGACAGCGGCAACGGCTGGCAGGAAGAGACGACGGTCAGCCCCAAGGCGACCGATTTTGACGCCAACACCGATCCGACCCTCCTGAACAAGCTAACGACGGCGACCGATTACACGCTCCCCAACGTAGCGACCTCCGGACCGGGCGACGTGGAGGGCGGCTTTGAATGGACGGTCTCGATCATGGGCGGGTGCTCATACGAGATCAGCGGCGATCAGATCATCACCGGACTGGCGGTCAAGTCAGTGCCTGAGCCGGTGGGCGCATCGCTGGCGGCCATGGCGCTGGGCGGGGTGCTGATGGCCCGGCCGCGGAAGAAATTGGCGATCTAGCCAAAAACAGTACACACAAGTTCCACACCGAACCCTGGGCGGCGCGTGCCGCCCTGGTTTCGTTTTCGGATTTTTCACCGCCCGCTTCGCTAGAGATCGCAGAGAGCGCTGAGATAAAATTCAGATAAATCATTTTGTTGGAATTTACGAGAAGCATAACCGCGCAATGTGTGCCGATAGAATGGCCCTCAAAAGCTTTGATTCCTACTCAGCGCTCTCTGCGATCTCTAGCGAAGCGGGCGGTGAAGCGCCATTTGATGTTTCCATTCTTGATCCGTGCTTCACCGCCACTATCCTCTAGCAAATGGCGAACGAATTTCTGCTGGGAACGTGTTATTACCCCGAGCACTGGCCCGCGGCGCGGCATGAGAGCGATTTTCGCAGGATGAAGGATGCCGGCATCGACGTCGTGCGCATCGGGGAAGGGGCGTGGGGATATTTTGAGCCGGAGGAGGGGACGTTTCAGTTTGAACTTTTCGACCGGGCAATCGCCCTGTGCAGGCGGTTTGGGATCAAGGTGATTTTCGGCACGCCGACCTATTGCGGGCCGGCATGGATCGCCGGCAAATATCCCGAAGTCTTGCGGTGGGATTTTCAGCGCATGCCCATGGCCCACGGGTCGCGACGGAATTTCACCTACGCATCGCAGAAATATTTGCAGCTTTCGGACCGGATCTGCACGGCGCTGGCAGAACATTATGCGGGGGAAAAGCAGATCATCGCCTGGCAGCTCGACAACGAATTCAATTGCCATATGGATGTGAGCTATTCGCCGAGCGATACCCTGGCGTTTCGGAAATGGCTGCGCAGAAAATACGGCACGCTTGAGGAGTTGAACCGGGCATGGGGGACGGCGTTCTGGTCGCAGCAGTATGACGATTGGGGGCAGATTGATTTGCCGCACCCGACCAGCGCGCCGCCGAACCCGTCGCAGATTCTGGATGAGTCGCGGTTCATCAGCGATACCGTCGTGGAGTTTGCCAGGAGGCAGGCGAAGATTCTGCGGAAGCACAATCCGAACTGGCAGATCACGCACAACGCGCTCTTTGCGAATGTTGATGGGCCGGCGCTGGTGAAGGAGCTGGACTTTTTCAGCCACGATCAATATCCGCTTTTTTGTGATGATTGGCCGACCCGGGCGGAGGGCTTGGTGCAGGCGAGGAGCCTCTCCTTTCCGTATGCGATCCTGGAGCAGCAGTCGGGGCCTGGGGGGCAGTTGGGCTATCTTCAGCGCACGCCGCAGCCGGGAGAGGTGCGGCTGTGGGCTTGGCAATCCGTGGCCCATGGGGCGAATCTGGTGAGCTTTTTTCTGTGGCGAACCTGTCCGTTCGGGGCGGAGCAGCATTGGCATGGGCTTCTCGATCAGGACAACAAACCGACGCGGCGATTGGAGGAGGCAAAGCAGTTCGGCGAAGAAGTGCGGAAGTTGCCGGAGGATTTCTTTCGGTATGCGCCGATGAAATGGGCGGCGGTGCTGCGGGATTACGATAACGAGATCAACGAGCGGCGGATCGATACGTTTACGAAATCGGGGCAAGGAGAACACGCGCGGTGGATGCGGGTGATGTCGGCAAAGAAAGTTCCGGTGGATTTTGTCTGGCCAGGAAGTGAATTTGAGGGATATGGCGTGCTGGTCGTGCCGCATCAGCAGATTGTCTCACCGGCGCTGGCGAAGAAGCTGGAGAAATATGTTGCCGCCGGCGGGATTCTTGTGCTGGGGGCGCTGGCGGGGGTGAAGGATGAGAATTGCCATATCGTGGAGCGAACAGCGCCGGGGTTGCTCGCAAAACTGGCGGGGGTTGACGTGGAGGAATGGACGACGCTGGGGGCGAACCAGACGCGGACGGCACGTCTGCCGGGCGGAGCGGAACTGACGATGACGACTTTCGCCGAGCGGCTTCGCTTGCGCACGGCGAACGAAGTGGCGCGGTGGGTGGGCGGGGATCGGCTGCTGGCAGATGGTCCCGCGGTTACTGTCAATGCGATTGGGAAAGGACGCGTCTATTACGTTGGCGGGTACTGCACGAATGGCGCCATGGAAATACTGCTGGCAGAATTGCTGCTGCCGACAAAATTGAGCATTCCGGTGGTTGCGCCGCCGGAGGTTGAGGTGGTGGTGCGAGTGAGCGGCAAAAAAATCTACGCGGTGGCGATGAATCATTCCGCGACGGCCCAGCAGGTGGTGTTCATCGAGAACAGCGTGGATTTATTGACGGGTAAGAAGACTGGCAAGGAAACGACGATTCCCGGATTCGGCGTTGTTGTGGCGGCGTCATAGTTCCAGCAGCATTTCCGTGGTGCTGGGCCGGAACCCGCAGGCGGTGAAAAGCTTTCTGGCAACGTCGTTGGGGGCGGCGGTGTCGAGCCGGATTTGCGGCACGCCGATCGATTTGAAACGCTCCACCGCGAGCATCACCATCTGCCGGGCGATCCCTTCGTGGCGATATTCCTCTTCCACCCACAAGTCGTGGATGAAGCCGAATTGTCTGAGGCGATAGATGGGGATTTCGTCTTCGATGGTGGCAATGAGAAATGCGATGGGGTGATCTTCGCGCACGGCGACAAGGAAAACACTGCGGGGATCGTCGGCGCGGGCAATGAGCCAGCGGCTATAGCGCTGCTCGGGATGGGGAAGAAAGCTATACTTGGCGGGATCCCATTTTTCGTGCAGCGCGCATGTTTTAGCGACCATCGGCAGGACGCCAGGTACATCGGCGGGGGTTGCGGGGCGGATTTCCATAACTCTGACCGAATCATACCCGCAAAATCAGGACGTGGCGGTGGCCTGGATGATCAGATGGCCGGCGGCGTTGACGGCGCTGGGAAGGCGCGGCAGATCGTGGATCGCGGGGCCGTGAACGACTTTGCCGGTGGGGTCGTAGCGTGAGCCGTGGCAGGGGCATTTGAACGATCCGTCGTTTTGGGTGCCCACTTCGCAGCCAAGGTGCGTGCAGACGGAGGAGAGGGCGATGAGATTTGGCCCGGAGCGGATGACGAAGAATCCCTGATCGGCAAACTGGGAATAGACGCCGTCCTTCTCGAAATCGGAGGCGGGCCCGGCGTCGATGGCGGCGGCCTTGAAATCCGGCTGTTTGTTCACGGAACAACCGGCAGCGAGAACGGCGGAGGCAACGATGAACTGTCGGCGGTTGATGTTGATACTCATTGCCGAATGAAAGACCTTGCCGGCAAATTTGTCAACGTGAAATGGGCTTTAACACCATTTAATTCGTGGGACCCCACGGGCACCAGATAATGTCCGGCCGGTTCGCGTTGTAGTAGTCCCCATATTCCGTGGCGGGCTTGGAAGCAGGAACAGGATTAGGTTTGACGGCAAGCTGCACGTCGGTCCATTTGTAATATGCGACGTGCCCATCGGCGAAGAGGAGATTCCCACCTCCGTTGTGAATGGCCGAAAAGGTTTTCCAGTTGGCTTTGAGCTGGGAGATTTTTCCGGTGTATCCGATCGTGGAATTGATGGAGCTACCCAAAAATCCGTTTTGTTGCGCCCAGCGCTGGATGGTGGGATTGAGATATTCACCAGGCGCGGAAATTTTTTCGCAGAGGACGACCACCGAGGAAGCCGGCCGAAGCTGAGACATCTTTCCGCTGTAAATCAGTGCAGGATTGGGAACGGCCAGCGTCGCGGCGGGAGGGTTCATCAGCGAATTGTTGTAACAAAAGCTGATCGCCGATTTGAAAAGCTGTGGCGTTGTCGCCGAGAGAAGAACGCCGGTGGAGTCGGTGCCGTACTGGGCATAAAAGTTGGAGTTGCCGGGATAAAGGGTATCGGAGGCGGTGGGCACGGCATTCAGAACCGCCGGGCAGGTGAAGATGTTGCTGGCACCTGGAGCGGGGAGCGGATTGGTCCCCTTCATGTCGTCCACGAGCATCTGGTAGTAGCTCTTGCCGACGGTTTTGGAGGGAATGGCGTTGAAGTAGATCGACATGTCATCGAGACCCGAGGGATAGCCGGGAATCGGGTTGTTGGGGCTGGGCCCAAACCATTCCGTGGCCGTTCCATCCGGGACGCGCAGCGGGAGTTGGCCGCTGCTTTCATCGACGTACATCTGGAATCCCGCCCCCCACTGCCTCATGTTGCTTTCGCATTGGATGAGGAGAGCCTGCGAGCGAGCCTTGCCGAGCGCGGGCAGAAGCACCGCAACCAGGATCGCTATAATTCCAATAACGACAAGGATTTCCACGAGAGTGAATGCATGTGTTCGGCGTATCATGCGGGAGATATTATCGACATTGAGACTCAATCTCAATAAAGAAAATCCCGATTTCTCAATTTTTACGGCAATTTTTTCGGCCGCTGTTTCTCCCTTATTTATTCCGCCGGGATTTGAACTCGTTGATCAGGCCATTGGTTGAGGAGTCGTGTGACGTGATCTCGCCAGGCTTCTTCAGTTCCGGAAGGATGGCCTTGGCAAGCTGCTTGCCGAGCTCCACGCCCCACTGATCGAAGCTGTTGATGTTCCAGATGATCCCCTGCGTGAAAATCTTGTGCTCGTAAAGGGCGATGAGCGACCCGAGCGTGTGCGGCGTCAGCTTCTGAAACATGATGCTGTTGGTCGGGCGATTGCCCGTGAACATTTTGTGCGGCGTGAGCTTGTCCTGCGCTTCACCGGTGATTCCCTGGGCCGTCAGCTCCGCACGCACCTGGGATTCAGTCTTCCCCTTCATAAGCGCTTCGGTCTGCGCAAAGAAATTGGAGAGCAGGATGGTGTGATGCTCGCCAAGCGGATTTTGCGTTTCGACCGGGGCGAGGAAATCGCAGGGAATCAGTTTTGTCCCCTGGTGAATGAGCTGATAGAAGGCATGCTGCCCATTGGTGCCCGGCTCGCCCCAGATCACCGGGCCGGTGGAATGATCGACAACCTCACTCTGCCGATCGACGCTCTTCCCGTTCGATTCCATGTCCCCCTGCTGAAAATAGGCGGAAAACCGATGCATGTACTGGTCGTAAGGAAGGATCGCCTCGGTCTGGCGCCGAAAAAGTTGTTGTACCACACGCCGATGAGGCCGAGGATCGCCGGCAGATTCTTCTCCAGCGGGGCAGTTTGAAAATGCTCGTCCATGGCGAACGCCCCGGCCAGAAGCTGCTCGAAATTGTCCATGCCAATGTCGATGGCGATGGACAGCCCGATGGCCGACCAGAGCGAATATCGCCCACCGACCCAGTCCCAGAATTCGAACATGTTCGCCTTGTCGATGCCGAACTTGGTGACCTCTTTTTCGTTGGTCGAGAGCGCCACGAAATGCTTCGCCACGGCAGCCGGGTTCTTCGCCGAGGCCAGGAGCCAGTCTTTCGCCGTCGTGGCGTTGGTGATCGTTTCCTGCGTGGTGAAGGTTTTGGAAGCGACGATGAAAAGCGAGGTTTCCGGCTTGATGACCTTGAATTTCTCGGCAATGTCGGTGCCGTCTATGTTGGAGACGAAATGGACTTTCAGGCCCGGCTTGGAATAGGGTTTGAGGGCCTCGGTCGCCATAACCGGGCCGAGGTCCGACCCGCCGATGCCGATGTTGATGACATCAGTGATGGGCTTGCCGGTGTACCCTTTCCATTGCCCGGAGCGGATGGACTCGGAGAATTGTCGCATGTGGGCGAGAACCGCGTTTACGCCCGGCATGACGTCTTCCCCGTCGACGACGATGGGCCGGTTGGATCGGTTTCGCAGGGCAATATGAAGCACGGCACGATTTTCGGTGATATTGATCTTTTCGCCCCGGAACATCCGATCGCGCCAATCCTCGACTTTGGCGAACCGCGCCAGGTCCAGCAGCAGGCGAAGGGTTTCGTCGGTGATGCGATTTTCGGAGAAATCCAGCAGAATGTCGTTAAAGCGGAGGGAGAATTTCTCGAACCGCTTGGGATCCTGCGCGAACAGGTCGCGCATATGGGTCGAGGAGATTTTCTGGTAATGGGCCGATAGGGACTTCCACTGGTTGGATTGGGTAAGGGCGCTCATGATAATAATCTATAGCGTGGGGCATGGTCAGGGACAATGAAAATCGGCCCAATGAATATCGCCCCCATGAAAATCGCCCTGCTGATTTTTCAGTCGGAGGAGACCCGCGGCGGAGCCGAGCGCTATACCGTCGATATCGCCGAGGGCCTTGCCGCACGGGGGCACGCCGTGGAATTGATCTCATCGAGCTTTGGCAAACCCATCGAAGGGGTGCGGAGGGTGGAAATCGGAGCCCGGGCGGCCACCAAAGCCGGCCAATATGCACAGTTCCTTAAGAATCTTGACGTTTACCTCGCGCAAAACAAATACGACGTGATCCACGCGATGCTCCCGGTGAAGCATTGCGATATTTACCATCCGCACGCGGGAATGGCGAAAGCGACGGTGCAGTCCTATCAGTCGCGCGGCGGCGGCCCCGCCCGGGCTGGCGATGGCCGGAAACCGCCTCAACCGCAAGCGGCGGCTATATGCCGACGTGGAAGGCAGGCTCATCTACGGGGCCGACCGCCCCATCGTCCTGTGCCTTTCGGATTATTCGAAGGGGATCGTGTTGCGCCATTATCCGGATATCGGCGGCCAGCTTGTGAAGCTCTTTAACGGGACCGACCTGCAGGATTCGACCCCGCAACCCACGCCGCGGCAAAAAGCGCAGTCCGGCAAAACCTGGGGATCGGGGAAAATGTCACCGTCGGTTTGATGATCGCCCAGAATTTCCAGCGCAAGGGGTTGGCCGAGGTGATCGCCGCGACCGCGAGCATTGCCGGCCGGTCTGGCGAAGCCGCGCCGATGATCGTCGTTCTGGGCAAGGACAATTCAATGCGCGGCCGGCTTCAAGCCCGGCGCCTGGGGATCGAGAACCGGATCGTCTTTGCGGGCGAATCGAAAGCAGCCGCCGATTTTTATGCCGCGGCCGATTTTTTTGTCCTCCCGACCCGCCACGATTCGTGCAGCCTCGTCGTGCTGGAATCGCTCGCAATGGGCTTGCCGGTCATCAGCACCGTCTTCAACGGCGCCTGCGAAGCGATGACCGACGGCGTCCACGGATATGTCCTCGAAGACCCCACAAACGTCTCCGCCCTCGCCGACGCCATGACCCGGCTCCTCGATCCCACACTGCGAACTAAAATGCGCCAAGCCTGCCTGGCTCTGCGCCCTCGCTTTCGCAGGAGGCGCATCTGGATCGCCTCGAAGAAATCTATCGCGAGAGGATCGATTCAGCCGGTCACGTCCAGCATCGACCCGACCGGAATGCTGCTGAAACTTGAAAACGGGTTCGTCGCCCCACCCTGAACATTTTGGATAGCGCTCATCAGATCGCTTTGAAACTGCTGAGAGCTGATGCCCGCGGTGGCGAGGATTTTCTGGAACCCCTCCGCCGAGCTGGGGGACCCATTCGCTTCCGGCCCCTGCCCGTTAATTTCCGCGGCAGCAAGAGTCGAAGCGGCGGTGGTGTTTGAGCCAAATCCGAGATTCTTCAAAAGGCTGGCGATCGTGCTTTGCACGATCTGGTTTGGATTCTGACTCGAATGCGAGAGCTGCGCCTTCTGAAAGCGCCGTGGTGACCGCCTGGCGGATCTGGGTGAATATCTGCGAGGTATTACCGCTCTGCAGGTTTACGGATTTCTGGCCCCCCCCACCACTCGACTGGCTGCTGGCGGGGATCATCCCCGGCAGGCCGGTGTTTCCGCTCGCCAGTTGGCTCGCCTGCTGCTTCTGGAAACTTTGAATCCACTGGGCGAGATTGGAACCGCCAGAACTGGTGATCGCGGAGAGCATCTAGTGACGTTTTATCGGCCTTGGGAACACGCCAAGGCGAAAAAATTGCCGACTTACCCCCTCTCCCGGTACTCGGAGCCGCGGACGGCTCCGGGCCGGACTCGGCGATTACGCCACGGAGGCGTCCGCGCCTCCAGAGGGTTGGGGTGAGGGTCTGGAAGAATTTTCAGCGCAAAAGCGATTGTCCTGGGTTATCGGACCTGCCCCGAATCGTCCTCGCCCAGCAACGAAGCCCAAGAAATCGGCGGCACGCTGGATCGACAAATGCTCCTCCACGCGTTTGCGGGCGGCCATGCCCATCGCCTGCCGGCGGGCGGGATCGCCGGCGAGGTTGGCAATCGCTTCGGTCCACTGCTCGGAGGATTTGGGAAGGAAGCCGGTCTGGCCCTCCTGGATGATTTCCCGGTTAGCGCCGACAGGGCTGGCGATGGCCGGTAAGGCTGTGGCCATATACTGGATGATCTTGAATCCGCATTTGCCCAGGGTCCAGCGGTTTTCGGGGGTGGGGGCGATGCCGATGTCGCCGCGGAGAAGCGCGGCGGATTCTGCCGTGACCGACCAGGAAACGTGCTCGGTTGGGATCGGCGGATTGGCCAGCGAAACGTCTCCGATGGTGATCAGCCGAAGCCCGGGAACGCGTTTAGCCGCGTCGATCAAGACCGGGGCAAACTCGGCAACGTAGGGGATGGTCGATTTGCTGCCGATCCAGACGAGCGTCGGGCGATCGGTGGCGGCGTGCGATTTCGCCTGATAGTGCCCCGGATCGACAACCGTCGGCAGGATACCGACCTGGGCTCCCTGGGCACGAAACAATTCCGCCAGATATTCGTTGCCCGCCACGACCCGCCGCGCGGGCGATGGCGCGGAACCGGCGGTTGGTGCGCCACTGCTCGATCGGGCCGACAGGCCGGCTGTGAAACATGACGGCGTCGTCCACGTCGTAAAAAAGTTTTCTGGAATTTCGTTTCAGCAGGTTCGTATCCAGCGGGTCGAGCATTTTCCGCTGCAGGATGACAGCATCATACTCCGAAGCCCGGCGAAGCAGACGCCGGCGCGGCAGCATGGAGCGCGGGCGAACGTGAATGTCGAGCTCGAAGCCGCGCTGGGCGAGACCGTCGCGCAGCGATTCGATGCGAAGCCGGAAGGATGCCTGCTGGAGATTGTTGGTGATAACCAGGACGCGCGACACGCTGGTGGGGATTGTCGGTGCGGCCGGCATAGCGAGCAAGCTTGCTAATCATTCCCCCCTCCCCTGGTACTCCGGGGGAGGGCTGGGGTGGGGGCGATGCTCGCATAAATCGTGATCAATCACATTCCAGAAATTCCCCCCACCCTAACCCTCCCCCGGGGTACCAGGGGAGGGGATAAGAGTTGTCCACCCCAAATCGTCATGGATCTAAATTGACCCCACTGCCCCAATGCAGTATCTCCCCCACGCACGTGGCAGTCGGTTCGCAACAGTTTACGCGGCGGGATGATGACACGCTGTTTCGCGCCATGCGGGGGGTGGCGGGGGTTTATTCGCGGGCGTTTCACCAGGTCCGCGTCGCCAGCCCCTGCCAGGTCCCCCCACGTGGCCCGGCAATCCTCATTTGCAACCACGTCAGCAGCATCGATCCGGTCATCCTCCAGTCCTTTTGCCCCCGGCTGATCCGCTGGCTGATGGCCAAGGAATATTACCAGTTCAAGTCGATGCGCTGGCTCTTCAATACCCTGGGGGTGATTCTGGTGGAACGCACCGGCCAAGATCTGGTTTCAGCGCGGGCCGCGATGCGGGCGCTGGCGGCTGGGTATGTCATTGGAATTTTTCCCGAAGGAAAGATTGAAACCACCAGGCAACTGTTGCCATTTCAGAGCGGTATCGGACTGCTGGCCCTGCGAACCCGCGCTCCGGTTTATCCGGTCTACCTTGACGGCACCCAGCGCGGCAAGGAGATGGTGGAGGCGGCGATCACGCGAAACGATATCACGGTCTCTTTTGGCCCGCGGGTGGGGTTGGAAAATCTCAGCAAATCGCGCGATGGGATACACGAAGCAACCCGCCGAATCGAGCTGGCCGTGCGCACTTTGCAGGATAGTGGGTCAGTTTAATCTCGGAACGCCCACGGCGCCGCCGTGGGGAATTTCAAATCCGCTGCTGCGCTCCAAATTAACCTATTCCCCTTTGCAGAACGGACGCGCCTGACTCACAGATTCAGGAATTCGCGCATGTGCTGGTCGAAGATTTTCTGGGCCTGCGGGTCGGACAGTGGGAGGCGCAGCTCGTTGATCACTTTTGTTCCCATGCCGATCCATTCGCGCCAGCAGTCGGCGCAGATATTTTCGAAGATTTCCTTCCCCTGGGCGTTGCTGAACGGCTGGCTGGGAAGCTTTCGCGCCACCCGGCCGCAGCGCTTGCAGAGGACCTGCCCTTCGCCCACAGGCTGCGATGTCTCCGCCTGGGCGGCTTCGGGAACAGGAGCCCCCAGTTCCTTGAGCATTTGAATCATCTCTTTTCGCGGCATCATCTCACCGCGCGCCCCGGCGATTTCCACGCCCCGGGTCAGCCGTTCGATGGCCTCGGGCTTTCGGTCCTGACGCAAAAGCGCCGCCGCCAGAAGCTGATAGGCCTTGGCGATGTTGGGATTCAGCTCCAGTGTGCGCTGGAAAGACTGAATCGCCTGCGGAAAGTCGCCCGCGTCGAGGCAGGCGCGGCCAAGCGAAAAGTGCCCCAGCTCGTTGCTCGGATCGGCTTCGGCCATTTTTCGAAACTGTTCGATTCGTGGATCGCTTGCGGGCATAGGGGGTCGCTCCTGAATTGCTGAAAGACTACTTCATCGGACTGCCGCAGGGACAGACAAATTTTCTGCCAAACGATTTGGCGGGCGGAACCTTCACCTCGATCTCGCAGCCGCACCGGGGGCAGGAAATCCGCTCCCCGTTTGATGCCGGGGCTGGAGGCGGCGGTGATTCTGTTCCCTCATCGATGTCATCCACGTCCGATTTCCTGTCCATCGCCAGGTTGGCCAGACGGTCCGCCAGGGAATTGTGATGGCGGAGGTTGTGCTCGAATTTTACGGATTTGAATCCGGCCGCCAGATCGCTCGCCTGCTCGAAGAGCTGCTTGAGAGCGGGATTTTTGACGCGGTATTCGCCGCGCATCTGCTTGATGACCAATTCGCTGTCGCCGCGGATGAGGATATTGACCGCGCCAAGCTGGGCGGCTTCGCGAAGGCCGAGAATCAGCGCCTTATATTCAGCCACGTTGTTCGTATTGGCCCCGATAAATTTGCCCTTGGTCACCAGCGTTGTGCCGTCTTCGGCGGCCAGGACCACGCCAATGCCGGCCGGGCCGGGGTTTCCCCGGCTGCCACCGTCGAAGTTGACCGTGATGGTTTCGGTCATCGCAGTATTCTAGACGGCACGGGCGGGGGTTTGCCATCGCCATTCGCAGCTCGCCCCCCGCAGGCGTGATTTTGCCCCTAAATTCGGGAACGGATTACGCCGATTTTTGACCTGGGCAGCATTAGGTAAAAGACACATCCGTATGACCGATAAGAACGCGAATCTTTTACGGGAAGCCGTCGCCCGCAATGTGATGGCGGTGTTATCCCTGCCGTCGGCGGCAATGCTGCGGAATTATAAATCACGCCTGCTGGGGGAACTCGACGGCGGAATTCTGCTCCAGTCGACGCTTGAGGCGCCCCGTTGTCGGAAGACCTGGTCCGCTCAAAAACTCCGGTCGTCGTCTCATTCCGAAGCGAAACCATGCGCGTCGTCTTCGCCTCGCCGATCCTGCGGATCCAGCCGCGCTTCAAGATCAACGACGAACTGCTTGTCGAAGCCGTGCTGCTCGCGTTTCCGACCAAGATCCAGTCGCAGCAGAAGCGATTTAACTACCGCGTGGAAATTCCCCCGTACACCGAGATTTCGGTGCGGGTCTGGAGAATGGGGCCGGGCGACCATCTGAAGACGCCCCCTCTCGCGGCGACGGAACTGAAGACCGAGATCCGAAACCTGAGCACCGGCGGCGTTGGCGTTAAGCTTCTAGGAGCCGAGGGCGAGCCCCCCAAAGTCTGCACCGACGACCGGCTCCGCGTGGAACTTCGATTTAACAACAACGCGCTACTCATCGAAGGAAAGATGCGCAAGCCGTCCAACTCCGGCAAAGATTGGCTGATCACAGGAATCGAGTTCGAAAAGCTGGAACAAAACCTGGAGGGAAGACAGACGCTTTCGCAGCTCGTGCGCATCGTAGGAGAATTGCAGCGGACAGAACTGCGCAACCTGCGAATGGGAATGACGAAGACAGCCTGAACCTCAAACCGCAATCGCGAAACTCACCCGTTTAGCCGCAACCCCGCAGGGGTGCGCGTTTCTCGCGTTCACAGTGCGTTTTCCTGCGCCACAATCACGTCGTAAATCTCCTGCGCCGACTTGGCAACGGAAAGCGCCTGCCGGAATTTATCAATGGTCATCAGCCGGCTGATTCGCGCCAAAGCGTGAATGTGCGGCCCGGTCTTGTCGGGGGGCGAAGTAAGCAGCCAGATCAGCGAGACCGGCCTGCCGTCGATCGATTGGAAGTCGATGGGGGTGGCCAGCTTTCCGATCGCCATGACAAGCTGGGTCGTTCCCGCGCATTTTCCGTGCGGGATGGCCAGCCCATTGCCGATGCCGGTGGTTCGGGTCATCTCGCGCTCCAGAACAGCGTCGAGAACCGCCTTGGCGTCCTGGATTTCACCATTTTTTGCCAGCAGGGCGACCAGCTCGCCGATGGCTTCATTCTTGGTCTTGGCCTGCATCGGCACAAGAATGTTTTGGGGCTTGAGGATTTCCGTCAAACGCATTTAACAACTCCGGTGCCGTCGTTATCGGCAGTCAGTTCAGCGCGAAAAAAGAATCGTACCGATGCCCAAGGGGCGAAGCAACCACAAAAGAATCACGTTCCAAAAAGCCGGTCGCCGGCGTCACCCAGGCCGGGAAGAATGTAACCTTTTTCATTGAGCTGCCGATCCACCGCGGCGCAATAAATGGGAATCTCAGGATGGGCGCGGTGAATCGCTTCGATCCCCTCCGGAGCGGCAACCAGGCAGACAAACCGAATGTTCGAAGCCCCGGCTTTTTTGAGGAAATGCACCGCCGCCGTTCCGCTTCCCCCCGTGGCCAGCATCGGGTCGATCAGCAGCACTTCGCTCGACTCGATATCGGGCGGCAGCTTCTGGTAATAGGAAACCGGCTCCAGCGTCGTTTCATTGCGATAGACGCCCAGATGGCCGAGCCGTGCCTCCGGCAAAAGCCGCAGAACGCCGCCCGCCATGCCCAGCCCGGCGCGAAGGATCGGCACCAGCGTCACCCGCCGCGCCAGCACCCGCCCGGTGGTGCGCTCCATCGGCGTCTGCACCGGCCGGTGCGTCGTCGGCCAGTCGCGCGTCACCTCATAAACCATCAGCGAGGCGATCTCGTCCAGCAGCGTGCGGAATTTGCGATGGTCGGTCGTGTAATCCCGAAGCTCGGTCAGCTTGGTCTGGATCACCGGATGGTCGATGACGATGACGTTCTGATGAGGCATCCCAACCCATTGTCTCGGAATTCAGCCGGGATTCCAGTGTTGTCGCCCGCGCAGATTTATCCCCTCATATCCCCTCTCCCTGTAATCAGGGAGAGGGTTAGGGTGAGGGCGAATTTTCTCTACTGCTCCACTTTCTACTGCTCAACTCTCTCGCGAAATGCCTACTGCCCGCCGCCCCCAGGCTCCGCCCCAATCGACTCCATCGCCGCCGATTCAATGTCCGTATACCGGTAAATAAAAATCGTATTCCCCACCACCGCCACCGGCGTCTTCCCCTGAAGCTCCTTGCTGTACATCAAGCTCACATCCGCCCGATGAAATTTCCCCTCCCCAAAATCCCGCCCGATCACCATCCGGTTCAGCATCCCATCCAAAAAATACGCGTCCACCCCCACCAGCTTCACCGTCTCCGGGCTTCCCGGATGAATGATCGGGTAAAACTTCACCCCGTAAACCTGCGGATCAATAAATCCGAAATACGCCAGGTCGATCGCCGGCACGTTCTGATCGCGCATCCAGTCCCGCAGCTCGATCAGCCCCTGCCCCCAGGTATAATCCGAGTCGCTCAGCAGCCTCCACCCGTTCGACGCCCCCCCCACCGCGAAATTCACGAACGTCAGAAACCGCGGGCAAACCCACAGCGTCTCCACCGCCAGCATCGCCAGCAGCCCATTGCGCAGGTAAGGCATCACCATGCGCTTCTCCGCTGTGCTCGGCCTTTCCGCCCACAGCCGCGATGCCAGCACCATCGCCGGTGCAAACCCCGGCAGCAGATACCTCGTCCCGATATTCAAATCCCCCAGCAGCACCACCCCCAGCGCAAACACCGCCAGCCCGAGAAAAACGCTCCACTCCCCCGCCCTTCTCCCCGGCGGCGCCGGTCCCCTGAATCCCACCGCCGACGCTCCCGCCGCCGCCATCAGCAGCAGCATCGACACCGGCAGTTTGCACAGCAGCGCCGCCGGAAAGTAATACCACCGTGAGCCCCGGTAAATATCCCCAAACAAAAACGCCGCGTATCCTCCCTGGGTGTCCCGCTTCTGCGCGTCAAACCCCAGCAGCAAGAGCCGCGGAATCGGCAACGGCGTCGCCGCCGGCAGTTCCCGCTGCACCTTCTGAAAAAAATCCGACTCGAAATCAAACGACCCGATCCCCCGCCCCGTCCCGCTGAACCCGTAGATCACGTTCAGCAGCAGCAGCGTCGCCGCCCCGAGCCCCGCCCACGCCCCCGGCAACACCCACCGCCTCCCCCGCGCGATAAACGGAACCGCCATCGCCAGCAGCATCGGCCACAGCAGCACCGACGTAAACTTGCACAAATGCGCCGCCGTGACGGCCAGGCAAACCATCCCCCACCTTCCAACCGAAGGCGTCCGGCAGAACTTCCACCACAACCAGCACGCCGCCCCCATCGCCGCCGCCGTCCCCACGTCCGTCGTCACCAGCGCCCCATGCGCCAGCACGCTCGGGTTCAGGCAATACATCGCGCACGCCGCCGCCCCGCTCCGCGGCCCATACAGCCGCCGCGCCCACCGGAACGTAACCAACCCCAGCAAACACGAAATCGGAATCATCCCCAGCCGCGAAAACAGCAGCAACCGCTCGAACCGCGCATAGTTCGCCATCACGAACGCGTCGCAGTAGACCCAGTGCCGCTCCACGATCGGCCGCTTGTCCGCCTCCTCCGTCGGCGGAGCCTGCGCCCCCGCCAAAATCGCCGGAATCGCCCCCCAAAGCCGCAGCAGCGGCGGGCTCAAACTGTAAATCGTGAAATCGTGCCGAGCCCAATACTCAACCCCCGCAGCCAAGTGGGCCGGTTCGTCAAACGTCGCCGAATTGCGGGTTGCGCTTATCGCCAGCAGCGCCGCGTGCGCCGCCAGCAGCGCCGCGCACGCCAGGTTGGAAAACCGTACTCGGCCACTCAATCGCCGTGCTCGGTCAATCAATCGCCTACTTGCTATTGCTCGTCAACAGCGGGAAGTTCTTCGCTTCGATTTCCTTGTCGATCAGGATCGTCGGCTTCAGCAGGATCAGCAGCACCTGCTCGTCGTTCGATTCCGAAGTATTCGTCGCCAGCCGCTTCAGGATCGGAATCTTCGAAAGCCCCGGCACGCCGGCTTCAAGATTGATCTCGCCCGCGATCGTCACCCCGCCCAGCATCAATGTTCCGCCGTCGGGAACCGTCACTCGGGTTCGCACCTCGGTTCGCTCTTCGGTCGCTTCCTGCACGCTCAGGGTCGGGGCCACGAATCCGCCCGAAAGAATTGTGTTGTTGCTGGTAGTATCCGTCGGCGCCGCCGCCGCGACTTCGAATTCAAACGTCGTGAACCCAAGAAACGAGTCGAGCTGCGGATCGACGTCCAAGGTCACATACTTGTGGTCCGCGCTGACCAGTGCCCGCTCGACCACCAGCTGCACGCCGTCTTCCGCATAGCTGATCACCGGCGCCGCGATCGCCGCGCCTGTCGCCACCGATACGTTCAGGCTCGAAACGTACGGCAGAAACGTGGTCTGGTATATCGTCGCCCCCTGCCCGTTTTGCAGCGTCACCCGCGGGGCGTGCAACACGCTCAGCCGCGACGACTCCTGCACCGCGTTCAGAACCAGTTCCACCTGGAAATCGTCAAAGATATTCCCATAAACCCCGCCAAGGTTGAGCCCCTCATTGTCCGCTTCGGGGTTCGTTCCCAGGCTGCCCGGCAAACCCGTCGAGGGATTGCCCGTGAATCCCCCCGTCCCATTGCTCAACGTAATCGGACTCCAGTGCGCCGGATCGATCGGCACGTTCGAGCCCGGAACCGTCTGCACGTTGTTGTTGATACGCATGCTCAGGTTGACGCCCACGTCCTCCAGGAAGTGACGCGAAACCGTCAGGAACCGGGCCTCGATGTTCACCTGCACCGCCTGCGCCTCGCGAAGCTGCGCCAGCAGGTCCGCGATCTTCCCGTGCACCTCGTTCGTCTGCGTGATGATGAGCTGGTTGTTGAAGTCGTCGATCTGCCCATACCCGTTCGGATCGTTGTCCTTCCACGAGCTGAACTCGACCGTATTCTCGATCTTCTTCTTGATGTCATCCAACTGCTGCGTGCGCTCGGTAGCCCCCGTCTGCCCCTGGCTGTTGGTCTGCAGGGTCGAACTGCCGCCGCCACCGCCGCCGCCCGTCACCTGCGCGCTGCCGCCGCTGATGTTCTGGATCGTCGGATCGAAATTCGGATTGATCAGCAGATCGGTAATGTCATACACCCGCGTGACGACCGCCTTGTTCAGCTCGTCCTGCGTCGAAATCTCGATCACGCCCTCGTCGATCGTATACCCAAGCTTCCCCGCTCCCGCTTCCTGCAGAATAATGTCCAGCACCTTCGAGAACTTCACATCGTGCAGCGTCACCGAAACCTGCGTCGTCTGCTTGTCGATCCCATCCGCCTCCAGGGCCTTCCAGTTCACCAGGATATTCGCCCCGGTCAGGTCTCTCAGGAAGTCGATCGCATCCGTCAGCGCCACCTGCGGCAACTGCACGCTGTTCAAACGCCGGTCCAACTGCGCCTGCACCGCCTGGTCTTCCTTGCTCACGTTGCTGTTCTTCAGCTCCGTGTCGCGCATCGTCGAAATATCCGGCCAGTTCTCCGGGAACCGGAAGATGTCCCCATACGGAACCTCCGCCTCCTGCGCCTGGTTCAGCGTCCGCTCCAGGTTGTAGTCAAACTGCTCGCGGTAATGCCGCTGCTCCTGGAGAATCGCCTTGTCCTCCACAAACTGCCTCACGCCCAGCGCGTAATCGTTCTGCGGATCCAGCGTGAGAATCTGGTCGAACACTCCCAGCGCCGCCGCGTAATTCTGCTGGTCGATCTGCTCGCGTGAAAGCTTGATATACGCCGCGACGGCCGAGTCCCGCCGGCGCTTGTCCTGTCTCTCGGCTTCCGTCTCTTCCGTCGCCGCCTGCTGCGCCCGCACGTCTTGGGCTTGCCGCTCCGACTCATTCCTGGCCTGCCGAAGGTCCAGCGACGCCCGCTGAATCGCCGCATCCATCCGCCGCAGATCATCCGCGTTGAACACCGTCGGATCCTGATCCCGCGCCGCCTGCGCCTGGGCGATGTCGTTTTCGGCTGCCGCGAACAATCCGCTGATCCGTATCCCGTGCGCGCCTGGTCGACCGCCGTATTGAACTTGTAGTTGATCGCCTGGATTTCCTGCGAGATATATTCCTGCGTCCGCGTCAGCGTCACCCCGCCCTGGTTCGGACCGCGCCCGGTCTTCGCCAGCAGCCGATCGCGCCCCTGCACCGCGTCCGAGTTGGTCGGATCCAGATCGACCGCCTGCGTATAATCGTTCAGCGCCTCCTGGTCGTTCCCCGCCGCCTCCGCCTTCTTGCCCAGATCGACCAGTCCCTGCGCCTTATAAACCCGCTGCTGCTCCGCCAGCCGGTCGATTTCCGCCTGGTGCTGAAGCTGCGTTTGATCCCCCCCGCCTTCCGTCCCGCTCTCGGGGGTCGATTGCGTCGAGGTCGCGTCCGCGAGATTTATCGTCTCCGCGGAACCCGTCGCTGCCGGCGCAGACGCTCTGCGCCCGGCAACCGGCGCCGCCGACGCCTGATCGATCCGCTGGATATATTCCGAAGGCGGAAGCCCTTCCAGATACCCCGGCGTAAAGCCAAACTGGCTCGCCTTCACAAAATCAATCCGTGCGTCGGGATAATTACCCGCGCGATATTCCGCCCGGGCCCGATCGTAAGCCTCCCGCCCTTCCGCATCCGCCTTGTTCTGGTATTTCGCCTCTCCCTGGTCCATCTTCTTCAGATATTCCGCCGGGCTGGCTTCCAGGAATCCGCCGTTATATCCAATGTCCTGCGCCTTGTTGAAGTCCGCACGAGCCGCGATCCAATCCCCCTTGCGATATTCCCCGACCGCCTGCTTGTAAACCGCCTTCCCCGCCGCCGAATTCGCGTTCTGCGACGCGTTCAAATCGGCCAGCTCCTGCTGCGCGCGCTGTCGCGTCGCATCATCCGCCCGCGAATTGCTCAAAACCGCGTTGTAATGCGCCTGCGCATCCGCAATCTGGCTCGCCTGCCGCGATTCATCCCCTTGCGCAAGCTTCCGATCGGGCCTCTCGCTGCTGCGTCGCCGCCTCATTCGCCTTCGCCAGGATGCTCACCAGCGTCTGATGGTCCTGGGCGCTCAGCGACTTGATGTCCACTTCCTGCAACGTCGCGACGGATTGATCGTATTGCCCCTGGTTGTAAAGCGTGATCCCCCGGCTCAAAAGATCAGAATTGGTCGGCGCAGACTCTGCGCCGAGGCATTCGGCCCACCAGCCGTCTGGTCCGCATACATGACAGTGAATCGCGTCATCCCCGGCGGCAACGCCATCGAAGCCGCAAAGCCCACACACGCTAGCTTCCGCCGGCGCGTGCTTACTTCGCTTCTTCCCTTACTTCTTCCCTTGCCATGCGATCGGTTGCTCTTCGATTGATCGGACGAAGCGACTGTCTGAGTGGTGGGATCGAACAACACTTGTTCCTCCTCAGTTCTGGTTTCGTTGCGATTCGTCGGGTGCGTAAGGCATGCAACGGTGAGACATTCGGTGATACGGCCTGTGCCTGACAACCCTCAAACCGTCCCTGTAAAACCGACCCGTATACCCAACCCCGACGCAGGCACTACATTTGCGCCGGGAAGGCTAGTAAAATGAGTCTAAACAAAGCCCAGCAGCGATGCAAATAAAATTAAGACTCTCAACGCTGACCTAAGCCCTGCCTCTGACAGACATTGAAGCGCACAAAATGCGCCGATTCCGGCCCCACACAGAGCCGTCTCCTCAGGATCGTCCTATCACCCCAAATTCCCACACTTTTCCCGGCCCCGACCCTCCCCCATTCACTATTCACCATTCTACTCCCCCCTCACCTTGTCACCCCCTCACCTTGTCACCTTGTCTTGTCACACCCGACGGCCTCCGCCCTAAGTTACGCGGAGTACCGCCCAACGGCCTCCGGCCGCCGCTACTCCCACTCAATAGTCGCCGGCGGCTTAGAACTAATATCGTAAACGACCCGATTCACCCCCCTCACCTCATTAATAATCCGATTGCTCATCACCGCCAGCACATCAAACGGTATCCTCGCCCAATCCGCCGTCATGAAATCCTGGCACTCCACCGCCCGGATCGCGATCACCCCGTCATAGCTCCGCGCATCCCCCATCACCCCCACCGTCGAAATTGGCAAATAAACCGCAAACACCTGCGCCGTCTTCCGATAAAGGTTGGCGGCGATGAGCTCTTCAAGCACGATCTCATCCGCATCGCGCAAAATCCGCAGGCTCTCCGGGGTTATCGGCCCAATATTCCGCACCGCCAGCCCCGGCCCCGGAAACGGATGCCGCCAGACAATCGACTCCGGCATCCCCAGCACCTCGCCCACCTGCCGCACCTCATCCTTAAACAGATCCCTCAGCGGCTCCACCAGTTCAAACCCCAACTGCTCCGGCAAGCCCGCCCACATTGTGGTGCAGCTTGATATTTGCCGTCGTCCCGGCATGACCATGCCCGCTCTCGATCACATCCGGATAGAGCGTCCCCTGCGCCAGGAACCGCGCCCCCTTGATCGACTGCGGCTTCGCGCTTAAAAGCCTCGATAAACTCCCGCCCGATAATCTTCCGCTTCTGCTGCGGATCGGTCACGCCCTGCGAGCGCCGCCAAAAACTGTCCGGTTGCCTCGGCTGTGATCAGATTGATCTTGAAATGATCCCGAAACGTCGACTCAACAAGCTGCCGCTCGTTTTTCCGCAGCAGTCCATTGTCGACAAAGATGCAGACGAGTTGATCGCCGATGGCCTTATGGAGCAGCGCCGCCACGACCGACTGAATCCACACCGCCGGAGAGCCCGCAAATCACTTTCCCATCCCCCACCTGCTTGCGGACGGCGGCAATCGACTGCTCGATAAAGTTCCCCATCGTCCATGAGCCGGAGCATTTGCAGATTTCGTAGAGGAAGTTCTGAAAAATCTGCTCGCCGCGCGGCGTATGCGTCACCTCCGGATGAAACTGCACCCCATAAAACGGCCGCCGTGCCTGCCGCACCGCCGCGAACGGGCACGTCGGCGTCGCGGCCAGCGCCACAAACTCCGACCCCAGATCATACACCTGGTCCCCGTGGCTCATCCAGACGGTCGTGTCCTCGGGCAGGCCGCGTGACAGCGGATCATCGGCGACAATATGAAGCCGCGTCCGCCCAAACTCCCGCGCCTTGGCCGCGGCTTCACCTGCGCCGCCAAGGATTTGGCAGCCCAGCTGCATCCCGTAACAGATCCCCAGAACGGGCACGCCCGATGTCAAAGATTTTCGGATCGCACTTGGGCGCATTGGGTTCGTAGACGCTGCTTGGGCCGCCGGAAAGGATGATGCCTTTGGGATTGAGCTTTTTCAGCTCCTCGGCAGGAATATCCGGCCGGAATAGTTGGCTATAGACGCCTTTTTCGCGGACGCGCCGGGCGATGAGCTGCGCGTACTGTGCGCCGAAATCGAGGATGGGGATTATTTCGCTGGGGGCCATCGGCAGTTGATAACGGATGAACGTCAGGATTTCAATTCCCTCACCCCAATACCCGTCCCCATCTTCTCACCTCGTCACCTCGTCACCTTGTCACCTCGTCACCTTGTCACCTCGTCACCTCGTCACCTCGTCACCTCGTCACCTTGTCACCTTGTCACCTCGTCACCTGGTCACCTCGTCACCTGGTCACCTCGTCACCTGGTCACCTTCTCACCCCCACCAATGGTTATTTTAAGCAGCCCGCATGCTTAGGATAACCATCTCCTCGCCATTCCTCTCCTCACCCTTAATCCAGCTAAATCCTTGTCGGATAGCCGCTTGAGCTACATTCGCAGCATGGGCACGCCACTTGCACCTCGCGCTCGGGGCTATCTCCCTCTTCTCGAAGGGAAGGAAGAAAATGCACTCGGCGAAACCCGGGAATCTATCCATCATTCTCTTTGCGATTGCGTCGCTCTTGATCGGCGGCGTTCCCATCGCCCGATCCAACGTCATCGACTTCGACACCGGCCTGAATTCACTCTGGACGATCACCGCCGGAGGCGCCGTCAACGCCACCCCCTATTATTTCGCACTCCCGCTCCTTTCTGTCACCAGCAACGAATCCGAGTCGGGTACGTTTCTACCGGGCGGCACACTCAGTCAGTTCAATGGCATCTGGTACGCCGATTTCTCCTTCAATCTGCCCCAGGGCGCCGCCGGCGTTTCCCTCTCCTTTTCCAACCTCACCGCAGACGACCGCGTCGTCCTGATGCTCAATGCAACCGCCATCGGTGATTATTTCCTCAACGGCGGCAACCTCAACCCCCCCCTCACCGGAACCGGTGTTTTCGACTTGTTCAGCGGACCCGAGTCCTACACCTATACAGCAACCACCTCCGGCACGATCACCACTGGCTTCCTCACCGGAGCAAACGACCTCCGCCTTTATGTCAACAACACCGGCACACAAAACCTGACCGCGGCGGCACAGACATTCACAAGCTCCGGAGACGGCACCAGCGTCGGCGTCCTCGGTAACATCACCTATTCAATGACCACCGTCCCCGAGCCCGAATCCCTCGCCCTGCTCGCCTCGCTCTGACGCCCACCATCATCCGCCGACGAGCATCCAAAACAAACTGCTACAGAAAATCGCCCTGTAATCACTCCAAACAACCAAAAAATCCCCGCCCCAAAAATGAGCCGGGCCGTCCCCAGCCCGATCTGCCCCTTGCGGAGGTACCGCCGCCGATTTCAATCTGTGAACGCCCACCGCCTGGGGCGAGCTCTGTCGAGCCGCGCCGCGGTGGGGAATGTCCCAATCCAAAGAAACTTTCTGTTATCGTTTCTTGGCCCCAATGAATTCAAAAACCGCGACAACCGCCAGTACAAGGAAAACACCCGCTGGAATCAGCAGAACCGCAGCTCCGAGCACGAAGACGATCCCCCAAAGTCCATTTACCCCTCGACGAAGATCGCCACTACACCCAGGATTGCAACGATCGAAAGAACGAAAATCGACCCCCAGATCCTTCTTTTCCACGAAGGATTTCGTTTGTCGCTACAGCCCGTGCTCGCGTCTTCCAATGGATCGAGCTTCACAACCTCATTCTACCCTCCGCCCGCGCCAAAGCCGCCAGCCCCATTAACGCCCCCCAAGCTCAATCCCCAATTGTGCGCCGTTATCAAAGCCGCGAGGTGCTTGCACCCGCGGGACCTCCCAGTCAACTGCTCTACTGTTCAACTGCTCCCCTGCTCTCGCCCCCCCTCACGTCCCAAACTCCCCCAAAAATCCCCTCCCCGAAAATGAGCCGGGCCGTCCCCGGCCCGATCTTCCCCCCCACCACAGTCGCGATGGGCCTTGATGGAGTTATACAAGGATTACTGACTTATACCGTGCTAATTCTATAGCCAGCTATAAGTGCGCCGAGCGACGAACGGGGGGATTACTGCGAACCAAAATCAAGGACGAGAATCGCTTCACAGGGGCGCACATTCGCAACTCATAACGGAAGCAACATTGGAATGCGATCACGTGATTTGCTTGAAGGATATGGCCATCCCGGAACCCATGCTGCGTTGCAATGGAAGAGCTTCAAAATGGCCGTACAAACGCGTTTCCCTGTCAGGTTTAGTGTTTAATCCGTTCCGAGAAAATCCGGCCAGAAATTGAAGCGAGAGCAGCCGACATTGGCCAAAAACAAGAGTTAGTCGTGACGAAATTACTTTCAACCGGCGAAGTAGAAAATTGCACCCGCTCATAGCGGGGCGACTCGCTGGGAGAATCATTCTGTGAATAAAATACGGGCGCGTTATCATCGAACCCTTGATTTCCGTTTTTTGGCGGCCTTAAAATTTCACGGACGAAAAGAGAGTGACTCTGGAGAACGAAGGGCAAGACCAAAAAACGAGTATACCGAACCGTGCCTCAACGCCGCCAAGACGCAAGCGTTTCGGGATGTGGCGAAACCCCGCGGGAACGTCATTATTGATATTGGTACATAAGAGGTCGCGCCGCATCGCCAGAAAGGAACGGAAACCGTGTGTGAGTCCGTAGCCTTCCTGCTACGACCATTAGCTACTTACTTATGCAACAGCCCCAAAAACCCAAACCGTCGACAAAAAAGGGCCCAAAAAAGGACTCCGAACGAAAGCCCGAAGAGGAAGGCTCCAACGATCCAAGTAAGTCCCGCAGATGGATCTCCGCCGCTCTGTTCGGGGCGGCCTGCACCTTCATTTTTCTTTACAACTGCTTTCAAAATCAATTTCACTCGCTTTGGGTAAAAGGATCACTGTTCGGGTTTATTGTTTGCGCCTCCGTCGGAGTTTACGAGCTTCTCCGACACAAACTCCGGGCGAACACTATAAAATCCTTCGCGATCGCGATTATCGCATTCTTAGCTCTTAGTTCGATCATCACGTGCCTCTATCTAGAGTACCCAGACAAACCGCTCCCAACCGGAAATGAAAATTTGCAGGCAGCCACCCAACCGCCCGCTCAAAGCGACACGAGCGTGCCCGACGCGGAAAATGCCGACTTCTCTGAACCGCCACTAGCCGGTTTATTAAAACCGGCCGACGATCCTGACCCCCCTTTGAACTCTTACGCGTCAACCCAGCCGGCCTCACAGGGGCAATATGCGCCAGGATTTCTAAAGGTGTTTCTAGGGAACCAACTTGCCGCCACCAGCAACGAATACCAGCCGGTTATCGGCATCGGAAAATATTGCCCACTTTGGGTACACCGAACGCCTGCCGGAATCTCTATCAATGCGATAATTTTCGATGAAACGGGCACAGTAGCCGCGCAGATCGTTAGAAACGAATACCATGTGAACCCCCACAGTCCGGAATATTTTTTCCTGGATAGGCCAGACCCCCACACCTTAGTTTTGCATGGGCAGCACGGGGAAATACCGTTGAGCATTAGATTTCTAAACAAAACTTCAATAAGAATTTCAGGAATTTTTCGGGTTCCCGACCATCCTCCACTCACCGTTGAGGGCGACGTAATGTCTATAGGCGGGATGGTGGTGGCCGATTGCACGAGTTGGAATAACGGAAATAAAGACGCTGCGCTATTCTTCTTTCCGTAAATACCGCACGACTCGAGTTCCGGCGTCAGACGCCGCTTCCAAAGGGGCCACCGCCAAAGCGTCGACCCTTAATGCTCTTACACGACCGCGCTCATTCGGTAGCACCGCTCACTGTAAAAAGGCGACTCCGGAAACACCTCTTTAAGCGCGTCATTGGGTTTGTCTCGCTTTCACATAGAGACCCAAAATGCGGAAGAGGGCCCGGGGTCAATCAACCCCAAAAATACTCGCAACAGGCATTTGGCATTCGGCATTCGGCAATCTCTTCTCACACCCCAAAATCCGCAAACATCTCATCCGACTCCAGCTTCGCCCTCCGCTGCGCCTCTTAATCTTATTCTCCCGCGCGACCTCCTCCGCCTCCGTACTCTTCTCCTCTTCATTGGACCGAATCATCCCCATCCCCTTCAATAGCTGCAGCGCCGCTTTCGCATCCCCACCCTCCAGCGCCTTCTCCAGCGCGCTCGATGCCTTATCCAGCATCATCTCCAGCCGTGACCGGCAACTCTGCTCCATCATCTCATGCCACTGGTTATAAGCCGCCTGAAAAGTCGCATCGCTCTTCAGCCAGTAATAAATCGTCCCCCGCGAAACCCCTATGCTCGCCGCTGCGTCCGCAACCGAGCTCCCCTTCGCCAGCGCCTCCAGCGCCGCCCGCTGCTTCACCGGCAACCGGTCCACCTCCCCTGCCCCCTCCTCATTTTCCTTCACCGGCCCAACCAGTCCCATCTCAACCTGTTCCTCAGCCATAAATCACCATCTCCCTTTCCCCTCCCATTAACCGAACAAATACCTAACACACAATCCCGCATCAGTCAACGAAAAAATAAAAAAAACTCCCCTCTTCGCCCCGCCCGCCAGCCATTGAACACCTTTCAGTCGCTTTTGACAGCCAACTCCAAAAATCCGCCCCAACCCCTCGCCGCCACGATAATTACGACGCCTCAATAAGCTAGCATTTGCTAGTAAAGTGCTCAAAACCGTTCAAGAATGTTCAAATGTGTTCAATGAACACCGGATGGATGGGTTGAGATGGATGGATGGATCGATGACTACACATGGGTAAGCGGATAGCCACTGGGTGTCTGGAACCTCACTAATTTTTTACAGAGTTGAGCAAAACGGTACACTCCATTTTCGGATCCGCGCCTATCAATCAATGGGAGGGCAATGCCACCGAACCGGCAGGGACATCTTCAGGCGGCCAGCCAGCACCAGGCCGCCGCCGATCTGCACGTTGAAGCGAGGACGGCCCACCGCGCGGCGATGAAGGCGAACCTTGCCGCGGGGGATGCTGCTGCAGCCAAAAGCGATCAGAACGCCGCCAAGCAGAACCGGCAGGCGGCGGAGGCACACGTCACCGCCGCCTCGGCACACACCACCGCCGCCGCGACCGGTGGCAGCGCAACAGCAGAAAAGCAGACGGCCTCCCAGGCGAGCCAAAACGCCGCCATCAAGAGCCAGACCGCGGTGAATGCCAGCCAGGACGCGGCGGGAGATGATCAGACGGCGATGCAGAAGGCGCAGGGGACGGGGCAGACAACGAGCGCCGCGGCAGCAATCACGGCTGGCCAGGGGCGCTGAGTGCGACGCAAAAGGCGAGTACGACAGGGAGCGATGCCGCGGAACAGGGGCAAGATGCGGCGGAACCGAGCCTCACGCCCGGGGGGTGGTATAACCAATTTCTGGAGAGCATCGGGGCGACGGGGATCCTGAAGTCGATGCTGGATCACAATCGGTTTTTTACGCTGTCGCTGGTGGTGTTTGGGGCGGTGATTTTCTTTTATGGGCTTGAGCCGAGGGTGTGCAATCCTCTACCGAATAGTGGGAACGCGAAGGTAACGGAGGACGAGCTAAGGGCGCAATGGAACGCTTATTATGCGGCCGAGCAAGCGGAAATACAGCAGCAAAAAGACGAACTGAACCGGAAAAAAGAGCAGGTTGAGAAAGCAGAGGAGCGGATCTCCGCCCAGGAAGCGATGGTGGTGCAGGCAATCGGGGAGGTTGTATCGTTGGTAACAACGCTCGTGCCGGCCGCGGCGCCCTTTGCACCGCTGGTCACGATAGCGACGGGATTGTTGACCACAGGCTTAGTAGGGGACAACATCAGGAAACGGGGGTTGGCACAGAGCGGGGACCGCGGCGGGGACCGATCCGGCATCATCATGATCGTGAAACGATACATTTTCTGGCTGATGATCGTTGTCGTCGCGATGATCCTGGTGGCGTGCACGACGGATGATCCGTTCCGGCCCGGACATCAGGCCACATCACAAGTCATCGAGGACGAATGGGAAGACTATCAGGCGGGAGCGAACGTGAAAATTGGCGCCACGACGATGGAGACCATGAAGATGTCGGTGCAGGTAAACGGCGCGATTGCGGACCTTGAGTCACGTAAAAGCACGATTGAGCAGCTTGTGAGCGCTCTGTCGGGGACAACGATGCCGACGTCGGGGGGTGCGAGTTCGGGAGGTTCGACGTCTTCACTGCCGTTTGCGGAGGTGATCATTTCGATGCTGGTTGGGACGGTGGGAGTGGGGACGCACCTGGATAATCAGCGGAAAGACCGGGCGATCGCGGTTGCGAAGGGGGTTCATAAAAGAAAAAGAAAAACGGTGACGCCACCCTCGCCCCCGACGCCAACATTAACACCAACACCGACGCCGCCCACAAACCAGCCACATCGCCCTACCGACAGTGAAATTTCGCTCCTGGCGTATTACATTTCGCTCAGCAATCCGCAACGATCGGCGCAGGACAACTGGCTCGACGCGCAGAAGCAGTTGAATCAACAGTTTGGTGGCGAGAAGGGGTGAGGAGGCGGCGGGCAAAGAGAAGGCCCCACCATAGCCCCTGTGAAGATTAAGGGGGGCCTTTTTTGGGGAGTGCGTCAATCGTCCAGGAGGAAACGGATGAGATTGGGGGGCAGCAAGGGTTTCTGGACATTGATGACGAAAGTGACCAGGAGCATTTTGTCGTGGCGCTTGAACTGGCCCCACATTTTGTATAGGCCGGGTTTGGGGAAGATGACGCCGAAGGGGATGTCGGGACCGGCGCGGGCGTTTTCATCCGGCGGATTCAGTTGTTCGGGGTGGCAGTGCAAATAGATCTGGGAATCCTGGGAGATATAGACGCAGTGGGCCATGGCAGCGAGGTAGGGCTGGAGGTCGATGATCGGTTGGCCGTTCTGGGTCAGGCGGATCATGAAGTGGGTTTCGATTCCGGAGACGGGCGTGCGCGGCTCGAAGAAGAGTTCCGCGGTGATCGTTGGATCGGATGGGAGAGATTCCGCCAGGGCGGGTGAGGGAGTGAGGTCGGGGGGATCGACGAGGAGTTCGGCGGTCTGGCCCTGGGCGCGGACGGCGACGGGGAGGCGGAAGACCTGGGCGCGCTGGCCTGTGGGGGTAATGTCGGCGTAGAGGAGGTAGACGCCGGGGGTGGGGAAAGTATAGGGGAGGGTGAGGGAGCCGTCCGGCTGCATTTGCGGGTGAACGTGGTCGAAAAAGGTGAAGTCGGAGGAGATGATGATGAGGTGGAGGAGGTGTTCGTGGACGAGCATGAGGTCGCGGAAGAGTTGGCCGTGATAGAGGGGGGTGAAGCGGAGGAGAACTTCCTGGCCGGCGATGGCGTCAGTCGGCGCGAGTTGCATGTCGTAGTCGGGGGTGTGGAGGGTTGTGGGAGGGGTGCGGCGGATGGGGAGAAGGGGCATTCCGCAGAGAGGGCAGACGCCGGGGGAGACGGAGATGATGCCGTCGTGCATGGGGCACTGGTATTGGGCGACTTCGTTGGGGGGGACGGGGATTATGAGGCTGGTGACCCAGGGGTCGAAATAGCCCATTTTTTGCTGGCCGTTGACGGGTAATTCGGCGCGGGCGGAGAAGGCCATCGCGTTCTTTAGGAACGGCGCGTGGGCGGAGAAGTGGGAGTGGGTTGAGTCGGATTGAAGGGGGATCGCGATTTCGCTGTAGCCGCGGGAGATAAGGAGGTTTACCTGATCGGTGGGGACGGAGACGGGGGTTTCGGCAAAGCGGTCTTTGACATAGAGGTCGAGTTGCTGATCGGAAGGATTGAAGGAGAGCTGGGCGCGGATGGGGCCAAAGGGGGCGATGGGGGAATTGGGGTCGCGGGAGCCGTCGGCGTGGACGCCCCAGCGGTTGTAATGGCCGTATCCGATAAACCAGGGGAGACCTTCGTTGTAGGTGATGAGGAGGACGGATTCGGTGCACATCAACAGGGCGAAGAGGACGGCGAAGGGTTTTTTGAATTTTGGAAATCCGTCCTGGAGGAGTCGGGCGGCGCCGATGCCGAGAGCGGTGAGGCCCATGGTGATGTGTGCAATGTAGACGCCGGCGGCGACGTTGGCGTAGGGGGCGACGGTGTGGACGTGGGTGAAGAGCATTCCACCACCGATGAGGGCCATGACGGCGACGAGCTTGGAGGGGGTGGAGAAGGAGCGCAGTGGTAGGGTGTTTTTTGTGGAGCCGCCAGAGCCCGAGGGCCCCTACCGTCGCCAGGACGATGGCGAGGGTTTTGTGGAGCTGGACTTCGCGGTCGCGGAGCTGGCGGGGGTCGAAGAGGCGGTAGAGGTCGAGGTCGGCGAAGAAGAAGAGGGAAACTCCGCCGACGAGGAGGAGGCCGGGGCCGACCCATTTGAGCTTGTCGGCGCGTTTTGGGAAGAGGGCGTGGACGAAGAGTGAGCCGGAGAGGGCGAGGGTTAGCCAGCCGGCGACGTGGTGCATGAGTTCGGAATAGCGGAGGTTTTCGTCGGTCTGGCGGGTGGCGAGGACGTTTAAGTCGTGCAAAGAGAGAATCGTATCGGCGCGGGCGCCGATGACGGCGGCGCCGTAATCGAAGACGAGCTTGCCGCCGAAGTAGCCGGTGATGACGAGCAGGCAGTACCAGGCGAGTCCGATGACGGTGTAGAGGGCGAGGGATTTACGGGTGTTTTCGTTGAGGAAGATGCGCCAGGCCATGAGGATGACAAATCCCCAGGAGGCGATGTTGGCCATGAGCTCATGCCATTCGATGGCTTCCTGGGGGATGCCAGCGCGGCCGGCCCAGATTTCGGCGTAGATGCCGCAGATGAAGGCGATGAGCAGGAAGAAGGTTCCGGCGGCGGAGAGGCACTTGGCGGCGAAGTGGCAGCGGGGTGAGCGGGAGAAGAGCCCGGCGGCGTCGAAGATGAGGCCGGCAAGCAGCAGGACCAGGGGGAACTGGACGAGCTTGGGATGGAGGTCGCCTAGGAATTGCCAGAATTGCATGGGAAAAACCCACGGCCGCGCGGTTCGACTGAGCTCACCGAAGTCCGTGGGCGTTCACATAGAAGATTTGAGGGATCAGTCATAGTCATCCGGAATTGAATCCAGGTCGCGATGGGATCTTGGGCGCGAGATGGGTTGGGGGGCGATGGGGTCGTCGTGGACGAGATGCTTATCGGCGGAGCCGGTGCGGGCGGAGGGGGCTTCTGGGCGCGGGGCTCGGGCCGGGGGGGAGGGAGCTGGGGCTGATGCTGGGGCTGCGCGGTGAACTTTGGCTGCTGGGGATTTTCGTAGCGGCGGCGGTTGTTGCTGTTGTTGTTGCGGTTGTTATTGCCCCGATTGCTTCCACCGCGGCGGTTGCCCTGATTGCCCTGGTCGCGGCGATTTTGCGGCTGGTGCTGCTGCTGGGGCAGGGGTTGGCGGTTAAAGTTGTCGTCTTCGAGTTCGCCTTCGACGATTTGGGGCTGGGCGGCGTTGCCCTGGTTTTTGGGGGGTTGGTACTGGTTCTGGTTATCGTTGCGGTTTCGGTTTCGGCCGCGACCCCCGCGGCGCCCGCGACGGCGGCGGTGGCGGTCGTCGTCTTCGTTTCGGGAGCGATCCCGGCTCGGAAAAAGCTCGTTGCCGGGGGCGGGCTTGTCGCCGTAATCGTCGTGTATTTCTTCGCGTGATTCTTGGCGTGAGTCTTCGGACGAGTCTTTGGGGGGCCCTGAAGAGGGTCGGGCGAGAGACCGGGGTTGGGGCTCGTCTTGTTCGTCGGGGTCGGACTGGGATTCAAGCTCGGACTCGGACTCTGAATCAGAGTCTGACTCAACGGGCGTGAGCTCGGGCGCCGGTTGGGAGGATTCGGGCGACTGGGGCGCGGGGAGAGGCGGGGGCTCGGATCGCGGAGAATTCGGCTTCTTCGAGAGCCTGGTCGCGGCGGTCAAGCTCGTCGTCGACGTTTTCGAAATCGTATTTGTCTTCGTCGTCGCGCTGGTGCGGCGGCTCGGGAGGCGGGGGAAGTTGTTGCTGGGGGGGACGGCGCTGAGGGCGCTGGTCGGGACGGCGGCCACCGGGGCGGGAACGGTTGTCGGGACGATTATCGGGACGGTTATCGGGGCGGCCGGAACGCGCCGGGGGATGCAGGGTAAGAGGAGGGGACATGCCGAGCTCTTCGAGATAGACGTTTGAATCGCGGGAGTCGAAGAGCTCGATGCGGGCCTCGTCGAGGGGGACGGCGGGGTCGGCGCGGACGATAACACGTTTCTTGAACTGCTGCTCGAGGGCGACAATCTGGACGCGCTTGCGGTTCTGGAGATAGAAGGCGACGTCGGGATAGACGGCGAGATCGACGCGGGCGACCTTGAGGTCGTTCATGGCGATGGCCAGGCGGCGCATGACGTCGAGGCTCATGGATTCGGGTGTTTTCACTAAGCCCGCGCCGCGGCAATGGGGGCAGTCGAAATAGATCGAGCGCTTGAGGCTGGGGCGCATGCGCTGGCGGGTAAGTTCCACAATGCCGAACTGGCTCATGGGCAGAACCTTGGTCTTGGCGCGGTCCTTGGCGAAGTTGGCGTGGAGGCGGTCGCCAAGATCACGGCGGTGGCGCTCGAAGCGGAGGTCGATGAAGTCGCAGATGATGACACCGCCGAGGTCGCGAAGGCGGAGCTGGCGGGGGATTTCGTCGGCAGCTTCCATATCGGTTTTGAAGGCGGTGGTTTCGGCGTCGGCGTGCTCGCGGAATTTGCCGGAGTTGACGTCGATGGCGACGACCGCCTCGGTGGAGTCGATGACGAGGGAGCCGCCCGAGGGGAGGGGGACGTGGCGGCTGTGAATGAGCTCGATTTCGCGCTCGATCCCGTAGCGGTGGAAGAGGGGGACGGGGCCTTCGTAGAGGTCGACGCGATTTTTGGTGCGTGGGTTGGCGAGCTTGATGACTTCCTTGACGCGCTTGGCGACCTCTTTGTCGTCGATGACGATGGTGTCGATGTCGGTGGTGAAGACGTCGCGGACAGAGCGGGTGACGAGGTCTCCCTCGGTGTAGAGCTCCATGGGGCCGGGACCGGAGTCGCGTTTCTTGACGAAGGTTTGCCAGAGGCGGGTGAGGTAGGTGAGGTCGCGCTGGATTTCGGTTTTGGATTTTTCGACGCCGGCGGTGCGGATGATGAAGCCGACGTCTTTGGGGGGCTTAAGGGAATCGAGGATCTGGCGGAGCCGGCGGCGTTCTTCGTCGTCTTCGATTTTTCGGGAGACGCCCATCTTGGCCATGCCGGGCATCATGACGAGGATGCGGCCGGGGATGGAGAGGTAGGTGGTGAGGGTTGGGCCCTTGGTGCCGATCCCTTCCTTGATGATCTGGACGATGATTTCGTCGCCGCGGCGGAGGCAGCGCTGGATGGGGGGCCGGTCGCGGCGGGAGATTTTCCGGCCGACGGTTTCCTGGAAATCGTTGCCCTCGCCGAAATAAGTCGGCATGAGGTCGGAGATGTGGAGGAATCCGTTGCGGCCGAGGCCGAAGTCGATGAAAGCGGCCTGGATGGAGGCTTCGACGTTGGTGACACGGCCCTTGTAGATGTTTCCGACGTGGCTGGTGGCGCTGGTGCGCTCCATGTAGAGTTCTTCAAGGCGTCCGTCTTCGACGAGGGCGATTCGGCACTCTTCGCCCTGGGAGACGTTGATGAGCATTTCTTTTTTCACGGTTGGTCCTTTTACATTCTGCGCTTCCCTTTGGGCGCGGCTAAACAATACGAAATATTCTAGAAGGCTTCGGGGTCTATTTTTTGGGTTTCGTCGCGCAGGTAGTGCATGACCTGGCGTTCGCTGTCGAAGCTCATGACCCTCCTGGCCACGTGTCTTGCGTGTTCCATGGTAGTGGAACGGATAATCTTTTTTACCTCCGGGATGTCGGGCGCGTTCATGCTGAACGTCGTAAGGCCCAGACCCAATAGTAGGAGAGTGTACAGGGGTTCGCCGGCCATTTCACCACACATACTAACGCTGATGCTGCGGGAGCCCTTTCGGATGACGTCGCGGACGAGGGCAAGAACGGCGGGGTGGCCGGGGCAGAAGAGCCCGGCGACTTTTTCGTTGGTGCGGTCGACGGCGAGGGTGTATTGGATGAGGTCGTTGGTTCCGATGGAGAAGAAGTTGACTTCCTTGGCGAATTTTTCGGCCATGAGGGCGGCGGAGGGGACTTCGATCATCATGCCGACGGGGATGTCGCGGTTGTAGGAGACGCCTTCGTCTTCGAGCTCTTCCATGACGTCGTTGAGAAGCATTTTGGCCTGACGGAGCTCCATGAGGGTGGTGATCATGGGGAACATGATGCGGACATCGCCGAGGATGCTGGCGCGCATGATGGCGCGGAGCTGGCGTTTGAACATGGGGATGTCGTGGAGGCACATGCGGATGGAGCGGTCGCCGAGGAAGGGATTGCGCTCGGGGTTGAGGGCCTTGGCCTGGGTGTATTTGTCGGCGCCGAGGTCGAGGGTGCGGATGACGAGGGGGCGATTTTTGAGGCGAAGCAAGGCTTCGGCGTAGTTGCCGTAGTGTTCTTCCTCGCTGGGCTCGTGGTCGGAGGCGAGATAGAGATATTCGGTGCGATAGAGGCCGACGCCTTCGGCGCCGCGGCGAAGGGCATCGTCGATGTCGGAAGGGAATTCGATGTTGGCCATGAGGGAGATGAGATGGCCGTCGAGGGTTTGGGCGGGAAGTTCCTGGAGGGTTGCGCGCTGGGTTTCGATCTGGCTGGCGGCGCGTTTCGGCGGCGCGGTATTCCAGGAGGTCCTGTGGGTCGGGGTTGATGATGACGACGCCGTGGTCGCCGTCGATGACGACGAGGTCGCCGGCGGAGACTTCGGAGGAGATGTCGGTGAGCCCGACGACGGCGGGGATTCCCATGGCGCGGGCGATGATGGCGGTGTGGCTGGTGCGGCCCCCGGCATCGGTGGCGAAGCCTTTCACGTGGACGCGGTCGAGGGAGGCGGTCTGGCTGGGGAGCAGATCGTGGGCGATGAGGATGCCGTCGGTGGTGAGCTGGGCGACGTTGAGGCGCTGGCGGCCGGTGAGGCGGAGGAGGAGCTGGCGCTCGACGTCCTGGATGTCCCTGCCGCGCTCGGCAAGCATGTCGTTGGTGATTTTCGCGAAGCGGCCGGCGTATTTTTTGAAAACGGTGCTGACGGCGTATTCGGCGGTGCTCTTGTTGGCGAGAATGTCGGCGTCCACCTCTTCGACGACGGATTTGTCGCAGAGGACGCCGATATGAACGTCCATGATGGCGGCGATTTCCTTGCGATTGGCGGCGAGAAGCTCCTCGCGCTGGTGGGTGAGGTCGCGAATGGAATCCTGGATGGCGTTGTGAAAGCGCTTGGACTCGGCGGCGACGTTGGCGGCGGGGACTTGCCTGCGGGGAATGACCAGATTCTCGGCATCGAGCACGATGGCGGTGCTGATGGCGACTCCGGGCGAAACTCCGATTCCCTTTTTTGATTTCCATCGCGTCAATCTTCCCCGAATTTATCCGCAAAGAGGCGGGCGAGCTTGTCGACGGCGGTTTGGGCGTCGTCGCCCTCGGCGAGGATCTGAAGGTGGGTTCCCTCCTCGGCGGCAAGGGTGATCATCTGCATGACGCTTTTGCCGTCGGCGGTGCAGGGGTCGTCGCCGCCCTTGCTGACGGTGACCTTGGACTGGAACTGGTTGGCGAGATCGACGAATTGCATGGCGGGCCTGGCGTGGAGTCCGAGGCGGTTGACGACGACGATATCGCGCGAGACGCTGGTCATGGCGGAGAGTTTCCGATTATGGGCCCGGGCTTTCACGGGCGCTGATCCGCCTCATCCAGCAGCTCGACGATGGCCTCCCTGGTGGCGCTTTGGCGCAGAAATCTTCTAAAGATGTCTTTCTGAAGGTTGCTGAAAACGATGTTCATGGCCTGCAGGTGCTGCTGGGGCTGATTTTCGGGTGAAAGAAGCAGGAAGATGGTGAAGACCGGCTGGTGATCGAGAGCGGCGAACTCGATGCCGGCGACGGACCGGCCGATGGTTCCGACCATTTTCTTCACGGCCGGGTGCTTGACGTGAGGGACGGCGACGCCTTTTCCGAAGCCGGTGGAGCCGTTCTGCTCGCGCTTGATGAGAGCGGCGACGACTTCTTCAACGGCGGAGGCGGGCAGCGCCTGGGCCGTTGCCAGCGAGGCAGCGAGCTCGCGGAGTGCGGCGTCGCGATCGGTGGCGGCTAGTTCTGCAACAATGGCATCGGCAACGATGAAATCCTTCAATTTCATTGGAATGATGGCCCTTTCATTTTCGTCGAGTTGAGGAGCGGGAAGTCTGCGCTTCGACGCCAGCCAGCGGGGCGGCGGAGCGCATAGTGTGCTTGTCGGGGAGCAAGGAATGCTTGCGGTTTCGGAACCTTTTTTTGTGGTCGGAGAGCTGTCGCTCGAGCTTGTCGATGCAGGCGTCGACGGCAGCGTATGCATCGTCGCGGGCGACGTGGGCGATGAACATGTTGCGGTGCTCGGCGTTGACGATCATCTCCAGCTTGGTGGTTTCGGTGGCGATGTCGAAGATGACCTCGATTTCCTGGATTCGGTCGTAATAGCGGGTGAGCTTGGAGGTTTTCTGCTGGGCATAGGATTTGAGCGACGGAGTGACGTCCGTGTGCCGGGAAGAGATTATTACGAGCAAATGGCCTCCTTGATTCCTTTAAACTTCATTGTACAGCATAGCGTCGGGGGAGAGGGGGGAAGTTGGGGAGATTGCCGATTGCCGATTGCCAAATGCCGAATTTAGGACGGGGGGACTCACCGCGGAGCGGTGGGCGTTTCAAGAATATTGTCAGCCGGTTTGTTCTAAGGGGGTTTGGGCGGGGAGTTTTATGGATGGGGGGAGGGGTTCGGGGATGGGGGTTTTGACGACGGAGGGTTCGGGGCCGGGCATGATGACGCCGCCGGTGACGAGGAGGCGCATGGCTTCTTCGACGGTCATGGGGAGCTCGACGACTTTGTTGCGGGGGACGACCAGGACGTAGCCGCTAAAGGAGGTGGGGGTGGAGGGGATGAAGACGGTGACCACTTCTTCGGGGCCGGCGTCGGAGAGGGTGAGCTGGGTGGTGTTGGTGACGAAGCCGATGGACCAGATGTTCTGCTCGTGGGGCTGGACGGCAACGACGCGGGATTGGTGGAACTGATGGGACCGGTCGGTGAGGACGAAATCGGTGACCTGCTTGACGGCGGGATAGATGGCGCGGACGAGGGGGATGCGGAGGACGGCGCGTTCGATGACGCGCCAGAAGGCCCGGCCGATGAGGTTGCCGACGAAGACGCCTACGAAGTAGACCAGGACGACTGAGAGGACGACGCCGAGGATTCGGGTGCCCAGGTCGTTATCGTCCAGGGCGAGGCGGATGTAGTTGGGGGACTGAAACGGGAGCCAGTGCTGGGTGAAGATGGCGTAATACCAGGCAAGGCGAATGAGGTTGATGATATGGACGCCGAGGTTTTCCCAGAGGAAATCCCAGGCCCAGGTAAGAAGCCAGAGGGTGATGAGCGTGGGCATGACGGCGGCGAGGCCGCGCATGAAGAAGCGTTTGAAATCATCGGCGAATCCGGGCCTGCGGGGAGGAAGCGAAGGTGGGTTGCCGGAATCGGTCACAGGATGATTTTAGGGCGAATCGGGAGTTTGGGAAGTTTGCGGTGCTGGAGCGGGAGCCTGAACGCTGTTTTGCGGGGGAGTGGCGCTGGGCTGGGTGGCGGCGACCTGGAGCGATTCGTGAAGGGCGTTGGCGTAATCTCTAACGGTGGGGTCTTTGTCGTTGGAGAGTCGATTGGCGATGTCGATGCCCTTCTCGCCGCCGAGGTTGCCGGCGAGGAGGAGAGCAAGCATGCGGGTTTGCCAGGCGTCGCTGCTGGTCATGGCGTCGATGTCGGAGGCTTGCTCGTCGCCCTTGGCGACAGAGGCGATGAGGAATTTCTGCATGGCCCGGACGGAAACGGATTTGCCGGGATCGGTGAGGTGGAGCTTGTTGAGGAATTCCTTTTCGATGACCTGGAACTGGGAATTGCTCTGCTGAGCGTCGAGGAAGGGGATGTCGGCGGCAAGGACCATGAGGGCGCGGATTTTTTCACCGCCATCGTCGGTCTCGAGGCGTTGATAGAGTGCGTTGCGCTGTTCCGGGGTTTGGATTGGGGTTGGCTCGCGGGCGATGATTTCGCTGGCTTGCTGGACGTAGCCGCCCACGCCGGGCTGGGCGGAGGGGGCTTGCACCTGGTTGCTGCGGCGGACCTGAACGGGATTAACGACGGCGGAGAGATTGACCATCAAGTCAATATTGGGATTGTCGGAGAAGAAGGGATGGAGCGCGTCCTGGTCGACGCGGACGAGGGTGGAGACCATTTCGCCGGGGGCGAGAACGAGGCGTTTATCGAGCTGGGCGACGGCGGCGCCGGGGATGTCCTGGTTGTACATTCCGGCGAGTCGGGCGTCGAACCAGACGGTGGGATGGATGGCGCAATCGTCTCCGATGGCGAGATCCACATCGCTGACGTTTTGAACGGTGAGTGCGCACGAGGACTGGCTCGCCGAACTCAAAGACGGGCTTAATGGGGGCGACGTCGATGGCGTAGAAGCTCTTGGGGTCCTCAATGAGCTGGAGGAAGGACTGGGGTACGGCATTGACAAGGGTAGCGACGGTTCCGGAGCCGGGGCTGGGATCGATGGCAATACCGAGGCGTGCGAACTCGGCCCAGACGACGGCGCCGATGACGCCGGAGGGGTGATCGTCGAGCAACTTCTGGGCCTTTACGACGGCGGCGTTTTTTGTATTGGGGTCGGCAAGCTCGATGAGGATCACGCCGAGCTGGGCGAGGGGATCGTATTTGGCAAGCCTTTGAAGCCTGGGCAGAGCGCCCTTGGCGTCGCCGCTGACGTATTGAGACCAGGCGCGGAGCGCTGGAGGGTGACGTCATCGGCGGAGACGAGCTTGGAGAGGGCGTCGATGAGAGGAGCGGCAGCGTTGGCGTTGTGAAGATAATAGAGGTTGATCCAGGCGAGCGAGGAGAGCGTGGCGTTGTAGGTCGCGACGATGTCCCGGGCGCGGTCGGCGCGGAGGCGGATTGGATCATCGGACATGTCGGGAAGGACGACATCATCGGGGGAATCGATGGGCCGGGTGGTGGCGGTTTCGTCGCCGGACAGTTTGCGGATGTCCTGAAGGCGGTTGTAGATCGCGGCGGCGGCGCGGTGGATCGTGTCGTTGTACTGATCTTGCATCGTGCTGTTGCTGGGGAACAAATTGAGCTGATATTTGAGGATGGAGAGGGAGACGAACCATCCGTCGGCGTCCTGGGGGAGAGCGACGTTATATCGGGTGGCGAGGGCTTCGGCCTTATCGGCCTTTTTGCCGAGCAGGAGCTGCGAACCAGCGCCGAGGGCGAAAGCGGGATCGGCGCGGACACCGGAGCGGTTGTAGAGATCGTCGGCGACGGCGTACCAGAGGAGGGCGTCCTCGACGAGCCCCAGCTGGGCAAGCTGCTCGGCGAGTCGGGAAGCGACGACGGGATCGGCGGGGTTGGCCTGCATGATGCCCAGGAGCTGCTGGACGCGATCGACGGGGAGCGCGGTGGCCTGAGTCATGATGTAGCGGATCTTCAGCGCCTTGAGGTTCATGGGATTGAGCGTGCGGGCGTCGTCGAGCATTTTCATGGCCTCTTTGTTGAGGCCCTTCTGCTGGAGGAGCTGGCCGGCACGCCAGGCGACTTCGCTTTTGACGGGGTCGGAGATTCCCTGCTTCTGGAGGAGGAAGCGGAGATAGGCAAGGCGCTGATCGACGGATTGGACGGCGTCGGACTGGAGATAAAGATCGATGTACTGGAGCTGGGCGGTCTGGTCTTCGCGGGCGTCGTCGCGGTCGAGCTTGCGGTAGTCGGCGAGGGCCTGGAGGGCGCCGTTTACGTCGTTGGTTTCCATGAGCACGTCGGCGAGGGAGCGGTAGAAGCGCGGCTCGGAAGGTTCGAGGCGGCTGGCGGCGCGATAAAGGTTGGAGGCCTGGTCGAATACGCTGGCAGGGAGAGGATCTTTGCGGAAGATCTGGTGAGCTTCGGTGGAGAAGCGTTCGGCGAGGGCGATGGAGCCGTCAGGGTCGGATTGGGGGACGTCGGTGTCGTCGGCAAAGGCCCCATTCGCGAAGAAGGGGGCGACGAAAAGAGCGATGGCGGCGGTCAGGATGGGGAGAAGAAAGCGGTCCTTCATGGGTTCCTCATGGGATACTTCAGATTTATTGAACTACGAATCTTCGAGCAGGAAAGGTCGGGAGGCAAGAGGGAATTGCCGATTGCGGCTCGACTGAGCTCGCCGAAGTCCGATTGCCGATTTCCGATTGACGCAATGAAGAGAGACATTTTGGGTTTATTCGGCATTTGTGGTTTGGCACTTGGTTATTGAGAAGCGGCCCCTTCAGCAGACGGCTAAATCAGCATGTTATCGGCGTTTATGCGGGTTGCTGGAACATTTCCTGGAGGATTGGACGTCCGGGGCTGATTTCGTCGGGGTCGGCGAGGAGCTCGGCGCGGCGGCGGAGCCAGCGGGCGAGGTCCAGGCGATGGGTTTTATAAGCGGCGACCGCCAAAAGAGCCTGGGAACGGGCGGCGTCGAGCCGGGACATCAGCTCGCACATCTGGATCTTGGCACCGACGAACTGAAGCATAGACTCCCAGTGCGATGCGCCAGCCGTAGTCAAGTTGCAGAAATTGCAGATTCAGGGCCTCGGCGAGGTCGAGACGGAAGCGGTAGAGACGGGTCATGGCGTTGTAAGCGCCGGTGAGGTCGCCGACCTGAAGCATGGAATCGGCCAGGACCAGCAGCGAACCGCGGGCAAGGCCCGGGAGGTTGGAAAGCCTTTGGGCGAGGACGGCCTGGCAGAGGAGGGTGGATTCGCGCCAGCGCCGCTGAGCGTGGCGGAGGACGGCAAGATGGTGGAGGTTGAGAAGCTTGGCGGTTCGGAAAAGAGAGAAGGTTCGCAGGGCCTCGTCGATGTGGCGTTCAGCGCGATCAAATTCACCGGCGGCGATGAGTGAGGGAGAATCGGCGGCGATGCGGGTGCCCTGCATGCTGCGATAGCTGAGGAAGACCCAGAGGCCTCCAACGCCGAGGAGCAGGACCATCCAATTCTGGTGGACGCCGCCGAAGAGAGGCTGGGCGAGGATGCAGAGCATGGCGGCTACCAGCAGCGCGAGGCGAATCAGGGCGGCGATGGTGAGATCGCGGCGGAAACGAGTAATGGCGACTTCGACCGGAAGCATGGTTACGCGACCTCCGCGGGCGCGGGAGCCGGGGAATATTTTTGGGTTAGGACGGAAACTTCGGGGTAGCGGCGGATCAGTTCCGCGAGGGGCAACAAGTTGGTGGCGTTTTTGAAGGCGGTTTGGGCTTCTTCGCGGCGGTCGAGCATGTCGAAGGCGCGGGCGACGAGCGCCCAGCCGTCGGCGACGCGATGGCCGAGCTGCTTACGCATGACGGCTTTGCGCTGATCGAAGAGTTCGATGGCTTCGGCGGGGTGGCCGGTTTTGACGTCGCGGTAGATTTCGACGAGCGCGAGGCCGGCGGATTCCACGCCGCGGGAGCTGCGGCGAAGCTCGGCGATGGCGCGGTCGGCGTCGAGGAGGTTTTCCTCGCGAAGCAGTGCCATGGCGCGGCCGAGGCGGACGAGATGATCGGTGGCGTCGTCGAGGGCCATTTCGCTGAGAATATAATCGTAGACGGAGACGGAGTCTTCGAAGCGGTGATAGCGGGCGAGGACCATGGCAAGGAAAAAGAGCGCCTGGGCGCGGGCGATGGGAGAGTGCGCGGGCGGGAGAGAAGGCCCTGGAGCATTAGGCCGGCTTCGTTCCAGCGGCGGAGATGGATGAGCTCTTCGACGGAGGAGACGGTGGCGTGCTCAATGCGGGCGCGGCGGTCGCCGCTGAAGGCCATGAGGGTGATGCTGCCGACGAAACCCATGAGGCCGCACCCGATGAGGGAATCAAGCAGGTCCTGCGATTGGGCGCTTTGGGAAGAGTGGCCGACGGCCCAGGAGAAGATCATGGCGATGACAAAGCCGCCGAGGAGAAACTGGAGCCAGGGGATGCGTGCGCGGGGCTCAGAGACTTCGATGAGAACGGCGGGGTCGAGGAATGGGGGCTGGCGGTTCCATGGTTGGCAAGAGGATTCTAGGCGAAGCACTCTGGATTGGAAGTTAACGGGTCGGCGAGGGCGATGGGACGGGTAAAATCGCGGGTGAAAGCCGCAGCGGACTGGGCAATGTCTTTTTCGATTTGGATTTTCAGTGGCTCGATGGCGGAGTAGGTGTCGCTGCTCGCGGATCCAGTCGAGGAGGTCTACGGAGAGGGTTTGGCCGTAGAGGTCGCCGGAGAAGCCGATGATGTGGGCTTCGATTTGACGGGGATTTTCGCCGAAGGTAGGCATGGTGCCGATGCTGAGGGCGACAGGGAAATCTTTTCCGGCCACAGTCGTTCGCCCGGCGTAGACGCCGTCGGCGGGGATAAATTGGTTGTCACACTTGAGGTTGGCGGTAGGGAAGCCGAGGGATCGCCCGCGGGCGTGTCCGGACTGGACGGGGCCGGCGAGGCGATAGGGGCGGCCGAGACAAATGCAGGCTTCGCGGCGCGGCCAAAGGCGAGAAGGAAGCGGATGACGGAGCTGCTGACGGGGGTGATCTGCAGATCGAGCAGTGGGAGCTGGAGGGAGGGGACGATGTGGAGTTTGACGTTGGTGTTCTGGGACCATTGCTGGAGCAGCTCGACGGAGCCGCGGCGCCCGCGGCCAAAACGGAAGGAGGCGCCCTCGACCAGATCGGAGACGGCGACCTGGTCTTTGAGGATGGTCCAGAAATCTTCGGCTGTGAGGTCGAGGACTTTTTTTTCCGGGGGGAGGATGACGAGATAATCAGCGCCTTCGGATTCCAGGAGGGTCTGTTTGAGGCCGGGGGGCGTGAGGCGCGGGGGACGGCAGAGGGGCGAAGGACGGTCATGGGATGCGGTTCGAAGGTGACGAGAACCATCGGTGCGCGGTGCTCGCTCGCGAGTTGGCGGGCGGATTGGAAGATTCGGCGATGACCCAGGTGTACGCCGTCGAAGTTTCCGATGGACAACACGGAATTTCGTGGGGTTTGGTGGAGACCGTCTAGGCCGTGGAGGACGTGCATATGGGTTTGCGAAGAACAGGCCGGTGACGGCCCGGCTCATGCCTGGAGCGAGAGTTTAACTTGATTATTGTGCCGTCGTGAAGAGCGCGGGAATCGATTGGGCACGCTGGGGTTGGCGGGCGTGTTTGGGGGTTTTGTAGACATCGAGAATCAGTGCGAAAACCCAGAGGATGAGCAGGGAAACGAGGGCGTAAATGCTCTGCCAGGCGCCCATGCCTGGGGTTTGGGAAGCGAGATACGCGATGCCCTCGACGACCCACAGGTGCAGGACATAGACCGGAAGGCTCTTTTTGCCCAGGGTCTGCACGAAGGCGGCGGCGGACGTGTCACGCAGCCAGGGCCAGAGAAGATCGGTCGTGGAGATCAGGGCGAAGGTGATGCTGAGGTAACGCAAGGCTTCGGGGGTGGAGAGGGGCGTTTTCACGAAGGCGATACCGAAGCTGAGATATTTCATATCCCAGAGGTAGCTGTATTCCATGACGAAAAGGACGCAGGCCATAAGGGTGGAGGCAGCAGCGAGGGTAATCTTCCATTTCTGGGAAAGGGCGTTGTATTTAGGCCAGGCCCATCCGAGGAGCAGGCCGAGGATGAAGACCATCTGCCAGAGGACAGGCGCGAAAACATCGTGCTGGGCGGGGGCCAGAGCCCAGGGATGCCAGAGGCCCCAGGCAAAGAGGGAGACGCTACCGATGAGGACGAAGAGCCAGCCGCGCGAGAAGCGGAGGAGCATCATGAGGATCGGGGAGAGAGCGATCATCATGACATAGAACGGGAGCAGATCGCCGCCTTCGCGGAGGAGTAAGATGTCGCGGAGCAGGGACAGGGGGTTGATGGACGCGCCGCGAGCACCGGTGATGACTTCGATAATGATGGCCACCATCGCACACATGTAGTTGACGACGAGAATGTAGAGCGAGCGTCGCCAGAGGGCGCGGTAGGTTTTGGTGCGGCGTTTGGGGTCAGCGGCGCGAGGCCAGAAGATGACCCCGATGCTGAGTCCGGAAACGAAGATGAACCCCCCCGCCGCGAAGCGGGTATAGGAGCCGAAGAAGTCGTGGAAGAACGAACCGAACTGGACCTTGGCGTTCCAGACGAGGTGGACAAGGAGCATGTCGATGAGGCACAATCCTGCGCCAGAAGTCGAGGCGTTGATCGCGAACGGCAGGATGGCTGGAGCGCTCATCGTCGGAATAGTAGGTGGCCTATATACTAATTGACCCCTGGCGCGTTGGTTGCTGGATGTTACGTAACGATCCTAAGCATATCAAGAGCCGGAACATCGGAGGAATAAATGTTTCAGCGTTTAGCAATATTTTTATTGTTTTAGTACCAGTTTTCGCGTCCGCGGATATCGTGAAAACACCCGTTCATTATCGACAGGGAGACACCGACCTTGAAGGATTGTTAGTTTACGACAACAGCATCACGGGTCAGCGACCGGGAGTTCTGGTATTTCCGGAATGGTGGGGATTGAACGATTATCCGAAGCATCGCGCGGAAATGCTTGCGCAGCTTGGGTATGTGGCGTTCGCTGCGGATATGTACGGGAACGATCAGACGACGGACAGCCCGGACGATGCGCAAAAGTGGATGACGGCGGCGAAAAGCGACCTGGGTACGCTTCGGGCGCGGGCACAGGCGGCGCTGGACGTTTTATCGAAGGATCCGCACGTCGATCCCAGCAAAATCACGGCAATCGGGTATTGCTTTGGGGGAACCGTGGCCCTGGAGCTCGCGGAGAGCGGGCGCCGATCGCGGGGGTGGTCTCATTTCACGGCGGTTTGCCGACCGACCATCCGGAGGATGCCAAGAATATCAAGGGAAAGATACTGATATGCACGGGTGGGGATGACGCCTTTGTGCCGCCGAGCCAGGTGGAGGCGTATGAGGAAGCGCTGCGGCAGGCTGGAGTGGACTGGCAGGTGATTTCATACGGCGGGGCACATCATGCCTTTACCAACCCGGCGGCGGATTCACACCATATCCCCAATATTGCCTATAACGCGGCGGCAGATAAGCGGTCTTGGGAGGCGATGAAGGCGTTTTTTACCGAGGTGTTTGGGGGATAAAGCGGTGGGAGAAGGGGTGGACAACGTCTATAATGGGTTGAGCATTTAGCGGAGATACTGCGTATGGCCACGTTTGCGTATGAGGCGATGAATTCTTCCGGGCAGGAGGTGAAGGACGTTATCGAGGCGGATTCGCCGGAGAAGGCTCTTGAGAAGATCAAGGGGAAGGGGCTGTTTCCGACGAAGATCCGGGAGAAGGCGCAGAAGAAATCGAAGCAGAAGAAGGCGGCGGCCGGGGATGCGCCGCCGCTGCAGAAGAAGCGGAAGATGCCGATCTCGATCGGCGGGGTGCCGCGGAAACAATTGGTCATGTTCACGCGTCAGCTTTCGACGCTTCAGGACGCAGGTTTGCCGATCTTGAGGAGTTTGCAAATCCTGGAGCAGCAGCAGAAGCCGGGATTGCTCAAGGCGATCATCGGGGGCGTGGGGGATGAAGTGGAAGGCGGCGGCACTTTATCGGATGCGATGGCGAAATTTCCCAAGGCGTTTGACAAGCTGTACGTGAATATGATCAACGCGGGAGAAGCGGGCGGTGTGCTCGATCTGATCCTGGCCCGCTTAGCTGAGTTCATGGAAAAGGCGGCCAAGCTGAAGAAGAAGGTCATCGGGGCGATGATCTATCCGTGCGTGGTTATCTCAATCGCGATCGGCGTGGTGTCGCTCATCATGGTGGTCGTGATTCCGAAGTTCGAAGGGATTTTCCGCGACTTCCATACTGATCTACCGGAGGTGACGCAGATCCTGCTGAGCATCAGCCGGTGGTTTGCCAATGATTATGGGTGGGCGTATGTGATGTTTTCGCCGCTGATAATCATCGGGCTCGTAAAACTGGTTCAGCTCAGCGAGGGCGGGAAATATCTGGTCGACGCGATCAAGCTGAAGATCCCGATTCTCGGCGGCATCCTGGGCAAGACGGCAATTGCGCGGTTTACCCGGACGCTGGGGACGCTGATCAGCGCGGGCGTGCCGATTCTCGATGCGATCAACATTACCAAGGAAACCTGCGGCAACGAGGTCTATACGCGGGCGCTGTCGAAGGTGCATGATGCGATTCGCGAAGGCGAATCGATGGCGGACCCGCTGAGGGCGACCAAGGTTTGCGACGCGATCGTGGTGAACATGATCGACGTGGGAGAAGAGACCGGCGACCTGGACAAGATGCTCATCAAGGTCGCCGATAACTATGACAGCGACGTGGACGTGCTGGTGAGTTCGCTGATCAGCATCCTGGAGCCCGTGATGGTGGTGGTCCTGGGTGTGATCGTGGGATTCATTGTCGTGGCGCTGTTTATGCCGATGGTGAGCTTGATTGAGACGATTTCTTCTCCGACGCATAAGTAGGACCCAAGAAGGGGTAGGGTGGGTCTACTCGCCCACCGTTTCTTTCGTCGTTGAGGTAAAGGTGGGCGAGTACACCCACCCTACGGGCGCTCGTTGTGCAAATTCGAATTTCCGCCGCGGGGGTTTCACGCTGATCGAAGCGATGACGGTTGTTGCGTTCCTGGTGATCGTGCTGGGGCTGATGATCAGTTTATCGCGGCACGTGCGGGCGACATCCGCGGACGGATTGACCAAGGATATTCTGCGGCGGCTGGATGAGGCGATGGATGCATATGCCCATCAGTTTGGGTCGATCCCACCGGTGCCGGCGTTTATCAGCGATCAGGCGGTGCCGCCGGAGAGTAATCTGCGCCGGCCGGCGGAACGGAATGATGAAGCGGTCATCCGGGCGCTGAAATCGGTTGGGCTGATGAACAGGCGGTTTGATGATCTTTCGATCGCCTATTACGACGAGGTAAGGGTGAGGGATGCGTGGGGAAGCCCGATTGTGTTTATGCCGCACATGCATCCGGCGATCGGGATGAATCCGAAGGGGTGGTTTTTTTTCAGCGCCGGGCCGGATCGCCTATATCTGACACGCGATGACAATCTTTATAGTTATGATCAGTTGGGGCAGTAATCGCGGATCCGGCTTATTGCGCAGGGCGGTTTGGCGGGAACGCGGCGGAGTGCGAGGGGCGGCGGGAGTAGCGCGGGGCGTTGACGCCGGGGATGACACGATCGAAATGGATGAAAACCCAGGGAAAATTGCGATGGCCGAATGCGGTATTCCATGCCCAGGAGCCAGGCGAAATAGTGCATGAGGATGATGCCTGAAGAGGAGCCGTAGGCGGGGAGGAAATGGAGGATCCAGGGGGTGGTGGCGGCGCTGCCGAAAAACAAGGGATCGGCTGGCATGCTGGTGGCGTAGATGCCGGTGAGATAGATGAAGAACGCGATGGGGTAGAGGATGACGAAGTAGGCGTAGCGCGGGACCGATTTTTCCGATGGTGCCGAGGATGCGCATGGGGTGAAGATTGGAAAGCGAGCCGCTGGTGAGGGTGATGAGAACGATCGCGGGGAAAAAGATGAGGCCGAAGCAATCGAACGACAGAGAGGAAAGGAAAGTGATGGGGAGCGGCCAGTTTTTGGCTGCCCCGAAGATCCAGATGATCTGGCCCATGCCGAAGCAGATGATCCAGGCGAAGAAGATTCGCACGAAGGGAAGCCAGACGTCGTCGGTAAGATTGAAATGGCGGAGGAAGCGCGGGAGCTCGTCGCGTTCTTCGATGCCGACTTCCTCGACGACGTTGCCGTAATGGGCGACGAGGCCGAAGCCGACGACCACCATGGCGCCGACGGCAAGGATCAAGGAGAACGAAGCCGCGATGAGGAACATGTGGGCGAGAAGGACGAAGAGCATGGCGGCAAGATTGATGGGTGAGAAGAGGCGAATGAAGGGGTGGCGATGGAGTAGCTTGAGGAGAGATCGGCGCGGGCGTAATCGAGAGCGGTGCCGGCGACGGGAATGGCGGCGGGATGGGGCCGTGGATTTTCCTCGGGGGCGATGGTGAGCGGGCGAATCAGCTCGCCGGTTTCGGGATCGTACTTGGGGGCGGTGGGATGGAGCTCAAATTCGTCGATGCGGAATTCGGTGCCGGCTTGGGCGATGTCTTCGTTGGCAAGCCGGAGGTCGCGTTCGACGCCGTCTTCGTCGACGTGATCGCGGGAGAAGGCCCGCATCATTCGATCGACCTGCTCGGGATCGGAAGCGGGCGGCGGCTCATCGACGAGGAAGGTGCCATCGTCCGATAACTGCGACAGCTCGTCCATGGAGGGAACGTCGACGAGGCGTTGGCAGGCCGGGCACTGGACCTGGCGGCCGGCCATGTCGTCTGGGAGGTCGAAAACATGTTTGCAGCGGCAGGCAAAGTGGATCATGGGGGTTTCCCGCGACATCATATTATATACACGGGAAGGGCATATCCTGAGTCCGGAGGCATTGATAAGATCGCCTGCGTCCAGGATGAAGACGCTGCCGGAGGGAAAGCGTTTCGTGGAAAAGGATCAAAAATGCTGCGTTTATATGGATTTCTGACGGTGTTCCTGGTTGCCGGGGCGGCTTATGGGCAAAACGCCACCCCGCAGGATTTACAGAAGGTCAACGCCGAGCTTAAGGCGGAACTGGCCCGGCGCAGGACCGCAAGGCGGAGCTTTCAACCCGGGTGGCGGAGCTGGAGAAACAGAACAACGCCCAGGCGGCGCAGATCGAGACATTACAAAAACAGGCGGAGGGATTTGCCGACCGGACGCTTTTCCTGGGGGCGCATTTCGCGGCCTGGCAGCAGTTCATCGCGGCAAATCCGGCGATCCAGTATCAGTGGGAAGTTTTCGAAGCCATGACCGGGCTGGGAAACAACCCGCAGGAGAATCCGGTGTTTGTGGATACGAATTGGCCGCTGTCTGCGAAAAATAAAGCGATTCACCAGTGCGGCCGGTGTCCTCACCGGCGGAATCTGCGGCACGTAAATTCCGCCGATGAGGACACCGGCGGCACAAAAAAATCGCATTTTGATTTTTCTGCTCTCTGCGTGCTCGGCGGTGAAATCCTAAATTTTGGAGCGGCGGGCCTGGATGAGAGTCGTGGGAGGATGGTCGCGGCGGAGGGTTTGGAACCCCATGTGCTGGAGCTGGGAGATCGCGGCGTTTACGTCGCCGGCGTGGGGGTGAAGCTCGGCGGCGAATTGATCTGTGACGGCCAGGAGTGGGCCGGGGTTTCAGAAGATCAAACTCGCTGCCTTCGATGTCACATTTGAGGAAGTGGATGGGGACGGGGCCGAGTTTTGAGATGATTTCATCTTCCGTGATTGTGGGGACACTTGCGGAGCGCGAGGGTGGATTTGAGATCGGACTGGAACGATGTGGTGCCGCCGACAAATGCATTGATGATGGTAGCGCGGGATTCGAACCCGTTGGCGGCGAGGGTGGCGCGGAGGCGGGTGCATTCGTTGGGGTCAGCCTCGACGGCAAGGACTCTTACCCCCCTGCCGGAGGCAAGGGCGAGGATAGTGAAGAGGCCCATGTTGTCGCCGAGATCGACGACGGTGGCGTCGTCGGGGATGGTGAGGAAATCGTTGAGGTAGGGGTCGCGGACCCAGATTTCGCGGATGCCGGTCAGGATCTGTTTGCCGCCGAGGGTTGCCCTGGCGTTGCGAAGCCTGGCGTGGAAGGGGCCGTCGCCGAGGGAGGCGTCGGCGGGTTGGAGATTGCCGGAGCGTCGGCAGGCTTTGAAGTGGAAGATAATCGCCAGCAGCCAGCGGAGGCGACGATCGGGCCGCAGACCCGGCACAGTCCCCGGAAGTCGGAGGCGATGATCCGGATGGAGCGGAGCATTTGGCGACCGTATTGGCCGACTTCGATGCGGATGTACTTTTCGATTGTCGCGCCTTTGGCCTTCAGGTAGTTGGCGACGGAGCCTTTGAAGACTTCGGGGTTGATGTATTCCTGGTCGAGAAGGACGCGCTCGGCGAAGAAGCTGTTGAGCTTTCCCTCGGCGATTTTTTCGGCGATGTTCTGCGGCTTGCCGGTGGCCTTGGCCTGCTCGACGGCGATCTCTTTTTCCTTGGCGACCAGGTCGGCGGGGACGTCGTTGGCGAGTGAGCGCGATGGGACGGGCGGCGACGATGTGCATGCCGATATCGCGGAAGATCGTGTCATCGGTTTTGCCGGTGATGGAGATCAGGACGGCGATTTTGCCTTTTTCGGCGACGTGTAGACGTAGGAGCCGATGGCGCCGGCGGATGGTGGTGAGAACCGCGGTGCGGCCGATCTGGACGTTTTCGCCGGTCTGCTGGGAGACGGCGACGAGCTGCTCCTTGATGGCCGGATCGTCGGCGAGATTCGCTGCAATGTCGGCGAGAAGCTTTGCGGCGGCGAGCGGCGGCGACTTTGGCAACCGGCTCGCTCTTGGCGGTGAAGTCGGTGTTGCAGTTGATCTCGACGATGACGCCGCGCTTGCGGTCGGGGGAGACGGCGGCGAGCGACGCGGCCTTCGGTGGCGGCGCGCTCGGTGATCGAGGTTTTCACGCCTTTCTTGCGGAAATAGTCGATGGCCTTTTCGATGTCGCCGGCGGTTTCGAGAGGACCTTCTTGCACTCCATCATTCCCAGGCCGGTCTTGGCGCGGAGTTCGTTGACGAGTTTGGCGGTGATTTCTGCCATGGGTCCTCCAAATTCAATTTAGCCACGGATGAAAAGGCAGATTCACACAGATAAATGCCGAGGGAATCATCATGGCATTGTTATCTGTGTTCATCTGATTGTCATCCGTGGCAATAATTTCTTTAAGCCGATTGGCACGGCGTGCACATTCTCGGCAGGCGGGGTGTTTCTGGGTTTTCGGCGGGGCCTGGGCCTCGGCTGTGGCCTCGTCGGCGCGGAAGGCCGTGCGGGTGCTTCGGCGGCGGGGCTGCTGCGGGCTCTTCGCCCTTGACTTCGCGCGCGGCCGGTCTTGCCTTCGATGATCGAGTCGGCCAGTTCCTTGAGGATGATCTCGATGGCGCGCATCGCGTCGTCGTTGCCGGGGATCGGCAGATCGATCAGATCGGGATCGCTGTCGGTGTCGATCAGGGCGATGGTCGGGACGCCCAGCTTGCGGGCTTCCTTGACGGCGATGTGCTCGCGGCGGGTGTCGATGATGAACATCACGCCGGGCATGCGCTCCATCTTGCGGATGCCTTCGAGGTTGGTCTTGATCTTGTCTCATCTCGCGGCCGAGGGTGGACTTCATCTTCTTGGAATAGGTTTCGATCTTTGCCGGAGGGGCCGGCTTCAAAAAGCTTTTCGAGTTCTTCGAGGCGGTTGAGCCGGGCGCGGATGGTGCGGAAATTGGTGAGCGTGCCGCCGAGCCAGCGCTCCGAGACGTAGTGCATGCCGCAGCGCTTGGCTTCTTCTTCGACGGCGTGGCGGGCCTGGCGCTTGGTTCCGACGAACAGCACGTCCTTGCCCGCCGGCGACGGTTTGCTGGATCAGTTTTTTGGCGCGGAGAAGGCCCTTGATGGTTTCGCGGACATCGATGATGTGAATCATGTTCCGCTTGCCGTGGATGTAGGGCTCCATCTTGGGGTTCCAGCGAGAGACGCGATGGCCGAAATGGACGCCGGCATCGACGAGAGATTTAACCAGTTCCGCCTGCGACTGTGGCATTCAGCAACTCCAAAACAACGGCGATCTCGTTAGAGAAAAGCCGGCAGCCCGTGCGGGGAGGGGATGGCCAGAACATCCATCGCCGCCATGGGGCTTGGGATAAGAAGAAGTTTTTAAACGACCCTCGACAACGGACAGACCGAACGGCCGGGAATCCATCGCAGGGGGCTCCTGGCGAGCCAAGTTGTCAAGCTTAGGCCGACGGGGCGAAATTTGCAAGAGTTGAATGGTGAATGCCCCGCGCTAATCGTATTAAGCGGGGATATCGACTGAAAGAGTAGGAAATGACGGGGGACCGGCTACAATCGCCTCAAATTATCCGGAGATTGCCATGGGTAAAGAGGAAAAGGAATTATCGGATGTTGTGGTGGTGATCGTGGAAGAGTCGGGCATGTCGGCGGCGGATGCCGCGGACAAACTGCGGGAAATAGGCTTGGTCGTTTCCGGGGTGGATGAAAATGAGTGCGTGATCGAAGGGTGCATCGAGACGGAAAAGATCGGCGGAATCAAGCGGATGGAGTTTGTGAAATATGTGCGCGATGTTTTCAGCTATCTGACGGAAGAGGGCGAAGAGGACGACAAGCTGAGCTCGGAAGCAGACGACGCCGGCACTTGAGTGCGCCGGCGTCGTCGTTTCTATTGAGGGGTTTCCGATTGCTCAGGTTAGCGCCAGTAGCCGCGGACGTAAACATAGCCGCGCGGGCCGTAGCGCCAGCCGGGGCGTACCCAGACGTGATATCCGGGGGCGGGGCGGTGATAGTAGCCGCGGCGCCAAGCATAGTGATATCCGTCCCACCACCAGTAGCCACCGACCCAGACGTAGGTGGGATCTGGTGGAGGAGGCTGAACCTCAACCTCGTCCGGCGGGGGCGGATTGGGGGCAACGACGTCGGCATTGGGATCAGCCGGCGGAGGAGTAGCCGGGGTCGGCGGTGGCGCGGACGTATAGACGACGGTTGGGGCGGGTTCCTCACGGACAACGCATCCGGCAAGGCCGCCGAAGCCAAACGCGGCCGCAGCCGCGAGCAGAATTGATTTTCTCATTGAGCGAGTCATACAAAGACCTCCCTATTAATCGGCAATATTGTCCGGGACCTCCGCATCTAAATTCTGGGAATCTTTGAAGGTTGATAGGAAGGTTTCCCTTTCGGGTGGATGGCGGCCGTGGTGGAAGGTTCAGCGGTGGGCTTGCAGCGCATGCGGCGGCGTGCACCAGCGGCCGGACAAGAAAAGCCCCTGATGACTTACTTGACGATTTTTCCAACCTTCTTCCGTGCCACACGCTGGCGCTGCAGCTCGCATTCCCGTTCTCTACGCTGCAAGATTGGAATTATCTCCTGCAACGTGGCCCCTCCCGCGGCGACGAGGCTCAGCATCGCGTAGGCATATTTGCTCACCGGACGCTGCGTGTGCAGGTAGATCAACAACACCCCGATGACCGCAATGTAGAACCCGGTGGTGACGCCGTTTTTGCTGTGACTGGTGAGATGACGGAAGTGGGCGTGCACCTTCAGCCAGCGGAAAAACAGCTCGATCTTCCATCGCCAGCGGTAGAGCAGGCCGATGACCTGGGCGGGAACATTGAGAATGTTGGTCAGCAGCCGCAGGGGCTTGTCGGGTTTGTCCGGGTCGAAGATCGTCACTTCCCGAAGCCATTTTCCCGCCGGAGGAGCAAAGCGTGGCCCTTCTGAGCCCAGGTATCCGATCCGGTCGCTCAGAATGCCGGCGGCGCGATCCTCGTCGCTCAGCGGCAGGGATTTAGGGGTCAAGTCATTGTTTTCGATGGCAATGAAATAGTTGTTTGACTTGAGCCGGAGCACAAAATCGCTGCAGGCGTGCACGATCCGGTCCAGCAGCTCGAAACAGACATAGCCGCGGTCCATGACATAAATCTGCCCCGGCTCCAGGGCCTGCATCAGCGCCTGCGCCTCGGAGCATCCCTCGCCGCTGATGGCGACTCCCTCGGGAATCCCCACGCCCGCCGCCCATTGAAGATTCAGGCGAATCGTGTCCATGGGCTTTCCGTTGGGTCGGCTTTGATGCAGCGCCCAGGCCACGTCGGCGGCAACGGTGAACAGCGACCCATCCACCACCCGCACCCGCTCGGTCAGCTCCGCCAGCTTCGGATCGGCATGACGCAGATGGGGAAGCCGCGCCCGCAGATCCTCGATGATCGGCTCCAGCAGCGTCGGATCGAACAGGGCGTTGGCGTCGGAAAGCGTGGAACGCGGCAGGCGATCGACCGAAAGCTGCTCCTGCATCTGCTCGGTCTGGCTGAAATCCTCCATCGTCCGCAGGCTGCGAATCGCCGGCGTGAAAAAAGCCAGCAGGTAGGCGATGGCCACATCGTCGTAAAAAAGCGTGCGATTGGGATGGGGATGCGTCGCCCTCAGCCGGGTCAGATGATCCTGTAAAATAGGCACGTACTTGCCGCCGAACAAATCTTCCCCCCGCACCGCCGGCCGCGGCTTTCGTCCCGGCTTGGCCGGCGATCCGGAAGATGCAGAGAGGTTCGGCTGCACCGGAGGGAAGTGAACCACAAAACGCCGCCTCGCGCAAGCGCAAGATCTCGCTATTCATGGGGCTGCGTTCCGGACACTATTGATTAATCGGTCTGGTTCATAGTAGTTACTAACCGCGCGCCAGTTCCACAGAGTCTAACGCGGAGGGGGGCACGTTATTGCCCGCCAACTTTATCTTATGAGCCAGACGGAGCTTACATCGGCTCTTTTTTGACGGTTTCGTCGAAAATATTGAGGAGTTTGGCCTTGTCGAAGACCATTTCCTGGCGGGTGAGTCCGACAATATCGTAGGTGTGAGTCAGTTCGATGGCATCGACCGGGCAGGCTTCTTCGCACATGCCGCAGTAAATGCATCGAAGTTCGTCGATATCGAATTTTGCGGGATATTTTTCGCGGTCGGCCCAGGGGCTCTCGGCGGCTTCAATGTGAATGCAGTGGGCAGGACAGGCGGTGGAGCACATGAAGCAGGCCACGCATTTGACGCGGCCCTCTTCGTCCTTGTTGAGACGGTGAACCCCGCGATAGGTCTTGAGGAACATTCCGCCCTCTTCGACCGTCTTGTCTTCGCGTTTTTCTTCGGGGTATTGAATGACCCGATCCTTGCCGCGGACGACGACGGCAAGCATGTGCTTCATCGTGGTGCCCAGGCCAATGAGGACTTGTGGGAGGTAGAACGTGTCGGCCTTGGAGAGCTTTGGTTCGTCGAGGACGATGACGTCGGAGTCTTTCATGGGATTACTCAGTTGGAAGGACTCGGAACCGACCCCGCGGGCAAAGGGGTGTTTGTGAAGCGGCTGCCAATAACAGTGAGGCGCCGGTTGGTCGCCGGGGCGGGAGGAATCCAGGCGGTGAAGATCATGATGAGGGCCGCGAGCAGAACATTGAAGACCAGCATAGTAAGCGCGGCAGCCCCGCCGAGACCGTCGTAAGTGTTACCGTGGAAGGCGAAAACGATCACGGAAGTCACCATCAGCATGGCCAGCGCGATGGGAATGAGTGCCCGCCAGGCGAGCATCATGATCTGATCGAAGCGGAATCGCGGCAGGCTCCAGCGAACCCACATGAAGACGAAGATGATGGCGACGGTTTTGACGAAGAAAACGATGGCGCGAAGGATGCAGATAATGAAGCTGGTGGTGACGGCAGGATGACCGGGAATGTCGCCGCGAAGCCCGGGGAAATCCCAGCCGCCAAAGAAGAGGGCGACGCAAACGGCACTGGTGGTGATCATGCCGGCGTATTCACCGAGGAAAAACAGGGCAAATCGCATCGCGGAATATTCGGTGTGGTAGCCGCCGACGAGTTCCTGCTCGCACTCGGCGGTGTCGAAAGGGAGCGCGATTGGCCTCGGCGTGAATACAGATGAGAAACATAACGAAAGCCAACGGCTGCGAGAAGACATTCCACGCGGGGATAATGCCGACCCAGTTGTGGCACTGCTTTTCAACCAGGGCGTTCATGTCGAGCGTGCCGTACATCACGACGATGGTGAGGACTGCCAGGCCGAGGGGAATTTCGTAGGAGATCATGTTGGCGGTGGCGCAAGCCGCCGAGGAAGGAATATTTGTTATTGCTCGCCCACCCGCCGATGACGACGCCGTAAACGGCCAGAGAGAGGACGGCCAGAACGAAGAGGACGCCGATGTTGAGATTCGCGATCTGGAATGGGTATTGGTAGGTGATCTTAAACTGGTTGTTGCCCAGGTCCTGCGGCTCGCCGACAAGCTGGTCCCCCTGTGCGATCTGAGCGCTGGCGGCGGCGGAAATGTCAGTCGTGCCGGCAGGAATCGTGACAATGCGGTTGGCCTGACGCGTTCCGCCCCAGGGAAGGACGGCAATGCTCACGATGATGACCAGGACCATCAGCCCGGGAGAGATGGTAAAAAGAACCTTGTCGACGCTGGCGGGATGGTAGTCTTCCTTGACGATGAATTTGAGGCCGTCAGCAAGCGGCTGTCCGAAGCCGGCCATTTTTTTGTCTTTGAGGAAGGGGATGATTCCGAAGCCCAGTCCCACGCGATTGGGGCCGATGCGATCCTGCACCCAACTGGCAACTTTGCGCTCCAGAAGGATCAGATAGGCGACGGTGCCCATGATGGCGCCGTGGGCGATGAGGGCGATCCAGAACCAGGGGGGGATATTGGCGATAAACCAGTTAGTTACAGTGTCGATCATGATGCTCTCTCGGGGAGATATTTTTATTGGTTTTTTACAGTTCGGCAAATTCCATTGCCGGCGCCGGGTAAGTTCGACCGGCAGGGAGATCGAGGCAAATGGTTCGCCCATTTCCTTGCGGATAGCGTCGGCGTTGTAGAGGCCGGGGGTACCCAGGAGCGAGAGATATAAATCCCCTTCTCGGGTAACGCCCTGCGGCGGGGCAACGGCGGCCGCGAAAGGCTGAATCTTCCCCGAGAAATTTTCCCAGCAGCCGTCCTTTTCAGCCCACGCGGCCGAGGGAAGGATGATGTCGGCGCTGTCACTGAGGGTGGTGGGAAGAATGTCCTGAACGACCTTGAAGCCTGACTTCAGTGCCGAGGGGATTTCGCCGGTGATCCAGTTGGAGTGATATCCGCCGACGATCCACCCGGCTTTCAGGTTTGCCGGGGCGGAGGCCGCGAATTCATTCCATTCCGATGTCGGGCCGCCAATAGTTTGCAGAACGCGGCGAATGCCCGCGGCGTTGGGCACTTTTTCCGCTTTGATCACGAACGTCTGCTGCCCAGTCAGATAATTCCGGAATATCTCGTCCTGCCCGGTCGATGGAACGGGGCCAAGAACCAGCAGCGCCTGCGGATCGATGGAACGAATGGCTTTGGCAAGGAGATACGCTTCTTCACAGGCCATCATCGGAGAAAGGACGGCATAGAGACTTCCCGGCGACCCCACGGCGACAGACTTCAATTGTTTGACGGCGATGTCGAACGCTTCAGGCGTGCTGGCCGGTGTGAGGGCGCCGTGCTCGCGCTTAAAGGCGGTTTTGAGACGCTTGGGATGATAGAGGATTTTGTATGAGTAGCGGGTGTCGTCGCTGATCCACCAGGTGTTGACCTCGGCGTTATAGCGCGACGTGACGCGGTAGACGACGCCTTCGTTAAACTCGATGAAAACATTTTCACCGCCGCTGTCGGCCGGGGAAACAGACACGACCTGCTTGAGCAGCCAGACGCGCTGCTTGAACAGGAAATCCTTGTCGAGCAGGGCCCCTACCGGGCAAAGTTCGACGACGTTGCCGGCAAGTTTGTTGTTGCACGGTTTGCCGGGGAAGACGTCAATTTCTTCTTTGTGCCCGCGGCCATTGACGAAAAGCTCCGAGGTCCCGGAGACTTCCCGGGTGAAGCGCACGCAGCGGGTACACATGATGCAGCGATCGCCGTAGAGGAGGATATTGTCGCCGACGTCTTTCTTGGGCTTCTTGGCCTTGTCCTCTTCGAAGCGGGACTGGCTGCGGCCGTATTCGTAGGAATAGTCCTGGAGAAAGCACTCGCCGGCCTGGTCGCAAACCGGGCAATCGAGCGGGTGATTGATAAGCAGATATTCCATCACCTGCTTCTGGTTCATGACCGCCTTGGTCGACTTGGAATAAACGACCATCCCATCCCGCACCGGCGTCTGGCAGGAGGGAACCAGCTTGGGGATGCCTTCAACTTCAACGAGACAGATTCGGCAAGAGGCGGGAATGGAAAGCCCGCCGTGATAGCAGTAGGACGGCATTTTGACCCCGGCATCCTCGCAGGCCTGCAGGATCATTTGCTTGTCTTTGCACTCGAATGTCTTGCCATCGACGGTGATCTTGGGCATAGAGTGGGGAATGTACACGAGATGGGAGGAGAGGGAAATGGTGAACCCATTTCGGATGAACCATAAATGCCGCCCCCTTGCTGGTAGAGCCGGGCCGTCCCCGGCCCGTTCCCCTCACACGCTCTTAAATTTATTTCAATTATTGCCAGTCGCGTTATACTGAACCCCCAAAAAAAGCTGAGGGAAAATGCAAATAAAAAACATAGTTGTCGCCGGTCCCGGGCTCGCCCTGGGGATTCTCTTCGCATTTCTGACCGGCTCCGCGGGCACCGCCTTCGCGACGGGATATGAACTATCCGGCACCGCCGGTGCGCTTGTCACAGATGCCAACCAGAACAGCGGCTGGCCCACGCTGGGAAATTTCACGGTCAGCTACAGCACAACCCCGGCAGACGGCGAATTCCCTTCCAGCTTCGGAAGCAACGTCCTGTTTCCGAATGCCAACTGGTCGTTGGATGCCACCGGCACCGGCTTTATTGAAAGCGAGGGCTTCCCCGGATTCTCTTCCGTCCTCGAATCCGTGAACGTCTTTTTTACCGCCAGTTCGAACCCCAACAGCGACTCGACGATGGCTGTGGACGCCACCTTCACGTCAAACTGGGAGGTCGAGATCAACCTGTCGTTCCCGTACGGCTACGACGGCGTCGGCAGTTTTGACCCGAACGGCGCGAACAGCATCGTCATCACCGGGCCTGCGGACACGCTAACTTATGCCGTAAGCTCAGCGCAAAATGACGTTCCCGAACCCGTATCCGCCTCGATGCTGATCGTGCCTGTTGCCTTTGTTGCGAAGCGTCGCGGCGGAAGGATAAAAATTTGTAGGGTGGTGCGTACTCGCCCACCGTTTTTTTTTCACGCGCGGTCCAGATAAACGGCACAGATCTGATATTGTCGAAACAATTCAAAGCTGTCTCGTTTATTTCCACAATTCGATAAAGCCCCATTTTTGGGGGTCACTTTGTTACAATTGTGTTTGGTTGGCCTATGCCCAAGCGAAAACGCAGCCTAACGGTATTCGATCGAATTTGCGCGATGCTCGCACTTGCGGTGGGCGTCTTTCTTTTGATCGACGGAATTGTGGGGCTATTTGTTGGCTCCGCGGCCTGGTATAGGTTTCCGCCAGTTCTTGGTGTTCTGCCCGCGCTTTGCGGTTGGGGAATCCTCCGCTGCTTCTATGTTGCCTGGTACGCGAAGCCCGCAGTCAGGGACATTCCAACCACAACCGCAACAACGGCGATTACTCACCTCGAGCCACCTCCATCCAGCAACGCGACCAGCCCCTCAACTTCTCACACGTAATCGAGTCTAATTAAACGGGACCGATGTATCACCAAGACGACGATGAGGATCCCGGCGACTCGCAAGACCCGGACCAGGCGGACGCCAAGGAGGATGAGGATTCGGTGGACACCGATCCCTGCCCGTACTGCGGCAAGCCCGTATACGAGCAGGCGGAGGTCTGTCCCCATTGTGGCAAGTATATTTCACGGGAAGAGTCGCTTCCCCCGCGCAAGCCAATTTGGATCATTTTGGGGGCAATTTTCACCCTTATCGCATTCCTTGTGGTTTGGGTGATTCTTCGTCAAAACTAGAACAATCTCTCATTTGCACGGAGCTCAACTCGGGTGATAAGGAAAAGAGAAGGCCACTGATTTTTAATCAGTGACGTCCTGATGTCCCATTTTCCATTTCTCGCCCGCAGACCGCACATTTTCAGTATCCAACGCCTTCCAGATAATGTCATCCAGATCGCCCATTTGCTAGGGTATCTTGGCTGCAACCTCACGAAGCGTTCGAATCATCACGCGTACCTGTTCCCGCGACAAAAACTGAATCACGCTGTTTTCCAGCGCGTCCGCGGAATCCACCCTCTCCGGCTCATCGCCGATAAAGTCCAAAGTGACCGGTGTTCCGGAAGCAGGAACATATGCACGGAAAAGCGTGTCGCGGTAGTTATTTCGGGCGGGGATATGAATAACCAGGTTGAACTGCTGCCCAGCGTCCACCAAATGGCCTGGCTCGACAACGACCTGCGCTTTTTTTTCGAAGAGTCGATCTGAGTTTGAAGAAAGTCTGATATCTTCGTCAACCGGTCCTGCATCTCAGAAAATCTTTGCGCGGGAGGGTCATCAAGGCGGAGTGCTTCATCCAATCGCTGTTCAAATGTTTTAGCCATGAAACTGTCCCTATGCTCTCAAAACACGTCAAATGTTGCCAATATCGGCAAATGATCAGACGCACCAACAAATTGGCCCTTCTTTGATCTCGACCACCCGACGGGTTTGATATGGCCGTTTCTATTATAGCAGAAGATTCTCGGGTCGGACTGATAGCTGATACTGTTTTCGCGCAATGCGAGCGGTCGCCCAATCAGGGCATCCTTCGATACAAGAAGTTGATCGAATATGACAGAACCTGTCCCGCAGGTCGTTCGCGGGCGCGACGCCTGAAATCCGACCGGTCGCGGGTATTGCCACGGATCAGGCTCGGCCAAGTAGCGCCAGGCAGAGTTATAAAGAGTCGATGCCGCCTTGGCTGACCGAATCGCTGTCGAAGCATGCCTTGTGCCCCGAAGTTGCAATGTATTGAAGGGTTTTTCAGTCGGCTCACAATTGAAGTCCCCCAACATAGTCACGCACTGCATCGCGCCGGCGAGCCCAAGCCGCCGACCCAGCCAATCCGCAACATCGAGCCTGTCCTGCCAATCAGAAGTACCGATCTGCCTCTTTTTCTTCAGACGACTTCTCCAATGGTTCACAACAATCCATATAGGCCTTGAAATTGAGCGAAGCTGGCATTCGACCAACAAGGCGCGCGGGCGAGCATGAGCAGTTGGCCGCCAAACATCAAGTACTTTCATCCCCGCGATTCGGTCGACTCGCCCAACAATTCCCAATCCCGTGTGCTCTGGCTGCGTTGCTCCCTCCCATAGCCGCAGGCCAGGTGGGTATGGAGCAGCAACACGGTCGATTAATTCGTCGAACAGCCCTCTGTCACCCACTTCCGCGACCGCCAACAGGTCTGGACCGCGCTTGCCAAAGCTGTCTCCAATTACGCTCGCAAGCCGATCCAGTTTCGCCTCCCTGGATTTCTTGGACTGCGGCCCTCGACCCAATATTCTGGCGATCCGGGTTTCGAAAAGATTCTGCACATTCCAAAACGTAACATTCAGTTCTTTCACCCTACGCCTCCCTGTCGGTTACATTTAGGGAATCAATCACTGAATACACTATCAGATTCACTAATCCAGCCAATTTTATGGGTTTGTCCGACACCATCTACCACGACGCGCACCCCTTTTTCGCAATGATATCTATTGCACGCCCACCAACTTAATTTGCGACTCCTTCCGGCTCGCCTAACCGGTAGCTCGTACTTCTACCGCCGCTGGCATTGCGGACAAGAATGCCGCGTTCGACCAATTCGCGAATGTCGCGCAGCGCTGTGTCCTCGGAACACTTGGCGAGTTTGGCGTATTTGGAAGTCGAGAGAAACCCCTTAAAACCATTCAGCATCCGGTTGATGACATTTCGTTGACGGTCGTTAACTGGTTTGAGGTTGATGCGCTGCCACATTTTGGCCTTGTGCAGCACGGCCGCCAGGATCTTGTCCGCTCCGTCGATTGCCCGATCCAGGCATCCAAGAAACCACACGAGCCAATCCGTGATGTCAATGTCACCACGCTGAGCGAATTCCAACTTTTGGTAGTAATGTTTGCGTTCTATCTCGATTTGCGACGACATGCTGTAGAACCGGTCCGGCGTAGCATCCGCGCGGGCGAGAGCCATATCGGCAATCGCCCGCGCCATGCGTCCGTTGCCATCTTCAAATGGGTGAATTGTGACGAACCAAAAATGCGCTACGGCTGCTTTGAGCACGGGATCGATGGATAGCGGTGCGTTGAACCATTCAAGGAAAGCGGTCATCTCCGCCTCGAGCCTTTGGGCCACCGGCGCCTCGAAATGTACGTGCTCTTTGCCGACGGGTCCGGAGACCACCTGCATTTTCCCCGACTCTTCCATTCGCCAGGCGCCCACGGTGATCCGCCCTATGCCATTACGGCCAGTCGGAAACAGCGAGGCATGCCAATCGAACAGGCGCGGCTTGGACAGCAGAGCCTCAAAGTTTCGTGTCGCGTCGACCATCATCTCAACGACGCCTTCAACATCCCTGCTCGCCTTGATAAGTCCCGCAACGTCGAGACCGAGCCGGCGTGCAATCGACGATCGTACTTCGTCGGGATTTAATATTTCGCCCTCGATGGCTGAAGATTTCACCACTTCACTGGTGAGCGATAACAGGTTTGCCTCAGACCGAAGATCGAATCCCAGGGCTTCCATCTTTCCGAGCAGTCGCCCCTGCTTGTGGCGAACGCCTATGAGCGGGCCGGCAATGGCCTCCCCACTCCAGGTGAATTTTGGCCACCCGGTCTTCTCATGGACAAATATTGGCATTCCCTGCATGATCTGCGGTGATTATACCTCTCATTCACCGCAAAAGCCAAGATATTCACCGCATATTATGCGGCGAATTCTTTGAACACTATTTCCCCGCCCAAAGTCACTGCTTCGCCATTTCGAGACGTAAACAATTATTAAGCCAACACCTATGATCGCGATATAAATTAGCATTCACTAATAAATCTCCAAAAACTGTTCAAATATGTTCAATTCTGTTCAATGGGGTCTCTCAGGGACAGCCCCCCCCTGCTCTGCTATCATTGCCCGTCCAATATTATGGAACGACTATTCTTCCGTACCGCCGGTGAATCCCATGGCAAAGCCCTCATCGCCCTCGTCGAGGGCATACCCGAGGGCGTCGCTGTTGATCAGGCATTTGTTGATGGCGAATTACGCCGCCGCCAGGGAGGCTATGGGCGCGGCGGCCGCCAGAAGATTGAGACGGATCATGCGGAATTTCTGAGCGGCGTGCGGCTGGGCAAGACGATCGGATCGCCGATTGCGATGGAGATCGTGAACAAGGACGCGCGGCTGGACGATCCGGCCGCGACCCCCCCACTGCATCGCCCGCGGCCAGGACATGCGGACCTGGCGGGTTCGGTGAAATGGCTGACGACGGATTGCCGGCTCACACTGGAACGTGCCAGGCGCGGGAAACGGCGGCGCGCGTGGCTGCAGGCGCGTTGTCCCGGTGCTTCCTGCGGGAGTTTGGGATCGAAGTCTTTGGGTTTGTGCGCAGCGTCGGGCCGGCGGAGGGGAAGTTTGTCGTCGATGAGAAGAACTGGCGCGAGATGCTCAAGGCGCGGGATGCTTCGGAGGTTTATTGCCCCGACCCCGCCGCCGATGAGGCGATGCGGCAGTTCATCAACGATCAGAAAATGGCGAAGGACACGGCTGGCGGAATCGTCGAGGCGCATGTTTTCGGCTGCCCGATCGGACTGGGGAGTTGCATGACGTGGGACGGACGATTGGACGGCCGCATCGCGGCGGCGGTGGCGAGCATTCAGGCGTTCAAGGGGGTGGAGTTTGGATTGGGATTCGAGGCGGGCGCAGGCCGGGGTCGCAGGTGCATGATGAGATTGGATTCGATCCTTCGCAGAAGGACACGCCGGCGCTCGGATTTGTGCGCGGGACGAACAATGCCGGCGGCTTGGAAGGCGGAATGACCAACGGCAGACCGGTCATCGTGCGCGGGGCGATGAAGCCGATCAGCACCCTGGGCAAGCCGCTGAAGAGCGTGGATCTGAATACGAAGGAGCCATCGGAGGCGGGGTGGGAGCGGTCGGATATCTCGGCGATCGGAGCGGCTTCCGTGATCATGGAGAACGTAGTGGCGTTTGAAATTGCGCGGGGGTTTCTGGAGAAGTTTGGGGGGGATTCGATTCGGGAGATTCGGGGGAATTATGAGAATTATCTGGGGTTGGCGAGGAAGTTGCCGTTGGAGTAAATCGTACAGAAAACGCGATCCACTGCGTGAGTTGGCGCTGCGCTTGGGGGTCACGGCTAAACGGCTGGGTGCGGAGTTAATTTCGCGGCGCCTGCGCTTGCTGGGCGGCGGCGGCTTTGGCGGCGAATAGTTTTTTGGCTTCGCCGACGAGATAGAAGCTGCCGGTGATGCAGATGAGGTCTTCTTTCGTCACCGCGCGGTTGGCGATGGCAAGGGCTTCTTCGAGATTCTCCGCGACCTGGGCCATTTTGCCGTAGAGTTCGACGTAGCGGGCGGCGAGTTCGTGGGGGTCGGCGGAGCGGACGTTGTCGATGCGGGTGAAGATAACTTTGTCAGCGCCGCTGGTGATGCGATCGAGCATTCCGGGGACGTCTTTGTCGCCGCAACATCCAAAGATGACGACCATGGAGTCGTAGGGGATGTGCTGGCCGATGGCTTTCATGGCGGCGTCGAGGCTGGCGGCGTTGTGAGCGCCGTCGACGATGACGCGCGGAGTCTGGGAGACCATTTCCATCCGGCCGGCAACGGAGACCTTGGAGAGGCCTTCCATGGCCCGGATGTCGTTGATGGCGACGCCGCGGGATTTGAGGCGGTCGATGACGGCCAAAGCCAGGCCGCAGTTGATCGCCTGGTGCTCGCCGATGAGGGGGACGGCGAGGTGCTCGAACTTGCTGTTGGGCGTCGTGAGGCAAATGCGGTTGTGCGGGCCGAGCATTCGGCTGGACTCGAAGCGGTAACTGAATTCGATCGTCTGGCCGGTGATATCAAGCGGTGCGCCGACTTTTTCGGCGACTTTTTTCAGCGCGGCCTCCGCCTGGGGGTCCTGGACGACGCTTACCGCGGGGATGCCGTGCTTGAAGATGCCGGCTTTTTCGGTGGCAATGTGGCCGAGGGTGGGCCCGAGCTGGGCCATGTGGTCATGGCTAATGCTGGTGATGGCCGTGACTTCGGGCTTGATGACGTTGGTGCTGTCGAGCCGGCCACCAAGGCCGGTTTCGACGACGGCAATGTCGATCTTGTTGTCGGCAAAGTATTTGAAGGCCACTGCCGTGAGCACGTCGAAATAGGTCGGCGTGGGCTTGATGCGCTGGACCATGGGCTCCATCAGGCGCACGAGGCGGGCGAAATTGATCTGGGGGATCATTTCGCCATTGATGACGATGCGCTCGCGAACGTCGATGAGGTGGGGGCTGGTGTAGAGCCCGACCTTGTAGCCATTGGCCTGGAGCATGGCGGCGATCATCGCGCAAGTGCTGCCTTTGCCTTTGGTTCCGGCGACGTGGACCGAGCGGAACTTTTCCTGAGGCGACCCCAGCTTTTTGAGCAGGGTGCGCATACGCTCGAGGTTGAAATTCTCAGAGTTGTAGCGGACGATGCGAAGCCGCTCGAAATCGGCCAACGTCGAGAGAAAGCGGACGGCTTTGGCGAAACTGGGCCCGGATTTGTGCGCGGGCGGGTGAGGTCGGCCCTTCCTAAGGTCGACCATTACAGGCTTTCGGTGCTTAACCGGCGCGCGCCGGGAATGCACTGGGGACGCTTTGTGAGCGCGTTGTGTGACGGCGGATTTTATCTCGCACGGGCATAAGAAACGATTCTATCAATACGGTTCGGACGTTTCAACTTTGAACCCAAGTTGATGCCAATTATTTAGTTATGGTTAATTATCCTATGTGTAGATAGGTATTTGGGTTAGGTGGGGTTTTTTGGTGGGCGGAAAGCGCCGTGCAAGCACGGCGGCTACACAGGGAGGGGATTTGAGCGTATTGTAGGGGGCTCGGGTTTTATGAGTGATCCTATTCAGACAATCGCGTTTGTGAGCCTTGGCTGCCCGAAAAACCTCGTGGACAGCGAGAGGATGCTCGGACTGTTGGCGGGGGATGGGTTGACGGTTACCGGGGACGCAGAAGGGGCGGATGCGATCGTCATCAATACCTGCGGGTTTCTTGAAGCGTCGAAAACTGAATCGATGGGGGAGATTCATCGCGCGATCCGGCTGAAGGAAAAGGGGAAGTGCAAGCGGGTGGTGGTGGCGGGATGTCTGGTGCAGCGGCATAAGACGAAACTTTTGGCTGAGGCGCCGGGGATCGATCGGTTGGTGGGCGTGTTTGATCGAGAGAATATTGTTGAGGCGGTGCGCGGGAACGGCGATGCGGGGGAGAAGAAAAACATTTTCTGGGGAAGTATCACGACCTCTCGCGCCGGCTGGCGGATGAGGCGAAGCTGGATGCGAGTGTTAAGCAGACGAAGACGACGCGGCTGGCGGTGTTTGAGGATGATCGGGGCCGGCTGCGGCTGACGCCGCGGCATTATGCGTTTTTGCGCCTGAGCGAAGGGTGTAATCAAGGGTGTTCGTTTTGCACGATTCCGTCGATACGCGGGCCGATGCGGTCTAAGCCGATCGATCACATTCTGGCCGAGGCGCGGGAGCTTGCAGCGGATGGGGCGGTGGAGCTGAATCTGATTGGGCAGGATACGACCAGCTATGGAACCGACATTGGCTATGAGCCGGGACTGGCGGGAGTGCTTAAGCGGCTGGATCGGGAGTTGAAGGATGTGCATTGGCTGCGGCTGATGTATGCGTATCCGTCCTGCTTTACGGATGAAATGATCCGGGCGATTGGGGAGAGTGAGCGGGTGGTGAAATATATCGATATGCCGCTGCAGCATATCGATGATGAGATGCTGACGGTGATGAAGCGGCGGGTGACGCGCGGGCAGATTGAGACGCTGCTGGAGAAGCTGAGGAAATGGGTGCCGGGGATAACGATTCGGACGACGTTTATCGCGGGGTCGCCGGGGGAAACTGAAGCGCAGCATGGGGAATTGGTGAAATTCGTGAGGGAGTTTGGGTTCGATATGATGGGAGTGTTTCCGTACAGCGCCGAGCCGGGGACGCCGATGGGGAGGATGGAGGGGCAGATTCCGGAGGATGTTAAGAAGGCGCGGGTGGAGGAATTGATGCTGGCGCAGCAGGAAGTGGCGTTTGCCAAGGCGCGGGGGAAGGTCGGGCAGAAGGTGGAAGTGCTGATCGACAAGCCGGCCGGGAAGAAGGGTCGATGGGTGGCGCGGACGACGGGGCAGGCGCCGGAGATCGATTCGGTGACGATGGTGCAGGGAGGGGTGCGGGGGGCGGAGCTTCATGCGGGGATGATGACGACGGTGAAAGTGGTGGATTCGGATGGGTATGACCTGGTTGGGGAAGTGCCGCGGCCGAGAAGTTTGACGGTTGTGGGTTGAAGGCAGTTGAACGTACGGGCGTGGGGAGACGATAATTGGGGAGATGTCGGGGAGCTATTACTCGCCGTACGTACAGAGGCCGGCAATTCTGTCGGCTGTCGGGGTTTTGAGCATCGTCATCGCGTCGGTCTCGCTGCTGGTGGATTTTGGATCGCTGTCGTTTGCGAACGTCGTCTCGCATTTTGCGCGGGCGACGACGCCGGCGAGCGTGGCTACGTCTACGTCAGTTGTGCCGAAGCAGGCGGCGTCGGAATATGTCGCGCCGCAGGGGCTCTCATCGGCGCAGCGGCAGGTCGTGATTGGGGCGCTGGTGGCGATGCATCCGATTTCCGATCCGCGACAGAAGCAGTTGGACGGATTGCTGGCGGACGCGGGACAGCAGGTGATCCAGATTTCGCCGGACAATCTTACGGCGGATCGGGTGACGGCATACGTGACGGACGTTCGGCAGATGCCGAGCGGATCGGGTGGGGAGCCGGATGATCTTTTTATTCTGGGGAGCGGGCGATTACAGATTTCGGATCAGAGCGCGATTTTTTTTCCGCAGGACAGCCCTTCGCCGATCCGGTCGGGCGGGGGAAGTTACACGGATTCATCCGGTCAGACACACCTGGCGAGTGAGCAGATCGCGGGGGTGATCGGCCGGGTGCAGACAATGTGCAATCATGCGATGAACGACACGCAGCAGAATGCGCTGGCGGCGGAGCTGGCGGCGCCGGCGCAGACGCTGATCACCGCGGGCAACTCGGTGGCGCAGGCGGCCGGGCAAGTGGAGAATGCGCAGATGCTGCCGGACGGAACGCTGGCGGTGACGACGGTGAATGGGTCGATGAGCTTTGGGCCGTCGGGGCAGAGTTATCCGGGAATTGTGTCGGCGACGGTGGCGGCGTCGCCTTGGGGAAAAGGGCCGGTGGTCGTCAAGCGCGACGCGAACCTGATGGTGATGGATGGGCTGCTCAGTTTTGTGATGGCGGGTCTTCTGCTGGCGAGCGGGATCGTGCTGATGCGCAATTCGCCGATGGCGTGGTGGATGCTGGTTGTATATGGAATCGCGAAGCTGCTGGTGACGGTGTTGTCGGTCTGTGCCGTGTATTCGATCGGACAGGAACTGGGGGGCGGGGATTCGGATGCGCAATCGGTGGCGATGGCGTGGGCGATTATCCTGGGGGCGGCTGGGGCGGTCTGGGCGGTGGCGGTGCTGATCGTGATGAGCTTGAGATCGGCGCGGGAGTTTTTGAGTGTGCCGGCGGGGGCGGGGAGTATTTGAGTGCGGATTTTGGGGCGGCATATATTTCAAGGTCGCGTTAATTCCTGATTTTTTTGTGTCTGTCCGTCTAAGTGCGTTATAGTACGCGCGAATTCTTTTTTGGGGGATTTCCCCCCCATTTCAGCGGCTATTTGCGGCAGTTTGGCGAATCAAGGCGGAGGGACAGATGTCAGTAAAATACTACCGATACGCGGCTTTTTCCGCCCTGCTCCTAATCGCTCGGATGTCGTTCGCCTCGGATAGCTACATCGTTACGGATCTGGGTACCCTTGGTGGAACGGCTAGCGGAGCCGTGGCGATCAGCAGTTCAGGAATAATAGTTGGCCAGTCGTTTACCGCTGGGAATGCCGAAAACGTTGCATTCGAGTACAGCAATGGTCAGATGAATAGCCTTGCCCCTGCCTTGGGGGGTATAAGTAGCACAGCAGTGGCGGTTAACGACAGCGGTCAGACTGTCGGAACGATCGCAAGTGAAAATTTATATGGCGGCTACAACGAACAGGCCTATCTTTACACAAACGGGCAAGTGACGATTTTGCCCGAATTGGCCGGAGCGCAGACTTATCCCACTCCAACCGGGATCAATGACAGCGGAGAGGTCGTTGGTTTTTCACCCATCTCCACTGGAGAGGACGCCGTAACGCAGGCCTTTCTTTATCACGGCGGTATGCAGGCCCTTGGGCCGGGCTCGAATTTTAGTTATGCGTATGGGATCAACAATAACGGCGAGATCGTTGGTGGGGCAAACAACTCCAACGGCGGCTACGACCTGTTCAGCGACAATGGGACCACGATGACCGATTTGGGCGCCCTTCCGGGTTCCACAAACCTTGGAAAACCGTGGAGTGAAGGTTTGGCCGTAAGTAACAACGGTCAAATCACAGGGCAGGCGATCAGTAGCGCTTTCATTTATAGCAATGGAACATACACGAGCGTCGGCGTGCAGGGTGATTACCAAGACTACGGCAAATCGATTAACGACGCTGGACAGGTCGTGGGCTATTTAACAACGAGCCAAGGTTCCGCTGGAACCGCTTTTCTTTATAGCAACGGAACGCTGGCGACTTTAAATTCGCTCACGACTGGGTCGGGCTGGAGTTTTTATCAGGCGAACGGCATCAATGATTTGGGGCAGATCGTCGGAGTCGGCGAAAATCCTGCGGGTCAAAACCATGCCTTTTTGCTGACACCTGTCGTTCCGGAACCTGCAAGCGTTACCCTCCTGGGAATAGGGCTTATGGGGCTTTGGCTGCGGCGACGAAAGTAGTAAGAGACGATTGACTGGCCTGCGTTCATCGAGATGGATCGTCGGTTAGAGCATTGGATTCCTCATCATTTCCCATTTTTCCACACTTTTTTGAGGGACACGGCTGAGGGTTGCAGGCGTATATCTCAGAATATCTCACTTTATCCCACATTCGGAGACTGAACCGGGTCGGGGCGGTTTTTCTTGGCGCTCTTTGCGTTCTTCGCGGTTAAAAGAGTTAACCGCAAAGGGCGAAAGAGCGCGAAGAAGAAAAGATTACGAAGTACGTATTGCGGGGCGGCATGTCCGAGAATGTCCGAAAGTTCCCGGGATTCGCCGGTGAGTTTTTTTTCCCTCGCTGAGTTTGAACAGTCGGGCGGGGTCGCGCGAGAATATGGATCGATAACAAGGTGCATCTATATATAGGTTCAAAAGGTGTACGTTTTGTACCTATTTTTGGAAAATCGGGGAATTTTTCTTAAAAAATATTTTGGGTGGGTGGTGCGCTGCGAGAGAGTGGAGCAGTGGAAAGTAGAGCAGTAGAGAGGAAGACACCCCCCACCCCATCGTGCCGAAACTACCGGAAGAGGACAGGGAGGGTTCCCCTAGAGTACCAGGGGAGGGGAAAGGAGCGGAGGGGTCTTTGCGGGCAAGCTCGGCGGGTTCGCGTTATCATCGCCGGGGCGATGCGAATTGATCATTTGCGGAAGGTTTTTGAGAACGGGGTGGTGGCGATAGAGGATTTGTCGCTGGAGATCAGAGATGGGGAGTTTGTGGCGGTGCTGGGGCCTTCGGGGTGCGGGAAGTCTACGCTGCTGAGAATCATTGCGGGGCTGGAGCGGGCGACGCGCGGAAGCGTGGAAAAGGGGAAGGGGAAGATTGCTTATGTTTTTCAGGATGCGCATCTGCTGCCGTGGAGAGACGTGGTGCGGAATGCGGCTTTGCCGTTGGAATTGATGGGGGTGGGAAAAAAAGAGCGGATCGGGGCGGCGCGAGAGCGCTGGGGCAAGTTGGGTTGGAGGAGGCGCTGGATAGGTTTCCGAATCAGCTTTCGGGGGGGATGAAGATGCGGGTTTCGCTGGCGCGGGCACTGGTGACGCGGCCGGATATTTTGCTTTTGGATGAGCCGTTCGCGGCGTTGGATGAGATCACGCGGCAGCGGCTGGATGAGCAGCTTCGGGATCTGTGGGTGCGGCACCGGATGACGGTGATTTTTGTGACGCACTCGACGGCGGAGGCGACATTTCTGGCGAATCGGGCGGTGGTGCTGACGAGCCGACCGGCGCGAATTGCGGCGGATATTGAGATTGGGCTGGGGGAGAAGCGGGAAGCTGTAGTGCGGTCGTCGGGGGAATTTGGGGGGATCACGCGGAAGATTTATGAAGCGCTGGCAAGTGGGGAATCTGGGGGGGAAACTTGAAGGGAAAGGGTTCGATTTTCGGGGCGATCTGGCCGCCGGTGGTGGTGTTTATCGCGGCCGTTTTGGCGCTGCATGTTGGGGCGTCGGCGCTGAACGAGCCGTTTTTGTTGCCGACGCCGGGGGCGGTGGCGCGAGCGATGATTTTGCGCAGAAGCGATCTCTTGGCGTCTTTGTGGACGACGGCGGAGGCGGCGTTGATCGGGTTTTTCGCGAGCGGGGTTTTGGGGGTTGGGGCGGGGATGATTTTGTCGGCATCATCCTTGGTTCGACGGGCGATTTATCCGTACACGGTTTTTTTTCAGACGGTGCCGATCGTGGCGATCGCGCCGCTACTGATGATCTGGTGCGGGCCGGGGCTGGGGGCGGTGGCGCTGTCGGCGTTTATCGTTTCGGTGTTTCCGGTGATCGCCAATACGCTTTCGGGGATGCTTTCTACCGATCCGGCGCTGGAGGATTTGTTTCGGCTTTATGGGGCAAGCCGGTGGGCGCGGCTGTGGAAATTGAAGCTGCCATCCGCGCTGCCGAGCATTTTTACGGGGCTGCGGGTGGCGGCGGGATTGGCGGTGATTGGGACGGTGGTGGGGGAATTTCTGGTCGGGCTGTTCGGGCCGGGGGAGGGGCTGGGGGTGAGGATCGTGTCGGCGAAGAAGCAGGGACGGACGGATTTGGTTTTCGCGGCGGTGCTTATCGCGTCGCTGCTGGGGCTGGCGATGTTTGCGGCAATAAATGCGGCGGCTAAACTGCTGCTTCGGCATTGGCATGCTTCGGAGCTGGATGAATGAATAGCGCGCTGCGCGAGAGAGTAGAACAGTAGAAAGTGGAGCAGTAGAGAAGACCCCCACCCTAACCCTCCCCCGGCGTACCAGGGGAGGGAAAAAAGGGGGAAAGGTAGAGAATGATCTGGCGAATGACGGTTGGCGTATTGTTTTGCGGGTTGCTGGTCGGCGGGTGCGCCAAGAGCAACACGGCGTCGAGCGACTCATCGACGCCGGGGCCAGATGCAACCGCGTCCAGCACGACGCAATCCAGTGCGGGGCAGGCCGGCGCGGCGCAGACCAGCGCGATTGGGGTGCAGTTGACGCTCGACTGGAAACCGGAGCCGGAGTTTGGCGGGTTTTATGCGGCTAGCCAGGACGGGGCTTTTGCGAAGCATGGGTTGAATGTGACAATCACCCCTGCGGGGGAGGGGGCGGATACCTGGCAGCTTGTGGCGACGGGAAAGACGGAATTCGCGACCTCGACCTCCGACCAAGTGCTGATCGCGCGGCGGCAGAATGCGGATGTGATGGGGATTTTTGCGGTTTACCAGACTTTTCCGCAGGGGATCATGGTGCACGAGTCGCGCGGGTTTACGTCGATCGCGGATGTGTTTAACAGCGATGGATATCTCCTGGCGGAGCCCAACGCGTGGCTGACGCTGCTGGAAAAGCGGTTTGCGCCGGTGAGGGTGAAGGTGGCGAACTATGACGGGGGGATCGCGCAGTTTTTGGGGAGCAAGGATTATTCGCAGCAGTGTTACGTGACCAGCGAGCCGATATTGGCCCGGCACCAGGGGGGCGATCCGCAGGTGTTTTTGATCGCGGATGAGGGGTTCAATCCTTATGCGACATTGCTGATCTGCAAAGGGGAGCTGTGGCGATCGCACCCGCAGGAAGTGAAGGCGATGGCGGCGGCTTGCCGGGAGGGGTGGAAGGATTATCTGGGCAATCCGGACCCGGTGAATTCGGTGATGCATGGGCTGAATCAGGACATGGATTTGCAGACGTTTGGGGAGGCGGCGGCGGCGCAGAAGCCGCTAATTGAGACCGATCTCACCAAGGCGCAGGGGCTGGGGACGATGACGTTGGACAGATGGAAGGATTTGGAGGAGCAATTGATTGAGATTGGGACGCTGGATGGGCCGGTGGATGCGCAGGGGTGTTTTGTGAATCCTTGAGTTCGAGGAGTCTGGTATGCGAACGACCCTTACGTTGGACCCGGACGTTGCGGCGGAGCTGAAGGCATTACGTAAAAAGGGTCGACCGTTTAAGGAAATTGTGAATGAGGTTTTGCGACTTGGACTGCGCGAGCTTCGCAAGCACCCATCGCCGCGCCCGTACCGGACAAAGTCCTGGAACATGGGACTTAGGCCCGGCCTTAATCTCGATAATATTGCTGAACTCATTGCACGGATTGAAGGGGAAGATTGGAAATGATGATGTTTAAGTTCGCCGGACGCTGATTTTGCGCGCTTCCGGGGACTGAAATGGAAGAATCCGCTGGTGTGAATTGTTGTCGACCCCCTTTGCAATCGCCCCAGTCTCGCCATAATGTGGCCAATGGTCGTTTGAGGTATCGCCTTATGGGTCCAATTAACGTTGCACTGGTTGCCCTGTACCGCGCGGATCAGAAACTACGGGAAGCGCAGGGCCGGTTGAACGCGGTGAGCAAGAATGTCCGCATCCAGGAACGGAAGGTTGCGGATCTGTCGGAGCGGCTGCGGCTGGGGCAGGCAAACCTCAAGGAACGGCAGTCGGCGTCGGCGCAGCTCGACCTGGATTTGAAAACGCGGGATGCGAAAATCGAGCGGCTGCGGGCGCAGCAGCAGAACGCCAAGACGAACCGAGAATATCAGGCGTTTCTGGTGGAAATCAACACTGAAAAGGTGGACAAGGGGAAATCCGAGGAAGAGCTGCTGAAGGTGATGGAAGGGGTGGAAACGCTTCAGAAGGAAGTGAAAGAACTGGCCGAGGTGAGCACGGCGGAGAACACCAAGCTGGAGGCGATGCGCGGGGAGATTGACGGGCGGGTGAAGGAGCTTCAGGCGGAGATCGAATCATTGCGGCCGGCGCGAGAGGCGGCGGCGGCGGCGGTGCCGGCGAAGGCAGTCGAGGAGTTTAACCGGCTGGGGGATCGATTTGAGGGTGAGGCGCTGAGTGCGCTGACGAAGCCGGACCGGCGGCGCGAGGAATATGCCTGCTCGGTGTGCAACATGGATTTGGTCACCGACGTTTACAACAAGCTGCACAGCCGGGATGAGCTGGTTTTTTGTCCGAGCTGCCGGCGGATTCTTTATATTCCGGACGATCTGCCGATTGAGATGGCGGTGAACAAAGTGAAGGAGAAGAGAGAGCCGCGGGTGAAGACGAGCAATCTGAAAGCGGCGATCGGGCGACAGACGGCGGCGGAGGATATTTTGAAGTCGATCACGGTGGAAGAGGAAGAGCCGGAGGGGACGAGTCCACCGACGGGGAGTGGGGAATAGGGGAATGGGATCTTGTCGCTGGGTTTGATCTCAATCAAATACCGAATGGGATTGGCGAGATAGTCGGCAATTGATATTCCGACCCCCACCCTTACCCTCCCCCGGAGTACCAGGGGAGGGGATAAGACTGTTCAGCTTCGGGTGATCGTGGCGAGGCGAAGGGTTTGCCAGAGTTCTGGCTGAATGGGGTGGAAGTTGCGGAACTGGTGGTAGTTTTGAAGGGTTACGGACTGCCAGAAGTTGAAGAAGGCATCGACATTGAAATCTTTCGCGTGGCTCCAATTGCGGAGCTTGGTGAGGAGCTCTTCGGGGGTGCGGCCCCAGGAGAAATGAAGAAGGTTAAGCGGAGAGAGACTTTCGGGCTGGGGCGTGAAGCGGGAAAGCGCGTATTGGCCGCGAAGGCGGGTGGCGATGGGATTGATTTCGGTTGGGGGGTCGATGACCAGGGCCTGGTTGCCGAAGATTTTGAAGACGCCGATCCAGCGGGCGCAGGGGCTGGAATTGGGGTCGGCGGTGAGGAGCCAATTCTTGAAATCGCCGGGGTTGACGAGCAATTCGTCGGCGTCGATTTGGACGATCCAATTATCTTCCGCGCAGTGCATGGAGAGCGCGTTTCGCTCCTGCGTGTCGTTGACCATCGGGTGATCGGCGGCGTGAAAGTTGCCCTCGACAATGCGAATGATTTTCCGGGAATCGATCTGGGAGATGAAGGCGCTGACTTCGCTCAGGTCGATGGGGAACGGCTGGCGCATCCAGGTGAGGCGGTCGGAGTCTAGGCCGAGGATGATCTCATCAGCGATTTCGTAATAGGACCGGATCGCGTTAAACGCGTAGCGATAGTCGTAGGCGAGGAGGGTGACGAAGCTGAGGCCGGGCATGGGGGCGCAGTCTATTGAGGCAGGAAATGCGGGTCAAAGCCCCCCTACCGAAGCAGGACCGGGAGTTTTTTTACGCCGCGGAAGGTGAGGCCTTTCAGCCAGCGGAGCTTCCGCGTGGCGAGGCGCATGTTCGGAAACCTGGCGGCGAGCTGGCCGATGGCGATTTGGGCTTCGATGCGGGCGAGGGCGGCGCCGATGCAGTAGTGGATTCCGATGCCGAAGGCGAGATGGCGGTTGTCGGAGCGGCGAATGTCGAGACGGTCGGGGTTGGGGAATTTTGCGGGATCGCGATTGGCGGCGCCGACGCAGCCGAGGATTACTTCGCCGGAAGCGATGGATTTGCCGTTGAGCTGGGTGGGTTCGGCGGCGAGGCGGCTGGTCCACTGGACGGGGCTGTCATAGCGGAGAAGCTCTTCGACGGCGGATTCGATGAGGCTTGGATCCCGCGTGAGGAGTTCCCACTGGTCGCGGTTGCGGAGCAGGGCGAGCATGCCGTTGCCTATCAGATTCGTCGTCGTTTCGTGACCGGCGGCGAGGAGGAGGACGCAGTTGGTGAAGATTTCGCCGAAACTGAGGCCGCCGGGCTCGTTTTCGGAATCGAGAAGACGGGAGAGGATGGTGTTGCCAGGGCTGGCGCGGACGCGGGCGGCGACGTGCTGGAAATATTCCCGCATTTCGCTCCAGGCGATGCCGGCGGCGGATTGCTGCTCGGGGGTAGCGGCAGGGAGAGGGAGGCGGCTAGAGCATCGGACCAAACCTTCATGCGCGGATAGTCTTGCGACGGGAAGCCTAGCATCTCGGCGATGACGATGACCGGGAGCGGATAGGCCAGATCGGCGATGATGTCCATGCGGCCGGCGGCTTCGACGGCGTCGAGGCGTGCCTTAGCGATGGATTCGATCTTGGGGCGAAGCTGGGAGAGGGAGGCGGGTGTGAAGGCGCGGGCGAATACGCCGCGGACGCGGGTGTGATCCGGGGGATCAAGGAATAGCATGGAGACGATTTCGGGCTGATCGATGTCTTCTTCGCCAGGGGTTTGGAGCTGACGACGAACCGGCGGGGGAAGGCGCTGAGCGGCGAAGGGATCCTTCAGGTAGCGTGGATTGCGGAGCATTTCCATGACGTCGTCGTAGCGGGTGAGGATCCAGACGGGAGCGAGCGGGTCTTTTCGGACGGGCTCGCGGGCGCGAAGGGAGGCGTAGATGGGATAGGGATCGCTAACAAACTTTGGGTGAGCGAGACTCTTGCCGTGGTAAATTTTCCAGAGCAGTGGCGGGAAACGGACGGTTTTTTGCAGGGGACGTAGAACAGCAGCGAGATATCGGTTGCGAACGGGCGTCCAACCCCAACGTCCGCGACGGCGCGGCATGCCGTCGTCGATCCAGTTTCGGATGGCGGCGTGGGCGCGAATTGGAGTGAGGCCGGCATCGATCAGCCGACGACCGACAGCCAAGTCGGGGAAATCGGCGAAAGCAGCAACAAGATGTTCGGTGCCGACGTGATCGTGATGCAGGCGATCGGAGGCGGCGACGGCAGCGCGGAGGATTTTGATTGAATCGGCGTTCAATCTCTCTGCTTTCTCGATTGGGAATTTGCCGTTGGCGGGTTTCTGGCCACTGACGATTTGGGCGGCATCGACGCCGCACTGCTCAAGAACGTAGGCTCCGGCGCTTTCGGGATCGTCGAGGATCGCAGCTAGAAGATCTTCTGGGGTGGCAATATCGCTGCCGCGACGTGCGGCTTCGTGAAGGGAGGAGACCAGGGCGCGGTGCATGCGCGGGGGGAAGCGGTGCCACATGGGTTTGGATTGTAGCCGTTAATCGAGTTGGAAGATTTGCGAAACCGGAATCTCAAAAGTGGGGGGGACTTCGCCCCCGCGGAGAATGTCTGTCTCGCCGAGTTTGGTCATTTGTGATGGGGAAGTATACACGTCGATGGAGCGAGATTTGGGGTCGACGTACCAGACCAAACGGGTTCCGGCCGTGAAATATTCCCGGAGCTTGTTTTCCATTTCACGTCGCGTATTGCTGTCGCAGAGGACTTCAACGGCGAGATCGGCGCTAAATCTGGGATTGGAACTACAGGAAGCTTTCGATTAGGCAGGCGGTCGAAACTGATGAAGGCCACGTCTGGAATCCGCACCCTTCTGGCCAGGATGCGCATCATTCCGGCTTCGCCGGAAACGACGCCGAGCTTTGCCTTGTAAACAACGTCGCCAAGTAATTGGATAATTCTACACGCGATTAACGATTCCAAGAGCCCCATCGTCTTCTCCACAAGCGTGCCATCCACCAGTTCACAAAGACGATCTTCGTGGTTGTCGAGGCGCAGCACATCGGCCTCGGTTGCCGTTCCCGGCCAAGGGTCAAACACGATTCGCTCAAAGGGTACTTGGCCCAAGGCATCCCACCATTCGGTGGCTGTGCGGTAGCGGACGCTGGCACCGTCGTTGGCTGGGGCGATCGTGGTCGAAGTTGCCGACATAACGTTGATTATAGCATCGGAGGGTTCGCGATTAAGTTATGCGGCTGAGGAATCATTCTCTGATTCGCGCATCAATATTTCGATACTGGTCGTGTGCCCTTCCGCAGCCTGTTTTCGAGCATGCGCGATCGATTCTATAAATGCAGGGTCGCGCTCGCGGATATACCACTCAAGATCGTCGTCATCGAAGGGTAAAAGCAACGCCACCGGATGACCGCCGCGCATAACCACAACTTCCTCCTGACGCCCTGTTTCAGGAGTTCTTCGGCTGTCGCGTTTTCTCTTAAAGTAATAGTTTTCATGGCGCACTGCTCGGGGTCTGCCCCGTCGTCTTTTTCAGTACACGCAAAATTGTAACCAGGCGATTGGAATCGTCCACGTCATAATAAGCCCGAAAATCCTCGACACGCAGCCGGTACTGGCTCCAGAACGGCTGAATCATCAATTTGATTCGTGTGCGGCTGGTTTTCTTCGGCTCCCTGCGTAGAAATGAATCGATGTCGGCGAGGATTTTCGGCCTTTCAAACGCGCGAAGGGCGCGAATGTCCGCCGTGGCTTCGTCGGTGAACTCAATCCGGTACTCTTCGGCCAATCTCCTCCCACGGATTTAGTTAATCCAAATTCATCGTAAGCAGGAACTGCGCATTGCTCGGGACCTTGGTCAAGCTGGCCTTTGAGCCGTTCGACGGATTCGACCGGGCTCATATCGCTCAGCACGCGGCGGAGGCGATAGACCAGTTCCAGTTCCTTGGCATCGAGCAGCAGCTCTTCGCGGCGGGTGCCGCTGGAGTTGATGTCGATGGCGGGGTAGATGCGCTTGTCGACCAGGCGGCGATCGAGGTGCAGCTCGGCGTTGCCGGTGCCTTTGAATTCCTCGAAGATGACTTCGTCCATCTTGCTGCCGGTGTCGATGAGGGCGGTGGCGAGGATGGTCAGGCTGCCGCCTTCCTCGATGTTGCGGGCGGCGCCGAAGAAGCGCTTGGGCTTTTGCAGGGCGTTGGCGTCGACGCCGCCGGTGAGGATCTTGCCGCTGTGGGGGACTTCGGTGTTGTAGGCGCGGGCCAGGCGGGTGATGCTGTCGAGCAGGATCACGACGTCCTTGCCGAACTCGACGTAGCGCTTGGCTTTTTCGATGACCATCTCGGCCACCTGAACGTGGCGGGAGGCGGGCTCGTCGAACGTGCTGCTGACGACCTCGGCCTTGGTGTTGCGCTCCATGTCGGTCACTTCTTCGGGCCGCTCGTCGATGAGCAGGACGATGAGGACCACCTCGGGATGATTCTTGGTGATCGCGTTGGCGATCTTCTGCAGGAGGACGGTTTTGCCGGTGCGCGGCGGGGCGACGATCAGCATGCGCTGGCCCTTGCCGATGGGCGTCACGAGGTCGACGATGCGCATGTTCAGATCCTTGGCATCGTGTTCGAGGATGAGGCGGCGGTTGGGATGCAGCGGGGTGAGGTCTTCGAAATTGCTGGTATCGGTGATCCGCTCGGGGTCTTCGCCGTTGATGGCTTCGACGCGGAGCAGGGCGAAATATCGTTCGGATTCCTTTGGCGGGCGAATCTGGCCCTGGACGACGTGGCCGTTGCGGAGGCCGAAGCGGCGAATCTGGCTGGGGCTGATGTAGATGTCATCGGGGCAGGGGAGATAGTTGTATTCCGGGACTGCGGAGGAAGCCGAAGCCGTCGGGGAGAATTTCCAGGACGCCTTCGCCGTACATCAGGCCGTTCTGGCGGATGCGGGCAGCGGAGGATCTGGAAGATCAGGTCCTGCTTCTTGAGGCCGACGTAATCGATGATCCCCTCTTCCTTGGCGATGTCGTGCAGTTTGTGCACGTCCATCGTCTGGAGGTCCTTGATGTAAAGCTTGCCGCCCTTGACCTGCTCGTATTTGGCGTTGGTCTCGGCGTCGAAGTTGGCGACGTCTTCGGAGGCTCCGGGCTGGCCGTTGCCTCGCGGTCGGCGCTTCGTCGGTCTTGCGCGGTTGCTCCTCCGCGACTTCGGCGGGAGCGTACCGCCACGGCGGTGGCTTCGGTTTCTTTCGGTTCGCGCACCTCGGCGTCGGCGGATGACGAATGATGCGATCCACCGCTTCGACGTGTACGGGTGCTGCTTGACTTTGCCATGAACGGCCTCCTGAATGTGAACTGTAAGTTGTAAGTGTCTTTGTTCCGGTGTTCTCGAACGATCCAAATAGCTGTCGGGAAGGTGAGAGATTCAGCGGAAGTTATTAGTCCCGGATCAAGTGATTATACCCTCGGAGTCCATCGAAGGTCTCGAACGCATCCGTGTTCCGTCATTCCTTGAAGCTCATGAAAGCGAATGCGAATCCGCCCCAAGCCGAATGTCACTGCCGGATAATCAGCTTATGTCAGGTCTGCTCCGGAATCGTTTAGCGAGAATTCGGAAAAGCACTTCTCTGACTTGGCCGCGGACATAATCCGCGTCGGCGGTGTTATCAACAATATAATCGGATATTTCTCGCTTCTTGTCCAGTGGCCATTGCGATTTTTCTCTTCGGGTTAAGTTCTTCCTGAGTCCCATCCCCGGTTTGCTGGCACCCGCTCGAAGCCGCTGGGCCAGCGGTGCTTCCACAAATACAATAGCATCGCACCCGCTGCTAAAGGCCAGTCTCAAAAAGCAAAGGCGTATCCCAAATAATGGCCGTGACTTGCGGATCATCGGCGGCCCCTCAGCCATCTGCCCTTGTCGCAACTGTCCAACTCTGGGGTGCAGCAGATCCTTCCAGCTTTTGGCGTTGACCGGGGTCGCTGAAAATGATATCCGCGATCTTCCCGATTCAACTGCCCGTCCGGGCGGACGATGCATCGCCCCACCACTTGCGGAGCTGCTGAACGATGGCCGGGTCGTGGTAGGCCTCGTCGCACCTGTTCGTCGGAACTGATGACCAGGCAACCGAGCTCGCCGAACATTCCGGCGATGGTGCTTTTACCGCTGCCGATGCCGCCGGTGATTCCGATGATCGGGTTTTCCGTGGAACACATTGAGATTCGCCAGATCACTAATCGCGACCGATATTCGCCGATCGATCACCGGATTCCCGGCGGGATCGCTGAGAAGGAGATTTTCCTGGCCCGGCACCAAGCCGCGCTGGTGTTGATATTCGATTTCCGCATCCGTTAGTCGGTGGGACAGATCATTGACCAGGAATCGACGACCAAAGTCAGCGGACGAAAATCATCGCGGTGGACCGGCCGCTCGAGAACCTGAATCCTGACCCGAAAATTTTCTGCGCGATAGACGAACTCGTGTGTGCCTTCATCGGGCGGGGTTTCTTCACGCTCGAATCTGAGCAAGCCGACGTAAAATTCGTCCAGTTGCCGTTCGAGGCCGGCGGGGGACCAGAGATGCAATCGTCGATCGGATATCAGTCGAACAGGAGGCGGCTCTTCGATTTTGGGCCGGCGATCCTCGCCCATCTTCGAACGCGTCCGCGGGGGATCAAGCTCGATCTGTTCCGAGGGGCTCGGCATATCGAGGGAATTATATCAATAAACCAGCCCCTTTTACCAAATGTCTGCGATCTTCGCGTGATTAGTTCCGAGTCGGCCCCCACCCTAACCCTCCCCCGGAGTACCGGAGAGGGGATACGAAGGGGATCGCGGAAGGATTGCAGCAGAGCAGTTTCAAATCTCACTTCACCTCCTGCCAATTCTTTCCCCATCCCACCTCCACTTTCAACGGCGCCGCCAGTTCGATGGCCCTCGTCATCTCCTGCCGGACCATCTCGGCTTCGGATTCCACCGCATCATTCGGGCGTTTCGAACACCAATTCATCGTGCACCTGCAAGAGCATCTGGCTCGGGCGTTCTCTCGCCTTGATCCGGCGATGAATGTTGTTCATCGCGACTTTGATCAGATCGGCCGCCGATCCCTGAACGACGCTGTTGATCGCCATGCGCTCGCCCGCATTGCGGATGGCCAGGACGCTGCTTTGGATTTCCGGAATCGGCCGCCGGCGGCCGAGGATCGTTTTGACGTATCCCTGGCCCTGGGCCTCCATCACGCATTGGTTGAGGAATCTCTGCGATGGACGGGAACCGGCGGTTGTAATCATCGATCAGTTTCTGGGCGGAGGAGACGGTGAGGCCCTCGATTCGGCGGGCCAGGCCGAAGGCGCTGACGCCGTAGACGATGCCGAAATTGATGATCTTCGCCTGGGCGCGCTGGTCGCGCGTGACCTGTTCCAGCGGGACGCCGAATACCTCGGCGGCGACGGCGCGGTGAATGTCCTCGTCGGCCGCGAAGGCCTTGAGCAGAGCCGGCTCCTGCGTGAAGTGGGCCAGGATGCGCAGCTCGATCTGGCTGTAATCGGCGGTCAACAGCACATTTTTCTTCGGATCGCCGGGCACAAACGCCAGGCGAATTCGTCGGCCTTCGTCCGTGCGGATGGGGATGTTCTGGAGATTCGGATCGCTGCAACTCAGCCGGCCGGTGCCGGCGCCGATCTGATTGAAGCTGGCGTGAATCCGGCCGGTGCGCGGGTTGAGGAATTCGGTCAGGTTATCCAGATAGGTATTCTTCAGCTTCACGAGACTGCGGTAATCCAGAATCAGCCGGGGCACCGGGTGCTTGTCGGCCAGTTTCTCCAGAACCTCCACGTCCGTGCTGATCCCGGTCTTGGTCTTCTTGACTGTGGCCAGGCAAGCCTGTTGAAGAGCACATCCTGCAATTGCTTGGGCGAATCGGGATTGAATTCGCAGCCGGCGGATTCGAATATTTTTTCACGCAGCTCCTCGATTCGCACCGCCAGGACCTCGCTTTGCTCCTTGAGAATCGCCGGGTCGATGGCGATGCCGTTGGCTTCCATTTCGACCAGCACATCGATCAGCGGAGTTTCGACCTCATCGCAGAGCTTTCGCAGCTCGGGAATTTCTTCCAGTCGCTCGCTCCAGCAGCTCGGCGAGCCGCAGGGCGACGTCCGCATCTTCCGACGCGTAAGCGGCGATGCGATTGCAGGTCGACTTTCTGCATGGAGATCTGCTTTGCCCCCTTGCCGATCAGATCGCTGGTGGGAACCTTGCGGATGTTCAGATAGTCGAGCGCGAGCCGATCGATGCCATATTGCATCCGGCTGGAATCGAGGACGAACGCGGCGATCATCGTGTCCAGCTCGACGCCCCGCACTTCAACGCCGGCCTGCCGCATCACCAGGATGATCGTATTTGATGTTGTGGCCGATTTTTTTGATCTTCGGGTTTTCCAGAATCGGCCTGAGCAGCGCCATCGCTTGACGTGCGATCGAGAAACGCTGGCCCGAGGGCCACCGACCGCGACGTACCAGCCCGGTCTGCGGCTTCCAACTGAAACTCATCCCGACGAGGGACGAAGCCATCGCGCCCAGGGCATCGGTTTCGGTGTCGAAGGCAAAGCGTTTCTGCTTCTTCAGTTCCGCCAGGAATTGCTCGAACAATTCGGGCGTGTTCACCAGCCGATAATCGCAATCGGCGCAGGTCTCGGGATTGCTGACCGGCGCGGATCCGCCGCGGCGCCGTCATCGAACCGAATAAGCCTTCATCCTCCTTGATTGGCGCGACAACGCGGGGCACAGGCGCCGCTTCATCCGCGCCCAACCGTTTTAAAAACGTCGTAAATCCGAGCGACTGCAGATGGGGCTGAGGGCGGCGACGTTGAGGCCCTCAAAGCGGCACCGCTGGGGGTCGAAATCAAATTCCACATCGTTTTTCAGCGTCACCAGTTGCCGGGCGATCGGCAGGCGATCGGAATATTTCTCGAAATTCTCGTGCATCTTGGGGGTGAGCTTTTCGACGTTCTGGAGAATTCCCTCGATGTTGCCGTAGGTGGCGATGAGCTTGGCGGCTGTTTTCTCACCCACGCCGGGAATGCCCTGGACGTTGTCGACGGTATCGCCCATGAGCGTCTGGACTTCGATCGCCTGCGCGGGCGAATATCCCAGTTCGGCCTGCATCCGCTCGGCGTCCAGAAATGCATCGCTCTGCACGTCGTACAGGCGGGTGGAGAATTCAGAAGTTGCCGAAGGTCTTTGTCCTTGGAGACGATGACGGTTTCGAAATCCTGATCGCGCAGGCGATGGACCATCGTGGCGATCAGATCATCCGCTTCAAATCCGCGCTTTGGAAAAGATGGGAATGCCCAAGTCCCCGACCACTTTGAGAATCCGCTGTTCCTGTGGAAAAAAATCTTCCGGCGGCGGCTCGCGATTGGCTTTGTATTCCGGGAAAATCTCCTTGCGAAATACAGTCTCATCGCCCGCATCGACGACCATCGCCAGATAATGCGGCTTGCGGTTCTCAATGAGGTTCAGCAGCCATTGGGTGAAAACATAGGTCGCCTTGGTTGGCTCGCCGGTGGGGCTGGATAGATCGCGAAACGGGGCAAAATAGGCCCGGAAAATCTGGGCGTGGCCGTCGATGATGTAGAAAGTCTTGGCTCGTCTGCCACGTTCGGCTAATGGTAGGCATTCCCACGCCGAAAATGAACCTGTCGCGAGCGCTCAGCGGCGGCGGCGTTTCAACAGCCCAACGAGGCTTCCGCCAACCGCGAGCCCGATGGTTCCCGGCTCCGGCACGGAGGTAACGTCAAAATCGAACTGGTAATTGGTTGTCGCACCCAGTTGCTGAATCAGAAACGTATAGCTCCCGCTTGGCAGCGGCGGCGTGAATCCCGCGGAACCCGGGGCATCCACCACGTTATTCCCCATAATGGGCAGCAAATCATCGCCAACCAGGTTTACCGTCGGCTGGCCGTTGTTGCTCACGCCCGTGCCATAGTGCGAATAGCCGAGGTAGGAGCTCTCGGTATTGACGGCCCCCTCGCCGCCGGCAAACGTCGATCCCGAAGCCACACCGATAAACCCCTGTGCATCGGTGGACGTATAGGACGCCAGCACGAGGTTGCTCAACTGCAAGCCCGTGGGAATGTTGATATTGACCCAATTCTGGTTGGTTCCGCTTTCCCCGCTGCCTCCCCCTTCCGTCGCGATGATCGAATTCGTCCCGGCGGACAAGGTAAACGACGTCGGCGATGCCGGAAGTTCCGACAGCGGGCCGTTGCTGGTTTGATTCCAGATGACCGCCGCGGGGCAATTCACCCCGAATCCGGCCAATCCGACTGCGCATAAAACCGAAAAAATGCCCAAATTGGAGCGCCAGAAGCTACGCATATGACTCCTCCGCGTAAAAGGTTTCTGTTGCTCCGCCGTCTTCAACTCAATTTGCGCAGCCTCTATTCCCAATTCCGACAGGGGGGTTCAAAAATATTCTGCAATTGGAATAAAGCCCCTCCCCGCGAAGTTACCTCTCACAACGGAGGTCTTACATGACGCATCTGAAGAAAATGGCAAGTGTTTGCAGCGTTTTGATAGCGGCCGGCCTTGTGGGCTCGGTCTCGGCGGCGGAAACCGCCTCGGGAACCATCTCGGCGACATCGCTTGGCGGTGGAAACTTTCAGTATAACATCGCCCTCAAGAACACCAGTTCAACCCCAATCGGCACGTTCTGGTTTTCCTGGATCCCCGGCTACGATTTCATGAACGTCTCCCCCACCAGCATCACCGCCCCCACGGGCTGGATTAACCCCATCACCGGCCCCGCTTTTTCCGGGGACGGATATGCGATCGAATACTACAACACCGGCGGCTCGGGCGATCAGCTAGCCCCCGGCGCAACCGACAACTTCTCCTTCGACAGCACCGAGACCCTCTCGCAGATCTCCGGCGCGGGAATGGGCCCGCTCGGCTCGATCTACGATCAGACCACTGCCTTCGTTTATGCGGGTTTTCCCGAAACCGACGGAGGATTTGAATTCAATGTGACGCCGGTCGTTCCCGAACCGGTTTCCGCGGGGATTCTTGCCACCAGCGCGGGAGCTCTGTTGCTCCGCCGCCGCAACCGCGCAAATACGCGCGGCAACGAACGTTGCTCCAACCTGCTCCCATTGGCCTAAACGTGCCGAGCTAATGGGAGCTTTTTTATGCGCGGAAATTCGAGGCGGAGATGACGCCGGCTAAACCAGCGTCTCTTCGAGAAGATGCTCGGAGGGAATCACGCGAACCACTTCTTCGGTGCTCGTGAGGCCCTGCGCGACCTTGAGCATTGCCGACTGGCGGAATTCCAGCATTTTGTCGGCGGCCGCGGCCTCGCGGATTTCACGCGTCGCTCGGGCGTCGGAAATCAGATCGCGCAGCTGGCGGTTGATGCGAAGGATTTCGAAGACGCCGGTGCGGCCGGCGTAACCAATCATCTGGCACGCCGGGCATCCCTTGGGGGCGAATAGCTTTTGATCCCTCATCGGCGGCCAGCCAGGGGCGCACGTCATCAAACGTGTGCGGGGCCATCGACAGATCAAAGGATTGCTTGCACTGCGGACAAAGCGTTCGGACGAGCCGCTGGGAGATGATGCCCAGCAGTGATGTCGCCAGGAAATGCGGGTGAACGCCGAGGCCGCGCATGGATTGCACTGCGCCGGCGGCGATGGGCGAGTGGATGGTCGCCAGCACCAGGTGCCCGCTGTTGGCGGCGCGGACGGCGGTTTCGGCGGTTTCGCTGTCGCGGATCTCCCCGACCATGATCACGTCCGGCGATTGGCGAAGAATATTGCGCAGCAGCGTCGAGAATCCGAGGTTGATCTGGGTGTTGATCTGCGATTGGCGGATGCCGGCGATGGCGTGCTCGATGGGGTCTTCAATGGTGTTGATTTTCCGCCGCCCGTCGTTGAGCTGCATCAGGGCCGAGTAAAGCGTCGCCGTTTTTCCGGAGCCGGTGGGGCCGGTGAAAAGAATCAGTCCGCCCGGCGTGCCGAGCATGTTCACCAGCTCATCGAACTGGGATTTGACCAGACCCAGTTCCTCAATCTTGTACAGACGCGTGTTGCGGCTCAGGATTCGCAGGGCCAGGTCTTCGCCGAACATCGTCGGCACCATGTTCACGCGCAGATCGACGACGTGCCCCGCTTCGTCGCGATAGAGCCAGCGGCCGTCCTGCGGCAGGCGTTTCTCCGCCACGTCCATCCCGGCCAGGGCCTTGACGTGCGAAACGAAGTCGCTTGCCGGTTTCCACCGGAACAATTGCGATCGGTTGGACAATTCCCAGGTGGCGGACGCTGACGACGACGTTGGATTCATCGGCTGCGAAAAAAATATCGCTGGCGGGAAGCATGATGGAATAGGCAAGCAGCTTGGCCACCGCCTGCTCGACGGGAAGCTTCTGCACATCGATCATCGGGGCTTTGGCGGTGGTGCTCATTTCATTGGCCTCACGAGGCGAGATTTCGGGGGCGAGAATTCAGGGGGCGAGAACAAAATCGTGCGCTGATTTTTCGTCGGGTTTTAGATTGAGGACGGTTCCCAGCTTCAGCAGCTCCAGCAGATCGCTCACCCGCGGCTGGAGCGAATGAACGACAAATTTTCCGCCGGCTTGCTGCATCTTGCGATGCGTATCGAGCAGCCAGCCGATCGCGCTGGAATCAATGAACGGAGTTCTGGAGAGGTTCAACAAAACATTGTTGGAAGCCCAGGAAGCCCCCAGCACACCTTCGAGCGGATTTTTTTCCTTGGCCTCGGCGAGATCGTCGGTGGTGATTTCCCCTTCAGTCGCGAGTTTGACATATCCAGCTTTTTCGATTGATGAGAGGGACAGTTTCATGCGATGCACCTTATAGCATCCAGATGTGAGGCTGGCGCAAATGGGGGAGAAAGCGAATCAAACCGCTGCCACATATTTCGGAAATAAAAGGCTCACGAATCACGTTTAGGCTAAGCCCCGGGAGATAATGCGGGAGAAAATAAAAAGAAGACACCGGCATTTCTGCACGGTGTCTTCCGGAGGGGAGAAAATGCGCCATAGGCGCTTGCCTTCAAATTTTACCCATCTTATCTTATACCACACTCAACTCGATAATCAAATGCATAAAATGGGTCGAACTGGATTAAGGCATCGGTTCGGGGGCCTTCAATTCTGTAATAAATTTCTGCTAATTTATCAAATTGTTGCCAAGACGAGCCTCGTTCCTTCGCCAAAAGTCTCTACCTAAAGCACCCCAATCGGGTCGGCAAAGTTGCAGCAAAATCGATTCTTGCGGGAATTTCAGGGCGAGGGCTTATTCGACCGTCCAGGTCTCGTGACCGGTGATCAGGGATTGCAGGTCGCCCGCACCCTTCGACTTGATCGCCTCGGCGATCTGTCCGCGAACCATCTCGCCATAGACCGGCCGGCTCACCTGCCGGAAAACCCCCAGCGGCTCGGGCACCGCCGGATGGCGCATCCGGCTCAGCATGAATGCGTGGCTCGGGTCGTCCGCCGTCTCATCGTGGATCAGCAGATCGTCCTGCGGAACATCCTTCAGGTCCACCACTTGCGGATTCTCGCCATTGAGGCGAATCCCCTTGTCGGAGTTCTTGCCGAAGATCATGCGGCTTGCCATGTTCGAGGTAAACGGTCGTGTCTCCCTTGAACGCCTTGTCGGTGGCGTATTCGAATGCGCCGTCATTGAAGATATTGCAGTTCTGATAGATCTCGACGAACGCCGTCCCGACGTGCCTGGCGGCGCGCTCCAGCACATATTCCAGATGCTTCACATCCACGTCGATCGCCCGCGCGGCGAACGTCGCCTCGGCGGCGATGGCCACGCTGATCGGCCGCAGCGGCGTCTCGACGCGAGCCCATCGGGCTGCTCTTGGTTTTCTTGCCCTGTTCGCTCGTCGGCGAATACTGGCCTTTGGTCAGGCCGTAAATCCGGTTGTTAAACAGCAGCACCCGAATGTTCAGGTTTCGCCGGATCACGTGCATGAAATGATTCCCGCCGATGCTGAGGGCATCGCCGTCGCCGGTGACCATCCAGATATTCAGATCGGGCCGGGCCAGCGAAAGCCCGGTGGCAAACGTCGGCGCGCGGCCGTGGATGCGTGTGGAATCCATAGGTGTTCATGTAATACGGAAACCGGCTGCTGCACCCGATGCCGGAGATAAAGACGGTTTTGCTGCGATCGGCGCCGAGCTTGGCCAGCACCTTTTTCATCTGCGCCAGGATCGAATAATCCCCGCAGCCCGGGCACCAGCGGATTTCCTGGTCGCTGGCATAATCCGCGGGTTTCAGAACATTAAGGGATTGATTGGTCGCAATGCTCATATGGTTTACCCACCCGCCGGTTCGGAAGTAGTAGCCGGTGCGTCGGAGCTAAGCGGAACTTCGCCGTTGGTGGCAGCGCCGGCAAGCAATCGCGCGCGCGCCGCGAACGATTTCAGCGATGGTAAACGGCTGGCCGCGCACTTTGTTCAATCCCTTGGCATCCACCAGAAATCGGGCACGAAGCAACAGCCGAAGCTGGCCGAGATTCAATTCGGGAACCAGCACATGGCGAAACGACTTCATGAGCTGCCCGATCCGCGCTGGCAGCGGATTGAGATATCGAATATGGACGGCCGAAACCGCCAGCCCCTCGGCCTGCAAGCTGCAGGGTCGCCGCCTTGATCGCGCCGAAGGTGCTGCCCCAGCCGACGATCAGCAGATCACCGCTCGGTCTCGCCGGTCAAGAGCAGATCGTGTCCCGGCCGGCTGGATTCCCGCGACCTTCGCCGCCCGGGTGCGGACCATGTGTTCGTGATTGGGCGGGTCATAGCTGACCCCGCCGGTGACATCCTGTTTTTCCAGCCCGCCGATGCGATGTTCCAGTCCGGGCGTGCCGGGAACGGCCCAGGGCCGGACCAAATGCTCGTCGCGCTGGTACGGCATGAACGGCGTCCCATCGGCTGGCCGGGTGTTTGATGTCAATCTTCGCCAGCTTGGCGACATCGGGAATCAGCCACGGCTCAGCGCCGTTGGCGATGTATCCATCGCTGAGCAGGACCACCGGCGTCATATATTTCGTCGCCATGGTGAACGCCTCAATGGCCGCCTGGAAGCAATCGGCGGGCGAGGCCGCGGCGATCACCGGCATCGGGCATTCGCCGTTGCGCCCGAACAGAACCTGGAGCAAATCCGCCTGCTCGGTCTTGGTCGGCAAGCCCGGTGCTTGGCCCGCCGCGCTGAACATCGATGACCACCAGCGGCAAGTTCGGTCATCACGGCCAGCGCCATGCCTTCGGATTTGAGGGCGATGCCCGGCCCGCTGGTGCCGGTAACGCCGAGCGCACCGCCGAAGCTTGCGCCGATGGCCGCACCCACCGCGGCGATTTCATCCTCCGCCTGGAACGTCAGCACTCCAAAATGTTTTTCCGCCGCCAGATTGTGCAGGATGTCGCTGGCGGGCGTGATCGGATAGCTGCAATAAACCAGCTGTTTCCCCGACAATTTTGACGCCGCGATCAACCCCATCGCCAGGGCTTCGTTGCCGGTGATCTTGCGATATTTCCCCGGCGGCAGCTTCGCCTTGGGGACGTGATATTGCTCGGTGAAAAGCTCGGTGATTTCGCCGTAATTAAACCCGGCCTTCAGCGCCAGCAGATTCGCCTCCGCCACCGCGGGCTTTTTGGCGAATTTCTGGCGAATGTGCTCGAAGCGTCAGATCCAGCGGCCGGCCATAGAGCCAGTAAACCAGCCCCAGCGCAAACATGTTTTTGCAGCGGTTGGCATCCTTGGCGCCCAGGCCCGTTTCCTTGGTTGCCGAGAGGGTCAGCTTGTCGATCGGCACCTGAACCAGCCGCAGCCCGGCCAGCGATCCGTCCTCCAGCGGATTGGCGGCATACCCGGCCTTGCGAAGATCGCTCGCGCCGAACGAATCGACATCGACGATCACAATCCCGCCAGGCCGAACCGACTTCGACGTTGGTCCGCAGCGCCGCGGGGTTCATCGCCACCAGAGCGTCGACCTCATCGCCGGGCGTAAATATTTCGGTGCTGGAAAAGTGAATCTGATATCCGCTGACCCCCGCAAGCGTGCCGGCCGGGCGCGAATCTCGGCGGGGAAATCCGGCAGCGTGCTGATGTCATTGCCCACCGCCGCCGAGGTGTCGGTGAACTGCGTGCCGGCCAGCTGCATCCCATCGCCGCTGTCGCCGGCAAACCGGATGGTCGCCGACTTCAGCCGACTCACGGATTTGGCGGCCCCGGTCGGCGAGGATGCCTGTCCCGTCTCGTTAGACGTGACGCTCATAGATTTACTTTCATAAATTCGAATGGTCGAAAAAATTACCGCAGGAAATTGTGATCCTGCGGTCTTAACAGGTACAAACGATAGCAACTGCCCCCCCGCCATTCAACTCTCCCACGGTTACGGCTTTTTAGCTTCAGGGCAAACGGATGCCCCTGCTACTCCGGGAGGGTTGGGGTGGGGTCTTCCGCGTTGTTTTGAGGTACATGCGTTTGCCCTGAGTTCGAGCTGTTACCGAGCGACTTTTCCCTAAACCAAAGGCCTTTCTTAACAAGTTGCAAATATTTGTTTGACTTATGGTGCTCCTAAATTAAGCTGTCTCATCAGCCAGGGGGCTGCGGCAATCTGGCAAGGTTTGGGCGATGGAAAATGGACTGACGAGCCACATGGGGGCTCCGGTTCAGTTTAGCTTGCCGCCAGCGCCTGAAGATGAGTTTGTTGGTGTCTCCCCCGCCATTACGCGTTTAAAAGCCGACGCCAGATCCGTCGCCGCCCAGCCCTCCACCGTCCTGCTCCTGGGCGAAACCGGCAGCGGCAAGGAAATGGCGGCACGCTTTATCCATGCCTCCTCGCCCCGCGCGGGTAACGCGTTCATCCCCGTCGATTGCTCCACACTTTCTGAATCCCTTTTCGAAAGCCAACTCTTCGGCCACGTCAAAGGCGCTTTTACCGGCGCTGTCTGCAACACCCTTGGCTTCCTTCGCGCGGCCAATGGCGGCACGCTCTTTCTCGATGAAATCGGTGAGCTGCCGCTCACCCTCCAGGCAAAGTTCCTTCGCGTTCTGCAGGAGCGATGCTGCGTGCCTGTTGGCGATACTCGGGCGGTGCCCCTCGATATCCGCTTGATCTGCGCCACCAATCGCAACCTTCGCCACATGGTCACCGATCGCCTGTTCCGCCAGGACCTGTTTTTCCGCATCAACGTGATTGCCCTGAAAGTGCCCCCGCTCCGTGAGCGAACGGACGACATCCTGCCGCTCGCCAGCTTCTTTCTCGCCCGCCATGCCGAGCTTGCCGCCAAACCCTGCAAACTCCTCTCCGAGCACGCGGCCGAAAGCGTCGTCCGCTACCAGTGGCCCGGAAACATCCGCGAACTCTTCAACGCGCTGGAACATGCCTTCGTGCTTTCCTCCGGCGACAGAATCGAGCTGACCGATCTGCCCGCCCCGCTCGACAACTTCCGATTTCTGGGCAGCCCCCAGGCAGACGATCTGAATCTCAAGAACGTCGAGCGCCTCACTATCGCGGAAGCTCTGCGGCGCACTGCGCTATAATCGCGCTGCCGCCTGCCGGCTCCTGGGAATCGAAAAACGCCGCCTCAATCGCCGAATCGCTTTACTCGGAATCCCGCTGAAATCCCCGCGAGGCGATGGGGGTCCAAACTAGTCCCCTGCCGTTCCAAACGAGTACCCTCGCACGCCTGGCGATCGCAACTACTTCACGAGGGGATGTTTACTGCAATTTCCCTTATCGCCGAGGTACCACCATGGCACCCCCGGCGACTTTGATCGTATTGGTGCGAGCCGCGGCACGAATCTTCAACTCCCTTGTGCGGCACGTTTAACGAACATTTTCGCCGTCAACTTCGCGCTGGCACGCGGCTCGTTATACGCGATCCGTCATGAAGCCCGCGGCAACCATCCTGAGGGAAAAAGCATCCGCCGAGGAGACCGCACACCAGCTTTCAGTCCTGCTGGTGGGAAGCATTCCTTCACTGGGCAAGCATCGAAGTATTCGAATCGTCGCACCGGACGAGGCCCTGGAGACCCTGCGCGTTCTCCAGTTCAATCTGGTGCTTATCGCCACGGATGCACCGGACGACGCCGATCTGGGAATTCACCGCGGCCCTGCGGCGATTCTGGCCCTGGCAGCGATGGGCCCTGGTGGCGGGCAATCTAACCGAGGACGATCAGCGACGCGCCTACGGGCTTGGAGCCTGCGCGATGTTTGATTCGCTGCCGCCGCCGGATGAGCTCAGGCGTATCGCGCAAGTCCCGCGCTTCCAAAATAAGATTTCAACCAGATACCACGTAGCTTTGCGAAACGGCGCGTGCCGGCAAACAAAATCACTCACCCTTTTCCGGATTGGAGAAAACCATGAGCAAGCAACAAGCATTATTGGAAACCCTTCTGGGAGCAGCCCAGTTGAATGGAAATCAAACCCTGGTGATCAGCGTTCAAGGCAGCCTCTCGAGACTCGCTCACAGGCACGAAGCCGACGGCTACCGCCGGCTCGCCCGCGCAGCGTCCCCGCGGGCGACACCCGCGCGGCACCGCCGGCTGGAATTGGCGGCGTAATCAAAAATCCCGATTCGTTTCACCGAGACTATCACAAACCCCCAAACCCCAAAGGAGCATCCCATGTCACGGATCAACAAAACCTCCCGTTTGATTGGAACCACTACTTTTGCCGCATTGACGACCACGATCGGCATCGCGTCCCACGTATCCGCCCAGGCGCTTCCGGGCGAGGCGCTGAAGTTTCAGCAGCTTCCGCTGGGAGATTTGCAGACCAACCCGGCCTCGAAGTTTCCCGGCCACGACGAACTCAGCACCGCCCAGTTGAACAGCGCCCAAAGCTACACGGGGACCTTCGCGGCCGACGACTTTTCCGATAACGTCACCAGCCCCGTCGTCGACGTGCAGTGGTGGGGTTCGTATCCCAGTACAGCAACCGGCGTATCGACCAATCCGATTAAGAATTTCCTCATCTCTTTCGAGGCGGACATTCCCTCAAATGCCGCCGGCGGGTTCAGCCAACCGGGAGTCTCCCTTAGCTCCGAGGTCGTTTCCGCCGGTGCCCTTGCCCCGGCCTCCGGAACATTCACTGAAACCCCCGTTCCCTCCGTCCCAGGACCCGACGGCGCGCTTTATCAGTACAACGCCGAACTGGCGAACCCCTTCCCAGAGCAGGCGGGCATCACTTACTGGCTCAAGATCGTCGCTCTCACGAGCCCAAACGATCCGACCCAGTGGGGATGGCACAATCGAGACTACACCATTCCCGACCCCTACGCCGCCGCTCCAGGTGATTCCATCGTCGGCACCAATATTGCGGGCCAGCCTGCCTACCACTATCTCGATGACGCCGTCACCGGCAGCGTCAATTACTTCCCGGGCGTCAGAGGCCCCAACGGTCTGATTGAAACCAACATCAGCCCACTCGACTACAGTACCAATCCCTCGATCGACGGCTTTGGAAATGGCGTCATCGCCCCATCCGAGGACCTGTCGTTCGACCTTTATTACAACAATGTTCCCGAACCTGTCGGGTTGCCGATTCTCGCCAGCAGCCTTTTCTTCCTCCGCCGGCAGCGCCGACGCGACAGGGCATAAACACCAGTCCAAAACAAGAATCTTCAACCTCAAATCGAGGAGAGACAAATGATCGCGATCAATCACAGACCTCGCGCCAAAGGTTTTTCCAGGGCCTTTTCACTTCTCATGATTCGTTCCATGGGCCTCATCCTTCTGGTCACCAGCTTCGCCCGTGGAAATCTGGTCACAAACGGCGGCTTCGAGTTCTACACCGGCTCAACCCCCAAGGATTACTTCTCCCTTGCTCTCCCTACCGCCTGGACGGGAGGCCTTTTCGACACCCTCGACGCGCCTGGGACTGCCGACAATCCCTCCGACCCCGGCCTGCCGGTCTATCCCGGGTTCCCCGCCACCAGCCCGGCGGGCGGCAATTTCGTTCAATCCGACAGCACCCCGGGCTTGTCCCTGCCCATTACCCAGAACATCTCCGGCTTGACCGCCGGGCAGAATTACAACCTCTCCTTCTATCAGGCGGCCGGGCAGGAGCTGAGCGCTCCGGCGCGCACAACGGATCAGTGGCAGGTCAGCCTCGGAGCCAGTACGCAATACTCGACGCTGATGTCGGTTCCCTCAGGTGGCCAATACCTCTGGAACGCCCAGAACATGACCTTCACCGCAACCAGCGCCTCCGAGCTGCTCAGTTTTGTCGCCATCGGTGCGGGCGGAACTCCCCCGCAGGTCTTTCTCGATGGCGTTGACTTGGAATCCACCGTCCCCGAACCCTCCGCCTTACTTTTGCTCGCCGGCGTGGGTACCGTAATCGCCGCCGGCAGAATGGGCCGGAAAGTGCTCGCGAAACGAACCGCAACGGCCACCTGAAAACTTCTCGATCGGCTTGCCCCTCTCTCACACAAAGAGGGACAAGCCGATCACTGCTTTATCCCCTGCGAAAATCCCCACGCCCCACACCTCCCGATGCAACAGCACAGGCTTTAGAATCACCTATTGATCCCACTCAATGATTCCAATCGATTGTCAAAATAGGAGATTTATCTTGACCTTGCACCAACCGGCGGTGTGATAACGCCATGCGCCAGATATATCACACCATCATCAAGCCGGAATCGACGGGTGTGTTTGTGGGGTGGGTCGAGGAAATTCCCGGCACCCTGACCCACGGACGCTCCCTGGATGAGTGCCGAAAGAAGCTGCGAAGTTCCCTCCAACTGATGGTCGAAACTCACCGCGACGAAGCCCGCCTTCCGCTGGATTCTTCCTGTATTCAGGAAGCGGTGGAGATTGAAACCCCGGAGCTGGGAGCCGTTCACAGTCAATTGGCCTGAGGAAAGTCCCCCTGAGAAGAACTCTCCGGGCTGGGAACCGTCGCCGGGCCTGAACCCACGTCGCGTACCGGCACTCCATCCACACCGATGATCTGCTGCACGCCGGTAAACTTCGGCACCGGAATTTGCGCCTGGATATCTTTCGCGCGGTCGTGAAGCTTGTTCTGCTGATCGACCAGCGTCTGCTTCTGCGACGTTAGTGAAGCATTGTCGTTCTTCAACTGATAGTAATCGTCCGGCAGCGGCATTTGAATCGTGTTGCCGTTGCGATCGACGTAAATGCTCTGCGCCTGGAGGCGGTCCATCTGGATCTGATTTTTTGCGGCCTCGGCGTCCAGCCCGTCAATCTGCTGCTGAAGCGCGTCCACCTGCTGCTGAAGCGCATCCATCTGCTGCTTCACCTTCGCCTCGGCGGCCTTCAGCTCCGTAAGCTGAGTCGAGTTGACCCACGTCGCCCCCCAACGATACATCCCCTGCTGGGCCGCGATTTTCTGGAGCGTGGTGTCCTGCTCGGCAAAGAGCCGCACGCCTTTGAGAACGACCGGCGCGTTCTGATTCTCGTGCGGAACCACATTGATCGCCTCGGCGACGTTATCGAGAATTTCCCGCTGAACCGGGGAGGCCATCATCGCCTGGTCGTAATAATTCATCGCGACGACAAACGATTTTTCCCGCCAGGCGATCACCGCCAGGTTGTTCAGCGTGGGCCCATGATCGGGAACGATGGGAAGGACCGCCTCAAAAGATTTGCGGGCTTCGGTGACCTGGTCCTGCTTGTAAAACATGACGCCCTGGAGATAGAGCGCGGTTGCGCACTGCGGATCGTCGAGCACGGCCTGCTGAAGGATTTGCGCGGCCGCGGCATATTTGTAATTGTTGATCAGGTCCTTGGCCGGCAGGGCCTCGCTCTGGGCCAGCACCGCCGCCGATCGCGTTCGCCGGAGGGAATCCACTGGTCCCCCAGCTTGACCATTCCCTGGTCGAGCCGGCCTTGCCACATCTGCAAATCCTGCTTTGCCTCCGCGAGGACGGTCGGGTTGTCCGTCGTGGCGATGAATTTCTGATAGCGGTCGATGATGTCATGCGGATCGGTCATGTTCTGCACCGCCCGGCGGAGCGAGAGAAGCCGATCCTCCCCGACCGATATGCCCGCGTCCGTCGGCGTCGCTTCAATCGAATCCACCTTGTCCGCGTCGATATCGACGACGGAGCCATCCGCCTTGGTCACCGACCATCCGTCATCGGTCTTGTGGATTTTCCCCTCGACCTTGGTTCCATCGGTGAGATAGACGATGTCGGCAGCGCAGTGGCTCCGGCAAACACAACCACGGATAGCAGCACCATCAACAAAACCCGCACCGCCAATCCTCCGATAGTCACCAACCAATGATAGCCCAAATCCCTCACCCCGACACCCCGCCCCTCACCTCATCACCCCATCACCTTGTCACCTTGTCACCAAGTCACCTGGTCACCTTGTCACCTCCCCACCCCTATCCCCCATCCCCCACTCCGCTACAATCCCCCGCAATGTCAGACAGCGCAGGGACATGGACGGTCCGCCGCCTGCTGGAATGGACGATTCCATTTTTCACGAGCAAGGGGGTCGATTCCCCGCGCCTCTCCGCCGAACTGCTCCTCGCCCACGTGCTGGGTGTGCCGCGGATCAAGCTTTACACCGATTATGAGCGGATCGCCGAGCCCAGGCAGCTCGACGAATTCCGCGATCTCGTCAAGCGCGCCGCGGAGGAGGAGCCGGTCGCCTACCTGACCGGCAAGGCCCATTTCTTCAACCTGGAATTGGAAATCACGCGTGACGTGCTGATCCCCCGGCCCGACACGGAAACCCTGGTGCAGCATGCCATCGAACTGCTCCGGCGACAGCCGGGCATGGAGGGGGCGCGGGTGCTGGATCTCTGCACGGGCAGCGGGAACATCGCGGCGGCGATTGCGAAAAATGTTAAGGATGCGACGGTGGCCGCGACTGAAATCAGCCCCCCCGCCGCTGCCGTCGCGAAAAAAAATATCGAGCGGCTGGGGCTTGCCGAGCGGGTGACCGTTCTTGGGGGGGATTTATTTGAGCCGCTCGATCAACTTCCCGATCGGAGGCCGTTTCATATGGTGGTGAGCAATCCGCCGTATATCGCTACGGCGCAGATAGCGGGACTCGACCGTAGTGTGCGCGACTATGAGCCGACGGGGCGCTGGATGGCGGGCTGGATGGTTTGTCCGTTCATCGCCGGATTCTGATGGAATCCCCGAAATGGCTTGTCCCAGGCGCCCATGTGTTCCTCGAGATCGCGTTCGATCAGGCCGAGTTTGCCAAACAGATCGCCACCCAGCACCCCGATTTCAGCGACGCGCGAATCATCAAGGACCTTGCGGGAAACGGTCGGGTACTGGCGCTGAAGCGCGCTTAACAGCCAACGCCCGCAATCTCATCCCCAAAACCCGGTAGTGGGTCAGTTTGAGTAATTAAATCTTTTCAGAGAATTCTCGATATAATTTCTCGCGAGTCATGGCCCAGTGGCGACGAGTCGCGGTTGAATATCTACCGGAGTTGCGGTTATTGATCGCTTCGGCAGACAATGTCATGGCCTTATGGATTGAGCTTGGATCGGCATTTGAAGCGGCCTATCGGAAACCACGCAACGAATCTCTGATCGAGCGGATTTACTCTTATGCGGACTGGTGCCTAAAAGCCCCTTCCGGGAATGACGCTGGTCACGATCCGATGACTGCGGCAACAGTGGCGTTTTACGAGCATTTGCCCACTTGGCCAGAAGCGCCGAGGACATGCCGCGATGGATTCCATTTTCGGAAGTGGCAAACGGCAAAAAGATATTTGGTTATTTTCTCGACGATGACGGATTTCGAAAACTCTTGGACCATATGTCGAAAAATCGTGATCGATATCAACCTCGTAAGCCTCCGCAGATGACCGGTCCGCGTCTCACCTAATCGGCCATACCAATCAAAACCCACAGGATGGCCGTCCTGTAGCTCACTCAAGGTATGATTCCCCTCCCACAAAATGCTGGAATTCCTTCTCCTCATTCTCGGCGTAATCCTCCTCGCCCTCGGCATCATCCTCACCTACCGCGAATCTAGCCGGCGCCTCGGCGACGATCCCCATTGCCGCAAGTGCGGGTACCTGCTGCACGGGCTGGAGAGCCAGCGATGCCCGGAATGCGGCGCTACACTCTCGCCCGAGGCGATTGCCCGCGGAGCACGCGGCCGCGATGGAAGGCTTTGCGTCCGAAATGGGTGCTCCTTATCCTTCTCGGAGTTGTCTTGATCATCAGCCAGACGCCGCTGCTTCAATCCGTCAACTGGTATCAGTATAAGCCGACCTATTTCGTGCTCTGGGATCTGAAATCTCCCAGCGCCATCGACGTTCAGCGGGCGTGGACCGAGCTCATAGCCCGCGATCAGGCGGGATCCCTCTCCGCCGCCTCGCGCGATGCGATGGTGCGTTTCGCCCTGGCCCGGCAGGCAAACGGGCCCACGCCCCCTGCCGCGCTCGACAATGCCGTGGTCGATTACCTGGCAGCGCGATGCACAGCAGGCGATCTCCCGGCGGATCAGCAAAACAAATTCTTCGACCAGTCCGTCCGAACATTCCCCTTGCTCCGCACGAGAGCCGTGCTTGGCGATCCTTTCCCTTACGGCGTCAGCTACCAGGTCTCAGTCGGAAGCCATTCCAATTTCTGGGGAAACGCCGCGTACTCCAATTGCAGCATCGACGGCAAAATCGTCAGCGGCTTGTCCATCGCCGACACCGAGTTTTCCTCCCCCGGCGGCGGCTTCTCCTCTAACACGACCACGAATTCTCCCCCAGTTGGAAAGCACGCCTTTGCCGAGACCCTGCACGTCGAAATCTTTAGCGGCTCGATGCAACGTCCGCCGGGAGGTCCGGCTCTCTTTACCACCACTCGAGTGCTGACAGGCCGCTTCGAGGTGGTTCCTGCCGGATCGAAAGGCGTCATCAAAGCTCTCTTCGACCCCAGCCAGGAAGCCGCGGTGAACGCCGCGGTTTCCGCTGCCGATTTCGGATACGCCCACGGCAGCCGGCAGCTTAATGGATCGATCAACTTCACCAACCCGCCGGTGGATTTGGCGTTCGACGTTTTCGTTCGTTATGGCGGAAAGGAATATTCGATGGGGCAAGTGAACTGCCGTGGCGGGCCGGGGATGGACGGTTATGGAATTGTCGCCGTGGTATCGGACCCGGACCAAGCAGATCGATGTGATCTTGCGCCCCAGCCGCGCGGTGGCGGCTGGAACCGTGGGGCTTTACTCCTACTGGAATAAGGAAATCGTTTTTAAGAATGTCCCTGTCAAAGAGAACTGAGTAGAAACGCAAAATGATTGCCGTAATTTCTTTGCCCCTCTCCTGGTAATCCGGGAGAGGGTTGGGGTGAGGGTCTTCAGTCGATCACACAGAAAACGGCCCTCACCCGCGCTGCGCTTGCCCTCTCCCGGATTACCGGGAGAGGGGGGAAAGGCATCCGCAATCATTTTACGTCCCTACTTTGAACCCCAAGGGGAAAAAAGTCCCATGTCATCGCACGCCGACGGGGATCAAAAGGTCGATCGAACCCCTGGGCGCGATCGGCGCCAGGGCTGGCGGAATTGGATCGCCATGATCCAGGCATGACTCGACGATCTTGCGGGCCAGTCCCTGGGCGATTTCAGTTGCTTCGGTGACGGTGCGCCCCTCGGCGACCAATCCCGGAACATCGGGACTTGTCGCGACAAATCCCCCTTCATCGAGCGGCTCAACGTGAAGTCGAATCGTTGCTTCGTCCATAAATCCTCTGAGGGAATTGTACCGCAATTCTGAGGATTTGGCGAAGACGATCCCGTGCAGGAGATCGAACCAAGATCAGCGTTTGGAGAACTGGAACCGCCGCCGCGCGCCGCGCTGGCCGTATTTTTTCCGTTCCTTCATTCGGCTGTCGCGTGTCAAGAATCTCGACCCTCGCAGGGCGCCTTCGAGCGACGAATCATATTTTGCCAGCGCTCGGCCCAGGCCCATGACAATCGCCCCGGCCTGTCCGGTGTGGCCGCCGCCATTGCAGCGGGCCCAGATATCCATCTTCCCGCCGGTGTTGGTGACTTCCAGGGGGCCGAAGATCGATTTGCGATCTTTTTCGGCCGTGAAATAGTCGTTCAATGTCCGCCCATTGATTTCGATTTTCCCGCTCCCCGGCGCGATGCGAACGCGAGCGACCGCCGTCTTGCGCCGGCCGACGCCCCAGGTATAGACCGGCTTGGCTGTCGGTGCGGCAGGCTCCGCAGGCTTGGCTGCGGGCTTTTCCGCGGTCGGCTTTTCGGGGGCCGGGGTCGGTTCAGTTACTTCCGGAATTTCGGTGGTGGTGTCCTGCGACATGGTGCTTCGCTTTCGTTACGGCAATGTCAACGGCTTGGGCTGCTGGGCGGCATGGGGATGCTTGTCCCCCTTGTAGATTTTCACCTTCGTAAGAATCGTCCGCCCCAGCTTGTTCTTGGGCAGCATCCGGCGAACCGCCAGTTGCAGCAGCTTTTCGGGATGCAACTGACTCATGGTCTTATATGAATATAAGTGCCGCCCGCCGGGATATCGCGAATAGGTCTCGTACTCGATGACATCCGCCTTCTTGCCGGTGACCCTGACCTTCTCCGCATTGAGGACGATCACGAAGTCGCCCGTATCCACATGCGGCGTATACGTCGGCTTGTTCTTCCCCTGTACAACCATTGCAATCTTAGAAGCCAAACGTCCCAGAACCTTGTCGGTGGCATCAACGACGTACCAGTCGCCCTTGATTTCACCCGGTTTTGCCATGAAGGTGCTCATTTGTAGTTCCGATTCGACAAAAAAGCCTTCCGCACCGGAAAATACGGTCCGGCTGGAAGGACGCGAGAAGTGTAGCGACGAGCATTCTGATGTCAAGAATCACCGCCCCACGCGACGCCGGTCGGCCAAAGAGACGCAAAATGGCAAAAACCTGATGAAATCTCCCGTTCTTAGCCGGAAAATTCTTTAAAAAAACCCCAAATTACCACTGGAAGAAAAAAAAGTGAGTTGATATAGTCCCAATCGACGGGAGGTTGGCTGATCTTGCCATTCAGGGTGAGGGAAATACAGCCGACCCCGAATCCTAACGCCGTGAAAATGGTTCTCGACAGGGTGATAGCGGATCGCCCGATGAGTTTTTTAAACCCGGCCTCTGGCGCCGGTCATCCGATTGCATCGCGGCTCTTCGCCATACCCGGCATCAATGGACTTCTGCTGCTTGGCGATTTTGTAACGGTAATAAGCGGCCCGAAGCCCGCTGGTCCGATCTAACCAAAGAAGTGGAGCAGGCTCTAGCAGCAATATAAAAACTCTGGGCTGTAAATAATATTTTGAGCGAATCGAGTGTTTCGCAGGCTGATCACAGAACCGGGCTTCCCGGACCCGCGTAACACTCGTGCGAAGTGTTTCTTCCCTCCTTACCCCGTAGGTCTCACCCACGCCTACGGGGTTTTTGTTTTGCGCCTTCCGTTACCAACCAATTTCCCCCTCGCGCATTTCTTCTACAATGACGCCCCATGGAAAACACCGACCTCCTCAAGGCCCAGCCCGAGCATTCCAAATTCTGGCAAAACGCCCATCTCTATTTCGACCGCGTCTATCAGACAGATGAACCTCGATCCGCATCTGGCGGGAAGTGCTCTCCTCGCCCAAACGCGTGCTGACCGTCTCCTGCCCCGTCAAAATGGACGACGGCCACATCCAGGTCTTCACCGGCTACCGCGCCCAGCACAACAACGCCCGCGGCCCGTTCAAGGGCGGCATCCGCTACGACGCCTCCGTCAATCGCGATGAAGTCATGGCGCTGGCCATGCTGCAAACGTGGAAAAACGCGCTCGTCGATCTCCCCTTCGGCGGAGCCAAGGGCGGCGTCGTCTGCGATCCGCGGAAACTCTCCATGGGCGAAAAAGAACGCCTCACCCGCCGATATACCAGCGAGATCATGCCGATCATCGGCCCGGTGCACGACATCCCCGCCCCCGACGCCGGCACCGACGCGCAGGTCATGAGCTGGGTCCTCGACACCTACAGCATGATGGTCGGCCATCAGGAGCTGGGCGTCGTCACCGGCAAACCCGTCCCCCTCGGCGGCTCCGTCGGCCGCGAGGAAGCCACCGGCCGCGGCGTCATGAACGTCCTGCGCGCAAATTCCTCGCCACCCAGAACAAAACCTCTGAACGGAAGTCCGCATCGCCGTCCAGGGCTTCGGCAACGTCGGCTTCACAGCCGCCCGGCTGCTCGATGAGACGCGGCGCCAACGTCATCGCCATCACCGAACAGAAGGGCGGCATCTTACGACGAAAGCGGCATCGACATCGAAGCCGCCGGCCTCTATTACCGCGAGCACGGCGATCTCACCGATTTCCCCACGGCGATGCCATCACCAACGAAGAACTGCTCACCTGCGATTGCGACGTCCTGATCCCCGCCGCCATGGAAAACACCATCACCGAAGAATTCGCCCCGCACATCAAAGCGCAGCATCATCGTCGAAGCCGCCAACGGCCCGACCACCCCCGAAGCCGACGAAATCCTCCGCGACAACGGCGTCACCGTCCTCCCCGACATCCTCGCCAACGCCGGCGGCGTCACCGTCAGCTATTTCGAATGGGTGCAGGGCCTGCAGAACTTCTTCTGGAGCCTCGAAGCAAGTGCAGGACGAAGTTGCAGAAAGTGATGGAGCGGGCCTTCGAGGCCGTCAACGCCAAAGCCGACCAGGCCGATTGCGACTACCGCACCGCCGCCTACACCATCGCCATCAGCCGGGTGGCGGAGGCGTGCAGGCTCAAGGGGCTATTTCCGTAGACTCGCCTTCGGCGATTATTCCCCGCCCATGCCTGCACCACCTGCCGGGCATCCCCCACCTGCTTGATCCGCAACCCAAAATTCTCCCCCACTTTCACCGCTTCCCCCAGCGCGATCACCTTATTATTCACCAGCAATTCCAGCGGCTGCTCGCTGCTCTTGGAAAACTCAATGATCGCCCCGGTCCCCAGGCGCATTACTTCGCTGCAATTCATCTTCCTCTCGGCAAGCCGCACGATGAGCGGCACTTCGAGCTGTAGAATGCGATCGAGCTCCCCGGCGCTTGGGGCCATCTTGGCCGGAATTGGGGCATGAAGAACAGGCATCCGTACCTCTGTAGTTTCATTATCGGTCCCCTCGTTACTAAGGCAATAGGGGCGCTCAACAGGGATACCCGCCTTGTTACACTCTATTTACATCAAAGTTGCACATCCCATATGAAATTTACTTGCATTTCCCCCAACAACTCTTGTAGCCTTACCAACTCAGGCACGCACTGGCAGCGGAGGTAACCATCCCATGAATCGTCGGCTCTCGCCGCTAGCGGTAATGGCAGCGGCATCTGTGTCAGCAGGCATCGTGCGCACCGCCCTCGCCACCCCTCCCAATTCCAGCTACCGCCTGGTCTTCGCGGATGAATTCGACGAACCCTCCCTCGACACCGCCAAGTGGCTGGTTACGAGCCCCTCGAGCAATGACGGGTGGACGATGCCCGCGAGCGATTCCACGGCCACGCCGAGCGATGTAACGGTGAACAATGGCTATCTGACGCTTTCCGCCACCCGCACGGGGGCCAACACCTGGAACTCCGGCGCCCTCTCCACCTACGGCCTCTACAACATGTCCAGCGGCTACATCGAGGCCCGCATCCAGCTCCCCAGCACGCCAGGCTCCTGGCCCGCCTTCTGGGGCCTCTACACCGGCTGGCCCCCCGAAGCCGACATCATGGAATATCCGTACACCACCAACGGCGGAACCGACGGACTCCAGGACACCCAGTACAACACCAATTACCACTACGTAAATTCCAGCGGGAATGACGCCGCCGGCGCCGGCGCCATCACCACCGGATCCGATCTCGCCGGCACCTGGCACACCTTCGGAATGCAGTGGATCTCCAACACGTCCGTCGCCTTCTACCTCGACGGCAGCGAAGTCAGTTCCTACACGGGTTCGGCTGTCTCGCAGATGGCCTCGATGTACATGATCCTCGACTACGCCGTCGGTGGCTGGCCGGGAACTCCCAGCACCACCCAGTGGCCCATCGGTTTCACCGATCAGATGAACGTCGACTGGGTCCGCGTCTGGCAAACCAATCCCAACAACGACGCCACCTCCAACTGGACCGTCAACGGCAGCGGCAATTTCAACACCGCCGGCAACTGGACGGAAGGCGTCCCCATGTACGGCAACGAGGTCGCCTACTTCGGCCGCGTCGGCACCGCGGCCACCGCCGCCATCTCCACCGGCGCCTGGCAAGTCTTCGGCGGAATCACCTTCGACGGCTCCGCCAGCGGAACAACCGCCTACACACTTGGCTCGTACTCCAGCCAGATTCAGCTCGCCACCACCAGCTCCTCCGGTGTGGTCGTCCAGGCCACTGCCGCCAGCACCGTCTCGCAGACCATCGCCGCGGGGGTCGAGCTCTGGAGTAACGTCACCTTCACCAACAACATGACCGGCGGGCAGGACCTCAACATCGACGGCCCCATCACCGGCTCCGGTGAATTCATCGTCAACGGCGCCGGCACCGTCGTCGTCGGCAGCGGCAACAACACCTTCACCGGCAACACCCTCATCAACAACGGCACCCAGGGCCCCGCAATCCTCGAAGCAACCACCTCCGGCGCTCGGCACCGGATCCATCGTCTTCAACTCGGCCGGCAACAGCACCACCGGCCAGCTCCAGCTTATCGGCGACGCCATCCTTTCCAATCCCATCTCCCTCAGCGGCCGAAACGTCACGATTGCCGCCATCGACAACATCGCCGACAACAACACCCTTTCGGGAACCATTGGCCTGGGCGTCGGCGGCGGCGATTACATTGTTCAATCCGATAGCGGCACGCTCATCCTCTCCGGCGCGGCCGGCGGTGGCGTCGCCATCACCGGCAACGGCGCAACCGGGCGCGGACCGTCACGCTTCAGGGCGCCGGCAATGGAAACGTCACCGGCCAGATCACCAACGGCACTGCCACGATCTCCCTCTTAAAAGCCGGCACCGGCACCTGGACACTCTCCGACGCAAACACCTTTACCGGCTCCACGACCGTCACTGCCGGCACCTTGCTGGTCAATACCCCCGGCGCGCTCGGCTCGGCCAACGTCGCCATCACCGGCGGCACCCTTGCCATCGCCCCCAACACAACCCTCGGCAGCGGCGCCGTCAGCGACGTCGTCTTCTCCTCCCTCACCATCTCCGGCACTGGCGCCCTCGACATCACCAACAACCATGTCATCATCGACTACGGCGCGAGCGACCCGATCGCCACCATCGCCTCCTACGTAAGATCGGGCGCATCCGGCAGCACGGGAATCCTCTCCAGCACCGCCTACGCCCCCATCAATGGCCTCTCCTATGCCGTTGGCTTCGCCGACGGCGCTGATGGCGTGGTCGCCGGTCTCAGCTCAGGGCAAATCGAATTGAAGTTCACCCTCCTCGGCGACGCCAACCTCGACGGCACCGTCAATGGAAGCGACTTCAGCATCCTCGCCGCTAACTTCGGCACTGGCACTACCAACTGGGACCAGGGAAATTTCCTCTACGGCTCCTCCGTCAACGGCTCCGACTTCAGCGCCTTGGCCGCCAACTTCGGCCAGGGCGACGGCGGCGCAGCGATTGACGTCACTCCCGCCGACTTTGCCGCCCTCGACGCATTTGCGGCCGTGAACGGTTTGATGGCCGATGTCCCCGAACCAACGTCCCTGGCCGCGCTCGCGTGCGTTGGCGGACTGATGTTTCGCCGGCGGACACTCAAAGACAATACTTGACACTCCGCGACAAATTGGGCTGCCAGGGGGAATTGGGTAGAACGCCTTTCCTATTTCGGACATATTAATAATGCATTTGATTTCTTGTTCATACCTCAATAAAAAAGGGGAAAGGGGTCAGGTTCCGTTTTTAATAAACGGAACCTGACCCCTTTTCTCCCTCAATGGCGCATTGTGCGTCTACGATGCCTCACGATTGTCAAAAGGCGGGCCTGCTTTGCATCGCCATCAAGCCCAGGACGAATGGTTTTACGTCATCCGCGGCGAATTCATCGTTCGGGTCGGCGACAATACCTTCAATTTGCATCCGGGAGATTCGGCATTTGCGCCGCCGAACGTCCCCCACGCCTACGCCATGATCAGCGAGGGTGAAGGCCAGATGCTCCTGCTCTATCAACCTGCCGGCAGCATGGAGGATTTTTTTCTTCAACTAAGCAAGTTGGGAAAGGAAACTCCCGAAGATCGGCAGACTGCCCTGAAGCGGTTATTTGAGGAGCATGGGATGGAAGTGGTGGGGCCGCCGCTGATGTTTTAGCGCGGTTTAAGAAATCGAAGGGGACAGAGCAGGCGGAGAAACTGAAGGGGACAGAGAAACTGAAGGGGAGGACCCTTAATATTAAGGGTCCTCCCCTTCAGTTCTCCTGTAGTGTCGACTGACCACTCAGGTAGGATTCCCCCTCCAAGTTCAGCGGAAAGTGACCGCCGACATGAGCCGCATCTGCCCATTGCAGCAGGTCGCGGAGATAGGGAGCGTTGCGGCCCTTTTTTGGGTTACGAGATGATCGAGAATTTCAGTGAGACGCTTCCACTGGGGGTGCCCGCATTCAGATCGCAGTAGCCTACCAATCTCCAGCATCCGGTGGTGATCGGAAGAGAAACATTCACGGTCTTAAGCGTCCCGCCGGGAACCGGCGTACCTACCAAGGTGTCGGTGGTAAAATAGTTATTACCAGGCTGGTCTATAGAGCACCCGCAATTGCCACCATCGGGTTGGAAAACGGTTCCAGTGATCGAAATCAGTCCATCACTCTTAATCTGGAAGCTCCGGAACGTCGATTGTGAGAGCACGACATTCGGGTTCAACAACTGATCGGTGCTTGTGTTCGCGACGCTCGTCAGGCTGATCTGACCGTTAAATGGCGCGACCGCCGGCTTGTCAATCTCGGCATAGGCATAGGGTGTGATCGTCACACCATCGACAACCAAAGGGGCCAGCGCCGGCTGCTGTCCGTCGTTTTCGTTGAAGGAAACGAGCTGCGTTAAGGGATTGGTATTTTGCACGATCCCGCCCGCATGATAAAAGCTGTAAGGATCCCACGCGACGCGCAAGGCAATATAGAAATTGAACTTGGGAGAACTGACACCATCCGAGTTCGTTACCACCGCTCCCCAGACGCCAACCATGTCCAGAGATGTCGCAAGATCGATCTCTGTTCCTCCCGCAAGCGAAGCCTGAGCTGGGGCCGAAAACTGCGTGAGATCCGGTCGTGTTAGTAGAACGCTACAAACTGGCGTGAAATTCTTTCCGATAATTTTTACCACTTCGTCCGTCGACCGGCAGAAGGTAAAATCATCGGGCACTACGCTGGTGATAATCGGTTGAACGATGACCACGAGAGTTGCGGTAGCTGTCAGGGCGCCGGTTTCTGCGGTGATGACATAAGTGCCAGGCGCGGACCCGGTGGTCGCCACGGTGCTCAGACCGGATTGAGGCGCGACCGAGTTTAAAGCCCCCGTAACAGACCAGTTTACCGGAGTGGAAACGGTCATTGGGTTACCGAACTGATCCAACTCCTGGGCGGTGAATGTGGCTGAAGACCCTGTGCCGACAACGTCCATGCCGGGTAAAACCTCGAGCGTTGTCGCGGTCTGTTCGACGACGACCGTTACGTAGCCAGTTGCCGCATAACCGCTCGAGTTGGTCACCCTCACCTCAATCTGATAGGTTCCCGCCCGTTTGAACGTTGCCACGGGACTCGAAGCAGCAGGGCCCATATTTGGAACAATTGCGACCTGCGCAGGCCCCGCTGCCCGGCTCCAGGCGTATAACAGCAAACCGGCACCACAGGCATCTCGTGCGACCGCGTGTAAATGAGTCTGTTTGGCGATCACCGGATTGGGCACTGCGGTCGGAGCCGATACAAGGCTTGGTGGGCTGGTGGTGACCGCGACGGGAACATTCACGCTAAGTCCTGTCGGCGTTGAGACTTTCAAAGTCGTATTACCCGAATAGGAAGGCACTGCGCTGACAGTGGTACTGGTGCCGGTGACGGGAGCGCAGGTGATCCCCGCCGATACATTAAATTTAAATACAGGCTGCGGGGCGACGAGATTTGCTCCCAGGTACAGCTTGGCGGCGAAGGTCTGCGGATGGCCGCACGAAACGGAACCCGATGCAGGCGTCACCTTAATCGAATATGAAGCTTGTACACCGCCACTGCCATGGCAAGCGTGGTACGCTTTCCACGCCGCCTCAGAGTTTGCCGCCGCCATTTCGCGCGCTTCGATGGTTGGACCATTCGCGATCGCGCACTGCCATGCTTTGTTGGTACCTGCCCAGATCTCCCACAGCCCAAAACAAGGGCTGCTCGCGGGCGGAGGCGGAAAACTGTCGGAAAAATATTTTATATAATCGGGGTACGACATCTGGCAGATGCAGCCGGGGTCACTCATCAAATTCCTTTTCAAGAGATGAAGTCTACCAGTGTGCGATCTTTTCTCGGTTCTGTCAACTTTACGCCATTTTGTTAAGCGTATTTCTGGCAACGTAGACTCAGGGAACTTCCCGCATTCCTTGCATCAAATGACCTGGCAGGCTGCAGTTGAAAGCCCTCGGGCGGTGTCCCGCTCGCGCCGGTCAAGGCCGCGGTGTGAATAGCAGACCCGGATTACCCGCCGGGGCTGTCCGCTCGCGCGGAGGTGGGCGGGTCCGGCCTTTCTCTATTGCTTCCAGCGCCGCCTCGTCGTCTTCGGTGGTAGTCACCTGCGTATTGGCAAGGTTCCGCGTCGTCGGCTCCCCATTGTAAGTTCGCACGACCGTCCGTTGCGGGGTTCGCAATTCACCGTTCGCCAGGTCAAGGGCGCCCATCGTGAATCAGCGCCAGGTCGTTTCTGCCCGACGGCATCACCCACACGAAAGTGCTGCCGTGGTGACCGACGTAGCTGGCCCCCTTGGGAACTTCCCCCTTCCTGCCGGTGCCGTACCACCCGCGGGGCGGAAAATATTCGACCAGAGCGGCCTCCTCACCGGCGAAAAACTCCTGCATTTGCTGCTCGCAAAAGGCAAGATTTGGCGTCGCATCGCCCATCACCACCAGACGATAAGCGCAACGCAGACGACGCAAGTGATCGGCGTCGACCACCGGCGTCAGCGACCAGTTCTCGCTCACCGTCCGCTGCACACTCGTGGGGAACAGCAATGACAGGATCGGCAACGCCCCGCCCGCCTGCTGGGCGTTGGTCAATGTCGGCGAGTACGTCGGGCTGATCCCGGTCCCGAATTGGTCGTTGACGGTCACCGTTCCCCCAGTGACCACGGCGAATGAGGGAACCGTGTCCGGGTCATCCTGAAAACGCGCCAGGTTGTCCAGCACCTGCTGGTACTGAAGGTCGGCCAGTGTGTCGGTCGTTTCAACCGTATTATTTCGCAACGCAACGTGCGTGCAGCCGGTGAGAGCCACGGCAAGAAAGAGGGACGGCAAGCAGCGGGCGATGATGCCTTGCACAGGATTCAAAAAGAGCCTTCTCGTTCGAGTGGTCCCATCCAGCGATGATGTTCGGCCCGCCGGTTCTAATCAGACCGGCACCACTTCCGGCTTGCTGTTCGTCCAATTGCCAATGTCCGCGGGCGTCACGTTGAAATGGGCAGCCACCATCGCCGGTGGAGTATGAGTCAGCCAGTCGGACAGCGAGACATCCTGGAACAGGTCGGCCCGGAAGATCTCGAGGAAGACCAGATCGCCATCGCCCACGTTCCTGATGTAGTGGCCGTAATTGCGCTTTACATAGCCGATGTCGCCGGCGTTGAAGTTGTTCGTTACCACCGAGGGACCGGTGTTGAACAGCGCCATCTGGGCCGAGCCGCTGACGTAATACTGCCACTCGTCGGCGTTGGGGTGCCAGTGCATTTCGCGCAACCCGCCGGGATGCAGCGTGACCAGGGCGGCGGCGATCGTGGTTGAAGCCTTGAAGTTGCTGCTGTCGGCAATCTGAACCAGCCCCCCCTTGGTTTGCTTTGTGATCGGCCCGCTGCCGAGCGAGTAAGTAAACGGATTGGGCGGTGGTCCGCCGGGGCTTTTTACCGCATCCTGGTCCGCCGCAAGCGGACCCGGTACGGCGCCTTGGAATATCCACAGGTTGTGGGTGTAAATGTTCTTGAAGCTTTCGGCCGGCACGCCAAAGTTCAGCGCCAAAACCTCCGGCGGCGTGTGCGCTATCCAATCCGTGACCAGCAGCGTATTAAACTCCGATTGTGCGCCGTTATCGAAGGCGAGCAGGAACTCGCATCCATCCGCACCGATCCCTTGCAGAGAATGCGGATACCCTGCCGGGAAATACCAAAGGTCACCCTCCTTTGTATCGGCAACATAGGCCCGTCCGTCGGGGTCCATGACGGTAATGCGGCACTCGCCATTGCTGACAAAGCCCCATTCGGCAGCCTGGTGCCAATGCAGCTCGCGGGTGCCGCCGGCATCCAGTCGCATGTTCACGCCGGAGATTTCCGTCGCGATCTGAAAGTCCGACTGAGTGACCTGCCGCGCCCAGCCCCCATCCTGGATGCGCCGCGGCGCGTTGTTAAACGACGCCCAAAAGAGCGGAAGATCTCCCACGTCGGTCGGGGGCGGAGTGACGGCGCTCGGGAACTGTCCCGCGAGCGTCTGGTTCTGCGGGCCGGGATCGACAATGCTGCTCGGATCGGCTTTCGCGTTGATTGCCCCCTGCGGCGGGTCGTCGGGATTGCCGAACGAGCCCCGGCAGCACGGCTGACAATCGCCGCAACTCCGGTGGCGGCGCCTAAAGCGAGCATTCCGCGCCGCGAAATGGGCGCATTAACCGGATTTTCCTTTCTCTCGATCATGGCAGATACCCTTCCCATCTGTTGAATCCTCTGGGAACGACTTCTCTTGAACCCAATGAGCCCTGCGAAAAACTTCGCCCGGCGTCATGAATCTGCCCTTCGGGATCATCAGCGGCCGCTCCCCCAACCATCTCCTCCGACCGCCGCTGGATGCACCGACGCAGCGATAAGCGTAAAGCTGGGACAGGCGATCACAGGATGAGATTGCCCCCGAATTTCGGCGCAAACCTACACCAGTAAAAGAACACAACAGAATACAAACACTGGCGAAACCCCTAAAAATCGGCCCCCTATTTTACCCATCTTACCCAGCTTGTCGCGGAGTGTTACCTTTTGTACCCGTATCCCCCGCCCACAAAAAAATCCCCGCCGGCGATCAAACCCTTCGCATCAGCAGACAAGCGTTATGCCCGCCGAACCCGAAGCTGTTGCTCATCGCAATGTTCACCCGCCGCTCGCGCGCCTTGTTGGGCACATAATCCAGATCGCATTCCGGATCGGGGTTATCCAGGTTGATCGTCGGCGGGATCATGTTGCGATAAATCGCCATCGCGCTGATCACCGCCTCCACCCCGCCGCTTGCACCCAGCAGATGGCCGAGCTCGCTCTTGGTCGAGCTGATGACCAGCTTCCTGCGCGTGGTCCCCGAAGAAGTGCTTCATCGCCTTGGTCTCGGCCAGATCGCCCAGCGGCGTGCTGGTGCCGTGGGCGTTGATGTAATCGACCTGGTCGGCAGAGATCTTCGGCATCCCTCAGCGCCAGATCCATCGCCCGGCTCGCCCCGTGCCCCTGCTCATCCGGCGCGGTGATGTGATACGCATCGCCGCTCATTCCATAGCCGACCAGCTCGCAGTAAATCTTCGCCCCGCGCTTCTTGGCATGTTCGTATTCTTCAAGCATCACCACGCCCGCCCCTTCGCCCATGACAAATCCGTCGCGGTCCCTGTCCCACGGCCGGCTGGCGTGCTCCGGATCGTCATTCCGCGTCGACAGCGCCCGGGCCGCACAGAAGCTTCCCATGCCCAGTTCGCACAGCGCCGCTTCCGACCCGCCGGCGATCATGACTTCCGCCAGGTCGTGCTGGATCAGCCGCGCCGCGTCGCCGATGGCGTTGGACCCGGTCGCGCACGCCGTCGCGACGGCAGTGTTCGGGCCGTGAAGCTTGAAGAGAATCGAAACATTCCCGCTGGCGGCATTGACCATCAGCCGCGGAACGGTGAACGGGCTGACCCGGCTGACGCCGCGCGTGATGAGGATCTTGTTCTGCTCTTCGAGGGTTTCGATCCCGCCGATGCCGCTGCCGATGATCACGCCGCAGCGATAGCGGTCGTCTCGTTCGAAATCGATTCCGGAATCGTTGACCGCGGTAATGCGAAGCCGCGACGCCAAACTGCCCAAAGCGGTCCAGCCGCTTGGGCTTCAGGCGTTCGGACGACCACTTGGAGACGTCGTATTTCGACAGATCGAAATTGGTGCATTCGCCGCCGAAGCGGGTGGGGAATAGCGCTGGCGTCCCAGCGCGTGATGGTGGCCAGATGCCGCTCTTGCCGGCGCAGAGGTTGTCCCACATCTCCGTCTACGCGTTTCGCCGAGAGAGGTCAACCGACCCCCAGACCGGTTACAGGCGACTACTCGGCGGCCGATGCTCATTTGCTGGAATGTTCCTTGATGTAATCGATCGCCTGACCGACGGTCTGGATCTTCTCCGCCTCTTCGTCAGGGATCGACAGCTCGAATTCGTCCTCGAACTCCATGACCAGTTCGACGGTGTCCAGCGAGTCGGCATTCAGATCGTTGATGAATGGGTTTCGCGGGTGATTTCGCTTTTGTCGACGCCCATCTGCTCGCTGACGATTTCGATGACCTTCTGCTCAATGTCTTCTCCATATCCACCTGCCCTGAACCAATGAGTCCATCCGGACCACACGGCCCGAAGGTGCGAAAACTATAGCGGTGAGCGTGATGGTTTCATGCCCAACCGCTCACATTACATCACCATTCCGCCATCCACGCATAACACCTGCCCCGTGACATAACTGGCATCCGGGCTGGCCAGAAAACTGACCACGGCCGGCAATCTCCTGCGGCTTGCCAAACCGCTTCAGCGGAATAAAGTTCTTCACGCCCTCCTTGATCTGGTCGTTCAGCACATCGGTCATGTCCGTCGTGATGAATCCCGGCGCCACCACATTGCAGGTGATGTTCTTTCCCGCCAATTCCTTGGCGACCGTCTTGCTCAGCCCGATCAGTCCCGCCTTGCTGGCGGCATAATTGGCCTGCCCGGCGTTCCCCGCGACGCCGGAGACCGAGCTGATATTGATGATCCGGCCGCCCTTGGCCCGCATCATCGGCCGGGCCGCGGCGCGGATCGCCACGAAGGCGCTCTTGAGATTCGTGTCGATCACCGATTCAAAATCCTCATCGTCCATCCGCAGGATCAGGCCGTCCTTGGTGATGCCGGCGTTGTTCACCAGCACGTCGATCCGGCCGTGCTGCTCGGCGACCGCTTCGATGCGCCGCGGCCAGCGCCTTGGCATCGGCGATATCGCAGACCACCGGCTCGGCCGATCCGCCCGCGGCGGACGTCTCGGCGCACACCTGCTGCAGTTTCTCCAGATTCCGGGCGACCGCGACGACGTGCAGCCCATCGTCGGCCAGCCGCGCACGATCGCCGCGCCGATCCCGCGCGATCCGCCGGTCACGATTGCCACTCGTTTTTCCGTCATGACATCTCATTCTCCTATCCCGAGGCTTTCGACCGGCAGCCGCCGATTGATCCGCTTGGCCAGTCCCGCCAGCGTCCGGCCGGGCGAAAGCTCGATGAACCGCGCCTCGCCCGGCATCGGCCGACGCAGCGTCTGCATCGTCTGTTCCCATCGCACCGGCGAAACGATCTGCTCGACCAGCAGCTGCTTGATCGACTCGCGGCTCGCCGTGCGGCTGCGGCCGTCACGTTGGAGTACACGGTTTTGCCGGCGCGAGCAGAAGGCAACCTTGCGCCAGTTCCGCAGTCATCCGGTCGGCGGCCGGCTGCATCAGCGGGCTGTGAAACGCGCCGGCCACCTTCAGCGGCATGGCGCGAATGCCCAGCGCCTCGGCCGCCGCAACGGCCGCTCGCAGGCTGCGCTTGATCCGCTGACCACGATCTGCCCGGGCGCATTGAAATTCGCCGGCACCAGCACCTCGCCTGCCGGCGGCTTCTTCGCAAAGCTTGTTCGCGGCCGCTTCATCCGCGCCGATCAGCGCGACCATCCCGCTGGGCGAGGCGACCGCCGCCTCCTGCATATATTTCCCGCGCGCGGCGACCAGCCTCAGGCCTCCTCAAAGCCGAAAGTTCCGGCCAGATGCAGCGCCGTGTATTCGCCGAGGCTCAGGCCCGCATAGGCCGTGACCGCCGCCGGCGTCGAACATCCCCGATTCCACGGCAGCCGAAAGCTGGCGACGCTCGTCGACGTAAATCGCCGGCTGGCTGATGTCGGTTTGGTTCAGCCGTCTTCCGGCCCGTCGAAGCAGATCGTCAGCCAGATCAAATCCCAGAATCTCGACTGGCGTCTCGAAAAGCTCGCTGAGCGGCAGCGGAGGATTCGCAAAGAGCCTTGCCCATGCCCACAGCTTGCGCGCCTTGGCCCGGGCAGAGAATGTAAAGGTCTGCACCGCCATTCTAAATCCTCACCACCGCGTTGGCCCAGGTCAGTCCGCCGCCGAACGCGACGAAAATCACCACGTCGCCCTTGCCGAATCTGCCCGGCGCGATACGCTTCGTCCAGCGCGATCGGAATCGTCGCGGCCGATGTGTTGCCGTACCGGTCGATGTTCACGAACGCCTTTTCGGTCGGCAATCCCAGCTTCTCCATCGCCGAGTCGATGATCCGCTGATTCACCTGGTGCGGCACGATCAGCTTGACGTGCTCCGGCGGTCAGCTCGCACGCCCGCATCGCTTCGTGGATCAGTTCCTCGAACTTCGTCACCGCGAACTTGTAAACCTCGCGGCCCTTGATCTTCATGAATTGCTTGCCGATCGATCAGCAACTGCTGGCTGATCGGGATGCCGGCTGCCGGGCATGCACTTCATCGCATCCGCCCCGTCTCCGTCGGCATGCAGCGAGCTGTAGATCAGCCCCCGCCCGGCATCGCTCGACCGCTGCAGCACCACCGCGCCGCGCCGTCGCCGAACAGAATGCAGCTTGAGCGATCCGTGTAATCCGTGATCCGGCTCAGCGTCTCCGCGCCGATCACCAGCACATTTTGGTATTGCCCCGTCCGAACGAAATTCGCCCCGGTCACCAGCGCGTAAATAAATCCGCTGCACGCCGCCGACATATCAAACGCCGGCGTGCCCGCTCAGCCCAGGGCCGCGCCGACAAAACAGGCGGTCGATGGAAAGACCATCTCCGGCGTGATGGTGGCGCAGACGATCAGATCGATATCGCTCGGCTCCAGCCCCGCCGACGCGATCGCCTTGCGCGCCGCGGCGGTCGCCAGCGTCGCCGTCGATTCGTCTCGGCCGGCGATCCGCCGCTCCTTGATCCCCGTGCGCTGGACGATCCATTCGTCGTTGGTTTCGACCATCTTCGAGAGATCGTCGTTGGTCAGACGCTTCTCCGGCAGCTGGCTGCCGGTTCCGGCGATGATGGCGGAGTAGAGGGACATGGGTTAAAAATCCGAAATCCGAAACCAGAATGACGAATCAAATCCGAAATCCGAATGACGAATGGCGCTGCCACAGCGGCTTCGGGAGTCTGTTTCTGGTTTCGTCATTCGGATTTGATTCGTCATTCTGGTTTCTGGTTTCGGGTTTCCGTAACTATTCCGCCACCGGGATCGAGCTTTCGATCGTCTCCACGATCTTCTCATTGATTTTGCTGGCGGTCAAGCTGCTTGCCACGCGGATCGCATTCTTGATCGCCCGGCTTCCGAGCGGCCGTGGCAGATCAGGCAATAGCCACCCACGCCCAGCAGCGGCGCGCCGCCGTATTCCTGCCAGTCGTGCTTGGCATAAATCTTCTTCATGACCGGCTTAAATTGCTCGACCAACTCCGGCGCCGCCTCCTGGATTTCCGCGGCGATCGTCTGGAACAGCCCCTCCGCCATCCCCTCGGTGAACTTCAGGACGATGTTGCCGACAAATCCATCGCAGACGACGACATCGACCACGCCCTTGAACAGATCGCGCCCCTCGACGTTGCCGATGAAATTGATCTGCGGCTCATCGCGCATCAGCTTGCGGGCTTCCTTCGTCGAGCGTGTTCCCCTTGGCGTCTTCCTCGCCAATGCTCAGCAGCCCGACGCGCGGATCTTGCACGCCGCACACCGCGCGTGGCATAGGCGCCGGCCATGATCGCGTATTGCTGCAGATGCCTTGGCTTGGGCGCGGGATTCGCCCCGACATCGCAGATCACCACCGGCCCGTGAAACGTCGGCAGGATCACCGCGATGCCCGGCCGGCTGACGCCCGGCAGCAATCGCATCCGCAACTGTGCCGCCGCCACGCACGCGCCGGTGTTGCCGGCGGAGATCACCACGTCCGCCTCCCCCTTGGCCGCCAGCTTGCACATCACGGCGATGCTGCTGTCCGGCTTGCTGCGAATCGCCTCCACCGGCGATTCGTCCATCGCGATGACCTGCGTGGTGGGAATGATTTTGTATCGTTTGCGTTGCTCACCGGTCAGCGTGGAAGATTCCATCCCCGCCGCGGATGGCGTTCTCGTCGCCCACGAGCAGAACCATGTCCCCATCACCGAGAAGCGGCGCGGCCTGCCAGCATCCCTGCAGGATTTCGGCGGGAGCATGGTCCCCGCCCATCACATCCACCGCAACTCGCACCGGCATTCTCCTTCGATCCGGCAAAGGGACCGGCCCGATCAGCCGTAATCAGGCCTGCTCCGTCTCCATCTGAAGAGCCAATTTCGGATTCACATAGCCGCAATTATCGCAGGCACAATGCGGCAGCTTGGCGTTGGAGCACTGCGGACAGCGCACATAATGAATCGGCCGCAACGCGTGATGCGAACGGCGTTTGCGCTTACGAGACTTACTGATTTTCATGACCGGTTGCATGCGCTGACCTCACTAAAATCATATTGCAGGTACTGATGACCCTATAAAAAATCACGGCGGGAGGCTGGCCCGCCGTCTAATGCACGGAGGTAAGGGTATTTGGCTCAGGTGGGGATGTCAAGGATTGGCGGAGATGTCCATCCAGACTCAATCTCGTTAAAACCCGTGCGTGACGCAGACTTGGCTAGAAGTCGCGAGAGATGCCCGTAACGCGGCTAATACATTATTGACCGAGGAACGATTTCGATCCTGTTTGTCACGCGCGTATTACGCGGCATACTCAAAGGTTACACACGAATTGGTCCTCACGGCCGGCTTAACGATGCCACCTGATCGCGAGGGACCTAGCCACGCGAGAATTCGGCCGCTGATCGAAACAAGCATGCCTGATATGGCGCAGAACAAACGAGTGAAATTGTCCGAATTAATTGGACGCCTCTATACTTTGAGAATCGACGCCGACTACAAACCATCGATTGAGGTTAAAGGGCGCGACGCCAGGGAAGCGATCTCGATTATGAAAACGGTATTCGAATCGTTCTGAAAGGCAGGTCTATCGCATGCCGACCACACAGCGGTTGTCAGACATCGTACAGAAGGTCCAGAAGCGGCTTGCGGATGCCGAGGGCGAAGGTGTTCATTTGAAGGTCGCCAACAGCAAGCTGGACGATGATTGGCTCTACATCGTAGTAATCCCATCAAAATCGGGGGTGCGCGCATCTGATCACGCGGACTTGATGTCGCGGATCGAGCGGGAGCTTCGCGAGCAGGGCGAAGATAAGGTGCTATTGGTACCCGCACTGGAAGATTGAGATTTCGCAAAACGCAGCTTGGGCGTTTTACTCAAATAGCGACATCTGCCGCGAATCGTGCACCGTCGATTCAGTCTCCCCGTCCGAAAATCGGGTCAGGAGCCGATCCCCTGGCTTCAATGGAGCCGAGCTGCGCAAGATTTCGCCGGTTTTCTTAAGGGTAGTAATCGTATATCCCCGGCTGAGCACCGCCTGCGGCGACAGCGCCTGAAGCTGCTTCCCCATCGCATCAAGACGGCTGCCTCGGGATTGAACCGAAAGCCTGATCGCCGCCGGCAATCGCGGCTCGATCAGTTGCAATCGATGCCCCGCCTTCGAGAGCCGCCCCGTCAGCGCCAGCGTCAGCGATTTCTGCCGATCGTCCAATCGCTGCCGAAGCATCTGAATCCGGTCCGTCGGCCGGCGGAAAAATTCGTGCCGCTGGATGGACGCCAGACGATGCCGGCAATCCTGCGCCGTTTGGCGGATGAACTGAAACAGCCGCAGCCGAGATTGCCGCAGCGTATCGCCGGCAGCCTTCCACTGATGGGTCGCCACCTGCGCCGCCTCCGTAGGCGTATGGGCGTGATAGTCGGCGACGAGATCGGCAATCGAGCAATCAACCTCATGCCCGATTCCCGTGATGATCGGAATCCGCGACCCGGCAATCGCCCGGGCAACGACTTCCTCGTTGAACGACCACAGATCCTCAAGTGATCCGCCGCCCCTGGCCAGCAGTATCACATCGACGCCCCCAATATCTCCCGACCGCAGTGAAACATGTTGGATCGCCTCGGCGATTTTCACACCACTCCCCTCGCCCTGCACGGGCACGTGATAAAGCATCAGCTTCAAAAAAGGATATCGCCGCAGCACTTTGAGCATGTCCTGAAGCGCCGCGGTCGCCCGGCTGGTGACGAGAAGAATCCGCCGCGGATATTGCGGAATGGGCTTCTTCCGCTTCGCTTCAAACAGCCCCTCGGCCGCGAGTTTCGCCTGAAGCTGCCGAAACGCCAGTTCCAGCGCCCCCTTCCCCGCAGGCTGAAGCCGCTGAACCTGGAGCTGATATCTTCCCTGCGGCGCGTAAACCGACACCCGCCCGGTCGCGATAATTTCCAGGCCGTCCTCAAGCTTGAACTGGAGCCGCGAGGCATTATCGCGCCACATCACGCAGTTGATGCACGCCTCCGTGTCCTTCATCGTGAAGTAAAGATGCCCCGATGCGTGATGCTTGCTGGCGTTGCTGACTTCCCCGCGCACGGTCACCAGCGATGGAACCCCGGTCTTGATCGCCTTCTCGATGGCGAAGGTAAGCTGCGTAACTGTCAGCGCCGCGGCCGCATCCGGCGCCGGCGACGATTTCTTCTCAGCAAGCCGCTGCTGGAAATCAAAAAAGTTCTCGCCCATCGCCAAGACTATAGCACTTCGCGAACCTCACCTGTATTTTCTTGGCGCGATTCGACTGAGGCTCATCGAAGTCTCTTGGCGTCTTGAGCGAAGCGGGCGGTTAAAAATCTTTAGTGCCGCCGCTGTCCTCACCGGCGGAATTTACGGACCGCAGATTCCGCCGGTGAGGACACCGGCGGCACTAAAAAAGAGCGGCAAGAAAGAAGCAGATAAAATTAAAGAGTCCGCTTAAACAGCAACGTCGCCAACCCCAGCGCCAGAAAGCGAAAACCCGGTCAGAAACGCCAAATCAAACCCAATCGCCATCAGCCCCGTATTTTTCAGGATAAGCTCCTTGAACCCGTGCACGGCATACGTAAACGGATCGACCACCGCGATGCACTTCATCCAGGTCGGAAACGATTCCTGCGGATAAACCGCCCCGCTCGGAAAATAAAGAACCGTATTCAGCATCCCAAAAATCGCCCGCGGCACCAGCGGATCATTCACCCGCACCATGATCAAAAACATCATGCTGATCAGCGCCATCGAAGTGGCAACCACCAGAATCAGCAACTTCACCATGCGGACCGGATTCAGCGGGTCCGGTATTCCCGCGATCAACGAACCCACAGTCACCAGAACCAGCCCGGCGATGATCGCCTTGGCGGCCCCCGCGAAGGTAAAACCAAGAATCAACTCAAACTTCCGGATCGGCGTCACCAGATACCCCTCGTGCAGCCCGCGCGCCTTGTCGTCGATGAAGATAATCCCCCCGCCGATCATCGCCGAGACGAAAATCGACAGCGTGATGATCCCCGGCAAAAGGAACTGGATATACGGCACATACGGATACACCTCCACCACGTTCAGCGACGCATCCGCCGTCGTGCGCGCCGGCACCGGCGGGCCGTTGTACGTCTCAAGCATCGCCCCAAGGCTAGCTTCCAGCGCATCGGATGAGAACTGGTCGGTGTTATCCACCACCACCGCGATCTGCGGATTGGCGCCGGCCAGAACCTTCCGTGAAAAATTCGGCGGAATGTTCAGCACGCCCTGGATCTTCCCATCCCGCAGGTCGCGCACCGCCACCGCGTTGTCGGTGTAAGGGATGGTGTCGAAGGTCCTGGCATTCGCCGCGATCGCCTGGCACATCTCCTTGATCTTGATCGCCGGAACCCCGTGGTCCTGATCGACGACACCTACCTTCATGTTTTTGATCTTCCCCCCGAACGCGTATCCCAGCACGATGAGCTGCACCAGCGGCATGATCATCGAGACGATCATGAGCACCGGGCTGGCTTTGAACCGCCGAAGGTCGCGCTCGATGATGGCCCAGACTCGATGCATGCTCGTTATCCTCGGCGAAGTATGAACGGACTGTTCGCCGCGTCCGCACTCTGCAGGGCGTCGCGAAGCTGGTGCCCCGTGTAATAAACGAAAACGTCGTCCAGCGTGGTGCTCTGGACCGAGAGGGAATTGATCGCCACCTTGTGGTCCCGCGCCGTCTCCAATAGCGCAACGGTCGTTCGCGGGCCGTTGTTGGAGGAGATTCGGTAGATATTTTCCTCCTGCTTCACTTCCGCCACTTCCGGAAGTCCCTGGAGAATCTCCAGCCAGTTGGCCGGCGTGCTGGAGCAACTGACCTCAAGAATATTTTTCCCAGGGATCGAGGCCTTGAGCTTCAGTGGCGAATCGAGGGCAACCAGCTTGCCGTGATCGACGATGGCGATGCGATCGCAAAGCTTGTCGGCTTCATCCATGTAATGGGTGGTGACGAGAATGGTGAGGTCGCGCTGCTTTTTCAGCCGGGTGAGCATCTCCCACACCGAGACGCGCGACACCGGATCGAGCCCGGTGGTCGGCTCGTCGAGGAAAAACAGCCGCGGCTCGTGCACCAGCCCGCGGGCGATTTCCAGCCGCCGCCGCATTCCGCCGGAGAAATTCTTCACCGGCTTGTCCGCCCACTTTTCCAGGTCCACGTCCTTGAGCAATTGTTCGATCGTTTTCTGCCGTTTCTCGCGCGAAATCCCGTAAAGCTTCGCGAAGATGCTCATGTTTTCCCGCGCGCTCAGGTCCTGATCAGAGGTCATCGCCTGGGGAATGACTCCGATCGACTGCCGGACTTCGTTTGCTTGCTGAACGATGTCAAACCCGTTGACGCGTGCCTTCCCCGAGGTTGGTGGAACCAGCGTCGTCAGCATTCGGATGAGCGTTGATTTACCGGCGCCGTTGGGGCCAAGCAGGCCGAATACTTCCCCCTGCTCCACGGAGAAACGGATGGCATCGACGGCGGTGAAGTCGCCAAAACGCTTGGTGAGGTTTTCAACTTCAATCGCCAGCATGGATCAGGGCTTCGCGAGAGGGACGTTCACGTAGGCCGTCATGCCGACGGCAAAGGCGCGGTCGGAATTGTCGCACCGAATGCGGATTTCGAACGTGCGGATATCCCGCTTGGTCCGGCTCACGTTGCGCTGGGTGGCAAAGTCGGCATCGACTCCCCGGTAAAAAACCGTCCCCTCGCGGTCACCGCTTCACCGCGGTCCACTCATGTGTTGTCAGAGAGCTGATCTCAACCTGTTTGTTCGCGAAGTAAGCATACTTTTCAAGCGCAGTGGGGGAATGGATTTGACTGACTCCGTCTTCAATAATTTAGGCCTAAAATTTAATACTGGATACGTAGCATTGATGCACGAGCGGTTTGCAATGTTTTCTCACTGTCCGTTGATTCCTAGATAACTGTTTGGATGGTCTTTTTAATGTGTTTAAATAATGAAGGGTAAGCCCAACCACCTATTCCGCCGCCACTGTCCCGTCGTACTTTGCCAGCGCGAAAAGCTGGTAAAACTGTGTCGAGATGTATTTTGTCATGCGGTGGGGGGGTGCCCAATAAAAACCACGCTAAAGTACCCATTGTAGGCCCATTACGTGTGATTCATTGACGCTTAATTAGGTAAAGTCGATGCTTGCAGGGTAAGCATTAAATTTTAATCGGTGTTCTTTGCAATGAATGTTCATTTTTATAATGTGAAAACGATCGAGCCACACTGAACCCCACATTACAGGGGCGGGGCTTGTGCGTCCGCGCAAGCAGCTGTGTCGTTGCGGGGTGATGTAACGAATGATGATAATGATGGGAGTTTTATTTCGCGATGACTTTCCACGTTGTTACGAACCATTTAAATTAAGTTTGATTAGTTGATGAACAATTCATACTGGTTGTGTATAAGTGTATGACGGTGATTAATTTTTAATTGATTGTTTCGTGATGTTTGATTTGACGTTAATTAATTCGTGGGGTAACGATCCGCCATCTCTCCTAGCTTCGTGTCGGCGGTCGTGTAACTGTGCCTTTTCGCCACGTCCATGTGGTATTGATTATTTTAGAAGTTGGTAAACTAAAAACAAACAATTACAATATTTACGGGTACGAACGAGGTAAATTAAAACTGTACGCTACGGGAGATTACGATATATGAGATAAACTACGCCAGCATGTTGAATTATTTTTAATCGACGTATTAAGTTGAATTGGAATTTAGTTTTACTATTAGACGGCCCCCTAGCGACCACATTAACGAATATTTTGAGAAAAAAGTGGCCAGCCCGAATGGCCTTGATGAACCCTACAAAGTTGGTCCGGGAAAGTTTTTTGATAGCCCTTACCGTTTAGGCCCCTTATACGGGAGTTTTTCGAATCGCGGCCAAAATGTGGCGAAATTTGCGAAGTCGAAACATATTTTTCCGTTTTTGAGGGGCTGTAGCTCCAAGACGACGGGGGTTAGGGACAAGCCACAATACATTTATTTGCGTCCACGAGAGGTCTTCCAAACGCCCCATAGATCGCCAAAATCGCGCTTCAATTGTGGCCGCTAGAGGGTGCCAAAGTAGGCACTTTTTCGATTTTTGGCGCCCTCTAGCGGCTCAGGTTACGTCATCGATTTCATAATCTGGCTAAATTCAGTTTCACATGAATGCCAAATATATGTTTTTAATGTTTTATATATTTTTTAAACGTCTTTTACGTAGTGACCCGTCAGCAAAATGGAGAGCAAGTGTTCGTGGCTGCAAATGGCTCGGGCTACGTCATCGAATTCATGATTTTGCAGTAGCCCCGAGTAACACGATTCCAAAAATATTTTTTTATTTTTTTTAGCTCATACCGTTTTTGTGCAGTGGCCTGTACAAAAATTATAGATCAGGTGCTCGTGGCTGCAAATGGCTCAGGCTACGTCATCGAATACATAATCTGACAACAGCCTATTATCACACGAGTCCAAAAATATTTTTTGAATTTTTTTATCTCGTACGGTTTTTGCGTAGTGACCCGAAAACAAAAATTGGAGAGCAAGTGCTCCTGGCTGCAAATGGCTCGAGCTAGTCACCAAACTCAAACTTGACCTGCATCAGTATCATACGAATCCAAATCTATTTTTAGAATTTTTTTATCTTTTACGGTTTTTGCGTAGTGACACTGCACAAAATTTTTTCCCCGGTGAGCGGAAAAATAATAATAACAAGATGACAACGACCCTCCTCATGGAGTCATTGCAATCACGAACTTCAGCCAACTTAAGTTAGGGTTAGGGTTTAGGGTTAGGGTACCCTAAAAAGTTTTCCCCTTACGTTTTTCAT
>CAWFRU010000001.1:0-650940 GCA_963818385.1 uncultured Phycisphaerales bacterium | reverse complement strand
GGACACGACCCTTAATATTAAGGGTCGTGTCCCTAATGCCACGAAGTTAAGCCACAACACAATATTCCTCCCGCAGTTGTAATTTGATCGCCGCACGCGGCCGGGTCATGTACGGATACTCCTTCTTCTGTCGTTTGATCGCTCGCGGCTCCAGACGCCCCGGACGCCAGGGATTTACCTTCAATTCCACCGCCGCGCTCACGTCGCGCAGTCGCAGCCATGCCAGCGCGTCAGCAAAGCTCAGGCGATTGACGTTGATTCCCTGACGCCAGGCCGCCCGCAGCATCAACAGGCGGATCAGGTTGTAGACCAGCAGGAAGATCCGTCGCTCCTTGCGAATTCCCTCCAGCGTCTGGCATTTCAGCACATGCATTCCCAGCGTGATCTTGAGATGGCGGATGTTGGTCTCGACCATCCATCGGGTCAGTCGAAGTTCGATCAATTCGTCGGCAGGGTACGCGTCGGGATCGAGCAGGGTCGTGGCGATCGTCACCGTGATGGGGCGAAAGCCGTTGCGCTGCACCGTGCGTCGAATCTCCCGCACGATGATCGACTCCGGCAACTCCTCCCATTGCGACGGGCTCATCCAGTCGGGTTTGTTAACCGGTTTGAAGTATTCGACCAGATGGTCCTGATGTCCCAGCGATTTGATCCATCGCGAACGCGGTTTGCCCCCGCTTTTTCTCTCGGTGTTGTGTTTCCTCGGCACGTGCCATCGGCCGGGCGTGAAATCGACGATGCGGTGGTGATGCGTGGGCATGATCGCGTGCAGATTCGCCTGTAAAAGCAGGGCCAAATGCACGTAGGAGCTGAACGCGTCATCCCCCAGAAGGATGTCTCCCGCTTGCAGATGCCCGTGCATGCGCCAGGCCACGGAGGCGTCATGCGTGTCGCCGGGGGCGTCGTGACAGTCGATCAGCAATCCGCTGCGGTGGTCCATGAGCAGCAGCAGATGCGACGTGGGAAAACCCAGACCCGGGGCGCAGGCGGCCGGCACTCCGTAGTGATCGCGCAGTTCCACGGTGTCCGGCATGGAATCGCTGGAGCCGTCGATCACGTGCAGCCGGTGCCCGCGCCAGCGATAGGACGCATCACCAACGCCATCGGCGCTGCTTAGCTCCCGCCGGCCCTGATCGACGATGTCATGATGCACCTGCTGAATCAGCTCCATCGGCAGCCGCGTGCGTGCCTGGCACCAGGCGGAATCGGAAAAGTCCTCCCCCGCCAGGTGCCGCACTGCCGAGCAGGCGACATTGCCGTGGGCAACCTGCTGAACAAACAGTCGAAGGGTATTGCCCGGCGTGAGGGTGGTGTTGCGGAACGAGTGGCCCTGAGCCAGCGCCAGTTGATTGATCCGCTCTGGCAGGAGAAGATCATCAGCGCCATCGCGAATGCAAGTGAGGGCGAGATCGAACGCAGCCATCCGTGGCCTCCTGTTGGTTGGTGAACAAAGCACCACCATTCTGACAGGAGGCTACTTGTTGCGCAATGGTAGTAAGTGCAGTAATAGCGCGGACTTGTGGCTTAACTTCGTGGCATTAGGGACACGACCCTTAATATTAAGGGTCGTGTCCCCTTCAGTTGAGTTCGTGAGCGTTGGGGAATTGGGCAGGTTCATTCGTGCCTCGATCCTCAATCCTCTTTTAGCTTATGCTCGATTGGCACCATTCAAATGGCTCATTCAGGAATTCCGTACCTCGAAAGTGAGACTCGTGCTGCAACGAGACCCGGACAATCAACTGCCTCACGACGCCACTCTCGAATCATTGAGGCTTACGCGCGATGATTTGTTCCTTGCTTTAGTTGATGTCCGTTCCGTCGCAATGGCGCTACGGCATCGAGAGGCGGCTATTGGCACCATCACATTAAGGTGGCAAGAAGTGCCACGCGATCTTGACCTCCATTTGCTCATATCAACACCAGACGGGCTACAGCGGATTTGGTTTCGAGAAATGGGAAGTCTTGACTCCAATCCATGGGCGCAACTCGACCAAGACGTAAGAACTGGATTGGGTCCGGAGACAATTCATATTGGATTCCGATCGCACTCAATTTACGTCGTCGTGGTCCACAACTATTCTCACGAAATACCTTTGACTGAGTCTTTTGCCGAAATAGTTGTCAGTATCGGGCGCGAATCCCGGTCGATTATGTGTCCCACCGTTGGCAAAGGAGAATGGTGGCATGTGCTTGAATTAAATGCGGAGACTGGAAACATTCGCTTAATTAACCAAATTGGTGCCGAGCCCACTGGCTTTCATTTCTAGCCAACTAGAGAACGCGACAACCACGCCGGAGACCTCAACGGCTTTTTTCTCATTCAAGGCGAACCCTCCCGCCTCGATGACGTTCGTCAGGCCAATCTTGCAATCGGTAGGATGCCGCCGTCCGCTGGCGATCATTTCTTTGCGCTCCAGCATGGGTCGCGCAATATTATTCTAAGCGCTGTCCGAAATGAGCAGATCAGCGAGACTTCAGACCTCTTCATCCAAGATGTTTACATCTTGATTAAGTATTGACTGCGCCTCAGGCACACTGGATTTCAAATCACTCAACAGCTGTCGTATGTGCCTATCCACCTGATATCTCTTTTGACCAGGCGCAGCCACTCCTTGGTCAATGCTTCGCGCAACTCCGCAGGAATGAAACCACCCTCACTCATTAGAATCGCGACGGGCAGGTCAATACTTGATCCAGCGCCGGCAACATTCGCCAATGTCGCCACGAAATTGACGAGATAGTGCACACTCATCGCCACTCGGAAGATATCATCAGTTAGGCTGAGCCTCTTCGGAACGCGCCAGAACATACGATCTAAAGTGAGTACCCAAATCTTATGTCCGTAATTACCACCCGCAGCAATCGACTCATGCCGAAGCTGGACAGCCGCACTGAATGCGTTGACGTCATTTCTAGCGAGAATCTCAATACGTTCAGGTTTCTTCCCTGGCCACAGACGCTTCTCCGCCAGCCAAGTCCCGAATATCTCCTCCCATTGAACCTGAGCCTCGTTGCCTACTCGGGCCGGAATCTCAACTGTCTCTATTCCAAATTCCTCGTTTAGGTACTCGATCGCGTTTTCGACTTCATTTCGCGAACCGATGATCTCATCAATAATATCCTGAACAGCCGAGCCGTTTGTCACGCTATATTCACGAAAAACTCCAATTAGGGTTGGACTAGTCTTGAGGTAAATTTCAAACCGTTCCGCAGGCACCTTATGCGCAATTCATCCACTCTAACTTCACGGGGCCCTTTAGATGCGATGCAAATTCTTCAACCCATGGCCTCCACGTCCGAAGTTTAATACCCAGTTGGCGTGCCGATTGGAATGTACGAAGGAGTGGGCCATCGCCGCGAAGCGAGTACTTCTCGGCCAGACAACGGATCAGGATTGATGTGTCAGCAAAAAGTATGTCATCGGCGAATAATTTCTTGCACGCCTTCTGCACGTCCGGAGAAGCTTGCAGAAATGCCTCTACGATGAATAAGTCTGCCTTGCCCCGAAGATAAGCCTTGGTGTCTGGATCCTCTGAATTGATCGCGCGAAATACGATAGAGGGGAGGATATCTTCAAGTGCATCCTCAGTGACCTTCGAGGCAATTTTTTCAAAAGAGGACGAATTTCTGAAAATGTCGACTACTTCTTCGGCGTTCAGCACATTGATGAGATTGCCAGTACCGTCTCGTAGCTGCGTTCCTTGTTCATGTAGGAACCATAATACGCATTCATGCGCAACCCGGATTACCTCGTCGAAGTCAACGACGTAATCAATCTGCTGATGTTCGACCACCTCTTGAAGAGAAGCCCAAAGCAGCGCGCGGAACGCAACCTCACGTTTCGCGGCTGTGTTTCGCGCCTCCTCAAACTTCGTTTTCTGTGAATACGCCAGCGATACTGCATTATCCTTTGCTCGACGCTTTAGCACATCAGTGCCGACCAAGTGCTCAATTCGCCCAGGGACGATCTCTTGGATACGTGAAGCGTGGCTCTCAGGGAACATCTTCGTAATCGTTTCGACAATCAGTTTGGTCGTAACCAGTTTGTCCGGAAACGCGGTTTCGCGTGTTGCAAAGACTATCAACGCGTCGAATACTGATTTTGTAAAGTTTCGATGCGTGCTTCCGTCCAATTGATGGGCCTCCAGATACTGAATTGCCAAACGCGCTTCGTTATCAGAGAGCACCGCACTGTACAGATTCGTATCTCGAAACTCTTTCAGTAGTGGGTTAAGGATTTCGGTAAAAAACGATTTCGATAGTGCAGCCCGATTCGCCGACGTCTCGATCCGCTGGCAGAACCATTCGGCGTCGCAGATTTCGAGACTTATCTTTCTATCCTTGCGAAGCTCCCGTTTCGTGGCATCAAGCTTCGTTCCTATTTTCGCAGATGTACAATAGACAACTGTTTCCGGCAGGTCCTTTGATAGCTTCTCAATCGTTCCCAAGATTTTTGAGCGAGCAGCTTTCTCGGGAGAGATACAACTTTGAACGACGAGTGTCGTATGCCCATCGGCGTCTCTAACAATACGTGCGTCCATCCCCCTGTCATGTTTGCCTCCAAGCGGCTGGAGTTCGGGGTAATCGTCAACCAAAAAACCGTTGGCGAATCTCTCAAAAGCACCGGCGTGCTCTTCACGGGCCATGCTGAACGCGAGTTCGAGCTGCTTGGAGATTGTCATATTAGTGCTCGCAAGAAAAGTTTGGCAAAGCGAACCCTACAATTTTATTCTGAATTCTTCGCTAACACTAGAACGAGGAAGGGGATCTAAATGGCAATCGAAAAATCCAGCCTCTGATCTTGAAGTCCACGCAAGAATCCATAAAACGGAGCCGCGCCTCGTCCCGTTTCCGCTCCCCAAATCTCGCCGGCGCACTTAACCCCCAGCCCCAAAACCCCTTACACCCGGCGAGTAAACTAGCATACACTAACATAAATCGAAAAAGCGCTCCGTTCTGTTCCGTTGCGCTCCATTCCCCAAAAATTCAAAAAGCAAACCCCTTCAACTGCCCTTCCTGCAAAGGCAAAAACACCCCGCCGCTCCCGGATGCGACATTCGCCAGCACCTTGTCCCCGGCATTGCCATTGATCGCGATGCAGTCGATCTTCGCCTTGGATGATCCCCGAAGCTGGGAAGCCGCGACCACCAGCGAATCGTCCAAATCTCCCGCCTTGGCGGTCACCAGGAAGATCTGGCCCCCACTACTCCCAACGCTCGCGAAGGCGACCCTCAGTGCCGCGACGGGATCGGTGCTTCCCTCGGCGCCGACGTCCTGCAACTTGTTTTTGGCGGCGTCGATGTTGTCCTTGACCGCAAACGTCGCGTGATCGTTGGGATAGGCGGGACTGTCAGGATTCCAGAAAACGACCTGGAACTGGCGGTCGGAACCCAGGGAATCGATGGACTTGAAGAGGGCCGATTTGATCTCGTCAAGAACATCCGCGGAGCTGGAGCCGTTGTCGATGACGTAGACGACGACCGATTGATCGATCGGCACCCCGCAGAAGCTGGCGGCAACCGGCGCGGCCGGTGGTGAATCCTGCACGCTGGGCGACGGACTATTATTAAAGATATGCGGCACCGACGCAGAATTCCCCGCCGGCGTCGATGAGCTCCGGAATACCAAAACCAGCACGACGACCAGAAGAATCAGGATGACGGCGACGGCAATACCGAGAACCGGCGTGAGATTCTTCGCCGGGGGCGCGGGAGGCGTGCGCGGGGATTTACGCAGATCGGAATTGGAAAGGCCGCTGCTTTGCAGGACATCGGCAAGGTCTTCCAATCCGCTGCCGCTGCCCACGCCGGCGCTGCGGGCTTTGTTCTCGAAGAGGGTTTTGGAGCCTTTAACCGCGCCGCTGGCGGCTTTTTGGGCGGAGCCTCTGGCGGGGACGGTCTGGATGGTCCCGCAATGCTGGCACCTGCAAACACCGCCGGCGAAGGCATCGTCGATGCTCAGCACCCTTTTGCAGCTTGTGCAGGTGATTTGAATCATTGCCCGGTAGATCCTGGCTGAAAACCCCGAAATTATGGCTGCCACAGATAATAGAACCCGCTGGGCAACCAATCCGTCATCGGAAGTTTCAGCGTCATTTCGTTGCTGGCCTTGGGAGTGGGGCCGGGGAAATCGGCGTAGATGGAGCCGGTATATCCATAGGGCCGGCGATACATAATCACCTCTCCATCCCCCACGCCGGCCAGTTGGCGGGCGAGGGCGATTGCGTCGTCGAGGCGGCCGGTCTGGTCGGCCAGGCCGAGCGCCACGGCACGGTCGCCACTGAAGACGCGGCCGTCAGTGACCAGGGCGATCGTGGCCGGGTCCTTGATGCCCCGGCTCTTGGTAACTACATCGCGGAAGCGGGCGAAATATTCATCGACCATTCCCTGCATGATCTCGCGGGCCTCGGGCGTCAGGTGCTTGTAGGGGGAGGCCATGTCCTTGAGCGGGGCGCTCTTGATGGAATTGACCTCGATTCCGAGCTTATCGAGGGTGTCGGCGAGGTTGACCGCCTCGAAAATAACGCCGATGCTGCCGACGATGGAGGTGGGGCTGGCAACGATGCGGTCGGCGCCGCAGGAGACGTAATAGGCGCCGCTGGCGTCGAGCTCCATCGCCTCGACGACGACGGGTTTATGGGTCTTTTCGCGGAATTTCAGCAGATAATCGTACATTGTGTCGGAGGCGGTGACCGATCCGCCGGGGGAATTGACCCGCAGGACGACGGCTTTGACGGAATCGTCGTTGGCTGCCTCGTCCATCTGCTGGACGAAAAGGCTGACGGGATTTTCCCCTTCGGAGATGAGGCCGTCGCTTCGCTCATCCATGAGCGTCCCTTCCACGGGGACGATGACGACCTTGTCGGCTTTGGGTCCGGGAACGACGGAAACTTTTTCCAGGCCGTAGTCGGCGGTGACCGGGGTAACCAGGAAACTCGGCGTGCCGCAGCCCGCCAGGCACAACAAAAGGCAAAGGGCGAACGTCAGCCGCATCTAAAATCCTCCGTGGGGGGAGAGTGGAATACCGTCCTGAATCAAATTCGCTACGATAACAGCGGGAGATTCTAGCGGTGGCATATCGGGTGAGCAAAGCGCAATTCGGGGCACTGGTGGAGGAGGCGATCGCGGAACTTCCGGAGGAGTTCGCGCGATTTCTGGAGGAAGTGCCGATTGAAGTGCGGGACAACCCGGATGAGTCGCACCTTCGGGCGGCACATGTCCAACGGGGCGGGCTTCTGCTGGGGCTTTATGTAGGCCGGCCGCGCACGGTGCGGAGCGTGGAGGATTCGGGGGCGATGCCGGATGTCATTTATATTTTTCAGGAACCGATCCAGACGGTCTGTAACTCGCGGGAAGAGCTCCTCCGGCAGGTCCGGGTAACGGTTCTTCATGAGATCGGGCACCACTTCGGGCTGGGGGAGGACGACCTTACCCGGCTCGGCTATCGATAATCGTTTATTTGCAAAGAAGTTATCGTCCGGTTTGCCGGGATTGCGCGGGCTATCGGCTGTCAAATGAGTCGCCGGTGGCGGGGAATTTGCCACAACCCAGCCCGATATTCCGTCGTACAACCCAGTATTGCCGATGCTCAAAGGTGTGATCGGCCGGTGCTTTATTGTGGACATCGGCGGCTGGGGCGCGTATTTTCAAGCGTTCGCCTCCGAGGGGCGTCAGGACGAGCATGGGCGAGTATTTGTAGATTAGAAGTCGCGAGAAGGAAGTTGGGACTCCATGATTTCCAGAAAATGGTTAGGGCGGAGCGTTTTGGGGCTGGCGATGTTCGGGTTGCTTCCGTTTGCCGGCGCGGACGCCGCGAATCCGCCGGATGAGATGCTGATTGCCCGGACGATTCCATCGCATACGGCCAAGCCGTCGTTCATGGAGATCGGCATCGTTCGCAAGTGGTTCGTAAAGCCCGACGACGTGGTGAAAAAAGGGGAGCTTCTGGGGAAGGAAGACACCGATCTTGAGACGCTGAAGCTGCGGTCGCTGCAGATCCAGGCGAATTCCACCGCGGCCGTCGAGGCTGCGACGGCCGACCGGGATGCGCGGAAGATCGAATACGAAAACAAGGAAAAGGGGTTCGCCGAGCAGGCGGTCAGCCAATCGGAAGTCGATGAAGCCAAGCTCGATTATGAGGAGCGGGAGGCGCTGCTTCGCAAGTCGCTGGCGGACCGGGAAAAGTCGCTGGCGGATGTGGACGTGCAGGCGCACACCGTCGACAAGATGCAGCTTTTCAGCCCGGTGGATGGGATCGTGCAGCAGATCAGCATTCAGGAGGGGGAAGTCATCGATCCCAATAAACCGGACGGCGCTCTAACCATCGTAACTAACGACCCGCTGTGGGTTGAGATAAAGGTCCCATCATCGGAATCGCTAAAGCTGAAAATTGGCGATCCGGCGCAGGTGGAGTATCAAACTGAGCAAGGTACATGGCTCGATGCGAAAGTGATCTTCCTCGATCCAGAGGTTGATGCCGGCAGCGACAAACAGACGGTGCGGCTGGAATTGCCGAATCCGAACAATACTCCGTCGGGTTTGTGGGTGCAGGTCCGTTTTCCGTCGGCACAGTGAAATATACTGGGAAATATATTGGGAGTTACCCTGGCCGGAAATAAATTTGGGTTTTGCTGGATATCGGACTTCCAAATTCTCGATGAATCGGGAGCCTTGGGGCCGAATTGATCTGAATAAATCGACCATTGCAGGTGACGTGTGGCACAAGGAATCGTTGAATCACAAGGCTCTGAGAAGTCGTTGCAGGCGCAGGGGTCTTCCCTTTCGGGCCTGGTTCAGCACCTGCTGATGGCGGGCGACAGTCTGCCGGAGTTCATCAAGGGGATTCTCAAGGCGCAGATGGTGATGGTGGCCGGCATGAGGCCGCGGCATTTCTGGTCGAGCCCTCGCAGGACCCCAAAGAGCCGACGCTGAAGCTTATCGATCACATTCGCACCGACAACAGCCCGCCCGAAAAGCGAGCGGCAGCGGCGGCGGAGTTTCAGCGGCTGATCAAGCAGACGCTGAGCCAGGGGAAGGAAGGGGCGATCATCGAGCTGAATACGGGGGAAGGGGGCACGGGAATTGAGCCGCTCTTTTGCCTGATCACCACGCTGCGGAGCGTGCCGGCGCAGGTGGTTGCGGTGACGGCGGTCATTACGCGGGCGCTGGATTTGAAGCGCGCCAGCAGCGGCTGATGTCGATGAACCTTGTTGCCGGGTATTTCGACCTGTTCACGCTTCGCCGGCAGAACGAGCAGTCGCAGATCGTGGCGCAGTCGCACCAGCATGTGTTGCAGCTTGCGACGGCAGTGGCCACTGCCGAGGGGTTTCAGTCGGCGGCGATGAATCTGTGCAATGAATTGGCCACCCGCACCGGGGCGACGCGCGTGGCGCTGGGGTGGATGAAGAAGAATCAGGACGTGGAAGTCAAAGCTCTTTCGCACACCGAGCAATTCGACAAGCGGCAGGAGCTGGTCAAGACGCTGGAAAAAGCGATGGAAGAATGCATCGACCAGGAAGAGCCGGTGCATTTTGAGCCGCAGGGGGGCGGGTCGCAGAACGTGAGCCGGGCGGCACAGGATCTTTCCCGCGCCGAGGGGGGAAACGTGGTGCTGACGCTGCCCCTTCGCCAGCGGGCGGATGTCGTGGGCGCGGTGACGCTGGAATTTCCCTCGACTCACAAGCTTTCGCAGCAGGCGTCGACCGGGTTGTCGGTGGCCGTGGATCTTCTCGCACCGCAGCTTTACGACCGCTATCAGAACGACCGGTGGCTGATCACCAAGGCGGGCCTGAGCCTCGAAGAACTCGGGAAGAAAGTCGTCGGCCCGCAGCACACGCTGGCGAAGGTGCTGGTGGTCCTTGGGGCGCTGCTGCTGCTGTTTATCAGCGTTTATCGCCCGATGTATCACGTGATCGCGCCGTTCGAGTTTGACGCGGTCGATAAGCGAAAACTCCAGGTGCCCTTCGACGGGCAGATTGATGACGTTAAGGTTCTGCCGGGCGATTACGTCACCAAGGGGCAGGTGCTGCTGACGATGAAGACGTTTGATCTGCAGCTCGATCTGAACGCCCATGAAGACGACATGCGCAAGGCCAAAGCCGAATGGATGAGCTACACCGCCCAGGGCAAGCAGTCGGAGGCGGACGCGGCCGAACAGGAAATCGAAAGGGCGAACGCCGAGGCGCAGGAAGACCAGGAGAAGATCGACCGCGGGACGGTTCGGGCGCCGTTTAACGGGGTGATTTTGTCGGGCGACCTCGTCGATCAGCGCAACGCGATGAAGAAGGAGGGGGATGACCTGTTCACCATCGCCGCCGACACGGGGCTTCGCGCAAGATCACGGTCAGCGAAGGGGACGCACAATATCTGAAACCCGGCCAGCCCGGCGAGCTGGCCACCACCGCCCTGCCGGCGGAAAAATATGGATTCATCATCGACCGCGTTGTCCCGCTGGGGGAAACCAAGGACGGAGACAACAAGTTCACGGTCTTTGGGACAATGAAGACGTCCTCGCCGACATGGAACCCCGGCATGGCGGGGTACGCGCACGTCGATATCGCACATCGTTCCCTGCTGTGGATCTGGACGCACAAGTTTGTCGAGTATCTCCAGTTCAAGCTTTGGATGTAATTTCGCGATCAGGCGCGGGGCAATATTAGATGCTTCAGCTCAGACCCACATTTTCGGAATCTTGGTACCGGGTCGCGGACCTTAAGCCGCGGCTGCGGGCGGGGGCACAGGTTTCGCGCCAGTATTATCGCGGCGACCGCTGGTATGTCGTGCGCGATCCGGCGGGAAACCAGTTTCACCGGCTCAGCGACGCGGCCTACCGATTCGTCGGCCTGCTCGACGGGCGAAAGAGCGTACAGCAGGCGTGGGACCTGGTTGGCGGTCAGCTTGCCGACGACGCGCCGACGCAGCCGGAAGTGATCCACGTTCTCAGCCAGCTTTACGCGGCCAACCTGCTGGAAACCAACATCACGCCGGATGCGATGGTGCTTCTGCGGCGGCACAAGAAGCTGGTTCAGCAGAAGATGCAGAACCGGCTGATGAACGTGCTGTTCCCGCGGATCCGGCTGTGGGACCCGGACAGTTTCCTGTGCCGGTGGATGCCCTTGGCCGGTATAATCTTCAGCAGGGTCGGAGCACTTATTTGGCTGATCGTTGTGGGGCTGGCGCTGATGACGGTCCTGCCGCAGTGGGACCAGCTCAAGGCCGAAGCCGGGTCGGCCCTGGATTTTCAGCACAATTTTGAAAACCTGTTTCTTCTTTATGGCACGTTCGTCGTCATCAAGCTGATTCACGAATTGGGTCACGCCTTCGCGTGCCGCCGATTTGGCGGAGAGGTGCATGAGCTGGGGCTGATGCTGCTGGTTCTTGTGCCCACGCCGTTTGTCGATGCGTCAACGGCCTGGTCTTTCCCGAGCAAATGGGAGCGCGTATTCGTCGGCGCGGCGGGGATGATCGTCGAACTTTTCGTGGCGTCACTGTGCGCATTTGTCTGGGCCGGAACCAACGCGGCGGCGTATCCGCTCGTCAAGCAGCTTGCGTATAACGCGATGTTCGTCGCCAGCGTTTCGACGGTTATCTTCAACGCCAACCCCCTGCTGCGCTACGACGGCTATTACATTTTGTCTGACCTTCTGGAAATCCCCAACCTGCGCCAGAAGAGCACGGAATATGCCCTGGGCCTGATCAAGCGGCACATTTTCCGGATGAAGCTTTCTCAGCCGCTGCCGCCTGTCAGCCAGCGGGTCTGGCTCCTGACCTACTCTATTGCCAGCAGCATTTATCGCGTCTTCATCGGGGTGATGATCGTCGTCGTGGTGTTCGACAAGGTGCCGGTGGTGGGCGTGCTGATGGCCATCGGGGGCGTTGTGACGTGGGGATGCGTCCCGTTGTTCCAGCTCGTTAAATATCTTGCCCTCGACCCCGAGCTGCATCGCAAGCGCAAGCGGGCGATTGGGTTCAGCGTTGTGGTGGGGGCGATTGTGGCGCTGCTTATTTTCCAGCTTCGGTTCCCGGTTCACGTTGAATTTGCGGGGATGGTGCAGCCGGATGATCCGGTGAATTCGCAAGGCGTGGCGCAGAGCGGCGATTTGCGGGCGGCGGCATCGGGGCACGTTGTCGCCGTGCTGGCGCAGGACGGACAGGCGATTAACGCCGGCGACGTCATCCTCAAGCTTGAAGACCTCGACGTGAAGAAAGACCTGACCACTGACGATGCGATGATCCGTGAGATCACCATCAAGATGCGTCAGGACAGCGTCCAGGACCAGATCGAATATATCAAGGACACGGACGACCTGAAGGCGTGGGCCACCAAGTTCAAGGATGATCAGCGGCGAAGCGCGGACCTGACGATCACGGCCCCCTTCGCGGGCCGGCTGATCGCGCCAAACCTTCATGAATTGCCGAACACGTATGTCCAGCGCGGGCAGGAGATCGGCCGGGTGGCGGTGCTCGATAAGCTGGTCATCAAGGGGGATATCGATCAGAAGGATTTTGAATTGATCCGGCCAGTCCCATTCGACCGGGTGAAGGTTGAAGTACGGTTGGCGGGGATGCTCGATCAGACGATCTCCGGCGGCGCGCTCACGCTCCCCCCTGCCGCCGTCACCGAGCTGGTTCACCCCTCGCTGGGTTCCACGGGGGGCGAGGACATCCAGGTCGATCCGCACGATCCCAACGGCGTGCGCACGCAGATGCCGACCTTCGAAGCGTGGGTGAAGCTCGACAATCAAGATCAGCAAATCCTGCCCGGCCAGCGGGCATACGTCCGGCTGACGCTCGACCGCGAGACGCTCTTCTGGCAGTGGCGGAACAAATTCCTCCAGCTCTTCCAGGCACACGACACGGGAAAGTGGATTTAATCGCTTAGATATCATGTCTGTCGCCTCCGATGATCTTTGGTCCATATTCGACGCCCGGCGGGTCAAGCACCCGGAACTTCGCGGGCTCGATCAGTTCTTCAGCGGAATCGTGGGGTGGGCGGTCAACAAGCGCCGGGTTCTGGCGCGGCTGATGGAACAGGCCAACCGCATCGAAAAACTTGAGCCGGAGATTCACAACCTGGGGGCGCAGAAATTCGGCGATGAAGTTTCAGCGGCCCGCGACCTGGCCCGGCTTGGGCAGCTTGAGGGGGAGGCGATGGACCGGGCAATGGCGATTGCGCGGGAAGCGGCGCTGCGGGCGATCGGCTTGCGACCGTTTCCGGTGCAGCTCGCCGGCGCGCTGGCGATGATGGAAGGCGTCATCGCCGAAATGGCGACGGGGGAGGGGAAAACGCTGACTGCGTCCCTGGCGGCGGCGGTGTGGGCCTGGCACGGGAAGCCTGTGCACATCATCACGGTGAACGACTATCTCGTCGGCCGCGATGCGGAGGAAATGGGGCCGGTTTACCGGATGCTGGGGCTGACGGTCGGGCATGTGATTCATGAGACCACCCCCAGCGAACGTTACGATCACTATCGCCGCAATGTCGTTTACGTGACCAGCAAGGAGCTGGTCGCGGATTTTCTTCGCGATCAGATCGCATTGGGGAATCTGCGTTCCTCGACGCAGACCGTGGTGGGAATGCTGATGGCGGGCAGCCAGCGAAGCCCATTGATGGTGCCGGGGCTTTGGAAGGTTTTGGTGGACGAAGCGGACAGCCTGCTGATCGACGAAGGGGTTACGCCGCTGATTATCTCAAACGCGCCGGAGGAAGAAGGTAACACCTCGCTCTACGAGCGCGGATTCGCTGGCGATCCAGCTTGAGCCCGGACGGGATTTCAAGATCGACTGGACGCTTCGGCAGGTCGATCTCACCCCGCGCGGCGAGGAGCAGCTCGACATTCTCTGCGAAGGGGACGACGGCTTCTGGCAGGGAAAACGACGCCGCGAGGAGTTGGTTGTGCAGGCCTTATCGGCGCATCACTGCTTCACGCGGGGGGAGCATTATCTTGTAACGGCGGACCAAAAGGTTCAGATTATCGACGAGTTTACCGGCCGCGTACTGGCAGACCGGTCCTGGCGGCATGGGCTGCACCAGGCGATTGAGGTGAAGGAGACGGTGCCGGTGACCGCCGACAAGGAAAACCTCGCCCGGCTGAGCTTTCAGCGATTTTTCAGGCAATATCCCATCATGGCGGGCATGACCGGCACGGCATGGGAAGCCCGCAATGAGACGTGGCAGATTTACCGCCGGCCGATGGTGCGCATACCGACCAACAAGCCGTGCATTCGCAAGCATCTGCCTTTACGGATGTTCGACACGCTGGAGCAGAAATACGACGCGGTGGTGGAGCGGGTGTGCGAGATCAGCGAAACCGGGGCTCCGGTGCTGGTGGGAACGCGGAGCGTGATCGCCTCGGAGGAGCTGAGCCGGCGATTCGCGGACAAGGGGAAGCTGCATCGCGTCCTTAACGCAACGCAAACGGCGCAGGAGGCGTCGATTGTGATGGAGGCGGGGCAGCAGGGGAAGATCACCGTGGCCACCAACATGGCGGGCCGCGGGACCGACATTAAGCTTGGCCGGGGGGTTGCCGAACTGGGCGGGCTGCATGTGATCGCAACCGAGCCACACGGCTCCGGCCGCGTCGATCGGCAGCTTTTCGGCGCGCGGCCCGGCAGGGAGACCCTGGGTGCGCCCAGTTGTTCGCCTGCGCAGGACGACGTGTTTGTCCGCCATGTCCCAAGACTTCGAAACAGTTGGCGCGCCATCGGCGCTGATCGGCTGATCTCCATCGCCCAGGCCCGGGCGGAGCGATTGGCGAGGTTTAATCGGAAGCAGGTGCTCCGGAATGACGACTGGATGGATCAGTCGCTCCCATTCTGAGCGGTTTCATCTACGCTTCATTCAGTATTTTTATTTTTGAGGTATCGTCGATTTCTCGCTTGTATCGTCTCCCCGCCCCCGTATAACTCCGCCCGCACGAGAATGGAGACGCTGAACAATTGGCGACCACAAATGAATACAAGAGGTTGAAAATTTGTACAACCCATCGGTGAATCAGCCTCACCCCGTTTTGTACATATTGCACAGCAGCGAAATGTACGGCACCGAGCGCATGGCCCTCGCCACGGCGGCGGGACTTCCCCCCGAATTCAAAACCATTTTCCTGGGTCCGCGCGGGCCGGCGATGTGGGAGGCGGAGCGGCAGGGATATGAAACGCACTACTTCCAAACCACCAAGGCGCTGCTGCAGGCGATGCGGCTTTTGCTGCAGACGTATTCCTCGCTGACCGTCGCCTCGACGCTGCCGCGCTATACGATCATGTGCAAGGCGCTGAACGTGATGTACCGCCGGCAGATCCGGCACGTTTACGTGCTGCATGGAAGCTGCCAGGAGGAAAAAGACTTCGGCGGGATCCGCTATCTGAATCCGCTCGACGTGCGCATCGTCGCGGTGTCGCAGTACGTGAAGCAGCGGCTTATCGAGCACGGGTTTCGGGCCGACCGGGTTGAGGTGGCGGCGAACTTTCTGCTGCCGACGGAAATCGCGGCCCGGCCGCGACGCGGGCTTTTCACAAGCGGCGTGACCAAGGCGATTTCGGCCGGCCGGCTGGTTCCCGTCAAACGGTTCGATCTTCTTTTCGACGCTGCCGAAGGCGCCCGGAGCTGCGCGACTTTCCCATCGATATTGTCGGCGACGGCCCCGCGCTCGAAGCCCTCTGCCACCGGGCGCAAACCAAAAATCCCCACATCAACGTGCTGGGATTCACGCATGATCTTCAGGAGCGTTTCGCCCAGTCCGACCTGTTGATTCACACCTGCCCGACGGAGGCGTTTGGTTTGGTTGTCATTGAAGCAATGGCCGCCCACATTCCCGTGCTGGTTCCGGATCAGGGGGGCCCGGCATCGTTCATTGAGGAGGGGGTCACGGGATTCAAATACCGAGCCGGAGATGCTGGCGACCTGGCGAGAAAATTGATCGAGCTTCGTTCTGCCGACCCGGCACTACTGAACCGCGTGGTTGACGCCGCCGCGGGGGCATTGGAGACCACCCTTTCCGCCGCGACATCTCTGGAAGAGTATCGCAAAGCTTTTGCGCCGATAGACTCTCCATAGATATGGCAACGGCCCCCCGCCATCCCATCATCCTCGTCCTCCACAGCAGCAATCTTTATGGGACCGAGCGGATGGCTCTGGCCACGGCGCTGGGATTGAACGACGAATTCGAGACGATTTTTATCGGACCGCCGGGGCCGGCGCTGGAGGAAGCCCGGCGGCTTGGCTTTCAGACCCGCGAATATCGCACCAGCTTCGACCTCGCGAAGGTGCTGATCCCGCTGCTCCGGCAGTTTCCCTCCCTCACCTTCGTTGGCACCGGCCCCCGCTACAACCTGGTCTGCATCGCCCTGAACGCCCTTTTTCGAAGCAAGATTCGGCAAATACAGCTTTTGCACGGGGGGTCGGGAATCGACAAGGACTATGCCCGTAAAAAGGTCCTCAATTTTTGGAGCATTACCTTTATTGTCGTCTCCGAATGGTCAAAGCAAAAGCTTATAGAAAATGGGGTTACGAATAATGTTGAAGTCGTCGGCAACTTCCTGACGCCCGATCAGATTCTGCACACGCCGCGCCGGCGCGTGTATACTTCCAACGGTACGCGAAACTTCATCCTGGTTTCACGTATCGATCATCTAAAGCGGGTGGACCTGCTGCTCGATGCACTCGATATCCGGCAGCGGGAATTGTCCGACACGTTGTTCCGGATTTTCGGTGTCGGGCCCGAGTTTGAAAAATTAAAGGAGCGGGCTTCTCGCACCCATCCAAACGTGACGTTCGCCGGCTTCACAAACGACGTCGCCGGTGAAATGGCCAAGGCCGATCTGCTCGTACACACCTGCGCGTACGAGACATTCGGACTGGCGGTGCTGGAAGCGATGGGTGCGAACCTGGCGACGCTGGTCCCGGACAAGGGGGGCACCGCCACGCTCGTGCAGGATGGTGTCAGCGGCTTCACGTACCGGGCGGACGACGCCGCCGACCTCGCCCGGCGTCTCGTCGAACTGAAAGACGCGCCGGCCGAGTTGCTGAATCGAATGGTTGCCAATGCAGTTGCTAAGGTCCAATCCGACTACTCTGCCGACGCCGCACTCCGGCGATATCGCAAGCTCTACGCCCCGCTCTGATGCGGCGCGAGAATCCCTCCGGCTCCGCCCCGCTCTCGTCTACGCCCTGCACAGCAGTGAAATGTATGGCACCGAGCGCATGGCCCTGGCCACGGCGGTGGGACTGGCAAAGGATTTCGATTTCATCTTCATCGGCCCCAGCGGCCCCGCCTTGAACGCCGCCCGGCAACTCGGATTCGAAACCCGCCCCTTCCAGACCATTCCCCAGCTCATCAAGCTGCTGATCGGCCTGCTGCGCGAGTTTGAATCCTTCGTTTTCGTCTCCACGCTGCCGCGGTATTCGGCCATCTGCATCGCGCTCAACGTCTTCTACCGCCGACAGGTCCACAATATCCAGATGATCCACGGCGGCGGCAACGAGCAAAAAGACCTGGCCACCCTGCACCGCTTCAACAATTTCGACACGACCTTCATCACCGTTTCCGAATATGCGCGCGACCGCATGGTCCATCACGGCGTGCGCCCGGATCGCATCGCCGTCGTGGGCAATTTCCTCACCCCCGCGCAGCTCGACGCCATGATCCGCCGTCCGCGCTACGAGTGCGACGGCGTCCGATCGGTCGCCATCGTCTCCCGCGTCGATCCTCCAAAGCGCGTCGATCTTCTGCTGGATGCCCTCGATCTTCGCGGCCGCGAACTGAGCGACATCAATTTCACCATCTACGGCTGGGGCCCCGACTTGGACCGCCTTCGCGACCGCGCCGCGCAGACCCATCCCAACGTCCATTTCGCCGGCTACGTCGATAACATTTCCGCGCACTTGTCCAAATCCGACCTGCTGCTGCACACCTGCCCGGTTGAAGCCTTCGGCCTGGCGGTCCTCGAAGCGATGGAGCTGAACCTCGTTTGCCTCGTTCCCGACCAGGGCGGCACCGCCACCCTCATCACCGAAAATCAAACCGGCTTCACCTTCCGCGCCGACGACGCCCCTCATCTTGCCCAGCGCCTTATTGAATTGAAAAACGCCCCGGCGACGCTCCTTAATCGCATCGCCCTGGCCGCGCGGCAATCGTGCGACGAGCGATTCTCCGGCGAAGTCTCGATCAATCAATACCGGCGATTGTTCACGCCTGATTGATCGGTATCATCTGCCTTTCATTGATGCCCCCTACCGCACGCACACCCCTTCTCTACATCCTTCACAGCAGCAAGCTTCACGGCACCGAGCGCGTCGCCCTCGATACCTCCGTCGGCCTCAGGGACGAATTCGAGCCGATCCTCTTCGGCCCGCCCGGCCCGGCGATGGACGAAGCCGAAAAGCTCGGCTTCGAAGCGTGCCGATTCCGCGGCGCAAAAGCATTCGCCAAATCCCTCCGACCCTATTTGAAAAAATATGATTCGATGGTCTTCGTCGCGACCGGCGTTATGCACTCCGGCGTCTGCCTTGCCCTCAATCTCCTCTACCGCCAGCGAATCAATCATTTCCAGATCGTTCATGGCGGCTCCAGCGATCTTCACTCCTACGGCCGGAAAAAATGGCTCAACCACACGGGCGTAAAATTCATCGCCGTCTCCGACTGGACCAGACAAAAGTTGATCGAGTTCGGCACCCGCGCCGACCTGATCGAAGTCGTCCCCAACGCCCTTCCCGCCGATCGCATCGCCGCCGCCCCCAAGCGGCTGCCCTACGACGTCCCCGGAATCCGGAGCGTGATCATCGTCTGCCGGATCGACCCCATGAAACGCGTCGGCCTGCTCCTCGATGCCCTCGACCGCGGCTCACCCAGGCTCAAAGAAATCTCCTTCACCATCTACGGCACCGGGGGCGAGTTCGACGCCCTTAAGGCCCGTGCCGCGGCCGGTCATCCCAACGTCCAATTCGCCGGCTACAGCTCCGACATCCCCAATCACATGGCCCACGCAGATTTGTTCCTGCACACCTGCCCCGAAGAACCCTTCGGCTTGGTGATTCTCGAGGCGATGGCCGCCAATCTCACCGTTTTGGTGCCGGATTCCGCGGGGCCTGGGGCCATCGTGCAGGACAACATGAATGGCTTCAAATTCCGGCCCAATGACCCTGCCCATCTCGCCCAGCGCCTGGAAGAACTGACGACGATGCCGTCGGACAAATTCAATGCCATCGCGGCCGCCGCCCGTGACACCGTCGAGAACGGATACTCCTCCGAAAAGACGCTCGACCAATACCGCCGCCTATTTACCACCATGCATTAAACGTCGTAGAAGCGGCGTCCCGCCGCTTGCCCCTCTTTAAGCGGCGAGACGCCGCTTCTACTGCAGCGCAGACCCCAAAATCACTTCCGGTTAAACTTCGCTACTAAATCAGCCAACAAATCTCTATGAAACACTCGCTTTTTTTGACCATCATTCTTCTCCTCGCCGCTTTCGCCCGAGCCTCCGAGCTCTCTATCTCCGAATCCCCCACTCCCAATTCTTTCCCTCTCGTCGCCGCGGCGATCTGCACCGACCCTCACGACGCCAAAGTCGTCCAAATCGCTGCCAACCTATTTTCGGAAGACATCCAGCGCGTCACCGGCCGCAAGCCGAACGTGTCACAAGTGCCGCCGGACTTCGGCGAGCTCAGTCGAGGCGTGTCCTCACCGGCGGAATCCCCCGAAATCCTCATCGGCACGCTTGGCAGCAACTCCCTCATCGACTCCTTCGCCTCCTCCGGAAAACTCGATGTCTCCCAAATCAAAAATAAATGGGAAGCATTCACCATAGCCGTGATTTCCAACCCCAACCCCACTTTGGTCATCGCCGGCTCCGACCGCCGCGGCACCGCCTTCGGCGTCTTAACCCTCTCCCAGGCGATTGGCGTCTCCCCCTGGTACTGGTGGGCCGACGTCGCCCCGCCACACAAATCTAATCTCTACCTCTCCCTGCCCACCCCATATACCGACGCACCCACCGTCAAATACCGCGGCATCTTCATCAACGACGAAGACTGGGGCATCAACCCCTGGGCCAGCAAAACCTTCGACCCCGCCCTGGGAAACATCGGCCCAAAAACCTACGCGAAAGTCTTCGAGCTCCTCCTTCGCTTGCGCCTGAATTACATTTGGCCAGCCATGCACGGGTGCACGACTGAGTTCGGCTCGATCCCCGAAAATTTCCAGCTCGCGGATGATTACGGGATCGTCGCCGGCTCATCGCATTGCGAGCCGATGCTCTGCAACAATGTCCATTGGAAGGAAAAAACGCAGGGCCCTTGGGATTACACCAAAAATCGTGACGCCATCCATACCTATTGGGAAACCGCCGCCAAAGCACGCGGCCCCTACGAGGCCGTCTGGACCCTGGGCATCCGCGGCATCCACGACGCACCGATGGAAGGCCCGAAAAATATTCCCGCCCGCGTCAAAACCGTCACCCAGGTCATCGCCGACCAACGGCAATTGCTCGACGAATATGCCTCCAGGCAATTCGGCCCCGTCGCCCAATGCTTCGTTCCCTATAAAGAAGTGCAGCCGATCTACGACGCCGGCTTGCAAGTCCCGCCCGACGTCACCCTCGTCTGGGCGGACGACAACTTCGGCTATATCCGCCGGCTCAGCACCCCCCAAGAGCGCACCCGCCCCGGCGGCGCTGGCGTCTACTATCACATCTCCTACTACGGCTCCCCCCACTCCTACACCTGGATCAACACCACGCCGCCCGCCCTGATGTGGGAAGAACTGCACAAAGCCTGGGAAAACGGCGCGGGCAACCTGTGGGTTGTCAACGTCGGCGACATCAAGCCAGCCGAGATGGGGATCAGCTACTACGCGGCCCTCGCCTGGAACCCGCAAAATTTCGGCCCCGACTCGCAGCCCATCTTCCTTAAAGACTTCGCCGCCAAAACCTTTGGCGAAAGTTCCGCCCAGCCCATTGCCGATCTTCTCATGGATTTTTATCGCCTTGGCACGATCCGCAAACCGGAGCTGATGAACCGCCAGTGGGCGATTTCGCTTTCCGGCGATGAAGCTGCGAAGCTTGAGGGTGACTACCGGAATCTCCTGGCCGCGAACGACAAACTCGCCGCCGCCATCCCCTCTTCCCAGAACGACGCCTACACCGAAACCGTCGGCTTTCCCGCCGAGGTCCTCGCCGAAGCAGGCTTGATCTTCATGGCCGATCGCAAAGCGCAACTCAGCGCGAACACGGCCACCAACGAATCGGAAATCGCCACCCTCCGCACCGTCTGGAATCGCAGGTCCAAAACTTTAACAACCAAATCGCTGGCGGCAAATGGCGCAACATGATGCCCGGCCTGGAAACGAATAAAGATCTCACGAAATGGTCGAGCCAGGTCCGCTGGCCGTGGGGCGAAAAACTAACCGACTCTCATCCCCCCACCGCGCCCCCCGCTTTGGCGTGGCGCGATGCCGCGGATGCCGATCGCCAGACCGCCTCGCAAGCCGCTTCCTGGCAAATCATCAAGGGCCTGGGCCAATCTGCCCGGGCCCTCGCTCTGGAACCCTCGAACCTCCAAACCTCCTTCGCCGATTCCGACCCGACCGCCCCATCTCTCCAGTACGACTTCCAAACGACGGGCGACTCCGACGCCAACGCGTATGTCGCCTTCCTCCCGACGTTCCGCATCTACCCCGGCGCCGAACTGCGCGTCGCGGTAACCATCGACGCCCAATCTCCACAACTCCTCGAAGTCCCCGGCTCCACCGGCACGGAAGACGAAAATGGCCCGGTGCGCAGAAACGCCGTCCAGGACAACGAATCGCGCCTGCAAATCCCGCTCACGAGTCTAAGTCCCGGAAAACATACGCTGAAAATCACCGCGATCGATCCCGGTGTGGTGATTGACCGCATTTCTCTGCCGTGAATACAGATTTTATTTAATAACAATGTATTTCTTGGCACTCTTGGCGGTTAAAAATCTTATAATATAACCGCCCGCTTCGCTCAAGACGCCAAGAGCGCCAAGAAATAGTACCCGCGCTTCACGCTTTCCGGACCTTCACTTCCGTCCTCACTGAGTTCGCGATGATGCACTGCTCATGCGCGGCGTGATGCAGCGCCTCCTCCTCAGCCGGCGCCGGCGATTTTTCCGCTCCATACACGATCTTCGGCCGCAGCGTCACTTCGCTGACCCAGCTTGCCCCACGCTCATTTTTGCTCGTCACGCCAACCGCGGAATCCTCGTACAGCTCCACGCGAAATCCGGCGCGAAATGCCACAAACAGGAAGGTGAGCATATGGCAGCTCGAAAGCGCCGCCACGAACGCCTCTTCCGGATCGACGCTGGCCGGGTTCCCAAACGCCACCGGCACGTTTCCCGGCGCCGGCGCTGCCAGGATGGTCAATCCGCCATCAAACGTCCAGGTATGCTCGCGCGAATACTTCCCCTTCAAAAAATCCCCGCCCCGAAATTCCCAGCGGATTACTGCCGTGTGTTCAGCCATAGCGCAACTCCTCTTAATTAGGGACAGTCACCTATTTCCTTGCCCCATTCCGTTTTCCTCCGCATAATACCCCTTCCATGCCGCGCGTCGCTCGCATTGTCGTCCCCAACTCCTCTAATTAGGGACAGTCACCTATTTCCTTGCCCCATTCCATTTTCCTCCGCATAATACCCCTTCCATGCCGCGCGTCGCTCGCATTGTCGTCCCCGATCTTCCCCACCACCTCACCCAGCGCGGCAACAATCGCCAGGACGTTTTCTTCGTCGATGACGATCGCCGGCAATATCTCAAACTTCTCGCCGACCAATGCCGCCGCTACGGCGTAAAAATCCTCGGCTATTGCCTCATGACCAATCACGTTCATCTCATCCTCATCCCCTCGCGCCCGATTCTCTCGCCAAAGCCGTCGGACGAACGCACTGGCTCTACGCCCAATTTATCAATCGCCTTCACAAGCGCAGCGGACATCTCTGGCAAAATCGCTTTTACTCCAATGCCATGGACGATGACCACTGCCTGCTGGCCCTGCGTTACGTTGAGCGCAACCCTATCCGCGCCCGCATCTGCCGGCTCGCCCACAAATACGCGTGGTCGAGCGCGGCCGTCCATTGCGGGGAGCCTGATGCGGCCGCGCTGCTCGATTCCGATTCCTGGAAAAGCCTCTCCCGCGGACTCGACTGGCCCGACGGAACTCGCCGACGACATCGAACCCGCCGAATTACGCCGGCTTCGGCAAAACTGGCACACCGGCCGCCCGCTGGCGAGCGACTCGTTTCTCGCCAAATTGGAAACATCGCTCGGCCGCCGACTGCGCCCGTCTCCTGTCGGCAGGCCCAAACAATCCGCGCATGCTTCGAGCAAACGGCGTAGGATAGAGAATGGAATGAGGGAAAATAGGTGACTGTCCCTAATTAAAATGTGATGTCTCAAGCCATCGTCAATTTGGCCATAACACTGAAAAAGGAGCAGTTAAAGCCGTTATGAACCAGCTTCGCCCATGGAGAAGAGCTTTGGTTCAATTTGTAGTGGGAAGTTTGTTGGCCGCAATCGGAGCTTTTTTTGGCGTGGGACTTGTCGTGCTTATATCGACTGCAATTCCTGGCGTCCCCACATTCTTTACAGGAGACGTCTTCTACGTGGGTTCAGTCGTAAGCACCGCACTTGCATATGGGTTGATTAGCGCGAAAACCGAATTCCGCGAGACTATAAATGAAGATCGCATGCGAGATTCCAAATGTCTTCGGTGTGGTTATGATCTTCGCGGATCCTCGAAGCGTTGCCCTGAATGCGGAACTGCTATTTCAGTGGCGCAAGAAAGACAACTAGAACAGCAGAAGAAATATGCCGGCCGCTATAACAAATCTTCCATCGGCCTACCGAATTCTAAAAAGCCTGAAATTGACGGCGACACTAATGAATAAACCGCTCCATATTGTTCTGGGATAATTCGGGACGATAATTCGGATAATTCGGGACGGATAATTCGGGATAATTCGGGACGATAATTCGATAATTCGGGACAGCCACCTATTTACGTAAGCTATGCATCAAGCGATTGACTGCCTGATTATGAACTTCTGTCCCGATTCCCCATCCGCCCGCAAATCCACCCCCGCTTTCTGAAGAAACTCCACCAGCTCCCGGCCAAAGCTTTCAACGATCGATCGCGGATGACAGAACCCGGCGAGATAGACAACCATCGCGTCATGATCGAGGCCCGGCGGACGGGTGCCGCGAATGGACTCCCGGCTCACCCACACCGCAACGTCCCAGTCGCCGATATCATTGCGGGCGAAGTGGCTCCCCTGCCCGGTGGACCAATCGACCATCGCGATGCCGCCGAGGTCGGCGAGCAGGTGATAAAACTTCAGTCCGAAAAGCTGGAATCCAAAACCAATCCGCAAGCCCCCCGCCGGTGGGGACCAACGCCACAAAATGTTTCCGCGAAAAAAGGCCAAGAAAATTTACGCCAGCCTGTTTCGGTCCACTGGCGTACAGCATGCCACTAGTCAGCAGCAACACCAGCAAGATCCACATCGCGGAGGCGGCGATTGCCAGAATCGACGAGCCGCGGATTTCAAGCAGATTTTTCACCGCCAGCGCACAGAAGAAGCCAAGGAATGCGATCACCACGGTCAATCCGATCACAACCCGCGAATGTAAAATGCCCCGCGCGGAATCGGAATGTAAAGCGACTGCTCAGGCAGCCATGACGGCTGATGATTGTCCATAACCGTGGACATGGAATGATATCTCGCCGCTATTTTTTAGACGAAGTCGATGGCCCCATTCGTCCCGTTTTCTAACATTCGGGTTTCGGCTTTTGAATTTCGGACCAGTCCCCCGAATAGCGTCCGATAACCAAATATATTATCCAAACACCCCGTCCTACCCATTTTGTTGCTCACTGTTACCTTTTTGTACCGCAGTCCCCCGCGCCATGATCAATTTGTCAGACAGAAAATCCCGCTCCCCATGGAAGAATTCCGATTCTACCCGGAACTATGCAGTTGGAATGCGTGAATTTCATTCTGGCCGTCGGCAATGGGTGAGCCTTCGAGGGAGACGCCGCAGGTGGCAGACATTAGCCCGGAGGCGGATGACATCAAACTCTTGCGACGCGCCGAGGACGGCGATTCAGCGGCATTCCATGCTCTGGTCGATCGCCACGCCCAGCGCCTGTTTCGGCTGGCGGTCAGTCTGATCGGCAACGCCACCGACGCCGAGGACGTGCTCCAGGAGACGTTCGTCGGCGCGTATCGCGGGCTCAAATCGTTTGAGGGCCGCGCATCGGTGAAGACCTGGCTCACCCGGATTCTGGTGAACCAGGCAGCCCGCTGGCGAAGAGATCGCCGTGGACGATGGGCCGAGGCGATGCCCGGCGACGTGGCGGCGCGAGCCGGCGAAGCCGAGTCGGCGATCGATGTTCGGGCCGCGATCCAGCAGCTTTCGCCGGACCATCAGCAGGTCCTGCTGCTGCGGGAGTTTGAGAGCCTGACGTATGAAGAGATCGCCGACGTGCTCGATGTCCCGCGCGGAACGGTTGAATCCCGGCTGCACCGGGCACGGGCCGAGCTGAAAGAGAAATTGAAATCGTATTTGCCCTGAAGTGAACGGAATGAAAATGGCCTCCTGTCCGACGAGTCAGCAGTTGAGCGCTTACCACGACGGCGAGCTTGATGAAGCTCTCCGGCTGGAAATCCAGCGCCACCTGCCCGCCTGCCCAGCCTCGCAGTGCCGAGCTCGCCCGCCTGGGCGCGCTTTCGTCGCTTGTGACTGCGGCGCCGGCGGCAAAGCTGTCTCACGAGAAGCTTTCTCAGATGGGGCTGCATCGTCTGCATCGGCGGGTCGAGCAGGCGATGGAAGAGGGCCTCATGCGGTTTGTTCGGGTGCTTAACACGGTCGCCGCCTGCGTGCTGATTGCGGGATCAGCGTTTTTGGTGATGAGGTCGCGGCAGGACCGAACGGTTGAGAATACGACGCCGGCGGCGACCCCGTGGGTGGGTGTGGATGTTGCAGAAGCATCCGACTCCTCCACGGGGGCGTCCACCACGCCGGCCGCGATGTGGTATCTGACGGATGATTCGAGCCGGGGCGGGGATAACAACCCGTAATTGGCCAGGTCGTCCGGATTGTTTGAACGGCGGAAATATGGGACGCAGAAAGACGTTTCTTCTTCTGGCTACGGTCGTCCTCACGCTTGGCGCCGGTATGGTGCTGGGGTGGGTGTGGACTCCGCTGCAAAAGGTTGAATCGCCCGCACACGGTCCGCATGACGGGGCGCGCCCATGGTTCGATGCGCAGCTCGACCTCAGCGCCGACCAGAAGACCCAGATGGACAAAATCTGGGGCGACACTCGCCAGCAGATGCAAAAGCTGTCGCAACGGCGCCGGGAAACGGAAAAGAAGCGCGAGGACGCGATCCTGGCCCTGCTCGATCCCACGCAACGGGAGAAGTACAACGAGATCGACCAGAGTTTTCGCGCCAGCGCCACGGCGCTGGACAAGCAGCGTGACGCGCTCTTCACCGACGCCAACACGCAGAGCCGGGCGCTTTTGACGCCAGCCCAGCAACAAAACTGGGACATTCTCTCGAAGCAGTTTCAAAACCGGCACCGGCATGGACCGGGACCGGGATCGATGGGCATGGGAACGCAGCCGAGTGCGAGCACGATGCCTTCGAATTAAGACAGGACAAAAGAAGCGGATGGCAGTTCAAACAAAAGAAAAAGATCGCCCATCGGAAACGTTTTCCGGGGGAGAGACAATAGCTAGTGAAAGGAGATTCCCTATGTCGGTACCGAAGAAATTCGGATTTTTGATGTCGGCACTGCTGGTGTGCCTTCTGACGTTGCCCGTCCTGGGCCAAGCCAATGGCGGAGACAACGGCGGTGGCGGCGGTGGTGGTGGCGCGGCCGGTGGTAATGGTGGTGGCGGTGGCGGGGGCGGAGGAGGGGGTGGTGGAAACGGCGGCTTCGGCCGGCGCGGCGGAAACTTCGACCCCGCCCAGTTCCAGCAGCGCATGCTGCACGCGCATCCAGCAGCAACTGGGCGCCAGCGACGATGAATTCGCGGCGATTCAGCCCAAGATCGTTGCCGTCATGCAGGATCAGCGCGACGCCAATCCGGGCAGGGGCCGCATGTTTGGCGGTCGCGGCGGCGGTGGTGGTGGGTTCGGCGGAGGGGGCGGTGGCCCAACCACCCAGCCTTCGGCGGTGCAAACCGCGATGACGGACCTGCAGACAACGCTGGACAACCAGAACGCCTCCCCGGACGACATCAAGGGGAAGCTTCAGATTCTTCGCGATGCGCGTTCGAAGGCGCGGCAGGATCTTGTGGTTGCACAGCAGGACCTCAAGTCGGTGCTCACTCAGCGTCAGGAAGCTGTCATGGTGCTGATGGGTTACCTCGACTAAGGTACGCGACAAAGGGTTTGAAACGGTGAATTGAGGGGCCTGCCGGAAACTGCTGGCAGGCCCCTGCTCACCGGACGAAGGATTTTGGGACGTAGGATTTTGAAGTGAAAAACATTCTTTCCAAGATGGTTTCCGAAGGCCTGCTGGATGCGGAGAAGGCGCAGCAGGTAAGCGACGCCACGGCGGCGGGCAAGCCGCTTGACGATGCGCTGCGGGCCGTCAACGGGGTGCCGGAGGACAAAATCCTTCGCTTCCTCGCCGACTATTACGATGTTCCCTACATCGATCTTGAAAAGGATGGGGCGAAACTCGCGCCGTCGCGGGAATTTCTCTCGAAGTTCCCGGCACGGATTCTGCTGGATCGGCAGCTCATGCCGCTGGGTGAAAACGGCAATGGGGAAAACGGAAACGGCGAGGGAATTCATATCCTGACCTCGCGGATCTTCGACAACGCCGGGCTCGACGAGCTGCGGCTGGCCACGGGCCTGGATCTTCATCCCGTCGTCGCCCCGGCGGCGGATATCGACCGGTTTATCAAGAAATATCTCGGCGTCGGTGCGGACACGCTTCAATCGATGGGCGAGGATGAAGACGTCACCGTCCTGGAAGACAACTCGGACGAAGATATCGATCTTTCCACGGCCGCGCACGACGCTTCGATCATCAAGTTCGTGAATCAGGTGATGGCCGAGGCGCTGGAGCTGCGGGCGACGGACGTTCACGTGGAGCCGTTCGAGCAGCAACTTCGGGTGCGCTATCGCATCGACGGCGTGCTGCAGGAGGCGAACATCCCCGCGCAGGTGAAGAAATATCACGCGGCGATCGTTTCGCGCATCAAGATTCTGAGCCATCTGGATATCGCGGAAAAGCGGCTGCCGCAGGACGGGCGCATCCGGCTGAAAGTCGCCGGGCGGGAAATCGATCTGCGCGTCAGCGTGATTCCGATGATTCACGGCGAGGCGGTGGTTCTGCGTATTCTGGACCGCGGCGACGCACTGCTGGGGATGGAACATCTGGGGATGGGCGATCGCGAGGTAAAGGTCTGGCAGCAGGTGCTGGATTTGCCGCACGGAATTGTGCTGGTGACCGGCCCGACCGGCTCGGGAAAAACGACGACGCTTTACGCGGCGCTTTCAAAGATCAACAACGTCGATCTGAAGATCATCACGATTGAAGACCCGGTTGAGTACCAGCTTCGCGGGATCAACCAGATCCAGGTGAACGCGAAATCGGGGCTGACATTCGGATCGGGGCTTCGCTCGATCTTGCGTCACGACCCGGACGTGGTGCTGATCGGCGAAATCCGCGACCGGGAGACGGCGGAGATCGCGGTGCAGGCGTCGCTGACCGGGCACCTGGTTTTCAGCACATTGCATACAAACGATGCGCCGGGCGCGACCACGCGCCTGGTGGACATGGGCATCGAGCCGTACCTGGTGGCGTCGACGCTGGAGCTTGTGGCCGCACAGCGCCTGGTCCGGCTCATCTGCCCCAAGTGCAAGACGGAAGTGCCGCAATCCGATACGGATAAACTGCGGGCGGATTACGGCGATCAGGTTCCGGCGACGCTTTTCCGCGGCGCCGGCTGCCGGAACTGCCTGGGGACCGGATACCGCGGCCGCCAGGGCGTTTTCGAAATGATGCCCGTGAGCGACAAAATTCGCGCGCTGCTGCTGGATCGCGCCAGCTCGCGCAACATCCGCAAGACGGCGTTGGAAGAGGGGATGTCGAGCCTGCGTGACGACGGCTGGCGGCTGGTGCGCGAGGGGCGGACCACGGCGGAAGAAGTTTTGCGACTGACCAAGAACGAGGAGATCGCCGTCGGGTCGAAAGGATGAAGCGAGAATTTATTTAGCCGCGACTCCATCGGAAGCACGCATACAGAAGTAACAAAATGTCGGTATTCGCCTACACAGCATTAAGCAAAGACGGTCAGCGTACCAGCGGGACGCTGACGAGCGACTCGCGCCACGGCGCTGGCGGAAATGAGCCGCAAGGGCCTGAGGCCGGTGACTCTGGAAGAGGCGCACGACCTGGACGCCGCGGCGAAAAAGGCCCAGCGCGGACCCAGGTCGCGAAGCCCAAAAAGGTTCCCGCGAAAGTGGTGGAATCGTTCACGCGGGAGCTGGCGAATCTGCTGGCGGGCGGAGTTTCGCTGGCGCGAGCGCTGGCGCTGCTTCGGCGCGAGGCCTCGCATCCGGCGGCGCGGCATCACTGGGGCGTGATTCACGACGACGTCGTCGGCGGCTCATCGCTGGCCGAGGCGCTCGCCAAGCAACCGCAGAACTTTTCGCCGATCTACATCGCCATGGTGCGCGCCGGCGAGGCGGGCGGGTTCCTGGACACGGTGCTGGGCCAGATCGCCGATTTCCGCGCCCGCGAAAACGAGCTGAAGAGCAAGGTTAAAGCGGCGATGGTTTATCCGATCATCCTCGGCTGCCTCGCGGTCGGGGTGGTAATCTTCCTGATGACGTTCTTCATCCCGCAGTTCAGCAATATTTTCTCCAGCTTCGGCGCCAACCTTCCGGCGCTGACCCAGTTCGTCATTTTGTGCAGCAACGTCCTTCGGCATTATTCGCTGATCGTGCTGGGACTCGTCATTGCGGGGGTCATCGCATGGAAAAGGGCTTCGGCTACCCCCAGCGGACGGCGGCGGATCGAAATGGCCATGCTTTCCACGCCCTATCTGGGCAAGACGATCGCGCAGTTCGCGCTGGTGCGTTTTTCGCGAATGCTCGGGACGCTGATCGGCGCCGGCGTGCCGCTGGTGGCTTCGCTGAAAGTCGCGCGCGAAGCCATCGGCAACCAGGTCCTTTCCGACTCGGTTTCCAAGGCCATCGAGCAGGTTCAGCGCGGGGAGCCGCTTTCCAAGAGTCTGGCCGGGAATTCGAGTCTCTTTCCCGCATCGGTGGTGGAGATGATTGCCGTGGCGGAGGAAACCGCACGGCTGGACAAGGAGCTTTTGCGTATGGCCTCAACCTACGAGGCCGAACTGGACCGCACGCTTCGGCTGCTGGTCGCCATTGCCGAGCCGCTGATGCTGCTGTCGATGGCGGCGTTCATCGGCACGATCGTCATCAGTATGTTGTTGCCCGTATTCAATCTCGGAGATTTAGTGCACTAAGGAGCACCTATGAACTCGCTTATTTTGCATTCCAGATCAAATCGACGCCGAAGCGCATTTACGCTGATTGAGATTCTGGTGGTCATGGTCATCATCGCCATCCTGGCGACGATCCTGGTTCCCAAGGTCATTGGTCACCTCGCCCAGGCCAAGACCACAAAGGCACAGGCCGACCTTACGACGTTGAAGGGCGCGCTGAACACCTTCTACATCGACAATGGGCAATTCCCTTCGAGCTCCGACGGACTTGGAGCTTTGATCCACAATCCGGGGGATTTGCCGAAATGGGAGAAGACGCTGGATACGGACACTGTTCCCGTTGACCCGTGGGGCCGGCCGTATGTCTATCGCTCCCCCAGCAACACGCCGGGGGATGATTTCGATCTTCTGTGTACCGGTCCGAGCGGTCAGGAAGGGAATCCGGACAACATCAAGCCGCAGTGAAGCATGGCAAAGCGCTTTAGACATCCCGGATTCACGCTCATCGAGCTGGTGCTCGTGATGTTTGTGGTTGCGCTCATCGCGGGGATCCTCGCCCCCGCGCTGTTCCGTTTCACGGAGGGGCGGATCGTGGACAATTTCGGGCGGCAGATGGTCGGGCTCTGCCAGCTTGCGCGGATGAAATCGACCAACGAGGCGCAAGCTTACTACATTGTCTTCAGCGCGAAGCAGATCACGCTGACAACCGTTGCGCCCGGCGAACAGGCGCCGGCGGCGAACCAGAATCCATCCCAGCCGGCGGCCCCGCGGCCGACGGAATTGTCGGTTCCGCAGGGGCTGAATGTTTCGGCGGGGTATTCCGCCGCGATGGGCGGACAGACGGTGCCGCGCATGATTACGCTTTTGCCGTGGGACCCGAACCTCAATCCGCAGCCGCAGCCGCTGCAGCGCGAGGTGCAATTGCTCGACGGGACCAACGGCGGCAGCGAAACGCTCTGGACGCTGGCTCCCGACACGAGCTACATCCAATTCGGCCCGACCGGCCTTACCGATCCGATGACGATCCATGTCAGCGACAACTCGGGACATTCGGTCGAAATCGCGTGTGATTCACCGAGCGAAAACTTCCATGTCGTGGAGAACGCGCGATGAACCGTCGGCTTCTACGACATTACTCGCGCGGCGGCTTCACGCTGATCGAAGCGCTGGTCACGCTATTGCTCATCGGCCTGGTGCTCCCGGCGATCATGCACGCGATCACGATTTCGCTTGCGGCGGGCAGCGCCTCCATCACCCGCAACCAGGCGGCGGAGCTGGCCCGCTCGCAGCTCGCACAGGTCATTTTGGAAATGTCCCAGGGGCAGAACGCCGGAGATTCCGCCGGTGATTTCTCGCAGCAGGGATTTCCCAATTTCCGGTGGCAATCGTCCATTACCCCGTTCTCGCTGGACACCAGCGGGATGAACATGCAGGAGGTGCATCTGACGGTTACCTGGCCGGTGCGTTCGCACCAGGAATCGATGATGCTTTCGAGCCTGGCGTACAACCATCTATCGCAGACTTCGCAGCAATGATGACGGCAACGAAACATTCTCATGCATCGCGCAGCGTTGGCGGGTTTACGCTGATCGAAATGCTCATCGCGCTGGCGATGGTGGTGATCATCGCGGCGTCGCTCACATCGACGCTGTGGACGGCCTATCACGCCGTCCATCAGGCGGACGCCAATCTTCCGCCAGTGGATCAGGCCTGCACGGCGCTGGACCGGATCGCGGATGATCTTTCCAATGCCCTTCAACAGGCGCCGGCAACGACTAACAAGGGACAAAACACCGGGAACACGCTGACGCTGATTGGCATGGCCAACCCCGCGAACAACAACGAGACGACCGCATTCCTGGGCACCCAGACGACCGGCTCCGGTGGCGAGCCGGCCGATGACGTGGTCTTCTTCACCACGTCCGACAGCCCGGTTCACACCTCTGCCAACGGCGAGGTGAAATGCGTGGAGTACAAGGTCGTGCAGCCGATCGGCACCAATGAGCAGATTTTAGTTCGTCGGGTGACGAGAAATCTTCTGCCGGCGACGGGACAACTCGGCTCGGTTGACGAAGAGGTGGTTTGCCGGAACGTGGCCCAGTTTGTCGCGCAGTATTCGGTGAACGGCACGATGCCCGCCGGCAACGATCTGAGCAGCGACCGGACGTGGGATTCGTCGCAGGAGACCGATCCGGTGATCCCTGCCGCGGTAAGGATTACGCTTTCGGTGAATCAGACGCAGACCAATAGCCGGGCCGTGCCGGGAGCGCTTTATTCACGTGTGGTGCTTCTGCCCTGCTCTTCCGCGGCACTGGACACGAACGTGAACGGAGGGACGACCGAATGAGCGACCCCCAGCGAAACGTCCTCCAGCGAAACGCCCCCCAGCAAAACGTCATCGCGGAATGATCTTCGTCATGGCCCTGGGAATCATTGTGATTCTCACCGGGCTGGCGCTGGTATTCGCCAATAGCATGCGGACCGAGGCGCTTCAGTCGGCCAATCGGCGCGGCCAAGCGCAGGCCGAGGCCATCGAGCTGGGGGCAGAGCAATTCGTGCTGGCCCAGATCGACGCCTACCGCCCGGACGCATACACGATTTGCAGCGAAGTGCAGACCGACACGATTCCGCTCCCTTCCGACGGCAGCGAAAAGCCGGGATATTTCTGGATCCTTCCGGCCGACCTGAGCCAGATCAGCGGCGGCCCCGTGTGCGGCATTACCGATGAATTCGGCAAGCTCAACGTCAACTCCACCACGCTCGACAACGACATCCCCACGCTGGTGCAGGCGCTGAACATCAACGAAACCTACGACATCAGCGATATCCCCGCTTCGATATCGGCATGGAGAAACGGCACCTCGACTTCCGGCGGCGACGGCGCCACCAGCACCGACTATTCACAGATGCCCGAGCCGTACCAGGTCAAGGAAGCCTCTTTGGAGACGCTCGAGGAGCTACAGTTGATCGGCTTCCCATCGGAAGTGCAGGAGATGCTGATGCCGCAACTGCTCTGGGGCAGCGACACGCACCGGAATACGCTGATGTGGGAATATGCCAACGGACAGATGGGGCAGACGTCGATGGGGTCCGGGAGCTCGCTGCTGAACAACAGCAATCCGGGAATATTTAACTACCTGACGGTCTATTCGCTGCGCGGGGCCGCCAACACGCGGGCGCGGCCCCCGCAGCCGGCCCAGTACCAGGTCAACGCCTTCACGGCCACCGAGCCGGTGCTGGAGGCGCTGGGCATGACGGAATCGCAGGCGGAAAACATCATTGAAAACCGGGAGGCGAATTCCAGCAGCAGCGGCAGCACCGCGAACTGGGCGGCGGCCATGGCGCCGGGACTTGGGAATTATCTGACCGGCTCGTCCACGCGCTACTCCGCCGACATCGTCGCGGTCAGCAGCGACGGACGGGCTTTCAAGCGGGTGCGCATCGTGGTCGACGCGAGCCAGTATAACCCGCTGGCCTCCTCGACCGGCAGCACGACGCCGCCCTCAGTCATCATCTATCGAAAAGATCTAACGGCCTATGGCTGGCCCCTGGCGCCGATGATTTCACAGACGCAATTCCAGCAGCTCGTCGAGAAGCAGCAGCTTCCGCTGGGATGGCTGGGAACGCAGTTGGCCTCGGCGGCAACGGTTGGGCAGAACACCAAATGAGGAAGTCCTTGAAACCATCACGGAACAAAAAAATCCTTGGCCTGGCACTGGGTGAGCGGTCGCTCCTGGCCGCCGAAGTGGTCGCGGCCGAGGGACGACCGCAAGTACACCGGCTTGCGGAGATGATCTATCCGGAGGGGATTTCCCTGGAGCAGCCTGTGGAACTCGCCAAGGCGCTTTCGCATTTTTTGAAGGATAATGAATTCGCGACGCGTGCGGCGGTCATCGGCATTCCGCTGAAATGGCTGGTGGTTAAACCCAAGGAAGTCCCGCCCGCGGATGATGCCACGGTGGCCCAGCTTCTGCGGCTCGAAGCGGAATCGGAATTCTCGACCGAACTGAAGGACCTGGTCTACGACTTCGCCGGCGGGCCGGCGCAGGGCAGCGCGAGCCGAACCGTTCTCCTCGCGGCAACGCCTAAGAAATATATCGACGCCATCGAAACGCTCTGCGACGGGGCCCGGCTTCAACCACTGGCAGTGATGCCTTCGGCGATGGCCCTGGGCTCGATCACCGGCTCGGCGCTGAAGCGGGATGTTTTGGTCCTCACGTCAGGCGCCGGCGCATCGGAGCTTTCCTCGCAACGGCAGGCGACTGCCACTTCCGTGCGAAATCTTCGCCCCTCCAATCCGCAGCCGCCGTTTGTCAGCGAGCTTCGCCGGGCGGTTTCCACGCTGGGAACCTCGAACGGCCACAGCGAAATGATCCTGTGGGACGCGACGGAACTGGATGCGGCAAGCCTTGGCGAGCAGATCGGACTCAGCATCCGCCGGGGCGATCTGGACACGCTGGGCGTGGAATCAGCCGGCGCGGGCATCAACGGTCAGGGGCCGAAATTCGCCTCTGCGGTCGCGCTGGCGCTTTCGGGGATGGACACCGGTGCAACGTCGATCGACTTCCTGCATTCGCGGCTGGCTCCGCCCAAGGAGCACCACATCCCGCGCTGGGCCTATTTTGCGGGCGCTGCCGCGGCCCTGCTGATTGCCTTCGGCATCTACGCATATCTCGATCTCTCGAAGGAAGAGCAGGTGCTAGCCTCGCTTCAAACTCAGATCGACGGGCAATCCACGAAAGTCGCGCAGGCCAAGGATTTCGTCTACAAGGCGATGCTCGCGCAATACTGGCACAACGCCACGCCGCGTTATCTCGATTGCATGCGCGATCTGAATTCGCTGATTCCCGAGGACGGGCAGACCTACGCCACGAGCCTGGAAATCAAGGCTGAGCCACCGCCGACGACGAGCGGCACGAATCAGCCCGGCCCGGTTCCCAATGCGGAAGATCACCAGACGCTTTACGTTTCGCTTCAGGGTCACACGGGCGCGATTGAAAGCGTGACGGCGCTGGAAGATCGCATGCGGCGCAGTCCGACGGTGTTCAAGGACATCCGCCCTGGCGGTGAAGCCAAGGTGCCGCGGAGCGACGAATACACCTTCTCGATTGCCTACGGTTACGAGCCGCCGAGTGCCCCTGAGCCAACGCCAGTGAAACCGGCGAAATGAATTGAGTTAATCGAACTGGAGCAGACGTGGTTTTATCGAAGCGTGAAAGATATCTGGTAATGGGAGCCGTTGGGCTGATCGCGGCGCTGGCGATCTATTACATCGTGATCGGTCCCTATTTTGACAGGTCCAATGAGCTCAAGACCGAAGAGAATACTGCCCGAAAAACCATCGGCGACAACTCCGATCTGCTCCTGCTCCAGGCCAAGAAAGCACCCGACTGGAACGTGATGATGCAAAACGGCCTTCAGGCCGACTATTCGACGGCTCAGAGCCGCACGCAGCAGATGCTCCAGAACTGGGCCCGCGACGCGCAGATCAACATCGAAAATGTTCGGTCGGACCCGGTGCCGGCGCAGAAGGGGTCGCCGTTCCAAAGCATCAATTTCAATTTGGAGTTCAACGCTGAAGGCGACCAGGGAATGCGTCACATCGCCCGTTTCCTCTGGTCGATCGAAAGCGCCGCGATTCCGATCCGGCTGAGCGACTTGCATTTCCAATCATCCCACGAGGGAACGGATCAACTGAACGTGAAGCTGCTGGTTTCGGCTCTGTATATGCCGCCAACGGGGCCCAATTCTTCCGGCAACAATACTGGCGGCGATATGTTCAACGACCTGGAAGGATTCCAATGAAACGGGCCGCGCTTTTGATTTTCCTGTGCGCCACAGCGGCGATGGCGGCTGATGTCACCACGCGCCCGGACCTGTCTGTCCAGGAGCAGCCGACGACACGCCGATCGAATTTTGATAATGGCGGCAATGGCAACAACGGCGGCAACGGCGAATACCGAAACCGACGATATTCACGGCGCTTTGGGCGCGATCAGAACGGCCAGCAGCAAATCTCGACGAATCTGCCCGCGATCACGGAGGAAGTCGGCAGCCGCAACATCTTCATCCGCGGCAATCAGCGCAGCCTGCCGCCTCAGCCGGTGGCTCCTTCGCAGCCGCTGCCAGACCATTATATTGCCACGGCCAACGATCTGGTCCTGACCGGCGTCTCCCTCTCCGATAACGGCAGGGTCGCCTTCCTTGAAGATCAGGGCGCCAACAGCGTCACACAGGTCGAAGTGGGCAAAAGCATCGCGGCGGGCAAAATCACTAATATCACCCTCGATTCGCTGGACTATCAGGACTCCTCGGGACGAACCATTCGCGTCAGCGTCGGGTTTAATCTCGCCGGCGGCGACGTCTGGGGCGTCTCGGCCAGCCAATCCGCCGGTTCCACTTCCTCGTCCTCTTCAACGCAGCCTTCACGCTCGGGACCCAGGGCGCCCAACGAATCCATGGAAGACTACCTTAAGCGCCGGCGGGCGGAAGAATTGGGCCACTAAACGGAACTATTGGGAAACGATGATTCAGGAATCGAGAGAAAAGCTATCGCGGCGCAGCGGCCAGTTTCGGTCCGGCCATTCGAGAATCTCGATGCACGCATCCGATAAATTGGGAATGAAAGGGCAATCATGAATCGGCATTTTGGCGGTTTGGCATCTTTTGTCGGCTCCGTCGCGCTGGTCGCGACCTTTTCCAGCCTCTGCGCCGCGCAGGATGCCGCTACGACGCAGCCGGATGGAGGCGTCATTGTCTCCAGCAATCCGGTCGCCCTTCCTACCACCCAGCCCGAATCGCGTCTCATCAGCTTCAACTTCAAGGATGCCGACATCTCTGCCGTGCTCGATTATCTCGCCACCAGCGCCAAGTTCGTCGTCGTCCCGATCGTTCCCGTCACCGGCCGCGTGACGATGCTCAGCCCGACTCCGATTACGCCCGAGCAAGCCGTCGTCTACCTAAACAGCGCCCTGAAGGCGGATGGCTTTATCGCCATCCAGATGGGCAACGAGCTGAAGATCGACACCCTGGCCAACGCCAAGAAGGCCAACATCCCCGTCCGTTTCGGCGAAGACCCCGACCAGATCGAGGACACCGATCAGCTCATCACGCAGGTGATTCCCGTCCGCAATGTTGACGCCGTGAAACTGAAGACCGACCTGGCGCCGATGGTAAGCACGGATGCCGACCTCACGGCCAACGCGGCCAGCAACACGCTGATCATCACCGACACATCGACCAATGTGCGGCGCGTTGTTTCGATCATCGCGGGGATGGACAAGCACGAATCGGCGGCCAGTGACATCCGCGTGAAGCAGTTGAAATACGCCGACGCCACGGCCGCGGCGAAGCTCATTATGGATATTTTCAGCCCGCAGGAGACGACACAGCAGGCCAGCCCATTCGGCAACAACCCGTTCTTCCGTTTAGGCGGCGGCGGAGGAGCCGGTGGCGGCGGTGCTGGAGGCGGCGGCGGAGGCCGATTTGGAGGAGGCGGTGGATTTGGTGGGGGTGGATTTGGCGGCGGCGGCTTCGGCGGAGGACCCGGCGGCGGCGCACCGGCGCCGGCGCCGCATCCCAGGATGCCGGCAACACCGGCCACGTTCAGGCCTCGGCAGACGAACGCACCAATACCATCGTCGTCTCCGGACCTCCTGATACACTCGCCATCATCGACGGCGTGCTCACCCAGCTCGACTCAAATCCCGCCGCCGAGCAGGACTTCTTCATCTATCGCGTCAAGAACGGCCAGGCGGTCGACATGGCCTCCACCCTCAACGGCCTGTTCAGCGGCAGCACCGCCAGCAGCAGCACCGCAAACCGCTCGCAGTTCGCCAGCGGAACCGGCAACCGCGTCTCCGGCAGCAGCGGCTTCGGTGGTGGCGGGGGCGGCGGCGGAGGAGGCGGCGGCGCATTCGGTGGAGGCGGCGGGGGCGGCTCCCTGGGCGGCAGCAGCTTCGGTTCAAACAGCACACTCAACGCCGCCAATCGAACCCTCGGAAGCACCACCGGCGGACTCACGGGCGGCTTCGGCGGAAATGCTTCCGCATCCATCAACGCCGCCAACGTTACCGGCGTCGCCCAGCTCATTGGACAGGTCTACGTTGTCGCCGACCAGGACACCAATTCACTCCTCGTCGCCACCGCAGCCAAATATGAAAAGCAGGTGCGCGATGTCATCGACCAGCTCGATAGCCGGGTCCCGCAGGTCCTGATTAAGGTCCTCATCGCCGAAGTCACCCACGCCAACAATCTCGACTTCGGCACCGACTTCTCCCTCGTCGACATCAGCCGCACCGGCAAGGAAGGAACCCTCAACAGCACCCTCGGCGCCGCCGCGGCGGCGGCCTCAACATCCACTCCAGGTGGTATGGTCGTCTCGCTGCTCGAAAACGACGTCTATCTAAAATTGCAGGCCCTGGCCCAGGAAAATCGCCTCGACGTCCTCTCTCGCCCCTATATTCTCACCAGCGACAACCAGGAAGCCGACATCACCGTCGGCAGCGAAGTCCCCTTCATCACCAACACCTTCGTCAATGAAAACGGCGGAATCACCAACAGCGCGCAATATCAGGACATCGGCATCATTCTCACCGTCACGCCCCACATCAATCCTGAAGGACTCGTGACGATGCTGGTCTCGCCGCAGATTTCCTCGCTCACCGACCAGACGGTGACCATCCAGCAGGGCGTGAATCTGCCAGTGTTCGATGTTCGTTCCGCCGACAGTTACCTCACGGTGCGAGACGGCCAGACCGTCGTCATCGGCGGGCTCATGCAGGACGAAAAAACTGAGAACTTCAACAAGATCCCGCTTCTGGGTGACATCCCTCTCATTGGTAAGCTTCTTTTCTCCTACAATACAATTTCCAAGCAGAAGACCGAGCTGCTGATCTTCCTCACCCCGCACGTCGCGGCCGAGCCCGACACCCTGCGGCCCATGACCAACGATGAAATGAGGGGCTTGCGCCTCACGCCCAACGCCGTCGAGCCCGGAATATTCCAGGAACAGCTGCGCGGCCTGCAGCGCGGGAATGCGTCAACGCAGCCCTCTCCGATGTATATTCCGCCGCCGACCGTGAAGCGCGACTGGTTGGAACCGCCGCAGCCCGGGCATTAAGATTAGGCGGAGGCAATGGAGTACTCGCGATGTCCGTCCGGTTGAATCTTCGCTGCTCGCTCGCAATCGCCGGCGCCCTTGCGCTGTTTGGTTGTCAGCAGCAGCCTCCGCCGGCGGCGGTGGTTCCCTCCGGCCCGACGCGCGTTGATTTCAGCCGGGCGCCGGAATCGCTCTCCCCTACCAACCAGGTGCTCACGCCGGATGACATCGTCTCCACCGATCCGACTGCCAGTCGCCTGCAGGACATCGGCGGGTACGTCCTTCTTTACTACCGCGAAAACGACCACATGCCGGCGTCGCTCGACGAGCTGCGCACGCTGCCCGGCGGCGAGGATCTTCGGTTTAACTCAGCCTCCACCGGGCAGGCATTCGGTTTCGTCGCCCCCGGTCTCTGGCCGCCGCAAACGGGCGACAAATGCATCATCGTGTACGACTCCACCCTCGTTAACGGCAAACGATGGTGCCTGTTCATGACCCTTCCCCGATCGGGCGAAGCACTCAACGTCGATGTGGAATGCATTCCTGATTCGGCGTTTCAGACGTTTCACACGCTGGATCAGTAGTTCACTGAACCCAATAGACATCCTTCACCACGGTGTGGTATCGTTTCTGCGTCCAATGTTTACACTAGGGAAATCGGGGTTCTTTCGCGTCGCGATTTGCGCGCTGGTCGCAACAGCGGCAGTAGCGATCCGCGCGGACACGACCGGCATAACCCCTGACGACATCTTTCGCGCCGACGGCCTAGTGCGCGACGGCAAGTGGCTGGTGCTCCAGTCCGAAGGCGATCTGCACAAGCGCGTTTGGGCGCTTCAGCAATCCGACGAAGCGGTTCGGAGCGCGACCAGCACGCATCGAAGCCTGCAGCCCGAATTGATCCAGGGACAAAATACGATAGAGAGGATTGCCGACCAGCGCGCGTCGCTGCTGAAGACGATCGACGGCTTCAAGGGCAAGACCGACAACGATTCGATCGACGCCATGAACCGCGCGATAACGCAATCCGATCAGTTATGGTCGAAACTGGTCAGGGAGCAGGAAATGCTCGACGGCCTCTCGCAGCGCGAGAGCCAGGTCGAGGAAGCGCGGCGCGATTCATCGGCGGGATCATGGACGCGCAGGCCAAGGCGGATGCGATTGTCCAGGGCTATTCCCATCTGGCGCAGAATGACGTGCTGAGCGCCGCCATCGCCCAGGCCAACGCCAATGCGGACCAGGCGCTGACGCTGGGGCCTTCGCCTGAGTTCACCGAAGACCAGCAATTTCTGCACGACTCGGCACAAAGGATCGTCAGCGCCTGGGTGGCCGTGCAAAAAGCCAACACGATTGGCGGGCTTCACGTCCTGCCGATCATCAACGGGAAATTGACGGTTTCGATGACCTGGGATTCCGGTTGTTCGGATACGCAATTGAGCCCGGATACGGCCGCGGCGCTTGGCCTGGACCTGGACGATAAAAGTCCCTCGATTGAAATCACGATCGCCAATGGAGCGACCATCAAGGCAAAAAAGGCTGTGCTCGATTCCGTTCAGCTCGGGCCTTTCACGCTGCACAGCGTCGAGTGCGTGGTGATGGAAGGCTCGGACCTTTTGGGCAACAGTTTCCAGAGCCATTTCCTGAGCCGACTGGATCAGCAAAGCGGCAAGCTTCAGTTGACGCCGATCGATTCCTCGGTCGACATCGGCGCGATCGGTGAACCGGTCTTCGCTTCCCAGCAGAATTCGCAGAAAGATTCCGAGACGTCGGCCTACCAACCGCCCGCCCGACCTAAAGACTTTGATCTGGCCCGCCTGGCAACCGCCACCGCCAGCTCGACAATGGACGGGTCCACCCCGCGCGGCGCCATCGACGGCATCGTCGCCGGTGCGCCCGACAATCCGCGCAACGAATGGGCCTGCGACCAGCCCACCGGATCCATCACCCTCACATGGGACCAGCCGGTATCCATCAGCTCAGCCAAAATGTGGGACCGACCGGATGGATCGGACCACATCGTGAGCGGCCAGATGGTTTTCGACGACGGAAGCACCGTGCCCTTCGGCGAGCTGCCGACGGACGGAACTCCCCTGGCTCTGCACTTCGCCTCGCATACCGTGAAGTGGATTCGTTTCGAGATCCTCTCCGTCGGCGCCGGCACGCAGCATCCGGGCTTCGCGGAGATATGCTTGTTCCAGTAATGGGAATCATGAAGCAGGTCCGAACAATTGCGGTTTTGATTCTTACCTTCGCGCTGGTGCTGCGCGCGGATGACTCCGTGCCTCCGCAAACGGTGTTTGAAAACTGCGGGCTGTCGGTTTCCGACTCCTGGCTTGTGCTTCCCTACGAGTCAGGATTCCATGACCGCGTTGGGCAGGTGAAGCATAGCGCCGACGCGGTTCATGCCGAGACGATCTCGCGCCGCGATCTGCGTTTTGAAATCCAGGGGGACCGGCGAAATCTCGATGGTCTGACGGACAAGCTGCTTGTCGACGACAATCAGCTCAACGAATACATCACCCAGTCGCGAAGCCTGAGCAAGGACGATCCCGCTTATTCGCAAATAGTCGATTTGTATAACGCGGCCGCGGAATTGCACAACTCGCTCACCGCCAACATCGACAGCCAGCAGAAGGACCTGGACGACGCCACGGCCAAGCTCGGCCAGGTGCCGGATTCACGGGCGGCTTACACAAATCTCGTGATGGACGTCGCCGGGCAGGGGGAATCCATCGCCAGGGCCTATGCGACACTGGCGCAGGATCGATCGTTGACAGAGGCGATCAGCAGCGCCAACCTGAACGCTCAGCCGCCCCTGAAGCTGGGCCCCACGCCGGACTTCGCCGCCGACCTGGATTTCCTGCGCAAGGCGGTGAAGGATGTGGTCGATTCACCGGTCCCGGTGCGCCGCGACCCGAACAACGACGAACTCTATGTCCAGGCCGTCATCAACGGCAGCGTGACCGTTGAAATGATGTGGGATTCCGGCGCCGACCAGGTGGCGATCAGCACCAATACCGCCAAACAACTGGGCATCCACTTCACCGATCAGGACCCGACCTTCGAAGTGGGTACGGCCGGCACGGATACCGTCAAGGTCCACGAGGCCACGCTCAAATCGATTCGCCTCGGCGGATTCACCGTTCGCGACGTGACGTGCATCGTGCTGCCCGACGGTTTGAGCGGCCACATCGACGACCTGCTGGGCGATACGTTCCAGACTCACTTCATAAGCCGGATGGACCAGGTGACCCGGCAGCTTCAGTTGACGCCGGCCGATTCATCCGTGCTCGTCGGGGCGATTCCGCATGAGCTTTCCGTAACAAGATAGAGCGCAAAAGAAAGGACGGCGCTGTCCGCGCCGTCCTGTTCCTTGAACTTCAAAATATAATGGCAACCTATTTCGACAGCCCGCCGGGCAGGAAGCCTTCCAGCTTGCGCGCCCGCACCGGGTGCTGAAGCTTGCGGATGGCCTTCGCCTCGACCTGCCTGACGCGCTCGCGGGTCACCTTGAAGATGCGGCCGACTTCTTCGAGCGTGTAGGTGTACCCATCGCCGATGCCATAGCGGAGCTTGATGATTTCGCGCTCGCGGTAGGTCAGCGTCTTGAGCACCTGCTCGATCTTGTCCTTGAGCATTTCCTGCGTGGCCGATTCGACAGGATTGTCGGCCTTCTCATCCTCGATGAAATCGCCGAAATAGCTGTCTTCGCTTTCGCCGACCGGGCGGTCGAGCGAGATGGGATGGCGGCTGATCTTCAGCACCCGGCGCGTCTCGGCCACCGTCATCTTCGCGCGGCGGGCGATTTCCTCGATGGTGGGCTCGCGGCCAAGCTCCTGCATCAGCGCCTTGCTGATGTTCCGCAGTTTGCTCATCGTCTCGATCATGTGCACCGGAATACGGATCGTCCGGGCGTGATCGGCAATCGCCCGGGTGATCGCCTGGCGGATCCACCACGTTGCATAGGTGCTGAACTTGAATCCGCGGCGATATTCGTATTTATCGACCGCACGCATCAAGCCTGTGTTTCCTTCCTGGATGATGTCCAGGAACGAAAGCCCGCGGTTGCGGTATTTCTTGGCGATGGAAACAACCAGGCGCAGGTTGCCGCCCGACAGCTTCCGCTTCGCGTCCTCATATTTGTTGTAAATCTTCCGAACCGCGACGACGCGGCGATGCAGGTTCTGGGCGTCTTCCAGGACCAGGTCCTCCAGGCCGTGCAGCTCTTCCTGGCATACCTCAAGGTCTTCGCCCGGATCCTTCACCTTTTTCAGCTCTTCGATCCGCTGTTCCAGCTCGACCATCTTGGTGCTGATGGAGGAGAGCTTTTTCATCAGCGGCGTCACCTTGCTGGTCCGCAGCGCCAGCTCTTCCAGCAGCTTCACGCTGCGGCGGCGGCGGCGGCGAACCGCCAGGCGAAGCTCTTCCTGCTCTTTTTTGGTCTTGGCGGCGCGAAGCGATTCCCAGTTTTCCCGGTTGCGCCCAGCATCTGCCGGACGGACGCCAGGTTCATCGGAATGCGCTGGCCGATGGTTCCCTTGTCGGCCATTCCCTCGTCGGTGCTGATTTTCATCGTCCGGTCGAAGGGAAGGTCGCCGTCGTCCACCTGCTGGAGGATTTCGACTGCGGACTGAAGGCAGTAGTCGCTCTCCAGCACCTTGGAGCGGAAAATTTTGCGGGTGATTTCGATTTTCTTCGCCAGGGCGATTTCCTGCTCGCGCGTGAGCAGGGGAATCTCGCCCATCTGGGTGAGATACATCCGCACCGGGTCGTCGATTCGCTTGGTGGAAGCTTCGGCAAGCTCCGCCTCGAGGGTCAGGTCGAGCGCTTCGTCATCGTCTTCTTCATCGGCTGCCGGCTCTTCTTCTCCCGGCTGTCGCGCGGCCGTCTTGGCCGCCTTGGACTTTTCCGCCTTGGTCAGCTTATCGACCTTGATCGTGACCTTTTCGATCTTCTCGATCTTGATCTTCAGCGTCGTCTTCTGCTGGAGCTCCGGTACGTCGCTTTCATCGACGAGCCTGATGCCCATCTCGTCGATCATCATCAGCAGCGAATCGAGCTTGTCCGGAGAGACGACTTCGTCCGGCAGGCGCTCGTTCAGCTCTTCGTAGGTGAGGTATCCGCGCGAGGTGCCCAAATCCAAAAGCGCCTGCACGCGAAGGTCTACTTCTTCCTGCGATCCAGATCCGATCAGGGGTGATTCAATCCTAGCCATGTCCTTAACGACCACTTTCCAGTTTCCACAGCGATGTTTGGCTGGCGGCCAAATCCGCTGATAATGACGCGGAGCCGGGCCAACGATTTCAGGGCTATTCCTGATCGTTGCAACGCGATCCCAACATTCATTCCCAATATTTAGTTTTTCAAACCAAGCCCGTCCCGCCCAGGAACCCGCTCGCACGAACCCGCATGGCAGCCCATGTGAGCCGCCGACGAGGGTTCATCTGCTTACAGAGTAACACGCATCAGGTCCGGATGACGAGCTTTTTCCTGCAATTTACGCAGGGTTTCAATGTCTGCCGACACATCGCCCTGCTTAACTTCCGGCGCACCGGGCGTTTGACGAAGTCCAACGACCAGCCGTTTCCTTTCCTCGATTTCCCTCTCCCTCATTATATGCCCTAAAGAGTCCGCGAGGTATTGATCTTTCTCAATTGCATCTACAGATTCATTGGCCCACTTCACAGCGACGCTTTTCAAATCAACGTCCGATATCAAGTTCAAAAACTCGTTGAAAACCGGCTCTCCCTCATCCTGCGAATGCTGCCAGAACATCTCGGCGAGGCGGCGCAGCGAATCATCCGTAAAGTCGCCTGGCTTAAGCTCTTGCTGAATTTTATGCCAGCGCTGCGGTTCGGATAGCAAAAGTCCCAGAATAAAACCCTCTGCCCGCTGGCGTGCGGTCAACCGGTTGGCTGAGACATTGCTTTTCGGCTGATCGGCCTCGCTGACTTGAGCCGCCCCAGCCATTCCAGAGGCGGTTGCAGAGACGGCGGGTCGCTTCCTTGCCGTCTTTATCCGAAACCGCTGGTTTAACTCTTCCATGGGGGTTTCGGTAAGCCTGCTGACTCGTGCCAGGGCCGCGCCCCAGCGAATCGGATCGACCGCTGCCGACCCTCGCGCCGCGGCAAGCGTCTCCAGATATTGCTGAACCGCCTGCTGCCGCGACGTTAGTCCGCTTTTGTCCTTTAACTGCTGGACCAACTGCCTCCATTTATATGTCAGCGCATCCGTCGCATCGGCCAAAAATTTATTGAACGCCTCGGCGCCGTTTTTCAGCAGAAATTCATCCGGGTCCATCCCATCGGGCAGCGAGGCGATGGCAATTTCCACGGGCTGGCTCAAAAAGAGCTCCATGGCCCGGTTGGCGGCGGCATCGCCGGCGCGGTCGCCGTCGAAGACCAGGACGATCCGGTCGGCAAATCGCCGCAGGATCGCGACGTGATGCTCGGTCAGGGCCGTTCCCAACACCGACACCACGTTGCTGACACCGAACTGATGCGCCATTACCACGTCCGTGTACCCTTCAACAACCGCTGCCGTGCCGCGTTTCGACGATCTTCGGCCGGGCCAGGTCGATCCCAAAAATGCACCGGCTCTTGGAAAACAGCGGGGTCTCGGGGCTGTTGAGATATTTCGCCGGATCTTCCGACCCTGGCATGACGCGACCGCCAAAGGCGATCACGCGGCCGCCTTCATCCCGAATCGGAAACATCAGCCGATTTCGAAACGTGTCGTAAAACCCGCCGCTCGCGCCGTCCTGACGCTCGCGCGCTTTAGCCAGCCCGGCCAGCGCCATTTGCGGCGGTGTGAATTTCTTCATCGCCACGCTTGTCAGCAACGCGTCCCAGCTATCTGCCGCCAGTCCGATGCGGAACCGCTTGATCGACTCCGCGTCGAACCCGCGTTCCACCAGGTACTTCCGGGCGGCGGCGCCTCTCTCCGGGTGGGAGAGCAACTTTTCAAAGAACATCGCGGCACTCGACTGTGCTTCCAGCAGAACCTGCCGCTCGCTGACTGTTTCCTTCGACTGCCGCAGGTGCGGCATATCGATTCCCGCTGACTCGGCTAATTTTCGCAGGGCGTCCTTAAATTCGACGCGATCGCTGAACATCACAAAGTCGATCGCGTTGCCCCCCTTCTCGCAGCCGTAGCAATAGAACCGCTGTTTTGAAGGGCTGACCGAAAACGACGGGGTCTTTTCCTGGTGAAACGGGCAGAGCCCGACAAAATCCTTTCCGCGGCGCTTCAATCGGACGCTTTGCCCGACCAGAGCGACAATATCGGTGGCTTGCAAAACGCGGGTCTTTACATCGTCAAAAGTGCTGAACGCTTCGGCGCGCATTTCCCGGTCACCCTGATGCGGAAATCTGGACTTCCGCGTGAGCAAAAATCCCCTAAACCCTTTGCGCAACTAGCGTAATGCGAACGCCCCCAGCAGGCGCTCCCGGTGAATATATCACCGGTTTTCCAGAGGGTCAAATAAACTCCAAATATATCCGCATACATGAGCAAGGTCTGATAATCACCATTTCCCGCGACTATTCACACCTATTTTCGCAAACATGCACATTCCCATCGCGGCTTTGCCGATCAAAATCGCGTGCTATAGTAACTCTCCGGAACCAACCATGATGCGCTTTAATCTGGAAGTAGAAACCGACGGCAACAGCGACATTATCAACCTGCATATCCCCTTGCGCGACCACCTGCGTAAGCTCAAGGGCGAAGGATTGCTTCACCTCTTCCTGGTGGGCAGCACCGCCGCGCTCACCACGATGGAATATGAGTCGGGCCTCGTGAAGCACGATATGTCCGACGTCCTTCAACGCCTCGTACCCGACGATGCCGCATTATTTCCACGAAGCCACGTGGAACGACGACAACGGCCATAGCCATGTCCGCGCCGCCCTGGTTGGCCCAAGCCTGACCATCCCCTTTGCCGACGGCAAGCTGCTCACCGGCGAGTATCAGCAGATCGTATTGATGGAATTTGATACGCGTCCGCGCCGGCGGACGATCATCTGCACCGCGCTGCCTTAATTCGTGTAGCCGGCGGGCTTGCCCGCCGCGGCTTTATCTTCTCCCCCTCGCCCGATGCAAATCCGGCTCCTTGTGCGCCTTCCCGCCCTTTTGCAGAAGATGCGTTGCCTTGGCCTGATCCCCCGTCTTAAAAACGCCTGTCGTTCTGCCGCCCGGCACGCCGCTGGTGCAATAGGCGTAATTGATGTTGATGTGATTCTTCCCCAGGATCGTCGCGATATCCGCCAGCGCGCCCGATTCGTTGGGCAGATCAACGCACAAAACTTCCGTCTCCGTCATCGGCAGATTCAACCTCGCGAGCACGTCTCTTGCCGCCTTGAGATTCTCGGCCACCAGCCGCAGAACCCCGTGCTCCTGCGAGTCCACCAGGGTCATCGCGACGACATTGATCTTCTCATCCGCCAGCGCCCGGCAAACCTGCGCCAGGATGCCGGGTTTGTTGACGAGAAAAACGCTGAACTGAATTGCTGAGCGAACGTCTGACATGATTTGCCTCCGTCCGTAAAGTACGTCGGCATTCTACAACATCGCCAGCGAATTAATCGCCTCTTTCTGCGTCGGCTTGATCTTCAGCACCCGGTCCAGGCGGGTGATGCGCAGCAACTCGGTCAATTTCGAGTTCACGCCGCAAAGCAGCAGCTTGCTGTGGGGCAGGGCCGCGAGGCGGCGATTGAGGCCGATGACGATGCCGATCGCCTGGCTGGAAATGAATTCCACGCGGGAGAAGTCCAGGATCACCAGCCGCTTGTCCTGCTCGTCCACCAGCTTGAAAAGTTCCTGCTGAATCTTTTCCAGTTGTGCCGGCTCCATCAGCGACGGAATCCGAAACTCCACCACGATCGCCTTGTCGATCTGCGTAACGATGTATTCCGAGCCCATGAGAGAGGGAGTGTCCCGATTTAGAGCAAAAATGCAAAAGAATTTGTTCTGGAGTTCCGGGGGCAATCGGCGTGGTTAAATTCGAAACCCGAAATTCGAATGACGAATCAAATTCGAATGACCGAAATTCGAATGAAGGGTATGTGACGCCGCGGTTTCGGGTTTGGGTCATTCGAGTTTGATTCGTCATTCGAATTTCGAGTTTCGAATTTGTCTCATGATCCCTGCGTCGTCGCGCCGCTGCCCGTGGACGGCTTAAATTGAATGCCATAATCCGGCGTAATCGCCCGTAGCGAGGAAATCCATCGAAACACAAACCGATAGACCGGATCATCCGTCCCGCGAAACATCGGCCTGAAACCCTGGGCATTGGGATGCGGGTTCACCGCGACATTTTGCGGCAAGCCAAACTGAAGCAGCAGCGACGCATCCACCCGCGCCCGGTCGATCATCGGCCGGAAGACGGGCCCGTGCCCGAAGGTGCTGCCGCCTTCCAGCTTCTCGCCGCTCATCTGCAGGATGAAATAGTTGGTATAGGCGGGAAGCGTATCGCTGGCGTTGGTCATCAGCTTGAAGCCGCCTTGCGCATCGCCGCTGTGGCAACCGGCCGCGGCGCACCCTTCCAAAATTTTGGGCTGAATTTCGGCGCGATATACGCGGATCACCGCGGGATCGGTTTCGATGTGTACGTCCTTGGCGAGATTCGGGTCGCCGCTCTGGATGATATCGATCGCCTGCTGCGGCTCGGTTTCGCGATTGAATCCGGCCGTATCCGACTGAAGGCTCGCATAGCGGCTGCGGACGTCGTTGTGAAACGTGAGGCGAACATTGTCATCGGGCGTCAGCTCCGCCCGGCGGATCGCGTAGACGTCGGCCTGGGTCAGACACGGCCCTTCCGAAGGCTTCGTCGCCACCGGCGTCGGATGCGCCGCCTCGACGGCCATGCGCACGTTCAGCGTCTGCTCGGCCTGGATGGTGTCGAGCAAAATCGCCGCGTCCGGGTTGTGGGGATCGAGCCGCTGCGCATCTTCCGCGGCCGACGTCGCCAGTTCGTACTGCCCGGCGGTCAGTTCCATCCGGCCAAGCTCGATGCGGCCGGTGATGTCGTTGGGGTCGAGCTTCTTGAGCCGATCGTCATAATCCGCCCGGGCATCGTCCGCATAGACGATCGAAGCGACATTGCCCGCGTCCAGCGTGACGGTCCCGCCGCGAAAGCCGACGTTGGTTGTTCCGTCGGCATTCTGCTGAATGTCGCCGCGAAGGATGCGGCCGTCGGTTGTGTTGACGACTCCCTGCCGCGCGAGCAAAACGGACACCCCCGCCAGAATCGCCACTCCACCGAGCCACCACCATCGGAACATACGAGTGTCACCTCAGGCGAAACAGTGGATTCTACTGTTATTCGGCCGCGAACCAAAGCGGAACGGGCTGGCGTGCCAAATGCCGATTGGCGATTGCCAAATGCCGAATGAAAAGGCAGGAGATTTCACGCATTTCATTTGGAATTTGGCATTTACTTCATCAATCCCCTGTCCCTCACCCAGGCGACGAACAAATCCGGCCAGGCTCCGACGGGGCGGGTTGTGGGGCGGATTCCCCATCCGTGGCCACCGCTTTCGAAGATGTGCAATTCGGCGGGGACGCCGGCCTCTTTGAGTTTCAGATAGAGCTTGGCGAGGTTCTCGGAAATGGTGATCCGATCGTTAAAAGAACAGGCGAGGAACGCGGGCGGGGTGTTCTTGTCGACGACGATTTTGTCTGGCTCGTTCAATCCGCCCGGATAAATCAGGGCCTGGAAATCGGGGCGGCAATTGATCTGATCGACCGGGTCATCCGAACCTTTCACGGGCTGGGCATACTGCGTTGAAGCCATGAGGGCGAGTTGGCCGCCGGCGGAGAATCCCATGACGCCGACCTTGTTTGGATCGACGCCCCAGTCGCCGGAGCGGGAACGCACGAGGCGGATGGCTCGCTGCATGTCCATCAGCTCATCATCCATTTTGTAGGGGGAATTCTTCTCCTTGGAGAGGCGGTATTTCAGGACGAAGGCGGCGATGCCATTGTCGGCCAGGACTCGGCCGACGGTCCAGCCTTCGTGCTCGATGGCGAGGAACTGGTGTCCGCCGCCGGGGGCGACGATGACGGCTACGCCGGTGGCTTTGTCCTTGGGGGGCAAGAAGGGGGTGATGGAGGGGTCGTTCACATTTTCGAGGATCTCGAATGAGACGCCCTGATCGGTGCGAATGGTGGTTTTCTCAGGGCCGCCTAGACCCTGGGGTCCTGGGGGTGTTCCAATCCAGAGGGGGGTTGCTTCGGGCAATTGGGCCGGCTTGTTGCCGGTGCATCCGGACGCTGCCAGGATTGCCGCGGATATTGCCATGATCCTCCAGGTCAGTCTTGTAAATGCTGTCACGGGGGCATTTTCGGGATTGGGGGGGCGATGGCAAGGTGGGGTTGGGCGGGGATTGGATTTTACGTTTTTTTACGTTTTGTTACATTTTTCGCGAATTTTGTTAGTGAATGATAACAATCGTTCTGTTTAGTTATAAACAAATCCTTTCACCGCGGAGATTTAATTTTGATTTGCCTTTCTTGGCGCTCTTGGAGGCGCGGATGCCTCCGGGGCGTATTCGCCGAGTACGGCCCGGAGCCATCCGCGGCTCCGCTTGGCGGTTAAAAAACTGATCGGCCTCCGGCCTCCCTTTGGCCGTGTACCGCCCGTCGCCGTCCGCGGCTCCGATTTAACCGCCCGCTTCGCTCAAGACGCGAAGAGCGCCAAGAAAGATAAAGACTTGTCATTTACTGAGGAATCGGTCGCGTACCTGCTCGCGCACATCCTTCCAATCGTGGACGCGGCCCGGCTCGATTTGGTCTTCGGCGCGATCAATCGCGTCGAGCGTTGCCTGATCCAGGGAATGGGATTGAAGCGTGTTCAGGGCTTCTAATGCGGCGTGGACGACTTCGTCCGCGGAACTGAATTCGCCGCTTTGGAGCTTTTCTTCGAGGAGTTTTTGAGTTTCTGTGCTTAAAGAAATCGTCATTTGGTTTCTCCGTATTAGTCGATTTTACACAACTTGAACGATGGCGTCCCAGAATTTATCGATGAAGCGCCGGGATGTGCAGGGCAATCGAAGGTGGCCGCAAAAAATACGAAGAACCCTCACCCATCGTGCCGAAACTAGCAGAAGAGGACAGGGAGGGTCTCCCGGAGTACCGGGCGAGGGGGCAAAGCGGAAAAGCGGTTCGCCCTGCTCATGCCAGCGGTCGCACCCTTCCATCGCCGTGCCCGCCTCGTTTGCCCCAGATGCCGGGGATTTGGGTTTGGCAATCGGGGCATTTGCCTTCGGGGGTTACGCGGATTTCCTGGACCAGGAATCCGTAGCGGCGGATCAGCATCGCCCGGCAGTTGTGGCAGCGGGTGTTTTCCCAGTCGCCGACCTGGCCGGGGAGATTGCCGGGATAGATGTATTTCAGGCCGGCTTTCTGGCCGTACTCGACGATTCGCATCAGGTCGGCGGCGGTGGTGTTGCGGAAGCCTTCGCGCATTTTGTAGTCGGGATGGAACGCGGTTACGTGCCAGGGCATCAGGGGATCGACGGTCGCCAGGAAATCGGCCATTTGCTTTAGTTCTTCCGCGTCGTCGCTGAAGCCAGGGACTACCAAGGTGACGATTTCTACCCAGAAGTTGCGCTGCTTGAGCATTTTGATGGTGGTGGTGACGTTTTCCATGACGCCGCCTAGCTCGCGGTAGTGTTTGGGATTGAAGGTTTTCAGATCGACTTTATATGCATCGACGTGGGGACGGAGAAAATCGAGGACCTGCGGGGTGCCGTTGCCGTTGGAGATATAGGCGCATTTCAGGCCGCGGGTGCGCGCTTCGCGGAAAACGGCGACGGCCCATTCGCTGGTGATGAGGGGCTCGTTGTAGCTGGAGGCGATGACCGGGGCACTGTGCTGGATCGCCACGTCCACAAGTTGTTTGGGATTGGTCAGTTTTGGGGGGGCGGCGGCCTTGGGATCGCGGAGCATCTGGCTGGTGACCCAGTTCTGGCAATAGCCGCAGTGGAAATCGCAGCCGAGCATGCCGAAGGTGAGGGCGTCGGAGCCGGGGAGGCAATGGAAGAAGGGCTTTTTCTCGATGGGATCGCAGGCCAGGACGCCGACGTATCCGAAGGGGACTTTCAAGGTGCCGGCCTCGTTGAAGCGCACGCGGCAAACGCCATCGCGGCCGGGCTTGACGAGGCAGCGATGGCCGCAGGCGAAACAGCGGACCGCGCCGTCGGGTTCGTGCTGGATCAGCTCGTCCGCGGCGGGGGCGACGTGTTGATGTAGCATGTCCTTGAGGGATTTGAGGCGGGCTTGATCGTCGTTGAGGATTTGTAGCGGAGGCATTGGGTTCCTCTCGGTATTTTAGGCATCGGGGGTCTTTTGATCGAACTTGTTTCCTTCTCACCGGCTTAATAGGGAAAGCGCCGCATGAACGGCCTCCGGCCTAAGCTCGCGGAGTACCGCCCAAGCGCCTCCAGCTCTTGCGGCGGCTACACGGGGGAGAAGACGTGAGTTTCCGATTAAAGTATTATCGGCAATGAAATCGATTCTGATCCTTGGACTTTTCGTTCTAACTTTGGCCTCCTGCACCCACACCATGCAAGAACCTCCCGAAATCCTTCAGTACCCGAAGAATCCCAAAATCGACCAGACCATGCAGGCCTTCGTCGATAAGGAGCAACTCTGCGGCGCGGTCACGCTTGTCGGCGACGACACGCACATCATTTATCTCTCCGCTGTCGGCGAGCGGGATCTGCATAAGCATTTGCCGATGCGTACCGACACGGTTTTCTGGATCGCCTCGATGACCAAGCTGATGACCTCGACGGCGGTCATGATGCTGCAGGAGGAGGGGAAGATTTCGCTGGATGATCCGGTGTCCAAATATATTCCAGAATTTGCGAGCTTGAAAGCTCCGTCCGGCAAGCCTGCGAACCTTACGCTGCGGCAACTGATCACCCACACCAGCGGCCTCCAGGAAGCGCCTGATGAGCTGATGCACAGCGCCCGCACGCTTGCGGAGTTGATTCCTTCGTATCTGAATCGGCCGACGAAGTTTGAGCCGGGGACGAAGTGGGACTATTGCCAGTCGGGGATCAATACGCTGGGGCGGATCATCGAAATCGTTTCGGGGGAAAGCTATGCCGCGTTCATGCAGGAGCGGCTGTTCGATCCGATGGGGCTGAAGGACACGACGTATTTTCCTGATCCCGAGCAGCTGAAGCGGCTGGCGGTTTCGTACAGTTTGAAGAACGGAAAACTGATCCCGACAAAAATTTCGCGCATTCCCGGCCCGGTGGGGGATCGCAACCACTACGCCGCCGCCAATGGCGGGCTTTTCTCGACGGCGCCGATTATTACCGGTTCGCCAGAATGCTTCTGGATGGGGGGACGCTGGATGGGCGCCGATATCTGTCGCCCCAGAGCATCCACGAAATGACCAGCATTCAAACGGGGACGCTCAAGGCCGGGTTCATCCCCGGCAGCGCCTGGGGTCTTGGATTCGGAATCGTCCGCCAGCCAACCGGGATCAGCGAGGGGCTCTCGCCGGGCACGTTCGGCCACGGCGGCATGTATGGCACGCAGGCATGGATCGATCCCGTGAAACGGCGGATCTATATTCTCCTGATTCAGCGCGCCGACCTGGAGAACTCCGACGCTTCGGATTTCCGGCGGTATTTCCAGCAGGCGGCGGTGGAAGCTCTCGATCAGCCGAAATGAGCGCGGAATAGAATTGCACTTCTGAAATCCTTTTGGATCGGTGTTCGAGCTCCTACCCTGACCCGGAAAATTCATCTCACCGCCCGCTTCGCTAGAGAGCGCCGAGATCGCTGAGGAAGAATCAATATTCGAAGCCGGAAATCTGCCGGGGCAGGGTGCGCAAACGTGCTGCTCGCAACATGGCTGCCCGGGTGACGTTCGGTGCGGCCTTGAGGTGTTGGGCGGGAAAGCGCCGTGCAAGCACGGCGGCTACACGGGGAGAAGTTGGGGACACGCCTGGTGCTTTCAGCGGCAGGCGCATTGGGCTGCGAGATCGATGTGGGTAATGGCAAGCGGAGTACCGTTCGACGGGCTCACGGCGGGCCAGGGGAGGGGAGAGAACGAATTCCTCGCTTATTTTTTTCTCTTGACATATTCCCATATGGGAATATAATTCTCCGCAATGGCCAGAGCCCCGACAACCCTCGACCCCTTCAACGCCGTCGCCGAGCCCAAGCGACGGGATTTGCTCGATCTTCTCGCCAAGGGGCCGGAGCTTTCGGTTGGGGGGATTGTCACCAACCTCGGCTGGCCGCAGCCGCAGGTTTCGAAGCATCTGCGGGTTTTGCTGGAGGTCGGGCTGGTCAAAATGCGGACGGAGGGTCGCACCCATCTTTATGCGATCAATGCCATGGAACTGAAACCGATTCACGAGTGGACCAAAACTTTCGAGCGATTCTGGAGCGATCATCTCCAGCGCATCAAGGCTCATGCCGAATCGAAAGTTCAAACCGGCGCAACACAATCACCTTCACACAACAAAGGAGAGTCACATGGATAAGTCACTGGAAAATGTTTCGAATTTTGTTTTGCACATTCACCAGGAGGTGGAGATTTCTGCTCCGCCGTCGGTGGTGTTCGAGTCGGTGCTGCACCAGGTCGGCCCCGGGTTTGCCGGCATGGATGGCAAGTCGATGAACGCCCGGCTGGAGCCCTGGCCCGGCGGCCGGTGGTTCCGCGACCTCGGCAATAACACCGGCCACTGGTGGGGACACGTGCAGGTCATCAAGCCCCCGACCCTTCTGGAACTCTACGGTCCCATATTCATGTCCTACCCGGCGATCAACCACGTGCAGTATCGTCTGACTGAAAAAGGTTCGGGCACGCTTTTGGCACTGACGCACCGTGGCTTTGGCGAGATCGCCAGCGAACACCGCGAAGGCGTCACCAAGGGGTGGGGCAAAATGCTCAATGAAATCAAAGCCCGGTCGCAGCGATAACTTTCTTATTTACTAACTGAGGAACTCCCATGGACCACAACGGCATGCTTTCCGCGTATCAGTTTCAGCGGCAATATCTCACGCTTCTCGTCGAGGATATTCCCGAAGAGAAAATGACCTTTCAGCCGGCGGGAGTCGTGAATCATCCCGCCTGGCAATTGGCGCATCTGGCGGTCGTGCAGGATCGGCTGGTGCAGATTCTGGGCGGAAAAACCAGGCTCGAACCGGATTGGGAGAATCGCTTCGGCCGCGGGTCGACCCCCGCGCGGCCCGGGCATCGCATCCCACCCGGGCCGATCTTCTGGGGATCATCGACGAGCGCCGGGCGGAGTTTGTGCGCCTCTTCTCGCATCTCAGCGCTGAAGAGCTTGCCAAGCCCCCGAGCGTGCCCGGCGTTCCGCCGCGTTTCAACAGCCTGGGGATGTTCCTGACGTTCGTCATGATGAGCCATGAGTCGACGCATCTCGGTCAGCTTTCCGTCTGGCGCAAAGCGATGGGAATGCCGCAGGCGCTTTCAAAACTTCCGCGGAATTAACCTCCGAGAAAGTTTGTCGTTTTTCAACAAACGATTCGCTGAAGATTTCCGTTGAGCCCGCGCGCCTTGCTCGCCTATTGTGCGGGCATGAGCGACGAGGATTTTGCTTTTCGCGATGCGCTGCCAACCGGCCCGGCACATCGGCGCGGCGCGGGGCTTAATCCGGGAAACCGGTTCGAAACCGTCCGCCTGCACGTGCTGGGGGATGAGCTGGATCGGCAGACGATTGAAGTGCAGGGCGAAGACGGGAAAACCGTCCGCGTCCAGCGGCAGGTTTTCTTCGACCGGACTCAGCGCATCATCAATCGAGTTTCCAGCACGGCGGATGTTCCCTTCGACTTCACGATCAACCCCTACCGCGGGTGCGAGCATGGGTGCATTTACTGCTTTGCAAGGCCATATCATGAATACCTTGGGTTCAGTTGCGGGATGGATTTTGAGACCAAGCTCATGGCCAAGCCGGATGCGGCAGAGCTGCTTCGGCGCGAGCTGGCGTCGCCGAACTGGAAGCCTGAGCCGATTGTCATGTCGGCGATTACGGATATCTATCAGCCGATCGAGCATAAGCTGCGGATCTCGCGAGGCTGCCTGGAGGTTTTGGCGGAGTGCGGGCAGCCAGTCACGACAATGACCAAAAGCGCGCTGGTGCTGCGCGACACCGACCTGTGGTCGCGGCTGGCCGAGATGAATGCGGGGAGGGTTACGGTCACGCTTGTTACGCTCGACAGCGACCTGGCACAGAAGCTGGAGCCGCGTGCCTCTTCGCCGATGGCGCGGCTGCGGATCATCCGTGAGCTGACGGCGGCTGGAATCCCGGTCACCGTTAACATCGCTCCGGTGATTCCCGGGCTGACCGACGTCGAGCTGCCGCAGATTATGAGCGCCGTGGCCGATGCGGGTGCGCGGCGGGCCGCGTGGGTGCTGCTGCGATTGCCGTATCAGCTCAAGGATTTGTTTCTCGACTGGCTGAAGAGAAGTGTTCACCCGGACCGGGCTAAGAAAGTTGAATCGCTGATCCGGCAGTCGCGAGGGGGGAAGCTTTACGAATCGTCTTATCCCAATCGCCGCCGGGGGCGGGGGGTGATTGTTGAGCAGCTTTCGCAGACGTTTGACGTTTTCACGCGGAAATATGGGCTCAACCGGGATATCCGGCCGCTGTCGACGGCGCATTTTCGGAGGCCGACAACCAATGGGCAATTGTCATTGTTTTAAATGGGGGTTCGTGATTTGTGGGCGTCGAAACGCGCCCCGCAAGCGGGGGCGGCTACACGGGAAGAGCCGATCAGGTTGTCTGACGGGTTGACCGATTAAGCCGCGGCGGCGAGGGAGAAGATCTTGACGCAATTGCGCCCGGAGTTTTTCGCCGCGTAGACTGCCATGTCGGCGGCCTTGAGGAGGTGGGCGGCTTCGGTCATCCGGCTGTTGGGCTCGAGCGTCGCGACGCCGATGCTGACGGTGACCGGGACGGCCTGCTTGCCGCAGTTGATCGGCTGCTTGGAGACCGCGAGGCGGATCGTTTCCGCTATGGCGGCGCCGATGGCGCGGGACGTTTCCGGCAGAAGCAGGACCATTTCCTCTCCGCCGTAGCGGGCGGCCAGGTCTTTTTCGCGGGCGGCGCTCTTGAGGAGTTTGCCGAGAGTGGCGAGAACGCGATCGCCGGCCGGATGGCCGTGCTGATCGTTGATCGACTTGAACTTGTCGACGTCGAGCATGAGAAGCGTCAGGGCGCTTCCGCCGGTCCTGGCGGCGGCGAAGAGCTCCTTGAGCGTTTCGTCGAAGGATGAGCGATTGCTCAGGTTTGTGAGGGCGTCGGTGGTCGCCTTCTGTTGGAGGACCTGGTTCTGCTCCTGGAGCTTGGTCGCCTGCATCTGCGATTCGAGGGTCAGCTCGACCAGGGCTTCGTTGGCTTTTTTGAGAATCGCTTCGTAGCTGGCGTAGTCGCCGACGTTGACCTCAAAGAGAGGGATGACTTCCTTGGTCTTGACGCCGATCTCGGCGAGAAGCTGGTCGCAGTCGGCGTCGGTCATCTTGAAAGCGGCGGCGCAGGTGGCGCGGACCTGGACGATCGCCGGGGCGGGCTCGGCGTCCACGAAAACATCCGCGCACTGCCCGGCAATCTGCACGAGCTGGGCGATTTTTTTCAGCGTCGGATCGGTCACCGTCGAAGCGTCGTGGCTGGCGCCGATCGTCGTCGACAGGATCGGCGGAAGCTTCCACTGCTGCGCCAGATAGCGCGCCCACTTCACAGTGGGTCATCTGAAAGGCTTCCTGCTCGGCGGCAATCAGCTCGTTGTGCGTTTTCACCTTGGTGCAGATTTCGTTGTACTGGGCGCTGAGAACCTGGTGGAGCACCAGCATGCCGATGTCCTGAAGCAGCGAGGCAAGAAACGCCTCTTCCTGCTGAACGAGATTCATCTTGGTCGCGATGGTGCGCGCGGCGGTGGCGGAATAGAAACTGCGCCGCCAGTATTTCAGATGATTGAAGCCGGTGGTTTTATTTTTGCTCAGCGTGGTAACCAGGGAGAAGCCGAGCACGAGCGTTTTGACGGATTGGAGGCCAAGGATCACCAGGGAGTGGCTGATGGTTCCGATGTTGTGGCTGCGGCCGTAAAAGCTGCTGTTCACCGTGCGGAGAATTTTGCTGGAGAGGGCGGGGTCCTTGGAAATGACGCGGGCAATTTCCGCAATGTCGATGTTTGGTTTGCTGGCAAGGTCGAGAATCTGCACGGCAACGGTCGGCAGTGTCGGCAGATTCGGGCACTGCTGAATCTTTTTTAACAATTCGCTATTCATTTATCTCACTTGTGGGAAAGCCCGGTCTTACGGTAAGGGCATCGGCAAATTGTCGCGTAAACTTTCGGACCTCCCCGATTTGGGGTGCCGAATTGACGTGGAGTCGGGAATAGTTTTATGTGGACGTGTCGCGCTTACTTCTTCAACGTGGCATCAATGATGGGACGAAGCTGACTTTCGTCACCGCCGAAGAACCCTGCGTTGACGACGACGCCGTCTTTCCCGACCACCACGGTTAGCGGAATGCCCCCGTCGCCGACGAATTTATCGGTAGCCTTTCCGTCCAGGTCCAGCAGGACGGGGATCGAGAGCTTATTGGCAGCCAGGAATTTCTGGACGGTGTCTTTGTCCTCGGCCGCGTTGACGGCGAAGAATTTCACGCCCTGCGGCTTGTAGTCCTGATAGAGGGCGTCCATGTGCGGCAATGAAGCGACGCACGGGCCACACCAGGTCGCCCAGAAATCGAGGACGTAGACCGTACCCTTCAGGTTGTCGGTGGAAACGGTTTTGCCATCGAGGCCGTCGAGTGAAAACGAGGGGACGGGTTTGCCGGCCAGGCTGGCGCCGTTGGAATCGTTGCTGGCCAGAAGCTGAGCGCCGGGAGGGGGCGTCCAGGTGAATTGGGACGGGTCGGTCGGCGCGTTCGGTTGCGAGGCGTAGTCGGTCGTCAGCAGGGCCGATTTCACATCCTTCGCCCCCTCCAGGCGCGAATTTTTGGAGACATCCGACACCACCCGCCGGAGCAAATGCGTCCGCGGATCGACGGCCACCGTCATGTCGTATCGCGGGTAGGTGAAGAGGAGGGCGGGATAGGATTGATTGTCGATTTTCACGTCATCCATGCGCGAGATGGAAGTCGCGTCCTGCGAAAGCTGGGCGGCGGCGTCATCCGAGAGGGCGAGCGTCAGGGAGAGGTCCTGGTTTCGCAGGAGGTCGGAAATGTCGCTGCCAAGGGCGGTCAGGTCGATCTTGCCCTTTGGGGTATCGACGAGCAAATAGCGGTTTTGCTGCGGGAAGTAGAGATAGACCTTGTCGCCGGAGTTCCCGACGAGGGCATCGCCGGTGGGTAGGGTTGTGGGGGAGTTGGTAGTCGTGGTTTCCTTCATCTCGCTGCGGAAGAGGCCGGAGGAGGTAAACAGGCCGGTGAAGGCGCCGGTGGAGTTTAATTGCACGCCGTCGATGTTGAACTGGCCGTTGATGGAACCGGTGAGGGCCAGCGATTTGAGAGAGGCGTAGGCGTCGTGAATTTTATCGAGCAGGTCCTTTGCCTCGGGAGAAACAGTTGCGGTTTGGGGGGCGGCCGCGACAGGAGCCGCCACTTGCGCACGGGACTGTGAATAGGTAAAAGCCCCGACAGCAACGGTTGCCACGACCATCAAACCAAGGGCGATTTTCCGCGGCATAGAAGCTCCCGAAAGGGGATTGTAGGGCGGGAGCCGCATCGGGCTCAATGGATCAGTCATCGAATTCGTCGCCCTTTCTTTCCCTCCCCTGGTACGCCGGCCTTCGGCTCTGAGGCTCAGGCTAGAAGAGGGGAGGGTTAGGGTGGGGGTCTTCGTGGCGGCGAAAGGGATGATTCCTTTCATTCGATCAGTCGTCGAATTCGTCGCCGCGGAATGTGTTTCCAAGGTAGGCGGCACGAACTTCCATATCGTTGATGATTTCGCGCGGGGTTCCATCCTTGAAGACCTGGCCATCGGTGATAATCAGGGCCCGGTCGCACACGCGCAGGGTCTGGGCGACGTTGTGATCGGTGATCAGGACGCTCTTGCCGAATTCGTCCTTGAGCCGTCGAACTTCTTTCTGAAGGTCTTCGACGGCGATCGGATCGACGCCGCTGAAGGGTTCATCCAGCAGGATGAGCTTGGGGTCGGTGACGAGGGCGCGGGCGATTTCCAGCTTTCGGCGTTCACCACCGCTGAGGGTGTCGGCCTTTTGGTTTCGCTGCTTGGTCAGGCCGTATTGTGCGAGCAGGGCGTTGGCCTTCTGCATGCGTTCCCTGCGGCTGAGGTTCAGGGTTTCCAGGATTGCCAGGAGGTTGTGGATCACGGAAAGCCGGCGGAAATCGCTCCGCTCCTGCGACAGATAGCCGATCCCCAGGCGGGCACGCTTGTACATGGGAAGGTCGGTGATGTTCATGGCGTCGAAGGCGACGACGCCGCTGTCCGGCTGGACCATCCCCAGGATCATGCGGAAGGTGGTGGTTTTTCCGGCGCCGTTGCGGCCGAGGAGTCCGACGACCTCCTGCTGCCGGAGGAGGAAGCTGACATCGTTGACGACAACGCGGCCGTTGTAGGATTTGATAAGCTTGGTAACTTCGAGAAGGTTCATCTTTGCCTGAAAAAGGCCCCAAAACGGGGCGATTAGTCTCTCCCAGAAGTCCTGAAAATCAAGGGCACCGCAAAACGGTGGATAACTCGTGGATAACCGAGACCTCGTGCGCACTGCTCGCGGCAGATCAAAGGATTACGAATTGAAAATGAGGACTTCCTAACAAAAGCTGAAAATGAGCCTCATGCTGGATTGCCGCGATTTATAATCGTAAATCTTTATATCTAATTGAGTTAGATAAACAAGGGAAAACACAACCTTAAAACTTGCCGGATTTTCGGGGCGAAATGGGGCTCGGCGCTCAAAAACCCTTGGAATACTGGGCAAAATCGGCGCGAGAGGCCCGAAAATTGTGGATAACTCGCGTCACCAATGGGGAAAACAAGGGGTATTTTTGGAGCGCCAGAAAGCACGTGGTATGTTCCCGCCCCGGCGTCGCACATATCGCGGGCACGGAGCGGCGCTTTTCCGATCGGGAAGGGCTCGTCGGAACTCAGTTCCAATTGTCCCGCAAACCAAGGGCGCTTTCCGCGTCTTACACGTCTGAAAGGAGTGGCTGTATGGCCACGGGCAAGGTCAAGTGGTTCAACGACCAAAAAGGGTTCGGATTCATTTCTTCGGACCAGGGCGGAAAGGACATCTTCGTTCATCACACTGTCATCCAGGCAGAGGGGTTTCGGACCCTCCAGGATGGGGAGGCCGTCGAATATGAGGCCGAGGACGGCCCCAAAGGGATCAAGGCCACGCTGGTGCGCCGCGTCGCAACCCCCACGGTTGCTACCTAAAATCGCATCCAAAGAAAATGCCAGCAAAGCCCGTCGATCCCGGCGGGCTTTGTTTTTTTACCTGTCACTTACCGGGGGCCAAAATAGATTTCCGCGCAAGGCTGGGGCGCAGATGTTCCCAATATTTCGTCGTCGAGGGATCGGTGAGCGCATGCAGCTCAACCGCCCGCTGAGCCACATAAGTATCGCGAGGAATTAGCGTTTCATCCTCGTAGCCGGGATGGACAACCCATTCGACAACTCCGCCGACCGGCAGATGCTGAAGGAAATGTTGCCAGGGAAATTCCTGTTGCAACGCAGCGGCATCCAGCATCCCAAAGTAAAAATCGTTAGACCAGATTTTCCCCGCAGAGAATTTCTTCCCAGCCCGCTTGCCCAGCAGATGAGCCGCCCGCCGATTCCGCTTCGCGCCGGTACCCGTCCAAGCATCCCCGGCGGCTCAATGGTTTTTCGGCTGATCGCCGGCAGCAACCCCGCCCCAATCACTTCCAGCAACGCGTCCCGTATCGTCGGAAGCTGATGGGAATGGTGATGCGCATCCACATACGCCGGAGTGCGCCCGACGATTTTCCGAAAAGCCTGCGCCTGTGCGGCGATTTCATCCGCGACGGCCTTTCGATCCAGCCGGCCCGCGAATGCTTTCAGCCAGAGCCGCCCGTTGGTGACAAACCCCTCATCATCACACAATCCCGAAGATTTTCCCGCCACCAGCGGCCGATGCCCGCATTTTGTCAGAACGATATGCAGCCCGACGTCCAGGTTTGGCGCCTCCGCCAGCAGCGGCAGGGAGGCCTGAAGGTGATCGCCCGTGACGACCATCAGGCTGGTCGCCGTCACCGGGCCGTGCAGATGCGCATGGATGATCCCTTCGCTGGTGCGGCGGCCGATGCCGAAGTCGTCGGCAGTGACAATGAGTGAAAGCGGAGACATTCAACTAAATCCGAAATCAGAAACCAGAATTCCGAATCAAATCCGAAATCCGAATGACGAATGAGTCATAAAGTATTTTCGGCATGGGTCGAGGCGTTTGATAACATATCGTGATGGAACTGACCATCCATCAGGCGATGAAGCTCGCCCTCGCCCATCACTCCGCCGGGCGGCTGGCGGAAGCCGAAGAGGTCTACCGCCGCGTCCTCGCGGCCGAGCCTGGGAATTCGGATGCGATGGAAATGCTCGGCGTGGTCGCCTCCCAGCGCGGCCGGCACGCTGAAGGATTGGATTTGATCGACCGGGCATTGGCGATCAAGCCGCAGGCAGCCGACTACCATTTCAACCGTGGAATCGTCCTCATGGCCCTGGGAGAAACAACGAAAGCGATCGCTGCCTTCCGGCAAGCCGTGGAATTTCGCCCGAATTTTCCCAGCGCGGTCGATCAACTCGCCAAAGCCCTGCTCGGAACAAACCGCCCGCAAGAGGCGGCAGAGGTTTATCAAAAATATCTCCCCTCCAATCCCAACGATGCGGCCGCACTTCTAAATCTCGGAATCGCCCTGCGCGAATGCGGCCGGGTTGAGGAAGCAATCGAGGCTTATCGCCGCTGCCTGAAGATTAATCCGGCGTATGCCGAAGCGCACCTCAACCTGGGAGCAGCCCTGAGCGCCGCCGGGCGAGTCGATGATGCGATCCACGAATATCGCCGGGCGATTGAATTGCGCCTCGATCTACCCGAAGCCCATCACAATCTCTCGCTTCTTCTCCTGATGAAAGGCGATTTTCCCGACGGTTGGAAGGAATTTGAATGGCGCTGGCAATGCCGCGATTTCCCCTCCCGCCGGCGCGATTTTTCCCAGCCGATATGGCGCGGCGAGCCTCTGGCCGGCAAGACCATCCTGCTCCATGCCGAACAAGGCATGGGCGATACCATCCAGTTCGCTCGCTACGTCCCCGCTCTACGCGAGAGAGGCGCGAAAATTATCCTCGAATGCCAGCCGCCGCTGCTTCGGCTGATGCAGGGACTCGCTGGGATCGAGCACGTAATCAAGGCCGGCGACCCCCTCCCCCCGTTCGATCTTCATTGCCCAATGATGAGCCTTCCCCTGGCCCTGGGTACGCGCGTTCGAAACGATCCCCGCGAATGTCCCTTATCTCGCCGCCAATGACGCGCTGAAAACAAAGTGGTCGCAGAAATTCGGCCCGCCCGACGGCACTTTGCGCGTAGCACTGAATTGGTCCGGAAACACAGGCTTCGCCCGCGACCGAACCCGCTCCCTTTCGCTAAGCCAACTGGCTCCGCTCGCGATCCCCGGCGTCACGTTCTTCAGCCTGCAAAAAGGCGCCGCCGCGTCACAAATCGCCATCGCGCCAAACGGCATGCGCCTGATCGACATCGGTTCGCAGATCGAAGATTTCGCCGACTCCGCTGCCGTGATTTCCCTGATGGACCTGGTGATCTCATCAGACACTTCCATCCCCCACCTCGCCGGCGCATTGGCGCGGAGATCTGGCTCATGCTCCAATTCGCCGCCGACTGGCGATGGATGACCGGCGGCGAAACTTCCCCGTGGTATCCGACGATGCGCCTCTTTCGACAAACCTCCCGCGGCGATTGGAAAAGCGTGATCGAAACCGTAGCCGCCGAACTCGCGACCCGTGCCCGCCGTCGCTGAGAGCCCCAGGACGTTCCCGTCATCGCTGCCGGGATCGAGTGAATATCCTGGGAATTGTCAGCGTCGTGCCGATCCGCTTATTGAGCCGCTCGATGAAATGCGCGGCCAGTGCCGGCGATTCCTGTTCTTCATTCTGGTGGACGATGAATATGAGTTTCCGCAGACCGGCCTTTTTCCATTTGGCGATTCGCCCAACCCATTCATCCAGACGCGAGCGATCCGATTTGGGCTCATTCGACCCTACCCAGCGAATGAACGCCGTCGAGGTCGTCAAACGCAGGTGCATCAGGTCGCGACGACCCGCGGTGTCGACAAGGACATTTGTGATGCCGTGTTTTTCAAGTAAATCGTAAAGTTTGCCCGAAACCGCGGCGTCGTTAAACCAATCGGTGTGGCGAAACTCCATCGCCAACGGCACCTCATATTTCCAGTTTTCGGCAAACGCCTCGACACGCTCAAAATCCTTCGGCCCAAAATTATTGTGCATCTGCAGAAACGGCATCCCCAGTTTTTCACGCAGACGCGACATGTTTTTGACGTTTCGCTTGACGATCTCTTTCACGCCGTTCAACCGCCGAAAGTGTGAGATCGATTGCTCGAGTTTGGGAAAGAACTCGAAATTCTCCGGCACGGCCTTATACCATTTGTCGAATGTCGCGGCGGAAAACAGGCGGTAAAATGTTGCATTCAACTCGATGCAATTGAACTGCCTCGAATAATATGCAAGTTCATCTTTTACTTCTCTCGGATAGAAATTCTTAAGGTCTTTTTTATTCCACTTTGCACACCCGACGTAGGCCTCAAACCCCTTCGATTTCAAACTCTTTTTCAACACCTTCGCAGTGCCTGGATCGTCTGACACGATCGTGAAATCGATTTTTCCCGGATTGTCGACTTGTCCGAATTTCATGAAAATCTGCAAAATTTGCGGTCAGAAAATCGCGAAGTTCAATTGCATCCCATCAAATCGAATCGGCAAGATTCGAACTGCGAATCGTATTCTTCAGCAGCATCGCCACGGTCATCGGCCCCACGCCCCCAGGCACCGGCGTAATGTGCGAAACCTTCGGAGAGACTGCCTCAAAATCCACATCCCCCACCGTCTTTTTGCTTCCATCCGCCCCCGTGATCCGATTGATTCCCACGTCAATGACAATCGCCCCTTCTTTCACATGATCCGCGCCAATCAGCCCCGCCTTACCCACCGCGACAACCAGGATATCCGCCCGCCGGGTGTGCGATTTCAGATCGCGGGTCGCGATATGGCACAGGGTCACGGTCGCCAACCGCTGCGTCAGCAGCAGCGCGATCGGCTTGCCGGCAATTTCGCTCGCCCCCACAACCACGGCCTCGGTCCCGCGAAGCTCCGCCCCGGTCGCGTCGATCAATTCCAGCACCGCCTGCGCCGTACACGGGGCGATCAGCGTGTGCCCGTAAACGACATACCCAATGTTGGCCGGGTTCACCCCCTCCACGTCCTTCACCGGATCGATCTTATATTGGAGATCCGTCGCATTGAGATGCCCCGGCACAGGCAGATGAAGCATGATCCCGGTGACGGACGGATCCGCACTGAGCGACCGGATCGCCTCCTCAGCGGTTTTCTGCGTCGTCTCCGCGGCTAATTTGTGCAGGCGATAGCCGATCCCCACGTTTTCGCACGCCTGCGCCTGGCGGCTCGCGTAAAGCTCCCCCGCCGGCGAAGAGCCAATCAGAATCGCCACCAGCGCCGGCTTGCGCCCCGCTGCCGCCAGCTCCGAAGCCCGGCCGCGAACGTCGCGCTTGATCTGCTCCGCCAGGGCGGCCCCGTCAATAATCTTTCCAGCCATCGCCGGGATTATAGCGGAAAGAGGAAGTTGCGAGTTATGAGTTGCGAGTTGCGAGAAAATGCGTTCCCGTTTTGCTCGCAACTCGCAACTCGAAACTCGCAACTCGGACCTATTGCGGTCGTTCCGCCAGGCTCTTTTTCAGCTTTTCAACAATCGCCCGCACCACCGCCCGATCCACCCGCGGGCTCGGCGAGCGAATCGCCTTCCCCAGCAGCGACGGACACAGAATCAGCGTCAACGGATATTCCACCTCCTGCTCATCAGCCAGGAGTTTCAGTTGTTTCAGCTCCGCGGTCCGCAAATTGACATGCCGGCAGATCTCGCGGGAAAGCTTCGCCGGGTTATTCAATCGCCCCGGATTCGCCCGGCGCTTTCGGTGATAGTTATACAACCCCACCATGATCGCGGTCGCGATGGCCACCAGCAGGTAGGGAATGGCCTTGCTCAGGTCGACCGGCGTCGTCATCTGGCTGTTGATGCTCTGAAAAACCTCTTCCTGCGTAGGGTTCGCCAGCGGCAACGTGCAAAGTGTGACCAGATGAATCATCAGCCGACTCTCTTCTGCGTTTGAACCAGTTCCGCGACGCCCTTCAGCACGGTAACCGCATACCGCCGCACGCGCAGGTTTGGATCGTCCTTGGCAATCCGCCCCACCTCTTGCAACAGCTTCCACCAGCCGATTTGTTTCAATGCCCACATTGCAGAGATTCGATGCTCCGGCCGCGGATCCTGGAGCATGAGCATCAGCGCCGGCCCCACATTCCCCACGCGCATCCGGTGCAGCGCCTTGATCGCATTGGCCCGCTCGCGGTTGTTGGTTGTTCGCGAACGCTCCGCCAGCAGCGCAATAAACTCCGGCGTCTGGTGATTTTCCAGCACCTCGATCGCATTCGCCCGCACCCGCGAATCGGTGTCGCGAACGATCCGCTCCATCAGCAGCTCCACCGAAGCCCCCGGCGTTTCGCCCAAAACCATGACCGCCTTGCTGCGCACCTTCGGGTGGGCGTGGTTGGCCAGGGCCATCACCTGCTCGCGAAGCGGCTCCACAAGCCCCAGCTCCTGCGTAATCTGCAGCGCCTTGAGCCGCTGCTCGATCGGTCCCGCCGCCAGCCGCCGCGCCAGCCGCTGCGGCGAATCCGGCATCAGCTTCAGCATCGCCTTTCCCGCCTGTTTTCGCGTCGGGCGATCCAGATGATCGAACCGGTCCCAATACTGCTCAAACCCCGCGTGGCCAATCGAGCGGCTCACCACCCGCCGCACCGACAGCGGAGCATTCGTCATCAATTGCAGCAGCATATTCTCAAAATCGGGCGGCCTGCGCCGCACAATCTCCCTTGCCGCCATCCGCATCAATCGCTCATCCGCGTCCCCCAGCATGAACCGCAGAAACTGCACGCTCTCGCATTTCTTTCGCCGCATCGCCACGCAAAGCAGCCGGAGCCGCGCGTCCAGATCGTGCCGCCCATGTTGCGCCAGAAACGTCAGCCGCTCATCCTGCATCAGATCGTGCATCCCCGAGCTTGCCACCCAGTCCCCGATTCTGGCCGCCTCCTTCGGTTCGCGCCGGCCCGCGTCCCGAAGCAGTTCCCCCTCCTGCCACCAGACCCCCCGATTCACCTGGTGCATGCAGAGTTGTAGCTGATGGTCCTTCAGCCAGTGCGTCTTGCGCAAAATCGCGTCGAGAACCGTCGGCTCTTCAATATGCGAAAAGACCGATCCAAAATGCAGCCGAAGCTGCCCATGTGTCGCCCCCAGCAAAAACGCCTCGATATGTTCCGCCTCCGGCGGCTGCTGCAGGCGCCGAACCATCGCGCTCTGCCCGCCGTGCTTGGTCGTCTGCAGAATCGCCAGCGTCTTGCTCCCCGGCCAGTCGCACAGCAGCAGCGCCGCTCGAAGCAGATCCTGCCCATGCCGCCCGCGGTGAACGTCGATCGCCCGCGCCACGACGGTCTCAATCTCCGGCCGCTGCTCCATGAGAGTCTGATACAACGCCTGAAAATCCTCCGGCGGCTCTTCAGGGGTGTTGGCAGTCGCGGGCGCCGGTTGAGCAGCGGCCGCTTCGGGTTCAGAAAACAGATCCGCCGGCGGCCTGTATTTACGCTGAAGCAGCCGGGTGCTCGTCGCAACCCACCGAGCCAGCGCCACGATCGCCTCGGCTGCCGATTTGCTCAGCGCTTCATCCGTGTCGTGCAGGTTTTCGGTAATGACATACGCCAGCTTGCATTCCCGGCTGAGAGCAATCAGCCGCATGGCAGCCTGCCGCAATTCCATCCGATCGCTGCGCCCGCACTCCCGTAGGGCATGATGCAGCGTTTTGATATTCGCCAGAATCGAATGCTGAAGCCGAGGCGAAAGCGTCTCGTATTGCTCCACCACACCCGAAAGCGAGCGAATTGATTTCCGCTGGAGGATGGCGTTGAGGATGACCGACTGCTCCGGCTCGGCGACGAGGCGAAGGCCCTCGACGAGCATGTCGTCAGCCGCCTCGTTTTTGCTCGATACCAGGACTTCTACGAGTTCTTCGTGCATGGGTCTATTGGGTGATTATCGGACCAAATGGGGGGTGGGCTTTACCTTGAATGCGCGGTATTCCCCCCTTTTTTCGGTCGAGCAATCGCAATCGCGCCTTTTCGTCGCGCCGATGAGGAAGTAGGCTAGAATTGGTAATACGCTTTTCTTGATCTTTATTACCAGTTCTGGCATACTCGAATGATGAAAGACATACCTCCGCCGCCCCATGATCCATTGCTATGGGTTGGGCGCGCTCGACGAGCTGCTGGAATTGCCGCAACCCGTAAGGCGAACAATGGGCTATGCCCTCCGCTTTGCTCAGGCCGGCGAGAAACACGAGAGCGCCAAACCGCTGCGCGGTTTCAAAGGCGCAGGGGTTCTGGAGGTGGTTGAAGATCACGACGGTGACACCTACCGCGCAGTCTACACGGTCCGATTTGCTGGCGTCGTCTATGTCCTGCACTGCTTTCAGAAGAAATCAAAAAAGGGAATCGCAACCCCGCAGCGAACCATGGACTTGATCCAAAAACGGCTTCAGCTTGCAGAAATCATGCACAAACAATGGAGTCAGAAGCAATGAAAAAGAACAAAGAAAATTCGATTGCGCCCAGCAGCGGCAATGTATTCGCCGATTTGGACCTGCCTGATGCTGATGACCTGTTGGCAAAAACCAACCTGGCCCTGTACATCCGCCGCACGCTTGAGGCGCAAGCTTACGCAGGCAGAGGCAGCAAAAATCCTCGGAATCGATCAGCCAAAAGTGTCGCTGATCATCAACGGCCGTCTCGATGGTTTCTCCACCGATCGACTAATGCGATTCCTGAATGACCTGGGCTGCGACGTGCAAATCTCAATATCAGCCCCCCACCCCAAAGCACGTGGGCACCTGGTATTCGCGTGAATCGCAAGTGTCACCACGCAGACCGCCTATCCTTCGTCGGACTTGGCCTCAGCGAATGAACGCCCCGGGATCGAGCTTAAATCGCTTCCCCAGCGTCCGGGCGTGTCGGGCGGTGATCGACCGCTCTCCCTTAAGGATCATCGACGCGGCCCCTTCGCTAACGCCAAGAGCCTTGGCCAGGGCAGCTTGGGTCATCTTCGTGTTGTCCATCAGATACTTGAGCAACTCCAGGCCGGTGACTTTGTCGGCAGCCGCCAGTGCGGATTGGTTGTCTTCCTCGTCGAAGGCTTCCGTCAGAATCACCAGCGTATCCAGGAAATCTCGCTGGTCCTTGGTTGGTTTCTCAATGACCGCCAATCGATCCATGACTTCATAGGCGTTCTCCAAATCAATGCGGTCATTAATGGGCCGCAACGGCAGCAAAGCATTCAGTTCGTTGAATGTTTTGGGCATTTGCCTGTGAAGATGAGTCGTCGATTTGCTCATAACTCTTGCTTCCATCGGTTGGCGTCATATTCCCGATGCGTCAAAACGCGGAGCACGAATACGCGCTGTCGATCGTAGTGAATAGCCGCGATCAGTCGCCAGTTATTGTTCGCGATGTCGAACACGGCCACGGTATTTCCGCTTTGAACTTTCACGAAATCGACACGGACGCCGAAGTCGGCCTTGACGTCCGGAGGATGTCTCCAATTCGCCTCCTTGGCGGTCTTGAGCCATTTCCTCAATTCGGCTTCAGAGCTTCGATTGACTTCCCAGAACCGCCGTAGAGTCGATGGCTTGATGACCCGCATCGATCTTAACATTATGTGAAGTGCGGCGGTGGAAGTCAACCGCCCAGACCGGGCAGAGAGTCCGAACCTCGGGGAATCGTCAACCGTGACACTCTAGAGCATTTTCATTTCAATCGTAGCGTCTGCGTTGCTTTGGGCGAGGTTGGCCGCAAGGAAGAGCGACGAAGCGGGTTTGAATAGACCCGTTGAGGAGCGATGACGCCGCGGACGACCTCGCCCAAAGCAACCCCGAAGGGGTCGCCGAAGGCGACGCGGCCGCTACGATTGAAATGAAACTGCTCTAGCGGCAATCCCCATATCATGCCGACTTAAAGAACCGCAGGATCTCGCGCACATGATCCAGGAACTGGCCATCGGTTGTCAGTTGCGAGATCGCCGAGCGGGCTTGCTCGGCCAGACGCTCGTGGTCTTTGGCGTTGGAAGCGTGAAATGCCTCCAGATCGGCGGCGGCCGCCACGGCCTGCCGGCGAGTTTCCTGGGCGAAAACCCGCTCCGTCGACAGCAGCGAATCCGCTCTCTGCGGGTCAAGGTCGTCGCGAACGGATTTCAGGCTCCCCTCCAGCGCCGTCACTCGGCCCCGAAGTTCCACCACATCCTCGCGGGGATAGACCCAACTCTGCCCGATCGCATGCAAGCGGGCGGCCAGATACTCATAGGCGCTGATCGACGGCCGAAGGATCGTGAGCATCAGCGCGATGACGGATGCAATATAGCCAATGCGAACCACGCCAGTCCGGGCAAGAGCATACAAGACGATGGCCGATGCCAGATGCAGGCCTATCGCGACCCAGAAGGACAGGCCGACCAGCTTACGCACATAGGCTACCTGACGTTCATCCACCGGCAGTCCGCGTTCGCGCGTCGGCTGAGCGTCGCTCAGGACCGCCTTGGCCTTGAAATAAATGTTCCACGGCACCGTCACGATCGCCAGCAGCCAGAAAAAAGCGAGCAGGCCGCTCACCCAGTCCGCGAGATTCCCCACCGGCACCTTCGCCCAACTGAGCACCGCGAAGGCCAGGATCATCAGTGCAAGTGAAATGAGAATCGAATTGAGAAATGAAAAGAGTTTCATCGTGGCAGTTATAGCCGAAGCGACCTCAACAAGATCCTTTTTTTCTGTGTAGTGTCCGAGTCGTATTTACCAGGGAACCGAGAGACGAAACGAGGGACGAAACGAGGGGACGAAACGAGGGGACGAAACGAGGGGACGAAACGAGGGGACGAAACGAGGAAACGAGGGACAGTCACCTATTATGACGAAACGAGGGACAGTCACCTATTATTGTACTCGGGACGAAACGAGGGACAGTCACCTATTATTGTACTCGAAATAGGTGACTGTCCCTCGTTTCTAGGTGACTGTCCCTCGTTTCTGGTGCGCGGAGTTTATCCTTGGAGCTTTGATAAAGTGGCCCCAGAACTATGGGACAATCCACACTTACCCGAGGCGAAGCTCCTCCGTCCATGGCCGTTTAACGGGTTTTCGTGGCGACCCGGTGAATCACTTCAAGTGCTTCCTAAGGAAGGACACCGTCGCGTCCTTTCCTTCGAGAAATGCAAAAGTCAGTAAAATCCGGAAAATCTGGGACACAAAATACGTGATAGTCAAGTGATGCCTCCTATGTGGCTTCCTTTGTGACTTCCAATTTGTGGCTTTCATCTCGATAGACACAATTATTGTAATCCGCGCTCCACAGGGCTACGCTAGACGGCGAAGGTGGCTCACCGTATGAGAGCGTTGCGCACGTTACACTCGCGTCAAGTTCGCAAGACTGAAGTTATGTTGCGCGATGATGGGTTTCACCACCTTCGCGCCAGTCTCTGGGATGTCATGGATGCGAACGAACCTGCGGCGAATCAATGAAACCTCTTACACGTCTTTTACTCATGCTGTTCTTCGGACTCGCCATCAAAGGGTGTGCTTCACAGGATGATCTTGCTAGGGTCGATCAGCGACTCACATATTCGTTGCAGAAACTAGATCAACAGAACCAACTGCTTCGCAACGAACTCGCACACCTTCAGGACAAGATGCAGTGCCAAAAGCCGATGACGATGATGGAGCCTGCGCCTATGCAGCCAGTGTTCCCGCCAGAAACGCTGCGCCTCATCGAACACTTATTGCGGAACGAGCGCAAGGCGATTCGAGGGGTTTCAAAATCGATACGCGACGCAAGCGCGAATCAGGGACTACACGAGGTCGCCGATGTATTGAAGCAGCAGAGTTCGCGAGAGTGGGAGATATTCAAACTCATCTCGGTAAACCAGGGACGGTAAACCAGGGACAGTCACCTATTATTGTGCTCGAAATGGTAAACCAGTGGTAAACCAGGGACAGTCACCTATTATTGTGCTCGAAATAGGTGACTGTCCCGCGTTTCCCGAAATAGGTGACTGTCCCGCGTTTCTGTCCCGCGTTTCTGGCCGTTATAGCCGAAGCGACCTCAACACGATCCTTTTTTCTATTCGTGTCCAAGTCGTATTTACCAAGTATCGCTACGCATTTTGGCTTCACGAGACAGCGTCTTTAGGGGAAGCCGGAAAGTGGAGGAGGGGTGCGGGGAGGACTTCGGCGGGGCTCAGTCGAGCCAAGGCGAAAACCGCTTCCTGCCCTGAGCTTGTCGAAGTGGGCTTGCCCTGCGCTTCTCGAACGGACCCCGTATGGGGTTTTCGCCTCGGCTCGACTGAGCCCCGCCGAAGTCCTCCCCGCATTGCATTTGCATTTGCGTTTAAAGCTGCTCGATTCGCTTCCGAATTCACAGAAGTGTCCGGCCATCAGGTACTGTGGCAGAGGGGTTGCGGGAAACGAGGGGAAACGAGGGACGGTGTCAGGTCGAATTGCTTTTGTCGATCAGATTCACGCCAAATGCCTGCAGCGCTCGGACTGGCGACCGTTTGAAGATGCCCATCCCCAGAATGAGTGGACCAGCGCGGTTTGGGTTGGAATGGTGACAGTGAAAGCCGTTCCAACTGCGCTAGGATCGCCAAAAGGTCCCTGCGTGACACCATCCACATCAATTTCCAGCTGAGCAATAACGCCAGTGCCGGTGTTTAGCGAAACCCCTCGAATCTCTGTTATCTGATTCGTCGCACCCTCGTCGGCGTAGAAGAAGCCCGACGGCTGCGGCAAAACCGTCAAATTAGCGCCGCTGACATCGAAATAATTTTGCAACGGGTAGTCTTGGCTGGTAAACTTTACGGAGATCGCCTGTATGCAGTTTGTATTTTCGTAAACCCCGATCTGTAAAAGCTGCCCGGCCCTCAATCCAAAACTTTGGTCAAAGAAAACACCGTCGGCCTGTGCGACGCCAAAGCATCCGATCTTATAAGGCTTTGACAATACCACCGGTGTCGCCCCAGGGGCCAGGGGAATCTGAATAAATGTACACGCAACCGAGCAAATCTGCTGATCGCTGTAAGTAAATGTCAGCGAGTCAGCTACGCAATTCGAAGGGATATTAATCTCAAAATTCTGGTCGGATACGTCGATGTTGCTGCCAACAAATCCAAGGTCAAGCCCTAATCGGTAGACGTAAGTTGATGCAGCTCCGTAAATGCGGTTAATGCTGATCGGAACCGCCTGTGAGGCTGCCGAGATCAGTACGCCCTGCTGCATGATCATTCCGGTAGGCAAGAAGGCGCCCGTGGTGTCGCCCATGGGTATCGTTGATCCATCCCATTTCGTAACGACAAGGCCTGTCAATAATTCGGTTCCAAGACCGAACTGGTAGTATCCGTCAATGCTTTTGATGTCAGCTGTCGATAGGGTCGCGCCTAGGCCGCTTGACGTGCCAACAGGTCCAATTTTCATCACGCTCATGACTTTTTGCTCCCAAAGTGTATGAACCAGGCCTCGAACGGGGTAATCAGTACAGTGGTTATCTCAGGCCAAGTCAAGCCACGAACGCATCGCTGATTCTCCGTTGCGCGAATTAAAGGTGACGCAAAATATTTCGACCAGATCAGGCACACATGCAGACATACTATCTCCTGGGCCGGCCCCCCGCGAGTGTCAGCTAAACCCGGCGTTTCTTGAGTTTCAAACCGCCGGCCCTTCGAGTCCGCATGAAATCACCCCCCCACCGACGATGATCAATTTGACTCCCTTCCCCATTTCGAATTTCGACGCCTGATATCATTGATATCAACGATATCATTGATATCACGAAAACCCGTACCCCAAATCCCCCATCCCACCCAGCTTATTCCGGACTGTAACCTTTTGTACTCAGCACCCCCAAAGACAAAACTCATCTCGGCCGTCTACCTGCGCTTATGCCGCCGCTGCACCGATTTCCCCTTCCGGTGCGTTTTCTTCTTCGATTCCTGCTGCCCCTTCTGCGGTCCCTTTTCCGACTGCGACTGAAGCTCGGCAATCGCCAAACTCAATTCCCGCCTCGGCGGGTCCACGCGCACGATCCGCACCTTCGCGGTATCCCCGATCCGGATTCTCCGCCCGGTCCGCTGCCCGCGGATCACGCCGCTGCGCTCATCCACGTCCCACCAGTCATCCAGCAGGTCTTCGTAGCGAATCAATCCGTCGATCAGCCAAGTCGTGAGCTGCACGAAGATGCCGAAGTTGGTGATGCCCGTAACGACGCCGGCGAAATCTTCGCCGACATGGCTCTGTCAGCAGCTCCAGGACCTTGACCTGCCGTAGTTCCCGCTCGGCATCATCCGCCCGGCGCTCGGTGAAGCTGAGCTGCTTGCCAAGATCGACGAGGTTCTGCTCCGTCGGCGCACCATCCAGCTTCGATGCGCCGCCCGCCCTTGGCCGCCGGCCGCGATGAATACTGATCGAGCAACCGGTGAATCGTCAAATCCGCGTACCGGCGGATCGGGCTGGTGAAGTGGCAATAATGCTCGCTGGCCAGCGCGTAATGCCCGATCACCTTCGGCGAATATTCGGCCCGGGTCAGGCTCTTGAGAACCGCGAGATTGATCGTGAAGGATTGCGGCTTGCCGCTGCACGGAGGCCAGAAGACTTTGAATCGCCTTGCGGTCCAGGTCCTTGGGCAGCCTGAACCCGGCAACCTCCACGAAATGCTTCAGCCGCTCTCCGCTGTCCGGCTCGGGAGTGGGATGAATTCGGCGAAGAAACGGCATGTGCGTCGAATCCAGCGCCCGCGCAACCGCCTCGTTCGCCTCCACCATGAACATCTCAATCAGCGTATGCGTGAAGCTCTGATCTTCCGGCTTGGCGTCGACGACTTTGCCGCTGTCGTCCAGCACCAGCTCCACCTCCGGCAGATCCAGCACGATCTGCCCCGCCGCATGCCGCCGCTTCTGAATCCGCTTCGCCAGGGCGTTCATCTGGTGCAGCAGTTCGACAACCTCCGGATTGTAACGCGTCGATCTTCCGCGGGCCCTCCGGATGGGGAACCAGATCGGCATTGATCGATGATCGCCTGCGCTTCGCGATATCGCAGCCGATTCGCGCTGCGGATCACCGTGTTGGCAAAAGTCGCGCCGAATCGGCTGTGCATCTGTCGTCGAAGGTAATGAACGCGCTCTTGCACAGCCGCGGCACCCCTTCCTGCAAGCTGCACACGCCGTTGGAAAGAATCTCCGGCAGCATCGGAATGACGAACCCCGGGAAATAGCAGCTATTCCCGCGCTCTTTCGCTTCCACATCCAGCGGCGAGCCGGTCCGGACGAAGTGCGAGACATCCGCGATGTGAACGCCCAGTTCCCATTGCCCGTTGTCCAGTTGGCGGAGGCTGATCGCGTCGTCATAATCCTTGGCGTCGTCGGGATCGATGGTGCAGATCATGCGATCAGAAAGATCGAGCCGATCCGGCCATTGCCGTCTGACGTTGAACCGATCCACCGCCTGGCGCGCCTGATCGAGGCATGCATCGGGAAATTCCTCGGGAAGATTGAACTGCACGATGACCGATTGCAGATCGACATCCTTCTCGCCGGCCTGGCCGAGCACGCGGGTGATGACGCCCTGCGCCGCCGACGCCGTCGACGGGATAGGTCGTCAGTTCGACGACGACTTTGGTGCCCAGCTTGATATGCCGCGCCGCGGCATCGGGCGTAAGAATCGGCGCAGTCAGCACGTTGCCGTCGGGCAAGACGAGCCATTTCCCGTGCTGCGTGCGCCAGCGTGCCGACGAATCGCTTTTGCGAGCGGGTGATGATCTCGATCACGCGGCCGCGATACATCACCTTCCCTTCGCGCTGCTCGCGGTTGGTGATTTTCGCGCGGACGACGTCGCCGGTGATGGCGCCGCCGTTTTCCCCCTCGGGGATGAAGAGGTCTTCATGCCCATCGGGATCGGTGGGCACGACAAACCCGAACCCGCGCTGGTTCTGCCGGTAGGTGCCCACGATTCCCTCGGCGAACGAGGTTCTGCGTCGGAAGCATGACGCTCCGCCGGCGCCGAAGACGACTCGCCCGGCGTGCATAAGCTCGCGAATCGCTTCGCGAAATGCAGGATAAGTCTCATCCTGCGCGAGGTTCATTTCCTTGGCCAGTGGCCGCGGCTTTTGCGGGCGATAGCGTCTCGGATTTCAGGTGTGAAAGAATTTGTGAATGTAAGTTGTTCAGACATCAGTTAAATTGTGTCTTTCTGTAAGTTGCGGGCGAAATAGCCCGCGTAAAAATAGTTTGAATTGGTAAATAAACAGCAGAAATGAAAATGGAGATTTCGAACGCGAAATCGCTCCGCCGCGAACCTCGCCCAGACGGCTACCCTTCCACGACGCTCTTTTCGATCGGTTCAACGGTAACCCCTTTTGATCGCACGAACTCGATCGCCGCCTTCACGTCGTTCTCCGGCCCCGTCAGCAGCACCGCCATGATCCCGATTTCGTTCTGCACGCTCGCCTGGCGGATATCGAAAATCACCTCGGGGAATTTCCGGCTCATCTGCCAGATGATCGGCTGCTCCACCTGCTTCGCGGTGGGGAAGGTAAACCAGCAGCGGCGTGAGAATGCAGCCTTGTTCATCATCAGTCCCCCCGCAATCGCCGGCACGATGCTCATTTCATCGCCCGCCTTCACCGGCGTCTCCAGGTTCTTCAAGAACCGGATGTCCTCTTCATTGAGATATATGTTCACGAAGCGGTTGAGCTGATTCGGCCCCTTGAACAGCCGGGTTTCGATGCCGCGCGGCCTTGGCTTTCAAGCCATTGAGCACCTCGCCGATGTTGGCGCCTTCGGCTTCCACCACGTCGGCGCCCTGGGTGTAATTTCGCAGAGGAGAGGGGATTCTGACTTTGATGCTCATTCTTTTTCCTTTATCGGATTATACCACTGAAACTTCAGAACGCTGCGGACGGGGCTGGGGCTTGGCAGCTGTCCTTCTGGCGATCCAGAAGCGCGTCGAATTCCGAAAGCTTCGCCTCGATCACTTCGGGATAAACCAGATCACCCTGCACCGCTTCCAGCGTTTTCAGGCCGTTGCCGGTGATGCTGACGACAATCGATTCGTTCTTAGGAATTCGGCCCTGCTGGATCAGCTTCATGGTCACGGCCAGGGTCGTTCCGCCGGCCGGCTCGGTCCAGATTCCTTCGGTCTTGGCCAGCAGCTTGATCGCATCGACGATTTCCCGATCGCGTAGCGCTTTCGCCCCAGCCGCCGGAATCCTTGACGGCATGCCAGACGTAATACCCATCGGCCGGGTTGCCGATGGCAATGCTCTTGGCGAATCGTGTTGGGCTTCTGCGGCTCGATGATGTCGATCCCCTTGTGAATCGCCTTGACGACGGGGTTGCAACCCGCCGCCTGGGCCGAATAAATCTTCGGATGATTGTCCTCGACCAATCCCCAGCTCGATAAATTCGTGATAGGCCTTGTAAACCTTCGGCAAAATCGTCCCGCCGGCCGTGGGAACAATCGTGTGCTGCGGCAAGCGCCAGCCCAAGCTGCTCGGCGATTTCGAATCCGTAGGTCTTGGCTCCTTCGGTGTAATAAGGCCGGAGATTCACGTTCACGATCGCCCAGCCATACTTGTCGGCGATCTCGGTGCAAAGGCGATTGACGTCATCGTACGTCCCGCGGATGCGGACCATTGTCGGCCCGAAAATCAGACTGCCGAGGACCTTCCCCTGCTCCAGATCGTGCGGGATCATGACAAAGCAGCGAATTCCCGCGATGGCCGCGTGGGCCGCGGTGCTGTTGGCAAGGTTGCCGGTGCTGGCGCAGCCGACGGTGTCGAAGCCAAATTCAATGGCCTTGGTGATGGCGACGGAAACGACGCGCTCCTTGTACGAATAGGTAGGGTAGTTGCACGAATCATCCTTGATCCAAAGTTCACTGCACCCGAGCTCCTTGCCCAGGCGCTCGCGCCTTTCGCAGCGGCGTGAAACCCGAATTGAAGCCGCTCTTGGGCTCTGAAACGGGAAGCAGGTCCTTATATCGCCAGAGGCTTCTGGGCCCCGCCAGGATCGATTGCCGCGTTACGTTTCCCTTCATCGCGGCGTAGTCGTATTCAACTTCATATGGCCCAAAACAGGCCTCGCACACATGCACCGGCGAGACGGGCGCGCGATGACCGCATTCCTTACACTTCAAACCAACAACGTAGCTCATGGAATTGTTTCCTCTTCTAACGATAAGAAGAGGCGGCGACGAAGGACGTGTAGGCTCTTCTTATCTTTCCCGGTTTCCCAGGAGGGAGTTAGCACTCATTTCAAGCCGGAGCTTAAAACTTTTGCTGTGGTTTCATCGGGCCCTAACCCTCGACCACTCTCGATAAGAACACTTATTCAATTGTCCTTAGAGTATTGAGTAAATCGGGGTGAATGTCAAGAAACAAGGGAAATCCCGTAGCGTAAGGCCGTTTGCCTGAGGATATTATCGAACATTTTCGGGGTTAGCTTTCCTGTAAATGTGTTTTGCTGGCTCACGTGATAAGACCCGATGAGCCAACGGGTTTCGCTCAGCCGCACCTCCGCCCCATGGCCAAATGCCGGCCGCCCGTCCGGCAGGTCACACCCATTCCGCCGCGCCATGGCCAGCGCCGCGTCCCAGGCAATTTTCCCCAGCGCCAGAATCGCCCGGACATTTTTCAGCGCCTCCCACTCGCGATCCAGAAAGGCGGCGCAGTTCGCCGCTTCATCCGGCAGCGGTTTATTTTCCGGCGGCGCGCATCGCACTGCTGCGCTGATAAAAACGCCGCGGAGCGCCAGCCCATCTCCGGCGCGAATTGACTGCGGCTGATTCGCCAGACCGGCCCGATATAGCGCCGCAAATAAAAAATCCCCAGAGCGATCGCCGGTGAAAACACGCCCCGTCCGATTCGCCCCGTGCGCCGCCGTCGCCAAGCCCACGATCCAGATTCGCGCCTCCGCATCACCAAACCCCGGCACCGGCTTTCCCCAATAGGTCCAATCCAAGAACGCCCGCCGCTTTTCCCTCGCAATTTTTTCGCAGTAGTTCCGCAGCCGAGGGCACTGCCGGCATGCCACGATTTTCCGCTCGAGCATAGCAAGCGGATGGTTCTTGGCGGTCCCTCTCACGCCGTCAGGCTCCGAAATCCGGCCAACTGGCGCTTGCGGTTTACTTCCATCCAAAGCTGGGCATCGGTCCGCAAAAAATCGACCAACTGCCCCGTCGAAACGCCGAGCATTTTTGCCGCCTCGGAGACCTTCCATCGCGAATGGGTCAAAACATCAAGCGTCTTTCCCATCGCTGCCGGATATTTATCCGACCGGCAGGAGACATGAATCACATTGGGGTCCGGGAGACCGGACAAATCGATCTTCTCCCGGACGGACAGGGCGATCTTGTGGCGGAGCCGATCCAGGGCCACCTGGCGGTTCCGCTGCTGGGATCGCGATTCGGAGGCGATCACGGAAATCCCGCTGGGGGAATGGGTAAGCCGGACCGCGGAACTGGTCTTGTTGCGCTTCTGCCCGCCGGGCCCTGAACCCCGAAAGGCCTCGAGGCGGCAATCGGCCAGAAGGTGGCCATCAGATAATGTTCGCAGACTCGCGGTCATTCAACACTCCCAGAATTGCGGCACGATTATTGCTGTTTCTCCTGCAACCGCCAACTGCTTGGGGATATTATTACTGAGGTTGCACAATGCTTAAGCTAGATGTCGGGAATGTGCTGCTGAAACCGTCACATCGCCGCCAGTTAATGTCTTGGCTCAAACGGGCCATGCGTTTTGGCGACCGGATGGGAAATCTGGTGATTTCCATCTCGATGCACCGTGTCGGCCGAAGTGTCGAGATGCGTGCCGGTATTTCGGACCAGAAAGGCACGGTCGTCTTCCGCGACCGGCAGACTCACTGGCACGATGCCGCCAGAAAGCTGGTCCGGACGCTGACGGCTTATTTGCACGACCGGATGGTTCATCAACTGCCAGCCTGAACGGATTATTCAGGCGGCCGATGATTCCCTCTTTTCCCTGCCCCTGGGACGCAATCCTTTGGGGCGAGGGGCAGGGTAGCAATTCCAGCAATACGGCGACCAGGCGATCGGTCAGTACAATTCCCTGACCGATGACCAAGGTACCGCGGCCTACCACCCGCTCTCCTCTCCGCACCCCCCTCTCGGTTTTCCATATCACTGTCCTCGCGGTGATTTTGATTGCCGGCGCTTTGCTGCGCTTCTACCGCCTGGGCGACCCAAGTCTCTGGAAAGACGAAATTTGGTCCGTCGAAACGTCCATGGGTCGCGGGTCGGTAAACGACCGCCTCCCGGCCAACCTCATCAGGACGGACCAGCCCAATCTGACCTCGCTTTCGTCCGCGGCCCCATCGCGCAGCATCCTTACCCACGTCGGCGACATTACGCATCCGCCGCTTTACTTCCTGCTCCTGCGCTGGTGGATGGATCTCTTCGGCACCGGCGCGGCTGGCGATTCGGAGCCTCTCGGCGCTGGCTTCGCTTGCATCGATCGTGGTTCTCTTCGACATCTGCCGATTCCTTCACGGACCAAGGGTCGCGCTCCTCGCGGCGGCGATAATGGCTCTGTCGCTGGGACAGATCGAATATGCCTTCGATGCCCGCGCGTATGCACTGCTCGTGCTCCTTGGACTTGGCTGCATTGACCTGGTGCTGCGAATCGAATTTTTCGGCCCGACGAAATTTCTGCTCGTCGCCCTGTGCCTGTGCTGCGCAGGGGCCACGCTTACGCACTATATTGTCGCCGGCCCCCTGCTCGGCCTCGGCGCCTTCGCGGTGCTGCGGCTTCCGTCAAAATCACGGTGGCCCACGCTCATCTCCCTTGCGGCCGGGGCGATCATTACGCTTCTCGTATGGGTTCCCCTTCTAGGCACACAAACCCACACGCTTCCCTCCCTCGCCGCCACGTTTCTCCGCGAGGCCCATATGGAAAAGCACAGCAAGCTGACACTGTATCGTGTGATCGGCCTGCCCGCGGAATTTCTTTTCGGTGAACCGCGCGGTGAAGGTCTCGCCCGCCGAGCGCCCAATGTCGTCCTGATCATCTTCCTCCTGACGATGGTTTTGCCGATCCTTCGCCTGGCCCGTCGCCGCGATCTTCTGATCTGGGTTCTCTGGATGGCAGGCAATGTTTGTTCTGTCGTTCTCGTGGATCTTCTCCATGGCACTACGATGGCCGGTTATCCGCGTTACACCCTCCTTACCAGCCCGGCGATTTTTGCATTGATCGCGAGCTTTCAGTGGCCGCGTCTCGGCGTCATCCGCGACCTGCTTCCCATCGCGAGCGTCGCCGCTCTTACCATCAGCGCTGCCGATTATCTTGGATCGCCTCCGCAACCACTGGAAGACTGGCGCCAGTTCGCTGTCGAGCTGAACACCTCAGCCGGTCCCGGCGATCTGCTGATTTACTACAGTCCCGATCCGTGGGTCACGCCTGGTCTTTATTACATGTGTCTCAAATATTACTCCCCTGATTCGCAGCGCCCTGGTTGATCCTCAACGGCCCCGCCGATCCTAAAATGCTCGCGCAAATCACTCATTACCCCGGCGTGTGGATCATTGGCAAACAGCCGCAAAACGACGGCCCCGGGTTACTGCCAGGCTGGAGGCCGCAGTTGGTGATCTCCACAAGCGCGGGCGATGCGTGCAAAATGATTCCGCAATAGACTCACTGCCGCGATACTCCATGGCATAAACGGTTGCACCGGCCAAATTTGGTGTATTATTTTGGGGTGAAGATTCTGGAGATTCGCGAAGCGACAAAGCCGATTTCCTCGCCGATTCGCAATGCGTTCATTGATTTCAGCAGGATGACGCTGAGCCTTGTGGCGGTGGTGACGGACGTCGATGCGCGACGGGCGGCGGGTGGTGGGGTATGGATTTAATTCCAACGGGAGGTATGGGCAGGGGGCGATGATCCGCGAGCGGTTTGCGCCGCGGGTGCTGGAAGCGCGGCCGGGGGATTTGCTGGATCAGACCGGGGAGAATTTCGATCCGCATAAAATCTGGACGCGGATGATGACGAACGAAAAGCCGGGGGGGCATGGGGAACGGTCGGTGGCCGTCGGCGCGATCGACATGGCGGTGTGGGACGCGGTGGCGAAGATCGCGGGCAAGCCGCTGTTTCGGCTTCTGGCGGAGCGGTATGGGAACGGAAAGGCCAATCCGCGCGTCTTCGTTTATGCGGCAGGAGGGTATTACTATCCGGGGAAAGATTTGGAGGCGCTGGTTGGCGAGATGCGGGGGTATCTGGATCGCGGGTATACGGTTGTGAAAATGAAAATCGGGGGCGAGCCGCTTGCGGATGATCTGCGGCGGATCGAGGCGGTGCTGGGGATTCTGGGGCCGGGACAAAAGCTGGCGGTGGATGCCAATGGGCGGTTCGATCTGAAGACGGCGCTGGAGTATGGGAAGGCGCTGTCGAAATATGATCTGTTCTGGTACGAGGAGGCGGGCGACCCGCTGGATTTTCAGCTTCAGGCGGAGTTGGGGCGGCATTATTCGGGGAGCCTGGCGACGGGGGAGAATCTTTTTTCCATGCAGGATGCGAGGAATTTGATCCGCTACGCCGGGATGAGGCCGGATCGGGACTGGCTCCAGTTTGATTGTGCGCTCAGCTACGGTTTGGTGGAGTATCTGCGGATCCTGGAGATGCTGAAGGAGCATGGCTGGTCGCGGACGCGGTGCATTCCGCATGGGGGGCACCAGATGTCGCTGAACATTGCCGCCGGGCTGGGGCTGGGGGGGAATGAATCTTATCCGGATTTGTTTCAGCCGTATGGGGGATTTGCGGATGGGGTTGTTGTGGAAGAGGGGCATATCACCATGCCTGATCTGCCTGGAATCGGATTCGAGGGCAAAGCCGATTTGTACCGCGAGATGAAATTGCTGGCGTAAGAATGCATTTTCTGCGATCGCTGAGAGCGGATAGCTTTATCGGCATCACCCCCCGCCAAACAATTCCCGCGCCTTGGCCAGTAACTGCGCTTCGGTGAGATGGTGCATGTCCACGACTTTTGAGCCTACGACCTTTTTGGCGATATCGGGGTGATGCTGTTTGAGGTTGAGGATCAACTGCTCCATGGCGCTGCTGGCGCCGGTGCCTTCGCCGAAGAGGAGGATTTGCTGGGCGCTGGAGAGGGTTTTGGCGATTGACTCGTAGAAGCTTTTTTGTTCGGGTTTTCGCTGGCCGTTGGAGTCGTCCTGGTTATAGCGCAGATCGCGGCCGAAGCCGAAGGGGTCGTAGGGCATGATGCGCTGGGGACGCCGGCGCAATTCGGTGCTGTAGACGCGGGCCTCGCGGTGATCGAGCACGACGAGCAGATGGGTGCCGGCGGGGGGAGGCGGAGGAGGGGCGGCGACGGAACGTTCCAGGAAATGACGAACCTGCATCAATTCCTGCTTGTCGGCGAGGTCTTTGCCGCGCGGGCGATGGAGCACCAGCGTTTGGCTGCCGCGGGCGAGCTTGAGGTTTCCCTTGTCATCCTCAACCGTGTTTATGTCGCCGATTGCTTCAAGCATTGCCCGGACCTCCCGCCACTGGAGGTTGTGGGGCATGGGGTGCTGGAAGAGGCGTTGATAGACCTTTTCGTGGGAGCCGGTTAGTTGTGATTCCATTTTGAGCGTCCTTTTAGAGCAGTTTCATTGCACCGAGTCTGGTGCTTGAGTTATTGACATTAGCACTGCGGTGGGCTGAAAGCACGGTGCGGGCTGTGGAATAATCTCGCGTCGTGTCGGCCCTCACCCGCGCGGGCTTGCGCCGGCTTGCCCTCTCCCAGAGTACTGGGAGAGGGGAGAAGATGCAGTTAGGCCAGAGGATGGAGAACTGCCGGGATTCTGGGCACGGCCGCCCGGTGTGCGAGCGTGGCTTAGATTCGCAAACGCGCCCCTCGGGATTTATACTTCCGCCCAACCAACTATGAATCACATCAAAATCGTTCGGATCGGCCTGCTGCTGATATTCGGGATGCTGGGCGGATGTCAGGCGGCTAATGGGGTGTTTGAGGTTCGCAATTTTGGGGCGCGCGGGGATGGGCTGCACCTGGATACGCCGGCGGTGAATGATGCGATATCGGCTGCCAACAAGGCGGGCGGGGGGACAGTGCATTTTGCGGCGGGGACTTATCTTTGTTACTCGATTCATCTGAAGAGCAACGTGGCGATTTACCTGGATGAGGGGGCGACGATTCGGGCTGCGGGGACGATTTATAAAGGGGAATACGATCCGCCGGAGGCGTGGCCGTTCAAGGATCAGTTTCAGGATTTCGGGCATACGCATTGGCACAACAGCTTGATCTGGGGGGAAAATATTCAGAACGTGGCGATATTGGGGCCGGGGATGATTGATGGGAAGGATGCGCTGAATCGGGGGTCGCCCAAGCCGGATAATAAGAAGCCGACAACGTGGCCGACGACGGAGCCGTGGCAGGACACTACGCAGCCTTCGGCGGATACGCAGGAGCCTTGGGAGGTGCAGATGGGGGGGAAGGATATCCGCGTGGGGCCGCTGGATGAGTCGGGGGCGTCGACGCGGCCGTGGAGGTGGGCGACTGAATCGGATTCCGGCGGACATGAACTCGCAGGATTACACGGCGATGTATGTGGCGACGCAGCCGTCGGATCCGACGACCAAACCGACCACGAAGCCGGAATATCCCGACCCGAAAGAGGAGCTGGCGGCGGGGATCGGGAACAAGGCGATTTCGCTGAAAAACGTGCGCGGGTGCATTCTGCGCGATTTTTCGATTTATGAGGGAGGCCACTTCGGAATCCTGGCGACGGCGGTGGATGGATTGACGATCGATAACGTGAAGATCGATACCAATCGGGATGGGATGGACATTGATTGCTGCCGGGACGTGCGGATTTCCAATTGCGCGGTGAATTCGCCGAATGATGATGCGATCGTGCTGAAGAGCTCTTATGGGCTAGGGTATGTGCGCGATACGGAGAATGTGACGATCGACAGTTGCGTGGTCAGCGGGGGATACAGAGAGGGGACGCTGTTGGATGGGACGTTCCAGAAAATCTCCGGCAACTACAACCCGGATGAGCATGGGCATCCGCGGCACACCTCGCGCACGGGGCGGATCAAGATGGGGACGGAATCGAACGGGGGGTTCAAGAATATCGCGATTACCAATTGCTTATTCGACGATTGCCAGGGGCTGGCGATTGAAAGCGTGGATGGGGGAGTGATCGATAATGTGACGGTTACCAACCTGGCGATGCGCGATATTGTCAGTTCGCCGATTTATATTCGGCTAGGCGCCCGCATGCGCGCGCCGAAGGGGACGCCGGTGGGGGCGATCAGGCATGTGAACATCAGCAATGTGGTGGCGCAGTGTAAATCGGTGAGATATGCGTGCATCATCAGCGGAATTCCGGGGCATGAGGTGGAGGATTTGCACCTTCACGATATCCGGATGATTTTCCCCGGGGGCGGGAAGGGATCGTGGACGCGGAAGGAGCCTTGGGAGCAGGTGAAGGGGTATCCGGATCCGGGGCGGTTTGGCGGAGAGCCGGCATATGCGTTTTACGTGCGGCATGTGAATGGGCTGGAGATGACGAATGTCGACATCGGGTGCCTGACGAAAGATGTGCGGGCCCGTTTTGGCTGCGGGATGTGCAGAATGTTTATTTCCAGCACGTGATGGCGCCGTACTGGCCGCCGGCGGCGATGATGAATCTTTATGACGTGAAGAATATTACTACCGTTCGCGTGGCGGATATTCCGGATCAGCATTTGGATTTGGTGGAGAGGGAGGACTTTTGAGCGCGGGCGTGCGATCTGGTTGCGCTGGTGTTCATGCTGCCCGCGGGGCGCGAGCGATGATTTTTCCCGCCTTGTCGAGAAGGCGGACCGCCTGGGTACGTTTCACCGAAGGGAACTGCTCGAGGAAATAGTCCAGCGACCGGCCACGGGCAAGGTAGTCGAACAGTGACTTGACGGGCACGCGCGTGCCGGAGAAACAGGGGGTTCCGCCTTGAATTTCCGGATCGACTTTAATGACTGATTCGAGCTGCCGCATCCAGGGAATCATATCCAATTCATGATTGCATGGCCAAGGGATGCGAGCAATCGATAACCCCCGCTTCAGATGCTCAATCCTTTTGCTTGTTCGTCCCCAACTCCTTCGCGATCTCGGATTCGAGTTCGTCTAGCTTGCCCAGCTCGGTTTTTTCTGAGGCCAAAACATCCGCGTCGATCATGCGGTCGATTTCTTCGTCGGTGACGAGGTCTTCGCGGGAGCTGGTGGGGGAGGCGGCGCTGCCTGCGGATTGTTCCATGGAGTCGAGGAAGACGTCCATGCGCTCCTCGATGCTGCCGGCCTGGGTGACGGCTTTTTCCCAGTCGGCCTGGGTTTTGGTGAGGTCGAGTTCGCCGAAGACCTGGCCGATCTCGCGGGCCATCAGGGACATCGATTCGGCAAACTGCTGGCTGGAGCGGGCCTGCTGCTGGATGAGCATGGCGTTTTTGATGGAGAGGAGCTGGCGCTCGAGCATTTTCTTCACCGCGGCGGTTTTTTTTAGGGCGCTGCGGATGAAAAGGTATTGGCCGTTGTCGCCGATGCGCTTGGCGTGCTGGGCGTTTTTGATGAAATCTTCGGCGAATTTTTCCTGCTGGCGGATGGAGCGCTCGATGGAGCGCATGCCGGAGCGGATTTTCATTTCGCGTTCGATGCGGCGTTCGTCTTTGGATTTGAATAAGCCCATGGGATTGCCGAAGCTTAAGAAGAGGTTTCGCGCAGAGGCGCAGAGCGCGGAGAGAGACTCCAGCAGAAAAATTTGAATTCATTCTCTGCGCCTCTGCGCCTCTGCGCGAAATTAATTTGATTGTTGGGGTCGCCATTACATCTCCTTGTCGGGAGCGTTGTGCTTCCTTACGGCTTTGTCAGCGGCGTCGAAGGCTTGCTCGGGTTTTACGGCGCCGCGGTCCATGTCGTTCCAGATGTTCATGAGCTCCTGGCCGGCGCTGGTGAGGCCGGCGGATTCGAGGGCGTCTTTGTCGCTCTGGTTGCCGAGTTCCAACAGGCTGTCGAGGCGGTCGCGATAGACGTCCTGGGAGACGGCGTCGTCTTCAATCCACTGGGTAATCTTGGCGACGTCCTTGTCGGTGAGGTTCAATCGGCCGGCGCGCGTCGCGGCGCTCGGTGTTTTCCTTGACCATGCGCAGGCGGCTGACGGTCATCAGCTCTTTGCTGCGGAGCGTCAGCTCGCGGGCGGCCATGAGCTGCTCCTGCGTTTCCATCTCGAACTGCTGGGCAAGGGATTTTCGCAGCTCGGGGGATTTCTGGGTGGCGCCCTGTTGAAAGATTTTCTGCTTGTTGGTGCTGATCTGCTCGATGCGCTTAAAGAGGCGGTCGCGCTGCTTGGTGAGGAGGATTTCTTCCTTGCGCAACTCCTGGCGATTGAGCTCGCTAAGCGTTTTCTTGTGGCCGAAGATTTTGTCGATGAGTGCCATAATGATCAGCCGGCCTCGGGTTCGCTGCGCTGGCGCTGGGGCATGGGTGGGGGTTTGACTGCTTGCGGCGCGGGAGGAGCCTTCGCGGCTGGGGTCGGATCTGTTGCCGCGGGGGCGGCGGGTTTGGAATCATTCATCAGTTCTTCGTAAAGGGCCTGCTCTTCGTTGCTCATTCCGCCGTGAACGCCAGCGCCGACGGATTCTGCCAATTCGCTGCCGGCCTGGAGCTCGGCGAGGACTTCTTCGGCGGCCGCGGCGTCGGCGGCCATTTCCTCGCTGTCGGGGAGCTTGGCGCTTTGGCCCTGGCGCTGGAGCTCGAGGTTGTGAAGGTGGGTGCTGACGACGTTGATCTGCTGGTTGAGGACGGAGAGAAGCTGCTGGCGGCGCTCGATGTCTTTGCGGAGCTGGAGAAGCTGGCTGGTGATGCGGCGGCGGGGCAGGTCGCCGGTGGCGTCCTTGAATTGCTGGCGAAGCTCGGCCTCGCGGGCTTCCATGACGCCCATGTCTTCGTAGCCGCGGTCGAGCTGCTGGCTGAGGGCGGTTCGCCGCTCAGAAAGGAAGGTGATTTTTTTCTCGACCTCCCCTTTGCGGGCGAAGAGGGTTTTCATTTTGTCGATGAACGGCATATGGGAACCTCCAGCGGCGTCAGCCGGCAGTGGCGCGGAGCCTTCACGGAATAAGACCGTTCGGCCGTCGAGGCGTTTGACCTGAAGGCCGGGGCTTTCCCGAGCATACGATTTTAACTCAGATTCAATGAGCTGGGGCGAAAGTTGCAACTTGGCCGCCAGTTTATCGGCGGCAAGGCCGGAAGAAAGCAGGGAGGCCCGGTTGGCGTCGATTTCGGAGCGGATTCGGGCCCGTTTTTCGCGGTCGAGCTCGGGATCGAAGAGGGGAGCGATGTCTTTGGCATCGGGGTTGGCAGAGATCGACCATCCGCCAGCGTCGCTGGGGGAAACCAGGATAATTGTGCGGTCTTTGATTTCTGAGGCGGCTTTGCGGGCTTCGGGGGTGAAGCCGGAGGTGGACATGATCGCCAATGTCACCGGGATTCCCGGCAGGGGCGGCGGCGTGGAGGAGAGGGTTTGTGAGAGATCAGCGGCGGACATCGGCTGGGGCGATTGGCCGGAGATCAGCGATTGCCAGGGGGAATAGCAGACGGCGCGCACGCGGCCGACGCCGGCTTTGAATATCCAGAATTTTTTGCGGGAGAGGCCGATGTCGATCGATTTGCCGAGGGGCATCTGGGCTTCGAGCTTGCGGTCGGGTTTTCCCAGTTGCTGCATGAGGCGTTTGAGCTCGACGCCGCGATCGGAAAAACGGATGTCGCGCTGGAGCGTGACGACGGATTTGCGTCCGGCGGCGGTGGGGAGGCGGAGGCGCTCATCGGCCAGGAGACGCTGGACGTGGGCGAGGAACTGGGCCTCGAGCTGCTGGTGGCGGGTTGGATCCGGAGAGTTACTCATTTAGCCGACCGAAGCCTGAAGAAAAGGAAGATCATTGCTATCACGCACCAAACCCACCCGGTGATAGACACAATAGCGTAGACGACGTTCATAGGGAAAATCCGCGATAACGGGGCGGTTAGCTATTTTACCCGGCAGTCATCGTTCGCAAAACGTGCCTCCAGTTGGGAACAATCTGCGAGTAGATATTGCAATCCGGCACCAGACGATCTGGCGGTGCTCAATTTTCGCCGCGGTGTTTCCCCCTCGCCCTGTACTCAGGGAGAGGGTTGGGGTGAGGGCCTTGGAAAACTCCGACGTACAAAGGGCCCTCACCCGCGCGGGCTCGTGCCCGCTTGCCCTCTCCCTGAGTACAGGGCGAGGGGGGAAGAAGCAGACACGTTGGAGCTCAGAGAACTTCCGGAATCTCTGGCGCACCAGCCGATCTTTATTCATCGAAAGGTTTACCGCTGCGCGGCTCGCTGGGCGTGTTTTTCTGCTTCGTACTGCTCCGCGACCTGATCGTCGGTCAATCCGCTTTGAGCGAACCCAGCCCGCACGGGCGCGAGAAGCTCATCCAGTGACGGGCGATTTGCCTCGCTGCGCAAAACGCGCAATGCATACGCGGCAACATCAATTCCCGCTGCCTGAGCCTTTTTTTTGAGGGCGATTTCTTCGTCAGCGTTTAATTGGACACGTATGGTCATGACATTAACAGTTTAACGCGGATTTCGTCTCACGCCACCGCATCAGTCCTTGGCAGCCGGGTTCCGCATCGGGGGCAGAAAGTGGTCGAGGCCGGGAGCGATTTGCCGCAGAGTTCGTTGATGCAGAAGACGCGGAAGCCGGCCGGCGTTGGGACGTTGATCGGGGGGCGCTGGCGTTGGAGTAATGTGCTGGCGCGCAGGGCGAGCTCGCCGCGCAGGCGGGTGCTGGTGCGCTTGCAATAGCGCTGATGGACCGCGCCGGCGAGCGCGGCGGGAATTGCCCACCATGCGCCGCAGGCCAGGCCGATCAGGCCGGCGATCATCCAAAGCGGGGAAAGGCCCAGGCCCAGCACGTAGCCCTGCATGGGAGGGAGTTTTTGCCGCATGAGGATCGGGTTAAGATTGCGGAGGAACGCGTTGACTTCTGAAAGATGCTGGTGAACGTGCAGCCAGTGCGAAGCGTAGGCGATGCAGAGGCAAATGACCCAGATCTTGTAAACGTGAAGCAGGGGGTTGGAATAGATCGTGAAGATCTCAGGCCGAAACGAATTATCGATCCAGACGCCGTGATTCCAGTAGGCGTGGCCATGACCTAATCCGCCGCCCTGCACGAAGGGGACGAAAACGAAGGCGACAATCACGAGCATGGCGATGGGGACGATCGACAAAGTGGGCGGTGCGCCGGTCTGGCGGACGGAATCGCGGAGCCTGGCGGCGTCTTCGTCGCCGGTGCGGATCCGCAGCCATTCGACGAAATGCCAGAACTGCTGCTGCTCGGCGATGACGAATCTGCTGAATTTTTTCGGCCAGGAGATCAGCGGCAGCAGGCCGAAGGTGATTGCGGCGCAGAAGAAGCCGGAGATTGCGCCGGAATACACATGACCGGCGATGGGCCTGCTCAGGCTGTGCAGGACGGCGGCGGAGAGATTGTCGGGCCGGTCCGGCGGGTGGAGCGTCTGGGCGGTTGGAGTAAAGGTGCTCATAACGAGACGGATGAAGAGACCCATTTACCCCGGCCGCCGGACGGATCGGCCTGGGCATGCGCATAGCGGCGCGGCAGCGGCGAGCCGCAGCGGCGGCAGTAGTTGGCTTCCATCGGATTCCTCGCCCCGCAACGAAACCGGCTGCAACGCTTGCTAAAGACCGGCGGCATCTGATAGCGGTGACCGAGGCCGATGACGCGGGCGAGTTGCCCGAAGGCGTAAAAGATTCCCTGGATGACGCGGGTGACGACAACCGTGATGAACAGCCCCAGCGCTACGAAGGTAAAGACCACGAAGAGGAAGAGATTGACGGCCAAATGAATCATGACGGTTTATGCGGAAATCGGCTGGGGTGAAAGCGCCTCGCCGCAGAAGATGCAGTAGCGGTCGGATTGATCGGGGAACGCGCCGCACTTGGGGCAGCGGCGGACCTGCGCGACAAGCTGCACGCCGCAGTACATACAGAATTGATCGGTGGCATCGACCGGTTTCTGGCACTGTGGGCAGCGGGCGGAGGGAAGCGGAATCGCCGCGCGGGGCAACGGGGGCGGCGTTGGCCTTGAGGCGGTTGGCGGCGGCGGCAGGGCCGCGAGAAAATCGTCCGCCGAGGAATATCGCTTGTCGAGCCGGGCGTAGCTACGGCGGAAAACGTCGTCGAGATATTTCGGGACCGAACGATTCAGATCGCTGGGCACATCGGTGCCGGCCGGGCGCTCGCCGGTGAGCATTTCGTAGAGGATCACGCCGCAGGCGTAGAGATCGGATTTTGCCTGCGGGTCGGCGCCGCTGCGCTGTTCGGGGGCCATGTAATCGAGCGTGCCGGCGATTTCTTTAGCGGCGGGTGTGTTCAGCGATGCGGAATAGGCAATCGACCCCATGGTGCTGTTGGCGGCTTTGCCCAGGCCGAAGTCGGTGATTTTGATCACGCCTTCGACGTCGAAGCCGTCGGTGAGGGCGCGTTCGTGGACCAGGATATTTTCCGGCTTGATGTCGCGATGGATGACGTTGTGATCGTGGGCGTATTTCAGGCCCGCCAGCGTTTGCCGCATGATCCAGATCACCTGGGGGATGGTGAGCGTTTTCTTTTCGATCAATGGCCGCAGGCTGGAGCCGGGGACATATTCCATCGTGAGGTAGGGAACCTCGGCATAGGGATCGAATCCGATGGCGCGGACGATGTTGGGGTGAACCAGGCCGTGGATGGCGACGCCTTCGCCCTTGAGGTTGCGGATGTACTGGGGATCGGTGGGGATTTTGATGGCGACGAGCTGGTCGGTCCAGACGTGATGGCGTGCGCGCCAGACCTCGCCGAAGGTCCCGCCGCCGATCCTGGCGTCCAGAACATATTCACCGACACGTTGGCCAGCTTGGGGCATGTTTACACTTTCTCCGCGATCCAGTCGCAGACGAGGAGATTATATACGCCGGAAACCAGCCCGCCGAATAGAAGGAATGTCCAGGCGGTTGGGGTGGCTATATGCCATTGGAAGAGCCAGGCAAGCAGCGCGGTCTCGGCAAGGGTGAAAAAGGCGACGAGAACTCCGCCGGCCAGGTTACTTTCCATCCGGGCGACCCATCCGATCACAGCAAAAGCCGCCCAGGGGACGAAAAGAACCACGCCGAACCAGGCGAGGATGTGCCCGGTGCCGGTGACGAGCATCTGGCGTGTCGAGGGATCCATCTGCCACCAGGAAATCCCCACCGCAATGACCGCCAGGGCGACCATTCCGGAGACAATTCGACCGGTAACGCTTTTCAGGAATTCCATCCCACTTAAATAGTATCCGAAGGGGGCTTATTGCGGGTTACAAACTATTGCAATTTCAATAAGCCTTGGCGGGGGAAGGGGTTATTGGTAGTCGTCCGTTTCGAGTTGCGAGTTTTCAGAAAAGTTGTCTTCCGCAGGTTTATTACGTCATCGGCTTGAGGGTGACACATCCCTGTGTTGAGTAGAGTGGGAGAAAATGCATTTCATCGCATTTTTTGGTCGTCGGGTGCAGCGCGATTATAATTGTCCACTTCGTCTTGCAATTTGCGGCGCGTCAGTTCCACGTCCGTGACACCCGCCTTCGCGATTTTGCGCACTCGATGGCTCAATACGAATAGTCGGCGCAACGCAAAGATGTAGGCCGCGATAATTGCAAGCGGTGTAAACCAAAGTAAATGTGGCTGAAGATCAGGCCGGATTGCCGTTGCGACGAGCGCGAAAATCCCCAAAATACCCGCAACCGTACGGAAACCCCGTGCACCGGGCATCTGCCACAGCAATTGGATTGCCCCCCAGAAAACCAAAGCCGACAATACCCAAACGAGCCATGATGGGTGCATTTGTTACCTCCGCGTCGTTCGGTGGCCTCCCGATCTATCGCGAAGACATAGCCTGATCGCCGTTCATGTCCTGACCGAATTGCTGTAGTAATTTTGCACGCTCCAGCAATAGCGGGCTGAGGGATTTCGCTTCCGATGGCTCGCCGACGTAATGGTCTGAGGTTTGTTCGCCCCGAGCCATTCTTTCAGCAAGTGGTCGCCACTGCTGGGCGAAGGCTATTAATACATCGCCGGTGCTTTGCTCATGGGACGCTGTAATGTAGTCTGTCGGGAGATCGCCTGAAATCGCCCACCAACCTACCTGATCTGGATTTTTCTTTGACCGTACAGCCCAAACCGCAATATAGGGCCGCAAAGACCAGCGAGGCTCCAGCGAAACACCGTTGTGTTCACATCGCTCTTTATCGAGATAGGAGATAACGATTCGACGCTGTTCCTTTGCCCACTCGCGATCCCGCTCATCTTGGATTGTGGTTGAATCGTCGCTCTTCATGTTCGGATTAGCATGTCGCACCGAGTGTAGTTTTCACTTTGGCGTCAAGAAAGTGTAATTTTCGTCGAATTTTACCCTCCGCACGCTTGATATGCGATGGTTTGACCCCGTCATTAACAGGCCTGAAAATGTTGGGGATGTATCGCGGAAGCCGTAAAAATAGGCGATTCGATTTTCCGCCGGGGCGGTATATCGCGGGAAAATACCAGATCGAGGAAATGCTCGGAAGTGGCTGGGAGGGCGAAGTTTACAGGATCGTGGAGCGGAGCACCGGAATCCGCCGGGCGGCTAAGTTTTATTACCCCCATCGCGATCCGACCGGTAAGGCGGCCATCGCCTACGCGCAAACTCGACGCCCTGCGGCACTGCCCGATTCTGCTCCAGTATCACCACCAGGAGACGGCATATGTTCACCGGCGGAAGGTGGTCGTGGTGATCAGCGAACTCGTCGAAGGGAAAAAGCTCAGCGAATTTTTGCATCAGCAATCGGGCCATCGCCTCAGCGCATTTGAGGCGCTGCATGTTTTGTACGTTCTGGCGAAGGGGATCGCCCCGATCCACGAGCGCGGGGAATATCACGGCGACATTCACGACGACAACATCATGATCCGCCGGCAGGGGATCGGCTTTGACGTGAGGCTGCTTGATTTTTTCGACCTCGGCAAGCCGAGCCGATCGAAGATCGAGAAGGATGTGCTGAACCTGCTGGAAGTTTTCCTGGTTCTGGTAGGCGGAAGAGCGGCCTATGCCCGGCAGCCGAAGGTGGTGAAGGAGATCATCCGCGGAGGGAAGGATTCATTGATCCTGGAGCGGTTTTCCAGCGCGGGGGATATTCAGCGGCATCTGGAGACGCTTGAGTGGTAAGAATTGGTTAACCGCAAAGGCGCGAAGAGCGCGAAGCAAGAAAGATTCAAAAATATCTGTGTGCATCTGATTTAAATCTGTGGCCAATGCGCATTTCTTCGCGCTCTTGCGCCTTCGCGGTAACCCTTTTGGGTCCGATAGTCTCGTCCCTGCCGATCTGATCTCAATTTCGCAAGTTCAGCCATCCTTAAGACTGGCCGATGCACCGGGCGGAGGGCGCCGCCCATGCATCGGATCGCGATCGTTACCCATGAACTCGACTTTTTCGACCAGATGACGCACATGCTCAACGGGGTGAGCAGAGTCTGGAAGGAAGAGGGAATAGAAGTGATCGTCCTGCCGGGGCCGGACAAATTCGTTGACGCCGACCTGGCGATTCTGCACGTCGATCTGACCGTTATTCCCGATGAGTATCTGGATTTCGTGAAACGCTATCCGATCGCCCTCAACGCGTCGGTGAAGGATATTTCCAAGCGGGCGATCAGCAAAAATATCGTGACCCGGGGCGATGGCTATGAAGGCCCCGTGATCGTGAAGACGAATTGCAATTTCGGCGGCGGGCGCGAGGGTGAGATGGCGCAGCAGAAATCCGCCTTCAGCAAATACACCCGCGCGATTCGCCGTCGCTTGCCGTGGAGCATGCGGGCGGAGATCGATACCTGGCAATACCCGATCTTCGATACCGTGGGCGAAGTTCCCACGATGGTCTGGCACAACCGCGACCTGATCGTGGAGCGGTTTCTGCCCGAGAAGCAGGGGGAATTCTACTGCATGCGGATGTGGTGCTTCCTGGGGGACGCGGACGATAGTGTGATCATGTACGCGAAGCAGCCGATCATTAAATCCGCCGTGGCGGTGAAGATTGAGCCGGCCCCGGTTCCCGATGAACTGCGGAAAATGCGGCGGGAGATGGGGTTTGATTACGGCAAATTCGACTACAGCATCGTGGACGGGCGCGTCGTGCTCTACGACGCCAATCGAACGCCGGCAACGCGAGACATGGAAAAGAGCGGGCCGCTGTTCAAGCGGTTGGCGAAGGGGATTGAGGCGTATCTGCCGGCGGCGGTGGCGGTTGCGGGGTAATTCAGACCCAAAGCTCAAAGCAAGGAATTGCTTGGGTCCTCAAATTCCATATTGGCCAGAGAGTTTTCGACGTCGCCGGGAGATAACGTCAGCAAATTAATAATCTGAGATTGGATATCTTCGGGCAATTCACGCAAATGGGGCTCAACCAGGGCGTCGCGTTTCTCGGATGATTTGCCCGCAAAGCGAGCGTCGATGATCCGCACGCGAATTGAGGCCGAGTTATAGCGGTACACATCCGCATTTGGAAAAGCCTTCCTCAAGACCGATTCCACCAAACGAGTGTCCTTGTCGCGCATGGATCGCCATCGCGGTTTGACTTGTTGGCTCATACAGTCTTTTCCTCCGCCCAAGTATAGACTCTTTCCGCCGTTCGGAGAAGGGTCCTGGCATCGGCTGTACTGACTCGTCTGGTCTCATATCGCAGATCGGTTGACCAAAACGGGCCTTTCCGAAACCGCCTGACGATAGGATCCGGTATCTCTTCGCGAAAACGCTTGGCGGTGGCGACAAGTTTTTCAAGATTGTGGGTATTGATCTCCGGCGGTGTTTTCGGGTGCCCCGGCTTGAGTGCCGCGGATAATATGACCGCCTTCAGGCTGCACTCGACTGTGTAGCCCGCAAGATACAGTGCATCGCGATTGAAACCGCCGCGCAGCAAAAATTTGGCGGCTGCGAGTCGTTGTCCCGCGGCCCGCAGAAAGTCTCGATTGGTCAGGGAGCCCATTTTTGGCAGGCGATTCTACAGCAGGCGTGCGTGAATGCTGCGCCGGAATTTATCGATTCGGATTCGAAAAATGATTTTGAAAATCGGAACCCTTCTATAGAACTTATTGTGGGTTGACGAAAAGCCCAAGATCTCAATCCAGGTCGGCCCGGTTTGGCCCGATCGGGACAACCCCTTTGGACGACTCACTCATGCGACCGCTGGTATCTTTTTACCTGGGCTACGCGAGTATATTCGTTCTCTAAATCCGAAGTGGAATTTCGTGAAGCAATTCCGAATATTGGAATTATACTTGCGGCACCTTGAACCCTCATGACGACAAGCAATACGCCTCTATGCTTCGTGACGTGGTCGCCAACGCTCGCGCTATCATCACCTATCAGGTTGGGATGCCACTGGGGTGCGTTCGCATGGCCCGATTGTTCAATTGGCTAAAGCCACGGCGAACATTCGATTTTCCCGTCTTCGGTGAATATTTGAATGCAGTCAGACCGTTTGCTATTGGGCAAGATCGCCTGCATTGGAATCCGGAAGCGCTGTCCGCACAGGACAAGGAATTTGAAGAAATCAACCGAGCGTTCCGTGACCCCGTTCACAAGGCGTGCCACGACCTGCTGGAATTGCTCGCTGATTAATCGCCGCAAGACAAAGCCGAAGAAGGGATTTGAACCCTTAACCCCCGCTTTACGAAAGCGGTGCTCTGCCGTTGAGCTACTTCGGCGGAATGCGTTTTGGGGCGGGAAGTTTAACCGGATTTGGGGTAAGCGGCAAACGGATCGCGATACGGGGATCGGGTGATTCAGGGCAATCGCATGGCTTGAAAAAAATGTGAAAGACCCCCACCCCAACCCTCCCCCGGATTACCAGGGGAGGGGAGAAAAGGGGATATGCGATTGCCCTGTGGGGTGATTGGCCGCTCCCAGTGGAAGCGGCGGGGACGCCGCTTCTACGGCCTCGGCTGCGCGTTCCTCATCCGGATGATCGAAAAGCTGAGAGTTGAGCGGACTACAGCGTCGTGGAGGTCCCAGAGCGACGGCAGGATGCGGACCTCCGCGCCGCGTTTGGCGAGTTGGGCGAGGAGATCGTCGAGGATTTCCACGCCCTCGGGAATAACCGGCTCGCGGCTGTGAAAATAGCCAGCGCACTTGTCGACCTGGAAAAATGCCTGGTCGGGCAGACGGTAGCAATAAAGGCGGGTCTTCCGGACTCGCTCGAGCCAGGCGGATTCGATGGCGACGACGCAGGCGGCGGTTCCCAGGTACTTTGCGGCGTCGTCCGGGGAAGTTTTTGGGCCGGCGAAGAAAGTGACGCGCGGACAATCGCGCGGAAGGAGATAATTCCTGAGCCGATCTTCATGCACGGCCCAGACGATCGGGTAATCGAGCCCGGCGGCCGGGCGCGGGTCGAAACGCGCAATGCCGGGTTCCTCGCTGACGTGGTAGAGCATCTGGGAAGGAGGATTTTACCGCGAAGATGCGAAGAGCGCGAAGAAATATGAAGAGGTTTGGGCAACCACGTATTTCACGGATGGGCACGGATTAAAACAAATTCAATCGCTCGCCATCCTATGCGCGAAATCCGTGTCGTTCGCGGTTAAAATCAGTGACGTGGCACGCAGGGGGTTGACGCGACCCGCCCCGCCAAGAAAGATTCATTGCATGCAAGAATCAAAGCGCGGGCGGAGGGTTTGCTACTCGGTTGCGATCCATTTATTGCTGCTTGTTTTCGCGGTTTGCCCCGCTCGCGCGGCCGTGTATCAATGGTCCGTGTCCGTCGACGACGTCACCTCGCGCGAAAGTAAGCACCATCCCCGCGCTTACTTGTGGATCCCCGATAATTGCCGGCAAGTCCGCGCCGTCGTGGTTGGCGATCAGAACATGGAAGAGCAGCAGATTTTCGAATCGGATCAGTTTCGCAAAATTTGCTCGGACCTGAATTTCGCCATCGTCTGGATCGCCCCGCCCATGGGCACGGCCAGCTTCCGCTTCGATAAGGGGGAGGACGAGCTGCTCGAAAAAATCCTCAAGAATCTCGCCGACGTTTCTGGATACCAGGAAATCGCCTACGCCCCGCTGGTTCCCACCGGTCATTCCGCGACCGCAAGCTGGGGGTGGGACGTCGCCGCCTGGAACCCCGGCCGCGTTTTGGCTGTCCTCTCACTCAGCGGCGCCTGGTCCTACCTCGACTCCACCTACTGGGGCGACCGCAGCGTTGACCAGGTTCCCGGCCTGACCACCAAGGGCGAATTCGAAATCCAGGGCAACCTCGAAAAAGGGTGGTATGCCGGCCTTAAAGGCGACTTTTATACGAAGCACCCCCACGCCGCCTTCACGCAGGTCGTCGATCCCGGCGATGGCCACTTTGCCGCCTGCGCCGAAAAATCGATCTGATCGGCCTCTTCCTTCGCAAAGCGGTTCAATATCGGCTTCCCGCCGATTCTCCGCCCGACCGTGCGCCTACGCTGATCCCCATCGACGCGGCGAAGCAAGGGTGGCTCTATGAAGTCTGGCACGTTGCCGCTCCTCCGTCCGCCGCCGCCGCTCCCGTGGCCGATTTCACGGGAAAACCTGACACCGCCTTTTGGGCCTTCGATGGCGAAATGGCCAAAGCCATCGAGGATTTCCAATCGAGGTTTCGCGGGCAGACCAATGTCCTCCTTGGCTATCGCCAAAGCGCCGGCCTCACGCCCCCCACCGCCGACCACGCGATGGTCCATCTTAAATTCGAGCCGCAGGACGACGGCATGACCTTCAAACTCACCGGCGGCTTCTGGGACAAGGTTCCCCCGACCAAAGACGGAAAACGATCGGAATGGGACAGCTGGCTGGGCGAAGGTGTCGCCACTTTTTCCCAGGGCGATCCCATCCCCCACCCTCAGGGCGAAGACAATCTGTTTAGCATCGCGCGAATCGAAGGCCCGGTCATCCAGACTGCCCCCGACACTTTTAAAATCCGTTTCGACCGCGTTGGCTTCGACAACCCCAAACGCGCGAACGACATCTGGCTCATCATGACCTATCCCGGTGACGGCAAATTTAAAAAAATGGTTCAGCAAGCCGAGCTGCGCTTTCCCCTCACCAACACCATCGGCACGCCGCAGCAAATCACCTTCCCTCAAATCCCCGATCAGCACGCCTCCGCATCCATGCCGGCGATCAAGCTGCAGGCGACATCATCCGCGAATCTGCCCGTCTATTACTACGTCCGTGAAGGCCCCGCCGAGGTTGACGACGCCGGGAACCTGACCTTCACGCCAATTCCCCCTCGAGCGAAATTCCCCATCGCGGTCACGGTTGTCGCATGGCAATGGGGGCGAACGATCGACCCGCCCGTTCAATCGGCTGAGCCGATATCCCAGACGTTCCAAATCGCCAACTGACGCGAAAGATTCGATGGAGATTCAGCACCAATTGGCCGCCGCAGTCGCGCACCACCAGGCGGGGCGGCTGGGCGAGGCGGAACGAATCTACCGGGAAGTTCTGGCGCACGAGCCAAACAATTCCGACGCATTGAATCTTCTTGGCGTGCTCGCTGCCCAGGTTGGGCGAACGAGTGAATCGGTCGATCTCATCCGCCGGGCCCTCGATGCGCGGCCGTTTCCCGAAGGCTGGTACAACCTGGGCATCTCGCTTCAGGGAATGGACAGGCTCGACGACGCGATCACTGCGTATCGCCAGGCGATTCGCATGAAGCCGGACTATGCGGAAGCCCACGCAAACCTGGGCAAAGCGATGCGAAACGCCGCGCGGCTCGACGAAGCCATCGCTTGTTTCCGCGAGGCGAGGCGACTCAATCCGAATCTGTTGTATGCGTATGAAAACCTGATCTTCGCGCTGCCGTTTCATCCTTCGGCGAATGCCGCGATGGTGCTCGCGGAAACGCGCAAATGGGAGCGGCAGTTTGCGGCGCCGCTGGCGAAATTCATCGAGCCGCATCCTAACGATCGCAATCCGGATCGACGGCTGCGCATCGGGTACGTCTCGCCAAATTTCCGTGAGCATTGCCAGACGCGTTTTACAATTCCACTCTTCTCCAATCACGATCACGGGAACTTCGAGATATTCTGCTATTCATCCGTCACGCGCCCGGCCCGTTCACTGAGCAGATTCGCAGGTATGCCGACGAGTGGCGGGAGATCACCACGCTCAGCGATGCGGACGCGGCGCGGCGGATTCGCGAGGATCGGATCGATATTCTCGTCGATCTGACCATGCACATGGCAGGCGGACGGCTGCTGATCTTCGCGCGCAAGCCGGCGCCTGTGCAGGTTGCGTGGCTGGCGTATCCGGGGACGACGGGACTTTCGGCGATGGATTATCGGCTTTCCGATCCCCATCTCGATCCGCCGGGCAGCGGCGATGAGTTCTATGCGGAGAAGACTATCCGACTGCCTGAGACGTTCTGGTGTTACGATCCTCTCGACGGCGAACTTCCCATCTCGCCGCCGCCGGCCGAAGCCGCGGGGTGCGTGACCTTCGGGTGCCTCAATGATTTCATCAAGATTAATGATCATGTTCTGCGGCTCTGGGCCAGGGTGCTGGCGGCGGTGCCTCGCTCGCGGATGATGGTCCTTTGTCCGGAGGGGGCTCACCGGAAAACTCTGCTTAGCGTGTTTGGGGCGCAGGGAGTTGAGGCGGAGCGGATCGAGTTCGTTACCTTCGTGCCGCGCGGGAAGTATCTGGAGCGATATCACAAGATCGACCTTGGGCTGGATGCGTTTCCGTACAACGGGCACACGACGAGCCTCGACTCGTGCTGGATGGGGGTTCCGGTGATTACGCTTGCCGGGCAAATGGCGGCCGGGCGGGCGGGGGTGTCGCAACTGACGAACCTTGGGATGACGGAGCTGATTGCGCGAACGCCGGAGGAGTTTGTGAAGATTGCTGTCGAGCTGGCCAACGATTTGCCTCGGCTGGCGGAGATTCGGCGGACGATTCGGCCGCGGATGAAAACGTCGCCGCTGATGGATGGGGGGCGGTTTGCGAGGAATATTGAGGCTGCATATCGGGGGATGTGGAGAGAGTGGTGCGAAGGTGTGAAAGTGTGAAGGTGTGAAAGTGGCAGAAAGAGTCGTCGCGAAACGCGCACCCCTGCGGGGTTGCGGCTAAACGGGCTCGCTTATTTCGACAGGGACCGTTCGCTCTCCAGCACTTTTCGTAAGTTATCCGTCATCGAGGTTCGACCGTATCCCTCGCGCGCTTCAGTAATGATCCGCTCCCTCTGGCCATTGTCCGCGACGAGCGTCAGGCACGCCTGGACCAATCCCTCGTAGGGTGTCAGGGCGCACCACTGGCCGAGCGGCTCCCACTGTGACTTTTCGCTGACCACGCATTTGGCGTTGTTCAGCAGGTAACTGACCCGAACCTGCTCGGCTAATTGGGTTTCGTATTGATGGATGTTGAGGATGATTTTGGATCGGGCGATCCAGTTGTCGCGGTCCTGGCCGTAGACGTATTCCAGGGCCAGGGTGCGGACCTTGGGGCGCAGTTCCTCGACGATCGCTCGGCGGCGATCGGTCATGATGCCGTAAAACAGAATGTCGATGTCCTCAACGGTACGTGGAATCGTGGCGAGCTTTGGGTGATAGGCCAGCGGGAGAAATTTCACGTTGGTGATGCCGATGCTTTTAAGCACCTCAATATTGTGCGGATCGTAATCCCAGACTTCCTTCGCTCCGCGGTAAATCGCGCGGATATTTTCGGGGATGGAGTCTTCGCGGGTTCCGAGTTGTTCGAGTTGATAGGGGATGCAGACGGCGACCGAGGCGGGGGGAATCGAGGCGAGACGCTCGTAGCCGACGATGATGTTAGTCGCCCTGGGGTCGATTTTGTTGATCCGAAGAGTTACTTCGTGGCCGAGGGATTCGAAGGAGAAGAAGAGCAGGCGTGCGATGTCGTGGTGGCCCATCGTGGCGTCGATTCCGGGGGGTTGGACGTGGACGATGTTGAAGCGCAATGAGGGGGTCCTTGGGAAACTGGTTTACAAATCTATGTGAAAAGGCGACTGCCGCAACAGTTATTTTTGGATGCCTCAAATGAATGCGAAGAGGAGCAGTAGAACAGTAGATCAGGAGACCGCAGTGGAGCGGGTTTATCGCCGATCAAGCGCCACCCCAATTCCTCGATTATTCATCCCCTCTACTGCTCCCCCTGCTCTAATTTTGCCTTTGGCAAAATTGGGCAGAGCCGGAATTGAACCGGCGACACATGGATTTTCAGTCCATTGCTCTACCAACTGAGCTATCTGCCCGAACCGCGCCGATTTCGATCGAAAACAGCGGAGAGGAAATGGTAGCCATCGGCGGGGAATGTTCAACAGGGTCGTCGGGTGTTGCTCAGGTCGCGGCCGGGCTGAACAAATCTGCCCTGGCGTGGCGGCGTTCGTGGTCGAGGAGCCAGCGTTTTCGGGGGAGACCGCCGCCGAAGCCGGTGAGGGCGCCGTCGGCGCCGATGACGCGGTGGCAGGGGACGACGATGGCGACCGGATTGGCGCCGTTGGCGGCGCCGACGGCGCGGCTGGCGCCGGGGGAGCCGATCTTCTCGGCGATCTGGCCATAACTTCGCGTCTGGCCGGCGGGGATTTCTCTAAGTGCGCGCCAGACGCGGCGTTGAAATTCCGTTCCGGCGGTTTGGGCAGGCACGTCGTCGAGTGCATTGATCTCGCCGGCGAAATAGGCGTCGAGGGCGCTGATAAGCGATTTGGGGGCGGGGCCGTGGGAGAGATCGCAGGGGCCGTAGTGGTCGCGGAGGAGGCGGCGCATGCGCGGCTCTTTGCCGTCGAAATCCAGGGCGCGGAGAATTCCGTCGTCGTCGGTGATTAACGTCAATTCACAAACGGGGGCGCGATATTTTTCAAGCCGAAATTGCATGATGAGTCTCCTTTGTTGAATTGGCGGGCGTTACTCTCGAACCTTCGGACCCCCTCCCCTGCCCTCCCCCGGAGTACCGGGGGCGGGAGATATTCGTGAACGGGGGACATCTATTTGGAAGCTGTTTGGCAATTCGCCGCGGCTGATGATCGGCCATCCAAAGATGCAGGGTGGCGTAGGCCCGCCAGGGCGCCGGCGCTGGGCGCGGCGGATCAGGTCTGTTTCCGAGGAGGGCAAGCCGCAAGCTTCAAACTGGCGTCGTAATCCGATGTCCGCGGCGGGGAAGGCGTCGCATTCGCCGAGCACGCGCATGGCTATGTACTGCGCGCTCCAGGTGCCGATGCCGGGGAGCTCGGTCAGGCGCGACACGGCGTCGGCGAGATCGCGCCGCGGCTCAAACAGGTTGGGATCGCGCCTGAGGGCCTGGGCCAAACCCGCGAGGGCGGCGGCTCGGGCGCGGGGAATGCCCAGCGATGCGAGGCTGGTCGTGTCAAATTTCTCCGGGGGCGGGAAACCATGGGTCAATCCCGCCAGTCCCGCGCGATCACCAACTTCTGGGCCGAGCGCGGCGACGAGTTTTGCGGCCAGTTGCGTGGCGCCTTTCACGGTGATCTGCTGGCCCAGTACGGCGCGAACGGCGGTTTCGAATCCGTCCCAGCCGCCCGGCACGCGCAGGCCGGGCCTGGTGGCGACCAGCGGCTGGAGCATTGCGTCGCGCGATAACACATCCGCGATCGCGCCTGGATCGGCGCCCAGATCAAACAGACGCCTGACCCGGGCGATGATCGTCGGCAGCGCCCGAAGGTCGGCGAGCCGGACGACGACACGCAAGGCAAACGCGCGCGGCTCATGAGTGACGGTCAGAGAACCGGCGGATGAGCCGGTTTCCACGACGCGGCTATAGGCGTCATCTTTCACCAACTCAAGGCCTGCAATCGCGCGGGTGGAGAGGAAGCGGATCATCGTTTCCCAGTCGTAGGGTGCTCGATAGGGCAATAGGAGGGAAATCTCGGGCGCGGGGGAAGCAGCGGCGCCACGCCGGAGGTCGCGCGGGGGGCGGCCGTACATTTGCTGGAAGGTTTCGTTGAACCGTCGCACGCTTCCGAAGCCGCTGGCCATGGCGATTTCAATCATGGAGAGCCTGGTCTGGTGAATGAGCTGCTTGGCGAGGAGGACGCGGCGGGTTTGTGCGACGGTGACCGGCGCGGCGCCGATGTGTTTTTGGAAGAGCCGCCGAAGCTGGCGCGGGCCGATCTCGAGGCGCTCGGCGAGGGCTTCGACAGCGGCATCGTCCATGGCGCCGGTTTCGATCATGCGCAATGCCCGGGAGACGGTGGCTTCGGTGCCGCGCCAGGCGTCGAGGGTTGGGGAAGATTCGGGCCGGCAGCGGAGGCAGGGCCTATATCCCGCGGCCTGGGCGGCGGCGGCGGTGGGGACGAAAATGCAGTTCGAAAGCTTCGGCGGGCGGGCGGGGCAGATGGGCCGGCAATAGATGCCCGTGGTCTTCACGCAGGTGAAGAACCGGCCGTCATAGCGGGCATCGCGGGCGAGAACGGCGCGATAGCAAATGGCCGGATCGAGCTCCATCGGGTCGAGTTCCATATCGGTAACCATATTGCCAAATCTCGCGAATGTCTGGCGGTTTTCGGACGCGAATGGGGAAAATGTGCGGGACGCGAATTCAACGGCTGTGCCGGTATCATCTATGGCCGGATGAACTCGTCTCTTCGCCCCTGGCCCATCGCCGCGATCGCGGTGCTTATCATTCTGACCGTGCTTCGTCCGGGCGACGGGCCGTTCGTCAACGACGAATCCATCCTCATGGAATATGCCCTCCGATACAACCACACGGCCAGCAACCTCTACGGCGTCCATCTTCCGTTCACCCCGTGCCCTTATGGCCTGGTGGGCACGGTGGGCGCTCGCTACGGGCCCCTGCCCGCGTGGACCGACCAGCTCTTCCTCCTCTTCACACGCGATCCGATCACAATGCTGGCCATCCGAGCATTTGTGTGCGCCGCGGTGAGCGCTGTTGCGCTGCTGTGGCTCTGCCGGAGCCTCGGCTTTACGCCGTGGCTGGCCGTTTTCACCATGTGTTCGCCCTGGCTCTGGATCTACGCGCGACAACTGTGGGACAACGATCTGGGCGTCCCGCTGTGCGCGATGACGCTGGCCGCCTACGCTGATTTCCTGCTGACGCGCCGGGCCTGGCCGATGGCGCTGGCGATTCTCTGCGGGTTCATGATGCTGCTGATTCATTTCATGAGCCTGGCGCTGATTGTTCCCCTGACGGCACACCTGCTGATTTTTGGGCGACGGCACATCAAGAAATTAGACGCTGCCGCGATCGCGATCATCATCCTCACCCTCCTCCTTGCAATCATCTCCTGGCCCTACTGGTATTACCTCTGGAATTACACCCATCTGGGCCACGTCTCGCCCAACCCCGCGTGGATCGGCTGGGTCTATCCGCTCTACGGCGGCCAGGAACTCACGCTGGGCCTGGGAAAGATCATGCCGGGCGACGGGTGGCAGGAGGCCTGCGCACCCCGGTCATTGTTTTCATAACCATCGCCCGGTTTATCACCCTCTTCATCGCCCTTCCGGCCGTGTGGATCGGCATGATCCTGGGGTTGCCGCGCGCGTCGGGCACTTTCTTCCCATTCCGCCCATCCGGTGGACCATTTGTGCCTCATCGGGCGGGCGGTCTTTGTCGCGCAGACCCTCCTGGACGGCTTCACGCGCATCTCCTTCGCTCCGGACTATTTCAACGCCACCTGGGTCGTCTATATTTTCTTTGCGTGGATCGCGATCCAACGCCTTCAGGTTTTCTCGCGAAGATTCGCGACCGCCTTATTCAGCTTTCAGGCGGCACTTCTGGTGATCTGTACGTTCATTATCGCGGCCACAATCGCCCGCAACGGCGGAACACAGAGCGACGAGTACGGCCTCACGCTCTCTAACCAACTCACAGCCGTCCGCCAGATCGCCCAGTACGGGCCGAACACGCCGCTTGAGGTCACTGTCCCCCAATGGCAGCGTCATCCCCTCGCCCTGCACGTTCTTCAGGAGCTCACGCCGTCGTCCCCGAATCCGGCTGCCGCAAATTCCCTCATCGCCCAACCGCGACCCGCCTGGTCGGGCGACGCGCATATTGTGGTATTGACGAAGTAAAGATGAGGATTTCCGCAGTTTTCCCTAAATTTCCCCACTTTGGCGGGGGGGGTCGTGAAATGGCGTTTCGACCTGTTATCTCAGAATATCTCAATAACTCTCACTTTGGCGAGGTGGGTTGGGTGGTCGATATCCCAGAATGTCACATTTTGTCTAATTGCGTGGATTCCTTTGGGGGGATTTGAGATTTGAAATTTCAGATTTGAGATTGGGAAGCATGGAACCCTCCGGGTTAGTGGATAGAGAGTAGAAAGTTGAGAGTAGTGGTCGGGAAAACATTACAGCTCTATATACAGGTCCAAAAGGTGTACGTTTTGTACCTATTTTTGAAAAATCTCCGAATTTTTCGGGTGCGATTGTTGGGAATGCAAAGTAATTGATAAAGGGGAGGCGGACCTCAAGCTGGCAGCTCGCGGCTGTTTATTTGCTACACTAATCCTCATGTTCGGCAACGCCCTGGGTCTGCGAATTTCCATCGCCATGCTTCTCGTCGCCGTTCTGGTCGCGGTGGGGTTGCACAACGAAATGCAGATCACCGACCCGACGGCCCTTTCGCTCGACGAAAAGAATCTCGCGCCGCTCTCCCCACCCGCGCCGGCAATCGTCGCGCAAGATCAGCCGGGCAACGCCGGGGATAAATATGCCGGGGCCCTGAGCGGATTTGAGGACGACTCAGACGCCTGCGACGATTACGCGCGCAACCCCGTGGGCCCGCCACCGGCTCCCATGCAGGCTGTTCTCGACGCCGCCCATCTTTCGCAGATGAATCTCTTCGCCAGGGAGCCGGGCAAGATCATCGACTACGAGTCCGATCATCCCGACCTCGACACCCTCGTGCTCGTCGGCCAGCAGATGCAGGGTGCCGCGATTCTCCTGGCCCGCGCCGGCAAACCGGACGACGCCAAACAATTTCTCCTGGCCGCTTACGCGATGGGGCTGAACCTGCTCGGCGAGCGGGTGGACTACGACGAATATTCCGCCGGGCTGAAGCTGATGGACGGGTCGCTGGCGGGGCTGGCTGAGCTACAGTCCAAAGACGCGGCCGCGTCGCAAACGCTTCAGGACCAGGAAACGGCGCTGGCGAATTTCGATCAGAACACGGTCCGGCCGATCTACGACGTTCTGGCCAGCGTCGACCCGCAAAAGATCGCGACCAACGCCGGCGACGTCTTTCGGTTTGCCCTCAAATCGCAGGAGCGGATGTTGCGGGTGGAGGCGATTTTGAAGCTGGGGCGATATCGTTTCAACGCCGCCCGCCGGGCCGACCAGCTTGCCGCCCCCCGATTTCTGCAAAACCTGGAGAATGAGCCCGAACCGTTCAAAACCGCCGCCACGGCCGCGGCAAACCTGACGGTCGAGCAATATCGAATGATCCATTGACGAAACCCCCGGACAAGGCGAATCTTTATAGTGTGAGTTCCCTCGATTTCCGCCTCTCCGTGTCAGGGGAGGGTGAGGGCCTACCGGAACTTCTGAATGCCAAATAGCACGCGCGTAAAAGTTAGATCCTACGCCTCCATTAAATTCCCCCGCCCCCCGGTACGCGGGACGCAGTCCTCCGGGGGAGGGTTGGGGAGGGGGCCGGTTTCCGATGGGGCTGCGACTGCGCGAATCGCCGCCTTCACCATGATCGAGCTGATCGTGGTTGTCGGGATCATCGCGATCCTTGCGGGGCTTCTTCTTCCGGCGGTCAACCATATGCGGGTCGCCGCCCAGATCACCGGGCAGAAGGCCGATTTCCAGACCATCTCGGCCGCGTTGGAGCAATATAAAGCGGACTTCGGGGATTATCCGAGAAACACCGTTCTTCCGACTTGGAATCTCTATCAGACCACCTCCAATGGCGCGACAAACACTCCCGCCCCGGTTTACCTCACCCTCGCCTCCGCCCTCATCGGACCCGGCCCCTTGTCAACCCAGACGACCGGCAGCGGCGTCTATGAGCTGGGCGACGGCGCGGACGGTTTTGGCTTTGCCGCTCAATCTGTGAATATCGGCGTACATCCCGGCGGGCAGTACTTCGTTTCAGCACTTCAACTTACGAGCGCTCCATATTCGATCACTCTCAACGGCTTTCCCCCGCAGCTTAACAACATGACTTCAACTCAATCGGGCTCTATCACTCTTTCAGCCGGCACGCCCTACGAGGAAACCATTGGCTTCACCGTGAATCCGACAGTCTCACCAAACCAGTTGCTCCTCCAGGCCGAGCCCGTCTTCACAAGCAACACCCAGCATCAGACAACCGACAGCTATCTAATCAAACTCCCGACCGCCAGAGTCACGCCGAACTACCTCTCCGCCGACAATTTCAAAGTCGCTTTTGTACCGATCGAAGGATCCGGCCCCGGCACCAACATTCTTGGCCCCGCCGGCGAACCGGTCATCCTTGATCACTGGGGACAGGTGATCCAATATTTCCCGCGCTATGGGCTCGTCAGCAATCGCACCGCTGACTCCTCCGCATTCGCCACCCCTAACCCTAACCCGTCAGTGATCGCCGGCCCGCTCTTCGGCTACTCAGAACCAAAATCCGTCGACTCAAATAGCAAAGGGCAATACGCCATCTGGGACTTCCGTGACGGCGCACCCTTCTTTGCCGGATCGGGCAACACCGGGGTCACTTGGTCCAATCCCGTAACCGGCGAAAAATCACTCCAAGTTGAGACCTGGCCGGATCCGACTATTTCCGGAAATACCCTCCAGTACGCCATCCAATGGATGCTCGGTGACTCCGATGCCTCGGGCGCATTTCAAAATGCCATCGTTAACGGTGGAAAACTCAACTACGATGGCCCCTATATCCTGATATCCGCCGGTCCAAACGGACCCGACGGGAGTATAAACAGTTCCGGCGGCCCAAACATCGGCGGCTTCTGCAATCTGGCCGACGGAAGCGGCAACCCTATTCCCTCAGCGCAGGTGTCGAAGAATTTCGTCAACTGCAACAACGTCTACAACTTCGATCACCCATAAACGATCTTCCCATCCCGACCGCGCAATGCCCTCACCCCCCCGCCGCGCCTTCACCCGCTCCGACCTTCTCATCGCCCTGCCCATCTTTTTCCTCTGCCTCTTCCTCACGATCGTATTCACCGGCTGCGCGCACCGCGCCTCGCAGATCGAGGAGCAGCGCGCCGATTTCCAATCCATCGCCGCCGGACTCGAAGCCTATAAAGCCGATTTCGGCGACTACCCGCGAAACCCCGCGCTAACGACCTGGAACACCCACGGCGGCGTCCAGCCCGCGCCGTTTTATCCATCCCTTGCCACCGCACTCATCGGCCCCGGCCCGGCGACCACGACCAACGCCCGCGGCGGCGACGCCGACTTTCAGCAGTTTGGCGACGGGCATGACGGCCCCGGCTTCTGCACCACGCCGGGCGGAAAAGTATGGGGGCCCTACGTCTCGCCTGTAAATTTCAAATGCGTCTTCATCTCCTCGGCGATCCCCGCCGGTGGCGGCGGCGCGCAGCTCCCCGCCGCCGGGCGGCCGGTGATCCTCGATCGCTGGGGGCAGGTGATTCAGTATTTCCCGCGCTACGGACCGACCAGCAACCGCTTGCCGGACTCGACGCTTGCCGGGCAATTCTCGCAGTCGCAACCGATCGCCGCCGGTCCCTTGTTCGGATATTGCCAACCTAAATCCGTCGATAGTGAATCCGGTCAGAATTGTTTTTTCGATTGGCGCGACGGCGCGGTCTTCTTCAGCACCAGCGCATCAGATGCCGGATGGAACGAACCCAACCCAATCACCAACGCAACCGATTACGCCCAGCCCTGGCCGGACCCAACCACGTCGGCAACTACGTTTCACCCCGAGCTTGCAATGCAGTGGATGCTTGGCGATGCCGGCTCTGGTGGACAATTTCAAAATGCCATCCCCGCTTCGAAAACGCTGAAATATGCCGGTCCGTACATTCTTGTCTCCGCCGGCCCGGATGGTCCCGACCGGCCGAACGGTGGCTTCTGCAACTTCGCCGACCCCAGCGGCAAACCCATTGCCAACAATAATTTACAAGCAATATTCCTTCAAAGCGGCAATCTTTTTAACTTTAGTCCGCCGTGATTTGCTAAGAAATTCTGGGCCGCACCGTTTTGATTGTGTTTGCACTCCCCTAAGAATTCTCTAATATTAGCTGACTACGGGTCAATTTGGCTGACCCTCGCAACTTTCTATCCGGGAATCTATGAGACTACGAGACGAAAACAAGCGAAGGCTGATTGTTCAGACTGCCGCGCGGCTCTTCTCCGAGCAACCTTTTCACAAAGTGCGGCTGGATGATGTTGCAGACGCGGCTGGAGTCGGGAAAGGAACCGTATACATCTATTTCAAAAATAAGGAAGAGCTGTACTACAGCCTGGTCTTCGACGGGTTCATCGAGCTGGTCGAGAAGGTTCAGGCGGAGGTCAACACCCCGGCGCCGAACCACGCGACTAAACTGCGATTGGTGGTGACTTGCATGGTGAACCATGCGGTCGAGCATCCGCAGTTTTTTGACGTGCTCCGAACGGTCGCCATTCCCGACCCAGACAGCAACTGGGACGCCAAGCGGCGCGAGTGTGCGGCCCTGATCGAGCAGGTGGTCCGCGACGGGATCAGCGCCGGTGAATTCCGCGACGCCCGTCCCGATCGGGTGGGAATTTATCTGATGGCCATGATGCGGGCTATTATGCTCTACGGGCCCAAGGTCGAAGACCGCGGTGAATTGATCGACCACATAGCAAATTTTCTGCTGCACGGCGTGACCGCCCGCTAAGTCAGTAGAGTAGTGAATCTGTAAGGCGGTAGGTTAGCAAGTAAGATCCATTCGGTATGAAACGGGCTGTCGTTTTAGTCCTATCCGTTGCGGTTGTCGCCTCCGCGACGGGGGTTGGGCTGTTTCTGCATGGCCGCGCCGCCAAGGCCGCCGCCACCACCCTCCCCGACGACACCTTCATCACCCCCTCCATCCGCAAAGACCTTTCCCAGATCGTCTCGGCCACGGGTCCGGTCGCCTCCAACCTCGACGTCAGATCAAATGCCGCGCCTATGGCGAAGTCATCACAGCTCCCCTTCGACATCAGCGACACCGTAAAAAAGGGGGATCTGCTGGTCCAACTTGACACCAAGGATGAAGAGGTCATCCTCGACCAGGCCAAGGTGACCCTCGCAGCAATCCAATTCGAAGCTGAAGGAAGCGGAGGAAAACGAGCGCATCGCCGAGCAGGACCTGCGGACCGCCACCGAGCAGGCGGATGCCAATATCGTCTCCGCCAGCATCAAGGCGACCAACCTTCGAGAAAAAAGCCGACCGGCAGAAGCAACTGCTGACCCAGACGCTGGCGTCCGACGAAGAATTCGAAACGGCCGAAACCGATGCCGCCCAGGCGGAGGACCGATCTGCAGAACGCCAAGATCGCCAAGGAAGAGCTTAAGAGCCAGGAAGTCGCCCTGGAAGTGAAGAAAGAGGATGTGGAGCTGGCCAAGGAGCAGGTGCAGCTGGATACCATCGCCCTTGGAGAACGCCCAGCAGCAGATGGATTACTACGACCGTCACCTCGCCCGATGGATGGCGTCGATCTCCGACCTGGCAGATTCAGATGGGAACGATCATCTCATCCGCCATCAGCGACGTCGGCGGCGGAACGAGCGTCATGACGGTTTCGGATCATGTCCCACATCTTCGTCCTGGCCAGCGTGGATGAAAGCGACATCGGCGGCGTCAACAAGGGCCAGGACGTGGACATCACCGCCGACGCGTTTCCCGGCAAACATTTCGCAGGAAGGTCGTCCGCATCGCCACGCACGGGCGTGAACACGAGCAACGTCGTGACCTTTGAAGTGAAGATCGAAGTGACCAGCGCCAACAAGCAGCTTGCTCAAGCCGCAGATGACGGCCAACGTGCGAGATCATCGAGGCCAGCAGCAAAGACGTGCTCACGGTTCCGATGCTGGCCATCGTGCGCAAGCAGCAGAAGACGTTATGTGACGGTCGTTAAGCCCGACGGCTCGACCGAGGAGCGCGAAGTGACGCTCGGCATCAACGACGGCGACAACCAAGAAATCCTTTCCGGGCTTTCCGAGCGGAGAGCAGGTCCTGGTTCACAAGAGCGACTCCAACAGCGTCTGGTCGGCCGCGGCACATCGCCAAGCGAATCCCCGGCGCTGGAATGCCGGGGAGGACGACTGATGATCCGCGCCGAGAACCTTTCAAAACCTACGTCCTCGGCGGACAGGAGGTCCATGCGCTGGACGATGTGAGCCTGACCATCAATGAAGGGGAAATGGTCGCCATTCGCGGCCCATCCGGCAGCGGGAAATCGACGCTGATGAACATCATGGGCTGCCTGGACCGCCCCGATTCCGGCCACTATTTTCTGGCCGGCGAGGATGTCTCGAACCTGGCGAAAAACGCCCTGGCGGAAATCCGCAACCGGCGGATCGGGTTTCATCTTTCAGAACTTCAATCTTTTGCCGCGCATGTCGGCGCTGGAAAACGTGGAGCTTCCGCTGCATTACGCCGGCCGGCACGACGCCGTGCAAGCGGCAAGGGAAGCCCTGGCGATCGTGGGTCTTTCCGACCGTTCGCACCACGAGCCGAACCAGCTTTCCGGCGGCCAGCGGCAACGCGTCGCGATCGCCCGGGCGCTGGTGACCAACCCCGCGATTCTTCTGGCCGACGAACCGACCGGCGCCCTCGACAGCAGACCGGCGAAGAAATTCTGGCGCTCTTCAAAGAGCTGAACGCCCAGGGCCGGACGATATCTGGTGGTGACCCACGACGCCCACGTCGCCGGCACTGCCAGCGGGAAATTTACATCCACGACGGGAAAATTGCTGAGCCGCCGAGGGATGATCCCTCGCAAAACCGCGATGAATTGGCGGGTGCGTTGTAAGGGCCAAGTTGCGAGTTGCGAGTTGCGAGTTGCGAGAAAGACGATTGCTTTCACGGGCAACTCGCAACTCGCAACTCGAACTAAATTAACCCATGCTGTTCTGGATGATCGTCAAAGTCGCCTTCAAGAGCCTCATGGCCAACAAGCTGCGCTCGATCCTGGCGATGCTGGGGATCATCATCGGCGTCGGCGCGGTGATCGCCATGCTGGCCATCGGAACCGGGGCGAAGCAGCAGGTCCTCGATCGCATCAGCGCCATGGGGACCAATCTGCTGATCATCCGCCCCTCGCCGCAGAGGCACCGCCGGCGTGATGTCCGGGACGCAGCTGAATCTCACCGATGACGACGCCAAGGCGATCCTTGCAGAAAGTCGACAACATCAAGGCCATCGCCCCCGTCGTCGGCCGGAAGTTCCAGGTAAATACCTGAACCAGAATACCCTCACGCAGGTCACTGGGCGATCACCGCCACCTATCTCCCCATCCGCGATTTCGAGATCGACACGGGAAGAATGTTCACCGATTTTGACGTCGACCACTGGAACCGCGTCGCCGTTCTCGGGCCTGTCACCGCCACCAACCTCTTCGGCTTCTCCGATCCGCTCGGCCAGACCATCAAGATCAACGGCATCAATTTCCCCGTCATCGGCGTCCTCAAGAGCAAGGGCGATCAGGGCTGGTTCAATCCCGACGACCAGGTGATCGTCCCCTACACCGTCGACATGCACGTTCTGATGGGCGTCGACTATCTCCGCGAGATCGACGTCCAATGCCGAGCCCGACTCCGATCTGGACGCCGTTCAGGAGCGACATCTATTCGCGTCATGCGGCAGCGGCACAAAATCCAGCCCGACGCCCCCGATGATGTCCTGATTCAGAACCAGGCCGCAGTTCGTCGAGGCTTTCAGCCGACACCGCCACCATGTTCACCATTCCTGCTCGGCACGGTCGGGGGAATCTCGCTGCTGGTGGGCGGAATCGGGATCATGAACATCATGCTGGTCACCGTCACCGAGCGCACCCGCGAAATCGGCATTCGAAAAGCCATCGGCGCCCGCGAGTTCGACATCCTCAGCCAGTTCCTTATCGAAGCCATGCTCATGAGCGGCGTCGGCGGTATCACGGGCATGGGACTGGGCGTCGGCGTCGCAAAACTCGTCGGCGACTACACCCCCTTCGCGACCATGGTGCGGATCTATTCAGCATCGTCCTGGCGCTCGTCTTCTCCGGCAGTCGTCGGAGTTTTCTTCGGCTTTTATCCCGCTATCAGGGCCTCCAAGCTCGACCCGATCGAGGCGCTTCGCTATGAATAAACATTGCGCGCTTCGCGGCACTGGTCCTGCTCCTCGCTTCTCGCTGCAATGGTCGCAACCGACCAGAAGAAGGAAATCGCCACCTACCGCTCTCGTCATCGACAACAACCAGCCCGCCGGCGTCCGCATCGACCCCGATAAAGTCATCACCCTCACCGATGCCCTCAAGCTTGCCGTGCAGAACGAAGAGCAGCTTTCCCTTCAGGGCGAAAACTATCTCCAGGCTCTCATCGCCAAGGACAAAGCCTTCGCCAATTTCCTGCCCAATCGTCTCCCTCTCCGCCGGCTGGAACTACACCAGCAACGGCGGCGTCCTCCCCGCGCATTCGATCAGTCCTTCACCGCCAGCGTGCCGGGCGCAGTGGAACCTCTTCAACGGATTTCGCGATTACTATTCCGTCAAATCCGCCGACCAGACCATCGAGCAGCAAAAGCAGCTTATCTTCGACCTCGAGCAAACGGTTCTGCTCGACGTCGTCCAAACATACTACGCCATCCTGACCAGCGAGCAATCGGTCGAGGTTCTGTCGAATTCGTTGCACGGCGCAGGATAGAAAACGTCCAGACCCTGGAGGAGCAGTTCAAGGTCGGCTCGGCCGCCAAGCTGGACGTCGATCAGGCGGTATCGCAGGCGTCGCAGACGCGCGTTTCGCTATTGCAATCGCAGGCGGATGTCCAAACCGGCCGGGCGATGCTGGCCTTTCTGGTCGATGCCCCCATCCGCGAAAATCCGCTGCGCGATGATTTCCAGGCCCCGCAATCCGTCACGTACGAAGGGTATTGGGTCGAGCAGGCCGAGGCCACTCGCCAGGACCTCCAGGCCGCCCACGCCGCCGTCCGCGCGGCTCGATATAACGTCGAAGTCGCCTTCGGCCAATACTATCCCACCTTCGGCCTGAACACCGGCTGGTCCCTTTACCAAACCCCCTTCCAGCCCTTCACCATGTGGAGCACGCTGCTGGATCTGAACGTGCCGATCTACACCGGCGGCCTGATCAACGCCAAAGTCCGCACCGCCTGGTCGCAATATCGCTCCGCCTGCCTCACCGAATCCCAGCTCAAGCGCCAGATCGACCAGAACGTGCAAACCGCGTATATCAACCTCGGCCTCGCCCACGCCGAGCTCGATGAACTGGAAACCCAGGTTGTCGCGGCCCGCAGCGAGTTTTATTTCGCCCAGATGACTCTACAAAAACGGCAACGGAACTTATCTCAATGTTCTCCAGGCCCAGGCGACCCTCCTTTCCGCGCAGCTTCGCCCTCACCAGCGAGCAATTCACGCAGAAGACGGCCTACTTCAATCTCCTCAGAACCGCCGGTGAACTAACCTACGATTCCCTCCGCTCCACCACGCGTCCTTCCGAGCAAGCCATTCGCGCCCTCGCCACCCAGCCGGTAAGCGTCCCGGCGACGAGGCCCTGACCATGCCGACGTTCAAAGCTTTACTCGTCGGCGCGGGCGGAATGGGCAAAGCCTGGGCGAAGAATCTCCGCGATTGCCCCGATGTCGAGCTATCCGCCTGGATGGACATCCGGCCGACCGCCGCCGCCGAAGCGATCGAAAGTCTTCAACTCGCCTCCGTTAAACCCTACGACGACCTCGGAAAAGCGCTCGCAGGAATCCCGCCCCGATTTCCTCGTCGATGTCACCATCCCCCAGGCCCATCGCGAGGTGACCCTTCAATCCCTCGCCGCGGGCGTTCCCGTCCTGGGCGAGAAACCGATGTCCGTCTCCATGTCCGACGCCCGCGAAATGGTCGGCGCGTAGCGAAAAATCCGCCAAGCTCTTTATGGTCAGCCAATCCCGCCGCTACGACCCGCGCGTCCTCGCCTTCCGCGCGGGGATCCAAAAATACGCGGGCGATGTCGGAATCCTCACCAGCGATTTTTTCCTCGCCCCCCATTTCGGCGGATTCCGCGAACAAATGCCCAGCCCGCTTATCCTCGATATGGCCATCCACACCTTCGACAACGCCCGCCAGATCTCCGGCCAGGACCCCATCTCCGTCTACTGCCACGAATTCAACCCAGCCTGGAGCTGGTATACCGGCGCCGCCAGCGCCACGGCCGTTTTCGAGATGACCGGCAACCTTCAATACACCTACACGGGAAGCTGGTGCGCGCAGGGCCTGAACACCAGTTGGAACTCCCACTGGCGCGCCTTCGGCCCCCACGGCGCCGCCACCTGGGACGGCGACCACGACCCCATTGCCCAGCGCGTCGCAAAAAACGAAGGCTTCATCCACCCCACCGAACAATTCACCCTCCCCGCCGACAACTCAATCCCTCAAGGAATCGCCGGCTCCCTGAGAGAATTCCTCCACGCCCTGCGCACCGGCGCCACGCCCCAGGGCGAATGCCACGACAACATCAAAAGCCTGGCCATGGTTTTCGCCGCCATCGAATCCTCCCAAACAGGCAAACGCGTACAAGTCTTATGATCAGGGCAATCGCCTTTATATCTCTACCCTCAAATTTTTTTCAGAAAAATCCGCCGATTTTCCAAAAATAGGTACAAAACGTACACCTTTTGGACCTATATATAGATGCACCTTATCTTCGATCCATATTCGCTGGCGATCTCACCCAACCGATCAAACCCAACGCGGGAAGAAAAATAACCGCGCGCAAATCCCGGGACTTTTCGGGCATTTTCGGACACCCCCTCAGCAATATTCTTTGCAGCAGCCCGGCAGAAGGCTGGGGTGGGACGCATACCACTCTTACCCACTCTTACCCCCTCGCCCTGTACTCAGGGAGAGGGTTGGGGTGAGGGTTCTTAGTATTTTGCGGCCACATGCGATTGTCCTGGCCTTTCCCGTCTTTGACCGTTAAAGCAATTGCTCTGACTCTCGGAGAGGATTAGGGTGACGGTGAAGATCGCCAAAGAACTTTACATCAAAGCACTGAAAATGCCTCCCCACTCCAATCCCCAACCTCTCCTCCAATCCGCCTCCGCCCTCGCTCAATCCGGAAAATTCCCCGAAGCCGAATCCCTCTGCCGCCAGATTCTCTCCCAAAACCCGAACCACCCCGACGCCCTCCATCTCCTCGGCATCGTCCTCGGCCGCCTCGGCAAAACCAGCGAATCCGTCACAGCCCTTCGGCAGGCGCTTCAGCTTCAACCCAATTCCGCCCAGATCCACCACAACCTCGGCTTCGCGCTCCGCCTCAGCGGCGCGAACCCCAACGAATCCATCCCCCACTTCCAGCGCGCCATCCAACTGAATCCCAACATTCCCGATGCCCACAACAACCTCGGCATCTCCTACAAAGAGCTCCTCCAGCTCGACGCCGCCGAGAAATGTTTCGAAAAAGCCATCCAGCTCAAACCCGATTTCATCGACGCCCACTGGAACCTCTCGCTGGTCCTGCTCACCCGCGGCGATTTTCCCCGCGGCATGCGCGAATACCTCTGGCGAAAAAAACGCGTCCTCAATCCCCCCCTCCCCGTCATCCCCCAGTCCCCCTGGACCGGCGACGACCCGCGCGACAAAACCATTCTCTTGTATCCCGAGCAAGGCATGGGCGACGCCATTCAGTTCGTCCGTTACGTCCCGCATCTCGCCCCTCGCGCCGCGGGAATCATCCTCGGCAGCGCCCCCGAACTCGCCCGCCTCTTTCAGCGATCGTTCCCCCAAACCACCGTCGCCACCGTCGGCAGCCCCAACCCACCCTTCAACAGCAACTGCTCACTCCTCGATCTCCCCTTGCTCTTCCGCACCGACCTAAAAACAATTCCCGCCAGCATCCCCTACCTGACCCCCGACCCAACCCTCGTGGAAAAATGGGCACACATCCTCGGCCCGCGCACCAACCGGCTGCACGTCGCCCTCACCTGGGCCGGCAATCCCAATCACCCCAACGACCGCCTCCGCTCACTCGACCCCGCCTTACTTGCCCCCCTCTCCCAAATCCCCTGCGTCGATTTCTACTCCCTCCAGAAAAACCGCGCCACCCAGCCGCCCAGCAATCTCAATCTCATCGACCACACCGCGCAATTAATGCATTTCGACGAAACCGCCGCCCTCATCCAAAATCTCGACCTGGTAATCGCCGTCGACACTTCCATCGCCCACCTCGCCGGCGCGCTCGGCAAACCCACCTGGCTTCTGCTCCCACACGTCCCCGACTGGCGCTGGCTTCTGGATCGTTCCGATTCCCCCTGGTACCCGACCATGCGCCTCTTCCGCCAAACCATCCTCTCCGACTGGCCCCCCGTCATCGACGCCGTCGCCACCGCCCTGCGCCAGCTCCCCCCGCTCCCTGAACGCCCACGGACTTCGGCGAGCTCAGTCGAGCCGCGCCGCCGTGGGGCATTCATCATCCCGGCAACGGCAACTTATCCATCTCAAACGGAACCACAAACTTCTGCTGCTCCAAAACTCTCTCCCACTTCAATTTCGTCGGCGTGATATCCGTCGGCTGAAACACAATGTCCACGTCAAATCCATGCGGAATCGGCCGCGGCGGCAGATAGTTCTGCCGCATCGCGCGTACCACCCCCATCGTCGACCAACTTCGCCGAGTTCGCGAAATCCACAAATTCCGGCGAGTTCATCGTGACCCCCTCAAACCGCAGTGTCAGCCGGTAATTGATCCCAATCTTCGTGCAGTTCAAAACCGTGATCAATCCCGTCCCGTCGCGTGTCGACGCCGGCTGCTGGCTCAGGATGTCGTCGATCTCCAGCGTCGCTCCCTTCGTCTGCGCCGAAAACCTCAGCTCCCCCCGCAGCCGCGCGAGCTCGCTGCCCATGTCCGCCGTCATGTTCAGCGTCCCCACCAAATTCCACCCCCACTGCTGAAATCCCCTTTGCATCATGAACCCAGGAAAAATCGCCGCTGCGCCTCCGTCGTCATCAGCGAGTTCCCCTTGTCGTCCACGCACTCCTTCATCCAGTTCTGGTCGACCGTCCCGATCACATGCATCTTCGGCTCGGCAAAAACCATCATCGCAAGCGTCATCATCCTGAACGATTTGTCCGACGTGTAATCGATCCGCCTCACCTCCTGCACCCCCTCCGGCACGATCAACAGCCCTCCCGTATCCACCGTGTGGCGGTTAAAAATATTAATTTGCATCCCACCCCGCCCAAACGCCGTCAGCTCAACCCCGCTCGCCCCCACCGCGGCCCCCAGGTGCGTCATCCTGCAAACCTGCCTCAGCGCCTTCCAGAAATCCGCATTATCAATGTCGATACTGGTTGTCCCTTTACTCATGAATTTCACGACCATTGGATCATCGATCCCCATCCGCGACCCCGCCTGATTTGCAAAATCTTCCACCACCTGCGACACGGGCGCATTCTTATAATGCAGTGTGATCGTCGCGTGCAGCGAAGTCGCCTCCTCGAATCGCCCGATGATTTTCTCCAGCCTCGCCCGCGTCTCATCCGGCAGATTCAGCCGCTCCGCATCCCTCAACTGCCCCTCGATCGGCGGGCCCATGGCCGTCAGCGCCTTCTCCGCCTCTTCCCGCACGGCAAACGCCGGATCGCTTAACTGCGAAATCAATTTCGAAATCGAATCCTCATCCGGCTGCGTCGAAGCATCCTGCGCCGCGCAGACACCCGCGAAAAGCGACACTGCGAGGATGCCCGCGAGAAAGGTTTTCATAACCCCGTCTATTTCGATTTGAGTCCCTGCCCGTTAATCACTTCCGTTGGCAGCAGGTTCAGGTCCTTCAGCTCAAACGGCACGGTAATCCGTTTGCTCTCCGTGGTAACATCCCACACCAGCCGCTGCGGCGGCGCGCCGGGGGGTTGGCCGCATATCCATAATACACCGACCACATCCCGTTCAAGTCGTTCTGCCTCCCCGCGCTCATCGGCTGAAGCGGCTGCCCGAGCACGTCCTGCACCTGCATCGAAGTCGCCATGAAGTTCTGCGCCATTGCCGCAAACGATGAATTCGGCGGACCCATCACCTGCAATCTCAACTGATATTGGCCATTCGTGTTCTTGCAATCTTCCACGATCAGCGTCCCCCCGGCCACGGCCCTGGTCTCATTGTGGGCCGCCAGCAGATTGTCCACCTCGATCCTCTCCGATTTCACCTGAACATTGAACGATAGTTCTCCCGTCATCCGGGCGATCTTCGTTCCCATCCCAGGAAAAACCCGCAGATTCACCGAGAGCGGCACCCACCACTGCCTCCCCCCCATAAAACCCGAAACTCCCTCGGCCACCAGCGAATGCCCATTCTCGTCCACGCACTGCTTGATCCACTCCCCCTGCTGACCTCCACTCAACCGAATTTTCGGCTCCACCATCGCCATGAGTTGCACGTTCAAAAAACTGGTCACCCCCTTGGGCGAAGCTTGCATATGCCAGTCACTCGATTGCCAGCTAACCATGCACGGCCCCGCGAGACACGAGTGCGCCCGATCCCCCATCTGCCCAAACCAGAACCCGATGTTGTCGAGGATCATCTGCCCATTCGTGTCCTGCCGGATGTGTAGTCCGCTTCCATCCTCGATCGCCTGAAGCGCCGTCCAGAAATCGACGTGATCCAGATCGAGCGAAATTTTATGCGATTTCAGATAATCCTGAATCTGGGGCCGATCGAGCCCCAGGTCGGCCCCGCCCGCCTGTTGCGCAAAATCGCGCAGCACGTTTTCCAGCGGCGCATCATGACAATGAATCGTAATAATCGATCCCCCGAATTCCCGCTGTTCGTGAATCTTGCCAATGATCACCCCAATCCGCGCCCGCGCCTCCCCCGTGAGATCTCCCCCCACCAGCCCCTGAAGCTGCGGTACCACCGCATCCCCCATCCCCTCCAACTCCTTCTGGGCCGATTCCCGCACGGAAAACTGATCGCTGGTCAAATCCTTCACCAGCGCCACAACTTCGGGCGTAGCTGGTTGCGTCGCCGCCGAATCGGCCCAGGCGGCGCCGGCAAGCGCGCAACAAAACCACGATTACAATCCGGCTCAGTCCCATCGCATCTCCCGCCGGCATTGTACCCCTTAAATCTCCCCCGGCACCGGCTCCACACGAACCATCTGCCGCGCATCCGCCGATTGATACATTGCATCCATCAACGCGCTTAGCAAAACCCCAAACCGCACTCCTGCCCGCAATTTCTCCTTGCCCAATATCGCATTCACCAGATTCGAATGCGGCGTCCCTGTCCCCCCACTTTGACTTTTCAAATGCGTCTCCACCGGCTTCCCATCCGCCCCATTTATCTCCAGCTTCTTTCCATACTGATCCACACATATCATCATCCGATCGGTCTGGATCTGAATATCCGTCCGGAACGGCGGACAATTCCCCCCGACGCAAAAACTCCCCAGCGCCCCATTACTGAACTTGGCGATGGCCACCCCATTGATATCCACCGGCGTCCCGCACCGATCGTAAAAACATCCCGCTTCCACGACCGGATCGTTCATCAGCCACATCACCGCGTTAAAGAGGTGGGCCCCGCTGTCATACATCTGCCCGCCCCCGGAAATTTCCGGGTCTTGCCGCCAGGTCCCGGATGTTCCCTTCCTCCAGTTCTGGCTCAGCCACCCGCTGATCGTCTGCACCTTGCCCCATTCGCCGCGCTCGCGCATCTCCGCCAGATATGCGAATTCATCCGTATAGGGCGACTGATACGCAATCGCCAGCAGCTTCCCCGTGGATTTCACCGTCCTCCAAAGATCGTAAGCCGCGTTGGAATTGGTCACCATCGGCTTTTCCACCAGCACGTGCACCCCATGCTCCAGCGCCATCTTCGCGTGCGGGTAATGCAAAGAATGCGGCGTCACCAGGCAAACCGCATCCACCTTCACGCCCCGATCGGCCAGCATCGCCTCGATGCCGGCAAACTCCTTCGCCTTGGGAAAATATTTCTCCCGAAATTCCGCCGTCCGGCTCGTCACCGGATCGACCAGCGCCACCACTTGGACGCCGGGAGTGCGTTCAAGTTCCTGTGCATGCAGGTGCCCCATTTTCCCGCAGCCCACGATGGCGAAGTGAAGCATGAGGGAAAGTATAGTTCAGCCGCGATCCACAGGGGAGCGCGGGGCGATTGCCGATTGCCGATTTCCAATTGCCGATTGAAATACATTGTGTCTCTTTTCAATTCGGCAATTGGAAATCGGCAATCGGCAATAAGACGCCGCCTCCGGCCTAAGACATGCGGAATACCGCTCCTCGCCTCCGGCTGCGGTTGCCATCCCCCCCACCCACCCCTAAAATCCCCCCGCTTTCCCGATGCCCAAACGCACCGACATCCGCTGCATCCTCATCATCGGCTCCGGCCCCATTGTCATCGGCCAGGGCTGCGAATTCGACTATTCCGGCGTGCAGGCCTGCCGCGCCCTCAAGGAAGAGGGCTACCGAATCGTCCTGATCAACAGCAACCCCGCCACGATCATGACCGACCCGCAGTTCGCGGATGCCACCTACATCGAGCCCATCACCCCCGAAGCCGTCGAAAAAATCCTCGAGCTCGAATCCAAAGGCCCCACGCCGGTTGACGCCGTGCTCCCCACCCTCGGCGGACAGACCGGCCTCAACACCGCCATGGCCTGCTACGACAAGGGCATCTTCACCAAATACGGCGTGGAAATGATCGGCGCCAACCGCCAGGCCATCTTCCGCGGCGAAGACCGCCAGGTCTTCAAAGACCTGATGATCCAGATCGGCCTGAAAGTCCCCCGCAGCGGCGTCGTCCACACGCTTGACGAAGGCAAAAAAGTCCTCGCCGACATCGGACTTCCCCTCATCATCCGCCCCGCCTTCACGCTCGGCGGCACCGGCGGCGGAATCGCCTACAACATCGAGGAATTCGATAAGATCGTCCAGCGCGGCATCGACGCCAGCCCCGTCACCGAAGTCCTCATCGAGCAATCCGTCATCGGCTGGAAAGAATTCGAGATGGAGGTGATGCGCGACAAAAACGACAACGCCGTCATCATCTGCTCCATCGAAAACGTCGACCCCATGGGCGTCCATACCGGCGACAGCATCACCGTCGCCCCCATCCAAACCCTGACCGATAAAGAATACCAGCGCATGCGCGACGCCAGCATCGCGGTCATCCGCGCGGTCGGCGTCGAAACCGGCGGCAGCAACATCCAGTTCGCCATCAACCCCGACGACGGCGACATGATCGTCGTCGAGATGAACCCCCGCGTCTCGCCGCTCCTCGGCCCTGGCCTCCAAAGCCACCGGCTACCCCATCGCCAAACTCGCCGCGAAACTGGCCGTCGGCTACACACTGGACGAACTTCCGAACTACATCACCAGCAAGAAAAACAAAGACGGCAAGTGGGACTATTACACCAGTGCCTGTTTCGAGCCCACGATCGACTACTGCGTAATAAAAATTCCCCGCTGGACCTTCGAAAAATTCCCCGATGCCGATGAAACCCTCACCACGCAAATGAAAAGCGTCGGCGAAGCCATGGCCATCGGCCGCACCTTCAAGGAAGCCCTCCAAAAAGGCATCCGCAGCATGGAGGTCAAACGCTTTGGCTTCGGCCTCGATGCCAACGACAACTGGCTCAACGCCCAGCGTGGCAAACCCGCCGAATGGCCGGTGCCGGAGGAAAAGCTCCGCCGAAAACTCGCCGTCCCCAGCCAGGGCCGGCTCTACTACATCCGCTATGCGATGAAGATGGGATGGAGCATCGACCGGATTCACGAACTCACGAAAATCGATAAATGGTTTTTGGCGCAGATGAAACAGCTGGTCGATTTTGAAGACGAATTGCAAACACGAGGAAAAGAATACTTCGATTTATATTGGATAAAGGGCACAAACGGCATCATTGACGACATCATTCGACGGGCGAAACAGTGGGGCTACAGCGATATCCAGTTGGCTCACATCTGGAACACAACCCCGGCAAAGATTCGTCTGCTTCGCACTCAAGCAATGGTGCAACCGGTTTACAAACTCGTCGACACCTGTGCCGCCGAATTCGAAGCTTCCACTCCTTATTACTACTCGACCTACGAAACCCTGTATTATTCTCTCGACTTAAAGTCGGGAAAATCGATGCCGAACACCAAATGAAATGGTCGGGCGAAGACGAAATCCGCCTCACCGACAAACCCAAAGTCATCATCATCGGCGGCGGCCCCAACCGCATCGGCCAGGGAATCGAATTCGACTACTGCTGCGTCCAGGCCGCCTTCGCCATGAAAGAACTCGGCCTCGAATCGGTGATGATCAACTCCAACCCCGAAACCGTCAGCACCGACTACGACACCAGCGACCTCCTCTTCTTCGAACCCCTCACCCACGAAGACATCCTAAACATCTGCGAACGCCTCAACGGTGGGCCGTTTAATGCTCGCAACTCGCAACTCGCAACTCGCAAGCTTCGTCCAAGGCGTCATCGTCCAATTCGGCGGCCAAACCCCCTTGAACCTCGCCCGCGGCCTAAAAGAAGCCGGCGTCCCCATCCTCGGCACCACCGTCGATTCCCTCGACGCCGCCGGCGACCGCGAACAATTCCGCGCCCTCGTCCAAAAACTAAACCTCAGCCAACCCGAAAACGGCATCGCCCGCTCCCTCGCCGAAGCCCGCGAAATCGCCCAACGAATCGGCTACCCCGTCCTCGTCCGCCCCAGCTTCGTCCTCGGCGGCCGAGCCATGGAAATCGTCTCCGATGAACAGCAGCTCAACTACTACATGGCCAACGCCGTCGACGCGTCCACCATCGTCAACGCCCCGATCCTCATCGACAAATTCCTCGACGCCGCCACCGAGTGCGACGTCGACTGCATCGCCGATTTCGATCCCATCAGGAAAATCGGAATCCGGCCAGGCCATCATCATCGGCGTCATGGAGCACATCGAAGAAGCCGGCATCCACAGCGGCGACAGCGCCTGCTCCCTGCCGCCCTATTCGCTCCCAAAGAAATCATCGAAGCAACTGAAGCGCCAAACCCGAGCCCTCGCCAAAGCCCTGCGCGTCCGCGGCCTGATGAACGTCCAATACGCCATCAAGGACGGCGAAATCTATATCATCGAGGTCAACCCCCGCGCCAGCCGAACCGTCCCCTTCGTCTCCAAAGCCCAAGGCCAACCCTTCGCAAAGATCGCCGCCAAGGTCATGGCCGGAAAATCCCTGGCGGAACTCGGAATCACCGAGCCGACTCCGCCAAAGCACGTCAGCGTCAAAGAAGTCGTCTTCCCCTTCAGCAAATTCCCCGGCGTCGACATCATCCTCGGCCCCGAGATGCGCTCCACCGGCGAAGTCATGGGCATCGACGCCGATTTCCCCCTCGCCTTCGCCAAAAGCCAGATCGCCGCCGGCACCATCCTTCCCACCACCGGCAACGTCTATATCTCCGTCCGCAACGAAGACAAAAAATCGGCAGTCCCCATCGCCAAAGCCTTCGCCGAAATGGGCTTCAAAATCCTCGCAACGGCCGGCACCTTTGATGTCCTCTCGAAAGAACAACATCCCCGCGACCCGCATCAGCAAACTCGCCGAAGGCCGCCCCAACATCAACGACTTTATCAAGAACGGCCAGGTCCAACTCATCATCAACACCCCCACCAAAAAAGGCCCCACGACGGATGAAGGAAAAATCCGCGCCATGGCCGTCGCCAGCCGGATTCCCATCCTCACCACCATCACCGCCGGCAGCGCCGCGGCGCTTGCCATCAAGGCCCTCCAGTCCGGCGGCTGGGGCGTCAAACCTCTCCAGGCTTATTTTAACAAGAGCGAAAAATGAGCGAGGCCCGCCGCTCCTCCTCCACGTCTTTCGAAAGATTCCTCCCCCCCATCACGCTCCTCGTCCTGATCGCCGCCACCGCCGTCACCCAGAAACTCACCGCCGGCTCCGTCTCCTTCCTCTCCCTCGAAAACTTCCGCAACATCCTCCAGGAATGGTCCTTCGTCGGCATCATCGCCCTGGGGATGACCCTCGTCATCATCTCCGGTGGAATCGACCTGTCCGTGGGCTCTCTCGTCGCCCTTGCCGGCGCTTGCGGACTCTGGATCATGAACACCGCCATCGACGCTAAAAAAATCCTCGATGAAATCTCCTCCACCACGTCAATCAACATCCCCGCCCCCTACTCCCCGTTTAGGTCCACCCTCGCCCACACCTTCATCACCCTTCACCTCGACAACAGCGAAACCACGGGCGTCCTCCTGGCCATCGCCACGACCATCTCCATCGGCCTCCTCGCCGGCTATATCAACGGCCTGCTCATCGCCCGCGCCCGGGTCACGCCCTTCATCGCCACCCTCGGCGGACTCGCCGCCTACCGATCCCTCGCCATGGCCATGACCGACGGCGGAACCATCGAATCCTCCTCTCCAAACCTCTTCCCCAAGTTCGCCGAATCCGGAATCCCCCTCCCCTTCATTCACCTTACAAACAACATCCCCCTCACCATCCCCTGGCCCGTCCTGATCTTCTTCCTCCTCGCGATCCTGATGGCGATCCTCCTAAACCACACGCCCCTCGGCCGCTACCTCTTCGCCATCGGCGCTTCCGAGCCCGCCGCCAGATATTCCGGCATCAACATCACTCGCGTAAAACTCCGCGCCTACGCCCTTCTCGGCGCTCTCACGGGCCTGGCCGCTCTCCTCGTCGCCTCCCATACCAATAGCGTCTCCAGCTCCTCCACCGGCCAGCTTTATGAGCTCGACGTCATTGCCGCCGTCGTCGTCGGCGGAACGCGCATGACCGGCGGCTCGGGAACCATCTTCGGCACCGTTATCGGCGTTCTCATCCTCGGCGTCATCGGAAATATGCTCAACTTCCTCAATGTTTCGATATATCTTCAGGGACTGGTCAAAGGCGCCATCATCGTCGCCGCCGCCGTGGTTCAGCAGGTTGGTCAGAGGAAACAAGCATGAAAAATCTCGTCATCGGCATATTGATTCTGGCGGTCATCGGCTTGCTCGCGGCACTGCTTAAATCGCCGGCGCCGGACAAAACTCAGTGGGTCCTCGACTCCACGACGCAGCCCGCCAAACAATTCCGCATCGGCGTCTCCATCCCCGCTGCCGACCATGGCTGGACCGCCGGCGTCGCCTGGTGGGCCCAGCGCGCCATGGCACTCCATCCGGAAATCTCCTGGCAATTCGCCGCCGCCGACACCCCCGAAAAACAGATCGCCGACCTCCAGGACATGATGGCCAAAGGAGTTGACGGCCTGGTCATCCTCGCCACCGAAAGCGCCCCTCTCACCCCCATCGCCGCCGAGGCCCACCAGCGCGGAATCTATATCGTCAACGTCGACCGCGGCTTCCTCCAGCCCGTCGCCGATGTTTTCCTGGAAGGCGACAACAAATCCTTCGGCAAAAAATCCGCCCAGTTCATCGCCGATAAACTCAACGGCAAAGGCAACCTCGTCATCCTTGAAGGGGTCCCCTCCACCGTCAACACCGATCGCGTCAATTCCGCTCTCCAAATTTTCGCCCAATATCCCAATATCAAAATCCTCGCCCGCCAGCCCGCCATGTGGAACCGCGAAAAAGCCCTGACGGTGATGCAGAACTGCCTCACCCAATTCCCCCACATCGACGCCGTCTGGGCGGGCGACGATGACACCGCGCTCGGCGCCATCCAGGCCATCCACGAAGCCAACCGCGACAACGAAATGTGGGTCGTCGGCGGCGGTGGCATGAAACAGGTCATCCAAATGATCCAAAACAAAAACCCCATCGTCCCGGCCACGATCACCTATCCCCCCAGCATGATCGCCGAAGGCATCCACCTCGCCGCCAGCGCCCTCCGCGACGGCAATCAGCAAAAACTCTCCCAATTCATCCCCCGGCACATGATGATCGACGTGGATTTAGTAACGCCAGACAACGCGAGTCAGTATTATTACCCCGACGCCGCGTATTGAGGAGGGTGTCAGGTGCGAAAGTAAGAAGGTATGAAAGTAAAAAGGTGCCCAATCGTACGGCTTTCCACCTTCTCACCTTCACGCTTTCTCACCTTCGCACCCTTTTCATTTGGCAATCGGCATTCGGCAATAATTAAGGAGCCCCCATGGCCCTCAGCGCACGCAATCAATTCCCGGGAAAAATAACTTCCATAAAAATGGGCGCCGTCATGGCTGAAGTCATCATCGACATCGGCGCGGGTCACGAGATCGTTTCCCTCATCTCCGTCTCCTCCGCCAAGCGCCTCAAGCTCAAAAGAGGAAAATCCGCTGTCGCCGTCATCAAGGCCACCGAAGTGATCATCTCCGCCGACCCCGACGTGAAGTAACCCTTCGGAGACCGACAAGTGCCCCGGCAACCCAAAAAACCTACGCATTCCCGCCCGATTCAACTGCGCGGAAAACTCTGGGTCCAAATCTCCGGCCTCCCCGCCTTCACCGAAGCCGGCGCCGATCTCCTCGAGGCAGATCGAAATCCACGGCTCCCTTTCCGAAGCCGCCCGACGCCTCCGCTTCAGCTACCGCCACGCCTGGATGCTCATCGACGCTATGAACCGCCTCTGGCCGCGCCCGCTGGTCAACACCGCAGTCGGCGGAAAACGCGGCGGTGGAACTAAAATCACCGAACTCGGCCGAGAAGTCCTCGCCGCCTATCGCGACATGCAAATCCAGCTCGAACACCTGCTCGATAGAGATATACTCCCCTAAAATTTTCTCCCCTGAAACAGGAGCCAACATGCGACTCACAGCTCTCTTTATTATTCTGTTCACTTCGACCTGCCTTTCCGACACCCAATCCATCCAGATCGCTGGCAACGTTGATCACCCCGCCAATTGGACGATCGATCAAATCAAATCCGCCCTCTCCTCCGAGATAAAATCCATCGACTTCACCACCCACGGCCAAAAGCATTCCTACAACTGCGTCCCCCTCCTCTCCCTCCTCAAAGCCGCCGGCGCCCACACCGATCTCAAAATGGGTCCCACCGTCGACCCCCGCATGAAGAATCTGGCCTTGCGCCTCGTCGTGGTCATCACCGCCTCCGACGGCTACACCGTTTCGTTCAGCCTCGCCGAGCTCCTCCCCCAGATCGGCAACCGCGAAGCGTGGCTGGCCCTCGACCAGGACAACCAACCCTTCCCCCCGCGCGACGCCCCCGCCCGCCTCCTCGTCCCGGGGGACACCATCCCCGCCCGCTCGATCCACGCCATCTCCGAAATCGACGTGATCGATCCCACCGCCCCAACCACACAATCCTCCACCCAAACCGCGCCCCTGTCTCCCTGAACGCCACCGATTTCGGCGAGCGCACTCGCATCGTGCGCCGCGGTAATCTATTTTCCTTCACCACCCATCCCATCCTCCCTGGTTTCCAATAAATCCCACTCCTCTTCCATCTCGGGAGCAAAACTCTGCATCGCATAATCGAGCGATCCTTGCACTTTCATTTGGCTCTCACGTTGCGCCACTACTATTCGGTCAGTCGTGTTTGTTCCGATAGCACGGCCCGGCGCGCTTTATCGCGCAATCAACGCTCTCGAAGAAAAGGGGCAGCGATAACCTGCAACGGTCGCGCCCTTTCTCCTGGCCTGGCACGTTCTCCTTTCCGTCCCTGATCAACTCGTTTTGATCCTCTAAGGGCGGCCTTGGACGAGGTCATCAATGCTGCGCTTGCTGCATAAAGAAGATGCCGCCGAAACCGGCCTTAGCCGGCCCCTCGCCGCCGCCTGCCTTATCTGGGCCGCGATGTTCACCTTCGTCGCCATCCGCGCTTCTCAGTTTGTCCCCGACGCTAACGAATGCCTCACCTACGCCCGCGCAACCCAAAACTGGTGGACCCATCAGCCCCTCTACGAAATCTCCTCCATCGACGGCTACCTCTACTTTCCCCAATTCGCCATCCTCTACACCCCATTCGCCCTCGCCGGCCACCCCCTCGGCGACACGATCTGGCGATTCGCCGGCCTCTGCCTCTTCTGCTCCGGGCTCTGGCGCGTCGCCAGACTCCTTTTGCCCGCAAAAGCAGACGCACTCTTCGCCACCGCTACCCTCATCGCCTTCGCCCCTACCTACAACGCCCTTCGCAACGGCCAGGTCAATCTCCACATCGCCGGCCTCTTGCTTCACACCGCCGTCGATCTCGCCCGAAAAAACGGGTGGCGCTCCGCCATCTGGCTCACCCTCGGCGTGGCCCTCAAACCCATCGTCATCGCCCCCCTTCTCCTCTCCGCCGCCTGCTATCGCCAAACGGTCCCTCGCCTGATCGTCTGTCTGCTTGTCTTCGCCCTCTTCCCATTCGCTTTCGCCCCACCCGACTATTGCCTCTCACAGCTCTACCTCTTCTGGCAAAAACTCGTCATCGCCGCGCAGCCAGACCGCCTCTTCAGCGATCTCCGCTCCCTCATCGCCTCCCTCGGCTTCATGATCCCCTTGAGCTTCTATTTCCTCATCCAGATCATCGCCGCTATCGCCACCCTCGTCCTTGCCCTGCTCGCCATACGCCGCTGGCGCGAGCCTGCCGCCGCGGTCTTTCTCCTCGCCCTCTCCGCTTCCTATCTCATGCTTTTCAACACCAGAACCGAGGGAAATTCCTACGTCATACTCACCCCTCTCATCGCCATCCCCGCCGCTCTTCTCTTCGTCCAGCACCAACGCCTCACCGCCGCCTCCCTTCTCACTTTCCTCACGGTCTGGCTCACCGGAAACATTTGGGCCTACCACCTCACCGTCCACTGGCTCAAACCCCTCGCCTGCGTCATCTTCACCGCTCTGCTCGTGCGCGAGCTCCTTTATGGGGACTCGTCAAATTGGCCCATCCCCGCCCCCCAAAAATCACCCGCCGTAAGATCCACGGCGCCCAAAACCCAAATCTAACCCGCGGTTCACCTCTCCCACGATTGGCGACCCCCTTTGCCGATAGTATTCTCACCTCAGTGCAGTTGCTCGAGCTCCCATCCTCCACCGCGCATTCCGCAAAGCTTTCCGCGCGCATCGCCTGCGTCCTCACCCTCCTCGCCCTCCTCACCGCCATCCTCCTCCGCACCGTCCACATCGGCCGCGAGAGCCTCTGGTTCGACGAAGGCTACACCGCCTGGATGGTCTCCCACTCCCCCCGCGAAATCATCCGCCTCATCCTCGCCGACACCGCCCCCCCGCTCTACTACGTAATCACCCATTTCTGGACCGAGATCTTCGGCAACTCCGAAACCGCCCTCCGCTCCCTCTCCGCCTTCTTCAGCCTTTTAACCTTCCTTCTCGCCCTTTCCATCGCCAAACGCACCCTGAAAAATCCCGCCGCCGTCGCGGCCGCCGCCTGGCTCATGGCTCTCTCCTTCCTCCAAACCTGGTACGCCCGCGAAGCCCGCGCTACGCGCCTCATGGGTCTGCTCGGTGTCGCTTCCTTCGACGTCCTCCAGCGCCACCTCGCGACAAATAATCGCCGCTGGCTCATCGTCCAAACCCTCCTCATCGCCGCCGCCATGTACACCCACAACATGATGGCCCCCTACGCCCTGGCCACCATGCTCACCTGGCTCATTCTCCCCTCCACCCATTCCTTCAAGCGCCGCCTCATCGACATCATCCTGGTGACTTCCGCCTCTTTTGTCCTCTATCTCCCCTGGGCCCTCATCGGCCTGCCCGCCCAGCTCGCCATGATCCGCCACGCCTTTTGGGTCGATCCCCTCAAGCACGGCATATTCCTCGACGCCATCGTCAATCTCGTCGGGGTCAAACACTACTGGACCTGGACCCACCTCCTCGACCGCATCCACCTCCCCATCGGCGAAAACACCCGCCCCATCTTCATCGCCAGCGCCCTCCTGATCGGCTCGGCCTGGCTCTCCATCTTCCATCAGCGCGGCGATCGCCGCCGCGAAGCCCTCGGCCTCCTCACCATGGCCTTCTTCCCGCTTCTTTTCGTCGCTCTCTACAGCATCCTCCGCACCCCGCTCTTCACCGCCAAGCTCTTCCAACCCTCGACCACCCTCATGTCCATCTTCATCCTCATCCCGCTGGGCATGCCCCTCTCCAAAATCATGCGGCGAATCACCTGGACCTGCGCAATATTCTTAATCGCCCTCTCCGCCCTCACGCTCTTCAGCCACAACCTCGAAGACCCCAAGGAAAACTGGCGCACCGCCGCCCAGATCGTCTCCAGCCTCCCGCCACAAAATCGCCTGATCATTTTTGACTCCAACGACGGCGAGCTCCCCTTCGACTACTACTACCGTTACCTCCCCAGCGACGACCACACCGGCGCCCCGCCGGCTTCTTCGATCTAAACCCCCCGCGCACCATCGCGCCAAGTCTTCACCCAAACCGACCTGGACCCGTTAAAACAAAAACTCTCCATCCACCCCTATCAACAAATCGTCCTGGTCCTCTCCCACGACAACTGGTGGGCCGACCGCCACCGCATCACCGAGAGCTTTATCGCCCAACACTACCCCCTCACCGGCTCCCAGGTATTCCCCGACATCAAAATCCAGTGGTATGCGATCCCCAAATAACCTTCTCACTTTCACACCTTCGCACCTTCTTCCGCCGTCCGAATCCATTGCAAAAACAACCCCTCCGGCGGCGCCGTACTCCCCGCCGCTTCCCGATCCTTCGCCTCCAGCATCCCCACGATCTCCTCCGCGCGATATCTCCTCAGCCCCACCTCCACGATCGTCCCCACCATGATCCTCACCATATTCCACAAAAACCCCGACCCCTCTACCCCGACCACCACCATCCCCCCGCGCCGCGAAACCCGGCAATCGTAAACCGTGCGCACGGTGGTCTGTCTCCCATGCCCCGGCCGCGCGAAGCTTGCAAAATCCTTCTCCCCCACAAAATGCCCCGCCGCCTCTCCCATCGCGTCTACGTCGAGCTTCTGCCACCGATGCCAGCACAAATCGGGAAAAAACGGATTCCGATCCGGATGGTTCCAGATGAAAAATTGATACCGCTTATTTTTCGCCGCCGTGATCGAATCAAACGATTCCGCAACCGCCTCGATCTCCCGGATCAAAATATCCCCCGGCAGCCGATGATTGACCGCCCTCCGCAAGCTTTCCGGCGGTATCTGCGTCTGGGAGGTATCGAAATGGGCGATCTGCCCCTTGGCATGCACCCCCGCATCCGTCCGCGACGCCCCCACCACCGTCACCGGATGCCCCACCACACCCCCTATCGCCCCCGCCAATGTCTCCTGAATCGTCGGAATCCCCGCCCCCTCCGCGGGCCTCTCCCCCTTATAAGTCTCCAGCACGGGCTGCTGCTGCCACCCGTGATAGCGCGTCCCCCGATATGCCAGAACCACTTTATAACGCATAAACTTTACGCGCTCCGGCCAGTTGCGAGTAACGAGTTGCGAGTTGCGAGAAAATGCGCCTGCTTTTCGCTCGCAACTCGCAACACGCAACTCGCAACTTCTCAAACCCCCCCCAAAATTGCAAATCCACCTCCGCGACCATAACTTCTCCCCACACAAATATGAGCGACAAAGCCGAACACCCCCCCGTCCCCGACGCCTTCGCCGCCCTCGGCGTGCGACCCTCTATCCTCCGCGCCCTCGCCGAGGAAAATTCGTCACCCCCTCCGAAATCCAAACCCTGCTCATCCCGCCGCGCCCTCGCCGGCGTCGATATCCTCGGCCAGGCCCGCACCGGAACCGGCAAAACCGCCGCCTTCGGGATCCCCATCCTCCAGCAGGCCGTCCGCGGCGTCGCCGTCTCTGCCATCATTCTCGTCCCCACCCGCGAACTCGCCATGCAGGTTGACGCCGAAGTCAAACGCCTTGCCAAGCACACCCCCATCCGCACCGTCCCCGTCTATGGCGGGCAGAAAATCGCCGCCCAGATGAAATTCCTCAAACACGGCCCGGAAGTCATTGTCGGCACCCCGGGCCGGGTCATCGACCTGCTCGACCGCCGCATCATCGCTCTCGACAACGTCCGCTTCGTCGTGCTCGATGAAGTCGACCGCATGCTCGACATCGGCTTCCGCGACGACATCCGCAACATCCTCTCCCGCGTCAAAGGCATGGGCCAGGAGGCCTCCCACCAGACCATGTTCGTCTCCGCGACGATCTCCCCCGAAATCGAAAAGCTCGCCCGCCAGTACATGCGCGAGCCCGTCGAAAAGCTCATCGCCCCCGGCGCCGACGATAAACCGACCGTCGAAAACGTTGAGCAGTATTACTTTTCGGTCCAGCCCTGGGACAAATATCGCCTCCTCCGCATGCTCCTCGACCGCGAAAGCCCTGACCTCGCCATCGTCTTCTGCCGAACCAAGCGCGGCGCGGAAAAAATCGCCAAGCGCCTCCACGCCGACGGCATCGAATGCCGCGAAATCCACGGCAACCTCGCCCAGAACAAACGCGAACGCGTCATGAAAAATTTCCGCACCGGAAAGTTCGACGTCCTGATCGCCACCGACCTCGCCAGCCGCGGCATCGACGTCGCCGACATCAGCCACATCATCAACTACGACATCCCCGAAGACCCCGAAGTCTACGTCCATCGCGTCGGCCGAACCGCCCGCATGGGCGCCGCCGGAAAAGCCTTCACCCTCGTCTCCCGCGACCAGGGCGACGAGCTCACCCGCATCGAAAACCTCATCAACATGGTCATCACCCAGGCCACCCTCGAAGGCTTCGAGCCCTCCCCGACCCCCTCGGATTGGACCGAGGAAAAACCCTCCGAGTCGTCAGGCCCCTCCAAACCCGTCGTCTCCCGCTTCGATCGCCCTTACGCCGCCAGCGCAAACCCCGGCTCGACCACCCCCACCCCCCTGCCGCCGCGAAACATAGGCAGCAAGATCCCCATCAATCGGCGGCATCGCCGCAGGCGGTGACGCTTGCACCCCCCCGTGTCTCGATTGCGCGTCCTGATCAGCGCCTTCGTCTGCTCCCCAGCCCGAGGCTCCGAACCCGGCATCGGCTGGAACATCGCCTCCCGACTGGGCCAATACCACGACATCACCATCCTCTGCTCCCCAAAACTCGCCGATGAAAACTACCGCGCCGAAATCGAACAATACCTCCAATCCCACGGCCCGATTCCAGGCATCACCATCCACTACGTCGAACCCCCATTCCTCTCCCGTCTCTTGCAGCGCCCGTTAATTTCTTTCGCCGCCCCTCTCTTCTTCCTCGGCTACGCCGCCTGGCAGCGCCAGGCCCTCATCGAAACCCGCCGTCTCCATGCCCAAAAACCCTTCGACATCGCCCATCACCTGACCATCACCGGCTTCCGCGAGCCCGGCTACTTGTGGAAGCTACCCATCCCTTTCATCTGGGGCCCCATCGCCGGCGCCTCCAACATCCCCTGGCCCTTCTTCAAGACCTTCTCCCTCCGCGACCGTCTTTTCTACACGTTGAAAAACCTCGTCAACGAACTCCACAAGCGCCTGAAACCCCGCCCGCGCAAAGCCGCCCATGCAGCCAAAAAAATCCTCGCCACCTCCGAGGAAGACCGCCGCATGGCCCAAACCCACTGGCACGCCAATTCCGATTTGATGCTCGATACTGGCGCCCCCGACCTTCAAGGCACGCCGCGCAATTACGATGCCCAGCGTCCCCTCCAGCTCATCTGGAGCGGCCTGCACGTCGGCCGCAAAGCTCTTCCCCTCGCCCTGCACGCCCTCGCCCAGATCAACGACCCCGAAATCCGAAATCGCTGGACCCTGAAAATCCTCGGCTCCGGCCGCGAAACCGACCGATGGAAATCCCTCGCCGAAGCTCTAAAAATTTCCGACCGTCTCACCTGGACCGGCCACCTCCCCCGCGACCAGGCCCTCGCTCAAATGCGCGAATCGGACGTCTTCCTCTTCACCAGTCTCCAGGAAGGCACCTCCACAGTCGTGATGGAAGCTCTCTCCCTCGGCCTCCCGGTAATCTGCCACAACGCCTGCGGCATGTCCGTCGCGGTCACCGATTCCAGCGGAATCAAAATCCCCATGATTTCCCCCGAGATAAGCATCACCAATTTCGCCGCCGCCATCCGTTCTCTGCTCACCACCCCGACCCAAATCGAAACTCTCTCCCACGGCGCCATCACCCGCGCTGCCGAACTGACCTGGGACAAAAAAGCCAGCGCCATCGCCGAAATCTACAATACTGCCACGCCCGCGACCTGACTGTCTCTCCCAATGCGGCGATTTGATTGAGACTCAGTCCAATCTGCAAAAATCCCCTCAAAATCCACGCATTTCCACCCCCACCCCACTAAACTATTCGATAGACACATAGAAGGTAAAAACAAATGTCCCTCGAATCCCCCATCTTTCCCGCCGCGATTTTCCAAGCCTCCGCGGACACTCAACACAAACACGAATTCGTCCTCCAGAAAGTCCAGCCCGCGCTGCTTGGCCTCATGGACGGCTCGGTCTCCACCCTTGCCCCTCTCTTCGCCACCGCCATATTGACCCAAAAATCCCTCACCGCCTTTTTCGTCGGCCTCGCGGCCTCCGTGGGCGCCGCCATCAGCATGGCCCTCGCCGAAGCCCTCTCCGACGACGGCAAAGTCACCGGCCGCGGCCACCCCCTCGCCCGCGGGCTCATCACCGGCCTCGCCACCATGATCGGCGGAATGCTCCACACCCTCCCCTTCCTGATCAAAAACCTCAACCTCGCCCTGCAATTCGCCTACGTGGTCGTCATCATCGAGCTGCTGTCGATTGCCTGCATCCGTTTCCATTACATGAAAACCCCTCTCGCCAAAACCATCATCCAGGTCATCCTCGGCGGCGCCGTCGTCTTCTTCCTCGGAATATATTTAGGACGCCTCGGCGCCGGAAACTGAATCCCATTTCCATATAGCGCGTCCTTCAGTCCCCGCTCTACTTTCCAAACTTTACCGAGACAGCTCCGAACTATCGCAACGCGCAAAGAAAAGGGTCGCGCCGAAACGCGACCCATCTCACTTATAATTTAAACGGACCGGTTACGGCCGATCAATACCTGCCGCGGCCACCGCCTCCCCCACCGCCGCCGCCGTAGCCACCGCGGCCACCACCGCCGCCACCACCGCCGTAGCCGCCGCGGCCACCCCCGCCGCCGCCGCCGTATCCGCCGCGGCCGCCACCACCGCCACCGCCACGAGGACGGTCTTCACGCGGCTTGGCCTCGTTGACGGTCAGCGCGCGACCGTCATGTTCCTTGCCGTTCAGCGCCGCGATGGCCGCCTGCGCCTCCTGCTCGGATCCCATCTCGACGAATCCGAAGCCCTTGCTTCGACCGGTATCGCGATCCGCGATCACCTGCGCCGATTGCACGGTCCCGTGCTGGCCAAACAATTGTTCCAAATCCGAACTCGTCGCCTCGTAGCTCAAGTTCCCGACATAAAGCTTATTGCCCATTGCTGACTCCTGATATTGGGCTTACGTGCACCCTGTATCTTCACTTTCGGGGTACCTTCGAAAGCGGGCCAATCGTGGCCCGATGGTATAAGGGCGATAGAGCTAGTAACGGGAACTGAGAACTCAGGCCTCGTCCATACCTCACTCGTCAGATTTACCGCCCCAAACCCTATCTTCTCCGCCCTTCCAAGTCCACAACGCCCCCCGCTCCCGACATTCAGCCCCCCTTTCCGACATCACCAGGCCCGGTTACTTGCGACCCCTTAAGCGCAGTGCCAGCTTAAGCTTAAGTTGCGGTGCATGCTTCGCGCCGGCTCAGAATTGTGATCCCCTATTTAGTGCCCCGTCTCCAATTTCGAATCTCGCGTACAATTCCCGCAATCCGGAACAATACACTCCACCTCCACCCCCTTGGGCACTTTCTTCCGGCAAACCCGCTGCGCCAGAAAATATGACCCAATCACAAACGCCGCCGCCACGGCCTGCGCCCCCACCGTCTCCCAGTTGGGGAATATGCTGAACCAAACCCCCATCCAGTCCGGGATATGCACATTGATATTCGTCGTCGAAATCCAGTTCGCCTGCTGCATCTCCTGAACCTGTTCCCCCACCATCACCAGCAGCACGATCCCGATCATGAACCCTGTTAGCACCAGCATCCGCTTATACGGCAGCCGGTAATGCGCGACAAACGTCAGCATCGCCACCGTCAGCGTGAGCGCCACCCCGCAGCAGACGCCCAGCAGAATCACATGCGACCCCACCTGCAGCCGCATGGACTGCAAAAACAGCACGACTTCAAATCCTTCCCGATAAACCGAGGTGAACCCGATAATCGCCAGTCCCCGCCACATTGCCAGCCGGGTCCGCTCCCCATCGCGAATCAGGCTCTGCTTTTTTCGATTGTGATGGGTGATCCATCCCGTCCAGTAGATCCGGTGAAAGAACCAGTTCATGATGACCAGCAGCACGATGATCGCCAGCAGCCCAGTCGCCGCCTGCACATCCAGCGCCCGCGCGTTATTGATCGCCAGATCAGTGATGACTCCCACCACCACAAACCAGGTCACGATCGTAGCCAGAAACGAGACTCCCGCCCCCACCGCCACCGGCTTCCAATATCCTTCTTCCGTGCGTGCCAGGCTCGCCGTCAGAGCCGCCAGAACCAGGATCGCCTCCAGCCCTTCCCGGAAAACCAAAACCCCGGTATCCACGATCGCCGCCGCCGGGGTGATTCCCTTGACAGTAGGATCCGGATTCCCCGCCGAAGTCACCCCCTGCCAGAACAAAATCGCGATCACAACTGCGGCTGCCGCCAAAACCCCCGCCCACCACAACCGCTTCGCCCACGGGCCCACGGCCCGCTGGGGCAGACCAAGCTGCACCGGCGTAACTGCTCCAGCCACAAACACTTGTCGATCCGAACTCATCTGCAACCACCTTCTACCGGCGACTCCGCCTATACCCTAAGCGGAGGCATAATACATCGACTGAGACTCAGTATCAACGATCAATTGAGAACACATCTCAACATCGGAGATATCAGCCCAACTTCTGTATTAAGGCGCAACCTCACCCGCGGTACGCCGACTCGATTGCGGCGATGTCGATCTTTTTCATCTTCATCATCGCATCGAACGCGCGCTTGGCGGCCGCAAGATCGGAACCGAAGACGGCTTTCGTCAGGGCGATCGGGGTAATCTGCCAGGACAATCCCCATTTGTCCTTGCACCAGCCGCAGTCACTCTCCTGGCCGCCGTTGGCGACGATCGCGTTCCAGTAGCGATCGGTTTCGGCCTGGTCAGCGGTTGCGACCTGAAAGGAAAACGCTTCGTTGTGCTTGATCGCAGGTCCGCCGTTGAGCCCGAGGCAGGGAATCCCCAGCACCGTAAACTCGACGGTCAACACATCCCCCTTCTTCCCGGATGGATAGTCTCCCGGCGCGGTGCACGGCCAGGACGGACGAATCGGGAAAGGTCCTGGCGTAAAACCGCGCGGCCTCCTCGGCATCGCGGTTGTACCAGATGCAAATCGTGTTCTTTGCTGGATTCATCATGTTATTTCTCCATCAAAAGAGCCGTCCGATCCGAATCGCTCAGCGCTCTGCGCCTCTGCGCGAGCCAGTTTTGCCGTTATCAACTGCCAAAGCTTTTCGTCGTGATCCGCATGGAAGTGAATGGAAAGCTCGGCCCAAAACACGGGCATCGAAAACTTTTCGGCAAACCGCTCGATCTTCACCCAATCCTTCTGGGTCGTAATTACCATCTCCGCCCCGGCGGTTTTCGCTTCTGTCATGAGGGTGACGATATCCGCCTCGGTGTAATTATGGTGATCGTCAAACTCGCGCGTCTCCGCGCAAATGCCGCCGTGCTTGCTCAGGCCATCGAAGAAGCTCTGCGGGCTGCCGATGCCGCAAAAGGCAGAGTATCGGCGGCCGCGGATTGTCTCGATGGGCGATGGCGATCCTTCGGCGGGGTGAAGCGCCTGGATCACGTGATCGCACTGAAAAACGGGGGTCTGCGGATGGCGCTCGCGGACGCCGCCAATCGTGCCTTGCAAACCCTGCTCATTGGACTCGCTGGAGTGCGTGAGCAGGACCGCATCGGCGCGGCCCAGGCCGTAGATCGATTCGCGCAGGAGCCCGCGCGGGAGTGCGTGCCCGTAGCCGTAGGGGTGTGCGGCGTGCAGCAGCACCAGCTCGAAATCGCGGCGGGCGCGGCGGTGCTGCATGGCGTCATCGAGCACAAAGACCGTCGTCTGCGGATATTTCTGAAGCGCGCTGGCGGCGCCGCGGATACGGGCCGGGTCGGCGATGACTGGGATCTGATCGGTGGCAAGCAGCTTTCCCTCGTCGCTGCCTACGTCAGAATTCGATTTGTATCCGCGCATCAGGACGGCTGGGTGCTGTCCCTCGGCGACGAATCGGCGGGTGAGCCACTGGACGATTGGCGTTTTGCCGGTGCCGCCGGTGGTGAGGTTTCCGACGCTGACCGTGGGGCGGCCGAGGGGATGGCTTCGCAGAATTCCCCAGTCAAAAAAGTGGTTTCGGCACTGCATGGCCAGGGAATAGAACGGCTCGGCGATGGCCGCGGCAGTGCGCAGGAGTTGTGCGGATGCGGTTCGATCTGAACCATCCATGATCTGCCGAAATCGCGATTCCCTCGATTTATTCATCCGGTTGGATTCATCCGGTTTGCCGCAGCCAGGCGTCGTCCGCCGGCGTGAAAACGACCGGCGACGGCGGGATTCTCGTCAGTTCGAATCGCGGGATCAAATCGCGGGGATTGTCTATGGGGTTTTCCCAATCGTCGATGCCGCACCATTTGGCGAGAAGCGCGAGGATGCGGCCGCGGGCGACGCCCTGGCGGCGGTAGGTTTCGATGCGGGTGTCGCCGTGGCGTTTGGCGAGGCGGCGGCCGTCTTGGCCGACAACGAGGGGGAGGTGAATATGGTGGGGCAGAAAACCCCCTCCCCCGCCCTCCCCCGGATTACCGGGGGCGGGAGAAGAAGCGCGCAGCGCGTCGTCGATGAGGATCTGGCGGAAGGTGGATTCGAGGAGGTCGTTGCCGCGAACGATATCGGTGATGCCGGCGGCGAGATCATCCACGACCACGGCCAATTGATAGGCGGCGGTGCCGTCCGATTTAGCAATGACGAAATCGCCAAGACGTCGGGCGACGTTGACGCTCTGCGGGCCGGCGAAAGCATCCTCGAACTGCACCTCGCGGTCGGGTGCGGCGAAGCGGATCGCCGGTTTGCGGCCGGAGGCCTTTTCGGCGGCTTCGATCGAATCGAACTTTCCCCGGCAGGTGCCGGGATAGATGCTCGCGCCGTCTTCGGCGTGCGGGGCGCTGGCGGCAAGCTCAACTTCGCGCCGGCTGCATATGCAGGGATAGGCCAGGCCGCGGGCGATCAGTAAGTCGATGACGGCCTGGTAATCGACGGTTCGTGAGGACTGATGGATCGGGCCTTCGTCCCAGTCCAGGCCGAGGAATTGCAGATCTTCGATCAACAGGCGATCGGCGCCGGTTTTGATTCTCGGGCCGTCGAGGTCTTCGATTCGCAGGAGGACTCGCCAGCCTTTCTGGCGGGCGAGGAGCCAGTTGGCCAGAAATGTCCTGGCGTTGCCGAGGTGGAGGGCGCCAGTGGGAGAGGGGGCGAGGCGGGTTTTGCGGATGTTCATTGCAGGGTGGGGAGCTGGCCCTGGTGGGCGGTTTTGACGATGGTTTCGACGGACGCCTCGTCGGCTTCGTACTGGGCTTCGGTGATGTTTGCCAGCTCCAGGCTGCAGGGAATGATCCGGTTCTGATCGGGGACGAAGATGGTGATGGTCCAGTAGAGGCGCTGCGAGGGCTGAGTCGCCGGCGGAGCCTTGGAGGAGGAATCGGCGGGCAGATCGAGATAGGCGACCTTTTCGATCACCTGCATTCCATCGGCATCTTTCAGCTCGCGGGCGTGAATGCGGTAGGGATGCTCGCGGCCCTGGTCGAGAATCTCGCTGACGAAAAGGCGGCGGCGGGTGTCGTCCATGTAATCGAGCGTGGTGACGGCGATCCTGATGCCGGGGCCGACCAGATAGCCTTCTGTAACCGGGGCGACGACGTTCCAGTCGGCGGGGATGGAGAGGACGAGGGGGACGCCGGGGATTGAGACGCTTTGCCGCGCGGTGGCGCGGGATCGGCGGGGACGTTGGCGGTGGATGAGGTTGGTGTTGGCGCTACCGGGGAGGCGGACTGTTTTTCGCATCCGCCGATCAGGAGCCCGATTGCCGCCAGCAGTAGCAAGGAGGCGCGGTGCAGGGTCATTCTCGTGCCCTCCGCTGGGAAACCCTGTGAATCAAAAACCGGGGGTAATATACCATTCGGATAAATGGTGACGCCACAGGTTTGAGCCGGTGATCCCCTCCTCCCACATTATCCCAAAATATCTCACTTTTGGGTGTACCTATTTGGTTGGAGTGATGGAGGGGGTAACTCTCACTTTATCCCAAAATATCTCACTTTTTGGGGGGATATGAGAAGTATTTCAGATTTGAGATTTGAGATTTCAGATGGGGTCATGGAACATCCTGGGATCGGGGAGGCGTTCGAGCGTGCTTACGGCAGGCAAGCTCGCCGGCTACACGCAATACCGTTCAACGGGGTCTTCCAAAATCGAGCCTTCCGCCATGATGGTGTTGTCATAAATACCACGTGGCAAGGAGGCTACGATGTTGACCGTGCACAAGGAAGTCGCGGCGCTGTCGCGCGCCGATTGTCTTGCGGGCCTTAAACGTATCATCCCTGTCGCCCGGATCAAGCGGGTGCTTCGAGACAATGGCAAAGATCGAGCCGTTTGTCCTCGTCTTCCGGCGGCGGCCGTGGTCCACTTCGTGCTGGGGTTGGGTCTGTTCGCCAGGGACTGCTATCGGCAGGTGTTCCGCTGGATCAATCCCCACAGCCCGGTCCCCGGTCGTTCCACGTTGTGTGAAGCGCGGCAGCGGATCGGCGTCAAGCCGCTGGTGGACCTTGCAATCAAGACCGTCAGGCCGTTGGCCGATCCGGCGACCACGCCCGGAGCGTTTTACCGCGGGATGCGTTTGGTGGCCTTGGATGGATTTGTCCTGGATATTCCCGACAGCTCCGAGAACGCCCGGGTCTTCGGCCGGCCGCAGGGCGGACGCACGCCCGGCGCTTTTCCCCAGGTTCGGGTCGTCGCCCTGTGCGAGATCGGGACCCATGTGCTGTTCCGCTGGCTCATCAAGCCGATCACCACCGACGAGCGTCCCATGGCCCAGCGTCTGATCGGGGAACTATCGCGCAACTCGCTGCTGATCTGGGACCGCAATTTCCTCAGCTTTGGTCGGGTCCGGCAGGTCCTGGGCCAGCACGCCCATCTTCTGGCCAAGATCAAAAAGAACCTGGTTTTTCAGCCGATTCGCAGGCTCGGCGACGGTTCGTACCTGGCCAAGATCTATCCCACGGCCTGGCATCGCCGCGACGACCGCCACGGCCTGATCGTGCGCATCATCGAGTACCGTCTGGACGATCCGTTGCGGGGCGACCCCCAGGAGAAACATCGTCTGCTCAGCACGCTATTGGATCCGACGCTCGATCCGGCCCCGGTGCTGATCGAACTCTATCACGAGCGTTGGGAAGAGGAGTTGACCCTCGACGAGTTTAAGACCCACGAGATCGAGCGTGTTCCCCTGCGCAGCCAGACGCCGGCCGGCGTGATCCAGGAATTGACGGGGTTGTTGCTGGACCACTTTGTGATCCGAACGCTGATGCACGAGGCGGCCCAAAGCCGGGGGATCACCTCTTTGCGGCTGTCGTTCACGGGCACGCTGAAAATCCTGCGGTGCCGGCTTCCGCAGTGTCCCAGCAGTCGGCGGGCGCAAAGCCGATGGTGGGATCGGTTGATCGCGGAGATTGCGGAGGAGCGCATCGAGCCGCGAAGGAATCGGATCAACCCGAGGGTGATCAAGAAGAAGATGAGCAAATGGGCCAAAAAAAGCCCGGAAGATCGACATTACCCCCAGCCAGCCAAGCGGTTCGGGGATAGCATCGTCATGCTCCGTTGAACGGTATTGCGGCTACACGAAGAAGCGCGGGGTGTTCGTATTGAAAAATAGTACGCGTCTATATACAGGTCCAAAAGGTGTACGTTTTGTACCTATTTTTGGGAAATCCGGAAATTTTTGGGCTGAAATTGTTGAAGTTCGAAAGAATCCGCAAGGGGTTGGAGCGGGCGAGCTTAGGCCAGGAAATCGATCTCAGAGAATCTCACGCAGAGGCGGAAGGGCAGGAGGGAAGACAGGGATTCAGATTCTCTGCGCCTTCGCGCCTCTGCGTGAGATTTTGATTCCGCTGGATTGCGATTAAAGGGCAAGCGAATCCCTAATCCGCTCGAAGCTTTCCAGGCGCCAGGGCGGGGCGGTGCCTTGTTCTACATCGGGGAAGAATTCGGCGAGGGTGTCGGAGGTTACGCCGTGGAGACCGAACATTTTTACACCGGGGGTGTCGATCACGTAGCCGCCGATGGAGAGGGGATATCGGCGGGCGGAGGTCGTGGTGTGGCGGCCCTTTTCGTTGAAATTGCTTACCGCGCCGATGCGGATGTCGAGGCCGGGCTCGATGGCGGAGATGAGCGTGCTTTTGCCGACGCCGCTGTGGCCGGCGAGGACGGTTGTTTTGCCTTTCAGGGTCTCCTTGACGCCGAGCACGCCGGGATTTTGCGGGTCGATGGCGATGACGCGGAAGGTGGCGATGCCCATGGATTGGTAATGGGTCAAAATTGCTTCTGCTTCTTCCGCGGGACCATCCACCAGATCGACTTTGCTAAGGCAGATGATCGGCGAAAGGCCGCCCGATTTGGCGGCGACGAGCATCCGGTCTACGAGCCCCCACTTGACGCGCGGGCGGACGAGGCTGACCACGATCAGCATCTGCTGGGCGTTAGCGACGATGGGATGCTCGATTGAGGCGCGAAAACTGTCGCCCCGCGTGAGAATGGTTTGCCGGGGGAGGACCTGCTCGATCACGGCATCCATCCGGCCGGAATCGTCGCGCATCTGGGCGTCGCGGAAGCGGACCAGGTCGCCGACGACGATTGACGTGTCCTGCAGCTTGCCGAGGGTTTTGCGGGTGGAGCAAATGCGCGGACCGGTGGGATAATCGACTTCGCAAAAAAGGGAGAAGACCTGCACGACCGGGCCGATGGGCAGGGCCTCGCGATCGGCGGTTTGCTGCTCGTTGGATGAGCGCAGATGGGCGGTTTTTTCCATCTTGTTCTGCTGGGCGTTTTTGGAGCGGCGGCTGAATTTCTGGCTGGATTCGAGGCTGTCGGCGTCCTCGTCGCCGTCGAGCAGGCGGCGGGTCAGATCTTTTTCCCTGGGAGGCTTTCGGGAGCGTTTGTCCATCGTTTGCCGCATCAGCGGCAGGAAAATGGTGGCTTGGTTGCGGGGGAATTGCAAATTTGGGGGGAAAGTTGCGAGTTACGAGTTACGAGTTGCGAGTAAATGCCATTGCCTTTCACTCGCAACTCGCAACTCGTAACTCGCAACTCCCGGCAATTGAACAATCCCCCGCCTACCATTACATTGCCGCTTTAACTGGAGACAGCGTTTTGTCCCTTTCACTTCCCCAGTTGGACCCCGAATACGAAAAGAAGGAGAAATGCGGCCTCTTCGGAATCTGGGGGACCGCGGATGCTTCGCAAGATTACTTACCAGGGGCTGTTTGCGCAGCAGCATCGCGGGCAGGAATCGGCAGGGATTGCCGTCTGCGACGGGACCAACATCGTGGGGCACACGGGAATGGGGCTGGTCAGCCAGGTCTTTACGCCCCGGATGCTGAATGAAGAGCTGGCCGGGAAAGCGGCCATCGGGCATGTTCGATATTCGACGACCGGCTCTAGCAAGCTTTGCAATGCCCAGCCGTTGCTGCGGCAATATCTCATGGGCCCGGTGGCGGTGGCGCATAACGGCAATCTGGTCAACGCCACTTTGCTCCGCCGGCATGTACGAGGAGCACGGGCATATTTTCCAGAGCACGACCGACACGGAAATCATCGTCCATCTTCTGGCCAAGCCGACGCACGCGCAGAAACTCGATCCGCTTCCGCACGTGCTGAAGCATCTTGCAGGGGGCATTCAGCCTGGTGTTTATGTTTCCAGACCGGATCGAAGCTTGCCGCGACCCGTATGGCGTGCGGCCGCTGGTGGTTGGGAAAATGCCGGGAGGGCAGTGGTGCGTGGCAAGCGAAACGTGCGCGTTTGACGCGATGGGGGCGACGTTCGAGCGGGAAGTTCTGCCCGGCGAAATCGTCCGCATCGACGATGATGGAATTACCTCGCCGAAAGTTTGACAACCCGGCACCGCAGGGCGCAGGCTGCGCTTTCGAGCACGTCTATTTCGCCAACCCCGCGAGCAAAGTATTCGGGCAGACGGTGCACCTGGTGCGGCAGCGCCTGGGCCGGCAGCTTGCCATCGAATCGCCGGTGACGGCGGATTCCGTCATGCCGATGCCGGACAGCGGTCGGTCAGCGGCGCTGGGATTTGCGCAGCAATCGCGGATTCCGTTTGAGGAGGGGATCGTCCCCAATCGATTCGTGGGCCGGACGTTTATCCTGCCGAACCAGATCGCCCGTGATCGAGCCGTGGCGATGAAGCTGAACATCATCGCCGAGGTTGTGCAGAACCGGCGGATCGTAATCGTGGAGGATTCGGTTGTTCGCGGCACGACGACGCGATCGAAGATGCGGGCGATTCGAGCCGCGGGGGCGAAGGAAATTCATCTGCGCGTCTCCTGCCCGCCGATCCGGCATCCCTGCTTCTACGGCATCGATTTCCCCACCAGCGAGGAGCTGATCGCCCATAACCGCACCGTCGATCAGATCCGCGATTTCCTGGAGGTCGACAGCCTGGCGTATCTCTCGCTGGAGGGGTTGCTCTCGTGCATGAAATCACCGAAGGAGGATTACTGCACCGCCTGCTGGAGCGGGCAGTACAAAATCCCCATCGACCATCCCCAGAGCAAATTCAGTTTTGAACGTGAACAGTTGCAAATGTTCGACCCGTGAGGAACAGATGCTGAATCGAATTACCCCCCGCTTCGCGACGGCGTTCCTTTTCCTGGCCTGCTTCGGCTGCGCGACGACGCTCCCTGCGCCGCCGCCGATTTCGACGACCGTTACCAAGGCCGAGCAGTCGGCGATGTCGCCGGATGAGGCGATTCAACGCCTTGAGGCGGGGAACGAGAGATTTGTCGCGGGGCAGATGCTTAAACGGGATTACACGGCGCAAGTGAAATCATCCTCGACTGGGCAATATCCCTTTGCGGCGGTGCTGGCGTGCCTTGATTCGCGGTCAGCGCCGGAGATCGTTTTCGATCAGGGGATCGGTGATCTGTTCGTCGCGCGCGTTGCCGGAAACTACGCCAACGCCGACATCCTCGGCTCCTTCGAATTCGCAACCAAGGTGTCGGGGGCGAAGCTGATCGTCGTCCTGGGCCACACCAATTGCGGGGCCATCAAAGGGGCTTGCGATAACGTGGAATTGGGAAACCTCACGACGGTGATGCAGGCGATCCGCCCCGCGGTCGACTCGGTCACCGATGTTCCCGGCGACCGCAATTCGAAGAACGCCCAGTTCGTTTATGCAGTGACCGTGGCCAACATTCGCCATACGGTCGCCCACATCCGCTCGGACAGTCCGATCCTTCGCGAGATGGAAGAGGCGGGGCAGATCAAGATCGTGGGGGCGATATATGACATCGATACGGGGAAAGTGACATTTTACGACTGGACGCCTCCGGCGGGGCAATGAGGGCGCGGATCACAAGCCGCTTCCCGGCGGGGGAGCCTGCGGCCGGCTGGATGCTTCCTTCATTCCATAAGCCATCGATTGGAAGACCATGTCCCAGTAGGGGTGAAGCTCCATGGTGGCGACAATGTCGCTTCCCCTGAGGGTCAGCTTTTCCGATTGGAGGAATCGGGCGACGGACTGGCCCATGGGGGTCGCGGTTTTGGATTCCTCGGCCACCGTGCGCGCGAGCCGGGCGTTGCCTTTTACGATCGCCGCCTGCGCCATCGCCGCGTCCGAATAATGCGAAATACCCATGAGGCACGGCGAAGTCGCCGGTGGCAGGACCATGCAGAGCGACGTCGACTCGACCCCTTCCCACTCACTCATATCGTTAAACATTGGAAAATTCCCACCGGCCGTCTTCATGAATGCCGAAATGATTTTCGGCATGTTTGTGGGAATGACGGCGGAGCGGACGGCGTTGTCGCCGGCGGCGGCGAGGCCCGCCGCCAGCATATCGCGCGAGCCCGAACCGATGGCCGGATCCCACGCCGGTGGATTGATGACGACGGCGTTGCCGATTACGGCGGGCGGCTTGCCGCCGGGTGAGGCGAGATATTGGGCCAGCTTCGTTGCCGCATCATTGGAATCCGCCGGGAAAACCACGGTGATGGCCCGCACATTGAACGGCATCGCCGACCCGGCGGCGGCGAAAAGCTGATCCGATCGGATCACCACATACACATTCGTCCCCCCGGCCTGCTCGAAGCCGGCGAACCATCGCTTGCCGTAATTCTGTCCCATCAGGAGCATCTGGTCGATGTGCGCAGGCCACGGCCGGGTCCGTCGGCGACTTACTTAGCTCCGTGCGCATGTCGGTCGCCAGGGCGTCCAGGTCGAGCTTCGTGACATCGACCGCCAGGATCACGTCGGTGTGCGGGGTCACATAAGCAGCAACGCGCGGATCGAGGCCGGGTGTATCGTCCGCGGCCGCGGACGGAGGAGGAGGGTTCGGGGCGATGACCGCGCCCGGTGGCGTTGGTTGTTGCGCACCGGTGTCGGGCTGCACATCAGACTGCAATGCAAATCTCACAGCCGCGCCGATGGGGATGACCATCAAGACGATTAGCACCGCGGCGATTTTCGCCTTTGCCAGGGCCATCATCGTCGAAGTTCCGCTGGCGATCGAAGAGGCCGCAGTGGAAGCGCTCCCCGGCCCGCCAGCCACCGGCAACGTGCGCGGCGCGGGGCGGGTGATGTGCGCCGCGAGCACGACGCTCAGATCCGCCGCGGAAAGCACCGATTTTCGCCGCAGGATTTTCCGCAGCTTGTGCATGGCCCGCACGATCCGCACCTTTGCCGCCCCTTCCGAGACGCCCAGCGCGGCCGCCACTTCCGGCATCTCCTTCTGCTGATAAAAGTGGAGCAGCACCGCGTCGCGGTCCTTCGATTTGAGCCGGCCGATCGAATCGTCGAGCACGGGCGAGATTTCGTCCCAGGTCCGATCCGTTTGGGGCTGGTAGGTTTCGCTCGTTTGCATGGCAGCCCGCCTTTCGTGCTTTTCCCGCCGAGTGCGACTCCGGATGGCATTTGAAGATGCGTAGCGCGTGACCTTGAAGAGCCAGCGATGCAGCGGCGCACGGCCGACATTGCCGGCCTTCTCCGAAAGGATGAGAAAGACCGCCTGGACAACGTCCTCGGCCAGGTGCGGATCGTGCACCATGCGCACGGCCGCCCAGTAGACCCAGTCGCAGTGTCGCGAAACCAGCGTGGAAAAAGCATCCTGCGAGCGATATCTGGCGAATGCCTGAAGGAGCGAAGCGTCGGATTGTTCTGTGATGACGTCCATATATCCAAGTATGTCCGTCGGTCGCAATTCGATACAGAAAAAAGGACCCTCACCCCAACCCTCTCCCTGAGTACCGGGAGAGGGGGTAATGCTTATCCGCGATCTCCCGCCGCCCATTGGTCCACAATATCGCACAAAATATGCACGGTCAGCACGTGCATTTCCTGGACCAGCGAGGTCACATTCCCCGGAATCACGATGGCATGATCCGCCAGCGAAACCGCCTTTCCCCCATCCCGCCCAAGCAGGGCAACCGTTGTCGCGGACTTTTCCTTCCCGGCTTTCAATCCCCGCAGCACGTTTTCCGAATTCCCCGAGGTGCTGATCCCGAAAACCACGTCACCCTTGCCCGCCAAGGCCTGCACTTGCCGGGCAAAGACGTCGGCATATCCAAAATCATTGGAGATGCAGCTCATCGCCGGGCCATCGGCGCACAGGGCCGTCGCCGGGAGGGAGCGCCGGGTTCGCAGGAATTTACCGATCATCTCCTCCGCGAGGTGCATGGCGTCTGCGGCGCTTCCGCCGTTGCCGAAGGTCAGCAGTTTTCCCTCATTTTGAAAGGTCTGGCAGAGCAGATTTCCGACCTCGACGATTTTCGGCAAAACCTCCGTCGCCACCCGCTGCGTGAGGGCTGTGTGCTGCTCGATATAGGATTTGTAGTCCATGGGTTAATCTTCGGGGTTTCATTGGCAACTCGCAACTTCCCAACCACCCCGGTTAAGATGAGCGGGCGACCATGATCTCCATCGTCATCCCGATCTATAACGAGCAGGAAAATTTGCCCGAGCTTTGCCGCCGGGTCTCGGCGGCCCTGGAAGGCGAGGAGTGGGAAGCGATCCTGGTGGACGACGGCAGCCGGGACGCTTCGCCGAAAATTCTTGCCGACCTTCACGCCCGCGACGGGCGATTTAAGATTGTCACCCTTTCGCGGAACTTTGGGCACCAGCCCGCGGTGTCCGCCGGCATCCATCATGCCGCCGGCGACTGCGTCGTCCTCATCGACGGCGATCTTCAGGACCCGCCCGAAGTCATCCCCGGCATGGTCCAGAAATGGCGGGAGGGATTTCAGGTCGTCCTCGGGCAGCGACGAAGCCGCGCGGAGGTTGGCGTGCGCGGGATCGGGTTCCGGATGTTTTATCCCCTCCTTCACCTGATCAGCGATCTGCCCAGCGGGCCGGATGCGGGAATCTTTGGACTGATGGATCGCGCCGTCGTCGAGCAATTCAATCGTTTGCCGGAACGGAACCGCTTCATCCCCGGACTGCGAAGCTGGCTGGGATTCCGCCAGACAACCGTCGATTACGACCGCGCTCAGCGGGCCGCGGGAAAACCGAAGCAATCGCTGGCGCGGCTCATTCGCTATGCCCTCGACGCCATGGTCAGCTTCAGCAACAAGCCCCTGCGCACCGCGACCTGGCTGGGGTTTTTTGTTTCATTCGTCGCCTTCTGCCTGGCGATTTTCTATTTCGTCACCTTCTTCGCCTGGCATAAACAGATTGGCGGGTTCACTACCGAAATCGTCTGTATTCTTTTCCTCGGCGGTGTGCAGCTCATCTCCGTCGGAATCCTTGGCGAATACATCGGGAGAATTTACGAAGAAGTAAAACAGCGACCGCTCTACATCGTGCGCAAGAGCGCAAGGGGATCGACGATCAGCAAACCGCCGGCGCAAAGAGAAGCCTCGGACATACATCGTCCGAGGCTCCTGCGCCAGAAAACATGGGTAGTGGGTCTTAGGGCGATTTACCGCCAGTGGCCGCTCCAATAGGCCGGCCGGCCGTAATAGCCGCCATGCCAGTAATAGTGCGGGCCGTAGTAGCCGTAGTGATAGACCGGCGCGGGGGCGTAATACGTCACCACGGGCGCGGGCGCGATCACGACCGGCGCGGGCGCCACGATCACGGGAGCGGGCGCGACCACCACCGGCACTGGCGGCGGAGCGATAACGACCGGCGCCGGGGCAACTACTACCACGGGCACCGGGGCGAAGAATCGAAACCCCCAAAATGGCCGGGCCGACGCAAAACTCGGGGCGGCCGCAAGTAATCCCGTCGCAGCTAACATTGCAAGGCGTTTCATGGCTTGTCTCCTTTCAATTGTGTCCTACGGGAGATAAACGCGACGGGCGGGGCCCAAAACTGCAACGGTTATAAGTTATTGAAAAAGATGGAATTACCCGGCTGCAAGGATAAGAACCGTCAGCAGCAGGGCATTATTAAAGGCATGGGCCGCCATGGATGCGACCAGGCTGTTGCGGTGAATTCGGATCATTGCCAGGACAAATCCGATGGACGCCAGGACCGGCAGGGCCGTCCATCCCTGGGGATGGATGGCCGCGAAGACCACGCTGACGACGATGGCCGCCAGAATCCGCGGCCAGCGCACCGTCAGTTGCCGCAGGAGCATTCCCCGGAACATCAGCTCTTCGGTCACCGGCGCAAAGACGCAGGCCAGGAAAAGCAGCAGCAAACGAATCCATCCCCCTTCGCTGATCTCAAATTCGATTGGGTGGGTCGCGTGGACGCTGGTGAAGCGCGTCAGGAACATGAAGAGGCCAAACCCTACCACGATCAGCGGCATTCCCGTGATATATCCCAGGATGCCGGCGAAAATTTCGCGGACAAAGCCCTGCCCGGCGTTCCACCCGATGGCCTTTGCAAGGGTCGCGCCCCACACGCCGCGGATTCGCAGCCAGATCAGCGGAGCCAGTACCGGAAGCAGCAGGAGCAGAATCAGCGCCGGATGCCTGCCCGTCAGATCGCGCCCGAGGATCGAAATTGCCGCCATCAGGCTGAGGTAAATCGCAAACGCCTCGGCCAGCATATCCGACGCCGCCGGATCGGCCGTGGCGAACCGCACCGGATATTTCCCCTCGGCCCGGCCCGCCAGATAGAGCACCAGCAGCACGACCCCTGCGAACAGAAACATTCCGCCGAGAACGACCACACAGAGGATGGTGATGAGCGTCAATCGCGCCGCCGAGACCGCGGCCTGCCGTGCGGCGGTGTCTGAGGGATCGATCTGCGACGCCGCAAGCTGGCCATACCAGCCGTAACGCTTCTTGAGGCCTTCAAGCTCATCGCGATCAAACCGCCCGAACTGGTATCCCATCTCAAGGGCGCTCGCGTCGTCGCGCAATTGCGTGCTGGCCGCCGACTCTCTGAATGCAAACCGCAGTGCGGCCGACTGCGCCTGATCGCGCCCTTCCAATTCATACAGCACCGGAATGATCCGAAACCGGTCCAGCGGCGTTATCGCTTTGGAGACCACCTGATCGACCAGCTTGTCCATGTTCGGCGGCGCTAACGAAATGCTCTGCGACATCAGCTTGAAGCCAACCGTATATCGGCAGGACATATCGAGCTGCGGATTGGCAGTGAGTTGCTCGCTCTGCGCCTTTTCGCGAAACCCGTTGGCGGTTGAGATCATCACCGCCGCGGCGGCGATGCTGACGATCCACGCCAGCCAGACGCCCGCCGTCATTCCCGGCCGGGCCGGACTATCGTCCGGCGGAGTCGGCGGTTGGGGCAACGGCGGCATTCCCGGCCATTGGCTCGGGGCCGGAAATGGGGGGAGTGGATTCACGCGTTTCTTTCCAGGACGAGGTTGTCGCGATGGACCACCTCATCGTAAGCCGCTTCCGCCAGAAGCTCCCGCACCTCGCGGGTTTTTTTCCCGCGGATCAGCTCCAGTTGCCCCGCACCGTAATTGCTCAGCCCGCGGGCGATCAGCTTTCCATCCGGCCCGGCAATTCCGACGACATCGCCGCGATCGAACTCCCCTTCGATCTTCACAATCCCCGCGGGAAGAAGGCTCTTGTTATTCTCCGCTAGCGCTTTGCGCGCCCCATCGTCCACAAAGACCGTCCCGGCGGGGCGCACGGCGCCGATCCATCGGCTGCGCGAGAGCGCTTTTTCGCCGCCTCGGCGGCAAAGAGCGTCCCCAGCTCCTCCCCCGCCAGAAGCCGCGGGAGAATCCGCTCCATCCGCCCGTCCGCGATGATCATCGCATCCCCCGCATCGTTCAGCGTCCGGGCCGCCAGGAGCTTGGAATCCATTCCCCCCCTTCCCAGCGGCGATTTTTCTTCGCGAATCAGATCGCGAATATCCTCGGCGCTTTTCACCAGCCGGACCGATTGGTTGTCTTTGCCCAGCACGCCGTCTACCACGCTCAGCAGCACGAGCAGATCCGCCCGCAGGGCGTGCGAAAGCAGGGCCGCGAGGATGTCGTTGTCGCCGAAGCTGATCCGCACCAGCTCGGCCGTGCTGACCGAGTCGTTTTCGTTGACGATGGGAATGCAGTTCATGTCGTGCGCGGCCAGGATGGTATTGCGAAGATTCAGAAAGCGCGTCCGGTCGTCGATGTCCTCGCGGGTAATGAGGAGCTGGGCCACCGGCAGCTTGTGCGGCGCAAACGCCGCCGCCCAGACGTCCATCAGCCGCCGCTGCCCCACCGCGGCGACGGCCTGAAGCTTGGCCAGATCGGTCGGGCGGGAGGAGAGCCCCAGCTCGCCCAGGCCGCATCCGATGGCGCCGGAGCTGACGATCGTCACGCGAATCCCTTTTTGCGCAGCTCAGCCACCTGGTGGGCGATCGTCGCCACAAAGGCCGAATCGAGCCGGCCGCTGCGGTCGCTCAGCAGTTGCGTGCCGAGCTTGGCGACGACGCTGCGAACCGACTGGAGATATTGCTCGCGCGCGCCCATAGCCGTTTAGAACCACGCCTTCTTTTCGGTCAGATACATCTGGTAAAATTCAGCGTCGCTGCGCGTAAGATAGATGATCCCCTCGACAATCCCGATGACATGCATGATGGGGAAGCCGATGACGGTGCACGAGAGCACCAGCATGATGATGCCGGCCTTGTTCGCTCCGATGATGAATTTGTGAACGCCCAGCCAGCCGACGAGAATGGCGCAGATTCCGGTGGCCAGCTTGGTGCCGAACACACCGCGCAGGTCATACGTCCCCGCGGCGCTCGCATATCCGCCGCCATATTGATACGGACCGGGATTGATTGGCGGAGGCGGCGCGAAGAGGTCCGCCAATTCCGGCATGCTGTCGGCCCGCTGCCACTGCGGCATCCCCTCCTTCCAGACCATCGTGTCGCGCCGCAACGCCTGGGCAGCCAATTGCTCCTTGGTGAACGGGCCGCGGTGCTGATCGCCATTGGCATAGTAGTAGCTCATGTGTCGCTCCCGGGCCGCCCCAAAGCCTCCGCCTCCAACGCCTGCATTGTGGCGGGAATGGCCGAGCCTTTCAAACTCCTGTTAACCGCCCACACGCCCAAAACCACGTGATACCCATAAGTCGCTGTTTTCAAAAGACTTAAAGAATTCCCGTCGATTTGAATGTTAAAATAGTGAAGATGCTTAAAGGGGGATACCGATACTCCTATTGTCGCATGTTATCCATTTTAACATACGACGCCCTAATACTGGCTCGGCGGCAGGGATGCCTCTGTTACGTTTTGTTACCTTTTGCTCCCTTTGGCTTTCGGAAACGCCATCGGCAGCACATTGTGAGGCTACTGCCCATGAGCTTGTCCACCCCCTCGATGACCCTTGCCCAGCGTTACACCAAACCCCTTCTCGATGGCGACCGCGCCCAGTGCCGGCAGGTCATCGAGCATGCCATGTTCGAAGGCGCCAGCGCTTACGAGCTGATCACAGATCTCCTCTGGCCCACCATGGAAATGCTCCAGCAGCACTATCGCGAAGACCGCATCACCCAAAGCACGTTGAACCTTGCGACTCGCCTGAACCGCAGCATCACCGACCAGGTCTCCTCGCGCCTCGAGCATAAACCCTCGAATGACCGAAAGGTCCTGATCTTCTGCGGCGCCGATGAGCCGGAGGAACTCGGTGGCCAGATCACCTCCGACCTCTTCGAAGCCGAGGGATGGACCACGCGTTTCGCCGGCGGTGGCGTGCCCGATGATGAAGTCCTCAAGCTCATCGGTGAATACCGCCCCAATCTCCTGGTGATGTTCGGCACGCTTCCCAGCGGCGTCCCGGCCGTGCGAAAGCTCATCGACTATCTCCGCGAAGTAAATAGCTGCCCCGACATGCAGGTGATGTGCTGCGGCGGAATCTACAAGCGGGCCGAAGGCCTTTCTGAAGAGATCGGCGCCGACCTCTATGCCCCCGATGGCGCCACGGCCGTCAAAATCGCCGGCGCCAACCCGACCCGCAAGGCGACCGTCGAACAGCAAACTGTCGGCCGCACACGGCGAATCCGCAAAGCCGCGGCACGAAAGGCCGCCAGCGCAGCGGCACCTGATCAAGACGAACGACGATCAAGCCTGATCGCCCACGCTCCAAGATCAGCGTTCAAAAATCGCAAACCAGCGATCAATCCCAATGGATGAAGGCCCTGCTGCACCGCTAAGCGGTTCGGTCCGCGGCGGAAGCAAGGCCTTCATCCTGAATGAAGCGCACTTCACTGAATCAAATCCCATGAAGATCTTCCCACGATTCACGAGCATTGTTCAGCAATGGTTCAAGGAGGAATGGGGCGGAAGCCTGATGTTGCCTGATGGGTGCCTTGGGCTTGGGCACGATGACCAACACTCACTCACCTCCGTCAGCGAATCGCTGAACGCCCTCACCCTGGTCCTCAACAAAAAACTTACGCTTCGCTTTGAAGGTTTGAAGTCACTACACAAGCGTGATCGTGAGCTTGTTTTTGGTTCGTTCGATGCTCTCCGCCTGGAATGGGAGGGCTTCAGCGACCAGGGGCAAGCCGGCATTAAGGAGTATCGGGACGGCGAAGCGAAGTTCGTGTCTGCTGCAGCGTAGTCAAGTGGATGTGAGTCGCGCGATGATTTAGAGCAGTTCCGTTTCAGTCATCGGATTTGATTCTGCTCTGCTGAAATCCTTACCACGTGGTACTCCAGCCCCCACCCTCACCCTCCCCCGGAGTACCAGGGGAGGGGATAAGAAGGGGTTTCGCTTGAGGATTTCCCTAGAGCGTGTTGTGAACTTTCCCCATCATCGGCGATATTGGGTGGATGGCAAGGAAGCCTTACCCAACTGACGTGACGGATGAAGAATGGGCATTTGTGGCGCCGTATCTGACGCTGATGCGGGAAGATGCTCCGCAGCGAGAACATTCGCTACGTGAGGTCTTCGATGCGTTGCGATACGTGGTTCGAGCCGGCGAAGCCTGGCGAATGATGCCCAACGATCTGCCGCCCTGGGACATCGTTTATCAGCAGACCCGGCGCTGGATCAAAGCCGGCGTGTTCGAGGCCATGACGCATGATCTGCGTGAATTGCTGCGGATGCTGGCCGGCCGCGATCCCAAACCATCGGCAGCGATCTTCGATAGTCGCACGCTGCAGAGCACGCCCGAGAGCGGCGGCCGTGGCGGTTACGACGGAGCCAAGCGAAAGAAAGGAAGCAAGACGCACATGGCGGTGGACACGCTGGGACATCTGCTGGCGCTGCACGTAACATCGGCCGATCAGCAAGATCGTTCACGCGTGAAGCAACTGGCCAGGGACGTGCAGAAAGCCACCGGCGATTCGGTGGCGTTGGCATTTGTCGATCAGGGATACACCGGCGAACAACCCGCCGTCGACGCAGCCAAAAGCGACATCGAATTGTCAGTGGTTAAACTTCCGCAGGCCAAACGAGGCTTCGTACTGCTCCCCCGGCGATGGGTTGTCGAGCGATCGTTCGGCTGGCTCGGACGCTTCCGCCGATTGGCTCGTGACTACGAACGGTTGGCCACAACTCTGGCCGGTCTTCACTTTGTCGCCTTCGCCTGCGTGATGCTGCGTCGGCTCATGATGACAGGAGTGGCGTAAAGTGCACAACACGCTCTAGTCCTTAATTTCCTGCCACAACTTGCTCTGCACGATCTGAAACTGAGCGAAGCTGTCGTTCAGATGTCCCATCATCCGCTTGACTTGATCGGGATCGGCGTTCGGATCCTTCAAGACATCGCGCAATGAAGTGGCCGCGTCGTCGAGTTGATTCGCCCCCTCGGCAAACTGGCGGACGGAATCATAGATATTCAGATTCGCCACTTCCCCCTGCTTGGGCTGATAGAGCAGCCGCCAGGGACTGTGGCGGATTTCCGTGCTGGCGTCCTTCAGATTGTCGCTGGTCGATTTCAGGCCCGCGATAATCGCGTTCAATTTGCCGCGGTTGTCGGTGAGGATCGAATTCAGGGTTCCGGTGGCGGATTTCAGATTCTTGGCCGTCGCCTGGACATCGACCATTGCGCTGCTGGCGCGGTCGATCACCACGCCGGCCTTGCCCAGGACGGCGTCGAGTTTTTGCACCACCTCGGGCAGTTCCACCTTCAAATCTCCCGTGATGCGATTCAGATTGGCCACCGTCTGGTGGAAATCTCGGCTGGAAGGCCCGACGAAATCGCGGATGGCGTCGAGCATTCGATCGGCCGCGGTGACGACGGTTTCGTACCGGTCGATGATCTCCGGAATCCGCACTTTCAGGCTCTGGATCGTGGAGGTTGCTTCCATTCCTGTTGTCGTGAACGAATCGGATGTGTTCGCGAGCTTGTCCAGATCCGTGTTCAGCTTAACCGATGCGATCTTGACGTTGTCGACGATCGTCGTGATGTCCGGCTTAAGCGAGGCGAGCTGGTGCAGCAGGCCGCCAAGCTGGTCGGGTTGGCCCAGGATATAGTCGTTGCTTGCCAGCTCGGCGCCGGTTCCGAATCCCTCGACGTTGATCGAGGACGAACCCGTCAACCCGCGCTGGACGCGCACGGCCGCGTCTTTGGTCAGGATATATTTCGACGGGATATCGATCATCACGAGGACCATCGATCGGGCTGGATCGATCTCAATATCGCGCACGTTGCCGACCTTCACCCCGCCGATGCGCACGTCATCCCCCGCCCGCAGGCCGCCCACATCCGCTTTCAGGTCGAAGGCTATCGGATAGGTGGTGAACGATTGGGTAAACTTCCCCGCCCCGCTGATGGTGACGATGACGAAGATGATCAGCGCCACGCTGACGACCATGAACACTCCCGCTCGAAGCGCGTTGCGTTGCTTGGCCATAATCAAATCCTTTCCGGCAAACCCAGCAGGTCTTCTTCATAACCCCCGGCCAGCCGGCGGTCCGTCAGCGGACCCTTGGCCAGCCCATAAACAAACTGATGCACCAGCGGATCGGGGTTGGTGCGCATCTGCTCGCCCGTTCCCTCGGCGATGAATTTGCCGCGATCGAGCAGCACCATCCGGTCGGCGATGCGAAACGCCGAATCCATCTCGTGCGTCACCACCACGCTGGTGACTCCCAGCTTTTTGTTGAGGTCCATGATGAGCTGATCGATCTCCGCGCTGGTCACCGGATCGAGCCCGGCCGAGGGCTCGTCGTAAAAAAGCACTTTCGGATCAAGCGAAATCGCCCGCGCCAGGCCGGCGCGTTTCTTCATTCCACCCGAAAGCATTGCCGGCATCTTGTCGGCGTGCTGGCGAAGCCCCACCAGCTCCAGCTTGATCTTCACCATGATGTCGATCGTCTCTTCCGCGAGGTCGGTATGCTCGCGCAGCGGCAGCGCGACGTTGTCGGCAATGCTCATCGAATTAAAAAGCGCCCCGCTCTGGAAGAGCACGCCCACCGATTTGCGATAATCATCCAGCTCCTTTTCACTCATCTGCCGGAGGCTTTCACCGAAGGCGACGATGTCTCCCTCATCCGGCATGATATTTCCGATCATCAGCCGCAGCAGCGTCGATTTTCCCGATCCCGACCCGCCGAGGATCACCAGCGTCTCGCCGCGATAGACGTCGAGGCGGATGGCGTCGAGCACGCCGCGCCCGTCGAACCGCTTGGTGGCGTTCATGACCTGGATGACGGCATCGGCCATGGCTCACCAACCCAAAAAGTAGAAGACACCGGTGAAAATAAGATCGACGGTAATGAGTGCAACAATCGTGTAGACCACGGTTCGCGTCGTCGCCACGCCCACGCCTTGCGCCCCGCCAGTCACGCCCAGTCCAAGCCGGCACGCCAGCGCGCTGATGAGCACGCCAAAAACCCCCGCCTTTACCAATCCGGTAATAAAATCTTTTAGCTTCAGCGCATCGAAGCTGTGATGAAAATACTGCTCCGCGCTGGTTCCCAGGAATGTGTTCGCGGTAACCAGCCCCCCCATCCCGCCGGAAAAATCACCCACGATGCAGATGCAGACCATCATGATCGTCGTCGCCAGAACGCGCGGCACCACCAGAAACCGCACGGGATCGATCGCCTCCGCTTCCAGCGCTTCGATCTCCTCGGAAACGACCATCGTTCCCAGCTCCGCGGCAATCGACGCGCCCGCAAATCCCGTCAGCACAATCGCCGATACCAGCGGCCCCAACTCGCGCCCCACCGCGATCGAAATAATGTCCGCAACCCTGTCCGCCGCCCCGTATTGCTTCAGAATCGGCGCCATCTGAAGCGAAAGAATCGCCCCGATGCAAAACAAGACCAGGCAAACGATTGGAATGCTGCGCACCCCCACACGGTTCATCTGCACCCAGAGATTATCCCACCCCAGCCGGCGGCCCTGCTTGTGAAAAAGGGAGCGTCGAAATCCCCGCGCCACGTCGCCGACCAGATAGGTCAGGTCCCCCAGAAACCGGAAGAACCCGGCCGTTGAGTTCACCACCAGCGCCAGCGGTCGCAGAACGACGTTCATAACGCCAGCGCCTGCTGCTCGTCGGCCGCGAGGACGAACACCGAATCCAGCCGCGCGATTTCGAGAAGTCCCTTCACCCGCGGCTGAAGCCCGACGAGCATCACCTTCCCGCCGCTGGGCCGCAATTTCTGGAGTGCTTCAACCAGCACCGCCACGGCGCTGCTGTCCATGTAGGGCACCTGGGCAAGATTGAGGATCAGCCGCTTGGGAATCGGCGCGGAGATCATCGAAAGGATGGCCGCCCGCAGTTCCGGGCTGTTGTGGAGATCGATCTCCCCCCGCGCCTCGGCAATCACAGCGTCCCCCTGCCTGCGCGGGGCAGAAACGACATCCATGTTCGGCTTGGACTGCGCCATGTTCACACCAGTTTCTTCACCATTGTAAGCAGCATGCCGTCCGGCAGGCGCTCGAATTTTACATCATCCATTAATTTCCGGATGCAAACCATTCCCAGCCCGCCCGGCGACAGCTCGCCGTCGACCTTCTGCTTGATTAAGGCAGGATCAAACGGCTTGCCCCAGTCGCGGATCACCAAACGAACTTCTCCGTTGCCCTCCTCCGCGGTGACCAGAATGGGGCGATCGACCGCCCCCTCGTATCCGTGCCTCATGACGTTTGCCAGCGCTTCGTTCAGCACGAGCCCGAGGTCTCCCGCCCGCGGTTCGGTCATGCCGGCCGACATGGCAAAGTCCTCCAGCTCCTTCCGCACCGAGCGGAGGTTAGCCGGGTGGCTCTCGATTTTCCATTGCCGGGTCATTGCGGGTGTTGGTTTAGCCATTGGTACCAGCGGGCGATCGCGGCTTTGCGATCGGCTTCACTACCATAATAACAATATCCCATATCCGCTCCGGTGATTCGTGTGAGCGCCGAATTTGCCGCAAACCGGACCGCCGAGTCGTGGTTGTCCAGCAGCGCGATCAGCCGCGGGACAGCGCGATGGTCCTTGCTCGCCGCGGCCGATTTGATCGCCGGAATCACTGTCGGCGCGGAATCGCTCCAAATCGAGGGAGGGTCGGGAGAAAAACACCCTCCCACCAAACTCACGGCCAGGATCAAAATGCCGGTTTTGCAATTCATTTAAATCCGGCCGAGCCGTGCGCACATATCGTCGTGATTCCGACGATTGGTATAAAACATCCGTATTATAAGCGGAGGGAGTGTACCAAGGCAGCGCTTATCGGACTTTCAATCGGCGAAACTCCATATCTGTCGGCCCGAGGCAGCCCCCGTAAGTCCCTATAATTCTGGCCTTTGTGATTTCCAACGATGGAAGAAAAGCCCATCTTTTCATTCGGCAATTGGCAATCGGAAATCGGCAATTCCCCTCACGCCGCCTGGGTCGCGTTCTTCGCTGCCGCCGGTGCGGCTCCACGATGATGTGTCTTCGCCTCGTACAGCCGCTCGTCGGCCTTTTTGAGGAGATTTGCGGCAGTCGGCTCCGAAAGCTCGGTAATCGCGCATACCCCGATCGAAAGCCGCGGCTTGCGGGCGACTTTGTAGGTCTCCACCAGCGAATGCACCAGCGATTGCAGCCTCTCCCCCGCTTTTCGAGCCACGACCGGCTCGGTGCCGGGCAGCAAAATCGCAAATTCGTCGCCCCCATATCGGCAGCCAAAATCGCCCTCGCGGATTGTGCTGGTGATGATCTGACCGATCGACTTCAGCAGCTCGTCCCCTGCCGGGTGTCCCAGCGTGTCGTTCAGCGACTTGAAGTGATCGATATCGATCATCATCAGCGAAATCTGCTTGTGCTCCGTCGCACAGTGCGCGATGAGCTGCGGCAGAAGCTGATCCAGCATCCGCCGGTTGAACAGCCCAGTCACCGGATCGCGAACGACCTGGTTTCGCAGCGTGGCGATCGTGCGCTCCAGCACCGAGGTGCGGTTGGCGATTCGCTGATGCACTTCCTGCTGCAACTCGCTGACCGCCTGCCGCTGGTGGCGAAGCTCGTGCAACATGAGTTTCACTTCTTCGGAAAGCTCACCCAGCACGCCGGGCTTATACTTGGCGAATTCTTCAATTGGCGCGCGCCCCATGCGGATTTCGTGGATGAGCCGGCGCATGTTATCGCTGGGCATCACCCACTGTTTGCGATGCCGCAGCGCCATGGCGACCGCCATGCAGATCGCCGCCGCGGCCAGCACCACGCGCAGCACCTTGTCGGCGCTGTCTGCCATCACCAGCGGCAGCAGCTTGGCGATCAACCCGACGGCGGCCACGCCCCCGGCCATGAGAAGCGCGGGGGCCAGCGTCATTTTGAGAAGATTTTTGCTGGGAGCGGCCGGATTATCGGCCGGTTCAGGCAGCGCGGACGCGACGCTTTGGGATGGCTCCATCTATCGGTCCTCCGTTCCCGTAATCGACCGTTAATCCTTTCCGGTGGAGTCGAAAATGCCGCTCCCCGTTAAATCTCCCCTAAACCGCAAAGTCCCACTTCAACCCCCCATTTCAATCGCCGATATAACGGTGGATTCGCCATCAATTTGGGACGTGTGCAATGGGCCAGATGGAATATGATTTGGCAGTAATCGGTTCCGGACCCGCCGGGCAAAAAGCCGCTCTCAACGCGGCCAAACTCGGCAAATCCGTCGCCGTCATCGAACGCACCGAAAGCCTCGGCGGGGTCTGCATCCACACCGGAACCGTCCCCTCAAAAGCCATTCGCGAAGCGGTCCTTCATCTCACCGGATTGCGCGAACGCTCCGTCTACGGCTCCAGCTATGCCGTCAAGCACGACATCCACATGTCGGACCTCCTCTACCGCGCCGAGCACGTCGTTCGCACCGAAGTCGAAGTCATCCGCAACCAGATGGAACGCAACGGCATCTCCCTGATGTTCGGATCCGCCTCCTTCGTCGATCCCCACACGCTCAACGTCATTCGCGGCGATCAGAACACTCAACTGCATGCCAAGTACATTCTCGTGGCCGTCGGAACCGTCCCGGCGCGACCGAGCCAGGTTCCCTTTACGCCCGGCATCGTCATCGACAGCACCGACCTGCTCACGCTCACCGAACTCCCGCGAAGCATGATCATCGTCGGCGGCGGCGTCATCGGAACGGAATACGCCTGCATGCTCGCAGCCTGCGGCGTGCGCGTCACCCTCATCGAATCGCGCCCGCGCCTGCTCGAATTCGTCGACGATGAGCTGGCGGAAAATCTCCAGTTCCGCCTTCGCGACATGGGAATCCGCCTGCGCCTTGGCGAATCCGTCTCATCCATTGAGGTCATCGAAGGGCACGTCCGCGCCACGCTCGCCAGCAGCAAAATTATCCCGGCCGACTCGCTTATGTATTGCATTGGCCGCCAGGGGGCGACCGATGCGCTCAATCTCACCGCCGCCGGCTTGCAGGCCGACAACCGCGGACGATTGAAGGTTAACGAATCTCTCCAGACCGCCGTCCCTCACATTTACGCCGCCGGCGACGTCATCGGCTTCCCCGCCCTGGCTTCGACGAGCATGGAGCAGGGGCGCCTGGCAAGCTGCCACATGTTCCACGTCCTGGCCAACTCGACCAGCGCTCTTTTCCCCTACGGAATCTACACCATCCCCGAAATCAGCATGGTCGGCCAAAGCGAGCAGCAGCTCACGCAGCAGAACATCCCCTACGAAGTCGGCCTGGCCCGCTACCGCGAGATCGCGAGAGGCCAACTCATCGCCGACCCCAACGGCCTGCTCAAGCTCCTTTTCCACGCCGAAAGCCATCGCCTGCTCGGCTGCCACGCCATCGGCACCGGGGCTACGGAACTGATCCACATCGGGCAAACCGTCATGGCCGCGGGAATGTCGATCGAATATTTCGTGGACACCGTCTTCAATTACCCCACGCTTGCTGAATGCTACAAAGTTGCCGCCCTTGATGGCTTAAACCGCGTCCGCGCAACGCCGGTAATCGAGCTCCAAGCCACCGCAGCGTAACCAATTAAACTGCCGCCGGACTTCGGCGAGCTCAGAGTTTGGGAATTTTTGGCAAAAACACCTCAAAAAGCCGCGTTTCCACGCGATTATCGAGGGCCGAAAACCAAAAATTCACACGCTCTCAGTCGAGCCGTGTCCCAACCGGCGGAATCCCCCCGTCCTCCCAATCGGCAATTGGAAATCGGCAATCGGCAATCTCTTCCTCCCCGCCCCCCCTTCCCCTAAAATCCCCCCATGCGCCACGTGATCTCCGCCCTAGTCGTCAACGAACCCGGCGTCCTCGCCAACGTCGCCAGCATGTTTGCCGCCCGTGGCTTCAACATAGATTCCCTGGTCGTCGGCCGCACCGAGGACCCCAAAACCTCCCGCATGACCATCGTCGTCGAAGCCGATGAAAACACCCTCGAGCAGGTGCGTAAGCAACTTGCCAAGCTCGTCCCCGTAACCCAAGTGAAAGACTACAAAGGCACCGCCTACATCGAGCGCGACCTGGCATTGCTCACCGTCGGCGCCGGGCAGGCCAGCCGCCATGAGGTCATCGAAATCGTCAACCTCTTCCGGGGGAAAGTCGTCGATGTCGCCCGCGAGAGCCTCATGGTCGAGCTCTCCGGCACCGAGGAAAAAATCGAAAAGTTCATCGAGCTGATGAAACCCTACGGCATCCGCGAGCTCGCCCGCACCGGCGTCATCGCCATGATGCGCGGGATGCAGATTGCCAAGGAAGTGGAAAAAGCCCCGCCGCCCGGCGGCGCAAAACGCGTTCGCAGCATCGATGCGCCGCCGACCGCCGCGCTGCCACCGAGCTAAGCCCTCTTATCCCCTCCCCTGGTACTCCGGGGGAGGGTTAGGGTGGGGGCTGGAATACCACATGGCGCGAGTTCCTGCAGTGAAACCTCATTCGGATTTCGTCATTCGGGCTTGATTCGTCATTCGAATTTCGGATTTCGGACTTCAGTTCATTCTGCCTTCCCCTCCGCCTTATCATCCGCATCATACGCCTGATCCGCGTTCTCCCCGCGCACTTCAATCCGCTCCATCGAGATCGCCCGACCCGTTTCCGGATCGATTTCCGCCAGCGCTCCGCACATGCGCACGTCCGCGGTCGCGACCTCAAACGGATGCGGCATGTTCGTCGTCATGTGCTTCAGCACCCGGTCCTTCCGGCGACCCAGCACCGAGTCGTATGGCCCGCACATGCCCATGTCGGTGATGGCCGCGCTCCCGCCCGGCAGCACGCGGGCGTCCGCCGTCGGGATATGTGTGTGGGTGCCGACGATGATCGAGCACCTGCCATCCAGCCAGTGCTCCATGGCCACTTTTTCGCTGGTGGCTTCCGCGTGCATGTCGCAGACGCAGACGCGAACGCTTTCGGGAATCTGGGCCAGAATTTCATCCGCCGCCGCGAATGGATCGTTGGCCGGGACGTTCATGTAGATCCGTCCCAGCAGGCAAAAGACCGCCACCTTAACGCCGGAGTTGGTCGTTACGACGGTATATCTTCGGCCCGCGGCTGAGGGGGCAAGGTTCGCCGGGCGGACGATCCGCTCGCTGTTTAGAAGGGTCGGGATGATGTCCGCCTTGCGGTAAATGTGATCGCCGAGGGTCACCACGTCCACGCCGTAGCTGCGGACTTTGTTGAAGAGATTGGCCGTGATCCCGCTGCCCCCCGCCACGTTCTCGGCGTTGGCGACCACCAGGTCGATGGCGCGTTCGCGAACCAGTGCCGGCAATTTCTGGTGCAGAATCTGCCGGCCGGGACGACCTACCACGTCGCCGAGGCACAGAATTCGAAGGGGCATATTAGAACTAGGATAGCGGGGAATTTGGGGATTGATAAGAGTGATTCACTTCAGGTTCGTCGGCCGAGGCCGATCTCGCCACCCCTCCGGCTCAGATGCTTGGCATACAAAAGCAATCCCACGCCCGCGCCCAGCAGCATTGCCGAGCAGGCGAAAATGCCCAAACGACCGGAAAGGGGATTGGGAATCAGCACCAACACCAGAATGAAGCTGCCGTAGACGCATCCGAGGGTGCCCAGCAACTTGGCCTGGGCATGGGTGTTATCCGCACCCACCTCCCGCTGGAAATCAACCGGCGTGTTCATGCGGCGGAAGAATTCGTCCACCTCGCGCGCGTATGCCAGATCATCCGCGGGCCGATACCAGCGGCGTGAGAGCATGAAGAACCCGCACGTCAGCGGGAAGGCGATGATGTTGGTGGTGAAGAGCGGATTTTTCGCCAGGTAATGGTAAACCGGCCCGCCCAGCACGGGAGAGAGCAGATGTTCCAGCGCCGGCAACGGAAGAATGTTGTAAAAGAAAATCGCCAACAGGGCGCCGAAAACGACGGCCGTCCAGGCGGCCCAGCGAGGCGTTTTTCTCATCAGCATCCCCAAAACCAGCGGCACCGCGATCGGCATCGTGACGTATGCGCCAGGTAAAGATAAGCATTCCGCAGCGGCAGGTCGGGACGATGCGCCAGCAGCAGCGCCAGCAGCGCGATCGTCACCGCGCAAAGCAGCGTCGCGACTTTACCCGCCGCCAGCAGCTCGGCGTCACCGGCGTTTTTGCGAAGGATCGGCTGATAGAAATTCTTCACCAGGAATCCCGCGTTTTTGTTCAGGGCAACGTCCATCGCCGCGATCGTCGCCGAGAACATCGCCGCGATCATCAGCCCGAGTAGCCCGCGCGGCAGCACCGCCACGCACACCGCAATGTATGTCGTCTCCCCCGGCTTCAGCATCGAATGCTGAATCAGATGCGGCGCCAGCGTGAATGCCGCCAGCGGTGGGATGAACCAGAAAACCGGCATGACCATATACCCCACCATCGGCACCAGAGCCGTGCGCCGCGCTTCACGGCCATCCTTGGCCGGAATGTATTTGGAGAAAATCGCCATGTTATTTTTGCTGTATAGCGCCACCGCGAGCGTCGAGACGATGTAAAGCCAGTCATATTGCGCTGAACCGAGCGGCTTGAAGAATACCCACCGGTCCGGCGGAACCTGGCGCAGAAAGGCGTGAATGCCCCCGATTTTCACCAGCGTCAGCACCGCCGTGACGATCGTGATCCCCATCAGCAGAAGGAGCTGGATGAAATCGCTGGCCACCACCGCCCAGTTGCCCCCCAAGAGCGAAATCACCAGCACCACCGCCGCCGTGCACAGAATGACCGCCCCCTGCGGCAGCGCGAACGCCACGGCAAGGATGATCGATAGCCCCACCAGCCACACCGCCCCCGTCAGCAGTGCGTTAACGATCTGAAGCCAATTGAAAAACTGCTCGTTGAACGGCCCGAAGCGCAGGCGCACCGCGTCCATCGCGGTGATCACCCGCAACTGCCGAAAGCGCGGAGCAAACCAGACGGCGCTCAGCGCGAAACCCAGAACGTCCACAAAGCTGACGGCGAAGACCAGGATGCCAAACGTGTAGGCGATGTCGGCGCCGCCGGTGAACGTCCAGCAACTGAAGTTGGAGATGAACGAACTGGCGCCAAGCAACCACCAGGTCATTTGAAACCCGCCGGCGAAGTAGTCCTTGCTCCCCCGATTGAATCGCCGGAAGACAAACCCGATCGACGCCAGGAAAACCAGGTACCCGGCGATGATGAAGTAGTCGTACCTGGAAATCACGGGCGATGTGCAGCCGTTGCCGGCGTCACCCTCGGTTGGCCAGCACTGTTACCACGCTGTGGGCCGGCACGTCGATCGTATCCGTGGCATTCAGCGGGCCGTGCACGCCCAGGTTTTCGGTGTCCGACGTTACGTACATCATCATACTCGTCGGCAATGCCGATCCCGCAAACTGCACGTGCAGATGCTCCTCCGCGCCGTCGTTGATATAGACGATTGCGATCTGCCTTCCTGTCGGATCGATATACGCGGTGCCCAGCATTCCCTCCGATATGGCCGGCCGGGTCTGCGGCAGATAGTGCCCGCTTAACTTCGGGTCGGGTGGCAGCGGAGCATGCTCCGCGTCGTCGCGAAGCGCGATCCGCTGCCAGTTGGGCCGAATGAACCGGCTATAGTTGCCCATCGCCCACAGCATCTTCGACTCAATCACGTTTTCCGGATCACCCGGCTTGTGCCAATCGGTGTACAACAAACCGTCCTTGAAATCCGCGTTAGACACGGCCAGCCACCACTGCCACGCCGAGGCGTTCTCGTTGGCCATGCAGGCGTGAATCATCTTCGCCAGCTCGATCGCCGATTTCATCGTCAAATCGCGTTTCGGCTGCATGATGCAGATTTCGCTCATCCACATTTTCCAATCCGCGTGCGAGGCCATCGCCTGGCCAATCGCCTTCGTCTCAAAATCCAGCCCCCTTCCGTAGCTGGAGCCATAGAGATGGTGGCAGAGCCGATATCCAAGCATCTCTCCCATGCCGGGGATGGAAGTGAAATAATCGATGTAGTTTCCAAACTTCGCTCGATACCTTCGCGTGGCACCCTCATCGGAATGAAGCATCGCCCCCGCCGTGTTACTCTCGGGAACGATGATGGCGGCCCGCAGACCATCCGCGACAAACTGTGCGTGCAGCGCCACCACGACCCGCCGGATGCTGTCGTTATCCATCCGGCACCCTTCCTGTCCGTTTTGCCAGTCAATGCCCGGCTCGTTCACCGGCGAAACGTAATCAAAGTCGATTCGGCTGCGCGGATCATTCACCGCCCCGCTATCGCGAAAATGCACAAGAATATCCGCCAGGTATTTCGCGTATTGACCTTCGTAGCCCGGCTTAAGATTGGTCGACGCCGTTTTGTTCGAGCCCATGTTCGTCAGCCCATTGAGAGTCATCCGGCCCGGCGGACTGTTGACAAAAGCCAGAAACTGCTCCACCCCGCGCACCTTGGCGGCCCCGAGAAACCACTGCTCGACCCACTGCCGATTCCAGTCGTACTCGTCACGGGCGATTTCGAAAGTCTCTTCGCTTCGGATCGGATTCGCGATGGTTTTATGCTGAACGCCCCCGCCGACGTTGAACCGCCAGCAGGAAAGCCCGATGCCGTTGGTGCGAGAAAAGAGCAGATCCGCGATCTTCTGCTTGCCGGCCTCCGACCAACCTCCCAGCGCTTGCAGAGTCCAGGCTCCCGAAGCGCCGAAATTGTCGATGGTCTGAAAACGCGTCGCCGGATCGATTGTGGCCGTCACATCCCCCAGGCCCGCGGAAGCGAGAATCGCACAAAGCAGCAGCGCAGCGGCGAAAACGACCTGCCGGCGCACCGTTAAAATTCGTTTGCCCAATACACCGTTCCACCCGTCCGCTGACATGAATCCCTCGCACCGCAAAATAAATCCCCGCTCCAACCACCGCCTCATCGCATTGAAAATTACATGCGATCCAACGAACCAGAATATCCCCCGAAGCTCCCGGCGTTGCAAGAAATAAGCAATCTAGCCTCCACAAACCGAGGATGTAAATTACTTCGCCCCTCCCTTCTTTTCCTCATCACTCACCCCCTCTACAATCGAAATACTGAAATATGCCCGTCACCCTTGAAATCCTCCCCAATTCCCCCGATTCCGGCCGCAAGCCCCCCTGGCTGAAAATGAAAATGCCCGCCGGCGAGGGCTTTACCCGCCTCCTCGACCTAGTCAACGACCACAAGCTCCACACCGTCTGCCAATCCGCCAAGTGCCCCAACATGGGCGAATGCTGGGCCGCCGGCACCGCCACCCTCATGATCCTCGGCGACGTCTGCACCCGATCCTGCGGCTTCTGCCACATCGCCACCGGCCGCCCCCCGACGCTCGATCTCGACGAACCCCGCCGCGTCGGCGACGCCGTCCGCCTGATGGGCCTCAAGCACATCGTCATCACCAGCGTCAACCGCGACGAGCTCCCCGACGGCGGCGCCGCCATCTGGGCCCAAACCATCCGCCAAATCCGCCTCCAATCCCCCGGCACCAGCGTCGAAGTGCTCATCCCCGATTTCTGCGGCGACTGGGACGCCCTGCAACTCGTCCTGAACGAAAAGCCCGAAATCCTCAACCACAACATCGAAACCGTCCCCCGCCTCTACAGCACCGTCCGCCCCCAGGCCAAATACCATCGCTCGCTCAAGCTGCTGCAGATCGCCAAGCAGCAGGGCTTCGTCACCAAAACCGGCATGATGCTCGGCCTCGGCGAAACGGAAGCCGAAATCGAGCAGGTCCTCGACGACCTGGTAGCCATCGGCTGCGATATCCTCACCCTCGGCCAATATCTCCACCCCACCTGCAGCACCTTCCCGTTGTCCGCTGGGTTCATCCCGATGAATTTGCCGATTGGAAAACCCGCGGCGAAGCGAAGGGCATCCGCCACGTCGAATCCGGCCCGCTGGTGCGCAGCAGTTATCATGCGGAGAAGCAGGTGAAGGCGCATTCTGCGCTGACCCAACGGACATGAGATGCATCGCGCGATCAATGGGTGGCCCTCGAACTCAATCGCATCTCCGGTCATTCCCCCGCCCCCGGTATTCCGGGGAGGGTTGGGGAGGGGGGCTCCTCGCAGAATTCCGAAAATGGTTGAAATCTGCAAGTTTGCTGCCACAATGCGAACCGAATAATCCGTAATCCGAAGCTTTGATCATGGAGGATCAATGAACCTAAAAAATCTACTCGCCTTTCTCATCTTGTCCCTCGCCGCCTGCACCCCCCAAAAACCCCAGGAATCCGCCAGACAAATCGACTTCCGCCAACCCCTCCCCGACGGCGCCGTCGCCCTTCGCAAGATCGATCCCAGCCAATACCCCGATTTCGGCGCCATGCAGGTCGATCCCGTCCGTCTCAGCGAGTCGATCGACGGCAGCCTGAGATATCTTTCCGCCCCCAGCAGCCGGGCCTATTTCCCGTATCTGGATATCTCCCATGACCGCGCCGTCGCCACGCTCACCCGCCTGCGCGATATCTGCAACCAGATGATCGCGATCGGGCGATGGGACCGGACGTGGTTTAACCAGCAGATCTGCTCCAACTTCGAGGTCTACAAAAGCTACAGCGCGCCTTCGCCGGATGGGATGGGCTATACCGATCGCGTCCTCTTCACCGGCTACTGCACACCCATCTACGACGCCAGCCTCACTCCCACCCCCGAATTCCAATGGCCATTGTATAAGCTCCCCTCGGACCTCGTGCGTGATGCAATGTCCGGCCAGGTCCAGGGCCGCCGCACGCCCGACGGCCGAATCGTCCCCTACTTCACCCGCGGCCAGATCGAAACCGGCCACGCCCTCGCCGGCGATGAACTCGTCTGGCTCCGCAGCCGATGGGAAGCCTACGTCGTCACCATCCAAGGCTCCGCCCGCCTGCGTTTAGTCGACACCGGCCAGATCAAAGAGATCGGCTTCGCCGGCACCAACGGCTACCCCTACACCAGCCCCGGCCTGCAAATGATTTCCGACGGCATCATCACCCGCGACCAGCTCAGCCTTCGCGGCCTCTCCGAATTCTTTTCCAATCACCCCGAAATGATGGACCGCTATCTCCCCATCGACCAGCGCTACGTCTTCTTCACCGACCGCCCCGGCGGCCCCTTCGGAAGCCTCAACGTCCGCGTCACTCCACTCGCCACCATCGCCACCGACAAGGAATCAAAAGACATCTACCCCCGCTCCATGCCCGCTTTCGTCACCACGTCCATCCCCGACCCCACGGACAACCAGCTGCGCCCCTTCGCCAATTTCCTCCTCGACCAGGACACCGGCGGCGCCATCCGCGCCAGCGGCCGCTGCGACATCTACATGGGCATCGGCCCCGAAGCCCAATCCATGGCCGGCCACGAACTCCAGGAAGGACAACTCTATTACCTGGCCATCAAACCAACGCTGATGCAGGAAACCGCCGATATTTCGCCGGCCCTGCCGCGAAATTAATTAGAAGAGCCCAATGTATTGCAAAATCGGATCGCGCCATTTCCGAAACGCCCACGATGCCGCCGTGGGGAATTCGAACAACATTCCAGACGAATCCGGATTATTCACCGCGGAGTGCGCGGAGAGCGCTGAGAAGAATCAAAATGCGCTTTTTCAATTGAATTTCTTGGCGCTCTTGGCGTCTTGGCGGTTAAAATGGAGCCGCGGACGGCGACGCGCGGTACACCGCGAAAGGTAGGCCGGAGGCCGATCAATTTTCTTAACCGCCCGCTTCGCTCAAGACGCGAAGAGCGCCAAGAAAAAAAGGATTTTATCTCAGCGTTCTCAAGCGAAGCGGGCGGACTTCGGCGAGCCCAGTCGAGCCGTGAGATTGAATTTTCCGAACTAATTCGCATGTTTCGCCGGCGGCCGATACTTCGCCCCACCCGCCTTTTTGAACGCATCAACCCCTTCCTCCCAGGTCAGCAGCGGAGTGGTTCGATATTTATGAACCCCACCGCGCACCGACACCGCCATCGTCAGCGCCGCCGCCGACTCGGCATCGGGAAGGATTGCAATCCCCACAAAGTCATACTCCCCGAATGACAGCCAGAACCCTTCCATCTTTCCGCCGAAGCTCTCGATCAACTTGCGAACCACGGCGGTGCGATCCTCAGGCTTCTGCACCATCGCCGCTATCGATTCGGTCGTGTAACACCCTTGAAACATAAAAGTAGGCATGGGTCCTTCCTTTCAATCGCCCCTCATTCTCCCCCGGGCTATTAGTATCGCAATTTTTTGGAGCCCACAAGTCAATTACCGCTTACCCAACCCCTCCCAAAATTGAACTGAACCCTCTCTCTTCCCGACCCATCGAAAAATTGAACCGAATCCCCGCCCCAGGTATGAGCCGGCCCGTCCCCGGGCCGATATTCCCTTCTCGGACAACGCAACACCAATTGCCCCCGCGCTGGAAATGCGGACTCTCAATTCCCACGAACGCCATGAATCGTTATCTTCTGACGCGATGTCAACGTCGCAGCCCCTCGAATCTGCTTCCCCATCGTGCAACCGAGCGGTTTCCGGCAACGTCCGGCGATGGCTCCGGATTGAGGGATTGGCGGTTCTGGTCGCGGCCGCGTGCGTGTATGCCCGCGGCGGACATTCGTGGGTGTGGTTTCTGGTTCTCTTTCTGGCCCCCGATCTGAGCATTGTCGGTTACGCCTTTGGTCCGCGCGCTGGGCCATGATTTACAACATCTTCCACAGTTACATTGGTCCCATCACGCTTGGATTGGTGCTGTGGCTGGATCGCAAATCAATTGCGGTCCCGCTCATCTGGGCGGCACATATCGGATTCGATCGATTACTGGGGTACGGACTGAAGTATGCAACCGGCTTCGCGGATACACACCTCGGGACGCTCGGGCGACGCGTTTGAGGAGCGGGGTCGTGTCATTGACATTACCGCGGAATAAATGATCGTGCTTGTACGCATTGTGCGGCGAAAGGCATCTGACCCCCATGGCTGACTCATCGTTCGACATCGTCTCGGAATTGAATCTCCAGGAGATGGATAATGCCATCAACCAGGCCCAGAAGGAGATCGGAACGCGGTATGACTTCAAAGGGACAGCCGCTTCCGTGGAGTTTGATCGGAAGGCAAAGGAACTCACGCTGACGGCCGATGAGGAGTCGCAACTGGATGCCGTGCGGACCGTGATTATTTCCAGGATGGTCAAGCGCGGCGTCAGTCCGAAGTGCATGGACCCACAGAAAATCGAACAGGCGACCCATAAGACCCTTCGGCAGAAGATCAAGCTGAAAGATGGGATCGATAAAGAGACTGCCAAAACAATTCAGAAGCAGATCAAGGAACTAAAACTCAAGGTTCAAGCCAGTATTCAGGGCGAGGCGTTACGCGTCAGCGGAACGAAGAAGGATGATTTGCAGGCGGTGATGGCGTTTCTTCGGGCGAATCCACCGACGATTCCGATTCAGTTCAATAACTATCGGTGAGCGATTGATTCAGTTTTGTCATACCACGTAAACGTCGCAGGCCGTCACCCAGCAGTTTACGACCCCTCTACTCGACTCGGGCACACGCTGATTCTTCCTCATCCCTCCAAGAATTACACGGACGCCCCGCCCCAAGTTTGAGCCGGCCCGTCCCCGGGCCGATATTCCCCCTTCAACGCGAATCCCACGCACCCATAAGACTTTTACCGATACCAATTCCCGTCATTTCACCCATTACCGCATCGAACTAATCATTTACAATCCAACCGACGCGAATCGCATCCTTTGTAGCAATTTGCGAAAGCAGCCAACCATGCGCCAGTTTCGAGGGTTAAAAAAGTCGTATCTCCCCCTGGCCCTCGCGGTCGCCTCCATGGCATGGGCCGGCGCTGCCACCGCTGACACCGTCACGACCACCGGCACAAACGGCTCCCCCGGCGCCAGCGGAACCAACCCCGGCGGCACCGGTGGACCGGGCAATCCCGCAACCGCCAACGCCACCAGCACCGACCCCTCCAATTCCGCCACTGCCACCGGAGGAAACGGGGCGCCGGCGGAACCGGTGGTGCCAACGCTGCCGGCGGCACCGGTGGATACGCCGGCAACGCCACCGCCACCGCAAGTGGAACCGCCGCGGCATCGGGTGACGCCTCCGACACTGCCACCGCCAATGGTGGCAACGGAGGCGATGGCGGGGCCGGCAACAATGCCGCGGGCGGGAACGGCGGCACCGGCGCAAACGCTTCCGCAACCGCCTCCGGCTCTAGCTCCGGTGCCGATTCAACCGTCACAATTTCCGGTACCGCCACCGCCGGAAATGGTGGTAACGCTGGCGACGGTACCGGCGCTTCCACCGGTGGAATCGGTGGCTCTGCTTCCCTTACTTTCAGCGGACTCTCCACCGCTGGGGGAAATGTCACACTCACCGGCACGGCCCAGGGAGGCAATGGCGGCAATGGCGTCGCCGGCGGCGCCGGCGGAACAGCCGCCGCCGGCTCCGGCAGCACCGGCTACTCGACCACAGGCACACTCACGGTTTCCGATTATTACTTCGGTGGAAACGGGGGTACCGCAACCACCGGAAACGGCGGAGCCGGTGCAAACGAAACCGCTTATGCCGGCGAGCCAATTTATACGAATTCGGCTGCCTTTTATGTCTTCACGGCTTCCGCCACCGGTGGAGACGGCGGAGCTACCCAAAGCGGAATCGTCGGAAATGCCGGAACCGCACAGTGCACCTCTGATTTCCAGGCGCTAACTTCCACACCCATCACTTTAAATATGTACGCCGACTATTTTGCCGGCAACGGAACCGCCGCTGGCGGCGACAGCAATGGAACCGCCTACGCAGGATCTGGTGGAAATGGATCCATCAACGCAACTGTCGATAACCTCGGTACCGGTCCCCTCACCATAAATGCTTATGCCGGCGGCGGCCCAGGTGGAAACGCCAATGTTTCGGGCGACGGCGGCGCCGGTGGCGATCCAACCGTAGACATCGATGCGGAGGCTAACGGACCCCTCAACATATTCGTGCAACTCACGGGTGGACAGGGCGGCCAAGGAAACGGCGGCCGATGGACGGGGGGGCGCGGCGGAAGCCCGCAAAACACCGCTATTATCAATGTCCAGACGGCTCTCTACCCCGAAAATACTCCCATCACCTTCACTGAAAACTTTTATGGCGGCAATGGTGGCAACGGAGTAAATGGCGCCGATGGTGGGGGGGGGAGGAGAAATTCTTTTCCCAGGCTCTCCCAATGTTTCGACCCAAGGCAACGTCTATCTCACCCAGAACTACTTTGGTGGAAATGGCGGTAGCAGCATGGGCGGTACAGGCGGTGAGGGCGGGACCGTATACAATGATTTAAGCACAGATGCCGCCACCACCTCAATCACAAATGCTTTCGGCGGCGATGGCGGAAACAGCAACGCCTCTGGATTTTTTGGCGGCGACGGTGGCTCTGCCACATCGGACTGTGACGCCTCAAACTACTATCAGCAGACAAGCTGTTCCTCTACTGCCAATGCCACCGGCGGCAACGGCGGCAGCCGCTTCCGGCACTGGCTCTCAATCCGGCAACGGCGGCTCCGCGTATTCAATCGCCGACGCAGATGCCGGCGGAATTTCTCAACCGGGAACTCTCTCGGCTGTCGCCACCGCGACCGCCACCGGCGGCAACGCCGGCTCCGCCACCAATGCCGCAAGTCCCGGCCTCGCCGGCACCGCCACCGCTGAGGTTAACGTCAACGGAACCAGCGCCGGCGACACTGTCACTTTCGGCGCAACTCCGCAACTCGGTGGAACCGCCTTCGTACAGGTCACCTGGACACCCTCCACGGGTGCGACGGTTGTCTTCGGCCCCGGCGGCGTGAATAACGGCTTCGCGACCGTTACTGGTCAAGCGAATGTCAACACGATCACCGGCTCCGGCACACTGACTGTCGGAAGTTCCTCCTTCAAAGCGACGCTCCATCTCAACCCCAACATCGCCCCCAGCTCACAGTCGGCTCTTACCATTGCGGCTCGGTTCCACCCTCGACCTCAGCAACAACGAATTCTTCATCAACTACGGCTCCGCCCCCGATCCAATCGCCACCATCGCCGCCGAAATCCAGACTGGTTATAACGACGGCGCCTGGAATGGCCCCGGCATCATCTCCTCCGCCGCCCAATCGCCAACCAACGGCTTATATTACGGCGTGGGATACGCCGACGGCGCCGACAACGTCGTCGCCGGCCTCTCCTCCGGCCAGATCGAAATCAAATACGCCCTCCTCGGCGACGCCAATCTCGACGGCGTCGTCGACGGCGCCGACTTCAGCATCCTCGCCGCCAATTATGCCAACCCCATCACCGCCCCCGTTCTTGGCCAGAACACCGACGGCTGGGACCAGGGCGACTTCAACTACGACGGCATCGTCAACGGCGCCGATTTCGAAGACCTCGCCGCCAACTTCGACCAAATCGCCACCGGCGGCACCCTCCCCGTCAACCCCGCCGACCTTGAGGCTCTCGACGCCTTCGCCATTGCCAATGGCTTGCCCGTCCCCTCCTTCCCCAACCTCCCCGAACCCGCCACCGCCGCACTGGGCCTGCTCTTCAGCGGCATCTTGTTATCTGGACGAAAAAGACGATTTTTGCCGCCTACGTCCCTCTCTCAGCACGCCTAATTATCCAGAATCAGCGCCCAGCAGGTGATCGCGCTGGGAATAGTTGTCCAATAACCGTATCTGGAATAATACCCCGTCGCCTTTTGGTAGGCCTGTTCTTTGGTCATTCCCTGGTCTTGGATCTGCGGATCAGAGACATTTCGAACGGACGCCCAATTGGGGGCGGAACTGCCCAGCCCCTTGATGACCAATCCCAGGGCGGCGTCCCCTTCGTCGCACACAGCCCCCAAACCCTGAAGCTGATACGTATCCAGCACATCGTCGTAGGCATAGAAGTCCGTCGTCACCACGTCGGCGCTCGCGACGCCAGGTATCGGTTTCGTGATGATGACCGGAAGCCGGCTGGCCGCGGGAAGCTTGGACGCGTTGGCGGCGAACAATGGCTCCGCAATGGAAAAGGAATTCGTCGTCAGGGTCGAAGTCGGATACACGTCGTGAGCGAAAGACTGCGACGCAAACTTGGTCGTGCAATCGAAACGCGTCGCTGCCCCCAACACCACGTCCCCCAGCTCCACGTACGAGCCGATGCCCCCGCCCGTCCCGGTGGTAATAACCAGCTTCGGATCCACCTCCGAGATCAACTGTTGCCACAGCTTCAGGATCGGAAGTTTCGCACCGTCCTGGTTCAGGTGAAGCTCCGATTTCATGCACAACACCTTTTTGCCCGCGATAACCGTGGGGAAAAAGCTCGCCAGCCGATGGCTGTCCTTCAACGCCGGCGCATCGGGATTCGTGATCAACGGAACGAATTCGGACGTGAAGTTGTGCGTGTAATGATACCAGGCGCTCTTGCTGGGATACCCCGGCGTGAGCACATCCGAAAGCGCCTCGGCCTCGGGCCCCGTCCAGGTAACGATCAGATAGTCATACTGGCTCAGCGGCGCGTCCGGATCCGGCGCGGGCGACAGCGGCGCCGGCTTCGGAGCCTGGCCCGCCGGCCATTGAATCGGGGACAACGACGCGGCCGAGTCAACCACCGCCGGCTCCACAGCCCCGGGGAAATAAGTGCTCGGATCTTCCGGGTCGAATTCGGAGACATAATGCGAAACCTGCCCGTTGATCTGCTCCGGCGTCGGCCGCCCGGGCCGCGCCCTCGCAGCGGCTTTTGGGATTGAGAAGCCTTCGCACGGCTGGCTATTTCCCCACTCGGCCCCGGCTTGACGATCGACTCCAGAGCGACCAGAAGCTTTTGACCGTTCGGAGTCCCAAGCCCTGTGCAGGCGTCCCAGCCAGGTCCGGCCTTGTAATCGCCGTTGTTTCCCTTGGTAATGTCATTAAACGCCCCGGTCGAAGCGGGAATCTGGTACAGCAGCGGATTCACGAACCCCAGCTTTACGCCAAGCGCCTGATTGAGCCTCGCGATAAGAGCCGCCCAAAGTGGCGTTGACGCGCTTGTGCCTCCGATCGGAGGATAATCCGGACCCGACCCGGGATACGATTTTCCGTCAACAAAAACGTAATAACCGCTTTCCTGAGCCGCATCTCCGCACACATCCGGAACGCCGCAGCCCGTCCCGCCTGGCGGATTTACTGCCGACTGGCGAACAATATTGTTCTGATATGGCGGCAGCGGAAAATACCGGCTGATCCCTCCCCCGGAGCCCACGTTCGGCCCAGGATGCCAAACCTCTTCCTGAGGCTTCGATCCTGACGTGCTGATGATGTGCGTCCCACCGACCGCAAGCGCATAGGGACTCGATGCCGGAAAGTTGACGTGCGCTTTCCCGTCCCACGGATCCTGCGGATCATTCAGCGGAGCGTCGGCTGAGCCGAAATCTCCCGAGGAGATGCAGACCGTGATCCCCAGGGATTTAGCCGTTTCAAAAAGATCGTTCATGTTGTCCTGGTACTGCTGCTCCAACGGACCAGGACCCAGGGATGGATCGTATTCCTCCCCACCCCAGCTCATCGAGATGACCGACAGGTCGGCGGCTTGATCGTTGATGGCCGCTTCAACCGCCAGAAGCGTTTGTTTTGTCGTCCCGTTCTTGCCGAAATACATGACAATTTTCGCGCCAGGCGCGGCCGACCCCGCAACTTCCATGTCCAGAAGAACCTCGATATCAGGTTGCCCCTGCCCGCTCGGCTGCGGATCATTCGACGCACCCCCGGGCACCGTTGCCACCTCAACCTGCGGCGGATTGCTCACACCCGCCTTCTCGAAATACCTCGCCAAATCAGCGGTTTTGAATCCGCCTCCGATTTCTACGATCCCGATCGTCTGGCCCGTCCCGTCCGTACCGGTCGGGAAGCTATACAACTGGGCCAACTGATTTCCGAAAAACGGGCCGATCGTGCCCGGTGTCTGAAAACCCCCGCCCGCCGCGCTGCTTTGCAAAAGTCGATCACTCCGGAAATGACGACGCACCACCGGGCGATCGTCCAATCCGAAGACTCCGATCACTACCCCTTTCAACTGTTTCGGAATCGAGATCGTGCCTACGCGCCGCGGTACGTCGAGCCGTCCGCCATCTGGTGAGTTCGTAATTCAACCTCAAACGCCCTCGAAAAATCTCCCACCGTCCCCTTCAGCATGATCGACCGTCCCTGCCCAAGGACGCCATCGACCTCAAGGTTGTATCGTTTTGCAAACGCCGAAACCTTCTTTATATCAGCCGGTTTCGCCCCATGCTCCCTGGTATATTTATCTCGGCTGAGATGCTCGAATGATCTGCCGCCCGTTCGCGGCAAGGGACGCCCCCGGCGAAGACGAACAAGCACGCTTATCGTCTCATTCTTCGAAACCGCCGGCCCGATCTTAGAGCCAGGGGTCAGCCCTTTGTCGCTTCCGGCCAACTCGACTCGACCGGACTCGGCCATTTTCCTGGGCATGGTCTGCTCCTTTGCGAAATGAACGAAAAATGTTCACATCTCTCGTTGTTCAATGACGATCGCAAAAACGAAATGCACAAATGCGAGTCTAACTATCATCATAAAGCCTAAAATGTAGATGATAAGAGCACAAGTTTACCGCAAGATATCAACAGCGAACCTGCCGGTTACTGGAGTATTAATGTCGTTAGCGCAACGCAATTCATCGCTCATCGAGCGCAAAGCAACCGCCCGGCCGCGCGTTTGAAACCTTCAATGTTCTAAACCCGACGCCGCAAACCCCCGCTTTCATGCGGCAAGCACCATCATCTTTTCCGATCTATGAACATAAAAAATCTCCACTCGTGTACGGCAATCGGCAAAAAAACGGAAAACATATTCAATTTTCCTATTTTATCCATTTTACCCATTTTGTTGAGGAGTGTTACCTTTTGTACCGTGATCCCACAGACCAAAAAAAACAATTCCTCGGCAATCAGAAAACCTGACCCGATAGAAGATTAATTCCTCATCGCGGGAATCCCTGCAACTTTGGTGATATGGTCTAATTAAACCTCTGGTATACATGGATGACCCGATATGGGGATTTAGCATGAAACGGATTGCCGCAATCACATTTTCGCTGATTCTTGCCATGACGCTCAGCGCCTTCGCGGACACCGCCGCTACCCAGCCCTCCGACCCCACTCTGGCCAACAAGCTCCAGCTTCAGGCCAACGAGGCCATGGGGCGCGGCGACTACGCCGCCGCCGCCGTCCTTCTCCAGAAGGTCGAGCAGCTCGTCTCCGACCAGCCCGACGTCCTTGGCCCCGTCATGGAGCAGCTCCGCGTCTGCAGAAAGCAGGTCCTGGCCGGCAATTCCAAGGGCGGTGGCAATCTCCAGAACTCCGTCCCCCTGGCCGTCGACGGCGGTGCGCGTCATATCCACCCCATCCCCACAGCCGGCCAAACCGTCGAATTGCCCATCAAAGAGCTCGGCAATTTCGATTACGACCCCACCGTCGGCGGCGGTATCCCGACCGACGTCACCCGCATGGAAGGGTGCCATTTCAAGACCACCGGATATATGATTCCCCTCGACCAGGCCGAGAGCATTTCCGAGTTTGCCCTGGTCCCCAGCTTATTCGCCTGCTGCTTCGGTCAGCCGCCTCAAATTCAGCACACGATCGTGGTACACTGCCCCAAGAGCAAGGCGCTCGATTATTTCCCCGATGAGCTGGTCGTCGAAGGAACCCTGCATGTGAAGGAAGACCGCGACGGCGGATTTATCGTCAGCATTTTCCAGATGGACGCCTCCAGCGTTAAGGCGGCCCCGCAGTGATTAGTTGAGAGACTCACATGAGCACAGCCAACCCACCATCGATCACTCCCGCCGGGCTTACCTACCAGCCCCGGCCCGTCGTCCGCCGCAAACCCTGGTCGCAGCGCTTCAACTGGCGCATCCTCGTCTTCATTGCCGTCGTCTTCGTCCCCTTCGTGATGATCTTCGCCTGGTGGCTCGACGAATACGTCTCCGGCGGCATCCACGATTACGGCGCCTATAAAGAAGTCGATCTCAAGGCCATGAGCTCCTTCGACATGGACCAGATGACCGCCACCGAAAACGAAATCCCCGCCAAGTGGCGCTCCCTCGACGGCGACAAAATTCTCGCCGTCGGTGAAATGTGGGCTCCGCGCTCCGCCAGCAACAGCGACCGCCTCGACTATTTCCAGCTCGTCTATTCAAAGACCAAGTGCTGCTTCAGCGGCCCACCTCTCGCCCAACATTTCGTCGACTGCGACGTGCTCCCCATCGCAAAAGCCTATTACTACGACGTCCCCGTCCGCGTCTGGGGAACCGAACACACCCGCATCCGAAGAGATCCCCAAACCGGCGTCATCAAGAGCATCTACCACTTCGACGTCGACAAGATCGAACCGATCGATAATTGAAAGAGTGCCGCCGGTGTCCTCACCGGCGGTCTTTCGAAATTCAAATTTCCGCCGGTGAGGACACCGGCGGCACTGCAATGCTATTGCGCCATCGTCATCGGCGACACGGATGGCAACGTCGCCGGCGTCGATTGATCAGAATCTGATGCCGGCTTGAATCCCGCCAGCGGCCCGCGACCGACCGTCAAACAGCAGCAGCACCCCCAGCCACACCTGCACTGCCATCACCGCCACCAGCAAAAACGAAAACGCGCTCAGCACCACCCTGCTGCGCGGCGCAAATCGCGTCAGCAGCGCCAAAATCAGACAGAGCACCAGAATCGAAGCCCCGAAAACAATATGCAACCCTTCGTGCGCCTTCTTCGAATCGCGAATGTTATGCATCGCCCGCACAAAATGATCGCGATTGATGACATACGGCCAAGCCACCAGATAATCCCCAAACCAGAGCCCGCTGACGATCGCCGCGATCGCAATCACCGCCGCCAGCACCCAGAACCTCGACGCTGGAACGCGCGGCCCGACCGGAATCTCATCCCCCGGATCGTTCAGCGCCTGAAGCAGCGAGATCGGCTTAATATGCCCCTCTCGCTCCGCTGCCGCCGAAACATCCGTCCGTGGAATCCGCTGCACCAGAACCGTATCCGTCGTCACCGCCCGGCGAATCGACAGCCCCAGCGCCGCCGCCGCCAGCGCAAAGACAAACCCCGCCATGAGCGTATGAATCTCTCCCTGCGGCGCGACATACGCGATGCGGTCCTCCAGATCGGCCGGTTTTGACGGATGATCCGGCAGGGAACTCAGTCTCCCCGTCGTCGCGAAGTTCAGCCGAAAGACCATCTCTCCCCCATGCCAGGCCCCATCCACCATGAGCCCGACCGCGATTAGGAGCAACACCAGCACCGGAATGCGCAGAAATCCGCCGCCACGCATCCGATCCCCCGAGCCACACCACCACGGCAAACAGCGCCAGCGCCGTCGCCGCGGAGTTCAGGATGATGTGATATTTCACGAACGTCCAGTCGGTCTGATCGAAATTGCTCCCCGCCTTGATATCCGCCCACGAATCCCCGCCGCTTCCGTGGGTCATCACGTCGCTGAGGGCGTAAACTCCGGTCGTGACCGCGGGAATCGCCAGCAGCGTTCCCATGAGAATCATCCATCGCCCCGCGATACGAAATGAGCTGTGGCGATAGAGAAAGCTGAAAAGCTCGATGGTGACGCCCAGGATCAGCATCGCCAGCGGAAAGTGGATCAGGATGACGTGAAAATTAGGGATGATGAATTTGTCCACGAATTCAAGCTCCTTGCATGGTTTGCTTCAGCGAGTCATCTTGCCGGTTTCGCATTCAAATCCTTCTTCGCCTGCTCGATCACCATAACCGTATAGGCGGTCACAAGCACGGGGTTGTCTTCCATCCATTTGCGCTGGCCGATGAAGCTCCCATCCGGCCGCTGAAGGGTGGGAAGCTTGCGGATCAGCGCCACCCGCCAATCATGGCGCACGCCATGATCGTCCACGATCACCGGCTGTCCATAAGCCATCAGGGCGCGGGCCATGGTGTAAAAATAGTAATACAAACCGCCCTGCGCGTTCTCCGGCCCCAGCGCTTCCATCCCCGGATTCTCATCGACGGTGAAATTCTTGCTGATCCAGTCCCAGGCCGCCTTCACCCGCGGATCATCGTGCGACAGCCCCGCGTAAATCATGCTCTTCAGCCCCGCGTAGGTCATCGACCCATAGCTGCGCAGCATCCGCCGTCCGCCGATGGCATATCTCCCGCCGGCGAATTGCCGCCATTCGCCGGCGTGTAAATGAATCCCCCATCATCTCCCGCCCAGGGCTGATTGTTGGTCTCGGAAAAATTCTGGCACCGGCTGACAAACTTCAGCGCCGCGGCGAAGGCCGGATCGTTTGGTCTCACCCCCGCATCGTGCAGGGCGTCCAGGGCCATCTGCGTATTGCTCAAATCCGGACGCGAACCGCTGCCCATATCCGAAGCCCCCATATTTCACGTCTTTATCGCTGGCCACTGCGCAGTTGGTCCGGCACTCCCGCGATCTTGTCCGACCATTGAAGCTGATGCAGATAATCCAGCGCCTTCAGCATGGCCGTGCGATATTCCGGCTTCTTGGCGTCCGCCAGCGCGCTGATCGAGATCGCCGTGTTGTAGCACGCCAGCATATCTTTATAGATTCCCCCATTCCCGACCTGGTAGGAAAGCAGCTTGCCATACCCGCCCTGAAGAAACGCCTGCGAAGCGTCATATTTGTGATCGGCAATAAACGCCCGAAGCACCAGCGCGGTCACGCCTGGCGGATCCGCCTCGTCCTGCCAGCCAAAGTCCGGCTTCTGCTTCGATTTCAAAAATGCCAGGGCCTTATCGACCGTGGCATCGGCCAATTGGTTCGGGTCCTGGACATCCGCATAGACGCCCTGGACCCCGGCAAAAATGGCCACCAAAGCCACCAAAATCCCCAACCGTCTCATGGATGACCTCCCGTTAACAAGAATGTCATAACTTTATCGCACTCTCAGGTTTAGGACGACGTGCGAAGCGGGAAAAATTGCGCGAACAGGGGCATCTATCCGCATCGCCGGAGTTTTATGCGATGATATATCGGCATGATGACGCTGCGGCGAAAACTCGGTTATCAGATCACCACGCTGGTAGCCACCCTCCTCGCCGCCGGGGGGGTCTCCATCTGGCAAATCAACGCAGATGCAGGCCGACTTCAATGCCGCGCTGCAGGGATATCAGCGACTGCAAAAACTGGACGAAGTAGGCACCCACGTCGCCGCGGCGCGGCTTTATCTCGCCATCACCCATCCCGAACCCGGCAATGCCCACCAGGAACTGTCTGTGGCGCTGGCAAAATCTACAACGGCGGCTTTCCCGACGAGCAGCCCTCGCTCGACGCCTCTCTTGAAGCACGCCGTCCGCAAGGCCCTCACCGAAGCCGCCGACGCAAACCTCGAGGGTCTCAGCGGCCAGGATTCCACGCTCACGCCCGTCGTTAACCCCATGATCGCCCTCGACGATGAGAGCCAGCAGGCCATCCAATCCGCCTACGCCAGCGGCCTGCTCCACCTGAAATATCTCATGTTCGGCATGACCGGGCTGCTGGCCGGCGCTGCCGTCATCGCCATGGTCGTCGGGGTCGCGCAGTATCGCTCCATCCTCTGGCCGCTGGCGCGGATGAAGCTCGCCGTCGAGCGCATCGCCGCCGGCCGGTTCAACGGCCGCGTCGACCCCGAAGGCACGCTCGAATTCGCCGAGCTGGCCATCAACTTCAACCGCATGGCAACCCGACTCGAAGACCTCTACCACAATCTCCAGCAGAGGGTGGAAGCCAAGAGCCGCCAGCTCGTCCGCAACGAGCGCCTCGCCAGCGTGGGCCTGCTTGCCGCCGGTGTGGCGCATGAAATCAACAACCCGCTCAGCATCATGACCGCCCACGCGGAGATGTCGCTTGGCGCGATCGAGCGCGGGGATGACACCTGCGCAGGACGAATCCGCCCGCTCTCTCCAGGTCATCTGCGAAGAAGCCTTCCGCTGCAAACGCATCGTGAAAAGCTCCTCACCCTCGGCCGCGGCCCCTCAACCGCCCCCGTCCATCTTTTCCCTCGGCAGCCTGGTGCGCGAAATGGTCGCCTCCGTCTCCGCCATGCCGGAATATCACGATCGCATTCTTACCGTGACGCCCGCCAACGGCATCGACGACCGTATCAAGGGCCGCAGCGACGAAATCAAGCAGGTGGTCGTGAACCTGATCTTCAACGCCCTGGAGGCCACGGCAGCCGGCGGCGACGTTCGCGTCAACATCGCCGCCGACCGGCGCGAAGTCGAGCTATCCGTCATCCGACACCGGCAAGGGAATGTCCGACGATGTCCTTGACGCAATTTTCGAGCCGTTCTATACGGATTCCAGCGGTAAAACCGCCACGCGAGAGGAAACCCACACGCGGCGCGGAACAGGGCTGGGCCTCTCCATCGCCCACGCGATCGTCCTCCGTCATGGCGGAGAAATTCGTGCCCACAGCGACGGCCCCGGCCACGGAAGCCAATTCACCGTGATTCTTCCGGTGGCCACTTTGGATTTAAGCGAGGAGCTGGATCAATGAACCCGCCCAAACCCCTCACCCCCGCCGAGGTCCGCGTTCTGGTCGTCGACGATGAGGGCCGCCTCCGCGATGTCCTCACCCGCGCCATCGCCTCCTGGGGATTCCTGGTCTCCGGCGCACGCTCCGGCCGAGGAAGCCCTCAAGCTCGCCCAGTCCACAAAATTCGACGTCTCCATCGTCGATCTGAATCTCCCCGGAATGAGCGGCATCGAATTCTTCGAAAAACTCCGCACCGATCAGCCCGATCATCAGGTCATCGTCCTCACCGGCTTCGGCAACCTCGAAGCGGCCCGCGCCTCCATCCGCCTCGATGTCGTCGATTTTCTCGAAAAGCCCTGCCCTCTCGGCGAACTCGAAAAATCGCTCCATCGCGCCACCCAACGATTGATTCGCCCCCTGCCCCAGCCCATCGCCCAGACCCTGCCGGAACCCGAAGAGTCGGATGAGCCGGTGCAAAAACTCGAAGACGTCGAGCGCGAGCACATCATCTCCGCCCTCCGCCGCAACGACGGCAACCGCACCGCAACCGCGCAGGAACTCGGCATCAGCCGCCGCACCTTACAATACAAGCTGAGCGAATATCAGCGCCAGGGTTTCGCGGTGGACGAGTGAGTTTCACACCAAGTGCCGCCGGTGTCCTCACCGGCGGAATGGGACTACCCAAAATCCGCCGGTGAGGACACCGGCGGCACTTTCCCTTCTTGTTCCAATGCCTCAATGAGAAAACTCTCTCCCAATCAAGGCGCGGCGATCCTGGTGCTGGTGTCGTTCCTCTGGGGTTCCAGCTTCGTCGTCATCAAGGGAATCATCGCCGACATCCCCGCGGCCCCGATTAATCTGGCGAGATTCGCGATCGCCGCCCTCGTCTTCACGCCTTTCATCCGCCTGAACCGTCGAACGCTGGCGACATGCCCTCGAACTGTCCGCCTTGCTCTTTATCGGCTTCGCCACCCAGACCATCGGCCTCAAATACACCACCGTCAACCGCAGCGCCTTCATCGTCGCGATGAACGTCATCTTCGTTCCCATCCTCGGCGCGATTTTCGGCAAACGCATCCGCCCCATCGTCTGGGCCGCGGCCATCACCGCGCTGGCCGGCTGCGGCCTGTTATGCGGCGACGGCGGAAAACCCAACATCGGCGACCTCTGGTCCCTCGCCACCGCCATCGTCTGGGCCGCCTACATCTTCCGCCTCGAAACCATCGCCCCCGAATTCCCGGCCCTTCCGCTAACCATGGCCCAATTCATCCCCGTCACGCTCTTCTGCGGCCTCTGGACCGCCGCCTTGCCCGCGCACATTTCCGCGTACCACTGGCCCTCCCTGATCTACATGGGCGTCGCCGCCACCGCGATGACCACCTGGCTCCAGGCCACCGCTCAGCGCGTCGTCCCGGCCCCGCAGGCCGCGGTCATCTTTACGTTGGAGCCCGTCTTCGCCGCCACCCTCGGCTATCTCATGCTCGGGGAAACCCTCACCCTCCGCGGAATCTCCGGCGCCGCCCTCATCATCGCCGCAGCCATCACCTGCCAACTCCGCGTGTAGCCGCCCCGTTTGCGGGGCGCGTCCCCGTCCTCACTTCCCTCTCATCCACGGCGTAAACGTCACCCCCACCAGCAATCCCTCCGGCGACAAAAACCGGCTCACCACCTGCCCCCACGGCTCCTTCCTATTCTTCACCAGCATCCGATACCCCCGCGCTTCCAATTCCGCCGTCGCCTTCTCCACATCCTCGACTTCAAACTCAAGCCAAGCCTGCGGCACGGGAATCTCCGCCGGCCACGATTCTCTCTCGAAACACGATTGTGCCGCATTCGCCAGCGGCCACAGCGCGAAATGCTTCACCCCATCGACGCCGTCCGTGTGCAGATAATTCCCCGCCTCCTCCTTGAACTTGATCCCCATTGCCTCGCTGTACAACTTACGCCCCGCCTCCACATCCGGAACGATCGGCCCAAACCCAGCGATAAACAAAACCTTCACGCCGCCAATACTTTCCATGGTACCTCCCGTTCGATTCCCGCGATTATCCGCGCAAACGCCGCGTATTCCGCTTGCGACGCTGATAGCTCGCCACCTTCATCTTGTTCCCGCAAATATTCATGCTGCACCAACGCCGCGAACCTTTTTTGCTCGTGTCCAGGAAATGGACCACGCAAGCCGGGCACTTTCGCACCCGGGAGAGGTCCGTTTCAGCCAGGAGCGACACAACCGCCTCGCCGATCAGCGACAAAATCGCCTCCGGCTCATCCGCGTCCAGCGTATATTTTCGAACTACAGACCGCCCCTCCCGCACCAGCACCGATCGCCGCGGATATTTGGCCAGCAGTTGATTCACTTCCTCCAGGAACGATTCATCCGGCAGCGCTCCCGACTCGATCTTAAGCACCGCCCCCCTCAGGCGTTCACGAAAGGCGCGCAGCTCTATCATAAATCGCCCGGCCTTCTTCGATTCACACCAGGCGCACATCGTCACTTTCGCACGATGACCTTTCGACAATCCCGCCGCCCCCAACCAGCGCCCAAACGCTTTTGCATCCGGCAGAAATTCCTTCGGACCATCTTCGAGTACCGGCTTCGTATTCAGAAAATTCAATGCGAGATGATTTCCCACGAACAGGAAGCCGTCGATCCACTCAGGTTGTTCCGTTTCAGACGCTGCCACGCAAATCTCTTTCTCGGATTCTATCCCAAACAATCAGTCGGCAGAACATTTGGGAAATATGGGGGTGCTTCGTTATGTCGCGACGCGATCCGCATAGAAATTAAAACAAAAATCGACACCTTTATTGACCACTTTAACGGTGTTGGCTACGCTCATTACTTTGGTAAAGTCTTTCGCCTGCCGGCGAACGACAAAAAGGGAGCGAAAACAAATCGTAGTTAGGAGCATCAATATGACGACCTACAACACGACCGAAGTCCGCGGACTCAACCACTTTTATCGTGAAGCGGGGCCCAAGGACGCGCCCACCATTGTCCTGCTCCACGGCTTTCCAAGCTCCTCGCATATGTATCGCGACCTGATCCCCATGCTCGCCGACAAATTCCATCTCATCGCACCTGATTATGTGGGCTTCGGTTACAGCGCGATGCCCTCGCCAAAAGAGTTCCAATACACCTTCGACAACCTCGCCGCCCACATCGAAGAGCTGCTGCTCAGCAAGCTCGGCCTGAAATCCTTCAGCATCTATGTGCAGGATTATGGCGCACCGGTCGGTTTTCGCATCGCATCGAAAAATCCTGACGCCATCCAGGGAATCATCGCTCAAAACGGAAACGCCTATGCCGAAGGCATCGGCCCCGGCTTCGACGCCATCAAACCCCTCTGGAAAAGTCGCAACCCCGAAACCGAAGCCGCGACTCGCGAGTTGCTCACTCTGAAGACGACCAAATTCCAATACGTCAACGGCGTCAAAGACGAATCCAAAATCAGCCCCGACTCCTATCACTTCGATCAACTGTTCCTCGACCGCCCCGGCAACGACGCCATCCAGATCAGCCTCCTTTACGACTATCAGAACAATTTGAAGCTCTACGACGCCTGGCACGCCTATTTCAAAAAGCATCAGCCGCGCACGCTCATCACCTGGGGAACCAACGACGTCTTCTTCCCCGTCGCCGGGGCTAAGGCCTATCTGCGCGACCTACCCAAAGCCGAGCTGCACCTGATCGACACGGGCCACTTCGCACTCGAAGACAACTGCGACTTCATCGCCCAGCGCATCCGGAATTTCTTCGCGTAGCGAGAAAAGGAGCGACATCATGACCTTCCCATCCAATGCAACCGTCGTCGTTGTCCATGGTGCCTGGGCCGACGGCTCAAGCTGGAACAGCGTCATCCTCCCGCTGGAAAAAGCGGGATTGGATGTCATCGCCGCCCCCATTCCCCTGATATCGCTTCGCGATGATGCCGCCGCCCTGACCCGCACCCTGGCAAGAACCAAAGGCCCGATCCTGCTCGCCGCTCACGCCTACGCCGGCGCCGTCATCGCCGCCGTAAACGAACCGCGCGTCAAAGGCCTGGTCTACGTCGCCGCCCTCGCCCCCGATGAAGGCGAAACCGTCGCCCAGGTCTTTTACAAAGATGAGCCCCACCCCAAGGCCCCCAAGCTCGCCCCCGACGCCGCCGGCTTCATCTGGATGCCCGATGAGGGATTCCCCAATGCCTTCGCCCACCGCGCCACCAAAGACCAGCTCGCCCTTTGCCGCGCCGTACAGCGTCCGATTTCCGTCAATTGCATTCAGGAGCCGGCCCCGAGTCCCCTCTGGAAAAGCAGACCCGCCTGGTTCCTCATCGCCGAGGAAGACCGGATGATCAATCCCAAGACGCAGCATTTTATGGCCGAGCGTATGAAGGCGACCACGAAATCAATCGTCACCGACCACACGCCCATCCTCACCGACCCGGACAATGTCGTGCAGTTCATTCTGGCTGCCGCCGAATCGTGCCTGGTTTGAAATCCACTCTCAGAAGGAGCCCACCATGAACAGCAACGTCGCCATCGTCACCGGCGCGAGCCAGGGCATCGGCCGCGCCACCGCCATTCGCCTCGCGCGAGATTTCTCCAAACTGGTCCTGGTCGCCCGAAACAAAGAGGCCCTGGAAGAAACCGCGGCCGAGATCCGAACCGCAGGCGCTCAGAGCATCGCTCTTGATCTCGATCTCAGCCAGGTCGAAGCCGCCGGCGCCGTCGTGAAATCCGCGACCGAAGCGTTCGGCCGAATCGACGCCCTCCTCAACATTGCCGGCGCGGTCCCCCAGATCGACCTCTTCCAAATGACGGACGACCAATGGCGAACCGGAATGGAGTTGAAGCTTCACGGCGCCCGCCGACTGACCATAGCCGCCTGGCTCGCACTCAAAGCATCCAAGGGTTCGGTCGTCTTCATGTCCGGCGGCGCCTCGCTCGACCCCAAACCCGCCTTCGCCGCCGTCGCCGCGACCAACGCCGCGATCACCGCCCTCGCCAAGGCCTTCGCCGAGCAGGGGATCAAAGACGGCGTGCAGGTCAACAGCATCGTCCCCGGCGCCGTCATGACCAACCGCCGCCGAACCTTCATGGACAAATGGGCCCCGGCTCACAACCTGACCGTCGAAGAAGCGATGAAAAAATTCCCTGAAGAGGTCGGCATCGCCCGCTACGGGCAGCCCGAAGAAGTCGCCGAGCTCATGGCCTTCATGGTCTCCCCCATGGCCAAATGGATGACAGGCGCCTCCCTCAGAATTGACGGCGGTGAAATCAAAGGCATATAAATTGGAAGCGATTTTTCGCTAAAACTCTCGTGACCCCGTGTAGCCGCCCCGCTTGCGGGGCGCGTCTTTGAATATCGAGAAATCGATCGACTCACCAAAGGGAAGGATCCATCATGCCAATCGAATCCTGTCAAAACCTCATCATCGGCAGCGGCGTCGCCGGAAAAGTCCTCTCCTGGTCACTTGGAAAAATGGGCCAGAAAACCATCGTCGTCGAACGATCCATGATCGGCGGCGCCTGCCCCAACATCGCCTGCCTTCCCAGCAAAAATGTCGTCTATAGCGCCAAGGCCGTCTCCCTCGTCGATCCCGTTCGCGGGCTCGGCGTCGTCACCGGCTCCCTCAAAGTCGATATGCCCGCCGTCATCCGCCGTAAGCGGAAAATGGTCGAAACCCTCGTCAAAATCCATCTCGACAACTTCGCCGCCAGCGGCGTCGAAATCGTCATGGGCGAAGCCCGTTTCGTCGAACCCAAAACGGTTGAAGTCAAACTAAACACCGGCGGAACCCGCCGGCTTACCGGCCAGCGCGTTTTCCTCGACGTGGGCACGCACGCCTCCATCCCCTCCACGCCTGGACTCGCCGCAGCCGCGCCCTGACTCATGTCGAGCTTCTCAACCTTGAACGTATCCCCGAACATCTCGTCGTCATCGGCGGGGGTTACGTCGGCCTCGAATTCGCCCAGGCCATGCGCCGCTTCGGCAGCAAGGTCACCGTCATCCAAAACGGCCCCCAATTGCTCCCGACCGAAGACCCCGACATGGCCGCCGCCGTCCTTGATCTCTTCAAAGACGAAGGCATCGACGTCCTTCTCAACGCCGAGATTTCCAACGTCACCGGCCGCTCCGGCACGGGCGTTCAGCTTGAGGTAAAGGTCGGTTCCTCAACAAAATCCCTGAGCGCTTCCGACATCCTCGCCGCCACCGGCCGAATCCCCAACACCGCCCCGCTCGACGCCGCCAAAGCCAACGTCCGCCTCGACCCGCAAGGCTACATCCAGGTCAACGAGCGCCTTCAGACCACCGCCCCGGATGTGTGGGCCATGGGCGAATGCGCCGGCAGCCCCAAGTTCACCCACGTTGGCGAGGACGACTGCTACGTTGTCCTCGACAATCTCGCCGGCGGATCGCGCACCACCAGGAACCGCCTGATCCCCTATTGTCTCTTCACCGACCCCGAACTCGCCCACGTCGGCCTGCACGAAACCGAGGCCAAGGCGAAGGGAATCGACTATCGCCTGGTAAAGCTTCCCATGTCCCACGTCCTTCGGCTCTACACCCTTTCCGAAACCCGCGGCTTTTGCAAAGCCCTGATCGGCAAGGACGACCGCATCCTCGGCTTCACCGCCTTCGGCGCCGAGGCCAGCGAAATGATGGGCATCGTCCAAACCGCGATCATCGGCAAAATGCCGTACACCGCGTTGCGCGACGCGATCTTCACGCATCCCACGGTCGCCGAAGGCGTCAAAGGCATCTTCTCGATAGGCGCGGAGTGACCGCGCGGGGCGTGCGGACGGGGGGATAAGACAAAATTTAACGTTTTGTTAATCTCGTTCGGCACGCGGTTCGCGCAAGCAGCAAGATATTGAGATTGCGCCTTTGATCTTTTTATGGCATGCTGCCCAACGTGCAGGCAAGGCTGAAGGAAAAAGACATCCTGTGCCTCGGACATCTGCGCCGCGTCTTCGCGCTGCTGGCCACATTGCGGGATGTGGGCTGTGAGCGCGATCGAGCCGGGAACCGTCAGCTTCACTTCGACGATTATTGCAAGCTGGTTTTGCTTTACACCTGGAATCCGCTGATCCAATCCCTGCGGGATCTTCAGGAGGTTGCAGAACTGCCCAAGGTGGCCAAGGCGCTGGGAATCAAGCGATTCTCCGTGGGCAGTTTCTCCGAATCGGTTCGGGTGTTCGAGCCGGGACGTTTGATGCCGCTGATCGAGGAATTGGCGGGGGAACTGCCCCAGGCACCCGATTCGCGGCTTGCGGACTTTGGGCAGGCGATCACGCTGGTCGACGGGACGGTGCTGACGGCGCTGGGCCGGCTGGCCAAATCCGCCTGCGGCATCGATGCCCGCTACAACACCTCCCGGGACGGGAAAGCGGTCTATGGCTGGCGTTTGCACGTTCAATTCGACCTGGAGACGTTCAAAGTCCATCGCCTCGACCGCACTGGCGCGCAACGCGGGGGCCAACCGTGAAAACAACGTCCTGCGGCGCAGCCTGGAAGCAGGACGGTGCTATGTGGGAGACGGCGGCTACGCCGACCGGAGCCTCTTTGCGGACATCGCCGCGGCGCAAAGCTCCTTTGTGATGCGGGCCGCGGAAAACTCGGTGTTTGAGCTGTTTGAAGAACGATTGCTTTCCCAGGAGGCATTGGACGGCGGCGTGGTGCGAGACGCGCTGGTGAAACTCGATGGCGCGGAGACGGCGGCGGACAGGGTGGTGCGACGGGTGGAAGTGCAGGTAAAACCTCATCCGCGCCGCACGCGCCGCGGCAACAAGCCGACGGACCTGATCATCCTGTACACGAACCTGCTGGACCTGCCGGCGGAATTGATCGCCCTGATTTATCTGTACCGCTACACCGTTGAGTTGTTCTTCCGAATCTTCAAGCAGCTGCTGGGCATGCGTCACCTGCTGAGCCAACGCCAGGAGGGGATCGACATCCAAATCCACTGGCGCTGATCGTCTGCGTGCTGATTCAGCTGATCAGCGGCAGGAAGCCGAACAAGGCGATGCGAAACATGATCGGCTGGTACCTGCTGGGGCTGGCCGAGGAGCAGGACGTGCTTCAATTCCTGAACAAGCCGGATAACACCGGGATTAAGCTGCGGGCAAGAGCGGAGGCCTTGAAAAAACTGGGAGTAATCTGAAGGGGAATCCGCCGCCGCGGAGACCTCGCGGTTGACGCTGCGCTCTTGCGGACGCCGGTGTGCAGCAGGGGAAAGTAAAAGCATCTAAGCTTCAACTGTTTCGCGTCCTCCACAGCTTTGGAGCGTTCCGATGCAGCCTGCATGCCGAACGGGATTAACGTTTTGTTACGTTTTCCGCGATTTGACGGGGTAGGGTGGGCGTACTCCGCCCACCGTCTTTAAGGACAGAACGGGGTCACTTCCCAAACTGACCGCGGAAGAATAAGCGTCCGGCTCCGTCTCAACCCTCGTCTTTAGTCGCCAGGTTACCAGCACGCCCGATCCCTTTTCGACTTCGCTCGAGATCGCTCGGTAGTGCCGCCGGTGTCCCCACCGGCGGAAGTTCGTGGCCCCATCCGCATTCTTCCGCCGGTGAGGACACCGGCGGCACTGAGGGCGGGAACCGGTACCGCCAGCGAATTTGGAGGGTCGAGACAGAGCCATAAGCGTCCCCCTTTTTTTATTTTTTAAAACATTCAACCAAATGGTTGACTCCTCAGCGAGCAGGCGTTATCATTAAACCATATGGTTAAGTCCCTGCAAGCCCATGAATCGCCGCAACTCGACCGGATCTTTCACGCGCTTTCAGATACCACCCGCCGTTCGATCCTGCGGGAAATTGCCGGGAGGGAATTGGCGGTGGGTGAAATTGCCCAGCCCTACCGAATGTCCCTGGCGGCGGTCTCCAAGCACCTGAAGGTTCTCCAGCGCACAACCTCATCGCGCGGGAAAAACGGGGCAGCTTCCAGTTTGTGCGGACCAACCCCGTGCCGATGAAACAGGCCCACGACTGGCTGAACTATTACGAGCGATTCTGGAACCAGCGCCTCGATCAGTTCGAGCAGTATTTTACGGCAAAAAAAACCAAGGAGAAAAAGTGATGGCAAACCCAACGAAGACCCTGGAATTCAAGTTTGAGCGCACAATTCCGGCCGCGCCGGAAGAAGTGTTCGACGCGTGGCTGGATCCCCAGACCCCGGGCACCCCCTGGCACGAAAACGAAAAATTGATCCTCAATCCAAAGCTGGACGGGCTTTGGTACTGGCTGGTCAGGGGAAAGCCGCACTATGGCAGATTTACCGAGGTCCAGCGCCCGGCTCGAATTCGCCTCACCTGGATGTCGCGGCACACCCTGGGTGAGGAGTCGATTGTCACTCTGACATTCAAGCAACAAGGCGACGAAACCCTGATGACGCTCGTACACTCCGGCCTTCCTGATGATGATCTGGGCCGGGGCCACGAGGCAGGCTGGAATTACTTCATGGATAAATTGCTCGCCCATTTTAAGGGATGAGCGTTGACGGGAAAAGAAAGGGCAATGGGAAGCCTGCGATCAGGCCCGGCACAGCCGCGCTACAACTGACTTCCTGGAAGCGGCGATCGCGCAGAGGGTAAGCCCTACCAGCGACATTCCGGCCGCGCTGGGCAGCGGGACGGCGGAGGTGGGCGCGCTCGAGGCGAGCGTTGCCGTGAAGGTCAGGTCGGTGAGGCTGGTGACCGTCAGGTCTCCCTTCGACGTCGGCATATCGACCCAGTTCGCGATCGACGGGTCTGAAGCCTCGAAGAACGGGCCGGTCGACGTTTTCAAGTTGTAGGTCGCAAACGACGGATCGTTGAAGACGATATCGTCGCTCCCCTCGCCGAAACCGATCTCCTGAAGGTTCTGGTTATCGAACAGGAACGTGTTGGCAACGGTCACCGATTGCGCCGCCGCGCTGTTGGTGATCGTGAGCGTGCCGGGCGTGATCGAGATAAGCCCGGCCGTGGGCGCGGGAACACTGGCCGTATCCGCGACGGCGGTCACCGTGAACGACACGTCAGAAAAGGGTTTTCCCGAGACAGACCCGCTCGCAGTTCCGGAGAAGACATACGTCATCTGCGCAGCCGAGGCGATGGAGAAGGGCAGAAACGCAGCGCCCAACATGGAAATAGCAAAAGCGGTAAATTTCATTGACTCGATCCTTTTATAGACTTCCAAAGCTCTGCGCACCACTACCCAGCGATTAGGTCCGGAAATCTATCAACTGTCTCTCGTGCCGCCAACAAAAAAATGTGAAGATTGCCAGACTGCATCGGCGTCATTCTGTCATGCGCCTTCGGGCATCCCGGCCAAACCCGCCCAACCCACCCATCTTGTCAGGGACTGTTACCTTTTGTACTCAATGCCGCCGCACCCGAATTCAATTCTGAAACAAAAGAACCAATCACCTCCGCCGAAGCCTTCGGCTGCGTCTGCAAAACCAAATGCCCCGACGGAAACTCCGCAACCCGCACCGAAGGCAGTGCCCTTCGCAGGTCCTGTAGATTCCGTTCGATGATGACAAAATCGCGCTGTCCGCGAAGATATAGCACCGGAACCGCGCACGTCTGCAGTTCCCTGGTCACGTCCACTTCAATCGCCGATCGCACACGACGCGCGATCACGGCCGGATGAATATCCGCCAGTGCGTCCCTGCGAACCGCCGCAAGCTCGCCACCGCTATATCCGCAAACCCAGGCCTTGAAATTCGCACACGGCCGATAGGGCAGAAAAATTCCCGCTCGGCAAAAATGCCTCAACCACCCCAGCCTGATCCACGCCGGATTGCGGATATAGGTTGCGCAAAGAATCAGGCCAACCAGTCCGGGCGGTCTCGTCGCCGCCGCCATGATCGACAGCGGCCCGGAAAACGATTCCCCCAGCAGCACGAACGGCACATCCTTCGGCAACGCCGACAAAACCCGCGGCAGTAGCTGGGCATACCCCAGCGCCTGATCCGGCGGATACGACAAAACAATGGGCCGAATCTCCTTCGGCAAATGCGGCAGCAGCGGGCGAAACTGGATTCCCGTCCCATCCAGACCCGGCAAGAGCACCAGAGCCGTTTCCATAGTTACTATATGCTAACATACGTTTTAAGTCAGATAAACAGAAAAGACGAATAAATGCCGGTTCAGTTTCTCGCAACGCCTCACGGCGCCGTGGTTGCGTATTTTTCGAGTTTCGAAAGCCATTCACTGAAATGCGGGCACCGTTCGCGAATGAGTCGAAGTCCGATGCGATTGGTTGCCGTCGGACCGTGCAGCGTTTTGCGATATCCAGGGAATATCGAAATAACACGCGCAGAGGGATTGTGGCCGGGCGCTCGTTGATTTGCTCGGGCGTTTCGACAGTACTGCAAATGGCTGCAAACTGAGGCTGCTTCACAGATTCCGCCATGACTTCGGGCAAAGTGTTTGGACAAGAAAACACCCATGCCTCAAACTCATGTAACGCCAGAAACGGCAACAGCCGGCCGTCGCGAAAATGATCTGAAATCGCCTGCTCGACATGGCGAACGCGCGTGAACGCATCGATTGCCGCAGGACGATCGGCCATCCCGGGAAAGTTATCTGGCAGTCGATAGTAGTCGAGCATCGTCGTAACGAGTGTTGCTTGCCCGGCACCGCCGAAGAGGCGACGAAGGTCCGCTTCAAACTTGTCAAAGCTGGTAACTCCTCCCCTAAAATTCCGCCCATTTTTAACGACCTTGGTCGTGAGCAATGTTGGCGTAACGTATAGGTCCAGGGCGGCGAGATGCGGCGCGAGGGTATCTTTGACGAAACGCTCCTCGGTCTGCCCTTCCACGAGAATGAGTGCGCGTTTCATGGCCGCGCACCAAGGAGATTCTTCTCCCACAATTCACCCAAGGCATAGTTCTCAAGCCATTCACTTCGATCCGCGCCGTTGAGTTGGCGGAAAACGCTTTGACTATCTTCGCGATCTACCGTCCAGACATCTTCGGGCTTGAACTGGTTAACCAGCGTGACCGATTGCGTTGCGACAATGACCTGTGTCTTCGTCGCGGCAGATTCAAGCATGTTGGCCAGAACCGTGATAGCGGCCGGATGAAGACCTAATTCCGGCTCGTCGATAAGGATCAGCGGTGAGAGATTCGGCTGGAGCAGTAGTACGGACAAGCAGATGAACCGTAATGTGCCGTCCGAGAGCGATGAGGCATTGAAATACGCTTCGCTGCCACGCTCGCTCCATTCAAGACGAATCTTTGTGGGGTTGAGGCGAGCGGGAGCTAGCTGAAATTGTTTGAAGAACGGGGCGATCTGCCGAACGGTATCTTGTATTAGACTAAAGTTTTGCGGTTTCCGCTGCTGAAGGTAGTACAAGAAGGCGGCAAGATTATCGGCCTGTGGGCGGAAGAAACGATTGTCTTCAACGTCACAGTACGCCTTGGCAGGTGCGGAATCGCTGGTATCGTGAAAGTGGTACACCCGATAGCTTTCAAGGTCCTGCAAAATCTGTCGCGGGCAGATGTGCCCACTTCCTTGCTCGACCAGACGAGATTCACGACTATTCGTTGCAATTGGCCAGTCGTACGGTTTGGGATATCCCTTCTCGTGGTAGTACGCTGTCTCCTGTGAGATGTAGAGCGTGTCGTCATTCGCGCCCGCAAGTTTCACGTGATATCGATTATTAGTTGACCGGCCCGCTCCGAATTCAACGTCAAGTTCCATCTCCGGCGACTGCTTTCGACCGTAGTAAAGAATCGAATCCGCCCCACCCTTCGACTGGGTATATCCAGCAAGATTCTGCCCAACGATCTCCTTCAAAAATCGGAACGCGCCAATTAGATTCGATTTCCCAGAGCCATTGCCCCCAATAAAGACGTTGAGCGGCCGGAGTTCTAATTCCTGCTTTCGGATTGACTTAAAACCTGAGATTTTGGCTCGTTCAAGGATTCGCATAGACCGCAATATATTAGGCGAATTCTACACGCGAGGCATCATCCCCGGTAGTTCAAGTCATGCCCATGATGGCGAATAGGTTCGCGCCCCTCCCGCAGAACCACTTGGCTGACAACCGCCTGCCTTTCCCAGGCATTGACCTCAAAAAAACTCAGTCCTCCCTCGCGTAATACTCTTCTTCCAGTTGCTTCAACTTTTTCCCCAGCGATTTGAACTCCTCGCTCACTTGCTTGCTGCGCCGCGGATTGCGCGCGTTCGCGGGGTCGGCAAAATAATTCTGACACTCCGCCACCGCGATTTCAGTTTCGCTGATCTGTCGCTCCAGCTCCTGGAGCGTTAACCGCCCAAACGGGCGGTTCCAGGGATTATCCCCCCGCTTTTTCGGCTGCACCCGAGTTGATGCCCCCCCACTTGATGATCCCGTAGTTGATGCCCCCGTCGCCTTCGCCTGCTTCTTCGCCGTCGCCTGTGGCGCCTTCTTCTGAGCCGCCTTCTCCGCCTCCTTCGCCGCCCAGGCCGTGTAGTTTCCATCGAACTGCACAATCCCCGGGGGACTCAGAATCAGCAGGCGCGAAATGACCTTGTTCAAAAAATACCGGTCATGACTGACGCACAAAATTGTCCCCTCAAAATCCCCCAGCGCCGTCTCCAGGGCTTCGCAGGACTGAATATCCAGGTGATTCGTCGGCTCATCGAGCACGAGCACATTGGGCCGATCGATCAAGAGCTGCGCCAGGGCCACCCGCGCCCGCTCTCCGCCGCTCAGGAGCCGCATCGGTTTATCAATCGCCTCGCCGCGAAAGAGCATCATCGCCAGCACGGCCCGCACATCGGCGTCGGAAACGTCCCTTCCCTCCCGCACCTCCTGCGAAACGGTATTGTCGGGATCAAAATCCACCAATCGCTGGTCGTAGTAACCGATATTGAGGTTCGCCCCCCAGCGGATCTCACCTCCATCGGCATCCCGCCGGGCAAGCAGCACCTCAAGGAGGGTCGTCTTTCCCGAGCCGTTGGGGCCGATGATTCCTATGCGCTCCCCGCGCCGAAATTCCAGGTCGATTTCGGTCCACAGCGGCTTGTTCTCGTACGATTTGCTCAGCTCCTTCACGCTGAGCACCCGATCCCCCGTGCGCTGATCGGTCGAGAGCCCCACGCGAATTTTCCGCGTGTCCTGCACGCTCTGGATCATCGCATCGCTTTGCAGTAACCGCTCCAATCGCTTTTTGCGTCCCTGCGCCTCGCGGGCCCGCTGCCCGGCGCTGAACCGGCGGATAAATTCCGACTGCTTTTCGATGTCCTCCTGCTGCTGCTCATACGCCCGCTGCTGCGAGAGTTCCTGAAGCTTCCGCTGCTCCACAAACGCCGAATAGTTGCCGGGATACGATTTAATTTGTGATTGCGTCAGCCACGCGATCCGATTCGCGAGCCGATCGAGCAAAAACCGGTCGTGGCTCACGATCAAAACCGCCCCGCCGAAATCGGCGAGATATTCCTCCAGCCAGGCGATCGCGGTCAGATCGAGATGATTGGTCGGCTCATCGAGCAGCAGCAGATCGTTCTGCGCCGTGAGGAGCTTGGCGAGCGCCAGCCGCGAGCGTTGTCCGCCGGAGAGCGTGCCGACGTTTTGCTCCCAGGTGATTTCCTCCAGCCCGACGCCCAGAAGCGCCGCTTCGAGCCGGTGCCGCCAGGCATAACCGCCGGCGAGCTCGAATTCGTGCTGGACATGCTGGTATTTCTCCAGAACGCGTTCCAACTCCTCGCCGGTGAGATGGGCCATCTGATGCTCGAGCTCGCGCTGCTCGTGCGAAAGCCCATGCAACTTCTCGAACGCCAGCTCCGCCTCGTCGATGACGGTGTTGGCGGCGTCAAAGACGGGATCCTGCTCCAGGTGCCCGATGCGAACATTCTTCGCGATGGCGACGCTGCCGCTGTCGATGGCAAGCTGACCGAGGATGGTTTTGAAGAGCGAGCTTTTCCCGCTGCCATTATCGCCGATGAGGCCGACGCGTTCACCGCGGTCGATGGCAAAATCTAGCTGATCGAAGAGGACACGCTTCCCGAAGGTTTTCTCGACGTTGGTGAGTGTGACGATTGCCATAAATCAAATGCGATATTGCCACAGATGCAAATCAGATGCACGCAGATGGGAAAACTTCTTCCCGATTTATCTGTGTTTATCTGATTTTTATCTGTGGCAAATATTCTTTACGTCGCCCGCGCGCGGTTTTCGATGTCTTTAAGCAGTGCATCGGCCTGTGGCAGCCCGGCGCTGCGTGCCGATCGCGCCGCGGCCGCGGCGTTGGTGAGATCGGGGGGTTTGAGGTTCAGCAGCGCCACCGCCTTGCAATAGGCGGCCTCGCCAAGCGTCGGGTTGCGGGCGGTCGCGACGTCAAACCATTTGATCGCGGCCTCATGCTGCCCCTGCTCCATCAGAATTCGTCCCAACGTCGTCATGCACTGCTCGCTGGAATTGAGGGCATCGGGAAACTCGTTGGCCGCCGAGACGGCCTGCCCAAGCTCGCCGATCTGAAGATACAACAGAAGGAGATTATTGAGCGTGACCGAATTCCCCGGGCTGGCGCGCATGCTGTTATACAGTTGAATGGCCCGCTGCATGAGCTGCTGCTGATTGGCCGCCGTCTTCTTCCCCAGCGCCTCGGCCGAGCCCTTGAACTGCGCCCGGCAATTCTGGCATTCACAGATCGGCTGCCTGGCCCCCACCGGAAAAATCGGCAGAAAAAAGAACGTGAACCAGGTTCGCCGGGATTTGTTCTGGAAGCTCCCTTCCTTGCCGCAGCGCGGCAGAGGGCGGTCGCGGCCGCGCCGAGATTGGAGATCAGGTTGCGCGAGCCGAAGAGAAAGAAAAACCCTCGGCCGCGAGCGCGCTTGGAATCGGGCATCGCCCAAGATTATGCCGACATCCCGCTGGGTGTTGCAAATCGCGCCGTTTGCAGTATTTGATCTGCTGGTGATCCGATGGATGGCCATTCTCCTGATCTCGCTGTGCGCCGGGTGCGAGACGATTGAATTCGACGCCACGCCGCAAGGGCTCGGGCAGCCGATCCGCGTCACCAACGATCAGGACATGCAAATCACGCTTCAGCCGCTGACCTATCGCATGCGCGCCGATGAGGGCCACCTGGTCCTCTGGATCGAGAACCCGACGAGCATCCCCGTGGACCTGGTCGGCGACAAAAGCACGGTCGTAGACCCCAACGGCGATCCCCATCCGCTCGATGAGCAGACGATTTTCCCGAACAGCTCCGCCAAATTCGTCCTCCCGCCCATCTATGAGGGTCCTTCCCAGTCGCCGGTGAATGGCACCGCCATGCCGGGAAATCAATATGATCAACCGGGATTCATCGCCTTGCCGGATCAGAACCAATCCCAGCAGACACGCGATGCCTCCTGGCAGTGGGATGACGAGATGGAGATAGAACTGAATCTGGTTTTCCATCGCGGCGATCAGCAGTTCGAGCAGCATTTTTCGATTCGGCGCGTCCGCAAATAAACCCGAGGGATTTTCTCAATGTTCTGGTGGTCGATCGTTGTATTGGCCGTGGTGCTGATAGGCGTGACCAAAAGCGGGTTCGGCTCCGGCGTTGGGCTGATGATCGTCCCGATGACGGCAATCGCCATGGGGCACATCCCCTCGCGCGGGTCGGAAGCCGCGCTGGGCCTGCTGCTGCCGCTTCTGATTGCCGGCGATTTCATCGCGGTCTGGCAGTATTACCATCTATTTTTCGGCGCAGGCGATGGACCAGACAGCAAACGCCACGCGGCCCGGGCGTATGTCGGCCGCCTTCTGCCGGGAACCGCCGTCGGCGTTGTGCTCGGCGGATTGCTGCTGGCGTACATCCACACGCGGGCCGATCTTGTCGGCGCCCTCATCCGCATCGAAATCGGTTGCGAATCGATCCTGCTGGTTTCGATCCACTGGTGGCGAATCTATCGCGGCGTGCAGCAGCATCTGCTGCCCGAACCGTGGCGATCCTCGCTCACCGGCGGGTTCGCCGCGGTTAGCTCAACATTGGCCCACGCCGCCGGTCCGATTATCGCCATGTATCTTCTGCCGCTCGGCCTCGATCGCCAGCTCTTTGTCGGAACCAGCGCGGTCTATTTTTTCCTGCTCAATTCCGCCAAACTCCCCGCCTATTACGCCAGCGGCCAATTCGCCCACGCCCAGATTTCATTCACGGTTCGATTCCTGCCGCTCGTGGTGATCGGCGCGATCTTCGGCCGCTGGCTCAATCGCCGGATCAACGACCGGGTTTTTACGAATATTGTCTACATCGTCACCTTCGCCCTGGGATGGTACATTCTGGCTGATGGAATCCTCGGGCTCTTCTTCCACAAAAGTATTGCCTGACGTGAAGGTGATCGGGATTCTCAGCGACACGCACGACCGCGCCGATGCCGCCGCCGCGGGAATCAAGACCCTCCGCGCTGCCGGGGCTGAATTTCTGATCCACTGCGGAGACGTCGGAGGCGAGCGCATTCTCGACCTCCTGGCCGGCATTCCCTGCACCTTCGTCTGGGGCAACTGCGATTTCGATCGCGAATCGCTGGCAGACTACGCCCAGAACCTGGGCATCGATTGCGCGGGCGAAGCCGCCCGGCTCAAAATGTCAGGCAAACGAATCGCCGTCACCCACGGCGACAATCCCAAGCTCCTGCGCCAGATCGCCGATGCCGACCCCGGCTATGACTACCTCTTCGTCGGCCACACGCACGTCGCCGGCGAGCAGCGCAGCGGGAAACTGCGCATCATCAACCCCGGTGCCCTGCACCGCGCCGCCAAAAAGACCGTCGCCGTGCTCGACCTGAAATCCGGCTCGCTGTGTCACATTCAGATTCCGGTGTAGCGCGGGATTGGTACAATTGGGCAAAATGGACGCACCACCCCGGACATGGAAAATCCGGCAATTTCGCCCCGCCGATCTCCCCCGCTGCCGAAAGCTTTACGTCGAGGGCCTGCTCGGAGGCAAACTCGCCGAAAACGATACCGGGCTGGACATCGACGATATCGAATCCGCCTACATGCACACGGAAGGAAACGACTTCTGGGTCGCCGAAAACGCGGAGGGATTCGTCGTGGGGATGATCGGCGTCCAGCATCACGATCAAGGCGTCGGGCAGATACGTAGATTACGGGTGGCGACCGACCATCGCCGCCGCGGCATCGGTAAGGCGCTGCTTGAGACCGCCGTTAAGTTCTGCCGCGAAAACCAGTATCTTAAGGTTGCTCTGGACACCTTCATCGAACGATCGGCAGCCATGGAAATGTTCCGAAAGCTGGGATTCAACCAGGGCGACACCCGCATCGCCGGCGGTAAGGAGCTGATCTATTTCTATCTTGACCTCTATTCGGGTCCACCCTCACCCCGCCAGCAGGACCAGGGGTTCACCGGCTCGGCGTGTTAAATACCCATGAAACCCGAAGTTAATCTGGGCAACCAGGCCCAATTGTTGCCTGTCGAATCGGTTGTTTGCGCCGGACCAAAGGCAATGTATCATAGCACTCCAACATCCAAGAGGGGTTGGAGCCGTAGTACATAGATGTAATCCCGAGACGAGCGCGATTGCAGGAGAAAACGATGATGAAAAGTGTGTTGCAGGGTCGTCGAAACAGGGGGGCGAAGTGCGCAAAAGCGCTTCGGCCGGCGCATAAACCCCGCGGCAGTTACGAAACCGAAAAGCTCGAATCGCGCGTCCTCCTCAGCACCGGCCAGATCCTCGTCGTCAACGGCGAAACCATCGGCGAATACAACACCACCGGCGCGACCGTTAACGCTTCGCTCATCTCCGGCCTCACCGGCGGCGTCAACGGCATCGCCCTCTCCGGATCCGATGTCTTCGTTCCCAGCGTCAATGGAATCCCCGACGAACCCGGCAGCGTCGGCGAATACACCACCTCCGGCCAGACCGTTAACAGCGCACTGATTTCCAATCTCGATACCCCCGAAGGCGTCGTCGTTTCCGGCAGCGATCTGTTCGTCAGCGATGAACTCACCGGCTCGGTCAGCGAGTACACCACTGCCGGGACAACCGTTAATTCCGAGATTGTCGGCGGCCTGACTTCGGTCATCGGATCGCAGCCCCTCTCCATCGCGGTCTCGGGCGGCGATCTTTTTGTTCTCACCTCGCAGACAAACGGAACCCACGGCGTGGTTGGGACGATCCAGGAATATACGGTGGGCGGTGTGCCGCTCAACACGGCGCTGATCACCGGATTTTCCGCTTCGCAGCCCGAAGGCTTCATCGTCAACGGGTCCGACCTTTACCTGGTCAATCACGCCGCAGGAACCGTCAGCGAGTACACCACTTCCGGGCAACTTGTGAACGGATCGTTCATCAGCGGGCTGAATAACCCGGTGGGCATTACCCTATTCGATAACGATATCTACATCATGAACAACGGCAACGGAACCATCGGCGAATACACACTCGCCGGTACGGCCGTGAGCACGGCGGTCGTTTCGGGAATCTCCAACGGAACGTGGATTGCCATGGAAACGGCGCCGGGCGCGTCGGCGCAGCTCGCGTTCGCGGCCACGCCCAGCCTGGTCGTCGCCGGGCAGAGATTCACCTCGCCCGTCATCGTCGATGTCGAGGATGCCAATGGAAACGTCCAGACGGGAGATACCTCCGCCGTCACCCTTTCCGTTTTCAGCGGGCCGACCGGCGGAACGCTCGTGGGCACCACCACCGTCGCCGCCGTAGGCGGACAAGCGACGTTCAACAATCTTCAACTCACCCGCGGCGGAAACTATGTCCTCAAGGCATCCGACGGCGCACTGACCGCAGGCGCCTCCAACTCGATCGACGCCATCGTCGGGTGGATCGACCAGGCCAACTTGGACAACATCAGCGGCTGGGCATACAACCCCAGCAATCCCGGCGTTTCCGTCGGCATCGAGATAGTAATCATGGGCGGTACGACCCAGCAGATCACGGCTAACCAACAGCGCGCCGATTTGCTGCCCGTGGTGGGAAATCAGGACGTTGGTTTTGAATATTCCACCCCGATGATGACGACGGGATCGCACCAGGTTTATATTTATGCGGAAGAGCCCAGCGGTGGAAACGTCCTGATCGGCCAGACGACGCTGGTGAGCCAGAACGGGTTGTTCGATACCCATTATTACGATCAGAACAATCCGCAAGTCGTACAAGAGGTGCAGGAAGGTTTATATGCGACGGCTTACGACCAGTTCCTGGCGGTGGGACAATACCAGATGCAGGCAAATCCAAATGCTGAGCCCAGCCCCTACTGGAACGAGCAATACTATCTGGCCGTGAATCCCGACATCGCCGACGCCGTCGAACTGGGGACGGTCAGCTCCGGATTCATGCACTACTATCTCTACGGCCAATACGAGAACCGCTTCGGCCTGGAATGGTTCAGCCCCGATTTCTACCTCGCGGAAAACACCGACGTTGCCACCGCGATTCAGAACGGGACCATCACCTCCGCGTTCGAGCATTTCTGCGATTTCGGCCAGTACGAAGGGCGCGACCCCATCGGCCAGATCATCATGGGCACGCCCGTCTCCTACTTCCAGACGGCGTTGTACGAGGAAGCCAACACCGACATCCTGAACTACATCACCGGCGAGCCGTACTCATCGGCATATGAACAGTTCGTGGAAACCGGGCTGTCGGATACGGGGGTCGTGGGATCGGGCGCGATGGCAGGGCAGACCGGGCGATTCTGGACGACGAACTGGAGCGCGGTCCTTTACTACAACTACCAGACGGGCGCCCTCGGCAGCGTCGGCGAAAGCAACGTCGAGGGATTGTTCGAGAACTTTTTGCAATGGGGAGAATACCTCGGCTACTTCGCCGGGCAGTAGGACTGGGACTGGAAACCAGGCACTCGCAACTCGCAACTCGATGCCGGCAACTTCCCCTTCCCTTTTTTCCACTGCTCAACTGTTCTACTGCTCCACTGTCTCGCACAGCGCGGGTACAAAAGGTAACAGTCGGCAACAAGATGGGCGGGTTGGGTAGTTTAGGGGAAATGGCCTCGGATCGGCCGGTTTCTGGGGATTTTCGGCCGCTTGTGTAGTTTTGATTTGTCCCCGGAGTTCGGCGTCCTAACGCGGCGTTAATCTGATTCATATTACAATTTAAAGCTCCGGGCTGGTTCCGAACTGCCTCGGATGTAGCCCGCGTTAGTGAAATCCAGCCTATGCCGTCCTTTAGGGGGCTTGCTATGTTGATTCCCTTGCCCGATCTTGCTTTTTCGCAGCAATTGTAAATAATCGTAGGCGGTTATTAATTGCCAGGGTGCCGGGCGATTCCGCATTTCTTCTCAGCGGGTTTGTGCGTCTGATCCAATCAAACCCGGCGGGAGGAGATCCACCATGATACGCGGAAAAAAAGGGACCCAAACGAAACTAAATGCGGTTTGTTACGCGATTGAGTCGCTTGAGTCTCGTATCCTCCTAGCCTACTTTAATTTGATACGCAATGGCGCGCTTACTGCACCGGTTTCTTCATCAGATTGGGTTGCGACGCCGGCCTTTTACGCGGACAATAGATTTTCGAACTATCACAGCAGTGGGGGCTACGCATACTTGTCAAACCCCGACGGGAGCCCTGGGAACAATCTCTTCGGGACTCTTTATCAACCACAATTGACCATCCCAGCAAACTCGACCGCCGTTAGCCTTCAGTTTTGGTATAACATTACGACGCAAGAAACGACCACCACACTCGCCAACGACACTTTGGTTGTCGAAGTCCAAAATAACTCTGGAGCGCCTCTTGCGACGGTCACTGTATACTCAAATCTGAACTACACGAGCGGTTATGCAGAGACGCCATCCTTTAATCTTTTGCCGTTCGCTGGGCAGACCGTGCGTCTGGCATTTATTGGTACGACCAATGCCTCCTTGCCGACGGTTTTTCGTATCGACGATGTATCCTTATACGTGACGACGCCCGCACCGACGGTGAGCACCGGAGCTGCCTCTCAGATCGCGAGTTCCTCAGCACAGCTAAATGGAAGTGTTAATCCAAATGGCACAAGTACGTCCTATTGGTTCGATTACGGAACGACATCTAGTTACGGTGATTCGACAGGCCCAGTGAATGTTGGAGCTGGAACAAGTACAACCGCGGCCAGTGCGACCATCACGGGACTAAACCCGAGTTCTACTTATTATTATCGACTCGACGCGGAGAACAGTTATGCGGACGTCATCTACGGAACTGGGTCAAGCTTTAGTACATCGACGGTACCGCCATCTATCACTCTACTCGGCCCAAACAACGGGGCAATTTGGACAGTTGGTACAAACGAATCGATTGAATGGTCATTTAGCGGAAACACCAGCAACCTTAGCTATCTAGTAGTAGAGTTATCGACTAACAACGGCAGTCACTACGCTCCAATATCTTCGCCGATAGAACTTAGTCCATCGACTCAATCGATCACCTACATACCGAATGGAACACAAATCACGTCCACGGCCGTTGTGTTGGTGCAGGCGTTCAATTCGTCGAATCAGCTAATCACAGGGGCAACTAGCAGCGGCCCGTTTGCAATTGAAGGATCGGGTTATTCAAGTCCGGATCCGTCGGGACTAACTCCAATTGAAATGCGAGAGGCCTACGGGCTGGGTGCCTTTGGTGAAAGCAATATTGGCTTTGGCAACACACCCGCATACGGGAATGATCAAACTATTGCTATCGTCGACGCCAACGACGACCCGACTATAGTTCCCGACGCAAATGCATTTAGTTCATATTTTGGTCTTCCGCTATTTAACGGTACGGGCGGCCCGACGCTAACCGTGTTAAACGAGAGTGGCCAGTCCTCCCCCCTTCCCTCACCCGGTGATTACAGCGAGGTCACCGAAGAAGCGCTCGACGTAGAATGGGCTCACGTGATTGCGCCGGAGGCTAATATCGTGCTCGTGGAGTCAAGCAGCGCAAGCATAGTGGACCAAATGACATCGGTACGCACAGCCGCGAATTTGCCCGGTGTCGTCGCCGTTTCGATGAGCTGGGGGCTCATAGAATCTCAATTGGGTCAATTGGCGGAAGAGAACTACGATTATTCCTACTTTGTAACCCCCAGCGGGCATATTGGGGGGTCGGGACTGTCCGGCGGCGTAACATTTATTGCCGCTACCGGTGACACAGGCGCGCCAGGACTATACCCCGCCTATTCGCCACACGTTATTGCCGTTGGAGGTACGACTCTGACCGTGACGCAGGACATCGACGGTAGCTACGCTTATGAGGCAGAGACGGGATGGGGTGACAGTGGCGGAGGTGTGAGTGCCTATGAAACGCAGCCGCCCTATCAGGCTAGCACGGTCAATGGATACACTAACCGAACAATTCCCGATGTGGCGATGGACGCGGGCGACGGCGTGCCGATCTACGATACCTGGGATTTCGGTACGATCACGCCCTGGGTAGACGGAGTTCAAGTCGGAACAAGCCTTGCCGCTCCAATGTGGGCCGCCCTTATTGCTCTTGCCGATCAGGGGCGTGCATCATTGGGACTTGGCTCATTGGACGGATACAGCCAAACGCTACCCGACCTTTACAACCTACCAGCTGCAGATTTTCACGACATCACCACCGGCTACAATGGCTACAACGCGGGAGCAGGCTATGACCTGGTGACCGGATTAGGATCACCCATCGCAAACCTTCTTGTGCCGGCCCTTGTTGGCTCTGTCGGCCAAGCGAAATATCTCTCTTTTGCCCCGCCGCCAGGCAACATCACGGCGGGCAATCCATTCCTTCCGACAGTAACTGTTAATGTCGACGATTGGTTCGGAGACATATGCCAAAACGATGAATCGACTGTTACACTCTCGGTCTACAGCGGTTCAGGATCACTAATCGGCACAACATCTGTATCCGCGACAAATGGAGTCGCAACATTCAGCGGCATCACGCTGACAAAAACGGGCGATTACGAACTCGAGGCCACGGATTCATCTCTAGGCGCCGCGATTTCGGGTTCATTCATAGTGGCTCCAGCGGTCGCCTTCAGGCTGGCGTACTCCCAAGCCCCCACAAATACCGCCGTAGCCACCTCGTTTTCGCCGGACATAATTGTGGACGTGTACGATCAATATGGCAATCTTGTCACGGGCTCGACGCCGGTTGTAGAACTCTCGATTCTCAGCGGCTCCGGCCATTTGGTCGGAACAATTTCCGTCCCTGTTGTTGGGGGTGTTGCCGACTTTAGCAATGTCTCAATTGACACGAACGGACAGTACACGATCGAGGCAGCCGACGGCAGTGCCAATCCGGCTGTGTCCAACCAAATATCGATATACGATCCTGCTGGGGTTTCATCCGTTGCCAATGCACTCTACAGCATAACGGGGAGCCCAGCAGCCCCGACGCTTGAGGTCGTTTCGGGTGAAGTTGCATTGACCATGGACCTGTCTGTTTTTTATCCCAACTACGACCTCAAAATTGATTCGGGCGGCGACGTATTCCTTGATGCCACTCAACATATGGCGACACTGCAAATTGCAAATGGAGCGCAACTGGATATCACCCACTACTCCGTCTGGATTAATTACGGCTCTGGACTAGATCCAATCTCGACGATCTCCGGACAAATAAGATCCGGCTACAACGACGGCGAATGGAATGGCCCTGGGATCATCTCATCCACCGCCCGAAATCCCACAAATGGTTTCATCTATGGCGTCGGCTGGGCTGACGGGCAGGATGGCGTCGTAGCAGGGCTTTCTTACGCACAGATTGAAATCAAGTACACGCTGCTCGGTGATGCCAACCTCGATGGCGTGGTTAACGGGAGTGATTTCAGTATTGTGGCAGCCAATTTTGGGCTGGGGGTGACGAACTGGGATCAGGGAAATTTCCTTTACGGCTCGTCAGTTAACGGTTCTGATTTTGCTGCCCTGGCGGCGAATTTCGGACAGGGAGATAACATCCCCTCCACGGAAATCACCATCACCTCTGCGCCGTTTGCGGCAACTCCCAAGCAGGCGACTCCGGACATCGGCAACTTGTCCCGTAAAACCAAATCAACCGCAACCTACTCCGCCGCGACGGCCAATATTCCAACCGCCGATCCCGCCGCGCCAACGAAAGACCCCGGCAAAGACTCCAAATTCCTGGCAAAGAGATAGACTCCAATCGCGCGCCAATCTGATATCTATTGATATCACAAAAACCGGGCACCCAAATTACCCATTCCCCCCACCTTGTTGCAGCCTGTCCAGTTTTGTATTGAAGGGTTCTAATTCACATTCACAGCATTCCCCGGACTGTTCGAATCCTGGTCGACGGTATCGACTTTATAGTCGTGGAAAAGTTTGCTGATGTCGTCGGCCATGCGGTCGGCCATCTTGGCGCGGAGGTCGGCGTCGGTGCTGGAATTGGATTCGGGGGTCCAGTCGGAGGTGAAGCGGACGGCTTCGCTGGATTCGTTTTTGGGCCAGCGGGTGTCGCCGTTGGAGGAATCGACGATTTTGATGACCGCTTCGATCTGCCCGCGCATCTGACCCGAGCCGGGCGGCTTTTCGATTTCGTCGCGCTGGATGTCGACGTACAGGACCTGCTTGGCGCCGACCTTCCGGCCGATGTCGGCGATGGTGAGCTTGCTGTACCCGTCCGGGTCGGCGTCGCGTAATTTCTCCAGCGATTGCTGATCGACGATGGTGGCGACCTTCTGGTCGGCCAGGGCGCGGCCCAGGGTCATGGCGATGTGCTGCGATTCGATGTCGGAATCGACGGCCAGGCCGTAGCTCTCGACGAGCACGAGCATGGAGGCGTTCTTGTCGGGAGTGTACTTGGCCTTGACGGTGGCGTCGCCGGTGGTTTCGGCGACGACAGCGCCGGCCAGTTCGCAGCCGGCAAGACAGACGAGGCTCAGCAGCGCCAGCAGGCGCACGGCGCGGGAAAGTACGGCGGTAGAGATCCCGGGGTTATTCATGTTGTTCCGCGGCTTCGTCCTGCTGGACGCTCTGGTCGGCGGCGTGGGTCATGAAGATGTTTCCGATTTCACTGGCGAGGGCGTCTACGGTTTTGTTGTAGGTAAACTCGTCGCTGAGGCCATAGGTGCCTTCGGGCGGGGAGTCTTTCGGGTAGACGGCGCTGAGGCTGTTTTGCTGATAGGCGATCTTGGTTTCGGAGCCTTTGATTTCAATGACTTTGATTTCGGCGGTCGCCTGGCCGCGGGCCAGATCGTTCGATTGGCCGGGGTGCAGGGCGAGGCTGTCGAGTTCGATGTAGATAAGGCGCGTGCCGGGGAGTTGCTGGGCGATCTGCTCGGGAGAATCGACCTGTGATTCGGGGTGGGCTTCCTGGAATCGGAGGATGTCGGCGATGTCGACGAAGGAGGTGCCTTTGAGTTCCTTGAGCTTGGCGTCGGAGCCGTCCTGGAATTTGCCGAGGAGACTGCGGGCGATGTCGGCGTTGACGGTGGGGTGGTCGAGGGAGACGCCTTCATCGGCCCAGACGAGGATGGCGACCCTTTGGCCGGCAAGTCCGGTGTAGGCGGGGGTGATGTCGGTTTCGCCGGAGATGGCTTCGGCGGTGACGCCGACAAGATCGCAACCGGCGCACAGGAGCAGTGCCAGGGGGGCCAAGAGGAAAACGATGAGGTGAAGGGGTCGCATGGGTTTACAGATAGCGGTCAGGGCGTTTTTACCAGTGCCGGATCCACTGTATGAGTTTCGCGCTTCAAATTCCGCCGGTGAGGACACCGGCGGCACTTGGCGAGCTTTCATTGGCCCCATCCATCGATGCCATGGAGATGGATGAAGATTTTCCAGGCCCAGGCGGCGATGGCGAGTCCGACGATCGAAGGCACATAATATCGAGTTGGGCCCAGTGCAATCAACCTAAAGATGGACCGTCCGGTGCAGGCGATGTAGAGGGCGGCCCAGAAGGTGACGATGGTGGCGATTCCGAGCATTGCACCCATCGGCTGAACATAGAAGCTGGCGGGAAAATTTCCGCGTGCGAGCCAGGAGTAGCTGGTGGTCATGCCGCAGCTTGGGCAGGGGATGCCAGTGCGGAGGGCGAAATAGCAGGGTTCCATGCCAAGTTGAAGATGGGTGCCCATGCCGGTGGGGCTGGGAATGAGGCGGACGGCGGTGATCATGACGGCGAGGCAGGCGGCGCTGATGGCGAGGGCGAGGAAGCGGCCGGGGATGCCGACGGTGATGCGGTCGATGCGGGGGGAGTAGATGGCGGGAATCGGCTGCATTTCGCTTGCGACAAAATACCGCGTAGGCGTCAGGAATGGCAATGGTGTTGAAGAATTGAGCAAATGGCGCAAAAAGGGAGGGTTTGTCCAGGTCTTTGGATTTGCGGGGGCGAAATTTGAATTATCGACATTTATTTTGTTACGGCTGCTGATGTTGCGACAGAATGGAGAACCATAAAGCTGGGTAGATTATTCGCATTTCGCGGCCGGTACTGAATTTGCGGAAAAGGAGGTTTATATGGCTGAGAGCGCCAAAATGTTTAGAATAGGTAAGTTCTAACTCGCTCATTGACTTCCAGTATCCGATAGATGTACTAATATGTGTGGACCGAGTCTGATCGCCGGCGCGAGTCATTATTAAAGAAACTTGCGTTTTTCAGGCCTGCCGTGGTGATCAGTTTGGCACCGACCTAGCATTCGGTGTTGGTCTGATCTCGTGTCAGCGGATTTGGACAGGTCCTGTGGAAATACATAGATTGCGCTGTATGGGTCGTCTTTGAATTGAAAGTGTCTATTTTTTATGCGCGTTTCATGCTCGGCTGGGAATTCCCGCCGTTCATCAGCGGGGGATTGGGTACGGCTTGCTATGGTTTGACCAAGGCAATGTCGGGCCTTGGCACGGACATCATGTTTGTGCTTCCGCGCCCGGTGTCGACGCCGTTTTCGACACACGTGAGGCTGGTAAGTCCGCGAGCGGGGTCGCCGCTGGCTTCGCCTTCGACTGAGTTCCGGCTGGATGAGTTTGAGCATGTCACGTTCCGAACCGTTGATGCACAACTGACGAATCCTTATCAGTCGGCAGCGCAGTACACGCCGAAGGCGGATGAGGCGGAAAAGCAGGCGATCAAGTCGCGCGGGTTGAAGGCGACGGTGGTGGAATCCGGGCCGCTCGCGGCCGCCGCCGCCGAAGCCATCGGGGGCGATTCCGAGTTTTATCGGGGCGGGCGTGGCGGCGGGGAATTCGCCCTATGCCGGGGATATGTTTTCGGAAATACAGCGATATGCAGCGCTGGCGGGTGAAATCGCCCGGCATGAGGCGATTGACGTGGTTCATGCCCATGACTGGATGACATTCCCCGCGGGGATGGCGGTTGCCGGCTTGAAGGGGGTGCCGCTGATCGTTCACGTCCATAGCACGGAGTTTGACCGGTCGGGGCTGCACGTCGACCAGAGAATTTACGATATCGAGCGGCGCGGAATGCAGAGCGCCATGCGGATTATCGCGGTGAGCTATCTCACCAAGAACCTGATCACGCATCACTACGGGATCGACCCGTCGAAGGTGGAGGTCGTTTACAACGCGATCGAATCGAACGGGAACGGGGCGGAGATCGAAAAATATAACATCCACAAGGATGAGAAGATCGTGCTGTTCCTGGGGCGAATCACGATGCAGAAGGGTCCGGAATACTTCCTGGCGGCGGCGAAGAAGGTGCTGGAAGTGATGGACAACGTGAAGTTCGTGATGGCGGGGTCGGGAGACATGATCCGGCGGACGATTGAAATGGCCGCGGGGATGGGGATTGGACACAAGGTTTTGTTCACGGGGTTTTTGCGCGGGAACGACGTTGAGAAGGTTTTCCGGATGGCGGATTTGTATGTGATGCCGAGCGTTTCGGAGCCGTTCGGGATCGCGCCGCTGGAGGCGATGAGCCACGATGTGCCGGTGATCATTTCCAAGCAGTCGGGCGTGTCGGAGGTTTTGACGCACGCGCTGAAGGTTGATTTCTGGGACATCAACGAGATGGCAAACAAGATCATCGCGGTGCTGCGGCATCCGCCGCTGGCGAGAACGCTGCGCGAGCATGGGAGCTTCGAGGTTCGGCGGTTGAGCTGGGGAGATGCGGCGAAGGCTTGCCTGGGGATTTATGATGAGGCCAAGCACGCGGTGAACGGGCACGTGTGAAGCGATCAATTCGATTTCCTATTTCCCATTTCCTATTGCCTATTTTGAATTGCCGGTAGTTAATAGTCGTATGACCGAGGGTATGACATTAACTGCGCGGTGCGCCCTAAGGGGGCCGGGCTGCCTGCGCGCGATTGGGGTTTTCAAGTTGTTCAAGGGAGTGCTCCTGATCGCGGTGGCGATTTCGGTTTTCAACCTGGTTCACAAAGATTTGGCCGCAGAGATTATCGAATTGTCGCGGAAGCTGCACATCGCGCCAGGGAATCAAATTGTGCAGAAGCTGATCGATCGGGTGCTGACGGTTACCAATCGCCAGCTTGTGGTGCTGGGGATCGTGCTGCTCGTCTATTCGATGATGTTCATCGTGGAGGGGACGGGGCTGCTGCTGCTCAAACACTGGGCGGAGTGGATGACGGTGATCACGACGTCCGGGCTGATTCCGCTTGAAGTGTATGAAATGATCCGGAAGGTGAGCTGGCTGAAAGCGTCGGCGCTGGTTGTGAACGTGGTGATCGCGGTCTATCTGGCGATGCACGTCCGCAACGAGATGATCGAAAAGAAGCGCCGCCGGGACGAAAGCTCAGCCCCACTGAAATGAAACGGGCATCTGTACGTCGGGGTGAATGCTCTCATGAACGGGGCAGATTAACGCGGCATCCTGAAGATTCTGCTGCTGCTGCGGGGTGAGTTTCGCGGGCACGCGGATGGTAACGGCGAGGCGCGCGACGCGGCGCACAGGGGTTTGCACCATTTCCTTTGTCACGGTTACCGAAGAACCGGAGAGGTCGATCTCCATTCGCTGGGCGGTAATTCCCATGATCGTCATCATGCAGGTGCCGAGCGCGGTGGCCACAAGGTCTGTGGGGGAAAAGGATTGGCCGTTGCCCATGTTGTCTTTGGGCGCATCGGTGATGAGGGTTGCGCCGGAATCGACGTGTCGCGCAACACAGCGGAGTTTTCCTTCGTAGGCGATTTGTATTTCGGTCATTTTGAAATTCTTTTTTTTCTGGCGCTCATTTCAATTTGAAAGATGAGCCCAAAATTTACCTTAACGCACTTTTCCCATCTTACCGGAAATTTTTGAGGAGGCGGTCGGCGGAAAAAATTTTGATTTTTCGCTTGTTTTCGTCTTGCGATCATTTTCGCATTGTTCTATTTGGATGTTCTTGATTCGGGTATCGGTTCGGGCTGAATCGAAGAAGTTCCCGAATTTAAATTAGTTTTGTTCTCATAAGGAGACGTGATGGCACGAGGCAATCGTCCAGGGAGATTTTGCGCATCTTTATTTGGCCATAATTCGACGGGGCCCGTGCCGAACCGTAAAGCCCGCAAAGCCGTTCGCCGCAGGATGATCGCTCCGGCGGTGTTTTTCACGGGGCTGGAAGAGCTGGAAGCGCGGGTTTTGCTCAGCGCATCTCCAACGCTGCTCAACGGCGTGCTTACCTGCACGGGAACCGCGGGACAAGCGAACACCATCGACGTTGCGCTGTCGGCTAATGGGGGCACGATTACCGCCACCGTCGACGGCGTGAGCAAGAGCTGCACGGCTTCGTCGGTCGATTCCCTTGTGATCAACGCCGGGACGCGCGGCGATAGCATCAAGGTCGATTCGCACATTCGGATCGACGAGACGATTACCGAGGGGAAAGGCGCGCCGGCATCGGCGGGCAACAGCGGGAGCACGCCAAGCAGCCCAAGTTCACCCAGCAGCCCCAGCTCGCCCAGCGGGCCTTCGAGCTCCGGCAGCGGATCGACTACCACCGGAACTTCCAATCCGGGTAGCGGTGCGTCGAGCAGTGGGACATCAAGCAGCGGGACATCAAGCAGCGGATCATCGAACAGCGGGTCATCAAGCAGCGGGACATCGAATAGCGGATCATCCAGCAGCGGATCAACGGGACTGGGTTCTTCGGGTCTGGGTTCTTCGGGCAGCTCGTCGCCGGGCACGTCAAGCTCGGGAAGCAGCTCATCCGGCTCCGGCACCAGCACCTCGGGCAGCAGCTCATCCGGTTTGGGGAGCAGCACCTCGGGCAATTCGTCGAGCGGGTCGTCTAATTCCGGCAGCAGCTCATCAGGGACTGGAACGTCCGGCAGCAGCATTTCGGGATCGGGCAGCGGTTCATCGGGCACCTCGTCGAGCGGCTCGTCGAATTCGGGCAGCAGCTCGTCGAGCACCGGATCGTCTCCGACCGGTCCGATCGCTCCGCCGCCGCCGAAGCTGGGGAAAGGTAATTCACCCGGTTCAATCAGCAGCAGCGGCTCTTCCGGATCGGCAACCGGCACGTCGAGCAGCGGAACCTCAAATAGCGGATCGTCGAGCAGCGCCAGCTCGGGCAGCGGCAGCGGCTCTTCCACAAGCGGTTCTTCAACCAGCGGATCATCAAGCACCGGCTCTTCATCCAGCAGCAGCGCGTCCAACTCCGGTTCGTCCAGCTCCGGCAGTTCCACCATCGGGAATGGATCATCGGGCAGCTCTGCCTCCAGCAGCGGCTCGTCAAACAGCGGGTCGTCAAATAGTGGTTCGTCCACGGGCGGGTCATCGAGCAGCGGCTCAAACGGCAGCGGTTCGACCGGCACTCCCACCGCCACGAGCGGTCCGGGCACTCCCTCGCCGGTGATCACCGTCACCAGCCCCTCGTCGGTTCTTCCGCTGGAATCGGTGAATGTTCAGGCGGTGAATTCGAACTTTGGCGACGGGACGATCCTCAACAGCACGATCACCTGGAATTTCGGCGACTCCGGCTCGGAGTACAACACGCTGGTCGGCTTCAATGCCGCCCACGCGTACGCGAATCCCGGGACGTATACGATCACCCTGTCGATCACCACGCCGGACGGCAACGTGGGCGTGACGACGACGCAGGTGACAATCGCGCAGGACAATCGCCCGACGATTTATGTTTCACCGAATGGCAACGATGCGAACGATGGGTCGTCCCCGAGTGATCCGGTGCAGAGCCTCGCGGCCGTGCAGAATCTGCTGACGAGCAACGAGCGCGTGCTCTTCCAGGACGGCGGCGTTTATTCCTACAGCGGGGCCAACGCGCTGAACCTCGGCGGCCTCTCACACGTTTACATCGGATCGTATGGGTCCGGCGCTGCTCCTGACATCTACTACAATGGCTCAGCCGTCGGCGGGACGATGATCGGGCTGTCGAACACGAGCAGTGGAATCGTCATCCAGGGCCTGCAGTTCGATACGATTTATACGAACAACAACGACGTGCAGGCGATTCCGACGGCGTTCATCGCCAACGGAAATGACGTGAGCATCATTGGCTGCACGTTCCTGAATCTTGGCGATGACATCAACATGGTTCTGGCTCCGTCGAATTACCTGGTCCAGGACAACAGTTCGCCGAACACCAGCGCACTCAACGGATATTTCGGCTGGGTGGCGGGTAATGACATTGTGTTCCTGGGGAACACCGTATCGGGCTCGTCGGACGAAGCGGTGATGCGTGTGGCGGGCGTGACGGACCTGGAACTGGCGTACAACAACTTCACGAATCCGCCGGAGAATTCGAGCGGAACAGTTTCGAAGAACACGCTGTCGACGCAGGTCGGGCAGTATGTGTATGCCTATCAGAACGTTTTCGCACAGGGGCCGGCGAATGCCGGGCCGCTGGGAACGGACGTGGCGAATCCGGACGTGACGCTTACGGACGTGGTGTTTGATTCCAATACGATCAACAACACGACGCTGCTGATCACGGCGGGCGCTGAAGACGTGATGATCAAGAATAACGTGATCAACGCCAACAACGATTCGGGCATCACCATCAACGCCCAGGAAATCGGCGGTGGGTTCAACTGGACGGTGACCAACGTCTGGATCCTGAACAACACCGTCACCGAGCCCGGCCAGTACGGCGGCTTCCTGGCGATCAACGACGGCGAAGCCTCCAACATCGTCATGGATTACAACGTGTTCGACGATCCGAATTTCCAGGTCAGCTCCGGGCAGGCGTTCGTAACGATCGACGAGAACGACATGAACAGCTTCAGCCAGGCGCTGGATAATGTCTGGTCGACACCGGCGTGGATTTCGCCGTGGGTCAACAACGGAGTGTTCTTCGTGTCATCGGATATCAGCTCGCAGGTGGGCTGGCTGACGGTGGGCGAATGGGAAGCTTCCGGCGTGGCCAGCGGTGATGTGATCATGAACATCAGCCTGGGCTCGACGTATCAGGTGCAGACGGATGGGTTCACGGCCGGGTCGAGCTTGACGAACGCGTCATAACGCGGTTGCCCGCCGATTGCACCCTCTCCCGGTACGCGGATGCGGTTCTCCGGGAGAGGGCTGGGATGATGGTATTCTGAAACGCTGCAAAGCGCGATGGATTTTGATCGCGATGGATCCTCACTCCTACACTTGCGTGGAAGACCTGACGGCGTGGCACTTTTCTAATGCGTTAGCCAAGGGGCGCTCGCTTTAAGACAAAATACAAATGCAATGCAGGAGGGGCGAGGGGCAACCAGATAAGGCCCCAACAGTTTTCCCCTCGCCCCTCCCGCACCCTCCTCACTCCCCTTCCTTTTCCCCTCAACGCTCCCCCAGAAATGCGTGCGCGACAACCTGTCTGCAATGGTGTGCCCCCGCGTCCACGTGGACAAGGCGCAGCCAGTTCTTCGACAAACGCGGCCGCATTTTGTCTTTCGGCTTGGACGGTTAGGGGAAGGGAAAGGGGGTGGAGGGGGTGGAGGGGGTGTGGGGGAGGCGGGGGAAAAACCTTGGGGCTCCTAGCGTTGCCATTTTCTCGCGTCATCTTAAAGGCGTCGCGGCCAAGTCTTAAAAGAGTTAGGTACGATTCCAAAGCATCGTAGCAAGGTATCCCATTCGAATAGACTATGCACCTGTCTCGTCTCACAAACTGGCACCGGTCTCCATTCGGTTACTCTCGGCATAATCGCTCCGGCGAAGTTGCTGCCGGCGCTTCCGGAGCGCTAACCTTGAGTTCCCTCTGGCACCCGTATGGAACCCTCGCATGAAATTATGAGGCCATCACAAATACGTGGCATTTCACTTGATTCGTCTTGAATCTTGTCGCGCGGCGATCGGCCAACGCCGACGTCGGCAAGATGCTCCCTAAGAGTTGCCAGGAATTGTTCCTGTGGATAAGCGGTTTCGGGATATACTGAATTCTGGAAACTCCACCCTCTTCTAATGTCGCCGACAATTGCCGTTCGGGTTTCCGAGCAAGCCTCCGTTACCGTGGCGGCTCGTCAAATATAACGGATGTCGCCAGCAGAAATGCCGGGACGCTAAAAGCGCCGTTCCGTGGATCGGGGGCTTGGTCGGGAACATGAAGGGCGATTACGAAATTAATGATGCAGATGGGCATTGGTCGCTGAGTCGTCTCGGCGTGAGAGAAACGTGGGGCGGACCACAGCTATTTGGCGTTGAAGCAAAGGATCGGCGCCATCACGTCTACTGCATTGGCAAAAGTGGCACGGGCAAGACGACGCTCCTTCACAATCTCATAATCCAGGATATTGAACTTGGACGCGGGGTTGGGGTTATAGATCCTCACGGTGATCTGGCAGAAAGGATTATTGATGCTATACCGCCCTGGCGCACAGACGATGTCGTATATTTCAACCCGACCGACCTTGATTATCCGATCGGCCTCAACCTCCTCCAAAACATACCTGTAAAGCAAAGGCACCGAATCGCCTCGGGTGTCGTTGGCGCCATGAAGGCCATTTGGCCGGATTCCTGGGGGCCCCGTATGGAATATATTCTCTATGCCTCGGTTGCAGCCCTCCTTGATTGCCAAAACGTATCGATTCTCGGGATTCAGCGGATGCTCACCGATCTCCGTTACAGGCGGTGGGTGGTTAATCAGATACAGGACCCCATCGTAGAGTCGTTTTGGCGGCGGGAATTTGAAAACTACAGCAAACAATTTATGCAGGAGGCCATCGCTCCGATTCAGAATAAGGTTGGCCAATTCCTCATGTCGCCGCCCATCAGAAATGTGTTGGGGCAAGTGCGAAAAAAGGTCGACGCTCGCTTCATGATGGACAACCGAAGAATCTTTATCGCGAATCTCTCGAAAGGACTTCTTGGTGACGACAAAGCGAATCTTCTCGGGTCGCTTTTGGTCACGAGTTTTGAATTAGCGGCCCTTGAGCGCGCCGACAGTCCGGAACCGCAGCGCAAGGATTTTTATCTCTACATTGACGAATTCCATAATTTCGCCACGGATTCGTTTGCAACTATGCTTTCTGAAGCGCGGAAATACCGACTTTGCCTTACCCTCTCGCATCAATACATAGATCAGTTGCGGGGGACGGTCCGTCATGCCGTATTCGGCAACGCGGGCACGATCATCTCGTTTCGATTGGGCGGGAAAGATGCGGAACTCATGGCAACGGAATTCGGCAAATCAATTTCCGCCAATAGCTTTAGCGCACTAGATAACCATGAACTGCTGATGAAATCGCTTTTTCATGGACAAGATCGCGAACCGTTTCGGGGTCGATCATTACCGCCTCTTGAGATCCGAAGCGGGCGAAGGGATGTTGTGTTGTCCCGATCGCGGGAAAAGTATGCGAGCAGCAGGCACGATGTGGAGAGCAAGATTAATCGGTGGATGCGGGGCTCAGTCTCACCATGAAACATTTAAGTTTTGCTCAGGGGCAAAATGGTTGTGAGACAATCCGTAGCGGAATCACCCCACGATTCGTTCAAGCAAGTACGAATCAAAGTAAACGGCGAACATCAGCCCTTCCCGTCCCCAAAACTCGGCTGATCGCCCCTCCAGATAGATATAGAGTGGATTGGACTCGCTTTCCGCTGCCGATGGCGAGTGCGATGTCTCCGTTAAACGCACCTTATCGTTGACCGATATCGTTCCTTGAAGTGTCAATTTGTAGAACTTATGATCTGCGGAAGATTGGATCACCAATTCACGACCATTATGAATATGCTTGGCGGTGATGGCATTTTCAGAAACGGACCGAAACTTCCGGCGTTCAGGCTTGGAAATCAGTCCCTTTCGATTCATCAACGAAGCTCAGAAGGCTCTACCCGCCACCAGCAGATGCGATGCCGGTTCTGCCAACTTCAGCCGCGAAACGTCCGCCACGAGCTTGAGTGGCGGCAGCTTTAGGACCTCTTGGCCACGTCGATTTGTTAAAACGACAGTGGCGCTCGGCCCCACAATGATGCTACCGACTTCGCGGATGCGCGCGCGTTCGCCTGGGACCAGGCGCCTGCCACGTCCGCCAAAAGTGCCTTCCCTGTAGACATCAGCCCACGAATCACCTTTGATCAGACGTGCACGCATAAATCTCCATAGCCCAGACGAACGAGCTAGCTGCTTCCCTATTAATTGACGACAAAGCAACGAAACTCTCACGCGGCCCGCCAGATTTTTTGGAGAAATGTGCTTAGATGAAGAATTCGGAATATGCAGTCGGCGTCACAAGGCTTGGTAAATACGCTGGTTAAAATCCCAACAGGACGTTGGGCGATGTCCGGAATGATTTATTGTTTCTCAGCGGAGTCGCAGGCAATCCGAAAACCGATTGTGGGTTTTGCGGTAATTGTGGGGCACATGATTTCCAATTTAGCTGGGTCGAGGCAATCCGTTGTTGCAGTCAGATAATCCGCGCCTTCCACAGGCGCCAAAGTTCCAGTGGTGTCGGGATTGGAACACCATTGCCGGACATTACCGAGCATGTCATACAGCCCCCACCGGTCTGCTAGCTTTTGTGCAACCGGCCGTGAACGGCGATCGCTGTTTTCGGCATACCAAGCCCTGCTATTTAGGTTTTTCGACGTTACAGGCTCGACCAATCCACTGTAAAGCGCGTATTTCCATTCTGCGGCGGTGGGTAGCCGGTAGACACGACCATCTCGATTGCCCAGGATTCGACAGAACTCAATTGCTTGGGCTTGCGTCACGTTTTGAATTGGTGAACTGTCATCGTAGACTTTTTGCCGAGGATAGTAGCCAACGACAAGACGGTATTGATCCTGGGTAATATCGGTCTCCGACAGATAGAAAACGTGGTCGATGCGAATGATGGCGTTGCTGGCCTCGCCAAAAGCGACTGGGCTCGCCGCACCCGGACTAATTCTCACGAATCGAATGTTTTCCGGGTCCGCAAAGGATGGCAATTGAGGCGTATGATGGAAAAAGAGGAACGACATCGCAAAGATCAGGGCGGCACCCGCGCTTAATAAAATAAGCGATCGCCGGTGTGACGACCGCTTGGGAATAACGGGCGGCCTACCATCCAAACACGCCTCTAAATCACTCGCCAAAGCCAGCGCCGACGAATATCGGTTGTCTGCCGACTTTGCGAGGGCCTTTTGAATTACGCCTTCAAGACCTTTCGGGATATTAATTCCGTTGCGCCGTGCGAGAGGCGCAAGTACCGGCGCGGGCGTGCTCGTTATGTGCAGCATCGCCGTTCTTGGATTGCACGCCACGGGATAGGGGAACTCACCAGCGAATGCGTGGAAAAGCATGACACCCAAAGCATAAACATCGGTTCGTGCGTCAACGGCATCGTGTTGGCCCATCGCCTGTTCGGGACTCGACCAGGGTAATGACCCCAGCACCTGGCCGGTGCGTGTCAAGGTAACTTGATGAGCCCCTTTTTCGCCCACCTCAAAATCGTCGACGAGCCTTGCCATGCCAAAATCAAGAATATGCGGATCGCCCCTGTGATCTACAAGGATATTCATGGGCTTCAGGTCGCGATGAACGACGTCTTGCTTATGGGCCTCGTCGACGGCGCTGGCGACTTTTATGAAAATTCGTATGACGGCGCCGGCATCTTTTGCGAGTGACTTGATATAGTCATCAAGATTTGTGCCTTCGACAAAATCCATAACCAAGAAAAATGATCCGTCCTCCGTTCTCCCGCGATCGATGATGCCGACAATGTTCGGATGCTGGAGGCGCGCCAGGATTTCCGATTCGCGCTCAAAGCGTTTGCGACCGCGCGATCCCACGAATGGCCCTCCGTGAAATACTTTCACGGCGACCGTGCGTCCCGTTCGTTCCCGAATTGCCTGAAAAACCGTCGCTTGTCCGCCCGAACTGATTTCGCGCTGGATGATGTAGCCTTGAATCCGCAGCTCTCGAACCCGATTGTCGTCGATCTGAGCGTTGGTATTTTCCGAGTCGGCTGGCGAAATTTTCGACTTACTGTCATCTCGCAAATCAACGGGACTGTTCTTGCCAGCCATAACCACGACTCGGTGGATCGCATCCAGGCCAGCCAATTCTTCCCCCAGGGCAGGCATCAAGTCCGGGTGGGCAGCCATGACCTCGTGGTTTGATATCTGTTCGCCACGATGCCGCCGTTCGGCCACCTCATCGATGATCCGGGAAATCAGTGTCGCCTGATCGGTTGCTCCGCCAGAGGGCATCGATTCTCCAGACGCTGATGAAAGTCCGTTGCCACCCGAACCGTCTCCTGGCGATTTTTCAGGCTGAAAGTCCCTCATAGCCTAAGCCCATCCGCGAAAGTGAAGCTTCCCCTCTAATTGCAGTCGTACGCCGGCTAAAAATACAACGAAACAGATCGCATTTCCCAACGCAGAGATTTGAGCGCTCGGTTGCAAAGCATCGATACCGAGCCGGCCGTGCGACTCATCCGGCCCGCAATCTCCTTAATCTCCAGACCGTCCAAATACCGAAGCCGAACTGCCTCCGCCTGTTCCGCCGGCAATCGACCGATAGCGCTATCCAGTGCGGCGATTAGTTCATGGCTCGCGGCGGACTTGCTGGGTGTTCGCTGATATAGTGCCATTTCCTTGAGAAGACGAATAATCGAGGAATCCTCACCAGAATCCTCCGCAAATGTGCCCTCAATCCGATGACGAGTTCCCTTGCGTTTCGTGGCCCGAAGTCCTTTGAGCTGATCGGCGATCACACCGGCGCGATTGTGACCAGCCAGCTATAGAGCGTCTGGGTTGAGCCCCCCCGAAATTCTGAGAAGCTGCGGATAGCGCGAAGCCAAACATCCTGAATGACGTCATCCGGTTCTGTGGACATCCGAAGGGCCTCAGGAAAATGCTGGCGCACGTATGCGATCAGCGCCTTGCGTTGCCGATGCAAAAGCACCTCTACCGCGGCGAGATTCCCTGCAACAGCCTTCGCGATCAGAGCCGCATCGTCATTGTTGGAGGCCATCGCAGAGCATCTCCCAGGTGGACATAAAGAGAGGACAAGAAAAAGGATATCGGGGGCGGCGCATGGTTCAAGCAAATTCCTTGCCATCGAGTTTCGCAGCGAAAATAACCGATTGTCAGTGAGATTTGAGCGTCGAAATCGTCAATACTGCGAGAAAGAAGCGCGTGATTCGGCTTCCGTAAAGCACCTCAAGAGCCGCCGTAGCGCGGAGGGCGAGGTCGCAGGTTGCTAGCTTTCTCGATCGCGTTTTGCCTAAGCAGTTCAGTTCGTGGAGCAGTTGCATGCGAGAATCGTTCCCATCGTTTCGGCGAAAACTTTTTATCTTGGCTCTCTGCGCGTGTTTGCCCGGCTTATGCGCCTTTGTTTGGGAATCGCGCTTTCCCGACGTGACTGAAGCTTCCACAAAAGACCTGGACATTGCCGGATTGCTGATTCCCGAACCGACGATCGATCTGGGAACGGTCTGGTCAAGCGGAGAAGGAATTCGGACCAATTCTTAATCATAAATCGAACCGGAAGAGCAATCAAAATTGTGTCTCTCGGATCGGATTGCGGCTGTACCGTTCCGAAGGCGAACTTCTCGGAAGTCCAAAATGGACAATCCACAAATATCGTCGTTGATTTCTGGCCACCGGCTTCGGCAAGCAGCGAAAGTCTCAAATTCCGCAGAACAATTTTTGCAGTGTTCTCATCGGAAAAGGGAACCGAAGCGGTTCCTCTCACGCTAACGGGATTTTTAGCTCCGGATGCATCACTGCGTGTCTCACCAGAAAGCGTCGAAGTTGACGGTGCCCGCGCCGGCTCCGGCCCGGTGGCCGTGTTGCATTTCAAAGGATCCGCACGGCTTTTGGCAAATGTTCCTGACAGGCTGGTAGTCGAACCAGGTGTGCCTCAGAGGATTCTTATTCGAGATCCGCGTTTCGACCAGGTGGAAACAGTTGGCGTCAAAGATGTGACCCTCTCCATAGCCGCCGGCCTTGGCAGTCCCGCTCCCGAAGATTGGCAGACATCCATTACGTTCGCACCTGATTCGTCTTCGGAAGGGCTGACGCTTCACGTTCATGCAAGGAAGTCGCATTTGCTCCTGGCCAGCCCACAGAGTCTTGTTTTGGCAGACGGAGATACCGCAAACCAGGCAACCATCCAATTAACGATTAAGTCTCGAGTCGGACCAATCTCCTTCAAAACATCAACAACATTGCCTGTGAAGTGCGTAATTTCAGCCCTGCTGGGCGAGAGCGGATCTTACTTGCTGAGTGTGCGATTGAACGGACCTCTCGCAGCCGACGCCGCCGGAATCATACATGTGACAGCCAACACTCCCCACCCTAGCCCCCTAAGCGAATCGATTTCAATACCGATCGTCATGCTTCATTGCGTACGAGCGGCACACAAATCAACTGCCGCAATTGTTCATCTCGGAGGATTATCGTGAAATCATCTCAACAACTTTTCTCCCTTGGAATTTCGCTGATTATCGTCCTCTCGCTGACAGCGAAACTCAACGCTGTCGTTGACAACAACTCTCAATGCGGCGGTGGAGGAGGATGTTGGACAGCCTGCAAATCGAGCGGTGGTGGCAGCTCAGAACTAATTGGCGCTTCCCAGATACCGGAATGCAGTCCCGCACCAATGTCGAATTGTTCGGGCGGGAGCGGCAAAGCCATATGCGGCGTTCAGTACTCGTACTCAAGCAGCAACTGCGATCCCGCAACTATCACCAGCTCAAACTACAGCTATAGCAATCCCTGCTCACCCTAATAATGAATCCCCTGCATCAAATCCTGGTGCGTTAGTCGGTGTTCAACGGGAATCCTGTTGGAATTTGGGAAAGGAAAGGAGAAGTGCGCGCGTGAATTTCAGACGGTCTTATATCGCAATACTCCCCTACTTTGCGGTTCTATGGATGAGGACGGGGCTCAGTATTGCAGATCAGATAGAGCGAGCTGCAATTGCGGCCCATCAAGATGAAATACAGAACCTCGTTGTGCAATGTGAAGAAACGAGAAAATACGTTGTTGATCCATCGGTCGCTGATCAGGCGTTCCGCAGCACACCCGCAATTCGATCTTACGAGGTCGGAGGGTTCAACGCTGACTTTCTCGTTCCTAAACGGCAACGCTCGTTATGATCGAACCACGGACCAAACAACATTGAAGTATTGGGCGTCAAAGAAGCTGCCGGCCATTATCAGCCAAACCCAAACGATATCCGCCGGCGGCAGGGTGGAAGAAGTGACGACTCAGCAGCTTGTCAACGGCAAACGGCCGTCCTTTGGAGGATTTAAGCAGTTAGATAAGTTTTCACCTGAAGACACGATCGATATTGCCCTGGGCCTTCGCCTCTTGGGGGCGCATCAATGGCTGACGAAGGATGATTTGAATGCGATGCAGGAGGTTCCGCAGTCACACGAATCGATTGTTGATCTCCAGACTCAGGACGGTAGCGGTCACTCACACGAACTGCGTTTTGATCGAAATCTGCTCTACGCCCTGGTTTACTATCGGTGCTCGACTGCAAATGGAGCATCAGTTGAAATCACAAACTCCAATTTTCAGCAATACGGAAACGTCTTTATCCCTGGCAAAATTGTTCGTGTATCAAATCTTCCCAACCCAAGCGGCGAGATCCGCCATCCGCTAATTTTCACCTATACCGTTAGCAACGCGTTTGTGAACGACACGCACAACAGCGCAAATCGTTACGTCATTACCTTTCCGGCTCATCTTCTGTTATTTGACGCCAGGACCGGCGACGAGGTCGCAGTCGGACCCGTGGCCCGAGCTTTTTCCGACGACGAGATCCGTCAGCAGATTGAGGATAGGCAGCAGCGCCAGGCAATGTTTGAAAAACTCGCCAGGCAACGAATCGATCAAGCACTGAAGTCAAATCCTTCCACGCAACCTTGAAAACGCCGGTGAGAAAATGAAATTCAATTCAAAGATGCTACTTGCTGTCAGACTGTTTATGGCGCTGATCTTTGCACATGCGGCCGTTGCTAAAATCTTCGATGCGAATTCTCCCCGGACTTCGCCGACCATCTTTTCAACTTTGTCAACATCTTCGCCGATGCGTTGGGCCGTCATCGGCACAGAGATACTTCTGGCGGTTTGGCTGATTTCCGGTATTGAAACGAACGCTGCCGGTGCGGTTGCCATAGCAATTTTGTCCGGGTTCAGTGGGGTCGTGTTGGTAGAGCTGACAAAGAACAATCCCTTACCTTGCGGGTGCACGGGGGCATCTAAAGCGTTGATGGATACCTATTCGATAAGACGCTCCCTGCAGTTTGATCTCATGCACGACCTGCTAATGATGGGCGCCGCGTCATTCCTTTTGATGCTGCCCCGCAACTCAAAGGTCGGTTTGAAAATCTCTTATCGCGGTTCCGAAGTTCACGATTGCTCTGCGAATCCCCTGTAGGACATAAGCGTATGCAAGCCAGACGGTTGCTCTCTCTCGCGTCTCTTATGTACGGGATTGCCGCTGTATCCGGTATTTGCCTGTGCGGATATGAACTCCAGCAGTTAATGTTTGCACACCTATCCCCCGAACCAGTAACGCGCATCGCAATCAATAAACAACCCGGAAAGGACAAGCCGCTGACGATATTGTCGCGCCCATGGCTCACTCCTTTCGTGCAAGCAAAACAACGTGACAAATCCAAGCAGCTTATGGCGGCCGGAAGATACGAATCGGCTCTGGAGGCGGCGAAGAGCTATTACTATGTGGCCGAACTCTCCAAAACGGCCGATGCCGTGAAGTTGATCGCCACAATTTTGGGACGGGAGCGTGGCAAAGCGACCGCTAACGAATTCCGACGTGAACAAGGTATTCTTACAAATGCAACGAATAGAACAGAAACCGTCTTTCTTTCCCGGTTCATACTATCGACACTAAAGATAGAACCGTCGATCTATGAGTCTAAAATTCGCGAGCTCCAAAATGATCCCGAAGACTTCAACTCGATGCTCGCCTGTGGCAATCTGTTACTGCTTTCCGGCAGTCCATCCGACGCACGCCTATGTTTTGAGTTCGCTCTTCAGATTGCCGACGGAGAGCAACCTGATAGACCTCAGAAAACCGTCGCCGCGCTGGAAGGCATCGCCCGAACAATCCGCGATGAAGACGGATGCGCTCGGCGGGCCGACGGCTTTATCCGTTCGCTTCAATCGGCGGTCTTACCGGTAACCGCCACCGTCCATTGTCCGGCGGCTCGGATCCACGCCGCTGCCATGAAGACCGCGCTGTCCGGAATCTTTGCCCATGATCTCGCATCCATTCATTCTGAGTATCCGGAGGATCCGTCGGTCAAAGCATGGAACGACCCGAAACTGGCGTCCTGGCTTTCTCGTTGGCAGGAAAGGGCGTTCAGCGCGGATTTTGTTCAGATTTCCAAGCCAGAGCTTCTGGATCTACTCGATAAATCATCTTTATCGTCAATGGAGCTGCTATCGGTTGGACACTCGATCTCAGTTCATTCGACCGACGACTGGATTGCCGCAGAGTTTTATGCGGAGGCTGCGATGCACGCTGATATCGAGCTTAAACAGATGTCAGGAACAAGTCTCCAAACCCGCCAGCTTCTTGTCGCTATGAGTCTGGCCAAATCGACGCTGTGGCGGGTGGTTGACGATGGCGATCAGACGTTCGTAGATCCGTTACTCACCCTCAACCGTGTCTTGGCAAATTGCATTCCCTCGGATGATCAAAAGATGCGAAACGCGAGGATACATGGCTTCATTGGCGCCGCGGAATGCCTTTGGCTGAGGGGTAAATATTCCCAAGCTGAAGATACCTTGTCTCCCCTGGACACCCTGTCTTTGACGATTGAGCAAGAACGCGCCGTGGCCTGGATTCGTGGCCTCATTTCTCTTTCGCTTGACCGATATGCCCGGGGGGCGTCCCAATTTCAAATCGTCGTAAATTCACCGGATTTCTTGTACACCGAAAACTCATACCGATGGCTGATTGTCTGCTTAGCGCATACAGGCAAAACCGCACAGGCAAATGAAGTCTTCGATCATTGGGTGCGCAAATTCCATCCGACGACTGAACTCGCCGCCCGGGTGTTGGAATTAATGGACGACAACGGGACTGGGGTAAAAAGGGGTTAACAAAATCGCGTTGGCGGCAGGGCGAATCGGCCGGCACAAAAATCAATCGGCCCGTTTCGCATCGCCGCGGATTCGCCAAAGCAGCTTAACAGGAATATCCGACCCATCCGACATCGGATACAGGCCCAGAATCGAAGTTTGGATCTCTTCGTCTTACTTCAGAAACCATTCGATCAATTTGGTCGTTGTCGCCACTCCAATCAGACCATAGGCATCGAGGAAATCTGCGTATTTCTCGTGGGCAGTCGCCCCGATTTCGATCCGCATGATTACACGTCTGGGCATATCACCTCGATCGTTTGGAATTCGCCAGTTGGTCAACCGGTGCCAGGCGGAATTGAATTGTACATGACCCATGCCCAGCTTGCACAAGCCGTGGGAACGGTGTGAGAGGATCAGCCTGTGCCTGATTCAATTGCGGCAACAGAATCTAGCCCAGACCGAGCGCAATCGGATTTTTTATGATCCCCAGGTATTGATGAGTATTGTTCCGCCGGCCGCACCCTTTCCCGATTCAGCGATTGCCATTTGAAGCCATCGTCACCCACGGCTTTGGATCGCTTTCAGCAATCGTCGCTGTATATCAATATCCTTTGTCGGAGGCATGACCCGTAATATGGCGGCCTGCACTTCTTCATCCTGTTTCAAAAACCAGTCAATGACACGGCTGTCGACCGAAATGTTCGTGCTTAGAAATCGCTCCACGGCGGCATTGAGCCTCTCCGGCGTCCCCACCGATACGTCAACCCGCATGATAATCCGACGCTGTTGCAACATCACCTGATGAGAGTAGCCTTTCAATGTCCATATGTAAACAGAGACGATCGGGATTGCCGTCGATGATGGCTAGCTGTCGGATCTAGACACCCATCGAGCCTGTTATCCACACCCCCCTCTCGACATGTACGGCGGCTTATGATTCTCTGACAAAAGACGAGTTCCTTCCTTTTGTTATTGACTTCCACTTTCCCCTACTCATGCGTGCATTTGGTCAAGCCAAGCCGCGCTCAAGGAGACAAAATGCCGAAACGAAACTTACTGCGTCGATTCGAACCGCGCTATGGCGTCGGTGCCGGCGTGGTCGCTGAGGAAGCCAAGGCCCTGGGCCGTGAAGTTGAGGATTACGAAGTCCAAGCTGCTAATTCAGTAGTTGAGTGGCTCAATGAGCGGCATGCGTTATGCCGCCAGCGCTGGGACGAGCTGCAGATTATTCTTGGACACGTATCAGAGCAGGACACGCGGATCATCCATTGCCTCCTCTTTCGTGACTTCCATCACATCTTGGAACTGTACCTCTGTCACGTTCGTGACAAACATCCGGAGATGTCGGCGCTGGCGTCATCCCAGCCGATTCCCCCGAAAAGACGCGGTTGCGAATTCAATGAATGGCTATTCGACCTCTAACCCCGAAAGGAGATTGTCATGCCCCGATCAGTTACTCAGAAAAGGCCGGATTCCGGCCAACCCCAGCCGCGAGAAAGCCGGCCCGTGCACACGATCCGTCATAGAAGCATCAAAGCTTCGATTTGGCGGAATGCGACCGCCAAAGGTCCGGTATATAACGTCGTTATCGTGCGCGGTTTCAAAGATGGTGACGAGTGGAAAGACAGTCACAGCTTCGGCTATGACGATCTGCCGATCGTCGCGAAGATCCTTAACGACTGTCACTCGTTCATCACGAACCTGCGGGACAAGGAAACGACGGAAAGTAGAAAGGCCACCGCGCAATAGGGCGACCGCAGAGCATATCGTCCAACGGAACGATCCTCCCGGATCGTTCTTTTTATTGGCGTCTCGTCCATATCCCCGCCTGAGCGGTAAGTCAGTCGAATTGGTCAACGCCTTGGATTTCCCTTGCGCCGAGTTTCAATCTTTGGCACGATTAGGAAAGTCGTTGTTCTTTTGACCGCCACTATTGGCGGCTCATTCCACTTTTCCTCCTTAACCCGTTTCAACAGAAAGGAACTGCCATGGGAAGTTCTAAATTCCCCTTGGGTCAAACTGTCATCACGCCCAACGCGAGAGACACACTTCATCCTGCCGACATTCCGCTCGCTGTCGGTCGTCACGCGTCGGGCGATTGGGGCGATGTGGATGAACATGACCGGCGCGAGAACGAAGTATCTCTGGCCCAGAATCTCCGTTTGCTGTCCGTCTACCGCGACCGCAACGGCGTGAAGTTCTGGATCATCACCGAAGCCGGTCGGTCGGCAACCACGGTGCTCCTTCCCGAAGACTACTGATTTCCAAACCCGAAATGGAGGTGTTCTATGAATACATGGATTGATTTCAAAGAGCTTCGCACATTACTGCGATTCTCCGAAGTCTTCGCCCATTACAATGTTCAATTGAACGTCAAAGGTGAGCGGGCCACCGGCTTGCCTCATATATTGCGACACCACATCCCTTGGCTCTTGGCCTACCTTCTCGTATCCGTGCCCATAATCGGTTTCCGTCAGAGAGCGTTGGCCACGCTGCTCCACGAATCAGCACACAAAACGCTGGCTCGAAACCGAACACTGAATTTCATCGCTGGAACGTTTTTATCCGGCTACCTGATTTTTCAGGGATGGTGGGCTTACTATCGCAGCCACGTCGTTGGTCATCACACGCATCTCGGCGAACAACACTCTGACCCCGACTTCCAATACCTGCTTGACGCCGGAGCATACGACGCTCAGTCGCATCGGCAATTCATATGGCGATTTTTGATATCGCCTTTGCTGTTTGTGCGCACGCCTGGGAAGCTGGTCGATCTGTTTCGCAACCGGTTCTTTTCGCGGCAAGAACCACGCTGGGAAAGATTCCTAAAATTTCTTACGCTGTGACACTGATTGCCGGTTTTTGTGAGATTGGTTTTGGTCGCGAGCTTGTTCTCTTCTGGTTTGTTCCATATTTGACCGTGTTTCCGATGGTGAACTGGTATATCGAGCTAACAGAGCATTTCCCGTTGATGGCGTCGGCATCAGACGTCGAGGACATCTACACATCCAGAAATCGATGGACCGGGTCGATTGCCCGATTTTTCATTGGTGTGCACGGTGAGGGTATGCACCTTGTCCATCATCTGTTCCCGGGCGTTCCGTTCTTCAAATTACGCAGAGTTCACGAGATTCTGATGACGGATCGCCAGTACCGGGAGGCAAACGAGCGTGAAGTCGGGTTCATGTTCAGCGTGATTGCTGGTGTGCCCTCAATACTCCGCAGCCTAGCAAAGGGAAGCCAAACTTCTCCGCCATTTCGACGGTAGACCAATTCATTTCAACGTGGAAGCAATGAACAAATAGCAAAAGGAGATTTCAATGCCTAAACCAGACTTTAAGACGGCCGTGATACTTGACGCCACGTTACCATGCGGAATTGCCATAAATACTGCAATTCATTTGGCCATCCAGCTAGGATGTCAGAAACCGAGCCTAGGCGGCACCGGTAGTGTGGATCTTTCGGGCATTATCCACTCAGGAATCCCGATTTACCCCAACGTTGTGCTTATGGGCTCTGGTTCGCAAATTCATGATGCGCTGGAGCGTGCTCGGATAAATAACCAGGAGATGGTAGTTCTGGACTATCCCCGAGAAGGTCATACGACTTCCACCGAGGAAGAATATCGCGCCGCCATCATGTCAACCCATGAACCATCTATCCAGTATTATGGTTGCCTTTTCTTTGGTCCAAAGAATTTGGTGAGTCGATTCACAAAAGAGTTTTCACTATGGAAATGTACATCCGCCAAAATAAAGGCGTGCTGTGACGGTAATTGCGGGGCGTCTCGTCGCGTAGATGGCATTAACGTCTCGGACAATTCGTGATGTTTTTCGCAGAACACGCGACCGCGTCTCATTAATGCACATGTGAAAGCCACGCGATCTTCGTTGTCAATTGCCGTCCTAGCGCATAAATAATGCGGCGGTGAGCGCGTGCAAGGAGATCGTGCCGCGATTGGATTGGCCCGCAGAATCGAGAAAACCGAAGTGAGATTCTGCTAAATAGACGCGCGCCCTTGTGAGCCACGCGGTAAAAGTGGTGTTCCACTCCAGTTACACCTGGAGGAGAAAGGAACACCACGATGAAACGGATTTCGATTGTTCTGAGCTGGCCGCAGCGCCGGAGATTGTTGCGGACGGCCCGCAAGACCCGGGATGCGTCCTTGCGAACACGGCACATGATCGTGATTCACACCGCCGCGGGCAAGACCCAGAAACAGATCGCCGCCCAGCTCGGCACCAGCGTCGCAACCGTCAAACGCACGCGGACGCGATGGCGAGACTTTGGCCAGGCCGGGCTGATGGATCGCCGCGAGGACAACGGGGGTGCGTTGGCCAAGGCGGACGAGTCGTACACGGCGGATCTGCTGGCGGTGCTTGAGGGGACGCCGCGCGATCACGGGCATCGCCGGCCGACCTGGACGCAGGAACAGATGATTGCGGTCATGCGCCAGCGTGGACACGAGAAGATCAGCCGCACGACCATGGGCCGGCTGCTGAAAAAGCTGCATGTTCGTCGCGGCATGCCCAAGCCTACGGTGGGCTGCCCCTGGAGCAATCGCGCGAAAAACAAGCGGATTTTGATGCTCCGGCGACTGGTCCAATCGTTGCCCCCGGGCCAGGCGGCGGTGTGGGAGGACGAGATCGACATCCATCTGAATCCCAAGATCGGGCCGGACTGGATGCTGCCGGGCACGCAGCGGCGCGTGCTCACGCCCGGACAGAACGTCAAACATTACGTCGCCGGAGCGATGGATGCCACCACCGACCGGCTGACTTGGGTCCGCGGTGACCGCAAGCAGAGTGGCCTGTCCATCGAACTACTGGCAAAGCTGCTGCGAGAGCATCCCGACAAGAAGATCGTGCATGTGATCCTCGACAACTTCAAGATTCACACCAGCAAGCAGGTGCAGGCGTGGCTGGGAGAAAACCCGCGTCTGCGGCTGCACTTCCTGCCGCCGTACTGCCCAGACGATAACCGGATCGAGCGTTGCGTGTGGCGTGAGTTGCACGCCAACGTGACGAGGAACCACAATTGCGCGGGAATTGAGGAGTTGATGGACGAAGTCGAGTATCATCTGAAGCAACGCAATCGCGCCGCCGCGAAACAGTGGCGCAGGTGCGCGTGACCTTATTTAGTGAGTAGCATGACTCAGAAAGCATGATGCGATGGCCATTAAGGGGCGTGTTCCTTGGCTCTCGGGCCATCCGCATCGATAGCCGCGAGCAGGGCCGTTTCAGCTTCCGTCCATTTGGACTGGGCAATCAGGTCCGCCGCATGGGCAGTGATTCTTCGCGCCAGATCAGTATCCTGGCGAAGATCGACTTGGCAAAGTCGAGTTAGCTCATCGGAATTCACGGCGAATGGCACCGGAGATGTAGCAGTTGCGGTCAAGTGACCGGATAATTGAGCGGAGGTGGTCGGGCGCTCGACCGGAGTAATCGCCCAGATGACCAGCAACAGCGCCATCCCCCCCATTGTGGCGGTCACAATCCACAGCATCAATCGTACTCTGCGAAGCCGCATGCAATCATCTCCAAGGCATTCACCATTCGAACGTACGTACCAAAGGCGCTCCGCCTGGGCCATCTGTAGTAACAGCAAGCATCCAAAATGATCGTCGATCGGTGCGACACTCAATCCAAAGGGACGAGCTTGTGGAAGTATCCGTCAGCAGGTCCGCGGCCGCGCGGCCCTGCCTGGCGGTTAGTTGCAACTGCTGCAGAGCGTCCGAGACGGTGATTTTGGGCTGCGAAGACCGGATTTCAGCAAGGCGATGAATCTGGTTCAGGTCCAGCACGCCGGCGCACATCTCCCCAAGGACCGTTTCCGGGGCCCGATGAATGTTTACCCGCCCATCGCTCCAGCAGGTCAGCACGCTTGCCGGCGCTGGGCCCAGTTCATTGCTTAAAAGAATTGCTGGTGAGGTCCCTTCAAACAGGTCTCCAAAGCACTCTGGGCCGGTCCGATTCGGCGGTATCCGAAGCTGAACATTTCCGGCGGCCTACCCGAGTTCCGGCAACTCACTGACGACAAACAATTATTACGACCCTGCAGGAAACCTGCTGGAGACCATCCGGGCAGGAGATGGCGCCGTGGCGAGCAAATTTGTGTATGACGGCGTTCACCGGCTTATCACCCAATATCACGGATTCAATCTTTCTCAAACGGGCTGGAGTTATGCATCAAGCGTCACCGGCGACACGATCTTGAGTCAAACCGAAACCACTTACGACAATGCCGGTAACATTACACAAATGTTGAAGCGTGACCGGTTTCATAACGCTACCGGTACGGGGGCGCTTTACCTCTCCCTCGGGCAGTCAGCCTGAAGCTCGCGTTTCCTATTTGCTCACGTGGTATGATCCCATTAACCGGGAGGCAGTGCGCGCCGACTACGGCACGAACAGCGGCACCACGCTAAGCACTCCAACGGCGATCCCAAGTCCGTCCAATACGGTCCTCGTCACGACAACGGCGTATGACAACGCCGGCGATCCCAACAGCGTGACGGATCCCCGGGGAATTACCAACACCAAAACATTTGACAATGGGGGCCGGGTCCTTGAAACCGTGGAAGATTACGATGGCAATACCTGGTCGACCACCACTTTTCCCGATCATGACCGAACGACCGATTACACCTACAATCCCGACGGGCAGATTTCGACGATCACGGCGCACAATCCGTTGACATCTGGTGACCAAGTCACGCTGTATATCTATGGCACCGGCAATGACAGCAATTCTTCCATCGCCAGCTTTTCGCTGCTGCGGGGGATCATTTACCCAACCAGCGGCGACACCGTCAGTTACGACAGCAGCGGTGATCCGACGTTCACCATCGGGACAGGCGGTTATAACCATGTAGAGTTGAGCTATGACAGCCTCGGTGAGGTCATCCAGAAGAAAGATCAAAACGGCACAGTGCACCAGTATGATATTGATGGACTGGGTCGCCAGGTAAATGATCGGGTAACAACCGTCGCATCGGGCGTAGATGGCGCAGTACTGCGAGTCAGCCAGACATATGAAGTTCGCGGCATGTTAAATGGAATTACTTGTTATGATAACGCCGTGGTTGGTAGCGGCAGCGTGACAAGCGATATCGAGCGAACGTACAATTCGTATGGTCAGCTTGTCACCGAACAGCAGCAACACGGCGAAGCCGTCACTTCATCGTCACCGCAAGTATCTTATGCGTACGATGATGCAAGCAGCGGCTCGAACGAAATTCGGATCAATCAAATGACTTATCCGAATGGTCGGGTTTTGAATTACGGCTACGACAATAGTACTTTGGACAATACGCTGAACCGCGTGGACTATCTGGCCGACGACGGTGGCAGCAGTGCCGGCAACCATCTTGAAGATTATTTGTACCTGGGTCTCGGCACCATCGTCGAAAGGGATCACGCCGAGACGGGAACCAATCTCACGTATATCCAACAATCGGGCGATACATATGCGAATGCCGATGGCGGAGATCAATATACGGGCTTAGACCGCTTCGGGCGGGTGATTGACCAGTTTTGGTTGCCAATTCCAACCTCGAACAATTCCGGCGCGGTGCGTCGTTTCCAATACGCCTACGATGACGGGGGTAACGCGCTCTACAAAAACAGGTTGACGAAATTTAGGGGCAATCTGGTTTCCTCGGTGCTTAGCGAGCTTTATCACAGGAATAGTTCCGCCGGCGCTGATAATGCAACCGCTTACGATAACCTGAACCGGATCGTTAATTTTGTCCAGGGAGCGCTTTCTGCTTCGGGCAATAATGGAACCAGCGGCTTGGGAAGCCTGGACACGGTGTCTACTGTGAATAACAGCTACGCAAATTACGATGAAAACTGGAACCTGGATACGCTTGGCAACTGGTCGCAATTTACAGATGATGGAGCGAGCGCTTCCCGTACGCACAATGCGCTCAACGAGTTGACCCAAATTGGCTCGAGCACAAACCTTACTTACGACAACAACGGCAATACACTGGCGGATGACCAGGGCTATGGCTACACCTACGATGCTTGGAACCGGCAAAAGACCGCATCGCAGTCCAGCGCATCGCCGATCGTAGTTATCTACGCCTACGATGGCCTCGGGCGGCGGATCTCGACTGACGTGAGCCCCAAATCGACCGGCCCAGGCTCAGTGCCCGTGGTCTTGCAGATCAATGACGGAACTGTTCAAGCCTCTGACGTCGATTCGCTTACGCTAACTTTCCAATCCGCTGTTTCGCTCACGTCCAGCAATCTCACATTGGACCAAACCAATGGCGGCACCACGCCCGTGAGCTTTACTCTAAGCTCGCCCGGCAGTGCGAGTTCGAGCACGATCTGGACGCTGACTTTTGCAAGCAATGGCACTACCAGCGGATATTCGCTGCCGAACGGGGCATATAGCCTCAACGTATCCATCGGCAGCATCAACCAGACGTTTACATTCTATCGATTTTATGGGGATTTTAATGCCGACGGAGTGGTTAATGGAACCGATTTCGCGATGTTTAACGAGCAATTCGGACAGGGCGTAAACTCCACCAACTGGTATTTCAGCCATGATCCCGGTGTTGGGACCGCGATCAATGGCTCGGACTTCTCGGCCTTATCGGTGGACTTCGGCCTAGGGCGACCGGCTCCTTCTCGGGCCCCATTGTCTGGAATACGCCCAAGCCGACGGATTTGTACTATTCTTCCAACTGGCAGGTCCTGGAGGAAGACAACTACACCGTCGCGGGCAGCCCGCAGGTGAATGCGCAGTACGTGTGGGGCCTGGCCTACGTCGACGAGATGGTGCTGCGCGACCGCGATTCCGGCAACGACTATGGGAACAATTATGGCACCAGCAGCTCGGGATTGGATGAGAGGTATTACGTCCTACAGGATGCGAACTGGAACACGGTTGCGATCGTCTCGCCCGAGTTGGGTCCCGCGACCGAGAGTTTTGTGTACGACCCGTATGGGAATGCCATGGTGATGAACGCGGGGGTAACCGGAACGATCTCCGATGCCGTCGACTGGATCTACCGGCATCAAGGGGGGCGATGGGATTCAACCACGGGGTTGTATAATTTCCGGCATCGGGATTATTCGACGACGATGGGGAGGTGGGGGGAGGAGGATCGGTCAAAGGTTCCGTACGTAGATGGCCTCAACCTATATCTTAATGACGTCGCAAATCCGATCGATTACAATGATCCCTATGGTACCTCGGCTGGGGTTTATTGGGGCTGGAAACTCGCACAGTGGGGTGGCGATGGCTTAATTGAAGCCATTGGCTTAGGCCCAGAAGATCCAGTGGCGGATGGCCTTGCAGGAGGTTGGTCCGTGCTAACGCAATATTATGCCAATCAGGCTTTGGGATACCAAGATCCCAGCTGTAAAAAGATCAGTCAATCAGGTGGTCTTTGTCAGTATGAGTGCACGTGTCCAGCCGGATACAGGCACGATTTAGCGAGCGGAGGCAGTACTTTCAGAGTATCGGCTCTCTGCTGCAAAGGCGCACATCCTGCTCCTTGTTATAAGCGATAAGTCAAAAAATGACACAACCAATCAAGACATTGTCCGCGAACCGACTCATATTGCGTGATCGAAAAGGTCGACCGCGAATAATACTTGATGCGTCTTGGGCTAGCGGATTAGCCTCCGTCGGTTTATTTGGAAAAAATGGTTCAGCAGTACAACTCTGGATTGATTCCGATGAGATTCCCAGGCTTACCGTCGATAGATCTGGCGCTACGTGTGCGGTGACTTTTGCGTTGGATGACATGGGCCAGCCAGTACTTTGCTTTTATGGAAATGATGGCAAACCCACGATCCGGTTGGGCCGCTGGCCAGATGAATCGGTGCCTTCAATTGATGTATTGGCAGATGGACAAACGATTTGGCAGTCCAACTCTAAAAAACACAAGGGTCGAAACAGTCACAAAGGAAATCAGAAGAAGAGGAAATGAATGGCAACTGCGGAGTGACGGGATCGGGCATGAGTCATTGGACTTACGTCATACAACACGCGAACTGGAATACTACGGACATGGTGTCGCCAGGTCCGACGCGTCGAAACGCGCCTAGTACCTTCGACGCAAAAAGCGCCGGCGACTGCAAAAGCAAATGCCAATATATGGGCTATTCAACCGGATCTTGCCAATGAATCTTCAATACGGGTAGAGTTCACTCCGTTGCTTGAAATGCCTACAGAACATTGGTGACGTCAGAACATGAAGAAAGTAAATCCATTTCATAATCTTGCCATAGCCACAAAATTGAGTAGCCGCCGCTTCTTGCGTAAATATGTAACTCTAAATCTGATTGCTGAGGCTTTGGGGCCATGGGAGAATGGGATATAGAATCGTTTTACAAACTACTATTCTTCTTTTGCCAACGGCATCCTAATGTTATCGCAATGCTCAAGACGCCGCGCCTTCATCAAGTTGCCCAAATGAATAAGGGATCGCATTCGCGGGAAATGATCTACACAGTGTGCCGCAAGCCATTCTGGGGTTCAATCTTGAGGCGAACATTGCACAAATGATCGGTTGGCGAAACAATTCTAGAGCCCTTCCTATTATTCTTGATGTTGTGAGTCTGCGATTCTCGGAAAGCGCACGTCTTATTGCGAGTATAAGGAAATCAACTAATGGTCCAGAACTGCTAGAGGAGCTTTCGAAACTTCGTCGGAAATGGATGAAGGATGCTGGTCGCGTAGTTAATGGGCGGACCAAACGGTCCTCGCTGGCCTAATCAAGGTCCGCCGGTTTGGCCGTAATGAGTGTGTTCGAATTACTTTGCTTATCGGACCAACCAGATCAACATATAAGCCAACATTTTTACTCTGAGGCCTCAGATGAGAGAATTATGACCCACCGTGGACTTATAATTCAGCTGCAAAAACGAGGGATTGAATGTTTCGTGGACCGAGCCTTTATTGGTGGACTCGGGTCAGTCCGTATTAAGGGCCGCGTCATATGTGGTGAAACTCGTACGCCGGATGGAATTCATGGAATTAGCTTTTGGGTGCATTGCGGCAGTTCGAAAATTCTTGTCGGCTTGTGGAGTGGACGTATATATAAGCTTATAAACCGAAATAAGTTAATAGAGCTGATTGAATCAGTGTTGTCTGGCGGAGTTTGAGCTATGACCAAAAGCTGTGGATGACTGCGACAGGTTCAAGCGGCTTTCCTCACTCCGTCCACGAACTGAATCCCGGCGACTACTTCGCTCAATAGCGCACAGCCGTTGAGTCGTCGCCAGTGCTTCTGGGCCTGTTCGGCCAGTTTGAAAACCATCGCTAATCCCGCCTCGCGTGAGCCGGGGCCTTTGGTGCGGTACTTTCTCAGTTCGACCGTCGCGAACGTGCTCTCGATCGGGTTAGTCGTGCGCAGATGGCTCCAATGCTCGGCGGGAAAATCGTAGAACGCCAGCAGTTCGTCCTTATCCTTCAGGAGACAATCCGCCGCCTTGGGGAACTTGGCCTGGTAGGTCTGGACGAACAGGTCGAAGGCTTTGAGCGCCTGCTCTTTTGTTGCCGCCATCCAGATCTCGTGCAGCTTTTCCTTGGCGTCGATCTGCTGGCCGCGGGGAAGCTTGTTGAGGACGTTGGCGGTTTTGTGTACCCAGCAGCGCTGCGGGCGAACGCCGGGGAAGACGCGAGACAAGGCCGACCAGAATCCGAGTGCTCCGTCGCCCGCCGCCAGCTTGGGAGGATCGATCAGTCCGCGGGATTTGAGGTCAAGCAGCACTTCCATCCAGGATTGCGTGCTTTCCCGTTCGCCGTCGTGAAGGGCGATCAGCTCTTTGGTTCCGTCCTCGCATGCTCCCATGATGACCAGCACGCAGGGGCGTTCGTCGGTCAATCGCACGCCGAAGTAAAGCCCATCGGCCCATAGATAGACATAGCGTTTGCCGGTCAGATCGCGTTTGCTCCAGTTCTCATGCTCGGCGATCCAGAGCTCCTTCATCCGCACCACGGAAGCCGGCGAGAGGCCCGCGCCATCGAAGCCCAGGTGGATCAGGGCATCAGACATGTCGTTGGTGGAGATGCCCTTAAGATAAAGCCAGGGGACCAGCTCCTCGATGGTCTTGGTTTTGCGGAGATAGGGCGGAAGAATCTTTGAAGTGAAGCGAAAACGTTCGCCATTCTCATCGATTCGCCGATCATCGACGCGTGGCTGGATGACTTCCAGCGGGCCCAGACCGGTGAGAATCGTCCGCGGCGGTTTGTGGCCGTTGCGAACAACCAGACGATGGCCGGCGGCATCGAGGGTGTCGCAATGGGCATCGACATATGCCGCGACCTCGTCCTCGATCGCCTTCTGCAAGGCTCGGCGGGCACCCTCGCGGGCGATCTGTTCCAGGGTGGCAGAAACGACCGGCGTAGTTGCCAGATGCAACTGAAACGATGATGATGACATGTGGCGTATCCTTCCTGGCCTTGGTGGCCAAACGGGTGAAATGTGAAGATTCCACCCAAGGTACGCCGCTTTTATTGCCGAGTCATCATCCACAGCTTTTGGTCATAGCTCGCGGAGTTTTTCCAAGAGGGCGTCCTCCTCCGATTTTGCCTGAAACATTGATTCGACACTTCGAACTAGATCAGGTCGAGTAACTAATTTCCGTGGGCAATCCTCTCCCTCATAACGAGATTCTTCTCCGCTTCCAGTTATAGCCGGCAGCTAATCGGACAGGCGACTGATCGGCGCGGCTGGCAGGTTGGTCTAGAGTAGCTTTAAGCACTACCACAGACCACGGAGCGAAGCCAAAAAACGGAACATCGCTGAATGACTACACATGGGCCAATAGCACTTCTGGCTATTCGCTGCCGAACGGGGCATATAGCCTCAACGTATCCATCGGCAGCATCAACCAGACCTTTACCTTCTACCGCTTCTACGGGGATTTCAATGCCGACGGAGTGGTTAATGGAACCGATTTCGCGATGTTTAACGAGCAGTTTGGACAAGGCGTAAACTCCACAAACTGGTATTATAGCCATGATCCCGGCGTTGGGACCGCGATCAATGGCTCGGACTTCTCGGCCTTATCGGTGGACTTCGGCCTGGGGGCGACCGGCTCCTTCTCGGGCCCCATTGTCTGGAATACGCCCAAGCCGACGGATTTGTACTATTCTTCCAACTGGCAGGTCCTGGAGGAAGACAACTACACCGTCGCGGGCAGCCCGCAGGTGAATGCGCAGTACGTGTGGGGCCTGTTCCCCCTGCGCGTTGGGGCGTGAGGCCAACCCGTCGGCGTGAGCACCCCGGTGCGTCAGCACCCCCGGGGCGTGAGCCCCAGGCGAGGACGTCAGGACGAGCGGCCGGCCTCGGCGGCAATGCCACGCGTGAGCGGGGCACGGTCCCCACCTCCGTGAGGAGGGGGACCAGAGCCAGCAGAGGCCGGCAGTCGGGGGGTGCTGACTAACGTCAAAACCTAAAATACGCTGCAACAGAGCGCTCAATTGGAATGGGTGGGTAGCCGACCTTGAGGAAATCTACTATCAACAATTGAAGGGCTTCTTCCTCTCCCCCGACGAGATTGCCAAGCAAATCGAGCGTGGCGATGAGAATATCGCCGAAAAAGAGAAGCTCCTTGGTGTCCTCCAATCCGAGCGGGAGAAAGTAGAGCAGGAAATGCAAAGGACTTATAGGCTGTACCAAGATGGCTCGATAACGTCAGATGGTTTCGGCAAGTTCTACCGTCCGCTAGAAGAGCGTCAAAAGCAGCTTGACCAGGAAATCCCCCAACTTGAAGCCGATCTCGACGTCCTCAAGATCAATCACCTCTCAAGCGATAAAATCCTGTCCGAAGCAAACGACCTCTACTCCCGCTGGCCGCATTTGACGCGTGACGAGAAGCAGCAGATCATCGAAAGCATCACGGAGAAAATCATCATTGGAAAGGACGAGGTTGCCGTTAACCTCTGCTACTTTCCCGGTTCCCAAGAAATGACAACATGGCAACGCAAGCTGCCTTATGGGTTGTTCCCCGCCTCCCCTGCATTGCATTTGAATCTGTATTCAAATCGCTTGCGGATGTGCATTCGAAAAAGGGTTGAGCGAGGACGTTCAAAACATTACAAGGACATTACGCCGCTCGCTTCGTTTCGGCTGCTTCGGACATCTTGATGACGGCGTCTTCCATGCCCTCCGGCTTTGTTTCCAGCTTGCGGAGGAATTCGTCGAGGGGCAGCCAGTCGGGGAAAATCCAGCCGGCGTGGTGCTGGGATGCGGTGTTGGCGCCGGTGATCTGCCCAATGGTCGAGAGCCGGTGCAGAACCTCCCGTGCCCAGCGCAGGATGCCGGGGTGAATCTCAAAGTCTATGACCGGGATCGGCTGGGTGAGGCCCTGGAAGACTTCGACTTCGTATCCCTCAACGTCAACCTTACACAGCCGGGGCCGCCCGAACTGATGGATCAGCTCGTCGAGCGTGGTTAATTCCACGGCTTGCGAGCTGGTGTTTTCAAAGGGCCAATCAGTGAGGATGCTGGCGGTGGAATCGGTGCCGTGATAATTCAACACGGCCGATCCGGTCGCGGCGCCGACGGCCTTTCGCACGAGGGTCACGCGCGGGTTCCGGCCAAATTGCCAATTCAGGACCGGGTAACAAAGCGGATTGGGTTCGACGGCGATGATGCGGGCGCCGAGGTCGAGCAGGGCTTCGGTGGTCTGGCCGACGTTTGCGCCGATGTCGAAGCAGAGGTCGTTTGGCTTGACGAATTGGGCGTAGAAGCGTTTCAGGGCAGTGCGTTCCTGCCGCAGGGCGGGGTTAAAGCGGCGGTACAGGTGCCGGGCCAGCGGGTACATGCCGCTTTTCTTGACGATCGATTTTAGTGCGGTTTCTGTGGACATATTTTTGGCACACGTCGCCCAACGAATTCGGCGCGGATGCGCGCAAATCAGAGCGCAATTGCCATTGCATATCGGCGATTCGGATATATGGGATGAAAATGCGGAAGACCCTCACCTTAGCCCTCTCCCGGAGTACCGGGAGAGGGGAAAAGATTGGAGTACCGGGAGAGTGGGAAAGCCCGATAATGTTCGACATGAATTCGGATGCAGGTGATGATTTGGGTGGACGAAGAAGGGATCGCCCTTGCTGTTTAATTCCACGAGCTATCTGATTTTTCTGACGGTGGTGGTGCTGGTCTATCACCAGTTGCCGCCGCGGGGAAAGCGATGGGTGATCCTCATCGCCAGCTACCTGTTTTATGCGTCGTGGAAGTGGCAGTTTCTGGGGCTCCTGGTCGCATCGACGCTGGCGAATTATTTTTTCGGTTTGCTGATCGGCGCGGCCCAACATGCGCATCATGAGATTTATCCCCCGGGATCCAGGCCGCCGACACACAAGGTCGAGGTTCTGGATCATGAAGAGCGCGCCAGGCCCCGGCGGAAGTTCTGGCTGATCGTGGCGCTGGTTTGCAACCTGGCGGTGCTTTCTCTGTTCAAATATGCCGGGTTTCTTTCGGACACCAGCTATGGGCTGCTCGGACATCGGGTCATCCCCTCGCTGAACTGGATTTTGCCGCTGGGGATTTCGTTTTATACGTTTGAGGTGATCAGCTACGCAGTGGACGTTTACCAGGGAATCACCACGCCGATCCGTTCGCCGATGGACATGGCGCTGTATGTCTGCTTTTTCCCGCACCTGATCGCGGGGCCGATCATTCGCTCGGAAGATTTGGTGCCGCAGCTCTCGGCAGATCAACCGTTTTCGTGGGGGAATATTCAGACGGGAATTGCGCGGTTTGTGTGGGGGATGGTCAAGAAAGTCTATATCGCGGATGTGATGGCGAGTCTGGTGAACGAAGTGTACGGTGCCCGGCTTCATATTCCGGCGGAGGACTTCTGCTGGCGACATACGCGTTCGCGGTGGAGATTTACTGCGATTTCTCCGCGTATACGGATATGGCGATCGGCTCGGCGCTGATGCTGGGGATCCGGTTGCCGGAGAATTTCGATTCGCCCTATCTCTCGTGCAGCATCCGCGAATTCTGGCGACGGTGGCACATCAGCCTTTCCACCTGGCTGCGGGATTATCTTTATATCCCCCTGGGGGGCAGCCGGCGGGGAAAAGTTCGCACCTATGTGAACCTGCTGCTGACGATGCTCCTGGGCGGGCTGTGGCACGGAGCGGCCTGGACGTTTGTGGTGTGGGGAGGACTCCATGGCGCGGTGATGAGCCTGGAGAGGTTCTTCAACATCAGCGAGAAGCCGCCGGAATCGGTTGGCTGGCGGGTGGTGCGGTGGATTGTGGCGTTTCATATTATCTGCGCCTCCTGGGTACTCTTCCGCGCCAGAAGTTTTGGGATGGCGCTGCTGATTTTCCGGCGGATTATTACGGCAGCGCCGGGGCAACTATCGGTTGATTATCGGCCGGCGTTTTATCTGCTGGCGCTGATTGCCGCGGAGCTTCTGGCCGTGCGAAAGTGGTGGATTTCGGTCATGAACGACCGGCCCGCACTGGCGCGGTGGGCGGCTTACGGGGCGGCGACTGTGTTCATCCTGACGTTCAACCGGGCAACGAATCCGGAATTCATCTACTTCCAGTTTTGACGATGTCGAGCCAGGCTGTTTCAATCTCGCCGCACATGGAACCGGAAGAACCGACCGAGCCGCCTGTGACCGCGCCCTGCCGGGGATGTGCGCGGGTGATGCGGAAACTCGGCCGGGATCTGCTCATTATTGTTGTGATTCTCGCGGCCGTGGAAATCGTTTTGCGGTTTGTGGGACCGGAATATGAGCGGAATCTTTACGATCACGATTATACCGGCTCGCAGCTTGTCGATTTGAACGCCGAGGGATATCGCGGCCCGGCGGTTCCTCTGGCCAAGCAGCCGGGGGAATTTCGCCTCGTCTGCCTTGGCGATTCGACAACGTTTGGCACCGGCGTGGGATCCGGGGACACGTGGCCGGCTCAGCTTGGCGACCTGCTGCGGCAGAAGACGTCGCGGCCGGTTTCGACGATGAACGTCGCGTTTGAGGGGGCGAGCCTTCGCACGCTCGATCTGGCCTATCGCAACCAGTGGGCGGCATATAAGCCGGACGTGGTGGCGCTGCTGGTGAGCGGGAATATGATTTCGCTTTCGTGGATGCAGCGAAATAGCGAAGCGGAGCAGCCTCGGTATGGACGCTCGGCGGTGCATGAGACGCGTGTGGAGCATTATGAGACCGAATTGAACCGCGCGTTTCACAAGCTGCGTCTGCCGGCGTTTTTGTCGCTCAATACCCAGCGGGGGCTTTATTGGCTGGGGGTATTGAATCACAACATTTCGCCCCAGACGCCCACCGGGGCGATGCTGGCGCACGGCTGGCGGGAGGGTGGGCTCGATCCGGCGGAGGCACAGGAGGCGTGGAAAGTTTTTGCCCGCGATCTGACGCTGTTTCGCGACGATGTCGCGGCCCATGGGGCGGTGCTTGTGGTGGAATATGTGCCGACGCGATTTGACCTTTCCGATTCTGCCTTCGATAACGAAAAAAACGTCCCGCGAGACCGATTGACCATCAGCCCGGATCGGCGCTTCGCGGATTTGTGCTCCAGGCTTGGCATTCCCCTCGCTAATGGATTGGAGGCGATCCGTCAGCACCGGGCGGAAATTGAAGCCACGACGGGCCATCGTGCGTCGATGTATATACCGTTCGATTACGCCCATTTGGATCACGACGGCCACTTCGCGGTGGCGCGGGCGATGGCCGATTATCTGGGCAAATCCGGGCCGTTTTTATCCGACACGTCCAGATAATTCCGCGAAATTTGCCCGTGGGGAATTCAAATCGTATTTAGAGTCGGCCTGATCCCTGGGGCAAAACGCCTGCACGGGGTTTCTTAAGCTGCTAGCTGTGAAAATGCGCGGGTCGCATCGCATCGACGGATTAATGCGGCGCTCGCGCAGTCGAATCTTTTAATATCTCCGTAAAGTCGCCTGAGTGGTTCGCAACGGTTCCCGATGCGAATCACATGAAGAAGTATAAGAAACAATCGTCCCGTCAGGGTCTTGAAGGTCTGGAAGATCGGCAGCTCATGTCGGCATGCCTGCTCAACGGCTCTTCGTTCGAGCTGCATGGCGACGCAAACCAGGCCAACACCTTCGTCGTCCGCAACGCCTCCAGCAGCCGCGTTGTCGGCTACGCCAACAATTTCGGCGAAGTCGTTTCCAGCAACCAGGTTCAGCAGGTCGTCGTTTATCTTGGGAAACAGGACGATACCGTGACGGTCGCGGGCGGCGTGAAGACGCCCGTGGAGGTGATCGCCGCCAACGGCGAGGTTACCTGGATGAAGGCCGGCCAGACGCAGACGTTCCACACGAACACGGGTACGAACACCAACAATAAAACCACGACCACCACCGGAAAAACGGGCAACAGCGGAAACACTATTTTGCCCTCAAGCTCCGGGAGCGGATCGTCTCACAGCGGGACTTCCAACAGCGGTTCGTCGACAAGCGGTTCCACGACCGGCAATTCCTCGGGAAGCGGTTCGTCGCATTCAGCCTCTTCCAACTCCGGCAGCAGCGCTTCGGGTTCTTCCAACAGCGCTTCCAGCAGCAGCGGAAATTCCAGCAGCGGAAGCTCAAACAGCGGCTCATCGAGCAGCGGAAGCAATGCGTCCAATTCCGGCAGCAGCACCTCCGGCAGCGGGAGCACCACGTCGGGCAGCAACAACAGCAACGGCCCCACACCGACTCCCACGCCCCCCTCTTCGTCGACGCCGGACGCGGTGATCACGCTTTCGACCACCGGCACGGTTCTGCCGCTGGAAACCGTCAACGTGGAATCCACGAATTCGACGTTCGGCAGCGGCACGCTGCTCAACAGCAAGATCACCTGGAACTTCGGTGACACGAACTCGGCTTACAACAACAGCATCGTGGGCTTCAGCGCCGCCCATGCCTATGCGAATGCCGGAACCTACACGATCACGATGACCATCACCACGCCGGACGGCCAGGTCTCCGTCGCGACGCAGCAGGTGACGATCTCTGCCGACACCCGGCCAACGATCTACGTCTCCACCAGCGGCAACGACTCGAACAACGGTCTGTCGGCCAGTGATCCAATCAAGAGCCTGGCGCGTCTCCAGCAGCTTTTGACGAGCAACACCCGCGTGCTGTTCCAGGCGGGCGATACGTTTACGCTGAGTACAACCAGCGAAATCACCATGGCCGGATTGTCGCACGTTTATCTAGGGTCGTACGGCAGCGGCGCGCAGCCGATCCTCTATTACGACGGCCCGGTAGGAGGCGGATCGTTTATCGGATTCGATAACAACTCCTCGAACATTGTGATCCAGGGGCTGACGTTCGACTCCATGTATACCAACAACGACAACAAGCAGGCCATTCCGATGGCGTTGATTCCAACCGGGACGGACATCTCGATCCTCGACAACACGTTCCTGAACGTCGGCGAGGACGTGAACTTGCAGCTTGCGCCGACGAATGTGTTGGTGCAGGACAATACTTCGCCGAATCCCACGGCGCTGAGCGGATATTTCGGCTGGGTGGCGGGCCAGAACATCACGTTCCTTGGGAACACGGTGGCCGCCTCGACTGGCGAGGCGATTATGCGCGTCGCCGGCGTCACCGACCTTGAGCTGGCGTACAACAACTTCACCAATCCGCCGGAAACCGCTGGCGGCGCCAACGTGTCGAAGAACACGCTCTCGACGCAGGTTGGGCAATATGTGTATGTCTACAAGAACACCTTCGCCGACGGGCCCGCGAATGCCGGGCCGCTCGGAACCGCGGTGGCTAATCCCAACGTGCAGCTCAGCGACGTGGTTTTCGACTCCAACGTGGTCAACAGCACGACGATCCTGATCACCGCCGGCGCTGAAGACATCATGATCGAAAACAACGTGATCAACGGCGACAACGGCGCCGGCATCACCATCAACGCCCAGGAAATTGGCGGCGGGTTCAACTGGACCGTCACCAATGTCTGGATCGAGCACAACACCGTCACCGAGCCGGGCCAATATGGCGGGTTCCTCTACATCAACAATGGACAGGCGTCCAACGTGACGGTCGATTACAACCTGTTCGTCGATCCGAATTACCAGGTCGGCAACGGGCAGGCGTATATCAGTGTTGACGAGCCAAATCTCAACAGCTTCTCCCAGATCATGGACAACGTCTGGGGCAACCCGGCCTCGGTCTCGTCGTGGAACCTCGGCGGTGTCTTCTTCGTCGGCAGCGACCCCAGCTCGCAGACGGCGTGGGAAACCACCGCGGAATTTGAATCCACCGGCGTCGCCTCGGGTGATGTGTTCCAGGATGTGAACCTCGGCAACACCTACAGCGTGACCGCCGACGGATTCACCGCCGGGTCCAACCTCCCGAATAATTCGTAACGGCCAATCAGGTCAGTGCCCTCAGGCCGAACAGGGTCGCCCAGCGGCGCCCCTGTTCATTTTTCATGGCTTTACCGATAAGGTGAATCCCGAAGATGGTTGCGAGTTACCAGTTGCGAGTCGCGGGCCCGTTACGTTCACACAGATCTCGCTTTCGCAGTGATTTGATCTTCTGGGTCATTTTCCTGGTTGGCTTCATCTTGCGCCTGCGGCGCTATCTCCAGGACCGCGGGCTAATGCATGATGATGCGCAGCTTGCCTCGAATATCTTTTCCCGCTCGTTTTCGCAGCTTCTGCGGCCCTTGAATATCGGCGATCAGGCCGCGCCTGTCGGATTCCTGATATTGCAGAAAACTTCCACGACGATTTTCGGGCATGGCGAGCTGGCCCTGCGGCTCGTGCCATTTCTGGCGTCGGTTGTTGTGCTGCCGATATTTTTTGTCGCCGTGCGCCGGCTCGCCTCACCAGCCATCGCGCTGATGGGCCTGGGGTGGATGGCGCTGGCTGAGCCGCTGGTGCGATATTCCTCAGAGGCCAAGCAGTATTCGACGGATGTTTTGTGGGCGACCGTAATGCTTGCGCCTGGCTGCCAATGCCGATGCCATCGGGGCAACCACAATTTTGACGGCAGTCGGCGCGGTCCTTTTGTGGTTCAGCCACCCGCTTCTGTTCGTGCTCGGGGGAATCGGCATCACGCTGCTGGTTCAATCGCTCCGCGCCGGCAAATATCGGCGCGGGGAAGGTGGCGGCCATGGGCACAGTCTGGCTCGTCAGTTTCGCCGCGAATTATCTGCTGATTTCCCGATACTATGTTTCCAATAACTTTCTGCTCGCCTACTGGCAGGACCAGAAAGCCTTCGCCCCCCTGCCGCGATCGTGGGGTACGCTACTCTGGTATCCGCGAACAATAATAGACCTGTTCCACTATCCGCTGGGTATTTTCCCCAGCGGCGCTTCGACGGGACTGCCGTATGTCATCGCCGGGCGCGTCATCGAATTCACGGCGGTGCTGATGTTTCTGGCCGGGTGCGGGCTGATGGTCCGACGATCTCCGCGGGCTCTGGGATTGGTGATTTTCACGCTGGCACTCACGCTCGCCGCATCCGGCCTGCAGCGTTACCCATTCGCCGAGCGTCTCACGCTCTTCTTCGCCCCGCTGATGATTCTGCCCCTGGCTTTTGCGGCCGGCTCACGTCCGGCAAAGATCGCGGCCATTCCTTGCGCCATTCTGTTCATATTTCCGGTTTACATCGAAGCCAAATACCTGGTTCACCCCGAAATCCGCTACGACGCCAAACCCGCGATCAATTACGTGAAAGCCAACTGGGAAGCGGGAGACACGATTTACCTGCACTGGGGCTCGGACGTTCTTGGGAATTATTACCTATCCGCGGCTCCGCAATTGAACCTGCCGGCCGGAGATCTGATCGACGGCGCGTTCGATCCAAACGTGAAAACCCGCCCGCAAACCCTGGCCGGCGATTTGCTCAAAGTCCAGGGCCGGCCTCGCGTCTGGGTCGTCTTCTCCATGGGCGCGGCAGGCGACGAGCAAGCCATCGAGCAGACCCTCGATCAGCGCGGAAAGCGGATCGATCACGAAGACTTTCGGGGAAGCTCAGTCGATTTGTACAACCTTCAGCCCCCTGGGCGCAACTGATAGCAGGCGATGTAATCCTGGAACGGCTTGTCCTCGATCACCTTCGTCCCCATCGAATCGAGCACGGTTTTGGCCCACTGCTCCTGGTCCGGATAGTCTTCGAAGAGGATCCAGACGCGTTTGCCCTTGGCCCTCGGGACAATCTGCGCTCGCATGTCGTCAACATTATCGATGGATTGAAGCAGGCACGTCACCGGAATGTTCTGGATTCCCAGCCGATCTTTGTAATATTCGTAGGGATACCAGACGTATTCGAAAATGCAGAGCGTATCGCCCGGCTGCTGATTTTTGGCGACCATCGTCAGCATTTTGCCGCATCGGTGTGCATCCATGGCCGCTTCGCATATTCGCGTGTCTTATTCACCGGCGTGATCAGCAGAAAGATCAGCACGATGATTCCCACCGGCTTGCGCTGACCGATGAAGAGATATTCCATCCCCGCCCCCAGGAAAATCGCCAGCAGCGGGCAGATGAAAAGAATAAGCCGCTCCATGAACGGATATTTGTGGAAGCCCGAGGCGATCAGGGTGAGGATCACCGGCAGAATCACGCCCGCGGCAACCGCTTTGTTCTTGCGCCACAGCTCGCCGATTCCCAGCAGAAACACCAGCGCGCACACCCCACCAAAGCCCATCGAGAGCGGGTTTTCAAATATCTGGAAAAACGTCTCCTTGTACCACAGGATCGCATCCAGCGATTTTGGAACCGGCGCAAACGCTCCCGCCTCAGCCCAGAACGTCTGCATGTAGGTACTGTGGCTGAGCCTCCGAAGGATGAAAAAATAGTTCGCGCCGAAGCTGACGGCCCACGCCGCGAAAGAAATCAGCAGCGGCCGCGGATCAGGGCGCGGCTGCGTTGCCATCCACTGCATCGCAATCATCGCGCCCACCCCCGCAAGCACGAACACGGCCGAATGAGAAAACCAGATCGAAATCGTGCCGACGATCCCCATGGCAATCGCCCAGCGGCGTGACTTCAGCGCATAGGTCCCCAGCAGCACCAGCACAACCGTCGCCAGCACATCCATCGAATACTGCTTGGTGGCGGCCCCGTAGTCATACTGCTTGGCCCCCATCGCCAGCACCACGAGCGCGAAAACCGTCCCGCCGGGGCTCAGAAACCTGCGGCAAAGCCAGTAAAAAAATGGCAGCGAAAGGATCGAAGCGATCAACGGCACCAGGCGCAGCGAATATTCGCTGTTGCCCATGATCGTGACGACGAGCTTTTCCAGCGTCAGAAATCCCGTCGGCGCCCTGGTCGTTGCTCAGCGGCTTGAAGAGACCGGCAAATGAGCGGTTGACGATATTCAGCGCCAACGCCGCCTCATCGCGATACATCGAGCGGTTAAAGACGTAAAACCAGATCCGCATCGCGATGCCGATGCCGATGACCACCAGGGCCAGGATCGCCCACGCCACCGCCGCGCGAAATCTTCGCTTTGGGACTCGTCTCCTGAATTTGGGCAACGGGGGCTTCCTGGGTCAAACCAAACCTCCATGTATCATCGGACAATTCAATGGAATGCTGTTGGCCGAGTGGTGGGGGCGACGGGACGCATCTCGATCACGCCCGGATCATAATCGATGATGCAGCGATCCGCATATTCTTTGCCGGCGCGCATTCCAACGGCCTCGACGAGATTTCTGCCGCGCGACAGCGTGATATCGGGCCAGACGAATACGCAGTCGTCGCCGGTCTTCGAGCCCAGCGAGACACCGTTCAACCTCAACTCGACCGAATCGCAATTGGAGTAGACCTTGAAAGGTCCTTTCGCCACGTTGCGCGGCGTAAATCGCCGGTCGGTGATATATATCACCGGATCGCTCGACCAATTTGCCTTGTAAAAATAGAAAGCATCCTTCTTCGTCTTGCGGTCGTAGGTGACCAGCCCCTTGTCGTTGCGGCCCAGGTGATCCCCCTCGTGCCGGCTGTCGACTGCGAAGTCGAACATGTTCCACAAAAATGTGCCCCACAGATAGGGCCGATCCTTCATCGCCTTATATGCGGCCTCGTGAACGACACCCTGCCATTCCTCGGGATGCCAGAACGAAACGGTCTGAGGTTGCGCGGATCGATCTCATGCTCGTAAATGCTCGCCCCCGCGCCATATTCGCTGATCGCGATCGCATGGCCCGGCAAACTCTGGTGCAGCGAATCAATACCCTGCGGCCAGGCGGCCGTCGTGTCGCTGTACCAACCGTAATACCGGTTGAATCCAATGACGTCCGTCACAAGGTTCAGTGGGATCGGCCCCTTTCCGGCCAACGTCGCCGCGGTCGTCAGCCGGGTCGGATCCAGCGCCGTGCGCTTTGTCGTTCAGCGCCTTCACCACTTCAACTTCGCGGTCGATCATTCGCTTTGCCGCGGCAGCGCTCTGCCCATTGTTCGGTCCGGCATGCAATTCATTGAACAGCGACCAGAAGCAGATCGACGGATGGTTATAACTTTGCTTGATCAGCTCGCGAAGCTGCTGAAGAGCCGTCTCTTCGAAGCCCTGGGAATTTCCCACTTCATTGACCATCGACGATTCCGCCCAAACCACCAAACCCCCGCGGTCGCACAGATCATAAAACTCCTGCGCGTGCTGGTAATGCGCCAGGCGGATCCCCGTGCATCCCATCTCCATGATCAAATCGAAATCCTCCTGCTGCTCGCGCGAGGTGATCGCCCATCCCATATCGATGCGGTCCTGATGGCGATTCACCCCGTGAAGTGGATACGACTGGCCATTGAGGAGAAATCCACGATCCGGATCGCAGACGAAGAAACGAATGCCCACCGGCTGAACCACCCGGTCCACCAGCTTGGAGCCATGCCGCAGGGAAACCTGGACGTGATAAAGATAGGGATCGATTCGCCCGTTCCAGAGATGCGGATGATCGACGCTGAGCGTCCGCACATCATCGGCGTTGCCGCCCGGATCAAGACTCTGCTGCCCCGATGCCGACTGCACCACCGCACCATTTGCATCGAGCAATTCACAGCTCACGTCAACCGGCTCGGCTCCCTGACCGCTGTTGCGAAGCTTCGTCGTCACCTGCAAATCGGCATGATCGGCGCTAACGTTTGTCTCTTTGACATACACCCCCGGCGACGCATCATCCACGGGACTGATGCAAACCGGATTCAGCGCCAGCATCCATACCTCGCGGTACAGCCCCCCAAACATCGTGAAATCTCCCGACAGCGGCGGAATTGTCGAATCTCTCCTATTGGTCACTCGCACCGCGATCACATTGTCGCCGCTCGGATCGAGCAACGGAGTGATGTCGTAACAGAACGCCGAGAAAAATCCCTTGTGGTCCGGCCCCGCCAGCTTCCCGTTGACATAAACCCACGCATGGCTCCCCGCCGCCCCGAAATGCAGATAGATCGACTTCCCGCGCAGGTCCGAGCCGATCGTCAGATGCCGGCGATACCACGCCGGGCCGCGATAATAATTATCGCCGCCGTCTTCCCCGTCGAGATTATTCCAGGTGTGCGGCAGGTTCACCGATTCCCAGGCCGAGTCGTCAAAATCCGCCTGCTGCGCCCATCGACATCCTGCCGGATAAATTTCCATCCCGCGTCGAGATTCATCGCCACGCGCGGCGAGACGAAAGCCTCGATGCCCAAGTGCTGAAGCTGGGCCGGTTTCACTTGTCCAGTGCCGGAGGCGCATCCCCACAAACCCGCGACCAAAACGACCGACGCCACCAACGCCACGATTCGGCGAACCAGATCCTGCATAACGCTCCATCCGCAAGCGGCAAGGGCAACCAATATCGAGGCCGCGGCGGTCGAACGCAACCCCGCAAGTTTATCGGTCGTACGCTTCCCCCCCCTCCCCTGGTACTCCGGGGGAGGGTTAGGGTGGGGGTCGCCCGCACGGCACGGCTGCTGATTATCGCATCCCGTTCTTTAACCGATATCACTCTCAGAACACTGCAATTTCGACGGGGGCGGGAAAGCAGGAGAAGCTGCCAATGCCCCAGCGGATATTGCTCATCGACGATTCAATGGCGATTCACGCCCTGCTCACCTCGCGCCTCGACGATGAACCGGTCACATTGACATCGGCATATACCGCCCAGGAAGGCCTCGCCGCCGCCCGTAAGTTTACTCCCGACCTCATTCTCCTGGACGCGGATTTGCCGGATGCCTCGGCGATCGAGGTTTGCCGTCAGCTCAAGAGCGACATAACCACGGCTGAAATCCCGGTGATTTTCCTTGCCAGCGCCGCATCGCCAGACGACCGCATTTACGACCCCGAAATCGGCGCCGCCGATTTCATCAATAAGCCGTTCAACTTCGCCGAGCTGAAAGCGCGAATCCGCGCCGCGCTGCAAACGCGCGAGTCTGCGGACGGACTTGAATCGGGCCCCCGCATCGACGGCCCCAGCGGCCTGTGGAATCGCGCCTATTTCGATCAAAGATTCTGCCAGGAGCTTTCCCTCGCCCGCCGAACCGGCAACCCGCTGACGTGCATCCTGGCCGACATCGACAATTTCGCCTCGATCAACGAAACCTATGGCCGCGCCTTCGGCGACGAAGTCCTCGTCCGCGTCGCGGCCGCCCTCAGCGACGCGACGCGCCTCGAAGACGATGTCTGCCGTTTCGGACCCGACGAATTCATCATTCTCTGTCCCTGCACCGATCGCGGCGGCGCGGAATCCGTCATCCAATGCTGCCGCGAATCGCTCGCCGCGCTCGACCTGAAATGCGAGGGCCACCCCGTCCCCATCACCTGCACTTTCGGCGCGGCCGAGGACGACGGGCAAAAACTGTCGCTGATCGAGCGGGCCCAGAAAGCGTTGCAGGAAGCCAAGTTCGGCGAGCATCACCATGAAGCAGCGATGTCGGGCATATCACACTAACTTAACTTCATCGCCGACTATAGCCGGTCTTCCCAAAACGGCGCCACCCCGCCGGTTTCCAGATTCGCTCGAAAACGGATTCGCGCCTGCCGAACCCCCCGCGGCGCAAACCAGCTTGCGACCGCCACAAAAAGATATCACAGCACGCTGACAGCATCACCGACGCGGACTGTCCCACCCTGAACGACAGACGCATAAACGCCAACCCGCACTTCGTTGGTTTTCGCCGCCGCCTTGAGGATGCCCGGATCCTTCGGCAGATCGGCCTGCGCCAGTGTCGTCATCACGCAGCGCGGGCACGGGCCGGTCACCTGAATCCTCACCTCCGGACCGATCGCCAGCGTTTTGCCTATCCAGCCGTTCTCGACGAATTCCTTCTTGTCGCCTGTGCTGACGATAAGATTGGGCCGGAACCGGCGCGGCTCAAACCGCCCGCCGGGATAGGCCTCCCGCAGTTTTTCCAACGTCCCCGTCGTCAGCACGTGGAGAATCGCCAGGTCGAAAAATGTTCCCGGCGGCATCGCCTCGTCCGTCACCACGTCTCGGTTCGAAAGCTCGGGCATATCCGGCCAGTATTCCTCGAGCTGCGCGCCTGCGGGGCGCTTCCAGAAGCGAAACCGTCCGGCCCAGCGACTCAGAAATTGTTTTCGCGAAATCGGTGCTGGTGCTGAGCGTATATCGACCATCGGGAAGCTGAACACGAACCGCCGGCAGCGCCATGGAAGATTCCGGCGGATTCACGTAAGCGGCGCGATACGTGAACAAATTGGGCCATTTTTTTGGGTTTTTCGCGCTGACGATCTTCTGCGTTTCAGAATCGCGCAAGGCATAGGCCCGATCGCCAAACAAGCCGCGCGGGGTAATTTGCGCCGCGTTCAGTTCCTCTCCCATCATCGATTTCACCGGATAGCGGTGAAGGCTCGCCACACTCCCCTCGCTGGCAACAGCGCTCGACATACGATCTCCCTTCGAACCGCAGTCTGTAGGCAATTACGCCTTTCGGACGGCGGACAAATAATCGCATGCGCCGACGGCGCGGTTTTTACTCCGGCACCGTCGGCGCAAGTGGCAACAGATCAAACCTTACGCCATCGCCGGCGTGGCATCCGGCGACGTCGCCGGCGTCGAGGCCGACAACTGCGGCGCGGCCATCATGTTCGCATCCAGCACCTGCCGCACGCCGTCGAATTCAGCCTTGCTGCGCCGGCGGACAAACGTGATGATCCCGCCCGCCAGTAGATAGGCGCCATACACCCACGGCATGATATTCATCGGCGGACTAAGCGGCACCGGCCAGACCAGACCAACGATCGGCACCAGCAGCAGAATCAGCGCCTCCGACCGACAGGAAAATGTGGTGCGCCTTAAGCTGGCCGATCTTATACAGGAAGAACGGCGTCGCCAGCGAGATGCCCACATACCCGCCGCAGAATCCCATCGCACCCAGCGTTCCCGCGTTGTTGAACAAATCCAGCGGCACGCCCATCTGAAGCGCGTTCCAGCCACCCGCATAAATCGCCAGCATGAAGCCCGTGGGAATCAGGAACTGGATCAGTGCAAACGACGCGATCGCCACGTGCGGCGTCAGGTTCAACTTGTGCGAGCTGCCGACCGAGATCGGGAAAATTCCGTATCGAGCCATCGAAAACACGATCCGCGACCCGGAATTCAGGCATGACAGCGCCAACGCAAAGAAGCTGATCATCGCGCCGCATTCGATCACGATGCCCATCCAGGCCAGGTTCATGTTCTGCGCCAGCGTCGTCAGCGGAGCCGGAAGCTGGTCGAGCGTCGGATTGTTGGCCGCCAGCGCGTGCGTTTCGACGTAAGTGATGAACACGAAGAACGATCCGGTAAACAGCAGGCTTGCGATCACCGCGCGGGGGATGGTCACCAGCGGCTTCTTGGCCTCTTCGCCAAATGCCGTGGCACATTCAAATCCCACGCCGCTGAAGATCGCCACCACCACGCCCAGCCCCAGGGGCCGCATGATGTCTTTAAAGCCCATCCCGGCGAAGCAGTGATACTGGTTGGTATCGATCACCCCATATTTGCCGCAGGCAATCAGCGCCAGAATGGAGATGACCAAAACCGAAACGCCTTCCATCGCCAGCATCAGCAGCGCTGAAAGCGTGATGTCTTTGTAAGCCAGGAACCACGCCGTGAACATGCATATCGCAAAGAGCGTGATCCACGGGTGCGAGAGATATCCCGTCGCCCCCGCCTGCGTGAGCAGCATCGAGGCGAAGTGCGTGAACCCCGTCACCCCGGCGATGCCGATGAACATATACGCCCAGGCAAGCGACCACCCGGCCACCCCGCCCGCCGTCGGCCCAATTCCTTTGACGGTATATTCATACATGCTCCCCGCCGATGTGTAGCGCTTGGCAAACTGATTCAGGTTCAGCGCCACGAACAGAAGCATGATCGTTCCGAATGTGTAGCACAGCCACCCGGCGTTGGCGGCGGTGGCAAACATCAGCGGCACGATTAACGCCGCCGTCATGCTCGGCGAGATCAACGCCATCGCGTGCGCGGAGACCTCCCAGAAATTCAAAGCATTATGCTTCAGCTTGGTGTGAGTTTTCTTGACCGTTTCTACGTAGCCTGGCACGTCGCTCATGGCGGACTCCTGCAATAAACCTCACCTGACGTCGCGTGAGCGAACCGCGCGCGGCAGCACCGTGCTGCCTCGCGAAGACACGCGAGCCTTCCTCTTCCGCAGACTGCTCGTTCAGACGTTTCCCTTTTTCCGCCGCCTCGGGAGCCGCTCTGTAAACCGCCGCGCTTACCCTACAAGCTCGGCTTTCATTTCTGCCGTCTCCCGACGGGAATTGAGCGTGGTTGGTATGGTGCACGCGACCAGAATGACCTCGGCATCCTTCCCCCCGCCCGCGTCGAGCCGATGGGGAAGACGCGAATCAAAATGCGCCGCATCTCCGGGTTCCAAATCGTACTGCTTCTCGTTGACATGGAGCTTCAAACTGCCTGATAAAACGTAAATCCACTCTTCCCCATCATGCTGATAGCGCTCGACGCCAGGCCGCTGGGGCGAAACCGTTATCCGCATAGGCTGCACGTTGAATCGCGATATGCCCGAAAGCGGCGTATAAGAAATCCCATTCCCGCGCCGAACCCCCGTGCTCTCCCGTCGCACGATGATGCACCCCTCGTCCTCCGGCCGAATCTCAAAAAGACTCCCCATCGGCACGTTGAACACCCTGGCGAGTGTCAGCACCGCCGCGATGGATGGCTGCCGGCTCCCGCTTTCCAGCCGCGACAGAAACGGCTTGGAAAGCCCGCTGCGCTCAGCCAACTCTTCGAGCGTCCAATCCCGGGCCGCCCGCAACTCTTTTAGCCGCTCACCCAACATCATGAGCTCCGGTGCCTCGCGTGGTTCAACCTCTTCTCCCATGGGCGGGACTATTTACCCGATTTGTTGCCTGCTAAGCAACAAAAAAATTGCCTGACAGACAAAATAATCCCCGAATCAACTAAAAATGATATTTATTCCCCTTGATATGGCAACAAAACTCGCCGATGAGATTGCCGCACCGGCAACGGGAAGGCGCACTGACCCTTAAGGCATGTCGAAGGCCGTTCGGATCGCTGCGAACACCTCGCTCATCCTTTTCGCGGAGAGAACCGCGATCGGCAACCCCAGAGCCGTCCGCTGCAAGGTGAAGATATTGTCCAGCGTAACCGCACAGACCGTCGGCACTCCGTCTTCAGGCTCAAGAACCACTTCCGTCGCTGCGTGGCGAATCGTCCGCGTGACGGGGGCGACCGTCAACGCGTTGAGGCGTCCAATCACGGAATCACGCGTCAGAATCACGACCGGCCGACAACCAAACGGAGCGGGAAGCTCAGCCCAGACAACGCTGCCCTGCTGGAGCCGCGCCAAGGCTATTTCTCCCAATCGCTGAAATCCTCAGCGCGGAGAACTGTGCCGGCCGCCGCCATCGAGGCGGCGGCGAGAATATCGCTTTCGCCAAGCCCAAAATCGACATCCGGAACCAGTTCGACCAGGTTACGCTTGCGACTAGGCACCCGCAGGACGACGAATTTCTCAGCCCGCTGTGCGGCCACTCGAAGCTCGTCGCGAAGGGCGCCAACGCCAAGACGAGCGGACAGGTCCAGATTACAACTTACTCCTTCGCGTCCCTGCACACGCATCGCATCGCCGCGCACATACGACGCCGACGCCTGCAATTCGTAATTTGGCGGGTCGGTCTCGGTCACGCGAAGCCGATCCGGCTGATGGTAAGAAACCGTCAATGTTAGCGTGCATCGCCGGTCCCGATCAGCTTGCCCCAAAAGGCGGTCAAGCTCTGGAACGGCCTTCCCCTTGCTAAGCCGAACCTCGTAAAACGGAAACCGCGCAAACAACCCCCCGCTTCCGTTGATCGAACCAAGTGTCCTTCGCCCCACCGTAGCGGCCTTGCTTTTCACCATACCGACTCCTGCTTAACGCCGGCATGACTATAGCTGATTGCGACCCGATGGTCAAGTGGAAAATGCAAGTGCTAACTATATCACTAGTGTATTAAATTACACTGACCGCAAAACATTTGTGCGTAATCAGTTAGATAAATTAAATGTGATGAGATATTGCCGCGTTCAAGCCCGCAAACGAGTCTGAATATTATCCAAAACATTCATGAAATTGATGTAGCTGTCGTAAGGGCTCTCATACGGGCTGAAATATTTGTGCACATCCCCATCGGACCAATATTTCGTGCACATGTAATAGAAATGATCGCTCGTCGTCAGCATCCGCCAATCAGCCAAAAGCTGCGGATCCCCCTTCTCCTTCAGCGGGCCCTCCAGTTTGTACAGCTCATGCAACGCGTTCGACTGCATCGCGTTCCCCAGCCATGCCGAAAGATCCCGCTCCGTATCCGCCCATGAGATCATGTTCGGCACGTCGATCTCCCCCACCGCCTCATATTTATCCACCACCTGGCTCGGCGTCAGGAAGCTATTGTCGCGATGCTCCATGATCTTCCCCGGCACATGGTGCATGAAGTCGAATATCCCGGTATCCGCCCACTGGTGCTCCCCAAATGTTTCATAATCCATGAATAGGTTGCAGATAAACCCGTTGCCGTTGATCTGGTTCACCCACGTGGCAAACTTCTCCGCCGTCAGCGGCCACTGCTCCCAGGTCCGATTCGAAAACCGAAATGCGATATCGTCGCTCAGCCGGTAGTTCTTCAGCAGCAGCTTCAGCTTGCGGCGCGTGCGGCGGATGATAAACAAAATTCGGGCTCCGATACCCCAAAATATGATCCGCCCCTTCCGCCAGAACCGCTTCATACCCCATGTGGCTCACGAAATGCGCCAGATCGTTGTTGTAAATCAGTTCCGTATTCCGGAAAACCCGCGGCTGCTGCCCGAACAGCTCCTTGATCTTCTGCCGATGCTAACTCCACCTGCGCCCGGAATTCCTCCCGCGAATACATAAACGCCAGCGAGTGGTAATACGTCTCATCCAGAAACTCCACGCACCCCGTCTTATTCAGCTCGTGAAACGAATCCATCACCTCCGGCACATATTGCTGGATCTGCTCCAGCGCCGTCCCGGTGATCGAATAAGCGATCCGGAACCGCCCCTCATGAACCCTGATCGTATCCAGCAGCGTCCGGTTCGCCGGCAGGTAACACTTGTGCGCCACCTTCCGGCAAATCTCCGCGTTCTTGTGATCGTCGAAATAATGCCGGTCCGTGTCGAATACGCTATAGCGCCGCAGCCGCATCGGCTGGTGGACCTGGAAATAAAAGCAAACCGACGCCATATCGCCTCTAGTAGCCCGGCAGTATACGCAGAGACGAATACGAATCTATACGCGCAAAACCTGCGGGTTATTTTCGCCGGCTGGTGAAATACCGAACCCCAAGGTTCAAGATGAATATCAGGCTTATCAGCACCATTATTCCCGCCCACGCCAGCCCCTGCTCCTCAGGCGTCGCCCGCTGCGTGCTGTAGTCGTATATTTGCTTGGTCAGCGATGGAAACCGGTCGTTCAAATTCCAGGTAATCGAGTCGTTTCCCAGCGATGTAAACAGCAGCGGCGCCGTTTCTCCCGCAATCCGCGCGATCGACAGCATGATCCCGGTAATTATGCTCGCCTTCGCCGCCGGCAGCACAACCCGCCAGATGGTGTGCGCTTTGGTCCCCCCCAGCCCAATCGACGCCTCGCGATAGCTGTTTGGCACCAGCCGAAGCATCTCTTCGGTCGTCCGGGCGATAATCGGAATCATAATAAACGCCAGCGCCGCCGCCCCCGCCCAGGCGTTATTCCGATGCACCGGCGCTACCAGCAGTTCATAGCACAAAATCCCCACCACAATACTCGGCACCCCCGCCAGCACATCCGCCAGAAACCGCACCACCCCCACGAACATCGACTTGGTGTCATATTCCGCCAGATAAATCCCCGCCAGCATCCCCACCGGAATCCCCAGCGCACTGGCCAGCGCGATCAAAACCGTCGTCCCCTCCAACCCATTGGCCATCCCTCCCGGAAATCCCGGATTCCCCTGCGCGATCGGCTCCTTAATAAAAAACGACAGGCTCAAATGGCTAACCCCAATGCAAAGCAAATACCCCGTAATCAGCACCAGCACGAGCAAAATGATCGCTGCAAAGGCGATGCACAGCGCATACATCCCCGCGCTGATCCGTCGCGATAATTGTCTCCTGCCCGCTTCCGTCATCCACATATTCCTCTATATCACCTTGTCACCTTGTCACTCATCTCCTGCTCCACTCTCTCGCCCAGCACGCCCCTAATGTGCCGCCGCCCCCTGCGCCCCCTTCCCCACCACCAGCCACCGCGCCGTCACATTAAACAGCAGTGACATCACCAGCAGGATCAGCGCAATCTCCAGCAGCGCCGACCGATCCAAATCCTCCGCCTCCTGAAATTTGCTGGCCAATAGACTCGCCATCGTCTGTGCCCGCGAAAAAACCGACAGCGCCATGTGCGGGTTGTTCCCGATCACCATCGTCACCGCCATCGTCTCCCCCGCCGCCCGCGCCAGCCCCAGCATGATCGCCCCAAACAATCCGCTCCGGCAGAAGCTCAGCATCTCCACCGCGCTCTGCCACCACGTCGCCCCCAGCGCCACCGTCCCTTCAAGCTGTGCCCGCGGCACATTGTTCAAAATATCCCGGCTGATGGCCGTGATGATCGGAATGATCATGATCCCCAAAATCAGCCCCCCGCACAGCATATCCAGCCCCGTAAGCAGATGCCGATGCCCCTGCTGATCCCAAAACAGCCACCCAAACCCCCACACACGCCCCAGCAGATGAAACGCCCCCGGCTCAATGTAATTTCGCAAAAATGCAGCCAGCACGAACATCCCCCAGATCCCATACGCCAGGCTCGGAATCGCCGCCAGAAACTCCACCAGAAACGAAATCGGCGTCACCAGCCCCCGCGGCGCGATCCGCACCAGAAAAATCGCCGCCCCCAGGCTCAGCGGCGCCGCGATCACCAGCGCCAGCCCCGAGCTCACCACCGTCCCGTAAATCATCGGCAGCGCCCCAAACGACGGCGGAATCGTCTCCATCACCACGTCCCCGTCTTCATCCCGCATGGCTTTCCCGCTCGCATCCAGCCGCGGAACCTCCCGCTCATTCGGATGCCAGCTCGTTCCGATGAGAAATTGAAATCCGTACCGCTTCATGCTCGGCAGCGCCGCCACGATCAGCACCACCAGCAGTGCCCCCAGCATCAGCGCCACCGCCAGCCCCCCCGCCAGCGCCAATCCGTGCATGATCAGATCGACATGCAACCACTGCCGCCGCTCACGCGTCAGCGGAGGGTGGGGTGGAGTCGGTTGAGCCGGCCCCCCCGAACCCGTCCCGCCGAGATTGGACACAGGAATATCCGACATCTTTACTATTGCGCCGGCGCGCCGTCGAACGTCAGGCTCGCGATGTTCGCCTGCGCTTTCTTCACCACCGCGTCCGGCAGCGGCGCATATTCGTGCTCGCTCGCCAGCTTCTGCCCGTCCGTTTCCGCCCAGTTCAAAAACTTGATCAGCGCGGAAACCCGCACCTTATTCCCAAGATAACTCAAATCCCGATGGACCAGAATATAGGTGAACGAAGAAATCGGATACGCATCTGCCCCCTCCGCATTGAGAATATTCGCCGGAATCCGGTCCGCCGCCGCGGCCGCCGACGTCACCGATGCCAGCGTCGGCTTGATGAAGTTCCCCGCCTTATTCCGCAGCAGCGCCATCGGCACATCGTTCGCCAGCGCGTAATTCAGCTCCACATACCCAATCGCCCCCGGTATCCCCTTCACGATCGCCGTCACCCCATTGTTCGCCTCCGCCCCCTGCCCCACCGGCCACTCGACCGATTTCCCCTCCCCCACCTTCGCCGCGAATTCATCGCTCAAGCCCGTCAGATACGCGCTGAACACCGCGTTCGTCCCGCTCCCGTCACTCCGATAAACCGGCGTAATCGCCTCGCTCGGCAACGCCACCCCCGGATTCAGCGCCACGATCTCCGGATCATTCCAATCGGTAACCTTCCCCAGATAAATATCCGCCAGCACCGGCCCCGTCAGCTTCAAATCCGCATTCAGCCCCGGCAGATTGTAAGCCGCCACCACCGCCCCCGCGCACACCGGCACATACACCACATCCCCCGCATCCGCGAACTCCTTCTTAGATAGCTTGATGTCCGACCCGGCAAAATCGACGGTCTTATTGGTAATCGCCTTAATCCCCCCACCCGACCCGCTCCCCTGGTAATCGATCATGATGTCCGGATTGCCATCGTGAAATCTGGAGATCCACACATCATAAAGCGGCTTAGGAAACGTCGCCCCCTCCCCCTTCAGGCTCACGCTCCCCCACAGCGAACCATCGCAAACCCCCAGCAGAATCATCGTGATTAAAACGCGCCGCATAACTGTCCCACTGTCCCTACCGGAACGCCCACGGACTTCGGTGAGCGCAGTCGAACCGCGCCGCCGTGGGTATTTCAAACAACCTTACTATCAAATTCTTGGCAATCTCACCCCCCAAATAAAAAAAATCCGCGGAATTCTCAAAAATAGGTACAAAACGTACACCTTTTGGACCTGTATATAGACGCGTAATATTTTTTCTCTTAGTTACCGGAGGACCAATGTCCCCCAATCTCAAATCTGAAATCTCAAATCCCAAATCTCAAATCCGCAGGGAAGGAAAAAATCTCACCGACAAATCCCGGATACTTTCGGACATTTTCGGACATTCCCGCCTTCGCGCGCCCCCAAAAGGATTCCCCCCGACGATCAAAACGGATGCCGTTCCGTTCCACTCCCGTATTCCTTTTCCATCAGCTTGATCGACTCCTGCACGATCTTAAGCTGCGCCTCATCTTCCTCATCCCAAATCCGCCCCCGACGTGAATAAACCTGCTTCATTACCTCTCGCGCCTTCTCCAGGTTGTACGGCTTCGCCCCCGCGTCCGTCCAAAACGTAAAGCTCGGGATAAACCGCGGCGGCAAATCGCTCCCCGCCAGCAGCGAGCAGAACCCGATATAGCTCCCCGTCATCAACCGCGATCCGATCGCAATTTTCGTATGATCCCCAATCATCGAACCCAAAAATCTCCGGTCCGTCTCGATCTGCTTGGCCCCGATGTGCATCTTGATCGGCCCATAGGTGTTCTTCAGATTGCTCGTCGTCGTCCCCGCACCAAGGTTCACCCACTGCCCGATATAACTGTGCCCGACGAACCCCTCGTGCGGCTTGTTGCTGTATCCCAGGAAAATGCTCGTCGCCACCTCACCCCCCACCTTGCACATCGGCCCGATGCTCGTCCCCGAATGGATGTGCGACAGCGGCGAAATGCTCGAATATTTCCCCACGTAAACCGGCCCCTGCAAAACGCTGTTCGCCCCGATCGACGCCCCCGCGTCAATCACGATCGGCCCCCGGCTCGCATCGAGCACCACCCCCGGCTGAATCTTGGCCGTGGGGTTCATGATGATGTCCTGCTCTCCGCTCACCTGGCATTTGCAGTCCGCCGGGACGCGAGGCCGCTGCGACATCTGGCTCGCATCCGCAACGATCGCCTCCTCATTCCAGTGCACCAGATCCCACAGATATTCCGGCAAGCGCGCCTGGTCCGGCGACTGCGGCAGCTTCAGCAGCTCCAGCCATCGGTCCGTCCGCCCCATCGCGTCCGTCCAGTTAAGCCCCGGCACCTTCGAATATGCCATGCGAATCAGGTTCGCATCATCCGATGAAACCATCGGATCCGTCGGCCGCGGAAACGGGCTGAAATGCAGGGCACGGCCGCTCACAATAAACGCCGGCTCATCATCCAGCGGTACATTGATCGCCACCGGCACCGAAACCGTCGGCACTACATGCTTGCGGCAATAGTCCGCCAACTCCGGCCGGACCCAAAGCGTCACCCGCAGCGGCTGAATGTGCTGAATCTGCTTTTCAAGAAGTGTACTGGTCCCGCTCAACAGCGTGAACACCGGGCGATTCAGCGACAACGGCGCCATCGTATGCCATCGCGACGCCTCAAAAATAACCAGGTGCATAAGCTAAATGATACCCAACATTCACGGGCAATAGAACGCGACAGCCCTCTTTGCTCGAGGAACGCCCACAGACTTCGGTGAGCCCCGTCGAACCGTGCCGCCGTGGGGATATTCGCAGACAAAAAAATCAGGGCTTTTCCGACGAAGCCGAAAGAGCGATCGGAAGCGAAGAATTCTGATGTGAATTTGAAGCGACTGCACCGGCCGACGCAGCATTGCGGGCCGAACTATTGTCCCCATGCGACATCAGCACCCCCATGCTGATCACAAACACCGCTGCCGCCGACAGAAGCCCAATTTGAGCCATGCGCCTTTGTGAAATCATTGCTCCTCGCTCCAACACATTGATATTTCACAAGTTAGGTGAGAGATGTGCCCGGAGCGTGTCGCCCGATGGATATCTCGCCCTACCTATGTTCTGTATATCCCAAAATCTCTGAAACGCAACAGCAACCTTAAGATTGTCTAGTTTAAAATCTCGCTAATAACTTGCAGTTTTTGTCGAGGCATCCACCAAACCAACAAGATCATAAAGCATTTCCAAAAAAGGCGTTACAACGCCATTGGCCCTGGCAATGCCCAGCGGCTTTCCGATAATTGCTTCGATCTCCAGCGCCCGGCCCATCTGCCGATCAACCTGCATGCTCGTCTTATACGCCCCCATTGTTTGCGTATGGCGAATCTTCTCTTCAGGTACGTCTAAATCGAACCGCACGTTCAACGGCCGGCAGGCCGCGATCACCTCCCCCATGATCCCACGAACCAGCCTCAGCCCTGCCTCTGATTCGATGATCCGGTCTGTCGTCAAATCCAGCGCCGCGCCAGCCCATTAAACGGAATGTTCCAGATCAGCTTGTCCCACCGCCCAAACGTGAGATCGTCCAAAACCTCGCACGGAAACTTGCTGCTTGAAAACAGCTCTGCAATCTGCCGCACCCGCGCCGACGGTCCGCCGCGCATTTCACCGATTCGAATCAATCCATGATCCGTATGCGAAATCTCCCCCGGCCCGGTTCGATTGATGCAGACAAAGGCCATCCCCCCGAGAACGCGCTCGGCCCCAAAAAGCTCGCCGAGAATCTCCTCATTCCCCAAACCATTTTGCAGCGTGAGAATCACCGAATCCGCCTTCACCACCGGCTCAACCAGCTCCTTCAGCCGATGGTTCGCCGTCGTCTTCAGCGTCACGATCACCAGGTCCGCCTTGGGCATCTCCCGCGGATCGTCATGCACATTCACCCGCCCCGGCTCCAGAAAAAAATCCCCATCCCGGCTCCGAATCCGCATCCCCGACTTCCTGATATGCCCGCAATCGCTTCGCGTAAACAGATGCACCCGGTGTCCATGCTCAATCAGCCGCGCACCGTAATACCCCCCACCGCTCCCGCGCCGATGACGGCGATGATGGGATCGTCGGGAATCATTTCGACTCGACGATCGCCCGGATCAATCCGTCAATATTAAACGTCTTCGCCTCAGCCGTCGGCGTCAGGCCCGCCTCGCGCAGCGACGAAGTCGTGATCGGCCCGATGCTCGCCAGCTTGATCCGCCCCAAAGCTCCGCGGTTCGCTTCGCCCATGAGATTCACAAAATTCCGCACCGTGCTGCTGCTGCTGAACGTGATCCAATTGACCTTGCCGGCCAGCAGCGATTCGATCAATCCGGCCGGAAATTCCGTCGCCGTTCGCGTCTCATAGATAGCGACATCCCTCACCTCCGCCGCTCCCGCTTCAATCAGCCGCTGCCGCAGCAACGGCCGCGCAATGTCCGCCCGCAGCAGCAAAAACCTTCGCCCCGCCACTTCATCCCGCCCGGCAAGTTCATCCGCCAGCGCCTCCGCCACGAATGCTTTCGGACACAAATCAACTCTCAGGCACAGCTCCCGCCCAATCGCCTCCGCGGTCGCCTGCCCAATCGCCGCGAGCTTCGCCTTCCCGAAAACCCGCGCATCATGTCCGATTGCCGCCAGACGCCGCTGCGCCGCCCCACGCCGTTAACGCTCGTAAAGCAGACCCAGTCGAATTCTCCCGCATCCCTCAGCGCCGAATCGATCTCGCCCCAATCCGCCGGCTCATGCAGTTCAATCGTCGGCGCCTCGATCACGTTCGCTCCCAGTTCCTCAAGCTTCGCCGAGATTTCGCTCGCCTGGTGCCGCGAGCGCGTCACCACGATCATCTGCCCGAACAGCGGCCGTTTCTCCACCCACGCCAGCGTTTCCCGAAGCTGCACCACCTTTCCGATGATCGTCATCGCCGGCGCGCGCAACCCCGCGGCCGCAATATCCTCGGCAAGCTTTTCCAGCGTCGAGACCACGGTCCGCTGCTCCGGCATCGTCCCCCACTGAATCGTCGCCGCCGGCATTTGCGGCGACATCCCATTTAGCATCAGCCGGTTGCAAATCCGCGGCAGCGATTTCACGCCCATGTAAAACGCCACGCACGGCAGCTTCGCGATCGCCTCCCACGCAATATCCGCCGCCGGCTCCCCATCCTCCCGCTCGTGCCCCGTCAGCAACGTGAAGCTCGAATTGAAATCCCGATGCGTCACCGGAATCCCCGCGTAAGCCGGCGAGGCAATCGCCGCGGTCACCCCCGGCACCACCTCGAACGCCACCCCCGCGTCCACCATCGCCTGGCATTCCTCCCCCCGCGCCCGAAGACAAACGGGTCTCCCCCCTTCAGCCGCACCACGCGCTTCCCGGATCGCGCCTTCTCGACCAGCAGCGCGTTAATCTGTTCCTGCGGCATCGAATGATCCGCCGCCTTCTTCCCCACATAAATCACTTCCGCCCGGGGGCAATAACTAAGCAGTTTCGGATTAGACAGGTAGTCGTAGACCACCACGTCCGCCTGTTCCAATAATTTCGCCCCGCGCACAGTGATAAGCCCGGGATCGCCCGGACCGGCGCCCACGAGAAAAACAATTCCCTGGTAAAGCGAGCTGCTCATGTGTTTAGAAAATCGATTAGCAAGATGGATAACCTTTTCCGACTTTCTGGTCGATGTCTCTTAAGGATATTTGATGCCGACGCGGCAGGCCAGTTGCCGCGGCGAGGAATCAGATTCTTTACAGGAGCTTCGCACATGGTCGCACTGATGAAGATGCCCGCCAGTCTGCCGACGGAGTCGTGGGAAGACCGGCGCATGTTCCCCCGTAAGGAAATTCAAGCCGCCGTCGAGGGCCGACGTATCGATCATACGCTCCAAGCCCGCCAGACGCCCAAGCTCAACCTGATGCTCCGGGACCTTTCCCTCGGCGGCCTCTCGGCAATTTCCGATCATCCCCTTAGCACCGGTGAGCACATCACCGTCTTCTTCCCCAAGCTGGGACTCCAGCGCGGATGGGATGCCCTCGGTCGCGTGGTACGCTGCGACCCCAGCGGCATGGGTTACCGCGTCGCGGTGGCGTTTGACCCCCTGCCGGCAGCGTAAGGCCCAGCTAATTTCAAAGAATCTAATCCCACGACTTTTACTCTCCTCCGACCTTCGGCTCTGAAGCTCGGGCCAGAAGAGCGAAGGTCAGGGTGCCTAGTATTCCGTGTGGAGAAGATCCCTGTAGCGCGATTTGATCCGTTTTCCACTTACGCGATTGCCAATCGCCGCCTCGACCGCAACAGCCGCAAATTGCGAGGGGCTGCCAAAAGACCACCAACCGCGAGCAGGAAAATGGGGGACGGCTCCGGCAGATCGACCGTGACATCAAATCCACCAGAACCGCTGAAAGTGCCTGGGACCGTCGCGCTACTCAAAGGAGCCCAGTTGTTTTGCTCGTAAATCAACATGCTGTAGGTTCCTGGCCCAAGAGTTAGTGAATCGTCGAGGACTAAAGCTGTCGGACCAGGCGTCGAATTCATCAGAGTCCGCTGGTACGGCAGGTTGGCGCCGGGCCCACTGATGTAAACCGATTCGGCATAGGCGCCTCTTCCCGAACCTATCTTGGCGTTTTCCAAGTCCTGGCTCAATGTCCCCATTATGTATACGTCGGTAGGCGAATCGAGCACAAATTCAAAACCTTGAAACCCCACGTTCTCGACAATCTCGTAAGAATAGGACGAAAGATTCCCCGTTATGGTACCCGTGGCTGATTCCGTAAACTCCATCGATTCAGGAGAAAGTTGCGTCCACTGCTCACTGTACGAGACGGAGCCCGTAGCTCCTGTGTTGCCGAACGATCCACTCGCGGAACCACCGAGCGGATTTGTGCCTGTCGGTTGCGGGCTGATACTGTAACTGCCCGCTGTAAGAAAAACATTTGGCTGAAATTGATTCCCCGAAGCTGGAACCGTAAATTGAGGACTCGCGCACGCCGATCGAATGGCGACGAAAATCATGCAGATAGTCAGAGCAACGAAAGGACGCATTTTCATCTCCCAGCCCCTGTCGCAAGTGAATATTAATGGATTGCCACCCGCGGACTTAGGCGTGGCGAATATCGTAGCATCCTGACCAATCTGGTCAACGTAATTCTCGCATCAGATGTTGCTAAGTGTAGCTGTTTCCCATTCCCCACATTTCCCCGTATTCTGCCCGGTCCATGAAGACCGCCGGGCAGGATTTCAATCCCGATGATTTTCAGATGTCCATCGGCGATCACCTGGAGGAGCTGCGCGATCGCATCCTCCTCGGCCTCGCCGGACTTATTCCCGCCGCCCTGATCTGCCTCCTCTTCGGCCGCTGGTTGCTGGGGTTCCTCTGCCGGCCTCTCCTGCAGGCCCTTCAGCACTACGACATCAACCCGCAGCTCTCCTCGCTGGAGATTTCCGATGCCTTCATGGTTTACATGAAAGTAAGCCTGATCGCCGCAACGGCAATCGCCGGACCGTGGATCGTTTACCAGCTCTGGCTCTTCGTCAGTTCCGGCCTTTATCCGCGCGAGCGGAAATACATCACGAAATACATTCCCCTCAGCCTCGTGCTTCTGACTTGCGGGATGTTCTTTGTTTATTACGTCGTCCTCCCCTTCTCACTGCAATTCTTCATCGCCTTCACGGCCGACTTTCCGCTCCAGTTGCCCGATGTCACCAGCGCCGCTCGCGCCCATCTACCACACAGCCCAGCTACATACAGGCCGTCGCCGGGAATCCCGCCCATCCCGCCGAATTTCAAGTCTGGTTCGACACGCGTCAGCACCGCTTGAAATTTTTCACCGGGGGAAATGTCCGCGTGATCCCCTTCGGCCCGGACAACCTGCTGGCGACTTCCTTCACCCTGCCGGACTATCTCGATCTGGTTTTGCAGTTGCTGCTGACGTTCGGCCTGGCGTTTCAGTTGCCGATTGTCGTGATGGCGCTGGCTCGCGTGGGCCTTGTGGAAATTAGCACATTGCGGCGCTGGCGCAGGTATGTCTATTTAGGTCTTTCCATGCTTGCCGCGGCCTTAGCGCCGGGGGATGTGGTCACGGCAACGATTGCGCTGCTGATCCCACTGATTTTGCTTTACGAGTTGGGAATCTTCCTGGCGAAAATGGGATCGCGACCAGCGGAATAATCAGTCCGCGGCGACTCTTCAAGGCATAGGCACTATCCGCAACCGCCCTTCCCGGGCGATACTGAAATGGCCTTCCCAGTTCACCGGCTTGGAGAGGACTTCAACCAGAAATCGCGAGACGTGTCCGGGCGATCGCAATCGCGGGCGAATCAGAATGATTCCCGCGGACGCCGCGTTGCCCTTATGAAAGACCAGTTCCCCGAAATCCCGGTCGAAAGTTACCAGAACCCGCTTTTCGGCATTGGAAATCTGGAGGACGCGCTGGTCATTTGCACCCGGTTCAATTTCACAGATCCACGAAAAATCATGGCCGGCTTATCGCGCCGCCAGGACGGCTTCGCCTGGAACATTTTCATTGGCGAGAAATCTGGCCATTCGTCACGCGGACAGAGGATGCACCCGCTCCAACTTCGCCAGCTCGGCAGCGTGATGCAAAGCCGCCTGAATGTCCTCTTGTTTCAACTGCGGGTAATTTTTGAGGATTTGCTCATGCGTCCACCCTTCGGCGAGGAGCTCAATGAGAAATTCCACGGCAATCCGAGTCCCTTTGATAACCGGTTTCCCGACCAGAACTGCCGGGTCGGCTGTAATCCTGTCTCTCCAATTCATTTGCGATCTCCGGTGCTTAAGCATGGAAATTGTAACATGTCCGGTATTTTGCGCTCAAATAATTCCGTCGAATTGTAACGCCCCGGAATTGCACTTTCTCCCGCGGAAGCGGGTAAAATACCCTCGATTCGATTTCCTATCTTCGGAGGTTTTTATGAATCTCGGCTGCCTCCTTACGTCCCCGCGGAATCTGATGGATATGCCATTTTCGGACTCAGTCCCCCCCGCAATCTGGTGGTCCATCGCCATCGTCGCGGGCCTGATTTTCTTTTCCGTCGTCATCGGCATTCGCTGGATTCCCAACAACTGCGTGGGAATCATCGAAAAGCGATTCTCGCGCAGAGGATCCGTGCGCGAAGGGCAGATCATGGCGCTCAACGGCGAGGCCGGATACCAGATCGATCTCCTCCGCGGCGGCGTCCATCTCTTCTATTGGCCGATCCAGTATCGCATCCATCGCGTGCCGCTGGTGACGATTTCGCAGGGGAAGATCGGGTATGTCTACGCCCGCGACGGCAAGCCGCTGCTTCCCAGCCAGACGCTGGGGCACGTGGTCGAGTGCAACAATTTTCAGGACGCTGCGCAAATTCCTGGCACATGGTGGAGAGGATGCCAGCATCGGCCAGCGCGGCCGGCAGCGGGCGATCATCCGCGAGGGCGTCTATGCCATCAACCTCGGCCTGTTTGTCGTGGTCACGCAGGATTCGGTCTACCGCCTCGACATGCAGGGCCGGCAGGAATTGGCGACCCTTGTCGGATGGCAAAAGGAACTGAACGATATTCGCGGCTTCGATCCTGTGGTCATTGGTGAAGAGGTTTCCGCCGAGGATCCGCTGATATCGGGGAAGCAGATTGTCGTGGACAGCATCGGCATCGTGACCATCCAGGATGGTCCGAGCCTTGCCCCCGGCGAGATCATCGCGCCGGCCGTCGGCAACGATATTTCTGACGCCAACTATCACAACAACTATCAGGATCCCGAGGCGTTTCTGCGCGCCGGCGGCCGGCGCGGGCGGCAATATGTGCCGCTGACGGATGGAACTTATTTCATCAACCGCTGGTTCGCAACAATTGAGATCGTGCCGAAGTCGGTCGTGCCGATCGGGTTTGTGGGCGTGGTCGTCAGCTATTACGGGCCGATGGGCACCGACGTTTCAGGGGAATCCTTCCGACACGGCGAGCGCGTCGCCCGTGGCGAGCGCGGCGTCTGGGAAAAGTCGCTGGGGCCGGGGAAATATCCGTTTCAACCCCTATGCGGGCAAGTTGATTCTGGTGCCGACGACCAACTTCGTGCTGCACTGGATTACCGGCAAGAGCGAGGCGCATCATTACGATGAGAGCCTCAAGAGCATCGACCTGGTAACCAAGGACGCGTATGAGCCGCTGTTGCCCCTGAGCATTGTGGTGCATATCGACTACCTGCAGGCGCCGAACGTGATCCAGCGCTTTGGCGACGTGAAGAAGCTGATCACGCAGACGCTGGACCCGATGCTCAGCGCCTATTTCCGCGACGTGGCCCACAAGAAGACCATGCTGGAGCTTTCTGCAGCATCGCGATGAAATTCAGATCGAATCGCGTGCCGAGCTTGCAGAAGCGATTTCACGAGTTTGACATCGAGTGCGTGGACGTTCTGATCGGCAAGCCCGACACGGCCGAAGGTGCGGGCGTCGGCAAAATCGAAACGTTGCTGGAGCAGTTGCGGCAGCGCCAGCTCAGCATCGAGCAGCTCGAGACGTATGACCGCCAGCGCGCCGCCGCGGAGAAGCTGCGCACGCCTGACCGAAGCGCAGGCGATTGCGGCCAAACAGGCGGAATTGACCAACTCGCAGGTGCAGATCCGCATCGCCGAGAACCAGGGCGACGCCGACCTGGCGCGGTCGCGCAAACAGGCGGAGCAGGCAGTTGTGACGGCCGAGGCAGACCTGGCCCGCTCGCGCCGGCAGGCGGAGCAGACCGTGGTGACCGCGCAGGCGGAGAGCCAGCCGCGCATCCTGGCCGGCAAGGGCGAATCGACCCGCGCGCTTCAGGTCGGGCTGGCCGAGGCGACGGTGCTGCTGCGGAAGCATCACCAGCTTCGGCGATCCGCGGCTGTACGCGCTGGCGAAGGTGGCGGAGCATCTGTCGAAGGCGACCCAGCCGCTGGTTCCGGAGCGGGTGTTCATGGGCGGCGCGGCCGGCGAAGGACAGCAGGGCGGGGCCAACATGCTGGGGACGCTGATCGGGCTGATGGTCGCGGAGAAGAGCGGGTTTGCCATCAGCGACAATCCGGAGATGGCGTCGCTGAAGGAGTTGGCGGCGAAGATGACCAAGCAGGCGATTGATGCGCTGGATGAGAAGGATGGCAATGGGGCGCGACCTGTCGCGACGGTGGTGTTGCCGAAGAGGGCTTGAGTTTGAGGGACTGGGGCAGAACGGAACAGAATGGAGCGCTTTTTACATTTTGATTAGTAAATGCTAACTTATTGCGGTGTTTTATTTGTTGATGGGGGAAGGGGTTGGGGGTGAATTGTGTGTGGCGGGGGCGCGGGTTACGGAAAAGGCGCTCCGTTTGTTCTGATCTTGCTTATGGGATGGTGGAGGTGAACGTAACGCCGAGGCGTTGAATTGAGATTTCAGATTTCAGATTTGAGATTTGGGAAAGATCGCTGCGGACGGGAAGCGTTCTCATCTGTGGGTTGACTGGGTCCGTGGGGGAGAAAATCGTCTGTGAATGTGGGCCGAGATGGGTTTGGGGCTGGGGTTGATGCCGGGTGTCGCCGCGATGGCCTGTTAATTTTCTGATAAAGAATTGCAGGAAGTTTGTGGGGTTGTATTATGCCCGCACTCATGCGACGTTGGGGCTGGGGAATTGCTGGTGACATAAAAAATTCAGAAAAGGGAGGAGCACATGCGTAGTTCCCGGAAGGCGAAGGCATATCGTTTACTTCGGCAGATTGGGTTTGGCGGGATGGACTGGAGAGGCCGTGCGGCCGCGGGGGCGGAGGCGCGGATTGAATGTCTGGAGCCGCGGATGCTGTTGGCGGCGGATGTGTGGAATGGGGGGAGCGGGAACTGGCATGTGCCGGGAAACTGGTCGCTGGGGACGGTGCCGAATTCCTCGACGGATGTGGATATCAATGCGTCGGGGGATTACACGGTGACGCTGAATAATGCGAGTTACACGGTGAATTCGCTGACGCTGGGGGGAGCCAGCGGGAGCCAGGAGCTGCTGCTTGAGAACTCGCTGACGGTTTCCAACGCCAGCGCGGTGGACGCCAACGGAACGCTGGACCTGAATGGGGGCTCGTTTGGCGGCAGCGCGACGCTGACCAATTCGGGGAGCGTGATTCTGCAGGGTCAACAGTCGGCTCGGCATTTGCCAATCAGCAGAGCGTTCTGGTGGAGAATGGGGGCAGCACGATCAGCGGGTGCTGACGACGGCATCCAATTCGACGGTTGAAATCCTCGCGAGCACAACCAGCAGCGGCGGTCTGACGGTTTCCAACGCCTTCGCCAACAACGGCGCGATTGACCTGGTGGATGATGACAACATCACCTCGGCCGATTACTACACCAATCTGACGGTCTCCTCAGGAATTTTGACCAACGCCTCGGGGGCGACGATCACCGCAACAACAAGCACGGGTTCCAATACGGCCGTTTATGATCAGCTCACTGGCAACATCACCAATGACGGCTCCCTCAGCGTTCAAGGTCTCACCGTCTTGAATAACCACGGCGACACGTTCGTCAACGCCGGCACCGTTTCGGTGCCCGAGAATGTGACGTTCTACGTGGAGTTCGGCCAATTCGATCTCGATGGGGGCACGCTCACCGGCGGTGGAACCGTTAATTTCGCGACCACCAGCGGCCTCGGCGGCTACAGCCCCACCACCCTCGACGTCGAAGAAAACTTCTCCGATGGCGGCGTCAGCCTCGCATTCAACTCCAACATCATTGAAGGCTCGGCAACTTTCACCAACGTCGTCGGCAACACCTTCGACCCCAATCAATGCACCATCAGCGCCCTGTTCGACAACCTGGGGACGCTGCTGGTTCAGGTCACCAGCGCAACCATCAGCGGCCAGCTTACGACCGGGGAACTCGACGATTGAGCTGTTATCAAACACCACGGGTAATGCTTTCCTCACCGTCTCCAATGCCTTCGCCAATGACGGCAACATTGATCTGATTGATGACGATAGCAGCACTGCGGTCGATTACTATTCCGGGCTGACCATCTCCTCAGGCGCCCTTACCAACGACTCGGACGGAACGGTTATGACCACCGACGATACCGGGTCGAACACCGCCGTCTATGATGAATTCACCGGGAACATCACCAACAATGGCTCACTCAGCGTTCAGGGACTAACCGTCTGGAACAACCACGGCGACACCTTCATCAACTCCGGCACCATTTCCGTGGCGGCGAATGTGAGCTTCTACGTTGAATTCGGCCAGTTCGATCAGGACGGTGGAGCCCTCGACGGCGGTGGAACCGTCAACTTCGCCGCAACCAACGGCCTGGGCGGCTACAGCCCCACCGATTTCGACGTCGAAGCCAACTACTCCGACGGCGCTGTGACGCTTCTCTTTTCCTCCAACATCATCAACGGCTCGGCGACATTTACCAATGTCGCCGGAAACACACTGAACCTTCAGAACAGCTCGCTCAGCTGCCCATTTGACAACCTGGGAATTCTATTGGAGGAGGACGCCAGCGCAACCATCAGCGGCCAACTGACCACCGGCAGCAATTCCACGATTGAGCTGATATCAAACACCACAGGCAACGCCTTTCTGACCCTCTCCAATGCGTTCACCAACGACGGCACCATCGATCTCACTGACGACAACAACACCACGGCAAACAATTATTACTCGGGCCTAACCGTTTCCTCCGGCGCCCTCACCAACGCTTCCAGCGGAACGATCACCACAACCGACGACACCGGCTCGAACACTTCGGTCTACGACGAATTCACAGGTAATATCACTAACGATGGTTCTCTCACCGTCCAGGGACTGACTGTTTGGAATAACCACGGCGACACGTTCGTCAACGCCGGCACCGTTTCGGTGCCCGAGAATGCGACGTTCTACGTCGAGTTCGGCCAATTCGATCTCGATGGAGGCACGCTCACCGGCGGTGGAACCGTTAATTTCGCGACCACCAGTGGCCTCGGCGGCTACAGCCCCACCACCCTCGACGTTGAAGAAAACTTCTCCGATGGCGGCGTCAGCCTCGCATTCAACTCCAACATCATTGAAGGCTCGGCAACTTTCACCAACGTCGTCGGCAACACCTTCGACCCCAATCAATGCACCATCAGCGCCCCGTTCGACAACCTGGGGACGCTGCTCTTGCAGGTCACCGGCGCAACCATCAGCGGCCAGCTTACCGCCGCCGCCAACTCCACGATCGAACTTGTCTCCAACACCACCGGCAACGCCTATCTGACTATCTCCAACGCCTTCAGCAACGACGGCGCTATCGATCTGGTTGATGATGACAACACAACGGCGAACAATTACTACTCCAGCCTGACCATCTCCTCCGGCGCTCTCACCAACGACTCAGACGGGACGATCACCACCACCGACGACACCGGGTCCAACACTTCGGCCTACGACGAGTTCACCGGCAACATCACCAACAATGGCTCACTCAGCGTTCAGGGACTAACCGTCTGGAACAACCACGGCGACACCTTCATCAACTCCGGCACCATTTCCGTGGCGGCGAATGTGAGCTTCTACGTTGAATTCGGCCAGTTCGATGAGGACGGCGGAGCCCTCGACGGCGGTGGAACCGTCAACTTCGCCGCAACCAGCGGCCTGGGCGGCTACAGCCCCACCGATTTCGACGTCGAAGCCAACTACTCCGACGGCGGTGTGACCCTTCTCTTTTCCTCCAACATCATCAATGGCTCGGCGACATTTACCAATGTCGCCGGCTATATCCTGGCGCTAAACCAGGTAAACATCGAATGCTCTTTCGTTAATGACGGCACCCTGGAAGACGGTGAATACTACGCCACCATCAGCGGCCAGCTGACGACCGGGGCAAATTCGACAATTCAAATAACCGCCAGCGCAACCGGCAGCGCCGGTCTGCTGATATCCAGCGCATTCACAAACGACGGGACGATTGACGTCGCCGACGACGATACGAGCAGCTCGGCCGAGTATGACGCGTACCTGACGATATCGTCGGGGACCATGATCAACGGATTTACTGGGAAGCTCGCGACGTCGGCCAGCGCCGGCGTCAATGCAAGTGTTTATGCGGAGATACAGGGAAGTATCGACAACGAAGGCGCAATTGATATCGATGCCACCGCCCTGTTCCAAAATGGGGGAGACACGCTGACGAACCTCGGCACGATCGACGTCGCGGCAGGATTGACGATCGACGATGTGTTTCCGCAGACAGCGGGCTTGCTCGATTTTCTGGGTGGGGAGATTTTCGGATCGTTTTCGCTTGGGGGCGGATCGATTGAGGGGTCGGGGGAGATCAGCGGGACGCTGAGCGTGCCGGCGGATGATGTGGGGGTGATTGCGGTGAATTCGGGGATGGTCACCGCGGGGGCGGTTTCGATCGGGACGGGAGGGTCGCTGAACGTGGGGAACAATGAACTGATGATCAATTATGGGACGGGGGCCGATCCGATGGCGACGATCTATGGGTATCTGAAATCGGGATATAACAACGGGGGATGGAATGGGAGCGGGATTTTCTCGACGGCGGCGCAGACGCCGACGGATGGGCTTAAATATGGGCTTGGGTATTCGGATGGTAAGGATGGGGTGGTGAGCGGGCTGATTTCCGGGGAGATTGAGGTGAAATATACGCTGGTGGGGGATGCGAACCTTGATGGGACGGTGAATGGATCGGACTTCAGCATCATGGCGGCGCATTTTGGGGAAGGGGTGACGAACTGGGATGAGGGGAACTTTCTGTATGGTACGTCAGTGAACGGGTCGGATTTTTCGGCGCTGGCGGCGAATTTCGGGCAGGGGGACAGCGGGGTGGCGGTTGCGGGCGCGGAGACGACCAACGATCCGCTAAATGTGGAGGTGAATACGGAAGTGAATGTGGGGCAGGATATTGTTGGGATGACTTCCAGAATCGTGCTGGCGCTGTGCGAGAGAGCAGAGCAGTAAAAGGTTGAACGGTAGAGGGGAGGAGGAGGGATTGCCGAATGCCAAATGCCGAATGGGAAGAGGGGAATGTTTAATCTGGTCTGATGGGGTCGTGGCTCCAGGTTCGGGTGCGGGTCAAGGCAATTGAAATGGAACCGCCCGAGGCGGAGTCGGGCCACCTCCTGCGCATAGCAGCGCGGAGGAGGTCGTGGGCGGCCTGGAGGTAGAAGAGGAGGAAGATGCCGGTGCCGAGGCGGACGGAGTCGCGGCGATAGGCGTCGTACTGCTGCTGGGAAATGCGCTGCGGCGCGCGGCCATGGCCTGGGTCGGCGACGTAGACGTTTGGGGAGGGGTGGGATAGGGTGCCGCCGGTGGGATGGAAGAGGAGGACGGCGGCGAGGAGGACGGCGTAGATGGTGACGAGGGCGAGGAGGAATCTGAACCAGAGGGGGCGATCGTTGGGCTGGTTGGGGGGAGGATTGAGAGAGCCGGTTTTGCGGTATTGAAGGAGGAGAACGGAGCCGACGACGACTGCGAAGAGAGTGTAGTAAAGGGTGAGGGCGAGCCACTCGGGGCGGAGCCAGTCCTGGGGGTTGAAGCCGAGAGTGGCGGCGACGTGGATGAGGAGGTCGAGGAGCAGGCCGAAAAGAGCCAGGAGGGCGAGGGGCCACATGGGGAATAAATTACAATTGCCGAATGCCGATTGCCAAATGCCGAATGGGGGGAAGTTGCGTCTTACGAGTTACCGGGGGAAAAGAATGTCGAATGGGGAATGAGCGAGGATATTGTGCTAAAATGCTGCCGTGATGGCGTGCATGGTGATGACTCCGCAAAGACTGCGTGAAAAGCGGGAAGCGATCCTTGAGATTGCGCGGAAACATGGCGCGCACGATATTCGGGTTTTCGGCTCGGTGGCACGGGGGGATGCGATGGAGGGTTCAGATCTGGATCTGATTGTCCGTTTTGATGAGGGCCGCACGCTTTTGGATCAGGGCGGGCTGCTGATGGAGCTCAGGACGTTTCTTGGCATGAAGGTGGACGTTATATCCGAGGGTGCGCTGACGGGTCGATTTGGGCAGGCCGTGCTTCAGGAGGCGGTGCCGCTATGAAGTCTCCGCGGGCGACCGCTTCCGACTTCAGGATATTCTGGATGCCATTGATGTGTCGCAAATCGAGGCAATTTTGGCGTCTCTCCCGGCTTAGGAGCGATTTCATCATCTCACAAGAGAAGATGCCTAAGTGTAGATAGCGAAGCCGAATTCTGGCACGCAGGGCCAAAACTTCCGCCGCCGCGGACGATCCGTGTTTGACCATAAGAATCGGATGGCCTCCGGTCGCGGGCGATAAATAATACTTCTGACCGACCCAGCCCATATGTCAGGTTGCTCGCGTGAAAAGGCTTTCTCACAAATCTCCGTTGATAACGTCGATTATTCTGCTGTTGCTGCTGATTGACGTGGGATGCATGGGCCAGGTTTCCGCAGCGCGTGGTGGCGATTGGCCGACGATGGGGAAGTCAGCCGGCTCAACGGACGCGGCCGCGAAATTTGGCCGTTCACCAGTTCAATCGTTGCCGCCCGCAACGTTTGTTCCCTCCCAGACGCAGCGACAGATTCAGGCCTTGGTCGACCGCTGCCTGAACTCACTTTTCCAGATCGATCCGTTGAAATGGCTTGGAATCGCCGTACTGCTTGCGATGCTGCTCTTCTACAGTCTTGAGAATCGCTCGCCGATTTTCATCCTTGCGTTTGCGATGGCCTGTGGGTTGGGATCGGTGTTTGGGTTTCTCGAAGGGTCAAGGCTGATTGCTGCCGGGGGAATCGTTGGCGGCATTTGCGCTGAGAAAATTCTGGCACGAAATCAGATCCTGGAATGGAATTCTGCTCCGGAGCGACTATCTCGTGCTGGCATGGATTGTGCGCACAATCGCGCTGCTGGCGGTTTTCGCCGGGCTCACTCTGTTGCTGGTGGACTCACCGATTGCGGCGCGTTTGCCGATGCGGATCGATCGGTCCGCCGCGGAGGCATTTCCGTTGCTGCTGGTGGGGATCGCCTATCTGGCCTGGCTCGCCACGGAACGTCCGGCTGTGATCGACCTGGTTAAGCAGTTGCTTATCGCCCTGGCCTTTATCTTGTGGGGCGTGAGCCTGCTGATGCCGGCGGGCCCCGCGGCAAGGTTGCTGGGGGCGGTGGTGATTGCCATCTATGTTTTTGATCTGGCCTGGATGATGGAGGGCAATTTGCGAAAAAATCTGCGGTCCGATCTGGATCGCAAATTGTGGCGCGGATCGCCGGCGGGGGTTGGCTCCTGGCCGGATGGCGCTTCATTGGAACTTGCCGGCCGGCAGCAGAAGGCGGCGGGATAATCTCATCGCAGCGCGTTCCATACCCGCGCTTCAAATACTTTGCACCGCAGATCGACCTGCATCCCCGCCAGAATGGGATCTTCATCCTCGCATTGCTTGACCGCGGCGATCCATCCTGCCGGCGTCTCCGCCCAGCGCGTGATCTTCGCCTGTGGAAATTCGCGGTGAAGGTTTTCCACAAGTGCCGTCCGCTCGCCACCAAGGGCTACCGAGCAAATTCCCCTGGGCGTCGAGGCAATCAAGACCCTGCCTCGGCGGGAAGTCAGCAGGCGATAGCCGATCTCAACCCCCGAGCCCCCGCGCCGGTAAACTCCCGGCGTCATGCCGATCCGTCCGCCGGCCCCTTCATAAAGCGCCCGCCCCGAACCGAAACCGGCCCGATGGCCTGCGATGCTGATTGCCAAGCCCTCGCGGATAAACCGCTTGAAACGGTCCCATCGCCGAACGTCAGAGAATTCCTTGGGCGATATGCCGACAATCCGCTTGAATACCTGATGAAAATAATTGGGGCTTAAGCCGCTCACGCGCGACAACGTGCTCAGCGGGTTGGGTTCCTCGACGTGGGTTTCGATCCATTCCAGAGTTCGTTGAATGCCGCGCTCTGTGTGCGAGAGAGCATTGCCCCTGGGGCGACAGCGCAGGCATGCGGTAAATCCTTCGCGCTCGGCCTGGGCGTCGGTGGCGAAGATCAGGGTATTTCGACGCCGGGGATGTCGCGCCGGACATGACGGCCGGCAATAGATGCCGGTTGTCAATGCGGCGTAAACGAATTTGCCGTCGAAGCGGCGATCGCGCCTTAATATGGCTTTCCACGACAAATCGCTGATCGGGTTTTGTATTGAAGGGCTCCGACCAGAGAACTCAAATCTCCAGCATCAATCGCGCCGGGTCTTCGAGGAATTGTTTGAGGCGGACGAGGAAGCTGACGGATTCGCGGCCGTCGACGAGGCGGTGGTCGTAGCTGAGGGCGACGTACATCATCGAGCGGATTTCGATTTTGTCGTTGATGACGACGGGGCGTTTCTGGATGGCGTGCATGCCGAGGATGCCGCTTTGCGGGGGGTTGAGGATGGGGGTGCTGAGGAGGCGAGCCGAAGATGCCGCCGTTGGTGATGGTGAAGGTGCCGCCGGAGAGTTCTTCGAGCGAAAGCTTTCCGTCGCGGGTGGCGGCGGCGAGGCGCTTGATTTCGGTTTCGATTTTGGCGAAGGACATCTTTTCGGCGTTGCGGAGGACGGGGACGGCCAGGCCGCGGTCGGTGCTGACGGCGATGCCGAGATGGACGTACTGGTGATAGACGACGTTGTCGCCTTCGAGGAAGGCGTTGACGCGGGGGAATTCCTTGAGGGCCAGGATGCAGGCGCGGGCGAAGAAGCTCATGAAGCCGAGGCCGACGCCGTGGACTTCCTGGAATCGCTCCTTGTATTGGTTGCGCAGGTCGATGACGGCGGTGAGATCGACTTCGTTGAAGGTGGTGAGGATGGCGGCGGTCTGCTGGGCGAGGAGCAAGCGTCTCGGCGATGCGCTTGCGGATTTTGCTCATGGGGACGCGGGCGATGCCGGCGGAGTCGTAGACGATCGCTTCGCCGGCGGGCGACGGCGGCGGGGACGGCGGATCCTTTTTTGGCGGTTGGGATTGCCGGCGGGAAGGCGGAATGCGGGGGGTGCCGTGGGAGGCGCAGGCAAGTGGGCCGATAGGGGGGCCGATCGTCTCTGGAGGTATGCCTCGACGTCTTCCTTGGTGAGCCGGCCGCCGGGGCCGGTGGCGGGGATGGGTTTGGGATCGAGATTGTTTTCCGAGAGCAGCCGGCGGACGGCGGGGCTGAAATCTTCGGGCAGTTGGATGGAGGCGGATTGCAGGGCAGGCGATGGCGCTGGCGGGGCGGATTCAGCGGGCTTGGGAGCGGCAGGTTTCGCAGCGGCGGGCGGGGCAGTTCTTGGCGCGGCGGCGCTGGGGTCGATCTCGGCGATGACTTCGCCGACGTCGACCATTTCGCCTTCGCGTTTTTTGGGGTGAATCACCCCGGTGGCGTCGGCGGGGATGTCGACGTTGGCCTTGTCGCTTTCCAGTTCGCAGATGGGCTCGTCGACGTTGACGGTCTGCCCGTCCTGTTTGTGCCATTTGAGGAGCTTGGCTTGTTTGACTGATTCGCCGAGGCCGGGAACTTTTACCTGGATTGGCATTGGTATCCTATGAGGAAATCAGAAACCAGAAACCCGAATGTCGAATCAAATCCGAAACCAGAATCCCGAATGATGAATAGACGCAGCAACGAACCAAGGCGATTCAATTGGGACTTCGTCATTCGGGCTTGGTTCGTCATTCGGGTTTCGGGTTTCTGGTTTGAAAGCATTCCTTTCGGGTCGCGGCTAAACGTATTGTATCAATCGCCGCCTAAACCGGAGCCCTGGGCGACTTTTACGAGGCGAGAATCAGAAGCTTCGACGGGCTTTGGCTCGGTCGGCGGGGCGCGGGGAGGTCGAGGGCCCGCGGGATAATGTCGGCTTCTTCCTGGTCGTTGATCTTCTTGGAGCCGACCGCGGGGCTGGCGGATTCTTCGCGGCCGAAATAGTTCAGCGACCGCGGTCTCGGGCAGCATCGACTGGAGGCGGTCGGACATGAACGTCCAGGCGCCGCGATTTTGCGGCTCTTCCTGAACCCAGCCGATCTCGGTGGCGTTGCGGTATTTGGCGAGAATCGCCTGAATTTCGTTCTTGGGGAAGGGATAGAACTGCTCGACGCGCACGATGGCGACGTCGTCGCGGCCGGCCTTCTTGCGGGCGGCTTCGAGGGTGAAATAGATCTTGCCGCTGCAGAGCAGCAGCCGGCGGACGCGGTCGCGCGCGGGGTATTTGGGGTCGTCGATCACCAGTTGGAAGGAGCCTTCGGTCAGTTCGGTCAGGGTGGAGATCGGCGTCGCGAAGGTTGCCCTTGGGCATCATCAGGATCAGCGGCTTGCGGAACTTGCGGTGCATCTGCCGGCGAAGGACGTGGAAATATTGCGCCGGGGTGCTGGGATAGACGACCTGGATGTTGTCCTCGGCGCAGAGGACGAGGAAGCGGTCGAGATAGGCGTAGGAATGTTCGGGGCCGGAGCCTTCGTAGCCGTGGGGGAGGAGCATGCACGAGGCCGGACATTTTCCGCCATTTGGATTCGGCGGCGACGATGAACTGATCGATGATCGGCTGGGCCATGTTGACGAAATCGCCGAACTGGGCTTCCCAGACGACGAGATTTCGCGGGTCGGCGGAGCTGAAGCCATATTCGAAGCCGAGGACGGCCAGCTCGGAGAGCATGGTGTTGACGATGATGATCGGGGCCTGGTGTTCGGCAGATGTTGGCCAGGGGGACGTATTTGTCGCCGGTGTTGTAATCGCGGAGGGCGGCGTGGCGATGGGTGAAGGTGCCGCGCTGGGCGTCCTGGCCGACGAAGCGGATGGGCGTGCCTTCGAGGAGCAGGCTGCCGAGTGCGAGCATTTCGGCGCCGCCCCAGTCGATCGGGGCTTTGCCGAGGGACATTTCCAGCCGGCGGGTCGAGCAGGGCTTTTGAGCTTGGGATGGACGGTGAAACCTTCGGGAACGCGGGTGGCGCCTTCGCCGACTTTGCGGAGGACGTCGGCGGAGACCTTGGTGACGGCGGACCAATCGCTGCCGGCGCGGGTGAAGCCTTTCCAGACGCCGCCGAAGGATGCGGCAGGGCAACGGCGGTGGGCTTGGGCTTCGCGCGGCGTTGCAGGGCCTCGTCGAGCCGCTGCGCAGGCATTCGGTTTTCATCGCCTGGTCGAGTTCTCGGTCGGTGACAGCATCTTCGGCGATCAGCTGCTTGGCGTAGATCTCGCGCGACGGAGGTTTTGGCGGCGATCTCGCGGGCACATCACCGGCTGGGTGAAGCTCGGCTTCGTCCTGCTCGTTGTGGCCATTTTTGCGGTAGCACCAGAGGTCGATCATCACGTCGCAGTGGAATTCCTGGCGGAAGGCGATGGCCAGCCTGGCGGCGTGGACGCACGGCTTCGGGGTCGTCGCCGTTCACGTGGAAAATCGGGGCCTGAATCATCTTGGCGACGTCGGTCGGATAGGGCGTGAATCGGCCCTGCCGCGGGAGGGTGGTGAAGCCGATCTGGTTGTTGACGATCACGTGGATCGTGCCGCCGGTGCGGTAATAGGGCAGTTCGGAAAGGCCCAGGGTTTCGTGGACGATGCCCTGGCCGCAGAAGGCGGCGTCGCCGTGGATCAGGATGGGGACGACGCGGGTGCGGGTGGCGTGGTCGCCGCGATAATTCTGCTTGGCGCGGACGATGCCGACGACGACGGGATCGACCAGCTCCAGATGGCTGGGGTTGTAGCTCAGGGCGATGTGGATGCTGTTGTTGTTGCTTGGTTCGGCGGTCCTGGGCGTAGCCGAGGTGATATTTGACGTCGCCGTCGCCGTCCTCGCTTTCGGCGGTTTTGCCTTCGAATTCGCGGAAGATGACCTCGTAGGGCTTGTTGACGACATGGGCCAGGACGTTGAGCCGGCCGCGATGGGCCATGCCCATGACGACTTCCTGGATGCCCAGGGCGGCGCCATCGTCGACGAGGGTGTTGAGCAGGGGGATGAGCGATTCGCCGCCTTCGAGGCCGAAGCGTTTCTGGCCCTGGTGTTTGCTGGCGAGGAAATCTTCGAAGCCCTGGGCGGCGACGAGCTCGTACAGGAGCGCCTGCGCGCTCGGCGTCGGTGAGGACCGGGCTTGTTGAGGATCGGCTCCATGCGCTGCGATGAGCCAATCGCGCTGGGCCTTGTCGGAGATGTTGGCGAATTCGACGCCGATGGTGCGGCAGTAGGTGGTTCGGAGCTTGTCGATGAGGTCGCGGAGGGTTCCGTCGAATGGCCCGCGGAAATCGCACTGGGTGACGCGCTTGTCCATGTCGGCGGGCGTCAGGCCGAATTGGGCGAGATCGAGCAGGGCATGGGTCGGGCGATTGTGGCCGAGGGGATCGAGGTTGGCGATGAAATGGCCGAGCTCGCGGTAGGAGTGGACGAGGTTTTTGGTTTCGACGCTGGCTTTGGCCTTGCTGGGATCGAGCTGGCTGGGGTCGGCTTGGCCGGAGGCGTCGAATGCGCCGGTGAGGCTGGCGGCGCGTCCGCCGGCGGCTTCGAAGCCGGCGAAGAATGCCTGCCAATACGGGTCTACCGATCGGGGGTCGGCCTGGTACTGCTGATAGAGCCGGTCGATGTAGTCGGCATTGTCACGATTGATGATGTCGAAGGATTCCATAACGGCAGCAACTCACGGCTCCCAGAGGAGCTCAAGCCCTTGATTATAGGCTCATCAAGAATCGGTACCCTAGCTCTAAGCTTAACGCGACGACGGTCCGATTCCAACCCTCGTTTACAACACATTTGGTCTGGCTGATTCATCATCGACGGTCCAATCGGTTTGCCTGAAAGAAGTTGGGAGTGAAAAGAGAGTGGAAGGATTGTTGAGTTGCAAAGTTCTTGATGAATTGGAGTTAAGTTGTTGTATAAAATGACGTTGTGCTAATCGATAGCGCGGGGTTGGTGAGTTGGGATCTGATAAAATCCAGCCGGACATGGTGTAGAATGATCGATGAGCAGAAAGCAGCGCATTCAGAAGTCATGTCTACGGAACTAATCTGCCCAGATTGTGGAGGTGTTATCGGTGGGGATTCCAGCGATGCGGGGCGGGCGTGTACCTGCTGGTCCAACAAATCGGAATACGGGCGAGGGCCTCCAGCGGGGATACGGTTGTTGAAAAGAATGCGGGTCCCAAGGCGAAGGTTTGTTGCCAGTGCGGGAAGGATCTGACCGGGCATCGGAGGCTTGCGCGACAGCCGGGGGTATTGGTGTTATGCCTGCCACAAGCTGGATCAAGGAAGCGAACAAGCCGAAGGGGGAGAAGTGCGAAGATTGCGGGCGGATCGTGGCGGAGGCGGCGCTGAGCGAATTTGACGGGAAGAAAATCTGCGGCGTTTGCCGGGAGGATCGGAAGGAGGCGGCGCGGAAAGAGCGGATGACCAGCCCGGTGAAGACCGAGCGCATGAGCAGTTGGCCAGGAAGAAGGTATTGTGGCTGTTGCTTGGTGCTGGCCGTTCTGGCGATCATTATCATCTTCGGCAGTTGAAGATTATCGGGGTGGGCGATTCAGGGGCTCGATGCGTGGCACCAGATTCTTTTCAAACGGCGGTTCGTCGAAGCCATCCGCCGGGGGGAGAAGACCACTACGCTACGGCGTTGGAAGTCTTGCAGGGTGCGTGCGGGGCGCAAAAGTCAGGGTGCTGGGGGTGGGTGGCTTAAAATCCTTTCCTGTGACGAGATCGACGCTGGAAGAACTGACGGCAGCCGATGCGCAAGCTGATGGATTTAAATCACTTAAAGAGCTTATGGCGACGCTGAGAGAGATCTATCCGAACCATAAGTCGGATGGGCGGAAATGGTATCGGGTGGTGTTTCGGCATGAGGCGCAGAGCCACCCAGAGTCCCCAGGATGCCAGAAAAGCACCTGGCACTGCGAATACGCGACGAACTTGACAAGGCCGTGCGGCAGCAGCGGATCATTGTTCCCCTTATGAGCAGCGCAGTGATCCTCCAGCACGTCGCCCATGAAGGGCCGGGGCGGATCGTTCCAATATTCCGGGATTATGGAATTCCGGTTCAGCTCCGGCGGCTCTATCAGGGGGACGAGGTGCCGACGGATCTCGACGAGGTCCGCGTGCTGGTCCTGCTGGGGGGACCGATGTCGATCCCGGATATCGGGTCGGGAAAGTATCCGTTCCTTTCGACGGAAATTGAAGTTTTGAAACGATTTATCGCGGCCGACCGGCCGGTGCTGGGGATTGCCTGGGGGCGCAGTTGCTGGCGTATGCGGCGGGGGCGAAGGTTTATCCGAACCACAAACCGGGTGCAACGCCGCAGGATCAGGCCGGTGCTGGCGCCGGAACTGGGGTGGGGGCCGGTGACGTTTCCGTTTCCGGGGGGGACCGAGCCGATCGTGATGGGGCTGACCGATAACTCAATGATGTTTCAGTGGCATTTCGACACGTTTGATTTGCCAAAGCTGCCGGCGCCGGCGAACCATCCACCGCCGCCGGCCCCACCACCGCCGGCGGGGAACTCGCTGCTGAGTTCGAGCCGGCTGTGTAAGAACCAGGCGTTTCGATTTAAAAACCGACTGTTTGGGTTTCAATACCATTTTGAGTTCACGGAGGCAGACATCGACGCCGTGATTGCCGCCGGGTCGGCAGGACATTACCAAGGTCCTGGGCCCCGACGGCGAAAAGACCATCCGCGCGGAGACCGCCAAGCATTACCCGCGGTACGCTCGTCAGGGCGAGCGGCTTGTGCGGAATTTTGTGCAGTTTTTGAAGGTGTATTGATTCGAGTAGTTTCAATTCACCTTGTGGAGCCGCGCTTTAGAAGCGTATGGATTCGGCAAGCAATGCAATCTGTCCGAGTTGTAAGGAAGCCTTATGTAAGGCCGTGGGCATTGGCAACGCCAATCCTGGTGCTGGTGGTCTGCCTGCCGCTGCTGCGTCCGCTTCGGCAGCCGGGACATGGCGTCGGACGATGAGCAGGCGCGGCTGGCGACGATCGCGGCGCTGGTGGAGCACCGGTCGGATTCAGGGCCGCTGGCGGATCGGCTGGCGATCGACAGCTCGCGGTTTATTCTGCCGTCGCATGTGATGGAGATTGACCATCGGCTGTTATAGCGATCAGCCGCCGATGCTGGCGTTTCTCATGAGCGGGCCGGCGCTGGTGTTGGAATGGCTGGGGTATCCGCTGCGGGAGAATTCGGTTCTCGCGCCTATCATGCTGACGCTGCTGGGCGTGACGCTTCCGGTGGCCGGGGCGGCGGGGATGGTTTACCGGATGGGGAGGATTTTCGAGCTGAAGCGGCCGTGGCGAACTGCTGCTGGCGGCGGCGGTGGTGTTTGGGACCGGGTTGATCAGCTATGCGGTGGTGCTGAACCCGCATGTGCCGGCGGCGGTGCTGGTTTTGGCTGCGGCGGGATGCCTGGTTGTGCTGTCGGCCAGCCCCAACCCGTCGCGCGAAGGGCAATGGCTGGTGCTGGCGGGATTTTGTGCGGCGCTGGCGGCGACGATCGATGTCTCGGCGGCGATTTTCCTGGTGCTGCTGCTGGTCGCGGTGCCGGTGATGCGGCTGGCGACGCCGCTGCGGATTGGGGGAGTTATTTTGTATGTGATTGGCGCGACGCCGCCGATTTTGCTCCATGCGACATTGGTGGTTCCGCTGACGGGGAATCTTCTGCCGGGGTTTTTGCATCCGGAGCTTCAGATGCATCGGCGGATCGTGATCAACGAGCCGGCGATTGATGCGCTGCCGCAGGCATCGGATCCGCCGGCGGCGAGCGATAACGATGATGATCTGGATTCGACGCCGGCGGCGCCGACGATCTGGACGAAGGCGGAGACTGGGCTGGGATCGATGCTTGGGACGCTGTTTGGAGAGCATGGGGTTCTGGTTCATTTTCCGGTGGTGATTTTGGGGATCGCGGGGATGTTTGCGGTGATGCACCGGCATTGGCCGGGGACGACGAAGGTGCTGGCGGCGGATAGCGCGATTGGGATTGTGGTGGCGATCGTGGTGTTTTGCGCGACGCGGTATGGATCGCCGTCGGCGGATTTCGCGAACCGGTGGCTGCTGCTGTTTCTGCCGCTGCTGCTGTTTTGGGCGGGGGCCTGGCTGAGAAGGCCGCATTCGCGCGGGGTGTGGTCGGTGGCGGCGATTTTGCTGGGGTTCAGCGTGCTGGTGTCGCTGGTCGGGGCGACGGATCCGATGCCTGCGGGGGGATATAGCGGGTATACGGCGGCTTCGGCGCTGCGGGATTTTTTGAGGCCTGCGCCGCAGCAGTTGGCGGGGACGGTGCTGGCGGATCGGTCGGGACAGTAGAGGATGGCGAGCTGGCGGGAGGGGGATATTTGAACCAGGAGTGACGTGGGCGAACTAAGGGGGTTTGCGTTTGTGGGGGACGGGACGCGCCCGCAAGCGGGGCCGCTAAACTTGGCAATCGAAGACGCGCCCCACAAGTGGGGCGGCTACACGGGGAGGAGAATGGAGGAGCGGACCTACCCATTTTCCGTTGGCGCTCGAAAGAATCTGCAAAGGGCGGGTTGGGGGAGTTATCGCGTAGCGATTTCATTGGTGATCGTGGAAGAATTTTACGGTGTCGTGCAGGACGGGGGCGAGCCAGTGGAAGGGGTAGGCGAGGGCGAGGACTACGCCGACGTGGGCGCGGTTGGGGTAGGCGATGTAATCGACCTGGCCGCCTTTTTTGCGGATGAGGGCGGCCAATTCGGTGGCGTTGGCGGGATTGACTTCGGGGTCTTTTAAGCCCTGGAGGAGGAGGATCGGGGGGGCGTGGCCGTCGACGAAATTGATCGGCTCGATCTGGGGGCGGGGATTGATGTCGGTGCGGGACATGCCGAAGACGCCGCGATCTTCGGGCGGGGGGACGAAGTTGAAGGGGCCGGAGAGGCTGGCCGTGGCGCGGATCGTCGATCGGTCGAGGCCTACGCGCTGCAGATATTGGCCGTCGAGAGAGAGCATGACGGCGATGTATGCGCCGGCGGAGTGGCCCATGAGGTAGACGTGCTCGGGATCGCCGCCGATTTCACGGGCGTGGTCGTGAACCCAGCGGACTGCCAGAGCGCCATCGTCAACAAATGCGGGAAAGGTGACGTTGGGAAAAAGGCGATAATCGGGGATCACGACGATAAATCCGCGGCTCGTGAGTGCCTGGGCGACGAAGCGGTAATCCTCTTTGGTTCCGTTCTGGAGATCACCGCCGTAAAAAAAGATGACGATGTCCGCCGCCGATGGCTTGGGGCACGGGTGGTAAACGTCGAGGTTTTGCCGGGGCAGTGGGCCATAGGCAATGTTGGTGATTCGCGTGTATCCCCAGGACGGCACGACGGCGTTGAGTGCGGCGAACCTGGTGCATCCGGACGTCGCGATCAACAGCGGAAGAATCGGAAGCCATAATAATCGGGATGCTTTAAGCACCTGGTGATCGTCGATCAATCTGGGCAATGGGTCAGGCATTTCGACGTCCGATTCCCACGAACCAAACCCATGCGATGATGACCAACTGGAGGGGCAAGCGCGCCCAAAGGAGCCAATGAGGATAATCTCGTCCGGGTGTTAACTGGGGAGAAGTGGCCATATAGACATTCGCCGGGAAGACGGCACACAGAAGAGCGATGAGTCCCCATGCGGCCGGCCGGCGAAGAGGCGGAATTAAAAGCCCGGCGCCGCCGGCGATTTCGCAGACGCCGCTTACCACGACCAGAAGCGAGCGAGCAGGGAATGAGGGTGGAATGATCTGGCGATAAAACTGCGGTTTCAAAAAATGGTTGATCCCCGCGCCGACGAAAAAGAGTGCGGCGATGATTCGTAAGAGGAGCCGGATTAAATCGACGCTGTCACGGGAATTAGTCATCACCCTTCATCGGTTCGGAAAATGCATAGCGTGCGCTAACCGGCAACTGGAAGGGGCACCGAGGTTCTGGAGGCAACTTTTACGGTGATGGTAACCGGCCCATGCGCCGGCGGCTCGTGCGACAAACTATGAATGGCAATGTCGCCGCGTGGGGGCTGCATGCGGCGCGTAATCCGTCCGAACATCATCCGGAAGACCCAGCCAGTGGTGCGGCGGAAGTTTTGGGTGAGGCCAATCATGCCGACGATCTGCATGCCGGCGGGTTTCATGCCCAACTTTGACTTTCGGCGAAACAGGGCGAGGGCGAACCAGAGGGGGTTGTACATGAAGGCGTAGGCGAGGAGCATATTGACCTGCTTTCGCCAGGGGCGGGGGAGGCTGGAGGCGACGACGTAGTTTCCGTCATACATATAGGGGCGTATTTTTCTTCCGCCGGCGCTGTCGAGGACCATCCCCTTCTCGAATGTTCCTTCGTAGAGCTTGGTGCCGGGCGAGGGGGTTAACATCAATACCTGGAGAGAGACTGCGCCGGACTTGCGGAGCAAATTGACCTGATTAAGCAGGCCGTAGTTCGTGCCGGGTGAGTAGAGGGGCTGGGAGTCGTGATGCATCATCATCGGCATGGGGCAAATGCCGGCGTCGCGCATGAGGCGGAATGCCTCGGTGGTTTTGTTGACGCTCTGGCCTTTGTTGACGAGCGTGGCAGTCATGTCTTCCACGCCGAGCCAGAGGGCGCGGCAACCGGCTTCGCGAACCATGGGTAGATGGTCCTTCATTTGCAGGGTGTCGTGGACGGTGACTTCGGTGTACCAGCGGGCCCGTTGCCGGAGGGGTATGCCGTCGAACTCGGAGCGGGCGAGAGTTTGGATAATATCGAGGGTGCGGGGTTTGTTGTTGAAGAAGTTGTCATCGGTGCCGAAGAAATAGCGGAGGCCAAATTCTTTGTTGAGTTGCCACATCTCGTCGGCGATACGTTGCGGAGATTTCAGGCGGTGTTGGCGCTGGTTGTAAGCTGGAATCGGGCAATAGGGGCAGGCAAACTTACAGCCGAAGGTCATGACCAGAGAGCTGATGGGACTGTTTGAGCGGACGCGATTGGCGGGGAGTGGACGTGGGCTCAGGGTGGCGGAGCGGCTGGGCGGCTCGAGGAGGCGGTAGCCGAGGACGGGATGGGGCAATTCGTCGAGATCGCCGAGGAGGCACTGCATGCCGGTGTCGATCAATTCGTGGACGGTGCCATCGGGGCCGCCGCGCGGATAGATGAGGCCGGGGATATCGTCGAAGGCATGGGAATCGCGGGCGCGGGCGAAGGCCGAGCGCATGGGTTCGCCGGGTGGCGCAGGGACAAGATTGCTTCGAGCAGGCTGAGGAGCACGAATTCTTCGCCGGTGACGGCGACGTCGGGGCCTACGGGATCGCTTGATTCGGTTGTGCGTTCGGAGAGTCCGCCGCCGTAGAGGAGATCGGGCTCATAGACGGCGTGTGAGCCACCGCCAATGATCAGGGGGCGGTAGGCTGGGTCGATGCGCCTGGCATCGCGGATGAGATCCAGGGCGCGATCCGAATGCATGCCCATGGTCGAGACGAGGAACAAGTCGGGCACCCGCCCATCAAGCTGCATGCGCGAGGGGCGGAAATTGCGGTTCCACTGCTGAAGGACGATGCGGGTTTTTGGAAAGCCCGAGTCGACCAGGGCAGATCCGATCGCCCGCACGCCGGCTGGGACCATTCGCGTGTCGGCATAAATGAAGGGAAGCATGCGGGTGCGATGGTCGAAAGCGCAAGCGATGACGGTGACGAGATCGTGTTTCAATGCGAGTTTGCGCAGCCTCTGTCGAAGGTTGAGCAACTCGCCGGGCCTGAGCAGCTCGTCCCCACGAGCGCGACGTGGAAGTTCCATGATGTTGTCCTTCCCTGGGCCGGATCTTCCCTAAGAAAAACGGCTGATGAATCTAGTCGTCCAATATGCGGAACAGATAAGGCCCTGTGCGCCGGCAAGGCGACGCATGGACCGACGTCAATACCACTAGTGGAATTGTACCACCTCGTCAGGCCAGTAGCTACGAATGCAGTCGGCGCGAATGGTGAATATTCGTGAAAGAAACCTCTGAATCGGTAGTGGGTTCATTTGGAGCACCTCAGCGACCTTTGAAATTCTCCCACGGCGGCGCCGTGGGCGTTCCGAGATCAAACTGACTCAATAACCCTCAATCCGCTTGAGTGGCGCGAATCGCCTCGGCGAGGTCGACCTTTCCTTCGTAGAGACTGCGGCCGACGATGGCGGCCCAGATGGGTAGGGTTTTGAGGCGGCGAATGTGGTCGATGGAGCCGACACCGCCGCTGGCGATGACCGGCACTTTGCCGGCTTCGGCGATGGCTTTGGTCTGGGTGAAGTTGGGGCCTTGGAGCATGCCGTCTTTGGAGATGTCGGTGTAGAGGATGGCGGCGAGGGGCCAGTCGGAGACTTCGTTGGCGACCTGGATCGCGGTGCGGGAGGAGGTTTGGGTCCAGCCGCGGACGGCGATGATGCCGTCCTTGGCGTCGAGGGCGAGGATGATTTTGTTTGCGTAGGCGGGGTTGTGGACGAGAGTCTGGAACCAAGGCCAGTCTTCCATGGCGCGGGTGCCGACGACGATGCGCTGGACGCCGGTTTGTAGGAGGGTGTCGATGTGCCTGGGTGGTGCGGATTCCGCCGCCGGATTCGACGGATAAGCCTGAGGTTTTGGCGAGGTGGGAGATGAGATCGGTCTGGACGGGGCGGCCTTCCTTGGCGCCGTCGAGGTCGACGACATGCATCCATTTGGCGCCGGCTTTGGCGAAGGATTGGGCGGTTTGGAGGGGGTCGACGTCGTAGTTGAGTTGCTGGGCGTAGTCGCCCTGCTTCAGGCGGACGACGCGGCCGGAGCGGAGGTCGATGCTGGGGATGATGGTTAATGCCATTGGGGGTGAATTCTAATTGACGGCGGTTTGCATACAATTCGGGCGTGGATGAGCGAATTGAGAAACTGGCGGAGAAGGCGAAGGGATTGCCCAAATCGCCAGGGGTTTATCTCATGAAGGATGAGAAGGGGCGGGTGATTTATATCGGGAAATCGGCGTCGCTAAGGGATCGGGTTTCGAGCTATTTTCAGGCGGCAACTAAGCTCGAATTCAAGAAGTCGGGGCTGCTGGAATGTGTCGTCGATTTTGATGTGATGGAGACGGATACGGAAGTGGAAGCGCTGCTGGCGGAGAATCGGCTGATCAAGGATATCCAGCCGAAATTTAATGCACGGTTACTGGATGATAAGACGTTTCCCTATTTGATGGTGACCACCGGGGAGGAGTTTCCGGGGGTTTATGTGACGCGACAGCCGCGGACCGAGGGGGTGAAGCTTTTTGGCCCGTTCACGAGCGTGCATTCGCTGAAGGAAGCGGTGACGGTGCTGCAGAAGGCGTTTAAGTTTCGGACGTGTCATCTGGAGATTCTGGAGAGCGATGAGAATCGGCGATTTTTCAGGCCGTGCTTGCTCTATCCGATCAAGCAGTGCACGGCTGCCGTGCGCGGCGAAGATAACGAAGGAGACGTATCGGGCGGATATCACTCGTCTGCTGCGATTTCTGGAGGGGGAGAAGAAGAGCGTGCTGCGGACGATGGAGAAGGAGATGCTCCAGGCGAGCGCGGGGCAGAATTTTGAGCTGGCAGCGAGATTGCGGGATGAGATCAAGGCGCTGACATCGCTGGGAGACCGGGCGGCGAAGGGGGAGCAGGAATATTGGCAGCCGGAGGCGTTTGTTACGGATCCGAAGGAGGGGATGGAGAAATTGCAGGAAGTGCTGGGGCTGGCGGAGCCGCCGCGGATTGTGGAGGGGATTGATATTGCGCACCTTCAGGGTGGGGAGACGGTGGGGAGCAAGGTTTGCTTCATCGACGGGACGCCCTTTAAGGAATCGTATCGGCGGTACAAGATCAAGCATGGGCAGGGGAATAATGATTATTTGAGCATTCAGGAGGTGGTGAGCCGGCGGTATCGGGAGGCGGGGTCGAATCATGAGCTTTATCCGGATGTGATTTTGATCGACGGGGGCTTGGGGCAGCTTCATGCGGCGATGGACGTTTTCAAGACGATGGATGTGAAACCGCCGATGGTGATTTCGCTGGCGAAGAAGGAGGAGCTGGTTTATCTGCAGGCGAGGTCGGAGCCGGTGAGATTGGCCAGGAATAATGCGGCGTTGAAACTACTTCAATATATAAGGGATGAGGCGCATTGGTTTGCGCAGCATTACCATCATATTTTGAGGAGGAAGGCGCAGTTGGAGGAGGAGGTGAGGGAGGGGAGGAGGCCGCCGAGGAGAAGGCCGAAGGCGGCTCGACCCAGCTCGCCGCAGGCGGAAGGGCAAATGCCGAATGAGGAGGGGAAATGATTGCCGATTACCAATTGCCAATTGCCGAATTGAAGAGGGACGGAAATAATCGAGGCTTGCGGATAATTTAAGGTATCGATGAAGACACAAGTGATCGAGAAAAAGGGCCGGCAATTCGCGGTGGTACCCTTGGATGAATTCGAGCAACTGGTGCAGGATGCGGAGACGCTCCGTGACATTCGGGCATACGATGCGGCGAAGAGGCGAAGGGAAGAGGCGTTTCCATCGGAAGTGGCCAAACGACTGGTTTCGGGGGAGAACCCGATTCGCGTGTTCCGGGATTACCGGGGGTTGACGCAGGAGCAACTTGCGAGATCGATTAAGATGGCGCGTCCTTACCTGGCAGAACTTGAGGCGGGACGGAAGGAAGGCTCGATTCCGGTGCTTAAGGTGATTGCGAAGGTGCTGAAGCTGCCGCTTACGGACATTGTTTGATGTGGCGCGGCACCAAGGCGATCGTGTGTGGCTCAAACAAATGCAAAAGACCCTCACCCCAACCCTCTCCCTGAGTACAGGGCGAGGGGGTAAGAGGTGAGATGGTTACTATCAAGGTCACTCCCGCGTAAAATGCGTTGTTGGCATGGAATCAACGCAAGGCAAACTTCTGCTGGCTTCGCCGCGATTGGCGGATCCGAATTTTGCGCAGACCGTGGTGCTGATGGTGCAGCACAATGAGCAGGGGGCGCTGGGGCTGATATTGAATCGTCCGTTGCAGGTTTCGGTTCGGCAGGCGTGCGAGCAGAGCCTGGGGGAGGCTTGCGAGGTGGAGGGGATGCTGCACCAGGGGGGGCCTTGCGAGGGGCCGCTGATGGTGCTGCATGGGAATGAGATGTCGAAGGATGCGGATGTTTTTCCCGGGGTTTTCTTTACGACGGAGAAATCGAAGATCGAGTCGCTGCTGAAGCAGAATATTTCATCGGCGCGGTATTTCGTGGGATATTCGGGATGGACGTCGGGGCAGCTTGAGGCGGAGATGGAGCTGAATTCGTGGGTGATCGCCGATGCGGTGCCGGGGCATGTGTTTGAAGACCCGGCGAATTTGTGGGCGGTTTTGGTGCGTCAGCGGTGGCCGAGCCCGTGGATGGACCCGTCGCAGATTCCGGATGATCCGTCCGTCAACTGAGAATCCATGAGCGCGATCCAGGTTGGGATTGTCGGGTTTGGGCGGATCGGGTTGGAGCACGCGAAGTGGCTTGCGCAGTGCGATGGAATTGCCGCGGCGGCGGTGGCGGACAGCACGGGGGCGCGGAGGGAGTTGGCGAAGGAGCGGGGGCTTCGGGTTCATTCAACGATTGAAGAGCTTCTGGGGGACGGCGCAATTGAAGCGGTGCTGATTTCCACGCCGACGGCGATGCATTTTGAGCAGGCCTCGGCGGCGCTGAAGGCGGGGAAGCATGTGATGATTGAGAAGCCGATGGCGGGCACCCTGCACGAAGCGCAGCGGCTGGTGAAGCTGGCGGAGGAAAATCGGCGCGTGCTGTCGGTCTTTCACAACCGGCGCTGGAGGGCGGATTCGCTGACGATCAAGTCGGCGATCGAATCGGGAATTTTCGGACGGATCATCAACATCGAGAGCCGGCTGGGGCAGTGGGCGAGCTGCGTGGGGCCGGCGGCGGTGGAATATCATCCAAACTGGCGGAATGAAGCGAGCTTTGGAGGAGGTGCGTTGTTTGACTGGGGGAGCCATTTCGTCGACCAGTTGCTGCACGTGATGCTGCCGGCGCGGGCGGTGCGGGTTTTTGGGCAGCTTCGGGGGAATGTGTGGTCGAAGGATTGCGACGATTTGCGCGGGTGTGCATTGATTTTGATAATGGGGCGGTGGGGTTAGTAGAAGTGAACACGACGACGACGGCGGCGCTGCCGCGATGGCATATTGATGGGACACGCGGGTCGGCGCAGACGCATTGCGGGCTGACGTATGATCATCGGAAATGGGCGGAGCTGGATTTTACACCGGCGGCGGAGGGTGCGGGGTCGACGGGGCGGTTGCCGGTGGTTGAGGGGGAATTGTCGAGCGCCGACCATTGGACGCGATTTGCGCGGGCGATTGGGGGGGATGGGGAGCCGGCGATTGCGGCGGAATCGGTGCTGCCGACGATGGCGGTGCTGGATGCGGCGAGAAAAAGCTCAGAAGCGGGAATGGCGGTGCAGGTTTAGGGGTTAAGTCTGGATGGGCAACGATGTTTTTATTGAGCAATCAACGCGAGATGACGCCGGAGATTATGGACCGGGCGGATGTGGAGGAGTCGGCGCATTTGAATGCGCTGGAGGGGCTTCGTCGGATAAATGTTGCGTCCAAGGCGGCGGTGCAGATTGCGGAGCCGATTGTGGAGGGAGCGAACCGAGACGGCGTGAAGCGGATTTCGATGCTGGATGTTGCGTGCGGGGGCGGGGATGTGCCGGTGGAGGTGGCGCGGATTGCGAAATCGGCCGGCGTTGACGTTGAGTTGATCCTGGTGGATCGGAGTGCGACGGCGCTGGCGACCGCGTCGGAAACGGTGCGCGGTGCAGGGATCGAGCATCGGTGCGTGCGGGCGGATTTGGCGGCGGGGTGGCCGGCGCTTGAGGCAGATGTGGTGACGTGCAGCTTGTTTTTGCATCATCTTCCGTCCGGGGCGGATGTGGTGGAGTTTTTGAGCAAGGCAAGGCAGATTGCGCGGCGGCGGATTGTGATCAGCGATTTGCGGAGAAGCCGGCTCGGGTATTTGATCGCCTGGGTGGGGGGACGGGTGCTGAGCCGAAGCAGCATTGTTCACCATGACGGCCCGGTGAGCGTACGAGCGGCTTGGACGATGCGGGAGATGCGGCAGTTTGCCGTCGAGGCGAAATTGGAGAAATGCGACATCCGCAGTTCGTTCCCGTGGCGTATGCTCCTGATATGGGAAGTGGGAGCGCAAACATCGTGAACCTCGAGTCGGCGACATGGGATGCGGTGGTGATCGGGGCGGGCGTTGCCGGGGGCGTGGCGGCGGCGATGTTGGCGCGGCGGGGGTGGCGGGTTTTGCTGGTGGAGAAATCGAGCTGGCCGCGGGAGAAAGTTTGTGGGGGGTGCCTGACCGCGAATGCGGCTGGCGTGCTGAGGGATGTGGGGATTCCGCTGCCGGAGGATCGCACGCGGGGGATTCAGAAGGTCTTCTGGCATGCGGGGGGAAGCACGCTTTCGATGCCGATTCCGGGGGAGATTGGGGTGCTGCGATCGGACCTGGACGCGGCGATTGTTTCGGAGGCGGTGAGGCGTGGATGCGAATTTGTTTCGGGGGCGACGGCGGGGGTCTTGCCGGCGTCGCGAGAGGATGAATTTCGGGAGATCAATCTTCAAACGGGAAAGGCGTCGAGCATCATTCGGGCGCGGGTGGTGCTTGCGTGCGATGGGATTGGAGGGACGTCTCTGGGGAGGATCGGGTGGGCGAAATGGGAGATAGCGCGGAATTCGCGGATCGGAGTCGCGGGGACCTGTCATGGGGCGGACTGGGCGATCGATGCCGGGGAGATACACATGCACGTTGGGAAAGCCGGATATGTGGGTTTGGTTAGATTTAATGACAAGTGCGTGCATCTGGCGGCGGCGCTGGATCCCGCGGCGTGCCGGCGCGAGGGAGGGCCGGGGGAAATTATTCGGCGGATTTTGAGCGAGGAGCGGCGCGAGATCAATGGGCATTGGCAATTCCCGCGGCTTCGTGGTACAGGCGCGTTGACGCGAAGGCGAAGACGACTGGGCGGGCATCGGGTGCTGGTTGCGGGAGATGCGTGCGGATATGTGGAGCCGTTCACGGGAGAGGGAATGGCCTGGGCGGCGATGGGGGCGCGGGAGGCGGCGGGTCTGCTGGCGGAGCCGGGGGCAGAGTGGCCGGGGGATTTGGCGAAGCGATGGAAGCGTCGGCACGATGAGTTGATTGCGCGAAAGCAGGTCTGGTGCCGGGGGATGCGGCCGATGATGCGATATCCGGAGCTGGGGCCGCTGGTGATTGGGGCGGTGAATGCGATGCCGGCGGTGGGACGGTGGCTGGCGATGCGGATTTCGCAGCCGGCGCTGCGCGAGAGGGCGGGAGTGGAGACGGGTGACTGGGTGACAAGGTGACAAGGTGACTAGGTGACAAGGTGACTAGGTGACTAGGTGATAGTATCCCCCCTGGCCTCTCTCGGAGTACCGGGTGAGGGGGAAATAGGGAGTTTGCGAGACGGTTTCAAGTTAGGAGATTTGTGATGACACAACTGGCGATGGACGTTTCGCGAAAAGTGCGGCAGAAGGCGTGCGTGAAGATCGTGGGGATCGGGACGGCGACGCCGCCGGCGGCGCCGCAGGAAGACGCGCTGCGATTTGCGATGACGCTGAGCGGGCTGGCGGAGGATCAGCATGCGTGGCTGAAGCGGATTTACCGGCAAAGCGGAATTGAATCGCGCGGGAGCGTGCTGCTGCGGGAGGGGGAGGATCATTATGAAAGCGCGCGGGAGTTTTATCCGCCGTCGAAGGGGCCGGAGGATCGCGGGCCGGGGACGGCGGCGCGAATGGCGGTTTATGCGCGGGAGGCTCCGAAACTGGCGTGCCAGTCGGCGGGGGCGGCGCTGGAGAATTCGAAAATCCGGGCGGGGGAAATCACCCATTTGATCACGGCGTCGTGCACGGGGTTTTATGCGCCGGGGCTGGATCGGGCGCTGATCGAGGGGCTGGGATTGGATCGCGGGGTGCGGCGGGTACACGTGGGGTTTATGGGGTGCCATGCGGCGTTCAACGCGCTTTCGGCGGCGCGCGATATCGCGGCCGCGTATGCGGAGGCGCGGGTGCTGGTTTGCTGCGTGGAGCTTTGCAGCCTGCAATGGGCGTATGGGGCTGATCCGGGGAAGCTGGTGGCCAATGCGCTCTTCGCGGATGGGTCGGCATCGGCAGTGGTCGCGGCCGGCGGGCATGGTGGGGGCGGCGACGGGGGCGATGGTGGGTGTTGGGAGATTGAAGATTTTTCGAGTTATCTGATTCCGGAGTCGGCCGATGCGATGACTTGGAATTTGGGGGATCATGGGTTTGAGATGACGCTTTCGCCGGGGGTGCCGGAGATTATTCGCAAAAATATGGGCGGCTGGTGCGATTCGTGGTTGGCGCGGCAGGAGCTGAGCCGGGCGGATATTTCGGGATGGGCGATTCATCCGGGGGGGCCGAAGATTCTGGAGGCGGCGCGGGAAGGGCTGGAACTGGGGAAGGAGGATTTACGGTTTTCGCGCGGGGTCTTGTCGCGGCATGGGAATATGTCTTCGGCGACGGTGCTGTTTATTTTGGATCGGATGGCGCGGGAGATATCGGGGAGGGTGGTGGCGATTGGGCTGGGGCCCGGGTTGATGGCGGAGGGGATGAGGGTGAGGCGGTAAATTCGGAATTTTCCGAATTGGTTTGACCCTGACGACTGGGTGTGCCAGACTATTAATTCATTAATAAGAGGCGGATATGGTCCGAATTGCAACTGACGAAGCGCAAGCGCATTTGGCTGAACTTGTGCGCCGGGCGAGTCGAGGTGAAACGATTCTTATCACAGAGAGCGGCCAACCTATGGCAAAGCTGGTGCCGGCCAATGAGACCACCGAGATTCTCAGTCAAGAGCAGGCTCTGCTTAACGTGCGAGACATTCGCTCTCGTTCGAGGCTTGCTCCGGGCGAGACAATTGCTGATTTGATCAACGAAGGCAGGAAATATTGAGCCTGGTCATTGACGCCTCTGTCGCTTTGTGTTGGTTCTTCGCGGACGAAAAGAACAACGATTCAGACCAGATTTTAGCGGAAGTCTACCGAAGCGGCGCTGTTGTTCCGGCGCTTTGGCCAATCGAAGTTGCAAACGCTCTGACAATGGGATTGCGGCGGAAGCGGTTGAGTGAAGAAGATTGGTCCAAGAGCATTTCAACGCTCGCAGCTCTGCCTGTTACGGTTGAGCCACTCGATTATCTCGCGGCACTTGTGGCCTTACCTCCTTTGGTCAAGAGACACCATCTGACATTCTACGACGCTCTGTACCTTGAACTGGCGATGCGATTGAAATTTTCACTTGCTTCCTTTGACAAAGACCTTTTGGCTGCGGCGCGAGCGGAAAATTTGCAAATATGGCAAGGAAATTGAACATCGAGGATAAGAGTTGTGTACGGCATCGTCCGAAATTACTGGCAGATAGCCGAACGCCCGTAGATCACTCTGCATGCGTTCAAACTGGCGGCTTTGGGCCGGAAGTCGTCGCGACAGATTTTCATCAAACGCAATTCCCGTTAGAAGCAAAACACTGAGAAATCTACCTATCACCTAGCGGCTTTCCGCAGATACGCCGAACCAACCGATGTCAGTCGAACGATTTTTCCAGTGCCGGCTTCAGCAATCTCAAGCAACCCCCGATCATTCGCCTCCTCCCAGACGGGCAGGCGCGGGCAGGATGTGCGCCACGCGGAGATGGTTTCGTCGTAGGTGCGGGGTCGCTGGCAGATCCAATCGAGCAGATTGAGGATCAGGTTGTCGAGGGAATCGGGCATGGCAATCATTGGAACAATGTTCAACTTCGCAACGAATTCTGTGGATTACAGGGACAATCTCAATCGCGATTTCTTCGCTTTTTGTAGATCGACTTGCGAGCTTTAATAACGGTGTCGTCGAGCTCGTCTTCTGTTACTTCGCTTTTGGCAAAAGCCTCGCGCATTAGAGAGAGCTGTTCGTCGAATCTCATGGTGGCCGCGTCGATAAGTAGCTCGACGAAGCCCTCGGGGGTGGTTCCCAGCTCGCGCGCTTTGCGTGCCGCGGCTTTGGATCGGCGCTTGTCAAGGTTCACGATCATAAAGATTATTTTACTATGCGGAGAATGGCATTGCGAATGCCGACGATGGATTGCCATCCGGGATAACTGAAGTGGACACGCCCCTTTGCTTGGGACCCTCGAACATAGAAGGGGCGTAAATCAGCTCCGTATTTACTTTATGCACCCCCTCTCACCCCCATCTCCCTCACCATTTCAGCATGTTCATAAATAGCTACTATAATCTTCGAGTTAGTAAACACTAATGAAAACCCCTAAAATCGTCCCATTTCGTCCCATTCGTCCCACCACCCGGGGAGTAACAGATAACGACTGACGCGGAGGAAGCACGAAGTACTTGCTGGCATCCTTTTTGGCTCTTACGCAAGCTTCTTCAGAAAATCCCCGATGCGATCCATCCCCTTGTCGATCTGCTCCATGCTGGTGGCGAAGCTGAGGCGGACGTGGGTGTCGAAGCCGCTGTCGTTGCCGGGGACGACGGCGACGTGGCTTTGTTCCAGCAGCGCCGCGGAGAAAGTGATGGCATCGGTGATTGCCGCGATTTTGCCGAAATAGGCGCTGACGTTGGGGAAAACGTAGAACGCGCCCTGGGGTCGGACGCAGGTGATTTTGGGGAGGGCCGTGATGCGCTGGCGCATGTGCTGGCCGCGTTTTTCGAATTGCTGGCGCATCTGCTCGACGCTTTCGGGGCCGCGCGGGTCGGTCAGCGCCAAAGCGGCGGGGATTTGGGTGAAGCTGGTGATGTGGCTGGTCATCTGGCTCTGCAGCTTGTTGATGGCGTCGATAACGGGCTTGGGGCCGCCGATGTAGCCGATGCGCCAGCCGGTCATGGCGAAGCTTTTGCTGTGGCAGTTGAAGGTCAGCGTGCGCTCCAGCAGCTCCGGATGGAGCGTGGCGAAGCTGACGAATTTCAGGCCGTCGTAGACGAGCTTCTCGTAGATCTCGTCGCAGAAGACGACGAGATTGCGGATGTTCTGGCCGCGACTTCGGCGAGGGCTTTGAGTTCGGCGGGGGTGTAGGCGTGGCCGCCGGGGTTGCTGGGGCTGTTGATGATCAGTACCCTGGTTTTGGGAGTGATGGCGGACTGCGAGCTGGGCTGGGGTGATTTTGAAGCCGGCGGATTCTTCGCCGCGGATGATATTTGGGGATGCCGCCGGCCAGCTTGACCTGCTCGGGGTAGCTGACCCAGTAGGGAGAGGGGATGAGCACTTCATCGCCGGGATTGAGGACGGCCATGAACGCCATGTAGAGGCAATGCTTGCCGCCGGCGCCGGTGGTGATCTGATCGGGCTTGTAGGGGAGGCCGTTCTCGGTGTTGAATTTTTCGGCGATGGCTTCGCGCAGCTCCGGGAGACAGGGGGTTGGGGTGTACTTGGTCTGGCCCTTGTCGAGAGCGGCCTTGGCGGCGTCCTTGATGAAGGCGGGCGTGTCAAAATCCGGCTCGCCGGCACCGAAGCCGACGACGTCGATGCCGGCCTTTTTCATGGCGGTGGCCTTGGCGCTGACGGCCAGGGTGATCGATTCGGAAACGAGCTTCATTCGGTCGGCTAAGGGAAACATGGGGTGCTCCAAACTTATTGGGCAGGGAACGATATTGCGCGGGGTGGGGGTTTTCAAGCGAAGCGAAGATTTATGGCCCCGCGAAACCAGAAATCCGAAACCAGAATGACGAATAATCAAGTCAAGCGCACGCTTCATTCGTCATTCGGGCTTGATTCGGAATTCTGGTTTCGGGTTTCGGGTTTCCGCCGCGGGTCGCACTTTTAGGAGACAATGCTTATGATTCGGCGGCCATGTCCTCAATTCCTCTCTCGCAGCCAGATATCACGGCGGCGGAAATTGAAGCTGTTGTCGAGGTGTTGCAGACGCCGACGCTTTCGATCGGGCTGAAGATCGAGGAGTTTGAGAGGTCCTGCGCGAAGATCGCGGGAAGGCGGCATGGGATTGGCGTTTCTTCCGGCACGGCGGGGCTGCACGTGATGATGATCGCGGCGGGGATCGGGCCGGGGGATGAAGTGATTACCACGCCGTTCTCGTTTGTGGCGTCGGCGAATTGCATTTTGTATGTGGGGGCGAGGCCGGTGTTCGCGGATATCGACCCGCAAACCTTGAACATGGATCCGGACAAGGCGGCGGCGGCGATCACGCCGAAAACCAAGGCGATCGTGGCGGTGGAGGCGTTTGGCAATCCGCGGGGGATGATCGAACTGGAACAGGTGGCGCAGAAAAATGAGTTGATCCTCATCGAAGACGCATGCGAAGGGTTTGGGGGGCAGTTTTCCAATCGCCAGATCGGATCCTTCGGGCGGGCGGCGGTGTTCGGGTTTTATCCGAATAAGCAGATCACCACCGGGGAAGGGGGAATGGTGGTGACGGATGACGACAATTTCGCGGCGATGTGCCAGTCGCTGCGTAACCAGGGGCGGGAGGGGATGAACTGGCTGGCGCATGCGCGGCTGGGATACAACTACCGCCTCAGCGAAATCAACGCGGCGCTGGGGATCGCGCAGATTTCGCGGCTGGAGGAGATCCTGGAAAATCGCCGGCGGGTGGCGCATCGGTATATGAACCGGCTGATGACGAACCGGTACCTGATCCTGCCGACGCTGCACGACGACACGCACATGAGCTGGTTTGTGTTCGTGGTGAGATTGAGCGATCTTTTTGAGCCGGGGGACCGCGATCAAGTCATTCGCGATTTGCGTACGGCGGGGATTGGGTGCAGCAATTATTTTCCGCCGATCCATTTGCAGCCGTATATGCAGCAACTGCTGGGGATGAAGGAGGGGGATATGCCTTTCTGCGAGTATGTGGCGGCGCGGACGCTGGCGCTGCCGTTTTTCTCGCAGATGACGGAGCGGCAGGTGGACCGGGTTTGCGATGTTCTGGAGGAGACGTTGGATAAGACGTTGACGGCGAGGAAGGGGAGGTTTTAGGGTGGCGAATGCTGAGGGGGGATGGGGTGAAGCGGTGACAGGGTGACAAGGTGAGGGGGTGACAAGGTGAGTGTGCGGGGAAGTTCGATTAGCGATTAGAAGAATTCCGCGCCGCATTCTCAGGTGCGGTTGGCGGATGAAACAAGTATAATTCGAGGCGATGAAACTCGAACAGCTTATCGTTCGTGATCCGGCCATTTGCGGTGGCGAGCCGGTGTTGCGCGGGACGCGGGTCACGCTGAGAACGATTCTGGCTTCGTTGGCGGATGGTGATTCTGTCGAGCAAATCGTTAAGAGCTTTCCAACGGTCACGCTTGAGCAAGTGAAAGAAGTTATCGCATTCGCGGCGGCGAGTGTCCAGGAAGACATGCCGATCCCGGAACTTCCGGCCATTTCATGAAGCTGAAACTGGATGAGAATCTCCCTGAGGAGCTTGCCGAGCTTTTCGAGGAGAGAGGTCATGACGTGGAGACGGTGCGCGGCAAAGGGCTGGTGGGGCAGGGCGATCCATGGATTTTTAAGGCAGCGGTGGAAGAAGGGCGAGTCCTTGTAACCCAGGACTTGGATTTTTCCGATATTCGCCGGTTCAAGCCGGGGACACATCCCGGAATCGTGTTGGTTCGGCTGAGAGATCCGAGCCGGCGCAGGTTAATCGCAAGGATTCGGCAGATTGTGGATCATGAACCGATTGACATCTGGGCGCAGGCGTTCGTCGTAATCGGGGATCGACGGTTGCGTGTACGGCGAAAGTAAATCGACCGCAATGTTGTGAGTTAGAAAAATTCTGCGCCGCACTCATAAGTCCCGTTGCTTGTGGGGCTGGGGCGGCAGGTGGCGACGCGGATTCGGGCGGAGGCGCGGAGGCCGCCGGCCCGGAGGGCAGCTCTGTTGCCAAATGCCGAATGGATTGACAGCGAGGCTTTAGGGCAATTCGCCAATCCAGAGGACGTGAGACGCCAAAGGAGTTGCCGCCAGAGCATTGGCGAATCTGTGATCGCCGGTGACCATCGCGGTTTTATTTTTGATCGCGAGGGCGAGATAGAGGCAATCGTAGACGGTGCGCCGGGTTTCGATCGCGAGGCGCAAGGCGATTTCGACAAGTTCGGAGGAAGGGGTGATTCGCAGGGGGAGGGCCATGAAATCCTTAAGCAGGAGTGCTGCTTCGTCGGCGCCGATTTCGTTCCTGCCAAGGCGTTTCCAGATGACGTTTGCCAATTCGGGATAGATCAGGTCGGGGGCGAAAAGGGGGTCTTTGTCGGCGAGGAGTTCGCGGGCTGGTTCGGAGTGAGCTTCCTGGAAAAACGCGGCGGCGACGACGCTGGCATCGACGACGCGGTAGGTCATCGGGCGCGATCCTCGCGGATGAGGCCTGCGCTGGGGGAGAATCGCCGGTTAGCGAATCGGTCTTTCCATCGATCAAGCAAAGCAGCGACGTCCTCAGCGCCGGCGGATTGTTCGAGGAGACGCTTGGCCTCGCCTTGGAGGGAGCGGCCGTTGCGCTTGGCGCGGTCCTTTAATCGCTGGATGGTTTTCGGGCTTAACCCGCGCACGACAATTCCGGGCATGCTTCACCTTCTTTCTATCGCGCGAAAGATGATAGCATTTTGCTAGCACTTTATCGAGCGAAAAGTCCCCTGAAATAGGGACCACGGGAAAACGTCTTTTTTTTTACGAATCAGAAAAATTCCGCGCCGCACTCAAACGTGCCGTTGCCTGTGGGGCTGGGGCGGCAGGTGGCGACGCGGATTCGGGCGGAGGCGCGGAGGCCACCGGCGTCGAGGACCATCCAGTGGACGGCGTGGGGGTCGAGGGATTCATCGGAGCTGAAGCCCATGCCGTGGAGGGAAAGATCGTTGACGACGACGTGGTGATTGGAGCCGCGGGTGCCGGCTTCGGGGGAGAGCCAGGCGTTGGCGACAAAGGATTGCCGTTTGCTGCGGCGACGGTCGGGGGCTACGGGGGGCTGCTCGAGGACCGCGGTCTGGGAAGAGTCCATGGGGGAGGAATCCATATTGGGGTTTGTCGGCTAAGTGGGCGGAGTACTTTGGCTGATTGGGTTTGACGCTTATACTGCTTGTATAGGCTTAGATTCCAAGAAGCCCCTCACCCCAACCCTCTCCCTGAGTACAGGGAGAGGGGGTAAGAGGGGAGATTATCGGAGTTTGTCGTGGCGCGAGTTTGTAAATCGCATCGGGTTCTTGTTGGCTTGGAAGTTCACGTGCAGCTTTGCACGGCTTCGAAGATGTTTACGGGGGCGGCCAACGGGTTTGGGGGGGAGCCCAATACGCAGGTGGATGAGCAGGTGCTGGGGTTGCCGGGCGTTTTGCCGGTGATGAACAAGCGGGCGGTGGAGTATGCCATCAAGGCAGGGCTGGCGCTGGGGTGCAGGATCGCGAAGCATACGAAGTGGGACCGGAAGAGTTATTACTATCCGGATCTGCCGAAGAATTATCAGATCAGCCAGTACGATCTGCCGCTGTGTTACGAAGGGGAATTTGAGCTGGTTCGCAAGGATGGATCTTCGGTGAAGATCCGGATTCGGCGGGCACATCTGGAAGAGGATGCGGGGAAATTGCTGCACGAAGCGCCGGGGGGATATGCGATTGATTTCAGCATTGTGGATTTGAATCGGGCGGGGACGCCGCTGCTGGAGATCGTGACGGAGCCGGATTTAACGACGCCGGCGGATGTGGCGCTGTTTGGGCAGGAGCTTCAAAAGATCGTGCAATTCCTGGGCGTGAGCCAGGGGCAGATGCAGATGGGGCACATGCGGTTTGAACCGAACATCAACGTGCATATCACCGATGCGGAGGGGGTGGTGCATAAGACGGCGATCACGGAGATCAAGAATCTCAACAGCTTCAGCGTGCTGGAGCGGGCGACGGCGTACGAAGTGCAGCGGCAGATTCGGGAGTGGGAAGAGACAGGCTCGCTGGGACGCAAGAGCACTTACGGATGGGACGAGGCGAGCGGGACGACGTTTTTGCAACGGGAAAAGGAAGAGGCGAACGATTACCGGTATTTTCCGGATCCGGACCTGGTGCCGGTGGAAGTGGATGATGCGTGGCTGGCGGAGATCAAGGCGCAGGTGGGGGAATTGCCCGTCGCGCGGCGGAAGAGGTATGTGGAAGCGCTGGGACTTTCGGCGACCGACGCGGCGATTTTGGCGGGGGATCGGGCCACAGGAGAATTTTATGAGGCGGCTATCGCGGCTGGTGGGGATGCGAAACGGGTGAGCAATTTGATTCTCTCGCACGGACGGCGGCTGGCGAATGAGAAGGGGGGGGCCCTTGCCCAGATCGGGGTGCCGGCGGGACGGTTCGCGGAAGTGGCGAAGCTTATCGACGCGAACACAATTTCGGTCAGTTCTGCCGGGGCGATTTTCGATCGGCTGCGCGAGAAAGATGGGCCGGCCGAAGCGATCGCGCAGGAGCTGGGGCTGATGCAGGTGAGCGATTCGAGTGCGATCGACGCGGCCATCGACGCGGTGATCGCGGCGAATCCCAAGCCGCTGCAGGATTATCGAGCGGGGAAACAGACGGCGATGGGGGCGCTGGTGGGAATGGTGATGAAAAGCGGGAAGGGGTTGAATCCGAAGATGGTGCAGGAGGCGTTGAGGAAGAAATTGGGAACGCCTTGACCTCATTCCTTGTATATCCTAAGCTATACGCAGATTGAGCCGGGAATATTTCCTGGGAGGACATGGAATCGAAGGACTCGATTCATATGAGGCGGGCCGGTCCCCGCGAGCACGGAGGCTCCAAGTCACCGGAGGTTCCGTGCCAAGCGAAGTGCGATATGCAGAAATCAAAAGGCTGTTAGAACGCGATGGTTGGATTTTGATGCGAACTCGAGGATCTCACCACACATTTTGCAAGCCCGGCGTTCGTAACATCATCATTCCAGTACACCATGGCAAAGTGAAGCCGTTCTATGTCAAAGAAATCCGTAAAATTCTCGAAGGCGATCAACCGTCCTTTTGATCCGGAGATTCTGAAGAAGGCCCGCAAGATCGCAGAGTCGTATCAGATCGTTTTGCACTATGAGGACGGGGAGTATTACGGGCGAGGATTGGAATATCCCTACGCGATGAACGACGGGAAAACGCCGGATGAATGTGTCGCGAATACGCGAGATATTTTGACGACGGCGGTCGCAGCTATGCTTGAAGATGGCCAAGTTCCTCCGCCACCTGTGTCGGAAAGAAAACGGACCGAACAAGTAAACGTGCGACTTACTGCCGAGGAGAGGATGCTATTGGAGGAAGCGGCGAGCAGCCAGGGCTTTCGCGGGATCAGCGATTTCGTGAGAGCCGCCAGCCTGGAACATGCGAAAAAATAGGCATAGCCCTCCGCAAGGCGACGTCGGGGATCTGAAATCCGAAGGCGAAGCACCCGTTCTTTCATATGCCACTCCCCGCCCTGCTAATCGATGGCAATTGAGGCTCGATGGTCCGGCAATATTGGATATCGGCGCAGCGCTTTGCACGGGATTGCTTATAGTCACGGTGGAAATATTCGGTGCCGGCGGCAGTAACAATGACTGGTGGATGGGTGACTGGCATTCGTATGCACTGTTTTGTTTTTACCGTGTTCTCGAATCGCTGATCGCCGGCCTTCCGGCCAGTGCCTTCATCATCAGAGCACTGAGGTTTGTCCGTGGGAGGTCCGTTCAAGGAAATATCTGGTGGATAGGCATCGCCGCCGTGTCGGGCTTCATATTCTGGTATACGTTTCTGGTTGATTCGCTCATGTGTCATATTTAAAGATGGCTTCCATTCCCGCCAAACTCGATCTCAAGCGCGATGAAAAGCTGGAGATTCTCTGGAAGGACGGAACACATAGCGTTTATTCGCTTTCTTATTTGCGGTCGATGTGCCCCTGCGCGGTGTGCAAGATGGTGCGGGAGGGGAGGGATCCGCATGATATTTCGCCGCAGCCGGAGGAGCCGAAAAAGAAGACGACGCTGAATATTCTGCCGGGGAATTATGCGCAGCCGCTGACGGTGAAAAGTGCGCAGATGGTGGGGAACTATGCGATCCAGATCGACTGGTCGGACGATCATGGGTCGGGGATTTATTCGTTTGAATATCTGCGCTCCATCAGCCCACCTCGGAAAGACAGTTAACCGCCAAGACGCCAAGAGCGCCAAGAAATACTATATTTGCATTTCTTGGCGCTCTTGGCGGTTAACAATCTTATTGACTGTTCAACTGCGACAAAAGCTCCTTCGCCTTGGCTGCCGCGGGATCATTCGGATATTGCTGGATCAGTTGATTGAGCTTGTCTTTCGCCTTGTCGGTCAGGCCGCTGGCGATGTAGGCCTGGGAGAGGTGCAGCAGCCGGGCGGGTTCGTCGGGGGTGGCGGGCTGAACACCGGCGGCGGCAGCGGCGCCGGCGGCTGCGATTTCACGAGTTCCAACTGCTGAATTCTGGCCTTGAACCAATCCGGGTTCGATATCATATCGTGATCCACCGGCTCGATTTTTACGTAATCGAATCCATCGTTTTCCATTCGGTTGGCTATCGATTTCCACCCGCTTTCGTGTCCTGGCGTGGTGTCCTGGGCCGCGAATCCAAGAATCTGCATGTGGGACTTCACCAGGTTCATCAGCCGGGGCGGCGGATTAACCTCGAAAAGCGGCTGATCGCCCGCCCAGAGCGGCTTGTTGTATCCTACCCACCAGCAATACAGATCGCCCATCACGACGTCGCCGGTGCTCCAGCCGATGGGCTCCTCGGTCTGTCCTAATCCGAAAAAATAGATTCGGGCGGGATCGACGTTATAGATTTTGCGGACATTATAAATCGCATCGAGGCATATTCCGACGCCGTTGAGCTCGGAGCGATGATCCTTTTTTGTGGCGATCATCATGAAATAGAGCTTATCGAGAGCCGGGCGATAGCCCTGGTAAATTTCGGGCGAGCCGTCCTGCCAGATTTGCATGATCAGGCCGATGGGTTTTTTGGGATCGTAGTTTGCCGGAACGTAGGCCGTGAGGGGTTCCTGCGATAAATCGTAATCCGCGCCGAGTTTTTCTTTGGGAAGGCCGATGCGCTCGATCAGTTTGGAGTATTCGGTGTCGGGACTTCGCTGCGTAAATGTGATGTCAAAGGCGCCGGGTTGGGTGGTGGGTGCGGGATCGGCGAGGGTTGTGGAGACGAAGAGCAAAGACAGAATTGTTGACGCGATTCTCAGCATGGCGCGAAAGCATACCTGAATAAGTGCTGGCAATTTGCGCGAATCGAAAATAACGCCCCGCAAGCGGGGCGGCTACACGGGGGGGAGGGATTTCTTTGGATTTTGTTCCCTATTTAGAAATCCGCCATCGCCTGCGACAACCGCCGGACTTCGTGTAGGGCCATGCCTTTGAGTTTGGGGATGTGGTCGCCGATGGGAGGGACGATGGCGTGGGCGACGCCGAGGCGGGAGGCTTCGCGGAGGCGGGTTTCGAGTTGGGGGACGGGGCGGACTTCGCCGCCGAGGCCGAGTTCGCCGACGGCGAGTGTGCCGGGGGGGAGGGGGCGGTTCATGTGGGCGGAGGCGATGGCGAGGGCGATGGCCAGATCGACGGCGGGCTCGGGGATTTTCACGCCGCCGGCGATGTTGACGAAGACGTCGTCGGCGGCGAGGCGAAGCTCGGCGCGTTTTTCGAGGACGGCGATGATCATGGCGACGCGGTCGGAGCTGACGCCGCTGGATTTTCGCTTGGCGGCGCCGATGACGCTGGAGGCGGTGAGGGCCTGCACTTCGACGAGCAGGACGCGCGAGCCCTGCATGGCGGCGGTGATGACCGAGCCGCTGGGCTGGCCGCCGGGGCCGTATTGTTCGATGAAGAGTTTGCCGGGATCGAGGACTTCCTGGAGCCCGCGGCCGGTCATTTCGAAGAGGCCGACTTCGTGCGTCCAGCCGAAACGGTTTTTGACGCAGCGGACGATGCGGTGGGCGTGGAAGCGGTCGCCCTCGAAATAGACGACGGTGTCGACGATGTGCTCGATGATTTTCGGCCCGGCGAGCGTGCCGGCCTTGGTGACGTGGCCGACGAGGATGATGGCGGTGCCGCGTGGCTTTGGCGAGATAGACCAGGTCCATGCAGCAATCGCGGAGCTGGGTGACCGAGCCGGGGGCGGCGGGGAGGTCGGGCTTGTAGATCATCTGGATCGAATCGATGACCGCGACGGCGGGCTGATGTTTGTGCGATCTGGTGGATGATGCGCTCGACGTTGGTCTCGGCCAGGACGAGCAGCTTGTCCGGATTTCACGCCCAGGCGGCCGGCGCGAAGCGCGGTCTGGCGGGCGGATTCTTCGCTGGTGACGTAGAGGACCTTTGAGGCGGCATCGGCGGCTGCCATGGCGTGGGCGACCTGGAGAAGGAGCGTGGATTTGCCGATGCCGGGCTCGCCGCCGACGAGGACGACGGAGCCGGGGACGATTCCGCCGCCGAGGACGCGGTCGAATTCGCCGATACCGGTGGCGAGGCGCGGGGTCTGGGATTCGTCGATCTGATCGATGGGCATGGCCTCGGCGGCAGCGGTCATATCCGTGCCGGTTCGCGCGGCGCGGGCGTCGGGAGCGGGCGGGGTGAAGGGTTCGAGGCTGTCCCAGGTGCCGCAATCGGGGCATTTGCCGAGCCACTTGGGGTGGACGGAGCCGCAGTGGTTGCAGAGGAATTGGGAGCGTTGTTTTGCCACTGTCTAATCGTGGAAGGGAAAGGGGGAAAATGCAAATTCGAAGCTCGAAATTCGGAGGCGCGGACGCCTCCGGGGCGTACTCGCCGATTACGGCCCGGAGCCGTCCGCGGCTCCGACGAATCAAATTCGAAATTCGAATGTCCGAAACGAGTGCACTTTCAATCCGTTATCGCAGTGCTGAGATCAGGAGGCCTTTCCCCGTGTTACCCGGCGCAGGCCGCGCTGGATTCGATTCCAACGTCGCCGCTCCGCAGGCGTCAACCGCCGGGTTTTGATGGTGAGCTCCTGCTTTTCGAATGGCGCAATCTCTTTTTTCTTCTCGGCGTCGGATAGCGCCAAAAATTGCTCGATGAGCGATTTCGTTTTCTCTCGTCTCTTCATATTGAGATGTTCTTCGTTGCGCGAAGGTTGATGGAAGCTTCATGGGTTCTGAAAAGAGGACGGATTAGCATTGCGTACGGCGAGCCGCATTCAGGGCACTGAGGTGAGGATATTTCGCGGAGGTCGTAGCGCAGGAAACGCAGAGGCCGCGAGCCTGCCTTTCCTCCAACTGGCGTTGGCGCCAAACGACATACCAAGCGTAGGTGAAGTATGCGATGCCGGCGCCAGAAGAAGGAGCCGGAAAGCAGTTCCTCAGGCGTTTGTCCGCGCATGTCCAGGTATTTACCAAGGAGCATAGGCGCTCCCAAGATCCAGAAAACCAGGCCCATGACGCGAAGAATTCCGGGAGGTATTGGTTGGCGGCGATTTGGGAAAGGCAAATGGGCAATTCTCACCCAAAGGAACATCAAAATGCAAAACCCGGTGGCCGTTATCCAGCGGTGGCCATGGAAGGGTCCCGGAGGGATTATCTCCAACCCAATGAAGGCCGCAAATGCCAAATATAGAGGCAATAGGATGAAATCAATTGGGCGAAAAAGCCTATCGACGATTCCTCGCTGGAGCAAACGATCAGTTTCGGGCTGAGGAGCATGCGGCTTGGGGGTTGGATTTAAGCGCCAATTCATGCGGACGGGTGATGGTGTCCATATTGTAACTCAGCGGACCGTGGATCGCGCAGGTTTTTCGCGAACGCTGGGGTATTCGCAGAGACCCCCTCCCTTACCCTCCCCCGGAGTACCGGGGGCGGGGAAAAAGGCGGGGGATTTAACGCTTCAGGAAATATGCCGCCGGCGGCGACCGTTTCTAGAATCGGCGATTCGTCGAGCTCGATTTCGCGGTTCAGGACCCTCAGGGTGTACCACGGGAGCCAGATGCCGCAGCGGGCGGCGACGGCGCAGATGGTGCCGAGGACGATGCCGCGGAGGCCTAGGTGGAAGTAGCGGACGAAGCTGAAACTTAAGAAGACGTTGGCGATGCCGGCGATGAGGACGGAGATGGTGAAGGCGCGGACTTTTCCGATGGCCAGGAGGATGGATCGGCCGACGGCGCTACTGCCGCCGATGGTGGTGTGGATGAGGACGAAGGGGAGGAGGGCGCAGGTGGCCTGCATGGGGTCGCCGAGCCAGATGCGGAAGAAATAGGGGGCGAGGAGCCAGAGGATGGGGGCGGCGAAGAGAAGCAGGAGAAACGTGGCAAGGGTGCCGCGGATGTAGTAGCGGCGAACGACGTGGGGCTCGCCGGCAGCGTGAGCCAGGGCGGTGCGCGGGAGGAGGACCGACGCCAGCGCGTTGACGAGCAGGAGCGCTCCGCCGTCGATCTGGACGGCCGGGGTATAGGTCGCGACATAGGATTGACCGAGCAGATAAAGGATCAGGAGATTGCTGGTGGGGGCGTAGAGATAATCGGCCATCTGGGCCGCCACCACCATTGCGCCGAAAACGGTCAGGCGGCGTACCAGTGAAAATCGAATCGCCGCCACCATTTTTCGAAAAGCCCGCTGCCGAAAATGTGAGACGTAATCGCCCGCAAGATCAACAGGATTCCGGAGGCAGAGATGAGAGCGAATCCGACGGATCGCTGCCAGGGGAAGTGCAAAATAAAAAGACCGATGCCGGTTCCGGCGCTCCAGATGAGCTCATGGCTGGTGAGCAGGATGTTGTCGACGAAAATCCTTCCGGAGGTTTGGAGTGCGGCCCCGGCGGCATCGCTCATCAGGCGAAGGAGGGTGGCGGTGCCCACCATCATCACCAGTTCCAGGGCCGCGCCTCCGGTGGTTGTATTGGTCTGGGTGCCGCGAAAGTAGAAGCCGAAACAGACCAGGAGAATCGCCCCCGCGAGCGCCGTCAGGAGGGCCATCGTGAAGCCATTGGCGTAGACAGTCTGCACGGCAGGCGTGCGATTGGGGGGCGTGGAGTCGTAATCGATGACCGGCAGGCCGCGGGTTCGGTCGTCACGCATGGCCTCGGCGGTGAGGCGGATGATGGCGGGGCTGAGGCCGATGGCGGCGTATTCGAGGATTCCGACGGTGGATTGGATAATCGCCAGAAAGGCGAAGGCCGGCTTTCCCGCCACGCGGAAAACGGCAGCGGTGACCAGGAGCCATGCGGCCATGCGCGCCGCGGTGACGAAATAGGCGGAGATGATGTCGCGGCGGAGAGAGGGTTGAGGCACGGCAATGAATATAGCGGAAAAGTATTGCCGATTGCCGATTGCCAATTGCCGAATTACGCGGCGAGGGATTGGATGGGGGCGGGGATTTGAATTGGCTGGGACGCCACACTGGGTGCGCGCATGGCGCGGCGGATGAGCATAAATGCGGCAACCGTCATCAGCGGGACGGTGGGATTGATGCGGGATTTCCAGAACATGAGGACCAGGAAAAGGGCCGACCAGACGAGCGGAAGCCAGCGGTCTTCCCAGTTGAAGGAGATGGAGAAATTCTGGCGGTCAGCGACGTAGACGACGATGGCGACGCTGACGAGCAACAGATCGTAATCGAAGTAGAAAGGCATCAGCAGGGGCATCGAGGCGATGGCGGCAGAGATCAGGCGGTCGCGCGCGGAGGGGGTTTGGCCGGTGCGAAAAATTTGCAGGGCCATCGCGGCCAAGGCGACGGTGAGGGCGAATTCGCTGAAGAGCCAGAGGAGTTGCGGGATCGTGGCCATGGGGCCGATGGCGTCGCCCTGGAACAGCTCGCGCCAGAAGGCTTTGAAGGTGACGTGGCGTTCCCAGCGGTAATGATTCAGCTCCTCGATCCAGTGGAGGTTCTGGGGCATGTGATAGACGAATTCGTGCAGGGAGCCGGGCATGGTGAGGACGTTGATCAGCACCAACGTGGTTCCGGTGAGGCAGACGCCCAGGATCGCGCGGCGGCCCTGGCTGATGCAGAGGACGGCGGCGATGACCAGGCCGAGCTGGGGTTTATAGAAGAGCAGGCCGCAAACGACGCCGGAAAGAAGGGGGTAGCCGCCGCGCCAGAGGCAGACGGTTGTTGTCAGCAACAGGAGCGAGAAGAAGGTGTTCTGGCCATGGCAGAAGGTCTGAAAGCAGGGCATGGTCATGAGGACCAGGAAGGGGACGAGGAGTTGATTGCGGAATCCGCCGCGGATCATCCGGCACAATAAAGCGAACGAGATCGCGAGACAGAAGGCGGAGATGGCCCACCAGATGTGCAGGGCGGTGAGGAAGGGAAACGCGGAAAGGGGCGCGAAGAGCCAGGCGGCAAATGGCGGGTTCCACCAGGGGCCGAAACTGTCGCCCAGGGAGAGCCCGGCGGCGTGGCCGACGTTCCACTCGAAGGCTTTGGTTGCGGGGAGATCGAAGAGGCGTTCAAAATGTCCGGTGCGGCGCAGGTGCCGCCGTAGTAGAAGGGAAGGAAATCGTGGCCGAGCATGTCCCAGGTGACGGCCCGCTCGCGGGAGACGATGGAGTTGCCGATCAGGAGGGTGACGATGAAGACGGCGACGAGCCCACCGCCGCGCCAGAGGCGCGTGGGGAGGGGATGGTTGGTTCCGAGAACATTTTGAACGGTTCGCGGGAGATGCATTTAGGCATTTCCGGTATCGGCGTAATTGGGGAGGGTGGATTGCCGATTGCCAATTGCCAATTGCCGATTTTGAAATTCCCTTTATCGGACGGTCAGGCGACCCATAGGTTCAGGGCGAAGCGCATCATGAGGACGGCGGAGAGGGGGCCGGAGATCAGGGTGTAGAGGATGTGCAGAAGCCGCCGGCGACGGGCGACTATCGCGAGCATCATGAAGGCTGGAAACAGCACAAGGATGAAACGTGTGATCGACCAGTAGCGGTCGGCGGTGAGCATGACGCTGAACATTGCAATGGTGAAGAGCCAGTAAGAGGGCCGCAACTGGCGAATGGCGAGGATCGTCATGACTGCCAGCAGGGCCGTGGGTCCAAGTTGGAGCGGCGCGCGGCCGGAGTGAAGGACCGTGGCGAGGGTGCAATAATTCCAGGCTTTTTGGGCGGCGACGAAAGTGAGGGGGCTGCCGAACTGGCCGCCATTGGAAAGCCATCCAGGCGAGGAGGCCTACTGGACCGCAAAGGAGGGTGAGGATGGCGGGGCGAACGCGGAATTTGTTTTGCTGGAAATATTCAGCGGCCACGCCGACGGCGAGGAGGACGCCGTCGGGGCGCGACAGCGCGGCGAGAGTCAACAGCGGGCCAACGATGTTCCACTGCGCCTTTCGCGCGTAATAAAAGACCGCGGCGGCGAGAGCCATGAAGAGGGACATGGGATAGACCGCGGATAAGAAGAAGGAGGTGGGGAAGATGAGGATATACCAACAGGCGCGGGAGGCGGTGGCGCGGTCGTAGCCTTCCATCAGATAGCAGCGCCATGACGTAGGCGAGGGCGATGATGAGGCTGAGGTTGGAGATGATCAGGCCGGCGATGAGATAGGCGTCATCGCTGCCACCGGCGAGGCAACCGCCCAGACGCATGAGCATGGGATAAAGCGGCGCGAAGGCGACGCCGCTCATCTGGCCCGGCGTAAAGGAATATCCGTCGCGGGCGATGGTGAGATACCAGCGGCCGTCGAAATGCGACCACATGTTCAGGGCGTTGGAATATGTCGGCAGGTTCCAGCCGATGGCGCGGGCCTGGGGGACGTAAAGAATCGCGAAATATCCGGCGAAGACGAGGATCAGGCGTGTGTAGACGAAGGGAACCATCAGGCCGCGGAAGAAGAGGGGAAAATCGATTCCGCTGCGCGGTTCCAGGGCGTCGAGGATGGTGAGGTTTCGAGTGGTCACTCGCAGGCTCTTAATCGTTTCTGCGGTAGATAGTTTCCCACTGGAGTGTTGCTTCGAGGTGGTAATGCTTCTGCACGTAATCGCCAAGCTGCATCCAGGCGGCGATGAAATTGGCCTTGCGCTGCGGGCGGATTCCCAATTCCTTTATTCGCGCGGCAAGCTTGCGGCCGTACTCAGCGAAGTTGGTGGCGACCACGATGTATTTCGGGTGGGTCTGGTCGAAATCGCTGAGCATGTCGTGGCAATAGCGGAGCGGGGCCGTGTCGTCATTTACCCAGAGGAAGGTCATGGGATATCGCGAGCCGGGCTGAAGATCGGTGACGACGAGGAGGCGCATCATGCCATCGAGCCAGACGCGGTCGCCGGGATTTGTGTGGGCGGCGAGATATTGCTCGGAAGGCTCGGGTTGCAGAGATTGCGGGGCGTACCAGAGCACTTGGGCGGCGCTGAAGATCGAGATTGCGGCGGGGAGGATCAGCGCGGCTGCAAGAGAACCCAGGGCGGGGCGGCGAGGAATCAGGCCGAAGAGCAGGCTCGCCGGGGCGGCGAGGACGAGGAAGTGATAGGCATACATTCGCCGCTGAGCGACGATGCCGGCGCATTCGATGGTCATCCAGGCGATCACAAAGAGGAGGATCGCGCTGGGCGTTCGCTGGGGGAGTCGATGGCGCGGGCGGCGGAAAATATAGCCGCGGACGAGCATCGGGAAGCCGACGATGATGCCGATGATGACGGGCTTGCTGAGGTCCCACCATTCCCAGGGCGAATTGGCGGCGTAGCCGGAGATCTGGCGGTAGATGCCGGGGAGAGCGGGGAATAGATCCGCAGTCTGGAAATAGGCGAGACATGCGGTGACGGGGATCGCGAAACCGGCGGTGGCCGTGAAGAGATGCGCGAGGAGCCGGCGCCAATCGTGGCGATAACGCCAGAGAGCGGAAAATGTGAAAGCGGCGAGTACGGCGAGGCCGGATGGCTTGACCATCGCGGCGACGCCGGCGGCGAGGCCAACGGTGAAGGAATCACGCGCGTCATCGCCGGCGAGAGCTTCGAGCGCGGCGCAGGCGGCGAGAATGCTGAAAAAGCTTTGAAGTGTTTCGAGCTGGAATCCGCCGCGGACGGCGAAATTGCAGTTGACGTAGACCAGGGCGAAGAGAAGCGTGGGGAGAAAGGCGTGTTTGCCGATGTTTCGAGCGGCCGTGCGCGCGAGGAGGAGGCAGCCCATCAATGCGAGGGTGGTTTGGAGAAAGACGTATCCCGGCCACCAGGCCCCGAAGGCTCGCCAGCAGGGACTGATGATGAGGCCGACGGTGGGGAATTTGTTGTCGATGAGTTCGTAGCCGATGCGGCCACCGCCGGCGACGAGCTTTCCCATGTAAACGAACATAGCGCCGTCGGCGTCGAGGGGGCGGACGAGAAAACTGAGCCGGCCGATCAGCGCGGAGAAGAGGCAGAAGCCGATGAGGAGCCAGAGGCCGACTCGCGCGCGAGCGCGGCGGGGAATCGAGGGCAACATTTTCCGGCAATGCGCAGACCGTCACAGGAGTGTTATCGGTCCGGCGTGGTCAAGCGTTTATTTCAAAATCGGGTCGTCAGCGGACGGTCTGCGAATTCCCCACGGCAGCGCCGTGGGCGTTCCGGGAGGAAGCGGACAAATCACCCAAAATGTGGATCAGAAAATGATTGGCTTGCCGAGTTTTCTGCGGATGACCTGCATCTGGCCGACGTGCATCGAAAAGTGGTTGGGGAGCAGACCGAGCACGTGACCGATCGTGGGGCACATCCTCTGCAATTTCTCGGGCGCGGGCTTGTCAAGATCGGCGGGCTTGAGGGTTTTCACCCAGGCAATTGTGGCGCCGCGCACTTTGGTAAGCTGATCGAGGATTTGCTGTTTGCCACCGAAGAGGGAGGGATCGTCCTTCGAGGTGTTTTCCTTGCTGAATTTCTTCTCCCATCCGTCGGGGAGTTTGACGGCAGCCTTGGGATCGATCTCATTGAGCATCCAGTTTTCGCTGCCGGTGATATGGCCAAGCTGCCAGGCCGTGTGATTCGCCCCGGGACATGGGCGGACATAAATATCCGCATCAGAAAAATCGGCGACGGTGCCCTTGAGCATTTCGAGATTAACAGTGAGTCCGTCGACGGCGAGTTGGAATGGGTCCATGATTGATGTCTCCGCTGAAGTAATTAATGTTACGTGCCGAGAAATGATTGTTACGGGGCTGAAAGCCGCTGGCAAGTGCGACGCGGCGGTTAATGCGATGAATCGGAACGGCAATATTCCCGCCAGATCTGGCGGTAGGCGTTTTCGACGTTGCGCAAATCGACGGGCGTTCATCAGGGGGCTGGTGAGCATTCGCTGGCGCAGGCTTTGGCGGAGTTCGGAAAAGCGCTGGGGATGACTGCGCGAGCGTCACGGCGGCCTGCACATATTGCCGCGGCCGGCGGGCGGCAAGTTCGGGGATGCCGATGTTCGTGAGGATGCTTTTTCCGCCGCGGCCGACGGCGGTTTGGCCGATGAGGCTAACGACGGGCACGCCCATCCAGAGCGCATCGCAGGTGGTGATTCCGCCGCCGTAGGGGAACGGGTCTAACGCGATGTCGATTCTTCCGTAGGTCTGCACATAGTCGGCCCACGACTGCTTGGCGAGGAATTGGAGCCGATCCGGGATAACGCCCGCGGCGGCGAAACGCTGGCGAACGGCGTCGAGATGGCGAGCCGGCCATAGGCATGCAGGATCAATTGCGAATTGGGCACGGCCGCGAGGATTTCGGCCCACAAATCGAGCGAGCCGGGGGAGACTTTTGCGAAATTGTTCAGGCAGCCGAAGGTGATGTGGCCGGCGCTCTCAAACGGCGGGGGCGAGGGATCGGGGGTGGGGCCGGCGTTGCGATAGCACCACCAGGTTTCGGGCAGGCGGAGGGTTTGCTCGCTGTAAAGCGAGAGATCGGATTCGGGCGGGTCGAGGTTGGGGTCGGAGAGGCGGTAGTCGATCGCATCCAGGCCGGTACTGGCGCAGTAGCCGAGATACGTCACCTGGAGGGGCGCGGGTTTTCGGGCGAAAGTGAGGAGGCGATTGCCGGACATATGCAGGGAGAGATCGACGAGGATGTCGATGCCGTCGGACCGGATCATTTCGGCAAGATGCTCGTCGTTCAGCGCGGCAACGTCGCGCCAGACGTCGGCGTGAGAGCGGAGGACATCGGTGAAGGGGTCGGGGTGAGGGACGCTGCTATAGCAGTGGATTTCGAATTCCTTGTGGTCGTGCTCGGAGAGAAGCGGAAAGAGATTCTGCCCGACAACGTGTCGGCGGAAATCGGGGGAGACGTAGCCGATTTTGAGGCGGCGATGGGGATCGCGGTCGTTGGCATGGGGACGGATGGAGGATTCAAGGGGCTTGGCATGACGCTGGTTCCAGAGGCGCTGCTGGCGGGCGATTTCGGGGCCGTCGTAGCCGCCGTGGAAGCTGAGGAGATAAATCAGGTTGCTGTGGATCGCGGCACTATCGGGGCGAAGCTGCATCGCGTGTTCGCATTGATCGAGGGCTTCGTCGATGAGGCCCTGCTCTTTGAAGGCAACGCCGAGATTGTTGACGGCTTCGATTGAATTGGGATCGAGCTCCAGAGCGCGGCGGTATGCCGAAACCGCTCCGTCGAGATCGGGCTTGGCAAGCATCGCATGGGCGAGACGAACGACCGGCGCGGAATTGCCGGGAAGCAGGTCGGCGGCGCGGCGGTAGGCGGCTGGCCGCGGGGTCCATCTGGCCGAGCTCGAAGAGGGCATCGCCGAGGGATAGCTGCGTGGGGGCATGGGCGGGCCATTTCGCGGCGATCTGGACATATGTCGCCAGCGCAGCCTGCGGGCGGCCGCGGAGGTGAAGGGCGTTGGCGAGATTTGTGCGGATTTCGATGAGGTCGGGATTGATCGTCGCGGCTTTCTGCCAGGCGACGATCGCAAGATCGACATCGCCCTTGGAATATAAGGCGCTGCCGATGTTGTTAAAGGCTTCGGCAAATTGCGGGCGTTTTTCGAGGGCGATCGCGAGCTCGGCCAGTGCGGATTCGAATTGGCCGTCGTGGTAGAGAGCGGCCCCCAGGGAATTGCGGATATCAGGATCGTCGGGAAGCAGGGCCAGCGCCGCGCGATAGGCCTCGATGGCTTCGGGCCAGCGCGAAAGGCGAGAAAGTGCGTTACCAAGATTAGCGTGGGCCTGGGACAGGTCGGGATTGATCTCGATGGCGCGGCGATAAGCCTGTGCGGCCTCCTTGAATCGCCCGGCATTTTCCAGCGCGACGCCCAGATTTACGCGGTATTCGGCAACGAGCGGCTGCGCTTCGATCGCGCGCTGGAGCATCAACAAATCGGTTTCGCCCATAGGAATGTTAAATGTTAGTTAGCATGCAAGACAAAGTCAGTAGAATCGGGGCATGAAATCCGCGCGTTGCCTGTTGTGGGTGATCGTGTCTACGATCCTGCTACTCAACTCAAGGGAGAGAGCCATGGCGCAAAGCAATTTCTGGGTCTATATCGGAACGAACAACCGGCCGCCGGGCAAGAGCGAGGGGATATATCTCTTCCGGCTCGATACCGATAGCGGATCTTTTTCTCCTGTCGGGGTCGCGGCGAAGATGCTGGACCCGGGATGGCAGGCGATTTCCAAGGATGGGAAATTTCTGTACACCAACGGCACGATCGACAACCATAAGAAATCGATTGTCGCGGCGTTTGCAATCGACCCAGCGACGGGTGCGCTGAAATTCATCAACCAGCAGGAGACGAACGGAAACGACACGACGCACGTGGACATCGACGCCGCCCGAACGTGCGCGGTGACGGCGAATTACAACTCCGGCGACATGACGGTTCTACCGATCAACTCCGACGGCTCGCTCATGCCGCTGACGGCGATTATCAAACACAGCGGTTCGAGCGTCGATCCCGTTCGGCAGACGCATCCGTATCCACATTCGGCGAACTTTGATCCGACGGGGAAATGGGTGCTTGTGCCGGACCTGGGGGTGGACAAGGTTTATGTGTACCGCTACGACCAGGCGTCGCATGCGCTGATGGATGGCGATCCACCGACGGTTGCGGTGACGCCCGGCTCGGGGCCGCGGCATCTTTCGTTTTCGCCAGATGGGAAGTTTGCGTATCTCATTCACGAGATGGGAGGAATTCTGACGGTCTTCGCGTGGGACGCGGGGAAGGGGAGATTGACGACGCTTCAGACGATTTCAACATTGCCGAAAGATTACACGGGGAAAACATGTCGGCCGAGGTGCACATTCTGCCGAACGGGAAATTTCTTTACGCGTCCAACCGCGGTCCGGACGATCTGGCGATTTTTTCTCGGAATCCGGACGGAACGGTGAAGCTGCTGGGGTTTGAATCGAGCGGCGGCAAAGCGCCGAGGGATTTTAATATTGATCCAAGCGGGAACTTTCTGATTGCGGCGAACCAGGATTCGGATTCGGTGACGGTGTTTCGCGTGAATCAGGAGACGGGGATGCTGACAAGAATTGGCTCGCCCCTGGAAGTGCCGAGGCCGATTTGCGTGAAATTCCGCGCGGTTCAGCAATAGGCTCAGGGCAGCGCCTCTTTGTAATACTCGATCATTTTCCCCGCCACTTGCGGCCAGGTGAAACGCGTCACGACGAGGTTGCGTCCGCGGATTCCCATTTCGCGCGCGGCGGTTGGATCGCGAAGAATTTTGGCGATTCCATCAGCCACGGCGGGAGCGTTCAATTCCGTGATGAAACCGGCGCCGGCTTCGGCGACCTCGGGAAAATGGCAGCCCGTGGAGATCACCACCGGCGCTTCGCATGCCATGGCTTCGGTAACCGCCAAGCTGAACCCCTCCTGCCGGCTGGGAAGGCAGAAGCAATCGCAGTCGCGCAGGGCGGCGATCTTTTCGGCGGCGTAAATCGGGCCGATGAGATGGACGCGATCGGCGACACCCAGCTTGGCGATCTGCGCCTCGAAGGAGGATTTCACGCCATCGTCGGGGCCGGCGACGACGAGGCGGGCGTCGGAAAATTCCTTCGCGACGATGGCGAAGGCGTCAGCCAGATAATCCAGGCCCTTCTTAAAATGCAGTCGGCTGAGGAAAAATATGATCTTCCCAGTCCCGAATTGCGGATGGGCGGCGCGAAACGTGCCGCGCGGCGGCAGGGGATCGAGCTCCTGAAGAAAAATCCCGTTAGGAAGCACGCGCGTTGGGGAAGTGAAATGAAGGTTTTGCACCAGGTCGCGCTCGTCGGTGTTCAGAAAATGGAGGAACGCGGCCTGGTTGAGCATCCAGCGATAGCCCAGGACCAGCGCGATTCGCTTCTTCCATTTCTTCTGGGTTAGCGCCCAGGGATCGAGCATGCCGTGCGGTGTCAGGACAAACGGCTTTTTCTGCGCGGCGGCGAGGGAGGCCATCGCGTAGGTAAGCGGGTCCCAGACCCCGTGCAAATGAAGGATATCGAACTGGGATACGATCGGTTCCAGCCGCCGGCGAGCACCGCGGGCGAGAAACCGCTCCGGCTTCGTGAGTGGCGGCAGGTATTGGAATTTGACTTTCTCGATATCGGGAACGGTCGCCAGTGAGGCGTCGATGCGCTGCTGTGCCTCGGGGAACCGATAGGCAACGATCTGAAGCTCACATCCCAGCGCCGCCTGCGCGGCGGCAAGCCGGGCGGCGACCATGGGCGGGCCGCCGGTTGCAGGATCCAGCGAGGGAATGGCGTGGAGGATTTTCATCCGATAAATAGCAATCGCCAATTAAAGCCCGGCATTTCAATCGGCATTCTCATTCGCTTCGGCATTTGAGCCAGATGGCCTATAATATGGCCGATATCGTCTGGGGTCGAAAAGCCTTGACGTTGGTCATCGGCGTGGGAGTTTCCGGGACGTGAAGCATTTCCTGAAAGCAACGGGCAGAGCGATCAAATACGGCGCCCTTAAGTGGACGGCCGATCATCGCATCGGCAGGCAGGACATCGACGACTCCGGCGCCGCCGCGGTGCAGTCTGCCTACCTCATCGGGTGCGGTCGTTCGGGAACGACCATCTGCGGCGAGGTGCTGCGGCATCATCCGCAGGTGCAATACTTCTTTGAGCCGTATCACCTCTGGGCCACCATCGACCCGACGATCGACGTGCTGAACCTTTATCACATCGGCGCGTCCAGCTTCATTCTTGATTCCCAGCGGTGCAGCGCCGAGTCGCGGCGGAGATTTAATCGGTTGCTTCTGGATTCGGCGCGGCGGTGGAAAAAATCGCTGATGCTGGAGAAAACTCCCTTCAACGCCTGCCGGATCGGATATCTCGACGCGATCAGCCCGGGCTGCAAATTTATCCATTTGGTTCGCGACGGGGTGGACGTAGCGCGGTCGATCGACCGGCTCTCGCGCGACCGGGGTTACGGGATCGTCGGTAAGCCCGACCTCAACCGCTGGTGGGGCCGCGCCGGGTCCAAATGGGCAGCGCTTTCGTCCGACGGCAGCGCGATGAATTATTTCGCGGATGAAGTCCCGCAATTGCACAGCTACGAATCCAAGGGCGCTTACGAGTGGATGGTAAGCATGTGCGAAATCGACGGGCACAGGGAGCGGCTGGGGGATCGGCTGCTGGAAATCAGCTACGACGATCTGACCTCAAAACCCGACGAAACACTGCGGCGAATCTGCGGATTCCTTTCGCTGCCGGTGAACGAAACTTGGCTCAAGCGGGAGGCCGGGCGCATCGACGAAGCGAGGAGGAATTACGGCGTCCCCCTGGTCCTGCCCCCGCGGATGGCGGAGGCGTTTAACCGGGCGCAGGAGCGGTTCGGCTTCCGGAACCGCGCCGTCGCCGGGACGCCGAAAATGTCGGCGCCGGTGAAGATCGGAATCATCTCGAACGAACCAACGCCTTATCGCCTTCACGTCCTGGAGCGGCTGTCGAAAGAGCTTGAAAACGCCGAGGTGCACAATGTTTTCACTCACACGATTTCCAATCCGAGCATGCCCTGGCAGATGAGCATCGCGGCGAACCTGAATCCCATATTTTTTGCCAAGAACCACCTGCGCACGCGCATGCCGATTTCCTGGCGGCACGTCCGGCTCTTCCGCGAAATCCGCGATCATATTTTGCAGCACGAAATCCAGATGGTGATTCTGCTGGGCTACAACGACCTCACGCGCGTGCTGCTGATCCGCTGGGCCAGGAAGCTGGGGCTTCCGATGTTACTGGCGGCCGACTCCAACGTCTTCGGCGACGCGCGAACGCCCTGGTGGCTGAAGATGATCAAGCGGCGCTATGTCCGTTGGGTTGTGAAACGCCTTTCAGGCCTGATGCCGATGGGAACCTGCGGGCGGGCTTATTTCCGAAGTTATGTCGATCATAACCTCCCGGAATTCCTGTTCCCCTATGAGCCGGATTACCAGTTGCTGCGCGAACATCGACCCGAAGAAAGTCGAGGCGTTCAAGCAGAACCACCAGCTTGCCCCCGGGCGCAAGCGTCTGCTTTATTGCGGGCGGCTGGTGGAGGTGAAACGCGTGGACGTGCTGTTGGAGGCTTTTGCGCGGGTGGCGCTGGCGCGGCCGGACTGGGACGTGGTCATCGCCGGCGACGGGCCGCTGAAGAAATCCCTCCAGCGCTCACTGGGCGACGCGATCAAATCACGCGTGAAATGGCTGGGGTTCCTTCAGTTTGAAGAGCTGGTAATGGCCTATCACGCTTGTGACGTGCTGGTCCATCCCAGTGACTATGAGCCCTGGGCGCTGGTCATCAACGAGGCGGTCGCCTGCGAGCTTCCGATTATTGCAACTTCCGTGGTCGGCGCGGCTGTAGAACTGGTGCGGCACCAGGAGAACGGGCTGATCGTCTCCCCGCGCAGCATCGAATCGATGACCAACGCCATCTGGGAGATCACCCGAACCGACCGCTACCTTGAGATGAAGGCCAACTGCCTGCCCATGCTGGATGCATGGAAAAAGGCGGCCGACCCCGTGGACGGGGTGAGGGAGGCCCTGCGATATTTCGGGCTGGTTTGGCGGCAGCAGGTCGTGGCAGTGACACCACCGCGCGAACAAAGTAAACTTACCGACGTACCCGAAAACAAGAGTCCGGTAATGTACAATACGGGGTTGCGGTAAAAGCCAGGCCGGGTTTGATACGAATATGAATTGTACGGCGCTGCATCGGGAGGGTTCCCGCCCAGTGTCAGCATCGCGGCTTGTGGTTGTTCCGTGATTGATTATGAGCAGTGTGGCCTCCTACGCAGATGAAGTGGAAACCGCCCAGTCCGCGATTCCTGGGTGGATGACGCGTTCCATTGAGCGATCGGGTTGGACCTGGACGCTGTTCCTTCTGCCCACCATGGGAGCGGGAGTTTCGTGGTTGGCGGGCGGAATCCAAATTCTCACCGATTTGAGCTTTGTTGTATTTACGGCCGTTTGCTTCGGTCTGCTCATGAACGAGTTGATCAAGATCAATGTCCGCTGGGGCATCGGGGCATTCGCCCTGTACGGGGGAAGCCTCACCTGGTTTTGCTACGACTACATGGCACACTGGTTCATGGCGTCACAATCGATGGTGACCCTTTACGCCTTCACCTATGGAACATTGGCCAAGGCGGCTTTTTACACAATGCTCTACGTCATGTTCATGACGGTGGGGCTGAACATCCGCAAACCGGTCTGGCCCGAAAAATTGCTCTTCAAAATCCCCGAAACACGGTCTTCGATGGTCCGCATGTCCATCGTTCTTTTGGTATTCGCATTTGGGGTGAGTCCGTTTTTTATCTTTACGCGCGAACCGTTCTACGAGGCGATATACCAGCAGTTTCTGGCGGGACGAGGGGGTCAAGGCCCCGAGTGGACCGTGGGTCGAACGGGAAATTTGAACTATAATTGGGGCGGCTACGTGGCACAGATTCTCCAGGTCGGCCAGGCCGGGGGCGTGCTCGCGGTCCTATTCGCGATCCTGTTTGCCAAAAACATCGTGCAAAAAATCGTCTGCTGGGCAATTTGGATGCTATGGTTGCTGCTGGCAATCGGAAGCGGAACCCGCAGCGACGTGATGGCGGGCATGCTTCCGCCCCTTGCCGCCTTCTTTTTCAAATATCAGTCGATTGCCGTGACACACTTGCGGCGCGTCAGCTACCGCGCATATCTCGGCGCCGCCTTGGCCCTGCTGATTTTTCTTGCCATTGTGCAGTATCAGATCACCTTTCGCGACACCGGTTTCGCCGGAGCCTCGGTCACCGGCACTTCCTTCAATATTTCCGGAAATTCCATGTATTCTGAAAGCCTCCTGGCGTTTCAACTGATTCCGGATCATGTGGATTTTTTTGCGAACCGGCTTTATTTGGAGGGTATTTTTCGGCCGATGATCGACCAGGCCTGGGGGTTCGTGATCTCGCCAATACCCCGGGCTCTATGGACCACTAAACCTATCGATCCGGCCTGGGCATGGTACAACCGGGTGGTCACGGGCGAAGTCCTGGGAACGGAGGGAACGACAGTCGCCACCGGCGGGCAAGGAGCGTGGTACATACGCTATGGTGCGGCCGGCGTCATCGAGGGCGGCATTCTCGTCGGGTGGCTGATGGCCTTGGGCGAGCGGCTCCTCCGTCAGTCCACCGGCCGGTTAAACCTGCTGCTATTCGCTTTGGGGTGGGAGAACTGGCTGTTTGGGGCCTTTCGCGCCTTTGGATTTCCGACTCTCGACGCCTTGATGATCGCCATTGTCGTTCTGTCGTTCCTGACGGCTACGCTGAACATCTTTGCCGAGCAGAGGGCGCCATTCGAGGGCACACAAGCCTTCGCCGCTGGATAATGCCGGGTTCATGCGCGGCCGACCGGCGCCGGCGACGATTCCAACATCTCACTCAGCAATCGTACCCATTTCTCCAACGTCACCTCTCTGCCAAAGCGCTGCTGAAAGATCTCTAGAATTCGCGATGTAGTAATCTGCCGGTCCTTGAAGCGCTGCACCGCATCGATGATCGCCGAGGCGGCGGCGCCAGGATCGTCAAGCGGCATCAAACCGCCAAGCTCCGGCGTATCGAGAATGTCCGGCAACCCCCCAACGCCGGTGGCGACCAGCGGGCGTCCGCGGCTCAGGATCTCCAGTACCGCCACCGGCTGCCCCTCCGTCGTCGCCGTGTTCAGGAACATGTGACACGAATCGATCGCGTCCCACTTCTTCTCATCTTTCACCATGCCGTGCAGCTTTACGTGCCCGCTTAGAAACGGCGAGCCCCCAATGATCTGCTCGATATCCCCTCGTTGAAGCCCGTCGCCAAACATGTGTAACTCGAATGGCCATGCGGCCTTTTGACCCAGCGCTTCGATGACCTTCATCATGTAAGGCAGGTTTTTCTGATGAACCAACCGGCCCAGAAATCCAAAGCGGATCGTCGCATCGGCCGGGTTCGGGTCCACTGCGGGTTTGGAAGTGACCGTAGAGAAGAGGCTGATGTACTCCGCCCGCCCCTTGTATCCCAGGTCCCGGATTTCCTTCACGAAGCTGGGAGACGTAAGAACGATGGTGTCGAAACATTCCAGAAGCCGCTGTGAAACACCTCCCGCCCACATTTCCGCCGGGCGATAGGGAACGACCAGGATCGAGGGAATCGGACGTCCGTCGGGCTTGCGAATCGATCGCAGGCGGTAATGCACTTCGTGAGGCATTACCTTCGGAAACAGCAGCAGATCGCACTCCCGGGCCATCGACCACGCGGATCGCAGCAGGATCTTGTCGGGCCAGGCCCACCGGCATCCCCACCGAAACGAAGTTCGCGCAAATCGCTGCGAGCGCTTGATGGAGGCGTCCAGCAACTGAGCCTTGTTCAACGGACCGCTCCAGGCGGCAATCCAGCGCTCGCCCAGCTGGTCGGGAACCGACAAAACCAGGCTCGCCACGAATGTTTCCACGCCGCCGATGTAATGAAATCCCCCGCAGTAATAAAGGATTTTTTTTCGCCCGTTTGTTTCAGACATGCTCATCTCTAAAAAACATTCCCGTTTTTTTTCAATTATTCGCACCCCAAACAATCCAATCCAAAACCTCCCAGGCCATCCGGTTAACCGGGCAATTTTACCACCCGGAAGTGCTTGCGATATTTCAAGGTCCCGCGGTGATCGCGCGCCGCCAGCAGCCGAGCTTTGAGTCGTCTCAACCGATCCGCCACCGGCTCCGGCAGGTGCCGGCCAAACCACTGTCCGAATCTTTTTCCGCCCGCGCTTTCGTTGCTCTGCCACTTGGCAACATAGTCGCTCTGTTGCGGTGTCTTTTCAAAGATTACTTTTACGCCCGTGCGTCGAGCCTGGACCAGCAAAAATACCGGACATGAGCCGCGCGTCAGCTCCACGCGCTCCTGGACCGTCTCGGGGTCAACCACCTCATACCAATCTTTGCCCGTAGCATGTGCATAAAAATGCTCGATTTTGAAACCATTCGCCTCGTTCAAACAGCGGAAAAGCAACTCCGGGCTTGCCTGATAAAATCCGTGCCCACACCAGTTGTTCATTGCCTGGTACATCATGAGTCGCCCGCCGACCTTCACCATTTCCATCTGGTTCTTCAGGGCTTGGGGATAGTTGAAGACATGCTCCGTCGTACCCCCGTCAAATACCACGTCGAATTGCGCCTTGAGTGTTTCCGGGATTGGCTGATTCAGGTCGTGGACAATCTGCGCCCCTTCATAAGTCGAGACATCCATCGATTGCAGATCCTTAACCCCCAGGGCATCGAAGAATGAATCGGCATACAATACCGGCGCCCACTCGGGAACCGGCGCCTTGAGGCTCGAAAAGATCTCGCGCCTTTCCGTCCCTGAAAACATCAGCCATTGACGTCCCAGCGTCAGCGTCTTATCGAAGCAAACCCCTTCCTTCCGGGCGGCGCGGAGGAATTTTGCCGCTCGCACATCAACGCCCATTGTCCCAAACCCTCCAAAATGTCCGAAAGTGACTCATTGTCTCACATCACCTGGATTCCCAGTTGGACTTTTACCGGCCAGTGCCGTCAGCATTTTCGCCTACTGTAACGTCTGGCTTGGAACCTGGCGAGCGTCTCGCGATCCGGCATTCGCGTCGCTTGAGTCCGCAGATTCTTTCAACTAGATTTGCCCGTCAGAGAGGGCTTTTGTGCATCGCCGTTTCCAATACGCGATTTTGGTTTTGCTGTTGATCAACGCCGCCGCCGGCATTTGCGTTGGCACACTCCGGTTGGCGAGATCTCCCTGGCCATCCGCATGCGACCTGTATTTGCGCTGGACCGAAGTTCGAAACTTCGCCAGTGGGCATAATCCTGCCTCCGACAGTCCTGATGCGGTAATGCCCTACTATTCCCCAGACTCCAAGATCAATGGAATACTAACGGCGGCCGACTATCCACCCTGGTCGTATCCCAGCGAGCTGGTATTTGTCCCGCCTCTTCCATTTAAGATCGTCCGATTGTATTTCGTGGGGGAATGCCTCCTGAGCCTCGGGGTCATGGCTTATTGGGCGGGCAAAATTAGTGCCCCCTATCGACAACCGTGGCCCGCCATCGCCGCCTGTCTTGCCCTGTCGATGGCTTCCATTTCCTACTGCTTGTCCAACGGACAGTACGCCATCATCATCACCGGTCTGCTGGTCTGCTGCCTGCTGATGATCGAGCGCGGCCAACACGTCGCCGCCGGCATCTTCATGGGATTCGCACTACTCAAACCCAGCCTTTCAATGCCGTTTCTCGCTGTATTTCTGGCCCTGCGGCTTTGGCTGCCTCTGATTGTCGCATTGGGGTTCAACGTCGTCTCGTGCCTCGTCGAATGGGCCATCACGGGATGCAGCCCACTGATGATTCTGCATCAATCCTCCGTCAATCTGCGCTACTGGGAGAACACCGGTCACAATTTTGTCACATCGATGATCGTATTGACCACCAACGGCAACCAGTTAGTGGAAACGGCCGTGATGGCGACGGTCGGATTGATCGGCCTGGGAGCGATCTATTTCGCATATCGGCGCGGATGCGGCGTTGTCACGATGTTCGCCATCGCCGCGGTCACCGGCCTGAGCTGGACCTATCGCAAGGAATATGACGTCGTCGCCATTGTCTTTCTACTCGTCGGGCTTCTGGCCGTTGCCCTCAAAACGCGAAACCGGTGGGCAGTGGCATCGCTGTTATTCTGCTGCCTCTTTGTGATTCCTCCCTTTCGTATGAAAGACCATAATCACCTGGCTATGCAATTCCTCGAACTTTTGAGCTGGCTTTGGGGAATCTGGATTTTGCTCCAACTCGATCGCTCCGGCAAAAAAGTTAGTGGATATTCAAGAGCTGCCGGAAATGATCCGCTAATTGCGTCTGATATCGCTCGATGCTGAATTCCAGCACGCGCCGCCGCGCGGCGTTGCCCATCTCCAGCAGCAGATCGCGGTCGTCATCCAACCGCATAATCGCCTCGTGAAATCCATCCACATCGTCGTACGCCCGCACGAACCCCTCAACGCCGTCGCGCACGGGCGAGCCGCTGTTCGGCGTCGTCACAATCGGCAGCCCCCGGCTCATCGCCTCGAGCACCGCGGTGGCGGAGCCTTCACACGTCGAAGGAAAGAAGAAAATGTCGAACCGATCGAGCCACTGAAAAATCTGGCTATGGGGCAGCGGTCCGACAAACTGCACGCGACCCGAAAATTCCTCGAGCCGGGCGGGATTAAGAAGATTTGGCCCCACCATCGCGAAGCGCACCCGCTCCGGCTTGAATCGCCGCGCCGTCTCCAGGAACCACGGCGCCCCTTGCGCAATCCCACCGCCCCAACAAACCCGACTAAAAGGGGACGTACCTCTTTCCCAACCTTTTTCCGCTCCAAACCGGATGCCGCCCCTTGCGGCCACGGATATGGAATCACCCCAATCCTCTCGGCCGGGATGCCCACGGAAATCAACCCCTCGCGAACATAGTCGGACGCGCAGGTGATCCGATCCAGATGCTGCCAGGTGGCGCGTTCAAAATCCAGATACCCCTGATGCATCTGCACCGACTCCCGGTCGCGAAATCCCGGCCAGCGCTCGATCTGGCGCTTCATTTCCGCCAGCTCCACTTCCAGCGGCGCGATCATCTGATCGCCGCAGGTTCGAAGCCCCGCCGATCTGGCTTTCTGAAATATCTCCGGCGCGGCATTGCGCACGAATCCGTAAACCGCATTCGCCTGCCCAAAACCCTTTTTCAGCACCCACTTGGCCGTCTCGTGAGAATGCCAGATATACGCGTCCTCCGCGGATGGAAGCCGGCGCATACCGAGCTTGAGGCGAAGCGCGCGCAGCGGACTGCGAATTACCCGAGAAGGATCCAGCTCAGCGCATGACCGCTCCGCCATGCGCTTGCCCAGTTTTGGATTGAATTTACTCCCCATCCCCGCAATTTTTTCCTCCAGCGATCCCCGCCGCACAAACCAGTCGATGAAAACGCGCTCCAGCATCCCCACGTTTTGCAATGCCAGCGGGACCATGTAGCGCAACCGCGCGCCGTCCTGGATCATGGCGACGCGAGGTTGGGACAAATCCGACGCTGACATCCCGAATCCAATCAACTTGCGGCCCTTAGCGCCGCCACTAGTTTTTCGATCGCAGCGGACCAGTGAAACTGCTCGGCGCGTTTTTTACCTCGCTCGATTAACCCTTCCCGAAGCGCCGAATCGTTTCGCAGCCGGGCGATCGCGTCGGCCACACTATCGGTATTCGGCGCGTCGACGATCAATCCGGCGTCTCCAACAACTTCCGGCAGCGACGCAAACCGGGAAACCACCACCGGGGTTCCGGCAGCCATCGCTTCCAGCGCAGGAATTCCCGACCCCTCGTACCGGGAAAGCATCAGAACGGCCGTCGCGAAACGCATCAGGTTCACCTGACGCGCTATGGGCACATAACCCAGGCGCACCACGTTGTTCATCGGCGCGGTCACCTCTTCAAAATGTTTTTCCATCGATCCGGTAACCAGGATCCGCATATCGGGCTGAAGGGTGGCAGCGGACCGCGCCAGTTCCACCAGATACTCCGCCCCTTTCTTGCGGAGCAGGCCCGAAGCCGTCAACACATAGGGATACGATGGAACATCCGCGCCGGGCGGCGTTTTGATCCCCGCCGTGAAATAGCTTTTCTCGATCCCGTTGCCGACAACCGCGATCATCCGCGGATCAAAATCGAGCAAACTCACCAAACGCTGCTTCGTGAACTCTGAAACCGCCAGGATCAGTTTCGCGTGCCGGCGAATCTGCGCGAAAAGTTTGCTCCAGCGGCGTCGCTCCGCCTGGTGCTCTGGCGTCCCCGACCAGGGCAGGTCCGGTTCAAGCGCATACAGATCATGCACGGTAACGGCCAGCGCGGCCTTTCGCGTGGCGACGAACGTCTCGGCGGGGCAATAAATCCAATCCGCCTCGGGGCACCAGCGCTCGATGGCGGGCCAATTGAAGAACCGCCAGGAAGCCTCAAGCCAGCGCGACGCCAGCGGAAGCGGCGCCGCCGGCAATCCCGCCAGGGGACTGCCTGCCGGAATTTGTCCGCTGGAATCCAACTGCCCGCGCGGAGCCGCCACCTCGACGGAAATCCCCGGCGTCGAGCCGAGCCCGCGCACCATTTGGATGATGTGCTGCCCCACGCCCGTTGGGGTGCGGGTGCGATGAAGATGAACGTAGGCTGAAACCCTTATGTCTTGCACGACCAATTTCCACGGAAGATTCGCAGCAACACGAGGAATGGAAAACCAATGAGGTAGCGAAATTTTCCCAGACGCAGATGCCACGCAACCGTTTGAAGATAGATCGCCGCGGCGCTGCGGAGCCTGCCAACGCGCACGCATGCCATGCTCAGAGGCCGGGCGGCGGCAGATATAAAGGCGCGGCGGCGCTGGGCGCGGGCAGGACCGCCGGGATAGGTTCCGGTCCTCTCGCGTTCCAGCAAAACTTCCAGGCCTCCGACAAACCAGGCAACCTGCCTGTCGCTCGATAAGTTTTCATCGTGAAGTCCTCGAACCGCCAATTTTGGCTCCATCAGTTGCACATACCCGGGAGCCTCCCCGAGGCGCAGCATCAGGTCGTGATCTTCAAACCCGAGATGATATGGGAAAAAACCCCCGATGGATCGTAACACGTCGGCCCTGATGGCCCACCCGCTTGGATAAATTGGACAATCCCTCAGCGGCGAGGCCAAAAAATCACCGAACTGGCGCGTTTGTGCCGGCTCCCTGCCAATCGCATTCATGTTCAAGCTTCGCAGATCCATCGCCACGACAGATCCCGCGCAAAACGAAGGGGACTTGAACTGGTCGATCACTTTGCGATAACTCTCGAGGGTCCAGGGAAACCAGAGGTCATCATGGTCGAGGAGGGCAATGTATTGCCCATTGGCCGCCTCGATTCCAGAGTTACGGGCGGCGCAGGTACCGCCGTTTTCGCGACGGAGCAGGCGCAGCCGAGCGTCCTTCGTCCGGGCCGAATATCCCTCAAGGACCTGAGGCGTTGAGTCCTGGGAACCGTCATCGACTACGATGAGTTCAAAATCTGTGACTGTCTGCGCAAGCACTGAATCTAATGTCGGGCAGATCGATTCGCCGCGGTTGTAGGTGGGAATTATCACCGAAAAAAACGGCATTTTTCCAGCCTGCAATTCAATCGAACGTGCCTCAGCGATGCAGCGATGTCCATGCGCCGATGCCTCATTGCGTACTCATCACTGCTCGTTAGTATACAGGCCTATGGGTTTAGCTCATATCGCGCGGACAGTCCGCAATCTCGTCGATAAAACGTGGCAGCGGCGAAGCGCCTACGCTACGCCAATCGACGTTTACAAGGGTTTCACGCTGCGAACCGCGCTGGGCCGCACCGGAAGCAAAATCTTTCCGCCCCGCGAGATGAAATTAAATGTTCCCGGGGCCGCCGAACCCCTGTGGCTGCGCAGAACCACCTCCGATTTTCAGGTTTTCGCCGAATTGTTCGAGCAGCACGAATACGACGTTGTCGCCAAGCTTCAGCTCCCTGAGGCTCCGATGATTTTCGATTTTGGCGGAAATATCGGGCTGGGAACGAGAAGGATGTCGATGCTCCTGCCCAAAGCTCGCTTCCTGGTCGTGGAGCCCGATGCCGAGAACCGTCGAATGTATCGCAAGAACAACGAGTCACTCCTGGCTGCAAATCGCGTTACGCTTATCGAAGGCTTTGTTTCTGCCAAGGATGACGTCGCCGCTATCGACCGCTCCAGCGGAAATGCATCCGGATTTCATAAACGCCAGGCCGCGGATGGGGACAAAGAGCTGATCCAGTGCTACAGCCCCGAAACACTCATGAACAAAGCCGGTGTGCAAAACATTGATCTTGTGAAGGTCGACATCGAAGGCGCCGAAGCCGAGCTTTTCGCTAATTGCTCTGGCTGGATCAATGCCGCCCGCCACATCATGATCGAATGTCACGAACCCTACACCTATGACATGTTCTTCGCCGATCTAAACCGCGCGGGTTGGAAATTCGAAATCTTCGAGCAGAATCACGCGATGACATGCGTTCGCCATATTTAACCCAAACTGGCCCCAAGGCCCCATGTCAGTTCGTCGGCAAAGCTCCTGCGCCCGCCGCCTCGGGTTCGGACGGCTTCACGCTCCCGCGCGGCGAACCAGCGTCCTGAATTCCAGGATCGCGGGTGAATCAACCAGAAGAGTCAGCCCAATATAAATCGCCGCACCCGCCGCGCTTATACCCATCAACCTCAATAGCGCCGGAAGACCGCCCAGCGAGTGCCGCAGCAGCGTCATTCCCAGGCAACTTACCACCCCTGCCCCAATCAGACTCGCGAAATGCCGCAGCAGAGCCTTCGTATTTACCTCAGCCGCGTGCCTTCCCCAGTTCCACAGGAGAATTGCATAAATGCCCTGGCATATCACGTAAACAACATCGATCGTCATCAGGTTGCGATGCAGCAGCACGGTCGCTCCCCCGGCTGCAAACAGCATCGCCAGATTGATTACCCCGAATCTGAGCCAGACCAATGGCTTACCCAGGGCATGCGTCACGACAACGCCCATCGTCCCCAGCCCGTTGGTGAGCAATACCGCGCAGTACACCTGCAAGAGTGGCGGCACCGCGACTCCATTGCCCGCCAAGCACGACTTTAACAAGGTCCGGCGCCGTCCCAACCAACCACGCCCACCCGAATGTGCACAGCAGCATTACCCCAATGCAACCGCGATTAAAGATGCTTCGCAAACGATCGCGATCCTCGCGCACCGTGCGGAGCAGCGGGTGCAAGAGCCGGTCGAAGGCGCTCACAAGATTAACGCCGATCATATCGGAGATCTGCGTTGCGCGCCAAAGATACCCGCCCCCCACGGGCCTCCGATGATCATGACGAAAGTGTTCACCAGTGATTGCTGGAGGTTGCTGACATACTGCGCAAGCGTCACCTTCCATCCATAGTTCAGCATCTTTTTCGCCATCGGAACGCTGAAGGCACGTGGCCAGTGGAAGGGATGGCGATGGTAGATCACCGCGTTGCCCATGATTTGTGCGACAAGCGGCTGAAGCGCCAGCGCAAATACACCCACTTCGCGGTGCCGTTGCGCAATCAGGGCCATCGACAAACCGGTGATCGTCAGGGCGACGGCAAAAATGATGTTCTGGAACGACTCGGCCTTGAATTTCAGATCGCGATTGAGGCAGGCCATTTGAAATGTGTAAATTGAAGAAAGCAAATTCGACGCGCCGCCCATGAGGCCCACCCAGAAAAGCCGCGGATCGTGGCGAAACCATGCACAAAACAATCCGCTGCCGAGCCAGATAAGCGTATAGACGACGCCCAGCGCAACCGAAATGATCAATCCGCTCGACTCTATGGTCTCGGTGGGCAAATCGCGATATTGCACCAGCGCCGCGCGATGCCGCAGTCTCCAAGAACCGCAATAAAGCCGGGGGCGAGGGATACCAGCGTGATCAGCCCGTAATCCTCGATCTTCAATAGCCGCGCCATGGCGAAAGCCGTCAGCACGCGCAGCGCCTGCGTCATCACGGAGGTGAACAGAAAAATGATCTTGTCGGAAACGATCAGCACAAAATTGGAGCCCTTTGCTCAGCCAGACGGGATTAAGATCGGCAATTCCTCAGACCTTCCTGAGCCCCTCCAGATACCGCCCATTGGGCGACTGCCCCCGCCGCCGAAGGAATTCCACCATCGTTCTCACCCGTGGGTTGAGTCCGTTCATGGTATCAAATTCCGCCATTGCCCTCGCCAGCGGGCGGCGTTTATAAAAGAGCCGCCGGCACGCAAGCTCCAGCTCGGCAATCTCCTCCTCCGAAAACCCCGCTCGAAGCAGCCCCACCGTGTTGATCCCGCGCACCTTGTCCGCCCCGTCCACTTTCACATAGGGCGGCACATCGTGGTGAATCCGCGCCGCCCCGCCGACATACGCATATTCGCCGATCGTCACGAAATGATGCACCCCCGCGCCCCCCATCATGTTGACGTGGCTCGCGCACGCAACGTGCCCCGCGATCATCACGTTGTTCGCCAGAATGCACTCATCCGCGAACTGCGCATCGTGCCCGATGTGGCTGTTGGCCATGAACAGGTTGTTGTTCCCGATTCGCGTACACTCATCGCCCCCCGCCGTGCCGATGTGAACGGTAACCCCTTCGCGAAAAATGTTCCCTTGCCCGATCTCCAGCCGCGTCGGCTCGCCCCGGTATTTCCTATCCTGCGGCGTATCCCCAATCACCGCGTTGGGGTGAAAAATATTGTCCCGCCCGATCTTCGTACGCCCCACCACCACCACATGGCTCAGCAGACGGCACCCCTCCTCCAACACCACGTCCCCCCCCACCCGGCAAAATGGCCCTATCTCCACATCCGAAGCGATGCACGACTTCGGATCGACGCAACTCATCGGAGAAATCTTCGGCATATTCAGATTGCCCGCATTTCACTCGCGACTCGCATCAAATCGGCTCCGCATCCACCAGCATAAACTTGATGTCCGCCTCCGCGGCCAGCTTCTCTCCAACGTATGCCTTGCAGCGAACGTGCCCGGTGCGGCTCTTCACCCGCACGGTCACCGCCTCCAGCAAAAGCTGATCGCCCGGCACCACTGGGTGCCGCATTTTCACCTTGTCCATGCTCAGCAGCACCGCCAGCTTGCCGGTGTGCTCTAGCTTCTGGCTCAACAGCAATCCCCCAAGCTGCCCCATCGCCTCGACAATCAGCACGCCGGGCATGATCGGTGTCCCGGGATAATGACCCTGGAAAAAAATATCGTTAAAGGTGACGTTCTTAATTCCGATCGCCTTCTGATCCCCTTGAATCTCCAGCACGCGGTCCACCAGCAGCATCGGATACCGGTGCGGCAAAATCCGCTGGATTCGCCGGATATCCAGCGCCGCATCCCGATGCACCATCGAGGTGCGCACCAAATCCTCTTCCTGCTGCAACAGCCGCCGCACCAGCATGTGATTGAGCTCATGCCCGCTCTTATGCGCCACCAGCCGCCCATAGACCGGCCGGCCCAGCAGATACAAATCGCCGATCAGATCCAGAACCTTGTGCCGCACGCACTCATCGTGAAATCGGTATTCGTTGTCGATCGGCCCCTTGGGTGAAATCACCAGCAGATCGTGCGGCGTCAGATGCACCCCCATCCCCCGCGCCTGCAACTCCTGCGCCTCGTGCTCAAAAACCCATGTGCGCACGGCGCAATCTGCGTCGCAAAGTCCGTCGAGCCCTCTCCGCGCAACGTGCAGCGATATATCTGCCGTCCCAGCGGCTCACCCGCCTCGAATTCGTACAGAATCTCCAGATGATCGCTCGGCCCCGGAAGCGCTGCCAGCGCGGCATCCCCGATCGACACCTGCTCCGCCTTGCGGATCACCAGCGGATTCAGCGCCTCCGGCTGCTCCACCAGCCCCGCCTCCTCCAGCAATTCCACAAACGGCCGGCTCGACCCATCCCCCGCCGGCAGCTCGCCAACCGTTCCCCCGCTCACCTTTACGATCGCGTTATCGACCCCCATCCCGCTTCAGCGCCGCCATGCAATGCTCAACGGTTTCGACGAGCAGCGTCCCATTTTTCAGACACGTCCGCCGCGGCCGTTTGAGAACATTCTGCACCAGGGCCCGAATCGCCGCCGTCTTCCCATCCTGTTCGCGGACAAAGGTAATCCCCTGCCCCGGCCCGGCGGGAGTAAGGGTCACCGTCGCCGCTTCACCGGAGAACAGTCCCCTTCCGGAAAGGCTCACTTCCTTTCCGATCGTCTTTTGCTGTACCTGCTGCATCAATTTAAACCTGACTTCAAACGCGCAATACGACAGTATAGCGGACTGGAAACCCGAAACTAGTGGACGCGAGGCTCGAAAACCAGGGGCATTTTCTAACACCCCGCCTAATCCTGTAGAAGCGGCGTCTCGCCGCTTTCCCCGCCAAAGCGGCGGGACGCCGCTTCTACTTGCAAACAAAATCCAAATACTCCACCGTTATCAGTCCTATATGAAACCAAGACTGATCTGTTTCCTGCTCGTGTTCCTGGCCGCCCTCTCCGCCCAGGCACAAACCACCCGCCCCATCCCCCAGATTCACAAAGTTCTGATCATCAGCGTCGACGGCCTCCGTCCCGACCTCGCTCTCCGTGGCGAAACACCCAACATTCACTCCCTCTTCGCCTCCGGAAGCTTCTCCTTCTGGGCCAACACCACTGCCGAGTCCGTCACCCTCCCATCCCACACCAGCATGCTCACCGGCGTACCTCCGGTAAAGCACGGCCTCCAATGGAACACCGATCTCCCCCTCCTCCATCCCGTCTATCCAGTGTTCCCCACCATCTTCGAGCTGGCCAAACGCGCGGGCTACACCACCGCGATGGTTGCGGGAAAGGCCAAGTTCATCAATATCGCCAAGCCCGGAACCCTCGATTGGGAATATGTTCCAGCCGAGTCGAAGATCGACGATCCAGATGTCACTGCCCAAGCCGTCGGGATCATTCTCGAACATACTCCCGACGTCATGTTTGTCCATCTCCCCGGCGTTGATAACGCGGGCCACGCCTACGGTTGGTCCAGCCCCCAACAGATGACCGCGATCGCGCTGGCGGACCAGTGCATCGGCACGATCCTCGCCGCCATCGACCTGCGAAATCTCCGCGACCAGACCTTCATCCTCGTCACCTCCGACCACGGCGGCGCCGGCCTTTCCCACGGCCCCGACGACCCCCGAAGCCGACACATCCCCTGGATCGCCGTCGGCCCTGGCATCCGCCGCGGACTCGACCTCACCATCTACGCCGACCTCACCATCAACACCGAAGACACCTTCTCCACCGTTGCCTACCTCCTGGGGATTCCAGTGCTACAGAAAGTCGACGGGCACCCCGTGATGCAAATCATCGACCGCTCGAACCAGGAATTGCTACGGGCCAGACCGTAGGGAAAGTTGCGAGTTACGAGTTGCGAGTTGCGAGCAAATGCCCCGGGTTTACTCGCAACTCGCAACTCGCAACTCGTAACTTTATCATTCCCCCATGCCCCCCATCGGCCACGGCATCGACCTGGTAGAAGTTGCGCGAATCCGCCACCTCCACGCCGAGCACGGCCAGCATTTCCTCGACCGCGTCTTCACCCCGGCTGAACAGCAATATTGTTCCCAAAACCCCAAGCGCTATTTCGAGCACCTCGCCGGCCGTTTCGCCGCCAAAGAAGCGGTCCTGAAAGTCCTCGGCACCGGCTGGCGCGGCGGCATCTCCTGGACGGACATCGACGTCACCCGCGACCCGGCCGGCCGCCCGGGCATCCAACTCAGCGGTGAATCCGCCAAAATCGCCGCCCAACTCGGCATCAAACACTGGCTCCTCAGCATCACCCACGTCCAGACCCACGCGATGGCCAGTGCCATCGGCACCGAATAAACCCCTAGCCCAGCGAGGAATCATGAAATCGCTCTCCCTGAAATCGCTCATCCTGGTCGTTGCAGCAATCGCTTGCTTATTCACGCCGATTCCAACCCGCGCCGATGGCAATTTCAAGAATTTCTCCGTCGCCGTATACATCCCCGTCGCCATCACCCGGCAAATGAAGGATCCCCGCTGGCTCCAGCAACAATGGAGCCATATTTCCTCCCAGCTCCACGTCGACAAGGTCTACATTGAAACCTATCGCAGCCGCCAGATCGCCGATGAGGATTCCATAGAGCCGATCAAAAAATTCTTCACCGATCAGGGCATCCGCGTCGCCGGCGGGCTGGCGCTTCAGGATGTCAGCCTGGCCGGGCAGTTCCGCTCCTTCTCCTACGCGGATCCCGACGACCGCAAATTTATCCAAAGCGTCGTCGAATTGACCGCCCGACACTTCAACGAAATCATCCTCGACGATTTCTACTTCTACAGCACCAAAACCGACGCTGACATCGCCGCCAAAGGCGATCGAACCTGGACCGACTACCGCCTGGCCGCAATGGATGATGCTTCCGAAAACCTCCTGATAAAACCCGCCCGCGCCGTAAATCCCAACGTCAAAATCATCATCAAGTTCCCGAATTGGTACGAACACTTCCAGGGTATGGGATACGATCTCGCCCGCGAGCCGCAGATTTTCGACGGCATCTACACCGGCACCGAAACGCGCGACACCCTCTTCACCGAGCAGCATCTCCAGGCTTATGAGAGCTACAACATCATGCGCTATTTCGACAACATCGCCCCGGATCGCAACGGCGGAGGCTGGATCGACACCTTCGACGTCAAAACCATCGACCGCTATGCCGAGCAGTTGTGGGGCACCGCCTTCGCGAAGCCGCGCGAAATCATGCTCTTCAACTTCGCCGCCCTCGAGCAGGCCGCCGCCCCCGGCAACCGCGACCAGTGGCAGGACCTCCCCACCAGCTTCAACTATTCCCAGTTCGCCACTGGTAACCGGCAGATCACCGCCCCTCCCCCACCCACCATGGCCAAAGCCGCCGACTATTCCCTCCGCCAGGTCGATGCCTTTCTCGGCCAACTCGGCAATCCCATCGGCATCCAAGGCTATCGCCCGCCTCACGCCACCGGCGAAGACTATCTCCACAACTATCTCGGCATGATCGGCATTCCCATCGATCTCCATCCCGATTTCCCCACCAACGCACAAACCATCCTCCTCACTGAATCAGCAAAGTTCGATCCCGACATCGTCCAAAAAATCAAATCCCAACTCACCGCCGGAAAATCGGTCATCATAACCTCCGGCCTCCTCCGCGCCCTTCAAAACAAAGGCTTCGACGACATCTGCGAGCTGCGTTTCACCGACCGCAAAGCAATCATCACCGATTTCCAGGGCCCGCGCGGCCGCCCGCTCGGCCATGTCTCCCGCCCCGCCGGCATCCTTATCCCCCAGATCGACTTCCTCACCAACGACGCCTGGATGCTCCTCACCGGCATTGCCAACGGCAGCGGCTATCCAATCCTGCTCATGGACCGCTATTCAACCGGAATCCTTTACGTCCTGACGATCCCCGACAATTTCGCCGACCTGTACGATTTCCCCCCGGAAGCCCTCGCCCCGATTCGCCGAGCCCTTCTCGCCAATTTCCCCGCGATCCTCAACGCCCCCAGCCAGGTAAGCCTCTTCGCCTACGACAACAACACCTTCATCGTCGAGTCCTATCTCCCAACGCCCACCTACGCCACCCTCGAACTCGCCTCCCCCGCCGCCCGCCTCCGTGACCTCCAAACCAACTGGATCATCACCGGCCACCCCAACGTCACCCCATCCCCCACCTCCCGTCCTTCAACACCCCCCAAAACCCTCTTCAACATCCAGCTCCCCGCGCATTCCTACCAGGCCTTTTCTGCCGAGCCGTAAAGAAATGCAGATTGCCGAACCGTAGCCGGAGCCGCGGATGGCTCCGGGCCGTAGTCGGCGAATACGCCGCGGAGGCGCGGACGGCTCCGGGCCGTAGTCGGCGAATACGCCGCGGAGGCGTCCAGCCTCCGAGCGGTACCCCGCAACGGCTGGATGCCGTTTGCCCCAAGGGCGGTCTATTCGCCGATTGAAAAGCCGGAAAAAGCCCGAAATTCGGCCCCAACCGGCATTTCGCTCGCGAATCGCAACTGCCCCCGCTTCCCCCATTCGGCAATTGGCAGTCGCCAATCGCCAACCTGTTTTTTCTTGATTGCCATCCCCGACCGGGGTAAACTAGGCCTCTTAGGTGGCGGGTTAGTCGATCGGCCTCAGGAAAGCGTCTCGTGCATTGTCTCTCCTCCGTGTCCGTTTTATCCCTCCCGCAATGGTTGCTTATGCAGCCTCTTTCGATTTGGCCCGGAAAGAACCAATGACCTCGGGCTTTTGGTCTACCCATTCAAAGGAGATTCCAAATGGGTAAGAAGTTGTATGTGGGTAACCTGAGCTACAGCGTGGATAGCTCGGAACTCGAACAGTTATTCGCCCAGCACGGGCAGGTGGTTTCCGCACAAATCATCAACGACCGGGACACCGGCCGCAGCAAGGGCTTCGGTTTCGTCGAAATGGCGAGCGACCAGGAAGCAACCGCGGCGGTCACCGCCCTCAACGGCCAGCAGCACAACGGCCGCGCCCTCACCGTCAATGAAGCGCGCCCACGCGAAGAACGTGCCGGCGGCGGTGGTGGCGGCGGCGGTGGCCGCGGATTCGGCGGCGGTGGCGGTGGTGGACGCAGCTTCGGTGGCGGCGGCGGCGGTGGTGGACGCGGCGGCTACGGCGGTGGTGGTGGACGCGGAGACCGCGGCGACCGCGGAAATCGCGACCGCTACTAATCCCCTCCCCCAAAATCTTGAATAGCCAAAAACCCTCGCAACACCCGCGAGGGTTTTTGCTTTCCGCTCTTTTGCCCTTGGCGACGATTCCTAAACGTCGATCGCAACATTCCCCAGCGGCTTTGACTGACATGCAAGAATAAAACCATGCTCCCTGTCGCAATCACTTAGACCCTCATCCACGTCCATCTGAACATTGCCCGACAAAAGTTTCACCTTGCATCGCCCGCAGATCCCCGCCAGGCAGCCTCGATCTATGCCCACTCCAGCAAGATATGCCGCATCTAGAACCGTTTCTCCCGCGTGCACCGCCGCCGACTTTCCCAACTCGGCAAACGTCACCGAGCCAACCACCGTCCCCCCATTATTCGCGTGAACCGCCCCCGTCGCCTTTCCCGCCTTCGGCGCCGCTCCCCCAAACGCCTCCGACCGAATCTGATCCTCCGGCACCCCCGCTTCCCGAAGCATGCGCTTCACGTCGTTGGCCATCTCGATCGGCCCGCAAATATGCACCCGTCGTCCCTTCGATCCATTCAGCACCCCGCCAAGTAATTCCGTGGAAATCCGCCCTCGCGAACCCGACCATTCACCCGGCGGCTCCTGCGTCAACGTCGTCACCACCCGCAAATTGGCGCCCCTTTCCGCCAGCGATTTCAATTCCTCCCGAAAGATAATCTCCCGCTCGGTCCTGGCGCAATAGACCAGGTCTATCTTGCCCGGCCATTGCCGATCCGTCAGATAGCGAATCACCGACATGAGCGGCGTAATCCCCACCCCCGCTCCCACGAGCACGATTGAATCCGCCTCCTCTCCCGTAAACGTAAACCGCCCGCCCGGCCCGGAGACGCCAACCTCCATCCCCTCTCTGAAATGCTCATGCAAATGCCGCGATACGGTTCCCGCCTGCTCGCGCTTCACGGTGATTTCGCAATATTCCCTGCATGTTGGCGACGAAGCGATCGTGTAACACCGCCGATGCAGAACCCCTTCGATCATCACCTCCACATTCAAAAACTGCCCCGGCAGGAAGGCAAACGGAAGCTTCTCCCCGTCAATGGGCGACAGCCGAAACGTCCGCACGGACGGTGTGCATTCTGACACACCCGCCACCCGAAGCCTCCCGCTCCATCGCCCCGGCTGCGGATTGCCCGACGCAACCGCCGGCGCCTGCGGCTGCCCCATCCGACCGATCACCTCAATCTTGTCCCCAACGCTGAGAATGCCGGACGGGTTGAGATCAACCAATCGTGTATTGATCGCCAGCCGATAGTAATGATTGAATCGCGAAGATTCCGCCCAGTCCGGCAGATACTTCCGCCGCAGCTCCACAAACTTCTTCGCAAAGTCGGGAACGCTCATCCCCGTCAGCGGATCGGCGCCGGAACCACGCATCGCTGGCATGGATTAATTCCGTCGAAAACGATCTGGCCAATCCTGAATCGCACCGTAACCCCGCGCTGGCCATACAACTGATCCTCCCAGAACGGCGGAACCCCATCCACTTCAAGATTGGTCCGAAACCGCGCCCGGGTTTGCTCGAGCGGCAGGTTGAACCATTCCGAAATCTGCGCAGCGTCGCCGTGCTGATCAGGGTCGGACCAGGAGAATCCGTATCGTCCGGAAAACCGGCGCCAACATTTTCCCGAAACGACACCGCAAACCCGAAGAATTTCCCCAACCACGCTTCCAGCGCATTGCGCTGCGAAAAAATATGAAACGTGTCGGATTTGTCGTCTTCGCCAACCGCGAGCTTCAACGTCTGACTTGCCGGATCAAAAGCCGATCGCAACCGGTGAACGCGCGGGTTACGCTTTCCATTGACGTACTGACCCGATCCATCAAAAATCGCAAACCGCCGATCATCCGCCAGGGCGCCGCTGGGAAGCACCTTCGCCGATTCGACGGAAACGCCATCGAGAGATTTGATTGGATAAACGAAGATGCGCGACAAATACGCCATCGCCAGCATCGAAATATACTAAAATATTTGCCATCACGGCAAATATAGTTGAACGCAATCCACTAAAGTTGTCTAATAGGCAACGCAATCGGCCCGAAAATGGCGAAATCACCCACCATTCACATTGCCGCCGCCATCATCAACAATACCCAGGGCCAGACGCTGCTCGTGCGAAAACTCGGCACCCAGACATTTATCCAGCCGGGCGGCAAGATCCATCCAAACGAGACGCCCCTCGACGCCCTTCATCGCGAGCTTGGGGAAGAATTGAACTGCACCCCGTTACGAACCCGATTCTGCGGACACTTTTCAGCGCCCGCCGTCAATGAGCCGCAGCACCTCGTCGAAGCGGCGATCTATTTCGTCGTTATCGAAGGCTCTGTGGCGCCCGCGTCTGAAATTGCTGAAATTGCCTGGGTCGATCCCAAAAACCCCGGCGACCTCCAAATCGCCCCGCTGACCCGCGACCACGTTTTGCCATTGGCTCAATCGGAGCAGGCTTAACACCACTCCCCTTCCCCGCTAAAGTGAGGCCTTCAAAACGTCCTCGCTGTGTGGACGGAACAATCCGATTTTGCCATCGCCAAAAACCAAATGGGGACCAAAATGCCATTCTCTCGCGCGATATTCAAATCCTTCTCATATTGCGTTGTCGCTGCGACTGTCGTCGCCTTCTCCGAAATCGCGACTGCACAAACAGACGATTCCGCGCCACTGCGCAAAGGCGTCGCCGCCATGGGCGACTTCTCCAGCGATGCTCCGGGCGTTCGCCGGGTGATCTCCGTCGCCGATCTCCCCGCACCCTACGCGACGGACTCGGCCCGAAACATGGCTTTCATCGTCCGCCGACCTGACGGGGCTCTGCCTAAAGTCCCCCCCGGATTCACCGTCGATCTGCTGGCCACGGGCCTGCGCAATCCGCGAAAGATCATCGCCGCCCCCAACGGCGATATCTTTGTCGCCGAAAGCGCCGGCAATCGCGTCAGCGTCCTTCATCCCAACGCGGATGGAACGATCACCGAGAAGCACGTCTTCGCCGCGGGCCTGCGCCAGCCGTTTGGAATCGCCTTCTATCCACCGGGACCGAACCCGCAGTTTGTCTACATCGCCAACACCGATTCCGTCGTGCGCTATCCGTACCAGAACGGCGACACCACGGCCCGCGCCGACCAGGAGATGATCGTCCCCGACATCCCCGGCGGCGGGCGTCTCACCGGTGGCGGACACTGGACCCGCGACGTGGTCTTTTCCCTCGACGGATCAAAAATGTTCGTCTCCGTAGGCTCCCATTCCAATGTCGACGATAACCCCGTCGCGGAAAAAAATCGCGCCGACATCCTCCAATATAATCCCGATGGAACCGGCTTCCGCATCTTTGCCTCCGGCATTCGCAATGCCGTCGGACTCGTCGTCGATCCCCAATCCGGAATCCTTTGGGCGTCGGTCAATGAGCGCGACGAGCTCGGCGACAACGTCCCGCCGGACTACATCACCCACATCCAGGACAACGGATTCTACGGCTGGCCGTGGTTCTACATCGGCAACCATCAGGACCCGCGTCATGCCGGCGCTCATCCCGAATTGGCTGACAAAGTCATCGTCCCCGACGTCCTCATCCAGGCGCATTCCGCCTCCCTCTGCATCACCTTCTACGAAGCGACTCAATTCCCGCAGAAATATCGGGGCTTCGCCTTCGCGGCCGAGCACGGATCGTGGAACCGCTCGCTGCGAACCGGATACAAAGTCATTTGCGTCCCCATGAAAGCCGGCAAATCAGACGGCGGTGAATACGACGATTTCCTCACCGGCTTCGTCACCGACTCCGGCGACGTCTGGGGCGCCCCGTCGGCGTCACCGTCGACAGCCAGGGTTCCCTCCTTGTCAGCGATGACGGTTCGAACAGCATTTGGCGGGTTCGCTACACCGGCGCCGCGGGGGCGAATCAAAAATGAACAACCGCCGCGCCCGCGCGTTTACCCTGATCGAGCTTCTGGTCGTGATCGGCATCATGGCCGTTCTGGTGGGGATTCTTTTGCCGGTCATCAGCCGGGCCAGGCAGCAGGCCGACTCGATCAAGTGCATGTCGAACCTCCGCCAGATCGGCCAGGCGCTGATCGCCTATTCGATCGACCATGACGGCATCGTCGTCCCCGCATATAACGTCCCCTGGCTGCCCGGCGCAACCACCAACTACACTTGCTTCGGAGCCCCCCAGGCAATGGACGGCTGGGCGGCCATCCTCGATCGCGACGGCTACACGCGCGAGGCTGCCCAATCCAGCAACTCCGTCTTCTATTGCCCCTCCACATCCGACAACGACGGCATGGCCCAGGGCCCGACGGGAACCGCCTACCAAAATTCCCGCGGCTGGATCGAGTGGCCGATGGAATTCCCCGGGCCAACCGGCGGCGATGACGACCCCCAGATCCCTCTCACCATTCCCTCGCTCGGCTTCAACAAGATCATCCGCTGCAGCTATTGGATCAACGCCTTTAATCCTGTGGGGCCGCCCTCAAGCCCCCTGACCAACTTGAGCCAAAAGGACGTCTACTACACCAACGAGGTGGGCTGGGGCCCCGACATCAACGGCGAGTTCATGCTCCCGCACAAGGTTTCGGCGATCAAACATTCCTCCCGCCTGATCGTCGCTGCCGACGGCGTATACACCGGCGCTCAGCCTGACGACCGGCTTGGGCAAACCAACTGCGACATCGGCTACCGCCATCATGGGGATCATGGCGATTCGACGGTTGCCAACGTCGCTTTCGCGGATGGGCATGTTGAAACCATCGATGGCACAGCCTTTCCGCAGGCCAAGTCCACGAGCAATCCGCTCGCGGCCCAGGAGAATTTGTCAGGCCCCACGCTCTACGAAGATCCGGAGGCGATCTTCCAATAACGCGGGGCTGGATTCTGCAAGGGTAGCATTAGCATCAAACCTTTACACTCACGGTGCCAAGGCATTCGTATCCGAACCAGGAACGGTATAAAATAACCGTGGAAAGGTGAATATATGACTGTAAGAGCGATCTACGAGAACGGCGTCTTCCGGCCGATCGGGCCGGTAAAACTGCCGGAAAAATCCCAAGTTGAGTTCGATCCGAAGCTAATCAGCACCGACGACTCCGATCCTGCTGCACAGCAGCGCATCTACGAGCTCATCGGCCAATCGGCCGCCTCCGGTGAAAACGACGTCGCCCAACGCCATAACGAGCATCAGCCATGAGCACGGTTTTCCTCGATACGGTCGGACTGCTTGCGCAATGGGATCAAACCGACCAGTGGCACGATGCCGCCCACGCAGCCTATAGCAAATTCGTCGCCCGCAAAGACCGAACGGTGAGCACAACATTCGTGCTCGCTGAGTGCGGCAACGCCGCCGCGCGACGACCTTATCGACAATTCGTCATCGAAACCCGCAATGCGATGGAATCCGCCGGACAACTAATCGTCCCGACGCCCCAGGAGTGGGAGGAGGCTTGGGCCGCATACGCGCGCGGTGAGGCCGCTGACGCCGGCATCGTTGACCAGATCTCATTCATCGTCATGCGCCGCCTCGGCATCATCGACGCCTTCACCAATGACCGCCACTTCAAAGCCGCCGGATTTAACACTCTGTTCTAAAAGTAACTCGTCGACAGTAACCTACCGGGGCCGTTTCCCCCGCGAATTCGCGCGCCCTTTGAACGCCGTCTGTGACACGCCGAGGCTGTCGATAAATTTCCAGGCCTCTTTCTTGTTGCGCGTAAACCGTTTGGTCGCGCAGTCAATTCCTTTGCGGATCACGGCTAAAGCACCTCTGCGCCGAATGGCCCTTTGTGCTAGGATGTCTGTCGTAGGCCTCGGCGTCCGCGGCTGCGAAGCTCTAAAGCGAATTGCCGTTTTATGAAGCGCCCGACTCGCATCATCCTGGCGGTCGTGACGTTGTACGTATCGTGGATGGCGATGATGGCCGTCCATGAATCCGGGCATGTTCTTGCCGCGTTGGCCGGGGGCGGACGGGTCCGCCGGGTTTTGCTGCCGTTTAATGATTTTTCCCGCACGGACGTCGATCCGAACCCCTCGCCGCGATTGGAGGTCTGGGGTGGACCTGTTTGGGGCAGTGTAATCCCGCTGCTCGGGTGGCTGCTGGTCCGAGGGAAATTCTCAAAACCGGTAAATATTGGATTCGGATTTTTCACTGGGCTTTGCCTTGTTGCCAATGGCGCTTATTTGGGATTGGGCTGGACCATGAGCGCTGGTGATGCCGCGCAGTTGAGAAAGCTCGGCACGCCGATTTGGATGCTCATTCTCTTCGGCCTGACAACGACTGTTCTGGGGCTATATATCTGGCACACGCTTGGGCGGCTTGAGGATCTGTTCAAACCTTCGAAGCAGTAGTATCTCGTTTGAAGCTCCGTAAATCTGCATTGACGGGACGGCCGAGAGTATGACCGTGGTTGAAGTGTCACCCATGTCCCCGGACACCTGTTACCCATGTCCTCGGTCCGTACAAGTACCAGGGGAGGGGGAAAATGCGGGAGAGCCATAAGAAGAGTCCCACACCCCCACTTTCTTTCGGTTTGAAAGAAAATCTTGCCTTTTCTCTGTAGCCAGTGGTAAACTGGGTAGCGCGGGGCCCCCGCTTTTCGGAAGAATGATTGCGCCTGGCGGCAGGAGTTGAAAATGCGTGCAACCCCTTCGTTGCGTCGTGATCGCGCCCGTCGAATTCGGCAGGCCGCGCTTGCCGTCGCCGGCCTCTTCGGCTTGGTTCGCGTGGGGCATGCTCAGTCCATCCCGCTCTCCGGCAGCCTGGGCGCCCATGATCCCTCCGATGTCTACTATGACGGCTCGAAATATTATTTTTTCGCCGACGGCAACGGCATCACCGAATTCAGCTCTACCAACCTGACGACCTGGACTTCCGGAAACCCGGTCTTCTCCACCTCCGCAATTCCCGCCTGGACCTATACGGCCGCCCCGGACTACGGCGGCTACTTCTGGCGCCGGACGTCGCCTATTTCGACGGCCTCTATCACATGTATTATGCCGTTTCGGATTGGGGCACCATCAATTCGGCGATTGGCGTCGCCACCAGCCCTTCGCTGGCCAACCCAACCTGGACCGACCAGGGAAAAGTCGTCGAATCGAATTACCCGGCGACCGCCAACACCGACACCACCGCCTACAACATGATCGACCCGAGCATCCTCGTCGACAGCACCACGAACGACGTCTGGATGTCCTACGGCTCCTACTCTTCCGGCATCCTCATATCGCAGATCAATCCCTCGACGGGAAAGTTGCTTCAACCGATCTCCGACGCGACCCTCGTCGCCAACAACGCGCCGGGCGGTGGGTGGGGCAGCACCATCGAGGCTTCTTATCTCATGCAGGAGGGGGGATACTACTACCTCTTTGTGAACTATGGCGGCTGCTGTGACGGGGTCAGCAGCACCTACAACATCCGCGAGGGACGCAGCACCAGCCCCACGGGACCCTTCTACGACCAGAACGGCGTCCCCATGACCGAGAGCGGCGGTTCAATGTTCCTGCAGGACAACGGCAACGAGATCGGTCCCGGGCAGTTCGGCTATCTCCACACCTCCTCCCAGGATTATTTCAGCTACCACTACTACGACGGGAATGCGGACGGGGCGCCCACGTTCGCACTGCAAAAGCTCTATTGGATAAATGGCTGGCCCAGTGCGGCGCCGGTGAATTCCAGCTGGGCGGGCGGGGCAAACGCGACGTGGTCTTCGACGGCAAATTGGAGCGCCGAGGGGGTTGCCAATGGCGCTGTCCCCAACGCCGACGACAACACCGCCAACTTCGGGGCCAACTCAGCCGGGGGGTATACGGTGGGCCTTTCAACCGGGCAGACGGTTACCACCATCAATTTCACCGGCGACTCTTCCTACACCATCGGAAGCACGACCGGCAACCACCTTACCCTTGTGGCCGACACTGGGGCAGCCTCGACGATCAATGTCGCTGATGACGCCACCCAAACGATCAACGCGCCGATCACCGCTCAAACGACCCTCGAAGTGAATGTGAAGAACAGCGACAGCGACCTTGTCCTCGCCGGCAATATCAGCGGCAGCATTCTCACCGAATATGGTTTCGGCACTGTTTCTATCGGCGGCACGGACAATTTCACCGGTAACGTCTTCATCCACGAGGGAACGCTCAACATTACCGGGTCCGTAACCGCCTCGAGTTTCACCAGCATCGGGCAGATCGTCGGCGATACCGGAACGATGACCGTGCAGGGCAACGGCAGCTTCACCGCCAACGGGGACTTGAATGTCGGAGACACGGGCAACGACGGCACCCCCGCCACCGGAACGCTGAACATTGCCAACTCGGCGACCGTCACCGTCAACAGCGGAGGCGGATTCTTTGTGGGTTCAGGATTTTACGCCAGCACCAGTTCGGTCGGCACCGTCAACCAGACGGGAGGCACGCTGACCGTCAGCGACAGCGCCGACGGCGACTTCATCATCGGTGGCCGCACGTCCAATCTCGCGGTCGGCACATACAACCTCGGTGGTGGAACCGTTAACGCGGACACCAACGTCCGCGTCGGTGGTTATGGCACCGGCACGATGGACCAGACCGGCGGCATCTTCAACGCGCCCGACTACGTCTCCATCGGACGCTTCGCAGGCGCAACCGGCGTCTGGAATCTTTCGGGAGGAGCTCTCAACGTAACCGGACCCCAACTGATCGTCGGCGAGGCAGGCAACGGCACCTTTACCGTCAGCGGCACCGGGGCGGCAACTCTAAAAGCCGCGCTTCAACTCGGTCGCGATGCGGGAGGCGCGGGGATTGTGAACCTCGACGGCGGTAACGTCACCGCTCCCCAGGTCGTGCTCGGCTCCGGAACGGGCACACTCTTTTTCAGCGGGGGCATCCTCACCTCCTCGGCCAGCTCAACCACCTTCATGCAGGGGTTGACCGATGTCTATATTCAAGCCGGCGGAGCGCTGCTCAACGCGCAGGCTTTCTCCGACACCATCGCGCAACCCCTGCTGCACGCGACTTCTCTCGGTTCAACGCCTGATGGCGGGCTTACCAAAACTGGCTCTGGAATCCTCACGCTCACCGGCGCCAACACCTTCACCGGCGACACTTATGTGAATGCCGGCACTCTGACTGTCACCGGCACAGGCGCGACGCTGGACGGCGCGCCTGAAATCGCGGACGGATCGGGGCTGACCGCGACGATGAACATCGGCAGCGGCGTCGTCGTCACCGCCGGCTCCCAAGTTGGCGTCGGCACCAGCGGTGGCAACGGAACCCTCAACCTCAACGGGGGCACACTGGCCGTGACGCAGGTCACGGGCGGCAGCGGAACCTCAACATTGAACTTCAACGGTGGCACCCTGCAGGCCTACGCCGGGGCCAGCGCGAACTTCGTGACCGGCCTTACGCAAATCAGCATTCTCGCGGGCGGAGCTAAGATTGACTCCAACGGTCAAAACATTACCATCGCCCAGAACCTCCTGAGCGGCGGCGGCATCGACGGCGGCCTTTCCAAACTCGGCGGCGCCGGCACGCTTACGCTCACCGGCACAAATACTTATACCGGCCCCACGAACGTCCAGAATGGAACTCTCCTCATCGCCGCCGCCGGCGCATTGCCAACCAATACCAGCGTCTCAATCACCGGCGGGACTCTCAAGCTCGCCAAAAACACCGGCGACCCGCAGCTCGCTTCCCTTTCCATCTCTGGAAATGGCACCCTCGACATCGGCAACAACACCGTTTTCATCAACTACCCCGCGGGCAGCGACCCGATCGCAGCCATCCGTGGGTATATCGTTTCCGGTTTCGATACCGGCTACTGGACCGGGAACGGAATCACCTCTTCATCGCTCATCTCGGGTGGAAATTACGGGGTGGGGTATGCGGACGGGGCGGATGGAGTCGTCGCCGGTCTCTCGTCGGGCCAAATCGAAATCAAATACACGTTGCTGGGCGATGCTAATCTTGACGGAACCGTCAACGGAAGTGACTTCTCCATCCTCGCCGCCAACTTCGGCACCGGCGCAACGAACTGGGACCAGGGGAATTTCCTCTACGGCTCCTCCGTCAATGGTTCTGATTTCAGCGCGCTTGCCGCGAACTTCGGGCAGGGGGACAGCGGGGCGGATGTTGCTGTCTCGGAGGCGGATGTGGCGGCGCTGGATGCGTTCGCGGTGGCGAACGGTCTGCCGCTGCCCGTGATTGGCTCGGTGCCGGAGCCGGCTGCAACCTTAAGCATGGGGGCAATGATCTGTGCTGCCCTGTCACGCCGACTTCGGCGAGTCAACTGATTGCCCATCTTTATCTGATTCGCAAAACACCGCATTTTTTCCGTTGACCCGTCCAGTGCGTGTGGTTAAATGACTTTGCTGTTCGAGGCGAAGTCTTGCTCCGCTTTCGGGCTGAGCCTCACTTCTGTCTCGCAATTCAATGACCAACAGGGGAGGCACGCAGAGGGAGGTGCGAAATGCGGGTGGCAAGGAAACGCTTCGCTTCGGCAGGCATCGCTTTGGCAATATCGATGGCGGCTCCGCCGCTCTTCGTTCTTGGCGAAACCGTAACCGTCCCGACAACACCAGGCTCGAATAATGGGTCCGCGGGCGCTAACGGCGGCATCACCCAGGGCTCTCCAACCAACGGCCAACCAGGGACGGTCGGAGGCAGCGCAACTGCCGATGCCGAAACCACCGATCCCAGTAACACCGCCACGGCCACCGGGGGCACCGGCGGCGCAGGCGGCAACGGAACCAACAGCGGCGAAATTGTGAGCGACGGCGGCGCCGGCGCCGCCGGTGGAAACGCTACCGCGGCCGCGGACCAGACTGAATACGTCTCCTCCCTCAACAGCCCGGCCGGCGCCAATGCCACCGCCACGGGGGGCAATGGCGGCAACGGTGGCAACGGCGGAAGCTTTCAAATCGATCACGAGGCGCCGACCGTTGGCGCCGGCGGCAATGGCGGCGCCGGTGGATCCGCCACCGCCGCCGCGTCGGCGCTATCTCCTACCTCACCCCTCCAGAGGGCGAGGTCGACGCCTTCGCAACTGCCACCGGCGGCAACGGCGCGAATGGCGGGAACCAGGACGGCAATGGCGGCGATGGCGGCGGGGCCGCCGCTCAAGCCTACGGCGCCATTCAGCAATCAAATTTTTATAGCCTTTACGTCTCCGCGACCGCCACCGGCGGCAATGGCGGCGCCGGCACCAACGGCGGCACAGGCGGTAACGGCGCCTCCGTCACGCTCGGTAACGACGCGAGCGGCAGCATTGCGGCGCTCTCGGATCTCAACCTCTCCCAGATGGCCGTCGGCGGTAACAGCGGTGGCAGCAGCGGTGGAAATCCCGGTACCGCTGGCTCCGCCACCACCGAAACCGATTACAACCAGACCACTGACACTCCAATCAGTTATACGAACGAGAGCGATGGCGGCCAGGGCGGCTCCTGTTCCGGCACCAATGGCAGCTCCGGTGGAAATGCGCAAACTTCCATGACCCTCAGCAGCGCCGGATATATCGCTGCCAAGCTCCTTGTGAATTATTCCGACGTTCCCAACGCCGCCGACGGCAGTAGCGTTACTTTAGGCGTCGGCAACGGCGGCGCGGGCGGCGCTGGTTCGATCGGCACCACCTCGATTCAAAGCACGGGCCGCGCCGGCAGCTCGCAGGTTTATCTGACGGACTATGTATACGGCGGCGCGGGCGGCAGCGCCGTCGACGGCAACGGTGGCGCCGGCGGCAGTGCAACCACGAGCAGCACCACCACGACCAATTCCACTTCCGATCCGATTGTGGACTATATTACCGCCGCCGGTGGCAGCGGTGGCAACGCCGCCGGCGCCAGCAACTCCGCGGGGTCGGGCGGCGCCGCGACCGTCGGCAGCTTAGAGGCTGAATCGGCCACCGGAGCCATCACCGCCACTTTAACCCTCAGTGGCGGCAGTGGTGGCAACGCCGCCGACGGCAACGGCGGCGGCGGCGGGAGTGCGACCATCAACAGCACCACCACCAACAGTTCCACTTCTGATCCGTTTTCGATTGATATTTACGCAGCCGGCGGCACCGGCGGAAATGCTGCCGGCGCCGGCAACTCCGCAGGCTCCGGCGGCGTCGCCTACGCCAACAGTCTCCAGGCCGTCTCCTCCAGCGGCGCCATCACCGCCACCTTAACCTTCACTGGCGGCTCGGGCGGCAGCGGCACCAGCGGCGCCAATGGGGGAAACGGCGCTTCCGAAAACGTCATCGACACCTTCACCGGTTCCACCAGCGGCGCCTTGACGTACACCCAGCAGGCCCTGGCCGGTAATGGCGGCTCAACCGACACCGGCACCGCGGGAATCGGCGGAAATGCAATCTCTAATCTCTCATTCGACAGCTTTTTGACCGGGTCCATTGCCGCCACTTCACAGGCCCTTGCCGGCAACGGCGGCAGCGCTCAAACCGGAACCGCCTCGGCGTCCGGGTCGGCAACGGCCTACCTCAACATCAGCAATTCCGGGCCAGTGACTGCCAACGCCATGGCAAACGGTACGGCCAACATTCAGGGCGGAGACCCCTCAAGCGGGACCGGCGGCGCAGGCAACACCGCCTCTGCCACGGCCGACGCCGTTGGCAACGGCGGCACCACCGCCACCGCATACGCCGTCGGCGCCAGTGGTGGCGGGCCCAATAGCGGCTCAGGCAATGGCGGCAACGGCGGCGAGGCCACTGCCATTGCGCTCGCCAATGATTCCAGCGCCCAGGGCGCCAATGCCACGGCCACCGCTTATGGCGGCCAATGCGGCGAAGGCGCAGGCTCTGGATTTTCTTCCGGCAACGGCGGAAACGCATCTGCTTCCGCCACCGTCGATTCCTCCTCCACGACTGCTGTCGCCACCGCCACCGCCACGGCCACCGCGGGCGACAGCTTTACCGTTCCGAATTCCCCAGCCACGGTCCAATCGGGCGGCTCTGCCACCGCTTCGGCAACCGCAAACACTGTCACCATAGTCCAAAATTGTAATCCAGTGGCTGAAGAAGACTTTGGCGCCGGCGGAAATGCCGCGGTTGCCGCCACCTGGAGCGCCGCTGGGGGAACGACCGTCAGCGTCGGAACAAATAACGTCAACAGCGGCGCTGTCACCGTTACCGGGCCCTTCGCATTCATCAAGGGAATCACCGGCCCTGGAACGCTTAGCGTCGGCAATGGCTCGAGTGCCACGACCCTGGAATTCATCCACAACAGCGGCGCCAGCTCCGAATCCGCGCTTACCGTCAACGCTAACTCGACCCTCGACATCACGAACAATCACATATTCATCGACTACGGCACAAATTCCGATCCGGTCTCCACGATTTACTCGTATTTGAAAACCGGCTTTAACAATGGCGGATGGAATGGAACCGGCATCATCTCATCGGCAGCGCAAGAGCTGACAAACGGTTTGAAATATGGCGTCGGCTGGGCCGACGGCAAAGATGGTGTCGTCTCCGGCCTCTCCTCCGGTCAAATCCTGATTAAATACACTCTCCTCGGCGACGCCAACCTCGACGGAACCGTCAACGGCTCCGACTTCAGCATCCTCGCCGCCAACTTCGGGCTCGGCGTCACCAACTGGGACCAGGGAAATTTCCTCTACGGCTCCTCCGTCAACGGCTCCGATTTCTCAGCCCTCGCCGCCAACTTTGGGCAGGGGGACAGCGGAGCGGATGTCGCCGTCACTCAGGCCGACATCAATGCCCTCGACGCCTTCGCCCTCGCCAACAATCTGCCCCTCCCCACATTCGCAAACGTCCCCGAACCGGTTACCGCCGCACTGTTGCTTCCCGTCGCTTCCGCCGCACTAATAAAAAGACGCAGAAAAGTATCCGCTTGAAGTTCCAAACATAGGCCGATTTGTGGATCTCAGAGTTGAGGCATTCGGGGCAGGAAATCCCCTAAGACTTTGCTTCGGTCAGTTTCATCTGCCAGTCTTGAGCAGTGTGAAAATAACGTAGGATGCGAACAACCTCGTCATCATTCACCTCGTAAACAACGATATGGCCGTGACGCTTTTTCCTTTTTTGGATCACGCGATAGTACAGCCTGGGATTGATTGGCACAGGTTTGCCGCTTGCGAATTCGGTGGATAAACGATCGGTTCGTTTTTGCAGAAACTGGACGTATGAATCAGCATGAGCCCTGCCGTGCTGCTCCGCGTTCCAATCCCAAATCTCGTCGAGATTGACCAGAGCTTCCGGCGTGTAGTCAACGGTCATTCCGGGTGGCTGGCTCGCCATGCGTCCGATTTCTTTCGGAAATGTTCGCGAACTTCCTCGGACGTAAAAGTTTTTCCGCCGGCCCTGGCGGCCGCGGAAATCTGCTCGAGCTCGCTCACTGCCTGCGGCGTGAACAAATGATCAAAATTCTCCGTATCGTCGGCGACATCCTGGGCCACGATATCGGCGATGTATTCTTCGACGCTGGCAAAACCGGCTTCCGACGCGCGATGCTGTGCTATGCGATACAGTTGATCCGGTAATTGAACTTGCTGCATAGGCACTGTTCCTAAACGGCTTTCTCCTATTATAACGGATTTTGACGGTCGAATCTCGCAGCCGTCTTGCATCTATAAAGTTTTGTGTTTCTGGGCGATGGGAACGCCCCGCAAGCGGGGCCGCTAAACCTGGGGACCGACGCCTGATCCAGACATACGCAACACTATTTGGATGATGGCGTGCTGCTCGGCGGCCTCTGGCCGCCGTTAATACCCATGCTTCACATCGAGCGCACGGACAATCTCCACCGTCGCGCGGCTCTTGTTCAGGGTATAAAAATGCAAGCCATCCACGCCCTGTGAAAGCAGATCGCGGCATTGCTCGACGGAATGTTCCAGCCCCGTGCGGTAGACCGCCTCGGCGTCATTCTCGACGGCCTCCAGCTTCACCAGCAGCGAATGCGGAATCTTCGCGCCGCACATGCTGACGAACCGCTTGATCTGCGAGACGTTCATGATCGGCATGATCCCGGCGACGATCGGGGCAGTGATCCCCATCTTCCGTGCCCCATCCCGGAAGCGGTAGAAGTCGGCGTTGTCGAAGAAGAGCTGGGTGACGACGAACCGGCCGCCGTTGTCGAGCTTCAATTTCAGCATCTCCATGTCGCGGGTGCGGTTGAGGCATTGGGGATGGCCTTCGGGATAGCCGGCTACGCCGATGGAAAAATCGTGGCGGGCGCGTACGAATTTGACGAGGTCGCTGGCATAGGAGAATCCGCCCTCGGTGGCGACGAATGCGCCGCCGGTGCCGGCGACGGGATCGCCGCGCAGGGCGAGGACGTTTCGCACGCCGGCGGTCCAGAGCTCATCGAGGATCGTGCCGATTTCATGGGCCGTATGTCCGACGCAGGTGAGGTGGGCCATCGAGCGGATGCCGGATTCGCGCTGGATTCGCTCGACGAGCTGGACCGTCTTTTGGCGGGTGCTGCCGCCGGCGCCGTAGGTGACGGAAACATAGCTGGGCTGCAGGGGCTGCAAGTCCTTGATGGTCGTGAAGAGGGAGGCAAAACCGGCCTCGGTTTTCGGGGGGGAGAACTCGAACGAGATCGCCGGCGCCTTGCGGGCCAGTAGATCGTCGATGCGAATCGGGACGGGGGAAGTTGGATTTTTATCGTCAGGCACTATTCGCCAATTGTAGCAGACCAAAAAGAAAACCGCGGGACTCATCGTCCCGCGGTAAAAATCGGCTAAATTTCGCCCTGTCTTCAGAACTTCAAGTACGCATCGAGGGCAAAGGTTAATTGCGTGTGATGCGTGTTGTCAAAGACCCCATGGTCAGCCATATCCACGCGGATTTCGGGGCGGAAGGTCAGGGATTGGAGGAGGTTGATATCGGGCGTGGGGGTGATGGCGGACGCCGAGGGTGGCTTCAAAGTAGTTGACGTCGCTACCACCAGTGCCGACGGTGAATCCGCGGCCGTCGTGATAATATTCGGCTCGGAGGTTGGCCTTGATGTATTTGTTCATTCCCGGATCAAACATCAGGTAACCGGCCACGCCATACCACTGGGCGATGGCGTTGGCGTCGCCATAAACGGCGTCAACCGCGCTTCCGAGCTGGTCGGCGATTTGCCAGTTCAAGATGCCTTCGACAACGGTCCAGTAATCGTGATTGTCGTCGGTCGACTCGGGACCTTCGGAGAGATTCACGGTGGCCTTGATGGCGCTGTTGATCTGCCAGCCAAGCTCGCCGAGGAAGTCGATGGCGCCGTTGTTGTCGGAGGTCGCCTGGTTCCAGCCGCGGGTGAAGCCGGCGTTGAGGGTAAGGTTGGGAGTAAAGCTATAGGCGAACAGCACGCCGGTCTGGGTTAACGGAACGGCATAGCTGAAGAGATAGGAATGGGTGTAGAAAGTATTGGTTGTGGGGTTGATGGTTTCCAATCCCAGAAGAGTCGCGAATTTGCCGGCGGTGATGGTGATGCCGCTGCCGAGGGGGATCGCGAAGGTCAGGTAGGCCTGTTCGAGATCGAGATCGTTGTCGGGGCTGGTGTTTCCGTGCTTGTTGCCATTGTCGAGAATTCCGTTGGCATGGGTGTAGACGGCATCGCGGCCGTAGAAGGCTTCGATGTTGAACCCGATGTCAAACTTGGTGGTATCGGGAATCGTTTTCTGGAAGTCAATATCGAGCTGGTTGAGCATGACGCTGTTCTTATAGTCGCCGGGGAAGAGGATGCGATCGGTGGAGAGGGCGCGATCGCCGTTGCCGGCGGCGTCTTTGGGCTGGGTGAGATCGTAGAAATAACCGATCTCGCCGTAGCCGGTGATGCTCGTATTCCATTTTTCGAGGAACTTGCCGATGCCGATCTGATCGAGGCCCCACATGATGGCCCCTTCAGGCGCGGCAGGGGCGGCGGCGGGAGGCGCTGCGGCAGCAGCCTCGCCCGAAGCCTGGGTCGTGTCATCCGCATAGAGGAGTGGGTTATTGGCGTCGGGATTGACGGCATATTGCGAGAGGGCGATCTGGCTCGAACTTCCCCCGGACGTATTGTCTGCCGTCGCCTGGGAATCATCCGCCATTGCCGCTGAACCCAGTGCCAGCACAGCGAGGGCTGCGCCGACTAAACCTTTCCGAAGCATGAGCAAGCTCCTTCCAAAGAAAAAAGCGAAAAGTGAGAGAGAAGTGGAAAGCCTTACGTTTACCTTTCCCACGGGGCGAAGTTGGCCGCTTTCGGCCTGCAAGTACCATCGGACAAAGGCTTTCGGATAGATGAATATTAGTTAATTCTTAAGGGGATTATGAGACAGGCCCGGAAAAGACAAAAGTCTTGGTGGGGACTAGAATTAGAGACGAAGCCGCGGGCTTTTTGAGGATGGATGCGATGAGTTTGGCCTGGCAACAACCGCTGCCGCAGATTTATAAAGAGCTGTCGGACAGCGAGTTGCGCGTGCGCATCCAGTCGGCGAAAGAGGCGATTGGGCAGCGATTGGTGATCCTTGGGCACCACTATCAGCAGGATGCGGTAGTCGAATTCGCCGATTTTATCGGCGACAGCTTCGAGCTTTCGCGAAACGCGGCGCGACAAAAGACCGCTGAATTCGTCATATTTTGCGGCGTCCACTTCATGGCGGAGTCGGCGGATGTGCTTACTTCGGAAAAGGTAAAAGTCATCCTGCCGGACCTGGGCGCCGGGTGCTCGATGGCGGACATGGCCAACATCGAGCAAACGCTGGAGTGCTGGGACCAGCTTCGGGACGTTTCGCCCGGGCAGGTCATCGTGCCGGTGACCTATATGAATAGCTCGGCGGCCATTAAAGCTTTCGTCGGGGAGCATGGGGGGGCGGTGTGCACGAGCAGCAATTGCCGAAATGTTCTGGAGTGGGCGCTCGCCGGCGGGGCTGGTGGGGCGACGGATAAGAAAATCAAAGTGCTCTTTTTCCCGGACCAGCATCTTGGGCGGAACACCGCGCTGGCGATGGGATATTCGGCCGATTCGATGATCTTGTGGGACCCGGCCAAGGATCTTGGGGGGAATGATCCGCAGGCGGTGGAGCGGGCGACGTTCGTGCTGTGGAAGGGGCATTGCTCCGTGCATCAGCTTTTCCGGCCGGAGCATGTGGATCAGGCTCGGGCGAAATATCCGGGAATCAAAGTCATCGTCCATCCTGAATGCCGAAGGGAGGTGGTGGAGAAATCGGACCTGGCGGGGAGCACGGCGTATATCGTGCAGCAAATTAACGCGGCGCCTGCGGGGACGCAGTGGGCGGTTGGCACGGAGGTGCATCTCGTGAATCGCCTGGCGCAGGAGCATCCGGAACAGAAGATTATTGTTCTTAGTGATTGCCAGTGCCTTTGCACTACGATGTACCGGATCGATCTCCCGCACCTGTGCTGGGCGATCGAGAACCTTGTCGAGGGGAGGGTTGTGAATCAGATCAGGGTGGACGCGGAGACGCGGAAGTGGGCGCTGGTGGCGCTGGATCGAATGCTGGAGATTAAGGGGACGGGGAATCCGATTGGGAAGAATCAGCCGGTGGGGACGACGATAGATTAGTGAAATTCGAAATCCGAAACTCGAATGACGAATCAAATTCGAAGTTCGAAGTTCGAAACGGACGTGGGATTCCGCCGGTGAGGACACCGGCGGCACTTGAATTACATCCTGAAGACTGCGCCCATTTTTCTTCCTAGCAGGCGATTCGTTGCGAGCAGCGTGGCGGTGAGGACCAGCATCATCCAGACGCCGAGGGCGGAGGCGATAAAATACCCGTCTCCCAAGCGCTGCGACAATTCGAGGATGGCCCGCGTGATCGGGAACCACGCGGATTTTGGGCGAGGATGATTGAATCGCTGACATCCAGCAGAGAAAACGTGAAGACCAGCAGCGCGCCGGCGACCAGATTCGCCAGGATCAGGGGAACCGTGATGCGCCGCAGAACCGTCCAGCGGGAGGCGCCGAGATTCGACGCGGCAAGCTCGAAATCGACGGGGGTCTGCTGCAATCCAGCGACTGTCGAGCGCACCATATATGGCAATCTTCGGGCGGCGTATGCGACCACCAGAAAGACGACCGGCATCTCCTGGACGTCGAGCCAAACCGGCAGTTTTTCGCCAAACTTCTGCTTCAGTGAGACGCTGATGGCTAGAAATCCGAATGCCAGCACCAGTCCGGGGACGGCAAGGGGAACCATGGCGAGGGCTTCGATGACGCCGCGATCGATCAGACGGCTGCGCACGGCGATGATTGCTACGCCCAGGCCGACCAAGACGCTGATGGCCGTGGCGGCGGATGCGTAGATCGCCGAGTTGACGATCGACGGCATCGCCAGGTCGTTCGTCAGCGCGGCCAGGTAATGATTGGCCGTAAACTCGCGCGGCAGGATCGAGCGATACCACTGGCCGGTGGTGCTGATGCTGGTCAGCACGACTGAAACGTGCGGTAGAAGCGCCAGGCCTAGCACGACCAGAAACGGCAAACACGCGGCGACTGCTTTCCAGCCGGTTAATCGCTTCGGTGTCTGCGCCACCGTCGCCTTTCCGGCCGAGGTCTCGTACTCGCGGCCGAGGAGAACTTTTCCGATCAGATAGAGTCCGACTGCCACCACCAGCGTCACGGCCACCAGCGCAAAGGGGAGGGGGTTGTCGGCCACGTCGGTGACCTGCTCGAAAATCTGGACCGGGGTGATGGTGTTGAAGCCGAACATTAGCGGCGTTCCCAGCTCTGTGAAGCTCCAGATCAGGGTGAGCGTGCATCCGGCGAAAATTCCGGGGCGAATCAGCGGCAGGGTGATCCTGCGGAAAACCGTCCAACGATTGGCGGAAAGATTGGCGGCGGCCTGCTCCATGGTTGGGTCGACGCTGGCGAGCGAATTCTGGACGTTCAGGAGGAGGATTGGATAGAGGTGCAGGGCTTCGACCATGACCATGCCGAGCATTCGGAATCGGCCGAGCCAGTCGAAACCGGTGCCCTGCCCGAATCCCAGCAGAACGCTGAGCGGGCCAAGGCGACCCAGCAGCAAGCGCACGCCCATCGCCCCGACGAACGGCGGCAGCACGAGCGGCGCGAGCGTCAATCCGGCCAACCAGCCGCTGAAGCGGAATTCATATTTCACGGCCAGGATCGCCAGTGGAATGGCGATCGCCAGGCAGACGACGGTCACGATCAGGGCAATCGCCACGGCGTTGATCAGCCCGCGGACCAGTTGCGGATCGCTGAAGATGACCTGGACATACTGAAGCGTGAATTGCCCCCCCTGCGTGACGAATCCGCGGACGAGGATGCGGTAGAGCGGCCAGAGAAAAAAGAGGCCGAAAAATACGTAGAGGACCAGTGAGATTATTCGATGCCGGGCTTGGGAATTGATTGCTGTGGTCGCCATTATTTCTCCGCCTCCACCGAGGCGGCCGCGTCGGCCTCGACGCCGACGGCGCGATAGTAATTTGCGAAGCGTGTGGACCACATGAGGCGTTTCCTGGCTCGCCAGATGTCCGGGTCCTGTGAATGGTCGGCGGTGATTTTTTGCCCTTCGGCGATTTCAGCCGTCACTTCGGCGCGGGAGATGGGAAGGTTCGCAAGCTCGGCAAAAAGGGAGTTGCGTCGGGCCTCGTCCGGCACCATTAGAATTCTGCGGCAGGTGTCCCTGAGTTGCTCTCCCGCGTCGATCATGGCCGCCGCCCAGATGAGGGGAAGCTCGGAGAAGGTGGTCATCCATTCGCCGCGTTCATTGAAGCCGCCGGCGCTCTGGAAATAGTTGACCGTATCGACCCAACCGGTTTGGTCGGCGTAGATGTCGCGGCGAATCGGCGGGCGACGCAGGGCTACCTCGCGCGGACCGCCTGGCGTGCCCACCTTCAAAATCCAGAGGCGCTGCCCTTCGGGGCTGAGGAGGAATTCGATGAACCGATTGGCCAGCTCGAGTTGTTTTCCGTGGGTTCCGTAAAGGATCGCGATTGGATCGGGGGTAATGGCGGTCGCGGCGCGGGGCAACACGAAATTCTCGCGATCGGAGCCGACGGTTTCTTCCGTTACTCGTGCATAAAAGTCGATCGCCATTCCGGCCGCGGCATCTCCGGAGGCGACGTCGTTTGGGGGCTGGGCGGATGAATCAGTGAAGAAGCGGGCGTTGCCGGCGATCAGCACCAGGTGTCCCATGCCCTTTTTCCAGCCGGCGTCCAGGGCGGCCTGATATTGCGGCGACGATTTGAGCTGCGCGAGAGGCTTTCCGGCATTCTCGGCGCGCTGGAGGAATTCATCTTCCGCATCGGCCATCCCGCGCTGAATCACCATCATATAGGCCACGGCGGCGGTCTGGCTGTGGGAGGGATCGGCCAGGGACAGGCTGTGAAACAGCCGCGGGTCGGTCAAATCGCTCCAGGTTTGTGGCTCGGGGATTCCCATCGAGCGATACAAATCCGGATTGAAAATAATCCCGAAACTGCTCAAGCAAATTCCCACCCATTTCGGCGGAAACAGTTTTCCCGACTTGTCTTTTTCCTGGTCGTAGAGCTTCACGCCTGCCAGGGTCGGGCTGGGAAAGACCGCTACCATCAGCTTCGGATCGATCTGAAGCGGATGCAGAATTCCCATCGGCTTGAGCTTGGAATTGAACTCGAAATCCCCACCGCCCCAGACCATGTCGATGCCGGTGTGAATCTGATCCTCCGGCGGGAGCTTGCCGCCGTTGGCGTCGCGAATGGCGCGATAGATGGTGTCGAGCTGCCGGCGAATGTCGCCGGTGCCGCCGGGGGTGAGATATTCCAGGTCGATCGCTTCGCCATATTTCTTTTTGCTCCAGTCGGCGAACGCGTGGCGGAATTCGGTGCGGATTTCCTGGCCGTGAGGGGTGATGATCACCAACCTCGCGCCGCTCGATTCTTGCGGGCCCGGAGAGGTTTTTTGAAACGCGCAGAATTGCCAGCGGCGCCCCAGAAGAATCAGGAATACGAAGATGAAACCAAATCGCCCCATCGATTATTCCGGCAGCAGGACGCAATCGGCGGGGTCGATCTCAAGATTCACGTTTCCCGACAGATTCAGCATGGGCGGCGAAGCGCTGATCGCGCAACCTTTTCCGGCTCACTTCCACTACATGCTCGGACATCTCGCCGAGGAAAGTTGTTTCCAGCATTGATCCACTGAGGTGATTGTGCGAGCCGTTGGCGGGCGATGTTGCCGTCACGATACGAATGCGCTCGGGGCGGATGCTTACGACCACGGCGCGTTTTTCCTCGGCGCCGTTGGCCGCGGCAGAAAGCGTTCCAGCACCGGTGCGCACCCGGGCGATTCCGTTTGAGATTCCTTCAACCTCGCCGCTGAGCAGATTCGCCTGTCCGATGAAATCGGCCACGAAGCTGGTTCGGGGCTTGTAGTAAAGGTCCGCCGGCGTTCCCATCTGGACGATCCGCCCGTCTTTCATCAGGGCGATCCGATCGGCAATCGACAGCGCTTCCTTTTGATCGTGGGTGACATAGATTGTCGTGTATCCGGCCGACTTGCAGATCCGCCGAATCTCGCCGCGCATTTCGTTGCGCAGCTTGGCGTCGAGGTTGGAGAGCGGCTCATCGAGCAGCAAACACTTCGGCCCCACAGCCATCGCGCGGGCGAGGGCGGCGCGCTGCTGCTGTCCGCCGGAGAGGGCGTTGGGTTTTCGCTGGGCATACTGCTCTAGCTGTACCAGACGCAGGGCGTCGGTCACCCGATGCTCCACGCGACTGGGATTCTGGCCTGGCAGGGTGAGACCAAACGCCACGTTCTGATAGACCGTCATGTGGGGCCAGAGCGCATAATTCTGAAAGCACATGACGGCGCTGCGCTGCTCGGTCGGCAGTTTCGTGACATCCTTTTCGTCGAAAAAAATCCGTCCCGAGGTCGGCTCCAGCAGCCCGGCGATGATCCGCAGCAGGGTACTCTTTCCGCAGCCGCTGGGGCCGAGGAGAAACAGGAGCTCGCCCGATTCGACGCGGAGATTGATCTGATCAAGCGCCACCGTCGAACCAAAAGTCTTGCCAATCTGGACCAGATCAACGCGCGTCATCGTCGAGGGACGATTGTACTCGGGATTGGGTGGTGGGTCAGTTTGGGCTCTGTGTCTAGATACGAATTCCCCACGGCGGCGCCGTGGGCGTTCCGGGAAAGAACTGACTCAGTACTCAGCGAATCTCATCGAGATTCCGCGCAAGCTGGCTTCCGTCCTGGAGCGTCGAAAAGTCGGGGGGCTGATCGGGCGCGGGAAGAATCGACTGCTTCGCCTCGCGGTGAAACCGAATGAGCAGCCGCAGAAGCGCGGGGATTGCCAGCGCGATCAGCATTACGATGCATACGATGTACAAAGCGGGAAGCCAAACCCCGCGCAACGAAAATGGCGTCGGCCAATCGCGCACGGTTTCGAATACCAATTCCGCGATCGCCACCACGCAGACGCACAGGCCGATGAAGCAATAGGACCGGGTGCGAATGGCCGCCCGGCGCAGGGCGGCCATCTGGCGGATCCGATTGGAATTCAGATGATCTTCGGCTGCGCCAGTGTGGTGCTCTTCCGCGTCGCTCATCGCGATTAATTATACGCCCGAAAACCTATAGCCCCATGGCCTTGGCCATCGTCAGGCCCATGGTCGCCGGGCTGTCGGCGACGGCGATATTCGCGGCTTTCATGGCGGCGATCTTGGATTCGGCGGTCCCCTCGCCGCCGCTGATGATCGCGCCGGCATGGCCCATGCGCCGGCCGGGCGGGGCCGTGCGTCCCGCGATAAAGGCGGCCACCGGCTTTTTTACATTCTGTTTTACGAACGCGGCGGCCGCTTCCTCGTCGGTTCCGCCGATCTCACCGATGACGATGATGCCATCCGTCTGCGGGTCTTTGCCGAACAATTCCAGCAGCTCGATAAAATTCAGGCCCTTCACTGGGTCTCCGCCGATCCCCACGCACGTCGACTGGCCAATCCCGCGGGTGCTGCACTGCCAGACCGCCTCGTACGTCAGCGTGCCGCTGCGGCTGATGATCCCCACGCTTTTGCCGCTCTTCGCGTCCTTCGGCGGGGTGTGAATGTAGCCCGGCATAATGCCGATCTTGCACTCGCCGGCGGTGATGATTCCCGGACAATTCGGCCCAATCAGCCGGCTGTTGGGACGATCCTTGAGGAAGGCCTTTACCTTCACCATGTCGAGCACCGGAATCCCCTCGGTGATGGCCACGATGGTGGCGATACCGGCGTCGGCGGCCTCCATGATCGCATCGGCGGCGAAGGGCGGTGGGACAAATATCATCGACGCGTCGGCTCCGGTCGCTGAGACCGCCTGGTGTACCGTATCGAATACGGGAAGGCCGTTGCTTTCCTTGGTCCCACCTTTTCCCGGCGTTACCCCCCCTACCATCTTGGTTCCGTAATCCAAACATCCCTTGGTGTGGAACGCTCCGGCCGAGCCGGTAATGCCCTGGCAAATCACCCGTGTTTTTGCGCTGACGAGAATGCTCATGTGAACTTTGTTCCCTAAAAAGGCCGTCAGAGACTATCGGGAAGCGAATTCGATTGCAAAATCAGCTTGTTTGTTCCGGTTTTACGGCTCTGATAGGCTTGATTTCTCGATTCACTACCGATGATTCGTGCGCCGAGCAATTCCCCCGCCTTTCCCCCTCTCCCAATAATCTGGGCTAGGGTTGAGGTGAGGGCCGACAAATCTCCGCGAGCACACTCGGCCCTCACCCGCGCGGGCTTCGCCCCGCTTCCCCTCTCCCGGAGTACCGGGCGAGGGGAAGATTTCGCTGCGCTGCATCCTTGGAATGTTTTTTCTTCTCGCGGTAATTGGTTGCCCCTGCCACGCCCAAATCTCCTCCACCCGCCCGTGGCCCGGCATCACGCTCGACCGCTACATCGAAACCAACCCCCCCACCCGATATTTCGTCGTCACCATCGATCTCACCAACCCGCGCATCCATCTGAAAGTTTCCCGCGGGAGCGGCAACACAAAAATCACCCCGCCGTGGGAAACCTCGCTCATCCCCGTCGCCCAGATGGCTCAGCGCGACGGCCTGACTCTGGCTGTCAACGGAAATCTCTTCGCCTCCAAGAACGCCATCCCGATCCTGGGCCATGAGGACCCCTATTTCCTGGGCAATTGGGCCCGGTGCTGCGGCTGGGCCATGTCTGACGGCAACCTCTACTCTCTCACCCCGATCGAGCAAGACTGGCCCAGCCTTGTCGTTTCCGATCGCGGCGGCGTGTCCATCGGCCAATTCCCCCGGCTCCCCGATGACGCCCGGCAGGTCGTCTCCGGCGTCTGGCAAATCGTGACCGACGGCCAAATCTCCGTACCCCCTGATTCCAACCAAACCAGCGCCGGCAAACCCGCTCCCCACACCGTTGCCGGAATCGATCGCGATGGGCACAGCCTCATTCTCCTTGTCGTCGACGGTCGCCGTCCGGAATATTCCCTGGGCATGGGGCGCCATCGCATGGCCGAAGAAATGCTCGTCCGAAAAGCGTGGAACGCCATCGTGCTCGACGGCGGTGGGAGCACGACTCTTGTCCTCCGCGACCTACACGGAAACGTCAATGTGATCAATCACCCCAGCGATGGTTACCAACTACCGGCCCCCCTCTCGATCCCGCGGTGCGTGGCGAACGCGCTGGGGGTGATCGTCGACGGTGCGCCTACCGCTCCCATCAAACCATGACCGATCAAACTCCGACGCAACATTCGCGTGCCTTGAATCAATTCGTCGGGTGGACTGCCGCGTTGCTTTCGCTCGCCTTCGTGATTCGAACCGGGGTTGCCTGGAAAACATATCACCACATCGACCCGACGTCCGGTGTTTGGGCGGCGGCCGCGCTGGACGCCCGCGACGGTACGCTTTATCGCCCCATCGAATCGTCGCTGGGGTACGGCGGATCGCGCGTATGCGCCGCTGCATATCGTTCTCCAGGCTGCCCTGATGCGCGGCGGGCTTGGCCCTGTGGCCGCGGGGTATGCGCTTGACGTTGTGGCGATCCTGCGCTGGTCGCGGGAATCTATGCGTTGTTCGGCGAACTTGAATCTTCGCCAGTGATTTCCGCGGCCATAGCCGCCTTCGCGCTCGCCGCCTATTGCTACTGCACCACCGCGGGGGGAATGAAAGGGGATCTGCTCGCCGTCGCGCCGAGTATCTGCGGCATCGCCGCCGTCGTCGCTTCACAGCGGCGGCGGAAATCGAGCCTGATCCTGCTTGCCGCGATCTGCTTTGCCCTGGCCCTTTCGGCAAAACTCACGAGCGTCTTTGGCATCGCCGCCTCTCTCGTCTGGCTCGTGCTTAAAAAAGATTGGAAACCCGCGATCCTGCTCGCCTCCCTCTGGCTTCTCTTTATAATTCTCGCCGCCGCCGCAACCCAGTGGGCCAGCGACGACCGCGCCTTGAAAATCTTCCAGCTCTGCGCCGCCGGCGGCGGTGGGCTCCGCCAGCTTCTCCAGGGCCCCCATCGCCTCGTCTCCGACGCCATCCATGCCGACCGATTCTTCACGCTCTTCTGGCTCCTCGCCGCCGGCCTGATCGTCCTGGAGCGCGAATGGAAATCCCTCCCCACCATCCTCTTCATCGTGACCACGCTCGGCACGGTGGCGATCTACGGTTCCCCCGGCACGCAGCGCCAATCACTTGGTCGATCTCCAGGCCGCCTCCGTCATCGTCGTCGGTAGTGCCCGGAGATACCCGCGCTGCGTAACCATCGCCGCGACGATCCTGGCGCTCGTTGCGACGGTCAATCATCTCACGATGACGGTTCGCATCGCCCGCGAAAATCGCCACGGCGCGATGATCGCGGCCCTGAAGGACGCTGACCGTGCGCAAATCCGGGGCCCCTCCTCGCCGAGAACCCCATTCTGCCCATCATCGACGGCCAGCGTCCGTACATGCTCGACTCCTTCATGTTCCGCACGCTCTGGCGTCGCAATCCGCAAATCGCCCAGCGATTCTGGAACGACATCTCCTCACACTATTTCCGCGCCGTTATCCTTGCCGCCCCACCGACCGACCCCACTCGATTTACCGACGAAGGAAACTTCGGCCCTGGGTTCATGCAGCTCCTTGAACGCAACTACACGTTGACATCCATCCATGGGGAAAATTGGGTATATTTGCCGAAGCCCCGATAATTCGCCGATATCCAATTCAGTGAGCAAGTGCCAGACAATCCTCTTCGGCCGCGATCCACTGGGGGACGCGTTTTATGGTCGCACCTGACGATCGCAGCACAGTCGCTCCATCCCCCAGCGCCCAATCAAAACTCCAGCGCCCTATCCTCGCGCTGCTGGCAGTCACTTCCGCGCTGGTGGTCATCGGCTGCCTCGCCCGGCAATTCGTCTCCTGGCGCAACTTTGGCGATCTCGAAAGCGAAGGGGGAATGTGGACGACGCTCGCCCTCGACGCCGCCAACGGCATCGTCTATCGCCCCATCTTCTCCCCGCTCGGCTACGGCGGCACCCGCTACAGCCCGCTCCATTTCCTGATCCACGCCGCCTTCCTCAAAGCCGGTGCTCCGCCCATCGCGAGCGGCTTCCTGATGGGGATTGTCTGTGTCCTGGTCACGCTCGCCGGCATCTACGTCCTGATGCGCAAGCTGCAGACGCCCCGTTCTCTCGCCATTCCCCTGACCACATTTTTCCTCGCCGCTTTTTGTGTCCGCTCCGGCATTCTCAGCATCAAAGCCGACCTTCTGGCCGCGGGACTAGACGTCTGGGGCCTGATCGTTGCTTTCCCCCTTGGTGATTCCAATCCTCAAAAATCCAACTGGCCTCGCGCCATTCTCGCGGCAAGCTGTTTCGCCCTGGCCGTCGCCACTAAGATCACCAGCCTCTACGGAATTTGCGCGATCGTCACCTGGCTGCTGCTGCGCCGCGACTTTAAGAGCGCCGCGCGGGTGCTGATTGTATTTCTCCTCGCGGTCGGGGGAATCATCACCGCGGTGCAATTCGCCAGCGAGGGGCGGCTCAGCCACATCTTTCTCCTGAGCGCATCGGCGAACAGCGGTATCAGGCGTCTTCTGCAGGCCCCCTACTATTTCTTCCACGCGGCGGGCATTCGCGACCGCGCTGTTGGCGCCTTCTGGGTCACTGCCATCGTCGCGCTGCTTAGCCGCCCCCAATGGACCTCGCTGCCCACAATCCTCATGGGATATACCACGCTCGGCACTGTGGCCATCTTCGGAACTCACGGCACGGACATGAACCACCTCATGGACCTTCAGATCGCTTCCCTCATCGTCCTCGGCGTCCAATGCCGCTCGGGGAACCTCGGCGGCTGGATTCTCGTTTTCGTCGTGCTCATCTCCCTCCACGCCGCCCACTCCTGCGTCAACGACATCAACCTCATGCGAACCGAACGCCATCGCCACCATCTGCTCGCCTGCCTGTCAGACACCGAAAAGTCGTCTGTGAACGGCCCGATCTTCTCGGACAACCCCATCATCCCCATCCTCGCCGGCCAGCGCCCCTATATGCTTGACTGCATGATTTTCAGCGCCATCGACGTTCGCCACTACGAGACCCAGGAGGCGTTAATCTCGGACCTGACCCGGCAACATTTCCGCGCTGTGATCGTGAATCTTGACCTCACCCATAATACGATATCCACGCTGACCGATCCCTGGCCGGGAATTTTGGACATTATGAAGACGAAATATCAACTCACGGATACCCAGGACCGAAATCAGGTGTATCTGCCCAAGATGCCATAACGCCACCCGCGCATGCACGACCCCTCCCCGCAAAACCCACCCGCTCCCGAAGTGTCGCTGATCGTTCCTACGATCAACGAATCCGAAAACCTGCCGACGCTTCTGGACGGTATCAGCAAAGCGCTTGCCGGCGTCAGCTTCGAAGTGATTATCGTCGACGACAACAGCAAAGACGCGACGCCGCAGGTGTGCGCCGAGCTCGCCAAGACATATCCCCTGAAACTGCTCGTCCGCACCCACCCTACCAATGGCCTGAGCGGGGCAGTTCTCCATGGCATGGCACAGGCGCGGGGGCAATATCTTGCCGTCATGGACGCCGACCTCCAGCACCCCCCCGAAAAACTTCCCGAGCTCCTCGCCCCGCTCCGAAGCGGCGAGGCTGATTTCGTGCTCGGCTCCCGCTACATGCCCGGCGGCAGCACCGCCAACGAGTGGGGGCTGCTGCGAAAAATGAACTCCCGTCTCGCGACGCTCTTTGCGCGTCCCATTGCCGGGAAGATCGCTGATCCGATGGCGGGTTTTTTTGCGCTGAAGCGTGAAAGCTACGCCAACGCGCAGAACCTCACGCCGCTGGGGTACAAGATCGCGCTGGAGCTGATGTGTAAATGCCGGGTCCAATCGATCCGTGAGATCCCCATCCATTTCGCGTTGCGAACCCGGGGGGAATCGAAGCTCTCCCTCAAGCAACAGTTCAAATATCTTGAGCATCTTAGCCGGCTGTACGATTTCAAATATCCACGGGCTTCCCCGGTGACGAAATTTCTGATCGCGACGGGAGCCGCCTGGTTCGTCGGGGCGGCTTGCTTCTTTATCCTGACTTTGTTGGGGCAGCGTTCAATCGCCTCGATCGCTCTCTCATACCTGGCCGCCCTGCTGGTGACGGGGGTGTTCCACGTCCGCTACGTGCGAACCCAGCGCGAATTCCTGGCGAGACAGACCCCCTGGCTGGATTTCGCGGTGATCTCCAGCGCCGAATGGCTCGCGGCCGTGCTGGCCGCCTATTGGATCACTCGCCGGGTCGTCGGCGCAACCGCGACTGAAACCTTCATCCTCTGCTTCGCTTGCGGAACATTGGCTCGATACGTCCTCCGCAAGGAATTCCTGCAGGACATTCGCGGGCTGCGAAAAAATCTTCCGCGGGAAGCGGAATTAAAGCGATGAGCGTCTACTGGCGGTTAAATTTCTTTTCAAATACAAATTTGCCACAGATTTAAATCAGATGCACACAGATAAATCAGTCCAAACATCTGATTTTCATCTGAGGTCTATCTGTGGCAAACATTCCTCTTCTCAGCGCTCTCCGCGTGCTCCGCGGTGAATAATCCGAACTAAAGATGCCCCGTTCCATCTGCCGCGCCGGTGCCGTTGCCCTGCGGCACCGTCACAATCGCCGTCCCGTCGTACAACTGGGAAACGGGCGTAAACGGCTGCATTTTCCTCAGGACCTTTTGGCGCTGCCTGTCGAGGACGACGATGACAATCGCGTCGCAGTCTGCCGGGTCGCCGTTGAAGCTCCAGTTGCCATCGGAATCGGTGCGGATCACATCCTGGCGCTCGTTGCCGACAATGGCGGCGATCATTTCGTGCGGATTGGCGAAGTTCTTCCTGAACCTCAGCCCGATGATATCGCCGCCGATGGGGTGGCCGGATTCATCGACCAGCTTTCCCGCGACGCGGACGCCCTGCTCCATCTCGATGGTGTATGTCGCGGGAAAGATGCCGTCGTTGAGCGATGGGTTGCCGCTCATCCAGAGCAAGCGTTTGGCCACATAGCCGCGGCCGCGGAGGCGTATGTTGAAACTTTTCGGATGATTGTCCGCCGGCAATGGCACTTGGGCGTGTCCGCCGGCTTGTGTCCTTCCGGACCAACCGGCTGGGCCGGTCACTTCGACGGTCAGGCCCAATATGGGTTGTCCGGTCTTTTGATCGATCGCCAGCAAATCCATCATTGGGCGGGTCTGAGCGGGGCTTGCTGCCGGCGGTTGCGCGGCAGCGGCCATAGATTGCTGAGGTTGAGGGGCGCCGCCTGGAGTTGAGGAAGATGAATTGGCTGTCCCGGCGCCGGCAGAGCTGCTCGAAACTGCGTCATTTCCAAAGTAAAGATTGGCCGCGAGATAGAGCCCAAAGGGGACGAGGACGCTCAGCAGGACAACCAGGGCAATGATGCCCAGGGCCTTTGGTCCTCTGGTGTGCCCAAAGACGTGCATGCCTGAAAATTGTATCGCACTACGGGAAACTCGCTAATATTTCATTTTATCAGCGGAGAATTGTTGCATCACATCGCTGATCCGAAGCAGCAAGAGAGTCAATGGCGCAACCACTGGATTATCAGGCTCGCGACCAGCTTCGAGATTCGCGCTCGCTGCGCAGATACCTGATTCTTATGTTTGCGGTCGCATTCACGTACATCGTGATTTACGCGCTTGATTTTTTTTACGAGTTGCATCACTTCGACGACCCGAATTGGAATCCTTCAAAGGCCTACATCATCTTCGGGAAAATCGTCTGTTTTCCCCTGCTCGACTTTTTTGATCCAGCGGGAAACCTCGGAATCGCATCCATAATCGCGGTCCTGAACGCCCTGATTTGCGGCTTTTGGTTCTCTGGCTGCGCGTATGTTTTGTCGTTGGTCATCGCCCGATCAAAAAGGCGAAACAACTGACGGCGGCGGAGAAGCGCGTACAAAAGTTTCTAACCGCGGATGGGGCTGAGAATGGATCTTTGATATCCCCGATTCGGGGAACGACCCCGAAACGCGCTTCCCTTCGGGACTTCGGCGAGCTCAGTCGAGCCGTCGCGGCTAAATGGGGAAAGGTGTGGCGTTAAGTTGTGTTGGGTTCTGATTTGGTCCCTATGCCATCGACAGGAGGATTTCGCACCCCTGGCGCAGCTTTTCGTCTGTGGTCGCGTAGCTGATGCGGAAATGGGTGTCCTTTTCCGAAAAGACGTTGCCTGGAATCATCAGCACATTCTTCGTGATCGCCTTGGCGACGAAGTCCGATCCCTTCTGCCCCCCAGGCGCCTTCGGAAAAACGTAAAACGCCCCCGCCGGTCGCTGAATCTCGAACTTCCGGCTCAACTGCTCGCAAACCATGTCGCGCTTGCGGCGGTACTCCTCGACTGCCGCCTGCATCGGGACGTCAATCGCCTTCAGGGCGGCGTACTGCAGGGGGCTGGGGGCGCAGACGAAGGTGTACTGCTGAAGCTTGGTCATCTGGGTGATGATCGCCTCCGGGCCGGCGGCGTAGCCGACGCGCCAGCCGGTCATCGCGTGGCTCTTGGAGAAGCCGCGAAGGACCAACGTGCAATCGTACATCTGCGCGGGACTGGGTAGCCCGCGCGGTGCGTCATACAGGAACGGCTCGTAGATTTCGTCCGAGATGATCAGCAGATCGTGCTTGCGGGCGAGGTCGACGGCGGACTTCACCTCGGCTTCGGTCATCACGATCCCGGTCGGGTTGCTGGGGCTGTTGAGGATCAGCAGCTTGGTGCGCGGCGTGATGGCTTTCTCGACCCGGTCGGCATGGAAGCGGAAATCGGGGTAGCTGTCGACGATGACGGGCTTTCCGCCGGCGAGGGTCAGCAGGTGCTTGTACATGACGAAGTAGGGGTCGAGGAAGATGGCTTCGTCGCCGGGGTCGATGGTGGCGAGGATGGCGAGCAGCAGCCCGCCGCTGACGCCGCTGGTGATGAGGACTTCGCCGACGTCGCGGCCGAATTCAGTCGAGAGATCTTTTCGCAGTCGCTCGCGCAGCGGGGCGATGCCCTGGGTTTGCGTGTAGCGGTTGTGGCCGGACTGGATCGCCTCGATGGCGGCTTGCTTGGCGATTTGCGGGACGTCGAAATCGGGCAGGCCGATGGAGAGGTTGATCGGATCGACCATCTTGGCGGCGAGGTCGAAGACCTTGCGGATTCCGGAGGAATCGACGGCCAGTGCGCGTCGGGATAGATAGTCGCAATCACAGGGCATATTCAGACCAATTAGTCGTCCAGCCCCCCACCCTTACCCTCCCCCGGAGTACCAGGGGAGGGGAGAGAAACAAGGCATATGCAGGATTGTAAATCAGGACGAAGATTATTTCTTCTTCGCGGCCGGCGCGGCGGCCTTGGCGGCGGGGGCCTTGCCAGCCGGGGCGGCGGCGGCTTTGCCCGCGGCAGGCGCGGCAGCCTTGCCGGCGGCTGGGGCAGCGCCACCAGCGGCGGGGGCAGCGCCTGCAGTCGCAACGGCGCCCTCGGCGGTCTCTTCCTTGACGGCCTTGGCGAGCTCCTGCTTGCGGTTGGCGACCTTGGGGAGGCCGAAGACGCTCTTGGAGTCGTTCCAGCGCTCTTCGTCGGTGAGCCTGACGAGGCGTCGGTGCGGGTGAGGACGTTGCGGTGACGGATCAGGGCGTTTGCGCCTTTGAGACTGCGGTCAAGAGACATTGAAGCACCTCGTAAAAGCCGGATCGCGGGATAGCCGCGAGGGGGGAGGGAATATATCGGAATCTGGTGGGGGACACAATATCACGGGAATACCCCACCGCGGCGCGGTGGGCGTTCCGGAAAATGGCAAGCGGATGGGTAAATAGGGCAAATTCCTACTCCAATTGGTGCGCGGGGTGATAGGATGTTTCCCTGTTCGTGAGGGTGATTTGGAGGATTAGACGATGGTAAAAACCGCTCCGGGCCGGCCGACGGGGTTGCCTCCTGTCTGGAACCTTTTTCAACGGCGGAATGTCAATTTTGTGGGGCGGGAAGAGAATCTGCGCGATATTGCGCGAGCGCTGGGGGAGAAGAAGCATTTGCCGCAGGTGCTGACGGGGGGCGGGGGGAGCGGGAAGAGTTCGCTGGCGATCGAATATGCCTACGCGCACCAGGAGGAATACGACATTGTCTGGTGGATTCGGGCGGAATCGCAATCGACGATTATGGCAGACCTGGCGGCGCCGGCGCCGAAGCTGGCGAGCGCCGGGCAGGTGTTTGAGGGGGCGCGGCAGGCGTGCAACGCGGCGGTGGAGCAGTTGCATCGGCGCGACCGGTGGCTTCGCTGATTTTCGATAATGCGCGAAAGCCGGAAGACCTGGCGGCGTATCTGCCGGCGCTGCGGCTGGGGCATGTGCTGATCACCAGCACGAATGCGCACTGGGGATCGGCGGCGAAGGTGCAGCCGGTGAACGCGTGGCCGAGGACCGAATCGACGGAATTTTTGAGCCGGCGGCTGGGGGGAATTGAGGAGGCGCACGCGGCGGAACAACTGGCGGCGGCGCTGGGGGATTTGCCGCTGGCGCTGGACCAGGCGGCGTCGTGCATCCAGCAGGCGGAGATTCCGATTTCGCAGTACCTCGTCGATTACGAAAATCTTTGGGCGGAGCTTCTGGGGAAGAGCCGGCCGATGGGGTCGTACCCGGTTCACGTGGCGATGACGTGGGAGCTTTCGTTTCGGCGGGTGGAGAGTTTGAATTCGCTGGCGGCGAATTTGCTCACGCTGTGTGCGTTTTTCTCGCCGGATGAGATTCCGATTGAGATGCTCGAAAAGGGAGCGGGTGAGCTGCCGAACGAGATTGCGTTTGGATTGCTGGATCCGGAGAGCGCGGCGCGGCACTGAACCTGCTGGAGCGATTTTCGCTGGCCAGCACAAGCGCGGGGATCATTTCGATTCACGGGGTGATCGCGGCGATGGCGCAGGACCGGCTGGACGAGGACGACCGGGCGGCGTGGGCGAGGATGGCGCTGCGGATCGCGTCGGGAGCGTTTGCGTTTGACAGCCAGGATCCGAATTCGTGGACCACGTGTGCGGCGTCGTTGCCGCATGCGCTTTCGGCGACGACGCACGCGCAGTCATGCATGCTGGTGCCGACGGAAGTGGTGGGGATGCTGAGCCGGATTGGGAGATTTCTGCTGAAACAGGGAAGTTACGCCGAGGCGAGAAGTTTGCTGGAGATGGCGTATACGCTGGTGATAAATACGTTCGGGCCGGCGAGCGCGCAGACGGCGGATATCGCGAATAATCTGTGCGGGTGCGGCACCGGCTGGGGGATTTGGCGGGGGCGTCGGCGCTGTATGAATCGGCGCTGGAGATCGACCGGAATTTGTATGGGCCGGACGATCCGCACCTGGCGACGGTGGCGAACAACTCGGCGATGACGCTGGTGGAACTGGGGAAATTGCCGCAGGCGAAGGCGCGGTTTGAGTGGGCGGTGAGCGTTTATCGCAAGACTTATGGGAACAACCATCCCAAGATTGCCAGCGTGATGAACAACCTGGGGTTTGTGCTGATGCAGATGAAGGATTTCGCGGGGGCGCGGGAATGGCTCACGCAGTCGCTGGCGATTACGGAAGCGACGTATGGGGCGAATCATCCGCAGGTGGCGTGCATTGCGGTGAACCTTGGGGGGCGCTGCGCGAGACGAAGAAATATGCCGAGGCGCGGGAGCTTTTCGATCGGGCGATGCAGATCGACCTGGCGGCGTTTGGGGGAGCGCATCCGATGGTGGCGGCGGGATTTGTTAAACCTGGCACAATTGCTTTCGGACCAGGGGAATTTTGATGAGGCCGTCCGACTCATGGAGCGGGCGCTGGCGATTACGGAAGCGTCGTTTGGGCGGGAGCATCGGGAGACGGTTTTGTGCTTGAAGGAGCTGGGGCGGGCGCTGAAGGGGACGGGGGATGTGAATCGGGCGGTGGAATGCTTGATGAGGGCGTCGGCGATCAGCGGGAAGACGGGGAAAGCGCCGTCGCATGAGACTGTCGTTGGGGATGAGGGGATGCTGGCTTGAATATTTGGGCGTTCAGGGAGAGAGGCGCTTCCAGAGTTCTTGGGCTTCGGGGAGGGTGGGATCGATTTCCAGGGCGGCGCGGCATTGGTCGCGCGCTTCGTCCGAGCGGCCGATGGACAGCAGGGCGATGGCGAGATTGGTGCGGACGTCGGGACGGTTGGGGTCGGAAATTACCGCGGCGAAGTAATGGGGGATGGCGAGGTCGGGGCGTTTTTGCCAGGTTAGCAGGAGGTTGGCGGATTTGAATTGGGCTTCGACGTTGTCGGGACGGCGGGCGGCGGCTTCGAGATATTCGGCGAGGGCGCGGTCGGTGTGGCCCTGGGCCAGGAGAGCGTCGGCGTAGTGGACGCGGGCTTCGGCGTAGCCGGGATCGAGGGAGAGGGCTTTTTGGTAATAGACGATGGCGTCGTCGATTTTGTTTTCGCGCATGAGGAGCATTCCCATGCTGTTCATCGCGATCGTAAATTGCGGCTCAAGTTGCAGGGCCTGGGCGAATTCGGATTGGGCGGCGGGGAGATCGTTGTCGTATTCCTTGACGATGCCCCACTTGAGATGGGCGAGAGGTTGATCGGGGGCGAGCTCATAGAGCTTGGAATAATCGGCGCGGGCCTGGGCGCGGTCGGCGTCGCGCTGGGATGGGGGCAGGTCCGGACGGTTGGAGAGGGCGGCAAATTCGTCGCCGAGGTTGCCCCAGGCCATCCAGCTTGTGGGGTTGCGCTGGGTGACGTCGGTCCAGAGGACGAGCTGGTTCTGGTAGAGGTAGCCTTGTCGCCAGGTGAGCGTGATCAGGGCGGCGAGGATGAGAGCGCAACCCGGAGAGCGGAGGCGGCGGATAGCGATGGCGGCGAGGACGATCAGGCCAATACTCGCGTGGTATTGGAAATGGTCGGCGACGAAGGAATAGCGCATGGGGTAGAGATTGATGAAGCCGAGGGCGGGGACGAGTGTGCCGGCGAAGAAGAGGACGGCGACGAGGGGTCCGCGGCCGATGCGATTTCGGAGGAGCCAGAGGGAGGCGATGAGGGTCAGGGCGCTCAGGGGGAAGAGAATCAGCGATGGTCGCTGTTGGAAATTCATTTCGATCCAGCGCGGGTAGATGAAGATGAGGGGATGGGGCCAGGCGAGTTTGGCGGCGTAAAACCAGAGCGAGCGGCCCGCGATGAGACAGCGATCGAGGATCGTGAAGTTCCATTCGGGGCCGGTTGCGCCGACGTGGGTGGCTTCGAGGCGGGAGGTGACAAAAGCCATCGCGGCGCCGAGGGCGAAGAAGGGAATCAGCGGAAGGATGTCGCGAATTTTTATGCGGCCATTTTTCCAGTAGAGGATCAGGAGGATGGCGGCGGGGAGGGAACAGGTGACGGATTTGCTGAGGAGGGCGGCGATGAAGAGGAGCAGCGACACCGCACAGTCCGTGGGGCGGGAGCGATTCAGGAAATTCAAATAGGCGTGAAAAGAGAGGAGATAGAAGACGAGAGAGAGGACATTTTTTCGCTCGGTGGGCCAGGCGACGGATTCAACCTGCACGGGGTGAAGGGCGAAGATCGCGGCAGCGAGCCAGGGGGCGGGGATGTTGAGACGGGCCAGGGCACGCCAGAGGAGGACGGAGGCGAGCGCGTGGAGGAGGATGTTGTCGAGGTGAAAGAGGAAGGGGTGAAGGCCGGAAACGTGGTATTCGATCCAGAAAGTCGTGTGGACGAGGGGGTAATACTGCGGGAGGGCCGAGGGGTGGATCCAGATGGCGAGGAGTCCGGGAAGAGTCCGGAGGAGAGGGTTGCCGGTGATGTACTGGGGATCGTCCCAGATGAAGCCGGCGGTGCGAAGGACGGGAATGTAGGCGAGGAGGACGAGGAGGAAGAGAAGAGCGCCCGGGGCCGCACGCACGAGATCAGGGGGGGAATCGCCTGGGGTCCAACGTGCGGTGCGGGCGAGGGTCATTTGAGAGAACTAATATCGCATGAACCCTCGCCCGCTAGTAGAGGTAGAGACAGTCAGAATGTCGCCATCGCCCAATTACCTGGGCAATTATGCCGTGTGGACGAAGGCAAAAATGACGCTGATGACGGCCAGAACGAGAAAGACCCAGAGGAGGGTCTGGCCGATGCCTGCGCTGAAGCCAGCCATTCCGCGAGCGCCAAGGGCATAGGCGAGAAGGGCGATGATGAAAAAGACCACCGCAAGGGATACCAGCCCCATCGGGAAGACCTGGGCGAGAGTGCCAATCGAGAGTGTGGTCAGCATAACTTCTCCTTGTTAAGGAACATTGGAGGAAGAGATGCAATGGGCGTGCCGCGCTGCGCGAGAGAGTAGAGGTGTAGAAAGTAGAAAGTAGAAAGAAGGGGAAGGTCAAAACTATCTTTGTATTGTTGGCCAGAGGGCTGTGGTGCAGAGCTTGTGACCGATGCGGTCGAGGATTTCGACGCTGCGCACCTGGCGGAAGCCGGCGAGAACTTCGCGGGTGGCCAAGTGGGTTTCGAAGAGTTCGAGGTCTTTGTCGAGGACGTCGCGGGACTCGTTGAAGACGATGAGGAGGAGGGCGGCTTCAAAGATGCGCGGTTCGACGTCCATTTTTTGCAGGTCGGCGACGACGGCGTTGCGCCATTGCGAGCCGTAGCCGTGATGGCGGACGCCGCCTTCGCGGAACTGGTAGGCGACTTTGACTTCGAGCCAGAGGGCTTCTTCGGGGGTGGCGAGATTGGCGGGGTCGAAGAGCGTGGGCGGAGCGGAGTCGAGGCGAAGGGGGCGGCCGAGGGGGGTCAGGACCATGTCGCAGCGCTGGCGGTGGGAGAGTTTCTTGCCGGACGTGGAGGGGTAGTGGATTTCGCGGGCGACCTGGTAATGCGTTGCGAGGCGCTCGGCGAGAAGGGATTGGAGCTGGCGTTCGTCGCGGACGTCGAGGCCGTAGACGGCTTGCTCGAGGCGGAGCTCGGTTTCGGCGGTTAAGAGAATTTTGTGGAGGCGATCGATGAGATCGGCGAGGTCCCAGCGCGGATGACGAGCGGGCTCAGAAGAAGAATCGACAGACGATGATGGAGACGAGGTATCCAAGTGCGGATCCGGCGAGCACATCACTGGGCCAGTGGGCATCCATGATATAGCGGAGGAGGGCGCAAAGGATGGCCAAACCCCAAAAAGTAGGTGCGCCGGCGGGATAGGCGGCGGCGAGGATGCCGGCGTAGGCCATGGCGGAGGCGCTGTGGCTGGAGGGAAAACTTTCGCGGTAGTTGGCGTGTCGGAAGGAGGGACCGAGCCATTTGCCGGCGTGCTCGCTGCGCGGGCGGGCGCGGCCGAGAAGGCGCTTGGTGACGGTGGCAATGATCGTTGTGCCAATGACCGAGGTCCAGAGCGCTTCGCAGATTCGAAAGCCGTGGGCCTTGTCGATCTGCCAGATGAGAAGCGCGGTGACGAAGGTGCAGACGAGCTGGCCGTACTGGGCGATGAGGCGGGATTCGCGTTTGACGTCGCCCTTGAAGGAGAGGGTGAGGGTGGTCTGCAGGCCGGTGCGTTCGAGGAACATCATGGCGGCGGAGGCGAGGGAGAGGGCCACGACGATGAGGATCGGGATCATTTGTGAGGGGGAAAGTACGGGGAGGAGGCGAAGAGGTAAAGGGGATGTAAATGACGAATGCCGATTGCCGATTGCCAAATGCCGAATGATGAGTGGTTTGGTGTTTGTGGGTCCGGTTATTACTGTTGAAGGCTGATGGTTCTATCGACCGGCGAATCTACTCGGCCCTCACCCCTGCCCTCTCCCGGAGTACCGGGAGAGGGGGAAAGGCGGGGGAAGGGGCGGGGGAAGTTTTGGAGATTTTTCCTGGGGGTATTGATTGGGGCGGCGGCGATTTATTTTGCGGGGGCGCAGCGGGTGCCGCTTTGGGATCGGGATGAGCCGTGGTATGCGCAGTGCTCGCGGGAGATGCTTCAGAGCGGGGACTGGGTGGTGCCGCGATTTTTAGGGGAATGGCGGGCGGAAAAGCCACCGGTGATTTACTGGTGCCAGGCAGCGGTGATGGCGGTGGCGGGGGATACCGGGGAGGCGGCGCGATTTCCTTCGACGGTCGCGGTGCTTTTGACGGCGCTGCTGCTGGGGGTGGTGGTTCGGCGATTTACCGGAGATAAGCGGGCGATCTGGACGGTGGTGATTTTCTGCACGTGCGGGCTGGTCGTCGCGGGGGCGAAATTCTGCATCACGGATGGGGTGCTGCTGCTGTTTATTTTCGTGGGACAGGCGGCGATGGCAGTGATGTATTGGGCGGACAGGGCCGGTCGGCGTGCGCCGGGGTGGACGGCGCCGGTGTTTTGGATTGCGCTGGGACTGGGGGGAATTACCAAGGGGCCGCAGGCGCTGGGGATGTATGCTTTTACGCTAGTGATTTTGCTGGTGCTGGAGGGAAAGAATTGGAAAAAGGGATTGGGGTGGTGGCGGGAATTTAAGCCGCTGATTGGGGTGCCGATTCTGGTGATCGTCGTCGCGCCTTGGCTGTTGATGGTGCACGAGCGGGCGCCGGGGTTTATTGCGACGCTGTTTTTGAAGGCGAAGCTGCATGCTTCGCAAAGCATGGAGGGGCATGGAAAGCCGCCGGGGTATCACACGATTTTGATTTTCGGGACGTTTTATCCGTGGAGTTTGCTGCTGCCGACGATGGTGGTGACGGCGTGGAAGCATCGGCGGACGCCGATGATTAAGTTTGCGATCGCGTCGGCGGCGGGGCCGTGGCTGATGATGGAGCTGGTCTATACGAAGCTGCCGTTTTATGTGCTGCCGGCGTTTCCGGGATTGGCGTTTTTGACGGCGGATGCGGTGGTGCGGTGTATTCGAAACAGGGGGCGCGATCTGCGCAACGGGGGGTTTGTGGCAATGCTAACGGTGTGGGCGCTGGCGACGATCGGGCTGGGGCTGGCGCCTGGGCGTCGCTGGCGGCAGTGAAGGCGGATCAGCTTCCGATTCAGCAGTATGTGGTCTTTGGGGTTGCGGCGGTGATTTATGCGGGGGTGGTATTTTTGCGATTTTTGCAGGGGAACGTGATGCGTGCGGCGGCGGCGATGGCGGGGGGAATGGGGATCATGATGCTACTTCTTTATACGGCTCTTTTTCCGAGGATGACGTTTTTGCATCTGTCACAGCGGCTGGCGGACGATTTGACGCAAATGGGGGCTTATGGGGCGGATGTGCACGTGGCGATGATCGGATATGACGAGCCGAGCCTGGCGTTTTATCAGGGGGGAGGGGCGCGGAAGTATGACATTTATTATTTGGAGATCATGCCTCGCAGCCAGTGGCCGAAATGGCTGGTGATTGCGGATGATGATGGTGACTGGGGGCAGTTATCTGCTCGCTTGCAGGGAGAACTGGAGTTGCGCGAGGTAGAGACGGGGTTGGATTATTCGCGTGGGGGGAAGATGGTGCGGGTGCTGATTCTCCAGAGGAGATGATGCACAAATTTGGGGAAGATTAAGGGGGTCGCGAGGGATGCAAAGATCGTTATACTTTCGATTGAATGAGTGATCCGCGCAAGATCCTGGTGGTGCAGCCGAGCTGGGTGGGGGATGCGGTGATGGCGACGCCGGCGCTTGCGGGCGATTCGGGAGCGATATCCGCAGGCGCATATCGCGTACATGATGAAGCGGTATGTGAAGCCGATTTATACGGGGCTGCCGTGGGCGGATCAGTTGATTACCTACCGGTCGGGGAAGACGGAAAAGAAGGCGGGGAAGGGGCTGTTTGACCTGGCGAGAAGGTTGCGGGGGGCGAAGTTTGACCTGGCGATTATTCTGCCGAACTCGTTTCAGACGGCGCTGATCTGCAAGATGGCGAATATTCCACGGGTGGTGGGATATGACCGGGACGGGAGGGGGTTTTTGCTGTCGGACAAGCTGCTGCCGCGGAAAGAGAAGGGGAAATTCGTTCCGACGCCGATCTTGAAATATTACATGGGGCTGGCGCATTATCTGGGGAGCCAGGGGCGGGACCTGTCGATGAAGCTATTTGTGACGGAGTCGGAGAAGCGGGAGGCGAGCGCGGTTTTTGAGTCGGCGGGTTTGGCGGTGGATGTGGATCGGCCGGCGGCGTTGGGGAAGCCGCCGCTGATCTTCATGAATCCCGGGGCGCAGTTTGGTTCGGCGAAATGCTGGCTGCCGGAATATTTCGCGGCGCTGTCGGACCGGCTGATCGAGGAGCTGGGGGCGACGGTTTTGCTGAGCGGGTCGCCGCGGGAGAGGCGGATCGTGGAGACGATCTATCGGCTGATGAAGCATGCGCCGGTGGATTTGCTGGCGAAGGGGTCGACGCTGGGATCGCTGAAGGAGATCGTGCGACGGTGCGATTTGATGATTACGAATGATACGGGCCCGCGGCATATCGCGGCGGCGTTTGATGTGCCGGTGATTACGCTGTTTGGGCCGACGCATCCGGAGTGGACGGAGATTAGATTTCCCGAAGGAACGGAAGCTGGCGGTGAAGGTTTTCTGCGGGCCGTGCCAGAAGAAGACGTGTCCGCTGGATCACCGGTGCATGACGAGGTTGACGCCGGAGATGGTGTTATGAGGCGGCGATTGGGCTTTTGGGGAAGAAGGACGCGGAGTCGGCGGCGTCGGTCGTTTAGTTAAAAAATCCGAAACCCGAAATCAGAATTCCGAATCAAATCCGAATGACGAATGACCGAATGAGGGACGCCATCGTCATTGGTCATTCTGGTTTGATTCGTCATTCTGGTTTCGGATTTCGGGTTTCCGCCCCCGCCGTTGCCTTCACTGCAAATAGTCCTAAAATTGCCACATGATCTATCGCATCGATGTCCGTGCGCGAGGGAGCGGGCGATCCGCTGGGGGAATCGATTCGGCAGCAGATTCGGGAGATGGGGAAAAATGTGGAGTCGGTGCGGACTTCGCGGATTTTTCTGCTGGATACTGATGCTGATCTCGCCGCGGTGCGGCGGATCGCGGAGGAGCTGCTGGGGGACCCGGTGGTGGAATCGGCGAAGGTTTTTCAGGGAGGGGCGAACGGGCAAGCGGGGAGCCGGATTGAAGTGCATCTTAAGCCGGGGGTGATGGACCCGGTGGCGGCGAGCACGGAGATGGCGGTGCGCGATCTGGGGATCGAGGTGCGGCAGGTACGGACGGGGCGGGCGTGTTTGATTTCGCCGCAGATGAAAATAGAGGAGCTGAGGGAGATCGCGGGGCGGGTGCTGGCAAATGGGGTGATCGAGATCGGTTTATTTTGAGACGCTATGTGCCGAAGGAATTTGAGACAGGGCGGGCCGGCGCGTTTGAGATTCGGCGGGTGAGTGTTCGGGAGCTTTCGGAGGCGCAGCTTGCGAAGCTGAGCCGGGAGGGGCATCTGTTTCTCTCGCTGGCGGAGATGAAGGCGATTCAGGATTATTTTCGCGGCCAGGAGCGGGAGCCGACGGATATCGAGCTGGAGACGCTGGCGCAGACGTGGAGCGAGCACTGCGTACACAAGACGCTCAAGAGCGGGGTGGATGTGGAAGTAAGGGATGAGAGCGGGAAGCGGGTGGGGAGCCGGAAGTATTCGAACCTGATCAAGGAGACGATTTTCGCGAGCACGATGGAGATTATGAAGACGTAGCGGCGGGGAGCCGTTTTGTCTTGTCGGTGTTCACCGACAATGCGGGGGTGGTGGCGTTTGATGAGGAGGATGCGGTTTGCTTCAAGGCGGAGACGCATAACCATCCCAGTGCGATTGAGCCGTATGGCGGGAGCGCGACGGGGGCGGGGGGCGTGATTCGGGATGTGCTGGGGACGGGGCTGGCGGCGCAAGCCGGTGGCGAATACGGATGTGTTTTGCGTGGCGTTTGCGGATGGGAAGCGTGCGTCGCTGCCGAAGGGGATTATTCATCCCAAGGCGGATTTTGCAGCAGGTGGTGGCGGGCGTGCGGGATTATGGGAATCGGATGGGGATTCCAACGGTGAACGGCGCGGTTTATTTCGACGAGCGATATCTGGGAAATCCGCTGGTGTTTTGCGGGTGCGTGGGGCTGATTCCGCGCGACAAGATTCACAAGGCGGCGAAGAGCGGGGATGCGATCGTGCTGCTGGGGGGACGGACCGGGCGGGATGGGATTCATGGGGCGACTTTTTCCAGCGCGGAATTGACGCACACGCATGCGGATGAATTTTCGCATGCGGTGCAGATTGGGAATGCCATCACGGAGAAGAAGATGGCGGATGTGATTCTGGCGGCGCGGGATCGGGGGATGTTTAATGCGATCACGGATTGTGGGGCGGGCGGGCTTTCGTCGGCCGTGGGGGAGATGGGGGAGAAGACGGGGGCAGTGGTTGAGCTGGAGAAGGTGCCGCTGAAGTATGCGGGGTTGCGGTATGACGAGATCTGGATCAGCGAGGCGCAGGAGCGGATGGTGCTGGCGGCGTCGGCGGAGAATGTAGACGAACTTTTAGAGATTGGCGCGGGAGGAGGATGTTGAGGCGACCGTGATTGGGAAGTTTGGGACGGAGGGTCAGGAACTGATTCTGAATTATGGTGGGCGGGAAGTCGGGCGGATGTCGATGGATTTTGTGCATGGGGGGATTCCGATGCCGGCGCGGAAGGCGGTGGTGGTTTCTGGGGCACATTCCGCCGGTGGGGACACGACTCGACTGAGCTCGCCGAAGTCCGGCGGCACTGGGGGAAATAATTTTGGGCTGGAGACGGCGCTGTTGGAGGCGCTGGCGCATCCGAATATCGCTAGCAAGCATTGGATGATCCGGCAATATGATCACGAGGTGCAGGGCGGGTCGGTGGTGAAGCCGCTGGTGGGGCCCGGGCAGGTGGGGCCGTCGGATGCGGCGGTGCTGCGGCCCAAGCTTTCGAGCGGGAAGGGAATCGCACTTGCGTGCGGGATGTGCCCGCAGATTGAAGATGCTTACGAGATGGCGGTGGCGGCGATCGATGAGGCGATTCGCAATGTGGTGGCCGTCGGGGCGGATCCGGATCGGGTGGCGATTCTGGATAATTTTTGCTGGCCGAGCGTGGAGGATGAGATCACCATGGGGACGCTGGTGCGGGCGTGCGAGGCGTGCCGGGATGCGGCGCTGGCGTTTGGGATTCCGTTTATCAGCGGGAAGGATTCGCTGAACAATCAGTTTACCAATGGGGAGACAGGCGAAGTGATTCGCATTCCGCGGACGCTGCTGATCAGCGCGATTGGGATTTTGGAGGATGTGCGGAAGTGCATCACGATGGATTTCAAGGGGGCGGGGAATCGGGTAATGCTGGTGGCGGCGAAAGATGTGGGGAATCTGCCGTCGCTGGGGAAACTGCATCGGGCGATGGCGCGATTGATTCATTCGGGGAAGGTTGCGGCGTGCCATGATGTGAGCGATGGGGGGATCGCGGTGGCGGCGGCGGAGATGTGCATCGGGTCGGGGATGGGATTGGCGGTTAAGCCGGGAGTTTTTGCGGGCGAGACGGCGCTGGCGGAGAGTCCTGGACGATATATCGTGGAGCTGCGGGGCGGGGATTCGATTGCGGCGGAATTTTCGGAGGTTGGAAATGTCACTGAACTCGGCGTCGTTCAGGCGGCGCCGGTGCTGGAGTTTGACGGGGTGAAGCTGGGGGTGGATCAACTAACCGCGGCATGGCGGGGAACACTGGATTGGTGAAATTATGAGCGACCGCTTTGTACTGGTGACGGGCAGCAGCACCGGGATCGGCAAGGCATGCGCGATGTATCTGGCCCGCAACGGGTTCGTGCCGATCGCGGGGGTGAGGCGGGATGAGGACGCAAAGAAGCTGGAATTGATCGCCGGGGATAAAAAGCTGCACTGCGTGATCCTGGATGTTGCCAGTTCTGAATCGGTCTCGGGGGCGGCGAAAAAGATCGAGGAAATTTGCGGGGACGATGGATTGTGCGGGGTGGTGAATAATGCGGGGATCGGAGTGCATGGGCCGGTGGAATTTGTTTCCATGCAGGACTGGCAAAAGCAGTTTGACGTGAATGTTTTCGGTCAGGTGATGGTGACGCAGGCGATGCTGCCGCTGGTTCGGAAATATGTTTCGTCGAATGGGTATGGGTCGGGGAGGATCATTTTTATCGGGTCGATCGCGGGGCGGGTGTCGATGCCGATCATGGCGCCTTACTGCGCGTCGAAGCATGCGATCGCGGCGATCGCGAGCTCGCTGCGGATCGAACTGGCGGAGCAGGGGATATATGTGAGCCTGATTGAGCCGGGGGCGATTCAGTCGGAAATCTGGCGAAAAGCGGACGAGTTTTCTGTGAAGATTGCGCCGGATGCGCCGGCGCGGGTGAATTACGGGACGATGATTGACGCGGTGACCGGGACGGCGCAGAAGTCGGCGGCGGGGGCGATTCCGGCGGAGGCGGTTGCCAAGGTGGTTGAGCGGTGCCTGACGGCTGCAAAACCGCCGAAGCGGAAACTGGTTGGGAACGATGCGGTGATGGCGGCGATTGCGAGGCGATTTTTGCCGGAGGGGTGGTTTGAGGGGATGCTTCGGAAGGCGATCAAGGTTTAAGGGACTTTTGCCGGGGCTGCGAGCAGAAATACTTTGAATGGTGGGTGGTGGGTCAGTTTGGGATCCGTGTCGAAATACGAAATCCCCACGGCAGCGCCGTGGGCGTTCCGGGAGCGAACTGATCCTGTAGCTCGCAATGAGTTATTTAGGAATGGCGCGGCTCGACGCCTAGGAGGTTGCGGACTAGGAAATCCTGGCGGCGGCGGTCGCCGTAGGGGCCGTCCTGGCCGTGGTCGGCGTTGGGGATGACTAGAAAATCGAAATCCTTGTTGGCTTTCTCCAGGGCGTTGACGACCTGCATTGAGGAGGCGGGATCGACGTTGTGATCGAGCTCGGCGACGATGAGGAGGAGCTTGCCTTTCATTTTAAAGGCGTTGGTGACGTTGGATTGCTCGGCATATTGGGGGCCGATGGGCCAGCCCATCCAGAGTTCGTTCCACCAGATTTTGTCCATGCGGTTGTCGTGGCAGCCGCAGTCGGCGATGGCGACGGAATAGAAATCGTTGAAGGCTTCGAGCGCGCGGAGGGCGCTCTGTCCACCGGCGGAGGTGCCGTAGAGACCGACGCGGGTGAGGTCCATAAAGGGGTATTTTTGGGCGGCGGCTTTGATCCAGAGGATGCGGTCGGGGAAGCCGGCGTCGCCGAGGTTTTTCCAGCAGATATCGTGAAACGCGCGGGAGCGGTTGTTGGTACCCATGCCGTCGATCTTGACGACGATGAAGCCCAGTTCGGCGACGGCCTGCTCGGGATGAAATCGGGAGAAGGCCTTGGGTACGAAGGAATCCTGCGGGCCGGCGTAAATGTCTTCGACGACGGGATACTTGATGGAAGGATCGAAGTTGGTCGGGCGGAAAATGACGCCAAAGATGTCGGTCTTTCCGTCGCGGGCCTTGGCGACGAAGCGTTCGGGAATTTTCCAGCCGGTTTTCAGAAGCTCGGTCCACTCGGCGCGCTCGAGGGGGCAGACGAGTTTGCCATCGGAAGCGCGGCGGAGTTCGTTGACGGGGGGCATGTCGACGCGGGAATAAGTGTCGATGAGGAAGCGGTGATCGGGGGAGTATTCGATGGAGTGGGTGCCGTCGCCGTCGGTGAGGTTGACGAGGCTTGAGCCGTCGAAATTTACGCGGCAATATTGAATGTAATACGGGTCCTGATCGGGAAAGATTCCACCGGCGTGGAACGAGATCTGGCGATTTGTTTCGTCGATGGAGTCGATGCCGCGGACGACCCACTGGCCGCGGGTGATCTGGTTTTTGACTTGGCCGGTGCGGGCGTCGTAGAGATAGAGATGGTTCCAGCCGTCGCGTTCTGACATCCAGATCATTTCACCGGTGGCGGGGAGATAGCGGTAGAAGAGCTTGGAGTCGTAATCGATGAAGGTTTTGCTCTGTTCGTCGATGACGGCGGAGGCGGCGCCGGTGTGGGTGTCGACGGCGATGACGCGGAGGACCTGGTGGCCGCGCTGGTTATAGACGAAGGTGAAGCGGGAGGAGTCGGGGCTCCAATTAAAACCGTCCACGGACCAGGGATTGGGGAACAGGTCGTCCGCGATGTGGATTTCGCTGCGGGTGGGAATGTCGAAGAGATGGGGCTTCGTAAGCGGGATTTGATCGCCGGGCTTGAGATATTCGTACCAGAGGAGTTTGGGCTGCAATTGGTCGGGGGGAGAGGACTGGATGAGATAGACCTTGCGATGGTCGCCGTCCTTGGTCCAGAGAGATAAGAGCTTTTTGGAGTCTGGGGACCAGAGGAAATCGCCGGTATAGCCGTCGCCGGGTTTACCGGAGTGGGAGAGGATGATGCGGTCGTGATTTTTGAGGGAGCGGAGGACGACGTTTCCGCCGACGATGACGGCTTCCCATTGGCCGTCGGGGGAATCGGGGTTGAAATCGGTTTCGAGCTCGGCAGGCATATCTTCGGATTGCCGCGGACGGGATGTGGTGGAGCGAAGGGATGTGGGGGAGGCGCCGGAACGGGGGAGAGGGTTTTAGCGGTGCGGTCGTAGCTCCAGAGTTTTGCCTCGGCCATGAAGCGGACGGATCGATCGGAATCGGTGAAGGCGATGGGGTCGGGATCGACGTCAGTGGCGGCGAATTTCATTTCAGTGGCCTGGGAGAGGCGAAGGGCCAAATCGGCGGGGTCGAAGGCGAGCTGGCGGGCGCCGGTGAGGGCGTTGACGACATAATATTCATGCTGGCCGGAGGAGGTGGCGATGCGATACCAGAACTGGTTGTTGTCGTCGAACCAATGCGGCTGAACGCGGAAGCGGAAGACTTTGTTGCGGGTGAGATCGGCGAGATGATCGGCGCGCTGGTAATCCTGGAGCGAGCCACCGGCGAGGGCGGAGCCGGCGAAGAGAAAGAGGATCAGGGGGATCAACTTCAGGGCGCGAAGGGTTCGATGGTGCATGGGAGGGAGCCTTGTTTAGAGAGGGCAATGAGGTTTTGGGGAGGGGCATGTCCGAAGATGTCCGAAAAGGCCCGGGATTTTCGCGCGGGTTTTTCTTTCCCCTGGGCGAAGGGGAGGGAGGGGAAGGTGGAATTGAAATTTGAGATTTCAGATTTGAGATAGGGGGACATCGGTCCTCCGCAGGTTGGGGAAAAAATATCATGCATCTATATACAGGTCCAAAAGGTGTACGTTTTGTACCTATTTTGGGAAATCGGCGGATTTTTTTGAAAATATTTTTTTGGGGGGGAACGCGATGGGTAGATCGGCCCCCTCCCTAGCCCTCCCCCGGGAATACCGGGGGCGGGGATAAGAGGGGGAGGCGCGAGGACTAAAAAACAAGGTGGACTACAAAAGATGTGTTGCCTTGCAGGATGATGCTTTTGGGCGCTGATTGTGGGCGAAGCTGAAGAAAGCTGATCTGGGTGGCTGAAGCGGTCTCAGGAGCGCGGTCGCACAATGTTGCGATTTGGGAGATTTTCCATAGTGCAAGGGGGAGAGGCCAAGGCGACGGGCAATGCTGGTTTTGTGTCGCATTACATTCCATCGATGTCGCATCAACGGAAGCAACAATCCGAAAAAATAGCGCAGATTATCGTTGAACTCGCATGGGGCGGATTTAAATTAACCCTTGTCGTGTCGGGGTTTGCGATCTCCGGCGCGGGTGGACCGTTTGCAAACTCCACCAGGAGGCGGAGCGAGTTTCGACCGATCGCGGTTGCGATTCGCATGATGTGCCGCTTCTGGGGTTTTTCGAGGGTCCAACGGGTTTTCGCGGGAGCAATTTGCAGGAGCGAGATCACAAGGATTTTCGCGCACGTTACTGGAGGGTTTTGCGATGAAGAGAAATCAATTGTTGTGTGGCAGCGTGCTGGCCGGCGTTGCGGCGGTTTTTGTGCCGATGCGGGCGGCGCATGCAGCACTGTACGGAAACTTCGTGGGGCCGAACCTTACCTACACGAATGTGACGGAAAACGATTCGGAGCTGTCGGGCAACCCGCCGGTGGAATCGATTCCGGCACAGGGGCTTTTCGGACCGCCGATCCTTTCGCCGTCCACCAGCGATAACCTGACATTTAACGACATGTCGTTTGCGGCCGATGCGGCGGACGGAGGGCTCGTTTACGAAAATGGGGAGTTGACGTTCGGCGTGGTGCCTTCGGGTCCCGGAAAAGCACTCACCACGCTTTCCTTCACTGAAGGAGGCCAGTGGACTTTGGAGGGACCCGCGGGCGACGCGGTTTCATTTGATTCGCTGGTTTTCGACAATCTGCTGATTACGGGCGTGAACGGGTTGCCGCTGGCAACGCCGATCGTTGTGACGCCGACTTTCAGTGAGACGATCACGCCGCAAAGCGGGCCGGCGACGACAGACACTCCGGGTCCGGGCACCGTGACGATTACATCTGATGGCGGAACGGGAATCTCCGTGGGTTCGTGGGGCGTCACCGCCGACTTCAATCTGGCGGCGGCGGTGGGCGTTGGCAACGTCACGAGCGTTTCCGTGGCGCTGGACGATGCTTTACAGGCATCGACGACGGATGTAGCGGGGACTGTGACCCTGGCACAAATCGACAAGAAGGAATTCATCGTGAGCGGAGGGACGACGCCATTTCAGGGCCCCCCGCCGATGCCGGAGCCGGGGACTTTGTCGATTCTCGCAGGCGGCGGGCTGCTGCTGGGCCGTCGGCGACGGGCATCGCGATAATCCCCCGGATTTTTCAATTTTTATAAAGAACGCACCCATCGAATTCGATTGGAAATTCGGGGGTTTGCGCTTATCCTGCCGGGCTCATGGGCGCGGCGGACTTTAAGCTGGATGGATTGACGGCGCTGGTTACCGGATGCAGCAAGGGCATCGGCAGGGAGCTTGCGGTTGGGCTGGCGCAGGCGGGGGCGGATATCGTGGGGGTAAGTTCGACGCTTGCGGAATCCGGTAGCGACGTTGAACGGGAAGTGCGGGCAACGGGGCGGAAATTCAGGGGGTATTCCTGCGATTTCAGTAAACGAAAGTCACTTTACGAATTCATTGAAAAGATTCGTCGCGAGGGGCATCGGATCGATCTGCTGATCAACAACGCGGGGATCATCCGGCGGAAGCCGGCGGCGGAGTATCCGGATGAGTTCTGGGACGAAGTGATGGAGGTGAACCTGGACTCGCAGTTTGTGCTGAGCCGGGAGATGGGGCGGGAAATGATCGCGCGGGGATTGGGACGGATCGTTTTCATGGCGTCGGTGCTGACGTTTCAGGGGGGAGTGAACGTGGCGGGTTATGCGGCAAGCAAAGGGGCGATCGGATCGCTGGTGAAGGCGCTGGCGAACGAATGGGCGGGCAAGGGCGTGAACGTGAACGCGATTGCGCCGGGGTATATCGCGACGGACAATACGGCGCCGCTGCGTGCGGATAAGGACCGGAGCCGGGCGATCCTGGAGCGGATTCCGGCGGGGCGATGGGGCAAGCCGGAGGACCTGGTTGGGCCGGCGGTGTTTTTGTGCAGCCCGGCGGGGGCGTATGTACATGGGACGATTCTGACGGTGGATGGCGGGTGGATGGGAAGATAGCGGCGATCCAGGTTTCCGCCGGTGAGGACACCGGCGGCACTGGTTGGAAGTGAGGAGCAAATAGTGACATCATCGAATACTGCGGAGCTGCCAGCTCAGGAGCGTCATTCGCCACATGGGCGTGCCCGGTGGAAAATGTGCGCGATCCTCTGCGGTGCGATCATCCTGATTTACATCCATCGAAACGTGGTGTCGGTTTTGGCGGCGAGCACGTTCGTGAAGCAGTATGGATGGAACAGCGTCACAAACGGCAACATCGGGATGGCGTTTACGGCGGGATACGCGATCGGGCTTGCCGGGGTGGGGCGCTTTCTCGACCGAGTCGGTATTCGGCGGGGATTCTTGGTTGCAGCGATCGTTTGGACAATGGTGGCGATGGCGCACGGACTGATTTCGCCGTCCGCATCGGCAATAACGGGCTTCCTTGCGGCGCGATTTTTCCTGGGGATTTTCGAAGGAGCATTTTTCCCGCGTCGATTCGCGCGGTGGCCGAATGGTTTCCCAAGAGCGAGCGGGCGTTTGCAACGGGGCTGTTCAACGCGGGAAGCGCGTTCGGAGCGCTGCTGTCGCCGCTGGTGGTGCCATATATTGCGGCGGCATGGGGATGGCCGTCGGCGTTCTACCTTGCGGGCGGGCTGGGGATTATCTGGGTAACGATCTGGATCGCGTTTTATCGCGCTCCGGATGATTATCCGGGCCTCTCGGCGGACGAACTGGACTATATCCGCAGCGATCAGGAGCCGCGGATCAAAGCGCTGCCGTGGAAGAAAATCATCGGCTATCGCCAGACGTGGGCGTTTGCGCTGGGTAAATTCGCCACGGATCCGATCTGGTGGTTTTATATTTTCTGGCTGCCCTCGTTTTTGAGCAGCCATTTCAAGGTGGATTTGAAGCACTTTGGTAAGCCGCTGGTGATTGTTTACGTGATGGCGGATGGGGGGAGCATCGCGGGGGGCTGGCTTTCGTCGCACTTTTTGCGCCGCGGTTGGAGCGTGAACCTGGGGAGAAAGACGGCGATGTTGATCTGCGCCGTGTGCGTGGTGCCGGTGCTGTTTGTGGCCAGCATTCACAACATGTGGATCGCGATCGTGCTGATTGGGCTGGCGGCGGCGGCGCACCAGGGATGGTCGGCGAATTTGTTTACGCTGGCGTCGGATATGGCGCCAAAGATTGCCGTCAGTTCGGTGGTTGGGCTGGGGGGAATGGCGGGCGCGATCGGGGGAGTTCTGTACCAGAAATTTGTGGGGAATGTTGTCGACCGCACACATGCGTACGCGATTCCGTTTGCGGTTGCGGGGCTGGCGTATATGTCGGTGCTCATTATCATTCACCTGATGCTGCCGCGATTGGAGCCGATGGAGTTGGCAGAAGCGGAAGTTTTTCCGGTGATTTCGAAAGGGGGTGCGTCGCAATGAAAACGCGAATGGTTGCGGATCAGACGCGATATCAGCGGATGACCACGGCAGAGCTGCGGGAATCTTTTCTGATCGAGAGCCTGTTTCAGCCGGATGTGGTGGAGCTGGTTTATACGGATGTGGACCGGGCGGTGATCGGGTCGGTGGTGCCGACGGAATCGAAGATTGCGCTGGGGACGAGCAAGGCACAGCTTGCGGCGGAATATTTCGCGGAGCGGAGGGAAGTTGGGATTATCAATACGGGGTCGCCGGGGGCGGTTGTCGTGGATGGGAAGACGTTTGCGATGGAGAACTGCGACGGGCTTTACATCGGGCGCGGGAGCAAACGGATCGAATTCGAAAGCGCAAAGGCGCATGACCCGGCGAGATTTTTTCTGATGAGCTATCCCGCTCATACGACCTATCCGACGACCCATGCGAAGCGGGCACAGGCGGAGGCGCTGGACATGGGCTCGGTGAAAGACGCGAATCAGCGGACGATTTATAAATATATTCATCCGAAGGGGATCGCGAGTTGCCAGCTTGTGATGGGGTTTACGCAATTGAAGGAGGGAAGCATCTGGAACACGATGCCGCCGCATACGCATTCGCGGAGGACGGAGGTTTATATGTATTTCAATCTTGATCCGGCCGCGCGGGTGTTTCATATGATGGGGACGCCGCACGAAACGCGGCATTTGGTGGTGAAGAGCGGGCAGGCGGTGATCTCGCCGAGCTGGTCGATTCATGCGGGGGCGGGGACGCAGAATTACAGCTTTATCTGGGCCATGGGTGGGGAGAATCAGGCGTTTGAGGATATGGATCAGGTGGCGGTGGGGGATTTGAGATAAGCGAAAAACTCGGCAGGCAGGACTCGAACCTGCAACCAGCCGGTTAACAGCCGGCTGCTCTACCATTGAGCTACTGCCGAAAATGGGGCAAGCAGATGACTGTATCGGCAAGGAAGGGGGTGTCAAGAAGGAAGGAAAATTCGGCCGCGGCCGGGTGATTTTGGAGCAAGATTGTGGCGGCGCGCCTCGCGGTCGGAATTTAATTCAAAAAAAACCGTTCCTTTGGCAGTATCGTGTTTATTGCGACCCCCACCGGATGCTAAACTGACCCTGGCCGTCCGCGCAGCAAAATTACGGGCCGATTTTCTCATTTTTCCTGTGACCGCGATGAACCGTTATGAAGCATTGGGTGCGCTTAGTTTGCACGCAGTGGCTAGCGGTCGCGCTGGGGCTGATGAATCCCCTGAAATCGTGGGGAGGCGATGAGCGATATGACTGCGGGAACCTGATCGACCTGGCGACGGTTCGGGGTGTGGTGGCGACGGCGAGCGATAGTCTGCGCAAGGATCAGCCGCCGGCGGGGTTTCTTCTGCACCGGGCGGAGGGGGAGATTCGTTTTAACAACAACTTCGGAGCCTGCTGGTGGATGATGCAGTTGCCGGGCGAATTTGAGGTGTCGGATATTCGGCTGTCGTTTCGGGATGTGATTGCGTCGATTGGGCTTCAGATCAAAACGGCGGACGATCCGCCGGCGGATTGGAAGAGCGTTCCGATTGTGGCGGCGTTTGATGGGCGTGGCAGCGGGCGGCGAATGGGCAGCACATTGTGGAATTGCACTTCGACGCCAGGAGGACGAAATACGTCCGCATCGAATTCCTTGGACAGAACGGCGGGGAGCATGGAGCGGGATCGGGGCATCAGGACCTGGTGGTGAGCGGATTGCAGGTGTGGGGGCCGAATGATCCGCCGGTTGGCAGCTTGATTTCGGTTGCACAATCCGCGTGGGCGGACGGGGCGTGCACGTTGCACGACTGTACGACGGACGACCGGGCGGCTGATGGAACGGTTACGGCGCGACCGCCAAGAGACTGCGATCAATTGGTGGACGACAACGATCCCGGGGCAACGGGGGATGCGGTTATCGCCACATTTTTCGCGAAGGGAAGTCCGGCGACGGCGACTGAGCAAACCGACCAAGCCGCGAGTTTTGTCGTTACGCTGAAAAACCGGGTGAACGTGAGCGCAGTGGCTTATTCCGCCACCACGGACGATAGGGTTGAGCGTCCTCGGGATGTGAAGATTTATACGTCGGCCTTCACGATGGGAGACGCATGGAGGCTTCAAAAAGAAGCGCGGGATATCCAGGGGGGCAGCTACGAGGAGATCGCGCTGGACAAGCCAGTTGCGGCGCAGCGCGTGAGGTTCGACGTTGAGCGGGTGTGGAATTCAAGGATCGATGGGCAGCGCAAGGCGGCGGAGGGGCATCTGGCGCAGCTTTACGTGTTCGGCGAGAGCTTGCCGGCGGATATCGTGTATTCAACGGCCGAGGCATGTCAGGCGAGCTGCCAGATCCTGGACGGGCAGGGGAAGATCGTTCGACTACTGCAGGTGCCGACGCCGGTGCAGCCGGGAAGGCACGGCATCGACTGGGACGGGCTGGATGACCTGGGGAATCCGATGCCGGCGGGGACGTATGATGCGCGGGTCATCCTCAATCCGGCGGTGTACAAGAACATGGGGGCAATCGGGAATACCGCGACGCCGGCGACGATTGATCAGAATCCTTCGCAGATTGGGTCGGTTGCGACGGATGCCGCGGGGAATGTTTACAGCGCGGATGGCTGGGATGAGGCGTCGCAGGATTTCCGAAAATGGGACCGCGATACGGGGGCATGTTTTCGACGCTCATGGCGAGATCCGCAGCGGAAATCCCAACGGATTGGCGTATGCGATCGCGGTGGATGACAAATATATCTTCTGTGCAACCACATCCCATACTGATCATGAGCAGCAGCATATTCGGCGATTTCGGCTCACGGACGGGGAGCCGGCGCCGTTTCCCGCGGCTGGGGGGACGGGGGGACATATTCTGGTGCATGATCGGCCGGATGATGAGATTCCAGGCGGGACGGACGAAGCGACCGCGAAGGACATGCGCACGCCGCTGCATGCGATGGCCGTCGCGGGAGATAAGCTGTTTGTGACCGACACGCTGGCGGGAAAGATTCTAAGCTTCGATCGGGAGACGGGATCGCCGGCGGGGTCGCTTGATTCGAACATGCCGCTGGCGCTGGCCGTGGATTCCAAGGGACGGCTTTGGGTGGGGCATGAGGATGGGTCGATCAGCGTCCGCGAGCAGGATGGATCGCAGTTCCGAGTGGCGTACACGGGTCTGGGGCACATCCAGGCGATGGCGTTTGGGCCGGACGATACGCTTTATGTCGCGGATAGCGCGGCGGGGAGGGTGCTGGTCTATTCGTCCAACGGCGCGAGCCGAGTCTTTGGGCAGAAGGCGGCGCCTGGGGACGATGCACCCGATCATTTTATACGCTTACGGTGCTGACTGTCGACCGGCTGGGAAATCTGATCGTCGCCCAGGAACTTCCGGTGGATGGCTCACGCCTGACGCGATTTGCGCCGGATGGGAAAGTGATCTGGGACCAGCTTGGGGGGGAATTCTGCAACACGGGGAATTTCTCGGCCGAGCATCCGGACGAGATTTTAACCCAGGACCTGCACTGCTACATTGTGGATAAGCGGACGGGGAAATGGGAATTCCGCGGATCGGTGCTCGATGGGGAGGCGCGATATCTGCGCTGGCCGCACGGGCCTATGCGGGTGCTGAAGCTGGGGACGGGGGAATTCATCTGCCAGGGATATGGCGATGGGCTGCAGGTCTATCGGCGTGAGGGGGATGTGTTTCGGCTCTGCTCGATGTTCGGGTGCGTGAATCCGCTGCCGGGGGGGATTTTTCGGGATGCGATGACGATTCCGGACGATCAGCGGCCGCAGAAAAAGCTGTGGTCTTGGCAGGACGCCAACGGCGATGGGAAGGTGGATGACGAGGAGATCGAATGGGAGGAGGATTCGGACGGCGCCGGGCAATGGAGCCACTTCGGAATCAACGTCGACCCGCACGGCAACTGCGCTGCTGTGCGAGTTCAACAATTCGATCATGGAAGTTCCAATGACGGGGTTTGACGACAAGGGGAACCCGGTTTACGGGATGCTGGAGAGGCGGATTGTGATTCCGCCGGATGGGTCGCCGAGCCCGGTTCTGTCGGACCCGATCATGGCAGTGCGGGGCGAGGACGGGAGCATTTATGCGTTTAGCCGAAGCAAGGTATTTCCGGCCCCGCCGGAAAGCGGCGGAGGGTGGATGGCGGGATGGATGCTGGCGAGATATGACGGCGACGGCAACCCGCTGTGGTACACGCGGCTGCCGGAGGCGTGCCCGGGGATGGATCATATTCCGGGCGGAGGTGTGATGCTGGTCTCGATGAAATCAGGGAAGAATGGATGCGATGTTTATCACTACACGCCGGAGGGGGCGTTGATCGGCATCTTTCATCCTTCGCCGCAGTTTCTTGATCCGGGGGGGATTCCCGACAACACGGGCTCGCTGAGCGTTAGCCGCGATCCGCGGGATGGGCTATTGGATGTGCTGGTGGAGGATTGCCTGGGGAACCGGTTTTACTGGTACCGGGTGGATGATCGGCGTAAGCCGACGGTGTTGCACATTGGGGTTCAGCTTACGGCGCCGGGGAGTGCAGTGAAGAGCAATCCATCTTAATTTGCTGTGCTGAAATCCTCGCCTTTTGGTATTCCGGCCCCCACCCTAACCCTCCCCCGGAGTACCAGGGGAGGGGATAAGAGGAGTGATTCACAGAGGATTTCAGCAGAGCAGTCTCAATCGGATTTGGCCTTGAGGAGCGCCCATTCCTGGGGTGAGTTGCGGAGTTCTTCTAGGGCGATAGCGCGGTCGCCGTCAGGCAGGAAGGATACCAGAGAATATTGGGCCGGATCGCGGGGCTGAGTGCCGGCGAGTTCGAAGCTGTGGGTGGGCTCGAAGCGGGTGCGGAGCGCTTCGGTGACGCCGGGGCGGAAAATTTCGTGAAGCTCGACGAGGATGTCGGCGTTGCACAGGCCGGGAATCGCGAGGGGATCGAGGAGATCGAATTCGAATCCCTCGCAATCGCAGATGATGAGGGTGCGGCCGCGAACGGCACTGGCGAGGGCTTCGATGGTGCATTTGCCGCGGATGGTGATGCGGTCTTCGACGTCGTTGAGGCGGGCCATTTCGTGCAAAGCTGCGCGAAAGGGGGTCGAGATCGAAGCCGATGACGGTCGCTCTCTCGATCCGGCGGGCCATGCCGATGACGTAGTATCCCTCGGCGCAGCCGATGTCGATCACGCGTTGGTAGGGCTCTTCACAGAGCTGCTGGATCCACGAATGCAATTCACATTCGTAGGAGCCGACGAGCTTGGGGGCGATGGTGCTGCCGGTGGCGCGGCTGACATATTCCATTCCCGTGAAGGGGCCGCCTTGAACGACGTGGCCGTGGCGGGCGACGTAGCGGTCGAGGACGCGCGGCAATCCGCGGCGGCGGGCGACGCCGTCGTTGTGAACCCGACGGCGAAAGGAAAACCACCGATCCGCAAGATTTGGGGAAAGACGGTAGAGGATGGATTTCAGCGCTTGTTTCATGCGTGGATGAAACGGCAGACCATTTAATTTTGAACAAATGCCCCGGCGGGCGGGAGCTTCGTTACACGCTGACGGTCTCCTGCGTTTTGGGCTTGCGCCGGTAGGAGAGGGCGTCGGAGGGGACGAAAGTTCCCAGAGATGGCGGTGGAGGCGGGCGGTGAAGGCTGGAATGTTTGTCCATGTTGGGGCCGCCGTGCTCGCGGGCGTAAAACGAGCAGTTGTTGCAGGGGCTGGGGAAATCTCCCTCGGGAACGGGACCCTTGCGGAAAAGCTGGCGGGCACGGCGGACGGATGGATGATTGTAAATGTCGCGAACGCTCATCTCCTTGAGATCCGCGTACTCGGCGACGTTTTGATAGATCAGGCAGCGGGCCATTTTCCCGTTTGAATTGAGCACCAGCGAGCGCCAGAGGAAATAGCAGGGATAGCGCGAATTGACCTGGCCGATATCAAGCTTGCCGTCCTGGAAAGTCGTTCCGTCTTCGGGGAGCCAGTAGTCCTGAAGGTGGGTGTGGAATTCCATTCCGCGGAGGGGGGCGAAGCGTATGAAGATACCGAGGTTGTCGGCGATCGATTTGGCGAGGCCCATCTCGTGGGCGTTAAAGCGATGGACGAGGAACTGCCATTCGATTTCGATGCGGGAGTGCTGGCGGCGTTTTTCGTCGACGAAGCGGCGCATTCCGAGGAGCGCGTCTTCGACGTTGCCGCCGGTGCGATAGCGCTCGTAGGTTTCCTGGGTGAGTCCGTCGACGGCGCAGACGACATGATCTAGGCCGCTGGCGACGACTTCCTCGGCAATCTGGGGCTTGACCAGGGTGCAGTTGGTCGACATGAGGGTGAAGATTCGGCGGCGGTGGGATTTTTCGATGATCTGGCGGGTGCGCGGCCAGTCGAGCAGCGGCTCGCCCTGCCCGTAAATCTGGCACTGGAAGAGATAGTCGCCGGCCTCTTCCAGGAGACGGTCGTAGAGCTCCATCGAGAGCTTTCCGGCATCGGCGCCGTGACGGGCGTCGGGGAAAATTTGCCGGTCGCAGAGGGGGCAATCGAGGTTGCAGTAATAGAGGGGCTCGAGGAAGAGAATGAAGGGCATGGACCGGACGTAATCGGTGCGGCGGCGATAGGCCAACTCGGTGCGGATGGCGTTCAGGAATTTCTTTGGGGAGCCATAGCGCAAAACCGACCGGCCGTACACACGCCACAACCGCCCCGGATTTCGGTAATTCAAAAGCTTCATAGGTAGAACCACTTAAAAAAAGAGCATGAAAACCAGACAAACGGGCGGTCGAAAGAGTCAACGCAAATCAGATACCGGGTTATTTTCAAAATTCATTTTGAGAAAAAAATATTGTTGTGTGAAGTTTGCGCGATGAGTTTTGGGGGTTTAGGCGGTTTCGAATCTTCTTTGAGATTTTGGCGCGACGAGATAAAATTCGTTCGGATTGTGGGGGCTTGTCGAAGCTGCTGAATCCTTCCGCTGCCCGGCCTGGAAAGTCATGTTTAAGCTTATGTCAGACGATGAGGGAATTATTCCCGTGGGGAAGTGCGCGGAGGAATTCAATCGGATTGCCGGGTTACTGCGCGCGATGAGCTTCGGTTTGATTCTTCCGCATATTTTTTATGTTAACGACCTGAGTCATCCACTTCAGACCGGACTGCTGTTTTGTCTTTTCCCAACGGGGTTATTGATCGGCCGGTCGATTTTTCGCGGTAGTTCCCGCGCGACGCTCATGCAGGCGGTTTTGATGACCCTGACGTATTTTTTGATCGCGGCGTGGGCGATAGAGCTGCCCATCGGAATTGGCTCGTTACGATTGGCGCAGTTAACGATTTTTCTCCTGGGATTGTTCGCGGCGAATACGGAGGTGCAATCTCGATTTGATGTCTCAATCCTGGGACTTTCTGTCGGAGCGCTGCTGAGCGGAGTGCTGAGCTGGAGTGGCATTCGCAGTGCCGAGAGATATGACCTGTCGGAGCTGATGATGCCGGCACTGGCGGCGGCGATTGTTTCAGCATGCGCATTGGCTTTGTTATTTTCACGCCGGGTCGTGTCGATCGAGCCTGAAACGCTTACGTATCGGAAATCGATTCGCGGGAAGCTTGCGGGGGTGGATCGCCAAGTGCTTTGTGCAATCGGCATTTCCGCATTCACTGCGCTTGCCGCCGCGATCGTCTGCACGCTCACGCCGATGATGCTGTGGGAAACATTTGCGTTCGGGCCAAGCGCAACGTCTCTGGTATTCGCGAAGGCCGGATTTGTTATCTGCTGTATGAGCCTTATTGCCGGGCGTGTCCTGCGCATATCGGACTCGGCATTTCGCACAAACGTCATTGGAGGACTCGGGCTGGCACTTCTGGGAATTGGCGCGGCAGCGCTGATGTGGGCTCCGTCCACACAATCCGGCCTGCTGGTTTTTGGCGGTGTCGCGGCGTTTTCAATCGGTTGGGGGGTTTGGCGGCCCGCCCGATTTACAATCACCCGTGCTTTACTTGCAGGACGCCCCGGGGAGGCAATCCTGAAATTGAACGACCTGGCGGTTTTGCTGGCGTGGATTGTGGGGCCGATTCTGTCGGCGTCTGTCTTCTATGCCCATGAACGAACGTCATTCGGTTTAGCGGGCCTGGCGATTATCCTGGCTGTGATGTTTTTCGGTGCGACGCTGCGAAGAAGTAAGCAGGCGTAAATAATTGAACAATCAGACGGTGGCGGGTTCCGCGACTGGGCTGCGCGGCGATTTGGCCGGCAGTTGCCGATCGGCGAAGGCGGCGGCCGGAAATTCGGCGGAACTGGAAAGGGTCTTTTTTATTTCGTCGGCGGCCCGCAGGGCCAGGGCCATGAGGGTGAGAGTCGGGTTGGAGAAACCTCCCGTGGGGAAAACGGCGCTGCCGGCGATATAAAGATTCGAATAGCCGTGCACGCGGCAATGGGGGTCGACAACGCTGGTGGAAAGATCGGTGCCCATTCGCGTCGTTCCCATGTGATGGCTGGCGTCGGTATAGCCGCCATGAAGACCCTTCTCGCGGCCTTGGATTGGAACAGAATCGACATCCATGTCGGCGACGCCGAGGCGTTTCCACTGTTTTGCGATCGCGCCGGCGAGCACGGAAATCGAGCGGGCCTCCAACTCCGTCGGTTTCCAGTCGAGCACGGTCCGCGGCATTCCCAGGGAATCGCGCGAATTGCTGAGCGTGACCCGGCTGTGCGGGTTGGGCTGCTGCTCGACGCTGATGCCGAAGCAGGGCTGGGACGTGCCGACGGAGGCGACCTGTTTTTTGACATACCTGCGGTAGACGGTGCGCATCACGCGGTCGGGCCGCTTGGCGATTCGCAGCAATGTGCGCGGAACCTGCGGGCGAAGCTCCGCGTTGCGGATTGAGGAAACGACGAGCTTGGCGGCGTCGATGGGATCATCCTCCTGGGCCGGATAGAAGACTTCGCCGCCGGCGTGGAGAATTCGCTCGGATCTCTGAAGCGATTCGCTGGCGGCGAGCTTGATGCAGTGGCGGATGTCGGAGAGGCGGAAGGAATCGAACCATCGGCTGAACCGTTGGCGATCGATGGGCCGCACGGGGAAGATGACGCCGGGGTGGTCCTGGAAATATCGCCCGACGACGTCGTGGCTGTTGCCGATGCCGGTGGGTTCGACGGAGTTGGAGGCCAGGAGCAGGCGGGCGGTTTCGATTCCTCCGCAGCAGACGATGAAGATTCTGGCGCGGACGGTGAGGCGTTTTCCGTCGAGCGAGCGGACTTTCACTTCATGCGCGGCCGAGGCATCGGGGGTGCTTTCGATGGACATTACATTCGCATCGGTGAGGACCTGGATGTTTTCCGCGGCGCGGATTGCGGCGCTATACGCCCGCGCGAAATTCGGCATGGGGGAAAAGGTGGAATAGTATGTTTCGATCTCGCTGGGGAGATATTCGGGCGGCCTGGGCACCGACTCGGGCCAGTTGGTGATGTCGTGGGAAACCGGGGCGAGCTGCATTACGTCGTGGGCGCGGGGATAGAAAGGGGCGAGATCGCTGCGTGAAATCGGCCACCCGCTGTGCTCGACCCAGTCGCGCTTCTGAAAGTCGATGTCGAAAAGCGGCAGGCATTGCCCGGCCCAGAGCGTGGTGGTTCCACCAAGAGCGCGGACCCGGCCGATGTGGATTCCGTTGTGCCTGAGGCCGACGACTTCGCTGCGGTATGGGTCCTGGTATCGGCTGTCGATGGTGGCGGCGCCGGCTTCCAGGACGATCACCTGGTGGGGCGAATTGATGAACTCGCGCGCGATCGTCATTCCCGCGGCGCCGCTGCCGATGATGCAGAGGTCCGTGGAGAGGCAATCGACGGATCCGATTTCGCCCAGGGTTTTGATCATACGATTTTCCCTCTCGTGCTCGCGATCTTCAGCCGTTTTCGAGCGGGGCGCCGGCGAGGTTGTCGAATCGAGTCATCGGGCGAGATTCTTCCGCGCCGTCGAATGCTTTTTCGTAGACGCGGTGGATTTTGCGGACCATTTGATCGATGGTGAAATGGCTGAGGATGCGCTGACGGCCGAGGCGACCGGTTTTTTCGCGGAATTCGCGGTCGCCGAGGAAACGGAGGATGGCCTGGGCCATGGCGGTGACGTCGCCCATGGGGACGAGAAGGCCGGTGACGCCGTGCAGCACGATTTCCGGGACCCCCCCGCCGTTGGTAGCGACGATCGGTTTTCCCGCTTCCATTCCTTCGATGATGACTTGTCCGAACGGTTCGCCGGTGATCGAGGCGTGGACGACCAGATCCATTTTGGCGATGAGGCGTTTGGCATCGGGCACCTGGCCGGTCATTTCCACGACATCTTCGAGCTCGCGGAGTGCGAGAAGCTTGCGAATTTCGTCCTCGTACTCCGTTTCGTTGAATAGCGCCCCTCCGACGATCTGGAAGCGCACGTTGGCGAATTCGCGGCGCACGATGGCCGCGGCTTCGATGAAAATGTGCTGGCCCTTCCAGGGGGTAATGCGGCCGACGAGGCCAACGGTGAGGATTCTGCGTGGCTCGTCAACCGGGGCCGGCGGAAGTTCACGGAGATTAATGCCGTCGTGAATGACGTGGAAACGGTGCGCCAGGGCAGGAGCATTCGGCAACACATGGGCGTCGCGATACGATTTGAGCCGGAGCGTTTTGAGCGTCGCCAGCGAATTTGCGATCACTTGGTGCGGAATGATGCGCAAGCCGACGAACAACGCGGGCAACGATCGGTGGCAGATAGTCGTCGGAAATCCGGTCGCGGAGATGCCAGATGACGGGAACCCGCGCGAACCGGGCGGCGATGCCGCCGATCAGATCGGCCTTGAGGGAATTGGTGTGCACGATGGCGATTTCATGGCGGCGAATGAACCGGCGGAGTTCGAGAATGAAGAGGAAAATCCTGACCAGTCCAAATATCCGCAACAGGCTCGCCAGCCCGAGCGAATCCTTGCGCGCCTCGGTGACCGAGCGGTCGAGCGGAAGAACGTGCGTCTCGATGCCCATTGCCAGGAGGCGATCGACGAGGGGCCCTTCGGAAAACAGCACAACGACGGGTTGATATCCGGGTCCGATATTGGCGACCATGTGGATCAGGGCCAGTTCAGCGCCGCCGAGTTTGGCGGTGTGATCGACGTAAAGGACGCGGCGCTGCGCGGCCGGCGGAAGGACCGGATCGGCCAGGGGCCGATGCATCGGCAGGCGCGAATTGATGCTGGCGACGTTCAAGATCATGATGCGAGGGGCCTTGTCTGTTGCAGGATGATGATCAGACGGTTGGCGATGGCCGGCCAGGAATAGAGCCGATTGAACATTTCCAATCCGGCGGTGCCGATCTGGGCGCGAAGCTGCGCATCGGAGGCGAGGCGCAGGACGGCGGCATCGAAGGCGGCAAGATCGCCCGAGGGGGTCAGGAGCATCACCTTGCCGTCGGCGGCGATGAGCTGCGGATCGGTGTGATGTCCGCGGGTGCCGACGACGGGGATTCCGTGTTGAAGCGCCGCCATCATCGCGCCGCGGCGGGTGGAAACGCCGTCGGCATAGGTGGCCAGGAAAATGTCCAGCGCGGCCAGGCGCCGGGAGACTTCGGCGCGGGGAAAGGGCCGTCGGCGATCAGGGGCACATCGCCGATGGCGCTGCGAACGGCGACGGCGTGAGGGCCGATGTAAATAAGGCGCACGCGCCGTCCGGTGGCGGCGATGGCGCGGGCGCTGGATTGAAGCGGCTCAAGCAGCCGGGAAACGTGGGCCGTACCGAAAACGCCAAGGGCAATCTCATCGTCTTCGAGCCCGAGCTTTGCGCGGGCTTCGGCGCGGGTGATCTGCTCGCGCGGAATATTCGAGCCAACGGGAAGGTGATGCACGGCGCCGCGGCAGAAGCCATGCCGGCGGCGATCCGCCCAGGGCTCAATCGAGAAACAGACGCTGTCGGCGATGCGTCCAAGCTGGAAGAACTGCCAGCGCTGCCAGGGAGTCATCACCAGGAACTTCCAGTTGGACATGGGGACGTAGATTTCGTGCATCATGACGACGATGGGAATCACCGGCGCGTGCTTGCGAATGCATTTGAGCACGCGGGGAAGCTCCAGATTCAGTCCCCACCGGCCGTAGGCGAAGGGGTTGTATTGAAGCAACAGGGCATCGGGCAGGTCGCCGATGACCGTGTCCGCGATTTTCCAGACGGAGCGGCGCTGATCGGGATTGAAGGTTGGGAGAACCTGCACGCCGGGAATCGGATCGGCGGTTTCTTGCGAATTGCCGACGATGCTCACGTCCAGCGATTTGGAGAGTTCCCTGGCGAGAAGGGCCGTGTAGTCGCCGATGCCGTCGAGCATGGGCGGCAGTGCCGGCGCGACGATGTAGAGCTTGCGCTTGGTGCGTGTTTTTGCCGAGACCGCGGAATACTCGGTCTTGCGCAATCTGGGTGGCGACTTCGAGGGGAACGTGGAGTGCAGAAATTGTGGGTGTATTAGTCAGCATAGGCGGATGTACTCAGTGATGGAGAGCGTGCCTGGTTGATTTCGTTGCTCGCCGTGCGTTTGCGTCGCACGATCGACGTGCCGAGGTTTCCACACACCGCCAAAGTCATCGCGCCAACGGTGCGCCCCGTGGGTCCCATGGCCAGGGAATCGGCCAATGCGCGTTGCGCTTCGGCGCGACGGCCCAGATGCACGAGGTGTAATCCCTTGTCCGCCAGCGCCCTCCTGCGAAGCGCCCACAGCTTCGGATGAATCGGCTCCAGGGCCGGATCGGCAAGCATTGCCTCCAGCCGGAAGAGATGTCCTTCGACCATATAAAGGGGCGCTTCGGCGCTCATGCCCCCCGCATGGGCGCGATAGTTGGCCAGCCGGCGCGGAACATAGAATGCCCCGCGGCCAGTTCGAAGGCATTGATAAAACAGCCACAGATCGTTGCTCCCGGCGGCCTTTTCGGAAACATATTCGGGCGAAAGATCGCGGCTTCGGAAGAGACAGGCGGCGATCGAAATGCTGCAATCGACCAGCGCGGATCGCAGCGGGTCGGGCAGCCGACCCGGGGGAAGCAGATTTCGCAGGAATCGCGCGGACATCTCGTTGCTTTCGCCGTGGGAGCGACGGCCGCCAACATCCATCACCCATTGATCGCAGAAGGAAACGGCGAGCGCCGGATCAGACAGCAGCGGAGACAATAATTCTTCGACGAAGGTCGGCTCCAGGGCATCGTCGTCGTGGAGAATGGCGAGGAATTCCCCGCGCGCGGTTTTGAGGCCGAATTTCCAGTTGCCCGGCAGACCGAGGTTTACGCTGTGGCGAATAAATCGGACGCGTGGATCGCCGGCGAAAGGCGCGGCTGCCGCGGCGGTGTCATCGGGGGAGCAATCGTCCAGAATCAGGATCTCGATATTCGCATAGGTCTGCCCGAGGGCGCTGCGAATGGCCTGCGGTAAGAGGGCGGCTCGCTTAAACGTGGGGATTAGAATTGTGACCAGCGGGGGGTTCATCTGAAATGACGTTTCAGGCGTTGAGTCGATCGCGGTGGAGATAACGGAAGAGCCAATATCCCGGCGAGCCGCCGGACAGCAGCACGCGGTCGATGATCGCCTTGGGGGTGAGGCGCACCTGCCCGCAGATTTCGCCGGCGCGGCGCATCAGCTTTTCGCCTTCGTCGCGATCGCCGTTGGTGCTGGCGGTGATTCCGACAGAAAGCACCCCTTCGGCGGCAATCCTGCGGAGCGTGGGCAATTCGCCCGCGAGTTCGGGCCTGGCGCGGGCCCACTGGGCGATGATGTCGGGAAACTCCTGCATTTCGCGGAGCAGATCACCGTCGCGGGCGCTGCGGGTTGTGACGCTCTGTTCGTGGACGCGATAAACCGTGAACGCTTTGGGAATTGCGCGAACGTAACGGGCGCTGGCGGCGAGGCGAAGATGGTATTCAAGGTCGACGTGAACGCGCAGATCGGGACGCGGTTTGCCGACTGTTTTGATCAGCGTCCGGCGGACAAACATCGCCGAGGGAAGCCAGAGGTTTCGCGTGATCTGATGCTTGAACGCCTGGAGCCCGGTGAAAAGTTCATTAAACACCTGCCGGGCCGGCTTCAGCGGATTGATCTTTTCCCGCGAGACGAGCCAGTTTCCGTAGACGATGTCGATTTCCGAATCCGCCGCGAATTCGTCGCGGGCGGTTTGGAGCGCTTCGGGAAGCCAGTAGTCGTCGGCGTGCAAGATGCCGATGATCGGCGCGCTTCCCAGGTCCAGCGCGCTCGCCCAGTTTGCGGCTTGGCCGATGTTGGTCTCGTGGCGGAGATATTTAATGCGGGGATTTTCCCGGTACGGCTCGAGAACGGTTTGCGTGTCGTCCGATGACGCGTCGTCGCAGATGAACAGTTCCCACGAGGAGCAGGTTTGCTGCAAAACGCTGTCGATGGCCTGACGGATGTATCGTCCGTAGTTGCGGGTGAGGATGATGACCGTGAAAAGCGGCGAAGCGGAGGAGCTCATTTTCCACACTCCGATTCGGTCTTGAAGCCGCGCTTGACGGCCCCGAATCCTCGCCAGGCGAGGCGCAACGCGCCGGCGACAATCCGCGTAAGTAAGCCGGGACGGGTCTGAGCTTGGATCACGCCTGCGTTCTTGGCCAGCTCCCAATGCTTGGCCCAGGTGAGATAGTTGTAGAAAGCGAACATCACGGACATGAGCAATCCGAACACGCCTTCGCGATAACTTTCAAGATAGATATATCGATGCAGAAAGTTCTTTAGCATTGCGGGAACCGGCGATCTGGGGGGCAGCGGATTCTTTTTAAACGCTTCCGCTGCTTCCAGGGAGGTGTAGCGGTTCATGGTTTCGACATATTGGGCTATCGAGTCCTTGGAGTAATGTTGGAGATATTCGTTCAGCTCGCCCACGGCGCCGTCGACGCGCAATTGCTCGTGGACGGCCCGCGAATTCCAGCGACCCGCGTCGCGGCGTACCAGACGTGTTTGCCAGGAGGGGCCCTGCGTGTAATGCGTGGGAACGCCGAAGAAGTTCTCGCGCCGGCGCATCATGAACGCAGCCGGGCTTTTAGGACCGCTCGCATTAACCATCGCGCGAATTTCCGCAGCCAGGGCAGGGGTGACGCGCTCATCGGCATCGACATAAAGCACCCAGTCGCCCGTCGTCTTTTCCATCGCGAAGTTGCGCTGGTCGGAATAACCGCCCGGTTTGTTGGGTCCGAGCAGGTCGCTGCGGTAAACCAGCGAGGTGTAGCATTGTGCAACCTGGACCGTGTCGTCGGTGCTGAAGCTGTCGACGACAATCGTTTCGTCCGCCCAGAGGAGACTTTCCAGGCAGGGGCCAACCCGCCGGGCTTCGTTAAAGGTCAGGACGATCGCGGATATGCGCGGGCGGGCAACCTGGGGCACGGAGGCGCCAGCGGCGGTTTCGCCGATCTCGGTAACGGCTTGTGAGCTTAGAACGCGCATGATGGTGCGAGCGAGGTCGCTCGGTATCCCGTCAATGAGTGAAAAATGTCAAGATGAAGCTGGGTAACGGCGGGCCAGTTGTATCGCGTCGATTGAATCTCGCGGCCGGCGGCGCCGAGGCGATGGCGCAACTTTTCGTCCTCAAGAAGCCTGACTAATACCGTAGCGATCGCCGCCGAATCCTGCTCGACGCAGAATCCGGTTTCCCCGTCGGCAATCAGCTCACGAACCGCGGGGGCAAGACCGGCGACGACCGGCTTGCCATAGCTCCACGCCTCGACGTAAACGATGCCGAAGGCCTCGGTGGTTGAAGGCATGCAGAAAACATCGCATGCGGCGAGTGCATCGGCCTTTTCGGATTCGCCGGCGATGCCCAGATCGAGATACGCCCCGGCCGGCACCGGCGGGTAAGGCATATCGCAACGCGGCCCGATCGCAATTAAGCACGCGTCTGGGATGTGTTCGAGAACTTTTGTCATCGCCTCGCAAAGGGAATGGAAACCCTTGGCGCGCATCCGCCGGCCGACGAACAGGACGACTGGCCGCTTTCCAAGCCCGTGCTTCTCGCGGAACGCCCGGGCATCGCCGCTGGCATCGGCCACCGGGGCAAGCCACACGTGCACGAGGCGATCGCGCGAAACGCCCAGTGATTGCAAGTGCTGAATCTCATGCTGCGACTGGCAAAGGACCGCGTCGGCCTGGCAATAGAGATCGATGTCCAGCGGGCTGTCCCCCCAGGTCCGCGGATGCACGGCCGGCAGGATGGTGAACGCCGCTCCCCGGCGGCGCGCGGCGTCGAGCGCCGCGAAGCCCAGAAGCTCGCGACCCGCGCCAATATAGTGAATGACATCGCATTCCGCCGGCAATGCGCGGGCCAGCGAACGCCCAAAGGCCCGTGCAAATATCTTCGGCGGAAACATTCGAAGCGCGCGGCGATCGTTCATATGATGGAGCTGCCGCAGAATCGGCGTCCAGGCCGGCGACGGACCGACGAGGCTCGTCGGAATTCCGTCAATAGGCGCGCCGGCGCCGGAGGACGGCGCGGCATAATCCATCGGCCCCGCTTCGACACGGTCGAAACGGGCCACGGTGGAAACGGTGACTGATTCCGATTGAAGCTCGCGCACGAGCATCCGGGCGTAGGCCGAGAGACCGCCCGCGGTGGAGCGGCTTTCGCCCGAGACGATGCAGACCCGCAGCGGGGGAAGATCATGACCGGGATTTCCGGCGGCAGTCAGAGGCATAGTCATCTTTGCAATTTCAGTTCACTTGAGGCTCAAGGATCGGATCCTGTGGCATCAAAGCGGGCGCCGGCTCCTCGCCGACCTGCGCGGCGGCGAGAATCTGCTGCATCACACGGCGTTGCGAAAGCCGTGGACGCCAGTATCGGGCGATATCTCTTGGCGACCGGCGGCCGTCCTCCCAGGCCTCGAGCTCCTCTTCGAGGGCTTCGTGAAGCGATGAGGCGCGATGACTCGTTGAAGCCGTGCCAAACGGGCCTGTCCGGGCGATTTCGACAAACGCCGGGATCGGCGTCCCCACGACGCTGCACCCGGACGCCAGCGCTTCATTCGCTGAAATCGGCGCGCCTTCCCACCGCGATGCAAACAGGAGCACGCGGGCGGCCATCAGGTGCCTGGGAATTTCGTCAAGCGGAATCTGCTCGTGACAATCGATTCTGCCCGTTTGGCGGACCAAATCTCCGCACAGGATGTTTGCCCCCGGACCGATGATCGTGAATCGTGTATCGCGGGACTTCGCGAGTTGCCGTCGGATGACTGCCCGCAAAAGCTGCGGATTTTTTTGCGGCGCTGTCCAACGCCCGATGGCGACGACTGTTTTGGGACGCTCCGTCGGCACATCTGCGTTCAAGAACAGATCATCCACGCAGTGCGGCGCGACGACGATCTTTTGCGCCAGATACCCGCGTCCGAGATGTTTCAGCACCCGGCGCAGATTCTTCGCGGCCTCGTGCGTTTCGATGGCGACCGCGCGCGACGCCGCGATCGTGCGAACGAGCGACTGATCTTCCGCTCGATGCCGGACCAGATACCGATGAACGAAGCTCTTGAATTCAACAAACTTTCGCCCTGCCGGCGCTGCTCCGACCATGCAGCGGAAAAAGCCGCGGGGAAAGGTCCGGATACTCTGCATGCCGTCGCTGTCGGCGCGGGAGACCACCCGGACACCGGCCGCGTTCAGGGCCTCGGAAATCTCCGGATGTTGGAACCACAGAAACGTCACCGCGACATCGATTCCAAGCTGCCGCCAGGTCGATGGATCGGCCATCTGCTCGATGGATCTCTCGACGATCTGAATGTCCGTCGGTCCGCGCAGATATTTTGAGGTTACGAGCAGGCTTTCGTGCCCCATTTCCTCGAAGCGCCGAACGTACGCGGGGATATCGATGGTACCCGGCACGAGCGGAATTGGATGAACGACGGCGATCTTCATTTTGTCATCGCTGCATGGCCAGGGCGTTATCGCTTTCCGATTGCGGGGCGTCGATCGACCACCCGAAGTCGGCAAATACGGTTCCCTTCGCGGTGCCGTCCTCGCCGGCGGAATGTGCGTAGGGGAGCACCGGACTGACGGCGATTTCGCAGGCGTCTTCGAAGGTGTCGATGATCCCGCAGCCGCACAGATACATGTCGACGCGATATTTTCCCGGCCGCAGCCAGGGGGAATTGATGCGGAACGAGCCGGAGATTTGCGGATCGTCGCCAAGCCACACGCCAACCAACCGCGAATCGCACTGGCAGACGATGTTTCCCATGTTGTCGACGAGATGGGCCGAGACGAACATCCGCCCCACCGCCGAGCGGAAGCGCTTTATCTTGAAGGCGATTTCCTTGGTTTCGTCCGAATCGAAGAGCCGCTTGGAAGGGGCGACCTCGACGAAGCGGTATTCGCCGGAGCCGGGCCGGGCGCGCGGGTCGGAGGTGCTGTGATGCGCGGCCGACTGAAGCGCTTCCATATACATCGCCGCGCCGGATGTCACGTTGCCGTCGTAGGCGATCTCGCCGTGGTTCATTACCAGCACGCGGTTGCAAAGCTGGGTGACCGAAGACATGTTGTGGCTGACGAAGAGAACCGTCCGGCCATTTCGCGCGACTTCGCGAATCCGGCCCAAGCATTTTTCCTGGAATTCGGCGTCTCCGACGCTGAGCACCTCGTCGACGATGAGAATCTCCGGATCGAGATGCGCCGCCACGGCAAACGCGAGACGAACGTACATGCCGCTGCTGTAGCGCTTCACCGGGGTGTCGAGGAATGCGTGAACACCGGAGAATTCGACGATTTCGTTGAACCGATCGCGGATTTCGCTTCGCTTCATGCCGAGGATCGTGCCGTTGAGATAAATATTTTCCCGGCCGGTGAGTTCGGCGCTGAAACCGGTGCCTACTTCCAGCAAGCTGCCGACGCGGCCGAAGAGATCGATCCCCCCCGCCGTCGGTGGAGTAATTCGGCTCAGCAGCTTGAAGAGCGTGCTCTTGCCGGCGCCGTTTCGGCCGATGACGCCCACGACATCCCCCCGCTTCACATCGAAGGCAACGTCCTTCACTGCCCAGAACGTCTCGCGCTCCACGCGGCGCAGGGGATGGCGCAGCCGATGTACGACCGCCTCGGCCAGCGTGGTGGCGCGCTGCGATGCGTGCGCGATGGTGTATGACTTGGAGAGCCCGCGCACTGAGATCATCGTTTCAGATGACATCCGCGAACCTCCTCTCCATGCGTTTGAAAGCGATAATCGAAAAGACCAGCAACGAAATGCATACGACGGCGGAATAGATCAGCCATTTGAGCGGCGGCGGCGCAGTGCCCAGCAGCGACCACCGGCATGCCTCCAGCGGCGCGCTGAGGGGATTCAGGTAATAGATCTTCAGCAGCTTCTTGGGAACGGCCGAGGCGCCATACGGGATCGGGCTGGCCATGAGGAAAAACTGGATGAAAACCGGAAGCACGTATTGAACATCGCGATAGCTTACCGAAAGCGCCGTCGCCCAGAGCCCCAGCCCCAACCCACCCGCGACGAACATCAGCAGCCAGATGGGAAGGAGCAGAATCGCGTGGGTCGGAGGCGTGCGATAGCACAGCATGAGCAGCGCCATCATGCCGCAGGAAACTCCGAAATCGACCAGCGACGATCCCAGGCACGAAAGCGGCAGAACCAGCCGGGGGAAAAAGATCTTCGAGATCAGGTTGGAATTGGTCACCAGGCACGTCCCGGCGCGGGTGACGATGTTGCTGAACAGATTCCACCCCAGCATTCCAGCGAATGAAAAGAGGAAATAGGGAACCCCATCGCTGGGGAGCTTGGCGACGAGGCCGAAGACGAAGGTGAAAATTCCCGCCGCCATCAGCGGTTGCAAAACTACCCAGGATACTCCCAGGGCGGTCTGCTTATAGCGCAGCTTGACGTCGCGCACGGTCAGCGATCCGAGCAGATCGCGGAACTCGATGATTTCGCCGAGCCCAAGGCTCGTCCACCGCGAAGGGGGACGAATGCGCACCAGCGGGGGACGCTGATCCTGCGCCGGCGGGAACTCCGGTGCGATTGACTCGGTCTCAGATGAATCCAGTACGCTGCTCATTCTCATGTTTGGTTGCCTGTCTGAAACGGAAGCGTTTTTCCCGCCGCGCGGACGAGGTCGAGGACATTTTCGACCACCCGTCGGGCGAAGCTTCCGGAACAAAATCGCGCCGCCTTGTTTCGCGCGGCCCGGCCGATGCAGTGCCGCAGGTCCCGGTCTGCCAGAAGCTCCAGCACCGCGAGGCGAAGTGAATCCGCATTGCCGGCGGTCCACAAAAGTCCGTCAACTCCGGGGCAGATAATTTCCGTCGGGCCGGCGGTGTTGGTCGCGGCAACAGGTTTCCCCAGCGCCATGGCCTCGACGACGACAATCCCAAACGGCTCCTGGTTCGATGCGTGAACCACGACATCCATGGCCTGCATCCAGTGCGGCACATTGTGCTGCAACCCCGCAAAGGTCACATGATCGACAAGATTCGCCTCCGCGACCCGGCGCTTAAGAAACGCGGGATAATCCGGCTCCAACGCGTGTTCGCCGCCGACGATGACGCAATGACAATCGGGAAACTCCCGGAGGATTCCCGGCATCGCGTCGATGAGATGATGCATCCCCTTCCACCGCTGAAGGCGTCCGACGATTCCGATGAGCGCGCCGCGCACGGGCAGCCCCAGTTGCCGGCGGCATTCCAGCGACGATGGAAGTCGATCGGGATCGAATCGCTGAAGGCTCACGCCGGGATAGACGGTCCGCACGGCTCGATTCGGCCACAATTTTTTCTGCGCCTCCCGGGCGCTGTCGGAACAGGTGAGAATCCCGCAGGCGGGCACGACGGTCGCGAGCCGTTCCTGAATGCTCGGTGGATCGGGATACCCGAGCTGATACCAAACAGACGGTACGCCTGCCAACGCCGCGGCGATTCCGCCATACAGATGGCTCTTGGCGATCCAGTTAATCACGACATCGACATGATGGGTGCGAATCAGCCGGCGGAGTTTCAGGATTGCAAGCGCCACGCGATGCGGCTGGCGCAAGCCTTCCCGTGTCGATCACGACGGCTTCGACGCCCCACTTGCGCACGGTCTGCACCATCGGGCCATCCGACATGAAGACGGCCAGCCAATCGATGTTCAGGTCGCGCCCGTGTTCGATGAGATCGAGGAACATCAGCTCCCCCCCGCCGCGCTGGGCGGAGAGTGGCATCAAGACCATTATCTTGCATCGCGGCGGCGCGGTGGATTCGGCGGGCTGGCCGGGGTCGTGCGAAATCTCGCCGAGGGCGCCCCCGATGCGCGGATTTGGAGGTAGTTCGAACATCGCGTCAAATGAACGTGATTCGAGAAACATCAGTTTAGAGCAGCCTCGTAAACTCCGCGGATCTGGCGGGCGATCACCGGCCAGTGAAATCTGCCGCGGGCGTAGCGTGCGCATGCGTCGCCGGCGGGCATGACGCTGGGATTGAGGATGGCCTCTGAAATTGCATCCGCGAGGGCCCGCGCGTCGAAGCCGCGGGTGACCAGCCGGGAATCGAGGTCGCGAACCACCTCCGGCAGCCCCCCCACCGGGGTGACCAGCACGGGCGTCCCCGCGGCCAGCGATTCAACGGCGGAAAGGCCGAAGCCTTCCAGCGATTGCGAAGGCATCACCGAAAATCCGCCGCTCGATACATCAGCGGCAATTTATCGTCGGGGACGAACCCCAGCAGGCGAACATTCTTCTCAAGGTTCAGCCGCGAGATCCGCGCCTGAAGCTGGTCCCCAAGCCTTCCCTTGCCGACCAGTATGCAAAGCGCGTCCGGCGCTGTTTCGCGAACCCGCTGCATGGCGTCGATCAGGCTCTCCAGTCCCATCCGGCTTACCAGCCGGCGCACTGACAGAACGATCGGCCGATCGACCGGCAGACCAAACTCTCGCCGGGCATCGGCGCGCGGCATCTGGACCACCGGGTCAAACCGCTGGAAATCCACGCCACCGGGAATCACATGCACGCGCTGCGAATCGATTCCATATTGCTGGCAGAGCAGATTCCGAAACGCCGCGGAAAGCGTGATGAACGCCACTGCACGGCGATAGACGCTGCGCTCGACCCAGCGTTTCATCCAGGATGTCATTCGCGCCTCCCCCTCGCGGCGCGATTCGCCCGCCCAAGGCCCATGAAAATGAACCACCATCCGCCGACCCTGCGCCACCAGCGCCTTCATTGCCGGATGGGCGTAGAGAGAAAAATCCGCCGAGACCAGGCAGCGCTGACCCAGCTCCGCCAGAATCTGCGCCGTTGCGTTTCGGCAGGCGAACCAGCGTTTCACCAGGCTGTCTCCCCGGTTGGCGAAGGCACGCACCTGGCCGTTCGATTCGGCGGCGACTCGACCCGTTCCGATCACCAGCCCCCGGCAATCGACGTTGACGCCGGGCAGCGCGCGCAGGAGCTCGTAGTAATAGCGATCCAGTCCGCCCGGATTCTCCGGAAACCAGCCGGCGCCGATCTGTAATGTGCTAAGAGATGTCATCGCTGATGCCGCGGATTTCACGCGTTTAGAGTCGTCGGTTCTTTTTCCGCCGAAGGCGCAGGCCCTTCCAGCGGGTCCGACGAAACAAAGTCCCTTGAGGATTTTTGCGAGGTCGCCCGGTGGAGAAGGCCGATCAGTTCGTCGGCGATTTTTTCGGCGTCGAAGGCCGCCACCGCCGCGTGGCGAGCTTTCTGGCGAAGCGTGGTCCTGTTTTGCAAAGCACGGGAGACAGCGTCGGCGACCGACTCTGCGCTGTATTGTCCGAATTGAACGCCGCCGTCGCCCATATAGTCGCCTGTTCCATTCGTGGGTCCCAAAACCACCGGTGTCCCGCATGCCAGCGCTTCGGCTATCGTTGACCCGAAATTCTCATCCTCGCTCGGCTGCACGACTACCGAAGCCGATTGAAGCAGGGCAATGACCTGCTCACGTGGAAGACTCGGAATATGCCGCAGGCGATGCGGCGAGGGGAATTGTTCCAGCAGCTTTGCGTATCCCGGGGTGAAATCAAACCCACCGACGACCAGGACATCGGGATCGAGTCCGCTCCTTGTCAGTTCGCAGCAGGCATCCAGAAAAAGATCCAGTCGCTTGCGCGGAACCGTGCGGCCAATCCAGAGAATCGTCGGCCGGACGTCTGAGGCGGCTTCCTCCGCCGCCGGCGAAAACTGTTTGAGATCAACCGGATAGGCCATCGCGTGGATCAACTGCGAGGGGATTCCATAGCTCGCTAAGATTTTCCGGGACCACTCGCTGCCCACGATGAACAGATCGGTGCAATCGAAGCGGGGAAGCCCCAGCGTCCCGCGATAAGCGGCGTATAGCCGCAGGGGCAGATAACTTCGCCAACCGCACAGGCGCAGAATTTGTTTTCTGTGCCGGACGACCGAGCGGGCATCGGTTTGGGGCGGGCCCTGCACCCAGCTCACGACGGGAATGTCGCCGATGCGGCCCCATGACCAGTCGCCGAGCCAAAGCTGTACGTCGTAGGGGCTTTCGGCATGATGCCGGCGCATCGCTGTCAGGACTTTTGCCGCGAAGATGCGATGGGCGATCTGTCCCAGAAGATGCCGCAGGACCGTCCCGCCGCGCTTGGGGCAACGGCGGATGATTTGGTCCGACGCCGGCGTTGGAACCTCGACGAACCGGTAATTGGGAAGCGATTCGAATTCGCGCGGGCGTACGAAAGACGTCTTGTTGAAAAAATCGATCTGATGCCCGCGCTCAAGGAGCTGGCGGAGGATCAGGAATCCGGCGGTGGAAACGCTGCCGGCGCGGATCGGCAAAGCCGTAACAGGCGATGCGAAGCGGCGAATTTCGTCGGTTGCTTGTCACGGGATTAAAGCGAGGCAGCGGCCGGTTCAAGGGCCGGTGCCTCGTTTTGTTCCGCCGCGCCCTCGCGCCGGAACGTCGTCGGCGATGCCGAGAATATCTCGAATGAATTCGGTGACGCGACGGACCTGGCGATCGCGATCGAATTCCTGCATTGCGGGGGGAATCGCCCGTTGTTTCTGGGCGATCTGGGTCCGGTCCATTCGGGCCATCAGCCGCGAAAGCTGCTGGATATACTGCTCTTCCCATGGGGTGCGTCCGGCGAGCCGCCAGAGCCATCCGTCGTCCAGGTCGTACGCCATCGGAATCCGCCCGGTGATTACCGGTAAACCGGCGGCGAGATATTCGCTGAGCTTCGTCGTGTAACGGAAACTGCCGACGCCATCGACGCTTTGCGGCAGGCTTGCGACATCGAAGGCCGCCAGATGATCCCCCACCTGGGACCCCGGCACTTCGCCGAGGAGAAAGATATCTTTTCCCAGGCGATCGGCGGCGATTTCGCGTAGTCGGTCCAGACCACATCCCCCGCCGACGACAACGACCGCGACTCGTCGCGAGGGCGATAGTTGCAGAATTGCCCTCACCAGTTCCGAGCCGTAGCAGTAACCCAGGCGCTGATTCCAGACCAGCGACCCAAGAAGCCCGAAGACAATCGTTTCTTCGTCGATTCCCAGGCGTCCACGCAAGCGGGCCCGCGCTTCGGCGCGATGGGCCGGATCGCTTTGCGGTCCCCAGCCCGCGGCAGTCATCGCGCGGGCGCGCCTAGCGTGAGTGCCCGCCCGGCAAGGTACGGCGTCCATCCAATGAATCCTGACGACAACCGGCAGAGCATCCGCTCGTATATCGCAAATGCCGGCCCCAGCACCGGCCGGATCGCGGCCACGAACGGCGCGACGGCATCACCGCTGCTGACCACGAATCGCGTGCCGAGCAGGATTCGCGCCAGCAAAATCGGCAGGCCGCCCGCAACCCCGGTCCCTTCCATCACCACCAGGTCCGGCCGCTCGCGCCAGAGCATCTTCAAAAACTCGACAGCGCTTTTGCGTTTTTTCGATTTATCAAACCGCACAAATTCCACGTCGAGCGCGCTCATCAGCGTGCGCAATCGATCCTCTTCGTTGGTGCCCGTCCCCTTGGTGGCGAGAGCCAGGATTTTTGGACGTCCGCTCAACATGCCAGCGCCTCGGAATTCGATTCCGCCGGCTCGGTTTGACCGAGCGGGGAAACTTCGCGCCGGCGATTCTTCGCCGCCGTCGCGAAAAGCTCCAGGTATGCCTGCGACATCGACTCCCACGAATATCGCTCGGCGATCCCCCGCGCGGCGATCCCCGCGGCGCGGCGCTGCTGCGGCGATTGAATCAATTTGCGCATTGCCGCCGCCAGCGCTCGAAAATCATTGGGGTCTTCGAGAATCTGCGCGGCGGCGGAATCCAAAACCTCACATCCGCCAGGCGCTGCGCACCGTGATGATCGGCACGCCAGATGCGGCCGCCTCGAGGAGCACCAGCGTCCCTGCCTCATACCGCGACGGAAACACGAACATGTCGCACGCCCGCATGAACTGGGAGACGTTGGTTCTGAACCCCATGAAATGGGCCCGCTCGGCAACCTGGAGCGCGGCCGCCATTGCCGGGAACGGGCTATTTCTCTCGGCCCCCAGAATCGCCAAGTGAAGCCCGGGCACGAGCACCAGAGCCTTGAGCACCGTATCCAGATTCTTGCGCGGCGTGCGAATGTCCCCGACGAACAGCGCCAATGGAATATCCGCCTTAAGCCCCAGTTCACTGCGCAACTGTGAATTCGATTCAATCTGCGGCGTGAATTCGTTGAGGTCGACGCCGTTGTAAATCACGCGTATCCGTTCAGCCGGAACCCCAATTGAAATCAGCTCCTCCCGGATTTTCTCCGACGGCGCGACGACCATTCCCGCGTTGCGATAGGCCCGCTTTTCCCAGCCGGTGTTCAGCCGGGAATAGAGATATTGATACCACCCATATGGCCCCCTCTCGAACCGCGATGTATGCACCGGCGATTTGATCCACGCCCCATGCACAAATTGGCAAAGGTTCACATCGTGCGGCACATCCAGCGTGAACCCCGCGCCGACGATCACGTCCGCCTCATGCCCGCGCTCGACAATCACATGATTCGCCGACCTCGCGAAAACCCGCACGCCCAGCACGTTTGGCCGGTGCGGATGCTGGGCGACATACGTCCATTTCGCGCCGTCCGAGATCAATTCCGGCGCAACCTGATCGGCGAGCAGCTCCACATTGTGCCCGCTGCGCAGCGCGTGGCGGACGATCTCGTAGTTGATCCGCCCCTGGCCATTCCCGCGGATGAAATTGTGAGCGACAAATTGAATTTTCATCGATGGATCAATCCGTTTTCAGGTTGCGGCCAGCTCTGGCCCGGCATATCTTCCCCTTCGAGCTCCTCGGGCTCCTCAATATCGTCGCTCAGAACGCTGGCCGCGTGACGCTCGGAATCCGCCGTCAGGCAAACGCCAAACAGCGCCGCGTTGATCAGGAAAACATCCATCCCCTCCTGGTTGGAGAAGATCGGAAAGACGAAGGTGGCCGCCGCGGCGGCAAGGGTGTAGCCGAAAACCACCCCCGCCCACAACCGAGGTCGCCATCGCGCTGCCACAGGGCCTGCGCCAGCGCCGTGCGCATGAGCGCGAGCAGCAATGCGATGTAGAGCAGGATCAGCGGAATGCCGCCGTCATAGAGCAGAGACTGCCACATCATTTCGGCCCAGAGGGCGTCGCTGCCGTTCCCGAAATAGTGGCACATCATTCCCCATCGCCCCAGGCCTGCGCCAGGGGATAATCATGGGTCGCGTCGTGAATCACATCCTCGAGGAACCCACCGCGGTTTGCGTAAAACACGGTCGTGGGATCCGAGGCGATGAGGGTGAGAAACCGATCGACCGTCGATTGCCCGCCGATGTTGAACGCCGCCGTTGCCCCAACCAGGACCACCCCAACTGCGATCCCGAGAAACAAGCTCGCCCGGCCATAGGACCTTCGAAAGAGCAGCACCATCACCAGCGCGATTGTGGCAATCCCGGCGATGATCAGGTTGGTGCGCATCTGGCAGATGAAGATGCAGAAGAGTCCGGCCACCATGCCGCATACCGATGCGATGCGGATCAGCGTGCTGCGGCTGGTCAGCAGCAGTCCCGTGCCCAGGATGATCGAATAAACACCGCCCGTCGATGCACCGCCGGGAACGTCGGTCAGCCCCTTGGGCCGGATGACTTTTGTCCCATCGGCGAGAACGAAAATGTGGGGCATCAGGGACTGATCGTCGTAATTCGCCGACAGGGCACCATCGAACTTGCCGGGATATTGCACTTGCAGCACGCCCATCACCGCGCTGGCCGTATAAAAGAGCCACATCACCAGGATGAGCTGCTGGAAAGTTCGCCTCGTAATCTGGAGCTTGCCGACCCAGATCAGCGGCGCGAGGATCGAGAAGTAAAGGCCGATCTGCGCAACGCGAGCCATGATCGCGTTGCCATTGGGATTGATCAGTGAGATCGCCAGCATCGCCAGGATATATTGAATCAGCTTTGTCGCCGGATGGGCCTCCCCATTGCCGCGAATCAAGAGGACGAAGACCAGGCTGATGAGATACATGCCGACGCGCAGCGGCAGCCGCAGCGCGGTATCCCCGGCGACAAACAATCCCAGCTCGAAGAGAAAGCTGGTGATCACGAAGACCAGCAGCCAGCGATCGCCCAATCTGCCGCCCGACTCGGACGTGCGCGCGGATTGTCCCTCTTCCTGGCGGGCGAGCGTCGGATTGGCCAGGCTCATCGTCATTGGATCAGCTCAGGCTGCTCCTTCCGCGCTTTTTGCTTAACGGCCGCCGACATCTCCATCGTTGCGATCGCCGCTTCGGTCATCTCCCCATCAGACAATCCGAACATGCTGTTGCGGTTGCTCTCCAGCCGCTGGACGAGGAAATCGGTCCACTCTTTGCGGGTAACGCCGGCAAATTTTTCGCGGAAACGAGCGATGGAAAATCGCTCCGCGTTGGCGCGGATCGCTTTGGGATCCCACTGCCGCCCCTCGAAGTCTTCGATCGCCTCCATCAGGGCCTCGGCCGTCTGATCCTTGAACAGCAGTCCGGTCACACCGTGGATCACGCTCTCCGTCACACCGCCGCGACCGTATGCGATGACCGGCGTGCCGCACGCTTGCGCCTCGACCGGCGTGATGCCAAAATCTTCTTCGGCGGCAAAAACAAACGCCCGCGCCCGCTGCATATATTGCCGCAGGCGGTCCGGCGTCTGATATCCCAGCAGCCGAACATTTGGCGAGATGTTGGCGCAATATTTCTCGAGCTCCGGCCCTTCGCCGATCACCAGCAGCCGCCGGTTCGGCATCCTCTTGAAGGCCTCGATTGCCAAATCGATCCGCTTATACGGAACCAGTCGCGAGGCGGTGAGATAGAAATCTTCCTTCTCCTCGCAAAGCGTGAACCGCTCGGTGTCCACGGGCGGATAGACGGTCGTGGTAAATCGCCGGTAGAGCTTCCGCACGCGCCTGCCGACGAAATCCGAATTCGTCACAAACACGTCCACCCCGTGCGCCGAGCGGATGTCCCAGTTGCGGATGTAATGCAGTAGCACCCGCGCCAGCGCGGTTTTCACCGTCGAAAGCAATCCGCCATCGGGCTTATTCAGATACTGGTTCTGCAAATCCCATGCGAACCGCACCGGCGTGTGGCAATAGCAGATGTGAAGCTGGTCCGGCCGGGTCAGCACGCCCTTGGCCACCAAATACGAACTGGAAATCACGATGTCGTAACCGGAAATATCGACCTGCTCGATCGCCAGCGGCATGAGCGGCAGATAAGCCCGATGGTGCTTGCGCAGCCCACGGCATACGCTGGATGAAGGTCGACTGCACCGGCTTGTTGCGGATAAACCCGCGAAGGTGCTCCGGTAGAAAATCAAACAGTGCAAACAGATCGGCATGGGGAAAGAGCGCGATGAGCTGCTCCAGCACCCGCTCCGCGCCGGCGTAGGTGTAGAGAAAATCATGCACGATCGCCACGCGCAGCTTCGAGAAGACTTCCCCGATTTCATCGGGAACCGCTGCCTGGGCGTCATGGTGAACAACGCCGCCCCCGGCACTGACGCTTTCCCGGCCGGGCCCGCTGTCGGGAAGATGCGCCAGGCTCGATTCTCCCATCAGCCGTGAAAAGAGGGCGATCCGCTGACCGGATGTCTCAAGGAACTCCCCACCGGAAGCTTCGACATAAATCCGCAGCGTCTCCCCGCTGCGGCGCTGGGGAATGGGAATTTCGGCGGTGATCGAATCGACCTCGACGATTTCGGTATCTCCTCTGCGCAGGCGCATGGTCGTTTTCGATCCATCGCGCCGGGAGAGCGGCATGCTCACCTGGGCAAAATCGAGCTCGTCCGCCGCCTTGCAGAGGTGCTGCCACCATGAATCGAAGGTCGTGGCTTCACGGAAGGCGACCTGAAGCGAGGCAAAGACCGTCTGATATCGTCGTGCCTCGCGGCGAATCGCATTGTTCCGCCGCACGGCGCTGAGCGTCTCGCGCGCCTGCACGGAACCGGCGACGCGGAACATGATGCACAAGAGCGAGATGTAACCCAACGAGGCCAGAACCGTCGCCCAGGCATTTCCGATCATGCCGAACAAATCGACGCCGGCCGCGGCAAGCGTCACGAGATAAAGCACCAACACGGCCTGCCGAGGCGCCAGTCCGACATCGAGCAGGCGATGATGAATGTGCCCCTTTTCCGCGGCGAAAATTGATTGTCTCTGCAGGATCGCCCGCCGTACGAAGGTCAGGAGCGTATCCAGCAGGGGCACGGAAAGGGCAAGGGCCGGAAAGATCAGGCTGCGCGTCGTGCCGATCGCGTGGTTCGACATCGCGCATGCCCCGGCCAGCAGGAAGCCGATGAACATGCTTCCGCAGTCCCCCATGAACACCTTGGCGGGATTCGAATTGAAGACCAGGAACCCCAGCAGTGCTCCGACAAGCGAAATGGCGAGCAGCACGGTCACGGGCGCGCCGCCCACGGCCGCCCCCAGCGCTAAAACACCGGCGGCAATCGCGACGATTCCGCTCGCGAGCCCGTCGAGGCCGTCAACGAAATTCACGGCCACGGTGACCCCAACGAGCCAGAGCATCGTCAGCGGCCACGCAAATGGCCCCAGGTTCAGCACGACGGTTCCGTCGATGACGATCTGCCGCACGTCGCCCCTGACGCGCAGAAAAGTATCGAGACCGCCAGCAGAACGCATAGCTTGTATTTCGCCGAAACATTGATGATGTCGTCGACCAGCCCAAGCAGAAAAACGCAGATCGCTGCCGCGATCAGGGTGATGGTGGTGTTGAAGGAGATCACTGCCGGCCGGCTGGAAACGTAGAGGCTCGCGAAAATCGCGAACGAAATGATCGAAGCCAGCGCGATCGCCACACCGCCGATTCGCGGAACCGGGGTTCGGTGCACCTTTCGCACCCCCGGCTCATCCACGAGCCCAAACGCCCCGGCGAGCCGAATGCCAAGCGGGGTCAGCGCCAGCACCAGCGCGAGTGATCCCCCAAAAGTTAAAATGGCATACGCAAGTAATGGTGACATGAGATCTGTACTCCTTTATCGAAGCTCCAACCGGGATATGAGATGAAAAGATGACGCAGGCTGGGCAGGGAGGAATCTCTGGCGGCCTATGACAGGCTCTCGAGATTTTCAGGGGCGATTTCCAAACTCGCCCCCTGTCCCAGCATGCGAATCTGCAAGACAAGGCGCGTCGAAGCGTCCTTGCGAATGACAACGCCTTCAATGCCCCGCAAAGGGCCCCGGACGACGCGGCAGAACGTGCCTACCGCGATCGATGGATACGGATCCAGTTTCGTGCCGGACTGGATCGTAAATCGAATTGCCTCCAGCTCGGCCAGGAACCGCTCCTTCTGCCGAACCGGAAATACGTGTGCCACCCGGTTCGTGCGCAGAGCCGCCTGGCGGTCCTCCGCATCCCCGGCAAAAAAGACGTAAGACTGGAAAAGAGGTGAAAACACTTTGCGCCGGCGGCCCCCCCAGACCATCACGCGCTCGTGCATCGGAAGATAGTAGGCGATTCTTTGCGCCAACAGTTCCCGCACGAACGACTTCTCCGGCGCGAACGTGTGTGCGCAACCCACCACTCGCCGGCAATCTCGGCCAGCGAGCCGATCCATTCCGGAATCATGGGTGGATTTTCTTCAAGTAATAGCATGACTTTTTTCGATTCAGTATCGGGGAGTCCGTTCGGACTTCGTCCCCGTCGGCGCACCGGCCGTTTTTCTTGGGATAGGATTCACTCAATCGCTTTGCGGCAGCCGACGTTGGTCGACGGACGCATCGCGCTCACCCACACGGGTTTCCGCGCCTCGGGCGCGAAGCTTTTACATCATCGCCGCTGCATTCGATTGGCCCGATGGATCAGACCTGTGACCCAACGTCTTCCGAACGCGCTGCGACAATAGCGGTGTCGTTGCCCGCATGACTGTTTCCGTTTCCTGCCCCACTGCCATTTCCCCCGTTGCCATTCCCCCCATTGCCGTTGCCCGTAAGTGCCCGCCGTGCCGTGACGGCTCGTTGGCGCTGGTGCAAGGCCACATCGTAGAAATTCGTCATATGGCTCGGCCGCGAGAGATGACTCGCGGTCACATCGTTTACCACGTACCCCATCATGTTGGCGTTTACTGATGTCAGCGCTTGCGCGCCCGCTCGGCGATCCGGCGGATCGATTTGTTGGCCCGAAGCACCAGGATCGTCGCGTCGCACGACGCGGCAAGGATGCGCGCATCGGCAAACGGCATGATCGGGGGTGAGTCGATCAGAACCTGGTCATATTCCGAGCCCGCCGCCTGGAGCAGATCCAGAAACGCGTCGCTGTTGAGCAGGTCGGCCGGGTTCAGCGGCACGGGCCCGCACGCGAGGACTTCGAGCCCGCTGATTTTCGTCCGTTGAACCGCTTCGCGCAACGTGGCGCTGCCACTGATCACGCTGGTGACCCCGATCTCGTTGCTCAGATCAAATGTCCGATGGAGATCGGGATGGCGCCAGTTGGCATCGATCAGGAGCACGCGCCGGTCGCTTTGCGCGACCGCGATGGCCAGGTTGCTCGCCAGCAGCGATTTTCCGTCGCCCGAGGCGGGAGAAGTAATCAGGATGGTCTTGGTATGCTCGCGGGTGCGGAAGCCGAAGTGAATCGCGGTTCGCAAGGTGCGGAACGCCTCGGCCGCGTCGGATCGCGGGCGAAGCTGAACCTCCAGCCCGCGCTTTGCCGTCGAGGATCGCGAGGAAATCCGGGGAACCATTCCAAGTTCAGGCAACCCTAGCAAGGTGGAGAATTCCTCCAACGAGCGGACCCGCTGGTCGAGCATTTCACGCACGAATCCCAGGCACAGGCCAAGGATCAAACCCGCGATAACCCCCTCACCCAGTGCCTGCGCCCGGCGCGGCCGGACCGGAATCGGGCCGGGCGTCGCGGCCTCGAGCACCGACACCGTCAGCGCCGCCACGTTTTCGGTCACGTTGACTTCCTTCATGCGGCTGTCGAGAAGATCGAGCTCCGCTTCGATCCGCCGGACTTCTTCGTTCATCTGGTCGTATTCGATCCCCTTGAGATTGCTGTCAACGGCGAGGCGGCTCTCGGTGATTTCCTGGGCTTTCAGTTCCAGGACCCGGCGATTTTCCACCCGAAGCAGATCCGTGAGATCGCCGAAGATTTCTCCCCCGAGCCGCTCGAGGCGACCGGTCTTTTCGAGCACTTGGTTGTTTTGAGACCCCAGGCTGTCGGTGAGGTCGCCGAGGTCGCGCCGCGTCGTTTCGTATTCGATGATCAATTGCGGATCGAGGAGCGCCGCAAGACTGCTCAACTGAAGCTGATTGAAGAGATGGCCGATCGCGACTTGATTCGCCGGGTTACCCCGGGCCAGCGAGGTCAGATATTCCAATTCGCTCACGGTCTGCTGCGCCTGCGAAAGGTTCGACCTCACCACGGAAAGATGATCCATCGCCGCGGTGCCCATTCCCGTCTGGAAGGACATTTCGGGATTTACCTTGCGGAAATCCTCGAGATTGCGTTCCACTTTGGCCAGCTCGGCCTCATGGCGGTCCATTTCCTGCTGGAGAATGTTCAGCACTTCCACCGCGGTCGAGCGGTGCTGTTTGCTTTGATAGTCGATGTACGATTGAACGACGCCGTTAACGATGTCGGCGGCATCCTGCGGATCGGTCGATTCCATCGAAACGGTTGCAAGATTCGCCTGCTTTCCCGGCTCGGCAGTCACCGTCCCCTTAAGGAACCCGACGGGATCGGTCATCCCCTCAAGCACGTGGGCGTGCGCGACAATCGGCAATTGCGCAGCGCTGCTCAGATTGGCCGTCGATGTGATCACCTGGCATTGCGTATAAAGATATCCACCGGGAACGGTGTCCTCTTCGCTCAACTGATCGTTGATGGCCTTGGGAACGGACTGCTGGATGTAAACGACGGCGCTGCTGCTGTAGATGGGCGTCGCGTGCTCGAGATAAAAGAAGCTTCCAATGATGGAGGCAACCAGACATGCGGAAATGAGCCAGCGCTGCCGCCAGACGATCGTGAGAATCCCGACCGAAGTTCGTCCGGGATCGCCGGCGTGGTTCGACGAAACGACGATCTTCGACGGCCGTTGCGTCGCCAGCGCCAGGCTGGTTTCAAACCGCTGTGAATTTAGCATTTCATTCCCTACTCGAATCGCAAAAGACTATGTCCGTCCATCACTACAGGATGTTTTAAACCGGGAGTCCTTGCGGTCGCAGGCTGCTTGCCCATCCCCGAGCGGTTCTTCGAACACCCACGGCGGTTGTCAAAAGGTTAGACCCAACCGACCAACTGAATAATCCCGCTGCTGGTCATCGCGCCGTCTTTCGCGCCGATCCCACTGGATGAATACCGCCCCGAAAAGCCAAACCCGGCGCACGGCATGCGAAATGACTTTGTTTCTGCAACGAGAAATCCAGCGGGAAACATATGACCGCTGATTCTGCACCGAATATCCCTGCGAAATCTCCGAGACTTCGCGCTGGAACATCCGCGCTGCGATAAGAACTCAAGCCCCGAACCGCAGAAAGGTCGAAAAATGATCAACGAAACCGCGACTGTGCGCGGAGACCCATTCCCAGGATGCCGACCTTCACCCTCTTAACATTCTTACCCGACGGTGAAGGGCGTCGCATGATCACCCACTGATTCTTCCACAAACACGGATTCGAAAAGCCCGAACCGCATCACTCCTTGTTTTGATTCAACTGCTTCACCTCCAAAGTTAAACGTGAAATAGAGCCCAACTGCTCCTTTTCCAAAAGGACACCCGACTTGTTCAATCGTTTACAACGATGTGGGCGCTTTTCACTTCAGCACTCGACGCGATATTGCGTCCATTCACCCAAACTTAAAAGCAAATCTCAGACCGTTATAGCACTATTTGCCTCTCCGGCCGCAGATTTTGCGCATTGCAAATAGATCGGCCCAGCCCGAAGCCCCCGGGGCATGCCGCAGCAAACGCCAATATCCGCGATAAAAAGCCAAGCAGAAATGAATTGTTAAAAATCGCGCAAGCAACGCTTGAGGAATATGAATCAGAATTCGAATTGCGTGATGGTACAGTCTGAGGCGGCGTAAAACCTACGCTCGAAAACGCCGCGGCTATCGGATTGCAAGCAAAGTAGGCAGACATTTGTCCCTTCCCAAATCAATGAGGCGAAACTATATCCCTCGAAAATCATATGTGTCAAGCAATATATCCCAACTGGGCGCATTTGATTTTGAGTCAGCTTCGAATTTTTCCCGGCGCCGATCCGCTAAACGCCCACGTTAACCATCTTCCCGCGCAACCATTCACTTCTGCTTAAGAGCGCACTGTCGATTTGTTTAGACATAGCCGACCGAAGTTCGGGCAATTGCGCAATATGGGAATTACCAGCTCGCCCCCAATGCATCTGCGCCGGAAAAGGCGTGATTGACCGCACATAAAACCCGGAATCATCCTCCCACGAGACCGACCCGCTCGGCTCCGCCTCCGACATCAATTTGTCCAGGGTGGGTACTACCATCGGTGGGCTCTGCAACCCGAACAAATCCCCATATCCCAGGTACATCCGGCTCAGAAGCAGCCACGCCTGATATCCCTGGGGCATGGTCTGCGGAAGATCGTTGAACTGGAAGCTGCCGAATTGCGCGGCGCGCCCAGTTCCTTCATCACTGCCTGGTATCCCGGATTATCGAGGATCGACTTCCCATCCGGCTGCCGATTGATTGCGGCGACAATGATCTGGGGATAAAGCGCTCCATACCACCGCCCATCCTTGATCGCCCAGGAGGGAGAAATGAACGGGGTCGCCAGATAATGCACGGTCACGCCGTTGCTCGTGAACTGGCGAATTTCCAATGTCAGCTTGACGGTTGAATTCGCCAGTTGCTGGCGAACGGCGACGTTGGCAATATTCTCCAGCGCCGTGAGCGATGTCTGCAATCGGTCCGGATTGCGCGGCTGATTGATGATCGTCAGCCCCAGCACGCCCACGCCCGCGGTGGCGGGATCGACGTAATACCCCCATTGCGGCCCGATCGCTCCCAGAAAATCCTTTTGAAGATCGAACCCCAGCATCTGACTGACTTGCTGAAGCGCCTGGTGGAATTGATTCGCCGTCTCAGGGCTGATCTGCTGAATCCCATTGTCGATCTGGGTGAAGAGCGCGCTCAGATCAACCGAACAGCCGCCGGCCATCGTCGCGGACATGGGAATGAGCGAAAGAAAATCCTGTCCCAGCGGGACATTCGCCGCCGGCGCAAACAATCCGGTTCGCGTTCCGGGCGCTGAGATAAACAGGCGTGATCCCCAGTTTTTGCCGTCAAATCCGTCCGTCCCAATTGCATATTTGAGGTCGCCCAACCCCAGCGCGTCGCGAATCTGCGGCCACATCGCCGCCGATTGCTGCGGGGCAAACTTTTCCACCAGCCCATCGGTCGTTTTCAGAAGCGCCGCTCCATCCATGTACATTGCCACCACTGGATCACTCAACCCGTGCGACATCGCATCCTGGAACTGCGCGTTTTGCGCCAGCGGGTCGGATGGATGTTCCGGAAAATCAAACGTCGCAACCACCAATAGCGTTCCGAAAGTCTGAAGCCGCAGCGGCGTGCCTTGCGGGGCTTGCGAAATGATTTGCGCCACCTTCTGAGAAAGCACGGTCGCGTCATCGCCGGCATCGCACAGGATCGCGATCCTGGGCACTGGCTGGCCAGTCGCTGGCAGATCCACGCCCCCGAAATATATCGCGGTCGGATGATGCAGGACGGACATCGCCAGGTTCATCACCAGCCGGGCCTGCTGGGCCGCGTCCTCATCGCCGCTGGTGAGCGAATCGACGAGCCGCGGAATCGAATCCGAAAAGAGCTGCGAAAACTGTGACGAGTCCATGACGGCTTTCAGATGCGAATTCGCATATCCGGGTCCGAGGTCGTCCTGCGCCCTTGCAGCCGATATAAATCTGCGCATCGGCCGGAATTCGATCGGCCAGTGTCTGCGAAATGGCTGCAACAGGGGCGATGAGAATCGCCACTAAGGCTACGATGGTTGCCCGCATAGTCTTCTCCAAAAAGGATGGGCACGCATTTTCTTCGAGAGATCGACAAACATCTTGCCGCGCCCTTCCAGCAGCCGCAAGGGGCTGGTGTGAGGCGGTCCCCCGCGGCTGGGCGCCAGAGCACTCACCAGGAAAATCGCGGCGATTCCAATCGTCAGCCAGCCCAGGTCCGGATGCATTCGGTTCACGATGCCGTGGGTCAGCGGCGCGATTTCGACCGGCCCGCGCATGACGGCGCACAAAAAACGTGATGCATCCGATCACCGTCAGCACCAGGTGCCAGAGGGACATGCGCACTGAAACGGCGACCATGATCGCGGTCATCGCGGCCGGAAACATGGGATACCGAGCTGACATCTGCGTGAGAATCGCCGGAAAAATCACCCACGGCGCGATCAGCGCGACGAGGAAATGTGGGTCGCCCCGCCGCAGATGAATCGCCGCCCCGATGCCGCACAGAAATACGGATAAAAAGAAAACCGCTCCGAGGAACTGGCGCATGTCCGGCTCGATCAGCCCAGAGTTCAGCGGCGTCTGGAGCGATCCGACGGCGTCATGCACTCCCCAGCCATATCGCTCGTGCAAAATCGCCGCCAGGTTGCTGAGCGATTCGTTCCCGATTTCCATCTGGGTGTGCTTGATCGTGCCAAACTCAAATCCGACGTCCCACCAGGAGAATTTTCCTCCCAGGCTAAACGCGGTGAGCCATAGTGAAACCGTAAACACAACCGCCAGCCAGAAGGCGATCAACCGCCGCGGCATGATCCAGGGCAGTACAAGGATCGCCCCGGACAACAAAATCAGCACGCCCCTGGCGCCCCATCCGACTCGCCCAAACGCGCAAGACTAGCAAGGCCGCGCAAAGCATCGCGATCGCAACCGCCGCGGAAACCACCCAGCAAACAACCTGCGGCGCGGCTTCTTCAGATGGCTTGCGCCGAATCCGCTTGATCACCCACGGCAAAACCTCCCGCAAATATCCCACGATCGGCTGGCGGAAAAACGAGAGCAGAACGACCATCACCGCCGCAAAAACCGTCGCGACGATATAACTTGATGCAAAGTGAGAAGTCACCAGCCACGGCCAGACGCAAATCCCCGCCCCCATGGCCATCCCGACGACGATCCGCAAAAACCGCATCGGCCAACCCGCGATGAGCGGCGCAAGCACCAGCACCGGCGCGGCGAACAAAATCTGCCCCTTGAACATGCAGCCGATGCCGATCAAAACCCCTGCCGCGAACCACCCATTCAGCGAAACCAAGATCGCCGCCCCGAAGAACGCCGGGAAAATCCACGGATCCCACTGGGGCCACCCGTGGCTGTCGATGATGATGGCCGGATTCAGCCAGAAAAATGTCCCCGCCACGATTCCACACACGGGCCCCCGAAATGGCGATGGCAGAAACCGAGCCAGGGCGACCACTGACACAAACTTCAGCACCACGAATAGCCACCAGGAAAGGCTCGTAAAGCGCTCGTCAATCGGCCCGGTCGCAGGCGCGGGAAGATAAATCGACCAGTTGAGGTATCGAGACAGAGCCGCACAAATCGCCAGGGCCGCTACTGGCAGCAAAAGCATCGGATCGCCCCATCCGCCGCCATCAAACTTCGCGCCGCGCTGCACCCAAATCCAGACCAGCAAGAAAATTTCCAGCGCCCCGAGGGCTGTACACACGGTATTGCTCGTCAGCAGCGGCCGGGCAATTTCATCGGTCACAAACCGCGTCTTACCGGTCGTGGGATCATGAAAGATCTGGGAGCGAAATGGGAATCGCGTCAGCCCGGGAAATTCTTCCTGCACGTGCCAGGTCCAGACCGTCACGGCGAGCAGCCGCAGCGGCGGATAATCCATCGCCTCCACCCGGTCCGGATAGGGATGGTCGTAATCCCCGACCCAGGCCTGAAGGATCTGCCCGTACACCGGCCGCAAACGCCGCCAGCGCTCGAGGAGATTGTGCAAATTCAACGGCCGATCAAGCAGCCCGGGTCCGGGGGTAGCGACTGTCGCGGAACCCGACGACGGTATTTGTTCCGCCCGCCGCAAAAGCGCATTGGAATGCACGAGCGCGTTCTGAATGTCATCGACCCGATAGGACGCCCAATAGGCCCAGAAGTCTTCGCGCACTTCAACGCCGATAACCGCAACCTGATGGGCAAACCAGATCAGCAGAATCGCGACGACGATGCTCGCCACAAGCAGTGGCAACTTCGTGCGATCGATTCGAAGAATCCTCATAACCGTGGATCGACCGGCTCACTCTCCAGGGCCAACACGCCAAACACGCATTCATGTACCCGCCGCAGAGGCTCGCGGCGGACGAACCGCTCGAGCCCCTCGATCCCCAGCGCAAACTCCCGCAGCGCCAAAGACCGCTTCGACGCCAAGCGGCGCGAGCGAAGCCTCTGTAAATTCTCCGCGACATCGTACTGGGGACCATAAATAATGCGCAGATATTCGCGTCCCCTGCACTTCACCGCCGGCTGGAGCAAGCCTTTTTTGCCGCGAACCGAGAACTCCAGCGGCTTCACGACCATGCCCTCACCGCCCCGGCCGGTCAGTTCCTCCCACCACGCCATCCCGGCTTCGCAATCCTTCGAGTCGCCTAGATCAACCACCCGATGCGATGTCGCCATCATTGGCGAATTCGGCGCGGCCTCGGCCAATCTCGAAGCCATTTGCATGTGCCAGAGATGATCCCGATCCACATGAACTTTTCCCTCGCTTGCCAGCAGATGAAACGGCGCAAGCTTCAGGTCCCCCACTTTCTTCACCGGCCAGCAATAGCGCCGATAGGCCTCCACAAAGAGATTGACGCGATCCAGGCGGTCTCGGTAACGATTGACCAGGGGTTCGATACCTTCGGACGTTTCGCCGGCCGGGTAACGGCCTTGGGATTTCTCCAGCACCGAAACGGCATCAAACACCGAAGCGCGAGGCCGACCCGACGGCTGCGTATTGCCGCTGCAGCAGTTCTTGCGCCTTGGCCGACCAGGGCATCAACTCGCAGTCGAGGCAAAACCAGTCGCTGGAAAATTCATCCCAGAAGCCGGCAGCCGCAATCGCCTCGTGGACAATCTCAAGAAGCTCCGCCTGAATTGCATCATCGAAAAACTGCCGGCCCGTACGCGTATAAATCGTTCCGACGCCGCTCTCGCGAATGCCGAACCGCTTGCGGGCCACCGAATCATCCCGACAAACGATCACAACAGCGCGCGACCCCATGTGTTTTTCTTCGCAGATCACCTTCCCAACGTCGTTATTGCCGTAATAGTCAAACGCCTGCTGCGGATGCTCGAGCAAACCGGGTTGGTCGGTTGTTTCCGTCGGGGACATCGTCGGCGGAAGATAGATCAGCCACTTAGGGTTGATCGCAAACCGGCTCATGACCTCCAGCGCTGCTGTCGCGTTCTCTTCCCGGATCGTCACGTTGTGATGAAGTCCGGTGGTCACGATGCGCTTGCCTGTTACGTCAGCCAGATCGAGAACATCATCATGCTGCTGCTGCGGAGTCAGCTCCGGCGACGACTGCGCGGGTCGCAAAAACGGCTTTCCGGGATCCGCGTAAGTTTGCTTCGCAGGAACGGAAATGATCTCCTTTTCGGGCCAGCGAAGCGCAGTGAGGCTGCCGCCGAAGACGCAGCCGGTATCGATGTTGATCGTACGATTCAGCCAATCCACCTGGGGGACAGGGGTGTGCCCGTACACCACATGCGCCAAGCCGCGATATTCCGACGCCCAGTTGAATCGCACGGGCAAACCAAATTCGTCGGTCTCGCCGGTCGTCTCACCGTAAAGAGCAAACTCGCGCACCCGCCGCGAAGCGCGGCCGATATAGCGATGCTTCATCCCGGCGTGGGCCACCACCAGCCGGCCTCCATCCAGCACATAATGTCCTACCAACGTATCGATGAACTTGGCTACACTGCCGCGCCATTCGGCTGATTCGCCTTCAATCTGCTCCAATGTTTTCGCCAGCCCGTGGGCGACCTGCACATTCCTCCCCTGGAGCTTCTTCAGCAGCTTCACGTCGTGGTTTCCCGGCAGGCACAATGCATTGCCCTGGGCGACCATCGACATGGCTAATCGCAAAACCCCCGGCGAATTCGGGCCGCGATCGACCAGATCTCCCAGAAAAATGGCTTTCCTGCCGGGCGACGGCACAACACGGCCAGGTTCTGTCGCGTCATAACCGAGCTTGTTCAGCAGTTCGATCAGTTCATCATAGCAGCCATGCACATCCCCGATTATGTCGAACGGACCCGTGTCTGATTTGCGGTTGTTCCACAGCGGCTGACGCTCGATTTGAGCTTGCTCAACTTCTTCCGGCGATTCCAGGATATACACATATCGAAATCCCTCTCGCTCCAGCCCGCGTAGCCCGCGGCGAAGCTGAATCATCTGGTTCCGCACCACGTGCGGCCCAAACGCCCGGTCCGGTCGGCCCTGATTCCGTTCATGGCACACGTGCTCCGGCATCTTCAGCACGATCGCGACCGGCAAAACATCATGCTCGCGCGCCAGTTCGACGAGGGGCTTGCGCCTCGGCCTGGACGTTGGTCGCGTCGATTGCTGTAAGCAATCCCCGCGCAAGCCTTTTGCCCGCGACAAAGTTCAGCACGTCAAAGGCGTCGCCCGTCGCGTCTTGGCTGTTTTCGTCGTCACTCACCAGGCCGCGGCAGAAATCGGAGGAAACAACTTCCGTCGCCTTAAAATGCTTGCGCAAACGTGGATTTCCCGCAGCCGCTGGGGCCGACCATGACAACCAAACAGAGCTCGGGAATTGTGAGCTTCATCGTTGCGCAGGTCTCCACCACTTTCGTGAAAACTGCCATCTGCGTCGGAGGTCCGACCTCCGGATCCTCAGTGCCGACCGGTAGGAATCGAACCGCGTATCCAAATCGCTGGGCGGTCGTCGAGGCCCATATTTGAAATTGTTCACGCGTCCACTCAAACCGATGATCCCGATGCCGGAATTTCCCGGCCGGCAGTGTCTCAAATCGCACGTTAAATTCGACATTCGGGGTCGTGACGATGACCGTTTCCGGCTTGGCGAACTCGAAGAGCACGCGCTCGAACGCATTCAGCCGCGGCTGATCGAGATGCTCGATCACTTCGACGACGGCGGCCGCGTCGAATCCTGCCAGCCGCTCGTCGCGATAAATCAGTGAGCCGTGCATCAGGCGGATGCGCTGCCGCTGGCGCTCCGGCAGCCGGTCGAGCCGAAGCCTCTCGGCGGCGATCTCCAGCGCGCGGTGAGAGACATCGAGCCCCACGATCTCTTCGAACTGCTTGTCCTCCAGCAACCGGCGCAGAAGGTTCCCATAGCTGCAACCCAGGTCGAGCACGCGCTTTGCGCCGCACGATTTCAGCACCGACAGGACCGTGTTTTGCCGCTGCTCGTTCAGGCTGATTTTCTTTTCGACCTGCTCTTCTTCGCTGGTCTGTTCTTCGGTGAGCTGTTCGGCCTCGTCCGGATCCATTTCGATGAGCCTCGCCAGCGCCTGATCCGCGAGATGGCGGCGATTTTTCAGGTATCGCAGGACGATCTGCTCCTTCTCGGGATGCGCCGCCAACCACGGATCTCCGTGCCGAAGCAATTTTTCCACTTCATCTTCCCCGATCCAGTAATGCTTGTCGTTATCCAAAACAGGGACCAGCACGTACAGATGCGTGAGCAATTCTGACAGCGTAATGGTTTGCGCCAGCTCGACCGTGAAATAAGGTGCATCGCCCCAATCGGGGAATTTTTCGTCGAGAACAAGCCCCCTGGTTGCCACGGCATATCCCAGCGGCTCAAAGAGGTTTCGCAAAAATGTTTCCCCGCCGCGGGCCGGGAGCACGCTCAAAGTTGCCGTCAGCGGAATTGGCGTCTTCGCCAAATCGGCCCGCTCGCGGCTGGTCCCGGCCAGGGCTGATCCGAAGACCTGCGAAATCGCTACCGACAAAAATGAGCTGGCCACATACGGCCTGTCATTGACATATTGCTCCAGCGCAAACCCCTCGCCCGCCGGACCGCGGCGATTGCGAACCAGACCCACCGGATCGACGTCCAGAAGCAATGCCGCGGTGCATCGCTCGCTCGACGCCTCGGGATAAAACACGTGAACTTTGCCGAAGCTCAGATCAAACGACTGAAGCCGCGCCGGGTTCTTATGCAGCAGGAAGCCCAGATCCGTCGCCGGCGAATGAGTTGTGGTCAGCGTGAGCAACATCGAGACGGAATCGTAGCACCGGCGGGGATGGCGTTGAAGCTTGCCAAAGCCCTCGAGTTCGAACTACGACGCTACAACCCATCCGTCGGCATTTGCTGGCTGACCCCAATCGATATCTCCGAACCATTCGCGCTACGAGCCATGAGGCGAATTCCCGTATCCCCCTTTTGGTAACGGATCGGTCCTGCCTCCCCAAAGAATTCCGTCGGCACCTGGGGAAGATATGCCGGAACCAGATCATTTAGGGAATTCGGCCAGGCGCCTTATCCGCGCGATACTCCCCCACCGCGACCAGCGCGCGCGTCATCTGGTCTTCCAGCAGCTCGGCGCGGCAAACGTCCTCGCATTTCCAGGTGATGGGAACCGACTCACTGATGATCGCGTCGGCGATGCGCTGGCTGTACGCATCCCTGGTTTCACCAGCCTGCGGGGCAAGGGTGGGCTGGGCGGCGGCGGCGTTTCGCATGGCGCTGATTCCCAGATCGAACAGTTGGCGGGCCACCACCTCGTCGCGAACCGTGGGGGACTGCAAAATCTTCCGCATCTGGTCCAGGGCGCCGTTAATCGTCCGCATGACCGAATCCCAGTCCACCGAGCCCCGATCGATTTGCCGAATGCGCCTTGGGAACCGGGCATCATTGCCGGTCCATGAGCGGTAAAGATCGGGGCTGCCCAGGGCGATCCATTGGGTAAAGTCGAGCATGCTCCAGCGTTCGCCGGAGTCCTCGGCATCCCATAGCGGCGTGAGGGGCGGCAGGGTGTCCAGCGCTGCCGCGAGCTTGTGCACTGGGGACTGGAAAATATCCCCGCCCCGACTGCGGCGCCGATCGTTCGGTCGGTTAGATAATCGTTCGCCGCGTCGACCATGTGGCCGAGGTAGGTATATCCATCGCAGCGCCTGGTGAGGCGTTTTGCCGCGATCACGTCGGCGAGGAATCCGTCGAAATCGCCCTGGTCGGCCCGCAGAAGGGCGCGGGTACAAAGCGCGTTCGACATTAGCCGGATTTGGTTGAGTTCCGGCAGAAGGATCATCGCGAACGTCCCGTTGGTGGAGACGGCCGGTACCCACCACTGCGGCTTGGCGGCGGCTTGCTCCGCCAAATCGAGCGGGGCTTTCTGGGCGGTCAGATAATTCGCGTAAGCGGGAAAATCGGCCGCCTTCCACAAATGAGCTTCCGACCGATCAAACGGGCCCGTCCCGCTGAAATCCTTCCATCCCGAATCATTTTTGTTCAGATTCGCCGCTCCGAGCAAAACAATTGTTTTTGCCAGCCAGCTTCGCGGAAATTCCTTCGGACCGACGGCTCGAATGTAATCAATGAATCCGTTCTTATCGGGAGTGACGCCTTGCCCAAAGCGGACATTGAGGGCGGCCACATAATCGACGCTGCCATCCGGGCGCAGCGGGCCGGTGATCGCGGTTGTTTCGGGCGAAACCGTAAACGGCGGATTGGCAATTGCGGTGGCCGAGGAAAGGAGCACGCAAAGAATTGCCGGGAAAGAAATTTTCATAATCGAATCCTGCCTCGGCCTATATGACGTAATCCCTGACAATTCTTGCTGGATTGGATTAGATCAACCCGGCGGGGGGTTATATAGTGATGCAAATGCTCAAGAAAACTCTACTGGCGGCAGGGGTGCTTGCGGTGTCGATTTCCTTGTTAGCCTGGGGTCAATCTGCGACGACCCAGCGCTCCCCCGAAGCGATCGGCGCTGATCTGCAGACCGCGACCGGGCAGCTTCAGCAGGCGATACTTAGCGGAGAGCCGTTTCAATCAGCGGACGCGCGAAAGAAGGCGGCGCCGCAGATGCTGCCGATCGTGCATCACATCCTGTCGCTGATCGACGAGCTGGCGGTTGCGCAGCCGGGCGCCAAGGCGGAGCTGGACGCGACGAAAATGCAGTTCTATGTCCTGGCGGCAATCCTCGACGATCCGACCCAGATCGCCGTCCTGAAGTCAACGGCCAGTGGAACTGATCTTGATGCCGCCCGCGCCAAGGCCGAGCTGGCGGTCGCCGACTTCGTCAAGGCGGCGGACGATGCCGGCAGAAACAAGGCGCTGGATGATTTCGATGCCGCCGTCCTTGGCGCCCGGCGACGACCCGACTTTGAGCATGATCCAGATGACGTCCATCGATACTGAGCCCTCGCTCGGCATCTACCAGCATCTGCTCAAAATCGTGAAGGACGATTCGCAGGCTCCCTCCGCCGATCAGTTGAACACGCTGTATGCCGGCGAGATCCAACAGTTGGAAATGGTCGGCAAGCCGCTGACCATCGAGGGGACAACTCTGGGCGGCCGGGACTTTTCAACCGCCCAGTGGAACGGGAAAGTGATCCTCGTCGATTTCTGGGCGACTTGGTGCGGGCCGTGTATCGCGGAGATGCCCACGGTCAAGAAAGCGTATGCCGACTATCACGACAAGGGGCTGGAAGTCCTGGGCGTATCCAACGACAACAGCGGGGACGACCTGAGAAAGTTCCTGGCGCAGAATCCCGACATGCCATGGACCCAGCTTTTCGATGAGAAGGCGACGGGCTGGAATCCCATCACTCTTTCCTATGGAATCCAGCAGATTCCAACGATGTACCTGATCGACAAAAAAGGAATCCTGCGCTCGGTGGAGGCGCGGGGGCAGTTGGATCGGCTCATCCCGCAACTGCTGGCGGAGAAATAGCCCATGCGGATGAAATCGCGGGCGATCGCAATTCTGCTGGTTGCAATCTGCGCTTCGGCGCAGCGGGGGACGTTCGAAAGCTGGTCTTCGACGGGGTGATCTGCGAGCGAAAGATCGATCTCAAGGATCTCGGCCCGGATTTCACGCCGGACTGGTCGGGCGATTCGTACCTGGTGATGGAGATGCGCACGAGCAGTCCCCATCGGTTCGCCCTGTGGATTTACACGGACGACGGGCCGCGGAAAATCGTGTTTCAGCCGTTTGGGCAGAACGCGTGGATGCGGGCGTGCATCCCGCTGCAATGGTTCGAAGGGATGGACCACCAGGGGACCGACCTGGCCTCGGCATATAACCGCCGGGCGGCGACCTTCTGGGCGATGGTTGGCGGGCCGTTCGGCGAGCTGAAATCCGTCCGCGGGATCGGATTTCAGATGGACTATCCGATCGACCGCCCAACCCTGGAACTGCGAAACATCCACCTGGCAACGACGGATGAAGGCTCAAAGTTCCTTGAACCTGGGCCGGTGGTGGATGAATTCGGCCAGTGGGCGCTGGCTGACTGGCCGGAAAAAATCAAAAGTCGCAACCAGCTCGCCCTGGAGCTGGCGGCCGAGGCGAAATCATGGGGCAGCGCCGCGGATTTCGGATACGACAAATTTAACGGGTACGCGGATACGCAAGCTCCCGCCACGGGATTTTTCCGGGTGGAGCAGATCGACGGCAAATGGTGGTTTGTCGATCCTCTGGGGCACCTGTTCCTTTCGACCGGGATCAACGGCACGGGGGCCGGTTTTGGGGCGCGGCCGGCGCGGGTCGCGACGACGCAAGCGATCAGCGACGCGGGCATGGCGCGGATCAATCGCCGGCTGGAATCCTGGGGGATGACGACCGGCGGTTTCGGGCGGCCCGTTACAGAGTTTCTGTACTGGCCGCTTGATCGGCAGACGACTTTCCTGGGGATTCCGGATGTCTATTCCGTCAATTTCGCCGATCGAATCGACGCGGCGGCGAAGCAACAGTGCCTGCCGAGGAAAGATGATCCGATGATCCTGGGGTATTTCGTGGGGAATGAACCGCCGTGGGGAGACAGGGAAGACGAGGTCGTGAAAATGATCCTGGGCGGCCCGGACACGGCCACGAAGGCAAAGCTGCAGGAATTTCTCGCCCAGGGAGATACGCCGGCGCGGCGGCGGGAATTTGTGTCGGACGCGTTTAAGAAATATCTCGAGTCTGACCTGCGCGGCGACGAAAAATATGATCCGAACCACCTGATCCTGGGCATCCGCTTCGGGGGGAATCCAACGGACGAAATGCTGCGGCTCGGCAGCGCCTTTGACGTTTGCAGCATCAACATCTACGAGTACGAACCGACCCGCCAGATTCACCGGGCGTATCGGCTGACGGGCCGGCCGGTGCTGATCGGGGAATTCCATATCGGCGTTCCTGCCAACGGACTGGGGGCGGGGCTGGTGCAGGCGGTGGACCAGTCGGAGCGGGCCAACGGGTATCGGTATTACGTTGAGCAGTCGGCGTCGCTCGACGAGTTTCTGGGGGCCTACTGGTTCGAGTGGCGCGACGAGCCGGTGCTGGGCAGGTTTGACGGGGAGAATTATAATATCGGATTTATTGACGTGACGGATCGGCCCTATCCGGAAATGGTGGAGGCGGCGAAGGCGACTAACAAGGTTCTCAAGGACGTACACCTTGGGAACGTCGAGCCGTTCAATCAGCGGCCGATGGCGTCGGAAGTCGGCGCGCCGGCCACACCATGGGACTGAATTAATCGAGGAGAAAAAAATCATGAGTTGCGATCCGGGGTTTGAAGGAGTGGCGCAAGTGGCAATCGTCTGCCGGGATATCGAAGCGACGGCCAAGCGCTGGTCGGCACTGTTGGGCATGGATATTCCGACGATTTTTCCCACCAAGCCCGGCCTGGAGACGAAAATGATCTATCGTGGGCAGCCGTCCAATGCCCGCTGCAAGCTGGCATTCTTCAATCTCAAGAATTGCCAGATCGAGCTGATCCAGCCGCTGGAGCCGGGCAGCAGTTGGCAGGATGGGCTGGACGAAAACGGGGAGTCGGTGCATCACATTGCCTTCCGAGTGAACAGCCTCGAGAAATCGCTGAAGCATTGCGCCGACCTGGGGATGCCTGCGATCCACCAGGGACGCTACGGGAGCGACGATGGGTCGTATTCCTACCTCGACAGCGGCAAGCAGCTCGGCGTGATGGTGGAGCTGTTGCACTCCGACAAGGACGGCAAATAATTTGTTCGGCCTTTGGCGCAAACCGCAGGTTCCGGATGCGAGGAACGTGCGCGAATTTCTCGCCGCCCTGCAGACTAGGGCGACGGGGGCGGAGGGCGGGCATTATGTTTTCGTCGGCGAAGATGGGCGGCATGGGTTTGTGCAGTTCATCATTGAATCGCCGACGCGGATCACCATCCACCGGATCTGGCGCGGGAGCCGGGCAAGGGGGACGGCACGAACATGATCCGCGTGCTGTGCGAATTGGCCGATCAGTTTGCGGTGGAACTGACGCTGAAAACGATTCCTATCGGGCGAAAGCCTTTTCCGCTGGACCGGGAGAAATTGGGAAAGTGGTACGGGCGGTTCGGATTTATGCGCAGGGGAAAGTGGATGCGGCGCATGCCGGGGGGCGGCGTGGAAAAAGGTTAATCGAGCCCGCAGGCGACGTGGAAGGTGATAGACTCGGTTCGCCGGGTGTGGGGGACGCGTCCGCGGGCGGCAACGCCCGGCCCGCGCAGCACCCGCCACATGGTGGCGTCGGTGAATCCCCAGGGGGAGCCGTCGCGGGGAAGGCCCTGGAGATCTTCGTGCCAGGCGTCGGCGACGAATTGGGGGAGTTTCTGGTCGATCTCGATGACCCCCCCACCGCGGGTGCGGCAGCAATATTCCCATTCGGTTTCGCTGAGAAGGCGATAGGCGCGGCCGGAAGCGATCGAAAGCCAGCGAACGAAATGCTCGGCGTCTTCCCAGGAGACATTCAAGATCGGCTTGCGACCGCGTCCGCGGCTGTAGGGGCGATGGGCATCGGCATCCCCGTCGCAATAAGAATCCCATTGTTCGAAGGTGACCGGCGTGCGGGAAACGGCGAATGGATACCTTATATGTACCTGGTGCTGGGCCGACCCTGGATCTCCTGAGCCCATCAGAAATTTGCCGCCGGGCACGACCACCATTTCCGGGAGCATCGGCCCGTCGGAAAAGCAGGAGCCTGGGGCGCGCATTTCCGCGGCGTATTCCATCGCTGGGGCGGATTGGGACGATTGTTCCGTCATACGTTCGATCGGCAGGTGCGGGATTTATGCAACACCGGTGCCAATGGGCTTTTAGACCGAAAAATTCGAATTTTGGTGCATATTGGGTGTGCAAATGCGAAGCAAAACCGAGGCGGTTGCGGGGGATTTGCGCAAAACTCCTCGAAACGTCGCGAGGGAATGAATTCTGCGTTAATCTGCTGATATGAGGGCGCTGGTGAATTACGCGACCGCGGTTTGGGTTCTGCTCGGATGGGCTCTTACAGCCGGCGCACAAACTCCGATGATGCTGTGGTATACGCAACCGGCGAAGGTCTGCATGAATGAAGCGCTGCCGGTCGGCAACGGCCGGCTGGGGGGAATGGTGTTTGGGACGACGGGGACGGAAAGAATCGTCCTTGATGAAGATTCTCTCTGGACGGGCGGGGAAAACCCCTCGGGGGATTACGATCACATGGGGGCGTATCAATATCTGGGAGACCTTCGGATCAATTTGCCGGGGCATGAGAATGTGCTGAATTATCGGCGCGACCTGGATATCAGCGATGCGATTGCGCATGTGAGTTACGACGTAGGGGGCGTGAATTATCAGCGGGAGATTTTCGCGAGCCATGCGGCGCAGGTTTTGGTGGTGCATCTGACGGCCAGCCAGCCGGGAAGATATACGGGAACGATCGAATATCGCGATTCGCATGGGGCGACAACCAACGCGTCGGGGGATCGGCTGACCGTTTCTGGATCGCTGAGCAATGGATTGAAATACGACACGCAACTCGTCGCGCGTCATGCCGGGGGGACGATGCAAAGCTCGGGGGGGTCGCTGCGATTCAGCAACTGCGACAGCGTGACGCTGATTTTTGGAGCGCGGACGAACTACACGATGGATTACGCGTGCGGGTATCGGGGGCTGGATCCACACCAGCCGGTGACGGACGACGTGACGGCGGGGGCGGAGAAGCCGCTGGATGCGCTGCGGGTGGAGCATGTGGCGGATTACCGGCTGCTGTTCGATCGGATGTCGGTGGATTTCGGGAAGTCCTCGGCGGAGCAGCGGGCGATGCCGACGGACGTTCGCAAGGTTTCGGCGGGGAAGGTGGCCGATCCGGAACTGGAAGCGCTGATGTTTCAGTATGGGAGATACCTGCTGATTTCGTGCTCGCGGCCGGGGGCATTGCCAGCGAATTTGCAGGGGCTTTGGAACGACAGCAATTCGCCGCCGTGGCATTCGGATTATCACTCGAACATCAACATTGAGATGAACTACTGGGGGGCGGAAGTTGGGAACCTGAGCGAATGTGCTGAGCCGCTGATCGATCTGGTTCGGAGCCAGCTTGAGCCGTGGCGTCGGGCGACGACGCGGGCGTCGGAGTTTGATGTGGATGGGAAGCCGGCGACGAGGGGGTTCGCGATCCGGACCTCGCACAACATCATGGGGGGCATGGGGTGGAAATGGGATAAGACGGCCAACGCTTGGTATTGCCAGCATCTTTGGGAGCACTATGCGTTTGGGATGGACAAGGATTATCTGCGTAACATCGCCTATCCGGTGATGAAGGAGACGTGTGAATTCTGGGACGAGCATCTGAAGAAGCTGCCGGACGGGAGGCTGGTGGTTCCGGATGCCTGGTCGCCGGAGCATGGGCCGACGGAGGATGGGGTAAGCTATGCGCAGGAGATCGTGTGGGACTTGTTCAACAATTATGTGCAGGCGAGCGAGGCGCTGGGGGTGGATCAGGATTACGGGGGCCGGATCGCGAAGCTGCGGGATGAGCTGGCCCAACCCGGCATTGGGAGCTGGGGGCAATTGCTGGAGTGGATGACGGAGAAGCATGATCCGAAGGAGCCGGAGCTGGATACGCCGAACGATCATCATCGGCATACGTCGCACTTGTTTGGGGTTTATCCCGGGAGCGAGATGAGTCCGGAGAAGACGCCGCGGCTGGCGGCGGCGGCGCGGGTTTCGCTGATCGCGCGGGGGGATGGGGGCGATGCGCGGGAGTGGTCGTTCGCGTGGCGGACGGCGCTGTGGGCGAGGCTGGGAGATCCGGAAGAGGCGTATGGGCAGTTCGTGCAGATTTTTTCGAATCGGAACAGTTGCAAGAATCTTTTCGGGCTGCATCCGCCGATGCAGATCGACGGGAACCTGGGGATGACGGGCGCGGTGGCGGAGATGCTGGTGCAGAGCCAGGATGGGGATGTGCATTTGCTGCCGGCCCTTCCGAAGGAATGGGCGGAGGGGAGCGTGAAGGGGCTGAGGGCGCGGGGGGGATTTGAGGTGGATGTGGCGTGGAAGGAGGGGAAACTTGTGAAGGCGGAGATTCGGTCGGAGGCGGGAAGCCCGTGCATTTTGCGCGGTCCGGCGGGGATGGAGATCAGCAGCGCGAGCAAGCCGGTGGCGGTGGATATGGATGGGGATGCGATGGTGTTCGGGACGAGTGCCGGGGGGATTTATGAGATCACCGCGGGGAAATGACGGGGTTGATTTCCTGGATTGCGACATCATATGGAGATGGGTGGAATTCATGGATGTTAGTGGTTGCGAGCACTTTGATTGGGGGTTGTGGCGGGGGGTTTCGTCACCGTTGACGCTTTCGATATTTTTTGAAATGCGGGCGGAGGGTGCACGCTTTTTTTCGTGAATTGCGACGGGGGTATTTTTGGGTGGTTTGGGATTGGTCATAAAAGTTAGCGCCTCTGTATATGGGGCCAAAGGTGCACGTTTTGGACGTATTTTGGACGTATCGTGAAAATTTTTTTGGCGAAAGTCTGATATTTTTTGATTGGCTGGGTGGAGGGGTTTTATTTAATCGTGAGGGGCGCGTGAGTAGATAGCGGGAAAGCGCCGTGCAAGCACGGCGGCTACACGGGGACGCTAAACTGGGGATCGACGGGTGGTCCGGACGTCGACATTATTTAGATCATTTGGGAGTGGTGACCCCCTACTAGGGTCCAGAGGGCGTTGCAGAGGGCGTCGATGTCGTCGTAGGAATTGTAGAGGGCGAGGGAGGGCCGGACAGTGGCTTCTACGCCGAAACGGCGGAGGATGGGCTGGGCGCAGTGATGGCCGGCGCGGACGGCGATGCCGACGCGGTTGAGGGCGAAGCCTATGTCTTCGGTGCGGTGGTTGTCGAGGACGAAAGACATGACACCGGCTTTTTCGGGGGCGGTGCCGATGAGGCGTAGGCCGGGGATCTGGGTGAGGAGCCGGGTGGCGTAGAGGAGGAGGTCGTGCTCGTGGCGGGCGATGTTGGCCAGGCCGATGCGCTGGATGTAATCGATGGCGGCGCCGAGTCCGACGGCGTCGGCGATGCTGCCGGTGCCGGCCTCGAAGCGGCCGGGGGGGAGCTGGTACTGGGTTTTTTCGAAGGTGACGTCGGTGATCATGTTTCCACCGCCGTGCCAGGGGGGGGTGGAATCTAGGACGTCGGCTTTGCCGAAGACGACGCCGATGCCGGTGGGGGCGAAGACTTTGTGGCCGGAGAAGACATAGAAATCGCAATCGTATTGCTGGACATTGACGGGCATGTGTGAGACGGCCTGGGCGCCGTCGAGCAGGACCCGGGCTCCATGGCGGTGAGCGGCGGCGATCATGGGCTCGAGGGGGGTGATGGTTCCCAGGGCGTTGGAGACCTGGGGGAAGGCGACGAGGCGGGTGCGGGGGTTCAGGAGTTTCTCGTATTCTTCGAGAATGATCTGGCCGGTGCTGTCGACGGGGGCGACGCGAAGATGGGCGCCTTTTTCGGCGCAGAGCATCTGCCAGGGGACGATGTTGGCGTGATGCTCTAGCCAGGTGATGACGATCTCGTCGTCTTTCTGGACGTTTCGGCGGCCCCAGGTTTGAGCGACGAGATTGATGCCTTCGGTAGCGCCGCGGACGAAGATGATTTCCTTGGTGGAGCCGGCGCCGAGGAATCCGCGGACCTTTTCGCGGGCGGCCTCGTAGGCATCGGTGGCGCGGGCGGCGAGCTCGTGGGCGGCGCGATGGATGTTGGAGTTTTCGCGGCGATAGAAATCGGAGAGACGATCGATGACGGCGCTGGGCTTCTGGGTGGTGGCGGCGTTGTCGAGCCAGACGAGGCGATGGCCGTTGATCCGCTGGTCGAGGATGGGGAAATCGCGGCGGATGGCTTCGACGTCGAAGGGGGCGGCGGTGAGGTTGGCGGGGAGCTGGCTTTCGAATTCCGAGGGGATGGAGAGGGTGGGAGATCCGGTTGACGGTTCTAGGGATTTGGCTTGTTTGAGGAAATCTAAGTCGAAATTTTCGAAATTAGTTGGGGGAGCTCCTTGGAATTGGGGGAGGGAGATATCGGCTCCGAGGGGGGAGAAAAGAGCTCGGGCTTCGTTGAGGAAGGCGAAACCGGGGGGGAATGAAAGATTTCCAGCGCTGGGATAATAGCGGGAGGATTCGTTGATTGCGGATTGGGAATATGAATTCCCCACGGCGGCGCCGTGGGCGTTCAGGGAGGGAACTGACTCAGTATCGAAATCCTCGGTCTGAGGTAACGTGGGGGCGAGGGAAAGGCTGGTGGGCGAGGAAACGGCTTGAGACGCTTGCGATGGGAGCGACTTAAAGAAATCGTTGGCCCACTGTGACATGACGTCGGCGCTGGGGAGGCCATTGGGCAGATCTGAGGTCACGTCTGGGGGCTGCGCCGAAGTGGATTTTGGAGCATCACTTGTACTCATGGTAGTTGCCTACTTCGACGTTCTCCAAGAGGGCGATGGCGTCGTCGGTTAGGACGGCGGCGGAGCAGTAGAGGGAGACGAGGTATGAGGCGATGGACTTTCGGTTGATTCCCATGAAGCGAACGGAGAGGCCGGGGGTTTGTTCGCCGGGGAGATTGGGCTGGAACATTCCGATGACGCCCTGTTTTTTCTCGCCGATGCGGAGAAGGAGAATTCCGGTTTTGCCGCCGGGGGCTGTTGGTTTGGCTTTGCCATCGACGTGGATTTTGTCGGTGGGGACCAAGGGGATTCCGCGCCAGGTGAGGAAAGAGGCGCCGAAGATGCTGACGGTTGGCGGTGGGACGCCGCGGGAGGTGCATTCGCGGCCGAAGGCGGCGATGGCGCGGGGGTGGGCGAGGAAAATGGAGGGTTCTTTCCAGACTTTGGTGAGGAGCTCGTCGAGATCGTCGGGGGTCGGGGGGCCTTTGCGGGTGGAGATGCGTGGGCCGGGGGGACGTTTTTGAGCAGGCCGTAGCCGGTGTTGTTGAGGAGCTCGCTTTCCTGTTTTTCCTTGACGGTTTCGATGGTGAGGCGGAGCTGCTCCTTGATCTGATCGAACGGGTTGCTGAAGAGGTCGGAGATTTTGGTCTGGATGTCGACGACGGCGGAGATGGAATTGAGGATAAACTCGCGGGGCTTCTCGTCATAGTTGACGAAAGAATCGGGGATGGACTGTTCGTCTTTCTGATCGCAGACGACTTCGACGGAATCTTCATCGACGACGCGATTGACGCGGAGGGTGCCGGCTTCGAGGGGCTTCCAGTCGAGAAAGCGAACGAGCCAGCGCGGGGTAATGGCGCCGTACTGGGGCGGGGTTTTGGTGACGTTGGCGAGTTGGAATGCGGCGCGTTCGCCGAGAGCGTGCTGGGTGGATTCGGCCATTGGGTCTCCTGAAATTTGCCTGCGTTGTCGCTATGCAAAGCGATCAGGGTGATCGCAGGCGAAAGTTGGGCGCGCCAGTTGGGGATGCGTCCGGGGGCATTGTCGGGAAGGTTCGGCGTATTTCAATCGGGCGGGGGCGGAGAAATGCGGGGAATGTGAAATAATTTTTGTGTCTGGCAGGGCGATTAAAAAAGCAGGCCGCACGGCGGAGGGTATCGGTGCCGTGCGGCCTGGGCGGAGGAGGAAACGAGGGTCGGGATTTTTGTTAGGGCTTCGAGATGGACGATATCGTCACGCGGTCAATTTGCGGCGATTTTTCAGGGGAAGCCTGGACCTAGACGGGAAAGTGAACGACGTTCAACAGAACTCGCCGGGGGTGGCAATGGTTGGCGTGGAGCGATTTGGATGACGGACGGTGAGGCTTAGCATTGGGTGGATCGTATCGGCGGTTTGTTGGTTGGCAACGGTGGGTGGGGAAATGTCCAGTGGATTGGACGGAAGTTTAACCTCCCCGGAGTGCGACTTGTCATTACGCACATTTATTGGAGGCGAAACGGCCGGATTTATCTCAAAAAAAGAAGGAAGAGTATTTTCGGTTATGGTTTGTGTGACGAGAAGATGCGGGAGCTCGTATAGGGTGATGCGGTTCCGCCGCGGGGGCACATGGCTGGCCTGGTGACGTTCGGGGCGGCCTTGGGGTGTTGGGCGGGAAAGCGCCGTGCAAGCACGGCGGCTACACGGGGGAGAAGGGAGAGAAGGGGTAGATGCGATTTTCCTGTAGAAAACGGCGAAGACCCCCACCCTAACCCTCCCCCGGAGTACCAGGGGAGGGGATAAGAGGGGAGAGATGCGATTCTACGACGGTCCGCGGACGGGGATGTCGTAGATGCTTACGCTGAAGGGGGGAATGGAGACGGTTTGGGGGACGGTATCCAGGGAGGATTGATCGACTTTTACGCTGGGGGGTTGGCCGATGGTGATGGTTGCGTTTAGGTCGGAGGGGGACATGCGGTAGAGGGTTGCGCCGGCCGCGGGAGTTGCGCCGGTAAAGGAGAGGGTGATTTGTTGTGCGGATTCAGTGGGGTTGATGATGGCGACGGTGAGGGATTTTTTGTCGTCGGTTAACGCGGCGGCGACGTCGAGGGGGGAGGTGTCGCTGCCGGCGTTGATGGCGGGGTCGTCGCCACCGGGGGGATATATGGGTTTGGGGGGTGGGGAGTTGCCTTCTACATCTACCGGGATGGAGCCAAAGTGGTTGCGATACATCTGGAAGAGGAGGCCGGCGGGGCTCAGTTCGGCCTGGGTGGGGGTGGTGGAGATCATGGAGGTGGCGAAGGTGAAAGCGCCGAGCTGGAAGAGGTCGGAATGGCGGAACATTTCGTGGAAGGTCCAGGCGTAGGCGGGGACGACCTTATAGCTATTGGGGGGGACGCGGGCATAGGCCCATTCGTCGAGGGCGATGGGGACTGGGTTTTCTTTTAGGCCGGGGATGAGGCGCTCGTAGGTTTCGTAGGCTTCGACGGCGTCGCGGATGTGGTTGGCGGGGCGGCGCATCCAGTCGATGAGAGGCTCGTGGGGGTCGACGGGGACATTTTTGGCGGAGGCGATGTCGAAGCGCTCGTTGTTGTAGGAGTAGAAGTGCTGGCTGATGAGGTCCATGTAGGGGCGACAGTTGGCGAGGAGTCCGCCGGACCAGTCGCCGGGGCCGAGGGGGTCGGGGATGAGCTTGCCGCTGAGGCGGAGGGATTGTTTGGAGCCGACCATGGAATCGGGCATGGCGCCGCTGGCGATGAGCTTGATGGAGGGGTCGGCGCGGCGCATGGCTTTGGCGAAGAGGTTGTTCTTGAGCTCGAATTGGGAGAGGGACATGGCGCCGAACTGCCAATCGCCCCAGGCTTCGTTACCGACGCCCCAGAATTTGACGTTAAAGGGGCGGGGGTGGCCGTTGGCGGCGCGGAGGCGGCCCATGGGGGTGGATTGATTGCCGTTGCAATATTCGACATATTCGGCGGCTGAGCGGGCGTCGCCGAAGCCGGCGTTGACGCAGATGTAAGGCTCGACGTCGAGGAGGCGGCACATGGTGATGAGTTCATCGGTGCCGACGTCGTTGGGCTGGAGGGCGTTCCAGGCGGGGTCCCAAGTGGGCGGGCGGAGGTCGATGTCGCCGATGGCGTCGCGCCAGTCGGCGGCGGAGACATAGTTTCCGCCGGGGAAGCGGTAGACACCGGAGTGGAGTTGCTTGAGTTGATCGATGACTTCGGCTCGGAAGCCGTCGATGTTGTTTGAGGGCATGAGGGAGACGGCGCCGATGGAGAAGGTGCCGGAGCCGGTGGCGGTGATTTCGAATGTGGCGTCGTCGGTGTCGACGGGGGAGGAGAAGGCCAGGGGGAATTTGGCGTAATCGGGGGAAAGTGGGCCTACGTGGAGGGACTGGCGATCTTCGGGATTAGGTCCCCAGATCAGCGTGACGGTTACTTGTGCGTTTTGGTCGGCGGCGAGAATGATGCGGCCGGTGTAGGACATTCCTTTGACGAGGGAGAGGCCGCTTTGGCGTATGCCGTGGGGGTCGGAGGAGTCTAGGGTGATGCGGGGGGATTGGTCGCCGACGTAGGGGTTGGTGGCGTCCATGACGACGTTGGCGTCGGGGCCGATGGGGTACCAATGGCGGAGGGCGAGGCGGCGCCTGGGGCCGGTGTTGGAGGGGGAGGTGGCGGGGTGGGAGGTGATGGGGTAGTAGAATTTTCGATCGTCGAGCATTTCGGCCCAGAGGTTGGCGTTAATGATGTTGCCGAGGTGTTCGAGGAATTGGCCGTAGATATATTTGGAGATGGGGGCGTGGGTGTTGGAGGCGTTGATCGTGGCGGTGAGGGGCTGGGGGATGGGGTCGGCGGAGAGATTTTCGGGTGGGAGGAAGATTGTCAGGGAGAGTGCGATGAGGCCGAGGGGGAGGAGGCGGTTCATGCGGGGCTCCTGCGGGGGGATGGTTGGGAAGACGACGGGGATATTACCATTCGAGGCGCGAAATGTTTGGAAGGACCCCACGGCAGCGCCGTGGGCGTTTCGGGAATGGGGGCGGGTGATTTTTTGGTTATTGGCGGAGTTTTTGGGGGTGGGTTTTATCAAATTTTTTCTTGACCTTAAGGAATGGGGTCAGTATAAGTCGGCTCCGCGTCAGCAAGTTCGTGAAATACGTCAGCGGCTGGCGCGCTTAGGCGCGTTCCAATATTGTGAAACCAAGGGGTGAGATGGGAAGATGCGATGACGGTAACACTGCGCAATGTGGTTCATTTAGGGCTGGGATTTGTCACTTCATTGTTTTTCGCAAGCGGTTTGAAGGCCCAGTATATTGGTCCGCCGCCGGGTGCACCGACGTATGAGGCCGTCGCGATTAATGGGTCGCAGGCGCCGGGGAGTCCGCGGGCGTGGATTACACTGGGCTGAGTAATCCAGTCTACTCGGGATCGGGAGTTTATGGGTTTGAGGCGGGGCTGACGGGGACGGGGATCACGTCTAGCGTGAACGCGGCGATTTTCCTTGGATCTCCCACGAGCCTTTTGCCGGCAGTGCAGAAGGGGGCGTCAGCGGCGGGAACGCCGGGGGACGTGTTTACGTTTTTGTCAGCGCCGGGAGTGGCGGCGAATAATTATTTTGCGTTTTTCGGAGAGATCGGCGGGTCGGATGTCGTGGGGACGACGAATTATTCGGGGCTGTGGGGCGGGACGCCGGGGAATTTGAGCCTGCTGTTCCGCAAGGGGAGCGCGGCGGCGGGAACGAGCGGGGCGGCGTATTCGAGCTTTTCGGATCCGGTGATCAGCGACAATGGTCTGGTGGCGGCGGAAGTGAACCTGACGGGTGGGGATGTGAGCGGAAGCACGAACAACGCGGGGATCTATACGGCGACTTCCACGTCGGTAAACCTGATTGCGCGAAAGGGAAGTTCGGTGCCGGGACTGGGCTCCGATTTGTATGGGGGGCTGGGGGATCCAACGATCAGCCCGAATGGGATCGTGGCGTGGGAAGGGGCTTTGAGCGGCGGGGATGTTTCGGGGACGACGAATAACGCGGTGATTTTCACGGCTGCTCCCAGCGATCCCGCGACGGTTGCGGTGCGCAAGGGAGTGACCGTTGCGCCCGGCACGGTTGGCGGGGATGTCTTTTCGTTTCTGGGGGATCCGGATGTAAACGCGAGCGGGCAGATTGCGTTTTACGCGAATGTGACGGGCGGGGACGCGGTGGCGGGGGTGAACGACGAGGGCGTCTGGGCGGGGCCGGCGGGTTCGCTGAGCCTGATCGCGCGACGCGGGAAACGGCGCCGGATACGATCGATACGTTCAACAGTTTCCAGGATCCGGTCATCGGGCCGGATGGGACGACGGCGTTTGTCTCGACGCTGACGGGGTCGGACGTGGTGACCGGAACGGGCGGAAACGATGTGGGATTGTTCGCGGGGACGGGGGATGATTTGCAACTGATCGTTCGGAAGGGGGAAAGCTTCGCGGTCGATCCTTCCAATCCCAACTCGGCGATCAAAGATGTAGCTGGGATCGATCTGATCAACGACAGCAGCGGTGTGGTGGCGTATTACCTGAACTTTACGGATGGATCGAGCGGAGAGTATCTTTCGACGGTGCCGAGCGTTCCGGAGCCGGTGACCGGGATGGGAATGCTGGTTGGCGGGATGGTGTTGATGGGGCGGCGGAAGCGGGTGGGGGTTTAGTGGGCGTGCGCCGTTGGCGTTTGGGAATGCTGTCTGATTCGGGGGACTGAGTCAGACTTTTTTGCCGCAAAGATTTTTTAACCGCCAAGACGCCAAGAGCGCCAAGGAAGAGCTGGCATCGTATATTTTTGTGATCATGGGGAGGGTTCAGCGTCGGACGGGCTCATTTTTGTAATGCGGGGATTTTTTTCTTGGCGTTCCTGGTGATTAGAAGCGTTTAGAGCAGTTTCATTTCCCTGCGTCGTAGGCTGGGCTGGCGACGTCTTCGATTAATCCCGTTTGGGTTGGGCGCCAGGCGGTGTGGTGGCGGGTGATGGCGGAGGAGGAGGGATTGCCCATGGCGGCGAAATGGGCGAACCAGCCGAAATGGGACGCGGCCTCTTCACTTGATTTGCTGATTACCGGGAGATTCAGGCGGCGGGCTATGACGGCGGCTATGTCTCGGAAGGGGATGGCTTCTTCGGCGACGGCGTGAAATCTTTGTCCGGGCGTGAATCCTTTTTCTAGGATGAGGCGGTAGAGTTTCGCGGCGTCGAGGCGATGGACGGCGGGCCAGGGGTTGGTTCCATCGGCGACGTAGGCGGAGACGCCTTTTTCGCGGGCGAGGGCGATGAGGTGGGGAACGAAGCCGTGATCGGCGTGGCCGTGGACGGAGGGGGGGAGGCGGATGATGGAGACGTGGATACCGCGTGCGGCTAGGGAGGCGGCGGCTTCTTCGGAGGCGACGCGGGGGATGGCGCTGGGGCCCGAGGGCGGGGCGTCGTCTTCGGTGGCGACTTTGCTTCCGGAGACCAGGCCGGTTCCGGAGGTGACGATGAGGGGGCGCTGCGAGCCTTGGAGGGCGGAGCCGAGGGCGTCAATTGCGCGGCGGTCGATTTCGCAGTTTTGTTTGAATTTGGTGAAATCGTGGATGAAAGCGGTGTGGATGACGGCTTCGGAGGAGGCGGCGCCCTGGCGGAGGCTGTCGAGATTTTCGACGTCGCCGCGCTGGACTTTGGCGCCGACGGCGGCGAGCGCTTCCGCGGATGAGTCGCTGCGGGCGAGGCCGAGGACCTGGTGGTTGGCGGCGATCAGTTCCTTTACCACGGCTGAGCCGACGAAACCTGTTGCTCCTGTGACAAAGACTCGCATAGGGACCTCCAGAGTGAAGTTTTCTTTTTCTCGGACTACTAAGTATACTATACCGTACCGTTTACATTTGGCAAATGAGAAAAGATAAGGGAGAATAAAAATTGTGACTCGGCGCGGCGGAAAACTTCGGGAGCATATTCTCTGGACGGCGAAGGAAGTCTTTCTGGAGATGGGGTTTGAGCGGGCGTCGATGGATGAGGTTGCCGCGCGGGCGGAGACTTCGAAACGGTCGCTTTATGCGCATTTCGAGAATAAGCAGAAGCTGTTTCTGGCATTTGTGGAGCTGGTGCGCGGGCTTTTCCTGAGCAAATTGAAGATGCCGGGGGATTACAGCGAGAAGCCGGCGGAGGCATTGGCGATATTCTGCGGGCGGTATGTGGAGATGCTGCATTATGAGGGATCGATTCGGATGTGCCGGGTGTGCATCGCGGAGGCGGGGAGGTTTCCGCAGGGGGCGGCGCAGTATTTTGATGTGGTGTTCACGGAGGTGCATAACCGGCTGAGCGGTTACCTCAAGACGACTTTTTCGCTCTCGCCCCGGGCGAGCGGCGAGGCGGCAAGTAGACTGCTGGGGGAAGTTCTTTATCCGAGATTTCCGCGGGCGCTTTTTGGGATGGAAAAGCTGGCCAGGAGTTTTGACGACCATGCGCTTTCGCCGGAGTTTGATCTTAAGCCGATTCGGAAAGCGGTGGCGGATTTGATCGAATGGTTGCCGAAAGGCTAAAAAAGCTTTCCGGCACCTTTTTAAAAGGCGTCCTGGATTACAGGTTTCAATATTTGACTTCTGTAACTTGGCGGCTATGCTGATGGTTGAAAGGAACAAACCATGAGTAAAGCGACACTTGGCGGCGATTTCGCATTTGCGGGGACCTCGTTAACGGTTCACCGGATGGGGTATGGGGCGATGCAGCTTGCGGGGCCGGGGGTGTGGGGGCCGCCCAAAGACCCTGAGGGGGCTGTGGCGGTTTTGCGGGAGGTGGTTGAGACGGGGGTCAATCACATCGACACATCGGATTTTTATGGGCCGCATGTGACCAACCAGATTATTCGCGAGGCGCTGCATCCGTATCCGAAGGGGCTGGTGATCGTGACGAAGCTGGGGGCGCGGCGGCCGGCGGACAAATCGTGGCAGCGGGCGATTTCTCCCGAGGAACTTACCAGCGGGGTGCATGACAATCTTCGGAACCTGGGGCTGGAGACGTTGGATGTTGTGAATTATCGCGCGATGGGGACTGTGCATGGGCCGGCGGAGGGGTCGATTGAGCCGCAGGTGACGGTGCTGGCGGAACTCAAGCGTAAGGGATTGATTCGGCATATTGGGCTGAGCAATGTGACGGCGGCACAGCTTGCGGAGGCGCAGGAGATCACGCCGATTGTGTGCGTTCAGAATAATTACAACCTGGCCCATCGGGAGGATGATGGGTTTATCGACGATTTGGCGCGGCAGGGGATTTCGTATGTGCCGTTTTTTCCGCTGGGCGGGTTTACGCCGTTGCAGTCGTCGGAGCTTTCGGCGGTGGCGCACCGGCTGGAAGCGACGCCGATGCAGGTGGCGCTGGCGTGGTTGCTGCATCGGTCGGCGAATATCCTGCTGATTCCGGGGACTTCGTCGCTGGTGCATCTGCGAGAGAATCTGGCGAGCAGCGAATTGAAGCTGTCGCCGGAAACACTCAAGGAGCTGGATGGGATCGCGGCGGCGGCACAAGCGCGAAAGGGGAATTAATTTCATGGCCGCACCGGATACGCCGCTGACGCTGGAGCGGATTGTGACTGCCGCGGAGGATGCGATTCGGCAGTTTGGGTGGGAGAAGGCGAACGTGGTGGACGTGGCGCGGATGCTGGGGGTGACGCATGCGGCGGTTTACCGGCACGTGGCGACGAAGGCGCAGCTTCGCGATTTGGTGGTGGCGCGATGGGCGGAGGCGACATTGGGGCCACTGCGGGCGATCGTGGCGGAGGCGGGACCGGCGCCGCAGCGTTTGCGGCGGCTGTTTGATCGGCTCATCGCGGTCAAGCGGCGACGAGCGGCGGAGGATCCACAGCTTTTCGCGGCGTACAAAGTACTGGCGGCGGAGGCGAGATCAGCGGTTGATGCGCATATCCGAGAACTGGTGGCGATGGCGGCGGCGATCATTCGTGCCGGGATTGAAGAGGGATCGTTTCGGAAGGCAAATCCGCAGGCCGCGGGACGGGCGGTGCTGTGGGCGACATCCCGGTTTCATCATCCGGCGCATTCGGCGGAGTGGGGGGAGCCGGGATTTGATGAGGGGTATGAGGATGTTTGGAAGATGCTGATGGATGGGCTGAGGGGGGACATTGCGGGAAGGACGCCCCGCAAACGGGGCCGCTAAACAAGGGCGGGAGTGTATCGGAATCGCGGGTGTTTATTTTGAAGGGTTCGGCATGTTAGGTTTTAACTGCTGTGCGCCGGTTGGACGATCGGCGGCGGCGGGTGGTGGGAGAGGCGGCGTTGGACCTCTCTGGCGGCGGTGAAGAGGAGAAGGCTGATGAATGTGAGGGAGACGAGCCAGACTGGGAAGAGGAGGATGGTTCCGCCTTCGAAGGGTGAGATCCAGCGTTTGAGTTTTCCGATGTCGGGCTGATTTTGGCGCCAGAGGATGTCGATCACGGCGGCAGCCGCGGGGGCGGAGAACATGAGCCCGAGCAGAGCGATCGCAAAGGGGAGCGGGGGATGATCCAGATGGGCAAAGATCGCTGTGGTGATGAAGACGGGGGCGAGGATGAGGCAGAGGAGCAATAGGCCGAGAAGATTGCCGAAGGGGATGCGGACGTGGCGTGTCCAGGCGTCGCGGCTGAGGAGCTTCACGGGGAGCGATTGTAAACAATTGGGTCAGGTAGTGACCAGTTCGGGCTCTTCAATCGGGTTGCGGTGGCGAAGGGCGTGGGAATAGATTTCCAGCATCATGCTGTGATTGCGTTCGGGATTAAATTTGGCGAGGAATTCGGCGCGGGCTTCCTGGCGATCTGCGAAAGCGCGGCGGGGTTATCGAGGAGCCATTGGACGGAGCGGGCGAGGCTTTGGGGGTCGCTGGGGGTGAAGAGAGCGCCGGTGCGGCCGGTGGTGATGAGTTCTGCCATTGAGCCGAGGTCGCTGGCGACGACGGGGGTGCCGCGGGCGAAGGATTCTACGATGGTGCGGGGGAAGCCTTCGTACCAGAGGGAGGGGAAGATGAGCATTTTGGCGCGGCCCATGAGGTCGATGACTTCATTCAGGGGGCGGCGGCCTAGCCAATCTACGCCGGAGTTCTGGACCATGGGAGCGAGGGGCCCGTCGCCGCAGATTTTTAGGGGGATTTTGTCGCCGATGATTTTCCAGGCGTCGAGCATGGGGGCGATGCCTTTTTCCTCGGTGAGTCGGCCGACAAAGAGGGCGAAGTTGCCGTCGCCTTTGCCGGGGCCGGGATCGGGGTCGAGGAAATTGGGTTTGAAGTGGAGCTGCTCGCGAGGGAAACCGCCCTGGACGAATTTTTCGAGGGCGAAGTGTGTCAAGGCAACGATAAAGGCATCGACCTGATCGCGGTAGGTGTGCAAGGCGCGGTGAACCATGAGCATGGTGGCGGCGACGGCGCTGGCGGCGGTGCTGCCGCGATAGCACTTGTGGGTGATCGCGGGGGTGGGGAGGCGGCCCAGGCATTTTTCGCAGGGCTTGCCGTCGCGGAACATGGTTGCGGAGGGGCAGAGGAGGCGATAGTTGTGGAGGGTCTGGACGACGGCGGCGCCGGTCTGCCTGGCGGCGGAGTAAACCGCCGGTGAGAGGAGGGGGAAGGTATTGTGGAAATGGACGATCTGGCGCGGTGAGCGCGGGCGCGGTCGGCGACTTCGTGGGCGGCGGTGCGGTTCCAGATCGTCGCCGCGGCAAGCTTCAGGGGGCCCAGGGATTTCACCTCGTCGTTGTGGACGGAGAGGGTTTCGACGTCATGGCCGAATCGGCGCAGGAGATTGGCTTCGGCTTGAAAGATCTGATCTTCACCGCCGGGCTGCTGATAGAAGTTGTGGCAGATCAGGATGCGCATGTTCCCATTCCGAGTGCTCTTGCTGCGCGAGAGAGGGGAACGCGCTGGGGCCTGGGGGCGGGGGCGTCTTGCATGGTTTCGGGGGCATTCTGGTAGATCCAGACGCTGCCGATGCCTGTGCCGTAGACGCACCAGAACCAGATTCCACCAACGGGGCCTTCGAGGAAGACGTCGAAGCTGGCGTTGATGAGATAGGCCAGCCAATAGATGAAGAGGAAGGCGAGGAAGCGGAACCAGTGGGTTTCGCCGCGGCGATGGGCGGAGTATGCGGAGGAGACAAGTCCGAAGCCGAGGGTGAGCTGGCAGATGATCCAGAGGCCGAGCATGGGGACGCCTCCGCGGGCGAGCATGGTGAGGTGACCGTTGTGGGGGTTGCGGAGGGAGTGGTCGGCCTCGACCTGGAACCCGTCATCGTCGGCGAGGTTGACGCCGAAACCTTTGCCTTTCCAGAAATAGTCTCCGTGGAAGGTGTAGTCGATGATGGTGTCCCACCAGCGGAGGCGCCACTGCTTGGAGCCGTCGAGGGTTTCCTCGTTGGTGTCGTAGAAGATGCTGGTGATGTTGGAGACGACCTGGTCGGCGGAGATGTCACGGCCGGCTTCGAGGGCGTCGGTTTCGATGCGGATATTGAGGAGCCACATGAGGGTGAGGCCGAGGATCAGGGTGGGGAAGAGCCGCCAGGGGAGGGATGAGCGAGGCTGAAGGAGGGTGGCGAGGAATGCGCAGGAGCAGAAGGTGACCATGGAGGCGCGGCCGGTGAAGCAGAGGACGAGGTTGAAGATACTGCAGATGACGACGTACCAGATGTTGATTCCACCGAGGAGTACGACGAAGGCGAAGACGCCGGCGAGATGGACGATGAGATCGCCGCCCTTGACGAGGATGAAGGGGACGTCGCCCCAGGGTGCGTTGGGGAGGTAGGGATCGACGAAGATGGAGATGACGAAGGCGATGGGGCCGAGGACGAGCATCAGTTTCGCGAAGGTTCGGAACTTGGATTCGAGATAGAGAAGGCGGCGGGGCTGGGCGGCGAGGAGGCTGGCAAGAACGATGGCGAAGGTTCCCCAGAGGAAGACGGCGGCGTCGTGGAGGGCATCGGAGCCGTAGACGGGGATGAAGGGTATGGTGCGGAGCATGCCCCAGGCCATGAGGGCGAGGAGGGGCCAGAGCCAGGCGGTGCGAAGGACGCGGCTCCAGTTCTCGGTGGTGAAGAGAGCGAAGACGCCGTAGAGCATGGTGATTTCGCCGATGTAGACCGGGGGCACACCGATGAAGGCGAAGCCCTTGCCCATGACCATGTATCCGAGGAGGAGGATGCAGAGGCATTTGAGGAAGCGGTCGCCGTGAGTGTCGAGACGGAGGTTCATGGATGAAATCCGGCGGTTCTGCGCTTCGGGCTCGCGATCGACAGGCAGAACCTGGGATTCCTCGGCGATTTTGAAGCACGACTCGAGGAAGGAGGTGATTTTTTCGGCGAAGGTGGCGACATCGAATTTCCGGAGGCAGACCTCGCGTGCGGCGGCGCCCATTTGGCGGGCGCGGGGCAGATCGGCGCCGAGGTACTGCACGCAGTTGGCCAGGTCATTGGGATCGCCGGGGTTGAAGAGCATTCCGGTCCGGCCGGATTCGATGAGTTCGATGAGAGCGCCTTGCGCGAGCGCCGGCGACGGGAAGGCCGGAAAGCATTGCTTCGACGAGGGCGAGTCCGAAACCCTCCTCGCGGCCTGGGTGAAGATAGATATCGACAACGCCGAGGATTCTGCGGACATCGGAACGAGCGCCGAGGAAGTGGATTCGCTCGGCGGCAGGCCCGGCGTCGGCGAGGGTGCGAATGTGGGGGACGTTTGTGCCAGCGCCGATGAGCAGGAGATGAGCGTCGATGCCGCGGCGAACCAACTCGTGCATGGCCTCGACGGCGGTGGGATGGTCCTTGCATTCGACGAATTCGGCGACGTAGGCGAGGACAAGGCCGGTGTCTGGCAGGCCAAGGGCCTGGCGGCCTTCGGGGCCGTAAGGGCGGCTATTGGGATCGGCGGAGACGTCGGCGACGCCGTTGTAGATGACGGCGGAGCGGGCGCTGTGGCCGGTGGGAAGGTGGGCATTGCGCACGGCTTCGGAGACGAAGAGAATGGGGTCTTTGTGACCGAGGGTGCGGACGATCTGGCGGCGCGACCAGCCGTTGATGACACCGCGGACGGCATGAATCCAGAAGACGACGCCGATGTCGCTTCCGCGGAGGGCCCACTTGGCGCAGAGATAGGTTTTGAAGGTGGTGGCAACGACGACGTCGATGTGTTGCTCGCGAGCAAGCTGCCGCAGGCGGCGCATGGGCTGGCGATAACCGAGGTCGCCGAGGCAGTGGGGAAAGATATTCAGTTTCTGGAATTCATCGCGCATGGGCTGGGAAGGCTCGACCAGGCTGGCGACGCGGAGATCGATGCGGCTGCGGTCGATGGATTGGGCGAGATAAAGCAGACAGCGGGGAATGCCGCCGTGGAACGGGAGGTCACGATAGAGAAAGAGGACGCGATGAGCGCCCGGCTGGCGTGCATCGCGGCGGCGGCGGATGAGGGGCGTGAACGACGCGACGAAGGTAACGAGCGCCGCAACCCACAGCGACATTTTAATGAAGAATGCGGAAAACATTTGTTAGACCGCCTCCACCTCGACCAGGTTCTCAGGTAATTCCATTTCCGGAGTAATGACGTTTTTGTTGGGGAGCATGACTCTGCTGAAGATCCAGAGGGTGATGTGATGGAGTCCGTAGGTGATGACGATGCTCCAGCAGACCCCGGCCATTCCATAGAGCTTGGTGAAGAGAACGCCAAGAGTGACAGCGCCGAGAGCGGCGACGACACCGCCCCAGAAGACGGCGTTGAGTTTTTCGCGGGAGCGGAGGAGTGCGCCGTAGACGCCGCACATTCCGGCGATGATGGGCTGGAGGCCGAGGATCCAGAGGAGGCTGGAGTATTCGCTGTATTTACCGCCGTAGACGAGGGCGACGACGCTGTGGTCGAAGAGGCCGAGGATGAGCCAGTAGATGAGGGGTGAGCCGGCGAGGAGAAGGAGGGAAAGGCGATGGAGGCGTTTGCCCTCGGCGGTGCCCCTGGTGCGGACGAAGGCGGGGAGCAGGATGTTGGTGAGGGCGGTGCCGGCTTGCAAGAGGGGCATGAAGAGGTTGGTGAGTGCGCGGAGAGCGCCGGATTCACCGAGTGTGGCCATGCTGGGGAGGAGGAAGTAGTAGATGTTGCCGGGGATGAAGCCGAGGAGGAGGGTGGCGGTGGCCCAGCGGCCGTAGCGGAGGTGGTCGATGGAGGCGTCGCGGAAGAGCTTGCGGTCGGGGCGAAGATTGACATGCCCGACGCCAAGGCCAAGTCCGGCGAGGAGGCTGCTGACGGCGATGATGGTGAGGGCGAGGGGTACGCTGATGACGGTGAACTGATGGACGAGGGCGAGACCGAGCAGCATGAGAAAGAGATACCCCACGCCCCCGATGGCGGCGCGGCGGGGATTAAATTCACCGTAGCACGCGCGGCGCATGAGCCAGAGGAAGAGGATGAAGGGTCCGGCGGCGGCAAAACCATAGAGGGCGTTGCCAACAGAATCCTGACCCCGGAATTTGAGATACCAACCGGCGGCGACGAGAAGGAGGGATGCGCCAGCGAAACGACCAGATGCCAATAGACCAGAACGCCGCAATACTCCTTGGATTTGCCGCGGTATTTTTCGGCGGCGAAGATGAGCATGGGCTCGGTGATGAGCGCGGTGTGAATGATGCCGAGGGTGAGGAAAGCGGCGAAGGCGGTGACGAAGGCGCCGTACTCAGTGGGGGAAAGCCAGCGGGCGAGCATCACGTTGATGATGCAGTTGGAGCCGGCGAAGAGGCCCTGGTCCATCACGGCCCAGAATCCATGTTGGATAAAGGAGCTGATGGAACGGCCTTGCGGCTTGGAGTCGGCGGAATGGATGGCCGCGGCGACGGTCATGCCGGTGCTCCGACCAGACCACCGAAGCGGCGACGAGCGAAGCGCTTGACGGCGTTAAGCCCCACCAGCCCGATGAAGATGCTGTTGGTGAAGAGATACCTTTTCCAGAGGCGTTTGGGTTCCTGGGAGAGACGGAAGAGCCATTCGAGGCCGTGGCGTTGCATGAATTCCGGGGCGGTTTTCTTATTTCCGGCGTGGAAATCGAAGGCAGCGCCGACGCAAAGCTGGACGGCGCGGATTTTTTCACGATTGAGATCGGCGAAAGCTTCCTGGCGCGGGACGCCAAGGCCGACGAAGACGATGGCAGCGCCGCTTTTGTTGATGCGGTTACAGAGCTCGTCGTTTTCGGCGGGGGTCATGGGCCTGAACGGGGGGGATTCGACGCCGGCGAGCTTAAGGTTGGGGAAAAGCTCGCGGAGACGGGAGGCGAGGAGAGCGAGGACGGGACGGGTGCTGCCGCAGAGGAAGATGCTGAGGCCCTGCTTTTCGCAGCGTTCGCAGACGCGGCGCATGATTTCGGGGCCGTAGACGCGGTCGGAGAGGGCGGCCTGGTGAAAATAGTTGAGGGCCCAGCGGACGGGCTGTCCGTCGGGGGCGACGATGTCGCAGCGGTTGACGCTCTGGCGGAACTCGCGGTTGGTGGCGGCGGAGACGATGCCGTGGACGGCGAGGAAGGTGGCGACACCGCCGCGTTCGTTGACGGCGGCGTCGAAGATGGCATCGAGGGCCTGGTCGTAGTTGGTCACGCTGACACCGACACCGAAGAGGTCGCGTTTCCGCGGCCACTGAGATACTAAACTGGTTGTCATTTTCTCACCCGACGTAAAGAACAACACTTGATCGCAATAGATCCCGGACGATCATCAGCGTCCGCGGCGCAGGAGCACCGAGGGGACGGTCATGATGATGAGTTTTAGATCCTGGAAGATCGATTGAGCGCGGATGTAACGGCGGTCCATGCGAATCCATTCGGCGAAGGTGACCTTGGAGCGGCCGTGGACCTGCCAGATGCAGGTGAGGCCGGGGGTTACATCGAGGCGGCGGCGATGCCAGGTGGCGCAGCGGTTGCTTTCCTCGACAGGGAGAGGGCGTGGTCCGACGAGGGACATGTCGCCGAGGAGGACGTTGAAGAGCTGGGGGAGCTCGTCGATGCTGGTTTCGCGGAGGAATCGGCCGACGCGAGTGATGCGGGGGTCGTGCTTGAGCTTGAAGGCGGGGCCGTCCTGTTCGCTTTTTTCGCGGAGCTTGGATTTCTTAAGGTCGGCGTCGAGGACCATGGTGCGGAACTTGAAGATGGTGAAGGGGCGTCCACCGAGGCCGGCGCGGCGCTGGCGGAAGAAGATTGGGCCGCGGTCGGAAAGCTTGATGGCGACGGCGGCGGCGGCCATGAAGGGGAGTGCCAGCAAAAGGATGGCGCTGCCGAGGACGACGTCGATAAAGCGTTTCCACCAGGGGAGGGGCTTGAGGAGGAGGCTGGAGACGTCGCCGGCGCTGACGGTGCGAAGGGGAGTGAGGGGTCGGAAATCGGGGACGGCGACGTCCTGGCCGGCGTATTCGATTCCACGTGCGATCTGGTCGGCGTCCATGCGTTCGTTATCGCTGTGCATTTGTCCTCGGTAGCCAAGCACGTTGCAGATGGGGGAGATGGCGCGGAAATTGGCGGATTCGGTGATATCGCGGACGAAAGACATAGCGCCTTCCTCAGTGGTGTCTGGGAGGATGACGCAGAGACGGCCTTTTTCGAACCAACCGACTTCGTCGGTGGCGCGGGCGCGACGGCAGAGAAGGCGTGCGAGCCTGGTTAGGTGCCTGGGGGTGGTATCGCCGGCGGCCCAGACGACGACGAGGCAGAATTCGTGTCCGTTGCGCTCGCAACGGGCGCATTCGCGATGGAGGATGGAGTCGATGTTTCGGCGGGAATGGATATCGCGGATGCGATAGAAATGCCTGGGACGGGCGCGAGCGATGAGCTGGCGCTTTTTGGGGCTACGAATTTTGGCCGGTGAGAATTCCCTGGCCGTCAGCGGCGCATCGGTCACACGGTGGACCGCTGTATTCTGGGCGATCATTGCACTTCCACTCCTTAACTACTACCGAACCAAAGCCGGTCGGTTACCCACTGACCGGAGACACATTATTCAACATCTGTTGCCCGAAAACCAACGTGTCGCGGAATCACAAGCGAAGTCGATGCCGCGGTTACAAATCCTGCCCCTCGTCGCCGGAAGTTAAAATAGGTTGATAGGTGCCTGCGCGTTTGTTGGGCACAACGCCCCGGGGAGCACGCGCACCACCCAATGTCATGGACTTAAGGGGATCGATTTGGCCAGGTTCATTGATGACCAGGCCCAGGACGTTTGAGCCGACGCTGCGGAGAAGGCGGAGGCCCTGACCGATCTGACGGCGGGCGGTGGGCCGAGCCGCGGTGACGAGGATGGCGGCGGCGCAATTGGCGGCGAGGATGCGGGCTTCAACCCCGCGGCCGAGAGCCGGCGAATCGACGATGACGCGATCGTAGCGGTCGGACAGTTCTCCGAGGACGTCGATGAGGGTTTCGTTGTTGAGGAGCTCGACGGCACTGCCATTGACGGTTCCGCAGGGGAGGACGTCTATGTTTTCGATGCTGGTGGAATGGATGGCCGGATTGTCGTCAGTGCGACCGGAAAGCACGTCAAAAAGTCCGAAGGAATTACTGAGGGAGAATATGTGATGGATTTTGGGTTGGCGGCTGTTGGCGTCGACGAGGAGGACCTTTTGGCCACTCTGGGCCATGGCGATGGCGAGGTTGGTGGCGAGGGTGGTGCGGCCATCGAGGGGGTTGACGCTGGTGACGAGAAGGGTGCGGCCGGCTTCGTCGTCCAGGCCGGTTTCAGCTAGGGCTCGGACGATGGACCTGGAGGCTTCGGCGACGGCGCCGGCCTGTTCGAGGTGCGTCTGGAGGGCGTGTTCGGCAATTGAACCGCGGGGGTCCATGCTGGGAAGAACGCCGAGGACGGGGGAGCCAAGGTCGGAGGAGAGGCGGCCGGTATTTCTGGGGCCGATGGGGAGCTTTTCACGGGCGAGCGCGAGGCCGGCGCCGAGGAGCAATCCGACGAGCAGAGCGCCGGCGAGGGTCTTGGATTTGGAGGGGAAGCTGGGCTTGGGGGCGGCGATCGCCGGCTGGGTGATCTGGATGTTGAGATTGCCGGCGTCCTGGTTGACGCTGACTTCGCCGATGCGTTTTTCGACGGTGTCCAGATCATTTTCGATGCGGGTGACGTCGGTTTTAAGGCGGTCGTAGTCGGCGGCGCGATTGGCCTGGGCGAGGACCAACTGATGCTGCTGGTTGAAAGAATCCTGAAGGGCGTCGAGCTGGGCCTTGGCTGTGAGCCAGCGTTCGCGCTCGGCGCGGACGTAGGCGATGGTGAGCTGGTCGAGGCGGTGATGGGCCTGGAGAACGACGGGGTGGTCGGGGAGATAGGTCCGCTCGAGGTCCTGGACGTTTTCCTGGAGGCGGAAGATTTCGGATTTGATGAGGGTTAATTGTTCGGGGGAGGCGGCGACGAGGTCGCCGGCGGTGTCGGGGGCTTCGATTTGCTGAAGCTTGTCCTGATCGTTGCCGACCATGGCGACGGCCTGGTCGTAGGCGGCCTTGGAGTTGACGGTGTCGAGGCGCGCGGTGGTGAGGGCGGTTGAGAGAGCCGCTTCCTGCTGGACGATGGGGTCGGCGGTGGCGCTGTCGTAGGCGGTTTCGCCGTACATGTCGCGGAGGGCGGCCAATTGCTGATTTTTGACGGCGAGGGCGTTTTCGTCGCGTTCGCGCTCGCGCTGAAGCAGGTCGAGAGCTTCGGCGGAGGTGCTGTGCTGGATTTTTGTCTGATAAGTAATGTAGGCCTGGACGATGGCGTTGACCATCTGGGCGGATTCGACGGGATTGCGGGCTTCAAGGGAGACGGAAATGAGCTCGCTGTGCTTGACGACGTCGGCGACGACGTTTTTCTGGAGGTAGTCGATGTGGTCGCCGCCGTTCTGGAGGATGCTCAGATCACCGATGCCGTCCTGGGCGAGGGCGAGGGCGAGGGCGAGGACGGGGGTGGAGGTGATGAGGCGGCACTGGGTGTCGAGGTAGTCGTCGCTGGTGTCGATATCGGACTGGGATTGCTCGCCGATAACGTGTCCCTGACCCTGGACGATATAGAGCTCCGCGAAGCTGGTGTAGCTGCGCGGGGCGACGAGGAGAAAGATGGAAGCGAAGACGAGGGCGGCGAATACGGACCAGCCGATGATGTTCCTGCGCTTCCAGAGGGAGTGGACAATGGGTTGTTCCGCATGGCGCATCGGCAGGATGGGCGAGTTGGCGTGACGGAACCTTCGCGAGCGAATTGTTGGTAAAATCAGAAATGGTCATTACTCCCGGAGAACGCGATTTGGCGCCGTCGATACAAGAGCGGCGTTGGGGATATATAACCCGGCTTCGGCCACCGCGAGAAAAATTCTCTGGTGTTTTGACCGCCCACGCGGCCGGCGGCTGTTAACCTGGAAGAACTGTAAGGTTTACCAGTTCTATAACGATTATGGGAACCAGGCAAATTATGGGACGGTAAGATAACAACTTGTTTACCCCCCTAAGCTGACATATATCTATTTTATGATTCACTCCTGGCATGATGTGACCCCCGGGGAGAATATCCCGCACGAGTTCGCTGCGATCATAGAAATCCCGTTTGGGTCAAGCGTTAAGTATGAACTGGATAAGGAGAGCGGGCTGATCAAACTGGATCGGGTGCTGTATTCGGCAGTTTATTACCCGGCGAACTACGGGTTTATACCACAGACGCTTGCGGAGGATGGGGACCCGCTGGACGTGCTGGTGCTATGCCAGGAAACGGTGGTGCCGCTGACGCTGATTCCGTCGGTGCGGACGATCGGGCTGATGACGATGATCGACGCGGGGAAGAAGGACCACAAGATTATCGGAGTGGCGACGGAGGACCCGGAATTCAATGTGTATCACGAAGCGGGGGAAATGCCGCCCCACCGTTTGACGATGCTGCGGCGATTTTTTCAGGATTACAAGCAGTTGGAAGGGAAGGCAGTGGAGGTGGATGAGATCGAGCCGGCGAAGATGGCGTATCCGATCATTGAGGATTCGCTGCATCGGTATAGCAAGCAGAGGAGGAAGGGGTTTAAATAGTAGTTGCGAGTTGCGTGTTGCGAGTTGCGAGAAAAGGCAAAGCATTTCGCTCGAAACTCGCAACTCATTTTCACGTTTCGATGCGTTTGAATTCGGGCCGCTGTGAGAGGAGGAGCATTCGGCTCCACCAGCGCATGATGATGACGGCGGCGTAGGTGACGGGGAGGAAGATGAGAATCATGATTCCTTCGGGGATTCCGACGAAGCAGATGACGAAGGTGGCGTCGTAGACGATGAGCCACATAAGGCCGGCGAGCATGAGGGACTGGCCGGCGGCGCGGGAGTTGGCGCTGTGCTTGCGGATGTAGAAACCGAGGGCGAAGAATACGGCGGCGGCGAGGGCGGGTCCGATGAGGGCGGGGGAGAGCGTGAGGGCGCCGCCGACGAATGCGGGGGTGGAGTTGTGGCGGCGGAAGGCGATCAGGCTGACGGCGAGAATATCCAATAAAGCCAATCCGGCGACGACGGACCAGAAGTGCCAGCGGCGCAGGGGTGGGCGTTTGTGTTCCCAGAAATAGGCGAGGGTTGAGACGAGGGCGACGTGATTCATGAGCAGGAGGGGATGCCAGAGGACGGGGAGGCTGGGGGCGGCGATGGCGGCGTGGAAGAAGCGGATGAGGCCGAGGGAGAGCAGGCCGAGGGGGACGAGATATTTGGCGGCGAAGTCGTAGAAGGCGATGAGTGCGATGGTGAAGACAACGAGCCAGATGCTGAGGTTTGCGCCGGTGACGCTGGTGTAGATTTCGCCGGCAAAGAGGGCGAGGAGGAAGAGCATGGCGCAGACGATGTGTGCGGTTCCGACACCGATGCGGCCGCTGGGGAGGGGGCGGTGGGGAGACATCTGGCGATCGCGGCGGCGGTCGATGATGTCGTTGAGGCTCATGCCGAAGCCGTAGAGGCCGATGGAAAGGAATGCGAGGGCGAGGCATTGGCGGGGGTCGAGTTGGTCCCAGAGGAGGCCATGATTGAGATGGGCGCGTTGTTTTGCCCAGAGCATGAGTTCGCAGCCGCTGTCGGCAAGGGCGGTGAAGACGAGTGCCATGCGGGTAAGCTGGAGAACTGGGAGCAGTTTTTGGGAGAGGGAGGGCACTGCGGAGGGAATGATATCAGAGGGGGACGCCGGAGCCATGCGTGCGGCTTGTCGCGAAAAATGGATTGGTTGACGTAAACGGGTGTAGATGCATTAAGGGATGACAAGGGAACTGGGCTGTGGAATTGTGAAGCGTAACGGGTTGTTTAGAAGAGTCTTATCGGCATTATTCGGCGATTTTTTGATTCAGAGGAGGGGTATTAACCGCGAAATCGCAGCAAGAATTAAGATAAATTCCAAGGGAGAATTCGTGGATTCTTCTTGCAATTTTATTGCAGCACGGATAATGTGATTTGTGGATTTAGGGGAGAGGTCCGCCTCTTGAAGGTGTTTTCGCGGCCGCTGGTATAGAGCGGCGCGGTTCTGGGGGGCGGTAAAGGGATTGAGACGAAAAAAACCTGCCACAGTGGGAGCACATTGTGCCTGTGTTCCCGCGAGAATGAGTCAAATTCTGGCAGGAGTTCCCGAGCCCACAGCGTCTTGGCGGCTGTGGGCCTTTTTTTTGCGCGGGGTAAACGAGACGGATCCTTTGTGGAAGACCCCACCGCAGCGCGGTGGGCGTTCCGAGAATCAGGCGGGAGGGCGAAAAGTAGTTCGGCGTCGATGGATAGCTTTGGGGACAACCTGTTGAAAACGCTGGAAAATCCGACGTTTTTTGCAGCGGAGCGTTGAAAGCACCCGATAATTCCGGTAGTTTTGAGGAGATGTCGCTGGAATGGCCCGGCGATTCGCGGAGAAAAGCGAGCGATGTGCTCGCGGACACCGCGTGTGATGGCTCCATATAGATGCTCAGGAAAGGAGATTCTATTTTATGGCCAACAAGAGTTTGACGAAGTCCGAGATCGCCGCCCATCTGGCGGAAAAGGTTGGGATCACGAAGAAGCAGGTGACGCTGCTTCTGGAGGCTCAGGCTGAACTGGCTTACAAGCACGCGAAGAATGTTTTCACGCTGCCGGGGCTGGGGAAGCTGAAGCTGGTGGATCGCCCGGCGCGGAAGATGATCATGCGATTTGGTCCGGATGCGGGCAAAGAGATCCTGGTTCCGAAGAGCAAGAAGGTAAAATTCAGCATCGCCAAGGCGGCGCGGGTTGCGATTCTCGGCATGAAGAAGTAATCGCGTCATAACAGGGACAAAAAGACACTTGCAGCCGCGGGCGAAAGCCACGCGGCTTTTTTTATTTTGGCGTAAACACGCTGAGAGGGGTGTATTTGCGGATAATTTGTGGTTGCGGGTACGGAGGTTGCGGCCATGAAATTTGGAAGTCTGTTTAAGGAGCCGACGTGGAACTTCAGACGCAAGGAAACGGCAGCAGCAATCTCGGCAATGAGGGGCGATGGTCCAATAATCCCCAAGGCGAGGAATTCGTGAGTCAGCTCAATTCAATTTTGCGCGGGGAGATCGCGGCGGCGGAAACGTATGCGATGGCGATCGAGAAGATGATCGAGGAAGGGCGCGAGCCGGGGCACGTGGCGCTGTTCTGCGCGCTGCGGCAGGAGCATCTACATGCGGCGCAGAGCATTCGGGGGCGCATTGCGGCGATGGGAGGAATGGCGGAGGCAAACTCCGGGGCGTGGGGCGCGTGGGCGAAGTTTGCGATTGGGACGGCGAGATTTTCGGAGACTCGGCGGTGCTGCGTACGCTGAAGGATGGGGAGACGCATGGTCTGAAGGACCTGGAAGAAGCGGCCAAATCTGTCGATGCGGAATCGGCGGCGATGATAGAGAGCGAGCTGGTGCCGGCGCAGGGGCGGCATATCAGGCAACTTGAAGAGATCATCAATTTGCTGAGCAGTTGAGTATTTTTCGCTCGGGGCTCAATGCGGATGGGACCAGTCCTCGACCACCAAGCCGGCGACTTGGGCAAAGCCATGATCACGAGTGACCAGGATAGCTCCAGCATCCAGCGCAGGCGGCGATCCACAAGTCATTTTCGCCAAGTGACGACCCTGTTTTCTCCAATTGGCATTTAATTCGAGAATAGAGCGGTCCGACGGAGACACTTACAGGATCACAGGGAACAAACGAAAAAATGTTTTCGGAACGATGTTGCAGCTCCTTGCGTCTCTTTCCGATTGGAAGCCGTTCGATACCGAATAGAATTTCACTTCGAGCCACGACGCAGCATCGGACATCGTCGGCGGTGCTGAGTGCATTCATTCGCGCATGCGTTTTGGGATGCCGATGCATCAGGTCGCTGATTGCATTCGTGTCGAGGTGGAATAGCAATGGCTACCCCCCACCGCCGCGAGCGAAAGGATCTTCGAACTGAATCGTTTTTTCTCCACGCTTGATTTCCGCTTCCATTGCCTGGACATCCTCAAGGGACACTTCGGGGAGGGCGTCAAGCGAGCGCAATATTTCCTGAGGCGAACGCCGGGGCGGATTCGGCTCTCGTACTTCCAATTCATAAAGATGCCCGGGTTGCAGATCAACGGGTTCAACAGGTACGAGAACCTTTCCGTCAAATTGTGCGCGTAGCGTAGCCATTGCATTGACATTATACCGAATCGCGCGTGATCCGGGCGAATTTTCGGTTTCCGAGTTGAAGAACGACCGGCTTGGCAAGCGTCTCAAGCCTTCCAAGAGGATGAACTTTACGCTTTTGATCCTCCGACGGCGCGGTTGAAAACGTCAGCGCGAGATGTTTATCCTGGACCTTTTTACCGTCGATCTTCACGGCACCTTCGTCGATTTTGCGATACGCCTCGCTTTTGGATGCAACAAATCGGGCGATCACGAGGATCGCCGCCAATGGTTCGACATTGTCACCCATGGGTATTGGCAGTATCTCATCCGGCACTCCCCCGTGTGTCGTCTTGACAAATTCGGATTCGGCGGCGGAGGCGGCGGATGAATCGTGGAGCCAGGTGATGAGGATTTTGGCGAGAGCGACCTTGGCATCGCGGGGGTTTTTGGAGATGGCGGGGCGGAAATGGTCGGGGGATTCGTCGGTGAGGAGGGTGAAGTAGTTTTCGAGCAAGGCATCGGGGAGGCTCATGATTTTGCCGAACATTCCGTTGGGACCGGAGGGGGGATCGGTGACGGCGATATAGTTGCCTTTGCTCTTGGACATCTTGGCTTTTCCGTCGAGGCCGACGAGGAGGGGCGTGACCATGACGACTTGCGGGTCTTTCCCTTCTTCCTTTTGGAATTCGCGGCCGACGAGGTTGTTGAAGAGCTGGTCGGAGCCGCCCATTTCGACATCGGCGTCGATGACGACGCTGTCCCAGCCCTGGAGGAGTGGGTAGAGGAATTCGTGGATGCGGATGTCTCCGCCGGCCTGGTAACGCTCCTTGAAGCTGTCGCGTTCGAGCATTTGAGCGACGGACTTTCGGCTGGCGAGCTTGATGAGGTCGATGAGGTTCATGGCGCCGAGCCATTGGCCGTTGTAGCGGACTTCTAGATGTTCGGCATCCGTGAGAAGGATTTTGGCGATTTGGGCGACGTAGGTTTTCGCGTTGTCGTCGATTTGCTGGCCGCTGAGGATGGGCCGGGTGGCGTTTCTGCCGGAGGGATCACCGACGCGGGCGGTGTAGTCGCCGATGATGAGGACGGCCTTGTGTCCGAATTCCTGGAACTGGCGGATGACTTTGAGGGGGACGACATGGCCGAGGGTGACGTCGGGGGCGGTGGGGTCCATGCCGAACTTGATGCGGAGGGGCTTGGCGGATTTTTCGCTGGCGAGGAGTTTTCTGCGGAGGTCGTCCTCGGTGAGGATTCGCTCGCAGCGGCGGGAGAGGAGGCGGAGTTGGTTGTCGATGGGGAGGGGCATAGGAGGAGGGGATTTTAGGGGCTGGGGAGGGGGGCGGCAAACCGCGGGATTGCCGATTGCCGATTTCCAATTGCCGAATGGAAATGCAGGGACGTTTGCTTATGCTGCGGGGATGGCAGCTTTGCGGGCGGTGATTTTCGATCTGGATGAGACGCTGACGGATCGGACGCTGTCGATCGAGCGATTTGCGCCGTATTTTGCGGCGAAATTTCAATCGGCGCTGGAGGCGGCGGAACTTGGGCAGATCGTGCGGTGCATTCGTGAGGCGGATGGGAATGGATATGCGTCGCGGGAAGAATTGTGCGCATATTCAATCGGCGCTGCCCTGGAGAGAGCGGCCAGATGTGGGAGAGCTTGTGGAATTCTGGCGGGAGAGGTTTCCGGAGTGCAGCGTGGAGAGGGAAGGGGCGACGGCAACCTTGCGTGCGCTGCGCGATCACGGGGTGAAACGAGGGTTGATTACCAATGGGCAGCCGACGCAGCGGGTGAAGGTGGAGGCGATGGGGCTGACATCGCTGCTGGAGGTGATGGTGATTTCTGAGGAGGTGGGGATAAAGAAGCCCGATCCGAGGATATTTCGGATGGCGCTGGATCGGCTGGGGGTTGATGCTTCAGAGGCGGTGTTTGTTGGGGATAATTTGGAGTTGGATATCGCGGGGGCGCGGGGAGTGGGGATGCGAGCGTTGTGGTTGAATCCGGATGGGAAAGAGGTGCCGGCGGGGGTGGAGATGGTTGGGTCGCTGGGGGAGATTTTAGCACTGATCCAGGGAAAGGGGGACGCAGCTAATTAAGAACTGGCTGCGTCCCCGTTTTTATCGAAGACGCGCCGGGCAAGCCCGGCGGCTACACGGGGAGAGGGGGAAATTCATTCCACGGGCTTGGGGATTGGGGTTTCCATGGGGCGTTTCCATAGCAAGTGCAGCCGCCAGTGTTCGTCGTCGCGGTCGGGGTAGTCGAGGCGGTAGTGGGCGCCGCGGACTCTCGGTTCTGGTGTAGGCGGCGGTGGTGATTAAAAAGCAGGCGGTGAGCATGTTTTGGAGTTCCCAGCCGGGGATGGCTTCTTCGCCGGTTTCGGCGGGGGTGAAGGTTTTGTCCATGACGTAACGGGACCAGAAGGCGATGATTTCGCGGGTTTCGGAAAGGGGTTCGCCGCTGCGTTCGATGGCGCAGTTTCGCCACATGATGCTGCGCAGGGAGCTTTTGACGTCAGTTAGATCCAGTTCGGTTTTTGTGGATTTGGGGATGCGATGCTCGAGGTGATTGGGGAATTTGACTTCGTGGGAGATGGCCCACTGGGCGGCATCTGAGCCGGCGCGGGCACCGAAGACGAGGCCTTCGACGAGGGAGTTGCTGGCAAGGCGATTGGCGCCGTGGAGTCCGGAGCAACCGGCTTCGCCGACGGCGTAGAGGCCGGGGAGGCTGGTTTTGCCGAGGAAATCGCAACTGACGCCGCCGATCATGTAGTGGGTGGCGGGCTGGATGGGGATCAGATCCTTCGCCGGGTTGATGTCGAACTGGGCGAGCAATTGGGCGAGCTGTGGAAAGCGCTGCTTGAAGGGCTCGGCGGGAAGATGGCGGACGTCGAGATAGACGTGGGTGAAATTTGTTTTGCGGATCTGGTTGACGATGGCGCGGCTGACGACGTCGCGCGGGGCGAGTTCGGCGGCAGGGGTGGTATTCCTTCATGAAGCGATGGCCGTTGCGATCGACGAGATAGGCGCCTTCGCCGCGGACGGCTTCGGTGATGAGGGCGCGGCTGGCGCCGGCGACGTAGAGGGTGGTGGGGTGGAACTGGACCATCTCCATATCCTGGAGCGCTGCGCCGGCACGGTAGGCCATGGCGTGACCGTCGGCGGTGGCGATGCGGGGGTTGGTGGATTCGCGGAAGAGTTGTCCGGCGCCGCCGCTGGCGATGATGGTGCGCTTGGCCCAGATGAGGTTGATTTCGCCCTTGATGGTGGCGAGCGCGCCGACGCACTGGCCCTGATCGGTGAGCAGGTCGATGACGAAAGACATTTCAGAGATGCGGATGGTTTCGCGGGATTTGACGGCGTTGATGAGGGTTTGGGCGAGTTCTTTGCCGGTGGCGTCGCCGTAGGCGTGGACGATGCGGGCGAAGCTGTGACCCCCTTCGAGGCCGAAGGAGAGGTCGTGGGCGTTGCCGGCTTGTTTGTCGAAGTGGGCGCCCCAGGTGAGGAGTTCGAGAACGCGCTGGGGACCTTCCTCGACGACGATGTGGACGGCCTTGGGGTCGCAGAGGCCGGCGCCGCAGACGAGGGTGTCGTGGACGTGCGATTCGATGCTGTCGGCGGGCTGGAGGACGGCGGCGATGCCGCCCTGGGCGTACCAGGTGTTGGATTGGTGGAGGGTGTCCTTGGTGAGGACGAGGACGTCGGCGCCTTCGGCAGCAGCGGCAATGGCGGCGCGGAGGCCGGCGACGCCGCCGCCGATGACCAGAACGTCCGTCACCTGCTGGGTTAGGCGGGAGGCCTTGAAGGGAATCAGGTAGCGACGTTGGGTGAGTGGCTCGAACATTCAGGTGAGGCGGCCATGATACAGTTTGGTGGTGTAGGGCTGCACAACTTTTCCGTTTGAGGAGAAGCGGTCGAAGATTTCGCGGAGGCGGACGAGCATTTTATCGCAGCCGGGCTGGCCGGGGAGGGGGAGATAGGATGAGGAGAGGGCGCGGGCGATGAGGAGGTCGAGATCGAGAGGCTGGGGGTTTTCGAAGGTTTGGAGCTTGAAGGAGCCGGGGGAGAAGAATTCGGTCAGGACCGCGGGATCGGCGCCGGTTAGGTTTTCGTGGCGGACTTTGTGCCAGTCGGTTTGGAACTCGCGCACGACAGAATCATAGGCAGCGGAGAAGTCATCGGTGGTTTTGTCGCGGTCGTTCCAGATAAGCAGGACCTGGCCGGGGGGTTTGAGGATGCGGAGGAATTCGGCGCGGCGCGGGGGCGGTCGAACCAGTGGAAGGCCTGGCCGGCGAGGATGAAATCTACGGATTGCGCAGGGAGGGTGATGGCTTCGGCGGTGGCGGGGATGCTGTGGAAATTGTTGAATTGGGCGAGGGATTTTTCGGCCTGGCGGCGCATCGGCTCGTTTGGTTCGACGGCGAAGATGGGGTTGGCGTTTTGGAGAAATAGTTCGGTGAGGATTCCGGTGCCGGAGCCGATGTCGGCGATGGGGTTTTCGGGTTTGAGGCCAAGATTGGTGCGGCAGAAATCGAGGAGGGTGCGTGGATATCGGGGTCTGGATTTGGCGTAATAGTCGGCGCGAGAGGAGAAGCGCTGGGTTGGGTCGGCGTTTGAGTCTTGGGGGGGCACGTCAGGCCCCTTCGCGGGTGACGATCTTGTAGTTTTCGCGTTCACCGACGCCCTGGGCGGGATAATCTTTGCGGAGCGGATAGCTGCCGAAGGCGCTCCAGGTGAGGATTCGGCGGAGGTCGGGGTGGCCGAGGAAGATGATGCCCATCATGTCGTAGACTTCGCGTTCCATCCATTCGGCGCCGGGCCAGATGGAGGTGACGCTGTCGACTTTGAGTGCGGGGTCGCCTTTTTCCAAAATCTCTTCATCGCGCGGGGCGGTTTTGGGGAGGGTGGAAAGGGTGGGGTCGAAGAAGACCTTGAGCCAGAGGCGATTGTTGTGGGGGATGCTGGTGAGGCCGTAGTTGACGGCGAAGCGATGCTGGGCGCCAGGGTAGTTGAGGTAATCGACGCCGTTGACCTCGGCGAGCATGTCGTAGCGGAGGGTGGGCTCGTCGCGGAGGAAGGTACAGACGGGGAGAATGTTTTGGCGCGGGACGACGACGGTGACCATGTCGCGGAGCTCGCCGACGAAGAATTTGATCTCGGGGAATTTTTCCTTGAGGGGGGCGAGGGCGGGGTGGGTGATGGTGCGGTGGTGTGAGGGCATATTTGCGGAATGGTAGGGATGGGAGGGGGAGCGTCAAGATTGCCGATTGCCTATTGCCAATTGCCGATTTGGGATGGGGGTTAGTGGACTAAGTCGGCGATGGCCTTGGCGACGGCTTCGGCGGCGTCGGGGCGGCCTAGTTTTTTGGCGGCTTTGGGACATTTGTTGGCGCTTGGGGACGTCGTAGAGGAGGGATTCGAGGATGGGGCGGAGGTTTTGGGAGTTTTTTGCGGGGTCTTTTTCGTCGTCCATGAGGACTGCCGCGCCGGCGTCGGCGAGGACTTTGGCGTTGGCGCGTTGGTGGAGGTCTTTGTGGAAGGGGTAGGGCATGAGGATGGAGGGGACGCCGCAGGCGGTGAGTTCGGCGCAACTGCTGGCGCCGGAGCGGCTGACGGTGAGGTCGGCGACGGCCCAGACGTCGGCCATGTCGGGGGTGAAGTCGATGACGCGAGCGGGGATATTTTTTTCGCGGTAGCCGGCGCGGACTTCTTCGCCGTGCTCGCGACCGGCGAGGTGGAGGATTTGCCAGCCGTTGAGCTTGATGCTGCCGGCGAGGGCGATCATGGCGGCGTTGATGGTGACGGCGCCCTGGCTGGCGCCGGTGACGACCAGCGTGCGAAGCATGGGGTCGATCTGCAGCCGGGCGGCGGCATCGGCGCGCGCGGGGAAGGCGCGGATGTCTTTACGGATGGGGCAGCCGGTGATTTTTACCTTCGTGCGATCTTTGGAAGGAATGTGCTGGATCGATTGCTCGAACTGGCAGCAGATCAGGCGGCAATGAGGCATGAGGTAGCGGTTGGCTTTGCCGGGGATCACGTCGGGGTTGAGGATGGCGGTGGGGATTTTTTTTCGGGCGGCGGATCGGACGGCGGTTCCGGCGGCGTAACCACCGAGGCCGACGACGACGGCGGGTTTGCGGTCGGCGAGAATTTCGCCGACCTGGCGCGGGTTTGCCGCCAGGTGACGATGACTTTGAGGACGTCGGCGAAGCGCGGGGGGACGATGGGCTGGGGAATGAATTCGAATCCGGTGGGGGTGAGGATGACGCGATCGATTTCGCGGGTGGTGCAGAGGAAGAGTGGGCGCGCTGCCGGCAATACGGATTTGAGGGCCTCGGCGACGGCGATGCCTGGGTATAGATGGCCACCGGTGCCGCCGCCGGCGAGGATGATCGTGAGGGGGGAATCGGGCACTTGGAGAGAGAGGATATCGGATTGGAGGGCGAGTGCGAACGAATGGAATGGGGGTGATACGGGCGAAGCGGGTTATGGGACGGCGGTAGCGGAAATCCGAAACCAGAAACCAGAATGACGAATCAAATCCGGAACTCGAATGACGAAATATTGTTTGGCATTCGTCATTCGGGCTTGATTCGGTATTCGGATTTCTGGTTTCGGGTTTCTTGCTAGTCTCCGTGTTTCTGGCGCAGGCGGGGGCTTAGGCGGAGCATGAGGTGGATGCGTTCGATTTCGGTGAGCCAATCGGCGAGTGTGGCGTCGATCTCGGGCTGGTCGGGGGCGACGATGCCGGTGGGGCAGGCGGGGCCGAGGTAGCGATTGGCGAAGATGCGGTAGCGGGAGATGGTGCGCTCGCCGTAGGCGCCGCAGAATTCGAAATCCTCGGCGAGGAAGATGAGGACGGGGATGCGGTCGCCGGCGTTGAGGCGGAATTGATTGGCGAGGTCGCGATGCTGGTCGCGGTCAACGATGCGCAGCGGGAGTTTTTCGGGGTTGGCTTCGGCGATGCGGGCGATGAGTGGGCATTGCTGGACGCAGTCGCCGCACCAGATGCCGCTGATGATCAGGAGATTCAGTTGGCGGGTGAAGCTTTTGATGAGGGACTGCTGGGCGGATGTGAGGTGGGCCGCGTCGTAGACCTGATTCCAGCGGCGGCGGTGCTCTTCGGTGCCGGTTTGGAGATAGTCGGGGTAGGTGAGGGCGGAGGAGAATTTGTCGGAGAAGTATTGGGGAGTCATGGGGGATTGTAGGGAAGCTCGAAACCAGAAATCCGAAACCAGAATCAAATCCGAATGAGAGAATGACCAAAGCGGATCTCCAGATTCGTCATTCGGATTTCGGACTTGATTCGTCATTCTGGTTTCGGGTTTCGAATTTCCCGTTCACGCGGTTTCGGACAGCGTGGGCGAGTTGCTCTTCCATCGCGGTGTCTCGGCCCAGGGCGTACCAGTATCGATTCGGCACGACGACGCCCTGGTCGGTGGTGCGGTTGGGTTGCTCGCCTAGGTTGACGAAGGCTTGGGTGTACTGATATTGCGCGGTGATGCGGCGCTCGGGGTGGGAGGATTGTTCTACGAGGACCTTGGGGGAGGCGATATAAGAGCCGTCGGGCTGGCGGGAGATGTCGAAGCGGATGGTGCGGCGGACAGTCTGGAGTGAATCGAGGAGGATGGCGTCGAGGGTGCCGGCATCGCTACGCCAGGGCTCGAAGAATTGCTTGGAGATCATGGGGAATGTGGTCAGGACGCCGAGGCGCTGGTCTTGTTCGTCGATATCGAATTGGTCAAAGAGCAGGGTTTGCGTGCAGGCGTTCCAGAGGGCGAAAAAGTCGGGGGAGGTGACGGAATACTGGGCGGGCTGGGCGAGCCAGTAGTCGGCGGTGCCTTCTTTGGCGGGCATCGCGGTGATCGCAGGCTGCGTCGTGGGGGCGGTGCTGTTGGCGCAGGCAAAGAGGGCGGAAAAGACAAAGAGAGCGACGAGCGGGGAAAGAAGCTTCATGGTTGCTGCGCGATGGCCTGTGCGAGCGGCGGGGATTCGACTTCGCCGGTCCAGCGTTCGCCGAGGGTGTGGAGGATGATTCCGTTGAGGGTTCCGGGGGTGCCGAGTGCGGCGCCGGCGACGATGATGATGCGGTCGCCGAGGGCGGCGAATTTTCGGTCGCGGGCGAGGGAATCGATGGCGTCGACGAGATCGAGCATGGTTTGCGGGGGGGACATTTCGTGGGGGATGACGCCGAAGTGGAGGGACATTTTTCGCAGCACGCGGTGATCGCTGGAGAGAGCGACGAGGGGGACGGGGAAGCGGCTCTTGGAGAAGATGCGAGCGGTGGCGCCGGTCTGGCTCCAGATGACGACGAGCTTGACCTTGAGGTCGGCGACCATGTCGCGGACGCCGTGGGCGATGGCGGAGGAGAATCGCAGGGTGGAGGAGACGGGTTTGCCCCTGGGGAGGGGCGGGTGCCGGAGCTGATGAGATATTCCTCGGTGACCTTGGCGACGTGGGACATGGTGTGTACGGAGCCGAGGGGGAATTTTCCGACGGAGGTTTCGCCGCTGAGCATGACGGCGTCGGTGCCGTCGAAGATGGCGTTGGCGACGTCGCTGACCTCGGCGCGGGTGGGGCTTGCCTGCTCGATCATGGACTGGAGCATTTGAGTGGCGACGATGACGGGTTTTCCGGACGTCTGACAGCGGCGGACAAGCTCTTTCTGGATGATGGGGACCTGGGCGACGTCCATTTCGACGCCGAGGTCGCCGCGGGCGATCATGAGGCCGTCGGAGGCGTCGAGAATGTCGTCGATCTGATCGAGCGCCTCGGCTTTTTCGATCTTGGCGATGAGGTGAATGTCGGCGGCTTTGTTCTGGAGATGCTCGCGGAGAAGAAGGATGTCCTGGGCGTAGCGTACGAAAGAGAGGGCGAGGTAATCGAGATCGTTTTCGATGGCCCAGTCGACGCATTCCCAATCGCGATCGGTGACGGCGGGGACGTTGACGCGGCTGTCGGGAAGGTTGATGCCCTTGGAGGTTTTGAGGATGCCGCCGATGGTGCAGTTGCAGCGCAGCTCGCCGAAATTTTTCTCAGTGCAAATAAATCGGAGCAGGCCGTCTTCGACGAGGAGGCGGTGGCCGACCTGGACGTCGTCGATGAGGTTGGCGTAGATGCTGCTGACGCGGCGGTTTTTGCCGAGGATGGGTGCGCGCTGGATGACGAGCTCGTCGCCGACGGCGATGGGCATTCCGTCGCAGCCGTCGTGGGGGGCGATCTGACCGAGACGGATTTTGGGGCCGCAGAGGTCGCCGAGGACTGCGATGGGCTGGCTCCAGCGCACGGCGGCTTCGCGGATGTTGCGGAGCATCTGGAGGTGGGCATCGAGATCGCCGTGGGAGAAATTGAGTCGGCAGACATCGACGCCGGCCTGGAAAAGGGAATAGAGGGTTTCGACATCGCCGCAGGCGGGACCCATAGTGGCGACAATTTTGGTACGGATCATTTCGTTAACTCACGTGTGGTTCTGGGGAGCAGATCATACGCGTGGGCGAGGGGCCCGCTACGGGGTTGATCGGCGCGGATGGGTAAATACCGCGAAGAAATTGGCAAAAACGGGGTTTTCTATGCGCGCATGGCGGGTTTGGTATTGTTGGGCTTGTGTTAAATAGGGATCCGGTCCCGAATGAATCGCAAACAAGAAGACGGATATTTCATTTCACTTTTGTGCTCCTTGCGTCCTTTGCGGTAAATAGCTCTCATAACCCCAACGGACGCGAACCAAGCAAAACGAAAAAATTTTAACCGCAAAGGGCGCAAAGAGCGCGAAGGGAAATGCGGAGCCAGTAGCCAGGGCACCGTTAACTTCAGGAGCCTTTCTTTGCGCTCTTTGCGCCCTTTGCGGTTAGAGTTTTTTAGCTGCCGGAGTTGCCAGCGGCGCACGAATACAAAACATTTTAACCGCGAAGGGAAGTGCGGAGTCGGGGTGCCGGGAGTCCGTCCTATCTATAGTCCGTTGACCATTCGTTTGATGCCGTCTTTGATGAGCTGGACGTTCCAATTGATGAGGAACCCGATCTTGCGGTTGGATAACTTGAGATAAGTAATCAGTTGCGCTTCGAGGATCGGATGGACGGTCTGAACGGATTTGTTTTCGACGATAATCGAATCTTCGACGAGCATGTCGATGCGGTAGCCGGTTTCGATCTGAATGCCGGCGTAAGAGACGGGCAGCGCAATTTCAGTTCGCACCTGTAGGCCACGCGACCGCAACTCGTGAGCGAGGCAGAGTTGGTACGTTGACTCGAGGAAGCCAGGCCCAGGCGCGGTGCACCTTGACGCAGCTGTCCAAAACCTGTCGCGACAGTTCCTCCAATTCTTCTCGAGACTTTGCATCAGCGTTCATCGCAGACCTATTCTTTGCGCTCTTTGCGCCCTTCGCGGTTTTTGCTTTTATTGAGCCTTCTGCGGCAAAGCGACGCGGATATTCGCCTCGCGAATCTGTTTATCGTCGATCGGCGCCGGTGCGCCGCACATGAGGTCGGCGCCGCTTTGGGTTTTGGGGAAGGCGATGACGTCGCGGATGTTGGCGATGCCGCGGAGGATCATGATGAGGCGGTCGAGGCCGATGGCGATGCCGCCGTGGGGCGGAGCGCCGTATTGGAGGGCATCCAGGAGGAAGCCGAACTTGGCTTTCTGGGCGGCTTCGTCGATGCCCAGGAGGGAGAAGACTTTCTGCTGGATGTCGATGCGGTGGATACGGATGGAGCCGCCGCCGACTTCGGTGCCGTTGACGACGATGTCGTAGGCCTTGCTCAGGATCGATTCGATGACCTGGGGGTCGCGGGAATCGAGCTTGGAGAGATCTTCATCCAGCGGCGAAGTGAAGGGGTGATGGGTGCTGGTGAAGCGTTTTTCGGTTTCGTCGAATTCGAAGGCGGGGAATTTGACGATCCAGACCCAGGCAAATTCCGTTGAGGGGGCGATCTTCAGATCGCGGGCCAATTTCAGGCGCAATTCGCCGAGGACCTTGTGGACGATTTTGGGTTTGTCGGCGGCGAAGCAGAGGAGATCGCCGTCTTTTGCACCGGTGCGCTCGATGAGCTTTGGCGGCGATGGGGGCGAGGAATTTGGCGACGCCGGTGTCGAGGCCGGTCGCGGTGACCTTGGTGACGGCGAGGCCCTTGGCGCCGAAACCCTTGGCCCATTCGGCGAGGGCGTCGGTGTCCTTGCGGCTGAGCTTCCCGCCGCCGGGGACGGCGATGGCCTTGACCATCGGGGCGTTTTTGAAGACGCCGAAATCGGTCTGGTGGGCGAGGTCGGTGATGTCGTGAAGCTCGAGGCCGAAGCGGAGGTCGGGGCGGTCGGAGCCGAAGCGGCCCATGGCTTCGTCGTAGCACATGCGCTGAATGGGGCTGGGGATCTCCTTGCCGAGGATTTCCTTCCAGATTTTGCGGAGCAGGCCCTCGATGACCTCGATGATGTTTTCGGTGTCGATGAAGGACATTTCCACGTCGAGCTGGGTGAACTCGGCCTGGCGGTCGGCGCGGGGGTCTTCGTCGCGGAAGCAGCGGACGATCTGCATGTATTTGTCGCAGCCGCTGACCATGAGAAGCTGCTTGAAAAGCTGCGGGGACTGGGGCAGGGCGTAAAAGCTGCCGGGGACGAGGCGCGAGGGGACGATGAAATCGCGGGCGCCTTCGGGGGTGGACCTGGTGAGGAAAGGGGTTTCGATTTCCCAGAAGCCGAGGTCGCCGAGAAAGTCGCGCATGATTTTGGTCACGCGGTAGCGGGTGGAGAGGTTGAGTTGCATCTCGGTCCGGCGAAGGTCGAGATAGCGATAGGCGAGGCGTTTTTCCTCGGAGATGGTTTCGTGCTCGTCCGGCGTGAACGGGGGCGTGGGGGAGGCGCTGAGGATTTCCAGGTCCTTCACGCGGACTTCGATTTCGCCGGTGGGGATTTTTGTGTTGACGAGATCGGGGCCGCGGGCGGTGACCTGGCCGGCGACGCTGATGACCCATTCGGAGCGGAGCTTGCGGGATTCTTCGTGAAAGGTTTTGCCGCAGGCGTCGGCGTCGAAGACGAGCTGGGTGAGGCCGTCGCGGTCGCGGAGGTCGATGAAGACGAGACCGCCGTGGTCGCGATAGGAATGGACCCAGCCGGCGAGCTTGACGGATTTACCGACGTCGGCGTTGCGGAGCTGGCCGCAGGTGTGGGTGCGATAGCGCGTCTGGATGGCTTGCATGAGGATTCTCCTCGGGTATTTGGGGCTAAATTATTCGGTAATGTACGGGAGTCAAACGGGAAAGACGGGCACGCTTGCCGGGGGGTCGGGATCGACCGGGATCGGCGCGTGCGCCTAGCGGTTTATTTCGGCCTGGCTTTCAGGGGTGGGGTGCATTTCAGACATCAGTATATATGGATCGGGATTTTTGGGAAGGGGGATGAATAATTGCCGATTGCCAAATACCGAATTGAATGGGGAATGCTAAATAGGAGGCCACGATTCGTGGACATCGAAAGACGCGCCCCGCAAGCGGGGGCGGCTACACGGGGAGAGAGGATGCCTTTGAATCGTGGTCTGCCATTTATAAGTACCCCCGGCGTAATTACCCGTATCTGCTAACTTTTCCCTTTGGTCTGCGCCTAACCCATCGCTCTTTCGTTGGCCCATTTGTCGCCGCCGTTCATTCGGGACATGTGGTTGTTCGCGGGCATTTCAGTGGGGGAGGCGTCTTGCTCGGCGGCTTTGGCGCTGGGCTGGATACCGCGAACGGTGGATTCGATGAATTCGAGGACTTCGCGAACGGCGGGGGCGGAGTCGTCCCAGCACTGGGCGCGAAGCTGTCGCGCGGCCTGGACGGCGCTGGGGGCGGCGTGAATGCGGCGGAAGAGGGCGCGAAGGGCGCGGATGTGGGCGGGGTCAAGGCCGGCCCTGCGGCAGCCGATGGCGTTGTAGCCTTTGTGGCGGTCGCGAAAGACGGCGCCGTAGGGCAAGACGTCTTTGGCCATTGCTTCGCCACCGGCGATGATGGCGAGGCGTCCGACGCGGACGAACTGGTGGACTACGGTTCCACCGCCGACGAAGGCGCGATCGCCGACGGTGACGTGGCCTCCCAACTGAACGGCGTTGGCGAGGGTGGCGTATTGACCGACCTGGCCGTCGTGGCCTACGTGGGAGCCGATCATCAGCATTGCGCCGCGGCCGATGCGGGTCGCGTGTTCCATTCCCATCGTCATGGCGCGGTTGACGGTGGCGAATTCGCGGATGACAACGTCGTCGTCGATGACGACGAAGGTTTCGCGGCCGTCATATCCGCGGTGCTGGGGCGGGCCGCCGATGACGCTATTTGGGCCGATCGTGCAGCGTGCTCCGATGACGGTGTTGCCACTGATGTTTGAATGGGCGAGGATTTTTGTGCCGGCGCCGATCCTGACCGATCCTTCGATCATGCAATAGGGACCGACGGTGGCGCCCTCATCAAGGAAGAGTTCTCCCCGGACAATGGAGGTCGGATGGATCGAGTTCCTGATTTTTCGAACTCGACTCGAAGTTGACTAAATTCCGCATACCGAAAACCTCCCCTTATCGTCCGATCGCCAGCCGACAAAGGTCAAAAGTGCGGCGAAGTCATACGAATATTGTATCGCGAACAGATAACCAGAATGCTCTTTGACCAAGTCCATCGACAGGCCGTGCAGCAAAAGCGTTGGTTGGTTAAGTCCGAGGCGGCAAACAAAGGCCGAGCACCCGGGGCGTCCGGAAATATTAAGCGTTGATTCAGGACATTGGAACAAAAAAAATGCTTCAGTCTTTTGGGATTTTGGGGTGCCGGAAGATTTGCCGCCATTTATCTGAGGCGAATGACTTCCCGCCTCACGGATATTGCCCAATCTTCCAGCGCGGTTTGGCAAACCAGTCGCGCATGACCTGTTCGGCGGGCTTGCCCTGTGGGGTATATCCCTTGCCGTCCCCGTCGTCGCCGGGGTGCATTTCCCAGAGGACGAATCCGGCCAACTGGGGCTTGTTCCACCAGCTTTCGAAGAAGCCTTCGTATAGCTTTTTTTGCAAATCGTTGTCGGCGGGGAGCTGGTCCTGGGTGTAGTCCCAGGGATCCTTGGCGGCGTTCTGGAGGCTGCACCAGCCGGCTTCGAGGAGGATGACGGGCTTGTGGACCTTTTGCAGGAAGGGGAACATTTTGTCCTGAATGTGCTTCCATACGTCGTTGATCTCATCGACGCTGACGTTGTGATTTGAGCCGAGGGTCCAGTAGCTGTTCATGCCGACGAAGTCGAGGTATTTCCAGAAGGGGACCTGCTCGTAGCGGTCCCAGTTGGAAGAGTAGGTGAGCTGGCCGCTGTACATGGATCGGACGTCGCGGATGGTGGCGACCCATTCATCGGGGGCATTTTTTTCGGAGCTGACGAGTTCGGAGCCTACGACGAGGACATCGACGCCGGTGCTTTGGGCGATGCGTGCGTAGTGCTCGATCATTTCGCGGTAGTTTTCGAACCAGTCGTGCCAGTCGGGGGGCTTGAGGGTGCCGCGCCATTCGTCGCCGCTCTGGGGGTTATCGAGCAGGACCATGGGCATGAGGATGACGCGGAGGCCCCTGCTTTTGGCGTGGGCGATGATGTCGGTGAGCTGGGGGACGGTCATGGTCTTTCGCATGTCGACGTACATGCAGGTGCTCTCGGCATTCTCCTGGCGGGCGTCGACGACGAGGGAGACGGTGTCGGCGCCGTCGGCGGCGATCTGGTCGATCGATTTCTTATATTCCTCGACCCAATCGACGCGCTGGAGGCGGATGGCGACGCCGCAGAATGGATGCTGACCGGGGATGTGAACGAGGTTGGCGACTTCGGTTTGGGCCCCGGAGGCGAGGTCATCGGACCCCGTGGTGGGGCCGGTGGAGGACGATTCCTGCGCCGACATGACGCACCCCATCACGGCGGCATACAAAAGCAGGGCAACAAAGAGGATTTTGCGTCGAAACATGGCGGCAAAACAATACAGGAGGTTTAGGGGAGTTGCCAATTTCCTGCCGATACTAAGAATTCAATGGCTATATTGCTTGAATCCAATGTTCCGGACACTGCCAGGAGATCGCCCAGGGTGATAAGCAAGAAGACGGTCCTGAAACTCGGAAAGTTCCTGGTGCGGTGGGGAATCGCCGTTATCGGAATATGGTGGGTCATCAGCAAGATGTCGTGGCACGACCACGTCTGGGCGATTTTGCCGGGCAACACGATGCCGACGAAAGACGTTCGGGTGGCCAACGAGTATGCCACCGACGCATCGAACTATTTCGACGTGATCGATCCGCGGACGGGGAAACAGATCACGATTTCGCGGGGTGATGTCGTCAATGAGCCGGACCGGGCGAACTATCGAATCTTCGGAAATGGGCAGGTGAGCTATGTCGTGGGGGTGGATCTTTCGCCGGACCTGAAGACGGTTCGGCGGCTGCTGCTGGCGCCCAAGCCGGATGGGCCGGCGGCGATGTGGGAGCCGGCTTCGGATTATCCGAACTATGAGAACACGGTGCCGCACCCGCGCGTGCAGGTGGGTGTGTTGCGGATGGTGAAGGAGGCGGATGTCAATTACATCCTGGCGGCGCTGGCGATTTTTCCGCTGACGGTGATCATCACGAGCCTTCGCTGGCACGAGCTGCTGAAGGCGCTGGATATCCGGTTGACGATTGGCGCACGTTTGTGCTGAACATGGTGGCGATGTTTTACAACACCATCGTGCCGGCGGGATCGACGGGGGGAGATTTTTTGAAGGCGTATTATGTGGCCCGGCAGACGCACCACCGCACGCGGGCGGTGATGTCGGTGGTGGTGGACCGGGCGATCGGGCTGGTGGCGCTGATTATTCTGGGTGGGACGATGGCGGCGCTGCAGAGCCATATCCCGCGCTGCCGGCAGGTGGCGATCGCATCGGCGGGGATTATCGCGTTGATCGTCGTGTCGATGGTGGTCTTTTATGTGCCGATGCTGCGGCGGCTGATCGGCCTGGAATTTCTGATCAAGCGGCTTCCCTGGCAGAAGCAGGTGAGCAACGCGATCGAAACGATGCACATTTACGGGCAGCGGCCGTTTCTGGCACTGGGGGCACTGCTGGTGAGTTTCCCGGTTCATATGGTGGTGATCACGGCGGCACAGTTCTGCGGGATCGCGTTCGGATTGCACATCGCTTCGTTCTACTACTGGACGGCGGTGCCGGTGATTGTGCTGGCCGGGGCGATCCCGATCAGCCCGCAGGGGGCTGGGGTGATGGAATATTTCGCGATCAAGCTGCTGGAGCCGCAGGGGGCGACCGTGGGGCAGGCGTTTGCGCTGACGATGTCGATTCGACTGGTGCAGATTTTCTGGAACCTGGTGGGAGTGATTTTTGTGGTGCGCGGGGGGTTCCACGTGCCAAGCAAGAGCGAGCAGAAGCAGGCCGAGGAAGAGGACGAGGACGAGAAACCAGAAATCAGAAACCCGAATACCGAATCAATGTCCGAAACCAGAATGACCGAATAACTTGCGATTCGGGTTTCGTCATTCTGGTTTCGGGTTTCTGGTTTTTCCCAAATGCTTCGCAAAATCGATCGCATCATCCTGCGCGTGCCTGCATTGGCGGGGGCGGTGCACTATTACCGCGACGTTCTGGGGATGAAGCTGCTGCGGGAAGATAAGCAAAGCGCGGGATTTGTGATGGGAGATGGGGCGACGGAACTGGTGCTGCGCAGCGATGCGGATCAGCCGGCGGAAGAGATTTACTATCTTGTGGATGATGTGCGGGAGTTGTACGGGCGGCGGGAGGAGTTGAAGCTGAAGTTTGTGCAGCCGCCGAGGCAGGCGACGCGCGGGTATCGGGCGGCGGTGAAGGATCCGTTCGGGAACATTCTGCTGCTGCTGGACCGGACGACGGCGTCGGCGGGCGCCGCATCCGTGGAAAACGGGGCGGCGCCGACGGCGCTGTTCGCCGGGGTTGAGGCGGCGGTGCCGGCGAAGCGGGAAATTCTTATGCAGCTCTACGAGCAGATCGGGCGGACGGCGGATGACTTGCCATATACGCCGGAATTCGAGCGATTGTTTGAGGCGTATGCCGCGCGGCATTCGGAGCCGAAGCCTACCCGGCGGGAAGTCTGGCGGCATCTGCTGAACCTGCGGAAAGGGGGCAAGCTGCCGAAATTGGGGGAGGCGCGAAGCCCTTCACCGGAGGTGGGAAAAGAGGGGGAAGAGAAAATTCGGGAGCTTCTGGGGAAACAGATGGGGCGGCGGGATCGGCTGCCATATACGGAGGAGTTTGAGAAGCTGGTGGATGAATTCAATAAGTCGCAGCCGCGGAGGCTTTCGCCGCATTTGATCTGGCGAGTGGTGGCGAAGCTGGCGAAATAAATTTGTGAGCAATCGCCGCGATGGGGAGATATAAAAATTCCTCGTTGATAATCAGTTGCCTAAGTAGGAACGCAAAATGATTGCGGATGTATTTCCCCTCTCCCGGTATTCCGGGAGAGGGCAAGCGCAGCGCGGGTGAGGGCCGTTTTTCTGCCTCATTCGTTCAAGGCCCTCACCCCAACCCTCTCCCGGGGTACCGGGAGAGGGGGAAAAGAAATTGGCGTTCCTACTCAGGGCATTCTCGCCAGACTAGTTAATCGCCGTTTTGACTTTTTGTGATAGAAGTGGTCTGCGTGGCCGCGTCATGGGTGGCGCGGGTCAAACCTTCCAGGGCGGTTTGATCTTGCGGGTTCAGCTCCAGGGCTTGCCGATAGAGCGGAATCGCCAGGTCGAAGCGGCGTCCTGGGCGTAAAGAGAAGCGAGCCCCGTGTATGCCACTTCGATGTGGGGATTTATTTCCATGGTCCGGCGGTAATAGGGAATAGCCTCGTCGAGCCGGCCCTGGGAGTGGAGCACCTTGGCCAGATCGAGATAGCCGTTGTAATTTTCCGGGCAGAGCTTGATGAACGCGAGGGCATCGATCCGCGCCTGTGAAAGGTCGCCGCGGAGCATCGAGCGATACCATCGGTGATTTAACGCCAGCCAGTTGTGAGGGTCGGCTTCGAGCAGCCGATCGAATAGGGCCTGGTCGGTGAGCCAGATTCGGGATTGGAAGTAGCACAATACGGCAAGAGTAAGACCCGCGAGCACTGGCGTGACGACGCTGAAGATTGGGCGATCAAGCCTGCTAACCAAAGCTGCCGCCGCCAGCGCCGTCCCCAGCATTGCGATGTAGACGTAATGGTCGGCGACGGTGGAATAGACCTGAAACTCAAACGCCACCAGGCCAAGCATCGGAAAGAGACCCGCGAGAAAGACCAGCGCCCCCGCGGCAACATGTGGAAACCGGCGACGGGCAAGCCAGATGCAAATCGCCACCGCCGCGGGAAGCGTCCACGTCCAGTAGGCGAGATAGGGATACTGGTGCAGCAGCCGGTCGGGAGAGCGCGCGTAGTCCATCACGAGGTGGGCTGGGAAAAACAGTTTCGCGACATAGAACGCCAGCGAATCGGCGGCGATGAACGGCCGCGCCCACAGGGGAACCGCCTTGGCCATGCCGGCCGCGGGCTGGACGAAATGGGCCAGAAGCGCGGCGGCACCCGCCATAAAAAACCAGGGCGAAAGCTCCAGCACTGCCGCGGCCACCCGACGCCGCAGCACCAATATAGTGATGATCGCGGCGATCACCGGAATCGTCACCGCGCTTGCCTTCGAGAGGAGCGCCAGCGCCAGCAGCAGAGTCGCGGCAAGCCATCGAAGCGATCGCCACTGTTTGCCCGCACGAAGATTCAGCAGATAGAGCCATAGCGACAGAAATCCAAAAAGACCGGCAAGGAGATCTTTGAGCCCCGATGCCCAACCGACCGATTCCGCCTGGAGCGGATGCACCGCAAAAAGAAGTGCCCCCACTGCTGCCGCCCATTCATTCCCGACCAGCATCCGGACGATGGCAAACACCACCAGCACGGATGCCGCGTGACAAAAGACGTTGGCGGCGTGAAAAACGTGTGGATTCAGCGGCGGATCGCCCCCGGTTTGCGCCGATCCGGAGATTGTCCACCAAGCCGTTTCCGTTACCGGGACATAAAGATCCCCGCTGGGATGGTTCCAGAAATAGGCCAGCGCCGGCGGGTCTCGCTGCAAGATCAAAGGATTCTGGAACAGGTTCTGCGGGTCATCCCAATTGAGAAACTGGGCGTGAAATAGCGGGCTGAAAACGGTCAGGGTGATGATCCCCAGGGCGGCCGCGAGGAAGAATGTCCGTTTGGAAGGCGCGGGCGAAGTGGGAAAGCGAGTCATTGGGCGAAAGCTCCGGTGGAAGCGGCAAAGTCATCCGGAATTGTTCAACTCCTCCTGAAAAATTTGAGCATCTTTTTCGCTTATTTCTTTTCGGCTGATTTTTTCTTTTTTCGGCGCAGCTCCGCATCGATGAATCGATCGAGTTCGCCGCGGTCGAGGACGCTTTCGACGTTGGTCGTCTCGACGTTGGTGCGGTGATCTTTCACCCGGCGGTCGTCCAGAACGTAGCTGCGAATCTGGTTTCCCCAGGCGATGGAGCCTTTTTCGCCGTAGAGGGCCTTGAGCTCGTCGTCGCGCTTGGCCTGCTCGATCTGCTCGAGGCGGCCCTTGAGGAGTGCGATCGCGAGGCGTTTGTTTTGCTGCTGGCTGCGCTCGACCGAGCAGGTCACCTGGATTCCTGTGGGCTTGTGCGTGATTCGTACGGCCGAGGCGACCTTGTTGACGTTTTGGCCGCCGGGGCCGGAGGCGCGGACGAAGGCGATGATCTCCATATCCCCCTCGGGGATTTCGATATCTGAATCGTCTTCCTCGAAATCGGGAACGACATCCACCGAAGCAAAGCTGGTTTGTCGCTTGTTCTGGGCGTTGAAGGGGCTGGGCCTAACGAGGCGATGGACGCCCGACTCGGCGCGCATGTAGCCGTAGGCGTATTCGCCTTTCACAAGGAGGGTGACGTTTTTGATGCCGGCCTGCTCGCCCCAGGTGCGGTCGACCTCGGAGACGTCCCAGCCGCGGTGTTCGAAAAAGTAGAGATACATCCGCAGGAGCATTTCGGCCCAGTCCTGGGCCTCGGTGCCCCCGGCGCCGGCGTGAATCTGCACGAAACAGTTTCGGGAATCGTTCTTGCCGTCGAGGAGGGACTGAAGCTCAACCTTCTCGGCCTTGCTCTCCAGGTCGGTGAGCATGCGGTCGGCCTCGTCCATCGACTCGGCATCGCCGGCCTCCTCGGCAAGCTCATACATCGCCTTCACGTCGTCGATGCCGCGCAGCATCGCCTCGAGCGGGTCGATGAGGGCCTTGAGCGCCTTCACCTCGGCGACAACGCCTTTGGCGGAATCCTGGTGGTTCCAGAATCCTTCTTCGCCCATCTTGGTTTCTAATTCTTTTCTGCGAGCGAGTTTTGCGGGCAAGTCAAAGAGAGTCCCGAATGGCCAGCATTCGGGATGAGAGGATTTCGATCGATTGGGAGAGGTTGTCGTGAGTCATGATGACAATCATAGGATGGATGCGGAGAAATTCAAAGCGGCTCACCGCGGAGAAAGATCGATTTTGAATCTTTAACCTTGGCGCTCTTGGCGTCTTGAGCGAAGCGGGCGGTTATAAGAATTTTTTAACCGCCAAGACGCCAAGAGCGCAAAGAAATGCAGAAATGCGCCTCTTCGCTCTCCGTGGTGAAGCTGTCTTTTTCAGTCTTCCACCGAATCCTGAAGCACCGGAATGCTCACCCCGCGCGGCGTCGGCGGGGCCTGGTGCATGACGATCATCGGAACGTCCCGCAGCGTCCGGACCATGGCGATCTCATCGCAGTTGGCGTTCTTCGGGCAGCGGACGCAGTCGCTCCAGACTTTCAGGGGAAGGCTTTCCTTGGGGACGACCTCGAAGCCGAGCTTTTCGAAGAATTCTTTTTCGTAGGTGAGGGTCATCAACCGGCGGACCTGTAGCCGGGCGGCTTCTTCGGCGCACCATTCGACGAGCCGGCGGCCGATGCCGCGGCCGCGAAATTCCTCATCGACGGCCAGCGACCGCACCTCGGCGAGGTCGGCCCAGAGGACGGAGAGGGCGGTGCAGCCAACCACCTGGCCGGGGGTGACGCGAAAATCGCTGTTCTCGGCCTCAATCTCATAGACGGCGAAATCGCGCAGCGATTCGTAAAGCTGGGCAAGACTCTTGAAGAGCATCTTCCCCAGCTCGGCATGGCTGTTGATGATCTCCTGGATTCGGGGGATGTCGTGGATGGTCGCGGGTCGGATCATGGAGCTATGAGTATAGGACGCGAATGAGTGATTGTGCCGCCGGTGTCCTCACCGGCGGAATGGGGACCAGAAAATCCGCCGGTGAGGACACCGGCGGCACTCCTTACATTATAGCATCTATCGGAAAAGCTACTGCTGGGCCTCGACGTAGGTGCGGCGGTGCTCCTCGGGGGCGGGGGTGATTTCCATGTCGATGGCGTCATCCGTCTGGGAAACGAGGATTTTCTTCTGGCGGATCAGTTCCAATAACGCGAGGAAGATGCCGATCATCTCCCCGCGGCTCTTGCGTCCGACGAGCAGGGCGCGAAGCGAGAGCCGGCCCTCGCGGTTGACGCGATCGTCAATGTCGGCGGCGTGGAGGTCGATGGGGGTGTCGTCGTCGATGACTTCATGGATGCGCGGGCCGCGAACGCCGACTTCCTTCATCAGCCGGCTGAAGGCGGTGAGCAGGTCCCATATCTGCACCTCATCGAGATCGAGCGGGGGCGGCTCATCGGGAGAGCCCGAAGCGGAGGCGGGCACGCGCGGGAATCGCTGCTCGTGCTCCTTCTGGCGCTGCTCGAGAAGGGCGGCGGAATCTTTGATCTTTTTATATTCGAGAAGCTGCTGGACCAGTTCGTAGCGCGGATCGACGAGATCCGCCGCCGCATCGGTCGCCCCTTCGGTGGGCGGCGGCTTGGGGAGAAGCATGGCGCTTTTGATTTCCATGAGCGTGGCGGCCATCACCAGGAAATCGCCGGCGACGTTGATGTCGAGCCCGTTTTCGCTGCGCAGGCCCTTGAGCATCCCGACGTAATCCATGTAGCTGTCGAGAATGCGGGTGATGGGGATGTCGTAAATATCAAGCTCGTCGCGCTTGATGAGGTAGAGGAGCAGGTCGAGGGGGCCGTTATAGACGTCGAGTTCTACGCGATATTCCACGCTTCGTCCTTGATAGCGATGGTTTGATTTTAGTGTGCGTGAGCCGATAATCCAATGCGTTGACCCGCGAGAATCCGATTCAATTTGCGCGTCAGGTTTTGGAAGCCGAGGCCGCCGCCGTGCGGAGCGTGGCTTTGGCGGTTGACGCCTCGTTTGAGCGCGCGGCGGAATTGGTGCTCCAGTGCAAGGGGTCGGTGCTGACCAGCGGGGTGGGAAAGGCGGGGCATGTGGCCCGCAAACTCTCCGCCACGCTTGCCAGCACGGGCACGCCGAGCCATTTCCTTTCCGCGGCGGACGCGGTGCATGGAGACCTTGGGTCTATCCGCGAGGGGGACATCGTCCTGATCCTCTCCGCCAGCGGGGAAAGCGATGAAATCCTGCGGCTTCTGAGCCTGGTGAAAAAGCTGGGGCATCCGGTGATCGCGATCACCGCGACAACCACCAGCGGGCTGGGAAAATCGGCCGATATCGTGCTGGCGATGGGGAAAATCGAGGAAGCCTGCCCGCTGGGTCTGGCGCCCAGCGCTTCGACCACCGCCATGATGGCACTGGGGGATGCCTTGGCGCTGACGGTGATGAAACTGCGCAATTTCACCTCCGACGACTTCGCTCTGTTTCACCCCGGCGGCAACCTTGGCCGGAAATTAATTCGCGTGGGGGAAGCGATGACGTTTCGCAAAGGGGAAAATCTGGCCCTGGCCCATGATCAGCTTACGGTCGCGCAGGTGCTGCGCGAGGTGAGCACCATCAAGCGGCGCAGCGGGGCGGTGGTTTTGGTCGATGCATCAGGAAAACTCTCGGGGATTTTTTCCGATGGAGATTTGCGCCGGCTGATTACCGGCAACGATGGCTCGGCGCTGAGCAAAACGATGGCGGATGTCATGACGCGATCTCCCAAGCGGATTTCCGAAAATGCCCTGGCGAGCGAGGCGATGGCGCTGATGCGGCCATTCCGCATCGACGAGTTGCCGGTGGTTGACGACCAGGACCGTCCGGTCGGCCTGATCGACGTTCAGGACCTTGTGGTGCTGCGCATGCTGGATGTGGGCGAATGAAGCGCCTTCTTCCGATCGTTGCCACCATCGTCGTGCTGGGGCTGGGGTTTGCCGTCTATTTTCATTTCCAGCCGACGTATCGGGCATCGGGCGTTAACGAGACGACGGTCGATCAGTTTCCCGATTCAAATTCTCAGGGCACGGGGCTACTCAGAGCGGGGAGCGGGGCGTGGGTGAAACAGTATGACCGGGAGGGGCAGCTTTATTACCAGTTCAAGTCGGCTTACTACGATCCGCAGCCGGACGGGACGGTGAAGGTGACGTCGCCGCTGATCCAATTTTTTCTGAGCAACCACCAGGTGCTGCAGATCGAGGGAAGCGACGGGGTGATTCGCTTTGCGCCGGGGGCGGACAAAAATATCGCGCCGAATTCGCCCACCGATCCCCCCCGCAACGGAAATCTGCGGAACGTAAAGGTGAAGCTTTTCGCGTCGGCGGACCAGGTGAATTCCGGCGATCCGGACATGACGATGACCATGACCAACGCGGAGTTTGACAACGACACGTACCGCCTCTTCACGCAGGAATACACGGACGCCAATGGGAAGGTGATTCACGGGGACGATGTGCCGGTGACGGTGCGGTCGCGGGATTATTCGTTCAGCGGTTCGGGGCTGGTGATGTACTGGAACGACGTGGACCGGCGGCTGAAATCGCTGGAGGTCGCCCGGGGGACGGACCTGGCGATTACGAACGTGGGGGGAATTACGGGGGATCGCTCTGCCGGTCCGGCGCCGAGCGAGGAGCCGCCTGCGGGGCCGGCCCCGCAGGCGGCAGTGACGACCCCCCTGCCGACGACGTCGGCCTCGCCGCCGGAGGCGCCGGCGCGATATACCGCGTCGTTCTTCGACAATGTTCGGGTGGTGGAGAGCCAGGACAACATTAAGGCCGATCGGATGGACGTGGATTTTGTGGGCCGGGGGCAGGGGAGTGCGCCGACGGTCGCTGAATCTGCTCCAACGCCGCTGGCGACGCAGCCTGCAACTCATTCGATCGCCGCCCCGTCGTCGCCCACGAGCCGGCCCGCGCCGGAGATCATTCACGTCTACTGGACGGGCCGAATGCGGATGGTGCCGACCGACCTGGCGACGGCCCCCCCGCTGCCGGATGGGAAGGCGATCATTCATCTCACCGGTTCACCGGTCAGCGTCCACCAGCTTGCGGCCGATGGGAAACAATCGGTCATGGTTCGCTGCGACGACCTGCAATATCGCACCGCCGATTCGGGAGCGCGGCTGCGAGGCAATGTCGTCATGGAGCAAACGAACGCGCAGGGGGTTGTCTCAACGGTGATGGGGGAGGACCTCGATTTTTCGCACACGACGCACCTGGCGACGTTCACGGGACCCGGACAGACGCGATTTCCCGATCCGAGCGATCCGAAGAATATTCTCAAATCGCAGTGGGCAACGGGCGCGACCGTGCAGCTTTACGACACGGGCCGCGAGCAGATGCAGATCGGCAGCGCGGATCTGGAGGGGGATGTCGATGTGAACGATGAGCCGCGGTTTCGCCTGACCGCCCGGCGAAACGTGACGCTGCAATTTGCCGGGGGTGATTCGGCGCAATCGAGCGGTTCCGGATCCCCCCCGCTCACGCAGATTGCCGCCAACGGGAACGTCCGGTGCGTGGTCCACGAGGCGAATCAGAAAGACCGGCTGATCAGCGGCCAGCATCTTGAGCTTCTCCGCGACGCGGGCCCGGATGGAAAGTTCTACGCCAAAACGCTGCTCTGCGATGGAAACGTACACGCCCAGCAGGAAGATCAATCGCTGAGCTGCCAGAATCTGCGGGTGGACCTGCTGCCGACGACTCGAACCAGCACGAGCAAAGACGATCTCTCAAGCGAAGTGGCCCTCGACCGGTTAGTCGCGACGACGGACGTTAATGTGACCGGCAAGGATGGATCATCGGTCAGCGCAGATGATTTGGACGTGCAAATGATCGACGATCACCCGCACGTAAAGCTCCAGGGCTCGGCGGATGAGCCGGCGGTGGTACGGAACAAGACTTCGCGAATGACGGGCAATGTGATCGAGCTTTCGCCCCACGACCAGACGGCATCGGTGGATGGTCCGGGAACCTTCGACGGCGCGGAGCAGCCGACCGATCCCAGCCAGACGCCGCGCCCGCTGAAGCTGACGTGGCAGAATGGGGCGTCGCTGGACGGGAATGCGAATCACGTCGAAATCCTCGGCGGCGTGAGCGCGATCACGCAGGAGGCGGACGGCACCGAAGATTCCGCCAACTGCGACCGCATCGTCGGCACGCTGGTGGACGTGGCCCCCAGCACCCAGCCGGCGAAGCGAAAATCCGACAGCGACGCGCTGGCGGCGGGATCTGATTTCATGCGGAATAAGCAGCTCAAGCTGCTGTCGCTTCAGACCGATCAGGCCTCTGCCAAAAAACGCTCGGAAGTGCGGTCGTACCTGGCGGATTCAGGGGGAAACCTGCTGCACCAATTCGATTTGCTGGCCCAGACGATTGATTATGACGTCGCCACGCGGCGGCTGAGCGTGGCCGGGCCGGGGGATATTCTGGCCGTCGAAAATTCTTCCACGACCCAGCCGTCACAGGGCAGTGCCTCGGTCATGGGAGGCCAGGGGAGCACCGCTATCGACTGGAAGAAGCGGTTCATATATGACGACGCGAATCATTCGGCCGTGATTGAGGGGGATATTACTGTCGTTCACCAGGACAACGCCAAATCGCAATCGCTGCGGCTGGACCGGGCGGATATCGTGCAGGCGGAATTCGCTCCGGCGGCGGGGCAGCAGCCCAGCGCGTCGCCAAAACTTCAGCGCGTCACTGCCACCGGCCCGATCCTGATTCGAACGACCGACAAAACCGTCGATTGCGGCGAGTTGGATTTCGACGCGGTGGCGCAAGTGCTGACGTGCCTTGGCGGGGAGATCGGAAAGGTAACGGTCATCGACAACGCCAATCTCTCGCAGGTGGATTGCCAGCAGGCGGTGATCGACATCAAGACCGGCGAACTGATCAAGATGACGCAGGTTACTGCCCATGGGCAATAAGAGGCGATCGACGAAATGCGGAGCCGGCGATGGGTGACGTGGAAGTTGATCAGAAGTTCCGGCTTGCCGCCAACCATCATCTCGCCGGGCGGCTTGTGGAGGCGGAGCGCGCCTATCGCGAGGTTTTGGTTGCGGAACCAGATCATGCCGGCGCACTTCAATATCTGGGGGCGCTGTGCCTGAGGTTGGGGCGGGTGGATGAAGCGATTGAGCTCATCCAGCGCTCGATTCAACTCAAGCCGGACGATGCCGACGCCCATGGAAATCTCGGAAATGCGCTACGGGCCAAGGGAGATTTCGCCGGGGCGGCCGCTTCTTACGAGCGCGCGCTCCAGTTGAAGCCCGGCGAAGCGCAGATCTATTTCAATCTCGGGAACGTGCGCGTGGATCAGGGCCGGCTCGACCTCGCGATCGAATCCTATCGCCGGGCCATCGAGCTTAAGAAAGATTTCGCGGGAGCTTTTTACACCCTTGGGCATGCCCTGCTTGAAGTACGGCAATTTGAAGAGGCAGCCAAGGCGCTGCGGACGGCGATTCAATTGATGCCGCCAAGTGCCGAGGCGCGGAATATGCTCGGCAACGCCCTGTCGCACATGGGAGACGTCGAAGGGGCCCAGCGGGAATTCCGGGAGGCGATCCGGCTTAAGCCGGATTACGAGGTTACCTACAGCAACCTGGCGCGCACGCAGGCGGAAAATGGAGAAATGGATGACGCGCTTGTGAACTTCCGCCGGGCCGTTGAGCTTGCTCCGAATAATCCCGTCATCCACAGTAATTTGGTTTACTCTCTCTATTTTCGGGCCGGCACGACGGCCGCTGAAATTCTGTCCGAGCATCGACTTTGGGCCCAGAGCCACGCCCAGGGCTTTCTCCCGCAAATCCGCCCGTTTAAGAACGACCCCGATCCGAATCGGCGGCTGCGCATCGGATATGTCTCGCCGGATTTATGGAACCATCCCGTCGGCCGGTTCATGATGCCCCTGCTGGGGGCGCACGATCACGGCCAGTTTGAAATCTTCTGTTATTCGTCGGTGGTGAATCCTGATGCTTTCACCGCCCGTGCGCAGGGATATGCGGATGTTTGCGCGACATCAGGAGACTGCCGGATGAACGCGCGGCAGACGCGATCCGCGGCGACGGGATCGACATCCTGGTTGACCTTTCCTTGCACATGGGCGGCAACCGGATGCTTCTTTTCGCCCGCCGGCCGGCGCCGGTGCAGGTGACGTATCTCGCTTATCCAGGCACCTCCGGATTGGACGCGATGGACTACCGCATCACCGATCCCTTCATCGACCCTCCCGGCAGCGACGATGGCCGATACAGCGAGAAATCGATTCGCCTGCCGCATTGTTACTGGTGCTACGAAGCGCCCGAGGGATCGCCCGATGTTGCCCCCCTACCGGCGGCGGGCTGTGGAAAAGTGACGTTTGGGTGCCTGAACAATTTTTCCAAGGTTTCGCCGGCGGCGCTGGAGACGTGGGCGGCGATTCTTTCGGCGCTGCCGGGTTCGCGATTGCTGCTCCACGCCCAGGCGGGGAGCCACCGCGATCGCGCCGCAAATTCTTCGCCCAGCGCGGCGTGAGTTCCGATCGGCTCAGCTTCGTCCAAAGATCGCTATTTGGGGAATATTTGAAAACCTACGAGCGCATCGACATTGCCCTCGATCCGTTCCCCTATGTTGGCGGGACCACGTCGTGCGACGCCTTGTGGATGGGCGCGCCCGTGGTCACGCTGGCGGGAGAACTGGCAACGGGCCGGGGCGGCGTGAGCATCATGAACAATATCGCTCACAGCGAATGGATCGCGGATTCACCCGGGCAATATATCGAAATCGCCAAAGGTCTCGCGGGTGATCTGCCGGCCCTTGCTCAGATTCGCTCGGGCTTGCGCGATCGGATGCGGAATTCCCCGCTGATGGACGCTAAGCGCTTCGCCGCCGACATGGAAAACGCCTATCGGCAGATGTGGCAGGCGTGGAGCCGGGCGTAGCGGCGATCAATACAAATCAAGTTCCCGCGCCGATTCGATGAGGCCATCTTCCCGCGCCAGGCGATGGAACAGGCGAACGGCCTCCAGCTCGCGCTCGCCGACCTCAAACTTCAGGTGCTCGCTGAGATATTTCATCGCCAGATCAGCCGGCCACCCCCGCGGAACGGCATCGCGGCGAATGATCGCCGGAAGATTGGCCATCCCCAATTCCCGCGCCTTGCGAAGGCGGTCGGGAAGATCGCCGAGCACATTCCCGGCTCGCGTAATCCAAATTGCAAATACAAACGGCATGCCCGTGAGCTGCTTCCAGGCTTCGCCGAGATCGAGCTGATGTACCATCCCCCGCGGCTCGTGGCAGACGACTTTGTCGCCGATTAAAAGAACCGCTCCTGTCCCGATTTTATCGGCGGGAAGATCGCGAAATTCCGGGCGGATTCCGTAACGCCGCGCCAAGACGATTCGCGCCAGGGCGACCGATGTGTGGCTCTCGCTGTCGCACGCCAGCTCCTGAATCTGCTCGATGGGTTGGCGGCTGAATATGCGAACCGTAAGGGTGGGCCCGTCGCATCCGATCCCCCCCACCGGGACAATCCGGGCATCGGCGAGCCGCTGATAGTCGATCACCGGAAGAAGGGCAACGTCGAATTCGCTGGATTGCAGCCCCGCCAGCAGTTTGGCGGGAACGGCCAACTTGAGATCTACATCGCGGTCGTTCTCGAGGCCATGGATCAGCGGCTTTGCGTTGAGATAGCTGACGCAGCCGACGCGCAGGCGGCTTGCCATGGACGGGGCACTCATCGGGATTCTTTATATCGCAACGGCCGCCAGCCCGCACCAAAGCGAAATCACTTGGCCTCAACTCGGCCGCGCGCCGGTTCTTCAACCCGCGTGGCCTGCTTGCGCCATCGCGTGGGGGTGAGGCCGGTCGACTGTTTGAACCGGCTGGTGAAGTGGCTCTGGTGCGCAAAACCACAAACCTTGGAAATTTCCGCCAGCTCCGTCGTGCGGCCATGGAGCAGCCGCTTGGCATAATAGATCTGACACTCCAGCAGGAAATGCTTGGGGGTTATTCCAAGCAATTCCGTAAACCGGCGATGGAAATGGAAGGGGCTGAGATGGACGAATTTTGCGATTTCGCCCAAAGTCGGCCCGCGCCGGAAATGCTCGTTCATGAACTGGATCGCCGGCACAAGCCGGCTCAGCTCCGTGTCGGCGGCCACGTCGGCGGCCCGGAGGGAGATCCAGTCGCAATACGTCGGCAACAGGCAATAGATCACAATCGGCCCGGCCCCCAGCGCCGGATAGCTGCGGTAGACAACGGATCGGAATATCCAAAGCTGCCCGCGCGAATCGGGGATGCCGACGCGATCGGAGCTGGTCGGCCGGTTTCCCAGCCGCTGGAGCCGGTGCCGGGCGTCCTGATGCAACTGATCGACGATGCGTTCGTCTAATTCAGAGATGGATTCGGCAAAGATCGGCTTGAGATTGGAATTGTAGATAAAAAGCCGGTTTGTGGTCCGCTGAATCCAGGTGGGAGCGCTGGAACAGTCCCCGCTCTGAAGGCGGAGGGTCCGCGCACTTTCGGCCTCGCGGCTCATCTGCCCGGCGGCGTCGAGAATGGCTTTGACGTCCGCCTCGGGGAAAGCGCCGGTTTCGGCGGTCCCGTATATGTGCAGGGCGCCGTCGTATCCGGGCAACAGCGGCGATTTGACGGGGGCGGCCACCATCGAGCGGGGCTTAGCGCCATTCAAAAATTCGCGGTAGTACCGCGAAGCCTCGAAACCGCCGGTCCACGCCTCTTCGCCGCGGACGGCGCGGTCTTCGATGATCGCGCGCCAGCTTGCCCAGTCCTCCGTGTGGAAATCTGTGGTGTAGGGCTTGACCCAGTTTTCACCCAGATGCGCGGGTTGAACGATCTGCAACCCCCCACGCGGCATTGTCGAGACGAGCCAGGCTTCTGAAAAACGAACGGTACGACTCAGAGCATCAAATATTTGTCTATATGACACGATTCCTCACGGCAATAAAGAACTAAAACCTCTCTGCCATTCTAGTACGCAAACATGACTAAAAGTCATTCACGGGCATCAAAATTGTCGACACCCTTAAAAAGGGGTATTGACTCTACCCGTTTTTCTTACACTGACTCGCGTGCCGGCTTCAAGCAATGCCCTCTAAATAGGCAAGATTCAGAAATTGTGAATACGGCCCGCTTCTTAGATATACAGTACGATACAACGGTCGGTTCTGAGGTTTTGGGCAAGCTGAGCTGTTTACTGACTCTGTTCAAAAATGCGGCAACCTGTTGATTGTCAACGGCATCCGACAATCGAAACGTATTAGTTGTTGACTCTCGGCAACCCCCCTCATATTCCGAACTGCGTCAATTTGCCGCCAACGCGTCCCCGGGCCCCTGGCGCGGGATTCAACCAAACTCCTGACCCTGGTATGGAGGTTGTACTATGGAAACCCACAACGGATATGTTTCGCCAAATCACCACATCGAGGTTTTGGGATAAGAAGATCCGGATCGGGATCCTCGTCCTCGCCACCTTCATTGCCATGTGCTGACCCCCCCTCCCCCTGAAATTGCAATCAACGGTGCGTCGGCTTGCTTCCCCCTTTAGCGGGCTGTGCCTTGGCCTCCGGACTTAATCCGAAGATGTGAAACTGATGCGAGATCGGCTCAAACCCGTGCTCCCGGCAAATCTCATCGCGCAGCTTTCGTAGCTTATCGCTGTTAAACTCGATCACCTTCCCCGTTGTCACACATATGAGATAGTCATACGCCTGCCGGCCGACGATCACATCGTAATACGATTGCTTATTATCGAAGAACACCTGCTTGAGAATCCCCGCGTCCTGCAAATGGGAGAGGGTGCGATAGACGGTAGCCCGGCTCACCCGATGCCCAAGCTGCCGGAGATCGACGGCAAGCTGCTCGGCCTCGAAAAGTGCCGTTTTTCGCAGCACCGCGTCGAGAATCATCGCCCGTTCCGGCGTGAATTTGAGCTTCTGCCCCCGCAGATATCTACGGAAGATCGCACAGACCGGCTCATAGGGCAGCGCCTCGGGTTGCGCGGTAATTCGTGGGACGTTCGTCAGGATATGCGGGCCGGATGACATTCGCCGGATGAGTCTACGCCCATGACGGCGCTTTCGCCATAACCGATTTGCCCCCCACCGTGCGCATCGCGACAATCGGCGCGGTCGTGCCAGATCACCCGAATAGATCGCGGTTCGAAAGGTTCTCGCTTGGCCAGTTTCCACTGGGCAGGCCAATCCTCGTGCTTATGGTTACCGCGGGGTTGAGCGGCATGACCGTCTGGCGCGTCCCGCCAGCCGCCGCGGCCGGACCTCGTCATCTGGTCCTTCGACCAGCGAAACGTGGAAATCTTTCGCCGCCCACCGTCGCTTCTGGATGCGTTTCGGCAAAATACCGGACTGACCGCCTCCGTGAGCCTCATGGGCCAGATGGGAGAAAACGTGCGCCTCGCCTCGGCCTTCATGTCCGGCGCCAGCGGCTCGGCGACGCCCGATCTCTGCGAGATTGAAATCAATTCCATCGGCCAATTCCTCCGCCCCCCTACTGCCGATGTGGGCCTTCTTCCCCTCAACGATTTTCTCGAACAATCCGGCTGGGACCACCGAATCGTCCCCAGCCGATTTGCACCCTGGTCGAAACTCGAAAACGGGAAGCGGATCATTTTTGGCGTGCCGCTGGATGTGCATCCCGTCGCCATCGCGTTTCGCAAGGATCTCTTCGATTCCGCCGGCATCGACCTCGCCGGTGCGAAGAGCTGGGCCGAATTCCAGCAAGACTGCCTCGCCTTCCAGCGCGATTGGTCGGCCCGCGGGTTTCCCGATCGCCGCGCCATCGCGCTCTCCACCGCGTCCGCGGAGCAGATTCTCGAAATGCTGCTTCAACGCCATGTGAATCTGATTGACCAGCAGGATCAATTGCATTTCGACGATGCGCGGACGCTCGACACGCTCGTCTCCTACGCCCGAATGGTGGCCGGCCCGAAGTGCGTCAGTGGCGAAGTTTCCCCCGGCGTGCAATGGACGGACGATCTCGCCTCCGGCCGGGTTTGCGCCGCGATGATCCCCGATTGGAAGGCCGACGATCTCCGCCAATACGCTCCCGAGATTTCGGCCCAAATCGCCATGATGCCCCTCCCTCGCTTTGACCCGGACGATTCCCCGACGAGTACCGCGGGCGGGACGATGGTTGGCATTTGCCGGACCTGCACGAATCCCCAGGCCGCGTGGAAGCTGCTGGAATATTTGTATCTCGGAAACGAATCGCAGCAGGCGCGCCTGGCGGCCGGAAATTTTGTTCTGCCCGCGATTCCGCAGTATTGGAACGACGCCGCCTATCGCCGCGATCTGATGGTGTCGCTCGCGCCGCAGGTTCCCGAGCGCATCGTGACCCCCTTTACTTTCGCCGCCGAGCTGGCGCTCGCGGAGGTCATGCACCGCGCGATCGAATTTGAGGCCGGGCACGCCGATGATTCCGGCCTGCCGAGCGCCTGCGCCCTTTGGCTTCACGAAGCGCAGCAAGACATTCAGCGGCGAATCGAATTCGGGAACCTGCAATGAGCCGCGACCGCTGGTGGAAATTCCAGCGCGGGCCGCTCCCTATCTCTTCGTCTCACCGTTCGTGGTCATCTTCTGCGTTTTCATGCTCTATCCCCTGGCCCGCAGCCTGGACCTGAGCTTCCACAAAACCTTCGGCGCGGGGCACGCGATCTTCATCGGCGCCGGCAACTACCGCTTCCTTCTCGCCCACGACCTGCTCTTCTGGCTGGCCGTTCTGAACACTGCCGCTTATACGCTCGTCTTCCTCGCGATCGAAATCCCGCTCTCGCTTGGCCTGGCGATCCTGCTCAACAGCCGCGAAGTGCGCTTTCGCAGTCTCTTTCGCTTCGCGTTTTTCTCTAGCTACGTCGTCGGCCAGGTCTTCGTGGGGGTGATCTTCAATCAACTCTTCGGCAACGAGGGGCTGGTGAACCGATGCATCGGCGTCGTCGTCGGCCATCGCGTTGAAATCGGTTGGCTGACCAGCGCCAACCTCGCCATGCCGACGGTCGTTATTGCCAGCCTCTGGCTCGGCACCGGCTTGGCGATGGTCTATTTCCTCGCCGCGCTTCAGGCGGTGGATCGCGATCTTTATGAAGCGGCCGAAATCGATGGGGCCGGCCGATGGGGCAGGCTTCTGCATGTCACGCTGCCGGGAATCCGGCCGGTGATGACGTACCTGATCCTCATCGGCGTGATCGGCGGCTTTCAGCTTTTCGAATTGCCATTCGTTTTGCTCCAGGGCGCCGGCCCCGGTGGCCGGGGGCTGACCGTTGTGATGTATCTGTTTCTCACAGGATTCGGCGGTGGGGATTTGGGATATGCCGCGGCGATTGGGTGGGTGTTGGCCCTGATCCTCGTGATCGCGACCGCCGCGCGCGTGCCCGTCGCATTGCTGCGAAAGCCGAGGCGAGCATGATCCGCCGGCATTCCCTTACCGTTTCTCCTGGTTCTTCTGACGGTGTAACATGGTTTTGCCTTGGTGCACCATGGCGCGCGATAAGAGGCTAAATTCAAATGCAATGCAGGGAGGAGGCGAAAACCCCGCGAGATTAGTTGCGTGGGCGCCCCAAGCAGTTTTCGCCTCCTCCCCGCACCCCTCCTCCACTTTCCGGCTTCCCCTAACCGTCCAAGCCAAGAAAAGGCAAAAGACCGGGGCGTTTGTCGGTACTGTCGCACTCGCTTTGTGGGCGATCGCGCGTGCGCGCAACCCCGTGCAAATGCTTCGCTCTTTTGCCTTTCGCCTTGGACGGTTAGGGGAAGCGGAAAGAGGGTGGAGGGGGTGCGGGGGAGGCGGGAGAAAAACCTTGGGGCCTTATGGGTTGTCTCCCGCCTCCACCGCATTGCATTTGCATTTAAAGAGACCGCCGACTTGTATCCAGATTGAACAAATGCCAAGCCGTCGGCCGCGTGTTCCGACAGCAGGCTTCGCGGAGGCCCTCCAGAACTTTTCGGCCCACCCGCGCTTGCCCTGGAGGCGAGCATGATCCGCCGCGCGGCGATCCATCTCGTTCTCATCCTCCTGGCCCTGGCGGCAATGCTGCCATTCCTGTGGGTCCTATGCGCCGCCTTCAAAACCCCGGCGGATCTCGCCGGCAGCACCCTCCTGCCCTGGGGCCATCTCAATCACCTCACCCTCGATAACTTCCGCCGGCTCGGCGAATTTCCCCTCTGGCATTGGGAAATCAATTCGATTTTCCTGGCCTCGATTCACACCGTGCTGGTTGTCACGCTCGGCAGCCTCGGCGGATTCGCCCTGGCAAAATATCAATTTGCCGGAAAAACGTTACTCAGCGCCATCATGCTTGCGACGCTGCTGCTCCCGCCGCAGGTTTTTCTGCCCGGCAGTTACGATCTGATGTACCGCTTCGGCTGGCTCGACTCCTACCTGGCGATCGTCGTCCCCGGCGCGGTCAGCGTCTTCGGCATTTTTCTCTTCCGGCAGGCCATGCTCGGCGTGCCCGACGACCTGGTTCACAGCGCCCGAATCGACGGCTGCAGCGAAGTCCGCATCTGGTGGGAGATCGCCCTGCCGATGGTTCGGCCGATGATCGGGGCCTATACGTTGATGGCATTCCTGGCCGAGTGGAACAGTTTTCTCTGGCCGCAGGTCGTGCTCCAGAGCGAGGCGAAATACACTCTTACGATGGGCCTCAACAGCCTTCTGGGTTTGCCGGAATATCAGTTCAGCTACGGAATCGTGATGGCGGCGACCCTGATCGCCGTCGCTCCGGTGGCAATTTTGTTCTTTGCATTGCAGGCAGAGTTTGTGTCCGGATTGGGCGAAGGGGCAGGCAAGTGAAAGCGAGCGTTCGCTGATGCAGCCGGCTATCGACCAGTGGCGCCTGCTGTGGGCCGCGATCCTGGTCGCGGCGCCGCTGATCGCGGGATATCGCGTGGCCAAACGGCTCAAGCGTCCGCCGGTGGCGATCGCTGATGCGATCCTGATCGCGTATCTCGTGCAATATGTCGCCGTCGGGTTGGCCGGGCTCCTTGGAATTCTGACGCCGCTATTCCTGACGTTGATCGCGCTAGCGATCTGCGCCGCTCTGTGGATTTCCGCGGGATTCATTGCGCCACAGGCAACCGCTTCTCCAATCCCGCGTTCGGATCGGCGGTGGACGCTGTTCGCCTGTTTGTTCGCGGTCGGCTTCCTGGCGGCGCTGATTTACTGGGAGAGACTCAATCCGCCCATGGCGACCGATGCGCTGGTCTATCACCTGCCGGCCGCGGTGCTCTGGCTGCAAAAGAAACGAATCGCTCTCTTTCAAACCTGGTTTTTCAATCCTGCCAACACCTATTCGCCCCTGGCCGGGTCTGTTTTCATCGCCTGGTTGCTGGCGCCGCTTGGCAACGACGCCCTGGCGCGCTTCGTGCAGGTGGGGCCGTGGTTCCTGATCCTGATTTCCATCATCGAGATTGCCACCAGCGCCGGCGCATCGCTTCCCGCCGCGGCCCTGGCTGCTCTCGCCGCGGTGCTGGCGCGACCGTTCATCGGCGAAGCCGTCATCCCCAAGGACGATCTCTTCGTCGCAGCGTTCTTCCTGGCCGCCGTGGCGGCACTTGCCCGCGATCGCATGGCCTCAAGATTTGGTTCGCTTCGCCTGGGAATCGCCGTCGGCCTGATGCTGGCGACCAAATTTACCGCACTGATGACCGCGCCGATTCTACTTCTCGCCGCCGATGCGCCCCGCTGTGCCGGCTGGCGCTGGCGGCAGTGGGCGGGCGCCTTGCTCACCGTCGCCCTCCTGGCCGGGCCGTGGTATTTGCGAAATCTGCTGGAGTGGGGAAATCCTCTGTTCCCCGTCAAGTTTGATCTGGTGGGATTTCGTCTGCCGGGATTGATTACAAGGGTTGAAGTTCCGGAATTGAGGTCGGCCACGGGCCTGTGGAACATTCTGACCGGCGGCTACTACGGCCTGCCGGCGATTCTCTTTTCCTTCCTCCTGGTGGCCTGGCTGCTGAGCTTAATCCGACTCCGCAACAATCTCCGGCGCGATCCGCTCCAGAGATTGGTGGTCCTGGGCCCGATCCTGGGGCTGCTCATCTTCGCATTTTTCTCGCCGCAGCCGGAGGTTCGATTCGTGCTGCCTTCGCTGGCACTTTTGTTCGTCCTCTGCGGAATGGCTGCAGGTCGGAAATGGGCCATCGCGATCGGCGGCGCCGCTCTGCTGCTGGCCATCGCCACGAGTTTCTCATCCGCCAACGCCGGGCAGATCGCGACATTTTCCCTGTGGGCAATCGTGACCGCGTTGATCGGCCTTCTCATCCACTGGCTCGAAGCCGACGCGCTGCGCTTGCGCCGTCCGATCCTGAGCGGTATCGCTATCGCAGCAGTTCTGGCGATCGTCGGCTATGGATGGACCGATTATTTGCATGCATACCAAACCGCCAGGATGGACATCTGGAAATCCGTCTATCCCGCCCAAGCCGCGGCATGGGATTTTGTCGACAGGAATTTGCCTGCGACGGCGACTATCGCCTATTCCAACCAGTTCATGATTTATCCGTTGTATGGCTTTGAATGCCGGCGAAACGTGATTTACGCCCCCGTCCGCGCCGGCGCGTCGGTGAGCGATCTCGCCTTCCCCGCGCAGATTTCCGATGCCGACCTGAATCTCGCCGCCGCCCGCGCGGCCAATGCGCCGGCCAGCGAGTCCGCCTGGTTGGAAAACCTGCGCGCCGCCCGCGCTGAATTTATTGTCGTCGGCCAGGGAGAAGGTGCGCCGGAGATCCGCTGGGTCAATGGGGATCCTGGCCATTTCACTGAGATTTTTGTCAATTCTGATATTGCAATTTATCGCCTCTACCCCCGCCCCCGGTAATCCGGGGGAGGGTTGGGGAGGGGGTTTCGCCATCGGTATTCCCCGCTCGCAATCTGATGTGTAGAAATGGCGTCCGCGCCGCTTTCGCCCGGCGTCTTGAACAATCCGCGGCGATTCGGGACGATGGGCGCGGAGTGAGGTTTATCTCGCGAGTTATCTTCCTCTTCATGGCGGCGGGGGCGCTGTGGATTGTCCTTTCGACACCCAAGACGCCGGTTCCCGCGGACCGGCAGAACGACACCATCGTCCAGTACTGGGAGAAGTGGACCGGCGTTGAAGAAATCTCCATGCAGCAGATCGTGGACGAGTTCAACAACACGATCGGCAAAGAGAAACATATCTACGTTCAGATGCTCTCGATGAGCGACATCGACCAGAAAACCCTGGTGGCCACCGCCGCCGGAGTTCCCCCGACGTCGCCGGCCTCTGGGACCCCACCATCGTGCAGCTTGGCACGCTCGGCGCACTTCAGCCGCTGGAAGAGATGGCGAAAGCACACGGCATCACCGACGGCTACTACAAGCCGATCTACTGGGAGGGGTGCCACAACAACGGGCATCTCTATGCCCTGATCAGCACACCTGCCGCCGTGGCGCTGTTCTATAACACCAAGATGTTTGCCGAAAACGCCGACAAGCTTCGCGCCGCCGGTTGCGATCCGACGCGGCCCCCGCAAACCTTGCAGGAGCTGGATCGTTACGCCGATGCGCTGAACACCTTTCGCGTCGGCAACGACGGTAGAGAGCACCTGGATCGGGCCGGATATCTCCCCATGGTGCCAGGCTGGTACGTAGTGAATACGCCCTACTGGTTCGGAGGCGACGAGTGGGACGAGAAGACCCAGAAATTTACGCTCACCTCGCCGCCGGTGATGGCGGCCTTCAAGTGGATTCAGAGCTATTCAATCAAATACGGCAAGGACGCGGTGACCGAGTTCCAGACCGCCCAGGGCTCCTTCAATTCGCCCCAGAATGAATTCATCGCCCAAACGGTCGCGATGGAACAGCAGGGCCCGTGGATGGCGAATTTCATTCACGCCTGGCGGCCCTCGATGGACCACGACTGGGCCGCCGCGCCGTTCCCCTCGGCCGTGGGGCAGCCGATGGTGACCTACACCTCGTTTGATACGCTCTCGATCCCCGTCGGCGCCAAGCATCCGAAAGAGGCGTTCGAATTCATCGCCTACGTCAACCGCCAGGACGTGATGGAAAAACTCTGCATGATGCACTGCAAGAACTCCCCGCTGACGAAGGTGAGCGATTATTTCCTCACCCACCACCCCAATCCGTATATCAAGGTCTTTGAGGATCTGGCGGCGAGCCCCAACGCCCACCTCACCATGCAATGCCCGATCGCCCCGCAGGCCGGCGCCGACCTGCTGGCCGTCGCGCAGGGCGTCTCAACCCTCTCGATCGATCCCGAAACGGCGCTTCGCGATTTACAGGTCAGACTTCAGCGCGAATACGACGATTTTGCCGCGATCCAGCGGATAAGGCACCAGCAATAATGAACCGAACCGAGTCGAGGAATTTTCTCAAAGGGCTGGCGTTCATTTCGCCATGGATCATCGGCTTCAGCGTTTTCCTGCTGCTCCCCACCTGCCTCTCGCTCTATTACAGCTTTTGCGACTACAACCTGATCCAGCGGCCGGTCTTCATCGGCCTGGCAAACTACCGCCTGCTGATGCACGACGTGGTCTTTTTCCAGGCCCTGAAGGTGACGCTCTACTACGCCGCCCTCGCCATACCAGCCGGTTTGTTCGTATCCCTCGGCGTCGCGATCCTCCTCAACCGCAACGTCATCGGCCTGCCGATTTTCCGCACCCTCGTCTTTCTCCCCTCCCTGGTCCCCAACATCGCCGCCGCGATCTTGTGGAAATGGCTTTTCAACCAGAAGCTGGGGCTGATCAACGAGGCCCTCGACCCTCTTTGCCGATTACTGCACATCCGCGCGCCCGCCTGGATTGACGACCCCCACCTGGTCATCCCCTCCCTGGCCCTGATGAGCGTCTGGAGCGTCGGCAACACCGTGGTGATTTACCTCGCCGGCCTGCAGGATGTCCCCCGCGAACTTTACGAAGCCGCCGAACTCGACGGCGCCAGCGCCGCCCGCCGCCTCTGGAGCGTCACCATCCCGATGATCTCCCCGGTGATTTTTTTCAACCTCATCATGGCCATCATCGGCGTCCTCCAGATCTTCGATCTCCCCTTCATGATGACCCAGGGCGGCCCAAACCGCGCCAGCTATTTCTACACCTACTACCTCTACGACAACGCCTTCAGCTATCTGAAAATGGGCTACGCCAGCGCCCTCGCCTGGATTCAGCTTCTGCTCGTGCTGGTCTTCACAGCCATCGCCTTCTGGTCGAGCAAACGCTGGGTCTACTACCAGGGAAAATAATGATCGACCGCCGCGAAAGTCTCATGGGCCAGTGGGCGACGTACGCGGCGCTGATCGTCATCTGCGCCCTGGCCGTGATCCCCTTCCTCTGGATGGTCAGCACAAGTTTAAAACCACCCCAGCAAGTCTTCGAATACCCGCCCCGGTGGATTCCCCATGACGTCGAATTTACCGGCAGCAAAATCCCCCTCAATTACTCCCAGGCCATCTCCAGCGAGCACACCAATTTCCGACTCTGGACCCGCAACACCCTCATCGTCGCGCTGCTGGCCGTCATCGGCACCACCCTCTCCAGCTCACTCGTCGCCTACGGCTTCGCCCGAATCCGCTTCTGGGGCAACGGGTTCCTCTTCGGACTCGTCCTCAGCACCATGATGATCCCCTTCCCCGTCCTCATGGGCCCCCAGTTCGTCATCTTCGAATGGCTCGGCAGGCACACCCCCTTCCAATTCATGGGAACCTTCAAACCCCTCTGGTTCCCAACCTTCTTCGGCTCGGCCTTCAGCATCTTCCTGTTGAGGCAATTCTTCGTCACCATCCCCGACGAGCTTTCCGAAGCCGCCCGCATCGACGGCTGCACCGAGTTCATGATCTACTGGCGAATCATCCTCCCCCTCTCCCGCCCCGCACTCACCGTCGTCGCCCTCTTCACCTTCCTCTGGGCCTGGCGCGATTTCCTCGGCCCCCTGGTCTTTTTGCAATACCCCGATCAATACACCCTCGCCCTGGGTCTCCAGACGTTCCAATCCCAGCACGGCGCCACGCCGTGGAATCAACTCATGGCCGCCAGCGTGCTCGTCATTCTGCCGGTGGTCGTCCTCTTCTTCATCGCGCAAAGAACCTTCATCGAAGGCATCGCCACCACCGGCATGAAAGGCTGAGCCAGTTGGGTTATCGGACCAGCGCCGGTTTAAACGCTAAAACCCTTACATTCTAAGCCGCACCGGGGTGCCAAACCGATGAGGATCGTAGAACGTATCTCTCATGGCGGAGGGCCGTAGTGAAGATTGTATTGTCAGCCAAGGAGCACGGGATGAACGAGCAGTTTGCCTATTCGGTCAATGGCGAACATTACCGCGGCGCCTATGCGACCCGCGAAGAAGCCCTCGCCGAAGCCCTCGCCGAGGCCCGCCGCGGCGACGATTCACCCCCCATGGTCTATGTCGCCCGCCGCGTCCCTGGCGACGCGATGGCCTCGGGCCACGCGAGAGCCGTCATCGGCAACATCTGCTCCCGCGCCCGCGAAGAATTCGGCGACACCGCCTCCTCCTACCTCACCGGCGTTTCCAGGCCCCAAGTCGAAAAGCTCGACAAAGCCCTCACCGCCGCCATCGAATCCTGGCTAGCGCGCCAACGGATTATCCCCCACCTTCTTCACCTACGAGGCCATCAGCTCGCATCCAGTTGCGTACGGTTTTGCACAGCAGACCGTAGGCGCGGAGTCCTGAAAACCTCCCCGACCTAAAAATGCCGGCAGGACAGCGCTTCTGCAATCGTGTGTCCCAACGCCCGCGTAAACAACGCGTGCGAATCACTCCCGAAACGCGACCGCATTCTGCCTTTGGGCTTGGACGGTTAGGGGAAGTCGGAGAGTGGAGGAGGGGTGCGGGGAGGAGGCGAGAACCGCTTGGGGCGCCTATGCAACTCATCTCGCGGGGGTCTCGCCTCCTCCCCGCATTGCATTTGCATTTAAAAAAGAGCCAGCCACTTCGTCTCCGAACTCATAAAAAGTGTCCGGCCATTTGGGCGGCCGTCTCCCTCATTTTCCCGTCTAAATTCGATTGCCACATACACTGACCTTGCCCAAGCAGGCGCCTACCGATACTTTCCTGCCATAGTTGGAGGCTTCCATGGCTTTGCGCGTCACCGTCTGGAGCGAATATCGTCACGAAAAGAAGAACCCCAAGGTGGCGGAGATCTACCCCAACGGCATGCACGAGGTCATCGCCGCCCACCTCCGCAAATCCCCCGATCTTGAAGTCCGCACCGCCACCCTCGATCAGCCGATGCACGGCCTGACCGACGACGTCATCCTCAGCACCGATGTCATGACCTGGTGGGGCCACATGGCTCACGACGATGTCGTCGATGAAATCGTCAACAAGCTCCACAAGCGCGTCCTGGCCGGCATGGGCCTCGTCGTCCTCCACAGCGGCCATTTCTCCCGAATCTTCAAAAAGCTGATGGGCACCACCTGCGACCTCAAATGGCGCGAGCTCCAGAACGAGCGGGAAATCCTCTGGGTCACCCGCCCCGGCCACCCCATCGTCGAAGGAATCGACGACCATTTCGTCCTGCCCCGCGAAGAAATGTACGGCGAATTTTTCGACATCCCCGAACCCGAATGCACCTTCCTGATCAGCAGCTTCGCCGGCGGCGAAGTCTTCCGCAGCGGCTGCACCTGGACCCGCGGCGCAGGAAAAATCGTCTATTTCCGCCCCGGCCATGAAACATTCCCAACCTATCACGATCCGAATGTGATGCGGGTTATTGAGAATGCGGTGAAGTGGGCCGCCCCCACGCCGATCGCGGGGGCAAAGTTGCACTTCGGAAAACACGTAGAAGGTTGGATAGACCAGAAGTAACCCCAAAGTGCGCCGCAATCTCCACCGGCGCAAACCCCGCGACCCCCATTTAAGGTCCCGCCCCAAGTCTGAGCCGGGGCGTCCCCGCCCCGATCCCCCCGTCCCAATTTTTTCAATTTCCTGCCCATTTGAAAAATCTTCACCCCAAAAATCTTCAGATTTCTCAAAAATAGGTACAAAACGTACACCTTTTGGACCCATATATGAACGCCTCACTTTTCCCACCCCATTTCCCCCGCCCCCGGTAATCCGGGGGAGGGTTGGGGAGGGGGTCTTCTTACCAGGAGCACACAGCCATGCCCAACGAACTCACCATCCCCGCCCCCAATTCACCACCCCCCACCGACCTCGCCCTCTCCAAAGCCCTCGAAGGCCTCTCCATCCCCGAGGCCATCGCCCTGGACTCCATCATGCGCGGCACTTCCCTCACCGCCGCCGCCGACGCCGCAAACATCTCCCGAAAAACCCTCTACGAGTGGCTCGAGCCCGGCCACCCTTTCTGCCACGCCCTAACCCTCTGGAAACAAGACCTTGTCTCCACCGCGCGCACCCGACTCCTCATGATGTCAGACCTCGCCACCACCAACATCCTCTCCGCCCTAAAACGCGGCGACCACCGCACCGCCATGACGATGCTCCAAAAACTCGGCGTCCTCTCCGCCCCACCCATAGGCCCCACCCACATCGAAGCCGCCACCGCTCAAACCCAAACCCGAACCGAAATCACCGAGCGCCAAAATGAATCTCAACGAACCGCAACCTCTTTCCTGGATGAATGGAATGATCACACAGAATTCCAACTCGACGCCCCCTCGGAAACCACTCACCAAATCACAAGAAGCCCTCGCCATGGCTCGCGCCGGCGCAACCGACGAGGAAATCAAGCTCTTGCTGAACCTAAACCCGCGCCAAACCCAGAATCTAAAGCCTAAAGCCGAAACCGAACGCGCCCGCCGCCGCGTCCGCCTGCGCAAAAAACAGACCGAGCTCGCCATGGCCGGCAACGAGCAGATGCTCCGCCTACTCGGCGAAATCGAGCTAGAACAAACCAAGTTCGCCGCCGTCTCCCAAAACCGCAACCTCCCCAACTTCGACCTCCACCCCAACACCGGCTACCCCGATGAAGACCCCCGCTCCATCGCCATCCAAAACGCCAGAACCCTCACCGCCCAATCCCTACTCTTCTTCGCAAGATTCATCGCCACCGCCCTCCAGGAAAACCCAATGTTGACGATGCAAGAAATCCTAACCCAACTAGCCGAGTCCCTAAATCTCCCGCCCCAACCCTTACCCCCCACCCTAAACAAAAAACTGATCGCCATAAATCTTCCCCCCTACCAACCAACGTAGAAGCGGCGTCCCGCCGCTTTCCATCCAAGCGGCGAGACGCCGCTTCCACAATTCGGCAATCGTAATTCACTTTCACACTTTCTCACCCCGTTTTTCATTCGGCATTTGGCAATCGGCAATCGGCATTCGGATTTCACCTAGTCACCTTGTCACCCTGCCCCCTCCCCCATGCGTCTCCCCACCCCCAACACCCTCTGGACCCCGCGCTGGACCCCCCTCCTCCCGCACTACCACCAGATGAATCTCTGGCGCAGCACCGCCAGATACAACATCGTCACCTCTGGCCGCCGTTCCGGAAAAACCGAGCTCGCCAAGCGCCGCATCGCCGAAGCCGCGATCACTGCCACCGCCCAAAACCAATCCATCCGATTATTAATCACCGCCCCCACCGAGCCCCAAGCCAAAGCCATCTACTGGCAAGACCTCAAAGACCTCATCGACCCCGCCTGGCTCCTCGACATCAACGAATCCGACCTCCAACTCACAACCATCTCCGAAACCACAATCACGCTCGCAGGACTGGAAAAACCCCAGCGCATAGAAGGCGTCCAATGGCACGCCGCCATCTCCGATGAAATCGCCGACTGCCCCCCTGACTGCTGGCGAAAACACGTCATGATCGCCCTGGACAAACAAGACTCCTGGGCCTGGATCATCGGCACCCCCGACTCCCACGCCCGCAACACCCACGAACAAAAGACCCTCATCGCCCTGGCCCAAAACCCGAACCAATCCATCTGGCAGCACCACACCTGGTCCGCCGAAGACATCCTAGACCCCACCGTCGCCGTTATCTTCCGCGACACGTTGGATCCCCACACCTTCAACCAGGAAATCCACGGCTCCCTCCAGCCCGACACCCTCACCGCCTTCCCAGACTTCGACGAAAAACAACACGTCCGCGCCGTCTCTTACAATCCCCATCACCCGATCTATTGGTCCCTCGACTTCAACGTAAACCCCATGTGCACCGGCATCCTCCAGCACATCGACGGCACAGTGAATGTCCTCCACGAAATCGTAACCCCCCACTCCGACACCCGGGAAGCCGTAAAAAACTTCCTCCAGCTCACCCAAGAAAAAAACTACTCCCTGAACGACCTAACCCTCTTCGGCGACAGCACCGGCTACGCCCGCGACACCACCAGCGGCCTCTCCGACTGGTCCATCATCAAATCCACCCTACAAAACCACCGCCCGATGTACTGCATCCCCAATACCAACCCCCCGGTCAAAGAAACCATCAACGCCGTCCGCGCCTTGCTAAGGAACGCCAACAACGAATCCAAAATCCAAATCCACCCCCAATGCGCACGTCTGATCAGAGACCTAAAAACCGCCCAATGGCCCAGCCCGTTAAATCTGCACCACTGCCTAGCGTGGCTACGCTACGCCGCGACCGAACTCCAACACCCCCGTCCACCCAAAAACTACATAGGAGGCGTCGTCGCATTCTCCACCTTCTGAAATCTCAAATTTCAAATCCAAAAACCGTGTCCCCCCACGCACAAAAGCCCCACCATGGTATGGTGGAGCCCCCACCAAAACGCCCCACTCCCACCCCGCCCCTGAAAACCCCAATAACCGCCCGTATCAAAGCCGCCGGGTGCTTGCACCCGCGGAAAAATCTCCCCACGAAATCTTTGTTTCCCAGCCCAAAAACGTGAATTGCCAGGATTCTCGTTTTTGACTTTCAGCCATTTTTAGCCGACGATTGATTCGGAGGCTTTGGTTGGCCTTTGGCCAGTCATTGCCTTTACTTTTTTTAAAGACCCCCTTCGCGCATCTCTCGATTGTGCTTGCCGCGTAAATCATCCAGATAACGGATGCCGTGAAGTTGCATCGCCGCAATTCAATTTCCCTCTTTTGAAATCTCAAATCCCGAAATCTGAAATGCCTTCCCCAAGCCCACTCACCCCCGACCCAACCCCAATTGTTTAGCCGCGCCCCGAAGGGAAGCGCTTTCCCCTCTCCTAATCCCCCAATGCCGCTAATGACTTGAACCCTCGTACAATCCCCATAATGAGGTGCCTCCGCCGATGGATTTTCAACTCCACCGCCGCCATCTCTCTATTGCTCTGCATCGCGATGATTGCCCTCTGGGTTCGAAGCTACCGCCGAATTGACATCCTCGACTTTTACAAGCTTTCCCCGCGCTACGACTACCGCTTCATATCCAACGTAGGGATCATCGAATTCGACCGAAGCGATTTCGCTGAAGACGACAATGGCTTCAGCAGCTACCCAATTTCGCTCGGCTCTGAAACTGCCGAAAAATTTATCCGTGATTCGACCGAAGTCCTCTGGTCCTTCAAAATCGGACCATTTGTTGCTGGACGAACCCTCAATGGCACCGCCGTCGCGGAAGACATCCTCCTCGATATCCCCGATTGGGCAATTGTCATTTTGCTGATAATTCCGCCCGCCCTAATGCAATTCCATCGCCGCAAACGCACACCAGCTACCGGCCACTGCACCCTCTGCGGCTACGACCTCCGCGCCAGCCCCACCCGCTGCCCAGAATCCGGAACAAGCCCCCCAAAACCAAAACCTATCCAAATCTGAACAGCTAAAGCCCCACGATGGCATCGTGGGACCACCACCAAAACGCCTCGCTCCCGCGTAGCGCGTCAATCCGCCACTAACCACCAGTACCAAAGCCGCGCGGTGCTTGCACCCGCGGAACAAATGCAGGGCCGTAACATTGAATATCTTCGTACGAAGACTAATTATGTCAAAACCATTCAAGCAGACTTACCCAAACCTCCCATCTTGCCCATTTTGTTGCGGACTGTTACCTTTTGTACCGCATACCCCGCGCACAAAAAAACTCACCGCCCATCCGCAAAAAATAAAATCCCCCACGACAAAAAATCCGCATAAATGATGTCTGGAAATGTTTTACTTGCCCCATCTTAACGCGATCTATAGGCTTTAGTTCCGGTCCTTTTACAGGAGCGAAACAACATGCCTGCCTATAGCACCGGAGACATCAGGAACATCCTATTTGTCGGGCACGGGGGGAGCGGGAAGACGACGCTGGTGGATTCGCTGCTGTTTGCCAGCGGGACGATCAAGCACAAGGCCTCGGTGGCCGACAAAACGAGCGTCAGCGATTTTGAGAAGGAGGAGAAGGACCACGGGCACTCGATCTACTCGGCTGTCATGCACTGCGATCATCTGGGGAAGCGGATCAATCTGATCGATACGCCGGGCAGCGCCGGATTTGATCGGGCATGCGATCGCGTGTCTGCCGGCGGTCGAAACGGTTGTGGTCGTGATCAATGCGCAGAGCGGGGATTGAAGTGGTGACGCGGCGGATGATGGAGGTGGCGCAGGACGCGGAATCTGCCGCGGGCGATCGTGATCAACAAGATCGATCTGCCGGACGTGAATTTGGAAAGATTGGTGGGACAGATTCAGGAGGCGTTTGGGCAGCGAGTGTTTGCCGATCAATCTGCCGACCGGCGGACGGCAAGGCGGTGGTGGAGTGTTTGCTGAACAACAGCGGGGAGAGCGATTTTGATCTCGGTGCCGGCAGGCGCATGCGGCGATTCTGGATCAGATCGTGGAGATGGATGAGAACGTTGATGGAGAAATATCTGGGGGGGAGGAGCCGAACTACGAAGTGCTGCATGCGCCGTTTGAGCGGGCGATGGATGAGGCGCATCGTGGTGCCGATTTTGTTTGCCGATGCGCGGGACGGGGTGGGGATGCCGGAATTGCTGGATGCGATCGCGAAGCATTTTCCGTCGCCGGAGGAGGGGAATCCGCGGCCGTTTTTGAGTTTTAGAGGGGCGGCGGCGGCGGGGCAGCCGCAGGAGGAAGTGGCGTTTGAATATCGGAATGATCCGGGCAAGCCGCTGCTGGCGCATGTGTTTAAGGTGACGACGGATCCGTTTGTGGGGAAGCTGGCGATTTTTCCGGGTTCATCAGGGGAAATGCTGCGGGGCAATCGCAGGTTTATATCGGGTACAACAAAAAGGCGATCAAGCTGGGGCATATTTTTCATTTGCAGGGGAAAGAGCATAAAGAGGTCCGGAGATCATCGCGGGGGATATCGGGGCGGTGGCGAAGATCGAGGAGATTCATACCAACGATGTGCTGCATGACGATCATGCGCTGGACAGCGTGCATCTGAGGCCGCTGACGTTTCCGACGCCGATGTATGGGCTGGCGATTACGCCGAAGGCGCGTGGGGATGAGCAGAAGTTGTCGGTGCTGCTGAGCCGAGATTGCGGAGGAGGATCCGACGTTTCGATGGATGACGGATCGGCAGACGCATGAAGTGGTGATCAACGGGCTGGGGGAATTGCATCTGCGGCTGGTGTTGGAAAAGCTGGCGACGCGGGGGCTGCATGTGGATACGAAGCCGCCGAAGATTGCGTATCGGGAGACGATCAGCGTGAACGCGGAGGGGCATCATCGGCATAAGAAACAAACGGGCGGAGCGGGGCAGTTTGGGGAGGTTTTCTTGCGGATCGAGCCGATGGAGCGGGGGAAGGGGTTTGAGTTTGTGAATGAGGTGTTTGGCGGGGCGATTCCGGGGCAGTTTATCCCGGCGGTGGAGAAAGGTGTGCGGGATTTGCTGGACCAGGGGGCGGTGGCGGGGTATCCGCTGCAGGATGTGCGGGTGATGGTGACGGATGGGAAGCATCATCCGGTGGACAGCAAGGAAGTGGCGTTTCGGACGGCGGGGAAATTGGCGTTCCGGGAGGCGATGCAGAAGGCGCGGCCGGTGCTGCTGGAGCCGATCGTGAATATGGAAGTGACGGTGCCGGAGGACAAGATGGGGTCGATTACCGGGGATTTATCGGGGAAGCGCGGGCGGATTCAGGGGACGGATATTCTTTCGGGGGGGATGGCGCTAGATCAAGGCGAGGCGCCGCTGGCGGAGGTGATGCAGTATCAGTCGCAGTTGAAAAGCGTGACGGGGGGACAGGGGAGCTTTTGCGATGGAGTTCAGTCATTATGAGGCGGTTCCGCCGTTTGTGCAGCAGCAGATAGCTGCGCAGTATAAGCCGCGAGTGGAAGAGGAGTGACGCTGCGCGAGAGAGTTGAGCAGTAGAAAGTAGAGCAGTAGAGAAATGCGACCCTCACCCCGCGGCTGCGCGAGAGAGTAGAGGAGTAGAAAGTAGAGCAGTAGAGGCAAGCCCCTCACCCCAACCCTCTCCCAGAGTACTGGGAGAGGGGGTAAGAGGGATTACTAGGAGAGGGGGGGGTAAGAGGGGGAAGAGATAGGGAAGTATTGTTATGCGAGCATGGCTGATTGATAAGTTTGAGGGGTTAACGCATTTGCGGTTGGCGGAGGTGGCGGAGCCGGTGGTGGAGAGGGGGGAGGTTGTGGTTGATTTGCAGTATGCGGCGCTGAATCCGGCGGATTATTATTTGGCGGAGGGGATGTATCCGGCGCAGCCGAAGTTGCCGCATGTGCTGGGTCGGGATGGGATCGGGACGATCAGCAAGGTGGGAGCGGGGGCGGAGCAGTTTCAGATCGGGCAGCGGGTGATGGTTTTGCGGGGGGATACGGGGGTGAACCGATGGGGGACGTTTGCGCAGAAGGTCGCGGTGGCGGTGCAGTCGATTGCGATTCCGCCGGTGAAATGGTCGGACGAAGAGGCGGGGTGCGCGGCGCTGGCGTATATGACGGCGCATCAGGCGCTGACGCAGTGGGGACCGTTGCCGTCGTCGATGGTGCTGATATCCGGGGGGTCGGGGGGAGTGGGGATCGCGGCGCTGCATCTGGCGAAGGCGTTGAAACATACGGTGGTGTCGCTTTCGCGCAGCGCGGAGAAGCGGGCGAGGCTGAAGCAGGTTGGGGCGGATTATGTGGTGGATCCGAATGAGGCGCAGTGGCCGGTGAAATTGAAGCAGGCGATCGCGCCGCGGCGGGTGGATTTGGCGGTGGATAATATCGGGGGGGCGGAATTCAGCCAGGTGATCGAAACCTTGGGGAAGAATGGGAAGGTGAGCGTGGTGGGGCAGTTGGCGGGTCCGGTGCCGCAGTTCAGCACGGCGTCGCTGTTTTTCAGGCGGGTTCGGATTGGGGGTGTGGCGGCGGGGAGCTTTACGCCGGGGGAGCGCGGGTGGCGTGGGAGGAATCGGTGGCGATGGTGAATGGGATCAAGGCGCGGCCGATTGTGGATCGGGTGTTTGCGTTTGAGCAGTTGCCGGGGGCGTTTGATCGGCTGAAGGCGGGGCCGTTTGGGAAGGTTTTGGTTAAGATTCCGGGATGAGCAGGAAGGCGGCGAAATATTCTGGGTTGAAGGTGGGCGCGAAAGTCGCGGTGATCGCGGCGCGGTTTAACCAGGGGATCGTGGATGAGCTTTTGAAGCGGTGTGAGAAGAGATTGGGGGAATTGGGGGTGAGGGAGGTGGAGATTTTTCGGGTGCCGGGGGCGTTTGAGCTGCCGGTGGCGGCGAAGGCGGCGGCGAAGAGCGGGAGGTTTGGGGCGGTGATTTGCCTGGGGGCGGTGATTCGAGGGGAGACGCCGCACTTTGATTTTGTGGCCGGGGAGGCGGCGAGGGGGATTCAGGAAGTGGGTTTGGAGACGGGGGTGCCGGTGATTTTTGGGGTGCTGACAACCGACAATGAGAAGCAGGCGCGGGATCGATTGGACGTGGGGACGCGGGCGGCGGAGGGGGCGGTGGAGATGATTGGGGTGGTGGGGGATATATCTCACCGCGGAGCACGCGGAGAGCGCTGAGAAAAATCAAAAATGCGCTTTTTTATTTGAATTTCTTGGCGATCTTGGCGTCTTGAGCGAAGCGAGCGGTTATAAGATTTTTTAACCGCCAAGACGCGAAGAGCACAAGAAAGAAATTGCTTTTTTGTCTCTGCGAACTCCGCGATGAAACGTCCTCATTTCGGAATGGACTTTTTTCCCTATACTTGGGGTGCGATGTCGAGCATGCGGAAAATGCGGGAGCTGGCGATGCAGGTGCTCTTTTTGTGGGACGCCAACGCGGGCGTTGACCTGAAGCTGGGGATGCAGGCGACGGAGTTTGGGGATGTGGAGGAGGGTTTGCGCGTGAAGGCGGTGAGCATGGCGGAGCGGACGTGGTCGTCGCGGGAGACGATTGATGCGGAAATGGAGCGGATTGCGCCGCAGTGGCCGCCGCGGCGGCAGCCGGGGGTGGACCGGGCGATCTTGCGGCTGGCGATCTGGGAGCTGACGAATTCGACGACGCCGCCGAAGGTGGTGATTGATGAGGCGATTGAACTGGCGAAGGAGTTTTCGACGGAGCAGAGCCCGGCGTTTGTGAATGGGGTTTTGGATGCGGTGTTGCGCGAAAAACAGGAGCCTTCGCTGAAACCCGAAATCAGAAGTCCGGAGGCTGGACGCCTCCGGGGCGTACGCGCCGATTACGGCCCGGAGCCGTCCGTCGGCTCCGGACGAATCAAATCCGAAACCAGAATGACGAATTGGTTAGGGCATTCGTCATTCGGATTTCGGATTTGATTCGGGATTCTGGTTTCGGAATTCGGATTTAATCCTTATGCGATTTTTTTCCAAGACTCTCGACAAGCTGAAAGGCGCGCTGCGGAAGACAGCCACCGTCCTCAATACCGACGTGCGGACGCTGTTTATTCCGGGGAGGCAGATCGATGAGGCGGTGCTGGGGGAATGGGAGGAGAAGCTTCTCCAGGCGGATATGGGGGTGAAAAATGTGCAGCGGATGATCGGGGAGATCCGGGAGAGCTGGCGGGCGGGCAAGATTAAAAATGCGGCGCAGGCGGAGCAGATCGTGCGGGAGCAGATCATGGGGATTCTCACGAAGGTGCCGGCGGAGCAGCGGGAACTGCGGATGGCGGAGAGTGGGCCGACGGTGATTCTCGTCGCGGGGATCAACGGGGCGGGGAAGACGACCAGCATCGCGAAGCTGGCTTGGATTTTGAAGAACCAGATGAAGAAGAAAGTCATGGTGTGTGCCAGCGATACGTTCCGGGCGGCGGCGGTGGATCAGCTCACGATCTGGTCGCAACGCATCGGCGTCGAGATCGTGAAACACAAAATGGGGGGAGATCCCGCCGCGGTGGCGTATGATGCCTGCGAGGCGGCGAAGGCGCGGGGATTTGATGCGCTGATCGTGGACACGGCCGGTCGATTGCACACGCAGGACCACCTGATGCGGGAGCTGACGAAGATTCGGGATGTGGTGGCCAAGCGGATTCCGGGGCGCCGCATGAGGTGCTGCTGGTGCTGGATGCGACGACCGGGCAGAACGCGATCGCGCAGGCGAAACATTTTTCGGCGGCGATCGGGGTCACCGGGATTTTTCTGGCCAAGCTGGATGGGACGGCCAAGGGGGGAGTCGTCGTATCAATTCACGATCAGTTGAGTATTCCGGTGAAGTTTATTGGGCTGGGGGAGACGCCGGAGGATATTGAGACGTTTGATCCGCAGAGGTTTGTGGAGGCGCTGTTTGGGGAGGAAAAGGCTGGGGGATGAGGGAGATGTTGTTGAATGTGACCCACTCGCGTTTGCGGCGGTAGAGATGGAAGGTTTTGACGTTGTCGGACGGGAGGCGGTAGACGCCGAAGAGGGATTGGGTTTGGGGCAATCTTGATCGCCGGAGCAGAATCATAGAAACCCAGTAGACGTTTTCCGGAGCGATTTCTTGGCCGTCGCGGGGGATGGCGGAGATAAAGTCGTCGAAATCGCGGCCGCCGGTGAGGGTGAGGCGGGCGTTGAACGCCACGTTGCCGGGCCAATTGGTTTCGACGCGGAAGTTTTCACCCCCCACGGCGACTTTTTTGTTTGGCGGGAGATCACCGCAGTCGATCCATGGGCCGACGAGGACGCCGGCATCGAGGTTGGAGGCTGGTCGTTCGACGCGGAGGACTTGGGTCTGGTCGAAGGGGTTGTTGCCGGGGGGTGAAGGCTGATTGTTCAGGGGATCGGAGAGGGATTTTTCGGCCGCGGTGCCGACGACTTCGACGGCGGCGACGAGTAAGTTGGTCGGGTTCCCGTACAAAGGGATTTGGTCGCTCAAACCAACAACAGGATCTCCGTGAGGATCCCACCAGCGATATGGGCCTTCGGTGCCGCGGTTAAATCCAATCAGCCGGACGATTTTTCCATCGGATAATTTCTTCTCGTATTCCGGGGCGACGACCTCGGTGGCGTGCTTTGCCCTGGACTGCCAGGCGAGGGTTTGATCGGCCCAGGTTCGCAATTGTGAAGGACCGTGAAGGCACCACCAGGAGATACTCAGCTGCTGAAAAAACGGCATTTGGTAGGGCGTTGCCTTGAAGGTTTCCCAAACGATCAGGCGGTGATAGGTCTTGTTGTTGTCGGTGAGGTCAGCGGTGAATGCGATGGCATCGCCGGCGGTGAGGTTGGTGTCGGCGACGATTGATGCCGTGGAAAAGTTGGACCACGATTCGACGCCGCCGTTGACAACGAGGGAAAGCAATTTGAAGTCACGATAATTGACATCGAAATGGAGGTGGTTGGCGTCGGTTCTGGTGAAGCCGCCGAGGTGGCCGATGCGGCCATTTACGGTTTCACCGTTGGGGTCGTTCATGAAAGTTGCGTAAAAAAACGAGGAAAAAAAATGTGTGCCTTTGGACTGCTCGGTTGCGAATGAGAGCAAGTTTGGCAGATTTGTGGTGTTTCCCTGGAGGCGAAGGGAATTGACCAGGGCGCGGAGCTCAGCGCCGTTGGCGGTGGCGGCGCGGAAGACTTTGCTGTCGGTGTTGAGGGGGGTCAGCAAATCGTTCATCGCCTTGGCGCCGGCGTCGTTGAGGACGGCTTCCCAGCGGACGAGTTGGATTTGGCCGGGGATGGTTAATTCGGGAACCTCGGGAGTTGGAACTACTGTAGGAGAAGCGGAAGAGGAGGCTGGTGAAGAAGTGGCGGCCGAATTCATTTGGACGAGAACGAAAACGCCTCCGCCAGCGGCAGCGGCCAACGTGAATATCAAGAGCAGTATTGCGGCGAATTTCAATTTGGCCAGCGCGATGGCCGCGGCGGCTTTGGAAGCGATGGCGGCGGGGAGTGTGCCGGATTGGATTGTGCCGGAAGCGATTGACGCGACGACGCCGGAGGGAGCAGGCTGAGTTGCGTGGAGGGCTAACTGCTGGGCGAGAATCGGGGCGGCGGGAACGGTCGTGCTTTCACGGATCAGGGCGCGAAGGCGGTCGGTGGCGCGGCTGACGCGTTTGCGGGCGGCTTCTTCACTGATGCCGAGGGTTTGGCCGACGTCCTTCAAATTCATTCCACGGAAATAGCGGAGGGCGACGGCGTCGCGGTCCTTGCCGGGTAGGCGCATCAGGGCGGCGTCGAGGGCGGGGGCATAGGTTTCCCAATCGGGGGTCTCTTCGGTTTGTGCGTCGAGTCGCATGGCGCCTGCCCGCCTTTCGTGATAGGCGCGCCTGATGGCGAGCTTGCGTGCGTCGCGGCAGGCAAAGTGGGTGGTCCAGAGAAGGAAGCCGGGGACGGTTCGCCGGACGGTTTTGGCTTTGCGCGCGAGCAGGAAGAAAACGGCCTGGGTGACGTCCTGGGCGAGGTGTTCGTCGCCATTCAGTTGGCGAAGGGCGGAGGAATAGACCAGGTCGGCGTTGCGATGCACGAGCTCTGCGAAGGCGTCCTGGGAGGACGTGGAGATATATCGGGTTAGAAGCTCGCGATCGTCCATGGGGCCAAATGCGGGAGTTTAACTTTTCTACGCTTATTTGGTCGTAATATGGACGAGGCATTTGAAAGCGGACAGAAAAATAGGGAAAAATCTCGACCAGATCAATTTGTTTTGTCGTCCGAATCCGATCTGCTATCGTCACGTGCTTTCGGCGGAAGAAGTGCAATGGCCCTTACGCTCGTTAAAAGGTCAGGTTTTGACTCGTTGGGCAAACTTGAAAAAGCAGCCATCGCGCGTATGCGAGAGGCCGAATCACTTCATCAACAGGGCCATCGCCTTGCCGCAGTGTATTTGTATGGCTATGTCATTGAAATAAGCCTCAAAACCGCCTATTACCGTCTCATCGGCCTGGCACCCAACACTCAAATCAACACATTGCTGCATCGTCGTCCGGCAGAAGATCTGATCAAAAGGATGGTGGGCTTGCCTGCTCACCTACAAGGTTCCACCATTGCCGGGCACAATGTTGTGGGCTGGGCCCGCCTCATCGATCAGGTACGTTCTTCGGCCAATTCGATTTGTGGTCCATTTGATTCGGTGTTTGCAAAGGAGCTTGACCGTCGAATGCAAGATGTGTTCAACTGTTGGGCGGAATTTCTTCGCTATCGAGTCAATCGACCATACAATGTGGAGGTTGCCAATGTCCGCAACAATGCCCGGTGGATTCGCCGTTACTGGAAAAAGCTCTGGAGTTGACGATGGCCACTAAAACGATCCGAGTGCGTCACCCCTTGGTCGAAAAACTGGTAGATCGCATCCGTAATACCGTAAGTCTTGAAGAGCCCTATATCGTTCAGGACCGCATTCCTCAGACGCAATCACGTCACGTTGTGGTCATTTGGGATGCCTGGGAGCAACTCGACGGTGCGGAGCGCGGCAAAATCATTACTGATGCCTTTGAGGACGCAGGCATTGCCGATGCTATTCGCGTGGCAATGGGAATCACTCAGCAGGAGGCATTAGACATGGGATATCTGCCCTATCAGACTGTGTCTAATTGGAAAAAGAGCGACGGTGAAGAAGTCCGAGGAGCAATCAAGAAAGCAATAGAGAATACCGCGGGCATTCGTGTACAGGCGGGTTCGTCAATGCAGCTTCGGTATCCCACAATGGAACTCGCGCAGGAAGCATATCGCCGACTTAGCGAACTTGTTAAAGGCCCTTACTGGGCGATCATTAAACAGGACAATGCAACCGATTAACGTCCCGGAAGCGATCAATGCTTTCTGCGGCGGTGCAGCAGCCCTAGCGTGCCGATGCCGAGCAGTGCCAGCGTCGCGGGTTCGGGGACGGGGGCGAAGCTGACTTCTAGGTTGGAGCCGCTCATGAAGAAGGTGGGGATATAGCTGGGGCCGTTTTGGAAGGTGGCGGCGGTGGGGAGAGCGCCGGATTCGCTGGTGATGCCGGAGATCAGGACGTAGGCGTCGCCGGGGGTGGTGTCGAGGGAGCCGGCGAGTTCGTTGAAGGTGAAGTTGACGGTGCCGAGGGTGAGGACGCCGTTGGTTGCGATTTCGTCGCTGGATCCGGAGGAAGCGCCGGCGAAGTCGTAGTCGAGGGCGGCGCTGGTGAGGGTTAGGCCGCCGGCGGAGCCGTTGCCGAGGGAGAGCGTGCCGGCGGCGCCGAAGTCGCCGGAGGTGTTAACGCCGGGGGCGATGATGCCAAGGCCGGTGACGGTGGTTGCGCCCGATGCGGAGCCGGTGCCGGTCAATGTTGCTCCGTTGCCGACGGAGACGGTGCCTGTGCCGGTGGCGGAGCCGGTGAGATTCAGAAGCGCGAGGGTGCCGCCGGTGACATTGGTGCCACCGGAGTAGGTGCTGGCGCCCGATAGGGACTGGGATGCGCCCGACTGGAGTGCGACGGCGAGGCCCGTGTTGCCGGAGGTGTTGGAGGAATTTTGGATGGTTCCGGAGAAGGCGTAGGCGCCGGAGCCGGCGAGGGTGAGGTTTACGTTGCTGGTCTGGGAGTAGTAGACGACGCCGGGGGTTGCGGGGGAATTATAGTCCTGGAGGCCGGCGATGGTGGGAGAGAATGCCCCCCCGCCGCCGACGGTGCTGGAGATATCGATGGAAGCGCCGGAGCCGAGTTCGACGGTGTTGTTTGCGCCGACGGCGTTAAGGCCGTTGGCGCCGCTGGGGGTGATGATGGCGGCGTCGCCGGCTTCGACGATGAGGTTACCGGTCCAGGTTGTGGGGGTGGAATTTCCGGTGATGGAGATGGGGTCGCGGGTGGTGAGGGCGGTGAGGGTGTAGTTGGGGTTGTTGATGATGAGGTTATAGGAGCCGGAGATTCCGTTGGCGCCGATGCGGAGGCGGTCTCCGCCGTTGCCGCCGCCGGCGATTCCGCTGACGGCGGTGAGGATGAGGGGGTTGTCGAGGACGACGGGTCCGCCGATGGTGCCGGCCGTGGTGGTTCCGGTTTCTTCGATGGTGGTGGTGTTTGCGCCGGTGAGGGTTCCGGCGTCGGCGACGGTGCCTACATCGAGCGTGTTGTTGATGGTGAAGCTGCTGGCATCGGTGAGGATGACGGGGGAGGTGGGGGAGGCGGAGCCGCCGAGCGTGAGGAGGCCTTCGCCGAAGGGGCCGCCGGTGATGGCGGCCGTTGGCGCCTGTGGAACTGAGGTTGAAGGAGACCTGTCCGCTGTCGATGACGACGCCGCCGGTGAAGGTATTGTTGCCGCGGAAATCGACGGTGCCTTTATTGGTGGCGGCGACGGTGACGCCAAAGCTTCCGCCGGACTGTTTGATGACGCCGCGGAAGCCGAGGATGTTGTCGTTGATGGCGGGCTGGGCGACGAGGTTGGTGACGACGAGATTGTTTTCGAGGGTGATGGTGTTGCTGGCATTGAAGACGGCGGCGTTGCCGGCGGTGGGGGTGCCGGCGTTGTTGATGATGGTGTCGGTTCCTGTTCCACCGACGATGAAGTTTGGGGTGGCGGTGCTGGAGGTGGCGTTGTACTGGAGGGTGACGTTGGCGGCGGAGTTGCCGAAGAAGACGGTGCTGGTGGAGACGCCGAAAGCGCCATTGGGAGAGTTGGACGCGCCGGCGAGGATGAGGGTTCCGGCGGCGATGGTGGTGTTACCGGTGTAGGAGGCGTTGTCGGCGGCCGCGGGGGTTTGGCTATAGACGATGGTGCCGCCGCCGGTGAGGGTGACGGCGGCCGAGCCGATGATTTCCGAGCTGATGGTGAGGGATCCGGCGACGTCGAAATTTCCGGCGTTGGCGAGGTTGAGAAACATCTCCGCCCCGCTTTGGCCGGCGGCGACGGCGCCGTTGAGGGCGAGGTTCGCGCCGGTGGGGACGTAGATGAGATCCGCGGGGGTGCCGGAGACGGAGTTGCTGCCACCGCCGAGGGTGATGGTGCTGGTGGAGGCGGTGCTGGTGTTTGAGTTGGTGACGGTGAGATTCTGAGTGGTGTCGAGATCGTCGAGTGAGCCGAAGGCGACGTTGCTGTTCACCGTAAAGGCGGTTGGGGAATAGGTGATATTGGTGAAGGTGACGTCGCTGGCGCTCGGTTGCGCTCAGCGAGGTGAGGTCGGTGGTGCCGTTGGGGACGTCGATGACGTTGGCGTGGGATGGGGTGGAACGGAGGAGCGCCGCGACGGCGATGGAGGCGGCGATTGAAAGAGGCTTCAGCCCGGGGTTCTTGAGCTTTCTGGGGAGCTTTTTGGATTTAGAGAAAAGGGAAACGTGATCCGCCTGCGTATTCGTCCCGTCCATTTTGCTTCTCCTCGTTTACGACTAAAGTAGCCCTGTTTCCGACAGAGAACCACGTGATTTCGCGCAAATTCCTCCCCTCAAACGCGCAGGGATGGATCGCCAGATGTTTTCGGGGCGAGACGAAAATCAATGGGACTTATGAATATATGTATTTATAGAATAAATACTTAAAGCAATCGCAATATGACGAAATCAATTGGCGCACAAATATCTGAAGTGACGTTCGCGCCAATTATGGGTTCAAATGAGCAAGACGGAGCGAGCCGTTCCCCTACCGGAAAGGCGGTGGTTTTGAAGGCGTTATGAATTGCCTGGAGCGGTTGGGATTTTCCAGTTGGGGAGGACTTGTTGGCGGAGGGTTTCGAACTTCTGGTGATATTTTGAGCCGCCGATTTCGTCGCGCCAGATGAGGTAGAGGACTTTCAGTGATTGCTCGACCTGGGCTTCGGTGGTGTTTGGGTCGCCGGACTTGGCGAGGGTGTGCATGCAGTCGAGGAGCTTAAAGGCGGCTTCCCAGTATTGGTCGTTGTCTTCGCCGAGCTTTTCGTCCTGGATCAGGCGGCCCAAGGTGTCCTTGACGGTGTGGCAATCGCCGAGGTCATAGGCGATCAGGCCGATGCCGAGGGTGACTTCCGGGTCCGGGTAATCCTTGTCGGCGCCGGCGTCGAGACCGGCCTGGTAGAGGGCGACGTTTTCGGGGGTCTGGAGATCTTTATAGAGCGCCATCGCGGCGGCGAGGTCTTGCTGCCGCTGGGCGGGGTCCGTATCCGACTCGGCGGCGAGGCGCTTGGAGTCGGCGTCGAAGCGGCGATAGATGTACAGATTCGCGTGGGCGTTGGGATCGGTGCTTTGCGAGGCCCACTTCACGAGAAATCCGCTGAGCATGGCGCGATTATCGGAAATCTGGCGGATCTGCGTCTGATTGCCGGCGGCCTTGGCCTGCTGGAGCTGGGCGTTCAGTGTTTCCAGAAGATCGTGAACAGCCTGGGCACCTTCCTTGGGGGTGGCGGTGTTGAGATATTTCAGGAGGGTTTGCGTGGCGTCGTTGCTCTGGCCGAGCTGCATGTAGGCTTCGATGCGGAGGAACATGGCGCCGTTGAGGAGGGATTTCTCATCCGGCAGGCCCTTGCACGGAATCTTCGAAGCCGTTAAGAAGCTGCAGCACGCGCTGCGGATTGTTCTGCTCGCGGCGGGTAATGTCGGCGGCGATGAGGCTCATCCGCGCCAGCGTGGTTTTGGCGCGGGATTTTTCGTCGGCGGAGCCGGAGCCGTTGATGACGTCGTTCGCCAGCGTGGTGACGGATTGGGCAAGCTGCTGGATCTGATCGGTCCAGTCCTGCTTCTGCTGATCGGAGAGGCTGGGGGTTTCTTCAAGAAGATTTTTGAGTGCGACCATTTCGCCATACTTCGCCACGAGCAATCGCGAGGGGGGCTCGGAGTCGGGCGTCATTTGGTAATACTTGATGGCGTCGGCCCATTTGCCTTCCCGAATAGAAGGGCGGCGTACTGGAGGGCGAATTCCTTCCGATTAAACGGCGGATTGACGGCGACGGGGAGAAAACGATCTTCAAGCTGCTTGACCTGCGGGTCCTGTGCATTCGTTTGCAGGAGATTGGCGATGAGCGACCGGGCACGCTCCAGCGCGATGTCGGCGTGGGAGCGGGGGTCGCCGGGGAAGCGATCGATATGATCGAGCAGGGAGGTAACGGCAGCGGCATCGTCGCCCAGATATTCCTGGAAGATGCCAAGCAGGAACGAAGGATCGATGGCTTCGGCTTTGGGGAAATTTCCGGCGGAGAGGCGATTGAGAATTTCCTGCGCGGCGGCGGCGGCCTGGCGGAGCTTGTCGGGGTCGGGCGAGTGGCCGGTGCCTGAAGTCGCGAGGGTCTGGCGGCCTTGATCGACGATGGCGAGCAGAAGCATGGGGTCGAGCGTCGGCAGGTCGGGATTCGCGGGAAGCCGCGCGACGAGCTGGCGGAAGATCGCGTCGCGAAGATTGGGAAAATCTCGGACGAGGCCCGCGAGCGCCGTGACGGCGGCGGCGTTGGCGGCGTCTTTGTCCCTGCCGACGGGAAGCTCATCCGCCTGCATCGCCAGAATGCGAAAGGCCAGCAGCCGCAGCGCGGCCGCTTGATCGCGGTCATCGGGGAAATTCTCCTGCTGATATTTGGAGGCGTTTTCCAACGCGGTGCGCGCGGAAGCCAGATCGTCCGCGGCCAAACTCGCGATCACGCTGAAGCAGCGGGCTTCGAAGATGGCTTCGGGGGCGGGAGGCGGGGAGATGTCGCCGCTGCGATTGTTGATGATGCTGTCGAGAAGCTTTTGGCCGTCGCTGATTTCGTCCTTGTCGCCGGTGAGGACATGCAGCTTGGCCATGAGCAGGCGCACCTGCGATTGGATTTGGGAGTCGCCGTTGTCCCATTGCTGGAAGGATTTGAGGGACTGGTCGATGAGGTCCTGGCGGGCGGGATCGCCGGGGTCCATCGCGAGGGCGACGGCATATTGCATGCGTGCTTTCTGATAGTCCGCGGCCGCGGCGGTTTCGCTGGCTTTCTTCCACTGGTCGGCCAACTTGTCATCGGGGCTGGTGATACGATTGGCAAGATCGGTCGCCTGCTGAGAGGCGAGCTGCGAGGCGGTGTCGTAAAGCTTGAGCGCGGCCTGCGCGAGGGGCAGCAGCCGGTTGCGCTCGATCGGCGTGGCGCCCCAATATTCGAGCAGCCCGGTCTGTGGATCGACGCCAAGCTGGGCGACGATCTTGGCCTGCTGAAGGATCAGCTCAGGATCGTTGTGAAGCGTGGCGAGGATTTGATCGAGCCCCCCCACCACCGTCTGAAGCAGCGCCTGGCGCTGATCGTCGCTGAGATTTGTTTCCGTCTGCAGGCGATGCAGCGCCGAAATGCTGGCGATCGCCGACCGCTGCTGCGGCGCGACGTTGTCCTGGTCCATGACGCGATTGAGCAGGTCGTCGAGCCCGCGGTCGGCAAGCTCTGCGTAGAGGGCGTTTTCGTCAAGGCCGGAAAGGCCTTGCGCCGGGGCGATGTCGGCGCGGGCGAGAACGATGTTGAGGTTAAGGGCAACAATTATTGCGCCCGCGAAAATTCGAAACCCGAAATTCGAATGACGAATCAAACTCGAATGACCAAAATTCGAAACGGATTCTGTTTCGTCATTCGAATTTCGAATTTGATTCGTCATTCGAATTTCGAATTTCGAATTTCGTGTACTCACTTGGTGTTTACCCCAAACCCCACCTTCGCAAATCCCGCATTCTGCGCCGCCTCAAAGGCCGGCACCAGCCCGTCCAGGGTGACGTTCTGCTCCGGATAAATGATGATCTGCACATCATCCATCTTCACGCCCGCGTCCTTGAAATTCTGGTACTGGGCTTTGAGCTGCGCGGTGAGCTGGTCGCAGGCGCGGTGTGGATCAGTGTCTTTGACGGAGGCGAAGTTGCCCGCTTTCACCGTATACATCGGCCCCTGCTGGGCGACGTTGATGTTGAATTTCGTCGGGAAGACCGTGCCGGCCGGCGGCGGCGCGCCGACGCCCTTGGCCTGGAGCGGAACGTCGCTGACGAGGTAGTGTTCCATCTGGTTAAAGCTGCCGGCCAGCATCAGGAAGATGAGGATGACCATCACGATGTCGACGAGCGGCGTCATGTTCGGGCCGGAGTCGTAATGGATATTTTTGGCGCTGTGGATCTTCATGCCGGCTGCTTGGTGTTAAACGCAAACGTGTGCACATGCGCCAGGTTGCAATCCATCAGCACCGGCGCGAGGAAGCGGAAGCTGAGCGACTTGTCGCCACGGATAACCACCTTGAAGTCCGGGTTGGGAGACATATGCAGCAGGGCGTCGCCTTCGCGGTAGAGCTTCAGCGTATTGAGAAGCTGGTCCTGGGTTTTGCCGGCATAGAAGTCGCGAAGCTTAAGTTCCTGCATCTGGCCGCGCACCAGGGCGGTGACGATCGGCTGCGGGTCGGGAACGCCGGTCGGGCCGTTGACGACGTTGAGAACCAGCGTGTTGCCCATGTCTTTGATGTTGGTGCCCAGGACGCTGGTGGGGATGTCGATGTTGCGGTCGGCGCCGGTGTCTACGCCGATCTTGGCGACCAGCATGAAAAAAATGATCAGGCACATCACGATGTCGATCAGGGGAGTTACGTTAACCCCCCCTTCGCGAATCGGCGGCATCCGGCGTTGTCGCATGGTCGATCCCTCTTACATCCAGACGTCTTACATTTGGGCGCCAGGAACCGGAATCGGCTGGGCGGGCTTGCGGCATGCCCGGCGTCTGCGGCATCGGCGATGGCGCCGGCGCCGGCTGCGGCATGATCCCCGGACGCATCCCCCCCGCCACCGGCGGCCGCGCCTCGGCCGGACGAATCATCAGCAAAAGCTCCTCGGCGATCAGTGAAGCGCGGACGGTATATTTGTCCACCATCGTCCGCAGAAACCCAAACGCCGCCAGGCACGGGACGGCCAGGAGCAGGCCGAGCATCGTATGAACCAGCGCCTTGGAGATGCCGAAGGCCAGCGTCGCCGGCGAAGCGTTGCCACCGGAGGCGTTAAGGGCCAAGAACGCGTCGATCATGCCGATGACCGTGCCGAGCAGGCCCAGCAGCGGACCGAGGTTGCCGATGATGTTGAGGTATTCGATTTTGCGGAACTGGTCGGCCGTCTGCTCGCCGATGGCGGTTTCCATCGCCTCTTTCATGCTGGCAAAGCTTGGGGCCCGCTTCAGGGCGGGGTTGAGCGCCCGGCTCACGAAGCTTGGGTCGGTCTCGGTGAAGTCGATCAATTCCTTGAACCGCCTCTGGGCGATCATCTCACGGATGGTTTCAACCGTTCGCGGCGGCATGATCACCGACGCCCGATTCACCAGGAACCCCTGGATGATCAGCGTCAGCCCCCAGATCGACAGGATGACGATCGTGAAGAAGACCGGGTCGCGGTTGGCCATCACAAGGCTGAAGACGGACGTGGAATTGGTGACTTCATTGCCCCCCCCGCCGGTGGCCTGGGCGAAGGTTGGCCCGGCCATGAGGAACAGGGCCGCCGCGAATAGCGTCGCCAGCAGCCCGAGCCGCAGGCGGGAATTGGCATAACCACGCATGAGTAAGCCTTTCCGGTGGATTTAAATTACAAATCTCAAATCTGAAATCTCAAATCCCAGATTTCCACTCACAACTCATCACTGTAATAAGAATGGAAAGTCCCGCCATTGTCATGGGCGATTTTTTCCATGATCGCGTCCAGTTTCTTCCGGTCGGTTTGTTCCCTTTTGCGCTCCCCCAGGAGTAGCACCGTGTTCACCTTGGTTCGTTTCTCGGCATTCAGATCATTAATCCGGTTCAAAACGTCGGCGTTATTCGTCGTATTATATCGGTTATTGAAGTCCCCGTGGCTCAGCAGGAAGATCAGTTGCGGCTGCTCCCTGAAAGCCTCCTCCAACGCCGGAATAGGGTTATTCACGCTGGAAAACGGCAGATTATCAATGAAATCAAACGCCTGCCCCTTACTGCTGGGGGTGCCCATCAGCATCTTGTCTTCAGACAACGCCTGATACTGCGACCCCGTCCGGGTCTCGTGGAAAATCAGGATGTTGAACTGCTGGATAGGGGAGAGGTTGGCGATGTCGCGCTTAAGCTCGGTCTTCAGGGCGTCATCCCCCTGTCCGACCATTGAGCCGGAGGCGTCGCAGACATAGATGATGCTGCGCACATTGGACCCGTGGCCAAAGATCTTGCTCTTGGGCCCAACCCCCTGCCCGCCGCCGCGGGGGCCGAAGGAGCCCATCTGGCCGCTGTCGGAGGCGAAGAGGTTAAAGAGGTTACTGTCCTTCCCATCGGTCGGCTTGGTGTTGTTTTCGCTGACGGCATCATTGGCCGCCACGGCGCTGCCGGTCAGGGCCTGGGAGAGATCGTCATTCCGGCGGGTAGCCCAGCCCTGCGGATTGCTGACGCTGGGGTCGTCTTCCTGGGAGGCGTCACGCGTCGGGTCTTTGCCGAGGCCGGGATTGGGGATGCCGCCCAAGTCGCTGTCATCCGCGAGGGAGGTGTCGGGGATATTGATCTCTTCCTGGCTGGGTTTGTGCAGGCCCTCGACGAGTGGGGGCAGAATCAAGACGGCAGTCACCAGCAACAGCACGTGAAAGCTGACGGAAGTCGCCCAGGCGAAAGCAGTGGCGGATTTTGGGGTGGCGAGGAGAGAGGCCAGCTTGAGGGCGAGTTTTCCCTTCCTGCGCGGCGGGGTCGGTTCTGGGGTCGATTGAGCCGGTTGTAGGGGGATCTCGCTCATAATTCTGTGCAAAAGAATTGTACGCCGGGTTTGGGCAAGCTCAATTGGGATTGTGGGAATTAATGGGAGGAATTTGGGGGTTTGATTTGGCCTCTTCTTCCCGCTCCTCGGGGATCCATAGACGCGGCGACAAAAAATCGACGATACGCCAAAAGTAAATTTGGTTGACACCATCGCTAGATTTTGATATCGATGTCTTTTGTAGCAGGAATTGGGTTTGGGAAGTTCCAATTTCGACGCGTTTCCTTAAGTCACGGCAGGGCTGGAGAAAATGAAAAAAGCCCTAAATATGGATCCCGCGCGGAAGTGGGATAAAGGCGTGCAGCGTGTGCGCGGCATTCTGTCGGTTTTGGCCGTCGGCTGCTTCCTGATGCGCTGTCACGCCGCCGCCGCCGACACGATTAGTGTTACATCATCCGGAGTCGATCCCGCGGCCGGGGTTTACAACTACACCGTCACCATCGACACCAACGCTTTCGTTACCAACGGCAACGGCTTCGTTATCTATAATATCGCCGGTTTTACCGGCGCGACCCTCACGATACCCGGGTTGTCGTCCTACGGAAGCTTCTCCCAAACCACCAGCACTTACTACAACGCCGTCTCCTCATCCACTGGACCTTTTATGTTTAGCTCGTCCATTGGCGACACACCACCCGCTGCCGGAAATCTCCTCGACCAGGGCGCTCAAACTTACGGCACCGCGGGCTTCACAAATCTGAGCTACTCCTACACCGGAAGCACAATCTCCGGCACCACGCTGATCGGAACCCTTACGATGTTCGCAGCGCCCACCACCGGATTTACGACATCGCCGGTCGGTTCTTACGATAGCAGCGGCGCACTGGACATCAGCAACGTCTATGTTCCCGGAAATCCGACCTTTGGAAGCACCCCGGTCGCCCTTCCCGCCTCTTTCTGGGGCGGCGGTGTATTGATGTCGATGCTCTTCTGTGCCGCAATGGCAAAGAAATTTCGCCTCGACCCTCAGGGTTTGAACTGATTCTTTTACTGCCCCTTATCTCACCCGCCGGCCCCGTCGCCGCGCCGCACAAGCCAGTGCGATCCCCGCCAGCGCCGCGCACCCAGGCTCAGGCACCCCATCAATCGTCGGCGCCACCAGCCGGTTTGCCGCCGCAAACGCATCCAACGCATTAATATCCGCTTGTGAAACCCCTGCATCGGCCCCCGAATCTCCCTGCCCGAAATTCGCGGCCAGGGCGCTGAAATCCGACCCGTTCACCGCGGAAGTGAAAAGAAAATTCCCCTGGTCCCAGTTCGTCACGCCCTTGCCAAAATTCGCCGCCAGGATGCTGAAGTCCGACCCATTCACCACCCCATCCAGATTCGCATCCCCCAGCAGCGTGTACTTCACCTCGATCTCACCCGAAGTGAGTCCCGCGACCACTCCGTTGGCCCCATCCGCCCATCCCACGCCGTAGCGGAATACATTGGTTGGATTCTGCGCGGTTGACGAAATGATTCCCGTTCCATTCCAGTTCCCATTGTTAAATCCGCTGGTAATGTATCCCGCGATGGTGGCCACCGGGTCCGGCCCGGAGCCATAATTGATGATAAAATGGCTGTTGGCCACGTCCAGCGTTCCGCCGGAATTTATCACCAGGCCGCCGGCCGTCATTTGCCCGCCCGGCATCGCGAGCAGTCCCCCCGATTGAATCGTCAGCGTGCTGGTCACCTTCAGGGCCTTTCCCACCGACAGGGTTGTCGTTCCCAATGTTCCGCCCGGGCCAATGTTCAGACCCCCGGCCCCAGTTATCTGCAACGTTCCCAATGTCCAATCCAGCAGATTCCCATTTCCGCTCGTGTCCAGCGACGCGGTTTGAATCGTCCCTCCGGCCAGGTTCACCGCGGTGCCAACCGAGTTCCAAATCTTCAGCGTACCGACGATCGCGACCGAGCGCCCGCGTTCACCGTCACCGCCCCTTCCCCGAGATTCCCGCTGGAATCGCCCCCGACGTAAGCCGAAGCGCTCGATGTCCAGCTCGATCCGGCTCCGCTGAGAATAAGCGATCCGTTTCCCCCCGCTCCTCCGACAATCGCGCCGGCGCTCTGCACCGCGGCTCCGTCGCTCACCGTCAACGAGCCTGTTCCGTCGAAATAACCGTCATACAGCAATCCCCCCGTCGAAAACTCCGAGCCCTTCCCATCCACCGTCGCCGCGCCGGCGCCGTTGTTGTAGCCAATCACCGCATAGAAAACCGCGCTGGCTTCGCCGCCATTGGTCAGATGGATCGTTCCGGTTCCGTAATCATCTCCCACGGCCAGCCCGGATGTCCCCTGCAATTCCGAGCCCGCCCCATCCACGGTCCCCAGGCCCGTGCCATAGTCGTAACCAATCAGCGCAACCGAGCCGCTGGCCTGCCCGTCGGCGCTCAGCGCCAGCGTCCCGTTTCCCGCCACCTCTTCATCTTCTCCAATCCCCACAAAAATCTCCCCGTTGCTGCTGCTCAGTGACGAGCCCGTCCCGGTAATGCTCGCGCTCCCCTGCGCCGCCGGTGTTCCCGATGCAAATATTGTTCGAAATCTTCGACTTTGCACCGCTTTGCAGCGTCAGCGCCGGGCCGATCGCCGACAACGCCACCCCGCTGATCTGGTAACCCTGATATCCCAAGCTGCCCGAAGGATCGCTCACCGTAAACCCCGATTGGTCAGGCGTCAGCGCCCCGCCGCTGATCGCAATCGTCCCTCCCGTAAACGAAAACGAACCCGCATTGGAAAAGTTCGCGCTAACCGCGATTAAGCTCCCGCCCGACTGGCTATAGCTTCCCCCATTCACGTTCACCGTGCTGGTGCTCACCGATCCGCTGGAAACGCTTATCCCGCTTTGCGCCTACCCCAAACGATAAGCCCCGAAGTGCTCAGGCTTCCCCCCGAGACGTTCAAAGACCCCGTTCCCCCCGAGGCGCTCACGCTTCCTCCGACCGCAACCGTCCCCCGCAGCGCCAAGCTTCCCCCATCCAAATTGTAAATCCCAGACGATCCGCTCATGGCCCCCAGAACCAGGTTCTGGCCGGCGACATTCGCGTTTTGCGATTCAGTGACGTTTCCGATCCCGTCGTATCCGACGTAAATCGTCGGATCGGTGCCGGGATTCTCTGCGGTATCAACCGTCACGGCAGCCGTTCCGCTGAACGAGGCCGCGGCGCTGTTGCCGGCATCGAGTCCCACCACGAGTTCGCCCGCGGTATTCACTGTCCCGCCCGTCACGGCGAGCGTCCCTTGGTTATCCAGCGCGATCCCCGACTCGCTTCCCCCCCCAGTCAAAATCGTGTTCAGCTCCCCGCCGTTCACGGTCACGCTTATTCCGTCGCCGCTGGCGCTGGAAAGCAACAGATCGCCCGTCCCATTGGCGTCCGTGAACGTCGAAAGGCCCGAGTTGATGCTAAGGCTGTCCCCGACCGCGGGGTTGGAAAAAGTCCCCCCATAATCCCAATTGTCCCCAATTTCATAGCTATCGCCCGATCCGTTGCTGCCGTTCCACGTCCCGCTGGCGGCCCACCCGATACGATCCGCGCCGAAGATTCCCGCGCCGCCCGCCATGAGCGCAAGTCTCGCGGCCCGCGCAAGGACTCCCCGGCGCCAAAAACGTCCTCTCGAGGTGCGCATTTTCTCTCGCCTCCCACCCCTGTCCGAACTTCAAGCCCTCTCCCCAAAATTCTTCAAGATAAGCAGCGCAATGCCCAGTCCCGTAGTTGAAGCGACAAATGATATCAGGCGTAGCAAAATTTGCAACCTTTTTTGGCAGGAATTTGCAATGAACTTTGGCGATTTTCTGGCCCATTTCGCGGCGGTCTAACCGACCCGCTCTTCCGAAACGATTGCTCGGTTCGCGCGCCCCCATTATCAAAGCCGTGGGGACTTCGGCGAGCTTAGTCGAGCCGTGCTTGCACCCACGGAACTCCCCCCGTCTCCCTCTACTGCTCCCACCCTCTCGCGAAGCGCCCGTGGGGCGCGTCTTTTTACAGATTACCCCTACGCCGGCGCATTCGAAGACTTGAAAAACCCTCGGAGCTTAATCATGAAGGACCGAAGACGCGGGAGCGTTCCACTGGGAAGTAAGTTCAAAATCCGAAATATCTCGATGCGAAGCCGACGCGACGGTTCAACCGGCAACCGCAGGCACAACTCTATCCCCTCTTCCGCAAGCTCGCGGCAGCCCGCCTTAAGGGCAGTCTGAATGTTGTCCGAGATACACCTGCCCAGGCGGAAACGAGCCGCACATCTTTCAGCCGATCCCTCGCCGCCGCCGATTCGATCATCCGGCGGTACATCCGAAAGTAATGAACCCGTCCACTTGGGCCGTTTTTGGCAACGTCCGTCAATCGCGGCCCCGCGTGTTTTCTCACCGCACACAAGGCACCCGGCAGATAAACGACTCGCTGCGTCGCCAGCAGTACCCTCAGGTTAAATTCTTCGTCCTCGCCAAGCCGAAGGTCTTCGGCAATGGGACCCGCCTGGCAACACGTCGCGCGGCGATAGAGACCTGCCATCATCAACCACACCTGCCGCGCAGCAGTAATACTCGGAGCTGTCCTTCACCATTTCACCGCCGGCCGGAACATCCGCCCACACATCAGCGGCATCGAATCTTTTCCTGTCGCTCATCACATACCCGCACTGCGGATGCCGGCGCAGGCATTCGATTTGAACGCTCAGTTTCTGGGGATGCAGCAGATCATCGGAATCGAGAAACTGAATATATTCACCCCGCGACTCAATCAGCCCGCGGTTCCGTGCCGCCCCGACCCCTGAATTGGCTTGGCGGAAATATCGGATGACCAGTCCCGCCCCATCCTTGAATCGATCCTGCCGATGCGGGACCAGATCCGGCGTCTCGTCCGTCGACCCGTCATCGACAACGACGATCTCCAGCGGCCGATAAGTCTGCCCGGCCGCTGAAGCCAAAGCCTCATCCAATAACAAAGCGCGGTTAAAGGTCGGGATGATGATCGAAGCCAGGCCCGACTCGCCGCTGGATGGCATCCAGTGGACGTCACGCTCACGCGGCACGGGTTTCTGGACGTTAGTACGCATCTGCAATTGATTACATCGGCCATGAACCGGCGTTGCTTTGGCAAGGGGGAATCTCTGCTGTTGATGGGGGTTGTGCGCCGTCGCCTGGGCGAACATACACGCAGCCCCAGCGCCCCCGCCCCGTTATCAAAGCCGTGCGGTGCTTGCACCCACGGAACTCCCCCCGCCCCCTCTACTGCTCAACTCTCTCGCGCAGCGCGGGCGTCTTCAAGATTGACTATGATAGAATATCTTATATAAGTAAATAGCGCGTGTATGAGTTCCCGCTGGAATATTCAGAATATCGCCCACATCGGCGAACATTTTGTCGATCCGCCGGAGGCGGAATATGTCGTCAATCACCCCGCGGCCGGATTTCCCCGGCGGGAGGCGGATGCCAAATTTCGCGCATGGGGCCAAACCAGCGCCGGCCGGTATTTGCAGGTCGTCTATGTCTTCGACCCGCCCGACGTCGTTTACGTTATACACGCCCGTTCATTGACCGAACGCGAAAAGCGCCTTTTGCGGCGACGGAGAAAATGATGGCCAAAAAATCGAAGCCGTATTCGGAAATGACCCATGCCGAGCTACGCTCGGCAACGGCAGACTATGACAAGGAATGGAAAGGCCCGGCTCTTCCCGGCAAACCGCTCACCGCGGCGGATCGAGCCCAACACAAACGTGCCCGCGGACGCCCCCAAGTCGGCGAGGGGGCAAAAATCGTCCCCATCAGCTTCGAGCGCGGCCTCCTGCGGAAAGCAGACTCTTTCGCCCGACGCCACAAGCTCAGTCGATCAGAAATGGTCGCCCGGGGCCTGAGGCTGATCCTCGCCAAGGCTTCATAAAAAATTGCGGGATCCCGGCCGGGCGGAGAAGCGGCGTTCCGCCGCTTGCCTCTTAAAGCGGCGAGGACGCCGCTTCTACGCAGATCGGAAGCTCAGCGCCCGCACTTATTACCGGCGACGAGTTGGGCCGCTCGCACCTAGGCAATTGCCACAAACGCTACTAGATTGGATGTTCGCCTACGTGCTGCAAACAAAGGAGTCGCAAATGGCTAACACAACTACCAGCATCGGCTTGGCTGGAGCCTATAACAGGATTGGCTCGGCAAACAATGTGAGAGAATGCTTCCTCGCTATGCAGATGTATCTGCTGGAACGTGCCAAGAACAATCTGGGCGAAGACCCGCCGGAAAAGTGGCAAAAATACGCCAAGCAGATGCAGCCGTCGATCGATGAGCAAAACCCTCGAAACGGACACCATCTAAATGACCGGATTAGTGGGAGCCTTCACCCGTCAGTCGCAGAACGGGCGGAAGTAATTGAATCTATCGCCAGAACCGCGGCGGGCAGTTGTACCGACCCTGTCTCGCACTTCTAAAGACGCGATCTATTATTTGATCATACGCCAACAAAACTGCACATGCGGTGAATAGATAAGGCAGTAATGACCAAATTGCATTCATCGCGGAGTTGAAAAAAAGATCGGCTGCGGGTTGAACGGAAACCGGGTCCATGATCGAAGCATTGTATGCCGGTTCATGGTGGGGCAAACCGCAGAGGCGGTAGAATTCGGGATGAAATTTGGAACCTAGTAAACCACGGTCCTACAGTCCCGTAAGACCCCATACCGGAAACGATTAGGGATAGGTTTGGTGTAACACGTTATCACAGCAGATATCGTACCCCCCAGCACCTGCAAGCCAAAACTGATATCACGAAAATCGCCCGCCCAATCTACCCAGATACCCCATCTTGTTACGGACTGTTACCTTTTGTACTCGATGTCCCCGCGCCAATTTTTTCGTTCCTTCTTTCACACATTCAAACCTTCACACCTTCTCACTCTAAAAGTATTCCCTGCAAAACGGCACAGGTCCGGCAGCGAAGCTATCAAGCAGCGCGGCCGCAGCGGGATTCTTCGTCTTCGCCAACCCCAGTCGCACGGCCTCGCTTGCGGCGATGTCGCCCGTGGCGATCGCGGCCCAGTGCCTATCCGGGCATTCGATATCGGGATCGGAATTCGCAGGATTGACGGCAGCTCGACCCGATTCGAAATCGATCCGGAAGCGTGAAACGGTTCCTTCGCATTCGGCGATCGCGATATTTGCCCGCCCTTTGACATGCTCCGGCAAATGCAGCGACTCGATGAACTTTTTATGGTCGAGAATGCGAAGCTGCAGTCTCACGTAGGGCCGCACCTCGGCGGCGGGATGATCGACCGGCCGATGCGGGATCTGGGGCTCGCGAAGCAGGCGGTTGACTTGCCAGGTGATGGGAACGGTGATCAGGGCGAAACTGAACTGGTCGCGCATGGAGCCGAGGAAGCTGAGCAGCGAGCGGAAATCATCCGGCGAATCGGCGGACCAGGCGGCGATTCGCATCGCGTTTTTGCCTGCGAGGGGTTCGTGGCTGATCAGGACGCTGGCGCGAACTTGATCGGAGTTTTCTGGCCGCAGGACGAAAGCCATGGCGCCGTCTTCGACTGCCAATCGGCGCGACCAGCGATCGGAATCCCACTCGACGTCGCACTGGCCGGCTTCGACAGACCTTTGCCAATTTTCCATGACGGCGGGCCTGTCGGCGGGATCGGTGAATTTCCAGCCGCTGGAATCTGCGTGGGCAATTATCGAGAGTGGGATGGTCCATTCGGCGCGGCGTTCGACGATGCCGTACCCGAAGTGCTCGTAGAAGGAGACGCGGAAGGGCATGAGGGCGGAGACGACAAACTCGCGCTCGCGGGCGCGGCGGAGGGTTTCGTGCATGATGAGGGAGCCGACGCTCTCAGAGCCGCCGCGGCGGCGATGGGTTTTGATGGTGCCGACCCAGGCGACGCCCTGGCAGGAAAGAGGTGAGCCGCGGAGCCACATGGTCAGGGGGAGGCTGGTGGTTGTGCCGACGGGATTTTTTCCATCTTCGGCAAGGAGGTATTCACCGACGCCGGCCCAGGGGCCGGTGCGGAGGTGGTCGTACATGAGAGCGAGGTCTTTGCCGGCGTGCTTGTAGGATTTCCAGCGGGTTTGGGCGACCCGGTCGAGCTCATCGTTTGCGACCCAGCGGAGGTTGATGGGCATTTGAGACCTTTAAAAAACCAATCACCTGCCAGGCGGAGCAGGCGATGAGAACTGGTAATCTCCCGAACCGATTTCATGGACGGCGGGGGGAGCGCCGGGGAAGGCGGGGACAAAGACCGTCGCGGTGGTGTTGCAGGGGATGGTGACGGCGAGGGTGAAGCGGCCGGCGGTGATGTCCCATTTGGATTTGATGGGGCCGTAGGGGGAGTCGTAGGAGGCGGCGGCGTAGGTTAATCCACCGCCGGGCTGGGGGCGGATGATGATGTGTTTGAATCCGGGGTTGGCGGGGTCGAGATTGATGCCGGCGATGGTTTCATACATCCACTGGCCGCAGGAGCCGAGGGAATAGTGGTTGAAGGAGTTCATCTCGGGGGTTTGGAAGCCTTTGTCGGGGGTCCAGCCGTCCCAGCGCTCCCAGATGGTGGTTGCGCCTTGCTTGATGGGGAAGAGCCAGGAGGGGAAGGTGTCCTGAAGGATGAGGCGATAGGCGGTATCGGCGGCGGCGTATTGGGTGAGGATGGGGAGGATGAAGCTGACGCCGACGAATCCGGTGGTGGGGTGGTCGTGCTTGGCGGCGATGTTTTCGAGGAGATATTGGATCGTGCGCTGCTGCATCGGGGGGTCGAGGAGACCGAAGTCGAGGGCGACGACGTAGGCGGTTTGGGTGTTGCCTTTGATTTTGCCGTCGGGGGAGACGAATTTCTGGTTGAAGGCGGCGCGGATATTTTGGAAAAGCTGGTGGTATTTATCGGCGTCGGCGTTGTTGCCGATGGCGCGGGCCATGCGGGACAAGAGGTCGGCGCTGTGGGCGAAATAGGCGGTGGCGAGCAGATCCTTGGGGGTTTCCTCGTTGGTGTTGAGCCAGTCGCCGTAGCCTTTGTCGGGGCGGATAAAGTTGGTGCTGTGGGCCTGGAGATAGTTGAGGTAGCGGACCATGGAGGGGTATTGGCGCTGGAGGATTCGGGTGTCGCCGTAGACCTGGTAGATGGTCCAGGGGCAGATGATTCCGGCGTCGGCCCAGGCGGCGGTTCCTTCGCCGGCCTGTTTGCGCGGCGCGGGCTGATGTCGGTGTAAGCGCCGTTTTCAGCCTGGGCGTCGTCGACTTCGACGAGCCAGTTGTTGAAGAATTCGCGGACGTCGCAGTTGCAGGCGGCGGTGCGGACGAAGACCTGGGCGTCGCCCATCCAGCCGATGCGCTCGTCGCGCTGGGGGCAGTCGGTGGGGATGGAAAGGTAATTGCCGCGCTGGCCCCAGACGATGTTGCTGTAGAGGCGGTTGAGGAGCGGGTTGGAGCATTGCCATGAGCCGGCTTGCGGATTGTCGGAGCCGATGACGATGCCGGTGAGCATTGCGGGGCTGGGAGTAGAGGGATATCCGGTCAGTTCGACGTAGCGGAAGCCGTGGAAGGTGAATCTCGGCTGCCAGGTTTCGTCGCCGCCGCCTTTGAAGATATAGGTGTCGGTGGCGGCGGCGGAGCGGAGATTTTCGGTGTAGATGGTGCCGTCGGGGTTGAGCATTTCGGCGAAGCGGAGGGTGATTTTGGTGCCGCGGGCGCCGACGCGGCAAGGCGGGCGACGCCGACCATGTTCTGGCCGAAATCGAAGACAAAATGGCCCGGCCTGGGCTGGGAGATTTGGACGGGGTAGATCTCAAGAAGCTTTCTGACGGGCGGGGCGATTTGCGCTTCCATTTGCGGATGGGCATCGCGAATGGAGGGGGTTTGCCAGGCGGAATCGTCGAAGCCGGTGGCGTTCCAGGCGGGAGAGCCCTGGGGGGGTTCCTGGGTGGCGTCGTAGTCTTCGCCGTCCTGGAGGTCGGATTTGAGGATGGGGCCTGTGGCGGTGCGCCAGGATTGGTCGGTGGCGATGAGGTCGTGGGAGCCGTCGGCGTAATCGATCATGAGCTGCATGCGGAGGGCGGGACGAGGGCCGTAGGACTGGTTTCCGATCCAGCCGATGTTGCCGGAGTACCAGCCGTCGCCGAGGAGTGCGCTGATGACGTTATCGCCGGAGGTGAGCAGCGAGGTGACGTCGTAGGTTTGATAGCGGACGCGGTGGAGGTAGTCGGTCCAGTCGGGGGCGAAAAGGGCGTCGCCGATTTTTGGCCGTTGATCCACGAATCGTATAAGCCGAGTGCGGAGGCGTAGAGGCGGGCGCGAAGGATGGGCTTGCTCAGGGTGAAGGTTTTGCGGAATTGGACGGGGCGATTGGGGATGAAATTATGGCGCTCTTTGTGGATGTCTTTCCAGTGGGAGGGATGGGTGGCGGGGCCTTTTTCCTGGGCGGCGGGGAAGTCGATCCAACTGGATTTCCAGTCGGAGGGGTTGAGGAGGCCCATTTCCCACTCGTCGGGGGAGCTCCAGGCTTGGCGGCCGGTGGTGTCCCAGACTTCGACTTTCCAATAGCAGGTTTGGGAGGAAGCGAGGGGTGGGCCGGCGTAGGGGATGTTGGTGCTCTGGTCGGATTGGATTTTTCCGGAGTCCCAGATGTCGGCGCGGTTTTGGGAAAGCAATGCGGGTGCGGAGGCGACGAGGATATGGTAGGCGGATTGCATGGTACCCTGCTGGGGGGATTGCAATTGCCAACTGAGGAGGGGCTGGGGGATGTCGATGCCGAGGGGAGAGGTTTTGGATTCGCAGCGAAGGTTGGCGATCAGGAGGTCGGAGCCGGGGTTTGCGGCGTGGGTGATGGTTGAGATCAAAATGCCTCCGATCAGGATCGTCGCGAACCGGGAAAATCCAAGCATGGTTCCTCGTTTTAGTGGGGATTGGAAGGTAACCGATAGCGCGGTGGGATGAAAATGGGTTGGAGGGAGAATAGATTATTGGGGGTTGCATGGACAAGCTTCGCATAGTTTCGGCGACGCGTAAGGAGCCGGGGGCTTTTACGGAGACGGCGCTGCTGGGGCAGTCGATCAAAATGCTGTCTTGGAATCGGCGGATGATCGTGAATGTGACGTGCAAAAACGAAAGAGGGCTGGCGAACATTTACAATCGGGCGATTCGGGAAAGCGGGGATGATGAAGCGTTGCTGCTGGTACACGATGACGTTTTGATCGAGGATTTTTATCTGTACACGCGGGTTCGGGAGGGGCTGGAGGCGTTTGACGTGGTGGGGGTGGCGGGGAATGTGAGTCCGGAGGCGGGGCAACCGACGTGGACGCACGTTCGGCAGGCGGACGGTTCGCTGAAGCTGTGCGAGCGAGGGGTACTGAGCGGGATCGTGGGGCACATCGTGCAGGAGAAGAAAAGGTTGTCGTTCTATGGGCCGGTGCCGCGGCAATGCGGGTTGCTGGATGGGTGTTTTCTGGCGGTGCGGCCGAAGACGTTGAGAGACAAGGGGATCTGGTTTGACGAGCAATTCGGGTTTCATTTTTACGATCTGGATTTTTGCCGGAGCTGTACGGCAAGAGGGTTGAGGCTGGGGACGTGGCCGGTGGCGATAATTCATGGGAGCCGGGGGAATTTTCAGACGCCGGAGTGGGCGGCGGGGTGGGAGTTGTATCGGAGGAAATGGGTGCCCAGCGCGGTCCCATAAAATCGGGTTTGGGGGGCGCTGACTTCGGTCGACGCCCTTGGTATGGGGGTTGAAAATGTGGTATTCTGGGTGGGATCAAGTCGTCATATCAGGACAGTGATACGATAACATTTAGAACTGCCGAGTCGTTGAGGATTTTGCGATGCGCCGGATTGTGGTTGTGGGAACAAGTTGCTCAGGTAAGACGGTGATGGCGAAGTCCATCGCGCGGGCGCTGGGGTTGGGGCATTATGAGATTGATTCGCTGGTGTGGGGGCCGGAGTGGTCGCTGCCATCGGAGGAGGGGCTGCTGAGGCAGGTGGATGAATATACATCGGGGGATCGATGGGTGATTGACGGGGTTTTTCCGGAGCATCGGAAGATGGTCTGGTCGCGAGCGGATACGGTGGTGTGGCTGAATTATCCGCTGTCGGTGGTGTTTCCGCGGGCATTTTGGCGGACGATCAAGCGGTGCGTGACGCGGGAGCAGCTCGGGAACCATAACGTGGAGACATGGCGGCGGACGTTTTTGTCGCGGAATTCGCAATTGCTGTGGGTGCTGCAGACGTGGCGGAAGAGGCGGCGGGATTATCCGAGGATCATGCGGCGGCCGGAGTTTGGGCATGTCCGGTTTATCGAGCTGAAGACGCCGGGGCAGGCGGAGGCGTTTTTGAGCAGGTTGCCGGGGGCGGTGGTGAAAACGGGTGGGGGCGTTGGGATGGAAAAACCGATGAAGGGCGCAGCGCCGGCTGCATCAGCCGCTTGGCGGAATCATGGACCAGCGAGCCAAGTCCCGGCCTGAAGTCACACTCCTTTGCTGCGGAGATGAAGGGTATGCCATGCCGCTGACGGTCATGGCGTGCAGTGCCGCGCTGAACCTTTCGCGGGATTGGGATCTGCGGATTTATTTTATGGATGGGGGCGTTTCGGCGGCGTCGCGGGGGCGGATGGAAGAGAAGATTCGCGCGCTGCCGAACGTGAAGCTGCATTGGCATACGATCGACCTGGCGCATTTTCGGGAGCTGCCGGTGCTGAGGCGGGTGAACAGCACGATGTATATCCGGCTGCTGATGGATGAGATTTTGCCGACGGATATCGAGCGGCTGGTTTACCTGGACGGGGACATGCTCGTGGAGGGGGATTTATCCGAGCTTTATCGGGAGGATTTCGGTGGGGCGACATTGATGGCGGTTTGTGATTACGGGTCGTCGGTTCTGCGAGATGAGCTGCCGATTCCGGGGGTGGAGGCGGCGCAGCGGCGGAACGTGCCGTATTTCAATTCGGGGATGCTGCTGATCAACATGAAGCCGTGGCGGGAGGAGCGCGTGGGGCGGGCGGTGCTGGATTATGTGAGCAAATTCAGGTCGATCGTGAAGTTTCCGGATCAGGATGGGCTCAACGCGGTGCTGTTTGGGAAATGGAAGCAGCTCGATCTGGCGTGGAACGCGCAGGTGGACAACCTTGTGAATACGGGGCAGCTTGCCAACACGGCTGTCGATGAGGACGTGCGGCGGCGGAGGGATGAGCTGCTGTATCATCCGAAGATTCAGCATTATGCGGGGAGGAAGAAGCCGTGGGGGCCGGGGAGATTTAAACCGGTGAGGGCGCGGTTTGTGCATTATCTGCACGCGAGCGGGTGGTTTGGTACGGGGGATTTAATTAGGTTTCATGCGGGCTGGGTATTTTCGACCGGCCGGATGGCAGTGCGCGAGATGCGAAAGAAGCTGTTGAAACAGGACGGCGGGAAAAGATGAACATTGTGCAGATTGCCGTCATCACGTTCATTGTTCTGGACGGGCTGGTGTGGATTCGGTTTCATGGGATGCTGCGGCAAATGCGCCGGCGGCGCGTCTGGCAGGCGGCGCTGGCGGCGGGGATGGGGGTGGTGGTTTCGTTCGTGGTGATACTGGGGATTTCGAATCCGACGGTTTTTCGGCATCATCAGGTGATCCCGCAGTGGTTTCCGGCGGCAATTTTTATCTGGCATTTTTTGATTTTGCCGGTGACGGTGGGGGCGATTTTTTTGGAGGGGGTGGGGAGGATTTTTTTGGGGCGCGGGCACAAGAGAAAAAGCAAAGAGCCCTCACCCCAACCCTCTCCCGGAGTACCGGGAGAGGGGGAAAGAGAGGAGGGGTCGACCAAATTTTCTCGGCGGAGGTTTTTGACGGGGGCGGTGATGATGGCGCCGCCGATCGCTACGTTTGGGCTGGCGGGGATGGGGGTGGAGACGCTGGGGGATTTTCGGATCAGGCGGTATGAGCTGGCGATTGCGGGGTGGCCGAAGGGGCTGGATGGGTTCACCATCGCGCTCGTCGCCGATGTGCACGCGGGGGTTTTTTCTTCGCAGAAGATGCTGAATAACATCGCGGCGGCGACGAATGATCTGCGGGCGGAGCTGATCCTGCTGGGGGGAGATTTGATCAATATTTCGCACTCGGATTTGTCGAGTGCGCTGGACATGGTTTGCCGGCTCGATTCGCCCAACGGCGTTTACATGATTCAGGGGAATCATGATGTGATTCAGGGGCGCAGAGTTTTAACGATGCGTGCGCGGCGCGGGGGGTGCCGCTGCTGCTGAATGATGGGGTGACGATTTTTCCGCGGGGGATCGCGATTCAACTTTTAGGGATCATTTGGACGACGCGGGGATATGAGCAGCACCAGGCGGTGCTCGATACGCTGGCGAAGCGCGAGCCGGAATTGTTTCCGATTTTGCTGGCGCATCATCCGCATGCGTGGGACGTGGCGGCGGAGAATGGAGTGCCGCTGGTGCTTTCGGGGCATACGCATGGGGGGCAAATCATGCTGACGAAAAGAATTGGGGCGGGGCCACTGCGGTTTCGGTATTGGTCGGGGCTGTATGAGAAGCCGGGGTCGAGGCTGATCGTGTCGAATGGGGTGGGGGACTGGTTTCCGCTGCGGGTCAATGCGCCGGCGGAAATTGTGCATATCACGATGCATCCGGGTGCGTAAAGCCAACGGATTTTAATTTTAGATTCACTTTTTGCGCCGCAGGGCGATCGCATGTGGCTGCAAAATACGAAGAACCCTCACCCCAACCCTCTCCCTGAGTACAGGGCGAGGGGGAAAAGCGGGGCGTGCGATTGCCCTGTTCCTGCGCCGCGACATTTTTGCCGTTTCATTCGTGTTTCACTATTGCTCCTTTAGATAATCAAAAATCAATTCGTGTTTCGGGGGATGTTGGAGCAAACCATCAGCACGCTTGAAGCAGGCAATCTCGCGGAAGTTGCGCCGAGCACATCGGCTGCCGGCGCGGCAAAATTGGCTTGTCGTTCTTTACGGTGCGCTGGTGGCTGGGCTGATCGCAATCGGAATCCTGGTGCGGCTGCGGATTTATTTCGCCGACCTCTCGCTGTGGCGCGATGAAGCAGCACTGGCGCTGAACATCATTCACAAATCGTTCGTGCAGCTGTTGGGGCCGCTGGATTATGACCAGGGGGCGCCGGTTGGATTCCTGATGATTCAGAAGCTGGTGGTGACGCTGCGCGGCGGCGGCGAGATGGCGCTGCGGCTTTGGCCGGTGACGGCTTCGATCCTGGCGATTCCAATTTTCTTTGCGGTCTGTTATCGAGTCGTTGGCGCGGGCGGCGATTATTGCCCTGGCGTTTTTCGCGCTGACGGCAGATCGAACGGACTACTGGGCGGACAACAAGCAATACTCCACCGATTGTCTTGCGACGGTCGTTTTGCTCCTGACGGCGGCGCGGCGCTAACGGCACCGGATGATTTTCTGTCGGTCCGCCGGTTGCGCTGGCTGGCGATCGCTGGGGCGCTGGTCATCTGGTTTTCACATCCGTCGATCTTCGTTCTAGCGGGGATTTTTGTCGCCCTTTCGATCCGAAGGTTCGGCCAGCGAATCCCGCAAAATCCGTGGGGACTGTTCCTGCTTCTGGGTGCGTGGGGGGCGAGCTTTCTGCTGGAATATTTCCTGTGTCTGAGCAAGCTGACGAAGAGCAGTTACCTTCAGCACTATTGGTCGACGGTGGGCGCGGCGATTTGCGCCGGTGCCGAGGAACATGGTGGCGATCATCTGGTACAAACGATCGTTCCTGGAAATGTTCAACAATTTCTCGATTGAATTTGAGGGGCTGGCCGGCGTGATGTTTCTGGTGGGACTTTATGAGCTTAACCGGCGCGGGAAGCACTTGCCGGTGCTGCTGGCGGCGCCGATTTTGGCGGCGCTGGCGGCGTCGGCACTGCACCAATATCCGTTTGACTGGCGGCTGCTGATCTTCGCGTTCCCGCTGATCACCATGGCTGTCGCCGCGGGGGTCGATTTCTTTAAGCGGCAGATGCGGGGGGTGCAGGTTGTGGCGCTGGGAATGCTGCTGATCTCTCCGGTAAGCAAGACGCTGGGGACGTTGAAGCAGCCACTGCCGGACTGCAACATGCGCGCCGCCGTCGCGTTTATCGGTCAGCATAAGCAGAGCGGGGATACGGTTTATCTCTTTCAGTCGGCCCGGTACGACTTTATTTATTATCAACCCAGGTTTGGGCTGACGGATTTGAAATATGTGGTGAGCCCGGAGCATTCATCGACGGTGGGTGACTGGGCAAACGAGCTTTCGCAATTCAAATCCGGGCGGCTTTGGATCCTGGAGGAGAATCCGTTCGTGAAGGATCTGACGCGGGAGAGCGATTTCGCGGCCCAGCAGCCGCTGGTGGGGAATTTTCTGGATGCCACGGGACGGATGCTCTGGAAGTACCGGGCTTTCAACGAATTTGTTGCATGCTACGATTTATCGCCTGAGGCGCGATTGGGCGACGCATTGGATGCGGCCGATCACGACGCCTCGGTGAAATGAGCAACTCTTCATTGCTTCGTTTTGTCGGCCATCGCTACCGCGAGGCGCTGGTGCATTTTCAGAGGGTTTCGCAGCCCGCGTCGCGGCTGCGCGCGGTATTTTTTCCGTCGCAGATGCCGGCGGAGGGGGGATCGTCGCTGCTGCGGGCGTTTAACGTGGCGGCGGCGCTAAGGGAGCAGGGGTGGCGGACGAGCGTGGTACCGCCACAGTGCGAGCTGGTGCAGCGGCGGCGGATTTTGCGGATGGAGAGGCCGGACGTAATCGTTTTGCAGATGCAGCGGCATCCGCTCAATCGGCCGAAGCTTTATGAGGGGTATCCGGCAGTTTTTGATATCGACGACGCGGATTTTCTGGATGAGAAATGTGTCGATGCGGTGAGGGAATGCTGCGAAGGGTCGGCGGCGGTGACGGCGGGGAGCCGGTTTGTGGCGGACTGGTGCGGGCAATACAACGAGCGTGTGAGCGTGATCTGGACGGCGGCGTCGGTGCCGGCAGCGCGAGCGGAGCCGCGGCCGCGGGATCGCAAGCCGATCGTTACCTGGGCGCAGTCGGTTCCGGACCGCTATCCGGCGGAGAGGGCGCTGGTGATCGAAATCATCACGGCGCTAGCGCGGCAGAATATTCCGTTCGATTTCTGGCTGTATGGGGTGGCGGAGAAATCGGGGATTTCGGATCTGCTGTGGGCGGCGGAGAAGGCGCATGTTCCCGTCAAGACGCATCCGTTTCTGGCGTATCCGCAGTTTATCGAATCGCTGTCACAGGTGGCGGTGGGATTGCAGCCGATCGCGATGGAGTCGCCCTTCAGCCGGGGGAAATCGTTCGGGAAGGTGCTGGCGTATCTGGCGGCGGATGTGGCGGTGGTGGCTTCGGATGCGCTGGATCATCCGCTGTTTTTTCGGAATGGGGAGAATGGGATGCTGGCGAAGACGGCCGAGGATTGGGTGGAGAAAACGGCGAAGCTGTTGCAGGACGTTGAGATGAGACAGCGGCTTACGGATCGGGCGTGGGAAGATTTTGCCAGGGAACTCTCGACGGAGGCGGCGGCGCGAAAGCTGGCTGAGGTGCTGGCAGAAATTCTGAAATGAGCGGCGGAAGTCTGTCGGCGTTCGGCCCCCACCCATCGTGCCGAAACTAGCGGAAGAGGACAGGGAGGGCTCCCCCGGAGTACCAGGGGAGGGGGATGGTCGGACGAACTATCGATTCGTAAAGCTTTTCCTGCGCCGGGCCATGATTCCAATTCCGGCGACAGACAACAGTCCGAGAGACGCGGGTTCCGGGACGGCGGTAACGCTGACGTCGTCGATGAAGACGCCCTCGTTGGCCGTCGAGAAGGAAAGCACGGTGGATGAGCTGCTCGCGCTCAGGTCATCGTATGTGGCCGGGACCCAGCCACCGGTGGTGGTGTCAGAAATCGTCTCGGTGTGGCTGCCGAAGTCGATGGTGGTGGGGTCGGTTACGATCACTTCATAGTAGAAAGAAAGATTGTAATCGGCTCCGGATTGCGTCGTCAGGGTTTGCTGGATGGTTGATGTGTCTCCGTCGGGTGAAATTTCGACGTAATTGTTGCCTGAATGGGCGTCTGAGGCGAAATCGGCGACGTAGCTGGTGCCGCTGGTTACCTGCCAATCGTTGCTGGAAAGAGAATTCGGGGCGCTGACGGATTCCGAGGTATCGGATTCAAAGCCGGGGTCCTTGACGATGTTTTGAGCGCGTGCCGCGGAGACGCACAGGGCGATGACGGATGCTGCAAACAGCGAGCCGAGACGTGTAGAACTTCGCATTTGATGCCTTTCCCTTCTCAGATGAGTCGTTCGCGCGACCCGCCCATTCCGTCGCGAAGAACCCGGTCTTCCTCTGGCGACCACCACGTTGGCGTGTCGCAGATTTCCCTTCCGTTTCTCAAAACAGGAACGGAAATCACAGTTTGGAACGCTACAAAAAATGCGAAGATGCTTTCAAGCGAAATTGCCGGGTTTTTGCGGTGAAAACAAATAAAATTTGTTGAGCCTTTTTGGGACAAGAGCTTAGATCGCTCATCAATGAAACTTGCTTCTGAGCGAATGGCAAACGCATTGTCGCGATTGTTTCGGAGTGTGTCGCAAAGAGTGACTTGCGGTTTTGATAAGGTGGGTAGGATTGCGTCCGGAATTGCAAACCCGAAATTCGAAACTCGAATGACGAATCAAATTCGAATGACGAAACCAGAATGCCCCCACCCCGACCCTCCCCCGGAGTACCGGGAGAGGGGGAAGAATGCTCAGCTCTTTTTCTCGAAATCGCGCAGTTTATCGACGCGGCGGGTGTGGCGGCCTTCGCCGAAGGGGGTGGCGAGGAAGATTTCCACGATGCGCTTGATCTGGTCTTCGCTGAGCAGGTCGGTGCCGAGGCACAGGACGTTGCAGTGGTTGTGCTCGCGGGCGCGGTGGGCGGTGATTTCGTCGTGAACGAGTCCGGCGCGGATTTCCCTGACCTTGTTGGCGGCGACGGACATGCCGATGCCGCTTCCGTCGAGGAGGATGCCCATCTCATGGGTTCCTTTGGCGACTGCTTCCGCGGCGGGGATGGCGAAATCGGGGTAGTCGACGGCGGCGGTGCCTTCGCAGCCGAAGTCCTGCACCTCATGCCCCAGCTTTTTGAGCAGAGGAATGAGCTTTTTCTTGGCGTCAAACCCTCGATGATCGCAGGCGATAGCAATGTTCATCCACGTCTCTCCATTCCCACCGAAATTCGAATCACGCGACGACTCCGGAAGCGAGTCGCTGCTCGATAAGCGTTTTAATGCGTTGGGCGACTTCTGTGTAGAGGGGCAGATCCCCGCCGATGGGGTCTTCGATGTCGGCGGCGGGGTCGAGGTTGGAGACTTTTGTCGCCGCCGCCGGAACCAGCGAAATGACCGACTGGGCGTGGTTCTGGCTCATGGTGTAAATCGCGTCCGCCTGGTGGATCAGTTCCACGGTGAGGGGGCGGGAGCGATGTTTGGACAGATCGGCGCCCATGGCCCGCATGGCTTCGACAGCCGGCGCCGCGGCGCGGGCGCCGGGCAGCGCGAAGCTTCCGGCGGAAATGACGCTGATCCCTTTTTTCTCGAGATCGTCGGGGGCGATGGACATTTGTTCGGCCAAGAACTTTCGGGCGATCGCCTCCGCCATGGGCGAGCGGCAGGTGTTTCCGCTGCACACGAACAGAATTGTGGTGCGAAGTAGTCTATCGATAATGCGCTCGTCGTAAACGCCGCTGCGGACGATCTGATAAGAATTTTCCTTGATCCTGACCAGCGTGGAAGGCTTGGAAAACCGGGTAGGCCCGGCGTCGCAGACCATCTCGACCTGGGCGAGGATTTCCTCCGGCAGCTCGGCCACGCGCTGCATGGCTCCGCCGGTGGAGGTGAGGGCCACGGGGCCGCTTACTTTTCCGACGATGTCGAAGAAGACGGGGTTGTCGGGGCAGCGGAGGGTGATGAGGGAACCATCGTAGAGATCGTTTTCCTGGAAACCGATTTTGGCGATGACCTCTTTTCGGCGCTGGGCGGGGACTTCGAAGATGAGTCCGATGGGTCCGGGCCAGAGTTTTCGCATGGCGCGCCGGGCGAAATCGTTTACGGAGCCGAGATAGGCGAAGGCGTCTTCGGCGCGGGCGAGGTGGATGGTGAAGGGCTTGCTGCCGGTGAGTCCGCGGACCTGGGCGAGGCCGGCGCGGGCCTCGGCGCTGGAAAGGAGTCCTGCGACGGCATAGACGGTGTCGGTCGGGAGGACGAGGAGCCTTCCCGCGGCGAGGAGTTCGGCGGCGCGGGCGATTTCCTGCGGATAGTCGGTGCGCGCAAGCATTTGCACAATCTGCGCTTGCATCTTCAAGTTTGATTATCTGCCCCAAACCCCCAATCTTCAAGGAGAGGTTAAGAGTCTCCATTACAGGCCCGCGGGAGTCTGAAACGCGAACCCCTGCGGGGGTTGCGGCTAAACGGGGAGGAACGTCGCGTGATTGCGGTCGGTTATATTGCGGACCCGGGGGATTATATGCAGGGGTTTCCGTCTATAGAAGTGGTAGAATTTATGCGAATGCTTGCCCCCGCTGAGACGATCGCGGATGTCCGGAGCTTTGTGGATGAGGTGTTTTCCGGCGCCATGCGGGGGCGGGCGTCGGATATTCATGTTGAGCCGGGGCAGGAGGGGTATGAAATCCGGCTGAGGATTGACGGGGTTCTGGAGACGACGCAGAGGGTGCCGGTGGAGACCGGACGGGCGGTAGTGACCCGGCTGATGGTGATGGCGAACCTGCTGACGTATCGGCTCGATGTGCCGCAGGAGGGGCGGATTTCGCTATCGAATGCCGAGGCGCGCCTGGCGGTGATGCCGACGATCCATGGGATGCGAGCGGCGATCCGGATGCCGGCCGACCATGTTCAGCCGGCGGTGCTGCAGGATTTGGGGCTGCCGGCGAATGTGCTTGGCGGGCTCGTGAATTTCGCGGCCAGTGAGTGCGGGATGCTGATTCTTACGGGGCCTGCGGGGTCAGGCAAAACTACGACGATTTATGCCCTGCTGCGGCACATCGCCAGCACAAATCCCGGGCTGAGCATCATCGCGCTGGAGGACCCGGTGGAGCGGAATGTTCCGGGGGTTACGCAGATTGAAGTATCGCCGTTTGGGCAACTCACCTATGAGAAAGCGCTGCGGAGCATTCTCCGCCAGGACCCGCAGGTTTTAATGCTGGGAGAAGTGCGCGACGCGGCGACGGCGTCGCTGGCGGTGCAGGCGGCGCTTTCGGGGCACCGGCTGATCACGGCGCTGCACGCGGCAACGCCTGCGGGGGCAATCGCGCGGCTGCTGGAGATGAACATTGAGCCGTATCAGTTGACCAGTAGCATTCACAGTATTGTGTCGCAGAGATTGATTCGCCGGGTGGGCAATTCGCCGGGCGAATATAGCGGGCGGGTTCCGGTTGCTGAATACGTTTATATGGACCAGGACCTCAGATCCGCGGTTTTGGGGAAGTGCGACACCGAACGGCTGGCTTGTGCGTATCAGGGCCAAAGCACTTGGCGGGCCATGCGCGACGTCGCCCAATCGCTTGTCACACAAGGAATTACGGACGAATCGGAATTCCGTCGCACTTTTGCGGCGGCGGCGATGTCTAAGGAGGGATGATATGCCTGCCACGGCTGAAATTTTCCCGGCATCCTCCGTCATTAGGGTGGAAGACGACATGACCCTCGCGGCAAAAGCAACCATCGCAGATCCGACGGCAGGCAATGAGCAAGCTGTGGACGACTTCACGCTGCTGCGGCGGTTTGCCGGGTTTGGCGACGCTGATGCGTTTGCGCAGATTGTGCGGCGGTATTCGGGATTCGTTTATGCGACGTGCCTTCGCGTTATAGGAGACGGGTCGCGGGCGGAGGACCTCTCTCAGGAAACTTTTTTCCGCCTGATGCGCCGGCCGCACGAGGTTCGGCAGAACCTTGGCGGCTGGCTGCATCGTACGGCGACGCACCTGGCGCTGGATACGCTCCGCAGCGAAAACTCGCGCCGTAAACGCGAGATTACCTACACCACCGAATGCGATCATGAGGCGTCGACGTGGGCGGAGCTTTCGCCCTGCGTCGACCAGGCGCTGGCGGAAATGCCCGAGGAATCGCGGATGCTGTTGGTGAACCATTTTCTGCTGGGCAAATCGCAGGCGCAGCTTGCGGCGGAATCAAATCAATCGCCCTCAACGATTTCGCGGCGGATGCACCAGGCGCTGGGGGAGCTTCGCAACCACCTGCGGCTGAAAGGCGTTTTCGCTTTGCCGGCGGCGCTGGCGGGATTGCTGTGCCATATCACGGCGCGGCAGGCGCCGGCGAGTTTGGTGCAGGAGCTGGGGAAGATGACGATGCTCAGCGGCGCGACGGCGGCGTCGCGAACGGCGCAGTTTGGGTCTTCGAATCCGTGGCGGAATCCACCCAAGCCGCAGATATCGCTGATGCAGGCGGCGTCGCCGCTGGTGTTGGCGTTTGCGGCGATGGTGGCGATGCTGACGCTGCTGCACCTGGCCGGCGCGTGGTTTTCCGCGCGGCCGCCGGTGGATCCTGATAACGCGCCGCACCTGAAAACGACGCACGCGAGCGCGATGATCGTGCCGGGTGCCGCGAGTTTTGGGCAGGTTTCCGCCTTCGTCTGGGGGCACGAGACAACCTCACCATGGGCAACCTCACCATGACCCAGCGACAGGATCGTCGCGAGTCATTTTCCTACTGTGCCCAGGGGCCGGACGGGCAGGAAATTTCGGGAACCGTTAACGCAATCAATGAGGAAGACGCTCTGCGCCGACTGCGGGGGCTGAATCTCGAGAAGATCGAGCTGGGCGATGTGGCGTTGGAGATGCCGCATCGCGCGGCGCCGCTGAACGGGGAAGACTTCCGGGTTTTCAACCAGCAGCTTGCGCAGCTTACCGGGGCGGGGCTTCCGGTGGAGCAGGGGCTTCGGCTGCTGGCGGCGGAAATGCGCAAGGGGTCGATGCAGCGGACGCTTGAGACGGTCGCACAGGAGCTGGAAGGGGGAAAGTCGCTGCCGCAGGCGGTGGCGGCCCATCGCGATCAGTTTCCGCCGCTGTATGGGGAATTGATCGACGCCGGCATTCGCGCAGGGAATTTGTCGGGAATTCTGCTGAACCTGGGAAATCATCTGACGCTGGTTCGGCGGCTCCAGGCGATTCTCTGGCAGACGATGACCTATCCGCTGATCATCGTGCTGGGATTTCTGGGGGTGCTTTATTTCATGATGGTTGACCTGGTGCCGAAATGGAAGCCACTGATGGCCGGTTTTTCGGGCGCAACGTTCTGGATGCCGGTGAGAGGAAGGTTTGGTTCTTATCAGGACTTCGAAATCCCCGCTTATACGAGGATCGTTTTCGCGCTTTCGGATTTGGTGTCGGCGTGGCCGGCGAAAGTAATCGTGGCGGCAATCCTGGCGGTGGCACTGATCGCGATCATCTTGATGAGTCAGGCGCGGCGGCGCGAATCTTGGGCGGAGGGGCTGCTGCTGCGTGTGCCGGTGGTGGGCGGGGTGCTGCGGCAGAACCTGATTTCGCGCTGGTGCCACGCGGTGGCGCTGGGCGTGGAGGCGGCGCTGGACCTTCCGGCGGCGATTCGGCTCGCGGACGACGCGACCGATTCGCGGCCGCTGCGCCGGGACGGGGCGGCGCTGATCGCGTCGCTGAGCGCCGGGCAGTCGATCGGAGCCGTGCACGGCGGGTACATTCTCCCGGCGACCGTAATCGCGGCGATGGACGCCTCATCGGAGCGCGGCGACCTGGCGATCACGCTTCGGGCACTATCGCAAATGTATCAGCAACAGGCGGAAATCCGGCTGGGCGCCGTGCAGGCGGTATTGACGCCGGCGGTTTTGATTCTGATCGGACTGATCGTCGGCGCGCTGATGGTGGCGCTGTTTGCGCCGCTGCTGTCGCTGCTGAACATGTTTTGAGATTTGAGTGATGCCTGACGACTTCGGAAAACTTCGCCCTTCCGCCGCGGCTTGGCCGGTGGCGTTTGCGGTGCTCACGGACCTGGGGCTGATCGGGGTGATTGTTTCGGAGATTTTTCTGCTCGAGCGGGCGGCGATCCTTTGCGGACTGGCGGCGATTGTTTTCGCGGCGGCGTTCATGCTTTTTACCTACCGCCTGATCCGGCAGGCGCCGGGCGCGAGGGGCTGTATCTCATCGGGCGGGCGGCGTGGCTGGTGGGCTCGACGATGTTCTGGGCGGTGGCGGCGGGGCTGACGATGCTGGCGATCGGATTCGGCGCGGCGATGGTTATGCCGGGAAGTCTGCCGGTTTTCGTTTACGCGATGGCGTTTCTCTCGCTGCTGCTGGGAACGTGGGCGAGCGCCCAGCGAACCGTCCGGCGGCGCAGGATGCTGCTGATCCTGGGGAACCTGGAAAAATCCGTGCGGCTGGATCTGCCTTTGCCGCGGATGATTCTGGCGGCGGCGGAAGGCGAAAAGGGAGTGATGCGGCGGCGGCTTTTTTCGCTGGCGGATGAGCTGCATCATGGGGAGTCGATCGATCAGGCCCTGATCCGCGCGGTTCCGGAAGTGCCGCTCAACGTCGCTCGGACGGTTGCGACCGGTTTGCGGCTTGGGTGTTTGCAGCACGTGCTGGAGGAGATCATCCGAAGGCGGTACGACGATGACGACTTCCGCCCGCGCGCTGGATTTTACTGGGTTTATCCGGTCATCATTTTCATCGTGATCGGGATCCTGATGATCGCGGTGATGCCGAAATATCAGGGAATTTACCGCGATTTTCGCCTGGAGCTGCCGCCGGTGACGAGCCGCCTTATCGAGCTTTCCGCGAACGCGACGAGCGTCGGGGCGATTTTGCTGCTGATTGCGCTGATTCCCGTCGGGCGGGCGATCTCATCGCTGTTTCCGTCATTTCGGGAGGCGGCGACCGTTTGACGGAATTTTCTGGGACCAGCTTGTGTGGTGGACACCGGTGGCCGGCGGTTATGTCCGCGACCGCGGCATGGCGGAGCTGTGCGACATTCTCTCGGCCGGCGTGCGAGCGGGGCATCCGATCACCGATGCGCTGACGGAAGCCGCCGAGGTGCAGCCGAATTATGTGATGCGCTACCGGGCCGGCGCGTGGTCGGATGCGGTCGCCCGCGGGCAAAGCCTTTGCGATGGGGCGCGCTATGCGCGAATGCCGCGGCTTTTTATCGCGATGATGGCAACGGTGCGCGGATCCGATTCTTTGCTGGAGGTGCTGGGATTTTTGCGGCGGCATTATGAATACCGCTTCAGCCGGACCCGGGCGGTGATTGCATCTGCGTTTGTGCCGGTGGTGGTGGTGGCCCTCGGCTCGGCGGTGGCGCTGGTGGGCGTGAGCATGATGCAGCCGATCGCGCGGCTGTGCGATTTTCTGTCGGCGCATTATCAGGGAGGGTTTTAACATGCCGCAGACGCAAAGAGGCCGGCGCGGCTGGGTGTTTCTCGACGTCTTGTCGGGGCTGGTGATCGTGGCGATTCTGGCCGGAACATTGGGCGCGCGGTGGCGGCACGCGAGCGGGCGCTGCATCACCTGGCGGACATCCGGGCGGCGCAGCGGCTGGCAGAATCGGCACTGATCGGCCTTCAATCCGGCGAGATCGCCCCGGTTGAGGGCGTCGCCGTCCGCGATCTTGCGGACACGTCGCCAGGCCCGCGAAACAAATGGGTGGAAGTCACCGCGACGGTTAACGGACGTCAGGCGCAAATCGTCGGACTTGTGCCGAAGGGGTTGTCATGAATTCACCGCAAAGACATCGCGGCTTCACGATCATCGAGGTGCTCGCAACCCTGGCGCTGCTGGTTATTTTCTTCGACGTCGCCGGGAAGCTCTTTCGATCCACCATCCTCACCGGCGCGGCGTGCCAGCAGATCAGCAACGAATCGGCACGCACGGATTCGGCGATGTATCAGCTTCGCCGCGATGTCTGGAATGCGCGGCAACTCGGTTCCCTCAAGCCTGGAACGATCGGCATCACCTCTTCGGACGGCGAAAATATTACCTGGCGATTTGATGCCGATGGCGCCACGCGCACGGGCACGGGCGCGGCGGAACATTGGCCGGATGCCTGCCGGAAGTGTGGCGTGAACGTCGGCGGGCGCTGGGTTGAAATTGCCGATGCCACCGGGTCAGTACGCTTGACCGGCCCAATACTATTGAGGGAGCCATGAGACGATCGCCACGCCATCGCGGCTTGGCGATGGTGACCGCAATTGTCCTGATTGGTCTTACCGCGATGACGGTCACGGAGATCGGACTCACGGTCGCCGCCGATGCCCGGCGGACGACCGAGCTTGCCGAGGATACGCAGTTGAGGCAACTGCTGCTGGCCGGCGGCGAATTTGCGATGCAGCATCGAGCTGCCGGACACTACGAGGTCTCGTTGCCAGGTCAAATCGCGGGAAAGCTTAGCGTCAATACGCACACCGATAATACTGTTGACGTCGAAGCAGTCCTGCCGCGCCGGCGGCAGTCGGAAAGACTGACCCTGGCCGATGAAAATGGCCGTTGGCGGATTACCCAGGCGATTTTGCAACCCTAGTGCTTTCCCTAATCGCTCATTGACCGCCGACTTTTGCCAGCAAGCTGGTTTGCTGGTAAATTGGCAATATGAAGACCACTCTTGATTTACCCGACGATCTCGTGCGGCGGCTCAAATTGCGGGCGGTGCGCGATGGACGGAAGCTAAAGGATCTTGCCGCCGATGTTCTCCGCGCCGGCCTCAACTCGCAGGCGCCTTCTCGTTCGAGTAAACGGCCAACCATCTTGAAAGACAAAAAGACCGGCGTTCTGGTCATTCGATCCCCCCGAAAGGCGGGCGCGGCCGGGAATTGACCCCTGAAAAAGTCGCCGAAATCTTGAACGCGCAGGAAGCTGAGTGGGCACGTGATCTTGGCTGATACAAATTTCTGGCTCGCCCTGTCCGTTTCGGGTCACCAATTTCACAATCAATGCCTGCGCTGGTTGGGAGAAAAACGCGCGGACCAATCACTGATTTTTTGCCGTTTTACTCAAATCTCTTTCCTGCGGCTGCTCACTACCGAAAAGGTCATGCAGCTCTACAATCTGCCGCCACTGAACAACGTAGAAGCGTGGACGGTTTATAACCAATTGAGCGAAAAACAACGATGCCGGCTCAGCCAGGAACCAGATAACATCGAATCACATTGGCGGCGTTTCGCGGAGCGCAAGTCGGCATCGCCGAAGTTATGGATGGATGCCTATCTCGCCGCCTTCGCCGCCGCCGGCGGCCACACACTGTTAACAATAGACAAAGCTTTTCTGCAATTTGAACAAATTGACGTGATAATTCTTCCAGGCATTTAGCCAAGCGAGATAGAAACTCCCATCCGCGTGCATCCGCATTCCATCTGTGGCAAAATAGCGGGTTCGATGTCCCGCAAGCTCTATCTCGAAACCTTCGGCTGCCAGATGAACGTGCTCGACAGCCAGCTCGTGCTCGGGCAGCTTCGCGCCCAGGGATATGAAACGGTCGAGGACCGCGAATCCGCCGATGTGATCCTCTTCAACACCTGCTCCGTGCGCCAGAATGCCGAGCAGAAAGTCTGGTCGCGGCTTGGGCAGCTTCGCGATCACAAAACGCAAAATCCCGGTCTTGTGATCGGGGTCATCGGCTGCATGGCCGAGCGCGACGGGAAGGATATTTTCCGCAAGTTCCCGCACGTCGACATCCTGTGCGGACCGGGAGAATTGGATCGCCTTCCGGGGATGGTCCACAACGCCGCCACGACGGGCCCACAGCATGGCGTCCAGCGGCAGGTGGCGCTGATGGGGGCCAACGTCCGCCGATCGAGCACGCTTGAGCAGGCGGAGGATCACCTGGAGATGCTCGATCTGTCACGCACGATATCGCCGGCGGACGACGTTTCGCAATCGTATGTGCGCATCACGCGGGGATGCAACAAATTCTGCACGTATTGCGTGGTGCCTTACACGCGCGGGCCCGAGGTGCATCGGCCACCAACGAACATCATCGAGGAAGTGAAAAAGCTGGTGGCGGCCGGGGCGAGCGAAGTGACGCTGCTGGGGCAGACGATCAACCATTATAACTACCGCCACGGCGACGGACGGACGACGACATTCGCCCAGCTTCTTTTTGAGATTCACGAAGCGAATCCCGATCTGCCGCGCCTGCGGTTCGTGACCAGCTTCCCGCGCGATTTTTCGGATGAGGCGTTGAAGGCGATGCGCGATTGCCCGCGGATATGCCGGTATCTTCACGTGCCGGCCCAGCATGGCTCCGATCGGATTTTGAAGCTGATGAACCGGGGGTACACCACGGGCGAATATCGCGACCTGATTGCTCGGGCGCGCGAGTATATGCCGGATGTCTGCATCGCCAGCGATTTCATCGTGGGGTTTCCGACGGAAACCGAGGAGGATTTCGATCTGACGGCCGATCTGCTTCGCGAATGCCGGTTCAAGAACAGCTTTATCTTCAAATATTCACCGCGGCCGGGGACGGTGGCCATCGAGCGGTTTGAAGATGATGTTCCCGATGACGCCAAACGCCGGCGGAACAACCAGCTTCTGGCGATTCAGATGGAGGTCTCGACAGAGCTGAATCGGCAGATGATTGGCCGGCGGATCGAGGTGATGGTGGAAGGGCAGAGCAAATTGATCAGCCGGCGGGAATCCAACATCGAGCTGGGATGGGAGAAACGCGCGGAGACGGACAATTGCCAGATGGTCGGCCGAACGCGGGGGGACCAGGTGGTCGTTTTTCCGGGTGAGACCAGCCTGAAGGGCGCTCTGATCGACGTCGAAATTATCGATGCCCAGAGCCTCACGCTCTTCGGCAAGCGCACCACGACTTCTTCAGCTACGTTTGCAGCCGCGACGATATAGAATAGGTCGGTATCCCAAGCATTTCGCAAACACAAACCAACAAACAACTTATAAACGCGAACATCTTCGCCCCGGCCTAATTCGCGGCTTACACAATTCGACAATTCGTTTATAAAATTTGCTACTCATTTTGTGATTTGGTACCCTTGCGCTTCCGCGTGAAGAGGGCAGTTCTGTCGCAAAAGGAAGAAGCAAATGCGCACAAAACGAAGCCCGCGGCTCGCCGTGATCCGGCTGGCGGCGCTTGCTGTCCTTTCGTCCCGTTCCCATTTCGCAGCCGCTGATGTCACCGCCACCTGGATCTCCGCCCAGAATGGTTCTTACGCCAGCCAGAGCAAATGGAGCACCGCCCCCAATTTCCCGGCAAACGGGAAACCTGCCGGCACCGATTATGTCGCACTGATCAACGCGGTCGGAAAAGACTACCTGATTACTTACTCCTCGGGCGATGGCGTCGACTTCCTCGATATTGATTCGGGCTTTGCGACGCTCGAGCAGGTCGGGGGGACTTTTACCCCAACGGTTGTAAATCTCGACGAGGGGACCTTCTCCGTAACTGCGGGCGTTCTGCAAGACTCAACCATCAATATTGGAAGCGCCTTCTTCGAGGCAACCGGCGGAACGCTAAATGACGTCACGATCGACGGTTCCACGGCTTATGATCCGGCGGCTGGCGGCACCGGCTCCATCGTCGCGATCGATCCGGCAAGCGTCACCATCACGGGAGAGAGCACGCTTCCAATCACCAATTCTTTGGTCGAATTGGGTGGAACCTTTTCCCCGACGAATATCAGCAAGGTAAGCCTCGATTCAAATTCCAGTTTCGCAATCGCCAGCGGAACACTCCAAAACACCGGCGACACAACCACCCTCGCCAACTATGGGGGAAGTTCGCAATGGTACCTTGAAGGGGGCGGAGAAATTTCCGGGGGGACGATCAATCTGACCGGGACAACCTTCACTGCCCTTTCGGGCATTCTCAATGACGTCAGCTTTACGGGCGGCGACATCAATCAGATTGGGGGAACGGTCACCATTCAAAATGGCCTGGACCTCGGTGGGCACACGCTTAATATTGGTGAGTTTAGCGCGGTTTCGTTCGACGGTCCGAGCCAAACCATCAATAATCTGACTCTTTCCACCGGAGGTTATGTTAATCTTTACGTTGGCGGGCCCACCTCCACGGGGCCGGTCACTCTCACCCTCGGACAAAACGTCAACATCGGAGGAGACCCCGATTTTGCTGATAATCGGTCGATCGCCGGCAACACGCTCGTCAACGACGGCACGATCACAAGCGCATACATCAGCGTCAGCAACTTCATCAACAACGGCAGCCTTCAGGTTAATTACATCAACATCGGCTCCAACTCCTGGACCAACAACGGGACAATCTCCGTACCAGCCAACGGCTATCTTCAATTGGGCGGCGTCTTCACCACTGCCGATATCGGTAGTCTGAGCGCCGACCCCGCCGGCACCATTGAAATCAGCGGAACCCTGAATAATTCGGGCGCAAACCTCAACCTCTCCGCCATGGGCGGCGCCTGGATTTTAGCCGGAACTATCAATGGCGGCACCGTCAATCAAGGCACGCAGTTGCTGCTTGGCAACTCCACGCTCAACAATGTGCAGTTCACCGGTTCCGGTGACGTGCAAATGAGTTTATTTGCCTCTGCCACATTCCAGAACGACGTTTCCTTCACCAACCTCACCAACATCGACATGGACGGCGTCGAAGACTCCATCATTTTGGACGGACCAAGCCAGAGCATCGACAACGTCGATATCAATTCCGAGACCGGCGACCAGGGCATAATCTGTGTTGGCGGCCCCACCACCACAGGCCCCATCACTCTCACGCTCGGACCCAATGCCACCGTCCGCGGCAACGTGGCGATCGAGGAATATTCCACCGATAGCGGCGAGGCGACACTGGTCAACAACGGCACGATCAACGCCGACGACCCGACCGGCCCAGGCCTGGTGATTGCCACCACCAATTTCACCAACAACGGCAACGTCGAGGCTTCCAACGAGGCCTTGCTGCAAATTAATTCAGCGAACTGGACCAACAATGGAACCATCTCGGTGACAAACAACTCGCTCATTTCTCTCGGCGGAACTTTCACGCCGGCCAACCTCGGAAATTTCTCCGTCGACTCGACCAGCGCGGTGGAAATCGCCGGCACGCTCAACAACACCGGGTCAACCCTTAACATCGCCCCCTATGGAGGAAGCTGGTCGGTCTACAATGGAACCATCACCGGCGGCATCGTCAATCAGGGCTCGCAGCCGTTTTTGATCTACAATGGAACGCTCAACAACGTCGAATTCACCGGTTCGGGCGATCTGGCAATGGATTTCCCTGGCTCAGGGACGCTGAACATCGAAAATGGCCTGACGTTCCTGGCGCCGACGAATCTCGATGTGGGTATCTTTGGAACTGTGAATTTTCTTGGCCCCACGCAGACAATCGACAATATCAATCTAATTGCCGCCCTGCCGGGCGATTCCGATGTCTATATCGGTGATAACACAAACGATGGGCCGCACTCCCTGACGTTCGGCCCACATTCCACGGTAAATGGAATGAACTTTTTCCCGGGTGCTAACGATGCCGACGAGGTCACCCTGGTCAACAACGGGATCATGAACAACGTTGCGGAGTATATCAACAGCTTCGTGAACAATGGCACCATCGAAGCTACCAACGGGGGAACGCTACAAATCAGTTCGGCCAACTTCACCAATACGGGGACCATCGCCGTCCACGGCGGCGGAACCATCATCGACACCAACCTCCTCGACGTCGGCGAAGGGACGCTTACCGGCGACGGCACCATCGACGCCAACGTGCAGCTCGACTCAGATCCCTCCACGCTCGCCTTCAACATCGGCGGCGAGCTCCAGGACACAGATTACGATTCGCTGATCATCAATGGCAACATCAGCCTCGGCGGAAACCTTGAAATCACCCTGACCAACGGCTTCATCCCCAACCCCGGCGATGTCTTCACGGTTCTCGATGTCGAAGACGGCGGCGCGCTCAGCGGCGACTTTGCCAATGTCCTCGATGGGCAAGACCTTCTCACGACCGACGGCACGGGCGAATTCGTGGTGAACTATTCGCCGGACAGCGGCGAGATCGTGCTTTCGGATTTCCAGGAGGTGCCGGAGCCTGCGAGCGCGGCCCTGCTACTATCCGCGACTGGGGCCATGTTGATGCGCCGTCGCAGAAAATGATCGCCCGCCCGCGGCAGCAATTAATAAACCGCATCGTAATTTGAGATGTCAGCGTTCTACTCCCGCCGGCGGAGGCGCTATTGCACCGCCTGTCGGGTTAAGCACTTCTTAGCCCGTCCAGCTCATTCGGACGATTTCACTTTGTCCCGAAGGATGACCATGAAATACATAATTAGCTAGGAGCAGAGCCACCCCGATCCTCATCGTTTTGCTTCGGAAGCATCTTTTTGTATTTCTTTTCGCTATTCTCGCAATTATTCGGCTGCAATTTCGGGGCGGGAGAGCTATAATGGCGCCCGCATTTCCGTGAAAAAAAAGTGTTGGATTTTTTGGTGGGAGGAAGAAAATGCATGCACGCTCTGGCTTCGGGAGTAAATACCGCCTGGCGGTTGCGTGTCTGACGGCGCTACCTGCAATTGTTGGGCGCGGGCATCTGGCGCTCGCCGAAACCGCTACGTGGGAGGGGAGCACCGATTCCAACTGGGCAACGAATTCGGATTGGTCCAGCGATGTGCGCCAGGCTTTGACAATGCCCCCAGCAATAGCGACACCGCCGTTTTCGCCAACGGCGGCAATGGAAACACGACCATCAGCGTCGACCTCGACCGAACCATCAATGACATTCTTTTCACCGGCAGCGCCGCCTCCTATACGCTGACGGGAAACCCCATTTGGGGCTCGCCCGGGGGTGAAATCGAGATGGCGCCCTCCGACACCGCATCTCAAACCCTGGCGAAAGGGGTTGAGATCAGCGAGCTTGGGGGCACTTACACGATTTCGAACGACTCGACCGGCTCGGCGGTAATGACCGTCGATACGGGAATTTCGCCGGGGCCGACAAGCTCCACCATGGCACCAACGACGACACTGGTTCTCGGAGGCGCCAACACCGGCGCGAATAGTGTTGCTGGCTTTTACGGTGGCGTCGAGACCGAGCTGAGCGTCGAGAAGGTGGGAGCCGGTAGTTGGACAATATCGGGTTCGGGTTCCGGCTCCGGCCTGGGGAATACTTCCATCCTGGGGGGCACGTTGCAGATCACCGGCTCTTATTATGACAACGGCTATTATGGCAACATCGTGGTTGACACGACCTCAACCCTACTTCTCACGGGAAGCGGCACCCTCAATGACAACCAACTGAATATTGAAAGCGGCGGGATACTGACCATTAACAATCAGTCACATGCACAATCCAATCGCGTTTATGGATTTGGAATGTTCGGAGGGTCGTTCAACCTCATCGGCGGAAGCAGCTCCGTGCAGGAAAACTCCAATGCAACGGTTTCCCTAACATTGGGGGCAAACACGATCAGCCTCTCCGCGCCGTCGGCAGGCGTGCAATTCCAGGCCGGATCCATTGTACGCTCTAACGGAGCAACCCTTCTCGTGCAGGGGTACAACCTCGGGGCAACCCCCGGGGTAGGTGTCACCAACTTTACGGTTGAATCGGCCAGTTCCGGCTCTCCCGAAATCGGCGGAGGAGGTGCGGCGGGATCGACGAATATCAATATCGACCGCGTAATCGTGGGACAGGATCTGGACCAGAGCGGCAATGCACAATATGGATTCGTTACCGGAGCCGGTCAGTCAAACGGATTGCGCTTGCTTAATTCCACCACGGAATACACTCACACGATCAGCGACGCCACCGACGAACTCAATGCGCTCCACAACGTCACCCTGACGAGCCCCGCGACGGTTAACGCAACCACAACCGAAATCAATTCCTTGCGCCTTGACACCGGCGGAAGCGTTGGCGGAGGCGGCACGTTGACCGTCAACAGCGGCGCGATCCTGGCATTGCCTGGAAATAGTGGTATCAGCGTTTCGAATCTCTCCACGGGGAATAACGACGCGATCTTCGCCACCGAGGGGAACCTGAACCTCTCAACAAACCTAACTTCGGCAGGGTTTACCAAAACCGGGCCCGGCGAGCTATTTTTGAGCCCGACAACCCAGTTAAACAACAGCTGCGCTTACCTGCGTCAACCAGGGCACCTTGCAAATCGGCGCCAACAACCAGATTCCCACCAACGGCGTCGTCAATATTTCCGGTGGTTCCCTGGACCTAAACGGCCACAATTTAAGTTTCGGCTATCTCTACGGATCATCTGATCTCACGCAGGCCGCCAGCTTTGTCGGAATCGGATCCGGAGACTTGGGAACAATTGTCAACAGTAATTCCAATCCACAGGTGACCCTCACGCTGAATGGGCTTTCCTATACCGGCCTTAGCAGCAGCTCATTATTCGATGGTTCCATAGGGTCCCCCGGGGCCGCGAATATCGCCCTGACGATTGATCCCCACAACCCTTTTGGGCTTGAGCTTCAAGGAGCAAACTACTATACAGGTCCCACCACGCTCAAGGGCAGCGTGCTGGAGCTGGACTTCAGCCAGCCGGATTCTCCTTCCACGAACATCATTTCTCCCAGCTCTAATTTCCAGGACGGCGGAACCCTCTATTTGAACCCGAATTTGACCATCGTTGCCAGCCAGGCCTTCAACAATGTCACTTTGCTCCCCGGAAGTTCAACTATCACCGTGATCCAAAGGACCAACGCGACGGGAGGAGTTTCCGACCCGTTACTCGTCTACCTTGGCCAGGTCACGCGAACGGTCGGCAGCACCATGAATTTCGTGCCCGCTTTTTCCGACAACACCCTCTTTACAAATAATGTTAACACCAACGGCATGCTGGGCGGATGGGCGACCATCAACGGCACAAGTTGGATCTACTCGACAGAGGGAAACGTCGTCGCCGACATTCCCGTTACTTCGTTCGTTAATGATGCGTGGTCTTCCGGCTCAAACGTCACGGTCACCACCAACTCGACGCAGACCAATGCCGTCGCCAACAGCCTGCGGTTCGGCAATGCCGCTTCCGATACCGTCACCCTCACAGGCACAAACACGCTCACGTCCGGCGGCATCCTCATCAGCAGCACCGTGGGCGCGAACAATGTCAAAATAACGGGGGGCACACTGGAGGTCGCCGCCGGCGCCGATCTTATCGTCAACCAGTGGGACGGCACCTCCAACAGCAATTTCGAGATTGATTCGGTGATTGCCGACAACACCTCCGCAACCGCCCTTACCAAGGCCGGCACGGGAACTCTGATCCTGGACGGCAGCAACACGTACACCGGCGCGACCTACGTTGACAACGGCGTCCTTTCGATCAACAGCAACGCCAATCTCGGCTCACCCTCGACCGGCGGGGCGATCAATTTCGAGGGAGGAACGCTCGCGATTACGGGCGCCGGATTCTCATTCGACAATTCTGAAGCAAATGCCCGGCCCATCTCGGTGGGACCGAACGGAGGAACCCTCAGTGTCCCAAGCGGTACGACCGTGACCGCTTCCGGCGTGATCAGCGGCGAGGGAATTCTTGTTGAATCCGGCCCAGGAACCTTCATCCTCACGAATTCCAACTCTCTTACCGGAGGCCTCACGATCAACGGAGGGAATCTGGAGCTGGCGAACGCGAATGCAGCGCAGGACGCCACCGTCACACCTCAATTTTCTGCAACAAGCGCGCTGACATTTTCGTCTGGCATCGGAACATTTGTGTTGGGCGGACTCAGCGGAACAAATAGCGTATCGCTGACAGATATTTCTTCGAATCCGGTCACGCTGGAGATTGGAAACAACGACCAAAGCACGACATATAAAGGCATCCTCAGCGGCAGCGGCGGGATTACCAAGATCGGCACGGGCACGCTCACCCTCAGCAGCGCGACCACCAGTTACCTTGGAACCACCCAGATCAGCGTTGGCGCGCTGGCGATCACAACCATTCCGACCGGGGGAACAGTCATTAATAACGCCAGCTTGATTGTCGAGGGAAATTCCAGCCCCGCGTCCATCACGGGATCGGGAACAACTACAATCGCCGCCGGGACGCTGACGGTTTCCTCTTTTCAGCAATCCGCCGGGGTTCTCAACAATGGCGTTCTGCAAATTAACGGGCGGGGAATTCTGGGAACCATCAGCGGAAGTGGAGCGATCTCGATCGGAACGGGAACATCGGACAACACAGTCACCCTCGCCTCGGGGACGGGGCAAAGCATTGTGGCCTCGCTTGTCATAGCGTCTGGCTCAGCCCTGGACCTGACAAACAATCATCTGTTCATCAGCTACGGAAGTTCCGACCCCGTTGCCACGATCCGGGCTTATCTCGCGAGCGGCTACAATAATGGCCACTGGAACGGCACGGGAATCATCTCCTCTAGCGCACAAGTGCTAACGAACGGGCTTCACTACGGCGTCGGCTTCGCCGACGGCGCGGATGGCGTCGTTTCCGGTCTGTCCTTCGGTGAAATCGAGGTGAAGTACACGCTTCTGGGCGACGCCAACCTCGATGGCACGGTGAATGGGAGTGATTTCAGCATTCTGGCCGCCAATTTTGGCCTGGGCGTCACCAACTGGGATCAGGGGAATTTTCTCTACGGCTCATCTGTCAACGGCTCCGACTTCTCGGCCCTGGCGGCGAATTTCGGACAGGGCGACAGCGGCGCAGATGTTGCAGTCTCTCCGGCCGACGTCCAAGCACTCGACGCCTTCGCTAGCGCCAACGGTTTGCCCCTGCCCACGATCGCCGCCGTTCCAGAACCGGGATGTGTGCTTCTTCTCTCTGCGGCCACGACCGGCGCACTCCTGCGCCGCCGCAGAAAGCGCGCCTGAGAATTCACACCCACCTGCGCACGTGCCGGCAGTAATCGCGATAGGGTTCCCCGAACTTCGATTCGAGGTAGCGCTCTTCGCGGAGCGTGATGCCGTAGTGATTCACAATCAATAGGATCGGAAAGAGAAACATCGGCCAGAGGCTGTTGATCTGAAACGCCAGCCCCAGGTAGAGCAGGACCAGCGACACGCTGAGCGGATTGCGCGAAAAGCGGAACGGGCCGGAGGTCACCAGGGCGGTGACCGGGCGAAGGGGATTGATGCGTGTGCCGGCAGAGTGCATGGTCACCGACGCCCAGAGCGCCAGCGGCCAACTGGTATTCAGAAGAATCGCGCGCGGCAAGAACGTATTGCGCCATGAAATCGGAATCAGCAGTGGGTGCAGGAGTTGCAGCAGGAATCCCGCGCCGAAAAAGATGGCAAAAAGCAGCGGCGGCGGCGCGATCACGCCGGGCGTATCAGAGCTGGAACCTGGGGTTGCGGGAGCGGACATCTGCGAGAAACCCCTACCATAGCCGCAAACCGACGCGGCGGGCAAGCGTGGAAATTAGAGCAGTTGCAATGCCGGCGTTATGTCGGGATATATATATCGCATGAGATTTCTGGTTTACCTCGCGGTGGCATTGGGGCTGGCAGCGCCGGCGGGGGCGGGAACGACAGTGACGGTTTTCGCGGCGGCGTCGCTGACGGAATCGATGCGCGACATTGCCGCCCAATTTGAGTCGGCCAATCCGGGGGTGACGATCGAATTCAACTTCGCGGGATCGCAGGATCTTGTGGCGGAGATGGAAAATGGCGCGGCAGCCGATCTGTTCGCCTCGGCGAACGAAACGCAGATGGACAAGGCGGCAAAGGAGGGATTGGTGAACCCTTCCACAATCCATGATTTCGCGGGGAATCACCTGGTCGTTGTCGTGCCGAAGGACAATCCGGCGAAGATCGGGCAGATTGGAGATCTCGCCAAGGCGGGCGTGAAGCTCGTCGTCGCCGATAAGGCGGTGCCGGTCGGAAAATACACGCAGCAGATGCTGGATCAGATGAGAAAAGACCCCGGCTATGGGCCGGACTTTGAGAAGGGGTTTCTGGCGAACGTCGTTTCGCGCGAGGAGAACGTGAAGTCGGTGCTGAGCAAGGTTCGGCTCGGCGAAGCCGACGCGGGGGTGGTGTACGAAACAGATGTGACGAAGGAAGCCGAGCAGGACGTGCAGCGGGTGGAGGTTCCGGAGAAATTCAATCAACTGGCGATCTATCCGATCGCGGTGGCGGCGAAATCAGCGCAGGCCGAGGCGGCGCAGAAGTTTGAGGATTTTGTCATGTCGGACTCCGGGCAGAAGATCCTGCACGATTACGGATTTCTGCCGCCGGCGGCGAGCAAGCCGTGATGTCCGGGAATCGGATCAACCCCCCCACCGTTCGTGGTGGCTGCTGGCGCTGCTTTCGGTGCCGCTGCTGGGGTTGTTGGTGGTTCCGCCGGTGGTGCTGATCGCGCGGGCGTCGCCGGGGATGCTGGGGAAATATCTGGGGAGCCAGGCGGTTGCGCAGGCGATGGTGCTGAGCCTGTGGACCAGCGCGACGAGTTTGCTGGTGGTGATTATTTTCGGCACGCCGCTGGCGTATTTGCTGGGGCGGGGGAGATTTGCGGGGCGGGGGCTCTTGGAGGTGCTGATCGAATGGCCGATCGTGCTGCCGCCGGCGGCGGCGGGGATCGCGCTTTTGATGACGCTGGGGAGACGCGGGGTTGTGGGGCAGTGGCTGGAAAAGGCGGGGGTTTCGATTCCGTTTACGCCGGTGGCGGTGATTTTGGCGCAGACGTTTGTGGCGGCGCCGTATTTTATCAAGGCGGCATCGGTGGGGTTGTCGAACATCAGCCAGGACATTCTCGATTCGGCGGCGCTCGATGGAGCTTCGGCGTGGCAGAGGTTTCTGGAGATCTCGGCGCCGCTGGCGATGCGGAGTTTGATCGTGGGGGCGGCGCTGACCTGGTCGCGGGCGCTGGGGGAGTTTGGGGCGACGATTATTTTCGCGGGGAATTTGCAGGGAAAGACGCAGACGATGCCGTTGGCGGTTTATATGGGGTTTGAGATTGATATCGGGCAGGCCGTAGCGCTGGCGGCGGTGCTGCTGGGGATTTCGTTTTGTCTGCTGGTGGGGATTCGCCTGGCTTGGAAGCAGTGATCAATGCCCGTATTGCTTGCGAGCCGCGCTGTAGGCATCTGCGACGGCGGGCCAGTTGACGACGTTCCACCAGGCTTTGACGTAGTCGGCGCGGACGTTGTGATATTTGAGATAGTAGGCGTGCTCCCAGACGTCGAGGACGAGCACGGGGATGGACCAGGGTACCTGCTGGAGATCGTGCTGTTTGACCTGGAGGAGGATGAGGCGGTCGCCGACGGGTTCGTAGGCGAGGATGGCCCAGCCGCTGCCTTTGACACCCGCCGCCACGGCGGCGAAGCGGGCGCGGAAGGCTTCGAGGGAGCCGAAATCGTTTTTGAGGGCGTCGGCGAGATCGCCCTGCGGATCGCCACCGGCGACGGGGCCCATGATCGTCCAGAAGAGGGTGTGGAGGAAATGTCCGCCGGCGTTGAAGCTGAGGTCTTCCTGGAGGCCGGAAAGGAGGGCGGGGGTTTTGGTGACTTCTTCTTCGGTTAGGGATTTCAGGGCCTTGTTTAAGCCCGTCACGTAGGCCTGGTGATGCTTGTCGTGATGGAGATGCATCGTGTCTTCGTCGATGTGGGGTTCGAGGGCGTTGTAGGCGTAGGGGAGGGGCGGGAGGACGTATTCGCCTTTCCCGAAGCCGGTGGAGAGGACGGGGGGAGATTGAGTTTGGGCGCCGGCGACATCGGCGAGGAGACCGGCCATCGCGATGGCGGGAAGGGAACGGAGGACAATGTCGCGGCGGGTCAGCGGATCGGGCATGGGAGACCTCTCTGGTAAGAAACCGTGATCTTCAACGGCGGAGGGAATTTTGGCAATGGACAAAGCGAGGGGGAAACAGACGCGGGTTACTCACATTTACCCATTTTTTCCCACTTTTTAGGAGAGTAGCGCGGGGGGTCGTGGTTTTAGAACGCTTTGCATCTGACGCCTGAGATTTCCCAAAATCTCCCAAATCGGGGGCCGGTCGACAGGTCTTTTGCGGCGATTGTGAAGGGGATCAGTGCGCTTCTATATATAGGTCCAAAGGGTGTACGTTTTGTACCTATTTTTGAAAATCGGCGGATTTTTTCCTTCGGGATTGATCAGAACGCAAAGAATTTGACATACGCGGCGTAGCTAGGAGCGCCGGGCTGTTTGTCGTCCCCGTCAGCGGTACGAGAGTCCTTGGCGCCAATCAGTCGTGAAGCGGACGGCGTCAATGGAATTGATCCGATCTCCCGACAGATTAAATAGCGCACAACTGTTTATGTGATACCGCTTTGTACTACGCGTGGGTTTCTCTGGAGATTTTTCTTTCATTTCTTGCTCTCTTTGCGGTAGGCTTACGCCACGGCTGTAGAATGACATAGCTCAACAAGAGGCGACCCTAAAATGATCATCAAGGGCACAGTTAACGTGGTCACGAACCCGGTGGCATTCTTTACTCCTGTACTCGCGGGCCAAGCGCCCAGTTCGGGTTACGGAACGACGGATTCGGCCGTCACGGTTATTCTAACCCTTTCCGGAAACGCTATATTTTGGTTGTTTTATTCGGTGAGCACGGTTGTCGATACCAGCAACGGAAGTTTTACCTTCGATGTGCCTGATTCCATTCTCCCCATGTTCTCTCTGGCCTCGCTACGGGTTACCTACTATGGGATGCCCTACTATCGTTCGGCGACGTTTCCGTGGCAAAGGGCCGGCAGGGAACCGCTGAATATCTGGATTTATCCGGCGAATCTTCCGACCTCCGATGGGATTACCGCGGGACAAATCAGTACGGCGCTGGCGAATTCGTCGCTGCCCGGAAACACATCGCTCAAGGTAAACCAAAACGGCTTGAGCCTTTCGGGCAGTAAGTCACAGGTGTCACTGGAATTCGGCCTGCTTCTAACCCCGGACATTTCCCCAAACCTGGGTGTGTTCTTCGATCTGGGATTAAACGGCTACGACATCAGCGTCGGATGGCCCGAGGACTGGTGTGAGTCACCCGATGATGTTCTGAACTCGATCCGCTCGGCTCTTCAAAACGAGGGATCGGCCGTTAACTCAATGGCATCCACCGAGATACTAGGCGCGTGGCAGACCCCCCCATTGAATCTGACGCGGGCGTTGGCAAATAAATTTTTCAACACGGTGGCAATTCAGTTCATTTATACTTCGTACCCGAATACCCACTCCTGGTCGTTGTCGAACAAAACGGACAAAACCGTCGTTATCCTCCCGCAGCCCTGCATTGGATATCCGCGCGCCTGGTAAGGAGAGATCGGGTGCGGATCGGGTGTTCGATTTCGTTCAAAGCTGTAAAGCTTCGTGCCGAACCGTAAAATGCCCCCGCAATGGGAATGGCAATCAAAACGGCGGCGATTCTTGGAGGTGGTCCGGCGGGGGCGGCGCTGGGGTGTTTGCTGGCGAAGAAGGGGGTGGGGGTGGGGATTTATCATACGGATAAGCGGCCGCCGCTGATTGTGGGGGAGTCGCTGCTGCCGGCGGTGGTGCCGATGTTGCGGGAGCTGGGTGTTGAAGATGAAGTCAAGAAATTCAGCGTACACAAGCCGGGGGCGACGGTTTGCCTGAGCGTGGAGGAGGTGATTTCGGCGTTTTTCAGTTGGGCGGATGGGACGCTGCCGGACTATGCGTACAACACGCAGCGGGATTTGTTCGATCAGACGATCCTGGACGCGGCGCAAAGGGCGGGGGCGAAGATTTTCCGCACGGCGGCGAAAGTGGAGAAGGGAGCAGATCCGGGGTCGGTGAGGCTGAGCGATGAGACGCTGGAAGCGGCGGGCGGGATTTTTGGGAAGAAGCCGGATTTGATCGTCGACGCGAGCGGGCGGGTGCGGCTGATCGCGCGGCTGCTGGAGGTGCCGGAGAAACGGGGCGGGCGCGAGGATGTGGCGATTTTCGCCCATCTCGATAAAGCCTTCATGACCGATCCGGGGAACATTCATATCGACTATTTGACGAGGGGGTGGTCATGGCGGATTCCGCTGCCAGGAAAGACCTCGGTGGGAGTGGTGATCAATCCGGCACACCTTGCGAAGTATGGGGAGACGATTGAGAAGCAATATGATGCGTATATCCGGGAGGAGCCGTCGCTGAAGTTTTATACCGAGGGGGCGAAGCGATTGACGCCGGTGGTGAAGTATCAGAATTACCAGTTGATCTCGGACCGGATGTATGGGCCGGGGTGGGCGGCAATCGGGGACGCGGCGGGGTTCATCGATCCGGTTTTTTCGACGGGGCTTTACCTGGCGATGAAGAGTGCGTTTGAGCTGATGAAAGCCATCGACGGAGGGTCGATGGAGCGCTATGAGGCAGGCAGGCACTGGGAAATGAAGATGTGGCAGCGGGTGATCGACAGTTGGTACAACGGAAAGCTCTTTAATCTGTATCGCGCGGGCAGGAAGCATGAAAATAATCTGCTGGGGCGGCGGATCTCGCGGCGGGTGAGGAAACGGCTGCTGCGGATTTTCACGGGGCAGGCGGTGGATGAGAAGTTCAACATGCAGGTGTTTGAATACCTGACGCTGGCGGGGACGGTGCTGCGGAACCCAAGGGACCTGGTGGTTGCCTAAGCCTTTACGGCCTGCCAGCGATAGTCGAGGTATTGGTGGGTGAATGAGCCGTCGGCAAAGAGGTCGATGATTCCGTAGCCTTCGGGGGTCTGGAGGCGGGGTCCTTTCCATTTATCGCCGCAGACGGCGCCGTCGCAGATATAGGTGACGCCGTTGTACTCGGCCCGGTCGAGGACGTGGAGGTGTCCGGAGAGACATAATTTGACGTTGGGATGGGCGCGGAAGAGTGCATCGAACGTCTTGAAATCGACGTGCATGCGGGTGCGGGGGATGGTTATATCGGGATCGATCTCGGTTTCGTGATCGAAATAGTTGGCGACGGAAATAATCGGAACGTGAGTGACGACGACAATTGGCGTGGCGGGCGGCGTGGAGGCGAGATCTTGCTTGAGCCAGTCGAGCTGGTCGCCGACGATGCGGGAAGTGTATTCGCTGCCAGTTTTATCGAGATCGAATGAATCGAGCACGATGAAATGCCAGCCGGCGGCGTCGAAACTAAAATAGGTTCGGGGATAGCCGAATTCATCGAGGAACCATTTCTTGCCGAAGAACGATTCATTTCCTGTGGCCTGGCAAGCCTGCTTGTCGCGGCCGAAGATGTCATGGTTGCCAATGGTGTGGTGGATGGGAACAGAGGAGGGGACGTTGTCGGCAAGGATTTTGCGGTAGAGAGACCAGAGCATGGAGGAGCGGGGCTGCGGGGTTGAGGCGGTGTCCATGGGCATGTCGCCGCCGACGATGAGCATCTGGGGTGGATCTTTCAGGGACATCATGTGCTGGAAGGCGGAGGTCATGCCTTTGCCGCCGCGCAGTTCGGGCTGGACGTGGATGTCGGTGGGATGAGCGAAGCGGAGGACGCGGGGCAAGGAGCCGTTTGCGGCAGGAATTTCCTGGGCGGGTGCATCTACATCGAAGAGCCAGCCGCCGGCGGTGGCGGCGGCCACCGTGACAGCACAGCGTTTTATCATCGACCGGCGCGAGAGGGAGTGAGACATGGTCCGCTCATTTGATGAGTGCTTGTTAGGGTCTCAGGAGGTTTTGTTGAAGAGCGGATTAATTCCGATTTTGGACCGCTGCGGATAGCGATTGCGACAGAATGCAGGGGAAAAATGCAGAATTCAGTTGCGTTAAACGACTGAGTGAAGCGGGCTTACGGGCCTTAATGAACTATTCACAGTTCACTCTCGGTTCATTAAACCACATTGAAAGCTGCGCTTGCTATATAGCTTGACCAGAGAAACGGAAAGGTAAATGGCGCTTACATCAAAAGAACGCCGCGGGGGCGGGTTCACACTCGTGGAACTGTTGGTTGTTATTGGAATTATCGCAATATTGGTTGGGATATTGCTTCCTGCGCTGAACAAGGCGCGGGCCGGGCGCAGGCGATCCAGTGCCAGAGCAATCTGCGACAGTTGGGAACGGGATTTCTGATGTATGCGTCGGATTACCAGAACTATCTGCCGTGGACGGGCTATAGCGACGGCTACTCGAATGTTAACCATCAAATAGGGCCGTGGGATGATACGGCTTACTGGGCCAATGCGGTGACAAAAGAAATCGGCAAGAGCAGCTATTACCAACTTCAGGTGGCGGCGGGGTGCACCTTTCCGACGAGCGCGGCGGCGGACGAACTGATATCCGGGTCGGTCCCGCTGGCCAAAGCGTCAGACAACAATGTTCTGGTTTGTCCCAGCGCAGGCGCGGCGAGCACGGCCGCGGACACGGTTTACAGCGACGGGACATTTGAAATGTGGGGGGATCCGCCCGGCGCGGAGCCCGAGTACACGCCGGGCTACAGCCCGATCGGCGCCCCGAAAACCGTGTGCGCACATGTTTACTGGTGCTACGTGATCAACTCGAAGATCGACAACAGCCTGCAGAATGTTCCCGGTTCGCTAAAGGTCGGCAGGTCGACGGGAAGTGGATTTCTGCGGATATCGCAGATTCGCCAAAGCGCGCTGACGGTGCTTCTGGTGGAAAAGATGATGGCGGTGACCGAGGGAAACGTGACGTACACAGGCGACAACGCGGTGGGGAAGACAAGTTTCACTGTATTTACTGCACGCCACAACAACGGCGGGCATTTGCTGTTTGCGGACGGCCACGTGGCGTGGTTCAGCAATAAGGAATTGGATCCGCTGACGGCGGGATATGTGCTGTCGTCGACAAACTTTGCAGACAACCTGCCGAACAAGGTGATCTGGGATCCGCTTCAGCGGCCGCTGTACTAAGGGAAAACTGGAATTTTTTTGAGGGAAGAAACGTGAAAAGAAAATGGAATCGAGCGTCGGTGCGCGGGGCGGCGGTGATGGCCGCGGTATCGGGGGCGTGCGCGCCGGTGCTGGCGCAGATGGACGTTCCGATTTCGCAGTTTACTCCCGGCGATTACCTGGTGATGCGCGGGGGCGATTCGACGGTTCCGAATTCGTCGAATTTCGCGGGCGAGGTCAATGCATATGTCGATGAATATTCCCAGGCGGGTTACTACGTGGGAACGCTGGCGCTTCCGGCGATGACGTTGCCCGGGGACGGGAACGACTCGCACGAAGGGGGTTTGGACATTTCGCCGAACGGGCAGTGGATTTCGTTCGTCGGCTACGATCCAAATCCGGTGGCGTCGGTGCCGACGAATCCGGGCAGCCCGGCGGGTGCGACGTCTCATACGGTGGACGGTACGGAAAGCGCCGTGATTGGCGAAGTGAACCTGGCGCAGGGGCCCTCGTCGCTGAACGACTCTACGATTCTTCCGGGCAGCGATACTTATGGTGACTCCTTAACCGGGCAATACGTCCGCGCCGCGGAAACGGTGGATGGCAACGAATTCTGGGTCGCGGGGAAATATAACAACACACCGCCGCAGGGAGGGACGACGGATACGGGGCTGGTTTATGTTTCCGGAACCGGCGCGTTCGTCAACGGACACAGTGGTGGAGGGAGGCGTGGACTTCCGGAACGTGCTCATTTTCAATGGGCAGCTTTACGGGGGATCGGGGTCCAATGCATCGGGCCTGGGGCACGGGGTAAACCAAATTGGCACGGGAATTCCGACAAGTCCGCCGGTAACCAATACGTTTTTGACGAACTATCCGGGCGGGCTCTCAGCCTCTTCGTTCGCGTTTGCGGAGATTACGACTTCGGATTCCTCGGCGGGGACGAGCAACGGTTACAATGTTTTGTACACGATCGGCGATCAGCACTTTCCGGACGTCGAGAAATATTATTACACCAGCAGCGGGTGGAATTACGCGGGGAATTACGACATTTTGCCGGTCGACGATCCGACCGGCCTGGTGGCGACAGCCGATCCGACAAATCCTTCCTGGGTGGACATAACGGTTTCGGGCGAGGAAGGGATTTACACGTATATTGATAAGTCCGGCGATCCGGAGACGAATATCACGGGCGGGTTTTCGCAGCTGGTGGCGCCGCCGAACAACACGTCGTTTTACGGGATGACGCAGGAGCCGGGTCCGGCGAACCTGGTCTGGGGCGCCAGTGGGAATGGATCCAACTGGCAGGTGGGGGGAAGCACCGACTGGACATACGCCGGCTCAAACACCACGTTCGCCAATGGCGAGAATGTTACCTTCGACGACACGTCGAACAACCCGCACGTGACGCTGGGTACGACGGTTTCGCCGGGGTCGGTGACGTTCGACGCGAGCCTGAACAGCTACACGATCAGCGGGAGCGGATCGATCGCGGGCTCGGGAAGCGTGTGGCTTTTGCCGGGCAACACCAGCACGGTGACACTGGCGACGGCGAATACGTATACGGGGGGAACTGTGGTCAGCGGCGGGGAGCTGGAGATTTTGCCGACGGGGCGGCGCGAGCGCGCTGGGGAACGGGCTGGCTGGCGATCGACAACGGGGCGAAAGTTCAGCTCGCGAAGAATGTGACGCAGGGAAGCCAGCCGGGGTCGGGGCCGGTGGCGAGCAATGTGAATCTGACGTCGCTGTCGATTTCGGGCAATTCGGTTTTCGACATCACCAACAATCACCTCATCATCACGTATGGGGCATCCGATCCGATCCAGCAGATCCAGGGATATCTCCTGTCAGGATTCAACAACGGCGGGTGGAATGGGACGGGAATCATTTCCTCCACCGCTCAGACGAAGGTTAACGGGCTGGCGTACGGCATCGGCTGGGCAGACGGCGCGGATCATGTTGTCACGGGGCTCTCGAGCGGTGAGATCGAATTGAAATATACGCTGCTGGGGGACGCGAATTTGGACGGGACGGTGAACGGGAGCGATTTTTCGATCCTCGCTGCGAATTTCGGTCTTGGCCACACCAACTGGGACCAGGGGGACTTTCTGTACGGCTCTTCCGTGAACGGCTCGGATTTCAGCGCCCTCGCGGCCAATTTCGGGCAGGGGGACAGTGGCGCGGCGGTGAGCGTTACTCCGGCGGACATTGCGGCGCTGGACGCGTTTGCGGCGGCCAACGGGCTGAGCGTGGCAAGCGTGCCGGAGCCGGCGTCGATTGGGCTGCTGACGGTTATCGCGGGGGGACTGCTGATTCGCCGGCGACGAAATTCAAATGAACCAAGATGGGTGGGGCGTGCGGCTGAAGAGTTTTGGGCGCACGGGATCGCGCAAATGACCGCCGATTTTCGGCGGATCAGAACATCACTTTTTTTTCCTTTTAAGGAGGAATGAATATGCAACGTAGAAGAAATTTACAGTTGTCGATTCTGGCGGTTGCGGCCGCCACGGTGGGCGTCGGCTCGTTTGTGCGTGCCGACACGCCGATCACCAGCATCACGCCGGGCGATCTGATCGTTCTGCGGGGCGGAGACTCGACGTTTTCGGATGGTACGACCGGCAATGCCTTCAACGGCGAGGTTGCGGCGTATCTGGATGAGTACACCACCGGCGGGACGTACGTCGGCACCATCGACGTGGATTCGTCCGGGGATGCGAACACGCTGACGCTGGCCGGCTATGGAACGTACCAGCATGAAGGGGCGCTGGATGTGGATCCGTACAACGACCAGTACATCACGTTCGGCGGCTATAACCTGGCGCCGAACACGACAGAGGCTGGAAACACCAGCGACACGGTGGGCCACAACATCGGCATCCTCAACCTGGCCACGGCCACGGTGAACAGCTCGACGCAGGTGAACGGGGTTTACAACGGCTCGAATCCCTATTTCCGCGGCGCTGTGGCGGCCAACGCCAGCGCGACGTCGTTCTACACGTTTGGGAAATATCCCAACGGTGGGCTGGAATATGTGAATGGGACGGGCGCCAGTCCGACGATCACGCCGATCGAATCTTATGCCGATGTCCGCAATGCTGACGTCGTCAACGGGCAGCTTTACATCGGCAGCGGTTCAAGCAGCGTTGCCAGTGGAGGCGCCGGTGGGCATGCCCTTTATTCCGTGGCGGGCGGGACGCCGACATCGCAATTGCACACGTCGACGCAGGCCAACGGCGTGGATAACACGCAGGTGACGGAATATAACGGGAGTGCGAGCAACCCGCAGTCGGCGTCTAACTTTTCGTTCGACGATATCACCGATTCCGGCGCGCTGACCGATCCGACCAGCGGGGCGAATGTGCTCTACACGATCGGCGACCAGGACACGCCGGGCATCGTGAAGTATGCGTGGAACGGATCGACCTGGGTGAGCGATGGGACGGTGGTTTCGCTGAACAGCACCGACGTCCTGAACCCGGTGGGCATCTCCACGTTTGTCGACCCCAGCAATCCATCGTGGGTGGACATTTACGTCTCCGGCGAAAACGGGATTTATTCCTACGTCGACGAGAGCGGAAACCCTTCGACCGCGATCGGGAACAACGCGTTTTCGCTGCTCGCGACGCCGGGCAGCAATGAGGCGTTTTACGGGATTGCCTATGCGGCGGTTCCGGAGCCGGCCACACTGAGTATCGTGGCGATTGGCTCGGTCGGTCTGCTGGCGCGTTGGCGTCGCAGCCGGGCCTGATTGTCGGAGGCTGGTTTTTTTGTATTGCTCGCCGGAGCGGAGTGGAACATCCACTCCGCTCCTTTTTCATTGGTGATCGGAAGCAGCGGCCTGGGTTTCGAGCGTTTTGGCGATGGCGCGAAGATGGTCTTCTTCCCAGGAGGAGACGCCGCCGTTGTTGGAGAATCTGACCCAGTTGTGGCCGTAGCGGCGCATTTCGTCGATGGCCTGGGAGACGGGCCAGTGCTCGTACTTGATGCGGATATAGGCGGCGACGATGCCGGTGCGGTCGTGGCCGGCGGAGCAGTGGAAGACGACGCCGCCGGTCTGGCGCGCTGGAGAATGTCGGCGGATACGAGGTCGAGCCAGGCCTGGACTTGCGCGTCGGTCATATATTCAAGCGAATTGGGCCCGGCGTTGTTCATGGGGTGGTCGATGAAACTGATGCCGTTCGATTCGGCGGTGGATTTTTCCAGGGCGATGCGGGTTTTGAGCTGGAGGGATTTTTGCACGTCGGCGGCATCGGAGCCGTCGGCGTGGTTGGGGTCTTCCAGGCAAATGATGGTGCGGATGCCAAGGTCGTAGAGATGATGGATGCGGGTTTGGGCGATGGCGGATTGATGGTCGGCATCGCTGGGCATGGTGGTGGGCGTGCCGAGTTCGCGCACGGGGGAGGCGCAGCGGAAGATGTCGACCCGGCCGTCGATGAGGCCGAGGGAGTGGAAGTCTCGGAGGATCGGGTCCTCGGAGGGAACGCGCTCGCCGACTTTTTGCGGGGATGGCTGGGTGGTTGGGTCGGCCTGGGCGGAGATGGCAGTAAAGAGAGCGACGAAGGCAGCGATGGTGAGAATCGGTGATTTATTCATAGGGATTTTCCCGGGCGGGATTTTCCTATGGTTTTGTTAGGAATGTTTTAAGATCGAGACAGCTCAATGGCCGGTGCTTTGAATGCTCAGCCATAAAATCGGGAACAGACCACATAGAGCAGAAAGGCGGAGATGGCCGCGAGGTTCAGAATTTTATCTCGCTGTGGAGATGGTGCCGGATGGGGGAGCTTTCGCGCGATCGTGATTGCGATCAGAAAAAGCGGGGGCGTCAGAGGAAAGAAATAGCGGCCCTGCAAAAATCCGTCGATCCAGCCGATGACGCCGACATACGTCTGGCAGAGGAACCAGGGAACCTCCCTTGCGGTGTTCCAGAAGAGACAGGGCGATGACAACAAACATCCCGGGAAGCTGAATCAGCATCGAGTGCGAAAGAGGTCGCCCATCCGGGGGCGTGGTCACGCGGCTATCTTCTCAACGGATGTTTTTTTCCGCCAACCAGCGCTCGGCGTCGAGGGCGGCTTTGCACCCCATGGCGGCGGCGGTGATGGCTTGCTTATAGGTGGGGTCGGCAACGTCACCGGCGGCGAAAACGCCCTCGACGCTGGTTGTCGTGCGGAAGGGGTCGGCGAGGAAGATGAAGCCCTTGGAATCGAGCTGCAATTGCCCGCCGAGGAACGCCGTGTTGGGCGTGTGCCCGATGGCGACGAACATGCCGTGGGCTTCGATGGTGTTGGTGTCGTTGCTGATGAGATTTTTCACGCGGATACCCTTCACGCCGCCGGCTGGGTCGCCGAGGACTTCTTCGACGACGGAGTTCCAGACCGGCTTGACGTTGGGAATGGCGAGCAATCGTGTGGCCATGATTTTCGAGGCCCGCAATTCCGCGCGGCGGTGGACGAGATAAACGGTGCTGGCGAACTTGGTCAGATGGATGGCCTCTTCGGCGGCGGAATCCCCCCCACCGACGACGACGACAGGCTGCTTGCGAAAGCGCGGTAGCGCGCCGTCGCAGACAGCGCAGGCGGAGACGCCGTGGTTTTTAAATATCTCTTCCGACGGCAGGCCGAGGTAATTCGCGCTGGCGCCGGTAGCGATGACCACCGCCTCCGCGGAAGCGGAATTACCGGCGGAGTCGGCCATCGTGAATGGACGTCGCGAAAGATCAAGTTTTACGATGTCCTGGGTAATGACGGTCGTTCCAAATCGAACGGCCTGCTGCTGCATCGCGTCCATGAGTTCGGGGCCGAGGATCCCCTTGGGAAAGCCGGGGTAATTTTCGACATCGGTGGTGGCGTTCAGCTGGCCGAGGGGTAGCGTTCCTTTCAGACGGTTTTCCTCGCTGATGGCGCCTTCGTAGACGACGGGATTGAGATTCGCGCGGGCCGCGTAAATGGCACACGTCCAGGCGGCGGGACCGGAACCGATGATGATGAGTTTTTCGGGCATATCTGAATTCTAGGCGAGCAGGGGCGGGAGGGAAATGTGTCGGTGTAGCGTAGAATGGGGGTGTGAAGGTAAGAAGGTAAGAAGGTATAAAGGGAAAGGCGGCGGAAAATTTTGAGGAATTGCTGATATATCAGCGGGCCAGAGAATTGACCAATGGAGTATATCGCGCGTGCCGGGGAAGGACATTTTGCCGCGATTGGGGCCTGGTTAACCAGATTCGGCGTGCGTCGGTCTCCATCATGTCGAATATCGCCGAAGGATTTGAACGAGGTTCAAAGACCGAATTCGTTCAGTTTCTTTACATTGCCAAGGGTTCGTGCGGCGAAGTGCGAGCCCAGTTGCAGATCGCCGCGGACCAGCAATACATTTCAACCGAAGATTATTCCCGACTGGAGGAACTCTGTCGCCGTACTAGCAGGATGATTTCCAGTTTCATAGCGCACCTTCGTAGGTCGGAATATCGGGGTGAAAAATACACGCGTCCGTCGCGTCTTTCGGAATCACCTGCTGAACAAAAGCCAAAAGGCTAGCCTTTCAACTTTCTTACCTTCTTACCTTCTCACCCGCTCTTAGAAATGATAACCCTTCTTTTCGGAGTCCGTGGGGCCGGCGAAGAGGAAAAACGCGAAACCGATGCCGATGATGCCGAAGCCGATGCCCATCGAAATGAGGGTAAGGTTGTCGAAGTGGTGCATGAGGACGAGCCAGCCGGCGCCGCTCAAAATAATGAAGAGGCAGCCTAACATGCGGAGCCAGTAGAAGAGCCTTTCAGAAAATGTGAGCTTGCGCGGCGGCTCTTCCTTCTTTTGCGGCACAGTTTGCGGCGCAATGGGTTGCGCGGGAACGACCCGGCGATATTCAATGACCTGCGGCGGCGGCTCGACCGGCAGCTTTTGGCTTGGGGGGATGACCAGATCGTATGTGGAATCGGAAGGATCGGTGGACATGGCAAACGCTCCGAATTCGACGTGGCGGACCGGAGAATTTTACCATCACGATTTTGGCGATGTAAAGAAGAATGCTTCCGCCCGATCCGCCAGGGCATGCTTCAAGCGCATCTGGTGATCCTCGCGCAGGGGCGGCAACGCGTCGAGGGGAAAATAGGCGACGTCGAGCGATTCATCGTCGTTGACGTGCGGCTCGCCGCCGAGGGGTTTGCAGAGGAACGAAATCGTGAGGTAGATGCACTGGTCGCCGTTGGGGTAGTTGACTTCCGGGCCGGCGTAAACGCCGGTGACGCGCAGCGGCTGGACGCGCACGCCGGTCTCCTCGAAGACTTCGCGGACTACGGCGACGGCCGGCTCTTCGAGCGGGTCGACGAACCCGCCGATCGTCAGCCAGGTCCCGGTGTCGCGGCTCTTGTGAAGAAGAAGCTCGCGGCGGTCATTGATGACGATGGCGTTGATCGCGGGGAGGTAAAGCTTGCCGTGGCCGATATGACGGCGGATTTCGCGGATGTAAGGCGGAATGGGCATGATCGCGGCTATCCGATCTTAGCCAGCATCGCCTCGGTCACCTGCGATGTGCTGTGCGCTGTCCGCCCAGATCGCGGGTGTGATTTTTGGCATCGGCGACGACGGCGCGGCAGGCGTCGTTGATCGCGGCCGCGGCCTGGGGCTGATTCAGGAAATTCGAGCATCATCGCCACGGATAAGAAACGTGGCGATCGGATTGGCGAAATTCTTGCCGGCGATGTCCGGGGCGCTGCCGTGAACCGGCTCAAACATGCTGGCGGCCTGGCGCGTGGGGTTCAGGTTGCCGCTGGCGGCCATCCCCATGCCGCCCTGAATCGCGGCGCCCAGGTCGGTGATGATGTCGCCGAACATGTTGGTCGTGACGATCACGTCGTAAATCTTCGGCTTGGTCACCATGTACATCGTGCAGGCGTCGACGTGGTGATAATCGGTTTCGATGCCGGGATATTCGGCTTTCACTTCCTCGAACGCCCGCAGCCAGAGGTTGTGGGCGAAGCGCAGGACGTTGGTCTTGGCGACGAGCGTGACTTTCTTGCGGTTGAACTGTTTGGCGTATTCGAAGGCGTAGCGGATGCAGCGCTCGACGCCGTGGCGGGTGGTGACTTCGATCTGGTTGGCGACTTCGTGGGGGGTGTTTTTGTAGAGGAAGCCGCCGTTGCCGGCAGTAGAGGCCTTCGGTGTTTTCGCGGACGATGACCATGTTGATGTCGTCCGGGCCGGCATTCGGAGCGGGGTGGGCACGCCGGGCAGCAGCCGGGTCGGGCGGAGGTTGATGTACTGATCCAGCTCGAAGCGCATTTTGAGGAGGATTTCGGTTTCGAGGATCCCCTGGGGGATCTGGGCCGACCCGCGCGGATCGACGCCGACGGCGCCGAAGAGAATGGCATCGTGGGCGGCCAGTTCCTTCAGGGCCGAATCGGGGAGGGTTTGGCCGGTTTTGAGATAATGTTCGCCGCCGAAGGGGTAGTCGGTGGTGGAATATTTGAAATTGAACTTTCGGGCGACGTGCTGAAGGACGGCAAGACCGGCGGGAACGACTTCCTTTCCGACGCCGTCGCCGGGCATGACCGCAATTTTCATGAATGGCTCTCCTCAGGCTTCAACTCAAAGAACGCTAACGATAGCGAGCGTAGTGCGGAAATAAAGCGGCGGATAATTCTGTGGTGCTCCATATGTTATCCCGCATGGTAAACTGTTCTTGTAATTCCAGCCAGGTCGATAAAATGGCTGGGCGTGGGCTTATCCGGGACGTAGCCGGCAATACACGTCCAATAAATTCGTTATGCATGATGCAGATGAGGCAATCGGCAAAAACTGCGCTTCTGGCCTAAAGGTTGTAGACGGCAAGTCGATAATGAAAGATGTTGGCAGTGCGAAGTTCGGCCGCCGTCAACAACCCAAAGGACCGGCAAACAGGGGCCGGAGTTTCGGCCAGGGAGAAATGCCAATGAACGCCACGACCAAAGTCAAAGATGTTCTGACGACGGGCGAGGTCGCCAAGATCTGCAATGTCGCCCCGCGCACGGTCAGCAAATGGTTCGACAGCGGAGCCCTGCACGGCTACCGCATTCCCGGCAGCAAGGACCGGCGCATTCCGCTCAACCAGCTTATCCGGTTCATGAAGATGCACGGGATGCCGCTCAACGGCCTGATGACCGGCTGCACCCGCGTCCTGATCGTCGATGAGGAGCAGGACATCGTCGAAGTCCTCGAAAAGATCCTTGAAGACGAAGCCAAATACGAAGTCGAAGTCGCCAAGGGCGGCTTCGCCGCGGGGATCACCGCGGAGAAATTCCGTCCGCACGTGATCCTGCTGGACATGCACCTGCGCGATATCGATGGCCGCGAAGTCTGCAAGCATGTGAAATCGAATCCCGATTTGCAGCTCACGAAAGTGATCGCGATGAGCGGCAAGATGACGCCCGAAGACGCCAAGGGCCTGCTTGGCCGGCGGATTCGACGGGTTCCTCCGCAAGCCGTTCCATGTTCGCCAGGTGATCGAGGCGATCGAAGACGTGATGGCGGTGGTTTACTAACCGCAGCGCTGAATTTTCATCCATACGATGAGACGAGGGCCAGATCCGGAGGGACTGGCCCTTGTCGTTTTTCAGGCTTGTCGTGCGGCAATTATATGATTGACGCGCGGTGTGCCGGCTGAACAATAATTGGAAAATTAGCCTCCAATTGAGGCTCCCCAGCGGCCGAAATCCGAAGCTTAATCTGCCAGCTAAAAACGGGATAAAATCCTCCCGGCGGGGAACTCGGCGCATTGTCGAGTGGTAATGAAATTTTTGCCTGTCCTTCCATGTGGAAGCCAGGCGCGAAGGTGCAATTGGCCGCGAGCTGCTTCCATTGGCTCCATTGTTCCTTGGTCGTGTATCTCCCGCCACGCACGCCCTGGCGGAAATCTTCGCGGAGGCATACCAGACCCATCGCAAACTCCTGAACTTCAAGCGAGCGACGAACGTCCTGGCGGATCTGTATTTGCAACTCGTTTCCCACACAAACCACTGGCTGAGAAATTCGCACGTCCGCATCCAGAAAATCGTGGTGAAGCCGCCAATTTCGCGCCATCGGCAAGAGAACCAAAAGTCCGAGGGCGGCGCTGACGATTCCCGCGATGAGTACGAACAGATCCACTTGTCTGTTGTTGGATAGAAAATAGGAGCCAACGAGGATCGTAGAAAAGCCGTACCAAACGATTGACGCGATGGCCATCGATCGAAAACGCCCGCCAATCGTTCCCTCCTCGCTGATGCGATAAGAGCCATTACCAACGGGTATTGGCACCGCGGGTCTGCGCCCTGATCTTACCCCCTCAACAACGCCGGCTAACCCGGCAACGAACATGACGGCCAATATGATACAGATTGAAAACGTGAACCATTCGGTTTCATGAATCAGAAAGGCCCGGCGCGGATCGGAGGGGCTATACCAGGCAGTGGTTTGAGCGCCTACCGGATACCGAGAGATCACCTGTGATGCCAAATCCTCGGGGAGACGCCTGTTTCCGTTCGGGTAAACCTGATTTGAACGATACGTGGTTCCTTCGACGGAATAGACATACGAAATAATTGGCACATATTCGGTATTCTTGCCGGTAATCTCGCGTACGGCGTGGAATTGAACGCGAGCGGGAACGGGTTGATAGGTCACGAGGCGATAAGTTTCCGTGAGCGCGACTGTCAGGCCAGATAACAGCAATAGCCCCGAAATAGCTGCAAATAGTGCTGGAAACCAGATACTGGTACCCGCTCTTTTGGGCCTGCTGGACGATGTCAAATCCAAGTCTACATCCATACGAGGTACCGCGGATTCATATAGGTTAGCGTGTCCCCGCGTCATTAGAAAAGACGCGCCAGGACATGGGTAGTCCGGGAAATCTATCTCACCGCCCGCTTCGCTGGAGAACGCGGAGATCGCTGAGAAAAAAAAGAACCGCGAATTTCACCGATTGCGCGGATAAAAAAGAATTTGTTTTATTCTCGCAATCCGTGTAGTTCGTGGTTCCAAATTGTTTATTTCTTGGCGCGATTCGACTGAGGCTCATCGAAGTCTCTTGGCGGCTTGGCGGTTAAAACGGAGCCGCGGACGGCGACGCGCGGTACACCGCGAAAGGTGGGCCGGAGGCCGATCAATTTTCTTATCCGCCCGCTTCGCTCAAGACGCCAAGAGACTTCGATGAGCCTCAGTCGAATCGCGCCAAGAAATAAATTGGTTTTTATCTCCGCGCTCTCTGCGTTCTCCGCGGTGAATCTTCCGGATTAGCCCATCCGCCAAACTCGCTGCCGCAACTCAATTCTATTCGCACACCATCGTTCCCCCGGTTATGATTCGCGCCCGATCGACCAACAACAGGGCGCCGCATGGAACCTCTTCAACGAATCGTTTGCGACTGGTGCAAGGCTCAGAATCCGCCGGGGGCGACCTCGTGCGAAAAGTGCGGGGCTCCGCTGAACGTAAAGAATCTCGTCAGCGATTCCGGCTGGCGCGAGCGCCGCGGCTGCGGGATATGTCGGAACTCAAATTCGGCTCCAGCGTTTGCCAGGTGGAGGGGGAAATCGTTCCCGTGGCGGAGATCACCCTGGGCGGACGCGACGCGATTTTTTTCGAGCATCATGTTTTGCTCTGGAAAGACGACGCGGTGCGGATGGACGTGATGCCGCTGACCGGCGGAATCAAGCGGGCGCTGGCGGGGATGCCGTTCGTGGTGTCGATCGCCTCGGGGCAGGGGCGCGTGGCATTTTCGCGCGATGCGGCCGGGGAGCTGGTCGTGCTGCCGCTGGAGCCGGGCACGGAGATGGACGTGCGCGAGCACGCGTTTTTGCTCTGCTCGCACTCGATCGATTATTCCTACACCCGCATCAAGGGTCTGCGGAATATCCTCTTCGGCGGGCAGGGAATGTTCATGGACCGCTTCGTCGCCAAGAGCGAGCCGGGGCTACTGATTTTGCATGGATACGGCAACGTCTTCGAGCGCCGGCTTGGGGCGGGGGAGACGGTGATCCTGGAGCCGGGGGCGTATCTTTATAAAGACGCCAGCGTGACGATGGAGATCGAGACGCAGAAATTGACCACCGGATTTTTCGGCGGGGTGGGGATGAACCTGGCGAAGATGACCGGACCGGGGCGGGTGGGGATTCAGTCGATGTATCACCATCATCATACGGATTGAGACCATCTGAGAAACTGAGATCCTCTGGTTTGGCCTTCGATTGCGGGATGTGACGATCTGGGACAGTTTTTGATGGAGATTCAATTGGCGCTCGTCTTAAATGCAAATGCAATGCAGGAGGGGCGGGAAGAACCAGATAAGGCCCCCACAGTTTCTTCCCGCCCCTCCCGCACCCTCCCCACCCATCTCCTTTTCCCCTCAACCGTCCCCCCAAAAAAGCATACGCGACAGCCTTCCCGCGACCGTGTGCCCCAACGTCCACGCGGGCGAGGCGAGCCGATTTCTTGCAAAACGCCCCCGCATTCTGCTTTTGGGGGCCGGATGGTTAGGGGAAAAGGAGAGGGAGTGGGGGTGCGGGGGCGAGGGCGGAGCCGCGGACGGCTCCGGGCCGTACTCGGCGATTACGCCCGGAGGCATCCACGCCTCCGAAGAAACTTTTGGGGCCTTATATGGTTCTCCCTCGCCCCCGCATTGCATTTTGTCTCCCAGCGAGCGCCAAAAAATCTCGGCACAATAGATGCCTGGCCTCGCCAAGCGCGCCATGCGAACACCAAACCAAAGACGTCATGACTACACCAACACCGCCGAATACTCCTCGCACCGTCAAATGCACTTGGTGCGGCCACGCCGCGGACGTCTCGAACACAACGAGCTGTCCCCGCTGCGGCGCCCCGATCGATGTGCGGATGGCTGTCGATGATGCAGGATGGACCGAACTCCCGCCGATTCGGGATATGGCCCGGATCCAGCTTGGGCAGTCCTCTTGCCAGATCGAGGGGAAATATGTGCCCGTGGCGGATTTTAAATTGGCCGGCGGAGACAGCGTCTATTTCACGCATCATCTTTTGCTTTGGAAGGACGAGCAGGTGCAGATCGGCACCATGCCGCTGGCGAAGGGATGGAAGCGGCTGTTCGCCGGGCTGCCGCTGATCATGACGCAGGCATCCGGCCCGGGCCGAGTAGCGTTTTCGAAGGATGCGCCTGGCGAGATGATCGCCCTGCCGCTGGATGCGGGTCAGTCAATCGACGTGCGCGAGCATGTCTTCATGGTGGCCAGCGGGTCGGTGGCTTACGACTGGTTTCAAACCGGGATCTGGTATACGACCCACGCGGGGAAGGATTCGGAAACGCATTATCCGATCGGCATGTTCATGGACCGCTTCACGGCCGGCATCGGAGACCGCAGGGAGCCGGGATTGGTTTTGCTGCATGGGCATGGGAATGTTTTTGTGCGGAACCTGGGTCCGCAGCAGACGATCACGATCAAGCCGACGGCTCTGCTGTTCAAGGATCCAAGTGTTTTCATGAACCTGCACATCGAGACGCCGGGGGCGAGGTATGGGTCGTTCAGCTCCTGGCGGACGTGGGCCAACCGGTATGTCTGGCTGCACCTGCGCGGGCCGGGGCGGGTGGCGATTCAGTCGCATTTTGAGAATGTGGAGGATTCGGGGTATCAGATAACCAGCAGTTCGCCGATGACGACGGGGTGGCGGTGGTGAGAATTCTAAAAACCTGCTGAAAAACTTTAAGCCCTCGCGCATCTTATAAGGCGCCGCTGATTGTCAGGTGCCTGTGGAATGAGGTCGCACATTGGCCGATCCGACCGACTGCGAAAAGTTGCTGAGACAGCAGATTCGTGACAACGGCCGCCTGTTCTTCAGCCTCGCACATGGACTGTTGCGCGAGAATGAGGCTGCCGAGGACGCGGTTCAGCACGCGTTGCTTCGGGCCTGGGAAAACCACCGCGAGTTGGCAAACCCCTCGGCCCTCAAAGCCTGGCTTTGCAAAGTCGTCGTGAATGAAAGCCTGCGGATTTGCAGGCGAAGAAAAATTGAGAGCCGGGCGATCGCCGTAGTGCCCTTGCCCCCAGGCGGCTGGGAGAAACCCGCGGAGCGAGCCCTTGACCTGCGAGAATCGATCGACTCCGCAATGGAAAAGCTTCCCGATACCGTGCGTGAAATCGTGGTGTTGCGCGTGATGGAGGGCATTTCCGGCGGCGATGTTTCGCGGATGCTGGAAATCAGCCCTGCCACTGTTTCAAGACAGCTTGCCCTGGGGATGGAGCGGCTACGCGAACATTTGGCCGATTGGAAAACATCTGGAGTTTGACTGCAATGGATTCCTGCGAAAACAATCGCGAGATCATCCTCGACCTGGACACCGATGCCCAGCGCCGCCAACAAATCCGCCAGGCGCTTCAACATCTCGACGAATGCGAATACTGCGCGGCGGCCCTCAAGGACTTTGATCGGATGCGAGCCGTGATGGCGCAAAGCGCGCCTGGGGTTCCCGACGGAGGCTGGGAAGCGATGGCGGAGCGATTGACTGCCAGACCGCCGCCGATCCGCTCGCGAAGCCATTTTCATCTTATGCGTATTGCCGCCGTGGTTCTTGTCGCCATGACCGGCTTCCTGATTGGAGGCTGGTTCACCAATCGAACGCTTCGACAACATGCGTTGACCGAAACGATCCAAGTCGCCGCGGATTCCTCCCCCTTTGCCTACCCGATGAGCGACCGCACGCTTCAGGCGACCGCGTTCGATCGGATGTCCGAAGTGTACGACCACCGTGCCGAGTGGATGATGCTCGGTGATCACGTGTCGGATGTCGGTATCAGCGACACCGCCATCGCTCCACAGCAAACCCTGATCCTGATGCGCCTGACGCTGCTGCAACTCGGTCGCATTGTTTCCCGGGCGGACGTGGCGATCCTGCCGGGCCAATCGGCGCGGCTCTCGTTTGGGGGCCAGCGCGATATTCAGCTTGAATATCACATCAGCACCTCGTCGGATCATCCCATACGCCTGGCAATTTGGACGAGCGTGGCCGACGCCACCGGTCAAAGCTATGGGGCTCTGGCCACAACTTATGATCCACCATCACCGAATATCGGCCTTCGTCCGTTGGTTACCACGATCGGAAGCTTTCAGTTGAAGGTTTCCCTGGGAAGCGCTCAATTGCCTACCTCAAGTTCAGGTTCATAAGTTTTTTGCCAGGGCGCTTCATGAAAGCTGCGACGATGCTCATCATCCTTTTGTCACACCACGGCTATTGGCTGGGTGGGCAATCCGAGAGCATCACGGCAAATTGGGCCGTGGAGCAAAACATGCCACCGGCGATCCTGCACTGGGAATTACGGATCGGTTCGACGCCCCTTGCCCACGGAGACGCCTCCATGGGCGCGAGCGGCCTCGCCGCGCCGATTGCGATCGCCGTTCCCCACGTGCGGGCGCGAACTGAGATGCAATGGATCTATCTGCTCAAATCCGCCGGGAATGGCAAGGAATTGGAATCGGGCCAGAAGCAAACTTGGGTCTATCCCCCATTGCCTTGGAAGGAGGTTGCATCCGATTTAGGCACTCAACGCCTGTATGTGATCGATCAACCTCAAGAACTCGGCACATTTTTTTCCAGCGTGGGCGTTAAGGCCACCGTTCTGCCTGATTGTGAAAGCCTGCAAACAGTCCGTCCTGCCATTGTGATTGTAGCCAAGGGGCAATTCGGACGCTCCCCTTTCGCACAAGCTCCGCTGATCTCGCTTGCCAGGTCTGGGGCCCAGGTGCTGGTTTTGGAACAACCGCAATTCGCAACGCCGGGCGGTTACACGCTGCGCCGGCGCACCGACGTGGCTCGCGTCTGTTGGCGGGAGGATCACCCGTTGCTCGCGAATCTCAATTCGGATGATCTGAAGAGCTGGCTGGATGGTCTGGACGAAGTGATCGCTATTCGTCTCCCCAAAGACGAGCCGGCGCTGGAAATCGGCTATTGGCCGCGCGAGATTCCCGGCAAGCAGCCGGTCCCCATCGATGCGATTCTGGCGGTCAAGGCGATCGGCGCCGGGCGAATTATTTTTAGCCAGATCCCCCTGGAAAACTGGAGCGATGACCCCCGCAGCCAGACATTTTTATTTAACGCCCTCAACTATATGCAGACGCGCCCCGAACCGACGCCACCGCCCAGCCAGCGACCTACGTCCCAGCCCGTGGCATCGATTCAGGTCCCCACTATCACGATCCCTTCGGGAGATACCCCATGAACAAAAATCTGATCTTCACGATCTTCAGTTTGATATGCGCGATTTACTGCCAGGCCGGCGCACAATCCACCCCCCCTCCATCTGCCGCCACTCAACCCGGTGGGCTAACCGTCGCCATCCTCGACTTCAGCGCCGATGTCCCCGGCGACGACGACCTCGGCAAGCAAATCGGCGAGGCGCTAACCGCCATGCTCAGCGATCAGCCGGGGTTGATCCTGGTCGATCGGGCAACCCTCGCCCGTACCTTGCAGGAGCACGAGCTGAACTTGACGGGCCTCGTCGACACCTCCAGTGCCGTGCAGGTCGGCAAAATTGTCGGCGCCAAGCTGATGGTTACCGGAAAGGCCTTCGCCCTCGACGACAGCATCTTCATCACCGCCAAGATCATCGGCACCGAGACCAGCCTTGTGGACGGCGTCCTGGTCAAGGGCAAACACGGAGACGATCTCGGCGACCTCATCATGCAACTGTCGGACAAGCTGCAAACTCGAATTCTCACCTCGGGGCCGAAGCTGATCGCCAGCGACGATCCCATCGATCCTCTTCCCGCGATCAAAGCCAGGCTCGACAAGTTGACGCTGCCGCGGATTGATATTGAGGTTGCCGAGCAGTTTATCAGCTCGCCACGCGTGATTGATCCGCCGGCGAGGACGGAGTTGCGAAAAATGTTCACCGATTGCGGATTCACCGTGATCGATCCGTCCGAAGTGACTCCAGAGCATTCGGGCGTGAAGTTTATCGTCAAGGGCGAAGGCATCAGCGAATTCGCCGCCAAGATCGGAAATCTCGTGACCTGCAGCGCCCGCCTGGAAGTGACCGTTGTGAATTTCTCCGACGGCACAATCGTCTTCAGCGACCGCATCACCACTCGCGCGGTCGATCTCTCGGAAGTCATTGCCGGACGCACGGCTCTGCAGAAGGCCGCCCATGCCATGGGCCTTCAGATTCTCAGCCGCTTTGCGGACATGCTGCCGCCCAAATGATCCCAACCCACCATGCCGCGAATCGCCTGGATCTTTGTGCTTCTACTGGTCTCGCCCGCCTCGGCTGGCGTTCGCGTGGCGCTGGTCACCACCAGCTCCGACAAAGCCGCCCGCCAGATCATCGATCTGGTCACCGCCGAACTGTCATCCGACGCAGACATCACCTTGCTCGACCGCGAATCCATTGACGCGGTGGTCAAAGAACAGCGTCTTTCACTTTCTGGAGTTGTTGACGGCGACAAGGCGATCCGTGTGGGCCAGCTTCTGCAGGCCGATCTCCTGGCCGTGATTGACGATCTTCAGACCCCCGCAACCAAATCCATCGGCGTGGTGGTCTTCGACCCAAACACCGGGTTGCGTCTCAGCGATGATCTGGTGGCCGGCAGCGCAGATTCGCACGCGATCGCTGACGCCGTCCGTTCCGCCATCAAAAAAGATCGAACTCTCGGCAACGGTTTAAAACTCATCGGCTTCCTGCCCGTGCGAAACGTCGATCTGCCTCCGGAGTGGGACCAGGTGTGCGAAACGGTGCACCTGCTGCTGGAAAGCCAGCTAACGGGCTCGCCGGATATCGCCGTGCTGGAGCGCGGACGGCTGGAAGCGGTCAACGAGGAGAGGCTTTTGCCAACCACCCGCGAGCTGGGGAAACTGCGCCCATCAGTGATTTTAGTGCAACTGAATATCGGCGCAAGGCCGGTGGCGAAGCGGGGCCTCAAAGCAGAGGTGGTTTTGCTGGGGGATTCCGGCAAGCCTGTCGACAAGTTTGAAGCCGTCACCGAAAGCAATTCCGCTGCCGATCTGGCGGAGGCGCTGGAGGAAAAGATCATGGCGTCGCTGAACCTTCACCCCTCCGGCCGCTCTTTTAACCGCCACAATGAAGCAATGCGGTTTTTGAAGGATTCCGAGGTGCTGCTTGGCAATGATCAAATCGAGGCCGGGGCGCAGTCGGCCGAGGCGGCCTACGCACTGTTTCAGGGAAAGCCGATGCGCTGGGGACTCTCGAATGCGCTCTGGATGCGGGCCGGCTCGCTGATCAAGGGGGACGACGTGCGGCCCGAAAACCTGGACCGATCCATTGGGTTGGCGTCGCGTGCTCTTGAGCTGGAAGTGGAATCGCTCAATGCCAGGCTCGCGCAGCCCAACCTCGGCGCGGAGTACATGGATGCAACCGGAGGTGAAGACCGGGTCCTTAAGTTGGATGATTGGTTCAGCAATGCGGGGGATTTACAGAATCCCACGCCGCAGTTCCAGGAGCGGCTGACTGAGCTTCGCGCCCAGGCCATGACGTACCTTCTGAACTACTACCAGGGTTGGAGCAGATTCATGAGTGGTCATGCGGGCGACCTGAGTTTTTATGACGCTGAAATAAGCTGGCGCTCGATGCCGTGTCGAATGTCGCGGGAAGTTTCGCCCAGTTTTGCGATGCCAGGGACCGCCTCATCCACACCTGGCTTGAGAGCTTCGACAAATACTGGGATCGCGACGGCGATATCTGGCTCGGCGCCGGAAGTTGGCAAAATGATGTCTTCACGTCGATCCTGGCTGTCCAGGACAAACCAACCCAACGGTGGAAAGATTATGCGGACGCGAGTTATCCAAATTCGCTGGGACCGATCGCGCGCGATCTTGGCAAAAGCACCTCTCCGGTGAATCGAATGTACGGGCTGGTTGCGGCCGCCTTGAGCGACCCGCAATCGACCGCGACGCCCGAGGCTTGCGATCGGAATTGGCAGGCGGTTGTTGCGCTGCTTAAAGCCACGGACGATAATCCCGGGAAACACCCTCGCCGCACACGGCTTTATGCCTTTATCGCGGCGGCCGATGCGATATCCCTCTTGCCCACCGGCGATCTCTCCGAGTTGGACCGCGCCGTGCAATTGATGACCTGGGCCGCGAAGCGCAAGCAGCTACTGCCCTTCGTGGCGATTGATCAAATTCTTTCCGAGGTTGACGTCGATTCTTCTTCGCCCGACGCCGTTCACCGATGGCGCAATGCCCTTCAGGCAATGCTCGATCTGGGCCGCGATCCGAAGCGCCACGGGATGGACAACAACGCCGACGGCGTATGCCAGGACCTCGCCACCGCACTTCACGATCTGCCCCCGGAAAACCCGCAGGCTTCAGCGGGCAATCAGAACACGGTGAATCCATGGGATGCGCCCATTTTGCTGGCGAAAGCGCAAACGCTTTCCGGAATCGACAATCTCGAGCCACGCCTTCAGCCGGCCCTGGACCGAATTTATTTCATCGGATCGGGCCGCAACCCCGGAGACGAGCAGCAAACCTTTATTCAGGCTTTTTCGGTTCCGCTCATCGGTGGGTCGCCAACTCCCCTGGCCAGGGCAACCGTCCGCGCGATGTCGCCGCCGGGCGATGACGGTTTGCGCGGGGGAGATGATGGCGAGTATTTCCTCATTCATGGCACGGCACTGGATGAGCAAAACTTTTACGCCAGCGTCGATGGGCAGGGAATTTTCGTCTTCCCTCGTGATGGTTCCCCGGCCTGGCGGATCGATTCGCACATGGGCTTGCCCTCCGACTCGACCTATTCGCTACTAGCGGCCAATGGGGATCTCTGGATCAATTGCTCGGCCGGCTCCGGCGAATATCTGGTCAAATGGAATCCACAGAAAAAGATCGCGTCGGTGCGCGATCTCCAGCATTCGCAGCGATAAAAAATCGCCGCTGGATAATCTGCCAGGCCTTAACTTCGAATTCATGAAATACGATGCCCCGCGCAATCGGCTCTTGCTGGGAGTCGAAACCACTGGATCCAGCGCGTTCAATCCCGGCGTCGATGACAAAAACGGCCTCTGGGAACTGGACCTTTCCAACGAAAAACTAAAGCAACTCCTGAGTGTCGAGGCCGGGGAAGTCCTCGGCGATTCCATCGGTATGGATGACGATTATTTGTATGTCGCCAGCACCCTATGGGTGGTCAAGTACGACCTCGCCAGGAACAAAGGCCAATACCTGAGTTTTAAACCCGGAACATTGAGCGGAAGCTACATCAAACAAATTCATTTGACCAAAGACACCCCGCGGGGCAGCGGCTGGGCCCAATCGGATAACGCCAATCCCGGCATCCAGCAGGTCATCAACAACTGGCTATGGCTGGGCAGCCCCTTTAGTCGCATCGCCGCGGACGGCAAAACGATTGAAATGCTCAACCCTCGCCCAATTCCCGACGCCCCGGCTCTGGGCACCGTCGTTGTTTCTAGGGAAGTAGGGAAAAATCGCCTGGTAATTGGCGATCTTCACGAGCTTGTAATGGTTACTTTGAAGAATGCGCCGTCAACCACAAAGCCCGATCACGTGGCGCAATAGCCCCAGAAACTGTCCCCAGCTTCTCCCCGTGTAGCCGCCGTGCTTGCACGGCGCTTTCCCGCCCCATACCTCAAGGCCCCCACCGCACGTCACCGGGGCACCCATGTGCTATTGCAGCGGAACCGCCTGTTTTAAACTAATCAAACCCCGAGCAACCGCCTCCCCCAGATTGACTTAAACAGAAATAAGTTATCGTATACTAACAGATATCGCGTAAAACGTAACATTTCGTAACATTCTGTCAATCCCGTTCGGCACGCAGGCTGCATGGGAGCGTTCCCAAGCTGTGAGAACGCGAAACAGTTGAAGCTTAGATGCTTTTACTTTCCCCTGCTGCACACCGGCGTCCGCAAGAGCGCAGCGTCAACCGCGAGGTCTCCGCGGCGGCGGATTCCCCTTCAGATTACTCCCAGTTTTTTCAAGGCCTCCGCTCTTGCCCGCAGCTTAATCCCGGTGTTATCCGGCTTGTTCAGGAATTGAAGCACGTCCTGCTCCTCGGCCAGCCCCAGCAGGTACCAGCCGATCATGTTCCGCATCGCCTTGTTCGGCTTCCTGCCGCTGATCAGCTGAATCAGCACGCAGACGATCAGTGCGCAGTGGATTTGGATGTCGATCCCCTCCTGGCGTTGGCTCAGCAGGTGACGCATGCCCAGCAGCTGCTTGAAGATTCGGAAGAACAACTCAACGGTGTAGCGGTACAGATAAATCAGGGCGATCAATTCCGCCGGCAGGTCCAGCAGGTTCGTGTACAGGATGATCAGGTCCGTCGGCTTGTTGCCGCGGCGCGTGCGGCGCGGATGAGGTTTTACCTGCACTTCCACCCGTCGCACCACCCTGTCCGCCGCCGTCTCCGCGCCATCGAGTTTCACCAGCGCGTCTCGCACCACGCCGCCGTCCAATGCCTCCTGGGAAAGCAATCGTTCTTCAAACAGCTCAAACACCGAGTTTTCCGCGGCCCGCATCACAAAGGAGCTTTGCGCCGCGGCGATGTCCGCAAAGAGGCTCCGGTCGGCGTAGCCGCCGTCTCCCACATAGCACCGTCCTGCTTCCAGGCTGCGCCGCAGGACGTTGTTTTCACGGTTGGCCCCCGCGTTGCGCCGCCAGTGCGGTCGAGGCGATGGACTTTGAACGTCTCCAGGTCGAATTGAACGTGCAAACGCCAGCCATAGACCGCTTTCCCGTCCCGGGAGGTGTTGTAGCGGGCATCGATGCCGCAGGCGGATTTGGCCAGCCGGCCCAGCGCCGTTAGCACCGTCCCGTCGACCAGCGTGATCGCCTGCCCAAAGTCCGCAAGCCGCGGATCGGGTGCCTGGGGCAGTTCCCCCGCCAATTCCTCGATCAGCGGCATCAAACGTCCCGGCTCGAACACCCGAACCGATTCGGAGAAACTGCCCACGGAGAATCGCTTGATTCCCAGCGCCTTGGCCACCTTGGGCAGTTCTGCAACCTCCTGAAGATCCCGCAGGGATTGGATCAGCGGATTCCAGGTGTAAAGCAAAACCAGCTTGCAATAATCGTCGAAGTGAAGCTGACGGTTCCCGGCTCGATCGCGCTCACAGCCCACATCCCGCAATGTGGGCAGCAGCGCGAAGACGCGGCGCAGATGTCCGAGGCACAGGATGTCTTTTTCCTTCAGCCTTGCCTGCACGTTGGGCAGCATGTCATAAAAAGATCAAGGGCGCAATCTCGATATCTTGCTGCTTGCGCGAACCGCGTGCCGAACGGGATTAACATTCTGTAACATTCCGCTTTTCTAGCTGATCCCTGGGGTCACCTTTGGGCCATTCGACAGAGCAGCCCGCGCGGTCGTAAGCTGATTGGCATATTCGCGGCCGCCTTCAGAATCGCTCTTGCGCAAGGCTGCAACGCCCGCGTCGAAATCGCGGCGGGCTGGCTCGTTTTGCGGGTCGGCGAGGAGGTGGGTCAACAGTAGATATCCATCCAACATCTCGCCGAGGGAGGGGTTGTCGGTTTGGGCGGCGTGGGATTTGCCGGTGCGGAACGAATCGGCGGCGGAGACAAAGTCGGCGGCGGATAACTGGTGGGCGCCGAGCAGCCAGTGGGCTTTGGCTTTTGCTTTTTCGGGACGGCGAAGCTCTTCGGCAAGGCGGAGGTTGAGCCGGGCGGCTTCGAAGCCGGCGGCGATATCGGCGGGGGTGAGGACGATGCCGGGCTCGGCCCAGCCGGGCCATGTGAAGGAGCCGAGGTTAAAGGCCAGGGCTTTGGCTTCGTGGCCGGCACGATCGGCTTCGGGGGTGTTCTCGGGGGATTGCTGGGCGATTTTTAGCAGATGAGCAATGCCGGCGCGGGAGAGGGTAACGACGGCGGAGATGTCCTTGTGGGTCCAGTAGAGGTCACGCTGCGCAGTTGCCAGCGCCTCGGCTTCGCGATGAGGATCGGAGGCGACGAGAGAGGCTTCGATCGCGCCTGAATCGCCGCGGCGGGCGTGGGACTTCAGGGTTTCCAGGAGTGGGTCGGGGGGTGAGGGCATGGGGAATCGGGCGGTGGATGATATCACGACCGTGGGGTAAATGTTGCCTCCCGGATTGGGGGGGATACATTTGCGCGGAGGATGTCTAGTGGTCGATTGCGTTGCTCGCAGACGTAAGGGCTTCATGGTGCGATGTGGTACGGTGATTCGTCTCGTCTTTGTCGTGCTGGGATTGTCGCTCGGCGGTGCGCGGGCGATGGGGGCGAGTCCTTACTTCGGTATCCACGTCATCGACGATCAGACGGGGCGGGGAGTACCACTTGTTTATTTGCGGACGACTTTTAACGCGGAGTATGTGACGGATAGCGCGGGGTATGTGGCGTTTGATGAGCCGGGGCTGATGGATGGGCAGCAGGTTTGGTTTGAGGTGAGGAGCTGTGGGTATGAATCGCCTAAGGGGCTCTATGGGGTGAACGGGGTGGGGCTGCGGCCACTGCCGGGGAAGATAGCGGTGATCCGGCTCAAGCGGACGGAGATTGCCCAGCGGCTTTATCGGTTGACGGGGTATGGGATTTATCGGGATAGCGTGCTGCTGGGAATCCAACCGGCGTTTGAGGAGCCGCTGATCAATGCGCGAGTGACGGGACAGGATACGGTGCAGACGGCGGTTTATCGCGAGAAGTATTACTGGATGTGGCAGGATACGAACCGGGTGGATTTCGATCTTGGCGGATATTCGATGACGGGAGCGATTGCCTCTGGCCTGCCGGGGCAGATCGATCCGGATCGGGGGATTCGGTTTAGCTACTTCGTCGATAAGGCCGGCGAGTTCGCCCGGCCGATGGCGGAGGTGGAGCGCTCGGGGAAGAACCCGATCTGGGTGGATGGGTTGATCGTGACGCGCGATGCCCAGGGGCGTCAGCGCATGCTGGCGCGATACGTGGCCGTCGATTCGAAGATGAACCACGTGGAAAGCGGGCTGGTGCTCTTCAATGACGAGAAGCAGGTGTGCCAGCAGTTTCTGAAGTTTGAAGGAGCCGGCGAAGGCACGCTTGGGCCCAGCGGGCATCCGTTTCGAGCCGTTGATGGCGGCAAAACGTATGTCTACTTCAACGAGCGGGTTCGTGTGGAAGACAGCTTTGAGGCGGCGAGCGATCCGAAGCTGTATGAGACGTTTACCTGTTTGACGGATGACGGCAATGTGGATCGGGATGCGAGCGGGAAGGTGAGGTGGGCTTGGCGGAAGAATTGGAAGGAGTTGGATGAGAAGCGGCTGGAGGATCTCTTTAAAGACGGGAAACTGAAGCGAGAGGAGTTGCCGGTGGATTTTGTGAATGTGGAGAATGGGAAGCGGGTGAAGAAGGGGCCGGGGTCGATCGCTTGGAATCCGTTTCTGGGGAAGTGGACGGAGATTTTTCAGGAATTGGACGGGGCGAGCGTGGCGGGGGAGATTTGGTTTGCGACGGCCAATGCGCCTGAGGGGCCGTGGCGGTTTGCGCGGAAGGTGGCGACGCATTTCATGGCGGGGAATTCGAACGATTTTTACAATCCGGTTCAGCATCCGGAGCTGGCGAAAGACGGGGGACGGGTGATTTATTTTGAGGGGACGTTTGTGAATACGTTTTCGGGAAGTGAGCATCCGACGGGGTATTATGATTACAATAATTTGATGTATCGGGTGGATTTGGGGGATGAGAGGATGGGGTTGCCGGAGGCGGGGGTGGGGTTGACAGGGGTGCGGGGAGTGAATTAGTTGCGATCTGCGAGAAGGGAAGGGAGGTCCCGCGGGTGCAAGCACCGCGGCTTTGATAACGGAGGGGATTGGGGATGGGGATGACTTTTTTGGGGTGACGCAGGGGTAAATTGACACCCATTTGGGTCGTTTCTATACTGCCCGGCTCGACTGATGGAAAGTGGTTTTTAGCCCGGAAAAACCGGGGTATTTTGCGGAGATTTTGTCATGCCGAAAGTTATGTCTAAACCGTCTAAGAAATCGAAGAGCGCCAAGTCTGCCAAGGCAGTGAAGCGGGTTTATTTTTCGGGAATGGGAAGGCTGAGGGCGGGGCCCATTTGAAGGATTTGCTGGGAGGCAAAGGGGCGAACCTCGCGGACATGACGCTGGTGCCGCTGCCGGTGCCGGCGGGGTTTACGATTACGACGGAAACTTGCGGGGATTACAACGATCTTGGGCAGAAGCTGCCCAAGGGATTGATGCAGGAAGTTGAAAGCAACTTAGCGCGGCTGGAGAAGGCGACCGGGAAGAGCTTTGGTGATCCGAAAAATCCGCTGCTGGTGTCGGTGAGGTCGGGGGCGAAGGTTTCGATGCCGGGGATGATGGATACGGTGCTCAACATCGGACTTAACGACGAAGTCGTCGAGGGGCTGGCGCGCCTCACCGGCAATGAGCGATTCGCGTATGACAGCTATCGGCGGCTGATCAATATGTTTGGGGATACGGTGATGGGGGTGGACCATCATCATTTCGAGACGGAGCTGTCGGCCGTCAAGAACGTGCGCGGTGCGAAGCTGGATACCGATCTGGATACGACCGGCCTGAAGGAAGTGGTGGAGAGATATAAGAGGATTTACGCGCAGATCGTGGGGGACGAATTTCCGCAGGACCCGCTGGTGCAGCTTGAGCATGCCATCGAAGCGGTGTTTAAGAGCTGGATGGGAGACAGGGCGATCAAGTATCGCGAGCTGAACGACATTCATGGGCTTGCGCGGGACGGCCGTGAACGTGCAGGCGATGGTGTATGGGAACATGGGGGATGATTCGGCGACGGGCGTGGCGTTTACGCGGAATCCGTCGACCGGGGAGAACCGGTTTTATGGGGAGTTCCTGGTGAATGTGCAGGGGGAGGACGTGGTGGCGGGGATTCGCACGCCGCTGGATTGTCAGACGGAGATGGGGAAGTGGTCGACCAAGAGCTGGAAGGAATTGCTCAAGGTTAAAGAGACGCTGGAGAAGCGATACAAAGACGTGCAGGATTTCGAGTTTACGATCGAGAAGGGGAAGCTGTATATGCTGCAGACTGCGCAACGGGAAGCGCACGGCGGCGGCGGCGGTGCAGATTGCCGTGGACATGGTGAAGGAACGGCTGATCGACGAGAAGACGGCGGTGCTGCGGGTGGATCCGGCGAGCCTGGATCAGCTTCTGCACCCGACGTTTGATCCGAAGGCGGATAAGAAGGTTTTGACGAGGGGTCTGCCGGCGTCGCCGGGGGCGGCGACGGGGAAGATCGCGTTTAGCGCGGAAGAGGCGGAGAATCGGGTGGCGAATGGGGAGAAGATTATTCTGGTCCGGCGCGAGACGGAGCCGGCGGATATCGGAGGGATGCACGTTTCGGAAGGGATTTTGACGAGCACGGGAGGCATGACGTCGCACGCGGCGGTGGTGGCGCGGGGGATGGGAACGCCGTGCGTGGCGGGAGCGGGGGCGGTGGTGATCGACCAGGCGACCCGGCAGGTGAAGATCGGCGACGTGACGCTGGGGCCGGACAGTTTCATCAGCATCGACGGGGGAACGGGCGAGGTGATGGAAGGGTCGGTGCCGACGGTGGAGGCGACGTTGTCGGGGCCGTTCGGGACGATCATGAAATGGGCGGATAAGTATCGGACGCTGAAGATACGGACCAACGGCGACACGCCGACGGACGCGAAAGTGGTGCGCGGGTTTGGAGCGCAGGGGATCGGGCTTTGCCGGACGGAGCATATGTTTTTTGATCCGGAGCGGATTCAACATATGCGGGAGATGATCCTGGCGACGACCACGGAAACGCGCAAGCTTGCGCTGGCGAAGCTGCTGCCGTATCAGCGGGATGATTTCGTGCAGATTTACCGGGAGATGAATGGACTGCCGGTGACGGTGCGGCTGGCTGGACCCGCCGCTGCATGAGTTTTTGCCGCACGGCGAGAAGGATCAGCAGGAGCTGGCGCGAAGCCTGGGGCTGAGCCTGGAGCAGGTGAAGTCGCGCGTGGCGCAGCTTCACGAGGCGAACCCGATGCTGGGGCATCGGGGCGACCGATTGGCGGTGACGTATCCGGAAATCCTGGAGATGCAGGTGCGGGCGATCATCGAGGCGGCGTGCATCGTGAAGAAGGAAGGCGTGAAGGTTTTGCCGGAGATCATGATTCCGCTGGCGGGGACGAAGAAGGAGCTGGATTATCTCAAGAAGTACACCGTCGAGACGGCCCAGCGCGTGATCAAGGAGCAGGGCGTGAAGCTGGACTGGTTGTATGGAACGATGATCGAAGTCCCCCGCGCGGCAGTCACCGCCGATGAGATTGCGCAGACGGCGGAATTTTTCAGTTTCGGCACCAATGACCTGACGCAGATGACGTTTGGGTATAGCCGGGATGATGTGAACAGCTTCCTTCCCGACTATCTGAAGAAGGAAATCCTGGAGCGCGATCCGTTCCAGACGCTGGACGTGGGTGGCGTTGGACAGCTTATTGAGATGGCGGTGAGGAAGGGTCTGCGCCACTCGGCCGGATTTGAAGTGCGGGATTTGCGGGGAGCATGGCGGCGATCCGAAGAGCGTGCATTTTTGCCATAAGGTGGGGCTGGATTATGTGAGCTGCTCGCCGTATCGGGTGCCGATTGCGCGGTTGGCGGCGGCGCATGCGGCGATATTGGGGGAAGGGAAGCCGGTGGGGAGGAATGGGAGGAAGTGAATTTCGTCAGACGGCTTTAGGAAAAGTGATCGGGTTTGATCTGGAAGATTTTATTCACGGCCCTCACCCCAACCCTCTCCCGGAGTACCGGGAGAGGGGGTAAGAGGCGGCGGCTTGCTGGAGCGTCCAATGTCTTACAACTGATCATTAGTTATCAGCGCGGTGCGCGCGGCCGTTGCCGGGTTGAAGCGGCAAGCGGGTAGCTCCAATCCGCTGCACGGGTGGCGCAGCGGAAAACTCAAGCAATCAGGCCGATTGGTTCAGCCTCGCGGCAGATATTCTTTCCACGGGACGGGATGCCGATTTGAGATCGGCGGCAGAAATATTGAAGTGGACTTCGGTCCGGCCGGACGGCATGACGGTTTTGATGCCTGGCGGCTTGAGCAATATGCGGGGTCAGCTTTTGAATGGCTGGATGTCTCTGGTTCAGCTATCAACCGCGGACTGCGAAACCTGGAAGCGAGCGGATTGATCGTGCGTCCCGAGCTTGATCCCAGCCCTCACCTCTATTATTTCCGCGACGATATCGGAAATGGATCGTCGGGCAAACGTAAAGCTCGCTAGATGGCAACTCGTCAAGTTTTCAAATGCATCGCGAAATCTGATTTGAAGCCGAGGGTTTCGTAGAAGCCGGGTTTGTGGGTGAAGAGTCCGACGAAGGCGCCAGGCGAGGCGGTGGTGCGGATCCAGCTCAGGGCGGATTCCATCATGCTGGCTCCAATGCGCTGATTCTGGTGGGAGGGTTTTACGACGACGTCCCAGATGATGAAGGCTTGGCGCCGTCGCCGAGGATGCGGAGCATGCCGACGCTATAGGGATGCGCGGGGTCGGATATGTCGATGGCGACGACGCCGTGGAGGGAGTTTGTGAGGGCGGCGCCGATGGTTGCGGGGTTGTGGCCCCAGTTGACGGATTTGGTAAGGGCGAAGTGTTCTGCGGGCGAGGGAAGTCGGTGCTCGATTTGGATGTGGGGTGGGAGAACGTCCAGGGCGTTTTGGGGGCGTTCAAATTTTTCCGGGCCGGCGAAACGGAGCTGATAGCCATTGAGATCGCTGACGGTGTATTCGCGGAGACCCCATGGTTTGTTTTCGATGGGGGAGATGATTTGTGCGCCTTTGCCCACGTGCGATGAGTAAAACTCTTCGACGCCGGTGACGAAGAAGAAATATTGCGTTCCCGCGGCGCGGCGGGCGAGATCCGGGTTGAGGCCGAACTGGATTTGAATTTTGTCGCGGCGGACGGCGCCGTGCGTGGGCGGGTCCTGCCAGAGAAAGTCGCGATCGAAGCCGAGGACGGCAGTGTAATAGTTGACGGCCGCCAGGACATCGGGAACGGCGAGGATCGGCGAGAGGGCGTCAATTCTGGGAAGATTTTTCGGGTCTGACATGGGTGGTTGGCAGGTGCCGTTTGAAGAATCGGGTCCAGTTTTCGCTCATGATGTCGAGGATGTCTTCGTCGACGAAACCGGCGGTGGAGAGTGCTTCGCCGACACGATGAAGATCGGCGCTGGTTTGGATTTCCTGGGGGATTTCGTTGCGGCCCAGGCCGCCGTCCATGTCGGTGCCGAGGCCGACGAAGGCGGAGCTTCCTGTCAGGTCGCAAATGTGCTTGATGTGATTGGTCACGTCTTTCAGGTTTGCGGGGCGATTTTTCAGATCGTCGGGGGGAACCAGGAACTGGTTGAAGAAGTTAATGCCGATCATACCGCTGCGCTCGGCGATGGCGCGGATCATATCATCCGAGAGCTGGCGGATTCCGGGGACGATGGCGCGGCAATTGGAATGGGAGGCGATGATGGGGGCGTCGCCGGTGATTTCCAGCAGACGCCAGAAGGATTCATCGGCGAGGTGGGAAGCGTCGTGAATGATGCCCAGCGTGTCGAGGGTTTTGACGATTTGCTCGCCTTCCGGCGTGAGGGGGCCGGGTTTTGAGTTTCCGCCGGCGTAGCGGGTGCCTTCTTTCCAGGTGAGGCCGACGATGCGGACGCCGCGGTCGAAGAAATCTTGTGCGTCGTCGGCGTTTCGGATGGGGTCGGCGCCTTCCATCAGGATGATCGCCTGGGTGGAATTTTTTTGGGGGGCGATTTGGGAGGGGGCTTTGATGAAGCGCATGTCGCCGGCGGATTGGCGGGAGTCGTACCAGTCGAGCTGCGCGAGGGCCGCGGCATAGGCTTCGTCCGGATTCGTGTAGCCGGGTTTGTTGTCGTAGGTCGGCTGGCAAAAGATGGTGGCGCAGATGAGGTCGACGTGCCCTTCGCGGAGGTCGGGAAGACCGACGGTGGGGATGCCGCCTTCATCTGGTTTCTGGTCGCGGGCGTGGAGATGCACCGGGCGGCCGAGGATCGCGTTGTCGGCGAGATCTAGATGGGCATCGACGATGGTGATTTTTTTGTCTGTCATGTGTCACGCAGTGCTTTGAGGTGCCGAACGAGGCTTCGGGAGAGAGCGCCGAGATGGTACCCCCCTTCCAGGGTGCTGACGATCTGGCCGCGGCAGTGAGCCTTGGCGACGTCGGCGAGCATTTTGGTCATCATCTCGAAGCCGTGCTCGGTGAGGTCGACCTTGGCGAGTGGGTCATCCGTGTGGGCGTCGAAGCCGGCGGAAATCAGCAGGATTTCGGGGCGGAAGGCATCGAGCTTGGGGATGATTTTTGATTCGAATTCGGTGTGGTAGTCGGAATCGGTGGCGCCGGGGTTCATGGGGATGTTGAGGGTTGATCCGACGGCATTGCCTTCGCCGGTCTCCCAGGTGAATCCGGTCCCGGGGTAGCAGGTTTCGGGATGCTGGTGGATGCTGATGAAGAGGACGGAGGGGTCTTCGAGGAAGGCGGCCTGGGTGCCGTTGCCGTGATGGACATCGAAATCGACGATGGCGACGCGACCGACGCCGTGGCGTTTCTGCAGATATCGGGCGGCGATGGCGATGTTGGAGAAGAGGCAGAAGCCCATGGGGGTATCGGGCTCGGCGTGATGGCCGGGCGGTCGGACGGCGGCGAAGGCGCGGTGGCGCGGCCGGTGACGACGGCGTCGCAGCAGGTAAGGAGTGCGCCGCAGGAGAGGAGGGCGACGTCATAACTCTGCGGGCAGATGGGGGTGTCGCCCTGATCGAGAACCCCCCCACCGCTGCGGCAGAGGTGGCGGATTTTCTCAATGTGGGCGTGATCGTGGACGAGGAGAATCGCTTCAAGGTCGGCGCGGGTGGGGGTGAGTTCGAGGAGCTTTTCGCCGCCGAGGGGCTGAATGTTGAAGCCGGGGGGGAAATCGGGGAAGGGGTTGGGGGAATCGATGAGGCCTGCCTGGCGGACGGCGTGGGCGATGGCGCGGATTCTATCCGGCGCTCGGGATGGTATTCGCCGGTGATGTGCTGGACGAACGTGGGGCTGGAGCAGAAGGCGAGCATGATGCGCTGTGATTTGGCCGCGGTTCAGCGGTTAGCGTACATCAGATTACGCATTCCGATCCAATATGTGTTGAACAAATAACCGGCGCTGAGGATGACTTCGCCGCAGAGGATGTAGAGGTAGGTGACGCCGGTGGTGCTTTGGAGGGAATGAAAGAGCAAGTAGGCGTAAGTGGTGCAGGTGCAAAAGCCGAGGAGGGCGACGGGCAGGAGGTGGGCGGAGTGGTAGTAGAGGGCGCGGGAGACGACGGGGAGGGGGAGACGGTAGCCGCGGTAGGCGGCTTCCCAGGCGGTGAGCCTCGCGGCGATGCGGATGGTGAGGGATATCGAGACGAAAACGAGGATGGGCAGGCCAACGAGGAGGGCCGGGCTTAGCCAGGCGGGGTGGAGGACGGAATAGTCGAAAGCATGCCAGTGGGCGAAGGCGGCGAAGCCGAGAAGCAGCGCGGCGATGGCCCAGTGGATTTGCGCAAATCTATATGATTTAAGATCTTGGCTGCGGGAGGTGGTGCCGCGGAAGAAACGGGTTGGGGTAAAGATGATTTGGGCGGTGGTGGTCAAAAAACGGTGCCATGCGGGGTGGGGATCGCCGATAAGCTCCCATGGAGGGGGTCGGCGGATGAGGTCTGAAACGCTCAGGCCGATTGCGCTGCCGCATTCGGGGCAATTGCCGGATGGGGGCAGGCCGTTGAGCATGTATCCGCAATTTTCGCAGAGGATGTCAGTTTCTTCGGGAGCGCGGGTGGCCATCTTATATGTGGTATAATAGGCCCGCGGAGAGTCAGGCGATGCATTTTTTGCGATTGAGGGCCATCTTTGTATTGAGCATGGCGGGGCTGCTGGGGTGCGCGAAGGCCCAGAGCGATTCGGGGCAGGCGCAAAATATGCCGACGACCCAGCCCGCGGCAGTAGCGACAGCCGCGGCGCCCGAGACGCCGGCGGGTTCGATGCTGAAGATCGGGCAGGCGCAGCAATGGTTTCCGCCGGCGCGGCTGCACCTGGAAACTTCCAAAGGCGTCGTGGTCGCGCGGCTCTATAGCGACGATCCGAAGGACACGCTTACGGGGAAAGAAGTCGTCAACTCTTACGATATGCGGATGGAGCTGCCGAGCATTTCGGATCCGTCGCAGATCACCCAGACGGTTTGGATCAATCACTCTGAGAGCATGGATCGGCAGGATAGCCCGTATGGGATTTTCTGAACACCCAGGGGGAAGTGCTTCAGCCGATGGATGTGACGGCTTATTTCCAGCAGGTCGATGCGTCGACGATTCGAGTGACGTTGAAGGGGACGTTTGTTGAATTCAAGGCTGGGGACCAGATGCCGCACCCGGTGCCGCCGACGGTGATCGTGGCGGGGTTTTTGGATGCGACGGTGAATTGAGGGGGAGGAACGGCCCGGGGACGGGCCGGCTCAGTTTTCGGGGCGGGCGACCGTTGTGGGGTTGGGGTTTTTTAATTCTGCGATTGAACCTGCGTTGATGAAACCGCGGCTGAAGAGGGATCTCCAGCCGGGGAGATATTTTGTTGTGTCTTCCTGGACGTTGGGACCGATCAACCAAATCCTCGGGAATTTTTCGAGCTGGCGCTGGGCGGATTCGTCGGCCGGACTCTCAAGGAACATGACGGGTCGCTGCGAGCTCGGCGCGTAGTGGGCGATGTCTAGGTAGAAGATGGCGGCGGGGCCCCAGAAGGAACTGGGGTAGAAGACGAGGGGGTCGTGGGGGCCGGCCATGCGGTCGACGGTTTGGGCCATGCCGCGCCAGTCGCCGTTGTCTTCGGGGGGGCCGGACTGGAGGCGCTCGACGCCGGCGACGGCGACGCTGATGAGAATCATGCAGGGGATTGCCCATCGCCACCATTTTGCGGTTGGGAGGGGCGTGGCGCAGAGGGCGTAGACGCCGACGGAGGCGAGGGAGGTGTATTTGACGGAGGCGAGGAGGCGGGCGTGGTTGAGAAAGTCGTAGATGACGAGCTGGCCGATGAGTGCGACGACCCAGAGCCACCAGAAGATCAGGGTTTTTGAGCGACGGATGAGCAGCAGAGGCAACGCGTAGACGATGACGCAGGGGGCGAGCCATTCCAGTCCGTTGCTGGTGGGGCCGAAAAGATAGTCCGGCGGGAGGGCGGCGGCGCGAATCAGGGGCATGGTGCGCATGCCGTTGGGTTCGAGGGACCAGTCCTGCTGACGGAAGAATTCGCGGTGCTGCTGCCAGAGGAACGGGGTCCAGCAAATGAGAAAGAGAGCGGCACAGATCGCGAAGACGGCGATAACGCGGTTGCGGAGATCTGCACGCAGGCAGAACACCGCGTAGGCGAAGATGGCGATGAGGGCGCCGAGGGAGAAATAGTGCGTGAGGGCGGTGGCGATTATTCCCAGCGCAAGCGAGGTCAGTCGGGCCGGGGATGGTCCGCGACGCTCGATGCGGAGCAGCGCATCGGCGGCGAGCAGCGCGACAAGCGAGAGGAATGTGTAGGGGCGAGATTGCTGGGCGAGGTCGATCTGCATCGGGGAGAGGGCCATCAGTCCTGCGCCGATGAATGCGGCGGGGAGGCCGGCGGTGAAGCGGAGGATGTCGAAGAGGACGACGATGGCGGCAAGGGAGGCGAGGACGGAAAACGATCGGGTCGAAAAGTCAGCCGGGCCGAAGAGGTCCATCCACCAACGGAGGAAGATGAGGTAGAGGGGCGGATGGACGATGCCGCGGAGGCCGGTCCAGATGTGGGGCCAGGAGGGTGCGCCTTCGAGGAGGGTTTTTGGCGGGGGATCGAATAACACGCCGTGGGGCAGGTCGAAAATCGCGGTTCCTCGGCCTGTGGCGAGATGGACGGAGGACCAATATTCGTCGGGCCAGAGGCCGACTTTTGTCAGATCGTGAAAGCGCACGGCCGCCGGCCACGGCGAGGAGGATCAGGAGCAGGAGGGCCTGGAAAATGTTCTTTTTCGAGATCACTTTGGATTTGTGGCGGTTGTGGGGGCGGGTGGTTTGGCGAGCCAGATGAAGTTTCTTTCGCCCACGCCGCGGACGTCCGCGATGCGCGAGCCGGGGAGGAGGCGACGGGTTTCGAACGTGGCGGAGTGGCCGATCATCCAGACATTGGGGGCGGCGGCGAGTTGGGATTTGGTTTTGTTGCCGGGCGGTCCGATGAGAAAAATAACCGGGCGTTTCCAGGAGCCGATGTAGTGGGAGATGACAACGTAATCGAAGGCAGGCTCGTTGGGGTAGTAGCCGATGATGGCGACGAGGTCGCGGGGGCCGGCCATCTCGTCGAGATCCTGGGCGACGGTTTTCCAGGGCTCAACCGCGTCGGGCCCGGACTGCATGCGCGAGAATCCGTAGACGGCGCAGCAGAGGAGGAGCACGGCGGCGGTGATGACGCCGAGGCGCGAGGGGAGCGCGGTGGCGAGGATCGCGTAGACGGCGGGAGAGGCGAGATAGACGTACCGGAGGACGCCGACCATCGTCGTGCGGTGGATGAGATCGACGGCGACGACGACGCCGATGGTGCTGATGGTCCAGAGCCAGCAGAGGAGGAGCTGGGGGGATTTCTCCAGGCGGGCTGGCGGAAAGAAATAAACCAGCAGCGCGAGGGGAGCCGCGGTGAACCAGGGCCAGGGGGTGGATGGGTCGAGGAGGAAGCGGATGGGGATGCGGATGAGGGCGAGCAGGGTGAGGGTGAAGCCGGCGCCGGTTTCGCGCGAGAAGTTTCCGTAGGCGCCGTAGAGATGGCGGGTTGACCAGAAGACGGGGCCCCAGGCGAGGGCGACGAATAGGATGGCGCAGAGCATTACAGCAAGCGCGCGGCGACGCGCCGGGCCGCGCATGCGCACGGCGATATAGATGCCGGCAGAGACGATCGCGCCGGCGGTGTAGTAATGGGTGAGGGCCAGGGCGGCGGTTGAGAGGGCAAGCAGTGTCAATCGCGAGATGGTTACGCCGGTGAGGTCGATCGCGATGACGCAATCGAGCAGCACGCAGCCGAGAAAGACGAGCATCGTGTAGGGGCGGGCGGATTGGGAGAATTCAATGCCTGCGGGGGCGAGGGCCATGATGCCGGTGGCGATGAGGGCACGCCACGGACCGGCGCAGCGGCGGACGGCGGCGAAGAGGACGGGGACGGCGGCGAGGCCGAAGCTCCAGGAGAGACAGCGCGTGGAAAAATCGGAATCGCCGAAGAGATCGACCCAGGCGCGAAGGACGAGGTGATAAAGGGGCGGATGGGTGGTGCTGTCGAGCCCCGTCCAAATGTGCCACCAGGCGGGGGCGTTTTGGTAGCCGACGTTGGGTGGCGAGGCGATGATCTGGCCGTAGGGAAGGTCGAAGACCAGGTCGCCGCGGCCGGTCGCGAGGTAGAGGGCCCAGTATTCGTCGAGGGTGAGACTTTCGCGATCGATGCGGTCGAGACGGAACCAGCCGGAAATGGCGATGAGGGCGCCGAGGAGTGCGACGTGAAACCAGCGCAGACGTGGGACAGAGTTGCAAGATATCTCAGGCGCGGCCAATTTATTCCCCCTCCCCTGGTACTCGGGGGGAGGGTTGGGGTGGGGGCGAGGTTCTTTCCAACGCGTGCAGGATTTCCTCGGCAACCGCCTCCGGATGCTTCAGGATATCGTCATCCCAAAAACGTAAAATCCGAACGCCGATTTTTTTCAGTTTTGCGGATCGAGCTTGGTCGTATCTTGCCTGGGGAGCATCGGCGTGTTGGCCTCCATCGAGTTCGATGGCCAGTCGCGTGGCGGGACAGTAGAAATCGAGGATAAATCCGGCGACCGGGCGCTGTCGGCGAAAACGGTAGCCGCCCAAGGCTTTGAATCGCAAAATCTTCCAGAGTTTGCGCTCGGCATCCGTGGGCTCTGGCGCATTGCGCGAGCGAATTCTGTCAACCGCTTTCTTGCATCTCGCCGAAGCTGCATCGCGGGAATCGTCATCCAGAGCTATCGAGGAATCAACCCCCACCCTAACCCTCCCCCGGAGTACCAGGGGAGGGGATAAGACGGAGTAAAGGAAGAGGGGATATGCGATGTCATGCCATGGCTTTTTCGGCCTGCGCGGCAATGGGTGCCTGCGGATCAGATTTCTTTCCGTATTCGCGGGCGCGCGGGGGGATCAGGCTGATGTCGATCGGACCGTAGCTGATGCAGGGCGTGCCGGTGGCGGGGTCGAACCTTGCGATCGTCGCCTTGAGGAATTCCTCGTCGTTGCGGTGGGGATAGGCGGGCTTATAGTGCGCGCCGCGCGATTCGTTGCGCCGGAGGCGCCTGGAGGGTTGCCTCGGCGAGGATGATCATGTCGCCGGTGGCGCGGGCGAAACTGAGGTTCTGGTTGGTCCACATGCCGGTGTCGGAGAGCTGAACTTTCCGGAAGCGGTCTTTCCACTCGCGGCATTTTCCAGCGTCTGCTGCAGCCGCTCGTTATGGCGGATGACAGTGCAGTTGTCGGTCATCCACCGGCCCATTTCCTGCCAGAGGAGATAGGGATTCTCACCGCCGCGGTTGTTGACGAGCCCGTTTTGGCGGTCGGTTTCCTTTTTGACAGCGGCGTCGAAGACGGATTGCGGCGCGTCGCCCTGGGTGATGTCGCGACAATAGTTTTCGACGCTGCGCCCGCCGAAGAGGCCGTCGAAGATGCAGCTCAGGAGAGAATTTGCGCCGAGGCGATTGGCGCCGTGATAAGCGAAGTTAACTTCGCCCATGGCGTAGAGTCCGGGGAGGCTGGTCATCATGTTGGCGGGGTCGCCGAACTTCAGGCCGCCGGTTTTTTCGTCTTTCTTGAACCCGGTCCAGAGGCCGCCCATGGAATAGTGGACGGCGGGGAAGATTCTCATCGGCTCATCGAGGGGATCGGTGCCGACAAATTTCTCGTAGATTTCCAGAATGCCTTCGAGCTTTTCCAGCACGCGCGGGCGGCCGATTTTTTTGACGGTGTCGGCGAGGTCGAGATAGACCATGTTGCCGCCGTCGACGCCCAGCTTCAATTCGGTGCAGACCTGGAAGATTTCGCGGGTGGCGATGTCGCGCGGAACGAGGTTGCCGTATTTCGGGTAGCGCTCTTCGAGGAAATAGAATCGTTCGGATTCGGGGATGGAATTGGGATGGCGGGTGTCGCCGGGGCGCTTGGGGACCCAGACGCGGCCGCCTTCTCCCCGGGCCGATTCACTGATAAGGCGGCACTTGTCTTCGCCGGGGATTGCGGTGGGGTGAACCTGGATGAACTCGGGGTTGCCGTAGTTGGCGCCCGCCTGGTAGCAGCGTGAAGCGGCGCCGCCGGTGCAGATGACCGACATGGTCGACTTGCCGAAGATCAGGCCGCACCCGCCGGTGGCCATGACGACGGCATCGGCTCGGAAGGCGTGGATCTGCATCGTGCGCATGTCCTGGGCCACCACGCCAACGCACTGCCCATCATGAACGATGGGCGACAGGAACTCCCAAAACTCAAATTTATGCACCAGTCCGTCGGCTTCGTACCGGCGGGTCTGTTCGTCGAGGGCGTAGAGCAATTGCTGGCCCGTGGTGGCGCCGGCGAAGAAGGTTCGCTTGATGAGGGAGCCGCCGAAGAGGCGCAGCTCGCGCTGCTCTTCGGGGGTGCGGTTGAAGGGAACGCCCATGCGGTCGAGGAGGTCGATGATGCGCGGGGCCCAGTTGCACATTTCCAAAACGGGGGGTTGATCGGCCAGAAAATCCCCGCCCAAAACGGTTTCGTCGAAGTGAATCCACTCGCTGTAGCCCTGCTGGCGGGCAATGTCGTTGCAGGCGTTGATTCCGCCCTGGCGCAGACACTATGGCTGCGCTTGACGGGAACCATGGAAAAGAGATCGACGTTGAACCCGTCCTCGGCGAGCTTGACTGTGCACGCCAGCCCGGCCAGACCCCCGCCGATCACGATCACTCTTTTCGCCGCCGCGGGCATGAGATCATTCCTTCCAGAGCTTACCGAGCTTGTCGCGCTTTCGGCGGATAAAACTGACGTGATGATCGACGTGCTCGACCATCCACTGAAGGCTCTGGCCAAGCGTGATGGACCCGCGCTCGCTGTGCTGTCCGGTGCGCGAAAAGGCCGACTCCGGCAGCTTTCGCAGTGCCCGCGTAAACTGCCGCCGGTTGAGATCGAAAAGCTGGCACGCGCGCTTGGGGCATCGCGCTCGTCGCTGAGCAATCGCTGGGCGAATTTGCTTTCGTCGTAGCCGAGGATTCTGGGATTCTCCTCGGCAATGATCGATTTCATCCGCGCGACCAGATGAGATCGGAATCGAGCATGTGCATGACGATCTGCTGAATCGACCAAAGCCCAAGGGCCGAATCCGTCGGCTTCCAGATCATATCCTCGCGGGTAAGGCCGGAGACGGCCCCCTTGAGCTTCTCGCCACCGGCTTCGTAATGATCGATTACCGCGGAAAACATTTTTTTCCTTCAACTTGCAGATTTTTCAGTTGCCATCGGCATCCCCAGACGGTCGCGCTTTCATGGAGATATAAAGAATATGGTGGTCCAGGTGCTCGTTGGTCCAGACGATGCTTTTGCCGAGGTTGATCAGCCCCAGGTCGTTGTGCCGGCCGGTGCGGGCGAAGGCTTCATCCGGAAGCTTGCGAAACAGGGGGGCGAGATGCCGGCGATTCAGATCCAGAATCTGGGCGGCCAACTGCGGGTCCTGCTGATCGTAAAAAAGTTTGGTGGCGAATTTGCTCTCATCAAAACCGACGATTTCCGGATTATCCTCGGCCAGCATCAGCTTCATGCGTGAAGACCAGATCAGCTCATCATCCATCAGATGCATGACAACCTGCTGGATCGACCATCTTCCGATGCCCGCGCCCGGGGCGGGGACCCAGAGGAATTCCTTGGGGGTAAGGCCGCGAATAGCCGCTTTGAGCTTTTCGCCGCCGGTTTCGAAATCGTCGATGACCTTGCGATCCATATTTCTCTAACTTCTATATTAGTGCACGAGGATCGCCTTGTCGTGAATCGCCGCCCCCAAGGCCAGAAATCCGCACAAAAGCGTCAAAAAAAACAGGCCCGTGCAAAGATATCCCCAGCGGCGCTGGGCTCCGGCGCTGATGGTCAACCCCCAGGTGATGGCAGCCGTGAAGAACCCGTTGGCCAGGTGAAAACACGAGGCCAGGATACCAATCGGATAGACCAAATAGGCGACCCACACGCTGGAATTAATATGCCGCACGGTGCTTCGGGTCGCATCCGCCGGCACGAATTCCAGGCTACTTCCCCAAAGGCCTTTCATCCCCAGCACGTGAAAGCCGAGGAAGAGAATGATAATGACCGCACTGATCCGCTGGAGAAGATAGAGATAATTTTTGGCGTAGGGATATCGATCGTTGTTAGGCGACCGCCGACGATGATCCAAATGCCGTAAACCGTGTGGAAGAGGATCGGCAGATAGATAAAGAGCCACTCAATCGCCCAGAGGAATGGGAGCGAGTGGATTTTGTCGACCTGCGATTGAAAGACGTCGGGAGAGGTTCCCTGGATGAGGGTGGCGTTGGTGATAAGGTGGATGACGAGGTACCCGCCGAAGACCAGGCCGGTGAGGGAGTGCAGGCGGCGCAAGAGAAAATGGGAGGCGCCGGCGAAATCGGAGGGGACGAGGGAAGGGGTTGCGGCTTGTGACACGTGGATAATTCCTTGGGGTGGGAGATTGTAGGGAAAAGAGTTGGTAGTTGCGAGTTGCGCGTGGAAGCGGCGTCCCGCCGCTTTAAGAGCGGGCAAGCGGCGGGACGCCGCTTCTACGTTACGTGTTGTTATCGAAAAGGGTTTACGCTACAAAGCCCGGCTCTCATGGATTCAGGCCGTGCGCTCGATAACGGAGCGGGTGATTTTTATCGCGGCGGCGATTTATCTGGTGGGCAATGGGTTTTTGATGGTACGCGAGAAGTCCTACCGCTCGGAGTGGGACCAGGTCTTCGTGCGCGCTTCGCGGCAACTGGTGAATGGCGAAGATATCTATGTTTCGCCGCCATACGATGCCAGCTCGTCGCCGACGATTATCTTTCAGGTGACGCATCCCTTTACGTATCCGCCGTTTCAGGCGTTGATCGCGCTGCCGATGGCCTGGCTGCCGCATTTCCTCAGCCGGCTGGCTTGGTTCGGCGTGCAGGTGGTGGCACTCTCGGTACTTTGGAAGCTGAGCTGGAGGGTCGCGGAAGGAAAAGAGATTGTTTCGGGGACCGAGATCGCGATTCTGATTTTGGGGCTGATGGCGGGAATGCGGTATGTGCAGGGGACGTTTGGGCATGAGCAATCCGACATCGTTATCGACGCGCTGCTGGTGGCGGGGTGCTTCGCCTGGCAGAAGGCGCGGGATTTTGCCGCGGCGTCGGCGTGGGGAATCGCGGCGGCGTTTAAGGGGCCGCCGCTGATTATGGCGGGGTATCTCGCCTGGCGGGGAAGGTGGCTCGCCGCGGGGTGGATGGTGGTGCTGGCGGTGGCGCTAAACCTCGCGACGGATGCGGTTCATCGCGCGCCGCAGGGACTGTGGGTGCAGGAGTGGTACACGCGGATCGTGAAGCCGACGAGCGGAAATATCGGGCAGTGGTATGTGGATGTGACGATCAACCAGTCGATCGCCGGGGCGGCTCACCGATTTTTTACGACGCACTGGAACATCGCGGATGGGAAATTGAATACGACGTTTGATAAGAACGTCGTGTCGGCCAAGACGCTGAAGCGGATGGTTTATTCGCTGGATCTTGCGCTGATGGCGGCGGTGGCGTGGGCGATTGGGCGGCCGCTGCGGAAGCCGAACGATCAGCGCAGGCTCGGGGTGGAATGTGCGCTGATGTTCGTGCTGATGCTACTGCTTTCGCCGATGTCGCATAAGACGCATTTTGGGATTTTGATGCTGCCGGGGTTTTTCGTGGCGCGAATGTGGATTCAGCAGCGCGACCGCTTGGCGGCGGCGATGATGATCGTCTGCATGATTTCGATCGGGCTGCTCGACCGGGATTTTTTTGGGGCGGCGCTGGGGGATTTGTTTTCGTGGTATGGGAACGTGATGTGGGGGGCGGTGGCGCTGGGGGTGGGGTGTTTTTGTGCGCTGGCAACTGACCGTGGCGATTCATCCGCTGCGCCCGGCTATTGAGGCGAATTCCAACGGCGCGTTGAGGGTTGTCAGCATCAATGGCATCTGTTCCATGATAGAATTAGTTTTATGTGTCCAAAGCCGTCGCGCGAACTCGTCCTCAAGAAATTGCACGACTGTTTTCCCGACCCACCCCAGGCTGAGAAAGCGCTGGTGATTCTCGACACCTATGGAACACAAAAATGGCATCGGGAGCGAGAACGTGTCCAGCTCGCGATTCTAATGCAAAGTCACAGAGAGCTGCAGCGACTCAAGGCGGTTACGAAGTGCGCCAGCACCGACTATCGCGATGTCCTCCGCGCGGAATATCCCGAAGAAATCGAGACCGCGTCCAGAAAGACGCCGCCGGAAGAGATGTCGGCGATTCGTAAGCGGGATCGGGGCGGTACGAGGCATGGTTAAATTCCGGTGGGGCGTAAATTCCGAGATGGCGAAAGTCCCCCTCCGCAGGGGGACTGCGATTCGGGGACACGGTACGAAAACGGAAGCGCTCCCCTTCGGGTCGCGGCTACACGGGGAGATGGTGGATCAGTGATGAGGTGCATTAGACGATTTCCTGATTTTCCCAAAACTTCCCCATTTTTCGGGGGGGGTATCCGTGCGGATTTGAAATTTAAGATTTGAGATTCAGATGGGTGGACATAGAGACTCCGTCGAAGAAACATCACGTCTCTATATACAGGTCCAAAAGGTGTACGTTTTGTACCTATTTTTGGGAAATCGGCGGATTTTTTTGAAAATAAATTTTGAGGGATGGGGCGGGGGAAGGCGGGGCGAATCCGGCGCACAGCGGCTTCTTCTGGGCAGGACTGGCCGCGGTTGGGCTAGCGCTGGGGATCGATGCCTTTAAACTTAAGTCGTGTCTGATAGAACTCGGCCCGGGATTGGGCCGGTGGGGGAGGTGAATGCAGGCCGAATCGCCAGAGGCGCTTGCGGATGCGGAGGATCGTTTCGGCGGCAAATTTTCCGGCCGCGGATTTGAACGAGGTGGGTTCGTCAGGAATGGGTTGAAGCATGCGTGCCAGTTCGATGGCGGCAAAATGGGGCTCGTTTTCGATGCGTCGGGACCATTCGAACTGCTCCTGGGTGGGTCGATTGGCGTAGACATTTTTTCGCCGCGCCGCGGAGAACTTGACGGCGGTCAGCATGCGGGCGAGACGAAGAACCTGGCCCGCCTGGTGAAGGCGTAACCAGAGATCGGCTTCCGGGTCGCGATCGGGGACGTCGCAGAAATGTCGCCAACCACCGAGGTCAAGTGCGGGGCGACGGCGATGCATTACGCCGGTGGGCGGAATCCACATGCCGGGGCAGTAGTCGAGTTCGAGAGGAAGAAACCGGGGCGGGGAACCGTCAGGCTGGACGCTCTCAACGATGCCATAGGCGAGGTCGGCGCCGCTGTCGATGGCGCGGAGCAGCCACTCGAGATGATGCGGGAACCACAGATCGTCGTGGCCGAGGTAGGCGACGAGATCTCCGCACCCGTGGCGGAGGCCTTCGTTGTTGGGGCCGGACTGATGGCCGACATTTTTTTCGAGATTGATCCAGCGGACGCGCGGGTCGGCGAAGGAGGCAACGACGGACTCGGAGTCGTCGGTGCAGTGGTCGCCAATGACGAGCAGTTCGAAATCGGCAAACGACTGGCGGAGGACGCTTCGGATGGAATAGGGAAGTACCTCGGCGTAATTGAAGGTCGGAATAATGACGGTGACGCGAGGCATTGGGTGCGCTACCAGCCGAGGCGTTTTTCGAACTTGTAGGGAATCACATCGTTATCGAGCGGGAGCCGGAAGACGTCAGGGCTTTGGTAGTTGTACATTCGCGTGGGCATGCTGACGAAGAGGGCGTCGGTGGACCCGATATTCTGATGCGCGTGCCAGACGAATTGCGGGATGACCATGACCGAGCGGTGGAGATCGGAACGGCAGATTTCGTTAATCATGCCTCTGGTGGGAGAATTGGGACGATCGTCATAGAGGACGACCTTGACGGTTCCCTGGCTGAGAAAGATTCGGTCATCGTGCTGGTGGTGCTGGTGCCAACCCTTGCACATGCCGGGCCGGATGGAGAATTGGTAGACGTAGGTGAATGGCGCCGGATGAACACCCCAGTCGGGGCGAAGGATTTCGCAGAGTGTGCCGCGGTCGTCGATCTGGGTGGTGGCATAGCGGATGACGACGCCTTCGATGAGTTTTTCCACGGGATGGCCATCGGGGTTAACGGTGTAGCGATCCTGCTTGGGCTGCATGGGCATGAGGGGCTCCGTCGCGTTGCGAGAATCCCCCGAAGTAATAGTTATATCGGTCTATTTTTCGTTCTACTGCAACACTGCAGTGTACACAGTCAGCGCGAAAACGGGCGATTTACCGGGCATTTGAGTCAAGTTGGCGAGGGAGAGAGGCGGAGTATAACTGGTGTTGGCTTGGGAAGGCGGTAGAATTGAGAGAATAGAGGGCGATTAACTCAGCGGCTAGAGTGCCACCCTTACAAGGTGGAAGTCAGGGGTTCGAATCCCTTATCGCCCACTTAGCGATTTAAATTTGCGATGAAGGGCGGAGCGATAGCTTTTGAGATCGCGGTCTTTGGTGTCATCCAGGTATGCCGTCGCCAATAGCTTCAGGGCCTTGGTTTCTTGGCCCAGGTTGTGGTACGTGAGGGCGAGAAACAGACGCACCACTTTGTCGTTCGGGAATCGGCTCTGGGCGCGGAGAAGCCACCCGAGGGCGGCACGCGATTTTCCCACTTCGCGGAGGGATGAGGCAAGGCAGACGAATGCATCCCGCAGGGCCAAGCCCATCAGGCCAAGTCGAAGAGCGCGCTGATAGAGGCGAATCGCCTCGGCTTCGCGGCCGCGGCGGTCGAGAGCCAGGGCGGAGTGAAGCCAGACCATGGCATTTTCGAGGTGCAGACGACGCAACTGGGCCAGTTGGCTTAGACCGGCTTCAGAGGGAATCCGGACGCGGGTGGAAGGGTGGCGCCGGTGTCTTCGGTTGATTTGCGCTAATTTTCGCGGCATCGCTGTCGTGTATCGCTCATTCGTTCTAGGTGGCATTAAATACAATCACTGGTAAGACCACGGCATATCTCCATTTTTGAGCCAAATCCTCGGGCTCAAGCGGCATAATAAGCTAGGCCTGCCACGGCCGTGATGATATAGTTTGGAGCTTGCAAATCTAACCTAAGGGAGCAGATGCGAGTCATAATCACGAGCAACTCTCCCGGCTGTGACTGAAAAGGATCGGAAGATCCAAAAGGAGGCGAAAATGCTGAGCGAGTCTCGAAGTCATTCCCGGCGAAGTGCGATGGTGCGGATGTCGATTGCCCTGTCGGCGGCGCTGGCGATGTATGCGGTATCGGCACAGGGTCAGGCGGTGGGCACCACCGGCACTGCCGGAAGCAATGGAACAAATCCCGGTGGTCCGGGCGGCCCCGGGGGGCCGGCGCCGGAGAATAACAGTTCCTCGTCGACGACGATCAGCGCCACGGCGGTCGGCGGGGTTGGGGGCGCTGGCGGCAACGGAAGCTCCGGCGCTGCGGGCGGCGCGGGGGGACAAGGGGGAACCGCATCCACTACGGTCGCCACCACCCCTGCCGCCACCAGCTCTATCGTGGATCAGGCCAGCGCGACCGGCGGATCTGGCGGAACCGGTGGAAACAGCGGCGGTGGAAGCGCAAACGGCGGCAACGGTGGCGGGGGCAATACTGCCACGGCGGCCATCTCCGGCACTACTTCCAACAGCTCCTCCGTTCAACTCACCGGCATTGCGATCGGCGGCGCGGGGGGAGCGGCGGAACCAACGGCGGTGGAACCGGCATCGGTGGCGCAGGGGGAAATGGCGCGGGGGCGAGTCTTGGCACCGTCAGCGGCTCCAGCGGCGGCGGAAACGTCATCATCCGCGGAGAAACATTCGGCGGCAACGGCGGATCGGGCGCGAATGGCGCTGTCGGCGGCAGTGGCGCTTCCATCACTCTTTCGTCACTTCAACTGACCGGGTCCACCAGCGGAAGTCTCAGTTTGGAACAAGATGCCTATGCGGGAAACTCCGGCGGATCCACGGGGGCCGGCGGCGGAACCGCTGGCAATGCAACATCCGATTTCGTCCTCACCCAAAACAGCGTCAGCGCGCTGACCGGCTTGAGCATCGCCACGGGGGGCAACGGCGGGACCAACGCAAATTTCAACGCCAGCGGCGGAGGCGCTTCCAACGCGCTCATCAATCTCACCAGCAACACCACCGGCGAGCTTGAAGGAACCGCCGCGAGCAATTATTACGGCGGTGGAAACGGATACAGCGAGGGGGGAGAGGTAACCAGCGGCACGGGTGACAGCAGCGGCGCCGGCGGCGCCTCCACTGCCACAGCTTCCGTCACCGGCAGTGTCGCATCATCCCTCTTTTCCTACGCGTATTCAGACGGTGGGACCGCCGGAAACGTGATCAACGCGAGCATCGGCATCGGCGGCGCCGGCGGGAGATCAACGGCCAGCGCCATCGGATCCAACGGGGGAACCGGAGGCGTGACCGTCTTTGCCCAGGCCGCGGGCGGCGCGGGGGGCCAGGGGCAGGGGAGCAGTGAATCCGCCGGCGCGGGCGGGACCGCGAGCCTCGGAACTGTGTCCGGCACCTCCACCGGCGGCGGAAGCGTCTCCGTGCGCGGCATCGTCTTCGGAGGAAACGGCGGATATGGCAATAACAGCGCTGTCGGTGGAAACGGCGCCTCCGTCACCCTTTCCAGCGCTGAAGTCAGTGGTTCTACCAGCGGCGGCCTCACCCTCGAACAAGACGCCTACGCCGGCAACGCGGGTGGCTCAACCGGCGAAAGTGGCGGGACCGCGGGAAATGCAACTTCCGATTTTTTCCTTACCCAAAACAGCGTCGGTGATCTGACGGCCTTGAGCGTCGGTACGGGCGGTTCGGGCGCCGTAAGCAGCAACTTTAACGCCAGCGCAGGCGGAACCTCCAATGCGATGATTACTCTCTCGAGCAATACGACCGGGCAACTCGAGGGTACGGCCGCGAGCAATTATTACGGCGGCGGCAGCGGCTATAGCGCCGGTGGAGAAATTACCAGCGGGACATCGGATAATGGCGGCGCGGGCGGCGTCTCGACGGCGACGGCCTCGGTCACGGGCAGCGCGGCGTCGTCGGTGTTGTCCTACGCTTACTCAATCGGCGGCGACGGCGGCAATGTGATTAACACCGCCACCACCGGCAACGGCGAAGCGGGTGGAACATCGACCGCCAGCGCCACCGGCTCCAACGCCGGCACGGGAAGCATAACGGTGTTGGCACAAGCCGCGGGCGGCTCCGGTGGACAGGGACAGGGAAGCTCCTTCACTGGGGGCAACGGTACGACGGGATCCCTTGGGCCGGTGACGGGCACCTCCAGCGGCGGCGGAAGCGTTTCCGTGCGCGGAATCGTCTTCGGAGGAAACGGCGGATATGGCAATAACAGCGCTGTCGGTGGAAACGGCGCCTCCGTCACCCTTTCCAGCGCTGAAGTCAGTGGTTCTACCAGCGGCGGCCTCACCCTCGAACAAGACGCCTACGCCGGCAACGCGGGTGGCTCAACCGGCGAAAGTGGCGGGACCGCGGGAAATGCAACTTCCGATTTTTTCCTTACCCAAAACAGCGTCGGTGATCTGACGGCCTTGAGCGTCGGTACGGGCGGTTCGGGCGCCGTAAGCAGCAACTTTAACGCCAGCGCAGGCGGAACCTCCAATGCGATGATTACTCTCTCGAGGAATACGACCGGGCAACTCGAGGGTACGGCCGCGAGCAATTATTACGGCGGCGGCAGCGGCTATAGCGCCGGTGGAGAAATTACCAGCGGGACATCGGATAATGGCGGCGCGGGCGGCGTCTCGACGGCGACGGCCTCGGTCACGGGCAGCGCGGCGTCGTCGGTGTTGTCCTACGCTTACTCAATCGGCGGCGACGGCGGCAATGTGATTAACACCGCCACCACCGGCAACGGCGAAGCGGGTGGAACATCGACCGCCAGCGCCACCGGCTCCAACGCCGGCACGGGAAGCATAACGGTGTTGGCACAAGCCGCGGGCGGCTCCGGCGGACAGGGACAGGGAAGCTCGTTCACTGGGGGCAACGGTACGACGGGATCCCTTGGGCCGGTGATGGGCACCTCCAGCGGCGGCGGAAACGTTTCCGTCCGCGGCATCGTCTTCGGAGGAAACGGCGGATATGGTAATAACAGCGCCACCGGCGGAAACGGCGCCTCCGTCACACTCTCCTCCGCCCAGGTCAGCGGCTCGACCAGCGGCAGCCTGACGCTCGAGCAGGACGCCTACGCCGGCAACGCCGGCGGGTCCAACGGCGCCAACGGCGGAACTGGGGGCAATGCGACTTCCGACTTCACGTTCTCCCAGAACACCGGCAGCTCGATCACCGCCACTAGCGTCGCCACCGGAGGCGCGGGGAACACAAGCCAAAGTGAAACGGGCAGCGCGGGCGGAACGGCAACGTCTCAAATCAGCCTTTCCAGCTCCATCAGCGGGCTGATTACGGCAACGGCAGCGTCCAATTATTACGGCGGGGGCAGCGGCTACAGCGCCGGCGGCAACTTCAACAGCGGGACTGGAAACGGGGGGCCGGGGGCTGCCGGTACGGCGCTCTCAACGGCCGACGATACCGGCTCGGGACCGGCGGACGCATACGCATACGGCTACGGCGGCGATGGCGGCAACGGCATTGGCGGCGGCTTCACGGACGGCAACGGCGCGAACGGATCGGCGACGGCCACCGCAATCACCGTCTCGGCGGAGGCCCTCGCGGTCGCCCAGGCCCAAGGCGGCAACGGCGGAACCCCTAACAATTCCGCCTCCGTGGGATCTAACGGCACGGCGAGTGCAACCGCGATCGCCCACGGCATCACGGTAACCGATTTTGTCAGTGCGCAGATTGGCGGTTTGGCTGTTGCCAAAGCCGACTGGGTCTCTGGCACCGGCACGACCGTCACCTTCGGCCCAAACGGAAACAACAGCGGACTTGGCACGGTTACCGGTACGCTGGCGCTCCTGAATCAATCTTCCGGCACCGGAACAATTCAGGTGGGCAACGGAAGCAGCGCCACAGTACTCAAGCTGGACAACACCGCGCAATCCACCGGAAATCTCCTCGTCGAGGCAAACTCCACCTTCGACATCACCAATAACCATTTCTTTATCGACTACGGCAGCAACTCCGACCCGATCTCCACGATCTACAGCTACCTGAAATCCGGGTACAACAACGGAAGCTGGAACGGGACCGGGATCATTTCGTCCAACGCGCAGGTTAAGACGAATGGTTTGGCCTACGGCGTTGGGTGGGCCGACGGCAACGACGGCACGCATAACGTCGTCGGGCTTTCCAGCGGATCAATCGAATTGAAATATACGCTGCTCGGCGACGCCAACCTTGACGGGTCGGTGAATGGATCGGACTTCAGCATTTTGGCGGCCAACTTCGGGCTGGGGGTCACGAACTGGGACCAGGGGAATTTCCTGTACAGCTCATCGGTGAACGGGTCGGACTTCTCGGCGCTGGCCGCGAATTTCGGGCAGGGGGACAGCGGCGCGGATGCGAGCGTCTCGCCGGCGGATATTGCAGGGCTGGATGCATTCGCGGCGGCGAATGGTTTGCCGGCGCCGGTGATTGGGGCGGTGCCGGAACCGGCGAGCGCCGCGCTGGCGCTCGTGGCGGGCGCTGGTTTGCTGGCGCGACGGCGCAGACGCGGATCATTCCGCGAAATTTAATTTTCGGTTTTTTGTGGCAAACACTGGGGGCGAAAGATAGGTTGACGGCTTGGCGACCTGCCGGCCGATGGCTGATTTTCAGAGGCGGGCCGCCGGGAAAAAGGGAGGCAGGTGATGCGGATTCGGCCGGCGATGGTGGCCGCCTCGGCGATCGCGCTGCAGTTGGTGCAGTCGCTGTACGGGGCTACCGATTCCTGGACCGCGGACAGCGGGGACTGGGCGACCGCGTCCAACTGGAACAGCGGCGCGGGGCCGGTGCCGGGCGCGGGGGACGCCGCCAAAATCGCCGACTCCGACGACACCAACCGCGTTATTAATTACAACTACACCGGAAGCGCAATCACGCTCGCTTCCGTGCGCGTCGACAACGACGGCGCCACCGGAATCGACACTCTCACCATGAGCGGAGCCGGGACTTTGCTCCAGGTTTCCGGCAGCGAGTTTATCGGCGATTCCAACTCCACCACCAGTCTTGGCTTCGGCGTCCTGGTTCAGTCCGTCGGAACCAACTCGCTGGCAACTTCGACCTCGGATCTTTATCTTGGAGATGACGCGGACGACAACGGAGAGTACAGCCTGAGCGGCTCCGGCATTCTGACCTGCAAGGGCACGGAATTCATCGGCAACGCCGGCGCCGGCGAATTCTATCAATCCGGCGGAACCAACAATGGCAACGTGATCTATTTGGGGAACGCCTCCGGCGCGGGCGGATATTATTCTCTCGGTGGAAGCGGCGCCCTCTCCGCCGGCCTCGAATCGGTTGGGACCAACGACGGCAACGGAACGTTCTTCCAATCCGGCGGAACCAACACCGTTACCAGCGTTCTGTACATCGGAGCCAGCGGCGGAAGCGGCTACTATTCGCTTTCCGCCGGTACGCTGGACTGCACCGGCGCATCCGGGACTGAATACATCGGGGATGGCGGCCCGGCGACGTTCGTTCAATCCGGCGGCCTGAGCAGTTGCGCCGTCTTGACCCTCATTGGCTACTATTCCCTTTCCGCGGGGACGTTGACCACAACCAATTTGGGGGAAGAAATCGGTTTCAGCGGCGCCGGGACATTCGTCCAAAACGGCGGCACCAACAGTCTCGCCGGAACCTACGGGCTCCAAATGGGCTATTACTCCGACGGCAACGGAACCTACTCCCTCAGCGCCGGCACGATCACCAGCAGCGTGGACGAAGACATCGGCTACAACGGCATCGGCACGTTCATTCAAACCGGGGGAACCAACACCATCGTCAGTGGAAATCTCGTCCTCGGCTACACCGCCGGCGCCACGGGAATATATTCTCTCGGCGGAGACGACAGCACCCTCTCGGTCGCGGGCAGTGCGTACGTCGGCGCGCGCCCAGCGGCGCGGCCGGCATCGGAACCTACACCCAATCCAACGGCTCAGCCACCGTGGGCGAAATGTTTGAGATCTACAATGCCTCCGCCGACAGCTCATCCCTCTCCGGCGGGTCGCTCACCGTCGGATCGCTTGACGTAAACGGCAATCCCTCCAAGTTCGACTGGACCGGCGGAACGCTTACCCTCACCAACCAGACGCTGGACATCAATAGCCCCACCGATTCCAACGCTTGCTTCGGCAACTCGCTGACGCTGGATTCCGGCATGACGCTGATCGTGGACGGCACGGAATCGATGGTCGGCGCTACCGCGCTGATCTCTCAAGTCGGCGGCGACAACCAATGCGGAGCACTGGAACTGGGCAATACCAGCGATTTCGAGGATTGGCCAATTTACTCTCTGACCAGCGGAACCCTGACCGCCGGGCAGGAACTGATCGGCTATTACGCCACCACCAGCGGCGGTGGATCGTTCAGCCAATCGGGCGGCGCCAACAACGCGACCGCCATCATCATCGATTACAACTCAAATGGGGCATACAGCCTTATCAACGGCACCGTCAGCGCCGATCAGATTTACATCGGCTTCTTCGGCTCCGGCGGCGTGCTGTTCATGAGCGGCGGATCACTCACCGCCTCTGAAACCGTCAACAACGGCTCGATCGATCAGAGCGGCGGCGCCGCCGCGTACGGCGCCGTTTCCGGCACCGGCTCTCTTTCCGTGGGCACTGCCGGGTCGTCCAACCCGATCGCCTATGCCACCGTCACGTCGATTTCTCAAGGCGGCGTGACCGTCGATAACCGCGGCGATCTGACGATCCTTAATAACACAGCCAAGACCGGTAACGTCATCAACTCGCTAACCATCAGCGGCAACGGGGTGATGGACATCACCAACAACCACTTCTTCATCGATTACGGGTCCGGTTCCGATCCCGTGAGCACGATCGCCGGCTACATCAAGTCGGGGTACAACGGCGGCGCCTGGAACGGGCCGGGAATCATCTCCTCGACCGCACAGACGCCGACCAACGGTTTCAAATACGGCGTCGGCTGGGCCGACGGGGCGGATGGGATCGTCTCGGGAATTTCCTCCGGCCAGATCGAAATCAAATATACGCTGCTGGGAGATGCGAACCTGGACGGCGTAGTGAATGGATCGGATTTCTCCATCCTTGCCGCCAATTTCGGCAAGGGCGTTACCAACTGGGACCAAGGCAATTTCCTTTTCAGCAGTTCCGTCAACGGCTCGGACTTCTCTGCCCTCGCCGCCAACTTCGGGCAGGGAGATTCCGGGGCTGACGAAAGCGTTTCGGCGGCGGATGTCGCCGCGCTGAACGCCTTTGCGGCCGCCAACAATCTGCCGATGCCCACATTCGCCTCCGTTCCCGAACCCGCTGGGGCGCGTATCGTGTTTTTCGCTGCTGCCGCCGCCTTAAAACGGCGCCGCCGAAATCAAGATGCGCCCCAAAAATCCTGTGTATAATGGCGAAAATGGAGGGCGGCAGGCATGGCCACGAAACTGTCTCTTAAGCGAACTGGCGCCGCCGCAAGGTGCTGTTCGATTGCGCCGCTTTTGGCTGCGCCGCTTTGGCAATTCGATCGCGTGCCGGCGCCCTGACCTTCAAATTTACCTTCGACAGCAGCGTCACCTCGCTTTCCGACGCCACACAGATCGAGACTGCCTGCAATGACGCGGGAGACCAACTCGATTCCCTCTTCAGCGACAACATCACGGTGAACATCGATGTCGTCGCCTCCCCCACTCTCATTGGCAGCATGAGCGGCCCCACGACGGTCGGCGGATTCAGTTATTCGCTGGTGCGCACTGATCTGCTGGCCAGCTCCGCGACGAGCACCGACGCCGCCGCCTATGCGACGCTCCCCGCCACCGATCCGACGGGCGGCGGAGACTTCGTCCTTGCCAGCGCCCAGGAAAAAGCTCTGGGCATCATCCCCGCCAATAGTTCCGGCATCGACGGAACATTCACCTTCAGCGACGCGCCCGGCACCGTTTACACCTTTGACCCCAACAATCGCGCCGTGCCCGGCGACCGCGATTTCATCGGCATCGCCGAGCATGAAATCACGGAAAACATGGGCCGATTCACGCAGCTTCCCCTTTCGGCTGACTCGGCCTACGACTTGTTCCGCTATACCGGTCCCGGCGTGCGCGGCCTCAATCAATACGACACCGGCGTTTTTTTCTCCATCGACGGCGGCAAAACCGACCTTGGGGATTTCAATTCCGACCCCTCCGACGATCTGCACGACTGGGTCGATACCACCTACGATTCCTTCGACGCCAGTTCCCCGCCCGGCGTGGAGCTTCCCTTGTCTCCCGTGGATGTGGCGGCGATGGACGTGATCGGTTTCCACGCGGTGAGCCCCGCGATCGAAACGGCGCTGGCGCGGGCAACTGGAGCAACGCCGCGAATTGGTCGCCGGGCACGGTGCCCACCGCCGGCGAATCTGCCTTTGTCGAATTCAGCGACGGCGTGAGCCGAACCATCAACTACGATTACACCGCCGCGCCAGTGAGCATTTACTCGATCACCGTCGATCTCACTGGCGGCGCACCCTCCGCCGCGACCACCTTTGCGATGGCCGCCAACACCCTCACGGTCAGCGGCTATGAAAACGTCGGTAATCGCGGCACCGGCGTCTTCAATCAGTCGGGCGGCTCCAACACCATCAACGGCGACAACGGCCTCTCCCTTGGCGTGCTTGCCGGCGCAACCGGAACATACAACCTCAGCGGCGCGGCCACCCTTATCGTCGCCGGCGGCAACGAATACATCGGCGCCTCCGGAACCGGCACGTTCAACCAGACCGGCGGCTCCAATTCCGTCAACGAAGGCACCAGCGTCGTCAACCCTGCTTTCGTCGTGGGCTTCCAAACTGGCAGCAGCGGAACCTATTCCCTGGGCCCCAGCGGCTCTCTCTCCGCCACCGGATCGGTCGCCGAATCGATCGGATACAATGGCAACGGCACGTTCGTCCAAAGCGGCGGAACCAACTCCTCCAATGGTGTCCTCTACGTCGGCTCCTTCGGCGGAAACGGAACCTACTCCCTGAGCGGCAGCGGCCTGCTCACAAGCGACAGCAACGAATACATCGGCTATCAGGGAACCGGCGCCTTCATCCAATCCGGCGGCACAAGCACCATCACCGGCTCCAATTCCCTGCTGGTCGGACAATATTCCCCCGGCAGCTACATCCTCAGCGGCGGATTGCTTGCGCTGGGCGGCTCGGGAGCGGGCGGCGAATATGTCGGCTATGCCGCCCCCGGCAGTTTCACCCAGACCGGCGGAACCAACTCCATCACCGGCGGCTTCGCCCTGGAGGTCGTCGCCTTTGCCGCTGGAAATTACACCCTTGGCGGCTCGGGGCTTCTCACCGTCGCCGGCGGCGAATATATCGGCTACGGCGTGGGCGCGGCCGGCAGCTTCACCCAGACCGCCGGAACCAATACCCTCCCCGCGGGCAGCTCCGTCTACCTCGGCGCTTTCTCCGGCGCAGCCGGGGCTTACACGCTCGCCGGCGGACTCGCCAATGTCACCGGCGGCGTTTACGTGGGTGGAGACGGCTTCGCCGCCGGTGGATCCGGAACCTTCACGGTTGCTTCCGGCACACTCGCCGTCGCCAACGTCCTGGAGGTCTACTCCGCCGGCTCAGTCGTTATCAATGGCGGCACGAATTCCGTCGGCTCACTCCTCATCTCCACCGGCGGGGTCGTCAACATTAACTCGACTCTTTTTATCGATTACGGCTCTGGAACCGATCCGATCTCCACCATCGCCGGCTATATCAAGTCCGGCTTCAACAACGGCGGATGGAACGGATCGGGGATTATTTCGTCCGACGCACAAACTCTTACCAACGGCCACCGCTACGGCGTGGGCTGGGCCGACGGCGCAGATAAAGTCGTCACCGGCCTCTCCTCCGGGCAGATCGAAATTAAATACACGCTGCTGGGGGATGCCAATCTCGACGGCTCCGTCAACGGTTCGGACTTCAGCATCCTGGCCGCGAATTTTGGACTCGGGCATAGCAACTGGGACCAGGGGGATTTTCTTTTCACCAGCGCGGTGAACGGCTCTGATTTCTCCGCACTCGCGGCGAATTTCGGCCAGGGGGATTCGGGACCGGGAGTGAGCGTTACGGCCGCGGATATCGCGGCGCTGGATGCCTTTGCGGCGGCGAATGGTTTGCCGATGCCGGTGATTGGGGCCGTGCCGGAGCCGGCGAGCGCCGGGATGGTCATCCTGTCCGGACTTGGCATGCTGGCTCAGCGGCGGCGGCGCGGGCGTGCGTAAAGTGCCGCCGGTGTCCTCACCGGCGGAATCCATTCGCAAAAAACATGTATCGAGCGAATGCCACTGGGCAGCCTCGGGGACGACAGGCCGCGCTGCGAAAAGTCATCTCTCCCCGTATCCACCTATGCATTGAGCGCCAGCGGAATCCGCGATCCGCCAGACAATCGCCAAATGCTCACGAATTCGCGGTCATAGGTCCACAACCGGCAATTTCGCAATCGCCCGGCGAGAATCGCCAGAACGGCGTCCGTCCAATCGGGATCGTGGTCGGCATATTTCGCCAGCCACGAAAAGACCTCTGTCCAGAACCGCGGGTCCGCGGTAGTGGGACATGGCTGAAAATCGAGGGCCTCGATCACCCCGCGCAGCGCGCCCGCCCTGGTTGCGAGGCGACCAGCGCCAGCGCCTCGGTCAAAACCTCCTGGGTCAGCATCATTGGTTGCGGGACCAGCCGCCGAAGATCAGATCTTGCTCTGCGGTTCAGGCCATCACGCGGATTGGACAAAGCCACCAGTACGTTGGTATCGACGAGAATCATTTCGATTTGCGGCGTAAGCGCTTGCGGATCGCCCGCGCCACGGCCTGCCGATCCCTGAGATCAATCTTTGGCTGTTTTTCGCCTCGCCCATCCTGATAACGCTCGTAAATCCCCTTCAAAACCCGCTCCACGTCGGATGGCTTGCGGATTAAACCGTTTCGTCCGTTGGACTGCCGGGCGATTGCCTCGCGAACCAGCGAAGAAATTTCCACCCCCTGATGGCGCAAAGCGGCGACCCTTTGGGCATCCTGCTCGCTCAAACGCACGGTGAGCATTTTCATGGCATCAGTATATACGCATTGTATATACAATCAATCACCCAAAATGCATTCGGACGCAGGCCCGATGGTTCCGCAGGCACCGGCGCGGGTGAGCACGAAGTGCCGCCGGTGTCCCCACCGGCGGGATCTATGGTTTCCATCCAATCTTCCGCCGGTGAGGACACCGGCGGCACTTTCTGAAGCCGAGGATATTTCAAATCCCCAGCCCATCGATGAACTGCGAATGGTTTGCGCCGCGCGCCTTCTCGCGCAGGCGCTTTTCCAGAAATTCGCCGCAGGCGTAGAGAAGCGCGCGGATTTGCGGATCGGCCTGGGGCTGGGAGCGCAGGAAATCTTCGGTGGATTCGAGCACGGCGGCGAGGGCGTCGCTGGTGGCGCGGCAGTAGCCCTCTTCGTAGCCCTGTTCGTGGTAGATATTGACCAGGGTGGGCCAGAGGCCGTCCCCCTCGATCGACTCGGCCGGTGCGGTGGCGAAATCATGAGGATGTAGATCAATCTGTGACATCGTTTTGGTTTTCCCCAGGGGCGAAAAATTAAGCTCTATCGCTGGGCGATCTTTTGTGCCTTTGCGGTCTCGGCGGGCCTTGGCTCAGCGGGCCTGGCCTCGGCGGCATCGTCAGGCACCGGGGCCAGCAGATCTCCGAGGATGGCGCCGATTTCGGTTCCCGTTCCCGGCAGGATGGCGGAGAAAATCGCGGCGGCGATGGGGCTTAGCGCCGTCGCCGCGGATTCCTGGACGGCTTTGGCGCCGATGCGGGCGGCACGAACGCGGTCCTTGAGCATTCCAGTCGAGATATATTGCCGCATGGCGGCGACGTCCCGGGGATCGACCGTGGTGCGCCTGGTTTCGGCGTGGCCGGGCAGGGCCGTCAGGGCGTGGACCTCGGCGACGCCGCACAGGAGCAGAATCGGAGGCAGCCCCAGCGCGGCTCCCAGCTCGACGATGGTCGAGAGCCGCGGATCGCTGTAGCCGGTTTCGATCTGGGCAATCGTAGCGCGGGAGATTCCCGAGGCCTCGGCAAGTTCCTGTTGGGTGACTCCCGCCGCGACGCGGGCGACGACGAGATTCTTGGCGAGAACCGTTTCGGCCGCCTCGCGGATGAGAGAAGTGATTGTTTTATGCACCGGAACCATACAGACCGCGTTTTTCGAAGGATGCTTTCATCGCCATTCTGCAACGATCAGACTGGACGCGGCGTACAGCGCGATCGGGCGGCCATCGCGCCGGCACGCTTCATCCATGAAGCACGAGAACGAGGATTTTCCAGGCGGTTACGCATGATCGGATCAGTTCCAATTGGGATCGAAATGCGCCGGCGACGAGGCTTCCGCGTGCAGCACGGCATTGGTGTACGCCCACTGATAGATCGCCTGGGCGAACATCAATGAGTTGGGGAGCACCACGCAAGCGGGGCAGGAAACGAACGCGGATTGAGGGGGCGGCAGAGGACGGTTCTTCGGCGAGCGTCCGAAGAGGGAGTTCCGCATTTGCTGTTTCGTTGTCATCGAAGCTGCCTCGCTGTCTAATCCTACTAATTCGACCGGAGTTATAGATATCATGATAGGGTATCGGCAAACAGTCAAGTATAAAGGCATGCTTTTCGGCAATTCGTCTAGCAAACCGGACATTGCATAGCTAATTAAGCGAAGTCTAATCGATTATACATTAACGAATTATGGCTTGAACTTGATGGCTCAGCTGCGGATACTCCCGCCAAGACATTATTCATATAGGATTAGTAGGCAATGCAACGAAACCGCAAAGCGTTTACCCTCGTGGAACTCCTCGTCGTCATCGGAATCATCGCGGTTCTGATTGGCATTCTCCTTCCGGCTTTGTCTAAAGCGCGCGAGCAGGCGAACACCGTCAAGTGCGCTTTGAATCTGCGCGGCATTGGCCAAGCGTTTCAGCAGTACATCACTGAAAACCAGGACACGTTTCCCCCCTCGAATTTCTACACCGGTCTACAATTGAATGTTTCGGCGGGGCAGCAATCGCCCGGCTCACCGACGTTGGGTTACACCCACTGGTCTGCCCTGATCAACGGCGCCAGCAAATGGGAGGCGGCAGAAGATTACCTCGAAAATGCCACCACTCCCAGCCTTAGCGCTCCGCAGCTCGCCCCGTTCCTCAGCACGGCTGCGTGGGGGCAATATCAGTGCCCAAGCCTGGAGGATGGTGGTCTCCCGCCGGCCAATACCTATCCCGGCAATAACGATTTGGGAATCCAGAATGAAGCCTCGGGTGCAATTATAGACCTTCAGGCGCCGCGTTTGGCCTACACGGTAAACGAGGCACTGTGCCCGCGCTCTTATTTCATTCGTTCGCTGACGTTGTTTCCGCATAGGGTTCTCTGGCCGTATCGCTTTGTACGTTCCGGCAGGGTGTCCCACAGCGCGAGCACGATTCTCGCCTCGGAGCTTTGGGGTTTCCAAAATGATGCGGTGACCGGTTCGGCCATTAATTCCGGAACTCTGGTGAGCAATAGCCGCCGTCCGGTGTCGGGATTTGTTTCCCCGGGAGCGAGTCCGGATCAGCTCTACGGCGCACTGTCGCAGGCATATACGTCGGTTACGGCGAACTACTGGCCGAACTCCGCGGACGCGATGACGCCTGATCCCTCAGTCTCATTTCAGGCAACCGTTGCCGCTGGTGGAACGCCCAATCCCAACACGACGTTGGACTTTGTGGGGCGAAATCATGGCAGAAAGGCCTATGGCCACGTCGCCGGCAGCATCGTCGGCGGATGGGATTTGAGGACCACGAATTTTCTGTATGTTGATGGGCATGTCGAGACCAAGCACATAGCCGAAACCGTATATCCAAGCAATGAATGGGGCGACGAGATGTACTCGTTGCAGAATTAAGTAGCGACAATACAAGAGGGAGAAGAAAATGCGCCTCACCTTTCGCTGTTGCCCGCAGGGGTAGTCTCTCTGCGCCTTTTAGTTGTATCTTAAATTATCACAAGACTTTATACGTACTTTTACCTGGAAAAAACCATGAAAACATCACGGATTCATCGCGCTTTGATTCTTGCCGGCGCTGTCGCCGCGGGACTGAACACCATTCAGGCGTTTGCCGGAACTTCCGCCAACACCACCGGCCCGGTGCAACAGGGAACTGCTGATCCCAACAACAGCAGTGATTACGCGGAAAACAATCCCGCGGTAACCATTTCCTTCGCGGGCCAAACCGCATTGCAGAATTTCGACGAAGGGGGAGGTCTAACCGAGCTTACCCCGGGAACCGATATCGTCCTGCACGATGGCACCAACGGCGCTGCCGTCGAGTACACCGCCCCAAGTACGACTGGTACGTTCGTGCAGCTTGCCAGCAGCAATTTCGCAACGCCCGATCAACATCCCGGCACACCGACCAGTCCGTCCTCGTCCACGGATCAAGTCGCTTCGGCCCTTCGAGTGGAATGGCACACGGAGGGTTCGATTGACGGATTCTACGATCTTATCAACGACGAGGTCGGGTTTAACCAGACGTCTGGCCCCATTTCCAACGAAGCGTTGCGTACGCCATCGAGTTCTAATCCGACGTGGATCAATACCAATTCATTCACGGCGGGCGGGACGATCACCGGAATTTCGCTGGACAATTCGAGCAACGACGACCTCGCCAACACGTATAGCACGACGGTTTACAACCAGGCGACGGGCGTGAACCTGCTCGGCGGCCAGAACCGCGTGCAGTTTTCGGTCGGGGAATATCCGACCGAGGCGTTCGCGGTAGCAGGCACCGCCAGTCCAACCGCCACGCCGGGATCGCCGGGTTACGGGCAGGGAAATCCCGCGCTGAAGACGGGGTCGTGCTGACGAACCTGGGCACGCAGGGGGGGCGACAGCAGTATCAGTCGGCCTCGATCGCGAATGAATCGCAGAGCATCAACGATCCCCAGACGGATGCCGCGTATGCAGCGGGGCCGTGGAACACGGCGGGCGCCAACAACATCACCAGCACGCCCTTCGCCGTTACCGCCGTCACATACTCCGCCAATCCCGGAACGGGTCTCGAGCGGCTCAACGAGAGCGATACGCAATGGCTGCAAACCACGGGGCGTCTGCAAAACGGCGCGCTGTTCAACGTCGTTGCCCGCACCGTCGACACGGGCCAGCGCGTGGTTTTCGCCGCGAATACCGGCGTCGATCCCTCATGGGCGGTGGGAAGCAATGACGACGGCAACAGCACCAGCTCCACCAACGCCAAGGCGCAACATTCCATCGGTGCATCCTTCCGATACGACGGAAAAACCAGCGGCAGCGAAGCCGAGACAACTGTCTCGCAGGGCCGAATGGACCTGGGCGCACTCTCCGTCCCGGAGGCACAGAAGGCGACGGCCGCGGCTCCGATTCGCGCGCTCGACATCGGCTTCAATTACACCAGCAGCACCGATCCCACCCTTGCCAGCCAAGCCAGCTACGGCAGCGACAACAACGACAGCAATCCCCAATTCGTCCGCGCCAATTTCAATACCATCGTCAGCAGCAACCCCACCTCGCGCTATCAGGCGGTGCTGATCTCGCACTACAACACGGTGAAGACGCCCAACCAAACCGCGCTCGACGCCGAGCTGACTTCCGAGGATATCGACCCCGCGACGGCGACGACCGCCCAGCAGGCCGCGGCCTGGGCTGCAATCCCCAGTTTCGATCCCTCGACGGCGGAGACGGACGGCACACCGTCTTTCCCCGTCTCGGGAATCAAGGGGGACACCACCGGCGACGTCGCCGCCGTCCTCTCCAACGTGGTCAACAGCGTCGGCACCGCCGCCGCCGGACTCACTTCCATCACCGCCAACAATCCCGCCGACAATCTGTTTCTCAACGGCTATCTGATTCCCGGCTTGCTCGATTACACCCGGCAGACCGATGGCGGTCCCATCACCCCGGTCACGCTCTCCTCTGCCGCCCAGTCAGAACAAAACACAGTTAACTCGAACTATGGAAGCTTGTTCACAACCGATGGAACCTTCGCCTCCAACAATCAGACCATCGGAAACGGAAACAGCACAACGTTCTATGGCGCCGGCAACTCCACCAATACCTTCAACGGCAACATCCCGATTACCTCGAAGTCGGTGACTTTCACCGGCGGCTCCATCTCGTCCTACAGCAACGACACCACCGACGGCGACACCAGCGACGCCGGTGGCAACTATCTCTTCGGGAACTTCAACCAGAACGGCGTGCGCGATTTGTCCGCCGTCGAACAGGCCAACAACGCGGCCCTTTCGCTCACCCAAGTCGACGTCGTGCAGCATGGCGGGACCGACGGCGCCTTCACCACCAGCGGAGGCGTATCCAACAGCACCGTCATCCCCTCCCTCGACAACACCAACGGAACGCCCGGCTGGGTCGCCACCAACACGGATACCAAGGGCGACCTGATCGTCCTGGGCGATTACGCCGGCCAGGGGACGTTCAACGGCCAAGATCTCTACCTCCTGGATATCGGCGCATCCCTCACCAGTGCCAACAGCACCACAGGCCTTAACGCCAACGCATCCACCTTCCCCGACGCCGTCCGTGACACGACCGACATCCTCCGCAAAAATGCGGCGCTCGCTTACACCGAAACCTATCTGACGACCGGTTTCGGCGGCACGAATTACCCAACGGCCTCCGCCTATCTCCTCAAATCCGCCGCTGCCGTGCTTGAAGCATCCAGCGTCCCATTCGGCGCTACCAGTCTGGGCACCGACCCGGTGAACGGGCTCGATGAATTCACGTACGATCCCAACGGCCAAAACGCCTTCAACCCCGCCGACGTTCTCCGCGAAGGAGCCATCGACTTCAACGACGCCGTCGTTGTCGACGCAGATCAGGGCGATAGTTACGAAAACCAGACCCAGTCCCTGGCTTCGACGGCGCTGACCCCGGTGACCGGGGCGGTCGAACCGATCAATCTTGCGGTCGTCCAGCAGGTCGACGGCGAACCCGCCATCAGCTCCAATGACGTCGCGGCCGTGAATTCCCAGCTCACCGGCATCGGCAACACCTACTGGTTCGGCTACAACCTGCAGAAAACCGGCCCCGGCACCATCACCTGGGCCCGCACCGGCGGAACCGTCACGGTTTACTCCGGCGCAACCTTCGAAATCTCCAGCGGCATCGTCCAGATCGGCGGCACCGAAGACCCCTTCTCCGACAACAACGCCGCCGGCGCCGGCTCCACTGCCGGCAACCACGTCGCCCTCACCGTTAACGGCGGAGCAGAACTTCAGTTCCTCAACTCCTCCGCCAACGTCAATTACACCGTCTCCGGACTATCGATCGACACCACCACGAACAGTGTCGTCGATATCACCAACCATCAGCTCTTCATCGATTACGGCTCTTCCGATCCGATCGGTACCATCCGCGGCTATCTCACCAGTGGGTTCAACAACGGAGCCTGGAACGGCCCGGGCATCATCTCCTCGACTGCCCAGACGCCGACCGGTGGATTGCAATACGGAGTTGGCTGGGCCGACGGCAACGACGGGACCGGAAACGTCGCCGGCCTCACCAGCGGCGAAATCGAGCTGAAGTACACGCTCCTGGGCGATGCCAACCTCGACGGCACCGTCAACGGAACCGACTTCTCAATCCTCGCCGCCAACTTCGGCCTCGGCGTCACCAACTGGGATCAGGGCAACTTCCTCTTTGGCTCCTCCGTCAACGGCTCCGACTTCAGCGCCCTCGCCGCCAATTTCGGCCAGGGTGACAGCGGCGCCGCCACCACGGTTTCGGCCGCGGACCTTGCCGCCCTCGATGCCTTCGCCGCAGCCAACGGGCTGTCAGCGCCGGTGATCGGACCCATTGCGGTCCCCGAACCGGCAAGTGCCGCCCTGGCGATCACCGCAGGGATCGGCGTTCTGGCCCGGCGCCGGCGTCGGCGAGCGTGATTCCTGTCTTCCGACCATGATGCCACCCGTGGGTGGTGGCGACGAAATCCCCTCTGGGCTGCGCCAGAGGGGATTTTGTTGTCGCTGGCCGATTATTTGTCCAGATTACTGGACATCCCTTGCTCCCTGCCCAGCGTATGATGATTTGCGTCATATACCCCGGCAGGTTGGTCGATCAATTAGCGTGTCAACCTTGGTTTCATGCCAAAAACAAGGCCTTCCCTGGCTTGTTGCTGAACTCGATCGGCGGCCGGGTAAGCTCGACAAGGCAACCATCACTCGCCTCCTGACCGAAGCCAACCTGACGATCGACGACGTTGCACCGTTTGTTGAGCAGCGAACCACTTCCTACGCCCGGCGATGCGTCGCCCGACGAGACAACTATGAGCTGCTCGTGCTCACTTGGCTGCCATCACAGGGGAGCGTGGCGCACGATCATTCCGGATGTCTTTGCGGGCTGAAGGTCGTTCAGGGGTGTCTGACAGAGCAGCTTTTTCAGCAAGGCCCGGATGGGCAGGTTCGGCGGACCAGTGATTCGCAGCTTCAGGTGGGGGGAATCACCGTTGATCCCGGGGTGGTGATCCATTCGCTGGCCAACGACGCGAGTTCGCCTCAGGCGCTGGTGACGGTGCACATCTATGCGCCCCCCCTGCCGGAGGTGAGGCGATATGCCGTCACTTCCGAGCCGCCGGCGAAGGTGTTCGTGCGAGCTGCGGCAGCGAACGCGCAAACAGTGGCCATCGTGGGCGGGGGATTCACCGGAACCATGTGCCTCGCGAATCTTCTCCGGCTCCAGAAGGAAACCCGATCGCCCATGCATATCGTGCTGATCGATCGGCTGCCGGCGATTGGCGAGGGAGTTGCCTACCGAACCAACGACGGGCGGCACTTGCTCAACGTCCCGGCGGGACGAATGAGCGCCTGGCCGGATCTCCCCGATGATTTCCTCCAGTTCATGCGCTCGAAGGATCCAACCGTAAAGCCCGGCGATTTCGTTTCCCGAAAATTCTTCGGACAATACGTACGCGAGAACCTGCTGAAGCTGGCCCAATCGGCCGGCGAGCAGGTGAGCGTTGAAATCATTCGCGATGACGCCACTCAATTGAATCCCCAAACCGGCGGCGCGTGGCGCATTGAAACGGCCGGGGGCAGAACGATAGACGCAAACCTGGCGATTCTGACGATTGGCCATCGCCCTCCCGACGATCCATTTGGCTCGCGATGGACCGGGCCGCGAAATCGGTTTGTGGCTGATCCGTGGGCCGCGCTGGTGCTTAGCCAGATCGGGCCCAACGAGGCCGTGCTCTTGCTGGGCAGCGGATTGACGGCCGTGGATGCGATATTGACGCTGGGCCGTGCCGACCGCGTCGCGCCGCTGATAACTGTCTCGCGACGCGGACTGATGCCGCTGCCGCATACGCGCGAGCCTCGGGCGGCGGCGGATTTGTCGGAGTTGACTCGCCCGTGGCTTGATCCATCGGCGCCGCTGACGATTCGTGAACTGGTCGACTCGCTGCGGCGGCATGTCGCCCTTGCGGCGAAAAATGGAACCGATTGGCGGCAAATGATTGATGGCCTTCGACCGGCGATTTCGCAATTGTGGGGCAGGCTCTCCTCGCCACAGCGATCGCGATTTCTGCGACACGTGCGGCCATTTTGGGAAGTGCATCGCCATCGAATGGCGACGGATGTCGCGGACACCATCAAAAAGCTTCGAGAGAAGCGAACGCTCGAAGTCGTGGCCGGATCGGTCGTTTCCGCTCGCGCCGATGGCGAAGGCGTTAACGTCGCGGTCGCCTGCCGCGGAAATTCCACCGTCCGCAATCTGCGCGTTTCATGGGTGGTGAACTGCACCGGGCCCGGCGCGCATAACCGCCATTCCACCCACCCACTTTTGCGGCCGCTGTTGGAGCGGGGCACCGTCTGCAACGATGAATTCGATTTGGGGCTGCTGACCGATTCGGTCGGCCACGCGATTGATGCCCAGGGGAATATCGTGCGGACGCTGCTTGTGGCGGGAACCCTTCGGAAATCGACATTGTGGGAATCGACGGCCGTCCCGGAATTGCGGCAGCAAGCCCAGACGGCCGCGAAAGCTGCAATCGAAAGCCTCGCCACGCGCTGAAGCCCAGAAACGATCTGCAAATAGAACTTGAAGGGGACACGAC